>NZ_QYUL01000001.1:2500-260000 GCF_003590795.1 Azospirillum cavernae
ACCATCTGTTCAATGAGAATCGTCGCCAGATGGGCTGGAAGCTGCTGGTGCGGCGGGATTATCCGGCGGTGTATGGGCAAATCATGACGGCGGCGGATTCGCCGGTCACGGATCTGGCGCAACTCGCCAACAAAGAGGTCGTGTTCCCCGGGAACGAGGCCTTCATCGCCTACAAAGTGACCTACGCCCATCTGCTGGAGCAGAAAATCCCGGTCAAGGTGGTGTTTGGCGGCAATCATGACGGCGCCTTCGCCCAACTCTTCAGCGGCAAGGCGCAAGCGGTCGGCGTCAACTCGCAACTCGTCGATGGCTACGCCCGGCGTGAAAACAAGAAATTCCGGGTTCTGTGGCGTTCCGGCCCCTTCAACGATCTGGCTTTGATGGCGTCTCCGTCGGTTCCGGCGGCGGACGTCAAGGCCGTGACCGACGCCTTCCTGGGCATGGCGAGCGATCCGGCGGGCGCGGCGATCATCAAGAAAGTCTCGGAAACCGTGAAGCTTGAGCCGTTTCAAAACTTCATTCCGGCCCTGGAGGAGGATTACACCTCCTACCTTGACTTCCACCGGACGTCACCGGATTTTCTGAAATAACCTGATTTCCGTTGGTCCGAGGGAGAGTGTTCTTGCAAGTGTTCCCGCAGTCGCTCGGCTCTCGCTTGTTTCTTTTGTACGCGTCCGTTCTTTTGATGGCGCTGGGCATCGGGCTGTTTCTGTTTTACCGCTATCACCTCTATCAGCGGTTGGACGACGTCCAGGTGACGGCGGCCGTGCTGACCGAGGTGATGGCGCGCACCATTCAGGAAAGCGTCATCATCGGCGATTACGACACGGTCAAGCGCATGCTGGAAACCGTCGTCTCGCAGACGCCCTTTGATCGCGCCGCCTTCATCGATTTGTCGGGCGCCACCATCGCCGTCGGGGTGGAAGGCCAGACCCGGGGCTATGTGCCTAGCTGGTTGACCGCGCTTCTCGCCGAACGCCTGTACGACGTCAACCGGGTCATCGCCGCTGGCGGGCAGGATTACGGGGTGCTGCGCCTGTCCTTCGACGTCGCGGCGGCGGCGGAAGAGCTGTGGGCCTTGACCAAAGCGGCGCTGGAGTTGGCCCTCGCCAGTCTGGTCGTCGGGTTGACGGTGGTGCGCGTGCTGCTGATGCGGTGGCTGACCAACCTCAGCGGCCTGAAATCCCTGGAAGAGCGGATCCGGGTGGGCGAGTTGGACGCTCAGGCCCAGTTGACGCAAGACGCGCCGCTGGAAATCCGTCAGGCCATCGAAATGGTCAACCGCACGGCGGCCAGCCTGCGCAACCAGTTCGGCCAGCGCATCGACGCCCTGATGGACGCCCTGGTCCAGCACAAGAACGCTCTGGATCAGACCGCCATCGTCAGCGAAATCGACGCGCAAGGGCGGATCAGCGTCGTCAATGATCTCTATTGCGACACCGTCGGCATCGAACGCGAGCGGGCGGTGGGCCATGCGCTGCCCAATGGGGACGCGCTGTTCGTTCCGTCGGACGAGATATGGCGCGGCGACATCCGCACCGCGCGCGGCGACGGCAGTCCGCTGTGGTTGAGCCGGACGGTGGTGCCGATCTACGACAGCGCCCGGACCATCGAGAAATGGATCTGCATCGACGTCGACATCAGCGCCCAGAAGCTGGCCGAGGAGGAGTTGCGCGCCACCTACCGCGAGTCGCAGGAACTGGCGCGGCGGCATTTGAAGGCCATTCTCGACGCGGTGGGCGAGGGGGTGGTGATCGCCGACCAGAGCGGAATTATTTTGGACGTCAACCGGGCCACCGTGGAGATCTTCGCGGCGGACCGTGACGCGCTGATCGGCGCCCCGTTGAGCGATCTGGTGATCAGCCGGGCCGTTGGCGCGGATCAACGTCCTCTTCTGACGACCACGGAGTCCGGCGCGTCTGGCCGCAGCCAGGAGGAGATCGGGAGACGCGGCGATGGCGACGAGTTCCCCATCGAGCTGGCCTTGGGCGATTTGAGTGTGGTCGGCGTTCCGCAGGTGATCGGCATCATCCGCGACATCAGCGACCGCAAGAAGTTCGAAGAGTATCTCCGCAACGCCAAGGAGATGGCGGAGGCGGGCAGTCGGGCCAAATCGGAATTCCTGACCACCATCAGCCACGAGATCCGCACGCCGATGAACGGGGTGCTGGGGATGCTGACGCTGCTGGAGTATGAGGAGCTGGCGCTGGAGCAGCGCGACAAGGTGTCGGTCGCCCGCCAGTCGGCGGAGGCGCTGCTGCGCATTCTCGACGACGTGCTCGATTTCTCGAAGCTGGAAGCCGGGCGCATTGAGGTCGGGGCGGAAAACTGCGACCCGGAAGCCATTTGCGAATCCGTCACCCAGGTTCTGCGGACCAAGGCGACGGAAAAGGGGCTGGCTCTGACCTGCCGGATGCTGCCGTCGGTTCCATCCAGCATCGTCACCGATCCGGCGCGGCTGCGGCAAATCCTGTTCAACCTCGTCGGCAACGCCATCAAATTCACCACCAGCGGCCATGTCGCCGTGCGGGCGCGGCGGGCGGCTGATCTGCCGGATGGGCGTTTCCTGATGGAGTTTGAGGTCGAGGACACGGGCATCGGCATCACGCCGGAGGCCGGGCGCACCCTGTTCCAACGCTTCACCCAGGCCGACAACAGCATCACCCGCCGTTTCGGCGGAACCGGGCTGGGCTTGGCCATCAGCAAGGATTTGTGCGAGTTGCTGGGCGGAACGATTCGGGTGGAAAGCGCGCCCGGACAGGGCGCCGTTTTCACCTTCACCATCGCCTGCCGTCCCGGCGAGTCGGTCGAGAGAGCCGCGCCGGTGGTGGAGGAGGCGGGGCCGTTGCCGCCGCTGCGCGTTTTGGTGGTGGACGACAACGAGGTGAACCGCAACGTCGCCGCCGCCATGCTGACGCGCGACGGGCACAGCGTGGCTTTCGCCACCAACGGGATCGAGGCGATCAACGAGGTGATGAAGCACCCCTTTGATCTGGTGCTGATGGACGTGCAGATGCCGGAGATGGACGGGCTGACGGCGACGCGCCACATCCGCGAACTGCCGCCGCCGCAGGGCGTTTTGCCGGTGGTCGCCTTCACCGCCCACGCCTCCACCTCCACCTGGGAAACCTGCGCCGAGGCGGGGATGGACGCGCTCGCCACCAAGCCGGTTCGGCCCAAGCTGCTGTTCGCGGCCATGGCGGCGGCGCTGAAAAAGGCGCGGGATCGGTCGTGAGGCCAAAACGCTTTTCCCGAAGTGCTGTCACCCTGCTGCCATCGCCTCCTCGCGCCATCGACAGGCTCGCCGTGGGCCCATCGGGTGCGCTATAGAACGGCGCTTCGAGGATGGGGTCCGGGTTCGGGACGGTCAGGGAGCGTTGGGCATGAAGGTCGGCATCGACATGGGGCGGACGAACACGGGAACCGCCGCGACGCTCGATCTGGAGGAGTTGCTGGCCACCCGTCTGCTGGTCCAGGGCAATTCCGGCTCCGGCAAATCGCATCTGCTGCGCCGCCTGATCGAACAGAGCGCCCCGTGGGTCCAGCAGGCGATCATCGACCCGGAGGGCGATTTCGTCACGCTGGCGGAGCGTTTCGGCCATGTGGTGGTCGAGGCCGACGAACACACCGAATCGGCGCTTCAGGCGGTGGCCGCGCGGGTGCGTCAGCACCGCGTCTCGGTCGTCCTCAATCTGGAGGGGCTGGATTCGGAAATGCAGATGCGCGCCGCCGCCGCCTTCCTCGGCGGGCTGTTCGACGCCGACCGCGATTTCTGGTACCCGATGCTCGTGGTGGTGGACGAGGCGCAGCTCTTCGCGCCGTCCGCCGCCGGCGAGGTCTCGGACGAGGCGCGCAAGGTGTCGCTGGGCGCGATGACCAACCTGATGTGCCGGGGCCGCAAGCGCGGGCTGGCCGGGGTGATCGCCACCCAGCGCTTGGCCAAGCTTGCCAAGAACGTCGCGGCGGAAGCGTCGAATTTTCTGATGGGCCGCACCTTTCTCGACATCGACATGGCGCGCGCGTCGGACCTTTTGGGGATGGAGCGGCGGCAGGCCGAGATGTTCCGCGATCTGGAGCGCGGGCATTTCATCGCTCTTGGCCCCGCTTTGTCGCGCCGACCGCTGCCGTTGCGCATCGGCGCGGTGGAAACCCAGGGGCGCACCGGCAGCCCGACCCTGTTGCCGCCGCCGACCACCCCGACCGAGGACGCCCGCGATCTGATTTTCACGGCGACGGAGGCCGAACCGCCGCGCTTCCCGGTTCGCCGCCCCTCGACCTCGGCCAGCGCCGATCTGATGGCGCAACTGGCCCGTGGCCGCGCCGCCGCGCCGCCGCCGACCTTGGCGGACGAGGAGGAGGGCGCGCTGCCGCTGCCCATTCCCGAACCGGAAGAAACGGCGGAGCAGATCGCGGAGCGCGAGGCGCTGTATGAGGAGATCCTGCGCGCCGTTCTGGCCGACCCGGAGGCCGCCTACCGCTCCATCGCCGTGCTCTATCAGGATTTCCTCGTCCGCTGCCGGGGGCAGGGGGTGGAGGGCGACCGGCTGGCGCTGCCCGCCTTCCGCCGCAAGCTGGCCGCCGCGCGGGCGGGGGCTGGAACCGGCGACGATCCGGCGTGGGAGCGGGCGACCGGCGTCGCCGCGACTCTGGCGGAGGACATCCAGCCGGTGTTCCTGCTGTTGGCCCGCGCCGCGCTGGATCACGCGCCTTGCCCGTCGGACGCCGACGTGGCGCGGGCCTGCGGCAGCCGCTCCAAGGGGCGCGGTCGGCGGTTTCTGACCTACATGGAGCAGCGTGGCTTCATCGTCGCGCGCAGCGGTTTGGGCAACACCCGCGCGATTAGCCTGCCAGCGCTGGGCTGGGAAACCGCGCTGGGCGATCCCAACGCCGATGATTGGGCCGAGGCGCCCGCCGAAGGCGATTTGTTCGCGGCGGGCTGACGGCGGTTTCGCGGATCCGCGCTCAGGCCGTTCCGCTCGACGCCGCGCGCCGCACCCAGGATCCCGCGTCGTCGACCGGCAGTGGGCGGGCGAAGAGATAGCCTTGAGCGTAGTCGCAGCCCAGCCCGGTCAGGATGGCCTGTTCCTCCGCCGTCTCCACCCCTTCGCCAACCACGTCCAGGCCCAGATCATGGGCGAGGTTGACGATGCCGCGCACCAGCCGCGCCCGGCCTGAGTCCGGGGCCAAATCGGAGACGAAGCTCTTGTCGATCTTCAGCACGTCGAAGGGAAAGCGCCCAAGGTAGGAGAGGGAGGAATAGCCCGTGCCGAAATCATCCATGCACAAGGGGATCCCCAGATCATGGAAGCGCCCCAGAATGGCGAGCGCGCGGTCGGGGTCGCTCATCGTCATGCTTTCCGTCACCTCGATCTTCAGCCCCTCGACCCCCGTTTCGGCCAGCCACGTCAGCATGTCCTCGACATAGGGGGCGTCCCACATCTGGCGGGCCGACAGGTTGACGTTGACGGTGATCGGCAGGCCGGATTGGGCGCGCCAGCGCTTCAGGCTGCGCACCGCCTCTTCCAGAACGAAGCGGCCAAGCGGCAGGATTTGGCCGGTTTCCTCGGCGATGGGGATGAAACGGTCGGGGCCGATCAAGCCCAATTCCGGGTGACGCCAGCGCACCAGCGCCTCAAAACCGATGAGGCCGCCGTCCGTCAGCCTGACGATGGGTTGGTAGAGCAGAAAGACCTCCCGCGCCTCGATGGCGCGGGTCAGGTCGGTTTGCAGGCGGTGGCGGATCAGGATGGCGTCGCGCAGGGCGGTGGTGAAGACCTCCGTCCGCGACCGGCCATGCTCCTTGGCGCGGTACAGCGCGATGTCGGCGTCGCGCAGCAGGCTGACCGGATCGGCGGCCAGCCCGTCGTCGATGGCGACGCCGATGCTGGCCGAGGTGCGCAATTCCATGTCGCCGATGCGGAAGGGGGTGGTCAACGCCTGTTCCAACCGCTCCGCGCCAGCCAGGGCGGCCTCCTCGCCGGTGGTGACGACGACGAACTCGTCGCCGCCCAGCCGGACGGCGAATTCATTCGGGCCAAGATGATCGGCGATGCGCTGGCCCACCGCGATCAACAGCCGATCGCCGATGGCGTGCCCCAGCGAATCGTTGATGAGCTTGAAGCCGTCGAGATCCAGGAACAGCAGGGCGACGCCGCGCCGCGCCTCGTCTCCGGTCCCCATCGCCACGCGCAGCCAGTCGATCAGATAGGCGCGGTTGGGCAGGCCGGTCAGGTAATCATGGGTCGCCTGATGAATCAGCGCCTGCTCGGCGGCCTTGCGCCGGGTGATGTCGGTGGCGGAGCCGACGATGCGGACGGCGTGCCCGTGGCCGTCGCGCCCCACCACGCCATGCACCAGCATCCAACCTTCGGCGCCGGAATTCAGGCGGGTGCGGAACTCCATCTCGAAGCTGTTGTGCCCGTCATCCACAATGGCCTTGCGCCAGAGGTTGCGGACCCGCGCCGCGTCGTCGGGGTGGACGAACTCCATGAAGCGCTCGAAGGAGCCGCCCAGCGCGCCGTCGGCCAGCCCCAGCATCTGGTGCAGGCGGGCGGAGGCGTAAACCTCGCCGCTGACCAGATCCCAATCCCACAGCCCATCGTTGGTGGCGGCGGCGGCCATGGCGTAGCGCTGTTCGCTGTCGATCAGCCGTTGCGTCTTTTCCTCAATGGCGGAAAACAGGGAGGCGAGCGCCGAGCGGCTGTCCTCCAGCGTGCGGCCAAGCTGGCCCAGCTCGTCCCGCCGGGTCCAGACAAAGGGTTGATCCAACTGCCGCAGGGCCAGCCGCCGCGATTCCTCGACCAGCCGGTTTAGCGGCGTCAGCACGCGGCGGTGGGTCAACCCGACCAGCAGGATGGCCAGCACGGCGAGCAGCGCCGCCGCCACGCTGCCGCCAATGGCCAGAATGGTTTGTTGACGGTCGATGACGGCGCGGTTGGTGGCGCCCAGCGCGGCGCGGTCACGGCTGATTTGTCCGTCTAGGAGGCGCAGCGCCTCCACCGTCGGACTGAAATCGACGGCGGTGTCGCGCAACAGAATATGCGTGAGTTGGTGGGCGGCTTGTCCGGCTTCGACCTCGGGCAGGCGGGCGGTGACGGCGTCGAGCGTTTCGGCGATGGCGGTGATCGCCCGCTCTTCCTCCGCCGTGGCGGTGGCGGTGTAGCGGTAGGTTTCCAGATTGGCGCGGGCCAGGGACACCGCCCGTTCAACCTCGGCCCGCGCGCCGCGTGGCCCCATCACCTGGAACTCGTGGAACAGATCGACCACCCCGCCCGCGCCAAGATAGGAGCGCAGTTCCGACAGCGCGTCGGATTTGGTGGCCGCCCCCAAATCATAGGCGTTCCAACTGTCCTCGACGTCGCGGATGCCGTTCAGCAGCAGACCGCCGATGAGCGCCATCACCGCCAGCACGATCACCAGCCCGCCAACCATCAGGTTGGCCAGCGTGCGCAACGTCATCGTCCGCCGCCGGTTGCGCTGCGGTCGGGCCTGCGTCATCGCCATGCTTGTCATCGCGCCGAATCTTTCCGTGCCGCGCCATGCCGTGGCGCGCGGGGGAGGCGTGGCGGGCCAACCCCTCAGGCCAGCGCCTTTCCCTCTTGCACGTTCCTGCCCCAGGCGGTCGCGCGCGTCAACGCTCCTGTCATCAACTCCCGGTGAGGGAGTCGCTGACCGGCTGGCCCGGCAGGCTCCAGCTTTCAACGAAGGGGCGAACGCCCGGCACGGCCACCATGTTGGCGTCCTTCACATACAGGATCTGCTTCGGTCCCAGACTGTAGGAGGTCAGCGTCACGCCCTTGGTCTGGCAGGCTTTGCGTTCGGCTGGGCTGATTGGGCGGTCGGAGGCGACGATGTCGGGATGGTCCAACCCGACCCCGGCGCAGAAGGCGCGGAAACCGGCGGTGGTTCCCCCGGCGGTCAGGCGGGGCTTGGCGTCGGGGCCGCCGTCGAATTTGGCCGCCGCGCTCTGGACCGCGCCGCGCAAGGCCGGGCTGCCGACGAGCCAGACGCCGCGCGCCTCGGGCGGCGGGCGCGTGGTGGTGGGGGCGATGGGGGTGGTGGTTGTCTTCGGGCGCGGCGGGCTGTTGTCGAAAGCGGGGAATTGGCAGGCGGACACCAGCAGCGCCGTCGCCAGCAGGGAGGCCGACATCCATCGGTTGGTCATGGTCGCGACGTCCAGCGGAAGAGGATCGGGAACCGCCACGGTAGCATGGGCGGCGGCGTTGGGAAGGACTCGCCATCCATGCGACGCCGCGATAGGCTGGTGGTCATCAATTTGTTTCAGGAATGCTTGGGCATGGCGACTCCCGATCTGGACATCGACGCCCTGCGCGCCTTCGTGACGGTGGCCGAGGCGGGGGGCTTCACGGCGGCGGCGGATCGGTTGGGCCGCACCCAATCGGCGATCAGCGTCAAGATCAAGAAGCTGGAGGACACGCTGGGCCGCCGGGTGTTCGCGCGCACGAGCCGCTCGCTGGCGCTCACCCACGACGGCGAACTGCTGCTGGGCTACGCCCGCCGCCTGTTGGCGTTGAACGACGAAACCGTGCGCCGGTTCCACGAACCGGCGGCGGAGGGGGAGTTGCGGCTGGGCGTGGCCGAATATTTCCTGTCCGATCACCTGCCGCGCGTGTTGACGCAATTCGCCAAGATCTACCCACGCCTGCGCATCGACCTGCGGGTGGGCCTGTGCAACGATCTGGTGACGGGGCTGGAGTCGGGCGATCTGGATCTGGTGATTTCCCGCCGCGACGCCGGGGAAACGCGCGGGCGGGTGATTTGGCGCGAGCCGATGCGCTGGGTCGCCGCCCCGACGCTGGAGATCGACCCCGCCGCGCCGCTGCCGCTCTGCGCCTTGCCCGCGCCCTGCGTGTTCCGCAATCGTGGGGTGTCGGCGCTGGGCGAGATCGGGCGGCCCTGGCGGATCGTCTACACCAGCGGCAGCGTCCTGGGGGTCCAGGCCGCCGTGCGGGCCGGGTTGGGGGTGGCGGTGCTCAGCGAATCCTCGGTCCCCGACGGCGCGCGGCGGCTGGGCGTTGAGGATGGGTTGCCTGAATTGGGCGAGGTCGATATGGCCATCTTCGGGGAAACCCCGCGCAACCGCCGTCTGGCCGAACCGCTGGTCGGCTTCATCCTGGACAGTCTGGCGGCGATGCGCCGGACCAACCGCCCGGCGCTGTCGCCTGTTTCGCTGTCGTCGGTTCCGCTGTCGCAGGACGCGGCTTAAAAGCCCTCCAGCACGATTTTGCCGCGCGCCTTGCCGGTTTCGATCAGGGCGTGCGCCCGCCGCAGGGTTTCGGCGTCGATCCGGCCCAGCGTTTCGGTCAGCGTCGTGCGCAAGGTTCCGTCATCGACCAGCCGCGACACTTCGGCCAACAGCGCGTGTTGGGCCGCCATGTCGGCGGTCTGGAACAGGGAGCGGGCGAACATCATCTCCCAATGCAGCGACACGGATTTCCGCTTCAGCAGGCGGACGTCGATCAGGCCGGGATCGTCGATCAGGCCGATGCGGCCCTGCGGGGCGACGATCTCGGCCAGCGCGGTGAAATGCTGGTCCGTGCCGGTGGTGACGAACACAGAATCCACACCGCTCAAGCCCAGCGCGCGGATTTGGTCGGGGATCGAGCCGGAATGGTCGATCACGTCGTGCGCGCCCATCTCCCGCGCCCAATCAGCCGTTTCGGGGCGGGAGGCGGTGGCGATGACGCGGATCCCGGTCAGCCGCCGGGCCAATTGCACGGCGATGGAGCCGACGCCGCCCGCCCCGCCGACGATCAGCAGCGACCGTCCAGCCTCCGCCGTCGCGCCACGGCTCAGCCCCAGCCGGTCGAACAGCATTTCCCAGGCGGTGATCGCGGTCAGCGGCAGGGCGGCGGCTTCGGCGGCGGTCAGGCTTTTGGGCTTGGGGCCGACGATGCGCTCGTCCACCACATGATGTTCGCTGTTGGCGCCGGGACGGTCGATGGCCCCGGCGTAGAACACCGCGTCGCCGGGACGGAACAGGGTGACGTCCGGCCCGACCGCTTCGACGGTTCCGGCGGCGTCGAAGCCCAGCACCCGCAAGGCGCCGTCGGCGGGCGCGGCGTTGGCGCGCAGCTTGACGTCCACGGGGTTGACCGACACGGCGTCGATCCGCACCAGCAGGTCGCGCCCGGTGGGAACCGGGGTGTCGAGGGTGACGTCGATCAGGGAGTCGGGGTTGCCGATGGGCAGGGACGCGCGGTAGCCGATGGCCTTCATGATGGGATCGCCTTTGGATCATGGGGGGATGGGGATGCCGCGCAGCTTGCCCCCGATAGGGCGATTTCAGAAATTCATAGTTTTTCTTTCATCCATCCGAATTTGCGATGAATGGATCTTTGTTTTTTGAATCCGTCGGCGGGGGGAATAATCGCGGACCCGACGTGTTTGCAGGGATGAGCGCCGCATTTTCCCGGCCCATTCATCAGGTTCACCGCCATGCGTCCTGTCCCAGCCCGCGCCGTTCTTCGCTTCGCCGCCCTGTCCGCCTTGCTGGTCACGCTGGCGGGCTGCGTCCACCATCAGGGCGGCTATTATTCGGAATATCCGGCCTACCGTCCGCCGGTCGTCGTCGCCCGGCCTTATTACCGGGCGCCGCCCGCCGTGGTCTATGAGCGCCCGCGCTACGGCTATGATCGTCGGTGGGAGCATCATCACCGGCCCGGTTGGGGGCGATCGGACGATCGGCGCCGCTGGTGAGCGCCGCGTGACGACAAAAAGAGGCCGGGCGCGATCAACGCCCGGCCTTCAGGTTAACCTCTCCCCAGGAGATTGCGAGAGGCTGGAGGACAACACCACGACGAGACGTTCATGAGCCGTCAAACTCATGGATGCGGTCCAGACCGACGCCGTCAGCCGAAGCTTGGGCGTCGCCCTGAACCGCTGCGACGACCGGCCCACGTCTCGAAACAGGCCGGTCGATCCTCAAACAACCTTCCGCTTAGAAGGCCAGGTTGGTGGTGAACAGAACCACGTTGCCCTTGTCCTTGTTGGCGGCGACGTCGGAGTTCAGCTTGAAGTAATTGTATTCGCCGCCGACCGAGAAGCCCGGAGCGATGACGTATTTGGCGCCGACGACATATTGCTGGAACGAGTTCTTGCCCGCGACCGTCAGGCTGCCCGCGTCCTGCGCGCCGAGGTAGCTGGCGCCCAGCGTGACGGCGCCGGTGGTGTATTGCCCGCCGACGGTCCAGACATTCTGACCTTCGCGGCTGATCGCCGTCGGGGTGTTGGACCGCTTGGCGTAGCCGCTCTTGCCCGACCAGGCGTAGCTGCCGCCGACCTTGAACCCGCCATAGCCGACCGACAGGCCGGCCATGGTCGAGGACAGGTTTTCGAAGGTCGCGGTCGAGGTGGAGGAGCTTTTCGCCGTGCCGCCCGAATAATACAGGCTGGCGCCCAGCGTCACGTCGCCGAAGGCCCCGGCGTAATTGCCGCCGACTTCGAAGATGTCGTTGTAGGCGCCGGTTTGCAGACCGTTGGGGGCGGCGGTCTTGCGGCGGTTGACGTCGGTGTTCTGGCTGTCGGAGTTGGGCTGATAGGTGGCGCCGAACTGGAAGCCGGAGAATTTCGGGGTCAGGTAGGTCAGGCGGCTGGCGTTGTTGCCGGAAATCAGCGTGCGCAGATTGCCGGCGGTGCCGGGCAGGTTGCCGCCGGTGCCGCCCAGGAAGGCCTGCATGTCGCCGTCGACGCCGCCGGTGCCCCAATCGGACGGGGCGATGATGGCGTATTCGTCGGACAGGCCGTTCTGCTGACCGGCGCTGACCGTGCCGAAGCTGCCGTTGGCGAAGATGTAAGCGCGGTCGCTGACGAGATTCCGGTTGGCGTCGGTGACGGTGCGGATGCGCCCGCCATACTCCAGACCATTGTCGGCCTTGGCGATCGGGGTGATGACCAGACGCAGACGGTTGCGGAACTCGCTCGAACGCAGGCCGCTGTCGCGGTCCTGTCCGGTGACGCCCGCCTCAAAATACGCGTCGCCGCCGATGGTGACGTCGAACTTGGATTTGGACTGGGCAAGCGCCGGAGCGGCGCCGGCGGCGAAAGCGACGGCGGCGACGCCGCTCAAAAGAACCAGACGAGACATACAGTGTTCCTCCATGGGTGAAGCGCAGGGCGTTCCCTGCCACAGCCGTGACGGGCTGTTCCGTACCCGCGCCTTGGTCGCTGGACCGGCGCGATGGTGTTTTTTGGTTGGGGTGGGGCCGGATGGCGGGCGTCACCCGCCGGGCCGGTCGTGGTCGTCGATCCAGGTCCGGCCGTCGCGTTCGATCAAGGCGATGGCGGCGGACGGTCCCCAGGTTCCAGCGGTGTAGGGGTGCGGGCGGCGCGGGTCGCGCGCCCAGGCGTTCAGGATCGGCTCGGCCCAGGACCACGCCGCCTCCACCTCGTCGCGGCGCATGAACAGGGTCGGGTTGCCGCGCACGACGTCCATCAACAGCCGCTCGTAAGCGTCGGGGAAGCGGCTCTTGAAGGTCTCGGCGAAGCTGAGATTCAGCGCCGCCTCGCGCAGCCGCATGCCGCCCGGTCCCGGCTCCTTGGTCATCAGATGCAGGCGGATGTGCTCGTCGGGTTGCAGCCGCACGACCAGCCGGTTCGGCGCGACCGCCCCGCCGCCGACGGGGAAGATGCTGTGGGGAATCGGCTTGAAGGCGATGACGATTTCCGAAACCTTGGCCCCCAGCCGCTTGCCGCTGCGCAGGTAGAAGGGCACGCCCGCCCACCGCCAATCGCGGATCTCGGTCTTCAGGGCGACGAAGGTTTCGGTGGCGCTGTCGGCGGCGACCAACGGTTCGGACAGATAGCCCGGCACCGGCTGACCGTCGATGGCGCCCGCCCGGTACTGGCCGCGCACGGTCAGAGTCTCGACGTCGGCGTTCTCGATGGGGGCGAGCGCGCGCAGGATCTTCAGCTTCTCGTCGCGCACCGCGTCGCGGTCCAGCGTGGCGGGCGGGGCCATGGCGACCAGGCAGAGAAGTTGCAACAGATGGTTCTGCACCATGTCGCGCAACGCGCCGGAGCCGTCGTAATAGCCGCCGCGATTTTCCACCCCGACGGTTTCGGCCACGGTGATTTGCACATGGTCGATCCAGGCGCTGGACCACAGCGGTTCGAACAGGGCGTTGGCGAAGCGCAGGGCCAGGAGATTCTGGACCGTTTCCTTGCCCAGATAATGGTCGATGCGGAAAATCTGGGATTCGGTGAAGACCCGCCCGACCTCGTCGTTGATGCGGCGGGCCGAGGCCAGATCATGGCCCAGCGGCTTTTCCAGCACGACGCGCGAACGCGGGGTGATGGCGCCCAGATCGTGCAGGCGCTGGCTGATCGGGCCGAACAGATCGGGCGCGGTCGCCAGGTAGAACACCCGCACATGGTCGGGGCGCTGGTCCAGCGTCGCGCCCAGCGCCTCCCATCCCTCGCCGCTGCGGGCGTCCATTCGGGCGTCCACCTGGGCGTAGGACAGGCGCCGGGCGAAGGCGGTCCAGGCGTCGTCGGTCAGGCGGTCGCCGACATGCCGGCTCAACGCCTCCCACACCAGGGCGCGGTAGGCGTCGTCGCTCATCGCGCCGCGCGCGGCGGCGATGACGCGCCCTTCGGGCGGCAACTGGCCGTCCAGTTCGCGGTGAAACAGCGCGGGCAGCAGCTTGCGCATGGCCAGATCGCCGGTTCCGCCGAACACGACATAATCGAAGGCCGAGATGTGGGAGGACGGTGAGGACATGAGCGGGGTCCAGCGGCGCCGGTCGGACCGGCGTCGTCAAAAGGGTGAAGGCAAGGAGGGGGCGTTCCCCGCGCCAGCGACGGGCGGCCAGCGACGGGCGGGTTGGGTCAACAGGATGGAGCGCGGGAGGGAGCGCCGGGGTTGCGGGTCAGGTCCGCTGGGATGGGTTCCTTCAGGCGGCCTTCAAATCGCGCAGGAAGGCCGCGACTTGCGCCTTCATGCGGTTGGTTTCGTCCGACAGGGCTTGCGAGGAGGACAGAACCCGCCCCGCCGCCGCGCCGTTTTCGGCGGACGCCGCGCTGACGCTGGCGATGCTGGCCGCCGCCTCCTGCGTGCCGAGCGCTGTGGTTTGGATGGTGCGCGCGATGTCCGACGTGGCGGCGGATTGCTGTTCGACCGCCGCCGCGATGGCCCCGGTGACATGGTTGATCTCGTCGATGCGCTGGACGACGCGGGCGATGACGGCCACCGATCCTTCGGTCGCGCCTTGCAGGGCGGCGATCTGCTGGATGATGTCGTCGGTCGCCTTGGCGGTCTGCTGGGCCAGGGTCTTCACCTCGGTGGCGACGACGGCGAAGCCCTTGCCGGCGTTTCCGGCGCGCGCCGCCTCGATGGTGGCGTTCAAGGCCAGCCGGTTGATCTGCGAGGTGATGCTGGTGATGACGCCGACCACCTCGCCGATGCAGACCGACCGTTCGACCACGCTGGAAATCGCCGCGCTGGCCTGCGTCACCTCGTCGATGGCGACGCGGGTGCTGCGGGTCGATTGGCCGATCTGACGGCCGATTTCGCTGATCGAGGCGCTCAACTGCTCGGCGGACGCCGCCACGGTCTGGACGCAGCCCGACACTTGGGCGGTGGCCGAGGTGACGGTCGCGGCCTTTTCCGTGCCGACCGCCACGCTGTGGGCCAGCGCGTGGGCGACCTCGGCCATCTGGGCGGCGGCGTCGGCCATGCCGTGCAGCTTGTCGGACACCGCCGCGTCAAAGGATTGGGCGAGCTGTTCGATGGTCCGGGCGCGGGCCTCGCGGGCCAGCCGCTCGCCCTCCCGCTCGGCGGCCAGGCGCCGGGCGGTCAGCGCCGTCCCCTGCAACACCGCCGAGGCGCGGGCGATGTCGCCCAGTTCGTCCTTGCGGGCGGCGCCGAACAGCGTGATGTCCAGCGTCCCGTCGGCCAGCCGCATCAGGTCGCCGCCGATGGCCCGCACCGGGTTGGTCAAGCCCAGCTTGGCGACGATCAGGCCGAACAGCGTGCTCAACAGGATGCCGCCCACCGCCACCGCCGCCATCGTGATCGTCAACAGGTGGCGCTGCTCCGCCGCCGCGTCGTTGATCTTGATGCCGTCGGTGTCGAGCGCGTCGGTGAAGCTCTTGATCTTGCGGTCCAGCTCGCTCACCAACTCGGTCGATTTCTGGACGGTGGCGACCAGCGTCGCGCGGTCCTCCTCCCGGCGGGAGTCCTTGGCCTTGCGGGCCTGCTGCATGGTTTGCAGGGCTTGGCCCATATAGGCGCGGTGGGCGGCGGTGATCGCGGCCAGCGCGTCCTCCGCCGCGACCATGCCGTTCAGCAGGGCGACCCGCTGGGCGAATTGGCGGCTGGCGTCCTGCAAGGCTTGCGCGGCTTCGGTGGCTTCCGCCGGGTTCATGCCCATCCGGTGCTCCGCCCGGTTCATCGCGACCAGATTGGTGCTGAGCCGCGCGCCGGTCTTGATGACGTCGCCGGACAGCGCGATGCGCTCCGCCGCCGATCCGATCTCCGTCATCCCAACCACGCCGATACCGCCGACGACGCCGCACAGCAGCGCCATCGCGGCGACGATGATGATGACTTTTCCTCTCATGCGAAGATTGGCCAGCATGGCGGAACCCTTCGGGTCATGGCCGCCCGTCGCCGCCGGAGACCAGAGGTCCGGCGGGGGAACGGCGCGTCGGTTGTGGGGGGAGTTTGGGAGGTTAGGGGGCGTCGTTCTCGTCGGCGGCCCGCCAAGCGCCCTCGACCCAGGTTCCCAGAACCTGAATCTCGGGGGTCAGCAGAACCAGATCGGCCTGATAACCCGGCGCGATGCGCCCCAGACGGTCGCCCAGGCCAAGGAACTCCGCCGGATGGCGGGACGCCATCGCCAGCGCGCTTTCCAACGGCAGGCCGAGCAGGTCGCGGCAGGCGCGCACGGCCCCGGCCATGTCGATGTCCGCCCCGGCCAGCGTGCCGTCTTCGGTTTCCAGCCGCCCGTTGCGGCGCAGGATGCGGCGGCCCTGAAGGACGAATTCATCGACGTCCGTGCCGGTCGCCATCATCGCGTCCGTCACCAGCATCATCCGGTTCAACGGCTTGGCGGCGAGCGCGAGACGCAAGGTGGCGGGATGAACGTGAATCCCATCGACGATCAGCCCGCACCAACTGTTGGGGTCGAGCAGCGCCGCCGCGATCAGCCCCGGCGCCCGCGCCGTCAGCGGCGGCATGGCGTTGAACAGATGGGTGAAGCCGCGCACGCCATGGGCCAACGCGTCGACCGTTTGCCGCCAATCCGCCGCCGAATGGCCCGCCGACAGCAGGATCCCGGCGGCGGCCAGACGGTCCAGCACCGCGCCGTCCAGCGTTTCCGGGGCCAGCGTCAGCAGCACGCGGCCAATCGCCGGATTCGCCGTCAGATCGGTCAGAAAATCCAAATCCTGAGGAGTCGGTGGACGGATGAAGCGCGGATCATGCACGCCGGGCCGCTGCGGGCTGATGAACGGCCCTTCGAAATGGACGCCCAGAACGCCGCTGCCGGGGGTTTTCCGGGCGGCGATCACCGCGTCGGCGGCTTGGCGGAAGCGGTCGGCTGTGTCGGTGATGATCGTCGGCAACAGGCCGGTCGTTCCGTAGCGGCGGTGGGCGGCGGCGATGGTCCGCACGCCGGTTTGCGTCGGCTCGTCGTTGAACAGAACGCCGCCGCCGCCGTTCACCTGCACGTCGATGAAGCCCGGCGCCAGCAGGCTGCCCGGCGGCAGAATCGTCAGGGCGGCGCCCGTGGCGTCCAGCCCTGGCCCGACGGCGGCGATTCGGCCCTGGTCGATCAGCAGGTCGCAGCCCTCGACGATGGCGTCGTCGAGCAGCAGCCGCGCGCCCCGCAGCAGGTCGGCCATCAGATCGTCTCCGTGACTTTGCGCAGGTTGGCGGGGGCGTCGGGATCCAGGCCGCGTTCGCGGGCGACGCGCCCGATGGCCATGTAGAAGCTTTGCAGGGCGGCCAGCGGCGCCGTCGCCGGGCCGACGTCGGGGACGGTCGGCAGGGTGACGCTGCCCGCGACGTCCGGCAGGGTGGTGAGAACCGGCCCGCCCAGCCCGACGATGCGTTCGACGATGTGCCGCGTCGTGTCCGCCGAGGCGTCGGGCTGGGACAGGGCCAGGACCGGGAAGCCCGGGCCGACCAGAGCGAGGGGGCCATGCAGCACCTCGGCGGCGCTGACCGCCTCGGCGTGCAGGCGGGAGGTTTCCTTGCACTTCAGCGCCATCTCGTTGGCGACGCCGAAGCCGGCGCCGCGCCCGACGATGTAGAGATCGTTGACGCGGGTCAGAGCTTGCAAGGGTGTGTGCCAATCCAACGTCGCGGCTTGGCGCAGCGTGTCGGGCAGGGCGGCGACCTCGGCCAGCAGCGCCGGGTTTTGGCTCCACTGCGCGGCCAGCAGCAGGAAGGACGCCATGGCGGCGAGGCAGGATTTGGTCGCGGCGACGCTCAACTCCGGCCCCGCCGACAGGGGCACGCACAGATCGCACAGGCCCGGCAGCGGCGAGTCCAGGTCGTTGACGAAGCCCAGGACGATGGCCCCCGCCGCCCGCGCCGAGCGGGTCAGGCTGAGCAGATCCGGGCTGCGCCCCGACTGCGACACGACGATGAACAGCGCGCCCTTGACGCGAAGCTGACGGTCGTAGATCGAGGCGATGGACGGGCCGACCGAGGCCACCGGAACGTCCAGATGGGTTTCGATCAAATATTTGCCGTAAAGGCTGGCGTGGTCGGAGCTGCCGCGCGCGCAGGTGACGACGACGGGGGGCGGCGAGGCCCGCAGGCGCTCGCCCAATGCGGCTAGGGCGGGGGTGGCGTGGGCGACCAGGCGGGTGATGGTGTCGGCGGACTCGGCGGCCTCGAAGGCCATGCGCGGGTCGGATCCGGAAAGGATGAAGGACGTCATGAACCGGCCTCGCTGTCGTGTCGGCTGGGTATGGGAGGGGCGGAGAGTTGCAGCTCCACGACGAAGTCGTAGGCGTCTCCCCGGTAGGAGGACCGCACCAGCTCCACCATGCCGCCGGTGGGCAGGAAGGTGCGGCGTTCGATGTGCAGCGCCGGGCTGCCGGGCTGGGTGTCCAGCAGCCGGGCCTGGTCTTCGGTCAAAGAGGTGGCGCTCAACCGCTGGAGCGCCCGGTGCGGGATGTGGCCGCGCGCCCGCAACACGTCGTAGAGCGACCCGCTGACCGCGCCGGGGTCGGGCAGAAAGCGGCTGGGCACCACGGAATTTTCAATTGCCATGGGAACGCCGTTGGCCAAGCGGATGCGGCGCAACCGGCTGACCCGTTCGCCCAGCGACAGGCCAAGGATCAACGCCTCGTCCGACGACGCCGTTCCGGTGGTGCGGTCGAGCCAGACCGACCCGGCGGTCAGGCCGCGCGACTGCATGTCCTCGGTGAAGCTGGTCAGCACCGACAACGGCTGTTCGACGCGCGGCGGAGCGCTGACGAAGGTTCCGGCCCCCTGGCGTTGCTGCAACAGTCCTTCGTCGGTCAGCGATTGCAACGCCTTGCGCACGGTGACGCGCGACACGCTGAAGCGTTCGGCCAGATCCCGTTCGGCGGGCAGGGCGTCCCGGTCGTTGATCGCGCCGCCGATGATGAGCTGACGCAGATGCTGGGCCAACTGCATGTAAAGCGGCAGCGCCCGCGCCGACGAGACGGCCTGATTGTCGAACAGCGGTTCGACGATGGCGGCAGGGGCGGCGGCAGGGGCGGCGTTCCGGGCAGGGCTACGCATGGCGGCGACTCCATAAGACCAAACAGGCGACGGGCGCCAAGCCGACGAAACGGGCGCTCAGAGAACGGAGGCTCAAAGAACGGACTCTCATCGGCGGTGCGCCTCGGCCAGGGCCGGGCCGAGAACGCCGCCCGACCGCGCGAGCGCCGCCTTGGCCTGTTCCAGACTCATGCCGCTGACCAGCAGGACGGCGTGCTTGGCGTCCCCGGCTTCCGCCAGGGCGGCTTCCGCCTGCGTGTCCTTGCAATCGGTTATTTGCTGAATGATGGCAATGGCCCGCTGACGTTCCTTGTCGTTTTCCGGGCGCAGATTGACCATCATGTTGCCGTGGACGGCCCCGCAACGGACCATCAGCGCCGTCGAAAACAGGTTCAACACCACCTTTTGCGCGGTTCCGGCCCCCAGCCGGGTGGAACCGGCGATCACCTCCTCGCCGGTGTCGGTGAGGAGCGGATGCTCCACCGATTGGATCAGCGGGCTGTGGGCGACGCTGGACAGGCCGATGGTCAGCGCGCCGCGCGCCCGGCCTTCCTGCACCGCGCTGGTGGTGAAGACGCTGGCCCCGCTGGCCGACACGCCGATCACCACGTCCTTGTCGTCGCAGCCGTAATCGAGCATCCGCAGACGTCCGGCGTCGGCATCGTCCTCATGCCCGCCCGGCATGCCGCGCGAGAAATCCAGGCCGCTCGCCAGCAGGATGACGGTGCGGGCCGAGGGGAAGCCGAAGGTCGCCCGCAGCTCGATCCCGTCCACCGCCGCCATCGCGCCCGCCGATCCGGCCCCGACATAGAACAGCCGCCCGCCGCGCTTCAGCCGCGTCGCCGCCGCCTCCACCGCCGCGACCAGCGTCGGCAAAACGGGCAGGCAGGCGGCCACCGCGTGGGATTGGCTGGCCCACAGAGCCTGGACGACCTCCTGCGGTTTCCACTGATCGAGCGTGGAATAACGTGGGGAGATCGCCTCGGTGCGCATAGGAGTGTCCCCTGCTGGGTCATTGGTATCTGATTGGTCTTATGTTTAGGACCAATTTTTCAGACTGTCAACAGGCTTGATTGTTGGTTATTTCGCTTGTTTCCAAGGCCGCGCAATTTTCTCTATAATCATGATTCACATGATTTTTATCTGTGAATCAAACCTGCGTCGTGGGGTGAAAATCGCCAGAATGGGCGTTTTCCGCCGCAAAAATTATTGATGGGCAAAAAAATGGTTTCCTTTTGGTATTGTTTTGGTATCGTCCTAGTGCAGCCGACGTGGCCGGGACGGCGTGTCGGCGGGCAGGCCGATGGGTCCTGAACAACCGGCTCAATCGAACAATTCAGACGGGAGGGTACGAACGATGAAGCGCGCTTTGACAATGTCGGCTGCGGTGGTGGCGGTGTGCGCAAGCTGGGCGCCGATGGCCCAGGCGGCGAGCAGCCTGGTGATCGAAAGCTGGCGCGCCGATGATCTGGCCATCTGGCAGGACAAGATCATCCCCGCCTTTGAAAAGACCCACCCCGACATCAAGGTGACGTTCGCGCCGACCGCGCCGAAGGAATACAACGCCGCCCTGAACGCCAAGCTGGAATCCGGCACCGCCGGCGACATCGTCACCTGCCGCCCGTTCGACGCCTCGCTGGAGCAGTTCACCAAGGGCCGCCTGGCCCCGCTGAACGATCTGCCGGGCATGAACAACTTCAGCGCCGCCGCCAAGCTGGCCTGGAGCACCGACGACGGCAAGACCGCCTTCTGCGTGCCGATGGCCTCCGTGCTGCATGGCTTCCTCTACAACAAGGAGGCCTTCGACAAGCTGGGCCTGAAGGAGCCGAAGACGGAAGACGAGCTGTTCGCCGCGCTGGACAAAATCAAGAAGGACGGGACCTACGTCCCGATGGCCATGGGCACCGCCGACCAGTGGGAAGCGGCCACCACCGGCTATCAGAACATCGGCCCGAATTATTGGAAGGGTGAAGAGGGCCGCAACGCCGTCATCCAGGGCACGCAAAAACTGTCGGAAGGCGGCTGGCTGGAAACCCTGCGCACGCTGGCCAAATGGGCGCCCTATCTGGGCGACGGCTACAAGGCGCAATCCTACGCCGACAGCCAGAACATCTTCACGCTGGGCCGCGCGGCGATCTATCCCGGCGGGTCGTGGGAAATCTCGGGCTTCAACGCTCAGGCCACCTTCAAGATGGGGGCCTTCCCGCCGCCGGTGCGCAAGGTCGGCGACACCTGCTACATCTCCGACCATCCCGACATCGCGATGGGCGTGAACACCAAGAGCAAGAATCAGGACGCCGCCAAGAAGTTCCTGACCTGGGTCACGACCCCGGACTTCGCCAAGATTTACGCCAACGCGCTGCCGGGCTTCTTCAGCCTGCAAACCGCGCCGGTGGCGGTGGACGATCCGTTGGCGCAGACCTTCGTCGGCTGGCGCAACGGCTGCAAGTCCACCATCCGCTCGACCTATCAGATCCTGTCGCGCGGCGCGAAGCCGAACCTGGAAGACGCCACCTGGGGCGCGTCGGCCAACGTCATCAACGGCAGCGAAACCCCGGAAAAGGCGGCGGAGCGTCTCCAGGCCGCTTTGGCCAACTGGTACAAGCCGCAGCAGAAGTAAGCCGTTCCCATCATTGACCGTCATCCGGGCCGCGTTCGCGCGGCCCGGACTCCTCCGATCGAAAGGGTATGCCGTGGCGACGTCGGCACAGCGCAAACCAATCCGCTGGCACATTGGGGTGTTGCTGGCGCCCGCGATTCTCATCTACACGGTCATCATGCTGCTGCCGGTCTTCGACAGCCTGCGCCTCTCGCTCTACGGCAAGGGACCGGACGGCGAGGCGGTGTTCGTCGGTCTGGCCAATTACACCACCCTGCTGACCGACAGCTATTGGCAGGGGCCGTTCTGGAACGCGTTGTGGAACAACACGCTGTTCTTCATCATCCACATGCTGGTCCAGAACCCCATCGGCATATTGCTGGCGGCGCTGTTGTCGCTGGGCAAGCTGCCGGGGCGCGAGTTCTACCGCACGGCGCTGTTTTTGCCGACCATGCTGTCCTTCGTCATCGTCGGCTTCGTCTGGAAATTGATCCTCAGCCCGGCCTGGGGCGTGTCGAAGACGCTGCTGGGATCGGTCGGCCTGGGATCCTGGTTCGGGCCGTGGCTGGGCCAACCCGACACCGCGCTTGTCACGCTGGCGCTGATTTCGGTCTGGCAGTTCATCGGCCTGCCGATGATGCTGATCTACGCCGCGATGATCGCCATCCCCGACGAGCTGCTGGAGGCGGCCTCCTGCGACGGGGTGACGGGGATCACCCAGTTTTTCAAAATCAAGCTGCCGCTGATCTGGCCGTCCATCGGCGTGGTCTCGATCCTGACCTTCGTCGGCAATTTCAACGCCTTTGACCTGATTTACGTGAGCCAAGGGGCGCTGGCCGGGCCGAATTTCTCCACCGACATTCTGGGAACGCTGCTCTACCGCACCTTCTTCGGCAACCAGTTGCAATCCGGCGACCCCTTCATGGGGGCGACCATCGCCGGGGCCATGTTCCTCATCATCCTCGGCGGCGTCTGCGTCTATCTTTATGGCGTGCAGCGTCGGCTTGCCTATTATCAAATGTAAGGACTCCGGCCATGACGCAGACGATTGCGCGCCGTTTCCAGATCTCCACCCTGGCCGCCCATCTGGTTCTCATCGGCTTCACCCTGCTGGCGCTGGCGCCGACGCTGCTGGTGGTGATGAACTCCTTCAAGCCGCGCAAGGAGATCTTCGGCGCGCCGCTGGCGTTGCCCTCCTTCGAGACGATCACGCTGATCGGCTACGACACGGTTCTGAAGCGCGGCGACATCCTGCATTATTTCCAGAACAGCCTGATCGTCACCGTCTGCGCGCTGTTCTTCATCATCCTGTTCGGCGCGATGGCGGCCTTCGCCCTGTCGGAATACCGCTTTCCCGGCAACCGGCTGATCGGCCTGTTCCTGGTGATGGGCATCATGGTGCCGATCCGGCTGGGCACGGTCGGCATTCTCAAGATGATGGTCTCGCTGGGGCTGGCCAACACGCTGTTCGCGCTGATCCTGGTCTACACGGCCCAAGGCCTGCCGATGGCGGTCTTCGTGATGTCGGAGTTCATGCGGCAGGTGTCCGACGATCTGAAGAACGCGGCGCGCGTCGATGGCTTGTCGGAATACACCATCCTGTTCCGGCTGGTTCTGCCGGTGGTGCGCCCGGCCATCGCCACCATCGCGGTGTTCACCATGGTGCCGATCTGGAACGATCTGTGGTTCCCGCTGGTGCTGGCGCCGGGCGAAAGCACGCGGACGATGACCTTGGGCGCGCAATCCTTCATCGGTCAGTTCATCACGGATTGGAACGCCGTTCTGGCGGCGCTGACCCTGGCCATCGTGCCGATGCTGATCCTGTATCTGATGTTTTCCCGCCAGTTGATCCGGGGCATCACCGCTGGCGCGGTGAAGTGAACGAACGCTCGACGCGGCACGGGACTTGAGAGGAAACCATGGGCAAACTCGTTCTCGAAGGCATTTCCAAGCGCTTCGGCGCCGTCGAGGTTCTGAAGACCGTCGATCTCGACGTCGCCGACGGCGAATTCATCGTCATCGTCGGCCCGTCGGGCTGCGGCAAATCCACCCTGCTGCGCATCATCGCGGGCCTGAGCGACCAATCCACCGGCACGGTGCTGATCGGCGGGCAGGACGTCAGCAGCCTGCCGCCGTCCAAGCGCGGCATCGCCATGGTGTTCCAGAGCTACGCCCTGTACCCGCATTTGACGGTGGAAGGCAACCTGACGCTGGGGCTGAAGCAGGCCCGCACCGCCGCGTCGCTGATCGCCGAGCGGGTGGCCGAGGCGGTGCGCATCCTGGCGCTGGAACCCTTCCTGAAGCGCCGCCCCGGCGAATTGTCGGGCGGGCAGCGTCAGCGCGTCGCCATTGGCCGCGCCATCGTCCGCCATCCCGAGGTGTTCCTGTTCGACGAGCCTTTGTCCAACCTGGACGCCGCCCTGCGCAACCAGGTGCGGGCGGAAATCGCCGATCTGCACCGGCGGCTGGGCGCGACCATGGTCTATGTCACCCACGATCAGGTCGAGGCGATGACGCTGGCCGACCGCATCATCGTGATGAACGGCGGCATCGTGCAGCAGATCGGCACGCCGTCGGACCTCTACCGCCGCCCGGCCAACGCCTTCGTCGCCACCTTCATCGGCTCGCCTGGCATGAACATGGTTCCGGGGGTGGCCGCTGGCGGGGTGTTGACGCTGGCCGGGTCTGGCCGTCTGCCCTGCACCGCCGCCGCGAACGGGGCCGTCACCGCCGGGATCCGCCCGAACGGCTTCGAGGTGCTGCCCGCCGGAAACGACGGGTTGGCCGGAACGCTGATCGGGTCGGAGTATCTGGGGGCCGAGAGTTTCTTGCGCGTCCGTCTGACCGATGGCACGGTCGTCACCGTTCATGAACACCCCGACCATGGGTGGCTCATCGACCAGCCGGTGACGCTGCGGCTGCGTCCGTGCAATCTGCATCTGTTCGACGCGGAAAGCGGCTTGCGGATCGCCGAGGGGCCGGACGCCGCCCCGCAGCCCGTCGCCGCGCGGGTCGCCTGAGCGATCCTGCGGGCCTTCGCAAAGGACCAGCGCGCCATGACCACCCCTGTTCCGCTTGAGTCCCTGGGCGGCGAGGCCGTTCCGGTCCTCGTCATCGCCGCCCGCGACGGCGCGCGCTTGGCCTTTTCGCCGCAGGGCGGGACCATCTGCCAATGGTGGGGGGCGGATGGCGCGGAGCGGCTCTATCTCAGCCCGACCAACCCGTGGGCGGCGACGGACGCCATTCGCGGCGGCGTGCCGGTGATCTTCCCGCAATTCGCCGCCCGTGGCCCGCTGCCCAAACACGGTTTCGCCCGCGCCGCCCGGTGGAGCGTGGCCGGGCAGGGACTGGACGAGGCCGACGGCTGGGGTTGGGTGACGCTCACCTTTTCCGACTCGCCGGAGACGCTTGCGGTCTGGCCGCACCGCTTCCGTTTGGAGCTGACCGCGCGCTTCGACACCAACCATCTGTCGATCCGCCTGGACGTCACGAACGCGGGGGAGGAGGCCTTCGCCTTCACCACCGCTCTGCACAGCTATCTGAGCGCCGACGTGACCGACCGGGTGTCGGGCCTGGCCGGGTTGGAGTTGATCGACAGCGCCGACGGCGACCGCCGCTTGCGCGCGGGCGACGCGCCAATCCCGCTCGACGCCCCCATCGACCGGATTTTCCTGAACGCCGAACGCCCGATCACGCTGGAGCGGGCGGCGTCCGTCCTGCGGATCGAACAGAGCGGATTTTGCGACGCCGTGGTGTGGAAGCCCGCCGCCGCCGACCGGCTGCCCGCCCTGCCGCCTGACGGCCACAGCCGTTTCGTTTGCGTCGAGGCGGCGGTGATCGGCGCGCCGGCGTCCCTTGCCCCCAACCAACGCTGGAGCGGGACGCAAACATTGCGGGCGCTTCCGCTTTCATGACGCAGTCTGTGTGAGGAGACGTGGTTCCCATGACGTCCGCTGTCTATTTCTGTGTCGATGGCGGCGGTACGCGCAGCCGTGGCCGCCTGACCGACGCCGATGGCGTGACGCTGGCCAGCGCCGTCGATGGCCCGTGCAACCCCAACACCGATTGCGCGCGCGCGGTCGCCAGCGTGATGGCGCTGTGGCGGCGCTGCGCCAGCGACGCCGGGCATGACCCGGAGGATCGGGCGGGAATCACGCTGGCCATCGGGTCGGCGGGGTTGAACGTGATGCGCTCCCGCGCCGCCTTTGTCGCCGCCTGCCCACCCTTTGGCCGCATCCTGCCGATCAACGACGGCTACGCCGCGCTGATTGGCGCGGGCGCGGGCAAGCCCTGCGGCATGGTGGCGGTGGGAACCGGGGTGACGGCGCGCCGCCTGCTGCCCGACGGAACCAACTTCTTCCGCGATGGCTGGGGCTGGACGGTCGGGGATCGCGGCGGCGGGGCCTGGATCGGGCTGGAAGCCTTCCGCCACGCGCTGGCGGTCAAGGACACGGTCGCCCCGCCCTGGCCGCTCGCCGAATCGCTGATCGCCACCCTCTGCGGGTCGGAGTCGCTCGACGATCTTCTGGCCAACCCCAACCCGGAACGGATGGCCAGCCTGACGCCCTTCGTGCTGGCGGCGGCGGACGCGGGCGATTCCGTGGCGCTGGGCATCCGCGACCGCGCGGTCGATCATCTGGTCGCCCTGGCCCGCGCGCTGACGCTGACCGATGACGACACGCTCTATTTCTCCGGCGGTTTGGCCGTGCCCTTGTGGCCGTTCCTGGTCGAACGCCTGGGCCGCCCCATCGCCGAACCGCTGGCCGACGCCATGACCGGGGCTTATCTTGTGGCCTCGGGCCGCGCCCCGGCGGAGGTCGAGGTTGCGGCGTAGAAAGGCTGAAAAGCCTGCCCGTGAGTCACGAAACCGCAAAGATGGTCTGCTACAACCACATCTTGAGCCATCGGGTTTCGGCGCGCGACGGGCGCGCGCAACACAGCGGGCGGCGGTCTTTCAATGACCTTGCTATCAATGGACGAAACGACGGACGGGCGGCCCGCCCCGGTGGGCGGCGCTGGCGACTCCGCGTCCAAACCGCTGTTCGATTGGGCGCCGGTGGTGGCGGCCCTGACCTACGCCTTTCAACCCATCGTTCAACTGCGCAGCGGGCGTTGCCACGGGTATGAGGCGCTGCTGCGTGGCTTTGACCGCACGCCCTTCGCCGACGCCACGGCCCTGCTCGACGCCGCCGACGCGGCGGGGGTTGTGGTGCTGGGGGCGGTTGAATCGGCGCTGCACGCCAAGGCGGTGACGTCCTACCGCGCCTTGGCCGGTTGGACCGAGGCCAAGCTGTTCCTGAATCTCGACGCCCGTCTGGTCGGCAAGCCGGATTCGCCCTGGCTGCCGCGCGACGGCGGCGGACGGCGGCAGGGCGGAATCGTCCTGGAGATCTCCGAACGGCGCTCCACCCCGCCCGGCGTCGCCGTCGAAGGGGCCATCGAGCAGTATCGGCTGGGCGGGTTGGGCATCGCCATCGATGATTTCGGCGTCGGCTACGCGGGCTTGCGCCTGCTGTACGAGGCGCGGCCCGATTACGTGAAGCTCGACGAGTATTTCATCCGCAACATCGACAGCGACGCGCGTAAGCGGGCGCTGGTCGCGGCGGTGATCGGCCACGCCCACGCGCTGGGCATCCAGATCGTCGCCGAAGGGGTGGAGACGGCCAGCGAGTTTTACGTTTGTCGCGATCTTGGCTGCGATTTCGCCCAAGGCTTCCTGATTTCCCGCCCGCGTCTGGACATCGGCGCGCTGCCGACCAGCTACGCCATCATCGAGGATCTGAACGCCAAGGACCGCCGTCAACCGAGCGAGGCGCACCGTCGTCTGTCCGAGGTGATCGAACGCCTGCCGCCGCTGCGCGTCACCGCGCGCAAGACCGACTTGCTGGATTACTTCAAGGGCGACGGCAGCGCCTCCATCGCCCCCATCGTGGACGAGCATGACCGCCCGCTCGGCCTGATCCGTGAGCGCGATTTGAAGCGCTTCGTCTATTCCCGCTTCGGCGGCGAATTGCTGCGCAACCGGGGGTTGGGCGACCGGCTTGACGATCTGGTCATCAAGATGCCGGTCTGCGACATCTCCACCCCGCTGGATCGGGTGATCGAAGCCTTCTCCGCCGATTCCGCCGACGACGGCATCGTCATCGTCGAGGGCGGGGCTTACGCCGGGGTGCTGTCGAGCAGCGCGCTGTTGCGGCTGGTCCATGAACGCAACCTCGCCATGGCGACCGACCAGAACCCGTTGACCCGGCTGCCCGGCAACGCCGCCATCGTCCGCCACATTGAAGAGGCGTTGACCGACGGCGCGCGGTCCCACGCGCTGGCCTATCTGGATTTCGACAATTTCAAGCCGTTCAACGACAATTTCGGCTTCCGCCAGGGCGACCGCGCCATCCTGATGTTCAGCGAGCGGCTGAAGGCCTGGGCGGCGACGGCGCCCGGCGAATGCTTCGTCGGCCACATCGGCGGCGATGATTTCTTCCTCGGCGTCAGCGGCGGCGACGAGGCCGAGGTGTTGGCCCGGCTGGTCGAGCTGGTGGCGCAATTCCGTTCCGACGCCGAAAGCCTCTACGACGCGGCGACGCGCGAGGCGGGAAGCTTCATGGCCAAGGATCGTTACGGGGCGATGCGGTCCTATCCGCTGCTGTCGGTCAGCGGCGTGGTGGTCGCCATCGCCCCCGGCCCGCACAGCCTGACGCCCGACGCCATCAACGCCACCATCGCCGACAACAAAACCCACGCCAAGAGCGCGGCGGACAAGCTGTGCGTCATCCGCCTGTCGGGAATGCGGTGAGGCTCTGAGCCATCGCATTGATTGTTTTGAGTCGGAAATAAGATCTGTGGGGGACGTTTGGGGCAAGGCGTTGCCAGAGCGGCGCGACGCCGCGTAAGGTTGCGAAACTCAACCAATGGCCCCGGATCGTTGCGATGCTCCCAGTTCTGCACAGCGAACGGCTTGTCTTGCGGCCCCGCGTGTTGGGCGATCTGGCCCAGATTCTGGCGATGGACGCCGATCCGGCGGTGACGCGCCATGTCGGCGGCCCTCCGACGGATTGGGCGGCGTACGCCCGTCGTTTGGCGGAGCGGATCGAGGCCCGTCATCCGTCCGGGCTTGGCTATTGGTCCTTCGCGCCGCGCCGCGCGCCGGAGCAATTTCTCGGCTGGGCGTCGCTGGTCCCTTATGAGGGGGAGGTGGAGATCGGTTGGCGGCTTGCCCCGACCGTCTGGGGGCAGGGCTTCGCGACGGAGGCGGCGACGCGGTTGTTGCGCCACGCCTTTGCCGAACTGGGGCTTGCGCGGGTGATCGCCACCATCGCGCCGGGCAATGATCGCTCGCGCCGTGTGGCCGAACGGGCAGGCATGGGTTTCGTCGGCGCGGGCCTTTATGAGGGTGAACCGTGTATGGTCTATGAGGCGTTGGCAGCGACCAACACCACTTCCAGCGCCGGAGGCGGAGCGTGACCCGTCAGGCGAAGTCGCGGAAGCTTTCCGCCGTCGCGCGGTCATAGCCCTGGCTGGCCCGTAGCAGTTGTTGGGTGTAGGGCTGGCGGGCGTCGCCGTGGCGCAGGGCGTCCACCGTCAACTCCTCCACCAGCCGCCCCCGGTTCATCACCGCCAGCCGGTCGCACAGATTGGCGACGACCGCCAGATTGTGGCTGACCAGAACCATGGTCAGGCCATGGGCGGCGCGCAGGCGGCGCAGCAGGTTCAGGATTTCCGCCTGCACCGACACGTCGAGCGCCGAGGTCGGCTCGTCCAGCAGCAGGACGCGCGGCTCCAGAATCAAGGCGCGGGCGATGGCGACGCGCTGGCGCTGGCCGCCCGACAATTGATGCGGGTAGCGGAAGCGGAAGGACGGGCCAAGCCCGACCTCGCGCAGCGCCCGGTCGATCCGCCCGTCGGCATCGTCCAAGCCGTGGATGGCGACGGGTTCGGCGAGGATGCGGTCCACCGAATGGCGGGGGTGGAGCGAGCCGTAGGGATCCTGGAACACCATCTGGCAGGTCTTGAAAAAGCCCTTGGCCCGGCGCGGCGATTGATCGGCCCCGGCGACCGACACCCGCCCGGTCCAGTCGTGGTTCAGGCCGCTGACCGCGCGCAGCACGGTGGATTTGCCGGACCCGGATTCGCCGACCAGCCCAAAGCATTCGCCCTCGCGCACGGTCAGCGACACGCCGTCCACGGCGGTCACGCGGTTCGCGTCCTGGCCGAAGGCGACGCGGAGGTCTTCAACGCGGATCATGGAGCGTTCCTCATTGGGCTTTCCTCATCGGGCCTTTTCGGGCGGCGCGTCGTCGGTCAGCCAAGCCGGATCGCGGGTCAGCACCGGCAAATCGCGGCGCGGATCGTCCAGCCGGGGCAGGCTGTCGAGCAGCCCGCGCGTGTAAGGATGGCGGGCGTCGCGCAGTTCCGACGCCGGGCAGCTTTCCACCACCCGCCCGGCGTACATGATGAGGATGCGGTCGCAAAAGGACGCGACGAGGTTCAGATCATGGCTGACGAAAATCATGCCCATGCCGCGCTGGCCGCACAGATCATCCAAAATCGCCAGAATCTGCATCTGCACGGTGACGTCCAGCGCCGAGGTCGGTTCGTCGGCGATCAGCAGGTCGGGGTTGGGGATCAGCATCATGGCGATCATGATCCGCTGGCCCATGCCGCCTGACACCTCGTGCGGGTAGCGGTCATAGACCCGTTCGGGATCGCGGATGCGCACGGCCTCCAGCATCTCCAGGGCGCGGCGCTTGGCCTCGCGCGCGCTGGCCTTGCTGTGGACCCGATAGGCTTCGGCGATCTGGCGGCCCACCGTCATCACGGGGTTCAGCGAGAATTTCGGATCCTGCATCACCATGGCGATGCCGCTGCCCCGGATGGCGCGCAGCCGCTTTTCCGAGGCGTCGCGCAAATCCTCGCCGCGAAAGGCCAGACGGTCGGCGGTGACGATTCCCGGCGGCGGCACCAGACGCAGGATCGACCGCCCGGTCATCGACTTGCCGGAGCCGGATTCGCCGACGATGCCCAGCTTTTCCCGGCCCAGGGTGAAGGAGACTCCGCGCACCGCCTCGGTCACGCCCTGGCGGGTGGGGAAGGCGACGCGAAGGTTGGAGACCTCCAACAGGGGTTGGTCGCTCATCGCCTCAATCCCCCTTCGGATCCAGAACGTCGCGCAGGCCGTCGCCCAGCAGGTTGAATCCGAGGCTGACGATGAAGATGGCGAAGCCCGGCATGGCGGCGACCCACCATTGCTCCAACACATTCTGCCGTCCGGCGGCGATCATCGCCCCCCATTCCGGCAGCGGCGGCTGCGCGCCCAAACCCAGAAAACCCAGTCCGGCGGCGGTCAGGATCACCCCCGCCATGTCCAGCGTCACCCGCACGACCAGCGAGGCGACGCACAGCGGCATGATGTGGCCCAGAATGATGCGCAGGCTGGACGCCCCTTGCAGCCGGGCGGCGCTGATGAAATCGGCGTGGCGCACGGTCAGGGTTTCCGCCCGCGCGATGCGCGCGTAGGGCGGCCAGGAGGTGATGGCGATGGCGATCACCGCGTTTTCGATGCCGGGGCCAAGCGCGGCGACGAAGGCCAAGGCCAGAATAAGCTTGGGGAAGGCCAGGAAAATGTCGGTGACGCGCATCAGCGCCGCGTCGGTCCAGCCGCCCAGATACCCCGCCACCGTGCCGATCAACAGCCCGACCACCGGCGCGGTCACGGCGACCAGGGCGACGATCATCAAGGTCAGCCGCGCGCCGTAGAGCAGGCGCGACAGGATGTCGCGCCCGAAGCTGTCGGTCCCCAGCCAATGGCCCGGCCCCGGCGCCAGCAGCCGGTTGGCGAGATCCTGCTCATAGGGGTGATGCGGGGCCAGCAGCGGGGCGAGCGCCGCCACCACGACCAGGGCCAGAACGATCAACAGCCCGGCCATCGCCAGCCGGTTGCGGCGGAAGGTCCGCCAGCCGGTCCAGGCGCGGCCCAGGCGGGCTTGCAGGCGGGATTGCGGCGTGTCGGTGGTCAGCCACGCGCGCCATGGGGGGGAAGCGTCGCTCATCGTCACGGCGGCCTTATCTCGCACGGGGGTCCAGCAGGCGGTACAGCAGATCGGACAGCAGGTTCAGCCCGATGAAGACGGAGCCGACGACCAGGGTGCCGCCCAGAACCGCGTTCATGTCGGCGCTGAGCAGCGAATTGGTGATGTATTGCCCCAGGCCCGGCCAGGCGAACACCGTTTCGGTCAGCACGGATCCTTCCAGAAGATGGGCGTAGGACAGGGCGATGACGGTGATGAGCGGCACGGCGATGTTGCCCAGCGCGTGGCGCCAGACCACCCGCGCCTCCGACAGGCCTTTGACCCGCGCGGTGGTGATGTATTCCTGGCGCAACTGGTCGAGCATGAAGCTGCGCGTCATCCGCGCGATGTAGGCGACGCTGTAGAGGCCCAGAATCACCGACGGCAGGGCCAGATGGTGCAGGGCGTTCCAAAACACGTCGGTTTCCCCGGCCAGCAGGGCGTCCAGCGTCAGGATGCCGGTCCTCGCCTCGACCAGCCCCTCATAGACAATATCGACGCGGCCCGGTCCCGGAACCCAATCCAGCTTGGCGTAAAACAGCAGCAGCCCCATCAGCCCCAGCCAAAAGATCGGCACGGAATGGCCGACCAGCCCCAGCAGGCGAATCGCATGGTCGGCCAGACTGCCGCGATGGGTGGCGGCCAGCACACCGGCGGGAACCCCCAGCGCCGCGCCGATGACGACGGCGACCGTCGCCAGCTCCAGCGTCGCCGGGAACACCCGCAACACATCCTCCAGCACCGGGCGGGAGGTGAGGACGGATTGCCCCAGATCGCCCTGGGCCACGGCGGCGAGGTAGCGCAAGAACTGCCGCCACAGCGGCAGGTCGAGGCCAAGCTCCATCCGCAAGCGGCTGTAGGTGTCGGCGTTGGCGCGGTCGCCGACGATGGCCAGAACCGGGTCGATGGGAACGACGCGGCCAATCAGAAACGTGACCAGCAACAGGCCCAGCAGGGTCACGGCGACCGAGGCGATCAGGCCGAGACAGCGTTTCACCATGCGCGGGGGCGCTCCACATTATGGCGTCGTCAGCGACAAGGTTTCCAGGCAACCACACTCGGCCCGTTCTGCAAAGCCTTCCGTTGCTTGCGCAATGTTGCGTGGCGTCGACCGCGTCGCGCTCCCCCACATTGAACCCGCCGCCGACCCCGCCTATGGTGGGCCAATCAGCGGAGGCCGGAATCGGCGCCGGATTTCGGGGGAGGGCGGGGACATGCGGATCGACGGCGCGGCGTATCGGACCATTTGGCCGACGGAGGATGGCGGCGCGGTCGCCATCATCGACCAGACCCGCTTGCCGCACGATTTCGCCGTCGTTCACCTGACTAGCCTGGAGGACGCCGCCCACGCCATCCGCGCCATGCTGGTGCGCGGCGCGCCGTTGATCGGGGCGACGGCGGCTTATGGCGTGGCGCTGGCGATGCGCGAGGATCCCTCCGACGACGGGTTGGAGCGGGCCTGCGCCACGCTGCTGGCGACCCGCCCGACGGCGGTCAATCTGCGTTGGGCGCTGGACCGGCTGCGCGACCATCTGGCGGGCGTGCCGGAGGAGTCCCGCGCGGCGGCGGCGGCCATCGAGGCGGCGGCGGTCGCCGACGAGGACGTCGCCATCAACCACGCCATCGGCCAGCATGGCGCGGGGCTGATCCGCGCGGCGGCCCAGCGCAAGGGGGCGGGCGAGCCGGTGCAGGTGCTGACCCATTGCAACGCCGGTTGGCTGGCGACGGTCGATTGGGGAACCGCGCTGGCCCCGGTCTACGCGGCGTTCGAACAGGGGATCCCGTTGCATGTCTGGGTGGACGAAACCCGCCCGCGCAACCAGGGGGCCAGCTTGACGGCGTGGGAGCTGAACCGCCATGGCGTGCCGCACACGGTCATCGCCGACAATGTCGGCGGCCATCTGATGCAGCATGGCAAGGTTGATTTGTGCATCGTCGGCACCGACCGGACCACGGCGACCGGCGACGTCTGCAACAAGATCGGCACCTATCTGAAGGCGCTGGCCGCCTTTGACAACGGCGTGCCCTTTTACGTCGGCCTGCCGTCGCCGACCATCGATTGGGGGATGAGCGACGGCCTGCGCGAAATCCCCATCGAGGAGCGCGACGGGCGCGAGGTCACGCATCTGACCGGCCTGACCGCCGACGGGCGGACGGAAACCATCAAGGTGACGCCGGACGGCAGCCCGGTGGCGAATTACGGCTTTGACGTGACGCCGGCCCGGCTGGTCACGGGGCTTGTCACCGAACGCGGGGTGTGCGCGGCGAGTCGCGAGGGGCTGTTCAGCCTGTTTCCCGAACGGCGCTGACGCTCAACTCTGGCGCTGGCGGCGCAGCAGGCGCCGCCACAGCGGGCGGGCGCGGTTGTCGCCATCCTGACCGGCCAGCCATTGGTCGGCCAACTCGCGCACCTGCCAACCGCCCAAAAAACGCTCGCAGTCGATGGCGGCGTAAAGGCGCACGCGCTCCTTTCCCAACCGTTCGAAATACTCCAGCGTTCGTTGGCGGTCGATGTCTTCCATGGCCCGCGCGCGGCGGGTGGCCGGTCCGTCATCACCCCGGGGGATGGAAAACGGCGAATCCACCCTGTGTTGATCGTTCAAGCCGCGCATAGTGAGTGAGTTGCGATGATGGCGCAACTGTTTGATCGGCAAGGCGGATGTCACGGCGTGCGCCATAATGTCCGCGCAACCGGCGACGCATGCGACCGCATGGTTTGAGCGCGTTACGCCATCGCCCCGGTGTGGATCACGATGTCCGACAGCGGAACGCCGTGCGCCGTGGCGGCGGCGGTGACGGCGGCGGCGCTGTCCCAGTGATTGCGGCCATTGATGTCGATCAGAACGCCATGCCGCTTGATGACCCAAAGGCCGGTCGCCGCCATTTCAATGATCTGGCCCATCGGTTCGGTGGGGAGGGGTTCGCTGGCGCGTGGGGGCGGAACCGGGGCCGGGCGATGCGTGGCGCCAGGGGGATGGGCCTGCGCGTCACGCTCGAAGGTCGGAACGCCGTCCAGACCGGGCCGCGCGGCAAACGGGCTGCGCTCGCGGCGTTCGCTGGGGCTGCACGGGGCGGCCGACAACAGTGGCGTCGGGCGGGCGGCGAAAGGCATGGCGGGCATCCCCGAGTTTCTTGTCCGCCAGCGCGCCCGCGACGAAGCGGACGGGGGCGGTGTTTGATGGGCGGACGAATGGTTGGCGGGAACGTTATGGATTGCGAATATGAACAATGCGTTGTGAAAGCTATTCGTTTTTTGCATATCTGACTGGAGACGAGATTGTCTCGGTCGTCTCTTGGGACATAAAAAACGGTCCCGGAAAGGTCACAAGCGTTCGTCGCCGCCGCTTCCCAGATCTTTCACCAGGACGCGCGCCCTTTTTTCGATGGCGCGCGAAAACAGAAGGAGAGATCACATGACCATGATGACACAGGGCGCGGCGATGAGCCGCACGGCCACGGGCTTGGTGGTTCTGGTGATGGCGGCGGGCGCTCTGGCGGGCTGCGAGAATCTGAGCCGCCGGGAAAACAACGCGCTGGTTGGCGGCGGCGTCGGCGCGGCGGGCGGCGCGGTGATCGGCTCCGTGACCGGCGGCAGCGCGATCTATGGCGGCCTGTTGGGCGGCGCCGCAGGCGCGGCGGTCGGCGCGCTCAGCACCCCCAGCGGTCGCCATGAGCGTTGAGCCAAGACCAACCGGCCTTTAACTCTCCGACCTTTAGCCCTCGTCGTCCTCCTCATCCTCGAACTGGTTGAGGCTGAGGGAACGGACCTCCGGGGGCGGGGGCGCTTGGCGCGGAGTCTGCGGCAAGCTCTGTTGACGGCCCGCCGGGCGCGGAACGCCCGCGCCGGGGCCTTTCAGCGGGCTGTTCACCGCGCCCTTCGGGCCGATGCTGGGCGAGTCGCCGAAATCGGGCAGCGGCGGGATGCGCTCCATAACGACGCGGATCAGGCCGATGATGCGGTCGGCCTGGGCGCGCAGAGCGACCCCGCGCTCCCCATCATAAAGCGGATCGTCGAGGAATTTGCGGATCTCGATGACGCCGCGCAGCTCCACCCCGCACATTTCATGCGCGCCGATGGGCAGCGCCTTCACCCGCGCGTAGGCGGCGAAAAAGGCGACGGTGCCCTCGACGAAGACGACGACCATGCGCGTGTGCAAACGCTCCAGCGCGGTGGTCATCGCGTCGATCAAATCCTCCATCTCCTCCGGCGCCGCGTCGAGCCGCTCTTGGGCGACGGCGGCCAGCGCGAAGAAATCGCGGACCCGGCGGCTGAACCGGCGGTAGCGCGTCAGCCCGCCGATCGACACCCGTTCGCGCGCCGCCGTCGCCTGCTCGTTCGATTGTTTGAGCATGGCGTCGAGCCGCATCAGCAACGTGGCGATTTCACGCTGGCGCTGCGCGGGGGATTTGGCGACCGGGGGCGCGGCGGCGCGGCGTTGGTTGATCGGACGGGTCATGCCGCTACCGTAACACTCTTTACTTCGCGGTGCGCACGGTCAGCGATTTTTGCGCGCCGTTGCGGACCACGGTGACGTTCACCGGCGTGCCGACGCGCAGCAGGCCGATGCGGTTGCGGAAATCGGTGGCGCTGCGCACCGGGCGGCCATCGACGGCGATCACCACGTCGCCGCTGCGCAGGCCGCCGCCGTCGGCGGGCGATCCCGGCTCGATCTTGGCGATCAGCGCGCCTTCGTCGCCGACCAGATTCAGGCTGTCGGCCAGATCGGGCGTCAGATCCTGGATGGCGACTCCCAACCGTCCGCGCCGCACCTCGCCGAACTCGCTCAATTGATCGACCACCGAGCGGACGATGCTGACCGGAACGGCGAAGCCGATGCCGACCGACCCGCCCGCCGGGCCGATGATGGCGGTGTTGATGCCGATCAGCTCGCCGCTGAAATTGACCAGCGCCCCGCCGGAGTTGCCGGGGTTGATCGAGGCGTCGGTCTGGATGAAATCCTCATACCCCTCGATCTTCAGGCCGCTGCGCCCCAGCGCCGAAATGATGCCCGACGTCACCGTCTGACCCAGGCCAAAAGGGTTGCCGATGGCCACGGCGAAATCGCCAACCTTCAGCCGATCCGAATCGCCCATGGTCAGGGCGCTCAACCCCTTCGCCTCGATCTTCAGCAGGGCGATGTCGGTGGCGGCGTCGCGCCCGACCAGCTTGGCGCGCAGGCGGCGGCGGTCTTTCAGGGTGACGGCGATCTCCTGCGCGTTCTCCACCACATGGTTGTTGGTGATGACGTAGCCGCGCGCCGCGTCGACGATCACCCCCGACCCGGCGCTCATTTGCGGGCGGGCCTGGGGCTGGTCGGGGATGTTGAAGAAGCGGCGGAACAGCGGATCGCGCAGCAGCGGGTTTTCCGCCTGCGGCGCCCGCGACAGGACGGAGATGTTGACGACGGCGGGCGTCACCTGCTCCAGCATCGGCGCGATGGTGTGAACCCCGGTGGCCCCGACGGGCAGGGCCGCCGCCGCCGGAAGACTGAATCCGCCCAGCGCCGCCCCGGCGGCCAGCCACGCCGCGACTCCAAGCGCCGCCGCCGTTTTCGTCAGCGTCTTCGTCGCCATCTTCACCGCCACTGCCGCCATGGGGCCGCCCTCTCCATTGTGAACTGGGCTGATCTGGGAGAAAAAGAAAGCGTGTTCAAGCCCGTTTCCCCATCATAGCCGAGGCGGGCGGCGGACTGAAACGCCGATCACGCGCCCGACCGGGCGGGGGCGGTGGATCATCAGTCGGGCGCGTTCTCAGGCTGCGGGAAAAGGCTGATTTCGTCCGCACCAAGGCTGCATATTGCTATTCATGAGTGCCGATAGTCACCAAGTGAAGTGAAACGGCTCATGATTGCACATTTTTCCGCAGATTTTTATGAAGAAACAAAGCAATCTAAGGTTTATTTTTATGAGGAACTAACGGTGCAATTGGTGTTTTGTAAATATTCTGGGCAATGAGAGTTATTTTTTGTAATCGCATTGATATCATAATATTAAGTTTTACCGCAATTTTTAATAAAAAACCTAGCGGAACTAAATGAGATTGATAGAGCGTACACTGGGACCATGCTCAATAAAGCCATAATAGGGACCCCTGTATAAATTTTACCCATAAGATGCATGACTATGTATTCCTCTACGATTCCACATTTGTGACAGCCATCAACGGTGTATTTTATTTCTATGCCAAGAAATATAAAATACACGATGAATGCGATTAAAAATCCAAATATTTCTTTGATAACCTTCCAATTACCTTCTTTTTTCATTGGAATGGTTTTGTACCTAAAAATATACGAAAGACAAAACAGGGGTGACGTGATGGCTAAGTAATTGTAGCTATGAAACAGCCACAATTTATCTGAAAAAACATAATTACTTTTCCCAAAAGGCGATAAAAAGATAGAAGAAAACGCGTTCTGTACGTCTCCATACAAAACAAACTGTAAAATTTTATGGTTATCTTCAATAAAAAATCCATCATCAGCGAGAATTGTTACTTCTGATGATATGATTCCTAGAAATTGAATTAGTAAAGTGAATGCAAGGATCTCAATTATTTGGATCGTCATGTATGAAATTTTCTTCGAAGGAGAATTTTTATTCATCGCCAGATAGGCGGATGCTTTAGCGATTCCACCGAATAAAAAACCGCAAACAATAGCCCCCACAATGGAGAGCCAAAAATATCCAAAAGCGATGCCGACAAAAATAATCGGCGCCTGTCTTCCGCAACGCATTTTAATCTCCAAAACCGGCGATTCAGGTACGGTTTTATATTTATACGACGATCAAAAATACGATTTTACAGATTCTATTCTTTTTGCGGTATCCAAGCACCATTCCCGATGAGCGTTCGTTTGACAACGGCTTCAACCGAAGACTTTCCATAGCGAGCATGTATCATTCCGCCGGAGACGTCGATCCTGGTTTCATAGTCGCGAACCAGACGTCTCCAGCGTGTCATCCATCCGAAGGTTCGCTCAGCCACCCAGTGGCGCCGCCGTCTTCGTCGCCATCTTCACCGCCACTGCCGCCATGGGGCCGCCCTCTCCGTTGTGAACCGGGCTGATTTGGGAGAAAAAGAAAGCGTGTTCAAGCCCGTTCCCGCCATCATAGCCGAGGCGGGCGGCGGACTGAAACGCCGATCACGCGCCCGACCGGGCGGGCGCTGGATTGCGCGCGGTGGGGCGACATACGTGTTGGACCGCTTTGCCCTGGGGGCTTTCTCAGGGTAAAGTGGCGATTATGACCTTCGGGTGGGCTAAAGGCTGGGCGGATGGATGGGATGAGCGGCGGGCCACTCCTGGAACTGACCGAGCAAGATTATTTGCAGATGGAAGAAGCCCTGTCGCAGTCGGCGCGGGGCCGGGCCTTTCTGCGCATGCGCGACCGGCGCACCCGCGTCGTGGCGTCGGATGATTTCCAGCGGCTGGTCGGCCAGTTGGAACATCAGGTGAACCGCCTGAGCGGCGCGACGCCCTCGGTCCCGCTCGGGCTGGCCGGTCCGGCGGGTGGCGACCAGCGCTTCCAGCAGGAATTGACCGCCATCACCCAGGTGGTGCGCGAGGCGCGCAGCGACATCGCCGCGCTGAAGGCGACCGACACCGGATCGAATCGAATCGAGGCGGCGACCAGCGAATTGGACGAAATTGTCGCGGCGACGGAGCGCGCGACCACCGACATCCTGAACGCGACCGAGAAGATTCAGGAAATCACCATGTCGATCCCGCGCGACGATCCCGATCTGGCCGAACAGATCGACGCGATCGAGGCGTGGTGCATCGAGGTGATGACCGCCTGCTCGTTCCAGGACATCACCGGCCAACGCACCACCAAGGTTGTGAACACGCTGCGCTACATCGAAGAGCGCGTGAACACGATGATCGAGATTTGGGGCGTCGAGCGGTTGGCCGTCGGCGGGCAGGGCGTCGGCGACGACGTCACCTCGCACCGCAAGAGCGGCGACACCCGGCCCGACGCGCATCTGCTCAACGGTCCCCAGCTTGGCGGGCCGGAGGTCAGCCAAGACGCCATCGACGCCCTGTTCGACAGCTTTCCCAGCGCGATGGAGCGGGCTGAACCGGCCTTCGAGGTCTCGCCGCCGCCCCCACCGCCTCCTCCCCCGCCTCCTCCCCCGCCACCGCCGCCGCCACCCCCAGCCAAGAAAAAGGCCGCTCCTCCGCCGCCTCCTCCGCCGCCCCCGGAACCGACCGGCGGCGGGGCGGAGATTTCCCAGTCCGACATCGACGCCCTGTTCGCGTGACCGCTGATGGCGCAAGATGGCAAATCCCGCATCCGATTGTCCCAAGAGCAGCTCGACCGAGTCTGCGAACGGCACCTGCGTTTCCTGGAAGGGCGCCCGAACGGCGCGCGGGCCAATCTGCCCTTTTTTGACCTGTCGGGACTGAACCTGTCGGGGCGCAATTTGACCGGGGCGCACATGTCCGGCGTCATTCTGCGCGACGCCAAGCTGGTGGGAACGCTGCTGGACCACGCCGATCTCTACGGCGCCGATTTGCGCGGGGCCAACCTGACCGAGGCGCGGCTGATTCGCACCGACATGCGGGGGGCCAACGTGCGTGGCGCGCAGTTGGACGGCGCCACCATGGTGGAAGTCGATCTGCGCGACGGCAGCGTCTACAACCGCAACAGCGACGGGGAGATGAAGGTTGTCGGCTTCGATCCCGGTCCGGCGGACATGGCGTCGGCCCGGCTGACCAACGCCAACATGGCGCGGGCGCGCCTGTCGGGCAGCTTCGCCCAGGCCGCCGACTTCACCAACACCAAGCTGTCGGGCGCGCGGCTGGACCGCACCGACTTGCGCGGCTCCAACTTCACCGGGGCCGATCTGCGCGGGGCTGACCTGAGCGGGTCGGATCTGCGCGGGGCCATCTTGAGCGGCACGCAGATCGACGACGAGCGGATGCAACAGGCGATCCGCACCGACGAGGACGCCCGCCGCGCCGCTAAATTGAACGCGGGCGACGCCCCGGAGCCGGATGTCGAGGAAGAGGCGGCGGTCGCCGCCGAAATGCCGACGCTGCCCGCCGAACAGCTCGACACCATGCTCAAGCAGCACATGATCTGGCTGGGCACCAGCGGCAAGCAGGGCAGCCAGTTGGACCTGACCGGCCTCAATCTGGAAGGGGCCGATCTGTCGGGCAAGGTCATGACGCTGGCCAAAGGGACCGGGGCCAAGCTGCGCAACGCCCGTCTGCACGGCGCCCAGCTTCAGGCCGCCCAGTTCGACGGGGCCGACCTGCGTTCCGCCGATCTGCGCAGCGCCGATTTGCGCGGGGTTAAGCTGGACCGGGCGATCCTGATTGATTGTCAGCTCGACAACGCCAATTTGGGCATGCTGCTGGTCAGCGCCGGGGCCAAGGTGATGCGCGCCTCGCTGGTGCGGGCGCGGCTGGCCGGAGCGTCGCTGCTGCGGACCAACATGAAGGGCAGCGACCTGACCATGGCCGATCTGACCGGCTGCGACCGCAGTTCGGCGGTGCTCGACGACGCCATTCTGGAAGGAACCCGGCTGGGGGCGGCGTAACCGCCCACCGGGGGGGAAGGGCCGCGCCGTCAGGCGGCCCCCATCAAGACGCCCCCCTCAAGCGGCCCGGATGGTCGTGAGGAAGCGGTCCATTTCCTGTTTCAAACGACGCGCCTGATCGGTCAGGGCGCCAGCCGCGCCCAGAACTTGGGCGGCGACCGCGCCGCTGGTCATCGCCGCGTCCGTCACCTTGCCGACATCCTCGGCGACCTGTTGGGATCCCGTGGCGGCCTCTTCAACGCTGTGGGCGATGCCGCTGGTGGCCGCGCCCTGCTGATCGACGGCGGCGGCGATGACGGCGCCAAGCTCATGCACCTCGTCGATGGTGGTGGTGATGCCCTGGATGGCGCCGACCGCGTCGGTGGTGGCGCCCTGGATCGCGGTGATCTGGGCGGCGATGTCCTCCGTCGCCTTGGCGGTCTGGTTGGCGAGCTGCTTGACCTCGCTGGCGACGACGGCGAATCCCTTGCCCGCGTCCCCGGCGCGCGCGGCTTCGATGGTGGCGTTCAGCGCCAACAGGTTGGTCTGACCGGCGATGGACTGGATCAATCCGACGATCTCGCCGATGCGGCCAGCGGCCTGGGCGAGGCTGCCGACGGTCTGGTCGGTGCGGGCGGCCTGCCGGGCGGCGGTTTCGGTGATGCGGCTGGATTGGGCGATGTGCTCGGAAATCGCGACGACCGCCGTGTTCATCTCCTCCGCCGCTGACGCGACCATCCGCACATTGTCGGAGGTCTGCAACGACGCGGATGCGGCGCTGGCCGCCCGGTTCTGGGTGTTTTCGGTGGCCGCCGCCAGATTTTGCGCGCTGACGCGCAATTGTTCGGCGGATGACGCGACTGTGCCGACCACCCCGGCCATCGCCGATTCGAACTGGTCGGCCATGCGGATCATGCTGGCGCGGCGGTCCTGTTCGGCCCGTTCCTGGGTGGCGGCGGCTTCGGCCTGAAGGCGCAGCATCTCCGCGCCGTTGCGCTTGAACACTTCGGCGGCGCGGGCCAAGGCGCCGATTTCGTCCGCCCGGTTCAGGCCGGGGATGACCAGATTTTGCCGATTCTGCGCCAACTCTTCGACGGTGGTGGTGATGGCGTGGAGCGGGGCGGTGATCGACCGGCGGACGATCACCGTCGCCAGACCAAGAACCACCAGCACGCCGCCGCCCGCCAGCGCGCTGAACAGCCAGCGCATGGTCTGGTGGAAGTCCTCCAGATCGGCGACCACCCAGGCGATCCGTTGATTGTTGCGGCCGGCCAGGGTTTCGATGGCGCGGTTCAGGGCCTGCCGGTTGCTGCGGTTGGCCTCGTTGTCGCCAAAGGCGCGGGCGGCGGGGGAGCCGTCGCTGCGGCCAAGCTCAACCAGCTTTGTGCGGAAACCGATGAAGGCGCGGGCGGCGTCGCGCGTCTGCTCGAAGTCGCCGCGCAAATCGGGGGGAGTCGCCCGTTCCCACTGCCCCAGAAGATCGTCCAGCTTGCGCAGATTGACCAGCAGCGGCTTGCCGAAATTCTCCACCTCGGCGGGGGAGCCGGCGATGTAGACGCCGCGCGAATCCATCACGACGGCCAGAACCGTGGCGTTGATCGTCTCGCCGATGACGGCGCTTTGCGAGGCTTCCTGAATGCGGTCGACTTTCGTCTGATAGACGCTCAACGCGTACCAGGCCAAAGTCGCAATTCCTATGGCGACGGAGCCAAGAAGAACAATCAACGCATAGACACGGAACGCGATGCTCGTCGAGAAAATCGCACGCATGGTCTGCTCCGTTAAAGTTGTGTGACGGCAACTGTTGTTTTTATTTCCATCCATTTAACAGTCTATGACGAAAGTTTGGTATCTAAATCAAGTGTCCATTTGGAAATTTTTTGAATGAAAAGTGTAATTCCTGACTGCGGGGCGACATTACTTTAGCCGCGCGCGCCGCCGCGCCGCGCGGGCGGGCTGAAAGATGTTTCGTCAGAACGGCTTAGCTTGACGGGGTGGGGGCGTGGTGGCACGCTTTTTCCAAGCGGCGGGCATCCTTACAACGCGCCCCGCGCAGAAGGGGAAACGTCAACGGCCATGACCAAGTCGGAACTGATCCAACGGCTGGCGGAGCGCAATCCGCACCTGTACCAGCGCGACATCGAAAAGATCGTCGGCACCATCTTCGACGAAATCAGCGAGGCGCTGGCTCGGGGCGACCGGGTGGAGCTGCGCGGTTTCGGGGCGTTTTCGATCAAGCGGCGCGACGCGCGCACAGGTCGCAACCCACGCACCGGGGAATCGGTTGACGTTGGTGAGAAATGCATCCCTTTCTTCAAGACCGGCAAACAGCTTCGGGAGCGGTTGAACACGGATTGATCGTTCCCCGCCGGTCTTGAGGGTCCGTATTTCTGAGGAATCGTCGCTTTGCGTTATCTGTCCTGGATCGTCACCCTGCCCATCGCTCTGGTCGCGGTGCTGTTCGCGGTGTCCAACCGTGACGGCGTGACCCTGTCGCTGTGGCCTCTGCCCTTCACGCTGGACGCGCCGCTGTATCTGGCGGCGCTGCTGGCCCTGCTGGCCGGGTTTCTGGCGGGCGGCTTCGTTGTTTGGAACAGCCAGCGCCGCCACCGCCGCCGCGCCCGGCGCGAAAGCAACCGCGTCCTGTTTCTGGAGCGCGAGGTGAAGGAGGCGCAGGCCCGCGCCGCCGCCGCCGAAAAGCGCTTGGCCGAGCTGTCGCGCCCGGTGTCCGGGCCGCTTGGCGCGCCCGGCCTGCCGGTCGCCGCCGCGCCGTCCGTCCCGACGGTGCATTGACCGCAAACGCTTCCGCCCGCCGATGACCGCCTGCCGGATGGTCCGGCGGGCGTCGTGTTTTCGGGAGTCCCGCCGATGCGCACCATCCCCGGCGCCGAACTGAAATCCGTTCTGCATTACCCGATGCTGATTGAACGGATGCGGCAGACCTTCCGGGCCGGGGTGAGCGCGCCGGTGCGCCACCAGCACAGGGTGGAAACCTACGGCCAAAACGACGCCACGCTGCTGCTGACGCCCGCTTGGCAGGTCAACCAGTCCATCGGCGTCAAGATCGTCACCGTGTTCCCCGACAATGGCGCGCAGGATTCGCCCGCCGTGCAGGGCGTCTATCTGCTGATGGACGGCAAGACCGGGGTTCCGCAGGCGTTGATCGACGGCATGGCCTTGACCAAGCGGCGCACGGCGGCGGCCTCGGCGCTGGCGGCTTCCTATCTGGCGCAACCCGACGCCGCCCGGCTGCTGGTGGTCGGCACCGGGGCGCTGGCCCCGGAACTGGTCGAAGCTTACACAGCGGTGCGCCGGATCAAGCAGGTGTTGGTCTGGGGCCGCAATTTGGACAAGGCCAAGCGGGTCGTCTCGCGTTTCCATCGTCCGAAATTCAAGATTGAGGCGACCGACGATCTGGAGGGGGCCGTGCGCGGCGCCCACATCATCACCTGCGCGACCCTGGCGAACGAGCCGCTGATTAAGGGCGACTGGCTGCAACCGGGCCAGCATCTCGACCTGATCGGCGGCTTCACCCCGGACATGCGCGAGGCCGACGATGATTGCGTCCGCCGCGCCCGCGTCTTCGTGGACACCCGCGAGGGCGCGTGCCAGGAGGCGGGCGACATCGTCCAACCGCTGCGGGACGGCGTGCTGACCGAGGACGACATCGCGGGCGACCTTTTCGACCTGACGCGCGGCGAACGGGCCGGGCGGCGCTTTTACGACCAGATCACCCTGTTCAAATCAGTCGGAACCGCGCTGGAAGACCTCTGCGCCGCGCAGTTGGCGGTGGAGATGGTGCTGCACAACGATTCGATCCGGTGAGGGAGGGGTGAGAGTTTTTTGACACCGATGAACACAGATAAACACAGATGAAGGGTGATGAGTTCTTTCTTTTGGTGAATATTCGTGATAGATGCCTATATTCTATTCAAATTTTCTCATTTTATTGGATTCATTTTGATTTTATTAATGAGAAATGAAGCGCGTCAGGAGATGTCCGCTTTATAGATACACGCATCATATTTCATCTGTGTTTATCTGTGTTCATCGGTGTCAAAAAAAATCCCTCCCCCCGCACTCTCCGCCCGCTCTGGCGCTCTCGGGTCGCCCTTGCTAGGGTGCCAGCGTTTTTGATGTTTCGGGTTTTGGAGACCGCAGCCCCATGATGTCCGCCGCTTCGCGCATTTTCTGCTCCATCGACACCACCGAGATTGACGCCGCCCGCCGGTTGGCCGCGCAGGTGAACGGGGCGGTCGGCGGGATCAAGCTGGGGTTGGAGTTCTTTTCCGCCCAAGGCCCGGCGGGAATCCGCGCGGTGGTGGGGGAGGACGGCCCGCCGTTGTTCCTGGACCTGAAGCTGCACGACATTCCCAACACGGTTGGGGCCGGGGTGCGCGCGGCCTTGCCGTTGGCGCCCGCCTTCATGACCATCCACAGCTCCGGCGGCCCGGCGATGATGCGCGCGGCGGCGGAGGCGGCGGCCAGCGCCGGGGCGAAGCGTCCGAAGATCCTCGCCGTCACCGTGTTGACCAGCCTGGACGACGCCGATCTGGCCAAGGTCGGGCAAGCGGTTCCGGTGGCGGATCAAGTGACGCGGTTGGCCCTGCTGGCCAAGGAGTCGGGCGTGGACGGCGTCGTCTGCTCCCCCGCCGAGGTCGCGGCCCTGCGCGCGGCTTGCGGGCCGGATTTCATTCTGATGGTGCCGGGCATCCGTCCGGTCTGGGCGGCGGCCAACGATCAAAAGCGCTTCACCACCCCCGCCCAGGCGCTGGCCGCCGGGGCCGATCATCTGGTGATCGGTCGCCCGATCACCGCCAGCGACGACCCCGCCGCCGCCGCCCGCCGCATCGCGGCGGAGATCGCGGACGCTGAAATTGGCGGCGCTGGGATTGGGGGGGCGGCATGAGCGTCGCCGTCAAAATCTGCGGCTTGAGCGAGCCGGACACCCTGCGCGCCGCCGTCACCGGCGGGGCGCGCTATGTCGGCTTCGTCTTCTACCCGCCCAGCCCGCGCGCGGTCGCCCCGGCGATGGCGGGGGAGTTGGCGCGGCTGGTGCCGACGGGAGTCCGCTCGGTCGGGCTGTTCGTCGATCCCGACGACGCTTTTCTGGAGCATGTGATCGGTCAAGTGCCGCTCGACGTCATCCAGTTGCACGGCTCGGAAGACCCGCGCCGGATCGTCGAGATCAAGGCGCGCTACCGGATGCCGGTGATGAAGGCGGTCAAGATCGGCGGGCCGGACGATCTGGCCGCCGCCGCCGAACTCGCCGAGGTGGCCGACCGCCTGCTGTTTGACGCCAAGCCACCAAGCAAGACCGGCGCGCTGCCGGGCGGCAACGGCGTCGCCTTTGATTGGACCCTGCTGGCGGGCCGCCGCTGGTCGAAGCCCTGGATGCTGTCGGGCGGGCTGACGCCGGAGAATGTCGCCGAAGCCGTGCGCGTCACCGGGGCGACCGAGGTGGACGTGTCGTCGGGGGTGGAGGACCGTCCGGGCCACAAGGACGCGGCCCTGATCCGCGCCTTCCTGTCCAGCCTCGGCGGGCTGTGAGATGAGCGCGGCCCTTGCGCCGCCATGATCGCCGCATGGCGTTGCGCGTCGTCGTCGGGTAAGATGCGACGATGAGCGACGCGACTTCCTCCCAGTCGGCCACCGAACTGTTGGGCGTGGTGCTGGACGAGCATCTGCGCTGGGTTGGCCAATGGCACCGCGCGGCCTTTTTCCGCGACGGCGTGGGCGGCGAGCGGCCTTCGGCTCCCGCCGCCTTCGCCGCCTGGTGCGTGGCGGCCAACCGCGACGATCTGGTGCATCAACCCGCCGTGCTGAAGCTCGCCACCCTGCATGAGCAGATGCACCGTCAAGCCAAGCTGGCGCTGTTGAAGGCGTCGGGCGGCGACAGCCCCAGCGAGGCGGAGTATGAGGCGGTCATCGCCCGCTTCGAGGAGTTCGTCCTGCATCTGCGCCGGATGGAGCGCGCCTTTGGCGCCGCCGCGTCCGGCCTGGATCCGCTGACCGGCCTGCGCACCCGGCGCGGGATGATGGAGGCGCTGGAGCGCGAGCACAACCGCTTCCACCGCACCGGCAAGCCCTTTTGTCTGGCGCTGGCCGACATCGACAAGTTCAAAAACATCAACGACACCTATGGCCACGACATCGGCGACCGCGTGCTGGGGGCTACCGCCGCCGTCATCAGCCGGGGCGTCCGCAGCTTTGACGAAGCCTTCCGCATGGGGGGCGAGGAGTTTCTCGTCTGTCTGAAGGAAACCGAGATGGAGGAGGGCTACGCCGTCATCGACCGGCTGCGGCTGGATTTGATGGAGTCGCCGGTGCTGCTGACCGATGGCCGGGAGATCGCCGTCACCGCGTCCTTTGGGCTGGTGGAGGTTGATGACGGCGCCAGCGTCGATGATTTGCTGATCCGGGCCGACCGGGCGCTTTATCAGGCGAAGAACGCCGGGCGCAACCGGGTGATCCGCCATGGGGTGGACCGTCCCGCCGCTCCGCCCGCGCCGACGAAACCGGCCCGCCCGCGCGCCTGAGCATACGGCGCATCCGCATCTTGGCCGAACGGGGGCGGGCGGGGTAGGATCGCGGCCAATCCCAGCCAGCGGCGAACCCGACCCATGCGCATCGAACCCAATTTCCCCAACCTGTTCATCCTCGACCACCCGCTGATTCAGCACAAGCTGACGCTGATGCGCGACAAGCAGCGCTCGACCGGCGGCTTCCGCACCCTGCTGCGCGAAATCTCGCTGCTGATGGGCTATGAGTTGACCCGCGATTTGCCGCTGACCACGGAGCGGATCGAGACGCCGTTGCAGCCGATGGACGCCCCGGTGATCCTGGGCAAGAAGCTGGCGGTGGTGCCGGTGCTGCGCGCCGGGCTTGGCATGTCGGCGGGGCTGCTGGAACTGGTGCCGTCGGCGCGCGAGGGCCACATCGGCCTCTACCGCGACCATGAGACCAAGCAGCCGCACGAGTATCTGGTGAAGCTGCCGCCCGCCGAGGGGCGCCTGTTCATCGTCGTCGATCCGATGCTGGCGACCGGCAACTCCGCCGCCCACGCCTGCGACGTGCTGAACCGCCACGGGGTCGAGGATGGCGACATCCGTTTCATGGCCCTGGTCGCCGCGCCCGAGGGCGTGCGCCGCTTCCACGAGGCGCACCCGGACGTGAAGGTCTTCACCGCCGCGCTCGACAGCCATCTGAACGAGGACGCCTACATCGTCCCCGGTCTGGGCGACGCGGGCGACCGGATGTTCGGCACCAAGTAAGGATAGGTGGGCAAGTAAGGATAGCGTGCGCGGCCCCCCGCCGCGCATTGTCCCGCTCGCCGCAACACTCTTCCCCACGCGGCCCCCTTACCGAACGGGCCGCGAACGGCTACCTCTAGGCGGATGTTTGCTTTGAGGAGATCGTCATGACCGCCGCCGTCCCCGCCATCCGCCCTGTGATCGCCTCGGTCGAGGGGATGCCCACCTCCGACGGGGCCGGGGTGAACATGACGCGCATGCTGGGAACGCCCCGCCTGCGCACGCTCGACCCTTTTTTGATGCTCGATCTGTTTGGCTCCGACGAGCCGACCGACTATCTGGCCGGATTCCCCGACCATCCCCATCGCGGCTTCGAGACCGTCACCTACATGCTGGCCGGGCGGATGCGCCACGCCGACAGCCGGGGGCATGGGGGGGTGATCGAAACCGGCGGGGTGCAGTGGATGACCGCCGGACGCGGCCTGATCCATTCGGAAATGCCCGAACAGACCGAAGGTCTGATGAAGGGTTTCCAATTGTGGATCAACCTGCCGGCCCGGTTGAAGATGACCGAGCCGCGTTACCAGGAATTCCCCGCTCCGCAGATTCCGGTGGAGTCGCGTGACGGCGGCGTCACAATTGTGGTGATCGCCGGGGACACCGCGCGCGGCACGGCGGGTCCGGTGCGGGCCGAGGCGACCGACGCCCGCTATTTCGACGTGACCCTGCCCGCCGGACAGAGCTTTGACGAGCCGGTTCCCAGCGGCCACACCGCCTGTCTGGTCCTGTTCGAGGGGAGCTTGCGCGTTGGCGACGATGGCGGCGGCAATGGCGAGGAGTTGACCGGCCCGCGCGTGATCGTGCTGGGCGCGGGCGAGCGAATCGCGGCGACGGCAGGGGCGCAGGGCGCGCGCTTTCTGCTGCTGGCCGGGAATCCGCTGGGCGAACCCATCGCCTGGGGCGGGCCGTTCGTGATGAACACGCGCGAGGAGGTCATGCAGGCGTTCCGCGATTACGAGGAAGGCCGGATCGGCTAACCTTTGGCGTGCGGCAAGACACGCCTTGCGCCCCGGTGTTCCACGGTTATCATGCGGCCTCACGGAAACCGGAATGACGGCAAGGGGTCTAAGCGATGCGCTGGAGAGGTCTTCTGTGCGGTTTTGTGGCGGCGATGATGTCCGCGATCCTTCTCCAGCCCGCCGCCGCTGTGGATTTTTCCAAGGCGGGGGCCGAGCTTGGGCCGGAAGGAGCTTGGACGAATCAGTGCGATGTGGACCGGATGACCGACAGCAAGGTCTGTCGCCTGGTGGTCTACCGCCTGTTTGACGACGGCAAGGACGTCGGCTTCATCGCGCTCAGCGTCATCCCGACCGGCAATGATTTTCACCTGTTCTTGACGACAAGCCAGGGGTTGGTCGATTCCTGCGCGATCCGCGTGGATCGTCAACCGCGCATCGAAACCCACATCGCGACGCTGAACATGTGCATGTTCCCGAACTTCATGTCGGGCCGCGTCGTCGATCAGTTCCGCAACGGCTCGTCGATCCTGGTCCGCGTCAATTTCCTGCGGGCGGGAAAGCGCGACATTGATTTTCCGCTGAACGGCTTCTCGCGGAACTTTGAAGAGATGCAGCGCAACCTTCAGTAAATCAACCGCTGAGAGCGGGCGGTTTTCACCAGCCGCCCGCCCGGCGTATCCATCAAGACGCGGCGTTCCGCGACGTGAAAGCCGGAACTCTGTTGGCGGTTGCTGTGGCGTCGTCGTCGCTGCGCGCAGCCGTTTTCAATGCCGTGTGCGCGCCGGGGTGACGTAAACGCCATCCCAATCGACGCCCAACAGGGCCTCGTCGCCCGCCGCTTCGACCAGCTCGTCATACTCGCTGGCGTCAATCAGCCCGAAGATCGAGGCGGTGCCGGACGCGTCGAGATCGCATGTGACCACCCGCCCGCCGACCTCGACCGAGGTGAAATAGACTTCCGGCAGTTCCAGGCTGTCGAGATCGCAGGTCACGGCGTTTTCAATGTCGTGAATCGCCCGCGAGGACAGCGACGCGCGCAGAGCGGCGGCTTGCGACGCCCACAGGATGCGGGCCACCCGCGCCGCCGGTTGCGCGTCGGCTGACGCCGTCGCGCCGTCGGTCTGGTCGGTCAAGGCAACCGCCTGAGACTCCAAAACCGAGCTGTTGGGTCCGCGCATGAACAAACCTCCGCTGTCGAATGATTCCACACTCATGCCAAGGCAGTTAACGGATTGTTAAGGCGGCATGCGGGAGTCACCGGATTCTGCGGCGGACAGCGCGATGGCGACAGCGGCGGCCACCCGTGCGTTGTGACGAATCAGCGCCATGTTCGCGGTCAGGCTGCGCCCCTGGGTGATCCGTTCCAGCGCCGCCAGCAGATGCGGGGTGATGGTCTTGCCGGTGACGCCTTGCGATTCGGCGTCGGCCAGCGCCTGGGCGATGGCCTTTTCCATGGCGTCGGCGTCGAGTTCGTCGGCCTGGGGGATTGGGTTGGCGAGCAGGACGCCGCCCTCCAGCCCCAGATCCCATTTGGCGCGCAGGATGGCGGCGACCTGGGCGGGGGTGTCGCAGCGTTGATCGACGGGCAGACCGCTGCGGCGGCTGTAAAAGGCGGGGAATTCGTCGGTTTCATAACCCAGAACCGGGACGCCGCGCGTTTCCAGAACCTCCAGCGTCTTGGGCAGGTCCAGGATGGATTTAGCCCCGGCGCAGACCACGCAGACCGACGTGCGGGCCAATTCGTCGAGATCGGCGGAAATGTCAAAGCTGCGTTCGGCCCCGCGATGCACGCCGCCGATGCCGCCGGTGGCGAACACGGCGATTCCGGCCAGCCGCGCCGCGATCATGGTCGCCGCCACCGTGGTGGCCCCCAACGCGCCGGTGGCCAAGGCGATGGGCAGATCCCGACGGCTGAGCTTGCGCGCCGCCGATCCGCCCGACGCCAGACGTTCCAGCGCGTCATCGTCCAAACCGATGCGGATGCGCCCGTCCATCACCGCGATGGTGGCGGGAACTGCGCCCGAGTCGCGAACCTCGGCTTCCAGCGCGCGGGCGGTGGCGAGGTTTTTGGGATAGGGCATGCCGTGGGAGATCACGGTCGATTCCAGAGCCACCACCGGGCGGCGCTCGGCCAACGCGTCGGCGATGTCGGGGGTGATGGTCAGGCGGGCGTGCATGGCGGGAATCCCGGTGGTCAGCGACGCGTCATGATAGGCGGTTGATCGGCGCCGCTCCATCGCGAAGCGGTTGCGTGACAGGGTGTGGCTGGTTTCACAGTTCAGCGGCGCCGCCAGCGCGAATGGGGCTTGCGTGATTGCGCTGTGAATTTCCAGAGGGGATGCGACAAATCGGCTTGTGAATTACCGACGTTACGATGTAAAAAACGACAAACCAACAGACCGGATGGGGAGAGGCTGCGGCATACTCCCCGAACGCCGGGTTTCGAGTCCGGGCCTTTGGCGCCTGGATCCGCCCATTAGGATCTTTCAGGAGTGGTCGTGATGCTCCGCATCTCCAAAAAGCTGATGTTCGCCATCGAGGCGGTTCTCGACATCGCCTACAACGCGGGCACCGAGCCGGTGCAGTCCGGGGAAATCACACGTCGCCAGGGAATTCCAAAACGCTATTTGGAACAGGTGCTTCAGCAGCTTGTTCGCGACGGCGTTCTGGCCGGGGTGCGCGGGCCGCGCGGTGGGTATCGCTTGGCGCGCGAACGGCGGCGGATCACGCTGGGTGAAATCGTCAAGGTCGTCCGTTCCATGGAAACCGCCACCGACCCGATCGAAGAGCCGGCAGGCTCGATTCTGGGGCACAAGGTGGTCCGCCCGCTGTGGGGGGAGCTTCAGGAAGAGACGATGAAGCAGCTCGACACCATCACCATCGAGGATCTGTGCATGCGCGCGCGCGCCGCCGGGGTGGAGAGCGAAACGGAAGACCGCATCGACTTTACGATTTGATTCCCCCTTGCGGACTGGGTAAATTCCGCACAAGGGTGTTGAATCGGCGAATACGACAAATCACAGAGGTGAAATCATGGCTGCTCCCGAATTTCGCGGCAAGATTTACGACAGCGTTCTCGACACTGTCGGCGCGACGCCGCTGGTGCGGTTGCAACGTCTGGCCGCTGATGCGGGCGTCAAGGCGCAGATCGTCGGCAAGCTGGAGTTCTTCAACCCGCTGGCCAGCGTCAAGGACCGCATCGGCAAGGCCATGATCGAAGCGGCGGAAGCCGCTGGCACGATCCAGCCGGGCCGCACCACCCTGGTCGAACCGACCTCGGGCAACACCGGCATCGCGCTGGCCTTCGTCGCCGCCGCCAAGGGCTACAAGCTGATCCTGACCATGCCGGAAAGCATGTCGGTCGAACGGCGCAAGATGCTCAAGCTGTTGGGCGCCGAACTGGTGCTGACCCCGGCGTCGGAAGGCATGAAGGGCGCGATCCGCAAGGCGGAGGAAATCCTCGCCGCCGATCCGAACGCCTTCCTGCTCCAGCAGTTCAAGAACACCGCCAACCCGGCGGTTCACCGCGCCACCACGGCGGAAGAAATCTGGGTGGACACCGCTGGCGCCGCCGACATCCTGATTTCCGGCGTCGGCACCGGCGGCACCCTGACCGGCGTCGGCGAGGTCCTGAAAGAACGCAAGCCCGGCTTCCGAGTCGTCGCGGTGGAGCCGGAGGACAGCCCGGTCCTGTCGGGCGGCATGCCCGGCCCGCACAAGATCCAGGGGATCGGCGCCGGTTTCGTGCCGGACGTCCTGAAGAAGGATCTGATCGACGAGGTCGTCCGCATCTCCAACCAGCGCGCTTTCGAGACCGCCCGCAAGGTCGCCCGCCTGGAAGGCGTTCCGGTTGGCATTTCCTCGGGCGCCGCGCTGGCCGCCGCGCTGGAACTGGGCGCCCGCCCGGAGAATGAAGGCAAGCTGATCGTCGTGATCCTGCCGTCCTTCGCCGAACGTTACCTGTCCACCGCCCTGTTTGAAGGGCTGGAATAAGCCGCCCGCCGCCCCGCCCGCCGTAGCGCCCTTTGGGCGGTTGCGCAGCGGGCGGGGCGGCAACCTTTCGGCGGTGTTGTGCCGTCTGCGAAAATACCCTATGATTGCGCGTGTCCCGTTTCGGGGCCGCTTGGTTTGACAAATAGATCGCATTTTAGTAAATTGAATCACCGTTCGCCGCGTTGACCCTGTGGCGGGTTGAACGCAGCCGCTCGCTGATCGGGAGAAACCGCCATGAGCGTTTCCATACCGAACCTGTCCCAGACGGCCTTCTCGCAGTTGAAGGGGACGACCACGAAGCTGGCCCCGAACGGCAGCCCCGCTGATTTTCGGACCTTCACGGTCAGCAAGCCCGGCGAATTCAATTTCAAGATCAACAACAGCTTCACCAACGTCGACATCGTCGACACGAACACCAACAAGGTGGTCGCCAATCTGAAATCGCAGCAGGACGCCGCCGACGTCAGCGCGCGGTTGGGGCCGGGCACCTACAGGGCGATGATTTCTCAGGCGAATCGCAGCGCTGGCCCGCGCGAGTATTCGCTCGACGTCAGCGAAAAGCAGAATGTTCTGATGACGGCTGGCGGCGCGGTGATGAGCGGAACGGCGCAACCGCCGGGCAACGGCGACACCGGCATTCAAAAGCACACGATCAACGTGGTGCAGGGCGGCAGCTTCACCGCCAATTTCAGCCTGCCGAACTCGCGCTGGGCGATGATGGGCAAGGAAGGCAACGTTGTTGCCTCCAGCGACACCTCGAACCCCGACGCCCAAGCGGATTTCTTCAAAAAGCCGACCTACAAGATCGACCCCGGCGAGTATCAGCTTGTCATCATCCCGCCGTCGAGTTTGAAGTCGCCGACGCCGTTCCAGTTCAATTTCGTGCCGCGCGACACCACGGTGCAGGCGTCGGGAACCACGCAGGAAAGCGCCATTTCCAAGACCCTGCGGGAGCGCGAGGTCCGCCTGAAGCAGTGGGCGTCGGAAGCCTCGACCACCTCGACGTCGGCCTGATCGATTCCTGAACCGTCCCGTCTGCGGGTTGCACGGCGTGCCGCTTGCGCTATGCTGTCGGGCATGGACTTCACCGACACCCAGCTTCACCGCTATTCCCGCCACATCATTTTGCCGGAAGTCGGCGGGGTGGGGCAGGAGCGGCTTTTGCGTTCCAAGGTTCTGGTGGTCGGCGCCGGGGGGCTGGGCGCGCCCCTGCTGCTCTATCTCGCCGCCGCCGGGGTGGGAACCATCGGAATCATCGACGATGACGTCGTCGATCTGTCGAACCTGCAACGGCAGGTCATTCACGACGAAAGCGCGCTTGGCCGCTTGAAGGTGGACAGCGCGGCGGCGCGCATCCAGGCGCTCAACCCCGATGTGCGGGTGGAAGCCCATCCGGTGCGGCTGACCCGCGACAACGCGCTCGACCTGATCGGCGGCTATGATCTGGTGGCCGACGGCTCGGACAATTTCGCCACCCGCTTTCTGCTGAACGACGCCTGTTTTCTGGCGAAAAAGACGCTGGTGTCGGCGGCGATCCTGCGCTTTGACGGGCAATTGACCAGCTTCAAGGCCCATCTGGGCGCGCCGCACCCCTGTTACCGCTGCCTGTTCCCGGAACCGCCGCCGCGCGGGTTGGTGCCGTCCTGTTCGGAAGGCGGGGTGCTGGGGGCCTTGGCGGGGACCGTCGGATCGCTTCAGGCCACCGAAGTGTTGAAAGAGCTGCTGGGGTTGGGCGAAAGCCTGTCGGGCAGCCTGCTGATGATGGACACGCTTTATGCGTCCTATCAGCGCATCACCTTGAAACGGGATCCCGACTGCGCGCTTTGCGGCGATCATCCGACGATCCACGATCTTTCCGCCCATTGAGAGACGGACGACGTCCGACGCGAGGCGCCCCCCCATGTCCCAGCCCGAAAACACCGCCCAGCCCGAAAACACCATCCAACCCGCCGCGAACGGCCTGTCGATCATCCTGTTCGCCGGGGGCTTCGACCGCGTGCATTACGCCTTGGTGATGGCCAGCGCCGCCGCCGCCACCAACCGGCCCGTCACCCTGTTCTTCACGGGCCGCGCCCTGCGCGCCCTGGTGCAGGAGAATGAGCCGGGGGTGCTGGGCTGGCACGATCTGGACCCCGCCGACGACGGCAGCACGCCGGTGGCGCGCGACCGCTATTTCGCCACCCACGGGCTGGCCAGCTTCGAGGAGCTGCTTGGGGCCTGCGTGGCGCTGGGGGCGACGGTGATGGCCTGCGAAATGGGGATCCGCGCGTTGGGCCTGCCGTCCGGCGTGTCCTTGCGCCCCGACGTGCCGGTGAAGACGGGCGGCGTCGTCACCTTCCTCAACGAGGCGCCGAAGGGCGGCGCCATGCTGTTTGTGTGACGATCCATGACGACGCTTCCGGTGGATGACACCCGCGCGATTCTCGACCTCGCCAACCAATTCGAGGCCATCGCGGCGGAGGGGTTTGAGGGACGGCCCTACCGCGACGACCTGACCGCGCTCGCCCAGCGGGTGACGGCCCAACCGGGGCTGGCCCCGCGCGTCGCCCACGCGCTGGGCATCATGATCGGCCTGATTGGCGAGAGCGACCGATCCGGGCGCTTCGCCGCCAAGATCGCCATCCTGCGCGAAGGGGCGGCGTTGCTGGAGGGATGACGCGACGAGGGCGCAACCCTGCCATGCGTCACGTTTCCGGGGGCCATCCCGTCTTGAGGGCGATCGCAACGCTTGAAGGACCGGACGCCATCATGGAAACCCGTTTCACCATCCTCGCCGACGCCCCCGCTCTCTACAAGGCGCTGGGCGCCGTCACCGCCGCGCTGGGCGCGTCGGCGCTGCCCGCCGGGTTGAAGCATTTGATCGACCTGCGGGTGTCGCAAATCAACGGCTGCGTCTTCTGCATCGGCAAGCACAGCGATGAGGCCCTGCGCGACGGCGACCGCGCCGACCGCGTGGCTGCCTTGCCCAACTGGGCCGACTCCAGCCTGTTCACCCCGGACGAGCGCGCCGCTTTGGCCTGGGCGGAAGCCCTGACCCGCAGCGAAAGCGGGCGCGTCGATGATCTGCTCCCGGAGTTGGGGCGCCATTTCAGCCGCGAGCAGATCGCCGCCCTGACCATGGCGGTGGCGACGATCAACGCTTGGAACCGCGTCGGCATCGCCCAGTTTCGCGAAGCCGTTTCGGCGGCGGCGTGACCGGGCCGATTGACGCCCTGGGCCAAACCCCGCTTGCGGTTTTCGCCGTGGAGCGGGGGCGGCTCCGCGCGCTGGCCTATCGGTTGCTGGGGTCGGTGGCCGAGGCGGACGACGTGTTGCAAGACGCGTGGCTGCGCTGGAGCGTGGTCGATTCGACCTCCGTCGGATCGGTCCCGGCGCTGTTGACCACCATCGTCACCCGGCTGGCGCTGGACCGGCTGCGCGCGGCGCGCGCGGTTCGGGAACGCTATTACGGGCTGTGGCTGCCCGAACCGCAAGTCACCGCGTGGGAGGCGGAACCGGACGAGGCCGACTCGGTTCCCATCGCGATGATGCTGCTGTTGGAACGGCTGGGGCCGGACCAGCGCGCCGTCTTCGTGCTGCGCGAAGCGATGGATCTCGATTACGCCGAGATCGCCGCCATTCTGGGAAAATCGGTGGAGGCCTGCCGCCAGATCATGCGGCGCGCCCGCGACCGGATGAGCGACTCCGCCGAGTCGGCCGCCGATCCCGCCGCCGGGCGCAAGCTGGCCGCCGCCTTCGCCGAGGCCAGCCAGCGGCGCGACTATGCGGGCATCGTCGCCCTGCTGGCCGACGACGCGTTGTGGCTGAGCGACGGCGGCGGCCTGGTGCTGACGGCGCTGAACCCGCTGCGCGGCCCCGACCGCATCGCCCGCTTCATCCTGGGCGTTCAGCGCAAGCGCGCCAAAAGCTACGGCTTCACGCCGGTGCGGGTGAATGGCGGGCCGGGCTTTCTCGTCACCTTCGGCGAGCGGTTCCACGCGGTGTGGGGGATGGAGATCGCCGAGGGGCGCATCGTCCGGCTCTATCAGGTCTCCAACCCGCACAAGCTGGGGCATGTGACTGGGCGGGAGGCGCTGGCGCAAGCGGTCAGACGGCCAGCGCGTCCAGGCAGCGGTCGAGTTGGTCGAGGTTGATTGGGCGGCGCAGGACGGGGAACGGCCCATCCTCCAACGCGCCGTCGTTGGGCGCGTCCGCGTTGGCGGTGACGATGATTTGGGTGTGCGGGTAGAGCATGGCCGCCAGCGCGGCGGCGCGCTCCCCCGAATCGTCGTTCGGGGCGCGTTGCAGCAGGGCGAAGCGGGGCGCTTCGGTCCCAATGATGGTCAACGCGTCCATGCCGTCGCGGGCCTGGGAGACGCGGTAGCCCCGTTGCGTCAAATGCCGGGTCAACGCGTCGCGCTGGGCGGGGTCGTCGTCGGCGACTAGGGCGCGGCGTCCGCCGGTGTCGGGCGCGTGGATGTCGGCGTCGATGCTGAACACCGCGCGTCTCCCTCTGGCTTTGGTTTCCGAAGGCCGCTCATCAGGCTTTGATGATAGGGGGGCGGGTTATGGTTGTAAATCAGACGAGCGTCGGCGCCGACCTCGGCCAATCGTCACCACCTCGCCTTGCTGCATCAGCGCCAGCATGGGAAGGTCGCTGGGCCGGTTGCCATAGCCCCAGGTGGTTCCAATCGGGCCATGCTGGTCCAGCCAAGCGCGCACCCGGTCGGCCTTGTCGCGCCGCACGCAATTGCCGGTCCTGAGCCGCCCGGTCAGCAAACCGTCTTCCGCCTCCATGCCCGTGGCCAGCAGATCATCCACCTCCAGCCCGCGCAGCAGGGCGGGCATGTAAAGGTCGAGCGCCCCGGTGGCGACGACGATTCGGCGGCCATGGCGGCGGTGGGTTTTCAGAATCTCCACCAGCGGCGCGTGCCAGCGGATGCGGGGGATCATCCGCTCGGCGGCGGCCAATGCGTCGGCCAGCGGCACGCCGCGCAGGGTGCGTTTCAGATAGACCGCCTTGACCGATCCGGGAAAATCAACGCCCGGCCCACGCCCGCGCGCATGGCGGTGCAGACAGGAACGGATGGCGTCGGCCAACGCCAGCGCGGCGCGGCGCTGGCCGATCACCTCGCCGACGAACATCGGCAGGCTGTCGCCGTGAATCAGCGTGCCGTCGAAATCGAAAAACGCCACGCCGGGCGCGTCATGGTCGATGCCGGACGGCGGGGTGGTGGGGATTGGCGCGGCGGTGGTCTGCATGGCCCGGTTATCACGCTGGGCGACGGATCAGGGCAAGCGGTTTCGCGCTCACGCCCCGCCGCTCGGCTCGCCGCGCCGGTTGCGCGGGACGCCGTACAATTCCAGACGGTGGCCGATCAGGTCATAACCCAGCTCGCGGGCGATGGCCTCCTTCAGCCGTTCCATCTCCTCGTTGGTGAATTCGATCACCTCGCCGGAATCGACGTCGATCAGATGGTGGTGGTGGTCGGTGCGGGTGCCTTCGTAACGCGCCCGCCCGTCGCCGAAATCCAGCCGGTCGATGACGTGGGCCTCCTCGAACAGCCGCATCGTCCGGTAGACCGTGGCGATGGAGATGCGGTGGTCGATGGCGGCGGCGCGGCGGTGCACCTCCTCCACATCGGGGTGGTCGGCGGCGTTCGACAGCACGCGTGAAATCACGCGGCGCTGGTCGGTCATCTTCAACCCCTTTTGAACGCACAGATCTTCAAGGCGCGACGGCATGACAATCCCCTGTGATGGTCGGCGGCGGCGGCCTTGACGCCCGCGCCATCGTCCGAATACCCGACCATCATACTGTGTTTCGTTCCAATTCTCAAACCTGGACCGTGGTCGGCAGCAGGGGAGGGGAAGCCCTTATTGGGGTTTGGCGGGGTGGTTGGGTATAGTTCGACTGACACACAGTTTGAAACCAATTGCTCATAATCGGCTGCTACCGTTTCCGACAGGCTCCAACGCCGGGATGACCGGCCCGGCGCCGTCAACGATGTTCGGGAGGCAAAGACCGCCGTGACGCCACCCCCTTCGATCAGCCGCGCCCCGATCCAGGGCGACGAGGAGGCGGTCTACACGGCTGCCGGGCTGGCCGTGCCGGTGGCTCCGCTTGCGGTTGGCGGCTCCTGCGCCGAAGCCTGCGACCGTTTTTCCCGCAAGGCGGATCTGTGGGCGCTGGCGGTGGTGGAGCGCGATGGCCGCCCGGTCGGGTTGGTCGAGCGCCACAATGTGATGGGGCGTTGCGCCGCGTCGGCGGAGACGGCGGCGCTGCCGCTCGCCCAGGTGATGGATCCGGCTCCCCTGCTGATTGAGGCCAGCGTCGGCTTGAGCGAGATCGGGCGGCGGCTGGCCCGGCTGAAGCCGCCGACGCCGCAAAGCAGCTTCATCGTGGTGGAGGATGGGCGCTATCGCGGGTTGGGCGCGGTGGCCGACCTGATGCTGCTGTCCATTGAGCAGTCCGACCTGCGCGCCCGCCAGTTGGAAGCGGCCAAACGGCAGGCCGACCAAGCCAACCGGGCCAAGAGCGCCTTTCTCGCCAACATGAGCCACGAGATCCGCACGCCGTTGAACGCGATGATGGGCTTCGCCGAAATCCTGGAGCAAGAGGTGCTCGGCGCCCACGCCATTCCGTTGTATGGCGAATACGCCCGCGACATCGCCGACAGCGGGCGGCATCTGATGGATCTCATCAACGATCTTCTGGATCTGTCGAAGGCCGAGGCGATGCGGCTGGAGCTGAGCGAGGTTCTGATCGACGTGTCGCGGGTCGTGTCGAGCGGCGCGCGGCTGCTGTCCGAACGGGCGTCGCGCAACGGCGTGCGCATCATCAGCGCGGTGCCGCCCAGCTTGCCGCCGCTGCGGGCGGACGAACGCAAGCTGCGGCAGATGCTGCTGAACCTGCTGTCCAACGCGGTGAAATTCACCCCGTCCGACGGGGTGGTGACGGTGGGCGGTCACGTCGCCGGAAACGGCGCCCTGTGGCTGTCGGTGCACGACACCGGCATCGGCATGTCGGGGGAGGATTTGGCCAAGGCGATGGAGCCATGGGGCCAGATCGACAACGCGCTGGGCCGGGGCCATGTCGGCACCGGGCTTGGTCTGCCGTTGACCAAATGCCTGATCGAACTGCATGGCGGGCGTCTGGACGTGGTCAGCACGCCCGACCGTGGCACGACGATGGCCCTGGTTTTCCCGGCGGCGCGGGTGGAGCCAAGGTAAAGCAAGAAACCAGCGGGACGGCGGCGTTGTATCCGCCGCCCCGCCTGCGCTGGGTTACGCCAGCCCCTTTTCCATCGCGCTCGCCAGACGGCGGGCGAAGGCGGCGGGGTCGGGCAGGCTTTCGCCTTCGACGATGCGGGCCTGGTCGAGCAGCAGCCACGCCGCGTCTTCCAGCGCCGTCGCCGCGCCCTCAATTTTCGCCCGGTCGGCCAGACGCTTGATGAGCGGGTGGGACGGGTTGATTTCCAGAATGCGCCTGGCCCCGGCGGCGTCGGCCCCAAGCTGCTTGTGCTGCTTGAGCAGGCGTTCCAGATGCATGTCCATGTCGTTGTCGTCGGACACCAGACAGACCGCGCTGTTGGTCAGCCGTTCGGATTTGCGGACGTCCTTCACCGCCTCGCCCAGCGTCAGCTTCAGCAGGGCCAGCAGATCGACCAACTCGCCTTCCGGCGCCTTTTCCTCGGGCTTGTCTTCGCCGCCCTGGATCTTGCCGAGATCGGCGCCGCCGCGCGTCACCGACTTGAAGGGCTTGGTCTCGTAGACGCCGACCGACGGCACCCAGAATTCATCCACCGGGTCGGTCAGCAGCAGAACCTCGACGCCCTTGGCCTTGAAGCCTTCCAACTGCGGGCTGCGCAGCAGGCTGTCCACATCGTCGCCGGAGATGGTGAAGATGGTGTCCTGGCCCTCTTTCATCCGCGCGACATACTCGTCGAGCGAGACCAGACCGTCACCGGCGGTGGTGCGGAAGCGCAGCAGCTTCAGCAACTCGTCGCGGTGCTCGTAATCCTCGTACAGGCCTTCCTTCAGGACGGCGCCGAAATTCTCCCAGAAGGTCGCGTATTCGGCGGCGTTCTCGGTGTCCTTGGCCTTCTTGTTCAGCTCCGACAGGATGCGGCGGGTCAGACCGGCGCGGATCTTGGCCAGCATCGGGTTGTGCTGGAGCATCTCGCGGCTGATGTTCAGCGGCAGATCCTCGCTGTCCACCACGCCGCGCACGAAGCGCAGATAGGGCGGGATCAAGCCTTCCGCCGCGTCGGTGATGAACACGCGCTTGACGTACAGCTTCACCCGGTGGGCGCGCTTGGGATCGAACAGATCGAACGGCTTGGCCGAGGGCACGAACAGCAGGTTGGTGTATTCCAACGCGCCTTCCGCCCGCCAATGCAGGGTCAGCCACGGATCATCGAAGGCGTGGCCGACATGGTGGTAGAATTCCTTGTACTGGTCCGCCGTGATCTCGTTTTTCGAGCGGGTCCACAGGGCCGACGCGCTGTTCAGCGATTTGGCGTCTTCGCCGTCGCCAAAGAGGATCGGGATGGCGATGTGGTCGGAGTATTTGCGGACGATGGCGCCCAGGCGGTTCTCTTCGAGATACTCGTCATCCCCCTCGCGCAGATGCAGGATGATCTTGGCGCCGCGCGGCAGGTTGTCGACCTGGCTGATGGTGAACTCGCCCTTGCCGTCGGACAGCCAGCGCCAGCCCTGGCTTTCCCCGGCCTTGCGGGTCAGAACCTCCACCCGGTCGGCGGCCATGAAGGCGGAATAGAAGCCGACGCCGAACTGGCCGATCAGGTTGACGTCCTTCTTGCCCTCGCCGCTTTCGGTCTTGAGGGAATTCATGAAGGCGGCGGTGCCCGACCGCGCGATGGTGCCGAGATTTTCGACCAGATCCTCGCGGTTCATGCCGATGCCGTTGTCGACGACGGTCAGGGTCCGCGCCTCTTTGTCGGTCAGCAGGCGGACCTTCAGATCGGGGTCGTCGGACGAGAGTTCGGGCTGGGTCAGCGCGGCGTAGCGCAGACGGTCGCAAGAGTCGGACGCGTTCGACACCAGTTCGCGCAGGAAAACTTCCTTCTCGCTGTAGAGCGAGTGGGCGACGATGTCGAGCAGACGGCTGACCTCGGCCTGAAAACTGAGCCGTTCCTCGGTCATGTTGGCACCTTCATCCGTATCATGTGGTGGGTGGTTTGGTGGAACGGCGGAGATATGTGAAAGCGGCCCCGCCATTCAAGAGGCAAGCGCGCAAAGACACGCCGGATTGAGGGGGGATCCTCAACCCGGCGTGGTCACGAGCGGTGATGGAAAAGCTTACTTCTTGGGCTTCTTGCCCGCGTCGGCGGGCGGAGCCGCCGGTTCGCCGCCGCCGCCCAGCAGCGGGGCCATGTCGGCGCCGTTCAGCAAAAGCTGGCCGCTGTCGGTCATCTCGATCTTGTAGCTGCGGATTTCGGCGCCGCTCTCGTCCTTGCTGATTTGGCCCATCGCCTGAAGCATGCCGATCATGCCCAGCGCGTCCTGGGCGTCCTTGTCCGGTTTCGCGCCGGGGGCGGGCTGCATCGCCTTGGCCGCCGCGTCCAGACCCTTCAGCAGAATGGTGGTGGCGCCGGTGACGCCGAAGGCCGATTGCGCGGCGACCCGCATCGCCCCGGTGGCGGTGGCGGTGGTGGCCGGAGCCTCCACCTTCAGCGCGTCGAGCCGCAACTCGGCTCCGGCCTCGACCAGGGCCGCCATCGTCTTGGCGATGATCGCGTCGGGGGTGGCCAGCGGGGTCGCGGGCGCCGGAGCGGCCTTGGCCTTGCTGTCCTTCTTGGCGGATTTGGCGGCCTTGGCCTTTTCCTCGGCTTCGGTGGCGAGCGCCAGATCGCTCAGACCCTGCCACAGCGCGGCGTTCGGCAGCTTGGCCACCGACAGGCCGAATTCAACCGTTTTCGGCGTGAAGGCCGTCGGCGCGACCGAGGGGGTGATGGCGAAATCACGGGCCGCCATGCCAAGGCTGATGGTCGAAAAATCCTGATCGAGGTCGGTGACGCCGCCGGTGACGGTCAGTTGGCCAAGATCGACCTTGGACCCGTCGGCGCTGTCGCTTCCGCTCAAGCCGGTCAGGCTCATGCGGGTGGTGAAGCCGCCGATGACGCCGCGCAGGGTCGGCAGAACATCCGCCACGCTGGGCGGTTTGCCGGTGGCGGTGACGCGCTGGGCCATCGCTTGCAGGGCGCTGATCTTGGTGAAATCGGCGCGGCTGTAGGCGTTCTCCACCGACAGCCCGGCGATCTTGAAGGCTTCACGCTTCTTCTCGTCCAGGGCGGCGACGTTGCTGATCGTGATGGCCGAGGGGCCGGACCAGGTGGTGGGGCCGTCGGCCTTCAGATCCTGTTTCAGCGTCACCGCCCCGATGGTGACGGCGCCCTTGCCGTCCGGGCTGGTGATGGCGATGTCGTTGAACGCGCCATCCATCGTCAGCAGGGTTTCCAGCGGGGCCGACCAGGTCCCGGTGAAGGTCTGGCGACCCAGCGCGATGGAGGCGGAGTCCTTGTAATCCTCCCCCTCGTCATCCAGGCTTTGGACGGCGATCTTGCCGGGCAGGGTGACGCTGACGCCGAACAGGCCGCCGTCGCGCGGGGTGACGCTGAGCAGCACGGTGCCGACCTCGATCCGCACGCCGTCGGCGCCTTCCGCCGCCAAACGGGGCAGGGCGATGTCGTAATGGTCGCCTGAGGCCTTGACCGTCGGTTCGCCGTCCCATTCAAAGCCGAAGCCTTCGCTGTCGTCGCTGGCGGGGGGCATCCAGCGGGTCAGACCGCTTTTCAACGTGGTGGCCAGCGCGCGGGCGCCCGCGTCATCGACCACAGGCACGTCGGCCCGCGCGGGCGACCACGCGGCGGCGACCAGCGCGAACAGGCCGCCAGCCAACAGGCCGGGCGCAACAGAACGGACAGACGGACGACGCATCGGGGTGTCTCCCTTTGGGAATGGTTTGAACCAGTTAAGCCTGATATTCGGCGCTGGTCCACCCCTGTCCGCTGGGCGCCGTCAGCGCGGCGGCGTTGGCGGTGGTTGGTCCGCCCTGTCTGCGTCGTCGGTCAGGTTGCGCGCGGCGCGGCGATTCAACAGGAAGACGTCGCGCGCCGGGCGGTGGCCGAATTCGATGTAGCGGTAGCTGAGCGCCGACAAAAAAAGCAAAAAGCCGAGATACACCGGCATCATGGAGAGAATATACGGCATGTGCTCCAGAGTCGGTTCGCGAAAAGGGGCTGAGGGACGAAACAGAACAAGCCGCTTCAACAGCACGATATGCCAAATATAGATGCTGTAGCTCATGGCGCCGATGATCCGCACCGGCCACAGCCGCAGCAGCGCGTTGAGCGGGTTGGGGTGGGTCAACAGGAATCCCACTCCGAACAGAAACCCCACGTCGAGCAGCAGAGGGGGAAAGGCTCCCGCCGAGATCGGCAGGGCCTTGATGAAGTAGAAATGCCACACGGCCATCCCGGCGAAGGCGCCGCCAACCCCCAGCACCAGGAAACTGACCGGATTGAACAGGCGGGAGCGGGCCAGCGCCAGATCAACAGCCAGCATGCCGAACAGGAAATCGGGCAGCCGACCAAGCAGGCCGTCACCCGCCCAATGCAACACCGAGTAGGCGGGCGGGGTCGCCACCCACAAGCGCACACCCACCGCGATCGCCACAGCGGCCAGCAACAGCGGAGTCCGGTGACGGGCGTAGAGCCACAGCAGCAGCGGGAACAGCAGGCTGAACGCGAACTCGACGCCCAGGGACCAGAGCACGTAATTGTGTCTTGGGACAAAGGTGAAGGGAGTCAGGGTGAAACTGGCGGTCAGAAAGGCCGCCACATTGAGCCAACTGCGCCACAAGGTGGGATCGAAGGGGATTGAAAGGCCAAAGGCCAAGGTGATGGCGCCGGACAGATAGTAGAGCGGCATCAACCGCCGCGCCCGACGGCGCAGGAACGCCCAGGCGTCGGTCCATCCCGCCATACGGCGCTCACCCCGCGCGTAGGGAAGATAGAGCACCAAACCGGACAGGAAAAACAACAGGTTGACGCCAAGCCAACCACTTTCCAGAACGAGACGCAGGGGCAACCACCAGTCGGCGATCGGCGAGTCAAGCGTGAACGGCGCCAGGGACGGCCATGTGCAATGCACAAAGACCACGCCGATGATGGCGAGCGCGCGCAAGCCGTCGATTTCTGGAATCTGGTGACGGCTGACGGTTGGGGGCGGGGACGGTCGGGGGGGAAGCACGGCGTCCGGGGATGTCTGGTTGGCTTGGGAAACGGACCGTTAGAAATCCAGATCGGCGTAATGGCGGGGCGGCGGGCAGCCGGTGATGTTGTCGGCCAGGATGGCGCGGAAGCTGGGGCGGGACTTGATGCGCGCGTACCAGTCTTTGGCCTCCGGGTTTTTGTCCCACGGCACGTTGTCGATGTAGTCCAGGCAGGAGAGCGAGGCCGCCGCCGCGATGTCGGCCAACGAGAAGGTCGGCCCGGCCAGCCAGGGGCGGCGTTCCGACAGAAAGGCGATGTAGTCGAGGTGATAGTGGATGTTGGCCAACCCGGCGCGAATCGCCGGGGCGAAAGGGTGGCCCTGGCCCGACAACCGCTTGATGAGCTTCTCGCCCACCAGATTTTCCGTCACCTCGCGCTCGAACTTGAACAGGAACCAGTCGGCGATCCGCCGCACCTCGGCCCGGCGGGCGACCTCGCGCGGCAGCAAGGGGGTGTCGGGGTAGGCCTCTTCCAGATACTCGATCAGCGCCAAGCCACCGGCGACGACGACTCCGTCTTCCTCCACCAGCACCGGGACGTCTCCGGCGGGGGTCAGGCGCATGAACGCGTCGCGCCGTTCCCACGGCTTTTCGATCACCGATTCGAAGGGGATGGCCTTCTCGGCGAGCATGACGCGGGCGACGCGCGACAGGGCGTGCAGGGGGTGATGGTGCAGGATCCTCATGGCGGCGCGACTTTAACGCAATGCAGCAGGGGAAAACAGCCCGCGCGTGAGGGATCGGCGTGACTTGTTTGGGAAATATTAACCGACCGGCTCCATCCGGTAGAGCACCAGCGGGTCAGGCGGATCGTATGGCCGGTGGACCGGAGTCCACCCCTTGTGCTCGTAAAAGGCGCGGGCCGCCGCGTTGCGCGCGGCGCAGGCCAGCAGGGCCGATCCGTGCAACCGCTCCACCGCAGCGCGCAGCAGGGCCGAGCCGATGCCCCGGTTGTGCCACGCCGCATCGATGAACAGATTGTGGATGAAGCCCGCCGTCGCGTCGATGGAGACGAAGCCCACGACGCCGTTCTGCGTTTCGGCCACCAGAACGGCGTCCTCTTGGACGCAGTCGTAATAGTCATCCAAACCGAAACGGTCGGCGGGGTGCCAGGAAAAGGCGTTGCGGCGGCCATGCAGGAAGATCTCGGCGCAACGCGGCGCGTCATCGGCGTCGGCGCTGCGGATCGCGATGCGAAAGCGGTCGCCTGTCGGCATGCGCCCTCCCGTCTCTTCGGAACCTGCGGTTCGTTTCTTTTCCGAACCCATGGTTCGGTGGCCGATGGAATGGCCGATGGATGGGCGGTCTGTCCGTCCAGGTTACGGTTTCAAGACTAATCTGGAATTTGGTCAGAGGGGAACGGTCCATTGGTCGCAAATTGGACGAATCGGCAAAAAGAAACGGCGGCCCGGTGTCTCTCCGGGCCGCCGTTCTTTGAACGAACGTTCAATCTTGCCTTATTCGGCGGGGATCGCCTTGGGCAGCGTCACCGGAACGGACAGACGGTTCAGCATCTCCTTCGGCACGATCTGCCAGAACTTGGCCAGCTCGCGTTCCCAATCATTGAGGATCTCGGCGGCGAAGCGGCTTTGCGTTTCGGCGACATGCTCCTCGATCAGGCCGCGAAGCTGGGCTTCGTAATGGCTGACCTCGACGCGCTGGAAGATGACGCTTTCATCGTTGATGTAGAGCGGCAACTGATCGTCGGCGTCGTAGATGTAGGCCATGCCCCCGGTCATGCCGGCGCCGAAATTGTCGCCGACCGTGCCCAGGATGACCGCCGTGCCGCCGGTCATGTACTCGCAGCCGTTGGAACCGCAACCCTCGACCACCACGGTGGCGCCGGAGTTGCGCACCGCGAAGCGTTCACCGGCCTGACCGGCGGCGAACAGCTTGCCCGCCGTTGCCCCGTACAGCACCGTGTTGCCGATGATCGTGTTCTTGTTCGACTCCAGCACGCTGTTGCTGGGCGGACGGACGACGATCATGCCGCCCGACAGGCCCTTGCCGACGTAATCGTTGGCGTCGCCCATCACCTCCAGCTTGATGCCCTGGACCGCGAAGGCGCCCAGCGACTGACCGGCGGTGCCGCGCAGACGGACGGTGATGTGGCCGGGCTGAAGCCCGAACATCCCGAACTTCCGGGTGATCATCGACGACAGCCGCGTGCCGATGGCGCGCTGCGTGTTCCGCGCGTTGTAGGCGAGCTGCATCTTCTCGCCCTCTTCGAACAGCGGGCGGGCGTCGGCGACGATGCGGGCGTCGAGCGTGTCCGGCACCTCGTTGCGACCCTGGAGCGTGCAGTAGCGGGCGTTTTCGCCGGGATCGACCTGGGCCAGCAGCGGGTTGAGGTCGAGATCGTCGAGATGCTCGGCGCCCCGGCTGACCTGATGCAGCAGATCGGTGCGGCCGATCACTTCGTTCAGGTTGCGGAAGCCCAGCTTGGCCAGGATTTCGCGGACCTCTTCGGCCAGGAAGGTGAAGAGGTTGACGACCTTCTCCGGCGAGCCGACGAACTTCTGACGCAGCGCCTCATCCTGCACGCAGACGCCGACCGGGCAGGTGTTGGAATGGCACTGGCGGACCATGATGCAGCCCATGGCGATCAGGCTGGCCGTTCCGATGCCGTATTCTTCCGCGCCCAGCATGGCGGCGATGACGATGTCGCGGCCCGTCTTCAGGCCGCCGTCGGTGCGCAGCCGCACGCGGTGGCGCAGACGGTTCAGCGTCAGCACCTGATGGACCTCCGACAGGCCCATTTCCCACGGCAGACCGGCGAACTTGATCGAGGTCTGCGGGCTGGCGCCGGTGCCGCCGGAATGGCCGGAAATCAGAATGATGTCGGCGTTGGCCTTGGCCACGCCCGCCGCAATCGTTCCGATACCGGAACGGCTGACCAGCTTCACGGTCACTTTCGCATCCGGATTGATCTGCTTCAGGTCATAGATGAGCTGGGCCAGATCCTCGATGGAATAGATGTCGTGGTGCGGCGGCGGGCTGATGAGCATCACGCCGGGGGTGGCGTGGCGCAGCTTGGCGATCATCTCCGTCACCTTGAAGCCGGGCAACTGCCCGCCCTCGCCGGGCTTGGCGCCCTGGGCGACCTTGATCTCCAGCTCGCGGCACTGGTTCAGATACTCGGCGGTGACGCCGAAGCGGCCCGAGGCCACCTGCTTGATGGCGGAGTTCCAGTTGTCGCCGTTCTTGTCGGGACGGAAGCGCGCCGGATCCTCGCCGCCCTCGCCCGAGTCGGACTTGGCGCCGATGCGGTTCATCGCAACGTTCAGCGTGCCGTGCGCCTCGGGCGACAGCGCGCCCATCGACATGCCCGGCGTGATGAAGCGCTTGCGGATCGCGGTGATGCTCTCGACCTCGTCCACCGGCACGGCGGCCTTGGTGGAGCGGAACTCCAGCAGGTCGCGCAACTGCATCGGCGGGCGGTTGTTCACCTGCTCCGAATATTTCTTGAAGGTCGTGTAGCTGTCGTTGGTGACGGCCTGTTGCAGGGTGTGGATGACGCCGCCTTCCCAGCCATGGCGGTCGCCCGACTTGCGGAAGCGGTAGAAGCCGCCGACCGGCAGGGCCACGACCTCGTTGTCATAGGCGACGCTGTGCTGCTCCAGCACCTTCTTCTGGATGCCGGTCAGGCCGATGCCGGAAATCCGGCTGACCATCGCCGGGAAATGCTCGGCGACCAGCGCGCGGGACAGGCCGATGGCCTCGAAATTGCCGCCGCCGCGATAGCTGCTGATGACCGAGATGCCCATCTTGGACATGATCTTCAGCAGCCCGTCGTCGATGGACTTCTTGAAGTTGCCCATCGCCTTTTCCAGCGGCAGCGACCCCAGCAGGCCGCGACGGTGACGCTCGGCCACCGCCTCTTGCGCCAGATAGGCGTTGACCGTGGTGGCGCCGACGCCGATCAGAACCGCGAAATAATGCGTGTCCAGGCACTCCGCCGAACGGACGTTCAGCGAGGTGAAGGTGCGCAGGTTGCTGCGGATCAGATGGGTGTGGACGGCGGCGGTGGCGAGGATCGCCGGGATGGCGGCGCGCTCCGGCCCCATCGCCTCGTCGGTCAGCACGACATGGCTGGCCCCGCCGCGCACGGCGTCTTCGGCCTCCAGACGGATGCGGCGCAGGGCGTCGCGCAGGGCGTCGGGTCCGCCATCCACCGGGAAGGTGGCGTCGATCTGCGCCAGCGTGTCGCCCATATAGGCGCGCATGGCGCGGAATTCGGCGGTGGTCAGAACCGGGCTGTCGAGCTGCAACAGGCGGGTCTGGGTTTCATCCTCGTCCAGGATGTTGCCGAGATTGCCAAGCCGCGTCTTCAGGCTCATCACGCGGCGTTCGCGCAAGCTGTCGATGGGCGGGTTCGTGACCTGGGAGAAGTTCTGACGGAAGAAGTGATGCAGGCCGCGATATTTGTCGGACAGAACGGCGATGGGGCTGTCGTCGCCCATCGAGCCGATGGCCTCCTTGCCGTCCTCGGCCATCGGGTGGAGGATCAGCTCCATGTCTTCCATGGCCAGACCAAAGGCCATCTGCCGCTTGCGCAGTTCGGCCTTGTCCAGTTCCGACGGCTCGCCCTTTTCCGACGCGGTCTTGACCAGCTCGTCGAGATGGGTGGTGTTCTTGACCCACTGGCCCCACGGCTTTTGCGCCGACAGGTGATCCTTGAGTTCGCGGTCGTGGTAGAGCTTGCCCGCCACCAGATCGACGGCGATCATTTCCCCCGGCCCCAGGCGGCCCTTTTCGATGACCAGCGCCTCGTCGATCTTCACCATGCCGGTTTCCGACCCGCCGATGATGAGGCCGTCGGTGGTGATGGTGTAGCGCATCGGGCGCAGACCGTTGCGGTCCATGCCGCCGACGACCCAACGGCCATCGGTCATCGCCAGCGCGGCGGGGCCGTCCCACGGCTCCATCACGGAGTTGCAATAGGCGATCAGCGCCTTGTGGTTGTCGGGCGTGGTCTTGGAGCTGGTCAGCGCTTGCGGCACCAGCATCATCTTGACCATCGGCGCGGTGCGGCCAGCGCGGACCATCACCTCGAACACCGAGTCGAAGGCACCCGAATCGGACAGGCCGACGCCGATGATGGGCTTGAGATCCTGCATGTAGGGGCCGAAGGCCGCATGCTCCATGCGGGTTTCGTGCGCCTTCATCCAGTTGACGTTGCCCTTCAGCGTGTTGATCTCGCCGTTGTGGGCGAGCATGCGGAAGGGCTGGGCCAGCGGCCAGGTCGGGAAGGTGTTGGTCGAATAGCGCTGGTGGTAGATGGCGAAGCTCGACTCGAACCGCTCATCCGTCAGATCGGGGTAGAAGGTGGTGAGCTGTTCGGCCAGGAACATGCCCTTGTAGATCAGCGAGCGGGCCGACAGCGAGCAGATGTAGAAATCGTTGATCTGCTCCCCGCGCACCGCCTTTTCGATGCGGCGGCGGATGATGTAGAGGTCCAGCTCGAACTGTTCGTCCGACACGCCCTTGGTGTTGCCGATGATGATCTGTTCGATCTCGGGCCGGGTGGCGTTGGCCTTCTCGCCGATGATGTCGACGTTGATCGGCACCTGACGCCAGCCATAGATGTAATAGCCGAAGGCCAGGATCTCGGTCTCGACGACGCAGCGGCAGGCCTCCTGCGCGTCCAGGCTGACGCGCGGCAGGAAGACTTGGCCGACCGCCAGATTGTTGTCCGGCGCGCGGTGGCCGATGATCCGCACATGGTCCTTGAAGAACTTCTGCGGCACCTGGACGTGGATGCCCGCGCCGTCGCCGGTCTTGCCGTCGGCGTCCACCGCGCCGCGATGCCAGACCGCCTTCAGCGCCTCGATGCCTTTTTCGACCACCGAACGGCGGGGCTTGCCGTCAATCGCGGCGATGAAGCCGACGCCGCAGGCGTCATGCTCATCCTCCGGGTTGTAGGCGTTGGCAGTGGTCAGCGCCGCTGCGTTGGCGCGGAACTCTTCGACGAACTGCTCACCCTGGTTCAACTCGGTGGTCATGGAACGACCCTTTCACAGTCTTGACGTTGACCTGAGGGGGGATGGCCCCCTTGGGGTAGACGGTGGTGGTAGGCGATGAGCGGGCGCAAGCGGCCCCCTCCCTAACCCTCCCCCGCCGTTGGCGGTGGAGGGGACTGCCGCCGCTTCGCCGCTCACTCCCTCTCCCGCGAAGCGGGGGCGGGGCGGGGCATGGGAACCAAACGGCGTGGGCGGTTTTACTCCGCCGCGAGCGCCAGCGATTCCGCCTTCACGGACTGCGCGTAGGCGTGCATGGAGTCCGCCGCGTCGCGCCCGTCGCGGATGGCCCAGACCACCAGTGAGGCGCCGCGCACGATGTCGCCCGCGCCAAAGACGCCGTCCAGGCTGCTCATCTTGGTGCGGTGATCGACCAGCAGCGTGCCCCAGCGCGTGACCGTCAGGTCGGGCGAGCCGAAGGCGCCCGGCAGATCTTCCGGCTCGAAGCCCAGCGCCTTGATGACCAGATCGGCGGGTTCGGTGAACTCCGAGTCTTCGATCACCTGCGGGGTCTGGCGGCCCGTGGCGTCGGCCACGCCCAGATGGATGCGGACGGCGCGGACCCCGGTGACGACGTCGTCACCCGTAAAGCCTTCCGGGGCGACCTGCCAGACGAACTCCACGCCCTCTTCCTCGGCGTGCGCCACTTCGCGCTGCGAGCCGGGCATGTTCTTGCGGTCGCGGCGGTAGAGGCACTTGACCGACGTGGCGCCCTGGCGGATCGCCGTGCGGACGCAATCCATCGCGGTGTCGCCGCCGCCCAGAACCACCACCTTCTTGCCCTTGGCGTTCAGCGAGCCGTCGTCATACGCCGCCACCGAGTCGCCCAGGCCGACCTTGTTGGAGGTGGTCAGGTAATCCAGCGCGGGCACGATGTTCTTCAGGCCGCAGCCCGGCGCCTTGATGTCGCGGGCCTTGTAGACGCCGGTGGCGATCAGGATGGCGACATGCTTTTGGCGCAGGTCGGCGAGGCTGGCGTCGCGGCCAACCTCGAAATTCGGGTGGAAAACGACGCCCGCGTCGGCCAGCAGCTTGACCCGGCGACCGACGACGTCCTTTTCCAGCTTGAAGCCGGGGATGCCATAGACCAGCAGGCCGCCCATGCGGTCGTGACGGTCATAGACATGGACGGCGTAGCCCTTGGCGCGCAGCTCTTCGGCGGCGGCCAGCCCAGCGGGGCCGGCGCCGATGATTCCGACCGACTGGCCGTTTTCACGGGCGGGCGTGCGCGGCTTGACCCAGCCTTGCTCCCACGCGGTGTCGTTGATGTATTTCTCGACCGAACCGATGGTGACGGCGCCGTGGGTCGATTGCTCGATCACGCAATTGCCTTCGCACAGGCGATCCTGCGGGCAGATGCGGCCGCAGATTTCCGGGAAATTGTTGGTGGCCTGGCTGACCTCATAGGCCTCTTCCAAGCGGCCTTCGGCGGTCAGCTTCAGCCAATCCGGGATGTTGTTGGAAACCGGGCAATGCACCTGGCAGAAGGGAACGCCGCACTGCGAGCAGCGGCTGGCCTGTTCGTCGGCGCGTTCGGTGGAGAAACGGGCGTAGATCTCGTTGAAGTCCTGGCGACGCTCCCCAGCGGAGCGTTTGTCGGGCATCGCCTGCGCGGTGTGCACGAAGCCCAACATCTTTTGGTTCGCCATGACCTCTGCTCCTGTTGCGTGGCGCCTCGCGCTTGCGGGCGGTCGCCTGACCGGGCGGCGTCGGGCATGCCGGTGCGCCGTCGGTTGGGTTGAAACCGAACACCCGCGTTTGGGCGGGTCATCGTCATATAACGCATACCGCGCTGCGGCGGAAGCACAAAAAAGACGATAGGTATCGTTTGTTGACCTTTTCATACGCAAGCGGGTGCAAGCTTGGCTGTTTCCTCGATAAGAGGTAGGGATTGAAAGAAAATTAGTCTCAAATCGGACCTATAACCAAAAAGAGCCAGGAAACGCCGCGCGGTCGCCAAGTTTGCCCGCGCCTGCTATAAGCCGCCGCAAGCCCCGCCCACCGCTCTCAAGGCGATTTGCCGCATGCTGATCGATCAATATCTCGACGCCATCCTGCTTGGCCTCGTCGAAGGCGTGACCGAGTTTCTGCCGGTCTCCTCCACCGGCCATCTGATCCTGCTGGACGAGCTGCTGGGCTTCAATGGCCCGCCCGGCAAAGTGTTCGAGGTGGTGATCCAGCTCGGCGCCATCCTGGCGATCTGCGTCGTCTATTTCTCCCGCCTGTGGAGCGTCGCCACCGGGCTGAGGAACGATCCCGCCGCCCGCCGATTCGTCGTGGCGGTGCTGCTGGCCTTTCTGCCCGCCATGGCGCTGGGGGCTGGGCTGCACGGCTACATCAAGAGCGTGCTGTTCAACCCGACCATCGTCAGTCTGGCGCTGATTGTCGGCGGCGTGGCGATTTTGCTGGTCGAGCGGGTGATCCCCCCGGCGCGTTACCACGCGATCGAGAGCTTTCCGGCGCCGCTGGCCCTGAAAATTGGGCTGTGCCAGTGTCTGGCGCTGATTCCCGGCGTGTCGCGGTCGGGGGCGAGCATCTTGGGCGCGCTGCTGATGGGGGTGGACCGCAAGGTGGCCGCCGAATTCTCTTTCTTCCTGGCGGTGCCGACCATGGCCGGGGCGACGGCCTATGACCTCTACAAGAATTGGCGGGGCATGAGCATTGACGATGGGGCCTTGATCGTCGTCGGTTTCGTCGTCGCCTTCGTCGCGGCGGCGCTGGTGGTCAAGACGCTGGTCGATTTCGTCGGGCGCTACGGCTTTGCGCCGTTCGGCTGGTATCGGATCGTCGTCGGCGTGGCGATGCTGGCGCTGCTGTATCTGTGACCGCGCCGCTCATCCGGCGCGGAAACGAAAAAGCCCCGGTCGCGCGACCGGGGCTTTTTTCATGGGAACGAGGAGGGGCGACAAGCCTCAGTGCGCGCCGCCGGGAACCGTCGGGTTGCGGCCGCCGACGATGAAGCGGGCGAGGTAGGTCGGGACGATGACCTCGCAAGACGACAGGGCGGTGATGCCCAGATCGGCGAAACCGGCGGCGGTTGGCGACACCACATTGTCGCGCTTGAGCAGCTCGACCTGATCGCGGGTCAGCGCCGGGGCCAGGACCGGAACCTTTTCCAGGATGCCGCCCAGCGTTTCGGCGACGTTCCAGGGAACGGGCACAAGGCAGCGGCTGCGGTGAATCTCTTTCAGGGTCAGCTCCAGCAGCTCCTTGAAGCTGTAGGCGCGCGGGCCGCCCAGCTCGAAGGCGTGGCCCTTGGCGCTGTCGAGGTCGAGCGCGGCCATGATGGCGTCGGCGACGTCGCCGACATAGACCGGCTGGAAGCGGGTCTTGCCGCCGCCAATCAGCGGCAGGGCCGGGGCGATCTGCGCCATCGCGGCGAACTTGTTGAAGAAGCCGTCCTCGGGGCCGAAGACGATGCTGGGGCGCAGGATCGTCGCGGTGGGGAAGGCGGCCAGCACGGCCTGCTCCCCCGCCGCCTTGGAGCGGGCGTAGGAGGACGGCGATTTGGCGTCGGCCCCCAGCGCTGAGATCTGCACCAGACGCCCCACGCCGTTGGCGGCGGCCAAACGGGCGATGCGCCCGGCGGTGTCGACATGGGCGGCTTGGAAGGTCTGGCGGCCCCGCTCATAGAGGACGCCGATCAGGTTGATGGCGACGTCGGCGCCCTGCAAGGCGCGGGCGACCGATTCATCCTTGGATGTGTCGGTGGCGAAGGGAACGATCTGGCCGACCGCGCCCGCCGTCTTCAGAAACGCCGCCTTGCCGGGGTTGCGGGTGGCGATGCGGACGATGGCGCCCGTCTTGGCGAGCCGCCGGATCAGGTGGCGGCCAATGAAGCCAGAGCCGCCGAACACCGTGATAACCTGAGTGCGAAAGGACATCGACCGTCTCCCCGTGCTGATGGCGTCTTGCTGATGGCGTCTTGCGGATCGCAGGGCCACACGACCACGCGCCGACCAGCGTGCTGCGCCATGAATTCCGCGCATGCTTATAACGAAAGCCCCGGCGCGAGGCTAGCCCTCCCGCCAGTGGGGGAAACGGGATGTTCCGGCGGCGGGGCGGGCGGATTGTCGCGGCGTCCTCTGTGTCGCGCGCCGCGCGGGGTGTTCCAAGAGGTCGTTCGGAAAAATGCGACGCCGATCAAAATAGATGTTGACGTCCCCCGGCCCGGCCATTAGAAAACCGCCCACACCGAACACCGAAGCCCAGGTGGCGGAATTGGTAGACGCGCAGGTTTCAGGTACCTGTGGCAGAAATGTCGTGGAAGTTCGAGTCTTCTCCTGGGCACCATTTCTTGATACCCGGCTGCGCCGCATGCACAACGTCTTCTTCGGAAGGCAACGTGCAGAGCGGCGTTCGTCGTTTCTAGGGTCCGTGGCCGGGGGCCTTACCCTTCCGGGAAGCGACCATGTCCATTGATCTTCACGTCGGCGATCTGCCGGACGGCCTTGACCTCGCCGCTGTGGCGCGCGACCACGCCATCGCCATCGACACCGAGACGATGGGGCTGAACCCCCACCGTGACCGGCTCTGTCTGGTCCAGCTCTCGACCGGCGAGGGCGACGCTCATCTGGTCCAGTTCCGCAAGGGCGAGTATGACGCGCCGAATCTGAAGCGCCTGCTGACCAACCCGAACGTCACCAAGCTGTTCCACTTCGCCCGCTTCGACGTGGCGGTGATGAAGGCTTATCTGGGCATCACCTGCCAGCCGGTCTATTGCACCAAGGTCGCCTCCAAGCTGGTGCGCACCTTCACCGACCGCCATGGTCTGAAGGATCTGAGCAAGGATCTGCTGGGCGTCGAGATGTCCAAGCAGCAGCAATCCTCCGACTGGGGCGCGGATGAGTTGAACGCCGAGCAGATGAAGTACGCCGCGTCGGACGTTCTCCACCTGCATGATCTGAAGGCCAAACTGGACGTCATGCTGGCGCGCGAAGGCCGCACCCATCTGGCCAAGGCCTGCTTTGACTTCCTGCCCGCGCGCGGCGAGCTGGATCTGGGCGGCTGGGAAATCCCGGACATTTTGGCGCACTGACCCTTACGCTTTTTGCGCTTTGCGCGCAGGGACGGGAGCGCGGCAACGTATCGCTCGGGGCTGGGTTTGACCCAGCGCCCGACGGTGGGCATACTGCCCGCGCGGAGCTTGCCGGGATTGCTCCCGGCCTCCGCCGCCTGCGTTCCTTTGCCGAAGGCCTTGCGCGTCCATGACCAGCCTGATGAATGAGGTCGCGGAGTTGACCACCGATTTGACCAGCCGCCTTGCCGATCCGGCGTCCACGGGCCAAGCGTCCACGGACCAAGCCTCTTTGAACGCCAGCCCGCGCAGCCCCGCCGAGGATCTCGCCTGCGCCGCCCGCGTGTTGCGAACGGAGGCCGAGGCGCTGACCGCGCTGGCCGATGGATTGAACGGCGCGTTCCTCCAGGCGCTCGACCTCATCACCGGCATCCAGGGCCGGGTGATCGTCACCGGCATGGGCAAATCGGGCCATGTCGCCCGCAAGATCGCGGCGACGCTGGCCTCGACCGGCACCCCGGCTTTCTTCGTCCATCCTGGCGAGGCCAGCCACGGCGATCTCGGCATGATCGCCAAGATCGACGCGGTGGTGGCGCTGTCCAACTCCGGCGACACGCACGAGCTGTCGGACATCATCGCCTACACCCGCCGTTTCGACATTCCGCTCATCGGCATGACGCGCAAAGAAAGCTCAGCGCTGGCCGAACAGTCGGACGTCGCGCTGATTCTGCCACCTGTGCCGGAAGCCTGCCCGCTGGGGCTGGCGCCGACCACCTCGACCACCATGATGCTGGCGCTGGGCGACGCTCTGGCGGTGGCCTTGCTGGAGCGTCGCGGCTTCTCCGCCGCTGATTTCCGTGAGTTCCATCCCGGCGGGCAGCTTGGCCGCGCGCTGCTGAAGGTGACGGACGTCATGCACAAGGGCGACGGGCTGCCGCTGTGCCGCCTTGATTCGCCGCTGTCCGACGTCATCTTTGAGATGACGGCCAAAAGGCTGGGCTGCGTCGGCGTCACCGACGAGGCGGGGGCGTTGGTCGGCATCATCACCGATGGCGATGTGCGCCGCCATCTGGCCCCCGAACTGCTGGCCGAACGCGCCGACAGCATCATGTCGCCCCGACCCAAGACGATCCGCCCAAAGGCGCTGATCGTCGAGGCGCTGCGGGTGATGAACGAGAAACAGATCACCACCTTGTTCGTGATCGAGGCCGACCGGCCGCTGGGGATCGTGCACATTCACGATTGCCTGCGGATGGGCGCGGCCTGACCCGCTGGAACAGGAAGGCCCCCGCATGACCACCGACGATCCAGGGACCGGCGACCGCCACAGCGCCGAACGCGTCGGCCCGGTCCTGGCCGCCGCCAAGCGGGTCCATCGCCGCCGCGACACCCGCCCGGTCAGTCGCATGTACAGTCGTTTCGTCACCGGAATGAAGTTTTTCCTGCCGGTCGCGGCCTTGTCTTTGGTGGCGGTTCTGGCGGCGTGGCCATCGTTGAACAACGTGCCGACTCCGCGCATCGCCGCCGACAAAGGGCAGACGGAAATGCTCAAGCCGCGCTATTTCAGCGTGGACGAGCACAACCAACCCTTTTCCCTGGTCGCCAAACAGGCCGACAAATCCGCCGACCAGCCCGACATCGTGCTGCTCGATTTGCCGGAAGCCGAATTGACGGAGACTGGGGGCACTTGGGTGACGATCCGCTCCGACAAGGGGTGGTACAATCAGGTGACGGGCATCCTGCTGATGCGCGGCCATGTCCGCTTCATGCGCGACGATGGCAGCGAGTTCACGACGGAAGAGGCGGAAACCGACATCCGCAAGGGCGACGCCTGGGGGCAGGCCCACGTCGTCGGGCAGGGGCCGCAGGGCGAAATCAACGCCAAGGGCTTTCGCATGACCGACCATGGCAAAACCGTGGTCTTCCTCAATCAGTCCAAGGCCGAGGTTCAGGCGGCAGAGCGTCCGGGAGGAACGAAGCGGTGATGCAGCGATGGGGCAAACCGGGGGCGGGTGACGCCGGACGGGGCAAGGCGGATGGTTTCGCGCGCGCTCTTCGCGCCGCCGGGCTGGTCTTGGGTCTTGGGGCCGGGCTGGTCGGCGGCGGCGTGTCCGCTCTGGCCCAGGGGCTGCCGGGCATGACGGCGGGCAAAACGCCGGTCGAGGTCAACGCCGATCAGGCCATCGAATGGCACCAGGACGTCCGCGCCTATGTGGCGCGCGGCAACGCCTCGGCCAAGCGCGGCGAGTCGACGGTGTTCGCCGACGTGCTGACCGCCTATTACCGCGAGGTTCCCGGCAAGGGCAACGAGGTCTTCCAACTGGTCGCCGAAGGATCGGTGCGCGTGGTCAGCCCGACCCAGCAGGTGTTTGGCGATCACGGCGTCTATGACATTGACCGGCAGATCGCCGTCGTCACCGGCAAGGCGCTGAAGCTCATCACCACCAAGGACGTCGTCACCGCCCGCGACAGCCTGGAATATTACGAGGCGCGGGAACTGACGGTGGCGCGCGGCGACGCGGTGGCGGTGCGTGGCGCCGACCGCATGCGCGCCGACGTGCTGATCGGCCAGTTGAAGAAAATGCCCGACGGCTCGACCCAGATGGAACGCATCGACGGATCGGGCAACGTCGTGGTGACGACCACCACCGACGTCGCGGTGTCGGACAAGCTGGTCTATTCGATCGCCGACAACGTCGCGGTGCTGATCGGCAACGTGAAGATCACGCGCGGCGAAAACCAGATCAACGGCGAATCCGCCGAAATGAACATGACCACCAAGGTCAACCGCGTCATCGCCGGCCCCAGCGCCGGGCGGGTCAATGGTCTGCTGGTTTCCGGGCAGAAGCCGGACGCCGATGGCGGCAAGACTCCCCCGAAGCCCGCAGACGGTAAAAAGCCGTGACCCAACCGACCCGCAACGCCCCCAGCGCGCCTGCGCCGGGGGAGGGATTGATCGCCCACCATCTCGGCAAATCCTTTAAGAAGCGGCCCGTCGTCCGCGACGTGTCAATCAGCGTCCAGCGTGGCGAGGCGGTGGGGTTGCTTGGCCCCAACGGGGCGGGCAAGACGACCTGTTTCTATATGATTACAGGCCTGATCGCCGCCGATTCCGGCTCCATCACCTTGGATGGGCAGGACATCACGGCGCTGCCGATGTACCGCCGCGCCCGTCTGGGCATCGGCTATCTGCCGCAAGAGGCCTCGATCTTTCGCGGCATGACGGTGGAGAACAACATCCGCTCGGTGCTGGAGGTGGTGGAGAGCGACCGCGACGCCCGCGAGGCGATGCTGGACGAGCTGCTGGCCGAATTCTCCGTCACCCACCTGCGCCGCGCCCCAGCGCTGGCCCTGTCGGGCGGCGAGCGGCGGCGTGTGGAGATCGCCCGCGCGCTGGCCGGTCAGCCGCATTTCATCCTGCTGGACGAGCCGCTGGCGGGCATCGACCCCATCGCCGTCAACGACATCCGCGAGTTGGTCGGGCATCTGCGCGACCGGGGCATCGGCGTGCTCATCACCGATCACAACGTGCGTGAGACATTGGATCTTGTGGATCGGGCATACATCTTGCACGATGGTGTGGTACTAATGGAAGGCGGGCCGGCGGAGATTGTGGCGCACGAGGATGTGCGCCGGGTCTACCTCGGCGACCGATTCAGCCTCTAGCCTTCGGTTTCTCCCCCATGGCGCTCGCACAACGGCTCGATCTTCGACAAGCTCAAACCCTGGTGATGACGCCGCAGTTGCAGCAGGCGATCAAGCTGCTGCAACTGTCGAACATCGAGCTGTCGGACTTCGTGGACCGTGAGATCGAGCAGAACCCCCTGCTGGAACGGGAAACCGGCCCGACCGACGGCGGCAGCGATCCCGTGTCGAACGGCGAGTCTCCCGGCGGTCTGGACGGGCCGGGCGGTGGGCCGGGTGGCGGATCTGGGGATGGTCTGGAGTTTGGCGGCACGCTGGCCGAAAGCCTGAACGGACGCGACGACGGGCCGGGCCTGCCGCCGTCCGATGGGCGGACCCGCGACACGGTGGAGATGACCTCGTCGGACACGATGGGGTCGCCGTCGGAGTCGCCGCTCGACACCGATTTCGAGAATGTCTATGCCGACGACCGCTTTTCCGACGGTTCGGACGGCGGCAACGAGGTCTATGGCTCCTACAACGATCGCGGCGGGCGCAGCGGCTTCGAGGACGACGACTCGAATCTGGAAGCGACTCTGACCGGCGAAAAGAGCCTGCGCGAGCATCTGACCGAACAGCTCAAGATTGATTTGCCCGACCATGGCGACCAGCTCATCGGGCTGGCGCTGATCGACATGCTGGATGGGGCGGGCTGGCTGGTCGGCTTCGACGCCGGGATCCTGGCCGAACAGCTTGGCTGCACCGTGGAGCGGGTGGAGCGGGTGCTGGCGGCCTGCCAGCGCTTCGACCCGGCGGGCATCTTCGCCCGCTCGCTGAAGGAATGTCTGGCGATCCAACTCCGCGAAAAGAACCGGCTGGATCCGGCGATGGAAGCGCTGCTCGACAATCTGGACCTGCTGGCCGCGCGCAACCTCGCCGCCATCATGAAGGTCTGCGGGGTGGACGCCGAGGATGTCGCCGACATGGTGTCGGACATCCGCAAGCTGAACCCAAAACCGGCGATGCTGTTCGACCACACGCCCGCCCAGTTGGTGACGCCCGACATCCTGATGCGGGCCAACCCCGGCGGCGGCTGGCTGATTGATCTCAACCCCGACACGCTGCCGCGCGTGCTGGTCAACCACCGCTATTTCGCCAAGATCTCCACCGTCGCCAAGAACAAGACCGACAAGGAATATCTGACCGAGAAATTCCAATCGGCCAACTGGCTGGTCAAATCGCTGCACCAGCGCGCCACCACCATCCTGAAGGTGGCCAGCGAGATCATCCGCCAGCAGGACGCCTTTTTCATCCATGGCGTCTCGCATCTGAAGCCGCTGATCCTGCGCGACATCGCCGAGGCCATCGGCATGCACGAAAGCACGGTCAGTCGGGTGACGACCAACAAGTTCATGGCGACCCAGCGCGGCGTGTTCGAGCTGAAGTATTTCTTCACCTCCTCCATCCAGGGCGCCGATGGTCAGGCGGCCCATTCCGCAGAAGCGGTTCGGCACCGCATCAAAACCATGATCGACGCCGAAAAGGCCGAAGACGTTCTGTCGGACGACAAACTCGTCGATATCCTCCGCGCGGAGGGGATCGACATTGCGCGAAGGACCGTCGCGAAGTATCGTGAAGCTATGAAAATACCGTCATCGGTGCAGAGACGGCGTGCCAAGATGTCACGCATGTAGCCAGACCTTGGAATTGTGGGGTTTGTTGACAGCCCAAACATCCATCACTATGGTCCCGCCCCGCACGTGGCGGCCCGCCGTCTTTACACCGTCCCCAGCGGACCAATTTTTTGGAAACGTTCCAACATGCAACTGACCGTCAAAGGCAAGCAGCTTGACGTGGGCGACGCCCTGCGCACCCATGTGGCCGATAGCCTGAACGCCGTGGTCGGCAAGTACTTCAACAAGCCGATCGAAGCGAACGTCGTCCTGACCAAGGACGCGCATCTGTACAAGGCCGACATCCAGGTCCATGTGGGCCGTGGCATCGTCCTGCAAAGCGCGTCCGACGCGACGGAGCCGTATCCGGCGTTCGACACCGCGTGCGACAAGCTGGCCAAGCGCCTGCGCCGCTACAAGAGCCGCCTGCGCGACCACCACACCGACAACGGCGCCGCCGAGGTCATCCCCGCCCGCTACCAGATCCTGGAAGCCGAGGCCGAGGATCACCAGGAAGAGGCTCCGGCCGACGCGGCCCCGCAGCCGATGGTCGTCGCCGAGATGGAAACCACCATCGCCACCCTGTCGGTCAGCGAGGCGGTGATGCGCCTTGAGCTGGCCCAGGCCCCGGCGCTGATGTTCCACAACGGCGCGCATGGCCGCCTGAACATGGTCTACCGTCGCGCCGACGGCAACATCGGCTGGGTCGACCCGGCGGAGAAGGCCGGCGCCTGACCCCAGGCGCTGACCCCCGGCTCGAAGCGTCATGCTCGATCTCATCACGGCGCACGCCATTCTCCCGCACCTCAAGGCCGGCAACAAAAAGCAGGCCTTGCAGGAGCTGGCGCGCAAAGCGTCCGAGCTGACCGGACAGCCCGAACGGCTGATTTTCGACGTCCTTCTGGACCGCGAGCGGCTGGGCACGACCGGCGTGGGGCATGGCATCGCCATTCCCCACGGCAAACTGTCCAGCCTCGACCGCGTCCATGGCGTCTTCGCCCGTTTGGAACGGCCCATCGATTTTGACGCCATCGATGAGCAGCCGGTCGATCTGATTTTCCTTCTTCTCGCCCCCGACCAGTCGGGCGCGGACCATCTGAAGGCGCTGGCCCGCGTGTCGCGCCTGCTGCGCGATCAAGCCGTGTGTGAAAAACTGCGCGGCGCGCAATCGGGCGACGCGATTTTCGCCCTGCTGACTCAGAACGAGGCCAGCCCCGCCGCCTAACGGGCGCTCTCCCCACCGGAATTCCGTCAAAGGGCCGCCGCATCCGTCGCGCGGCCTTTTTCTTTGGGCGCGGTGGCGCGGGGCGCTGACGTGGGTTAGACTGCGGGGCATGACGAACGCGCTCCGCAAGTTTTGGATCTCTCCAGACGAGTATCTGGCCGCCGAACAGCGGGCGGAGGTTCGCCACGAGTATGTCGATGGCGAGGTCTTCGCCATGGTCGGGGCGAGTTTGCGGCACGCGCGGATCGTGGCGCGTTTCGGCCACGCCATCCGACAAGCCGCGCTGCGTCGTGGGTGCGATGCCTTTTACAACGACGTGAAGGTTCGCGTCGATGCGGCGAACGCCTATTATTACCCCGACGTGGTGGCGACCTGCGCGGCGGATGAGGATCCTTACGTGGTCAAGGATCCGGTCCTGATCGTCGAGGTGCTGTCCGACAGCACAGAGGCCATCGACCGCCGGGAAAAGCGCGCCAACTATCAGAAAATCCCCAGCCTGCGGGAAATTGTTCTGGTGGCGCAGGACGACCATCGGGTCGAGATTTACCGACGAGACGGCGCCCATTGGGTGGCCGACATCGTGACCGAGGGCGACGTCGCGCTGACCTCGCTGGACCTCGCCCTGCCGCTGGACGCGCTTTACGAGGATTGAGCGCAGCGCGCGCGCTTACCGTCCGAGTACCCGCGTGATGAAAGCGGCGGCGGCGTCGCGGGATTGGGGGCTGTTCAGGATCGTGTGCTTGTCGGACGACAGGGCGATGATCGTCGCGTCCTTGTGCGCCTTCAGCGCCTCGCCGCAAGTGCCCTTGACCGGGTAGGGGGCGTTCCACGGGTTTTCCGGCGAAAAATAGGGGTCGCGGGTGGCGATCACGCTCAGCACCGGGGTGTCGGTTGGCACCGCCGTTTTCGGGGCCTCGACGAAATAATTGGCTTCGCAGCTCCAGGAATAGATCAGGCGGGCCAGCGGCTGCGGATCGCTCAGCCGGGCGACCGGCACCGCGCCTTCGCTGGTTCCGGCGATCAGGATCCGCGCCGGATCGACCCAGGGCAGCGCCTTGGCCTGGGCCAGCGCGTGCTCCAACTCGGCCAGGCGCAGGCTGTGCACTCGCTCATACACCGCGACGTCGATGGGGGAGCTGTAGGTCAGGCGGTTGGGGATGGCCAGGCTGTCGGGGGCGATGGAGGGCAAGCCCAGACGCTCCGCCAGCCAGCGTTGATGCTCGCCGACGAAGGGGGCCAAGCCGCTGGACCCGTGCATCAGGATGACCAGGGGCGACCGCGCCGCCGCTGTCGCGCCGATGGCGGACGGGGCGTCGCGCAGCGCGCCTTGCCACAGCGCCCCGCCGGTCAGCGCGGGCGGCAGAACCAGACTGGCCCCGGCCCAACTGCGGGCCAGATTGTCGGGGCTGGGCGACAATTCGGACCCCTGGATTTTGCCCTGGGGCTGCTGCGCCCCCGCCGGAACCCCGCCCGCCAGCCACAAAGCCAACCCAACCAACCCGACAACCGCTAGTCTCCGCATGATGACGCTCCTTCCGATGACGCTTCGCCGCCGCTCAGCATCCCTGGTCGGAACCGCATCGACAACGCTCAAATCAATGCGTTATTGTTGTTGAATCAGCCGCCAACCGCCGCAAACCAGCCAGGAGCGCGCGCGATGCGCAACCGCCGCCCGACCCTGGTCGAACTGGAAGCCCTGCGGGCGACCATCGCCAACGGCACCACCGCCGGGGCGGCCCAGCGGCTGGGCTGTTCGCAATCCTCGGTCAGCCGCGCCTTGGCCCTGCTGGAGGCGCGGTTGGGCGTGCCGCTGTTCGAGCGGGCCGGACGCCTGATTCGCCCAACCGCCGAGGCGCTGGCGATCAACGACGAGTTGGACGACGTGTTCCACGCGCTGGACCGCGTCGCCTCGGGCCTTGCGGCGGGTCCGGCGGCGGGGCGCTTGACGGTGGCGGCCCCGCCCGCCTTCGCCCTGGCGCTGCTCAGCCGCGCCGCCGCCCGCTTCCGCGCCGTCCACCCCCAGATTGTCCTTCAGGTCGAGGTGGTCGGCTCCGACGCCGTCGTCGCGCTGGTGGCGGAGGGGCGGGCCGATCTGGGCGTGACCGACAGCGCGCCGCTGCATTCCGGCGTCCGGCTGGAGCCGTTCCGCCTGTCCGCCCTGGCCTGCGTTCTGCCGTCCGGCCACCCGCTGGCGGAATCGCCGGTGCTGCGGCCCGCCGATCTGGCGGACACGCCCGCCATCGCCCTGACGCGCCGCCATTCCATGCGCGCGCGGATCGACCGCCTGTTCGCCGAGGCGGGCGTCGAACGCCCGCTGGCGGCGGAAACCTCCACGGCGATTTCCGCCCTGGAGCTGGTCCGCGCCGGGCTGGGCGTGGCGGTGATGAACCCCTTCCCGCTGGCCGACGACGCCGACCCAACCCTGCGCTGGCGCCCGTTTGAACCGACCCTGGAGTACCGAAGCTGCTGCGTCCTGCCCGCCGCCGCTCCCCCCACCCCGAACGCCCGCCGCTTCCAAAAACTGCTGAACGGCCTGACCCGCGCCGACCGCTGGTCCCGCCCGGCGTGAGGGGCGCGCCGATGCGATCACGCGGGGCGTGTCGGTCCTTTATCCGATTGTGGGCGCGCAGCGCGTGGTGGGGCGGCTGGGGGGACCGGGGGCGGCGCGCTGGGGGGCGGGACTGTGCCGGAACGAAGCATATCCAGCGAATCTGTAACCCGTTCCAGTTCTGAAAAATAACGAACTATTTCCCGGATTGTGCCGTAGTTGGTGACGTACAGGGCCGCAACGGCTGTTGTGCTTACAGCGGTTACAAAAATCCATTTCGCAACAAGCTTTGCCGCTTCAGGTCGTATATTCCCACACACTTCCTGTGTAAATTTGATCAACTCTTTGGCAAAAGACTGTGTTGTATCGGCGGTTTTGGCGGTTGCTGATGATGTCCATTTCTGCACGCGCAGGAGAGCGTTGAGAAAATTGCGAACGGTCACACCGTACAAAGCGATCTTGTGTCTTTGCAGATCGTCGTCTGCCGGTTCTGCGCACTCTTCATGCAGAGTATCAAACGCAGCTTGAGCGCCTGGACCGATGAACTTCGCGTCCCTGATCCCATCGCGCAGAGCGTTCAGGTTCGTCAAAAAATCAACGGCGCTGTTTTCGGTAAGAGCATCCGCAAGTTTTCTTACATTTTCCTTGGACAGTTCCGGGAGGTTGTCGCAGAGAAGACGTGCGGTTTCAGCGAGATCATCCACATCTGACAAGAGGAGTGACGACAACTCTTCTCGATCCCGTGGGTTGTCGAGCCATTTTGCGAGGCGCTCAACAGCGATGGTGCGGGAGTTGACGATCTCGGGAATCAGATCGGCGGCTTGATCGGTTAGAACGCTCCGAAGTCTCTCTACTTTGCGCGCGATGCCCGGGTCGCAATTGCTGCGCGCCAAAGTGTCAAGAAGGCTGTCCGCCTTGTCGCGCGTCTCATCCAGATATCTCTGAGCCGAAATCCCTCCGTTGGGCAGAGCGCCGGGTGGCAGAACCTCTATGCGTCCGTCGCGCCAGCCGAACTGATAGGGGGCGGGTTGCTGGCCGGGGAGTTGGTCGAGGGCTTCGGTGAGTTGGGCGGGGAGATCCGGGAGGAGGGGCGGTGGTATGGGTGGGGGAGGGGCCTCCTCCTCCAGCCAACGCATAATGTCGCTGTTGATCTCAAGGGCAGGACGTTCCCACCAATCATTCGATTTGGCTGCGATGCGCCGTGTCAGATCGTCACTAAAAAAATCACGGGTCGGGGTTTTCGCGTCAAAGGGGGCGACTGCTTCATACCACCGGATCCAAGGCATATAGCCGTAATCTATAGCGAAAGTGCTGTGTTTGAAGCTCGACCAATCAGCTTGAAGCGATTGCGGAGCGTCCCGATGCCAGAGTGGATGCTCTTCTAACAGAAATTTCCCACTAATATTTTCTCCATCATTATTTGTTTTTAACAAAAATATGTCGTGTATAATTTCCGTCCACAGGCGATTCCCATAGAAATTCTTGACTGAACGAGCTGCATAGGCAGCAGAGCCTGCCGCATCGACTGCACGGGCAGTGTCAACTGCCGCCGCAGCAGCAGCGGATGCGGTTTTCCCAGCACCGCCGACTGTCGCAGCAGCCCTAATTGAAGCCGCCATAATATCGAATGGTAGGAAATTTCGAGCAATCCAGGATAGGTAGCAAGCTCGGAAAACTGCGGTGACGTGAGAGGTTCCCTCGTGCTCATTCCATGAAATGTCTAGACGCTTTATATGATTTCCGATCGTCGGCAACATGCGTAACGCAATGCGTATGGCGATTATGTGTGACCATGCGGTGGGCTTGTCTTTCAGCCAATCCCTTAACTCTTCAGGATTTTCCAGCGTCAGTTCTTTGGCCATGCATCGTCCGCCACAATCGCCGCTACAGGCTTTGCGGTTGTGGCGCGCGTCAGCCCCAGGCGGCGCGTGCGTCATTTCACAAAGCGACGCTCGGAAAATAGCAAATTGCCACAGTGAACTCTACCGAGAAAGGTAGGGTGATAGCGTGCGCGGATGATCGCCCTCTCCCGTCTTGGGGGAGGGAGGGGACCCACGACGTAGGGAGGGTGAGGGGTTGCCCGAAAGGCCAGAACCGCATGGTTCCTTGGATCACCCCTCACCCTTCCCTCTCCCGTTCCGGGCTACGGCATTCACACATCTTTGGCTTAGGCAAGTCATTGGAAGAAAAAAACTTTCCTCCGTCATTCCCGCGAAGGTGGGAATCCAGACTTATCCATAAGGTTCGTCTGGCAAACTCTGGATCCCCGCCTTCGCGGGGATGGCGGGAAAGTCATTTTGCTTCAATTGGTTGCGGTAAGAAAAAGATGTGTGAATGCTGTAACCCGTTCCGGGAGAGGGCGATAACGCCCCCCTCAAACCCGCTCCGCCCACCCCATGTAATTCACCCCCAAATCCCGTGCGTTCAGCTTGAATTCGTCGGTCAGCGGGTTGTAGGTCACGCCGGTCAGGTGGCGCATGTTCAGGCCGTGGGCGCGGACGGCGGCGGTCAGTTCGGAGGGGCGGAGGAATTGCCGCCAATTGTGGGTGCCGCGCGGCAGCCAGCGCAACACATACTCCGCCCCGACGATGGCCATGGCGAAGCTTTTCGGCGTGCGGTTCAGGGTGGCCAGGAACAGAACGCCGCCCGGCGCCAGCAGGTCGGCGCAGGATTGGACGAACAGGTTCACGTCGGCGACATGCTCGATCACCTCCATCGCCAGAACCACGTCGAACCGCTCGCCCGACGCGGCGAGGCTTTCCGCCGTGGTGGCGCGGTAATCGACCGTCGCGCCGCTTTCGGCGGCGTGGGTGGCGGCGGTCTTGATGTTCTTCTCCGACGCGTCCACCCCGACCACGCTCGCGCCCATGCGGGCGAAGGGTTCCGACAGCAGGCCGCCGCCGCAACCGATGTCCACCACCCGCAACCCGTTCAGCGGGCTGGGGGCCAGCGGGTCGCGGCCCAGACGCTGGCACACCGCGTCGCGGATGTAGGTCAGGCGCAGCGGGTTCAGCCGGTGCAGCGGGCGGAATTTGCCGGTGGGATCCCACCATTCGGCGGCGATGGCGGAAAAGCGGGCGACGTCCGCCGGATCAACCGTGCTGGCGCCCACCTTGTTTGCGCCGGGCGTGCTGGCGGGGGCTGGCGTCGTTGGCGTGGTTCCGGCGGTCGCGGTCATTGGTTGAGGATTCCATAACAGAGGGACGGTTGGCATGCGGGGCAACCTTGCCTCGCTGTGAGCGAGAGAGTATGGATACGCCGCCCCGCGCCGGCAACGGTAGAGCGGGGGTGCCGCACGCCGCCTTTTTCCACGCGCCATGACAACGCGATGGGGGCGGCCAGAGATTGGTGTGAGGTATGGCGCGGATCGTCCTGAAATTCGGAGGCACGTCGGTCGGCGACATCGACCGCATCAAAAACGTGGCTCGCAAGGTGGAGCAGGAAGTCAAGGCGGGCCATCAGGTGGCCGTCGTCGTGTCGGCGATGTCCGGCGTGACCAACCAGCTCGTCAAATATTGCAACGAGATCGACAAGCTGCACGACGCCCGCGAATATGACGCGGTGGTCGCCTCGGGCGAGCAAGTGACCTCGGGTCTGCTGGCCATCGCCTTGCAGTCCATCGGCATTCCGGCGCGCTCCTGGGCGGGCTGGCAGATTCCGATCTACGCCGACGACACGCACAGCAAGGCGCGCATCGTCTCCATCGACACCACCCAGATGGAAAAATCCATGCAGACCGGCGAAGTCGCCGTGGTCGCCGGATTCCAGGGCGTGACGAAGGACGGCCGCATCGCCACCTTGGGCCGTGGCGGCTCCGACACCTCGGCGGTGGCGCTGGCGGCGGCGGTGAAGGCCGACCGTTGCGACATCTACACCGACGTGGACGGCGTCTACACCACCGACCCGCGCATCGTGACCAAGGCCAGGAAGCTCAACAAGATCACCTATGAGGAGATGTTGGAGCTGGCCTCGCAAGGCGCGAAGGTGCTTCAGACGCGCTCGGTCGAGATGGCGATGAACCACCGCGTGCGCGTGCAGGTGCTGTCGAGCTTTGAGGCGGCTGCGGGCAGCTCGCTTCCCGGAACCCTGGTTGTTGACGAGGACGAGATCGTGGAAAAGGAAGTTGTGAGCGGCATCGCCTACAGCCGCGACGAGGCGAAGATCACGTTGGTCGGCGTCGCCGATCAACCCGGCGTCGCCGCCAGCATCTTCGGCCCGCTGACCGACGCCGCCGTCAACGTCGACATGATCGTGCAGAACGTGTCGGAAGACGGCAAATCCACCGACATGACCTTCACCGTCGGGAAGGCCGACATCGCCCGCGCCGTCAAGGTGCTGGAGGATGAGCAGGCGACGCTGAAGTACAAGCGCATCGCGTCGGACGCCAACGTCGTCAAGGTGTCGGTGATCGGCGTCGGCATGCGCAGCCATGCGGGCGTCGCCCAACGCATGTTCAAGGCGCTGGCCGACAAGGGCATCAACATTCAGGTCATTTCCACCTCGGAGATCAAGATCTCGGTCCTGATCGCCGAGGAGTACGCGGAGCTGGCGCTGCGCGCCCTGCACACCGCCTATGGCCTGGACGCCGCCTGATCGCGGCGTCGAGGAAGAGAGAGGATTTGAGTCGGCCATGACCGAAACGACGGCGCGGGCGCGGCTCGATCAGCTTTGGGCGCGCGGCTGCGCCTTTCTCGGCACGCGCACCGCCGTGATGGGCGGGGCGATGAGCTGGGTGTCGGAACGCCATCTGGTGGCGGCGATTTCCAACGCGGGCGGGTTCGGGGTGTTGGCCTGCGGGTCGATGCCGCCGGACGCGCTGGCGGCGGAGATCGCGGCCACCAAGGCGCTGACCGACAAGCCGTTCGGCGTGAACCTCATCAACATGCACCCAGACCTGAACCGGCTGCTCGACGTCTGTCGGGAACAGGCGGTCGGTCATGTCGTCATCGCCGGGGGCTTTCCGTCCAGCGCCACGCTGGCCCGCATCAAGGATGGCGGGGCCAAGGCGATGGCCTTCGCCCCGACGCTGGCCAGCGGGCGGCGCATGGTCAAGCTGGGGGCCGACGCCCTGGTGATCGAGGGGACGGAGGCGGGCGGCCACATCGGCCCGGTCTCCACCACCGTGTTGGCGCAAGAGATTTTGCCTGACCTGCGCGAGGCCCCGGTGTTCGTCGCGGGCGGCATCGGGCGCGGCGAGGCGATCGTCGCCTATCTGGAATTGGGCGCGTCGGGGGTGCAGGTCGGCACCCGTTTCGTCTGCGCCACCGAATCCATCGCGCACCCCAATTTCAAGAAATCCTTCATCCGCGCCTCGGCCCGCGACGCCCAGGCGTCGGTGCAACTCGACCCGCGATTCCCGGTGATTCCGGTGCGCGCGCTGGCCAACGCGGGCAGCGCGGCTTTTCTGGAATTCCAGCGCACGGTGATCGCCCGCGTCGATGGCGGCGAGTTGACGCGCGACGAAGGCTTGCTGGAGATCGAACATTTCTGGGCGGGCGCGCTGCGCCGCGCGGTGATCGACGGCGACGTGGAGTTTGGCTCCCTGATGGCCGGGCAGAGCGTCGGCCTCGTCACCCGCGAACAGCCGGTCGCCGACATCCTGGCCGAATTGATCGCCCAGGCCGAAACGGCGCTGGCGGGGCGCCATGGGCTTGGGGCATCGTTGAATTCTTCGGTCCCGGATCGGGCGATGGCCTCGCCCTCGGTTCTGGGAGCGGTGTGACGATGAGCAGCGGCTTCGACACGGCAGCCGGAGGGTAGAGGGATGGGCGGGATATTCGACGGCGCCTCGTCGCGGCGTTTGCTGGCCTCTTTGCGCGACATCATGGCCGGGTCGGGAACCGGGCAGGAGCGGCTTGACAAGATCGTCTCGCTGATCGCGGCGGAGATGAAGGCCGACGTCTGTTCCTGCTACGTCATGCGCGCGGGCGAGGTGCTGGAGCTGTTCTCGACCGAGGGGCTGAACAAAACCGCCGTCCACAACACCCGCCTGCGGGTCGGCGAGGGCATCGTCGGCTACATCGCCAGCCACGCCCGCCCGGTGGCGCTCGACAACGCCCCCTCGCACCCCAGCTTCGCCTACCGCCCGGAAACCGGCGAGGATCCCTTCCTGTCGCTGGCGGGCGTGCCGATCCTGCGCGGCAGCAAGGTGCGCGGCGTGCTGGTGATCCAGCACAAGGATCGCCGGGGCTATGTCGAGGAGGAGGTCGAAACCCTCCAGACCATCGCCATGGTGGTGGCCGAGCTGGTCGCCCAAAGCGAGCTGGTCAGCCCGTCGGAGGTCTCGACCACCGGCGACCCGGTGCTGCTGCCCGCCCGCCTGTCCGGCACGGCGATGAGCGCCGGTCTGGCGATGGGGCTGGCGGTGATCCACCGCCCGCAACTGACCATCCGTCAGATGGTCGCCGAAGACGCCGAAGCGGAGCTGGAGCGCTTCAACGCCGCGCTCATCACCATGCACAGCGCCATCGACGATCTGTTGGAGGCGGCGACGCTGGCGGGCTTGGGCGAGCCGCGCGACATTCTGGAAACCTACCGGATGTTCGCCGAGGATCGCGGCTGGCTGTCGCGCATCCGCGAGGCGATTCGCGTCGGCCTGACGGCGGAGGCGGCGGTGCAGCAGGTGCAGAACGACACCCGCGCCCGCATGAGCCATCTGACCGATCCTTACATCCGCGAACGGCTGCTGGATCTGGAGGATCTGACCAACCGGCTGATGCAGCATCTGGCGGGCAAGACCTCCGGCGCCGACGGCGCCACCCAGCCCGACGACATGATCCTCGTCGCCCGCTCCATGGGACCGGCGGAGCTTCTGGATTACGACCGTTCGCGCCTGCGCGGGCTGTTGCTGGAGGAGGGTACGCCGTCCAGCCATGTCTGCATCGTCGCCCGCGCGCTGAACATCCCGGTCGTCCAGGCCGCCGACGCGCTGAACCGCATCGAGCCGCTCGACCAGCTCATCATTGACGGCGACCATGGCCAGGTCTTCATCCGGCCCGCCGAAGACATCCAGATGGCCTTCTCCGAAGCGGTGGCGTTGCAGCACCGCAAGGAGCAGATGTACGCGGAAATCCGCAACCAACCGTCGGTGACGCGCGACGGGGTGCCGATCTCCATCCAACTGAATTGCGGCCTGCTGATCGACCTGCCGCATCTGAAGGCCAGCGGGGCGGAGGGCATCGGCCTGTACCGCACCGAAATTCCCTTCATGGTGCGCTCCTCCTACCCCGACGTGCAGGCGCAGACGGAGCTTTACGCCCGCATCATCGACGAGGCGGGCGACAAGCCGGTGATTTTCCGCACGTTGGACGTCGGCGGCGACAAGATGCTGCCCTACATGAGCGGCGGGGCGGAGGAAAATCCGGCGCTGGGCTGGCGCGCCGTGCGCATCGGGCTGGACCATCCGTCCCTGCTGCGCCAGCAACTGCGCGCGCTGCTGCTGGCCGCCGCCGGGCGTCCGCTGTCGGTGATGTTCCCGATGATCGCCGAAGTGGCCGAATTCGACGGCGCCCGCCGCCTGCTGGATCTGGAACTCAAGCGTCTGGCCGCCCAGGGGGTGGAGGCGCCGAGCCGCCTGCGCGTCGGCACGATGATCGAGGTGCCGTCCCTGCTCTGGCAGTTGCCCGCCCTGCTGCCGAAGCTGGACTTTCTGTCGGTCGGCTCCAACGACTTGACGCAATATCTGTTCGCGGCGGATCGCGGCAACCCGCGCACCTCGACCCGCTACGACTCGCTGTCGCCGCCGATGCTGTGCGTGCTGCGGCGGTTGGTGGACGAATGCGCCAAGCACCGTGTGTCGCTGAGCCTGTGCGGCGAGATGGCCGGGCGGCCGCTTGACGCCATGGCGTTGATCGGCGTCGGTTTCCGCACCTTGTCGATGTCGCCGCCGTCGGTCGGGCCGGTCAAGACGATGCTGCGCTCGCTCGACGTCGCGGCGTTGCGGGGGTATATGTCGGGCCTGTATCTGGGCGGCGATCACAGCCTGCGCGACAAGCTGAAGAGTTTCGGCAAGGACCACGGCGTCATCTTCTGACCCGGCTTCGGGCAGGAAGGCGGGCGACGCGCGGTCATTCCGGTTGCGCCGCAGGGGCGCCTTGTCGTACCCATTTCGCAAAGGCGTCCCATGGCGGGGCCTGAGGCGAGCAAACGGCGATTCCATGGCCAAGCGCAAGGTTTTCGACAGCTTCGATTCGACCCCGACCGGCCCCACCGTGGCGCAGACGTTGCGCGAGGCGCGTGAGGCCATGGGCCATGAACTGCGCGACGTCGCGACGATGCTGCGCATCCGCTATCCTTACCTGCAAGCCATCGAGGGCGGGCAGTATCAGGATCTGCCGGGCGCGGCCTACGCCGCCGGTTTCCTGCGCTCCTACGCCGAATATCTCGGGCTGGATCCGGTGGACATCGTCGCCCGCTACAAGGCGGAGGCGGTGGGCGCGCTGCGCGAGCAGGAGCTGTATCTGCCGACCCCGGCGACGGAGGAGCGGGTGCCGGGCGGCACGCTGCTGCTGGTCACGCTGGTGCTGGCGGGCCTCGTCTATGGCGGCTGGTATTATCTGTCGGCCACGGATCGCTCGATGGCCGATCTGGTGCCGCGCCTGCCCGACCGTCTGGTCTCGCTGCTCGACGCCTTGCCGATGAAGAGCGGCGCGCCGCCGTCGGCGCCCGAGGCCGCGACGCCCGTCGCCCCGATCATCGCCGCCTTGCCGACCACCGCCGCCCCGACGCCGTCGGCCCTGTCGGCCCCGCTGGTGGTCAGCCCCAGCGCCAGCGCGCCCACCCCGGCGGCTCCGTCGGCGCCCGCCGCTCCGACGCCCGCTGCGGCGTCCACGGCCTCTTCCACGGCGACGCCGATCATTCTGCCGCCGCTGCCGACGACCAAGCCGACTCCGGCCCCGGTGGTCGCTGCCGTGCCGCCGACGGACGAGGATGATTCGGAAAGCTCGCCGCAGGAGCCGACTCCGCTGGCGGCGCAGACCGCTGCGGCGCAAGCGGCGGCTCAGGCCGCCGCCGCCCAGGCCGCCGCCGCCGCCGCCGCCCGCCCGGCGGATCCGACGCCCGCCAACCCCAACGCCAAAATCTATGGGATGCAGAACCAGAATCCCAAGCTGGTGTTGAAGGCGACTCAGGAAAGCTGGCTGCAAATCCGCGACGGCAGCGACATCGTGTTCACCCGCGTGCTGAAGCCGGGCGACACCTACCGCGTGCCCGACAAGGCGGGCGTGCGCATCCGCACCGGCAATGCCGGCGGGCTGGTGGTTGTCGCCGACGGGGCGGAAAGCCCGCCGCTGGGATCGGTCGGCATGGTGCTGCGCGACGTTCCCATCGACGCCCATGGCGTGGTGAAGAACCGCTGAGGCTCGCGCCGCCCGCTTGAAACCGTCGCGCCAGGCCGTATGTCTGGCGTGACGCCGTTTGTCCTGAGGTTCCCGCCATGACCGTTCGCGCCTATCGTCAGATCATCCGCCGCAAGTCCCGTCAGATCCGGGTGGGCAATGTGTTGGTCGGCGGCGACGCGCCGATTTCGGTCCAGACCATGACCAACACGCCGACCACCGACGTCAAGGCGACGGTCGAGCAGATCCAGGCGGCGGAACGGGTGGGGGTGGACATCGTCCGCGTGTCCTGCCCCGACCGCGAATCGTCGCTGGCGCTCAAAGACATCGTCCGCCAAGTGTCGGTCCCGGTCGTCGCCGACATTCATTTCCACTACAAGCGCGCCATCGAGGCGGCGGAGAGCGGGGCGGCCTGCCTGCGCATCAACCCCGGCAACATCGGCTCGGCGGAACGGGTGCGCGAGGTGGTGAAGGCCGCCAAGGATCACGGCTGTTCGATGCGCATCGGCGTCAACGCCGGGTCGCTGGAGCAGGATTTGCTGGAAAAATACGGCGAACCCTGCCCGGAGGCGATGGTCGAAAGCGCGCTGAACCACGCGAGGATCCTGGAAGACAATGATTTCCGCGAGTTCAAGATTTCGGTGAAGGCGTCGGACGCTTTTCTGGCCGTCGCCGCCTATCAGGGCTTGGCCGAGGCCTGCGATTATCCCCTGCACATCGGCATCACCGAGGCGGGGGGGCTGCGGGCTGGAACGGTGAAATCGTCCATCGGCCTTGGCATGCTGCTGTGGTCGGGCATCGGCGACACGCTGCGTGTCTCCCTGTCCGCCGATCCGGCGGAAGAGGTCCAGGTCGGCTATGAAATGCTGAAGTCGCTGGGCCTGCGGCGGCGCGGCGTGACGGTGATTTCCTGCCCAAGCTGCGCCCGCCAGAATTTCAACGTCATCAAGACGGTGGAGCTTCTGGAAACCCGTCTGGCCCACATCACCACGCCCTTGACCCTGTCGGTGATCGGCTGCGTGGTGAACGGCCCCGGCGAAGCGCGGGAAACCGACATCGGCCTGACCGGCGGCGGCAACAACACCCACCAAATCTACCTGTCCGGCATCACCGACCACCGCCTGAAAGACCAGGACATCGTCGAGCATCTCGTCGGCTTGGTCGAGAAAAAGGCGGCGGAGATTGAGGCGGCTGAGAAGGTGGCTGCGGTGGCGGAGTGAGTTTTTGACACCGATGAACACAGATAAACACAGATGAAAGACACAGACAGAAAATTTTGATGATCGTGTGAGCGTCGCGGCTCCGAATCGACCGCAGACAACCATGATAGAAAAAATCTGTGTTTATCTGTGTTCATCGGTGTCTCAAATAACTTCTCACATCAAGCGCCCCCGCAACCGGCAGGAACGAAACGACCCCCGGCGTGACCACCGCATCCTATCTTGTCATCGGCGCCAGCCATCGGACCTGTTCCGGGGTGATCCGTGATCGCCTTGCGACCGATGACGCGGAGGTTCCGGGCGTGCTGGAGCGGTTGCGCGCCGTCGGGGTGACGCAAGCGCTGTGGTTGAGCACCTGCGACCGGGTGGAGGTTCAGGCCGTCCACCCCCGCCCGAACGAGGCCGCGCTCGCCATCGCGGCGGTGATGGCGGAGCGGGTCGGCATGGCGACCGCCGATTTCTCCGACCAGCTTTACACCCGCGCCGGGCCGGACGCGATCCGCCACCTGTTCGCGGTCGCCTGCTCCCTGGACAGCCAGATCATCGGCGAGCCGCACATCCTGGGCCAGCTCAAGGCCGCCCATCGCGGCGCGGCGACGCTGGGTCTGACCGGGCCGGAGCTGGAGGCGGTGTTGCAAGCCGCCTACGCCGCCGCCAAGCGGGTGCGCAGCGAAACCCCGATCGCCGAGGGGGCGACCTCGCTCGCCGCCGCCGCCATCCAGGTGGCGCGCGACCTGCACGGCGATCTGAAGCGCTGTTCGGCCCTGCTGATCGGGCTGGGCGACATGGGAACGCTGGTGCTGGATGGCTTGCGCGAGGCGGGTTTGCCGCGTCTGACCATCGCCGCGCCGGTGGATCGCCGGGCGGAAGCGGCGGCGCGGCGGCTGTCGGGCCATTTCGCGCCTTGGGCCGATCTCGATTCCGCGCTGGCCGGGGCCGATATCGTCGTGACCGCGACCGGGTTGGGGCGCTATATCCTGTCCACGGCGATGATGGAGGCGGCGTTGAAGCGCCGCCGCCGCCGCCCGATCTTCGTGGTGGACGCGGCGATTCCGTCGGACGTCGATCCGGCGGTGGCCGGGATGGATGGCGCCTTCGTCTATGATCTGGCCGATCTGGAGCGGGTGGCGCTGCAAGGCCGGGTGGGGCGGGAGGCGGCGACGCAAGCCGCCTGGAGCATCGTGGACGAGGCGGTGGCCGCCTTTGCCCGCGACCGTGCCGAACGCGCCGCCGTGCCCGCCGTGGCGGCGCTGCGGGCGCATTTCGAGCGGGAGCGGCGGCGTCTGCTGGCCGATCACAGCGGGCTGGACGCCGGGTCGGCCACCCGGCTGCTGGTCAACCGGCTGCTGCACCACCCGTCGGAGGCGTTGCGGGAGATGGCGGCGGATCAGGACGGGGTGGGGTTGGCCGAGCGGGCGGCGGCGGAACGGCTGCTGTTCCGGTTGTTCCGTCTGGACGGAACGGCGGCGGAAGAGCGGGCCGCTGATGAACGGGCCGCTGATGAACGGGATGAGGACGAGCGACGTGAATCTGGACGACACCTTCAATAAGGTCGTGGCGCGCCACGACGAGTTGCGCGACGCGCTCGCCGCCGGTCTGGCGGATTCGGGCGAATTCGCCCGGCTGTCCAAGGAATACGCCGACCTGACCCCCATCGCCGAAGCCATCGGCGAGCTGAAAAAGGCCAAGGCCGAGGCCATCGATCTGGCGCAAATGATCGCCGATCCCGACGGCGATCCCGAAATGAAGGCGATGGCGGAGGAGGAATTCCGCGATCTGTCCAAGCGCATCCCGGATTTCGAGCGGCGGGTCCAAGTCTCCCTGCTGCCCAAGGACGAGGCGGACGAGAAGAACGCCATCCTGGAGGTGCGCGCCGGAACCGGCGGCGACGAGGCCGGGCTGTTCGCCGCCGAACTGTTCGAGATGTACCGCCGTTACGCCGGCCTGCGCGGCTGGCGGTTCGAGGCGATGGACGTCAGCGAAACCGCCGTCGGTGGCTACAAGGAGGCCACGGCCAACATCACCGGGCGCAACGTGTTCGCCCGGCTGAAGTTTGAATCCGGCGTCCACCGCGTGCAGCGGGTTCCGGCGACCGAGGCGCAGGGCCGCATCCACACCTCCGCCGCCACCGTCGCCGTTCTGCCGGAAGCCGAAGAGGTGGACATCCACATCGACGACAAGGATCTGCGGATCGACGTCTTCCGCTCCTCCGGCCCCGGCGGCCAGTCGGTCAACACCACCGACAGCGCCGTGCGCATCACCCATCTGCCGACCGGGCTGGTGGTGATCCAGCAGGATGAAAAATCCCAGCACAAGAACAAGGCCAAGGCGCTGAAGGTGCTACGCGCCCGGTTGTACGACCGTGAACGCGCCGAAAAGGACGCGGTTCGCGCCGCTGACCGCAAGAATCAGGTGGGCAGCGGCGACCGTTCCGAACGCATCCGCACCTACAATTTCCCGCAAGGCCGCGTCACCGACCACCGCATCAACCTGACGCTCTACAAGATCGACAAAATGATGTCGGGCGAGGCGCTCGACGAGTTTGTCGACGCCCTGGTGTCGGAGGACGAAGCCGCCCGGCTGGCCGAAATGGGGTGAGAGTGGCGGAGCGCTTCCGCTATTCTTCTCCCTCCCCCGCCGAAGGCGGGGGAGGGTCGGGGAGGGGGCCGAGGGCTTCCCAAATCATGCGCGTCACACCCTCTGAATGACGCAGCGCATCGTTGTTCCAGAAGCGCAAAATACGCCAACCTTGCGCCTTCAGCCGTTCGTCGCGCCGCGCGTCATGCGTGGAGTCCGCATGCTGGCCGCCATCCGCTTCAACGATCAGGCGGGCTTCGACGCAGGCGAAATCGGCGATGTAGGGAGGAATGGCGTGCTGCCGTCGGAAGTACCAGCCGCCCAACTGCCGACGCCGCAGGAGGCTCCAGAGCTTGCGCTCCGCGTCGGTCGGAATGTGACGCATGCCACGGGCTTGTGTCTTTGTTGATTTGGGAATGCGCGGCATGGTCGATGTGCGGTTGCCCCCTCCCTAACCCTCCCCCGCTTCGCGGGAGAGGGGATAGTCCTCGAGTTGTGTTCGATGTTTCGCTCGGGAAAATGTGAGGAAAGATTTCGGAAATGACAACCCTCAACACCCTGCGGCGCCATGCCGAATCCCGTTTGCGCGAGGCGGGCGTCGACACGCCGGAGTTGGACGTCCGCTATCTGCTGGAAGACGCCCTTGGCCTCACCCGCATGGATTTCATTGCGAAATCGGAACAAATGATCTCCGAAACGGACGCCGCCCGCGCGCTGGCGTTGATCGAGCGGCGGGCGGCGCGGGAGCCGGTGGGGCGGATCCTGGGCCATCGGGAGTTCTGGACCCTGGATCTGGCGCTGAACCCCGACACGCTGGAACCCCGCCCCGACACCGAAACGGTGGTGGACGCGGCGCTCGCCGCGATTCCAGACAAAAAAGCGGCTCTCGACCTGATTGATCTCGGGACCGGAACGGGCTGCATCCTGTTGGCGCTGCTCGCCGAGCTGCCCAACGCGCGCGGTCTGGGCGTCGATCTCAGCCCCTTGGCGGTGGAGGCGGCGGCCGGCAACGCCCGGCGCAACGGGCTGGAGGCGCGCGCGCGCTTCCAAACCGGCGATTGGGCGCATGGAATCAAGGATCGTTTCGACATCGTTGTCTCAAACCCGCCCTACATCCCCAGCGCCGACATCGCCACGCTGGCCCCGGAGGTGCGCGAGCATGACCCGCTGCGCGCGCTGGATGGCGGGCCGGATGGGCTGGCCCCCTACCGCGTCATCACCGCCCAGCTTCCGGGGCTGCTGACGCCCGGCGGGCTGGTCGTTTTCGAGGTCGGGCAGGGGCAGGCGGCCGACGTGGCGGCGCTGCTCGACGGGCAGGGCTTCGTTGAAACCACGCTGTTGCGCGATCTGGGCGGGGTCGAGCGCTGCGTCCGGGCGCGAAACGCTCGGCCATCCGGCCATTAGCCAAAAAAAGGGTTGGATTGCCGGGCTGTGGCGGATACTGTGCGGTGTACGACCGTGATCGTGGTGTGTGCGGACTTTTGTGTCTCGGATTGGTTGAAGTGCCGAGCGTCGCCCGCAAAAGGCGACCGCATCCACCGTTGGCGTGTCGTTTGATCCCCGTGACCCATCCGTGGACTGTCCATGGCGGGCTTGGCGGCCGGGCCGAACAGGCCGAATGAGCCGCTGGAGCGTTCCGGGGAATGCGCTTCTCTTGTATGGGGCCTTAAGAGCCGAATGAGACAGGGACCGAACTCCAGGCGTTCGCGTGGCCGTGGCAACAATGGCCCCGGTGGCGGCGGTGGTGGCGGCGGCGGAAACGGTGGTGGTGGCGGCGGAAACGCCGGACGCCGCCAGAACGTGCCGTTGCGTCACCAGAACTTCGACAGCAACGGGCCGGACGTGCGCATTCGCGGCAACGCGTGGCAAGTGAACGAGAAGTATCAGACGCTGGCGCGCGACGCGATGACCTCCGGCGACCGGGTGCAGGCTGAAAACTATCTTCAGCACGCGGAGCATTACCTCCGCATCATCAACCAGATCCAGGAATCGGAAAATCGCCAACGCGGCGGCGCTCCGGCGCCGGGCCACGCTCAGCAGCAAACCGGCCCGTTGACGTCGATGGACGACGACGAGGACGAGCAGGGCGACGAGGAATCCGGCAACGCCGAAGAGCGCGCGACGGTCAACGCCTGACCGCCGCGCCCGTTCTGGCGCGTTTTGTCCGGCTTAGTCGGCGGTCTCAGTCGGCGTTTGGTGAAACCGGGTCGCCCAGCGCGATCCGGCCACCGGCGATCACCTGGGCGCGGATGGCGATGTGGGTGTGGCCGAAGCCGCGCTCCATGATCGGCAGCAGGTTGAGGTCGGTCGCGCCGTTGTCCGGGTTCACGTCGTTGGCCGGGCGGCAATCGACCGCCCCGGTGACGCGCAGAACCGCCCCGCCGATCGTCAGAGTCTGGCCGATCCAGGCCTGTTCCGCCCAGGGGGCCAAGCCGTCCAGCAGCAGATTGGCGCGCAGACGGCGCGGATCGACCGGCTTTTTGGCGATCCGCTCCTCCACGTCGCGCAGGCTGGCGAGGTTGACCAGCACCAGCGACGGCTCTTCCGTGTCGCCGAAGGATCCCGCCTTGGCGTCCACCAGACGCGGCATGCCGGGGACGATGCCCGCCAGATAGGCGGCGAAAAACTGCTCCAACAGCGTCCGGCCCATCGGCTGGTCCAGCCGCCCGCGCGACACCTGCCGCCCGCCGCGCCGGACGATCAACGCTTGCGTCTCGTCATCGAACAGGGTGTCGAGCGCCGCCAGCTTTTCCGTGCGGTCCAGCGTGAAGAAATCTGACGGCAGCCGCCAGCCGTCGGAATCGGTGTCCAGCGCCGCCGGGCCGTGCAGCAGCCCGTAACGACGGTCGAGCGGGATCGCCTGTCCGGCGGTCAAATCGACGGCGGGCAGGTCCTGACCGCTCAGCCCCTTGACGGGGTAGCGGCGAATGGCGGCGATGGTCGTGTTCATTGCACTGCACAATGAAAGCGCGGAACCGGATCTGTCAACCACGGCGATGGTCGAAACCCCGCGCGTTGCTGGGGCATTCCGGGCGTTCAGCCACCGATATGGCGCAATTTTCCCGGCCTCAGGGGCGGCGCGCCGGGAAAATCGGAATTGGTGACGTGCGGGGCGTTCATGCCCCCGCTTTCAGGATGGTCTTGGCGCCCCGCCGCGCCGTTCCTACATCTGCTCCAGCATCCTTGTGGATCGCACATCGCGTGGATCAAAACGACCGGGCTGCCGCGCGGACGGTCGATGGAAAGGGGAGTCGCCTCATGGACTTTGAGAAATACACCGAACGCAGCCGTGGCTTTGTCCAGGCGGCGCAGACCCTGGCGACTCGCCGGGGGCATCAGCGTTTGACGCCCGAGCATCTGCTGAAAACCCTGCTCGACGACAAGGAGGGCTTGGCCGCCAACCTGATCCGCGCCGCTGGCGGCGATCCGGTGATGGCGCTGGCCGCCGTGGACGCCGAGCTGGACAAGCAGCCGAAGATTGAGGGCAGCGGCGCCGGGCAGCTTTTCCTGTCCCCCGAACTGTCGCGCGTGTTCGAGCAGGCGGAGAAAATCTCGGAAAAGGCGGGCGACAGCTTCGTCACCGCCGAACGCATCCTGCTGGCCCTGACCATGGCCGACGGCACGCCCTCGGCCAAGCTGCTGAAGGCGGCGGGCCTCACGCCGCAGGGGCTGAACACGGCGATCAACGAGGTCCGCAAGGGCCGCACCGCCGACAGCGCCAGCGCCGAGCAGGGCTATGACGCGCTGAAGAAATACGCCCGCGATCTGACCGAAGCGGCGCGGGACGGCAAGCTGGACCCGGTGATCGGGCGCGACGAGGAAATCCGCCGCACCATCCAGGTTCTGGCCCGCCGGACCAAGAACAACCCCGTCCTGATTGGCGAACCCGGCGTCGGCAAGACCGCCATCGTCGAGGGGCTGGCCCAACGCATCGTCAAGGGCGACGTGCCGGAAGGGCTGAAGAACAAGCGTCTGCTGGCGCTGGATCTCGCCGGGATGGTGGCCGGGGCCAAATACCGTGGCGAGTTCGAGGAGCGGCTGAAGGCCGTGCTGTCGGAAATCCAGGCGGCGGCGGGCGAAATCATCGTCTTCATCGACGAGCTGCACACGCTGGTCGGCGCGGGCAAGGCGGACGGGGCGATGGACGCCTCCAACATGCTGAAACCGGCGTTGGCGCGCGGCGAGCTGCATTGCGTCGGCGCCACCACGCTGGACGAATACCGCAAGCACATCGAAAAGGACGCGGCGCTGGCCCGGCGCTTCCAATCGGTCTTCGTGCCGGAGCCGACGGTGGAGGACACCATCTCCATCCTGCGCGGCCTGAAGGAGCGTTACGAGGTCCATCACGGCGTGCGCATCACCGACAGCGCCATCGTCGCGGCGGCGACTTTGTCCAACCGCTACATCACCGACCGTTTCCTGCCCGACAAGGCCATTGACCTGATCGACGAGGCGGCGAGCCGCCTGCGCATGGCGGTGGACACCAAGCCGGAGAACATCGACGAACTCGACCGCCGCATCATCCAGTTGAAGATCGAGCGCGAGGCGCTGAAGCGCGAATCCGATCAAGGATCGCGCGACCGTTTCGCCAATCTGGAACGCGAGCTGGCCGATCTGGAGCAGGAATCCGCCGAACTCACCGCCAAATGGCAGGCGGAGAAGGACCAGCTTCAGGGCGCGCAGAAGATCAAGGAGGATCTGGAAAAGGCGCGGACCGAGCTGGACACGGCCCAGCGCGCGGGCAATTGGGGCCGGGCGGGCGAATTGACCTACAGCGTCATCCCCGGCCTGGAAACCGCCCTGAAAACCGCCGAAGAGCACGCGTCCAACCGCATGCTGAACGAGGAGGTGCGCGACAGCGACATCGCCGGGGTGGTCAGCCGCTGGACCGGCGTGCCGGTGGACAAGATGCTGGCGGGCGAGCGGGAAAAGCTGCTGGCGATGGAAAGCCGCCTGCGCGGTCGGGTCATCGGCCAGGAGGAGGCGATCGTCGCCGTGTCCAACGCCGTCCGCCGGTCGCGGGCGGGCTTGCAGGATCCCAACCGGCCCATCGGCTCCTTCCTGTTCCTCGGGCCGACCGGCGTCGGCAAGACGGAACTGACCAAGGCGCTGGCGGAGTTCCTGTTCGATGACGAGACCGCCATGGTTCGGCTCGACATGTCGGAATATATGGAAAAGCACTCCGTCGCCCGCATGATCGGCGCGCCTCCGGGCTATGTCGGCTATGAGGAGGGCGGGGCGCTGACCGAGGCGGTGCGCCGTCGGCCCTATCAGGTCGTGCTGTTCGACGAGGTGGAAAAGGCCCACCCGGACGTCTTCAACGTGCTGCTTCAGGTGCTCGACGACGGGCGCTTGACCGACGGGCAGGGGCGGACGGTGGATTTCCGCAACGTCGTCATCATCATGACGTCGAATCTCGGCTCGCAGGCTTTGGCCGAACAGCCGGAAGGCGAGGACAGCGGCGCGGTGCGCGGCGAGGTGATGGAGGCGGTGCGGGCGCATTTCCGCCCCGAATTCCTCAACCGGCTGGACGAGATCCTGCTGTTCCACCGGCTCGACCGTCGGCACATGGGCGGCATCGTCACCATCCAGCTTGGCCGCTTGGTCAAGATGCTGGCCGACCGCGACATCACGCTGGAGGTGGACGGGGCGGCGAACCAGTGGCTGGCCGAGGCAGGTTATGATCCCGTCTATGGCGCGCGGCCCCTGAAGCGGGTGATCCAGCGCGAGCTGCAAAACCCACTGGCGACCATGATCCTGGAGGGCCGCGTCACCGACGGCCAGACGGTCAGCGTCGGCGCGGAGGGCGGCGTTCTGACCATCGACGGCGTGGCGGTGTCGGCGACGCCGACGCCGGTCAAGACAGAGAGCGTCAAAACGGTGCATTGACCGGGCGTCGCTAACCGGGCGGCTCCGGTCAGACGCTGGGGTTCACGAGGGTGATGAACGCGACAACCGCAGTGTCGTCAAGCTGACAGGCTGGCGACACTGCGGCGTTCCGACAAGGTGGAATTTTGCGTAACGGCTTGTTGTGACTGTGCTTGTGGAAAGTGGCGCGTGAATTGCTGAACCAAGGGGCTGAACCGGCGGGACCATCCAAGGTCCCGACCCTTTTCTCTCTTGGAGCCGCGACATGCCGACCGTGACCCTGAAGCCTTCGGGCAAGACCATCGACGTGGAGGAGGGCGTGACCATCCTCCAGGCCATCCTCGCCTCGGGCGAGAAGTTCCTCAACAAGTGCGAGGGCAAGGCCACCTGCGGATCCTGCCATGTGTATGTGCCGGAAGGGCGCAAGACGCTGTCGAAGATCCAGCGGTTGGAAAACGAAAAGCTCGACACCATCGTCGGCGTCGCCACCCCGTCGCGTCTGGCCTGTCAGGCGCGCGTCGGCGTTGAGAACATCACCGTCGAGATCCTCAGCTTCGTCTGAGGCTGGGGAGGGGCTGGGTGGCGCGGATCGGGGTTTTCCCCGCCTCCGCGCCGCACAGCGCCATCGACACCAGCGCCTGAGCGCGCTAGATCAAGGTGATGACCGACACCACCCTCGCCGCTCGCGGCGTCGCGCTTGATTTGCTGCGCGACGTGCTGCGCAAATCCGTTCCCTTCGACGACGCGTTCGACGCGCACCCCGACCTTGCCGGGCTGGAGCCGCGCGACCGTGGCTTTGTCCGCATGCTGGTCGCCACGGTGCTGCGCCGATTGGGCCAGATCGACGAGCTGATCCAGACCTGTCTGGCCAAGCCGGGGCTGCCCAAGGCGGCGATCCACGACATGCTGCGGCTGGGAACGGCGCAACTGGTCTTCCTGAACACCCCCCCACACGCCGCCGTGGACACGGCGGTGGAGTTGGCGGCGCTGCGCAACGCCGCGCCCTACAAGGGCCTCATCAACGCCGTCCTGCGCCGCGTCGGGCGCGAGGGCGCGGCGCTGGCGGCCCAGCAGGACGCCGGGCGGCTGAACACGCCCGATTGGATGTGGCTGTCCTGGCGCACCGCCTACGGCACGGCGAAGGCGCGCGGCATCGTCGAAGCCCATCTGCACGAGGCCCCGCTGGATCTGACGGTGAAAAGCGACCCGTCGGTGTGGGCGGGTCGGTTGGACGCCACCGTGCTGCCGACCGGCACGCTGCGGCGGATGTCGGGCGGCTCCGTCACCGAAATGCCGGGCTTTGACGCGGGCGGCTGGTGGGTGCAGGATCTCGCGGCCTCGCTGCCCGCCACGCTGTTCGGCGATCTGCGGGGCAAGCGGGTGTTCGATCTGTGCGCCGCGCCCGGCGGCAAGACCGCGCAGTTGGCGGCGCAGGGCGCGCGCGTCGTCGCGCTCGACCGTTCGGCCAAGCGGCTGGAACGGGTGACGGAAAATCTCGCCCGCCTGAATCTGGAGGCGGAGATCATCACCACCGACGCGGCGGCGTGGGAGCCGGGCGAATTGGCCGACGCGGTGCTGCTCGACGCCCCCTGTTCGGCGACCGGCGCGGTGCGCCGCCATCCCGACATCCTGCGGGTCAAGACGCCCGAGGACATCGGCAAGCTGGCCAAGGCGCAAGGCCGCCTGCTGGCCCACGCCGTCGGTCTGGTCAAGCCGGGCGGCACGCTGATCTACTGCACCTGCTCCATCCAACCCGAAGAGGGCGAGGCGCAGATCACCCGCCTGCTGGCCCGCGACAGCCGGGTGAAGCGCTGGCCGATCACGGCGGACGAGCTTGGCGGCCTGTCGGAGATCATCACGGAGCGAGGCGAGGTGCGCTCCCTGCCCGGCATGTTGGCCGAGCATGGCGGAATCGACGGCTTCTTCGTGTCCCGGCTGCGCCGCGTTTACGAATAAATTACCAAGTTCCGGCGGCGGGCGTCTTGCGGTGGCGGCGGTGAATTGATAGGACACAGGGATGCCCTTGTCTTTGCTGCACCGCACCGCAACATGTTTGCCCGTCGGCCCCTCCCGCCGTTTGCGGATCTGAGGGGGTGGCCGCTATGGGCAAGGGCGCGGGACGACTTCGCAGCGGCATGGCGCGGCTTGCCTATGGAAACCCGCTCTATTCCCTGATGCTGGGCGGTCGCGCGCCGGGGGCGCTGGCGGTGGTGCCGCCCGATCCGTGGCCCGGCGATTCCGGCGACGGTTCCGCCCTGCTGGCTGGGGTTCTGCGTTTCGCCGGTCAGTCGGTCGCCATCGACCCCAGCGGCGAGCCGCACTGGCGCCCGCCGGGGGCAAGCCCGGTCTGGCTGCGGGCCTTGCATGGCTTTGATTGGATGCGCGATTTGCGCGCGGTCGGCGGCGACATGGCGCGGCGGCGCGCCCGCGTGCTGGTTTGGTCCTGGCTGGACCACAATGGCGGCTGGAACGCGCAAGCCTGGACGCCCGACGCGCTGGGAACCCGAGTCGCCAACTGGATTGGCCTGCATGATTTCTACTGCGCCTCGGCGGACGACGAGTTCCGGGCGCGGGTGTTCGAGAGTTTGGCCCGGCAGGTCCGCCATCTGGACCGCGTGCTGCCCGCTGGTCTCGACGGCGCGCCGCTGATCGCGGCGATCAAGGGGCTGGTCTATGGCGGCTTCTGCCTGCCCGGCCACGACAAGGCGGGCTACGACGCGCTGCGCCTGTTGGACCGCGCCTTGCCGCGCCAGATTTTGCCCGATGGCGGCCACATCGAACGCAACCCGTCCGTGCAACTGCGGGTGCTGCGCGATCTGATCGACATGCGCGCGGTGCTGCGGGTGGCCCGTGTCGACATCCCGGAATCCCTGCAACACGCGATTGACCGGATGACCCCGGCCTTGCGCTTTTTCCGCCATGGCGACGGCGGGCTGGCGCTGTTCAACGGTGGGCGCGAGGAGGAGCCAGCGCTCATCGACACCGTGCTGGCCCAGGCCGACGCGCGGGGGCGCCCGCTGAAAAGCGCGCCGCATGTCGGGTTTGAACGTCTGATGGCCTCGCGCACCTTGGTGTTGATCGACACCGGCGCGCCGCCCCCGCCGGGGTTGGACGGGTTGGCCCACGCGGGCACCTTGTCGATGGAGGTGTCGGTCAACAAGGAGCGGTTGATCGTCAATTGCGGCAGCCACCCGGCCCAGCGCGGCCCGTGGCGCGCGGCGCTGGCCGGATCGGCGGCGCATTCCACCGTCGTCGTCGCCGACATCAATTCGTCGGAGGTTCTGGACCAGGGCGGTTTGGGCCGTCGTCCGTCCCATGTCGGGTGCGAGCGGCAGGAGTCCGAAGGCGCGGTTCTGGTCGTCGCCACCCACAACGGCTACAGCAAGGGCTTCAGCCTGCTGCACCGCCGCCGCGTCTATCTGGCCGACAACGGCGAGGATCTGCGCGGCGAGGACATTTTGGAGCCGGTGATCGGCGCCCACCCGTCCGAGCAGCCCTTCGCCATCCGCTTCCATCTGCACCCGTCGGTTCAGCCGACGGTGGTCCAAGGCGGGGCGCAGGTGAATCTGCGGCTGCCCAGCGGCAACGTCTGGCGGTTGCGGGCGACCGGCGTGATGCTGGAACTGGCCGAGAGCATCTATCTTGGAACCGGCGACGAACCCCGCCGCAGCGCCCAGATCGTGATGCAGGGGCATAGCGGCCCCGACGGCGTCACCGTCAAATGGGCCTTGCGCCGCGAACGCAAGGCGGCGTAAATCCCGCCATCCGCAGTGGCCGGACCCTTTCCTGACCCGAAGGGGTATGGAAACACGGATGAACACGGATTGAGCACGGATGAACACGGATTTTCTCTATCTGTGTTTATCTGTGTTCATCGGTGTCAAATCCTCGTTGCGCACACAGGATCTGACACCGATGAACACAGATAAACACAGATGAGTTCAATGTCCGTGTTCATCCGTGCTTTTCGTCATCCGTGTTCATCCGTGTCTTCCTGACCACGCGCGGCCTGCAACAACGCCAGCCGATCAGGAACACGCCATGAGTCCGCCGAAAGCCAACCACGCCCCCGCTCCCGACAAGGTCCGCATCACCCGCGCGCTGATTTCCGTGTCCGACAAGACCGGGCTGGTGGCGCTGGGGCAGGCGCTGGCCGCGCGTGGCGTGGAGATCCTGTCCACCGGCGGGTCGGCGCAGCGTCTGGCCGAGGCTGGCGTGCCGGTGAAGGAGGTTTCCGACCACACCGGCTTCCCGGAAATCATGGATGGCCGCGTCAAAACGCTGCACCCGCGCGTCCATGGCGGCATTCTGGCCCGCCGCGACATCCACGCCGACGCGATGGCGCAGCACGACATCCCGCCGATCGATCTGGTCGTCGTCAACCTCTACCCGTTCGAGGCGACGGTCGCCCAGGGGGCCGATTACGCCAACTGCGTCGAGAACATCGACATCGGCGGCCCGGCGATGATCCGCGCCGCTGCCAAGAACCATGATTTCGTCGCCATCGTCACCGAGCCGTCGGATTACGAGGCGGTGATCGACGAGTTGGCGACCAACGACGGCTGCGTCACGCTGGGGCTGCGCCGCAAGCTGGCCCAACGCGCCTACGCCCGCACCGCCGCCTACGACGCCGCGATTTCGACCTGGCTGGCTGGGCAGTTGGGCGAGACCTTCCCGCCGCGCGTCACCCTGTCGGGCGCGTTGGCGCAAACCCTGCGCTATGGCGAGAACCCGCACCAGCAGGCTGCCTTCTACGTCACCGGCGAGCGGCGCCCCGGCGTGGCGACCGCGATCCAGCTTCAGGGCAAGGAGCTGTCCTACAACAACCTGAACGACACCGACGCCGCCTTTGAGCTGGTCGCCGAGTTCGAGCAGCCCGCCGTCGCCATCATCAAGCACGCCAACCCCTGCGGCGTGGCGCAAGGGGCCAATCTGCTCGACGCCTACCGTTCGGCCTTGCTGTGCGACCCGGTCAGCGCCTTTGGCGGCATCATCGCCGTCAACCGTTCGCTGGACGCGGCGACGGCGGAGGAAATCGCCAAGCTGTTCGCCGAGGTGGTGATCGCCCCGGACGCCGACGACGCGGCCCGCGCCCTGCTGGCGACCAAGAAGAACCTGCGCGTTCTGCTGACCAAGGACGTGCCGAACCCCGCCGCCGTCGGCATGATGGTCAAGCAATTGTCGGGCGGCTTCCTGTTGCAGAACCGCGATTCGGGCCGCGTCAACCCGGCGGAGCTGAAGGTCGTGACCAAGCGCGCGCCGACCGAACAGGAACTGGCGGATCTGTTGTTCGCCTTCCGCGTCGCCAAGCATGTGAAGTCCAACGCCATCGTCTACGCCAAGAACGGCGCGACGGTCGGCGTCGGCGCCGGGCAGATGAGCCGCGTCGATTCGGCCCGCATCGCCGCCATCAAGTCGGCGGAAGCCGCCAAGGCCGCCGGTCTGGCCGAGCCGCTGACCAAGGGATCGGTGGTGGCGTCCGACGCTTTCTTCCCCTTCGCCGACGGCCTGCTGGCGGCGGCGGAAGCGGGCGTGACGGCGGTGATCCAGCCCGGCGGTTCGATCCGCGACGCCGACGTGATCGCGGCGGCGGACGAAAAGGGTTTGGCCATGGTCCTGACCGGGATGCGCCACTTCCGCCATTGACCTCGTCCGCCGTCGGTTGACGGGCGGGTCATGAAAAAGGCCGGTCCCCAGTGTTGGGGACCGGCCTTTTCGCGTTTGGGCGTCTTGGTTTTTACGCCGCCGACGACTTGACCAGCGCCGTGTGGGCTGGGTGCAGCCCCGGCTCCATCAGCGAGACGGCGAGCGTCGGCGCCTTCCAATCCAGGCTGTCGAACGCCCCGCAATGGCCGCACAGCCCGCCCCAGGCGTGGCTGACGGCGTTGCAGGAGTCGCAGGTCCAGGCCGGATCGGCGGGGGCGGCGGCGGCCTTGGCCAGCCAATCGCGGGCGGCGGCCTCGTCGTGGCGCTCGTTGCGCTCCAACTCGGCGAGCAGGCGGAAGAGGCGGCGCGACGGCTCGATGCCCAGCGCGCGCTTCAGATGGTCGCGCGCCTCGCCCCACAGATGGGCGTCGAGCGCGACGCGGGCCAGCGCGATGTGCGATTCGACATGGTCGGGAGCCTGCGCCAGCAGCTTCTCGAACAGCTTGACGCGGGTCAGCGCGTCGTAGCCGCCGAGAATCTCGCGGTAGGTGTCGGCCAGATCGGGGTGCGGCGATTGCCGCCATGTCCGCTCCACCACCTTGGCGGCGGGCTTCAGCCGACCGGCGGCGACCAGCAGGCGGGCGAGGCGGGCCGCCGCCGGAACGAAGCCCGGCATCAGATCATGCGCCGACTGGGCGTGCGCCAGCGCGGCGTCGCCGCGCCCGCGCCGTTCCGCCTCAAAGCTGCGTTCCAGCAGCAGGACGGCGCGGTGACGGCGACCGTCCTCGGTCGGGATCGCGCCCGCCTGGATCGCCTGTTGCAACGTGCCTTCCGCCGACGCCCAATCCCCGGCGCGGGCTTCCAGATCATAGAGGGTGCCGAGCAGCCAGGGCGTGTTGGGTTGCAGGGCGCGGGCCTTGCGCGCCAGTTCCAGCGCCTCCACCCGGTCGCCGACCTTGACCGCTTGCGTCAACAGGCCGCGCAGGCCGAGAAAGGCGGTTTCCGGGCGGTCGAGCATCGCGGTGAAATACTGCTTGGCGGCGCGGTCGTCGCCCTGCAACTGGGCGGCCTGGGCCGACAGCAGCATGGTCAAGGGCGGCTCGTTCAGCAGCCCGTCGGCCTTGCGCGCCATCTTGCGCGCGGTCACGGCGTCGCCCGCCGCCACCGCGACCATGCCTTGCGTCAGCGCGCGATACCCGGCCTCACGCACCCGCGAGCGGCGGTAGCGGCGGATGGTCGTCGGCGCCCGCAGGACCGAGCGGAGCAGCCGGTAGCCCAGCGCGGCCAGCGCCAGCGCCGCCAGCCCGATCAGCAGGGCGACGGTGAAGGAGGTTTCGATGACGTAGCCCAGCCAGTTGACGCTGACCGTGCCGGGCCGTTCGACCAGCCAGACCGCCGCCGCGATGATGGCGGCCAGCTTCAGGAGGAACCAAAGGGCGCGGATCATTGGGCCGCTCCCTTCCCGCCCGACGCGGCGGTCAACAGGGCGATGGCGCGTTGGGTCAGGGCGCGTGCGGCTTGGTCGGCGGCCAGACGCGCCTTGGCGTCGGCCAGCCACGCGGCGGCGGCCCCAGCCCCGGCGCCTTGCAGGGCGGCGAGTTCCTCCACCGCCTTGCCGAGGTTGTTTTCGCCCAGCGCCGCTTCGGCGCGGGCGACGATGGCGTCGGCGCTGGATCCGACCACGCCGCCGCCCTGGCGGCGCACCGTCACCAGGGTGGAAAGCTTGCCGATCACGCTGTCGATCCAGTTGGCCCCGTCGCCGCGCTCGGCGGCGCGGACGATGTCGGAGGCCAGCGGGCGGAAACGGTCGGTGATCTGCGCCTGGGTCGGAATGCCCTTGGCGGCGAAGGGGGCGACGGCGTCAAGCGGCTGCGTCACCCCGGCGTCGCCGATGCCCAGCGCGCGGACGCTCTGCAAATCCTGCTGAAACGGCTGACCGGCGGCCAGCGTGGCGCGCAACTGCCCGGCGGCGAGGACCAGCGCTTGCGCCGCCATGCCCGAATCGCGGCGGGTTTCGACAGTCTGGCCGACGCTGGCGATTTGCTGCTTCAGCGCCTCAACCTCCTTGCCGAGATCCTGCGCGGCCTTGGCCCCGCCGCCCAGCGTGGTCAGGCGCTGTTCCAGCCCGCCCAAACGGTCGGCCAGCGCGGCGGCTCCAGCGGCGTCGGCTCCAGCGGTGTTGGCGCCGCCGGTCGCGGCGGGGCGCTTTTCCAGGCTGTCGAGGCGTTGCGTCAACTGGCTGATGGCGGCGTCCAGAGCGGCGCTGTCCCCGGCGGGGGCGGCGCTCGCCGGGCGCTGTTCCAGGCGACCGACGCGGTCGGCCAACTGCTGGACCTGCGCGCGCAGGGCGGGATCGGCGGCGGGGGCGCTGGCCCCCGAGACGCTTGCCGCCGGAACGCTGGCCCCGTTCGGCCAGCCCGACAATTGCGGACCCCACCAGGGTTCGGCCAGCGCGGCGGCGCCGACCAGCAGCGCGACGATGGACAGCGCGCTGGCGAAGCCGCTGGCGGAGCGCGGTTCGTCGAGATAGTCGGGCGCTGGCAGGCTTGGCGGCGGCTCGACGCTGGCCGCCGGGGCGGCGACCGACTCGGCGACCGGCGCTGTGATCGACGCTGTGATCGACTCGGTGGCGGGGGCGTCCGGCTTCGCCGCGTCGTCCGGCGCGGCGGCGTTCAAGGTCGCCTCGGTCTGCGGCGACTCGGGCGTGGTTGTGGGCGCTTCGGCCACAGTCGTTTCGGTCACGGGCGCGCTGTCGGCGGCGCCGCGCTCTTCCGTCGGCGTCGCCGCGTCGAGGTCGGCGTCGTCCAGGGCGATGGCGTGCTTGGTCGCCGCGACCCGCAGGTCGGCGTGGCGGGCCAGCGGAATCGCGCCGCGCTTGCGCCAGCCCTGCACCGTGGTCACGGGGATGTCCAGCTTGTTGGCCATCGGGCGGATGCCGCCAAACCGTTCGACGATGCGGTCAACCGCGCCGACGTCCGCGTTGCCTGTGGGGGCGTTTCCGGTGGAGGCGGGGCCGCTGGCGACGGGGCTGCCGCTGGTCGCGTCACCGTCCTGTTCGTTGACGGGACGGTCGGCGCCGACACGCTCGGAGCCTGGACGAGAGGTCATGGGGTGTACCTTCGGTTCGCTGTTGTTCGTCGAAACGCCACAGCCCCCGAACCGGCATCCTTACCCCGCCGCGCCGTCCATCGGCGGCAGAAGGCCAAGCAAGGCGTCCTGATCCGGTCGCGGCGCCACCCGTACGCTGCGCCACGGCGTCCCTCCCTGGTCGCCGTACGCGCGGGCAGCCTCCGCGACGGCGGGGCTGAGACAGAACGCATCGACTGTACAACACTGGCCGATCAGTTCCGCCTCACCCAGCAACTTAACAAAGGAACGCGCCGTCCGGGGAGAGAAAAACAAGACAATGTCGATGGCGGACGTACGCAAAAACGCCGCAGTTGACGCGGACAGGGCGGCGGCGGGCACGGCGTCGTACAGCACGGCGCGGCGCAGGGTGAAACCGGCCTCGCCCAACAGCCCGGCGAGGTCGCCCGCCACCCGGCTTCCCGCCACATGCAGCAGATCGCCCTGGTCGGGGCGGCAGCGCGCGCGCGTCAGTTCGGCCAGCGCCTGCACGTCGCCTGACGCGCTTTCGACCTGGGTGAAACCAGCCTCCCGGGCGGCGCGCGCGGTGGCGTCGCCGACGGCGTAGACCGGACGGTCGCGGCGCTGCGTACGTCGAACGTACCCCCGTACGCCGTTGGCGCTGGTGAACAGCAACGCCTGCACGCCGGTCAGGTCCGGTTCCGGCCCATCCAGCCACACCATGTCCAACATCGGCTCGACCGCGCAGGCGTAACCCAGCGCGGTCAGCCGCCGGACCAACGGTTCGGCGTCCTCCTGCGGACGGGTGACGAGCAGGCGCGTACGTCCGGCGGGGGCGGAACCAACCGAGGCGGAAAGATCGCTCATGGCGGGCCGGGTTACGGCGTGGTGAAGAAGTCGGCGGGCAGTTGCGCCTTGATCTCCGCCCCGGCGTCGGCCCCCATCGCGGCGGCGTCGGTCGCGGCGCCGACGCGCTCGGCCCGGAAGACCCGGCGGCCGTCGTTCGACAACACCTTGACCCGCAAGGTCAATCGCCCGCCGTCCAATTCGGCGAGCGCGGCGATCGGCGTGCGGCAGGAGCCGTCGAGCGCGGCCAGCAAGGCCCGCTCCGCCGTCACCCGCGTGGTGGTGGCGGCGCAGTTCAGCGGGGCGACCAGGGCGCGGGTGTTGGCGTCGTCGCTGCGGATCTCGAAGCCGATGGCCCCTTGGGCGACGGCGGGCAGCATGGTTTCGGGTTCCAGAACGGCGGTGATCCGCTCGGTCAGGCCAAGGCGGCGCAGACCGGCCAGCGCCAGCAGGGTGGCGTCCACCTCCCCGGCGTCCAGCTTGGACAGGCGGGTTTGCACGTTGCCGCGCAGCGGGAAGATCGTCAGGTCGGGGCGCAGTTCCAGCACCTGGGCCTGACGGCGCAAGCCCGCCGTGCCGACCACCGAACCGGCGGGCAGATCGGCCAGCGAGCAGCCCGCGCGCGAGAAGAAGGCGTCGCGCGGATCCTCGCGGGGGAGCAGCGTTGAGATCTCCAGCCCGTCCGGCAGTTGGGTCGGCACGTCCTTCATCGAATGGACGGCCAGATCGGCGCGGCCATCGAACAGCGCCTCCTCCAACTCCTTGGTGAACAGCCCCTTGCCGCCCGCCTCGGCCAGGGTGCGGTCCTGGATGCGGTCGCCCGTGGTCTTCAGGATCACGATCTCGATGGCGCCGGGGGCGGCGAGATGGGGATGGGCCGCGATCAGGCGATCACGGGTCTCATGGGCCTGCGCCAGCGCCAGCGGGCTGCCGCGCGTGCCGATGCGGAGCGATTGGGTCATCATGCCGCAAACTTCTAGGCCATCCGCGCCGCTTTGCAAGAGTTCGCTGGGCGAGGGGGGTGGCTAAGGCGCGCGGCGACCGGCGGCGACGATGCGGCGGCTGTCCTCGGTCCAGGGGGAGCCGTCGAAATCCCCGGCCAATTGGTCGATGACCAGACCAACCTCGGCCAACATCGTCGTCAGATCGGCGCGGTCGATCATCCGCCAATCGAAGGCGAAGCGGGTGGTGTGGATGCCGCCGTCGGGGAGCAGTTCGTCGTACCAGCCGGTGACGTGTTGAACCCGCCGCCGGTTCACCGCCGAAATTTGGGCGTGGCGGATGTAAGGATTGCCGGTGCGCGGGTTGCGGCGCGGCTGCGACGGCGCGGGGGCGGAGTCGGCCTCCTGCGGCAGGGTCGCCGGATTCATGATGTCGAGGGCGAAGCGGCCATCCGGGGCCAGATGGCGGGCGGCGGCGGCCAGCGCGCGCCGCGCTTGGTCCTGGTCCGGCTGCATCATCAGCAGGTTGAAGGGCAGCAGGACCAGAGACGCGGCGAGGCCGGGCACATCCAGATCGGCGGCGTTTTGGTGGATGATCCTGACGCGCGCACGCACGTCCGGCGATTCGGCGGCCAGCTTGGCGCGCAACTGGTCGAGCATCGCCTCGGCGACGTCCACCGCCCAGACGGTGAAGCCCATGCGGGCGAGCGGAATGGCGATTCGCCCGGTGCCGCAGCCGAGTTCCAGGATTGGCCCGCCATGGGCCGCCGCCTGCTCGCCGTAAAAGCCGACGTCGCCCAGCAAGCCCATGCGGACCAGCGCCGCCACATCGTCGCGGCAGGCCGAACCGATCTCCAACGACGGGTAATCGGCGTCGTAATAGAGGATGCTGGCGTCGTCGGCGGGGGTGTCGGGATTCATCGGCGCGGGAGTCTCATCGGCAAAACCCTATACCGGCGCGGCCAACACCGCTAGTTTGGCGACCATGATCGTTCTGGGAATCGAAACAAGCTGCGACGAGACGGCCGCCGCCGTCGTCACCGACGCGCGCGAGATCCGCGCCGACGTGGTTCTGTCGCAATTGGACGACCACACGCCCTATGGCGGGGTCGTTCCGGAAATCGCCGCGCGCGCCCATCTGGAGCATCTGGACGGGTTGATCCGCCGCGCCATGGCCGAGGCCGGGGTGGGCTTTGGCGATCTCGACGCCATCGCCGCCACCGGCGGGCCGGGGCTGATCGGCGGCGTCATCGTCGGGGTGATGACCGCCAAGGCCATCGCGGCGGCGCGCGGTTTGCCTTTCATCGCCGTCAATCATCTGGAAGGCCACGCGCTGACGGCGCGGCTGACCAACGACGTCGCCTTTCCTTACCTGCTGCTGCTGGCGTCGGGCGGCCATTGCCAATTGCTGGTGGTCGAGGGCGTCGGGCGCTACCGCCGACTCGGCACCACCATCGACGACGCGGTGGGCGAGGCGTTCGACAAGACCGCGAAGCTGCTGGGGTTGGGCTATCCCGGCGGGCCGCTGGTCGAACAGGCGGCGGCGCGGGCGACCAATCCGGGCCGTTTCGCCTTGCCGCGCCCGTTGGTTGGCCGTCCGGGTTGCGATTTTTCCTTTTCCGGTCTGAAAACCGCCGTGCGCCGCCATGTCGAGGAGTTGGGCGCGCCGCTGTCCGACGCCGACCGCGACGATCTGGCCGCCGCCTTTCAGAGCACGGTGGCGGAGGTGATGGCCGACCGCTGCGCCCGCGCCATCGCCCGTTTCAAGGCGGATCACCCGCAGGGCGGCGCGCTGGTGGTGGCCGGTGGGGTGGCGGCGAACAAGACTCTGCGCGCCCGCTTGCAGATTTTGGCCGACCGCGAGGGGCTGCCCTTCGTCGCCCCGCCCTTGCGGCTGTGCACCGACAACGCGGCGATGATCGCCTGGGCCGGGATCGAGCGGTTCCGGTTGGGCGAAAGCGATCCGCTGACTTTCGCCCCACGCCCGCGCTGGCCGCTGGACCCGACCGCCGCGCCGGTGATCGGACGGGCGGGCGTCGGGTCGGGCGTGAAAGCGTAACGCAGGGTGTGTTTCACTCGTTCCTGAGCGCAACCCTTTGCCCCCTCCCTAACCCTCCCCCGCTTCGCGGGAGAGGGGATTGTTCCTGAACACTGACAAAGGTCCGGCCCCCTCTCCCGCGAAGCGGGGGAGGGATGGGGAGGGAGCCAATGAGCCAACGATTGACCAAGGATCCCCCATGACCACCCGCGTCTCTCCCACCTTCTCCCGCATCGGCGTCATCGGCGGCGGGGCCTGGGGAACCGCTTTGGCGTTGGCGGCGCTGCGCGCCGGGCGCGAGACGTGGCTGTGGGCGCGCGAACCGGCGGTGGTCGCGGCGATGACGGCGGAGCGCGAGAATCGCGACTATCTGCCCGGCGTGCCGTTGCCGCCCGATCTGCGCGTGACCAATGATCTGGCCGACATCGGCGCCTGCGACGCGGTGTTGCTGGTGTCGCCCGCCCAGCACGCGCGCGCCGTTTGCGCCCGGCTGGCTCCGGTTCTGCGGCCCGGCGCGCCGGTGGTCATCTGCGCCAAGGGCATCGAGCTGGACAGCTTCGCCCTGATGAGCGAGGCGGTGGCGGCGGCGCTGCCCGCCGGAACCCCGTTGGCGATCCTGTCCGGCCCGACCTTCGCGGCTGAAGTGGCGCGCGGGCTGCCGACGGCGGTCACGCTGGCCTGCGCCGACGCTGGGTTGGGGGCGGGGCTGGTCGAGGCGCTGGGCAGCCGCAGCTTCCGGCCCTACCGATCCGACGACGTGATCGGCTCGCAGATCGGCGGGGCGGTGAAGAATGTGCTGGCCATCGCCTGCGGCGTGGTCGAGGGGCGCAAGCTGGGCGACAACGCGCGGGCGGCTCTCATCACGCGCGGGCTGGCGGAAATCACCCGGCTGGCGCTGGCGCTGGGCGGACGGGCGGACACGCTGATGGGGCTGTCGGGGCTGGGCGATCTGACCCTGACCTGCTCCAGCCTGCAATCGCGCAACATGTCGCTGGGCGCGGCGCTGGGCGAGGGCCGGGCGCTGGCCGACATTCTGGCGGCGCGCCGGTCGGTGGCGGAAGGGGTCTACACCGCCGCCGCCGTGGTCGGTCTGGCCGGACGGCTGGGGGTGGACATGCCGATCTGCGCGGCGGTGGACGCCATCCTCAACAAGGGCGCCAGTTTGGACGCGACCATCGAGGGGCTGCTGTCCCGACCCTTCCGGGGCGAGGGCGAGTAAGGATAGCGCGCCGAAAACCCGCAGCCACAAAAAAACCGGGAGCCTCGCGGCCCCCGGTTTTTCTTTGCCTCAACGGCGACCGCTGACGAACGATCAGGCGTTGTTCATGCGGTTGTCGATCAGGTCCGTCACCACGCCCGGATCGGCCAGCGTCGAGGTGTCGCCCAGCGCGTCATGCTCGTTCGCGGCGATCTTGCGCAGGATGCGGCGCATGATCTTGCCCGAACGGGTCTTCGGCAGGCCGGGCGCCCACTGGATCAGATCCGGCGAGGCGATCGGGCCGATTTCCTTGCGGACCCAGTTCACCAACTCCTTGCGCAGCTCTTCCGACGGCTCTTCACCAGCGTTGAGCGTCACATAGGCGTAGATGCCCTGGCCCTTCAGGTCGTGCGGGTAACCGACGACGGCGGCCTCGGCCACCTTCGGGTGGGCGACCAGCGCGCTTTCGACCTCGGCGGTGCCCATGCGGTGGCCGGACACGTTGATGACGTCGTCCACGCGGCCGGTGATCCAGTAATAGCCGTCCTCGTCGCGGCGGCAGCCGTCGCCGGTGAAATACTTGCCCGTGAAGGTCGAGAAGTAGGTCTGGATGAAGCGCTCGTGATCGCCGAACACCGTGCGCATCATGCCGGGCCACGCGTCGGCGATGCAGAGGTTGCCCTCCGTCGCGCCTTCCAGCACCACGCCCTCATTGTCCACCACGATGGGCTGGACGCCGAAGAAGGGCTTGGTCGCCGAACCCGGCTTCTGGCCGATGGCGCCGATCAGCGGGGAGATCAGGATGCCGCCGGTTTCCGTCTGCCACCAGGTGTCGACGATGGGGCAACGGGCGTCGCCAACGACGTTGTAATACCACAGCCACGCTTCCGGGTTGATCGGCTCGCCGACCGACCCCAGAACGCGCAAGGACGCGCGCGAGGTCTTTTTCACCGGACCTTCGCCTTCGCGCATCAGCGAACGGATGGCGGTCGGCGCGGTGTAGAAGATGTTGACCTTGTGCTTGTCGATGACCTGCCAGAAGCGCGAAATGTCCGGATAGGTCGGGATGCCTTCGAACATCAGCGTGGTCGCGCCGTTGGCCAGCGGGCCATAGACGATGTAGCTGTGGCCCGTGACCCAGCCCACATCGGCGGTGCACCAGTAAACCTCGCCGTCCTTGTAATCAAAAACACACTCGTGCGTCATCGACGCGTAGACCAGATAGCCGCCGGTGGTGTGCAGCACGCCCTTTGGCTTGCCGGTCGAGCCGGAGGTGTAGAGGATGAACAGCGGATCTTCCGCGCTCATCTCTTCCGGCGGGCAATCGGCGGAGACCGAGGCGACTTCCTCGTGATACCAAAGATCGCGGCCTTCGGTCCATTCGACCTTGCCGCCGGTGTGCTTGACGACCAGGACGTGACGGACGCAAGCGGCGTTCGCCACCGCCTTGTCGGCGTTGGCCTTCAGCGGAACCTTGCGGCCGCCGCGCAGACCCTCGTCGGAGGTGATGACGAAATGGCTGTCGCAATCGACGATGCGGTCGCGCAGGCTGTCCGGCGAGAAGCCGCCGAAGACGATGGAATGGATGGCGCCGATGCGCGTGCAAGCGAGCATCGCGTAGGCCGCTTCCGGGATCATCGGCAGATAGATGGTGACGCGGTCGCCCTTCTTGACGCCGTTCTTCTTCAGGACGTTCGCCAGACGGCAAACCTGCTCGTGCAGTTCCTTGTAGGTGATCGCCTTGGAAACGCCGGGGTCGTCGCCTTCGAACAGGATCGCCGTCTGGTCGCCACGGGTGGCGAGGTGGCGGTCGATGCAGTTGGCCGACACGTTCAGCGTGCCGTCGTAGAACCAGCGAATGTGAACATCGCCGGTGAAATCGACGTCCTTCACCTTGCTGTAGGGCTTGATCCAATCCAGGCGCTTGCCCTGCTCGCCCCAAAAGGCTTCGGGATCCTGGACCGACTGCTCGTACATGCGAGCGTAGGCTTCCGCGTTCACATGCGCGGCCGCCGCGATCTCGGGTTTGACCGGAAAGAAGCTGTTGTCGCTGGTCATAGCTGCGCGATTCCCCCGTTTGCTTCCGCGTTGACTCGGAAGATGTTTGGAGGGCGGCGGGCCGCCGCCCGTATTGGGGCGCATTATCCACACAAGTTGCAGTGCGAACAAGCAGAACGGCCCGTCGCCACCCCCGACCAAAGGAGGATTGTGTCGCGTTGTTTGCCGCGCGAGACTTATTATTCCGCAGAAATTCGGAGCTTATCGCCCGTGCCGGGCCATTTGGTCAACACGACTTGACCTATTGGTCAGTGTGGCGCTATGCCGCGATTTGTCCGCCCGACGCGCCATGATTCGGCTTTGCTTAACGGGGCTTTAACCCGGAGCCTCTACCCTCATCGGCTGTGGCAGGACCATCGGGGGGCAAGGATTCAGGATGACCAGCACCACCAGCGCGGATGACAAGGCCGACGCCGTCGACATCGCCACCCGGCTGACGCAGATTGGTGATCGCACCAGCCTGATGGTCATTGATTCCACCTTGCGCCTGCTGCCCGGCGACAACGCGACCGGCCCGACCGGCCTGTCAAACGCCGCCGCCGCGCAAGAGGTGCGGGAACTCGCCCGCCGAATGCTCCAGGCGACCCGCGATTTCCAGGCCGCCGCCCGTGAACCGGCGGGTGAAGCGGCGGAATGACGCCGCCGCGTTCTTGACCCGCTTTCCGTTTTGACGGCTGTCCTTACGCCTCGATCCCCGCCAGGGCGCAGACATGCGCCCATTCCGCGTCCGACACCGGGCAAACCGACAGGCGCGATTGGCGGACCAGGGCCATGCCCTGCAACTCCGGATCGGCCTTCATCTGCTTCAGCGTCACCGGCGTGACCACCGGCTTGACCGGCTGGACGTCCACCATGCCGAAACGGCCCGCCGGATCGCTGGGGTCGGGGTAATAGGTCCGGGCGATCTCCACCACGCCGACCACCGCCAAGCCTTCGTTGGAATGGTAGAAAAAGGCGCGGTCGCCGACCTGCATGGCCTTCAGGTTGTTCGACGCCTGATGGTTGCGCACGCCGTCCCAATGGGTGCGCCCGTCGGCCAGCATGCGGTCCCAGGAATATTTGAAGGGTTCCGATTTCAGCAGCCAATAGGCCATGGTCCCGCCGCTCCCGCTCAGGCCTTGGGGAAAACGCGGCGCCAGGGCCGGATCGCCACGCTGTCGAACAGGCCCGCCTTGGCGTAGGGGTCGTTCGCGGCGAAGCTCTGCGCCTCGGCGGCGTCGGCGCATTCGACGATCAGCAGGCTGCCGACCATGCCCTGGTTTCCGGCGGAATCCGGCTCCGACAGCAGCGGACCGGCGGCGAACAGACGGTCTGTGTGGGACTCCAGATAGGCCAGATGCTCGGCGCGGTTGGCCGTGCGGATCTCGGCGGCCCCGGCCTTGTCGGTGCAATGGAACATGTACAGCATTGGAATCACTCCTCCCGTTCGGTGGGCCGGAGCGTAGCGCAGGCCGCCGCGTTGGGGAAGGCCGGGGTGCGACGCATCGTCCCGGCCTGGATGGTTGTGCGTTTGTGTGGTTGTGCGCGCGCGATTGTTTTAGCAAAATTTTCTGTACAATCGAACAATCCCGCGTTCCAAAAACAACCCGCCCCACGATCAGGAGTTTCCCGATGGCCGCCGTCGCCGACACCGCCGTTCCGACCACCACCACGCTTGGCGACCGTGATCGGGCGGTGTTGCGGGCTGTCGCGCCGCTGTTGACCAGCCGGTTGGACGGTTTGGTGGAGGATTTTTACGGTTTCATCCGCGCCAACCCGACGCTGTGGCGTTTTATCGGCGACGACTCGCAACTCACCCGCCTGAAGGCCCAGCAAAAGACTCATTGGGCCAATTTGTTGAGCGGCGCCGACCGCGACCAGAGCGACGACGCGGCGGCCCACGCCCGCACCCGCGCCGTCGGCATGGCGCACGCCCGCATCGGCCTGCCGCCGCACGCCTATGTGTCGGCCTACATGTTCATGCTGGCCCGCTTGATCGAAACCGCCGAGCAGGCCGGGCGCGGGCTGTTCGGGCGTCCGGCGCCGGGCGTGGCGGCGGCGTTGACGCGGCTGGTCGCCCGCGATCTGGAACGCACCCTGTCGGCCTATGAGGACGCGCATGACCTGCGCAGCCGCACTGAACAGCTCAACCGCGACATGGGCGAGAATCTGTCCAGCCTTGTCCGCTTCGCCATCGATTCCAACGAGGCGATGGTGACGCTGGCCGAATTGGGCCGCGATTCCCGCGTGGTGCGCCAGCAGGGCCAGGACATCGCCGGGGCCGCCAGCGGTCTGGTCGCCTCGGTGGACGCCATCGCCCGCAACAGCGAACGCGCGTCGGACGACGCCCGCATCGCGGGCGAGGCGGTGCGCCGAGCCATGACCGCCGCCACCGGCGCGGTCAGCACGATGCGCGGCATCGCCAGCGCGGTGGAGTCCACCGTTCACAAAATCGACGATCTGGCCGCCGCGTCCGACCGGATCGGCGAGATTCTGGTCTCCATCGACGCCATTTCCAAACAGACCAACCTGTTGGCCCTGAACGCCACCATCGAGGCGGCGCGGGCCGGGGAATCGGGCAAGGGCTTCGCCGTCGTCGCCAACGAGGTGAAGGTTCTGGCCAACCAGACCGCGCGGGCCACCGAAGACATCCGGGGCCGCATCGACGCCCTGCGCGGCGAAATGGCCAGCATCGTCGAGGCGATGCGGCAGAACGGCGCCGCCGTCGCCCAGGGCCAAGAGGTGATCGCCGCCACCGGCAATGAAATGACCGTGGTGGCCGAGCAGGTCGGCAACGTCGGCAGCCGCATGCACGAGATCGCCCAGATCCTCGGCTCGCAATCGGAAAGCTCGTCGCGCATCTCGCAGGGCATCGACCGGGTCGCGGCGATGGCCGCGCACAACGACGATCTGATCGGCGCGGTCATCCAATCGGTCAACACGTCCAACGGCGCGGTGGCTCAGCGGGTTGAGCAGATGGCGGCGCTGAAAACCCCGCGCGCGTTGTGCGAGATCGCCAAGATGGACCACATCGTGTTCAAGAAGCGAATCGTCGACACGCTGATGGGCCGCAGCGCGCTGACCGCCGACGGCTTGAGCGATCATCATGGCTGTCGCTTGGGTAAATGGTACGAGTCGGTGGCGGACAAGGCCATCCGCGCCAACCCGGCTTACAAGGCGATGGAGGCCCCGCACCGTCTGGTCCACGATCACGGCAAAGCCGCCCTGCGCTGCCACGCGGCGGGCCAGGAGGCCGAGGCGTTGGAGGAGCTGCGCAAGCTGAACGCGGCGTCGCTGGAGGTTCTGCGCTTGCTGACCGAACTGTCCGGCAGCCTGCCGGAGTGACAGGAGGGGCGTGCCGGAGGCAAGCCCAGAAAAGCGAAGGGCCGAAGCGCTGCGCGCTCGGCCCTTGGTCTTCGCTTCATCACCGGAGAACTGGAGCGGGCGAAGGGATTCGAACCCTCGACCCCAACCTTGGCAAGGTTGTGCTCTACCCCTGAGCTACGCCCGCGTTCCCGTTGTCCGGGAGCGGCTTTGTACGGAAAAAAGCGGACCTCGGCAAAAGAAAAGATGCGAGGCCGCTCATTTTTTCCGGTCGAGGCCGCGCACATCGACGGTCCGGCTCAATTCCGCGTCTTGTGGCCATCAAACCGGCATCTGTCGCCAAAAATTCGGGTGTTTGTGGATTTTCTCAGCGAACGGCTGTTCGTTGCGCAGGACGCCGCCGCAAACAAAAAAGCGGCCCCTTAAGGACCGCTTTAACCGCTCAAACACCCTGAAAGATGTTTGGAGCGGGCGAAGGGATTCGAACCCTCGACCCCAACCTTGGCAAGGTTGTGCTCTACCCCTGAGCTACGCCCGCGTTCCCGTCGTCCGGGAGCGGTTTTCTACGGAAAAACACCGTGGTCGGCAAGAGGAAAAAACACGTTTGTCGGTATTTTTTCCAACCGGGTTTCACCAGTCGGTCGGGCAGCCCCGGCAGCCGGTCATCAGGGCGTCTTGGAAGATGGCGAAGCGGATTTTGGTTCCCTCCATCACCGCGTTCGACAGGTTGGAACTGGCGAGCTTGGCCTCTTGCAGGTCGGCGCCTTCCAGATTGGCCCCGGACAGGTTGATCTTGTCGGCCTTGATGGCTTCCAGATTGGCCGCCGTCAGGTCGGCGCCGGTCATGGTGGCGCCGGTGGCGCGCGCCAGTCCCAGATTGGCCCCGCGCAGCCGCGCTCCGTCCAGTTTGGCCCCTTGCAGAAAGGCGGTGCGCAGATCGGCTCCGTCCAGGATGGCGCCGCGCAGGTCGGCGCCGCGCAAATCGGCGTGGCGCAGATCGGCCCGCATCAGGTTGGCCCCGCGCAGATCGGCCCCGCCCAAATTGATGCTGCGCAAATTGCGGTGGCGCAGATCGAGGTTCGGGCAGACGGTCTTGGCGACCAGCTTGCAACCGGCGACCTCGGTCGGGCGCTCCTCCTCCCCACCGCCGACCAGGGCCTCGGTCGAGTCGGGTTCGGTCGCCAGCGCCAGCGCGCCGGTTGCGGGCAGGGCGAGCGTGGTCAGCAGCAGCAGCGCGCGCAGGGTCGCGGTCATCGGCGGTTCTCCCCATGGATCGAAAAGGCGGGCAACAGGATCAGGCGGGCGGAACGAGACGCCGTTCCGCCCGCCTTCAGCGCGTCACTTGGCGTTGGAGACCTTCACGTCGGCCAGCTTGAACACCCAGAAGGAACCGCCCTGGGTGACGCGGGTGGTCAGATCGGCCAGATCGCCGCCCCACAGCGGCACCGCGCCGCCATAGCCGGTGGTGATGCCGACATACTGCACGCCGTCCTGTTCCCAGGTGACGGGGGAGGAGATGATGCCGGAGCCGGTCTGGAACTTCCAAAGCTCCTCGCCCGTCTTGGCGTTGAACGCCTTGGCGAAGCCGTCGCCAGTGCCGGTGAAGATCAGATTGCCCGCCGTCGCCAGCGTGCCGGACCACAGCGGCAGCTCTTCCTTATGCTCCCAGACGATCTTGCCGGTCTTGGGATCGAGCGCGCGCAGGGTGCCGACATGGTCGTTGAACAGCTTGTGGATGCGGAACCCCATGCCGAGATAGGCCGAGCCGGGGTTGTAGCCGACATGCTCGGTCCAGTAATCCTCCTTCCAATGGTTGGCGGCGATGTAGAACAGCTTGGTGTCTTCGCTGTAGGACATCGGGTTCCAGTTCTTGCCGCCCAGGAAGGGGGGCGAGACCTCCACCGCCTTGCCGCGCTTTTCGTCGCCGACCGGCAGGGGCGGGCGTTGGCCGTCATTCTCGATGGGGCGCCCGGTCTTCAGGTCGATGCCCTTGGCCCAGGTGATGCCGTCCACGAAGGGATAGGCGGCCAGCACGCTGTTCGGCTTGTTGGCCTCGCCGCCCGCGTTGGCCAGCTTGTTGCGGTCGGTGACGTAGAAGAAGCCGTTGCGGTCGGCGTGGCCGGTCGCCTTGATCGTCTTGCCCGCCGCGTCGGTGTAATCGAACAGCACCAGCTCGTTGTTGCCGGAGAAGTCCCAGGCGTCGTTGGGGGTGTGCTGGTAGAAGCCCTTCAGATCGCCCGTCGTCGGATCGACATAGGCCTGGCCCGAGGTGTAGAGGCTGTCACCTGGCCAGCGCGCCCAGCCGTTCCACGGGGCCGGGTTGCCGGTGCCGATGACGATGGTGTTGGTCTCCAGGTCAAAGGTCGCGCTCTGCCAGGGCGCGCCGCCGCCATGGCTCCAGGCTTCGACCAGCTTGCCGTCCTTGTCGCGCGGCCAGGACGGGGCGTTGGGGTTGCCGGTGATCGTGCTGTCCTTGCCGTTCAGGCGGCCCATATGGCCTTCGACCATCGGGCGCATCCAAACCTCTTCGCCGGTGTCGGGATCGCGGGCGTAGAGCCGCCCGACCACGCCAAACTCGTCGCCCGACGAGCCATGGATCAGCAGAACCTTGCCGGTCTTCTGGTCCTTCACGATGGTCGGCGCGCCGGTCATCGTGTAGCCGACCTTGTGATCGGCGAATTTCTGCTTCCACACCACCTTGCCGGTGTTTTTGTTCAGCGCGACGATGGACGCGTCCAGCGTGCCCATGAACACCTTGTCGCCGTAGATGGCGGCGCCCCGGTTGACCACGTCGCAGCAGGGGCGGATGTCGTCGGGCAGGCGGTGGGCGTAGGACCACAGCCGCTTGCCGCTCTTGGCGTCCAGCGCGAACATCCGCGAATAGGACGCGGTGACGTAGACGACGCCGTCATGCACCAGCGCCTGGGTTTCCTGCCCGCGCTGCTTTTCGTCGCCGAAGGAGAAGGACCAGGCCGGGACCAGACGCGACACGCTGGACTCGTCGATCTGCTTCAGGGTGCTGAAGCGCTTGCCCTCAATCCCCATGCCGTACATCAGCACGTCGGTGTTGGTTTTCGCGTCGTTGGCGATGTCGGTCCAGGTGACGTCGGCGGCCAGGGCCGGAGCGGCGACGGTCGTCGCGGCGATCAGACCGGCGGCGATGGCGAACAGGCTGACGCCAAGCGAGCGGCGCAGCCGACGGGCGGCGGTGGTGGAGCAGGCGGTCATGCGTTTCCCCCGAAAAGTTGGCCGAGACTCATCCGCGCCGCGATTGGGCGGCTGTGGCTTTGAGTCCGGGTGTTTGACGTGTTGGCGTCCGGCAAGGGCGGCGGGCGTCCGCGCATCCGTTTGCGGTCTTCATCCCCGGCGGGAGGCAATCGGCCGGGGCAAAGACAGCATCGGATGCGCGGATGCGCTCGAACGGCGTAGAAACCGTTTCACGGATCAAGATGAGTGTGCGATGAAGCCATCAAATCCCGCACGGTTTGACGGTTCGTCATCTTGACCTCATCATTCTTGGGGAAATGATAGGGACGCACAATGGTACGTTCGGCGGATGATGATTTCCTGAGAGCGTCGGGATAGTGTCCCGCGCCGCATCGGGAAAAATTCCCGGTTTTGCCGCCACGTCGGGCGCGTGCGTTGGGATTGGACCAAGGACTCATGGCCGGATGATCGCGGTGTGGGCTAACATTCCGCAGGACTGCGGATGGTTGACCGTGGGAACGCGCGATGAAGGGCGGAGCATGAGCCTTAAAACCCGCTTGCTGGCGCTGTTCGGGCTGTTCGCCGCGCTGATTCTGGGCGGCGGCGGCGCGGTGATGATCGACAACGCGCGCGACGCGGTGCGGGCGGAAATGCGCTCCGCCCTCGCTTTGGGGGTGGCGCTGGCGCAGGGAAGCGGGGCGGTGGCGGGCGACGCGTCGGCTTTGGGCGGGCTGGGGCTGCGCCATCTGCGCTTTTGGAACGACGCGGCGCCTTTGTCCCACCACAGCAGCGCCCAGCGCGACGCCCCGGATTGGTTCGTCGCCGTGATCGGGGTGGAGCCGCAGGAACAGCGCGTCGGCGCCCTGCGCGTCATCGCCGAACCGTGGGACGAAATCGCCGAGGTGTGGGAGGATCTGAGCGATCTGGCCATCGCCATTCTCGGGCTGACGGCGCTCCTGTTGGCGGCGGCGGCGCTGGCGGTGGACCGCGCGTTGCGCCCGTTGGCGGCGCTGGAGCGCGGGGTGGAGCGGCTGCGGTCGGGCGGGTTCGACCTGCGCTTTGACGGCGGCGGCGTGCCGGAGTTGCGGCGGCTGGGCGACGGCGTCGCCGCGCTGGCGGTCAGCCTGGAACGGGCGGAGGACGAGAACCGGCGGCTGGGCCGCCAACTGGTGACGGCGCAGGACGACGAACGGCGGGAAATCGCGCGGGAGATCCATGACGAACTCGGGGCCGCCCTGTTTGGCGTCAAGGTGGACGCGGGCGGCATCGTCCGGCTGGCCGAAAACGCCGAGCCGGACACCGGGCTGGCCGACGCCGGGGAGCGGGCGCGCTCCATCCTGGCCACCGCCGACGGGGTGCAGCGGATGAGCCGCCGCATCCTGACCCGGCTGCGCCCGGTGTCGCTCGACCATCTGCCCTTGACCGAGGCGCTGGCCGAATTGGTCGGCGACTGGACGCGCCGTCAACCCGCCATCCGCTGGAGCTTGACGCTGCCGCCGGACGCCGCCGATCTCAACGGGTTGGACGAGGCGCTGCGTTTGACCCTCTACCGGCTGGTTCAGGAGGCGCTGGTCAACGCCCTGCGCCACGCCCAACCCACCGCGCTGTCGGTGGCGGTGGAGCGGGCTGGCGGCGCGCTGGTGGTCTGCGTCGCCGATGACGGAGCGGGCGTGTCGGAGGAGCGCGGGGGCGAGTCCGGCGGCGGCTTTGGCCTGTCGGGCATGGCGGAGCGGGTGCAGGCGCTGGGCGGGCGGCTGACGGTTGGTCCAGCGTCTGGCCCCCCGGCGTCTGGCTCCCCAACGTCAGGCGCCGGGGGGACGCGGGTGCAGGCGGTGTTGCCGCTCGACAGCGCCCTCGCTCCGGAACGATTGGCGGAACGGTTGGAAAGGGCGCAGCCATGACCCACAGCATTTTGCTGGTGGACGATCACCCCATCGTGCGCGCCGGGTGCCAGCGCCTGTTGGGCGACGCCGGTCTGGGCCGGGTGGTGGAGGCGGAGGACGCGGTCGGCGCGCTGGCCCTGTGGCGGGCGGAGCGGCCCGACATCGTCGTGTTGGATCTCAATCTGCCCGGCGCTGGCGGCGGCGGGATGGAGTTGGCGCGGACCCTGTTGGCCGAGGATCCGGCGGCGCGCATCCTGATTTTCAGCATGCACGAGGATCCGGCCATCGCCGCCCGCGCCCTGAAGATCGGGGCCAGGGGCTACATCACCAAGAATCACGCGCCGGAATCGCTGGTGACGGCGGTGGCCTGCGTGCTGGCCGGGGGAATCCATCTCGACCATGGCATGGCGCGCGAGCTGGCGCTGATGACCCACGCCCCCCGACCCGATCCGTTGGACCGGCTGACTCAGCGGGAACGGGAAATTCTCGGCCTGCTGGGGCGCGGCATGACGGCGGCGGCCATCGCCGAAACGCTGGGCGTCAGCCAAAAGACGGTGGCCAACGTCGGCACCCAGATCAAGGACAAGCTGGGGGCCGACAGCCCACGCGCCCTGATCCGCATCGCCATCGACGCCGGGTTGGCGGGGTAGACGCTGCGACGCTGAAGCCTTCGGTGTCCAAAGCGTCAGTAGCGCGGTTTGAGGCCCTTGATAAAGGCGACCTTGGCCGCGTCGGCCTCGCCATCAACGCTGGCGCTGGCCGGGGCGTCGGCCAGGGCCGCGCGGGCGGGCGGGTCGATCCAGCGGACAACCCCCACCGGATCGGACGTCTTCCCCAGCCACTGATCCTGGGCGCGCATCCGCGCCAGAAAGCCGTTTTCGTCGATTGAACCGCCGTTGGATTGGGGAAACGCCAGCGGCTGTATCACGGCGTCTTCCATTGAAAAGGAGGAATCCCGCGCGACCACCCGTGACGATGGCAAACCGGCGCGTTCCGACAGGATGGCGGCGGAGTCCTGCTCGCCTATGGAGCGCAGGGCTTGATCGACGCCGTCCAGGTCAAAGCCCAGAGATTGCAGCTTGTATGCGGCGTCCCCTTCCTTTCGGGTGCTGGCGATGCGGGAGTCGGCCAGATCGGGTGTGAAGAATTGGGGCATAATATAGCGCTGTTTGCCCAGAAGGCCGGTTCTGTCCGGGCCAAGGCCGCGCGACGCCAATTCATCGGACAGTGACTGCCGCTCGTCGTCGTTGGTGGCGGCGGTCATGTTTTCGATGAGGGACGAGCGGCGCTTCAGCGTGTCGGCCAGAGCGTTGTTCAGATCGTCGCCGGTGGCGCCGGGGTTCCGATAAAGATCGTCGTGGTCCTTGCTGAACATGCGGTGCGTGGCGTTCAAGGCGCTGGACCGCGCCTCTTTCAGCCGCTGCTTGAGCGCGTCGTGAACCTCCTCGCCGGTCATCTTGCCGCTGTCCACAAGGCTGACCAACTGGCCGCGCTGTTTGTCAGACAGGGCGTTGAAGACGACCAGGGATTCGTCGTGCAGCGATTTCCCGAGCGGGCTGAGCGAAACGCTGTCGGCGACCGACCCATACCCGCCGCCGGTCTTGCCCACCGTTGTCGCGGCGACGGTGGCGGCGCGATCAACCGCGCTGAAACGATCAATCATCGACGATGACGTGGACGAGAGATTCGATACGCTGGTCATGATGTCTCTTCATTTTTTAATAGCGCGACCGCCGTGCCGAGTCCGAAAACAGACGGGTGTGGCGCGGCGTCTGTTCATATTAAGGCTGTAAAAATCTTCATTCAAATCACCCAAAGGTAATCGCCACCATGACCTTCCGCATAAATTGGGAGGTGCGCGGCGGTGTGTCGCCGCCCTGGGTGGTTGAGCGCGCCCGTGCGGCGCCGCCGCCAAAACCGCGCGGATGCCAACGTTTCGTCGAGATGGCCGGTGGTCGTTAGGGCGTCTGCCAGGACAGAAGGCCGCCGACCAGCTTGCCCGCTTCCTCCGGCGGCAGCGGGCGGGCGAAATGGTAGCCTTGGCCGTAATCGCAGGCCAGCGCGCGCAGCAGATTGGCGTCGGCGCTGGTCTCGATCCCTTCGGCGATCACGTCGAAGCCCAGCAGGCGCGCCAGATCCATGATGATGCGGACGATGGCGCGGTTTTCCTCCGACTGGTGCATGGCCGAGACGAAGGAGCGGTCCACCTTCAAACTGTCGATGGGCAGCTTGTGCAAATAGGACAGAGAGGAATAGCCGGTGCCGAAATCGTCGATGGACAGCTTGACGCCCAGCGCGCGCAACTCCTGAAGCAGGCGGATCGATTGCTCCGCCTTGTCCATGACCGCGCTTTCCGTCAATTCCAGCTTCAGCCAGGACGGTTCGACGCCGGTTTCGCGCAGCACCTCGCGCACCACCTCGACGAAATTCGGGTCGGCGAGTTGGCGGGTGGACAGGTTGACGCTCATGAACAGCGGGGCCGATCCCGGCTCGCGCTGGTCCTGCCAGATGGCGATCTGGCGGCAGGCCTCGCGCAGCACCCAGGTGCCGAGCGTCACGACCAGGCCGGTGCTCTCGGCGATGGGAATGAAGACGCCCGGCGGGATGTTGCCGCGTTCGGGGTGGTTCCAGCGGACCAGCGCCTCGAACCCGGCCAGCCCGCTCGTCACCATCTCGACGATGGGCTGGTAGGCGACCCACAGATCGGTTTTGCCGGACAGGGCGCCGCGCAAATCATGCTCCATCCGCACCCGCTCGACCACATGGGCGTGCATGGCGGGATCGAACCAGGATTGCCGACCGCCGCCCAATTCGCGGGCGCGGCCCGTGGCGATTTCGGCGTCGCGCAGCACGTCTTCGGGCCGTTCGTGGCTGGGCAGGGCGACGGCGACGCCGATGCTGGCCGACAAGAACACCGTGCCGCCGGAGTTGGAGCGGGCGGAGCGGACGATGGTGGACAGCTCCTCCACCGCCTCTTCGACGGTGGGACGGTCGCAAGGACCGGCGATCAGCAGGGCGAAGGCGTGGTCGCTGACCCGCGCGATCAGGTCAAAGGCCGCGCCCTGCGCGCCCAGCCGGTGGGCGAGATCGTCCAACAGCTCGTTGGCGAAGCCCTGGCCCAAGCTGGTGCGGATGTCGGTGAAGCGGTCGATGTCCATGATGACGAGGGTGAAGGGTTCCCCCATCGCCCGGTAATCGGTCAGATGTTTCAGCAGCATCAAACGGTTGGCCAGCCCCGTGACCGGGTCGTAATAGGCCAGCCGGAAGAGGTCGTCCTCGACCTGCCGCCGTTCGGTCATGTCCTGCATGACCACGAAATACCCGGCGATGGCGCCGTTTGGGTTGCGGTGCGGGGCGTGCAGACGCAGGAAATAGCGCTGCCGCTCGTCGGGTTGAATGGTCCACCCCTCTGACGACACGGCTTCGCCGTCCAACGCGCGTTTGGCCGCGCTCAGCGTGTTGCGCAGCGTTTCCGGCCCCAGAAGATCGCCGATGGTGGCGCCGGTGACGCGGTCCAGCGTCGTGCTCATGGCCTCCAGATAGGCCCGGTTGGCGTAAATGTGCCGCCGTTCCCGGTCGAACAGCCCGATCATCACCGGCATGGCGTCCAAAATCTGACGCAGCGTGTCCAGCCCCGGAGCGCCGGACGGCGTGCCGGACAAAGCGTCGATCAGCGCGGTGATGTGAGGATCCAGATTCATGGCGCCAGAATATCAAGAGACCCGCGAGGAAATCGACCACCAACACTTACGCGATGTGTCGCCTGCCCGTCAAAACCAAAGCCGCAGCGCGCCGCCGCCATTTTGGGTTTTCCATCTGGGCGACGGAAAGGCCGAACCGTCACACCCGCGTATTCTTGCAAGTCGGGGTTGCGTTTTGCTGCGGCGCGTCAGGGCAAACCATATGAACTTCTTCTGTTCTGTCTCACCGCAGCGGCGAGAAATCGGTCGGCCCGCCCTTTTGGTTGTTGATGTGGGATGCGCCGCTTCCCAATTGCGGGAGGTGGGCGAGGCTTGTGGTCCGCGAAGTTCGTATGTCTGCGCTCCATATTCGGGCTGTCGCCACACCCCTTCGGTGGGCTTATACTGCTATCCCAAGTGGGGGCGTTGGCCCATGCGGCACCCTCCAATCAACAACACTGGGGGAGAATCGCGCCATGGCTTTCAAGGATCTGCTTGTGCTGGTCGATGACACCGCCGCCTCGGCGGCGCGTCTTGATCTCGCCGCCCGTTTGGCGGCCCAGAGCGAGGCCCATCTGACCGGCCTGTACGCCGTGAGCGACATCATGCTGCCCGGCTACATCGAAGCGGAAATTCCAGAGGAGTTGCGCGCCAACCGGCGCCGGAGCGTTCAGGAGCAGACCGCCCGCGCGGCCAACCATTTCACTGACGTCATGCGCCAGCACGGCCTGACCGACCGTTCGGAATGGCTGTCGGCGGAAGGGGATCCGACCATCGCCGCCGCCGTGCGCGGGCGCTACGCCGATCTCATCATCGTGGGGCAGCCCGATCCCGACCGCGACCGTGACCAGCCCATCGCCCAACCGGCGGATCTGCTGTTCGAGAGCGGTCGTCCGTTGCTGGTGGTTCCCTACGCCGGGCGCTTCTCCAGCATTGGCGAGCGGGTGTTGGTGGGTTGGAACGGCAGCCGCGAGGCGGCGCGCGCCATCGGCGACGCCATGCCGCTGCTGACCCGCGCCAAGCGCGTCGTGGTGATGGCCGCCAACCCGAAACCCGGCCCGCGCGGTCTGGGCGACGAGCCGTGCGCCGACATCGCCCGCCACCTGTCGCACCATGGCTGCAAGGTGGAGGCGACCCACGTCGCCACCGACGTGGTGGAACCGGGCGACACCCTGCTGAACACCGCCGCCGACGAGGGCTGCGATCTGTTGGTGATGGGGGCCTATGGCCGCTCGCGCCTGCGGGAGTTGGTGCTGGGCGGGATGACCCGCTTTATGCTCCACCACATGACCGTGCCCGTGCTGATGAGCCACTGACCGGACATGGTCGCCGTCGCCGCCGGATCGGCCCCCATCGGGGCTGGTTCGGCGGCGTTGGTGAGAGGCAAGCCGGGGACCATCAGCTCGGGTTGACGGCCTCGCACCAGGATTGCCGCCGTTCGCCGTGATAGGGGCGGACCAGCCCGGTTTTCAACAGAGCCTCGCTCAGATCATCGCCGCTGGTGATCCGCACGCGGGCGCGGACCCGCCCGCCGTATTTGTCGGGCTGAACGTCCATCAACTGGACCATGCCGACGCCAACCAAACGCCGCGCCGCGTCGCGCGCCGATTCGGCCATCGCCTTTTCCTGCGGGCAATGCGCGTGCAATTCCGGCGCGTCCACCCCGGCCAAACGGATGTTGGTTTCCACCGACTGGCCGAGCCAGATGATGGCGCGGACGCTCAGCGTGTCGCCGTCAATCACCTCCACCACCTCCGCCGGGATTGGGCCGGGCAGGGTGGCGGGGGCGCCCGTCACGGGGGCCGCGCCCAGCAGCGCCGCGCCGACGCTCACAAGAGCGGCGACGGACGCGACGGCGGGGATCCAGCGGTGACGGAAAACCATCGAAAAGCGCCCTGAGCCAAACGGACGGCGGGTCCGTTTTCCAGCGCCAAAGCTACCCCGCTTTGTCCAGAAGGGCAAGAAAAATAGGCTTTTACTCCTGAATACGAATGTATGAATTCAGGTTATGGCCGCATATGAGGCAAAAAGTCCTCAAAGAGTTTAGAAATCGGAGCAGCGGCCCTTGATCTCCCAATCGCCGTAGCGGGTTGGCTCCGGTCCCTTCGGGCCACCGATCTCGCCCGGCTTCTGCGTCGGCCCTTTGGCTCCGCTTTCGTTGGCGGTGGCGTCAGCGGCGTCCGGCGTCGGTGCGACGGGCGCCGTCTGGTCGGCGGGGAGGGGCGCGTGGTCGGGGGTGGGCGTGTCGGTCATGGCAACCATCATCATGGTGGGCGTTGCGGTCGCCGCATCATCGGCCAAAGGCGCTGGAAAGTCCCGGATGAAGAACACATCCCACCGTCGCGCGGTTTTGGGGGCGGCCATAGGACGCACAGGCGCGGGGCGTTCCATGGGCGGACTCGGGTCGGCCTTCCGGTCTATAGGAGCATGGTTAAAGGATTGCGCGACGGCAGGGCCGCGACTACCCTGCCGCGAGCGTTTCATCATCACGGTCGCCAAGGGAAGTCCGCATGTCCGACGTCGCGAAATACCGCCTTGTCACCCGTTCCGACTTCGACGGGCTGGTCTGCGCCGTGCTCCTGAAAGAGCTTGGCATTCTGGACGAGATCAAGTTCGTCCACCCCAAGGACATGCAGGACGGCAAGATCGAGATCACCGACCGCGACATCACGACCAACCTGCCTTATGTGGACGGCGCGCATCTGGTCTTCGACCATCATTTGTCGGAAACCATTCGCGTCGGCGAAAAGCCGAATTACGTGATCGATCCGTCGGCCCCGTCGGCGGCGCGCGTCGTTTACAATTATTATGGCGGCAAGGACCGTTTCACGACCATTTCCGACGAGATGATGGTCGCCGTCGATCAGGCCGATTCGGCCCGTTACGACAAGGACGACATCCTCACCCCCACCGGCTGGACGCTGCTGAACTTCATCATGGACGCGCGCACCGGGCTGGGGCGTTTCCGCGAGTTCCGGGTGTCGAACTATCAGTTGATGATGGACCTCATCGATTATTGCCGGTCGCACTCCATCGCCCAGATCCTCGATCTGCCGGATGTGCGCGAGCGGGTGGACCTCTACACCCAGCACGCCGAGAAATTCGTGGATCAGCTCAAGCGTTGCTCGACCCTGCGCGGCAACGTCGTGGTGCTGGATCTGCGCAACGAAGAGACGATCTACGCCGGCAACCGCTTCATGATCTACGCGCTGTATCCCGACACCAACGTGTCGATCCATGTGCTGTGGGGCCTGAAGCAGCAGAACACCGTGTTGGCCTGCGGCAAGTCGATCATCAACCGCAGCTCCAAGACCGACATTGGCCCCTTGATGCTGGAATATGGCGGCGGCGGCCATCAGGCGGCGGGCACCTGCCAGGTTCCCAACGATCAGGCGGCGGACGCGCTGGAAGCGATTGTTGGCCGCATGCAGGCGGATGGCTGAACTCGTTCTGAGCCATCTGTGCCGTCATGGTGACGACCCATCGCCTGTTCGCCGACGCGTGGCTTGACGCGCTGTCGGTCGAAACCCCGCCGGACGCCGCCGCGTTGGTGATCGACGCGGCGTTGACGCGGGTGGACGAGGCGCTCGACCAGTTCCGCATCCGCGTTCAGGAGGCGGAGCGCGGCGGCGATCCGGCGCGGGTCGCGCCGCTGCTGCGCGCGGAAACCGCGATCCTGCCCGACGCGGCGGCGACGGCGGATGACGCCGTCCACGCGGTGATGCAGCGCGTCGCCTTCAAACGGCGGGCGTTGCTGCCGCTGTTTCCGCCCTTGCTGGAGCGTCTGCGCGTCGCCCATGGCGCGGCGGCGGTCGTCTGCGCGCGGACGCGCTGGCGTCTGATGGCGCGGCGCGCGCTGGCCGATCCCGGCGGCCCGTCCAGCCCGATCCACGGCCACGGCACCCGCTATGTCAAAAGCGACCGTTTCGACGCCCGCGCGGTGGAAAGCTTGCCGCCGGGCGACCGCGTGCGCGCCGACCGCGCCTTGAAACGGTTGGGCGAAAGCCCGATCCCGGTGGAGCTGGATTTCCGCCCGCTGGAGCTTGGCGGCGTCGCGGTCGCCGGGCTGTGGAGCGTCAAGGCGGGGGGAAGCAACCGCTTCATCCTGCGCCAGGAGCAGGACCGGCGCGGTCCATTTTTCATCGTCGAGGATGTCGGGCCGTGGCGGGATGAGGTCGCGGTCTGACGCCGCGCTCCCCCGCCACGTTCCTTTAATGACCAATCACGACAACCAGAGCGCCGCCAGGGCCAGGGCGGCGGGCAAGCCCTGGATCACCAGGATCTTGCGGTTGACCGACCACGCGCCATAGGCCCCCGCGACGACGACGCAGGCCAGGAAAAAGCTTTTGATCTGAAAGGCGACGGCGGGATCGGGGTGGATCAGCCCCCAGATCAGCCCGGCGGCGAGAAAGCCGTTGTAAAGCCCCTGGTTGGCCGCCAGCACGGCGGTGGTCCGCGCCTTGTCCGCCGATTGGCGGAAGGTCTTCAGGCCGATGGGCTTGGTCCACAGGACCATTTCCAAAATCATGAACCAGACGTGCAGAAGCGCCACCAGCGCCGCCAGAACCGTCGCGACAAACCCCATCCTCATCCTCCTGTCGCCGCCGTCTTGCAGGGCGGGTCGTACAATTTGCCAAACGATCAAAGCATCTGACCCGCAATCCGCGAGCGTGTCACGCGGGAAACAATCGAACCTTTCGACGTCCGGATGAAAAAACGCGGGCGATCGTAAAAAACCCCGCCAGCTTTCCCGTGTCGCCCCGTGGATAGCTTCAGAACGAACCGGGCGGCGCGGATGCGCGGCCCTCCCCCGATCAACACCGGCCTTGCCGCCGTGGTCTCCCGCCCGGAGTCCGCGAACGGGCCGCGCTTTGAGTGGAGTTGGCGATGTCGGTGTCTGCGCTCTCGTCCACCAGTTCAACCACGGCCACGACGACGACCTCGTCGTCGAGCAGCTCGTCGGCCTCGCTGGTCAACAATTACCAATCCTTTCTGACGCTGCTGCTGAAGCAGTTGGAGGTTCAGGATCCGACCGATCCGGTGGACACCAGCGAATACACCTCGCAACTGGTGCAACTGGCCTCGCTGGAACAGCAGGTGTCGAACGGCGAGAAGCTGGACACGCTGAACAGCTCGATTTCGGCGTTGGGCACCGGCACGAACGCCATTGGCTATCTGGGGAAAACGGTGGAGGCCGAAGGCTCCACCACGGCCCTTCAGGACGGCGCCGCGTCGTGGGAATACGACCTGGATTCCACCGCGTCCAAGGTGACGCTGACGGTCAAGGATTCGTCCGGCGCCACCGTGTACAGCGAAAAGGGCGAGACCGCCTCCGGCACCCATGAATTCACTTGGGACGGGACCGACGCGGATGGAACGACCCACAGCAGCGGCAATTACACCCTGTCGATTTCGGCGGTGAATTCCAGCGGCGCCACCGTCACCACCACCACCCGCTTCAAGGGGACCGTGACCGGCGTGGACAGCTCGTCCGGGACCGCGACGCTCAGCGTCGGCGGGGTCAGCGTGTCGGCGGACGACGTGCTGGCGATTTCCTGACGCGACGCGGCCAAGGCCGCGCCCGCTTTCCCCCTTTTCCCCGTTTGCAACAGGTGCCGCCATGAGCATCACCAGCGCGATGTACAGCGCCACGTCCGGCTTGACCGCCCAAAGCAAGGCGCTCGCCTCCATCTCCAGCAACATCGCCAACTCCAGCACCACCGGCTTCAAGGGCACCGTCACCAACTTCACGTCCTACATCAACAAGACCTCGACGGTGGACGAGCAGGTGGGCGGCGTCACCGCCACCAACAGCCGCAGCGTCAGCCGCCAGGGCGAAATCCAAAGCTCCGCCACCACCACCAACATGGCGGTGAACGGCGACGGGTTTTTCGTGGTGTCGGACAAGGCGTCGAACGGCGAGGTCGCCTTCACCCGCAACGGCTCCTTCTCCACCAATTCGGCGGGCTATCTCACGAATTCCGAAGGCTATTACCTGGAAGGCTGGAAGCTGGCCGACGACGGCACGATCAGCGCCAGCAACAAGACCTCCACCGACAGTTTGGAAGCCATCAATCTGACCAGCATCAAGGGCACGCCCAAGGCGACCTCGACGCTTGGCCTGGAAGCGAATCTGCCGTCAGACGCCGAGGCCACCGACAGTTTCACCTCCGACGTCGAACTGTTCGACGCGCTGGGCAACAGCAATTCGGTCACGATGACCTGGACGAAGACCGCCGACAACACCTGGTCGGTCAGCGCCGCCAACCCGACGAAATCCTCCGACAGCACGGTGACGACCGGCACGATTTCCGGCTTTCCGATCACGGTCAGCTTCAACACCGACGGCTCGCTGGCCTCGGCCACCCAGACCGACAGCAGCGGCACGGTGACGACGGTCGATCCGTCGGCGATCTCCTTTTCGGTGACGGGTTGGACCACCGGGGCGTCGGACAGCGCGGTGACGATGGATCTGGGAACCGCCGACGGCACCGATGGGTTGACGCAATACGCCTCGGGCGACGACGACCCCGACATCGGCGATTGGACCTCAACCCAGAACGGCTACGCGCCCGGCAGCCTGACCGGCACCACCATCGACGAAAGCGGCATCGTCCGCGCCACCTTCGACAATGGCGAGACGCGGGCGATCTACCAGATTCCCATCGCCACCTTCGCCAACGCCGACGGTCTGGACAGCGAGACCGGCAGCACCTTCACCCAGACCTATGAGTCGGGCAACTACCAGCTCCGCACCGCTGGCGACGGCAAGGCCGGGTCGATCGAAGCCGGGTCGTTGGAAAGCTCCACCGTCGAGTTGACCGACGAGTTCACTCGGATGATCACCGCCCAGCAGGCTTATTCGGCGGCGTCCAAGGTGGTGACGACGGCGCAGGAGATGCTCGACACGCTCATCGCCATGAAGCGCTGAGGGGGAGGGAATGAGCCAGCCCCTTCGCCGCTCCCGCCGCCGCCGTCCCGCCGCGCCGCCGTCTTCCGGGACGGGCGACGCGGGCGCGGCGGAGGGCGCGGCCCGTTTGTTCGCCGAACAGGACGCGCTGTTGCGCGATCACCGCAGCGTCACGATGGAGGTTCGGCGCGCGCTGGCCGGGCCGTCGTCCCAGGCCCAACGTCTGGCGCTGGCCGACGATTTGTTGACGCTGATTGACCGCTTGCAGGCGGCCAAGGCCGCGCTGGGCCGGACCATTCTGCGCGGCAGCGCGGCGCGCACCGCCGTCTCCGCCTATGGGCGGGTCAACGGCATTCGCCGGTAGGCGCGCGCGACGAAAAGCGCGCCAGGAAATCCGCCGCCGCCCGTGCAACGCAGTGTTCGAGCCGCCCAGCTTCAAGCCGCTCATTCCAACCGTTTTCGGGAGTTCCGCCATGACCAACGCGCCAGATGGGACCATCACCCTGCGGGTCAACCCGGTGGAGGTTCTGGAAAGCTTCACCGCCGAGATGACGCGGTTGAGCGAGGTCGTGGACGCGGCGATGCGCGAGGGGCGGGCGCGCGACGCCGTGTTGGCGGCGGGGGCCATGCAATCGCTGCTGGCCGCCTGGAAAAGCCGTTTGGCCGACGCGCTGACGCAGACGCGCAGCAAGCGGGTGCCGCCCGCCGTGCGCCTCGCCGCCCGCGCCGCCGCCGCCCAGGTGCTGCCGATGATGCGCGCCCAGATGCGCGGGTTGGAGGCGCGGATCAAGGCGCACCGCGCCCGGCAAACCGCCATCAGCGCCGCCCTGCGAGCCGTGTCCACCTCCGCCCCGATGACCTATGGCGCCGGGGTTGGCTATGGCGCGCGGGCGGGAAACCGGGCGGCCCCGCGCGCGCTGGCCCTGACCGTTTAGCAACGACCGTCTAGCCGCGTCCGTTTTCGCAGAGGAGGCCAAGCCATGTCCCTACGGGTCGCGGGTTCCATCGCCAGCGCGGCGTTGCGCACGTCCGAGGTCGGCATGGCGGTGGCGTCTTCCAACGTCGCCAACGCCGACACCGCCGGTTACACGAAAAAGACCGCGTCGGTCGGCACGCGCGACACCGCCATCGGCTTTTCCAGCGTCGACACCACGTCGATCAGCAGCACCATCGACCAGTTTCTGTTGAAGACGCTGGTCGGCGCCCAATCCGATTTGGGGGCGGCGACCACCCGGAACGACTATCTCGACCAGTTGCAATCGTCGCTGGGCAGCGTGTCGTCCGACGACGACAGCAACGGCAGCGATCTGGGGTCGATGATCGATTCGCTGGCCGACGTCGCCGCCACGCTGGCGACCTCGCCGGAAAGCGAAAGCGCCAAGGCGGCGGTGGTGCAAAACGTCTCCGATCTGGCGGAAAGCCTGCGCAGCGCCTCCTCCTCCGTCCAATCCCTGCGCGGGCAGGCGGATGAGGACATCGCCAGCACGGTGGACAGCGTCAACGAGTCGCTGAACACGCTGGACGACCTGAACGAGCGCATCGTCAAGGGCAAGGCCCTGGGCCAGAACACCGGCGATCTGGAAGACCAGCGCAACGAAGCGCTGAAGGGGTTGGCCGAAAATCTGGACGTCACCTATCAGGTCGATTCCAGCGGGATGATGCGGATCTCGACCTCCTCGGGAAAGACGCTGCTCGATTCGTCCGTTCATGAGCTGTCCTACACCCCGGCGTCGTCGGTCAGCGCCAGCACGACCTACAGCGCGACGGGGACCAGCGGCTTTCAGGGGATCATGATCGACGGAGTCGATATGACCAATTCCCTGAAGGGCGGCAGCCTTGGCGCGCTCGTCACTCTGCGCGACACCGATTTGCCCGCCCAACAGGCGCGGTTGGACGAGTTGGCGACGACGTTGATGGACTCGCTGAACGCCATCCAGAACAGCGGAACGGCCAACCCGCAGCCGCAAAGCCTGACCGGAACCACCAGCGTGACGGCGAGCGATGCGCTGGCCGTCACCAGCGGCACGCTGCGCGTCGCCGTCACCGACCAGTCAGGCACGGCGGCGGAGGTGTTGGACATTGACCTGTCCACGATGTCCACCGTTCAGGATGTGGTGGACGCCATCAACACGATGAGCAACGCCACCGCCTCCATCTCCGCCGACGGCAAGCTGGTGATTTCCGCCAACGGGTCGAGCCAGGGGATCGCGCTGGGCGGCGGCGACGGCGCCTTTTCGACGGCCTACGGCATGAATGATCTGCTGACCGGCACGGGCGCCTCCGACCTCAAGATTTCCAGCGCCATCGGGGCCAACAGCGCCCTGTTGGCGACCGGCGCGCTGGCGACGACCAGCGGTTTGACGGCGGGCGACACCGTGCTGACCAGCGGCGAAGGCTCCGTCGCCAGCGCCCTGAGCGCCGCCTTTTCCGCCTCGCGCAGCTTTGACACCGCCGGTGGTTTGAGCGGGCGCAGCACGACCTTCGCCGGTTACGCCGGGGCGGTCATCCAGGGGGCGGCGACGCTCGCCGACAAGGCGCAGACCGCCTACGACAGCCAAAACACCTACACCAGCAGCCTGGAGACGAGCTTCTCGTCCCAAAGCGGCGTCAACGTCGATGAGGAGACGGCAACGATCTCCAACCTGCAATCCGCCTACGAAGCCGCCGCGTCGGTGATGCAGGCGTTGCAGGAGATGTTCGACGCGGCGCTGAACATGGTTCAGTAAAGGAGATCGCGATGGAACGCGTCGCCACGTTCAACCATCAAAACACGCTCGTTCAATACATGATGCGGGCGGAGGCGAAGGTCGCCACCGAACAGGTGCGCTCTTCGACGGGGTTGAACTCCACCGATTACAAGGGAATCGCCTCCGGCAGCGGCCGCCTCGTCAGTTTGGAAAGCCACTACAAGCGGTTGGAGCAGTATGTGGACGAGGGCGAGGTCGTCAACGGCCGCATCCAAAGCATGTACGACGCCGTCGGCGGCATGTCCGATCTGACCTCCCGCCTCAGCGCGTTGATTACGGGTCTGCAAGGCGACAACGCCGCCGGGGTGGAGGGCGTGACCGCCGAAGCCGGGGAGTTGATGAAGGAGTTCGCGGCCCTGCTGAACACCCAGCAGGAGGGGCGCTATCTGTTTTCCGGGGGACGCACCGACCAGCCCGCCGTGACGGTGGACAGCGCCACCTATCCGGCGATGACGACCGTGCCGTCCACCGCCGACACCAGCTTTTACCAGGGCGATTCGACCATCGCCCATTATCAGGCGGCGGACGACCTGATCCTGTCCTATGGCGTCACGGCGGACCAGCCTGCCTTTGAAAAGGCCCTGCGCGCCTTCAACCTGATCGCCAATCTGACCACCACACCTGTGGACGACGACGTGCTCGACGAGGCGTCGCAACTGGCGTCCGACGCCACCGACGGCTTGGCGGTGACGCAGGCGAAGCTGGGGGCGACCAGCGCCTCGCTGGAACGCACCATCGACCGCCATGTCGATGAGCAGCTTGTCCTGCAAACCCATGTCGATGACATCCGCAGCGTCGATCTGGCCGAATCCACCACCCGCCTGTCGCAACTGACGGCGTCGCTGGAGGCGACCATGAGCCTGATGAACAGCCTCGAAGAGAACAGTCTGACGAAGTACCTGTGAGCTTTTCCCCCTCTCCCACTTCTGGCGTGGGGAAAAAACAAAACGGTCCTGACCGCAAAAAACCCCGCCAGCTTTCGCCGCCCCGCCCGTGAGTCCTTGTGAGGGTCGCGACAACCGGCCCGGTTCGATCCAGGAGACCACACCATGCCCGTCATCACGACCAACACCGCCTCCAACTCGGCCCTTCGCTATCTGAACGTCAACTCCGACAATCAATCGACGTCGGTGTCCAAGATCGCCAGCGGATCGCGGATCACCAAGGCGTCGGATGACGCGGCGGGTCTTGCGGTTGGCACCTCGCTGCAATCGGACATCACCGTCCTGAACCAAGCGGCGACCAACGCCTCGCACGGATCCTCGATCCTGCAAACCGCCGATGGCGGCATGTCGAGCATTTCCGACATCGTGCAGCGCATGCGCTCGCTCGCCACACAGGCGCTGTCCGGGTCCGTGACCGACAACGAACGGACTTATCTCGACGCCGAATTCCAGCAGTTGCAGGATGAAGTCGACGGCATCGCGTCCGGCACGCGCTTCAACGACGAATCACTGCTGGACGGCTCCGGCAATTGGGCCGCCGGCGTCGATTTCCGCGTCGGCACCACGGCGTCGGACAAGATCACCGTCGCCATCGCCAACGTGACCACCACGGGCCTTGGGATCAACACCAGCGCCATCACCACCTCGGCCACCGCCGCCACGGCGTTGACCGCGCTGGACGCCGCCGTCACCTCGCTGTCGGACGCCCGCGCCGACGTCGGCGCGTTGATCTCGCGCTTTGAATTCCGCAGCGACATGATCGACACCACCATCGAGAACACCGAGGCCGCCCAATCCGCGATCATGGATGTGGACGTCGCCGCCGAACAATCGAAGCTGGCCTCGACCAAGGTTCTGACTCAGGCGGCCATCGCCGTCTTGTCCCAAGCGAACTCGATGCCGGAGAATCTTCTGTCCTTGCTCCGCTGAGAGTTCGTTGACCGCCGCCCCCGGCTTGCCGTGCTGCCTCACAAACCACGGGGATACAGGGCGGGGCGGCGGTCACTTTCCTTCTTTTTCCCACCCGCCCGCGCGTTCGCGCGCCGCAGACCGCCCGCGCCCGCGCGCGGCCACTGGATGGATGCGCCGTCATGACGACCGTCTCTTCGACCACATCGACCACGGCGGCGTCGACCGGCTATTCCGCCCTGTCCTCCTCCAGTTCGGGCACCGGCATCGATTATTCGGCGCTGATCGAATCCAAGGTGCAGGCGCGCCTGGTGCGGGCCGACCGGGTTGACGCCAAGATCACCGCCAACGAGGCCAAGATCACCGCCTATGGCGATCTTCAGGATCTGCTGCAAACGGTGAACAGCTCGCTGGACGGTTTGCGCAACCGCTCCACCGCCACTGGCGCGTCCAGCAACCTGTTCGGCCAACGCAGCGCCTATATTTCGGATGAAGATTCCTTCACCGCGACGGTGGATGACGACACCGAACTCGGGACCTATTCCGTCGTCGTCCAGCAGTTGGCGACCAAGCACAAGATCGCCGCCGACGCGGTCGGCGGCAAAACCGACGCGCTCGGCCAAACGGGCAGCTTCACGCTGCAAGCCGCCGACGGCTCCGCCGTGACCATCACGATGGAGGCCGACGATTCGCTGACCGATCTGCGCGACGCCATCAACAACCAGACCTCGGCCAGCGGCGTGACCGCCAGCATCGTGCAGGTCAGCGATTCCAGCTATCAGTTGATCCTCACGGCGAAAAGCACCGGCCAGGACATCAGCCTGACCGACGGCGGCGACGGCGTGTTGAGTTCGCTGGGGCTGACCGACAGTTCCGGCGCGATCAAGAATGAGTTGGTCGCCGCGCAGGACGCCATCATCAAGGTGGACGGGGTGACGATCACCCGCAGCAGCAACACCATCGACGACGCCATCGACGGGGTGACGCTCAGCCTTTACACCGCCGATCCCGACACCGCCGTGTCGATGGAGGTGTCGACCGACCTGTCGTCGATCAAGACGGCGATCACCGATTTTGTCGACGCTTACAACGCGCTGCGCGATTTCGTGACGACCCAGCAAGCGGTGTCCAGCGACGGAACCAAAAGCGAAGACGCCACGCTGTTCGCCGACAGCCTGCTTCAGCAGATCACGAAATCGGTGTATGAGGGGCTGAACACCTCGATCACCACCGACGACGGCGAGGTTCTGTCGCTGTCCTCGCTTGGCATCACCTTTGACAGCTCCAACAATTTGGAGCTGAACGAAGACACGCTCAACACATTTCTGACCGACGACATTGAGCAGGTCAAACAGCTTCTCGGGCTGAACATGACCGCGTCGTCCAGTTCGCTGTCGTTGCTGCGCTACAACAGCAGCATGACCAGCGCGTCGTTCACATTGGACATCGACGTGGCATCGGACGGGTCGCTGAATTCGGCGACGGTCAATGGCGACAGTTCGCTGTTCACGGTCAGCGGCAACCGCATCGTCGGCGCCACAGGGTCCATCTACGACGGCGTCGTGATGGTCTACAACGGTGGCAGCGGCAGCGTGGACGTTGATTTTTCACAAGGTTTGGCGGATCGCCTCTACAGCTCCATCGACAATTACGCCGACGAGTATGACGGCGACCTTGCCACCATCATTGATGATCTGGAGGCTGATGACGTCGATTTGGAAAGCCGATCCGACGACATCAAGACCAAGGCGGAAACCTACCGCACCACCCTGACGGCCTATTACGCCCGGCTGGAAGCCGCCGCCGAAACGGCGGCGCTGCTGCTGCAACAGCTGACCTACAAGGACAGCAGCGACGACAGCTGAGCGTGGGCGCTTTCCCAAACCAATTGATCGACAGAAGGATCCGCCCTCATGCGCAATCCCTTCCTGAATCGCGCCATTTCCGCCTACGCCACGGCCAACGCGGTCGTGCCGCCGTTGGTCGCCGTCGTGCGGCTGTATGAGCGCGCCGTGACGCATTTGCACGCGGCCCGCGACGCCGCCGCCGCTGGCCGGTTCGAGGCGCATCACAACGCGGTCAAACGCACCGTCATGATCCTCGCCGGCCTTGATTCCATTCTGGTTTTCGACAAGAATAGCGATGTGGCGATGACGTTGCGGGAGTTCTACCGCCGCTTGATCGCCCAGGCGGGAGGGGCGGCCAGTCGCCGCGATCCGGTCGCCGCCTGTGACTCTCTTATCAGCCAATTGTCCTTGATGTTGAGGACATGGCAAGCCATCGCCGCAGAACGCGGGGAGGCGGACAACGTCGCCGGTGCGTCGGCCAAAGGGTCGCCTGCATCTGTCGTCGGGAGAACGATGGATCATGCGCATGGCGGACTCACGGCTTGATGAGCCACGGCGTCTCGTGAATCGCGGGCCGGTCACGGCGGGCGTCAACATTGCGGCGGATGAGGAAACGGACGAAGCGCTGATGGCGCAGATCCGTTCCGGCAGCCAGACGGCGTACCGCCGTCTGGTGCATCGCCATTTGAAACGGACCTTCGGTCTCGCCCGCCGCCTGTGCGGCAATGAGGCGGAGGCCGAAGACATTGTCCAGGACGCCTTTTTGCAGGTCTGGCAGCGCCGGTCGCAATGGACCGACGAGGGCGCGCGCTTCACGACCTGGCTGTACCGCGTCGTCGTCAACCGCTGCATCGACCACAAGCGCCGCCCGGTCTCGCAAGAGCTGGACGCGGTGGCCGAGCCGCCGGACGTGTCGCCGGACGCGGTCAGCACGATTCACCGCCAGCAAATTGCCGCCCGCCTCAGCGACGCGCAGAGCAAGTTGACGCCGCAACAGCGCGCCGCCATCACCTTGTTCTATTACGAAAATTTAACGAATGCCGACATCGCGATTGTTATGCAGATCAGCGTTGGTGCGGTAGAGTCTTTGTTGAAACGCGCGCGTCAACAGCTTCGGCTGCTGCTGCGCGCCAGCGTGCAGGCGGCGAAGGATTCGTTCGATGACGGATGAGGAGTTTCGCGATCATCTCGATCGCCATGGCGGCGACCTCGCTCTCTGGCCGCCGCCGCTGGCCCGGGACGGGCGCCGCCATTTGCTGCGGTCGGTGCGCGCGCAAGCGATGCTGGACGAGGCGGCGGCCATCGAGTTGACGTTGCGTCAACCCGAAGGGCGTCCGCCCGCCGGGTTGGCCGACCGCATTTTCGAGGCGGCCTTCCGCTCCGACCCCTCGGCCCATGGCTTTGACCTGGAGTCGGGACCGGACGATGGTGGAGCGCGGCCCCGGCGCTTGATGTGAGCGATCCGATCAGGCCGAGCGTTGACGCGGCGTCGCGCGGGTGCGTCCCGTGGCGATTTTTTGCGTCTGGTCCAGGCGCGGCAGGCGACGCAATTCAGCGGCGATGCGGGTCATGACGTCGGTCAGGCTTTCGCCCGCCACGGGTTGGAACACGCGCATCGACGGATACCAGGGGCGCCCGGCCGTTCCAAGCTGAGTCCAATCGCGCTGACCAAAGCGCCAGACCGGCACGCCCAGCGCGCCGGACAGTTCGGCCACGGAATTGGCTGGCGCGATCACCAGATCCAGGCTGGCGATCAGCGCCGCCGTTTCTTCAAAATCATCGCGCAGATCCAGCCCGTTCCAACCATGGATCGGCTGGCCGAAGCGCAGGCAGGCCTCGGCGATTTCACGGCGGCATTCGTCATATTGCAGGTTGACGAAGGTCACGCCGGGAACCTGGAACAGCGGCCCCCAATCGGACAGCGGCACATAGGCGCTCTTGCGGTCCTGCGTCATCACCTGGCTGCGCCAACTGACGCCGACCCGCAGGCCGTCGCCCAGCGCGTCCAACCGCTCGCGCCAATCGGCCATCCGCGTGGCGTCGGCGTAGAGCCAGGAGGAGCGGTCGGGGAATTGGCCCAACTGGTCGCGCACGCGGCGCGGCAGCGATCCGGCGGGGATGTGAAAATCGCACTCCACCGTCTCGGCCTCGGTCAAGCCGTGCAACGGCTGTTCGGCCCGGACCAGGGCGCGGGGGAAGGAGCGGGCGAACAGCGGCACGAGCCGCCGGTCGCACTCGATCACCACCTCGCCCGCCAGGCGGATGGCGTCGGCGTAGCAGGACGCGAAGAGGAACTCGTCGCCAACTCCCTGTTCGCGCCAGATAAACAGGCGTTTGCCCGCCAACGGCTCGCCCCGCCATTCGGGGATGGTGAAGCGGCGTTCCGGGCGTGCGCGTCCGGCCTTGAAGCGGCAGGCGTAATCGGCCCAGCCAAGGCTCAGCGATCCGCGCTCCAGCGCCAGAAGTCCCCGGTTGAAGCGGGCCAGCGCGTGGGAGGGGGCGGCGTTGACCGCGCGGTCGAACCAGCGCCCGGCTTTGGGCATGCCCAACCGCTGCTCGATCAGACCCAGTGTGCAGAGCGGATCGGCCAGCGACGGGATCAGCGTCAACGCGTGGCGGCAGGCTTGCGCCGCCTCGATCAACCGTCCGGCCCCGTTGAGCGTGTAGGCCAGCACCGCGTGCAACGGCGCGTGCGTCGGCATCAGCCGAACCGCCCGGCGCAGATGGCGCGCGGCCGCCGCGAAATTCTCTTGATCGGACCATTCGGCGCCGAGATTGCCCAGCGCGTCGGCGAAGGCCGGATTCAGCGCCAAGGCCTGTTTCCAGCACGTCACCGCCAGCGCCCGTTGGCCCAGAGCTTTCAGGGCGTTGCCCAGATTGTTCCAGGCTTCCGGCTGGTTGTGATCCTGCGCGATGGCGCGGCGGTGGCAGGCGGCGGCCTGCGCGAACCGTCCCAGCGCGGCCTCCGCCAGTCCCAGATTGACCAGCGACGGGATGTGCTGCGGCGCTGTCGCCAGAACGGCGAGGAAGCAGGCGCGGGCCGCGCCGTTGTTCCCCAACCCAAGGAGCAGCAGGCCAAGATTGTTGCGGGCTTCGGTGTTGTGGGGATCGCGGCGCAGCGCCTGGAGATAGGCGTCCTGCGCCCGCGCGGGCTGCCCCAGCGTCTGCCAGACGGCCCCCAGATTGGCCCAGACCGACACGTTGTCGATTCCGTGCTTCAGGGCTTCCTGATAGGCGGCGGCGGCCTCGACCGGGCGCGACCAGCGGCGCAGCGCGTTGGCCAGGGTGATCCAGACGCCCGCGTCTTTCGGGCGCAAGCGGGCGGCCAAACGGTAGCAGCCGATGGCGGCGTCGATCTGCCGCAAATCCTCCAGCGCCCGGCCCAGCCCGATCCGCGCCTCGGGCGCGGCGGGAACCAGACGGACGGCGGCGCGGAAACAGTGAAAGGCCAGGGCGCGGCTGCCCAACCGCCCGGCGGCGGCGCCCAGCAGGCACAGCGCGTCGGCGTCGTTGGGCGAAAGGGCGAGGGTGCGGCGGGCGCTGGCGGCGGCGGCGGTCGGGTCGCCGCCGTCCAATTGCGTCTGGCCCAAGGCCAGATGGTAGGAGGCGACGGTCGCGTTGCCGCGCGCGGCGGTCGTGAACAGCGCGGTCGCCGTCTGGTGGCGCCCGTCCTGATACGCAATGTGACCCAACAAATGGGCCGCGTCGCAATGATTGGGATCGATGCGCAGAATTTCCCGGTAAAACCGGGCCGCGCGTTCCATGTGACCAGCGTTGTGATGCTGAACCGCCAAACGCAGCAAGCTGTCGGTCTGCCGTGTCGCGTTTCCGTCCATGGCCCGTCGCCGCTCCGTCTGTCGGATCATCACCCAGTGTCTTCACCGGGCCTGTTCCTTGTACGGAGGGGGCTTGCAATGTCCTGCGGCGGTTTGGGAGTTTTCTTTCTCAGAGACGAGTCATTTGCTGCGGAGGGGGGCGACGTCAGGCCGCGTCTTTCTCGCCATGGTGGCGCAGATAGGCGCGCGGGTCGCACTCCTGCCCCAAGGCCACGGCGCGGGCGCGGTGGATGTGCTGCATCAGGATGTCGCGAAACTCCTGCGCGGCCAGATCGCTCCATTCCGGCGTTTCGTTGGGGAAGGTCATCTGCCCCGCCGTCGCCTCGAACAGGCGCAGCCACTCGTCGGCCTTGGCCGCCGGGTCGCCGGATTGGCGGAACTGCTCCTCCATCAGCTTGGCCAGCAGCGTGCCGAGGGCCAGCAGATTGACGTGCAGCAGCATGTTGCCAAGCTTCACATCCGGCTTTGCGTCGAGCATGGCGGTCACTCCTTGAATGCGGGTGACTGGTCACACGGACGGGGCGGCAAAAGCTGGCGCGCTTTTTTGACGGCGAGCGCGAGCGCGAGGGCGGGGGCTTGACGCGTGAGCGTCGGATCGGCGCTGGGAAGCCACACAGAAAAGGAGCGGGTGTTTCCACCCGCTCCTTTTGCGTTTCAGCGTTGATTGGGCTGGGAAGCCGTTCTCACACGTCCAAATTCGACACCTTCAGCGCGTTGTCCTGGATGAACTCGCGGCGGGGTTCGACGATGTCGCCCATCAGGGTGGAGAAGACCTCCTCCGCTTGATCGGCGTGGTGGACGCGGACCTGCAACAGCGAACGCTTGGTCGGGTCCAGCGTGGTTTCCCACAACTGATCCGGGTTCATTTCGCCCAGGCCCTTGTAACGCTGGATGGTCACGCCCCGGCGGCCCAGTTCCATCACCGTGTCGAACAGGGCGACGGGGCCGGTCAGCGCGCGGGTTTCCTTTTGCTTTTCAAAGGCGCGGCCCGCCGTGCCGAAGACGCGCAGCAGGTCGGGGGCCAGAGCGTCCAGGCGGCGGGCCTCGCCGCTCTTCAACAGGTCGCTGTCGAAATTGTGGCGGTGGGTGACGCCGCGTCGGCTGCGGACCACGGCGTAACCGCCGTTCGGCAGGGTTTCGCCGCGCCAACCGCCGTCGCCCAGCAGACCGTTCAGCCGTTCGGCGACGCTCTGCGCGGCGGCCAAGGCGGCTTCGGGGTTGCTGGCGAGGCTGCCCGACAGGGCGCCCGCCACGGCGGCTTGCTCGACCACCGTCAGATTGCCGACCTTGCGGGTCAGCGTGTCGATGGCCGGGCGGGCGGTGCGCGCCTGTTCGACCAGGCCGGTCAACTGGTCGCCGATCAGCAGCGTGCCGTCGGACAGTTGCACCGACAGATCGCCCAACGCCGCTTCGACCAGATACTCTTCGAGCGCCCGGTCGTCCTTCAGATAGCGTTCCTTGGCGTTGCCGCGCTTGATCCGGTAGAGCGGCGGCTGGGCGATGTAGAGATAGCCGCGCTCGATCAATTCCGGCATCTGGCGGAAGAAGAAGGTCAGCAGAAGCGTGCGGATGTGGCTGCCGTCCACGTCCGCGTCGGTCATGATGATGATCTTGTGATAACGCGCCTTGTCGGCGTTGAACTCGTCGCGCCCGATGCTGGTGCCCAGCGCGGCGATCAACGTGCCGATTTCCGCCGACCCCAGCATCTTGTCGAAGCGCGCGCGCTCCACGTTCAAAATCTTGCCGCGCAGGGGCAAAATCGCCTGGAACTGGCGCGAACGGCCCTGTTTGGCCGACCCGCCCGCCGAATCGCCCTCGACGATGAACAGTTCGGACCCGGCGGGGTCGCGTTCCTGGCAGTCGGCCAGCTTGCCGGGCAGCGACGCCATGTCCAGCGCGCCCTTGCGCCGGGTCAGCTCGCGCGCCTTGCGGGCGGCTTCGCGGGCGGCGGCGGCCTCCACCACCTTCATGACGACGCGGCGGGCGTCGGCGGGGTGTTCTTCGAAATACTGGGCCAGCGCCTCGCCGACGATGGTCTCGACCACCGGGCGGACTTCGGACGAGACCAGCTTGTCCTTGGTTTGGCTGGAGAATTTCGGATCCGGCACCTTCACCGACAAGACGCAGGTCAACCCCTCGCGGGCGTCGTCGCCCGACAGATTGACCTTTTCCTTTTTCGCGATGCCGGTTTCATTGGCGTAGTTGTTGATGGCGCGGGTCAGCGCGCCACGGAAACCGGCCAGATGGGTGCCGCCATCCTTTTGCGGGATGTTGTTGGTGAAGCACAGCGTCGTCTCGTGGTAGCTGTCGTTCCACTGGAGCGCGCATTCCACGGTGACGATGCCGCCATGTTCGGTCGGGCGTTCGGCCTTCAGGGTGATCGCCGGTTTGTGCAGCGCCGCCTTGGAGCGGTCGAGATAGGCGACGAAGGCCTCAAGACCGCCTTCGTAATGCAGATCCTGAACCTTCGGTTCGACCCCGCGCGCGTCGGTCAGCACCAGCCGGACGCCGGAATTCAAGAAGGCCAACTCGCGCAGCCGGTGTTCCAGCGTCGCGTAATCGAATTCGGTGTTGGTGAAGGTCTCTTTGGAGGCGAGGAACGTCACCTCGGTGCCGCTCAGCGGCTTGGCGCCGCCTTGGCTTTCAGTCACGTCGGGCGCCGGGCCGACGTCGGCCAGCGGCGCTTCGGCGACGCCGTGGCGGAACCGCATGGCGTGGGCGCGCCCGTTGCGCCAAATGCGCAGATCGAGCGTTTCCGACAGCGCGTTGACCACCGAGACGCCGACGCCGTGCAGGCCGCCCGACACCTTGTAGCTGTTCTGGTTGAACTTGCCGCCCGCGTGAAGCTGGGTCATGACGACTTCCGCCGCCGACACGCCTTCTTCGGAATGGATGTCGGTGGGGATGCCGCGCCCGTTGTCGCGCACCGTGACCGAGCCGTCGGCGTTCAACTGCACCTCGACCTTGTCGCAGTAGCCCGCCAGCGCCTCGTCGATGGCGTTGTCCACCACCTCATACACCATGTGATGGAGACCCGAACCGTCGTCGGTGTCGCCAATATACATGCCCGGGCGTTTGCGCACGGCGTCAAGCCCACGCAGAACGGTGATCGACTCGGCCCCATAGTCCTGCTGCGGGAGGTCGTTTTTCAGTGCTTCCTGTGCCATGCGCCGACTATACCAGATCCGGTTGGAATTTCGGCGGTTTCGGTGCCGCCGTGTGTATTTTTTCGCGCGATCCGCCGGGCTATCCCGGTCGGATTCGGGCGTCGTCGACAAAGACGCGCGCCGCCTCCTGCGCCAGGGGGGCGAAGACCGACGCGTCGGTTCCGGTCATCCAGGCTTGCGCCCCCAAAGCGAGGATTTCGCCAAACAGCGCCTCGCGGCGGTCGGGGTCGAGATGGGCGGCGACCTCGTCCAGCAGCAGCAGCGGCGCGGCCCCGCGTTCGGCGGCCAGCAGCCGGGCGTTGGCCAGAACGATGGCGATCAACAGCGCCTTTTGCTCGCCCGTCGAACAGAGCGCGGCGGGCATGTCCTTGGCGGCGTGGCGCACGGCCAGATCGCTTTTGTGCGGGCCGACCGTCGCGCCGCCGCTGTCGGCGTCGCGACGGCGGTTGTCGCGCAGGCTGCGGCGCAGGGAATCTTCGGCGTCGAGCGCCGGGCCTTGGTCGAGCCAATCCTCCACCGCGCCCGCCACGGCCAGATCGGCGCCGGGGAAGGGGCCGACGGCGCGGTCGCAGGCGGCGCGCAGGCGTTGGATCACCTCGCGCCTTGCGGCGGCGACGGCGACGCCGGTGGTCGCCATCTGGTCTTCCAACCCGCCGAGCCAACCCTGGTCAAACCGGCCCTCGCGCAGCAGGCGGGCGCGTTCGCGCAAGGTGTGTTCGTAGCGCGACAGCCGTCCGGCGTGGGCGGGGTCGAAGCCGAAGACCAGCCGGTCGAGAAAGCGGCGGCGCCCGCTGGAGCTTTCGACGAACAGCCGGTCCATCGCCGGGGTCAGCCAGATCACGGCGACATGCTCGGCCAAGGCGGTCTGGCTTTTCGCCGGGCGTCCGTCGATGTGGACCAGACGGCGGTCGCGGTCGGTTGGGCGCGGCGGGCCGAGGTGTGGTTCGCGTCCCGTGCCGATCTCCACCGGGCCGCCCGGCGTGTCGAGCGTGGCGGCGACCGCCCAGCCGGACCCCGGGGGGGAGCCGATGCGTTCGACCTCCGCCAGCTTCGCCCCGCGCAGGCCGCGACCGGGGGCGAGGAAGCTGACGGCCTCCAGCAGATTGGTTTTGCCCGCGCCGTTCGGGCCGATCAGCGCCACCGGGCGTTGGTCGCTGTCCAGCCGGGCGGAGTCGTAGCCGCGAAAACGCGTCAGCGTCAGCCGCCGCACCGCCAAGGCGGGCGTCACAACGCGGGGGGCGGCCCGATCATCAACCGTCATGGGCGAATCTGGTGGGGGCGGATCGGTTGGCGGTCACAGGGAGGCCAAGGGGCGCGGCTGGGGCAGGAAACCCCCGCCGTCCCATCACACCCGCATCGGCATCAGGACATAGAGCGCGGTGGAATCGACGACGTCGCGGATGATCGTCGGCGACGCGGCGTCGGCCAGGGTGAAGCGGGCGCCCTCCCCCTCGATCTGCTGGGTGATGTCGAGCAGATAGCGGGAGTTGAAGCCAATCTCCATCGGGCCGTCCTGATAGCTGACCTCCAGCTCTTCCGTCGCGCTGCCCGCTTCCGGGCTGGTCGCCGACAGGGTCAGGGTGCCGCGCGTCAGCGACAGTTTCACCGCCCGGCTCTTTTCGGTGGAGATGGTGGCGACGCGGTCAACGGCGGCGGCGAACAGCTTGGCGTCCACCTCCATCACCTTGTCGTTGCCGACCGGGATGACCCGTTCGTAATCGGGGAAGGTGCCGTCGATCAGCTTCGACGTCACGACCACCGAATCAAAGCCGAAGCGGATCTTGTTCTCCGACATCGAGATTTGGATGCGGTCGGCGGCCTCGTCGATCAGCTTGCGAATTTCATTCACGGTCTTGCGCGGCACGATGACGCCGGGGATGCCGTCGGCGCCCTCGGGCAGCGGCATTTCCACCCGCGCCAGACGGTGGCCATCGGTGGCGACCGCGCGCAGAACCGGCAAATCCGTCCCACCCGACTTGGCGCGCGCGGCGTGCAGATAGATGCCGTTCAGGTAATAGCGGGTTTCTTCGGTGGAGATGGCGAAGCGGGTGCGATCCACCAGCCCGCGCAGATCGGCGGCGGACACCGCGAAGCTGTGCTTCAACTCGCCGCCGGAAAGTTGCGGGAAATCGTCCACCGGCAGGCAGGACAGCCGGAATTGCGAGCGGCCCGACCGCAGGGTCAACAAGGCGCCGTCGCCGCTGATGTCCAACTCGACCTGGCTGCCGTCGGGCAGCTTGCGGACGATGTCGTACAGCGTGTGGGCCGGGGCGGTGGTTCCGCCGGGACGGGTGACGCTGGCCGGGACCGACTCGACGATTTCCAGGTCCATGTCGGTGGCGGCCAGCGACAGCTCGCCGTCCTTCGCGCGCAACAGGACGTTGGAGAGAATGGGAATGGTGTTCCGCCGCTCGACCACACTCTGCACGTGACCCAGAGACCGGAGAAGGGCGGCGCGTTCGATGGTGATGTTCATTGCTGTCGTCGTCTCGGCGGCGGGTCGTTGCGGGCGCAGGCTGGTGGACGGTTCTGCCCACAAGCGGGCGCGCATCATACCATAAAGGCGCTTGTGTCGAACCAAATTCGTGCGTTGGGCGGCTGGCGCGAGCGGTTCAGAAAACCCAAAAGGCGAGGCGTTTGGGTTTTTCCGCCGTGGCGCGGCTTCTCTTGGCCGCCGCCCGTCAAACCGCGTGGCGCAAGCGCCGACGCTACGCGGAAAACCCTGGTTTCTCACGAATCTCCTGGAACTCTTCAGGCGTCATCCGACGGCGGCGATTTTGCTCGGAATGAGGGAGGCGACCATTCGGCTCAAATCGTCGATGCGCTTGGATTGCTCTTCCCCTCGGGCGTTGGAGGCGACCAGCAGGGGGTACATCGCCTTCAGCATGTCTTTCATCTCGACGATGTCCGCTTCGATTTTGGCGAGGCGGTTGTCCGTGCTTTGCGTCATTGTCGCCTCTGTCGCGGGCTGCGCCGTTTTTGCAGCGCAACCAATTTGGAATTGTTGGTCCTATCGATCAATCGCGCTCTTTCGGCAAGCGCATCTTATCCCTGAAAACGCTTCATCACAAGAACGCCCCCCGTCACCGCTCCCGCGTTTCGTGCAGGCGCAGGATCGCCACGAAGTCGGCGCTTTGCCAGTGGCGGGAGCGGGTCAGTTCCGCGCGGACGGAGGCGACGAAGGCGTCGATCACCGCCCATTCCTCCTCGCCGATGGTTTGGATCTCGTCCAGATAGATGTGGACGACGCGGTGCAGGCCCTGGCTGACCGGGCTGATCCAGGGATCGACGCTTTCCCCCATCGCCGTCATCAGACGGCGGATGCGCAGCAGATGGGCCATGCGGTGCGTCGGCTTTTCGTGCTCCTCCGCCTTCATCGCCTGGATGAAGGCGATGCGCCCGCTTTCCACCGCGTAGAGCCGCAGCGATTTCAGTTCCGGGTTGGCGTAACCGGCGGCGCCCAGATAGCGGCCCCAGCGCCAGACCAGTTCCAGCAGCCACACCACATCGTCGTGATCGGCCACCGGGTTGTGTCGGGAGACCATCGCCGCCTGCATGCGGGACGCCAGCGCGGGGATGACGGTGGTGGTCAGGCAGCGGCTGACCTCGGCCAACTGGGTGCGGATCGCTGGGCCGCTGGTGCGGCTGGCGAGAAAACCGCAGCCGGTCAGCGCGGTCAGCGAGCGGTCGAACCGTTCCACCGCGTTGGTCAGCAGGTCGCGGGTGGCGCTGTTGACCGACAGCACGCCGCCGTCGCGGATGTCCACATCGCCGAACATGCCGTCCACCACCTCGCGGATGGTGATGCTGGCGGCGTTGAAATGGGCGAGCAGGGCGCGCAACAGGGGGTGCGACTCGCGCACCGTCGGGCCGCCATGCTCACGGATGTGGCGCAGGAACACGTCGTAGCGGCGCTTGACGTTCAGCCCATAGAGCGGGGCGAACCAAGCCAAAACCTGGGTTTGGTCGCGGAAGGGCAGGCCGAGATCGCGCACCCGGCGGACGAAGCCGACCATCAGCGCCGATTGGCAATCAACCTCGACCGAGCGGCCATCGCCGCCGCCCTGCATCTCGTCGATGTCGCGGCGCATCCGTTCGGTCAGCGGGACCAGCACGGCGTTGTGCTCCAGCAGGGCGCGGACGAAGCCCAGCATGTCGCTGTCGATGGCGGCCTTGCGGTTCAGATATTGCGTGCGCAGGCGCGCGTCCTGCAACGCCTCGTCGTTGGCGAGCGCCAGGAAACGGTCGGTCGCCTTGCGGTCGGCGGTCAGCCGGGTCAGATAATCCAGCGCCTCCCGCCGCATCGACTCGCGCAAGCCCATCGCCTGCGGGCTGGACAGCACGGCGTCGAGCATGGCGTCGCGCGACAGATCGTCGAGATGGCTTTGCACCTCGGCGGCCAGCGCCGGGAAGGCGTATTGGACCAGCGCCGCCCAGATCCCGCCCATGTCCACGCGCTGGATCAGCGCCGGAATCGCTTCGGGCGCGCGGTAGAGCACATGGTCATCGACCAGGAACGGCTCGAACAGGCCGGTGAACAGACGGCGCGCCTTCATCGGGCGCAGCCGGTTGAAGTGATCGACCAGCGCCTCGCGCAGATGGCGGGCGCGCTCGCCGTTGGTGGTGGAGGCGCCATCGACGGCGTCCAGCACCGACCGGATCGCGTGCATCGGGATGCGCGCCACAACCTCGTCCATCTGCCGCCGGAAGGCGGTGGACGCCAGACTCTCCGCCGCCGGGCTTTCAACGGGCAACGCGGAGTCTTTTGGCAACATGGCGGATATTGCGCTGTTCATGCCCCACACCCTCGCCGGATCGCCGTCGTCAATCCAAGCATAATCCAGCGAGATTGTTAAATATCCTTTTCCAAGCGGCAAAGTCTTTTGTGACGTTTTCGATTAATATCCGGGTATGTTTTTGTTTTGCTTCGAGGTCGAAGCGGTTTCCCTGCCCGCGACCGTGTGATCGCTTCCCTTTTGGTCATCACTCTTTGGGCATAGTCTTTTGGTTAGGCGTTCTGTTCCGCCGCGAACTGGGCGTCCAGACCGGCGCGGTAGTCAGGATAGGCCAGCGTCACGCCCAATTGCCGCTTGATCCGGTCGTTCTTCACCCGGCGGCAGTCGGTGTAGAAGCTGGCGGCCATCGGCGACAGCTCCGCCTGATCGAAGGGAATCAACGGTGGCGGCTCCACCCCCAGCAGGCGGCAGGCGTGCTCCACCACCTCGTGCGAGGGGGTGGGCAGATCGTCGGCGACGTTGTAGACCGCGCCCAGCGTCGGCTTGGCCATGGACGCGCGCAGCGTCGTCGCGATGTCGTCCACATGGACGCGGCAGAACACCTGCCCCGGCTTGTCCACCCGCTTGGCCTCGCCCGCCCGCACCGAATCGAGCGCGCTGCGGCCCGGCCCATAGATCCCGGCCAGCCGGAACAGATGCATCGGCACGCCATATTGCCGGTAGATCCCCAACCAGCCGCGTTCGGCCTCCACCCGGCGTTTCTGGCGGTCGCCGGTCGGCTTCAGCCACGCCGCCTCGCTCACCCATTCGCCCTTGGTGTCGCCATAGACCCCGGTGGTGGACAGATAGCCCGCCCAATCCAGGGTGCGCAGATCGGCCAATTCGCGGGCGTGGTGGTCCAGCACCGGATCGCCCTTGGCGTCGGGCGGCACGCTGACCAGCAGGTGAGTCGCGCCGTCCAGCGCCGCGCGGGCGTCGGCCAGCGGGCGGCCCCGGTCGAAGACGAACGCCTCAATCCCCTCGGCCTCCAGGGCGGCGCGCTTCTCTTCGCTGCGGCAGGTGGCGGCGATCCGCCAGCCTTCGGCGCGCAAGCCGTCTGCGAAGACGCGGGCGGTGTAGCCAAGGCCGAACACGAACAGGCGGGGTGCGGTCATCGGAGCTTCCTTACGGGCGTTCTCAGGCCCTTGCGTCGGACGGAGCGATGGCGGAGTGTAAGGCGACCATGATCCGACGCAACGCTTTCATCACGCTGGCCGCCCTGTCGCTGTCGACGGCGGCCTTGCTCCCCCTTCCGGTCCAGGCCGCCGCGCCCGCTTCGGCGTCGGCTTCGGCGCTGGATCCCAATCGGACGCTCAGGGAATGCGCGGCGAAGGCCGAAAGCGATCCCGACGTCGCTTTTGAACAGGCCCTGCGCTGGCAGGAGAAGGGCGGCGGCGACCTCGCCCGGCTCTGTCAGGCGCTGGCGCTGTTCCACAAGGGCGACTTCAAGGCCGCTGGCGCGCGGTTGGAGGAGTTGGCCCCGCTGCTGGGCAAGGACGACCCCAAGGCGGCGGCCTCGATCCTGGGGCGCGGCGGCTGGGCGTGGCTGCGGGCGGGCGACCAGGTTCGGGCGGAAAAGCTCTACAGCGCGGCGTTGGACAAGCAGCCGGGCGACGTCGATCTGCTGATCGACCGCGCCTTTGCCCGCGCCGAGGGTGAACGTTTCTGGGACGCCATCGCTGATTTGGACGCGGCGCTGGCCAAGGATCCCAAACGGGCCGACGCCTATCTCTATCGGGCGGAGGCGCACAAGGCGCTGTCGAACCACCGGCAGGCGCTGGCCGACATCGACCGCGCGCTGGAGCTGAAGCCGGGCGATCCGGAAGCCATCCTGCTGCGCGGCAACGTCAAGGCGCTGAGCGGCAGCGTCAACGGGGCGCGCGACGATTGGGCGTTGGTCAAGCGGCTGGCCCCTGACAGCGAGTTCGGGCGCGCGGCGGCGGTCAATCTGGAGCGCGCGGCCAAGATGGCCAGCGCCCCGCCGGAGCGGGCGCCGGACAAAGCGAAGACGCCGTAAGGGTTTGCGTTTCTTCCGCGATTCGTCACCGTTGCTCCTTGGTCATGACTGTCAAACTGTAACATCCCCACAGTAACCTCCCGCCCGCTCGCCAAAACAAGGCCGCGCCACTCAGCCGCGCGCCACGCCAGCCGTTTGCCCTCAAGAGGGGGCGGGAGACACCAGTCATGACCAATTCGTCCGTCATTCATTCCGAAACGTCGCGCCGTTCCGTGCTGCGCATGCTGGCCGGGATGCCGCTGCTGCCGGTCGCCGGGGGCGTCGGCGGCCTGCTGTTCGCCTCGGGCGCGGAGGCCGCCGCCGCCAAGGGCGCGCCGGTGTCCGTCGAGTTCGTCGGCATGGCCGCGCCGACGACCGCCGCCGCGCAGGCGACGACCACGGTCGAATCCAGCATGGTCGTGAGCTGGGCCGACGGCACGAAGCAGAGCTTCGCGCTGGGCTATCAGCCGCTGTTCATCACCGGCGATCTTGTGCCGGACGGCAAGGGCGGCACGACCCTGGCGGGCGGCTATTACGACATCAACGGCAAGCCGATCCTCGACGCCTCGCTGGCGACGCCGAGTCCGTTCTTCTCCGATTGCCCGGACGGCTGCAACCTGTTGAACCCGATGCCCGCCACCGTGCCGGGCGTGTCGGGCAACACCCTGTTCGCCGTGGTGCAGTTCGAATACGCCACCCGCGATTCCAAGGACGCGTCGATGTACGGCCGCCTGCCGTCGCCCATCGCCGTCCTGACGCTGGACCAGAACAAGGAGACCGGCGCGCTGAAGCTGGTGCAGTACCACACGGTGGACACCAGCCCGGTCCATGGCCTGTGGATCACCTGCGGCGCCAGCCTGTCGCCCTGGAACACCCATCTGTCGAGCGAGGAGTATGAGCCGGACGCGACCGCGCTTGACGACCAGTTCCGCGCCTACAGCCAGAATCTGTTCGGCGACGCCAACAAGGCCAACCCCTATCACTACGGCCATATGCCCGAGGTGACGGTCAAGCCTGACGGCACCGGCAGCATCAAGAAGCATTACTGCATGGGCCGCATCTCGCACGAGCTGGTGCAGGTCATGCCCGATCTGCGCACCGTGTTGATGGGCGACGACACCACCAACGGCGGCCTGTTCATGTTCATCGCCGACAAGGCTTCCGACCTGTCGGCGGGCGCGCTTTACGCCGCCAAGATGATCCAGGAAGAGGGCAAGGATCTCGACAAGGGCGGCGCCTTTGCCCTGAAGTGGGTCAAGCTGGGTCACGCCACCAGCGCCGAAATCGAAAAGCTGGCGGACAGCCTGAAGGCCGCCGACATCGTTGAGGTCAAGAAGGAGGATCCGAAGGATCCCTCCTTCGCCGCCATCGGCTTCAACGGCAAGACCCAGTGGGTCAAGTTCAAGCCGGGCATGGAGAAGGCCGCCGCCTTCCTGGAAACCCACCGCTACGCCCCGACCGTCGGCGCCACGCTGGCACTGACCAAGCTGGAAGGCGTCACCGTCAACGCCAAGGACAAGACCGCCTATATGGCCGTGTCCTACATGTACAAGTCGATGAGCGACGGCAAGAGCGGCATCAAGGTCAACACCATCAACGCCGGCGCCGTCTATCAGTTGCCGATGACCGGCGGTCAGACCGACGCCGCCGGGGCCGCCATCAACAGCGATTGGGTTCCGGTGCATTTCAGCGCCGTCCCAGCCCTGGTCGGCAAGGATCTGGCGACCCCCGACGCGCTGGGCAACACCGCCCACGCCGACTTCATCGCCAACCCGGACAATCTGAAATTCTCCGAACGCCTGCGCACGCTGTTCGTCGGCGAGGACAGCGGCAACCACGTCAACAACTTCCTGTGGGCCTACAACGTCGACAGCAAGGCGCTGAGCCGCATCCTGTCCTGCCCGGCGGGCGCGGAATCGACCGGCCTGCAAGCGGTCGACGACGTCAACGGCTTCGCCTACATCATGAGCAACTTCCAGCATCCCGGCGATTGGGAAAAGGGCCTGCATGAGAAGGTCAAGGACAGCGTCGCCGGTCTGATTGATGGCGCCTACCGCAACCGCCGCAGCGGCGGCGTCGGCTACATCCACGGTCTGCCGCAGCCGGTCTGAGTTTTTCTGACCGATCGAACGAAAAAACGCGGCCGAGCGATCGGCCGCGTTTTTTCATGCGCGCTCCAAACCCTTGCAAAGCGGGGCCGGACCCACCAAAGCTTACGCCCATGACGTCCTCTCACGCTTCGTCGGGCGGCGCTCTTGGGCTTGGCGGTCGGGTGGTCGCCGTGCTGGGGCCGACCAACACCGGCAAGACCTATCTGGCGATCGAGCGGATGCTTGGTCACAAGTCGGGCATGATCGGCTTTCCCCTGCGGTTGCTGGCGCGGGAAAACTACGACCGCATCGTCGCCATCAAGGGCAAGCAGGCCGTCGCCCTGGTGACGGGGGAGGAAAAAATCCTGCCCCCCAATCCGTCCTGGTGGGTGTGCACGGTCGAATCCATGCCGCTCGACCGGGTGGTCGATTTTCTGGCGGTCGATGAGATCCAGCTCTGCGCCGATCCCGAACGCGGTCACATCTTCACCGACCGGCTGCTGAACGCGCGCGGGCTGGTGGAGACGATGTTCCTCGGTTCCGATTCCATGCAGCCGTTGATCCGCAAGCTGGTTCCGCGTGCCGAGTTCATCAACCGCCCGCGCTTTTCCCAATTGACCTACGCCGGGCACAAGAAGCTGACCCGGCTGCCGCCGCGCTCCGCCGTCGTCGCCTTTTCCGCCACCGACGTCTACGCGATGGCCGAGTTGATCCGCCGCCAGCGCGGCGGCACGGCGGTGGTGCTGGGCGCCCTGTCGCCCCGCACCCGCAACGCCCAGGTGGCGCTGTATCAGGCGGGGGAGGTCGATTATCTGGTGGCGACCGACGCCATCGGCATGGGGCTGAACATGGACGTCGACCATGTCGCCTTCGCCCGCATGGTGAAGTTCGACGGCTTCGCCCCCCGCCGCCTGCGCGCCGCCGAGGTGGCGCAGATCGCCGGGCGGGCCGGGCGCCACATGCGCGACGGCACCTTTGGCACCACCGACGAGGTGGGCGAACTGGACGCCGACACCATCAACCGCGTCGAAAACCACGAGTTCGAGACGCTGAAGACGCTGACCTGGCGCAACAGCGCCCTGCGCTTCGACACGCCGGGCTTCCTGCTGAAAGCGCTGGAGGAGCGCGCGCCCATCGCCGAATTGAGCCGGTCGCGCGACGCCGACGACCATCTGGCCCTTCAGGCTTTGGTTCGCGACCAGGAGGTGTTGGATCTCGCCAAGGGCCGCGACGCCGTGCGGTTGTTGTGGGAGGTCTGCCAGATCCCCGATTTCCGCAAGGTGCTGTCGGACGCCCACACCCGCCTGTTGGGGCAGATTTACAAATCCCTGCGCACCGGCTTCGGGCGGCTGGACAGCGATTGGGTCGGCAAGCAGATCGCCCGGCTGGATCGGACGGAGGGCGACATCGACGCGCTGGTCGCCCGCATCGCCCACATCCGCACCTGGACCTACATCTCCAACCGGCCCACGTGGCTGACCGACCCGCTGCATTGGCAGGAGCGCACCCGCGCCATCGAGGACCAACTGTCCGACGCCCTGCACGAACGCTTGACGCAACGCTTCATTGATCGCCGGTCGGCCAGCCTGTCGCGCACGCTGAAGGATGGCCGCGCCCTGATCGGCGGCGTCCGCGCCGATGGCGAGGTGGTGGTGGAGGGGCATGTCGTCGGGCGGCTGGAGGGCTTCCGCTTCGTCGCCGACGCGCCGGACCGTTCCGAGGAGGCCCGCGCCCTGGAAACCGCCGCGCGGCGGGCGCTGCGCGATGAGTTGGCCAAGCGGCTGCGCCTGTTCGAGCAGGAACCTGACGACGCTTTCGCCCTTGGCCCCGACGGGCTGTTGAGCGTCCATGGCGTGAGCGTGGCCAAGCTCGCCGCCGGGCCGTCGGTGTTGACGCCGCTGGTGGTTCCCTTTGACGAGGGGATGCTCGACCAAGCCCAGCGCGAGCGGGTGCGCGCCCGGTTCGATCAGTGGCTCAAGTGGCATGTCGCCGCCCGGCTGAAGCCGCTGTTCGCGCTGGCCGACGCCGACGGGTTGTCGGGCGCCGCGCGGGGGCTGGCCTTTCAACTGGTCGAGGGGCTGGGGGTTCTGCCGCGCCCGCCGGTCGCCGCCTTGGTCGAAGGGCTGGAGCGCGAGGACCGCAAGGCGCTGACCCGGCTGGGCGTGCGGCTGGGCGTGTCGCACCTGTATCTGACGGCGCTGGCCAAACCGGCAGCGGTGGCCCTGCGCGGGCTGCTGTGGGCCGTCGCCACCGGCCACGCGTTGCCGGTGCCGCTGCCGCCGCCGGGGCGGGTGTCGGTCGCGGCGACCGGCGCGCCGCCCGCCTTTTGGGAGGCGATTGGTTATCCGGTGGCGTCGGCCAAAGCGGGCGATCAAAAGGGTGGAGAGGGGCGGGCGCTGCGGGTGGACATGCTCGACCGGCTGGAGACGGAGATGCTGACCCTGGCCAAATCCGGCGCGTCGGCGTCCGAAACGGCGCTTGGCCAACGGGTCGGCCTGTCGGCGGAGGAGTTGGCCGGGGTGTTGACTGGCCTGGGTTACGCCCGCAGCGTGGCGGAGGATGGCGCGGTGACGTGGAAACGGCGGCGCCCGTCGGCGACCAAGCCCCGGCGCGACCGCGCGCCGGTCAACGCCGACCATCCCTTCGCCAAGTTGCGTCAACTGTCGGGAGGGTGAAGGCCGTCCGGGGACGATTTCCCCCTCCCCATCCCTCCCCCGCTTTGCGGGAGAGGGGGCCGGATCCTTGTGAGCTTGCGGCGGAGTTCCCTCTCCCGCGAAGCGGGGGAGGGTTAGGGAGGGGGAAGAAACGCTCAACGATCGACCAACGGAATCAACCAGCATGGACCGAGAACCATGAGCGACGACGACAGCGACGGCCTTCCACCCGGACGGCTGCGCATCGACAAATGGCTGTGGTACGCGCGTTTCTTCAAGACGCGCAGTCTGGCCGCCAAAACCTGCAACGACGGCGGCGTCCGGCTGTCCGGCGCGGTCGTCAGCAAGGCGCACGCGGCGGTGAAGCCGGGCGACGTGCTGACCTTCGCGCAGGGGCGGCACATCCGCGTCATCAAGGTGCTGGCGCTGGGAAGCCGACGCGGCCCAGCCCCGGAGGCCCAGGCGCTTTACGAGGATCTCGCCCCGCCGGTGGCGGAGGAGCGGTTGGAGGATCCTTACCGCGCGCCCGGCTCAGGCCGCCCGACCAAACGCGACCGTCGCGCGTTCGACGCCCTGCGCGGGGAGGGGGAGTAGGCGCGAAGGCTTATGCCACGGCGTCCATGGACAAGGGCGACGGCTGGACGGCAACCTGGTTCCGTCCGGCCTTTTTGGCGGCGTAAAGGGCTGTGTCCGCCGCCTGGATCATGAGATCCCAGCTCGGATAGCCGCCATCCGACCAGGCGACGCCAAGGCTGGTCGTGACCGGAATGCGGTCGCCGCGATGTTGGACGACGAGCGATGCGACCAACCGGCAAAGGCGCTCTCCCGCCGCCTTGGCGTCGGCCAGACTGAGGCCGGGCATGTAAAGGACAAACTCCTCGCCGCCGGTGCGGGCGAAGCGGTCTTGCAGGCGCAGATTTCGGCTGACCTCATCGGCGAAGGCGCGCAACACATGATCGCCCGCCGCATGGCCATAGCGGTCGTTGATCGTTTTGAAATGGTCGAGATCCAGCATCATGATGGTGTCGCCGCGCCTGATGACGCCCGGCATGCGGGCGTCCATCCAGCGGCGGTTGCCGATGCCGGTCAGGCTGTCGATTTCAGCGGCGAGGCGCAGCGCGTTCTCGGCGCGCTCCTTCACGACGCCATAGACCAGAATGGTGATTCCAAAATTGCAGAATGTTTGAAAACCAAAACCAAGGGCAATGTTGGGGACGCTGATCCGACCCAGCGTCATCATCAGAAACTCAACGGCGTAGACCACGGCCGCCAATCCAAAAATGATGGTCAATGGGCGACGGGACGGCAGCGGATCAATCCGTTGGTCGCGCGCGACCTCGCGGGCGGCGGCCAGCAGGAACAGGAACGCGGTGATGTGGAACGCGCTCGCCCTCAGTTGGTTGTCGGCGGTGAAGTGTGTGATCGCGGCAAGGCACAGCCACGCGATTGGAAGCAGCAGCAGGACCCATGGGCGGCGCAGCCCCCGACCGCTGCTGAGCGCGCGGGCGCCAAGCCAAAGACAGGCGTAACTGAGGCTTCCGATGGCGAGGCTTCCGGGTTGCCAAAGCCAAGCGGGCAAGACGTCGCGCTCGCCAAGCCCGGCGCTGAACGATCCAGCCGCCAGCCCCAGAAACGCGGCGGCAAGCAGAGCAAGCCCCTTTGTTTCCAAGGATTGTTGCCGCAAATGAATGAAGCCCATCGCTCCGGCAATGAGAGACGTCATGTGCAAGACAAGAACGGTGGAGATGTCCAGAGGGATCATGGGTTGGCTGGATTTTCGCCCGTTCGGAGGGGGGGTGACGTATTTTTGTAATATTATGGAAAAATGTAAGAGTTGGTCGAGATTCAGTCACGTTGAAGCGATATTAGCGATATTTCTCCGTAGAACACAAGCGAACGCGATCAATGACCGAGCGCGACGCTGGGACGTCATGCGTCGCAAGCCCTGTGTGAGCAGAGGGCGCGTCCCGAATGTCCTTGCGGTCCCGTTGTGGGGGCGTCACTGGTCGCAACCGGCGCGCGCCCTATATGGTGGGTTGGTCGAAAACGCCCGCCGCGACGGGCGCGCGCCCGTGTCTTCGACCGCCGCGCAAGAAATCTGTCCATTCGTTGTGATCCGAATCCTTCCCCGTTGCGTATCTCTAGCAACAGGGCGCGCCGACGCCCGTCCATTCCCCGGAAACCGGGAGGATTGGGCGGGAACAACGGCCAAGCCCAACAGGCGTGAGACAGGCTGCACCATCGGAACACGGCGCCGCCCAGACGGGAAGGAAGGGACGGATGGCTTACATCGACGATCCAGAGACGCAGCGGGCTAACCTGAGCTTTATCAAGGCGTCCATGCGCGAACCGCTGCTGTCGCGGGACCATGAGTTCGAGCTGGCCCGCAAATGGCGGGAAGACGGCGACGAACGCGCCTTGCACGAGCTGGTGCGGGCCTACACCCGGCTGGTCATCGCCACCGCCTCGCGCTTCCGCAATTACGGTCTGCCGATGGGCGATCTGGTGCAGGAGGGCAATGTCGGTCTGATGCAGGCGGCGGGCCGCTTCGAGCCGGACCGCGAGGTGCGCTTTTCCACCTACGCCGCCTGGTGGATCCGCTCGGCCATGCAGGATTACATCCTGCGCAACTGGTCGATCGTCCGCACCGGCACCACCGCCGCGCAGAAATCGCTGTTCTTCAACCTGCGCCGCCTGCGCGCCAAGATCGACAGCGCGTCGCAGAACGGCAATGGCGCCCGCATGACCCAGGAAGGCCGCGCCTGGATCGCGGGCGAACTGAACGTCGCGGTGGCCGAGGTCGAGGCGATGGAGATGCGCCTGTCGGGGGCCGACCAGTCGCTGAACACCCCGGTCGCCGACGGGTCGGACGATGATTGGCAGGATTTCCTGGCCGACCAACGTCCCTCGCCCGAAGAGGTGGTGATCGGCCTGCGTGACGCCAACACCCGCTCGCAATGGCTGGCCGAGGCGTTGGGCGAACTCAGCCCGCGCGAACGCACCATCATCCAGGAACGCCGTCTGCGCGACGAAGGCGCGACCCTGGAAGAGCTGGGCCGCGAGTTGGGCGTCAGCAAGGAACGGGTCCGCCAATTGGAGTCCCGCGCCCTGATGAAGCTGCGCGATTCGATGCTGAAGCGCGTTGAAGATTCGGGCGATCTGGTCGCCAACCTGTAAGCGTTTCGGATTGGCCGCATTCTGCCCCCTCCCTAGCCCTCCCCCGCTCACGCGGGAGAGGGAATTTCGCCGTGAGCCGACAAGTTTGCCGCCCCCCTCTCCCGCTGTTAAGCGGGGGAGGGTTGGGGAGGGGGCAAAGCGTCGCCGGATCGATGCGCCTCCGCTCAATCCGCCCCTGACAAAATTCTTCCCTTGTCGGCAGACCCCGGTTCCGCGACCGGCGTCGGTTTCTGTCCGGCGTCTTCGGCAGTCGCCACCAACCGCCACAATTCCGTCGTGCCGCTGCGTCCGCGCAGGGAGCGTCCGCCCTGGCGGACCAGCGGGGCGGCTCCGCCCCCCTTGGCGGCGGTGACGCCGCTGGTCAGCACGATGACCTCCGCCTCGCCCTGAAGCGCGGCGGACAATTCCTCGATCCGGGCGGCGACGTTCACCGTGTCGCCGACGATGGTGTAATTGATCCGGTTGGCCGAGCCGATGTTGCCGACCACCACCGGGCCGCTGTGCAGGCCGATTCGCACGCGGATCGGCTCTTGCCCGGCGCCGACCCGTTTGCCGTTGTCGGCCAGCACCGCGTGATGGATGGCGTGGGCGGCGCGCAGCGCGCGGGCGGCGTGGTCTTCCTGTTTTTCGGGGGCGCCCCAGAAGGCCATCAGCGAATCGCCGATGAATTTGTCCACCGTGCCGCCCTCCGCCTCGATGCAGGCGGCGAGCAGGGTGAAATGCTCGTTCAGCAGGGTGGCGGTGTCGGCGGCGCTGCGGTGTTCGGCCATGCGGGAAAAGCCGCGAATGTCGGTGAACATCACCGTCACCTCGCGCAGCACCGAATCCAGCCCGTCGCCCTGTGTTTCGCGCTGGCGCATCAGGCGCAGCACCAGCGCCTTGGGCACATAGGTTTCAAACCAGCGCAGGCCCGCGACCATCGCGTTGAAGGCGGTGGCGGCGCGCGCCATTTCCTGCAAGCGCGAGTCGGGCAGATCGGCGATGGTCTGGAACTCGAACGCGCGGACTCGGTCGGCGGCCTCGGCCAGCCGGGCGACCTGGCGGCTGATCTTGCGCCCGACAAACAGCGCGACCGCCACCGAAATCAGCAGGATGGCCAGCCCGGCCAGCCCGGTCTTGACCAGCCGTTGAACCTCGCCATTCATCTCGCTTTCGCGGAAGCCGATGCCGATGATCCATTCCCGCTGGCCATAGCCCGCCATCGACCGCATCAGAAACAGGTAATCGTCGCCCGCGATGTGGACGGATTGACCCTCCACCCGCTTTTTCAGCGCCTGAACCGGCACGCCCTTGCTCCACAGCGCGGCGAGCGCCGGGTCGTCCACCTGGTCGATGCGCGGCAGCGGCGGGCCGTCGGGCTTGTTGGAGAAATCGAAGCTTCGCCCGACCAGGGCCGGGTGGGCCAAAACATGCTCATGATCGTACAAGACAAAGGCGTTCAGCCCCTGTTCGACATAGAGCACCGACAAAAAGCGCGACAGATCGCCCAGCGACACGCCGACTGCCACCTGCCCCAGATAGCGGCCGTCGCGCCGCACCGGCTGGTAGAGCGTGATGAGGCTGTTCGAGGCCTCCTTCAGCCAAAAGGGATCGGCCCAGGCGGCGGCGCCCCGGCTGGGGCCGTTCAGAACCTCGGGCGGGATGCCGTCGTCGCCTTGCATGTCCATGGCCCCGGCCATCAAGCCGCCGTTCAACCGCCCGGCCTGCGCGCCGGTCAGGTCGGGGCGCAGGAAGGCGATTCCGGTCACGTCGGGGGCCGCCGCCAGCGCGCCGCGCAGGGTGATGGTCAGCCGGTCGGCGTCGTCGGGATCCAACTCCCCGCGCTCGATCAGACCGGCGACGAAGCGGGCCATGTCGCGGGCGGGATCCAGTTGGTGGCGGACTCGCACCTCGACCCCGGCCAGCGCCAGATCGGCCTTGTCGTTCAGCAGGGCGAATGTGTTGGTGCTGGCGCTGACCAGCCCCAGAACCAGAACGCTGGCCACCGCCGCCAGCATCAGCGAGCCGAAGCCAGCCACCAGAACCGCCGCGATGGGCAAGCGAATCCGTTTCCGGGGCGCGAGCCGGGCGCTGTCCGTCGGGGACGCTGGGGGGCTGTCAAGCATGGCGGGCAAATTAGCCGACAGGGCTGGATTGGGGCAACCCACGCGGCGCCCGCGACGGGTGAAATAAAAAAGAATTCACGCGGCGATCCTGAACGGCGGCGCTCTTGCCGGACAGGGGCGGGAGCGTCATAGGGTTGAGTCATGAAACCCCGTCGCCATTGCCTGAAGCTTGCGGCGATCCTCCTGCCGCCACTGACCGCCGCGCCCGCCATCGCGGCGTCGGCGGAGACCTGGCGCGTGGTCGCGGTGGTCGATGGCGACACGCTGGCGTTGGAGGATGGGCGGCAGGTCCGCTTGGCGGGGATCGAGGCGGCGAAACCGCCCCGATACGCCGCCGCCGATGGTGGCCGTCCCTGGCCGCTGGCCAAGGCGGCGACGGCGGCGCTGAGTGAACTGGCGTTGGGGCGGATGGTGACGCCGCGCGGGGCCGTTTTGGTGGACCGGCACGGGCGGCTGCTGGCCCATCTGCTGCGCGAGGATGGGCTGTGGTTGCAGGCGGAGATGCTGGCGCGCGGCCACGCCCGCGTCCACACCCGGCCCGACGCCCGCGCCTTCGCCGCCGAGATGCTGGCGACCGAGGATGGCGCGCGCAACGCCCAGCGCGGCCTGTGGCGAACCCGCGTCTACGCCCTTCGCCCCGCCGATCCCGACGCGCTGGCCCGCGACCGCGACAGCTTCCAGATTGTGGAGGGACGGGTGCTGCGCGTCACCAAGACCGGCGGCGAGGCCTATCTGGATTTCGGCGCGGATTGGCGCACCGACGTCACCGTCCACATCGCCCGCCCGGTGATGCGCGACTTCGCCAAGGCGGGCATCGACCCGCTGTCTTATGAGGGCAAACGAATCCGCGTTCGGGGCTGGATCGGCCTGCGCAGCGGCCCCATGATTGAGGCGAACCACCCGGAGCAGATCGAACGGTTGGAGGGCGGGGCCGTGACCGTGCCGTCGTCACCGCCGTCACAGCAACCGCCGCCGCCGCCCCGATCCGCGTCCGCTGTTCGGCCCCCCGATACCGCGCCGGACGCTCATCCTGACGCCCATCTTGAGGAGGAGGACCCTGAATGATCGCACGCCTGCTGACCGCCTGCCTGTTTCTGGTCGCCATGGTTCTGCCGGTCCAGGCCGCCGGGCCGGTGTTGACCATCGTCCTTGCGGGCGTCGAACGGACCATCGACCGCGACGCCCTGCTCGCCCGCTCCGACGTGGTGACGGTCGATATTCCGAACGACGTTTCCTATGGCCGTCCGATGCGCTACCGCGCCGTGCCGCTGGCCAGCCTGATCGCCGCCGACCAATTTCCCAAGGACGCGGTGCTGGAGGGCATCGCCAGCGACGGTTTTGCCGCGCTGTTGCCGCCGGAGCTGTGTTTGCGCACCGCCGACAGCGGGTCGGTCGCCTTTCTGGCGGTGGAGCCGCCCGATCAACCCTGGCCGCCGCTGCCGGGCAAGGAGGTTTCCGCCGGTCCCTTCTATCTAGTGTGGGTGCGGCCCGAGGCGTCGGGCGTGCGCAGCGAACAATGGCCTTACCAGCTCGCCCGCTTCGCCAGCACCGACAGCCCGTTGAAGCGCTGGCCGCAATTGGCGGTGGACGCCGCGCTGCCGCCGGATTCGCCGATCCGCGCCGGGCAAACCGCCTTCGTCACCCAATGCATGGCCTGCCACACGCTGAACGGGGCGGGCAGCGCCAATGTCGGGCCGGATCTGAACCGCCCGATGAACCCGACCGAATATCTGACCCCGTCGGGGCTGGCCAAGCTGATCCGCGACCCGCGCGCGGTGCGGAGCTGGCCCAACCAGCAGATGCCCGGCTTTGACGTCGGCATGCTGAGCGACGGCGATTTGGAGCGGGTCATCGCCTATCTGACCCACATGGCCGGGCGGAAGACGCCGTAAAATCGTCGCGGCCTTGGGGTTTTGCCCGCTGGCGCAACCCCGCGTCGGTCCTTTACACTCGTGGCTCGCACCACAGGACCGACGCCCCCAAGGATCCCCGCTTATGCCCCGCAGCGAATTTTACCCGCCCATCGACCCGTATCAGGCCGGAACGATCGCGGTGGACGATCTGCACACGGTCTATTGGGAGCAGGCGGGCAACCCGCGCGGCGTGCCGGTGATGTTCCTGCATGGCGGGCCGGGGGCGGGCGCCTCGCCGACCCACCGCCGCTTTTTCGACCCGGCCCATTACCGCGTCGTCGTGATGGACCAGCGCGGGGCCGGGCGCTCCACCCCGCTGGGCGAAACGCGGGAGAACACCACCGAACGGCTGGTTGAGGACATCGAAACCCTGCGCCGCCATCTGGGGATCGAGCGCTGGCATTTGTTCGGCGGTTCCTGGGGATCCACCCTGGCGCTGGCCTACGCCCAGACCCACCCGGAACGTTGCCTGGGCCTGATCCTGCGCGGCATCTTCCTGATGCGCAAAAGCGAGATCGACTGGTTCCTCTATTCGATGCGCGTGCTGTTCCCGGAAGCATGGTCGGCCTTCGCCGCCCACATCCCGCAGAAGGAGCAGGGCGACCTGCTGGAAGCCTATTGGAGGCGGCTGGATTCGCCCGACCGCGCGACTCGTCTGGCGGCGGCGCGGGTGTGGAGCGTCTATGAGGGAAGCTGTTCGTCTTTGCTGCCCTCGCCCGAGTTGATCGCGGCGAGCGGCGAGGACACCCACGCCCTGGGGCTGGCGCGGATCGAGGCGCATTATTTTCGCGCCAACCGCTTCACCCCGGAAGACAAGCTGCTGCGCGACGTCCACCGCATCCGCCATATCCCTGGCGCCATCGTGCAGGGGCGCTATGACGTGGTCTGCCCGGTGGTGTCCGCCGACGAATTGCACCGCGCGTGGCCGGAGGCCGATTACCGGATCGTCCCCGACGCCGGCCATTCCGCGATGGAACCCGGCATCCGCGCCGCGCTGGTCCAGGCGACGGAGCGCTTCAAGGAGTATCGCTGAGCGGCGGATTGGGGGATGGCGCGCTGCGCCAGATCCAGGCGTGGAAAGCCCGCATTCCGGGGGTGATGTGCTTTGACTTCAGCAAGGTCAGCCAATAGCCGCCCGGCGTGACGTCGATGGCGAAGGGGCGGACGATCCGTCCGGATTCCAACGGGCGCGCAAACATCAGCGGCGGGGCCAGGGCGACGCCGTTCCCCTGATCGCGTTCCGCCTCAAACACAATCGGCTTCGGCATGCGGGTGGCGGCGCGCCATCACATCGGCGGTTCGTCCGGCGCTGGAGCGCAGGACCAGACCTCCAGCTCTTCCCCCCGCGACTGGCGATGATAGAGCGCCATGAAGGCCACTGAAACGGCGGCCGGTGTTGCCCGATCCGGAGAGAAGGGCGGGTTGGCCATCCCCAGCCAGTGCAGGCCATCACATCGGGAGAGATAACGATCGATGAACAACTGGATGGCCTCTGGTTTGCCGAGGTCGATCCAGCTGTTGCTGGTCAGGATCAGGGGTTTGCCTTGACCGACCAGCCACGCCACCTCCCGGTTCAATTGCCGACTGCGGGGCGCTATGGCGACGGCCGCGTCCGGGTGATGCGATAGGAAGTCTACGACGGCTTGGTGCACCCGTTCAGCCTGCGGCGCCTTGGTTCCGGTCTTGACCGTTTCGTTGGCAGCATGGCTGGCTCCATCGGCCATGATCAGCAGGATGACCAGAGTCTGCCCCAGGGTCCGGGGGTTCCAGCCTGGTTGGGCGGTCGCGGCGACGCCGACCAACAGAGTGGTGTAAGGGACGAAGGGCAGCAAGTGCCAGACGCCGGCGCCGTCCACGGCCCCCAGAACGCACGTCACTGGCATGCACAGGCACAGTCCCGCCAGCATAGCCCCGCGCGCGCGCCGTTCCGCCGGTGAGATGAACAAGGCGGGGGCCAACATGAGCAGGGCCATAATGCTGTTTTCCATCAGCATCTCGCCATGCACACCCACAGGCTTCAAGGCTGCCAGATAGGCCAGGTAGCCCGCTGGCGAGGCGCCAGCGCCGACAAAGGGAAGCAAGGCGCCCGCCAGACCGGCGATGCCGGTCAACACTATGTAACGGCTGGCTGCCGCAGGGGTGCGCGTCGGCAGGGCCGCCAGCAGCGCTGGTCCCAGGTACAGGCCCCCCGATGGCTTCAGCGCGGTGGCGAGGCCGGCGCACAGGCCCAGCATCACGGCCCGGCCCACGTTGGGCGCCCAGGTCATGGCCAACAGCCCCAGGGATGACAGCAGCAGCAGAAAAGGGTCGGCGCGGAAGCCAACGCTGGGATAGATCCGCAGAATCAGCCCGGCGGTGGCCGCCGTGGCGAACAGGGCGGCGCCGCGGCTGGCGCCGCCGCGCCTGACCGCATACCAAGTGATGATCAGGCTTGCCGCCTCGGCCACCATGCCCGGCAAAGCCGCCAGCGGCGTGCCGATACTGAACAAAGCCTGCATCGCGGCCAGGACACGATAGAGCAGCGGCCCGTACAGCAGGCCGTAGTATAAGCCGTCCGTCGGCAGGGGATACATGGGTTGTCCACGCAGCCAGGCTGCGGCGATCGCCGCGATGTTGTGGTTCCACGGGTCCAAGGGTCCATGGCGCAGGATGACGGCGTATTCGATCAGTCGGCTGACGACGACCATGACGGTGGCGGCCCCGACCAGCAGGATGGCGGCCATGCCCCAGCGCCGGGCAAGGGGGCGCCGGGACAGGCGGGCCGCGAGGGCCAGGCCCAAGAGCGCCAAGCTCAGCAGAGCCAGCGGCTCGATTCTCATGAGTGGGTTGTGGATCGGGGCGTTCAGAAGCATGGGGCGTCGCTGTAGGGGGCTGGATCGGCCGGTTCATCCCGGCTGCTGACCACGGCGCGGATGACGTATTGTGGACGGGCGCTGACGGTTTGGAAGGTCCGGCCCGCATACTCGCCGACCACGCCCAGCATCGCCAACGACAGACCGGATGTCAGCAGCAGCGCCGCCAGCAGTCCGGCATCGCCCGTCACGGGGATGTCCAGCAACAGGTGCCGGACCAGCAGCGCGCCGCTCAGCAAGACGCCCCCCGCCATGGCGCCGATGCCCAGGAACGCGCTGAGGCGCAAAGGCAGGGTGGAGAAGTTTAGCGCGATGGACAGCCACAGGCGAACCAGGCGACGCAGGGTGTAGTTGCTGCGCCCGCCCGCCCGGGGCAGGTGCGCCACCCGCAGTCGGCCGATGGAGCGCGTGACCTGCAGCACCAGCCCGTCAACAAAGGGGAAGGGACCAGTATAACGGCAAGCCTCCCGCGCGACGAAGGCGGACAGGCAGCGGAAAGTCGACAGGTATAGCCCCGGCGGAAGCCCGAGCATCAGGGCGGCGGTGCGGTTGGCGAAGGCGCTGCCAACATTGCGGAACGCGCTGTGCCGCTTGCGGTCGCAATAGGTGTAGACCACGTCGTAGCCGCCGTCGCACGCGTGCCGGAACAGATGGATCACCGCCTCCGGTGGGTTTTGCAGGTCGTCGTCCATGGTGATGATGTAGGCGCCTCGGGCCAGACCCAGACCGGCCATGACGGCGTTGTGCTCTCCGAAATTGCGGGACAGCCGGGCGAAGGTGACGGGTACGCGGGACACCGTCCGCGCCAGCCGCTCGCAGACCGACCGACTGTCGTCCACGCTGCCGTCGTCCACCAGGATGATCTCATGACCGCCTGGGATGGCGAGATTGGACAGCGCGGCCACCAGGGTCCCCACCGTTCTCGCCCCATTGTAGACCGGAACCACGACGCTAAGCGCGCATGCCGGGGTATCCGCCGAGGGAGTCATGCTCTGGTCGCCACCGCCAGGACAGAGCCGCCGAAGGGCAGGGCGACGCCCCGTCGCAGGGCCACGCGCTCCAGTCCGCACAATCCGTTCAGCACTTGGTTCAAGGAGCCGGAAAAGCGGCCGACATCGGACGTCTCCGAGCCGTTGGGCCACAGCTTGCGGCGGGCCACCATCAGGGGGAACAGCACGGTGTTCCAATAGGTGACGAAAAGGGGCTTCAGCCCGGCGGCGCGCAGTTGCCCGCGCAAGGCCCCCGCCGTCGTCCGCCGCGCGTTCGCCACATGGCGATCATGGTCGGCCATCAGCCAGGCGTAGGCGGGGTGGTTCACCAAATACAATCCCCCCGGCTTCAGGCAGCGGCGCGCGTCCATCACCGCGCGGACCTCGTCAACCCCGGCGAGGGTCAGCACGTCGGTGGAGATGACGATGTCCATGCTGGCGTCGGGGAAGGGCAGGCGGTCGACGCTGGCGACCGCGACCGCGCCGCCCGTCTTGGCCCGTGTCCGCAGGCAGGCCGTCCGCGACAGGTCGATGCCGTGCAGGGTCGCCTGCGGCCACGCTTGGCGCAGGCGGACCATCATGCCGCCGGTGCCGCAGCCCGCGTCCAGGATGACCGGCGCCGTGGTCGTCAGATGACGGTTCAGGGATAAGATCACCAGCTCTTGCAGGCAGCGATACCACCACATCGTGCCATCCGCTTTGTCCATCAACGCGTACTCGATTTCATCCATGCGGATCTCATTTCCAGCGATGGCGCATGCTAAGCAGGTTTTCCAAACTCCGCCCACATATGGGCGGGCTTGGAAAACCTGCTTAGGAACTCGACCGATTTATCATCGTTTGCCCGCCGCTCGCCAGCCCCTTACTCCTTGCCCAACGCCAATCAACGCCGCATGAACGCAAGGAGAGACTCAGTGATCGGTCGTCGCGCACTCACAAACGCAATTTGGATCGGTCTGACTCTGGCGGCGGTCGCCGCGCCCTTTGCCGCGCGGGCGGCGGGAAATGGAAAAACAATCTGCACGGTCGTTCTCGACGCCGCGACGGGCGCCCCGCTGTTCCGCCAGGGGCCGTGCGACCGGCGGGTCAGCCCGGCTTCGACCTTCAAGATTCCCCTCGCCTTGATGGGCTACGACGCGGGCGTTCTGGAAGACGAGCGTCGCCCAAGCTGGGACGGTCGCCCGGAATCGAGCAAAAACCCCGCCGACACGCGCAGCGTCGATCCCACGGCGTGGGAACGCGACTCGGTGGTCTGGTACTCGCAGGCATTGACCCGCAAGCTGGGGCTGGAGCGGTTCCGCGATTATGTGGAGCGGTTGGGCTACGGGAACCGCGACATCTCCGGCAATCCCGGCAAGGCGGACGGGCTGACCCACAGTTGGCTGATGTCATCCCTGGCGATTTCGCCCGACGAGCAGGTCCAGTTTCTCCGGCGCTTTCTCGCCCGCGATCTGCCGGTGTCGCGCCGGGCGCAGGACATGACCGCCGCGATCCTGCCGCAATTCACCGCCGACGACGGCGGGCGCTTCGCCGGGGCCTGGACCGTCTGGGGCAAGACCGGCAGCGGTTGGATGCGCGACGCCTCGGGCGTCCCGGACCGGAACCGTCCGTTCGGCTGGTTCGTCGGCTGGGCCGAGCGCGCCGGTGGGCGCGTCGTGTTCGCCCGGCTGGAGATCGGCGTCGCCCCGTCGGCGATGCTGTCCGGCAAGGCCGCGCGGGACGCGTTTCTGGCGGAACTGCCCAGCATGGCGCGCCCGTAACACCCCTTGCCTCGCGACGACCGGGAATGGCGCCCACGCGCCGATCCCGGCGGTGGAGCGGTCGAAGGAGTCTCGCTGAGCTTTGATGAAGGTTGGTCCTTTCCGTATGTCCTCCTGGTTTCCCCCAATAGAGATTCGCAATGGGCGTGAAACAATTGGCTAAGCGAATCATTCGCGCATCATCATAATTTGGGTGCGCTGAAGGATTGCAATTCGCCGAAGGGGAAAGAGGAATGGCAAAGAACACGCTGATTGCGATTGCCGCACTCGCGTCTGCGGCAATCGCCGCCACAGCCAAGGCGGAAACGCTGAAAATCTACAGCGTTGAGGCGCCGCCGATGACGATGGAGGCTCCAACGGAACGCGGCTTCGTGGCTGACATCACCATTGAGGCTCTCAAAAGGGCGGGTTATGAGGCCGAGATGATCTTCATCCCATGGCGGCGCGGCCAGCAGGAGGTCGCCGAAGGTGAAAATCTGCTGATTATCCCCTTCGCGCGGAGCGCGGCCCGTGAAGCCCAGTACACATGGATTGCGCCCATCTTTGCTATGGAGCGCAGCTTCGCCACGCTTGGCAAGCCGGTCGACAGTTTCGATCAAGCGAAGGCTGAATTGAAAAACATCCTTGTTGGGCAGGGGACCGCCCAAGAGGATCTTTTGAAGAGCAAAGGCTTTCCGCCGAGTCAGATGCAAATTGTGCGGGTCGGTCAGAATGAAACGGATCTGCTTGGCATGGAGCGGGCCGACGCGTGGTTCAACGGCACCCCGGAAACCTTGTGGAAATGGAAAAAGTCTGGACGGACGGAAAAACTGACCATCGGCAAGGGCGTTGCGTCGAACGACGTCTATATCGGCTGTTCGCTGAAATGTTCCCCGGAGATTGTCGGAAAACTGCAAACGGCGGTTAAGTCCATGGTCGAGGATGGCTCTGTGCAACGCCTGACCGACAAATATCTGAAATAAGATCGTCGGGGGCATCGGCAAAGGCGTCGCGCGCGCTTCGGGCCGATTCACCCCCTTGCGTCGCGGCGATCCCGCGCGTATAAGGCGTTCCTTCCACGAGCGGCGAGGCTAGGCTGAAAGGCCAGGGCATGCCCAACCGTCCGATGGAAGTCGACCCTATCCGATAGGAACCCAAAATGCCCAAGCTGAAGACCAAGAGCGGCGCCAAGAAGCGTTTCAAGGTGACTGCCTCCGGCAAGGTCCGCGCCCAGGCGGCCTACAAGCGCCACTGCCTCGAGCAGAAGTCTCCGACCATGAAGCGCAACGCGCGCGGCATGATGACTCTGTGCGACTCCAACGCCCGTACGGTGTTGAAGAACTGGCTGCGCAACGCCTGATACTGGGAAGGATCTGAACTATGGCTCGTGTTAAGCGCGGCGTCACCACGCACGCCCGTCACCGCAAGATTCTGAAGCTCGCCAAGGGCTATCGGGGTCGCAATTCCAAGAACTTCCGCATTGCGATCGAGAAGGTCGAAAAGGCGCTTCGTTACGCCTACCGCGACCGTCGCAACAAGAAGCGCGATTTCCGTGGCTTGTGGATCCAGCGCATCAACGCTGGCGTTCGGCAGTATGGCCTGACCTACTCGCGCTTCATCAACGGCATCAAGATGGCCGGCATCGAGATCGACCGCAAGGTCCTGTCCGATCTGGCCGCCCGTGAGCCGGAAGCCTTTAAGACCTTGGTGGACAAGGCCCAGGCCGCGCTCGCCTCCAAGGCCGCCGCGTAAGGCGTTCGCGACCCGTTCGCAGACGCTTTTTCAGGCGCCAAGTGCTAGAGAAGGGAGCCGGGCCGTTGGGTCCGGCTCCCTTTTTGTTTCCATTCCGATTTTTCCCCACGCTTGCCGGGAACCGCCATGCTCGACGCGCTGAAAGACGAACTCCTGTCGCTGGTCAACGCCGCCGCCGATCTTCCGGCGCTGGACGAGGTGCGCGTGAACGCGCTTGGCAAGAAGGGGCGCATCACCGGCTTTATGAAGGAGCTGGGCGGCCTGTCGCCGGACGAGCGCAAGGAGCGCGGTCAGGCGCTGAACGCGCTGAAGGACGTGATCGCGCAGGCGCTGGACGCCCGCAAGCTTGACCTCGCCGCCGCCCACATGAAGGCGCGGCTGGAGGCCGAGCGCGTGGACGTCACCCTGCCGATCCGCCCGGAGACGGAGGGCCGCATCCACCCGATCAGCCAGACGATGGACGAGATGATCGCCATCTTCGCCGAGATGGGCTTCTCCGTCGCCGAAGGGCCGGACATCGAGGATGATTTCCACAACTTCACCGCCCTGAATTTCCCGGTCGGCCACCCGGCGCGCGACATGCACGACACCTTCTATCTGCCCGATGCGCCCTCAGAAAATGGCGATGGAAAAAAGATGCTGCTGCGCACCCACACCAGCCCGGTGCAGGTCCGCACCATGCTGAACAAAAAGCCGCCGATCCGCATCATCGCGCCGGGCCGGACCTATCGCTCCGACTACGACATGACGCACACCCCGATGTTCCACCAGATCGAGGGGTTGGTGATCGACGAGGCGACCAACATGGGCCACCTGAAGGGGTGTCTGGTGGAGTTCTGCCGCGCCTTCTTCGACGTGGACGATCTGCCGCTGCGCTTCCGCCCCAGCTTCTTCCCCTTCACCGAACCGTCGGCGGAGGTGGACATCGGCTGCCTGCGCAAGGGCGGCGAGCTGAAGCTGGGCAATTACGGCGATTGGCTGGAGATTCTCGGCTGCGGCATGGTTCACCCCAACGTGCTGGAAGCCTGCGGCATCGACAGCACGAAATACCAGGGCTTCGCCTTCGGCATGGGGGTGGAGCGCGTCGCCATGCTGAAATACGGCATCCCCGATCTGCGCACCTTCTTTGAAGCCGATCTGCGTTGGCTGAAGCATTACGGCTTCGTCCCGCTCGACATTCCCAACATCGCCCACGGCCTGACGCGATAAGGAGCCGGTTCCATGAAGTTCACGCTGTCCTGGCTGAAGGACCATCTGGAAACCGAGGCTTCGCTCGACCAGATCACGGAAAAGCTGACCGCCCTTGGCCTTGAGGTCGAAGGCGTTCAGGACCGCTCGAAAGAGCTGGCGCCGTTCCGCGTCGCCCATGTCGTGTCGGCGGACAAGCACCCCGACGCCGACAAGCTGCGCGTGCTGGTGGTGGACACCGGAACGGAAAAGCTTCAGGTCGTCTGCGGCGCGCCCAACGCGCGCGCCGGGCTGAAGGGCGTTTTCGCGGCGGAGGGGGCCTACATCCCCGGCTCCGACATCACGCTGAAGAAGGGCGTCATCCGGGGCGTCGAATCCAACGGCATGATGTGCTCCAAGCGCGAGTTGAAGCTGTCGGACGAGCATGACGGCATCATCGAGTTGCCGGACGACGCGCCGGTCGGCGCGAGCTACGCCGATTACGCGGGCTTGAGCGATCCGGTGATCGACATCAACCTCACCCCCGACCGCGCCGATTGCGCCGGGGTGCGCGGCATCGCCCGCGATCTGGCGGCGGCTGGTTTGGGCCGCCTGAAGCCGCTGGCCGAGGGCCGCCTGAACGCCGCCCCGGTGGCCGGATCCTTCCCCAGCCCCATCGGCGTGACCATCGAGGCGCTGGACGCCTGCCCGCTGTATGTCGGGCGGACCATCCGGGGGGTGACGAACGGCCCGTCGCCGCAATGGATGCAGGACAAGCTGCTGGCCATCGGCCTGCGCCCGATTTCGGCGCTGGTGGACATCACCAACTACGTCACCTTCGACGTGGCGCGCCCGCTGCACGCCTTTGACGCCGACAAGGTCAAGGGCGGAATCGTCGTCCGCATGGCGCGCGAGGGCGAGAGCCTGACCGCGCTGAACGGCAAGGACTACGCGCTCGATCCGTCGATGGTGGTCATCGCCGATCACGAACGGGCCGAAGCGCTGGGCGGCATCATCGGCGGCGAGGATTCGGGCTGCACCGAAACCACCACCACCCTGTTCCTGGAAGCGGCGATCTTCGACACCGTGCGCGTGGCCCAGGCCGGGCGGCGGCTGGGCGTCGAATCCGACGCCCGCTATCGGTTGGAGCGCGGCGTCGATCCGGCGGCGGTGGTCGAGGGGGTGGAGCGCGCCACCCGCCTGATTCTGGAGATCTGCGGCGGCGAGGCCTCCGATCTGGTGATCGCCGGGGCGGAGCCGAACTGGCGCCGGACGCTGACCCTGCGTCCGGGCCGGGTCAAGAGCCTGGGCGGGGTCGATCTGAACCACGACCAGCAGACCCGCATCCTGACCGACCTTGGCTTCACCATCGAGGGCGAGGAGGATGACGGCAGCTTGCGCGTCGGCGTCCCGTCCTGGCGGGCCGACGTCCATGGCGAAGCCGATCTGGTGGAAGAGGTGCTGCGCGTCAACGGCTTTGACGCCATCCCGGCGACGCCGCTGCCGCGCGACACCGTGCTGGCCCGCCCGGCGCTGGCGCTCAAGCAACGCCGCGTCGCCTCCGCCCGCCGGGCGCTGGCCGCGCGCGGCCTGTCGGAAGCGGTGACGTGGTCCTTTCTGGCCTCGGCCACGGCGGCTTTGTTCGGCGCGTCCCATGAGGGGCTGCGGTTGGTCAACCCGATCAGCAGCGATCTGGACGTGATGCGCCCGTCGATCCTGCCCAACCTGATCCAGGCGGCGGGCCGCAACGCCGATCGCGGTTACGCCGACGTCCGCCTGTTCGAGGTCGGCGCGGCCTTCCGCAGCCCGGCCCCCGATGGGCAGGACAGCGTCGCGGCGGGCATCCGCGCGGGCGCCGCCGTGCCGCGCCATTGGGCGGAAAAGACCCGTCCGGTGGACGTGTTCGACGCCAAGGCCGACGCGCTGGCGGCGTTGGAGGCGGCGGGCGCGCCGACCGCTAACCTGCAAGTCACCGCCGACGCCCCCGCCTGGTACCATCCGGGCCGGTCGGGCGTGCTGCGGCTTGGCCCCACGGTGATGGCCCGCTTTGGCGAGATCCACCCGTCGGTGCTCGACACGCTGGGCGTCAAGGGTCCGGTGGTCGGGTTCGAGGTGATGCTCGACGCCATCCCGCTGCCCAAGAAAAAGGGCGGCACCGCCAAGCCGATGGTCCAACTCTCCGCCTTCCAACCGATCGAGCGCGATTTCGCCTTCCTCGTCGGCCAGGATGTGGAGGCCGACAAGATCCTGCGCGCGGCCAAGGGCGCCGACAAGGCGCTGGTGAAGGACGCCACGCTGTTCGACGTCTACCAGGGCATGGGCGTCGGCGAGGGCCGCAAATCCGTCGCCGTCTCCGTCACCTACCAACCGACCACCGCGACCCTGACGGACGAGGCCATCGAGGCCATCGGCCAAAAGATCGTCGCGGCGGTCATCAAGGCGACCGGCGGCTCCCTGCGCGGGTGATTTTGGGCGTGGGGTGAGAGGGGATTGGGTTCAGAAAGGCTCCCGCCGGTGGCGGGAGCCTTTTTTTGTGACTCGACGATCAACGACGCGCAGGACAATCAATTTTAGCAGAGGAGTGATTGCACCAATAGCAATCTATGAGATTGTTATTGGTGCAATATAAAACTTGAAACTGTGTGCCGCCAATGAAAAAATCACTCTCGTGATCGGCAGTTGGTGTCGATCACCTTGGAGCAGAGGAGAGCAGGGACATGAACATCAAGAAGATTTCCACTCCGGTGAAGGTTCGTTCGGTCAAAGGCGCCACCTGCGGCTGATCGGTGATGATGACGCCTCGATGAGAATCGAGGCGTCTTTTTACTTCATGGGGGTGCGCGATGACCTATGCGTGGACGCAGCGGCTTGACAAGGATTGGACCAGCGTTCCGAAACTGCGGCACAACCTGTGGACAAGCTTTGAGGACACCCCAGAGACCACCTATCTGACCGTCAGCCATGGCAAGTTTGCGGTGCCGACGGCAGAGGCTCAGCTCTTTTTGAAAATGCGCGGCTTTTGCACCGGCCATCACAGCCGTTCGGAGGTCATCCGGCGGAGCGGATTGGAAGCGGATCGCGCGGAAAACATCCTGTCATCCCTTGAAGAGGCCGGGGTGTTCCGCCCCGCCTACCAACCGTTTCAAGCGCTCGACGCCGCGAACCTCCGCGAGACGCTGTTGAGCGCCTGCCGAATCTGGTCGGAGCAGATGGCGGAAACCAACATTGCGGTCGACATCATGGCGGGGAAAGGCACACCGCAAACGGTGATCGGCTGGATGTTGGAAACCTACCACTACATTCGGACCTTTCCCGAGGCGATTCAGGTTGCCGCCGACGCGGCGGATGGCGAGTTGCGTGAAACGCTGCACGCTTACGCCGCGCAGGAGCGGGGGCATGAAGCCTTCGTGCTGCGGACGCTGCGCGGTCTTGGCCTGGATACGGCGGAGGTGGAGAGCAGCGTTCCGTTGGTTTCGACCCGGCTGATCGACCTGCTGATGCGCGAAATGTTCGCCGAAACGCCTTGTTCCGCGCTGCTGCTGGCCCGCATCGTCGAGGCTGCGGAATTGGATGACGAGGACATCGGCGCTTTTCAAGCGGCGGTCGCCCGCCAATATGGTTTTCCAGACGACGCGCTGGAACCCTTCTTTGAACATTCCCGTATTGACGAAGGGTTGGGACACGCGTTGTTGGCCGAACGCAACCAACATCTCATCACCGTGGGCAGCGAAGCCGCCCTGCACCGGCTGGTCAATCGCTTGCACGACATCAAGCACGCTTTCGATCTTCAAAAGCTGGAGATCGTTCATTATTACAACAATGTCGGGAATTATGTTCCGCGTCAATTTGTGGATTATTTCGCAATTTGACGCCTTGTCCGAAAGGGTCGAGGATGACGTCGTTCAGCCTGGATTTTTATCTTGTCGCCTTGGTCACGCTGTTCTTCATCGCCCTTTTGAAGGGGGCGTTCGGCGGGGGCTTCGCGCTGATCGGCGTTCCGATGCTGTCGCTGTACATTCCGCCGATCCAGGCGGCGGCGATCATCGCTCCCTTGGTCTGCCTGATGGACATTTTCGCCCTGGCGGCCTATCCGCCGCGCACCTGGGACACCCGGCATCTGAAACGGTTGATCCCTGGCGCGCTTGCCGGAATGGCCGTCGGGGCGCTGCTGCTTGGCAAGGCCCCCGGCGACCTGATCGGCCTTCTGGTCGGTTTTATCGCTGTCGCTTTTTCCGCGCAATGGCTGGCCGCTCGATTCGGGCTTCTGCGCTCCTCCGCCGCTTCGATGGCTCCGGGGTTGGAGGGGGGGTATTTTTGGGGGGGTGTGTCGGGCTTCACCAGCTTGCTCGCTCACGCTGGCGGCCCACCGCTTTCGGTCTATCTCTTACCGCAGGGGTTGCCGAAGACAGCGTTGGCGGGCACGCAAACCGTCTTTTTCACCGTTGGAAACTATGCCAAGTTGTTGCCCTATCTTTTCCTCGGGCAACTGGACGCCCCGACGTGGAAGGCGGTGGCGCTGATCGCGCCGGTGGTGCCGCTGGGGGTCGGTGTCGGTCGGCTGCTGCACAAGCGTCTGGACCAGAATGCGATTTACCTTGTTTGCTACCTTCTTGTCTTCCTGGCTGGATGCAACATGGTCTTTGACGTCGCGGTTCAGCATCTGTGAGTCCAGCGACGACTCTGCCCGGCTGATTTTTGAGAGGTCGGATTCGACCGTCGATGCGGCGCGGACATGGTAGCCGCTCGTTTCCCGGAGGTGGTCGAGAGATTGGCGCGGGAAATCCGCGACGGCCTGTTGCCGCCCGGAAGTCGGATGCCGACCCATCGGGCGTTGGCTGAACGATTCGGGTTGGCTCCCGCCACAGCCAGCCGGGTCTACGAAGAACTCGGCAAGCGCGGCTTGGTGTCGGGCGAGGTCGGGCGCGGCACCTTCGTTCGCGGCGTGGCTCAACACAGCATGACCGATCTGGGCGGCTCCGCCGTGGGGGGCGCCGACCGAAGCGCGACGCTCTCCCAGACCATCGATCTCAGCGTCAATTACCCCATCCTTGACGGACAGGACGCGCTGTTGGGCGACACGCTTCGCCAATTGGCCGATGAAAAGGGCGTGTCGGGGCTGTTGGGGTATCAGGCGCCGGCGGGGCGACCGCGTGATCGTCAGGCGGCGGCGGCTTGGTTGGCGGCTTGCGGACTCGTGGCGACGCCCGACGACATTCTGGTGACGACCGGCGCTCAGCATGGCATCGCCGTCGCCCTGATGACGGTCTGCTCCCCCGGCGACAGCGTCGCCGTGGAAAGCCTGACCTATCCAGGAGTCAAGATCCTCGCCGGGCTGCTGAATCTGCATCTGGCTCCGATTGAGATGGACGCGCAGGGGCTGGTTCCTCGCCATCTGGAAGAGGTGTGCCGCAGCCGCCGCATCCGCGCTGTGTATTGCATGCCGACGGTTCACAATCCGCTGGGCTTGGTCATGCCGGAAGAGCGGCGGCGGCAGATCGTGGCGATCTGTCGCAAACACGACGTGTTTCTTCTGGAAGACGACGCCTATGCCTTTCTTCAGGAAAGGCCGCCGACACCGTTGCGCAGCCTTGCCCCTGAACGTTGTTTCAACATCCAAAGCTTGGCGAAAGCCTTCGCCCCTGGTCTGCGCATTGGGTATCTGGTGGCGCCGACGCCGCTTATGGAACGGGCGGAATCGGTCATTCGCAGCACCACATGGACCGCCAGCCCGATCACAGCGGAATTGGCGTCGCGCTGGATCCATGACGGGTGGGGCGAGCGCCTCGTCACGGAAAAACGGCAAGACGCGGCGGAGCGTCAGACTCTGGTGTCGGCGCTGTTGCCAACCGCCGCGATCCAGTCCCACCCAACCAGCTATCACGTTTGGTTGCGCCTCCCCCCTGGTGTCCGAGGCGACGACTTTGTGCGGCATCTGAAGGCCCGCAACGTCATCGTGTCGCCGTCCGCCGCCTTCGTCGTGCCTCGACGCCACGCCGCATCCGCCGTCCGCATCGCGATGGGCGGCGTTTCGGTGGAGCGTTTGCGGGACGGGCTGAGGATCGTGGCGGAGCTTTATGGACGCCTGCGACCGATGTCGGTCGAGGCTGGCGGGCGGTGGTGACGGGCGGTTCACCCTGTATGGTTGGCGCGAGGATGGGGAAGGGATTGGGCCCTGGATGATGGGATTGCTCCCCCCTCACAACCCCGCGATTTCCCCCTCCACCGCCAGGAACGCTTCGACCACCACCGGGTCGAAGCGGCTGCCGGATTGGCGGCGGATTTCGGTGACGGTGGCGTCGTGGGTCAGGGCGGCGCGGTAGGGGCGGTGGCGGCGCATCGCGTCGTAGGCGTCGGCCACCGCGACGATGCGGGCGCTCAGCGGGATGGCGGCGCCCGCCAAGCCGTCGGGATAGCCGTTGCCGTCCCAATCTTCGTGGTGCCAGCGGGCGATGTCGGCCCCCAGATGCAAATGGGTGAGGCCGTCGGTCAGGCGGCTGGCGCGGTCGAGCAGGGTGGCGCCGGCCACCGTGTGGCGCTGCATCGCCGCGCGCTCGTCCGCCGACAGCGGGCCGGGCTTGGCGGTGATCGCCGGGTCGATGGCGGCGTTGCCGACGTCGTGCAGGATCGCCGACAGGCCGATGATCGACAGAAAGGATTCGTCGATGATCTCGGGAAAGCGGTCTTCGTCGCGCAGGCGGTGGGCGACCTGTTCCGTCACCGCCGCGATGCGCAGGGATCGGGCGAAACGGTTGTCGCCGTCCTCGTCCCCCGCCCGCCGTTCGGCCAGATCGGCCAGCGCCGCCAAGGTGCCCTGTTGGGCGCGGTGAAGCTGTTCGTAGAGATAGAGATTGTCGAAGCCGACGGAGATCTTGCCGCAAAACACCTCGATCAGCTCGCGGTCCAGATCGGACAGCGGGCGGTCGGACCGCAGATAGACGACGTTTTCCCGCCGGTTCGGCGTGCGGATGTACAGCGTGATGTGCTCGCCCGCGTAATGGTTGGCCTGGCTTTCCAGGCAGGCGACCACCAGCCCCAGCACGGCGGGATCGACATGCTCGACCGCCGGTTCGTTGATGAGCGACTCGAAGCGCCCCGACCCGGCCAGCACATACAGCCCGTCGCTGCGCCCGCCGAGAACGGATCCGCGTTGCACGCACAAAATCGCGTCGGGGCCGACGCCGAGCAGGCCGGACAGTTGCGTCAACACGCCCCCGGCGAACAGCTTCATCGAGCGGGCCTGAAACAGCGAGGACGACGCCTCGATGATTTTTTGCAGGCCGCGCCGGTTCGCCTCGATCGCCATGATGTCCTCGTAGGACCGCAGGGCGGCGACCGTGGTGGTGAAAAGCTGTTGGGCGGTGAGCTGGGTCTTGGCCTTGTAATCGTTGATGTCGTAATCGAGGATCACGGCGCGTTCGGGCGCCTGCCCCGGCTGGCCGGTGCGCAGGATGATGCGGACGTGGCGGTTCTTCAGCTCTTCGCGGATGTGGTGGACCAGCTTCAGCCCGGCGTCCTCGGTTTCCATCACCACGTCGAGCAGGATGATGGCGATGTCGCTTTCCCGCGCCAGAATCGCCCGCGCCTCCGCCGCCGAATGGGCGGAGATGAAGTGCGCCGGGCGCCCTTTGTAGGCGAAATCCGACAGCACCAGCTTGGTGATCGAATGCACCTCCGGCTCGTCATCGACGATCAGCATTTTCCAGCGGGCGCCGCCGGGGGGACTGCCGACCGGAGCGGCGGGAAGGTCGGCGCCGCTCGCCTCCTCCGACTCCTCCTCCAGGAAGAACAGATCGTCGTCGGTCGCGTCGCCGGGGGGCAGATCGTCGTGAGTCATGCGGGCGGGTCCGAAAGGCGGTCGGTCGGGCGCGGGGCGCGGGGGCGTCCACAATGGCGGGCAAAGCTTAACGAAACCGTCAAAAGGTTTCCAATTCGATGACCGTGCAATCCAACCCGCGCTGCGCCAGCGTGCCGCAAGCGGTGTCCACCTGCAACCGGGTGAAGGGGCCGACGCCCAGATCATACAGCGTCCGCCCGCCCTTGAAGACCGGCCAGACCATCGGCGGCAAATCGCGGTAGGCGCTGCCCGGCCCGGCGGTGAACTCCTTCCAGGCGCGCATCCCCTCGCTGTAGCTGACATATTGGCCGAGCTTCGCGCCATAGAGCATCCCTGGCTCGATGGGCGGCATGCCGGGCAGGGGATAGGGGGCGACGACGCCGACCAGCCCATCCACCGGGGCCACGGCGCGGGTTCCGGCGGGCAGGGCCAAGGTCGCCTGCCCGTTGGCCACGCTGATGACGGCGACGACGTCGCCCTTGCGCAGGGTGAAGGGGCGGCGTTTTTTGGCGTCGATGAATTCGGTGGCGCTGATCGGCTTGGCGGCCACGACATAGCCCTGACCCGGTGTTTGCGCGGCCTTGTCCCACGCCTCGCGCGGGACGACGGCGGCGCTGCGCCCGGTGTAGGGCGGTTCGGCGGGTTTGCCGTCGGCGGCGGGCTTGGCCGGTTTCGGTCCTTCGCCCCCCACCGCCGGGCGGCCCGTGACCATCAGCGCCGGATCCAAACTGTCGGCGGGGACATAGCCGATGGGCTGGCCGCCGATGGCGACCTTCGTCCAAAAGGTGCCGCGCGGCGTGTCCAGCGCGTTCAGCGCCTTGCCTTGCTTCAGCGTCATCACGATGCGGGCGTCGGCGTTGGGGTCGATCCGCACCTCGATGTCGCGGTTCAGAATGACCTCGCCGGTCAGCGGCGCGCCGATGGCGACCGGGCTTTGCGCCTGGGGTTGGCCGGTCAGACTCGCGGTCAGCAGGGTTGCGGCCAGCAGGGCCATGCGGCGCGTGGTCCGGTTGGTCATCGCGCGGTTTCTCCCACCAGATCGTGAATGGCGTCGGCCAACAGCCGCGTCGGCTTGGCCAGCGCGCCGGGCGCGCGGTGCAGGGCGATGTGGATGTCGGGCAGAGCCGGAAAACCGTCCGCCGCGTCCAACCGCCGCAGGCTGCTCGGCACCGTGCAGTCTTCCATCGCCGTCACCCCCAGCCCGCCCAGAATCGCCCCATGCACGGCGACCACGCTTTTGCTGGTGAAGGCGACGCGCCAGTCGCGCCCGATGCGGTCCAGCGCGTCCACCGCCAGATCGCGGACGACGCAGCCCTTGGGGAACAGCGCCAGCGGCAGCGGATCGAAATCCTCCACCGGGCGGGACAGGGCGGGGTCGCGTGGCGGGGCGACCCAGGCCACCGGCTCCCGCCGCACCAGCTCGCCGCCGTGGTTGTCGGCCCGTTGCGTGACCAGCGCCAGATCGTAACGCCCGCGTTCGATCTCGGCCACCAGATCGGGGCTGTTGTCGCACACCACCTCCACCATCACGTCGGGGTAGCTGGCGTTGAAACGGGCCAGCACCTCCGGCAACAGCATGGTGGCGTAATCGTCGGGCGTGCCGATGCGGACGCTGGCCACCGTGGTGGTCCGCCGCATCAGCGCCATCACCTCGTCGTTCAGTGTCAGCATCCGGCGGGCGTAGGCCAGCAGCACCTCGCCGTCGCGGGTCAGGCGGACGCCCTTGGTGTCGCGTTCAAACACGCGCTTGCCGACGGCGTCCTCCAACCGGCGAACCTGCTGGCTGACCGCCGCCTGGGTGCGGAACAGTTGCTCACCCGCGCGGGTGAAGCTGAGCGTGTCGGCGACGGCGGCGAAGGCGCGCAGCAGGTCGGTGTCGAGATTGGCGGGCATGATGGCGTGAAACCGAAAATTGACGCCCATTCAAGCAGAGGCGCCGGTTCGCCGCAACGGCTGGTCATCACGAATCGTGATGAGGTCATCATGCCTATTCGTTTCAAAGAGAATTCCGCCGCGCGCATGGTCGGCTCACCCCCGATTTGTGGAGCTGAATCATGCCGCTGTTCACCGCCTGCGCCCATCTGGTCCTGACCGCCGGGGGCCTGCGCGCGCCCCAGACCGCCGCCGCCCGCGTGGACGCGGAGGAGGAGGCGTTGCCCCGCCTGCGGCTGGACCGCGCGCCCAGCCGGACCTTTGACGACCGCCTGGTTTCGGATTTTGGGCCGTCGCGTTTGTTTGCCCGTTTGCTGGTTGAGGAATGAGCCGTTCCGTCTTATCGTTCAGGCGAACATCTCCGATCTCTGCAATTCGGGGTGGTTGGTCTGAACGGCGAAGGGGGCAAAGGAACGCGATGGCAAATGTCTTTGTGCTGTACACCGGCGGCACCATCGGCTGCAAACCGGACGATAGCGCGGGCGGCGCGCTGGCCCCGATGCCAGGGCCGGAGTTCGAGGCGCTGGTCCTGTCGATGCCCGGTCTGGCCGACCACAAGGTCGCCGATTACGAGGGACTGACCTGGACGATGGGCTGGTTCGACACCACGCTCGACAGCTCCAACATGACGCCGTCGGACTGGATCACCATCGCCCAGACCCTTGTCGGGGCGTATCAGGATTATGACGGCTTCGTCGTGCTGCACGGCACCGACACCATGGCCTACACCGCGTCGGCCCTATCCTTCCTGCTGCCCGGCCTGTCCAAGCCGGTGGTGGTCAGCGGGTCGCAGGTGCCGCTGATCTTCACGCTGAGCGACGCCCTGACCAATCTGGTCGGCGCCATCGTCGTGGCGGGAACCGTGCCGGTTCCCGAATCGACGGTCTATTTCGACACCAAGCTGCTGCGCGGCAACCGTTCGGAAAAGATCAACGCCAACCAGTTCGCCGGATTCGGTTCCCCCAACTTCCCGCCCTTGGCGGAGGTCGGCAGCTTCATCACCCAGAACACCGCGCTGTGGCTGCCGCCGCCGGGACCGGAAACTTCCTTGTCGGTGCCGACCAACCTCGCCGCCTGCCAGACCGCGCTGGCCGCCCAGGCGCTGGCCGTCGCCAGCTTTTCCGTGGTGATTGTGTGGCTCTATCCCGGCATTCAGCCCAGCACGGTGACGGCGGTGCTGAACGTCACGCAACCGGCGGTCAAGGGCGCGGTCCTGCTGGCCTTTGGCGAGGGCAACGGCCCGTCAAATCCGGCCTTCCTCTCCGTTCTGTCGGACGCCAACGCGCGCGGCGTCGTGCTGATGGACAACACCCAGGTGCAAGCCGGTTCGGTGCTGCCCGGCGCCTACGCCACCGGCCTTGGCGCGGTCGGCGCCATCGGCGCCTATGACATGACCCCGGAAGCCTCGCTCGCCAAACTGGTCTGCCTGTTCGCGTCGGGCAAATCCAGCGCCGAGGTCAAAGCGCTGATGCCGACGCCGCTGGTCGGCGAATTGACGGTGACGGCGGGGACGGCGGGGTAAGGGATTGAGGGGAGAGGGCGCGCGTCCTCTCTCCCTTTCGTTGCTTGCGTCTGCGAACCGGGGCCGAGCCTTGTGGTTGGAAGGCGGCCAAAAGCGGCGATAGAGCTTCTCTGATCGCGCGCCCTCACTCATTCCCCATCTTGATCGGAGCGACGTCCGCAGTCCGTTTTTGGAGAGGACCGTTGCGCCGACGTTCGGCAAGAATGTCGGTCAGTTGGCGTGGGTCGGAAACCCAGCGCCAATATTGGTCCGACGACATGCCAAGATGGTCTTTCAGATCGCCCGCGCCGACGCCCTGATGCCACGCTTCCACAGCGTCGTCGATCTCATCCGGCCTCGCCTTTCCGGCCAAGCAGAGGTCTAGGAACGAACGAGCGTCATTGGACATTCAGTCGTCTCCCCCGCACGGCGTCTTTCAAGGGATTCCCGGTGTTCGGGTCCAGCGATCCCAAATGGTAGCCGCGCCGATCAAACATCTCAACCTCGCCATGGAGAGAATCCCAGGAGAAATATCGGGTTCCCTCCCGGTTTTTCCAAACCTTCCGACCGTCAATCACCTTGTGAAAATCGAAATCATCAAGAATTGACGGTCGTGGCGGCAGATGGTGAGCCATTGGCGGGCGTGTTTGGCGCAGCGGCGGTGATGCGCCTCACTCATCCCCCATCTTGAGCGCGGCGATGAAGGCGCTCTGCGGGATTTCCACCTGGCCGAATTGGCGCATGCGCTTTTTGCCTTCTTTCTGCTTGTCCAGCAGCTTGCGCTTGCGGCTGATGTCGCCGCCGTAGCATTTGGCGGTCACGTCCTTGCGCATGGCGCTGATGCTCTCGCGGGCGATGACCTTGCCGCCGATGGCGGCCTGCACGGCGATCTTGAAGAGCTGGCGGGGGATCAGCTCCTTCAGGCGCTCGCACATCGTGCGGCCACGGCGTTCGGACTGGCCACGGTGGACGATCATCGACAGGGCGTCGACCGGCTCGGCGTTGACCAGGATCGACAGTTTGACGAGGTCGCCCTCTTCATAGCTGTCCATCTGATAGTCGAAGCTGGCGTAGCCCCGGCTGATCGATTTCAGCCGGTCGTAGAAGTCGAACACCACCTCGTTCAGCGGCAGGCGGTAGATCAACATGGCGCGGGCACCGGCGTAGGTCAGTTCGATCTGCTGGCCGCGCCGTTCGGTGCAAAGCTGCAAGACGCCGCCCAGATACTCGTCGGGCAGCATGATGGTGGCCTTGATCCACGGCTCGTCGATGTGGTCGATCTTCATCACGTCGGGCATGTCGGCGGGGTTGTGCAGATCCCGCACCGACCCATCGGTCATCGTCAGCTTGTAGACCACCGACGGCGCTGTCGTGATGAGGTCCAGGTTGAACTCGCGCTCCAACCGCTCCTGGATGATTTCCAGATGCAGCAGGCCAAGGAAGCCGCAGCGGAAGCCGAAGCCCAGCGCCGCCGACGTCTCCGCCTCGTAATGGAAACTGGCGTCGTTCAGCTTCAGCTTGCCCAGGCTGTCGCGCAGCCGCTCGAAATCGGCGGCGTCCACCGGGAACAACCCGCACCACACCACGGGAATTGACGGCTTGAAGCCGGCCAGAGCCTCGGCGGCCGGGCGGCGCTCCTCGGTGATGGTGTCGCCGACCTTGGTCTGGGTGATGTCCTTGATCGCGGCGGTGATGAAGCCCATTTCGCCGGGCCGCAGCTCGCCGGTCAGCAACGCCTTGGGCGTGAAGACGCCGACGCGCTCCACGTCGTGGGCGCTGCCCGCCGCCATGAAGCGGACCTTCTGATTCACCTTCAGCACGCCGTCGACTACGCGCACCAGAATGACGACGCCCAGATAAGGGTCGTACCAGGAATCAACCAGCAGAGCCTTCAGGGGCGCGTCGGCGTCGCCCTGGGGCGGCGGCAGGCGCTTGACCACCGCCTCCAGCACCGCGCCGATGTTCAGGCCGGATTTGGCCGAGATCTCCACCGCGTCGGACGCGTCCAGCCCGATGACGTCCTCGATCTGCTGCTTGATCCGGTCGGGTTCGGCGGCGGGCAGGTCGATCTTGTTGAGGACCGGGATGATCTCGTGGTTGTTGTCGATGGCCTGATAGACGTTGGCGAGAGTCTGCGCCTCCACCCCTTGGCTGGCGTCGACGACCAGGATCGAGCCTTCGCACGCGGCCAGCGAGCGGCTGACCTCATAGGCGAAATCGACGTGGCCGGGCGTGTCCATCAGGTTCAGGGTGTATTGCTTGCCGTCTTCGGCCTTGTAGAGCAGGCGGACGGTCTGGGCCTTGATGGTGATCCCGCGCTCGCGCTCGATGTCCATGCTGTCGAGCACCTGCTCGCGCATTTCGCGCGCGTCGAGGCCCCCGCATTGCTGGATCAGCCGGTCGGCAAGCGTGGACTTGCCGTGGTCGATGTGCGCGATGATCGAGAAATTGCGGATGTGCGAGAGGTCAGTCATCGGTGCCCAGGGACTTTAAGAGTTTGCCGCGCACCATAGGGCGGGCAGGCCATGGGCGCAACGCTGGTGTGGGGCGCGGCGCGGCCAAAGACCGGGGACGGTCGGCGCCCGGTGTTCCACAAACAGGGCGTTGAGGCGGGCGCCGGGCGGGTGAATGGAACGTTTGAAACACTGTGAACCATATTCGCGCCCCCTGGAATGCCCCCCAATTTTGAGACTCTGCTAAAGTGTTCCGGCTCTCTTTGGGAGAGGACGGATGGGAGAGAAGCGAAGTGTTGAGTTCAAGGTTTCTCTGGTTCGTCGGCTTGAGGCTGGCGAGCGGGTGACGGACCTCGAACGAGAAAGTGGTGTGTTCCGTTCGCAAATTTACCGCTGGCGGGCGTCTTTTGCTCGCGATGGGGAGGCTGGGTTGGAGCGCGCTCCCGGTCGTCAGCGTGGCTATCGGCGGTCAGGGGCGGTTGAGGGAACGGCGCCGGAGGTTCCTGCTCCCGGCGCGCCGTCGGAAGCTGCTTTGGCTCAGCTTGGGCCGGAGGCGCGCGCCTGGGTGTCGGCGCTTGAGCGGACGGTCGCGCGTCAACAACTGGAATTGGATTTTTTCAGCGAAGCCTTGCAGCGGGTCGAGGAGTCGCGCCGGTCGATGAACGCGGCTGGCGAGAGGGCGTCTACGCCGCCATCCAGGCGATGACGCAGCGGCAAGGCAGGCTTTCGGTGGAGCGGATGTGCGGCTTGGCCCAGGTGAGCCGGGCCGGTTTCTACCGGCATTGGCGGGAGCGCGCTCCGAGGGCGGAGGATACGGACCTGCGCGACGCGATCCAGCGCTTGGCGTTGGCGCATCGGCATTACGGTTATCGGCGGATCACGGCGCTGCTGCGCCGTGAGGGGCGGCTGGCGAACCACAAGCGGGTGCTGAGGCTGATGCGGGAGGACAATCTGCTGAGCCTGCGGCGGGCGGCGTTCGCGCCGACGACGACGGACAGCCGTCATGACTTTCCGGTTTGGCCCAACCTGGCGCGCCGCCTGGCGTTGAGCGGGCCGAACCAGCTGTGGGTGGCCGACATCACCTATGTCCGGCTGGGCGGGGAGTTCGCCTATCTGGCGGTGGTGCTGGACGCCTGGTCCCGCCGGGTGATCGGTTGGGCGTTGGCCGACCATCTGCGCGCGGAACTGGCGCTGGAGGCGCTGGACGGCGCCTTGGCCGCGCGGGGAACGGGACCGATGGTTCACCACTCCGATCGTGGCGTCCAGTACGCCTGCCGGGCCTACATCGAGCGTCTGGAGGCCCACGGCGTCCAGCCAAGCATGAGCCGCGTGGGCTGCCCTTACGACAACGCCATGGCTGAAAGCTTCATGAAGACGCTCAAGACCGAAGAAGTCGATGGCCGCAGCTACGCCGACATCGCCCAAGCGCGCGCTTGCATCGACCGTTTCATCGACGAGGCGTACAATCGACAACGTCTCCACTCGGCCCTCGCTTACAGCCCGCCGGTCGAGTTCGAGGAAAAATCGCCGCCACCAGGGCCGGGCGGCCGCCCGGCCCTGGTGGCATGACCATGCCGGAACATTTTATCGACGTCTCAAAGATGGGGGGCGGTCCACCCCCTGTTCAACTGTTCCACCGGCCCGGTCATCGATGCGCGCGACCGTGTCGAGGCGCGACGCGGCCCTGTGGGGAACAGGGGCGGCGGGTGGGGAGGCGAGGGGCATGGCGGCGGCTCCTGGACGAATCCGGTCCTTGTTCCTAATCCAAGCCTGAGCTTTCCGGCAATCACGGGCTGAAAATCCACGGGATTGTCCAGGGCGCGCGGGCTTACAGCAGGTGGCGGTTGCGGACCAGCCAATGGCGCATCAGCGGCGCGCGCAGACGCCAGCGGTCGCCGTCATCGACCGTCACCACGTCGCGGCGACGCAGCGACCGCGCCACCGCCGGATCGGCGGGGGGCGCCTGATTTTCCGCCGTGGCGAAACCCAGCAGATAGTCGGTCTCCCCCGGCAGCCGGGATTCGCCCAGCAGCAACTGGCGCAGGGCCAATTCGCCCCGCCCGACGGCGCGGTCGAGCAGAGCGTCGCGCCACGCCGGATCAAAGGCGGCGGCGGAGCAGTCGTTCACCTCGTCCACCACCGCCTCGGCCAGCAACTGCACCATGTAGGGCCAACCGCCCGCCATCGCCTGGATCCAGGCGACGCCGCCGTCGCCCCAGAAGGATTCGGCGATGCGCGGCTGGCGCGGGTCGTCCTTGCCGCTGAACAGAGTGGAATGGGCCAGCGGGTTGGTCAGCAACTGGCGGGTTTCATCCAGGCTGAACATCGGCGCCGTCACCATGCGCACGCTGACGAGGTAGGATGACCAATCGGCAAAGCCCAACTCGTCGATGTGGTGGCTGCCCGCCAGCAGCCAGACGATTCGGCGGTGGGTCTGGATCGATTCGCGCAGGGTGGCCAGCAGATCGACCGGGAACGCGCCGTCCTTCAGGCGGGTGTCGAGCATTTCATACTCGTCCAGCGCGATCAGCAGACGCTGTTCGCCGCCGCTGCGCAGACGGGCGTTGGCGCGGTCCAGCGTCGCCATCAGCGCGGGCAGATCCGCCATGTCGTCCATCTCGTCGGTCCAACCGAGCCGGGCGGCGATTTGTTGGCGGAGATGGCCGCAGAAATGCGCCAGATCGCCGCTGGCCAGCGGGTTTTGCAGGGAGACGCACATCGGCAGGACGCTGGACGGAATCAACCCCTCCAGCCCGCGCAGGATGGTGCTTTTGCCGGTGCGGCGACGGCCATAGAGCAGCAGGCCGGGGCAGCCGCCGGACAGCAGGACTTGACGTTCCAACTCCTCCAGCACCGGCCAGCGGGCGACGAAGGCCTCGCTGTCGCGGTCGATGGGATCCCCGGCGCGGAACAATTGGCGGGTCGCTTGCGCGGACTCACGGTCGGCGGCGGCCACCAGCGCTTCGGCCTGCTTCAGCCAATGCGGCGCGGCGGCGCGCAATTCGGTGGCCAACGGCTCTTCAAAGCCCGCGATCTTACCCTGAAAGGCCAGAATGCGATTGACCAGTTGGGCGCCCAGCAGGGCGCGGAACAGCGGGCGGTCGCGGCTGGCCATCTCGCGCCGGACCTGGGCGATGGCCGCCGCGTCGGCTTTCACCTCGGCGGTTTGGGCGAGGTAGCCGCGCTCCCCCTCGGGCAGCGTGTCGAGCGCGTGGTCGAGGGTGTCGAGCGGTGAACTGGCCGCCGCGCGGATCAACAGAGTAGTTTTGGCCCGCAGAGCCGCCGGTCTTTGGCTGGGATAACTGTCGATCAGGCGGCTTATTTCCGCATCGGCGGCGGCTGGGGCATGGTGGTGGTAATCCAGCAGCAGGCGGTCGATGCCGGGGAAGGGAAGGAGGCAAGCATCATCCCAGGCAACGGGGTGCCATGCGTAGCTTTGACCGTGCGGGCGTGGCCAAATCCAGAGAGGTGAAAAAATAAAATAGTAAAACCTAGCATAAGAATTGATAAATCCCGATGTAACTGCGATGCCTGTTATTAGTCCTATGGTAATATTATCTTCAACAAATTTCAATGAACCAATAAATATGCCTAGAGCTACCCCCAGAGAGATGTCGAATGTGAATTTATTTGGCTTTGATCCTCTGGCGGCTCCTGCGGAGATACTCGCGGCGATACCTATAAGAGTACCTGCCACGACACCTTCAGTAATAGCACCATCTCTAGCAATAACGACTCCTCCTGCAATTTTTCCAAGAACTGCGAAACCTGAAGCCCCTGAGAAACCTACGGCTACACCTACAGCAACACTCTCGATCATACCTACGGCGACGCTTCCTAATATAGATATAATCAGAGGAAGTAGAAAAACAAAAACTTGATCGAAGGAAAGAGTTTTTATTTGCGTTGGATCGCTATCCACTATAGAATATTTTAGGACTATGAGAATGGGTTCAACAAAAAGAAAGACCACGATACTGAGACGAAACGTCATCCACCCGCGTTGTTTCGTGTTAAGTCTCTTGGTTGCCTCCTCGAAAAATCCTGGCTTGCAGTATAGTGCCCCCAACCACCACAAGGCGGCTTTGATTCCCCCCCATTTCCAAAAATCAACCGCGTCCAAGGGAGGGGGCGATGTCATACTGGAGACAACACAAGCTGGTTGAACGTCATCACCGACAGCACATGTCCAGCGGGCAGCAATCCGCCAAAGGGTTCTGTGGTGTGGATCAGCAGGGTCAGGTTGCGTCCGTCATCCATGGCGTGAAAGCGCAAAGCGTCGAACAGGTCGGCGCCGAAATCGTCGAAGCGGCGGCATTTCTGGAAGTTCTTCAACACCAGACGGCGCGGCGGCAGGGTGCGCATCATCTGCGAAAAGCCGATGACGTCGCCAAGCGGGCCGGGGTGGTCGAGTTGGGCGTTCACGCCCAGCGCCCGCAGGGTGTTTTCCAAAAAGTTCCGGCGCACCCAATTCAATGGGTCGGCCAGATCGACGACCGCCGCCGGTTCGGGCAGTTGATCGTTCAGTTCGACGATCAGCTTGCTCCACTGGATCGGCGCGGCGGCCAACAGATTGACGTGTTTGGCCTCGACCAGATCGCGGCGGACGCCGTGCAGGGCGTCCAGCCAATCGATGGTCCGCGTCCCCAGTCCGCCGCCCCACACCGCCAGCAGCTTGGCCCAGGTCTGTTCCAGCACGGCGTCGGCCTTCTCCCGCCCGTCGCGGCGCAGGTCGAGATAGAGCGGCGCTGCGGGGCCGGTCAGTTCCGGCGGCATCGGGGCGCAGGTTTCGCGCAGCAGCGGAATGAGTTCCCGGCCCTTCAGGAAACCAGGGTCGCGCCGCCGCGCGTGTTTCCATTCCAGTTGGCAGGCCGTGCTCTTCAGATAGTCGGGGGACAGGACCGCCACGACATGGGCGGCGGCGTCCCCCCACTCCTTCATTTGCGCGGCAAGGCTGCGCCCGGCGACGCCGTCGATCACGTCCAGCGTAACGCTGGCGCCGCTGGCGCGGATCACGGGGGCCAGACGGGTGTGAACCCACTCCGCCTGGGCGTGGCAATAGCTGATGAAGACTGGATCGGTCATGAGCGGCATGGTAATGCGCGCGGCGCGGGAAACTCAAGCGACCCAATGACGCGATGGTCCTTTTCCGCGAGGTCAGCGCGTCTTCTGTGGCGCGCGCGCCGCCGTTACGGCACCAACCCCCGGTACAGCTCCATATACTCCTCCGCCGGGCCGCTCCAGCCGAAATCGCGGGTCATGGCGTGGCGTTGGGTGGCTTGCCAGCGGTCGGGTTTGCGGTAGAGGGTCAGCGCGCGGCGCAGCGACCACAGCAACTCCTGGACGCTGGCGCCGACGAACTGGAAGCCGGTGGCGCTGCCGTCGTTGGCCGCCGCCGGGTTGGCGTCGATGATGCTGTCGGCCAGACCGCCGGTGCGGCGGACCAGCGGCAGGCTGCCGTATTTCAGGGCGTACATCTGGGTCAGGCCGCAGGGTTCCGACCGCGACGGCACCAGGAACAGGTCGCACCCGGCCTGGATGCGGTGGGACAACGGCTCGTCATAGCCGATGCGGACGCCGACCGATTGCGGGTGTGTTTGGGCGAGTTGGCGGAATCCGGCCTCGCTGGCCGGGTCGCCGCTGCCCAGAACCACCAGTTGGCCGCCCCAGGCCACCCACTGCGGCGCGGCGTCGAGCACGAGGTCCAGGCCCTTGTGCCAGGTCAGGCGGCTGACCACGGCGGCCAGCGGCGCGTCGGGGCGGCGCTCCAGGCCAAAGGCGGATTGCAGGTCGGCCTTGCAGGAATCCTTGCCGCCCAGATCGTCGGGGCTGTAGCGCGCGGCGATGTGCGGATCGCGCGACGGATCCCAGATGTCGTAATCGACCCCGTTCAAAATGCCCGACAGCACGGCGGATCGGCTGGCCAGCAGGCCTTGCAGGCCGGTGCCGTGCTCCGCCGTTTGGATCTCGTGGGCGTAGGTCGGGCTGACCGTGGTCAGACGGTCGGCGTAATAGCAACCGGCCTTCAGGAAACCGACCTTGCCGTAATACTCCACCCCGTCAACCCGGAAGGAGGAGGAGGGCAAGCCCAGCTCCCCCAGCATCCAGGGGCCGACATTGCCCTGATAGGCGATGTTGTGGATGGTCAGCACCGTGCCGGGCCGCGTCGGGCCGCTGAAACGGTCGGGCCGCAGGGCCAGATAGGCGGGAATCAGCGCGGCCTGCCAATCATGGCCGTGCAGGATGTCGGGCCGCCACCAGGGATCATAGCTGGCGTGGGCGGCGAAACCGGCGGCGGCCCAGGCCAGCGCGGCGAAGCGCTGGGCGTTGTCGGGCCAATCCTGCCCGTCCGGCCCCAGATACGGGTTGCCCGGACGGTTGTAGAGCGACGGCGCGTCCAGCGCGTAGGCCAGAACCCCGTCGGGCGTGCGGCCCAACAGCAGGCGGGCGCGGTCACAGCCGGGCAGATCGGTGATGAGGTCGCCGACCTCGTGCAGATTCGACAGGCCGTTCAGCACCGCCGGGTATCCCGGCAGCAGCAGGCGGACGTCGGCCCCGGCGGCGTTCAGCGCGGGCGGCAAAGCGGCGGACACGTCGGCCAGCCCCCCGGTCTTGACCAGCGGGTAGCATTCGGACGTGGCGTAGAGGACGCGCATCGGGGGCGACTCGGTTGGGGAGGGGGGGGATGGTTGCGGTTGCCCCCTCCCTGGCCCTCCCCCGCTTTGCAGGGGAGGGGACTGGGGGAGGACGGGGCGGGTGGGTCAGTCTTTGGGCAGGGCGTCGATCATCTCGCGGGTGATGAGGCAGACGCCGCCCTCGCTGCGGTAAAAGCGCTTGGCGTCCAGTTCGGGATCCTCGCCCACCACCAGCCCGTTGGGGATGGTCACGCCCCGGTCGATCACCACCTTGGTCAAACGGCAATGGCGACCGATGTCGCAATCGGGCAGGACCACCGCCTCGTGCAACTCGCTGTAGGAGTTGACGCGGACGGAGCTGAACAGCAGCGAGCGGCGCACGGTGGAGCCGGAAATGATGCAGCCGCCCGACACCAGCGAATCCACCGCCATGCCGCGCCGGTCCTCGTCGTCGAAGACGAACTTCGCCGGGGGAAGCTGTTCCTGATAGGTGAAGATCGGCCAGTCGCGGTTGTACATGTTCAACTGCGGCGTGACGTGGCACAGATCGAGGTTGGCTTCCCAATAGGCGTCGATGGTGCCGACGTCGCGCCAATAGGGCACGTCGTCCGGGGCGTCGATCACCGCGCTGTCGGCGTAATTGTGCGCCATGATGCGGGCGCCGGACTTCACCAGATACGGGATGATGTCCTTGCCGAAATCGCGGCTGGATCCCGGCGTGGCGACGTCGCGCTCCAACTGGTCGTAGAGGAATTGGGCGTTGAAGACGTAGATGCCCATGCTGGCCAGCGCCATGTCGGGCTTGCCGGGCATGGCGGGCGGGTCGGCGGGCTTTTCGACGAAGTCGATGATGCGGCGTTCCTCGTCAATGTGCATGACGCCGAAGCCGCTGGCCTGATCGCGCGGCACCTCCACGCACGGCACGGTCACGTCGGCCCCGCGCGCGATGTGGTCGAGCAGCAGGGCGCCGTAATCCATCTTGTAGATGTGATCGCCCGCCAGAATCAGGATGTGTTCGGCCTCGTGGCTGCGCAGGATGTCCAGATTCTGGTACACCGCGTCGGCGGTGCCCTGATACCAGGACGTCTCGTCGATCCGCTGCTGGGCGGGCAGCAGGTCGCAGAACTCGTTCATCTCGCCCCGGAAGAAGTTCCAGCCGCGTTGCAGATGGCGCAGCAGGCTGTGCGACTTGTATTGCGTGATGACGCCGATGCGGCGGAAGCCGGAATTCACGCAGTTGGACAGGGCGAAATCAATGATGCGGAACTTGCCGCCGAAATAGGTCGCCGGTTTGGCGCGCCGGTCGGTCAGTTGCTTCAGACGGCTGCCGCGCCCACCGGCCAGAACCAAGGCCAAGGCGCGTCGCGGCGCCAGACGCAAATCCCGTTTGTCGAGCATGGCCGTCACTCCCTAATGCTTCTTTTTGGTTGCCGTTGCCGGTCGGCGATCCCGATGCAAGGCGTTGACGGTGCCACATCTGCAACGGCGGGCCAAGAGGCGGCGGAGGGCGTGTATTTTTTGGCGGCGCGGGGCGGGAGATGCGCAAGAGTGCGGCGCACAATATGCCTATAAATTCACCATATGCCCCAATGTGAGCCATATGGCGGCCCGCGCGCGGGGCGATTGTGGTGGATTCTACTCCCAAAGCCCGAAAACCGCACCGGAATGTCAGCGGCGACATATGCCTATTATACGGGCAGAGCAGGCGCGCGACTCGGCGGAGGGGCCTGTTGACGGACCCAACGCGGCGGCAACTCTGACGATTCCCCGCCATTTTTGGCTGGCACGCTTCTTGAAGTGATTGCAGCGTCCTTGGTCCCGTCCGCCGCCCCGTCTTTGCCGGGGACGGGGCGACCGGGACGGGGTGCCCCTTGCGGTGATCGTCCAACAGACCTCGGGTTTCGGACGGGCGGCAGGGGGTGGGAGTGATTTAGAAGAAAGAGGAGCCTCGATGAACCGTCTGTTCCTTCTGGCCGCACCGATGATGGCGGTTGCTCTGGGCTTGGCCGGTCTGCCCGCCGACGCCCTGGCGCAAGATCCTGCGGCGGCTGCGGCCGCTGCGGCTGCTGCGGCGGCTGCCGCTGCGGCTCCGGCGGCTCCGGCGACGCCGACCATCAACGGTGGCGACACCGCTTGGATGCTGGTCTCGACGGCGCTCGTGCTGATGATGACCATCCCCGGTCTGGCCCTGTTCTACGGCGGCATGGTCCGCAAGATGAACGTGCTGGCCACGGTGATGCAGAGTTTCGCCATCACCTGTCTCATCAGCGTCCTGTGGTACGTGATCGGCTACAGCCTCGCCTTCACCGGCCAGGGCGCGTATGTCGGTGGTCTGGATCGCCTGTTCCTGAACGGCTTGAACTTCGCCACGCCGTTCATTCTGGGCGAGGGCGGCGCGTCTCCGGTGCCGACGACGATCCCCGAGCCGATCTTCATGATGTTCCAGATGACCTTCGCGATCATCACCCCGGCGCTCATCACCGGCGCCTTCGCGGATCGCATGAAGTTCTCCTCGCTGTTGGTCTTCACCGCGCTGTGGTCGCTGGTCGTCTATTCGCCGATCGCTCACTGGGTCTGGCACCCGGCGGGTTTCCTGTTCGGCCTGGGCGTGCTTGATTTTGCGGGCGGCACGGTCGTTCACATCAACGCGGGCGTCGCCGGTCTGGTCGCCGCGCTGGTCATCGGCAAGCGCAAGGGCTACCCCAAGGAAGCCTTCATGCCGCACAACCTGGTGCTGTCGCTGATTGGCGCCTCGCTGTTGTGGGTGGGTTGGTTCGGCTTCAACGCCGGTTCGGCTCTGACCGCTGGTCCGCGCGCTGGCATGGCCATGGCCGCCACGCACATCGCCACCGCCGGCGCCGCCATCGGTTGGCTGCTCGCCGAGTGGGCGACCAAGGGCAAGCCCTCGGTTCTCGGCATCATCTCCGGCGCCGTCGCTGGTCTGGTCGCCGTCACCCCGGCCGCTGGCTTCGTCGATCCGACGGGCGCCATCATCATCGGCCTGATCGCTGGCGTGGTTTGCTTCTGGTCGGCCACCAGCCTCAAGAAGATGCTTGGCTACGACGACAGCCTGGACGCCTTCGGCGTGCATGGCGTGGGCGGTCTGATCGGCGCGCTGCTGACCGGCGTGTTCGCCAAGATCTCGGTGTCGAACAGCGAGAACGGCTTCGCCGCCCTCCTCGCCGCTGACCCGAAGGCCACGCTGGGCCTGCTGGAAGGCAACGCTTCGGCGGTGTGGATCCAGGTTCAGGGCATCGCTTGGACGGTTGGCTGGTGCGCCATCGCCACCTTCGTCCTGCTGAAGGTCATCGATGTGGTCATGGGCCTGCGCGTTGACGAAGACGTCGAGCGCGACGGTCTGGACCTCGCCCTGCATGGCGAGAGCATCCACTAAAAAATAGGTTTGGTTGACGCCTTCCATCCAGAACTCTGGCCGCCGGGGCTTGCCCCGGCGGTCTTTGTTTTTGGGGGCAGAGGTCAGCGCCGCAGATACATCTTGCCGACGCCGTTCAGGGCCGTGAACAGGGCCTGGACTTGGGTGAAGAACGCCTCCCACGTCGCGCCGGTGGCGGGCGCGATGGCGGCGTGGATGTCGGCCAGCGTCGCCTTGCCATCGACCCGCGCCAGGATCGGCCCGGCCAGACGGGGCAGGGGAAGCGGCAGAACGGTTCCCAAGACCTCCACCTCCAGGCTGCCGCCGGGGGGCAGACCCTTGGCCAGCGCCGCGCCGTCGAGATCGCGCAGCACCGGGATGACGTCCGGACCGTCCAGTTTCGCGACGGCGTTGGCGAGATCGGCGGGGCGCAGCAGATAGGCGATGTGCTTGGTCATGCTGCCGCACATCTGTTCCGCCCAGGCGGCGCGCTCCAGCCAGGACAGACCGTCGAGCCGTTTCAGCACGCGCGGGTCGCGCACCCAGGTGGACGGCTCGTAACGGATCGGGTCGATCAGCGAGCCGATGGCCAGCCCGGCGCTGTCGGCCAACGCCGCCAACTCCGGCACCGTGTAAGGACGGTCGCAGGAGTGCAGCAGCAAATCATACAGATTGGCGTCGGCCTGCCGGTGGTCGCTGACGAAGGGGTTGTTCAGCAGCCAGTTCGACGCCGGGAGATGCTGGATCAAGCGGCGGGCCAGCGCGACCTTTTCCGCCGGGGGCAGCCCGTCGGTCATCGCGCGCAGGGCGGCTTGCATCGGGTAAACGCCGGTGCGGCCCAGCGGGGCGTAGACCATCAACCCGATCCCGCCGCCGGGGGCCAAGGCCCCGGCCAGCGAGCGCAGACCCGCCGACGGATCGGGCAAATGGTGCAGCACGCCGCAGCAATCGATGTAGTCGAACGGCCCGTCCTGCGCCGTCACCGCGTCCAGCTCCAGCAACGAGCCGCGTTGGAACGTGATGTTGGTCAGGCCGCGCGCGGCGGCGCGGGCCTCGGCGATGGCGCGGCTGGCGTCGGACAGATCGACGTAGGCGACATGGCCGGGATGATCGGAATCGGCCAATTGCTGGGCCAGCATGATCGCCCCGTCGCCGGTGCCGCCGCCCGCCACCAGAACCCGCAAGGGACGGTCCGCAGGCAGGCGTCCGCCAAAGACGTAATGGGTGATCTCGTCCAGATGGCTGGGCGATCCGGTGACGAGACGCTTTTTCTCATCCGCCGGGTCGCGCGCCGGGTAAGGGTAAACCTCATATTGGGCGCGCAGATCGTCGATGCTCATGAAGGGGGCTGCCGTGGCTTTGGGACAAGGGCGGGAACGGGTGCGATGGCGGACCATAGCACCGCCTCCCCGCCGCTGGGCAGCCCCCGCTTGACCTGCATCCTTACGTCAGAGGCACGCAAATGCGGGTCAGCCACTCTTCCGGCGGCAGGCTGCGCGGGTCGTTGAGATACTCCTCAAAACAGGGCTGGTCGGCGGGCGTCTGGCCGCTGGCGGGCAGCCATTCGCCATACAGCCATTGATAGACCGCGCCCAACGCGGCGTAAGGGCCTTTGTGGACCAGAACGGCGTGACGCCCGCCCGGCAGATCCAGGCCTTTCGCGCCATCCTCCAGCGCCGGAGTCGATTCCAGCGCCAGCCCGGCGAAGGAACGCAAATTCTCCGGCGCCACCGCCGACGGGTCGTCGAAATAGACGCCGATGCAGCGGGTGGCGGGCGTCATCAAATTGCGCCCGGCGGCCCAGGCGTAGGCGCGGGAAAAGGCGGCGTTGATCTCCATGTAAGGGCCGCGATGGTCGAAACCGACGAGGCTGGTCGCGGGCAGAGCTTCGATGGTGACGGTGGGCATGATGTCCTCCGGATTTTGGTTGGGTCTGTCGTCATGGGGCCACGCGAAGGGCGACAGACGCCCCGACCGCCGGTAGGCGGCGGGGGTGACGCCATAGCTTTGGGCGAAGGCGCGGGTGAAGGCGGCGACGCTGCCATAGCCGGCCTGCCGGGCGATGGCGGCGATGGTCCGCGCGTCCTGGACCAGCGCCCCCGCCGCCCGGTGCAAACGTTGACGGCGCAGGGTGTCGGTGACGGTTTCCCCGGTCATCGCCCGGTAGATGCGGTGAAAATGGTAGGGCGAAAAGCAGGCCACCGCCGCCAACGCGTCCAGATCGAGCGGATCGTCCAAATGGGCGGCGATGTGCCGAACCACCCGGTCCAACCGCCGTCCGTAATCCAGCAGCGTGTCGGCCTTGGCCGGACGATCCGGGCGAAGCTCGGGGGGAGAGATGTCGGGGAACGGGGCGTTGGGGCGGCTCGTCGTCATCGTCGCGTGTCTCCAATGCGCCGACCCTAACCGGGGTCGGATTGATCGCGCTTGCGGAGTTCGGGGAATCCATCGGGCTTGACACCTCGCGATCCTATGCCTAGTAATTCTAGGTATGGAAGGCGACATGCTCAAAGGACACCTCGACGCCATCGTGCTCGCCGCCCTCGCGGGCGAACCGGCGCACGGCTACGCGATTATCGAGGAAATCAGGCGGCGCAGTGGCGGCGTTTTCAACCTGCCCGAAGGAACCGTCTATCCCGCGCTGCACCGGCTGGAAAAGGCCGGGGCGGTGAACAGCGACTGGACCACCGCGCCCAACGGGCGGCGGCGGCGGGTCTACACCCTGACCCCGCAAGGGCGCGCGTCGTTGGACCATCATCGGGACGTCTGGCGCGACTTCGCCCGGGCCATCGACACGATGATGGCGAGTGGCGATCCCGGCGCGCCGCTGGGGGATGGGCCGCCATGGCCGACGCGCTAGAGGCGTATCTCGACGCGCTGGGCGAGGCGTTGCGCTTTGACCCGCAGCTCGCCGAGCGCGTCGTGGACGAGGTTGCGGATCATCTCGATTGCGCCCTGGCGGCGGAAACGCGGGGCGCCGGGAGCGCTGGCGACGCGGAGGCGGCGTTGGCGCGGGTGATCGCCCGTTTCGGCGCGCCGCAGCGGATCGCCGGGCAATTCGCCCTCTTGGCCCTGGAGACCAACGCGGATCGGCTGTGGCGCTTGGCGGCGCTGACGGCGGCGGTCGCCTTCGCCGCAATGCGGTTGCGGGAGCTGCATCTGGATCCGGTGGAGGCGGCGGGCGACGGCTTGGCCACCGCCGCGCTGGCGCTCGACCGGGGCGCCTTCATCGCCGCGCTGGCCTTGGGGCTGTGGGGCTGGCGGCTGGCGCGCGACGCCAGCCGTTCCTGGCGACCCGATCCGCGCGGCTGGCGTCGGCTGTTCGCCGGGTTGCGACTGTCGGCGTTGGCGCTGGGCGCGTTGATGCTGTCGGTCGCCGCCGACACGGCTTTGACGCTCCCTCGTCTGATTGAGGCCGCAGGGGGTGTTCTTTGGCCCGCTGCGGCGCTGACGGTGGAAATCGCCCTGGTGCTGGCCCTGGCCATCGCGGTCAGCCGCAGCCGCGAGCAGGCCGCCGCCGTTCGCCGCCTGCTGGTCTGACTCGTCCCTTATCCTTATCGCAAAAGGAATCGCGATCATGGTTGTGACCGCTCCCCCGCGCCTGTCTGGTCGGCGCGAGTCTGATTGGCGCCTGTCTGGCTGGCGGCTGGTTGGCGGGACCGCTCTGTTTCTGCTGCTTGCCGTGGCGTCGCTGGTCGGGATGGCGCCCGAGATGACGGACGGGTTGCGTCACGCGATCCGGCTGACGGCGCGCAGTTCCTTCGCGCTGTTCCTGCTGGCTTACACGGCCTCGTCCCTGGCGGTGTTGGCGCCCTGCGGCGCGACCCGCTGGCAGCGGCGGAACCGGCGCTTTTTCGGGCTGTCCTTCGCCCTGTCGCACGCGGTTCATGGCCTGCTGCTGATCGCCTTGGCGCAGCGCGACCCCGCTCTGTTCTGGAGCCTGACCAACGTCGGGAATCTGGTGTCGGGCGGCGTCGGCTACGCTTTCATCCTGCTGCTGGCGGCGACGTCCTTTCCCTGGGCGGTCGCGGCGCTGGGCGGGCGCTGGTGGGGCGTTCTGCACCGCGTCGGCGTCCATTATCTGTGGATCAGTTTCCTGGTCACGTTCGGCAAACGCGCGGCGCTGGACAGCGCTTACGCCCCGGCGCTGCTTCTCTTGGGATTGGCCGCGCTGCTGCGGGTCGCCGCGTGGCGGCGGGGCCGCCGGTCGGCAGCGGCCTGAGCGATCACTCCCCGTTTGACAACCAGCCTTCCGCCGTTCGGATCACGCCGACCTCGCGCCCGACGCGGTTGACCAGGGGGACGGTCAGCAGATCGGCGGCGCGGGTCCATTGCTCCTCGGTCAAGGCGTTGGCGGCGCGGATCAGCGCGGCGAGCGCCACGTCGCGGGCGCGGGCGGACCCGTCCTCGATCTTCAGGGCGATGCCGACGCCCTCCTTGGGCAGCACGGCGCAGGCCACGCCCTCCGACCCGCTTTTGACCAGAACGAGACCGCCCGACGCCTGCATCATCCGGGTGTCGAAGCTGTCCTTGCCGCCGATCAGATGGGGGTGGGCCTTCCAGGCCTTGGTGATCCGGGCCACCGCGTTGGCGCGGGCGTCGGGCAGATCGACCGGATCGGCCAGCCGCGCCATGGCGTAGGCGAGCGCCCCCAGCGGGACGCCGATGGTGGGCAGGGCGCAATTGTCCACGCCCCAGGGGGCGCGGGACAGATCCTGGCCGGTCATCTGTTCCAGCACGCCCAACACCCGCTGTTGAACCGGGTGGTCGAAACGGGCGTAGCCCTGGATCGGCTTTCCCAAATGGCGGGCGGTGGTCAGAAAGCCCGCGTGCTTGCCGGACGCGGTGTTGTGGAAGACGCTTGGCGGCTCGCCATCGCGGATCAGATCGGCGGCGCTGTCGGGATCGGTCGGGGTTTGCGGGCCGCAAGCCAGATCCTCGGCGGTCAGGCCCAGGCGCTTGATCCAGCCTTCCAGCAAACGGGTGTGGCGAATCTCGCCGCTGTGGCTGGCGCAGGCCAAGGCCAACTCCGAATCGCCAAGTTCAAAGGCGTCGAGCGCCCCGCTTTCCACCAGCGGAATCGCCTGGATCGCCGCGATGGCCGAACGTGGGTAGATCGGGGCGGCGATGTCCCCCCATTGGGCCAGCACATGACCGGCGGCGTCCACCAGACAGGCCCGCCCGCGATGGACCGATTCGACCATGCCGCCGCGAGTCACCTCGATCATGATCGGGTTTTCGGTTGGGCCGGACAGGTCGGCGTGGCCGTGGTCGTGAGGATGGCTGTGATCGTGCGTCATGCTGGCCAGAGTGCCGCCCCGGTCCGCAGGAGGCAAGGGGGGCGCGGGAAAATCAGGGACAGCCCGCATGGACAGCCCAGCTCCGTCAACGGCACAATTCCCCTACTTTTTATGAAAATTGCGCTTTCCGCGCGCGCTCCGGCCCTGGTCGGCGCGACGCCGCGCGCGCAGCCACAGGAAAAGCAGGAGAACAGCCAATGATCCGTGCGTGCGTGTTCGCTGGTTTGGCCGCCTTGGCTCCGGTCGCGGCCATGGCCGACATTCTGGTGACGACCGAGGAATACCCGCCCTTCAACATGACCCAGGACGGCAAGGTGACGGGCATCGCCACCGAACTGGTGAAAAGCATGTTCGAGAAGGCGGGCGTCCCGTACAAGATCGAAGTTCTGCCCTGGAACCGCGCCTATCAGACGGCGCAGACCCAGAAGGACGCCTGCGTCTACAGCACCACCGAAACGCCCGAGCGGAAGGACCTGTTCCAATGGGTCGGGCCGCTGGTCAGCAACGATTGGGTGCTGTTCGCCAAGGCCGACAACGCCGCGCCGCTGAAAAGCCTGGACGACACGCGCGGCAAGGTGATCGGCGGTTACGCGGGCGACGCGGTCGCCGCCTATCTGGAAAAGGGCGGCTACAAGGTGGATTCCGCCCCGCGCGACGAGTTGAACATTGCCAAGCTGGCGGCGGGCCGGATTGATTTTTGGGCCTCAGGGTCCGAACTCGGTCCCTATCTGGCGAAAAATCAAGGAGCGGCGGATCTCATCAAGCCGGTGCTGACCTTCAACAAGACGGTGATGTCGCTGGCCTGCAACAAAGACACCGACATGGCGGTTCTCGCCAAATTGCGGGCGGCGCTGGAGGGGCTGCGGAAATAGCGCAAGCCCTTGCGTGGCTGGAACGGGCGAGGCAATCTCCGACCGTTTTTCCTCACACAGCGGCACGACATTCATCATGCGCGGTTATTTCGCCATCGGCGTTGAGCGCATCAGCAAGCCCGGCAACCTCGGCAATCTGATGCGTTCCGCCCACGCCTTCGGCGCGTCCTTTTTCTTCGCCATCGATCCCGAGCCGGATTTGCGGGAAACCAAGCTGGTCGACACCTCCGGCGCCACCATGCATCTGCCGCTCTACGTCCATGACCGGGTGGCCGATTTCACCCTGCCCAAGGATTGCGCCCTGGTCGGGGTGGAGTTGACCGACGACGCCATCGAGCTTCCCAGCTTCCGCCACCCGACCCGCGCCGCCTATGTGCTGGGGCCGGAACGCGCCAGCCTGTCGCAGCCGTTGATTGACCGTTGCGACTTCGTGGTGAAGATCCCGATGGCGTTCTGTGTCAATGTCGGGGTCGCCGGGGCGCTGGTGATGTATGACCGCATGATCTCCATGGGCCGCTTCGCCGAACGTCCGGTGCGGCCCGGCGGCCCGCTGGAAGGGCCGTCGCTGCACAAGCACGGCAAGCAGATCATCCGCAAAGCCGACCGCCGCCGCCGCATTCGGGGCGAACAACTGCCGGTGGACGGGGCGGACGACGGGGAGTGAGGCGGAGAGTGAAGAAAATTACGGCCCCCTCCCTAACCCTCCCCCGCTGACGCGGGAGAGGGGACGGACTCCCTCTCCCGCCGCAAGGCGGGGGAGGGCTGGGGAGGGGGCCGCGTTCCCTTACTTTTTCACCAGCGGGCACTGGCTGTCGGCGATCGGCAGGAAGGCTTCTTCCGCCGGGATGGTGCGCAGGATCTTGTAATAATCCCATGGCGCCTTCGATTCCGCCGGGGTTTTGACCTGGGCCAGATACATGTCGTGGACCATGCGGCCATCCTCGCGGATGCGGCCGTTGCGGGCGAAGAAATCATCGACCTTGGTCGCCTTCATCTGGGCCAGCACCTTGTCGGTGTCGTCTGTGCCGGTGGCCTCCACCGCCTTGAAGTAATGCATCAGCGAGGAATAGACGCCCGCCTGCACCATGGTCGGCATTTTGCCGCCGGATTTTTCGGCGAAGCGCTTGGACCAGGCGCGGGTCTTGTCGTCGAAATCCCAATAGAAGCCGGTGGTCAGGTTCAGCCCCTTGGCCGTCTCCAACCCCAGCGAATGGATGTCGGAGATGAAGACCAGCAGTCCGGCCAACCGTTGCCCAGCCTCGACGATGCCGAACTCCTTGGCCGCCTTGATGGCGTTGATGGTGTCGGCCCCGGCGTTGGCCAGACCGATGACGTTCGCCTTCGACGCCTGGGCCTGCAACAGGAAGGACGAGAAGTCCGACGCCGGGAAGGGGTGCTTGACCGCGCCGACGACCGTGCCGCCCGCCGCCTTCACCACCTTTGACACGTCATCTTGCAGGTTCTGGCCAAAGGCGTAGTCGGCGGTCAGGAAATACCAGCTTTTGCCGCCCTCCTGCACCACGGCGCGGCCCGTGCCGATGGCCATGGCGTAGGTGTCGTAGGTCCAGTGGATCCCGCCCTTGAAGCAATCCTGGTTGGTGATGCGCGAGGACGCCGTGCCGGAAATCAGGCTGATCTTGTTGTTGGTCTTGGCGATCTCGTTCACCGCCAAGGCGACGGAGGTCGTCACCAGCTCGGCGAAGACGTCCACCTTTTCCGTGTCGGCCCATTCGCGCGCCTTGTTGGCGGCGATGTCGGCCTTGTTCTGGTGGTCGGAGGTCAGCAGGACGATGGGTTTGCCCGCCACCTTGCCGCCCATGTCCTCAATGGCCAGCTTGGCGGCGATGATCGTGCCGGGACCGGCCACGTCAGAATAGGGGCCGCTCATGTCGGTGAGCAGGCCGATCTTGACCGCGTCATTGGAAATCTGGGCAAGGGCCGGAGCCGATCCGGCGGCGGCCATCAGGGCGCAGGCGGTGACGCCGCAGGCGAGAGCCGTCTTCAAGCGCATCGTGTTGTCTCCCATGATCGTGATTTTTTGGTTCAGAGGCCACGTTGGGAGGGAACGCCCAGACCCGCGCAACACGCGCAAGCCCCGCCGCCCGCCATCCCAAAGGATCGCCGCCCGTCATCATCGCTTATTTTTGTTTGTTTTGCGAAATGTCCGTCAGGCGATCTTTTCGCGCGGACTGTGGCCGACAATCTTTGCTGAAATGTGTCTGGCTTTTACAAATGTATACGAACGATTGCCTTGGCGTCCGTCTATCCGGCGTTGGTCAGTCGCAGCCACGCCATGGCGGCGGCCAGCGCGGTTCCCCGCGCGTCGTCGGCGCGCACCGGCAGGTCAAGATCCTGGATCAGGCTGTCCAGCCGCAGATCGACCGCGCTTTTCGACAGGCTTCGGACCTTGCGGTCGTAATAGAGGCCGGACACCTCGATCCGCTCGTTGGCCAGCGGCCCGCCGGTCAGCCGTTCGACCATCGCGGCGGAGAAATCCAGGAAATAACCGATCAGCGGACGCTGGCCGATGAAGCGGCGCAGGCGGTCCCCGGCGTCGGTCGGAAAGCCGTTCTCTTGCCCCCGCAGGACCAGCGCGCCGCCGGTCAGGATGCGGTTGCCCCGGACCCGCAAAGCGACCAGCAGCAGCGGTTCGGCGCTGGCCGCGTCGTAGGACGTCGCGTCGCAATGAAGGGCGACGCGTTCAAGCCGCGCCGCCGCGTCGGCCTTGGCGCTGGACTGGGCGTTGGCCGGAGTGCTGTCGGTCGGCATCGCCGGCCCCTCAATGATTCAGGCGGAAGTGATAGGCGATGGTTTCCTTGAAACTCTTCACCAAAGCCAGACAATCCTTGAACTGGTCATGGTCGAGCTTCCCCAGCCGGTCGGGGTGGACCATGTTGTCGATGGCCAGCTCCGCGTTCGGATCGCCCCCGGCCTCGCTGGGCGAATCGACGCGCGCCTTCAGCCGGATGGTGGACAGGATGGTGAGCGCCTCCACCAACTCCCCGGCCAGCTTGCGGTCCAACGCCCCCGCCTCGGCCAACGCCCAGATGCGGGCGACGGTGTTGGTCTCCACCATGTGCTTTTCCAGGGCCAGCGCGCGCACGCCGTGGACGATGGGGAAGATGCCCGCCTTCTTGATGTCCACCGGCTCCGCTCGGCGCCGCTCGAACAGGGCGGCGAACAGGCCCGACGGCGTGTCGAACGCCAAAGTCGGGCGGGCGAATTGGCTGAAGAACATCTGGTTGTCCTGCAACCGGCTCAACAGATAGCCCTTGGCCTCGTCCAGCAGGCTGGAATCCCCGGCGACGGGGGCGGCGTCGTAGAAGATGGCGAGATTCATCGCCGCCGCTTCGTCCGGGTGGTGGATCCAGTGGAAGATCGAATCCTTGTACCCGGCCAGCGGGCGGGTCCAATCGGGGTTGGACACCATGATGTTGCCCGGACAAGGCGGGTAGCCGAAAGACACCAGATGGCGCGAGAAGGCGGCGACGATGCTGGGCAAAGCCGGGCAATCATAGCCGTCGCGCAGGATCAGGCCGTTGTCCTGGTCGGTTTTCAGCACCTGCTCGCCGCGCCCCTCGCTGCCCATGACGATCAGGCAGGAATTTTCCAAAAGGTCGGGCGGGGCCAGCAGCTCGAACAGCTTGCGGAAGATGCGGCGGTTCAGTTCGGTGACGAGGTCGGCGATGAAGGCGACCTTGACGCCGGTGGCGTGCAGGGTGCGGATCAGCGCGACGATGGACAGGCTGGCTTGGCGCAGATCCTCAGGCGAATCGGCGTGTTCGACCTGAAGCCCGATCACCTGGGAATGGTTGGACAGCACGGCCAGCAGGTCGCTTTGCCCCAACAGCCCGACCACCGCGCCGTTTTCGGTGACGACGACGCGGCGCACCGCGTGTTTGGTCATCAGCACCAGCGCGTTGAACAGCAGATCGTCGCGGTCGATGGTCAGCAGCCCGTAGCGGGCGAGCGGCCCGACCGGCGCGTCCACCGGGCGGCCTTCCAGCACCACCCGGTCGCGCAGGTCGGTGCCGGTCAGGATGCCGACGCGCTCCCCCTCCGGCCCGTTGTCGCGAACCAGAACGCTGCTGGCGTGGTTGCGTTTCATGACGTCGGCGGCGTCGCGCAGGCTGGCGTCGCCCGCGACGAACAGCGGCGGGTGCAGATAGGCTTGCCGGATGCGGGCCATGGTCAGCGCCGCCATTTCCCGGTTGGAGCGTTCCGCCGCCAGCGCCCGCATCCGCTGGGCGAATTCGCCGATCACCGCCGCGCCGAATTCTGGATTCTCGCGGGCCAGCCCTTCCAGAACCGGGCGGGGAATGACATGGCAAACCGTGTCGTCCGCCGCGACGAAGCTGCGGATCGGCCCGCCGCCATAGAGGGAGGCGAGGTCGAAGCGGTCGCCCGGCCCGTGCAGCGCGGCGATCTCGCCGCCATGGCGCTCCTGCACCGCCCCGCGCAGCACGACGAACAGCGCGTCGGTGGGATCGTCGCGGCCCAGAACGACGCTGTCCTTGGCGTACAGGCCGATGTCGAGCGCGGCTGTGAGGCCGTCGCGCTGGTCCGCCGTCAACAGATCGAAGGGCGGACGGTCGCAATCGAAAGCGCCCGGATCGGGCCGGGCCACATCGGGCCGGGAAAGGTCGGACACGGGCGCCGCTCCGTCGGACAGAGGACAAAAAAAGACGCCCCTGGAAGGTCCAGGGGCGTTCTCAGGTTACACCCGTCCCGCAGGGCACGGGAAGTCGGGTGCGACAATTGGCGTGCGAAGCGAACCTCGCGCGGTGGTCGTGTTAGTGAGCCGAGGCCCCCTCCGCGCCCAGGCCGGTCTGCGACCGGACATATTGGGCTTCGAAGGCGCGGCGTTCGGCCTGCGCGCTCTCGCTGTTGTCGGTGATCGAGAAGAACCAGATGCCGGCGAAGGACAGCAGGATCGAGAACAGGCCGGGGTTGTCATACGGGAAGATCGCCGCCGGGTTGCCCAGCACGGCCTTCCACACGGTCGGGCCAAGCACGAGGAGCACGATCGCCGAGATCAAGCCGAGCGAGCCGCCCAGCACGGCGCCACGGGTGGTCATCTTGCCCCAGAACATCGACATCAGCAGGATCGGGAAGTTCGCCGACGCCGCGATGACGAAGGCCAAGCCGACCATGAAGGCCACATTCTGGTTTTCAAAGGCGACGCCCAAGACGATCGAGACGATGCCGATGACCACCGTGGTGATCTTGGACACGCGGATCTCGTCCTGCTCGTTGGCGCGGCCCTTGGCGAAGACCGAGGCGTAGAGGTCATGGGAGACCGCCGAGGCGCCGGCCAGCGTCAGACCGGCGACCACCGCCAGGATGGTGGCGAAGGCGACGGCGGAAATGAAGCCGTAGAACAGGTTGCCGCCCACCGCGTTGGCGGTGTGGATGGCCGCCATGTTGGTGCCGCCGATGACGTTGGCGATCACCGCCTTGGCGCCGGCCAGCGGGGCTTCCTTCAGGAACGGATAGGCGCCGTTGGCGTCGGGGGCCAGGATCAGCACGATGGCGCCGAAACCGATGATGAAGGTCAGGATGTAGAAGTAGCCGATGAAGCCCGTGGCGTAGAAGACCGACTTGCGGGCTTCCTTGGCGTCGGACACCGTGAAGAAGCGCATCAGGATGTGCGGCAGACCGGCGGTGCCGAACATCAACGCCATGCCCAGCGATATCGCCGATACCGGATCGGTGACAAGCGCGCCCGGCGACATGATCGCCAGACCCTTCGGGTGGATGTTGACGGCGGCCTGGAACATGGCTTCGGGGTTGAAGCTGAACTTGGCCAGGATCATGAAGGCCATGAAGGAGGCGCCCGACAGCAGCATCACCGCCTTGATGATCTGCACCCAGGTCGTCGCCAGCATGCCGCCGAAGGTCACGTAACCGATCATCAGCACGCCGACGAGGATGACGGCGACCAGATAATCAAGGCCGAACAGAAGCTGGATCAGCTTGCCGGCGCCGACCATCTGGGCGATCAGGTAGAAGGTGACGGTCGCCAGCGAGCCGCAGGCCGACAGCGTGCGGATCGGCGTCTGTTGGAAGCGGTAGGACGCGACGTCGGCGAAGGTGTATTTGCCGAGGTTGCGCAGGCGTTCCGCGATCAGGAACAGCACGATCGGCCAGCCGACCAGCCAGCCCACCGAATAGATCAACCCGTCGAAGCCCGACGAATAGACCAAACCGGCGATGCCCAGGAAGGAGGCCGCCGACATGTAGTCGCCAGCGATCGCCAGACCATTCTGGAAGCCGGTGATGCCGCCGCCGGCGGCGTAGAAATCCTTGGCCGACTTCGTGCGGCGGGCGGCCCAGAAGGTGATGCCCAGCGTCAACAGCACGAAGGCCAGGAACATGACGATGGCTTCGTAGTTCGTCGCCTGCTTCGCCACGGCGCCGCCAATGGCGTCGGCGAAGGAGGTGGCGGGAACCAGAGCGCCGGTCGCGGCGAGCGCCGCGACGATGCGGGAATTGGCAGCGCGCATCACTTCAGTTCCTCCAGGATCTGGCGGTTCAGCTCGTCAAACTCGCCGTTCGCCCGATTGACGTAGATGCCGGTCAGGATGAAGGCGGAGACGATGGTGAAGAGGCCGATGGGAATGCCCCAGGTGGTGACACCCGCGCCAATCGGCGTGCCGAGGAAGCCCTTGCCGAAGGCGACCAGAAGGATGAAGCCGAAATAGATCACCAGCATGGCGATCGAGAGCGTCCAGGCGAAGGCTGACCGCCGGGCGATCAACTCCTGGAACTTTGGATTGTTCACAATCCGTTGTGTGTTCTTACTCATAGTGCGTCCCCTCACGAGTGCCGAGCGGTTGTTCGACGGTCCTTTGAGACACTCGGGCTTGTACCGTCTTTGGTGTAGGCCCTTGATCCAGCCAATTGTTTGATACAGATCATAGTTGGGCGCACCCCCGACCATGGTCGGGTCGGTCTGATGGCGTGGCGCGTTGGCGCAGTCGTGAAAAAGGCGCCGCGTTTGGCGCGGCGCCTTGCAAACTGTCAGTTTCGCCAATGGTTTCCGCCGGAATCAACCGGGGTGGGGTCAGGAATCCGTGCGCGGAAGCCAGGGGATGCGGTGAAATGTCACACCCTCCTCGTTCAACTCCTCGACGTCCTCCGACGACGCCTCGCCGTAGATGCCGCGCGGATCGGCCTCGCCATAATGAATGCGGCGGGCTTCCTCGGCGAATCGGTCGCCCACATAGTCGCAATTCTTCTCCACCGTGCGGCGGACCTCGGACAATTGGCGCATCACCTCGGCCACCGCCTCGCGCTGGGCGTCGTTCAGCGTCGGGGGCAGGGCGGCGACGACGTCCGCCGGGGTTGGGATGGTGGCTGGGACCGACGGCGGCGCTGGCGCGGCGGCGTTTGCGTTGGCGTCCTTGGTCTCCGTCGCGGCGTCCTTCGCCTGCGCCGCCTCGTGGGCGCGGTCAACCGCCTTGGCCACCCCCTTGGCGATGCGCGGGGCCATCGGCGCTTTGGCGACGGCGCTGTCGCCGCAGACCGGGCAGGCGATGAGATGGGAGGCCGCTTGCTCGTCATAAGCGGCGCCGTTGCGGAACCATCCTTCGAATCGATGATCGGACGAGCATTTCAACGCGAAGAGGATCATATCCCCACCAAACCTCTGAGGGTCAGCGACCCGTGATAAGCAAACGTTGAGCCAGACGCCTGACATGCGCGCGGTTGCGGCGCGACTCGGCATCGGTCTTAATTCAGCACGGCGGGACCACCCGCGTCAAACCCCACCCCAATCCCGCAGGGCCACCGTGACCACCGATTCGCATCCCACCGCGTCCCCTTCGTCCCTGCCCCTGGCGTCGCCCTGGGTTCTGCGCTTCGCTCCGTTGGTCGCGGCGGGCGGAAGCGTCCTGGATCTGGCCTGTGGGTCGGGGCGGCATTTGCGGCTGTTCCATCAGCGTCGTCACCCGGTGGTGGGGGTGGACCGGGATTTGGGCGGGGTGGCCGATCTCGACGGGACCGATGGGGTGACGCTGGTCCAGGCCGATCTGGAGGGTGGGGCCGATCTGGAGGATGGCGGCCCGTGGCCCTTGCCCCCCGGCCAGCCTTTCGCCGGGATCGTCGTAACCAACTATCTGCACCGGCCCTTGTTCCCGGCGCTGCTGGACGCGCTGGCTCCGGGCGGGGTTCTGATTTACGAGACCTTCGCCATCGGCAACGCCCGCTTTGGCCGCCCCTCCTCCCCCGCCTTCCTGTTGCGGGAGGGGGAGTTGCTGGATCTGACCCGCGACCGTTTGCGCGTCGTCGCCTTTGAACAAGGGGAAGTCGCCGTGCCGAAACCCGCCGTCGTGCAGCGAATTTGCGCGGTCAACGGCGCCGGAGAGCCGCAGCGGCTCGACTGAAACCGCTCAACCCAGATTGTATTTGGCGACGACGGCGGCGAAATCATCGCCGAAATGCTCGCCCACCCGGATCACCGACACGCCGTGAGGGATTTCCTTCAGAGACGGGTTGTCGAGGTTCAGCGAGGTCAGCAGCGCCATCGGCACGCTGTGCGTCACGCTCATGGCGCGCAGGCCGCGAATGAGGTCCAAGCCCGACAGCCCGTCCATCACCATCGAGGCGATGACCATGTCGGGCGGCACGCGCACCGCCAAGCTGATCGATTCGATGGGGTCGGTCACGGTCATGGTGCGGAAGCCGCAGGCGGCCAGTTCCGCGCCCAGCTTTTTGGCGACGACCTTGGACGGCGTCACCAGCATGATTTCGACGTTGCGGACCTCGACGTCCGTCACCTGGAATTCGTAACGGACCGGCAGGGCGCGGATGATGCGGTTGGTTTCGGCCAACAGCGGCTGTTCGGCGCGGTCCACCAACTCGGCGATGCGGTCGATGAAGAGCTGCGCGTCGGACAGTTGCCGACCCTCCAACTGCTTCAGGCCGCTGAGGTAATCCTCCAGGCGGTGGGCGACGAGGCTGACGGTGGGATAGCCGAAGCTGGTGCCCATGCCCTTGAAATTGTGGGCTTCCAAGCGCAGAACGCCGATGGTTTCCGCGTCGCTGCGCGTCCCCTTGGCGCGGCCTGTCAGGGCGGCGTTCATCACCTCCAGACGATCGCGCGCGTCGTCCACAAACTCCATGCGCAAGCGGTCTTCAAGATCATCGGTCGACAGGATCGAGGCCATGGAGAGACATTCCGGCTGTTTGAGGACGGTCAGAAACACGTGCGCGCTACGCTACACCAAAATCCGGGGGCGAAACAAACGATGGCGCGACCTTCGGCAAAAAGGTCGCGCCAAACGGATAGGGCAAGCAATCGTTGCGAAACGTTTACAGGCGGTTCAGCAGATCCTGGAACCAGGACAGCCGGTCTTCCGCCTGGGCGATGTCGCGGTCAAGCCACGCGGCGAAATGGCCGGAATCGGCGCTGTTGACCCGCCGCAGATCCCCCAAACGCGCCAACTCCGTCTCGCACAGCGAAACGAGGTTGTCGATTTGCTCCTTCTGCGAGTCGGGATCGAGCAGATGCAGGAAGCGCAGCTTCAGCGCGATGATGAGCTTGTTGATGCCGTCCGCCGACGGGGCGCGGACGTTGGCGCGGACCAGAGTCTCAAACTCCGCCCGTCCGGCCTCGGTCGGGCCGAGCAGGGCATTGTCTTCCATCCCGCTGCCGTCCAGCGCCTCGATCAGTCCCTCGTACCGCAGCATCTCCAGCGAGGTGCCCATCAGGTCGAGCGACGGGCCGACGATGCGGTCGAGGAAATGGCGCACCGATCCGGCAAGCGCGGCGTAGCGCAGCGGCCCATCCTGCATCAAGGTGCCCAGGACGACGAGGCGCACCGCCTCTTTCGGCATCAGCGAGTTGTCACGGTACATGGCGAACCCCTGCGCTTGATCGTCGGACGAACGACGCGGTTGGCGAAAATGAAAGGAACAGATTGCGAGCGGCTCGCAATCTGTTCCTCAACATAGGCGCCCGTCGGCCCGCTGTCCAGAGGACAAAAGGTCCGATCTGCAAACGGGTTCGCGATTCCGATCCGCGCGTCAGGCGGCCAGACGCAGATCCAGGCGTCCCCAGACGTCCAGCAGCGCGGCGACCAGCCGGTCCATCTCGGCGTCGCTGTGCAGCGGCGTCGGGGTGAAGCGCAGGCGTTCGGCCCCGCGCGGCACGGTCGGGTAGTTGATCGGCTGCACATAGATGCCGTGCCGCTCCATCAACTCGTCCGAGGCCTGCTTGCAACGGTGGGCGTCGCCGACCATCACCGGCACAATGTGGCTGACCGAGGGCATCACCGGCAGACCGGCGTCGGCGAACAGGCGCTTCAGCTTGGCCGCGCGCTCCTGGTGTTGGGCGCGTTCGGTCTGGCTGTTTTTCAGATGGCGGATGCTGGCCAGCGCCCCCGCCGCGATGACCGGAGCCATCGAGGTGGAGAAGATGAACCCGGCGGCGAAGCTGCGCACGCAGTCGATCAACGCCGCCGACCCGGTGATGTAGCCGCCCTGGACGCCAAAGGCCTTGCCCAGGGTCGCCTCAATGATGGTGATCCGATCCATCGCGCCGTCGCGCTCGGCCACGCCGCCGCCGCGCGGGCCGTACATGCCGACCGCGTGGACCTCGTCCAGATAGGTCATCGCCCCATGCTTGTCGGCGACGTCGCACAGATCGTGGATGGGGGCGATGTCGCCGTCCATCGAATAGACGCTTTCAAACGCCACCAGCTTGGGCCGGTCGGGCGCGAGGCCGGACAGCAGCTCGTCCAGATGCTTGGGGTCGTTGTGGCGGAAGACGTGCTTTTCCGCACCGGAGTTGCGGATGCCGGTTATCATCGAGTTGTGGTTCAGCGCGTCCGACAGAATCACGCAATTGGGCAAAACCTTGCCCAGCGTGGTCAACGTCGCGTCGTTCGACACATAGCCCGAGGTGAAGAGCAGGGCGGCGTCCTTGCCGTGCAGGTCGGCCAGCTCGCGTTCCAGCAGAACGTGATAACGGTTGGTGCCGGAGATGTTGCGCGTGCCGCCCGCGCCCGCGCCAACCTCGTCCAGCGCGTCGTGCATCGCCTTGAGCACGGCGGGGTGCTGGCCCATGCCCAGATAATCGTTGGAGCACCAGACGGTGACTTGCCGTTCGCGGTCCTGGGAATCGCGGAAGGTCGCCGTCGGGAAATTCCCGGCGTGCCGCGCCAGATCGGCGAAAAAGCGATAACGGCCATCCTGCTTGAGGGTGGCGATCTGGCTGCGGAAAAAGCTCTCGTAATCCATCGCGCGCTTCCGTTCGCGGTCATCCACACCGGGTCTGTCGCACGGGAAGGGCGGAGCGAAAGAATCCATCCAACCCACGCAACGGGAAGATCGCATCTTTGGCGCCAAAGCGCCATCCGGCATTGATGCGAATCAAGCCAACCCGGATTGCACCTTCGCATGAGGCGCGCGGCCCTGTCCCTTGCGGTTGCGGCGGGGCTGCCGCGCGCGGGCGCTTTCGGCAACAAGGCCAGTGACGCGAGGCTGCTTAGGAGAGAGCGTCTTCAAGACACGGATGAACACGGATATCAACGGATGGACACGGATAAAAAATACAGATCTCAATTCGTATTCATCGGTTGAGTGGCGCCGTCGGCGTCCGTGTTAAAGGTCTTGCGCCGAGAAGCCGTCAACCTGACCCGCAACACGCTGTTCACAGGCGGAGAATGCTATGCGCGTCATCATCGACCTTGATGACAACCTGATCCTTGAGGCCATGGCCGCCACCGAACTGACCACGAAGAGGGCCGTCGTCGAAGAAGCGCTGCGTCGTCTCATTCGATTCAAGCAAGAGGAACGCACGTTGAGCCTGTTCGGCGCTGTCGATTGGCAAGGTGAACTGGACGACCGTCATCGGTAAAGGGGGGAGCGGTCGCCCAACTCCCCCACCTCCATCCTTACCCGCGCAGGACCGGGATCGCGGCGTCCAGCGCCTTGGTCAAGCGGTCGAACACCTGGTTGATGTCCTCCTCGCTGATGACCAGCGGCGGGCAGAGGGCGATGGAATCGCCCATGGCGCGGACGATCAGCCCATGCTCTTGCGCCAGACCATTCACCACGGCGCCCGCGCGGCCCACCGGCTCGAAGGTCGCCTTGGTCGTCTTGTCGGCCACCAGCTCGATGGCGCCGATCAGGCCGACGCCGCGCGCCTCGCCGACCAGCGGGTGATCGGCCAGAGCGCGCAGGCGGCGTTGGAACAGCGGGGCGACGTCGCGGACATGGCCGATCATGTCGCGTTCCTGGTAGATCGCCAGGGTTTCCAGCGCCACCGCCGCCGCCACCGGATGGGCGGAATAGGTGTAGCCGTGGCCGAAGGTGCCGATCTTCTTGCTCTCGTCCACGCAGGCGCGATAGATCGCGTCCGACACCATCACGGCGGAAATCGGCAGATAGCCCGACGACAATTGCTTGGCGCAGGTCAGGATGTCCGGCTGCATGCCCATCGTCTGGCTGCCCCAGAAATTGCCGGTGCGGCCAAAGCCGCAAATCACCTCGTCGGCGACCAGCAGGACGTCGTACTTCTTCAGAACCGCCTGGATCTTCTCGTAATAGGTCGCGGGCGGCACCACGACGCCGCCGGCGCCCATGATCGGCTCGCAGAACATCGCGGCGACGGTGTCCGGCCCTTCGGCCAGGATCTGCGCCTCAAGCTGTTCGGCCAGACGGGTGGCGAACTCTTCCTCGCTCTCGCCCGGCTTGGCGTTGCGGTAATGGTGCGGGCAATCGGCGTGCGAGATGCGGGCGATCGGCAGATCGAAATCGCGGTGGTTGTTGGGCAGGCCAGTCAGGCTGGCGGTCGCCACCGTCACGCCGTGATAGCCGCGCACGCGCGCCAGGATCTTCTTCTTGTCCGGGCGACCCAGGGCGTTGTTGTAGTACCAGATCAGCTTGACGGCGGTGTCGTTGGCTTCCGACCCGGAATTGGCGAAGAACACCTTGGACATCGGGACCGGGGCCAGCCCGATCAGCTTTTCCGCCAGATCAATGCCCGGCTCGTGCGATTTGTGGCCGAAGATGTGGTAGCTGGACAGCTTGCGCATCTGGTTGGCCGCCGCCTGGACCAGCCGCTCTTCCCCCCACCCCAGCGAGACGCACCACAGGCTGGCCATGCCCTCGATGTAGGCGTTGTTGGCGTCGTCATACACGCGCACGCCTTCGCCGCGCTCGATGATGAGCGGGCCTTGAGTCTCGTGGGCGTGCAGATTGGTGTAGGGGTGGAGGACAAAGGCCTTGTCGCGGCTCGCCGCCGAATTGCCGATCGCGCTCATGCTGTTCTTCCTGCTCCTGTCCGGCGAACCCCCCTTGTTGGCGCGCCTCGTGTCGGCGCGGGGGTGTTCGATTTGTTAAACGCTGACGGCGATCATACGCACAGTTCGTCATGCCGACAAACCCGCGTCACGGTCAAGCGTGCCATGCGCCGCTTGGGGGAGGCTGGACCGTTTCGAGGGCGCGCGTTATGCCGTTGGTCAAACCGCCCGACGGTTGCCTGGGCGGTTCCCGTCACCGAGGGAGAGGCTTCATGCCCACGCTCTACGCCATCGCCAGCAGCGCCGCCATGGCCCCGCACATCCTGTTGCGGGAGATCGGCGCGCCCTTCGATCTGGTCCTGTTGGACCGCGAGAAGGCCGAACACAAGCAGCCGGCCTATCTGGCGCTGAACCCGCATGGCCGGGCGCCGACGCTGGTTGATGGCGACCTTGTTCTGTACGAGGCCGCCGCCATCTGCCTGCATCTGGCCGACGCCAACCCCGGCGCCGGATTGGTCCCGCCGGTCGGCGCGCCGGAGCGGTCCGAGCTTTACAAGTGGTTGATCTATCTGACGAACACCGTCCAGGCCGACATGATGCTGTACTTCTACCCGGAGCGTTTCGCCGAGGGCGCGGCGGCGCAAGCCAGCGTCAAGGCGATGGCGGAATCACGGCTCAGCGACCAGTTCGACGGGCTGGACCGCGCGCTGGCCGGGCGGGATTGGATGCTGGCGAGCGGCTATTCGGCGCTCGACCCTTATCTGTTCATGCTGTGCCGCTGGACCCGCTTCATGGCCTGTCCGGCGCGCGAACGGCTCCATCTGGGGCCGTATCTGGCCCGCGTTTTGGAGCGTCCCGCCGTGCGCGCCGCCTTCGCGGCGGAAGGCTTGAGCGATCCCTATTATTGATCGCGCGCGGGTCGTGGGTCATGCGCGCCGCTTATGACCGGATGCGGGATTCTTATCGGCTCCCCAGCGTTCAGAGCGACGCCAACCCCGTCATCAGCAGGGCGACCAGCCCGACCAGCAGCAGGGCGGCCACGGCGTAGAGCGCCAGCGCCCGGCCAATGTCGGCGGGGGTGGCGCGGGCGCGGCCGTCGCCGATCCAGGCCTCGGTGATGACCACGCCGCCGTCGCGGTGCGGGCCGCCCAGCGACAGGCCCAGCGCCCCGGCCATCGCCGCGATGGGCCAGCCCATGTTGAGCGAGGGGTGTTTGCGGGCGTCCTGCGCCATCGTGCGAAAAGCCCCACCGATTTTGGCCGAACCAACGAAGGGCGCGCCCAGCGCCAGCAGCAGCGCCGCCAGCCGGGCGGGCAGGGCGTTCAGCGCGTCGTCCAGCGTGGCGGCGGTCAGGCCGAACCGCGAGTGGCGGACGCCGGGGCTGCCCAGCGCGGCGTCGGCTCCGTCCATCGCCGTCCAGATCAGCAGACCCGGCACGCCGAGCAGGGCGTAGGCGAAGACCGGGGCGACCAGCTTGCGGGCGAAGGCGCGGGCGGCGGCCTCCACGGCGGCGCGGGCGACGCCGTGTTCGTCCAGCCCATAGACATGGCGGCGGGTCAGCGTTTGAATCGCGACCTGTCCGGCGACCGCGCCGCCGCTTTCCAGGGCGCGGCGCACCGCGCGGATCCGTGTCCAGGCGGCGCGACCGCGCACGCCGCACAGCACGACCAGCAGTTCGACCAGCCAGCCGCGCCCATGGCCGCCGATCCATTCGACCAGCAGCCCGGTCAGTCCGGCGATCAGAACCAGCGTCAGAATCACCAGCGCGCCGCGCAACAGACGGTCGGTCGGCCCGCGCTCGATCCGGTTCAGCCGGGCGTCGGCGGCGTTGCAGAAGCGGTTGGCGAGGCGGGCCGGGTCGGGCAGCACCCGGTCGAGCCAGTCGCCGAACACCGCGTCGATCACCAGCGCCAGCAGCAGGATCAACAGCGGGCCGGGACCGCCAAGGGGAAGGCCGATCATCGCCGCGCCGCTCAGCGGGCACCGGCTTGACGCAGCAGCGTGGTGACGCGGGCGTTGCGCCCATCCTGCGCCCAGTTCAGCGCGGTGCGCCCGGTGAAGTCGGCGCGGTCAACCTTGGCCCCGCCCTTCAGCAGACGATCCACGAGTTCCGCCCGCCCGGTGCGCGCGGCGGCCATCAGGGGGGTGACGCCCTCGCGGTTGTCCTGATCGACCTTGGCGCCCTTCTTCAGCAGAATGTCGACGATGTCGGGGTTCCCCGATTCCACCGCTTGCAGCAGCGGCGTGTTGCCCGCCTTGTCGGCGCGGTTGGCGCTGGCCCCGCCGTCGAGCAGCAGCGACACCATGGTCGGGTTGGACAGGCCGATGGCGGTCATCAGCACGGTCTTGCCGTAAACGTCGGCCTGGTTGGCGTTCTCGCCCTTCAGCAACTGGGATTTCAGCCCGGCGACGTCCCCCTTGGAAACCGCCTGCATCAGGCTGGTGTCCTGGAACAGGCTGATCTGGGCGTGCGCCGGGGCGCTCACCCCCAGGGCGACGACGCAGGCAAGCAACAGCCGCTTCATGGTGGACGTCCTCTTTCTCTGGCTTCCGGCGCGTCGATGGGCCGGGACGAAACCGATTGGGGTGGCCTTGACCGATGGGTGAGGGCGATACTAGCCAAAAACGCGGCCCCTTTGCCAGTTCGGCCTTTGTCCATCGCAACCGACTTTTGCCCCGACGACCATGCTCCGCAACCCGCTCGCCCGCCACATCGCGCTGTTTCTGCTGGTCAAGCTGGCCTTGATTGGGCTGGGTCTCTGGTGGTTTCTCGACAGTCTGCCCGCGCCGCGTGGGCTGGCGCCGCCGCCCGCCGCGTCGTCGGGGGGCGACTCCACCCGCTCATAAGCCGCCCGCTCATAAGCCGGTTGACGCACGTCATGGCCGGGTGTACCCGCCGCCCGCCATGATCGGCCTTGCTCACCGCCTGTTGGAGATCGCGTTTTGGACGCCCTGTCACTGCTGCACGATGGTCTGAATCAGTGCGCGCTGGTCATCGACCGCGATGGTGGGCTGTTTCTCGCCCTGCTGACGGCGGGGCTGGTCGGCGGCGTCAGCCATTGCGCGGGCATGTGCGGCCCCTTTGTGCTGGCCCAGGTATCCGCCCGGCTGGAGCAGGTGCCGCTGTCGCGGATGTCGGAGTTTCACCGTCTGACCGGGGCGGCGGTTCTGCCCTATCATTTCGGACGTGGAACAACATACGCGCTGATTGGGGCGGTGGCGGCGACGGTCGCCGGGCATGTTGGGGCGCTGCCGGGGCTGCGCTGGCTGTCGGTGGCGCTTCTGGCCTTCGCCGCGTTGTTTTTTTTCGGATACGCAACGAAAAGCGCCGTGGCGTTTCTGCCGCGCTTGGGCGGCGGCGGCGCGCGGTGGTGGAGCGACCGGGTGTCCGGTCTGGCCCGCCCGCTGTTCGGCAACCCGGTCGGCTGGCGCGGTTATGGGCTGGGCGTGGCGCTGGGCTTCATCCCCTGCGGGCTGCTTTACGGCGCGGTGGCGGTGGCGGCGGCCAGCGGCAGCGGGTTGAGCGGCGCTCTCGGCATGATCTGTTTCACTATCGGAACGATTCCCAGCCTGCTGGCGGTTGGGCTGGCCGGGCATCTCGCCGGGCGGACTTGGCGGTCAGCGGTCGCCCGCGTCGCCCCGGCGATCATGCTGGTCAACGCGGGCGTTCTCGGTTGGATGGCGTGGAAGCTGGTGGCCTGAGCCGGTCCGTCCGCCACGCCGCCCATCATCGTTACGACAACGATCCGTTCCCGTTTTTCAGGGCCTGCCCCAGGGGGATTTCACCGCTGCCCGGCTTCAGCGGCTGCTGCTGGCTGTCGTGCGGCGACCATCCGGCCAGATAGAGAATCTGGAAGGTGACGGGGATCCGCCCGTCCGGCTCGGCGTAGAGTTCGGCGTAGCGGCGGGCGGCGTCGAACAGCAGGCCGCGTGTCGCCGGGATCTTGCGGCGAGCCAGAACGGCGTTGCTTTCGGCCATGCCGCGCAGCTCGCGCATCAGGGCGAAGGCGTCGGCATAGGTGACGGTCAGCGTGTCGCTGTCCACCACCGGCAGGGCGAATCCGGCGCGCTGCAACAGCCCGCCCGCGTCCTTGATCTCGGCGAAGGGCGACACGCGCGGCGACACGCCGCCCGACACCGCCATTTCGGCCTCGTAAAGACAGCGGCGCAGCTCAATCAGCGTGTCGCCGCCCAGCATGGCGCCGCAGAAAAAGCCGTCGGGCTTCAGGATCTGGCGCATTTGCAGCAACGCGCCCGGCAGGTCGTTGACCCAATGCAGGCTGAGATTGCTGACCACCAGATCGAAGCTGTTGGGCGCGAAGGGCAAAAACTCCTCGTCGGCGGCCAGTCCCCGCGCGGCGCGGGCGAAGCCGGGGGCCAGATCGCAGGCGATCAGACGCTCGATCCCCTTGCGCCCGGCCAGAACCCGGCCCATCGCCCCGTCGTGGCAACCGACGTCCAGCGCCAGCGGGAAGGGGCGCAACACATCCTCCAGCCGGTCGGCGAGTCGCTCGGCGACCTCGTCGAACAGAAAGGAATGGTCGGAGAAGTTCGGGACGGCGCGGTCGCGGCGGCGGCGGACGAGCGCGCGGTCAAAAACGGTCATGCGGTCGGAGGTCGTCATGCCCGGCACTATAGCGCAGCCGCCACCGCCCTCAAGCGTCGGCGCGGCGGCCTTGTCATGCTAAACTGTCGGCGGGATCATGTCGGACCCGCCGGTCGAGCAAAGGGATCTGTGACGCATGGGCATCAACGAAGCCATCGCCGTGACCTATGAGGCGTTGATCGTCATCATCAAGATCACCTTTCCGACGCTGGCCATCACCACGGCGCTGGCGGCGGGGCTGACGATTTTCCAATCGGTCACGAACATCAACGAATCCTCGATCCAGCAGGATGTGAAGATTTTCGCGACGCTGGCCATCCTGTTCGTCACCGGCCCGGCCATCTTCATCGCCCTGCGCGACTACACGCTCATCATTTTCGAACGCATCGCGATGTTGCAGTAAGGGCGGCGTTCGCCATGACCGCCGCCCGCGCGCTGACACGGCTGGCCGCCGCCGCGTCCGTCGCGCTGCTCGACGCGCTGTTGCCGCCGCGTTGCCTGTCCTGCGGCGCGTCGGTGGATCGGCAGGGGGGCTTGTGCGCCGCCTGCTGGACCGGCTTGACCTTCGTCGCGCCGCCCTTTTGCGCCTGCTGCGGCCTGCCCTTTGAGTATGAGGCGCAGGCGGGCGTCCTGTGCGGGGCCTGTCTGGCCGAACCGCCACCCTTCGCCCGCGCCCGCGCCGTGCTGGTCTATGACGACGGCAGCCGCCCGTTGGTGCTGAGCTTCAAGCATGGCGACCGCATCCACGCCGCCGGGGCCTACGCCGCGTGGCTGGCGCGCGCCGGGCGGGAGTTGTTGGAGGACGCCGATCTGCTGGTTCCGGTGCCGCTGCACCGGCTGCGGCTGTTCCGCCGCCGCTACAACCAGGCGGCGTTGCTGACCCAGGCTTTGGCGAAACAGACCGGCGTGGCGACGATTCCCGACGTGCTGGTCCGCCAGCGCGCCACCCCGACCCAGGGCGGCTTGGGCCGGTCGGAGCGTCACCGCAACGTCAAGGGGGCGTTCCGCCTGCGCGGCGGCCTGTCGGTGGCGGGGCGGCGGGTGACGCTGGTTGACGACGTGCTGACCACGGGGGCGACGCTGGCCGAATGCGCGCGGGTGCTGACCAAGGCCGGGGCGGCGCGGGTGGACGTCTTGACTCTGGCCCGCGTCGTGAAAAGCTGACGGGCATGGCAGACCGTCCGGCGGCGCTTCTGGCGTCGCTTCGGCGGTTCTTTTACAATGGTTCCAAACTGTTCGGGCCGACTTTCCAGGAGCCTCTCGCATGGCCGAGATCGTCATCTACACCACCCCCTTCTGCCCCTATTGCTCCCGCGCCAAGCGCCTGTTGCAGAGCAAGGGCGTGACCTATCAGGAAATCGACCTTTACGAGCATCCGGGCCGCCGGGGCGAGATGGTGCAACGGGCCGAGGGGCGGACCACCGTGCCGCAGATCTTCATCGACGGCGCGCCCTATGGCGGCAGCGACGACATCCACGAGCTGGACCGCCAGGGCAAGCTCGACGCCCTGCTGGGAGTCGCGGCGTGAGCGCCGTCGTCAAGGCGGCCTGCGTCCAGGTCAACGCCGGGACCGAGCTGCAACCCAACCTCGACGCGGCGGGCGATCTGGTCCGCCGGGCGCGCGACGCTGGGGCGGAGTTCATCACTCTGCCGGAGAATGTCGGCTGGATCGTCCAGGGCCGCGCCAAAACCATGGCGCGGGTGAAGGTTGAGGCCGAGCATCCCGGCATTCCCTTCTTCGCCGATCTGGCGCGGGAAACCGGGGCGTGGATTCTGGCGGGTACGCTGGGGGTTTTGCAGGACGACCAGCGGGTGGCCAACCGCAGCTATCTGTTCAACCCGCAAGGTCAAACCGTCAGCCATTACGACAAGATCCACATGTTCGACGTGGATCTGAAGGACGGCGAGAGCTACCGCGAATCGGCGACCTTCCGACCGGGCGAGCGCGCCGTGGTCGCCGCCACGCCGTGGGGCGGGGTCGGCATGACCATCTGCTACGACGTGCGCTTCCCTTACCTGCACCGCGCCTTGGCCAAGGCCGGGGCGTCGATCATCACCGCCCCCGCCGCCTTCACCGTGCCGACCGGGCGGGCGCATTGGCACACGCTGCTGCGCGCGCGCGCCATTGAAACCGGCTGCTTCGTCGTCGCCCCGGCGCAAACCGGCACGCACGATGAGGGGCGGCAAACCTACGGCCATTCCCTCATCATCGCCCCCTGGGGCGAGGTGCTGGCCGACGCGGGCGAGGGGGTGGGGTTCGTCACCGCCGATCTCGACATGGCCCGCGTCGAGGAGGCCCGCCGCATGGTCCCGGCGCTGGGCCACGACCGCGACTTTGTGGTCGCGCGCGACGGGTTCTGAGCGTCGCGTGCTGGGCCTGCGGGGGATCGCCCCGGCAGGCCCGGCGCGTCCTTTTGGTTGATTTCTTGATTGATGTTCCCCAATAAAAAGTTTTCCCTACGCTGACAATCCTTATCGAGATTATTCTTCTGATGCCTGCAATTCAGATGCAATTTTCGATAAGGCCAGGGGATGCTGAACGCTCATTTGCGCAACAAGCTGCGGTGGTCCGCCGACGATGACGGCGAAGCGCGCTTGTTGGAAGACACCGCCACCGCCACACTGTTTGAACGGTTGGCCTATCTGCCCGATGAAACGCTGATCCGCATCCTGTTCGATCCGTCCCTGTGGGGCGAGACGATTATGGAACCATTGCCTCGAACCGTTGAGAAGGTTGAGTTTTGGCCTTCTTGGACCAGCCTCGAAGGAAGGCCGGTGGAACCAGACGTCGCCATTACCTTCGACAATGGGGTTCTGGTGGTTGAGGCCAAGCGGTTTGATCGGATTAACAGTCAGAATCCAGAACAGATCGCCAAGGAATGGTGGGTGGCCACGCAGCGGAGCGCTCGGGTTTGGATTCTGGCGGTGTCTGGTTTGCGCGACCGGCCTTCCGCCGTCGCCGACCTGCGGAGGCAAACCTTGGACTGCCTGCGCCGCATCGCGAAGACGGATTGTTCCAATGATTTCCATTTGGGCTATGGGTCCTGGCGGGGCCTGTACGATCTGATGAACCGTGTGTTGGGCGGGGAGCGACCAGAGCATCGCCGCCTGTTGGCTGATGTGCGCGACGGGCTGGGCGCTCATGGCGTGCCAATGTCGCCCCCGGTCTGGCTGGTGGAATTGCTGGGCGCCCCTTGGGCTGCTCTGCGCCCCTCCCAAGGCTCGGAGAACGCCTTTCCCCTCTGGTCGTGACGCCCATCCCTCCCGACACATAAGGCGGCATCCGCGCCGATGCCGTGATTTTCCAGTGGAAGAGCCAAAAATGACCCAAAGCTTGCCCGACGCCTTAGCCGACGTTCGTCGCGCCTACCGCCTGTTGTGGAGCTATCAGAAGCGTGTTTTGAACATTGTCGCCATGATTCGCGAACAGTTGGGATTCGTTCCCCACCATATTGAGTATCAATTTTCGCGCCCTGGCCAGAGAATGGAGTCTCCAGAGACCTGGATGTGGGACGCCTTACCCTTCAGCTTGATCGGGTTTGATGCGACGAACCAAGGGGATCCTAAGGCAATTGGAGCACGGTTGCTTTACATCGAGGTCGTATCGGACACCGGCCTCATGATTGAAAAGGATCGTGGTGGTGGCGATTGGGAGCCAAACCCACTTGTCTTCTCGCCTCTGGAAGAGAGCCGGAGCGAACTGCTCCTCTATCTTGTCGAAAATCGCCGGAACCGTCGTGGCGACGTCTCTTGGCGTAATAACATCATGCCAGAGGTCGAATGGCCTCTCGCTGACGGTGGGCATGACTACAAAACGGCAGGTGTTCGCACGTATGGCGAGCGCATCGATCTGGTGGAGCTTGGCGACCCGGTCGCTTTGAGCAATCGCGTGGAACTGTTCCGCATCAACGCCGACCGCGAATTGGCGGGCGACGGCGCAGTTTGAAAAGAAATTGGGCCTGAAATGGGTCGAGGCTCCAAGGGGGTGCCTTGGAGCCTCGTGAATGGTGGTCCCGACAGGGATTGAACCTGTGACCCCTACGATGTCAACGTAGTGCTCTCCCGCTGAGCTACAAGACCATAGTGGCGCGAGTGACGGGACTTGAACCCGCGGCCTCCGGCGTGACAGGCCGGCGCTCTAACCAACTGAGCTACACCCGCGCAAGGGAGCGCGCCTTATACGCAAACCAACCGAACGACGCAAGCGCTGTTGACGCGGAAACCGCAAGAAAAACGCAACACCGTCGGCGGGACGCGCAAAAGCGAAAAAGAAGGCTCCGAAAATGGTCGAGGCCCCAAGGGTTCGCCTTGGGGCCTCGTGGATGGTGGGCACGACTGGGATTGAACCAGTGACCCCTACGATGTCAACGTAGTGCTCTCCCGCTGAGCTACGCGCCCATCCTTGTCGTCGTTCGTCGCGGCGCTGGTTGGCGGCGCTCCGTTCGGCGTGGGCGGGTTTTTAGCCGCATCCGCGCGAGCTGGCAAGCCTTTTGTTTCGCTTCTTCGTGAGTGGCGCGTTTTTTTCGGCGAAGGCGGGCTGGGGCGGGCGCCGGTTCGTGACAGGGCGCGCCGCCTCCAGTACATCAGAACCCATCATGGATGCGCACAGCGACGCCGACGCCGGACGGGTTCCGGCCTTTGACATTCTGGCCCCGGCGCGCCAGACCCGCCCGCTTGTGCTGGCCTCGCCGCACAGCGGCAACCAGTATCCGGCGGATTTTCTGGCCGCCGCCCGGCTCGACGCGCGGGCGCTGCGCAAATCAGAAGACTGCTTCGTTGACGAGATTTTCGCCTTCGCCCCGGCGTTGGGCGCGCCGCTGATCCGCGCCCTGTTCCCGCGCGCCTATCTGGACGCCAACCGCGAGGCCTATGAACTCGACGCCGACATGTTCGTCGATCCGCTGCCCGGTTACGTCAACACCCGCTCGCCGCGCGTCGCCGCCGGGCTTGGCACCATCGCCCGCGTGGTCGCCAACGGTGAGGACATTTACAAGCGCCGCCTGCGCTTCGCCGAGGCGCAGGCGCGCATCAACGCCTGCTACACGCCCTACCACACGGCGCTGCGCCGTCTGGTGGACGACACCCGCGCCGCCTTCGGCCACGCGCTGTTGATCGATTGCCATTCCATGCCGTCGCCAGCTTCGGCGCCGGGCGGGGATCGCGGGCGCAACCGGCCCGACATCGTGCTGGGCGATTGCTACGGCAACGCCTGCGCCTCCGCCATCATCGACGCCGCCGACGGCTTTTTGTCGGGGTTGGGCTATCGGGTGAACCGCAACAACCCCTACGCCGGGGGCTACACCACCCGCCATTACGGACGCCCGCGCCAGGGCGTCCACGCCCTTCAGATCGAGATCGCCCGCGAACTGTACATGGACGAGGCCGCCTTGACCCGCTTGCCCTTCCTGGACGTGCTGGCCCGCCACATGGGCGAGCTGGTCAACACGCTGGGCGCGTTGCCGGGCGACGGGCTGGAGCCGCGTTGAGGCGGGCCGGGGGCGTTTTCCACTCCCTGACGCATTGCGGCGGCCAGAAAAAAGGCCGCAGGGCGAACCTGCGGCCTCAAGTCTAGGGAGGAAACGCCCAAGAAGTGCGTTACGCCAGCGGCCCCGTCGAGACGGAACCGATGCCGCACTGCACAATATGAACCTGAGGGGCTTCGGCTTCAAGGGATAAAAAATTATTCATGTTTGTCATGGCTCTAAAGTATTAGATCCGTCCTGCTGACAAAGCAGACTCCATGCAAGAATTGCTGCATCGCAGCATAGAAATCCGGTCGCCAAGGGCGGCGCGGCGTGCCAGATTCACCCAAGATTCAGAAGGAATCACAGGGGCGCCCGCGCCAAGGGATGGCTCTGTCGTCCCCGCTCCTCCCAAAGACCCTGTTGACCGCAGGCCGGACCCATGACCCACGACGCATCACCCCCGATTCTGGTCGCCGACATCGGCGGCACCAACGCGCGCTTTGGCCTGATCGACGGGCGCGACATCCGCGACGTGCGGATTTTGCGTTGCGCCGACCACCCATCGCTGGAGGACGCCGCGCGCGCCTATCTGGCGGCGGTCGGGTTGGCGGACGCGGGAACGCCGGGACGCCCGCGCCGGGGCGCCTTCGCCGTCGCCGGGCCGGTCACGTCCGATCACGTCGCCATGACCAATCTGGTCTGGCAATTTTCCATCGGCCGGACGCGCGACGGGTTGGGATTGGACGGGTTGGCGGTCATCAACGACTTCACCGCCGTGGCCCTGTCGGTGCCGCGTCTGGCCCGAGGCGACCGCCGCTTGATCGGCGATGGCGAGGCCAAGCCGGGCGGCGTCGTCGCCGTTTTGGGGCCGGGCAGCGGGCTGGGCGTGTCGGGGCTGGTGCCCGGCGCGGATGGGCGCTGGTCGGCGCTGGCCGGGGAGGGCGGACACGTCACCATGGCGGCGGCCAACGAGCGGGAGGGCGCGGTGCTGGCCCATCTGCGCGACCGCTTCGGCCATGTTTCGGCGGAACGGGTGCTGTCTGGGCCGGGGCTGGTCAATCTGCACAGCGCGCTGACGGCGCTGGAGGGCGGCGGCGCGGTGGAATGGACCCCGGCCCAGATCACCGAGTCGGCCCTGTCCGACAGCGATTCGCTGTGCGTCGAGGCGGTGGCGATGTTCTGCGCCATGCTGGGCACGGTGGCGGGCAATCTGGCGCTGACGCTGGGCGCGCGCGGCGGCGTCTACATCGCGGGCGGCATCGTGCCGAAGCTGGGGCCGTTGTTCGAGCGGTCGGCCTTCCGCGAGCGTTTTCTTGACAAGGGGCGGATGCGGGCCTTCCTGGAACCAATCCCGACCTTCGTTGTTGCTCATGAGCTTCCGGCCTTTCTCGGGCTGGCCGAGGCCGCCGACGCGGCGTGAGCGGGGCGTTTCCGCCGGAATTGCTGGATTCGCAAGCCTCCCCTACGCATGGGGGATGGCCGAAGGCGGGTTTTTGGCGCGCGACCGGCTTGTATCCCCCGGTCCGGGGCGATAGAAGGTGGCGCCAGCGGACAGCCGGTCAATTGCGTTGACCACGCGAGGCCGGTCCCGGATGACCATTGGGCGAGCGAGGATTTCTGCGATGGCGAGCCAGGGTGAGAGCAAGTGGGTTTACAGCTTCGGCGGCGGCGCCACCGAAGGACGTGCGGAGATGAAGAACCTGCTGGGCGGCAAGGGCGCCAACCTGGCGGAAATGGCCAATCTGGGCCTGCCGGTTCCCCCGGGCTTCACCATCACGACCGAACTGTGCACCTATTTTTACGCCAACGGTCGCGCCTATCCGCCGGAGCTGAAAACCCAGGTGGCCGACGCCATCGCCCGGTTGGAAAACGCGATGGACGCCAAATTCGGCGATCCGGCCAATCCGCTGCTGGTCTCGGTGCGGTCGGGCGCGCGGGCCTCGATGCCGGGCATGATGGACACGGTCCTCAACCTCGGCCTCAACGACGCGACGGCGCGCGGTCTGGCGCTGCGCTCGGGCGACGGGCGTTTCGCCTATGACAGCTACCGCCGCTTCATCCAGATGTACTCCAACGTCGTTCTGGACGTGGAGCATCACCATTTCGAGGACATCCTCGACGGTCACAAGCGCGACAAGAACTACAGCCTCGACACCGATCTGAGCGCCGCCGACTGGCAGGCCGTGATCGAGGATTACAAGAAGGCGGTCGAACGCGAACTCGGCACGCCCTTCCCGCAGGACGTCCAGGAACAATTGTGGGGCGCGGTGGGCGCGGTGTTCGGCTCGTGGATGAACGCGCGGGCCATCACCTACCGCCGCCTGCACGACATCCCGGCAAGCTGGGGCACCGCCGTCAACGTGCAGTGCATGGTGTTCGGCAACATGGGCGAGGATTGCGCCACCGGCGTGGCCTTCACCCGCAACCCGTCCACCGGCGAGAACGCCTTTTACGGCGAATATCTCGTCAACGCCCAGGGCGAGGACGTGGTGGCCGGCATCCGCACGCCGCAGCATCTGACCATCGCGGGCAAGATCGCCAACAAGTCCGACCTTCCGTCCATGGAAGAGGTGATGCCCGACGTGTTCAACCAGCTCAACGAGGTTCGCCTCAAGCTGGAACTGCACTATCGCGACATGCAGGACATCGAATTCACGGTCCAGCAGAACACGCTGTTCATGCTGCAAACCCGCAACGGCAAGCGCACCGCGCCTGCGGCGCTGAAGATCGCCGTCGATCTCGCCAACGAGGGCGTCATCGACAAGAACGAGGCGGTCAAGCGCATTGATCCGGCCTCGCTCGACCAGTTGCTCCACCCGACGCTCGACCCCAAGGCCGACCGCAAGGTGATCGCCAAGGGCCTGCCCGCCTCGCCGGGCGCGGCCTCGGGCAAGGTGGTGTTCAACGCCGACGAGGCCGAACAGATGGCCGCCGTGGGCGATTCGGTCATCCTCTGTCGCATCGAAACCTCGCCGGAGGACATCCACGGCATGCACGCGGCGCGCGGCATCCTGACCAGCCGGGGCGGCATGACCAGCCACGCGGCGGTCGTGGCGCGCGGCATGGGCCGGGCCTGCGTCTCGGGCGCCGGTGAATTGCGGATCGACTACAAGACCAAGCAGATGTCGGTGCGCGGCGTCACCATCAAGGACGGCGACATCATCACCATCGACGGCTCGACCGGCGAGGTGATGCTGGGCGAAGTGCCGACGATCCAGCCGGAATTGTCGGGCGATTTCGCCACGCTGATGGGTTGGGCCGACAGCATCCGCCGCATGAAGATCCGCACCAACGCCGAAACCCCGCTGGACGCCCGCACCGCGCGCAAGTTCGGCGCCGAGGGCATCGGCCTGTGCCGGACCGAGCACATGTTCTTCGACCCGGCCCGCATCCTGGCCGTCCGCGAAATGATCCTGGCGGAAAGCGAAGAGGGCCGCCGCACGGCGCTGGCCAAGCTGGAGCCGTTTCAGAAGCAGGATTTCGTCGATCTCTTCACCATCATGGCCGGGCTGCCGGTGACGATCCGCCTGCTCGACCCGCCGCTGCACGAGTTCCTGCCCAACACGGACGAGGACATGGCGGAGGTCGCCAAGGCCACCGGCACGGATCCGCTGCGGGTGCGCCATCGTGTGACGCAACTGCACGAAGCCAACCCGATGCTGGGTCATCGCGGCTGCCGTCTCGGCATCTCCTACCCGGAGATTTACGAGATGCAGGCCCGCGCCATCTTCGCCGCCGCCGCCGAGGTCTCCAAGGCCAGCGGTTCGACGGTGATCCCGGAGGTGATGATCCCGCTGGTCATGACCAAGAAGGAACTCGACATCCTGAAGGCGGTGGTCGACCGCGCCGCCCAAGAGGTGATGGCGTCCACGGGCCAGAGCTTTGAGTATCTGGTCGGCACGATGATCGAGTTGCCGCGCGCCGCCCTCCGCGCTGGCGACATCGCCGAAGCGGCGGAGTTCTTCTCCTTCGGCACCAACGATCTGACGCAGACCACCTTTGGCCTGTCGCGCGACGACGCCGGCAATTTCCTGCCGGATTACCAGCGCCAGGGCATTTTCGAGCATGACCCGTTCCAGACGCTCGACACCGTCGGCGTGGGCGAATTGATCGCCCTTGCCGCCGAGCGCGGTCGGGCCACCCGCCCGGGCATCAAGCTGGGCATCTGCGGCGAGCATGGCGGCGATCCGGCCTCGATCACCTTCTGCGAGTCGGTCGGGTTGGATTACGTCTCCTGCTCGCCCTACCGCGTGCCCATCGCCCGTCTGGCGGCGGCGCAGGCGGCGCTGCACAGCGACACGGTCAAGCGGGACTGACGACGCGCCAAGGCCCAAGGGGTGGTGTTCCCGCTCCTTGGGCCTTGGGGTTTTGTGAGATTGTCATGACGCGGTCTGGCGTCAGCTTGTCGCCAGACCGTGTTTTGTCAGAATGGCTTTTTCCGTGCCGTCGGCGCGGATGGCGCGCAGACCGTCGTTGAAGTCCATCTGGATTTTTTCCCAATCGGGACGGACGCGCGACACGCAATTGTAGAATTTCCCCGACATCAAGGGCGCGCCCAGCGGCTGAATCTTGCCCTGATCGGCGGGGTATTTCTTGTTCAACAGAACCTCGACCAACTCCCGCTTTTCGACGAACAGATCAATTTTCCCGGCGATGAGCTTCAAGAGATTGATCTCGCCATTGTTCGCGTATTCGACGTTGAAGGTCGGCAGACGGGCGTTGAATTCATCGTTTATCACCGAGTTGCGGACGAGGCCTATGGTCAGATTCTTGACGTCGTCCAAGCTGTTGTACGGGATGGCGGCGTCGGTTCGTTTCCAAAAATACACCTCCACCGCGCCGATCTGGTCGGTGTAGGCCAGCAGCTTGGCGCGTTCCGAGGTGAAATAGGCGGCCATCAGAACGTCGTAATTGCCCTTGATCGCGCCATCCAAGGCCCTGGCCCAGGGAACGAAGGAAAACTCGACCTGATACCCGGCGCGCTGGAACGCGGCCTGGGTGATGTCCACAAGGTAGCCGCCTTCTTTTTCCTGGTCGGTGGCGATGCGCAGGACGGCGGTCTGCGCCTGAGCCGTCGGGATCGACAGTCCAGACAGCCCGAACAGCGCGGTGCAGCAAACACTGAGCAGCGCCAAGAAAGTGTTGATTCGGAGCACGATGAGCCTCCTTGCATTCCCCTGGAACACCATGGAGTTCTGTGTGTTTGTGCGGCGCAGCGAAATCTGTGAAAGAGCCATTCGTTTGTTGCGCCAACAGAACGACGATCCTTTAGTATGGTCTCAATTTTCACCAAATCAACATTAGGTTCCACCCTTATCATGATGGCGGGCAACAACGACGCGATCAGTCTGCGGGGATCGCGGAGCATGGTTAACGTCGCCCTTGCGCGCGCCCCCAATGGGAGTCCACCCAATGTTTCTGAGCTGAAATTTCCCCATTCTTAGCCTCACAGGCACGGATGCGATGGATGATGGGAAAGGAACAGGCGATGGCCAACGCGTTGGACGATCCAGCCCGGATGGCGGTGTTGATCGACACGCTGCAAGGGCTGTTGAACGAGGATGCGGCCTCCACAGCGGGAACGGTGAACGGCGTTGGATCAGCCCGCGTGGCGGTGGTTTCCATTCACACCGGCGCGCGCAGTTGGACCGCCAGCTTGGCCCGTCGCGGAGAGGCGGCGATCCGACCGTCGCCCGACGTCCGGGGGCTGGTTTACAGCCTGACCAAAAGCATGATGGCCGCCGCCGTGTTGCGCTTGGCGGCGCGTGGCGTGGTCGATCTTGACGGCCCGGCGGAGGTTTGGTTGCCGGAGCTGGCCGACCGCCCGAACTCGGTGACGGTGGCGCGGATCCTGGAGCATCGCGCCGGGTTGCCCGATTATGGCGGGCGGCGGGACTATCACGCGGCGGTGGCGGCGGGCCACGCCCCGTGGAGCGAGGCGGAGTTTCTGGCCCGCTGCGGGGTCGTCGGGCCGCCCATCGGTGCCTTCGCCTATTCCAACATCGGCTATCTGCTGATCCGTCGTCTTCTGACGCGGGCTGGCGGCGCGCCCTTTGACGAGGTCTTGCGGCAAGAGGTGTTCGCGCCGCTGGGTCTGACCTCGGCCAGCGTGGTGGAGCGGGCGAAGGATCTCGACGGTTTGCTGTTCGGGCCGAGTTCGGTCTTTGGCGAGTCCCCGGTCGCCGAACGTTACCATCCCGGATGGGTGGCCCATGGCGTGGCCGCCATGACGGCGCAGGACGCCGCCCGCTTTGTCCATGGCCTGTCCACCCCCGATTATCTGCCCGATTCGCTGTCGCGACGGATGCGCGCGGGTCTGCCGGTCAACGCCCCGATGGGCGGGCGGCCCTGGGTCGAACCGTCCTATGGGTTGGGGTTGATGGTGGAGTTGGATCCTCAGGTGGGGAGTTCCTGGGGACACACCGGCGGCGGTCCCGGCATCACCCCGGTGGCCTATCATTTCCCCGGCCCGCAACCGCTGTCGGTCGCCGTCTTCACCGATGGCGAGGACGCGGCGCTGGCCGAATGGATGGCGGTGGAGGCGGCGCAGCGCCTGCGCTGACCTTTTCCTTCCCTTGTCCGTCGCGTTCCCATCACCATCTGCAAGTCAAACGGGACAGGCCTGCCCTATAGGGTATAGGATTGCCGCAACGGCCGTCTGAGAATGGCCCCCGAAAAACGCAGATGGGAGTGAACACGCATGGGCGACGCGGCCAATCTTGCAACCGATTTTCCGTGGCTGGCCTCCTACCCGGCGGGGGTGGATTGGGCGATGCCGATTCCGGCCCTGCCATTGCCGTCGCTGATCGACGACGCGGTCGTCCGCCACGCCGACCAGACTTGTGTGAATTTTCTGGGCAAAAAATACAGCTACCGCGCCATCGGCCAATTGGTGGACAAGGCGGCGCGCGGTTTCCAGGCGGCGGGCGTCGTCAAGGGAACGCGGGTCGGTCTGTTTCTGCCCAACACGCCCTATTACGTCATCTGCTTCTTCGGCATTCTGAAGGCCGGGGGCGTGGTGGTGAATTTCAACCCGCTCTACGCCGAACGCGAGTTGATCCACCAGATCAACGACAGCGACATCAGCCTGATGGTGACGCTGGATTTGAAGCTGCTGCACGACAAGATGGCGCGGATGCTGACGGAAACGCGGCTGAAGCGTCTGGTCATCTGCAAGATGGCCGACATCCTGCCCTTTCCGAAAAACTGGCTGTTCCCCATCGCCAAGCGGGCGGAGATCGCGGCGATCCCCAACGATGACCGTCATCTGCCCTTCGCCAAGCTGATCGACAATGACGGGCGTCCGGCCTCGGTCGCCATCGACGCGCGCGAGGATGTGGCGGTGCTGCAATACACCGGCGGCACCACCGGCGTGCCCAAGGGGGCGATGCTGACCCACGCCAACCTCTACGCCAACACGGTGCAGTGCGCCATCTGGTACAAGGCGCGGGTCTGCCGCCCCAACGATCCCGGCGGGCCGGACAAGCTGTTGGGCGTGCTGCCGCTGTTCCACGTCTTCGCCATGACCACGGTGATGAATTTCGGCCTGCACATCGGCGCGGAAATCGTCCTGCTGCCGCGTTTCGAGTTGGACCAGGTGATGGAGACGCTGGCCAAGGAGCGGATCACCCTGTTCCCCGCCGTGCCGACCATCTACACCGCGATCAACCATCACAAGCGGTTGGCCGAGTATGATCTGTCGTCGATCCGCTTCTGCATGTCGGGCGGCGCGCCGCTGCCGCTGGAGGTCAAGGAGGCGTTCGAGCGGACCACCGGCTGCACGCTGGTCGAGGGCTATGGTTTGTCGGAATCCTCGCCGGTCGCCACCGTCAACCCGGCGGTGCTGCACCCGACCAAGAAGGGATCCATCGGCCTGCCGTTGCCCGGCACGGTGATCGAGATCGTCAGCCTGGACGAGCCGCGCCGCGTTCTGCCCATCGGCGAAAAGGGCGAGGTCTGCATCCGTGGCCCGCAGGTGATGAAGGGCTATTGGAACAAGCCGACGGAAACGGCGCTGACCCTGATCGACGGGCGGCTGCACACCGGCGACGTCGGCGTCATGGACGAAGACGGTTTCACCACCATCGTCGACCGCATCAAGGACATGATCCTGTGCAGCGGCTTCAACGTCTACCCGCGCAATGTGGAGGAGGCGATCTATCTGCACCCCGCCGTCGCCGAATGCGTGGTGGCGGGCATTCCCGACGAGTATCGCGGCCAGACGGTGAAGGCCTATGTCCGCGTCGATGACGGCCAGAGCCTGACGGCGGACGCGTTGATCGACTTTCTGAAGGACAAGCTGTCGCCGATTGAAATGCCCAAACAGGTGGAGTTCCGCGACGAGCTGCCGAAAACCATGATCGGCAAACTGTCGCGCAAAGCCTTGCTGGACGAGGAGGAGCGCAAGCGGGTAGACGCTTCCGCGTAACGGCGGAGCGGCAGGGACAGCGATGACGGATGGGATGACGGACGAAACGCGCAAGGCCGTTCTGGCCCGGATCAACGGGCGGGTGCAAGGCGTGTGGTATCGTGGTTGGACGGTGGAAACGGCCCGCGCGCTCGGCCTGTCGGGCTGGGTGCGCAACCGGGCCGACGGCTCGGTCGAGGCGCTGTTCGCCGGGCCGGAGGGCGCGGTGGACCGCATGCTGGCGGCTTGTCAGGATGGCCCACCGTCGGCGCGGGTCAGCGGCGTGGCGGTCTCGGCGGCGGACGATCCGGGGCCGGGCGGGTTCGAGCAGCGGGCGACGTCGTAGGCCCGCATTAGGACTCCGCTAACCGTGTCGGTCGCAGGATCAGGTGGGGCAACGCGCCGTTGCGGCGCCTGGGCGTGGGAGACGGTCATGGTCGGGTCGGACATCGGCAATTTGAAGTCCATGCTGTCCAACGCCTTCACCAAGGCGGCGGAGGCGCGCGACAAGGCCAACGGCAAGACCGGCGACGCTGACGCGAAGAAGGCGCCAGCCGCCCCGCCGAAGGATCCCTCCGACCCGGCTTTCATGCTCAGCGCCAGCCTGGAGGATTTGACCAAGCCCTTGCGCGGGTTGGCCGAAGGGGCCGGGGCCAACGCCCAGGCCGGGGTCGCCCAGGCGGATGACGCGCTCAGCCAGTTGGACGGCCTGAAGGAGTACAACGACGCCTTTGCCGATCAGCTCGATCAGGTCATGCAGACCATGGGCGAGGATTTGGGCCGCATGCTCAAAGCCTTCGGCATGGACGACGACAAAATCGACGAGGCGGTGAAGGGCTTTACCGGAAAATTCGACGACAAGGAGCGCAAGGCCGCCTTCAACGGCATGGACCAGCCGTCGGGCGCGGCGCAGCCGGTCGCGGTGTCGAACGCCGAACAGCACACGATGACGGGCGTGTCGGTCGAGGCCGCCAACATTGATTTGACGTTGGAGCAGGGCGGCAAGACGCTGTCGATCAGCTTCGACCGCACCAAGCTGTCGATGGCGCGGACGTCCGACAGCGCCTACGCCGTGACCGACGGCAAGACGGCGATTTCCGGGGCGGAGCGCTCGACCACGGCGCTGAACGCCCAGTCGGAAGGGCTGACGATCAACGCCGACGGTTTCAGCAAAGACGAGTTGGACAAGATCATGGGCGCCCTGCAAAAGAGCATGACCAGCGCCCCCAACGGTCTGCAAGGGGGCGCCACCCTGACCCCGCAGAACGCGCCCAAGGATGGCGAGCCGCTGCGTCTGTCGCTGGACCTGAAAGGCGTGTTGACCGCCGCCTTTGGCGAAAAGGGAAGCAAGGCGGCGGCGGTGATGGGCAAAGAGATTCAGAAGCAGGGGTTCGATGTGCGTATTTAACGGCGTTTCTCCTCTTTCTCCCTCTCCCCCCCGGGAGAGGGGTGGGGTGAGGGGGATGCGTGGCGAGGACGGTTCGGCAAGCGGAACCCCCTCACCCTAACCCTCTCCCCGGGGGGGAGAGGGGATCTGGCGGTGGCGGCGCTTGCGGTCCTTCTCGCTTTGCCCGTTCCCGCGCTGGCCGGGATGATGGACCGCACCGAGCCGGGGCACATGTCGCCGGTGCCGCCGGGGCGGGATTTGCCGATAGCCCCGCCAGTGATGCAGTACCCGATGCCGCCGCAATGGGTGACGATCCGTTCCAACCAGGACTGGCGCAAGGCGGGCAAGTTCGAGAAGGATCTGAGCAAGGATTGCGCCGCCCGCCGCTTCCGCGAGATCACCCCGATGCGCTTCCGCGCCTATTTCAAAGGCGAGGTGCTGAGCGTCGCCTTTGGCCACGGGTTGAACCTTTACGATCCGCAGAAGAAGGCCGACCGCATGCTGATCTACCTGTTCCGTGAGGGCGATTCGACCGCCTGCACGATTCAATCCATCACCAACGAGGACGCCCGCCTTCTGAACGACGCCCAGCCCCCGAAGACGGGCGGCAGCTTCAAGAAGCAGTGACCTCCGCCTCGGCCTCCTCCTCCCCACGCATCGGCCCGCCGAAGACGGTCGGCCAGGCCGCGATCAACGCCGAATCGACGTCGTCCAGCGTCACCGGGTGGCCCAGCGCCACCATCGACGTCACGCCGTGTTCGTTGATGCCGCAGGGAACGATGCCGCCGAAATGGCTGAGATCCGGCTCCACATTGATGGCGATGCCGTGGAAGCTGACCCAGCGGCGGACCCGCACGCCGATGGCGGCGATCTTGTCCTCCTGCCCCCGGACGCCGCCATAGGGGGCCTTGTCCACCCAGATGCCGACGCGCCCCTCCCGCCGCTCGCCCTTGATGGTGAAGGAGGCCAGCGTCTGGATGATCCATTCCTCCAGATCGCGGACATAGGCGCGGATGTCGCCGCCGCGCGCCTTGAGGTCGAGCATCACATAGGCCACGCGCTGGCCCGGCCCGTGATAGGTGAATTGGCCGCCGCGCCCGCTGCGGTAGACCGGGAAACGGTCGGCGTCGAGCAGGTCTTCGTCCCGCGCGCTGGTTCCGGCGGTGTAGAGCGGCGGGTGTTCCAGCAGCCAGACCAGTTCCGGCGCGGTTCCGGCGCGGATCGCCTCGACCCGCTCCTCCATCGCGGCCATCGCCTCGGGGTAGGGAACCGGCTCGTCGGAGATGCGCCATTCGATTGGCGGACGGGTGGCCGCGTCGGAGGGGGCGGGAGCGGGCTGGCTGGCGGCGGCGGGGCCGGAGGCGGGCGGGGTGGTCATCGGGAAAAAACAGCTCTCTGTCGATTTTCTTCGGGAAGAGTGATTGTAACGCTTGATCGCGCTTCGGGAAGCTGATATCTACCCGCTCCACCCGATGAGGCGCGCAAGCGTACCTCGGGTCTACCAGCCTCGTGCGGTCGTGGCGGAATTGGTAGACGCGCAGCGTTGAGGTCGCTGTGGGGCAACCCGTGGAAGTTCGAGTCTTCTCGACCGCACCACTCTCTCCGGCAACGGAGAGTGTGACAGGCACCAGTAAGCAGGATGCGATAGGGCGACAACGACCGGCTCAGCCGGTCGGCCCCCTTCTCCCTCAAAAAATCTTCCTCAGTCTCAAAACTTATCAGAACAGCAAGATCGCGCCGTCGTCGATGGCGCCGAACACCGCTTCGCGGTTGCCGCGACTGTCCAGAACCTCGACCACGACCTCTTGCTTGCAGTCGTCGTAGATCGCTTGGGCGAGATCGAACAGCGGGCTTTTCAGCGTTGACGGGCGGCGAACAGGATCCGGCGCGCAAGGCGAGAGGGTCACTTTCATGGCTGAACCTCGTGATGTCGGGTTTTGTCGTTCTCCCTTCTTTGTCTAATGTTTCTGCGTTGCCGCCTTATTTCATTCAGAGCAATTGATTCATCGAGATGTGGCAGGTTTGTTCAGCACGCAAACGGCTTGTCAACTTTATTTCATCATTTTTTGACGGATTTTCTATTTTTAAAATAGAGCGAATGATCTTTGTGTATTTCTGAGTTTGAGCGGTTTTGCTTTCTCGCGCCAGGAAAACGCCAACCGCTTACCGAAACTCGATGTAAGGGTCCAGGGCGGCGCGGCGCAGCGCCTTGACGATGTGGGGCGGCGCGCCGCTGGCGATGATGTGGCCGTTGGCCTCGCGGCAGCGGTTGGCCAGAATGAACAGCATGCCGATGGCCGCCGAATCGATGAAGGTGACGAAGCGCAAATCCAACGGCACGGTGGGGGTTGCGGTGAAATCCCACTCCGTCAGCAGGGCGTTGAAACGCGCGGCGTCTTCGTAGGTGCAGCGCCCCGACAGCAAAATGCCGTCCTGCCCGTTCACGGCGGTGAAGGCGTACTCCATGCGGGTTTCCTGATCGTTTGTGGCGTTCCTTGCGCGTCAGGGGAGCACGAAGCCTCGCCCGCACGCAAGGGGATGGACGCTGGTCGGGTCCAACACCCGTGCGATGCGGGGCGAAGGCTGGTCAACCGGCGGCCTGATCCAGGCTCTTCAGCCGACTGATATAGTCGTTGATTTCGGTCATGCGCCGCGCGTGTTGGTCCAGATCGCCCAAGCGGCTTTCAATGGCGGCCTGCGCGGCGGTCACTTCGGCGATCACGCTGTGGATGTTGTCCAGAAGGGTGGAGGCGTCCTGGGCGGCGGCGTCCATCCGCTCGCCGGTTTCGTTCAGCTTTCCGCCGACCAAGCCGACCGACGACACCACCTGATTGATGGAGCGCCGGGTGTCGCCCAAGGTCTGCTTGGTGTCGTTGGCCAGCTTGCGCACCTCCGACGCCACTACGGCGAATCCGCGCCCCGCTTCGCCCGCGCGGGCGGCCTCGATGGTGGCGTTCAGGGCCAGCAGGTTGGTTTGCCCGGCGATGCCGTCGATCACGCTCAGCACGCCCTCGATCCCCTTCACCACGCTGGTCAGTTGGGTGAACTCCCGCAACAGTTCTTCTTTGCGTTCGGTGTGGCCGTCGAAGGACGCCGCGTGATGGTCCAGGGTTTCTTGGATCGCGTTCATCGAGGCGCCGATGCGGTTGGCGTAGCCGGCGGTTTCCTGAACCCCGTTGTTCAAGTTGACCAACGCTTCCAGATAACCGCGCATCCGTTCGATGATGCTGTTGCGGATGCGGCTGAGCAACTCAAGGCGGTTGTACCGGGCGGCGATGAAGGAGCTGTGGAATTTGGCGTAATGCACGGGAAAGCGGTCGACCAGATCGTCCGAAAAAGGGGTTCCTTCGGGCGTCTCAAAGAACATCAGGGCTGAGAGGGTCTGATTGACGTTGATGCCGAACAACTCGCCGAAGGTGGAGAAACCGGCCACCGTCATGCCGTCGAACGCCCGGATCCGCGACAGTGAGTCGCCGTTGTTCAGGCGGCGCAGAATGCAATCGTTGAGAAGGACGCCGACCGGCTTGGGCTTGCCCCGCAGATAGGTGGCGAGGTCGCTTTCGGTTTGCTGGACGAAGTCGGTGGCCTCAACCAGATGCAGGGCGTCACCGGCGTTCACGTCGCAATAGAAGGTCGCCTCGCCCTTGTCAAAATCGAACCCGGCGACCGAACGGACATAGAGTTCATGGTCCATTTGGATGGCGAAAGTGTGGTTGGCCAAACGGGTCGGCAGTTCCTGCGGGCGGCAGCGCAGAGTGGTGGCCAGCGCGTCGGTGAAGCGGATCACCTCGAAGCTGTCGGTGTCGATGACGCTGCGGACGACGCGGCGGATCGGGTCGGCGTCGACGACGGCGAAGGAGGTTTTGGTCGGGCGGAAATTCTGGCTTTTGAACACGCCATACCGCATGCCCGGCGCGATCTTCACAAACAGAACGAGGGCGGTGTTTTCCAGCACCCGCTCCCCATCGAACAGATGGGTGTGGCGGAAATCGAACGTGCCGCCCGCCGACCCGCCGATGAACAGGCAAGGGAAGCGACCCGAGCGATAGACGGCCTCCATCAGCGAGCTTTCGCTGGCCGACAGACCATCAATGAAGGTCAAGGCCACCGTGTCGTGGCTGTCGATCAGGAAGGGCGCGCGGATGCCGTCCAACGCGCGCTGGATGGCGTCCACCCGTTCAGCGGGCGTTCGGCGCAGCGTTCCGCTGCGAATGTCCTCGCTGTTCAAGGGGATGGCGTGAAGGCTCAGCCCGCTGAACAGGCGAGGGCTGAAGGCTTGCAGAACCACGCGGTCCCAGCGATCCCCGGTTGGGCAATAGAGCGGTTGGCCGGTTGTGGCGCACAACTCGCCTGCGGTGGAGACGAGCAGGAGTTTGGTGTCCGGCGCCAGCCCGGCTTTGACCGACCGGGCGACCGCCGCGAAATCGACGTGGGGCGACACGAAGCCGATGACCAGCGCCGGGGAACCCGTTGTGAAATTGAGGGCGGCCAAGGATTCGCGGCTGATCGTCTGGGCCGACAAGGTCAGCGTGCGGATTGGCGCTTCCTCGCTCGTCTGGGGCTGCGGCGCGTGGGGCGGCGTGGCGCTGGCGGCGGCGAGCGACGGGGAGCCGACGGCGGTGGCTGATTTGGGAGCGGTGCGAAAGACGTTCAGCATGTTGCGGCTCTTCTGCCTTGCGGCGAGGTTGCGCGGATTTTTGCGTTGCGCGCAACTCATCGTCGGCCCATTTCGGGTTACGAAACATCCGTAAGGCGTCGCGTTGGCGGCGTACGGAATGATCTGCTCGCCCTCAATGCTACGGACCTCGCGGAATTTTGTTATGCGGGTAATCCCCAGGTCCGCAGTTTCTTTCGTATCAGAGGCGTTCGTCCTTTGGCTGCGCCCTGGTCTTTTTTGAAGAGCCATCGCGAATCGGTGGGCGCGCCGCTGCAAGGGGAGAGGGTGGATGTTGCGGCGCAGCGTCCTTTTTGCTTGCGAAACGACCAGAGGTTTGGGATGTCTTGGCCTGTGGCTTGGGGTGCCGCGCGACCGTCGCGCGGCTGAGATCAGACCCATCGAACCTGTCTGGGTAATGCCAGCGAAGGGAGCCGTTGCATGGTTCATGCGCGTGGGATCCGTTTGCCGTCCGTCGCCATTTTGGGGGCGGGTTGCGTTGGTTTGTCGATCGCCTGGCGGCTGGCCGCCGCAGGTTGTTCCGTCGATGTCTTTGATCCGGGGGAGGCCGGGCGCGGCGCCACCCACGCGGCGGGCGGGATGTTGGCGGCCTGCGTCGAAAGCGAACCCGGCGAAGAAAGCCTGCTGCCGCTGACCCGCGCCTCGCAAGCCCTGTGGCCCGCCTTCGCCCAAGAGCTGGAGGCGGCGAGCGGCCTGTCGGTGGATCGGCGGACGGAAGGCACGATGGTCATCGCGTTGACCGCCGACGACGCGGCCAAGGTGCGTTTTCTCCACGCCTTTCAACGCGACCTTGGCCTGCCGGTCGAATGGCTGAGCGGGGCGGAGGTTCGCCGCCGCGAACCCTATCTGCAACCCGGCGTGGTCGGCGCGCTCTTTTGCGCGGAAGACCATCAGGTGGACAACCGCAAGCTGGCGTTGGCGCTGCTGCGCGCGGCGCGGGGGGCTGGCGCGCGGGTGCATGAGCGCTGCGCCGAGCCGACCTTGCTGGTCGATGGCGGTCGGGCGATGGGCGTGCAGGTCGGCGACGTCCGCGTGTCGGCGGATCGCGTGGTGCTGGCGGCGGGGGCCTGGTCGGGCGGGGTGGCCGGTCTGCCGCCCTCGGCGAAACCGCCGGTGCGCCCAATCAAGGGGCAGATGATGTGCCTGCGCATGGATCCGGCGGCGCCGCTGCTGCGCCATGTGGTGTGGACGCCCGGCACCTACCTGATTCCGCGCCTGGACGGGCGCCTGCTGATCGGCGCGACGACGGAGGAGCGTGGCTTCGACGACCGGCTGACGGCGGGCGGGCACCTCGCCCTGTTGGATGGGGCGTGGCGGGCGCTGCCCGGCATCGCGGAGTTGCCCATTGAGGAAAGCTGGGTCGGCTTCCGTCCGGGCAGCCGCGACGACGCGCCCTTGCTGGGGGAAACGGCGGTGGAGGGCTTGATTCACGCCACCGGCCACCACCGCAACGGCATCCTGCTGACCCCTGTCACCGCCGACAGCATCGCCCGGCTGGTTCTGACCGGCGACACCGATCCGTTGATCCGCCCCTTCGCCGCCGACCGTTTCGCGACCACGGGAGCCGCCGCATGACCAACCCCGCCGCCATTCGCGTCAACGGGCAAGACGAGCCGTTGGCCGTCGCCACCCTGGCCGATTTGCTGGCCGGGCGCGGCGTGACCGAGGCCACGCGCGGCGTCGCCGTTGCCCTGAACGGCGCCGTCGTGCCGCGCCGCCGCTGGCCCGACACCGCGCTGACCCCCGGCGATTTCCTGGACATTGTCCGCCCGATCCAGGGCGGTTGAGGATTCAAACGCTCATGACCACGGCTTTTTCCCAAGACGACGCCCTGACCATCGCCGGGCGCTCCTTCGGCTCGCGCTTGTTTCTCGGCACGGCGGGCTATCCCAACCAGCGGGTGATGCTTGACGCGCTGGCGGCGAGCGGGACCGAGCTTGCCACCGTCGCCATCCGCCGCATCAGCCTGGACGGCTATTCGGAAAGTCTGGTCGATGTGCTGGCCCAGGCGTCGGGCGGGCGGATCCGTCTGCTGCCCAACACGGCGGGCTGTTTGACCGCGCGTGAGGCGGTGTTGACCGCGCAGTTGTCGCGCGAGGCGCTGGACACCCCCTGGATCAAGCTGGAGGTCATCGGCGACCGCGATCTGCTTTATCCCGACGTCGAGGAGCTGTTGCGCGCGACCGAAGAACTGGTGAATGACGGCTTCGTCGTGCTGCCCTATTGCAACGACGATCCCGTGACCTGCCGCAAGCTGGCCGATCTGGGGGCGGCGGCGGTGATGCCGCTGGGCGCCTACATCGGTTCAGGCCAGGGCATCCGCAACCCCCACGCCATCGAAACGATTTGCGCCCGCAGCCCGGTGCCGGTGGTGCTCGACGCCGGGATCGGCACGGCGTCCGACGCGGCGCTGGCGATGGAGCTTGGCTGTTCGGCGGTGCTGCTGAACACGGCGGTGTCGAAGGCGCGCGACCCGGCGCGGATGGCGGCGGCGATGCGCGACGCGGTGGCGGCGGGGCGCGCCGCCCATCAGGCCGGGCGGATGCCGGTGCGCGCCTTCGCCGAACCCTCCAGCCCGCAGCTTGGCCTGATCGGCGGCTGACGGGTCAGGGGTGGGGAACGGCCTGAGGCATCGCCTGCGCCAGCCAGTCGAGCCATTGTTGGGCGCGGATCGACCAGACGCCGTTGGTCAGCACATGGTCGATCTGTCGGCGCTGGTGGGCGTCGAAGGAGTCCGGGTTGTCGCGCCCGTTGGTGAGCAGCCAGACCATCATCTGGGCGAAATGTTCGGCGTGGATCCGCTTGTCGGCGTCCGGTTTCATCAGGATGCCGAAGCCGCCCAGCGTTTCCGGCAAGGCTCCCAAATCGCTGCTGGCGACGAAGCACCCGGCGCTCAACGCCTCGTACGCGGCGATGCAGAAGGTTTCCTCGAACGTGTTGGGGTAGGCCAGCGCGCACACCTCGCGCATGGCCTCGGCCAGCCGGGGTTGCGGCAGGGGGCCGACATACTCCACCCCCTCCGTCCGGCGGGCCTGCGCGTAGAAGACGCCAAAGGGGTCTTGGTCGTCCGGCACCTGATACAGCGCCATGCTGGAGTAAATCCGCAGGCGGACGTTGGGAACGCTCTCGCGGATGCGGGGAAAGGCGCCCAGCAGCACGTCCAGCCCCCGGAAGGGCGTGCTGGTGTAGGCCAGAATCGGCGCGGCGAAGCGGGCGCTGAGCGGCGGCGCCCCGGCGCGGGCCGACGCCTCGAAGGCTGGGGCGATGGCGTAGGGCAGGATGGTGGAGCGGTCCGCCGGAACGCCGAAGGTGGCGGCGTAGGCGTCGGCCTGGAAGCGGCTGACGAAGACGAAGCCGTCCCACAGGGCGCGGAAATCCGCGTCGGCCAGCATGGCGGCGGTCGGCTGGTCGCTCATATGGCCGGTCCAATAGACCAGAAACGGGCGGGGGGCGGGCGTGTCCCGCCACAGCGTGACGAACCCAGCCGAACAGCCGCCCGACACGACCACCACGTCGAGGTCGCTCACGCCTGTTTGAAACAGCTCGGCGATGGGCCGGGCGGCGACGCCCCGGTCGTGGGTCGGCTCGGCGACGCCGTTGTAGAGAGTGACGGCGCAGCCAAGCCGCGCCATCTCCTCGGCCAGATAGCAGGTGGCGGATTGGGTGCCGCCGATTGGGCGGCTGTAAGCGGTGTCGACGGAATAGCCCATCCCCATGAAATCGAGAATCGCGATGCGCAAGACCGGCCCCTCGTCAACGGTGTGGCGGGCATCATCCGGCATGGCGCGCGCGCAATCAAAGATTTGTTCGGACCGACACGGCTGACAGGCGCCGCTTGATCGCGGCGGTTGGTTGTCGCAGGCTGTCGTCCCGATCATCCCCCTGGCGGAGACCGACCCGTGAGCACCCGTTTTGAACCGCGCGATCCCGATTGGAAGGCGCGCTGCCTCGCCTCGTTCGACAAGCAGCCGATCTGCAAGACGCTGGGCATTGAATTGACGGCGGTGGAGCCGGGCTTTTGCGAAATGCGGCTGCCCTTCCGCGACGATCTGACCCAGCAGCATGGGTTTTTCCACGCGGGCATGGTGGCGACGCTGGCCGACAACGCCGGGGGCTACGCCGCCTATTCGCTGATGCCCGCCGGGGCCGAGGTTCTGGCCGTCGAGTTCAAGATCAACCTGATGTCCCCGGCCAAGGGCGACGTCATGATCGCCCGTGGCCGTGTGGTGAAAGCGGGCCGCACGCTGGTCATCACCCAGGTCGAGATTTCGATGCTCGACGGCGGGGTGGAAAAGGATTGCGCGCTGATGCAGCAGACCACCTTCTGCCAGATGCCGAAATGACCGCCCGTCGTCCCATGTTGAAAGGCTTCGCCATGCTGCCGCCGCGTTTTTCCGCCGTCGCGCTCGCCGCCGTGTCTGTGGCGTTGGGGGTTGGCGTCGCCGCCCCGGCCCAGGCCAAGGAGCCGCCCGCCTGCGCGGCGATTTCCTTCCGCACCATCGTTCCGGGCGGGCCGGACGGGGTGCAGGACGCCGGTCTCTACAAATCGCGCTTCGCCAAGATCGAGATCAAGGCCGACGTCAAAGGCGGCTTGGGAACCAACTATTACATGGTGGTGAACGGCGCCCGGGTGGACGGCCCGGCGACCCCGCCCAAACTGGCGACCTCCTGCCTGACCGCCAAGAACGTCAAGACGCCGTTCGCCAAGCAACCCGCCGGAACCTGCGTCGGCGACCGTTTCCGCGTGGTGATTGATCGGTCGAGCGGCAAGCCGGTGGCCGCCTTCTTCGGCTTGCAGAACGACGCCTGGAGCTATTGCAGCGCCACGACGCTGTAGCTGGCGCCCCGGTGAAGCTTTTTCCCCCTCCCTAACCCTCCCCCGCTTGCCAGCGGGAGAGGGAACTCCGCCGAACGCCGACAAAGCTCAGGCCCCCTCTCCCGCAACGCGGGGGAGGGATGGGGAGGGGGAAGCGTGGCGTGAACCGTCACACCCCCGTCATGGATCACAGCGTCAGCCCGCGAATGCGCTCACGCAAGCTGGCGCGGGCGGTTTCGGCCTCGGCGCGGGCGGCGGTGAGGTCGCGGGACAGTGCGTCCAGGCGGGTTTCCGCGTCGCCCATTTTCGCCAGCGTGCGTTTGTGCAGGTCGCTGCCGACGGGCAGGGCGGTGAGGTTGGCGCGCAGGCGCTCCTGTTCGGCGACGCGCTCTTGTTGATCCCGTTCGATGTCGGCGATGCGGCGCTCCTTCTCGGCGACGGCGGCGCGCAGGCTCGCCAGCTTGAGCAGGGCGTCGCGCAGAGCGGCGGGCAATTCCTGCGACGCGGCCTGAATCGTCAATTGGTCGGCGGACAGGTCGGTCAGCAGGATCCGCTCCTGGCGCGGGCGTTCCAGGCTGGCGGTCAGCGTCACCGTCTTTCCGGCGGGAACCGGCAGAGCCAAGCGGTAGGCGTTGGCCGTCGCCTCGACGGTCGTTTCTTTGGGTTCGACCAGCGTCCAACCGGGACGGCGCGGGTGTTCGATCACCAGATTGCGGTCGCCGTCGCGGGCGCCCGCCACCGTGTAGGTCGTCGTTTGGCGGTCGCTGACGGTCAGCAACAGCGCGCCGTCGGCGATGCTGGCGCGGGTCAAGCGGCGGCTGGGCTGTTCGGCCCGGTCGATGGTGACGGCCTGATCGACGGCGAAGGACAGCAGGCGGCTTTCGCCAACGGGCAGGGTCGCCATGCGGGCGTCGCCGACATGGGTCGGGGCGTTGTTCACCGTTTCATAAAAGGTCAGCAGGCCGGGCGGCAGCGCCGTGCCCGAATCATTGCGCAGCCGCAGCGCGGCCAGCGGGTGGCGCGGCTGGGTGTTGGGTTGGTAGAGCGCGATTCGTTCGGTCGGCAGGGCGCGGGCGATGATCGGCATCATCAGGGTGCCGCCGTTGACCAGGCTGACCGGCTGCGGGTAACGGAACAGCACTTGCGTGCTGGTGTCGGCGGCGCTGGCCTCGGCGCTGTGCACGGCGGCGGCCTGCGGAGCCGGTGCAGGCGGCGGCGGGGCGGCGTCGGCGTAGGGGGCCGATTTCGCCATCGGGGCGGCCATCGCGGCGGGGGCCATGGCGGCGGCGCGGAGCGGGGCGGCCTCCGCCATGCCGCGAGTCTGGGCAAGCGCGACGCCGCCCTCGTCGCTGGTGGGCAGGACGCGGCCCAGAACCTCCACCGGCACTTCGGGGCGCTCGACGAAGTAAGGGGTGTAGAGCGCCTGACGCAGCGTCACCGGGTTGCCCGACACGACGCTCAGATCGACATCCCGCCAATCCTCGCCGCTGAGATTTTCCAGAATCGCCCAGCCTTGCAGCGCGCCGACGCCGGGCTGTCCGCTGGTGGCGCTGGTGGCGGAACCGGCGGCGGGCAGGCTCAAGCGGTAGGTGGCCTTCCACAGCGGGGTGGCGGCGACGAAGGCGACGCGGACGGTCCGTTCGGCCTTGGCGCCGTTGCCGAGGCTGCGCACGCTCAACCGCCGCCGTTCGCGCCGGGCGTTGTCGGCGATGGCCGACAGGGCGGCGTCCACCTGCGCCCGCACGCGGGGATCGGTGAAGCGCAGGCCGTCGGCGTCCTCCAAAATCAGTTGGCGGATGCCGTCGGCGGTCATCAGGCTGACGCGGTGTCGGGTGGTGGTTCCGGCGCCGTTGGCGGTTTGCACGATGTCTTCCGTCACCGACAGCACGCGCCCGGTCAAGGCCCGCGCGCCGTCGGTTTCCACCTCCGCCCCCTTCAGCGCGGTCAGCAGCGCGGCGGGGGAGCCAAGATCGCCCGAAGTAAAGGGCAATTCGCGAAAGGCGGTGTCGAGCGGTTCGGCCCCCGGCAAGCCGATGGTTCCGACGCCGCCCTGATCGTCGTACACGACGATGCTTTTCAACACGTCGTCCACCTGATCGCGCCGCACCTCCAGCGACAGCGTGGCGTCGCCGGTGACGCGCGCCTCATACTCAAAGGAGCCGACGCCTCCGGTGGACAGCGTCACCCGCTTCAACACCAAGGCGCTCTGGGGCATGGCGTCCTGGGCCATGGCCGGGGTGACGGTCAACAGCGCGGCGGCGGCGGCGAGCAGGGTGGGGCGGTTCATCGGGCAGCTTTCCTGTCTGTGATGCGATTCGGGGCAAGCTTAGGCCGACATTGGGGCGGGAATGGGGAAGGCGGGTGGCGGAGAGACGGCGTGGCCATTGCGGGTTGCCCCGATTGGGACGGTGGGCGGCTCTGTGCCATGGTGAAGGACTTGGCGTGTTTGAGATTCAACGCGCCGGAGCGCGCTGTGGTCACGCCCACCGTTTTTGCTTACGCCTTCAGTCAAGGATGCCGACCATGACCTCGTTCGCCGCGATCGCCCGCCCCGCCGCCGTCCCGCCGTCGGAACGCCGCCTCATCAGCTCCGGCTCGGAGTTTGAGCGGGTCGCGGGTTTTTCCCGCGCGGTGGTTCAGGATGGCTGGGTGTTCGTGTCGGGAACCACCGGGTTCGATTACGCGGTCGGTTCCATCGCCGAGGACGTGGAGCAGCAAACCCATCAAGCCTTCCACAACATCGCGGCGGCGCTGGCCGAGGCGGGGGCCAGCTTGGCTGACGTCGTGCGCGTGCGGGTTCATCTGACCGACGCGTCGGATTTTCCCGTGGTGGGGCCTGTGCTGAACGCCTATTTCGCCGACAGCCGCCCGGCCAACACGACGGTGATTTCCGGTTTGATCGACCCGCGCATGAAGATTGAAGTCGAAGTGACGGCCCGTCTGCCGTAAGGCGCGCGCCCGCGAATCACGCCGGATCGGGCAGCCATCGGTTCATCATCGCGCTCCACAGCGCTGTGGGCTGTGGCGTGTGCGACGTTGTGGCGTGAAACGTCACGCAAGGGTTGGCTGCGCAAAGACCGTGCCGCCCACCGCGTTCCTGCGGGTGGCGCCTTGCGGATTCGGCGTGGGCGTTTGGCATGTCAGCGGTTGCCGTCCATTGAGCGCGCCGAATCGAGATGGCGGCGCGCTTCCCCCAGCAAAACCCGGTGCTGCGCCAGCGTTTCGCGCATGGATCCATGCTGGCCGTAAACCCGCACCTCGCTCAACAGCCGGTCCGCCTGATCGAGCAAGGCAAGGCGCTTCAGGCAATGATCGATGGTCGACATGGGGTCGATTTCCTTTGTTGTCTGGCGAGAGATTTGACGATGCGTCGCCCGCCAATATCCTTTCCGTGAGAGTGGATTTAAACCATCGCGTGTGTCTTGTTGATGTCAGCGACGGGATGTTTTGATTTCGCCGACCGGAGCCATCGTTTCAACGGATTCATCGTGGGTTGCGCGAATCGGCGGGTGTTACCGAGTTGTAACGCATTGCGCGGCGTTCACGTGTGGGCTAAGAAGAGCGTGGGAGGTAACGCGCATGCACATTCTCGCGGTCGATGATGACGAGCCGATCAGGGAGCTGTTGGCCTCCTATCTGACGGCGGAAGGATACCGCGTCACGACGGCGCACGACACGGCGGCCGCCAAGCAGGCGCTCGACGGCGACCCGATTGATCTGGTGGTGTGCGACCTGCGCCTTCCCGATGGCGATGGGCTGGGGCTTGTGCGCCAGATCCGCAGCGAAACGCAAATTCCCGTCATCATCCTGTCGTCCAAGGACCAGGACGTCGACCGCATCGTCGGGCTGGAGCTGGGGGCCGACGATTACCTGACCAAGCCCTTCAACCCGCGCGAACTGCTCGCCCGCATCAAGGCGGTGCTCCGCCGGGTGTCCGGCGAGGGGCGTCCGCCGCGCGGCGCCGACGAGCTGCGCGCGGTGGTTCAGTTCGCGACGTGGGAGTTGGATCTGACGGCGCAACGTCTGCGCGGCCAGGAAGGGCGCGAGGTCGAACTGACCAAGGCCGAATTCGGTCTGTTGGCGGCCTTCGTCAAGCGGCCCCAGCGCGTGCTGACCCGCGACCAGCTTCTCGACCTGACGCGCGCCGACGGGGCCGAAGTGTTCGACCGCTCCATCGACGTGCTGATCCTGCGCCTGCGCCGCAAGATCGAAGCGAACCCGAAAGAGCCGCGCATCATCAAGACCGAGCGCGGCGCCGGTTACGTGTTCGACGCCAAGGTTCGGGCGATCTGATCGGGTGATCCGGGGGCGCGCTCCCCCGGTTTGACCGCGTCGCCGGTTGCGCGGCGGCGGTCACGCTGGACGACCTCCCCCGCGCGCGTTAACCTTTCGGCAAAACCAGCCGGGAGGATGCGCGCGTGTCGGACCCCATCGATTTCTACTTTGATTTCGCATCTCCCTACGGCTATTTCGCCAGCCTGCGCATCGACGCGCTGGCGGCGGCGCATGGCCGCAGCGTCACTTGGCGCCCCATTCTGTTGGGGGCGATCTTTAAGGTGACGGGGATGAAACCGAATCTGGAACAACCCCTGCGCGGCGAGTATCTGACGCACGATGTCGGGCGCATCGCCCGGCTGACCGGCGCGCCCTTCATTTTTCCCGATTCCGCGCCGGTCAACGGCGTGGCCGCCTCGCGCGCCTTTTACTGGTTGACCGACGCCCACCCCGAACAGGCCAAACTGTTGGCCCGCGCCCTCTACCACGCGCATTTCGGCGAGGGGCGCAACATCGGTCCGGCGGACGTCGTGGCGGAAATCGCCGAACAGACGCTGGGCAGCCTGGGCTATGACCGCTCCGCCGTTTTGGCCGCGCTGGGCGACCAGACGGTGAAGGACCGTTTGCGCGGCGAAACCGAACAGGCGGTGGCGCGCGGCGTCTTCGGCTCCCCCTTCGTTCTGGTCGATGAGGAACCCTTT
>NZ_QYUL01000001.1:265000-2450500 GCF_003590795.1 Azospirillum cavernae
CAAGCTTAAGCCGATAGGTGGAGGCGCAGCGAAAGCGAGTCTGAATAGGGCGACCGAGTTGCATGCTTTAGACCCGAAACCTGATGATCTAGCCATGGGCAGGTTGAAGGTGCGGTAACACGCACTGGAGGACCGAACTCACGCCTGTTGAAAAAGTCGGAGATGACCTGTGGCTAGGGGTGAAAGGCCAATCAAATCAGGAAATAGCTGGTTCTCCGCGAAAGCTATTTAGGTAGCGCGTCGGATATTGCCTGCGGGGGTAGAGCACTGGATGGGCTAGGGGGACGCGAGTCTTACCAAACCTAACCAAACTCCGAATACCGCAGAGCAGAGTCCGGCAGACAGACGGTGGGTGCTAAGGTCCATCGTCGAGAGGGAAACAGCCCAGACCGCCAGCTAAGGTCCCCAAATCACGGCTAAGTGGGAAAGGATGTGGGAAGGCCATGACAACCAGGAGGTTGGCTTAGAAGCAGCCATCCTTTAAAGAAAGCGTAATAGCTCACTGGTCTAGTTAAGCCGGCCTGCGCCGAAAATGTATCGGGGCTCAAGCCGTGTACCGAAGCTGCGGATGTGATCTTTGATCACGTGGTAGCGGAGCGTTCCGTAAGCCTGCGAAGGGCTGCCGTGAGGCCGCCTGGAGGTATCGGAAGTGAGAATGCTGACATGAGTAGCGACAAAGAGTGTGAGAAACACTCTCGCCGAAAGTCCAAGGGTTCCTGCGCAAGGTTAATCCACGCAGGGTGAGCCGGCCCCTAAGGCGAGGCCGAAAGGCGTAGTCGATGGGAACCACGTTAATAATCGTGGGCCAGCGGGTGGTGACGGATGGGAAAGCGTGTAGGCTCTTATCGGATTGAGCCTGCTGTGGACCCGTTCCAGGAAATAGCCCCCGCGTTAGACCGTACCCCAAACCGACACAGGTGGACAGGTAGAGTATACCCAGGCGCTTGAGAGAATGGTGTTGAAGGAACTCGGCAAATTGCCCTCGTAACTTCGGAAGAAGAGGGCCCCGTTCATGCGCAAGCGTGGGCGGGGGGCACAGACCAGGGGGTAGCGACTGTTTACTAAAAACACAGGGCTCTGCGAAGCCACACAAGGCGACGTATAGGGTCTGACGCCTGCCCGGTGCCGGAAGGTTAAGAGGAGGGGTGCAAGCTCTGAATTGAAGCCCCGGTAAACGGCGGCCGTAACTATAACGGTCCTAAGGTAGCGAAATTCCTTGTCGGGTAAGTTCCGACCTGCACGAATGGCGTAACGACTTCCCCGCTGTCTCCAACACCAACTCAGCGAAATTGAACTCTCCGTGAAGATGCGGAGTTCCCGCGGTCAGACGGAAAGACCCCGTGCACCTTTACTACAGCTTTGCAGTGGTGCTAGGGATCTCATGTGTAGGATAGGTGGGAGGCTTGGAAACATGGGCGCCAGCTCGTGTGGAGCCAACCTTGAAATACCACCCTTGAGATCTCTGGCATCTAACCGCGCTCCGTCATCCGGGGCCGGGACCCTGCATGGCGGGTAGTTTGACTGGGGCGGTCGCCTCCCAAAGTGTAACGGAGGCGCGCGATGGTGGGCTCAGAGCGGTCGGAAATCGCTCGTCGAGTGCAATGGCATAAGCCCGCCTGACTGCAAGACTGACAAGTCGAGCAGAGACGAAAGTCGGCCATAGTGATCCGGTGGTTCCATGTGGACGGGCCATCGCTCAACGGATAAAAGGTACGCCGGGGATAACAGGCTGATGACTCCCAAGAGTCCATATCGACGGAGTCGTTTGGCACCTCGATGTCGGCTCATCACATCCTGGGGCTGGAGCAGGTCCCAAGGGTTCGGCTGTTCGCCGATTAAAGTGGTACGTGAGCTGGGTTTAGAACGTCGTGAGACAGTTCGGTCCCTATCTGCCGTGGGTGTAGGAGTTTTGCGAGGATCTGTCCCTAGTACGAGAGGACCGGGATGGACATACCTCTGGTGCACCGGTTGTCACGCCAGTGGCATGGCCGGGTAGCTAAGTATGGACGGGATAACCGCTGAAAGCATCTAAGCGGGAAACCCACCTCTAAACAAGAGCTCCCTTGAGAGCCGTGATAGACCATCACGTCGATAGGAGGCGTGTGGAAGGGCAGCAATGCCTGAAGCTAAGCCTTACTAATCGCTCGATCGGCTTGATCTCACACAACGAGACGCGCCGCGCGCAGCGGCAAGCCTGTTCAACGCACAGCCAACGTCAGTCAAAACAATGACTTGACACAATCCGCCGGTTCAGATACAAACATCCTCCGATCACTTGCACACAAAACAGCGCGAAACATTGTTGGTTCGGCTGCCCTCTCTGGAAACAGAAAAAGCAGCAGTTGGTTGTCGGTCTTGTGCCTGAGTGACCTGGTGGTCATGGCGAGGCGCCAAACACCCGATCCCATCCCGAACTCGGCCGTGAAAAGCCTCTGCGCCGATGGTACTGCGTCTTAAGGCGTGGGAGAGTAGGTCGCCGCCAGGTCGCTCAGGCACAAGAGACATCAACACCGTCCAACAAAACACGCGCCTTCATCTCACAACTCCATCTCCACACAGCACGCCACGCACAAAAGACACTCGCGGGGTGGAGCAGCCCGGTAGCTCGTCAGGCTCATAACCTGAAGGCCGCAGGTTCAAATCCTGCCCCCGCAACCAAATCTCAAAAGCCAGCCTCCCTAAAGGAGAGCGGGCTTTTTGCTGTTCACGCGCTCACAGTCCGTGGCGCCGAGAATGTCCCCCGCTCTTTGCGTGAAAGCCTGCGTGCGCCCCATGCATTTGGGGCTGAGGAAACCATTGTCCCCACAGCCCCGTGATTGATCGGTCAGTGCGTGTGCGGACGCGACAGGGCGCAGTCGGGGTTCAGCCGCACGCCGAAGCCCGGACGGTCTGGCACTTTCAGGCGTCCGTTCACGGGCACCGGCTCGTCCAGCAGCAGCGGGTTGAACATCGGAACCACCTCATCCGCCTTTGGCGCCATCATCAGGAACTCGGCGAAGGGGCTGTTGTGACGGGTGACGACGAAATGATAGCTGTAGACGCTCGACCCATGGGGCACGACCAGCGCGTTGTGGGCGTCGGCCAGGGCTGAGATCTTAACCAACTCGGTGATCCCGCCGCACCAACCGACATCGGGTTGCAGAATGTCGCAGCAGCCCATGTCCAGCAGCATGCGGAAGCCCCAGCGGGTCGCCTCATGCTCGCCGGTGGTGACGAGCATGCCCTTGGGAACATTGCGGCGCAGCTCGGCGTAGCCCCAATAATCATCGGGCGGCAGCGCCTCTTCGATCCATTTCAGCCCCAGCTCCTGCGCGCCCAGCGCCAGACGCGTGGCGTAGTTCACGTCGAGGCTCATCCAGCAATCATACATCAGCCAGAAATCCGGGCCGACCCGCTCGCGCATGTCGGCCAGCAGGGCGAGATTCTTACGCAAGCCCTCCTCGCCTTCCGCCGGGGCGTGGCGCAGCGGCAGCTTGCCGCCGATGAAGCCCATCTGCTTGGCCAGATCGGGCCGCGCGCCGGTGGCGTAGAACTGCAATTCGTCGCGCACCGGTCCGCCCAGCAGGTGGAAGACCGGCTCGCCCCGCACCTTGCCCAGCAGATCCCACAGCGCCAGATCGACGCCTGAGATCGCGTTCAGCACGATGCCCTTGCGACCGTAGAACAGCGAGCCGTTGAACATCTGGTCCCACATCTTTTCGATGTCGGTGACGCGCTGACCCTCAATGAAGCGGGCGAGATGCTTTTCGACGATCCAGGCGCCGATGTCGCCGCCGGTGGTCACGGCGAAGCCGATGGAGCCGTCGGACGCCTCGATCTCGACCACCAGCGTGCCCAGCACGTTCAGGCCGAAGGTCTGGCGGCTCTGCCGGTACTCCGGGTATTTGCTCATCGGGGTGGCGATGTGGTCGTCGATCCAGTGGCCGCCAGCTTGGTCATGGTAGTCGGCGCCGCCGCCGCGCACGGTGAAGGCGCGGACCTGCCGGATGATGGGGGTGGTGGAAGCGCTCATGGGTTTGGTTCCGGTTAGGATTGATGTTGCGGGAGGCCGACGCCGGGCGCCAGCCCGTCGGAACGCTGGGTCTCGACCAAACCCAGCGCCTTCAGGCCGAGGATCAGCAGGGCGCCGAGCAGCGTGGTTGCGGCCAGCAGATAGAGACCGGCGGCGGTGGAGGCGAAGAATCCCTCCGCCCAGGTCTTGACGTTGGGGGCGACGAAGCCGCCGAGCGCGCCCAGCGAATTGACCATGGCGATGCCGCCCGCCGCCGCGACGCCGCCGAGATAACCCGTGGGGAAGGTCCAAAACAGCGGCTGCACGGCGATGAAGCCCGCCGCCGCCACGCACAGCGCCAGCAGCGCCAACAGCGGCGACCCGGCCCCGGCGGACACGGCGATGCCCAACCCGGCGGCTGACAGGGTCAGCGCGGCCAGCACGCGACGCTCGCCGGTGCGGTCGGAATGGCGTGGGATCAGATAGGCGGCGGCCAGCGCGCAGATCCAGGGAATGGCCGTGACCAGCCCGACCTCAAACCCGACCTTCTTGCCCAACAGACCGGCGACCTGCGTCGGCAGGTAAAAGACGACGCCGTAAACGCTCATCTGGATCAGGAAATATATGGCGCAAAGATAGAGCAGGCGGGGGTTGGCCAGGGCGGCCAGAACGCTCTTCGGGCCATGGGCGTGCTTGTGCGCCTCTTCGGCGTCGACGGCGGCGGCCAGCACGCTCTTTTCCTCGGTGGACAGCCAAGTGGCGTCGGTCGGGCGGTTGTTCAGATACCAATAGGCCCAGACGCCGACCGCCGAGGCCAGCAGCCCTTCGACCAGGAACATCCATTGCCAACCGAGCAGACCACCGGCCCCATGCAGATCAAGCAACAGGCCGGACAGCGGGCTGCCCAGGATGAAGGCGATGGGGGCGCCGAAATAGAACATCCCCATCACCCGCGCCCGCGCCTGAGACGGGAACCAGTAGGTCATGTACAGGATGACGCCGGGAAAGAACCCGGCCTCGGCGACGCCCAGCAGGAATCGCAGACCATAGAAGGTCGTCTCATCATGGGCGAAGGCCATGCCGGCGGAGATGACGCCCCACGTCACCATGATGCGGCACATCCAGATGCGGGCGCCGACCCGATGCATGATGAGGTTGCTTGGCACTTCGAACAGCGCGTAGCCGATGAAGAAGATGCCGGCGCCGAGCGCGAAGGCCGCGTCGCCGATGCCGGTGTCGAGCTGGAACGCCTTCTTGGCGAAACCGATGTTGGCGCGGTCGAGGAAGGCCAGCACATACATCAGCAGCAGGAAGGGCAGCAGCCGGGCCTGAACCTTGGCGACGGTGGCGGCGAGCGTGACCGGCGACGACCCAAGCGACGATTGGCCGATGGACGCCGGGCGTGGTGGAGACGCGGTGGAGGTGGCCATGGTACGTTTCCTCACAGGTTGCGGGCTGTTTTTGTTGGTCGATGCCCTGATGCGCGCGCCCGGCCCGTCAATAGACGGCGCGGCCGCCCGAAATGTCGAAGACGCCGCCGGTCGTGAAGGAGCAATCCTCGGTCGCCAGCCAGCCGATCATCGCCGCGACCTCGCCAACCTCGACGAAGCGGTTCATCGGGATTTTCGACAGCATGTACTCGATGTGCTCTGGCTTCATCTGCGCGAAGATGTCCGTCTTGGCGGCGGCGGGGGTCAGGCAGTTGACCAGAACCCCCTTGGTCGCCAATTCCTTGCCCAGCGATTTGGTCAGCGCGATCAGGCCAGCCTTCGACGCGCTGTAGTGGGAAGCGGTCGGGTTGCCCTCCTTTCCGGCGATGGAGGCGACGTTGACGATGCGGCCATAGCCGCGCGCGATCATGTGCGGAGCCACGGCGCGGCAGGTCAGGTAAGGGCCGACGAGGTTGACGTCGATCACCCGGCGCCAGACGTCGGGGGCCAGTTCCCAGGTGGGAGCGTTTCCGCCGGTGACGCCAGCGTTGTTCACCAGAACGTCGATCTTGCCGAAGCGATTCAACGTCGCCGTGACGCCCGCCGCGACGGAATCGGCGTCGGTCAGTTCGACCACGGCGGCGGAGACCTCGCCCTGGCCCGACAGGCGGTTGAAGGCGCTGTCCAGCGCGGCGGAATCGACGTCCCACAGCGCCACGGCGGCGCCGGACGCCAGCATGCGCTCGGCGGTGGCGAAGCCGATGCCGCGCGCGCCGCCTGTGATGATGGCGATGCGTCCGTTCAGGTCGAGACGGTTCATGATGCTGAGTCTCCCTATCGATGGTTCTTGGCGCCGTCGTTCGGCATGCCTCCCCCGTTCCGACCGGACGATGATCCGGTCGGGGCGAGACGGGCGAATGGACGGGGCGAGAGGCTGGGGCCGGTCAGGCGGCGACGGTGCGCTGTGTCTGTTCGCCCAGCCCGGCGATGGCGAGCCGCATGGTTTGGCCAGGACACAGGTAGAGCGGCGGCTTCTGGCCAAACCCGACGCCGGGCGGGGTGCCGGTGGAAATGATGTCGCCCGGTTGCAGGCTCATGAACTGGCTGATGTAGGACACCAGATGGGCGACGCCGAAGATCATCGTTCGCGTCGATCCGTTCTGGTAGCGCGTGCCGTCAACCTCCAGCCACATGTCGAGCGCCTGGGGATCCTCCACCTCGTCGGACGTGACCAGCCAGGGGCCGATGGGGGCGAAGGTGTCGTGCCCCTTGCCCTTGTCCCACTGGCCGCCACGTTCCAGTTGGAAAGCGCGCTCCGACACGTCGTTGACGACGCAGTAACCGGCGACATGCTCCAGCGCCTGCGCTTCGGTGACATATTTGGCGGTCTTGCCGATGACGATGCCGAGTTCAACCTCCCAGTCGGTCTTCTCGGCCCCGCGCGGGATCTCCACGTCGTCGAAGGGGCCGCAGATCGCGCTGGTCGGCTTCATGAACAGCACCGGCTCCGACGGCACGGCCATGCCGGATTCCGCCGCGTGGTCGGAGTAATTCAAGCCGACGCAGACGATCTTGCCGACGGCGCCGACGCAGGCGCCGACGCGCGTCGTGGCGGGCAGTTCCGGGAGAGTCGAGGGATCGAGGCGGCGCAAACGGTCCAGGGAGTCGGGCAGCAGCGTCGCTCCGGCGATGTCCGCCGCATGCCCGGACAGATCGCGCAGGATCCCGTTCCGGTCGAGCAGCGCGGGTTTCTCCTGGCCGGGCGGACCGACGCGCAACAGCTTCATGATGGCTCCTTATGCTTGGTGAACTGATTGTCCGCAGTGTAAAAAGCTCTGCGATAGCGATCCAATCGAAACTTGGATGGCATTGATCGAGTTTTTCTATCGGAGTCAGCATGTCCGCCACCCCCCTGCTGCCCACCTTGATGAACCGACTGCGGTTGAAGCAACTGGCGCTGATCGCGGCGCTGGGCCAGCAGCGCAACCTGCACCGCGCCGCCGAAGCGGTGCATGTGACCCAGCCGACGGCGACCAAGATGCTGCACGATGTCGAGTTGGTTTTTGGCTTTCCGCTGTTCGAGCGGCTGCCGCGCGGCATGCAGCCGACCGAATTGGGGCAGGAGGTGGTGCGTTTCGCGGCGCGGCTGCTGGCGGATTTCGACCGCTTCGCCCAGGATTTGGAGGGCAAGCGGCGGGGCGGTTACGGGCAATTGGTGGTGGGGGCGATCATGGGCGCGGCGCCGGACGTCGTCGCCCGCGCGGTTGCCGATCTGAAGGCGGACCGTCCGCTGTTGGTCGTCCGGCTGCTTGGCGAAACCAGCGACGAGATCCTCGATTTGCTGGCCGCGCGCAAGCTGGACCTAGCGGTTGGGCGTTTCAGTGGACCGCTTCAGCACAATGAATTCGATTTTGAACCGCTGGCCAACGAAACGCTCTATGTCGTCGCGCGGGCGGCGCATCCGCTGATTGGGCGGGAGGGTTTGGCGTTGGGCGATCTTGCGGATCTGCCCTGGGTGATGCAGCCGTTGACCAGCCCCGCCCGTCAATTGCTGGAGCAGGAGTTCGCGCAAGCCCGCATGTCCACGCCGACCAATTTGGTCGAGGCCAGTTCGATCTTCGCCACGCTGCAACTGCTGCAAACCAGCGACGCGGTGTCGGTGTTGCCGGAATCGGTGGTGCGCGACCATTTGCGCGCCGGTCTGTTGTGTCGCCTGCCGATGGTGATCGGCAAGAACCTGACCGGCTTCGGCATTCTGACGCGCAAGGGGGAAGCGTTGGGGGCGTCCGCCATCGACTTCGTGCGCGCGCTGCGGGTTTACGCCAAGGCCATCGACCGAACGGGGCGCGCGGCAACGCGCCCTGGCGGTCCTTTGTGAGGCCGACGAAAGCCTCGCCAGCCCGGTCAATTGTTGGGGCCAATCGGACGAAACGCCGCGAAGCCTTTGGCGTCGCGGCGTTTCATGTCGGTTTGATCGCGCTCTGCGCGTCGTGGGCGACCACCGCGAAGCCCTTCAATCCAAGCCCGCCAGAGCGTATCGGCTCGGCGGGCTTTTTGCTGTTTCAGGTCAGCGTGGATCGGCCACAGACAGGGCGTTTGTCGCGCGCCACCCGTCATCCAACAGAACGGTCACGCGGTCGCCGCCGCGAACCGGGATGGCGTGCGTCAACGGGCTGAACACTTCGGTGGACCAGATCAGGAAATCGTTGAACCACAATTCTTGGATCCACATCACCGCGTTCAAGGTTCCGGCGGATTCGACCGCCAGCGTCGCGCGGTCGGGCAAGCCAGCGAAGCGCTCGCCGCCATCATAACGGATCTCCGTCACCAGGGTTGGATCGCCCAAGAAACGCCCGCCGCCGCGCCGGTGGCGGTAGCCGCCGTTGGTGAAGCCGGGCGACCAGTCGTAATCGCCGAACGTCACCGGACGGGAGCGGTTGTAGCAAACCTCCGTCGTCATCGCGTCGAGCAGCGGCCCGAGATTGAGCGCGTAGCGGTCTTCCAGATCGCCGACGGAGCGCCGCAGATCGGCGAGTTCGGTATAGGCGTCAACCGGCGGCCAATCGCAGGGAATGGCGCGGTAGCGGACCCGATTGGGCACGGTCACGCAGGTGGACGTGCCGAAACGGTGGCGCAGATCGCAGACGGCGGTGGAGCGCGCTTCATCGACGATGATGTGGTTGGTGTAGATGAAGGCGAACAGCACGTCGAAGCGCCCGGACAGATCGGACGGCGTGAGTTCCCTCAGATCGGCCTCCAGAAAGCGGATGCGGTCGGCGAAGCCGTTGGCGCGGGCCAAATCGCGGGCCAGATCGACGTGATCGCGGTCCACCGCCACCACGTCTCCGGCCCCGGCCTCCAGCGCCAGAAAGGACAGGATGCCCATGCCGCACCCGGCGTCGAGCACGCGGGCGCCGGGCGTCACGGCGGCCCGCACCGCCTGTTTGACGCTGAAGGTCCGATCCAGCCGCAGCAGGAAGCGCAGATGCATGGCGACGGAGAAATGGACATCGCGCTTGGGGGCCGCCGCCGGGGCGGCGATGGATTGGTCGTGGTCGGAACGGTCGCTCATCGGTTGGCCTTCCGGTCAGAGGGGGCAGGGCGGATGTGGCCGCTCAGATCGCGCGCAGCCGCTCGAAAAAGCTGGTGACTTTGCTGTTCAGTTCCGCCGCCTCATGTTGCAGGGCGTCCGACGCGCCATGCAGATCCCCGGCGGCGCGGCTGGTGGATTCCGCCGCTCCGGCGACGCCGTTGATGTGGGTCGAGACGTCGCGGGCGCCGTCGGCGGCGCGCCCGATGCTGCGCGCGATTTCCTGAGACGTCGCCCCCTGCTGCTCCATCGCCGAGGCGATGCCGATGGAGATGTTCCGCATGTTGGCGACGATGCCGCCGATGGTGGAGATCGCCGACACCGCGCGGTCCGTCTCGCCCTGGATTTCGCCGACGAAGGATTGAATTTCCACCGTCGCCTGGGTCGTCTGGCTGGCCAGCGCCTTGACCTCGTTCGCCACGATGGCGAAGCCCCGACCGGCTTCCCCGGCGCGCGCCGCTTCGATGGTGGCGTTCAGCGCCAGCAGGTTGGTCTGGGTGGCGATGTCCTGAATGACCTTGACGATGGCCTCGATCCGCTGGGCCGCGCTGGCCAGCCCCTGCATGGTGGCGTTGGTCCGTTCGGCCTCGTTGACCGCGCGCTCGCTGACTTCGGTGGAGTTGGCGACCTGTTGATTGACCTCGCTGACCGCCGCCGACAGCTCTTCGGCGGCGCTGGCGATGGTTTCGACATTGCCGGAGGTCTCGTTGGCGGCGTGGTTCACCGCGTCGATCATGCCCCGGCTTTGCTGGGCCATCGCCGACAGGCCGCCCGCGTTGGAGCGGACCTGCTGGGCCGCCGCCACCACCGCCGCGACAATCTGACCGATTTGGTCGCGAAACTCATCAAGCGACCGTTCGATGGCTTCCTGCCGACGCTGCTTGGCCGTTTGTTCGGCGGCTTGCGAGGCGATCAGGCTGTCGGCCCGCTGACGGTTCTGCTTGAAGATCTCCAGGGCGCGGGCCAGCACGCCGATTTCGTGGCGGTCATCGAGATGGGGGATCTCGACGGTCAGATCGCCGTTGGCCAAGCGCCCCATCCGGTCGGCCATCATCGACACCGGACGGCTGATGCTGCGGGCCAGCGCGAAGGCCAAGGCGCTGCCGACCAGAACGACGATGGCCGAGATGCCCAGGTAGATTTCGAGAATGCGGTTGTAGATGGCGTCCACGTCGTCGAGATACAGGCCGGTGCCGATGGACCATTGCCAAGGCTTGAACTCCGCCGCGTAGGCGATCTTCTCCACCGGATCGGTCTGGCCGGGTCGGGGGAAGCGGTAGCGGAAGAAATCGCCGCCGCGCTGGGCCGCTTCGATCTGCAAGCGAACCGTCGGCACGCCGTCGGCGGTCTTGAAGTCGATGCGGTTCTTGCCTTCAAAGGCGGTGTTGACGTGAACCATCGTCACGCCGTCGTAGCGCGTGGCGAAGAAATAGTCACCAGCGCCAAAGCGCAACGGGCGGATCTGGTCACGCGCCGCTTGCTGCGCCTGTTCGCGGGTGAGTTGGCCAGCGGCTTCCTTGTCCTGCCAGCCCTGCACCATGCCGCGCACCACGCCGACGGTCTGGCGCAATTGCTCCTTGCGGTCTTCCAGAAGGCTGTCCTTTAGGACGCTCAGGCCAAAGCCGATGACCACCATCAGGGCGATCAACAGCACCGGGATGAACAGCATCAGCCGGTGGGAAATGCGCAGTCGTTTCAGCATGGCGTCCTCTCGCTTCAATCATCGGTGACGGGCGTCCGGTTGCGGACGGATGCAACCGAACACCGCTGCGGGGTGGTGGCCGCTGGTTTTCAGGAAACCAGGATGGGCCGTTCGGTGGGCGGCGTTTCGTAAAAGGCGTCCGGCGCGAAGGTTTCGGGGGAGAAGGTCATGCGTCGGCCGAGAACCGTTTCAGACAGATCAAGGGACAGATGAAGCTCCCCCATGCAGGCTACGGCGCAGGCTTCATAAAGTTCCGTGACGCCCATCCGGGTCAGCAGATCGAGATCCGCGTCGGTCACGTCCCCTCGGCTGCGGTCGATGTAGCGATAGCCCGGTTCGGCGCGGTGGAGGTCGGGGACGAAATAGACGTCGGGTTCCTTGACGAAGATCACGCTGGATTTGCCGCTGTCGAAGGCTTCAACCTCGCCCCAATCGGTGACGGCTTCCGCCGAGAAACGATCGGACAGGCCGAGATGGTGGAACAGCGCGGCGGCGGCGCGCACCGGGTCGCGGCTGGCTTCGTGGATGTAGTGGGTGGTCGCCACGCCATGACGCTTGGCGTAGCCTTCGACGCGGATCGCGTTGAGGGAGGCCAGAACGAAATGCCGAATCAGCCGGTCGCGCGGCACCCGGTCAGTCCATTTGTTGAGCCAGGAGGCGAGCGACAAAACCGGATCGCGGTCCAGCATGATGAGGTGCAGACGGTCAACCGGATAGCCCGCTTCGATCAGGATTTGCAGGGGAATGTAAAGGCACTCGGCCATCAGATAGGGGCCGGCGACCTCCTTGCTGAAGATGTTGGGGTGCTCGTGGGCGAGGGGCGGCGTCCAGTGGGATTGCGGGTCGCCGGTCAGGCTGTTGCGCATCGATGACTTGACCGGCTGGTAGTAAGACGGAATGCCAGCCTCGCCAAACAGATTGGCGATGGCGGTGGAGCCAACGCGGCAGCGGCCCCAGCCATAATACAAATGCGGGAAATCATCGGTTGGAATCCGATGAAAATCGGCGGACAGGGTGGTGGCGACGGCGCTGGTCAGATCATTCAGCCGGAAATCGCGCGTTTGATACTTTCCATCCGGCTCCATCCACAAAGACGAAATGGAGTCATCATCGGATCGAATGAGATCGGACATGGAATAGAAAGATTTAGGGTTGTTCTCAAGTTTTCCCACGACAAACCTCCCTTTTCAGCATTGTTGTCTGTCCAACAAACGCAGAAAATCGCCGCATCAAACGCATGCAGGCGTATGTCTTGTTCATCAGTTTGATGATAAGAGAAGAATTTTCAGCTTTGATTGTTCTTTTTGTTCGGACGCACGAAACAATTGCGCTAATCATATTAACAAAAGGTTATCATATGACGTATGTCACAACTGATTTGAGAAATTTTCCGATCGAAAGGAAAATTTATTGTCGCAATTATTGTTAAATTTAAGAAATAGACAGAGTTTCTGGAAAATCTTATATGGTCATTATTGTAAAGTAATTGCTATTGAACATCATCGATATTTTGAAATTCCACTTTGATTTGTGGGAGGTTTTGCAGCATCGGAAAGTGGAAAAAATGCAAACTGTGATTGTTTCTGGGGAGTCGATCAAAGATGTGCTTTTCAAAAAGTCGACAAAATTTCTCGCATGACTGGAAAGTCTGAAAATAAGCTGAATCCCTTGGTGGTGTCCTTGGGGCGCAAAGCGAAATCTATGAAAATTCCTACAGGAAGATTGTTTCAGTAAGAGAATGTTCATATTGCGAAGCAGTGAGGGCGGGGTGTTTGGCGATGACCGTCAACGCCAGACGCCCCGACGAGGCTGGCTCATCGGGGCGTCTGGATTGGACGGTCGTCTTTTGGTGGCGTTACGCCAGGGCGTTCGCCATCAGCCGATCTGGTGACGGCGCTTCCGGGAGTTGTTGGGAGACGTAGCCTTCGCTGTGGATCTGGTCGTCCTTGGCCCCCAAGAGCTTGGCGGCGGTGACGCAGTCATGGACGAAGGGCGGGCTGCCCGCGACGAAGAGGGCGTGGTTCGACAGGTCGGGGAACAGGCCGGGCAGGATGGTCGGAATGCGCCCAGTCAGGCTTTGGCCGGTCAGCCCCTCATCCGGCGCTTCGCGGGTCAGCGTCACCAAAACCTTGAAATTGCGGTATTTCGCCTGCCAATAGGCCAGCAACCCCTGTTCATAGACGTCCAGCTTGGTCGCGGCGGAGAACAGCAGCGTCACCGGCGGGCGGTAGCCCCGGCGCAGCGCCGCGTCGGTCAGCGCCAGAATCGGCGCCAGCCCCGACCCGGCGGCCATGCACAAGACTGGGCTGTCCACCGACGGGTCGCCGATGAAGGTGCCGTAAGGGCCGGACAGGCGGACCTGCGCGCCGACGGTCAGGGCGTCGTGCGCCCAGTTGCTGGTTGGGCCGCCGTCCACGCGGGTGATTTGCAAGACGATTTCGCCGTCCGGTCGCGGGGCGTTGGCGATGGAGTAGCAGCGCGGCGGGGCGCCCGCCGACGCGTCGCCCAGCATCACATATTGCCCCGGCCAATAGCGCAGCGGCTGGCCCAGCGGACGCAGGCGCAATTCGACGATGCGCGGCGTGCGGGCGATGCGGTCGGTGACGACGAACAGCGCGTTTTCGCGCGGCGGAAACAGCTTGGGCTTGGCGTCGGCGGTGCCGAATTCGATGACCAGCTCGTCGGAGATCGGCTTGGCCATGCACATCAGGCCATAGCCGTCTTTCCGTTCGGCTTGGGACAGCGCCATGTCCAGCACCATGCCCTGGTCGAACTGGCCGCTGACCACCTTGACCTTGCATTCGCCGCACGCCCCGGCGCGGCAATTGTTGGGCAGGGCGTAGCCCGCCTGCTCAAGCGCCGACAGAACGGTTTCGCCGTCGCGGCACTCCACCGTGCGGCCCGAGGGATGAAGGCGAATGCGGCTCACCGGCAAGGTCCTTTGGGTGTGGGTGAGGGAAAGAAGCCCTCTCCCGCAGGCGGGAGAGGGGGAGAACAAAACAACCAGCTCAGAACACGGGCGAATCAGAACACAGGGATGATTTCGTCCATGTCGATGTCGCGGACCTCTTCGCCGGTGATGTCCACTTCGGGGATCGCCGGGAAGGGGATGCTGTAGCGGTCGAGCACGCCCTTGAGGTTCAGCATGGCGTTGCGCCAATTGTCCTTCTTGGCCTCGTAGGTCGGGATGAGGAAACCGGCCTTGCGGGCGATCTCCTCGCCTTCGCGCTGGTTGGCGATGAAGTCGTCGGGCAGATCCCAGAACTGGGGGGGCGGCTCGAACAGCACGGCGGACAGGAACAGATAGCCCGCGCGGATCTGCTTGGTGATGACCGAACGATCCTCCGGCGCCAGCTTGGGATAGTCGCGCTCCATCACCGACATGCAGATCGCCATGTGGCGGCCTTCGTCGCGGCCGATGTTGCGGAAGGCTTCCTTGAAGACCGGCTCGGTGCAGCCCGCCGCCATCTGGTGGAAGATGGTCGCCGCCGCGATTTCGCCCATCAGGAAGGAGCTGAACAGCACGGCCAGCGAGTATTTCGGCACGGCCTTCTTGTAGCCGTCCCAATAGCGCCCGCCGTTGTAATAGAGCCAATGGGCGTTCTTTTGCAGGCGACGGCCAATGTCGGTCTTCGGCTCGTAGGTCAGCGGGCTGGAGGCTTCCAGCAGCTTGGTGATGGCCAAGCCGCACATCTGCTCGTGATTCTGCTCGTCGCGGGTGACGGAGAAGAAGCAGCGGCGGACGGGATCCTCTTCGTGAACCTCGTAGGTCTTGATGAGGGCGTGGGCGAAGACCGGCGGGGCCGAGGCGTCGAACACCGACAGGATCGTCCACCAATAGGCGATGGCCTCGCGCTCTTCCCACGTGTAGCGGGTGACGTCGAAGGTGTCCCAGGACAGCTTGAGCGGATCCCAGTTTTCACGCTGGGCGGCGGCGTAGACCTCTTCCAGCTTCTTCGTCTGGGATTCCCACGACAGCGGGTAGACGTTGGGCTGCGGGGTGGCCGGGGGGAATTCCATCGTGTTGGCGATGGGGCTGTAGTCCTTGGCCATGGGGGCGTGTCCTCCTGGAATTCATGGGGGCGCTCGCGTTTGACCATCGGCGCCTTGTGGGGATTTTATGACGCATATTTTCAGTTCAATCAACATTTTCTGTATCACATTAAACGCGGGCAAAAATTCGCATCAACCAATTGAATTTAATGGATTTTATGACTGATTTTTGAAATTGATCTATATCAATTCGCATCAATGCAGAGACTTCGCAGGTGCGAACTGTATCGAAAAGACGTGCGGCGCGGGGGCGGGATCGAGCGCCGCGCCGGGTTGCGCGCGGTGGTTCCGTCTGATGCGGGCGCGTTGGTTCAGGCTGTGCCGACGCTGTCCTGATCCACCGGCGTCAACCCGCCGAATCGGTTGACGAAGCTGGGCTGGGCCTCGGGCAACGGGCCGTTGGCGGTGGTCAGGGCCGACATCAGATAGGCTTCCGACGGCGCGGACAGGCGGCGGTAGAGGTTGCGCGTCAGCATCCGCGATTCCTGGCCCGGCCAATCCGACGGCAGCAAATCCTGCGGCAGCATTGGGTCGCGCAGCAGAATCCGGCGAAAATCATGGATCATCAGCGTGCGCAGGACGAAGCACAGCCGGGGTTCGGGCGTTTCCATGGCGTCCAGCGCCGTCCAGACCGGACGGAAACGATCCAAAAAAGCGGCGTAATCGCGTTCCAATTGATCCACGTCCCAGCAGCCGCGCACCAGATCGCGCAGTGCGCCAAAGCCGCCCGCCCGGTCCAGCGTGGCCTTCATGTGGACGATTTTGTCGGCCACGCCCAGCCCGGCCAACAGCCGATGCATCGCCGCCTCGTCGCAATTGGGGTGGGCGTACACGGTGGGGGAGGCCGCGCCGAAGCCCTGCCACAGCAGCTCGCGCTTCAGCGAATCGCGGGCGTCGGCGTCCAGCGCGTTGGGCGGCACCATCAGAATGTCCCAGCCGCGATCCCACGCGCTGGCCAGCGGCGCGTAGATGCGCCGTTCGGCGGCGGCGAATCGCTCCGTCCCGCTGTCGGTCACGCGGTAGAAGCTGCGCCGCCCGATCTGGGTGTTGTCCAGCCAATCATCCTTGCACAGCCGGAAGACGGAGGTGCGGACGATCCGCTCGCTCATGCCGAAATGCGCCATCAGGTCGATCAGCCCGCCCAGCCACGCCGATCCGCCATGGGGCAGCACGGCGTCGCCATAGACGGTGATGATGAGCGACTTGGCGCGGGGGGCCACCGCGTCGAGCAGTTGGGCGGCAAGGTCTTCGGGGCGGCGCGGGCGGGCCATGCGGACGAGGTGTCCTTCTGTCGGGGCGGAACGAGGCTTCTGTATACGCAACCTGCCCCATCCAGGGCCAGCGCCAAGGGCGGTTCGCCGTTCGGGCGCGCGGCGGGGTGGCTGGACAGTCGCCGATCCGGACTTTCCGTTTGACAATCATTAATATGATACACTACGGTCATCATGTTAAAAGAAAGTGTGTCATAAAACGAAACGCCGACAATCGAGACGAACGGGATCGGAACGACCGGCTCCACCGCCAAGGCGCGCAACATCCGCAAAAACCACTTTGTTCTTAAGGGCAAATTTTTTCTTTCGAAATCATTTCGTTTGAAACATTATGGTTGGCAAATCGTCCCCCGGCGCAAAAACGGGGGCGCATCCAAATGGGAGGACACCATGCGTATCCGCTTGCTCTCCACCATGGCCGCTGTGGTCGGCCTCACCCTTGGCGCCGTGACGGGAGCGGCGTCAGCCGCTGATCCGATCAAGGTCGGGGCGATCATCTCGGCGACCGGCCCGGCCTCTTTCCTGGGCGACCCGGAAAAGAAGGTGCTGGAACTCTACGCCGACCGCGTCAACCAGGCGGGCGGCGTCGCCGGGCGTACGGTGCAGCTTACCGTCTATGACGATGGCGGGGCGGCGGACAAGGCGGCGTCCTTCACCAAGCGCTTGATCGAAAGCGACAAGGTGGACGTCATCGTCGGCGGCACGACGACGGCGGCGACGATGGCGGCGGCCCCGCTGGTCGAACGCGGCGAGGTGCCCTTCATCTCGCTGGCGGGCGCGGTGGTGATCGTCGAGCCGGTGAAGAAGTGGGTGTTCAAGACCCCGCACACCGACCGCATGGCGGCGGAAAAGGTGATGGACGATCTGAAGAAACGCGGGCTGACCAAGCTGGCGCTGGTGTCGGAAGACTCCGGCTTCGGCAAGTCGGGCCGCGAACAGACGCTGGCCGTCGCCAAGGAGCGCGGGATCGAGCTGGTGGCCGACGAAACCTATGGCGCCAAGGACACCGACGTGACGGCGCAGCTCACCAAGATCCGCAACAACGCGGCGGCGCAGGCCGTTCTGGTGTTCGGCTTGGGGCAGGGGCCGGCGGTGGTGACGAAGAATTACCGCCAGTTGGGCATCACCCTGCCGCTCTACCAGTCGCACGGCGTGGCGTCGAAGGAATACATCCGCTTGGCGGGCGGAGCGGCGGAGGGCGTTCGGCTTCCGGCGGCGGGTCTGGTGGTGGCCTCGCAACTGGCGGACAGCGATCCGCAGAAGAAAGTCGTCGTCGAGTTCACCAAAGTTTACGAGGAGGCCTTCAGCTCGGAGGTCTCGACCTTCGCTGGTCACGCCTATGACGGGTTGATGATCGCGTTGGACGCGGTGAAGCGGGCGGGCGGCACGGACAAGGCCAAGCTGCGCGACGCCATCGAGCAGACCAAGGGCTATGTCGGCACCGGCGGCATCGTGACGATGAGCGCCAAGGACCATATGGGCCTGTCGCTCGACGCCTTCCACATGGTGGAGGTCAAGCAAGGCGATTGGGCGCTGGTGAAGTAAAGGCAGGGGCGCAACGGCTCCCTCTCCCGCCCCGGGAGAGGGAGGGGACCCGCCGAAGGCGGGGAGGGTGAGGGGCTGCCGGAACATGGAGTCCAGTCTTACCCGATAGCCCCTCACCCTTCCCATGCTGCGCATAGGCCCCTTCCCTCTCCCGGGGCGGGAGAGGGAAAAGAGACGCGGAAGAACGAGAATGTTCGCGGAACTGCTGCAATACATGCTGTCGGGGCTGACCATCGGCGCGATTTACGCGCTGGCCGGTCTTGGCTTCTCGATCATCTACAACGCCAGCCACGTCATCAACTTCGCCCAGGGCGAGTTCATCATGATCGGCGGCATGGCGTCGGCCACCTTGACCGCGTCGGGCGTTCCGTTGCCGCTGGCGATCCTGATCGGTTGCGGCGGGGCGATGCTGGTCGGCGTCGCCGTGGCGAAATTCGCGGTGGAACGGGCGCGCGACGCCTCCACCGTCACCCTCATCATCATCACCATCGGCGCGTCGATCTTCCTGCGCGGCTTGGCGGAGCTGGTTTGGGGCAAGGATTTCAAGCGGCTCGACGCCTTTTCCGGCGAAACGCCGATCCAGTTCCTCGGCGCGTCGATGCAACCGCAATCGCTGTGGGTGGTCGGCTGCGCGGGCGTGCTGATCGTCGCCATCGGCCTGTTCTTCAACAAGACGCTGACCGGCAAGGCGATGCTGGCCACCTCGCACAACCGGCTGGCCGCGCAACTGGTCGGCATCGACGTGAAGCGGGTGGTGCTGGCCTCCTTCGCGCTGTCGGCGGCCTTGGGGGCGGTCGGTGGGGCGGTGGTCGCGCCCATCACCTTCTCCTACACCGAGATGGGCATCATGCTGGGGCTGAAGGGCTTCACCGCCGCCGTGTTGGGGGGCTTGGGCCATGGGCCGGGCGCCGTCGCCGGGGGCTTGATCGTCGGCGTCGCCGAGGCGTTGGGCGCGGGCTACATCTCGTCCGCTTACAAGGACGCGGTCGCCTTCGTCATCATCCTGGCCGTCCTTCTCTTCATGCCGAACGGCCTGTTCGGCAAACGCGGCGCCGAGCGGGTGTAAGGGGATCGATCGGATGAACCGCATTCTTCATGGCCGTTTGACCGGCCTGGCCGTTCTGGGCGCGATCATCGCCGTCCTGCCGGTCTTCCTGACCAACAATTTCTATCTGGACGTGGCGATCCTCGCCGGGTTCAACGCGGTGGTCTGCGTCGGCCTGAATTTGCTGATCGGCTACGCCGGGCAAATCAGTCTGGGCCATGCCGGATTCTTCGGGATCGGCGCCTACGCGTCGGGCGTTTTGGTCGGCGTCTATGGCTGGCCGCCCATCGCGGCCCTGCTGGCCGGGGCGGTCTTCGTCGGCGTCCTCGCCTTTGCCGTGGCCAAGCCGATCTTGCGGTTGAAGGGCCATTATCTGGCGATGGCGACGCTGGGCATCGGCATCATCGTCTCCATCGTGCTGCGCACCGAAAGCGGCCTGACCGGCGGCCCCGACGGCATGATGGTCGAGCCGTTCAAAATCTTCGGCGTCGAGCTGTATGGCGAAAAGGTTTGGTACTGGGTCGTCGGCGTTCTGCTGTTCGTCGTCGTCTGGCTGTCCTTGAACCTGATCGACAGCCCGATGGGCCGGGCGCTGCGCGCGGTCCACGGGTCGGAGGTGGCGGCGGAGGTGGTCGGCGTCGACACCGCGCGCTTCAAGGTCATGGTCTTCGTGCTGTCGGCGGTGTTCGCCAGCGTGGCGGGCAGCCTGTTCGCCCATTACGCCGGCCTCATCACCCCGGCCAAGGCCGATTTCTTCAAATCCATCGAACTGGTCACGATGGTGGTGTTCGGGGGCATGGCCTCCACCTTCGGGGCGGTGGTCGGCGCGGTCGTGCTGACCCTGCTGCCGCAGGCGCTGACCGTGTTCCAGGACTATCAGCAGATCGTGCTGGGCGCGATCCTGATGGCGACCATGGTCTTCATGCCGAAGGGGCTGCTTCCCACCCTGGCCGGATTTCTCCCGTCGCGGAGGCGGGCATGACCATGCTGACAGCGCAAAAGCCGTCTTCCGACGCCGCGCCCGTCGCCCGGCGCGCGGGGCCGCCCCTGCTGCGGGTGGAAAATCTCAGCCGCGAGTTTGGCGGCGTGCTCGCCATCGGCGATCTCAGCTTCACCGTGGCGGCGGGGGACATCCATTCGATCATCGGGCCGAACGGGGCGGGCAAGACGACGCTCTTCAACCTCGTCACCGGCGTCTACAAGCCCTCGGGCGGGCGGGTGCTGTTCGACGGGGCCGACGTGTCGGGGCAGGCGCCCTACAAGCTGGCGGCGCGCGGCATGTCGCGCAGCTTCCAGAATTTGCAGATCTTCTTCAACATGACGGCGCTGGAAAACGTCATGGTCGGGCGGCATCTGCATCTGGACACCCGCCTGCTGCCCGCGCTGTTCCGCTTCCCCTCGCTGGTCCGCAAGGATTCCGAAGCCCGCGACCGGGCGGCGCAGTTGATGGCCGACGTCGGTCTGTCGCGCTATCTGGGGGCGGACGCCGATTCCATGCCCTATGGCGCGCTGAAACGGCTGGAAATCGCCCGCGCGCTGGCGTCGGAGCCGAAAATGCTGCTGCTCGACGAACCGGCGGCGGGGCTGAACGCCACCGAAAGCCGGGAAATCGACGCGGTCATCAAGACGGTCGCCGCCAGCGGCGTCACCATCATCCTGGTCGAACACGACATGAAGATGGTGATGGGGATTTCCGATCACATCACCGCGCTGAATCACGGGCGCAAGCTGGCCGAAGGAACCCCGGCGGAGGTGGCGGCGAATCCCGACGTCATCGCCGCTTATCTCGGCGCGGCCCCGTAAGGAACCGGATCCATGCTTCTGGAAATTGACGGTCTGAACAGCCATTACGGGCGCATCCACGCGCTGAAATCGGCCAGCCTGACGGTGCGCGAGGGCGAGCTGGTGGCGCTGGTCGGCGCCAACGGCGCGGGCAAGACGACGCTGCTGCGCACCCTGTCGGGCGTTCACCCGGCGTCGAGCGGCGTCGTCAAATTTGACGGACTCGACATCACCCGGATGAAGGCGGTGCGTCGCGTCGCCGAGGGGGTGATCCAGGTGCCGGAAGGCCGCCAGCTTTTCGGCCCGCAATCGGTCGAAGACAATCTGCGGCTTGGCGCCTTCCGCCGGGGCAGCGGCGATCCCGACGGCGATCTGGAGCGTCTTTACGCGATGTTCCCGATGCTGCGGGTCAAGCGCGACCAACCGGCGGGCACCCTGTCGGGCGGCCAGCAGCAGATCGTCGCCTTGGGCCGCGCGCTGATGGCCAAGCCGCGTCTGCTGCTGCTCGACGAACCCAGCATGGGCCTCGCCCCGCTGCTGGTGGCCGAGATTTTCGAGGCGGTGCAGCGGCTCAAACGCGAGGGCGTCACCATCCTTCTGGTCGAGCAGAACGCCCACGCCGCCCTGTCCATCGCCGACCGTGGCTATGTCATCGAAACCGGCGAGATCGTGCTGAGCGACTCCGGCCCGGCGCTGTTGAGCAACGAGCGGGTGCGCCAAGCCTATCTGGGCCTTTGACGTCATTATAGAAAACAAGAGGACGGGAACCCATGTCCAGCACCGCGCCGACCAAAGCCTTCGCCTCCACCGGCGATCTTGAACCGAAGACCGTCACCTTCGCCGAACTGGCGCCCGGCGCCTACGCCTACACCGCCGAGGGCGACCCCAACACCGGCATCATCGTCGGCGACGACGGCGTGATGGTGATCGACGCCCAGGCCACGCCGCTGATGGCGGAGGACGTGATCGCCAAGGTCCGCGCCGTGACCGACAAGCCGATCAAATACGTGTTGCTGACCCATTACCACGCCGTGCGCGTGCTGGGCGCGTCGGGCTACAAGGCCGAGCACATCATCGCCAGCCGCGACACCTATGATTTGATCGTCGAGCGCGGCCAGCAGGATTATGAATCGGAGCTTGGCCGTTTCCCCCGCCTGTTCCAGGGCGCCGATTCGATCCCCGGCCTGACCTGGCCGACCATCGTCTTTGAAAAGCATATGACCCTGTGGCTGGGCAAGACGCGGGTCGAGATCATGCAGCTTGGGCGCGGCCACACCAAGGGCGACACGGTGGCGTGGCTGCCCGACAGCAAGGTTCTGTTCTCCGGCGATCTGGTGGAGTTCGGCGCCACCCCCTACACCGGCGACGCCTATTTGCAGGAATGGCCGGCGACGCTCGACGCCCTGTCGGCGCTGAAGCCGGAAAAGCTGGTGCCGGGCCGGGGCGACGCGCTGACCACGCCGGAGCTGTGCGCCCAGGCGATTGACGAGACCAAGGCGTTCCTCACGGCCATGTATGGCTCGGTGGCGGCGGCGCGGGCGGCGGGGGCCTCGCTGGGCGACGCCTTCGCCCAGACGCGCAGCGCGTTGGCGCCGCGTTTTGGCCAATGGGTGATCTTCGAGCATTGCCTGCCGTTCGACGTTTCGCGCGCCTATGACGAGTCCGGCGGCATCCGCGACCCGCGCATCTGGACCGCCGAGCGCGACCGCGACATGTGGGCGGCGTTGCAGGTCTGATCGTTCGGCGTAAAATCGTCGGCCGACAAGCGTCCTACCCCCTCTCCCGCGCCAAGCGGGGGAGGGATGGGGAGGGGGCAAGGCACCACAACCACCTCCCTTCAGGAACCCCGCCCCGTGAAGCTCCACAGCTATTTCCGCTCCTCCGCCGCCTACCGGGTGCGCATCGCCTTGAACCTCAAGGGCTTGCAGCCGGAGATGGCCTTCGTCCATCTGCGCCATGGCGAGCAGACGCAGCCGTCCTTCGCCGCGCTGAACCCGGAAAAGCTGGTCCCGGCGTTGGAGGTGGACGGCCAGACGCTGACCCAGTCGCTGGCGATCATCGAGTATCTCGACGAAACCCACCCGACGCCGCCCCTGTTGCCGTCCGATCCGCTGGGCCGGGCGCGGGTGCGGGCGCTGGCGCTGGCGGTGGCCTGCGACATCCACCCGCTCGACAATCTGCGGGTGCTGAAGCATTTGAAATCCGCCATGGGCCATGGGCAGGCGGAGGTCGATGGCTGGTATCGCCATTGGATCGCCGTGGGCCTTGGCGCGCTGGAAGCCAAACTGGCCGGGGACGCGCGGACCGGGCGTTTCTGCCACGGCGACACGCCGGGGTTGGCCGACATCCTGCTGGTTCCACAGATCTACAACGCCCGCCGGATGGAGTGCCCGCTCGACGGTTTCCCGACCCTGCTGCGCATTGACGCTGCCTGTCGCGAACTCCCTGCCTTCCTCGCGGCGGCCCCGGAAAATCAGCCCGACGCCGAGGGGTGACGCCGCCCAGCCATGCCGCCGCCGCCGGGTTTCCCGCAGCTTTCCCGGTTCACCGACGGCGCCGCGTGGTATAAGGAAAGACAGTCTTTTGCGCTGCGTCATCATGGCGACGGCGGAACGGATGGCGCAGGCGGATGGGCGAGCGGCGGGACGATGCTGGGCAATTTCTCATCAGTGGCCTATGACCTTGCCGAGAACATCGCGGCAAGCGCCTTCGTCGTTCTGGCCTACACCTTCATCATCCGCCGGTCCGACGGTTGGGGCCGCCGCATCCGTCAGGGCATGTTCGGGCTGTTCATGGGCTTGACCGTCATCTTCACGATGGTCCATCCGATCCACATCCAGCCCGGTGTTTTCATCGACGCGCGTTCCCCGCTGGTCGGTTTGACCACGCTGTTCGGTGGGCCGCTCGCCGGTCTGTTGGCGGCGCTGGTCGGCGGCGGCTATCGGGGGTGGTTGGGCGGCATCGGCATGCCGGCCGGGGTGATGAACGTCACGCTGTCCCTGCTGGTCGGCATCGCCTTCGCTCGTTGGATCGAGCGCCGCACCACGCCGATGCGGGCGGTGGATCTGCTGATTTTTGGCTTCCTGCTGAGCGTCGTGACGTTGAGCACGCTGGTCCTGTTGCCCAGTTGGGATCTGGCGTTGGAGGTGCTGACCAAGACCGCTCTGCCGCTGCAAATCACGATCCCGATCGGCACGCTGTTTCTGGGTGGTCTGCTGCTGCGCGAGCAGCGCCAGCGCGACGCCGAGTTGCTGGTGGCCGAGAGCGAGTCGCGCTATCGCCTGCTGGCCGACAATGTGACCGATCTGATTTTGGTGATGCGGGCGGATCGCACGGTCGCCTATGTGTCGCCGTCGGTGCGCGAGATTTTGGGGTATGATCCGGACGAGCTTATCAATCGGCTTCCGCTGGGGTTTGTGCACCCGGATGACCAGCAACACGCCTTCAGCGCTTTTTCCGGGATGCAGGCCGGGGCGCCGGCCCTCACCATCACCCATCGGCTTCTTCATAAGGACGGTCGCTATCTGTGGGTGGAGTCGAGCATGCGCCCGGCCCGCAACGACGATGGCGGCTTCAACGTCGTCGCCGCCATTCGCGACGTGACCGAACGCAAGCGGTACGAGGCGCAACTCCACGACGCCCGGTCGGAAGCGGAGTCGGCGAATCGGGTCAAATCCGAATTTCTCGCGGCGATGAGCCACGAGATCCGCACGCCCTTGAACGGGGTGATCGGTTTCGCCGACCTGCTGCTCGGCACCGATCTGACGCCGGAGCAACGCCAGTATGTCGCGCTTCAGCGCGAGGCTGGGCGGGGGCTGCTGGCGATCATCGGCGACATTCTGGATTACTCCAAGATCGAGGCGGGCAAGCTGGAGCTTGAGGAGCGCCCCTTCGACCTGCACCGGCTGATGCGCGATTGCCGGGATTTGATGAGCAACGCCGCGTCGCAAAAGGGGCTGCTGTTGCAATTGGCGCTGGGCGCGTCGGTGCCGCGTTATGTGCGCGGGGACGAGGCGCGCATCCGCCAAATCCTGCTGAATCTGGTCGGCAACGCGGTGAAATTCACCGAACAGGGATCGGTGCTGCTCTCCGTTGGGCAATTGTCGGGGGAGGAGACGCCGGTCGAGGGGGGCGCCGCCCCTTTGATGCGTTTTTCCGTCAGCGACACGGGCGCCGGCATTCCGTTGACCGAACAGCCCAACCTGTTTCAGCGTTTCAGCCAGGGCGACCGTTCCACCACCCGCCGCTATGGCGGGACCGGACTGGGGTTGATTATCTCCAAACAACTGTCCGAGTTGATGGGCGGGCGCATCGGTTTTCAGAGCAGCCCCGGTGTGGGCAGCACCTTTTGGTTTGAAATCCCCCTGCCCATCGCCGCCGAGATTCGCGCGGTCGCCGAACAGCCGGTTGCCAGCGGTCAAGCCCGCGCCGGGCGCATCCTGTTGGCCGAAGACGTGCCGATGAACCAGATCGTCACCTCGTCCATTCTCTGCAAGGCCGGGCACACGGTCGAGGTGGCGGAGGATGGGCTGGCCGCCGTCGAGGCGCTGCGCGCGGGCGCGTTCGATCTGGTCCTGATGGACATGCAGATGCCGCGCATGGACGGGTTGCAGGCGACCGCCGAAATCCGCCGGATGCCGGGCCAGCGGGGCAGCATCCCAATCATCGCCCTGACCGCCAACGCGTTGGCCGACCAGTTGCAGCGCTGCTTGGACGCGGGCATGAACGACCATGTGACCAAACCGATTGACCGCGACACCCTGTTGAGCGCCGTGGACCGCTGGCTTGGCGCGGAGCCGGAGGCCCAGGCCGCCGTGCTGGCCGGGGTGGAGACGCCCGCCGACCCGGTGCTGAACCGGGCCAAGCTCGACACGCTGGCGGAGACGCTGGGGCCGGAGGCGATGCCCCGCTTCATCATCGGCACGATGAGCGAGTTGGCCTTGCGCATCGACCGCATTCTGGAGGCCGAACGGCTGAAGGACGCCGGGTTCGACGCGCACGCCATGGTGTCTTTGGCGGGCAATCTGGGGCTGGTCGAGCTGTCGCGGCTGGCGCGTTCGCTTCAGCACGCCTGCGAACAGGAGCGGCCCGACGCGCTGGCGCTGAAGGAGCAGGTGCGCGAAGCGGTCAACCGCGCTTCGAACGCGCTGCACGGCGCCGTGCCGGGGGGACTGGAAACGGCGGTGGCGCAGGGGACCGACGCGTAAGGGCGCGCGTTCCTCAGCGCCAATTCTCAGCGGTTGACGATCAACGCCACCCCGGCGACGGCGACGGCGGCGCCAGCCCAGGCCCCCAGACCTGGACGTTGGCCGGTCCACAGCCACAGCATCGGCAGAATCAAAACCGGGCTGAGCGCAGACAGGGTGGCGACCACCCCGGCGTTGCCGTTCGCCAGGGCGACCAGCAGCAGCGTCATTCCAAGCCCGATGCCGATGAACCCATTCACCACGACTTGAAGGGCGATGCGCGGCGTCAGTTTGCCGCCAAAGCCCAGGGTCTGGCCCGGCAACAGGCCGATCAGCGTCAGCATCATCGCCGCCGCCGTCACCCGCACCGCCGCCGCCGCTATCGGATCGGTTCCCGCCGCCATCACCGGCTTGGCGATGATCGAGCCGACCGCCTGCCCGCAGGCGCCGATCAGGCAGACGCAGACGCCCGCCAGCAGACTGCCCTGCACGGCTTCCCAGGAATGGCTGGAGCCAGAACGCAGGGCGACCGCCAGCATCACCCCCAGCGTCACCAGGACGATTCCCAGCGTCGTCCACGGACCCAGCGCCTCACCCAACACGACCCAGCCCAGCAGCGCGGTCAGCGGAGCGTTGGCGGCGTAGATCACGACGTTGCGGCGGGGGCCAAGGCGGCTGAGCGACCAGAACAGCGCCAGATCCCCCATCACGATGCCGGTGGCGCCGGACAGAACCAGCATCAGAACGGCGTTGGCGTCCAGCGTTTGCCAGCCGCCCAACGACGCGGTGGCGACCAACAACCCGCAGGACACCACGCACAGGCGCAGCCGGTTGAAGGCGATGGAGCCGAGCGCCCGAACCGGGCCGATGGCGATCAAACCGCCGGTCGCCCAACACAGCGCGGTGCCGAGCGCGGCCAACGTTGCAAGCATGATGATGACAAGACCGATGGTTGAAGCGGCCCGCACTCTACGACGCCCGGCGTCTGCCTGCGAAATGAGCAACGCGCATGGCCGGAACGCCTTTGCGCGGCAGCCGTCGAGTGGCGCTCTGCGGGCGGTTTTTCAGAAATCGACGGGGGAAAACCCCGATTCGCGTCATGGCGGCTTGCCAAGCGGCCCGCAACGGGCGATGTGTGATGATTGCGCCCGCCTGCGAGGTTCGCCGCGAGGTTTGAGGGCGCCGTTTCTGTTCCGCCGGAGTTTGGGTATCCCCATGAGTCAGCCGCCGCCCCGTCAGCATGTCTATCGCCAACCCAACGTCGTCGGCACCCAGGTGACGGCCACCGTCAAGTGGTTCGACCCGGAGCGCGGCTTTGGTTTCGTCACGCTTGGTCCGGCGGGCAAGGACGCGCTGATTCCCGCCTCCATCGTCGTTCCCGCCGGGCACGCGACCTTGCCGGAGGGGGCCACCGTGGTGGTCGATCTGGTCGAGGACCGCAAGGGCCAGCAGGTCAGCGTTCTGCACTCCGTCGATCTGTCCACCGCGATGCCCGCGCGCCCGCGCATGGGCGATCGGGGCGGCGACCGTGGAGGAGATCGTGGCGGGTTCCGGGATCGCGGGGGTGATCGCGGCGGCTTCGGCGACCGTGGCGGCGAGCGCAATTACGGCCCTCGTCCGGGCGGCTTTGGCGCGCGCGATGGCGGGCGCGACGCCGGGCCGCGCGGCGCGGCCCCCCGTCGGTCGGCGGACGCCGGTCCGACCTCGGAAATGACCGGCACGGTCAAGTGGTTCAACAGCGGCAAGGGCTTTGGCTTCGCCACCCCGGACGCCGGTGGCCGCGACGTCTTCATCCCCGCCCGCGCGCTGGAACGCGCCGGTCTGCACGGTCTGGACGATGGCCAGCGCGTGCGGATGACCGTCCGTCAGGGCGAAAAGGGCATGGAAGCGGTCAGCCTGTCGGCGGAGTGACGGGGTGCCTTTTTAATATTTGACACCGATGAACACAGATAAACACCGATGAACAAGGATCGGCTGTCATCGCCTGGGGAGATCAGACCCGAGGCGATGAAGTGCGCAAGATCATCATCTTTCATCTGTGTTTATCTGTGTTCATCGGTGTTAAACCTCACGCCTCGCATGGCGTGACGAAGCCGCGACGCCGCGATCACCCCAGCCAATAGAGCGGGTTGACGCTGAACAGCCAGGGATGGGCGGTCAGCATCGCCAAATAGGCCGCAACGCCGCCGACCAACCGCGCCCACCCGATTTCACCCATCGCCAGGATCCATCCGCCGATTGGCTCGGGTCTGGGCAAAAGACGGGTTGCCGCGCGAAAGGCTTGACCGCCGGAGCTGCGGCTCAGGATGATCTCATTTTTGACGATGGCGAACAGGGCGATGGCGGCCATGGTGACGAACAGAACCACCCGCCGCCCGTCGCCGGTGGCGTTCAGATGCAGCAGCGCCCACACCAACAGCCCAAGACTGCCCGGACAGCGGCTGATCCGGTAGATCCCGCGCGGCGGGTTGGGGGCGTCGAGGGCGCCAAAGCGCGTGGTGATCCGGGCGACCAGCAGCAAGAAGACCAGCGGCATGACGACGACCACCAGAGGCGCCGCCCAACCCGTCGGGGTGAACAGAACCTCCCCACCATCAGCGGCGCGGTAGGCCAAAACGAACAGGGCCAGCGTCGCCAGCGATCCCAACGAATGCAGGGCAATGAAGCCGGGACGTCCCAGCCGCGCGATCAAAGCGGGGCGAACCCCGGGCCAGGACGGCGCGGCGTGGCTGAGAAACAGAAGCGTGGCGGCGAGCAGAAGCGGCGTGGTCATGAGCGCCATTCCATCCCGGTCAATCGTCCATCGCCTTGACCGCGATCAAGCGGCCGGCGCGTCGCTTATCCCTGGACCGCCGCTTTTGCCCGGCGCGACGGCGCCTTGGCCCCCTTGCAGGCGGTGTAACCGTCGGGGGTGAGCTGACCAAAGGTGATGCCGGCGCCTTTGGGGATCGCCGCCAACCCGCTCAACCCCAACTCTTGCGTGGCGGCCAGCGCGATCCGCCCGCAGGCTTCGGCGTCGCTGCCCGCCCGGTGATGCTCCAGGGCGATGCCGAGGAAATCGGCCAGATGGTTCAGCTTGTGCGCCGTCAGCGTTGGCCACGCCCGCCGTGCCAGCGTCACCGTGCACAGATAGGGGCACACCGGCCAGACCAACCCGTAATCGGTCAGGGTGTGGCGCAGCACGCTGAGGTCAAAGGCGGCGTTGTGGGCCAGGATCAGGCGGCCATCCAGCCGCTCGCGCAGCCGCGCCCAGACGGCGGGAAATTCTGGAGCGTCGGCGACGTCGTCGGCCCGGATGCCGTGGATGGCTGAGTTGAACGGGTTGAAGCGCATCTCACGCGGGCGGATCAGATGCTCTTCGGTCGCCGTCACCCGGCCATTCTCGATCCAGGCGACGCCGATGGAACAGGCGCTGGTGCGGGATTCATTGGCGGTTTCGAAATCGATGGCGACCGCAAGGTCGCCGTTGCCTGTCGCAAACAGCATGGGGAACCCGGAGTCAGGGGCGGATCAGCCGGGCGACCTCATCGGGCAACGAGCCGTCCAGCGCCATGAGCTGTACCTTGAACAGGCTGGCCACCGCCATGGAATCCGTGATCTCGCCGCGCATCGCCATCGCCACCGTCTCGGCGAAGGGCACGCGGCGGACGGCCAGAACCTCGGTGTCGTCGGGGCAGGGGGTTCCCTGCTCCAACCCCCAGGCGAGGAAGGTGTGGGCGACCTCGTCGGTGATGCAGTTCGACAGGTGCAGAGTCATCAAGGGCAACCAGTGGCGCGCGGTCTGTCCGGTCTCCTCCAGCAACTCGCGCGCGGCGGATTTCTGCGGATCGACGCTTTTGTCTCCGCCGCCTTCCGGGATTTCCCAACTGTATTGTTCCAACGGAAAGCGGTACTGGCCAACCAAGGTGACGCGGCCTTGATCGTCGATCGGCACGACGCCGGTGGCGACGCCGCGCGGGCGGACGACGCCGTAAATGCCGGGATTTCCCTTGGGCGTCAGCACCTTGTGCTCCACCACCTCGATCCAGGCGTTTTCGTATTTGGTCGTGCTGGTCAGCACCGTCCAGGGATTGCCGGTCTCTTGCGGCACGCCGAAGCCCTCCGTTGATTGCGGGCGGACTATAGGCAGCCGCCCGTCGCCCCGCAACAGTTCAACCAGGACAAAACTAGATAAAATTTTCTCTGAATTAGTCACAACCAAAAGGAAATCGTTAAATATTGGTTTCTTGACAGACAACATCGGCGCGCTTACTTCTAGAAACAAGAAGAAAAGATGGCGAGGGCGCTATCCGAAAATTTAATTAAAATTCTTTTTAACTGGGCGGATGGGCGGAGGATATGACGTTGGTTCCGCGCGATCTCGAACGATGGCAGAATCCGAATTGGCGCACCCGGTTGGCGGCGTGGTGGGAGGGTTATGACCTGTCCCGCGTTCCGCGCCAGTCGCCGCGCTCGTCCAGCCGTTCGTCCTTTGATCGTCGCCCGAACTTTCGCCCGGTCAACGCCGTGGGCGGCGCCGGTGGGCTGCCGGTCGCCGGGCCGACCTCGCCCTTGCCCGCCGCGCTGGCGGTCGAAGCGGCGGCGGAAGCGCCCGCGCCCGAGACGGGCAACCCGGAACTGGACCGTCTGTCCCTGATGCAGCTTGACCGTCATGGCGAGCCGGTGTGGTCGCCCGCCCGCAGCGAGGGCGCCCAACTGCTGTGGGGGGAGGATCTGACCGGGCCGGGCGATTCGCAATGGATGGTCGATTCGGTGCGGCCCTTTGGCCTGAACGCGGCCAAGAGCGTGCTGGATCTGTCCGCCGGGCTGGGCGGGGCCGCGCGGGCGTTGGTCAACACCTGCGACACCTGGGTGACGGGGTTGGAGCCGTCACCGCTCCTGGCCAAGCTGGCGATGGACCGTTCCAAGGCGCTGGGCGTGTCGAAAAAGGCGCCGATCACCCATTATGACCCGGAGCATTTCAACCAGGCGGGCAGCTTTGATCTGGTGATGGCCGACCGCGTCATGCACCGGGTCCGTGACAAGGAGGCGTTCCTCGACCGCATCGGCGATTGCGTCAAGCCCAAGGGCGGCATCCTGATGTTCGATTACGTCATCGACGGCACGCCGGGTTCCTGGGACAATTGGAACACATGGCGGGAAGAGGAGCCGATGGAGGTCTATCCCTGGACCGGAACCCGTCTGGCCGATGAACTCACCCAACGCAACCTGGATTTGCGCATCAGCGAAGACTTGACGCAACTGCACCGCCGCCAAATCATTGAACGGGTGCGCAAGCTGGGCGAAACGCTGAAAAACTGTGCCCCCACCGGCCCGGTCCTGCGCGCGCTGGCGCGGGAACTGAATCTGTGGTGGTCGCGCCTGTCGGTACTGGGGAATGGTCTGCGGTTTTGCCGCTATGTCGCGATCAAGCCGGGTTGACGACGGCGACCGCTCACTCGTTCCACGGTTGGTTACAGCTCCATGTTCGCTGTGAAATCAGCCTGTAAGACCATTGAGGTTTCGGACGTGATGTTCACACGCTAAATTGTCCGCGCATCATTGTTGTCTGAAGGGTGATTGAAACATGCGCGGTGTGGCTTTTTGGTTTCTTCTCATTGCGGCGCTGTGCGCGCTGCTTGGCATGGTGAGCGGCGTCGTGATGGCGGCGGCGCAGGATCATTCCCTCTCCCCGGCCCACGCCCATCTCAACCTGTTGGGTTGGGTGTCGATGGCGATTTTTGGTTTTTACTATCACCTTGTGCCGGAGGCGTCGGCTCGCCCGCTGGCGCGGCTGCATTTTGGCCTGTCGGTCGTCGCCACCATCCTGTTCACGCCGGGAATCATTCTGGCGATTCGCGGGCAGACGGAGGTGTTGGCGCAGGTTGGCGCGTTGCTCACCATCGCCTCGATGCTGGTGTTCCTGGTCACGGTGGCGCGGCATCGGCCAACTGGCCGTATGGCGAAAGTCTAGCGCGCGCGAACGTCCAAAGCGGGCAGGGGCGATCCATATCATCCAGGCGAGATCCTCGCTGACGACCACCCCCGCCCATGGAGACGTCCCGTGACCATCGCCACCGGCCAGGACACGCTGAAGACCCGCCGTTCCCTTGAAGCCGCCGGGCAAAGCTGGGACTATTTCAGCCTGAAGGCGGCGGAAGAGGCGGGGCTGGGCGATCTGTCGCGCTTGCCCTTTTCGCTGAAAGTGCTGCTGGAAAATCTTCTGCGTTTTGAGGATGGCCGCACGGTGTCCGTCGCGGACGTCACGGCGGTGGCGCAATGGCTGGTGGACCGGCGGTCGGATCGGGAAATCGCCTACCGCCCGGCCCGCGTGCTGATGCAGGATTTCACCGGCGTTCCGGCGGTCTGCGATCTGGCGGCGATGCGCGAGGCGATGGTGGCGCTGGGCGGCGATCCGACCCGCATCAACCCGTTGGTGCCGGTCGATCTGGTCATCGACCATTCCGTGATGGTCGATTATTTCGGCAGCGCCGACGCCTTCGCCAAGAACGTCGCCTTCGAGTTCGAGCGCAATCTGGAGCGTTACGCCTTCCTGCGCTGGGGCCAGACGGCGTTTGACAATTTCCGCGTCGTGCCGCCCGGCACCGGCATCTGCCATCAGGTGAACATCGAGCATCTGGCCCAAGTGGTGTGGACCGACGCCGACCCGTCGGGCCACCGGGTGGCTTACCCCGACACGCTGGTCGGCACCGACAGCCACACCACGATGGTCAACGGCTTGGCCGTGCTCGGCTGGGGCGTCGGCGGGATCGAGGCGGAAGCGGCGATGCTGGGCCAGCCGATCTCCATGCTGATTCCCGAGGTCGTCGGCTTCAAGCTGACCGGGCGGATGAAAGAGGGCAACACCGCCACCGATCTGGTGCTGACCGTCACCCAGATGCTGCGCAAAAAGGGCGTGGTCGGCAAATTCGTCGAGTTTTTCGGGCCGGGCCTTGACGGCCTGAGCCTGCCCGACCGCGCCACCATCGCCAACATGGCTCCGGAATATGGCGCGACCTGCGGCATCTTCCCAATCGACGCCGAGACCATCCGCTATCTGACCTTCACGGGGCGCGACGCCGACCGGGTGGCGCTGGTTGAGGCCTACGCCAAGGCGCAAGGGATGTGGCGCGACGCCGACAGCCCCGATCCGTTTTTCACCGAGGTGATGGAACTGGACATGGCGACGGTCGAACCGTCGCTGGCCGGTCCGCGTCGCCCGCAGGACCGCGTCGCCCTGTCCAACATGGCGTCCAGCTTCGCCGCCGAACTGACCGGCTCCTTCAAAGCCGCCGAGCCGAACAAGGCGGTTCCGGTGACGGGCGGTGATTTCAGTCTGGAGCATGGGGCGGTGGTGATCGCCGCCATCACCTCCTGCACCAACACGTCGAACCCCGCCGTGCTGGTCGCCGCCGGTCTGGTCGCCAAAAAGGCGGTGGAAAAAGGGTTGCGGCAAAAGCCCTGGGTCAAAACCTCGCTGGCCCCCGGATCGCAGGTGGTCAGCGATTATCTGGCCAAGGCCGGGTTGCAGCCTTACCTGGATCAGCTTGGCTTCAACGTCGTCGGCTATGGCTGCACCACCTGCATCGGCAATTCCGGTCCGCTGCCCGACGCCGTCGCGGCGGCGGTGGAGGGGGGCGATCTGGTGGTCGCCGCCGTGCTGTCGGGCAACCGCAATTTTGAAGGCCGCGTCAACCCGCACACCCGCGCCAACTACCTCGCCTCGCCGCCGCTCTGCGTCGCCTACGCGCTGGCGGGCAATTTGCGGGTTGATCTGACCCGCGACGCGCTGGGATTCGGGGCGGACGGGCAGCCGGTCTATCTCAAGGACATCTGGCCGACCAACCAGGAAGTTCAGGCGGTTATCGACGCGTCGCTGACCGCCGCGATGTTCCGCGACCGCTATTCCAACGTCTTCCAGGGGCCGGAGGCGTGGCGGAGCATCGCCACGGCGCAGGGGCAGACCTATCAGTGGCAGGACAGCTCCACCTATGTGAAGCGCCCGCCCTTTTTCGATGGGTTGACCGCGACGCCCGATCCGGTGTCGGACGTGCGGGGCGCCCGCGCGCTGGCTGTGTTCGGCGATTCGATCACCACCGACCATATTTCCCCGGCGGGGTCGATCAAGACGACCAGCCCGGCGGGGGCCTATCTGATCGGCCATCAGGTCCGCCCGCAGGATTTCAACTCCTACGGCGCCCGGCGCGGCAATCATGAGGTGATGATGCGCGGGACCTTCGCGAACATCCGCATCCGCAACGAGCTGCTGTCCGGCGTCGAGGGCGGCGAGACCCGCCATTACCCCTCGGGCGAGCGGCTGCCGATCTACACCGCCGCCATGCGCTACGCGGAGGAAGGGACGCCGCTGGTCATCGTCGCCGGGAAGGAATATGGCACGGGGTCCTCGCGCGACTGGGCGGCGAAGGGAACCCGGTTGCTGGGCGTCAAGGCGGTCATCGCCGAGAGCTTCGAGCGCATCCACCGTTCCAATCTGGTCGGGATGGGCATCCTGCCCTTGCAGTTCATGGACGGGCTGACCCGCGCCGACCTGCGGCTGGACGGGTCGGAGCGTTTCGACATCGCCGGGGTCGAGGAGGGGTTGCGCCCGCGCAAGGACATGATCCTGACCCTGACCCGCGCCGATGGCGCGCGGGAGAACCACAGCCTGCTCCTGCGCATCGACACGGTGGACGAGGTGGATTACTACCGCAATGGCGGGGTTCTGAACGCGGTGCTGCGCAGTTTGGCGCGGTGATCGCGCCGCCTTCGCGACCGTCTGACGGGGGCTTTGCCGACGGCGTAGGCCGATTCGCCGAGCGCTGACCAACGCCGCCGGAAAGTCCCTAGCCAAACCGTCCCGACAAGTGTGTTGCGCCGCCCTTGTCGGGGAAAGTTTGGCCCGCTTGGTTGGTGATGCGTCCTTTCGTTGCGCAGGGGCGGCCCGGTCGCCCCTGGCTTTGCTGCGCCGCCAAAAAATCTCTAGGGATTGCACCCCCTTGACCATGTCTGCGCTTTTCTTTGGTCTGATATCTGCGATACCGTTTTTCCTATGTCTGGAAAGATCATCGCTGTTGGAAATCTGAAGGGTGGCACCGGCAAAAGCACGGTGGCCATCAACTTGGCGTGCGCGCTGCGAAACGGCGGGAAGGCGACGGTCGCCGTCGTTGACGCCGACGGGCAGGGCACCGCCAGCGACTGGGGCGCCAAGGGCCAATTGGGCCTGACGGTGCACGCGCTTCCCTTTGAAGAGACGCAAGGCACGGGGCATGGCGCCAGCCACGCGAACGGTGTGGAGAGTGGGGGGACGGCGAATTGGGGCGCGGAGGTTGATCGCCTGAAGGCCGATCATGATTTCGTCGTGATCGACCTGCCGCCGCAATTGAGCGACGCGATCCTCAACGCCCTGGTCGCCGCCAACCTGTTTGTCGTGCCGGTGACGGCCAGCGGCGCCGACCTTAAGGCGACGACCAAGGCCATTGAGCTGTTGCAGCGCGCGCGGGCCTTGCGCGACGACGGGCGTCCCGCCTGTCTGCTGGTGCCGTCGCGGGTTGACCGCCGCACCGCCGCTGGCAAGGAAATCGAGGCGGTCCTCCATGATTTTGGCGAGCCGGTCGCCCCGGCCATCGGCCAGCGCACCGCCCATGTCGACGCCTTCACGGCGGGCGAATGGGTCGGGTCTTACGCGCCCCGGTCGGCGGCCCATGGGGAAATTGAAGTTCTCGCGGCTATTGTCAAAAGGGTGAAGTGATGGCCCCCAGGAAGCGCCCTTCGTTGCGCGACAACCTCACCCCCAGCGACGCCGCCCCGCCGACCGTCAAGACGCGGGCGAAATCAAAGGCGAAAGCGACGCCGGTTGACGCCCCGCCGGTCGCGGTCACGGTCGAGGCCGTGGAGGCCCCCGCTGTGGTGGTGGAGCCGGTCGTCGCTGTCGCGGCGGACGAGGCGCCGCCGGTCGCGGTGGTCGCCGTTCCTGAAGAGGCTGTGGTTTCCGAACGCGTCGAGGCTGTGTCCGCCGAAACGGTTCCCGTTGAGGCTCCGCCCGCCGACGCGCCGCCCGCGTCCGAAGCTTCCGCCCCTGAAATCCCCGCCCCTGAAATCCCTGCCGTCGAAGCTCCAGTCGAGAGTCCGGTGGTCGTCGAAGCCCCGTCCGTCGTCGAGGCCATCGCCGCTTCGCCGGTGGCCGATCAAGCGCCCGTTTCCCCAGCGTCGCCCGCCCCCGTGGCAGACCCTGCGCTCCCACCCGTTGCGGTTCCCGCCGCTTCCCCTGTCATCGTCACCCCTGTCATGGAGACCGTTGTGTCCTCTGCTCCCAGCGACGCGGTCGAAAAGCCGACCACTGCCTCCATCTCTCAGCCCGCCTTCATTCCGGCTCCGCCCCCGGCCCGGTCGTCCGGTGGCCTTCTGGCGACGGTTGCGGTGGTGCTGGCGACCGCCGGTCTGGCGGCGGCGGCGACCACGCCGCTGTGGTCCCCTCAATTCAAGCGGCAGGTGGTCGCCAGCCGCGCCCTGGACGAGCGTGTGACGTCGGTTGAAACCCGCCTTGGCGCGGCGACCGCCGCCGGTGGGCCGTTGGCCGACCGCATCACCGCGTTGGAAGGCACGCTGGCGTCGCTCGACCGCAAGATCGCCGCGTTGCCCGACCCCAAGGCGTTTGGCGCGCTGGCGATCGCGCAACTGACCTCGGCGTTGGATGATTCCGATCCGTTCGCGGCGGAATTGGTGGCGGTTCGCGCCTCGGGCGTCGCCGACGATCCGTTGAAGAAGGCGCTGGACGCCCTGGTTCCGCGCGCCGCGACCGGCATTCCGACCTTTGACGCTCTGGCCGAAAGCTTTGTCTTGATCGTGCCGGACGCGCTGGCCGCCGATTTGCGCGCCGCCGCCGAAGAGGCCAAGGCCGCCGCTGAAGCCCAAGCCGCCGCCGCTCCCGCCGCTCCGGTCGCCGCCGCTCCGGCCACGCCCGCCGCCCCGGCGGCGGATGCGCCCGCTTCGGCGGACGCCGCCGCTCCGGCGGACTCCGCCGCCACGGATGAGACGGTTGTGGTGGACGCTGGTCCGGGCATTGTCGATCAATTGTGGTCGGCGCTCTACAGCGCCGCCGACCTGCTGCGCGTCGTGTCCTTCAGCGGTGGCGAGGCCCGCAAGGCCGCGATGGTGCTGGAGCAGACGGGCGTTCTGTTGGCCTCGGGCGATCTGGTCGCGGCGGTCGAACTGCTCGGTTCGCTGGAAGGCGCGGCGGCCCAGGCTTACGGTCCGTGGTTGGACGATGCCCGCGCCCGCGTGGCGGCCAACCAGGCCTCGGCTCTGCTGACCGCGCGCAGCGCCGCGCTGCTGTCCAGCAAGTCGTAAAGCCTCTCAGCTCTGTGTGTGTGACGCGCCGCCGTCGCGCTCCGCCCATCCGGCGGCGCGCACGGCGGCGTTGCAACGTCGGCTGACCGGAACGCGCCGACCGTCGGTCAGAATCAGCGTCAACTTGCCGTCGGCGTTCCGCTCAGCCGTCGCCACAGCGCTGGCGGCCACCCAATGCGAGCGGTGGACCTGCAAGCCGTCGATTCCGGTCAATTCGGCGACGGCGTCGCGCAACCGCAGCAGAATCAGATCGCTGCCGAGCCGGGTGTGAACGCGGATGTAATGATCCTCCATCTCCAAGGCCAGCAGATCACGGCCCAATTTGGCCGGGATGCGGTCGAGGAAGGGGGCGGCGTTCAGCGGCGACGCGGGGGTGGTCTCCGGGGTGACGGCGGGCGGTGCGACCGTTGATGGCGGCGTGGACCGGGCGTCGATCAGGCCATGGCGCCGCAACTCCAGCCAGATCGGCACGGCGGAGACCAGCAGAGTGATGACCAGAACATAACCATAAAGTTCCGCCAGACTTGATGGTGAGACGACAGTCACGCCCCGGCGCTGTTGCTCCAGGGCCGCGACGATCACGGTTTGGATCAGGCTGACGGTCAAGATCGCCGCCGCCAGCGTCCAGGGCCAGCGTCGCGCGTGGTTGCCCAACACCCGCCGGGCCATCAGGATGACAAGGTCGAATTCCAGGGTTCCGGCCAGCAGCAGGCCGCCCCAATAGGCCAACCGCCCGGACAGGCTCATGTCCTGAAAGGTGCCGAATGGCCCCAGAACGGTCAGCGCCGCGACGCTGACGCTCAGAACCGGCAGGCGTCGGGCCAGCCGCTCCCGCAGCGCCGACGGGATCATCGGCGGACTCCCAAACGGTCCACCGAACGCGGGAGGGGGCGGCGGGGCGCGAAAACAAGAATCCGCAAGATAGACCGCTTCGGAAAAGTGCCGACGACGTCGGGAGAGTCGCGCAACCATCGGCGCGGTCAAGCGGAATCGCGGCACGCGGGCGCCGTTCCGACGCCACCAAGCGCGCCGGTCAATCCAGGGCGTCGCAGGCCGCCAGAAAATCGGAGAGTCGCCGACCCGGCGTGTCCTCAAACCCGCGCTCCAATATCTGCAAGCCGTCCATACGGTCGATGCGGAAATTGCGGAACTCCTGGCGCAGCTCGCACCAGGCGGCCAAGGTCCACACCCGGCCCCAGAAATAGAGGCCGAGCGGATGCGCGGCGCGGGCCGATCTGGTTCCATCCTCCCGCTGATACTCAAACAGCGCGACCCGGCGTTCGTTGATCGCCGCGCGCAGTTGGTCCATGCGCTCGCGCAGCGGGGGCGGGAAGAAATCGGGCGCGAACAGGCGGCTGTCGGCCAACTCGCGCCGCCGGGCCTCCGGCACCACCGCTTCGACCTTGTCCAGCACGCGGGCGGCGGCGGCGGCCAATTCGCCGCCGGTCCAGGCGCGGGCTAGCCGGGCGCCGACCACCAGCGCCTCCACCTCGTCGCGGGTGAACATCAGCGGCGGCAAATCATAGCCGTCGCGCAGCAGATAGCCGACTCCGGCCTCGCCCTCCACCGGAACGCCGGAGGCGGCGAGGTCGCGGATATCGCGGTAGATGGTGCGCTCCGACACCTCCAAGCGCCGCGCCAGATCGCTCGCCGTCATCAACCGCCCCTTGCGGAGCAGTTGCACGATGTCGAACAGGCGGTCGGCGCGGCGCATGGCGGGGCGTCAGTTCAGCGAATGAAGGCCGATGCGGTTGCCTTCGCTGTCGATGAGTTGCGCGAAGAAACCGAGTTCGGGGGTGATCGGCGTCTTGGGCACGACGATCCGGGCGCCGGCGGCCTCGGCGCGGGCCAGCGGTTCCGACAGATCAGAGCCGCCGTTCAGATAAATCACGGGGCCGTCGCCGCCGGGCTTGGCGTCCTCATGCTCGATCAGACAGCCGGTGACGGCGTCCTTTTCGGCGGGGAACAGGGCCAGACGGATCGGCATGCCGCTCGGGCATCCGCTTTGGCTCAAGGTGACGGCGAAGACCGTTTCGTAAAAGCCGATGGCGCGGGCGAGGTCGCTGACGGGAATCTCGAACCAGACGGCGACGTTGGGGGACATCATGGGAACAGGCTCCTGACAAAAGAGGGAGGGTCGTAAACAGGGTGCGTGCCGGCACGAACCCTTTGTACGCCCCCCCTCCTGACAGCGTGCTGTCAGGAGGTTGGCGCCGCTGGACGAAAATTCGCCCAACGGTGTCAGACGTCCAGAACCGCGCGTTCGTTCTTGGCGACCAGCGCGTTGAAATACGGCTCCATCGTCGCGTCGTCGAAGCCGAAGGCGCGCTGGTACTGGATGATGAGATCGCGTTCGCCCGGTTCGGCCTCGCCATCGGCCATGGCGCTGTCGATCATGTTCAGCAGGATGCACAGGCGCTGCTGTTGGTTCAGCTTGGGCGTCACCTCTTGCAGGAAAGTGGCGGGCGGCGTGCTGCGGGCGTGCTTCAGGCAGCGGTCCAACTCGTCGCGCGTCGCGTTGCGGCCAAGGACGGAGACGAGATGCGCGACCTCTTCCGGGTCGATCTCACCATCCGAAGCCATGCATTGGATCAGGGCCACCGCCAAAGCGCGGCGGGGGGTGATGTCCAGCGGGGCGGCGCCTTTGAACTTGTCGAACAGGCCCATGGGAATACTCCGTCATTGTTGAACCGCCCGTGCATATGGGGGCGGACGCGGAGGTTCCCAGGGGGGCGCGCCGGACAAATTTCAGACGCCGGAGGGCAGCGGCTGGGGGTATTGCGCCAACTCGAACAGCGCGCCGTCGGGATCGCGCAGGTAGCACATCAGCTTGCCGCGCGGCAGGACGCTGTCGGGCACGGTGACGATTGGGCCGACGGCGACGGCGCCCGCCGCCAGGGCGCGGGCGCGCGTCGTCGCGATGTCGTCCACCGCCACGGCGAAATGGCCGATGGCCTGCGGCCCGTCGGGCGCGCCGGTCCGTTCGGGAAAGCGCAACAACTCGATGCGCAGCCGCTTGCTGGCGTCCACCAGGATCACGCAGTCGGCGGTCGCGCCGGGGCGCTCCAGCAGCGCCTCGAACCAGGGGCCGGACAGGGTTTTGCGCAGCGTCTCCGTCATGGCGAAGACGGCGCTGTAAAAGGCGACGGCGCGGTCCATGTCGCGCACAATCACATTGACGTGGTCAAGACGGGCCACAGGGTCAAGACGGGCGTGGTCGCTGTTGGGCATGGGGCCGCCTGTGTGGAAGAACGTGGCTTAGCTGTGCCCGGTGCGCGCCGAATTTTCCAGCGCCTTGATGTGCGACAGGCCGGGCAGGATTTCCGACTTCACGAACTCCATGCGGCGGTTGGGGCCGCCGCCGCCGCGTTGAAAGCGGCTTTTCCACAAATCCATCTTCACCGCCAAACCGCACAGCACGCCGCCGATGGTGACATGGTGCGAGGCGATCAGCTCGCGGATGGTGCGGAAGGTGTCGGCGTTGATGTCGCTCCAAAAATCCTTCGACCGATTGTCGAAGCTTTCAAAACGCCCGGTGATCGAGGTTGAGATGTCGGTCAGATCGCGGGCGATGTCGTCCAGCAGTTTCATTTGACGCTGGTCGCGCTTGACCTCGGCCGAGGTGCGGATTTCGCCCATCCAGGTGACGAAGCGTTGGACCTCCGGGACGATTTCGTCCAGGCATTTGCGGAAATAGGCCAGCGACAGGAAGATGTCGCCATACTCTTCAAGAAACTGCGGAATCTCGGTCAGTTCGATGTCGAGCCGGTCGGCCATCATGCGCAGGTTGCGCAGCGCCTCGTCCCGGTTGGGGGTGGCGAACATGCGGATGATGTCGCTGACGTCGGCGACCTGGATCTCTTCCTGCCCATAGACATACTCCATCAACGGGCGGGTGAAGACGCGCATGTAATTGGTCAGTTCCGCCTTCTTGCGGTCCGACAAGGTCAGGCATTCGACGTTGTTCACGTCGATCTTCAGCCGCCGCAACTCAATGCGCGAGGAATAAACGTCAAAGCTGGACGCGGTGGCGATCTTCTCGATTTTCACCAGATCGCGTTCGATCTCGTCCTTGTAGGATTCGAAATAGGCGGGGATGTGGCGGGGAATCACCTGACCGCTGCCGGTTTGGCTGTCGCGAAACATCTCGACGACGGTCTGGAGCCGGACATTCTTGATGAGCCGGGCGTGCTGAAGACCGGGGGTTTCCAACGGGATGCTGGACAGGGGCAGAATGTGCAGCGAATCGCGCGCCTCGTCGTCCGACGCCCGGCGTTTGGGCGTGTCGGCGTGGGGGGCTGCATCGGATTCCGCGCTCGCTTCGGCAGGGCTTGCGTCGCCGTTCACCCGGGTCTCTCCCAAAACGTGCAGCGTGTTACGAAACCGTCATCGTGTGGCTGCACCATACAGCAGACGATTCCTGTGGCAAGGATCCAGATGCCACGATTTGCGACGCAAAACCATTAGGGGCGCACGCGGTTTCCTGTTGTGACAAAGGCCGGTCCCCGCGCAGGAACCGGCCTTTTCGCGAGCGTGCGGGCCGGATTTTGCGTCAATGGACGCTCATCGGCTCCATGTCGTTCTGCCGGATGGCGGCGAAGGCGACCTCGCGCTGCGGCAGAACGCTGAGTTGCGCCCCGTCGGCGGCGTGGATGGAAAAGGCGGGCGCGCCATCGACCTGGATCGGGCGGACATAGGCGAGGTGATCGACGCCGAAGGTCGCAAAATCCTGGACGGAAAGCTGGCGCAGATGGTCGAGCGTGCTGTTCATCATGATGGTGATCCTTTGCGGCCCCCAAAGATCCGGCGGGCCGCGAAACGGAGTGTGTTGGACGTGTTCCGTCGTGCGCGGTCAGCCTTCGTTGCGGTCGGCGGCGACGTCGATGGTCTGCGGGGCGGCGCCGGGGGCGACGCCGGGCTGTTCGATTTTGATCGTCCGCACCTTCGGTTCGGGCAGCGGGCGGGTCAGATCGATGTTCAGCAAGCCGTTGTCGAGCGAGCAGCCGATCACCTCGATCCCGTCGGCCAGCACGAAGCTGCGCTGGAACTGACGGGCGGCGATGCCGCGATGCAGGTAGATTCGCGACTTGTCGTCGCCTTGGCGGCCTCGGATGACCAGTTGGTTGTCCTCGATCTGCACCGACAGATCCTCGGACGTGAAACCAGCGACCGCCAGGGTGATGCGCAGACCGTCATCGCCGATCTGCTCGATGTTGTAGGGCGGATAGCCCTCGGCGGAATTCTTGGCGATCCGGTCGAGCGTGCGCTCGAACTGGTCGAAGCCCAACAGCAGCGGGCTGTTGAACAGGGACAGACGTGTGGTCGTCATGGCGCATCCTCCTCTTGACGCGAGCGAGTTGCACAATCAAAGGCCCGTTTCCGGCGCCCGGCGAAACGGCAGCCCAAACATGTTCGGCGCTGTCCTGACATTAGATTGGGAGATGGGGGGCCGGGGTCAAGGATCTCCGTCAGGGATCGACAACACCGGCCAGTTCGGCCACCGCGTCGGCGATGGCCAAGCACGAGGTCAGGCCCGGCGATTCGATGCCGAACAGGTTGACCAGACCGGGAATCCCATGAGTCTCCGGCCCTTGCAGCAGGAAATCCCGCTGGGGCTGACCAGGGCCGCTCAGCTTCGGGCGAACGCCGGAATAGGCGGGAACCAGCGCGCCATCGGGCAGCCCCGGCCAATAGGCGCGCACCGAGTCGTAAAAGCTTTCGGCCCGCGCCGGATCGACGGCGTAATCGACGCCGCCGCCGCTGGGCGTGGTCGCTGGGTCGCCGAGCCATTCGACGTCCGGGCCAAAGCGCGCCTGTCCGGCGAGGTCGAGCGTCAGATGGACGCCCAGCCCGCCATCGACCGGCACCGGATAGATCAGACGGGAAAAGGGCGAACGGCCCTGGCCCAGCGCGTAATAGCTGCCCTTGGCCAGCACGCGGGGCGGAATCTGGTCGGCGGGGAAGCCCTCCAGCCCGGCGGCCACCGCCCAGGCCCCCAACCCGGCGGCGTTGACCAGCGTGGCGCAGCCCAGCCGCATCGGTTCGGCCCCGCCAACCTCCAGAACGAAGCCGTCGGGCGCGCGGTGGCTGCGCTCCAGCGGGCTGAGCAGCGCCAGCATGGCCCCCGCGTCCTCGGCGTCGCCCAACAGGGCCAGCATCAGCCCGTGGCTGTCGATGATCCCGGTTGAGGGGGAGACGAGAGCGCCCGCGACGCGCAGATTGGGTTCCCAGCCTTTCGCGGTGGCGGCGTCGATGGGGCGCAGATCGGTGACGCCGTTGGCGATTGCCTGCGCCCGGATGGCGTCGAGCTTCGGCAATTGGCTGTCGTCGCTGGCGACGATCAGCTTGCCGACACGGCGATGCTCCACCCCATGGGCGCGGCAATACTCATAGAGCGCGTCCCGCCCGGCGACGCACAGCCGGGCGCGCAGGCTGCCGGTGGGGTAATAGATGCCCGCGTGGATCACCTCTGAATTGCGCGAGCTGGTTCCCGTGCCGATGGCGTCGGCGGCCTCCAACAGGATGACCTCGCGCCCGGCCTGCGCCAGCCGCCGGGCGATCGCCAAGCCGACCACCCCGGCCCCGACCACCACGCATTCCACCCGCTCCATCGCCTTCGTCCTTGTCCGTCCATTCCCGCGACGGGCAGGGGAGCGCAAAGCGGCGCGCGGCGCAAGCGGGGCAACGCGCTGGCGACGGCGCAACGGTGCATGGCGCGCCGCGCAGAGACGCGGTGTTTGACTCACGACGAAGGATGCGTATAGTGCGCGCCTTCACCTCCTGGGAAAGCGGGCGCGCGTAGCGTTTGCGCCCCGTCCGTCGCCGCAAGGGGATGGAACTACCGGGACAACATCAACTCGTGCATCAACGAGGCAGTTCGTTATGAGCAAGCGTCAAGAATCCAAGTTTAAAATTGACCGCCGCCTTGGCGTCAACCTCTGGGGCCGTTCCAAAAGCCCGCTGAACAAGCGCGAGTATGGCCCCGGCCAGCATGGTCAGCGCCGCAAGAAGCCGTCGGATTACGGCTTGCAGCTGATGGCCAAGCAGAAGCTGAAGGGCTACTACGGCAACATTGGCGAGAAGCAGTTCCGCCGCATTTACGCCGAAGCCGTCCGTCGCAAGGGCGACACCGGCGAGAACCTGATCGGTCTGCTGGAGCGTCGTCTGGACGCCGTGGTCTACCGCATGAAGTTCGCGCCGACTCCGTTCGCCGCCCGCCAGATCATCAACCATGGCCACATCCTGGTGAATGGTCGTCGTCTGAACATCGCCTCGGCCCGCCTGAAGGACAACGACGTTGTCGAGGTGAAGGCCAAGTCGAAGCAGATGGCCCTGATCCTGGAAGCCGCCGCCTCGGGCGAGCGTGACATCCCCGATTATCTGGAAGTTGACGGCGGCGCCCTGAAGGGCCGCTTCGTCCGCGCGCCGCTGCTCGCCGACGTGCCGTACCCCGTCCAGATGGAACCGAACCTGGTCGTCGAATTCTATTCGCGCTGATCGGTCGGCTTCGGTCGCACAACGGAAAGGCCGCTCCCTCGGGGGCGGCCTTTTTGTTTGGGCGCGGTTTGGTGGGAAGAGAACGTCACCGTTTGCGGGTCAACACCAGCGCGGTCAAATCATCGTCAATCGGGCCGGTGGCCCGCAACTCGTCGAGCAGACCGTCCAGGAAACGGGCGCCGTCCTCCTCGCCGATGCGGCGGGCGACCATGGCGGCAAGCCCGGCCTCGTCGAGAACGTCGCCGCCCAGCGGAATTTCGATGGCGGCGTCGGAGTAGAGGAACAGCCGCCCGCCGGGCGGCAGGGGCAAGCTGCGGCTGTCATACTGAATCGACGCCAACAGGCCGAGCGGCAGGCCGGCGCCGTCGCCCAGTTGGGGGGCGTTGTCGCCGGGCGCCCAGACCATCGGCGCGGTGGCCCCCGCCGAGGCGTAGTGGAAGACCCCGGCTGTTGGGTCGATCACCCCGGCCAGCATGGTGGCGAACTGGCCGCTGGGCAGCAGCCCGCACAACCGCTTGTTGACCGCCGCCAGAAACTCCGCCGGCTCGTCGCTGATGGCGGCGAGCTGTTGGCAAATGGCGTGCAGGCGGAAGGTGTTGAGCGCGGCGCCGACGCCATGGCCGGAAAAATCGACCAGATAGACGGCCAGCCGTCCATCGAGCAGCCGCCGCTTGCCCCAAAAATCGCCGCCCAGTTCCGATGACGGGGCGAAATGAGCGCTGATGGCGATGCCCAGGGAGTCTTCGGTGCTGGTCAGCCGCGCTGGGCTGGGCAGCAGCCGTTCCTGCATGCTGCGGGCGAGCGCCAATTCGCGTTCCGCCCGGCTGTGATACTGCTCCAGATCGTGCAGCAGGGCGCGTTTGTGCAAGTGGATGCGGACGCGGGCCAGCAACTCCACAGCGTTGATTGGCTTGGTCACATAGTCGGTCGCCCCGGCGGCGAAGGCGCGGGCGCGGTCTTCCGCCCGGTTCAGGCTCGATTGCACCAGGACCGGCAGGTTTTTCCAGCGGGGATCGCCGCGCAATTGCTTGCACATCTCGAACCCATCCAGGCGCGGCATCATCAGATCCAGCAGGATCAGGTCGGGATTAAACATCTCAAGCCGCGCCAGACCGTCGTTGCCATCCTCGGCCTGCTCAACCTGATGGATTCCACCGCGTTCCAGCAGCGCCAGCAGCAGGTTGCGGTTGATCCGGTTGTCGTCCACCACCAGAACGCGGGCGTTCTCCAGCCCAGTCAGAGCGCCGCGCAATTGGGCGGGCAAGATCGAGGGGGGGGAGGTCACGGGCGGCTCCGTTCAATCCAAACCAGCGTGTGGTCGTCACGGCTGGCGCTGCCCAGGGCAAAGGTCAGCGAACGGACGACGCTGGCGAAACCATCCGCGCCGCCACCCTCCGCCACGGCGCGGCCAATCACCCAGCCCAGCCCGATTCCGGTGCCGCCCGCGTCCAGGGCTTGCAGCACCGCCACCGAATAGAGCGCCAACACCGCGCCGGGCGGCAGCGGCAGCGTTTCGGTTTGGTAGCGGGAACCGGGGGCAAGGCCAACCGCCAGCCCGCCCGCCTCGCCGAATCGCGGCTCCACGCCATCGGCGGGCAGCAGCATGGGCGGTGCGGAATCGGCGGCGGCGTAGACGAACTGTCCCGCGTCGCCGTCGATCACCCCATAGATCACCGTGGCGTGCTGCCCCTCTTCCAACAGATCGACGGCGCGCTCGTTCAACGTCGCCAGCATGGCGGCGGGATCAAGGCCATGGTCGGTCGCCAGCTCGTGCAGCAGGGTGTGCATGCGAAAGGCGTTCATCGCCGCCGAGACGCCCTGCCCGGACATGTTCAGCAGGAACACCCCCAGGCGGCAATCGTCCAGCGGCACGATCCCCCAGAGATCGCCGCCCAAATTGGCCGAAATTTCGGTGTGGGAGCGCAGAGTCACCCCGGCCAAGGATCCCAGCGTGGCGCACAGGGTGGGGGAGGGCAACAGATGCTCGTGCATGGAGCGGGCGATGGCCAACTCGCCTTCCACCCGCGCCCGGTAGCTTTGCAGATGGCGGATCAGCACCCGGCTTTCCAGATGGATGCGCACGCGGGCCAGCAGTTCGGTGCGGTCGAGCGGTTTGGACACCAGATCGGTGGTTCCGGCGATGAAGGCCTTGTTGCGGTCCTCGCTCGACGTCAGCGAGGTTTGCACCAGGATCGGCAGATCCGCGTGTTCGGGATCGGCGCGCAGGCGGCGGCAGACCTCGAAGCCGTCCATGCCCGGCATCATGATGTCGAGGATCAACAAATCGGGCGGCCGCTCGGCGATTTTCTCCAGCGCCTCCAGCCCGTCTTTGGCGAAGAAGACGTTGCGGAACCCGGCCTCGGCCAAAAAGGCGCCGATCAGGGTGCGGTTGAACGCGGTGTCGTCGACCACCAGGATCGGGCAATCGAGAATGGCGGCGCGGGCTGCCGCTTCGGCGTCGCCGCTCAGCGCTGGGCGGAAGACGCTCACAGCGCGAACCTCATGCGAATGCGGCGGCCGCCGTCCTGCAATTCAATGGAATCGGCGACGGTGGCGATCAAATTCAGGCCACGGCCCGACGCGCCATGACAGTCCATGGGCGTGGGCTGGAAGCCGTTTCCTTCATCCGCGACCTCCACCGCCATAGCGGTCGCTTCCAGGGTGACGGCGACCTCCAGCCGCCGTTGCGACAAGATCGGGTTGGCCATTTGTTGGACAAGGTCGCGCGAAAACCGCTCCAACTCGGCGGCGCTCAACTCCTTCATGCCCGCGACTTCCAGATTGCCGTGGACCAGGGCGTTGCTGATCGCTTCGTGCAGCGCCAGTTCCAGATCCTCGCGCCGGTCCTGCGGCAGGGGATGGCGCGCGGCCAGCGCGTTTAAGATGCGTTCGGCCAGATGCAGGTTGTTGGCGGTTTGCGTCGTCACGTTGATGTAGAGATCAACCGACCCGGCCCGCGTCGTCAGCAGGGTCAAGGATGGCTGGGCGTCGTCGCCCGCTGTGGGTTCGATCCAGGCGGTGATCGGCGGCAACCAAGCGGCGGCCTCCGTCGCGCCCTGTGGGCCGTCCAGCAAGGCCAGGGTCGGGCCGCTGTCGCGCTTGCCGCGTCTCGATGGCAAGCCAAGCCATGTCGCGCACCGCGCCAGCCGGTCATCGGCCATCGCCAGACCATGCAGGGCGGCGAAGCGGGTCCGGGGAGGGGGCGTCTGGACGACCAACAGCCTCAGTCCTCGATGGTGACGATCTTGCCGATCTGCGCCACGGTCAACACCCGCTTGACCTGCCCGACCGCGCCGCGCAGCACCAACTCCTTGGTGGCGGCGACCATCTCTTCCCGCGCGATCAGCAGCATGCCGATTCCGGCGGAATCGACGAACTCCAGCGACGACAGGTCCAGCACCTGACGCTTGGCCTTGTTTTGCTTCATCTCTCCGATCAGCGCGCGCAATTTGGCGTGATCGTTGAAGGTCAGGCGGCCACGCAGGCGGACGGCCGCCTCTTGGTCCCGTTGTTCGATGCCGTAATCCATGCCCACCCCCGAAAACGTCGTTTCTCAACCAAAAATGGCTTTTGGTCAAAACAGTTCGATGTCGCCACCGGCACTGTCGCTATGGGAAACGTCCACGTCAAGCACGCCATTTTCGTCCAGCGCGGTGCCTTCCAACAGAAGCTTGCGGACAAAGCGCCCGCGCATTTCGCTGAGCGTGAAGCGGTTGAGCAAACTGTTGAGCCATTCCTGGGGTTCGCGGGCGCCGATGCTGGATGGAACCTCGGCGCGGATCTGGCCTTCCAACTCGTCCAGACCGGCGCTCATGATCGCCAAACTGTCGTTGATTCCCTCAATCCGCTGCTTGGTCAGATCCTGGAATTGCATGCCGGTGATGACGCGCGCGATGGTGGACGACATGTCCGCCGACACGCTGGCGGCGGTTTCCAGCACGCTCTGGAAATGGGTGGTCTGTTCGACCAGACTGTCCATCGTCTTGTCGACCCGCTCCTTGGCCAGCATTTGCGGCGACATGTCGGTGTTGGCGATCTGGCGCAGGATCTCGTGGCCGTTGCGCACGCCCTTGACCACCGCCGTGATCTTGCTGCGCATCCGTTTGGCCAAATCGCCGGTGGAGTGGGACAGGTGGCGGACCTCCTGGGCGACAACCGCGAAGGTGCGTCCGGCTTCGCCCGCCCGGCTGGCTTCGATGGTGGCGTTGAGCGCCAGAAAATTGGTTTGCCGGTTGATGACGTCGATGTCGCCGATGGATTTTTCCAGCTCGACCACGTCCTTTTGCACGTCGTCCAGCAGATAGACCATGCTCATGGCGTGGCGCGACAGGGTGACGATGTTGCTCACCATGTCGGTGATCATGTCCTGCATGCCGACGACCAACTGGTCCAGCGGCACCTGTTCGTCGTCGATGCGGACGGTTCCCGCGACGGCGACGATCTGGGCGACGCGTTCGGACTGCTCCATGGCTTTTTCCGCCAGGATGCGGAAGCGCGCGGACAGGTCGAGCGTCGCGTCCTCGACATGCTGGGAGGTGCGGGCCAGCTCGGTCTGCACCACGCCCAGCGTGCGGCGCTGGACGTCGGCAAAGCCCATCCAGGTGGACAGAAGGTCGCTGGACACCGTGACCGTGCCTTTGGGGTCATCGGCGGCTGGCGTGGCGGCGGGCGTCAGGTGTGGCGTGGCGCCGTCAAACGACATGTCAAAGCTCCTAAAATCACCCGCGTCAGGCGGTGCGGGGGCGGTCGCCGATGGCGTCGAAGGCGCGCATCATTTCGGCGGGGATGTGGGACAGGGGCAACTCGATCACCACCCCGCCGCTGTCTTTGGCGGCGCGTGGCATTCCATAAACGACGCAGCTTGATTCCTGCTCGCCAATGGTGTGGGCGCCCGCGTCGCGCATGGCCTTCATGCCGATGGCGCCGTCGCGCCCCATGCCGGACAGGATGACGCCCACCGCGTTGGCCCCGGCGGCCTTGGCGACCGAGGCGAACAGCACGTCCACCGATGGGCGATGGCCGCTGACCGGCGGGGTGTCCTGAATGTGGCAGACGAAGCCCTGGGAATCGCGGACGATGGCCAGATGGCGATCACCGGGGGCGATGAAGACGACGCCCTGGGCCAGTCGGGCGCCGTGGCTGGCGACCTGGACGCTGGGCGCGGAAATCCGGTCAAGCCGCGCGGCGAAGCTGGGGACGTAGCTCGGTCCCATATGCTGGGTGATGACGATGGGCGGGCAATCGGCGGGCATGGCGGCCAGGACGTCGCGGATGCGCTCGACCCCGCCGGTGGACGCGCCGATGGCGATCAAGCGGTTGCCCGATCCGGCCCGGCGCGGCGTGGGCAAGGTGGTCGTCGTGGGGGCGGCGCGGCGCATCGACAGGCGCGCGGTGGCGGCCACCATGATCTTGGAGACCAGTTCGCGGCCCGTCTGCTCGAACCCCTTGCCGTCGGAACCGCCGGGCTTGGCCAGGCAATCAATCGCTCCCAACTCCAGCGCGCGGATGGCGGCGTCCGATCCCTCGCGGGTCAGGGACGAGATCATGATGACCGGCGTCGGGCGCAGGGTCATGATCTTTTCCAGAAAGGACAGGCCGTCCATTTTCGGCATTTCGACGTCCAGGGTGATGACGTCGGGGTTGGTCGCCTTGATGATCTCGCGCGCCTCGAAAGGATCGCGGGCGACGCCCACCACCTCGATGCCCGGCTCGCGGTCAAGGATGTCTTTCAGCATCTCGCGCATGAGGGCGCTGTCATCGACGATGACGACGCGGATCGCTCGGGTCATGGGTCAGGCGTCTCCCGAAGGGTCGGGGGTGAACAATTCCATGTCGCCCTCAATGGGGTCGCGCCGCAGATTGGACATGAAATGGCGCTCCTGTGTGATCGTATCCACAACCGTGGTTGGATTCAGCATACGGCGCAGCGCCCGGCCCGAGTGTGGAAAATAGTGAATGCGGCGAGCCGCCGCGCCGCCCAGATCATGCCCGGCCAGGATCAGCCCCTCGACCCGCACATAGTTGATGGCGAAGCGGCTGTTCATGCCGCCGATGTCGTAGCTGGATTCGATGACGCGGGCGCCGCCGAACAGCTTGACCTGCAAGCGCCGCTTCTCGGCCCCTTGCGCCAGCAGGTCGTTGATGAGCCGCTCCATGGCGACCGAGCCATAGCGCGCCGACGCCCCGTCGCCCTCCAACTCCGATTCCGGCAGATCGGGCAGGAGAAAGTGATTCATCCCGCCGACGCCGCGCACCGGATCGTGGATGCAGGCGGACACGCAGGATCCCAGCGTCGTCGCCATCATCACGTCGGCCCGCTCGCTGATGGCGTGGTCGCCCAGAAAGACCTTGATGGTGTCCGCCCCGAGCGCCCTGTTGTGGCGTTGACCGCCGCTCAGCTCTCTGGCGGATGCGCCGTGTTTTCGTGGCGTCGTCTCGTCGGGTGGAAATCCAGGCGGAAATCCAGGCGGGCGGGGGCGGGCCATGCTCACACCCGTTGGTAGATGGTGGGGCCAGCCTGACGGAAGCTGTCGGAAACGCCGTAAAGGCTTTCGGAATGCCCCAGAAACAGATAGCCGCCGCTGCCGATCATGCGGGCGAAGCTTTCGATCACCTGGGTGCGGCCGGGACGGTCAAAATAGATCAGGACGTTTCGGCAGAAGATCGCGTCGAACGGCCCCGACATCGGCCAGCGTTCCAGCAGGTTGAGCGGCTTGACGGTGATGAGCCGCTTCAACTCGTCGGTCATGGCGATGGCCGGTTCGCCGTTCAGCGTGGTCGCCTGGGTGTAGCGGGACCGGATGGCCGGGGGAATGCCGGACGCGCCGTCGGCGTTGTAAACGCCGCGTCGGGCGGCTTCCACCATATGGGTGTCGATGTCGGTGGCCAGAATGCGGGCGTCCCAGCGCCGCAGTTCCGCCCCCATGGTCGAGGCGAGGACCATGGCGATGGTGTAAGGCTCCGGCCCGGACGAGCAGCCCGCCGACCAGATCCGCAGGCGGGGTTTGGGCTGCCCGGCGTTGCGGTCTCGGATGCCGGGCAGAACCGTGCGTTCGAGAAAGTCGAAATGATGGGCTTCGCGGTAGAAGCTGGTCAGGTTGGTGGTCAACGCGTTGACCAGAAAGCCTATTTCGTCGGCTCCCGCCTCGCTTTGCAGCAGGTCGCAATAGGCGTCGAAATCGGGCAGGCGCAGGTCGCGCAAGCGCCGCGCCAACCGGGCGTACACCATCTCGACCTTGTGGGCGGCGAGCGCGATCCCCGCCAACTGGTGGAGCAGGCGGGCGATCAGGTCGAAATGATGCCGCTCGAACCGGAACTCACGGGTGTTCCGCAGCTCCGCCACCGTCCCAAGGCTGCGGGGCGGCTGGCGTCGGCGGTCGGGCGATCTGGAGGAGGCAGGGTTTCGGTCATAGATGGCGGGTTGGTCTTCAGGCGCGGGCGCGGGCGCGGCGGCTGTCGCCGGGGCGGCGTTCCAGGGTGAAGTAGGTCATCTGTTCGCGCAGTTGATCGGCCTGCTCTTCCAGCGAGCGGGCGGCGGCGGTGCTTTCCTCGACCAGCGCGGCGTTTTTCTGGGTCATTTCGTCCATCTGGGCGACGGCGATGTTGACCTCGTCCAGGCCGGAAGCCTGTTCGTTGGTGGCGCGCGCGATTTCGCTGACCAGATCGGCGACGCGGCCAATGCCGGTGACGATCTCGGTCAGCGCGTTGCCCGCCGACCGCACCAGATCGACTCCTTCGCGGACCTGCGCGCCGCTGTCCAGGATGAGCGCCTTGATCTCCTTCGACGCCTGGGCCGAGCGTTGGGCCAATTGCCGAACCTCTTGCGCCACCACGGCGAAGCCGCGTCCGGCGTCGCCCGCCCGCGCCGCCTCGACCGCCGCGTTCAGAGCCAAAAGGTTGGTTTGGAAGGCGATTTCGTCGATGACGCCGATGATGTCAGAAATCTTTTGCGAGGATTGCTCAATCCGTCGCATCGCGTCGACCGCGTTGCCGGCGACTTGGCCGCCGCGCGCGGCGGCGGCGCGGGCGTCGGTGGCGAAGCTGTTGACCTGTTGGGCGTTGTCGGCGTTCGACCGTACGGTGGCGGCCAACTCTTCCATGCTGGCGGCGGTCTCTTCCAGGCTGCTGGCCTGTTGTTCGGTCCGCTCCGACAGGTCGAGGCTGCCCGCCGCGACCTCGCGGCTGGCGGTGGCGATGGAGGCCGCCGCGCTGTCGATGCGCTGCACGGTGTCGGAAAGCTGGGTGACGGTGTTGTTGAAATCATTCTTCAGGCGCTGGAACACGCCCTCGTAATCTTTTTCGATGCGGCGGGTCAGATCGCCGCGCGACAGGGTTTCCAACGCGGCGGCCAGCTCTTCGCTGACGGCGGAGACGTTTTCGGACAGGCGGTTGATGCCCTCGCTGACCAGCCGGAAGAAGCCGGATTTGTCGGTCAGGTCGATGCGGTGGGAGAAGTCGCCGCGCACCGCCTGCTCCACCATGCCGCCGATTTCGGCCTCAATGGCCAACTCGTCGGTCAGGTCGCGCCATTCGATGACGGTGCCGAGTTTTTCCCCCTGGCGGCTGACCACCGGGTTGGCGACGACCTGGAAGGTGCGCCCGCCCGCCTTGGCGGAACCGCGATAGGTCTGGGTCAAATTGCCGAGCAAACGGCGTTGATGGCCGGGGTCGCGATGGAACAGGTCGAAATTTTGGCCCAACAGGGTCTTGGTGTCGAAGGCGGGCAGGGCCTTTCTCAGATCGGCCTCGGCGTGGCGGAACATGTCCATGATCGAGCCGTTGGCGTAGAGAATTTTTCCGTCGGTGTCGGCCATCATGATGTTGGCCGACACCCGGTCCAGCGCGATGCGCGAGCGGGCGGCGTCCACCGCCTCGTCCTTGAAGGCGGCGACGGCGCGGGCCATGTCGCCCAACTCGTCGCGCGCCTCGGTGTGCGGCACGGTCACGGTCAGCTTGCCGGCGGTCAGATCGGTCATCACCGCCTTGACGCCGTTGATCGGGCCGATGATCGAGGCGCCGATGCGGTTGGCGGCGACCACGCCGATCAACAGCGACAGCAGGCCAAGGCCAAGCGACAGACGGGTGTTGAAGGTCGCTTCCTGCTCAGCGGCGGCCTCGTTCGCCTTTTGGTTGGATTGGATCGCGGCGACGATGCCGCCGATGGCGTCGTTGATCTGGACGACCAGTTTGCCGACCTCGGCGACCCGTTGCGCAATGGCGGCGTTTTCCGTCAGAGCGTCTTTGACGGCGGCCCGGTAATCGACCACCCGCGCGTCGATGTCGCGCAACGTTGCGGTCATGGCCGGGTTGGCGCGGAAGGTGGTCATCAATCCGGCCAGATGTTCGGTCAGTTCTTGACCCTGCTCTTCGACTTGGGCGGCGGCGGCGGCGTCCTTCAGACCAAGCGCCCGGTTGGCGAAAAAGCGCAGGGTAATCCAGTGTTTCGCCGACTCCTGGCTATCCAAGGACGCGTTCTTGTCGTCGTTGGCGGTGGCGGCGATCACCTCTTCCAGCAAGACGGTCACACGGGCGCCGACTGGGTCCATCCGCTCCCGCAGGGTGCGGTCGAAGCGCTGCCGGGATTCGCGGACCAGTTCGAACTGGTTGTGATACTCGGCGTGCAGCTTGGCCAATTCGGCGAAGGCCGCCGCCTGCGGGGACGCTTTCAGCGCGCCTTGCCGATCAGTCATCGCCTTGTCGAAAGCGGCGCGCTGGGCGCGCTGGCGCTCAAGAGCGGCGCCGTCGCCGGTGAAGATGAAATCCCGCCCTTGGATCCGCTGGTTGGCCAACCGGGTTTCCAGATCCTTGGCGAACACCGCCAGATCCCCCGCCTTCAGCACCAGATCGAGCCGGTGATTCAGCCGGTTCTGCCCCAATATGCCGATGCCCAGTTGAACGGCGATCAAGGCCAGCAGCAGACCAAAGACCAACCAGAGTCGCTTGGCGATGCCAAGATTGCTCAAAAAAGAACCAGCGCTGGTTGATGTGGGGGTTGAACGGCTTGTGGTCATGCGTCGCCTCCGGCTTTTTTTGGACGATGCCCGACAATCGGCGCTGAAGCCTTGGCGGACGCGTCAGGGGTCTAGGCAGGTTTTCCGAACTCTGCCCACACATGGGCAGGCTCGGAAAACCGGCTTAGGCGCTGGCGGTGATGGCCCGGTTGGAAGCCGGTTCATGATCGCCATGTTCGGTGGAGAACAGCTTTTCGACGTTCAGCAACGTGACCATCCGGTTCTCGGCGGTGTAGAGGCCGCTGAGATATTCGGCGTCGATCAGGCCGCTGTCCACGTCGGGCGGCGGTTTGATCGACTCCGGGCCGATGGCCAGAATGTCGGAAATGGCGTCCACCAGAATGCCGCGCGTGCGTTCACCCACCTGCATCACCACCACGACGTGGCGTTTCGTCACCTCGGTCGCGCCACCGCCGAAACGGGCGCGCAGGTCGAAGATCGGAATGATGATGCCGCGCAGGTTGATGACGCCCCGGACATAGTCCGGCAGATTGGGCAAGCGGCTTTCCGGTGTCCAGCCGCGTATTTCCCTTACTGAAAGGATGTTGACACCGTATTCCTCGGCGCCGACGGTGAAGGACACATACTGGTCCTCCGTCCCGTTGAGGGACAGAGCGTCGGCGCGGCTGCCACCGACAGTGGCGAGTGTCATGGAACTGCTCATCACTGGGCCTCAGACCGTTTGGCGTTGACGTGATTCGGATTTTGGCGCGGGCAGGGCGGGGGCCGGAGATCGCCCGCCGCCGCTGGCGCTGTCGCCGCTGTGGCGGCTCATCTCCCGCAGACCGGCGACGTCCAGGATCAGGGCGACGCGCCCGTCGCCCAGAATGGTCGCGGCGGCGACGCCGTCCAGACGGCGAAAGTTGGATTCCAGGCTTTTGATGACGACCTGCTGTTGCCCCAGCACCTCGTCCACCACCAGACCCAGGCGCGAGCCGTCTTCGGTCTCCACCAGCACGACCAGCCCCTTGGTGGCGTCGTCGATGGCCTTGGGGATGCCGAACAGGCGGTGGAGATGGACCAGCCGCACATACTCGCCGCGCGCCATGATGACGTCGCATTTGTTGACCAGCCCGTGGAGGTCGGCGGGCTTGGGCCGCAGGCTTTCGACGATGTTGGTCAGCGGCAGGACGAAGCGTTCCTCCCCCACCGAAATCACCATGCCGTCGAGCACCGCCAGCGTCAGCGGCAGCGACAGGACAAAGCGCGAGCCTTCGCCCGGCGTCGAATAGACGCCGATGCGCCCGCCGAGCGAGGAAATGTTGCGCCGGACCACATCCATGCCGACGCCGCGCCCGGACAGGTTCGACACCTGGTCGGCGGTGGAGAAGCCGGGCAGGAAGATCAAATGGTCGATCTCCTCGTCGGTCATGCTGGCGCCGGGCTGCACCAGCCCCTTTTCGATGGCCTTCGACAGAACCTTGGCGCGGTTGATGCCGCGCCCGTCGTCCGTCACCTCGATGACGATGCGGCCGGAGCGGTGCTGCGCCGACAGATGGACGGTTCCGGCGCGCGGCTTGCCCATGCGTTCGCGCTCGTCCGGGCTTTCCAGCCCATGGTCGATGGAGTTGCGGATCATGTGGGTCAGCGGATCGACGAGGTTTTCCACCACCGTCTTGTCCACCTCGGTGTTTTCGCCGGAGGTGGCGAGCTGAACCTCTTTGCCGGTCAGCGCGGCGCATTCCCGGACCAGCCGGGGCATGCGGGAAAAGACGCTCGACACCGGCTGAGCGCGGATCGACATGACGCTTTCGCGCAATTCGCGGGTGTGCTGGGCGAGCTGCTCCAACCCCTCCTGCAACTCCTGAAACTGGCCGGGGGGGACGTCGCGCAGATGCTCGGCGATCATCGCCTGGGTGATGACCATTTCGCCGACCATGTTCACCAGCCGGTCGATCTTGTCGAGATCGACCCGGATGGTGTGGGTGGTCAACCCGGCGTGCTCGCCGCCGCCGCTGCCGCCGTTGGTTCCGGGGCCGCCGTTGGTTCCGGCGCCGCGCGGTTTGGCGGTTCCGTCGGTCTTGGCCGCCGTCGCTCCTGGCGGAACCAAAGCCGATTCGCTCAGCGCGGGCGGCGTGTTGGGCGGAGCGTCGCGTTTTGGCGGCGGAGCGATGACGGCGGGCAGCGGCGCGTCGGCGGTGATCTGGATGTCGCATTCGTCGGCGACAAACTCGAACACGTCGTCGATCCGCTCGCGCCCGACCTCGGCGTCGGCGGTCAGGGTGATGGTCCAGGACAGATGCAGAAGCTCGGCGTCGAGATCGGCCAGTTTGGGCAGATCGTCCAGATGACAGACGATCTCGGCGTCGCCCAGGCGGCGCAGCGCGCGCAGCATGTAGGCGGGTTCGTTGCCCGACAGCAGAAGGTCGGATTTGGGGCGGAAGACGATGGTCCAACGCACCCGGTCGGCGGGGGGCGGCGAGGGGGCTTCGGAATCGCGGGCGGCGTTGATCGCGGCCATCGCGTCGCCGAAGATCCCGGCCTCGTCGTCTTCGTCATCGTTGACGGCGGAGGTTGCGGGCGGCGGCGTCTGGGGCGCCGCGCTGGCCGTGCCGCCGCCGCCGCTGGCCGCCAAGGCGTGGCGCAGCGCGGCGACCGTGTCGTCGGTGGCGCCGGGCGGCGCGTCGACCCCTTCGCCCGCGTAGGCCAGCATTTGCGCCAACACGTCGTTGGCGCGGATCAACGTGTCGACCAGTTCGGTGGTGACGGGGATGGCGCTGTTGCGCACCTCGTCCATCACCGTTTCAAACTCGTGCGAGAAGGCGACCAAGTCGGAGAAGCCAAAGGCGCCGCCGCCGCCCTTGATCGAATGGACGGCGCGGAAGATCGCGTTCACCTCGTCCATGTCGACGTCGCCGGGGGAGAGGCGCAGCAAGCCAGCCTCGGCGACCGCCAGCAATTCGGCGCTTTCGTCGAAATAGGTCTGCTTGAACCGGCTCAGATCGTCCACGATCACCCTCCTTGCCCGTGTCTGTCGGCTTGGCGTCCGAGACCTGCCAGAACGGGGATCAGCCGCACACCTTTTGCACGACGGAAACCAGTTTGTCAGGGTTGAAGGGCTTCACAATCCAGCCGGTGGCGCCGGCGGAGCGGCCCTCGGCCTTTTTCTTTTCGTCGGCTTCGGTGGTCAACATCAGGATCGGCAGGCTGCGGTGGGTCGGGATGGCGCGCAGCTTGCGGATCAGGGTCAGTCCATCCATCACCGGCATGTTCAGATCGGTGATGACCAGATCGACCTTGGCGGCGGCGATCGCGGTCATGGCGGCCTGCCCATCGGGGGCTTCCACCACGTCATAGCCAGCGGCGCGCAGGGTGAAGGACACCATGTCGCGCATGGTGCGGGAATCATCGACGGTGAGGATTTTCTTTTTCACGCTTGGCTCCATTGTTTCAGCCATCCTTGGAGGCCAAGGTCGTCGCACGCGTCCGCGAAGCTTTCCGACGGCGCGGCGACGGCGAAGAGGGCGCCCCGCGCGGCGGAATCGCGGGCGGCGACCACCAGAGCCTGAACGCAGGCCGCGCTGACCCGTTCCACCGCGTCGGCGTGAACCGTCACATCGGCGGACACCGCAAAGGCGGCGCGCAGGCTGTCCAGCAGAGGTTGCGCCATCGGCAGATCAAGATCGCTGGGCAAGGCCAAGCGAACCCGCCCGGCCTCTTCATTCCACTTTATCAGTGTCATGCCCATTCCCTTCCTGTGCGGCGCCAACGCTGAACGGTGCCAGATATGGCCTCAAGGATTCGTTAAGCTCGAACCAATGCCACGGCGGGAAGAGTCTTAGAACCTAGGGATGACCGCAATCCATGCCCTCGCGGGCGCCAAAACACCCAAGAGCGAGCGGCCCGCTACGCCTTCAATCGAGCGATGAGCGGGCGGAACTCGGCTAGGACGGCCTCATAGACGTGGCGTTTGAAAGCGACGATCAGGCCGGGCAGGGCTTCCGCGTCGATCCATTTCCAGGCGTCGAATTCGGGGTGTTCGGTGTCGAGCCGGATGTCGGCCTCGGTCCCGGTGAAACGGGCGGCCATCCACATCTGTTCCTGCCCGCGCCAGCGGCCCTTCCACACCCGGCCCAGCAGCTCGTCGGGCAGGTCGTAGCGGTGGGGGGCGGCGGACATGGCGAGGAATTCGGCCTTGGCGGTGCCGATCTCCTCCTCCATCTCGCGGAAGGCGGCGGCGCGGGCGTCCTCGCCCTCGTCGACGCCGCCCTGGGGCATTTGCCAATCGGCGTCCGACCCGGTGCGGCGGGCGACGAACACCTCGCCCCGGTCGTTCAGCAGCATGACGCCGACGCAGGGGCGGTAAGGCAGCGACTCGCGGTCGATGGGGGCGTGGGGTTTGCCGTGCTTGGACATCGGTGGACTCGCCTTATTGCTTCTGAATGTTGACGACCGCCGAGGCGGGGGCCAGGACAAAGCCCCGATCCGACAGCGCCGTCATCCACAAGGCGATGCGTTCGATGGTGGTCGGGTAGGGCGAGGCCATGCCGACGGCGGCGCCGTTGGCCTTGGCCAGTGTTTCCAACTCGTGGAGTTGGTCGTCGATGGCGCCGCGCGACAGGTCGCGGTCGATGGTGCGGTCGGCCAGCGCGCGGGGAACTCCGGCCAGCGTCGCCAGCGGCCCGGCCACGCTTTTGGGGTTGGCGCGGGCGTCGACGAACAGCAGACCGCGCGCCTTCAGCGCGTCGATCATCGGCTGCACGGCGGCTTGATTGCCGGTGAATTTGCTGCCCGTCGTGCTGGTGATGCCGACATAGCCGACCACCTTGCCCAGCGACCATTCCAACCGTTCCAGATTGCGGTCGGGGCCAAGCATGGTCAGCAGGGCGTTCGGGCCGGGATCGTCGCGCGGGTAGTTCAGCGGCTCCATCGGCACCGCCAGCATCACCTCATGCCCCTTGGTGCGGGCGCGCTCCACCCAATTGTCCAGCCGTTCGGCGTAGGGAACGAAGGCCAGCGTCACGCCGACCGGCAGCTTGGCCAGCGCGTTTCCGGTGGTGACGCCGCTGATTCCCATGTCGGCCATGATGATGGCGATGCGCGGGCGCTTGTCGGCGGCGGGGAAGGGGCGGGCGTAGACCTGCCAGGGCTTGCGCCCATCTTCGGCGATTTTGGGCAGCGGGCCGTTGCGGCTGTCCTCCACCAGTCCGGGAACCGGGGCGGGGGTCAAGGTGACGCTTGCGGCGGCGGCTTCCGGCAGGGCCAGAGGCGCGGCGGCGGTCGGCGGCGGCGGCGGCGCTGGAGGCGCGGCGGCCGGAGTCGCCGCCACGGGCGGTTTGGGCGGCGCCGCCGGGGCCGGGGGCATCGCCACCGTGACGTTGATCTTCGGCGTCGCCGCTTCCCACGCCTGGGTGGTTTCCGCGCCGTTCAGGGCCAACCAACCGGCGATCCCGCCAAACAGCAGGATCACCGCGCCGATGGCCCCCAACAGCAGCTTGGGTGGCGGTTTGCGATGAGAGTCCTCATCGCCGAAATCGGCGTGCGGGTTCATCTTCCGGCGCAGGCGCGCCAGCCAGCCGAATCCGGGGCGAAGGCCCCGGATGTCGAACTTCAGGCGGCCCAGAATCGCAGGCGCTTTCACCCTAAGGCTCTCCCGATCCGATCAGCGCGCGGCGGCGCGCGACTGGAACAGCGCCACGCCGCGCAACAGATCCAGCGCGCGGGCGAGCTGGAAGTCGAACGGGGCCGGAGCGCCCGCCGTCGTCGGAACCGGCGCGTCGGGATCGGCGGGAGCCGCCGGAGTCGTCGCCGGAGCCGCTGCCGGAGCGGCGGCGGGCGTCGTCGCCGGAGCGGCGTTGTTGGCCGCGCCCGGCGCGGGCGGCTTGACGCCCGGACGGTTCTGGTTGGCCGGGTCGGTGTTGCGCAGCGAGCCTTTCAGGTCGGCCTCGCGGCGGCGACCGGCGGCGGTGTCGAGATCCTCCACCTTGGCGACATGCACCTCGATGTCCGGGGTGACGCCAAGCTGTTGGATGGAGCGGCCCGACGGCGTGTAGTAGCGCGCCGTGGTCAAGCGCATGGCCCCGTGGCCGGGCAGCGGGATGATGGTTTGCACCGATCCCTTGCCGAAGGACTGGGTGCCCATGATGATGGCGCGCTTGTGGTCCTGCAACGCGCCCGCGACGATTTCCGACGCCGAGGCCGAGCCGCCATTGATGAGAACGGCCAGCGGCAACCCTTTGATGAGGTCGCCGGGCTTGGCGTTGAAGCGGGTGCCCTCTTCCGACTTGCGGCCACGGGTGGAGACGATTTCGCCCTTGTCAAGGAAGGTGTCGGACACCGAGACCGCCTGATCGAGCAGACCGCCGGGGTTGTTGCGCAGGTCAAGGACGAAGCCCTTCAGCTTGTCGCCCAACTGCTGCTGGATCCCGGCGATGGCCTTTTCCAGCCCGACCTGGGTCTGTTCGTTGAAGCTGGTGATGCGCAGATAGCCGATTTCGCCCTCCACGCGGGAGCGGACCGACTGCACCTTGACCACGGCGCGCGTCAGCGAGACCTCGAACGGCTCGCCCACGTCGCCGCGCCGGACGGTGATCTTCAGATCGCTGCCCACCGGGCCGCGCATCTTTTCGACCGCCTCGTTGAGGGTCAGGCCCATCACCGCTTCGCCGTTGAGCTGGACGATCAGGTCGCCCGGCTGCAAGCCTGCGCGGAAGGCCGGGGTGTCGTCGATGGGGGAGACGACCTTGACCAAGCCGTTTTCCATCGTCACCTCGATCCCCAACCCGCCGAACTCGCCCCGGGTCTGCACCTGCATGTCCTGGAAGCTTTTCTTGTTCAGATAGCTGGAGTGCGGGTCGAGCGAGGTCAGCATCCCGTTGATCGCCGCCTCGACCAGTTGCTCGTCCGTGACCTTCTCGACATATTCGGCGCGCACGCGCTCGAACACGTCGCCGAACAGGTTCAATTGCCGGTAGGTTTCCGACGAATTGCTGGACTGGGCGGTAACGGTGGCGACTCCAGCCCCCAGAAACACCAGGGCAGCCGCCGCGACGGCTCGCTTCATCATCCTCATCTACCCTTGTCCTTTTCCCTCTGGGGCGCCGAACCCGCGCTGCGGATTGATCGGCTGACCATTGCGTCGCAGCTCGAAATAGAGGTCCGGCGTCCCGTCCATCGGCATGGTGGCGATGGGTTCCCCCGCCGCCACCTTCTTGCCGACCGCCGTGTCGATCCGGCCCAAACCCGCAATCAGACTATGATATCCGTTGCTGTGTTCCACGATCAAGATGAGGCCATAACCTTTAAAGGGTCCGGCGAACATGATTGATCCGCCTTGCGGGGCGACCACCGCGGCGCCGGCGCGTGTTTGAATGGTGACGCCCCGGCTGGTCGCGCCGAATCGGTCGGTCTCGCCAAAGCGTGTGGCCAACCGCCCGCCGACCGGAGTCGGCATCCCGCCGACCGACGGCGGGCCGTTCGGGGCCTTGCGGGCCAGCGCCAGTTCGGCGGCGGCGCGGGCGGCTTCCTTGGCCGCGTCCTCCTTCGCGCGCTGCTCTTCGGCGGCTTTCAGGGCGGCGGCCTTTTGTTCGGCGGCGCGCAACTCGGCCAGCTTGCGTTCGGCGTCCTTGCGTTCGGCTTCCTTTTGCGCGGCGAGGCGGCGTTCGGCCTCGCGCTGTTCGGCCAGCCGCTTTTCCGCCGCCTTGCGTTCGGCCTCTTTCTGTTCGGCCTCGCGCTTGGCGGCGGCCTCGGCGGCGGCGCGGCGTTCGGCCTCGATCCGGTCCATCAGTTGCCGCAGGTCGCTGGCTTGGCCGGAAAGCTGGCCCATATGCTGGGAAAGCTGGAGCCGTTCGGCGTCGGTTTGGCGCGACAATTCTTCGCGGCGGCTGACGAGGCGGCTCATCTCGGCCTGTTTGTCGCTCAGCCCCTTGCGGGTGGCGAGCGCCTTGGCGCGTTGAGCGACCAGCGAATCGCGGGTTTCGGCCAGCGCGGTCAGGGCGGCGGTCAGCGCGTCGGCCCGCGCGCGCAGCACCGGCACGGTGTCGCGCAGCAGCAGGGCGGAGCGCAGCGTGTCCACCGGCCCTTCCGGGCGGGCCAACGCCGCTTCCGGCGGCACGCGGGCCAGCCGTTGCAGCGCGCCAAGCAACCCGGCGATCTGGCCGCGCTCGCTGTCCAGCGTGGCGGCGCGGCTGCGCTCCTCGGTTTCCAGGGCGGCGAGCGTGCCTTCCAACTCGTCGAGGGCGCGTTCCTGGACGCGGGTTTGGTCGGCCAAGCCGATCAACTGGCCGCGCAGGTCGTTCAGCTCCTTGTCGAGCGTCTGCGACTGGCGTTCGAGCTGCTTTTGCCGGTTCTTTTCGGTTTGGAGTTCCTGCTCCACCCGCTTCAACGCCTGCCCGGCGGCGTCGGTCTGCGCCAGGGCGGTTTGCGCGAAGGCAGGGGTCGAAAGAAGGCCCAGGGCCATCACCAACCCGGCCAACAATCCCTCTCCCGCTCCGGGAGAGGGTGGCCGCCGCAAGGCGGTCGGGTGAGGGGTGATCCAAGGAAAAAGCCCCTTGGGAGACACACCCTCAGATGAAACGATCAGGATTTTTGCGCAACCCCTCACCCTTCCCGCGTCGCGGGCCCCTTCCCTCTCCCGGAACGGGAGAGGGAAACGCCGAGAGGGGCCGACGGCCATTGGTTATTCCGCAGCCGCGCGGGCGGCGTTGCGGATCAGCAGGTTGCGGCCCGTCATCTCGTCGGGCTTGGGCAGGCCGATCAGGTCGAGCAGGGTCGGCGCGATGTCGGCCAGACGCCCGCTGTCGATCTTCGCCCCCGCCGGGCCGTTGACCAGAACCAACGGCACCTTGTCCAGCGTGTGGGCGGTGTGGGGGCCGCCGTTGTCGGGGTCCTTCATCAGCTCGCAATTGCCGTGGTCGGCGGTGATGAGCATGGTCCCGCCCTGGCGGCGGACGGCGGCCTCCAACCGGCCGATGCTGGTGTCCACCGCGTGCACCGCCTTGATCGCGGCGTCGAGCATGCCGGAATGGCCGACCATGTCGGGATTCGCGTAATTGACGACGATCAGGTCGTAGGCGTCCGAATCGACCGCCGCCACCAGCTTGTCCGTCACCTCCGCCGCCGACATTTCCGGCTGAAGATCATAGGTGGCGACCTTGGGCGACTGGACCAGAATGCGGTCCTCGCCGGGGTAGACGCGTTCCTCGCCGCCGTTGAAGAAGAAGGTGACGTGCGGGTATTTCTCGGTCTCGGCGATGCGCAGTTGCGTCAACCCGGCGTCGCTGACCACCTCGCCCAACACTTTGGTCAGGGATTTCGGCGGGAACAGCGTGGTCATCAATGTGCCGAGCGCGCTGGAGTATTCGACCATGCCGACGGTCGCCGCCAAGGCGGGCAGGGCGCCCCGGTCGAAGCCGTCAAAGCCCGGCTCGACATAGGCGCCGAGGATTTCCCGCGCGCGGTCGGCGCGGAAATTCGCCATCAGAATGGCGTCGCCGTCCTTCATCCCGCTGTAATCGCCGATGATGGTCGGCAGGATGAACTCGTCATGCTTGCCGGTGGCGTAGCTCTGTTCGATGGCCTGGATCGGGTCGGCGGCGCGTTCGCCCTCGCCATGGGTCATGGCGGCGTAGGCCTTGGCGACGCGGTCCCACCGCTTGTCGCGGTCCATCGCGTAATAGCGCCCGATCACCGTGACGATCTCGACGCCCGGCAACTCGAACACGTCGGCCATGAATTCGGCGACCTGGTCCTTGGCGCTTTGCGGCGGCACGTCACGCCCGTCGGTGAAGGCGTGGATGGCGACCGGCACGCCCTCGCGCGCCAAAATCGCGGCGAGCGCGGCCATATGCTCCTGATGCGAATGCACGCCGCCCGGCGACAGCAGACCCATCAGATGGCAGGTTCCGCCGGTCTTGGTCAGCGTCTTGACCAGATCATACAGCGCCTGATTGCGTTCCAGATCGCCGTTCAGGATGGCGTGGTCGATCATGACCAGATCCTGCATGACGACGCGGCCCGCGCCCAAATTCATGTGGCCGACCTCCGAATTGCCCATCTGGCCCTTGGGCAGCCCGACCTCCTCCTCGCTGGCGTCGAGCAGGGCGGTGGGTTCGTTCGCCCACAACCGATCCCAATTCGGCGTGTCGCCCAGCGCGATGGCGTTGTCGGCCGTTTCCTCGCGATAGCCCCAACCGTCCAAAATGCAGAGAACGACGGGCTTCGGGGAGTTGGCGGGACGCTGCGGATCGGTCATCGCGGGTGCCTCTTGCGGACGGTGTCGGGATGGGGTTGGGGTGGTCAAACGCGGTGATAGGGGTGCCCGGCCAGAATTTGCTGGGCGCGGTAAATCTGTTCGGCCAGCATGCCGCGCACCAGCATGTGCGGCCACGTCATCGGGCCAAAGGCCATCAGGAAATCGGCCCGCGCCCGCACGGCGTCGCCGTGTCCGTCGGCGCCGCCGATCAAAAAGGCGAGGTCGCCGGTTCCCCGGTCGCGCCAGTCGCCAAGCTTGGCGGCGAAGGCTTCGCTGGGCAGGGCCTTGCCGCGCTCGTCCAGCGCGACGACCACCGCCCCGGCGGGAATCGCGGCGAGCAGCAACTCAGCCTCTTGCCGCTTCAATTCGTCGGAGGACAGGCGTTTTTTCACCTCGACCTCGCGCAGGGTGAACGGCCAACTCAGCCGTCCGACATACTCGTCGAACAGGTCGCGGGTTGGTCCCCCCCGCGACCGCCCAACGGCGGCGAGCCACACACGCATGACGCAGCCCCCCCGCCTTTCTGGTCGTCGGTCCGTTCGCTTGTCAGGCGCTCAGGCGCGCCGGATCGGACGGCGCCGGCATTTCCGCGCCCCACATCTTTTCGATGTTGTAGAAGGTGCGGACCTCCGGCTTGAACAGATGGATGATGATGTCGCCAGCATCAACCAGCACCCAATCGCACTGTTCCATGCCTTCGGTTTCGACGCGGCGGAATCCGGCCTGCTTCAGCTTTTCGGTCAGCTTCACGGCCATGGCGCCGACATGCCGCGTGTTGCGGCCCGACGCGACGATCATGTAATCGGCGAAGGTGGCTTTCCCGGCCAGATCAATGACGGTGACGCCGTCGGCCTGATCCTCGTCCAGGGTGTGTTCGATGAGCGCCTTCAGAGCCTGGGGTTCCGGGATCTGGAGAACGGCGGTCGGCTGCGGGGCGGACGCGGCCGTTTCGGTGTGCGTGGTGATGGCTCTAACCTCTTGCAACGTGTCACGACGGATGCGCGATCCGGGTGGCGCGTGCTTGCCGGATCGCCGTCGCCGAGGTCGTGTCCAAGGGGTTGCGCAAGAACGCCCAGGCCGGCCGCTTGTGGCGCGCCAGCCCTTTCACCCCAGAGACGGACACCCGTCGACGCATGTAACGCTGGGCGGCTTGGCCGCTCAGCGCATTCAAACAATAGGTCGGACGGGCGAAAACCGCAACCGGCGCCAGCGCGAAGATTCGCGTCCAGGCCCGCCAACGGGGGATTTGCCGCAAATTGTCCGCGCCCATCAGCCAAACGAAGCGTGTTTTTGGGAAACGCCGGGTCAACGCCGCCAGCGTGTCGGCGGTGAATTGGGTGCCGAGCGCCGTTTCAATCGCCGTCACCTCGACGCGCGGATGAGCGGCGACGCGGCGGGCCTCGGCCAAGCGTTGGGCGAGCGGGGCCATGCCCGCGCGGTCCTTCAGCGGATTTTGCGGGCTGACCAGCCACCACACCCGATCCAGCCCAAGCGTCTTGAGCGCGTACAGGCTGATGCGCCGGTGCCCGTCATGCGCCGGGTTGAAGGAGCCGCCCAGGATGCCGACGGTGAGACGGGCGTAGCGCGGGCCGGAAAACAGGCCCGGCTCTCCCCTGGTGGTCGCCGCTCCGAATCCCTCTCCCCGTGGGGGGGAGAGGGCTTTGTCGGGGTTCATCTTACGGTCGCGTCTGGCCATCGCCGCGCACGACGTACTTGTAGCTGGTCAACTGTTCCGCCCCGACCGGGCCGCGCGCGTGGAATTTGTCGGTGGAGATGCCGATTTCCGCGCCCATGCCGAACTGCCCGCCGTCGGCGAATTGGGTGGAGGCGTTCCACAGCACGATGGCGCTGTCCACCCGCAGCAGGAAGCGTTCCGCCGTCGCCGCGTCCTCCGTGACGATGGAGTCGGTGTGGTGGGAGCCGTGGCGGTTGACATGGTCGATGGCCCCGTCCACCCCATCGACCACGCCGCAGGCGATGATGGCGTCGAGATATTCGGTGTCCCAATCCGCCGCGTCCGCCGCCGTCACGCGCGGGTCTACGGCTTGAGTCGCCGCGTCGCCGCGCACGGCGCATCCGGCGTCGAGCAGATCCTTGACCAGCAGCGGCAACGCTGCGTCGGCGATGGCCCGATCGACCAGCAGGGTTTCCGCCGCGCCGCAAATCGAGGTGCGGCGCATCTTGGCGTTCAACACCACCTTGCGCGCCTTCTCCAGATCGGCTCCGGCGTCGACATAGACGTGGCAATTGCCGTCCAGATGCTTGATGACCGGCACCCGGCTTTCGTCGGCGATGCGCTGGATCAGCGATTTGCCGCCGCGCGGGATGATGACGTCGATGAAATCGCGCATCCCCAGCATGAGGCCGACCGCCGCGCGGTCCGTGGTGGGGACCAGTTGGATCACCTCTTCGGGCAGACCCGCCGCGCGCAGCCCCTCGGCCAGACAGGCGGCGATGGCGCGCGAGGATTGGACGCTTTCCGAACCGCCGCGCAGGATCGCGGCGTTGCCCGATTTCAGGCACAGCCCGCCCGCGTCTGCGGTCACGTTGGGGCGGCTTTCATAGATGATGCCGATGACGCCCAGCGGCACGCGGACGCGCTGGATGTTCAGCCCGTTGGGCCGCGTCCAGTCGGCCAGCACGCCGCCGATGGGGTCGGGGAAATCGGCGATGTCCTCCAGACCCTTGGCCATCGCCTCGATGCGCTCGTCGTCCAGGGTCAGCCGTTCGCGCAGGGGGCCGGACAAATCGCCCGCGTTGGCGAGGTCGGCGTCGTTGGCGGCCTGGATCGCCGCCTTGTTGGCGCGGATGGCCGCCGCCGCCGCCCGCAAGGCCCGATCCTTGTCCGGCCCTGGCGCGGTCGCCAGCGCAGCCGAGGCGGCGCGCGCTTTGCTGCCAAGGGCAAGCATCTGATCGCGCAGGGTGTCGAGCAGGGCGGACATGGCTCTCTCTTTCCAGAAAAGGGACGATGACCTTAACGAATTGCGCGGGCCGGTGAAAGCCGTTCGGACGGCGAGCACGGCGGCCTTGCTGAAAACGCAGTGTTCCCAATCGTTGAGGGCAGGGCATAGTCCCCGCGCTGTGACCGCCATGGGGTAGGATTGCCGATGCTCACGCTGCTGTTGATCGTCTCCGCCTTTTTCGCCGGGGCGTTGAACGCCGTCGCCGGTGGCGGCAGCTTTCTGACCTTTCCGGCGCTGATTCTGGCCGGGGTGCCGCCGCTCAACGCCAACGCCACCAGCACCGTGGCGGTCGCGCCCGGCGCGCTGGCCAGCGCCTACGGCTATCGCCGGGAACTGGGCAAGATCAAAGAAATCCATCTGCCGTCCTTCCTGGGGGTCAGCCTGGTTGGCGGGTTGATCGGCGCGCTGGCGCTGCTGTGGACGCCGGAACGGACTTTTGAGGCGATTGTTCCCTGGCTTTTGCTGTTCGCCACCGTGCTGTTCGCCTTCGGTCCGAAGGTGTCGGCCTGGATCCGCCGGACGGTGACGGTCGGCTACGGCTCGGTTCTGGTGACGCAGTTCTTCATCGCGGTCTATGGCGGCTATTTCGGCGGCGGCATCGGCATTTTGATTTTGGCGACGCTCGGCGTCTTCGGCCTGACCGATCTGCACGCGATGAACGGGCTGAAAACCCTGGTGTCGGGCTGCCTGAACGCGGTGGCCGTCGTCGCCTTCATCTTCGGCGGCGCGGTTTATTGGACGGAGGCGCTCATCATGCTGGTGGCGGCGGTGGCGGGCGGCTACGCCGGGGCCGCCATCGCCCGCCGCATCCCGCCGCCGATCCTGCGCAAATTCGTCATCGGCGTCGGCGTGACGATGACGGCCTATTTCTTTCTGGTGAAGGGCTGAACCGTCAGGCGCGGACGCGGCACAGCGCGTCCCAATCCAGCGCGGCGGGATCCTCGACCAGATGGTCCACCGCGTCAAAGGCGATGCCGGGATCCTGCGGCCACGCGATGGTCAGCATCCCGGCGGCGGCGGCGCTGCGCGCGCCGGTCGGGCTGTCTTCGATCACCGCGCAGGCTTCGGGCGGCAGGCCCAGCTTGGCGGCGGCGGTCAGATAGGGTTCCGGGTGCGGCTTGCCGTTGGCGACGTCGTTCCGGCTGATGCTGAACCGGAAATGCGGCAGACCCATCGCCACCATGTGGGCGTCCACCACCTCGCGCCCGCTGTTCGACACGCAGGCCTGATGCAGGCCGCGCGCGGCGAAGGATTCGACCAGCGCGAAGGCCCCCGGACGCGGCTGAACGTTGGCGACGCGGGTCAAATAGAGCGCGTTGATCTCGTCGATGCACTGGTCCACCGTGACCGGCATCGGGCGGGCGGCGTTGAGCTGGGTGCAGAGGTCGCGGAAGGACACGCCGACCAGCGACGCGCACAGCTCCTCGCTCAGCTCATGGCCATAGCCCCGGCAGACATCGACGATGGCGCGCTTGTGCCAGGGTTCGCTGTCCATCAGCGTGCCGTCGATGTCCCACAGAATGGCCCGCACGGGCGCGTGATAGCGTCTCACCGCACCACCAGATCGTCGCGGTGGATGATCTCGTCGCGGTCGCGGTAGCCCAGCAGCTCTTCAATCTCGTGGCTTTTGCGCCCGGCGATGCGGCGGGCGTTTTCGGCGGCGTAGGAGACCAGACCGCGCGCCACCTCGCGCCCGTCCTGGGCGCGGACCACCACGACGTCGCCGCGTTCAAAATCGCCAAACACGGCGGTGACGCCGGCGGGCAGCAGGCTGGCGCCGTTGGCCAAGGCGCGCAACGCGCCGTCGTCCACCGTCAGCACGCCCGCCGTGTTCATGTGTCCGGCGATCCAGGCCTTGCGCGCGCTCGATGGTTCGGCCTGCGGCAGGAACCAGGTGCACAGCGCGCCGCCATCCTCTGGGCGTTTTTCCAGCGCGGCCAGCGGGTTCATCCGCTTGCCCTTGGCGATGACCATGCGGCATCCGGCGGACAAAGCCACCCGCGCCGCCGCGATCTTCGTCACCATGCCGCCGCTGCTGTAGCCGGGCGGCGGCTCGCCCGCCATGCCTTCGATGGCGGGTGTCAACTCGCGCACCGTCGGGATGTGGGTGGCGTTGGGATCCTTGCGCGGGTCGGCGGTGTAAAGGCCGTCGATGTCGGACAGCAGGATCAGCGTGTCGGCGCTTATCATCTGCGCCACGCGGGCGGCGAGCCGGTCGTTGTCGCCAAAGCGGATTTCAGCGGTGGCGACGGTGTCGTTTTCGTTGATGACCGGGACCGCGCCCAGTTTCAGCAGCGTGTCGATGGTGCTGCGCGCGTTCAGATGCCGCCGCCGCTCCTCGGTGTCTTCCAGAGTCACCAGCACTTGCGCGACGGTGACGTCGTGGCGGGCCAGCGTTTCCTGATAGGCGTGGGCCAGCCGGATTTGCCCGGTGGCCGCCGCCGCCTGTTTTTCCTCCAGCTTCAAGGTCCGGCCAACCAGCCCGAGATGCTCGCGCCCGCAGGCCACGGCGCCGGAGGTGACGATCACCACCTCCTGGCCCCGCTTGCGGCAGGCGGCGACGTCGTCGGCCAGCGCGTCCAGCCAGTCGCGGCGAATCTGGCGGGTGTCGCCATCGACCAGCAGGGCCGAACCGATCTTGACGACCAGTCGGCGGGACTCAAGAAGGGTGGGGGAGTCAGACGACATCGGGCTTGGTTCCGTGCTTTTCCTCGTCTTCGGCGTCTTCGGCGTCTTCGGCGTCTTCGCCGTCGCTGTCCTCGTCGGACTCGCCATCCTCGTCGTCGGCGTCCTCATCGTCGGCGTCCTCGCCGTCCTCTTCCCCGTCGAGGTCGCCCTCTTCAAGGTCGCCCTCTTGCGGATCGGCGTCGTCGTCGATCAGGTCGTCGTCGAGATCATCCTCCTCCAGAGGCTCCTCGTCGTCGCCGCCGACCCACACGCCAGCCTCGTCGTCCCACTGCATGCCTTCGTCCGGCAGCTTTTGGCCGACCGGCGGGCGCGGCATCGACCGGGTGGCGGGGGCGTGGATGACCTCCGGCTCGTCCTCTTTCGATTCCTTGATGACGGTCAGCAGGCGGTACAGCACCTGTTGCACGCCCTGGCCGGTGGCGCCGGACAGGACCATCACCTCGGCCCCCGATTCGGCTTCCAGCGCCGCCTTTTTCTCGTCGATCTCTTCGTCGAGCAGGGCGTCGGCCTTGTTCAGCCCGATGACCTCCAGCTTGTCGGCCAGATTGCCGCCATAGGCTTCCAGCTCGTTGCGAATCGTCCGGTAGGAGGCGACGACGTCGTCCGCCGTGCCGTCGATCAAATGCAGCAGAATGCGCGAACGCTCGACATGGCCCAGGAAGCGGTCGCCCAGCCCGTGGCCCTCATGCGCGCCTTCGATCAAGCCGGGGATGTCGGCGATGACGAATTCCTCGTCGCCCGCCCGCACGACGCCCAGATTGGGGGCCAGCGTGGTGAAGGGGTAATCGGCGATCTTCGGCTTGGCCGCCGTGGTCGCGGCGAGGAAGGTGGATTTCCCGGCGTTGGGCAAGCCCAGCAGACCGGCGTCGGCGATCAGCTTCAGGCGCAGCCACACCCATTGCTCCTGCCCCGGCCAGCCGGGATGGAACTTGCGCGGGGCGCGATTGGTCGGGGTCTTGAAATGGGCGTTGCCGTGGCCGCCGTCGCCGCCGCGCAGGAACACGCGGCGCTGCCCGGCTTCGGTCAGATCGCACAGCACGGTTTCCTGGTTTTCGTCCAGGATCTGGGTGCCGACCGGCACGCGCATCACGATGTCCTCGCCACGGGCGCCGTTGCGGTTGCCGCCCATGCCGTGATGGCCGCGCTGGGCCTTGAAATGCTGTTTGTAGCGGTAGTCGATCAGCGTGTTCAGGCCGTCGGCGGCCTCGATCACGATGTCGCCGCCGCGCCCGCCGTCGCCGCCGTCGGGGCCGCCGAACTCGATGTATTTCTCGCGGCGGAAGGCCACGGCGCCGGGGCCGCCGTCACCGCTTTTCAAGTAAACCTTGGCCTGATCGAGAAACTTCATCGTGCACCTTTGCCCATCGGGACGCCCGGTTGGCGAAAACGAAAGAAACGGAAAACCAAAAACAAAAAATCGGGAGTCCGGTCGCCCGGTCTCCCGATTTTATCCCACAACCGTACGGGCCTGCTAGACGGGCCGCGCGACGACCCCGTTCAGAGGCTCTGGTTACTCAGCCGCTACGGCCGGAACCGAGTCGTTCGCCGCCTGAACGACGTTCACATAGGTGCGGCCGTTCGAGCTGTGCTTGAAGAACACCTGACCATCGGCCATCGCGAAGATGGTGTGATCGCGGCCCAGGCCGACATTCACGCCCGGATGGAACTTCGTGCCGCGCTGGCGGACGATGATGTTGCCGGAGATGACGTTCTCGCCGCCAAAACGCTTCACGCCGAGACGGCGACCAGCGGAATCGCGACCGTTGCGGGACGAGCCGCCTGCCTTTTTATGCGCCATGGTGTGTTGACTCCTGTCCTAAAAACGACGCTGGACCAATCAGGCCGCGCCGTTGATCCCGGTGATGCGCAGGACGGTCAGGTCCTGGCGGTGGCCGTTCTTACGGCGATAATTTTGGCGGCGCTTCTTCTTGAAGACGATGATCTTCGGACCACGGTCCTGAGCGACCACCTCGGCCACCACAGCGGCGCCAGCCACGGTGGGGGTGCCAATCGTCGTGTTGCCGGCGTCGCCGACCATCAGCACGTCTTCGAGCGTGATGGAAGCGCCAGCTTCGGCTTCGAGTTTCTCAACGCGGATCACGTCGCCATTGGCGACCTTGTACTGCTTGCCGCCGGTGCGGATCACTGCAAACATCGTCGTCACTGCCTATATCAAAACAAACGGCGGGCCGCTCGCCCACCGTTCGATGCGCAAGCCCGTTCATGGGAGCGGGGATCTATACGCAGCCCGCTGTGAGAGTCAACAGGTTGCTGTTGGGCATGATTGCATTTTTCCGCAAAAAAGGGCTTGCGCGTTTCCTGCGGTTTGATTAGGTTCCCGCCACCCCGGAAACGGGGACGCGGAGGGGTGGCAGAGTGGTCGATTGCACCGCACTCGAAATGCGGCATACCTGTGAGGGTATCGGGAGTTCGAATCTCCCCTCCTCCGCCATAAAACACCGCCTGAAACGGCTTGATGACCGTCAGGCGGTGCAACGGCAGACCGGCAGGCCAAAAAAGCCGGTTCATAATGTTCAAGCGATTAGCGCGGCGTTTTCGTGACCTGAGCGGGCACGGCAAACGACGCGCTTGCGCGTTTTTGCCGAACTGTTTTGGGAGAGCGCGCCGGATCAGGCGCCGAACGCTCCGTCGATGGTTTGCAGCGATCCGGTGATCATGGCGCCATGCGGTCCGGCGATGAAGGCGGTCAATTCGGCGACCTCGCTGGCGTGGGCGTGGCGCTTGATCGCCATGAAGCCGTGCATGACGGCGGCGTTCGGGCCATCGGCGGGATTCATCTCGGTGTCGGTCGGGCCGGGCTGAACGCTGTTCACCGTGATGCCGCGATGGCCGAAATCGCGCGCCAGCCCCCGAACCATTCCTTGCATGGCCGATTTGGTCAGGGCGTAGGCGGCGGCGCCCGCGAAGGGCATCCGGTCGCCATTGACCGAACCGATGACGATGATTCGGCCATTGTCCGACATGCGGCGCGCCGCCTCCACAGCGGCGTGGTAGGGCGCGTTGACGTTCACGGCGATCATGCGGTCGATGGCGTCGGGTTCCAAAGTCAACGGATCCCCCATCACCAGAGCGCCAGCGTTGATGACCAGCACATCCAGCGCCCCTTGCGCGGCGACGGTCGCGATCAGCGCGTCGCGGTCGGCGCTGTCGGTTTGAATGGCCCGCGCGTTGGCGTCCGTGGCCAGAGCCTGGGCGGCGTCGGCCGACCCGGCGTAGGTGAAGGCGACCTGTCCGCCCGCCGCCGCGAAGCGGCGGACGATGGCCGCGCCGATGCCACGGCTGCCGCCCAAAACCAGGATGTTCTTTCCGGAAAACTCAGTCATCGCGACCTCCTTGAGTTAATGTAGTGGTCGCTATATAAATTCGGAGGCGGCTTCCTGGCAAGGATTATTTTAGTGATCACTACAAAAATAAGCGCACCCCGAGGGCGGGCGCGGTCCTTCGATCTGGATCAGGCGGTGGAGACGGCGATGCGCTTGTTTCACGCGCGCGGCTATGACGCGGTGGGGGTGGCGGAACTCGGCGCGGCGTTGGGCATCAAGCCGCCCAGCCTGTACGCGGCGTTCGGCAGCAAGGCGGGTTTGTTCAAACAGGCGTTGGAGCGCTATTTCACCAGCGACGCCAACATCTTCGGGCGGGCGCTGGCCGAGGGGGGCGGGGTGGACGCGGTGATCGGGCGGATGTTCCGTCTGGCCGCGCGGCTCTACCCGGCGCGCGACGGGGTGGCGGGCTGTCTGGTCCTGGACGGCGCGCGCAACAGCGCCGACGACGAGGCGCGCGGGCTGACGGCGGCGGCACGGGCGGCGAGCCGGGTGGCGATGCGCGACTTCATCGCCACCGAACACCCGGCGCGCGCCGACGATCTGGTTGATTTTGTGGTGATCGCGCTTGGCGGCATGTCGGCGGCGGCGCGGGATGGCGCGGGCGAGGCGTCGCTTGCCGCCTTCGCCGCCAAAGCCGACCGAACCTTCCGACGCGAGGCGGCGGAGGGCCGCTGATCCGGCCCAAAATCCGAAAAGGTGGCCGATAAGAAGGCTTGGCGATTTGGCGCCGCCGAATGCGCTCAAGTTTTTTCCGGTCAATCTCCTATGAATGAGAGACCGAGGCGCTCCGTTTTTTCGCGCATGAGGCCCGGTTTCATCGCGTATGAAGGAGGCTCCGCGTCGGCCATGACCAGGGTCGGCGGACGCTCCAACCACAGGGGATGGCATGGCGTGACGCGTCATCAGGCGATTTTGGAAGAGGCCGTCGCCCGGCATCGCGCCGGGGATCTCGCCCGCGCGCGCGTTTTGTACCAGCAGCGTTTGAAAGCGGCCCCGGCCTGCGTCGACGCCCGCTATCTGTTGGCGATGCTGGATTGTCAGCAGGGGCGTTTCGCCAACGCGGCGGGGCCGTTGCGCCGTTTGTGGCGGGAGCAGCCGGGCCGTTTCGACATTGGCTATACGCTGGGCCGGGCGTTGCATGAGCTTGGGGAATTTCCGGCGGCGGTCGAGGCCTACGCGCGGGTGATGCGGGGCGATCCCGGCAACCGCGAGGCCTTCGTCGAAGCGGCGCGCTCCTTGATGGCCCTGCGCGATTGGGCGGCGGCGGCGGGGGTGTGCGAGGTTGGGCTGGCGGTCCACCCCGCCGACGCGGCGCTGCATCTGGCGCTTGGCGTGGTGGCCGGGGCGCAAAAGCGGGACGCGCGGGCGGTTGGGGCGCTGCGGCGCGCCGTCGCCCTGGAACCCGTCAACGCGGAGCATCATTGCGCGCTGGGCCGCGCCTTGCGGCTGGTCAACCGGACCGGCGAGGCGGTGGCGGCCTTGGCGGAGGCGCTGCGTCTGGATCCGGGATTGGCGCGGGCGCGTTTGCTTCAGGCCCGCTTGTTGCCGGTGGCCTATGGAACCGAGGCGGAGGTCGCGGCGTGGCGCGCGCGGGTCGCCGAGGCGCTGGACGGCCTCGCCGCTTTCACCCCGACGACGCCGGACGCCGTTCGGGCGGCCTTCGACGCGGTGATGGACAGCACGAATTTCTATCTGGCCTATCAGGGGCAGGACGACCGCGCCCTGGCGGTTTTGTGGGGCGATCTGGTCCATCGGGTGGTCGCCGCCCGTTTCCCGGAGACGGCTCCCACGTCCCGACCGTCGCGGGCTGGGCGTCCGGCGCGGGGCGGGGGACGGCTGCGGGTTGGCTTCCGTTCGGCCTTTCTGCGCGATCACACGGTGCTGCATCTGTTCCGTCGCTGGATGACCGATCTGGACCGCGAGCGCTTCGAGGTGTTCGTTTTCGCCGACGGCGCGCAGGATGACGAGACGGCGCGGTTGGCCGCCGAGGTCGAGCATTTCCGCGTCCTGCCCGCCGACCCGGAGCGCGGCGCGCGGGATCTGCGGCGCGAATCGCTGCGCAGCCTGATCCATCTGGACATTGGCATGGAACCGGCGGGGCAATGTTACGGCTCGCTGCGGTTGGCTCCGATCCAGGCCGCCGCCTGGGGGCATCCCGTCACCACCGGGTTGCGCCACATTGATTGGTTCCTGTCCTCGGCGGCGATGGAGCCGGAGGATGGCGACGCCCATTACCGCGAGCGGCTGTTGCGCCTGCCGGGGTTGGGCGTCGGCTTTTCCCCATCGCTGGCCCCGCCGCCGCCCGCTGACCGCCGGGCGTTGGGCGTGGCGGCGGACGACGCGCTGTTCTTCTGCGCCCAATCCCTGTTCAAGCTGTTGCCGCAGCACGATCATGTGTGGGCGGACATCGCCGAACGGGTTCCGACGGCGCGCTTCCTGTTTCTGGAAAGCTCAGCGCCGGGGGTGGTCGATGTGGTGCGGCGGCGGCTGGATCACGCGTTCGCCGCGCGCGGCCTGCGGGCCGACGATCATGTCCGCTGGGCGCCGATGCAGGATCATCGCGGCTATCTGGCGCTGAACGCGGCGTGCGACGTCTTTCTCGACAGCGTTGGCTGGTCCGGCGGGCGCACGACGCTGGAGGCGGTGGCCTGCGGGCTTGTGCCGGTGACGACTCCCACCGCCTTCATGCGGGGCCGCCACACGGCGGGGATTCTCAACGCGCTGGGGCTGCCGGATTTGATCGCGGCGGACAAGGCGGCGCTGGTGGAACTCGCCGCGCGGTTGGCCGTTGACGTCGGGTGGCGGGACGGGCTGCGCGCGCGGATGCTGGCCGCCCGCGCTGGGCTGTTCCAGGCGCGGGATTGGCTGCCCGCGCTGGAATCCTGGCTGATTGAAACGGCCAATCCCTGAACCGTTCGGGCCTGAACCGTTCGGGCCTCTTCGAAGCGCGTCCGCTCAGCGCCAGCGCCGCCGGGCGCCGCCGCGTCGGTCGTCCTCGTCGAACAGTTCGGCCAGCTTGTTCATCATGGTGCCGCCCAACTGTTCGGCGTCCACGATGGTGACGGCGCGGCGGTAATAGCGGGTCACGTCATGGCCGATGCCGATCGCGACCAGCTCCACCGGGGAGCGGGTTTCGATCTGTTCGATCACTTGGCGCAAGTGACGCTCCAGATAATTGCCCGCGTTGACCGACAGCGTCGAATCATCGACCGGCGCGCCGTCGGAAATCACCATCAGGATGCGGCGCTGTTCCGGGCGGCCCATCAGGCGGTTGTAGGCCCATTGCAGGGCTTCGCCGTCGATGTTCTCCTTCAGGATGCCTTCGCGCAGCATCAGGCCGAGATTCTTGCGGGCGCGCCGCCATGGCATGTCGGCGGCCTTGTAGACGATGTGGCGCAGGTCGTTCAAACGCCCTGGCGTGGCCGGCTTGCCCGCCGCCACCCAGGCCTCGCGCGATTGACCGCCCTTCCAGGCGCGGGTGGTGAAGCCCAGAACCTCCACCTTCACCGCGCAGCGTTCCAGCGTGCGGGCGAGGATGTCGGCGCTCATCGCGGCGATGGAGATCGGGCGCCCGCGCATCGAGCCGGAATTGTCGATCAACAGCGACACCACGGTGTCGCGGAAATCGGTTTCCTTTTCCTTTTTGAAGGACAGCGGCAGAACCGGGTTGGCGACGACGCGGGCCAGACGGGCGGCGTCGAGGATGCCCTCCTCCAGATCGAAGCTCCAGGACCGCTGTTGCTTGGCCATCAGACGGCGTTGCAGGCGGTTGGCCAGCTTGGAAATCACGCCCTGGAGATGCTGCAACTGCTGGTCCAACAGGGCGCGCAGCCGTTCCAGCTCCGCCGGGTCGCACAGATCGGCGGCCTCGACGATTTCGTCGAACTGGGCGGTGTAGGGCTTGTAGGCGTTGGGATCGGGTTCGTTGCGGCGGCTTTGGTCGTTGCGCCAGGGCTGTCCGGGACCGGCGGGCTGTTCGGCCCCCTCGCCCTCGCCCATCTCCATGTCGCCTTCCTCGCCGGCCCCCTCCTCGGCGCTGTCGCCCATCTCGGAGGAGTCCTGCATCTCCGACGATGCCATGGCGTCCGAGTCGCTGTCGGAATCATCCTGGCTGCGGGTCTGGCCATGCTCGGGCGATTCGGAATCTTCGGAGGAGGATTTGGACTCGTCCTCTTCCTGCTCCTCTTCGGCCTCCTGGCCGACCTCCATGTCCAGATCGGTCAGCAGGCGGCGGACGGCGCGGGCGTAGGAATCCTGATCGGCGGCGTGTTCGGCCAGACCATGCAGATCCTTGCCGAGCTTTTCCTCGATCCACGGGCGCCACAGATCAACGGCGTGGGCGGCTGCGGGCGGCGGCGGCGCGCCGGTCATCGCCTCGCGCGCGATCATCCGCAGGGCCTCGGCCAAGGGAACCTGTCCGCGATCCTCGAAGCGGTCGAAGCCCTGGCGGGTGTATTTGTCGTCCAGCGCCGCTTCCAGATTGCGGGCGACGCCCGCCATATGCTGGGCGCCCAGCGCCTCGCAGCGGGCCTGCTCCAACGCGTCGAAGGCCTGGCGGGCGGAATCGCCCAGCGGCAGGCGGTGGGCGTGGATGATCGGGTCATGATGGCGCAGCCGCAACGACACGGCGTCGGCGGCCCCGCGCAGCTTGGCGATGTCCGCCGGATTGAGATCGCGCGCCGGAAGCGGCACCCGCACCCGCTGCCCCGCCATGCCGGGCGGGTCGGAGGAAAAGGCGACCTGCACCTCCATCCGATGCGACATGGCGCGCACCGTGGCGGCGGTGGACCGCTTGAAGGCCTCGACGGGGTTGTCGTTCTGGGTGGTCATCGCGGGGGTGTCTTCGCTTGTGGCGGTCAATCAGCGGTGGGCAAGGTTGCCACGGATTTCACGGATTTGGACGCGGATTTCACGGATGTTTTGGAGGCGGCAGCACGCGTCGTATGGCTAGGCTTGGCGCCGCAAAGTTGAACAGAAGGCCAACGGGCAAGCCGCTGACTCGAAGATAATTTACAACTTGGCGAAGATGGGCTTGGCCCAAAGCGTCGCAGACCTTCAACTCAACGATGACCCGGCCCTCCACGACGATGTCGGCAAAATAAGTGCCAACCAGATGTCCACGGTAGTGAACTTGGAAAGGGACTTCGTTTGCAGCCTCAAGGCCGCTGTCCGCGAGTTCACGGAGCATGGCCTTTTTGTAGACGGTTTCAGCGAAGCCATGACCGAGCGCGCCGTGAACGGCAAGGGCTGCGCCGACGACACGCTCGGTCAACCCATCCAATGTGGCGCCCAGGCTCACCTTCATCCGTGAAATCCGTGCTTCAATCCGTGAAATCCGCGTCAAATTTTGTGCGCGACGCCGCGCCTTCCCTTCAAGGGTGAGGCGCGGCGATCCCGCGACCGATCACACGAGGTTCGCTTGAACCCCGGTTTCCGGCAGTTCGACGCCGAAGCAGCGCTGGTAATATTCAGCGACCGTCGGACGCTCCACCTCGTCGCACTTGTTCAGGAAGGTGATGCGGAAGGCAAAGGCCACATCGTTGAAGATGCGCGCGTTTTCCGCCCAGGTGATGACCGTGCGCGGACTCATCACGGTGGAGATGTCGCCGTTCATGAAGCCCGCCCGCGACAGATCGGCCAGACGCACCATCGAGGCGACCAGCTCGCGCCCCTTGGGATCGTCATAGGCCTTGACCTTGGCGGAGACGATCTTGATCTCGTCCTCGACCGGCAGATAATTCAGGGTCGCGACGATGTTCCAGCGGTCCATCTGACCCTGGTTGATCTGCTGCGTGCCGTGATACAGGCCGGTGGTGTCGCCCAGGCCAACCGTGTTGGCGGTGGAGAACAGGCGGAAGGCCGGGTGCGGGCGAATGACGCGGTTTTGGTCGAGCAGCGTCAGCTTGCCTTCGACCTCCAGCACGCGCTGGATCACGAACATCACGTCGGGGCGCCCCGCGTCATACTCGTCGAACACCAGGGCGCAGGCGTGCTGCAAGGCCCAGGGCAGGATGCCTTCGCGGTATTCCGTGACCTGGACGCCGTCGCGCAGGACGATGGCGTCCTTGCCCATCAGGTCGATGCGGCTGATGTGGCTGTCCAGATTGACGCGAATGCACGGCCAGTTGAGGCGGGCGGCGACCTGCTCGATGTGGGTCGATTTGCCGGTGCCGTGATAGCCCTGCACCATGACCCGGCGGTTGAACGCGAAACCGGCAAGGATCGCCAGCGTCGTGTCGCGGTCGAAGCGATAGGCTTCGTCCACGTCCGGGACATGTTCGGTGCGCTGGCTGAAGGCCGGCACCTGCATGGTGCTGTCGATGCCGAAGACGTCGCGCACCGAAACGGTGGTGTCGGGCTTGTGGTCGAACAGGGCCGAACTGGCCTGCGTGGCTCCTTGGGAAGGCATGGGTTGGCTTCTTACGTTCCAGCGAGTGTCGGTTGTCCGGCGGTCGCGGGGGATGCCCGGCCCGCCATCGTGGGGTCACGCAGCATAACAGGCTTTCAGCGTGTTGTAGGCGAGATTGATCTCTTTCAATTTTTCTTCCGCCGCCTTGTCTCCTCCGTTCGCGTCGGGATGATGCAGTTTGGCCAGTTCCCGATAGCGCGCCTTGATCTGGGTGAAATCGACCGGGGGCGCCAGATTGAGGACGGCCAGAGCCTCCTCCTCGGCGGTGCGGGCGGCCTGACGGCGTTGCGCCGCCTTGGTCTCTTCCTCGCTTTTGCCGGATTCCTGGCCGAATTCAAAGCTGAAGCCGTGGAGCACGCGGTCGCGCAGGAATTTTTCCTGCGCCCCCCATTTGCCCAGCGGCCAGCTTGGCCGTTGCCAGGTGGTGTCACGGCGGACCTCGGCCTCGATCTGATCGACCGACATGCCCGCGTAATAATCCCAGGAGCGGTTGTAGTCCCGCGCGTGCTCCAGGCAGAACCACCAATAATCATTCAGCGAGTTGCGGCTTTTTGGCGCGCGATGCTCGCCCGAGGCCACGCAGTCCGGGTGGTCGCAGACGCGGGTTCCCACCCGCGAGGCGGTGTGGCTATCGTAGCTGTTGCGGGCGCGGCTCTTGCTCATGGGGCCAAGTATGAGAAGCGGCGGGCGGTCTGGCAAGCGCGCCCGCGCGTCCGTCCGTCATGCGCGCGGACGCTCATCCCCGGCTTGACAGAGCGGGGCTTGACAGGGCGGGGCTGTCCCACTCACCTGTTTTGCGAGGCCTTCGCCGGATTGACCGCCAACCCCTGGGGATTTCATGGAATACGCCGCCCGCATCCGTCAAAAGCTGACCGCTGGCCTGTCGCCCGTCCAGTTGGACATCGTTGATGAGTCCGACCGTCACGCCGGACACGCCGGAGCCGACGCCAAGGGGGAGACGCATTTTCACGTCACCGTGGTGTCCGCCGCTTTCACCGGAAAATCACGGGTGGAACGGCAGCGCATGGTTTACGCCCTGTTGGCCGATGAGTTGAGCGAGCGTGTCCACGCTCTGGGCCTGACCACGCGGACGGACGCTGAAACAACCGCCTGAAACAAGTTCCCGCCAAGACAATCGAGGCCCTGCGCACAGAAATGCACACATACGCGTGCAACCGATGGTCGATATTCCGATAAATCAGAACAAAAATATCGGCGAGCGATGTTGCATTTCTCGTATCGTTTAGTAGAGTGCCACCTATGCAACCATGTATCGCGCCGGGACGGACGCAAACTTCGCGTGTTCGTCGGCGGCTTCGTGGAAGGGGCTGCGGATGGCGAAGCGTGGGCCGAAGAAAAAGCGGGTGGATCCCCCCAAACAGGGGGTGGAGCCGCTGAGAAGCCAGAACATCATGATCGGCGGACACCGCACGAGCATGCGGTTGGAGCCGTCCATGTGGGACGCTCTGGAAGACATCGGGCGTCGGGAAGGGCTTTCGGTCAACAAGCTCTGCACCTCGATCAAGGAGCGGATCGAAGAGCAGGCGCGCCGTCGCGGCGTGCCGCCGGAGGAGGCGGACGTCACCTTGACCTCGGCGGTCCGGGTGTTCATCGCCGCCTATTACCGGCGGGCCTGCACCGAGGATGGGCATATTCGCGCCGGTCACGGCGGCAGCGATCCGTTCCTGGGAACCCCGTTCGAGCTGACGGGGGACGAGGAGGAGTCTGAGCCGAGGGCGGCGTCCGACCGGGAGGCTGATTCGGGATTTTCGACCCACGGCAACACGGGCGCCCCGAAGAATCGGCTCTCCGGCTTGATTTGAGCCTGTTGGCGCGGCGGTCTGAACGGTTTCAGGCCGCCTGTTTGGCGCGCTCCTCAATTTCGGGAGCGGCCAAGCGGGGGCGCTGAACCGCCTTCGTTTCGTCCGTCGCCGTGCTTGGCCGGCTGGCCCGCGCCGCGCCCCGTGCTGACGGCTGACGGACGCCGTTCCGGCGTCAGGCGGCGCGGAGTTCGGCGAGGAAGCCGTCCATCGCCTGCTTCAACTGCGACGATTGCCGGGCAAGGTCGTCCGACGCTTGTTTGACGTTGCCGGTCGCGGCGCCGGTCTCGTTTCCAGCCACTTGGATGCCCTGAACGTTCCGCGACACTTCGGTGGTGCCGACGGCGGCCTGTTGGGCGTTGCGGCTGATCTCGACCGTCGCGCTGCTTTGCTGGCTGACCGACGACGCCATGTCCGCCGTCGAGCTGCTGATGTCCTCAACCTGCCCGATGATGGTGCGCATCGCTCCGACGGTGCGTTCCGACGCGCTTTTGACCGCGCTGATTTGGTTGGTGATCTGTTCGGTCATCGCGTGGGTTTGATTGGCCAGATTCTTGACTTCGCTGGCCACCACGGCGAAGCCCTTTCCGGCTTCGCCCGCGCGGGCGGCTTCGATGGTGGCGTTCAGCGCCAGCAAATTGGTTTGGCTGGCCACGGCGTTGATCGCGGCGACGATCTGGTCGACCTGGTCGATGGCGCTGGACAACTGATCCAGTTGCCGCTGGGCCTCGCTGGCTCCCTCGGCGGCGCGTTTGGAACGATCAGCGGCGCGGACGACGCGATCCGACAGATCGTTGATCGAGGCCGACAGCTCTTCCGACGCGGCGGCGACGGTTTGCACGTTGGCGCTGGCCTGTTCGGACGCGGCGGCCACATTGGCGCATTGCGCGCTGACCCGATCGACCGTCACGGCCAGTTGCGACGAGGTCGCTTGAAGTTCGGTGGCGGAACTGCCGACGGCGTTGACGATGGCGCCGACGCGGTCCTCAAAACTCCGGGCCAAGGCCAGAGTGTTGGCGCGTTTCTCGGCGGTGGCCTGGAGTTCGACCTGCTTGACCTCCTCCTCCAACTTGCGGGCGCGAAGCATGTTGTCTTTGAACACCTCCACGGTGCGGGCCATCGCGCCGAGTTCATCACCCCGATCCGTTCCCGTGACGATGGCGGCGGAATCTCCCGCCGCCAGACGCTCCATCACCGTGTTCAGGGCGGTGAGCGGGCGGCGGATGCCGACGATGACCAGCAACACCGCCAGAACGCCAACCAGGGCAATCAGGGCCACGGCGATGGTCATGGTGGTGAACATCGTCCGGTCGGTTTGGTCGCTCAGGGCTTGAGAGTTGCGATCAACCCCGGCGGCGACCTCGTCGGACAGCGCGGCGGCGACGCTGTAGACCTCCACCAGCAGCGGGCGTCCTTCCTTGTCATAAACGGCGGCGGCTTCGGCGTGGTCGCCCTTTTCCTTGGCGGCGAACACCTTGGGCAGCGCGGCTTTGATCGCCCCCACCAGCGTGGACAATTGGTTGACTTTGTCCTTGTGCTCCGGCTTCGCCAGACGGGTGATGATCGCGCCGGATTCAGCGACGGCGGTTTGAATGTCCCCAATCGCCTTGGTCAAGGCGGGCAGGCCAGACGGGTCCTGGAGCAGCAGCACGTTGTTCACCTGACGCCCCATGTTGGCAAGGTCGCCGCGCATCCGCTCCAGCTTCAACCCAAAGGTGACGTCGTCGCTCAACAGGGCGCTGTACTGCGCGTCGATGTTTGAGATGGTGCGATTCATGAACAGCGACACCCCCAAGGTCAGAGCGCTGAGAATCGCGACCACGGCGTAAATTTTGCTGCCGATGCGCAGGTTCTGAAGAAGCGTCATGTCCATACCTCGGTCAGGGAGTCAGTGTTGGTGGTTCGGCTGTTGCACGCGGAAATTGGGGAGTGTGCAAAATATGTCAATGAGCTGATTTGGGGGGAGATGGTATTTTCCCCGCCCGCAAAATTTTTAGGGGAAATAATTTTGAAGTTGGAACGTCTTTTTTGCTTAAAATGAAGGCGCTTTTTGATTGGCTCAACAAAAATATATGCGTGTCATCAGAAAAAAGTCTTAGATTTATTCAGGTTTGACGCGGGGTTTTAGGTTGAATTTTGCAAGAGGTTCAGGGGTTGAACGCGCCAAATCGCCCGAACACGGACCAGGAACCGGCGCCCCTCACCCAGCGGGCGCGTAAACCGCCAGCAGCGCCGACAGGGTGACGACGCTCAGCACCGTGGACACCAGGATGGCGGACGAGGTGCGGTCCACGTAAATTTGATACTGCTGCGCCACAACGAAGGTCAGCGCCCCGGTGGGCAGGGCGGCCAGTATGATGGCCGAGCCGGTCCAGAAGGGATCCATCGGGAACAGGGTGACGGTCAGCGCCCAGGTCAGGGCCGGTTGGACCAGCAGCTTCAGGGCGCTGATCCACCCCACCTCGACCAGATCGGCCTTCAGGCTGCGCCCGGCCAGGAACAGGCCGATGGCGAACAGCGCGCAGGGACCGGCGGCGGCCCCCATCAACTCGCAGAAGGTGGCGATGGGGCGCGGCACCGCCACGCCCGGCAACAGCGCCGCCCAGGCGATGCCGATGGCGGTGGAGACGATCAACGGATTCTTGGCCAGCGCCCGGCCAACGTCCGTCAACGCCTTGCCCAGACCGTGGCCGTGGCTGTTGGCGAACTCCAGCCAGATCACCGCGATGCCGACCATGATCGCGCTCATGATGACGGTGGCGAGGATGGTCGGGGCCAGATGGTCGGGGCCGAACGCGGCCAGAAACAGCGGGATTCCCATATAGCCGGTGTTGGAAAAGCTGGCGGTCAGCCCCTGCATGCACAGGATTTGCGTGCGCTCACGGTGGACCAGCCAGCCAATCAGCGCGCCCAGCGCGTAGACCGCCAGCATGGCTCCGAGGAAAGCGCCGATGAACGGCCCGTTGAAAATCTCCGACAGGGACCGCCGCGCCGTGCCGAGGAACAGCACCGGCGGCAAGGCCATCCAATAGACGAACTTGTTCAACGCCTCCGACGAGGCGGGGCCAAGCAGCTTCGCCTTGCCGGACAGGACCCCGGCGAGGATGATGGCGAAGACGGGAAGGGCGACGTTCAGGACAACCGACATGGCGCTGACAATAGGGGGCGCGAATGGTCGCGTCGAGCCGTCGATCCCCCCGTTTCCGGCATGGCACCCTTGACGCGCCGTCGCCGCCGGGCAAGATAGCGGCGACGGGGCGTCCCGCTTCCCGAGGATTCCCCGCTCCAAGGATGAGCCAATGATCGACCATCACAACGCGCTGATTTACGTCATGGTCCTGGTGTCGGCCTGTGACGGCGACATGACCACCGACGAGCTGGAAACCATCGGCGAGAATGTCCGCTATCTGCCGATCTTCCGCGATTTCGACGGCGATTCGGTGATGGCCGCCACCCGTGAATGCACCGCCATGCTGGCCGACAACGACGGGCTGGACACGGTGTTGACCATCATCGAGCAGGCGTTGCCCAGCAAGCTGCGCGAAACCGGCTACGCGGTCGCCTGCGACGTCGCCGCCGCCGACGCCAAAGCCTCGCAGGAGGAGTTGCGCATGCTGGAGATGATTCGCCTGCGGCTGGGCGTCGACCGGCTGTGCGCCGCCGCCATCGAACGCGGCGCCCGCGCCCGTCACATGCGCCTGTGATCCCGCGCATGACGGACGCGATGACGCAGGACGCCTTCCGCCCCGACCTGTCCGGCCACACGGTCGGCTTCATCGGGCTTGGCCTGATGGGCAAACCGATGGCGCGCGCCCTGGCGCGGGCGGGCGCGTCGCTGGTGGTGTCCAGCCGCAGCCCCGGCCCGGTCGCCGAACTGGCGGCGGAGGGCATGATCGCCGCCACCGGATCTGTGGCGGTGGCCGGGCAGGCCGACATCGTCATTCTGATGCTGACCGACACCCCGGCGGTGGAAAGCGTGGCCGAGGCGCTGTCGCCGGTGCTGCGGCCCGGTCATCTGATTGTGGACATGAGCACGACCGCCGTCGCCGCCACCCGCGTTCTGGCCGCGCGCGCCCGGGCGGTCGGGGCCGATTGGCTCGACGCCCCGGTGTCGGGCGGCACGGTGGCGGCGGAGAGCGCCGCGCTGACCATCATGGCCGGTGGCCGCGAGGCGTCCTTCGTCCGCGCCCTGCCGCTGTTCCAGGCGATGGGGCGGCGGATCACCCTGGTCGGCGACAGCGGGGCCGGGCAGATCGCCAAAACCGCGAACCAAGTCATCGTCGGCCTGACCATCGGCGCGGTGGCCGAGGCGCTGGCGCTGGCCAAGGCGGCGGGGGCCGATCCCGCCCGCGTGCGCGACGCCATTCGCGGCGGCTTCGCCGAATCCCGCATCCTCGACCTGCATGGCGGGCGGATGGTGACGGGCGATTTCACGCCGGGCGGTCGGGTGACGACCCAGATCAAGGACTTGCGTCAAGCCGAGGAGCTGGCCGAACAATCCGACATCGACCTTCCGGCGCTCGGCCTGACGCTGGAGCTGTTCGAGATGCTGGCCGACCAGGGCGACGGCGGGTTGGACCACGCGGCGTTGTACCGGCTGTTTGGGCGGTGAGGCGACCGGGGCGACGGCGTAGAGGACCGGGACCGCCGCCGCGTTCGTGCCGCCGTCACTCCTCCAGATAATCCCGCGCCAAAATCTCGGCGATCTGCACGGCGTTCAGGGCCGCGCCCTTGCGCAGATTGTCGGCGACCGACCAGAAGGCCAGACCGTTTTCCACCGTCACGTCGTCGCGGATGCGGCTGATGAAGACCGGGTTTTCGCCCGCGACCTCGACCGGGGTGATGTAGCCCTCGGGGGTGCCGGGCTTGTCCAGCACCGACAGGCCGGGGGCGGCGCGCAGGACCTCCAGCGCGTCGTCGGCGTTGATTTCCTGCTCCGTTTCGACATGGACCGACGCTGCGTCGCCGATGAAGACCGGCACCCGGACGCAGGTCGCCGCGATCTTGATCTTGGGGTCGAGGATCTTGCGGGTTTCGACGTTCAGCATCCATTCGGCGTTGGTCGATCCGTCGTCAAGGAAGCCGTCGATCTGCGGGATGACGTTGAAGGCGATCTGCTTTGGGAAGGCGCTTTTCACCACCGGGTCGGCGACGAAGATGGCGCGGGTCTGGGTGAACAGCTCGTCCATCGCGTCCTTGCCCTCGCCCGAGACGGCCTGATAGGTCGCGACGACGGCGCGGCGGACGGTGTAGCGGTCGTGCAGCGGCTTCAGCGCGATGACCAGCTGGATGGTCGCGGCGTTGGGCGCGGCGACGATGTAGCGCTGCTTGTACCCGGCCAGCGCCTGCGGGTTGACCTCCGGCACCACCAGCGGCACGTCGGGATCCATGCGGAAGGTCGGGCCGGTGTCGATCACCACGCAGCCGGACGTCGCGGCGCGCGACGCGTGGGCGGCCACCAGCTTGGCGTCCACCGCCATGAAGGCGATGTCGGCGGTGGAGAAGTCGAACTTGGTGAGATCCTGGACCTTCAGAACGCCGTCGTCGCCATAGGACACCTCATGCCCGACGGCGCGATCCATGCCCAGCGCGATGACGGTGTCGGCGGGAAACTTCCGCTCGGCGAGCGTGTTCAGGATCTCCCGCCCGACGTTGCCGGTGGCGCCGATGACCGCGACGGTGTAGCCCATGACGGAGGTCTCCTTGGTGCTCAGGGTAAACATGCGCGAAGAGCGAGTGACCTAGGCGCTTTCCCGGTCAATTGCAACCCGTCCGCCTGCGAAAGCGATGGTCAGTTCGGGATCGGGGCCGCGCCGATCTTGCCGCGCGGGGCCGCCTTGATCGTCGGCCCGGCGTTGTCCACCGGCTTGGCGAGAGTCGTCGTGGTGCCGCGCGTGCCGCTGGGCGCGCTGCCCTTCAGGCGCAGCAGATGCAAACGGACATAGGCGGTGGAGCCGCCCGCCTTCACCGCGACCCAATCGCTGTTGCGCACCCGGCCCAGCGTCGTCACCGACTGCCCGGCGCCAATGCTGGCGATGACGGCGGCGCCGTTGGTCGGTTGGGCGCGCAGTTGGGTCGGCTTGTCGGCCTCCCATTGGCCGAAGATGGGGTCGAGGCCGGGGCCGGTGTCGGGCGCGCTGCGGACGTCCGCCGGGTTGGGGATGCGGTCGCGCGGCAGGCATCCGGGGACCATCAGCATGGTCAGGGCCAGACCCAAGGGGAACAACACGCGCCGATTCATCGCACACCCTGTCGAACACACAGTACAGCGGCGACCTTACAGGAGAAACCGCCCCCTTCGCCACCGCAGCGCGACCCTTCAGGCTATGAGCTTTTTGAGGCGCGGGCGCTGGACTCTTCAGAACAGCGAGGCGCAGCCGTCGGATTTCACGGCCCGCAAACTGCTCGGCGGGTTGGCGGCGAGCTTGCCCGCCGGGCGGATCGGGCGGCGGACCAACTCCCCGCCGCAATTGGGGCAGCGCTGGCCGGGCAGACGGTCGCGGCAATCGACGCAGAAGGTGCATTCAAAGGAGCAGATCACCGCGTCGAGGGAGTCGGGCGGCAGATCGCGGTCGCAGCATTCGCAGGAGGGGCGGAGTTGCAGCATGGTCGGGCAGTCCTTGGGATGGGAACGCAACGTCGCCAGGATAGCGGCCATCATCGCGGGGTGGGAGTGGCGTGATTGACAATGTTCATCAAGATCACGCCATTTCTCAGCGGCCATTTCGTCGCGGAGGGCGTTGATGGATGGTGGATGATTTTGCTTCCCAGTTTATCTCTATTAAAATAATAGATATAAAGAGAATGAACGCGTGACGGCGCCGTCCTGCCGCTCCGACGCCCGCGCCCCTGACCTCAAAAGGTGGAAAGTCGCCATGTCCAGCCCAGCGCCCTGTCGCCCCGCCGACGTCTCGCCCGAACAGACCATCGCCATCGTTGGCGGCGGGTTCAGCGGCTGCTTGTTGGCCACCCATCTGTTGCGCGCCGCCCAACGCCCGCTGGCGATTCATCTGATTGAGGCGCGGGACCGTCGTGGCGTCGGCGTCGCCTACGCCACCCAGAACAACGCGCATGTGCTGAACGTGCGGGCGCAGAATATGAGCGCCTTTCCCGACGACGCGGGGCATTTTCTGCGCTGGCTGTCGGCGCGGAGCGGGGCGGAGGAGACGCCGCAACGCGGGCAATCCTTCGCCACCCGCGCGGAGTATGGGGCTTACATTCAAGATGTTCTGGGGCAGGCGCGGGCCGCCGCGCCGTCCCACGCCCGCTTGATCGAGCGTCGGGGCGAGGTGGTGGAACTGACGCCGACCGACGGCGGCGCGGCGCGTCTGCGGCTGGCCGATGGCGGCGATCTGACGGCGGATTCGGTGGCCCTGTGCATCGGCAACTTCCCGCCCTTGCCGCCCGGACTGACCTCGGCCACGGCGAAACAGGTTCTGGCGAGCGACCGCTTTCTCGGCGACCCTTGGGACAACGAGGCGTTGGCGGCGGTTGACCGGGACGCGCGGGTGGTCATCCTCGGCACCGGCCTGACCATGGTGGACATCGCGCTGCTTCTGCTCAACCAGGGTCATCGCGGGGCGATCACCACCCTGTCGCGCCGGGGCTTCTTGCCGCACCGGCACGCCGAGACGCGGCCCATCGACGCCTTTCTCCACCCGGACCGGATGCCGCGAACGGTTTTGGACGTGTTGATCGCCTTGCGGGCGGCGGCGCGGCGGGCGGACGAGGCCGGGGACGGCTGGCGTTCGGCCTTCGACGCGCTGCGCCCCCATCACCACCGTCTGTGGGCGGGGCTGCCGCTGGACGAGCGCCGCCGCTTTCTGCGTCACGCCCGGCCCTTTTGGGACATCCACCGCCACCGCATGGCCCCCGCTGTCGCCGATCGGATCGACGTCGCGCGCGCCAGCGGTCAATTGACCGTGCAGGCCGGACGCTTGACGGACATCGCCGCCAGGGCGGATGGGCTGGAGTTGTCGGTGCTGGCGCGCGGCGGGGCGCGGCGGACGACCTTGCAGGGCGACGTCGTCATCAACGCCATCGGCACGAATTGCGACTATGACCGGGTGCGACACCCGCTGGTGCGCTCGCTGCTCGATCAGGGGCTGGCGCGGCCCGATCCGTTGCGTCTGGGGTTGGACGTCACCGCGACGGGGGCGCTGATTGGCGCGAACGGCGTCGCGTCCGCGCGCGTCGTCGCCTTGGGGCCGGTCAGCAAGGCGCCCTTCTGGGAAATGGTCGCGGTGCCGGAACTGCGCCTGCAATGCTTTGAAACGGCAAAACGCCTGTTGGATGGGCTGGAGGGATAGAGTTGACATGGAAACGGGGCGGTCCTCGTGAGAGAACCGCCCCGTCATTCGCTCAGTCGCGCCGGATCAGAGCGATCCGGCGATCCTGTTTGTCCTTACCAAGCCTTGGCGCGGGCGACCGGCTTGCCGCCGTTGCCATGGGCTTCGCGGCGGGCGTGGCTGTGGTCCGGACGGGCGTCCGAACGGCCATGCTCCGAACGCGGGCCACGCGGGCCTTGGGCGGCGGGCTTGTCGTTGGCGCCACGCTGCCAGGGCTTCGGGCCGCCGCTGGGGCGGGCGTTGCGGCTGGGCGGACGGCCACCAGCGGTGAACGGGCGTTGCGGCTCCAGACCGGGGATCACATGCACCGCCAGCGCGGCGTTGGTGTAACGCTCGATGCGGAACAGGGTCTCGCGGTCGGCGCGGCCAGCGAAGGAGATCGCGATGCCCGAAGCGCCCGCACGACCCGTGCGACCGATGCGGTGAACGTAATCTTCGGCCGAACGCGGCAGGTCGAAGTTGATGACGTGGGTGATGTCACGCACGTCGATGCCGCGCGCGGCGACGTCGGTCGCCACCAGCAGACGGATCTGCCCGGTGCGCAGACGCTGGAGCGTGCGGTTGCGCTTGCCCTGGTCCATGTCGCCGTGCAGAGCGGCGGCGGAGTGACCGGCGTCAGCCAGTTCCTCGGCCAGCGAATCGGCGTCGCGCTTGGTCGCGGCGAAGATGATCGCCTTGCCGACTTCCGGCTGAGCGGCGAAATGCTGGAGCATCTTGCGCTTGTGGTCGAGATCGTCGGCGTGGTGCAGACGCTGTTCGACGTTGATCGCCGTGGCTTCGGTTTCCACCGCGACCCGTTCCGGGTTGCGCAGCAGGTTGTTGGCCAGGCCGGTCATGCGGCGGTCGAGCGTCGCGGTGAACAGCATGGTCTGGCGGGTCGGCGGGCAGCATTTGGCGATGGTTTCCACGTCATCGTGGAAGCCCATGTCCAGCATGCGGTCGGCTTCGTCGAGGATCAGAACCTCGACCGCTTCCAGATCGATGCGGCGGCGCGACACATGGTCGATCAGACGGCCCGGCGTGGCGACGACGATGTCCACCGGACGCGACAGCAGGCGAAGCTGCTCGCGGTAGGGCATGCCGCCGACGACGTCCACGATGTTCAGCTTCATGAACTTCGCGTATTTGCGGGCGGCGTCCGTGACCTGCTTGGCCAGTTCGCGGGTGGGGGCCAGCACCAGAACGCGCGGAGCGGCGACGCCCAAACGGGGCAGTTCGGCGATGCGGGTCAGGGCGGGCAGCATGAAGGCGGCGGTCTTGCCGGTGCCGGTTTCGGCGGTGGCGAGGATGTCGCGGCCAGCGATCGCCGGGGGAATCGCGGCGGCCTGGACCGGGGTCGCGACGGTGTATTCAAAAGCCTCAAGGGCCTTCAGGACGAGCGGGTGCAGACCAAGTTCAGCAAACGACAATGCAGTCAACCTTCTCAAGACAAGACGGCACGCCCACACGCGCCCGAATGGCGAGCGTGAGAGAAGCCGGCGGTTTCGCCGGGAGGAGGTCGAGAGGGAGAGGCGTCTATCCGAAGCATGAACCGCCCAAACCCCTCACAGTGGGGTGGACGCCCTGCGAAATCAAAGCGCGTCTCGCTCAAGAGACGCGCGAGCCTCCAGCGATCAAGACGCACTTAATAGTCTATTGCGTCGCACAAACCAAGATCTTTCGGCGGGACAAGCCCTGCGTCCCTCACCGGACGACCATGCGTTCTATGTAGACGTCGCGGATCAGCCCGGCCCCGGCCTCGCGCCGCACCGCGTCCTTGACGGCGTCTTTCAGCAATTGCGCCGATCCGGGCGCGGTCAGCCGATCCGCCTCCACCCGGCCCACGCTTTCAAACAGCCGGTCGGCGATGCGGTCCTGATAGCGCAGAACGGCGTCGGCCTTCACCTTGGGGGCCAGCACCAGCGACACCTGCATGTCGATGGCGCGCGACCCGCCCAGCGCGATGTCCAAAGCGGGCAGGGGGGCCAGCCGGGCCTTTGGCCCCATCTGCGCGGCGACGCGGCGGCTTTCAAACACATGGCTGAAGGCGAAGGTGCCCGCATAGGCCAGCCCGGTCAGTGTCAGAAGGACCAGCAGAACGGTGGCGATCAGACGGCGGGTGTGCGGTTCCTGCCGGGGGTGATGGATGGAGGTCGGAGCCGGGCGCGCGGGCGCCGGGGGATTCGGCGTTGGGTGTTGGGGAATTGGGTGGCTGGGTGTCGGGTGGAGCGGGGTGTGGGCGGCCATGATCGGAACCCTCCGAACCGGCGGCGCGCAGAGGCTCTACCGCCTGTGGCGTCGCCTTGGGAACCACGATCAGACTACACCCGTTCGCGTTCAGAATTCGTGAATCCACGGGCCGCGACGGCGTGCCGCATGGCCTTTCGCGCTGTGGCATGAACGGAAACGGGCGAGCCAATGGCCCGCCCGTTTCTCTTTATTCTGGTCCTGCGTTTGGGAAGACCGGGTTACGCCAGACGCCCATGGCAATGCTTGAACTTCTTGCCCGATCCGCAGGGGCAATTGGCGTTGCGCGGCGTGTTGGCCATCACATCGTCCGGCAGCGGCTGGTCTTCCGGGATGAGAGCGCCGTCGCCACCGGCCATGGCGAGCGCCGGGTCGTTGCGGCCCTCCTGCATCTCCTGCATGCGGCGGGCGAACATCTCCTCCTCCGACGGGGCCATGCGGACTTCGACATGCATCAGCACCGACGTGACCTGCTCGCGCAGATTCATCAGCATGGTGTCGAACAGCTCGAACGCCTCGCGCTTGTACTCGTTCAGCGGATCCTTCTGCGCGTAGGCGCGCAAGGAAATGCCCTGGCGGAGATGGTCGAGCTGGAGCAGGTGATCCTTCCATTCCTGATCGAGGATCTGGAGCAGCAGGCTCTTTTCCACATGGCGCATGGTGTCGGCGCCATAGGCCTCTTCCTTGGCCGCGTATTTCTCATCGGCGGCGGTGCGGACCCGCTCCTCGATCTCCGGCTCGGCGATGCCCTCTTCCTTGGCCCAGTCATGAACCGGCAGATCCATGCCCAACAGGCGGTTGGCCGATTCATGCAGCGAATCGATGTCCCACTGTTCGGAATAGCTGTTGGCGGGAATCGCGGTGGCGACGACGTTGGCGATGATCTGGTGGCGCATCTCGCGGATTTCCTCCGCGATGTCCTCGCTGTCCATCACCTCGCGGCGCTGTTCATAGACGACCTTGCGCTGATCGTTCATGACGTTGTCGAACTTCAGCAGGTTCTTGCGGACCTCGAAATGGTGCGCTTCGACCTTTTGCTGAGCCTTTTCCAACGCCTTGTTGATCCAGGGATGGATGATCGCCTCGCCTTCCTTCAGGCCAAGGCGTTGCAGCATGCTGTCCATCCGCTCCGACCCGAAGATGCGCATCAGATCGTCTTCCAGCGACAGGAAGAATTTCGACGTGCCGGGATCGCCCTGACGGCCCGAACGGCCACGGAGCTGGTTGTCGATGCGGCGGCTTTCGTGACGTTCGGTGCCGATGACGTAGAGGCCGCCAGCGGCCTTCACCACCTCGCGCGCCTCGGCGATTTCGGCCTCGATCTGCGTGATGCGGGCGTCGCGCTCCGGGCCTTCCGGGATGTCGGACAGCTCGACCTCGATCCGCATCTGAAGATTGCCGCCCAACTGGATGTCGGTGCCGCGACCGGCCATGTTGGTGGCGACCGTCACCGCGCCGGCGCGCCCGGCCTGGGCGACGATGTAGGCCTCCTGCTCGTGGTGGCGGGCGTTCAGCACATTGTGCGGGATGCCGCGCTTGGTCAGCAGATCGGCCAGCAATTCCGACTTTTCGATGGAGGTGGTGCCGACCAGAACCGGCTGGCCGCGCTTGCGCGCCTCCTCGATCAAATCGATCATCGCGTGGTATTTTTCGGCGCCGGTGCGATAGACCTCGTCGTCATGGTCGATGCGCTTGACCGCGACGTTGGTCGGGATGTCCACCACCTCAAGACCATAGATCTCGCCGAATTCGGAGGCCTCGGTCATCGCGGTGCCGGTCATGCCCGCCAGCTTGGGATAGATGCGGAAATAATTCTGGAAGGTGATGGAGGCGAGAGTCTGGTTCTCGCGCTGGATCGTCACCCGCTCCTTGGCTTCCAGCGCCTGGTGCAGCCCTTCGGAGAAGCGGCGACCGTCCATCATGCGCCCGGTGAACTCGTCGATGATGATGACCTTGTCATCCTTGACGATGTAATCCTTGTCGCGCTGGAACAGCGTGTGCGCGCGCAGGGCCTGTTGGGCGTGGTGGACCAGCGCGACGTTCTGAATGTCGTACAGCCCGCCGGTTTTCAGCAAATCCGCTTCGGCCAGCAGCTTTTCCATGTGCTCCTGCCCGATTTCGGAGAAGCTGACGGAGCGGTGCTTCTCGTCCTTCTCGAAATCCTCCGGGACCAGCAGCGGGATCAGGCGATCCACCTGGAGATACATTTCGCCCGCGTCGGTCGACGGGCCGGAAATGATGAGCGGGGTGCGCGCCTCGTCGATCAGGATCGAGTCGACCTCGTCGACGATGGCGTAATTGAACGTCCGCTGGACCATTTCCTCCAGGCGGAACTTCATGTTGTCGCGCAGATAGTCGAAGCCGAACTCGTTGTTCGTGCCATAGGTGATGTCGGCGGCGTAGGCGGCGCGGCGCTCGTCGTCGTCCAGGCCCGGCACGATGCAGCCGGTGCTCAGGCCGAGGAAGCTGTAGACCCGGCTCATCCAACCGCTGTCGCGGCGGGCCAGATAGTCGTTGACGGTGACGACGTGGACGCCCTTGCCCTCCAGCGCGTTCAGATAGACGGCCAGCGTGGCGACCAGCGTCTTGCCTTCGCCCGTCCGCATTTCCGAAATCTTGCCCTGGTGCAGCACCATGCCGCCGAGAAGCTGCACGTCGAAATGCCGCTGGCCCAGCACGCGCTTGGCCGCCTCGCGCACGGTGGCGAAGGCGTCGGGCAGGATGTCGTCCAGCGACTCGCCCTTGGTCAGCCGTTCGCGCAGCCAATCGGTGCGCGCCTTCAGCGCCTCATCCGACAGCGCCGCGACCGACGGCTCCAAGTCGTTGATCTGCTGGACGGTTTTGTGCAGCGCCTTGACCACGCGCGTGTTGGCGGTGCCGAAAATCTTGCGGGCGAGAGCGCCGAACATGAAAACCTCGGAAGTAAAACGGAGTGTGGGCCAGCCTATCGACGGGTCTCACATAGGGCTATGGCGGGGCGCTGTCAACGAGACCGGCCCATTGGACCCACGCAAAACCACCGCAAAAGCGGCTGTGGGGCTGGTATTGGCGCAGACGGCTGCCCAGTTGTGTGACGGATTGATGGGGGCCTTGCCCGGCACGCGCAACCCATGCTTAATCCTCACGAAATCGGGCGCGGAGCGGCGGGTGGCTCTGGCGCCGCGAGTCACGCTTCGCCCCACACCCGCCGGAAGGAAATGAGTCGCCATGGTGAATCGAGTGTTCCGCACCGCTCTTCTGTCGATGGCCGTTTGCGGCGTCGCGCTGACCGCGCACGCGCAGACCGCCGCCCCGACCCCCGCCGCCGACCCGGTCGTCGCGCGCGTGAATGGTGAGGAACTGCACCGCTCCGACGTTACCCGGATGGTCGCGCAACTGCCGCCCCAGGTGCAGCAGATGCCCATCGAGATGATCTATCCGGCGGTCATCGACCAGCTCGTCAGCGGCAAGCTGGTGGCGTCGGCGGGCTACAAGGCCAAGCTGGCCGACAGCGCCGAGGTCAAGGACGAGGTCAAGCGCGCCGAGGAGCGCGCCGTGCAGCGCGCCTTCATCCAGAAGGAAATGAAGTCCCGCATCACGCCCAAGGCGCTGGACGAGGCCTATCAGGCCTATCTGAAGCAGAACCCGCCGCAGGACGAGGTCAAGGCCGCCCACATTCTGGTCGAAAAGGAAGACGAGGCCAAGGCCATCATCGCCGAACTGGCCAAGGGCGGCGATTTCGCCAAGCTGGCCAAGGAAAAGTCGAAAGATTCGGTGGCGGCCCAGCAGGGCGGCGATCTGGGTTACTTCACCAAGGACGCGATGGTCGAGCCGTTCGCCGTCGCCGCTTTCGCCATGGCGAAGGGCGAGGTGAGCAAGGAGCCGGTCAAGACCCAGTTCGGCTTCCACATCATCAAGGTCGAAGACAAGCGCACCCAGCCCGCTCCGACGCTGGACGAGGTCAAGCCGCAGCTTGAACAGACCCTGTCGAAGGATCTCGTGACCGCCCTGGTGGACGAGCTGCGCGGCGCCGCCAAGGTCGAGACCTTCCAGATGGACGGTTCGCCGATGCCCAAGGAAGATCCCGCCGCCGCCCCGAAGGCGGACGAGCCGAAGAAGCCGTAAGCCTGCCGATCGGAAAGCGGTCGCGGCGACGGCCCCCTCCCTAACCCTCCCCCGCTCACGCGGGAGAGGGGATGGGCGTCGCTGATCCGCAAGGCCCCCTCTCCCGCGTCAGCGGGGGAGGGTTGGGGTGGGGGCAAAACCCCGCTCCGCGTTCGCGCTACACAAAACCCACCCCCCGCACGGGAATTCCCCCATGGCCACGACGCTCTCTCCCTTGGCTCCCGCCAGCTTTCCGACGCTGCCCCCCATCGCGGGCGTGCGCATCGCCACGGCGAACAGCGGCATCCGATACAAGGGCCGCGACGATCTGCTGCTGGCCGTGCTGGATCCCGACACCGCCGTGGCCGGGGTGCTGACCCGCTCGTTGACCTGTTCCGCTCCGGTGATCTGGTGCCGCGACAGCCTGCCCAAGGGGTCGGCCCGCGCCGTCGTGGTCAACGCGGGCAACGCCAACGCCTTCACCGGCAAGGCGGGCGACGCCACCGTTCAGGCGACCGTCCAGGCCGCCGCCGCCATCGCGGATTGCGCGCCCGACGAGGTGTACATCGCGTCGACCGGCGTGATCGGCATCCCGCTGGCCGCCGACGCCATCGGCAAATCCCTGCCCGCCATGGTCCCGACGCTCGCGGCGGATTCGGCGGCGTGGGAAAAGGCCGCCCGCGCCATCATGACCACCGACACCTTCCCCAAGGGCGCCGTCCGCAGCGTCACCATCGGCGGCACGCCGGTGACGATCGCCGGTTTCGCCAAGGGGTCGGGGATGATCGCCCCGGACATGGCGACGATGCTGGGCTTCGTCTTCACCGACGCCGCCATCGCGTCCAGCGCCTTGCAGGACATGCTGTCGGAATTCACCGAGCGCACCTTCAACGCCATCACGGTGGACGGCGACACCTCGACCAGCGACACGCTGCTGCTGTTCGCCACCGGCAAGGCGGGCAACGCCCCGGTGTCCAGCGCCGCCGCCGCCGAACTGGCCGATTTCCGCGCCGCCCTGGAAGATTTGCTGCTTGATCTGGCCTTGCAGATCGTTCGCGACGGCGAAGGCGCCACCAAATTCGTCGCCATCACGGTGGACGGGGCCGACAGCGACGCGGCGGCCAAGCGCATCGCGCTGACCGTCGCCAACTCCCCCCTGGTCAAGACCGCCGTCGCCGGCGAGGACGCCAATTGGGGCCGCATCGTCGCCGCCATCGGGCGGGCGGGCGAGCGCGCCGACCGCGATCTCATCAAGATCACCGTCGGCGGCACGCTGATCTGCGCCGAAGGGATGGAAGTCCCCGGCTATGACGAAACCCCGGTCGCCGCCCACATGAAGGGCAAGGAGATCGACGTCCACATCGACCTTGGGCTTGGTCGCGGCACCGCCAAGGTGTGGACCTGCGATCTGACCCACGGCTACATCGACATCAACGGCAGCTACCGGAGCTGACGCGCGCCGATGGCCGCGTTTGGGGGCGCAATGGGGTTGCCGGAGCGGGTGGACGCGCGGAACCTCCGTCTGCGCCCCTTCCGGTTGACGGACGTTCCGCAGCTCGTGCCGTTGATCGGGGACCGCAGGGTGTCGCGCTGGCTGCCTCGCGCGCCCCATCCCTACACCGACGCGGACGGGCGGGCGTGGGTTGAGTGGTCCAGCCGCCAGCGTCAAGCGGGCGAGGCGTTGGAGCTTCTGGCGGAGCGGCGCGGCGACGGTACGGTGATCGGCGGCGCCGGATTGCGCCTGGACGCGGATGGGCGGACGGGAGCCGAACTCGGCTATTGGGTCGGCCTGCCGCACCAGCGTTTCGGCTATGGGCGCGACATGGCGCAGGGAATGCTGTCCGCCGCGTTCGACCGCCTGGGCTTGTCCGTCGTATGGGCTGAGGTGGATCCGGCCAACCATCCGTCCCAAAGGCTTGTGACCGCGCTCGGCTTTGAACCCTCGCCTTCGTCCGTTTCCGCTTCTGCGGCGCATGGAAGCGCGGCGGAGGGAGACGGCGCGGATCGTTTCGTGATGACCGCCGCGCGTTGGCGGAGCTTGCAAGGAGAGCGCGCGTGACCGCCTGTTTCGATCCCACCTCCACCCCGCCGCGCGGCAGCCTGCCGACCTTGTTCGTCGTCGCGGTGGCCCTGGTGGACGCTGATGGCCGCGTGCTGCTGGCCCAACGCCCGCCCGGCAAGTCGCTGGCGGGGCTGTGGGAATTTCCCGGCGGCAAGGTGGACGCGGGGGAAACCCCGGAAGCCGCCCTGGTGCGCGAGCTGAAGGAGGAGTTGGGGATCGACACGGCGGCGAGCTGTCTGGCCCCCTTCACCTTCGCCTCGCACAGTTACGAGAGCTTTCACCTGCTGATGCCGCTCTATGTCTGCCGGGTGTGGGAGGGCGACGTCGTCGCGCAGGAGGGGCAGCGTCTGGCCTGGGTCCGTCCCAACCGCATGGGCGATTACCCGATGCCGCCCGCCGACGTGCCGCTGGTCGCCATGCTGCGGGATCTTCTGTAGACCTTGCGTTGAAAAAGGACGGCGACGGCGCTATAGTGATGGGAGGAGGCCGATGGGTGTTCCTGCACCCACCGGCCCGCTCCTGATGCTTAGCGGCGGGTCACGCGGATTTCGATCCGCCAACGCCGCCACTGGAGCACCAGGGAGAAGGGCATCTTCTTCATGCCTTTTTTCCTCCTTCTGAAACGGCGGATGGACCACCCATCCGCCGCTTTCAGTTTACACGGCAGGAAAGAAAAACTCCCCTATCTCCACACGCATGTGTGGAGTTGACAGCGGGCCGCCGCGCGGTCCGCTCGCCCGAGTCGTGATTGCGGCTTTGCCGTTGGGGCAATCTGTGCGACATCATGGGGCCTGATCCGAAGGCCGGGTTCCGGCCCCCACTTTTGAACCGCATCGGCGTGGATTCGTTGTTTTCCTTTTCTGGTCGCGACTCCGGCGCGAGTCCCGGCGACGACCCTGACGCGGCGCTCAATGCGCTGCGCACGGTTTTCGGCTACGCCTCCTTCCGGGGGCAGCAGGCCGACATCATCGATCATGTCGTGCGCGGCGGCGACGCGCTGGTGCTGATGCCGACCGGCGGCGGCAAATCGCTGTGCTACCAAATCCCGGCGCTGGTGCGCGACGGCGTGACCGTGGTCGTCTCGCCGCTGATCGCCCTGATGCGCGACCAGGTCACGGCGATGCGCGAGTTGGGCGTGCGCGCCGCCTTCCTCAACTCCTCCCTGGGCGCGGCGGAAGCGCGCGAGGTCGAACGCGACATGGCGCGCGGCGACATCGACCTTGTCTATGTCGCCCCGGAACGGCTGGTGACGCCGCGTTTCCTGGAGTTGCTCGACCGCACCAAGCTGGCGCTGTTCGCGCTGGACGAGGCGCATTGCGTGTCGCAATGGGGGCATGATTTCCGCCCGGAATATCTGCAACTGTCGATCCTGCACGAACGCCACCCGGATGTGCCGCGCATCGCGCTGACCGCCACCGCTGATGTGCAGACCCGCAACGAGATCAAGGAAAAGCTGGGGCTGACGGAGGCGCGGGTCTTCCTGTCCAGCTTCGACCGCCCCAACATCACCTACCGCGTCGTGCCGAAGAAGAGCGAGCGTCAGCAGATGCTGGCCTTCCTCAACGAGAATCACGGTGAGGACGCGGGCATCGTCTATTGCATGTCGCGCGCGAAGGTCGAGGACACGGCGGCCTGGCTGAACGCCCAGGGGCGCGAGGCGCTGCCCTACCACGCCGGTCTTCCCGCCTCCGTGCGCGAAGCCAACCAGGACCGCTTCATCAAAAGCGAGGGCATCGTCATGGTGGCGACGGTGGCCTTCGGCATGGGCATCGACAAGCCGAACGTCCGTTTCGTCTGCCACCTCGACCCGCCGAAAAGCCTGGAGGCCTATTACCAGGAAACCGGGCGCGCCGGGCGCGACGGCCTGCCCGCCAACGCCTGGATGTCCTACGGCATGGCCGACGTGGTCATGCTGCGCCAGATGCTGGAGCAGTCGGAGGCGGGCGACAGCCACCGCCGGGTGGAGCGCGGCAAGCTGGAGGCGCTGCTCGGTTATTGCGAGACGTCGGGCTGCCGTCGTCAGGTCTTGCTGAATTATTTCAACGAGACGATGGCCGAGCCTTGCGGCAATTGCGACACCTGCCTGGACCCGGTGGCGAGTTGGGACGGCACCATCGCCGCGCAAAAGGCGCTGTCGGCGGTCTACCGCACCGGCCAGCGCTATGGCGCCGGGCATCTGATCGACGTGCTGTTGGGAAACGCGACCGAAAAGGTGATCCAGCAGGCGCATGACGCGCTGAAAACCTTCGGCGTCGGCAAGGATCTGGCGAAGACCGAATGGCAATCGGTGTACCGCCAGTTGGTGGCCAACGGCTTCCTGACCGTCGATCTGGAAGGCTATGGCGGTTTCCGCCTGACCGACGCCGGGGTGGCGGTCATCAAGGGGCAACGGTCGGTCAGTCTGCGCAAGGATCCGGTTCAGGAGCGCCGTCGCGGCGTCCACGACGCCTTGCGCCGCCAAACCGGACGGGGCGGGGCGGGAAGTGGTGGTTCGTCGTCGAGCGGAACCCGCACCAGCCTGTCGGCGGCGGACGACGCCCTGTGGCACGCCCTGCGCGATTGCCGCACCGGGCTGGCCAAGGAGCAGGGGGTGCCGCCCTACGTCATTTTTCACGACAGCACCCTGTTGGAGATGGTCCATCAACGCCCGCTGACGCCCGACGCCTTCGCCCGCCTGCCCGGCGTGGGCAGCCGCAAGCTGGAACGCTACGCCGCCGCCTTTCTGGACGTGATTCACGAGCATGGCTGAGGCCGACCAGGGGCGTGATTTTTTTTGAAATTGTTCGCTTGCATCCGTCCGATCACGCCGCTATGTTCCCCGCCACAACGACGCCGCAGTAGCTCAGGGGTAGAGCAACTGATTCGTAATCAGTAGGTCCGGGGTTCAATTCCCTGTTGCGGCACCACTCTAAGGCCCTGAAACGTAATGCGTTTCGGGGCCTTTCCATGTCTGGCTTCCGCCATTTTTCCCACCGCCGAAAATGGCGATTTCCCACTTGGCGTTTGGCGGGCGTGCGGTGGGGTGAAAATAGGCCCCGTCATGAACGCGGTTTCCGGCCGGTCTGGCGTTTGTTTTGCGCCGCCGTGGCCATGCGTTCATCGGGCCGAACATACACCGCCACGACGCCTCTCGACCTGTGACCCGTCACCGAGCGGATTTCATCGTCGGTCGCCCCCGCCGCGCCCAGCTCCGTCGCCGCCGTCCGCCGCAGGTCGCGGAATTGCAAATCCGAAGGCAGCTTGGCGATCGCCCGGATCCGGGCGAACTCATGGCCGAAGTGAAATTGCTGATAAGGCCGTCCGGTGGCCTCGCTCACGATGATCTGGACAGCCTGCCGTTTCATCGCCGCCAACCGCGCCTGCATGTCGGGCATCACCGGCACCCGCAACGCGTGCTTGGTCTTGTTCTGAACGATGGTGAACGCCGCGCCGTCATAGTCGTTCCACGTCAGCGCCAGGATGTCGCCCTGCCGCTGGCCGATGTCGAGCGCCAACCGGACGGCGAGCGCCAGCGACTCCCGCTTCTCCGCCGCCGCCGCCGCGCAAAACGCCTCGACCTGTTCAGGCGTCCAGATCTGGGTTCGGGCGGCGACGCCGGTCAGTCGCATCCCATCCGCCGGTGAAACGTCGATCATCCCCCGGTCACAGGCATGCCCCAGCAGAATGCGCCAGACGCGCATCATGGCGTTCGCCGTCGCCAGCCCGGATTTCGTCTGCACCACCTCATAGCCCGTGACCAGCCACGCGCGCGTGATCGTGGACACGATCTTCGACGCCGCGACCTTCTCGATCCGGCGCAGCAGCAGCCGGTAATCCTGCTTGGTCTTCGGGGCCAGCTTGGCGAATTGCGGCGACGCCTCATACTTGCCGATCAACGCGGCCACGCTGCCGGGGATGATCGAGGGCGGCAGCCCGGCGCGCCGCGCCCGCTCGTTCTCGACCTGGGCGTTCAAATCGCGCGCGCGGGTGATCGCCTTGTCGGTGTCGTCGCCCAGCGCCTCATCGCAAAAGCCCAACGCCTTCACCGCCGCCGTGGTGCGCCAGTACCAGCGCCCGGCCACCCGCTTCATGCGCGGGACGTTCAATTCCACCCTGCCCATTCCGAAGCGCCGCCCGTCCGGTTGTCCGCGATGGAGTCTTGCTGGAGTCCGCTGCGTTCGTCCTGCCGTTTGTCAAGCAAGAGCCGATCCCACAGCAGGCGCCCGGCGCGGGCGGACAAGACGGCGCCCCGACGTTCGGGCGGCGGCCAATGGCCGTCGGCGACTTCCCGGTCGAATTGGCCGGGCGACACGCCGACATAGCGCGCGGCTTGGTCGCGGCTGAGCAGGCGCGGCCAATAGGGCAACCCGGCGAGGTCGGACACTTTGGCGATCACGATCAACCTTCCTGACGCGCCACGTCGGCGCCGTGCTGGTCATGCATGATTGAGGGCGGCGGTTCGGCTTGGCGCGGACGATGACGGATCCAAGGAGACCGCGCCGCCTGGAATCGGCGCCGCGCCCGTCCCATGGCGGCGTGGCGGTGGTTCCAATTGGGCCAGGACCGGGGCAGGGGCCGTGTAGGTTTGCAAAAACAGGCGGACCAGCGCCGTCAACGGCTGTTCACGGGCGTAGGACCGCTCATGAATCGCGCTGATGAGCACGTCTCGGTTTGCGTAGCCCTCGACCTCGGCGATGTGGTCGAGCAGCAGCCACGACGTGACGTCCAACCGCATGGACGTTCGGTGCGCGGTCCAGCGGTTGGCGATCACCACATTGTACGCGACCAGCGGCGTTGAGCCGCCCTTCGGCAGAGCTGGCGCCATGTGGCGCAGCGTGCGTTCCATCTTGCCCGACAGGACGCCAAGGGATCGGTCCATCGGCACGTTTTGCGGCCCGTCCCGGCGCGGCAAGGGGGCCTTGATTGCGCCCTTCATCGGCTGACTCCCCGAAAAATCTTGATCCAAGGGCGCTGGCGTTCCCGGCCTGCCCTGTATTAGGATGCGCGGTATATCGTGAGTTCGTCAATCAAAAATTCAACGGTATACCGCGTTTTCTGATGCGCTGATTTGCCCCCGCTCTGACCGGGCGAGGGCGGCGGCGAGCCGCTTTCAGAGGCAACTGTTGGAGAATGTCCGCAACAGGGCGCAACTTTTCCGTTTGTGCGCAAACCATGCCGGGTCGGGGCGCGCCCTGTGGTCAGCCGCGCGCCTGCCCGACAGCCGGGGCTGACCCCCGGCGGGGCGATGAATCAATGGGGGATGGCGGTGTCAGACACGCCGAAGAACGAGCAGTCGAGTTCCCTGTCATACCGGCGCGCGCGTGAGGATCGCGCCGTCGAACTGGTGACGTTGCTGTGCCGCCGCGAGGGGGCGGACAAGATCCTGCCGCTGATCGACCGCTGGATTAGGATGCGTCGGAGTCGCGCGGCCCGCTGCGCCGCTCAAGGAGCCGAATCAGGCCATCGACGTCCTCGATAGTCCAGGACCGGAAGGTGTTCCGGATCTTGACCTGGACTTCCCAGTCCGGATCGCCATGGGCCAGCAGCTCCGCCAGAGTCATCCCGGCGCCTTCCGCAAGCTTGGTCAAGGTGTCGATCGTGCTGTTCGATCCCTTGAAGGCGTCCAGAACCGTTGTGGTCGGGATCTTCGCCAATCCCGCCCAATGGTTCTTGGACCGCAGACGCTCTTTCCGCGTCAGCAGGACACGATTGAGCGCTGCGGCGATGTCGGTCTTGGGCGGCGTTTCCATGGCGGCATTATGCGGACCCGGCGCAAAAGCGCGAGAACGCTGTACCGATGATTCAAATTGCTCTAACACCGAAAACACCCCCTTGACATTCACGGTATACCGATGGATTTTGGTGGTCATGAAACACGTCATGCACATCGATGCTTCGATTCATCGAATCTGCGCCTTCGCCCGGCACATGGGGTGGACCGCGCAAACATTCGGCCGGGCCGCGTCCATGCCACCCAGCACCGTGCGTGACGTGCTGCGCCAGCAGGGAAACCCGACCGCCATCACCCTGCGAGCCATGGAGGCGGTGATTCCCCCCGATTTCATGACCGATCCCGTGGCCCTGGCCGCCAGCGACCTCAGCGCGCCGCTTTTGGGCAAACCGCGCGGGAAAAGGAGAAGGGCATGACCCGAGGGAATCGGCAAAATCCCGGACTCCTGGTTGTTTCGTTGGGAAGCATCGCTCGCTCTGCGCGATCAAGCAACCCTGAAGGATCTGGCCTTGCGGGATATGTCCTTCACGCCGAATCAGGCGCTTGCCGTCCGGTGGGGTCAATCGGGGGCGCCCCGACCTCCCAGGCGCCGTCATGACCGCCGCCGAATCCTCCCCCCTCACCCCCGCCCAGCGCGCCGTTTTGGCGGCGTGGCCCGCGTTTGAGGCCGCCGCCGCTGTGAAAAGCTGGAGCCTCGACCGCCTGGTCTGGGCGGTGTTCCGCGTCCACCGCCTCGCCGATCTGCCGGACCATGAGGCGGACGAGCTGTTGTCCCTGATGACGCGCGCCACCGCCCGCCTGCGCGACCTGCGGGCGGCTCCGGCCCGGCAAGGGACGGCATGACCGGGCGCCGCCCAACCGTCCGCGCGCCTTCGGATCCCAGATCCATCCAGAAAAACAATCTGTTCCGCCCGCCAACCCGCCATCGCGCGGGCTGGGCGCGCGGCCCGCCGCCGCCGCGCGGGGCCGAGTCGTCTCCGCCCCCTCGTCCTTGTGTTGAGGACCGCGCCGCTTTCGGTCGCCCCACGACCGGAGGCGATGCGCGTTTGCGCCCCCCAACGCCGCGCGCGCCCGCGCCGGTGAACCCTGGAGCTTCGCCATGAATCCGCGCGCCCCGCCCTGACGCGGGACGGCCCCGCCGAGGCCGCCCCGCTGGGACTCCGATCATCGCCGCCGCTGTGACGCCCGCCGTTCGCGCGGCGGGAACGCGGTGATCTGCGCCCAGAGGGTATCGCAAAACAGGAATAAATTCCGATGTTTCTTGCAGCCACGCCCCCGTGCGCCCGCAGGAAACCGCCACGCCCCGGCGGACCCACGCGCCGCCGGTGACAGGACAGGTGCGCCATGACCGCAAAACCGCCCCGGACCAGCCGCGAGCCTCGACCTCTGGCGCGGGAGGACGCGCCATGAGGTGGGTTCGCCTGTACAACGAGACCGCCATGGATCCGAAATGGCGCCTCGTCGCCGCCGACAGCGGCCAGCCGGTGCACGCCGTGCTGGCGGTGTGGTCGGCGATGCTGTGCCACGCCTCGGGCATCGAGCCGCGCGGTACCCTGCTGGGGTGGAGCGACCGGCTGATCGGCGCGGCGCTGGATCTGCCCGCCGCCGCCGTCGCGGCGATTCGCGCGGCGATGCAGGGGCTGACGCTGGACGGCGACCGCCTCAGCGCCTGGGACAAGCGCCAGTTCAAGAGCGACCATGACGGGGCCGAACGGATGCGCGAACACCGGGCGCGCAAGGCCACCGGCGAGCCGTCGCCGGACGCGCCGCCATCTGTGACGCCCCCACCTGTGACGTCACCTGTGACGTCACGGCCTCTGCGCGCGACAGATTACAGATTTCAGATTACAGAAAGAAAAAACACCCCCCAAAGCCCCCCGCCGCCGGACGATCCGCCGCCACGCAGCTCGCCACCGGATTTCCCGCCGTCGCTGGAGGCCGATTTCGCCGACTGGTACGGGCGTTACCCGCACCGGGTTGGCCGCGCCGCCGCCGAGCGGGCTTACCGGGCGGCGCGACGGCGCGGAGCGACTCGCGAGGCGTTGCTGTCCGGCGCCGCCCGCTATCGCGAGCGTCTGGCCCAGCCGGAGGCGCCCCGGCCCTGCAACCCGGCGACCTGGCTGGCGCAAGACCGCTGGCTGGACGAACCCATGCCGCTGGAAACCCCATCGCGGATCAAGGCCTGCGGACGCTCAATCGCCCCAGAGCCGACTCCGTCGCCCCCGCCGCCGCCATCGCCGCTGTTGACCACGCGCCGCCCGTCGCGGGCGGCCATCGCGGGCGTCCTCGCCCAGCGCTGCCCCCGCCTGCACCCGGCCCGCGTCCAGGATTTCGCCCAGCAGCTCGACCAGTGGTTCAGCCGGGGGCGCATCGGCTGGAACAGCTTTTGGGGCGATCCGCCCGACAGCCCGGAGTGCGAGATCCCGGCGGCGGCCATCGACGCGGTCCGCGCCCATCTGGCCGAGGCCGTCGAGGGGAGGGCCTGAGCCATGCCCGCGCCCTCCGGCCATCTCCGGCGCCGTGCGCCCGACCGCCAGCTTCGCCTGGATCTGGGCGATCCGCCCCGCACGGCGCGCCACCGCCCGGCGCCGCCCCAGCCCGAGGCCGACGCCCTCTATCGCGCCGTCCAGGCCCTGCGCGCCGCCGGTCATCGGGTCTACCGATCCGGCGCGCTGCACCGGGTGGATGACCGCCTGTTGACCACGACGGACCTGATCCGGCTGCGCCGCGCCGATCCACGCTGCGAACAGCCCGAGGGAGAACGATGATGGGCGCGGCGAGCCTGATGTTCGCGCGGCTCGGCGCCGTCCTGCCGCGCGGCGTCGGCTGGGAGCTTGGACGCCGCGCCGCCCGCCCGTCAGGCCGCGCGGGGGTCGACGCTGCGCTGGATGTCCTCGCCGCGCTCGGCGACGGCGGCGGACAGGTCATGCGCCATCTGGAGATTCAGCCAGAATTCTGGCGTGGTGCCGAAATAGCGCGCCAGCCGCAACGCGGTGTCGGCGGTGATCCCGCGCCGCTCGTTGACGATTTCCCCGATGCGGGCCGCCGGAACGCACAGCGCCAGCGCCAGCGCGTTGGCCGAGAGATCGAACGGGACGAGGAGCTCGTCCCGGAGAACCTCGCCAGGGTGGGTTTTGATCCGCATGGCGCCCTCCTTGGCGTTGGCTGGTCAGTGGTAATCGACGATTTCGACCTCGTGAGCGGTGCTATCTTACTAGATGAAGATAATACGCTTATGTTGCGCTGTTGAGTTGAAATGAATTAGAATTCTTTTGTTGGATTAGAGGCTGGAACGCCTCCAGATCCTACAATTTAGAAAATGTTAACATCACCTTCCCTTAAGAGGATTTTCATGACAGACGGTGGAAGTGGGTATATCGGGTCCAAGTATGGACGATATGTTGAAGAGATAAAAGATGATATATCAGAAACTATGCAGAAGTTTGGCTGTCAACCCATACTATTCGTAGGTTCCGGTCTAACGAAAAGATATGTTGGCACGCCAAATTGGGATGAACTTCTGAGCTATCTTGCTGAATTGTGCCCAAATATTGAAAAAGGAATTGGCTTTTATAAGCAGTCATTCAAAACGCCTATGAGAATTGGAGAAGAATTTTCTCGCCTTTTCCAGAATTGGGCTTGGGGCAATGGGCACGCTCATTTCCCAAAAGAAATGTTTGATGCGTCTGTGGATGCGCAATCCTACATAAAGTATAAGATAGCTACATATATCCGTGAATTTACGGAGAAAAATGATGGCATTTTCTTTGATGAATATAGCGATGAAATTGGTTCCCTAAAAAAAATTAGACCTCACGCTGTAATTACAACAAATTATGACTGCATGATGGAAATTTTATTTCCAGATCATACTCCTATTATTGGCCAGCAGATACTAAAGGGTCAGCAGATATCAATCGGAGAAATATATAAAATTCATGGCTGCGTAAGCGAATACAATAGTATTGTTTTTACGCAAAGAGACTATGATAACTTCATGAGGAAAAAGAAATTCCTTAGCGCAAAGTTGCTCACTTTCTTTAACGAACATCCCTTGATTTTTATAGGTTATAGTGCCGGCGATCCAAATATAAGGGCGATATTGTCTGATATAGATGAGGCTCTGCCAGAGAAAGGAGGCGTTGTCCCTAATGTTTATATTCTGGAGTGGAATAGGAATATTAGCAGCAAATCCACTCCTGCGCGTGAAAAAATAATTCCTACCGAGGATGAGCGTTCAGTTCGCGTGAAGCTGATAGAAGCGTCTGATTTTGGTTGGGTTTTTGATGCTTTTTCTTCTAATCCTGTTCTTAATGATATTAACCCTCGAGTGCTTCGGGCTCTTGTTGCGCGTTCATATGATTTGGTTCGTCATGATATTCCTAATATGAAGGTGCACGCCGATTTTCAGATGCTTACTGAATCAGTAGAGAGTTCAAGTTCTTTTGCCAAGTTGTTCGGGATAGCAAACATTAGTGATTATAGCATAGCTTCTGCACAGCATCCATTAAGTGCGACTCAACTTGGAAAAATGCTTGGTTTCAAAGGGTGGCATCACGCTAACAAATTGATGGATAAAATAATTTCGGAAAAGGGCATAAATATTAAGGAGTGCGATAATAAATACCACCGATCTGAAATGGTAAACAAAACAAAATTTCACAAGTTTTCCCACGATGCGGTCGACCTACTTAGAAAGGTAAAAAATGGAGAAGATTATAATGTAGATATATAAATGATGTATCAGAAATGGAATTCATCGTTTCTATATAATACGGAGATAAAAATGAAGCCTATTGACAAGCCATATATATTATTGGACTACAATGTTGTTAAGTACATAAAAAATGGCTATGCCCCTAAGGATAAAAATGGAGATTGCTCAAAAGATGGAGTTGCATTATCGCATCTAGTGCAAAGATTGAAAAGGAAATATTGTTTTCCAATTTGTGAGTCGCATTTACTTGATCTTAAGAAAAGCGTCAATCCAGGAAATGAAGATCGCGTGTTAGATGACCTAAGGTTCATGTCTGAAATGTCGAATAACACAGCGTTGTTCATGAAGCGAGATGGTGACCAAAAAATTGTGTTGTTTGAAGGCGTTGATATAAAAGATCATTTTCAGAAAATTCTTTCTGAAAACGAACCTCAACAACCGATCAATATAATAACCGGAAGAAGTTTCAATGTTGATATGGATAAAGTTGATGAAGACTCAATTTTCATGGATGAGCTACAAAAAAATAACGGATTAATGGATAAAGATGTAATAAAAAATGTATTGAGAGAAATTTGGATAAATATAGATAATCCAGTGTATTATAATAAATTTAAAAAAAACATCATCATGCTAAGGGATAACTTGATGAATAATGATACATCGATATCTGATCATACGAATGAGATTGAGAAAGCGATCAAATATCTTGATTTCTTCAATGAGAATGATGACGATCTATTTGACGGAAAAGCAATGGAGTTTTGTTCATGGTTGAGTGAGGTTGGCGGAGTAAAAATCGATAGCATGAATTTGCATTATAAAATCCAGAACCTATATATGGTTCTTGATTTTCACCCAATTCTTTCTGAGAAAACTGATAAAAAAAACAAGCCAAGCAATATTATGCGAGACTGTAAGGCTGCAATATTTGGATCTTCAGCGGAGTATTTAGTAACTGAGGACAATAAATTTTACAGAAAAATAAAGATTGTCTATAGAATTCTTGGAATTCGCACAAAGACTGTGAAAATGTCTGAATTCATGGATCGTTTTCTCTGATAATTTCTTTAGGATCCCCAAAATTTTTACTAATACTCAGGTGCGGAAGGAAAATACATGTGACCTGCCTCCAAGGCGTTGATTTTCCCCGGCTGTCTCTGAACCATCTGAATGCGTCTGTGTACTGGGCGCGGTATTGGTATTGCTCTTGACGCCCCACCCCCAACGGAGCGACTCTTCCCCCCGGAGCCTCAGAACCTCCTCTACAGGCGGCAAGCCACCCGCGCGTTTTCGCGATGTGGCTCTTTTCATGCCCGGACTCTGTCCGTAGCATGCCCCTTCGCCGGGGGTCGGATAATACAACACCCGCAAGGGGAATAGTCCGGCCTGACCTGTACAGGTTCTGAACCCCCGGCACCAGGGCGGTCCTCAGAAGCCTTCTTGATGTCGGCCACGCCGTACAGGAGGGCTTCGCCATGGACACCATGGGCGACAACGGGCAAGCCTTGCCCGCGTTATCACTGACCGACATCGACACCACCATCAGCGGCGAGCCGCGCATCCTCGACCTGCGCCTCGCCGAAGCCTTGGGCTTCAAGAAGCCCCGCGACATCCGCCCCCTGATCGAGCGCCATCTCGACGCCCTGGAGCGGCTTGGCGGAATTTGCCGCACCGTGCGGCAAAATCCCGGACGCGGACGCCCGGCGACCGAATTCTGGCTGACGAAAAAACAAGCCATCTACATCACCACCAAGGCCGAGACCGACCGCGCCACCGACATCACCATCGCCGTGGTCGAGCTGTTCGACGCCGCGACCGGCGCCGCCGCTCCTCCCGCCCCGGCTCCGGCGCTGACCCGCGCCGACCTCGACGCCATCGACCAGCGCGCCCGCCGGATCGGGCAGGAGGAGGAGCGCCGCGCCCGCGCCGCGCTGACCGGGCAGGCGCTCGACCGTCTGCGCCGGGGCGAGCCGATCGACGCCGCCCAGCTTGACGCCGCTCGGTTCGACGCCGCCCGGCCCGCCCTGTCCGCCGCTCCGCCCCCGCCGCCGCCCCGCCGGACCCACGCGCAGAGCGTCGATCTCGCCGTCGCCCACCTCCGCGCCCTGCCGCCCGAACTGCGCGAGGAGGGTTTCCGCCTGACGCGCGCCGTCAAGGCCCACAGCGACGCCCTGAAGGAGCTGAAGGCCGCGACCGAAGCCATCCACTCCCCCCTCGACGCCGTCGCCGAAATCCTGGAACGCGAAGCCCACACCCTGCGCCAAACCCTCGCCGCCCAACCCACCACCGCCCGCTCCGCCACCGCTCCGGGGGACCGGGCGTGAGGACGATCCTGGCGGTCCAGGGAAAGGGCGGCGGTCCAAAGACCGCCGCCGTCCGCAATCGGGCGGCGGCTGGGGCACGAGCGGGCCTATGCCCTGCGGTGGTTGGTGGGCACGATCCGGGGTGAGCCATCCCCAAAAAGAACGCGGCGGGCCGAAGCCCGCCGCACATCTTGTGCCATCAGGGGCGAACCCCCATGACGTGTTAACGGAAGGACCCCGATCCCCCAGCGGCTAAGCAAGGAAATTGTCATTCCATCCCCAGGGTTGCACGGCGCAAACCGCGCGTCAAGGACGTGCATTCTCCTTTCCGAATAGACTTTGCGCGGACGTCATCCGAAAGTTGATCCTCCATAAGGCGAGTTCTCGTTGCTCCATCGCCGCATTCTGGGGGAAGCTCTTCATGTCCAAACGTCTCCGCTACCGCCTGTCGCTCGATCTCGGGACCAACAGCGTTGGTTTCTGCCTGCTCGATCTGAACGGAGAGGGGCGGCCTTGCCGGGTGCGGCGCATGGGCGTGCGGATTTTTCCCGATGGGCGCGATCCCAAATCCCAGGAATCGCTGGCCGCCGACCGGCGGCTGGCGCGGTCGATGCGGCGGCGGCGCGACCGTTATCTGCGGCGGCGCGCGGTTCTGATGAACGCGCTGATCGCCTGCGGCCTGATGCCGACGGACGAGGCCGCGCGCAAGGCGCTGGAGGTGGAGCGGGATCCCTACGAGCAACGCGCGCTCGCGGTGACGCAGCCGTTGCCCGCGCCCCAGCTTGGCCGCGCGCTGTTCCACCTGAACCAGCGGCGCGGCTTCAAGAGCAACCGCAAGGCGGGCGGCGACGAGGCCGAGGCGGGCAAGGTCAAGACCGGCGTTTCCGCCCTGAAGGAGGAAATGAAAAAGGCCGACGCCCAAACGCTGGGGGTCTGGCTGGCGGCGCGCCACAAGAACCGCCAGCCGGTGCGGGCGCGGCTGACCGGCAGCGGGGCCAAGGCGTCCTACGGCTTTTACCCCGACCGCGCCCTGGTGCTGGAAGAGTTCCAGGCGATCCGCGCCGCGCAGGCGCCGCATCACCCCAACCTGTCGGCGGCGCAGTGGGACCGGATCGAGTCGATCATCTTCCACCAGCGCCCGCTGCGCCCGGTGCGCCCCGGCAAATGCACCCTGTTCCCGGCGGAGGAGCGGGCGCCCTGGGCGCTGCCCATCGCCCAGCAATTCCGCATCCTGACGGAGCTTGCCAACCTGCGCTTTGAACGGCCCGGCGCAGCCGCCTGGGGCCTGACCGCCGAGGAGCATTCCCGCCTGTTCGACCGGCTGTGTCACAAGGGCGATTTGACCTTCAAGGCGTTGGCGAAGGAGCTGGCCCTGCCGCCTGACGCGAAAATCAATCTGGAGGACGACAAGCGCGACCGGCTGAAGGGCGACGCCGTGGCCGACGCGCTGGCGGCGGAAAAGGGAAAGCGGCGGCGCATCGGCGCGGCCTGGCGCGCTTTTTCCCCCCAGCGCCAGCGGGAGATCGTCGGTCGCCTGCTCGACGCCGAGGATGAAGGGGAATTGGCGGCGTGGCTGGTGTCCGATCTGGGGTTGGATTGGGAGCTGGCGACCCTGATGGCCGAACGCCCCGGCCTGCCCGAGGGCCATTGCCGCCTGAGCGAAAAGGCGCTGGAGCTGGTGGTGCCGGAAATGCGCGACCGCCATTTGGATTACAGCGAGGCGGTGGAGGCGATGGGCCTGCATCACTCCGATTTCCGTCCCGACCGGCTGTTGGATCTCCTGCCCTATTACGGCGAGCCGCTGGAGCGCTTCATCGCCTTTGGCACCGGCGAGCCGAACGACCCGCCGGAGCGGCGACTCGGGCGCTTTCCCAACCCCACCGTTCACATCGGGTTGAACGAGCTGCGGCGGCTGGTCAACGCCATCATCGCCCGCTGGGGCAAGCCGGAGGAGATCGTCGTCGAGCTGGCGCGCGACCTGAAGCAAAGCCGCGACGAGCGCGACCAGACCCAGCGCGACCAGGCGCTGAACCAGAAAAAGAACGAGGCGCGGGCGGCGGAGCTGCGCGAGCTGGGCGTCGCGGTGAAGGGCGAGGCGCTGCTGCGCCTGCGCCTGTGGGAGGAGCTGCCCAAGCACGGCGTCGCCCACCTCTGCGTCTACACCGGCAAGCCGATCGGCAAGGCGCAACTGTTCAACGGCGAGGTGGACATCGACCACATCCTGCCCTTCAGCAAAACCTTGAGCGACGGGGCCGACAACAAGATCGTCTGTTTCCGGTCCGCCAACCGATTCAAACGCAACCGCACGCCGTGGGACGCGTTCGGCGTCGCCCCGGTGGAGGGCTATGACTGGGACGGCATCCTGGCGCGCGCCGAATTGCTGCCCAAGAACAAGCGCTGGCGCTTCCAACCCGACGCCATGGAACGCTTCAACGGCGACAAGGGCTTTCTGGCCCGCCAGCTCAACGAAACCCGGCATCTGTCGAAGATCGCCCGGATCTATCTGGGCTGCGTCATCCCGTTGGAAAAGGTCCGGGTGGCGCCGGGGCGCTTGACGGCGCTGCTGCGGGCGCGCTGGGGGCTGAACGCGATCCTGTCCGACGCCAATCTGAAGAACCGCTGCGACCACCGCCACCACGCCATCGACGCCGCCGTTCTGGGCGTCATCGACCAACGGCTGGTGCAGCGGGTGGCCGAGGCGGCGGAACGGGCGGAGAAGAAGGAGCTTGAACGGCTGTTCGACGGTCTGCCCGACCCGTTCGACGGGGTCAGCGCCGAGTCCTTTGGCGATCAGGTGCGCAACATGGCGCGCGGGATCATCGTCTCCCACAAGGCCGAGCATGGCTGGCAAACCCGGATGCACAACGACACCGCCTATGGCCCGGTCGGCGTTCTGCCGAATGGTCAGCACCAGGTGGTGACGCGCAAACCGCTGTCCGGCCTGACCGCCAAGGATCTGGACAACATCCGCGACCGCAAGCTGGCGGCGGCGCTGGAGGCCCATGTCGAACGCCAAGCGGCGCAAGGCCGCAGCTTCGCCGAGGCGCTGAGCGGCTTTGAATGGACGGGGGGCGTCGTGCGCCGCGTGCGGATGCTCGACACGCTGGGCAGCCCGATCCCGATTCGCGATCCGGCGGGGTCGGTGTTCAAACTCTACAAGGGCGACAGCAACGCCTGGTACGAGATCCTGCGCGACGGGCCCGGGCGCTGGGCCGGGCGAATCGTCAGCACCTATGAGGCTTACCAGCTTCACCGGGCCTGGCTGGCGGAAACCGGGGCGTCGCGGGCCGAGGATGGCCGCCCCTTTCTGGAATGGGCCGGGCGGCGGGTGGCGGGCGACCTGGGAACGCCGCTGTTCCGCCTGTTCAAGGGCGACACGCTGGCGCTGGGCGTCGCGCCCGACCGCCAGATCATGCGGGTGGTCAAATTTTCGGAGGGGGTGATTACGTTGGCCGCCCATCACGAGGCCGGGGCGTTGAAGGCGCGCGACGCCGACAAGAACGACCCGTTCAAATACCGCTACGCCTCCCCCGACGCGCTGCGCAAGGCCCAGGCCCGCCCCGCTGGCGTCGATCCGCTGGGCTACGTCCACGACAACGGCCCGATGGAGTGACGCATGGGCAGCGCGGCGGCGATCGTCATCGAGGTGGCGGAGGACGGGCGGCATCTGTCGCTCGACCGGGGATTCATGGTGGTGTCCACGCGCGGCGCGGAAATCGGCCGCGTCCCGCTGGACGACATCGCCGTGCTGATCGGCACGGCGCATGGGCTGACCTATTCCAACAACCTGTTGCTGGCCCTGCTGGAGCGGGAATGCGCGGTGGTGCTGTGCGGGCGCAACTTCAGCCCGGCGGCGATCCTGTGGCCGATTGACGGGCATCATGTCCAGGCCCAGCGGATGCGGGCGCAGGCCGACACCACCGACGCCTTCAAGAACCGGCTGTGGCAGGCCATCGCCCGGGCCAAGGTGCGCAACCAGGGCGCGGTGCTGGCGGCGCTGGGCCAACCGGCGGGGGCCTTTGTCGAGCTGGCCCGCAAACTGCGCTCCGGCGATCCCGACAACATCGAGGCGCAGGCGGCGCGCCGTTACTGGCCGTTGCTGTTCGGGGCGGATTTCCGCCGCGACAGCGACGAGCCGGGAATCAACGGCCTGCTGAATTACGGCTACGCCGTCCTGCGCGGCGGCACGGCGCGGGCGGTCGCCGCCGCCGGTCTGCACCCGACCTTGGGGCTGAAACACTCCAACCGCTCCAACCCCATGTGTCTGGTCGATGATCTGCTGGAACCGTTCCGACCGTTGGTTGACCTGCTCGTGCATCGGCTGGTCGCCGAAGGGCGTCTGTCGGTGGATCGGGACGCCAAACGCGCGCTGGCGGGCATCCTGACGCAGGATTTGCGGACGGAGGCCGGAGTCACCCCGCTGGCGACCTGCCTGTTCCGGCTGGCCTCCTCGCTGGCGCAGACGCTGTTGGGCGAGCGGCAGGTTCTGGACCTGCCGCTGTCGCCGCTGCCGTTGGATCTCGTTCCCCCACACTCTGGCAAGGGAGGCGCGCATGGCGCTCAGCGCGTATCGTCTCATGTGGATGATGGTGATGTTTGATCTGCCCACCGTGACCAAGACCGACCGGAAAGCCGCGACGAATTTTCGCAATTTCCTGTTGGACGAGGGGTTCGAGATGTCGCAATTCAGCGTCTATCTGCGCTTTTGCGCTGGCGCCCCACAGGTCGAGGCGCGAATCGGGCGCATCCGAACCAACGTGCCAAAGCGGGGAAAGGTGCAAATCCTGACCTTCACCGACCGCCAATACCAGACCATGGTGTGCCTGGAGGCGCGAACGAAGAAAGAACCCGGCGCGAAATACGAACAGTTCAAGCTGTTTTAGCGGGCCGGATTGGCGGATTCACGAAGAAAAATCCCCGGATAAAGCGTTTGGTGTCAACGCCTTATCCGGGGACCTATTGTAGCCGCTGGGGGATCGGGGTCCAGCCGCAACAAACACGCGCTCCGCCCTGCCCGCCCCTCTATTGTAGCCGCTGGGGGATCGGGGTCCAGCCGCAACTGGCCTTCCGCGCTGTAGACGGTGTAGGCGATTGTAGCCGCTGGGGGATCGGGGTCCAGCCGCAACTGCGGCCGGATCATGGTAGGCCATGACCAGATTGTAGCCGCTGGGGGATCGGGGTCCAGCCGCAACGACCAGAAATACATGCAGATGCGCAAGGAGATTGTAGCCGCTGGGGGATCGGGGTCCAGCCGCAACTACATCAACCCGTTCGATCAGGCGGCAATCATTGTAGCCGCTGGGGGATCGGGGTCCAGCCGCAACGCGCGCCGCGCGCTCTTCAACCTGGATGACATTGTAGCCGCTGGGGGATCGGGGTCCAGCCGCAACCGACCAATCAGGGTTGCCAAATGGCGGTAGATTGTAGCCGCTGGGGGATCGGGGTCCAGCCGCAACTCAACGGCGCATGACCCCGTAGTGTTTGGCATTGTAGCCGCTGGGGGATCGGGGTCCAGCCGCAACCTTCAAATCGGCAGTACCATCAAGACCGCCATTGTAGCCGCTGGGGGATCGGGGTCCAGCCGCAACTGGATCCGACGTGGTGTTCTGGCGCGAGGAATTGTAGCCGCTGGGGGATCGGGGTCCAGCCGCAACTTTGGTCAAGCTTCCTGTATTTTTCGAGAATTGTAGCCGCTGGGGGATCGGGGTCCAGCCGCAACGGCGCCAGGGCTGCCTTAAGAAGCGGGCTTATTGTAGCCGCTGGAGGATCAGGGGCCAAATGGATTGGTTGTGTCAGGGGCTTGACCCTTCGGCCCGGTGGAGCGATGTTTCGCGTCGGAGCTTAGAAACCTCCAACTAGGCGGCAAGCCGCCCGCGCGTTTTTTGCGATGCGGCTATTTTCATGCCCGGAGTCTGTCCGGCGCATACCCCTTTGCCGGGGGTCGGATAATACAACACCCGCAAGGGGAATAATCCGGCCTGTCCTAGTCAGGTTTCTAGCCCCCGGCGCCAGGGTTGTCGTAGAAAGCGGCCCTCCGTCGGCAACGCCGGACTAGGGGCTATCGCCATGAACAGCATGGGCGACAACGGGCAAGCCTTGCCCGCGTTATCACTGACCGACATCGACACCACGATCAATCACGAGCCGCGCATTCTGGATCTGCGCTTGGCCGAAGCGTTGGGTTTTGGGCGACCACGCGACATCCGCCAGTTGATCGAGCGCCACCGCGAGGCGTTGGAACGGCTCGGCGGAATTTGCGGCGCCGTACCGCAAAATCGGGGACGCGGTCGCCCGACGGTTCAATTCTGGCTGACGAAGAAACAAGCCATCTACATCACCACCAAGGCCGAGACCGACCGCGCCACCGACATCACCATCGCCCTGGTCGAACTGTTCGACGCCGTGACCAGCGGCGCCGTTCCCGCCGCCCCGTCGTCGGCGCTGACGCCCGCCGACCTCGACGCCATCGACCGCCGCGCCCGCCGGATCGGGCAGGAGGAGGAACAGCGGGCGCGCTCCGCCTTGCTCGCCCAGGCGCTCGACCGTCTGCGCCGGGGCGAGCCGATCGACGCCGCCCACCTCGCCGCCGCCCGCCCCGCCGGATCCGCCGATCGGCTCCCACCCCCGCCGCCCCGCCGGACCCACGCGCAGAGCGTCGATCTCGCCGTCGCCCACCTCCGCGCCCTGCCGCCCGAGCTGCGCGAGGAAGGCTTCCGCCTGATGCGCGCCGTCAAGGCCCACAGCGACGCCCTGACGGAGCTGAAAGCCGCGACCGAAGCCATCCACTCCCCCCTCGACACCATCGCCGACATCCTGGAACGCGAAGCCCACACCCTGCGCCAAACCCTCGCCGCCCAATCCGCCGCCGCGCGCTCCGCCGCCGCTCCAGGGGACCGGGCATGAGGACGATCCTGGTGGTTTAGAGGAAGGGCGGCGGCCAAAGACCGCCACCGTCCGCAATCGGACGGTGGCCGCCGCCCCCAAGGCCCGCGAGTCCCGCTTCACCGCCGCGCTGTCGCTGCCCTGGAGCACGGATCCGTCCGCCCCCGGCGCGATCCTGGCGGAACTGGACGGCGTGCGCCGCTTCCTGCTGGTGGCGCCGGACCCGGCGGCGGCGGACGCGGTGCTGCATGTGGTGGAGTTGCGCAACGCTTACTTAAAGCATTGAAAAGATGTTCGGAATAGCCTTATGTTAATTTTTGCCGCCTCGGAAAGCATTGGCTGTTTTGCCAAATATATCTGAAACAACATTTGTTGGAAGCATGTCGCTTCCAGTAGCGCTGTGAAAAATTGAAGTCTCTCCTTTTTTCAGAGAAAAATTTCTTTCTGTTTTTGATAGTTCAATAAATATCTTTGATGACGTTGCCGCGTTGCCCATTTTTAGAGCAGATATGGCAGACAATACTTTCATCTCAATGTTAGTTATTTCATTGCTCACGTATTTTTCGTCAATTAGCGTTGACTTGTAGTGTCTGAGGAAGAAAAAGGCAACAACTTCAATCATACTCACCAGGCTAATTCGCATAGTATAGTAAAATATTATTGATACATTGTCAGATGATTGAGGATGAGATTCAGAGTATATAAAAGCACCAAGCAGAAATATACCAATTACTGCGGTAGTAACTCCCCATGAAAGCGCGGCGGAAGCCTTCTTTGAAAGATTTGCTTGAAATTTTTCAAGCCTATTTTTCATCAAATTTACTTTTTCTTCCATAATTTCAGATACAAACTCACTTTTTACGGAGTTTCCGTATTTTTTGTCAATTGCTGCAAACACTTCCGTCGGGATGGATGAACGGACTATATCTTTCAATTGATCGGTGATAACTGAGCGATCTTCGCTAGTTATGTGGCGATTGCTGCGAATATCTTCAGCAGATTTTTGCACGGAGTCAATCATGGCCGCAAGCGTTTGAATGTTAATGTCGCCTCTACCATCTATTTGTTTTTCTCGCGGTGTGATTTTGAAAAGACCCGACAAATAACCAGAAGTATATAGATAAGTGATAAGGCCAAGAGTAATGATTCCAAGCACTCCAGAAAAAATTCTTATTTGGCTTGTGTATGAATCAAGTGCTATAGCCAAGTAATTTGGCTCGTATACACGAACACTTCCAGACATCAACGCCGTGGCGATGTCTTTCGAAAAAACTATCGATAGGAATACCGCCGCCATCAAGATCACGGCGGTGGCTATTAGAAAGGATTTTCTATTAACAACAATTGCATTCATCGAGACAATTTCTTGCGCAGACATAGATTTTCTATCTTTGCTTGTATCATCCATTCTTATGTACCTCTTTTGGTTGATTATTGCTTCCAGATGCACTGTTAAGGTTTGTTTATATTAATATCAAGCTGATTTGTCATCATAGTGAATTTCATATGCTTCTATGCGGTATGTAGAGTGCCAAAATTCTCATAAATCCCGCGAATACCCTTCCAGCCGCCCCTTGCCCCTTCGGCCCGGTGGAGCGATGTTTCGCGTCGGAGCCTGACAACTCCATGACTAGGCGGCAAGCCGCCCGCGCGTTTTTTGCGATGCGGCTATTTTCATTCCCTGAGTCTGTCCGGCGGCGGCGGGTCGTCCATTCTTGAGGGCGCAAAAACCCGATCGACAGCGCCCCGGAAACCGGCTAACTTGCGGCGTGTTGCATCCGGTTCAGAGAGCTATGCGCGTGAGACCCATCGGTATCGACTTGTTCGCAGGGGCTGGCGGTTTGTCGCTTGGATTCGAGCAGGCAGGCTTTGACGTGGCGGCGGCGGTTGAGGTCGATCCGATCCATTGCGCCATCCACATGTTCAATTTTCCCGAAACCGCCGTCATCCCACGGTCGGTGGTGGGCCTGTCGGCGGCGGAAATCCGGTTGGCCGCAGGCATCGGCAACCGTCCGGTCGATTGCGTGTTCGGCGGGCCGCCCTGCCAAGGTTTCTCGTTGATCGGACAACGCGCGCTCGACGATCCCCGGAACGGCCTGGTGCTGGAGTTTGTGCGGATCGTCGCCGAACTGGAGGCCAAGACCTTTGTTTTCGAGAATGTGAAGGGGCTGACCGTCGGCAAGCACAAAGCGTTCCTTGAGGAGCTTGTGCAGGCCTTTGACAAGGTCGGGTACGATGTGCGGCTTCCTTGGAGGGTTCTGGACGCGGCCAGCTATGGCACGCCGCAGCATCGGCAGCGCCTTATCCTGATCGGCGCGAGGAAGGGGCTGACGGTCCCCGATTACCCGCCGCCCACCGTCAACGCCGCCGATGCGCGCAAACCCATTCCGGGGCTGCCGAGAGGGCCGAATTGCCTGGAGGCGATCGGCGACCTTCCCAACGCCGACGGCTTTTTCGATCTGTGCGACAGCGACAGCGTGCGAACGACCGCCTTCAAGACGCCATCCACCTTCGCGGCTGACTTGCGTTGCCTGACGAAGGACGCCTGGCATTGCGGCTATGCCAGGGAATGGGATCCTTCCGTTCTGACGTCCAGCGCCCGCACCGATCACACGGCCATCTCGCGTCGGCGGTTCGGCGAAACCAAACCTGGTTGGGTCGAACCCATCAGCCGCTTTTTCAGGCTGGCTCCGGAGGGCCTTTGCAACACCTTGCGGGCGGGCACGGATGGCGCGCGCGGGGCGTTCACCAGCCCACGGCCTATCCATTACGCGCATGAGCGCTGCATCACCGTGCGCGAAATGGCGCGGCTGCACGGATTTCCAGACTGGTTCAGGCTTCAGGCCACCAAATGGCACGGCGCCCGGCAGGTCGGAAACGCGGTGCCGGCGCCGCTGGCCCGGGCGATCGGTCAAGCCGTGGTGACGGCTTTGGGGCTGACGCCGACGCGGCCTGAACGGGTGATCCGCTTGGGCGATCCCCGCCTCCTTCGCATGGACCTGTCGGAAGCGGCGGAGCATTTCGGCGTTGCAAAGCCGAACAGCAAGCGTGATCGCAAAAGCGGCGCGAAGAAGCGCAAGCAAGACGAAATCGAGGCGGCGCACACGCGGTCGAGGGTGGCGCATGGCTAAGAAGACGGAGCGGCCGAACCGCTATAAGCAGTTGATCGAATCGATTTTTTTCGACCATTGGCAGAAAGGAGACGTGGAGTTTGAATTTGAAAGAGGCGAAATTGAAAGCGTCGCGGCAAAGCTGGGCATAAAACTTCCGAAAAACCAAGGCGATGTGACCTACGCGCTGCGCTATCGGATCGATTTTCCAGACAGCATTCTCGACACTCAGCCTGACGGCCTCGAATGGATCATCGAGGGCGCGGGACGCGCGCGCTATCGCTTTCGCCTGGTAAAGAAAACACGCATTCTTCCACGTCAGGACTTGGCGCGCATCTCGATCCCGGACGCGACCCCTGAGTTGATCCGCGCCTACGCGCTCGACGACGAACAGGCGTTGCTCGCGATCGTTCGCTACAACCGATTGATTGACACCTTTCTCGGACTTACGACCTACAGTCTACAGAATCATTTGCGGACAACGGTCAAGGGGATCGGGCAGATAGAAATCGACGAGTTGTATGTCGGTCTTGACAAACATGGTTGTCATTACGTCATTCCCGTTCAAGCAAAAGGCGGAACGGACCAAATCGGCGTCGTTCAAACAACGCAAGACATCCGGTTTGTGGAGCAGAAATTTCCTGGCATGAGGTGCCGAGCCATCTCCGCGCAGTTCATGGAGGGCGGGGTCATCGCCTTGTTCGAACTGACGTTGCAGGATGACGAGGTGAAGGTGGTGGAGGAGCGGCATTATAAATTGGCGCCAGCATCCGAACTCGATCAAGCGGCGATCCGCGATTACAGACGCTAGTTCCTTCAGGTAATAAATTATTAATGTTTATGGGCAAACAATCCTAACAATTCAGGCGGGCCATGGCCATGCCCTGTTGTTGCTGGAGGTTGCTCATGCCCGCCACCGCCGCCCTGATGCCGCTGTTTCTGGCCTACCAACGGTTGGCCCAATGCCCGGACGCCGAAGCGGTGGACGGGATGCTGGGGGTGTTGGAGCCGCAGATCGCCAACGGCGCGATCACGACCCTGGACGATCTGTTCGCCAAAGCCCGCTATCTTCAGGAAACCAGCCGGATCGACCCGGCGCTGATCCCGGCTGAGGCGCTCGACACCCTGGTGGCGGGAATCCTCCGGCTGTTTCATCGGGAATTGAGCCAGACGCTTCCCCTGGTCGCGGCGGCTTGAGCCATGGCCGTCGCGCTCGCGCCCACCGCCGCCCACAGCCGGGCGCTGGATCTGGAGGCGTTGCTGGCGTGGGCGATCCGCGACCAAAAGGCCGACCGCAGCGACAGCGCGCTGCATCCGGTCGAGGCCATCGCGCATTTCGGGCGGCTGCATGGCTTGCCCGCCGGGGCGTGGGCGCATCATCGGGGCGTCAGCGCCGACGGCTGCGCGACCATCGCCAACCGCCACATGGTGGGAACCCACATCGACGGCGGCGGGCCGATCCGGGGCGTTCCCGCCCGCGTCCATCCCGACGCCGAACGGGTGGCCGACGCCGTCGAGCGGCTGCCGTCGCCGGAGCGCCGGGCCGTCCTGCGCCACGCCCGCGCCGCCGACCGGCCCGACTGGCTGCCGTTGACCGCGCCGCTGGTGGCGGTGACGCGCCCCAGCGACGCGCCGGGCCGCCGCCGCCATGTGGTGTCGGAGGAATGGCGCGCCACGCCCAAGCGGAGCGAGGTCGCGCAGCTCTATCTCGCGCGCGGGATTTCGCTGTTCGACGGGCAAGGGCGGCGGCGGATCCCGGCGGAGGAAAAGGGCTTTCGCTTTCGCCTTCTGGGCGACGGGGCGCGGCAAGTCCTGGCGACCTGGTGCCCGCTGGAGCCGCTGCATGGCCAGCGGGAGATCGTTGAAACCAACGAGGCGTATCTGCTGTGGCATGGGGCGATGGCGGCGCTGTTCGCGGCGTTGCGGGGCGTGGCGCTGCGCGACCACGCGCTGACCGGCTTCGCCGCGTTGGAGCGGCCCTGGATGAACAAAAAAGGAATATAATCGTTGAAATAAGATCATTGTCTTGACAGAATGGCCGGGACAAAGTGCGCCCGAACGGCCCGCTCCTCTTTGGGGCGGGCTTTTTGTTGTCTGGGGTGTGGTCGATGCCAAGCGATGGTGAAGCGCCGATGGATGGCGCCGTGGCGCGCGCGGTTCCCGCCCTGGCGCTGGACCGGCTCCAGGAGCGGCTGCTTGAGGCCTTTTACGGCGGGCGCAGCGCCAACACGGTGAAGGCCTATCAACGCGACCATGAGGATTTTCGGTCCTTTCTGGCCCGGCAAGACGGGCTGGAGGGATGGTCCGACAGCGCCGAGCGGGCGGCGCGCCTGCTGCTGACTCTGCCGCCGGGGGCGGCGAACGCCCTGGCGCTGGGCTATCGCAATGATCTGATCCGGCGGGGGCTGCGACCGGCGACGGTCAACCGTCGGCTGGCGGCGTTGCGCTCTGTGGTGGCGCTGGGGAAAACGCTGGGGCTGACGGCCTGCTCGCTGGAGGTTGGGAATGTCGAGGCCGCCGCCTACCGCGACACGCGCGGGCCGGGGCGGGACGGCGTGCGGGCGGTGATGGCCAAGGCCAGCGCGCGGGCCGACGCGAAAGGCGCGCGCGACGTCGCCATCGTCCGGCTGTTGCACGATGTCGCCCTGCGGCGCGGCGAGGTGGTCTCGCTGGATCTGGAGCATTACGACGGCGCGACGGGCGCGCTGTTCATTCTGGGCAAGGGGCGGCGCGACCGCGAGGCGATCAGCCTGCCCGCCGTGACCCGGCGGGCGGTGGAGGCGTGGATCGCCGCGCGCGGGGATCGACCGGGGCCGCTGTTCCACCGGCTCGACCAGGCCGGATCCGGCGAGGGGCGCCTGACCGGGGAAGCGGTGCGTCTGTTGGTGCGGGCGCTGGGCGAGGGGGTGGGCCTGACGCTGCGCCCGCACGGGTTCCGCCACGCGGCGATCACGACGGCGCTGGACCGCAGCAACGGCAACGTGCGCGCGGTGCAGCGTTTTTCCCGGCATCGCGACGTGCGGACGCTGCAAACCTACGACGACAACCGCGCCGATCTGGGCGGCCAGATGGCCGTTCTGGTGGTTGACGAGGATTGAGCCGAGCTTGCGAAAATGTGCGTTATCGCAAGCTGAAACGTTACACGGACGACCGGCGGACGTTACACGCGCGTTACACGCTCTGCCCGCGCATCACGAAAAACATCAAGGATTACAACGATGTCTCAGTCGGCTCCACAATTGGAAACCGTCAAGGTCGGTGTAACGCCGGAGGTGGCGCGCCCCGATTATTACGAGGACGCGCGGGGCCGGATGATTCCGGCGCGGCTGGTGAAAGCGCAGGATCTTCTGGAAGACCAGTTGGTCCGCGATCTGCTGAATCAGGCGGATTCCCTGTCGGGATTGATCGCCGCGTTCAAATCGACGGTGTTCAGCGAGGTGGGCGCTTTCCTGGCGATTTTGACGGATCAGTACAAAGCGAAGCGCGGCGGCAAAAAAGGAAACATGACCTTCACGAGCCTGGACGGAAAGCTCAAGGTGCAGGTTGCCGTCGCGGATCACATGACGTTCGGCCCGCAACTGCAAATCGCCAAGGGTTTGATTGACGAATGCATCGGCGATTGGAGCCAGGGGGTGAACGCGAACATCCGCGTTCTGGTGGATCACGCCTTTTCCGTCGACAAAGAGGGGCAGGTGTCGCGGGAGAAAATCTTCGCGCTGCGTCGGGTCGACATCACGGATGATCGGTGGCGCCAGGCGATGGACGCGATTTCCGACAGCATCCGCGTCGAGGGGACCAAGACCTACGTCCGCTTTTACCGCCGTGATTCCCAAGAATCGCCATGGCGAGCGATCACGCTCGATCTGGCCAACGCCTGATCCGCGTCGGCGGATCGCCGGGCGCGCAAACTGGGATTATCTCCATGCTTCACACTGTGACCGTCGGCGCGGCGACGCTGATGCTGGGCGACTGCATCGAACGGATGCGGGAGCTGGACGACGCTTCCGTCTCGCTGGTTCTGACCGACGTGCCTTATTCCAGCGGCGCCACCCGCGAGGCGGGCAAGACGGCCTTCAGCAAGACCATGACCCGCTCGACCAAGGGCGATCCGGCCCAGTGGTTCGGGTCGGACAGTCTCAGCACGCGGGGCTTCCTGCATCTGCTGCGGGGCTGCGCGCTGGAATGGCGGCGCGTGCTGAAGCCCGGCGGCCACGCCCTGTGCTTCATCGATTGGCGGATGGGCGACCATTTGGCCGACGCGGTGGATCCTGGCGCGCCAGACGATCTGTGGCTGCGCGGGGCCGCCGGGGACGCGATGGAGAGCGCCGATCTGCGTCGGGTCGGGCTGTTGGTGTGGGACAAAACCTATTTCGGGATGGGGACGCATTTCCGGCTTCAGCACGAGCTGATCCACCATTTCAGCAAGGGCAAGGGCGACCCGCCGCTGCGCCGCGACATGGCCAACATCCTGCGTCATCCGCCGGTGCGGAAGGGGCTGCATCCGACGGAGAAGCCGGTGGGGCTGCTGACCGACCTGATCGGCACGCTGTGCCCGGTTGGCGAGACCGTTCTGGACTGCTTCGCGGGCAGCGCCTCGACCGGGGAGGCGGCGCTGTCGAGTGGCCGCCGCTTCATCGGCGTCGAGCGGGACGAGCGCTATTTCGAGGCGGGTTGGAAGCGACTGGCCGGGCTGGTCAAGGAGAATGCGGCATGACCATGCAACTGGATGACCTGGTGCACGGTCTCAACGGTCGGGCTACGGTCGATGGGGTGATCGTCGCTTTGTTCTCGACGATGGGGCTGTGGTTGGACGCGCTGCGCGGTCCAGCCCAGGAGCTGGCGTTTTGGGGCACCGTGGTTCTCGTCCTTGGGCGGTTGGTTCTGTTGGCCTTGGATTTTCGCGACCGCCACCGACGGAACCGGCTGGCGGAATCGTTCACGGGTGAACGGTGAAGGGCTGTGTTTGACATCAATGTCCAAGCGGATCTGAAGCCGCTTCAGACAACGCTGAGCGATCTGGCCAAGAAGCAAATTCCCTTTGCCACCGCCCGCGCCTTGACCGCCGTGGCGAAGCGGGTCCAAGGGGCCGAAAAGGAGGCTCTGAGCGAAGTCTTCGACCGACCGACGCTGTTCACCCAGCGCTCAATCGGCGTGACGGCGGCGAAGAAGGCGGACTTGACGGCCACGGTCTTCGTCAAGGACATCGCGGCGCAGTATCTGGAACCCTTCGAGACGGGCGGTCAGCATCACCTGCCGCCTTCCAAGCGAGGCGGCACGCTGTTCAACCCGAAGGCGGTCGATCTGAACCAGTACGGCAACCTGCCCAAGGGCAAGCTCCGCCGGTTGGCCGCCCGGCCCGACACCTTCGTCGGGACCATCAACTTCCGCTCTGGCCAGACGGTCAGCGGGGTCTGGCGGCGACCGAAGCGGGACTACCGGCGGGCGGACCCCAAGCGCGGCTATTGGCGCGATTACGGGACCAAGGGCAAGCTGCGGAAGGTGGACGGCGTGCTGACCGGGCTGAAGCTGCTGGTCCGGTTCGGCGACGCGCTGCCCGTCAAGCAGCGCCTGGGCTACAGAGAGCGGGCCAAGGACGTGGTGCGGGCCTCGCTGAAGGCCGAGTTCGACAAGGCCATGGGCGCGGCTCTGGCGACAGCAAGGAAGTGATGGAGAACAGCGATGGCTGACCTGGACCTTCTCGACCGCGTCATCCGCTTGGCAGAGTTGGCCAACGAAGCTTCAGACGACGTGCGTGAGCAAATCGTGTTGACGCTGAAGTGGATCAACTGCCCGGTTCCGTTGACCGCTCGGCTGGGCGGCAACACCGAGGCGGCGCTGACCTTTGCCCGCGCTGCCCAGAAGGAGGGGGCGGTCGCCCGCTTCCTGCGTGATCCGCCGCCGCCTCCGATTTCCTTGGGGTGATGGGGCCGGAGGGGGCGCCCCCCTCAATGGGTCCTTCCCAAGGGGGTTGGCACACGCGGGCATTGCACACCGCAGGTTCTGGCTCTCGTTGAGCAAAAAAAACGCGTTACACGGTCCGTTACACGCTCCCGCAGGAGGGAAAAAGCGGAGCGAAATCAATGCACTCATCTGCGAAGCGTGTAACGCCCAGATCGACCGGCGTTACACCGCCGCGTTACACGCCCGCCGCGACGATCGGGAAAGCGGCCCTGGCGGAAGCGCTGGGCTGGACCCGGCCCAAGCTGGACCGGCGGCTGGAGTCCGACGCCCGCTTCCCGGTGGTGACGCGCGGCACGAAAGCCGGTGGTTGGGAGTTCGATCTGGCGGCGGTTCGGGCCTATCTGGATCCAGAGGCGCCTCCGGCTTCTCCTCCCCGATCCGCCCGGCCCCGACCGCCGCCATGTCGCCCGGCGCCGCCTCCGCCGAGCGACGATGTCGATGTCGACCTGGAGGAGATCGACGATGACCCGCCCCCGGCGCGTCGGCGCCCGCCCGCCCAGCACGCCGGTGAGAGCACGGCCAAGCAGCGCAAGGACGCCGCCCAGGCGGCGATGCTGGAGGACAAGCTCCGCCTTTCTCGGGATGAGCTGGTGGAGGCGGAGGAGATGCGCACGGTGCTGGCCACCCTGCTGTCTCGCCTGTCCAAGGGGATCGACGGCATCCCCGTCTTGATGGTCAAGCGGCTCGGCCTGGACGAGGACGCCCTGCCGGTGTTGCGGGAACTGGTCGACGATCTGCGCGGCCAAATGGTGATCGACCTTCAAAAGGCGTTGCGGGATGACCGAACCTGAGTTCGCGTCGGCTTGGGTCTTGGCCGAGGAGGCCCTGGCCGCCCTGAAGCCCCCAGAGCGTCGGACTGTGGCGGAGTTCGCCGAGATGCGGCGGGTGCTGGCCAACGAGGGCGGCGGCTTTGTCGGCAAATGGCGCAACGACCAGGTGCCCTACGTCGTCGAGCCGATGGAGTGCCTGACCTCGCTGGATCACCTGACCGTCGCCGTGATCGGGCCGGGCCAGAGCGCGAAGACCACCATCGCGGAGAATTGGCTGCTGCACGCCGTCGCGTCGGACCCGGCCAACCTGCTTTGGTACATGCAGACCGACCAGGCGGTGGAGGCCTACGTCAAGTCGCGCATCAACCCGATGATCGAGGCGCATGAGGACCTGGCGTCCCGCCTTGGGACGCGGTCGGTCGACGACAGCCTGCACTTCAAGAATTTCCGCACCATGCGCGCGGAGTTCCTGCCTGCGACCAAGCGCAACCTGATCAACAAGTCCGCGCCGCGCATCGTCGCCGACGAGATCGACGCCTATGGCGAGATGGGCGACGTCAAGGCCCTGCTGGACATCCGCCGCCAGACCTTCGGTCGGCAGTCGATGATCCTGGCCGTGAGCCACCCCGACAAGGCCAAGGGCATGAATCCCGCCCGCGACTGGTCGGAGGGAATCATGGCCATGTACGCCGACAGCGACCGGCGGGTCTGGTACTGGCGCTGTCCGCATTGCGGGGCCTGGTCGTCACCGGCGCCGATCGCGGCCCGCGTCATGGCGCTGGACTACCCGGAGGAGGGCACGCTCGACGACATCGAGGCCGAAGCCCGCTTGCTGTGCCCGGTCAGCCAATGCCGGATCAGCGACGCGGAACGCCGTGGCATGCTCGCCAGCGGTCGCTGGGTGGGGGACGGCCAAACCATCGCGGAGGACGGCGTCGTCACCGGCGAACGGGCGCGGCGCGCCACCGCCGGGTTCTGGATCACCGGCACGATGTCGCCTTTCGTTTTGGGCGGCATCGGCGCGCTCGCCCGCGCCAAGGCCAAGGCGGAGCGCGAATTCGAGATGACCGGCGAAGACGAGACGCTGCGCCAGGTCATCGTGAAGCAGTTCGGCATCCCCTACGCCCCGCCGCGCAGCGTCGGGCTTCTGCTGGGGACGGACATCGCCGACCGTTGCTCGACCGATCTGCGCCTTGGCGCCGTGCCGGAAGGGGTCCGCTTCATCACCGCTTTCTGGGACGTCCAAATCGCGCATTTCGACATCCTGGTGCGGGGTTGGGGCGTGAAAGGGGAAAGCTGGGTGATCGACCGATTTCGGGTCGCTGGCGACCCGGCCACCAGCCCGGAGGATTGGGACCAGCTGGTGGAGGCGGTGGTGCTGAAGACCTACCCGCTGGCTGACGGCTCCGGTCGCCACATGGCGCTTCGCGCCGTCGGCTACGACTCCGGCGGCCAGCCCGGCGTGAGCCAGCAAGCCTATGACGCCTGGACGCGGTGGCGGAAGCGCCAACTGGTGAAGCGGTTCGGCACGATCGCCGGGCGTGACGTCTATTCGGTCATCCCGACCAAAGGCAGCTCCGCGTTGATGGCGCCACGGTTGAGCGTGACCTACCCGGACACCTCGGCCCAAGCGAACAAGAAATTCGGCTCGAACGGCACGGTGCCCGTGGCGGTGTTCAACCCAAACACCTTCAAGGATGACCTGAACGGTCAGCTCCAAAAGGCGGATGACGGCCCCTGGTCGGTCCATTTCCCGGCGGCGTTGCGGGCGAAAGCGCCGCCGCACCCCTGGTTCGAGCAGCTGGTCGCCGAGATCCGGCTGCCGTCGGGCCGATGGGAGAAGCACAGCCGGTCAGCGCGCAACGAGGCCTTGGACACCATGGTCGGCAACCATGTCGTCGCGCACCTGCACGGCCTGAACCGCATCAATTGGGAGCGACCGCCGAGCTGGGCCGCGCCATGGGATGAAAATTCCCTGGTCTTCACCCCCGAGCAGGTGAAGGCCGCAGAGGTCGCTTCGGTCTTTTCGACCCTGGCGACCGTCGTTTCCGCCGTTGCGGGCGTTCCGCAACCGCCGTCGCCCCGGCGCAGCCTGTCCAGCCGCCTGGCCTGAAGGACCTGACATGATCGACACGTCCAGCGGCATCCTGGCCGGGATGACCGAGGCGCAATTGCGCGCCGCGCTCGCCACCGCGCAGAAGGCCTACATCGACCTCCAGATCGGTCAGAAAGTGGTCTCCGTCTCCTACGCGCAGGGCAACGGCTCCCGCTCGATCACCTATCAGCCGACCGATCTGCCGCAGATCACGGCGCTGATCCAGGCGATCCAGCGTCAGCTTGGCATCGGCTCCAGTCGTCGAGCCGTCAGCTTCCTCTATCGGTAAGGCCGCCATGACCAACGTCATTCTCTACGGGCCGGACGGCGTCACGCCGCTGTCCGCGCCGCCCCGGCGCGCCTCGATGCTGGCCGGTGGCGGTTCGACCCCCTACGACGCCGCCGACACCCAGGGCGAGCATCTGGCCGCGTGGCAGCCCTATCTTGGCTCTGCGGACAGCGACCTGACCCCGTACCGCGACCGCATCGTGTCGCGGGTGCGGGACCTGGTGCGCAACGACGGCTGGGCCTCTGGAGCCGTCACCCGCATTCTGGACAACGCGGTCGGCGCGACCTTCCGACCGATCGCCAAGCCCGATTACCGGGCGCTCGCCCTGATGACCGGCAACAAGGGATTCGACGCGGCCTGGGCCGACGCGTTTGGGCGCGCGGTGGAAGCGGGCTGGCGCACGTGGGCGGACGATCCTGGTCATTACTGCGACGCGCAGCGGCAACGCAGCATGGCGCAGCTGCTCCGTCTGGCGTTCCGACACAAGCTGGTCGATGGCGACGCCCTGGCCGGCCTGCCGTGGATGCCGGAGCGGATTGGGCGCGGTCGAGCGAAATATTGCACCGTGGTGCAGCTGATCGACCCGGACCGGCTGTCCAACCCGCAGATGCAGTTTGACCAGCGCCATCTGCGCGGCGGCGTCGAGATTGACGAACATGGGGCGGCGGTCGCCTACCACGTCCGCAAGGCCCATCAGAATGATTGGTATTCGGGAAGCGACAGCGTCGCCTGGTCGCGCATCCCACGCGAAACCGATTGGGGGCGCCCGCTCATCGTCCATGACTTTGACGCGGAGCGGGGCGAGCAGCATCGCGGCGGCGCCGGGGTGCTGACCCCGGTGATCCAGCGGCTCAAAATGCTCATCAAATATGATGGCACCGAGCTGGACGCCGCGATCGTCAACGCGATTTTCGGCGCCTACATCACCAGCCCGCACGACCCGTCGGTGGTGCAGGACGCCCTCGGCGCTGGGGATGGCGTCGGGGCCTACCAGGACGCCCGCGCCGACTACCACAAGGAACGCCGCACGGCGCTGGGCGGGGTCCGGATGCCGATCCTGTTCCCCGGCGAATCCATCAACACGGTGGCGGCGGCCCGCCCCACCAGCAACTTCGCGGCGTTCGAGGGGGCGGTGTTGCGCAACGCCGCCGCTGGGATCGGCATCAGCGCGCAGCAGCTCAGCAACGATTGGTCGGACGTCAATTATTCCAGCGCCCGCGCCGCCCTCCTTGAAGCGTGGAAGACGCTGACGCGGCGTCGCACCGACTTTGCCGTGGGATTCGCCTCGAAGGTCTACGCCGCCTGGCTGGAGGAAGCCATGGAGGTCGATAACCTGCCGATGCCGTCCGGCGTCGTCCCCGACTACCTCGACGCCCGTGGCGCGTACAGCCGATGCCGCTGGATGGGGCCGGGCCGAGGTTGGATCGATCCGGTGGCCGAAAAGCAGGGCGCGGTTCTCGGGATGGACGCCGCGCTCAGCACCTTGGAAGAGGAGTGCGCGGAAAACACCGGCCAGGATTGGGAGGAGGTGCTCGACCAGCGCGCCCGCGAAATGCAGGGGTTCAAGGAGCGGGGTCTCGAACCGCCCAGCTGGGCGAAGATGAACATTCCCGCCAACCAGGCGGCGGCGCCGCCGAAGAAACCGGACGCCCAATGACCCAGATGTTTGACATTGCCCGGCGGTTGTCGAACCGCCCGCTGGCGCTTGTGCGAACCGAGGTGGACCTGCTGGCCGCCGCGCTGCGCGGCGAGGCTCTGGCGCCGCAGGCGGTCTTCGGTCAGCCCGCCGAACGGGAGCGGCAGTATGGCCTGATTGACGGAGTGGCGATCATCCCTGTTCGTGGGGTTCTGTTTCAAGGCGCGGGGGGCTGTTCCTGGGCGACCGGCTATGACTGGATCCGTCGGGGCTTCTTGGCCGCCCTGTCTGATTCCGAGGTTCGCGCCATTGTGTTGGACATCGACAGTCCCGGCGGCGAGGTGGCTGGATGCTTCGATCTGGCTGATACGATCCACGCGTCGCGCGGCATCAAGCCGATCGCCTCCATCCTGTCGGAAAGCGCCTATTCAGCGGCCTACGCGCTGGCGTCCTCTGCCGATCCCGGTCGGCTGTCTGTACCCCGAACCGGCGGCACCGGATCCATCGGCGTGATCTGGATGCACGTCGATTGGTCCAAAGCCCTGTCCGACTTCGGCCTGGCGGTGAGTTTCATCACCTACGGCGCGCGCAAGGCCGATGGCCATGCCGAGATTCCGTTGTCCAAGGAGGCACGGGAGCGCTTCCAGGCCGATGTGGACATGATGGGCGACCTGTTCGTCACAACGGTCGCGCGCAACCGCAACCTCTCGGCTGCCCAGGTCCGGGACACCGAGGCCGCGACGTTCCTGGGTCAAAAGGGCGTCGATCTGGGGCTGGCGGACGCAGTTCTGGCGCCGGACGCCGCCTTCCTGAGCCTGCTCGACGAGCTGGGCTAACCCACCAAACCACACTGGAGACCGATCATGAAGCACTCGCCTTTCGCGAGCGCGGCGGGCGCGTTCGCCCACCTCTTGGGCCGCCGCCCCTCGGGCAAGCGAGCCGAAGAGGACCGCAAGGAGGACGAACAGTCCAAGCGGGCCGAAGAGGACGACGAGGAGCAGGAGGCGGAGGAGGACGGGGACGGCGAGGGCGACGGGGATGAGGAGGAAGACCCTGACGCCAAGGCTGAGGAATCGGACGACGATTCGGAGGACGATACGAAGAAGAAGGATGCGAAGAAGGCCAAGGGAGCGAAGGGAAAAACCTACGCCGCCGGTCGGTCCGACGAGCGCAAGCGTTGCGCCGCCATCTTCTCAAGCCCGCAGGCCGCCGGGCTGCCGCACGTCGCCGCTCAACTCGCCTTCTCGACCAACCTCAGTTCCGCGCAGGCCGTCGCCGTGATGGCGGGCGTCGCCATCACCGGCCAGCCAGAGGGCAAGCGCGGGCTGGGCGAGCGCATGGCCCATGTCGAAAGCCCCGCCGTCGGCCCCGACGGCGGCGGCGGCCCGGAGAAGGGCAGCGTCGCCGAAACGGTCGCGCGCATGACCAACGCCTACAACCGCGCCACCAGCGGCGCGGCCAAGAAGTGAGGAGCCGACCATGACCACCCTCTCCAGCTCGCCCTTCGCGCCGGGCACGGCCTCGAATGAGTTCGTGCCGGACCAATCGATCGCTGGTCGCCTGCAACTCGTGACCGACACCGTCACCGTGGTCAGCGGCCAGGTTCTGGCCCGTGGCGCGGTGCTCGGCAAGATCACCGCGTCGGGCAAATACACCCTCAGCGCCGCCGCCGCCAACGACGGCAGCCAGGCGCCGTCCGTCATCCTGGCCGACGCGGTCGACGCCAGCGGCGGCGACAAGCTCGTCGGCGTCTACCTCGCCGGTGAATTCAACGCCGGTCGTCTGGTTTTGGGCGCCGGCCACACCGCCAACAGCGTCAAGGACACGCTGCGCGACGCGGGCATTTACCTCAAGACGGCCGTCTCGGCCGCCGACCCGGCCTGATTGGAGGCATTCCCATGGACATTTACAGCACCGCCGTCCTGGTCGGCGTGGTTCCCAACCTGAAAACGGCGCAGAACTGGCTGCTGGACAGCTTCTTCCCGAACATCGTCACCAGCGACAAGGAGACGGTGGCCATCGACGTCGACGTCGGCCTGCGCCGCATGGCGCCCTTCGTCTCGCCGCTGGTCGCTGGCAAGCTCGTTGAGAGCCGCCGGATGCAGACCAACGAGTTCAAGCCCGCCTACATCAAGGACAAGCGCGCGCCCGATCTGCGCAGGCCGGTGCGGCGCCAGATCGGCGAGCGGATCGGCGGCGAGTTGAGCGGCGCCGAGCGCGAGATGGCCAACCTCCAACTGGAGATGGCCGACCAGATCGACATGCTGAACCGCCGCCTGGAATGGATGGCGTCGTCGGCGCTGTGCACCGGCGCCGTCACCATCAAGGGCGACGGCTTCCCGACCACGGTGATCGACTTCCAGCGCGATCCGGCCCTGACCGTGGCCCTGTCGGGCGTCGCCCGCTGGACCGCCGACGCCATCAAGAACGAAACGGCGTCGCCGACCACCGACCTCGACAATTGGGCCACGCTGGTCCTGAAGAAGTCGGGCGCGGTGGTGACGGACGTCGTGTTCACGACCAAGAGCTGGCAAGCCTTCATCAAGGACCCGGTTCTGAAGACGGCCAACTGGTACCCCGGCCAGGGCGGGGCCAACAGCATCCAGCTTGGCACGCAGGTGCAGCGCGGCGCGGTGTCCAAGGGCGTCTGGGGCCAATACCGGCTGTGGCTCTACAACGACTGGTTCATCGACCCGGACGACAATGTCGAGAAGCCGATGATCCCCGACGGCGGGGTGGTGCTGACCGGCCCCGACCTTCAGGGCACCCGCGCGTTCGGCATGATCCTGGATCCGGATCACGGCTATGGCCCGCTGGCCTACGCCCCGAAGTCGTGGGTCGAAAAGGACCCGGCCCAACGGCTGATCCTGATGCAGTCGGCCCCCGTCATCATCCCCTCCCGCGCCAACGGCGCGATGTTCGTGCAGGTGAATTGACATGGCTGAGAAACAGAACCCGGCCCCCACGGGGCTGGTCGCGATCACCGTGGCGCCGCGCCGCGCCGTCCATCGGGCGGGCAAGGGCGAAGACGGGGAACCGACCTCGATCGCCCATGGCCCCGGCGAGACTCTGGACGTCGAGCCTGCCGAGGCCAAGCGCTTGCGCGAGCTTGGCTTTGCCCTGCCGGAGCCGGTCGCGGTCGCGATCAACGATCCGGCGGAGGCTTGATCCATGGCGGTGGATTGGGACGGTTTGGTTCACGGGCCGGTGGCCGACGCCTTTGGCCAGGCGGCGCTGTACGCGCCCTTCGCTGGCGGCGCGCCCTTCACCATCACCGGCGTCTTCGATGAAGCTTACGCCGAGGTGCAGGAACTGGCCGACCAGCCGGTCGCCTCGGCCAGCCCGGTTTTGGGAGTCCAGCTGTCTCAATTCCCGACGCCGCCGGACATCAAGGACCAACTGACCATTCTGGCCAGCGGGACCGTTTATGTCGTCTCGGTGGTGGAGCCGGATGGCCATGGCTGGGCGAAGCTCTTTTTGAATTGGGTGTCGGGATGACCGTGCTCTTTTCTGAACAGCTCCGCGAACTGGTGATCGCCGCGCTCAAGGCGGCGAACACGCTCGCCGGGGCCAACGTCTTCGCCCCCCGCGACACGCCGCTCGCCAGCAGCGAGCTGCCCGCGATCATGGTCGATGACCAGCGTGAGGACAGCGAAAGCCGAGGCAACGCGGGCTTTCCCGCCTTCCTGACGACGGCCATCCTGTTGGTCGAGGCCAAGGTTGAGCGGGAGACGTCGGAGGCGGTCAAGGCGGACCTGTCCACCCTGCGCCGTCAGATCAAGGTGGCGGCGCTGACCGACTGGAGCATCATCGCCAGCGTTGAGCAGGTGGTGGGCGTCCGCACCGAAACCGCCATTTCGGCGGAAGGCAAAAAGCATGTCGGCGAGCTGCGCATGCAATTCGCCATCCGTTACCCCGAGGATTTCGAGCCGATCATCACCGATCAGCTCGATGGCCTCGACGTTCACGCCGACCTGCTCGACCCCTTCGACTCCACCGGCGTCTATCCCGACGCGCCCTTCCCCGAGGCGGCGCGTCCCGCCCCCCGGACGTCCGGCCCGGATGGGCGGGATGAGGCCGCGCTCTCCATCACCTTTTAAGGAGCCGCGCCATGCGCGTGAAACCCGCTCCGGGCGTCGCCGTGCGCGACCCGGATCTGAAGGACTTTTTGCCCGAAGACGGGCGAGAGGTGCCGGACACCCCCTATTGGAACCGGCTGTTGCACGTCTTTGGCGACGTGACGCTGGTCGTTCCTGTGGACCGTGAGGAGGACAAGCCGTGATCCCGTTCAAGAACGTCCCTCAAAATCTGCGCGTGCCGCTGTTTTACGCCGAGGTGGACAACTCCAAGGCCAACAGCGCCGCGCAAACCATGCGGACCCTCATCGTCGGCCAGATCACCGCCAGCGGAACCGCCGCGCCCAATCAGGCGTCGATCTGCCAGGGCGCCGCCGACGCGGTGGTCAAGGGCGGCCCTGGCTCGATGCTGGCGCTGATGACCGCCGCCTACCGCAAAGCGGACAATTTCGGCGAGGTTTGGTTCCTGCCGCTGGCCGACGCCGAGGCGGGCGTGGCGGCCACCGGCGGCGTCACCCTGACGGGCGGCGCGACGGCGACGGGGGTGCTGTCGCTCTACATCGGCGGCGCGCTGGTGTCCCAGGCCGTCACCAGCGGCCAATCCGCCGCGACGGCGGCGACGGCCCTGGCGGCGACGGTCAACGCGATGATCGATTTGCCGGTGACGGCCTCCGCTGACACGGGGGTCGTCACGCTGACGGCCAAAAACAAGGGACCGGCGGGCAATGAGATTGACCTCCGCCTCAATTACCGAGGGGCGGCGGGCGGCGAGGCCTCGCCCGTCGGTCTCAGCGTCGCCGTAACCCCCATGGCGTCGGGCGCGACCCCGCCGGACCTGTCCGCCGCCTTCGCGGGCCTCAGCGACATGGCCTTCGACTTCATCGTCTTTCCCTACACCGACGCGGCCAGCCTGGACGCGGTGAAGGCGCTGCTGAACGACGTGTCGGGCCGCTGGAGCTGGTCCCAACAAATCTATGGCCACGCCTTCGCGGCCAAGCGCGGGACGCTGGGGGCCTTGACCAGCTTCGGCTCGACGCGCAACGACCAGCATGTTTCGGTGCTGGGATTCTACGACAGCCCAACCCCGGCCTGGGTCGTCGCGGCGGACTTCGCCGGGACCGCCGCCGTCAGCCTGCGCGCCGACCCTGGCACGCCGCTCCAGACCCTGGCGCTGTCCAGCATGCTGGCCCCGCCCATCGCCAGCCGCTTCGCCATCGCCGAGCGGAACGTGCTGCTGTGGGACGGCGTCAGCACCTTCGTCACCGCCGACGATGGGACCTGTCGGCTGGAAAACGTCATCACGACCTATCAGAAAAACGGCTTCGGGGCCGCCGACGACAGCTATCTGGAGGTGGAGACGCTGTTCCTGCTGGCCTTCATCCTGCGCCGGATGAAGAGCGTCATCACCAGCAAATACGCGCGGGTCAAGCTGGCGGCCAACGGCACGCGCTTTGGCCCCGGCGCCAACGTGGTGACGCCGAACATCATCAGGGCGGACCTGATCGCGGCGTACCGCGAGCTGGAGGCCGAGGGCTATGTCCAGAACGGCGACGTCTTCAAGGCCGAGATCATCGTCGAAAAGAACAAAACCAACCCGAACCGCGTCGATGTGCTGTGGCCCGGCGCCCTCATCAACCAGCTGCGCATCTTCGCGCTGCTGGCCCAATTCCGCCTGCAATAAGGAGGTTCGCCCATGGCCGACACCAGCCGCCGACTCGCGGGAGTCGCCTATTTCACCGTCGATGGCGTCAGCTACATGCTGGCCGGAGATTTCAGCTACAGCCCGGTGCAGGTCAAACGCGAGACCATCAGCGGCATGGACGGCGTCCATGGCTACAAGGAGACGCCGATCCCCGGTTTCATTTCCGCCACCCTGCGCGACGCGGGCAGCCTGTCCGTCGCGGCCTTCAACGCCATGACGAACGTCACCGTCATGATCGAGCTGGCCAACGGCAAGATCGTCACGGCGCGCAACGCCTGGACGGTCGACAGCCAGGAGGTCAAGGGCGCGGATTCGACCTTCGACGTGAAGTTCGAATCCGCTTTGGTCGAGGAGGCGTAAACCATGAGCACAGATCATTTGCCGGACGAACTCGTGATCGAGCTGCGCAAGCCGATTGAGGTCGGGTCGGAAGTCTACATGGAGATCCGGCTGCGCGAGCCGACGGCGGGCGAAGTCGAGAAGGCGCAAAAGGCCCTGATCGGGCCGAACGCGTCCCCCACGATGAGCGACATCGTGATGGTGTCCTTGGTGTCCGGCCTTCCGAAACCTGTCGTCGAGCGGATTCCCTACAGCGATTTCGAGAAGGCGGTGCGTTACCTCATGGGTTTTACGGGCGGTGGCCTGACAACTGGCGCGACGTCCTAGCCGAGGTCACACGGTGGTATGGCTGGGGGCCGCGCGACGCGTGGTCGCTCACCTGGACGGAGCTGTCCTGGTGGCTTGACCAGGCCGTGCGGATGATGAAGGCGGAAGCCCGATGACCAACCAATTCCAGATCGTCATCACGGCGAAGGATCAGGCGTCCGCCGTCGTCGCCAAGGTCGGGTCGGCGCTCGGTCAAATCCGCCGCCCGATAGCCGGTATCGGCTCGGCGGTCGCCGGGTTGGGCGACGCGACCCGGTTGAGCGCGCTGGGCCATGGCGTCGCCAACGTTGGCGGAATGGCGCGCGAGGCCGCCGGTGGGCTTGGCCTGCTGGGCGGGTCCGTGGGAGCCATCGCGGGCGTGGGGTCCGTCGCGGGCGTGGCGGCGCTGGTCAACCAATGGGGGCAGGTTGGCGTCGCCACCGCGAACGCCGCCGGGGGGATCGGCATCGCCGCCGGTCGCTTGCGGACGTTGGGCAGCGCGGCGGGGCTGGCCGGGTTGGAGGCGGGCGCGATGACCGGCAGCCTGCACGCTCTGGGGGCGACGTTGCAGGACGCCGCCTATGGCCGCGCGCCGGAAGCCGCCGCGATGCTGAACATCCTGAACATCCGCATGAGCCGAACGGCGTCTGGCGCGGTGGACGCCGAGCGGGCGATGGGCGATCTGGCCGACGCGATCGGGCGGCAGAGCAACCCGCAGACCCAGGCCCGCGTCGCCCAAATGTTCGGGGTCGAGCAGCTGCTGCCGATGCTGCGGCGGGGGCGCGACGGTTGGAAGACATACCTCGCCGATGTCCAGAAATACGCCGAGGTGTCGCAGGACACGCAGGCGAAGTCCGAAGAGCTGGGGGCGTCGCTCAATCGGCTGAAAGCCGCCGCCAAAGGCGTTGGAGCCACGATTGAGGCGTCTTACGCTGACCGATTTGGCGGCATCATCAACAAAACCGCCGATTGGGCGGCGGCCAACAAGCCGTTGGCGGGCGGATTGGCCGAGGTCGGCGTCGCTTTGGGGGTGGTGGCCGGTGTGGCGCGGTTTCACCCTGTGCTGGGCCTGATCGCGGGGATCGTCCAGGGAGCGGCCCTGATCTACGAACACTGGAACGGGATCGGTGATTTCGTCCGTGGCGAGCTGGACAAGATCAGCAAAGCCGACCCATTGCGGTTCGGCGTGCGCGAGCAAACGACCGAAGAAAAGAAGCAGCGGGAAGATTCCGGCTGGCCGAGCTGGCTGCCGCATTTCAGCCTGAAATCAGCCACGCCGGAGGAAAAGCCAGCCATCGCCGCGCCCCAGGCCAGCCCACCGGAGAAATCCTGGTGGCGGAGCCTGTTCGTCACCCCCGCCAACGCCGCCGTGCCTCCCGCCGCCGCGCCGTCGGCGCCCGCCGTCGCCGCGCCGCAATCCACAGCCGCCGCTCTGCCGACGGCTGTCCCGCCCGTGACGGTCGGCGCGGACACCAAGGCGATCACCCTCGATCCGACGGCGGTGGAGGCGTTGACCCGCGTCGCCATCGCCGAGGCCGGCAACCAGGGGGCTGTGGGCTTGGAAGGTGTGGTGCGGACGGTCCTGAACCGATCGGCCCACCCGGCGTGGGGCGGGTCCATCCCCGACGTGGTCAACCAGCGCGGTCAGTTCGAGCCGGTGATGCGGGCGGGTGGCGACTGGCGGAACCTGCCATCGGGATCCACCGCGCAACGGGCGACGGTCCAAGGCATCCTGGACGGGATCGCCAGCGGGCGGCGGACCGACCCGACCGGCGGCGCCACCTATTTCCTCAACCGCGACATTTCCGAGCGGCGCGGCACTGATTTCGGTCGGGGCCGGGATGATCTGCGATCGGCGGAAATCGGCGACCACAGCTTCTACAAGCCCGGCGTGTTCGGCGAAAAGCCGACGCCGGTGCCGAATTATTCGGTGTTGCTGTCGGACCTCGCCAAGGCCCAGGCGGAGCAAGCGCGAGCGGCGGCGGCCAATCCGGGGCAACCCGGCCAACAGGGGCAGCAACAGGGGCAACCGATCCAGGTTGACGTGCGCTTCTCCGGCGCCGTGCCGCCGGGAACGACGGCGTCGGTGCAGGGCCAGCCGGACAGCGTCTTCGCGCCGACCCGCGTCAATTACTCCACCCCCGACTTTGCGAGGCCGTGATGCCCAACCGCAACGCCTATCAGGCGCTTGGCGGCGCGCTGGACCGCGTCACCAACGCCGCCGGTCGCTTGGGCGTCGATCTGGCCGGGTTCGACGGCGGCGCCGGGCCGTGGCACACCCGGCTTCAAACGGCGTCGTTTCGGGGCGTGCCCTTCGGCGTCATCGGATCGGCGTCGGAGTTTGGCCGCCGTGTCGCCGTCCATGAATACCCCTACCGGGATTCGGTGTGGGTGGAGGATTTGGGGCGCGGGCCGCGCCGCATCAGCCTGATCGGGTTCCTGGTCGAGGGGTCGGTCCAGTACGGCGGGGGCGACGTGCTGGCCCAGCGCGACCGGCTGGTGCGGGCGTGCGAGACGGCGGGCGAGGCCGAACTGGTCCATCCGACCTTGGGTCGGAAATCGGTCGCTCTGCTGCGCTTTCACGTCGTCGAGCGCCGCCGCGAAGGCCGGGTGTTCGAAATCACGCTGGATTGCGTCGAGGCGGGAAAGCTCCAGTTTCCCGAGGGCGGCGCGACCAGCGTCGGCCAGATCGAGGCGGCGGCGGACGCCGTCGGAGCCGCCGCCGTTCTGGACTTCGTCCAAACGGTGGGCGGGTTGCTCAAGCAGGGATCGGCCATCCTGCGGCAGATCGTCAGCGCGGTCGGCGTCTCTGTCCGGGCGGTCTTCCGCCTGATCGACGACGCGACGAACCTCTACAACGCGGTGCGCGACCTTCCCGGCGCGTTCGGTCGGTTCATCGGCGGCACAAAGGTCCAGGGGCGGCGGCGCGGCGCGACGACGGCTTCTCCCGCCACTCTCCCCGCCCTGAAGGCAGCCACGGCGGCGCGGCGGGCGACGGTGGCGCAGGCTGGCGCGGACGCGATGGCGCAGGCGAAAGCGTTGACGGCGGCGAGCCTGCCAACCGCCGCCGCGAGCGTCGCCGCGCTGGTGTCCGCCGCCGCCCGCGCCACCCCCAACGCGACGGACGCGCTGCGCCTGCTGACGCCGCTGGCCAGTTTTTCGCCGGTCTCCCCCGTCAGTTCAGGGACCGTCGGTTCAGGGGCCGCCCCTTCGGGGCCGTCGCCGACCCCGGCGGCCACGGCCACGGCCACGCTGGTGCGGCGCGCCGCCTTGGCGGAGGTGGCGCGGGCCGCCGCGCGGTATGAGCCGCCATCGCACGACCAGGCGGTTGAGACGCGCAGCCGGGTGGTGGAGCTGATCGACGCCGAAATGACGCGGGCGGGCGACGCCGGGCAGGACCAGACCTATCAGGCGCTGCGCGCCCTGCGCACCGCCGTCTCGGTTGATTTGACCGAGCGCGGAGCCAGCCTCACGCGCCGCGTGGTCGTGTCCACAGCCCGCCCGCAACCCGCTTTGGTGTTGGCGCTGCGGCTCTACCAGGACCCTGCGCGCAGCGACGAGCTGGTCGAGCAATCCGGCGCGATCCACCCGGCCTTTCTGCCGGTCTCCTTCAACGCCTTGGCGGAGTGATGATGAGCGACGACCTGACCCTGGTGATTGGCGGCGCCGCCGGGCGCAAGCTCTCCGGCTGGCAGCAGCTGCGGGTGACGCGCGGCGTCGAACGCTTGCCGTCCGACTTCGACATCACCTTCACCGAGCGCTTTCCGGGCGAGGTGGCCAGCGTCGTCGTCAAGGAGGGCGATGAATGCCAGGTGCTGCTCGGCTCCGATCTGGTGCTGACCGGCTATGTGGACCGCTTCATCCCAGCCATTGACCGCCAGTCGCACAGCCTGCGGGTGATGGGGCGCGGGAAATGCCAGGATTTGGTCGATTGTTCGGCGGAATGGCCCAGCAACCAGATCAGCAGCGCCGACGTGTTGAGCATCGCCGCGAAGCTGGCCCAACCTTACGGCATCACCGTCAGCGCCTTGACCGACGTCGGTCCGCCCATCCCGCAGATTAATCTCATGTGGGGCGAGACGCCCTTCGCGGTGATCGAGCGGATCGCCCGGTTTCGCGCTCTGCTGGCGTACGACGGGCCGGACGGCAACCTCGTCCTGTCGCGCGTCGGAACGGTCGAGCACGCCAGCGGTTTCGCCCAGGGCGCGAATGTCGAGAGCGCCGTCGCCCTGTTCTCGATGGATCAGCGCTTTTCAGAATACGTCGTGCGCTCCCTCTCCATGGCGCCCTTGGGCGAGGCTGGTCCCGACGGCGACATCCAGGCCATCGTGCGCGACGCCGGGGTGACGCGCCACCGCAAGCGCTTCATCATCGCCGAATCCGGGATCGTGGCGCTGGGGCTGTCGGAGCAGCGGGGCCGCTGGGAAATGGCCCGGCGCGCGGGGCGCTCCTTCCAGGTGCGGTTGACTGTGGACAGCTGGCGCGACGCGGCGGGCGAGCTGTGGACGCCGAACCGGCTGGCGCGGGTCACGCTGCCCAGCCTGCACCTGGACGCAACATGGATCATCGCCGAGGTGACGTATCAGCGCGGCCCGTCCGGCACCTCGGCCAGCCTGGTGCTGATGCCGCCATCCGCCTTCGAGCTGGCCCCGACCGTGCTGGTCCCTGTCCTGTCGGACGTCACGCCGGGGGCGCGGCCATGAGCGATCCGGGACTGATCGAGCGCCTTTACACCCGCGCGCTGCTGGCGATTGGCCGGGGCCGGATCACCGCCGTCACCGATGGCGGCGCGGTGCAGACGATGCAGGTCCGCTTGGGCGTCGATGAGCTGCGCGACAACACCCCGCGCCTCATCGAATACGGCCTCTCGTCGGTCCCGCCGATCGGCAGCGACGTCGTGCTGCTGTTCGTCGGCGGCGACCGCTCAATGGGCGTGGTGGTGGCCAGCGGCAACCAGGGCGCTCGGCCAAAGGGGCTGGCCGGTGGAGAGGTCTGCCTCTACGACGACCTCGGCCAATCGGTCCATTTGACCCGCCACGGCATCGTCGTCAAGGGCGCGGGGCTGCCGATCACGATTGAGGACACCCCCAGCCTGACGATCAAGGCAAGCGCGAAAGTCCGCATTGAGGCGCCGCTGCTGGAGGTGACGGGCGACATCATTGACCAGGTCGGCAGCGGCGGGCGCAGCATGGCCAGCATGCGGGCCATTTATAACGAGCACACGCACAACGGCGTGCAGCCGGGCGGGGCCAGCACGGCCATCCCCAACCAACAGGAATAGCCATGGCCGACATCCTGGTGTCCTGGATCGCCAACGACGCGCGGGGCGATTGGTCCCTGGTCTCTGGCGACCTGGACACGGGCGACGACTTGGCCACCGCCATCCTGCTCAGCCTGTTCACCGACCGCCCGGCGACCGCCTCCGACAGCCTGCCGGACGGCGCGGGCGACCGGCGGGGTTGGTGGGGAGATCGCGAGATCGGCTCGCGGCTGTGGTTGCTCGACCGCGCCAAGCAGACGGAAGAGACCCGGCGGCGCGCCGCCGATTACGTCGCCGAGGCGCTGCAATGGCTGATCGACGACGGCGTGGTCGCGCGCTTCACGATCCGCGTGGAATGGGCGCGCCGCTCGACCTTGGGCGTCTGGGTGATCGCCCACCGCAGCGACGGCCAATCGACCAGCTTTAACTTTGATTGGGCTTGGCAAGGAGTCGCCTGATGCCGTTTTCGCGTCCAACCCTCACCGACATCCGCCAGCAGGTGGCGCAGGACGTCGCCTCGGCGGTCGATGGTGGGGCCAACCTGTTGCGGCGGTCGGTGCTTGGGGTGCTGGGGGCGGCTCAAGCCGGGCTGGCGCATCTGCATTACGGCTATCTGGACTGGATCGCCAAGCAGGCCGTCCCCTTCACCTGCACCGACGAGGCCCTGGAGGGCTGGGCGGCCCTGAAGGGCGTCACCCGCAAGCCCGCCGCCGCCGCGACCGGAATCGTGACCTTCGCCGGGGCCGTCGGCGCCGTGATCCCGAGCGGAACGGCCATCGCCCGCGCCGCCGATGGCCGGGCGTTCACCAGCACCCAGACGGTGGCGGTGGGCGGCGCTGGAACGGCGAGCGTCCCGGTCCTCGCCGACGAGCCGGGGGCGGGCGGCAACACCGACGCGGGCGCGGCCTTCGCCTTGTCGCAAGCGGTTTCCGGCGTGCCGTCGTCGGGCACGAGCGGCGCGCTGATCGGCGGGGCGGATGTCGAGGCGGACGAGGAGCTGCGCACCCGCATGCTGACCGCCTACCAGATCACGGCGATGGGCGGCGCGCATGACGATTTCGTCAGCTGGGCGCTCGCCGTCCCCGGCGTGACGCGGTCCTGGTGCGTCCGCAACGGCGCGGGGCTGGGCACCGTCGTGCTGTTTGTGATGTTCGACGACGCGCAGGCCGCGCACGGCGGTTTTCCGCAAGGGTCGGACGGCGTGGCGAGCGCCGAAACTCGCGCGCAACCGGCCACCGGCGACCAGCTGACCGTCGCCAACGCGCTCTGGCCGCTCCAGCCGGTGACGGCGCTGGTCTATGTCGTCGCGCCAATCCCGTCGCCGCTGGCGCTGACCATCGCTGGAATCCCCCTGTCCTCGCAGGCGGCGGCGCGCGACGCCCTGATCGAACGCCTGCGCGAAGACGCCACGCCCGGCGGGACGGTGAACATCAACCGCCTGTGGGAGGCGGTGCAGGTGGCGTTGGGCGATTCCAGCTTCGACATCAACGCGCCGCTGGACGACGTCTCAGCGCCGCCCGGCCACATGCTGACGCTGGGCGTCATCACCTTCGTTTGAGGTCGCCATGCCGCCACGTTACAGCCGCGCCGACTTCCGCGCGGCCTTGCAAGCCCTGCTGCCGACCGGGCGAATTTGGCCGCGCGAGGAAGGCACGACGCAAGCCCAGGTGCTCGACGGGCTGGCGGCGGTCTATGAACGGCAGAGCGCGGACGCGGCGGCGCTGCTGAGCGACGCCTTTCCGGCGGGCGCGCACCAGCTGCTGCCGGATTGGGAGGCCACGCTCGCGGTCAGCGGCCAGACCACGTTGCAGCAGCGCCGCGCGGCGGTGGTGGCGCAGTTGATCGGCGTGGGCGGCCAAAGCATCCCCTACCTGACCGCCTACGCCAAGGCGCTGGGCTTCGACGTCACGATCACCCAATACGGCCCGGCGCGCGCCGGTGGCGCTCAAGCCGGGAGTCCCTGCTGTGGCGACGCTTGGTCCTTTGTCTGGTCCATCGGCCTGGTCCAATGGACATCCACGCACGCGCGCGCCGGTCAATCGGCGGCGGGCGAATCGCTCGCCGCGTGGGGCGAGGCGGCTTTCGAGGCAGCCCTGCGCCGGGTTGCTGCGGCGCACACGCTGGTGCGCTTTTCCTACACCTCGCCAGACGCCGCGCCGTGGGATGACGGCCTGGTCGGCTGGGATCATGGGTTCACCATTTGGGAGACATGACGTGACCAGCTCTGTAGACCCCAGCCTCTTCCGCACCGCACCCCGCCTGAGCGCTCTGCGTCAGACGCTGGAGATCATCCGCACCGAGTTGAACGCCCTGTTCAGCCGGAGCGCGGTGACGCCCACCGGGACGTTGGAGGTCTTTGCGGGGGATGTGACGCCGCCGGATCGCCTGGTCTGCGACGGTCGCGCGGTGTCCCGCCAGACCTACGTCGACCTCTTCGGCGTGGTCGGAACGCGCTGGGGCGCCGGTGACGGGGCGACCACGTTCAACCTGCCCAACATCCCGCCCCGATATCGCTTTGCTGCGGGAGGCGGCCAGACGACGCCGCAACCGATTCTGGTGACGCGGCAGGCGACGGATTCCGAGGGGAACCCTCTTGTGGTGGACGGCAGCCCGGTGATGGAGACCGTCACCGTCGTGATCGATCTGCCGCTGGCCAAAACCGTAACCACAATCAAGGTGTGAGAATGGACGCCATCGATCATCCGACCGCCGCGACCTCCTCGGGGCGGTCGCTCTTTACGGAGGGCAGCCCCGCCACCGGCGTTCCCGCCACCGTCATCACCGCCGACTGGCTCAACGGCGTCCAGGGTGAGATGCTGACGGTGATCCAAACCGCAGGCCTCGCGCCATCGGGCGGCGACCATACCCAGCTGCTCCAGGCCATCCGAACGATTTCATCGACGGCGCTGGTGCGGCAACCCATCAACCTGGGTCCGGCGGCGGGCGCGATCGGCGTCAGCGGCACGCCGACGCTGTCGGCATCGCCCTATTATTCGCTCTACGGGGTCGCTCAGGGGCAAGCGCGGTTTGAGATCGCCACAAGTCCCAGCTTTGTCCCCATCCTGCACAGCGGCACGGTGGAGGCCGTGGCCTCTTACGCCGTCCCCGACTTGGTTTTGGCGACGACCGGCGTCTATTGGTGGCGGGTTGCTTACGCCGACGTCGAGGGGCATTGGTCGGCCCCCAGCACGCCGACGGCCTTCACCTGCGCGGCGATCTTTTCCTTTGTCGCCCGACCGACAAACCAGACGCCCGCCAACGGGTCGGCTGGGGCCGCGCTCCAGCCCACCCTGACCAGCTCGCCGTTTTCGGTCGTCGCCGGAGCGGACGCGCACGCGGCGTCACGCTGGCGGGTCTCGACGGTGCCCAGCTTCGACACGGTCGTCTACGACAGCGGGATCAGCGCCGGGGCCTTGACCTCCGTCACATTGCCATCGACCGCCGCCCTCACGCCGCTGACCGTCTATTATTTCCAGTGTCAACATCAAGGCGCCACGCTGGGCTGGTCCGATTGGTCCGCGCCGACGGCCTTCACCGCAGGCGCTGGAGCGGGCGAATGGATCTTTTCCACGCCTGGCACGACCACATTCACGGTGCCGGTGGGCGTCACGCTGCTGACCCAGGTGACGGTGGTGGGCGGCGGCGGTGGCGGCGGTTACGACACCAGCCAGTACGATTCATCCGAGGGCGGACCCGCCGGAAACGGCGGCGTGTCGATCAAGTACAATCTTCCTGTGACCCCAGGCCAGGTTTTCACCATCGTCGTTCCGGCGGGCGGATCACTTGGGCAGCCCGGCGGGTCCGCGTCCTTCGGAACGCTGTTGTCGGCGACCGGCGGGGCGGCAGGACCGAACGATCTCAACCAGCGTGGCGCGGACGGCACAGGAATCGGCGGTGACTACAACCCCGAATATCGGTCTCAATTCGCGACCTTCGGTGGGGTCAGTTACGGCGGGGGCGGCAGCGGCGGATCTCTGGCCTTCACCGGCGGGGCCGGAACGCCCGGTCGCGTCGGGGCGGTGTGTATCAAGTGGGGTGGATGATGTGGGCACGCATTGATGTCGGCGTTTGCGCCGAGTTTGTAACCGACGATCCGACCGGCCTGTATCACCCATCGATTCTGTGGGTGCGGGTTCCTGATGCGCTGTCGGCCTGGGCCACGCACGATTATGTGTGCGTTGACGGCGCCGTCCAGCCGCCGACGCTCGACTATCTGCTCGCCCAGCTGCGCGCGGCTGTGGTCGCGCGTCGCAAGACCGAGCGCGACCGTGGCGTCCTGATTGGCGGCCAACGCTGGCGCAGCGACAAGGCCAGTTGCGACGACGTGTCCACCGCTCTGACCCTGGCCAATCAGGTCGAGCTGGCCGGTGGCGGCTTCGAGACGGTCTGGAAAACGGCGGACGGCTTCGCCCGCGTCGGCAAGGCCGCCCTGGCCTCCGCCGGGCTGGCCATCGGGGTTTTCGTGCAGGCCTGCTTCGCCCGCGAGGAGGAGTTGAGCGCCGCCATCGATGCCGCCGAGACCGTCGATGACGCGCTGACGGCTTACGCCGTCGGGATTGATCTGGGTTGGCCCGGCAGCTGAACCCAACCGCGACAACATTCCAGTTTTCTCGGCCGCCCGGCACCCGCCCGGCGGCCTTTTTCATGCGCAGAAGGAGGATTTCCATGCGCCCTGTTCCTCAACCCGTCATCGACCTGGTCAAAGACGCGGAAGGCCTTCGCCTGATGGCCTACCCCGATCCGGCCAGCGGCGGCGCGCCCTGGACCATTGGCTATGGCCACACCGGGCCGGAGGTGCGTCCCGGCCTGGTCGTCACCAAGGAGCAGGCCGACGCTTGGCTGCTCGCCGACCTCGATGCCGCCGTCGCCATGGTCGACGGCGCGGTCAAAACGCCGCTGACCGACACGCAGCGTGGGGTTCTCGCTTCCTTTGTCTTCAACGTCGGGCCGGGCCGGAAGGCGACCCGCCAGGATCCGGGCAAGGACGGCTTTGTCACGCTCAAGACCGGCAAGCCCTCCACCTTGCTGGCCAAGCTGAACGCGGGTGATCTGGCCGGCGCCGCCGTCGAATTTTCCAAATGGACGCGGGGCGCGGGCAAGGTGATGCCCGGCCTGGTCAAGCGGCGGGCGACGGAAACGGCGCTGTTCCTGTCCGGCGTCGATCATCCCGCGACCGGCGCGCCCGAACCCCAGCCCGCACCCAAGCCGCTGTCCAAGTCGGCGGCTGGCGTCGGTGGCGGCGGCGCGCTGGGGCTGGCGGGCGTGGCGGTGGCCATTGACCAGGCGCGCGACGTGTCGGACGCCGCGCGCGGCCTGCTGGACAGCCTGCCGTCGGGCGGGCTGGGCTGGCCGGTGGCCATCCTGCTGGCGGGCGCGGTCGGGTTCTTGCTGTACCAGCGCTGGGCCGACCAGCGCCAGGCCGCGTGATCGGGCTGCCGTTCCTGGTGGGGCTGTGGGGCCGGATCGGCCCCATCCTCGCCGCCGTCGGCGCGCTCCTGCTGGCGATCGCCACCTTCGGCGCGTTTCAGCGCCGGGCGGGGCGGCGGCAGGCCGCCGCCGAACAGACCGAAAAGACCCTCAAGGCTGCGGAGACCCGTCGTGAAATTGATGATGATGTGCGCCGCTCTGGTGGTGCTGCTGACCGGCTGCGCCGGGAGTGGAGCCGGGATTGACACAGCCTGTGGAGCGTTTCGCCCGGTCTACACAAGCCGGGCCGACACGTTGACTGACGCGACCGCTGAGCAGCTGCTGGCGCACAACCGCACCGGCGCGTCCCTGTGCGGTTGGACGCCGACGGGCGTTTGAGCCAAGCGCGCGGCGTATCCGCCAGCAGCGTCCTCCTCACAGTAATGGCGACAATCCATCGGAAACCGGGCAAGCGGGGTGGGTGAGCGCATCAGGAAAGGCCAGGAAGAAGCGCGCGCGCCATTGCTGACGCGCGTAGCCCTTCGGGCGGCGACCGATGTGAGTGGAGAGTGCGTGGCCATAGCGCCGCTGCCAGTCGGCTTGCACGTCCACAACCGTACCACCGCCTTGAGCGGCGTCCGCCCGCCAAGCGTGGATGGACGCTTGGGCGGCGGCGCGGGCAGCAAGGATCAAGCGTCGGCCCAACCGGACGGCGACGTGGCGCGCCGCTGCCAGACGGTCGGCCATCGTCACGCTCGGGCGCTGCGGCAGGGCCGGGGTGGAGGAGAGCATGGCCTGAACGCGGCGCAGAAGCTCCTGCGCCTCCGGTTCCCTTTCGATGTCGCGGAGCACGGCCACGGCGTCGAGCAGCGACCTTTCCCCATTGGAGATCAGCGCGCGGGCTTTGCGCAGGGTCGCCGCCGCCTGCAACCTGCGTTCCCCGCCCATCAGTTCCATGGCGATGGCCACACTGACCGGATCGAGCGGGGTGGTGGCGCGATCGGCGTTGCAGCGGGCATGGGCGGCCACCTCGTTGCCCCACAACCGCAGCCCGCCGTTGCCCAGCGGCACGACATGCTCGATGGTGGCGCTGTCGGGCAGACCGCTCTGCATCAGCATCCCGCCGCCGCAATGGGCGCAGCGCCAATTCTGCGCCTCGGCCAGGGCGAACCGCCGCGTCTCCTTTGATCCCATGGCCCAGCCTCCGCCGTCGTCTCTGGGCGGATCCAGCACCCTCGTGCTCAGCTGGTCAATTGGGGTTACTGCACGAAGTGCAGCATGTCGGCGACGCTTATGGGTGAGCAGGCCCTTGAAGCGTTCACGGGTGAACGCTTCGCTTGATCCTCAACGTTGATTGATCTTGGTCACAGAATAAGTCGCAGCAACGATCAATGCGGCGCCGATGGCAGTCTGCCAAGTCGGCGCTTTGCCCCACAGGGCATAGTCCAGCAGCGCTGCGAGCGGAATCTCAATGAAGCTGAGTGGCGCCACGATGGTGGCTGGGGCGAATCGGTAGGCTTGTGCGGTGCAGAAAAGCGCCGCCATGCCAAAGAGGCCGATACCCAGCAGACCGACCGTCTCGACCGGAGCCGGCGGCACCCAGACGACCGCCGTCGGCACGGCCAATAGGATTGTGCTGACGACGGCGTAGACGGCGACGATCACCGTGCTGGGGTTGGCGAGGGTGAGCCGACGGACGGCGAGCTGGGAGCCGGCGGACAGCACAGCCGCAGCGGCCATCGCCGCCGCCCCCACCACTTGGTCGGGCACGCTGAGGGCTGGTGACACCGCCAGCAGGACGCCGGCGAATCCGGTGAGCGTGGCGGCCCACAACCCCGGCCCGGCGCGCTCCCCCAGCGTGACGCGTGCCAAGGGGATCATCATCAGGATGCGGCTGTACAGGATGAGCGTGACCAGTGCCAGGGGCAGCTTGGTGCTCAAGGCGTAGACGCTGGCCAATAGGGCGGCGGTGCCCAGCCCGGCCCGCAGGAGGTGGATCCATGGATCCCGGAGCGTGCGGACATCGCACAAAGCGCGCCATGCCACGGCGACTAGGACCAGGGCGGCAGCGCCGCGCACGAAGGCGATTTCGATGGGCGGCAGACTGGCGCCCAAGGCCTTCATCAACGCGGTGAGCGCCTGGAAGGTGATGCTTGAACCAAGCGCCCACGCGACAGCCCGCGCCGTCATGCTCATCCCATTGATCGAACTCGCCAAGGCAACAAGTCGCGCGGGCATACAATCCTCTATCTCCGTTGCGCGCAGATTACCTGTGTCGACCGCTGCAATCCAGCGATGTCAAACCGTCTAGGTAACGCATTGATTCCCTTAGGGGGGATTTAGTGGCAAAAGTTTGATGTTCTCCATATTTTTCAATAGGTTAAACATCTCTTTTAATCATGTGGCCGTGGGTTCGAATCCCACCCGGATCACCAATTTTCTAATGAAAATCAGAGAATTGTGAAAAGGGATCGGGCGTGGCTCCGGTCCCTTTTCTTTTGTATCTGTCCCATGTCCGACGAACGCCATCTTTGTGTCGGATGAATGTCTCCCCGATCGCGCGGTCGTCCGCTCCGTAAAGTTGGTTTGCTCTCGGCGTGGCGCGATCTTCCGGGTGCGCCGGGCCGTCTCAGTTTTGCAATCGCCGTTCAAAACTTGGCGCGAACATCGCGCTGGCGAAGTGGAAAATTTGCAGAAAAACAATTTTAAGTGGGTTAGCGACGCTTTTTTTGAGCGGCTTCTTGTTATAAAAATACTGTTGAATTGATTTCCTGTCCCGTGATCTTTTCATATAAGGCGCGCTGCCAGAAACGAGCATTCCAGAGAGCGGAGATCCCATAAAACAACCATAGGGTTTCTCTGGTTATGTTAATTCAATGGAAATTATCTTGTTTCATTTTGTCGCGTGACTGTGCGTCTCAACATATTTAGGCTGCGGTAGCGTGTCAGGCTAACGATAAGAACGATCAACAAAACAATTTTTGATTGTCTAGTTGGCCGCCTGTGTTATTTTGGAGGTTTTTGTGCAGTTTTCATACATTATCGGGAATTTCACGAGCGGATATTCCAACATAAAGGTCAATTCAGGTGGATTTGTCGTTGTTGACGCAACGGCCACGGGTGGCGGTCCTGTTGTTCTTCAATTGAATGGAACAACGTGGGAGGTCCTAGTCGCAGGGGTGAATGGCGGCGCGGCGGCCACCTTGCTCGACACCTCCAACGTGGCGCTTTCAATAGACACGCACGGAGTCGGCATCGCCTGGACGGGCGAAACGGGGACGGTCAACTTCACCGGCGGCAATCTGTCGGACATGCTTCTGGGCGGGTTTGACAACGACACGATCTTTGGCGGCAGCGGCGGGGACACGCTTTATGGCGCTTCAGGGGGTGACAGCCTTGTCGGCGGCAGCGGAAACGACCGGCTTTCCGGCAACGAAGACAACGACACGCTCTGGGGCAACGAAGGGGCCGACACGCTCTACGGCAACGCTGGCGACGATTCGATCTTTGGCAATGAGGGCGCCGACAGCGTGTACGGCAACGCTGGCAACGACTATCTCTTTGGCGGCGACGGCAACGACAGCATGCTCGGCCAATCGGGCGGCGACTGGATGGAAGGCGGCGCGGGCGCCGATCGCCTGATAGGCAATGAAGACAACGACACTATTTATGGCAACGACGACGCCGACACTATTTATGGCAACGCTGGGATCGACTCCCTCTTTGGCGACGGTGGCGACGACTGGCTATCCGGCGGTTCGGCTGGCGATTGGCTGTCTGGCGGTTCTGGCGGCGACTTGCTCTATGGCAATGAAGACAATGACACGCTGTATGGCGGCGGCGGCGACGACAGCATTTATGGCGGCGACGGAAACGACAGCCTGATCGGCGGGAGCGCTGGCGAGTCCAACGCGGACACGTTGATCGGCGGTCTTGGCAACGACACGCTGACCGGCGGCGGCGGCAACGACATCTTCGATGTTCTCACCACCGACGGAATCGATCTGATCACCGACATGGAGAATGGCGACGCCATTCGCGACACGGGCGGCACATTCACCAGCCTGTCCGATGGCGATGGCGCAAACATCGCCAGCGGCACGGTGGAGGTGGCCTCCAGCGGCGGCGAGACCACGCTGTACCTGCGTTACACCGCCGGAACTGGAGCCGCCGACACGACGGTGAAGCTGACCGGAACCTTTGCCGCCGACCGCTTCAGCGCGTCGGGCAACGCCATCACCATGGTTGCCGCCTCCGGCGGCACGCCAACCCCAACGCCAACCCCGTCCGGCGGCGGCGACGACACCTCTACCACCCCCACCACCCCGACCCAAACCGTTGACGGGCTTGTCGTCACCCAAGAGACGGTCAGCAATTCCAATGGAACGACGACCAGCGTGTTCACCGTTCCCATTTCAACGGAAAGCCGGACCGAAGATCGGGGAACAAGCGGTCGCGCCGACATCCCGCTCGTCACGTCAGCGACCGGAACGACCCAACTGGAGGCCGGTTTGCCGACCGGCGTTGGCCTGCGGGTCGAAACGACGACCACCGGCCAAACAGGTCTTCAGGAGTTGATTCAGGCCATCGAAGCGCGGACGACCCAATCTGGCCAGTCGGCGGATCGGACCTTCATGAGCGGCGTCGGCTCCACGTTTCTGGGCGCTTTGCCGACTGGGACCAGCTTGACGGTGCGAACCGTCATTCCAACCGTCGCGTCGGGGACGACGTCGGTCAGCTCCCCCATCGTCATCTCGGGCGCGGCGAACCAGGGAACGCAGCAGGAGGCGCTGGTCATCGACGCCAGCGGCCTGCCGTCCGGCACGATCATCCAACTCGACAACGTCGAGTTCGCGGCGGTCGTCGGCGCGGTGCGGATCACCGGCGGCGCCGGCTCGCAAATGGTCAGCGGAGACAGCGGCAACCAAATCATGGTGTTGGGGGCCGATGACGACACGCTGCGCGGTGGTGGCGGCGACGATCAAATCGGCAGCCTTGAAGGAAGCGACTGGCTGTATGGCGACGACGGCGCGGACACCGTGACCGGGGGCGTCGGCAATGACTATGTGTATGGCGGCACGGGGAGCGACCTTCAGAACGGCAACCAGGGCGATGACCTGGTTTACGGCAACCAGGGCGCCGACACGGTGCGCGGCGGCCAGGACAACGACACCGTTTATGGCGGCCAGAACGACGATCAGGTCTATGGCGACATCGGCGCCGACCGGCTCTTTGGCGACGATGGCGCGGACACGGTGAGCGGCGGCGCTGGCGCCGACGTTGGAAATGGCAATCAGGGCAATGACCTAGTTTACGGCAACCAGGGCAACGACACGGTGAACGGCGGCCAGGGCAACGACACCGTTTATGGCGGCCAGAACGACGATCAGGTCTATGGCGATCTCGGTGACGACCGGCTGTTTGGCGATGATGGCGCGGACACGGTGAGCGGCGGCGCTGGGGCCGACGTTGCCAATGGCAATCAGGGCGATGACCTGCTTTACGGCAACCAGGGCAACGACACGCTGAACGGCGGCGCTGGCGCCGACACTCTTTATGGTGGCCAGAGCGACGATCAGGTCTCTGGCGATCTCGGTGACGACCGGCTCTTTGGCGACGAAGGCGCCGATACGTTGAGCGGCGGCGGCGGCAATGACTCGCTTAGTGGCAATGCGGGCGATGATCGGCTGTTGGGCGAGGATGGAACCGATACGTTGAGCGGCGGCGATGGCGCCGACACCCTGTATGGTGGCCAGAACGACGATCAAATCTCTGGCGATCTCGGCGCCGACCGGCTCTTTGGCGACGACGGGGCGGACACGCTGAGCGGCGGCGCCGGCAATGACGAGCTTGCTGGCAACGCTGGCAATGATCGGCTGTTGGGCGAAGCTGGCGACGACACCTTGTATGGTGGTGACGGCGCGGACCTGTTCGTGTTCCGCGCCGGTGATGGGCGTGACGTCATCCAGGACTTCAAGGTGGCGGACGGGGATCGAATCGGTCTGGCCAATGGAGTCGAGTACAGTCTGAGGTTGGACTCCGACGATGTCGCGATCACGTTCTCCGATGGCGGCGAGGTGACGCTGACGGGCGTGAAAATTGGGGATCTTCTCAACGGCGCCGGGCTGGACGATCTGTTCTTGCGGATGTAGGCGGTCATCGCGCCCCCCCCGTGGTGGCGCGCGATGACCGCGCCAACCACGGTCTGCATCATCCCGCGTGTGTCGCCAGTGTGAAAAACTTCACTGCGCCACATATGATTGCGCGGGTATGCAGCCTTCATCGGATGATGGAGGACCGCGATGTTGATCTGCCGGAATGTAAAAGTTGATGGGCGCCGCACCAGCTTGCGTATGGAGCCGGAGTTGTGGGACGCGGCGGTTGACATCGCCCAACGTCGCGCTTTGAGCGTCAACGATCTTCTGACCGAGATTGACCAGACGCGCGGCGATGCGAATTTGACCGGCGCGTTGCGCGTCTACATCATCGGTTATTATCGCCGACTGGTCCGTGGTTTGGATTGCTACGGTCTGACGCGGGCCGTCGAGCACGCGATGCCCGTCGGCGCCACGATCCAGTGACGCCATCGGCGTTCTGAGGTTGAAACGAAAAGGCCCTTCCTTTGTGGAAGGGCCTTTTCGTTTGAGGATGGCGGCGCTGCTTTACGCCGCCATCGCTTTGGCCAAGGTCTGGTTCAGCCAGTCGTCCACACGCTGGGCGGCCAATTTCCAATCGCGTTCCAGCATCATGGCGTGGCCCATGTTGGGCAGAAACGCCGCCTTGGTTCCCAGGGCTTGCGCGGTGGCCAGCACTTCGGCGCGGGGGAACAACAGGTCCTCTTCGGCTCCCAGAACCAACAACGGCTGATCGCCGGGCGGCAGGGGCGGGAAGGGGATCCAGCCGCCGATGTCGGCCAGCACGCGGCGCGATTCCTCTTGCAGGAAGGGTTCGTAACGCGCGGCCTCCTCGGCGGGCATGGCGTCGGAAAACATGGCGCGGCGCACGGCCTGCGGGTCCACCGCCGCCGCGCCGAAGGTCATCAGCGACGCCATCTGATGGAACACGTAGGGCGCGCGCCACGCCAGCCCCAGGGTGGAGGAAAGCAACCCGTGCGGCGGGGTCGAGGCCATCAGAACGGCGGCGGGAAAACGACGGCGGGTCAGGGCGCGCTGAACCACGATGCCGCCCATCGAATGGCCGATCAGAACCGGCGGGGCCGAACAGGCGTCGGCGGCCTCCAGAGCATCGTCGATGTAGTCGGCAAGGCCGAAGCTGTGCAGCCGCTCGCGCCCCTCGCTGCCGCCATGGCCGCGCAGGGAGACGGCGTGAACCTCCCACCCGCGTTCGGCGAACCAGGGCAGGAAATGGGCGTCCCAAATCCAGGCGCCGCTGAAGGCGCCATGGACGAACAGCAGCGGGGTCGGCTTGGCGGGTCCCGTCGGGCGGCGGGTGATGATTTCAAGCTGGGACATCGGGGGCGGCAAGGTTGTTGTGCGGTGCGGGAAGGATGGCGCGGCGCGCGGGCGCTGTCCAGGAGCGCCGCATGGTTTGACGGCGGCGACGGGGTTTGCGACAGTCCGCTCCCGCCCCACGCAGGAGACGGCGACCGTGCCGAACGCCCCCACACCGCCCCCCGATCTCACCCTGGTGCTTGGCGGCGCCCGATCCGGCAAAAGCCGCTTTGCCGAGGGGCTGGTCACGGCGCTCGGCGGGCCGCGAATCTATGTCGCCACGTCGCAAATCTGGGACGAGGAGATGGCCGAACGGGTCGCCCGCCACCGGGACGACCGGGGGCCGGATTGGCGGACGATCGAGGAGCCGCTCGACCTGCGCGGGGCCTTGCGCGCCCACGCGGCGGAGGGCTGCGGCCTGCTGGTCGATTGCCTGACGCTGTGGCTGAGCAATCTGATGATGGCCGACTCCGACGTGGACGCCGAAACGGCGGCGCTGGTGGCGCTGCTCCCGACGCTGCCGGGGCGGGTGGTTCTGGTGTCGAACGAGGTCGGTCTGGGCATCGTTCCCGACAACGCGCTGGCCCGGCGCTTTCGTGACCATGCCGGGCGGCTGCACCAGGCCATCGCCGCCGTCGCCCCGCGCGTCGTTCTGACCGTGGCGGGCCTGCCGATTTACGCGAAAGGAAGCGCGCTGTGAGCGAACCCCAGATTGACGAGGCGGAAACCAACCGCCGCCACGCCGAGAAGATGAAGCGCCGCAAAGCGTTGCAGGAGCGGGCCTTGGCCTCCAAGATTTTGGAGAAGGGCTTGCTGATGGTCCACACAGGTAAGGGCAAGGGCAAATCGACCGCCGCCTTCGGGTTGATGATGCGGGCGGTCGGCCATGGCATGCGGGTCGGCATGGTCCAATTCGTCAAGGGGGCCTGGTCCACCGGCGAAACCGTGGCGCTGGAGCGCTTCGAGGATCTGGTCGATTTTTACACGATGGGGGAGGGCTTCACCTGGGACACCCAGGACCGCGCCCGCGACATCGCCGCCGCGCAAGCCGCGTGGGCCAAGGCCAAGGCGATGATGGACGACCCGCGCTACCGCCTGATCGTCTTGGACGAGTTGAACATCGCGCTGCGCATGGATTATCTGCCGCTGGAGGAGGTGCTGGCGGCGTTCGCGGCGCGGCGGCCCGACCTGCATGTCTGCGTCACCGGGCGCAACGCCAAGCCGGAATTGATCGCCGCCGCCGACCTCGTCACCGAAATGACGCTGGTCAAGCATCCCTTCGAGGCCGGGGTGAAGGCCCAGGCGGGGATCGAGTTCTGACCATGACCAGCCCCAAACGCGCCCGCGCCGTCATGCTTCAGGGCACCGGGTCGGACGTCGGCAAATCGCTGCTGGTCGCCGGGCTGTGCCGGGCGTTGACTCGGCGCGGCCTGACGGTGCGGCCCTTCAAGCCGCAAAACATGTCCAACAACGCCGCCGTCACCGCCGACGGCGGCGAGATCGGGCGGGCGCAGGCGTTGCAGGCGCGGGCCTGCGGCGTCGCCCCGACGGTCCACATGAATCCGGTGCTGCTGAAACCGCAGTCGGACGTCGGATCGCAAATCGTCCTGCGCGGGGTGGTGGTCGGCAACGCGCGGGCCGCCGATTATCAGGCGCGCAAGGGCGAACTTCTCGGCGCCGTGCTGGACAGTTTCGAGCGGTTGCGGGCCGAGGCCGACATCGTGGTGGTGGAAGGGGCGGGCAGCCCGGCGGAGGTCAATCTGCGGGCGGGCGACATCGCCAACATGGGATTCGCCACCGCCGCCGACGTGCCGGTGATTCTGGTCGGCGACATCGACCGGGGCGGGGTGATCGCCAGTCTGGTCGGCACCCACGCTTTGTTGCCGCCGGACGAGCGGGCGCGGATCAAGGGCTTCCTCATCAACAAATTTCGGGGCGACGCCCGCCTGTTCGAGTCGGGCTTGCGAATCATCGAGGAGCGCACCGGCTGGCGCGGCTTTGGCGTCGTGCCCTGGCTGAAAGAGGCGGCGACTCTGCCCGCCGAGGACGCGGTGGCGCTCGACCGGCCACGGGCGGCCAGCGGCGGGGCCTTGCGGGTGGTGGTGCCGATGCTGTCGCGCATCGCCAATTTCGACGATTTCGACCCGCTGGCGCAGGAGCCGGGGGTGGAATTGCTGATGGCGCCGCCGGGGCGGCCCTTGCCGGATTGCGATCTGGTCATTCTGCCCGGCACCAAGGCGACCATCGCCGATCTGGCCTTTCTGCGCGCGCAGGGCTGGGACATCGACTTGTTGGCCCATTGGCGGCGCGGCGGGCGGGTGCTGGGGATTTGCGGCGGCTATCAGATGATGGGCCGGACCATCGCCGACCCCGACGGCATCGAAGGCCCGCCGGGCGAGGCCGTCGGGCTTGGCCTGCTGGACGTCGACACCGTCCTGAAGGGGGCAAAGGTGCTGGAGGAGGCGCGCGGGGTGGAGCGCCGGACCGGCGCGGCGGTGGCGGGCTATGAAATGCACATGGGCCGCACCGAAGGGGGCGACCGCGCCCGCCCGATACTGACCCTGGATGGCGGCGGCACGGACGGCGCGGCGTCGGAGGATGGGCGGGCGCAAGGCTGCTACCTGCACGGGCTGTTCGCCGCCGATGGTTTCCGCGCGGCGTTTCTGGCGGGGTTGGGCGCGGCCTCCTCGGGTTTGTCCTACGACGCGGCGGTGGAGCGGGCGCTGGACGCCATCGCCGACCGGCTGGAGCGGGAGATGGACATCGGAGCGATTCTTGCGGTGGCGGAGCAACTTTCTTCGGGTTAGAGTTTTTCCGGGACGGCCAAGGCGAGGATGTTGTGGATGGCGTTGCGGGTGGACAGCGAGGAGGCGGACCGGCTGGCCCGGCAATTGTCCGCCATCACCGGGGAAAGCCTGTCGGTCGCCGTGACGCTGGCCTTGCGCGAACGGCTGGAACGGGTCAACCGCCCGCAGGATCCCGCAAGGCGCGAGGCGCTGCGCGCCATCCGCGAACGCGCCGCCCAACTGCCGCAACTGGATCGCCGCAGCGACGCCGAGATTTTGGGACGGGATGAAGCCGGGCGGGGGATCAGCCGATGGTGATCGACGGTTCCGCCATCGTCGCCTTTCTGCGCGGCGACGCCCACGCCGAACGGATCGAGGCGCTGCTCGACGATTCCCCGGCCTGCCACATTTCCGCCGTCACCATGGTGGAATGCCGCGCCCTGCTGCTGGCCCGCTTCGGCGAAGAGATGCTGCGCGAGTTTGAAAAGCTGGTGGAGCGGGCGGGCATCATCATCCGCCCCTTCGACCGGGTGCAATCGGCCTTGGCCTTCAACGCCTACCGCCGCTTTGGCCGGGGTTGCGGGCATCCGGCGCAACTGTCGCTGACCGACTGCGCGGCCTACGCGCTGGCCCGCTCGCTGGACGTCCCGCTGCTCTACACCGGCCAGGATTTCGCCCTGACCGACGTCGAACCGGCGTTGGTGTGACCTACCCGAACACGGCCAAAACCAGCGCCCCGCCTCCCAACAGGACGCAGGCCAGCCGGTAGAGGCGCAGACCGGCGTCGATGTCCGCCGGGGTGGCGGCGGTGCGCCCACCGCCCAGCCAGACGTCTTCGATCCGGGTGTTTCCATAGACGCGCGGGCCGCCCAGCCGCAGATCCAGCGCCCCGGCCATCGCCGCTTCCGGCCATCCGGCGTTGGGGGAGCGGTGGCGGTGGGCGTCGCGGCGCACCGCTTGCCAAGCCCGCGACGCGGCGTCGGCGTCCTGGCTGCGGGCGGCGGCGACCAGCAGCAGGGCGGTCAGGCGCGATCCGGGCAGATTGACCAGATCGTCCAGCCGGGCGGCGGCCCAGCCGAACGCCTCGTGCCGGGGGGTGCGGTGGCCGATCATGCTGTCGGCGGTGTTGATCGCCTTGTAAAGCGCGATCCCTGGCAAGCCGCCGACCAGCAGCCAAAAGGCTGGGGCGACGATTCCGTCGGAAAAATTCTCGGCGAGACTCTCGATGGCGGCGCGGCAGACCGCCGGTTCGTCCAAGCTCGCCGGGTTGCGCCCGACGACGCGCGACACCGCGTCCCGCCCACCGGCCAGCCCGCCCTTGCGGAACCCCTCGGCGACGGCGGCGACATGCTCGTGCAGGCTGCGCTGGGCCAGCAGGGTGGAGGCCAAGACCGCTTCCAGCAGCCAGCCGAAGGGCAGCAAATGGCACAGCCACGCGACCGCCACGGCGACCCCGCCGACGGTCAGCAACAGAACCAGCAGGGCCAGGACGCCGAACGCCTTGCGGCGGTCGAAGTTGTCCCGCTCCTGGTTCAGCGCATGGTCGAGATGCGTGATGAGCGCGCCGATCCACACGACAGGATGGCGGATGCGGGCATAGAGTGCGTCGGGAAAGCCGACCGCCGCCTCGACAACGAGCGCGACGGCGAGCAGAAAGGGATGAAACGCAGGCACGGCGGCAAGATTCCTGACGGGGACGGCGGCGGGCGAGGATGAAGGCGGGGATCATGGCCGAAAGCAAGACGGCAACCAAGGGGGCAAGCGGCGTGACGACAGAAGGGCAGGGGAGCGGCGGGGCGGCGATCCTGCATGGCGGCGACCTGGACGGCGCGCGTTTGGCCTTTCCTCACGCGCCGGAGCCGTGGGTCGATCTGTCCACCGGCATCAACCCCTGGCCCTATCCGTTGCCGCCGATTCCCGCCGACGCCTGGAACCGGCTGCCCGCGCGCGGGGCGGAAGAGGGGCTGCGCGAGGCGGCGGCGGCCTGTTACGGCGCGCCCTCGGCGGCGAACGTGGCGGCGGCGTCCGGCTCGCAGGCGCTGATTCAATTGTTGCCGCGCCTGCGCGCGTCGGGAACCGTCGCCGTGCTGGCCCCGACCTACGCCGAGCACGCCGCCTGTTGGGCCGGGGCTGGGCATGTCGTGCGCGAGGTTGCGGGCTTTGACGCGCTGGCGGATGGCGAGGCGGCGGACGTGGTCGTCGTCGTCAACCCGAACAATCCTGATGGGCGGACGCTGTCGGTCGCCGCTCTCTTGGGGTTGGCGGAACGGCAGGCGGCGCGCGGCGGCTGGCTGGTGGTGGACGAGGCTTTCGCCGACGCCGATCCGGCGGCCAGCGTGGCGGGCTTCGCCGATGAACCCGGTCTGGTGGTTCTGCGGTCCTTCGGCAAATTCTTCGGGCTGGCCGGGTTGCGGTTGGGCATCGCCCTGTGCGCGCCGGACTTGGCGGGGGCGCTGCGGGCGGCCATCGGCCCATGGGCGGTGTCGGGGCCGGGGTTGGCGGTGGCGACGGCGGCCTTGGCGGATCGGGTGTGGATCGACGCCACCCGCGCCCGCTTGGCGGCGGCGGCGGCGGCGTTGGACGCGTGTCTGGTGGTGGTCGGTTTGCGGGTGGTCGGCGGAACCAGCCTGTTCCGTTTGGTGGCGGATCGCCGGGCGGCGGCGCTGCACCGGGGGCTGGGCGAGGCCGGAATTCTGGTGCGCCGATTCGAGCGGCAAGCGGATTGGTTGCGTTTGGGGCTGCCCCCCGATGAGGAGTCTGTCATACGTTTGCGCGATGCCTGCGTGCGCATCTTGGCCGGTACGGATCCGTCAGCGCGTTGAACAATCGAGAAAATTTCTAGCTGACGCATACGTTCCAACGGTGAACGGTTAGATACCAAACAATATTTGTCAAATACCGTCATTGCAGAGTAATAATATTTTATGAGAAACTGTCTGTCATGTTGGACCCGGGTAACAGTGTGATGATTTCTCTGGATGGCGTGAACGGCGCGCGTCGTGAACCATGGCGGGCGTTTGACGTTCTTCCTGTTTGCGTTTGCGTCACCACGCCTTCGGGCGACATCCGCTACGCCAACCCGACTCTGCACGCGCAATTGGGCGTCGCGGCGCCGGGGCTGGTTGGCCGGTCGCTGGCGGAGTTTGACGAGACCGGGGCCGACGGGCTGGCGGCGGACGACGACGCGCGCCTGGAGTCCGGTCCGCCGACGCGTCTCTTGCGCGTGGCTGACGGGCCTGCGCGCTGGTTCGCCGAATCCGTTCGCGCCCTGGACGATGACGCCGACGATGGCCGCGACGAGCGGTTGGAGTTGCGGGTCTTCACCGACGTCGACGACCAACTGCGGCGCGAGATCGCTTTGGAAAACCAAGCGGCGCTGCAAAACACGCTGTTCGAGGTGTTGCCGATCCCCGTCTTCATCAAGGACGCGCGCGGGCAATTCAGCGATTGCAACAGCGCCTTTGAACGTTACACCGGCCTGAACCGGAACGATATCCTGCAAAAGACCACCTTTGCGGTGATGGAACCGGGCGCGGCCAAGGCCCATGTCGTTCATGACCGCCGTCTTTTGATCGAAGAGGGCGTGTCGCATTACGAAGAGGCGGTGCCGGTCGCCGACGGCAATCTGCGTCTGGTCAACCTGACCAAGGTGTCTTACCGGGACGGCCAGGGCAATGTGAGCGGCATCATCGGGGTGGTCCATGACCTGACCGATTCCCAGCCCAACGAAGCCCGGTTGGAAGCCATTTTGGAGCAAAGCCCCATCGGCGTTTCGGTGTCGCGCCGCGACGATGGGCGGATCGTCTTCGTGAACACCCGTTTTTCCGAACTGATCGGCTTGTCGCGGGACAGCCTGATCGGCAGCCGGGCGCGCGATTATTACCTCGATGACCACCAGCGTGAACGGGTGCTGGAGCGTTTGCGCGGCGGCGGGGCCGTGGTGAACATGGAGGTGCAGTTCAAGAAGGCCGATGGTTCGCCCTTCTGGACGCTGTTCACCGTGAATCAGGCGGTGATCCAGGGCGTTCCGGTCAATCTCGCCTGGATTTACGACTACACCGAACGCCGCAACATGGAAGAGGCGTTGCGCGACATGGCGTCGCGCGATCCGTTGACCGGCATCTACAACCGCCGCTCCTTCATGGAACTGGCGCGCCAGCAATTGGCCCGCGCCCACCGTTTCCATGAGCCGCTGGCGGTCTTCGTCCTCGACGTCGATCATTTCAAGCGGATCAACGACACCTACGGCCACGCGACCGGCGACGACGCCTTGCGCATGGTGGCGGGCGGTTGTCAGGCGATCCTGCGCGAATACGACATTCTGGGCCGTCTGGGCGGCGAGGAGTTCGTCGTCGTTCTGCCGGGGGCCACCGCCGACGAAACCCGCGTGGTGGCGGAACGGGTCCGCCGCAATCTGGCGCGCATGGCGATTCCGGCCCCCGACGCGCCGTTCCATCTGACCTCCAGCATCGGCATCGCCGGGTTGGAAGGGGCGACCGACACGCTGGAAAAGGCGATCCATCGCGCCGATCTGGCTCTTTACAGCGCCAAGCGCGAGGGGCGGAACCGGGTCGTCGTCTATGAACCGGGAATGCGCGCTTCGGAACCGACGGGGCCAGCCGCCCTCACAAGACCCTAGACAAGGCCTCGGGATTGTCGCGGCGTGCGGTCGTGGCAACTTGTGTCTTGACCGCAAGGGGCTGGTTGGGGTTGTGTCGCCCTTGTGTTTCCATCGTCTTTCGCAACGCGATCTGTTAACCTTCCCTTACCTTTGTGCGCAAAACCGCATCGGTTCATGAGCCGTGCGGCATGTTTGGTGTTGGTGAAACAGCCGGGACAGACGGGCGCTCTGAGGGTAAGATCGGACCAAAATCATTGGGTGTGGCATGAATTACACGGTCCGCGATTTGGGCGGTGTCCGCGAGGTTGAGTTGCGCGGGCAGTTGACCTTTGAAGCCAATGACGATTTCCGCCAGATCATCGAAGGCATGGAAAAGGACGGCATCGCCGAATGCGTGCTGAATCTCGGTGGTCTGGATTTCATTGATTCGGCGGGGCTGGGGCTGCTGGTGTTGGCGAACAACGCCGGACACCGCGCGTCTGTCCAGTTGAAGATGAAGCATCCGCGCGGGCAGGTCCGCGACATGATCGAGATTTCCGAATTCCACACCATCATCCCCTGCGAGTTCTGACCCCGGTGGCGTTGAACGCGGCAGAGGGAGAGGGCAAGCGGGCATGACCGGCGCCTCATCAGAGGGTGGCGCGGCGGCTCCGGCGGCGGCCCTTGCGGTTGGCGGGCAGCGCGTGCTGATCGGCCATCCCCGCCCCCCCGCCGTGGCGGTGTTGCGTTCGGCCCTGGCCAGCGTTGGCGTGCGGGCGGTCGATGTCGCGCTGGACGCCGATGGGCTGCTGGCGAGGGTGGGGCAGGGCGCGCCCGATCTGCTGGTGCTGCATCTGGGGCTGCTGGCCGACAATCTGGATCTGATCGCCCGTCTGCGCGCCATGAACGGCATGCGCGACGCGCCGATTTTGGTGCTTGGTCGGTTTTCCGGAGCGGGGGAGCGGCAGGCGTTGATGCGGGCCGGGGCCACCGATTTGATCCCGCGCCCGGTGACGCGCCCGGAACTGGCGGCGCGGTTGCGGGTCCATTTGGAAAACCGCTCGCTCAACCGCTCGCTTCAGGAGGTCATCCGCAGCCTGCAAGCCTACCACACCGGGGCGGTCCAGCGGATGACCCTGGCGCGCGACATGCAACTCGACCTGTTGCCGACGACCGAGGCGTGCGGCGGGTTGGAGCGGCGTTACGCCATTCGACTCGACAGCCATTTTGAATCCAGTTCGGAATTGGGCGGCGACATCTGGGGCGCCCGCGCGCTCGACGATCACCGCTTTGCGGTGTTTCTGTGCGATTTCACCGGCCATGGCGTCGCGGCGGCGCTGAACACCTTCCGCTTGCACGCGCTGTTGACCAAGATCGACTTGCCCGGCGACGATCCGGCGGAAACGCTGGGGGCGATCAACGGCCTGTTGGTCGGGCTGCTGCCGGAAAGCCAGTTCGCCACCATGCTCTACGCGGTGGTCGATGTCCGGGTCGGCGCCGTCACCTACGCCACCGCTGGCGCGCCGAAGCCCATCGTCGGGCGACCCGATGGCGCGCTGGAGATTGGCGGAAGCCTGGGGCTGCCGCTGGGGGTGTCGCCAAAAGCCAGTTACCGCAACCGCCATCTGGATTTTCCCCCCGGCTCCTTCCTGTTCCTGTTCAGCGACGCCCTGTTCGAGGCGCGCGATTGGGACGGGCAGTTGTTTGGTTACGAGGGGGTTGTCGATCTGGTCAACGGCCTGGACAGCGACGCCGAGCTTGAGGGCGGGCCGCTGCGCCAATTGCTGGAGCGCTACTTCACCACCATGCCGCGCCCCTTGGCCGACGATCTCACCGCGCTGTGGATCAGTCGGCGGGCGGAACCGCTGGACGGTTCAGGTTGACGACGCCAACCACCCGGTTGCCGGCGCCGACATAGGTCAACTGGTCAAACCCGACCATGCGGGCCAGCGCGATGCCGCGCCCATGGGTGGCGGTCGATTGGAAGGCGTCCACCGTCAGATAGCGGCTGGAGTCAAACCCACGGCCCATGTCGGTGACAGTGAAGACGACGCGGTTGTCGCTGCGCTCCACATGCAAGGTCGCGTATTTGTCGCGATGCTCGGGCGAGGCGAGGCGGTTTTCGACCTCCTGCGTCAGCGCGCCGGTGGCTTTGAGAACGCTTTTGGCCTCGAACCCGATGCCGAGATTGCCGTGCTCCACCGCGTTCATCAGGATTTCCGACAGGCCAAAGGTCAGGCTGTGCGCGGTGTCGGCGATGGTGGACAGGGTGATGGCGAGGTTTTGCGCCTCTTGCGGGGTGCGGAAACGGAAACGGGCGTCGCGCAGCAGGGAAATCGCGTCGGCGCGCGACCGCAAATCGCCCTGCAAGGTTTTCAACCGCCCGGAGCGCTCTTCCGCCGCGCGGACGACCGAGCGCAGCAACGCCCCGTCATAGGGTTTGAACAGGTAATAAAACACCCCGGCGCGGATCGCCGCCGCGATTTCCGCGCTGCTGTCCGACACCGTTTGAACGATCACCGGGATTTCCGCCAACCCAGGCACGGCTTTCATCCGTTCAAACACCTCCAACCCGTCGCCATCGTCCAGGCGACGGTCGAGCAAGACCACGTGAATCGTGATTGTTGGATCGCTCAAAATCGCCCAGGCTTCGGCGATCGTCGCCGCCTCCAGCGTGCGGTAGCCGATGCGGGCCAGATACCCCGCCACGATGGCGCGGGTCATTTCCTCGTCATCGACAACCAGCGCTGTGACGGGTTCGGCCATGATCGCGTTGCTCTCCAAACGGTGCGGATGTCGATGGGTCGTTCAACTGCCACAGAATGCAGACGCCGTCAAACGTCCGCTAAGACGCGGTTTCCGGTGGGATCAATCGTATCGAGTTTTCGGAGAAACGCGTGTGATGTTGTTTGGCGCTCGCCAGTTCTGCGGAGATTTTTTTGACGTGCTCAAGGGTCAGAGCGGCCATGTTTTCCTGATGAACGGCAATCACCAATTGATTGGCGAGGCCGGAGAGGCGCCCCAACCCGACGTTGGCGGCGGAACCTTTCAAAACATGAGCTTCGCGTGCGACAACCAAAAGGTTGGAATCAACAACCGCCGCCTGCAAAAGATCGACGTGACGGGCGCTGTCGGCAAAGAAGGTGGTCATCAAGGCGGCGTAACCATCATCCCCCAGAATCTGGAACAGTTCTTGGCGCTTCGCCGGGTTGATCGGATCGAGATCCTCGTCCTGGGCTGGATTTGGCTGATTGGGCGGCTCAGGAACGTGGGGGGATGGTTGATTGGTTGGCGCCGGGGGGCGGCGCGCCCAGCGGACCACCGACTCCGTCAACTTCCGGGCGTTGATCGGTTTCGACAAATAGTCGTCCATGCCAGCGTCCAGGCACACGGCGTCATCGCCCTGCATGGCGTTGGCGGTGAGCGCGATGATGGGAATGCGGGCGGCGGCCCCGGACAGGCGGCGGATGACCCGTGTCGCCGTCAAGCCATCCATCACCGGCATCTGGACATCCATCAGCACCAGATCATAGGAGCGTGACGACACCGCTTCGACCGCTTCCTCTCCATTGGACACCGCTTCCGCCGTGTGACCGGCGCGGCGCAGCAAGGCCAGGGTGAGTTGCTGATTGACCGGGTTGTCGTCGGCCACCAGAACGCGGGCGTGAAAAGCGGGGAGCGGGGCGGGGGCGGGCGTGCTGTCCGCCGTCGCCGTCGGGGGAGCCGGTTGTTCGGTTGCCGGTCGGCGATCCAGCAGGTTGGCCAGAGCTTGACACAGCGCGCTGAAGCGGATGGGTTTGGTCAGGTTCGCGTCGACCAGCGGGTTTTCCGGGGCCAGCGCGCTGTCCGAGGGCTGTTCTTCGGTCGTGGGCGCTGTGAGATGCGAGGTGGCGAGCGCCAATCGGATCCCGGCCAACGCCGGGATGGCCCGAATCCGCCTGGCCAATTCGGGGCCGGTCATCCCCGGCATCCGATGATCCAGGATGGCGGCGTCGAACGGGCGTCCCTGTTCCGCCGCCATGGTCAAGCGCGTCAGCGCCGCGTCCCCCGATTCCGCCGTTTCGACGTCGATGGCGAAGCTGGTCATGTGACGGGCCAGAAGGTCGCGGTTGACGGCGACGTCATCGACGATCAAGACGCGCCGCCCCGACCAATCGGCCATCGGCGCGAGCGGTTGGGCCGCCGCTCCAGGCTCCAGGGGGATTGACACCCAGAAGACGCTGCCCAGACCAGCTTGGCTGTCCACCCCGATCTGTCCGCCCATCAGTTCGGCCAGACGCTTGCAGATCGCCAGCCCCAGGCCGGTGCCGCCATGCCGACGGGCGGGGGAGGCGTCCACTTGGCTGAACATGGTGAACAGGCGCGGGCGGTCCTCATCGCTGATGCCGATGCCGGTGTCGCGCACCTCGAAGCGGACTTGAGGGGCGCCGCTTTCGGCGATCTCCTCGGCCAGCAGGATGGTGACGCTGCCGCTGTCGGTGAATTTGACGGCGTTTCCGACCAGATTCAGCAAAATCTGCCGCAACCGACCAGAATCGCCGCGAAAGGGCCGACGCAAGGGCGGCGGAACGAAGCTGGCCAGTTCCAGCCCCTTGGCGGCGGCGCGCGGCGCCAGGATTTCCAGCACGCTTTCGACCAGCGGCGCCAGTTCCAGATCGTCGTTTTCCAGTTCCAGCCGACCGGCGTCGATCTTCGAGAAATCCAGAATGTCGTTGATGATGACCAGCAGGGATTCCGCCGAATCCCGGATCGTCGTGGCGAAGCTGCGCTGCTCGTCGTTCATCCGGGTGTCGAGCAGCAGGCCGGCCATGCCGATGACGCCGTTCATCGGCGTGCGGATCTCGTGACTCATCGTCGCGAGGAATTCCATTTTGATGCGCTGGCCATCCTCCGCCCGGTCCTTGGCGTCGCGCAGGGTTTGCTCGGCGCGCTTGTTGTCGGTGAGGTCGCGCAGGATGGCGGCGTAAAGCGGACCGGCGGCGGTCTTCACCTCGGCGACCGAGAAGGAGAGCGGGAAGAGATCGCCGTTCAGGCGGGCCGCCGTCAATTCCCGGCTGAAGCCGGTGCGGTAACGCTTCACTCCGGCGGCCATGTCGTCGATGAAGCGGTTTTGCGCCTCCCGCATCTCCGGCGGCAACAGGTCGCTGATGGACCGCCCGATCAGGCCGCCTGGCGGGCAACCGAAGATGCTGTGGGCGGCGGGGTTGGCGCTTTCGATGACGCCGTTCGGCCTTGCCGTCAGGATGCCTTCGACCGCCGTGTCGAGGATGGCGTTGAGGCGGGCGTTGCTTTCCTCCAACGCCGTGGCTTGGCGCCGCTGCGTCGCCATCGAGCGGGCCAGCAGGACGCCGAACAGCAGAATCAACAGGATGAAGCCGCCCGACAGCAGGGCCGCCTGCCGAAAATTGTCCCGCCACCCGGCCAACTCCTCCGCCTCGTCCACGCTGACGGACAAAACCAAGGGCCAAGTCGGGGTCGCCCGATAGGCGGTGATTCGGGCGGCGCCGTCCGCCCCGGCCTCGTCAAAGACGCCATGTTCGGCGTTGGGGAGCTTTTTCTGGAACAGGGTGGTTTGGGCGGCGGAATCGCCGATCTTCGCGCCGTTGGGCGGCTCGGGCGGCGGCTGCGCGATCAGGAGGGTTCCGTCATAGCGGTGGAGCGCGACGCGCTCGCCGTCTGACGTCTGGACCGCTTGGTAAAGACCCTGGAAATAGTCCGGGTTCACAGTGGCGACGACCACGCCCGTCAGCGCGCCGTCGGCGTCGCGCAGCGCCCGGCTCATCGGCAGCAGCCAGCGCCCGGACAGCTCGACGCCGCGATTGGCGGTCAGCAGGGTCCGTCCGAGAATCGGGTTGCCGATGACCAGCCCAGCGTTGCGGTCGCGCATGTGGGCGCGAAAGACGTCCCGCTCGGTCAGAAACAGCGCCTCGCGCGGCGCCCCGTCGGTGCTCAGCAACAGGCGTCCGGCGCGGTCGAGCAGGGCCAAAGCCCGCAGATGCGGCGAGCGGCGCAGGCGCTCCTTCAACAGCGCGGCGATCTCCCCCAACGCGGGATCGTTTCGCAAGAGATCGCTCTCGCCGATGCCGTCGACGATGGACGACAGGGTGACGTCCACCGATTGGATGGTGCGGGTGGTGGACGCCTCCAGCGCGCTGGTCAGGCTGGCCAGATTGGCCCGGGTCTGCTCCAGCGTGGTCCGGCGGATCACGGTGAACTGGTAGGTCAGATCGACCAGCAGCGCCATCACCGCCAACAGGGCGAACACCAGCACGCCGCCCTTGTGCAGGAACAAGCCCTTCAGATCAAGGACCGGGTTGGCTGTGGGGGCGGGGCTGGACAGAACGGCGTTCCAACGGCAAAAGGGAGGCAGGGGCCGCGCCGGGAAAATCCCCAAACGACCACCCGCGATTTTAGCAGCGCTTTCAGAATTCCGCAAAGCATACACTGCCGGAAGAGGCCGGACGATGCTATCGTCAATGATCCGGCGGCGTGGAAATCGTGATTGTTTTCAATATAGACCAGAGTTTCTCGGGAGGCGTTGGAATGAGAAAGCAAGCCATGCGTTTTCTTTCGTTCGTGATGATATCGTTCATTGTCCTTTCGTTTGGCGTTGGCGACGCGCAAGCGGGCGGAAGGTTGGAAAAAATTGCCATCGACAAGAAACTTCGTGTCTGCATGTGGCCCGATTATTACGCGATTTCGTTCCGCAACCCGCGCACCAACGCGTTGGAGGGGGTGGACATCGAGCTTGCTGGGGCGTTCGCCGCCGACCTTGGCGTGGCGCTGGAGTTTGTCGAAACCAGCTTTCCCCGCTTCATTGAGGATTTTCTGGCCGACCGCTGCGACATCGGCATGTTCGCCATCGGCGCCACCCCCGCCCGCGCCGAGAAGGTGTCGTTCAGCCAGCCCTATTTGCGCAGCGGCATCTACGCCGTCACCACCAAGACCAACGCGCAAATCCGCCGCTGGGCCGACATGGATCAGGAGGGCAACGTCGTCGTCGTTCAAAGCGGCACCTTCATGGACGGTTACGCGCGCAGCGCCATGACCCGCGCCCGCATCGTCGCCGTCGCCCGCCCGCAAGAGCGTGAGGAGGAGGTGCAGGCCGGTCGGGCCGACGCCTTTCTGACCGACTACCCCTATGGTCAAAGGATGCTGGCCTTCCACCCCTGGGCGCAGTTGATCGTCCCCGACCAGCCGGTGCAGCCCACCCCCTATGCCTACGCCGTCGCGCCGGGGGACGAGGCGTGGTTGGCGCGGGTCAACGCCTTCGTCGCCGCGATCAAGGCCGATGGCCGGTTGGCGGCGGCGGCGGCGCGTTACAAGCTGACGCCGATCATCGCGCGGGATTGACGGCGCAGGGTTGCCCAGCGGGCATGACGGTTGGCCCTTGGGATGGCTGGCCCTGTGGTAACATCCGCCCTCGGATGCAATCTGACCTATGGAGCGTGCGGTGATCCTGATTGGCCAATACGACTCCCCCTTCGTCCGCCGTGTCGCCATCGCCCTGCGGCTGTATGGCATGCCGTTCGAGCATCGGCCCTGGTCCGTGTTCGGGGACGCCGACGCGCTGGCCGCCTACAACCCGTTGAAGCGGGTGCCGACGCTGGTGCTGGACGATGGCGACGTGCTGATCGACAGCGCGATCATTCTGGATTGGCTGGACGAGATCGCCGGGCCGGAGCGGGCGCTGTTCCCCCGCAGCGGCGTGGAGCGGCGCCGCGCGCTGAAAATCGCCGCTCTGGCCATGGGGCTGGGGGACAAGGCGGTCAGTCTGGTCTATGAGCGGGTGATGCACGAAACCTCCTCCCAGATTTGGGTGGAGCGTTGCACCTCGCAGGTGTCCGGCGTGCTCGACGCGCTGGAGGCCGACCGGGCGGCGCGGCCCGGTCCCTGGTGGTTTGGCGAGCGCATCGGTCACGCCGACATCGCCGTCGGCTGCGTCCTGCGCTTCATCGGCGAGGCGCACCCCGCCGTCTTTGATCGTCAGCGCTGGCCAACCCTGGCCGCCCATTCCGACGCCTGCGAAGGGCTGGAGCCGTTTCAGGCCATCGCCCAACCCTTCTTCGTCAGCGCGTGATCCGATGGAAAAAGCCGGTCAGCGGGCGTTGTGCCCGCTGATCTCGGCGTGCAGGGGCTTGGTCTCCTCGAACTGGCGCTGCTGTTCGGGGCTGGCCTCTTTCTGGTGTTTGGCCTTCCAGTCGCCATAGGGCATGCCGTAGACGGCGATGCGGGCGTCTTCGTCGCTCAGCGTCACGCCGCGTTCCTTGGCGGCGGCGGCGTACCATTTCGACAGGCAGTTGCGGCAGAAACCCGCCAAATTCATCAGGTCGATGTTCTGCACGTCGGTTCGCTTTTGCAGATGCGCGACCAGACCGCGAAAGGCTGCGGCTTCCAGCTCGATGCGGGTCTGGTGGTCCAGGTCGGCCATGGGGGTCTCTCTCTATGTAAGGCTTTAAGGCTGAGATATAGGGGGCCGGTGCAGCGTGACCATCCGGCCATGGGGGTGAAAATCGCGGGAGCCGCCGCCGTTGGCGATCACGCGGGCCACCGCCGCCCGATCCTCGGCGACGAAACCGGCCAGCGATTCCACGCCATAGCGAAACAGGCGCGGGGTCAACGGCGTGCCGGGTCCGATCATCGCCACCCGCGCGCCCACCGCCAAGCGCAGCAGCCGGGGCAGGGTGCGGTTGGCGAAGGCCGACGCGGTGACGGCGACGGCGTCCGCCCCCGGCAACAGCCAATCGCAGGCGGGTTCAGGATGCTCCCCCGCGCGCGGGTTCATGTCGATGATGTGGGCGCGCGGCAGGCGTTGGGCGATTTGCGGGAAGCCGCCGATCACCACCACGCGGCCCTCCACCGCCGCGAAGAGATCCAGCCCGTTGCCCGGCGCGCCGGTCAGGTCCGGGCGGTTGTAATGGGCGTTGAGCGCGGCGACGCCGACGGCGATGTCCAGCGGATCCCAGGAGCGGGCGGCCAGCGTCGCCAGATCGCGCAAGCCACGTCCGGCCCAGCGCATGGCGTCTTCCGCGCTGGTGTCGGCGGATTGCCGGGCGGCGACGCCCAAGCCCTCGGCGGTTTCGACCAGCACCCATTTCGCGCCGATCACCACCTTGCGCACGTCGGCGTCGGCCACCCCGTTCAGCAGATCGTCGTAGAGGCGCTGCGGCCCCCACCAGCGCCACAGCGCGTCCTCCGTCGGCGTCAGCAGATCGGTGAAGCCGCCGGTGAAGCCCTGCCATTCGTTGAGAAAGCGGCTGCCAACGCTGGTCAGCACCGGGATCCCCTCGGCGATGCCGGACAGCAGCTCGTCCGCCAACCCGTCGCCCTGAGCCTCCAGACCGGCGAATTTGTTGACCACCAGCAGATCGACCCGCTCGGCCACGGCGCGGCGCACCGCTTGGCTGGCGTCGGCGACCCCGGTCGGATCGACCCGGCAGGATTGCGAGGCCCGGCCCAGCCGCTGTGTGATGTCAAAGGCGTGGCCGGTGGCGACGTCCACCAACTCCATCACCTCGGCGCAATCGTCGATGGCCCCATGGTTGCGCTGGACCAGCCCGCCGACGCGGAACCCCCGGCTCTTCAGCTCCGCCGCGAAGCCGTCGAGCAGCGTGTCCACCCCCGCCGAACCGGGGCCATGGACGACCGCGCCAGGACGCAACGGCGGAAGGGCGGCGGGGGGAAGCGTCATGGGCGGCGGATCCTTGGGGCAAGGGAACGCCGACGCGGGGGCCTCAGCCGCCGCGACGGATGTGGTAGACGAACAGGGCGCCGTGCGCCGGATCGGGCCGGGTTTCATGGGCGATCAGCGCGTTGTCGGTCGTGTTGCAGAAATGCTTGAAGTCGATGACCGAGGCGGGATCGGTGGCGTGCACGATCACCTCCTCCCCCAGCGCCATCTGGTCGAGCAGGGCGCGGGTGCGTAGGATTGGCAGCGGGCAATGCAGCCCGGTCACGTCAAGCTCTCTCACCGGCACCGCGCCCGCTCCCTGATTGGTTTGCGTGAAAACCCTCAACGCGGCCATGACTGTAGCCGGTTCCTCCGGCCATCTCCAGCCGGTTGCGCCGGGGCGGGCGGTTCGGCGCGCGCGCGGCTTGGCCGAACGGGCGGCTTGATCCCGGGGCGATGAGCGTTTATAGGCTCGCCCCTTTTGCGGATCCCGGACGTCTGGGCAGGACCGACGGTCAAGGAATGAGGCACGAGCGATGACGGCATGCGGCTTGGATTTCGGCACGTCCAACACCACGCTTGGGGTGCATGACGCCACGGACGGTTTTCGCCTGCTGGCGCTGGACGGGACGCGCACCACGCTGCCCACCGCCGTCTTCTTCGATTTCGAGGCGGACGCCGTGACCATTGGGCAGGCGGCGGTCGATTCCTACGTGTCGGGGGTCGAGGGCCGCTTGATGCGCTCGATCAAGTCGATGCTCGGCACCGATCTGATCGACGCCGACACCGCGCTGCGCAAGGGCCGCATCAGCTTCCGCGCCGTCATCGGCACCTTCCTGGACACGGTGAAGAAACGCGCGGAAACGACTCTCGGCCGCGAATTGGGCGACGTCGTGGTCGGACGCCCGGTCCATTTCGTCGATGGCGACGCGGCGGGCGACGCGGCGGCGGAGGAGACGTTGGGGGCCATCGCGCGGGCGGCGGGCTTCCGCCATGTCTCCTTCCAGTTTGAACCCATTGCCGCCGCGCTGGATTACGAACAGCAGGTGTCGGGCGAAGAGCTGGCGTTGATCGCCGACATCGGCGGCGGCACGTCCGACTTTTCCGTGGTGCGGATCGGGCCGGATCGGCGCGGCAAGGCGGACCGGGCGGGCGACATTCTGGCCAACGACGGCATCCGCGTCGGCGGCACCGATTTCGACCGCGACCTCAGCCTCGCCACCGCCATGCCGGAGTTGGGGCTTGGCAGCGCCCTGAAGCGGGTCGGGCTGCTGGCCCCCAAGAGCGTCTATTACGATCTCGCCACCTGGTCGAAGATCAATTTTCTCTACACCGCCAAGGCGCTGGCCGAGCTGGAGCGGCTGATGCGCGATTCGGCGGCGCCGGAGAAGATCGAACGCTTGATCGGCATTGTCGAACACCGCCAGGGCCACGCGCTGGCGATGGCGGTGGAGCGGGCCAAGATCGCCCTGTCCGACCATGACGAAACCCTGCTGGCGCTCGATTGGGGCGACGGGGCGCTGTCCTTGCCGGTGGACGTCGCGGGCTTGAATCGGGCGACCGGATCGCTGGCGGCGCGCATCGGCGCGCGGATCAGCGATTGTCTGGCCGACGCGGGCGTCACCGCCGACCAGATCGACGCGGTGTTCCTGACCGGCGGCTCCACCCTGCTGCCGCAGGTCCGCGCGGCGATTTTGGCCGAAGCGCCCGACGCCCGCGTGGTCGAGGGGAACATTTTTGGTTCCGTCGGGTTGGGTTTGACGGTCGAGGCGCAACGGCGTTACGGGGCCTGATGACGAACATTGCGTCGGCGATGATGGCGGGCGTGTGACATTTTAGAAAATTTGCCACACCCCACTTTTGCGACAGTATTTCCCCGAATCTTCAGGTATTTTGCCGACCGGAAATTCTCACCTGGGAATGTCCCAAGGCCACCTTTTGATCGCGGAAACCCCTTCGCAATGACCGTCGTTGCCCAGGCGCAGACTCACGGCGCCCCCCAGTCGCGCACCGAAACCCTGACCCCGACCACGATTCTGTCAAGCGCCGCGCCATCCGGCGCCGCGCCCTCAAACGCCGCCAAGGACCGCAAGGCCCAGGCGCGGTTGTGGGCGGAACGGTTGGCCGATTACAAGACTCCGGTGGCAAGGCGCAGCATCGGCCAGTTGGCCAGCACGCTGTTGCCGCTCGCCGGGCTGGTCGCGGCCATGGGCTACGCGCTGGAGGTCGGCTATTGGCTGTCCCTGCTGCTGGCGGTCCCGGCGGCGCTGTTCCTGACCCGCCTGTTCGTGCTTCAGCATGATTGCGGCCATGGCTCCTTCTTCAAGGCGGATTGGGCCAACAATCTGGTCGGCCGTTGCCTGAGCGTCTTCACCGTCACCCCCTATGAGGTGTGGCGCCGCGATCACGCCATCCACCACGCCACCTCGGGCAATCTCGACAAGCGCGGCACCGGCGACATCAACACCCTGACGGTGCGCGAGTATCTGGCGCTCAGCCGCTGGCAACGCTTCCTTTACCGCGCCTACCGCCACCCGCTGGTGCTGTTCGGCATCGGCCCGACGCTGCTGTTCATGTGGAAGTTCCGCTTTCCGCTGAGCGGGCAGGAGCGCGACGTCAAGGCGTGGATCAGCGTTTTGTCCACCAACGTGATGATTGGCGGCGGCTTGACCCTGTTCATGCTGGCCTTCGGCGCGTTGCAGGTTCTGATGATTTGGGCGCCGGTGGTCATCCTGGCGGCGACCATCGGGATTTGGCTGTTCTACGTCCAGCACCAGTTTGAAAACGTCTATTGGCGCAAACAGAAAGAGTGGGATTTCCACGAGGCGGCGATTGAAGGCTGCTCTTTCTACGATCTGCCGCGCTGGCTGCATTGGATGACCGGCTACATCGGCTATCACCACGTCCATCATCTGGCCTCGCGCGTGCCGAATTACCGCCTGCGCGATTGCCATCTGGCGATCCAGGATTTCCAGAAAGTCGCCAAGTTGGGGATTTGGGAGAGCTTCGCCACCGTCAAGCTGGCTCTGATTGATGAAGACAACCAGCGCATGATCGGGTTCCGCGACCTGCGGGCGGCGGCGTAAGGGGTTTTTGAACGGCCCCCACCCTTCATTCCCTCTCCCGCAAGCGGGAGAGGGTGGCCCGAAGGGCCGGGTGAGGGGTTCGCAAGAAAAAGCGGGTTCGCGACGACGAACCCCTCACCCTCCCCACGCGGACGCGTGGGTCCCCTCCCTCTCCCGCGTGGCGGGAGAGGGCAGTCGCAGGGGTGAGGTTACGATCCCACCATGCCGCGCAGGCGGTAGAGTTCGTCCAGCGCGGCGCGCGGCGTCAGGCTGTCGGGGTCGATGGCGCGCAGGGCCACTTCCACCGGCGACGGACCGCTGGGCGGCGGGGCGCTGTCGGTGGTCGGCGCGGGGGCGCGTTTCAGGGCGGCGCTGAACAGCGGCAAATCTTCGGCCAAGCGGTGGATCGCCGCGTTCTGGTCGCCCGATTCCAACAGCTTCAACACCGCTTCGGCCCGTCCGACCACCGCCGGGGGCAGCCCGGCCAGCTTGGCGACGTGAATGCCATAGCTGCGGTCGGCGGATCCCGCCGTGACCTCGTGCAGGAACACGACGTCGCCTTGCCATTCCTTGATCCGCATGGTGTGGCAGGACAGGGCGGGAAGCTTGGACGCCAGCATCGTCAGTTCGTGGTAATGGGTGGCGAACAGCGCGCGACAGCGGTTGACGTCGTGCAGGCTTTCCACGCAGGCCCAGGCGATGGACAGACCGTCGAAGGTGGCGGTGCCGCGCCCGATCTCGTCCAGAATGACCAGGGCGCGGGCGCTGGATTGGTTGAGGATGGCGGCGGTCTCCACCATCTCCACCATGAAGGTGGAGCGTCCGCGCGCCAGATCGTCCGCCGCGCCGACGCGGCTGTACAGGCGATCCACCGCGCCGATGTGGGCGCGCTCGGCGGGAACGAAGCTGCCGATCTGCGCCAGCACGGTGATGAGGGCGTTTTGGCGCAGAAAGGTCGATTTGCCCGCCATGTTCGGGCCGGTCAGCAGCCACAGCCGGTTGTCGGGGGCCAGATCGCAATCGTTGGCGACGAAGGGACCGGCGTGGGCGGCGTCCAACACCGCCTCCACCACCGGGTGCCGTCCGCCTTGGATCGAGAAGGCCAGCGAATCGTCGATGAGGGGCCGGGTGTAGCGCCGTTCCGCCGCCAATTCGGCCAGCGAGGTGGCGACGTCCAACTCGGCCAGCGCGTGGGCGGCCAGCGCGATGGCGTCGGCGCGGGCCGTCACCGCGTCCACCAACTCGTTGAACAGGCCGACTTCGACGGCCAGCGCCTTGTCGGCGGCCTCCGAAATCCGGCGCTCCAGGTCGGAGAGTTCCACGGTGCCGAAGCGCACGGCGTTCGCCATGGTCTGGCGGTGCATGAAGGTTTCCCGCCCCTTGCCGGTCATCAGCTTGTCGCCGTGGGCGGCGGTGACTTCAATGTGATAGCCCAGCACGTTGTTGTGCTTGACCTTCAGCGTCGGCACCCCGGCGAGGTCGGCGTATTTGGTCTGCAACCCGGCGATCAAACGGCGGCTTTCGTCGCGCAGCGTCACCAGCTCGTCCAGCGGATAGGAATAGCCGCGCGCGATGAAACCGCCGTCGCGCGCCAACAAGGGCAAGTCGGGGGCGAGCGCCTGGGCCAAGGTGCCGACCAATTCGCCATGCTCGCCCAGACGGCGATCCACCAGCGCCAAGCCTTCGGGCAGCGGGCTGACGTCGTTCAACAGTTGGCGGACGATGGCCGCCTGAATCAAGCCGTCGCGCACCGCCGCCAGATCGCGCGGGCCGCCGCGCCCCAGGGTCAGGCGCGACAGGGCGCGCTCCAAATCGGGGCAGCGGCGCAGAGTCTCGCGCAGACCGCCGCGCAAACGCTCCTCGGTCTGGGCGAACTCCACCATGTCCAGGCGGGCGGCGATGGCGGCGGGGTCGGTCAGCGGGGCCGACAGATGGGCCGACAGCAGCCGCGCCCCGGCCCCCGTCACCGTGCGGTCGATGGTGGCCAGCAGGCTGCCGCGCCGCTCGCCGGTCAGGGTGCGGGTCAACTCCAGATTGCGGCGGGTCGAGGCGTCGATCTCCATGACCGCGCCGGGGCCGACGCGGCGCGGCGGCGACAGGCGGGGAACCCGGCCCTTCTGCGTCAACTCGACATAGCCGACCAGCGCGCCCGCCGCCGCCACCTCGGCGCGGGTGAACAGGCCAAAGGCGTCCAGCGTGCCGACGCCATAGAGGCTTTGCAGGCGTTGCTTGCCGTTTTCGCTGTCGAAACGCGGGTTGGGTTGGATGGTCAAACGGGATTTCCATTCGCCCCACAGCTCGAACAGGTCGGGCTGTTGGGCGAGTTTTTCGGAAATCAGCACCTCTTGCGGGTCGAGGCGGCCCAGCGCCGCGCCCAGCCCCACGCGCTCCACCGGCTGGACCACCAGCTCGCCGGTGGACATCTCCAGCCACGCCAGCCCGACGCCGCCCGCCGTTTCCGCGATGGCCGCCAACCAGTTCGAGGAGCGGGAATCGAGCAGGCTGTCTTCGGTCAGCGTGCCGGGGGTGACGATGCGGATGACGCCGCGCTTGACCACCGATTTGGCCCCGCGCTTTTTGGCCTCCGCCGGGTCCTCCATCTGCTCGCAAATGGCGACGCGAATACCCTGGCGGATCAGGCGTTGCAGGTAATTTTCGTGGGAATGGACCGGCACGCCGCACATCGGGATGTCTTCGCCCAGATGCTGGCCGCGCTTGGTCAGCGCGATGTCCAACACGGCGGCGGCCTGCACCGCGTCCTGGAAGAACATCTCGTAGAAATCGCCCATCCGGTAGAACAGCAGGCAATCCGGGTGCGCCCGCTTGATCTCCAGATACTGCGCCATCATCGGCGTGGCGTCGGGCGGGATGACGATGTCGGCGGCGGTGTCGGACACGGCGGGAAACTCGACCTTGAAAGGGTAAGGGGCGGCGATGAGGCGGCGCACCCTAGCACGCGGTCCAGGCGGCGGCGACACGCTGCGAAGGGCGGCGGGCGCTGGGACAATCAGACGCGCGCGAATGATTGCGATTTCATCGGCTTGCCATTGACGGGCGCGCGCGCCGGGTCGTTCAATGGGGTGGTTCCGGCGGCGCGGCGCGCGCGCCGGTTCCTGAAAACAACGAATCAAACGACCGGGAGTCGGCCATCATGACGCAATCGACCACAGACGGCGCCCCCCGCGAGGTGCGGGAGGTCGTTGCCTTGTTCACCAGCCGGGCCGATTTCGACCAGGCGGTCGCCGCGCTGCTGGGGGATGGATTCGACCGTTCGGATCTGTCGATCCTGGCCACCCACACCTCGCTGGAAGCCGCCGACCCCAAGGCGGCCAAGCCGCGCGACGAGGCGTTGACCGGGCTGGTGGGCGAGTTGAAATACGCCTTCCCGCTGACCACCGCCGGGCTGATCGCCATCGTCGGCGGCCCCATCGAGGCGGCGGTCGCCGCCCTGGTCGCCGCTGGTTTGGGCGGCGTGGCGATCAAGGATTATCTGGACGAGCTGACCAGCCACCCCAAGCCGGACGAATTCTCCCGCGCGCTGGAGGCGGGCGGCGTCATCCTGTGGGTGGCGGTCACGGACGACGAGCATGAGTTGCGCGCCACGGCCCTGCTGGAGCGCGAGGGCGGGCAGAACGTCCATCTGTCGGCGCGCGAGGCGTAAGGCGAGGTCGCAGGAAAGCGGCGAGGGGCGGGCGGCGAGGGGCGGAGGGTCAGGCGACCATGTTCAGCGCCGCCCCGCGTTGCGCGTCCTTGCCGCTCAGCTTGCGCTTGATCTCTTCGGCGATCTCTTTTTCGATCGCTTCCCGTTTCTTGGAATCCATCGACTGGAGGTCCTCTTCGGACATCTTGTGACGGGCCAGCCAATCGTCGCGGATGCGCTGGGCGGGCGTCTTCTTCGCTTCGGCGAGGAAGGCGTCGGCGGCGCTGGTTTTCGGCGCGGCGACCTCGCCGTTTGACGCGCCGCTCTCGCTCGCGCCGCTCTTGGTCGTGGAACGGGTTTGGGCGTAGGGATTGGTCGCGTAGCTGGAATAGCCGGTGATCTGCATGGCGGGCGTCCCGAAACGGCGGGGTTCGCGCCGCAACCGGAAAGCCGGGCGACGCGCCGAAACGCCAAGCAGACATCATGCCAAAACAGAAAACTCTGTTGGAACAGAGCGTTGACCGGATGGTGGGAGGTCAAAGCCGCCGCGCGCGGGCAGGATCGCGCCGGTTGTTTTTTCCGGTGGGAAATTTCTTCCCAAGCGTCGCTTTCTTGCGTGAAGGCTCAAGCGGCGCGGGCGTGGCGGTGAATCTTGGGACATCCGGCGACTTGCAGCCCATGGGCCTTGAACTCGGCTTGCAGGATGGAGGCCCAGCCCATGCGGATGACCACCAGCTTGAAGCTGTCGGCGATGTCGCGCCCGGCGACCAGATCAGTGATCTGCCACATCAGCGTCTCGTCCACCGCCTTTGGGTAGAGCCGGGCGACCCGCAGCAGGCGGGCCATCAGCGCGGCGGGCGATTGCTGGCCGTCCAGCCCGCGTTCGGCCATGGTCAGGGCGTCGCCCAAGCCCGCCAACTCCCGCCGCCCGCTCTCCATGTTGCCGACCATGATCCACCGCCTTCTCGCCAACGCTGCCATTCATCCTGGTCTGGAAATCCAGACCGAACAGTGACGGCGGTCACAGGCGGGACGAATTTCAACCCAGATCCGCCCCTCCGCCATCAGGCGTGCCAAGGCCGGACTTTGCCGTTATAGTTCAAACGGTCTGTCCAGCCCGGACAGCCGATGATGTGAGGTCGGTTCCCTTCATGCTGTCCGCACGCGCCGCCGCGCCGCTCGCCCCGCCCAAGCCCCACACGATTCCCAACAAGCGCGCGATCATCTCGCGGCGAAAGCTGTCGGGCGAGCTTGAGGCGTTGGTGGCCGAACATGGCACGGGCGACAAACTCCGCCCCGCTTTGATCGCCTGCCTGCGCCGCACGCTCGCGGACGGGCGGGAGGAGGTGCGCAAGCGCTTCGAGGCGGGCGGCTCCGGCGAAGACTGCGTGCGGGAGAATTGCTATCTGGCCGACCGGCTGATCGGCTCGCTGGCCGATTTCACCGTTCTGCACATCTTCCCCACCGCCAACCCGACGTCGGGCGAGGTGTTCGACATCTCGGCGACCGGCGGCTATGGCCGGGGGGAGTTGGCGCCGGCGTCGGACATCGACCTTCTGTTCCTGCTGCCCTACAAGCGCACCCCGCGCGTGGAGCAGGTCGTCGAATACATGCTCTACATCCTGTGGGATCTGGGGCTGAAGGTCGGCCATGCGGTGCGCAGCGTGGACGAGTGCATCCGCCAGTCCAAGGCCGACGTCACCATCCGCACGGCGATCCTGGAATCCCGCTATCTCTGGGGGCCGGGCAAGCTGTTCGCCGAGCTGCGCAAGCGTTTCGACAAGGACGTCGTCATCGGCACCGGCCCGGAATTCGTCGAGGCCAAGCTGGCCGAACGCGACAACCGCCATTTGAAGATGGGCGACAGCCGTTACGTTCTGGAACCCAATCTGAAGGACGGCAAGGGCGGCCTGCGCGATCTGCAAACCCTGTTCTGGATCGCCAAATACCTCTACCGGGTCGAAGGCGTCGATGAGCTGGTCGGCAAGAAGGTGCTGATGCCGGAGGAGGCGCAGCGCTTCGCCAAGGCGCAGAACTTCCTGTGGACCGCGCGCTGCCACCTGCATTATTTGACCGGGCGGTTGGAAGACCGCATGACCTTTGACGTGCAGACCTCCATCGGCGCGCGCATGGGCTACACTGACCATGCCGGGACCAAGGGCGTCGAACGCTTCATGAAGCATTACTTCCTGGTCGCCAAGGACGTCGGCGATCTGACGCGCATCTTCTGCGCGGCGCTGGAAGCGGAATCGAAACGCCCGCCGAAATTCAACCTGCTGCGTCTGGCCACCGTCGCCCGGCGCAAGGACGTGGATGGTTTCGTCGTCGATGGCGAGCGGCTGAACGCGCGCGACGAGCGCCAGTTCAAGGACAAGCCGATCGACATGATCCGGTTGTTCCACACCGCCCAGATCAACGACATCGACGTCCACCCGAACGCCCTGCGCTCGATCACCCGTTCCCTGACGGCCATAGGGCCGAAACTGCGGTCGGACCCGGAGGCGAACCGGCTGTTCCTCGACATTCTGACCGGGATGAAGGATCCCGAAATCACCCTGCGCCGGATGAACGAGGCCGGGGTGATGGCCCGCTTCATCCCCGATTTCGGTCGGGTGGTGGCGCAGATGCAATACGACATGTACCACGTCTACACGGTGGACGAGCACACCCTGTTCGCCCTGGGCATCCTGCACAAGATCGCCGCCGGGGATCTGGTGGACGAGCTGCCGCTGTCGTCGGAGGTGATCCACAAGGTCGTTTCCAAACGCGCGCTGTACGTCGCCGTCCTGCTGCACGACATCGCCAAGGGGCGCGGCGGCGACCATTCGGTTCTGGGCGCGCGGGTGGCGGAAAAGCTGTGTCCGCGTTTGGGGCTGACGGCGGAGGAAACCGAAACCGTGGCGTGGCTGGTGCGTTGGCATCTGGCCATGTCGCACACCGCCTTCAAACGCGATCTGGAGGATGAGAAGACCGTCCGCGATTTCGTCGCCCTGGTCCAATCGCCCGAACGCTTGCGCCTGCTGCTGGTGCTGACGGTGGCCGACATCCGCGCGGTCGGGCCGCAGCGCTGGAACAATTGGAAGGCCGCGCTTCTGCGCGAGCTTTACAACCGTTCCGAAGAGGTGATGTCCGGCGGCATGACGGTGGAGGGGCGCGGGCGCCGCATCCAGGCCGCCCAAGCCGCCCTGCGCGACGAGCTGACCGACTTTGACGACGCGGCTTACGAGCATCACAAGACTCTCGGCTACCCCGCTTATTGGCTGGCCTTCGACACGGAGACGTTGGCCCACCAGGCCCGCATCCTGCGCGGGGCGGAGCGTGACAAGCGCGAGCTGACGGTGGACACCCGCATCGACCGCAACCGGGCGGTGACGGAGGTGACGATCTACGCCAGCGATCACCACGGCCTGTTCTCCCGCCTCGCCGGGGCCTTCGCCGCGTCGGGGGCGGACATCGTGGACGCCCGCATTTTCACCATGACCAACGGCATGGCGTTGGACGTTTTCTCGGTCCAGGACGCCGGGGCGGGTGGGGCGTTTGAGAGCGGCGACAAGCTGGCCAAGCTGTCGGTGATGATCGAACGGGTGCTGTCCGGGCAGTTGAAGCCGTTGCAGGAACTGGCGACGCGCAAGACCTCCCACGCCAGCCGCACCCGCGTCTTCCATGTGCCGCCGCGCGTGTTGATCGACAACGCCGCCTCCACCACCCACACGGTGATCGAGGTGAACGGGCGCGACCGTCCCGGCCTGCTCTATGATCTGACCCGCGCCCTGTCGAACCTGACGCTTCAGATCTCCTCGGCGAAGATCTCGACCTTTGGCGAGAAGGCCATCGACGTCTTTTACGTGAAGGACGTGTTCGGCCTGAAGGTGACGCACGACGGGAAGCTGGCGAAAATCCGCGAGCGTCTGTTGCACGCGCTGGCCGACCCGTCGGGCGAAGCCCCGCCCCCCGCCCCGGTCAAACGCGCCCGGACCAAGGCGGCGGAGGAGGAGGAACCGGCGTGAGCGCGTCCCTCTATGACACCGACTTTTACGCCTGGGCGAACGAGCAGGCGGCGTTGCTGCGCGCCGGAAAGCTGAGCGACGCCGACATCGCCCACATCGCCGAGGAGATCGAGAGCATGGGCCGGAGCGAGAAGCGCGAGCTGGTCAACCGCTTGGTCGTTCTGGCGCTTCACCTGCTGAAATGGCAGTTTCAACCCGGCTTGCGCGGCAACAGTTGGCGTTTGAGCGTTGAGGAGCAGCGTTACCGCCTGTCCAGCCACCTCGACGACAACCCAAGCCTCAAGGCCCGGCTCGATTCCGCCATTCAGGACGCCTACCGTCTGGCCTTGATCGAGGCGGAAAAAGAAACCGGCTTGCCCCGGCGGGTGTTTCCGGTGGAATGCCCCTACAGCTTCGCGCAGATGATGGACGCCGGTTTTTGGCCGGAACAGACCGATTGATCGGGTCAGCCCGATACGGAACGAACACAGGAGCACGCCGATGGCGATGCGGAGTTTGACGACCGAAGGCCAGGAGCAGTTGGCCGGAATCGCCCGCCGTCGCGGCGTCAGCGACGACGCGGCGCGGTCCATGCTGGCGGCGCTGACCAACGGCGGCGGAACCATGGCCCAATTCAACCACCCGGAATTCGGCGGGGCGGGGCAGTGGATGCAGGGCGGCATGACCATGGTCAGCGACCTGTTCAACAACGCGCTGAAGGCCACCGTGGACGGGCTGTGCAACGACCTTGCCGCCCTGCTGCTGAACCCGGCCCCGGGGACGTGGCGGGAGGACGCGGCGGCGCCGGGCTTTGGAAGCGGCTCGGGCGGCGGCTCGGGTGGTGATTGGTGGCCAAGCGGGTTGGGCGCGCCCAACGCCAGCGGCGCGCAGAATGATTTGCGTTACGCCTATTTCGCCGACGCGTGCCGTTTGGCGGTGGAGATCGCCGGGGCCTTGACCCTTTACGACACCGCCGACCACCGGATTTCCGGGGTGTCGCAGCAGCAGGGCCATGGCTGGACGCTGACCTTCACCAGCCAACACGGAACCGTGCCGCTGTCGTCGCTGCGGGTGGTCGATGGCGGCGGGCAGGCCGCGTCTTTATCGTCGCCCCCATGGGCGGAGACGCAGCCGATTCCACAGCAAGTCATCCAGCCTCAACCCGTCCAGCCCCAACCAACCCCGAACCAACCAACCCAAACGGGCGGGCCGTTGATTCTGGAGAACAGCGTCTGGTCCTTTGGTCCGGCGGAAGGGCGGGCGGTGACGACGCTCGCCTTGGCGGCGGATGGCGGCGTCACCGGCGGCGACGACGCGCGGGTGCGCTATTGGTCGGTGGAGGATGACGGGCTGACCTTTTACGACGCCGATGGTCGGCCATCGGTGCGCTTCGCTCTGCCAAGCGGCGGGATGCCCGCGTCCGGCTTGACGGGCCAAGACCCGAACCGGCCCGGACAGACCTATTTCCTGCGCTCCCCCACGGCGGCGACGCTGGACTCCCCCGCGCCGGTCGCGGCGCCGTCGGCGGCCTTGCCGGTCGATCTGACCGTCGGGGCGTGGAGCCTGGAGGATGTCGCGGGAAACCGGCTCTGCGGCCTGCGTCTTCTGCCCGATGGCCGGGTCGAGGGCGGGCGCGTTGGCGAGGCGGCGTGGCGGATCACCGGCCACAGCCTGGTCTTTCTGCATGGCAGCGGTCGCCCGACCGCGCGCTTTGATCTGTTCCAGTTCCGCGCCGGGCGTTGGACGGTGATCGGCGCGCCGCTGAACAACGAATCCGTCTCGCTGTTCCTCAAGCAAGCCTGATTCGCCACCCTCACCGCCGTTTCGGGCCGAACCGTTTGCGCGGCGCGCCCCGGAAACCGGCGGCGGGCGGCGGTTCGCGGCGGCGGGCGCGGGAGGCGAGTTTCTCCGACAGGCGTTGGCCGATGGCGTCGCGGGCGGCGCGCACGCGGTCGCGGTCGGGCAGGGAGTCGGGGAATTTGCGGGCGGCCCAGAAATACAGGTCGCAGGCGCGCGAATAGGCTTCCAGCGCGTCGGCCTCCAACCCGTCCAGCCGGTCGGGCATCAGGCGGGCCAGCGGCAGCCGCTCCCCCGCTTCGATGGCGTCGAGGATGGCGGCGAAGACGCGGGCGTCCGCCGCATCGTCCAGATCGGCGGGGGCGAGCAGCAAATCCAGGCGCTGGGACAGGCTCAAACGCCGGGAATCCACCAGCAGGGCGGCGCGGCGCAGCGCCGACAGGTCGGACAGGCGGAAGGGCGACCCGGCGGTTTTCGCCGCGCTGTTGCCCTCGGTGAAGCAATCGACCAGCAGGCGGGTTTCGGCCCCGCCGAGATGCTCGGCCAACCGGGCCAGCATGGCGCGGGACGGGCGCACCGGCAACGGCGCGTCGGCGCGCAGGCGCGCGTCGGGCCGCTCCAGCAATTGGCGCAGCGCTTGCGGCGTGCCGCGCCCGATGACTCCGTAAAACCCCTCCTCATGCTGGCCGAATCGCCCGGCGCGTCCGGCGATCTGCTTCACCTCGGTGGCGGTCAGCGGGCGGACGGACGTGCCGTCGAATTTTTCCAGCGCGGTGAACAGCACCCGGCGACAGGGCAGGTTCAGCCCCATGCCGATGGCGTCGGTCGCCACCACGACGTCGGCCTCGCCCGACAGAAAGCGCGCCGCCTCGCGGCGGCGAACGGCGGGGGCCAGCGCGCCATAGACGGCGGCGACCGACAGCCCGCGCGCCAGCAGCGTGTCGCGCACGCTGTGCACCTCGCGCCGGGAAAAGGCGATCAACGCGTCGCCCGGCTCCACCTCCGGCCAATCCAGGCGGCGGTCGAGCGGGGTCAGCGGCGTCTTGCGCTCCAGCTCCACCACCTCCAGCGGCTCGCCCAGATGGGCGGCGGCGCGCTCCACCAGCGGGCGGATCTCCGGCGCGCCCAGAATGAACAGGGTGTCGGCGGGAACCCCGATCAAGGCGGCGGTCCAGGCCCAGCCGCGTTCCGGGTCGGCCAGCATCTGGATTTCGTCGATCACCGCGACCTCGACCGGGCGGTTGGGATCCATCAGCTCGATGGTGGACGCGGTGTGGCGGGCGCCGGGGGTGCGGATCTCCTCCTCCCCCGTCACCAGGGTGGTTGGGGTTCCGTCGGCGTTCAGCCGTTCCATCACCTCCAAGGCCAGCAGGCGCAGCGGGGCCAGATAAACCCCGTCGCGGGCGGCGCGCAGCGCGGCGATGGCGCGGTGGGTCTTGCCGGAGTTGGTCGGCCCGATCACCAGAACCAGCTTGCGTTTCAGGCCGCGCGCGGTCGGGAACAGATGCTCGAAGCGGGAAAAATCGAAATGGCGGCTGACATAGGCCCGCCCGCGCCCCTCCGCCCGGTCGCGCCGCCATTGGTCGTGCTCCCGCTCCCAACGGTCGAGCAGATCGTCGGCGTCGAAGCGGTTGCGGGCGGCGCGCGACAGGCGGTCGGCGAAGGCGGCGAAAGTCCAGTCGTCGGGCGGCTCGCCAATCTCCTCGGCGTAGCGGCGCAGGGCGGCGGCGACGCGCGACAGGGCGTCTTCCAGCGCCAGAGTCAATGTCGGGTCTTGGGTCAGCCGCGCGGCCAGCGTGGCATCGTCCAGATCGGCCAGTTCCAGCGCGTCGAGCGTCCGGCTGGCCTGAAGCCGCACCGGCAGCGGCAGGCCGGGCCAGCGCAAGCAATCCTCGCGCACCGCCCGCACGCGGGTGCGGTCGTCGGCGGACAGCAGCGCCGCGCTTGCGTCCGGCAACGCCCGGCGGGCTTGCGCGAGCAGGGCGTCGCGCCGTTGCGCGCGGTCAACCCGGCCTTGGATTTCCAGCAGGATCCCGGCCCGGCGGTCGGCGGGAACCAGCAGGTCGCGCTTGCCCTTGGGCAGCGGCAACCCCAGCGCGACCAGCCCGCGCCCCTCGGCGTCGGACAGGCGGAGCAGCCCGGCGGCCCCCAGCGTCGTCACCTCCGGATGGGCGAGGGCGAGGTCGTGGATCAGATGCGGGTCGGCGGCGGGGAAGGCGTCGCCATCAGCGTCTTGGGCATTGGGGGCGTCGTCGGTCATCGCGGGGCGTCCTGGTCGGCGGCGCAATGGTGCAGGACGATGCCGCTGGTCGTCGCTACGTTCAGGGAGTCGAAATCGCCCGCCATCGGAATCCGCACGCTGCGGGCGCGGGCCAGCAGGGCGGGCGGCAGGCCCGGCCCTTCCGATCCGAACAGCAGGGCGGCGCGCGGTGGCGGGACCATCCGCGCCAGGGTTTCCGCCCCGCTGGGGCTGAGCGCCACCCCCTCGAACCCCAGGGCGTCGAGCAGGGCGAGCGGATCCTCCCCCGCCGTCAGCCGGGCGGTGGGAACCAGCAGCGTCGCCCCGACCGACACCCGGATCGCCTTGCGGTAGAGCGGGTCGCAGCAGCCGGAATCCAGAATGACCCCATCGGCGCCAAAGGCGGCGGCGTTGCGGTAGATGCCGCCGAGATTGTCGTGGTTGCCGATGCCGAACAGCATGACCACCCGCGCCCGCGCGGGCATGGCGGCCAGCAGATCGGCGGCGCTTGGCTGCGGCGCGCGCTCCCCCAACGCCAGAATGCCCCGGTGCAGCGGAAAGCCGACGATGCGGTCGAGCACGGCCTGCCCGGCGGCATAGACCGGCGTGTCGGCGGGCAGCTTGGCGAGCAGCGGCTCCAGCGCCGTCACCCGCTTGTCGGCCAGCAGCAGCGACCGCGCGCGATGGCCGGACGCCATCACAAGACTGCGCACCACCACGGCCCCCTCGGCGATGAAATGCCCGTCGCGCCCGACCAGATCGCGTTCCCGCACGTCGCGGTAGGCGGCGATGCGCGGATCGTCGGGATCGTCGATGGGAATCAGGATCGGCACGGGCGGCGACTCGCGATGGTCAAGGGGCAGGGCGGGCGGCAGGGCAGGGCGGGCGGCCCCATGCTTAGAGCATTCCGCCAAAGCTTTCCACGCCGCGCGGTCATCGTATAAAACAACGCTTCGATCCGTCCCTGTTTCCCCGGCAAGCTGGAGAGCGATTGTGAGTGCGTGCCAGGATCATCCGATGCGCTTTCGTTCCATCCTGCTCGGCGCGCTGTGCGCGTTGACGCTCCAGCCGACGTTCGCCATGGCGGCGGACGCGCCGTCGCCGGACCCCTCGGCGGTGTTGAGCGGGGTTCTGACGGTTGACGGCAAGCAAATCCCGCTGCCGGATGGCGAGTGGCGGCTGACGGGCCGCGCGGTGTTCTCGCCGCCGACCCTGGACAAGCCCGGCGCCGTGACCAGCCTCAGCCTTGTGCGCGTGCGCGACCAGAGCGTGGACGGGGCGGCGCTGATTCAGGTGGCCAGCCCCGGCGCCGATCCGCTGTGGGGCAAGGCCCCGGCCTGCGAGCGCACCGATTTGCCGCTGGCGCGCGTTCGTTACGCCTCCGACCATGACGGGTCTTGCGCCTGGGTCAGTCTGGTGGGGGCGGCGGACCGCGACACGCTTGATCCCGCTTGGGTGCAGACCTTGGGCGAGGTGGAGCGTCAGGGGTGGCGGTTGCCGGAGCGTTGGGCGACCGCCAGCTTTCGCGTCACCGACCCGCGCGACGCCCTTCAGGTCCGTTACGCCTTCGATGGCGGGGTGGGGAACGGAGAGGTTCCTGGAATCGCCCCGTCGGCGCCGGATTCTGGATGGGTGGACGCGGCGTGGGATCAGGTTGAGCGGGGATTCCGCAACCGGCTGGACGGGGCCTCCGCTTTGCCCAACTGGACCGCGACGCCGCCCACCGACGCCGGGTCAACCGAAAACGCCGAGGGTGGCGGGCTTGGCCGCACGATTTGGAAGACCATCACCTTTCGCGGCATCGTCACCACGCTGGATTTCTCGACCAATTACGCGGTGATCGGCGACGTCGCCGCCGCCGCCGGTCTGTCGGCCTTCGCCTTCGTCATCGGGCCATTTGTGTACATTGGTCATGAGTTGGCGTGGGAGCGTTTCGGCGGCCCGGTCGTTCGGTCGGTCGAGTTGCCCGGTTTGGGCGCGGATGGGGCGGGTACGCTCTGACCTTTGTCCGAAAGGTCATAGCATTTCTTGTGACGTTGAAACAAGTTCCGCCAATTTATGGCGGAGCTTAAAAATATATTATTCATTATTTGTTGTATTCGATCCGACAAAGCCCCATCTTGGGTGTGTCGATGAATGACCATATGACGTGACGAGGCGCAGATTTGCGCGGTCGCGTCGTGAATATGATCGAAAAACGCGAATTCGACGGCCTGCAAATCTTGCAGGAACGCCACTCCATGTCTTGAAGGAGGTTCCATGACAACGGGAACCGTAAAATGGTTCAACGGCCAAAAGGGTTTTGGCTTCATCGCTCAGGATGACGGCGGCAGCGACGCCTTCGTCCACATCAGCGCGGTCGAACGCGCTGGGTTGGGCGATTTGCGCGAAGGGCAAAAGCTGGAATTCGAGCTGGTGTCCGACCGCAAGAGCGGAAAGATGTCCGCTGAGAATCTCAAGTCTTTGGACTGACCCTGATGACGGCGACTCTGGACAACCGGAGATCGCCGACACCCACCATCGCCTTGTCGGCGCCGACCACGGATGTACTGGCGGCCCGACGGGCGACGAACGGTCAGAATGACGCCCGGCTCCAGGCCCGGCAGCCTCGGCCCCGAACCGCGTGACAGCGGCGGGGCCGTTTTCTTTTCACCATGACAGGAGATGACGCTATGGCCAAAGGACAGAAGCGGAACAATCGCGAAGTGCGCAAGCCGAAGGCGGCCAAGCCGGTCTCAGCCGTGCCGGTGGCGACCTTCCTGACCAAAATCGACACGACCGCGACCAAAGCGGTCAAGAAGAAGACGTGAGGCCGCCTTGTGGCGGTCGAACGGGCGGAGATTGAGGTTGTCCGCAAACCCTGGGGCCGCGCCGATCTGCGCCCCTGGAGCGGCATAAGCGACGCCGACGGTCCGGTTGGCGAGTTGTGGTTTCAGCGGTCGGATCGCGGGGCGCCGCCGACGGCCTTGTTGCTGAAGCTGTTGTTCACCACGCAACCGTTGTCGATCCAGGTCCACCCCGACGACGCCTTCGCCCGCTCCCTCGGGTTGGATCATGGCAAGACGGAGGCGTGGTTTGTCGTGTCGGCCAAGCCCGGCGCCACGGTCGGCGTTGGGTTGAAGCAGCCGATGACGTCGGCGGACCTGCGGGCGTCCATCGAAGACGGCTCGATCATCGACCGCATGCGGTGGCAAGAGGTGCGGGCGGGCGACGTGGTGTCCGTTCCCGCCGGAACCATCCACGCCATCGGCGCCGGTCTGGTGATCGCCGAAATTCAGCAGCGCAGCGACGCCACCTTTCGCCTGTTCGATTACGGGCGGGCGCGGGAGCGGCATGTCGATCACGCGCTGGCGGTCGCCCATCGCGGCCCGGCGGAACCACAGCCGCCCTTCCAACGTTTGACTGACGCGCGGACCCTGCTGGCCGTCAGCCCCTATTTCGTTCTGGAGCGCCTCAACCTGCCGGACAGCGGGACCTGGACCCTGCGCGCCACGGGGGAAAGCTGGCTTCTGGTGTTGCAGGGGCAGGCTCGCGTCGGCGCGCTGACCGTCGGCGTCGGCGAAGCCGTCTTTCTGGACGGCGCGCAGGCCGACCTGACCGTCGGGCCGGAGGGTTTGACCGCCCTGTTGGCGTATGTCGGAACGGTTTCCGATCCGACTCTTCTCTTCAACCGTGATGGGCGACAGGCCGTTTTGCCGCTCCGCATTCTGGAGGCGCAACCATGATCCCGCCAAGCCGTATCGCGTTTATCGGAAACTCTCTGCCGCGCCATTGCGGCATCGCCACCTTCACCACCGATCTGCAACAGGCGGTGGCGTCCTTTTGCCCCGGCGTGGACGCCGCCATCGTGGCGATGACCGACCAGGGCCACCGTTACGACTATCCGTCCACGGTGATCGCCGAGATCCACGACGCCAAGGCGGCGGATTATCTGCGCGCCGCCGATCTGCTGAACGCGGAAAAATTTGACGTCGTCAGCCTTCAGCACGAGTTCGGCATTTTCGGCGGGTCCGCCGGGGACCGGATTTTGCCCTTGCTGTCCCGGTTGACCAAGCCGGTGGTGACGACCCTGCACACGGTTCTGGCCGAGCCGACCGCCAAGCAGCGCGCGGTGATGGAGCGCGTGATCGCCCGCTCCGCCCGTCTCGTGGTGATGGCGGAAAAGGCGCGGGGGCTGTTGCGCGCGGTCTATCAGACCCCCGATGAGAAGATCGTCGTCATCCCGCACGGGATCCCGGATTTCCCCCTGGTCGGGTCCGCTGGCGCAAAGGCCGAGCTGGGCTTTTCCGACCGCACGGTGATTTTGACCTTCGGTCTGCTGTCCCCCAACAAGGGGATTGAGGTGATGATCGAGGCGATGCCCAACATCCTGAAAAGCCGCCCCGACGCCGTGTATGTGGTGCTGGGCGCCACCCACCCCAACCTCATTCGCGCCCAGGGCGAGGCGTACCGCGAGGGGCTGGCGGCCCGCGCGCGGGAGTTGGGGATCGCGGAGCATGTCGTGTTTCTCGACCGCTTCGTCGATCAGCCGACTCTGCTGCGCTTCATTTCCATGTGCGACCTCTATGTGACGCCCTATCTCAGCGAGGCGCAGATGACGTCAGGCACCTTGTCTTACAGCTTTGGCTTGGGCAAGCCGGTCGTCTCCACCCCCTATTGGCACGCGCAGGAGCTGCTGGCCGACGGCCGGGGCATCCTGGTTCCCTTTGGCGATTCCAAGGCCATTGGCGACGCCATCGCCGGGCTGTTGACCGACGACGGCCGCCGCCAGGCGATGGGCGAACGCGCCCACGCCGAAAGCCGTTCGATGGTGTGGGAACGGATCGCCGGACGCTATCAGGGCGTGTTCGAGGAGGTTCGCGACGAGCGGCGGCGGGACCAGCGTTCCGTCCAACCCCCGGCCTTGCTGGAGTTGGCCCGCTTTTCGCCGTCGCGTCCCCAGCAGGCCCCGCCGGAGATGCGGCTCGATCATTTTATGGCGATGTGCGACGACACCGGGCTGTTTCAGCACGCCGTTCATTCGGTGCCGGATCGCTCGCACGGCTATTGCGTCGATGACAACGCCCGCGCCCTGCTGCTGGCCTGCGCGCTCAACGCGCCCGGCGAAACGCGGCTGGCCGACGACGTGACCAGCCGTCTGGCCTCTTTCGTTCAACACGCCTGGAACCCGGACACCAAGCATTTTCGCAACTTCATGAGCTTTGAGCGGCGCTGGCTGGAGGATCGCGGGTCGGAGGACAGCCACGGGCGCACCATGTGGGCGCTGGGCGAATGCGCCCGCAGCGACGTCAGCCCGTCGCGACGCTCCTGGGCCGCCGCGCTGTTCGGGCAGGCCCTGCCCACCGTCATGGGCTTTGGCTCGCCGCGCGCCTGGGCCTTCACGCTGCTGGGGCTGGACGGCCATCTTGCCACCGGCGTGGTCGACGACGCGGCGGAGGAGTGCCGCTTGCGCCTCGCCAACCGGCTGATGGCGCTGTTGGCCTCGGTCGAAAGCAAGGATTGGGTGTGGTTCGAGGAGGGGTTGGCCTATGACAACGCCCGCTTGCCGCAGGCCTTGATCGTCACCGGCCAAGCCACGGAAACGCCCGCCTACGTCGCGGCGGGGCTGCGCAGCCTGCGCTGGTTGATGGCCCGGCAAACCGCGCCCGAGGGGCATTTCCGCCCGATCGGCTCCGACAGCTTCGGCGCGATCCGCCAAGCCCCGGAACCGTTCGACCAGCAGCCGCTGGAGGCGACGGCGGCGATTTCGGCCTGTCTGGCCGCTTGGCGGGTCGATGGCGACGCCGCTTGGCGGGCGGAGGCGGGAAGCGCCTTCGCCTGGTTCCTGGGGCGGAACGACCTGTCCGAGACGGTCGTCGATCTGGAAACCGGAAGCTGCCGGGACGGATTGCACAGCGACCGCCCCAACGAAAACCGGGGCGGCGAGTCGGTGGTGTCCTATCTGCTGAGCCTTGCCGAGATGCGCCGCGCTGTCCGCTTGAGCGGCCAACGGATGGAACGCAGCCCGTTGCAGGCGCTGCGGGTTTGATGCCGGAACGCCAATGACGCTCCGTATTGCGTTCTGACGCCACGCAGGCTTTTCCGCGCCTATGGGGGCGCCGCCGCCGCCGCCCCACTGCCGACGCCAGCGGGCGCTTGAAAGGTCCTTTCAAGCGCCCGCTGCTCCAACCCCCGCGACCTCATCCCCGCCGTGCGACCACCGGGAGTTGTTCCGTGACCCAACCGACCTTCTTCAACCGCCAAGCCTTGTATCTGCGCCCCGACCCAACCCGGGTGGTCGTGCGCCCCTTCCGACCGGCGACGGAGCCGCGCGACTTCAACCCGACCGACCGCACGCGGGCCAACCACATCGTTGAACGAATCCTGGGGCTGTCCCCGGAGATGGCGGACAGCCAACTGGCTGATGTGCTCGAAAATTTTCAAGGCCGCCATCGCAACTTGTTGGCCAGTTTTGATCGGCGTGCGAACGACATGGAGGCGGCCTTCGCCCCCACGCCGACTTCACCACGGTGCAGCGCCAACTGGTCGGCGCCTATTTCCTGCACGAATATTCGTTCGAGGCGTCGGCGCTGTTCAACCCCAGCATCGTCGTCCATCCCGACCAGACCGGCGCGCCGCCGGGCGGGTGTCGCTTCATCCTCAGCCTGCGCGCGGTGGGGGAGGGGCATATCTCCTCCCTGACCTTCCGATCCGGGACGATTTCGGCGGACGGCGGCGTGTCGGTCGATCCAACGGCCCGTCTGGCCTCGATCCCCGACGTGGAAAGCTGGACCTCCGGTCCCAACGGCGACGACGTCCGGGTGGTTTTCCCGGCGGACGAGGACATCAGCGAGCGGATCCTCTTCCCCATCACCGCCTCGCAATCCCACGGCATCGAAGACGCCCGTTTCGTGGAGTTCATGGAGGAAGGGCAACGGGTTTATTACGCCACCTACACCGCCTACAGCGGCACGGCGATCTGTTCCGAACTGATCGAGACCAGCGACTTCGTGTCCTTCCGCCTGTCGCCGCTGTCGGGGAACGCCACGAAAAACAAGGGAATGGCGCTGTTTCCCCGCAAGATCGACGGGCAATACGCGATGATCGCCCGCCAGGACAACGAGAACCTCTATCTGGTCCAGTCCAATTGCCTGCACAATTGGGACGGCGGCGTGGCCATCATGAAGCCGCAATACCCGTGGGAGTTCGTGCAGATCGGCAATTGCGGCTCCCCCATCGAACTGGATGAAGGGTGGTTGCTGCTGACCCACGGAGTCGGGCCGGTGCGCCGATACTCCATCGGCGCGGTTCTGCTCGACAAGACCGACCCCAGCAAGGTGCTCGCCCGATCCAAGGAGCCGCTGGTGCGGCCCAACCCGTCGGAGCGCGAAGGCTATGTGCCGAACGTCGTTTACACCTGTGGCGTGATGCGCCATGGCGAGCGTATCGTCCTGCCCTACGCGGTGTCCGACACTTTTTCCAATTTCGCCACCATCCCAATCGCCCAACTGCTGCAATTGATGGAGCCGGTCTGACGGCGGCCTTGTTTCGACCGTGAAGACTCCCCATGCTGCAATGCAGCATCCATGAGGAGTTCCGATCATGCCGAATCTCACGACCTTCTGGCGGGGCCTGCGCCGCCGGATTGTGGGGGAGGCGGTCGCGCCAGCGGTTCCAACCGGGCCGCTGCTGCTGCCCTCGCCGCCGCCGGAGGAGCCGCCGCCGCCTGTGCGTCGGCTGGCGCTGGCGCTTCAGGGCGGCGGCGCGCATGGGGCCTTCACCTGGGGCGTGTTGGATCGGCTGCTGGAGGAGGAGACGCTGGAGCTGGTCGGCGTCAGCGGGGCCAGCGCCGGGGCGATGAACGCCGCCATGCTGGCGCAGGGTTGGGCGCGCGGCGGGCGGGCCGGGGCGCGGGCCGAATTGGATCATTTCTGGGAGCGCATCAGCGAGGCCGGTCGTCTGGGGCCGATCCGCCCAACCCTGACCGCAAGGCTGTTCGCCCGCTGGAGCGAGCGGGTGGCCAGCGACCGCTGGAACATCGACAACGCCTTTGGCAGCCATCTGGTGGAGTGGGCGCGGCGCTGGGTGACGCCCTATCAGACGCAACCCGCCGACTTTCACCCCTTGCGCGCCCTGCTGACCGAGTTGGTCGAGCCGGAGTTGATCCGAAAATCCGGTCTGCGGCTGTTCGTCAGCGCCACCAACGTCCGCACCGGCGGGCTGACCCTGTTCGACGAGACGCAGATCGGCGTCGATCATCTGTTGGCCTCGGCCTGTCTGCCGCATTTGTTCCGCGCCGTGAGCATCGACGGCGTCGATTATTGGGATGGCGGTTACGTCGCCAACCCGGCGGTCAGCCCGCTGGTCGGCGCCTGTCCCGGCGCCGACATCGCCGTGGTGACGATCAACCCGTTGACCGCGCTGGAAACCCCGGAAAACCCCACGGCGATCGCCGAGCGCCTGAATCAGATCACCTTCAACGCCCCCCTGCTGACCGAGTTGCGGGCGATGATGGCCGACGCTGACGGCCCGCGCCTGCATCTGATCGAGGCCGACGACGCTCTGCGCGGTCTGGGCGTCTATTCCAAGCTGGTGACGGATTGGAGCTTTCTGTGCTGGCTGCGCGAAACCGGACGCCAGACGGCGGAGTTGTGGCTGCGCGACAATCTCGGTGCGGTCGGCGCGGAATCCACGTTGACGTTGCCTTGAAGCCTTGTCCGAACGAGTCTTTGTTGCGATGGTCCTTGGAAACATGGTCCTGAAACAGGGAGCCGGGGCGTGATTCTGTCGGGTTGGGGCCGTTACCCGAGTCTGGATTGCCCGGTGTTCCAGGCCCGCCACGAGGACGACGTCCGCCGACTGGTCGATGGCCGCGTCAGCGTGATCGCCCGTGGCGCCGGGCGGGCGTATGGCGACGCGGCGCTGAACGCCGACGGCGTGCTGTCGGCCTTGCCGATGAATCGCTTTTTGGCGTTCGATCCGGTCGCGGGGGCGCTGACCTGCGAGGCCGGGGTCGCTCTGGACGACATTCTCGACACGTTCGTTCCTCGGGGCTGGTTTCCTATGGTGGTTCCCGGCCTGCGGGCGGCGACCGTCGGGGGCGCGCTCGCCGCCGACGTTCACGGCAAAAATCACCATCGCGACGGCTGCTTTGGCGACCACACGCTGTGGCTCGACCTGTTGACCGCCGATGGCGGGGTGACGCGCTGCGGCCCGGATCGGGAGTCCCGCCTGTTTCGCGCCACGCGGGGTGGGATGGGGTTGACCGGAGTCATCCTGCGCGCGGCCATTCGTCTGCGCCGGATCGAGACGGCCGTGATCCGTCAGGAGACTCTGCGTCTGGCCGATCTTGATTCCGGTCTGGACGCGCTGGAGGCGTCGGACGATTGGACCTACAACGTCGCTTGGATTGATTGCCGGGCCAGCGGCAAAGGGTTTGGCCGTTCGGTGTTGACGCGCGGCGAGCATGCCCGCGTTGAGGAGTTGCCGCGCGCCCTGCGGGCCGACCCTTTGCGGCGGTCGCCGCCGCGCCTTGGCACGGTTCCCTGTGATCTGCCGCCGATTTTGGCGTTGAACGCCGTCGCCGCGCGGCTGTTCAACGAAGCCTATTTCCGGGCGTCGCGTCCGGGCGAGGCCCTGATCGGGCTGGACCGCTTCTTCTTTCCGCTGGATGGGCTGTCGGCGTGGAACCGTCTCTATGGTCGGGCCGGGCTGCTCCAGCATCAATGCGTGTTGCCCAGGGCGAGCGCGCGCGCCGGGCTGCGAGCGCTGCTGAATCGGATCGCCGCCACCGATTGCCGACCGTTGCTGGCGGTGCTCAAGCGGATGGGGCCGCGCCGGGGCGGCTTCCTGTCATTTCCGATTGACGGGCATTCTCTGGCGCTGGATTTTCCCGTTTCCCCGGCGTCGTTCGCCCTGTGCGACGATCTGGACGCCATCGTCGCGGATTGCGGCGGTCGGCTTTATCTGGCCAAGGATGCGCGCATGAGCGCCGCGACGATGCGGAAAGGCTATCCCGAGCTTGAGCAATTCGCCGAGGCGCGGGCGGCTTGGGACGCCGACGGGCGCTTTCGCTCCCGGCAATCGGAAAGGTTGGGGCTTTGAGCGGTCCTCCGTTGGCGTTGATCGTGGGGGCGACCTCCGACATCGCCCGGGCTGTGGCGTTGCGCTGGGCCGCGATGGGATGGTCGTTGATCCTCGCCGGTCGCGACATGGCCTTGTTGGAGCGTGACGCCGAGGATCTGCGCCTGCGTCATGGCGTCAGCGTCGCGACGCGCCGGATCGACGCCCTGGACACCGCCAGCTTTCCCGCCTTCGTCGCTGGGCTGCCGGGATTGCCGGACGTCGTGGTCTGTCTGGTCGGCGCGCTGGAGGACCAGCGCTGCGCCGAGGCCGATGGCGCGGTGGCGGAGCGACTGATGCGCGGCAATTTCATCGGCCCGGCCCTGTTGCTGGGGGAGATCGCCCATCGCATGGCGGCGCGGGGATCGGGGGTCGTGATCGGCGTCAGCTCCGTCGCCGGGGATCGGGGGCGCGCGGCCAATTATGTGTATGGATCGGCCAAGGCTGGCTTTTCCGCCTTTCTGTCCGGGCTGCGCGCCCGGATGAGTCGTTGCGGCTTGCGGGTCGTCACCATCAAGCCCGGCTTCGTCCGCACCCGGATGACCGAAGGCATGGCGTTGCCCCGTTTCCTGACGGCGGAGGCCGACGAGGTGGCGCGCGTGATCGCCGACGCGCCAACCCGTGGCCGCGACGTCGTTTACGCGCCCGGAATTTGGCGCTTGGTGATGTTCGTCATCCGCGCCCTGCCGGAAACACTGTTCAAGCGGCTGAGGCTGTGACCGGAATCATTGGTCGGCGTCGCCGCTCACCACCGCGAGGGCCGCTCACCAGGAGAGCATGGCGGCGGCCACCCCGCACAGCGCGATGAACGCCCCGCACAGGTGGCTGACCCGGTCGGACAGGGCGAAGGCGACGGGATCGTCGGGAAGGGCGTTCCGGTGGGCCAGCGCCAACAACCGACAGGTCCAAAAGAGAAAGGCCAAATCGGCGGCCCAAAGGATTTTTGGCGACGCGTACAGCCTCGCCGCCGTTTGACTTTCCGGATACAGAGCCAGAATGACGACGGCGGCGAAGCACCCGAGCGCCGCCAATCTTTCCAGCAACGGGCGGTCGCTCAGTCGGTAAGGGCGACCGGGCGGATCGCCCAACCCGGCCTGTTGTCGGATCGCGATTTCCGAAACCCGTTTGACCAGCGCCAGCCCGAAAAACAGACAGGCCGAAAAGGCGATCAACCAAGACGACAGAGCGACGCCGCACGCGACCGCCCCAGCGGCGAGCCGAGCGCCATAGAGGCAGGTCAGCGTCAGCGCGTCGAGGATGAACACCCGCTTCAGAATCGTGGAGTAGGCGATTGCGACGACGGCGTAGCCCCCCATGACCAGGGCGACGCCCGGTCCGGCCAACCACCCCAACGCCAAGCCGACGCACAACGCCGCCATCGACGTCGCCAAGGCCGAGGCGGGGGATATGATTCCAGCCGCCAGCGGTCGATGGCGTTTTTCTGGATGCGCCTGGTCATAGGGCAAATCGAAAAAATCATTGATGATGTAAATCGACGACGCGCAAAAACAAAAGCCTAAAAAAACCACGGTTAAGGTAAAAGCATCGGGAAAATTAAAATTGTGCGCGGCAAAAATCGGGATAAATACCAAAAAATTCTTTGGGAAATGGTGAATTCTGAATAATTTAATATAAATACTCAGTGGTGTAGAGTGATTTTTTTTATTTTCTCTCTCGAAAACTCCAGAATTTTCCATAGCCTCTATCATGAAAATTCACCATTTTTGGAATGCTGAGTTCAGCGTCTGCAATCGAACGATAGGATGATCGGTTGGGCGCCCGCTTCCGCGCAAGAGGGAAGTCCACATTCATGGCGTTAGCCGCCCGGTGTGTGAAGGTTGCTCTGCGCGTCGGGGTCGGCGTGGGTGAACCAGCCTTTGACCCGGCGCGACAGCCCGTCCAGATAGGTCAGGATCACCGGCACCACCAGCAGCGTCAGGATGGTGGAGGAGATCAGCCCGCCGATCACCGCGTGGGCCATCGGCGCGCGTTGCTGCGCGCCCTCGCCGATGCCCAGCGCCAAGGGGATCATGCCGAAGATCATCGCCATGGTCGTCATGATGATCGGGCGCAGACGGATGATTCCCGCCTCGATCACCGCCGCGCGCAGGTCGGCCCCCCGGGCCTGGGCCTGGTTGGCGAAATCCACCAGCAGGATGGCGTTCTTCGTCACCAGCCCCATCAGCATGATGAAGCCGATGGCGCTGAAGATGTTCAACGTTGATCCGGCGACCAGCAACCCCAAAAACACCCCGATCAAGGCCAGCGGCAGCGAGGCCATGATCGCCAGCGGTTGCAGGAAGCTGCCGAACTGCGAGGCGAGGATCAGGTAAATCAGGATCACCGCCAGCGCCAGCGCCTGGGCGGCGTAGCTGCTGGTTTCGGCGATGTCCTTGGTGGAGCCGCCGAAGACGATGCGATAGCCGGGCGGCAAGGCGATGCTGGCGATGGCCGCCTGCAAATCCTTGCCCGCGTCGCCCGCCGCGCGGCCCTGGACGTTGGCGTTGACGTTCACCTCGCGCTGAAGATCACGGCGGTTGATCTGCGAGGCCCCCAGCGTGGTGTTGACTTCGCTGACCTGCGACAGCGGGATCATGCGCGGCGTGCCGTTGGCGTCGACGCCGCCCGACAGATAGACGCGGTCGAGGTCGGAGCGGCCCACCCGGTCGCCTTCGGGCAGGCGGACGAGCACGTCGTAGCTTTCGCCGTCCGGCGCCTTCCAACTCGACACCTTGTCGCCAGCGAAGAGCGGGCGCAGGGTGGACGCCACCTGCGCGGTGCCGATGCCCAGATCGCTCGCCAGATCGCGGTCCAACCGCACCGACAGGGTGGGTTTGGCGGCTTTCAGGCTGCTGTCCACATCGACGAAGCCGGGGATGCGGCCCATGGCGGCGCTGACCTGTTTGGCGATGCGGTCCAATTCGGCGATGTCGCGGCCCTGCACCGACACCTGGATTTGCTTTTGCACGCCGCCGACGCCGGGAATGCCGACGCCGATGGTGATGCCGGGGATCGCCGCCAGCCGTCCCCGCAGCAGCGGGGCCAGATCGCTGGGCGAGCGTTTGCGCTGGTCGATGGGCTTGTAGCGCAGGAACAGGCTGCCCCGGTTGCGCCCCACCGACACGCCGGTGTTCACCGTGGCGTAGGTGTAGGCGATTTCGGGAAACTCGCGGATCGCCGCCTCCACCTGCCGCATCTTGGCGGCGGTGTAGTCGAGGGAGGAGCCGACCGGCGCCTCGACGTCGATCACCTGCTCGCCCAGATCGGCGGCGGGCACGAACTCCACGCCGATGCGCGGCACCAGCAGGAAACTGCCGACGAAGACGCCCAGCGCCAACAGCAGCACCAGCCAGCGCCAGCGCAGCGCCCAGCCCAACAGGCGGCCATAGCCGTGGGACACCGCGTCGAATCCGCGCTCGAAGGCGCGGGCGAAGCGTCCGAAGGGGCCGTTCCCGTGCCGCCCATGGGCCGCCGGGTCGTACCACAGGCTGGACAGCATGGGGTCGAGGGTGAAGGACACGAACAGCGAAATCAGCACCGCCGCCGACACCGTGATGCCGAATTGCAGGAAAAACCGCCCGATGATGCCGCCCATGAAGGCGACGGGCAGGAAGACGGCGACGATGGTCAGCGTGGTCGCCAGCACCGCCAGCCCGATTTCCGACGTGCCGTCCAACGCCGCCTGCCGGTGGCCTTGCCCCTTGCCGAGATGGCGCATGATGTTTTCGCGCACGACGATGGCGTCGTCGATCAAAATGCCAATGGCCAGCGACAGCGCCATCAGCGTCATGACGTTCAAGGTGAAGCCGAAGGCGGCCAGCACCCCGAAGGTTCCCATCACCGCCACCGGCAGCGTCAGCGCGGTGATGACCGTGCTGCGCCAGGATCCCAGAAAAATCATGACGATGAAGACGGTCAGGGCGCCGCCCTCGATCAGCGTCTTTTGCACGTTGTTCAGCGAGTTGGTGATCCCGCGCGAGGTGTCGCGCACCACCTCCATCGTCACGTCGGCGGGCAGGGCGCCGCCGCTTTTCAGCTCGGCGATGGCCTTGTAGAGACCGCGCGCCACCTCCACCGTGTTGGCGCCCTGCACCTTGACGATGTCCACCGCCAAGGCCGGGGCGCCGTTGAACAAGGCCAGGGAGTCTTGCTCCTCCTGCCCGTCGATCACCTCGGCCACTTGGCCCACACGCACCGGCGCGCCGCCGCGCCGGGCGACGATGAGGTCGAGCAGTTGGCGCGGCTCGCTCACGCGGCCATCGACCTGGACGACCCGCTCGGCCCCGTTGCCCGACACGGTGCCCGCCGGACGATCCTGATTTTCGTTGGTGACGGCGCGGATCACCTCGTCAACGCCGACGTTCAGCGCCTCCAGCCGTTCGGGCTTCAACCGCACCTGGATTTGCCGCTTCACCCCACCGGCGATGGTCGCCTTGCCGACGCCGCGCACGTTCTGCATGCGCTTCAACACGATCTGGTCGGCCAGCGTCGTCAGGTCGCGCAGGCCGCGCAGGTCGGATTTGACGGCGAGGGACAGGATGGGCTGATCGTCCGGGTTGAAGCGGGTGATCTGCGGATCCTTGACGTCGGCGTTGAAGGTGGCGCGGATGGCCGACACCTTTTCGCGGACGTCCTGAAGCGCCTGGGTGGAGGCGGTCTTCAGATCGAACTCGGCGATCACCACCGACTGGCTTTCGTAGGAGCGCGAGGTCAGCGTCTTGATGCCGGCGATGGTGTTGACCGCGTCCTCGATGGGCCGGGTCAAATCGGTTTCGACGGTTTCCGGGCTGGCGCCGGGATATTGGGTGGACACGACGACGATGGGGAAATCGACGTCGGGGAATTGATCGACGCCCAGGCGGTTGTAGGAAAACAGCCCAAGCACCATCAAGGCCACCATCATCATGGTGGCGAAGACCGGGTTGTCGACGCTGATGCGGGTGATCGGCATGGCGTTACGTTCCGATCACGGTGACGGCGCGCCCGGCGGTCAAGCCGGGCAGGTTGCCGCTCACGACGCGGTCGCCCTCGGCCAGCCCATCGACCTGCACCAGATCGCCGCGCGCCCACAGCCCGCGTCGGGTGACGGCCCGTCGCTCCGTGCGCTCGCCCGCGATGACCAGGACGAAATCGCCTTGCCCGTCGCGGCGGATCGCCACCGGGGGCAGGGCGAAGGCGGCCTCGGCCTCCGCCACCTGAACCTCGCCGCTGGCGAACATGCCGCCGCGCAGGGCGCCGTCGGCGTTGTCGGCGCTGATGTAAACCGGGATGGCGCGCGATCCCGCCCGCGTCATCGGGTTGATGCGGGCGATGCGGCCGGGAAAGACGCGCTCGCCAAAGCCCTCCACCCGCAACCGCACGCTCTGGCCGGTTTGCAGGCGGGCGACGTCGTCGGCGGGGACGGTGGCCTCGACCTCCACCCGGCTCAGATCGACGATGGTGAACATCGGGGCGTTGACCGCCAGATTTTCGCCGGGATGGACCGCGCGCGCCGACACCATGCCGTCGATGGGGCTGAGAACCACGGCGTCGCGCAGCGCCTTGCGCGCCAATTCAACCTGCGCGCTCAGCGCGCCGACCTGGGCCTGTTGGAACTGAAGGCTGCTTTGCGCCTGATCCAGATTGGTTTCCGACACGATGTCGTTCCGCCGCAAGGCCGCGCTTTTGGAACGGGTTTTTTCCGCCAACACCAACTGCGCCTTGGCCCCGTCCAGGTTGCTGAGCTTTTCGTTCAGCTTGGCGGTTAGGTCGGCGGTGTCGAAGCGGGCGAGAATCTGGCCCTTTTTCACCGCTTCCCCCTCGCGCACCGTCACCTCGACCAGCTTGGCGGCGACCTCCGATTTGACCGCCGCTTGCTCCATCGGGGCGACCGAACCGCTGAGCCGCGCCGTGTCCGACAGGCGGCGCGGGACCATGCGCGTCACCTCCACCGCCGCCAGCTCGACCGGGCGTTCAGCGGGGGGCGTGGCGGCGGGCGTCGTGGCGGTGGGCGGCGTTGTGGCCGCCGCGTCTCCGGCGGATCGGGCGCGCCAGGCGGCCCCGCCGCCCAGCGCCCCGGCGCCCAGCAGGGCGGCGACGAACAGAACCATCCACAGCCAGCGGACGCGGCGGCGCTTGGCCGGTGGGGCGGTCCGGGAGGGGGTGGTCATGGTCGGCGTGGTCATTGGGAACGTCCTGCGTTGACGGCGGCGGCCAAACACGGGCCTGTGGGACTCTGAATTTCGCCCGGATAAAAACAGATCCCGCGAAAAATCTCCACTGAATAGGTGTGATACGGATCTTCCGTCAAGGTTCCCATGAAATCGGAAGAATCGTCGGAGCGACAATGAATGCCGAACATTTGTCGAAAATTCCTATGCGCGTATGACGAACCAACGTGATGGAAAGTCTTCGACGGCCCCGGGGACGTTGTCGCTTGACACCGGGAGGCTCTGCATCGAAAAAGCATCTCGGCTTTTGCTTTCCAGCGCCCACAGCTATGGATGTGATCTCGTGATGAAACGTCCTCTTGCGACTCTTCCGGCTGTCGGCGCCTTTCTGTGTCTTGCGTTGGGGCTTGCGGGCTGCGCGACGGACGGCCAACAGGCGATGAATTCCTCGACGGAAACGGCCTATGTGCCTGATCCCAAAGATCCGTTGGGCCGTTGGGTGCCGTTGATCCGCGAGGCGTCCGAACGCCACGACATGCCGGAAAAATGGATCCGCGCCGTCATGATGCGGGAGAGCAACGGACGGGCGACCGCGAACAGCGGCAAGCCGTTGACCAGTTCGGCGGGGGCCATCGGCCTGATGCAGGTGATGCCCGGCACCTATGAGTTGATGCGTTTCCAATATGGCTTGGGGCCAAATCCCGCCGACCCGCGCGACAACATCATGGCGGGGACCGCCTATCTGCGGCAGATGTATGATTTGTTCGGCGCGCCGGGCTTCCTCGCCGCCTACAATTGCGGCCCGGCCTGCTACGCCGGGCATCTGGCGGGCAAGCAGAAGCTGCCGCGCGAAACCCGTCAATACATCGCCAGTCTGACGCCCGTGCTGCGTGGGTCCGCCCCGCGCACGCCGTCGCAATCGGCGGGCGCGTCGGCCATCGAGGTGGCCGTGGTTCCCAACGACGCGCCCAAGCCGCAGAAGGGCGAGGGGCAGGTGGTGGTGGCCATGGCGGTTCCCGACTCGGCCCCGATGGCGAAGGCGCCGGAGCGCACCGAAACCACCGTCGCGGTCAACAATATCGTGGTCGAGCCGAGACGCGCAGAGTCGCGCGCTCCGGTCACGGTCGAGGCGCCCGCCTTGGCCGTCGCCGCCGCTCCGGCTCCGCCGCCCGCTCCCATGCAGGTGGCCAGCGCCAGCCCGCAACCGCCGGTGCGCAGCGTCGAAACCCAAGTGGCCGAAGCGCTGTTGGCTCCGCAATCCGTCTCCGCCGGTCAACGGGTGGTCATCCGCTTCATCTCGCAGAACGCCAAAGGCTGCGGCAGCCTGACCGGCAAAGGCACCATGTGCGTGACGTTGGCCAGCGGGCCGGGGATGTAACCGCACCGTCGCAAGCCGCCGTCGCAAGCGACTTCCGCGCAAAGAAAAAGGGCGCTTCCGATGCCGGGAGCGCCCTTTCTTTATGGGGTCTTGCGTCTACCGCGCGTGTCTCAGGCGAAGGCCTTGTAGGCGATCAGCGTGAAGGTGTCGCGCACGCCGGGCAGGGTCTGGACATGGTCGGTGACGAACCGACCAATGTCGTCCTCCTGCGTCAGATAACATTTCATCAACAGATCATACTGGCCGGAGATGGAATGCACCTCCGACACCGCTTCGATCTGTTGGACGGCCTGATCGGCGACGCCGTAGGCCTTGCCCAACTCGCATTTGACCATGATGAAGATGGTCTGCACGCGATCAGCCCTCCTGGGAGTGCTCAGACGAGTCCACGACCACGTCCGACGAGACGCGCGGGCGGGCCGAGCGCAGCATGAAAGCGGGCATGTGATCGCCAAAGCCGATCACGACGCCGTCATCGTCGTCGTCATCGCGGCGGCGGGGGCGGTTGCGGTCACGGTCGCGATCCCGGCGCGGCTCGCCGTTACGGCGGGCCTCGGCGGCGGCCAGAGATTCGCGCGGTTGGCGCTCGTCGCGGATCGGACGCTCGGAACGCTCCTCGCGAACCGGACGTTCGGAACGCTCGTCGCGAACCGGACGGTCGTCGCGCACGGGGCGCTCCTCACGGACGGGACGTTCGGCACGGGCCGGGCGTTCGGCGCGCTCCTCGCGAACCGGGCGCTCCTCGCGAACCGGACGGTCCGTCCGCTCCTCGCGGGCGGGCCGCTGCTCGGCGCGTTCTTCTTGGGCCGGACGCTCTTCGCGCGGGCCACGGCTGCGGGCCTCGGGGCGACCGCGCCCGGCGCCGGCGCCGCGTCCGCCACGGCGGGGACGCACGGCATCCTCGTCGCCAAACTCGACCGTTTCGAGACCGTCGATGGCGATCATCGGAATCTCCCGTTTGATGAGGCGCGTGATCGCGCCAACGAGTTTCACGTCGTCCGGGGTGGCCAACATGAAGGCGCGGCCCTGCTTGCCCGCGCGCCCGGTGCGACCGATGCGGTGGACATAATCATCCGGGGTCAGCGGCACGTCGAAATTAAAGACGTGGCTCAAACCCTGGACGTCGATGCCGCGCGCCGCGACGTCGGAGCAGACCAGCAGCGCGATCTCGCCCTTTTTGAAGAGGTCGAGCGTCTCCGTCCGCTTGGACTGGACCATGTCGCCGTGCAGCGCGCCGACGTTGAAGCCGTGACGCTCCAGCGACTTTTGCAGCACCGCGATGTCACGCTTGCGGTTGCAGAAGATGAAGGCGTTTTTGACGTCTTCGGTCTGCAACAGATGGCGCAGCGCCTTGCGCTTGTCGACCTCTTGCACCAGCGACAGCGCCTGAGTCACCGTTTCCGCCGGAGAGGCGGGCGGGGCGACGGTGACTTCCTGCGCGTTGGACAGGAAGGCGTCGGCCAGACGGCGGATTTCCGGCGGCATGGTGGCGGAGAAGAACAAGGTCTGGCGCGTCTTCGGCAGCTTGCTGACGATCCGCTCGATGTCGGGGATGAACCCCATGTCGAGCATCCGGTCCGCCTCGTCGATGACGAAGACCTTGATGTCGTTCAGCATGATGTTGCCGCGCTCGAACAGGTCGATCAACCGCCCCGGAGTCGCGATCAGCACATCGACCCCACGGTCGAGCTTTTTGACCTGTTCGGAGAAATTCTCCCCGCCGATCAGCAAAGCCATGCTGAGTTTGTGGTATTTGCCGTAGGTTTCAAAGCTTTCCGAAACCTGGGCGGCGAGTTCGCGCGTCGGTTCCAGAATCAACGACCGGGGCATCCGCGCACGAGCGCGGCCCGAGGCCAACATGGTTATCATAGGCAGCGTGAAGCCAGCCGTCTTCCCGGTGCCGGTCTGCGCGCAGCCGAGCACATCACGGCCTTGCAGGACCCAGGGAATCGCCTGTTCCTGAATGGGCGTCGGCTGGGTGTAACCCTTGTCCTCGATGGCGCGCAGGACGTCAGGGCCAAGCCCAAGTTCCGAAAATAGCATCCAACCTGTTTCTGTTCTGGAGTTCGCAAATCGAGCGAGTAGCGCTCGACGCTCAGATAGTGCCGCAGAATAGGTAATCAAAGGCTTATGTCAATAGACGCGGTGTTGTCGGACCAAAAATAGAGGGTTTCGCGCCCATGCTTGGCGGAAAATCGTGGTTGGGATAGGCTGTTCCGCCGAGCGGCGCGCCGCCGTTCCTCGCTGAAGAGTGTCCGTCCATGATTCTCCGCGCCGAAGATTCGCTTTTGGTCGTCGTCGATGTGCAGGAACGTCTGCTGCCCGCCATCCACGAGTCCCCCCGCGTTCTGCGCAACGTCGACACCCTGCTGAAGGCCGCCGGGCTGTTGGGCGTGCCGGTGATTCTCACCGAACAATACCCCAAGGGGCTGGGGCGGACGGTCGAATCGGTGCGCGCCGCCCTGCCGGATGGGACGCCGACGGTGGAAAAGATCACCTTCGCCTGCACCGGCGAACCGGCCTTCAACGCCCTGGTCGAGGAATCGGGGCGCAAGCAGATCGTCGTCTGCGGGACGGAGGCGCATGTCTGCGTGCTCCAGACCGTTTTGGGGCTGCGTCAGGCCGGACAGGCGGTTTATTTGGCGGCCGACGCCGTGTCGTCGCGCACGGCGGACAACCACGCCGCCGCCGTCGCCCGCATGAGCGCCGCCGGGGTTCCCATCGTCACCACCGAAATGATTCTGTTCGAGTGGATGGAACGGGCGGGAACGCCGTTGTTCAAAGCGGTCAGCGCGCTGGTGCGGTGACGGAAAGGGACACAACGACGATGAGCGAGCAAAACTTGATCCTGTTGCCCGGCATGCCGCTGGACGCGGCGCTGTGGGCGCACCAAACCCGCCATCTGGCCGATGTCGCCGACCCGCAAGTTCCCGATCTGAGCGGCGATGATTCCGTCGCCGCGATGGCCGAGCGCGTGCTGGACTCGGCGCCGGAGCGTTTCGCCCTGGCCGGGCTGTCGATGGGCGGCTATGTCGCGTTGGAGATTCTGCGCTGCGCGCCGGAACGGGTGACTCGGCTGGCTCTGCTCGACACCAACGCCCGCCCCGACACGGCGGAGCAGACCGCCACCCGGCGCGAGGCGATGGCGCTCGCCCTCCAGGGCAAATATCGGCAGGTCATGCAGGCGGGGATGGCGCGTATGGTTCACCCCGACCGCTTGGCCGACCGCCCGTTGGTGGAGTCGGCGCTGGCGCAGATGGAGCGGGTTGGGGTGGACGGTTACATCCGCGAACAGACCGCCATCATCACCCGGCCCGACAGCCGCCCCAGACTGGCCGCCATCGCCTGCCCAACCCTGGTGCTGTGCGGGCGTCAGGACGCGCTGACGCCGCCCGCCCTGCATGAGGAGATGGCCGAGGCCATTCCGGGCGCCCGGCTGGTCCTGATCGAAGAGTGCGGCCATCTGTCGGCGATGGAGCAGCCGCAGGCCGTCACCGCGCTGTTGCGCGATTGGCTGTTGCGCCCCTGACGGCGGGATACTGACGGCGGGTCAGGGTTCAGTTGCGCCCGTGACGGGGGACAATCAGCAATCCGGGCCGCCGGCGCAAGTTTGGTCGGCCCGCCGTGTAGGGAAAAGAGACACCGTCATGTCGCTGACCAGTTGACGGAAATTCGGATCCTCCAGCCCCGTCGGGTGGTCGAGCCAGCCGGTGGCGGTGGTGAAGGCGCCGCCGCCCCGGCAGAAGGCCCCTTGCACCACCAATGTGCCGTCCGGCGGCAAAACCCCCGGCGGCAGGGTCGGAACGGCCCCCTCCTGGCACACCGACCAGCTTGGCAGGTTGCCCGTCGCGTTGAAGATCAACACCACGCGGTAATCGGGGCGGGCCGTGTCGTTGGGCGTCGTCGTCAGCGTGGTGTTGACGCCCATGATGCGGTCCTGCATCGACGGCAAAACCGCCTTGGCGAAGCTGGCGGCGTCGCCGCCGAAGGGCAGACCGTGCAAAACCACCCGCAAATCACGGTCGCTCGCGGCGTAGGCCACCTCCAGCAGCGTGTAGGCGGGCGTCGGGTCGCCCGCCACCACCCGCTCGGCGCAGCCGGACAGGCCAAGCGTGGCGGTTAGGGCGACCGCCGCAACCGTGGCCCGGCTGTGGGGCCATCGGGGGAAAAAGCGTGGGTTGGTCGTCATGGAACACCCCGGATCGGGAGAAGCGGCGGTTGACGCGCCGCTTCTCCCGATATGGCGCCTGTGGCGTGTCGCCGACAAGGGGCGATCAAACGTCTTTCAGCCAGCGACCGGCGACCAGCGCGACCAGCTCAGGGTAGTTGGGCCATTCCAGGCCAATCAGCGGCAATCCCAACTCGTCGATGATGCGCGCCACGCTGTCGTGAGTCAGCTCCAGGCCCAACGCCCGCGCCCGGCGGGCGATCACCATTTCCTGGCCCCAGATGTAAACCCGGCGGGCTTGGGTGTTTTCCGCCATGATCCGTGTTTGATCGACCCGATCATCGCCGTTCAGCGGCAACCAGATGTCGGCCATCAGCGTGTCGACCGGCGCGTCGCTTTTGAACTCCATCGCGCTGGCGTTGACGATTTCGATCTTGCGCGCGGCCTCTTCGGGAAGATTGCGAAAGGTGCCCAGCGTCTCGTTCATGGCGATCACCTCGGGATCCAACTCCACAACGGTGACGCGGCTGACCTCCGGTCGCAGCGCGGCGTTGATCGCCGCCCACCCCATCCCCATTCCGGCGACCAGGGTGTAGCCGGTGGACAGGCGGATGCCGATTTCCTGGCTTTCCATCTCCATCGGCGTGGTCGACATCCAGACTCTTTTGCTGCCGTCGTCGGCGAAGCGGGACAGCGCCGCCATGTTCTGGACCAGAGCGCTCTCGCTCCAATAGCCCCGAGACAGGTGCATGGGAGTGATGGTCATTTCCCAGCGATCATTCTTGATCGGCTGGTAGGTCGGAATGAACAAGTCCGTTTTGTATGGGGTGATCCCGATCATGCGCCTGCCTTAAACGTCAATGTCATCCGCTTTCACGAATTTGGCATTGTCCTGGATGAATTTGAAGCGCAATTCCGGGCGTTTCCCCATAAGATCTTCAACCAACGACCGGGTGCGCTCGCTGTCCTCGCGCTCTTCCGGGTCGGCGGCGTTGGGGACGACGACGCGCAGCAGGGTCCGTTTGATCGGATCCATGGTGGTGTCGCGCAACTGGGCGGGCATCATTTCGCCCAAGCCTTTGAATCGGCTGATGTCCGGCTTCTTGCCCTTGAATTGGCGGGCCAGAAGCTCGTCCTTGTGGGCGTCGTCGCGGGCGTAGACCTGCTTGTTGCCGTGGCTCAGGCGATAGAGCGGCGGCAGCGCCAGATACAGATGCCCGTTCTGAATCAGCCCCGGCATTTCCCGGTAGAAGAAGGTCATCAGCAGCGAGGCGATGTGCGCGCCGTCCACGTCGGCGTCGGTCATGATGATGACCCGCTCGTAACGCAGCTTGTCGCTGGAAAAATCCTTGCCGACGCCGCAGCCCAGCGCCTGGGTCAGGTCGTTCAACTCCTGATTCGCCTTCATCTTGTCGATGGAGGCGTTGGCGACGTTCAGGATCTTGCCGCGCAGGGGCAGGATCGCCTGGGTTTCCCGCTGGCGCGCCTGCTTGGCCGAACCGCCCGCCGAATCGCCCTCCACCAGGAAAATCTCGGTGCCTTCGGGGGAATTGCGCGAACAATCGGCCAGCTTGCCGGGCAGGCGCAGGCGGCGGGTCGCCGTCTTGCGGCCCAACTCCTTGGATTGCTTGCGCCGCGCCCGCTCCTCGGCCTTTTCGATCAACCGCTCCAACAGAGCGTTGGCCGAGGGCGGGTTGCCGGACAGCCAATGGTCGAAATGGTCCTTCACCGCCGCTTCGACCAGCTTTTGCGCCTCCGCCGTCACCAGCCTTTCCTTGGTCTGGCCCTGGAAATGCGGTTCGCGGATGAAGACCGACAGCAGGACGCAGGCGTCGCCCATCACGTCGTCGGCGGTGACTTGCCCGGCGCGCTTGTTGTTGGTCAGTTCGCCATAGCTTTTCAGGCCGCGCGTCAGCGCCGCGCGCAGGCCCGCCTCGTGCGTGCCGCCCTGCGGGGTGGGAACCGTGTTGCAGTAGGTGTGCGAGAAACCTTCGTCATCGTCGGGCCACGCCACCGCCCACTCAACCCGGCCCTGGCCGTTGGGGAAATCCAACGACCCGGCGAAGGGGGAGGGGGTGAGCGTCTTGCGGTCCTTCAGCGCCGCCGTCAGGTAATCGAGCAGGCCGCCGGGGAAATGCAGGGTTTCGGCGGCGGGCGTCGTCGCGTCAGCCGCCAACAGCGCCGGGTCGCAGCTCCAGCGAATCTCGACGCCCCGGTACAGATAGGCCTTGGAGCGGGCCAGCCGATAGAGCCGGTGCGGCTCGAAGCGGGCGGTTTCGCCGAAAATCTCCGGATCGGCGTGGAAACGGATGGTGGTGCCGCGCCGGTTGACGTTGCCCTTGTTGGTCAACGGCCCTTGCGGCGTTCCCCGGCTGTACTCCTGCACGTAAAGCTGCTTGTCGCGGGCGACTTCCACCGTCAGACGATCCGACAGGGCGTTGACCACCGACAGGCCGACGCCGTGCAGGCCGCCCGACGTCTCATAGACCTTGTTGGAGAATTTGCCGCCGGAGTGCAGCGTGGTCATGATGACCTCAAGCGCCGACTTGCCGGGGTATTTCGGGTGGTCGTCGATCGGGATGCCGCGCCCGTTGTCGCGCACCACAACCGTGCCGTCCAAGGTCAGTTCCAGGTCGATGCGGCTGGCGTGGCCGGCCACGGCCTCGTCCATCGCGTTGTCCAGAACCTCGGCGACGAGGTGGTGCAGCGCGCGGTCGTCGACGCCGCCGATGTACATGCCAGGGCGGCGGCGGACAGGCTCCAACCCCTCCAAAACCTCGATGTCTTGGGCGGAATAGCTGTCGGGCTTGCGGCCTGTGTTCTCGAAAAGATCGCTCATGGGGGCTATGGTAGGAATTTCGTCAGGGGTGCGCAAGCGCATCCTGTGGGGCTTATATACCGAGGCCACAAGCTTTGGTGCGTCAAATTTTCACGACAGCGAGGGTCCGATGAGCGAAGGCGCGGGATATGACTTCAACAATGGCCCGACGTTGCGGGCCATCGCCATGCCGGCGGACACCAACCCGAACGGCGACATCTTCGGCGGCTGGCTGTTGGCGCAGATGGATTTGGCGGGCGGCACCGTGGCGGTGCGCCGGTCTGGCGGCCGGGTCGCCACCGTCGGGATCGAGGCGATGACCTTCCACAAGCCGGTCTTCGTCGGCGACGAGGTGAGCTGCTTCGCCACGATGGAACGGGTCGGGCGGACGTCGATGCGGGTGCGCATCGAAACCTGGGTCCGCCGGGAACGCTCGGGCGCGGAGCCGATCAAGGTGACGGAGGGCGTCTTCACCTACGTCGCCATCGGCGAAGACCGCAAGCCGCGCGAGGTTCCGCCGGAGTGAGGGGCGGGCGGTTTGCCGAGCATTTTCCCCCTCCCTAACCCTCCCCCGCTTCGCGGGAGAGGGAACTCCGCTTCAGGCCGACAAGGCGTCTGTCTCCCTCTCCCGCGTGAGCGGGGGAGGGCCGGGGAGGGGGCCACGCCGCGCGCTCACCCCTCCGCGCAGCCCGGCGCCAGCCCTGGATCGCTGGCGAAGCTGCCGTCGTCCACCGTTTTGTCCGCGCCATAGTCCGGGTTGACCGACGCTTGCAGCGCGGCCAGCCGGTGGGCGGTGGCGACGTGGGCTTCGCGCTCGACGGCGCGGTAATGGTCGATGACCTGGGCGCCGAAGGCGGTCAGCACGGTGCCGCCGCCCTGGCGCCCGCCAACGGCGGCGCTGACCACCGGCTCGCGGAAGATGCGGTTGAGGTCGTCCACCAGCAGCCACGCCCGGCGGTAGGACATGCCCAGCGCCCGCCCAGCGGCGGAGATCGAGCCGGTGTCCCGGATCCGCTCCAACAGCATGATCTTTCCCGGCCCGATGGAACCGGCGGGATCGAAATCAATGCGGATGCGCATGCGGGTCATGCCGTGCTTCAGCCTTTCGAAAATCAACGCGCCGCCGAGGCCAACCCCTCGTCGCTCCAGCGCCCGGCGCGGAAGAAATCCTCCACCCGCGCCATCCAGGGATCAATATCAATCCCCGAGGCGTTCAGCCAGTCGCGGTTGAAGTAGGTGCCGCTGTAGCGTTCGCCCGGATCGCAGATCAGCGTCGCGACGCTGCCCCGCCGCCCCTCGCGCGCCATCTCGGCGATCAGGCTGATGGAGCCGATCAGGTTGGTGCCGGTCGATCCGCCGCAGGAACGCCCCAGCCGGTCGCGCAGAACCCAGGCGGCGGCGATGCTGGCGGCGTCGGGCACACGGATCATCCGGTCGATCACGCCGGGCTGGAAAGACGCCTCGACGGTCGGGCGGCCAATCCCCTCGATGCCCGATCCGCGCCCGACGGTCGCCGCCGGGTTGTCGTCGCGGAAGCCGTCGAAGAAGGCCGAATGTTCCGGGTCGGCGACGCAGACCCGCGTCGGCAGGCGGCGGTAGCGGACAAAGCGCCCCATGGTGGCCGAGGTGCCGCCGGTGCCGGCCCCGCAGACGATCCAATCGGGGGTCGGGTGCGGCTCGTGCGCCAACTGCTCGAAAATCGACTGGGCGATGTTGTTGTTGCCGCGCCAATCGGTGGCGCGCTCGGCGTAGGTGAACTGGTCCATGAAATGGCCGCCATTGTCGCGGGCCAGCCGCCGGGCCTCCGAACAGACCTCCGACGCTTGGTCCACCATGTGGCAGCGCCCGCCGTAAAACTCGATCTGGGCGATCTTGGCGGGGGAGGTGCCGCGCGGCATGACGGCGATGAAGGGCAACTCCAGCAACTGGGCGAAATAGGCCTCCGACACGGCGGTGGAGCCGCTTGACGCCTCGATCACCGTGGAGCCTTCGCGGATCCAGCCGTTGCACAGCGCGTAGAGGAACAGCGACCGCCCCAGCCGGTGTTTCAGGCTGCCGGTGGGGTGGGTGGATTCGTCCTTCAGATACAGCGTGATTCCCGGCGTGGCGGGCAGCGGCAGCCGCAACAGATGCGTGTCGGCGGAACGGTTCACGTCCGCCTCGATGCGCCGCAACGCCTCGTCAAGCCAGGAGCGGGGGGCGAAGGACGGGGTGGAAGGGTGGGCGGTCATGGAATCCTGTCCAGAAAACGAACTCATCCAGAGCGCGGATGGTTTCGGCGCTCACCCTATTCCACACCAGATATTCGGGCAATAGGGCGCCAGCAGGGACGCCCCGTCGCCCGATGATGAAGTCGCGTCCCGCCTTACCCCTGGCGGATGCGGGAGAGGAAGGTGGAGACTTCGGCCTGCATCCGTTCCGATTGGCTGGAGACCGCGCGGGCGGCGGCGGCGACCTCGGCGGACGCGCTGCCGGTCGCGGTGGCGTGGCTGCACACCATGGTCAGGCTGTTGGAGACCGAGGCGACGCCTTGGGCGGCCTCGTTCACGTTGGCGCTGATGTTGCGGGTGGCGGCCCCTTGCTCCTCGATGGCGGCGGAGATGCTCGACGCCACGCTGTTGACGGTTTCGATGACGCCGCCGACCCCGCGCATCGCCTCGACCACCGACGCGGTGGCCGACGTCATCGCTTCGATCTGCGCCTGGACGTCGTCGGTCGCCTTGGCGGTTTGGTTGGCGAGATTCTTGACCTCCGACGCGACGACGGCGAAGCCCTTGCCCGCTTCACCGGCCCGCGCCGCCTCGATGGTGGCGTTCAGCGCCAGCAGATTGGTTTGCGCGGCGATGCTGCGAATCAGGTCCACCACCTCAACCGTGCGCTTGGCCACGCTGTCGAGCTGTTCGATCAGTTGGTAGGTGCGGCGGACGTCCTCCACCGCGCGGCTCGAACCGGCGGTCGATTCGGCGACCTGCTGGGCGATTTCGCGGATCGACCCGGCAAGCTGTTCGGTCGCCTCGGCCACGGCGTTGACGTTGTCCGACGTGTGGCCGGACGCTTGGGCGGCGCTGTCCATCAGACGCGTGGTCTGCTCCGCCCCGCCGCTCATCGCGCTGGAGGTGGCGGTCAGCTTGCCCGCCGCGTCGGCGACGGAGCGGACGAGGCCGCCGACCGTGCGCTCGAAATCATCGGCGAAGCGGATCATGGCGGCCCGGCGTTCGGCGGCGGACTGGCTTTCCATCGCGGCCTGATTGGCGCGCAGCTGAGTCGCCTCAATGGCGGTCTGGCGGAGGATTTCGACCGATTGGGCCAGGGTTCCCACCTCGTCGCGGCGGTCGGCGCCCTCCACCTTGGTGGACAGGTCGCCCTTGGCGATGCTGCCGGTGGCGTCGCTCAGCCGGTTCAGTCCGGTGGAGATGCTCGACACCATGCGGAAGCCAAGGCCGCCCAGCAGCAGCGCGCCGACGATGGTCGCCGCCAGCGTTTCCAGCAGGACGGAGCGGAAGGCGGCGTCCACGTCGTCGATGTAGACGCCGGTCGCCAGCAGCCAGCCCCACGGCTCATACGCCACGGTGTAGACCAGCTTGGGCTGCGGTTCGGTCCCGGTCGCCTTGGGGAAATGGTAGGTCAGGAAACCGCCGCCGCCGCGCGACAGCCGGGCCAGTTCCTTCACCACGAAAACGCCGTTGATGTCCTTGAACTCGGCCAGCTTCCTGGTGCCTTCCACATCCGGGCGGATGGGGTGGAACATGTTCGTGCCGTCATACTCGTAGGCGAACATGTATTCGTTGCCGGAAAAGCGCAGGGGGCGCAGCGTGTCCTTGACGCGCTTTTGCGCCTCCTCCTTGCTGAACTCGCCCTTGGCGGCGCGCTCGTCGTAGGATTTCAGGATCGTGAGCGAGGATTCCACCACCGCCCGGATCGAGTTCTCATACCCGGCGACCATCATGGCTCGCTTGGCGTAGGCCGACCAAACGCCAGCCGCGAGGATGGCGACGATGAACAGCCCCTGAAGGATCAGGAGTTTCGCACGGATGCTGTGGACGGAAATGCGCATGGCGCCCTCTGCTGGTCTTGGTATTTTTTGTTTTAAAACAATGGTTTGCTGAGAATTCCGCTCGAATTCCCCGCTTGTCATGCGTGAAATCATACGGCTTATTTCAGAGACGCAACATACTAGGGTATACCCTGACGGGTGTTCTGTGACGGAATGCCGCGCTTGACTCGCGCCGGATCACCACAGGGTAAAGGCTGGTCAAACCGTACAAACCCACGCGGCGTCTTACTCAACCGCGCCGACTCTGGCAGACTGGCTTCCATGACGCTGATCGCTTATCCGCTCTCGGGAGCTTTGCCCGACATCCGCCCGGCCCGCGCCACGCGTGACTGGATCGACGCCCTGCCGGAGCAATATGGCTACCGCTGTTTGCCCCTGAACATCGCCAGCATGCATGGCTGGGAGGTGTGCAGCCCCTGCCGGGTGACGGCGGTGTGGAACGGCGGAACCGGGGTGGACGCCATCCAGGTGACGGCGGAGGAGGCGCACGCGCTGATCCCCGCCAGCCATTTCGGCAGCGGGGTGTTGACCTTCCACGTCGCTGTGCTGTTCCGCACGCCGCCGGGGGTCAATCTGATGGTCACGGGGCCGATCAACCACCCCAAGCATGGGATCATGGGGTTGTCGGGAATCATCGAAACCGATTGGTCGCCCTATCCCTTCACCATGAACTGGAAATTCACCGCGCCCGACGTGCCGGTGACGTGGGAGAAGGGGGAACCCTACGCCCATCTGATGCCGATCCAACGCGGTCTGCTGGAAAGCCTGGAGCCGGAGGTGCGCGACCTGGACAGCGACCCGGAGACGGCGGCGCAATACCGCCACTGGGCTGCCTCGCGCAGCCAGTTCAACGCCGATTTGCAAACCCCCGGCAGCAGCGCCGCGCAAGAGCGTTGGCAGAAGGGCTATTACCGGGGCAAACAGCCCGACGGCGGCGACGGCCCGCCCGACCATGAAATCAAGGTCCGGCCCAAGCCTTTTCCCGGACGATGATCGTCTGGGATCGTTTGGGGCGTCAATTGCGGCCTTGACGCATCCAGCGCCCAGCCTTGTTCGCGAAAGGCTGGTCTTTGCCCGACCAAAACGGTAGAAAATGCAACGGTTTGGCGTGGCAGGGGCGGGGCTGTTCCGAGAATGCAGCATTGGCTCGACGACGACGCGGCGCTCTGCTCGATCGAGATCTTGTCCGAGGCGGTCGAGCGCACCTGCGTTCCCGGCATTCTGGAACTGCGCATGCTGCGCAACGCCCTGCGCGAGGCGGTGAAGTCCAAGACCACGGAAGCGGTGAAGACCGCCTTTGGCATGTTCGCGCGGGTGGACCGCGATTACCGCCGCCGCATCGCGCATGAGGCGTTGACCTTGGCCGCTCAGCAAAAGGGCCGCTTCGCCCCGCGCGAACGGGTGGTTCGTCGGACGCGCATGGTGGTGTGAGGACGGCGCTCCGCTCCGCATGTCCATGGTGCGCTGGGGCTGGCCCCTGTATGGTCAGTGGGAACAACGATAGGGCAGGGGTTCAACCGATGGCCAGCGACACGACGACGACGGGATCCTCCGACGACGGGCGCATGATCGAAGAGCGCGCCTTGCGCGACGCGGCCATCGCCATCGCGCGGGCCGAGCATGGCGACCCCTTCGCGGTTCTCGGCATGCACCAGAGCGGGCCGGGCCAACCGATCGAGGTGCGCGCCTTCGTTCCCGGCGCCGAACGTCTGTGGGTGATCGACAGCGCCACCGGCGACGCGGCGGGGGAGGCCCAGCCCGTTCTGGCGGACGGCTTCTTCGCCGTCACCCTGACCGACCGGACGCAGCGCTTCCGCTACCGCCTGCGCGTCCAATTTCCGCTGGCGACGGAGGAGTTCGACGACGCCTACCGCTTCGGCCCGGTGCTGGGCGAGTTGGACATTCACCTGTTGGGCGAAGGCACCCATCTGCGCGCGTTCGAGCGGCTGGGCGCCCACCCGCGCGCCATCGACGGCGTTCCCGGCGTCGCCTTCGCCCTTTGGGCGCCCAACGCGCGGACGGTCAGCGTGGTGGGCGATTTCAACAATTGGGATGGCCGCCGCCTGCCGATGCGCCGCCGGGGCGTGTCGGGCCTGTGGGACATCTTCGTGCCGCACGCCGCCCCCGGCCAGCGTTACAAGTTCGAGGTGCGCGGCCCCGACGGCCATCTGATGCCGGCCAAGGCCGACCCCTACGCCTTCCAGGCGGAAATGCGCCCGCACACCGCGTCGGTCATCCATGGCCTGCCGCCCTATGATTGGCAGGATTCGGCGTGGCGGGAACGCCGCGTCCAAACATCCGACCGCAACGCGGCGGTGTCGATCTATGAGGTGCATCTGGGGTCCTGGGCACGGGCGCCGGAGGAGGGCGACTGTTTCCTGACCTATCGCGAACTGGCCGAGCGGCTGATCCCCTACGTCGTCGATCTGGGATTCACCCACATCGAACTGCTGCCGATCACCGAGCATCCCTTTGATGGTTCCTGGGGCTACCAGCCCATCGGGCTTTACGCCCCGACCAGCCGCCACGGCACGCCGGAGGATTTCAAGGAATTCGTGGATTCCTGCCACCAGGCCGGGTTGGGCGTGCTGCTGGATTGGGTGCCGGGGCATTTCCCGACCGATCCGCACGGGCTTGGCCTGTTCGACGGCACCCATCTGTACGAGCACGCCGACCCGCGCCAGGGCTTCCACCAGGATTGGAACACCCTGATCTACAATTTCGGGCGGCGGGAGGTGCAAAATTTCCTGCTGGGCAACGCGCTGTTCTGGCTCGACCAATATCGGTTGGACGGGCTGCGCGTCGACGCCGTGGCCTCCATGCTCTATCTCGACTACAGCCGGAAGGAGGGGGAGTGGATCCCCAACGAGTTCGGCGGGCGGGAGAATCTGGAGTCCATCGCCTTCCTGAAGCGGATGAACGAGCTGGTCTATGGCGAGCATCCCGGCGCGATGACGGTGGCGGAGGAATCGACCTCCTGGCCGATGGTGTCGCGCCCCACCTATCTGGGCGGTCTGGGCTTCGGCTACAAATGGAACATGGGCTGGATGCACGACACCCTGTCCTACATGCAGTGCGACCCGATCCACCGGCGCTACCACCACCACCAGATGACCTTCGGGCTGATCTATCAGTTCTCCGAAAACTTCGTCCTGCCGCTCAGCCATGACGAGGTGGTGCATGGCAAAGGCTCGCTGATCGAGAAGATGCCGGGCGACGAGTGGCAGAAATTCGCCAATCTGCGCGCCTATTACGGCTTCATGTTCGCCCATCCCGGCAAAAAGCTGCTGTTCATGGGGGCCGAATTCGCCCAACGCCGCGAATGGACGGAGGCGCAGAGCCTGGATTGGCATCTGCTGGACCAGCCGCTGCACCGGGGCGTCCATGACCTGATCCGCGACCTGAACCGCCTGTACCGCGAACTGGCCCCGCTGCACCGCACCGACTGCGATTCCTCGGGCTTCGAGTGGATCGAATCGAACGACAGCGAGAATTCGGTCTTCACCTTCCTGCGCAAGGCCGACGATTCCGGGCACATCGTGGTGGTGGTCTGCAACTTCACCCCAGTGCCGCGCCAAGGCTACCGCATCGGCGTGCCGCTGCCGGGCCGCTATGTCGAGCGGCTGAACACCGACGCCCCGGAATATGGCGGCGGCGGCGTCGGCAACGGCGGCGTGGTCGTGGCCGAACCGACAAGCTGGCATGGCCGCACCCACTCCCTGCCCCTGACCCTGCCGCCGCTGGCGACGCTGATTTTGGAGCGGTGGGAAGAATAACGCCTTTCTAATGATCGGCGCCGACGTTTAAGCAACCTTGACGGGGGCATGGGGAGGCTTTCTTATTTGATTGTTGCGCGTTCTTTCTGGAGACGGACTTTGTCGGAGGAGGCGCCGATGACTGAGAGCAAGCCGCCGCCATCCGCCGCCGACGTCGTCCAGACGTTGAGGGCGAACCGCGAGGCGTTGCGTCAGCGGGGCGTGCTTCACGCCTCCGTGTTCGGATCGGTTGTTCGTGGCGAGGCTGGCGCGGACAGCGACATCGACATCTTGATCGACATCGCCCCGGATCGGCCCATGGGGATGTTCGAGTACACGCGCGTCACGTTGGACATCGCCGATCTGTTCGACCGACCAACCGATGTGGTGGAGCGCAAACGCCTCAGCCCTGCGTTGCGGGACCGTGTGATTCGGGAATCCGTGGATGCCTTCTAAATCGCCGCGCAAGCGTCTTGAAGACATCGCCACCAACATTGCGGCCATCGACTCGTTCGTCGCCGGAATGGGCTTTGATGAGTTTTTGGCGGATCAAAAAACCTGTTACGCGGTTTTGCGCGCGCTTGAAATCATATCAGAGGCGTCGCGCCGATTGCCGGACGCAATCAAGGAGCGCCATTCCAACATTGATTGGCCTGCGGTCGCCGGGGCCGGAAACATTTACCGCCATGATTATGACAGCGTGGACGACGCCCGCGTCTGGCACACGATTAAAAACGAACTGCATCCTTTGAACGCGGCGATGATCGCCGAACTGGCGTTGCTGCGGGAGGTCGAATGATGACCGTTTCCGGACGCCGCCCTGATCGCAAGGTTTCCCCCTGATGCCCCCCATCACCGCCCGCACCGCCGTTTGGCCCGGCAAACCGCATCCGTTGGGGGCGACCTGGGACGGGTTCGGCGTCAATTTCGCGCTGTTTTCCGCCCACGCCGAGCGGGTGGAGCTGTGCCTGTTCGACAAGACCGGCCAGCGCGAGTTGGAGCGCGTGACCCTGCCCGAACACACCGACGAGGTTTGGCACGGCTATCTCCCCGACGCGCGGCCCGGCCAGCTTTACGGCTACCGCGTCCATGGCCCCTATGAGCCGGAGGAGGGGCATCGCTTCAACCCGAACAAGCTGCTGCTGGATCCCTACGCCCGCGCGCTGTTCGGCGGCTTCAAATGGTCGGACGCGCATTACGGCTATCGGGTCGGCTCGACGCGCGAGGATTTGTCCTTTGACCGGCGCGACAACGCGCGCGGCATGCCGAAATGCCGGGTGGTGGACGGCGCCTTCACCTGGGGGCATGACCGCCCCCGCCCGGTCCCGTGGAACGACACGGTGCTGTACGAAACGCACCCGCGCGGCTTCACCATGCGGCACCCCGACGTGCCCAAGCAGTTGCGCGGCACCTTCGCCGGCATGTCCACCGCCAGCGTGATCGAGCATCTGAAGGCGCTGGGCATCACCTCCATCGAACTGCTGCCGATCCAGGCGATGGCCGACGAGCAGCATCTGGTGACGCGCGGGCTGACCAATTATTGGGGCTACAACAGCATCGGCTTTTTCGCGCCCGAACCGCGCTGCATGAGCACCGGCGTGCTGTCGGAGTTCAAGACGATGGTCGCCCGCCTGCACGAGGCGGGGATCGAGGTGATCCTCGACGTCGTGTACAACCACACGGCGGAAGGCAACCATCTGGGGCCGACGCTGTCCTTCAAGGGCATCGACAATCTCAGCTATTACCGGCTGATGCCGGACAACCCGCGTTTTTACATCAACGACACCGGCACCGGGAACACGCTGAACTTCGCCCACCCGCGCGTGGTGCAGATGGTGATGGATTCCCTGCGCTATTGGGTGACGGAGATGCATGTCGACGGCTTCCGCTTCGACCTCGCCACCGTTCTGGCGCGCGAACCTTACGGCTTCGATCCCGGTTCGGGCTTTCTCGACGCCGTGCGCCAGGATCCGGTGCTGGCCGACGTGAAGCTGATCGCCGAACCGTGGGACGTCGGCCCCGGCGGCTATCAGGTCGGCAATTTCCCACCGGGCTGGGCCGAATGGAACGACCGTTACCGCGACACCGTCCGCCGCTATTGGCGCGGCGACGACGGCATGTTGCCGGAACTGGCCGGGCGCATCGCCGGTTCGTCGGATCTGTTTGAAAAGCGCGGGCGGCGGCCCTGGTCGTCGGTGAACTTCATCACCGCGCATGACGGCTTCACCCTGCATGATCTGGTGTCGTTCAACGACAAGCACAATTGGGCCAACGGCGAAGAGAACCGCGACGGCCATTCCGCCAACTGCTCCTGGAATCACGGGGTGGAGGGCGAAACGGCGGACCCGGCGATCAACGCCTTGCGCGCCCGGCAAAAGCGCAATTTGCTGGCCACCCTGTTCCTGTCGCAAGGCACGCCGATGATGCTGGCGGGCGACGAGATGAATCACAGCCAGGGCGGCAACAACAACGCCTATTGCCAGGACAACGAAACGACGTGGCTCGACTGGTCGCGCAAGGATCCCGGATTGCTGGCTTTCGTCCGCCGCCTGATCGCGCTGCGCAAGGCTCATCCGGTTCTGCGTCGCCCGGTCTTCCTGCATGGCAAGGACACCGCCGCCAACGGCCTGAAGGACATTGTTTGGTACAACAGCCATGGCGTGGAGAAGACCGCCGAGCATTGGCGCAACACGCAGGCGCGCTGCATCGCGCTGCTGCTGAACGGCCATGCCGGGCGCCATCTGGGCGTTGATGGGCAACCGCTGACCGATGGCGTGCTGCTGATCGTGCTGAACGCCCACGCCGAGGCGGTGGCCGTGACCCTGCCGGACGTGCCGGGCGGGCGGGGCTGGCGCTGCGCGCTCGACACCCGGCAAAAGGATGGGGCGGGGGAGGAGCGCATGCATCTGGCCGGACGCCCAACTCTGGTCGATGGACGAAGCGTTCTGGTCTTCACGCTGGTCGAGCAGCCGGGGCTGTGACGACAACCCGTCGCATGCGCCGCTTTGACCACTGGTGTTTGTTGGGGGAACGTTGTAACCGCAGCGGGTGAGACCAAACCATGCTAAGGTCGCAAAGCTTGTGACGCTTCGGGTAGGATGATGCCGGATTACGATTTCTCCCAGGTTGACGCCGCGATCATCGACCCGCAGGTCAACACCGCGCGGGTGTTCCGCGACGTGTTGGGGCGCATGAGCTTTCGCCGGATCGAACTGTTCGATTCGGTCAAGAGCGCCGTTGGCCTGCTGAGCGCGGGAACCCCCGACCTCATTCTGGTGGACGCCGATGGCGATGTGGACGAGGCGTTCCGCTTCGTCCGCGCCTTGCGCAACGAACCCAATGTTCCCAACAGCTTCACCGGCCTGATCGTCACCACCTGGGCGCCGACCCCAGCGCTGCTGGCCCGCGTCGCCAACGCCGGGGCGGATGATCTGTTGTTGAAGCCGGTCTCGCCCAAACAGGTGAAGGACCGCATCATCAGCCTGATCGAAGGGCGCAAGGGCTTCGTCGTCACCGCCGACTACACCGGCCCCGACCGCCGCAAGGCCCCGCGCGAAGGAACCCAGGTGCCGGTGCTCGACGCGCCCAACACCCTGCGCCTGAAGGCGTCCGGGCAATGGGCGCAGGCGACCGTGCGCGGGCTGATGGCCGAGGCCAACGGCTTCGTCACCACGCAAAAGCGCATGCGTGGCTCCATCCAGGTGGCGTTCCTCGCCGAATTCGCCATGCCCGGCCTGTCCCGCTCGACGCCGGAACGCTCCGCGCTCGACCATATCGGGCGGATTGGCGGCTTCATCGACGATCTGCTGCGCCGCTTGCCCGATGGCGGCGACCTCGCCCACATCGAAACGGTCGCCAAATCGGTCAAGCGTCTGGCGGAGAAGCTGCGCGGCCAGGCCGATCAAGGGACCGTTGAGGCCGACGACGTCGCGCAATTGCAAACCATGGCGCGGGCGCTGATGCAGGGGGTCGATCCCGACCGCTCGTTGACCGACATGACGCGCGAAGTGACCGCCGCCGTCACCGGCTACCGCGCCCGGTTGGAACAGATGGCCCAGGCCAAGGCCGCCGCCGCCGCGACCGCTGCCGCCAGCGCCGCCGGGGCGACGGAAAATCCGGCGACCGCCGCGCCACCGGCGGGAACCACGACGACAGCCTCCGCGCCGGGGCCGTAACGCGCCATCGGCTGATTTGTGTGCGCCTGCAACACGCTTGGGCTGGACGGCGTGACCGGCTCGGGTGATCCTTGATGGGTGGCGGGCGTTGTGTCGGCGTGGCTTTCGCGCCGCGCTTCCGTCCGTCGCACGCGTCCGAACATATGGCGGGGAAACTGGATGAGCGCTCTCGACCGGCTGGCCGATTTCGTCGGGATTGAAACCTTCTACCACGATATTTGGGGCAACCGGCGCGAGACATCGGCGGCGACCAAACGGGCGCTGGCCGGGGCCATGGGGCTTCCCGCCGCCAGCGACGCCGAAGCGGAAGCCTCGTTGCGCGATGTCGAACAGCGCGCGTGGCGCCGTCTGTTGCCGCCGGTGCGCGTGGCGCGGGACGGGCAGGGGATTGAACTGCCGCTGTCCCTGCCGGTCGGTCTGGACGCCGCCGCCCTGTCCTGGGTTCTAGAGATCGAGGGCAGTGACGCTCCCCACACCGGCGGCCAGACGGTCGGCAGCTTGCCGCGTTCGGAAACCGCCACGCTGGACGGGCAGGGGTTCGAGCGGCGCATCCTGCCCCCCGATGTCTTCGCCGGGGCGCCGCAGGGCTATCACCGGCTGAGCGTGACCGTGCGCCCGACCGACGGCGGGGCGGAATTGACCGGCGAAACCCGGTTGATCGTCGCCCCGGCCCGTTGCCTGACGGTGGAGGAGGTGATCCCGTCGGGCCGCAGTTGGGGGATCGGGCTGCAACTCTACGCGCTTAAGTGTGAAAAAGACTGGGGCTTGGGCGATTTCGGCGGGCTTGGCCTGTTCGCCGAAACGGCGGGCGCGCTGGGCGCCGGGCTGGTCGGGCTGAATCCGCTGCACGCGCTTTATCCCGCCGACCCGCACCACATCGCGCCCTATTCGCCGTCCAGCCGCAGCTTTCTCAACATCCTCTACATCGACGTGAACGGCGTGCCCGAACTGGCGCTGACGCCAGCGGCGCAAAGCCGCATCGCCTCGCCCGACTTTCAGGAGGCTGTGACCGCCGCCCGCGCCGCCGAATTGGTGGACTATCCGGCGGTGTCGGCGCTGAAGCTGCCGCTGCTGGAAACGCTCCACGCGACCTTCCAGGCGCTTCCCGCCGATCACCCGCGCAAAATCGCTTTCGCCGCCTTCCGTCACGAGATGGGGGCCGCCTTGCAACGCCACGCGCTGTTCGAGGCGCTGCACGAGCATTTCTACCGGCAGGACCCTGCGCTGTGGCTGTGGCGGGCGTGGCCAGCGGCCTACCAGACCCCCGACAGCCCGGAGGTTCAGGCCTTCGCCGAGACCCACGCCGAGCGCGTCGGCTTCTACGCCTATCTGCAATGGGAGGCCGATCGCCAGTTGGGCGAGGCCGCCGCGCGCGGGCGGGCCGCCGGGCTGGGGTTGGGCTTCTACCGCGACCTTGCCGTGGCGGCGCACCCTGGCGGGGCGGCGGCTTGGGGCGACGCGGGGATTTTGGTCCAGGGGGCCAACGTCGGCGCGCCGCCCGACCAGTTCAATCTGAAGGGCCAGAATTGGGGCCTGTCGCCGCTGTCGCCCTTGGGGCTGCGCGAGGCGGCCTATCAACCCTTCGTCGAGCTGCTGCGCGCCAACATGCGCCACGCCGGGGCCTTGCGCATCGACCATGTGATGGCCTTGCAGCATTTGTTCTGGATCCCGGAGGATGGCAGCGACGGCGCCTATGTGATGTACCCGCTCGACGATCTGCTGGGCATCGTGGCGTTGGAAAGCCGTCGCAACCATTGCGTGGTGATCGGCGAGGATCTTGGCACGGTGCCCGACGGCTTCCGTCCAGCGCTGGAACGGACGGGCGTGCTGAGCTACCGCGTCTTGTATTTCGAGCGCAACGCCGACGGCGGGTTCAAGCCCCCCAGCGATTACCCGGTCAACGCCATGGCCACTGTCAGCACCCATGATCTGGCGACCTTCAAGGGCTTCTGGACCGGGCGGGATCTGGAATGGCGGCAAAAGCTGGACCTCTACCCCAACCCGGAAAGCCGCGACAAGGACGGCTGGGATCGCGGCGTGGACCGCTGGCGGCTGCTGCAAGCCCTGTCAGGGCAGGGGCTGCGCCCGGCCAGCTACCCCAGCGACGAGGGCAGCCAGCCCTACCGCCCGGAGCTTGCCGCCGCCCTGCACGGCTATCTGGTCCGCACGCCCTCCCGCATCGTCATGGTGCAGATCGAAGACATGCTGGGCGAGGTCGAGCAGCCGAACCTGCCGGGAACCGTCGATCAGCACCCGAACTGGCGCCGCCGCCTGTCCCACCCGGTCGAGGCGTTGGCGGGCCTTTCTGACGCGCGACAAATTGTCGCACCCTTGCGAGACGCTCTCACTGGTCAGACCGGCGCAAGCGTCGCTAAATGAGCGTCAAGGGCGGACTGATCTGAATTACGCCGTTGTTTCAAGCACTTGCGACGCATTCGCAACATTGTTTGGCCAACGAGCAAACCGAATGGAGAGTTTGGCATGAAGGGTGATCCCACCATCATCAAGCACCTGAACACGGTGCTGACGAACGAGCTGACCGCGATCAACCAGTATTTTCTGCACGCACGCATGCTGAAGAACTGGGGCCTGCTGCGTCTGGCCGACAAGGTCTACAAGGAATCGATCGAGGAGATGCGCCACGCCGACAAGCTGGTCGAACGCATCCTGTTCCTGGAGGGCCTCCCCAACCTTCAGGACCTGCACAAGCTGAAGATCGGCGAAGAGGTGCCGGAGATGTTCATCGCCGATTTGGCCATTGAACTGCACAACCGCGCCATCCTCCAGGCCGGCATCACCGACTGCGAGAGCCTGAAGGACTTCCAGAGCCGCGAGATCTTCGTGGAAATCCTGGACGACACCGAAGAGCACATCGACTGGCTGGAAACCCAGCTCGACCTGATCCAGCGCGTCGGCCTGAGCGGCTACCAGCAGCAGCACATGCACAGCGCAAGCTGAGCCAAACCCACGCGGCAACGCGCGGCATGGCCGACGTCTCCCCGACGTCGGCCATTTTTTTGTCTTTTTTCCGAGGCTAACGAGAAAAAACGCTAGGCAAGGCAAAACCCCACTGCTATAAGCCCCCCCACACCACGGGGAACGGCGAACGAGCCGCCCCGGTGACGGTCTGGGGGATCGTCTAGCGGTAGGACAGCGGACTCTGACTCCGCCAGCCTAGGTTCGAATCCTAGTCCCCCAACCAACCTTTTCCCTTTGAAAATCAAAGAGTTGGCCGAGGCCCCCAGCAGGGGCTACTTGGCGGTTTTACAGTTTGCGGCGTCTGGTTTTACAGTCGTCTGTTCGCTGTTCACCCCCTCCAGCTTGGCGATGGCCGAGCGGGCGCGGCGCTTCTGGTCGGCCGACTGGGTGTAGCGGGCGACCATCGCCTCGGTCTTGTGGCCGGTGATCGACATGATGTCGCGGGTGTCGCAGCCGGCATCGGCCAGCGCCGTGGCGGCGGTGTGGCGCAGGCCATGGAAGGTGAGGCTCTTGCCGATCTTCCCGCTCATCTCTAGAGCATCGCGCGTGAAATCTGAATCGAAGGCTTGCGTTTGTTTTTTCGCCATGATTCACGGTAGTTGGAGGTGAAATATGGGTCAGAGCTATTCGTCGGATCTTCGTGTTCGGATTTACGGTGAGATCGAGCAAGGCGGGTCACGCCTGGCAGCGGCGCGTCGGTTTGACCTGAGCGCCAGCACGAGCATCCGCCTTGCCCAGCGGATGGCGACGACGGGATCGCTGGAACCAGCGCGGCAAGGACGTCCGCCGGGAGGCGGCAAACTGGCTCCGCACGCCGCGCTTCTGATCGGTTGGGTGGAGGCTCAGGGCGACATCACCATGCCGGAACTGGCGGCCAAGCTGAAAGCCGAGCGCGGGGTCACGGCTCACCCCGCCTCGCTGTCGCGCTTCCTGATCGCCAGCGGCTTCACCGTCAAAAAAAACAGTGCTGGCGACCGAAGCCGGTCGCGCTGATGTCGCTGATGACCGTCGGACGTGGCGAAGCCACCGCCAGCCCCGGATGCGCGAGGAACCGGATCGGTTGGTGTTCCTCGACGAAACCGCCACCACCACCAAGATGACCCGGCTGCGCGGGCGAGCCAAGCGCGGCCAGCGGTTCAAGGCCAAAGCGCCATTCGGCCATTGGGGAACCCAGACTTTCATCGCCGCCTTGCGTTGCGATGGAGTTGCCCTGGAAAAGTGGAGAGCCTTTTGAGACAACAAGGCGGATCAGGAGGCCTCCATCAGCACACCCAAACAGCGGAAAGTTACGGAAGAGTTCAAGCGTGAAGCGGTGCGGCTGACCGAGACGAGCGGTCGGACTGTGGCGCAGGTCGCCAGTGATCTGGGGATCGGCAAATCGACGCTGACGCGGTGGAAAACCCAATTCAAAGAAGCCGATATTCTGTCTGGTCCTCACGACGACGTGCAAAAGGAACTGACGCGACTTCGGCTTGAAAATAAAATTCTCCGTCAGGAACGAGATCTCTTAAAAAACGCGGCGGCCTTCTTCGCCAAGGAAACAAGTCGATGATTTATGAAGCCATCGACGCGAAGAAGGCTGAAACACCCGTCCATCGCGGTTGCCGTCTTTTTGGGGTGAGCATGAGCGGATATTATGCCTGGAAACGTCGCCAGCCCAGTCGTCGTCAATACGACGACATGATTTTGCTCGCTCATGTCCGAAACCATTTTGCTCTATCGCATGAAACCTACGGATCCCCCCGAATGCATGCTGAGTTGAAGGCTGACGGTGTGAGCGGCGGTCACCATCGGATCGCCCGCCTGATGCGGGACAACGGCATGAAAGCGCTGCAAAAAAGACGATACAAGAAGACGACCGACAGCGACCATGGGGGCCCGGTCGCGCCGAATGTTCTGGATCAGGATTTCAGCGCCGACGCGCCGAACCAAAAATGGGGAGCCGACATCTCCTACATTTGGACGGTCGAAGGCTGGCTGTATCTCGCCATCGTGGTGGATCTGCATTCCCGCCGAATCATCGGTTGGGCCACGAGCGACCGAATGAAGAAAGATTTGGCGATGAGAGCGCTGCGAAGAGCCATCGCTTTGCGCAGTCCCCCGAAGGACGCTATCCATCACTCGGATCGTGGAAGCCAATATTGCTCAGCAGATTATAAGAAAATACTGAAAGATGGCGGCTTTGTCCTATCAATGAGCGGAAAGGGGAATTGCTACGACAACGCCATGGTTGAAACGGTGTTCAAGACGCTGAAGGCTGAACTTATCTGGAGAACAATTTTTCTTTCCAGATCAGCGGCCAAAATCGCCATTGGACGCTGCATCGACGGGTTCTATAATCCTGTGCGGCGACATTCGGCGCTCAGTTACAAAAGCCCATGCGATTTCGAGGCTGCGGCATAGCCCAAAGCCAAAGGCTCTCCACTTTTCCAGGGCAACTCCAGGCTTGGCTTCATCGCGGTCAACGTCATGGAACCGGGCGTCGGGCTGCACGCGACCAATCTGGCGATGAACGACAGCGTCAGCAAAATTGCCGGCAACGCCAGCAACTTCACGGCGGTCGGCTTCTTCCTCAGCATCATTCCGCATTCGATGGTCGACGCCTTCGCCAAGGGCGAGATTCTCCAGGTTCTGCTGATTTCGGTTCTGACCGGCGCGGCGCTGAGCGTTGGCGGGGCGAGCCGCGAGTCCGGCCTGATCCGGGGAATCGCCGAGGCGCAGGACGTGCTGTTCCGCATTCTGGGCTTCATCATGCGGTTGGCCCCCATCGGCGCGTTCGGGGCCATCGCGGCGGCGGTCGGCGCCTTTGGCGCGGCGACGCTGCTGTATCTGGCCAAGCTGGTCGCGCTCTATTGGGCGACGTCGCTGTTCTTCGTCATTGTCGTTCTGGGCTTGGTCACGGCCTCAATCGGGCTGTCGATCTTCAAGATCATCGGGCTGATCCGTGATGAACTGCTGATCGTCTTCGGCACGGCGTCGAGCGAGGTCGTCCTGCCCCGGTTGATGGGCAAGCTGGAAAAGGCCGGTTGCGACGGCGCCATCGTCGGCTTCGTGGTGCCCAGCGGTTACAGCTTCAATCTGGACGGCACGTCGATCTACATGGCGATCGCCATCGCCTTCATCGCCCAGGCTACCGACACGCCCTTTTCGATGTGGGAACAGGCGGGGGTTCTGGCCATCCTGATGCTGACGTCGAAGGGCGGCACGACGGTGGCGGGCGGCGCCTTCATCAAGCTGGCGGCGACGCTGCAAACGGTGCGGACCCTGCCGCTGAACGGTCTTGGCCTGTTGTTCGGCGTGGACCGCCTGATGGCGACCTGCACCGCCCTGACCAACGTGGTCGGCAACACGGTGGCGACCTTCTACATCGCCAAATGGGAAAAGGCGTTCGATCAGGCGAAATGGGACGCCTATCTGGCCGGGGATGCCGACGATCTGGACGTCAATCCCGCCCACGCCGCCCACAGTGACCACGCGGCGGTTGCGGCGGCCTCCTCCACCGGCGTCCGTTGAGGAAACGCGGCGATGTCAGCCCTCCTCGCTCTCCTCCCGGTCATCGATCATGCGGGCGCCCGCCCAATCGCCCGCGCTGACCAGACCGGCCACGCAACGGCGCAGAATGCGGGCAAGCTCCAGCGTCAGCCACGCGGCTTTCGCCTCTTGCGGCGTGCCCAGGCAAATGGTCGAGGTCAGGCTGGGCCGTTCGATGGGGCGGGCGACCAACTCGCCGCGCGCCACCTCCAGAGAGACCCCGGCGAAGGTTTGGATGGTGGCGCCAAAGCCATGCTTCACCATCGCCTTCATCAGCGGAACGCTGTCCACCTCGATGGCCAGATTGAGGCGGATGTTGTGCTGAAGCGCAGCGCGTTCCAGCAGGCGGCGGTTGCTGTGGGGCAGGCTCGGCAGGACGAGCGGGATGTCGGCGATGTCGCGGAAGGCGATGGCCCCCGGCCCCGCCGCGTCGTGACCGGGCGGCGTGACCAACACCATCTGTTCGTGCAGGATCGGGCGCAGATCGATGCCGTCCAGCGGCATCGGGTTGTGCAGAACGGCGATGTCGATGCGGCGGTCGAGCAGCCATTCCTCCAGCAGAGTGCTGATTCCTTCGCGGGCGATCAGGGTGGCGTCGGGCCAGAGTTCCCGAAAGATCTTGTAGATTTCGGGAACGATCAGCAGGCCGGAGGTCGGCGGCACGCCGACCACGACCTGACCGGCGAAGTTGCGCTTGCAGCCTTTGACGGCGTCCAGCGTTCGGGCGAAATGGTCGATCAAATCCTCGGCCTGGGCCAGCAATTGCGCCCCGGCTTCGGTGATTTCAACGCCCCGGCCATGCCGGACCAGCAGTTGGACGCCCAACTCGTCCTCCAACTTCTTCAACTGTCGGCTCAAGGCCGGTTGGGCGATGTTCAGGCGGGTGGCGGCGCGGCTGAAGCTGCCCGCCCGGGCGATCTGAACGAAGTAGCGCAGTTCCCGGATGTCCATCGCGTGTTTCCTCCCGAGGGCTTTCTTGGGCGCGGGGTCGGGTTGATGTGTAGATCATTAATTGGTCGATGTCATCCACGGCATTTTAAAATAAAAAATCTGCATTATTCTTGATGAATCGAGAGTAATTTGGAGTTTTATTGAGTATCAACAGGCGCGCCTCTTGCCAAAGGGCCGCCAGGGGAGAGAAAACCATGAGGGTCCGTGATCTGTCACGCGACGACATGACCGACGCGCAACGGCGCGTCGCCGACGAAGCGGCGTCCGGCAAGCGCGGGCGCGTTCCGGCGCCGTTGCGCGCCTGGCTGCACAGCCCGGAGATGGGCGCGCGGGCGCAGAAGCTCGGCGAATTCCTGCGCTACGACACCTGCCTGGGGCCGCGCCTGTCGGAACTGGCGATCATCATCACCGCCCGTGTCTGGACGTCGCATTACGAATGGCATGTTCACAAGCGCGAGGCGCTGAAAGCCGGGCTGGAACCGGCGATCATCGACGCCATCGCCGCGCGCGCCACGCCCGACATCGCCGATGAAAAGGGCCGCGTGGTCTACGGCTACGTCACGGAACTGCACCGCGACCATGGTGTGTCGGACGACACGCACGCCGAGGCCGCGCGGGTTCTGGGCGAGCAGGGCGTGGTCGAACTGGTTGGTTTGCTTGGCTATTACACGCTGGTCGCCATGACGCTGAACGCCTTCGACATCGGGCTTCCCGACGGCGAGGCGACTGAGCTGGAGCCGTAAGGCGGCTCAACCCCCACCGATTCATCGGCATCCGTCCCGGTCGCGCCGGGGGGATGCCCACACCGCAGAGCATCAGGAGAATTCATCATGGCGGGACGGCTGCAAGACAAGGTCGCCATCATCACGGGCGCGGGCTGTGTCGGGCCGGGCTGGGGCAATGGCCGCGCCGCGTCGGCGATTTTCGGGCGGGAAGGGGCCAAGGTGTTCGCCGTGGATTTGCGCGCCGAGGCGATGGAGGAAACCGTCGCCGCGACCCGTGAGTTGGGCGGCGAGATCACCACGCACACCTGCGACGTCACCGACAGCGCGCAGGTCGCCGCCATGGTGCGGGCCTGCGTCGAGCGATACGGGCGGGTCGATGTGCTGGTCAACAATGTGGGCGGTTCGGCGGCGGGCGGCGCGGTCGCCCTGTCGGAAGAGGCGTGGGACCGCCAAATCGACTTCAATCTGAAAAGCGTGTTCCTGGCCTGCAAGCACGTGATCCCCGAGATGGAGACGGTCGGCGGCGGCGCCATCGTCAACACCGCCTCGACCTCCGGCTTGCGCTGGACCGGGTCGGCGCAGGTGGCCTACGCCTCGGCCAAGGCGGCGATCATCCAATTCTCGCGCGTGACGGCGGTTGAATACGCCAAGAAGAACATCCGGGTGAACACGGTGGTTCCCGGCCAGATGCACACGCCGATGGTGGAAACCCGGCTGGCCGGTCAACGGTCCGGCGGCAACGTCGCCAGCCTGCTGCAATCGCGGCTGGCCCGCATTCCCATCGGCTTCATGGGCGACGGGCGCGACACCGCGCACGCCGCGCTGTTTCTGGCCTCCGACGAGGCGCGCTTCGTCACCGGAACCGAGATTGTCGTCGATGGCGGCATGACCGCGCGGTGCGATTGAGGAGTTTGCCATGACCACGGATTCCTTGCCCTCTCACCCAATCCCCGATGGTCCGCCGCCGATGGCGAACCCGCGCAAGCCCGACACCGGGCTTCCCGCCGGGGCGTGCGACGCCCACTGCCACATCTATGGGCCGTTTGACCGCTTCCCGCTGCCGCCGGATCGCAGCTTCACCCCCAACGAGGCCCCGGAAACGGCGCTGCGCCGGTTGCACGATCACCTTGGCTTTGATCGCGCGGTCATCGTGCAAAGCCAGGGTCATGGGCTGGATCATGAGCCGCTGCTCGACGCCTTGGCCGTCGGGCAGGGCCGCTATCGCGGCGTGGCGTTGCTGCGTCCGGGCAGCAGCCCGGAGCTTGTCCGCCGCTTTGACGTGGCGGGGATCTGCGGCGTCCGTTTCAGCTTCATGCCGCATTTGGGCATGCCGGATCTCGACGCGGTGCGCGCGGTGATCGCGCTGGTCGAACCCTTTGGCTGGCACGTCGCCATCCATGTCGCCGGAACCGGGCTGTTGGACATGGAGAGCTTCATCCGTTCGATCCCGGCGCCGGTGGTGATCGACCACATGGCCCGTCCCGACATCGCCGAGGGGCCGAACGGTCCGGTGACGGAAACGCTGTTGCGTCTGCTCGACAGCGGGCGGGTCTGGCTGAAGCTGAGCGGGGCGGAACGCCTGTCCAAGGCCCACGCGCCCTATGACGACGTCGCGCCGATGGCGCGCCGCCTCGTTGGGCACGCGCCGAACCGCCTGCTGTGGGGCAGCGACTGGCCGCATGTGAATCTGCACGGCCCGATGCCTGACGACGGCGATCTGGTCGATTTTCTGGGCTGGGTGACGACAGCGGCGGATCGTCAGGCGATCCTGGTGGACAACCCCACCGAATTCTTCGGTTTCCCGGCTTTGCCTGCGGGCCGTTGAGCGGCGTTCGCCCCGGTTCGTCCGGTTGCGGTCGGCGCGCTTGGCTCAAGCGCGCCGACATCTTTTGACGTTTCAAAACACCGAGGTGGCCATGACAGCCGTTCCGCTCGACGGAGAGGCCGCGCCCGCGCGCGCGTCCAAGGAGGCGCTGCTCAAAAGCGCCGTTTCCAAGAACATCATCCAACTGATTCCCATTCTGGCGATCGCCTATTTTTTCAACTACATCGACCGGACCAACGTCGGTTTCGCCGCGCTGACGATGAACCGCGATCTGGGGCTGAGCAACGCCCAGTTTGGGGCCGCCGCCGGTCTGTTCTTCGTCGGTTATTGCCTGCTGGAGGTGCCGAGCAACCTCGCGCTGTACCGTTTCGGCGCCCGGCGCTGGCTGGCGCGGATCATGATCTCCTGGGGGCTGCTGTCGGCGGCCTGCGCGCTGGTCAACGGGCCGACCAGCTTTTACATCCTGCGCATCGCCACCGGCGCGGCGGAGGCCGGATTCTTTCCCGGCGTGCTGTTTTATCTCTCCTGCTGGTTTCCGGCGGAAAGCCGGGTGCGCGTTCTGGCCTGGTTTCTGATCGCCATTCCCGTGTCGTCGGTGATCGGCGGGCCGCTGTCGGTGGGGATTTTGGCGCTGGACGGCATGGCCGGGTTGAAGGGCTGGCAGTGGCTGTTCATTCTGGAAGGCATCCCCGCGTGCCTGATGGGGGTCATCACGCTGGTCAAGCTGCGCGACGATCCGAAGGACGCCGATTGGCTGACCGAGGATGAGCGCGCCGTTCTGATCGAGGCGTTGGCCCAGGAGAGCGCCAGCCGTCCGAAGAAGAATTTCCTGGCCGCCATCCGGGATCGGAAGGTCATCATCCTGACCGGCATCCTGTTCAGCTATTGGATCGGCATCAACGGCATCGCGATCTGGCTGCCCTTGATCCTCAAGACTCACGGGTTGAACAATCTGGAGGTCGGCTTCCTGTCCGGCGCCCCATATCTGGTCGCCGCCGTTGCGATGATCTTTTGGGCGCGCTTCATGGAGAAGACCGGCCAGTATCTGCTGAACATGGTGGCGGCGTGCCTGCTGGCGGGCGCGGGTTTGGCCTTCTCCGTGTTTTACGGATCGCTCGCCCCGGCGATGGTCGGTTTGACCATGGCGGTGATCGGGTTGAGTTCCGTGCGTCCGGCCTTCTACAGCCTGCCGTCGCGCTATCTCACCGGCGCGGCGGCGGCTGGCGGTCTCGCCTTCATCAACTCGGTCGGCAGCCTGGGCGGCTATGTCGGGCCTTGGATGGTCGGCGTCCTGAAGGACGAGACCGGATCCTTCGAGGCCGGAACGCTGGCGATGGCCGGAATGCTCGTGGTCGCGGCGGCGCTCACCCTGCTGCTCAAGCGGGTGGCGCGCGAGAACTGACCAACGCTTTGTCTCTCTCGAAAACCAAGAACATCTCAGGAAGGAAGCGTTTCATGAAACGGACTCTGCACCGTCTGTCCATCGCGGGAATCGCGGGCGCGGCGTTGGTCGGCGCGGCCATGCCGGCTTTGGCCAAGGACGCGTTTGTCAGGACGGAACCACGCGTTTGGTGGTGAAGCCGTCGGCGATGCGCGCGCCGTCGCTGTCCCGGCGGATCTCGAACCAATGGGACAGGGACGCCGCGCCGTCGCGGCGCTCGCCGCACAGCCGCACGGTCAGGCGGTCGCCGGGGTTGATGTTGCCGTGATAGAACAGGTCGCGGTCGGTGGTGACGGCGTTGGCGCTGACGTCGCGGAACAGCGCCCATTCCGCGCGGTCCAGGATCGACTGGAAGGACGCGAAATAGAGGAATCCGGCCCCGTTGAAATCCCCGTGCGGGCATGGGTCGATGGTGACGCTGGCCAATTCTTGGCGGTCGGCGCGGTGGAAACCGCGATGCTCGCGCCAATCCTGCCGCCGGAAACGCTGGCACAATGGGGCGAGGGATGAGTCCGATCCCGCATCCGCCAGCATCGGCGGGCAGGGGTGGGGCAGGGCGCGCAGAACGCTGCGGTTGTCGCCCGCCACGGCGCGGCGCAAAAAGATCGACAGCAGAGTCAGCGTGGCGACCGGGCGTCCCTCCACCGTCACGGTCTGGACGCTCTGATACTGGGTGCGGGACACCCGCGCGATTCGCCCGGCAAAGCGCAGCCGGTCATGCTCGGCCACCCGGTTGAGCGCGCCGCCGCTGAGCCGCAGGCCGGTGAAGGTGGCGTAGAGCGTCGCCCCATCACGGTCGCGAAAGGCCGGAACCGGCAGCCCTAAGGCGTCGGCCAGCATCAGCCAATGGCGGTGCCCGGCCTCTTTCAACAGCCAGTTTTCCGACAGCCCGTTGCGGGAAAGCTGCGGCATCCCCAGCGTCACAGCGTCGGACCCAGCGTCGCGTGGGGCGTCGCGTGGGGCGTCGCGCGGGGAAGGGCCGGGCGCGAGCGGCGCTGGCAGGGCGTGGAGCATGGCGCAAAGCCTCCGTGGCGTGAAACGGGATCAGGCGAAGGGATCAGGCGAAGGCGACGACCCGCACCAGGGCCGCCGGATCCTCGGCGAAGTCAGCGGCTCGCGCGTCGATGTCGGCGATCTGGCGCGCGGCGCGCGAGCAGGGGAAGCCGTAGCGCGCCGCCACCCGGTCGCTGGCGATGGTCAGGGCGGTTCGGCTGATCCGGGCGAAATCGGCCACGGGATAGGCCGCGCCGACGCTCAGATGCTCCTGCACGACCAGGGACGGCGAATAGCAATCGGACAGCGCGCCGTCCGGCCATTGGACGCGGAAGATCATTTCAGGCATGGGCAAGGCTCCGCTGCTGGGTGAGGAGGGCGTGGTAAGCGTCGAGGTGGCGGCGCGCGCAGGCGTCCCAGCCGAACCCGGCGGCCCGGCGCAAACCGGCGGCGCGCAGCCGTTGCGCCGTGGCGGGATGCAGGATGTCGGTCATCGCGGCGGCGATGGCGGCGGGGTCGAGCGGGTCCACCCACAGGGCGTCGCTGGGGCGCAGATGCTCGGTGAAGGGGGCGATGGCGGGAACGATGGTCGGCGTGCCGCTCGCCATCGCTTCGAGAACCACCAGCCCGAAGCCTTCGCGCAAGGACGGGAAAACCAGCGCGTCGGCCAGCCGGAACAGGGCGGGCATGTCGGCGTCGGGCAGCGGGCCGGTGCGGATCACCGACGCGGCGGCGGCGGGGTTGCGGTCCAGCAGCGCCTCGAAGGCGCGGGCCTCGCCGCTGTGGTCGAGCAGGGAGGCGCCACCGGCGATGACCAATTGGGCGTCGGGCCGGGTTTGTTTGGCGATCAGGAAGGCGTCGAGCAGGCGGGCGCTGTTCTTGCGCGCCTCCACCCCGCCGACCGACAGGAAGACCGGGCCGTCGGCCAGTCCCAGCCGCGCCCGCAAGGCGCCGTCGTTCGGCCCGGCCTGCGGGGAAAAGCGCGTCCGGTCCACGCCGTTGCCGACCAGCAGAGCCTCGACGCCGTGGTCGCGCGCCAGGATCTCCCGCCACAGATGGCTGACGCAGAACACGCGGTCGGCGTTGGCGATGGCCCGCCATTGCCGCGCCTCGACGGCGGGATCGGCGAAGCGGTCGAGATGGTGGACGGTGTAGAAATAGCCGGGGATGCGCCCGGCCTCGCGCAGGCAGGCCAGGGCGTTGCCGCTGATGCCGTCCTGCGCGTGGTGGATGTCGTGGCGGGCGGCGTCGCGTCGCGTGAAGAAGGCCAGATAATCGGCGATGCGCGTCTCGACCAGTTTGGCCAGCCCGCCTCCCGCGATGGGGCGGGCGGGAACGCCGACGGCGCCGCAGCGGGTGGCGCGGAAGAAGCCGCCGCCGCTGGGGTCGGGCGCGTGGACCACGGCGCGGTGTCCCAGCGCGGTCAACGCCTCGGCCAGTTCCAGCGCGTGGACCACGCCGCCGCGCGGGTTGGTGGAATGGGTCAGCAGGGCGATGGAGAGGTTTTTGGCGGATCGGCTCATGACGCGGTCGTCCTGCGGCGCGGGCCGCAGCCGATCAGCGGGCTGTCGGCGAAATCCCAGACCGGCAGGGCCTCCGCCCCGTCGGTCAGAGTCAGGGTGGTGGCGTCCTCCACCGTGCCGATGGCGGCGCAGCTCAGGCCGCGCGCCTGGAAACGGGCGGCGACGGCGGCGCAATCCTCCGGCGCGACGCTCAACAGAAAGCCGAAGCTGGGGAAGGACAGCAGCCAGCGGTCGAGCGGCACGCCGTCCGGGCGGGGGATCGCCCGCAGGTCGATGCTGCCGCCGACGCCCGAGCATTCCAGCAGCATCAGCGCGGTGCCGACCAGTCCGGCCATGCTGATGTCCTTGGCGGCGCGACACAGCCCATCCTCGGCCAGTTCGGGCAGCAGGGCCAGATCGCCGCGCAGCCGCTCCGCCGGGGCGGCGGTGGCGGCGTCGAAAAAGGGGTTGGGGTCGTGGTAACGGCCCCGCAGGTCGATGGCGGCCATCAGCCGGTCGCCGGGCCGGGCGTCGTGGCTGGTCAGCAGCCGTTTGCCCGCCCGCCCCAGAATGGCGACGGCCAGTTGCGCCCGGTCGTTGCGGGTGTTGGAATGGCCGCCGACCACCGGCACGCCATAGGCCGCCGCCGCCGCCCGCAAGCCGTCGAGGATCGGTTGCGCGTCCGCCGCGCCGTTGCTCCACAGCGCGTCCACGACGGCCAGCGGACGCCCGCCCATCGCGGCGACGTCGCTGACATTCACCATCACGCCGCACCATCCGGCGAACCAGGGTTCGGCGGCGACGAAGCCGTTGACGAAGCCCTCGGCGGCGAACAGCAGATGGCCGTCGCCGTCGGGGATCGCCGCGCAATCGTCGCCCAAGGCGACGCCTGTAAAATGGTCGCCTAAGGCGACGCCGGATGCCGTATCCAACGCCTGTGGGACCGCCAGCGCCGACACCACGGCGTCGATGTCGCGCTTGTGGGCGAAGCCGGGGCTGGCGCGCAGGGTGGCGATCAGGCTGGACAAGCCGCTCATGCCGCCCTCCGCGTCAGCGTCAGAAAGCCCTGGGCGCCGTCCGGCCAGGGCGGGTAATGGGACAGATCGGCCTGCATGCGGTGGTGCGGGCGGCCGTGCAACTCCACCTCCTCCAGCGTCGTCCAGCGCAGGCGACGGAACAGCAGGGCGTTGCGGCTTTGCACATGAGCCTGGAAACAATGGCAGCCGCGCGCCGTCGCGGTTGAGACGGCCAGCCGGATCAGCGAGGCCCCCAGGGAGCCAACCCGGCGATGCTCCTCCGCCACCGCCAGCCGGGAGCCGATCCACAGACCCGGTTCCGGCTGGTGGATGCGCACGGTCCCCACCACCGCGTCGGGCATGCCGCACAGCTCGGCCAGCGCGACGATGGGGATGGCCTGGGCGTCGATGGCGTCGCGGTCGTCGCCGTCGAACAGCCCCTGTTCGACGCAGAATACCTGACGGCGCAGGGCCGCCGCCCCGGCGACCTCCCACGCCTGGGTGGCCAGCTTGACCCGGTGGGCGCTGGCGACGAAGGGGGGCGGCGGGCCATCCATCATGGCGGACTCCTCATGCGGCGGGGGCGGTTAGGAGTGGGCGGTCAGGCGGCGACGGATTCGCGGGCGTTCCGCCGCGCGTCCATGACTCCGGCCAGATGGGCGGCGTCCTCGGCGACGCCGAGGAAGCGGCCCGACCCCCAGGTGTGGAGCCAGGGCAGGCCGATGAAATACAGCCCTTCCACCGGAGACACGCCCCGGTCGTATTTCGGCGCGCCGCGACCGTCGAAGACCGGCAGCTCGATCCAGGAATAGTTGGGGCGGAAACCGATGGCCCAGACGATGGCGCTGATGCCCCGCGCGGCGCAATCGACGGCCAGCGGCGTGTCCTGCGGCTGCCAGACCGGAACGAACGGCTCCTCAACCGGCGCGTCGATGGCGTTGGCGTCGATGAAGGCGTCGATGTCGCGGCGGATCGAGACATAGACGTCGTCGGCGTCGTCGAGGTTGGTCGCCAGATCGTCGGCGAAGCGGACGGTGGACCCATCAATCCCCGCCATGCTGCCATAGAGCGACACCCCATCCCGCGCGAAGCGGCGCAGGTCGATTTCATGGCCGCGAGCGCGGCCCGACAGGTAATGGTTGGTCTTTTCCTTGGCCTTTTCGCCCTGCGGGTGCTTGTCGATGGTCATGGCGTAATAGCCCATCTCCATCAGCCATTCGGTGGCCTCCTTGCCGCGATAGACGCGGGGGGAGCGGGGGGCCGGGCCGACGCACAGATGAACCTTGCGCCCGGCCAGATGCAGATCCTCCATGATCTGCACGCCCGACTGGCCGGATCCGACGACCAGAACCTCGCCCGGCGGCAACTGGTCCGGGTTGCGGTAATCGACCGAATGGATCTGGGTGACGGATTTGTCCAGCCCATGGGCGTAGGGCGGGACGATGGGCACGTCATAGCCGCCGGTGGCGACCACCACATGGTCGGCGGTCAGCGGCCCGGTGCTGGTGTCGATCTCCAGAACGCCGGACTTGCCGCGCCCGACGCGGGTGACGGCGACGCCCTCGCGGATCGGCGGATCGACCATGCGGGCGAAATCCTCCAGATAGGCGACGATTTCGTCCTTCAGCATGAAGCCCTTGGGATCATTGCCGTTGTAGGGGAAATCGGGCAGGCGGCATTGCCAGTTGGGGGTGACGAGGCAAAAGCTGTCCCAGCGGTCGTTGCGCCAGGAATGGGCGATGCGGTTCTTTTCCAGGACCAGATGATCGACGCCGCGCTTTTTCAGCTCGTGGCTGACCGACAATCCGGCCTGTCCGCCGCCGATGACGACGACGGGATAATGGGTGGCTTTGGTCATGGCAGGGAACTCCGCTTACTCTTCAAAGGTGGACAGGGAGGAGCAGGCGCCGCATTTGCCGCAGCCGGCCTTGCTGTCGGCGGCGCGCAGCCCCGCCTGTTTCAGCATCGCGCCCAGCGGGGCGAGCAGCGCCCGCATGAAGGCCGGGCTGGGGGCCGGGTGATCCTCCAGCGGCGTGCCGGACACCGGGACGAAGGGGACGACGAAGGGATAGACGCCCATCCCGATCAGCCGTTCGGCCATCGCCAGAATGGCGTCCGGCGCGTCGCCCAGCCCGGCGAGGATGTAGGTAGAGACCTGACCGCGCCCGAACACCGGCACGGCGGCGGCGAAGGCGTCGAAATAACGCTCCAGCGGCACCGACGCCTTGCCCGGCATGATGCGGGCGCGGATCTCCGGCGTCACCGCTTCCAGATGCATGCCCAGCGTGTCGATTCCGGCGTCGTGCATGCGCCGGAACCAGACGTCGTCGTCGGGCGGTTCGCATTGCCCCTGGATCGGCAGATCGACGGCGGCCTTCACGGCGGCGGCGCTCTCGCACAGGATGGCGGCGCCGCGATCCGGGGTGGGCGGCGTGCCGGTGGTCATCACCATGTGGCGGACGCCGTCGAGCAGCACAGCGGCGCGCGCCACCTCGGCCAATTGTTCGGGGGTCTTGCGCAGGATGGTGCGGCCTGCCGCCAGCGACTGCCCGATGGAGCAGAATTGGCAGGTCTTGGTCCGGCTCTGGTAACGAACGCAGCTTTGCAGAACGGTGGTGGCCAGCACGTCGGCGCCATGCAGCACCGCGATTTTCTGGTAAGGCACGCCGTCGAGCGTTTGCAGCCCGTAAAAGCGCGGCTGGCGGGGAAAGCGGATCGCGCCGACGGCCAGACCGTCGCGCCGCACCACGCTGGTTCCGTCCGCGCCCAGATGGTCGGCCTGGTAGGGGGAGTCGAAGGCGCCCGCCGTGTGGACCGGCACCATCACGGTGCGCCCATCGATGGTGACGGCCTTGTGGTCGCTTGGCCCCGCCCCGCCGCGTCGGCTGGGCGCCCCGGCGCGCGGGTCAGCCAGCCGGATGCCGAAGGACTGCAACTCGCTGATGAGCAGGCTCGCCGAGGAGGGGGAAGCGGTTGTCGTCATGGTCGGTGTGCTCCTTTTCAAGCGGCGCAACGGGCGAAATCGTGGTCGTCATCGGCGTCGCCGGACGGTTGTCCAGCCGCAGCGACAGCAATTCGGGGCGGGCGTAATGGCCGACCGAATCCATCATCCGCTTGCGCTTGGTGATGAGGCTCATGTCGAGGTCGGCGATCAGAATCCCCTCGCCCGAGGTCAGCGGCGGCACGACATGCTTGCCTTCGGGGGAGACGATGGCGGTCATGCAGCCGCCGCGCAGGGCGTTTTGCAAACCCGCGTCGGGGGTGATGGCGGCGATCTGCGCCTCGGTCAGCCAGCCGGTGGCGTTGACGACGAAGCAGCCCGATTCCAGCGCGTGGTGACGGATCGTCACCTCGATCTGATCGGCGAAGATTTGACCGACCAGCGAGCCGGGGAACTGGGCGACGTGGATCTCCTCATGCTGCGCCATCAGGGCGTAGCGGGCGAGCGGGTTGTAATGCTCCCAGCAGGCCAGCGCGCCGATGCGGCCCACCGCGCTGTCCACCACGGTCAATCCGGCGCCGTCGCCCTGGCCCCAGATCATCCGCTCGTGATAGGTCGGGGTGATCTTGCGCCGCTTCAGGATCAGGCGCCCGTCGGCGTCGAAGACCAGTTGGGTGTTGTAGAGCGAGCCGTGATCGCGTTCGTTGACCCCGAGAACGACGACCACCCCATGGGAGCGCGCCGCCGCCGCCACGGCGTCCGTGACCGGACCCGGAACCACCACCGCGCGTTCGTACAAGGTCAGATGATCGGCCCCGGCCAGAACGGGCGGACGCACGAAGGAGAAATAGGGGTAATAGGGAACGAAGGTCTCCGGGAAGACCACCAGTTCCGCCCCCTTGCCCGCCGCCTCGGCGATGGCCTGGCAGACCCGCCCGACCGTGCCGTCGGCGCTGTCCAGGTCCGGCGCGATCTGCACCGCCGCGACCCGCACATTTCGTTTCTCCGTCATGATCCGCCCTCCGGTCGCCGCGCTTACAGGGTCCAGGTGTTCAAAATGAATGCATTCGCTTTCCGGTGGAGCAGGACGATGTCCAGCACATCCAGCGGATTGATCGGTCGGATGCCGGGGATCAACGCGCCCTCGCCATGGCCGTACAGCGCCTGGAGCGCGAAGCGGCAGGCGTAGACCTTGCCGCCCTCTTCCATGAACTTGACCAACTGCTTGTTGATCGCCTGATGGCCGGGGAACGCCTCGTCGCCCAGCGTCGGGAAGCCGCGCTGCACGCCCAGCGTCACGCCCGGCCCATAGAGCAGAACCGAGGTCTCAAAGCCCTTGCGCAGCAGGCGCGTGGCCTGGAGCAGGTTGACGAGGCCGATGGAGCCTTCAAACGCCACGGTGTGGAAGGTGACGAGCGCCTTTTCTCCCGGATCGGCCTTGACGTCCTCGAACACCTTCTCTTCGTAATCGACCAGAACATCGCCCTTTTGGTTCGCGGGCTTGGTGACTGCGGGCATCTCTCATCCTCCTTAGCGTCGATGGATCCGGCGTGGGCCGCCGGAGGGTTCCGCCGAAGCGACCGGATGGCCGTTCGGGGTGTTTCCAGTCATTAGCAAGCGGCGTGCCAGTCGATTTTGGTCCATAATGACCTTCTAATGCAGTCGATAAAGCCTAAGTGAATGGAAATAATGAGGCCAATGATTGTATTGATTGGATCTTTGGATGCTGCATCATGCGTGGGCGGACGCTGATTAATTGCCGGGCAACCCGCCGATGTGCGGTCAAAATAGGCAGAAATAAGCGGTCATTGATGACTGGATCGCCTGGACAAGCGACGGGAGGAGACCGCTTGCGCAAGCCGCCTCGGTGTGGCCCCAGCGCCGGGAAAACCTTGAACGGTCACGGCTGCGGCGATGGGAAGCGGCGGGTTGTGGAACGGTTGCCAGACGGGTGCGACCCGCCTAGGATGCGCGCCGACGTCCGGCGCGGCCTGCCTGCGGATCGGGCGTTGCCCAGTTTGGATCCACACGCCGCCGGTCCGTGACCGCAGCCGCCAGCCAAGGTTCCGCACCGTCGATGCCGCCGTCCCCCCATCCGTGGCTGCCCCGTATCCGCGCCAGCGAGAAGCCGCGCTACCTCGCCATCGCCGACGTGATCGCCGAGGAGTTGCGGCAGGGGCGTCTGACCCCCGGTGATCGCCTGCCGCCGCAACGGTCCTTGGCGGACGCGCTGGAACTGGACTTCACCACCATTGCCCGTGGCTACAGCGAGGCGCAGCGGCGCGGCCTGATCGAATCCCGCGTCGGCAACGGCACCTTCGTGCGCGATCTTCCCGCATCCTTCCTTTTGCCGACGCCGGTCCAGGCCGAGCGCGCGGCGCCCACCCCCTGCCAACCGGCCCCTTGCCAGCCGGTGGCGCGGGGGGCGCGGCCCCGGCGGCCCGCTGACCTCTCAATGAATCTGCCGCCTGAAATCGAGGATCCGGTCCTGCTCGCCCGTATGCGTCAGGGGCTGGCCGAGGTTGCCGAGGATTTGGTCGGCGTGCTGCGCTATCAAGAGTTCGGCGGCGCGCCGGAAGACCGTCAGGCCGGGGCCGACTGGTTGGCCCGGCGTGGGCTGATCGCGCCGCTGGATCGGTTGCTCGTCTGTCCGGGCACGCACAGCGCGCTGTTGGCGGTGCTGGGGTCGCTGGCCAAGGCGGGGGATGTGGTGTGCGCCGAGGCGCTGGCCTATCCCGGCTTGCGCGGGCTGGCGGCGCAATTGGGGCTGGAGTTGATCGGCTTGCCGCTGGACGCGGACGGCATCCGGCCCGACGCCTTCGCCGAGATCTGCCGAACCCGCGCGCCCAAGGCGCTCTACTGCAACCCGACCCTGAACAACCCGACGACGATCACCAGTTCCCTGGACCGCCGCGCCGCCTTGATCGAGATCGCCCGCCGTCACAACGTCGCGATCATCGAGGACGACGCCTATGGCGCCTTGCCGGTCGGCGGGCCGCCGCCTTTGGCGGCGCTGGCCCCCGATCTGGTGTTCCACATCGCCGGTCTGTCGAAGAGCCTAGGCGCTGGTCTGCGCATCGCCTATCTGGTGGCGCCCGAGGCCCGGCGCATGTGGCAATTGTCCGCTTATCTGCGCGCCACCACGGTGATGGCGTCGCCGCTGACGGCGGCGCTGGCTACGCGCTGGATCACCGACGGAACCGCCGACGCGATGCTGGACGCCGTCCGCGCCGAAGCCGCCGCGCGGCAAAGCTACGCCCGACAGGTTTTGCCCGTGACCGACACCGGATCGAAGCCGGAAGCCTTCCATCTTTGGCTGCCGCTGCCGCCGGATTGGAGCCGGTCGAGCTTCGCCGCCACGTTGCGCGCGTCCGACATCGGCCTTGTCGTCAGCGACGCCTTCGCCGTCAGCGGCCCGCCGCCCGAAGCGGTGCGGGTCTGTCTGGGCGGCGGCGGCGCGGCGGAGATCCGCAGCGCGCTCGACAAGATCGCGCACACCCTGTCGCAACCCCCGGAATTCGCCTCGGCCTTTTTGTGAGGTCCGCGCGCAACAGCCGGTGGCGCTCAATAGCCCAGCGCGCAGCCGTCCTTGCGGTGGTCGGAGCCGCCGAACAGGGTTCCCGTTTCCCAATCGATGGCGATGGCCTGGGCGCCGCCGATGGCCCATTTCGGGGGCTGGATTGTGAAGCCCCGGCGGGTCAGCTCCTCGCCAACCGTCGCGCGCAGGGCGGCTTCGGTTTCGACGGTTCGGGTGCCGGGCAAAGGGAACAGGCGGGGCAGGTCGATGGCGCTTTGCAAATCCAGCCCGTAATCGAACAGCTTGGACAGAAGATGGGCGTGGCCCATCGCCTGATAATGCCCGCCCATCACGCCGAAGGTCAGACTGACGCGCCCCTGCTCCGTCACCATGCCGGGAATGATCGTGTGCATCGGGCGTTTGCCCGGCGCGACGGCGTTCGGATGCCCCTCGACCAGCGAGAAGCTTTGCGCCCGGTTGTGGAACAGCACGCCCGAGCGCGGGGCCATCAGCCCGGAGCCATAGGGGTGGAAGATGGAGTTGATGAAGCTGACGGCGTTGCGGTCCTTGTCCACCACGGCGATGTACACGGTGTCCTTGTGCTCCACCGCGTCGAACGGCTCGTCGATCTCCACCGCGCGGGTCGGGTCAATCAAGGCTGCCAAGCGGTCGGCCAGCGCGTCGGACAGCAGACGCGCGGTCGGATCGTCGGCCATGGCCGGGTCGGCGAGCGCGGCGTCGCGCGCGGCGTAGGCCAGCCGCGTCGCCTCGATCTCGGCGTGCAGATTGTCGGCGCTCAACGGATCCCCGCCGGGGGAGAGGCGCGACAGGATGTTCAAAATCATCAGCGCGATGACGCCCTGGCCGTTCGGCGGGCATTCATGGATGGTGCGGCCCCGGTATTGGGTTTGGATCGGCGTCACATAGGCGCCCTGGGTGGCGGCGAAATCCTCCAGACTGTGGAAACCGCCCGCGCCGCGCAGGAACGTCACCATGTCTTCGGCGATGGCGCCCTTGTAAAAAGCGTCGGGGCCGTCGCGGCCAATCGCCTCCAGCGTGTCGGCCAACAGCGGTTGCCGTTGCAGCGCGCCGACGCCGGGGGCCTTCCCATCCGTCAGGAAGGTGGCGCTGGCGGTGGGATCCCCGCGAAGCAGCGCCGTTTGCAGGGCGAGGTCGTGGGCCACGCGCGGGGTGATGGCGTAGCCGTCCCGCGCCAAGCCGATGGCCGGGGCGAGGATCTTGCGCAGGGGCAGGCGGCCATGGTCGGCGACCAGACGCGCCCAGGCCTCCACCGCGCCCGGCACGGTGACGGCGTGGGGCGATTGGCGGTCGATGGCGGTCACGCCCGCCGCGCGCAGACGCTCCAAACTCATGGCGGCGGGGGCGCGGCCCGACCCGTTGTAGGCGCGGATGTCGCCGCCGCCCCCCGGTGCGATCAAGGCGAAGCAATCGCCGCCGACGCCGGTGGACCCAGCCTCGACCACGCTTTGCACGGCGCAGGCGGCCACGGCGGCGTCCACCGCGTTGCCGCCCGCCTTCAGGATGTCGATCGCCGTCATGGTGGCGGTTGGGTGCGAGGTCGCCGCCATGCCGTTGCGGCCCACCGCCAACGACCGTCCAACCTGTTCAAAGTTCCGCATGGTCAGGATTTGGCTCCCCGCCCTTGAGTTGTCTGTTGTGTGTTGCGTGTTGGTTGTCGTGCGCTGAGGACGCATGAGGTTACGCTTTGGGCCGCCCCTGTTCCACCCAAGTCAGCGTGTCGTCCAGCGCCGCGCCGATGCGCGCGACCAGATCGCTGACCTGAGCGGCGGTGATGATGAGGGGCGGGCAGAGATGCACCATGTCGCCCATCGCGCGGGTGATGACTCCATGGGCCAGCGCCCGTTTGCCAACATGCGCGGCGACCCCAAGCGACGGGTCGAACGGCGTCTTCGTCGCCTTGTCGCTCGTCACCTCCAGCGCGCCGATCAACCCCATGCCGCGCACGTCGCCGACCAGCGGGTGATCGGCGAGAGCGCGCAGGGCCGATTGGAAGCCGGGGGCGATGTCCCGGACATGGCCGACGATGTCGCGCTCCTCATAGATCTTCAAGGTTTCCAGCGCGACGGCGGTCGCCACCGGATGACCACCATAGGTGAAGCCATGGCCGAAGGTGCCGATGGCCCCGCTCTGGTCACGGACGGCGGCGTAAATTTTCTCATTCACCATCAGCGCCGAAATCGGCTGATAGGCGGCGGACAACTGCTTGGCCATCGCCATCATGTCGGGTTCCAGGCCGAACGCCTCGGTCCCGAACATCGTGCCGAGACGACCGAAGCCGCAAATCACCTCGTCGGCGATCAGCAGGATGTCGTATTTGCGCAAGACCGCCTGGATCTTGGCGTAATAGGTCGGCGGCGGCACGATGCAGCCGCCCGACGCCATCAGCGGTTCGGCGAAGAAGGCGCCGACCGTGTCCGGTCCCTCGCGCAGGATCAGCGCCTCCAGCGACTCCGCGCAGCGGGTGGCGAAGGCCTCCACCGTCTCGCCGGGCAGGCCATGGTGGTAGAAGCTGGGGCAATCGGTGTGGAGAATGCCGGGAAGCGGCAGGTCGAAGGCCTTGTGGGTGTAGGGCAGGCCGGTCAGGCTGGCCGAGGCGACCGTCACCCCGTGATAGGCGCGCTGGCGGGAAATGATCTTCTTCTTCTGCGGCTTGCCGATGGCGTTGTGATAGTACCAGACCAGCTTGATGGCGGTGTCGTTGGCCTCCGACCCGGAGTTGGCGAAGAACACTTTCGACATCGGCACGGGGGCCAGGGCGATCAGCCGTTCCGACAGCTCGATGGCCGTCTCGTGCGAGCGCCCGCCAAAGCTGTGATAGAAGGGCAGGGTTTGCATCTGCCGATGGGCCGCCTCGACCAGCCGGGATTCGCTGAAGCCGAGCGAGGCGCAGAACAGGCCGCTCAAGCCTTCGATGTAGCGGTTGCCGTCGCGGTCGATCACATGGATGCCGTCGCCGCCCGCCAGCACCAGCGGCCCTTCCGCCTCGTGGACGACCGCGTTCGTGTAGGGGTGCAGGATATGGGCGACGTCGCGCGCCTCCAGCGAGTTGGCCCGCTGCGTGGTGGAAAGCTTCATTTTTTCTCTCCCGCCGACTGGGGTCGGCCTTTGGTTTCAGGGTTGCGCGCGTTTGATGAATTGGCGGAAGCGGTCGGTGCGGGGATGGGCGAACATCTCTTCCGACGGGCCTTCCTCCTCCACCAGACCTTGGTGCAGGAACAGGGTTCGGGTCGAGACGTGGCGGGCGAAGCCCATTTCATGGGTGACGACCAGCATGGTCCGGCCCTCTTCCGCCAGCCCGCGCATGACCTTCAGCACCTCCCCCACCAGTTCGGGGTCGAGGGCGGAGGTCGGTTCGTCGAACAGCAGAACCTCCGGGTGGGTGGCCAGGGCGCGGGCGATGGCGGCGCGCTGTTGCTGACCGCCCGACAGCACCGCCGGGTAGTCGTGCCGCTTGGCCGCCAACCCGACCTTGTCGAGCAAGGCTTCGGCCTCCTCGACGCAGTCCTTGCGGGGACGGCCCTGCACATGCACCGGGGCTTCGATGACGTTTTCCAGAATGGTCCGGTGGGACCACAGATTGAAGCTCTGGAACACCATGGCGGCGCGGGTGCGGACGCGGGTCAGTTGCGCCGGATCGGCGGGGACGGAGCGGCCATCGCTCCGTTGCCGCATCCGCACATGCTCGCCGCACAGGATGACGTCGCCGCTGTCGGGCGTTTCCAGGAAGTTGACGCAGCGGAGCAGGGTCGATTTTCCCGAGCCGGACGAGCCGAGGATCGACACCACGTCGCCTTCGTTGGCCTTCAGCGAGACGCCTTTCAGAACCTCGATCAGGCCGAAACTCTTGCGCAGCTTCACCAGCGCGATCTTCTCGACGGGTTTGGGGCGCCGCTGGGTTGGCGGCGCAATGTGCAGGGCCAGCGGCGGGCGTGTCGTCGCCATCATGCGGGGGTTCCGTTCTTGCGGGTGGTCGACAGCCGCCATTCCAGCAGCAGGACCGCGCGGGTCAGGATGAGGGTCAGCGCGAGGTAGATGAGTCCGGCGCAGGCGAAAATCTCAATCGACCGATAGGTTTCGGCGATCATCTTGCTGGCCAGTCCCGTCACCTCCATCATTGTGATGATCGACGCCAGGGAGGTGGCCTTCACCATCAAAATCAGTTCGTTGCTGTAGGCGGGCAACGCCTGCCGAATGGCCAGCGGCAGGATGACCCGCCGCAAACGCAACAGCGGGCGCATGCCGCAGGCGGTGGCGGCCTCCAACGCGCCGGGCGGAACCGACCCAAGCCCGCCCCGGATGATCTCGCTGGCGTAGGCCGCCGTGTTCATCGCCATGGCGAGAACGGCGCACCAATAGGGATCTCGGAAAAAGCTCCACAAACCAAGCTCTTGCAGGGTTGGGCGGAATTGCCCCAGGCCGTAATAGATCATGAAAAGCTGGATCAGCAGTGGCGTGCCCCGGAAGACGAAGACATAGGCGCGCGCCGGGGCGGACAGCAGCAGCGACCCCGACGCCTGCATCAAGGTCAACATCAGCGCCCCGCCGCCGCCGAGCAGGATCGAACTGACCGCAAGCTCCAGCGTCAGCGGCAGGCCGCCGAGCAGAGTGAGCAGGGTCGTCTGCAGAAAGGCGAAATCCATCAGGCCCTCCGGAACGGGCGCAGCGACCGGGTTTCGGCCCAGCGGAAGACCTGCCCCGACACCGAGGTGATGACGAGGTAGAGAACAAGGGCGGCGGAATAGAACAGGAAGGGCTGCCGGGTGGACCCCGCGCCGATCTGCGCCGCCCGCAGCAACTCCACCAGCCCGATCACCGAGATCAAGGCGGAATCCTTCAGGATGAGCTGCCAGACATTGCCCAATCCGGGCAGGGCGTGGCGCAGAACCTGCGGAACCAGAATACGGCGGAACATCAGGACATTCCGCATCCCGGCGGCGCGGGCGGCTTCGATCTGTCCGCGCGGGATGGCGTTGAAGGCCCCACGGAACACTTCGGCCTGATAGGCGGCGGACACCACGCCCAGCGCCAGGGTTCCGGTCAGGAAGACGGGCAGCCCGATGAAGCCGTCGTAACCGGCGGCGTGACCAGCCCAGGACAGAAGGCCGCTGCCGCCAAAATAGAACAGATAAATGACCAGGAGATCGGGAACCCCGCGCAGAATCGTGGTGACGGCGTCGGCCAGGGAACGGAGGACCAGCCCGCCGCCGATCCGGGCGTGCGCCAAGACGGCGCCGAACAGCGCGCCGACGGCCAACCCCGACAGGGACAGGGCGACCGTCATCAGGGCGGCGGACAGCAGGGGCTTGCCCCAGCCGTTCGGCCCCAGGAAAAGGTCGAAGGACGGCATCGCGTCGCGTTCCTTCCAGAATCATGGCGGAGAGGTCCGACGCGGCGGTGGACGCGCCGCGTCGGGGGTGGTCCGCAATGGAACGCCTCAGTTCAGGCTGGTCTTCAGCCACTTCTGGGCCAGCTTCTCGATGGTCCCATCGGCCTTGGCCGCCTGGATCGCCGTGTCGAACATCGCCTTCAGCGTGGCGTCGTCCTTGCGCAGGCCAACGGCGATGCCCTTGCCGAACACGCCGCCGACGAAGGTTGGGCCGGCCAGCGTGTAATTCTTGTAGTCTGGCTTCAGCAAAAGCGCGGTCAGAGAGCTTTTTTGCGCCATCACCCCGTCGATGCGGCCCGCCTGAAGGTCCAAATCATGCTGTTCGGTCGTCTTGTATTCGCGGACGGTGACGGACCCTTTGAGGTAGCTGTCGAGGAAATCGGTGTTTTTGGTCCCGGTCTGGGCGCCGATGGATTTTCCCTTCAGCGCGGCGGCGACGGGGGCCAGGGCGGCGTTGACCGCAGCGGGGTCGCCCCCCAGATCGACCGTGCTGTTCGCGCCGGGCAGCTTGGCGAGCGGGCCGCTTTTTTCCACCATGAAGGCGGCGGAGGTCGGGGCGTAGGGTTCGCTGAAGCTGATGACGCCCAAACGCTTTTCGGTGACGATCAACGAGGCCATGATCGCGTCGAATTTCCGGGCGTTCAACGCCGGGATCAGACCATCCCAATCCTGCGCGACGATGGCGCAGGTCACGCCCATCCGGGCGCACAGGTCGTTGGCCAGATCAACTTCCAACCCCTCCAGCTTGCCGCCCGCGCTGGTGAAGTTCCAGGGTTCGTAGGAGCCTTCGGTGGCGATGGTGATGGCGGTTGGTTTGGTTTGCGCGACCGCGCCGGTGGTGGCGACGGCGGCGGTGGCGAGCAGAACGGCGACCGTCAGAAAGCCTGTTTTCATCATGGATTTTCCCTGTTCATGGGGTGTGTTTTTTCGGACTGCGGGCCTTGTTTCGCCCGCTTTGCGGCGTGCCTTGGGGCGTCGCCGTTGGTTGGTTTGGCGGCGTCAGCCGCCGCCGCGTCTCCGTCGGGCGTCCGCCGCCAGACAGAGAATCTCGAAAAGGACTTGCGCGGCGATCTGCGCGGTGTTGCTGGTGGGGTCATACGGCGGCGCCACCTCCACCACGTCGCCGCCGATGATGTCGGCCCCGGACAACCCGCGCAGCAGCGCCAGCGCCTGCGACGAGGTCAGGCCGCCAACCTCCGGCGTGCCGGTCCCCGGCGCGAAGGCGGGATCCAGCCCGTCCACGTCGAAACTGACATAGGTCGGGCCGTCGCCGATCACCTGACGCGCCCGGTCGATCACCGCGCGGACGCCCATCGCCTCCACCTCTTCGGCGTGGATGACCGTCATGCCGGAGGCGAAGGAGAATTCCCAAAGATATTCCGAATTTCCGCGAATGCCGATCTGAACGGTGCGTTCGGGGTCCAAAACGCCGTCGAGAACGGCCTGTCGGAAGGGGCCGCCATGGTGAAATTTGCAGCCCTCGAACGAGCCGCCGGTGTCGCAATGGGCGTCGATGTGGATCATGCCGACCCGGCGGTCCCGTCCAATCGCGCGTAAGATGGGCAGACTGACCGAATGGTCGCCGCCAACCCCCAGCGGAACGGTTCCCGCCGCCACCATCCGCCCGACGAAATCCTCAATGTCCACATGGGCCTGGGCCAGATCGAAGCGGCTTTGGAACGGAACGTCGCCGACGTCGGCCACGGCGAACAGGCCGGACGGGACCAGTCCCAACACATGTTCGTAAGGGCCGACCCGCTCCACCGCGCGCACCGCCCGTGGCCCGAAACGCGCGCCGGAGCGGTTGGTCACGCCCAAATCCATTGGGATCCCGTACAGCGCCAGATCAACGCCCGCGAAATCCTGCGCCGCGTCGGGACGGTGCGGAGCCTTCAGCAAGGTGGCGATTCCGGCGAAAGGGGCGGGCCGCTTGTCGCCATCCTGAAAGACCAGCGACGCGACCTTGGCGAAGGCCGGATCCGTCACCTCATTCCCGGCGGCGTCGGCGTAGCGGCGTCGCAGACGCTGCAACTTCTCATCCGTGAACACACGCGTCTCCTGTCTCGCCGCCCAGCGCGGGGCGCGGATGCGGCAGCCGGTCGATGGTCGTGGCGCTCGTCCCTGCGTCTGTCTGGCCGGATGGGGTCCGGCTCTGCCAATTCCTTGTCAAACAAGCGCTTTCTGTGGCGCGCCCTTGACGGATACAAAATCGTATACAATCTTGGATCCGGTGACAAGCCCCTTTCCGGTGCGCTTGCCGGGGCGGCGGATAGGCCGTATCAAAGGGTGAGAGCGTGAGAAAACCGATGAGTGTGACGATGACGGCGACCGACAAGACCGAACCGGACCAGTCCGTGCGCCAGAAAACCTATGGCGAACTCAAGGCGCTGATCCTGTCCGGTCGTCTGCGCCCGTCGGAACGCTTGTCGGAAAGCCGCTTGGCCGAACGTTTGGGAGTCAGCCGGACGCCGCTGCGCGAAGCCCTGATGAAGCTGGAAAAGGAAGGGCTGGTGGTGGGCCAGCGCAACGTCGGCTACACGGTGGTCGACGTCGATTTGCCGACGGTGCGCAATCTGCTGGTCGTCCGGCAGGCGTTGGATGTGTGCGCCGCCGAACTGGCCTGCGTCGCCGCGACGGAGGAGGATTTCGACCGAATCCGCGCGATCATCGCGGAGATGGAGGAGTTGAACGGCTCCACCAGCGGGACCAGCGTGGACGCCGCCCGCGTGCTGGAGCTGGGTTTGCGCATTCACAAGGTGATCGCCGAGATCACCCGCAACGAGGCGCTGATCCGGGTGACGGACCAGATTTATCAACAGCTTCAACTGGCGCTGTTGCTGGAGGTTCTCTGGGTGGATCTGCATGATTCGGGGCTGGCGGAGCACCAGGACATCGCCAACGCGCTGTACGCCCGCGATCCGGCGGCGGCGGGGCGGGCCGCCCGGCTGCATGTGCAGCACAGCTTGGAAAACATGGCCAAGATTCAGGAGCTGTTCGAATTGCGCCGCGCCGCCGCCGTTCCATAATCCGCGCGTGACGCGGGCGCTGGGTGGCCTTGTCCTCGCCGCCCAGCGCCGACATCCTGCTTTTTAGAAGGTTACGATGGCGGTGATTTCCGCCAACGTGGTGTCCTTGCGCCCGCCCAACTGCTGGCGACCGCCTTCACCGGCGAAGAAGCGGCCAACCGCGCCGCTGACCAGAAGATTGGGCGTCGCCTGCCAATCGACGGCGAGGTTGACCTCGTTGCCGAAAGTGCTGGAGGTCACGCCGGTCGGCTTTTCATTGAAGCGGAAATTGTAGAACAGCCCGGTCAACGTCACCGTTTCCGACGGCTGCACGGCAATTTGGATGTTGTTGACCGACAAGTTGGAATTGACGTTGGGGAAATACTGCCCGGCGATTTCACCCTGCAACCAGGTTCCCCAGCGCGGGAAGGCGAGGTGCAAGGGGTCGAAGGCTTCGTTTTTCGCCGTGCCGCTCTTGTCGCCGCTGAAGCTGCTGTAGCGGTAGCTCAAGCGGGGCGTCCAGGGGAGATCCGACAGGGTGTAGGCGGCTTCCCCGTACCAGGCGCTGGCGTCGAGTTTGGTCGCCGAGCGGTTGTTGCGCTCCTTCACATACTCCGCCGACAGGCTGAGATCCGGGACGTTCGGCACGAAGGCGCCCTGCGCGCGCAGGCTGACAATGTCCATGCCCTTGCGCGACGCCAACCGGGAGTCGTCGATGTTCATGTAGGAGCCGCCGACGACCAGCTTGCCGTCCACCCCGCCCCGCCATTCCAGATTTCCGCCATAAATGACGTCGGAGAAGCTGTTCTTGTCGCTTTTCAGGCGAAAGAGGTCGAGGTGGACCGGCTTCACGTCAACCCGCGCGACGACGCTGGACAGGCCCCAGCCCCGACGCGGGCCAAGCCAGTAGCCGCCCATCCGCCCGGTGTCGAAAGTGCCGTCGCCAATGATGAAGCCGTCGCCGATCGTGAAGGGTTGGCGCCCGACGCTGACGTCGATGGCGTTGTCGCCCAGGCTGGGGAACAGGCTGCCCGACTTCCAACCGAGGAACAAATTGTCGACGTCGAAGCGGCCCTGCCGTCCCTGGACGTTGCCGCCCGCGTCGCCATCGCCGCCGGTGCCGCTGCCGACGATGCGGAAGCCGGTGTAGAGCGCGCCGACGGAGTCAGAATTGACGGTCACTTTGCCGCTGGGGGCGATGAAGGCCTCGGTCCAGTTGCGGTCCTTTTGCACGCCGCCATCGGGCTTGCGAACGCCGGCGCCAAGATTGGCGCTGCCGACGCTGAGCGCCGCGATTCCGGCGGTCAAGCCGCCTTCGACGGTCACGTTGCCCTGCTCCAGCAGGGTGACGTCCGCCTGCGCGGCTTGCGGCAGGGCGAGAAGCGCGGTGCTGACCAGGCACAGGGCTTTGAGCAGGCGCGCGCCGGGGTGCGGCGCGACGCGGGATGCGTTGCACATGGAAACCTCGTCTGTTCAATTTTGTGGGTGATTGGGACGGCGGCGGCCGTCGGCGTTTCGCCTTCGGTTCCGCCGCCGCCTTGGCGTACGCGTTTAGGTGGGATCGACGCCGACGACGCCCTTGATCTCCAGGAACTCGGCCAGACCGAATTCGGCGTATTCACGCCCGTTGCCGGATTGTCCGTAACCACCGAACGGCGCGCTGGGATCCCAGGCCGGGCCGTTCAGGTAGATGGTTCCCGCCCGCAACCGCCGGGCGACGGCGCCCGCCCGCTTCGGGTCGCCGGACTGCACGTAACCGGCCAGCCCATAGACGGTGTCGTTGGCGATGCGGATCGCGTCCTCCTCGTCCTGGTAGGTCAGGATGGACAGGACCGGGCCGAAGATTTCCTCGCGCGCGATGGTCATGTCGGGCGTCACGCGGCCAAAGATGGTCGGGCGGATGTAATAGCCGCGCTCCAGCCCGGCGGGACGGCCGGTTCCGCCGATCAGCAGGTCGGCCCCTTCGGCGACGCCAACCTCGATCATGCGTTGGATCTTCTGGAACTGCGTCGCGTTCGACACCGGGCCGAGCGCGCTGGCGGGGTCGAGCGGATCGCCGACCGTGATGTCGGCGGCGGCGGCGACCGCCAGTTCGGCGACCGCCTCATACTGCGCCGCCGACACCAGCAGGCGGGTCGGCGCGTTGCAGGATTGGCCGCTGTTGCTGAAGCAGCGCTGCACCGCCTCCGTCACCGCCTTGGGCAGATCGGCGTCGGGCAGGATGATGTTGGCGGATTTGCCGCCCAGCTCTTGCGTCACCCGCTTGACCGTGTCGGCGGCCAGCTTGGCGACGGCGACGCCCGCGCGGGTCGATCCGGTGAAGGACACCAGGTCGATGTCCGGGTGCGCGGCGATGACCTGGCCGACGCCCGGTCCGTCGCCCTGGACCAGATTGAACACGCCGGGGGGAACGCCCGCCGCGTGCATCACCTCGGCGAAGATGGCGGCGTTGACCGGGGCCAACTCGCTGGGCTTCAGAACCATGGTGCAACCGGCGGCGATGGCGGGGGCCACCTTGCAGACGATCTGATTCATCGGCCAGTTCCACGGCGTGATGAATCCGGCGACGCCGGCCGGCTCCCGCAGGATCCGCAGGTCGCCCCGCTTTTCCTCGAACGCGAAGGAGCGGGCCGTCTTGATCGTCTGGTGCAGATGCGCCGCGCCGATTCCGGCCTGGACCTGACGGGCGAAGCCCTGCGGCGCGCCCATTTCCTGGCTCATCGCGTCGCCAAGATCGGCGATGCGGGCCTCATAGGCCGCCAGAATGGCCACAAGAAGGTCAATGCGCTCCGTCGGGGTCGTCTGCGAAAAGCTGGCGAACGCCCGCCGCGCCGCCGCCACGGCGCGGTCCACGTCGGCGGCATTGCCAAGCGCCACTTGGGCGAAGGCCTCCTCGGTCGCCGGGTTGATGACGTCGATCAGGCGCGGCGCGTCGGGCGCCGTCCATTGACCGTCGATGTAGAACTGGGTGGTGTTCGCCATGGGATGTTATCCGTGAGACAGGGAGTGAGACGAAGCCTGGACCGTTTCGCCGGTCGAGCGCCAGCGCGCCCAACCATAGGCCGCCGCTGAGACCAAAAACAAAGCGACGCCTTCGACCACGACGGCGCCATAGCCGCTCCAATCAATGGTGTAACCCGCCAGCAACGGCCCCAGCGCGGCGCCGCCGCCGATAATCATGTTCGACAGGATGACCATGGCGCCGTGTTCATCGGAGTCGGCCAGCGCGGCCAGCAGCATCGGCAGCAGAAAGGCCCAGAGGATTTGCAGCAGGATCGTGGCGGCGGAGAAGGACAGGTGATCCTTGGTCAGCGCCAGCGCCGCCAGACAACCGATCAAACCGACGTAGCTGCCGATGGACCAACGGCCTTGCCAAGCGCTTCCGCCGGTGTAAGAGGCCAGGAAGGAGCCGATGACGCTCACTCCCATCGCGCCGGAGGTCAGGATGCCGATTTCGGCTTCGGAAAAGCCGATCTCGGAACCGGGGATGCCCAGAAAGGCCCAGCCGCCGCCGATGGCCACGTAAAAGCAGAAGATCGCCAGCATGTTCAAACGGGCCGCCGGGCGCGTCGGCTGGCCGTCCGCTTGCGGCGGCAGCATTTTGTCGGCCTGGAAGCCGTTCAAAAAGGGCAGGGCGACCAGGGCGGCCAGGGCGAGCGCGCCGTAAAGGCCGCCCAGCCCGGTTTTGGGGAACAGGTCGGGCAGATACAGCAGGCCCGCCGCCGCCGTCACCGTCTGCCCGCCGGTCCAGAAGGCGAAGGAGCGCGGCGGGTTTTCCGACCGCGCGGCGGCCAGCAGGCACACCACCGACAGAACGCCGCCCGCCGCCCCGGCGACGACGCGCGCGGCGAGAAACCAAGAGATCGTGGTGGTGGCCGCCGACAGCAGATTGGCGAGGATGAAGACCAGCGTCGCCAGCGCGACCAGACGGCGCGGGGTCATCGCGCGCAGCATCCGCACCGCCGGGATCGAAATCAGCGAGGCGCCGGCGAGTTCACCGGCCATCAACAGGCCGATGGTTCCCGGCGACCAGTCCATTTGAACGGCCATCTGCCCGGCGATCACCGGCGAGATCAAAAAGGTGTAAGGTCCGACCAGGCCGAACAGCGTGATCGCGGCCACCGACAGATGGCTGTCGCTGGGCGCCGTTGAAGAGTTCATGCTCTGTCTCCCAGATTGCTTTGTGCCGATTGTTCCTGTTCAACGGCATTCCTTTTTCAGCCAAGGGTTGGGCGTGGCCGCTGGAATGTCCATGTCGTTTTCTGCTTCATCATAAGCGTCGGCGAAAACCGGGCGCGCCGTCGATCCTTCCGGGTCGGACGCGGCCAATCTCCACGATCAAAGACCGCGCGGTTCCTGATCCACGAGGGTCGATTTTGGCCCTGTCGCAAAAATATAGTCAAATGACCAAATCGTTTGACCAAGATGCAGAGGGGGTGATATCGGTGTCAAGAGAAACATGAACAAAAAAAGCCCCGCTCGGCTGTGAACAGGCGCCGTCACCGGCGCGCCGACGGGGGAGGCCGAACGACAAGGGAATGAGCGAACATGAGCAAGGACGCTTCCTGGCATTCCGACTCCGCGCGCACCGACTCCTCACATACCGACTCCTCACCGTCCGAACCCTGGCGCTGGGACGCCGTGACCCTGGCCGGACGGCTGGCGCGGCGCGAGTTGTCGGCGCGCGAGGCTGCCCAGAGCTGTCTGGATCGGCTGGACGCGGTGAATCCGCAGATCAACGCGGTGGTCGATGATCCGCGCTGCTCCGCGCTCGCCGCCGCCGATCAGGCCGACGCGCGGGCCGCCACCGGCGCGGCCTTGCCGCCGCTGCATGGCGTGCCGGTGACGACGAAGATCAACGTCGATCAGATCGGCGCGGCCACCACCAACGGCGTCAGCGCCTTCACGGGCTTGATCGCCGACAGCGACAGCCCGCCCATCGCCAATCTGCGCAAGGCGGGCGCGGTGTTTGTCGGGCGGACCAACGCGCCGCCCTTTTCCCTGCGCTGGTTCACCGACAACGAGCCGCATGGGCTGACGTTGAATCCCTGGGATCCGACGCGCAACGTCGGCGGGTCGAGCGGCGGCGCGGCGGCGGCGGTGGCGACGGGCGTCGGCCCGATCGCCCATGGCAATGATCTGGCCGGGTCGGCCCGACTGCCCGCCAGCGCCTGCGGCGTCTATGGTCTGCGGCCCACCACCGGACGCGTTCCCGCCTTCAACCCGACCGGCAAGGCGGAACGGTCGCTGTGCCTGCAATTGGGGGCGACGCAAGGGTTGTTGGCCCGCTCGGTGCGGGACATCCGCTTGGGGTTGTCGGCCATGAGCGCCCGCGACCCGCGCGATCCCTGGTGGGTTCCCGCCCCGCTGGACATGGACGGCGACCGGGACACGCAGCGGGTGGCGCTTTACACCGGCGAGTCGGACTATGACGTCGATCCCGCCGTGTCCGCCGCCCTGCGGCAGGCCGGGGATTGGCTGAGCGACGCCGGTTACAGCGTGGAGGAGGCGGAGCCGCCCCGCTTCGTCGAAGCGGCGGATCTGTGGATGACCCTGCTGGGCAACGAGATCCGCAGCCCGGCGATGCAGGCGGCCTTGGCGCTGGGCGACGATGGCTTGCGGCGGTCCCAGGATCTGACGATCCAGTGGGCGCCCGCGCTGTCGGCGGACGAGATGCTGGCGGGCTTGGCGACGCGGACGACGCTGCAACGCGCCTGGACCCTGTTTTTCGAGCGTTACCCGCTGCTGCTGGTTCCCACCTCCTGGCGGCTGCCCTTCCCTGTGGCTCATGACGTGGCGGGGCCGGAGGAGGCGCGGGAGATTCTGCGCGCGCACAGCCCGTGCAGCGCCACGGCCATGCTGGGCGTTCCGGCGATCTCCGTTCCGGTCGCGCGCGCGCCGCTGCCCATCGGGATTCAACTGGTCGGGGCGCGTTTCCGCGATGGGCTGTGTCTGGCCGCCGCCGCCGCGTTGGAGGAGCGCATTGGCGCGATCCGCCCCATCGACCCGGTGGGGTTGTCAAAAACGCTCGTATGAACTGGTCGTTTGACCTATTTTCGGTTCCCCGCTGATCCACTTGAGATCGGCGCCGGTCTTGTCGTCGTGGGAAGGGGAACCGAATCGTGTTGCGGAGTCCAAAAAGTGAGGAAAAGCGCGAAGCGATCTTGCAAGCGGCGGTCGCCGTCATCGCCAAGAATGGCGTGCATGGCGCCACCACGCGGAAAATCGCCGCCGAAGCGGGAATAAACCTCGCCACGCTGCATTACCAGTTCGAGAACAAGGAAGCGATTCTGCTCAGCGTTCTGGGCCATCTGGCCTCGAAATACCGGCAGAATCTGGAGCAGACCTTTGACAAGCCGGAACCCTTGCGGGACCGGATCGACCGTCTGCTGACCCATATCTGGGGGGAGATCCAGAAGAACCCGCACGAGCAACTGACGCTGTTCGATCTGACGCTCTACGCCCTGACCACGCCGGGATCGGAATGGATGGGGAAGAAGAAGTACGACGAGTATCAGTTGCTCTACCGGGACGCTCTGGCCTCCTCCAGCGAAATCACCGCCGGTTCGTCGGAGATTGATCTCGACGCCCTGACCAACTTCATCTTCACGGGCTTCATCGGGATCGTTCTGCAATGGCTGGCCACCGCCAACACGCCCCGCGCGCGGCAGCAGATCCAAACCCTCGTCACCGCCGCGCAGCGCGTGTTCCTATGATCCATCCCTGAATCATTCGGAGACACCATGGCCTCTTCACCCCTGCACATCGCCATCATCGGCGCCGGTTTCGCCGGGCTGACCGCCGCGCGCGCCCTGAAGGCCGCCGGTCACACCGTCACCATCCTCGAAGCGCGGGACCGGGTGGGCGGACGCGTCCACACCAAGGCGGCGGCGGATGGAACGCCGGTGGACGTCGGCGGGCAATGGATCGGTCTCGGCCAGGACCGGGTTCTGGCGCTGGCCGAAGAGTTGGGGGTTGAGACCTTCGCGTCCTATGAAACCGGCGAAAATCTTTGCCTGTTCAACGGCGAACTGATGCGTTTCTCCGGCATTCTGCCGCCCCACGCGCCCGAAGCGGTGGCTGAAACGGAGGCGACCTTCCAGGCGCTGGACGAATTGGCGGCGACGGTGGACGCGGAGCGGCCCTGGACCTCGCCAAACGCGAAGGAACTGGACAGCCAGACTTTCGAGGCGTGGATCGAACGCACGGCGACCGGGCCGGAGGCGCGTTTCTGGATGCGTTTCCTCGCCAAATCGGTTCTGGCAGCGGATTCGCGCGAGCTGTCGTTGCTGCATGTGCTGTTTTATGTGAAGTCCGGCGGCGGGCTGGCCAGCCTCATCAGCATGTCGGGCGGCGCGCAGGAGCGGCGCTTCACCCGTGGCGCCCAGCATCTGGCCGAGCGTCTGGCCGAGGATGTCCAGGCGGAGTTGCGCCTCAACACGCCGGTCCTGGCGTTGCATCAGGACGGTCACGGCGTCGTGGTCGAGCATGCGGGCGGCTCCTTGCTGGCCGACCGGGTGGTGGTGACGTTGCCGCCGACCCTGGCCGGTCGTCTGCGCTATTCCCCCGCCTTGCCCGGCGCGCGCGACCATCTGACCCAGCGGATGCCGATGGGCGCCTGCATCAAGATCCAGTGTTTCTATGCCCGGCCCTTCTGGCGTGACGCGGGCCTGTCCGGCATGGCGATCAACGAGTCCGGGCCGATCAGCCTTGTCTATGACAACTCCCCGGCCTCCGGCGCGCCCGGCGTTCTGGTCGCCTTCATCGAGGGGGAGGAGGCGAAGGAATGGACCAACCGCAGCGCCGCCGACCGTCAAGCGGCGGTTCTGGACGCGCTGGTTCGCCTGTTCGGCCCGGCGGCGGCGGACATTCAGGAATACATCGAGCAATCCTGGCTGGAGGAAGAGTTTTCGCGTGGCGGCTATGGCGGTTTTCTGGTGCCCGGCGCCTGGACCACGTTGGGACCGGCCTTGCTGCAACCTTGCGGCCGCATCCATTGGGCCGGGACCGAAACCGCCAGCCAATGGGCGGGTTACATGGATGGCGCGATCCGGTCGGGCGAGCGCGTCGCGGCGGAAATTCTGGCCGTTTCGACGGCTCAATAACGTCTGGCCGTTTCAGCGGCTCAAAAACGATTGAACAGGGAAAGCTTTCCATGGTTGACAGCGCGAAGCTCGCTCGCCTGCGCGAGCGTTACGGCGCGGCCTCGCCCGCCGATTTCTTCGATCCCCATTTCCAACAGGTCGCGGCGGCGGTGTTCCAGGGGGCCGAGGCGCCCCGCCCGCCCTACAGCGACGTGGGCACGCTGCTGGACGCGCCGCTGCGCCTTGATCTTGCCGCGTTGCCCGATTTCGGCGGGCTGGACATGGCGCTCATCGGCATTCCGCTGGATTTGGGCGTGACCAACCGGGCGGGCGCCCGCTTTGGCCCGCGCGCCGTGCGCGGCGTGGACCGCATCGGCCCCTACGACCATGTGCTGCGCATGGCCCCCGCGACCGAGATCAAGGTGGCGGACATCGGCGACGTGCCGTTTGGCAATTACCTCAGCCACGACTCCTGCCACGCCGACATTCAGGCGTTCTACGGGCGGATCAAGGACGCCGGGGTGATTCCGTTGAGCGTCGGCGGCGATCATTCCGTCAGCGCGTCCATTCTGAAAAATCTGGGCCGGTCGGAGCCGGTCGGCCTGATCCATTTCGACGCCCATTGCGACACCAGCGGCGTCGGCGACGGCGCCCGTTTCCACCACAGCGGCCCCTTCCGCACGGCGGTTCTGGACGGCGTTCTCGACCCGGACCGGACCATTCAGATCGGCATCCGGGGCAGCGCCGAGTTCTTTTGGGAGTTCTCCTACGAATCCGGCATGACCGTTTTGCACGCCGAGGACGTCCAGGAGATGGGCCTGAAGGCCGTGATCGCCAAGGCGCGCGCGGTGGTTGGGGACGGGCCGGTCTATGTGTCGTTCGACGTCGATTGCCTGGATCCGGTCTTCGCCCCCGGCACCGGCACCCCGGAGGTCGGTGGCCTGACCTCGCGCGAGGCGTTGACCATTTTGCGTGGGCTGGACGGCTTGGACGTGATCGGCGCCGACGTGGTGGAGGTCGCGCCGCAGTATGACCCGACCAGCAACACCGCCCAGGTGGCGGCCCAGATCCTGTTTGTGGAATTGTGCCTCGCCACACGGGCCTTGCAGCGCCGCCGACAGGGCGGGTGACGGGGACAAACCCAGATGCCGCCCCCATCCCCGATCCAAAGGGGGGATGAGGGCGGCCTTGGAGAATCCTTGTCAGGGCGTGTCGAGGAGCGAGCCTTCGCTCAATGGGCGAGCGTCGCCGACGCGCGGATCGGCTCGCCCGCATCGCCCCGGCGGCGCAGGGTGAACACGGCGACCGACGCCAGCAGGGCGGGCGCCACGGCGGCCAGGATGACGCCCTGCGCGCTCCAACCGGCGCCCAGCAGCGCGCCGCCCGCCACTGGGCCGATGATCGAGCCGATGCGGCCGACGCCCAGCGCCCAACCCACGCCGGTCGAGCGGATCGCCGTCGGGTAGATTCCGGCGGCCAGCGCGTTCATGCCGATCTGCGCGCCGACCACGCCGAAACCCGCCAGGAAGATCGCGGGCATCAGCAGCCACAAGTCGTGCGCGCCATAGGCCACGCCGACGATAAACAGGGCCGACGCGGCGTAGGCGCTTCCCAGCACCAGATGCGGGTTCATGTGGTCGATCATCCGGCCCAGGCACACGGCGCCGACGACGCCACCCAAATTCAGCACGGCGGTGGACAGGATCGCCGTTTGGATCGGCATGCCGCTGCTGCGCAGCAGGGACGGCAGCCAATTGACCAGGAAATACATGACCAGCAGATTCATAAAGAAAGCGGCCCACAGCAGCAGGGTGGTGCGGGCGCGGCCCTCCTGGAACAGTTGGACGACGGTGAAGCCGCTCGCCTTCGGTTCGTTCAAGGCGTAGATGGTCTCGGCGGTGGCCGGTGCCGCGCGTTCGGGATCCAGGCGGCGCAAAATGCCGTCAATCCGCGCCGCCGGGGCGCCGCTGGCGACCAGATAGCGAACGGATTCCGGCAGCCAAACTACCAGAACCAGCAGCACCGCCAACGGCGCGACGCCGCCGACGATGAACACCGACGGCCAACCATAGGCGGCGATCAACGGGGCGCTGATGACGCCGCCGACGGTCGAACCAAAGGGAAAGCCGCAAAACATGACCGTCACCAGCGTGGCCCGCAGCCGCGTCGGCGCGTATTCCGAGGTCAGCGCGATGATGTTGGGCATGGCCCCGCCCAGCCCGACGCCGGTCAAAAACCGATAGACCAACAGCTCGTTCATCGACCCAGCCCACGCCGTCACCAGCGAGAAGACGCCGAAGATCAGCATCGACAGCAGGATGACGCTTTTGCGCCCGAAGCGGTCCGCCGCCGGGCTGAGGATGAAGGCGCCGACGGTCAGACCGGCAAGGCCGGCGCCGAAGATCGGGCCGAAACCAGCGACGCTCATCCCCCAATGTTCGGCGATGACCGGCGCCACATAGGCGATGGCCTGCGTGTCGAAACCGTCCAGAAGCGCGATCAGCGCGCACAGCGCGGTAATCATGAATTGAAACCGACCGAACCGCGCGCGTTCAATGGCGGCGGTCACGTCAATGACGTGCTGCTTGGGCATTGTGCCCTCCCGTTTGTTTGCGTTGTTTGGTGGTCAGATCGGATCGTTGTCCGACCGACCGGCGGGCGTCTCGAAACCGCCGGTCGGATGCCTCCCCTGCGCGGAGAGGGTTCAGCCGCGCGCTTCGCGGTAAAGGCCCAGCTTTTCCTGCGCGGTGCGGTCGGAATAGGCGAACAGGACAAGCTCGCGGTCGGCCTGGAACGTCACCTCGTCCCAACTGGGCGCGACGATGACGTCGCGTTCGGAAAGGGTGAAGTCTTTGGATCCGATGCGGGCGTGGCCCTGTCCCTCGACGACGACGAACACGGTCCCGTCGGTGGAGCGGCGCGGTTTGGTGGCGAACCCCCTGGGCAGCAGGCGGACATGAGCCGAGATGGTCGGCATGACCGCCTCGCCGTCGAACGGGTTCAGGAACTCCAAAGCGTGGCCGATCCAGGGATCCGGCGTCTCCGCCGCCGCCAGCGCGGCCAGACTCGCCCGCCATTCCAGGTAAGGGTAGTGGAACAGCGGCTGATGGGCCGGTCGGCGGTCGGCGGTGGCGCCGCGCAGCGGGCGCATGTTGCGGCCATAGCGGGCCAAACTGTCGCCGGGCCGCACGGTTTCGGGGTGGGCGGGTTGCCCCAACTGCTCGGCGAAGCTGGCGTCGAAATGGCGGACGGTCGGAATGTCCAGCCCGTCCAGCCAGATCATTGGCTTGGATGACTCGTTGCCGTGGTCGTGCCATTGCCAGTTCGGAGTCAGCACGAGGTCGAAGGGGTTCATCACCACCTTTTCACCATCCACCGACGTGTGGGCGCCGCCGCCCTCCAGGACGAAGCGCAACGCGCATTGGCTGTGGCGATGGCAGGGGGCGATTTCGCCGGGCAGGATCAATTGCAACCCGGCGTAGAGGCTGGTGGTGATTCCGGCGGTCCCCGGCGTGCCGGGATTCTCCAGGATCAACACGCGGCGTTCGGCCTTTTCCGCGCTGATGAGATCACCGGCGCGCAGCAGATAGGCGCGGGCCGTGTCGTAATCCCAGCGGGCCGCCACGGTCGGCGCGCGCGGCGTCGGCGTGACCAGCGCGCTCAGAACCTCCCACAGCGGGTAAAGATGCTGGGGCCGCATCTCCTCATACAGAGCGTGGAGTTGGGTGGCGTTGTCGTTGCTCAAGCTGGGGGAATGGCTGTCGGGCGACATGGCGGCGGCTCCCTATGCGACCTGGACGTGGAGGAATCCGTCCTCCAGCTTCACCGGGAAGCTGCGGAGCGCGACGGTGCAGGGCGCGCCGACGGCGGCGCCGGTGCGGACGTCGAACAGGCCCTGGTGCAACGGGCATTCGATCAAATGCCCGTCCAGATAGCCGTCCGACAGAAAGGCCTGCCCATGGGTGCAGACGTCCGACGTGGCGTAATAAACGCCGTCCACGGCGTAGAGGGCGAGGCGCTGGCCGCCAGCCTGCGCGCGCGCGACTCCATCCCGCGTGACGGCGGCGGCTTCGATGGTTTTGACCCAGGTGACGGTTGTGGTCATGGCGGCTTCCTCAGGCGGGATAGATCAGGCTGTTGGCGATCATCTCGCTGTCGAAGACGACGACCCGCTCCTTCAAGAGCAGGCGCCCGTCCTCTTCAACAAGGCGGTCGTGGCAGACGCCGCACAGCAGGATGGTGGGCTGCTGGTCGATCAAGGTTTGGACCATCAGCAGATTGTGGCGCGTCCGCACGCCGTCGCCGTCCGCCGTCACCCGCAAGGGGCCGGGGAACCGGCGGCAATAGCGCGGCGCGTACATCTGGGTGCGCAGCAGCCCGGTCACGCGGTCTTGCAACATCCCCCGGCTTTCCGCCTGGATGGTGCTCAGCGTGTGGCCTTGCTCGAAATTTTCGCGCGGGATCACGCGGTACAGGCAATCCTCGGTGAAGAGGTTCGGCCAGTCCTCCAGACGCACGTCGTCCAGAATGTCGTAATAGCCGTCGTAGAAGTCGCGGATTCGGGCGCGCGACAGCGGTTCGTCGTTGGGCATCGTCAAAGCGCTCATAGCCCCATCACCTCGCGCCAATAGCGGTACATGCCGCGAATCGCCGTTTCTGTGACCATGTGGTCGGTGGGCGCGATCTCGTGGCCGCCCATCGTCACCAGCGCCTCTTCGTCGGGGGAGGGGGTGAAGCCCTGCTGGCACATTTCGATCACCTCGCCATCGTCGGCGGACACGAAACCGGCGGGGCCGAACAGATTGGCCTGACGCTGGCGCCGCCGCTTCATCTCCGGCGCGTCGTCGGCGTAGCACCAGTGCGTCCAATGGAAATCAAAGCCGTTCGGCCCCTTGGGCACGATCTGGCGGGTGGTCAGCGAATTGACCTGCTGTTGCAGGATGACGCTGGGGAAGACGGTTATCATGCCGACCGTCTCGTCGCCGGGAAACTCGTTGACCACGTCGAGGATGCGCGGGTCGGCGAGCTTTAGGTCGCCCTGGAAATTGCGCATGTCGGCGGTGACGTCGTTCATCTCCTGCGCGCCCTTGCGGCTGATGAGGATGCCGTGGCGCCCGGTGTCGTCCATGTCCACCGCCGATTTTTGATCGGCGCGGAACAGCCCGAAGGTGACGAAGAACACATGCAGCAGACCCGCGTGGTAGGGGTCCTTGATGTTCTCCATCATCAGCTTCCAGTTGCCTGGAATGTGCTGACGGTTGTAGCCCAGAATCTCCAGCTTCCGACCGTCGTAGACGCGGGTGTAGTGCGCCCAGAATTTTTCGCCGAGATACTCCCGGAAGGGCGGCGTCTCCTCGGAAAAGGTGGCCCAGACCACGCCGTTGACCAGCTCGACCCGCAGGCGGCGCAGCCCGTGCTTGGACGGGTCGAAATCGGCGGGCATGCCGCCCTGGCGGCGCACGCCGCGCCGGAAGGGAACGCCCATCAACTCGCCGCGCAGGTTGTAGGCCCATTGGTGATAGGGGCAGAGCAGATCCTTGGTGTGGCCGGAGCGGGTCTGGCAGAACTTCACGCCGCGATGGGCGCAGCGGTTTTCCACCACGCTGATTTCATCCTCGGCGCTGCGCACCACAATCACCGGCTTTTCGCCGAGAATCGTCGTTTTGAAATCGCCGACCTTCGGGATTTCGGCCTCCAGGCCGCAATAGAGCCAATGGGGGCCGTACCAGACGCGCTCCAACTCCCGCCGGTAGACCGAGTCATCGGAATAGACCCAGTAGGGGATCTTGGACGCGCCGTCCGCGTCCCAGCGGCGATCAAGGCGGTCGTCGGGGAAAGGTCCAGTCGGATGCGGCGCGCCGTCCGTCGGCCTTTCCAGATGTGTGGTGTCCGGGGCCATCGTTCCTCCGCTCGTCTTTGCTGGCGTGTTTGCTGGCAATGCGTATTGCATATCGTGCGATGATTTGTATATTGCGCAAAGACGACGTCGCGTCAAGGGCGGATCATTCGCTCTCACGACAGTTCGTCAACAAAGGGTCTGACGGGAAAACCCCAGGCCCGCCGCACAGGAGGACAAGGGCGATGAGCGCAGGCGTGATCGTGGTGGGGGCTGGACAGGCGGGCGGGCGGGCCGCCCTGCTGCTGGCGGAACGCGGCTATTCCGGCCCGGTGACGGTGATCGGGGCGGAGGCGTCGCCGCCCTACGAACGCCCGCCCTTGTCCAAGGAGATGCTGGCCGACCCCAACCTTCCCCCGCCGCTTCTCGCCCCCATGGAAGCCTATGAGCGGCAGGGCGTCACGCTGCGTCTGGGCTGCCGGGTCACGGCCATCGACCGCGACGCGCGGCGCGTCATCCTCGACGACGGGGCGCTGCTGCCTTACGACCGGCTGATCCTGGCGACCGGCGGGCAACCCCGGCAGTTGCCCTTCGCGCTGGAACGTTTGCACGCGCTGCGCACCATCGACGACGTCCGCGCCATCGCGGCGCGGGCGGACGCGGGCGGCTCCGTCCTGGTGATCGGCGGCGGCGTGATCGGGCTGGAGGTGGCGGCGACCCTGCGCAAGCGCGGGCTGGCGGTCACGGTGCTGGAGGTCGGATCACGGGTGCTGGGCCGCAATTTTCCGGCCCCGGTCGCCCGTGTGATAGCCGAGCGTCATGTCGCCGAAGGGGTCGATCTGCGCACCGGCTTGCGCGTGCGAACCTTGACCGAGGATGCGGCGGGCGTCCACGCGACGCTGTCGGACGGGGCGACGATCACCGCCGATTTCGCGGTCGCGGGCATCGGCATCACGCCGGACACCGCGCTGGCCCAGGCTTGCGGGCTGGTGATCGACGACGGAATCCTGGTGGATTCCGACATGCGCAGCTCCGATCCCAGCGTTTTCGCCATCGGCGACATCGCGGCGCTCCCGGGGCCGGAGGGGCGGCCAACCCGTTGCGAAACCTGGCAGAACGCCAACGTCACCGCCGAACGCGCCGTCGCCGCCATTCTGGGCGAGAGCGTCCCACCCGGCGAGGCGAGCTGGTTCTGGACCGACCAATATGACCTGAACGTTCAACTGACCGGCGACACCGTGGATGGCCGCGTCGTCGAACAGCGGGCGAGCGTCGCCGACGGGCGCCTGTTTCTGGTGCTGAAGGGCGACCGGCTGATTGGCGCCGCCGCGATCAACGCCGGGCGCGACATGAGCGTCTGCCGCCGTCTGGTCGCCGCTGGCGCCCGTTTGCCGGACGCGATGACCGAGGCCGCCCTGTTCGACGCGCGCGCCGCGCGCGCCCTGCTCACGCCTGTTCCGGCCAGCGCCCGCCCAGTCGATGCGTGATCGCGCGGCAGGCGGCGATCAACCGCTCCCTCACCTGCGGGTCTTCGTCGGTTCGGAAGCTTTGCGAGGCGATCACCGACACGACCAGGAGCAATTGGCCTTGCAGGTTGAACACCGGCGCGGCGCAGGCCCGCAGACCCGGAATGGTGGTGCCGTCAACCCCGGCGCTCATCTCCCGCCGCGCCTGCTGGCGGATGGCGTCGATGTCGATTGGGCCGTCGGTGCGGTCGCGCGCCAGTTCGCGCTGGAGCGCATCGGACACGAAGCTTTCGTTCAGGAAGGACAGGAAGATTTTTCCCGTCGCCGATTGGATCAGGGGCAGGCGCGACCCGATGGTGAGCGTCGTGTAAATGGGCGGGGAGCCGGGATACCAGCGCACGACGGTCGGGCCAAGGTCGGCCCAGACCGCAAGCTGCACGGTGCGCCCGGTCGCCTCCACCAGCTCTTGCGCGACGCGGCTCGCCTGCTCGAACACGTCGAGCCGCGCCATGGCGGCAAGGCCCAATTGCAGCGCGCCGCTGTGCAGATCATAGAGCGCCGTCGCCGGATCCTGCCGCAGGAACCCGGTGTTGACGAAGCTGGCGAGGTAGCGGTGCGCCTGGCTGGGCGACAGATCGCTGGCCTTGGCGATTTCGGTCATCGAGCTGGGGCGACCGAGACGGACCAGCGCGTCCAGCACGCCCATGCCGATCTCCACCGATTGAATGCCCTTGCGCTTCGTCGCCTTGTCGCCCGCCGCCATGCCGCTCGCCTCTGTCCAATCCCCGGCGATCCAACCGCCGACAGGGGCGGCACCATAGCGCGGCGGGGCGGCGCTGCCCATCCCCCCGGCTGCCGCGACGACGGGATGCCGCACCCAAACCAAAGAACGAACGACAGGAGATCATCACGATGAAGGTTTACGGCTATTTCCGGTCGTCGGCGTCCTATCGGTTGAGGATCGCGCTCAACCTGAAGGGGCTGACCGCCGAACAGAGCTTCATCCATCTGCGCAAAAGGGAGCAGACGGCGCCCGACTATCTGGCCGTCAACCCGATGGGGCTGGTGCCGTCGCTGGTTGAGGGCGACCGGACTCTGACCCAGTCGCTCGCCATCATCGAGTATCTGGAGGAAACCCACCCCGACCCGGCGCTGTTGCCGCGCGATCCGCTCGACCGCGCCTGGGTGCGGTCCATCGCGCAGGCCATCGCCTGCGACATCCACCCGATCAACAATTTGCGGGTCTTGAATCACCTGCGCGACCAACTCGGCCTGGATGAGGGCGCGCGCAACGCCTGGTACGCCCATTGGGTGGCCGAGGGGTTTCGCGGGGTGGAAGCGATGCTGTCGGCCAGCCCGCGCCCCGGCGTCTTCTGCTTTGGCGAGACGCCAACCCTGGCCGACGTCTGCCTTGTTCCGCAGGTGATGAACGCCGAACGGCTGAACTGTCCGCTCGACGATTACCCCACCATCCGCCGCGTCGCGGCGGCGGCCCGCGCCTTGCCCGCCTTCCAGGCGGCGGAACCCGACCGTCAGCCCGACGCCGAATGACCCTGTCCAACACCGCTCAAACACACACCGGAGGAAAACCTGTCATGACCGAGTATCTGTTCGCCCCCGCCGCGATTCCCGCCGCCCCGATCCAGGGCGAGGCGACGCTCTTCCCGATCAACCGCATCTTCTGCGTCGGCCGCAATTACGAGGCCCACGCCCGCGAGATGGGCGTCGAAGTTGACCGTGAAGCGCCCTTTTACTTCACCAAAAGCTCCAGCGCCTATGTGCCATCGGGGGCCACGGTCGCCTATCCGCCCGCGACCGAGAATTATCATTACGAGATGGAGTTGGTCGTCGCCATCGGCAAACCAGCCTTCCGCATCGCGCGGGATCAGGCGTTGGACGTGGTCTATGGCTACGCCTGCGGCCTCGACATGACCCGGCGCGATCTGCAACTGGTCGCTCGCGCCAAGCAACGCCCGTGGGACATCGGCAAGGATTTTGAGGAATCGGCCATTCTGTCGGACATCGTCCCGGCGTCCGTCTGCGGGCATCCGTCCAGTGGCGCGCTGGAGCTGCGGGTCAATGGGCAAACCCGGCAGTCCACGGACCTTGATTTGTTGATCTGGTCGATCCCGGAGCTGATCGCCCATCTGTCCACGCTGTATCATCTGCAACCGGGCGACCTGATTTACACCGGCACGCCGGAGGGCGTTGGGGCCGTTCTGCCCGGCGACCGCGTCGAAGGCTCCATCGCCGCTGTCGGCTCCATCGCCTTGACCATCGGCGATCCGGCCTGAACCTGAGCGGCGCCCTCCAGACGACCAGCGCCCTTGGCCGGGCGGCGGATCTCTGGAGGGCGTCTCCTCAACAGGCGTGGCTCTTCGTGTGGAGCCGCCGCCGTCCCCAGCCCGCTTGATGATTCACCAAATCATGAATGTTCTCATGAAGGCTGTTGGGAGTTTTCATCAAACGATGACGCTGCGTCGCAGCGAAAAAGCTCCGCGTCGCAGCGTGTGGGTTTGTTCCGCCATTGAACATTATGGGAAATAACAGTTCTGCACAGCGATAATCATTAAACGCCCCGATCCGGCACGCCGCTTGCTCTTACCGGCGATGAGACGGGGAACGGGGCCAGCGCCCCTCCACCCCGGCCTGCGACGCCAGAGGGAGGATGATGCTGTGACGGGCGACGAGGAAAATTCCTGCTTTCTAAACGCGGCGGTTTGGACCGACCGCCTGTTTGACGGAACTTGGTTGTTGTCGGGCGGTGGAACGCGCGACGTTCACGAACCGGCGACCGGAGCCACGCTGACCCGCGTCGGGTTGGCCAACCCGCAAGACGTCGCGGCGGCGGCGAAAGCGGCGGCGGCGGCGCAACCCGCCTGGGCGGCGCTGCCCGCCCGCGACCGCGCCGCCGTGTTCCGTCGCGCGGCGGACGCGCTGGAGCGAAACGCCGAGGAGTTGGTCCGCTTCATCGTCCGGGAAACCGGCTCGATTCCCGGCAAGGGTCAGCATGAGGTGCGGGAGGCGATCACCATCCTGCACCGCGCGGCGGCGATGCCGCTGGAGGCGGTCGGCCAATTGCTGCCCGCCGCGCCCGGTCATTTGAGCATGGCGCGGCGCGTGCCGCATGGCGTGGTCGGCGTCATCTCGCCCTTCAATTTTCCGCTGATTCTGTCGTTGCGCGCGGTCGCTCCGGCGCTGGCCGCTGGCAACGCGGTGGTGCTGAAGCCCGACCCGCGCACGCCGGTGACGGGCGGCTTCATCATCGCCCGCGCCTTTGATGAGGCCGGATTGCCCAAGGGGGTTCTGCACGTCCTGCCCGGCGGGGCCGACGCGGGCGAGGCGCTGGTGACGGATCCGCACATCCGCATGATCGGCTTCACAGGATCGACCAACGTCGGGCGGCGCATCGGCGAGTTGGCCGGGCGCCATCTGAAGAAAACCGCCCTGGAGTTGGGCGGCAAAAGCGCGCTGATCGTTTTGGAGGACGCCGACCCGGAACGGGCGGCCAGCAACGTCGCCTGGGGCGCTTATCTGCATCAAGGACAGATCTGCATGGCCTCGGGCCGCATCCTGGTGCAGGAACGCATCGCGCCCGCGTTGATCGCGCGGCTGGTGGAAAAGGCCAGCCGCCTGCCGGTCGGCGATCCGGCGAGCGGGGCGGTGGCGCTTGGCCCGTTGATCGACGCGGGCCAGCGCGACCGCGTTCACGCCATCGTGCAGGACAGCGTCGCGGCGGGCGCCCGTCTGGAATCCGGCGGCACCTTCGAGGGGCTGTTCTACCGTCCGACCGTGCTGTCGGGCGTGCGCCCCGGCATGCGCGCCTTTGAGGAGGAGGTGTTCGGCCCGGTCGCCACCATCGCCACCTTCGGCGATGACGACGAGGCGGTCGCCCTGGCCAACCGCACCGATTACGGGCTGTCGGGCGCGGTGATCTCGCCCAACCTCGCCCGCGCCATGGCCATCGCCGAGCGGCTGAACACCGGCATGGTCCATGTCAACGACCAGACGGTGGCCGACGAATGCGTCAATCCCTTTGCCGGGCGTGGGGCGTCGGGCAATGGCGGCGCGGTCGGCGGTCCCGCCGATTGGGAGCAATTCACCCAATGGCGCTGGACGACCGTCAAGCCGACGCCCCCCGCCTATCCGTTTTGAGGAGGACCGGCATGCGCATTCAAGCCGCCGTCGCCCGCATTGCCAAAGGGCCGCTGTCGATTGAAAGTCTGGAGTTGGAGGAGCCGCGCGACGACGAAATTCTGGTCCGCGTCGTGGCGACCGGCGTGTGTCACACCGATCTGGTGGTGCGCGACGGCGTGCTGCCGACCCCGTTGCCCGTCGTGCTGGGCCATGAGGGCGCCGGCGTGGTCGAGCGCGTCGGGCGGGCCGTGACCAAGGTCAAGCCGGGGGATCCGGTGGTGATGACCTTCAACTCCTGCGGAAGCTGCCCAAGCTGCGCCGACCACGCGCACAGCTATTGCCACGAGTTCTTTCCCCGCAACTTCTTCGCCGCCCGCCCCGACGGCACCACGGCGTTGTCGCGCGACGGGGAGCGCGTCCACAGCCATTTCTTCGGCCAGTCCTCCTTCGCCAGCCACGCGATTTGCCGGGAGCGCAACGTCGTCAAGGTTCCCGCCGACGCGCCGTTGGAGCTTCTCGGGCCGTTGGCCTGCGGGGTGCAGACGGGGGCCGGGGCGGTGATGAACGCGCTGGCGGTGTCAGCGGGCCAATCCATCGCCGTGTTCGGCACGGGATCGGTCGGCCTGTCGGCGGTGATGGCGGCCCGCGTGGTCGGCGCGACCACCATCGTCGCGGTGGACACCAACGACGCCCGCCTCGCCTTCGCGCGGGAGGTCGGGGCGACCCACGCCTTCAACCCGAAGGAGGGCGGCGTCATCGAACGGATTCTGGCGCTGGGCGGGGCCGGGCTGAATCACGCGCTGGACACCACCGGACAGGCGGCGGTGATCCGCGACGCCATGGCCTGCTTGGCCCCGCGCGGTTGTTGCGGCGTGCTGGGCGCCTCGCCCATGGGCAGCGAGATCACGCTGGATCAGGTTCATTTCATGAGCGGCGGGCGGCGGTTGATCGGTATCGTCGAGGGGGACGCCAATTCCGACAGTTTCATCCCGACGTTGATTGAGCTGCAACGGCAGGGCCGCTTTCCGTTCGACCGGATGATCCGCGCCTACCCCTTCGCCGCCATCGAGGAGGCCATTCACGACATGGAGGCCGGGCGGACGATCAAGCCGGTTTTGATGATGTGATCCAACAGCCTTTCCACCGAATCCTCGCCGCTTGAGACCAAAGAAAAAGGGCCGCCACCCCACCAAGGCGGACCCAGCAACGCAACCATCAAGACAGGGAAACGCACTGCATGAAACGGCTTTTTCTTGCCGGGACGGCGCTGGTCGCCGTCACCGTTGGCCCGGCGCTGTCCGCGCGGGCTGAAAATTTCACCTTTGACGATTCCGATTTCAAGATCAGTTGGGACAACACGGTCAAATACAGCACGGCCTATCGCCTGAGCGACCCCAAGGCGTCGATGCTGACCGACACCAACCTTGACGACGGAAACCGCAACTTCAAGGCCGGTTTCACCTCCAACCGCGCCGACATCCTGTCGGAACTGACGGCGGGAACGCGCGATTATGGGTTTCGGGTCAGCGGCGCGGCGTGGTTCGACACGCTTTATCTGCGCGGCAACGACAATGATTCCCCCGCCACCGCGAACCCGACCAGCGTCGCCAACGACCGTTTCACCGGGGCGACGCGCACCGTCCATGGCCGCAACGTCGAGCTGATGGACGCCTTCGCCTATGGCAATGCCTCGCTGGACGACACGCGGTTGACGGGTCGGCTGGGGCGGCACTCGTTGATTTACGGCGAAAGCCTGTTTTTCGGCGCCAACGGCGTCGCCGCCGCCCAGCAGCCCATCGACCTCATCAAGCTGCTGAGCGTGCCGAGCACCCAGTTCAAGGAGGTGCTGTTGCCGGTCTGGCAGGCGTCGGGCACCGTGCAACTGCGTGAAAACCTGTCGGTCGGCGGCTATTACCAACTGCAATGGCGCAACACGCGCCTGCCCGCGTCGGGCAGCGCTTTCAGCACGGCGGATTTCGTCGGCGCCGGCGCGGAGCGGATCGTCGTCGGCGGCCCGGTCCTGCCCGGCGGCGGCCCGGCGGCCTTCTGGCGCGGCAAGGACATCAAGGCGCGCGACAGCGGCCAGTTCGGCGCGCAGGTGCGCTACACGCCCGAAGACACCGATTACGAGTTCGGTCTCTATTTCGCCCAGTATCACGACAAGACGCCGCAGCTCTATTTGGTTCCCAGCGCCAACCCGACCGCCGCGCAATTGCGCTCCGGCAACCTCGGCGAATTGCGCCATGTCTACCCCGAAGACGTCCGCACGGTCGGCGCCAGCCTCAGCACGGTGGTTGGCCGCGCCAACGTGGCGGGCGAAGTGTCCTATCGCTGGAACGCGCCGCTGGTCAGCGACCCGCAAACCGCGCTGCCGGGCGTGCTGGCCGACAACAAGGATCACCCGCTTTACGCCGTTGGCCGGACGCTGCACGCGCAAGCCTCGGCGATCTACGCCTTCACGCCGAACGACCTGTGGGACGGCGCGTCGGTCGCCGCTGAAATCGCGTGGAACACGCGGGTCGGCATCGACAAGAACCCGGCGGCGCTGGATCCCAACAGCACCCGCTCGGCGCTGGGCATCCGTGGCGTCTTCACGCCGACCTATTTCCAGATCGCCAACGGGCTGGACGTCAATGTTCCCATCGGTTTGGGCTACACGCCCTATGGCCGGTCCTCCGCTGTGGGCAATTTCAACGGCGGCGCGTCGCGCGGCGGCGACATCAGCGTCGGCGCTGACTTCACCTATCAATCGACGTGGAACTTCGGCATCAACGCCACCCACTATTTCGGCCCGGCGGGAGTCCTGCTGACCGCCGCCGATCCGACGGCGACGCCGGTGCAACGGCTGACCTTCAAGCAGACGATGAAGGGGCGCGATTTCGTCGGCGCCTATCTGAAGCGCTCGTTCTAAGACTGAATTCCAGGAGCATCTCCATGAAATTGACCACGGTTCTGGCTGCCGCTGGCGCGCTTCTCTGCGTCCAGACCGGCGCCGCGCTGGCCTTTGTCACCGCTGAAGAAGCGGCGAAGCTTGGCTCCTCCCTCACCCCGATGGGCGCGGAGCGGGCGGGCAACAAAGAGGGGACGATTCCCCGCTGGGAGGGTGGCTACACCAAGCCGCTGCCCGGCTACACGCCGGGCGCGCCGCGCCCCGACCCGTTCGCCGCCGACAAGCAGACCCTGTCGATCAGCGGCAAAAACGTTGGCCAATACGCTGAGAAGCTGAGCGACGGCACGCGCGCCTTGCTGGCGAAATACCCCGCCATGCGGCTGGACGTCTACCCGACCCGCCGCAGCGCCGCCGCGCCGCAATGGGTCTATGACAACACCGCCAAGAACGCGACCCGCGCGAAATTGAGCAGCGACGGCTTCGGCGTCGAGGGCGCTTATGGCGGGATTCCCTTCCCCATTCCGGCCAACGGCTATGAAGCGATCTGGAATCACCGGCTGGGTTGGCTGGGCGAGAGCGCGGAATATTCGCTCGGCACCTGGGTGGTGACGCCGGACGGCAACAAGGTGCAGCCCTCGGCGGGCGACGAGTATCTGCAATACCCCTATAATTACAAAGACGGCGATCTCGGCTCCTACAAGGGAATCTATCAGTACGGCAAATTCATCCAGAGCCGTCCGGCCTCGCGCGCGGGCGAAGCGATTTTGGTGCATGAGCCGTCCAGCGCCGAGAAGGCCCGCGCCATCTGGCAGTATCTGGTTGGTCAGCGCCGGGTGCGCCGCGCCCCGTCCGTCGCCTACGACACGCCCGATTTCGTGACCTCCGGCGTTGGTTTCTTCGACGAAGCCTTCATGATGTTCGGCCCGGTCGATCACCATGAATTCAAGCTGGTCGGCAAGAAGGAACTCTATGTTCCCTACAACAACAACCGCGCGGCGGCGGCGGATCCCGACAAGCTGCTGGGCGGCCAATTCCTCAACCCCGATCTGGTGCGCTGGGAGTTGCACCGCGTTTGGGTGGTTGACGCGACGCTGGCCGAGGGCAAGCGCCACGTCGTGCAGAAGCGCCGCTATTACCTGGACGAGGACAGTTGGCAGATCCTGATGTTCGACGGCTGGGACGCGCAAGGCCAGTTGTGGCGGCACAACTACACCCTGACCCTGCTGGCCCCGGACCTTCCGGCCCTGATCGGCACGGTGATGTGGGGCGGTTATGACCTGCGCACCGGCTCCTACTATCTGAACGCGGCGTCGAACGGTCTGCCGACCCAGTACAAGGCGGTCGCCCGGCGTCCCAACGAGGCGTTCAGCCCCGACGACCTCGCCGGACGCAGCGTCCAGTGACCCTGTCGGCTCCCGAATCTGTTCAGGATGAGCGCGCATGAAGATCCGCTTTCCCCTTGGGCGTTTTCTGGCGGTGGCGGTTGTCTCCATCGCTGGCGCGGCCTTGCCCGGCGGCGTCCGGGCGGCTGACGCCGATTATCCGGTGCTGTCGCAACCGGCCATCGTCTCGCCAAAGGCGGCGGGCGCGGCCATGCTGGGGCTGGCGCGCGCCGGTCAACGGCTGGTCGCGGTGGGCGAGCGCGGCATCATCCTGCTGTCCGACGACCAGGGCGGGCGTTGGCGGCAGGCCCGCGTTCCGGTCAGCGTCAGCCTGACCGCCGTCCGTTTCGTCACGGAACGGACGGGTTGGGCCGTCGGCCATTTCGGCGTGGTGTTGCGCAGCGACGACGGCGGCGAAAGCTGGGTCAAGCAGTTGGACGGCGTCGCGGCGGCGCGGTTGGCCGAACAGGCCGCCTCGCAGATGGCGCAACAGGGGCTGCCTGAGGCGGAGCGGTTGCGGGAGTCCTCCCTGCACCTGGTCGAGGAGGGGCCGGACAAGCCCTTCCTCGACCTCTTTTTCGCCAACGAGCGCGACGGCTTCGTCATCGGCGCCTACAACCTGATATTCCGCACCCGCGACGGCGGCCAGAGTTGGACGCCCTGGATGAGCCGTTTGGAGAACCCGAAAGGGTTGCATCTTTACGGCGTCGCGCAGGGCGGCGGCGGCGAACTTTACATCGTTGGGGAGCAGGGCTTGCTGCTGCGCTCCACCGATGGGGGGGAGCGGTTCGCGGCGCTTCCCTCCCCCTACAAGGGAAGCTGGTTCGGCGTGCTGTCGACGGGGGAGGGGAGCGTTCTGGCCTATGGCCTGCGCGGCAGCCTCTACCGCTCCACCGACCGGGGCGAAAGCTGGCGGGCCATCGACACTGGGGTCGCCAGCGGTCTCGGCGCCGGGCTGGCGCTGGGCGACGGAACGCTGGTGCTGGCGAGCCAGACCGGCGATCTGCTGACCAGCCGAGACGGCGGCGCCAGCTTCCAGCCCGCCGCCGGGCGGAAGCTGCCCGTGACCGCGCTGGCCGAACGCGCGGACGGGCGTTTGGCCGTCGCGAGTTTGCGCGGGGTGTTGTCGCTTGACCCGCCAGCCTCCCTGGATTCCCCCCTCAACGCCCCGGCGAAAGGAGCCGTCCGATGAAAGCGGATGACGTGATGGACCATCAGCCGGTGGTCGCCCGGCTGGAGGATTTTGATCCGGCGTCGGGCGACCGTCTGGAACGCGCGCTGTTCAACCACCGCCCGCTGGTCGTTCTGTTGTGTCTGCTCGCCACGCTGTTGCTGTCGGTGGCGGCGGTGCGTCTTGGTCTGAACGCCAGTTTCGAGAAGACGATTCCCGCCCGCCATCCTTTCATCGTCGCCTATCTTGAACACCGCGCCGATCTGGGGGGCTTGGGCAACGCCGTGCGCATCGCGGTGGAAACCACGGGCGAGAGCATCTTCGACGCGGGCTATCAGGACACGCTGCGGCGGATCAACGACGAGGTGTATCTGCTGCCCGGCGTGGATCGTCCCTTCATGAAGTCGCTGTGGACCCCGACCACCCGCTGGACCGCCGTGACCGAGGATGGCGTCGATGGCGGCACCGTGGTGCCGGAGGGGTATGACGGCTCGCCGCAAAGCCTGGACGCCCTGCGCGCCAACGTCGAACGGTCGGGCGAGGTCGGGCAGTTGGTCGCCATCAATTTCCGCTCCAGCGTGCTGTTCGTCCCGTTGCTCGACGCCGATCCGCAGACCGGCAAGCCGCTGGACTACCGTCGGCTTTCCGACAGCCTGGAGGACATCCGCCAGCGTTATCAGAGCGACCGGATCCGCATCCACGTCACCGGCTTCGCCAAGGTGGTCGGCGATCTGATCGAGGGGCTGGAGCAGGTGATGCTGTTCTTCCTGCTGGCGGTGGTCATCGCTGGCGGGGTTGTGTTCGGCTACACCCGCTGCGTCCGCAGCACGCTGCTGGTCGTCGCCTGTTCGCTGGTGGCGGTGGTGTGGCAGTTCGGGCTGCTGGCGCTGACGGGCTATGAGTTGGATCCTTATTCGATTCTGGTGCCCTTCCTGGTCTTCGCCATCGGCATGAGCCACGGCGCGCAGAAGATGAACGGCATCATGCAGGACATCGGGCGCGGCACGCACAAGGTGGTGGCGGCGCGCTACACCTTCCGCCGCCTGTTCCTGGCCGGGTTGACGGCGCTGCTGTGCGACGCCGTCGGCTTCGCCGTGCTCATCATCATCCCCATCCAGGCGATTCAGGATCTGGCGGTGATCGCCAGCATCGGCGTCGCCGTGTTGATCTTCACCAACCTGATCCTGCTGCCGATCCTGCTGTCCTACCTCGGCGTCAGCCCGCGCGCCGCCGCGCTCAGCCTGAAGAAGGACGAGCAGGACGGGCCGGAGCGTCATTGGCTGTGGCGGACGCTGGATCTGTTCACCCGGCGCGGTTGGGCGGCGGCGGCCATCGTCGTTTCGGCGGGGCTGGCGGTCGGCGGTTACGCGGTCAGCCTGGATTTGAAGGTCGGCGACCTCGACCCCGGCGCGCCGGAACTGCGGGCCGACTCCCGCTACAACCGCGACAGCGCCTTCATGGTCGCCAACTACGCGGCGAGTTCGGACATTTTCGTTGTGATGGTCGAAACGCCGACCGACCGTTGCACCAGCTACGCCACCTTGTCGGCGGTGGACCGGCTGGCCTGGTCGCTGGAGCAGTTGCCCGGCGTGGAGGCGACCCACTCGATGGCCGGTCTTAGCAAGCTGGCCGGGGTTGGCTACAACGAGGGGAACGTCAAATGGTATGAGCTGATCGCCAACGACAGCGCGCTCGGTTCCGTGCAGAATCACGCCCCGCGCGAGCTGTTCAACAAGGGCTGTTCGCTCCTGTCCCTCTACGTTTATCTCCAGGACCACAAGGCCGACACGCTGGCCCGCGTCGTCGCGGCGGTGGAGGGCTTCGCCGCTCAAAACAACGGCCCGAACCTGCGCTTCGTGCTGGCCGCCGGGAACGCCGGGATCGAGGCCGCGACCAACATCGTCGTGCACAAGGCGATGCGCGAGATGCTGCTGTGGGTTTATGGCGCGGTGGTCGTCCTGTGCTGGATCACCTTCCGCTCCTGGCGGGCGGTGCTGGTGGCGGTGCTGCCGCTGATGCTGACCTCGATCCTGTGCGAAGCCTTGATGGTCTGGCTGGGCATGGGGGTGAAGGTGGCGACCTTGCCGGTCATCGCGCTGGGCGTCGGCATCGGCGTGGATTACGCGCTGTATGTGCTGAGCGTTATGCTGGCCCATCTGCGCCAGGGGGCGAGCCTGTCGGAGGCCTATTACCGGGCGCTGCTGTTCACCGGGCGGGTGGTGATGCTGACCGGCGTCACGCTGGCCGTCGCGGTGGCGACCTGGGTGTGGTCGCCGATCAAGTTCCAGGCTGACATGGGCATTCTGCTGGCCTTCATGTTCCTGTGGAACATGCTGGGCGCGCTGGTTCTGCTGCCCGCGCTGGCCTGCTTCCTGCTGCCCAAGGCGTCCCGCCCGGCGGGCGCGGCGACGCCCGCGCCGGTGTTGGCGGCGCTGTGAGGCGGGCGCGGGGCGTGGGGCGGGGGGCTTCACTCCCCCCCGTCGCGCGCCCCGTACAGGCCAAGCTTGCGCAGCCGGTATTCCAGCGTCGGACGAGTCAGCCCCAGCGCGCGGGCGGTCGCCGCGACGTTGCCCTTGTGGCGTTGGAGGGCGGCGGCGAACAGGCGGCCTTCCAATTCGGTCAGGGACGATCCGCTGTCCACCAGCGCGTCCACCGGGTCGCCGCCGCGTCGTTCCGCGTCTTCGGCGGGCGGTTGGTCGCTGGACGGGCGGTCGTCGGCGGGCGGCGGCCCGCTGGACAGGCGGCCATCGGCCAGCAGGGTGAAGGCGGATTGCGGCATCGTCTCGCCGTCGCGGAACATGTGGATGATGTCGATCAAGCCATCGTCGGGCGCGTGGACGACGCCGCGTTCGATCAGGTTCTGCATCTCGCGGATGTTGCCGGGGTAGCGGTAGTTCAACAGCGCCTCGGTCGCCCGCCGGGTGAAGCCGCGCGGCGAGCGGCCATGCTCGCGGCTGTAAAAGGCCAGGAAATGGTCCATCAGCAAGGGGATGTCGTCGCGCCGTTCGCGCAAGGGCGGCAACGTCACTGGAAAGACGTTGAGGCGGAAGAACAGATCCTCGCGGAACCGTCCGGCCTTCACCTCGTCGCGCAGATCGACGTTGGTGGCGGCGACGACGCGGACGTCCACCGGAATGTTGCGGGCGCCGCCCACCCGTTCCAACTCGCGCTGTTGCAGGACGCGCAGCAGCTTGCCTTGGGCGACCAGAGTGAGGGAGGCGATTTCGTCAAGAAACAACGTGCCGCCGCTGGCCCGCTCGAACCGGCCGGGGCGGGAGGCGACAGCCCCGGTGAAGGCCCCCTTGTCCACGCCGAACAGTTCGGATTCCACCAGCGTGTCGGGAATCGCCGCGCAGTTGACGGCGATGAAGGGACCGTCGCGGCGCGGGCTGAGATCGTGGAGCGAGCGGGCGAACAGTTCTTTGCCGACGCCGGATTCGCCGACGAACAGCACCGTCGCCCGCGTCGTCGCCACCCGTTCCAGAAGATGGCGGGCGGCGATGAAGCTGGCGGACAGGCCGATCACCGGCCCATGGCCCGGCGTGGCGGTTGTGGCTGGGGCGGTTGGGGATGGCGCGCCCGCCGTCTCGGCGGATGGACGCGGGGGTGGGGCGCTCCACGCCACGCCCAGCGCGGCGAGGTCGGACGCCTCGTCGCCCCAGGCCTCGGCGGATTTCGCCACGCAGCGGCACTGCGCGGCGCCCATGCCCCGGCATTCGATTTCCCGAAACAGCACGGTCTTGCCAAGCAGACGGCTGGTGTAGCCGGTGGCGTAGCCCGTCTGCATCCAACAGACCGGATCGGAGGCGACGCCATAGGCGGCCAGATGCTCGCTCGCCTCGGCGGAATCATGCCACAGGAACTCGCCCAGATAATGGCCGCGCTCCTTGTCGAATTCAAAGCGGCGGGTCGTGACCTTCACGAAGCCTTCCAGCATGTGCATGCGCGGGCCGGTGGCGAAGGCGCTGGCGAGATCCTCGTTCGGCCAACGTTGCCGCACCAGATCGGCGTCGCGCGCGCCTTGCGCGTAGCCGATGCGGGTGAAGAGCGCGCGGGCGCGCTCGATCCCCAGCGCGTCGATCAACTCGCGCCGCAGATGGCCCACGCTGGCCAGATCGATCAACAACATCCGCCGGTCGTTCAGCCAGATGCGCCCGTCGCCCAGGGTGAAGAACAGGCATTCCGCCAGATCCTGCAAGGTTGGGCTGGCGGTTTTCGGCAGATCGTCGCTGCTGCCCCGCTGCATCACCTTGCCGGATTGGCGCGACGCCTCGGCCAGCGAGATGCGGTCGCCTGTGTCGGTCATGCCTGCTCCTCCCCTTTCCGCGATCATACCGCTGCATGCCGGTCTTGCGCGTCGGATTTTCTGGCGCTGTTCATGATGATGATAAAAGCTAATTGATTAACAAACAAACTGTTATATAAAATACCAAATGTGAGCGTTGCGGATCGTTGCCATGGCGGACGAACTCCTTTGATTCGTTTGGGTCTTTCCCGTTTTCCCTTCCTCTTGACGATGAGTTGCCGAGCATGACCAACCCGTCCGCGAACGCTTCAAACCTGTCTCTCGCGCTGGACCGAATCCTGGACGGCGTTGTCGCCGCCGGGCGGATCGCCGGTGGAACCGTTCTGGTCGCCCAGGATGGCGAGACGCTCTACCGCCGCGCCTTCGGCCACGCCGACCAGGAAAACGGCGCGCTGATGACCGACACCCTTCCGGTCCGCTTCGCCTCGCTCACCAAGCCGCTGGTCTCGGCGGCGGCGTTGGCGCTGGTGGAGCGGGGCGTGTTGGCGCTCGACGGGCCGGTCGCCGATTGGCTGCCCGCTTTCCAGCCCGCCCTTCCCGATGGCCGCCGCCCGGTCATCCGTCTGCGCCATCTGCTGAGCCACACCGCCGGGTTGGGCTATCGCTTTCTGCAACCGCCCGATGGGCCGTATCACCAAGCCGACGTGTCCGACGGGTTGGAAACGACGGGGCTGTCGTTGGACGACAATCTGGCGCGCGTCGCGTCCGCCCCGCTGCTGTTCGAGCCGGGGGCCGGTTGGTGCTATTCGGTGGCGACCGACGTGTTGGGGGCGGTGATCGCGCGGGCTGACGGCGGCGATCTGGCGGCGTCGGTGGCCCGGTGGGTGACGGGGCCGCTGGGCATGACGAACACCCGGTTCGGCGCCGACGACCCGACGCGGCTGGCCCCCGCCTACATCGACGGCGACGCGGGCGCGCGGCGGATGGAGGAACCGGACAGCGTGATGTTCGGGCCGTCCCGCCTGATCTACCGCCCGTCGCGGGCCTTCTCGCAGACGCTGTTTCCGTCGGGCGGCAGCGGCATGACGGGAACCGCGCCTGACTATCTGACCTTCCTGGAAGCGATCCGCACCGGCGGCGGGGCCGTGCTGTCGCCGGAATCCTGCGCGCTGATGACCGGATCGGCCACCGGGGATATCCCGGTTTTCATCCCCGGCCCCGGTTGGGGCTTTGGCCTTGGCTTTGGCGTGCTGACCGACCCTGCGACGGCGGGCAGCCCCTGTTCGCCGGGAAGCTGGGGCTGGTTTGGCGTCTTCGGTTCGCATTTCTGGGTCGATCCCGTTCGTCGGACCAGCGTCGTCGTCGTCACCAACACGGCGGTGTCCGGCATGATTGGTCCCTTCGCCGACGCGGTGCGCGACGCGGTGATCGGCGGCTGAACCCTGGCATGGGGGGACAGCCCCCATGCTGTCCCCTCAACGCTTTTGGATTTCAACCATCATGACGTCCCCCACCTCCGCATTGGCCGAATCCGCCGTCGCCATTGTCCAGGAAGTTGATCGGCGAATCGGCGGCGTCGGTCTTGAGTTGGCGGGCGTCACCGCCAACCTGCAAGACGTGTCCGCTGTGGTCCTGCGCCAGGGCGAACAGTTCCGCACCCTGCGCGGCGCCGTGGACGCCATGACCGGCGCCAACGCCGACATCGACCGCAACGCTGACCGGGCCAGCGCGCTCGCCGCCGCCGCCGCGACCGAGGCGGGCGACTCCCACGCGGCGGTGGCCAGCGCGGTGCGGGAAATCACCGGGCTGATCGACGGGGTCGCCCGGATGGAACGGCAGTTGGCGCTGGTCAACAGCTCGCTGACGCAAGTCGCGGCGGTGTCGCGGGCGATCCAGGCCATCGCCAAGCAAACCAACCTGTTGGCGTTGAACGCCACCATCGAGGCGGCGCGGGCGGGGGAGGCGGGGCGCGGCTTCGCCGTGGTGGCGACGGAGGTCAAGGAGCTGGCCCGGCAAACCCAGACGGCGACGGTGCAAATCGGCGAAACCGTGCAGGCGTTGACCAGCCAAGTCGTTGGGTTGATCCGTGACAGCGCCACGGCGACCGCCAGCGCCACCCAGGCCCGCGCAGGCACCGGCCTGATCGAGACGGTGGTCGGGCGGATGGAGGGGATCTTCGCCCAGGTCCACGCCGCCACCCGCGACATCGCCGACAGCGTGCGGGGCAATCTCGAACGCTGCGGCGCGGTGGAGCGGGAATTGGACGATCTGGAACCGGCGGTGGCCGGGTCGGCGCGTCATCTGGAATTGGCCAACCAACGGTTGGGCGCGTTGTTGGAAACCAGCGAGGCGTTGATCGACTATGTCGGGACCAGCCCGATTCCAACCGACGAAACCCCGTTCCTGCGCGCCACCGCCGACGCGGCGGCCCAGGTGTCCGCCTTGTTCGAGGCGGCGGTCCAGCGGGGCGACATCAGCCTTCCGGCGCTGTTCGACGAGGATTATCAGCCCATTCCCGGCAGTGACCCGCAACAGTTCCTCTCCCGCTTCACCAACCTGACCGACCGGCTGCTGCCGCCGGTGCAGGAGCCGCTGCTGGATCTCAGCCCGCGCGTCGCCTTCGCCACCCTCTGCGACCGCAACGGCTATCTGCCGACTCACAACCGGGCCTACAATCAGCCGCAAGGCGCCGATCCGGTGTGGAACATGGCGCATTGCCGGGGGCGGCGTCTGTATCAGTTCCGCGCCGCCTTGAAGGCCGCCCGCTCGTCGCGCCTGTCGATCCACACCATGCAGCGCGACATGGGTGGGGGGCAGCGGGTGCTCATCAAGATCATGAACGCCCCGGTTTTCGTGCAAGGGCGCCAGTGGGGGGCTTTCAGCATGGCCGTTCTGCCCGATCCGGGGCGCTGATCGCCGCGCGCTCTCTCCAAAATGTATACAGCGTCCGGCTTTGATCTGAATCATCATCCGCGCGCCATGGCCGAACACTCTGCAAAATCAGCGATATAAAGACGTTCTGATACGGATTCATGCGCAAACTGTGATTTTGCATCACAATCAGTCTTGGAATCCAGATCGGGAAAATGTATACATTGCTCAACGGCGACGATCCGAGATGCGCCGAATCCCAAGCCCCATGAACGCCAGCCCCAAGGGAGGGAGCGTTGACCGACACCGCCAGGGACTCCACGCCGAATTTCCCAATGAACGCGTGGTACGCCGCCGCTTATGACGTCGAACTGCGGCGCGAATTGCTGCCGCGCACCATCTGCGGCAAAAAGCTGGTTCTGTACCGCCGGGCCGACGACGCCATCGTCGCGCTGGAAGACGCTTGCTGGCACCGTCTGCTGCCGCTGTCCAAAGGGCGGCTGGAGGGCGACAACCTCGTTTGCGGCTATCACGGGTTGGTGTTCAACCCCGAAGGCCGCTGCGTCGGCATGCCGTCGCAGGAAACCATCAACCCGTCGGCCTGCGTCCGGCGCTATCCGGTGGTGGAGCGTCACCGCTTCGCCTGGGTGTGGATGGGCGATCCGGCGCTGGCCGATCCGGCGACGATCCCGGACATGCATTGGAACCATGATCCCGCATGGGCCGGGGATGGCCGTCTCATCCAGGTGAAATGCGATTACCGGCTGGTGCTCGACAACCTGATGGATCTGACGCACGAAGCCTTCGTGCATGCGTCGAGCATCGGCAACCGCGCGGTGGCCGAGGCCCCGTTCGAGGTGACGCACAACGACCAATTCGTCACGGTCACGCGTTGGATGCGCGACATCGAGCCGCCGCCCTTCTGGGCCAAGCAGCTTGGCAAGCCCGGCAACGTGGACCGTTGGCAGATCATCCGGTTTGAGGGACCTTGCACGATCACCATCGACGTCGGCGTCGCCCCGACTGGGACCGGCGCGCCGGAGGGCGACCGTTCGCAAGGGGTGAACGGCTTTGTCCTGAACACCATCACGCCGGAAACCGACAAGACCTGTCACTATTTCTGGGCCTTCTGCCGCAACTACAAGTTGGGCGAACAGAAACTGACGGCGGAGCTGCGCGACGGCGTCACCCGCATCTTCGGCGAGGATGAGGTGATCCTGGAGGCCCAGCAGCAGGCCATCGACGACCACCCCGAGCGGGCCTTTTACAACCTGAACATCGACGCTGGGGCGATGTGGTCGCGCCGCCTGATCGACCGTATGATTCGCGCTGAACAAGCGTCAGCGCCGTCGCCGATCCGGCAGGCGGCGGAATGATCCGTCGGTGAAGGCCAGAGGGAACCGCCATGGATGAGCAACCCCGCGCGTCGCAGACCGTTCGCACGCTCCTGCAACTGCGGGAGCTGATCCTGAACGGCGAACTCAGCCCGGGCGAACGGGTGTCGGAGCTGGGCATCGTCGAGCGGCTGGGCGTGTCGCGCACGCCCGTCCGCGTCGCGCTGGTCCGGCTGGAGGAGGAGGGGCTGGTTGATTGCCTGCCCACCGGCGGCTTCGTCGTCCGCGCCTTCAGCGAGGCCGACATCGCCGACGCCATCCAACTGCGCGGCGTGCTGGAAGGCATGGCGGCGCAGCGGGCCGCCGAACGCCGCCTGAGCCGGGATGAATTGCGCGGCCTGCGCGACGTCGTCGGCAGTCTGGACGCGCTGGTCCGCCAACGCGACCTGACCATCGACGATTTTTCCGACTACATCCGCCTGAACGACCAGTTCCATGGGCTGTTGCTGCAACTGGCCGACAGCCCGGTTCTGAAGCGGTCGATGGAGCGGGTGCTGTCGCTGCCCTTCGCCTCCCCCGGCGCCTTTGTGCGGGTGCAGGCCGAATTGCCGGAATCCCGCGAGATCCTGGTGATCGCGCAGGAGCATCACCGCGCCATTCTCGACGCCATCGAGAATGGGGAGGGCAGCCGCGCCGACCATCTGGCGCGCGAGCATTCCCGTCTGGCCCGCCGCAATCTGGACATCTCCGTGAAAAACCAGCGCCAGCTCGACCGGGTGCCGGGGGCCTCCCTGATCCGGTTGCGCAGCGCCTGACCAAACCCATTTCTGCGAGGAATCCCATGCGCTTCGCCATTGACTGGCAGGACGCCCGGCTGCGCGCGACGCGCGACCTGGCCGCCGACATCCGCCTGTTCGAGATTGAACCGGCCAACCCGGCCAAACCTCCGGCGCCGGGAAGCCACATCAGCGTGACCGTGACCATCGACGGGCAAACTGATGCCCGCTGCTATTCGCTGATCGGCGTCGCCGAGGATGGCGCGTACCGCATCGCGGTCAAGCGTTTGAAGGAAAGCCGGGGCGGCTCGGCCTACATGTGGAGTCTCGCCCCCGGCGCGCGGCTGCGGATCTCCGAACCGCAAAATTTGTTCGAGCTGACGCTGGGCCGTCCCGATTATCTGCTGATCGCCGGGGGCATCGGCGTCACGCCGATCCATGGCATGGCGATGACCCTGGCGGCGCGCGGCGCGAAACTGCGGATGCTTTACGCCTGCCGCCAGCGCGCGGAACTGGCCTTCGCCGACGAGTTGCGCGAGCGGCTGGGCGACCGGCTGGAAACCTATGTCGATGAGGAGGGGCAGCGGATGGATCTGGCCGCCGCCATCGACGGGCTGGACCCCGACGGCGAGCTGTATCTCTGCGGCCCCATCGGTTTGATGGAGGCGGCGCGCCGCCAATGGCGCCAGAGCGGTCGCCCGATGGAGCGGTTGCGCTTTGAATCCTTCGGCAACAGCGGACGTTTCGCGCCGGAAGCCTTCACCGTCCGCATCCCCCGCTTGGGCAAGACGATCACAGTGCCGGACAACCGCTCGATGCTCGACGCGCTGGAAGCGGCGGGGGTTGAGTTGCTGTCCGATTGCCGCCGGGGCGAATGCGGCCTGTGCGCGGTGGACATTCTGGCCGTGGAGGGCGAGGTCGATCACCGCGACGTGTTTTTCAGCGACGGGCAGAAGGCGGAAAATCACCGGCTGTGCGCCTGCGTGTCGCGCGTTGCCGGCGGCGGCGTCACCATCGACACCGCGCGCCGGGACTGACGCCGGGGAGGCGTTACGAGGCTGGGGTGAGCGCCTTGGTGAATTGGCCCAGATTGTGGCGCATCATGTCGATGTAGGTGGCGGCGGGGCCATCGGCGGCGGACAGCGCGTCGGAATAGACCCGACCGCCGATGCGGGCGCTGGTTTCCCGGGTGATCTGCTCCAGCAGGCGGGGGTCGGCGATGCTTTCCACGAAGACCGCCTTGACCTTTTCCTTCTTGATCTGACGGATCAGCGTGGCGATGTCGCCCGCCGACGCCTCGGCCTCGGTTGACAGCCCAACCGGGGCCAGGAAGGTCACGCCATAGGCCTTGGCGTAATAGCCGAAGGCGTCGTGCGAGGTGACGATCTTGCGCTCCTTGCGCGGAATTGGCGCCAGCGCCGTCTTGATCTCGGCCTCGACCGCGTCGAGTTTGGCGCGGAAGGCGGTGTGGTTGGCCCGCAGCGCGTCCGCCTTGGCCGGAGCGACGGCGACCAGGCCCTTCAGGATGTTGTCGGCGTAGATTTTGGCGTTGGCGACCGACTGCCAGGCGTGCGGGTCATGGGCGTGCGCGCCATGCCCGGCATGGTCCTTCGCGTCATGCTCCTTCGCGTCATGGCCCTTGGCGTCCGGCTCCTCTTCGCCAGCGATGGGGGGGACGCCCTTGCTGGTGACGGTGATCGGCCCCTTGTAGCCCGACGCCTTGACCAGACGGTCGATCCAACCCTCCATGCCCAGCCCATTGGCCACCACCAGATTGGCGGCGCCGAGAGCGCGCGCGTCGGCGGGGGTGGGTTCATAGACATGGGCGTCGCCGTCCGGGCCGACCAGCGTCGTCACCGCGACCTCGTCGCCGCCGATCTGGCGAACCAGGTCGCCGAGAATTGAAAAGGTCGCCACCACCTTGACCGGCTCGGCCAAGGCGGGAAGGGAAAGGCTGGGAAGGGCGAACAGGGTGAGGGCCGCCGCCAGCGTGGCGGCAAAGCTGCGTTTCATAGCGCGCGAACTCCATGGGTGAGGGGGCGTGGATTCAGGCTTCGAGGTGCCGACCGGGAAACCAGCGCGCCCGCAGGCTGCCGACCGGGCCAAGCCCGACGGACAGCAGATAGGCGGTTCCGGCGACCAGAATGATCGACGGCCCGGACGGCAGGTTGAGATGAAAGGACAGCAGCAATCCGCCGACGCCCGAGGCAAAGGCGATGGCCATGGCGACCAGGGCCAGCGACCAGATTCGTTCGGCCCAAAAGCGCGCGGTGGCGGCGGGCAGCATCATCAGGCCAACGGCCATCAGGGTTCCCAGCGCCTGGAAGCCGCCAACCAGATTGAGAACGACCAAAACCAGGAACACAAGATGGCAGGCGGCCCCCGGCCCGCCGACCGCGCGCAGATAGCCGGGATCGAAACACTCGACCAGCAAGGGGCGGTAGAGCAGGGCCAAGGTCAGAAGCGTCACGGTGGAGATGCCCGCCACCATCAGCAGCCCGGCGTCGTCCACCGCCAGAATGGTGCCGAACAGCACATGCATCAGGTCGATGTTGCTGCCGCGCAGCGACACGATCAGCACGCCGCCCGCCAGCGAGATCAGGTAAAAGGCGGCGAAGCTGGCGTCTTCGCGCAGGTCGGTGGCGCGCGACACCAGTCCGGCCAGCAACGCCACCGCCAGACCGGCGAGGAAGCCGCCGAGGCTCATCGCCCACAGCGACAGACCGGCGGCGAGAAAGCCGATGGCGGCCCCCGGCAACACGGCGTGGGACATGGCGTCGCCCATCAGGCTCATCCGCCGCAGGACCAGCAGCACGCCAACCGGCCCGCAGCCCAACGCCAACGCCAAACAAGCCGCCAGCGCCCGGCGCATGAAGGCGAATTCAAGAAAGGGACCGACCACGGCGTCAAACAGAGCGTCGGGCGCTATCATGGCGTGGACCTCCGGCAGGGCGTGGCGCTCTCATCCCAGGCTTCGGCCATGGCGCGGGCGCGTTTCAGATTCGCGGCGGTCAGGCTGTCGTCGGTGCGATCCCAGGCGATGGCCTCGCGGGCCAGCAGCAGCGTGTCGGGAAAATGGGCGCGGACCTGTTCGATGTCGTGCAGAACCGCGACCACGGTCCGTTCCTCGCCGTGCCAACGCCGGACGACGTCGAGCAGGTCGGCGGTGGTGCGGGCGTCGATGGCGGTGAAGGGTTCGTCGAGCAGAATCAGGCGGGCGTCCTGCACCAGCAACCGGGCGAACAGCACGCGTTGGAATTGCCCGGCGGACAGCGCGCCGATCGGGCGCCGCTCGAACCCCGGCAAACCGACGGCGGCGAGCGCCTCGCCCGCCTGCTCGATCTGGCGCCGCGTGACGGCGCCAAAAAGGCCGACCCGCCGCCAATGGCCGAGCAGCACGGTGTCGAGCACGTCGATGGGAAAGCTGCGGTCGATCTCGGCCTGTTGCGGCAGAAAGGCGATGTCGCGTCGCTGCGCTCCGGTGAGAACGACACGCCCGCTCAGCGGTCGTAGGGTTCCGGCGATGGCCTTCAACAGGGTGCTTTTTCCCGCGCCGTTCGGGCCGACCACGGCGGTCAAGGACCCGGCGCGGAAGGCTCCAGACAGGTGATGCACCGCCGGATGGCGGCGATAGCCCAGCGTCAGATCATGCAGGCGAACCAGATCATCCGGCGCCGTTCGAGCGGCCATGGCGTGAGCGATCATGACGGATCCTCGACAATCCCACCCAAGGTGAACCAATCCAAGGCCCAGGCGACCGTGATCCACAGCAGGACGCACAGCAGCAGAACCGCCATCACGCGCGCGCCCGCCGACGTGGCCAGCGGTGAGCGGCGCCGGGCGGTCTTTGGATCAACGCGGGTCATGATCGCTGCGCAAAATCAGACGGGCGGATCCGGTGTTGCGGGGGGCCGCCGCCGCCTCCTGGCCGATGGGAGAGGCCGAGGGTGCGCCCGGCGCGGCAAGGGGAGCGTCCAACATGCGTTTAATCTCTGGGGTCCATTGATGGAGGCTAAATAGATATGTTATAACATATCAATTCTTGCAAGCGGAAATCGGATGGGGCAGGAGAACGCGCGTTCGCTCCACGCCCTATCCCGACAAGCTGACCCTGCGGCTGGAGCATTGGGCGTGCGAGGCGCCCGACTGGCTGTTCCTGGCCCAGCGCGGCGCCGATGGGGCGTGGCGGGAGATCACCTACGCCCAGGCGCTGGCAAGCGTGCGCGCGCTGGGCCAAGCCTTTCTGGATCGTGGCCTGTCGGTGACGCGCGGCGTGGTGGTTCTGCGCGCGCGAGCATGTCTCCAACGAGTTCTTTCCGCATCAGGCCAACCTGTCGCGCGACCACCGCGCCTTCGTCGAAGACCGCTTGCGCGAAGGGCCGTTGCCGACGGCGGCGGTCTGCACGGCGACGCTGGAACTGGGCATCGACATCGGCGACATCGCCAGCGTGGCGCAGATCGGCCCGCCCTGGTCGGTGGCCAGCCTGCGCCAACGGATGGGCCGCTCCGGCCGCCGCGCCGGGCATTCTTTCGCCAGCCAAAGGCTGGAACCGGCGGCGTTGCCAGACATCGCGCGCCGGTTGCTGGGGGCGACTCCGGCCCCTGGCCGAACGGCGGTGTGACGACGAGACGATTCTTTGGCGCCTTCATCGGTCTGTGTGGAGAGCACGCCGACAACCTCATGGGCTTCGGTGAAGCGGGGCGGGCGAATGGGCGGGCTGTCCACCGCTTCCATCGCGATCAGGCGGGAATCGCCAAGGCCGCCAACGCTTTCGAACAGACGCAAATGCGGCGATCCGGGCACGGCCTCGCCGACATGTTTGAAAATCGGAACCTCATCGTCCGTCGTGACGGCGATCAGACGTCCCCGATGCGCGTCGATGCGGTCGCCCATGATGGGTGCTGGAAGGATGGTCTGTTCTTCCAGCGCCAACGAAACGCCGCTGCCTGCTGGCGCATCCGGGCGTCGGAAGGACCGAAACCGTCACTCCCAGCGCGGCGCCGACATCGGCGTTGAGAATGGAAGTTTTGCCGCTGCCGTTCTGGCTTTCGAGGAGCAGCGCCGGGCGGTCGAACAGGACCGACAGATCCTCGGGGGGGAATCATACTCCTGCACGCTGTCAAAGTTGTGGATGCGCACATTTTGTGTAGCATAAGCATCTGGGGTCGTGGGTGACGTTGCGACAGGCGGGTTTCCCAGAGTATCGACCGACCCGTGCCGGGAACAGGGCAGGAGGGAGTATCCGGGTTTCCTCCGCGTTCAGCGGCAACTCCTTCCCATACCGTTCCTCGACGGCATCCTCGGCGATCCCGCGCAAGCCCTTGACGACATTCTCAGCCTTGAGCACGCCAGTGCTGACGAGATCGTCCAGCTTGCCCCGCGTCTTCGAGTCCAGTTCCTTGAACAGCTTTGCGGCGGCGCCGGTCAGCGCCTTGCCCAGTGGACTCACCGACACGCTGTCCGCCTCACCTGGCGGCGTGAAGGCCGCAGCAGACCGATCTGCCGCGCCAGGCAATCGGGCAGATTGTAGCCGTCGATTGCTGTTTCGCAGGCCGCCCGCCCCAGCGCGGCAAAGGCGCCGGGATCCCTCAGCACATCCACGACCCGGTCAGCGATGGTCTCCGGGGTGAAAAAATCGGCCAGGAGGCCGTTCTCGCCGTCGCGGATGACGTCCCGCACCGGCGCGGTGTCGGACCCGACCACCACACAGCCGAGCGCCATCGCCTCCATCATCGACCAGGACAGGACGAAGGGGTAGGTCAGGTGGACATGGACGCGAGACACCTGGATGGCGGCTACGTAATGGTCATAGGGAAGATGGCCGAGAAAGACGACGCGCCGGGAAGGCAGCGCTCGGTCGCCGAACGAATTGCCGGAACCACCAATACACCGTCTGCCACGGTGGGAAATCTTTCGGCAAAAGCCGCCCGCCGCAGCCAGAAAAGCCCTGGAGCGGATGAACGCCATGGACTTCACCATGCATGCCGTTGTCCCGCATCAGGTGGGTGATGCGATGGCGACCGCCGCCCTCACCTTCAGCCTTCAACTCAGCGTGCATTCGGGGGAATGCCGTAGGTCATCATGCAATCTGAGAAAATAATTCTGAATACATTAAAGCAAAATAAGGTATTTTTATTAAAAATATCTGGAATTAATTTGGTTTATTCATAATATAATTTCAAAATTAATCCTAGAAATCGCACCGAAGTTCGATCTATTATATCGGCAATCCGCACATTTTTATGATTGAGTTATATTTCAATTTCCACATTATTTATTGTTCGTCATGGATTCCTCTTGATACCCTGTGTTTTCTCAAAAGACTCTCCACTTTTCCAGGGCGACTCCAGTCACTGGACAAGCGCGGTGGGGGCGGGCATCGTCGGGCGGTCTTAACAGGAAGCGGGATTGGGCGCGATGATCGGGCGGATGATGCGGGCGGTGCTGTTCGGAATGCTGATGCTGGCGGCCTTGCCCGCCGCCGCGCTGGAGAGCTTCCAGAAATCCACCCTGACCGTCGAAACGGCGGGCGGGGGCAAGTTCCGCTTCGACATCGAACTGGCGCTGACTCCGGCGCAGCAGGCGCAAGGCTTGATGTTTCGTCAGACGATGGCCGACGACGCTGGAATGCTGTTCGTCTATGACCGGGTTCAACCGGCCAGCTTTTGGATGAAAAACACGCTGATTTCGCTGGACATGCTGTTCATCGGCGCCGATGGGCGGATCGTGAACATTCATGACCGCGCGGTCCCGCAATCGCTCGATTCGGTCAACTCCGCCGGGCCGGTGAAGGCGATTTTGGAGCTGAACGGCGGGATGAGCGCCCGGCTGGGCATCCGCCCCGGCGACCGGGTGGTTCATGCGACCTTCGGACCGAAGTGATCCGGGCTTTCCGCCGCAGACCTTTCCACCGATGAGCGCCGCCCCCATCTTGTCGCCAACAAGACGGGTGGCGGAATGAACGGGCGGCGGGTGATCGGTCTGACGGCGGCGCTGATTCTGGGCGGCGGGGCGGCGGCCTATGTCCTGCTGGCGCGGGCCGAGGCGCCGCCGCTCTACCGGCTGGCGCGGATCGAGCAAGGTCCGCTGGTCAGCGCCATCACCGCCACCGGCACGATGAGCGCCCTGGTGACGGTGGAGGTCAGCTCGCAACTCTCCGGCCAGATCGCGGAGTTGAACGCCGATTTCAACAGCCGGGTGTCCAAGGGGCAGGTTCTCGCCCGGCTGAACGGCGATCAACTGGACGCCCGTCTGGCGCAGGCCGCAGCCGATCTGGATTCCGCGCGCGCCAGCCTGGCCCAGCAGCAGGCCCAGCAGGACAAGGCGCGCGCCGACGTCGCCAACGCCAAGGCCAACGTCGCCAACGCCGACGCCCAGGTGGTGCGCGCCGATCTGGCGTTGCGCGAGGCGGAGCGTGATTTGGTCCGGCGGCAGGATCTGCGCGGGCGCGGCGTGATCGCCGCCGCCGATCTGGAAAAGGCGGAAACCGCCGCCCGCAGCGCCCAGGCCCAGCGCGTCGCCGCCCTGGCGCAAAAACAGCAGGCCGAGGCCGGGGTGGCGTCGGCGGAAGCCTCGCTGGAGGTCGGGATCGCCCAGATCGGCGTCGCCCGCGCCCAGGTCGCCCAGCGGGAAGCGGCGCTGCAACTGGTTCGGGTGGACGCCAACCGCTCGGTCATCCGCTCCCCCATCGACGGGGTGGTGGTGAATCGCGCGGTCAATTCCGGTCAGACGGTGGCGGCCAGCCTGTCGGCCCCGACGCTCTTCACCATCGCCCAGGATCTTCGCCATATGGAGGTGCTGGCCAACATCGACGAGGCCGACATCGGGCGGGTGCGCGAAGGCATGCCGGTGCGCTTCACCGTCAACGCCTTTCCCGGCGATCCGTTCGTCGGCACGGTGGCGCAGGTCCGTCTGGCCCCCAAGGAAGACCAGAATGTCGTGACCTACATCGTCGTCATCACGGTGGACAATCCCGAGATGCGGCTGTTGCCGGGCATGACCGCCAATCTGCGGATCACGGTGGACGAACGCCCTTCGGCGCTGAAAATCCCCAACGCCGCTTTGCGTTTCCGCCCGCCCGGCGTCGAGCCGCCCGCCGACGCGCCCGCCGTCCCCTCGGGCGGTGGAGAAGGCGGACGGGCGGCTCAGGCGTTGGAGGCGGCGACCCGCCGGGTGGCCGACGGTCTGGCGCTGGACGAATCCCGCCGCCGCGACGTCGCCGCTTTGGCGACCGAGGCGCGGGACCGTTTTCTGGCGCTCGACGCCGAGGGCGGCGACCCGGAACGCCGCCGAACCGCCGCCGCCCGCATCCGCAGCGAGACCTTGGCCCGTGTCGCCGCGCTGCTCGACCCCGCCCAACGCGAACGGTTCGAGGGGTTGGTGGAGCCGCGCCGCACGGCGGAAACCACGCGCACGGTCTGGATTCCGGGAAGCGCCGGGCCGGTCGGCGTGCCGCTGCGTCTGGGCATTGGCGACGGCAGCGTGACGGAGGTGATCGCCGGGGATCTCCGCGCCGGGCAGGAGGTCATCATCGGCGTCGCCCCGCCCGACCGCGACAACCGGCGGGGGCCGCGCCTTGGCTTCTGACGCGCCACCTGATGAGGTCATCGCGGTGGAGGGGCTGACCCGCTCCTATCGGATGGGGCCGCAGGTCGTTCACGCGCTCGACCATGTGACGGCGACGGTGCGGCGGGGGGAGTTCGTGGCGGTGATGGGGCCGTCGGGGTCGGGCAAATCCACCTTCATGAATCTGCTGGGCTGTCTGGACCGCGCCGACGGCGGACGCTACCGGCTGGACGGGGTGGAGGTCGGCGGCCTGTCGTCGGACGCGCTGGCGGCGGTGCGCAACCGCAAGATCGGCTTCGTCTTCCAATCCTTCAATCTGCTGCCGCGCCAGACCGCTCAGACCAACGTCGAGCTGCCGATGGTCTACGCCGGGCTTGGCCGGGCGGCTCGGGGGGAGCGGGCGCGGGCGGCGCTGGCCGCCGTCGGGCTGGAGCGGCGGGCGCATCACCGCCCGACCCAACTGTCGGGCGGCCAGCAGCAGCGCGTCGCCATCGCCCGCGCGCTGGTCAATGATCCCATGCTGTTGCTGGCCGACGAGCCGACGGGCGCGCTCGACAGCGCGACCAGCCTCGACATCATGGCGCTGTTTCAGCGGCTGAATCGCCAGGGCATCACCATCGTGCTGGTGACGCATGAGCCGGACGTCGCCCGTCACGCCGGGCGGGTGTTGAGTTTCCGCGACGGGCGGCTGGTCGGCGACCATTCGCAGATCCCAGAGGACGCGCTCAGCGCGGAGGCGGTGGCGTGAACGCGCTCGACGCCCTGCGGTCGGCCTTGGAGTCGCTGCGCGCCAGCCCGCTGCGCAGCGCCTTGACCATGCTGGGCATCGTCATCGGCGTGGCGGCGGTCATCGCCATGGTGGCGGTCGGGTCGGGCGCGCGCGATCAGGTGTTGCGGCAGATCGCCAGCCTTGGCGCGAATCTGGTGCTGGTCGGGCAGGGCAGCGTCGCGCGCGGCGGGGTGAAGCTGGGGGCGGGCAGCGCCTCCACCCTCACCGAAGACGACGCGGCGGCGATCCTGCGCGACATTCCCGGCGTGGCGGTGACGGCTCCGTCCGTGCGGTGGGGCTTGCAAATCGTCGCGGGCAACCAGAATTGGGGCAGCGTTCTGTTCGGCGTCACCCCCGATTATCTGGAGGCGCGCGAATGGACCATAACCCACGGGCGCGGCCTGTCCGACGAGGATGTCGCGCAGGCCAACAAGGTGGTGGTTCTGGGCCAGACGGTGGTGCGCAACCTGTTCGGCGGCGGCGATCCGGTGGGGGAGGTGGTGCGGGTGTTCTCCACCCCGCTGACCGTCATTGGCGTGCTGGGCGAGAAGGGGCAGAACACCCAGGGGCAGGATCAGGACGACGTGATCTTCGTTCCGCTGTCCACCGCCAAGCGCAACATTCCCGGCATGGCGAAATCCAACCCGCGTTTTGTCCACAGCATGGCGGTCAAGCTGCAAGACGGGGTGGATCAGGAGGAGGCGCAGCGGCAGATCCGCGAGCTTCTGCGCCAGCGCCACCGGCTGGTTCCCGGTCAGGACGATGATTTTTGGATGCGCAACCTGTCGGACGTGTCGGCGACCCGCGATGAATCCTCCCGCGCGCTGTCCTTTTTGCTGGCGGCGGTCGCGGCGGTGTCGCTGCTGGTCGGCGGCATCGGCATCATGAACATCATGCTGGTGTCGGTGACGGAGCGCACGCGCGAGATCGGCTTGCGGCTGGCCATCGGCGCCCGGCGGCGGGACATTCTGGTCCAATTCCTGATCGAATCGACCACCCTGTCGTTGATCGGCGCCGGGTTCGGCGTGTTGATCGGGGTGGGAGCCGCCATGCTGGTGGCGGAGCTGGCGGGCTGGCCGACGCTGATTCGCCTCGATTCCATCCTGTTGGCCGTGCTGGTCAGCGGCTTGATCGGCATTTTCTTCGGCCTCTACCCGGCCCGCCGCGCCGCGCGCCTCAACCCGATTGACGCGCTGCGGCACGAATAGCGGCGAGATGCTTGTCCAGCGTCGCATCGGCGGCGAGCGCCACCGTGCGCGCCGGGCTGCGCGCCAGCCTTGCGGCCAAGCGCGCCACCCAAAACACCGACGCGGGCGCCGCCAGAACCGCCGGGCGCCGTTCGGCCAAACACCGGGCCAGCGCCAGGGGGGAGGTCGCCGCGTGGCGTTTGGCCAGATCAATCTGGCCGATGGCCGGATCCAGCGCCGCGCGCAACGCCCCGCCCCCCATCGGCGCCACGAGATCGACGGGGTGGCCCGCCTGGACCAGCGCGTGGGCCAGCGCCACAACCGCGCGGCGATCCGCCCGGTCGGTCAAATCGGGGGTGAACAGGGCGACGCGGGGGAGGGGGGAGGGCACGGGCGAGGATCCCAATCATTGGCGAAACGGAACGGTCGGGGCGACCAAACGCCGCGCGCTGGGGCGGGCGTCGCCCGACGCGGCGTTTTCGTCAAGAAACTGACGCGGAAATTTGCGCCGACTTCTTGCCGTGGGCGTGGCGTTCGTGTATCTCACAACGCGGCGACGGGGTGTAGCGCAGTCTGGTAGCGCGCCAGTTTTGGGTACTGGAGGTCTCCGGTTCGAATCCGGGCTCCCCGACCACCGCCACAGGAACGATTTTCGAGGGGGACGCCGAGCCATGAACGTGCGGATCTATCAGCCGACCAAGACGGCGATGCAGTCCGGTCGGGCCAAGACGCACCGCTGGCAGCTCGATTACGAAATCGAGACGCCGCGCCGCCCGGAACCGCTGATGGGCTGGACCAGCTCCGGCGACACGCTCAACCAGGTACGCCTGATGTTCGAGACGAAGGAAGAGGCCATCGCCTTCGCCGAGCGCAAGGGCTGGGATTATTCGGTCGCCGACGCGCCGGTGCGCCGCATTCGCCCGCGCAACTACGCCGACAATTTCCGCATGGACCGTCCGCGCGTCTGAGGCCTTTGAAGCCCGTGGGTTCACCCTGAATCCACGGCTTGGTCTTTCCCACAAGCTCAGACGGCCCCATAGCTCAGTTGGATAGAGCAATCGCCTTCTAAGCGATAGGTCGCTGGTTCGAATCCAGCTGGGGTCGCCAATTCCCAACGACGCAGCTTTTTTTGCACGGCGTGTTTGCGCTTGCCCTTGCACCCGCAGCGTCGCGCGGGCTTCCCACCCCACCAAAACAACCCGTTCCGCTCCATTGCGTTGGCGCATTTTTGCGACCTGAACCGGGAAGAACGGCGCTCCGCCAAAATTTTGACGCAGATGCGCAAAAGTCTGGAATAAAGAGCGCGCGGGGGACGTTGGCACATCCATGCATCGGGTCATTCTGTGGCCCAGCCCTGGATTGCGGCGCCACACCGTCCTGTTCGCTCGGTTCGACGAAGAGGGGGCCGTGGCCGTCGCCATGGCGTGACCGGAACTATCGGGTGCGCGGTTGAGCAAATTCGGGGTTGATCTGGAAGTCCACATCGCGTCCTTGCGGCGCTATGCGCGGGCCTTGCTGCGCAACAATCGTGCGGACGCCGAAGATCTGGTGCAGGAGGCCTTGGTGCGCGCGGTGTCGCGTTCCGACAGCTTCCAGGCGGGGACGAATCTGCGGGCGTGGTTGTTCACCATCCTGCACAACGTCCACGTCAATCAGGTCCGCTCCAAGGCCGCGCGGCCCGCCGAGGTTGACGTCGACGACGTCGAATCGAAGCTGGTCTCCCCGGCCCGTCAGGAGGAAAGCGTCGAGCTGCGCGAGATGATGCGCCTGGTCGACGCCTTGCCCGAGGAGCAGCGCAAGGTGCTGCTGCTGGTGGCGCTGGAGGGCCTGAAATACGAGGAGGTCGCCGAGTTGCTCGGCGTGCCGATCGGGACCGTCATGTCGCGCCTGTCTCGGGCGCGGGAGGCGATCAGGGCGAAACTGGCGAACGAGGGTGGCGTTGCCCTCCGGCGGGTGAAGTGATGAACGCGCGACAGGTGACAGAGGACGATCTCCACGCCTATGTGGATGGGCAACTCGACAGCAACCGCCGTTTGGCGGTGGAACGCTGGTTGGCCGACGACGACGAGGCGGCGGCCCGCGTCGAGGATTACCGAACGCAAACCGCGCTGCTGCACGACCTGTTCGACAGCGTTCTGCGCGAACCGCCCAGCGACGCGGTGCAGGATCTGACCGACCGGCTGAAAGGCCGCTTGGCCTTCAACGACAACCGTCCGGCGTGGCACGCCCGCCCGCTGGTCCGTTTCGCCGCCGCCGTGCTGTTGCTGGTGGCCGGGGCTGGCGGCGGTTGGATCGGGCGCGGCGTTCAGACCGTCTCCCCGGCGGGGCAGCAGCGCCAGACCTTGGCGACCTTCGCCGAGGAGGCGACCCAGGCCCACCGCTTCTACACCGCCGACGAACGCTTTCAGGTGGAACTGGGCGCCGACAATCAGGACGAGTTGAACGGCTGGCTGTCCAAACGGGTCGGGCGCGACGTTTTTGGTCCCGATCTGGGCCGCATCGGCTTTCGGCTCATCGGCGGCCGGTCCTTGCCGACCGATCTGGGGGCCGGCGCGCAATACATGTACATCAACGAGGCCAACAAGCGGATCACGCTGTTTGTCGGCGCACCGCAATCGGGCAACCCATCGACCTTCAGCTTCACGCAAAACGGCGACGTCGCCACCTTCTATTGGGTGGAAGGGACGTTGTCCTACGCGCTGGCCGGACGCTTGTCGAAAGAGGAGTTGTTGGAGATCGCCAAGGCGGTTTACAGCGACGTCAAGGCCGGTCCCCCCCGCCGCCCGCCGCCTAGCGAGCCGCAGCCGCGCCCAGCGGAGACGGCCCCGCAACAGCCGCAGATGCAAGACGCCCCGGCCGCCGTCCAGCCGATCAGCGACACGCAAAAGCCCAAGGACAGTTGAGCGACCCGGATGAAAGGCCGCCTTGTCGCGATCGACAAGGCGGCCTTTCGCCTTCTGCGCCGCAATCGCGAAAAATCGTTGCAATTCATCGCTCTTGCCGCAACGCTGATGGTGGTGATGGGTGGTGTTTGCCAGACGTGAAGGGCGCAGTCCGATGAGTCGGAACCAGATCGACCCCCAGCTTGACGCGCAAATCAAGGGTGCGCGCATCCTGATTGTGGATGACAATTCATCCAATGTTGAGTTGTTGCGCGAGATTCTGACCCACGACGGCTACACCCGCATTCTGGGGGAAACCGACCCGCGCAAGGTCCCGGCGCTGTGCGAAGCGGAAGCGTTCGACCTTCTGCTCATCGACATCCGCATGCCACACATGAGCGGGTTTGAGCTGATGGAGCGGGTGCGCCCGATCTTCGGCGGCGATTACGTGCCGATTCTGGTGCTGACCGCCCAGACTGACCAGGACACCCGGCGCAAGTCGCTGGAACTCGGCGCCAACGACTTTCTGACCAAACCCTTCATCGCCTGGGAGTTGCTCCACCGCGTCCGCAACATGGTGGAGATCCGCACCCTCTACCGTCGCGCCGCCGACCAGAATCGCGAATTGGAGCGGCGGGTGTCGGAACGCACCGCCGAATTGACCAGCGCGCTGGAGGTCGCGCGTCAGGCCGACCGCGCCAAGCTGGATTTCCTGTCGGTGATGAGCCACGAGCTGCGCACGCCCTTGAACTCCATCATCGGTTTCGCCGACGTGCTGGGCAGCGAATCGATGGGCAAGCTCGGCAACCCGGACTATGTCGAATACGTCAAGATGATCGAGGAAAGCGGCAAATCGCTGCTGACCATGGTCAACAACATTCTGGACTACACGCGCGGCTCCACCGGCTCCATCGAGTTGCAGGAATCCGACGTCAATCTGCCGCAGCTTCTGACCAACTGCATGGATTTGCTGGCGGCCAAGGCCGAGGGCAAGCGGTTGGCGGTGACGGCGCAACCGACCCCGTCGCTCCATCTGCGGGCCGACCGGCGGCGGTTGCGGGAAATGATCCTCAACGTCCTCGACAACGCGGTGAAATTCACCCCGCCCGACGGCGGCGTCTGGGTTGGCGCCGAACGGCGCGGCGACGCGGTGGCCATCGTCGTGCGCGACAACGGCCCCGGCATCGCGCCCGACCTGCTGGGCCGCATCTTCAACCCCTTTACCCAGGCCGAACGCACGCTGGTGCGCCAGCATGAGGGGATCGGCTTGGGCCTGCCCATCGTCCGCCGTCTGGCCGAGTTGCACGGCGGCACGGTCGAACTGACCAGCGCGCCGCAGCAGGGAACCGAGGTTGTGATCCTCCTGCCGGCGGAACGTTTGCTTGGGTGAAGCGCTGGGCGTCAGTGAAAGGTGAAGGCTTCCGGCGCGCCGCCGACGCGGGCGACCAGACCGCCGCCGTTGGGAACCAGCCGCCAGGAGTCGCGCTGGGCGTCCACCGGCTCCGACACCACAATCAGGCCGTTGTCGCTGTTGCGCCAATAGAGGCTGGGCGGCTTGTTGTCCGACGCCCAGCGCACCGCCCACACCCGTTCGCCATCGGTCCAGGTGGCGGTGAAGCGCAGCGGTGAACGGATGCCGCTCGCCGTCATTTCGTCGCGGATGTCGTGCAGCACCGATTGGAAGGCGCCGACCGAATCCTCTTCCAACCCACGGCCCAGCGCGGTCAGGAAAATCGCCTCGCTGTCGGTGGTGCCGGTGCGCGAGGCGTAGAGATGATCGGGGATCATCGCCTCGACCCGGCGGCGCAAGTGACACCAGTCACCGACCTGCCCATTGTGCATGAACAGAAAGCGCCCGGCCTTGAAGGGGTGGCAGTTGGCGCGGCTGACCGCCGTTCCCGTCGCCGCGCGGACATGGGCGAAAAACAAGTGCGAGCGGACATGGCTGCAAATCGACTGCAAATTCTCGTCCGACCAAGCCGGGCGAACCTCGCAGTAACGGCCCGGCTCGCTGCGCTCGCTGTACCAGCCGACGCCGAACCCATCGCCGTTGGTTTCGGTCTTCGCCTCCGACGCGTGCATGGATTGTTCGATCAGCGAATGGCAGGGGGTGCTGACCAGGGATTCCAGCAGCACCGGCTCGCCGCAATAGGCAAGAAAACGACACATCGACAGGCGCACCTTTGAAAGCCGCGCGGAAGTGAGTGCGTCAATTTGACCAGAACCCCGTTGTAAAACAAGACGTCCTCTTCATCAAACCGTCACAACGGGAGCGGGTGTGGCTTTTCTGCCGTGCGCGAGCGCTGATTGTTTGCAAGGTCAACGTTTTGGTTCGGGGGGCGCCTGGGTCTCGATGGTCCATTTGCCGTCCTTGAACTCCAGCTTGGCGGCGTAGCTGCTGGCGGTGATGGCGGACAGTACGGTGTCCCACTGGCGGTGGGGCAGGCGGTTGATGTCGAAATTGCGCGCGGTCGGAACCCGGTGCGGCGACCAATAATAGGTGACGCCGCCGCCCAGCAACAGCGCCGCCCCGGCCAGAAAGCCGACGGCGGCGGCGGCCAGTTGCAGCGGGATGGCGGGCGACAGCCGTTTCATCCGGCGGCTGGTCAGGATGGCGTGAAAGCGCACATGGCCTTGCGGCGCCCAGGCGGGAACGATCAGGCCGAACGGACGGTCGCCCACCCGGTCGGCGGGCTGCACCACCGCCATGCGGCTTTGCACCTCGCGGCTGCGGGTTTCCGACAGCAGCGCGCCGACGGGGCGCCCGTTGCGCACCGTCAGCTCGAACACCCGCCGCCCGGACGGCACCAGCGCGACGCCGCCGGGGTTGGCGTCGATCTCCTTGGCCAAGGCGGGCAGGAAGGAGTAACCGGGGCCGCCCTCGTGAATTTCATAGAGATAACCGCTCCACAGCGGTTCAACCGCGTACCAGCAGCTTTCGGAGCTTTTCAGGCAGCGACGGCCAAAGGCGCGCGCGTAGGATTCGGCGTCCTTGCGCTCGACGCCTTCCAAATAGCCAAACATCACGTTGGTGGCCTGCCGGGCGCCGGGCACCGATCCCCCTTGTTCAAAACCGCTGAACCGCACCAAATCCGGTGGAACGGATCGGCGACGGCCCCCCAAATATGGACTTTTCACCCCCGTCTGTCAGTAGGGGCGGGGACGGGACAAGTCAACATGGAAAGGCTTTGGCTTGGGTGGTGTTGACTTGGGCGGCGGTTTGCGTAACGTCCGCCACCGGCATGATGGACGACCACAGCGACGATTGGCCCCGCGCGCGCCTGACCCGGCGGGGGATGTTGACCGGGCTGGCGGCGGCGGCGGCGCTGGCGGCGCAGACGCGCCCGTCGCAGGCGCTCGACACGACCGTCCCGCAATGGCTGACCGTTCCGCGTCGGCTGGTGATGCGCAATCTGAACACCGGCGAGCGGTTGAACACGCTGTTCTGGCGCGATGGCGCGTATGATCCCGCCGGGCTGGCGACGGTCGATCATTTTTTCCGCGATTGGCGCACCGGCGAGACGGTGCAGACGGCGGCCTCGCTGCTCGACATCCTGTGGCGTTTGCAAATGGCGGCGCGCTTCACCGTGCCGCTGGAGGTGCTGTCCGGCTATCGCTCCGTCCAAACCAATGAGATGCTGCGGCGGACGATGGGCGAAAGCGTGGCGCACCGCAGCTTCCACATCCGGGCGATGGCGGCGGACATCCGTTTGCCCGGCCTGTCCTCGCTGGCGGTGGCGCATTACGCGAACGGGCTGGGGCTGGGCGGGGTCGGCTATTACCCCGACAGCAATTTCGTCCACATCGACAGCGGCCCGCGCCGGGTGTGGATTCGCTGAGGCCGATTTACGAAGGCTGGGCTGGTCGTCACCACACCACGCGCGGCACCGACGCGATTTTCAGCGGGCCGAGGAACAGGGAATGGTTCTGCACCGTCACCGGGGTGGTGAGGACGGGCGCGCCGCCGGGGCCGGTTGGGCGGGACAGCATGGTCAGGACCGTGCGCGCCATCGCCGCGTCGTTCGGGCGCATCATCGGCTTGACCGCGTTCAGCGCGGCGGGCGCGCCGTGGATTTCCGCCGTCAGGGCGGCTTGCGGCTGAAGCTCCCCATCCAGCGCCAGCGTGCCGTTGAGCGCGATGGCCAGCGGCCCCCAATCCAGTGCCAGCCGATCCAACTGCACGGTCCCGCCGTCGCGGCTCCAGGCCGACAGGCTGACCGGCTCGGGCTGGGGCAGGCGGCCCAACACGCGGGCGGAGAGTTCGGCCCGCTTGACGTCGCGGCCCAGCGACGAGGGCGCGCTGTCGGGCAGGGTCATGCCGTTCGCCGTCACGCCGATGGTCAGGCCGGTGGCGGCGTTCGTGTCGGGCGGCGTGTTCGGCTGCGCGGCGGTGAGGTCGAGCGAGGCGATGGGCAGCGGCAGGTTCAGCGCTTGGGCCGTCAGGTCGGTGAAGCTCAGGCGCAGGTTTTCCAGCGTGCCGTTCATCGTCCACACCGCCTGTCCGCCGCCGCCGCCGCGCGCGGTCACATCCAGCGGCGGTTGCCCGGCCTGAACCAGCGTCACCCGCTGTTCGCCCGGCAGGCTCAAGGTCACGTGGGTGACGTCCCAAGGCGCAGCTTCCGCCACCAGACGGGCGCCGCGCCATTCCGCGCCGCGCGTCGCCAGATGCGGTTGCTCCAGCGCCGCGCGCAGGGTGAAGGGGAATCCGTCCACCGACAGCCCGCCGTGATCGGCCAAGCCGCCGTTGGCCCGCTGCTGGTCGATCCAGGCCAGCACCCCGCGCTCGACCGCGCGGGCGGCCTGCTGCCACCACAGCGCGTAGCCAACCGGGGGCAGGGCGATGAGGACCGCCAGAATCACAATCAGGCGGCTGCGGAGCTTGGGAAAGCGCATCGGTGGCATGTCCGTTCCGTGTCGGTCCTGTTATAGCGACGACGGCCCCGCCATGCTAGGCTTGGGGACTTGTTTTGTCTGTGGCCTCTTTGCGCCCTCCGCCGTTTTGTTTGTCGGATCATGCCCCTTCACACGCAGGCATCCCCGCCCGATTGGTCATCGGACATCACGCTGGCGCCCGGCGCCGATCTGTGGGTGTTCGCCTATGGGTCGCTGATGTGGAACCCCGGTTTCCCCTACATCGAGCGCCATGTGGCGACCTTGAGCGGCTATCACCGGCGCTTTTGCGTCGCCTCACACCGCTATCGCGGCACGCCGGAGACTCCGGGGCTGGTGTTGGGGTTGGACCATGGCGGATCCTGCCGGGGCATCGTCTTCCGCATCGCCGCCGCCGAGGTTCCCGCCGCCCTGGATTACCTATGGGACCGCGAGATGACCAACCGCGTTTACCGCCCGCTGTTCCGCCGCTTGCGGCGACGCGACGGCAAGGCGGTGGAGGCCTGCTGCTTCGTCGTCGACCGCCAGCATTATCAATATTGCGGCGGGTTGGACGAGGCGTCGGTCATTCAGCGCATCGCCCGCTGTTGCGGCCAGCGCGGCCCGAACGTCGAGTATCTCGCCAACACCGTCAGCCATCTTGACGCGCTGGGCATTCCCGACGCGGCGCTGCGGCGGATTTACGCCGGGGTGCGGCAAACGACCGACTGAGGCGACCGACCGCGCTCAACCGCCGATCAAATCCCGTTCGGCGTTCATGATGGCGATCACCGCGTCCATCACCGCGCGCACCCGCGCCGACCGCCGCAGATCGCGGTGAACCAGCAGCCACAGCGCGCGCGGTTCCGGTTCGCTGTCGGTCGGAATCGCCACCAGCGCCGGGTCGCTGCGGCCCAGGAAATGCGGGATGGCGGCGACCCCGGCGTCGGCCCGCGCGGCGGCGTGCAGGCTCGCCAAATCATTGGCCCGAAAGGCGAAGGGCCGCCCGGCGGCGGCGGCGCGCAGCCAGCGCTGTTGCGGCACATGGTCCATGCTGTCGTCGTAACCGATGAACTCCCAATCGGCGGGCGCGCGGCGGTCCCGATAGGCGGGCGTGGCGTAGAGGCCATAGCCCATCGCCCCCAGCCGCCGGGCGACCAGCCCATCATCCTCAGGGTCATCGAGACGGATGGCGAGATCGGCCTCTCGCCGGGTCAGGCTGACGCGGCGGGCGTCGCCGACCAGTTCGACCACCAGCTTGGGCAGGGTCTGGCGCAGGCGGGCCAGACGCAGGGCGAGGAAATGGCTGGCGAAGACCGGCGGGGCCGACAGGCGCACGGTTCCGGCGGGTTCCCCGGCCTGCCCGCGCGCGTGGCGTTCCAGCGCCAGAACGGCGTCCTCGACCCGTCCGGCCAGTTCGGCGATGTCCTCCCCCTCCGCCGTCGGGACATAGCCGCGCGGCAGACGGTCGAACAGCTTGACGCCGAGTTCACTTTCCAGCGCCGCCACCCGGCGGGCCACCGTGCTGTGATCGACGCCAAGGGCGCGGGCGCTGGCCGACAGGCTGCCGCCGCGCGCCAAGGCCAGCAACACGCGCACATCATCCCAATTGAGGCCGGTCATCCGCGCAAAAATCCCCAGAAGATGGGTGATAATGCCGAATTTCTGGGGATAGGACCACAGGGTAACGTCGTGGGCGTCGCAACCAACCTCGTCACACGACGACAGGGAGATGCCCCGATGATCCGTTCCATCCGTCTGAACCAGCCCGGCGGCCCCGAAGCCCTGCGCGCCGAAATGATCGACCTGCCGCCCGCCGGGCCGGGGGAATTGCGCATCCGCCACGCGGCGGCGGGCGTCAATTATGTGGACGTCTACCACCGCACCGGCTTGTACCCGTTGCCCGCCTTTCCCGCCGTGATCGGGGTGGAGGCCGCTGGCGTGGTGGAGGAGGTCGGGGCGGGCGTGTCCGGCTTCACCGTCGGCGACCGCGTCGCCTGGGCCGGGTTGCCCGTCGGCGGCTACGCCGAAGCGCGGCTGTTGCCCGCTGAACGCGCCATCCGCCTGCCCGACGGGGTGGAGGCGGTGACTGCGGCCTCGCTGCTGCTGCGCGGGATCACCGCGCACATGCTGTTGACCCGCGTTCGCCCGCTCGGGCCGGGCGACACGCTGCTGGTTCATGCGGCGGCGGGCGGGCTTGGGCTGGTGCTGACGCAATGGGCCAAGAGCCTGGGGGCCACCGTGATTGGGACGGTCGGCAGCCCGGACAAGGCCGACATCGCCCGCGCCCACGGTCTGGACCATGCGATCCTGTATCGCGAGGCCGATTTCGTCGCCGAAACCCGCGCGCTGACCGACGGGCGCGGCGTGGATCTGGTGGTGGACGGCATCGGCGGCGACACGCTGCGGCGCAGCCTGGACGCGGCGCGCGCCTTCGGCATGGTCGCCAGCGTCGGGCAGGCGGGTGGCCCCATTCCGGCGCTGGACGTCGCAGACCTCGGCCCGCGCCGCTCGCTCTGCCTGTCGCGGCCCAGCGTGTTCGGTTACATGACCGATCTCGCCACCTATCGAACGGCGGCGAGCGTTGTCCTGGACTGGGTGGCGGTGGGCGCCTTGCGGGTCGGGCCGGTCGCCTGTCTGCCGTTGGAGGCGGCGGCGGAGGCTCACCGCCTGTTGGAAGGGCGGGGCGCCGGTGGGGCGCTGGTGTTGACGCCGTAAGCGGTGGCCTCTTTGACCATGATTTGGGGGAAATTCCTCAAGTCATGGTTGTGGGGGATGGGGGATCTGTATCGACGACAGCCGTGATGAGACGTTTTGCCACGCCAATCTATGGCTGCAATCGTGTGTTTCACGGCTCGCGCTGCATATCAAAGTATGCAGAAAACATATGCGGGATTATGCTCAAAAATTAAGCAAAAGAAATATAATAAGAAGAATGAGAATTTTTAGTTCTAAATTACACCAAAAAGAGAAGCAAAAATACACTCATCCCTGCGTAAATTCATGCCTTCAGAGAGAATATTTAAAACCTGACCTATTGGTTATATAAGAGAATTATTGTTTATATTTTGACGCTTTTCCCATGCCGCCGTACCTTTTGTGCACGCTCTTCAAGAGGATGGTTGGCATGCAAAACATCAAAATCCGCATCAAATTCGTAATTTTGTCTCTGGTCATGCTCGTCGCCTTGACCGGAATTGGTGTGATCCTCTTGATGGCGCTGCGCGATCAACAAGAGGAAAACAGCCACGACAAAGTCCAGGCGATCACCGAAGCGGCGGTGAACATCGTCACAAGCTTTGAACAACGCGTCGCCAAAGGCGAGTTGACGCTGGAGCAGGCGCAGGAGGCCGCGCGCCACAGCCTGCGGGCCATGCGTTATTCCGGCGGCGAGTACATCTTCGCCACTGACATCGACGGTAAAACTTATGTCCATGGCGGCCGCCCGGAAATGGAGGGCCGCAACATGATCGAGGCGAAGGACGCCAACGGCGTCGCCTTCATTCGCAAACTGACCGAGGGCGCCCGCAAGGGTGGGCAATTCGTCGAATATTCCTGGCCGAAGGCGGGCGCCAGCGAAGCCAGCCCGAAGGTTGGCTTCGCCCAACTGTCGCCGGATTGGAAATGGGTGATCGGCACCGGCGTCTACATCGACAATCTTGAGGCGGACTTCCGCCGACACGCGATGCAGGCCGGGGTGCTGGGGATCGGCTTAGGCGGCGCTGGTTTGATCCTGGCCTACCTGATCGCCCGCTCCATCAGCGAACCACTGCTGCGGTTGAGCGTGGTGATGCGCCGTTTGTCGCGCGATGATCTGACCGTCACGGTTCCTGACACGGAGCGGGGCGACGAGATTGGGGAGATGGCCAAGGCGGTTGGCGTCTTCAAAGAGCGTGGCGTCGAAAACCAACGGCTGCGTCAGGCCCAGGAAGAGATGCAGGCGAAGGCGGAGAACGACCGCAAGGCCTTGCTGATGAAGCTTGCGGACAATTTTGAACGGTCCATCGGCGACGTGGTGTCCGCCGTCACGGCGTCGGCCAACGACATGCAGACCTCCGCCGAGACGCTGACGACGACGACGGGCGCGGCGGTCAGCCGTTCCACCGCCGCCGCTGGCGCGGCGGAAGAGGCGGCGGTCAGCGTCAACACAGTGGCCGGGGCGACCGAGGAGTTGACCGCTTCGATCCGGGAAATCAGCCGACAGGTGTCCGCGTCCAACGATGTGGCCGCGAAGGCGGTGGGCGAGGCCAGCAAGACCAACGCCCTGATGGGCAGCTTGGCCCGCGCGGCGAACGAGGTTGGCGACGTGGTCAGCCTCATCAACTCCATCGCCGGGCAAACCAATTTGCTGGCGCTCAACGCCACCATCGAAGCCGCCCGCGCCGGGGAGCATGGCAAGGGATTCGCCGTCGTCGCCAGCGAGGTGAAAAGCCTCGCCACCCAGACGGCGCGGGCGACCGAAGACATCCAGGCCAAGATCGGTGAAATCCAACAGGCGACCGGCGTCGCCGTGTCGGCCATCCGCGACATCGGCGCCGTCATCGACCAGATGAACAGCATCTCCGGCGCCATCGCCTCGGCGGTGGAGCAGCAGGGCGCGGCGACGCGCGACATCGCGGGCAACATCACCCAGGCCGCCGCCGGGGCGCAGGCGGTCTCGCAAAACGTCGCCGGCGCCAGTCAGGCGTCCAGCGAGGCCGGGCAAAAGGCCGAGCGGATGTTGGACGGGGCCGGGCAACTGGGCAAGGTCGCCCAACGTCTGCGCGGCGAGGTCAACGGCTTCCTCTCCAGCATCCGCGCCGCTTGATCCGCATCAACGCCACAGCCCCCCAATCTCCGTCATAAGGCGGAGTGATTGGGGGGCTTGCGCGCATGAAATACGTCGATGAATTCCGCGATCCGGCGCTGGCCCGCAGCGTCGCCGCCGCCATCGCGCGGGAGGCCGCGCCCGACCGCGCCTATCACCTGATGGAGTTCTGCGGCGGCCACACCCACGCGATTTCCCGCTACGGCATTCCCGATCTTTTGCCCGGCAACGTCCGCATGATCCACGGGCCGGGCTGCCCGGTCTGCGTTCTGCCGGTTGGCCGGATCGACGACGCCATCGCGCTCGCCCGGCGACATGAGGTGACGCTGTGCGCCTATGGCGACGTTCTGCGCGTGCCGGGATCGGGGCGGGTCAGCCTGCTGAAGGCCAAGGCGCAGGGCGCCGACGTCCGCATGGTGGTGTCCCCCGCCGACGCGGTGCGCGTCGCCGCTGACAATCCCGACCGCCAAGTGGTGTTCTTCGCCATTGGCTTCGAGACCACGACTCCGCCCACGGCGCTGGCTGTGCGGGCGGCGCAGGCGCGCGGATTGAGCAATTTTTCCGTCTTCTGCAACCATGTCCTCACCCCGTCGGCCATCGAGGGCATCATGGCGGCGGCGCAGGGGCGGTCGGAGGAGCTGCGGTTGGACGGCTTCGTCGGCCCGGCCCATGTCTCCGTCGTCATCGGCAGCCAAGCCTATGAGCCGGTGGCCGAACAGCATGGCAAGCCGGTGGTCATCGCCGGGTTCGAGCCGCTGGACGTGCTGCAATCCATCCTGATGCTGATCCGCCAGATCAACCAGGGGCGGGCCGAGGTGGAAAACCAATACACCCGCGCCGTCACCCGCAGCGGCAACGAAAAGGCGCAGGCGCTCGTCGCCGAAACCTTCGAGCCGCGCCTGTCCTTTGAATGGCGCGGGCTGGGGAGCATTCCGCGCAGCGGCCTGCGGCTGCGCGACTCCTTCGCCGCCTTTGACGCGGAGACGCGCTTTGGCGTGGAAAGCGCCAGCGTTCCCGATCACAAGGGCTGCGACTGCGGGTCCATCCTGCGCGGAGTGAAGCGGCCCAGCGACTGCAAGCTGTTTGGCGGCGTCTGCACGCCCGACAATCCAATGGGATCCTGCATGGTGTCCGCCGAGGGGGCGTGCGCGGCGCATTACACCTATGGGCGCTTCCGCGATTCCTAACCGCTGGGCGTCGCGGCGGCGGGCGTCGCGCTGGTCTTCACCACCCAATAGGTCGCGGAGACCGCGCCACTTTGCGCGGCGGCGGCCCCGCAGGATTCGGCCACCGCGTAAATCCCTTCGGCATAGCGCGCTTTCAGCCGCTCCAGCGCCGTCTTGGCGATCTGGTCCTTGGGCGTTCCCGACAGACAGAACCAGGTCCCCGTCGCGTCCACGCCATAGGACCAGGCCAGATCCTTGGGCGGGGTCGGGCGGGCGCCGAAGCTGGGGAAGAGGGCGGCCTCCCATGTTTGCGCGGTCGGCGCGGCCAACCCGGCGGCCTGCCGGGCGCGGAAGGCCGACTCCAGCGCCTGGAATCCGGCGTCGGCGGCGCTGCTGAACTTCACGCGCGCCTCGGTGTCCACCCCGATGTATTGGACGCCGCCCATCGTCACCGTCGCGAGCAGGCCGACCGCCACCACGGCGGAAATGAGGTTCATCGCGTGTTCCTAGGGGCGCAAGGCGGGGGCCGACGCGCCGACGCCCTGCGCCTCGCTGCCGAAGACCCGGCGGATTTCGGCGCCGGTGGTTTGCCCGGCGTGGAATTTGGCGATGGCGTCCTGCAACATCGTCGGCCAGCTTCGTTGCCCCTTGGCGGCGTTGACGACGCTGGCGGCCCCGTCGAAGCGGGCGCATTCGCTGACCACCGTCCGCCCGGCGTAACCGCTGTCGAAGCAGGACTCGCAGCCCGCGCCGTGGCAGGCCGGGCAGACGGTGCGGATCAGCGATTGCACCATCACGCAGCGCAGCAGGTTCTTGATGTCGTGCGCCGTCACGCCGAGATGGCGCAGTCGGTCGATGGCCCCAAGGATCGAGCCGGTGTGCAGCGTGGTCAGAACCATATGGCCGGTGTCGGCGGCGCGCACGGCGATCTTGGCGGTTTCCTCGTCGCGCACCTCGCCCAGCACGATGACGTCGGGATCGGCCCGCATGAAGGAACGGACGACCTGGGCGAAATCCATGTTGACGGTCGGGTTGACGCTGACCTGCCCGGCGTAGGCGACGCGGTATTCCACCGGATCCTCGATGCTGTAAACCGCCTTGCCGATGCGGTCGATCTCGCGGATCGTCGCCGTCAGGGTGGTGGTCTTGCCCGATCCGGTCGGCCCGCAAATCAGACACAGCCCATGCCGCTGGTCCACCGCCCGGCGCCATTCGGCCACGCGGGTGATGCCCAGCCCGTCCAACACCGGCTGGATCCGCTCGGCGTCCAGCACGCGCAGCACCAGGATTTCGCCATCGACCGAGGGCACGGTGGCGACGCGCAGGTCGATGGAGCGCCCCCGGATCTCCAGATCGAAACGGCCCTCCTGCGGCACCCGGCGTTCGGCCAGATCCATGGCGGCGCGGTCCTTGATCTGCGCCGTGATCGTCGCGTAATGGTCGAGCGCGCCTTCGTGCATCAGTTGACGGATGCCGTTGACGCGGAAGAACACGCTGTAGCTCTTGCGGCGCGGCACGATGTGGATGTCCGACGCGCCCGCCTGCGCCGCCTGGGTCAGCAGGGTTTCGACGCCTTCGGGGTCGCTGGTGTTGCCCTCGCCCCGGCGGACGCGGTCGAGGAAATCGTCGAAATGGTCGGGCACGAAGGCGACGAAACGGACCCGCTTGCCGGGGTAATGCCGGGCGACGACGCGCGCCGCGATCATCTCCTCATGCAGGGTGGCGACATAGACGCTGTCCGCCGTTTCCCCGGTGACGATGATGGCGTGTTTTTCCAGCAGGCGCAGCGGCACCGGGGTGGCGGCCACCGGCTCCGGCGCGTGGGCGGCGGCCTCGTGGCGGGTTTGCGCCTCCATCAAATCGGCGCGGGCGACGAAGCCGTTGCGGACCAGGATCGACCCCAGCGGCTCCCCCGTCACCCGCTGTTCAGCCAGCGCCGCGTCGAGGATGGAGCGCGACACCAGCCCCCGGTCGAGCAGATAGGCCGCCAGCTCCTCGCGCACGGCGGTCGGGGGATCCAACCTCATTGGCGGCATCCCCAATGGGAGCGGTTGGTCAGCGACACGGCGAGCGGCGCGCTTCCGCCAGCGACCTCGGCGGCGGAGCGGCGGGCGGTGGCCGGTTGGGCGAACAGCTCGCCATGGGCGCATTTGCCGCCCGGCGCGACCGTGATTTGCGAGGCCGAATCCGACGCCACCCGCGCCCCGCCAAGGTCGAGCACCCCCGCCGATCTGGGCCGCGCGCCGTTCAGCCCGACCGCCGTCGCGGTCATCTCCAGCGCGCCGTTTTCCAGGACGACGCCGAATTGCGTGTCGCTTTCGGCCCCGACGTCGGCGCTGTCCAGAATGGTTTGCCCGCCGCCGGAGCGAATCGCCGCCATCGGCACGCCGCCGCGCCCGCGCACCCGCAAGCGGGGGCGCTGCCGTTCGCCGGAAAAGGTGACGGCGGCGCCCAGCGCGCTGACCAGCCCGGCGCGCCCGGTCCCGACCTGCGCCACCACGTCGGCGTCGCGGAACAGCGCCTCGCCCCCCGTCACCTGCACCCCGTCGCCGGTGTTCGAGGTCACGGTCAGGCTGCCGGTGACGTCGAGTCGGGCGTGATAGCCCTTCAGCGCCGGGCCGTTGGCGACGGAAATCGCGTTGGTTCCGGCGAAGCTCAGGCGGGTTCCCGGCATGGCTTCCACCGGGGTGTCGAAGGCGACGTTCTCCACCCGGATGTCGGTGGGCAGGCGGAAGGGCGCGCCGGTGGGAAGGCTGGCGATGACGACCCCGGCGGCCTCGCCCTGCAAGACCAGCCGCATCGTCCGCCCGCCGCCCGATCCGTTGGCCAACTGGTCGAGCAAGGCGGCGGGAACCTCGTGCCGACCCGGCGCGAGGCGCAGCGCCATGCCGTTGGGCTGGGTCGCCTGCCACAGCCCCAGGGCGGCGGTCAGCGACATGGCGTCGGCGGCGGTGGTGCCGCTGCCGTCGCCGGCTTGAGTCGGGGCGACGTGGCGGCGCACGGTGGCCGACGCGGCGACGGCGGCCAGATCGGCGGAGGATCCGCGCGTGACGCCCAACGCCGACCCGGCGGGCAGGGTGAGCTGCCCGTCCTTCATCGTCAGCCCGGCGCAGTCCGGCATTTTATCGGACCCAATGGCGGGCGCGACGATGGCGGCGATGATCCCGGCCCGGGCGATCTCCGCCGGAGCCGCCGGGGCGCTCAAGACATAGTTGCGGGCGCCCGGCGCGCCATCTTGCGGCCAGGGCGTGGTGACGATGCTGGGGGAGATCTGATCGGGGGCGGGGGCGAAGACGCAATAGCCATAGGGAACGCCCCAGGGCGTTTGCACGCCCGGCATCAGCCAGACCGGCAGTTCCGTCTTGCCGTCGGGCCGCTCCTTGGGCGCGGGGGCGTAGAGGGTGCCGTCGTTTTTCAGGGTGCGGAGGTTGGCCTCCACCAACGCGGCCAGCTTGTGCATCTGCCCGGCGCTGCGCTGGGCCTGGGCGATGCGGTCGGAGGATTGCACCAGCGTGAAGGCGGTGTAGCCCGTCGTCGCCACCAGCGAGATCGCCATGATCGTGATGATGAGAAGGGAAACCATGGGCCGCCGTCTGTTGCCGCCGCCTGTCGCCGCCGTCATTGGTCGAACGCGGCGCTCACCCTAACCCGGAACGCGTTGAGACCGCCGCAAAAAACAAAGGACCGGCGGTGGGGCCGCCGGTCCAGCGTCGGGCGCTTTGTGAGGGGAAGCGCCCTGGGGGAGGGAATGATCCTGCGTCTTACATGTGCTTGAAATAGGCGACGTGCTTGCCGGTGTCGGCGCCCACGGCGATGGTGTTGGCCGCGCCGCCCAGGATGATGGTGGCGGTGGTGGTGCCGAGCGGCACGCAGAAATAGCGGTAGACCGCGCCCAGCGCGTCCAATTCCGCCTTGGTGGTGATGCCGCTGACGGCGACCGTCACGGCGTTGACCGTGATGTTGGCGAGGCCGGTGAAGCTGCTGGCGGTCGAGGCGACGTAGCCCGCCGACTTGGCGATTTCCAGACAGGCGTTGGCGCCGGTGGTGGAGGTCAGGACGGTGTAGATGCCGGTGTTGGTGGTTTCGTTGCCGGCGGCGGTGGCGCCGCCGGTGCCGGTGCTGTCGATCACGTAACCGGCGGCGGTCGGGCCGGTGCCGAAGGTGGTCGCGGTGTTGATGGCGGGCGGGTAGGAGGACATGTAGGTCGGCGGCGTGGCGCTGGTCAGCACCGTGGAGCTGGGCAACGACGCGGTGGTGGTGTTGCCGTCGTTGCTCCACATCGTCCAGGCGGCGTCGATCTGCTCCATCGCGCTGAGCACCTGCACGGCTTGGGCCTTGGCGCTCATGTTGGTGAAGGCCGAGCCGGTGTAGAACACCCCGGCGGCGGCCATGAATCCAGAAATGGCGACCGCGACGACCACCGAAAGCAGGTTGAACATTCAGGCACTCCTTGTTGGGTCGTCACAGGGGGAACGTGTTTGGCCGCCGTTCGGCGTCCGCCGCGCTTTCCCTTCCGCGCCGCCATCCCGCAAGGGGGCGGCCCGGTTCGGACATGTCTTTGAACCGACTCAATGCCCAGAGTCGTTAAGGCATTCTAAATTTCGCTTTTAACGATTCTCAGTGACGACCGTCACAGGCTGGTCAAAATGCTGCGGCATGCTGTCATGCGGGCGCAACAGATGGCTGCGACTCTTGACCGCAGTGCGGTAAGACTTGACGGGTATACAGATGAATGGAGTGATGTTTCCGCCGTCAGGGCCAACCGCAGACGACAACCGTCGCATAAGACAAAAGGGGAGGATCTCAATGCCTTACAAACACATCCTGGTTCATCTGGACTCCAGCCCGCATGTGGGCGCCCGTCTGGACGCCGCCGTCGCGCTGGCGACCAAGCATGGCGCGTTCCTGCGCGGCCTGTTCGCCCAGGGCGACCGCAACGCCACCAGCATGATCGCCCGTCGTTCCAGCGACCATCTGACCGAGGCCGCCGTCAAAAGCGAGGCGATGTTCAACGAGGCGCTCGCGGCGTCGGGCCTGCGCGGCCAATGGCACGGCCTGACCCACGGCGAGCACAATCATGTGATTCGCGAGGCGATCATCTGGTCGCGATTCGCCGACCTGACCATCCTTGGCCAGTATGACCGCGACGTCGGATCGGACGGCGCGCCGGAAGAGTTGAACGAGCAGGTTGTGCTGAACTCAGGCCGTCCGGTTCTGGTGATTCCCTACGCCGGAAACTTCCCGGTGATCGGCAAGCGGGTCGCCGTGGCTTGGAACGCCGAGCGCGAAGCCGCCCGCGCCCTGTCCGATTCGCTGCCTTTCCTGGAAAAGGCGGACGAGGTGACGGTCATCACCGTTCTGACGCAAGCCGCGTCGGGCAACGCCGAATCGCCGCGCGTCGGTCTGCTCGATCATCTGGCGCTGCATGGCGTCACCGCCGAACAGACGCATTTCACCGTGAGCGACATCGGCGCGATGGACGCGCTGTTGGCCCGCACCATGGACACCGGCGCCGATCTGCTGGTGATGGGCGCGCATGGCCATTACGGCTTCCCGTTCCTGCACCGGGGCAGCGGAACCCGCCATGTCCTGCGCACCTGCCCGGTGCCGTTGCTGCTGTCGCATTGAGCGTTGGCGCATTGAGCGTTGGCGCATTGATCGGGCGCCCCTCTCCCGAAAAACCGGGAGAGGGGATCCGCGTCGCTCAGATGCTGTAATTGTCGGCGATTTCCAGCCGCAGCTTTTCCACCTGATCGCGGAAGACCGCGCCGTCGCGCCCGGCGTTGTTTTGGACGTCGCGGACCACCCGCGCCGGGGAACCGCCCAGCACGATGATGCGGTCGGCCAGATGCACCGCCTCCTCCAGATCATGGGTGACGAACAGGATGGTCTTGCCGGTTTCCCGGTGAATCCGCCGCAATTCGTCCTGAAGATTGTTGCGGGTGATGGCGTCGAGCGCGCCGAACGGCTCGTCCATCAGCAGAATGTCGGGATCGACCGCCATGGCGCGGGCGATGCCGACGCGCTGGCGCTGGCCGCCCGACAGCTCGTAAGGCCAGCGGCGGGCGTAGCCGTCCAGCCGCACCAGCTTCAAGGCGTCTTCGGCCCGGCGCAGCCGGTCGGCGCGGCTGACCGGCAGACCTTCCAGACCCAATTGCACATTCTTCACCACCCGGCGCCAGGGCAACAGGCGGGCGTCCTGGAAGACCAAACCAACCGGACGATGGGCCGGGCGTTGGTCCTGGTGGATGATGACGTTGCCGCCGCGCGCCTTGTGCAGCCCGGCGACGACGCGCAGCAGGGTGGATTTGCCGACGCCCGACGGGCCGACGATGGCGACGAAGCTGCCGCGCTCCACCGACAGGGTGACGTCCACCAGAACCGGCGGCGCGTCGGCGCCATAGCCGATGGAGACGCCATCAAGATCAATCACCGCTGCCATGACAACACCCGCGACTGCACCTGCATGAACAGGAAATCCGACACGCCGTAGAGCAGCGCGATCGTCACCATGTAGAGCACGACGATGTGCGTGGCCAAGAGGCCCGACGCTTCCATCATCCGCATGCCCAAGCCGGAAATGCCAAAGAGTTCCGCCGCGACCACCGTCATCCAGCCTTGCCCCAGCCCGGCCCGCAGGCCCGCCAGGATGCCCGGCAAGGCGCCCGGCAGGATGATTTTGAACAGGCGCGGGATCAACCCGCCCTGTCCGAAGGCGTGGCCCAGCTCGATCAGATCCTTGTCCACCCCGCGCACGGCGGAATAGCTGGCGTAATAGTTGATCCAGAACACCGTCAGGGCGATCAGGAAGGACGCCGCGCCCTCGCTGACGCCGAACCAGATGATGGCGAAGGGAATCCAGGCGATGGCCGGGATCGGGCGCAGCATGCGCACGACCCAGGCCTGGAAGGCGTCCCAGATCGGCCACAGCGCCGCCGCCGTGCCGAAGCTGACGCCCAGGAACGCCCCCAACGACAGGCCGACGAGGTAGTGGGACAGGCTGGCGAGGACCATCTCCTGCCAGATGCCGCGCTGGAACTCGGCCAGAAAGGCGGCGGGAACCGCGCTGGGCGACGGAATCAGGCGGGCGGGGACGATGCCGCTCTGCGCCACCGCCTCCCAGCCCAGCAGGAAGGCGACGACGCCCAGCGCCGACAACGCCAAGGAATGTTGGATCTTCATCGGTCGTTTTGCACGCGGTTACTTGGCGACGGCGGCGTCATAGAAGCGGAAGTCAAAGGCCTCCGCCACCGGAATGACGCCGTCGGCGGAGCCAATTTCCTTGGCGAAGGCCATCATCTTTTCCACCGCCGGAACCACGCCGTGCGGGTCGGCGACGAATTTCGACCCTGGCCCCCGGAAGGCGGCCTCAAGCGTCGCCGGTTCCATCAACCCCTTGCCCAGATAGTTGTTGACGATCTTCGACGCTTGCGCCGGATCCTTGTTGATGAGGTCCACCGCGCGCAGATGCGCCTTGACCAGCGCGTTGATCGCCTCTGGGTACTTCTTCAGCACTTCGGCGCGGGCGGACATCACGGTGCCGGGCTGGTCGGGGAACATCTGCGCCCCGGTCGCCAGCAGGGTGACGTTGGGATCCATCTGCTGCGTCACCGTCACCGTCGGTTCGCGAATCGTCGCGGCGTCGAGCGCGCCCGCCAGCAGGGCCTGTTGGGTCTTTTCAATGCCCATCGACACCAGTTCGACGTCGGCGGGATCGACCTTGATCACCTTGAACAGCCAATGCTTCAGCACGGTGTCGGGGACCGAGCCGGGCGGCTGGGTGCCGATCTTTGGCTTGCGGCCGGTGTCGGCGAAGAATTTCTTGAAGGTCTCCGGCGTCGGATTGGCGCCCAGCGCCTTGGCGAAGGGGCCGCGCCCGGCGACCACCATCTCCTCAACCGCCGAATTGGCGATGACGGCGACGTCCACGCCCTTGGTGCGGGCGACCAGCACCGGGGCGACGCCCGCGTAGAGCAGGTCGATTTGCCCGGCGGCCATCGCCTGGATGGCGTGCGGCCCGGATTCAAAGCGCGTCAGCTTCAGGGTGATCCCGGCGTCCTTGGCCCAGCCCTGACCATCGATGATGAACAGCGGCGAGGCGGCCAGGATGGGAATGTAGCCGATTTCCAGCTTCACCGGATCGGCGGCGCGGGCGGCGCCGGAGGGCAGGGCGGCGACGGACGCAAAGGCGGCCATCGCAAGGACGGCGGCGCGGCGGGTCAAGCTGTGCATCGAATCATCCTCGACAGAGTTCTGTTGTTATTTAGCACGGAATGTGGCGAGAGGAAGATTGATTTCAACAGTCGCGTGGGAGGGAATTGGGGATTTCACAGATTTTTGTGTGGAGTGGTCGGTGAATTCCCCCTCCCTAACCCTCCCCCGCCATGCGGCGGGAGAGGGAACTCCGCCGCACGTCGTCAAGGATCACGCCCGCTCTCCCGCTGTGAAGCGGGGGAGGGATGGGGAGGGGGCGACCACGCCCACGCTCCCCACAAACATCAGATCACGTAGGTCAGTTCCTTGCCGGACTTCAGGCTGGATTTGCCCAAAGTCTCGTCCACGTAATCCAGCAACTGGGCCAAGGCCTCGCTGCGGTCGAGCGCGCCGGTGTCGATCAGCAGTTCCGGCGATTCCGGAGTCTCATAGGGGGCGGAGACGCCGGTGAATTGGGCGATTTCGCCCGCCCGCGCCTTTTTGTAGAGGCCCTTGGGGTCGCGCTCCTCGCACACCGACAGGTCGGCGCCGACGTGGATTTCGTGGAAACGGTCGCCGCCGATCACCCGCGCCCGCGCCCGGTCGGCCCGCAGCGGCGAAATCAGCGAGGCGATGACGACGACGCCCGCGTCGGCGAACAGCTTCGCCGTTTCGGCCACCCGGCGGATGTTCTCCGCCCGGTCGTCCGGCGAGAAGCCCAACCCGGCGTTCAGGCCGTTGCGGACATTGTCGCCGTCCAGAACGAAGGTCTGCCAACCCCGGTCGAACAGCGCGCGTTCCAGCGCCATCGCCAGGGTGGATTTCCCCGCCCCCGACAGGCCGGTCAGCCACAAAATGCCGCCCTTGTGGCCGTTGGCCGCCGCGCGCTCGTCCAGCGAGACGGTGTGGGAGACTTCGGTCAGGTTGGCCGACGCCGAATCCTCGGCCTCGATCACCAGGCAACCGCCGACGACGTCGTTGCCGTCCAGCAGCACGCCGCGCCCGGTGCGCGGCAGATCCGCCGCCAGATCGACCGCGATGGGCGAGCGGGAGCGCAACACGACCTCGGCCACCTCGTTGCGGTGGACCGCCTTGCCCGGCGTGCTGGTCAGATCCTCCACATTGATGACCGCCGTCACCTGCTCCACCGTCACCCGGTGTTCGGCGGTGGCGATCTTCAGCGTGTAGGTCTTGCCCAGCGCCATCGGCTCCGACACCAGCCAGAACAGGCGGACGCTCAGACGGTGGGTCAGGGTCGGGGCCGCGTCCTCGTGATGGGCGATGTGGCCGCGCTCGGCGAAGATGCGCTTGTCCAGCGTCACGCCGATGCTCTGCCCGGCCTGGGCCGACAGAACCGGGTTCGGGTTGTTCCACGCCTCGATGCTGACCACCGTGGCGCTGGCCCCGCTGGGGGCGAAGCGCAGGGTGTCGCCGACCTTCAAGCGCCCGCTTTCGACGCGGCCCGCCAGGATGCGGCGGTCGTCGGGCTTGTAGACGTCCTGAAGCGGGAAGCGCAGCGGCTGGTCGGGGGAGACCTGCTGTTGGCGGAAGCTGTCCAACTGCTCGATCACCGTCGGGCCGAGATACCAGGGGGCCTGATCGGTGCGGGAGACGATGTTGTCGCCATGGCGGGCCGAAATCGGAATCACCGCCTTGGGGAACAGGCCGAGTTCCGACAGATACTCCTTGATCTCGTGGGCGACCGTCTCATAGCGGGCCTGCGAGAATTCCACGCGGTCCATCTTGTTGATGACCACGGAGACCTGACGGACGCCCAGCAGATGCAGCAGGAAGGCGTGGCGGCGGGACTGCTCCAGCGCGCCTTCCCCGGCGTCGATCACCAACAGGGCGGCGTCGGCCTGGGAGGCTCCCGTCACCATGTTCTTCAGGAACTCGGTGTGGCCCGGCGCGTCGATGATGACGTAGGGGCGCTGCTTGGTCTTGAAATGGATCTGCGTGGTGTCAATGGTGATGCCCTGGTCACGCTCGGCCTGGAGCGCGTCGAGGAGGAAGGCCCACTCGAACGGCATGCCGCGCTTGCGGCTCATCTCCTGGACCTGTTCGACCTTGCCGTCGGGCAGGCTGCCGGTGTCGTTGAGGAGGCGACCGATCAGGGTGGATTTGCCGTGGTCGACATGGCCGACGATGACGATGCGAAGCTGTGAATTCGGCATGTTACATGTACCCCACGCTGCGCAGGCGCTCGAAACTGTCTTCGGATTCATTGTCCATCGCCCGACCGGCCCGTTCCGGGATGCGGGTGATCATCAATTCCTCGATGATCTCATCAATGTTGGACGCGGTCGAATCCACAGGGAAGGTGATGTTCTTTTCCCCCAGCGAGCGGTAACGCTTGCCGTCGCGGGCGAAGTACAGCGGAACGATGGGAATTCCCTCGCGCTTGGAATAGCGCCAGATGTCCAGCTCGGTCCAGGCCAGCAGCGGATGGATGCGGACATGGACGCCTTCGGGGAAGCGGGTCTTGTAATGATCCCAGAACTCGGCGGGCTGGTCCTTCACGTCCCAATCCCCTTCCAGCGAGCGGGGAGAGAAGACGCGCTCCTTCGCGCGGGTCGCCTGCTCGTCGCGGCGGATGCCGACCATGATCCCCTGATAGGCGTCGCCGCGCAGCAGGCTCTTCAACCCTTCCGTCTTGCGCGCGGCGGCGCGGGTCAGTGGCGGCAGGGTTTGGTCCATCTCCTCTTCCGGCGGGCATTGCTCGACGATCAGGTTGAGATCCCATTCCTTGTGGATGCGGTCGCGGAACTCATAGACTTCCGGCAGCTCCATCGCGGTGTCGAGCTGAACGACGGGGAAGGGGATGCGCCCGAAAAACGCCTTGCGGCAGAGCCAGAGCAGGACGTTGCTGTCCTTGCCGATCGACCACAACAGCGCAAGCTTGTCGATGCGGTTGTAGGCCTCGCGAAGGATGTAGATGCTCTGGTTCTCAAGCTGGTCGAGATCGGCGCTCATCGGGCGGTTCCAATCATGGTCATGTGTATGCCGCATTCGGTTTTGTCGGTCCCGGCCCAACGGCCGGAACGCAGGTCGGCGCCGGGCGTCACGCGCTCGGTGCAGGTGTAACAGCCGATGGACAGGAACCCGTCGGCTTCCAGCGGGTGGCGCGGCAGATCGCGCCGGATGAACTCTTCCTCCAGCCGCGCCTTGTCCCAGGCGGCCAGCGGGTTGACCTTGATTTTGCCCCCTTCCGCCTCGAACAGCGGCAGGGCGGCGCGGGTCGCGGCCTGAAAGCGTTTGCGCCCGGTGATCCAGCCGTCGAACCCGGCAAGGGCGCGGTCGAGCGGGATGGTCTTGCGCAGATGGCAACAGGAATCGTGGTTCTTGGAGAACAGCAGGCCGTTCGGGTCGCCGACCGCCAGATCCTCCGCCGTCGGCCCGACCTCGCGCAGGTTGGTCAGGCCAAGCCGTTTCACCAACTGGTCGCGGTAACGCAGGGTTTCGCCGAACAGCTTGCCGGTGTTCACCAGGATCACCGGGAAATCCGGCGCCGCTTCCGCCGCCATGGCCAGCAGAACGGCGGATTCCGCGCCAAAGGAGGACACCAGGGCGATCCGACCGTCCAAAGCCTGATGGAGCGCGGCCAGCAGAGCGGCGCCCTCCAGCCTTCCGTAACGTTCGGTCAGTTCTTTGACCCGCGTCGCCATATCCATGGGGGATCAACCTTCCGGTCGTTTAATTCTCTACTTTTAAAGTAGATTGAAGCGTCTGATTTGCACATTAACACCGGGTTTGAAGTGGTGCAACGCAAATACATTATCTAGTTGTTTAATAGGATTGTGTTGTTTGTGTGAAATATGTTGATTGTCTCCCGCATCAGCGGCTAAATACCGACATGCGCCAGAACCCCGCTGATTTCTGTGTAATTTTCCGCCGCCGCGCCCTCCGCCGCCCCCTCAACCGTCGGGTCCATGGGGGCCGCCGATGATTCCGGTGGCGCTTGATCCGGCGCGGGTGCCCATCGCGCTGGTCGGCAATGGCCCGCTGGCGGCGCGGCGGCTCAGCCAATTGCGCGAGGGCGGCGGCGATCCGCTGGTGTATTCGCCCGAACCCGACGCGGAGTTCGCCGCGCTGGCGGGGGACCGGCTGGTCCGCGCCTTGCCCTTCACCGCCGAACTTGACGCCGTGCGCGTCCTCTTCGTCATGGGGTTGGAGCCTGCGGTGGAGAAATCCTTGGCGGAACTGGCGCGCTCGCGCGGCGTTCTGGTCAATGTGGAAGACGTCATCCCCTTGTGTGATTTCCATTCCCCGTCCGTCGTGCGGCGCGGCGACCTGCTGCTGACCATTTCGACCGGCGGGCGCAGCCCGACCCTGGCCAGTCTGGTCCGGCAACGGCTGGAAACCCTGTTCCCGGAAAGCTGGGGCGACCGGATTCGCGTCATCGCGGCGCTGCGCGACCGGCTGCGGGGCGAAGGGGCGTCCATGTCCGCCGTCGCCAAGGCGACCAAGGACCTCATCGCGCGGGAAGGATGGCTGCCATGATCCAAACGCGGGGCGTCACTCTTCCGGCCTTCGCGCCCGGCGCCGTCTGGCTGGCGGGCGCCGGTCCCGGCGATCCTGGCCTGTTGACCCTGCTGGCCGCCAAGGCGCTGGCCGAGGCCGACGCCATTGTCCATGACGCGCTGGTGGATTCCGCCATTCTGGAGCTTGCCAACCCGGCGGCGCGGATGATCGACCTTGGCAAACGGGCCGGGCGACCGTCGCCCACCCAAGACTCGATCAACGACGCGCTGGTGACGCTCGCCCGCCAGGGCTTGCGGGTGCTGCGGCTGAAGGGCGGCGACCCGTTCGTCTTCGGGCGCGGCGGCGAGGAATGTCTGGCGCTGGCCGAGGCGAAAATCACCTTTCGCGTCGTGCCGGGCGTCACCGCCGGAATCGGCGGGTTGGCTTATGCCGGAATCCCGGTGACGCATCGCGGGCTGGCGACCACCGCCACCTTCGTCACCGGCCACGACAAATCCGGCGCGCTGCCGGACAATTTGGATTTCTCCGTCCTGGCCAAGCTGCCCGGCGCGCTGGTCTTCTACATGGCGCTCGGCACGCTGGACGAGATTGCGCGCCGCCTGATCGCTGCGGGCAAACCGCCGATGACGCCGGTCGCCATCGTCTCCAGCGCCACCACCGCCGCGCAAACGGTGGTGGAGAGCAACCTTGCCCATTGCGGCGAAGACCTCATCCGGCTACAGCCCAAGCGCCCGGCCATCGTCGTGGTTGGCGAGGTGGTGCGGCTGCGCGGCTGGATGACCCAGTTTCAGCAAACGACCATGGCGCCCGCCCCCTTGTCCGCGCCATTGTCCGCCTTATCCGCCTGAATGTTGCCGCCGAACGTTTTTGAGAAGCGAGGAGAGCCAGACATGCCGTCCCCCGATGGAACGCTGCACGCCATCACCGCCAACCGCCTGCGGGACGGCGTCGTCGTCTTTCTCGGCGCCGCCGGGGCTTGGGTGGAGTCCTTCGCCGACGCCGCCCTGCTGACCGAGGCCGAGGCCACGACGGCGCTCGCCGCCGCCAAGGCCCAGGCCGAGCGCGACCAGTTCGGCGTCGATCTCTACGCCTTTGAGGTGGAGAGCGAAAACGGCGCGGCCCTGCCGGTGAAGATGCGCGAACGCATCCGCACGCTTGGCCCGTCGGTCCGCCTTGATCTTGGCAAGCAGGCGGCGGCCTGAGGCTGCGGCCTTAGAGACCCCGCCCTTCGCGCCTTTGCCCGCCCACGCCCTTGGGAACCGTGACATGAACCACATCGCGCCCGGCGCCCGCGCCGGGATCTATCATTACGACGAGATCGACCGCCGTTTCGTCGGCGAACGCGTCGAGCAGTTCCGCCGCCAAGTCGAACGCCGCCTGTCCGGCGAGCTGACGGAGGAGGAGTTCAAGCCGATCCGGCTGATGAACGGCCTCTATCTCCAGCTTCACGCCTACATGCTGCGCATCGCCGTCCCCTATGGGGTGATGAGCGCGGTTCAGCTCCGCAAGCTGGCCGAGATCGGGCGGACCTACGACAAGGGCTACGGCCATTTTACCACGCGCCAGAACCTGCAATACAACTGGATCAAGCTGGAAGACACCCCGGCGATCCTGAACGCGCTGGCCGACGTGGACATGCACGCGCTGCAAACCAGCGGCAATTGCGTGCGCAACGTCACCACCGACCAATTCGTCGGCGCCGCCAAGGACGAGGTGGTGGACGGGCGCGTCTACGCCGAAATCCTGCGGCAATGGACGTCGCTGCACCCGGAATTCACCTATCTGCCGCGCAAGTTCAAGATCGCCATCTCCGGCGCCGCGAGCGACCGCGCCGCCGTGCGCGTCCACGACGTCGGCCTGCTGGCCCGGCGGAACGAGGCGGGCGAGGCGGGCTTCACCTTCTACGTCGGCGGCGGTCTGGGGCGCTCGCCCTTCATCGGCAAGCTGGTGCGCGAGTGGGTGGCGGAGGAGGATTTCGTCGCCTATCTGGAAGCCATCCTGCGCGTCTACAACCAGTATGGCCGTCGCGACAACATCTACAAGGCGCGCATCAAGATCCTGGTGCACGAGCTTGGCCTTGAAAAGTTCAAGGCGGAGGTCGAGGAGGAGTTCGCCCGGCTGCGCGGCCCGAAATACCGCTTGGACCCGGCCATCGTCGCCGAAATCCGCACGCATTTCGCCCCGCCGCCCTTTGAGGATCTGCCGGAGACCTCCAGCGCGCTGGAGCGCGCCAAGGCGGAAAACCCCGCCTTCGCCAATTGGGTGGCGGTGAACGTCGCCGAGCACAAGGCGCCGGGCTACGCCATCGCCACCATCTCGCTGAAGCCGCCCGGCGGCATCCCCGGCGACGCCAGTTGCGACCAGATGGACGTGATCGCCGATCTGGCCGAGCAATACAGCTTTGGCGAGCTGCGCGTCAGCCACGTCCAGAACATCGTGCTGGCCCACGTCAAGCAGGATGAGCTGTACGCGCTGTGGCAAAAGCTCGACGCCGTCAACCTCGGCACGGCGAACGCCGGGCTGATTGGCGACATCATCGCCTGCCCTGGTCTGGATTACTGCGCGCTGGCCAACGCCCGCGCCATCCCGCTGGCCCAGGCGATTTCCGCCCGCTTCGCCGACCCGCTGCGCCAGCGGACCATCGGCGAGCTGGGGATCAAGATCAGCGGCTGCATCAACGCCTGCGGCCACCATCACGTCGCCGCCATCGGCATTCTCGGCGTCGACAAGAAGGGCACGGAGTTCTACCAGATCACCGTCGGCGGCGACCCGACCCTGACCACGGCCATCGGCGACATCCTCGGCCCGGCGGTGACGGAGCATGAGGCGGTGGACGCCATCGAAGCCATCGTCGAGGTCTATCTCGCCAACCGAACCGGCGAGAGCGAGCGTTTCCTCGACACGCTGGCCCGCGTCGGCCACGGCCCGTTCAAGGAGAGAATCTATGCCGCTGATTGAGAATGGCCGCATCGGCGAAGACGCCTGGAGCTTCATCCCGGACGGGGAGCCGGTCCCGAACGACCGCCCGGTCATCATCAGCTTTGAACGCTGGCAGGCCGAACGCGCCAGCTTCGACGGTCGCAACGCCAAGCTGGGCGTGCGGCTGAAAGGCGGCACGCTGGCTGGGGCCATCGCCCCCGACCTCGACCGCTTCGCGCTGGTGGCGGTGGAGTTCCCGAAATTCCGCGACGGGCGTGGTTTCTCCACCGCGCGCGAGTTGCGGGAGCGGTATGGCTACGCGGGCGAGATCCGCGCGGTCGGCCATGTGATCCCCGACCAGTACCAGTTCCTGGTCCGCACCGGCTTCACCTCGGTCGAGGCGCCGGAAGGGACCAACCCGGAGAGCTGGGCCAACGCCCTGACGGAAATCACCATCGCCTTCCAACCCAGCATCGACGACACCCAACCCCTGTCGCTGCTGCGCCGCAAGCTGGGCGTCGCCGGGTAAAAGCCAGGGTTATCGCATTTGGCGTCAAATCTCCCTCTCCCGCTCCGGGAGAGGGAAGGGGCCTGCCGCGAAGCGGCGGGAAGGGTGAGGGGTGATCCAAGGAGCCATGCGGTTTTGGACTCTTGGGCCACCCCTCACCCTCCCCACTCCGTGGGTCCCCTCCCTCTCCCGGAACGGGAGAGGGAGATTCAACGCCACATGCGATAAAACCCTGAAGTAAAGGCTTCCCCCTGTTTCCCTGTCCCGCCACGGCGGCCACGGCAAACAGGGGGAAGCCCGCAGTGGTTTAAGAGACGTCCGTCATCAGCGCCGTCGGGAAACCGGCGTCGCGCATGCGGACCATCAAGGCTTGGACGTGGCTCTGGTCGCGGGTTTCCAGCACGACGTCCACCTCGGCCATCTTCACCGGCACATTGTGGAACAGGCGCTGGTGATAGACCTCGACGATGTTGGCCCCGGCCTCGCCCAGCAGGCGGGTGACGCGGGCCAGCGCGCCGGGGGCGTCGGTGATGCCGATGCGCAGGCGGACGATCCGCCCCTCATAGACCAGGCCGCGCATCAACACCTGCGCCAGGATGCGCGAATCGATGTTGCCGCCGGAAATGACGATACCAACCTTGCGCCCGGCGAAGCGCGCCGGGTTGTCCAGCACGGCGGCCAGACCGGCGCCGCCCGCCCCCTCGGCCACCAGCTTTTGCATGGTGGACAGGCGATAGACCGCCTCCTCCAACCGGGTTTCGCCAACCTCGATCACGTCGTCCACCAGGGCGCGGACGATGGGCAGGGTGATGCCGCCGGGGGCCTTCACCGCGATGCCCTCGGCGATGGTGGCCCCGCCGCAAACGATGGGCTGTCCGGCCAGCGCCTGCGCCATCGCCGGGTAGAGCGCGCATTGAACGCCGATGATCTGGATCGCCGGATTCAGCGCCTTGGCCGCCGTCGCCATGCCCGCGATCAGGCCGCCGCCGCCGATGGGAATCACCAGCGTGTCGAGATCGGGAATTTCGGCCAGAAACTCCAGCGCCGCCGTGCCTTGCCCGGCGGCGACGAAGGGATCGTCGTAGGGGTGGACGAAGGTCAAGCCCTGCCGCGCCGCCAGATCATGGGCGAAGGCGGCGGCGTCGCTCAGCGTGTCGCCGTGCAGCTCGACCTTGGCCCCCAGGCTTTCGGTGCGCTCCACCTTGGTGAAGGGGGTGAAGCTGGGCATGACGATGGTGGACCGGATGCCCAGACGGGTGGCGTGGCAGGCCACGGCCTGGGCGTGGTTGCCCGCCGACATGGCGATGACGCCCGCCGTCCGTTCCGCCGCGCCCAGCGACAACAGCTTGTTCAACGCCCCGCGCTCCTTGAAGGAGCCGGTGGCGTGTTGGCTTTCCAGTTTCAGGTGGATGCGGCACCCCGCCATGTCCCCCAGGCGGGTGGCCGAAACCACCGGAGTCCGCGACAGATGGCCTTCGATGCGCGCCGCTGCGGCGCGCACATCCTCCAAACCAATGGTCATTTTTGTTGTGTCCCGGTGTTGCGTGGTGTGAGTGTCAGCACCTCCGCCCCTGCCGCGATCAACGTGCCACGGTCGCCGGACAGACGCAACGAACCGCCGTCGCGCCAGATGGAAACAAGGTCGCCCCAGTGCGACGACAGCGGATTTCCCGATTGCCCGGTGGCGATTGTAAATCGGGAGTTGTCCAGGTCGGCCAGATCATACACCCCACGATAGCCAGCGCCGTGAACATGGGCGAAGGGCGCCGCAGAATCGCGCAGCCGGGTCGAACCGCGATTGACGGTGAAAAAGCCGCCGTCGGTTTCGATGGACAGATCGGTCAAGGATCCCAGGATCGGCAGCTTGCCGAGGATGCGGTGGCTGAGCGCCGCGCGGTGCTCGTCGCCCCAGCGCCAGCGGGCGGGGTTGCCGCCATGGCGCTTGGACAGATCCTCCAGCGCGGTGGTCAGCGCCTTGGCCACGATGTCGGCGCAGGTCTCGGTCTCCGGCGTCGTCACGTCGTCGCACCAGCGCGGGGCGGTGTTGAAGACATGGCGCAGGGTTTGCGGGCGCAATTCCCAATAGCTGGCGAAGTCGGGGCCGAGTTCGTCGGCGAAGACGGCGCGCGACAGCTCGCGCAACCACGCCTCGAAAATCAGCGGCTCGGGCCGGTCGCGCGCCATGGCGCCGTCCCAGCTCCGCAGCAGGGCGGCGGCGTCGGTGGCGATGCCCTTGGGCAGCGGGTATTTCAGCAGCTCGGGCAGGAAATCGCGGGCGGGCAGGGAGATGATGTCCATCTGCTGGCGCGCGACGTCGTCCACCGAATGGCGGCGGTCGCCCAGCATTTCGACGATGCGCTTGGCGCGCGAGGCGTCCGGCCAGTCGGTCGCCAGACGATAGGGGTAGTCGCGCCCGACGATGGCGTTGTTGGCGTTGACGAACTGGCCCGACGGCGGGTTGACCGCCTGGGGCAGGGTGTAGCTGGGCAGGAAGCCGCTCCAATCATACTCGCCGGTCCAACCCGGCACGGGAACCCGCCCGTCGCCCTTGCGGCGGATCGGCACACGACCGGGGGAGATGATCCCCACCTCGCCCGCGCGGTCGGCGTAGACGATGTTCTGCTGCGGGGCCACGTGCAGGCGGACGGCGTTGCGCACCGCCTCCGCGTCGTCGGCGTGATTCAGGCGGTACAGCGCCTCGGGCGAACGGTCGTCGCTGGCCAGTCCGGGAAAGGCCAGCGCCAGGACATGGCCCTCCGGCGGGGCGTCGCCAGCCTCCAGGCCGGAGACCACCGGGCCGTGCCGCGTCTCGCGCACAGTGAACGTCTCGTCGGCCTGTCCCTTGACGTGGATGGTCTCGCTGCGGCTGACGAAGGGCTTGGCGCCGTCGGGGGTGACGTAACGGCTGGGATCCTGCGGGTCGATCTTCTCGACGAAGATGTCCTGGGTGTCGCTGTGGGTGGTGGTGAAGCCCCAGGCGACCTTGCCGTTGTGGCCAAGGACATGCAGCGGCACGCCGGGAACCGTGGCCCCGGCGATGGTGAAATCGGGCGTGACGATGCGGGCGAGATACCAGAGGATCGGCGCCTCCAGCCCCAGATGCGGGTCGTTGGCGATGATCGGCTTGCCGGTGCTGGTGCGCGCGCCGGTCAAGGCCCATTCGTTCGACGCGGTGTCCGGGCCAAGGTCGGGCAGGGCGGCCAGCGTCCGGCGGACGCCCTCGCCCACATCCAAATCGCGCAGTTCGGCGGCCAGCGTCACCGGCGTGCCGGGCGGGTCGGCGGGGAACAGATCCTCGACCTGCTGCGGCGTCAGCCGCTTCAGCAGACGGGCGCGCAGCAGCTCGTCCCGGTAATTGCCGGACAGTTGCAGCGCCATCAGCTTGCCCCAGACCAGGGAATCGGCGGGCCGCCAGGGTTCGGGGTGGTGGCTGAGCAACTGAAACTCAATGGGCAGCGCCTCGCGGTGGCCGTCGAGGTAGCTGTTCACCCCCTCGGCGTAGGCGTCGAACGCCTCGCGGGCCTCGGGCGACAGACCGGCGCTCATCGCCTCGGCGGCGCGGTAAAGGCCGAGCGTGCGCATCAGCCGGTCGCTTTTCAGGGCGAAATCGCCGTAGCGGACGCCGACCAACTCGGCCAACCGCCCCGCGCCCAGACGGCGCATGGTCTCCATCTGCCACAGCCGGTCCTGGGCGTGGACATAGCCCAAGGCGCGGTAGGCGTCGCGCGGGGCGGCGGCGAAGATGTGCGGCACGCCGTTGCGGTCGCGCAAAACCTCGGCCTTGGCGTCCAGCCCGGTCAGGGCGACCTCGCCGCTGATCTGCGGCTGTTGGCCGCGCAGCCAGAGGAACCAGCCCCCCGCCGCCAGCGGCGGCAGGGCCAGCAAGACGGACAGCGCGATCCCGGCGCGGGCCAAAAGGCGGCGCGTTATGACAATCCGTTGAAGAAACATCACAATCCGTTCAACCCGAAGCGAAGGCCAACCATGATCGGGGCAGGTCATGGCGCGGGCAGACTTACGCCGTCACGCCCGGAATGTCGCGCCCGATTCGCCGCATCGCTGCGCTGCACGAGAGGTTTCTGGGATCGCCGGGCGCCGGTGTTCCAGCGACGGCCTCTTGTGCTACAGAGGGGCGGGGATGTTGTGCGGGAGGAACCACGCCGATGACCGGGCATTCCGCGCCGCCACGCCGCCTGATCGGGCGAATCCTGCGCCCGGTGGTGACGATCGCCGCGCTGCTCTATTTCGTCATCGACGCGCTGGTCTATTGGATCATCCGGCCCTTCGCGCGCTGGCTTGGCGGTCTGCCGATCTTCGCCGGCTTCGTGCACTGGGTGTCGGGGCTGGAACCTTATCCGGCGTTGATCGTCGTTCTGCTGCCGCTGGTGCTGTTGGAACCGGCCAAATGGGCTGGAGCGTGGCTGCTCGCCACCGGGCAACCCAGCACGGGGCTTGTGGTTCTGGTCGGGGCCGAGCTGCTGAAAATCACGCTAGTGGAGCGGTTGTTTCACATCACCCGCGACCGGCTGATGACCATCCCGTGGTTCGCCTGGATCTTCACCCGGCTGGTGCGCTGGCTGGAGCGGTTGAAGGCTCTGCCGCCCTGGCAAGCCGTGCGGCGGTTGGCCGGGCGGGTGAAGGATTTGGCGCGCGAGGCGGCGCGCGCCGTGCGCCTTTGGGTGCAGGGCTTGGGTTAAGCCGCCCCCGCCGCGTCCCACTCCGGCGTTTGCCACGTCAAACGAGTCTCTCCGACCGTCAATGGGGCCGCCGCGTCTTCCAGATCGGCCAGCCGCAGCAGGGCCAAAGCCTGGTTGTCCAGGCCGCTGCGGATCTCGCCGACCTCCTTGTCCCCCATCGTCACCACCGCGCCGGGGGCGGGCAGGGGGCCGTCGAGCGTCACCGGGAACAGCTTTTTCTTGATGAGCGCGCGGTATTTGGTCCGCGCCGTCAACTCCTGCCCCATGTAGCAGCCCTTGGACCAGGAAATGGCGTTCAGCGCGTCCAGGCGGTTTTCCAGGGGAATCGCCTTTTCCGGGACCATGTCGGCGCCGCCGTCCGGCACGCCGAGCGATAGGCGCAGGCGGTCATAATCGGCGACCTCGCGACGCTCCAGCCCGACCGCGTCCAGCGCCGCCAAGCCGTCGGCGGGCAGGTAAAGCCGCGCGCCCAAGGCGGACAGGCGCGGGTCGGTGACGGCGACTCCGCCGCCAAAGGGGCGGACGGCCCCGGCCTCCTCCGGCAAGCCCAACGCCGCCAGCGCGCCAGCGCCAAAGGCGACGACGACGCGCAACGAGTCGGCGCGATCCTCCAAGGCGATCTTGGAGCGCAGCTTGTACATTTTCAACCGGCGCAGCAGATCGGCCCGGCGTTCCATCTCCGGGTCGAGCAGCAACGCGCCGCCCGACTCGATCAGAAGGAAATCATGCAGGAACTTGCCCTGCGGCGTCAGGAACAGGGCGTAGGCGGCGCGATCCTCCCGCACCTGGGTCACGTCGTTGGAGACCAGCCCTTGCAGGAAGGCCGCGCGGTCCTCGCCCGCCACCGCCACCACGCCGCGCCGCTCCAGCACCGCGTACCCTGTCGCATTCGCCGCCATGATCGTCCTCGTTTCGTCGCGCTGTCCGGTCAAAGTTGGGTCAGCGGGTCGGGTCTGGCAAGGGCGCTTCGTTGCGTTGCGGGAAAGACGGGATGATTTATCCACCGGCGCCCGACGCCGCTCGAACGCGATCCACAGAGGGTGTATGCCATCAAGGCCGCTCCCGCGTCGGAGAACGCCTCATGATCCCGATCACCGTGACCGAAATCCCAAGCGTCAGCGCTCTGCGCGGGTCGCTCGCCCGCGCCAGCTTTTGGGATGCTTATGAGGCGCCCTTGCGGAACGGCTCGCTGTCGCCGACCGAAATCGCGTTGAAAAGCTTTGGCGCGACTCCGCCATGGGTGTCGTGGCTGATGGCGTTGCGCAACGGGTTGGTGCGGCTGGTCGGCTTGAAATCGGTTGGCGCGCTGGCGGTCAGGTCCGACAAACCGGCCTCGGCCTACCGGGTTGGCGACCGGCTGGGGATCTTCACCATCCAGGCGATCAGCGACGCCGAGATTTTGATGGGCATCGACGACCGCCATCTCGACGTCCGGGTGTCCATCGTCAAGCCGGAGGCGGGAGAGACGCCGCGCTACGTCGTGTCCACGGTGGTGCGGGTCCACAACGCGCTTGGTCGTCTCTACATGTTGCCGGTTGGCCGCATTCACCCGTTGATCGTCCGGGCGATGATGCGCCGGGCCGTCGTCTGAGCGGCTGTCTGACCACGCGGCGGGCAGCCGAGGTCCAGTGCTGCCGTTAAAATCAGCACATGCATTCGGATTGGGCGGTTGATCGGCTGTTGACGGGTGGCCCGCCCGCCGCGTTACTCTGTGCGACAGGGTGGCATGGCTTTGGCATTGCCGCTTGGCTCTTCACTTTTCGGGTCCGCGCCCCTTGGATTCCTCCCTTCCGACCGATCCGCCGCCGCCCCGTTTGGAGCTGCGCGGCATCACCAAGCGGTTTCCTGGCTGTCTGGCCAACGACCATGTCGATCTCGTCCTGCAACCGGGCGAGATCCACGCGCTGTTGGGGGAGAATGGGGCCGGAAAATCGACGCTGGTGAAGATGATCTACGGGGTGCTCCACCCCGATTCCGGGACGATTCTGTGGCAGGGACGGGAAACCCGCGTGCCGGATCCGGCGGGCGCGCGCCAGCTTGGCGTCGGCATGGTGTTTCAGCATTTCTCGCTGTTCGACACGCTGACCGTGACCGAGAACATCGCGTTGGGCCTGGAAAAGCCGGGGCCGATGGACGCGCTGGCCGCGAAGATCCGCAGCGTGTCGGAACGCTATGGGCTGGCGCTGGACCCCGAGCGCCACGTCTTCCATCTGTCGGTCGGCGAGCGGCAGCGGGTGGAGATCGTGCGCTGTCTGCTCCAAGACCCGAAGCTGCTGATTATGGACGAGCCGACCTCCGTCCTGACCCCGCAGGAGGCGACCAAGCTGTTCGAGACCCTGCGCCGTCTGGCGGCGGAGGGCTGCACGATCCTCTACATCTCGCACAAGCTGGAGGAAATCCGCGCCCTGTGCAGCCGCGCCACCGTGCTGCGCGGCGGTCGGGTGGTCGGCGCCTGCGACCCGCGCCTTGAGACGGCGCGCGGGCTGGCCGAACTGATGATCGGCAGCGAGCTGTCCAGCCCGGAACGCCCGCCGCAGGGCGCGGCGGGGGCGGCGCGGCTGTCGGTGCGCCATCTGTCCACCACGTCGGACAACCCGTTCGCCACCAACCTCAAGGACGTGTCGTTCGAGGTGCGGGCGGGCGAGATTCTGGGAATCGCCGGGGTGGCGGGCAACGGTCAGGCCGAGTTGATGGCGGCGCTGAGCGGGGAGGTTCTGGTCGCCGATCCGGCCTCCGTGGTCATCGAAGGGGCCAGGGCCGGGCATCTCGGCCCGCGCGCGCGCCGGGCGCTGGGGTTGGCGTTTGTGCCGGAAGAGCGGTTGGGGCGCGGTACGGTGCCGGAACTCAGCCTGTCGGACAACGCGCTGCTGTCGGGCTACGCCAGCGAAACCCTGGTGACGGGCGGCATGGTGCGTTTCGGGCGGGCGCGGGCCTACGCCGAAACCATCATCAAGGGCTTCAACGTCGTCACCCACGGCCACCGCGCCGAAGCGCGCTCGCTGTCCGGCGGCAATCTGCAAAAATTCATCATCGGTCGGGAAGTCCTGCAACGGCCCAAGCTGCTGATCGTCGGTCAACCGACCTGGGGCGTGGACGCGGGCGCGGCGGCGGCGATCCATCAGGCGTTGATCGGTCTGGCGCGCTCGGGCGCCGCCGTTCTGGTCATCAGCCAGGATCTGGACGAGCTGTTCGTGTTGAGCGACCGGATTTCCGTGCTGTTCCATGGGCGGCTGTCGGACAGCCGCCCCACCCACGAGACCAGCGTGGAACGGATCGGTTTGTTGATGGGCGGCCTGTTCGCCACGCCGCCGGACGAAGACGGGGAGATCGCGCGTGCGCTGTGACGTCGTGAAGGGATGCAACGCATGAGCCTCATCCGTCTGGAACCTCGTGGGCAGGCCTCGCAGGCCATGGTCTACGCCACGCCGCTGTTGGCGGTGCTGCTGACCTTGCTCAGCGGCTTTGTCCTGTTCCTGCTGCTCGGCTTTGATCCGATGAAGGCGCTGCACGCCTTTTTCGTCGATCCGGTGTCGTCCAAGCGCGGCATTGGCGAGTTGATCGTGAAGGCGACGCCGCTGACCCTGTGCGCCATCGGTCTGGCCATCGGCTTTCGCGCCAATGTCTGGAACATCGGGGCGGAGGGGCAATTGACCATGGGCGCCATCGTCGGCGGCGGTCTGGCGCTGGCCTTTTACGGCGAGGGCGGTTGGTGGCTGCTGCCGTTGATGGTGATCGGCGGGGCGGCAGGCGGCATGGCCTGGGCGGCGATTCCGGCCTATCTGCGGCTGCGCTTCAACGCCAGCGAGATTCTGACCAGCCTGATGCTGACCTATGTGGCGCTGCTGATGCTGAATTATCTGGTCCATGGGCCGTACCGCGATCCCGACGGCTTCGCCTTCCCCGAATCCCGGCTGTTCGAGGCTGACGCGGTGATGCCGATCCTGTGGGCGGGGACGCGCGTGCATCTCGGCGCGGCCTTGGCGCTGTTCGCGGTGGCGGCGGGCTGGGTGTTGATCGCCCGGACCTTCATCGGCTTTCAAATCAAGGTCATCGGTTTGACCCCGGCGGCGGCGGGCTACGCCGGGTTCGACCAGAAGCGCGTCGTCTGGCTGGTCCTGCTGCTGTCGGGCGGTCTGGCGGGGGTCGCCGGGATGGGCGAGGTCGCCGGTCCCATCGGGCAGATCACGCCGAACGTGTCGCCCGGCTATGGCTTCACCGCCATCATCGTCGCCTTTCTCGGGCGGCTGCACCCGGTCGGCATTCTGCTGGCGGCGCTGCTGATGGCGCTGTCCTTCATCGGCGGCGAGGCGGCGCAGATCGCCATGGGTTTGCCGAAGGCGATCACCGGGGTGTTCCAGGGGATGCTGCTGTTCTTTCTGTTGGCGAGCGACGTGCTGATTCGCTACCGGGTCCGATTCGGCGCGCGGAGGGCTGTGGCATGAACGCGGAATTGGCGTTGATCGGCCCGATCCTGGCGGCGATGTTCGCGGCGGCCACCCCGCTGCTTTTCGCCGCACTGGGCGAGCTGGTGGTGGAAAAGTCCGGCGTCCTCAATCTGGGGGTGGAGGGCATGATGCTGGTCGGGGCGGTCTGCGGCTTCGCCGTCACCGTGAAGACGGGTAGCGCGCCGCTGGGCTTTCTGGCGGCGGCGGGGGCGGGGGCGCTGACGGCGTCGCTGTTCGGGGCGCTGACGCTGGGGCTGCTGGCCAACCAGGTGGCGACCGGGCTGGCCTTGACCCTGTTCGGCGTCGGCCTGTCCTCGTTGATCGGGCAGGGCTTCGTCGGCATTCCGTTGCAGGGCATGCCCAAGCTGAACATTCCCGGCCTGTCCGACCTGCCGGTGGTCGGTCAGGCGCTGTTCGGGCAGGATGTTCTGGTTTATCTGGGCGTTCTGGCCGTGCCGCTGGTCCATCTGTTCCTTTACCGCACGCGCGCCGGTCTGGTGCTGCGCGCGGTGGGCGAGAACCACGCCGCCGCCCACGCCCTGGGCTACAAGGTCATCCGCATCCGCTTTCTGGCGGTGCTGTTCGGCGGCGCGATGAGCGGGCTGGGCGGGGCCTTCCTGTCGATGGACTACACGCCGATGTGGGCGGAGAACATGACGGCGGGGCGCGGCTGGATCGCGCTGGCGCTGGTGGTCTTCGCCACCTGGAAGCCGCATCGGGTCATGCTGGGGGCGTGGCTGTTCGGCGGCGTCACCATCGCCCAGCTTCATGTTCAGGGGTTGGGGTTCGACATCCCGTCACAGCTCTTGTCGATGCTGCCCTATCTGGCTACCGTTCTGGTCCTGGTGTTGATTTCGCGGGACGTCGCCCGCATCCGTCTCAACGCGCCGGCCTGTTTGGGCAAGCTGTTCCACCCGGACGCCTGACCCGACCGCGCGCTGTTTTTTCGCCGCAATCAGAAACCCGAAACCAAAAGAAACATGGAGCTTTGACGTGAACAGAAGGACGATGGGCAAGACTCTGCTGGGGCTGGCCGGGGCTGCTGTGGTCGCGCTGAGCGTCGGCGCGGCGGCGGCGCAGGACAAGCTGAAGGTCGGCTTCGTGTATGTCGGCCCGATCAGCGATCACGGCTACAGCTACCAGCACGATCAAGGCCGTCTGGCGGTTGAAAAGACGCTGGGCGACAAGGTGTCCACCACCTATGTCGAAAACGTCCCGGAGGGCGCCGACGCCGAGCGCGTGATCGAGCAGTTGGCCGCCAGCGGCCACAAGTTGATCTTCACCACCTCCTTCGGCTTCATGAACCCGACGTTGAAGGTGGCCCAGCGCTATCCCGACGTGAAGTTCGAGCACGCCACCGGCTACAAGCGCGCCGCCAACGTCGCCACCTACTCCGCGCGCTTCTACGAAGGCCGCACGGTGGTTGGCGCCATCGCGGGCAAGATGACCAAGTCGAACGTCATCGGCTACATCGGCTCCTTCCCGATTCCCGAGGTGGTCAGCGGCATCAACGCCTTCACCATCGCGCTCCGCGAGCAGAACCCGAAGGCCGAGGTCCGCGTCGTCTGGGTCAATTCCTGGTATGATCCGGGCAAGGAAGCCGAGGCCGCCAAGGCGTTGATCGACCAGGGCGCCGACGTCATCGTCCAGCACACCGACAGCCCGGCCCCGATCCAGACCGCGCAGGAGCGTGGCTTGTGGTCGGTCGGCCAATCGTCGGACATGACCCGCTTCGGGCCAAAATCGCACCTGACCGCCATCGTCGACGATTGGAACGGCTATTACGTCGACCGAGTCAAGGCGGTGCTGGACGGCACCTGGAAGGCCGTGGACACCTGGGGCGGCTTCAAGGACAAGATGCTGTTCCTGGCCCCTTACAACCCGGCGATCCCGGCGGACGTCGTGGCGCTGGCCGACACCATCAAAGCCGACATCATGTCGGGCAAGCGCCACTCCTTCCAGGGGCCGGTCAAGGACCAGTCGGGCAAGGTGGTGATCCCCGAAGGCAAGAGCGCGACCGACGAGCAGATCCTGAAAATGGATTGGTACGTCGAAGGCGTGCAGGGCAAGGTTCCTAAGTAAGCCTTTTGGCGCTGGCGGGCCGGAGGCGAATCTCCGGTTCCGCCGCCCAGCGGCGCGCATGATGGCGCGCAGGGGAGAGGAGACCAGCGATGGAGCAGCCCCTCTACGACCGCGATTTCTACGCCTGGGCGAACGAACAGGCGGCGCTGTTGCGCGCGGGAAAGCTCGACGCGGCGGACATCGCCCACATCGCCGAGGAGATCGAGAGCATGGGCCGCAGCGAAAAGCGGGAGTTGGTCAATCGTTTGGCCGTTCTGCTGCTTCATCTGCTGAAATGGCGTTTTCAGCCCGGCCTGCGCGGCAACAGTTGGCGTTTGAGCGTGAAGGAGCAGCGCTATCGGTTGGCCAGCCACATGGCGGACAACCCCAGCCTCAAATCAAAATTGGATGACGCGGTGGCCGACGCCTATCGGTTGGCGCTGGTTGACGCGGAGCGGGAGACGGGGCTGAGCGAGTCAACCTTTCCCGCCGCCTGCCCTTGGAGCTACGCGCAGATGATCGACCATGATTTCTGGCCGCAGCCCTGATTTTACAGATACGGCGGCCCTTACAAATACGGCCCCAGCAGCCGCAGGAAGGGCCGGGCCTCTTGCAACACCAGCATGGTCTGGTGGAACAAATCCTCCGGCGCGGCGTGATGCTCCAGCGTGCTTTCGGAGAAGAGGATGATCTTCTGGCCGCCCTGGACGATGAATTTCACATGCTTCAACCCGTCGATCCCGCGCAGCAGAGACAGAAGCGTGCGGCGGCGGTCGGGGGCCTGGGCGGTGAAGGGGACATGGCCGACGTCGGCCCAAATCTGGCAGATCGACCCCTCGCCCTCGTGACGGACGGCGATGTTGAAGGGCAGGCCGTCGGCCATGAAATGCAGCTTGCAGGGTTTGGGCGGCTTGGCGATGCCCAACACGCCTTCCGGCGTCATCTCGATCGACCCGGGCGTGATGGGCAGAGCGCCGTCCGGCACTTCGGCCAGCAACTGAATGGTCTTCAAATCAGGAACGGTCACGGGGCGGCGCTCGATTTTGCAGTGGCTTGTGCGGTTAGCATGGTGTCTCGCCGCTAAAATTCTGTAAAGGGCTTGATCGGGCGTCTACAATGGCCGCTCGCAATTGGTTGAACAGTGAAGACAGAGGCGATGTCCGCCATCGATACCGTCGTCGTTCCGATCCACCGCGCTGGCTGGCCGTTCATCGCCGCTTTCGCCGTCGTTTCGTTGATCCTGGGTCTTGCCGTCTGGACCCCGCTGGGCTGGGCCGGTCTGGTTCTGACCCTGTGGTGCGTTTATTTCTTCCGCGACCCCGACCGCGTCACCCCGACCCGCCCCGGCCTGCTGGTCAGCCCGGCGGACGGTCGCGTCACCATGATCGTCCAGGCGGTTCCGCCGCCGGAATTGGGCATGGGCGACGCGGCGTTGACGCGAATCAGCGTTTTCCTCAACGTCTTCAACGTCCACGTCAACCGTGTGCCGACCGATGGAACCATCGTCGCCGCCGAATACCACAAGGGCAAGTTCCTGAACGCCGCCCTGGACAAGGCCAGCGACGAGAACGAACGGATGTCCTTCCGCCAACGTCTGCCCGATGGCCGCGAGATCGCCTATGTGCAGATCGCCGGTCTGGTTGCCCGTCGCATTTTGTGGTGGGTCAAGGCCGGGCAGGAGGTGAAGGCGGGCGAACGCTTCGGCCTGATTCGTTTCGGCAGTCGCACCGACATCTATTTGCCGGATGGAGTCGCCCCGCTGGTTTGCGTTGGACAATCGGCCATCGGCGGCGAAACGATCCTGGCTGATTTGAGCGGGACGGAGCCGCAGCGCTACGGGGATGTGCGGTGATGAAACGCCCGCCTGTTTTCAAGCAGCCGATCTTTCGGCCCGGTCGGGCGCGCCGTCCGCGCCGTCCGCACCCTCGGCTCAAGGGGTTGTCGATCAACCATCTGCTGCCGAATGTGCTGACGGTTTTGGCGCTGTGCTCCGGCCTGACGGCGATTCGCTTCGCCATTTTGGAGCGTTGGGAACCGGCGGTGATCGCCATCGTGATCGCCGCCATTCTTGACGCGCTGGATGGCCGGATCGCCCGGCTGCTGAACGGGCAAAGCAAGTTCGGGGCGGAGCTGGACAGCCTGTCCGACGCGATCAGCTTCGGCGTCGCCCCGGCCTTCATGATGTATCTGTGGGGGCTGAACGGCGCTGGCACCTTGGGGTGGATCGCCGCCATGGCCTACGCCGTCTGCTGCGCCCTGCGGCTGGCGCGTTTCAACTCCCGGCTGGGGGTGGTCGATCTGCCGCCCTGGGCTTACAACTATTTCACCGGCGTTCCTGCCCCAGCCGGGGCCGGACTGGTGCTGCTGCCGATGACCTTGGGGTTTGAGGCGGGGCCGAGCATCGTCGGCCATCCCGTCATCATCGTCCCCTGGACGCTGATGATCGGCGGCCTGATGGTCAGCACCCTGCCGACCTTCTCCTTCAAGGGCGCGCGGGTTCCGGCGCAATGGGTGGTTCCCGCCCTGGCCGGGGTCGGGTTGGTCGCCGCGATGATGGTCAACCAACCCTGGTGGACGCTGTCGCTGGTCGGCTTCGCCTATTTGGGCAGCTTGCCCTTTTCGGTCGGCCAGTTCCGCAAATTGCAGAGCGCGGCGGAACTGATGCAGGCCGATTCGCCGGACTCGGACGCCGCCGAAGAGCCTCTTCCCCCGACGGCGGTCTGAACCACGTCGACTCGGCTGCGACAGGCGGTTTACTCCGCTGCGGCGAGCAGGCTGGCCATCCCCTCGACGGACAGCGCGCGTTCGCCAATGGTGACGCGCGCCACCATCGGGATTTGCCGCAGACATTGGCCGACATGGTCGGATTCGGCGCGCACCATGCCGCCGACCTCCATCTCGATGGTGAGCGTGTCGTCAACCAGACGGCTGACCAGCGTCAACGGGACGAGGCCGCGCTTGGCGACCAATTCCAGAACGCGGGGCAGGGTTCCAGGATCGGCGTCGGCGATGACGGAGAAGACCACGCGGCGGCTCGGATCGCAGGGGCGCGATTCGGCGGCTGGCGGGGCCAGGGCGACGGTGGGGGCGGCGGATGCGACGGTGGATTCGGGGGTGCTGGGCATGATGCGTCGGGCCTTGACTGCGAAACTGCGGAGTGGGCGTGCGTTTACCCGGCTCTCAAAAGAGAACCGGGCCGCTAATTCGCAGAATGCTGGCAAACCGATGCGCGTTCATGGCGGCTAAGCTACGGTGCCTCGTCGCGTCCGTCAACCGGCGCGAACGCCGCAACCGTCACGAACAGGAACCGCCCCGTCATGATCGACGACCGTCTCACCCTTCGCCCGGCCTGCGCCGACGACGCGCCGGAGCTGGCGCGGCTGATTACGATCGCGGGCGGCGGGGTTTACGAATTTCTGCTGGACGGCCTCTATCCCGACCTGTCGGCGCGGGAGATGCTGACGCCGGGGCTGGCCGGGCGAACCGGCTCTTTGTCGTATCGCCAGAGCGGAGTCGCCGAATTGGATGGCCGCGTCATCGGGGTGGTTCACGGCTATCCGGTCGATTGGATCCGAACGGAGGATTACAGCGGCCTGCCGCCCGACCGGGTGGAGCATCTGGCCAGCTTTTCCCAAACCCAGGATTGGGGCAGCTATTTCCTGTCCGCGCTGGCGGTGGACGAGGCGTTCCGCCGCCAGGGCGTCGCCGCTCGCCTGTTGGGGTGGTTTGCCGAACGGGCGCGCGGCGGCGGTTTCGACCGTGTGACCCTGCATGTCTGGGCCGACAACGACGCCGCGCGACGGCTCTACGCCAAGGAGGGCTTTGTCGAATTGGGCCGCGCGGCGATTCCGTGGCATGAACGCCTGCCGCATCAGGGGGGAAGCGTTCTGTTGCAGCGGCGGGTGTGAGGCCCGCCGCCTTTGCCAAGCGCCTTACTTCACGCCCTTCAACTGGTCCCGCGTCAGCCAGAACACTTCGCCAAAGCTGTTGGCGGTTTCCAGCCAGAAGAAATCCAGGTTGGGATAATCGGCCTCCAGAATCTCGCGGCCCGTGCCGAACTCGCAGATCAGGCCGCCTTCGGGCGTCAGATGCTTGGCCGATTCCTTCAGGATGCGGCGGACGATGTCCAACCCGTCGTCGCCGCCCGCCAGCGCCATCGACGGTTCATGGCGGAATTCGGCGGGCAGGGCGTCCATCGCCTCGGCGTCCACATAGGGCGGGTTGGTGATGATGACGTCGTATTTGCGGTTTTTCAGCGGGGCGAACAGGTCGCCCTGATGCAGGGTGATGCGGTCGCCGAATCCGCTGTCGGCGACGTTGCGCTTGGCGACCTCCAGCGCGTCGGCGGACAGATCGACCGCGTCCACCTGCGCCTCTGGGAAGATGCGGGCGGCGAGGATGGCCAGACAGCCCGACCCGGTGCACAGATCCAAGACCCGCTCGACCGAGGTCGGATCCTCGACCAGGGTGAAATCATCGCCGCCGAACAGGTCGGAGTACAGCAACTCGCCAATGAAGGAACGCGGGATCAAAACCCGCTCGTCCACGTAAAAGGGGATGCCCTGGATGTAGGCCTTGTTCAGCAGATAGGGGGCCGGTTTGCGGGTGTCGACGCGGGCGTGCAGGATGTTCGCCACCGCCTGCCGTTCGGCCAAGGTCAACCGCGCGTCCAAATAGGGATCGAGCTGGTCGATGGGCAGATGCAGGGTTTCCAGCACCAGAAACACCGCCTCGTCAAAGGCCGTCGTGGTGCCGTGGCCGTAATCCAGCTCGGCCTGGTTGAAGCGGCTGACGCCGTAGCGCAGAAAATCGCGGATGCTGGACAGTTCGGCGGCGGCGGTCGCGGCGGTGTGTTCGGTCGAGGGCGTGGTCACGGGGCGGTCTCCGGTGGCGATGGACGAAAGGGCGGCGGGCGTCACAGCAGGTCGAGCACGGATTCCGGCGGACGACCGACGCGGGCGCGGTCGCCCTTGACCACGATGGGGCGCTCGATGGCGCTGGGGTTGGCGGACAGGGCGGCGATCAGGGCCTCGCCATCCAGATCCGCCGGGATGCCCGCCTCGGCGGCTTCCTTGGCGCGGCGGATGTCGCGCGGCCCAAGCCCGAGCTTGCCCAGAATCGCCGTCAGTTCGGCGGGCGAGGGCGGGGTCTTGAGATATTCGACCACCAACGGCTCGACGCCCTTGTCGCGCAGCAACTCCAGCGTTTGCCGGGATTTGGAGCAGCGCGGGTTGTGATAAATGGTGACGTCGCTCATCGGAATCCCCGTTTCTTGGTTCTCCGACAAATACACCCGTCGGGCGCTCCGCGCCAAGCCGCCGCGCGGTGATCGGCGATCTTGCTGGATTTCCCGCTATGTTATAACGTTGTCACGACCCTGTATTGCGGGGGTGGTGGATCATGGTCGGCGGACCAACACGGCGAAGCGGGAGCGAGCGGGCGATGAAAACAGGACGGCGGAGTCTGTTGCGCGGTCTGGCGCTGGGCGGCCTTGGCGCGGCGCTGGGCGGGGCGGGGTCGAACGCCTGGGCCTTCACCGCGCTGCCGGGATCCGATTATGGCGCTCTGTTGGATGGCGCTTGCGGGGCGTCGGTGGATCATCGCCGCCAGATCGCCGCGTTGGAAAGCGCCTTGGGCGGCACCTTGGCCGATCCGCGCATCGTCGCCCTGTTGCAGAACACCGCCTGCCCGAACTGCGGCTGTCCTCTTCTGACGCCGCCCGGCGCGCCTGCGTCCTTCTGAATGCGGCGTTTGGGGCTGCTGGCGGCGGTGGGGGTGATCGCGCTGTGCGAACCGGCGGCGGCGCACCCGCATGTCTTCGCGGAGGTGTCCTTCGGTTTGCAGTTCGCCGACAAGGGGCTGGAGGCGATTGACGTCACTTGGCGCTTTGACGAGATGTACTCGCAAGCCATGCTGCCCGATTATCTGAAGAAGGGCGAAAAGCAACTGTCGGCCAGCGGCGTTCAGGGGCTGTACAACGACGTGTTCCGCTTCCTTGGCGATTTTCACTATTACACCGACGTCGCCGTCGGCGGCGCGCCGCTGAAGGCCGTCAACGCGGGCGGCTTCACCGCGCGGGCGGAGCGCGGGGCGCTGGTCTTCCACTTCATGATTCCGTTGGACAAGCCGGTCGCCTCCGGCGTGGTGGAGTTGCTGGGCTTCGATCCCGATTACTTCATCGAATACACGCTGGCCGGGCCGCCGCAGGCGCATGGCAAGCCGTTTCGCCACCAGTGCAAAACCCAGCGATTCCAGCGCGAAACCGACATCACCGGCCCCATCGGCGTGGCCGGCCTGTCCTGCACCATCGGGTGAGGCCCATGCGCCGTCTCAGTCTGCTTGCATTCGGCTTGTGGTTGGCGCTGGCCGTTCCGGCGCTGGCGGCCAGCCCGCTGGCCGGTGGCCGCGCCGCCGCGCCCGACGAGGCCGCCGCCTCGCTGTCGCTGCTGCCCGAACCGTTGCGCGGCGCGGCGCAGAGCCTGAACCGCCTTCAAGCCGATCTCAGCCGCCGGATGACCGGGCAGCTTCAGGAGATGCGCGACGCGGACGGCGCCGATGGCGGCTCGCTGGTCGCCGGGGCGTGGCTGTGCTTGATCGCCTTTGTTTATGGCGTGCTGCACGCCGCCGGGCCGGGGCATGGCAAGCTGGTGGTGTCCTCTTACTTTTTGGCGAATCGCGCGGCGTGGCGGCGCGGCGTGCTGCTGTCGGTTGGGGCGGCGCTGACCCAGGCGTTGGCGGCGATCCTGCTGGTGGGCGTGCCGGTGCTGCTGTTGGGCATGACGCGGGCCAGCGCCCTGGGGCAGATCCGCTATCTGGAGCTTGCCAGCTATGGCGTGATGACGCTGATCGGGGTGGGGCTGTTGGTGCGCGCGGCGCGTGGGCAGGTCGGCTGCGGCCACGATCATGGCTTGAGCGAGCACGGTCATCATCAGGGGCACGACCACGCTTGCGGCCACCATCATCATCACGCTCCTCCGGCGGCGGAGCGTCGGGGTTTCCGGCTGTTGGCCTTTGCGGTCGGCTGTCGGCCCTGTTCGGGGGCGGTGCTGGTGCTGCTGTTCGCGCTGGCCAACGACATGGTTCCGGCGGGCTTGCTGGCGGTTCTGGTGATGGCGGCGGGGGTGGCCTTGACCACGTCTGCGGCGGGATTCGTCGGCATCGGCGCCCGGCGCGGGGTGGAGCGGCTGCTGTCGGCCCGCCCGCGCGCCGCCCATGTGGCGGAACGCGGCATGGCGTTTGGCGGGGCGGGGGCGGTGACGCTGCTGGGCGGATTGCTGTTTTTGGCGGCGCTTGGCGGGCTTTGACGCCGCGACCACGCCGCAATCGTTGCGGTTGAGGGTTTCCGGGTGATAGTTCCCGCAATTTCAATGTTTTGGCGAGAAGTACGGCATGTCCGCTCGACAAGGCCAAGTGGCCAAGATCGCGATCTGGCGCATCAAGGTGCCGGACGAGGAACTGGAAGCTTTGGCGGGAACTGAGCAAATCTGAACCTTCGTGGCAACTGAACGAAGTGGACACGACGACGTGCCGCCGATGACCAGCGTGGCGCGCAAAAGTCTGCGCCGCGCAGGATGCGGTGAGGATGCGTTAAGCCGCGCAAGGTTTCTGTTCCAACGGCGGAACGGTCGAAGTTCTACGTCGTGACGAGGTGGTCGAGTGATGAGGCGTTACGCATCTGACCATGGGCGGGGGCGCTGGACGGCTTGCCAAAAAGGACTTCACCGTGTGGAACTGACCGAGGCGCATGTGCGCGCGGTCGAGCAGGGCGGCCTTCAACATTTTCCATCACTGAAAACGCCGGACACCGGCCTGTCGATGCCAAAGCCAGGACGAGCGCCGGCAAGGGCGAGGCCGGGCGATGGACGCCTGCCCATGCGGGTGAGGATCTGTTCTGCACAAGGGCGTCGCCACCAGGCGGGACCACCTCCTCGAGCGGTGGTGCCGGGTATGAATCGACGGTGACGTCGAGCTCTGGCGGACGGAGCGGTTTGCTCGGCAAGGTCAATCTGGGACGAGTTCGCCATGGGATCGGCGACTCATCACCGCCCACCAGGGCGAGACGGTCAAGCCCCTGGAGTCACGGCCAGCCCGGTCATGGATCGCAAGATCGTCGCGGGCGGGTCCCTCCGGCGGCTCGGCGGCGGCGGTGGCGCGCGGGTGGCGCTGGGCGCGACCGGCACCGACACCGGGGTTCGATCTCGTCAACCGGCGGGCTACACCGGCACGTCGGCGTCACAGCCGACTACGGGGCGTGCTCGCGCTGGGGCATCGTCGCTACGCCTTCCCTCGCTGGATCAGGCCGGGCCGGATGGCTCGCACGGTGGAAGACGCGGCGATATGCTCGCGCTCCATGTGTCGGCTCGATCAAGGATCTCGACTGGTCGAACTGGCGGTTCCCGATTTTCGGCGCGCTGACCGGCGACATCCGTGGCCTGCGCGTCGGCATTCCCAAGGAATACCGGGTCGAAGGGCTGTCGGCGGAAATTGACGCGCTGTGGAGCCAGGGCGTCCAATGGCTGAAGGACGCGGGCGCCGTTCCGGTCGAGATCAGCCTGCCGCACACCAAATACGCGCTGGCCGCCTATTACATCATCGCCCCAGCGGAGGCGTCCTCCAACCTCGCGCGCTACGACGGCGTCCGCTTTGGCCTGCGGGTCGAGGGCGGCAGCCTGAACGAGCTGTACGAGAACACGCGCGGCGCCGGTTTCGGCAAGGAAGTGCAGCGCCGCATCCTGATCGGCACCTATGTGCTGTCAGCCGGTTACTACGACGCCTATTACAACAAGGCCCGCCAGGTGCGCACCCGCATCAAGTGGGACTTTGACGAGGCGTTCAAGAGCTGCGACGTCATCCTGACCCCGACCGCGCCCAGCACGCCTTTCGCGATTGGCGAGAAGATGGACGATCCGGTGCAGATGTACCTGAACGACGTCTTCACCGTGCCGATCAACCTCGCCGGTCTGCCCGCCATGTCGGTTCCGGCGGGCTTGGGCGCCGACGGTCTGCCGCTGGGCCTGCAATTGATCGGTCGTCCGTTCGACGAGGAAACCCTGCTGCGGGTCGGTCAGGTGCTGGAAAAGGCCGCGAACGTCACGGCGACGCCGAATTTCATGGCGTGACGCTGCGGTTTTCTGGTTGAGAGCGTGAAAAAGGGTCGGCTCGATTGAGCCGACCCTTTTTTGTTCAGGATAAGCGCCGCAACCGTCACACCATGCCCAACCGCCGCCATACGGGCAGAGTGACGCGCTGTGCATGGTCGATGGCGGACGTCAACGCGAAGCGGCGTTGCGCCTCCGCGTCCAGTTCCGCCGGATTGTTGGCGAAGGCCATCACCTGGAAGGGGCCGAGATAGTGATCGACCAAAAGCGCCGGCTCCATCGGCGCGCCGGTTTGAAGCCCGTGGTGGAGCATCGCTTCGGCGGCGCTCGCCGTCAGCCCGGCGCCGCCGACCGAGGACGCCAGAAACGCGACCGCTCTGCCATCCGCCATCGCGGCGGCGCTTTGCGCGCGGTTGAAGCGCTGGACCGACGGCAGAATCCCCCCGTCCAAACCCCCGATGACCGGCAGCGCGACTCCCAGACCCGTCAGACAAAGGACAAGGTCGCGGGGTGAGGGCGCTTGGCCGCTTTCCAGCACGGCGGGAAGGTCGAGCAGGTCGCCGACGCGGCGCGGCGCCTCGGCCAGAGCGGCGAGGATCGGGCCATACACCCGCTCCTCCAGCACAACCGGCCCATCCACGGCTTGGATGGTGAAGGGCAGGGCGATGGGAGCGATCTGCGCCAGCCCGAGGTCGCGCAGCTTGGCGTCGCGCCGCTGGGGGGAGAGGGGACGGGCGTCGCGCGCGAACACGTCGCAGCGATGCCCCTCCTGCCCGCAATAATCGGCGAAGGTCTCGCGCGCGGTTGGATCGGCGATCCCGGCCAACAGCGCGCGCTGCGCCGCGCTCAACGTCAAGGTCGGCTCATTCTGGAAGATGTGCGCCGCCCCGGCGTAGGTCAGCGCCGCCGCCGCCATGTCGCGCGCCACATCGGCGTGCAGCAAGGGTTGCCAATGAGCGTTCAGATATTCATGCGCCAGATAGGCCCAGTGCTTGTTCTCATCAAGGGGACCCGGATTGCGCACGCGCCGCAACAGTTCCGGCCCGCCCAAGGTGACGGCGCCGGCCGCTTGCAGCGCTTCGGCGAATTCCATCCCCTGACGAACCGCCTCGACGCTGTTTCCGGCGGCGTTGCGGGCGTATTCCTGCAACAGGCGCTGCAACGGCAGCAACGGCGCCCAGGCCGACAGCGAATTGTAGCTGACATAGGCGACGCCGCCCGGCTTCAGCGCGCGATCAAGAAAGCGGACGATCGCCCGTCGCGTCTCCGGCCCGACCCAACTGTAAACGCCGTGCAGGGTGATGTAATCAAAGGCGGGCAGCTCCGGCCCGGCGCCGTCGACGAGATCCTCGAAACTCCGCTCGTGGAAGGTGACGTTCCCCAAATCGGCGGCCTTGGCCATGGCGCGGGCGCTGGCGATGTGGGCGAGGTGGAAATCGACGGCATGGACGTTCGCGCGCGGGTTGGCGGCGGCCACGACGTTGGCGGTGATCCCCTGGCCGCAACCCAATTCGCACCAGGTGAAATCGTCCCCCGCGATGGCGGCTCCACCCCGTTGAGCAGGCAGACGAGATCAAGGTGAGCGGGCGCCTGTTCGCGAAACAGGCCCGCGCCATATTCGACATCGGCGACGTACCCGGCGTTCCAACGAGTCATGCCTCACCCTCTCCGTTCCGTTGTTTTTGAGCGACCTTGGCGCACCAGCGCCGCCACAACGCGCGGTAAACACGCTCCAGATGGCGGGCCATGCGGGGGGCGTCGCACAAAGAAGAAGCCAAAACCCGCTCCCGCAGCCCAGCCCGCAGCGTCGCCAGCCCATGGCTGTCGGTCGCCGCACGCTGGGCGATGGCGATGTAATCGTCGGGCGAGTCGGCGATGAAGGACGTCAGTCCGACGGTCGTCAGGATGGAGGCGCTCCACCGGGCGACAAGGCGCGGCTGCGGCAGGGTCACGACCGGCACGCCCATGAACAGGGCCTCGAAGGTGGTGGTGGATCCGCTGAAGGGGAACGGGTCGAGCGCCACGTCGACGCCGTCATACAGCGCCAGATGCTCGGACACGCTGTTCAGGCTGCCGGGCAGGAATTCGACCCGCGTCGGATCGACGCCGCCCGCCACGAGGTGGTCCAGGATGCGCGCACGGCAGGCCGGGGCGTCGTAGTGTTTTTGATACTTCAACCGCAGCCGCGCGTCCGGCGTCGCGCTCAGCACCCTGGCCCACAGATCCAGCGTCGCGTCCGACATTTTGGCCGGGTTGTTGAAGCAGCCAAAGGTGGGAAACCCGTTGCGCAGCAGCGGCGGCGGGGTCAGCGGCGGCGGATCATCCGGCGGCGCCATGATGACGTAGGAGGGCAGGCGCATCAGACGTTCGGTGAAACATTCGCTCAGCGGGCGGGCGCCGATCACCCGATCAACGATCAAGGCGTCGATCACCGGCATGGCGCTGGTCGTCACGTCGTGGTGGCTGATCTGGACCGGCGCCGGTTGGTGGGCGCAGACGCTGAGGCGGTTCCCGTCGAAATGCCCGGCGAGGACCACCAGAATGTCGATGCCGTCGGAGCGGATTCCCTGGGCGAGCGCCTCGTCGCTCAAACCGGCGACCATGCGCCAGCCGCCGCTCAACGCCTGGAACCGCTCCACGGTGGGGTCGAGGATGGGAATGTCGGAATAGACGAACAGGTCGAACCGCTCGCGGTCATGCGCCCGCAGAACCGGCTCAAGGTTGCGCGCCACCGGCTGGGCGGCGTGCAGATCGGTGCTGAGATAGCCGACGCGCAGGCGACGGTTGGGATCCGGCCAATTGGCGTGCGCGGGATCCTGCGGATAGAGCGGGCGCAGGAAACGCTCCTCGAACGCATGCGCCGCTTGAAAGCATGGTTCGGCGTCGGGCAGCGGCAGATACAGCCCGGCGCTGGCGATCGCGTTGACGACGTCGATCCGGTGCGGCGCCAGCCGGTTGGCGCGGGCAAGGCACATCGCCGCCTCACGCGGGCGGGAGAGGTTGAGCAGGCTGCAACCCATGTTGTGCAGCGCGTCAACATGGGTCGGGTTGGCGGCGAGCGCGACGCGCAGCCGAACCTCGGCCATGTCGTGCCGCCTCGCGTCCACGACGTCGAGCCATGCCAGATTGAAGGCGGCGGCGCTGGCGGGATCCAGGCGGGCGGCGCGGTGGAGCGCTGTTCGCGCCTCTTCGATCCGCCCGATCTGGCCGCTCATCGCGCCGACGTCCAGGATCGGCCCGGCGGCGCTGGGGTCAAGCGCCGACTGAACGCGGGCCAGGGGAATCGCCTCCGCGTAGCGACCCTGCCAACCCCAGCGTTCGCAGAGCTGGCGCAGCGCCTCGACGATGTCGCCGCGCAGCCGCAGCGCGCGGCGGAGCAAGGTCTCCGCAACATCCTGATGACCGGCGGCGTTGAACACGGCGGCGGCGGAGAGGAGATGGGCCGGGGATTCTGGGGACAAGGCCAGGGCGTGCAGCAGATTTTGCGCGGCAAGATCGTGACGACCAGATTGCGAGGCCAGAACGCCAAAAAGTTGCCAGACATCAGCCTGGGCTGGCTCGCGTTCCAGAATCAGCCGGTATTGCTCCTCCGCTTCGGCGACGCGGCCGGATTGGTGATGCGCGAAGGCGGCGATCAGCGGCGCGTTGGTGTCCAACATGGTCGATGCGGGAATGGTGAGCGGGAACGCCACCATAGCGGGCGGGGCCATCCGGCGCCATGACGATCCGGGATTCTTGACCCGGCCTTCTCAATCCATCGCCAGATGGGCCAGATGCGGGGAGGCGGCTTTTACGACGGGCCAAGGGCCGGATGCGACCAGCCGCCCGGCGTCGAGGACGATGACATGGTCGGCGAACTGAACGGTCGATGGCCGGTGAGCGATCAGCACAATCGTGATGCTGGCCTTCAGAGTCTGCATCACGTTCAGGATGCGCTGTTCGGATTCATGGTCAAGCGCGCTGGTCGCCTCGTCAAGAATCAACACATCCGGCCCCGACAGCAGCGCCCGCGCCAAGGCCAGCCGCTGGCGCTGACCGCCCGACAGCAAGGCGCCGCGATCACCCACCATGGTGTCGAGGCCCTGGGGAAGCGCCCGGACGAAATCGGCGGCGTCGGCCTGCTCCAGGGCCGCCCACAAGCGTTTATCGCCGTCGCCGCCGCCGTTCGCCCGGCACGCGATGGCGAGATTGACCCGAACGCTGTCGCGGAACAGGAAGCTGTCCTGCGGCACATACCCGACGCGCCGCCGCCAGGACCGCCGCGCCGCGCCTCCGGCCACCGGCTGGCCGTCGATCAGCATCCGGCCCTGGTCTGGTTCGATGAGGCCGAGCAGCAGGTCGGCCAGCGTCGATTTTCCGGCGCCCGACCGCCCAACCAGGGTGGTGACGGCGCGCGCGGGCACGACCGTGTCGATGCCGGACAAGGCCCATGGGCCATCCGGGGTGTACCGGATCCCAACGCCGTCCAACCGCACCCCCTGCGTCAGCGCCGCCGTGTGGGACAGGTCGGCCGGTGGCGACGCGGCAGGCGTTTCCGAGTCCACCATGTCGGTTCGGCAGCGGTTCAGAAGGTCAAGCACGGCGGCGTGGGCGGGCAGCGCGTGCAGCACGATCCGCCAAGCGTCCTGGATGCGCTGCGCCGTGGTGAGAAGCCGGGCGAAGGCCGCCATCAACACCAGGGTTCCGGCCAGTTCCATATCCAGAACCCGCACAGCGAACCAGACGGCGACCGCCGCCGCCGTTGCCGCCAACCCCTGCGTCACCGCGCGCGCCCATCCGGATTGGCGTTGAAACGCGATCATGTCGGCGCGGACGTCGCGCATGCGCGTTTCAAAAAGCCGGGCGCGCTCCGCCTCCAGCCCGATGGCGCGGATCACCCGCATGCCGGCCAGATCCTCCGACAAGTCGCGGTGCAGGGCTTGCATCCCGGCCACGGCTTGCCGCCCGAGTCGGTGGGCGTGGCGGCTCAATGGCCGCGACAGCGCCAGAGACAGGGCGCCCAGCGCCAGCGCCGCGCCGGTCATCGTAGGCGACAGCCGCAGCGCCACGGCCAACAGAACCGGGATTTCCACCGCCCAACCGGCGGAGCGGAGCAGGAATTCCAGACCGTTCGCGGCGCGTTGCGCCTCGCCGATCACCGCGTTGACCACCTCCGCGCCAGCCAGCCGGTTGAAGGCGCGCCATTCCATCCCGGCGACCGCCTCGTGCAGTTGGCGGCGCAGATGGTCGACATAGCCGAGCCGCAGGCGCGCCACCCGATCCCCGCGCGCCGCGATCACCAGCGCCGCCGCCGCGACCAGGATCACATAGAGCGCCAACGCGCCTTCCAGCCCCAGAGGCGCCAGCCACAGATCGCCTTTTCCCGCTTGTCCGCCCCCAACCCCGACCATCGACAAAAGCGGCGCCAGCAGCAGCAGGCCCGCCCCTTCAGCCAGGGCGGCGATCACGGTCAGCGCCGCCAGCCCCCCCAGCCGCCAACCGGCGAACGCGGCGACGTCATGGAGGAAGCGCGCGAATTCGCCGATTGGCGTCTTGGCGGCCAACCAGAGGCGGGGCAGATGGAACTGGAACAACGGCATGTTGGTTCGCGGCTTTCTGGCGGGCGGGCGGCGCAACCCTAGCGAACCATCCGCCGGGTTGGAACCAAGACCGAGCGGGCGAGGCGTTCGAGTCGGGCTGGAAAGGGCCGTTCAAGCGCTGCGGCGATTATCAAAGGTGGAATTTTATTGCAAACAAAACACGTTTACATGTCGCGCGGCTCCTATTGCTACACAATTGAAATTTCCGGCGCACCCGTTTGCATGTGTTGTCTGTGTTTGTCACAATTTGATGAGACAAGACAAAATCAACTCATGATATATGCTGTTGGCAGTATCCGAGGTTGTCGGTCGCAATCGGCCCAGACGCCTCGGATTTGGTGGCAAGGCTGGGAGGAGGGACGCCATGAGCGATTGGTTCCTAGGTGAAATTCGACTGTTTCCGATGAACTGGGCTCCGCAAGATTGGCATGTGTGTGACGGAACTGTCATGCAAATCCAACAGAATCAGGCGCTGTACTCGCTGATCGGGACGACCTACGGCGGGGACGGGAAAAACACCTTCCAATTGCCCGACCTGCGCGGACGGGTGCCGGTCGATCAAAACTATAACGACACTTCGGGCGAGTATGTGCGGGGCAAGGCCATGGGCGTGGAGACCGTGGCGTTGACCGCCGCGCAGACCCCCCAGCACCAGCACACGCTGAACGTGTTGAGTACGGCGGGCGCCACAGCCAACTCGGTTGGGTCCAGCATCTCCGGGACGGCGACAAGCCCCATCGTTCTCGTGGCGCCAAACCTTTTCGCCTCACCCGGCCCGGCTCCGATACCGCTCAACCCGGCCGTCCTCTCGACGACAGGCGACGGCGCGGCGCACAACAACATGCAGCCTTTCCTGGTTTTGAACTTCTGCATCGCCACAAGCGGCATCTATCCGCCGCGCAACTGATGACGACCAGAAACCTTAGGAAAGGAAACACCCCATGAGTGATTATTTTGTTGGCGAAATTCGCTTGTTCGCTGGAAAGTACCCACCAGCCAACTGGAATTTGTGCGACGGCACCCTTCTGAAGATCTCCGAGTATCAAGCCCTCTACGCCATAATCGGCACGACCTATGGCGGCGACGGCGTCAACACTTTCGCCCTTCCGGATCTGCGTGGCCGCATTCCGATTGGCCAGGGTACGGGGACCGGCCTGACAAATCGCGTGTTGTCCCAGAGCGGCGGCGCCGAGACCGTCGCCTTGACGGCGGCGAACATGGGGCCGCACACCCACAACCTGGTGACTGCGGGCGCCGCCGCCGCCAGCCCGACGCCCGGCCCCACCGTCATGTACGCCAACACGGCGTCGCCGACGACTCAGTATCTTAAGTCTGGCTTGGGGACCGCTGGCGCGACGCCGACCAATCCGATCGCCGGCACGATTTCCACCGCTGGCTCAATTTCCACCGCTGGCTCAGCGACGGCGCACCCCAACGTCATGCCAACCGCCATTCTGACTTACATGATCGCCTTGAATGGCACTTTCCCCACCCGCGCGTAAGAGAGGGGCAAAAATATGGACGCCTTTATCGGAGAAATCCGCATTTTCCCCTTTGGCTATATTCCGCAGGGTTGGCTCGCCTGCAATGGCGGGCAATACAATGTGCAGGACCATCAAGCGCTCTATAGCATCATTGGCAACACCTGGGGTGGCACAGCGATGCAGACCTTCAAGGTGCCCAACCTTGCGGGTTTCTGCGTGATGGGGCAGGGCACAGGCCCCGGCCTGTCGCCCCGGTCGTGGGGCGCCACCACGGTCGGCGCCAAGACGGCGACGCTCAACTCTGCGCAACTGCCCTCGCACACCCACACGCTGACCATCCAGGGAGCGGTTCCGGCCCAGGCATTGACGAACACCACGGCCACGCCGACCGCCAACCAATCCTGGCTGGCTCGTCCGGTGCAGCCCAATTCCACGGGCGCCAACGCGGTGCCGGCCTACACCAAGGTCACAACCCCCAACAGCACCCTGCACCCCAACACCATCGCGCCCGCTTGCGGCATCGCGGCCGGCGCGGTGAGTCCGCACGAGAATCGGCAGCCTTACCTGACCATGGTGTTCGCCATCAACGTTGACGGCGTATACCCGGTGCGGAACTGATCTTTTGCCGGTGACGCCCAAACCAACCCTCGCGCCGCCCGCCCCTTGGGCGGCGCGAGGGTTCGCCTTGCGGACTGAAGCCGTTGAGGATGCTCCCTTTTTGTTGCGGCTCTACATGTCCGTGCGGATGGCGGAGCTGGAGCCGACGGGGTGGCCCGAGGCGATGAAACACGCCTTCCTGACCTCCCAGTTCGCGTTGCAGACGCGCCATTACGCCGCCGCTTACGCCGATCCGGATTTCATGATCCTGACCTGCGGAGACGAATCGGTCGGACGGCTGTATCTTGCCCACACCGACGCGGATTTGCGCGTCGTGGACGTGTCGCTGTTGCCGGAACGGCGGGGGGGCGGGCTGGGGCGCGCGCTTCTTCAGGCCGTGCAGGCGCGGGCGGCGGACGACGGGCGAACGGTGAGTCTGAGCGTGGACATGCGGAACCCGGCGCAAAATCTCTATCGCCGCTTGGGTTTCGTCGAGGATGGAACGGAAGGACCGTCCTGGCGTATGATCTGGCGCTCACCCACCCCGCCAGCGTGAAGCCTGGGGCGCGTCAATCTGCATCCCCAACGCGCAGGAATTGGCTCGGCGCCATCGGCGCTTGCCTTTTCCCCACCTTCCCGCATAAACTTGACGTTGACGCCTTATGGAAACGAAGGCTGGCAACGCCAAACGCCTTGAAGGTAGAACCATGAATTCGCGTGACTCCTTGAATCCGGTGAATGCCGCGCCCGTTCTTGGCAAGAAGGCCTGGATGGCTCCGGAAATCCGCGATCAGGCCATCAAGAGCCTCACTGAAGCAAAAACCAACCAAACGAATGAAACGGATCCTTCTTTCGGCCCGTCGTAACGCAGGTCTGTCTTCTGATTTGTGTTGGTGTCGTTAATCGTAGAGATGATCGTTGTTTTACTATCGAGTCTGCGGTCTTGCCGTCGCATCCGATTTTCCTCTTCCAGGGATGGTGATCGCAGACGAGGTCTTGTCTCAGACGGATGTGCGCGTTCGGTGCGGCACGGCGCCAGCAGCGCTGGACGCCGCAATTCGGGTCGGGCCGACGTGGCAACTTGACGACGCCGCTTTTCTGTTTCGGGTTCCACAAGTCGCGCGTTTCCTCGTCACGAATGGAAACGAGGTTGTCGTTGATCTCCACGCGTCGTCGACCACCACCGACGCCGCGCCCTTCCTGCTGGGCACCGCCTTCGGCGTCTTGCTTCATCAGCGCGGACAGCTTGTTTTGCACGCCGCCACCCTTTCGTATCGGGGCCGGGGGGTGGCCTTGTGCGGCGTCACCGGCGCCGGGAAATCCACCCTGGCGGCGGCGCTTTGCCAGGCGGGTTGTGATTTCGTTGGCGACGACGTCGCCGCCATCCGCTTCGATGACGGCGGTGTGCCCACCATCCTGCCAGATGGGCGGCAGCACCGATTGTGGATGGACGCTGTCGAACAGCTTGCGCTGACCGATTGTCTGGGACCGCCAGTTCGACCATGCCTTAAAAAATTCCACGTTGATCCGCCGAGGATGGCGACGCAAGGACCGACGCCGCTAACCACGATCATCATCCTGCGGAAAGCGGATTCACCAGGTCGGTTCGATTTGACGCCGCTGGATCCTGTCGACGCCGCTGCGTTGGTGCGCGACGAGGTGTATCGCTCAAAGACGGCCAGCCATCTGGGGCGCGACGCTGACCTGTTCCAGCAGATCGCCGCCTTGCTCGGTCGGGTTCGGGTTTTTCTGCTGGACCGCGCCATGGATTTCGCATTGCTGGACGACACGGTCGCCGCTGTGCTCGCGCAGATCGACAAGGAGGTGTGATGCCGTCCGGGGGCAAGATCGTTTGGCTCGCCTCTTACATGAAATCAGGCAACACATGGCTTCGGTTGCTGATCGCCAATTATCTTTTCGCAGCCGACGCGCCAATCGACATCAACCGGATTGATCTGAACAGCCCTTATCCGGTTCGGAAGGATTTTCTTGAGGAAAAAAGCATCGTTGATCCGAATCTGCTCAGCTTTGACGAAACAAACCTTCTCCGCTCCATCATTATGGAGGATTTTGTCCAGCGGTGCGACAGGATCAATTGCATCAAGGTCCATGACAAACACGGCGTCACCATCGATGGCACGCCTCTCTTCGGGCGGGGGGACGCTTGGTCAGCGGTTTATATTCTCCGCGACCCGCGCGACGTGGCTGTATCGCTGGCGTTTCACTACAATGTGACGTTCGACCGCGCGATCAAGATGCTGAACAACCCCAAACAGCGGATCGCTGGATATCGTGGCAAATACGTCCCGCAGGTTGAGCAAGGGGTCAGCGATTGGAGCGCCCATGCCGCAAGTTGGGTCGACCAATCCGATTTTCCCGTCCATATCCTGCGATTCGAGGATTTGCGGGCCAATCCTGTGGAGGCGTTCGGCGCGGTGGTCGCCTTTATGGGGCTTGAAAAGCGACAGGAACGGGTGGAGCGCTCCGTTCGCTTCAGCGATTTTACTGAGTTGCAACGTCAGGAGCGCCAATCCGGTTTCTCCGAACGCTCGTCGCGATCAACCGCGCCTTTCTTCCGATCCGGTCGGGTTGGAGCCTGGGCCAAGGTTCTGACCACGGCGCAGAGCGACGCCATCGCCGCCGCCCACCACCCGATGATGGAACGATTCGGGTATTTGTGATAAGCATGCCGGGCAAAAATGCCCACCGAGCGGCGCGGCTGACGCCGGGGCCATGCAGGGGCAAGACGACGGAGACATCCATGAACAACCCGACGGAAGCTTGCGGAACGCTTCGCCGCGCCGATGGCCTGCTGACCGCCGATGTCGACGGGGAACTGCTGATGATGAGCGTCGAGCAGGGCCGTTACTTCAATCTGAACTCCGTTGGCTCCCGCATCTGGGAACTGCTCGCGGCGCCGGTGGCGGTCGATGAGTTGGTGGACGCGCTGACCGCTGAATATGACGTGGCCCCCGACGAGGCCCGGCAGGAGGTCGAGCGTTTTCTGGGCGCGCTGCGCGAACGTGGCCTGCTCGTCACGGACAATGCGTCGGCTGCGTAAACTCCTCGCCCTGCCGTTGGCGGATCAGTGGCTGGCAGCGGAGGCGGCGGTCTGGTTGGCGTTGGCGCAGCTTCTGCTGGCGGTTTTGCCCTTCCGGTGGATCGCGATCAGCCTTGGTCCCCTGGCGCGTGAACGATCCGATGGAGCCGTCGCCCCGGTCGATCTGATTCGGCAGGCCCAAGTCCGGCGGATCGGTCAGACGGTTGAGCGAACCGCCCGCCATCTGCCATGGACCGCGCTTTGCTTGCCCCAGGCGCTCGCCGCCAGGGCCATGTTGGGCCGACGCGGCATTCCCGCCACCGTGCATTTCGGCATGGCTCTGTCCGATGACGAAACGACCGATCAAGAGGCGACTGAGGGCGGGCGGCGGATGCTGGCCCATGCCTGGGTGACGGTTGGCCGGACGGGGGTGGTTGGGACGCCCGCCGCCGGGCGTTTCGCTGTGGTCGCCCGCTTCACCCATGAAACGGGCAATCACGAAACGGGCAACCACGAAACGGACGGCCAAACCGTTGGGTGACAACGCGCCGCATCCGTGATGTCGCCGCGCGTGTCAGTGATGTTGCCGAACATAGGAAATAAAGCGTAAAACACGCGGCGCCGTTTCCGCAACCTTGCGCAAAGCCCGGTCGCCACCCAATTCGCCCGAGCGGCGCAACGCCTCTTCCGGGGGCGGCAAGGCGCGCAAACGCTGTTCCAAAGCCTCCAGATCGAACAGCGCGTTGATCCGTGGGTGTCCGCGCAGGTCGGAAAGCTGACGGAGCAGCGTGTCGCGTTGCAGGGCGACGACCAGGGAGGCCTCGGGAAAAGGGGTATGTTTGGTGGAGTTTTTAAGGATCTTGTCCGGCAGGATTCCAATCATGGCGTCGCGGTACAGCCGCCGCGAAACACCGTCGCGCAGGAACAGCGCGCTTGGCAACGACAGCGCGAATTCGATCACCCGACGGTCGAGCAGGGGGAAAGCGGCGGCAATGCCGGTGCGGGCGCCCGTCAGCGCCCAATGTTCGGGCCGCCGCGTCAGAACCGGCCCGTTCAGGAGGCGCAGACGATTGGCGACGGCGTTGGGGCGCATCGGCGGCGACGGCGGGGGGACGCCGCCCATCGCCTCGTTGCGCAACAGCAGCCTGATTGAGGTCATTGGCGCGCTGTCCCGCGTTCTGCCGAGCAGACTCCGGGCGAAGGTCTGAATGGCGTCTGGCAGCAGATAGTTCAGCACCTCGCCACGCAGCGTATCCGTCATCAAACAGCCCCTGGCGACGGACACCGCCCGAATCTCGCGCGCGAACCTCCACCAGCGACCGGCGAGCAGCGCTTCGGCCAGGGCGCCGCGACCGTTGAAGGACGCCCCCTCATCGCCGCCCCACCCTGAAAGAAAAATCTGCGCGCCGCGCGCCGCCGCGTCCATGCAGATCCACGCGTTGGGATCGGCGGGGTCGAACGGCAGGGGTTGATCGCAATCCATCCGGGGCAGCAGAAAATCCAGCGGAGGGCCAATGCGCGCGGGAATGCTGACGATGTCCGGTTCCTGGTCCAGCACCGTTTGGGCGAGCGGACCTTCGCCGTCCGGCGCATAGTCTCCCTGCGGCGTCGGCAGGAATGGGTAGGCGAGCAACGGGCGCCCCGTCGCGCGCAAGGCGCGGGCGGCGAGGACGGTGATGGAGGGGGAATCAAGCCCGCCGCTCAGGTGAGTCGCCACCGGCCCGGTTTCCGGCAGGCGGACGCGGACCGCTTGCGTGACCAGCGCCGCCATCTCTTCGGCGGCCTCTTCCGGGCGGCAACGGTTTTGGCCTGCGGTCGCCGGGTCGAGCCGCCAATGCCGCCCGCTTTCCCGCCGACGCGCCGACACACGCGTCCACGCCCCCACCGGAAGCCGTTCAACGCCGCGAAGCACGGAGCGGTTGTTGGGCGTCCCGCGCATCAACAGCGTGCTCAGAAGGGCGGCTTCGTCGAGTTCCCGCGCGACGAAGCCGCTGGCGTTCAGGCCCCGAGGCAGCGAGGCGAAGGCGAACACCCGATCCGGTTGATCGTTGATGAAGAGCGGTCGGACCCCCATGCCGTCACGGGCGCACAGCAGCGTTTGATCGCGCGGATCCCAAGCGGCCAGGGCGAAGTCGCCGAAAATGCCGCCAAGCCCTCCGTCGGACCCGTCAGCCTCCCGACGTTCCAGCGCGTTCAACAGCGCGGCCTCGTCGGTTTTTCCGTCGGCGCCTTCGTAGAGTCGAGCGTCAGCGGCCAGCACGAGACCGCTCGCGCCGCGCGGCAGGGCGGTGGCGGCGGGCGGGTCAACGCGCGGAATGGCGGCGGCTGGCGCAAATTCAAGCGTGGCGAGCGCCATCGGCCCTTCGACAAAACTCGCCACCGCAGGGGTCAGGCCCGACTCGATCATGGCGGCGACCATGGCGGCGAGCCGCCCGGCCTCAGCCGGTCGGCCGTCAAGATGGAGGAAGCCGCAGATCAACCGCATGAATCATGTCCGTGATGGTGGCGTCCTGGCGCGGTCAATTGAGCGACCCGTCAAAGTCGATGTCGACATAATGCGGCGGCGCCCAACTGTTCTGATCCGGCGTCCGGGCGTCGCGTTCCAGGCTGGCGCTGGGTGACGCGAAAGGTTCAGCGCGTTCCTGCGGCAACAGGATCAGGTCGGCTTGCCAATGGGGCATCGCCTCAACCGGAGACGACGGCGCGCTGTCCGTCGCGTCGCCGACCAGAAAGCGCAGAGCGGCGTCGAATCCCGGAGTCTCGCCTTTGGTCAGTCGCCCATGAACAAAGCCGCGCGCGCGCAAATAGGCGTCGACGTCGATGTGTTCGGCAACGCCCGCCTCGGCGTGGATCACCGCGTCGGCGAGGGGGCCTCCCACATAAGCGGACGGGATCATGACGTGCGACGGCTCCGGTACCAGCAGTTGATGGCGAAACGCTGGTCCCTGAACGCGCCGGACGGGCAGGCGACCGGGCGCACCTCGTGGGGCGCCCAGGAGGGGAACAGCAGCAGCATGTCCTGTTCTGGCGTGATGTCCAGGAACTGTCCACCCTGTTCGGGCGGCAGGATGGAATGCAGCCGCAATTCGCCGCCGCTGTAGCTTTTGGGTTCGGCGTGGAAATAGTGCACGCCGGTCAAGGCCCGATCCGTCGTTTTGTCGGACGGGCCGGTTCGCGTGTCGATGTGCCGTCGGTAGAACGCGCCATCGCCATGGGCGACAAGCTCAATCTCCAACCGACCCAAATCGAAAGATGACAGGCGCAGATCGGCGACGGTCGGATCCATGACCGACAGAAAACGCGCCTCCAACGCGTCCCGCAGCGATCCGAAATCCCGCAGAACCCGTGAGACGCGCATCTCGGGATTGATTTTCCTGTCGCCAACCCCGGTGGGCCTGAAGGTGTCCCGGTTGGCTTCGGCGTGAGCCAGCAACTGGCCGATCAAATCGGAGCCGAGAAAATTGCGGATCACCCGGTGGGGGGCGGGCTGCTCGAAAGCGCGCAGGGCGGGGGCGGTGCTCATGCTGCGATCCTGGTTCCGTCTCTGGTCAGGGCTTGTGGGTGGTCAGGGCGTCGGCGCTTGGTCGCACGGAAGGACGTCGAGCGCCACGCAGATTCGCGGCTCGCCCACGCCTGTGGGAATGGTCCCATGTCCAAGGAAGGAGGGGAAAATCAGCAGCGTTCCGTCCTGCGGCTCCACGCGCCAGCGTGGAAAATCCGGCAAGGATTCCCCGATGAACCGGGGCCAGGGGCCGAAGGCGAGCGATCCCGGTGGCGGCGCCTCGCGCTCCGCGCCTCGCGTCTCGCTCGTCGGAACGCGCGCGTAGTAGACGACGGTCAGCCAGCCCTGGGGATGAATGTGAGTCTCTTCGTGCCCGTCATCCGACAGGACCAGCGCCCAACCCTGCAACCGCGCCGTTTGCGGGCGATGGGCAATCAGCGGGTGCGGCGCGTTGAGACGCTCCGCCAGATAATCATCGACCTGTCGGCGAACGACGGCGAGCAGATTGCGGATCGCCGGATGTTCAACGCTGGCCAGCCCTTCAAGGCGCAGATTGCGCCCGTACGTCGGCTTGGTCTCCGGCGATGGGGCGAGCGCCGGGTGCGTCAGGATCGCCTGGGTCAGCTCCTCATTGTCGATCAGCCCGGAATCCAGTTCGATTCGGCGGCACAAATATTCCGGGTCGATCAAGCGAACGACGTCCGACGTTCGACCGGCCAAGGAAAGCGCGGCGGACAGATAGGCGAGATGAAGGGTGGAGCCGACGCCGCCGTCGATGGCCCCCTGACACAAGCTCGCCAGATCCTCGGCGGCGCCGTGCGTCAGGCAGTCGTTCGCGAAGGCGCCCAGCACCATGCTGTCGCTGGGATTCTCGTCCAGAACCTGCGCCGCCGCCGTCCGGGCCTCGTCGATCCGGTTCAGGGCGTAGAGGGCAAGGACTCTTTGTCGGCGCGCGTCTCGCGCTGTTCCGGCGATCTCTGGGGCCAAGACCCTCAACGCCAGGTCCGGCTGGTCGCAGGCGATCGCGGCCTGCGCCAACTCACACGCGAGCGCCGGCGTCAGCCCGCCTTTTTCCGCAAGCGGGGACAGAAGGTCGTGGATCTCCACCCAACGCCGATCGTCCCGAAGAGCGACCGCAAGATCGCGCAGCAGATCGGGGCGGTCAGGGCGCGCGGCGACGGCGGCGCGCAGCAGCGGCAAGAAAGACCGGGCGGGCGGGCGTCGTGTTGGCTGGTCCGTCCGCCAAACGATCTGGGGTCCGTGGGTTGGCATCATTCTGTCGCGCGGATTGATCTGGGGGGAGAATGGATCAAGCGGCGCTGGAGAGTAAAGCTGCATGCGCGCCATTCCGGCGGGCCGCGCGATTCAGCCGCGCCCGATCACCGACGCAAGCGAGCCGGGAATGGACGGCGCGGACCTTCGCGGGGAATTGATCGGTTGGCCCGTCATGCTCCTATTGCTTGCTTTTGCCGAATTGATTTCCGCATGATGCGAAGGCTTTGCCCCACTTGGCCAGCCCCGCTTCGGAGATGAGGTTATGCGGTCCTTGCTTTCCGGCCTTGGGCCGGACGATGTTCGTCTCGATCCTTTTCCCCATTTGGTTGTGCCGAACGCGCTGGACGAGGAGACGCACCAGCGGCTCAGCGAGACGTTTCCGCCCTTTTCGATGATCGGTTGGGCGGGTAAGGCCACGCCGCGCAGCAACTGCCGCTTTCAACTGTCGGCGTGGCAGATCATGGAAATGACGCCGCTACCTGACATATGGAAGGCGTTCGTCGGCCATCACAGCGCGCCCGCCTTTTTTGCGGAGGTGGTGGCTCTGTTCCGCGATCATTGGCCGACGGCTCTCAAAGAGGCGCTGGGCGGCGATCTGCTGAACCATTCGATGGGGCTGATGATGCGCGACAGCTTCAATGAGGCGCGCATTCTTCAAGACGCGCGGGCCGAGATCAACACGCCGGTTACGACCGTCCCCTCCACCTCGCGGGGGCCGCATCTTGACATGCCAAATCGGCTTTTTACGTGTCTTTACTATCTTCGCCATCCCGATGATGACGCGGTGGGGGGTGATTTGGAGCTGTTCCGTTGGAAGAATGGCCCGATCTCCAACACGGAGACATACGCGCTGCCGGGTGATTCGGTGGAGGTCGCCGCTGTCGTTCCCTACCAGGCCAATCAGATGGTGATCTTTCCGCAGGGGATCGACGCGATCCACGGCGTCAGCGTCCGCCATCCGACGCCTCACACCCGCCGTTACGTCTTCATCAGCGCCGAGATTGAGCAAAACTGGCTGGTGTCGCCTGCGGCGGCGACAGTGTCCGGGGAGGGGTGAATGAGGATTCTGGTTTACGGCATGCAGTCGAGCGGCTCGACCGCGTTCACGCTGTTCCTGGCGCAACGATCGGATTGTTTGGCGCTGGTCGATGTCCCCAACAATTTCGCGGCGCCCCGCATCGTTACCGACCTGGACATGGTGACGAAGGTGGTCGTGACCACGGCCTATCCTCTGGCCGTGCATCTTGAGCGTTTTCGTCCTGACCGGGTCATTCTGCTGTTGCGGGATCCCCGTGACAATTATGTCAGCCTGCGCACCAAGGGATACCGGAACTACTCCGGCTTGATCGACGAGAAATTCCTGATCCTGGATCAGATGTTCGCCGAGCGCGAACGCTTTGACGCCGTCATCGAATATGAGGATTTTGTCGCGCGGGATCCGGCTGTGCTTGAGACGATCCGGGCGCTTGGCTGGCCGGTGGAGGATGATTTCTACAACTACCGGCGCCGCCACAACGAAATGCTGGCGGCGCTGTGGCAGCATGTTCCTGATCTGATGCCGGACTTTGAGTTCGTGTTCGGCAATGTCCGTGGCGCGGAAGTTTCAAACCGTTTTGTCGGGCAGACCCGCGACGAGGAACTGGACGCCAAGTTGGAAAAACTGTGCCCCCGCTTGCTCGCCCATTACCGGGCGCGCCCGCTGACTGGCGTTAGGGCAGATCGCGTTAAATCGGGATCAATGTGACGCGCGAATCGGCTCGATCAATCAAAGCTTAGAAGAGCGCCGTGCTGTTTCACATTTTAGGCACGGCGCTCTGGGGCGCTCTTGCTGTCGTGTTCCTCTGAGTTTTCTCAAAAAAAGCTCTCTGCTTTTCCAGGACGCCCCCAGAGAAACTCCATTGTTGAATCTTGCTCACTCAACCGTGACGCTTTTCGCCAAATTGCGCGGCTGGTCCACGTCGGTGCCTTTCAGCACCGCCGTGTGGTAGGCCAGCAACTGGACCGGGATGGCGTAGAGCAGCGGAGCGACCAGCGGGTCGCAGGTGGGGAGTTCGACCGACCAGCGCACCGTGTCGCCCAGCTTGGCGATGCCCTTTTTGTCGGCCAGCAGCAGGACCTTGCCCGACCGGGCGCAGACTTCCTGCACGTTGGAGACAACCTTCTCGAACAGATTGTCGGACGGCACCAGGACGATCACCGGGACGCTGTCGTCGATCAGCGCGATGGGGCCGTGCTTCAACTCCCCCGCCGCGTAGCCTTCGGCGTGGATGTAGCTGATTTCCTTCAGCTTCAGCGCGCCTTCCAGCGCCAGCGGGTACATGGCGCCACGGCCCAGATAGAGCACGTCGCGGGAATCGGCCAGCTCCTGCGCCAGCTCTTTCAAGCGCTCGTCATGGGCGAGCACGCTGGCGGCCAGCGCCGGAACCTCGCGCAGGGCGTGGGCGATTTCCTGCATGCGCTCCGGGCCGATGGCGCCACGGGCGCGGCCCACGGTGACGGCCAGACAGGCCAGCGTGGTCAATTGGGTGGTGAAGGCCTTGGTCGAGGCGACGCCGATCTCCGGCCCGGCCATGGTGTAGAGCACCGCGTCGGATTCGCGCGCGATGGTGCTTTCCGGGGAATTGACGATGGACAGGATCTTTTGGCCCTGCCGCTTGCAATAGCGCAGCGCCTCCAGCGTGTCCAAGGTCTCGCCCGACTGCGAGATGAAGATGGCGACGCCGCCCTCCGGCAGCGGGGCCTCGCGGTAACGGAATTCGGACGCGATGTCGACCTCGACCGGGATGCGGGCCAGCGTCTCGAACCAGTATTTGGCGACGAACCCGGCGTAATAGGCGGTGCCGCAAGCCACGATGGTCAGCTTGGTGGCCTTGGCCACGTCAAAGGGGAAATCCGGCAGCGCGATGTAATTGTTCACCGGGTTGATGTAGGCGTTCAGCGTGTCGCCGATCACCTGCGGCTGCTCGTAGATTTCCTTCAGCATGTAATGGCGGTAGCCGTCCTTGCCGATCAAGGCGCCGGAGACCGCCGTCGTCTTCACCGGGCGGTGAACCACGGCGTCGCTGGCGTCGTGCACCACCGCCTCGCTGCGGCTGACCACCACCCAATCGCCGTCTTCCAGATAGCAGATGCGGTTGGTCAGCGGGGCCAGCGCGAAGGCGTCCGACGCCAGATACATTTCGCCGTCGCCATAGCCGACGGCCAGCGGCGTGCCGTGGCGGGCGCCGATCATCAACTCATGCTCGCCCGCGAAGATGACGACCAGGGAGAAGGCGCCGGTGAAGCGCTTGAACGCCTTGGCCGACGCCTCCACCGGGGACAGCCCGTCCTTGTCCATGTAATGGGTGATGAGTTGGGGGATGACTTCGGAATCGGTCACGCTTTCAAAGACGCAGCCATGGCCGATAAGCTCGTCCTTCAGCTCCCGGTAATTCTCGATGATGCCGTTGTGGACCACGGCGACGCGCGGGGTGGCGTGCGGGTGCGCGTTGGTTTCGGTTGGCCCGCCATGGGTGGCCCAGCGGGTGTGGCCGATGCCGACCGTGCCGGACAGCGGCGCGTCGCGCAGCCGGGCGTCCAGATTCAGCAGCTTGCCTTCGGCGCGGCGCCGTTCGATGCCGTCGCCAACCAGGGTGGCGACGCCGGCGCTGTCATAGCCGCGATACTCCAGGCGGCGCAGCCCTTCCACCAGCCGAGGGGTCGCGTCATGGATGCCGTTGATGCCGATGATGCCGCACATGGGGACTCTCCTGGGGGACTGCGGGCCTGGGGAATGCTGGCCTTGGTGGACTGCTGGAGCGGGAAGGTTACGCCTTGTTCGCCTTCTCGGCCTGTTTGCGCTCACGGAAACGCTTGGCCCAGCCGACATAGGCCTTTTGCTGAGCGCGGGAGACGACCAGCGCGTCGGCCTCGACCGCCGAAGTGACGACGCTGCCCGCGCCGACGATGGCGCCGTCGCCGATCGACACCGGGGCCACCAGGGAACTGTTGGAGCCGATGAAGGCGCCCGCCCCAATGTCGGTGTGCGATTTGCTGAAACCATCGTAATTGCAGGTGATGGTTCCGGCGCCGATGTTGGCTTTCGCCCCGATCCGCGCGTCGCCGATGTAGGTCAAATGGTTGACCTTGGCCCCCGATTCCACGACGGCGTTCTTGATCTCGACGAAATTGCCGATATGGGCGTCCGGGCCGATGTCCGCGCCGGGGCGCAGGCGGGCGTAGGGGCCGATCACCGCGCCGCTGTCGATCCGGGTCTGTTCCAGATGGCAGAAGGGCTTGATTTCCACCCCGTCGGCGACGGTGACGCCGGGGGCGAACACCACATGCGCGCCGACGATCACGTCGCGGCCCAGCCGGGTGTCGTGGCTGAACAGCGTGCTGTCGGGGTCGCACAGCGTGGCGCCGTTGTCCATCGCCGCCTTGCGCAGGCGGCGCTGCATCAGCCGTTCGACCTCCGCCAGCTCGGCGCGGGAGTTGACGCCGACGACCTCGGCGGGCGCGGCCTCCACCACGGCGCAGGCCATGCCGGAGACGCGGGCGATCTGCACGACGTCGGTCAGGTAAAATTCACTCTTGGCGTTCTGGTTGCCGACGCGCCCGATCAGGTCGAACATGCGCGCCCCGTCAAAGGCCATCAGACCGGCGTTGCACAGGGTTACGGCGCGTTCGTCGGCGCTGGCGTCGAGATACTCGACGATCTTCTCCAAACCGCCGCGCGCGTTCAGGATCAGGCGGCCATAGGCGCCGGGATCCTCGGGCCGCATGCCCAGAACGACCACCGCCGGGTCGCTGGCCTGCCGCCGCGCCGTCACCATGGCGCGCAGCGTGTCGGGCGTGACCAGCGGGGTGTCGCCGTACAGCACGACGACGTCGCCGGTGAAGCCTTCCAACAGGCCGAAGGCGGCGCGCACGGCGTCGGCGGTGCCGCGCTGCTCCTGCTGGACGGCGGTGGGGTAGGGGGCGACGGCGGCGGCGACGCTGTCCATGCCGGGACCGACCACGACGACGACGTGATCGGGGTCCAGCGCCTTCACGGCGGCCAGCACATGCCCGACCATCGGGCGACCGGCGACGCGGTGCAGCACCTTCGGCATATCGGACTTCATGCGTGTTCCTTTGCCAGCGGCGAGAATCACGCAAGCGAGAGGACGGTGTGCCATGGGAGTCTTCCTGACGGGCCGAATGGTGAAACCGGACTGAGGATCGCGGCGTCTGACGAAGCAAACACCGGCGAACGCCCTCATGTGCCACAAGCGACGGCGCAAGCCCAAGTCAACTTTTGTGTCAGCGTGTCATAGATCGTGGTCAACCCCCTCAACCGGCGGGGGAAAGCGCGATGGTCCTGTGCAGGGTCTGCATGGTTGACGGGACGGAAGCTGTGCTAGGACGGGAGCGGTTTCTTTGATCCGACCCAACCTTGCGGGGCTTGCGATGCCGTTTCCCTTTTCCGCGCTGGTTTTCGATCTCGACGGCACTCTGATCGACAGCGCCCCCGACATGACCCGCGTGCTGAATCGCACCCTGGCCCATTTCGACCGCCCGTCGCTGACCGAGGCGCAGGTGCGGACCATGGTCGGCGACGGTTCGGCCATGCTGGTCCGACAGGCTTTCGCCGCCACCGGCGCGGTTCTGGACGATGAGACGGTGCAACCGATCCTCCGCCATTATCTCGACCGCTATTTCGAGGATGAGGAAGCCTCCGCCCTCTATCCCGGCGTGACGGAAACGCTGACGGCGTTGGCGGAGCGGGGCGTCCGGCTGGGGCTGTGCACCAACAAGCCCGAACGCATCAGCCGCAAGTTGTTGGACGCGCTCGGGCTGGCTCCCCTGTTCGGCGCGGTGGCCGGGGGCGACACCCTGCCGGTCAAAAAGCCGGACGGGCGGCATCTGTCTTGGGTGCTGGAACAATTGGGGGCCGACCCGCAGGCGCCAAACGCGGCGATGATCGGCGACAACGGCAACGACGTGAAGGCGGCGCGCGCCGTCGGGGTGCCGGTGGTGGCGATGAGCTACGGCTATCCCCGCATGCCGGTCGAGGAACTGGGGGCGGATGTGATCCTCGACCATTTCGCCGATCTGCCGACCGCGTTGGAGCGGCTCGCCGCGCGGTGACGGGCGGGCGCTATCCCACGCTATCCCTCTGCGCTTTGTGGTTATCCCTTCGGACGGCGGACCTCACCATCAGCATACGATAATATGATGGCGTGAATGGGCGCGCGGATCGCCGCGCCGCCCGGAAGAGGAGGGCACGCCATGACCACTCGGATCGCGCGGATCGTGTGCATGGGAAAGCTGGGCGGTTACGCGGCGCTGCTGGGCGGCGCGCTTCTGGAGATTGACGGCCACATGCTGTGGCCGTCGTTGGACGCTGTGATGGCGGACGTCCAGCGGCTTGGGATCGAGACGGCGGGCGCCGTGATCGACACCCGCAGCGTCACGGGATAGCCCGCGTCGGCTCCCCGGCGCGGGCGACGCCGATCAAATGGATGACGACGGCGCCGAACGCGCTGTCGGTTTCCAAGCGAACGGGCAGGGGCGGCGCGTCGGGCAGAATGGGGGCCAACCAGACATCGGTCGGCGGCCCGCCCGGCGGGCGCGGCGTGGAGTCCTCCTCCCGTCGCCAGAAAGACGGGCCAGAGGATTGTTTCGCCTGACCGGCGATGGGAATGATCGATGCCCGGCATTCCTGCGCTGGGCCGGAGAACATCGAATAGCGCGAGGGCGCCAACGGGCGCGTGCCGCCATTGTCGAACCGCATGTCGTAGCGCCGCCGCCCGTCATAAACGGGAACCACGCGGGCGCAGGTCTCGCCGCGCCCGGCGGCCAGCAACAGAAGCAAACCGGCGCTGAGCGGATCGTAGGTGGCGCGGCGCAGAGCCTCGGGAACTGGCGGTCGGTCATCCTCCTCCGGCGGCGGCGTGACCGTGGCGACGACCCCGCCATCGGCGCTGTAGGTCAAGGCGACGCTGCGCGGCTTTTCCCGAAAGACGCTGCTTTGGCTGTGCTGCGCCGGAATCAACCGATCCATCTGGATGGCGCCGTTGCTGCGCGACAGGGTTTTCCAGGGCAGAATCTTGGCGAGGAACCCGCCATTCTGGGCGGTGAGGTCGATCCGATAGGCGTGGTCGGTCAGATCCAGCAGGATGGCGGCGTCCAGAACCGCGATGCCGCCGACATACACCCGGTAGCTGGCCGTCACCGGCGCGGCGACCCCAGGCGCGGGCAACGCCAGCGCGGCGCACAGAGTCAGCCAAAAACGAAGGGCGCGCGGGCGCGCTGAGGCTTGCCGTTTGGCTGTGCGATTTTCTTTCCTCACGGAGTGAATCTCCTGCTTGACAGCAATCAACGAACGCCTTAGAAACCCGCCCACCGCAGCGGCGGCGCCGACGACAACCGGCGAGACGCCGCTTCCGCCAGGGGACAGCCTGGACCGATGGACAGAGAATTCTGGGATCGGGCGTGTAGCTCAGCGGGAGAGCATTCGCTTCACACGCGAAGGGTCACAGGTTCAATCCCTGTCACGCCCACCATTAAAAAGGCTTCGAGAGAAATCTCGAAGCCTTTTTTCTTTTGCGTGATTTCCAGCCATCCACCACTCGTCGGACGCGCCAAGAAAGCCGTTGGAGGATGGGGTATGAGGCAAAATCGACATTCTAAATGAGTGATATATTTTTTGGCCGCTTGATGGGGAAACCTTGCGCAAGATTGATGCAGATCAGCCCTAAGACGCGGGGGGATGGTCTAGGTTTGGAGCATCCTTACCCAATGATCGGGATGTCATCTCATGGAAGATACGCGCACTAGTTTGCTGGCCCTTGGCGCGCTCGTCGTCGTTCTGGCCATTCTCATCGGTTCGGCCATTCTGGCCCCGTCCTTTTTGGCTCTGCTGGCCACGATCCTCGCTTGGGCCAACCTGACCTATCTGATTGGCGTCACGTTGATGCGTTGAACGCGGTTGCCGCGCGGCGGGGGGGGAACGGCGGCCTTCGCCGTCCCCCCCGTTGTGCGTCCGTGTTCTGATCGGGCTTGCTCTTGCGTCGCAGCACGCGGCGCTGGACAGGAACGGTTCGGCGGTTTATCCAGCGCCAGTTTTCGACGCGCGCAAGGGATGACGCCATGACGACGCCGACGGTTGCCCAAACGGACAGCGCCCTTGCCGCAGGCGGCGCGGCGGATCATCTGACGGTCCTGCGCAACGTCGCCGATCTGCGCGCCCAAGTCGCCGCGTGGCGTGGCGCCGGGCAGACCGTGGCCCTGGTTCCCACCATGGGCGCCCTGCATGACGGGCATCTCGCCCTGGTCCGACGCGGGCGCGAATTGGCCGATCATGTCATCGCCAGCGTCTTCGTCAACCCGACCCAATTCGCCCCGCACGAGGATTTCGACCGCTACCCGCGCGACGAGGCGGGCGACGCCGCCAAGCTGGCGTCCGCCGGATGCGCGGCGCTCTACGCCCCGACGGTGCGCGGCATGTACCCCGACGGTTTCGCCACCGCCATTTCGGTCGGCGGTCCGTCCGAGGGGTTGTGCGGAAGCTTCCGGCCCCAGATGTTCGGCGGCGTCGCCATTGTCGTCACCAAGCTGTTTCTCCAGGCGTTGCCCGACGTGGCGGTGTTCGGGGAAAAAGATTACCAGCAACTGATGGTGATCCGTCGCTTCACCCGCGATCTCGACATCCCGGTGCGGGTGGAGGGCCTGCCGACGGTGCGCGAGGCCGACGGGCTGGCCCTGTCCTCGCGCAACGCCTATCTCAGCCCTGACGAGCGCGCCCGTGCCCCGGAACTGAACCGCGCCCTGACCGTCGCCGCCGCCGCGCTGACCGCTGGGGCCGAGTTGGACGGCGTGTTGACGGCGGTGCGCGGGCGGATCGCCGAGGCGGGCTTCGGCGCCATCGACTATGTGGAGCTGCGCGACGGCGAGACTTTGGCGCCAATCACCCGCGTCGAGCGTCCGGCCCGGTTGCTGGTGGCGGCCTGGTTGGGCAAGGCCCGCTTGATCGACAACGTGCCGGTGCAACCGGCGTGAGTTTTTGGAGCCGCTTCAGATTGTCACAAGCGACGGTTTGACCGGGGGGGTAGCATTCCCTAAACTGTCGCTTGGGTGGATCCTGTCGGATCCTGGTGGGCGGAGAGGCTATCTTGCGGCTGGTTCGACGAAACGCCAACGGAGAAACGGTGTCGCTGCTGCCGGTGATTCTCGCCGGTCTTTTGGTGACTCTGGCTGTGTTGGGTGGAACAGGCGCGGTGATCGCCAGCAAGAACGCCAGCCCCAGCGCCGGATCCGACAAGCTTGGCCCGAAGAAGAATTACGCGGCCTTGCCGCAAATGACCTTCACCCTGGGCGGCGGCGACGCCCGTCTGGTCGATGTGAAGGTTCTGCTGGAGGTTGATCCGCTGGTGGACGGCAAGGTGGCCGAACCCTATGTGCCGCGCATCACCGATCAATTGTCGGACAAGATGCGCCAGATCGACCCGCAGCAATTGGCCGGGGCCGATGGGGCCAAGCTGATGAAAAGCACCATCGCCAGCGTGCTGGATCGTGAAATGCGCAACGTGCGCGTTCGCGAGATTTTGCTCGACCGCTTGGTCGTTCACTGATTTTTTCAGATTTTTTGATCGTTTGGTCGCAGAAACGAACGGACCGAAGCCGCGAGGCTCCGGTCCGTTTTTCGTTCACTCGGCGGCGACGGACGCGCGGCGCTGGGCCTCACGCTCCACCCGGCCACGCTTCAACTCGCCGGCCAGCAGGAAGGCCAGCTCCAGCGATTGGCTGGCGTTCAGGCGCGGGTCGCAAGCGGTGTGGTAGCGCTGCGCCAGCTTGTGATCGGTGATCGCCTGGGCGCCGCCGGTGCATTCGGTGACGTCCTGGCCGGTCAGCTCGAAATGCACGCCGCCCGCCTGGGTGCCTTCGGCCTGATGCACGTCGAAGAAGCCGCGCGCCTCGGCCAACACCTTTTCCACCGGGCGGGTCTTGTAGCCCGTGGTCGATTTGATGGTGTTGCCGTGCATCGGGTCGCAGGACCAGACGACGCTGCGCCCCTCGCTCTTGACCTTGCGCAGCAGGGGCGGGAATTTCTCCGTCACCTTCTCGGCCCCCATGCGGACGATCAGGGTCAGACGACCGGCCTCGTTGTCGGGGTTCAGGATGTCGATCAGGCGGATCAACTCGTCCGGGTCGGTGGTCGGGCCGCATTTCAGGCCGATGGGGTTCTTCACCCCGCGCAGGAACTCGACATGCGCGCCATCGGGCTGGCGGGTGCGGTCGCCGATCCACAGCATGTGGGCCGACACGTCGTACCAATCGCCGCTCGTGCTGTCGATTCGGGTCAGCGCCTCTTCAAACGGCAGCAGCAAGGCTTCGTGGCTGGTGAAGAAATCGGTCTCGCGGATCTGCGGGGTGGTTTCCGCCGTGATGCCGCAGGCCGCCATGAAGGCCAGCGTTTCGTCCAGCCGGTTGGCCAGCTCCTGGAAATGCTCGCCCGCCGGGGAACGCTCGACGAAGCTCAGGGTCCATTGATGGACCTTGTGCAGATCGGCGTAACCACCCTGCGCGAAGGCGCGCAGCAGGTTCAGCGTCGCCGCCGCCTGGGTGTAGGCCTGCATCATGCGTTCCGGGTCGGGAACGCGCGAATCGGCGGTGAAGTCGAAGCCGTTGATGATGTCGCCCCGGTAGGAGGGCAGCGACACGCCGTCGATGTCTTCCATGTCGGTGGAACGCGGCTTGGCGAACTGACCGGCCATGCGGCCGACCTTGACCACCGGGATGGCCGCGCCGAAGGTCAGCACGACCGCCATCTGCAACAGCACGCGGAAGGTGTCGCGGATGTTGTTGGGGTGGAATTCGGCGAAGCTTTCGGCGCAATCGCCGCCCTGCAACAGGAACGCCTTGCCGACCGACGCGTCGGCCAGCTTGGCCTTCAGCTTGCGGGCTTCACCGGCGAAGACCAGGGGGGGATAGCTGGCCAGACGCTGTTCGACCGCTTCGACCTTGGATTGGTCGGGATAGGTCGGCATCTGCTTTGCCGGTTTCGACCTCCAACTGGCGGGTGTCCAACGCTCGACCATGACGCGCCTGCTCTTCCTTGACGGGGGTGACGAATGCGATTGGGCCATTAGGCCGGTGATCGCCCCAGGGGGTCAACTCTATAGCCCGATTCGCGGCAACTTTTCCACCGTTTCAGGGGAAACATTCGCAACGCTTGGCAAGCCCGCCGCTGGCAAATGAACCGTGACAGCCAACCGGGCCGGGCCGTATACACAGCGTTCGCGCAGCCGATGTCCAAAGGAAAACGCCGGTGAAACCATCCGTCTGGCCCGCTTCCTGGCTGAACGCCGTGTCGATCTATCTCGACCGCCGGGTTCTGGTGATCCTGTTTCTGGGCTTTTCCGAAGGCTTGCCGCTGGCGCTGACCGGATCGACCCTGAGTGTCTGGCTGCGCGAACAGGGGGTGAGCAAGACCGGAATCGGCCTGTTCGCCCTCGTCACCATGCCCTACGCCCTGAAATTCCTGTGGGCGCCGCTGATCGACCGTTTGCGCCTGCCGCTGCTGACCCGGCTGTTCGGGCGGCGGCGCGGTTGGGCCTTGGTCACGCAGGCCGGGCTGATGGTGGCGTTGCTGGGGCTGGCGGGGACAAATCCGGCGACAGAGCTTTGGTGGACGGCGTTGTTCGCGGTGCTGGTCTCCTTCTGCTCGGCCAGTCAGGACATTGTTGTGGACGCCTATCGGGTCGAGGTGCTGGACGAGAACCGGCAGGCCGCCGGGGCGGCGGTACTGGTGCTGGGCTATCGCTTCGGCATGCTGGCGGCGGGGGCGGGGGCGCTCTACATCGCCGATTTCCATGGCTGGAGCGTGGCGTATGAGGCGATGGCGGCGCTGGTGCTGGTCGGCGTCGTGACCATCCTCATCAACAAGGAGCCGAAGGTCGCCGTTTCCCCGGAATCGCTTCAGCGCGAACAGCACGTCGCCGACTGGCTGGCGGCGCGCCCGCATCTGTCCGGGCGGATGGCGGCCCTGCTGTCCTGGCTCTATGGCGCGGTGGTCGCCCCCTTCGCCCAATTCATGAGCCGCAAGGGCTGGGTCGTCATGCTGGCCTTCATCGCCACCTACAAGCTGGGCGAGGTGCTGGCCGGGGTGATGTCGTCACCCTTTTACGTCGATCTCGGTTTCACCAAGCTCGAAATAGCCAATGTGACCAAGCTGTTCGGGCTGTGGGCGACGATCATCGGCGGGCTGCTCGGCGGGTTGCTGGTCGGGCGGGTCGGGGTGCTGCGCGGCCTGATGATCGGCGGCATCCTGCAAATGGTCTCCAACATCAGCTATGTGGCGTTGGCTTGGGCCGGGCATGACGTGTCGGCGTTGGCGGTGACGGTGGCGGTGGAGAATGTTTGCGGCGGCGTCGCCACGGCGGCCTTCGTCGCCTATCTGTCCGGCCTGTGCAACGTCGCCTACACCGCGACGCAATACGCGCTGCTGTCGAGCTTTTACAAGCTGGGCGGCGATCTGTTCGGCGCGTCCTCGGGCTGGTTGGCCGACCGCATGGATTGGGTCAGTTTCTTCCTGCTGTCGATGGCGGGGGCGCTGCCCGCCTTGATCCTGCTGACCCGCCTGATGGGGCTGGAATCGCGGCGGGCGGCCCCCGCCCCGGCGGAGTAGCGGGGCAGGGCGCGCGCGTGTTTGAGGTTTGAAACGCGGCGGTAATTCTACTGTAACGATTTAGATCTGAAAGATTTTCCCGCATAGAGGTATAAAGCAAAAAGGCCGGTCCCCGACAATTCGACTCAATCGGACACGCTTCGCCGAAACCCGACCGGCTGATACAGGAAGGGTTCAGGACATGACGATTCGAATTTGTCCCATCGCCATGGTCGCGTTGGCGGCGCTTGGCGCGGGCGTCGCGCTGCCAGCGCAGGCGCAAATCACCCCGGTGGACATCCCGGCCAGCTTTGGCGTCGGCGATCAGGGCACGACGATTCAGGGCTGGATCGCCAACAACCAGCAATCCCAAATTCGCGGGCATGGTTGGGCGGTGTGGGCCGGGCTGAACGCGCCGTCGGGCCAAAGCCACAACGGGGCGGTTCTGCCGGTCTGGGAAACCTGGCTCGGCACGGACGAGGTTTTCGCCGTTCCGACGAAGTCGCTGCTGACCGCCGACAAAAAGGCGGTGACGGCCCCGGCCCGCCATTTCGTCAAGCCGCACCAGTTCGGCCATCTCGCCCAGTTGGCCGGGAAAGCCGCCGCGTCGAAAGGGGACGCGCTTCAGGTCGTTTCCTTCAACAAATTCAGCCCGTCGGCGGCGTCCTTCATCGCGGCCCCGCAAACCATCGCCGGGTTGAGCGGCTCGTATTCGATCAACACCAAGGCCAGCTTGGCCACGCTCAACAGCGCTTGGGCGGCGACCGTTCCCACCACCAACCGGGCGATCAATGATTTCCCGGTCGACGCGCTGGAGTTGAAGCCGGTGTTCGGCGTGGTCGCCCAAAAGGGCTACACGCCGCTGCCGCTGTGGCAAGGGCCGTCGCAAGCGACCAACGCCACAAACCCGACGCCCAACACCTGGAAAACCTGCGTCGCCGTCGATCCGGCGGGCACGGGCGGCACAATCCCCATCAGCCAGAGCAAGCTGAGCAAGGCCGACGTCGCCGCCCTGAACGCGGCGGCCAAGAGCGCAGGGTTGGCCTGCACCGTCGGCTATTACGCCCCGGTCGGCGCGCTGTACAATTTCACCCTGTCGGCGGACGAGGCCGCCGCGATGAAGAGCGCCCAAGGGGTCACAGCGTCGGCGGGCGATTACGCCGTGCTGTTCGCCATGCATGTGAACAGCAAGGAAGTTCCGTTCTGGACGTGGCAGACCTACTATTGGCAGCCCGGCCCCGACACCCCGAACAAATTCCCCGGATCCAAGGCGGACGCTCCCGCCAGCCTCCCGGCGCCGTTCAACAACTACGCCATGTGCACCAGCTACAGCCAGACCATCCCGGTCAACAGCACCAAGATGGCGGTGTGCTTCAACCCCTATCTGGAAACCGATCCCGGCATTCCAGCGGGCATCACGTCGAACTGCGTGAGCTGCCATGGCTTGGCCGGGGTGGGCACAGGCCCCACATATCCGGCGAACTACAGCAAGCCGATCAATTTCTTCGGCGACACCAAATATTTCACCAAAAACTCGACCCGCACCGATTTCTCCTGGGCGGTGGCCAGCCCGCCGAATTGATCGCCCGCCGAATTGATCGGTTGAGGCGATCCTGAAAGGGAAGGGGCGGCGCATCCGAGGGAAGCGCCGCCCTCTTTGTCAGGTCGGATCGGGCGATTTTTCGCGCATCAGCACGAATTCTTCGGCGGTGGAGGGGTGCAGGGCGATGGTGCGGTCGAAATCGCGCTTGGTCGCCCCGCAATTCAGGGCGATGCCCAACGCCTGCATCATTTCCGGCGCGTCCATGCCCATCATGTGGCAGCCCAACACCCGTTGGCTCTCGCCATCGACGACCAGCTTCATCAGGATCCGCTCGTCGCGGCCCGACAGCGTGTGCTTCATCGGGCGGAAACCCGCCTTGTAAACATCCACCTTGGCGTGGGCCGCGCGGGCTTGCGCCTCGGTCAAGCCGACCGTGCCGAGCGGCGGGATGGAGAAGACCGCCGTCGGCACATTGTCGTAACCGATGCGGGTGGGGGTGTCGTTGAACAGGGTTTCGGCGAGCGCCCGCCCCTCGGCGATGGCGATGGGGGTGAGCGCCATGCGGTCGGTGACGTCGCCGATGGCGTAGACGCTGTCCACGCTGGTGCGCGACCATTCATCGACCGGAATGGCCCCGGCCTTGTCCAGCGTCACGCCGATGGAGTCCAGGCCAAGCCCGTTGGTGTTGGGGTGGCGCCCGGTGGCGGCCATGACGAGGCCGACGTCGTGCGTCCGGCCCAGATGGTCGGTGACTCGGTAGCCGTCGGCGGTTTTCTCGATCTTGGTCGGTTTGGCCCCGGACAGGATGGCGATTCCGCGCTTTTTCATCTCGCCTTCCAGCGCGACGCGGATGTCGTCGTCAAAGCCGTTCAGCAGATGCTCGCCGCGAATCATCAGCGAGACGTCGGCCCCCAACCCCCGGAAAATCCCGGCGAACTCGACGGCGATGTAGCCGCCGCCCAAAATCAGCACGGATTTCGGCAGAACCGGCAAATCCAGCGCCTCGTTGGAGGTCACGGCGTGTTCCATCCCCTCGATGGGGAGCTTGGTCGGCCAGCCGCCAGTGGCGATCAGGATGCGACGCGCGGTGTGACGCTTGCCGTCCACCTCGACCGTGTGGGGATCGACGATGCGGCCAAAGGACTCGAACAGCGTGACGCCGGAGTTCTTCAGCATGGAGAGGTAGAGGCCGTTCAGCCGGTCGATCTCCGCGTTCTTGCGGGCGATCAGGGTCGGCCAATCGAAGGCGGGAGTCGGAACGTCCCAACCGAAGCCGCGCGCGTCCTCGAAGCCGTCGCCGAACTGGGCGGCGTAGACCAGCAGCTTTTTCGGCACGCAGCCGCGAATGACGCAGGTGCCGCCGACTCGGCTGCCCTCGCAAATCGCCACCTTGGCGCCATAGGACGCGGCGCGGCGGCTGGCGGCGACGCCGCCCGACCCGGCTCCGATGGTGAAGAGGTCAAAATCGAACTCGGCCAAGGCCGTCTCCTTCCGCTGCGCTGTCTGACGCCCACCATCGTCCGGCGGCGGCGTGGGCGGAGTGTTCCGCATTCCACCGGAGCTGTCGAGGGGCGCAGCGACGATATGGGACGTCGGCGGGGGATGAAAAGGGTCGGCAGGGTTGCGCGGTCAGCGCAGCAGCATGTCCTGCACCAGAACCTGCCGGATCTTCAGCGGGCGGATCGCCTTGTTGGCGGCGAAGCCCAGCGCGTCCTTGATGTAATGCGGGCCGTCCTGGCCGCGCAGCTCGTTCGGATCGACGTCCAGCATGCGGACGCTCATGGCGTCGGCGATGCGCGCAAGGTGGGGTTTGACGGTTTCCAGCGGAACCGACGGATCAAGCTCCAGCACGACGCGGACCTTCAACTCGCGCAGCCGCTCGCCGTCGCGCAGGGTGAAGCTCATGGCGGGCATGGCGGCGTAGGCGGGTTGCGTGCCGACGATGGTCTTGGCGGGAAGGGCGCCGGTGTGGGCGGTGGCGGGCTTCAGCATCAACACGCCGCCCGCCCCGGCGGCGGCCAGCGTGACGATCAACAGGAACAGCGCTGGGATGATGCGACCGCCGACGCGCTCCGCCTCCGACAAAAATTCCTGCCGGGTCGGGCCTGTCGCCGCTGTCCTCACCATGATGTCCGCCGTTGGGTCATCGCCGTTCCTTGCGCGTTCATGGGGGGACTGTAGAGGCCGCCAAGCTCTTCGTCAAATATCGGTATTTTATACTGTTTTGTTGTTCCGTTTCGTCTGTCGTTTCTTGAGTGTTCAGGCAAAAGACGCTGGGTATTTGTTTGGTATTCGATCCAAATGCGATCTTGCGGTTGTGACGCGGGCGCAACCCTGCCATCCCGGCGGATGTGTTTTGGGCGGAAGCCTCTTCCCCATTGGGGCTGGGCCGTATAATGCTGGCCATCCGGTCAATCGGCGGCCCCGCGCAAGGCGGGCGCGACGGGTGACGCGCGATGGGATGGCAGGGCGGAAGGCGAGGGCATTTGGCGATGAGCGAGAGCATGAAGCGGCCGCTGGCCGTCCACCCCTCGGCGGCGGCGATTGGCGATTGGACGGACACCTATTTCCGGCGGACCAAGGAAACGGTCGGCAAGTTCGGCGACAAGAAAGTCACCTACGCCATCTTCATGCGCCGCCCGGTGGTGTGCGCCCCGCGTCTGGCGGTGGAGTGGTTGCAGGCGATCGCCCGCGACCGGGGGTTCGAGGTCGACATCCAGTTGAACTTCCCGGAAGGCAAATGGGTCGGCGCGGGCGAGCCGATTTTGTACGTCACCGGATCCTTCTATCATCTGGTGGACACCGAAACGATCCTGCTGCAAAAGCTGGGTCCGGCCTGCGTCGCCGCCTACAACGCCTTCACCATGTGCGCCGATCTGCCCAAGGTGGCGTTCCTGGCGATGGACGCGCGCCATTGCGCCGGAACCGACATGGCCGAGGTGATGGCCTACGCCGCCTCCGTCGGGTCGGATCGGGCCAAGCGCAAGGTTGGGGCCAAGGGCTTCGTCGGCAACGCCACCGACGCCACCGCGCATTTCTTCGGGCAGGCCAAGGGCATGGGCACCATGCCGCACGCGTTGATCGGCTACGCCGGATCGACCGTGCGCGCGGCGGAGATGTTCCACGAAACCTTTCCCGATTTGCCTTTGACCGTGCTGGTCGATTATTTTGGCCGCGAGATCACCGACGGGTTGGAGGTCTGCCGCCGCTTCCCCGAATTGGCGGCGCAGGGCAAGCTGACCCTGCGGCTCGACACGCCCGGCGGCCGCTTCGTCGAGGGGCTGGACCCGCCCGGCTCCTACGCGGTGTTGGAGCGGCACGCGCCGCATTCGATCCGTGGCTATCGCGACGAAACCCAACTGCGCTACCTGATCGGCACCGGCGTGTCGGCGGCGGCGATCCATTACGTGCGCGAGCGGCTGGACGACGCCGGATTCCCGGCGGTCAAGATCGTCGCCAGCAGCGGCTTCGGCCCGGCGAAATGCCGTTTGATGGCCGAGGCCAACGCCCCGGTGGACATCATCGGCACCGGCAGCTATCTGCCCGAACGCTGGACCGAGACCTACGCCACCGCCGACATCATCGAATATGACGGCGAAAAGCGCGTGAAGGTTGGCCGCGAGTTCCTGTTCCGGCGCTGACCCGCAAGCAATCGGCGCGCGCCCTCTCCCGGCCCGTGGCGTGGGAGAGGGCGTTCCTTCAGCGGCTCAGCACCATGACCAGCCGTTCGACCGGCCTGTTGTCGGTCAGGTGCGAGGTAACGATCTCGTCGATGTCCTCCGGCGTTTCCGGGCGGTACCAGATCCCTTCTGGATACACGACCATCAGCGGCCCGGCGGAGCAGAAGCCCAGGCAGCCGGTCATCGCCATGCCGACATCGGTCAGGCCCGCCGCCTGGACCTTCTGATCCAGCCGTTGCCACAGCGGATGGGCGTTTTTCGCCGCGCAACTGCCGCGCGGATGGCCGGGCGGGCGTTGCTGGGCGCAGCAAAAGACGTGGTGACGAAAGGTCTGCGGGATGTCGAGGGGCATGTTGGGCGCTCCATAGCCATAAAGTTTCTATGGATAATGCCCGATTTGTGCGGCGCAGCAAGAAATTTGTAATCGTTCCAGACTGGCGCGGCGCTGTTCCGTCACACATCCACGATGGTGTGGGGGCGCAGCGCGCCATCGACGGTCAGCAGCAGATGCAGATACACCGCGACCTTGCGCGCCCGGTCGGTGTGGCGGGCCAGACAATCGCGCAGTTGAATCGCCAAAATGGCGTTGCCCGCCACCTGTTCGGGGGTGAAGCCGGGCAGGGGGGCGGTGGCCGCCTTGATGATGCGGTCCTCATCCACCGGAACTTTTGCGGCGGGGTCTTTGAGGAGTTTTTCCGCCAGCGCCTCTTCGTCCAGATCGGGCGGCGGCGGTTGGGCGGCGGGGGGCGGGGCGTTGGCGGTCAGATGCTCGCGCAGATTGGCTTTCAGCCGGTCCCGCTGACGCTCATTCAGCGTGTCGAACTGGTCGATCTCGTCGAACAGCAGGTCGTAAATGCGGCGGTGTGGCGGCGGCGGGTTGCGGTCGCGGCGGTCTTGCCGGGGGTTGCGTTTGTAATTCCGCTCCGTCGCGGTCCCGGTGCGTTCAACACCCGCCGACGTGCGCACCGAAAATTCGGACTGGCCCAAGCCGCTTCCGGCCATCGCGCGCCCCCCATGGGGAGACTCCCCACAGGAAAAAGTCTGGCAGAGATCGCCGGACAGTCAATGGCGTTCCGGTCATAGAACGGGCGGCGGATGCGCGCAAGGCGTCCGCCGCCCGTTGGTCAGAGACCAAGCCCCCTCGTCAGTCGGCGGCGCCGCTGCCCAGCGCGTCCTTCACCGGCTCCGGACGGCTCTTGCCCAGGGTCAGATTGGGGAAGACGTTGATGAGCGAGGTGATGAAGGCCGCCAGATAGGGCAGGGATTGCACCACCAGCAGACCCGACCACATGAAGGCGTCACGGTTTTCATGGCCGAACACGAACACGATGGCCAGCGCCGCGCCCCACAGCGACACCAGCAAGGCCAACTCCTCGCTGGCCATCAGGAAGGCCTGCATCAGCGCCGGTTGGTTCTCGCATTTCGGCGTGCGGACGAAGGGACGGCCCGAGGTGAACATGCCCAGCCACATGGCGCGCCCGACCGTGTGGGTCAGCGCCATGCCGGCGATGGCGGCCCCGACCTTGTCCCAGAAGCCGCACTTCACCCGCGCCTCGTACAGCCAGAGCGACGCGCCGACCTTGAAGGCGAAGACGCTGAGCGTCGGGATCATGAAGACGTTGGGCGGGAACTCGAAATATTTCGGGAAGGCCAGCAGGCCGATGGACCAGACAATGCCGGCGATGCCGAAGACCATGTGGGCGGCGTCGGCGAACCAGGGCAGCCAGCCGGTGATGAAATGGTACTTCTGCCCGGTGGTCAGCTCCTTCGCGCCCGGCGACAATTGCCGCCAATGATGCTTCAGGATCTGCACGGCGCCATAGGCCCAGCGGAAACGCTGAGTCTTGTAGGCGGAGAAGCTGTCGGGAACCAGCCCCTTGCCGTAGCTTTCCGACATGTAGACGGCTTCGTACTTGTTCTCGAACAGGCGCAGGCCAAGGTCCGCGTCCTCGGTGATGCACCATTCGCCCCAGCGCCCGACGCCTTCCAGCGCCGTCTTGCGGATGATGGTCATCGTGCCGTGCTGGATGATGGCGTTCTGCTCGTTCCGCTGGATCATGCCGATGTGGAAGAAACCGGCGTATTCCCAGTTTATCATCCGCTGGAACAGGTCGTGGTCCCAATCGCGGTAATCCTGCGGCGACTGGACGAAACCGACCTCGGGACGGCTGAAATGCGGGATGGTCGCCTTCAGCCAATCGGGGTGAACCTGATAGTCGCTGTCGATCACCGCGATGTGCTGGGCGTCCGGCGCGGTCTGGGCCAAGCCGAAATTCAGCGCCCCCGCCTTGAAGCCGGGCCAATTGTCGAGGTGGAAGAAGCGGAATTTCGGGCCAAGCTGCTTGCAATACTCCTCGACCGGCTTCCACACCGCCGGATCCTTGGTGTTGTTGTCGAGCAGCAGCACTTCAAAGTTCGGGTAGTCCAGCCGGGCCAGCGCGTCCAGCGTCTGCATGACCATGTGCGGCGGCTCGTTGTAGCACGGCACATGGATCGACACCTTGGGCGCGTCGGGCAGCGGCGCGGCGGAGCAGGGGATGAACTTCCGCTTGAAGTTCTTCTGCCAAACGACGTCGGTCAGCTCCATGCCGTCGATCAGCATCACGGCGAACAGCACCAACTGGAACAGGATCAGAACGCCCCAAGCGATTTCGGTGGTGAGAGCCAACCCCGCCGCCGACGCGGCGCTGACCGTGAAGACCAGGACCGAGGCCACCGCCTGAATCAGCGCGCCGTAGAACAACTGCCCGCCCATCTTCAGATGGTCGCCGCGCCGCCACAGGAAAAACACCAGCGGCAGGAAGGCCAGCGCCACGGCGGTGGCGCATTTGACTTGCCAATTGCGGATTTCCTGAACGCCGCCGATCATCGGGAATTTCGGCGTGCGGTAGGCGTCCCACAGGCCCCAACTGGTTCCGGCGGTGCCCTCGATCTCCCGCTTCCACGGCTGGTCGAAGGCCTCCATGATGAAGTAATCAAGCTTGTTCTGGGCGGCGATGTTCAGGAAGTTGCGGATGAACTTCGCCTGATTGACTTGGCTCGCCTCCGCGCCCCGGCGCCAGGGGCCATCGGCGGGCCAGCCGATTTCACCGATCAGGATGTGCTTGTTGGGGTATTTGGTCTTCAACTCGTTGTAGCGGACCATGGCGTAATCGACCGATTGATCGACCGGCACGCCTTCCCAATAGGGCAGAAGATGGACGGCGATGAAATCCACCGCTTCCACCAATTCCGGGTGCTTCAGCCAGACGTGCCACGGCTCGGCGGTGGAGACCGGGACGTTGACCTTCTTCTTCACCCGTTTGATGTAGTCGATCATCTGCGGCACGGTCACGTTGGCGCGCAGAAGCGCCTCGTTGCCGACCAGAACGCGGCGCACGTTGTTGTTGGCGCGCGCCAGCTTGATGAGCGCGGCGATTTCCGGCTCGTCGATTTCCGGCTTCCCGGCAATCCAGGCGCCCGCCAGCACCGGCAGGCCGTATTTCTTGGCGATGGGCGCGACCAGTTCCGAACCGTCGGTGGCCGAATAGGTGCGCACGCCCTTCACCGCGCCTTCCAGCGCGATCATGTCCTTTTCGATGTCGTCGGCGCTGGCCTTGTCGCCCTTCGACGGGCTTTTGTTGGGATGGAAGGGCGTGTAGCCGACGCCGTTGATGGCGCCCGCCCACGAGCGTTCGGCGACCGGGCGATTCCACCACGCCCATGCCCCGACATTGCCGAGGATCACCAGAATAAGGACCGCAAACGCTTTTTTGCGCATGTGAGTCGTTCTCGCTCGCCGCACCCAGTTTCACCCGGACGCGGCGGCGTCAAGCCGCCCCGTCCACCCCAAGATCATCAGAAAATGGCAAAGGCCGATTCATCAAAGATCGTAAGATGTTCTATACATCCTTCATGGCCGCGCTGCCACTGTCGGCTTTGCGCGTCCTGCCATTCGTCCTAGGTCATACGGCCTTGCCACAGGGGACAACGCCATGTTTTCACTGCATGAACGGCTTCAGGCCGACAGCCTTCCGGTCAGCGATCTGGGATTGTGCCGGGTCTTGCTGATGAACAACCGGGTTTGGCCCTGGCTGATTCTGGTTCCCCGCCGGGCGGGCGCTGTGGAGATCCATCGCCTGTCCGCCGCCGACCAGACGGCGCTGATGGCGGAAATCGCCGCCGCCTCGCGGGTGGTCGAGCGGTTGTTCGCCCCGGACAAGCTGAATGTCGGGGCGCTGGGCAACATGGTGCCGCAACTGCACGTCCACGTCATCGGGCGGACGCGCGGCGATCCGGCCTGGCCGGGGCCGGTCTGGGGATCGGGCCACGCCGAATCCTACACGGCGGAGGAGGGCGCGGCTCTGGCCGCCCGCCTCGCCCAGGCGCTGGCCGAGGATGCGGACAGCCTCAGGCGGTCGGAAACAGCATGACGCGCTGAACATCCACCCACGCCGCCAACTCATCCCCAGCCTTCACATCGACATGGCCGGGCAGGCGGGCGTGAATCTCGCCGCTCGGCGCGCCGGGCAAGGCAAGGCAGATGCGGGTCGAGGCGCCGAGGAAGCTGGAATGACGCACCAGCACCGGCACGGCGTTCGCGCTTTGGCCCGGCGGGGCGAGTTCCAGATCCTCGATGCGGCAGGCCACCTCGACGCGGGCGCCGCTGGTCATGGTCGGCGTGGCGAAGCGGCCAAGCGGCGTGTTGAGGTGGCCGTCCTCCACCGTTCCTTCAAAGCGGTTGATCTCGCCGAACAGGCGGGCGACGAAGCTGTTGGCGGGCTGGCGGTAGAGCGCCAGCGGCGTGTCGGTCTGCACCAGCCGCCCGGCCTCCATCACCGCGACGCGGTTGCCGATCTCCATCGCCTCTTCCGGGTCGTGGGTGACGACGATGGTGGCGATGCCGCTGGCGCGGATCAACCGCACCACCTCGTCGCGGACGGAGCGGCGCAACTGCTCGTCCAGGGCGGAAAACGGCTCGTCGAGCAAAAGCACCTGCGGGTCGCGGGCCATGGCGCGGGCCAGGGCGACGCGCTGCTGCTGGCCGCCGGACAGGGTGTGCGGGTGGGCGTCGGCGTAGCGGGTCAGCGCCATCAGCTCCAGCAATTCGGCAACCCGGCGTTCGCGCTCGGCGCGGGGGCGGTCGGTTTGGCCGAAGGCGATGTTTCCGGCCACGGTCATGTGGGGAAACAGGGCGAAATCCTGAAACATCATGCCGACCGGGCGGCGTTCCGGCGGCAAGGACCGTTCGGGGGAGGCCAAAACCTTCCCACCCACCGAGATGCGCCCGTGCTGCACGGTTTCCAACCCGCTGACCAGACGCAGCAGGGTGGATTTCCCGCAGCCCGATGGGCCGACGACGCACAGGATCTCGCGCGGGGCGACGCTGAGCGACACGCCGTCCACCGCGCGGTGCGGCCCGTAATGATGGACGATGTCGGACAGGATGACGGAGGGGGCGGGCGCGGTCATCGGCGGGCGGCGGTCCAGAAAACGGGAACGAAAACAGCCCCGCCCCGGTCAGGGGGCGGGGCTGCGGAGCATGTCACTTCCAGCCCGCGCGGTCCATGACGCGCAGGGCCTGCGGGGTGAACTCGGCGAAGGAGGCCGCGTTGACCGCCGCTTGCTTGAAGCTGCCCAGCTTGGTCAGTTCGGCGTGGGGCTGCACCGCCGGGTTGACCGGGAACTCCATGTTGCCGTCGGCGAACATGCGCTGCGCTTCGGGGCTGAGCAGATGCTCCAGCAGCTTGCGGGCGTTCTCGGCGTGCGGCGCGGTCTTCACCACCCCGGCGCCGCTGAGGTTGACGTGGGTGCCGCGATCATCCTGGTTGGGGAAGATCACGCCGATCTTGGCGGCGACCGCCCGGTCCTCCGCCTTGGCCGAGGTGATGAGTTTGCCGACATAATAGGTGTTGGCCAGCGCCACATCGCCTTCGCCGACCGCCACCGCCTTGATCTGGTCGGTGTCGCCGCCCTGCGGCGGGCGGGCGAGGTTGGCGACCAGACCCTTCACCCAGGCCTCGGTTTTCTCCTCGCCGTTGGCGGCGATCATCGAAGCGGTCAGGGCCAGGCTGTAGGGGTGGGTGCCGCTGCGGGTCAGGACCTTGCCCTTCCATTCTGGCTTGGCGAGATCCTCATAGGTCTTGATCTGGTCCGGCTTCACCCGGTCCAGCGAATAGACGATGACGCGGGCGCGGCTCGACAGACCCCACCACGCGCCATCCGGCGCGCGCAGATTGGCCGGAACCTTGACGGCCTCCAACGTGGGGGAGGTGGTGGGGGCGAGCAACCCTTCCTTGGCGGCGGCGGCCAGACGCCCGGCGTCCACCGTGATGAACAGATCGGCGGGGCTGCTGGCCCCTTCCGACTTCAGGCGCTGGATCAACTCGTCGTGGTTGCCCTCGATGATGTTGACCTTGATGCCGGTCGCCTTGGTGAAGCTGTCGTAGATCGCGCGGTCGGTGTTGTAGTGGCGCGAGTTGTAGACGTTCACCTCTTGGGCGTGCGCCGAGGTCAGGGTGAGGGCGCCAAAGGCGACGGTCAGGCCGATGATCGTCTTAACGGACATTCCAAGCTCCAGGATTGCGAACTGTTCGCGTATTTTGTGCGAATGGATATCAGTTGCAAGAGGAGATGTCGAGATTGCGGTTGACCCTAAGACCCCATTGCGGGATCAGCGCCCATGGCCGGGGCGCGACGCCGCGATGCTGCGGCTTAACGCGATCACCGGCAGCAGCCCGACCAGCACGATGGCCAGCGCGGGCAGGGCGGCGTCGTCCAACCGCTCGGTCGAGGCCATGCGGAAGGCTTCGATGGCCAGCGTGTCGAAATTGAAGGGCCGCAGGATCATCGTGGCGGGCAGTTCCTTCACGATGTCGACGAAGACCAGCAGCGCGGCGCTGAGCAGGCTGGGGCGCAGCAGCGGCAGATGGACGCGCCGCATCACCTGCAACGGGCTGTGGCCCAGCGAGCGGGCCGCGCCCTCCAGATTCGGGCCGATCTTGGCGAATCCGGCCTCCAGCGGCCCATAGGCGACGACGAAGAAGCGGATCAGATAGCCATAGAGGATGCCGATGATCGTGCTGCCCAGAATGGTTCCCACCGGCCAGCCGCCCCAATCGCGCATCAGCCCGACGGCGATCAGGATGCCGACGGCGATCACTGTCCCCGGCGTGGCGTACCCCAGCGAGGCGAGGCGGACGGCGGCTGCGGCCAGACGGCTGCGGTCGTGCCGCACGCCATGGATCACCAGCAGCGCGGTGGCGACCACCAGCGCGGCCCCGGCCCCGGCCAAAATCACGGTGTTGACGGCCAGATCGACGAAGCGGTCGAGCGTCAGATCGCCGCCGCCGCGCAGGATCATGGCGATCAAAATGGCGGCGGGCAGCAGAAAGCCGAAAAAGATCGGCGTCAAACACACAATCCAGGCGACCAGCGCGCCGCGCGCCGACAGGCGGGGGGCGGGCAGCGCCCGGTAACGGCTGGTGGTCTGGTGAAAGCGCATCCCGCCGCGCGACCAGCGTTCCAGCCCGACCAGCGCCAGCACGAACAGCAGCAGGACGGAGGCCAATTGCGCGGCGACCGCCGCGTCGCCCAAGGCGAACCAGGTCCGGTAGATGCCGACGGTGAAGGTGTCGATGCCGAAATAGCGGACAGCCCCGAAATCGGCCAGAGTCTCCATCAGCGCGTAACCAACCCCGGCGACCAAAGCGGGGCGGGCCAGCGGCAGCGCCACCCGGCGAAAGGCGCCGAAGGCGGTGCAGCCCAGGGTGCGGCTGGCTTCCAGCACGCAGACCGACTGTTCAAGGAAGGCGGCGCGCGTCAGGACATAGACGTAAGGGTACAGCACGGAAGACAGGACGAATCCCGCGCCCCACGGGCTGTGAATGGCGGGAAACCAGTAATCGCCGCGCCGCCAGCCGGTTAGGCCGCGCAGCGCGCTTTGCAGTGGTCCGGCGAATTGCAGGAAATCGGTGTAGGTGTAGGCCAGCACATAGGCGGGCATCGCCAACGGCAACAGCAGCAGCCATTGCAGAATTCGCCGCCCCGGAAACTCGTGCATCGTCACGGTCCAGGCGCAGGCGACCCCGGTCACGCTGGTGACGGCGCCGACGATTCCCAGAAGGATCAGCGTGTTGACGACGTAATCGGCCAGAACGGTGCCGATCATGTGCCGCCACAGATCGCCGGTCGAGGCGGCGGACTGCACAAAGACGGCGAGAATGGGAACGGCGATGAGGATCGCGAGGATCAGGGCGATCAGGCCAGTGGGGCCGACGCGCGCCAGCAGGCGGAACGGGGAGAAGGACGGGGAGCCGGTGGACTTCGCGTCGGTCGCCAGCGCCATGCGTGGGGATCCTGGGGTGGGAAAGCGGTCTTGAGGCGGCGCGTGTCAGGCCCCCTCCCTAACCCTCCCCCACCTGCGGTGGGAGAGGGGACTGCCGCTGCCTTTCCCTTCACCGCCACAGGCGGGGGAGGGAGGGACCCACGCTGAACAGCGTGGGAGGGAGGGGGCTTGAGACGTTTTCGGTCTTAGCTGGCTTCCGCCGCGCGCGAATGACGCTTGCGCTCGTTCGGGTCCAGGTAACGCTTGCGCAGACGGATCGACTTCGGCGTGACCTCGACCAGTTCGTCGTCCGAGATGTAGGACAGCGCGCGTTCCAGGGTCATCTGGATCGGCGGCGTCAGACGGACGGCTTCATCCTTGCTGGTCGTGCGGATGTTGGTGAGCTGCTTGCCCTTGATGACGTTGACCTCAAGGTCGTTGCCACGGGTGTGCTCGCCAATAATCATGCCCTGATAGACCGGAACGCCCGGATCGATCAGCATCGGGCCGCGATCTTCCAGGTTCCACAGCGCGTAGGCGACGGCGACGCCGTCGCTGTTGGCGATGAGAACGCCGGTGCGGCGCGCCGCGATGGCGCCCTTGAACGGGGCGTAGCCGTGGAACAGGCGGTTCATGATGCCGGTGCCGCGCGTGTCGGTCAGGAATTCGCCCTGATAGCCGATCAGGCCACGCGACGGGGCGTAGAACACGATGCGGGTCTTGCCGCCGCCGCTGGGGCGCATCTCGACCAGATCGGCCTTACGCTCGGCCATCTTCTGCACGACGGTGCCGGAGAATTCCTCGTCCACGTCGACGACGACTTCTTCAATCGGCTCCAGACGCTGGCCGCTCAACTCGTCGGTCTTGAACAGCACGCGCGGACGGCTGATGGCCAGCTCGTAGCCCTCGCGGCGCATCGTCTCGATCAGGATGCCCAACTGCAATTCGCCGCGACCGGCGACCTCGAAGGCGTCGCCGCCCGTCGTGTCGCTGATGCGCAGAGCTACGTTGCCTTCCGCTTCGCGGAACAGACGGTCGCGGATCATGCGGCTCGTCACCTTGTCGCCTTCGCGACCGGCCAGCGGGCTGTCGTTGACCGAGAAGGTCATCGCCAGGGTCGGCGGGTCGATCGGCTGCGAGGCGATGGGGTCGGTGACTTCCGGGGCGCAGATGGTGTCGGCGACCGTGGTCTGGGTCAGACCGGCCAGCGCGACGATGTCGCCAGCCTGCGCCTCGTCCACCGGAACGCGCTCCAGGCCACGGAAGGACAGCACCTTGCTGATGCGGCCGCTCTCGATCAGCTTGCCGTCACGGCTCAACGACTTGATGGCCATGTTGACCTTGACGGTGCCGGTCTGGATGCGGCCGGTCAGGATGCGGCCCAGATAGGGGTTGGCTTCCAGCGTGGTCGCCAGCATCGTGAAGGGCGCGTCCTCGACGACCTTGGGGGCCGGGACGTGGTCGCGGATCAGCTCGAACAGCGGGGTCAGCGTCTCGCGGGCGCCGTTCTCCAGATCGGTGGTCGCCCAGCCGTTGCGGCCCGAGGCGAACAGCGTCGGGAAATCAAGCTGCTCGTTGCTGGCGTCCAGCGACGAGAACAGGTCGAACACCTCGTCATGGACTTCATGCGGGCGGGCGTCGGAACGGTCCACCTTGTTCACGATGACGATGGGGCGCAGGCCGAGCTTCAGGGCCTTGCCGAGCACGAACTTGGTCTGCGGCAGCGGGCCTTCGGCCGCGTCGCAGAGCAGGACGACGCCGTCCACCATCGACAGGATGCGCTCGACTTCACCGCCGAAATCGGCGTGGCCGGGGGTGTCGACGATGTTGATGCGCAGGTCGTTCCACAGGACCGAGGTGCACTTGGCGAGAATGGTGATGCCGCGCTCGCGCTCCAGATCGTTGGAGTCCATGGCGCGCTCAGCGACCTGCTGATTCTCGCGGAAGGAACCGGCTTGTTTCAGGAGCTGATCGACCAGGGTGGTTTTGCCGTGGTCGACGTGAGCGATGATGGCGACGTTTCGGAGATTCATGGAGCCTTGGTCTCGCAATGGCACCCCCGACACGCGGTACGACACCGCAACCAAACAAAAAGGCCCGCCGAAGGACTTCGGTGGGCGCTGTCGGGGAAACTGTTGCGGCGCAATATAGCGATCTGCGGCAAAAAGGCAAGCGTTACCCTGCAAGAGAAACGCCTGGGCAGGAATGCGTGCGGCGCTGGGCGGCGGCTTTCGGAAGTCACCGCCCTCGCGCACATGTTGGGTCTTACCCCATGGTCGATGTCCGTCCGATGCGCCCTGCTCGGCGGGAGGGAAAACGATCATGCCAGAGTGACGTTTTCGTTCGCCTCATACGTCGAACGTCGGTCCGATGAGGATGAAGTCAGAGGAGCTGATTTGCGTAACGCCATCCAGGGTAGCGATGGCGGTGCGCATCGCGTCTGTCGCGTTGTCGTCGTAAAACAGAAGGCTGTTCGTCGTGTCGAAGAAAAGATACATCCCAGCGGGCGTTCCGACAGTGCTTATGCCTGCTCCTGTGTATATTTGTCCGCCGAGACTGGCTGTGTTAAGGCTGGAAAACACTGACGTGGAAAGCGCGATTTTATCGGTTCCGCGCTCAAAGACCTCGATAAAATCTACGCCTGTATTTGGGGTGGCGCCGGAAAAATATACAAAGCCGTATGTGCTTCCGTAATATGCATTGTCAAACACTAGAATATCAGCCCCAGATCCACCAACAAGGCGATCAGTGCCGGTGCCGCCATAGAGCGTGTCAGCGCCACTTCCACCATACAGTGTGTCGCCCCCCGAACCGCCGAAGATAACGTCGTTGCCGCTGTCGCCATACAAAAGATCATTGCCGGACCACCAAACAGACCCAAAGGCGGTCATGTCGCCATAGATGGTGTCATTGTCGGCGCCGCCATAGATGGTGTCGTTGCCCACGAGCGAGCCATAGAGCCTATCCTCGCCGTCGTCGCCATGCAGCAACGCTCCCGGCCCACTGGTTTGGTGGATTTCTGTGTTGGTGGAATATGCGTAGAGCCAATCGTTGCCGCCGCCGCCGATGAGGGTGTCGGCATTTAGCGGGTCGTAGGCGTGGACATCGGCGCCGTAAATAGTGTCGTCGCCCAGGTCGCCGAACAACAAATCCGACCCGGCGCTGCCGGAAATGACATCCTTTCCTTGGCCGCCATAGATTGTGTCTGCTGTAATCCCGCCTTGGATGGTGTCGTCGCCAGCATTGCCGAACAACCACAGGCCATTGCTGTTGCCGGTGTAGGAAATCGAATCGTTGCCGGCGCCGCCATAAACCGTGTCGGCCCCGGATGTGTTGAAGATGGTGTCGTTGCCGTCCCCGCCGTAGATCAAGTTGTGTCCGCTTGAGCCGTTGATGAGGTCATTGTCGGAAAGCCCGCTGGTGATCCCTGTTGATGTTCCGCCGTAGATGGTGTCGTCGCCCGAATCTCCCCAAATTGTATCGTCGCCGTTTCCGCCTTCCAGAGAGTTTCCTGAAAAATCAATCGGTTCCCACCAGTAATCATTAGAACCGCCAATAATCACATCCTGTCCATCACCGCCAAGTACGGTGTCTGAGCCGCGTCCTCCGTGCAAGTAGTCATTTCCGCTGTCCCCAGAAATAAAATCGTTTCCACCGCTTCCTTTTGCGTAGTCATTGCCCTGCCCTCCATAAATTGTGTCATTTCCCTCGCCGCTAATAATGCTGTCGGCACCCTGATTTCCAGACATGAGTTGAGCGTTGCTCGTGGAATAGTCATAAAGATACAGCGTGTCATTTCCGGCGCCGCCAAAAATGGTGTCAGCGCCGTTGGCGCCCAATTTGTCGTCGCCGCCAAGGCCATAGATCACGTCGGATTCAGACGAAGAAATCAGGGTTTCGGCAGCGTCGGAAAGAGTCAGCGTTGTGGCCATGGTCGCCCCCATTTGGTTCATCAGACCGGCTGTTCGTCGATCACGGGAACGAGAATTTGTTGCCACGGACCGCTGACGCCGGACTGATAATTTCGTGAATTGGAAATAACAATAAATAGCGAGGGGGTGGCGAGCAAGCGATTTAAGAGAAAAAATATCCAGAGAAAGCCTAAAAAATTGACGCAAATTTTTTCATTTTCTCAAAGGTAGAAAAATAATTTCTAAAGGATTTGTGATTTCGGTCATTCTGTCGCGGGCGCTCTGTAGTGGGGGTGCGGGCGCCACGCTGTTTCGGATTCCACAAGGGCAGGCTGAGCAAGCGGTTGATGCCCGATCTGACGTGGCGCAATTCCGGGATGGAGATGAACGCCGTTCGCACTTACAGTCGACGCCATGAACCGGCTCCCCCTTCTTCGACCTGTCCTGCCACCGCTGCTTGCGGCGAGCGTCCTCCTGGGGCCGCTGGCGGTCGCTGGATGGGCGCAGGATACGCCCGACCCGAACGACGCCCCTCCGGTGACGGAGGCGCCGCAGGCCCGCACGCCCTACGACGTCACCCTCGACGGGGTGGACGACGACGGGTTGCGCGACACGCTGAGCCAAGCGTCGGCGCTGGTCGGGTTGACCGGCGACCCGCCGCCGTCGCTGGTCGGGCTGGAACGTCGGGCCGACAGCGACCGCGAACGGTTGCAGGCGGTGTTGCGCTCCAACGGCTATTACGACGCCCGGCTTGATGTGCGGATCGACGGAACGGTCCAACCGGCCAAGGTCACGGTCACGGTGACTCCGGGGCCGCTCTACCACGTCAAAACCGCGACGCGGACGCTTCTGGTGAACGGCGCGGCTCTGGGCGGTCCGGCGGCGGAAACGCTGTTGGGCGAACCGACCCTGACGGCGGGCGAACCGGCGCTGGGGCAGCGGGTGGTGGACGGCGAAGCGGCTCTGCTCGACCGGCTGAATCGCCGGGGCTACGCCTTCGCCAAAATCGACGACCGCCGGGTGGTGGTCGATCACGGCGACCGGACGATGGATGTGGCGTGGCGGGTGGCGCTTGGCCCGCTGGTGCGCAACGGCGCGCTGCGGGTCTCTGGGCTGGAGCGGGTGAACGAGGATCTGGTGCGCGGGCGGGTGGCTGTGACTCCGGGGGCCGTGCATGATCCGGCCAAGCTGGACCAGGCGCGGCAGAATCTGGCCAAGCTGGAGGTCTTCGACAGCGTGCGCGTCCGGTTGGACGACCAGCCCGGCCCGGACGGGGTGACGCCGGTGTTGGTGGCGGTGTCGGAGCGCAAACGGCGCTTCATCGGCGGCGGCGTCACCTATTCCACGCAGGAAGGGGTGGGCGCGCAAGCCTATTGGGGCCATCGCAACCTGTTCGGCGGGGCCGAGCAACTGCGCGTCGGGCTTGAGGTTGGCCGCGTCGCTGGGGCGTCGGGCGGAACCAGCAACAAATCGGCCAGCCAAATCAAGAACCTGCCGGATCTGCGTTTCAGCCTGTCCTTCAAGAAGCCTGATTTTCTGGCGGTGAAGCAGTCGCTGCTGGTCAATTTTCAGGTCGCGTCGGACCAGCCGCCCGCCTACAGCCGCGTCGTCACACAATTGACCGGCGCGCTGGAACGTCCGCTGACCGATCAATTGAGCCTCAGCTATGGCCTGACGGCGGAGCGGGGGCGGGTGGAGACTCAAGCGCGGACCTATCAAACCTCTTACATTGGCGCGCCGTTGGCCGTCGCCTGGAACGGAACCGACGACCCGCTGAACCCAACGAAGGGTGAACGCGGGACGTTCCAATTCACCCCCTGGATCCCGGCGGGCGGCGCGAGCCGTCGGCCTTTCGCCACGCTGCAACTGGGCGGGTCGGTCTATTACGATCTGGCCAAGGATGGCCGTTACGTCGCGGCGGCGCGCGTCGGGCTGGGCAGCGTTCTGGGCGCGTCGCTCGACCAGATTTCACCCGACCATCGCTTTTACGTGGGCGGCGGCGGGTCGGTGCGCGGCTATGGCTTCCAAAAAGCGGGACCGCGCAACCGTTTTGGCGAGCCGGAAGGCGGGCGCTCCTTGCTGGAGCTTGGCGCGGAGCTGCGGATCAAGGTGACGGACAGCATCGGCGTGGTGCCCTTCATCGACGCTGGCACGGTGGCCGACCGGGCCTATCCTGATTTTTCATCGTCGCTGCGGGTTGGGGCCGGGTTGGGCGGACGTTACTACACCGATTTCGGGCCGCTGCGGGTCGATGTCGGCGTGCCGTTGAACGCGCCGAAAGGCGACGCGCGTTGGCAACTCTACATCAGCCTTGGGCAGGCCTTCTGATGGCGGAAATTTTGGCCGTGAGTCGGTTGCGCCGCGTCTTGACCCTTTTGGGAATGACGCTGGCCGTCCTTTTCGGGGCGGCGCTGTTGGCCGTTGGGGCGGGCGCCGTGTGGCTGGACGGCGAGTCCGGGCGGCGTTGGCTGGCGCGGAGCGTCGAAGCGGTGGCAGCCGGTCCCGATTCTCATCTAACCCTTGGCGCCATCGAGGGGAGCTTGCCCTTTGATCTGGCGCTGAAGCGGGTGACGATGGCCGACGGGCAAGGCGTCTGGCTGACGGTGGACGCGCTGCGCGTCACGCTGTCGCCGTCGGCCCTGCTGACAAGGCGCGTGCGGATTGAGCGGTTGGAAGCGGATTCGGTGGAGGTCGCCCGCGCGCCGCAAGCGACGGCGCCAGCGCCCCCCGCTGCGGCGCCGGGGCCGGGAGTTGGCTTCGCCTTGCCGGACCTTCCCGTCAGCGTCGGGTTGGATCGGTTGGCGGTCAATCGCCTGCGGCTTGGTGCGGCTCTTTTGGGCGAGGCGGCGACGCTGCGGGTTGATGGGGCGCTGGCGCTCGACGCGGGCGGGGCGGGGCTGGATGGCCGGTTGAGCGTGGAGCGGATTGACGATCAGCCGGGCAAACTTGACGCCAGCGTTGTTTTCGTTCTGGCGAGTCAGCGGCTTGAGCTGGCGGTGAACGGGGCGGAACCGGCGGGGGGCGTCATCGCCCGCGCGCTGTCTTTGCCCGGATTGCCGCCGCTGTCGCTGGCGCTGAACGGGCGCGGAACGCTCGATGATTGGACCGGGGCCGTGACCACGCAGGTCGGCGCGACCAAGCCGTTGACCGCCGAGGCGAGCGTCAAGGCGACGGCGGACGGGCGCGCGTTGAACCTGACCGCCCAGGCGGCGCCGGAGGGGCTGCTGGATCCGGCTTTGGCGCGGCTGGTCGGCGCGCGGTCGTCGCTGACCGCCGCCATTCTGCTGAAACCCGACGGCGGGGTGACGCTGCGCCCGCTGACGCTGGAGACGGCGGCGGGACGGGCCAGCCTGGACGGGACGATGGCCGCCGATCACCAGAGCCTTTCCCTGCGCTGGTCGGTGACGGCGGGACCGGACTCCGCTTTGCACGCGCTGGTCCCGGCGGCGGCGTGGCGTGACGCGCGGGCCGACGGCGTGGTCGAGGGCACGTTGAACGATTTGGCGCTGACCTTGTCCGCCACGGCGACCGAGGTGGTGGGCGGCGATCCTGTTTTGGCCGGTCTGGTCGGCCCGGCGGCGACGCTGATCGGGGCGGCGCGGCTCGACAGCGCCAGCGGGCGACTCACCTTGGATGCGTTGACTGGGCAAGCCGCCGCCGCCACGCTGTCGGCGCAAGGCGCGTTGGATGGCTGGGGGCGCAGCGGCGGGTTGACCGTCACGGCGACGGCGGCGGATCTGAATCGCTTTTCCGCGTTGGCCGGGCGTCCGCTGGGCGGCGCGCTGTCCCTGTCCCTTCCCGTGCGGCGGGAGGAGGACGGGCGGCTGTCGGCGACGCTGTCGGGGCGCATCGACGGTTTGTCCAGCGGAACGCCGGTTGACGCGCTGCTGGGCGCGGCGGCGACCGTCAAAGCGGCGCTGACGCTGGCCCCCGACGGCGGGATGAGGCTGGACAAAGTGGAGCTGGCGGGCGGCAACGGGCGGCTGACCGGAACGGGCGCGCTGGTCGCCGGTCAACTCGACGCGACGGCCCGGCTGGAGGGAACCGCGTTGGGGCCGTTGGGCGCGGCGCTCGGGACGCCCTTGGATGGGGTTTTAGCGGCGGACGTCACGGCGCGGGGTCCGCTCGACCGGCTGGCGGTGACGGCGCGGGCGCAGGCCAGCGGGCTTGTGGCCGATGGCCGAGGTTTGGGCGCGACCAGCCTTGAGGCGACCGCCGCCGGTTTGCCCGACCGACCGGCGGGGCGCGTGACCTTGCGCAGCCAGCCGGAGGGCGCTCCCTTGGCGCTCGACGCGGCCTATGCGTTGGACGGGGACACGTTGCGGCTGTCGGATCTCAGTCTGGTCACGGGGGCCAACCGCATCACCGGGGCGGCGCAGCTCGCCATGACGTCCGGCGTGGCGACAGGCCGCCTTGAGGGGGCCTTGCCCGATCTGAGAGCTTTGTCGGCGCTGGTTGGCGCGCCGTTGGACGGCGCGGCGGGCTTCACGTTGGCGTTGGATGGCAAGGGCGGGCGGCAGGCGGCGACGCTGACCGCCAACGCGACGACTCTGCGGGTGAACAGCGCGGCGGGCGCGCCGCTGACCGTGCGGCGCGTGAGCGTGGCGGCGGAACTGGCCGACGCGCTGGGCAAGCCCTCGGGCAAAGCCTCGCTGGAGCTGTCCGGCGCGGAGAGCGGCGGCAACGCGATCACCAGCCTGACCGCCAGCCTGGACGGCGGGTTGGCCAAGGCGAATTTCCGCGCGGCGGCGACCGGAACCGGCGGCGGCGGGCCAATCGGCCTGGATCTCGCCGGATCGCTGGGCCAGGACGCAGGCGTGACGCGGGTGCGTTTGGAGCGGCTGGAGGGTCGTTTTGCAGGGGAAACCCTGCGGCTGACCGGCCCGGCGACGATCACCGCCGCCGATCAGCGTTACGAGCTGGCGGGCTTGCGGGCGCTGGTGGGCGGCGCGCGGCTGTCGGTTGATGGGGGCATGGCGGGGGATCGGTTGAAGGGGGACATCCGGCTGGATCAACTTCCCTTGGCGCTGGCCCGTCTGGCCGATCCGTCGCTGACGCTGGACGGCGTGGCCTCGCTCCAGGCGAGCGTGAGCGGCACGCTTGGCAGCCCACGCGCCGACGCGACCTTGCGCCTTGCCGGGTTGCGCGCCAAACAGGCGACCCAGGCGGGAATCCCCGGCGTCGACGCCACAGTGACGGCGCAATGGCGCAACAACCGCTTGTCGGTCAACGGCGAGGCGGCGACGCCGAACAAGGCCGGAAAGCTCACCCTGCGGGCGGCGCTGCCGCTGGTGATGAATCCGGACAGCCACGCGGTCGGCGTGCCGCCGAAGGGCGCGCTGGAGGCGGTGGTCGAGGGGACGCTCGACGCCGCTCTGGTCAATGATCTGCTGGCGTCCACCGGCGACCGGGCGCGCGGCAGCGTCAAGCTGGATGTGCGGGCCAGCGGCACGGTGGCGGCGCCCAAGCTGGGCGGCTCGGTGACGCTCAGCGGCGGGCGGTTCGAGAATCGAGCGTCGGGGGCCGTTCTCAGCGGCATCGAGGCGCGGCTGGTCGGCGATGGCGAGGTCTTCACCATCCAATCCTTGCGGGCGCGGACCAGCAACGGCGGGACCATCGGCGGGCAGGGCGTCATTCGACCTGCGGCGGCGGGCGACCGGCAACTTGATCTGGCCATCACCGCCGACAACGCCCGGCTGGTCGACAATGATCTGCTGACGGCGGACGTGGACGCCAAACTGACCGTGACCGGCGGCTTTCTCAGCGCCCGTCTGGCCGGGCCGATCCGTCTGCGCGGCGCTGACGTGCGGATTCCGAACCGGCTGCCGGTCAACGTCGTCGATCTGAAGGTGGAGGAGGTTGGAACGCGCCGCAACGGCCCGACGCGCAAGCCGATTCCCCCCCGCAAGGCGGCGGACAAACCGCCGCCGCCCTTCGCCTTGGCGTTGGATCTGACGGTGGACGCGCCGAACCGGATCTTCGTGCGCGGTCGTGGCCTCGACACCGAATTGGGCGGCCAGCTCCGCATCGGCGGGCGGGCCGACGCGCCCGAAGTGACCGGGAGGTTGAGCGTCCTGAAGGGGCGGCTCGACATCCTGTCGCACAGCTTCGCCTTCAATCGCGGCAATCTGGATTTCGACGGAACCCAACCCATCGACCCGCGCCTTGACCTGCTGGCCGAGGTCGCGGCGAACGGCGTCACGGCGCAGATCGAGGTGTCGGGCACCGCCGGGCAGCCGAAAATTGCCCTGACCTCGCCCCAGGGCCTGCCGCAGGACGAGATTTTGTCAGCGGTTCTCTTCGGCAAATCCGTCGGGAGCTTGGGCGCGGGCGAGGCGGTGCAACTGGCGCAATCGGCGGCGGCGCTGACCGGCGTTGGCGGCGAAGGCGGCGGGCTGCTGGACCGGGTGCGGCGATCCACCGGGCTGGACCGTTTGGACTTCTCGCAAAGCTCCGACGGCAAGGGTGGCGCGGTGCAGGCCGGGCGTTATCTGGACGACGGCGTCTATGTCGGGGTGGAGCAGGGCATGGGCGCCAACCAAACCCGCGCCAAGGTCGAGGTGGAGATCTACAAAGGGCTGAAGGGCAAGGCGGACGTCGGAGCGGATTCCGAGACCCGCTTTGGCCTCAGCTATGAAAAGGATTATTGAGAAGGGTCGCCTTGATCGTCGTCACTGCCCGACGATGATCCGAACATGGGCGGGAACCGGAACCACCCCATCCACCGCCTGCGCGGCGAAGCGGGCGGCGATGTCCGATTCCAAAGCGGCGCGCTCGTTGGCGGGCAAGCCGCCCAGCCGATGGCCGAAACTCATGTCCAGAGCGGCCCGCCAAAAGGGTTGATCGGCGGGGGCCTTGCGCACCGGCGTCAGGTCGCTTTCCGTGACCGTGCCGAAACCAGCTTCGCTCATGGCGGCGGCCAGCGATCCAGGGGCGGCGAAGCGGAACAGCGGGGCCAGGCTGTGATCCTCGCCCAAACGCGCGGCGACCGCCGCGCCGATGTCGGCGAACAGCCCGTTGCCCGCCAACGGTCCCCACACCATGAAGGCCGCCCGGCCACCGGCCCGCAGCACGCGGCGGACGTCGCGCAGGGCGGCGAGCGTATCGGGGACGAACATGACGCCGAACCGGCAGGTGACGCGGTCGAACGCGCCGTTGGCGAAGGGCAGACTTGTCATGTCGGCGGCGGTGAACAGCGGCGGCGCGGTTTCCGTCGCGGCGCGGCGGACGGCCCCGCCCAGCATGCCGGGAACCAGATCGCTGCCGACCACAAGCCCCGCCCCGCCCACCCGGCGCGCCGCGCTGAGCGCCGGTTCGCCCGCGCCCGACGCCAGATCGAGCACACGGTCGCCCGCCACGACCCCGGCGGCGTCGAGCAGCGGACGGTTCAGCTTGTCGGCCAGATCGGCCATGGGATCGGCCCAACGGTCCCAAGCGTCGGCGCTGGCGGTCCAGCGGGCGCGTTCAATGGCGGCGTCAGGGGCGTTGGCGATGGGGGCGTTGGCGGGGGAGAGCATCAATCAGTGCAGGAGCTTTGCCGTGCCGGACACACGCTGGACCGTGTCGGCGTCGCTCAACCGTTCGCCGAGGGCGTTGAATTCCTCGGTCAATTTCCGGTGAGCGTCGGTCAGTTGCTGGATGCGGGTCTGCGCCGCCTGCTGTTGCGCGGACAAGGACGCGATGGTTTCCGACAGCGACTTGATGTGCTGGGACTGGCGCAACGCGCCCTCGTTCAGGCTGCGCCTAATCGAGCCAACGGCTGCCAGCACGACGACGCTGATCGTCACGCCGGTTGTGATCGCGACGATGCTGAACCCCGTGAACCAGTCCATGGCCAAAAGCTTCCGCCCTTTTTCTCCGTCGGTCAAGACGTCAGACGTGGAGCCAGACGTGGGGAATAGGGGCGGGTTTTGTCAGGCGAGAACGCGTTCGACGGTCGCCGGGGCCAGCGTGCGCAGGCTTTTCAAGTGATCGCCGAAGGCGCGCAAGGCCGGCAGGATCTCTTGCGACTGGTCGGGGGTCACATGGGCGTCGGTTTTCAGCACGATGCCGGGCGCTTCGGTCATCAGACGTTGGGCGCGGATCGGTCCGACCTTGTCGTCGAGAAACATCGACAGCCCCATCAGCAGACCAAGCGTCACGTCGTCCGGCGTGGCGGGCTGCGCCAGAGCGTCATGAAGTTCGTTCAGCAGGGTGTAGGCGACGATGGAGGTGCGTTCGATGGTGTCGACGTCGGCGGACATGGGCATCTTGCGGAATCCTTTGGGCGGGAAGGACGGCGGGAGGGGGCGTTGGCGGGCGGAATCGAGTCGCAAGGATAATCGGCGATTTATAACCAAACTGTTAACCACTGACTCTCCGAGTCGCTCCGAGTCGTTTTTTCCGAGTCGCAACCTCTCATATTTTTATGGCCGATGCAAAAACCCTTTTGAGATGAATCGGTCCGCCGAATCCACCCTTTCCCTGTGGGGGCAGCTTGTTGGTCATCTTTGCAATATAGAGAAGAAAAAAATTCCTAATATTTATGATGTATCCCTATTGGTTTGTTGTAATTTTCTAATAATCATGTGAAGATGATAGCGTAATAGGATGTAGTCTTGAGTTATTCCGAAAGTAGTATTACCGCATATACGTCAAACAAAATTTATAAGAATCTTATTCAGAGTCGGAAAAGGGGGCGTGAAAGTTTGATTTTCGGTTTTCCTGGTGAAATCCGTTGAGAACTTTGTCTCTGGCTTTCAGCCCCTGACTGTTTTGGAAAAAGGCGGTTTCCAGGCGAGGCACTCCCGTGTCGCTCCGATCCGCTTTGCGGTTGTCCTTGTCCGTGCGCGGTGTGGACGACGGTCAACATGGAGACTCATTCCAGATGACTCATCTCACAGCTCACCCCATCTCTCGCTCGTCCGGCGTTCCGGTGTCGATGCTTGGCGGCTTGGCTGGCGCCATCCCCCTGAGCGCTCCCCCCTTGGGCGGCGTTCCTTTGAGCGACGACGTGGACGGCGCGCGCCTTACCGATCTCGATCCGGATGGATCGTCCGACGCGGCCATCATTTTGCTCATCACCCAGGAAATCCCGCGCCTGCAACGCTTCGCCCGTTCCATGGCGCGGGACGTCACCCTGGCCGATGATCTGGTGCAGGAGTGTCTGGAGCGCGCCCTTGCCCGTCTGCATCTGTGGCAACCGGGCAGCAACCTGCGCGCTTGGCTGTTCACCATCTTGCGCAATCTGCACATCAACGGCTTGCGCCGCCGCCAGCCGATTCTCGGCATCGACGACGAGGCTCTGGCCGCCTTGGGCGGGGTGCCTGGCTCCCAATTCGTCAGCCTTGAACTGCGCGACATGCGCCGGGCGTTGCGGGTGCTGCCGAGCGAGCAGCGCCGCGTCGTCTTGCTGGTCGGGTTGGAAGGGGCATCCTATGGCGAGGCGGCGATCCAACTCGGCATCTCGCTTGGCACGGTGAAGTCCCGGCTGTCGCGCGGGCGTCGGGCGCTGCGGCGGTTGGTTGAAGGACGATGCCCGTCCGATCAACTGAACGCCTGAGGCGAACAGCCGAAGGGGCAGGCCAATAGGCTTCAGCGCGGCGAAACGGGCCGGACGGCGTCAACGCCGCCGGAACAACCCCATAATCAGGCTGGCGGCAAACAGAACCAAGAACAGGAAGAACAGAATCTTGGCGATTTCAGCGGTCGCCGCCGCGATGCCGCCAAAACCAAGCACGCCTGCGATCAAGGCGATCACGAAGAACATCAACGTCCAATACAGCATCACAGCCTCTCTGGTCCGACCTTCCGCTCCATCATCGGCGTGCGGTGTCGGGCTTTCCAACGCCGGTGGCGCGGCAAGGTTCCGAAGAATTTCACGACGCGCGTCCAGGGCGGTGAGAGGCGGCGGCTCAATCCATCAGGCGTGACCATGTTCCGGCCAACCGGCCAAAGCCGCCGGGAACGCGGGCGTCATACAGGGGCAGGGGTTGGCGCAGCCGTTGCCCGGCGTCGCGGCCCAACGTGCGAACCGCTGTTTCCAGCGTCCCGCCAACCGGCAACCAACCCGACGCGGCGACCGGCACGACCAGCGCCATGCCCCAATCCATCCGCCCGCCAAAGCGGCTCTGCCCGCGATCCGGCCCCTCGGTCCAGGCCGCGTGGGCGGTCAGGGCGACGCCGCCTTCAAAGCGGCGGATCACCTCGACGCCGCCGCCCCAATCGCCGCCCAGATAGCGGCCCAACCGCAAAACGGTGGTGGTTGTGGCGCCGGGATTCTCCCAATAGAGGCTGGCGTGCCCGGTCAGCCGCGCGCTGTCGCGGGCGACGCCCAGCGGCGCGGCGGCTTTGCGTTTCCAGACATGATTCAGGTCCAGACCGGCGGCCCAGCGGGCGGTGAGCGGCTGGTACAACGCCTCGGCGCCGACGCCGCCGAACATTTCCTCAAAATGACCGATGGACAGGCGGGTGGTCAGACCGTCAGCGGGAGTGGCGAGATGGGCGGCGAACAGATGCTCCGCCGCCCAGGGGCGTTCGCTGTGGAGCGGAATGTCGCTGCGCACGGGTTCCGACGCGGGCAGGGCGTTGGTGTCGAGCATGAACAGGTTGTCGTCGGCCCGGATCCGCAACGCTCCGCCCAGAACCAACCCACGCGCCGGTTCGCCGCGCAGCACGATGTCGCTGTAGCTCCGGTGCGTCAGATAGGTTCCGAGTTCGGCCAGATCAAACTCTGAGGCCACCCGAACGCTGAGATCCAGGTGGGGGCGCCAATCGGGCGGGCGCTGGTTGGGTGGCTCCAGGGTCGCGGTGCGCCACAGTTCATCAACGCTGCCGCGATGGCGGGCGGCGCGTTCGACGTCGCGGCGCAGCAGGGTCAGGGACGCGGCGTCCAGCCCATGGGTTCCGGTGACGATCCGCAGCCGCTCGACCTGCGGCGCGCTGAGATCGGCCAGCAGGCGGGCGGCGTGACCGGCCTCTTGCGCGCTGGGGAGCGCGGCGCTTCCCGCTGGATTGAGCCACAGGGTCGCCGTGTCGCCACTGACCTCGGCGGCGCGGGCGGGCAGGCCGTGGGTCCGCGCCAAGGTAAGGATGTCCCCGGCGGGCAGGGCGGCTTCGTTGGACGGGCGCGGTCCGACGGCGGGCGGCGCGCGGCGGTCCGGCTCGGTCCACTCCTTGGGAGCGAAGCGAAACGACAGCCGCAGCATCGCCCGCCGCCCTTGCTCGAACGCCGCGCCCGCGTCGATCCAGGAGAAGGGGCGATAGGACAGGCCAATGTTGTAGCGGCTGCCCGGCGCAAAGCCCGGCTCATCCTGCCGCTGGGCGCGGAAACGGTCGCCGCTGGTCTCAATTTTCAAGCTCAGGTCGGGAATCGGCGTGCGCCACTCCACCCCGCCGAACAGGGCGACCCGCTCGCCGCCAAACCAAGCGCGCGGTCCGCGCAGGCTTGGCCACAGCGACGGGTCGCGGTCGCGGCGGAAACGTCCGCCAAGAAAGCGCAGCGGGTTGCGCAAATGCCCGGCCTCGCCCAGCGTTCCCCAGCCGACCCCCAGCGTGACGTCGAAATCCTGCCAGCGCCGCGACAGCGCCAGATATTCCCCGGCGAAACGCCCCTTGCCTGGCAGATCAAGGCCCGATCCGGTGACGTCGCGCCCGCCGACCACCAGCGCCGGTCCCCATTCGCCTTCCTCGCGCAGCCGCAGTTTGACGTCCAGGCCGGGTTCGCTCAGCCCGTAATAACCGGGATAGAGGCTGTCGCGGGCGGTGACTTCCAGCCAAGGCAGGGGTTGCGCCGACAGGGTGACATGGCGGTGCAAGCGCCCAAGCCCGCTCAGCCCGCCGGTCATCGACCCGTCCGGCGGCATTCGGGCGGTCGGGGTTTGCAGCAGCCCGACGCTCCCCCAGTCCGACAGGCTGGCGCCGACATCCTCCGCGCGGGTGGCGGTGGGCGACGACAGGAGCGCCAGGACCAGAAGAACGGAGCGTTTCACGCAATGATACGCAAAGGATTGGCTTGTGATCCGATCCTTTGCGCATCATACGATGGAATGCAATCAAAAACCCGCTACAGAGCTTCGGTTTTGCAATTCAAAGAGAGGGCTTCCGCCGTGTTGGCGATGGCGGACAGGCACACGTCCGCCCGTTCCGGCGGGATCGCCACGGAAAAGCGCAGGGCGTAGCGTTCGCCGTCGCGGTCGGGCAGGGTTTGCGCGTCGAGACGAACGATGTTCGCGGCGAATTGGGTGAAAATCTCCGACAAACGGGCGACCAGACCGGGTTGGTCGCCGCCCGACACCTCGACCCGGTGGGTGATGAGCGCTTGCGGGCCGGGGACCGGATCGAAGGCGAAGGGGGTGACCTTGACCTCGGCGCCCGCCAGTTCCGGCAGGGCCGACAGGCTGCCTTGCACGTCGTCCACGCTCAGGCCGCCGGGCAACTCGCACACCGCCGAGAACTCCGCCCCGCTGCCCAGCGAGGCGAACGTGGCGTCGCGCAGGTTGATTCCCAGTTCAAACAGATGCCCGGTGATTCCCGACACCAGCCCGACGCGGTCGGGGCAAAAGGTCGATACCAACGCCAGTCCGCTCAAGGACGCCTCCCTGGATTGTTGTGTGTGGCTCCGGCTCCTGTCAGTCCGGGCGCCAATGGCGGTCCCGCCCGCCATGTTGGGCGGGAGGAACGCGCGCGATAAAGGTCATGTCGCGCAACTCGCTGATGTGATAGTCGAAGTTGATCTGCCCAAAATCCAGCGGAAAACCGCCGCCGAACGCCCGATGATATTTGGTGGCGAAGGTCGCGACGTCGGCGGCCATCGAGGTTTGCTTGTGGATCGACTGGCTGTCGGGATCCTCGTCCGGGTTGGTGGCGAGGTGATCGCCCGGCAGCAGCTCGCAGCGTCCGCCCAGCGCCCAGACGCGGATCGCCAGATCGGGATCGCCGTAATGGGCGCGGTAGTCGGTGGAAAACCAGCCGCCGACTTCCTCCACGCTGCGGCGCGACATCACCGGGAAATAGGCGTAATACAGGCCATAAATCACCCCGAAATGCGGATGATCGGGCCGGTTCAGCCCGCCCAGAAATGGGAAATCCAGCTTCTCCTTGGCGGCGATGGTCTCGGCCACGCCGTCGAGCCAGCCGGGCAGGGCCAGATGATCGTCGCTCATCGCGACGATCACATCCCCGCTGGAGGCGGCGTAGCCGGTGGCGTGGGCCGTGCAGTTGCCGCGCCGCTCCGTCTCGATCACCGACACCACGCGCGGCGCGTCGATGGCGAAGGGGGCGACCAGCACGATTTCATAATCATGCCCGACGCTGTGTTCTTGGATCGCCCGGATCGCCGCTTCGGCCAAGGGCTGGCGCAGCGTGGGCAGGATGATGGAGAAAGTCGGCATCGGCTGGTCCCGCGTGTGAGGGCTGCGCGCGTTTCTGGGAGGAGCGGCGCCCGGATCAGGCGTCGCGGGCCGTTCCAATGGGCGTTCCCAAGGGCGTTCCCCCGGATGGCGCGTCCGCCCCGTCCGCCGTCGCGGCGGCCAGAGCGCTCGCCGCGCGTTTGCGCCGCCAAAGCCGGGCCAAGCCCATCATGGCCGCGCCGATGGCGACCCCAGTCAAGCCGATCACGACCAATCCAAAGCCCAACCCGAAGGCGGGCGGCATTTCGCCGCTGGTCGGATCGAGTTGCAACAGCCCGGGAAAGGCGAAGACGCCGATCACCGCCATCAGGCCGATGCCCATGAAGGAGCCGGACAACGCCCAATAAGCCTGAACGACGCCGCGCCGCGTCGCCGCGATCCAAATGGTCCAGGCGTTGATCGCCACCAGACACGCCAAAGCCAGAAAGATCAAAAACATCGGGCTGCTTCCAAGACACAATCGACCCGTTGACTAAGGCGGTCGCAGCCTTCGTCTGTCAAGAGTGGCGGTTATGGGCGGCGGCGGGTCGCAGGCGCCCGCCGCCGGATCGTCCTCAGCCCCCCGTGCCGCCGACCGTCAGCCCGTCCAGCCGCAAGGTGGGCTGGCCGACGCCGACCGGCACGCCTTGGCCGTCCTTGCCGCAGGTGCCGACGCCGGGGTCCATACGACTGTCGTTGCCGATCATCGACACGCGGGTCAGGCTGTCCGGCCCGTTGCCGATCAGGGTGGCGCCCTTCACCGCCGGGCCGATCTTGCCGTCTTCGATCAGATACGCTTCGCTGGCCGAGAAGACGAACTTGCCGTTGGTGATGTCCACCTGACCGCCGCCGAAATTCTTGGCGTAGAGGCCCTTCTTGACCGAGGCGATGATCTCCTCCGGGCTGTGATGACCGTTGCGCATCACGGTGTTGGTCATGCGCGGCATCGGGTGATAGGCGAAGCTCTGGCGCCGTCCGTTGCCGGTCGGGCGCATGCCCATCAGGCGGGCGTTCATCCGATCCTGCATGAAGCCGACGAGGATGCCGTCCTCGACCAGAGTCGTGCATTGGCCGGGCGTGCCCTCGTCATCGACGGAGATCGAGCCGCGCGCGTTTTCGATGGTGCCGTCATCGACGATGGTCACGCCGGGGGCGGCGATGCGCTGGCCGAGCAGGCCGGAGAAGGCCGACGTCTTCTTGCGGTTGAAGTCGCCCTCCAGCCCATGGCCAATGGCCTCGTGCAGCAGGATGCCGGGCCAGCCATTGCCGAGCACCACCGTCATCTCGCCCGCCGGGGCGGGAACCGAGGTCAGATTCATCAGGGCCTGCCGCAACGCCTCGTCGGTGAAGGCGCGCCAGGTTTCCGGCTGGATGTAATGCTCGTAAGTGACGCGCCCGCCGCCGCCATAGCTGCCGGTCTCCATGCGGTCGCCCTCGGCCACCACGACCGAGACGTTCAAGCGCACCAGCGGGCGCAGATCGGCGACGCGCACGCCGTCGCCGCGCAGAATCTGCACCGCCTGCCATTCGCCGCTGATCGAGCAACTGACCTGCCGCACCCGCTCGTCCTTGGCGCGGGCGTAAGCGTCGATGTCGGCCAGCAGCTTCACCTTTTCCTCGAACGGGACAAGGTGCAGCGGGTTGTCGGGCATGTAGAGCGCGCGGTTGGTGCCGCCCGGCGGTTCGGCCAGCGTGCCGCTGTGCCCGGCCTGGACGGCGCGCACGGTGGTCGCGGCGCGGCGGATCGCGTCTTCCGACAAAGTGGAGGCGTGGGCGAAGCCGGTGGCCTCCCCGGCGATGGCGCGCAGGCCGAAGCCCTGCGTGGTGTCGAAGCTGGCCGATTTCAGCTTGCCGTCGTCCCAACCCAGCGATTCGCTCTGGGCGTATTCCAGATAAAGCTCGCCGTCGTCGGCGCTGGCGAGGGCCTCTTGCACGACGCCTTCCACACGGGCGCGGTCCATGCCCGCGCGGTTGAAGAAGAGATCGTCGGTGATGGCAAGCGCGCTCATGAACACTCCGGGTCTCAGGGGCTGAACGGATCGCGATGGATCGTCGGATCGGTGCGGATGGGTGGTGAAACCGCCGACGCTCTCGCGCCGCTGCGTGCAGTGTGGTCTAAGATTGAACATACAGTGTGGCGTCGCGGGCGTCGTCCGGCAAGGCTTGGCGTTTCCGCGACGGCGACGGCGCGTCAGAAAAACAGGGAAGGGCGAGCATGAGCGAGCGTGAGGCAAGCCAAACCACCGGACTCCAGCCGCGCGACGCCACGCCCGCCGGGGCTTCCGCCTCAAGCGCGCGGGTCCTGAAGGATCACGCGCTGCGGCTGGCCCTGACCAACGAGGTCCATGCCCGCCCGCCGGACTCCATGACCGCGCCGGTGCGCGTCACCATGCTGGCCATGCTGTCGGGCGAAGGGGCGGGGGAGACCGACCGCCGTCATCTGGAATCCCTGTGCGACTGGGCCGGGATCCCGCGCCCGTCCCAAGGGGCCACCCACCACAGCGCCTCGTTCGGCAGCTTCCGCCTGAAGTGGGAGCGGCACACCGAATTTTCCACTTGGACCGTCTTCCGCCCCAGCGTCACCCCGGCGGGGACGCTGGCGGATCCCTTCGTTGAACCGGCGCTGAACGCCGTGCCGCGCGAATGGCTGAACGGGCTGCCGGGCGAACTGATGGTCGGCGTCCATGTCGCCGTGCTCGACGACCAGACGCCCGAGCCGTCGGCGAACATGATGACGGCGATGTTCGGCTCCGAAAATTACGTCGGCTCGCGCATCGCCGGACGCTCGGCCACCGCCTGGACGGACTTCCGCATCCATGGCGACGGCTTTTCGCGGATGCTGGTGATGGATCATTCGATGACGCCGCGTCAGACCGGCCGTGTCGTTCAACGCCTGTTGGAGATTGAGACCTACCGCGTGCTCGCCCTGCTGGCCCTGCCGGCGGCGCGCGGGGTGCTGCCGCGCATCAACCCAATCGAGGCCGGGCTGGCCGACGTGACGACGCGAATCGCCACCCTGCGCGGCTTGCAGGACGAGCGTGATCTGTTGGATCGGCTGACGCTGCTGGCCGCGCAGACCGAACAGATCGCCTCAGAAACCTCCTACCGATTCGGCGCGGCGCGGGCTTATCACGAGCTGGTGGAGAAGCGCATCGACGAGCTGCGGGAGATCCGCATCGAAGGGCTGCAAACCGTCCGCGAGTTCATGGACCGCCGCCTGACCCCGGCGATTCGCACCTGCGAGGCGGTGGAGCAGCGGCTCAACAACCTGTCGCAACGAGTCGCCCGCGCCAGCAACCTGTTGCGCACCCGCGTCGAGATTGCGGTGGAGGGGCAGAACGCGGAACTGCTCCAGTCGATGGACCGCCGGGCGCAGTTGCAACTGCGCCTTCAGGAGACGGTCGAGGGGCTGTCGGTGGTGGCGATCAGCTATTATCTGGTCGGCATCGTCGGTTACGCCGCCAAGGGGCTGAAGGGCTTCGGACTGAAGGTCGATCCCGACATGTTGGTTGGGCTGATGATTCCGATTGTGATCGCATTTGTCTGGTCCGGCGTCCGGCGCATTCGCAAAGTCATCGCGGGCGACCATTGACGCTGTTTGGCTCTTTTTGCGGCCATCGTCTGTTCCTGTTCTGACAACTTGCTTGCGAACTCCAGCCTTTCAAGGCTGGGGTTTCATACAGAAACTTTCCTGTTCTCGTTGATTCGGGCGGCGAGGATTCTTCCACGCGCGTTGCGTCGTCGTTCGATAATCGCCCTCCATGATGTGCTCAGGACAAAATCACGACGACTTTTCGCGTTCAAATAAATTTGCTGGACAAACGGACTGCGACAAGCTGCCGCATGGTTTAACCCTTCATAACGCTCAAGCTTTCTGTTCCAACGGAGTCGGAAACCGCTTGTCGTTGTTGGTCAGCCGCAGGGTTAGGAATCGCTTGTAACCGAGTGTGATGTAGGGATAAGCTCGGCCTGCGGGGAAATGACGCCCTCAGAATGGCACGAACCCTGCATTATCCGGTTTTTGCTAAAGCGCCCAATCGTATTCCAGATGCATTGATCGGAGTGCGAACAATTATGGGCGAAAGCGGTTCCGGCGGGAAGAGACGACTGCGACCTATGACGAAAGTCGCGGCATAGATGAGGGTTGGGGATGAAACGGCAAAATCTGCGCGCCGCCGGACTTGGGGCGGTCCTCTCACTGGCGGGAGTCTGCGGAACGGCGGCGGCGAACGAGCCGCACCCGTGGCAGATGGGGCTGCAAGAGGCGGCCTCGCCGGTCAAGCACCTGATGGACTCGTTCCACAGCCTGCTGACCATCATCATCACGCTGATCGTGATCTTCGTGGCGGCGCTGCTGGCCTATTGCGCGGTTCGTTTCAACGCCAAGCGCAACCCGGTTCCGTCCAAGACCGCGCATCACACGCTGCTTGAGGTGGCCTGGACGGTTTTGCCGGTCATCATCCTGATCGTCGTCGCCGTGCCGTCGTTCAAGCTGCTCTACATGGCCGAACGGGTGCCGCAGGCCGACATGACCATCAAGGTCACGGGCCGCCAATGGTATTGGGATTACGAATATCCCGACCAGGGCAACATCGCCTTTTCCAGCTACATCATTCAGGAAGCCGACCTGAAGCCCGGCCAGCGCCGCCTTCTGGAGGTCGACAACCGCGTCGTCGTGCCGGTCAACGCCACCGTGCGCCTGCTGGTGACGGCGGGCGACGTCATCCACTCCTGGGCGCTTCCGGCCTTCGGCGTGAAGAAGGACGGCATGCCGGGCCGCATCAACGAGACCTGGTTCAAGGCCGAGCGCGAAGGCGTCTATTACGGCCAATGCTCTGAAATCTGCGGCACCAACCACGGCTACATGCCCATCGCGGTCGAGGTCGTCTCGAAAGAGAAGTTCGACGCCTGGGTCGCCAAGGCCAAGATCGCCTTTGGTCCGCGCGACGCCAGCCGCGACGTGGCGCAGGCTCCCATCGGTGCGACCGTCGAATAACGCCGCCTGACACCGCAACGCCGAAAAGAACCAACCCCAGCCGCCGCCCACGGCTTTCCGACAGCGGAAAGCGACGCGGGCGGGCCTGAGGGGCAGCGACAAAGGGTAGAGACATGGCAGACGCCAATCCTGGGCAGGCTCACGGCCACGACGATGGCCACGGACACGACCACCACATTCCGGGGTTCGTGCCGCGCTGGCTCTTTTCGACCAACCACAAGGACATCGGAACGCTCTATCTGATCTTCTCGGTGATCGCCGGGCTGATCGGCGGGCTGTTCTCCGTCATCATGCGGCTGGAGCTGCAATCGCCGGGCTTGCAGTTCGTCGCCGACGGCCAGATGTGGAACGTGCTGATCACCGCGCACGGCCTCATCATGGTGTTCTTCGTCGTCATGCCCGCCTTGATCGGCGGCTTTGGCAACTGGTTCGTGCCGCTCATGATCGGTTCGCCCGACATGGCCTTCCCGCGCATGAACAACATCAGCTTCTGGCTGATCGTTCCGGCCTTCCTGCTGCTGCTCGGCTCGGCCTTCGTCGGCAACGGGGCGGGCACCGGCTGGACGATCTACCCGCCGCTGTCCTCGCCGCTCGGCCACAGCGGGCCGTCGGTCGACATGGCGATTTTCGCGCTGCATCTGGCGGGCGCCAGCTCGATCCTGGGCGCGGTGAACTTCATCACCACCATCTTCAACATGCGCGCGCCGGGCATGACGCTGCACAAGATGCCGCTGTTCGTCTGGTCGATGCTGGTCACGGCGTTCCTGCTGCTGCTGGCCGTGCCGGTTCTGGGCGGCGCCATCACCATGCTGCTGACCGACCGCAATTTCGGCACCACCTTCTTCAACCCGGAAGGCGGCGGCGACCCGATGCTGTTCCAGCATCTGTTCTGGTTCTTCGGCCACCCCGAAGTCTACATCATGATTCTGCCGGCCTTCGGCATCATCAGCCACATCATCTCGACCTTCTCCAAGAAGCCGATCTTCGGCTATCTCGGCATGGCCTACGCGATGGTCGCCATCGGCGTCGTCGGCTTCGTCGTCTGGGCGCACCACATGTACACGGTCGGCCTGGACGTCAACACCAAGGCCTATTTCACCGCCGCCACCATGATTATCGCGGTGCCGACCGGCGTGAAGATCTTCTCCTGGATCGCCACCATGTGGGGCGGCTCCATCGACTTCAAGGTGCCGATGCTCTGGGCCATCGGCTTCATCTTCCTGTTCACCGTCGGTGGCGTGACCGGCGTGGTCCTGGCCAACGGCGGCTTGGACAACGTCATGCACGACACCTATTACGTCGTCGCCCATTTCCACTATGTGCTGTCGCTGGGCGCGGTCTTCTCGATCTTCGCCGGGTGGTATTACTGGATCGGCAAGATGTCGGGCCGCCAATACCCGGAATTCTGGGGCAAGGTTCACTTCTACACGACCTTCATCGGCGTCAACATGCTGTTCTTCCCGCAGCATTTCCTGGGTCTGGCGGGCATGCCGCGCCGCATCCCGGATTACCCGGACGCCTTCGCCGGTTGGAACATGGTTTCCTCCTTCGGCGCCTATATCTCCTTCGCCTCGACCCTGCTGTTCGTCTGGATCGCCATCAAGACGCTGCGCAGCGGCGAACGGGTGCCGGGCGCCTATTGGGGGCCGCAGGCCAGCACGCTGGAATGGACGGTCAGCTCGCCGCCGCCGTTCCACGCCTTTGAAACGCTGCCGCAGGTCAAGTGACCGGGTGAGGACCCAACGCCGGGCGACGCTTCCAACCGGACGCCGCCCGGCCATGGGCCGACAGGGCAAACGCAAAAAGCACGAACAAGGCGGGGAGGGACGGCCATGACGGATGCAACGCTTGAGCGGGTTCCCGGCGCGTCCGCCGGAGACTACATCGAGTTGCTGAAGCCTCGGGTCATGTCGTTGGTGGTGTTCACCGGGCTGGCCGGGCTGGTGCTGGCGCCCGGACACATTCACCCGCTGATTGGCGCGGTGGCGGTGCTGTGCATCGCGGTGGGCGCGGGCGCGTCGGGCGCCATCAACATGTGGTACGACCGCGACATCGACGCGGTCATGACCCGCACGGCCAACCGCCCGATCCCCTCGGGCCGGGTCGGCGCGGATGAGGCTCTGGGCTTTGGCTGCACGCTGGCCGTGCTGTCCACTCTGGTGATGGGGGTTGGCGTCAATTGGACGGCGGCGGCGTTGCTGGCGCTGACCATCCTGTTCTACATCGTCGTCTACACCATGGGCCTGAAGCGGCGGACGCCGCAAAACATCGTCATCGGCGGCGCGGCGGGGGCCTTCCCGCCGATGATCGGGTGGGCGGCGGTGACGGGCGACGTCGCCGTGCCGTCGATCCTGCTGTTTTTGCTGATCTTCCTGTGGACGCCGCCGCATTTCTGGGCGCTGGCGCTGTTCCGCAACGGCGACTACACCCGCGCGGGCGTGCCGATGATGCCGGTGGTCGCCGGACCGCGATCGACCAAGCGGCAGATGCTGGTCTACACGCTGGTCCTGCTGCCGGTCGCCGCGTCCCCCTATTTCGTCGGGATCGCCGGACCCGTCTATCTGGCGGCGTCGAGCCTGCTGGGCTTGATGTTCGTCGGCTGCGCCGTGCGCGTGCTGCTGTCCAGCGACGACGGCCCGGCCAAGAAGATGTTTGGCTTTTCCATCCTGTATCTGTTCCTGCTGTTCGCCCTGATGATCGGCGAGCGGCTTGTCGTTGGAGGTGGGGCATGACCGTTGTGGATCGGGAACTTCCGGGCCGACAGGACGCCGCCCAAGTGGCCAGCGAGCGGGCCAAGCGCCTGCGCGGGCGCAATCTGGCGGTGCTCGCCGGGCTGATCGGTCTGGTGGCGCTGTTCTACGGCATCACCGTCGTGCGCATGAGCATGGGGCATTGACGCGATGGACCGCGCGCTGCGCCGCCGCAACCTCGTCATCCTGACCTCGCTCTTCGGGCTGGTCTTCGGGATGATCGGGCTGACCTACGCCTCGTCGCCGCTCTATTCGCTGTTCTGCTCGGTCACGGGCTTTGGCGGGACGACGCAGCGGGCGGCGGCGGCGGCGGCGACGGTGATCGACCGCAAGGTGACGATCCGCTTCAACGCCGACACCAACATGAATTTGCCCTGGTCCTTCCGGCCCGAGCAAAAGGACATGGTGTTGAAGATGGGCGAAACCGGCTTCGCCGCCTACCGGGCGGAAAGCCGCTCGACGCGGGCGACGGTCGGCACGGCGGTCTACAACGTCACGCCGGACAAGGTCGGGCAGTATTTCAACAAGCTCGAATGCTTTTGCTTCACCGAGCAGATTTTGCAGCCGGGGCAGTCGGTGGACATGCCGGTCGCGTTCTTCGTCGATCCGGCGATGAACAACGACCCCAACATGGACGACGTCACCACCATCACGCTGTCCTACACCTTCTTCCGCGCCAAAGACAGCGACGCCGTTCTGGCGCAGCGGGCGCCGGGAAGCAATCAAAAGGCGGCGCCCAGCGCGACCGCCACAAACTGAACCATTGGGGTTGAGAGACGATGGCCGACATCACCCACGGGCACGCGCCGCAAGAACCATCCGCCTCGATTGGGGCCGGTGTTCCGCATCCTTACCATCTGGTCAGCCCCAGCCCATGGCCCTTGCTGGGCGCCTTCGCGGGCGGCTTGTTGGCGACCGGCATGGTCCTGTACATGCACGGGTCGGGCAAGCTGCTGCTGATCCTGGGCGTTCTGTCGATCCTGGGCGTGATGTTCGGCTGGTGGCGTGACGTCATCAAGGAGGCGGTGGTCGAAAAGGCGCACACGCCGGTGGTGAAGATCGGCCTGCGCTATGGCATGGCGCTGTTCATCGCCTCGGAGGTGATGTTCTTCGCCGCCTTCTTCTGGGCCTTCTTTGGCGCGGCGCTGTTCCCCAAGGCGTCGCCGACCAACCCGGAGGCCCATTGGCCGCCGCCGGGCATCGAGGTGATCGACCCGTTCCACATGCCGCTGATGATGACGTTGATCCTGCTGCTGTCGGGCGTCACCGTCACCTGGGCGCACCACGCCATCATCGAAGGCAAGATGAAGGAAGCCTCCAAGGCGCTGGGCATCACCGTTCTGCTGGGCGTGATGTTCACCTTCTTCCAGGGCTATGAATACGCCCACGCCGCCTTCAAATTCACCGACGGCATCTTTCCGTCCACCTTCTACATGGCCACTGGCTTCCATGGCTTCCATGTGCTGGTCGGCACCATCTTCCTGGCGGTCTGCTGGATCCGCACCAACAAGGGTCATTTCACCCCGGAAAGCCATTTCGGCTTCGAGGCGGCGGCCTGGTACTGGCACTTCGTGGACGTGGTGTGGCTGTTCCTGTTCATCTCGGTCTATTGGTGGGGCGGCCTTGGCGGCGCGCATGGTGGCCATTGAGGGGGCGGTCATTGAGGAGCCGAGCGTGAGGAGCCTGGGCGGTTGACCGGCTATCATCCGAACATTTCCCCGGTCACGGCGGGCCTGCGTTGCGCATGCCCGCGCTGTGGCCGGGGAAAGCTGTTCAAGGGCTTTCTGGACGTCGCCGAACGCTGCGACGTCTGCGGTCTCGATTTTTCCAAGGTGGACAGCGGCGACGGCCCGGCGGTCTTCCTCATCTTCATTTTGAATTTTCTGATCGTGCCGATGGCGCTGTGGGTGTCGATGTCGGTGGATTGGCCGTTGTGGCTGCACGCCATCGTCTGGAGCGTCGTCGTCACCGGCCTGACGCTTGGCATGCTGCGCCCGGCCAAGGCGCTGGTCATCGCCCAGCAATACCGCTTTCGCCGCAGCGAGCTTGAGTCGGGCGAATGAGTGGCGCACGCGTCTTCCGTCCCACCCTGGCCGCGACGCTGACGACCATTCCGGCCATCGCCGTCATGCTGGGGCTGGGGACGTGGCAACTCCAACGCATGGCGTGGAAAACCGACCTGATCGCCCGGGTGGCGGAGCGGGTCACGGCGCCGCCGGTCGCCCTGCCGGTCGCGCTTGACGATCCCGCCGCGTGGGAGTTCCGCCCGGTCACGCTGTCGGGCCAATTTCGGAACGATCACGAGATGCTGCTGCTCGCCCGCCCGCGCCAGGGGCAGGCGGGGTATGAGGTGATGACGCCCTTCCAGCGCGCCGACGGCGGCGGCGTGGTGCTGGTCAATCGCGGTTTCGTGCCGATGGACAAGCGCGCGGCGGCCAGCCGCGCGGCGGGCCGCGTCGAGGGGCCGACCAGCCTGCGCGGCATCGTCCGTTTGCCGCAGAGCGCCGGACTGTTCCAGCCCGACAACGCGCCGGGCGCCGAGGTCTGGATGCGCGCCGATCCGGCGGCGATGGCGGCGGCGCAAGCGCTGGGGCCGGTCGCCCCCTTCCTGGTGGAGGCGCTGCCCGGCCAAACGCCGGGCAACCTGCCCGCCGGGATCGAACCGCGCGTTGAGTTGCCCAACAACCACGCGCAGTACGCCTTGACGTGGTATGGGCTGGCGGCGACGCTTGCGGTTGTGTATGTGCTGTCACAACGCAAAAGCCGCCGCGACGGCGAATCCAACAGGTAGGCCGCATGACCGCGTATCAGGAGCTTGAACGCCGCCACGCCCGCATCGCCGCCATTGGCGACGCGTTGGGAGTTCTCGGCTGGGACACCCAGACGATCATGCCGGACGGCGCGAACGAGGGGCGGGCCGAACAGACGGCCACCCTGTCCGTCATCGTCCATGAGATGGCCACCGATCCGCGTCTGGCCGATCTTCTGGCCGAGGCCGAGGGCGACGACAGCCTGGATTCCTGGCAGCGCGCCAATTTGCGCGAGATGCGGCGCAATCACGTCCGCGCCACCGCCGTTCCCACCGAACTGGTGGAGGCGACGAGCAAGGCGACCTCGGTCTGCGAGATGACGTGGCGCACGGCGCGGGCGGACAGTGATTTCGCCGCTCTGCTGCCCTCGCTGCGGACGGTGCTGGATTGCGTGCGCGAAAGCGCGGCGGCCAAGGGCGCGGTGATGGGGCTGTCGCCCTACGACGCCTTGCTGGACGAGTATGATCCGGGCGCGCGGACGGCGCGCATCGACGAACTGTTCGCCGACCTCGCCGGATTTCTGCCCGACCTGATTGGGCGCGCGCTCGACAAACAGGCGGGGCAACCGACGCCGCTTCCCCCCGCCGGTCCTTTTTCGGTCGAGGCGCAACGGGCGCTGGGCGTCTCAATGATGGAGCGGATGGGATTCGACTTCCAACGGGGCCGGTTGGACGTGTCGCTGCATCCCTTCTGCGGCGGGGCCACCGACGACGTCCGCATCACCACCCGTTACGCCGAAGAGGATTTCACCAAGGCCCTGATGGGCGTGATTCACGAAACGGGTCACGCGCTGTATGAGCAGGGCCGCCCGCGCGCCTATCTGGCGCAGCCGGTGGGGCAGGCGCGCGGCATGGCCGTGCATGAAAGCCAATCACTCATTATGGAGATGCAGGCCTCACGGTCCGCTGAGTTCATCACGTGGCTGGCTCCCGTCGTCCGCGAAGCCTTCGGCGGGACGGGACCGGAGTGGGAGGTGGACAATCTCCGCCGCCTGTATGGCCGGGTGGAGCGCGGCTTCATCCGGGTGTACGCCGACGAGGTGACGTACCCCGCCCATGTCATCCTGCGCTATCGCCTGGAAAAGGCGCTGGTGTCGGGCGATCTGGCGCTGGCCGATCTGCCGGGGGCCTGGAACGACGGCATGCTGGAGTTGGTCGGCGTGGTCCCGCCCGACGACAGCCTGGGCTGTTTGCAGGACATTCATTGGCCGAGCGGCGGCTGGGGCTATTTCCCCAGCTACACGCTGGGGGCGATGACGGCGGCGCAACTCTTCGCCACCGCGCGCGAGGCGGAACCGGAGATCGTTCCGGCGCTGGGCCGGGGCGATTTCGCCCCGCTGGTCGGCTGGCTGCGGACCAACATCCATCAGACCGGCTGTTTCCACGCCTCTGGCGACGCGTTGTTGACCGCCGCGACGGGCCGTCCGCTCGACGTCAGCGTGTTCAAGCGGCATCTGGAAACCCGTTATCTCGGGGGCTGACGAGCCGGACCGGCGATCCCCGCCGCCCTCTGCATAAGGACGGCGAGGATCCCGGCAACATCAAAGGTTGTGTGGTCAGATCGGGGCGAAACGGGCGTCCACATACACCCAGACGGACCGTCCGGCGGCGGTGTCGGCGGCGACCCGCTTGTAGGCGGCGACCTCATACGCGTCGGCCTGCGCCAGTTCGGCGTCGGTGATTTCGAACACGGTCCCGTCCACCCGGTCGGCGTTGTCGCCGCTGAAGGCGATGATCGGGTGGTGGGTCTTGCCGCTGGTTTTGACCACTTGCGGGTCGTCGATGGGAACCATCGTCCGATCATAGCCGACCAGTTGATCCGTGTAGCCCTGCAACAGCCGCCCGAACGTGGCTTGCTGCACGTCATCCTGCTGGAGCGTGCCGTAGGAAAAAAGCAAGGGCATGATTGACCTCAGCGTTGTGGCGTGAACAGGGCGCGGGCGACCGGACCCGCCGGGGCATCCGGTTCAGGCGCCCGTCCACCTTGGGCGACCAACGAGATACCGGGCAAGGACGGTTGTCAACACGGCCAAAGCCGGAGAATCATTAGCCAGACGCAGGACGGGGCGTTGCGCGCGCCCCTTGCGCCGGGGGAGGGGGAGCGCTAACTATGCCCTCCTCATCGGACGGAGTTGGAAGCGGTGCAGTACGTCAGCACGCGGGGCGCGGCCCCGGTCCTTGGGTTTGAAGACGTTCTCCTGGCCGGGCTGGCCCGCGACGGCGGGTTGTATGTGCCGCAGACTTGGCCGCAATTTTCGGCGGAGGACATCCGCGCGCTGCGTGGTCTGCCCTACAGCGAAATCGCCGTTCGGGTGATGCTGCCCTTCCTGGGCGGCGCCATCGCCGAGGACGAGTTCCGCGCCCTTGTTCAGGACGCCTACGCCAGCTTCGACCACAGCGCCGTCACGCCGCTGGTCCAACTCGACCAGCGCACCTGGGTGTTGGAACTGTTCCACGGCCCGACGCTGGCCTTCAAGGATGTGGCGCTGCAACTGCTGGGCCGTCTGTTCGACCATGTTCTCGCCAAGCGGGGCGAGCGCGTGACCATCGTCGGCGCGACCTCCGGCGACACCGGGTCGGCGGCCATCGAGGCCTGCCGCGATCGCCAGAACATCGACATCTTCATCATGCACCCGAAGGGCCGCACGTCGGAGGTGCAGCGCCGCCAGATGACCAGCGTGCTGTCGTCGAACGTCCACAACATCGCCTTGGACGGCACCTTCGACGATTGTCAGGATCTGGTGAAGGCGATGTTCAACGACGGCGCCTTCCGCGACAAGATGGGGCTGTCGGCGGTCAATTCGATCAACTGGGCGCGCATCATGGCCCAGATCGTCTATTACTTCACCGCCGCCGTCGCGCTGGGCGCGCCCGACCGCAAGATCGCCTTCACCGTGCCCACCGGCAATTTCGGCAACGTCTACGCCGCCTATGGCGCGCGGGCGATGGGGCTGCCGATTGAGAAGCTGGTGGTCGGATCGAACTCCAACGACATTCTGGCGCGCTTTTTCGCCAGCGGGACCATGGCCGCCGCGCCGGTTGTGCCTACCTTTAGTCCCAGCATGGACATCCAAATCTCTTCCAACTTCGAACGGTTGCTGTTCGACCTGCTCGACCGCGACGGCGACGCCGTGACCGCCGCGCTGAATGCTTTCCGCGCGGAGGGCAAGTTCGTCGTCACCGAGGCCCAACTGGCCAAGGCGCTGACGATTTTCTCCGGCCATCGGGTGGACGAGGACGGCACCATGGCGACCATCGCCGCGACCTGGGAGGAGAGCGGCTATCTGCTCGACCCCCACACGGCGGTTGGCGTCGCGGCGGCGAAGGCCGATCCGCTTGATCCGGCGATCCCGATGGTGGTGCTCGCCACCGCCCACGCCGCCAAATTCCCCGACGCGGTGGAGAAGGCGAGCGGCCATCGGCCGCCGCTGCCGCCGCGCCTTTCCGACCTTTACGAGCGTGAGGAACGGTTGACCGATCTGCCCAACGATTTGGGCGTCGTTCAGCAATTCGTCGTGTCCCACGCCCGCGCCGCCCAGGAGGCCGCATGAGTTCCATTCGTGTGACGACACTGCCCAACGGGCTGCGCGTCGCAACCGACACCATGCCCGACGTGCAGTCCGTTTCGCTTGGCTGCTGGGTCGGGGTGGGAACCCGCAACGAGGCGGCCAGCGTCAACGGCGTGGCCCACCTTGTCGAGCATATGCTGTTCAAGGGAACGGAGCGCCGTTCGGCCTTCCGAATTTCCGAAGAGATCGAGAATGTCGGCGGTCAACTGAACGCCTACACGACCCGCGAGCAGACGGCCTATTACGCCAAGGTTCTGCACGAGGATTCCGGGCTGGCGCTCGACATCCTGGCCGACATGATCCAGCACTCGGCGCTGGACGCCGACGAGTTGGCGCGTGAGCGCACGGTGGTGTTGCAGGAGATCGGCCAGAGCGCCGACACCCCCGACGACATCATTTTCGACCATTTCCAGGCCACCGCCTATCCGAATCAGGCGCTGGGCCGCCCGGTTCTGGGCGCGTCGGACATCGTCGCCAGCCTGCCGCGCGAGGCGCTGGTCGATTACATCGGCGGCCATTACGGCGCGCCCGGCATGGTGCTGTCGGCGGCGGGCCGGATCGAGCATGACCGGCTGGTCGACATGGCGTTCAAGGCCTTCGGCCACCTGTCGAGCGAGGCCCCGCCCGCGCCGGAAACGGCGGTCTACAAGGGCGGCGATTTCCGCGAGGCGCGCGATCTGGAGCAGATGCATTTCGTCCTCGGCTTTGACGGGGTGGGGGTGCACGACCCCGATTTCTACGCCCATTCGGTGCTGTCCACCCTGCTGGGCGGCGGCATGTCGTCCCGCCTGTTCCAGGAGGTGCGGGAGAAGCGCGGGTTGGTCTATTCCATCTACACCTTCACCGGCGGCTACCACGACGGCGGCCTGTTCGGCGTCTACGCCGGGACCGGCGAGGACGAGGTGGCGGAGCTGGTTCCGGTCATCTGCGACGAACTCGCCAAGGTCGGCGAGGATGTGACCGAGGATGAGGTGGCCCGCGCCCGCGCCCAGTTGAAGGCCGGAACGCTGATGGCGCTGGAAAGCACCATGTCGCGCTGCGAACAGTTGGGGCAGCAATTGCTGATCTACGACCGCCCGATCCCGGTCGAGGAGATCGTCCGCAAGATCGACGGGGTGGACCGCGAGACGGTCATCGCGGCGGCCAAGCGCTTGCGCGCCAGCCCGCCGACGGTGGCGGCGCTTGGGCCGATTGACCGGCTGGAGTCCTATGACCGCATCGCGGCGCGTCTGGCCTGATTGGGAGGGGCGCTGGATGGGGTGGTGGGGGGCCTTATGATTCGTCTGCTTGGCAGTGGCCTCATCAGCCCGCCCGCCATGCGGTTGGACGGCCCCTCCTGCTACATCCGCCCGCCCTTGCCGCGCGATTGGCGGGAGTGGGCGGAGTTGCGCGATGAATCCCGCGCCTTCCTCACCCCGTGGGAGCCAACCTGGCCCGCCGACGCGCTGACCCGCAGCGCCTTCGGTCGCCGTTTGCGGCGGCAGGCCCAGGAATGGCGCGACGACGAGGGGTACAGCTTTCTGATTTTCGACCGCCGCACCGACGCCATGGTCGGTGGGCTTGGCCTGACCAACATCCGACGCGGCGTCGCCCAGATGGGCACGCTGGGCTATTGGGTGGGGCAGCGCTACGCCCGGCGCGGGTTCGTCTCCGGCGGCGCCCGGCTGGTCTTGGATTTCTCCTTTGGCCAGTTGGGTTTGCACCGGGTCGAGGCCGCCTGCCTGCCGACCAACGCGCCCAGTCGTGGGGTGCTGGAGAAGGTGGGCTTCACCCACGAAGGCTACGCCCGTGGCTATTTGCGCATTGATGGGACATGGCGCGACCATGTTCTGTACGCCGTCCTGCATGAGGAATGGCGAGGCTGACGACAAGACCAAAGGATGAGGTTAGGTCTGTCTTTTGGTTGATGTCCCCATTGTCAGCTTAACGAACCATTAACCGATTTCGAGCATCCTTACGTGTGCGTGGTATCGGCTAATGGTGATAAAATGTCAAACGCACCCACCTGGACGAAAGAAACGCCCTATTCCTACGCGGTCGAGCAGGGCCGTTGTCGAGTTGAGCTTCAGTATGAAGAAGACGGCCTTCGCAGCGGCTGGGCCGTTTATGCTGGAGAAAATCTGATCCGTCGTTGCGCCGAATTGATTCAGGCGCGCGTGGTCGCCATGGCGGTGGTGGCGGGTCGGGAGCCGTGAGTCTTCCGGCTCAGCGTTGGTCGAGCTTGATTTCGATGCGGCGGTTGCGGGCCATCGCCTCGTCCGTCACGCCGGGGTCGAGCGGTTGAAACTCGCCGAACCCGGTCGCGGCCAGACGTTCGGCGGGAATGCCCTGGTCGATCAAATATTTCACCACGGAGATGGCGCGGGCCGACGACAATTCCCAGTTTGACGAGAATTGCAGGCGAACCGGGCGCACGTCGGTGTGGCCATCGACGCGCAGCACCCAATTGATGTCCGAGGGAATGACCTTGCCGACCTCGATCAGGGTGTGGGCCAGTTCGGCCAGCCGCTGCTTGCCGCCTTCTTCCAGATTGGACGAGCCGGAGGGGAACAGCAGTTCGGATTGGAAAACAAAGCGGTCGCCGACGACCCGCACGTCCGGGCGGTTGCCCAACGCCTCGCGCACACGGCCAAAAAACTCCGACCGATAGCGGGCCAAATCCTGAACCTTGGCGGCCAAGGCCTGATTGAGCCGCGATCCCAAATCGGCGATCTGCACCTTCTGCTCAGTCGAGGTCTTTTCCGAGGCGTCGAGGATGGCGGCGACGCGGGCCAACTGGTCGCGCAGCGCCAGAAGCTGTTGGTTCAGCGCCTCCACCTGCTGGCGGCTCTTGCCGCCTTCGGCCTGTTCGCCCGCCAGCGCGCTCAGCAGATCCTTGACGCGGATGTCGCGCTGGTCGATGTCCTTTTGCGCCAGCATGGTCCGCTCGGCGGCGGTGGCGAGTTGCGTTTCCAACGCTTTCGAGCGGTCGCGCAGGCTGCCCAACTCGGCAAGCAGGGCTTGCCGCTGCGTCTCGGTCAGTTTGGCGGCGGCCAGGGCGGCGGCGAGTTGGCTGTCGAGGCTCTTGGCGCGCTCACGGGTGGCTGTCAGGTCGGTGGTCAGGCTCTGCCGTTGCTCGTCGGCCAGTTTGGCGGCGGCCAGCGCGGCGAGGAGGCGGCTGTCGAGACTCTTGGCCCGGTCGTTGGCCTTGTCCAAATCGGCCATCAGCGCTTGACGTTGGCCGTCGGTCAATTTGGCGGCGGCCAGAGCGGCGGCGAGCTGGCTTTCCAGAGTCTTGGCTTGGTCGCGGCTGGCGTTCAATTCCGTCGTTTGGCTGAGCTGTTGCTCCTTGGCCAACCGGATGATGGCGGCGGCGGCGGCCAGATCGCCTTCCAGCTTTTCCCGCGCCTCGCGCAGCGCCTTCAGGTCGTTCTGGAGGCTGATGATCTCCTTCAGCTTCAGCTCATAGCTTTCGCGATCCACCCGAACGGCGCGCTGCAACTCGTCCAGCGTGCGGGCGGCGCGGTCGCGGTCCTCCTGAAGCTTGCCCATGGCGAGCGTCATGTCGTCGCGCCGGATGACGGAGGATTGCAGCTCTGAGGACAACTGAGCGATGTTGACGCGCAGATCGGCGTTGGCGTCGCGCTCCAACGCCAGCATGTCGTTGATTTCCGCGACCTTGCGGTTCAGCGCCACCAACTGCTCGTCCCGCCCGGTCAGGGTCGCCGCCAGATAGAATTGGGCGACGACGAAGACCATCAGCAGGAAAATCACCACCATGACGAGCGACGACAGCGCGTCCACCCAGCCGGGCCATGCGTTGGCGTCCCGGTGGCTGTTGCGGCGGCTGATGCTGGCCATGGGTGGTCCTTAATCCGAGACAGGGCGCTTTTGGGTGGGGAGGGGGCCGCGCTTTAACGCGGCTGCGACTCCGCCTCTTCGGCCAACGCGGCGATGGTGCGGGCCAACAGCTTGATCTCGCTGCGAATTTCCTGCACGGACTGAACCCGGCCCACCGCCGATTCCTCGACCATCCGGGCCAGATAGATGTCCATGTTGCGCAGATGCTGGCGCGAGGCGTCGTCAAACCCGCCGACGGTGGATTCGGCGACGCGCTCCAGCAGCGCCTTCATGTCCAACTGGCTTTCGCCCAGCCGCAGCAAAAGCTGCTGCTCCGCCCGCATATGGTCGGTCAGGGAGGAGATCCGTTCGGTCAGCGCCATCAGATTGGCGTTGGCGGAACGGCGCCCTTCCTCGGCGCTGGCGACGGTGCGTTGCAGGGAATCGAGATTTTCCGCCGTCTGCTCCAGCAAGGCTTGGAGATAGGCCGGGACCGACTGCTCGCCAACCTCCAACCCGCCCGCGCCGCCGCTCGACAGGCGGGTGGCGCTGGATAGCCAGTCTTCCAAATCCTGGAAAAAGCGGTTGTGCGCTTGGCTGGCCTGAAGCTCCAGAAAGCCCAGAACCAGCGACCCGGCCAAACCGAACAGAGAGGAGCTGAAGGCGGTTCCCATGCCGACCAGCGGCGCTTCCAACCCCTTTTGCAGATTGCCGAACATGGCGCCGACGTCGCCGCCGTTGACCGACAGGCTGCCGATGACGCCGCCGACCGACTGCACCGTGTGCAGCAGCCCCCAAAAGGTGCCGAGCAGGCCCAGGAAAATCAAAAGCCCGATCAGGTAGCGCGACAGCTCCCGCGATTCGTCCAGGCGCGAGGCGATGCCGTCGAGCAGGGAGCGCATCGACAGCGCCGACAACGTCAACCGCCCGCGCCGTTCGCCCAGCATCCGGGCCATCGGGGCCAGCAACACCGGCTCTTGCAGCCCGGCGGGCGGCGCGCCGCTCTGGTATTTTTCCAGCCACGCCACTTCGGGCCGCAGCATCAGAACTTGGCGGAAGATGAAGGCGACGCCCGCCAGAAGCGTGGCGAGAATCACGCCGTTCAGGGGCGCGTTGTTCAGGAAGGCGGCGCGCAGCGCCGGGAACAACAGGGCGCAGACGATGACGACGACCACCAGGAACAGGATCATCCGGGTGAGAAACCGCTCAGGACGTGTCATCGGGGTGGCGACCTCCAGGGGTCGGTTCGGGGCGATGGCGCTCATCGGGCCTCTCGTTGCGCGCGCCGGAGCGCCGCGTCTACTCGTTCAGAAACTCGATGTCGATGCGGTCGGAAGGGCCGCCGGTCAGGGTGTCGAGGCCCAGCGCGCGCACGTCGATGCGGCTGCTGCGGACGCCAAAGGCGGTGAGACGTTCGCGCAAACTCAGCGCGCGGGCCAGCGACAATTGCCGGGCTTCGCGCGCCGTTTCCGCCGTGCCGCTGGCGTAAGAGCGCAATTGCAGCCGCGCGGTGTCGCTGGCGCGCAGGCGTTTGAGGATGTCGTCCACCAAGCCGTCCGCCGCCTCCGGCAACGCGGGCGCCGCGCCGTCGAACACAAGGCTGAGCGCGCTGGCGGGCGGGGTGGCCACGGTGGCGGGCGGTGTGGCGCTTGTCGGGGGCAGCGCTGCGGTTTGCGTGGGTGGGCTGATGGCCGAAGGCCCAGCCGTCGCGGAGGTGGAAGGCGAAGGAGCCAGAACCGGCGTGCTTGGCGCCTGCGCCGTCGGGGCGGGCGTCGGCGCGACTTTGGCCGTTTGCGTTGGGCGAGGGGTTGGTTTGGCCGGTCCTTCGACCAACGCGGGCAAGGCCGGTGGTTCAAAGGGAATCGGCGAGACGAAACGCGGCGGCGCCTTCACCTTGGGGGGCGTGCCGAGGGACGGGCGGTTCGGCACCGTCAGCGGCGTGGCGTTTTCCAACGACAATTTCGCCGGAGCCGCGACCGGCTGGGCCGGGGTGGCGGCGTCGGCGGGCGACAGCGCCGGGAGAGTCAGAACGATGACGGACAGGGCGCACAGCGCCACAGCCCGGCGAACACCCGTCGGGTTTGAACGGCTCATGCGGTCGGACATTCCCCAACGGTCCAAGGCGGTGCTTCCACGCTTCCCAAAAGACCCCGGAACCATAGCGCATCGTCGCTTCACGCGACAACGCTCTTGCGGCGCCGGGGCTGGTTGTTCGACCGGACAAAGGTCAGAGTTAGGCCTTGGCGGTCTCGCCGCGCTTGTCCGCCGCCGCCTTCAACAGGCGCGACACCGGCACCTGAAGGTGGGAGTTGGTGGCCAGAATGCTGCCGCCGAACACCGGGTTGCGCCCGCCGCCGATTTCACCAACGAAACCACCCGCTTCCGTGACCATCAGGGCGCCGGCGGCGCAATCCCACGGGGCCAGCCCACGTTCCCAATAGCCGTCAAAGCGACCAGCCGCGACATAGGCCAGATCCAGCGCGGCGGACCCGAAGCGGCGGATGCCCGCCACCTCCTTCATCACCGCTTCCGCTTCGCCCAGGAACCCGGCGTGATCGCCCCGGCCCTTGAAGGGAATGCCGGTGGCCAGCAGGCAATCTTCCAGACGGCGGCGTTCCGACACGCGCAGGCGCTGGTGGTTGACGAAGGTGCCCTGGCCCTTTTCGGCCCAGAACATCTGATCGCCAATCGGCTCATACACCACACCGGCGACGATCTCGCCGCTCTTTTCGAGCGCGATGGAGATCGCCCAGTGGGGCAGGCCGTGCAGGAAATTCGTGGTCCCGTCCAGCGGATCGACGATCCAACGGGCGGTGGCGTCGCTGCCCTTGGAGACGCCGCTTTCTTCCATCAGGAATCCGAATTCGGGCCGCGCCTTCTGCAACTCTTCGCGCAGAATTTTTTCGGCCTTGATGTCGGCGTTGGACACGAAGTCCGCCGGACCCTTGCGCGACACCTGGAGGTGTTCGACCTCGCCGAAGTCGCGAACGAGACCTTTGGCCGCTTTTTCAGCGGCGCGGACCATCACGTTGATGAGAGCGGAGCGGGTGGCCATGAGGATGCGTGTACCATGCTGTGCGGGGACTGAAAAAGAATACACCGGCCCTCGCGGAAGGCGAGAGCCGGTGGATCAGGACAAACCGAAAAGAGGATCAGTCCTTGGCGCGTTCGATGTATTCGCTGGTCGCGGTGTCGACGACGATGCGGGTGCCCGCGTCGATGTGCGGCGGAACCAGAACCGACACGCCGTTTTCCAGCTTGGCCGGCTTGTAGGAGGAGGAGGCGGTCTGCCCCTTCACCACCGGGTCGGCTTCGACGATGGTCAGTGTGACCTTGCCGGGGATTTCGACGCCCAGCGGGCTGCCTTCGTGCGTCTGCACGACGACTTCCATGCCGTCTTGCAGATAGACGGCGGGGTCGCCGATCAATTCACGGTTGATCGTGACCTGCTCGAAAGTTTCCTTGTCCATGAAGGTGAAGCTGTCACCTTCGGCGAACAGAAAGGTCATTTCATGCTCGTCCAGGCGAGCGCGCTCAACCGTCTCTTGGGTGCGGAACCGATCGATCGACTTGGTGCCGGTGCGCACGTCCTTCATTTCAAGCTGGATGAAGGCGCCGCCCTTGCCGGGCTGGACGATGGCGGTTTTGGTGATGACCCAGAGCTTGCCGTTGTGCTCCAGCACATGGCCGGGGCGCATCGTGTTGGCGTTGACCTTCATGGTATACTCATAATTTCCAAGATGCGGGCGGCGCGGACCCTAGCAGCTTGCCCCGTCTTAGGCAACGCCGCGCAACGGTTTCCGACGCCTTTGCTTGTGATTTGGGCGACTCGATGCTCAGATGCGCGGCCAATCCGCCTGTTCCCTGCCCAACTCGGATGATCGTCATGCCCTCCGCGTCGCCCGTACTCCCGTCCTGGCACCCCGATGACTTTGCCCGTCGGGCGCCGTTTCTGGCCGCGCGGGGGCGGGCGCTGGGCGCGGCGCGTCGCTTTTTCGGCGAGCGGGATTTTGTCGAGGTCGACACCCCGGCCTTGCAGGTGTCGCCGGGGATGGAGCCGCATCTCCAGGCCTTCGCCACCGATCTGCATGGCCCGCACCCGGACGACCAGCGGCGGCTGTATCTGCACACCAGCCCGGAATTCGCCATGAAAAAGCTGCTGGTGGCCGGGGTGCCGCGCCTGTGGCAGTTGGCCCATGTCTACCGCAACGGCGAGCGGTCGGGCACGCACGCCCCGGAATTCTCCATGCTGGAATGGTATCGGGCGGGGGAGGGCTACCGCGCGCTCATCGGCGATTGCCAGGAGTTGGTGCGCGGCGCGGCGCGGGCCGCTGGACGCGAGCGTTTCGCCTTTCGCGGCATGACCTGCGATCCCTTCGCCGACTGGCGGATTTTGACGGTCCCCGACGCCTTTTTTGAGTATGCCGGAATCGACCTGATGGCGGCCTATGACGGAACCCACGATCCTGATCCGACGGCTTTGGCGGCGGAGGCGGCGCGGATCGGCGTTCCGCCCCACGCGGGCGACCGTTGGGAGGACATCGTGTTCCGCATCATGTTCGAGCGGGTCGAGCCGCATCTGGGCGCCGACGTTCCCTGCGTGTTGACCGACTACCCGCTGTGCATGGCGGCGCTGTCGCGGCCCAAGCCCGACAACCCGCGTCTGGCCGAGCGGTTCGAGCTGTACGCCTGTGGTTTGGAGCTGGCCAACGCCTTTGGCGAATTGACCGACGCGGCGGTCCAGCGCGCCCGCTTTGAAGCCGACATGGATTTGAAGGAACGGATTTACGGCGAGCGTTTTCCGGTGGACGAGGATTTCCTCGCCGCTTTGGCCCATGGCATGCCGGAAAGCAGCGGCATCGCCATGGGCTTTGACCGGCTGGCGATGCTGTGCGCCGGGGCCGACGACATCAATCAGGTGCTGTGGTTGCCAGTGGCGGACGCCGTTTCGGGCCGATGAGGCGCGGTGAAAGACTCCTTTTTGCAACAAATGCTTAACGAATCCCGGTCACGCTCAAGCGGTTGAAACGTTTGTCAGCGCGATTGTCTTCTGACACCGGAGGGGTTCCAATGCTGCGCAACGTCGTGTCGTTCTGTTTGGGAATGGGGTGTTTCATGTCCGCCGCCTCGGCGGACACCGTCACTCTGGTGACGACCGAATACCCGCCTTATTACGCGGCGTCGCTTCCCGAAAAGGGCGTGGTGTCCGCCATCACGGCGGCGGCCTTCAAAAAGGTCGGCTATGATGTGACCGTTGAGTTCCTCCCCTGGGCGCGCGCCGTGTCCGAGGTGGAGAAGGGGACCTATGATGGCTTGCTTGGCGTGTGGCATTCGGCGGAGCGGGAGCGTTTTCTCGTTTACTCCGATCCCATCCTGGACAATGAAATCGGTCTGGTGGCGCTGAAGGATCGCAACATCAGCTACAAGGCGCTCAGCGAGTTGAAGCCCTACCGGATCGGAACCGTGCGCGGTTACGCCAACCCGGCCAGTTTTGTTGAGGCTGGTTTGACGACGGACGAGGCGAACGACGATCTGACCAATTTGAAAAAATTGATCGCGGGCCGGGTTGATCTGGCCCTGGTTGACAAAGGGGTGAGCGACGATCTGATCGCCGGGCATATGCCGGAGAGCAGGGCGAGCGTGGTGTGGTTGGAGCCGCCGATTTCGAAAATTCCGATGTTCAACGGCTTCGCCAAGAACAAGGCTGGCTATGAGCGGCGGGTCGCCGATTTCGCCAAGGGGCTGTCGCAATTGCGGGCGAGCGGCGAGTTTGCCGAGATTGTGAAGAAATACGGCTTCCGCTGATTTTTGGCGCGCGTCGTAAAATAAAAAACGCCGCCGGGTTGCTCCGGCGGCGTTTTCTTTGGCGGTGATCCAGACCCGGTCAGAAGGACAAGCGGGCCTGAAGGCCGATGATGTCGATGCTGCTCTTGTAGTTGGCCGACAGATTGCCGCGCCCGGCTTCGGCGCCGGTCAGATCATCCGTCAGATGGACCGACGTGCTGGGGATGAAAACATGCGAGTAGGCGGCGTCGACCTGCAACGATTCGGTCAGGCGATACCCCGCGCCGACCGACAGCCAATAGCGGTTCTGCTCGGGGATGCGCGGCGTCCGGGTTTCGACGTCCACGGCCCCTTTGTCAAAGGCGACGCCGCCCCGCAGGGTCAGGTCGTCGTTGACCTTATAGGAGGTGCCGAGCGCGTAGTACCACGTGTCCTTCCAATTTTCCTCCGTCAGGGAGTTCAGCGCCGGATTGTTGACGTTGACGCGCAGTTCCTTGAAGCGCGACCAGTTGGTCCACTGCACATCGGCCATCACCGCCCAACGGTCGGTGATCTCCTGATACAAGCCGATGGAGGCGATGTCGGGCGTGGTCATATCGGCGCGGGCGCCCTGGGTCGGCAGTGCCGAGGCCAGCGACGCGGGCAGGCCGGTGAAGGACACGGTGCCGGTCAGCGTGTGCTTGACGGCGGAGCGGTACGCCAGACCGACGCGGGTGCTGGTGGTCGGCTGAATCAGCGCGCCAAGGGTGAAGCCCCAGCCCCAATCATCGCCGGTCACGTCGCTGGTGACGTCCAGCGTGCCGGGACGACCGAGTCGGCTCGCGCCGAAATCGGACGCCTGCGACAGCTTGGCCTTGGCGTACTGGATTTGCACGCCGCCGCCGACCGTGAACATCGGGTTGATCCGATAGGACACCGTCGGGGTGAAATTGTAGGTCTTCAGATCGGACCGGATGCCGTGATAGCGGCCAATCCAGTTGTCGCCGTAATTGGTGACGAGACCCCAGGGTCCGTTGGCCGACAAGCCCAGCTTCAGATCATCATTGACCGAATAGACGAAATACCCGGCGGGCACGACCGCGTCCTGCGCGATGTCGCCGGGCGTCGAATTGCCGGAAATCGATGAACCGCCGAGGCGGGTGGCGCGGGTGGCGCGGGCGTCTTCGACCTTCGCGCTGACCATGACGCCCGACGCGGTTTGCACAATCTGGTTTCCGGAAATCAACCCCATGGTCGCCGGGTTGTAGAACATGGCGCTGGCGTCGCCGTTGCCACCCGCCGTGACGCCGGCATAGGCGGTTCCCTGGCCAGAAACGCTCTGTTCCTTCAGCGCAAAACCTGCGGCCAGAACGGAGGACGGAGCGGCGATCGGAGCGGCCACGGCAATGGCGGCGGCGGCGGCGGCGGTCAGAAGACGGGCTTTCAGCGTCATAGGAGACATAGTTCCTTCCCCAGATTGTGTTGTTGACGCTATGATACACAAACTGACGCATAGGTAAATAGCGCGCAGGAGATTAATTGATCGAACGTACAAAGGGTCGCGCCGACCGTTGGCCTTTGCCAAGCGATCTTCGTTCAAACGGTTTGATTTTTTCAAAGAGAGAGGCTTTTTCGCAACGTTGTTGCGTTGCAAAATCTGGCGGAGGGCCAGAACAGAGAATTTTTTACACGAACCAGCCGAGCAGGGAGGCGAAAGCCACGCGTAAAATGTTGCTTTCATCCGTCCACACCAACTTCACGGTGATGGCGATGGACGCGGTGACAAGCATAGGGCGCACGATTCGCGCCCCGTTGCGGATGACCATATGGGCGCCAAGCTGCGCGCCAATGTACTGACCGGCCCCCATCAGAAGGCCGACGATCCACACCACATGCCCGCCGAGGATGAAGAACAGCAGGGCGGCGAGGTTGCTGGTCAGGTTCAGCACCTTGGTGTGGGCGGTGGCCCGGCGGAAATTATGGCCGAGCAGGGAGACGAAGGCGATGGCGAAGAAGGTGCCGGTTCCCGGCCCGAAAAACCCGTCGTAAAAGCCGATTCCGGTGCCGATGGACAGGGCGAAGGCGTGCTCGCCGATGCGCTGGTGGGCGTCGAGATCGCCCGCCTTGGGCGACAGGAGCAGATACACGGCGATGCCGATCAGCAGGATCGGAATCACGTCGCGCATGAAGCTGGGATTCAGCATCTGAACGACCGTCGCCCCCGCCGCCGCGCCGACGAAGGTGCAGGCGATCATCGGCAGCATGGCGCGCGGGTTGACCTCGCCGCGTTGGACGAACTTGATGGTGGCGGACAGAGCGCCAAAGCTCGATTGCAGCTTGCCGGTCGCCAGCGTTTCGGCGGGCGGCAACCCGGCGGCGAGCAGGGCGGGAATCGCCAGCAGGCCGCCGCCGCCAGCGATGGAATCGACGAAGCCCGCCAGCAGACCGACCGCGAACAACAGGCCCAAAGTCTCGGGCGTCAGAAAATCCATGGTCGTTCCGTCGCGACGCCGACGATCAATCGGCGTCGGCCTCGTCGGTTTCGGTGATCGTCGTCCAAACCTTTGGCGCGGCGGCGATGGCGGCGTGCAACGCCCTCACGCCCGCGCCCGGCCCGTCGGAGTGATCCCAAACGGCGCTGACCACCGCCAGGAAATCCGCGCCCGCCGTCACCAGCGGGGCGCAATTGGCCGCCGTGATTCCGCCGATGGCGACGCAGGGAACCTCCATCAACTCCGACCACCAATGCAGAATCTCAGGTTCGGCGTGGTGTTCGGCGATTTTGGTGGCGGTGGGGAAGAACGCGCCGAAGGCGACGTAATCGGCCCCTTCCTCCGCCGCGACCATGGCGAGATGGCGGCTGTCATGGCAGGTCACGCCGACAATGGCGTCGGCCCCCATGATCTTGCGCGCGTCGCGGTACGGCGTGTCGGTCTGGCCGACATGGACGCCGTCGCAGCCCATCTCGCGGGCCAGACGGGGGTGATCGTTCAGGATGAAGGCGACGTCGCGGTCTTGCGCGATCGGGCGCAGGACGTCGCAGGCCCGGCGCACGTCGTCGTCCGAGCAATTTTTGAGACGAAGCTGAAGACAGGCGACGTCGCCCGCGTCCAGCGCGTCGATCAAACGCGGCGCGAACGCCGCCGGTTCCAGGACCGGCGGCGTCACGAGGTACAGTCGGCAGGCGGATGTCTCCGCCTGGGACGGCTTGCCCTTGGCCAAGGATTACTCCTTGCCCTGATAGATCTTCATGATCCGGTCGAGCAGCTTCAACGCCTCGTCGCGCGGGCGCTGGAAGGCGTTGCGGCCGATGATCGAGCCGTTGCCGCCGCCGTCGCGGATGGCGCGGGCGTCGTCGAACACCGCGTCCTCGCCCTTGGTGGCGCCGCCGGAGAAGACCACGATGCGGCGGCCGTTGAAGGCGCACTGCATGATGTGCTTCACACGCTCGGCCTGGGTGCCGATGGCGATCTGCTTGGCCTCATAGACCTTCTTGGCCTCGGCCTGTTCCAGATGCGCCGACGGCAGCTTGACCTTGATGATGTGGGCGCCGAGCAGGGCCGCCATGTGGGCGGCGTAGCCGATCACGTCGATCGCCAGTTCACCGTCCTTGGTGACGGCGCCGCCGCGCGGGTAGGACCACAGAACGGTGGCGAGGCCATAGGATTTGGCCTCCTTCGACAGCTCGCGGAACTCCTCATACTGGTCGTACATGCAGTCGGAGCCGGGGTAGATGGTGAAGCCGATGGCCGACGCGCCGATGCGCAGGGCGTCCTGGACCGAGGCGGTCACGGCCTGGTCGGCGGCTTCCTTCTGGGTGGACAGGCTGTTCGCGCTGTTCATCTTCAAGATCAGCGGGATCGAACCGGCAAAGGTGCTGGCGCCAGCCTCCAACGAACCCAGGGGGGCGGCGTAGGCGTTGCAGCCCGCGTCGATGGCGAGCTGGTAGTGATAGTGCGGGTCGTAACCCGGATCGTTCGGCGCGAAGCTGCGAGCCGGACCATGCTCGAAGCCCTGGTCGACCGGCAGAATCACCAGCTTGCCGGTGCCGCCAAGCTTGCCTTCCATCAGGATGCGGGCGAGGTTCGCCTTGGTGCCGGGATTGTCGCTCTCGTAATTGGCGAGGATGTCTTTGACGCGGCGCGTGAGCTTCATTGTGGCTCTTCCCCTGGGGCGTTTTCTGTAAATGGCGCCGTCTTAGCCCAGACAGCGCCGCTTTGCAACGGGCCGACCGGCCTAAGGCGGCCTTTTGCCACGGCATAGGGCGCGGATTGGCCCGAGCGCGCTGGTTGGCCCGGCGTCGTTTGGTTCCACAGCGTTTCGCGCTATTCCCTTCGGTTGTGAAAATTGAGGCAGGTCAAACCACCGTCGAACAGTCCAGGGTTATGGTTGGGGACAGAGGACATGGCGGCGTTCGCAGCCTGTGATTTTTGGAATCGCCCTTTCAGGAACACCGGCATGATGGAATACAAGGGTTACAAGGCCCAGATCGACTTCGACAACGAGGCGGGATTGTTCGTCGGCGAGGTCATCAACACCCATGACGGCATCGGTTTTTCCGGGCGGTCGGTGGACGAGCTGAAGGACGCCTTCCATCGGGCGGTCGAGGATTATCTTGAGTTGTCGTGCGACATGGGGGGGGAGGTCAACCAGCCCTTTTCCGGCCAACTCGCCATCCGCGTGAATCCCATGCTGCACCGGGCCATCGCCACCTGCGCCGAACGGGAAGGCAAGAGCGTGACCGCCTGGATCGCCGAATGCCTGAGCCGGGCGACGGGCGTGTCCAACCAGCGCGACGGCTGACCGGATTCGGCTGACCGGATTCGCGTTTTGCAAAGCCCTTTGCGATTGAATTGTTCAGTCTTTGCAACACGCAACATGTCCCGAAGCCCAAAGCGGGCGGAAAATGGTCCGACGCCTGCGGTTTGGTGATGTTTCGTTTCTGAAACGCATTGTTTGGCAGGCCGCAAGATTGGCATTCCGTTTGCTTGCCTCCCCTGAAATGAGAATCAAAGGGGGACGCCATGAGCGGAACAAAACTAACCTTGCGGGCCAAGCTCTGGGCGTTGGTCGCGTTGGCGAGCGTCGCGTCCATCAGCATCGCGGCGGCGGGCTTGTGGCTGAACAAGCAAAGCATGCTTCAGGACCGCAAGGCCTCTCTCCAGCATGTCGTTGAAATCGCCCATGGTTTGGCCACTGGCTATGACGCCGAGGTCAAAGCCGGGCGGTTGACAAAGGAACAGGCCTTTGAACGTTACAAGGCCAACGTAAACACGATGCTTTACAACGGCAAAGATTACATCTTTGTCCAAAATCTCCAATACCAGACGGTCATCCACCCGTTCCGTCCCGACGTAATCGGCAAGGACCAGCGCGACAACAAGGATTCCAACGGGGTCTATTTCGTCCGCAATCTGGTGGACACCGCCCGCAACAAGGGGCAGGGCTTCGTCGAATACATGTATCCGAAGCCAAACTCCGACATTCCTTTGCCCAAGCTCAGCTTTGTGAAGTTCTTCGAACCGTGGCAGCTTGAAATCGGCACGGGCGTCTACATCGACGATCTCGACGCGCGGTTCAACGAGAACCTCGTCAAGGTCATGGGCGTGGTCGCGCTGCTGGCGCTGCCGGTGATCGTTCTGATCGCGCTGGTCGGCAACGGCATCAGCACCCGCGTGCGCCGTTTGGCCGCCGCGATGGGGACGCTGGCGCAGGGGGACCTGTCGGTCGCCGTGCCGGAGACCACGCGCCAGGACGAGTTGGGCGACATGGGCCGCGCGGTGCAGGTCTTCAAGGAAAACGCCGAGGCCCGCCGCCGTTTGGAAGCCGAACAGGTCGCCGTGACCCAGCGCGCCGAACAGGACAAGCGTCAGTCGATGGACCGGCTGGCCCATGGTTTTGAAGGATCGGTCGGCGGCATGATTCAAGCGGTGACGGCGACGACCAGCGAATTGGAACAGAAGGTCCGCGCCATGTCGCAGGCGGCCGACCAGACCAACCATCTGGCGAGCGTTGTCGCGATGGCCAGCGACACCACGGCGGCCAACGTGCAGACGGTGGCGGCGGCCTCGCAGCAACTCAGCAGCTCGATTGTTGAGATTGGTCAGCAGGTGACGGAAGCCAGCCGGGTGGCCGAGGAAGCGGTCGGCTTGGCCCAGCAGGCCAACAACCGAATCGGCAGCTTGGCCGACGCGGTGGACAAGATCGGCGCCGTGGTCGGCCTTATCAACTCCATCGCCGGGCAAACCAACCTGTTGGCGCTGAACGCCACCATCGAAGCGGCGCGGGCTGGCGAGGCTGGCAAGGGCTTCGCCGTGGTGGCGTCGGAGGTCAAGGCGCTGGCCAACCAGACCGCCAAGGCCACCGATGAAATCGGCGGACAGATGAGCGGCATCCAATCCGTGACCGGACAGGCGGTGATGGAAATCCAGCGCGTCGCCGCCGTGATCGACCGGCTGAGCAACATCGCCACGGCAATTTCGGCGGCGGTCGAGGAGCAGAACGCCGCCACCGCCGAAATTTCCCGTAGCGTCCAGCAGGCCGCCGCCGGAACCGGCGAGGTGTCGAGCAGCATCGCGGGCGTCACCGTGGCGTCGGACCAAAGCGGGCGGACGGCGCGCGAGTTGGTGGACGCGCTGGGCAAGCTCAGCGGGCAGGCCGACGGGCTGAAGAGTCAGGTCAGCAGCTTCCTCAACACCGTGCGCGCGGCCTGATCGGACAGGGGCTGGCGCGCTCTGCCCCCTCCCTAACCCTCCCCCGCTTTGCGGGAGAGGGGACAAGGCTGAAGCCCGACAAAGCTCCTGTCTCCCTCTCCCGCAAAGCGGGGGAGGGTTAGGGAGGGGGCAAGCAACCCCCACCACATCCTCCACACAAACAAAAAGGGCGCTCCCCATCAGGGAAGCGCCCTTTTCTCAATCCGGCGAGCCGGTAAGCGGTTACTTCGCGTTGACCATGGCGACGGCGGTGTCGCTCATGCGGTTCGAGAAGCCCCACTCATTGTCGTACCAGGTCATGATGCGGACGAAGTTGCCGCCGATCACCTTGGTCTCGTTCAGCGCGAAGATCGAGCTGTGCGGATCATGGTTGAAGTCGGTCGACACCAGCGCTTCCGTGTAGGCGCCCAGGATGCCCTTCAGCGGGCCGTTGGCGGCGTCGGAGATCGCCTTGGTGATCTCCTCCACCGTGGTGGCGCGCTTGGAGTTGAACTTGAAATCGACGACCGAGACGTTCGGGGTCGGCACGCGGATGGCGGTGCCGTCCAGCTTGCCCTTCAGGCCCGGCAGAACCTTGCCGACGGCCTTGGCGGCGCCGGTCGAGGTCGGGATCATGTTCAGCGCGGCGGCGCGGGCGCGGTGCAGGTCGCTGTGGTTGGTGTCCACAATGCGCTGGTCGCCGGTGTAGGAGTGGATGGTGGTCATGAAGCCGTGTTCGATGCCGACGAGGTTGTCGAGCACGAAGGCGACCGGCGCCAGGCAGTTGGTGGTGCAGGAGGCGTTGGAGACGATGCGGTGCTCCGCCTTCAACTGGTCATGGTTGACGCCATAGACGACCGTGATGTCTTCGTCGGTGGCCGGGGCGGAGATCAGCACCTTCTCGGCGCCCGCTTCCAGATGCTTGGCGGCGGCGTCGCGCTTGGTGAAGATGCCCGAGCATTCCATGGCGACCTGGACGCCCAGATCCTTCCAGGGCAGCTTGGCCGGGTCACGCTCCTGCACGACCTTGATCTCGTGGCCGTTGACGATCAGAACGCCGTCGCGGGTCTCGATGGTGCCGGGGAAACGGCCATGGACGCTGTCATACTTCAGCAGATGGGCGTTGGCCTTGAGGTCGGCGAGGTCGTTGATCGCCACGACCTCGACGTCCTTGCGGCCGCTCTCATAGATGGCCCGCAGAACCAGACGGCCGATGCGGCCAAAACCGTTGATCGCTACCCGAACAGCCATGTCTTCCTCCAATATGAAAATTGACGGCGCCCTTTGGATGCCGGGCGCCGCCGCCGCTTTTTCTCAGAGACGCGCCTTGACGGCGGCTGTGACCGCTTCGGCGGTGATGCCGAAGTGCTTGTAAAGCTCTTGATAGGGGGCCGACTCGCCGAAACCGGCCATGCCGATGAACACCCCGTCGCTGCCCAGCCAGCGGTCCCAGCCCAGCCGGATCGCCGCCTCGACGCCGACGCGCACGCCGTCGCCCAGAACCGCCGCCTGATAGGCCGAATCCTGCTCGGCGAACAGCTCCCAGCTCGGCATCGACACCACGGCGGTCCCGATCCCGTCGGCCTGGAGCGCCGCGCGGGCCTCCATCGCCAACGACACCTCGGAGCCGGTGGCGAGGATGGTCGCCTTGCGGTCGCCCTCGGCCTCGGCCAGAACATAGGCGCCGCGCGCGCTGCGGTTTTCCGCCGTGTGCTCGGTGCGCAGGGTCGGAACGTTCTGACGGGTCAGCGCCAGCACCGACGGGCCGTTCACCCGCTCCAGCGCGATCTGCCAGCATTCGGCGGTTTCCACCGCGTCGCCGGGGCGCAGAACCAGCAGGTTGGGGATGGCGCGCAGGGCTGCCAGATGCTCGACCGGCTGGTGGGTCGGGCCGTCTTCGCCCAGACCAATGGAGTCGTGCGTCATCACGAAGATGGAGCGCTGCTTCATCAGCGCGGCCAGACGGATCGCCGGGCGGCAGTAATCGGCGAACTGCATGAAGGTGCCGCCGTAGGGAATGACGCCGCCATGCAGCGCCATGCCGTTCATCAGCGTGGCCATGCCATGCTCGCGCACGCCATAGCGGACATACTGACCGGCGAATTCGCCCCGGCCCTTCACGTCGACGCTGCCCTTGGCCTTGGTGTTGTTCGACGGCGTCAGGTCGGCGGAGCCGCCGACCATCTCCGGGATCAACGGAACCAGGATGTCCAGCGTGTTGCCCGAGGCGACGCGGGTGGCCCAGCTCGGCTTGTCGGCGCTGATTTTGGCCTTGAAGGCGACGATGGCGTCGTTCAGCGCGGCGGGAACGCCACGGCTGACGGCCTGCGCGAAGGCGGCTTGCGTGGCGGAATCCTGCGCGTTCAGGCGGGCGGTCCAGGCGGCGAGCGCGTCGGCGCTGCGGGCGCCGGCGGCGCGCCAGGCCGACAGAACATCGTCGGGAACGACGAAGGGCGCGTGCGGCCAGTCGATGGCGACGCGGGTCGCGGCGATTTCATCGGCGCCCAGCGGCGAGCCGTGGCAGCCATGGGTGTTCGCCTTGGTCGGCGCGCCCTTGCCGATGATGGTGCGGCAGGCGATCAGCGTCGGCTTGTCGGTCGAGGCGCGGGCCTGGGTGATGGCGGCCTCGACGGCGGCCATGTCGTGGCCGTCCACGGAGATCGTGTTCCAGCCATAGGAGCGGAAGCGCGCCGGGGTGTCGTCGGTGAAGCTGAGGTCGGTCGAGCCGTCGATGGAGATGTGGTTGTCGTCCCACAGCACGATCAGGCGGTTCAGCCCCAGATGACCGGCCAGCGAGCACGCCTCGTGGCTGACGCCCTCCATCAAATCGCCGTCCGACGCGATGACGTAGGTGGTGTGATCGACCAGCGCGTCGCCAAAGCGGGCGTTGGTGATCCGCTCGGCCAGCGCGAAGCCGACGGCGGTGGACACGCCCTGACCCAGCGGGCCGGTGGTCATCTCGATGCCCAGCGACGGATCGACCTCCGGGTGGCCTGGGGTCAGGCTGCCCAACTGGCGGAAGCGCTTGATCTCCTCGATCGTCATCCGCTCATAGCCGGTCAGATAGCCCAGCGCGTAGATGAGCGCGGAGCCGTGACCGGCGGACAGGATGAAGCGGTCGCGGTCGGCCCAGTTCGGGGTTTTCGGATCGAACTTCAGGAATTTGGTGAACAGGACCGTCGCGACGTCGGCCATGCCCATCGGCATGCCGGGGTGGCCGGACTTCGCGGCCTCGACCGCGTCCATGGCGAGCGCGCGGATCGCGTTCGCCATCGTCTGAAGGGAAGGCTGGGCGGAAGAGGCTGCGGACATCGGGGCGGTTTCCTGAGGTCGAACGCGTGGGACGCGCGATGGGCGACAACCGCGCGGGAGGCGCGATGGGCACAACAGAGTTGCGGGCGCCTGTCAAGGCTCCACAAGACGCGCGCACCATGCCGCTCCCTCGCCCCTAGGTCAACATGGGAATGGGGCGTCGTATGGCATGGCTGACGGGGTGGGAATGGCGGCGGGCGTCGGCCACAGATGAAAAATCCGAGAGAAAATATTACGAATAAAACATATCAAAAGATGCAGCGTTGATTCAACTTGTCTTAAAAAGTAGTATTAATTCTCTATACAACATCGAGTTGCTAGTGCGAAAAATCGTTCAGCAAATTTGGAGACAAATCCAATCTTGCTCGTGATTGTCGCAGAAGAAAATCGAAAATCACGCGTTGAAAGGATGAAAAATCCTCCTAAAAATCCCTCATTTTTGAAATGGTGACGCATGTCTAACGGCTTTCCGTACAACCAAATTCTCACCACCTATTCGCCGAGTGCAGGAACGTACGAAGGTTATACTTTTGCCGCCGCCGTGTGGGCCAACGGGTTGACGATGGTGGAGCTGCAAAACGGCACGGATTCGAGTGGAACTCCGGGGTACAGCTATCAATGCGTTCCCGGCATTGACGCCAATGGAGATTCCAACACCAGCCTGACGTTCCTGGTCAACACCAACAACGCCACGCAGGATCCGCCATATTATTTCCTGTGCGGATCAACGGCCAAACACGTCATTCTTTATTCGTTCACGCCGCAGGCCACGCCATCCGATTTGACGTCGGATTGCATCTCGCAAATGTCCACGGTCATCACGCTGGACTGCCCGGTGGCCAGCGTGATGTTCTATCCGCCGACGGGGGTTCTGTACGTCGCTGGCTCGAATGGCGATTTGTCGACCTGGACGGTGACGTTCGACAGTGAGACCGGAATCCCCTCCGTCGCCTCGATCAACAGCACCAACGTCTATGATTCCGCGCCCAATGGGCAGATCCAGCTTTTCCTGGTCAACACGGGGAGCGGTTCTCCCTACGCGGTGGCCACCGGGCTGTGCACCTCGACGCAAAATGGGCTGGTGTATTTCAGCGCGGATTTGCAGGAAACCGGCTTCCTGAGCGACACCCCCGCCGACACGGTCGCGATCGCCCCGGCGCCCAACGGTCTCTACGCCGTCACCGCCACCACGTTGCAGTATTACAACGCGGCCAACATCAAGACGTCGCAGGCGCTCGCGGACTCGTTCACGGCGCCTTGGCAAACGCAGGTCACGGCGCCAAGTGGGACGACGTTCACCTCGGCGACCTTCTGCGCAATGCCCGGCGTGACCGACTATCCGCAGGGGCTGTTGCTGATCGGCGGTTACATCGGATCGTCCGACAACAGCGACGAAAACGGCGTGGTGTACGCCTACAATCCGGCGACCGGAAGCAGCGAGGAGCTGGAGAGCAGCATCTCTGGACCCGTCTATGGCATTATCGGCGATTGCGTCACCCACGCGTTGTATTGCAACGGTTCCAACGGGTTGGGCTTTCTCAATCTGAATCCTGGCGCGGATGGCGCGTTGAACACCACCCTCGTGGTGAACACGCCAACGAAGTCAAACGGGAAGGGATGGCTGCACATTCTTGAAGACATCGCTTTTGCGGCGATCGTCGTCGCCACGACCGCCGTCGGCGCGCCGGAGGTCGCCGTCGAGGAGGTGGAGTTGGACGCCGGAGCCGACGCCGTTGTTGATGAGAGTGGCTATGACGCTGATTCAGAAGACAACGATGACACCGATTCTGAAGGCGGTGATGACGATGACGCGCCGGTGAACGACGCTCAACTGGCGCAGTCCCAGGCGGTGCAGGCTCCGCCGCCGGTTGATGGAACGCCGACCGATGGCGTTGACGCGCCGATGAACGACGCTCAACTGGCGCAGTCCCAGGTGAACCAGGCTCAGCCGCCGGTCGATGGAACGCCGACGGCCGGGGCCAACAACGTCTGAAATCGACAGCGACGCGTCCGCTTCCGAACCTCCCGGTTTGTGGCGCTTGGACGGGTGGGCGCGTGGTTTTGCAGGTTTTCCGAACCCGCCCTTGCGTGGGCCGGGTTCGGAACGCCGATTTTCAGGGGGCCGTCGCCCACAGTTCTAAACGGGGCGGCGGGCCGAGGGCGCGACGCTCCGTCTCTTCCCACCGCGATGATTGGGTGTTGACGTCGCCCGGCGGGCGGCCCAACTCTAGGCGTCCGAGCGGAGGACAACCGCCGTCGCGGGCGTCCGCGATGGTTTGGGTTTTCGTCAAAAGCTCTCTCGTCAAAGGCTTTGGCCCATGGAATCCGTAAAAGCCGCGCTTGAGCGCCTCAACCGCGCGGTGGACCGTTTGGAGCACGCGGCGACGGCGCGCGAAGCCCGCGTGACGCGCCGCCATCAGGAACTGAGCCAGGCGCTGGACACGGCGCGGGCGGAGCGGGCGACCGCGCAGGCCACCGCCGACACGGTGTCGCAGCGGTTGGAGGTCGCCATCGGCCGTCTCGAACAGGTGCTGGAGAACTGACGCCATGGCCCAGGTCGACATCGAGGTCAACGGACGCGCCTATCGGATGCTCTGCGAAGACGGGCAGGAGGGGCGGTTGCGCGAACTGGCCGCCTATGTCGATGGCCGTCTGAAGCATCTGACCGGCGGCGGCAAATCCGGGTCGGACGCGCAGATGATGCTGATGACCTGTCTGGTGATGGCCGACGAGCTGCAAGACCTGCTGGCCGGGCGCGGAGTCGTTCCGGTGTCGGTCGTCGAGCAGGCCGACGTGGTCGCCGGACTCGATCTCGTCACAAAACGCATCGAAGAGGTTGCTGTTCGGCTCGAGCGCGCCTAGATTGGGTGTTGGAAGGTCGCTGCCCGGTTCGACAGATCGCAATAATCCCCAGGGCCGATAACCTTGATCCATTAGGGAGCTGTCCCTGTCCAGGCCTTGGCCTGATTACACGGCGCCCACCTGCTCATGCAGGCCATGGAGGATAGGCATATGATCACCGGCCATGGCGGCCCCTTCCGCTTCCTTCTTTCCCTTGCTCCGCGACTCTGCTGATGACCGACCCGCTGGGGACCGACCCGCTGGGCAAGGACGCTGCCCGTGCTGTGGCGCGCGTCGTGCGCGACTCCATCGCCGACCCGGACCCGCGCGACCGCGCGGCTTTGGCGGTGCGCGACCGGCTCGCGCAACTCGCCCTTCCCATGGCGAGCGTTGGCGGCTACTGGCCGCTTGGGTCGGAACTCGACGTTCGGCCCGCTTTGCTCCATTTTAAACAAGCAGGTTACGCGGTGGCGCTGCCGGTCTCCGGGCCGCGCGGCACGGCGCTGGTCTTTCGCGATTGGGATCCGGCGCTGCCGATGGCGGCGGGCCGCTATGGGATTCAGGAGCCGGACGCGAGCCGTCCAGTGCTTCAGCCTGGGGTTCTGCTGGTGCCGTTGCTGGCCTTCGACCGCAGCGGCCAGCGTTTGGGCTATGGGGCGGGTTATTACGACCGGACGCTCGACGCGCTGCGCGCGCGTGGTCCGGTGGTCGCGGTCGGCGTCGCCTTCGCGGCGCAGGAGGTTGCGGCGGTGCCCTGCGGCCCGCATGACGAGCGGTTGGATTGGATTGTGACGGAGCGCGAGACGCTCCGTTTTGGGGAATAAGGCGGGAACGATGCGGATTTTGTTTTTCGGCGACGTGGTGGGCCGGGCCGGGCGGGACGCGGTGATCGCGCACATGCCAGCGCTGCGCGAGCGGCTGGACCCCGACCTGACCGTGGTCAACGGCGAGAACGCCGCCGGGGGCTATGGCGTCACCGTCAAAATCGCCGAAGAATTCTTCGCCGCCGGGATCGACGTGGTGACTCTGGGCAACCACACCTGGGACCAGAAAGAGCTGGTCGGCACCATCGAGCAGCAACCGCGCATCGTCCGCCCGGTGAATTACCCGGAAGGCACGCCGGGGCGCGGCTTCGTCCTGTTGCAGGCGCGTGGCGGGCGCAAGGTGCTGGTCATCAACGTGCTGCTGCGCCTGTTCATGGAGCCGATGGACGACCCGTTCGCGGCGGTGGACCGGGTGCTGAAGGCGCACCGGCTGGGCGCGGGCGGGGTGGACGCCATCCTGATCGACGTCCATGGCGAGGCGACCAGCGAGAAGATGATTATGGGCCATTTCTGCGATGGCCGCGCCTCGCTGGTGGTGGGAACCCACAGCCATGTGCCGACCGCCGACCACACGGTCTTGCCCAAGGGAACCGCCTATCAGACCGACGCGGGCATGTGCGGCGATTACGACAGCGCCATCGGCATGAAAAAAGAGGTGGCGATGGCCAAGATGGTCCGCAAGCTGCCAACCGAGCGGCTGTCTCCGGCGGAAGGCGAGGGGACGGTCTGCGGCTGCTATGTGGAGACCGACGACCGCACCGGGCTGGCCCTGCGCATCGAGCCGCTGCGGATCGGCGGGCGGCTGAGCCAGACCTTCCCGGAACGGAGCCAGTGACGGGACAGCCGGGGCGCTGAGACGAAAAGCGGCGCGCGGCGGTCTGCGCCGCGCTCTCGCCATATTGACTTTCTAATCCGGTGGGTGTCGTCTGCCGCGCCGAAAGCGTGCGGTGGCGTGACGGACCTGTTACATGTGTTCTGCGCCCATCCACCGATTTAACCCGTTCTTGTTCGAGGCTCGTTCGCCCCATGGCCGGTCATTCCCAATTTAAGAACATCATGCACCGCAAGGGCGCGCAGGACGCCAAGCGGTCCAAGATTTTCAACAAGCTCGCCCGCGAAATCACCGTGGCGGCCAAAGCGGGCCTGCCCGACCCGGCGGCCAACCCGCGCCTGCGCGCCGCCATTCTGGCGGGCCGCGCGCAAAACATGCCGCGCGACCGCATCGACCGCGCCATCAAGCAGGGCACGCCCGGCGGCGGCGACGACGCCAACTATGAAGAGATCCGCTACGAGGGTTACGGCCCCGGCGGCACCGCGCTGATTGTCGAGGCGCTGACCGACAACCGCAACCGCACCGCCTCGGAAGTGCGTTCCGCCTTCACCAAGCATGGCGGCAGCCTGGGCGAGACCAATTCGGTCAGCTTCATGTTCAACCGGGTCGGCGCGATCCTCTACCCCGTCGCCGCCGCCAGCGCCGACGTCATGTTCGAAGCGGCCCTGGAGGCGGGCGCCGACAATGTGGAATCGGACGAAGACGGCCATCAGGTGACGAGCACGATCGAGAATTTCGGTCTGGTGCGCGACGCGCTGGAAGCCAAGTTCGGCGCCCCGGAAAGCGCGCGTCTGACCTGGCTGCCGTTGAACACCGTCGCCCCCAGCGAAGAGGCGGCGGCCAGCCTGTTGAAGCTGATCGACGTGTTGGAAGACAACGACGACGTTCAGGTGGTCGAAGGCAACTTCGACATCTCCGACGAGCTGATGCAAAAGCTCACCGCCTGAATTTGGGCGGGGCCTGATTGGGCTTGGGTTGGGGCGAACGGGGGCAGGGTTGTGTTTGCGCAGGCCGGACGACACGGAACGGCGCCGCCTTCGGCGGTTCGTCTGCTGGGGATCGACCCTGGCCTGCGCCACACCGGGTGGGGCGTCATTGACGTCGTCGGCAACCGCCTGACCCACGTCGCCGACGGCGCGGTCCATTCCGACGCCAATTGCACGTTGGCCGAACGTCTGGTCCAGCTTCACGACGCCCTGTCGGCGGTGCTGGAGCGATACGCCCCGGACGAGGCGGCGGTCGAGGAGACCTTCGTCAACGCCAACGCCGCGTCCACCCTGAAGTTGGGGCAGGCCCGCGCGGTGGCGCTGCTGGTTCCGGCGCTGGCCGGTCTGGCGGTGGCGGAATACGCCAACAATATGGTCAAAAAGGCCGTCGTCGGGCAGGGCCGGGCGGACAAGGCGCAGGTGCAGGCGATGATCCGCCTGCTGTTGCCCGGCTGCGCCATCACCACCGCCGACGCCGCCGACGCGCTCGCCGTGGCGATCTGCCACGCCCATCATCGGTCCAGTTGGACGATGTGGCGCCGTGGCGGCGGGGTGTTTCCGGTGAAGAGGTCCCTCTCCCCTGAGAGAGCTGAGGCGCGCGTCCTGGAAACCCTCTCCCCCCGGGGAGAGGGCTGGGTGAGGGGGACGCGTCGCGGATCCTCTCGGGTTCGGCCAGCGCCCCCCCCTCACCCCAACCCTCTCCCCGGGGGGGAGAGGGGGTGAAGCCGGTCGCGGCGGCCAAGGCGAAGCCCAGCGATTTTTTGACCGAACGCGCGCGCGATTTGCAGCAGTCGGCCACCGATGTCGAGAAGATGGTCTGGCAGAAACTGCGCAACGCCCAGCTTGGGGCGAAATTCCGCCGACAGGAGCCGATCCTTGGCTATGTGGCGGATTTCGTGTCGCACGATCACCGGCTGATCGTCGAACTTGATGGCGGGCAGCACGCCGAGCAAACCGCCGCCCACGACGAACGACGGACCAAGCTGCTGGAGCAGGCCGGTTTCCGCGTCCTACGCTTTTGGAACACCGACGTGATCGCGAATCTCGACGGCGTTCTGGAAACCATCCGCGCCCGTCTGGACGAAACGCCGACGCTCCGCCATCAACCATCCGGTCGGGAAACGCTTCTATGATCGCCAAACTCACCGGAATCGTCGATTCCACCGGAACCGACTGGGTCGTTCTGGACGTCAACGGGGTCGGCTATCTGCTGTCCTGCTCCAACCGCACGCTGTCGCGGATGGTTGTGGGGGAGCGGGCCTCGCTGGTGGTGGAAACCTTCATCCGCGAGGAGCGCATCGTTCTGCACGGCTTCGGCGATCCGGGCGAGCGCGATTGGTTCAAGCTGTTGACCACCATCCAGGGCGTCGGCGCGCGGCTGGCCCTGTCGATCCTGGGCGTGCTCGACCCCGACCAGCTCACCCGCGCCATCGCCGCGCAGGACAAGACCGCGCTGATCCGCGCCGACGGCGTCGGGCCGAAGGTGGCGGCGCGCATTCTGAACGAGTTGAAGGACAAGGTCGGCAATCTGACGCTCGGCCCCGCCGCCGCGCCCGCGACGCCGGTCAAGGGCGCCCCGGCGCTGGCGGCGTCCACCGCCAACGCGGCCTTGGCCGACGCGGTGTCGGCGCTGGTCAATCTCGGCTATGGCCGGTCGGAAGCCTTTGGCGCGGTGGTCGCCGCCGGGCGGGCGCTGGGCGATGACGCCAGCGTCTCCGACCTGATCCGCCAGGGCCTGAAGGAATTGAGCCAATGACCGGGCCGGACCGTCTGGTGCAGCCGGGCCAAGGGCAGGGCGACGGGGCGGAATCCTCGATCCGGCCCTTGACCCTGGCTGAGTTCATCGGCCAGCGGCAAGCGCGGGAAAACCTGTCGATCTTCATCCAGGCCGCCCGCTCGCGCGGGGAGGCGCTGGACCATGTGCTGCTGTTCGGCCCGCCGGGGCTGGGCAAGACGACGCTGGCGCAGATCGTGGCGCGCGAGCTGGGCGTGGGATTCCGCGCCACCTCCGGCCCGGTGATCGCGCGGGCGGGGGATTTGGCGGCGCTGCTGACCAACCTCCAGCCCCACGATGTTTTGTTCATCGACGAGATTCACCGCCTTAATCCCGCCGTGGAAGAGGTGTTGTATCCCGCTATGGAGGATTTCCAACTCGACCTCATCATCGGCGAAGGGCCGTCGGCGCGCTCGATCCGCATCGATCTGCCGCCCTTCACGCTGGTCGGCGCGACGACGCGCAGCGGCCTCATCACGCGCCCCTTGCGCGAACGCTTCGGCATTCCGGTGCGGTTGCAATTTTACGAACCCGACGAGCTGGAGCTGATCGTCCGCCGCGCCGCCGGGGTGCTGAACATGGCGATCACGCCGGAAGGCGCGCGGGAAATCGCCAACCGGGCGCGCGGCACCCCGCGCGTGTCGGGGCGCCTGCTGCGCCGGGTGCGCGACATCGCCGCCGTGGCGGGGGTGGACGAGGTGGACAAGCGGGTGGCCGACGCCGCCCTGACCCGGCTGGAGGTGGATCGGCTGGGGCTGGACAGCATGGACCGCCGCTATCTTGGGCTGGTCGCCACCAATTACGGCGGCGGGCCGGTCGGGGTGGAGACTCTGGGCGCGGCGCTGGGCGAACAGCGCGACGTGCTGGAAGAGGTGGTCGAACCCTATCTGATTCAGCAGGGCTTTCTGCAACGCACGCCGCGCGGGCGCATGCTGACCGACCAGGGATTCCGCTATCTCGGCCTCAACCCGCCGAGCGCGCCGATCCGCCAATTCGACATGCTCGACCGTCTGGCCGACAGCGCGGAGGGGGAGGGCGACGATGCCTGATCCGGCGCTTTCCCTGTCCGGCTGGTTCGCCGAGGACGGCACGCACCGTTTTCCCGTGCGCGTCTATTACGAGGACACCGACGCGGGCGGCATCGTCTACCACGCCAATTACCTGCGCTTCGTCGAACGGGCGCGGTCGGAGATGCTCTATCTTCTGGGCTTTCGCCAGACCGCCATGGCGGCGGGCGGCCCGGATTCGCCAAGTGTGTCATTTGCGGTACGGCGGACGACGATTGACTTCGCCGCCCCGGCCCGGCTTGAGGATACGCTTGAAGTGGAGACCAGGATCGCCGATATCGGCGGTGCCTCCTTCGCAGTTGCACAATTCATCCGCCGCGATGGGCGCTTGCTCGTCCGCGCCGATCTGCAATTGGTGACGATCAACGCGGCGGGACGCGCCGTGCGCCTGCCCGGTTCGGTGCGCGCGGCGATGGATCGGCTGCGTCGGACGCAAGAATCGTTTCAACCCGGCCCCAATCGGCCCAACACCCTGCAAACACGAGACTGACCGCGATGGATGCCCTGCAAACCGCCCAAATGGTCGGCGCCGCCGCCGCCACCAAGGCTCCCGAGATCACGATCCTCGGCCTGTTCTGGCAGGCTGACGCGGTCGTCAAGATCGTCATGCTGATGCTCGTCGTCGCCTCGGTCTGGTGCTGGGCGATCATCATCGAAAAGCTGATGCGCATCCGCCGCCTGAACGCCCAGGCCGACGCCTTTGAAGAGGGCTTCTGGTCGGGCGGGTCGCTGGACACGCTCTATGACCGCATCGGCCAGAATCCGGGCGACCCGATGGCGGCGACCTTCGCCGCTGGGATGCGCGAATGGCGGCTGGCCGCCGACCGTGGCCTGTCCGGCACCATGAAAGGCTCGCTGCAACAGCGGGTCGAGCGGGTGATGGCCGTGACCATCGGGCGCGAGATGGCGCGGGCCGAACGCTACATGACCTTCCTGGCCTCGGTCGGTTCGACGGCCCCCTTCATCGGGCTGTTCGGCACGGTGTGGGGCATCATGAACTCCTTCACCTCCATCGCCGGGTCGGGCAACACCAGCCTCGCCGTGGTGGCGCCGGGCATCGCCGAGGCGCTGTTCGCCACCGCCATGGGCCTGCTGGCCGCCATTCCCGCCGTGCTGTCCTACAACAAATTCTCCACCGACCTTGGCCGTTACGCCGACCGGCTGGACACCTTCTCGGGCGAGTTCGCGGCGATTTTGTCGCGCCACCTCGAGGAGCGGGGAGCCGCCTGAACCATGGCCGGACAACTCGCAGGCAAATCCCACGGGCGCGGCAAGCGCCGGGGCTATCGCGCGATGGCCGACATCAACATGACGCCGTTCATCGACGTCATGCTGGTGCTGCTGATCGTCTTCATGGTCGCCGCCCCGATGCTGACCGTCGGCGTGCCGGTCGATCTGCCCAAGACCAACGCCGCCCCGCTGGAGCAGCAAAAGGATCCGCTGTTCGTCACCGTGCAGACCGATGGACAGATCTTCGTCCAGGAATCGGCGGTGGAACTGGGCAACATGGTGCCGCTGCTGATCGCCGTGACCAACAACAACCCCGAAGCCCGCATCCTGGTGCGCGGCGACCGGACGATCGCCTATGGCAAGATGCTGGAAGTGATGGGCACGATGAGCGCCGCCGGTTTCAAAAAGGTCGGTCTGGTGGCTGAGATGCCAAGCGGCCCCGCCGCGACCTCGGCGCGCGTCGGCGCTGCCCCGGTGCGTTGAGGCGGGCGGATCTCCATGCGCAAGCCCCTGATCGCCTCGGCTGTTCTGCACGTCGCGTTTGTCGCGTTGATGGTGCTCGGCATGCCGCCCAGCGATCGCAAGCTCGAAATCACCCCGTCGATCCCGATTGAGATCGTCGAGATGGGCGAGGTGACGCAGGCCGCCCGCGTTGAAAAGGGCGAGACCAAGCCCGCCAACGCGGTTCCGCACCCGCCGGTGCCGGAAACCAAGCCGACGCCGCCCGCCCCGACGCCGCCCGACGAGCAGGACGAGCCGCCGCCCCCACCGCCGCCGCCAACCCGCACGCCGGAGCCGCCGAAGGTCGCCCAGGTCCCGCCGCCGCCGCGCGAGCCGACCCCGCCGCCCAAACCGACGCCTCCGCCGCCGCCACCTCCCCCGGCGCCGCCGCCCCCACCTCCGCCGCCTCCCGCGCCGCCGCCTCCGCCGGAGCCGTCGCCCGTTCCCACGCCCAAGCCCCCGGAACCCAAGCCGGAGCCGAAGCCGGAACCGCCGCGCCCGCCGGAACCGCCACGGCCTGAGCCGCCCAAACCGGAACCGCCGAAGCCGCCCGAGCCTCCCCGGCCGCCCGAGCCGCCGAAGCCGGAACCGAAAAAGCCGGAGCCGCCCAAGCCGGAGCCTAAGAAGGCTGAGCCTGCGCCCGCCAAACCGGAACCGGCCAAGCCCGAACCGGCGAAGCCCGCGCCCGCCAAACCGGCGGAACCGGCCAAACCGACGGAAACCGCCAAGGGCGATCCGAAAAAGACCGACGCCCCGGCCAAAACGGCGGAAAAGGCGGCGGCCAAGACGGATCCGCTGTCGGACCTGCTGTCGAACGTCGGCAAGCTGAAGCCGTCGGACAACCCGAAGGCCGACGGCAAGCCGTCCGCTTCGGCGTCGGCCAAGGCGGACAGCGCGGCCAAGCCCAGCCAGCAAACCGCCTCGGCGGCGCCCGCTGGCGCGACCAAGGCGGTGAACGGCCCCGACAAGCCGTTCAAGCCGTCGGGCCGGGCGCTGGACGCCATCCGTGGCCAGCTCAGCAAGAACTGGAACTTCGATTCCGGCCGCAAGGACTCGAACTCGATGCAGATCGAGATTCACGTCGAGGTGGGCCGTGACCGTTCCGTCATCCAGGCCTACATCGACGAGAAGTACCGTTCGCGCTATATGACCGACGCGGCCTTCCGCGCGTCCGCCGACGCCGCCGTTCGCGCGGTCAAGCGCTCCAGCCCGCTGGAGCTGCTGACCAGCGAGTTCACGGCGGACAAATACGACCAGTGGCGTTACATCGTGTTCAATTTTGACCCGAGGGACATGTTCTGACCATGACGACGAAGACGAGGCTTCTGCTGAAGCTCGCTGGCTTGACCGGCGCGCTTCTCTTGTCCCTCGGCGTTGCCGCTCCGCAGGAGGCGCGCGCCGAGTTGCGCATCGACATCACGCGGGGCGTGGTCGAACCGCTGCCCATCGCCATCACCAGCTTCGCCGGGGCCGGTGGACGCGACGCCCAGACCGGGGCCGACATCGCCAAGGTGATTTCCGCCGATCTGGAACGGTCGGGCCTGTTCCGTCCGCTCGACCCGCGCGGCTTCCTGCAAACGCCCGAACAGCTTCGCGCCGGCGATCCGCGTTACCAGGATTGGAAGGCGTTGGGCGCGCAGGCGCTGGTCGCGGGCAACACCACCACCGGGTCCGATGGCCGCATGAAGGTGGATTTCCGCCTGTGGGACATCGCGTCCAGCCAATACATGCACGGGCTGAGCTACACCGCGCCGGTCCAGGAATGGCGCCGCATCGCCCACATCGTCGCCGACGCCATTTACAAGCGTCTGACTGGCGAGGACGGCTATTTCGACACGCGCATCGTCTATGTGGCCGAATCCGGCCCGGCGAACGTGCGCAAGAAGCAGCTCGCCATCATGGATCAGGACAGCGAGAACCACCAGTTCCTGACCGACGGGCAATCTTTGGTCCTGACGCCGCGCTTCTCGCCGACGACTCAGGAAATCACCTACATGTCGTACTTCAACAAGAAGCCGCGCGTGTATCTGTTCAACATCGACACGGGTCGGCAAGAGGTGCTGGGCGATTTCCCCGGCATGACCTTCGCCCCGCGCTTCTCGCCCGACGGCAACCGCGTCATCATGAGCATGGCGCAGAACGGCAACACCGACATCTACACGCTGGATCTGCGGACCCGCCGCCAGACCCAGTTGACCGACTCGCCGGGCATCGACACCGCGCCCAGCTATTCGCCGGACGGCCAGCGCATCGTCTTCGAGTCGGACCGGGGCGGCAGCCAACAGCTTTATCTGATGGGCGCCGACGGGTCGGGCGTGAAGCGTTTGAGCTTTGGCGAGGGGCGTTACGGCACGCCGGTCTGGTCGCCGCGCGGCGATTTGATCGCATTCACGCGTCAGCGTGGTAGCAGCTTTGCAGTGGGCGTGATCCGCCCGGACGGTTCGGGCGAGCGAATCCTGAGCGAAGGCTACCATGTGGAAGGCCCCACCTGGGCGCCCAATGGCCGCGTCTTGATGTTTTTCAAAGACTTGCCGTCGGGTGACGGGCGTGGACGGAACGCCAAGCTTTATTCCATCGACATTACGGGGGCGAACGAGCGCCGTGTCAGCACGCCGTTGGACGCGTCCGATCCGGCGTGGTCGCCCTTGATTCCCTAATCAACTGCTCCTATTTTGCGGCAGCGCGAAGACAACGCTTGCAGGCGGTGGTCGGACGTCGGTTTTCCGTCGGGGTTGGCGGAAAAGAGCGGTCTTCGCAATGCTGATCCGACCATCCGAACAGACGTTGTTTCTAAGGGGTCCCTGAACATGCGCATGAAATTCCTGGCTTTGGCCGCCGTCGCCCTGCTCGCCGCTTGCGAAACCGCTCCGAAGGACGCCAACACCGGCGCCGCCACCGGCACGAACGCGATCCGTCCCGGCTCGCAGGAAGACCTGGCCGTCAATGTTGGCGACCGTGTTTTCTTCGGTCTGGACCGCTATGACCTGTCGCCGGAAGCCCGCGCCACCCTGGACCGTCAGTCCAAGTGGATGCAGACCTATGGTTCGGTCACTGTGACCGTCGAAGGCCATGCCGACGAGCGCGGCACCCGCGAGTACAACCTGGCGCTCGGCGAGCGTCGCGCCAACTCGGTGAAGAACTACCTGGCCGCCAAGGGCGTCCCGGCCAACCGCGTCAAGGTCGTGTCCTACGGCAAGGAAAAGCCGGCCGTCGTCGGTTCGACCGAAGCCGCCTGGTCGCAGAACCGCCGTGGCGTGACCGTCGTCGACTAAGGTCGGCACGGAACCGTTCGGGTTCAAAAGAACGCCGCGCCGGGGAAACCGGGCGCGGCGTTTTTTATGCCCGGTCTCGGGGCCGCTGCGGCGGTCTTTGGCTGTGTCGGGTGATCGGGGCGGGTGCGCTCGGCGCTCTCTTCTGCTAAACAGCGGTCATCACTTTGCCTTTTTGACTTGGCACCGTCACAACGGGATCCTCAAGCCCGGACAGGAAGATTGCGCATGACCAAAGCCTCCTCCGTCGCCGCTCTGCTGTTGAGCGGTCTGCTGTGCGGGACCTCCGCCCTTGCTCAAACGGCGTCCCAGATCGACCGTGTTCAGCGGTTGGAGGGGCAGGTCGCCGCGCTTGGCGGGACTGTGCAGGTGGCTCAGGATTCGTCGCTCGCCGCCGATTTCGAGGTGCGGCTCCAGCGGTTGGAGCGCGACGTGTCGGTGATGACCGGGCGCTATGAGGAGACCACCTATCAGATTTCGCAAATGCGCGAACGTCTGGAAAAGATGAACGCCGACATTGATTTCCGCCTGAAGGACGTGGAGTCCAAGGGCGGCGGGGCGATGGGCGGCAACGCCATGGGCGACGGCGCGTTGGGGCCGTCGAAGGCGGCCAAGGGAGCGGACAAGCCGCAAGAACGCGCGCCGGAGAAGGCCCCGGAAAAACCGTCCGCCGTTGCGGCGTTGCCCGCCAACGCCACGCCGGAAAAGCAGTATGAGCGCGCTTTTGAACTGTTGCGCCAGGCGGACTATGACAAGGCGGAAAAGGCGTTGCAGGAGTTCATCACCAAGAACAAGACCCACGCCTACGCCAGCAACGCGCAATATTGGCTGGGCGAAAGCTATTACGTCCGCAACAAGTTCCCCGAAGCGGCGCAGGCCTTCGCCGAAAACCTGTCGAAATACCCGAAGAATCCCAAGGCGCCGGACAGCCTGCTGAAACTTGGCATGACCTTGCAGCAGTTGAACAAAAAGTCGGACGCCTGCACCGCCTTCAACCAGTTGATGACCAAATTTCCCGAAGCCTCGGCCAGCGTGAAGCGGCGCGCCGACACGGAGCGCAAGCGCATCAATTGCCCGACCTGACGACCCGCCCGCCAGCGGCGGCGGCTCCGGTTTCCGACGCGGAGTTCGCCCGGTTGATGGCGCGTCTGGGTGGTTTTGAGTCCGCCCCCCGGCTGGCGGTCGGCGTTTCGGGCGGCGGCGACAGTCTGGCCCTGACCCTGCTTCTGCATCGCTGGGCGACGGAGCGGGGCGGGGCGCTGTTGGCGCTGACGGTCGATCACGCCTTGCGCCCGGAATCGGCGGCGGAAGCCGCCGGGGTCGCGCAGACGATGGCGCGGATCGGCGTTCCCCACCGCGTCTTGCGCTGGGAGGGGGAGAAGCCCCACGCCGGTCTTCAGGCGGCGGCGCGCGAAGCCCGGCATCGCTTGCTGATCGCCGCCTGCGTTGAGGCGGGCGTCCTTCATTTGGCGCTGGCCCACAATCAAGAGGATCAAGCGGAAACCCTTCTGCTGCGCCTGTCGCGCGGATCCGGGGTGGATGGGCTGGCCGGGATGGCGCCGAGTCGTTCCGCCGGACCCATCCGGTTGATCCGCCCCTGTCTGGATCTGCCGCATGAACGGTTGCTGGCGACCTGCCGGGCGGCGGGGCTGGACTGGGTCGAGGATCCCTCCAACCAAAACCCGCGCTTCGCCCGCGCCCGATTGCGCGCGGTTGGGGCTTTGTTGGCCGACGAGGGGCTGACCGCCGAGCGGTTGGCCGAAACCGCCCGCCGCGCCGCCCGCGCCCGCGCCGCGCTGGACCGCGCCACGGCGGACCTGCTGGCCGTGGCGGCGTCGCTGCGTCCCGAAGGCTGGATCCGCCTGGACCCGGCGCCGGTGATGGACGCCCCGGAGGAAATCGCGCTGCGGGCGTTGACCCGCTGTCTGACCGTGGTTGGCGGCGGGGCGCGCCCGATCCGCGACGCGGCGGTGGAACGGCTGTATGGCGAGCTGCGGACGGGGCTGGAGCGGGGGCGAACGCTGGCGGGGTGTCGGGCGCTGCGCCGCCGGGGCGCCGTCCTGATCGCGCGGGAGGCCGAGGCCGCCACGGATCGTCGCGTCGTCGCGCCGGGGGAGTGCGTGTGGTGGGACCGCCGCTTCACCGTCGCGCCGTCCGCCGCTCGACGCTCGCCCGTGGAGGTGGCGCGTTTGGGCGTTTCCGGCTGGTCGCGCGTGGTCGCGGAAAAACCCGAGTTGCGGCGGCTCGATCTGCATGCGACGGTGCGGGAGACACTGCCAGGTCTGTGGTCGGATGGGCGGCTGCTGGCGGTTCCGACGCTGGGATTTGCCGGGGATGACCAACCGATGACCGACCATGTGCGCTTTTCTCCGGCCTTGCCGTTGGCAGGGCCAGCTTTTCCGGTTGTTTTGGCAAGCGGCGGCATTATTTAATCTGGGAACGTGCCCGTGGAGACCGGGGTGCGGCCTTGTCGGCGCACCGCACGGCGATGGGTTCGCAGAAAGGCGTGTGACGTGAACAATTTCGGCAAGAATCTCGCCCTCTGGATCATCATAGGGCTGCTGCTGGTGGCCCTGTTCAACCTGTTCCAGAGCTCTTCGACCCGCAGCCCGCAAACGACCGTTCCGTTCAGCGAGCTTCTCGCCGAAGTGGATCGGGGGCAGGTTGCCGATGTCCAGATCAAGGGCAACCAAGTGTCTGGCCATTTCAGCGATGGCCGCTCCTTCAGCACCTTCATTCCGCCCGAAGCCGGGCTGGTGGAGCGTCTGACCAACAAGAACGTGCGGATCAGCGCGGTCCCCGACGACAGCAACGTCCCGTCGCTGTTCTCGGTCCTGCTGTCCTGGTTCCCGATGCTTCTGCTGATTGGCGTGTGGATCTTCTTCATGCGTCAGATGCAGTCGGGCGGCGGCAAGGCCATGGGCTTTGGCAAGTCGCGGGCGCGCCTGCTGACCGAAAAGGTTGGCCGCGTCACCTTTGACGACGTCGCCGGCATCGACGAGGCCAAGCAGGAACTGTCGGAAATCGTCGATTTCCTGAAGGACCCGCAGAAGTTCCAGCGGCTGGGCGGCAAGATTCCGAAGGGCTGCTTGCTCGTCGGCCCGCCCGGCACCGGCAAGACCTTGACCGCGCGCGCCGTCGCCGGTGAAGCCAACGTGCCGTTCTTCACGATTTCCGGTTCGGACTTCGTCGAAATGTTCGTCGGCGTCGGCGCGTCCCGCGTCCGCGACATGTTCGAACAGGGCAAAAAGAACGCCCCCTGCATCATCTTCATCGATGAAATCGACGCGGTGGGCCGTCATCGCGGCGCCGGTCTGGGCGGCGGCAACGACGAGCGGGAACAGACGCTCAACCAGTTGCTGGTCGAAATGGACGGGTTCGAGGCGAATGAGGGCGTGATCCTGATCGCCGCCACCAACCGCCCCGACGTTCTTGATCCGGCGCTGCTGCGTCCGGGCCGCTTCGACCGTCAGGTCGTGGTGCCCAACCCCGACGTTCTGGGCCGCGAGAAGATCCTCAAGGTCCATATGCGCAAGGTGCCGCTGTCGCCGGACGTTGACGCCAAGGTGATCGCGCGCGGCACCCCGGGCTTTTCGGGCGCCGATCTCGCCAACCTCGTGAACGAGGCGGCGCTGCTGGCGGCCCGCATCGGCAAGCGCGTGGTCGGCATGAGCGAGTTCGAGAACGCCAAGGACAAGGTCATGATGGGGGCCGAGCGCCGCTCCATGGTCATGTCGGAGGATGAGAAGAAGCTGACCGCCTACCACGAGGCCGGTCACGCCATCTGCGCCGTCCACAGCGTGGACAGCGATCCGGTCCACAAGGCCACCATCATCCCGCGCGGTCGCGCCCTGGGCATGGTGATGCGTCTGCCGGAAGGCGACCGGATTTCGCTGTCGCAGGCCAAGCTGCTGGCCGATCTGTGCGTCGCCATGGGCGGCCGCATCGCCGAAGAGCTGATCTTCGGCAAGGATCGGGTGACGACGGGCGCCTCGGGCGACATCAAGATGGCGACCGAAATGGCCCGCCGCATGGTCACGGAATGGGGCATGAGCGAGAAGCTCGGCCCGCTCCTGTACGGCGAACCGACGCAGGAGGTGTTCCTCGGCCATTCGGTGACGCAGCACAAGAACATGTCGGACCGCACGGCGCAGACGGTGGACGAGGAAATCCGCCGGATCGTCGATGAGAGCTATGAAAAGGCGCGGACGATCCTGACCGAGAACATCGATCAGTTGCACGCGCTGGCCAAGGGCTTGCTGGAGTTCGAGACGCTGAGCGGCGAGGACATCAACCGTCTTCTGCGCGGCGAACCGATCATCCGCGACGAGGACCGGGAGAGCTACACCCCCGCCCCGCCGCGTCAGCCGACCTCGGGCCGCCGTTCCTCCGTTCCGCCCACCGGCGGGAAGGAAGGCGGCATGGGGCCGGAGCCGCAGGGAACCTGATCGCCGCTCAGGCTTGCCGGAGGCGTTTCGCCTCCGGTGGGCTTGGCGGGTGAGGGTTCGCGCACAAAAAAGCCGACGCATTCCTGGGGATGCGTCGGCTTTTTCTTTGATGGCGTTCTGGAAGAGGCTTAGAAAGACCCCTTCTGCTCGCGCCGACGGTCCAGCGCGATGTCGAACTGACGTAGCAGCTTTTGGGTGCCTTCAAAATACAGCTTGCGCGAGGGCGTGTTCTTCATGCAGCGGGCGTCAAGATGGGACACGCTGGTCAGCGCCGACACGCAATAGCCGAGCAGCCAATAGCGCGACCGGATGGTGCGCAGATACTCGCGGAATGGTTCGGGCTTTCCGGCCATGAACGAGCTGAAGGCCGTTTCGTAATCGGCCAGAATGCCCCGAATGTCCATCAAGGTGGTGTCCAGCAGCTTGCCCACCTTTTCGATGTGCATCAGCAACTGGGTCTCATAGGGTTTGTGCATGCGGATGTCGACCGGCACGCAATCCTTGGATTTCAGCCAGTTCAGGATCACACGCGCGCGCGGGGCGATGCGGCGCAACTGGTATTCGTAGAAGGTGGTTCCCTTCCAGGCGCTGAAAATCGTGTCGGCTTCGCTGCGTTCGATGCCGAAGGCGGACACGAACAGCCCGGCCTCTTCCAGGTTGGGGTTCCAGATGGCTTCCAGGAAGCGCTCGATGCTCTGGGCGTTGCCGCCGCCGCCGCTGCCACCCAACGCCTTGCGGACGATGGGTTCGATGCGGGCGCGGATGAGGCGGCGAAGCTGGTGGTCTTCCTCGTTGCTGATGAGCCAATGGCGGGGATCGACGTTGACCTTTTCCGCCTCAAAACAGGTTTTCAGCAGGAAGGCGTCGAGCGACGGGACTTCGTCGATCATCGACAGCATTTTCATGTCGCCGATGATGCCATTTTCCCCCGGGCCGTTCTTGATGCCGAACTGTTCTTCCAGCAACAGCGCGCTGTTGTGGCCGCGCAGATAAACGGCGACCCCGCCGGATTCCGGCGACTTTGCGTTGTGCGGCACATAGATGCCGGTTTCGACCGGCCGTCCGCCACCCTCGGCTATGTCGTCATCATCCCCCGAGATCGGGCCGCCGCCGCCGTCGTCAAGGCCGTTGAAGCTGGGGTATTTGAACAAAATCGAGCTGTTCAGCCCCTGCGCCTTGAACATTCTCTGCTCTTCGGGGATGTCGCGCGTGATCGCGATGAGATTCATCGACACGCTGGAGCCGCCGTAGAGAATCTGTTCCAGAATCGGGGAGACCGAATCCATAGTCTTGCGAGCGCGCATCAAAATTACCCGATCTCAGGAATTATGGGCAGAGCATAGACGGCATGGGCACAAACGGAAAGGGGGATCGGCTGAGCGATCCCCCTTTGCAATCTATGGATGTATTGTTGAACGTTAGCCCGCTTTCGGCGCGCCGCCCAGCGAGTTCAGAAGCTGGGCCACCCCGGCGGCCTCATCCACCGCAACCATGCCAACGGTGTGATAGCCGCTGTCGACATGCATCACCTCGCCGGTGACGCCGCTGCCCAGATCGGACAGCAGGAACAGGCCGGCGCCGCCGACCTCCTGGATGGTGACGTTGCGCTTCAGCGGGGCGTTCAGCTCGTTCCACTTCAGGATGTAGCGGAAATCGCCGATGCCGCTGGCGGCCAGCGTCTTGATCGGACCGGCGGAAATGGCGTTGACACGGATGTTCCGGCCCCCCAGATCGACGGCGAGGTAACGCACGCTGGCTTCCAAGGCCGCCTTGGCGACGCCCATGACGTTGTAGTGCGGCATGACGCGCTCAGCCCCATAGTAGGATAGGGTGATCATGCTGCCGCCGTCGGTCATCAACGGCACGGCGCGTTGCGCCACGGCGGTGAAGGAGTAGCAGGAGATGTCCATGGTGCGGAGGAAGTTGCTCCGCGTGGTGTCGAGATACAGGCCGTCCAACTCGTTCTTGTCGGAAAACGCGATCGCATGAACCACGAAATCCAGCTTGCCCCATTCCGCTTCGATGGCGGCGAACGTCGCGTCGATGCTGGCCTCGTCGGTCACGTCGCAGGGCAGAACAAGGCGCGCGCCGACCTGATCGGCCAGCGGCTTCACCCGCTTCAACAGGGCGTCGCCCTGATAGGTGAAGGCCAACTCCGCCCCGTGCTGGGCCAGGGTGGACGCAATCCCCCAGGCGATCGAGCGGTCGTTCGCCACGCCCATAATCAGGCCACGCTTGCCAGCCATGAGCGGCATCGGATTGGACATTGGTACCTCGTGAACTGGGCTATTGCCGCGAAAAGTGGGGCGCATCCTACACGAAAGCGTCGGCCGGTCAAACCGACGCCGCAGAATCCGGGGCAGGAGATTCACCATGACGCCGCTTGAACGCCGGTTGGCCCAATCGCGCCGGATGGTCGCGCGCTTGCGTGATTGGGGCGGCTTCTTCGGCCATTCGATGCTGCGCTTTTACAACGACAATTGTTTCCAGACCGCCGCGTCGCTGACCTACACCTCGTTGCTGGCCATCGTGCCGCTGATGACCATCGGCTTCGCCATCTTCTCCGCCTTTCCGGCTTTCAGCGCCTTGCAGACGCAGATCCAGATGACGATTTTCAAGAATCTGGTGCCGGAGATCGGCGACGCGATTCTGGATTATCTGAGCCGCTTCATGGCCAACGCCGGGCAGATGCCGATTTTTGGCGTCATTGGGCTGGCGGTGTCGGCGGTGCTGCTGATCTGGACCATCGAGGGGGCCTTCGCAACCGTCTGGCGGGTGCGGGAGCCGCGCTCCTACGTCACCCGCATCCTGTCCTTCTGGGCTGTGGTGTCGCTGACGCCGCTGTTCGTCGGGGCCAGCCTGTCGCTGTCGAGCACGCTGTGGACGGCCCTGGAGTTCGCCCATCTCGACGGCGTGGCCTATCCCCTGGCCGGTGTCGGCGTGCTGCTGCCGCTAGCGCTGCAATTGGTCGGCTGCTCGCTGCTCTACCTCATCATTCCCAACCGCGAGGTGTTTTGGCTCGACGCCTTTTGCGGCGGCGCGGTGGGGGCGGTGTTGTTGGAGGGATCAAAGGCGGTGTTCGCCTGGTACATGCGTGAATATCCGGCCTATCAAACCATCTATGGGGCGCTGTCCACCGTTCCGATCTTCCTGTTCTGGCTCTACATCGCCTGGTCGACGGTCCTGTTCGGCGCGGTGGTGACGGCGTCCCTGCCGGAATGGCGGGCGGGAAAGATCACGCGCGGCGGGCCGGAAGGCTTGTCGCCCGCCCAGCGGCTGGCGCTGGCGTTGGCGGTGCTGGCCGAGTTGAAGGAGGCGAGCCGACTCGGCGTTGGCTTGCCGCGTCGGACGCTGGTGGCGCGGGTGCCGGTGGGCAGCCTGTTGATCGACGGCATTCTGGACCAACTGCTCGACGCCCATTGGGTCGCTCACACCACCCGCGACTCGTGGGTGGCGACGCGCGATCTCGCCGAATCGACTCTGCTCGACCTCATCAAGGCGCTGGGCATCGGCATGCGCGGGTCGGTGCGGGAACTGGGCGATCTGAACCGCCCGTGGCAGGAGCGAACCGCCCGCCTGCTGGAACTGGCCGACGGACGCCAGGGCGAGGTGCTGAACGTGTCGATCAAGAGTCTGCTGGCCGACGGCGTGGCGGAAGAGAACAGCTCGACCACGCTGTCGGTTCGCGCGGTGAAGGGGTAGGGGGCTTGCTCTCCAAAGAAAATGGCCCGCCAAAGGACGGGCCGGTTTTCAGAAGTCGCACAGGCCAATTAGGCTATCAGTCCAGCCCCGCCTTTTTGCGGACGTCGTAGCTGCGGGTCTTGGACCATTGCTCCATGAACTTGACCAGCTCGGCGTCGGGCGGGTCGGGCAGCATGACCTTCAGCTTCACATACTGGTCGCCCGCCGTTCCGCCGGATTGGCTGGCGACGCCCTTGCCGCGCAGGCGCAGGACCGATCCGGTGTTGGCGCCGGGCGGCACCTTCACCGCCACCTTGCCGCTGATCGTCGGCACATGGATGGTGGCGCCCAGAACCGCCTCGTTCAGGGTGATGGGCACCTCGACATGGATGTCGCCGTCCTGGCGGGTGAAGAAGGGATGGGCCTCGACATGCACCTCGATGATGGCGTCGCCGTTGGGCATGCCGCCCATGCCGGGCAGACCCTGACCCTTCAACCGCAGCTTCTGCTCGTTCTCCGTGCCGGGGGGAACCGCCACGTCGATGCTTTTGCCGTTGGACAGGCTGATGCGCCGCTTGGTGCCTTGGGCGGCCTCGACGAACGGGACCGACACCGAATAGGCGATGTCGCTGCCGCGCACCTTCGGCCCGCTGGACGATCCGGCGCCGGGGCCGCCGGTGGGGCCAGCCCCCGCGCCGCCGCGACGGCGGGCGCCGCCGAACAGGTCGGAAAACCAATCGTCGCCACCGCCGGCGCCGCCGAAGAATGAATCATCGGCGGCGCCGCTGTAGGCGCGTCCACGTCCGGCATGGCCGCGTGGACCCGCGTGACGTTCCTGGCCCGAGGAGTCGATCTCCCCCCGGTCGAACTTGGCGCGTTTCTCGGAGTCGGACAGCAGGGTGTAGGCCGCTGAAATCTCCTTGAAACGCTCCTCATTGGCGGCGTCGCCCGGTTTCAGATCCGGGTGATGCAGCTTGGCAAGTTTCCGGTACGCCTTCTTAATGTCATCGGCGCTGGATGATCGGCTGACGCCAAGAACGCTGTAGGGGTCACGCGTGGCCACGGGCAAAGCAATCCTGCCCCCAGGAGCGGGGCATCAAAAGGTTACTGATTGGCGATGATCTTCCACGTTCCATCGGGTTGTTTGCAAGCGGTTCCGTAAGCAAGCTCCGTCCGACCGCCAACCGTGACCGTCTGTTGATACTCGCGGCAATAGGTTCCGCCGTTGCTGTAGCCGTCGCGCGTGGTGGTGACGGTGCCGGAATTGCCCGATTGCGGGTTGTTCCAGGCGATCCGATCGCCCACCGGGGCGGCGTAGGCGCGGCGCGCGGCGGTGCTGGCGAAATCGGCGTCGGCCTTGTCCAGCGACGCTCCGATCTCCTTGCCGACGAAGGCGCCCAGCAGCGTGCCGACGCCGGTGGCGATCAGCTTGCCCGATCCGCCGCCGATCTGCGACCCGATCAGGCCGCCGGCCACGGCGCCGCCGACGGTGCCGAAGGTTTCCTTGGTGCCGCCGGTGGTGCAACCGGCGAGCAGGGCCACGGCCAGAACGGTCGGGACGAGTTTCTTCACGAACATCTGCGCCTCAAAAAGGTTTGGGTCCCGCCCGCGCCTTATCCGATGGCGCGGTGGTGGACAGTGATATAAGCGACCCTATCCTTGCTGTGAATTGGCATGACGGTGGGCGCCATCGTTTTTCACAGCTTTACAACAGCCCGCCCTTGCCCCCGGATGGAACAGGACGATCCGCGATGACCGACACGAGTGACCGCAACCCGTATGAGCTGTTCGCCGAATGGCTGGACGAGGCCGGACGAAGCGAGCCGAACGACCCGAACGCCATGGCGCTGGCCACCGCCGACCCGGCGGGCGCGCCGTCGGTGCGCATGGTGCTGTTGAAGGGGGTGGATGACCGGGGTTTCGTCTTCTACACCAACACGGAAAGCCGCAAGGGCGAACAGCTTCTGGCCAACGCCAACGCCGCGCTGTGCTTTCACTGGAAATCACTGCGCCGCTCGATTCGGGTCGAAGGCCGGGTGGAGCAGGTGACGGACGCCGAGGCCGACGCCTATTTCGACAGCCGTCCGCGCGAAAGCCGCATCGGGGCCTGGGCCTCGCAGCAGTCGCGCCCGCTGGAAGGGCGGTGGGAGCTGGAAAAGCGGGTGGCTCAATTCGCCGCCAAACACGCCATTGGCCGCGTGCCGCGCCCGCCGCACTGGACTGGATTCCGCGTGCTGCCCGCCCGCATCGAGTTCTGGCAGGATCGTCCCTTCCGTTTGCACGACCGGCTGCTCTATCTCAGGGACGAGGCGCAAGCGACGGGGTGGACCACGGACCGGCTCTATCCTTAAGCGACCTCCCGTCGCGGGGCGCGCCCACCGAACGGGCGCGCTTCCGGCGCCGATTTTCGCGCGTGTCTTCGCGTGCGTCTCCCAATCGGGATGGTTGTTACCGGTCCGGGAAAACCCGAATGTTACGCTCTTGCGGCATTTGACACAATCTTGAGGCGCTCGTTCACGCTTGGGTATTCGACCAATGGACAAGGGGTAGGCCCCTCAGTTTGGGGTTCCATCGGTTGCGAGAAAACTTAAATAGCGTAATAATTGTGCGCGGGAGTGAGCGTTCAGAAACAAATCTACAAAAACGGTGGTGGACATGGACAGCGGGTTCGGAATTCGGCCTCACCTGATTGAAGACATCGCCAAAGAGGCGGGCAATCTGGGCATTGAGATCGCGGACATCGCCGGACACATTGAGGACGTCAACGCGCGCGTCAACCGGCAATCCACGGTGTTTGTTGAGCTTCGCGACACCGGCGCCAAGATGTCGCAAAGCACCCAACGGATTTCCGCCGCCTCCACCGTCGCGCGCGCCGTCACCGAACAGGCCCGGCAGGAGGTGGAAAGCTCCCACGACCGGGTCCAGACCTCGCTGACCGACATTCACGCGCTGGTGTCCTCGGTGGCCGGGATTGAGCAGCAGATCATCGGGCTGCGCGGCGCGCTGGACCGCGTCGGCAAGGTGGCCAAGGAAATCTTCACCATCGCCAAGCAAACCAACCTGTTGGCGTTGAACGCCACCATAGAGGCGGCGCGGGCGGGGGAGGCCGGGCGCGGCTTCGCCGTCGTCGCCAACGAGGTCAAGGCGCTGTCGTCCAAAACCAGCGAGGCGACGACGGAAATCGACTCGACGCTGAAATATCTGAACGAGCAGGCGCAGCGGTTGATGACCGAAAGCTCGGCCAGCGCGGTCAAGGCCCGCGCGGTGAGCGAGGGCACCACCGCCATCGGCGCGGTGATCGAAACCGTCGGTCGGGCGATGCGCGAACTGCACGGCGAAACCGACAAGATCGAATCGGCGTCGGCGGAGATCGGGGCCAACTGCGCCGATCTGGAGCATGAGATCGCCGATCTGGCGGTGGGCGTGAAGCTGTCGAGCGAAAACCTGTCGCAAGCGCGCGATCGGGTGAACACCCTGGTCGGCATGAGCGAGCGTTTGATCGGCATCACCGCCGAATTGAACATCGAGACGGTGGACACCCCCTTCATCAAGCTGGTGACGGAGGCGGCGGCGAAGGTCTCGGCGGCGTTCGAGGACGCGGTCGCCCGTGGCGAGGTGGGCGAGGCTGACCTGTTCGACCGCGCTTATCAGCCGGTGTCGGGATCGGATCCGCAGCAATTCACCACGCGCTTCACCCAGATTTGCGACCGCCTGCTGCCGGACATTCAAGAGCGGGTGTTGGCGGGGAACGAGCGAATCGTCTTTTGCGTGGCGCTGGACGAAAACGGCTATCTGCCGACTCACAATCGGAAATTCAGCCAGCCGCAAGGGCGCGACGCGGTGTGGAACGCCGCCAATTGCCGGAATCGGCGGATGTTCAACGACCGCGTCGGCTTGGCCGCCGGGCGCAACACCAAGCCGTTTTTGCTGCAAACCTACCGTCGCGACATGGGCGGCGGCAATTTTGCGCTGATGAAGGACGTTTCCGCCCCGGTGATGGTGCGTGGCCGCCATTGGGGCGGCTTGCGCGTCGCGTATAAGGTGTAAGAGCGCCGCGTTTGCGCTAAACTCGCGCCACAACGGCAAAAGGGCGCGGGTCTTCGCGCGTGAAGGGGCGGGCGCATGGGGTTTTCTGTCACCTTTTGGGGCGTCCGGGGAACCATCCCATGCCCGATGGCGTCGCATCTGGGCTTTGGCGGCAACACCTCTTGCGTCGAGGTGATCGCGGGCGACCAGCGGATCATTCTGGACGCGGGCACCGGCCTGCGCCCGTTGGGGCGCAAGCTGCTGGCGGAGGGGGTGACGTCGGCCACCCTGCTGCTCAGCCACACCCATCTCGACCACATCAGCGGCTTTCCCTTTTTCGCCCCGGCCTACACCAAGGGATTCGGGCTGCGCGTGATGTCCGGCCATCTGATGGGCAGCCCGAACATCGAAGCGGTGATGTCCCGCCAGATGGAGCGGCCCCTGTTTCCGGTGCCGCTGCGCACGATGGGCGGCGACATCAGCTTCATCGAGATACCGGCGGGCCACAGCTTCAAGCTGGCGGGCGGCGTGCGCATCCACACCGCCGCCCTGAACCACCCGGACGGGGCCACCGGCTACCGAATCGAGCATCAGGGCCATTCGGTCGCCTACGTCACCGACACCGAACATGTGACCGACCATCTTGACCGCAACATCCTCAACCTTGTCGATGGCGTCGATCTGCTGCTTTATGATTCGACCTACACCGACGAGGAATGGACGCAGCGAATCGGCTGGGGCCATTCGACCTGGATGGAGGCGGTGCGCATCGCCCGCACGGCCCATGTCAAACAACTGGGGCTGTTCCACCACGACCCCGACCATGACGACGCGGCGATGACGGCCATCGAAACGGCGGCGCGGGCCGAATTTCCGAATTGCTTCGCCGCGCGCGAAGGGACGACGCTGGTCCTGGGATGAGCTATAGGGAGGGCCGTGTTACTCCCCCTTGGTTTTCCCCATGACCGCCACCATCCTCGGGCTGTTCGCCATCACCTATCTGGGCATGGCGCTTGGCCGCTTTCCCGGTCTCAGCATCGACCGCACCGGCATCGCGCTGGTGGCGGCCATTCTGCTGTTGGCCGTTGGCGCGCTCGACACCAAACAGGCGGTCGAGGCCATTGATTTCCCCACCATCTTCATCCTGCTGGGTCTGATGATCCTGTCGGCGCAATACGCGGGCAGCGGTTTTTACGATTGGTGCGCCCTGCGGGTGGCGCGGGCGGCGCGGTCTCCGGCCCGCCTTTTGGCGGTGATCGTCGCGGTGGGCGGCGGGCTGTCGGCGGTGTTGGCCAACGACGTGGTGGTGTTCGCCATGACGCCGATGCTGTGCGTCGGGCTGTCGGCGCGGCGACTCGACCCGCGTCCGTATTTGATCGCGCTGGCCGGGGCGGCCAACGCCGGATCGGCGGCGACGATGATCGGCAACCCGCAGAACATCCTGATCGGGCAGGTCGGTCATCTCAATTTCTGGCGCTTTCTGGAGGTCTGCGCGATTCCGGCCCTGGCGGCGTTGCTGATCGTCTACGCCGTCGTCTGGCTGGTGTGGCGGGGCCGCTTCGGCGAACCGCAGGGGGACGGGCAAGTGGCCGAGGCGCCGTTGGACCGTTGGCAGTTGGGCAAGGCGGTGACGGCCACGGCGGCGCTGCTGGCGCTGTTCGCCCTGCCGATCCCGCAGGAGCATGCGGTGCTGCTGGTGGCGGGCGTCATGATGATAAGCCGCCGCATGGCCAGCCGCGACATGCTGGGGACGGTGGATTGGCATCTGCTGGTGCTGTTCGCCGCGCTGTTCGCCATCAACCACGCGCTGGGGCTGACCGGCCTTCCGGCGGCCTTGATTGGCGATCTGACGGCGGCGGGCTGGCTCCCCGACCGGCTGGCGGTGATGGCGCCGCTGGCGCTGGTGGGCAGCAACAGCATCGGCAATGTCCCGGCGGTCATCCTGCTGCTGGCGGCGTGGCCAACCCCGCCCGAAGGGGCGCTGTACGGCTTGGCCCTGCTGACGACGCTGGCCGGAAATCTGCTGCTGCCCGGCAGCCTCGCCAACATCATCGTGGCGGAGCGGGCGGCGGCGTCCGGCGTGCGGCTGGGCTTTGTCGAACACGCCCGTTGCGGCGTGCCGATGGCTCTGCTGTCCATGGCGGTCGCCGCCTTGTGGCTGTGGGCGCGGGGGTGGATGACGTTCGCTTGATCGGGCGCGTTCTTTCTTCTGCCAGACTTCGCGCATGAGGTAGGGTTGAGGGCGTGCGGGCGGGTTGCTGGGGGAGTGTGGGCGCCGTGGGTCTCGTCGGTCAGTTTCTGGAATTCATCGAACAGACGCCCAACCAGTCCCTGCGGGCGTTGAGCGACCGCGTGCTGCGCAAATGCCGCGAGTTGACCGAAGCCGAGGCCGGCAGCGTCTTCATGCTGCGCGGCCAGGGGCGGGGGCGGCATCTGGAGGCTGTCAGCGTTCAGAACGACGTGGTCCGAGCCAAGACCGCCGCCTTCACCATCCCGCTCGACACCACCTCCATCGCCGGTTATGTGGCGATGACTGGCCACACGCTTCTGATTGAGGACGCCTACGCCATCGCCGAGGATCGGCCCTACCGCTTCAATCCGGCGTTCGACCAGCGCACCGGCTTCCGCACCGGCTCGATCATGGCCTTCGCCCTGAAGGGTTTTCGCGGCAAGCCGGTCGGGGTGGTGCAACTCATGAACCGCCGTCCGGGCGCGGATGGCGCGCCGCTGACCTTTCTGCCGGGTCACGAGGCGATGATCGCCCCGGTCAATCATCTGGTTGGGCGGGCGCTGGAACGCGCGGCGACGCTGGAGCGGTTGAAGGAACGCAACCGCGAACTGACGCAGGAGCGCCGTCGCGTCGCCGAATTGCAGGCGGAGACGGAACGCGCCTTCATGATCTCGGTCAATCTGCTGGCCAAGGCCGCCGAGGTCCATGACGAGGACACCGGCAACCACATTCTGCGGGTCAACGAATACTCCCACGCGCTGGCGGTCTGGGCGGGCTGTTCGCGCGCCTTTTGCGAGGAGATCCGCTTTTCCGCCGCCCTGCACGACGTCGGGAAGATGAGCGTCGATCAGGCCGTGCTGCACAAGCAGGGGCGGTTGGACGAGCGCGAGTTGGCCGAGATGAAACGCCATCCGGTCTATGGCTATGAAATCCTGTCGGCCTCCGACCGGCTGAAGATGGCCGCCGAAATCGCCCACTGCCATCATGAGCAATGGGCCGGAACCGGCTATCCGCGCCAGTTGAAGGGGGAGGAGATCCCGCTGGCCGCGCGCATCGTGTCCATCGCCGATTGTTACGACGCGCTGCGCAGCAAGCGGCCCTACAAGCCGTCCTTCAGCCACGACAAGACGGTGTCGATCATGACGCAAGGCGACGACCGCATCGACCCGGCCCGCCATTTCGACCCGCGCCTGATGGCGCTGTTCGCCGAAAACCACGCGGAGTTCGACCGCATTTGGAACGAACTCCGCGATGAGGAGGAGGAGGGCGCGGTCAAGGCCTGACCGCGCGCGTCCCGCGCCTTACGCCGCCGGGGCCTCGCCCTCGCCCCAGACCAGGCTGTTGAACAGGGGTTCGATCACCGTCGGCCCCAGATCGCGGGTGATGAAGACCAGCTTGGTGCGTTGATCCTCGCTGGGCCATTCCTCCAGCCGGACGGGGGGATGGAACATGTGCTGGACGCCATGGACCACCACCGGCAGGTCGCTTTCCTGGACGTTCAACAGCCCCTTCACCCGCAACAGATTGTCGCCGCCCTGGGCGATCAGCGCCTCCATGAAATCGACGAAGCCGTTCCAGGGAACGCGGCGGTCGATCACCATGCAGAAGGCGCGGATGTGGTCGTCGTGGCGGTTGGCGTCATGGTGGTGGTGATCGTGGCCGCAATCGGCGGCGCAATGATCGCCATGCTCATGCTCATGCTCATGCTCATGATCGTGGTGATGATCGTCATGCGTGTGGTCATGCCCATGCTCACCATGCTCATGATGCTCATGTCCATGATGCCCATCTTCATGATGGTCATGGCCGCGCGCCTGTTCGTCGCGATAGGCCTCTTCGCGCAGCCAGCGGACGACGTCCGGGCTTTTGGTCTCCGGGTTGTAGAGACCGGCGTCGAACAGCACGGCCGGGTCGATGGCGCCATGGGCGGCGGGGATGATCGGGGCCGCCGGGTTGATGGCGTTCAGCCGCTTCATCAGCGCGACGGTCGCGGCGGGGGCGGCCACGTCGGTCTTGGTCAGCACGATGCGGTCGGCGACGGCGGCCTGTTTGACGCTTTCCGGCTGGCGGTCAAGCTGGCTGGAGCCGTGGGCGGCGTCCACCGTGGCGATGACGCCGTCCAGACGGAAGCGGGCGGCCAGCAGCGGATCGGTCATCAGCGTGTGGATGATCGGCGCGGGATCGGCGAGGCCCGTGGTTTCCACCACCACCCGCTCGAAATCCGGCACCTCGCCGCGCACCCGCTTCAGGAACAGGTCGCGCAGCGTGTCCACCAGATCGCCCCGGATGGTGCAGCACAGGCAGCCGCTGTCCATCAGCACCATGTTTTCCGACGCCTTGGCGACCAGCAGATGGTCCAGCCCGACCTCGCCAAACTCGTTGATGATGACGGCGGTGCGGGCCATGGCGGGATGGCGCAGCAACGCTTGCAGCAGCGTGGTCTTGCCGCTGCCGAGAAAGCCGGTGAGCACCGAAACGGGCAGGCGGGGGGAGGTCACGGGTGTTTCTCCTGACAGTCTTTGCAGACGCCGCGCACCTCGACGGTGGGGCGTTGCACGCGAAAGCCGCGCACGGTGGCGGCGGCGTCGATGGCGGATCGGATCGACGGGTCGTCAATCTCGGCGGCGTCGCCGCAGCCCTCGCACACCAGGAATTGCCCGGAATGCGAGGCGCCGGGGGCGGCGCAGCCGACATAGGCGTTGAGCGATTCGATGCGGTGGACCAGCCCCTGATCGACCAGAAACTCCAGGGCGCGGTAAACGGTCAAGGGCGCGGTCGCCTTGCCGTCCTGCTGGCTCAGATCCTCAAGAATGGCGTAGGCCCCGCGCGGGCGGTGGCTCGACCACACCAGCTCCAGCACCCGGCGGCGCAGGATGGTCAGGCGGGCGCCGCGCTCCGCGCACAGCGCGTCGGCGCGGGTCAGCGCGTCGGCGACGCAATGGGCGTGGTCGTGCGGCGCGGCGGCGGTGTGGGCGTGGTCGGTGTGAGCGCTCATGATGTTATTTTATAACATTTCTAAGCGCGATGAAAACCCCGCTTCGTCGTCGCGGGCGGAAAAAGCGTGGGCAAGGAAAAGGGGCGGCCCCTTGCGGAGCCGCCCCCTTCTGTGTCAGGCGCGTGTTCGCGGTCTGGCGGCTGTGCCGGTCAGAGGCCGAGGACCCCGCCGTCCTTCTTGGTGATGACGATGACCGAGGGGCGCGGCGGCATGCCCGGCTTGAAGTCGGGCCAGCGGGTGGCCGGCTCCTCAAAGGTGGAAAGCTTGCCGAAGGGCTTGTACAGCTCCACGCCGTCGGTCGCCGGGTGCTGGACGGAGATGAACAGCGCCTTGTCGTCGGGGGTGAAGAAGGGGCCGCAGATTTCGGCGCCGACCGGGTTGCGGTAGAACATGCGCGACAAGCCGCGCAGTTCGCCGTCGGTTTCCACCGCCCAGATTCCGTCGGCGGTGCCCGACGCCTTGGCCCAATTCTCGCCCTGGTCGGTGCCGACCCACAGGCGGCCATGATTGTCCACGGCGACGTTGTCGGGACAGGCGAACCAACCGTTGGCGCTGGTGTCGGCGTGATATTGGCCGCCAACCTTCGCGTCCTTCGGATTGCCGCCGCGCAGCAGCATCTTCCAGGTCGCCTTGGTCGCCGTGTGGTCGCCGTCGTTCGGGGTGATCTCCACAATCTGGCCCCAATCGTTGACGGCGCGCGGGTTGGCGGCGTCGATCTGTTCGGGCTTGCGCTTGTTGTTGTTGGTCAGGACGACGTAAACCGTGTCCTTCTTCAGATTGATTTCAACGTCTTCCGGGCGGTCCATCTTGGTCGCGCCCAAAATGTCGGAGGCCATGCGGGCGTTGATGAGGACGGTCGCCTGATCGGGGAAGCCCTTCTCCGCCGTCAGACCATTCTGGCCTTGGACCAGCGGCAGCCACGTCACCGATCCATCGGCGCCGAACTTGCCGACATAGAGCGTGCCTTCGTCCAGGATGCCCAGATTGGCGGCGCGGTTGGTCGGGTCGTACTTTTTGGCGGCGACGAATTTGTAGACATACTCGAACCGCTCGTCATCGCCCATGTAGGCGACGACCGTGCGGTTCTTCATGACGACGACGTTGCAGGCTTCGTGCTTGAAACGCCCCAGCGCGGTGCGCTTGCGCGGGGCGGAGGTCGGGTTGTAGGGGTCGATTTCGACGATCCAGCCAAAGCGGTTGGCCTCGTTGGCTTCCTTCGTCACGTCGAAACGGTCGTGGTAGGCCCCCCAATTGTACCAGGCGCCCGGAATGCCGTAGCGCTTGAACGCGGCGGCGTTCTTGTGGTCGTCGGCCATCTTGCCCCAGAAATAGCCGTTGATGTTCTCTTCCGCCGACAGCCAGGTGCCCCACGGGGTCATCCCGCCGGCGCAGTTGTTCAGCATGCCGCGCACCACGGTTCCGGTGGGGTCGGCGGCGGTGCGCATCAGGGGATGACCAGCGGCCGGGCCGGTGATGCGGCATTCGGTCTCGCCGGTGATCCGGCGGTTGTATTTGGACGCGGCGTCGTACGTCCACTTCCCCTTGACCTTGCGGATTTCGACGACCGAACCGCCATGGGCGGCGATTTCGATGTCGGCCAGATCCTTGGTCATCCGGGCGAAGTTGGCCTTCTGCTGCTCTCCGTTCAGGCCGGGGAACATGACCTCTTCGTCGGTGTACTCATGGTTGGTGCAGAGCAGCCCATGGTCGGCGGTCTTGGAACCGAGCGGCAACGGCGCGAAGCCATTGAAATCATTGTTGTAGCCGAACTGCGTCGCCTGAGCGGCGGCGGTCTGCTTCATCGGGTCGAAGGCGGGCGCGCCGGGCAACACCGGGTCGCCCCAGCGAATCAGCACGTTGACGTCGTGACCCGGCGCGACATGATGAGTTTCATCCACGCCATGGGCGATTTCTTCAAAGCGGAAGCTTGGCGTCGCGGCGCCGGGGGCGGCGTTCGGCGTGGCGGCTTCCGCCTCGGCGGGGGCGCTGAACAGGGCGACCGGGCCGACCAGCGCGCTGAGCGCCGAACTGGCCAGCATGCCGCCGATCAAGCCACGGCGACCAACGCGCTCGTTCAACACGTCACCCAGCGTCGGGTTGGACGACGGGTTGACGCCGACGTCTTCCTGGCTGTCGAAGGTGAGGTATTTGGTGCCCTTGCGGGTGATTTCGTCGCCGTTCATTTGCCTGCCTCGCCTGGCGCCGCCGGATGGATCCGGGGGCGTGTCTCTGGGTTGGCGACACACTAGTTTGGATTCATGACGTTTTCTTTGCGGCTCCATAACGGTCCTATGAAATGACGGGCCGTCAGAGCGTTCGCCCCTTTTGTTCGGCGAACAGCGACAGCGCCCGGTTGCGGGCCAGCGCGTGGTCGATGATCGGGCGTGGGTAGCTCTCGCCCAGCCGCACCCCGGCCTGTCGCAGAATCTCCGGCGGGGCGTCCCACGGCTTGTGGATCCAGCGCGGCGGCAGGCGGCGGAGTTCGGGGACGAAGCGGCGGACGTAATCGCCCTCGGGATCGAACTTCTCGCCTTGCAGCACCGGGTTGAAGATACGGAAGAAGGGGGCGGCGTCGGCCCCGCAACCGGCGGTCCATTGCCAGCCCCCGGCGTTGTTGGCCAGATCGGCGTCCACCAGCGTGTCCCAGAACCAGCGCTCCCCCGTCTGCCAGGGCAGCAGCAGATCCTTGACCAGGAACGAGGCGGCGATCATCCGCACCCGGTTGTGCATCCAGCCGGTTTCCCAGAGCTGCCGCATCCCGGCGTCCACGATCGGATAGCCGGTGCGCCCGCGCGTCCAGGCCGCCAACCCGGCGGGGTCGTCGCGCCAGGGGAAGGCGGCGAACCGCTCGTCCAGCGGCTGGTCGGCCAGATGGGGGGCGTGGTGCAATAGATGGTGATTGAACTCGCGCCAGCCGATTTCCCGCAGGAACGACTCGACGCCGGTCTGCCGGTCGGGGTGGGCGTCCGCCGTGTGGCGGGCGGCGTGCCAGATCTGGCGCGGCCCGATCTCGCCAAAGGCCAAATGGGGCGACAGGCGGGCGGTGCCGTCCTGGTCGGGGCGGTCGCGTTCGGTCGGGTAGCGGGCGACCGGTCCGTCGAGGAACGCGGCCAGTGCGTCGCGCGCCGCCGCCTCCCCCGGACTCCAGGCCGCCCGCAGGCCGCCTGCCCAATCCGGGGCGGTGGGCGCCAGGCCCCAGGACTCCAGCGGGTCGGAGGCGGGCGGCGTCGCCGGGGCGATCAGCCGTTGGGCGGGCAGCAGGGCGGGAACGGGCAGGGGCAGGGGCGGGGCCAGCGTGGCCGACAGGCTGCGCCAGAAGGGGGTGAAGACCTTGAACGGCCCGCCGCTTTTGTTCTGCACGGTCCAGGGTTCGGCCAGCAGATTGGCGTTGAAGCTGCGCGCCTCGACTCCGTCGCGCTTCAGCGCCTCCTTGATCGCCGCGTCGCGGGCGGTCTGGGCGGGGGCGTAGCGCCGGTTCCAAAACACCGCCCCGGCCCCGCTCTCGCCGATCAGGGCGGGCAGGATCGCCGCCGGATCGCCGCGCCGCAAAATCAGCGGCGCACCCAGGGCGGCGCAGGCCGCGCCCAGCCGTTCCAAACTGCCACGCAGCCACCAGCGCGACGCGCCGCCCAGCGGGCGGGGGTCGCCGGGGACCTCCTCCAGCACATAAAGCGGCAGGATCGGCGCGCCGAGGCTGGCGGCGGCGTGGAGCGCCGGGTTGTCGGCCAGACGCAGATCGTTGCGGAACCAGACGATGACCGGCGTGGCGCTGAGGGGGGCGGGCATGAGGGCGGCTCGTGCGATGGGCGGCGGCGAGCCTTCGGATATAGGCGGTTGGGCCGGTTCGACCAGGGGGTCAGCCGCCGCGATCCGGCGACAGACGGTCGCGGGGGAAGCGATGGACCCGCCCGCGCGCCGTCAACAGAACTTGGAAGTTCGGCCCCAGCAGCCCGGCGATGGCCGGATTCAGAACGTTCAGCCCGCCGGTGAAGGCCCCGAAGGCGGGCAGGATCAGCTTGGCCCCGTCGGTGACGAAACAGCGGTCGCGCAGCCGCCGCCCGGCCAGCGCCAGCGCCGCCGCCGGGTGCAGATGGCCGGACAGCTCGCCCACCGCGCCAGGTTGCGCCTCGTGCCGGAACACCAGCGGGCCGAGCCGAACCTCGGCGGCGGCGCGCCCGCCCAGCCCCTCCGGCGGATCGGGGTCGTGGTTGCCGGTGATCCACACCCAATCGACGGCGGCGGTCAGCGCCCGCAGCCGCGCCGAATCCTCCGCCGTGATGCGCCCGCCCGCCCGGCGGTCGTGGAAGCTGTCGCCCAGGCACAACACCCGGCTTGGCCGCTCCCGCTCGATCACCGCCGCCAGTCGGTCCAGCGTCGCCCGCGTGTCATAGGGCGGCAGCATCCGGCCCCGCGCGGCGAAGGACGATCCTTTCTCCAAATGCAGGTCGGCGACCGCCAGAACCCCTTCGCCCGGCCACAGCAGCGCGCCCGACGCGTCGGCCAGCAACGCCGCCCCGCACAGGGTCAGCGCCGCCCGGCTGTCGTCAGTCGGACAGGGTTGGGCGTCGGCTTGCGGGAAACCCGACATTGTTCGTTCACCGGCTTTCGTCACGGACGGCTCAAATCCTTAAAAAATTTGTGGGCATAGAGCTTGCACGGAAGGGCGTGGCCGCCGCGACGCCCGTCGCGGCGAACCCGCAACCACACCCGGAGGAAAGACCATGGCCACCGTGACCTTCGCAGGCCCGACCCTGCCGAAAGACGTGACCGTCTACGCCATCGCCGGCGACACCAGCACGCTGCTGGCGTTGGCGAAAAAGAACAACATCACCATCCCCTTCCAGTGCCAGGACGGCGAGTGCGGCTCCTGCCTCGTCAAAGTGACCTATCTGGACGGCAAGACCCCGATGGCCATCCACCTGACGGAAAAGGAAAAGGTCACTCTGTCGGTCAACGGCAAGCTGACCAAGGATCTGCTGGCCCAGGCCGAGGTGAACGACCGTCCGCCGCCCTACCGTCTGGCCTGCCAGTTCATCGTCCGCGACGAGAACATCCGCATCGAGTTCAGCGGCGAGCCGGGCGTCGAACCGGAACTGCGCAAGTCGGCCTGAGGAGTCTCGGCCTGAGGAGTCGCCAGCCCCCTCCCTGACCCTCCCCCGCTTCGCGGGAGAGGGAAACGCGGCCCTCTCCCGCGAAGCGGGGGAGGGAGGGACCCATGCGTCCGCATGGGGGGGAGGGGGCCTTGGCGGGGGCGGCGTCACAACAGCCGCCCCTGCCGGTCAGGCTCGGCCCGTTTGGGCGGCGGGCGCAGCTCCGGCATCGCCTCCGCGACCAGTTCGGCGGCGGCGGCCAGCAGCTCGTCCGTGGCGTCGCCGTCGATCCGCTCGCGCCCGATTTCCAGGATCACCGGCACGGCCAGCGGGGAAATCCGGTCGAGATCCTTGCGGGCGATCCGCCCGCGCACCCGCGCCAGAAAATCGGCCAGCCGCCGGATGTCGGTCAGCCCGCCCGCCGCGTCGGCCCGCGTCGCCCGCAGCAGCACATGCCCCGGATCATGCTTGCGCAGCACGTCGTAAATCAGGTCGGACGAGACGGTGACTTGCCGCCCGCTCTTTTCCTGGCCCGGATGGCGGCGTTCGATCACCCCGGCGATCAGCGCCACGTTGCGGAAGGTCCGCCGCAGCATCGAGGATTCCTCCATCCAGGCTTCCAGATCGTCGCCCAGCATGTCCTGGTCGAACAGCGCGTCGAGATCGTCGGGGGAGCGCAGCGACCACACCGCCAGCACGTAATCGGTGGCGACGAAGCCCAGCGGCCCCAGCCCCAACCGCTCCATCCGTCGGGTCAGCAGCATCCCCAGCGTCTGATGCGCGTTGCGCCCCTCAAAGGCGTAGGCGACGAGGAAGCGTTTGCCGTTGCGCGGAAACAGCTCCACCAGCAGCCCGTCGCGCGCGGGCAGGACCGAGCGCAGGCGCTGAAGCTCCAGCCACTCGCGCACGTCGTCGGGCAGATCCCGCCAGCCCGCCGGGTCCGCCAAAATAGCCCGCACCCGTTCGGCCAGATGGGTGGTCAGCGGCAGCCGCCCCCCGGCGTAGGCGGGGATCTTCGGGTCGCCGGTTCCGCCCTTGGCGACCTGCGCCTCCATCTCGCGCACGCCCAGGAATTTCAGCAATTGCCCGGCGAAAAGAAAGGTGTCGCCCGGCGTCAACCCCTGGATGAAATACTCCTCCACCTCGCCCAGAACCGGGCCGCGATTCAGGCGGACGCGCAGCAGCGGCTCCTGCGTGATGGTCCCGACATTCATCCGGTAGAGCCGGGCGACCGCCGGGCCGCTCACCGCCATCCGCCCGTCGTCGCCCCGGCGCAGGCGTTGGAACCGCTCATACGCGCCCAGCGCGTAGCCGCCGGTCGCCACGAAATCCAGAACATCGTCGAATTCGTCGCGGCTGAGGTCGGCGTAGGGGGCGGCGGAGACCACCTCCTCATAGAGCGCGTCTGGGTGGAAGGGCGCGGCGCAGGCCATGCCGAGCATGTGCTGGGCCAGCACGTCGAAGCCGCCGGGGCGGAGCGTGTCGCCGTCCAACGCGCCTTCGCGCACGGCGTCCAGCGCGGCGCGGCATTCCAGCACCTCGAAACGGTTGGCGGGAACCAGCAGGGCGCGGCTTGGCTCGTCCAGCCGGTGGTTGGCCCGGCCAATCCGCTGAATGAGGCGGCTCGATCCCTTGGGCGCGCCGATCTGCACCACCAGATCGACCGCCGCCCAATCAATGCCGAGATCGAGGGAGGAGGTGGCGACCACCGCCCGCAAATCCCCCCGCGCCATCGCCGCCTCCACCTTGCGCCGCTGCTCCACCGCCAGCGATCCGTGATGCAGGGCGATGGGCAGGGTGTCGTCGTTGACCTTCCACAGCGCCTGAAACACCATTTCGGCCTGGGCGCGGGTGTTGACGAACACCAGGGTCGTGCGCTGCTGGCGGATCTGTTGATAGAGTTCGGCCATGGCGTGTTGGGCGGTGTGCCCGGCCCAGGGCAGCCGTTCGCGGCTGTCGAGAATCGCGATGTAGGGGGCGGCGCCGCTGCGCCCCAGCACCAGCTTGACGTCGCCGCCGTCCTTCCGCCCGCTGCGCGACAGCCACGCCAGCAATTGGTCGGGCGCCGCCACCGTCGCCGACAGCCCGACCCGCCGCGCCGCCGGGGCCAAGCGCCCGAGCCGCGCCAGCGCCAGCGCCAGCAGGTCGCCGCGCTTGGTCCCGGCCAGCGCGTGCAGCTCATCGACGATGACGCAGCGCAGGGGGTGGAACAGCCGGTCGCTGTCGCTGTAGGACAGCAGGAGGGCCAGACTTTCCGGCGTCGTCATCAGGATGTGCGGCGGGTGGGCGCGTTGCCGCCGCCGCTTGGCCTCCGGCGTGTCGCCGGTGCGCGTCTCGGCCCGGATGGGCAGGCGCATTTCGGCGATGGGGCTTTCCAGATTGCGCTGGATGTCCACCGCCAGCGCCTTCAGCGGCGAAATGTAGAGCGTGTGCAGCCCGTCGCGCGGCCGCTCCGCCAACTCGATCAACGAGGGCAGGAACCCCGCCAGCGTCTTGCCGCCGCCGGTCGGCGCGATCAGCAGCGCGCTCGCCCCCTCGTCCGCCGCCGCGACCATGGCGAGCTGGTGGGCGTGCGGCGCCCAACCGCGCGAACGGAACCATCCGGCGACGTTGGGCGGGATGAGATCGGTCGGGGCGGCGGGGGAGGGCATCGGCACGGCGCTGGACGACAATGGGCTGGGAGGAAACGCCGCCCAGCATGGCACAGGGAACGGCCCAACGCGTGGCCGTTCCGTCTGCGCGCTGAAAACAGCGTCGGTGGGGATAGCCTTGCTTCCCCATACTCTCGAGAGGATCGCAGGCTATCGAACGCTCGACGCTGCTGGAAACATAGAAAACGTCTACGACGCGTCAAGGCTGCGGGGAACCCGATCAGGCCGCCCGCACCGTGGCGATGAAGTTGGCGACCTCGCTGCGCAGGCGTTCGGCGTCGCGGGCCAGACCGCCAGCGGCGTCGAGAACCAGGGTGGCCGCCGATCCGGTTTCCGACGCGGCCTGGGTCACGCCGGTGATGTTGCTCGACACCTCGCCGGTGCCAAGGGCCGCTTGCGACACGTTGTTGGCGATGTCGCCGGTGGCGGCGTTCTGCTCTTCGATGGCCGCCGCGATGCCAGTGGCGATGTCGTTGATCTGGTTGATCGTGCTGGCGATGCCGCCGATGGCCGATTGCGCGCCGCCGGTGGCGGCCTGGATTTCCTTCACCTTCACCTGGATGTCTTCGGTGGCTTTGGCCGTCTGGTTGGCGAGCGCCTTGACCTCCGACGCGACCACGGCGAAGCCCTTGCCGGCCTCTCCGGCGCGGGCGGCTTCGATGGTGGCGTTCAGCGCCAGCAGGTTGGTTTGTCCGGCGATCGAGTTGATGAGGACGACGACCTGTTCAATCTGTTGGGCCGCCTGCACCAACCCTTCGATGGCCAGCCCGGTGCGCTTGGCGTCTTCCACCGCCTGCGCGGCGACGCGGGTGGAGCTGGTGACTTGCCGACCGATTTCACCGATGGAGGCCGACAATTCTTCGGTCGCCGCCGCCACGGTCTGGACGTTGGCCGAGGCCTGTTCCGCCGCCGCCGCCACATTGTTCGCTTGGGTGCTGGTTTGGGTGGCGGTGGAAGACATGGCGGTCGCCGTGCTTTGCATGTCGGTCGCCGCCGTGGCCACCGTCTCGACGATGCCCTGGACGCTGCTTTCAAAGCGGTCGGCCAGTTGGAGCATCGACGCGCGGCGGTCCGCCGCCGCTTTGGCGCTGGCCTGCTTGGCCTCGTCTTCCAGAAGCTTGGCTTGGTTCATGTTGTCGCGGAACACCTGCACGGCGTCGGCCATGTCGCCGATTTCATCCTTGCGGCCAATGGCGGGAATCGCCGCCGTCAGATCGCCGCGCGCCAATTGCCCCATGGCGCGGGTCATCGCCACGACCGGAGTCGCGACGCTGCGGCTGATGGCCCAGGCCATCACCACGGCCAGCAGAGCGGCGATGGGCGTCAGGGTTTTGGTGGTCGTCTCGGCGAAGTTGGCGGTCGCCACCGCGTTTTCGCGGAGCTTGGTTTGTGAGGCGCTGGCCGTGTCACGAATGTCTTTGAGCTTAGCCGCGACCTCGGTGGCGATGGGGGTCAGTTGGGTGTTGAGAATGTTGTCCAGGGCCGCCATGCGCTTTTCCATGTCGGACAGACCGGCGCTGAAGGTCTGGAACAATTCCGTCGCCTTTTTGATGCGGTCGGCCTGACCGTCGGCAAGCGGGAGGGCGGCCAATTCCTTCAGCCCATCGCGGGATTGGGCGAGGCGGTATTGGACGCGAGCAAAATCATACTCCTTGTCGCCATCCAGCAGCCGAAAGATCAGGATGCGCGACGTCCACACGCCTTCGCTGATGCGGTCGATGGTCGCCAGCGTGGCGAGATGCTCAGCCTGGATCTCGGCGTCCCGCATTTCTACCAGCAGGGTGCGGATGTTCGATCCAGTTTCATAAACAATGGTCTTGTTCAGGCGATCCTGTTCAATCCGGTTCGCCACATAACTCTTGGTGGTCGCGTCGTATTGACGGATTTTCTCAATGGCGGCGTCAGCCTGCGATTGTTCGGCGGCGGTTTGCATCAGCTTTCGGCTTGCTGCCAACTCAGCGACCGAGGCGCTCAATTCCTTTTCCGTGGTTTCCGCGTTGCTGGCGGTTCCAGACATGACATAGCGCATGAAAGCCACTCTGGCCCGCAACAGCGCAAGGTCCGCGTACTGCACCTGGCGAACCACCTGCCCTTGGTCGGCGAAGTCGGACAGGCTCTCTTCGGATTGCTGGGTTGTCTGCCATGATACGCCGCCAAGCAGAAGAAGCAAAAAGACCACGACAGCAAAGCCCAAGGATATCCTGAGGCTGATTTTCAGATTTCCAAACATTTCGTATCCAAACATTTTTAGGAAACGCCACCAACCGATCTCATTTGCCGGATTTGACATCGGTCAAGAGAGCGTTCATGTCATTGGTGTCGATTGACGTTAACGTAACATAGTAATTTTTAGGATATCAGGAGAAAAATGAAACATAATTCTTAATGATTAAATGCCATAATTTATCTGTATGCTATCCATAAATTATTATTATTTTAAGAAACACCACAATATTAGAGAATAATAAAATATCAGCAATTGCGGAATATTGAGTAAATACCCAAGTATGCAGTGTAATCGCGCAAAGGCGCGACCTGCATACTTTTTGTATTTTTTAAAAATTGCCGGTGACGTGTTGCTCACGCCGACGCCCAAAAGCAAAAATCAGCTTCATTGGTGACGTTGGGTCGCACGTCTGGCGCGTTGGCGACAGCGGCGGCGCAAGGATCGCCGCCACTGGTGCTTTTTAAGAAATTATCAAGAGTCTTTTTGAGTCATTTTTTGTCGTGTGGAACGACGCCCCCTGAGCGACGGAAGCACGCCACCGAGGGGAGCGCCCCATCGCCGGTCAACCCCGCTGGCCCAAAATCCGCTGCGGGGCGCCGGATCAGGCGGCTTGCTTTCCCGCCCCGATCTTCGGCTCTTCGCCCTTCAGCAGGCGGCGGATGTTCGCCTCGTGGCGGATGAAGACCAGGATCGCGATGAACAGGCACAGGCCCGCCACCAGCGGCCCGCCGAACCACCACCCCGTCAGCGGGCTGAGCGCGATGGCGGTCAGCGCCGACAGGGAGGAGATGCGGAACAGCCCGGCCACCACCAGCCAGGTCAGGCAGGCCAGCAGGCCGACCGGCCAGCAGACGGCCAGCAGCACGCCGATGGCGGTGGCGACGCCCTTGCCGCCCTTGAAGCCCAACCACACCGGAAAGCTGTGGCCCAGCATGGCCCCGCCCGCCGCCAGAACCGCCGCCGTCATGGCCATATCTGGCCCGATGAAGCGACCGGCCAGATCCAGGGCGACCAGCGCGGCGACCGCGCCCTTGCCGCTGTCCAGCAGCAAGGTGGCGAGCGCCAGCGGTTTGTTGCCGGTGCGCAGGACGTTGGTCGCCCCGATGTTGCCCGATCCGATCTGGCGGATGTCCCCCAGACCGGCCAGACGGGTCAGCACCAGACCGAAGGGGATGGACCCCAGCAGATAGCCCAGCAGGGCGGCGGCGACCAAAATCAGCACGGCGATCAACCCTCCGACCAGACGGCGCGGCCATCGACGATGGTGCGCAGGGGGCGGCCCTGGACCGGGCGCTTGTCGAAGGGCGAGTTCTTCGACTTCGACTTGAAGCGGCTGACGTCGATTTGCCAAGGCTGGTCAAGGTCGAAGGCGACCAGATCGGCGGGACCGCCCTTGGTGATGCGGCCCAGCGGCAGGCCCAGAATGTCCGCCGGTTTCACCGTCACACAGGCCAGCGCCTGGGGCAGCGTCAGCGCGCCCTTGTGCACCAGCTCCAGCGTCAGCGGGAACAGGGTTTCCAGACCGCTGACGCCGCAGGCGGCTTGCCCGAAGGGCAGGCGCTTTTGATCCTGGTCCTGCGGGACATGGTCGGACGCGATGGCGTCGATGGTCCCGTCGGCCAGACCGACGACGATGGCGCGGCGGTCCATTTCGCCGCGCAGGGGCGGCGACACCTTGGCGAAGGTGCGGTAATCGCCGACGTCGACCTCGGTCAGGGCGAAATAATGCGGGGCGGTGTCGCAGGTCACGCGCAGGCCGCGTTCCTTGGCCCGGCGGATCAGATCGACCGATTCCCCGGTGGTGACATGGGCGAAATGCAGCCGCCCGCCGGTCAGCTCGACCAGACGCAAATCGCGTTCGATCATGATGATCTCGGCCTCGCGCGGGATGCCGACCAGCCCCAGGCGGGTGGCGATTTCGCCCGCGTTCATCATGCCGCCGCCCAGGCTCGGCTCTTCGGGATGTTGGACGATCAGCTTGTCGAAGGTCTTGGCGTAGCTGAGCGCCCGGCGCATCGTTTTGGCGCTGCCGATGGCCTTGGTCCCGTCGGTGAAGGCGACCGCCCCGGCCTGGGCCAGCAGGCCCATTTCGGTGATCTCGTTCCCCTCGGTCCCGCGCGTGGCGGAGCCGTAGGCGAAGACCTTGACCAGCTTGGCTTCGCGCGCGCGGCGGGCGACGAACTCCAGCCCGGCGACCTCGTCCAGCACCGGGTCGGTGTTGGGCAGCAGGGCCATGGCGGTGATGCCGCCGACGGCGGCGGCGCGGGACGCGCTCTTGATCGTGTCCTTTTCCTCGTCGCCCGGCTCGCCGATCAGGACGCGCATGTCGACCAGACCGGGGGCCAGGCATTGGCCGGTCAGGTCGATGGCCTGGATTCCGTCGGGCACGCCGTCGGCGAACAGGCCGGGACCGAAATCGGCGATCCTGGACCCGTCGGTCAGCAGATTGGCGCGTTGGTCGAAGCCGGTCGCCGGGTCGATCACGCGGGCGTTCAGATAGGCGACGCGGCTCATTGGGCGGCTTCCCGGCAATCGGCGTTGCGGCGGTCACGGGTGAGAAGGTCGAGCACGGCCATGCGGACGGCGACGCCCAGCTCGACCTGATCGAGGATCATGGAGCGCTTGAGGTCGTCGGCGACCTCCGAGGCGATCTCCACCCCGCGATTCATCGGGCCGGGGTGCATGATGACCGCGTCGGGCTTGGCGACCTCCAGCTTTTCGTAATCCAGGCCGTAGAAGTAGAAATACTCCCGCGTCGAGGGGACATATTGGCCGCTCATCCGTTCGGTCTGAAGCCGCAGCATCATGACGACGTCGGCGTCCTTCAGCCCGGTCTTCATCGAATGGTGGACCTCGACGCCCAGCCGTTCGATCTGCGAGGGCAGCAGGGTCGGCGGCGCGACGCAGCGCACCCGCGCGCCCATGGCGTTCAACAGATGGATGTTGGAGCGCGCCACCCGGCTGTGCAGGATGTCGCCGCAGATCGCCACGATCAGCCCCTCCAGCCGCCCCAGACGGCGGCGAATGGCCAGCGCGTCGAGCAACGCCTGGGTCGGGTGTTCGTGGTGGCCGTCGCCCGCGTTGATGACCGAACAGTTGACCTTGTCGGCCAGCAGCTTCACCGCGCCCGATTCGGCGTGGCGGACCACCAGCGCGTCGAGATGCATGGCGTTGAGCGTCATCGCCGTGTCGATCAGCGTCTCGCCCTTTTTCACCGAACTGCCGTCGGACGACATGTTTATGACGTCGGCGCCCAGCCGCTTTCCGGCCAGCTCGAAGCTGGTGCGGGTGCGGGTGGAGTTCTCGAAGAACAGGTTCACCAGCGTCCGCCCGTCGAGAAGATGGGACTTCTTCACGGGGCGCCGGTTCTGCTCGACATAGCCGTCGGCGAGGTCGAGGATCTGGGTGATCTCGGCGGACCGCAACCCCTCGATGCCGAGAAGGTGGCGGTGCGGAAAGATCGCTTCGGAGATGGGGTTCGCGCTCATGGGCGCGGACTATAGGAGCGGTGCGGGACGCCCGCAAGCGCCCGCGACGGGCCGCGCCGTGGTGGATCGGCTCAGGGCGGATCGGCTCAGGGCGTTTTTCCGGCCTCCTCGAACAGCCAGTCGCGGAACGCCTTGACCTTGGGGCGGGTGAAGTAATGCGGCGGGGCGGCGACGTAATAGGCGAGGCTGCCGGGCAGATGCACGTCGAACAGTCGCACCAGCCGCCCGGCGGCGATGTCGTCGGCCACCAGAACGCCGCGCGCCAGGGCGATGCCGTGGCCGCTCATCGCCGCTTGCAGGGTGAAGGACGAATCGTCGAAGCGCAGGCCGCGCTCGACGTCCACCCCCTCGATCCCCGCCGCCCGGCACCACACCGCCCACGAGATGTTGTAATCATCATGCAACAGGGTGTGGTGACGCAGATCCTCCGGGCAAGTCAGCGGGTTGGCGTTTTTCAGCAACGACGGATGGCTGACCGGGAAAATATCCTCGGTCAACAGCCGTTCGACCTGAAGATCTGGCCAATGGCCGCTGCCGAAGCGAATCGCCAAATCCACGTCCTGCCGGGCGAAATCGACGATCTGCGACGTGCTTTGCACCCGCACGTCCATGTCAGGGTAACGCTTTTGAAAGCGCATCAGGCGCGGCACCAGCCATTTCGACGCGAAGCTCGGCATCGCCGAAATGGTCAGCGGCCCGGCGCTGTCGTTGCGGATCAGCCGTTCGGTCGCCTGGGACAGCGTGTCGAGCGCCTCGCGCACCGACGGGACATAGCTCTGCCCGGCCTCCGTCAGGGCCAGCGCCCGGTTCATTCGGCGAAACAGAGGTAATCCGAGCCATTCCTCCAGCGCCTTGATTTGGTGGCTGACGGCGGCTTGGGTGACGTGCAGCTCGTCGGCGGCTTTTGTGAAAGACAGATGACGGGCGGCGGCGTCAAAGGCGCGAACCGCGTTCAGCGGCGGAAGTCGGCGGGACATCGGAAACCAAATGTGGGGGTGATCGGATTAGCTTTCCTAATTCAGTCTATGAGAAAGCGTCGTTTGTCCGCAAGAACCGGGTGGTTCATGGTTGGCCTCACGACAGACAGTCAGCGTGGCGCTGCCGACCGGCCCCTCGGTCCAGCCACCCTTTGATCCGATGGAGACCGACCATGAGCCAGACCACTCCCTCCGCTTTCGACGCGTCCGGCATCGCGGCCCCGCAGGCCGTCGCGTCGCCCCGCCGCGCTGGCGTCGGCGTCGGCGGCGTTGTCGCCGCGCTGTTCGACGGTCTGGCGACCTGGACGGAGCGCCGCCGCCAGCGCCGGGCGTTGGAACGGATGCCCGACCATATGCTGGCGGACATCGGCCTGTCGCGCGCCGACGCCGAACAGGAAACCGAAAAGCCCTTCTGGCGGGGTTGAGCGCGATGAGCGGGGTTGCGGAACCGCAGGATCTGACCGGGCGCTGCCTGTGCGGCGGCTTGCGGTTCCGGCTGACCGAACGGCCCATGGGGGTGGTGAATTGCCATTGCGGCCAGTGCCGCCGCTTCCATGGCCATTTCGGCGCCTATGTCAGCGTGCCGCGCCCGACGGTGCGGTTCGAGGCGGAGGAGACGCTGCGCTGGTTCCAGTCGTCCGCCAAGGCGCAGCGTGGTTTTTGCGGGACCTGCGGCTCCTCCCTGTTCTGGAAGGGCGACGACAGCCCGTTTCTGGACGTCACGGCGGGGTGCTTGGACGCGCCGACCGGGCTGACCACGCTGCGGCATATTTTTGTCGCCGACCAGGGTGATTATTACGTCATCGACGACGCGTTGGAGCGTTTCCCCGGAACCGCGTCGGAACCACCGTGATCGGGACGGATCGCTGGTTTTTTGCAACACGCGCCCGCCGGGCCGGACTCCGTCCGGCCCTTTTTGTGTGTTTTGTCAGCGGGTTGGCGGTGGGGTTTTGAAGCTGCGCGATTCGGTCGCAGGTGTTGTGCGCTTGCAGCAAAAAGCTTTTGATTGACCGAAGGACCTATGGGTGAGAATGATTTGCAGACGCACATGCATTCCTTTCCCCTGAGGTCTCTTCCCGATGCGCCCTTTGATCGCTCCGCTCGCCCTGTGCGCCGCTCTGCTGGCGCCGATGACGTCCGCGCTGGCCGATGACGCGCCGATCACCATCGTCATCAAGGACCACATGTTCACCCCCGCCGAGGTGAAGGTCCCCGCCAACAAGCGGGTGACTCTGCTGGTCGACAACCAGGACGCGACGTCGGAAGAGTTCGAGAGCGCCGAGTTGAAGGTCGAAAAGATCGTCGGCGGGCGCAAGCAGATCAAGGTTAGTTTCGGCCCGCTGAAACCCGGCAAATACCCCTTCTTCGGCGAATTCCACGAAGCCACCGCCAAGGGCGTCGTCATCGCCGAATGAGGCGGGATCGCAGGGACTGACCGCGTTTCCCCTGACCGCGTTTCCTCGTAAGAACCGCCGCGCTTCGTTGTTTTTGTCGGATTGGAGAACCCCATGCTCGCCAGCCTGATCATCGTCTTCCGCGAGGTTCTGGAGGCCGGTCTCATCATCGGCATCGTCATGGCGGCGACAAAGGGCGTGGTCGGTCGCGGGCGCTGGGTCGCCATCGGCATTGGCGCGGGCATCGTCGGCTCCTGCGTGGTGGCGTGGTTCGCCGACGCGATCAGCGGCATGTTCGCCGACACCGGGCAGGAGATGTTCAACGCCTGCGTTCTGCTGGTCGCCGTCGTCATGCTGGCGTGGCACAACGCCTGGATGGCCCAGCATGGGCGGGAGATGGCGCGCGACATGGCGGCGGTGGGCCGCGCGGTGTCGAACGGCGAACAATCGCTCGCCGCGCTGGCCGTGGTGATCGGCGTCGCTGTCCTGCGCGAAGGGGCCGAGGTGGTCCTGTTCCTCACCGGCATTCTGGCGTCGGAAGAGGGCGGTTTGACGACGGTGCTGGCGGGCGGTCTGGGCGGCGTGGCCTTGGGCGCGCTGATGTCCACCCTGATGTATGTCGGCTTGCTGCGCATCCCGACCCGTCACCTGTTCCGGGTGACGACGTGGCTGTTGACCCTGCTGGCGGCGGGCATGGCGGCGACCGCCATGTCCTTCCTGGCGCAAGCGGGCGTTCTGGAAAGCGGCGGGACCATCTTGTGGGACAGCTCCTGGATTTTGCGCGACAAGAGCGTGCTGGGGCAGGCGCTGCACGTCCTAATCGGCTACACCGACCGCCCGACCGAGGCGCAGTTGGCGGCCTATGTCGCCACCGTGCTGGCCATTCTGGCGCTGACCCGTGTGGCGGGCGGCGGCGGCAAACCCGCGCTGGCGGATCGCCGCGTCGCCAACCCGGCAGAGTAAGGCCCGGCGGAGTAAAGTCGGGCGGAGTAACGCTTCAGCGTTCGCGGTCAGTCCATTCCTCGGCGGAATTTTCATCCTCGGCGTCGCGTTCGGCCTGACGGCGCTGGTTGGCCAGCATGTCGAGCGCGCCTTGCAGGATGTAGGCGGCGGCCATCTTGTCCACCACCTCGTCCCGCCTTTTGCGGGTCATGTCGGCCTCGCCGATCATGAAGCGCTCCACCGCCGAGGTGGACAGCCGCTCGTCCCAAAAGGCGATCTGCGCGTCCCAGCCCAGCAGGTCGGCGCGCTCTTCCAAATTCTTGGCGAAGGCGCGCACGGACTCGACGCGCGGCCCCTCGGTGCCGTCCATGTTCAACGGCAAGCCGACGACCAGCCCGCCGACGCTGTAATCGCGAATCGTCTTGGCCAGTTCGCGGGCGTCCTGGGTGAATTTCGTCCGCATCAGAACGCCGATGGGCGAGGCGACGATCAATCCGGGATCGGCGACGGCCAACCCGACGGTCTTGGAGCCAACATCCAGCCCAAGCAGGCGCTGGCCTCTGCCCAACCGGGCGGTGAGTTCGGGGAGTGTGTGAATCATGCCCCGGACCATAGGATCCCGGACGTCCCCCGGCAAGATCGCTCATTGACGTGACGTCACGGGGGGAATCTGAAACCGTGAGCAAGAGGAAGCGATTTTCGGACACGGATGAACACGGATACCCACGGATGAACACGGATAAAAATTATATGGCTTGATCCGTGTTCATCCGTTGGCCGACGACGTCGGCATCCGTGTTCATCCGTGTCAAAATTCCGCGCGATCAAACGGCCTTGTCCTGAGTGGGGCGCACGACTGTCGCCCGCGCGGCGCGCGTTTTGCGCCACGCCGTCATGCGCGAACGGCTGCGGCGGCGCAGCATCGGTTGGGTGACAAGGCCCGCTGTTGGCGTTACGGTGCGCCTTCGCTTTGCCGTGGCCCGTCGTCGGAGTGTTTCGCGGCGGACGGGCCGTTGACCAAGACGGATGCCGACCGTGACCAAGCTCTCGCTCTCCAAGGACAAGATCAACATCCTTCTGTTGGAAGGGGTTCACGACAACGCCATCGACGAGTTGGCGCGGGGCGGTTACGCCTCGGTCGAGCGCCTGCCGCGCGCGCTGGACGAAGAGGAATTGCTGGAGCGCATCGGCTCCGTCCATATTCTCGGCATCCGTTCGCGCACGCATCTGACCGCGCGCGTTCTGGAGGCGGCCAGCAAGCTGATGGCCGTCGGCTGTTTCTGCATCGGCACCAACCAGGTCGATCTGAAGGCGGCGCGCCGTCTGGGCATCCCCGTCTTCAACGCCCCCTATTCCAACACCCGGTCGGTGGCCGAGCTGGTGATCGGCGAGATCATCATGCTGATGCGCGGCATCTTCGAGAAGTCGGCGCTGGTCCATGGCGGCGGCTGGATGAAGTCGGCCAAGGATTCCTACGAGATTCGCGGCAAGACGCTGGGCATCGTCGGCTATGGCCACATCGGCACCCAGGTGTCGATCCTGGCCGAAGCGATGGGCATGCAGGTCCGTTATTACGACGTGGTCCGCAAGCTGGCCCTGGGCAACGCCCGTCCCTGCGAGACGCTGGAGGAGCTGCTTTCGGTCTCCGACGTCGTCACTCTGCATGTGCCGGACACCCCGCAGACCCGCAACATGATCGGCGCGGCGGAACTGGCGTCGATGAAGCCGCGCAGCCATCTCATCAACGCCGCGCGCGGTCAGGTCGTGGACATTCCGGCGCTGGCCGCCGCGATGGAGTCGGGCCATGTGCTGGGCGCCGCCATCGACGTCTTCCCCAAGGAACCGGGGGCCGACAACGAGGTGTTCGAAAGCGCGCTGCGCGGCATCAAGACCGCCATCCTGACCCCGCACATCGGCGGTTCGACGGTGGAGGCGCAGGCCAACATCGGCACCGAGGTGGCGCAGAAGCTGATCGAGTATTCGGACAACGGATCCACCGTCGGGGCGGTCAATTTCCCGCAGGTGGCCTTGCCGGTGCAACTGGGCTGCACGCGCTTCCTGCACGTTCACGAAAACCGTCCGGGCATGCTGCGCAAGGTGAACGAGGTGTTTTCGGGCCGCGACCTGAACATCGCCGCGCAGTTCCTGCAAACCGATCCCGAGCTGGGCTATGTCGTCGTCGATGTCGATGGCGAGGTGGACGAGCTGGAGGTCACGAACGATCTGCGCGCCATCGACGGCACGCTGAAGGCGCGCTTCCTGTTTCCGGGCAAGCGTTGATTTTGGCCTGAGGCTTTTTTGCCTGAGGCTTTTGTTGCAAGGGGGCTTGCCGATGGGCGGCGGCGCGGCGACATTGGTCGCATGATCGCCCATCGGCTTGCCATGATTGTCGTGTGTCTCGTCGCCGGGGCGTGCGTCGCGCCCCCCGCCGGGGCGCAGACCGCCGCATGTCCGCCGATGGCGCGGGCGACCTTGTCCCTGGACATCGCGCTGGCCCCGATCCAGCGCGACGACGGGCTGTCCATCGCGCAGCTCGCCCGGCAGCCGGGGCGGGCGCCCGGCCCCGCAGGGTCGGCGCGCGGCCATGTGCTGGGGCTGACCCAGGCCCGCTATGGCGAACAAACCCAGGTCAGCGCGCTGTTCCAACCGATGGGCGACGGCAGTTTCTGCGCCTCGCCCAAAACGCTGACCGTGTCCTTCGGCTTTCAGCAGCGCGTGGTGCTCATCGCCCGCGAATTGCCTCCGGCGAGCTGCATTTTCCGCGAAGTGCTGGAGCATGAGATGAAGCACGTCGCGGTGGACGAGGCGCTGTTGCGCGACTTCGCCCCGCTGGTCCGCCGCCGTCTCGACGACGTGGCGGCGCAACTGGCGCCGGTGCGGGCGCGCAGCCAAAACCAAGCCATGCAAGCCTTCCGCCGCAGCCTGGATTCGGCGATGCGGGCGACGATGCAGGAGTTCGGGCGGGAACGCGACCGGCGGCAAGCCCTGGTGGACACCGCCGAAGAGTATGAGCGGGTTTCAAAATCCTGCGGCGGCGAGGTCCGCGATTATCTGCCCAAACCGCCGACGCGGCGGCAGGGCTGACGCGGGACCACGCCGGGCGTCAACGATCCTGCCCTCAACCCTGCGGTTCTTGCGGGCGTGGCGCGTGGCGCAGCGCGCAAAACACCAGGATCGTCAGGGCGCCGAGGAGCAAGGCGGCGGCGCCCAGGACCGTTTGGTGGGCGCTGGAAAAGGCGCGCGTCGCCGTCGCGATGATGGCGTCCCCCTCCGCGCCGCCGATGGTCTGAGCGGCGGTCATGGCGTCGTTGATCGAGTTCGCCGCTGTCGCTGGAACCATGCCAAGGACTCCCATCGCGCCGCTGAAATGGGAATGATAGGCGGCCCCCAGCAACACCCCGAAAAAGGTGATTCCAAGCCCAGCGCCAAGTTCATAGCCGGTCGCCTCAAGAGAACCGGCGGCGCCCGCCTTGTCGGTGGGCGCGCTGCTCATGATGGCGACGGACGAGGCCAGAAGACCGCAGCCCAACGCCGTTCCAAGCAGGCCAAGCAACGCGGCGGCGATGAGGGGGGAGGCGTCGACGCTCACGCGCCCAAGCAGGAAGAAGGACGCCGCCGCCGCGCCCATGCTGGCCGTCGCGACCGCGCGCAGGCCAAAACGCTCAGTGAGCATCCCGGAAAACGGGCTGACGGCGGCGGACGCGGCGGCGAGCGGCAGCATGAACAGCCCCGCGTCCAGCGGCGTCTTGCCGAAGACATATTGAAGCTCCTGCGCCAGGACCAACTCAAAGCCCGCCATCGCGCCGGACGCGACGAAGGCCATCAGCAGGCCGACGCTGAAGACGGGCGTGGCGAACAGCGACAGATCCAGCATCGGCGTGGCCGACGCCCGCTGAATCCGGGCGAACCAAACGAGCATGGCGACGCCGAGAATCAGCGTCAGCGTGCCAAAGACTCCTTCGCCGGTCGGCATGAAGCCCGATTTGATGGCGTAGGCGGTCGCGATCAAGCCGAGGATGAGGATCAACGCCTGTTGGATGTTCCAAGCTCCCAGCGGTTTGGACGGCTGACGCGGCAGGACGAACCAGGCGGTCGGCAAGACCACCAGCATGACTGGCAGGTTGATGAGGAAAACCGACCCCCACCAGAAATGCTCCAGCAGGGCGCCCCCGGCGAGTGGACCCAACGCCGCGCCGACCGACGCGACCGCGCTCCAGACGCCAAGGCCCAAGGCGCGCTCCCGTTCATCCTCGAAGCTCTGGCGGATCAGCGCCAGAATGGAGGGCATAATCATCGACCCGCCAACCGCCATCAGGGCGCGGGCGGCGATGAGCAGCAGAGGCGCCGGAGAAAAGGCGGCCATCACCGAGGCGATGGTAAAGACGGACAACCCGATCAGCATCATCGGGCGATGGCCGACGCGGTCGGCCAGGGTGCCCATCGGCACCAGAAGCCCGGCCATCATCAGCGAATAGATGTCGATGATCCAAAGCGCCTCGGTTGCGGACGCGCCAAGCGCGGCGGTCAGCGTGGGGACGGCGATGTGCAGAATCGTCATGTCGATGACGATTGGAATGAAGGCGAGAATGACGGTGGCGAGAACCAGCCATCGGTTCGGCTGCGGATGCACGATACACTCCTTGTCGGGCGTTCACAGGCCCCGACACAGGGGTTATATATAAATCCGTCCAGATGGATTGAAAAGAGGGGCGCCGAGTGGGAAGACGTCAATCGATTGATCGCGACAGCGTTCTGGAAGCCGCCGAACGGGTTGTGGCGCGGGATGGGGCGCTGGCCCTCACCCTGGACGCCGTCGCCACGGAGGCGGGCGTCAGCAAAGGCGGCGTGCAATATTGCTACAACACGAAGGACGCGCTGATCGAGGCGATGGTCGATCGGGTGATGAAGAGTTATGACGACAGCGTGAAGCGCTATTTGGCGGCGCATTCGGGTGAGCCGTCCGCCCGCGTTCTGGCGCATGTCGAGGCGACGCGGGCCGAGGACGTCGCCAGCGGCGCCCGATCATCGGCGCTGCTGGCGTCGTTGGTCCGCGCGCCCGACTATCAGCGCGCGATTAAGAAGGGCTATCGGGAGATTTTTGACGGCGTTGACGCCGGTTCCAACGCGGATTCCGGCGTCAACTCCAGCGCCAGGGACCGGGCGCTCATCGCGATGCTGGCCGCCGAGGGCGCGTTTCTGTTGCGCGGCCTTGGCCTGCACGACATCGGTGAACAGGAGTGGGAGCGGGTCTTCGCCGCGATCCGCAAACTCGTCACGGAAGCGCCCGCGCCGACCGAATAAGAACGGCGCGCCGGTCCGTCACACCCCCCGCCGCGCGGGAGATGTGACGGACGGAGCGTCAGGCCGCTGCCTTATCGGTCATGAAGCCGACGAAGCGGTTGAACAGATAATGGCTGTCCTGCGGGCCGGGCGAGGCTTCCGGGTGGTACTGCACCGAGAAGACCGGCTTGCCGGTCAGGCGGATGCCCTCGTTGCTGCCGTCGAACAGGCTGACATGGGTGACTTCGGCGTCGGCGGGCAGGGTTTCCGGCAGCACCACGAAGCCGTGATTCTGGCTGGTGATCTCCACCCGGCCCGAGGCCAGATCCTTGACCGGATGGTTGGCCCCGCGATGGCCCAACGGCATCTTGGTCGTCTTGGCCCCCAGCGCCAGCGCCAACATCTGATGGCCCAGGCAAATGCCGAAGATCGGCAGGCCGGTGGCGATCAGGCTCTGGATGGTCGGCACGGCGTAGATCCCGGTGGCGGCGGGGTCGCCGGGGCCGTTGGACAGGAACACGCCGTCGGGCTTGTGGCGCAGCACCTCTTCGGCGGTGGCGGTTGCCGGGACCACCGTCACCTTGCAACCGGCGGCGGCCAGGCAGCGCAGGATGTTGCGCTTGGCCCCGTAATCGATGGCGACGACGTGGAATTTCGGGTCCGTCTGGGTGGCGTAACCGCCGCCGATGCTCCAGGCGGCCTCATCCCAGCCGTAGGTCTGGCGGCAGGACACGTCCTTGGCCAGATCCATGCCTTCCAGACCCGGCCAGCCCTTGGCCTTGGCGACCAGCGCGTCGAGATCGAACTTGCCGTCCGGCGCGTGGGCGACGACGCCGTTCGGCGCGCCCAGATCGCGGATGCGGCGGGTCAGACGGCGGGTGTCGACGCCGCTCAGCCCGATCAGGTTGTGGCTTTTCAGCCAACCGTCGAGATGCTGGGTGGAGCGCCAGTTCGACGGGTCGGTGATGTCGGCGCGCAGGATCAGGCCGCGCGCCGCCGGAGTCACCGTTTCGATGTCTTCGGCGTTTGTGCCGGTGTTGCCAATGTGCGGGAAGGTGAAGGTGATGATCTGCCCGGCGTAGCTGGGGTCGGTCAGGATTTCCTGATAGCCGGTCATCGAGGTGTTGAAGCACACCTCGCCCACCGAATCCCCCACGGCCCCGATGCCTCGGCCACGGAACACGGTGCCGTCAGCCAGAACCAGCACGCCGGTGTGAACGGCCTTGTCGGAGGGGGGAGAGGCGAGAGTCATTCCGTTGGACCTTCCAAAAACCGCGACCGTCGACGAATCGACCAAATTTTGCTGCGGCGGAACGGCGACGGTCTGGCGTCCCGCCGGGCGCGCACACGGACCCGCTCGCACCCCCTCTCCGCCGAAAGGGGCGGTTGACGGGATCGAGTGGGCGGATCAGGGCGGGCCGGACATCGTATAGGACGATTGCCGCCGCGATTTCCAGCAATAGCTTTGCAGAGCGGCGTTGCGGTCGCGCTTTCTCTGGCGTTTCATGGGGCGGGCCATGCGCCGCCGCTCCTATATAAGCATGGCAATCGGCGACCATATTCGAAATAGTCGCCCTCCGCCGTTGGCCCTTCGCGCCATCGGCCAGACGATGAGGAACAGGAACATGCTGCGCACGCGGTTGAACGAGGCCTTGAAGGACTCCATGCGCGCCAAGGACGCGCGGGCCGTCTCCACCCTCCGCATGGTCCTGGCGGGCCTGAAGGACCGGGACATCGCCGCCCGCCCGCGCGGCGTGACCGACGGCGTCGACGAGGGCGAAATCATGTCGATGCTGCAAACCCTGATCAAGCAGCGCAACGAATCGGCGACGATGTACGATCAAGGCGGCCGCCCGGAACTCGCCCAGCAGGAGCGCGAGGAGATCGCCGTCATCGAACGCTTCCTGCCCAAGCAGATGACGGAGGAGGAGGTCCAGGCCGCCATCGCCGCCATCGTGGCCGAACTGGGCGCGTCGTCGATCAAGGACATGGGCAAGGTGATGGCCGAGCTGAAGAGCCGCCACGCCGGCGAGATGGACTTCGCCAAGGCCGGCCCCCTGGTCAAGCAACGCCTGTCGGCGGGCTGAACCGCGCCTGTTCCGAGTCGCGCGACTCGGGAACAAACAGGTCAGATCACCGCCGCCGCCGTTGGCGCGGCGCGCGGCGATCTGTTATAGGCTGCCGCCCCGCGTGACCCGGTGATGTGAGCCATGGCCTTTCCGCCCCAATTCCTGGAAGAGCTGCGCACCCGACTGGCTCTGTCGGACGTGGTGTCCAAACGGCTGCGCCTGATCCGCGCCGGGCGCGAGTTCAAGGCGCCCTGTCCCTTCCACAACGAAAAATCCCCGTCCTTCTACGTCAACGACCAGAAGGGCTTCTTTCATTGCTTCGGTTGCGGCGCTCATGGCGACGTCATCGGTTTCGTCATGCGCCACGACAACCTCGCCTTTCCCGAGGCGGTGGAGCATCTGGCGGGCGAGGCCGGGTTGCCGGTGCCGCGCCCGACCGAGGAAGACCGCCATCATTACGAACGCCGTAAAACCCTGCATGATCTGGTGGAGCAGGCGGCGCGCTGGTTTGAGCAGCAACTCCACGCCCCCGCCGGGCGGGCCGGGTTGGATTATCTTCAGCGGCGCGGGCTGGACACCGACAGCATGGCGCGCTTCCGGCTGGGCTACGCGACCGGCGATTCCGGGGCGCTGCGCCAGCATCTGTTGAAGCTGAAATTCGACGAAGAGGACATGGTGTCGGCGGGGCTGCTGAAACGGCCCGAGGATGGCCGAACGCCCTACAGCTTCTTCCGCAACCGGGTGATGTTCCCCGTCACCGACCGGCGCGGACAGGTCGTCGCCTTTGGCGGGCGGATTTTGGAGGGCGACGGGCCGAAATACGTCAACACCCCCGACACCCCGTTGTTTCACAAGGGAACGCTGCTCTACGGCCTGTCGCGCGCTCGGCAAGCGGCGGCGGACGGCAAGCCGGTCATCGTCGCCGAAGGCTATATGGACGTCATCGCCCTGGTCCGCGCCGGGTTCGAGGGCGCGGTCGCCCCGCTGGGCACGGCGCTGACCGAAACCCAGGTGCAAGAGCTGTGGAAGCTGATCCCGGCGTCGGAAAAGGTGCCGTTCCTGTGTTTTGACGGCGACAACGCCGGGCGGCGGGCGGCGTGGCGGGCGGTGGAGCGGATTTTGCCCCATCTGGCCCCCGGCCAGTCGGCCCGCGTCATGTTCATGCCCGAAGGCGAGGATCCGGACAGCCTGATCCGCGCCCAGGGGGCGAAGGCGATGACGGCCCTGCTGGAGCAGGCGATTCCGCTGTCCGAAGCGGTCTGGCGGATGGAAAGCGAAGGCAAGCCGACCGACACGCCCGAATCGAAGGCGGCGGTCAAGGCGGCGCTGGAATCCCGCGTCGGAACCATCGCCGACCGCGACGTTCAGGCCTTTTACCGCACCGAAATGCGCCGCCGGGTGGACGAGGCGTTCGCCCCGCCCGCGCGCGAACGCTTCAGCCGTGGCCCCTGGCAGCCGGGTCGCCGTCCGGGCGAACCGCCGCGCCGCCATGTCGCCGGAACGCCGGGCCGACTGACCGCCAAACCGGCGGGGGAGGGGCGCGGGCGGGTGTCGCGTCTGGCGTCGGTGCGCGAACGGATTTTGTTGGCGACCATCATCAACCACCCGCCGTTGTTCAGTGAATTGGGCGAGCCGCTGGGGCTGTTGCCGTTGGGCGACCCCGATCTCGAAAAATTGCGTTGGGCGGTCATAGAATGTCTGTCCGATGACCGGAACCGCGACTCGGGACTTGACGCGGCTGCCCTTTGTCGCCACTTGTCATCCGCTGGCCATGAAACGATGGTCAGCGCTTTGCTAGGCGAATCGACCTATGTCCACGCTGGCTTCGCCCGCCCGGAAGCCTCGACCGAGGATGCCCGGAAAGGCTGGTGGCCGACATGGCAGCATCTGCTTCACCGGCGGCTGCTCGATGATCTTAGGGAAGCCAAGGCGGCTTTGACCCGCGACAACAGCGAGGCCAACCTCGCGCGGGTCGTGGCGCTTCAACAGGAGCTTGTCGCGTCCGCTCAGGGAATGACGGACGGCGAGGACTCCGACGATGTGTGATCGCGCGAGCGGTCGTTGATCGGGTTGACGGGCCGCAAGTCATGTCGGGTTCGAGGGCGGGTACAGAGCTGGGAGGTGGGGGCGGACGGTGCGGGAAACCGCAGCCGAGCGTCCCTTTCGTCTTTTTTTCAATGGGGTAATGCGGGGGCACCGATCGCATGGCCACGAAAGCTGCGAACAGCGTGGAAGTTTCCGAAACGCGGGAGGAATCCGGCGACGGTCCTCTGATGGATGGCATGGGTCTTGCCGTCAAGAAGATGATCGCGCGCGGCAAAGAGCGCGGGTATGTCACCTATGACGAGCTGAACGCAGCTCTGCCGCAGGATTCGTCATCCTCCGAGCAGATCGAAGACACGATGGCGATGCTGTCCGAAATGGGCATCAACATCGTCGAATCGGAAGAGCAGGATTCGGAGAGCAACACCGAGGCGGCGAGCGACGGCGAAGGCCGCTCCTCAGGCAACCTCGACGACGACGACATCGGCCGCACCGACGACCCCGTGCGCATGTATCTGCGCGAGATGGGTTCGGTCGAGCTGCTGTCGCGCGAGGGCGAAATCGCCATCGCCAAGCGCATCGAAGCCGGGCGCGAGATGATGATCGGAGCGATTTGCGAATCGCCGCTGACCATCCGCGCGATCCTTGAGTGGCACGACGCCCTCATGGAAGGCAAAATGCTGCTGCGCGACATCATCGACCTCGACGCCACCTATGGCGGCGGTCCCGATGGTGAAGAAATTCCCGAAGCGCTGGCCGAGGTGGTTGAGGGGGCTGTCGCCCCGCCCGCCGAGGACGGCGAAGAGCCGCCGCCGCCGCGCCCCGAAGGCGAAAGCGAGGAAGGCGAGGAAGGCGACGAGGGCGACAACAGCCTGTCCCTCTCGGCGATGGAAGCCGCGCTGAAGCCGCAGGTCATCGAGACCTTCGAGAACATCAAGGCGACCTACGACAAGCTGCACAAGATCCACGAATCGCGCATCACCTCGATGCAGCGCGGCGAGGACATCACCAAGCAGACCGATAAGAAGTACGAGAAGCTGAAGCTCGAAATGGTCGAGCTGATGAACACCGTGCGTCTGAACAACCAGCGCATCGAGCAACTGGTCGAGCAGCTCTACATCCTGAACCGCAAGCTGACGAGCTTTGAAGGCCGTCTGCTGCGCATGGCGACGGAATGCCGGGTCAAGCGCGAAGACTTCCTGAACCAGTATTTCGGCCATGAGCTGGATCCGGGTTGGCAGGAGCGCATTCGCGGCCTGAATCCCAAGACCTGGGGCAAATTCGCTGAGAAATACGATGCGGAAATCCGCAAGGTGCGCGAAGGCATTTCCGGCGTCGCCGAGGAAGGCCGTCTGCCGATCAGCGAGTTCCGCCGCATCGTCTCGACCGTGCAGAAGGGCGAGAAGGAAGCCAGCCGCGCCAAGAAGGAAATGGTCGAGGCGAACCTGCGCCTCGTCATCTCCATCGCCAAGAAATACACGAACCGTGGTCTGCAATTCCTGGATCTGATTCAGGAGGGCAACATCGGCCTGATGAAGGCGGTGGACAAGTTCGAGTATCGGCGCGGTTACAAATTCTCGACCTACGCCACTTGGTGGATTCGTCAGGCGATCACCCGCTCCATCGCCGATCAGGCGCGGACGATCCGCATCCCGGTCCACATGATCGAGACGATCAACAAGCTGGTTCGCACCAGCCGCCAGATGCTGCACGAGATTGGCCGCGAGCCGACCCCGGAAGAGCTGGCTGAACGTCTGATGATGCCGCTGGAAAAGGTCCGCAAGGTCCTGAAGATCGCCAAGGAGCCGATTTCCCTCGAAACGCCGATTGGCGACGAGGAGGATTCGCATCTGGGCGACTTCATCGAGGATAAGAACGCGGTCTTGCCGCTCGACGCCGCCATCCAGGCGAATCTGCGCGAGACGACCACCCGCGTCCTGGCCTCGCTCACCCCGCGTGAGGAGCGTGTCTTGCGGATGCGGTTCGGCATCGGCATGAACACCGACCACACGCTGGAAGAGGTCGGCCAGCAGTTCAACGTGACCCGCGAGCGCATCCGCCAGATCGAAGCGAAGGCGCTGCGCAAGCTGAAGCACCCGTCGCGGTCGCGCAAACTGCGCAGCTTCCTCGACACCTGAGCGCAGTGTCTTATTGACGAAGCGCTCCCCCTTGGGCGACCAGGGGGGAGCGCTTCGTTTTTGTTGATGGGTGGGGCCGTTCCCGCCTGTATTGACGACAGCAAGTCGCTGTCCCTGCGCGTGGTCGATCAGAGTGGCGGCGGAACGAGGCTTTGGCGGATGCGGAGCGCCAAGCCGGTGACAGTTTGATTGTTCCGATCATCATGTCCGGCGTTTTGCTGTGACCGCCTCCCAACCGTGATGGCGCCAGACTGCCGCAGATCTGGGAGACTGCTATGTTCGATCATTCGACCCTGCCGCGCGCCGTCCTCTATGATTGGGACAACACGTTGGTCGACAATTGGGGAACCGTGCGCGCCGCGCTGAATCACGCGCTGGTTTCCTTCGATTTGCCTGCCTGGGACGAGGAGGAGGCGCGCGTCCGCATCAAGCAATCGCTGCGTGACAGCTTCCCGCGCATCTTCGGCGAGCGCTGGACCGAAGCGCGCGACCTGTTCTACGCCTATTTCGCCGCCCATCACCTTGACCATCTGCGCCCGCTGCCGGGCGCCGAATCGCTGCTGCGGTTGTTCGCCGAACGCGGCGTCTATCAGGCGGTGGTGTCGAACAAGACGGGAAAATTCCTGCGGTCGGAGGCCGAGGCGCTGGGCTGGACCCAATATTTCGGACGGCTGGTCGGGGCGCAGGACGCGCCGTTCGACAAGCCGAACATCGCCCCGGTGCGGATGGCGCTGGAACCGTCGGGGCTGGAACCGGGGCCGCAGGTCTGGTTTTTGGGCGACGCCGACATCGATATGGAATGCGCCCATGGCGCGGGCTTGGTTCCGGTGTTAATAGGGCAGGGCGAGGGGAGCGGCTTTGATCGCTTTCCACCCGCTCACCGTCACGTCGATTGCGAAGCCTTGTGTGGCTTGGTTGGCGCGGGTGGTGATACCATATCCGTTCAGTCGGGTGTTTGATCCGGTCCCGCAAGGGATGGGGGCGGCATCGTGGACGAAAGCGGATCGACCCCGCAAAGGTCGATCCCAAGAACATTCAAGAAGGGGGCATCTTAATGTCTGAAAAAAGCCAGAACGTGCAGGACGTGTTTCTCAACCACGTTCGCAAAAACAAGACTCCCGTCACCGTCTTTCTTGTGAATGGCGTGAAACTTCAGGGCATCATCACTTGGTTCGACAATTTCTCGGTTCTGTTGCGACGCGACGCGCATTCGCAACTGGTCTACAAGCACGCGATTTCGACGGTCATGCCGGCGCATCCGATTCAACTCTTCGAGCCGCCCAAGGAAGGTGAGAGCGTCTGATCCCATGACCAATGACGAAGGTGCGGCGCCGTTGGGCGCTGGCCGTGTGATCGTGGTCCACCCCGTCCTCCGCAGCGAGGCGGACGGGGTTTCTCGCCCCCCCGAATCCTGTTTGGAGGAGGCGGTCGGCCTTGCCCAGGCGATCGAGCTGGATGTCATCCACGCCGAATGCGTCAAGGTGAACCGTCCGCAGCCTTCGACCTTGCTTGGCTCCGGCACGGTGGAGCATCTGGCGGAGCTGGTGGAGGAGCAGGAGGCTGATCTTGTCATCCTCGATCATGCCTTGTCGCCGGTGCAGCAACGCAATCTGGAACGCGCGATCAAGGCCAAGGTCATCGACCGCACCGGCCTGATTCTGGAGATTTTCGGCGCCCGCGCCCGCACGCGGGAGGGCATGCTCCAGGTCGAACTGGCGTCGCTGACCTATCAGAAATCCCGTCTGGTGCGGTCCTGGACCCACTTGGAACGCCAGCGTGGCGGCTTCGGCTTCCTTGGCGGCCCCGGCGAATCGCAGCTTGAGATGGATCGCCGTCTGATCGGCGACCGCATCATCAAGATCAAGAAGGAACTGGACGAGGTGCGGCGCACCCGTGGTCTGCACCGCAAGGCGCGGGCCAAGGTGCCCTATCCGGTGGTGGCGCTGGTCGGCTACACCAACGCCGGGAAATCCACCTTGTTCAACCGGCTGGCCAACGCCGACGTCTTCGCCAAGGATCTGCTGTTCGCCACGCTGGACCCGACCATGCGTCAGGTCACGCTGCCGTCGGGCCGCAAGGTGATCCTGTCGGACACGGTGGGCTTCATTTCCGACCTGCCGCACGGTCTGGTCGCCGCCTTCCGCGCCACGCTGGAAGAGGTTGACGCCGCCGACATCATCCTGCACGTCCGCGACATCGCCCACATCGACACCGACGCCCAGCGCGCCGACGTCTATGAGGTGTTGAGCGACATGGGGCTGGAGGCCGACAACGACGAGCGGGTGATCGAGGTTCTGAACAAGATCGATTCGCTCGACGAGGACAGCCGGGCGGCGATTTTGACGCAGAGCGGGCGCAACCCGCGCGCCGTGGCGGTCTCCGCCCGGACGGGCGAGGGAATCGACGCGCTCGACCGGCTGTTGGACGAGCGGATGAACGCTCACCGGCAGGTGGTTGATCTTGACGTCGGGCTGGATGACGGCGCGGCGCTCGCTTGGCTCTATTCCAAGGGCGAGGTGTTGGAACGGCGCGACGACGAGGAGCAGGCGCACCTGCAAATCTCAATTGATCCCGCCGATCTGGCGCGCTTCGAGAAGCGGTTCTTGCAACAGCCCGATCTCTGATCGGCGTCACGCGAGCGATGACGGGACAGGGCGCGGTGGCGGCATCGCGCCCTGTTCCGCTTTTGGCTTGCCCGTCCGCGCGACTTGGCGGGTGACGGCGGACCCGCGCCGAGGTCATAATGGCGGGGTTGTCATCGCTTCCGGGTTCTTCGTGCGCGTTCGCTCCGTTCTTCTGCCGCTGGCCTTGGCGCTGGCGTGGCCTGTTCTGACCTTTGGTCTGGCGGCGGCGCAACAGCCGCCGACGGGGCCGATCCGTCTGCCCTTGCCGCCCGGCTATGTCGAGGAGCCGGATGAGCCGCCGGAAGATCCCCTGCCGCCGCTGCCCCGTGAATTCCAGATCGCCCCGACCGATCCGCTGGTCGAAGCCCCCGACGCTGCCGCGTTGCTGAAGGCGTGCAAGGAGCAGGCCTTCACCGACTGTTTCCGTCTGTGGCAACCGCCACCGCCGCCACCGCCGGAGCCAGAACCGGAAAAGGACACGGCGGGCCAACCGCCGCCAGCGCCGCCCGATCCCAAGGCCCCGCGCGAACCGGCGCAGGGTGGCCCTGTGCCGCCGCCGCCGCCCAACCCGGCGAAGGACGCGGCGACCGCCGCCGAGGACAAGGCGACCTTCGACGCGTTGGCCAAGGCGCTGAAGGACAGCGGCCTGGACGGCAAGGTCCTGCTGACCAACCCGACCAACGACGGCCCGACGCTGAAACTGGACAGCAAACCGGCGACGGCTGCGCCCAAACGGTGACGCGCGTTTACGGCTGGCGTCGCGTCCGCCACTCCACCAGCGCGTTTCGCGCCGTTTCGGCCAATTCGTGGCGAAGCGGCGCGTTGGCCGCCAGCGCCGCTGGGGCCAGACCATGCACCCAGTCGGTGGACGGCGCGTCGATCAAAAGAACGATGCGTTGGCGGTCAGCCTCGTTTTCGACCTGATGCGGGAAAGAAAAATCGCCGGTCCAGGCGACCCCTTCGGGATAAGCGACGGCCTCCGCCCCGATGAGGGTTCTGGCCCCTGGCGGGGCGTGAATGGGAACCAGAAGGCGGCATTCGGACAGGTGAAGGGCTTGGTTGTCGAAATGCCAAACCAAACGTCCACGCGGCGGCTGACGGCTGATGTAACAGCCCAACACCGGCGCGGCGAATCGCTCCAACAGCGCCCGCACGCTCGGCATCCGCTCCAACAGGGGCGTCGCGTTGTCCGGAAGGTTGGTGTTCGACCCCACCGGACGATTGACCAGCGTGATCGCCGTCCATTCGTCGCCGCCGCTGAAAAAATGCCGCTGATCCGGCGCCAGCGTGGCGTCCAGCGCGTCGAAGTCCGCCTGAAGCGCGGCGATGTCCGTCTTGAGAGTCAGCGGAGCGTGCAGCGTCAACCCGCTGCCGACGGTCGCCTCTTGCCACGCGAACATCACCGGAGTCCTTCCCGCATTCAACGATGGCTCGTCGTAGCAAGTCCGCGAGCAAACCGCCAGAGCGCGCCGGTTCGGCGGCGCTTGTGACGCAGGAACGCGCCATTGCCCCTGTCGCTTTGGCGCGGATGGCGTCATTGTGGTGATCGCCCAACGCGAACAAGGCGAGCGACCACCCGTGACCCAGTCCTTTCCGTCTTCCTTGGCTTTGCCTGACGTCGATCAGGTGTCGGCCTTGATCCGCGCGGTGGCCAAGACCGAGATTTTGCCCTGGTTCCGCAACCTGGACGCCTCCGCCATCCGGGAAAAGACAGGGCCGCTGGATCTGGTGACGCTGGCCGACGAGGCGGCGGAGCGCGCCTTGACCCCGGCCTTGGCCGATCTGCTGCCCGGCAGCCGGGTGGTGGGCGAGGAGGCGGCGTCCGAGGATGAGCGCGTGTTCGACCATCTCGACGGCGACGCCCCGGTGTGGATCATCGACCCGGTGGACGGCACGATGAATTTCGCCCAGGGCCGCCCGCTCTTCGCGGTGATCGTCGCCCTGGTCCATCGCGGGGAGACCATCGCCGGTTGGATTCATGACCCGATGGACGGCCGCATGGCGACGGCGGTCAAGGGACACGGGGCGTGGCTGGACGGGCGACGGGCGCGGGTGGCCGAATCCGTCCCCCTGTCGGCGATGGTCGGCGCCCTGTCCACCCGTTTTTGCGGCGAGGCGATGGCCGCCCAGCTTGAGGAGCGGGCGAGCGGTCTGGGCGAGCGCGCCAACCTGTCCAGCGCGGCGCAGGAGTATCTGCGCCTGCTGGAAGGGCGGGCGCATTATGCGCTCTATCACCGGCTGATGCCGTGGGACCACGCCGCCGGGGTGTTGATGCACGCCGAAGCGGGCGGTCACGCCGCCTTGAGCGACGGGTCGCCCTATCGCCCCACCCTGCGAACCGGCAGCCTGCTGGCCGCGCCCGACGCCGAAAGCTGGCGGGCCTTGCGCGACCATCTGTTCGGCTGAGAAAGAGGCCGGAAGCCCGTCCGCTCAGTGCGACATCAGGACGGGCAGCGGCGTGTTGGACAAAACGCTGCGGGTGGCCCCGCCCAGCACCAGTTCGCGCAGGCGGGAATGGCCATAGGCCCCCATCACCAGCAGATCTGCGCCGATCTCTCCGGCGCAGGCGAGGATCAGGTCGCCGACCTCGCCGCCCAGCGCGACCGCCGCGTGGTGGTGGGCGGCGATTCCATGGCGGGCCAGCCAGCCGACCAGGGCGACGCCGTCTTCGGGGGTCTTGCCCGGCGGGTCAATGGTCAGCACGGTGACGCTTTCCGCCTCTTCCAGGAAGGGCATGGCGTTGCGGACGGCGCGGGCCGATTCGCGGCTGTTCTTCCAGGCGATGAGAATGTTGCGCCCGATCGGCGCGGTCGCCGGTTGGATCGGCGGCAACAGCAGGGTGGGGCCGACGGTTTCCAACGGCAGCCGGTCGGGAACATGCAGCGCCACGCGCTCCCCCGACCGTTGGGCGGCGGATTGGGCGATGATGGTCAAATCGGCGTAGGGCGCGCGTTCGGCCAGCAGGGCGACATGGTCGCCCTCTTCCACGCTCCAGGAATAAGACAGGTCGGCCAGCGCCAATTGGACCTCGGCCTCGATCCGTTCGGCGTTCTCATGGGCGATGGCGGTCGCCTCGGCGATGTAGCCGTAGGAGGCGGCGCGCCCGGTCGCCCCGGCGGGCATCGACACCGGGGTGGCGATGTAGAGCGCCTGGACATGGGCGGAAAAACGCTTGGCCAGCGCGGCGGCGATGGCCAGACGGGTGGCGTGGGCGTCGTCGTTGGCCATGTGCAGAAGAATGGTCTTGATCGGCATTCCCAATATCCCCCGGTCTGATCGGCGGCCCGACCGTCGGCCTGTTCGTCAAACCGGCGGCGGAGCGTCGCCCGTTAGAGGTAACGCTCCGCACTATCGGAAGGCAATGGGCTGTCGCCGTCCTGCGCCGCTGAGTCGCGTCGCCTGAAGCTCCTTACTTGACGACCACCGCGTAACGCTCCACCGGCTCCACCGTCTTGATGAGGCCGCGCGCCTTCAGGAATTCGGCGAAGCGGGTGTAGCGGGCGGAATCGAGCGCCGCCGGGCTGTGGGAGAAGCGCGGCAGCGTGTCGGCCCAGGCGCGGCGGTTCAACTCGTCGTTCAGTTCCGGGCGGCCCTTGACGAAGGCGGCCTGCGCCTCTTCCGGGTGGTTCAGGATGTAGAGCGTCGCCCGCTCCACCGCGTCGAGGAAGCGCTTGATGCGGGCGTCGCCGGTCTTGTCCTTGTGGGCGACGACGATCAGCTCGTCATAGGGCGGGACGCCTTCCTCTTCGGGGTAAAAGGCGCGGCCCGGATGCTTTTCAATGTCCATCTGGTTGAGTTCAAAATTGCGGAAGGCCCCGATCACCGCGTCCACCTGCCCCGACAGCAGCGACGGCGACAGCGAGAAATTCACGTTCACCAGCGTGACGTCGTTCAGGCTCAGCCCCTGCTTTTCCAGCATGGCGCCGAGCAGCGCGTCCTCAAACCCGGCGATGGAGAAGCCGACCTTGCGGCCCTTCAAATCCTTCAGGCTTTTGATCGGGCCGTCGCGCAGAACCACCACGGCGTTGAGCGGGGTGGAGATCAGCGTGCCGACGCGGACCAGCGGCAGCCCTTCGGCCACCTGGATGATCTGCTGCGGCTGGTAGGAGATGGCCAGATCGGCGCCGCCCGCCGCCACCAGCTTGGGCGGATCGTTGGGGTCGGCGGGGGCGGTCAGCGTCACGTCCAGCCCGACGTCTTTGAAAAAGCCCTTTTCCTGGGCGACGATCAGCGGGGCGTGGTCGGGATTCACGAACCAGTCGAGCATCACCGACAGCTTGTCTTGCGCGACGGCGGGCGCGGCGGCCAGCAGACCGGCGAGGATGGTGGTCACGGTGAACAGGCGCTTCATTCAGAACAATCCTTGTGGCGGGGCTAGGCTGAATCGTCAGCGGGTTGGGTGTCGGGCTGCCAGGGCAGGGCGCGGCGGGCCAGCGCGTCCACGGCGGCGTAGAGCGCCACGGCGAACAGGCCCAGAACCAGCACGGCGGCGAACAGCACATCAATTTGCATGCGGGCGTTGGCGTGCAGCATCAGATAGCCAAGGCCCGACGAGGAGCCGACCCACTCGCCGATCACCGCGCCAATCGGCGCGACGGCGGCGGCGACCCGCACCCCCGACCAGAAGGCGGGCTGGGCGGCGGGCAGTCGGATCACCCACAGCGTCGCGGCGGGCGTCGCCCCCATGGTGCGGGCAAGGTCGAGCCAGCCCGGCTCCGTCCGGCGCAACCCGTCGAACAGGGCGGTCGTCACCGGGAAATAGATGACCAGAATCGCCATGGCGATCTTCGACGCCATGCCATAGCCCAGCCACAGCACCAGCAGCGGGGCCAGCGCGAAGACCGGAATCGCTTGGCTGACCACCAGCACCGGCATCAGCCAGCGCCGGGCCGCGCGGAACCGCGCCAAGGTCAGGGCGCTGAGGCCGCCCAAGGCGACGCCGCCCAGCAGGCCAAGGATGATTTCGGTCAGCGTGGTCAAACCATGCTGAAACAGCAAGGGGGCCTGCCGTTGCATCGCATCGGCCACCGCCAGCGGGCTGGGCAGCAGATAGCGCGGCAGTCCGGTGAACCAGACCAGCGCCTGCCAACCGCCCAGCAGAACCGCGAGCGTGACGACGACGCGCGCCAGCGGGGCGATCATCCGGCCAACCTCCGCAACAGCTCCGCCTGGAGCGCCAACAGGGCCGGATCATCGACCCGTCGGGGGGCGATTCCGGGCGGGGTCAGGGCCGGGCCGACGCTGGCCGGGCGTCCGGTCATCACATGCAGCCGGTCGCCGATGCGCAACGCCTCCAACGGGTCGTGCGTCACCATCAGCACGGTGCGGCCAACCAGGGTTTCCGCCGCCGTTTCCTGAAGCCGCAGCCGGGTCAGCGCGTCCAGCGCCGAAAACGGCTCGTCCATCAGAACCAGCGGCTTGTCCTCCATCAGGGTGCGGGCCAGCGCCACCCGTTGCCGCTGGCCGCCCGACAGGGTGGCGGGCCGGTCGCCCTCCCGCCCGGCCAGACCAACGCGGTCGAGCAGGGCGGCGGCGCGGGCCGCCTGTTCCGGCGTGACGCGCTTGCGCCGCAGCCGGTCGCCCAACAGCACATTGTCGAGCACCGACAGCCAGGGCAGCAGCAGATCCTGTTGGGCCATGTAGGCGATGCGCCCGGCGAGCGGCAAGCCATCGTCGGTTTCCACCCGCGTCGGCGCTTCCGGTTCCGCCAACCCGGCGAGGATGCGCAGCAGGGTGGTTTTGCCGACGCCGCTCGGCCCCAGCAGGCAGGTGGTGCGCCCGGCCTCCAGCGTCAGCGTCAGGTCGGAAAACAGGACGTCGCCGCCATAGGTCAGACGCGCCGACGACACGCGCACGGCCAGGGGCGCGACGGGCAACGGAACGGCGGGGGAACGAAAGGGCGAAGCGCCCGCGACGCGGTCGATCTGGTCCATGGGCGGCTCACTGATCCCTACGCCGGCATGAACCGGATCAGGTTCCAGGGGTCGTCTCAGCGCTTGAGACCTCTCAGCCGACCATCGGCTCCCCCCAGTGAAGGCGCGAACTATAGGCGCGGCGCGGCGTCGCCCGCAAGAGCGGCGTCGGGCGCGCGGCAGGCCTCCAGCGCGGCGACGCTGGACGGGGGCAGGGGGCGCGACCGGCGGTCGCCCTGATCGACATGGACGATCACGCTTTCGGCGGAGGCGACATGGCGGCCATCCTGAAACAGGGCCTGTTCCAGCCGAATGGAACTCCGCCCCAGCGACGCCACGCGGGTGGCGACGTCCACCGATCCGGGCCACCGGATTTCGTCGGCGAAATCAATCACCAGCCGGGCGATGACGAACGCCCCGTCCGGCGCGTGCAGCGGCCCGGCGGGATCATAGAGCAGCTCGACCCGCCCCGTTTCAAACAGGGTGGAAAAGACCGCGTTGTTGACGTGGCCCTGACGGTCGGTGTCGGCGTAACGCAGCTTGTCATGAGTGTGGTGGGGATAATCGGTTGGCTTCGGTGGTGTGGTCATGCGCCGCGCTCCGTGTGTCGCCAATGACAGATTCGCATGACGTCCATCATGCGAAAATCAGTGTTTCGCATGATGGCCATCCTGTCAATCGACGGCGCGGGTTGCGGAGTCCGTCGCCCCTTCGGGATTGGCCAGCCGGGCCGCCGCCGCCTGACAGGCGGCCAGGACGCGCGCCGACGTCTCGCCATCCTCCACCGCGCGGGCCAGGGTGACGCCGCCGACGCACAGGGCCAGAAGCGCGATGGCCTCGTCGTGGCGAGTGGGATCGACGCCGTTCGGATCTGGGTTGGCGGACGGGGCGGCGGTTGGGCCGCAGATCGCGCGCAGGGATTGGATCATTTCGGCTTCGAAGACCCGGCGGAACTCCGCCGGGCTGCGCGCCGCTTCCGACGCCACGGCGGCGAAGGCGCAGCCGTTGGCCGGATCGTCCCGGTGGGCGGGCGTCAAATAGCGTTTCGCCAGCCGGGTCAGGCGTTGGGGCCAATGTTCGCCGCTGGGGCCTGTGGTCCAGCGCGTCCGGTTGTTCGCCAGCGCGTGGCGGAAGGCGGCGGCGGTCAACTCCTCCTTGTTGGCGAAATGGGAATAGAAGGCGCCGTGGGTCAGCTTGGCGTCGCGCATCACCAGACCGATGGCGGCGCCCATCAAACCTTCCGTCCGCAGCCGAGCGGCGGCGGCGTCCAGAATGCGGAGAAGCGACGCCTGCTTGCGTTCGACGCGGGTCGCCATGACGACCTCCTTCCATGGGGTGACGTGGAACAGCATGTCGGCATGACGAGCGTCATGTCAAACGCCCCGACTTTTCGATCCAGGGCAACCGCATTGGGATTTTCAGCGCGTGATTGCCGACGCTTACGGGCTGAACTAGGAATCATGACCTGTTTCCTATGGAGTCGTCGTCATGCCCCACGCGACCAACCTGTTCGCCACCGCTGTCCCCGATGGGGCGGGGCTGCGGCTTGGCGCGCCGCATGGGCCGGTGGCGGCGTCGGTGAAACAAGTGAACAGCGCGCGCGACTATGGTTCACAGCGTTTCAAACGTTCCATTCGTCCAGCCCACCCCCCTGTCCAGCGCCCGGTTTGTGAACCATTCCCCCATGGGGTGGGCGCGCCGCGTCGGCCGGTGGCGGCGTCGGTGAAACATGTGAACAGGGCGCGCGACTATGGTTCACAGCGTTTCAAACGTTCCATTCGTCCAGCCCAACCCCCTGTCCAGCGCCCCGCTTGTGAAACATTCCCCGATGGGGCGGCGCTGCGGCCCGGCTTTCCGGCGGTCGCGGCCCTTGACCAACCCTGGCTCGCGCGCCACGTCATCGCGACACGCAAGGATGACGCCATGCCCGCTTCCCGACCCCCTCTGTTCATCGGCGGCGAGATTTACCGGGGGTCCACCTATGGGGCCAAGCACCCGCTGGCGATCCCGCGCATTTCCACGGTGATCGACCTCAGCCGGGCGATGGGCTGGTTGCCGGACGCCGTGTACCGCGACACCCACGTCGCCAGCGAAGCGGAGATTCTCCGCTTTCACAGCGCCGATTACGTCGCCGCCCTGCGACGGGCCGAGGCGGAGCAGCGGGTCGATGCGGAAACCGGCGCCCGCTACAATCTCGGCAAAATGGAAAACCCGATTTTCGCCGAGATGTACCGGCGCCCGGCGACCAGCGTCGGTTCGACCCTCCAGGCGGCTAGGCTTCTGTTGGCGGGGGAGGCGGATGTGGTCTACGCCCCGGCGGGCGGCACCCACCACGCGCGGGCCGGACGGGCCAGCGGCTTTTGTTATTTCAACGCGCCGGTTCTCGGCATTCTTGACCTGCTCGACCAGGGGGTGGAGCGGGTGCTCTACGTCGATCTCGACGCCCACCACGGCGACGGGGTGGAGGAGGCCTTCGCCGACGACGACCGGGTGTTGACCATTTCGGTGCATGAGGATGGCCGCTGGCCCTACACCGGCAAGGCCGAAGATCGGGCGGGCGGCATGGCCCGCAATCTGCCGATGCCGCCGGGCTTCAACGACAGCGAAATGGCCTACGCGATGCGCGAGGCGATTTTGCCCTTGGGCCGCGCCTTCGCGCCCCAGATTTTGATGATCCAGACCGGGGCCGACGCGCTGGCGGAGGATCCGCTCAGCCGGTTGGAGCTGTCCAACCGCGCTTTGTGGGACGCGGTGGCCGATCTGCTGCCGCTGGCCCCGAAAACTCTGGTGGTCGGCGGCGGCGGTTACAATCCTTGGTCGGTTGGGCGCTGCTGGGCTGGGATCTGGGCGGTGTTGAACGGCGTCAACCCGATGACGCCGCTCACCCCCGAGGCGGAAGCGATCCTGCGCGGTCTGACTTGGCAGCGCGCCGCCGGGCGGAATCCGCCAGAGCGTTGGTTCACCACGCTTGCCGACGACCGTCGTCCAGGGCCGGTGCGCGAGGAGGTTCGTCGTGTGGTGGGTATGGTTGTTTTGTAACCATTCATCGCGCTGGATCGGAAATTTGATGCGTCCATTGACGTTGCATTGACGAATCCCGATTGTTCAGCGACTCTGGATCTCTTCCCGTCTCTCGCCGTGGCTCAAGAGCAGTCAGGCTCGGACAAAGGAAGCGACGAGAGGGGATGCCGCAATCGCATGTCGAACACGACTCTGTTTCTAATCGCTATTGTCGTGATTATGCTGCTGGCTGCGATTCCGATAGCCATGATGATGAAGAGAATTTTTATGCGAACGTCCATGGAAAAAATTCCGGATGGATCAGCTGAGAACAAAATTTACGTTCTGAGCTGATATCCCAAGAAGTTGCACAACCGGGTCAAGCACTGAGCAACGTCGTGAACATCCCAGGCGACGGCAAGCAGATCGGCTTGGAACCGACATCCGCAAAGGCGGAAAAACAGATCAAGGAACTGGCCGACCTGCCGCCCTTGTTCGTCCATGAGGTGGGAGACCCGCAATCCGGTTTGATGAAGTTCGTCGCCACGCTGACCCAGGCCAAGGCGTCGGCTGAGGCCCGCGCGTCGGGTGAAAAAGTTCAGGTGAACCCGATTTGGCGTTGCGCCAACGTCGCCGAAGTCTGGGCCCCCAGCTTTGACGAGGCCAAACAGATGGTGGAGGTCGCCTTTCCCTTCAAACTTGGTTTTGAAAAGGCGTTTCTGCGGGGCGGTGGCGGCGGCGGAAAGTCGAACGTGCCGAAAAGGCCCGCGAACCCGGCCAGGGCGGACGCCTCATCATGATGCTGAACTTCATCATCATTCTGGCGATCATCGCCATCGGCGCATGGCTCAGCAACATTCTGCTGGTCGTTGAAGCGCGGGTTTCACAAACCCGAGGCCGGGTGCGCAGCGCGCGGGGAACCGTTGACAAGCTCGATCACACCATCAAGCGACTGCACCGTGATGAGGAAAAACTTCACGAGGAAATCGAAACCTTGATGCGTGAAACGCTGGAACTGCGCAAGGATCAGACGGAGGTCCAGAATCGCTTGGCCGCCGCGCAATCCAGGCGCCGCCCGCAAATCCTGATCCTCACCGACCGTCGCAATCCCAACGACAAGGAATGGCTGGTGACGGTCGTCAATCCGCAAATTGGCGAAATCGACGCCGGGCACCCTCTGGCGGTCGAATGGGCGCGCGGGCGGGAGTATCTGGTTTGGGCGGAATCGGAACGTGACGCGTCAGAGCGCGCCAACCGGCGCTTCAGCGCCCGACCGGGTTATCAGGTGAAGTCGGTGGCGGCGGTAAAAACGGATTTGTATTCGTCGACACCCGCCAAAACGGCGGCTTGATCCCCGCGTTTCATCCGCCCGAACCGTCGCGGTGTTTCTCCGATTCGAAGGAACCAAAGAAACACCGCGCTGGCGGATGCCTGAATCAGCGGCCGGTCTTGGCGGCGACGCCGCCCGTCTGACGCAACGCGTCATGCAGGTAGGGCGACAGTGATTGCCGCATGGTGCGCAGCCACTCGTGAATGACAATCAGCGAGCGGGACGCGACCGGCGGGGTCATGCCCAGCTTGACCAGATCCTCGCGAGTCATGGTGGCGACTTGATCCAACCGATGGCCGGTCAGACGCGCCCAAGCCGGGGCCGAGCAGGGATTCATCGAAATGACGTGAAGCCCCTCGCGCTCGACCATTTCGGCCTTGCGGCGGGCGTATTGGCTGTCTTCCAACTGGCTGAACGGGCCGGAGAACCCGTTCTCGACCAGAACGCGCTTCGCCTTCGGGGCAATGGTGGCCACCCGTTCCAGGGTCGCCATGCCGGTGGACAAGGACGCCAGATCGACCGTGACCGGAACCATGAAGGTCAGCCGTTCGCCATCGCCGACGTAATAGTCAAAACCCGACACCTCGGCCCAATTGAAGAACCACTGCGAGATGTTGCCGCCAAAATCATAGAGACGGCCACCGCGCTGCAATTCCGGACCGATCAAGTCCCAGAATTCATAAAAGCCGTCGCCCGACCCCATCATGTTCATGAAGTCTTGCGAGATTCGGCGGTGTTCGACCATTTCCGGGCCGAACAGACGCGCCAGACGTTCGTTCACCTCGTACTCGACGACCTTCAATTGGAGGCCTTCCAGCATGGCGGTCGCCATCAGGTGATGGGACAGCAGCGTCTTGCCAACGCCGCCACGGTCATTGAGGACGAAGATCGTGCCCAGCATGCGATCGCCTTTCCAAAAAACGTTTGTTGTTTCGTCGTGAGACATGAGTGTGCGTGCGCCTTGCGATTCCACCGGAGGAGCGGCGGGCAGGGTGGGCGTTTCGGTGTGCGGGGCCACAAGCGTCGGATCGTTGGCGTCCGGTTCCGGTTGTGGCGGGAGGGATGCCGGGAGGGCGTCCAATTCCGGGGATGACGGGGCAATGGTCGGCGAATCGTCGGACTCGCCCTGAAATGAAACCTCTTGCGGCGCGTCTTCGCCGGGGGGGGCGACGGCCTCCTCAAGCGGCATGTCATCCGCCGTGGCGTCGGTCTCGCCTGATTCGATCTCCACGGGTGGAGAGGGCCGACCAGCCTCCAACGCCGCCCGATGGACCGCCGCCAGCGTTTCCGCCGGCGTCGCGCTTTCGCCCTCGCCAAGACTGTCGCCACGCCCTTCGTTGCCGACCAGGAAGAAGGCAGACCGCAAGGTCACAGCCGAAATTGGTTGGTTGGCGCGGGCCGTAACCCCCAATTGGGCGAGCAGGTCGGAAATTTCCGACCAGGACAAACCGCGTTCGCGCATCAGCCCGATGTCGGTGTAGCTTTCCCGAACCGCCTGCATGGCGCTGCGGCTGCCGGCGGGGCGATCGGCAAGGAGCCGTTCAAGTTCCGTGCGATCAATCGACACCGTTCGGGTATTCCGGCAATGATGACGTGTTGGCGGGATGCCGCTAAAGCGATGGGCCAGAAGGAATCCGTTCCCCCGGCGGCCAAAAAATAGTACAAGCGGCCACAGCGCGCAAACGGTTTCCAACCGGGGCGAACGGCGTTAAACAGATGGTGGCGGGGGACGCCGCCGGTGATTTGCGCGGTTCGTCGGTCTTCAGCGAAACGCGGTCGGTGAAAACTCCAGGGTTTGGCAAGGATGTCCCACGATTTTGGGTCAATCGGTTCACAGAACCGGCGCTCCGGATTGAAATCCGGCGCGGCGTCTGGGGGTGGTTCCGGTCCCGGCATCGGCTTTCACGAGTTGCGTCAGGCTCTTGAAATTTCAACCCTGCGCGAAGATTTGGAACGGCTGTCGCACGGCGCCGACGCGCTGCGCGGGCATGTCGAAGACACGGTGGAGCAGGTGCGCGACCGTTTCGCCGCGTTGAGCGCCGAGGAAATGGCCGACGCGGCGGCGATGGCCCCATTGCTGCAATTCGCCGTCGCGGCCTTGCTGGATGTGCGGGAGCAGGTCCGCCGTTTGGACACGCGAACCGGGGCGGTTGGCGACGAGGACCGCCCATCCTGGCAAGGGGTGATCGACGCGCCGCGCGCGCGGCCGTCACACCACGCCGCTGCGGTTGTCTCATCATCGCCTGAGGTCGAGGACGCGCCGCCGCCGCCACGCCCCGATCCAGCGCCATCGCCCGTCATGATGACGCCCCCGGCGCCGTCCGCTCCGCCCCCTAGGCCTCGCGACGTTCCCACCTCGGATCCGACCCTGCGCGGCGAGACGCGGCAGGCGGCCCCGCCATCGATGTCGGCGTCCTGGTTGACCTCTGAAAGCCCGCTCCCGCCACCCCCGTCGCGGGCCGCCGCCACTCGCGGTGGCAGCGTCGTCGCGCCTTCGCCGGGCGGCATTGATTGGCTTGGACGGGCTGGACGCTGATCGGCCCTTTGTGACTGTTGCCAAAGAGACCCGCCTTGATGTGAAACGATGCGGCGTTGACTCTGAAGGCTTGCCGTTGTTCCAAACACCCGGTACGACTCGATTGTTGGTAAACGAAAATTTACCAAAATTTAAAGTGGGCGTTCGGGGAGTCGGTCATCATGCTGAAGACGGACGCGCAAACAGGACCATGCCGATCCTTGCGACCCTCCTTGTCCGGTCGATCTCTGTCAGTTCTTTTGGTTGAGGATGAGGAGGCGTCGGCGGCGGCGGTTTGCGCGGCGGTGGACAAGCTTGGCCACCGGCTTTGCGGCACGGCCAGCAGCGAGGCGGAGGCGATGGCCATGGTTCGACAGGAGCGGCCAGACGTCGCCCTGATGGATGTTCGGCTGGCCGGTGGAGATGGCATCGCGGTTGCCAGGCGACTGCACAATGATTGTGGAATCCGCTCGATCTTCCTGTCCGGCTACGCCGATCACGGCGTGATGGGGCGCATCACGGAAAGCTATCCGTTGGGAGTGGTGCACAAGCCCTTTTCGGCGGCCCAACTGAAAATCGTTTTGGATTTGGCCGCCCGTCGGCTGCGCTGACGGACGGGTGTTGAGGCGCGCGCGGCGGCTCTGGAATCGGTTTCCAAAAACCGTATCCCTCTGCTACACATGTTCGCGAAGTGTTCCGGCGCGCCGCAGCGATGACGGGTTGACCACAGTCACGCCCGTGTGCTTCGTTGCGGCGGAAATTAGGTCGTGGCCGCGCGTTGGGCGCGTCGGCTTGGCTGATCTGGAATTCCGGCATCCCAACGCCCGTTGGCGAGGATTTTCCGCCCCGAAGGGGATGTTGGGGCACGCGCGCTGAAGGAGTATCGAGCGATGAATGTGTGGACGTTTACGGGACGCTTGGGCGCCGACGGCGAGTTGCGCACGACCCAGAGCGGTGAAAAGGTTTTGGGGTTCCGCGTCGCCAACGACGTCGGCTTTGGCGAGCGCAAGACGACGCAATGGGTCGATTGCTCCATCTGGGGCCGCCGCGCCGAATCGCTCGCCCCGCATCTGACCAAGGGCAAGCAGGTCGTCATTTCCGGCGAAGTGACCTTGCGCGAATTCGACAAGCGCGACGGCACCCGTGGCGCTGGCTTGTCGGTGCGCGTGGCCGAAATCGACTTCACCGGCGGCGCCCGTGAAGAGGGCGGCGGCGGAAGCTACGGCGGCGGTGGCGGCGGTTATGAGCCGCGTGGCGAAGCCCGCAGCGGCGGCTATGGCGCCGGTGGTTCGGCTGGCGGTGGCGCGCGCAGCGGCGGCTCCGCTCCTCCGCCCCGCCACGATGATCTGGACGACGAGATCCCGTTCTGAGTCACGGACCGGACATTTTGTCCAAAGCGGACGCTTGCCGCACGGTGGTGGCGAAGGCGGGAAACTGCCGAAGCTCCACTGTGCATCAGGTCAGGTGGACGGCGATCTCGGTGGCCTGCGCCGCTTCGCCCCATGTTTCCCAATCCACCATTCCCCCCGACCGCACAGCTTCTACCTCCTGTGTCGGCCATCAGGCGCACAGAGGCCGCTGGTCGTGCGGGGCTTGGTGAGTCAACGGCATCGTCCCGGCCCGGCTTGTCGATCCGGCCCGGCTTGTCGATGTTGTCTCATCCAGAGTTTTTTCTGAACCTTCCATCCGTGCGCAACTCCGATGGATTGCTGCCCGTCGCGTCCTTGATCCGTCGGGCGAAGTGGGAGCGTGAGGCGTAGCCGCAGGCATCCGCCGTCTCTTGCACGGAACGGCCTTCAACTTCCAGCAGCGTCTGGGCGTGGGCAACCCGCTCCCCGGTCATGATCCGGCGGACGGAGCTGTCCTCCTCGGCGAGACGACGACGGAGCGTCGCGCTGCTCAGGTTCAGGGCGCGGGCGACGCTGTCGGCGGTCCAAGGCTGGTCGGGTTGGGTGCGGACCAGCGCCCGCACCGCGTCGGCGATTCCGGTGGGGGCCACCGGGCCAAGCCACCAGACGCCAGTTTCCAGCAGGGCGAGCAACACCTCCATGCAGCGATGCTCGGCGATCTGCGGGCTGACCGGGGAGCCGCTGGACAAGCCGTCCGCCGCGTGCAAAACGGCGTCGGTCAGGCTGGGGGTCAGCGTTACCCGATAATCGCGCGCTCGCCGACCATCGCCAAGCGCGGCGTTGGCGTGGGCGCGCAGCAGGCGGCGCACCATGTCGGCGGGAAACATCAGGATGAGGGAACGGTAGAGGCCGCTGTCCGGATCCGGCTCGTTCACCACCGCGCCGCGCCAGCCGGCGGGCAACAGCAGCGCGTCGCCCTTGCGATAGTGATGGCTGCCGTCAGGGTCGCTGATCTCCTTCCGCCCGTCGAGCAGGATGATGAGGCCGGTGGCGCCGACCTCAAGATCCGCGATCCGCTCCCGGTCACGGGCGATGAAGGCGCCCAGAATCGGGACGGTTGGCAGGCCGTCGCCGCCCGGACGGTTGTCGCGGGCGGCGAAGCGGGACAGCTTGGCGATGGGATCGTCGATCATGACCGCCAGTTTAGCCGGTCAGCGCCCGTAACGCGCGGTCAAGGTGGCTTTGCCCAAGCTGTTTGCGGTCAAAAAATAGCCGACCATCGCGCCGGACGAGTCCGACGTCACGACGGGCAATTGATCCACCTTCAGGGCGTGAACGGTGACGATGTAGCGGTGCGGCTTGTCGCCGACCGGCGGGCAGGGGCCGAAATAGCCAACCGCGCCAACATCGGTGCGGCTCTGGACCGCCCCAGCCGGGAGTTTGGACCCGGAGGCGACGCCCGCGCCGGTCGGCAGGCTGGTTGTGTTGGCGGGCAGGTTGAAGACCAGCCAATGCCACCAGCCGCTGCCGGTCGGCGCGTCGGGGTCATACATCGTGACGGCAAGGCTGCGGGTTCCGGCGGGCGGATCGCTCCAACTCAAGGCCGGGGACAGGTTGCCGCCGGAGCAGCCAAAACCGTTGGCGACCTGCGGGGCGACGATCGGCGCCTCCGCCGACAGATCGGCGCTGCGCAGCTCGAAGGCGGTGGCGGACCGGGTGGCGGCGGGCAGGACGGCGAGGCTCAACAGGCCTGCGGTCAACAGGGTGGACAGGGCGCGCATCGGCGGGGTCTCCATCGTTGGGGGGTGGCCCGACGATAGACGGACCGCGCCGACGCTGCGGTCCCGATCCGCTCAAACGCGCGCCCGTTTTGCTCAGCGTTGGCGCAGCAGCTTGGCCGCGTCCACTGCGCCATAGGTTAGGATCGCGTCGCAACCGGCCCGCTTGAAGCCGGTCAGCGTTTCGATCAACGCCTTGTCGTAGTCCAGCCAGCCGTTGATCGCCGCCGCGCGCAGCATCGCGTATTCACCGGAGACGTGATAGGCGAAGGTCGGCATGGCGAAGGCGTCCTTCACCCGGCGGATGACGTCCAGATAGGGCAGGCCGGGCTTGACCATCACCATGTCCGCCCCCTCCTGAATGTCGTGGGCGACCTCGCGCAGCGCCTCGTCGGTGTTGGCGGGGTTCATCTGGTAGGTCTTCTTGTCGCCCTTCAGGAAGCCGCCGGAATTCACCGCGTCGCGGAACGGCCCGTAAAAGGCCGAGGCGTATTTCGCGGCGTAGGAGCAGACGCGCACCAACTCATGCCCGTTGGCGTCCAGACGGTCGCGGATGGTCCCAATGCGCCCGTCCATCATGTCCGACGGCGCGACGATGTCGGCCCCGGCGTCGGCCTGGGACAGGGCTTGTCGGGCGAGAATCTCCACCGTTTCATCGTTCTGGATGTAACCGTCGCGCAAAATGCCGTCATGGCCGTGGCTGGTGTAGGGGTCGAGCGCAACGTCGCACAGCACGCCGACGTCAGGGGCCGCCGCCTTCAGCGCGCGGATGGCGCGGTTCATCAGATTGTCGGGGCGGTAGGATTCCGCCGCGTCTTCCGACTTCGCCTCCGATCCCACCACCGGGAACAGGGCGACGCAGGGAACGCCGAGCGCTCCGGCCTCCACCACCGCCTCGCACAGCAGATCGATGGTCATGCGCTCCACACCGGGCATCGACAGGACCGGGTCGCGCCGGTTCTCCCCCTCGATCACGAAGACCGGCCAAATCAGGTCATCGACCGTCAGCGTGTGTTCTGCGACCAGACGCCGGGTCCAGGCGTCGGCGCGGTTGCGCCGCAGACGGGTGCGCGGGAAGGAGGCGGGGACGGAGATCGGCATCGGACAACCACAACGCTCTTGGGAATCAGGTGCGCGATCCTACGCCCCCGCCTGTGCCGAACTCAACCACAGCGTCAGGTTGGCGGGGTTGCGTCGTCAGACCCAAGAAGGCTCCAGCGGTCGCCGTCCTTGCGCCAGTCCGACAGCGGCCCGTCGGTGAACCCGTGGCCGTCCCACGCGCGCACCTGAAAGGATACGCAAGGCGGGTCGATGGCGATGAGGTTGTAGCCGTTGGCTTCGCCGCGAAGTCGGGTCGATGTGGCGGTGGACGCTTGCGCCACCAGGATGGAACGGGCGGCCTGCGGGTGAGAGCGGGCGATGTCGCCGGAATAGGCCATGTGCAGATGCCCGGCAAGCAGCAGATCGACGCCGCAGCGCTCCAGAACGGGCAGGGCCAACCGACGCCGACCAACCAGACGGGTGTCGGGCGCGTCGGGCGGCGGCAGAAAGGGGTGGTGGGTGAACAGCACCTTGAACAGGTGGTTGGGCAGCGGATCGAACACGTCGCGGATCCGCGCGATCTGCGTCCGGTTCAGCCGCCCGGCGGAAAAATCCAGAATGACGGCGCGAGCGGTGTTGATTCCCAGAACCGCGATCTGGTCATCGACGTGAAAGGGGCTGAGATCGGCGGTGATGTAACGGCGGTACAGCCTGAAGGGATCGGTGAAACGCTTGAGCAGATTATACACGGGGATATCGTGATTGCCGGGCACCACCAGATGGGGAAAGGGCAGGCTTTGCAGGAACTCCCGCGCCGCCGCGAAATGGCTGGGTTTGGCCCGCTGCACCAAATCGCCGGAGACCACGATCAGGTCAGGGTTCTGAATGGTCAGATCGCGCAACAACCCATCCACCACCTGCGGGTTGATCCGTCCGAAATGCAGGTCGGAGATGTGGGCCAGACGTTTCAAATCAACCTCATGCAAAACATCAGCGTGGAGCCAGAACCCTCAGCGCCGATGGACGAATTTGGTAATGCAGGGGGGCGTTCAACCGCTTGACCTCGCCGTCATTGACCATGCTCAACGCGTGGCGGCGGCTGGTGACGGTCAAGCGGTTGACGGCGAAGCAATCCAACGCCTCGTCCTGTCGCCAACGCCCAAGGACCAGACGACTCATCAGGCGCAACATCGCCAGCGCGCCGCGTTCGCGCGCCACATAGACGCCCAACTGGCCGCTGTCCAACGCCGTCCGCCGCAGCAACAGGCCGAAGCCATCATCATACAGATTGTTGGACACCGCCAGCACCGGAGTCCGCACATGCCGCAAGCCTTCGCCCCAGTCGATTTGCACGTCCAGCATCGGCAGGCGGTAAAGCGTTTTGGCGAGCGCCATGGCGGCCCCCGGCCACTTCAGCAGACGATGCAGACGGCGATGCCGCTCCCGTTCCCGCACCACGGCGGGGTAGAAGCCGAGGACCGAACTGTTGAGGTAGGGATCGCCGTTCACCTCGGCCACGTCGATGGCGCGGATTTGACCGTCGGCCAACGCCTCCACCGCCGATTCAAGATCAAGCGGTGTGTTAAGATCGCGGGCTAACATATTGAGAGTTCCCAAAGGAAGGACGCCAACCGTCTTCTTGGTCGGCAGAGCCAACCGCAAGGCGGTGTGCACCGTGCCGTCGCCGCCTCCGATCACGACCATGTCGGCGTCCGACGCCAAAGCGCGGGCGATGGCGGCGGCGCAATCGGCGCCATCCACCGCCTTCGCGGCGACCTCCGCCCCGCGCCGCTCGAAAGCGTGGTGGATCAGGGTGAGGATGCTGTCCACCGGCTGGTCCACCAGCGATCCCGCCGAGCGGTTGAGAATGACGGCAACCTTCATGGCGTGACTTTCCTGATCTTGCCGCGCGTGGCCTCCCGCGCGCCCCGCCACAGATGAGGGCGCGGACGAAGTCCGCCAAGTCCCAATCGGTGGGAATGGCGGCGACGCTCGTCAAAACATCCGTTTGCGTATGGTTGATTTGACAGCGGCGCGTCGTCCCGTATCATCGCTGTGTTCGGTCCCCCGGAGGAAACGCCGGATGCGGGTCGGTTCCTCACGCCATCACCCGCCCTTCCATCGACAATTGAGAAAAATCAAACCGATGAGCGACAATGCTGAGATCCTGTTTGAACGCCGTGGCGCCATCGCCCTGGTCACGCTCAACCGCCCGAAGGCGCTGAACGCCCTGACGCTCGGCATGATTCGGCTGTTCGACCCGCAACTGCGCGCGTGGGACGCCGATCCCGAGGTGAAGGCGGTGGTCATCCAGGGCGCGGGCGAAAAGGCCTTCTGCGCCGGTGGCGACGTCGTCAGCCTGTATGAGGCGGGCAAGGCGGCGCGGGCCGGGAGCGGCGACGGTTCGGCCATCCGCGCCTTTTTCAGCGGGGAATACATCCTCAATCGCCTCATCAAGCGCCTGTCCAAACCCTATGTCGCGCTGATTGACGGCATTTCGATGGGCGGCGGCGTTGGCCTGTCGGAGCATGGGACCCACCGCGTCGTCACCGAACGCACGCTGTTCGCCATGCCGGAAACCGGCATTGGCCTGTACCCGGACGTCGGCGGCACCTATTTCCTGCCGCGCCTGCCGGGCCAGACCGGAACCTGGCTGGGGCTGACCGGGGAGCGGTTGAAGGCGGCGGACATGTTGGCGGTCGGCGCCGCCGACGCTTTTGTTCCCAGCGCCAAACTCGACGATTTGATCGCCGATCTGGCCGCCGGAACTCCGCCCGACGAGGCCATCGCCAAGGTCAAGGACTCGGCGGGCGACGCCCCCAACGCCGTTCATCGCGCGGCTGTCGATCGTTGCTTCGCCTTCAACACGGTGGAGGAAATCGTCGCCAGCTTGACGGCGGAGGGAACCGAGTGGGCCGCCGGGCAATTGACGACGCTCAAGCGCGTGTCGCCGACCAGCCTGAAGGTGACGCTGGAGGCCATTCGCCGGGGCGCGTCGCTCGATTTCGACGGCTGCATGGTGCAGGAGCTGCGTTTGAGCATCGCCTTTCTGGACGGCGTCGATTTTTACGAAGGCATCCGCGCCGCGCTGGTGGACAAGGACCGGAATCCGAAATGGTCGCCCGCTGATCTGGCGGAGGTCGGCCCGGCGGATGTGGCCCGCCATTTCGCCGAACCAACGGGAGGCGATCTGGTCTTCCCGGCCTGAATCGGATGAGACAAAGCCGGGCGCTCCGAGAGGGAAACCGCAAGGAACGCCCGGTTTTCGCGCCGCAGGCGCACGCGTTTTGCCCGGCAAAGAGGCCGGGTAAAGGGCAATTTTTCCAGAATTATTAAGATGATTGGCGACGAATGATCGGTTAATCTGCCTTTAAGGTTCCGGTAACGTCCTTGCGCGGGGATCGTCCGGTTAGAGCCAAAGGAGACCGCGGTGCGCAAACCCTATTATGAAAGCATCCTGTTGATCGAGCGGCTTCACCGCCATTTCCTCGAGGTGCTCAAGACCGAACTGGATCGGCTGGGGATCCAGGACATCAACAACGTCCAGAGCCTGATTCTCTACAACATTGGCGAAGACGAGATGACGGTCGGCGAATTGACCGCGCGCGGCTATTACCTTGGCTCCAACGTTTCCTACAACGTCAAGAAAATGGTCGAAAACGGCTATCTTGGGCAGGAACGCTCGCCGCACGACCGCCGGTCGGTGCGTGTGCGCCTGTCGGAAAAGGGACTGGACCTGCGTGAAAAGATCAGCCAGATGTTCGAGCGTCAGTTGACCGCTCTGGAAAAGGCTGGTTTCAGTGACGAAGAGTTGAACAAAACCAACGAGACTCTGCGCAAGCTGGAGCGTTTCTGGTCGGCCTCCTTGGATTACAGCGGCTTTCCGATGACGTCGGCCGCCTGACTCGGATATCTGTGAATCGCCCGCCACACAGCTCGGACCGATTCCAGATAGCCTGACATGATGATGAAGACGCCTCTGCGCCCAACAGCGCGGGGGCGTTTTCGTTTGCGCGCGTTTTGTGGCGCAGGCGCGCCGCCATTGAACGCCATACACCTGCGGATGCAAAAGGCCGTTGGCGTCGCCGGTCTTCATGAATTTTGCTGTCTAGGCTGAAATTCCGCTTCGCTTACAAGGTGATGCGCCTGCATAGTGGTGCCTGAAAGGGTGGCGCGACACGGCCAACCCGTTTCTCTTGAAACGGATTTGCCGCGACGGACGACCGCCCGGTGTTTTCGATGATCGTTTTCGACGATTGACCAGGAACCACATCCAAGAATCGCTGAGGGGGAGGAAACACACCCATGAACGCACGTCTTCTGGCTGGCGCCGCGCTGACCGCCTTGACCATTGGAGCCGCCCTGACCGCCGGTTCGGCGTCGGCCCAAGGGCTTTCGGGCGATATGGTCAAGATCGGCGTGCTGAACGACCGCTCTGGCCTGTACGCCGATCTTGGCGGTGAAGGCTCGGCGGTCGCCGCCCGTATGGCGGCGGAGGAGTTCGGCAACAAGATCCTGGGCAAGCCGATCCAGATCGTCACCGCCGATCACCAGAACAAGCCGGACATCGGTTCCAACATCGCCCGTCAGTGGATCGACCAGGACGGCGTCGACGTGATCGTTGACGTTCCGAATTCCGGCGTCGCGCTGGCGGTTCAGGAAGTCACCCGCGACAAGAAAAAGATCTTCCTGATGGAAGGCCCGGCGACCTCGCGCCTGTCGGGCGACGCCTGCTCGCCGACCGGCTTCCATTGGGCCTATGACACCCACGCGCTGGCCGTCGGCACCGGGCGCGCCATGGTACAGGAGGGCGGCGACAGCTGGTATTTCCTGACCGCCGATTACGCCTTTGGCCATCAGTTGGAGGCCGACACCGCCGCCGAAGTCAAGAAGGCGGGCGGAAAACTGGTGGGCGCGGTGCGTCATCCGCTCAACACGTCGGATTTCTCGTCCTTCCTGCTTCAGGCGCAGTCGTCGGGCGCGAAGATCGTCGCCTTGGCCAACGCCGGCGGCGACACGATCACCTCGATCAAACAAGCCTCGGAATTCGGCCTGACCCAGAGCGGCAAGCAAAAGCTGGCCGGGTTGCTGCTGTTCATCTCCGACGTGCACGCGCTGGGGTTGTCGGTCGCACAGGATCTGGTGCTGACCACCGGATTCTATTGGGACATGGACGATGAGAAGCGCGCGTGGTCGAAAAAATTCTTCGACAAGTTCGGCAAGATGCCGACCATGGTGCAGGCGGGCAGCTATTCCGCTGTTCGCCACTATCTGAAGGCGATTGAAGCGGCGGGCGTCGACGATGGCCCGACGGTCGCCGCCAAGATGAAGGAGATGCCGGTCAACGACATGTTCGCCAAGAACGGCAAGATCCTGGCCAATGGGCGCATGGTCCACGACATGTATCTGGCCCGTGTCAAGAAGCCGTCCGAATCGAAGGGGCCGTGGGATTATTACCAGATCCTGCGCACCATCCCCGGCGCGGAGGCTTTCGCGACCGTCGAGGAAAGCGGCTGCAAGCTGGCCGCGAAGTAAGCCAACCGACGCTCATAAGTCTGTGACGAAACGCGCCCGCCCGTCGCCAAACCATCGGCGACGGGCGGAACACGCGGGGGAGATCGACGGTTATGATGGGGACCATCTTCGGCATTCCACCACAGGCGCTGTTCGGGCAGTTGCTGTTGGGGTTGATCAACGGTTCTTTTTACGCGCTGCTCAGCCTGGGGCTGGCGGTGATTTTCGGCATGTTGAACGTCATCAATTTTGCCCATGGCGCGCTCTATATGATGGGGGCGTTCGTGTCCTGGCTGCTGCTGACGCAGTTTGGCATCGGCTATTGGTGGGCTTTGCTGTTGGCCCCCATGATCGTCGGGCTGTTCGGCGTGGCGCTGGAAAAGACCTTGCTGTCGCGCCTTTACAAGCTGGACCATTTGTATGGGCTGCTGCTGACCTTCGGTTGCGCCCTGATGATCGAGGGCGCCTTCCGTCATCTCTATGGCGTGTCGGGGCAGCCCTATCCGATTCCCGAGGCGCTGCGCGGCGGGCAAAATCTGGGCTTCATGTTCCTGCCGAACTATCGCGGTTGGGTGGTGGTGGCGTCGTTGATCGTTTGCATCAGCACGTGGATCGCCATTGAGAAGACCAAGCTTGGCGCCTATCTTCGCGCCGCCACGGAAAACCCGGTGCTGGTCCAGGCCTTTGGCATCAACGTGCCGCGCATGGTGACGCTGACCTACGCCTTTGGCGTCGCGTTGGCCGGTCTGGCGGGCGTTCTGGCCGCGCCGATCTATCAGGTCAGCCCGCTGATGGGATCGAACCTCATCATCGTGGTGTTCGCCGTGGTCGTTATCGGCGGCATGGGGTCGATCCTGGGCGCGGTACTGACCGGCTATGGCCTGGGGCTGTTGGAGGGGTTGACCAAGGTCTTCTACCCCGAAGCGTCCAACATCGTGGTGTTTGTGATTATGGCCGTGGTGCTGATGATTAAGCCCGCTGGTCTGTTCGGACGGGAGAGGTAAAAGCCATGAGCCTTCCTTCGCACGGCGCCGCAACCGTCGCTGTCGGCGGCAGCGGCGTGCCGATGGGCCGGTTGATTGGGCTGGCCGCTTTGGCGGTTTTGCTCGTGGCCCCCTTCGCGCTCTACCCGGTTTTCCTGATGAAGGTGTTGTGCTTTGCGCTGTTCGCCTGCGCCTTCAATCTGCTGATCGGTTTCAGCGGTCTGCTCAGCTTTGGTCACGCCGCCTTCTTTGGCGGCGCGGCGTATGTCACCGCCCACACGGTGAAGGTCTGGGGGCTGTCGCCGGAGCTTGGCATTCTGCTGGGGACGGTGACGGCGGCGGGCATGGGCTTGGTGTTCGGCGGCATCGCCATCCGCCGCCAAGGCATTTACTTCGCCATGATTACGCTGGCTCTGTCGCAGATGGTGTTCTTTCTGGCGCTGCAACTGCCCTTCACCCATGGCGAGGACGGCATCCAAGCGGTGCCGCGCGGCACTCTGTTCGGTCTGTTTGACCTGAACCACCCCTTCACCATGTATTATTTCGTGCTGGCCGTGTTTCTGTTCGGCTTCGCCGTGATCTGGCGGACGGTTCACTCACCCTTTGGACAGGTTCTGAAGGCGATTCGTGAGAATGAGCCGCGAGCCATTTCGTTGGGCTATCGCACCGACCGATACAAGCTGTTGGCCTTTGTGCTGTCGGCGGCCCTGGCGGGCATGGCGGGCGGCACCAAGGCGATTGTCTTCCAACTCGCCACCCTGACCGATGTGCAGTGGCAGATGTCGGGCGAGGTGGTGTTGATGACTCTGCTGGGTGGCATGGGCACCCTGTCCGGTCCGGTGGTTGGCGCGGCGCTGGTGGTGGCCCTGGAAAATTATCTGGCGGCGACCAACCTGCCGGTTCCGGTGGTCATCGGCGCGATCTTCGTCGCCTGCGTGCTGCTGTTCCGGCGCGGCATCGCTGGGGAAATACTGGCTCGTTTCGGCAACGGTCGACCACAAGCCTGATGCGTTGGTGGACGACAAAGGGCGGCGTCGCGGCAACCAGCGACGCCGCCCTTTTTGTGTTCAGGCTTCCGGCGCCAGCCAAGTGACCGACACGCCGCCGCCGGTGGTCGGCAGGACAGCGTGCAGGGCGGCCAGAGTCTCCTTCAGAGTCTCATCCAACCGCCAGGGCGGGTTGACGATCAACAAGCCGGAGCCGTTCAGACGCAGATGGGTGTCTTCGGGATGCCACGTCAATTCGGCCAGCAGGATCTTGGCGATGCCGGTCTTTTCCACCGCCTCCTGAAAACGCCAGACCGCCGCGCGCTCTTTGATCGGATACCACAGGGCGTAGACGCCAGTCGGCCAGCGACGATGCGCGGCGGCCAAGCCCTCGACCATGCGCGAGAATTCGTCCGGCTGCTCGAAAGGCGGGTCGATCAGGACAAGGCCGCGCTTTTCCTTGGGCGGCAAATGAGCCTTCAGCGCGACATAAGCGTCGATCTCGTGGACGGCGACCTGGGGATCGTCGCGGAACTCGCGGCGCAGCGCGTGGGCGTCATCAGGGTGCAATTCACCCAGCACCAAACGGTCCTGCGGGCGCAGCGCGGCGCGGGCGATGCGGGGCGATCCCGGATAGGCGCGCAACACCCCATCGGGGTTGATCGCCGCCACGGCGTCCAGATAGGGCGTCAGCGACGGGTGAGGGGCGTGGGCGCCGAACAGGCGGCCAACGCCGTTCTCATACTCCAGGGTCTTTTGCGCGGCCTCGGAGGTCAGATCATAGCGACCGATCCCGGCATGGGTGTCCAGCACGCAAAAGGGGGCGGGCTTGACGCGCAGATGGTCAAGGATCAACGCCATGACGGCGTGCTTCATCACGTCGGCTGGGTTGCCCGCGTGGAAGATGTGGCGATAGTTCATGGAACGGGATTTACCCGATCACGCCGAACCACACCAGATGTGTCTTTAAAATCTCGGCGGACGATCCCGGCCAAGCCAGGGGATTCGGTCCAAATCCTGTCAATCAAGCGCAGCGACTGGCTGCGTCAATCGATGGCGGCAACCTGCTGAGCGTTCTGGAAACTGCGACGGGTCTTGGGAGCGACGCTGACCGGATCGCTGTCTTCACAACGGGAGGAGGCCAGAAGTTTTGCGCTTTGCGGATCAAGATCGCTCAGATGCTGCCAAATCTTGCAGACATAAGCCTGGGCGCTGCGGGTGGAGCCGCCGTTGTAGCGGGCAAGAGCGGTCTTCCAATTGCCCTCTTCCCCATGGAAGCGGACCAGAAGCTTTCCGGCGTAAAACACGTTGTCGCGCGGTTCGACGATGCGTTCGAGGGGTTGAAACTGGCCGCGATGCGAGGCCAAGGACAATTGCATGCAACCGACATACACGTTGGAGCGGATTTGGCCCTTGCGGTCGCGAAGCTGTTTGGCGGCGTCGTTGACGCTGCGGGCGAAGTAAGCGCGGCCTTGCAGGCTCATCGCGAAGGGGTGGGGGGCGCCGTCCTGTCCGCTTTCGACCAGGGAAATCGCCACGAGCAAACCAGAGGGAATGTTCAGTTTTTGCTCGGCCTCGACCGCGTGGGTCACGCAGCTTTCTTGAGCCTGGGCTGACGTCGTCGTCAGCGGAGCCATCAAGAGTCCGGCAGCCAGTGCGACTCCACCACCCCATGTGGCGCGTACGCGCTGTTTTCGTCCTCGCATCTCCGACCTCCTCAGTCTGGCGCCCCGTGTCAAACGGTGGCTGTTGACCCCCTGCTCGGGGTCTCTGTTCCGGTCGCCGAGTCGCTTGCGGCAACCGCCTCCTACCCAAAGTTCGACGCCTCCCAATCGAGCGCCGGGGCAACATTTCCAAAAATTTGAGCCATCGTCAACTCAATTACGCCCTGGTAATACCGCGCCCTCTGGTTCATCGGGATGGTTGAGACGGTGATGGGCGGGTGGCGTTCTTCCAAAAACAATCGATAAGTCACTGTTTTTCATCAAATGTTCAAAAAGAGCAGAGCCCCGTCGCAAGAGTGAATTTCCCCCTGATAAAAATTGCCGTCCTGCGACCGCGTGTCGCCGGAATCACACGTTGGAATCATTTTCAGGCCCCCCTTGCGCGGTGCAGCATGATCGGGCAATAAGCTTGGCCGCTCCTTTTTCGGCTTTTGACCGTGCGACGCGTCCTTGCCGCCGTCCTGTGGGACAGGCGCTCAGACCGGCCCCCAACGGATCACCCCAACCAGGATCACGCCCCTTGCCAGCGGACCCGTCCATCGGCGAAACGCCGCCTTGCGCCTTGATCGAGGCTCTGTTTCAGCGGGGGTACGAGCGTCTTTACGCCGCCGATCCGGCGGGCGCGGCTGACGCCTTTCGCCGGGCGGTCGCGGTCGATCCAGCGCATGGCGAGGCGTGGGCGGCCCTGGCGGATTCGCTGAACGACTCGACCATCGACTCGACGGATGATTGCTGCGCCGCGAAAGATAATGGCGCGACGGCGAACGCTTATGGCCACGCGGCGGCGCTCGATCCCGGCTCCTGGATGTGGTGTTTGGGGTGGGCTGAGGCGTTGCGGCGTTGCGGCGAGGTCGCGGCGGCCATAGCGAAATTCTCGGATTTGGCGGCGGAGCGACCGGATTCCGCCCAAGTCCGCCTGGGCTACGCCCGCGCGCTGTCCGCCGACGGACAAGCCGACGCGGCGCTGACCGAGTATCGCGAGGCCGTCGCCCTGCGCCCCGACGATGTCGAATCAGCCTTGGAACTGGCCGAGGCGCTGAGCGCCAGCGGCGACGCTCTGGCGGCGGTGGAACTGCTGCAACCGCTGTCGCGGCGTCTGCCCGACGATCCAACTCTGCACCACGCCATCGGACAAGCCTGGATCGCTCTGCGCGAACCGGAGAAGGCGTTGACCGCCCTGCGCCGCGCCCGGGATCTTGATCCCAACGATGCGCTGGGAAGCACTGCGGCCATTCTGGCGTTGGAGGCTGGGGAGGGGGCGGATTTGTCGGCGGCTTATGTCCGCGCCCTGTTCGACCGTTATGCCGACCGTTTTGACCGGGATTTGCTGGGCAAGCTCGGCTACGCCGCGCCGGACCTGCTGAAGGCGGCTGTGGACCGGCTGGGCGCCTCGGCGGGGTTGCGCGTGTTGGATCTTGGTTGCGGCACCGGACTTGCGGGCGTGTCCTTCCGTCCGTTGGCGGGCTTTCTCGCCGGGGTTGATCTGTCGCCGCGCATGGTGGACAAGGCGCGCGACCGGGCGCTCTACGACCGGCTCAGCGTCGGCGACGTGGTGGCGGCGTTGGATGAGGCGGCGGAGGCCTGGGATTTGCTGGTCGCCGCCGACGTCCTGGTTTACATCGGCGATCTGGTCCCCATGTTCCAGGCGGCGGCCAAGGCGCTGGTTTCCGGCGGGCGCTTCGCCGCCACGGTGGAGCGTGCCGCCGATGGGGAAAAGGACTTCGCGCTTGGTCCGACCCGGCGTTACGCGCACGCCGAGGGCTATGTCCGCGTCATGGCGGAGGCCGCTGGTCTGACCGTCCGCCTGATGGAACCCTGCACGCCGCGACGGGAAAAGGGCGTCGCCGTTCCTGGCCTGCTGTTCATCGTCGAGCGGTGAGCGGCTGACCCGTCGGGCGTCAAATCGCTTGGCTGTAGCGCGTGGCGTCGCCCTCGGCGAACCAGCGCGCGCGCAGTTGCCCCTTGTCGTCAACCGCCAGCGACAGCCAGCCGCGCTTGCCGATGGTCCGTCGCCCGCTTTCGGGAAATTTCGGCATGTCCAACCGATAGCCGGGCAAGGGTTCTTCGCTGTGGGCGGCCAGCCGTTCGGTGGCGTGCCGACGCAGGCCCGTCGGCGCGGGCGCGGCGAGCGACAGGCCAAGCAACTGCCACAACTCCACCCCGCCGCCGCGCAGCACCCCGCGCCCGCCCACCCCCGATCCGTTCGACAGAACGGTGATCCGGCAGCCGGTGCGGCGGGAGAAATCGGTCAAGGTCTCAATCAGGCGCGCCCACTCCGCCACATGGCTGCGGCTGCGCCATTGGTCGCTCAAGCGGCGGGTCAGGCCCGACAGGCCGGGCAGCCAGCCGCTCAGACGCTCGATTCCCGCCGTGGCCGGGATCAGCAGTGGCGTCCCGGTCATCACGATCAGATGACGACACCCCTCGAAACGATCCAACCAACCGGGCAGCAAGGCCCAACTGCGCTCGGACAGCACGCGTCGCCGGTTGCGCTCGCTGCGCAGATCCAGGGCCAGCAGGCCGGTGTCGCCCAAATGGAATCCTTGAGTCATCGTGGCGCGGGCGGTGCCCCAGGCGCAATCAGGCGGCGACTCGATCACGGCGCCCAGTTGGAACAGCGCGTAGTTGCGCCGGGCCGCCATGAAGACGCCGCGCATCACCTTGCTCGTGGCCTCGCTGTCCGGGGCGGCGCCCCAGCCATCGGCGATGTCGGCGTCGTCCCACATCATGACCGACGGAATGCGGGCCAGAGCCTCGGCCACGTCGGCCTGCCCCCACTGGCGCAGGTAACGGTCGAAACCGGCGTTCATCAACTCTTCGGCCATGGTGGGGGAGAAGGGATGAGCGGTCTGAACGGCGCTCGGCTCGCCCCGCCACGCGGTCAGCAGCGGCGAGGCGGCGAGCACAGCCTCGCCGTCGATCTGACCGCCGCCTTGGACCAACAAATGATAACGCTCCGTCTCATGCTGGCGCAGCAGCTCGGGCCAGAGGGGGGCCGGGGAATGGTTTTCGCCTGAAACCGGCGGCGCGGTCATTCCGGCTCCGCACACAAAGGCGATGCGCGGGTGTGAGAAGCGTCCCGGAACAACGATGCTCCAGGATGGGCCGTCGGGGAATCCATAGGCAAGGTTGCTGTCCTGCATCCCGCGCGGCACGGCGAAATCAAAACGCCAGACATGACGGTTGCGCCAAACGGTGACGTGGCGGGGCGGAACGGGCAGGGTGACGCCCTCCACCCGCAGATCGTCCGGTTCGACCTCGCCATCCAGGATGAACAGGGCGGACAGCCACCAACGATCCCGCTGCTCGCCTCGGAAATAGAGAATTGGCCCGAGCAGGATGCTCGGCTCCGCCCGCTTGCGCGCCATGCCCACCCATTTCAATCGATTCCGGTCCAGTCTGGATCCGATAACTGAACCCGCGCTGCGGCGCATTCAAAAAATGGGGAGTGGATCAACGGAGGTTGGCGACGAAACCCGCTTTGGACGCGTCCACCCTTTCGATGAAAACCATTCCGGATAAGAAACTATCGTTTACAAGTATGTGCATATCCGGTTGTGAATGGATTCCACGCGGCATTCGCAGGCGTTTCCGGCAGGCATTTTTCCAACCGCAGCGCCGTCATGCCATCCTCATAATAATCGGGATACTGGCCGAACTGGACATAGCCGGTGCGCAGATAGAGGGCCAACGCCGCCGTGTTGTCCCGCCGAACCTCCAACCGGACCGCGCCACAACCCAGCGCCGCCGCCTCATCCTCCAACGCGGCGAGCAGCGCGCGGGCGACGCCCAACCGGCGGCATTCGGAATGCACCGCGAAGGAGGACAACCGTCCGATGGGCGTGCGCGCGTGAACGGCGATCTGGCCATAACCGACCACCTGACCGTCCCGCACCGCGACCATGCAGGCCCCCTTCGCCTGGGTGATGGCGTAACGGAAATGGCGCGCGGTCATCCGATCCGTCGGAAAGCTGACGGATTCGATGAGCAGCAGCGCGGGCAGATCGGAGACCACCGCGCGCCGAAACGACAGTGGTGTTGCAGCGCAGTGGACAGGAGCGATTTCGTGACGCATCGTTGTAAGGTCGAAAACGGGAAGCGGTCGCAACCTTACTCCCTTTGCGTCAGAGGGGAAGCGTTGCCGCGTCTGGTTTCGGAAAGCTTTGCTTAACCAACTCCGCTCACTCTTCCACCGTCAAGGAGCGTCGTCCCGCAGCCGTTCGCTCCGGTTGGCCTTTCAACGCAGAAAGTCAAGACATGGACGCTCGGTACAAATCCCGTGACATCGAACGCCGCAGTCTGGATGTCGACAGCCTGAAGCGGTCGTTCCTGGAATGGCTGGTCTATTCGGTCGGCAAGGACGCCCGCGCCGCCACCCGGCGCGATTGGTTCCACACCGTCGCCCTGGCGGTGCGCGACCGCGTCGTCGACCGCTGGATGGACACGACCCGCAGTTATTATCACGAGGACGCCAAGCGCGTATATTATCTTTCTCTTGAATTCCTGATCGGTCGCCTGCTGACCAACAGCCTGTCCAATCTGGGCATCATGGACGAATGCCGTCAGGCGCTCGACCGGCTGGGTCTGTCGATGGACGACGTGGTCGATTCCGAGCCGGACGCCGCGCTGGGCAACGGCGGCCTTGGCCGTCTGGCCGCCTGCTTCCTCGATAGCATGGCCTCGCAAGGTCTGCCGGGCTACGGCTATGGCATCCGCTATGAGTTCGGCTTGTTCGAGCAGCGTTTTGAAAATGGCTGGCAGGTCGAGCATCCCGAGCAATGGCTGCAATTCGGCAACCCGTGGGAGTTCGCCCGGCCTGAGGTGCTCTATCCGGTCCAGTTCTATGGCCGGGTCGAGGAGTTCCGCGACAGCGTCGGCGAACGCGCTTATCGCTGGGTGGATTCCGAACGCGTGTTGGCGATGGCCTATGACACCCCGGTGGTCGGCTATGGCGGCGACACCATCAACACGCTGCGCCTGTGGTCGGCGCGCGCCACCAGCGACTTCAATTTCGGGCACTTCAACGAAGGCGCCTATATGAAGGCTGTGGAGCAAAAGATCCTGTCGGAGAATCTCAGCCGCGTCCTCTACCCCAACGACGCGACGGAGATCGGCAAGGAGCTGCGCTTCAAGCAGGAGTATTTCTTCACCTCCGCCTCGTTGCAGGACATCCTGCGCCGCTATCTGCAACACCACACCAGCTTTGACAATCTGCCCAACAAGGCGGCGATCCAGCTCAACGACACCCATCCGGCCATCGGCATCGCCGAGTTGATGCGGCTGTTGATCGACCAGCATGGGCTGCGGTGGGAAAAGGCTTGGGAAATCACCCAGGCGACCTTCGCCTACACCAACCACACCCTGTTGCCCGAGGCGCTGGAAGCTTGGCCGGTGCGCATGGTGGAGCGGATTTTGCCGCGCCACATGCAGATCATCTATGAAATCAACGCCAAATTCCTCACCCGTTCCAAGGCGAAGGCGGCGGGCGACAACGCGCGGCTGTCGCATCTGTCGCTGATCGACGAACGCGGCGACCGCCGGGTGCGCATGGGCAATCTCGCTTTCCTTGGCTCGCACAAGGTCAACGGCGTGTCGGCCCTGCACACGGAGCTGATGAAAGAGACGGTCTTCGCCGATTTCCACGCGGAATTCCCCGACCGCATCACCAACAAGACCAACGGCATCACGCCGCGCCGCTGGTTGAAGCAGGCCAACCCGGCCCTGTCGGAGCTGATCTCCTCGCGCATCGGCGAGGGCTGGATTTCCGATCTCGGCCAGATCGCGGCGCTGAAGGAGAAGGCCGACGACGTGGTGTTCCGCGAGGAATTCCGCCGGGCCAAGCGCAAGAACAAGAAGCGTCTGGCCGCCTACATCGCCCGTCAGACCGGCGAAGAGGTGCAGATCGACAGCATCTTCGACGTGCAGGTCAAGCGCATGCACGAATACAAGCGCCAGCTTTTGAACGTGCTGCACACGGTGGCGCTCTACAACGAGATGCGCGACAACCCGACCGTTTCGTGGGTGCCCGTCACCAAGATCTTCGCAGGCAAGGCGGCGCCGTCCTATCACATGGCGAAGCTCATCATCAAACTCATCAACGACGTGGCCAAGGTGGTGAACCATGACCCGTCGGTGCACGACAATTTGAAGGTGGTCTATCTGCCCAACTACAACGTCACCGCCGCCGAAATCATCATCCCGGCGGCTGACATTTCCGAACAGATCTCCACCGCCGGGATGGAGGCGTCGGGCACCGGCAACATGAAGCTGGCCCTGAACGGCGCGCTGACCATCGGCACGCTGGACGGCGCCAACGTCGAAATCCGCGAGCAGGTCGGCGCCGACAACATCTTCATCTTCGGCCTGACCGCCGAAGAGGTGAATGATTTGCGGGCCAACGGCGGCTTTAACCCGCGCGAGGTGATCGCGTCGAATCCCGCTTTGAAGCGGGCGTTGGACATGATCGCGACCGGGGCCTTCTCGCCGGACGACCGCAACCGCTACCAGCCGATCCTTCAGGCGTTGACCGACGGCGGCGACCATTTCCTGGTGACGGCGGACTTCGCCGATTATTGCCGGGCGCAGGACGCGGCGATGCAGCTCTACCGCGATTCCGAGGAATGGACCCGCAAGGCCATCATCAACACCGCCAGCATGGGGTGGTTCTCGTCCGACCGCACGGTCAACGAGTACGCGACGGAGATCTGGGACGTTCACCCGGTGAAGCCGACCCATGACGGCGAAGGCTTCCGGTAAAATTGACACAATGGAACGCGCGGGCGCTTTACAAGCCCCGCGCGTTCCGTTATGAAAACGCCATCATGATCCGCATCGCGACCACCACCATGACTACGAAAAAAGCGACTCGCTTCGGCGGGCTGCCTCGTGGCATGAGCTGATCGGTTCGACCAGCGTTTCACCCACGAGCAGGCCCCGCCGGACACGGACGGGGCCTCGTCGTATCTGGGGTCTGCGGTCCGGTCCAAACAGGACAGATGAAGGACGGAACCCCGAGATGAGCAACAGCAGCAACCCCGCTTCCCGCAACGCTGGTCCCCGTCGCGTCGCCATCGTTGGCGCCACCGGCGCCGTTGGCCGCGAAATGGTCAATGTTCTGCACGACCGCAAGTTCCCGGTCAGCGAACTGGGTCTGTTCGCGTCGGAACGCAGCGCGGGCAAGGTGCAGGAGACCCCGTATGGCGCCAAGACGCTCCAGGCGTTCGACGCCGACGTGGTCAAGGGCTATGACGTCGTGCTGCTGGCGGTGTCGGGCGATTTCGCCAAGGCGCACGCCCCGACGCTGGCCTCGGCGGGCGCGCTGGTCATCGACAACAGCTCGGCCTTCCGTTACGACGACAACATCCCGTTGATCGTGCCGGAGATCAACGCCCACGCCTTCCAGGGCGGCGGTCGTCTGATCGCCAACCCCAACTGCACCACGGCCATCGCGGTGGTCGCGCTCGGCCCTCTGCACAAGGCGTTCGGCCTGAAGCGCGTCATCGTCTCCACCTATCAGGCGACCAGCGGCGCCGGGGCGGAGGGCATGGCCGAGTTGGAAGAGCAGACGCGCAACCAGTTGGAAGGCCGTCCGGTGACGAACAGCGTGTTCCGTCACCCGATTCCCTTCAACCTGATCCCGCAGATCGACGCCTTCCAGGACAACGGCTACACCAAGGAAGAGATGAAGGTGACGTGGGAGACGCGGAAGATCCTCGGCATCCCCGATCTGCCGCTGAGCTGCACCGCCGTGCGCATCCCGACCTACCGCGCGCATTCCGAAGCGATCACCATCGAAACGATCCAGCCGGTGACGCCGGACGCCGCCCGCGCCGTTCTGGCCGACGCGCCGGGCGTGAAGCTGGTCGATGATCCGGCCAACGGCGTCTACCCGATGCCGCTGACCGCCGCCAGCCAGTATGACGTCGAGGTTGGCCGCATCCGCGCCAATCTGGTGTTTGGCGACCACGGCCTTGACCTGTTCGTCTGCGGCGACCAGTTGCTGAAGGGCGCGGCGCTGAACGCGGTGCAGATCGCCGAACTGGATCTGTAAGACGGTCTAGCCTCTGGAAACCGGGGCCGTCGCCTGCTATGTAGTGCGCAAGGGCCGATGGGCGCGTTCCGCCTGTCGGCCCTTTTCGCTGTTCGCTTCGTTTTTTCGCTTCAGTCACGGGAATCGCGCATGTCCGAGCTTCAGGACGCTGTTTCCCGGCGTCGGACCTTCGCCATCATCGCGCACCCCGACGCCGGCAAAACCACCCTCACCGAAAAACTGCTGCTGTTCGGCGGCGCCATCCAGATGGCGGGCGCGGTGAAGGCGCGCGGCGAACAACGCCGCGCCAAGTCCGACTGGATGAAGGTGGAGCGCGAGCGCGGAATTTCCGTGACCGCCTCGGTCATGACCTTCGACTATGACGGGCGCACCTTCAATCTGCTCGACACGCCGGGCCACGAGGATTTCTCGGAGGACACCTACCGGACGCTGACCGCCGTGGACAGCGCCGTGATGGTGATCGACGGGGCGAAGGGCATCGAAACCCAGACGCTGAAGCTGTTCGAGGTCTGCCGTCTGCGCGACGTGCCGATCATCACCTTCTGCAACAAGATGGACCGCGAGGCCCGCGACCCGTTCGAGCTGATTTCGGAAATCGAAAGCGCCTTGGCGCTGGAGGTGACTCCGGCGAGCTGGCCCATCGGCATGGGCCGCGATTTCCTGGGTTGCTACGACCTGATCCGCGACCGGCTGATCCTGATGGACCGCAGCAAGGGCGACGAGATCGACGACGGCATCGAATGCAACGGCCTGGACGATCCGCGTTTGGACGAGCTTCTGCCCGCCCACGCCGCCGCCAAGCTGCGGGAAGAGGTGGAGATGGCGCGCGGCCTGATGCCGCCCTTCGATCTGGAATCCTACCGCGCCGGTCACTTGACGCCGATCTATTTCGGTTCGGCGATCAACAATTTCGGCGTGCGCGAGCTGCTGGCCGGTCTGGCGGAAAACGCCCCGCCGCCGCGCCCGCAGCCTGCCGACCCGCGCGTGGTCCAGCCCGACGAAGACAAGGTGACGGGCTTCGTGTTCAAGGTTCAGGCCAACATGGACCCGAACCATCGCGACCGCATCGCCTTCGTCCGCATCTGCTCGGGCCGTTACAAGCGCGGGGCCAAGCTGAAGCACATCCGTTCCGGCAAGCTGATGGCGGTCAACAACGCGGTGCTGTTTCTGGCCCGTGACCGCGAGGTGGCGGAAGAGGCGTGGCCCGGCGACATCATGGGCATTCCCAACCATGGCACTTTGCGCATTGGCGACACGCTGACCGAGGGCGAGGATCTGCGCTTCACCGGCGTTCCCAGCTTCGCGCCGGAACTGTTGCAGCGCGTCCGCCCGGAAGATCCGATGCGGATCAAGCATCTGCGCAAGGCGCTGGAGCATTTCGCCGAAGAGGGCGCGTCCCAGGTCTTCAAGCCGCTGACCGGAGCCGATTGGGTGGTCGGCGTCGTTGGTCAACTCCAGTTTGAAGTGCTAGCCGCGCGCATCGAGGCCGAATACAGCATCTCCGCCCGCTTCGAGGGCGCCGGGCTGGACGCGGCGCGTTGGGTCGAGAGCGACGACGAAGAGCAGTTGAAGAGGTTCATCGACCTGAATCGTTCGGCCTTGGCCGAGGATCACGACGGCGCGCTGGTCTTCCTCGCCCGCAACGCGTGGCACATGAACCGCACGCAGGAGGATTTCCCGGCGTTGCGTTTCCTGAAGACGCGCGAGCAGAATAAGAAGGTTCACACCGGGGCGTGATTGGCGTTCATTCGTCCGTTTGACGGAAAGCAAAAGGCCCCGCCGATGCGACCATCGGCGGGGCCTTTGTCTGCGCGGATTCGCGCCAAACTCTCAGCCTTCAATCGGTTCCACATCGACGCTGACGCTCAGGCCATGACCGGCCCCGCCGACCAGGATGCCGCGCGCCGGACTGACGTCGTCGTAATCGCGACCCCACGCCACGGTGATGAAATCGCGGTTGGCGACGCAGGCGTTGGTTGGGCAGACGTCGAGCCAACCCGCCGCGCCGCACCAAACCGAGGCCCAGGCGTGGCTGACGTCGGAGCCGACCAGACGTTCGCGACCGGGGGGCGGCAAAGTGCGCAGATAGCCCGACACATAGCGGGCGGGCAGGCCGACGGCGCGGAAACAGCCGATGATGACGTGGGCGAAATCCTGACACACGCCGCGCCGCTTGCGCATCACCTCGGCGATCGGCGTGGACACGGTGGTCGCCGTTGGGTCGAAGGCGAATTCATCATTCATTCGAATCGTCAGATCAATCGCCGCCGCCGCCACCGGACGACCAGGCGTGAAGGAGGCGCGGGCGTAGTTCAACAGCTCCGGGCTGGAGGCGACGAGCGCGCTGTCGAAGCAATATTGAGTGATCTCCGCCCCATCCTCCGGGCCGGACAGGGCGCGCAAACCGTCGCGCACTTGTTCCCATGGGGTGGTCTCGTCAGCGTCCAGCGTGGGTGCGTCAAAGACCTCGACCTCGCTCTCGGCGATGACGGTGAAGCTGCGGTGCGGCTCCTGCACCGCCACATAGGTGACGGTGTTGCCGAAATAATCCACCCGGTCGCTGCGCACGGCGGGCGTCGGCTCCACCGTCAACAGGCTGCGGCGAACCCGCTGGCGCGGGTGTGGGCGCGCGGCCAAATGCAGCAGATGGTGAGAGACCGGCACGTCTTCGCCATAGTCATAAGCCGTGGCGTGGCGCACGCGGTAGCGCACCGAGGCTGGCTCGTCCGAGACCGGAGGTTGGGTCATGTCGGTTTCAGGCTGATCGGGCGAAGGCATGGCTGAAATACGCGTGTGCGAGGAAGTTGGATATGTCGGGCAGCGACATCGCCAGCGTGTCGAGCAACGTGTGAAGCTCATCGCTGGACCGCAAGGAGTCGGAATTTCGCAGGATTTCGCGCCCGTCGGCGACGATGGCGAGCGCGCCGCCGGTCGGATCGCTGGCGGTCCCCGCCCCCAGATTGGGCAGGGCGGTGAGGTGACGCTCCAGCGCCGCCAATTGAAAGGCCAGCGCGCGCGGGTTGGTCTCGTCAGCCAGCAGCAGTTCCAGGACCGGGGTCCGATGAAGGCTGGTGAGATAGCGGGAGCGGTAGGTCATGACGCTCTCGCCCAGTTCCAGCAGCACGGCCAGAGTGGCCGACTGCACCGATTCGTCCTGGCGGTCCAGTTCGGCGATGCGCACGCCGCGCATGACCGACACAATGTGCAGCGCCCGTTCGATCCGGCGGCCAACGTCCAAGAAACGCCAGCCCGGCCCGCGCGTCATGCTTTCCTGCTCCAACCCGGCGACGGCGGCCAAGCTGGTCATCACGTCGTCCATCCGCAGCAACAGGGCGGCGGCGTCCAGGCGGATTTTCGGCGGTTGGGTCTGACGGTCGATGGTCGAGACCACCCGCCACATGTCCATCGACAGACGGTCGCGCACCGAATAGGCGATGCGGTGCAGGCGAACCACCTGCGCCCGCAGGCTGCTGGGGTGTTCGGGATCGACGACGGCGGAATAAAGCGCGTCGCGCAGCCCGCGCCCGCCGCCCGTCTCGGTTGCCCGCGCCATCTCCCAGGGGATGACGCCTTCGGTGGCCAGAAGAGACAGCAGGGTGCGCAACTGGGCCGACGCGCCTGGCGTGTTGCCGTCGGTCAGGCGGCTTTGCGTCGCGCGCAACAGGCGCACGGCGCCCTCCGACCGTTCGGCGTAGCGGCCCAGCCAATACAGCCCGTCAGCCACGCGGCTTGGCAGATCATTCGCGGCGGGGCGGGCGACGGCGGGGGTTGGCTCGACCGCCAGCGCCGCGCGCGGCTGCGCGGGCGCAACCTCGGCCCGGCGGGCGGCGAGAACCCAGGTGTCCTTGCTGCCGCCGCCGCGCTGCATCGACACAACCAGATGGCCCGGTTCGCTCGACACGCGGGTCAGGCCGCCGGGAAGAACGGTGTAGCCGCCGCTGGGGGTGGCGCACAGGAAAACGCGCAGCACCAGCGGGCGCGGTTGCAGCTTGCCGTCCTGCCAGACCGGGGCGGTGGACAACGCCATCTGCTCTTGCGCCACAAAATACCAGGGGCGCCGCTTGATCTTGTCGATCAGCGCGTTGCGTTCCATGGTCGAGAGCGTGGCGCCGAAGATCGGCTCGAACCCCAGAGCCGGGAAAGCGGGCTTGATGACCAGACCGGGCAGATGGTCGATGACATAGGCGCGTTCGGCGTCGTTGCCGCACCACCAGCTCGCCACGCTGGGCAGGCGCAACTCTTCGCCCAGCAGATGGCGGCAGAGCGTCGGCAGCGACGATTTCATCGCCATGGATTCCATCAGGCCGGAACCGAGCGCGTTCGCCACCACCACGTTGCCCGCGCGCACCGCCTCAATCAGCCCGGCGACGCCCAGCGAACTGTCGGAACGCATCTCCAGCGGATCGGCGAAATCGGCGTCCAGCCGCCGCAGAATGACGTCCACCCGCTCCAGCCCCGACAGGGTTTTCAGGAACACCTGCCGGTCGCGCACGGTCAGATCGGCCCCCTCCACCAGCGTGATGCCGAGGTAGCGGGCGATGTAGACATGCTCGAAATAGGTTTCGTTGTAGGGACCGGGGGTCAGCAAAACCACGCGCGGGCGATCCCGGCGCGGGCTGAGCGACAGCAGGGTGTCCTTGAAGGTGTCGAAGAAGGGGGCCAGCCGCTCCACCTGGCAATGGCGGAAGCTGTCGGGCAGCACCTTCGCCATCACCGCGCGGTTTTCCAGGGCGTAGCCGCTGCCGCTGGGGGCCTGAGTCCGGTCGGACAGCACCCACCAACGGCCATCGGGCGCGCGGGCCAGATCGGCGGCGTAATAATGAAGGTGAACGTCGTTCGGCACCCGGATGCCATGCACGGCCCGGCGGAATCCCGGATCGGCGTGGATCACGGCGGGCGGCAGGCGGCCATAACGGGTGAGCGTCTGCGGCCCGTACAGGTCGGTCAGAATGGCGTTCAGCAGCGAGGCGCGCTGAATCAGCCCCGATTCGATGGCCTTCCATTCATGGGCGGGCAGCAGCAGCGGCATCATGTCGAGCGGCCAGGGCCGCTCCATCCCCTTGGGGTCGCCGTAGATGTTGTAGGTGACGCCGTTTTGGTGCAGCAGTCGCCGCGCCTCTTCCCACCGCACCGCCATCAGGTCGGTGTCGAGCGGGCCGAGCGTGCTCATGAAGGTTTGCCAATGCGGGCGCAGGCGCCCTTGGCCTGTCACCATTTCGTCATAGACATGGCCGGAGCCATAGCCGATGGCGTCGGCCTCGCCGAACAGCGATCCCTGGGCGAACGGCACCGGCTGCGTCCCCATCAAAGGAGAAGTGGACGGGGCGGCGGAGGGCGGATCGTACTGGGACAAGGTCTTTTTGGGTGCGTTGCCTGAGAATGGAGCAACACTGTGAACGTCCCGGCCCCCTGATGCAAGGTTGGCGAAACCAAAGTGGATTTTTGAATCAATATCCTGTCGGAAGGATGATGTTCCATTCCAAACAAATTGGGGCGCGCCGGTTGCCCGACGCGCCCCAATTTCACCCCCAACCCAACCGGATCACAGGGTCTTCAGATATTCCAGCAACTGCCAACGCTGGCTGTCGGTCAGGCTGGCGCCGAACTCGTGCCCGGTGTTGCGGTTGCCCGGCTTGGCCGTGTCGAAGACGAAGGTCGATTCCGGCGCCTTGCTGTCCACGCCGACCTTGACCGGGTCGATGGCGATGGTCCCCATCTTGAAGGTCGCAGAACGGTCGGCGACCGGCAGCAGCATTTCGTACAGGTTAGGCACCGATCCGTTGTGCATGTAAGGCGCGGTCGCCCACACGCCATCCAGCGGACGGGCCTTGTAGGCCAGCAGACGCTTGATGGTGTCGGCCAGATCCGATTCGGCCTTGGCCGCCGCGTCAACCTTGGACAGCGGGGCCTTGTTGGCGGTCGATTCCTTGACCGAGCTGACCGTCTTGGCGGTTTCCGTCAGGATTTTGGCGATCTTCCGGTGCTGGTCAGTCGTCTTGCCAGCCGCCGCCGCCGAGACCAACGGCGAGGTGTCGATGGTCTTGGTCGATTTGGCCTTGCCCGATCCCGACCAGTTGGCCGAGGAGGCTGACGCCCAGGGGGCGGGGGCGTCGTCGCCCAACAGCAGATCGCCGATCAGATCCGGGTTTTTGGCGATGTCGCCGAACACCGCGCCGATCACCGCGTTGGACAGCAGGGTCGCCGCCAGATCGGGATCCTTCAGCGGCGTGCCGCCCAACAGCTTCGGCGGCATGGCGACGCCAGCGATCGCGCCGGTGGCCGACTGGCGGCACAGGGCGTCGACCGCCATCTTCGGATCGGCGGCGTAGTTGATCGTGACCATTTTGGCCTCGACCGCCGCGTCGATGCCCTTGGCGCAAATCGTCCCGAAGGCGGCGATGACCGCCTTGGGATCGTTCGGCTTGGCCCAGTTGAACAGCGGCACCATGGTGATCGGTGCCGTGGTGTAAGTCATGTCGCGCGGCAACACCGCGTGGCAGCTTTCACAATTCTGCTTGTAGAGATCCTGGCCGGCCGCCGCCTTCACGATGTCGACGTTGCCCGCGATGCTGTCCGGCCACACCGGCGAACGCAGCTTGCGGAGCTGGTTTTCCATGGCGACGAGATTCTGCCCGCGCACCGTCGAGTTGTAATAATAATGCGCGGCGTCCTTCGGCGGCGTCAGCGTGATCTTGCCGAACACGCCCAAAACCTCGCCCGCGTTGCGGCCCAACGCCTCAAAGGAATTCGCGTTGGCGAGCAGGCCGTTCCACTGCACCCAGGGCTGATGCGGCGCGTCCCACAGATAGGGGTAGCTGACCGGGGCGTTGGGCGCGCGGTTGTTCTTCGGCAGATTGAGGTCGATCACCGACACGCGGTTGAAGATCATGCCGAACGCGTCGGTGCGCATCGGCCCCCATGGCGTGTCGGGCGTGCTCTGCGCGACGAAGGTCGCGAAGGACGCGTCGAACGCCTTCAACTGGTTGAACAGGGTGATCTTTTGGGTGTCGATGGCGGTCGGGCCAAGAACACGGGCGGCGAAAGCCTCAAAGGCGGCGTTGTCGGTGACGGTGGCGTGAACCGCCGCGCTCAGCCCGCTGATGAAGCCATAGAGATCGCCGGTCGTCACCGCGCCATCGACGCGCAGAGTCTTGCCATTCACCCGCACATCGCCGGTGTGGCAAGAGGCGCAGGTCATGCCGATCCATTCGGTCTTGTCCGGGTCGGTGTCCTTGACGAAGCCGACCGGCAGCAGATCCGGGTTCCATTTGCTGGCGCTGCCGGCGGTGTAGCCGTAACGCGGCACGCTTTTGACGAAGGGCGCCTTGGTTTGCGGATCCTGCAAGGCCATGAACCAATCATAGCGCATGATCTGCGAGCCTTGCGTGGTGTTGTAGTACCACTGGCGCGCGTCTTGCGTCCAATTCTGGTCAAGATACCAAATTCCGTCAATTTCCGACGGCGGCTTGACCGACACCGGGCGCGGCGGCTGCGGCTGCTCCGCGCAGGCGGTCAGCAGCAGGCTGCCCAGCGCGGCGGCGGCGAAAAGAGTGGCTTTCATCCCTGTTGTTCCCCCAGCAGGTTGATGGCGTGTCGCCTTCCACGGGAGAGGGTAGGTTTGATAACCGCAGTGCGTGTAGTTTTATCGCGCGAGTGGGGTAAAAAATAGGCTGAATCATACAAGAATACGGATTGAAAGCTTTCCTCGCGCTCCGCTTACCCTCCATTGAGCGCGCTGAGAGGCGCGTGGGTTGTCATTTCAGACAACCCACGCGCGACTCACGGAAACAACCTTAGCCGCGCCGCCTTAGCCGCGCCGCAGATCCAGCGTCATCGGGAATTGCGGGTTGCGCTCCTCCGCCGCCACGGTCATCGGCCCCGGCGTGTGGCCGAAGGGGAAGAAGCGGGCCAGACGACGGCCCTCCGCCTCGTTCGCGTTGACCGGGAAGGTGTCGTAGTTGCGCCCGCCCGGATGCATGACGTGATAGGTGCTGCCACCGATGGAGCGACCGGCCCAAGTGTCCACGATGTCGAAGATCAACGGCGTGTGAACCGGAATGGTCGGGTGCAGGCAAGAGGGCGGCTGCCACGCGCGATAACGCACGCCGCCGACGAACTCGCCCTCCGTCCCGGTGGGGACCAGCGGCACGCGCCGCCCGTTGCAGGTGATGGCGAAACGGGCGTCGATCAGGCCGTTCACGCGCACCTGCACCCGCTCCACCGAACTGTCCACATAGCGCACGGTGCCGCCGCCGCCCGGTTCCTCGCCCAGAACATGCCACGGCTCCAACGCCATGCGCAGTTCCAGGCTGATGCCGCGCTGGTTGACCTGCCCATAGGTGGGGAAGCGGAAATTCATGTGCGGGGCGAACCAGTTGTCCTGAAGCGGATAGCCGTGATCGCGCAAATCCTGCAACACGTCGTTCAAATCCTGCTGCACGAAATAGGGCAGCATGAAACGGTCGTGCAACTCGTTGCCCCAGCGCACCAGCTTGCCCTTGTAGGGCGTCTTCCAGAAGCGGGCGACCAGCGCCCGCATCAGAAGCTGCTGCGTCAGGCTCATTTCCGCGTGCGGCGGCATTTCAAAGGCGCGGAACTCGACCAGCCCAAGCCGCCCGGTGGAGCTGTCGGGCGAATAAAGCTTGTCGATGCAGAATTCCGCCCGGTGGGTGTTGCCCTGAACATCCACCAGCAGGTTGCGCAGGATGCGGTCGATCATCCAGGGCGGGCACTGGCCAAAGCTGGCCAGTTGCTGATCGATCTGGTTGAAGGCGATTTCCAGCTCGTAAAGCTGGTCGTCGCGCGCCTCGTCCACGCGCGGGGCCTGGCTGGTCGGGCCGATGAACATGCCCGAGAAGACGTAGGACAGCGCCGGGTGATTCTGCCAATAGGTGATGAGGCTGCGCAGCAGATCGGGGCGGCGCAGGAACGGGCTGTCTGACGCGGTGATGCCGCCCATCACCACATGATTGCCGCCGCCGGTGCCGGAATGGCGACCGTCGATCATGAACTTCTCAGCGCACAGGCGGGATTGCCGGGCGTCTTCGTACAGGTCGATGGTGTTGCGCACCAACTCGTCCCAACTGTGGGCCGGGTGGATGTTCACCTCGATCACGCCGGGGTCGGGGGTGACGGCCAGCGAGTTCAGACGCGGGTCCTTGGGCGGCTGGTAGCCTTCGATCACCACCGGCATGTCGAGTTCGACGGCGGTCGCCTCGATCTCCGCCAGCATGGCGATGTAGTCTTCCAGCGTGCTCATCGGTGGCATGAACATGTGCAGACGACCGTTGCGCGCCTCGCAGGTCAGCGCGGTGCGGACGATCCACCACGCCGATTTGCCCTCTTCGGGGACTTCGGCGCGGACCTCGGCCATCACCCGTTGGCGCTGCGCCTCGCGCGCCTCGCCATGCACGCCGCGATCCGCCTCGCGCGCGGCGCGGCGGGTGTCCTGGCTGCGTTGGAGCGGGTGGGGGGGCAGGGGCTTCCGCTCCTCAAAGGGATCGGTTTCCCAGGCGTAGGGGTAATCGCTCTTCGACACCCAGGGCAGGGATCCCAGGGGCAGGCGGTAGCCGACCGGGCTGTCGCCGGGAATCAGCACCAGCTTTTGCTGGCGCAGCGGCCATGTGCTGGACAGCCATACCGGACCCTTCTGGGTCATGCGGCGGTTGATCGGCATGGCGAAGCCGACCGGCTCGTTCAGGCCCTTGGTGAAGACGCGGGCCAAGCGGGCGCGTTCTTCCTTGTCGTCCAGCTTGCTTTCCAGCGGATCGACGTTGACGGGAAGCTTGGCTTCCTTGTTCAGGTAATACCAAGAATCCTCATAAGCGGCGAGCACCACAGCCGGATCGACGCCCAACCGCTTGGCCAGCGTGACCAGGAACACGCCCGCGTCCTGCGCGGTGTGGCCGTAATCAATGTTCTCGCGCGCCAGCAGGTCGGTGTTGGCCCACAGCGCTTCGCCGTCGCGACGCCAATAGACGGTCATCGCCCAGCGTGGCAGCGATTCGCCAGGATACCATTTGCCTTGGCCAAAATGCAGCAGCCCGCCGGGGGCGAAGCGCTTCATCATGCGGTGGACCAAGTCGGCGGCCAGACGGCGCTTGTTGGGGCCGACGGCGGCGGTGTTCCATTCCGCCCCTTCCATGTCGTCGATCGACACGAAGGTCGGCTCGCCGCCCATGGTCAGACGGACGTCGCCCGCCTTCAGATCCTCATCCACCCGATGGCCGAGCGCCTCGATGGCCGTCCATTGCTGCGGCGTGTAGGGCTTGGTGACGCGCGGCGCTTCAAAAATGCGCGTGACGGTCATCTCATGCTCAAACTCGACCTCCGCCTCGTCAACGAGGCCGGAAATCGGCGCGGCGGACGACGCGTCGGGCGTGCAGGCCAGCGGGATGTGCCCCTCGCCCGCCAGCAAGCCGGAGGTGGGATCCAACCCAACCCAACCGGCGCCGGGCAAGAAAACCTCGGTCCATGCGTGCAGGTCGGTGAAGTCGGTTTCGGTGCCGGACGGGCCGTCCAACGACTTTTGATCGGCGGTGAGCTGGATCAAATAGCCCGAGACGAAGCGGGAGGCCAAACCGAGATGGCGGAAGATCTGCACCAGCAGCCACGCCGAATCGCGGCACGACCCGGTGCGTTTGGTCAGCGTTTCCTGGCAGGTCTGGATGCCCGGCTCCATCCGAATGACATAGCCGATTTCGCCCTGAAGCCGTTGGTTGATGGCGATCAGGAAATCAATGGTCGGGGTCTTGTCGCGGGGGATCCCGGTCAGATACTCCGCCAGCGCCGGTTCGACCTCTTCGGTCTCCAGATAGGGGCGAAGTTCCTTTTGCAGCCAGTCTTCGTAGGCGAAGGGGAAATGCCCGGCCTTCTCTTCTAGAAAGAAGTCGAAGGGGTTGATCGAGGCGATTTCGGCGACCAGATCGACCTCGATGATGAATTCCCGTGTTTTTTCCGGGAAGACGAAGCGGGCCTGATAGTTGGATTGCGGATCCTGTTGCCAATTCAGGAAATGATGTTTCGGCGTCACGCGCAGCGAATAGCTGAGGATCGGCGTTCGACAATGCGGAGCGGGGCGAAGGCGGACGATCTGTGGACCGAGGGAGACCAGCCGGTCGTAACGGTAAATGGTCTTATGGTTCAACGCGACGTGGATCGCCATGTGTACCCCACCTCATGCCTGTTCAAAATCTATGCACGCGCCGGTTTGTCCGGCGCTTCGCCCACCACGGTATCATTGATAAATCCGCCCTGACAGGGCGCGTGCGTCGTGGCTCTATCGCAGTTGCGAAAAAGTCACGATCTTTCTCAACGGACGCGGCCAGACTTTCATCCGTTCGCGTTCCTCTCTATATAGGTTAACGTTTGGGTAATTCTTTCAGTCAGGGTTAGAAAATAGGATGGTGTCGTTGGCGGCCTCTTCCATGGATGGCGATTCCCAGTCCTCCGGCGGAATGGGGGGCGCTGGCCGTGGTGTGGTCACGGGGAAATATTTCAATTTCAAACCGCTGCCGCCGCCGAACGATATTTTGGGCAACCCGTTGGTCGTTCCCAATCTGCCAACCAACAAATTGCCCAAGGAAACCCTTGGCAGCCGCATCAAGCGTGCGATGTCCCGCTTCAGCATGGGCAGCCAATCGGCGGACACCAAGCTGCGCTGGAAACTGCACGACACCATCCAGGCGACCATGGCGTCGTTGTCGCCCTCCGTCACTCTGGTGGCGGAAAAACGCGCGCCCGCCAAGCGCAAGAAATCCTCGGTTCCGATCATCGTCGTTCGGCATCCGTATCATCTGCGCCATGTGTTCGAGATGCTGCCGCAGATCCCCGACACGCTGATGATCGAACGTCGGTATCTGGAACTGCTGATGAACCGCGCGCTGAAGCGGTATGGCGAGCAAATGGCGTTGGTGAAGGGCAGCGCCTTTTCCTTTGAGCATGAGGCGCGCGAGTATTTTTTTTCTGGTTTCCGTATGGAAAAGGCTCTCAAGCAGGTCAATTCCCCCGATGAGCGTTTCGCCGCCTTGCAAGCCATCCACACCTGCTATTTTCATGGCCGCAATTATTACTATTACGCCCTGATTCGACGGGAAAAATTGGCGCCCGACAACAAGCTGTTCATGCTGTTCGCCCGCGCCGTCTATTTCATGGCGCGCGTTGATTGGAACGGCGAGCTGCTCGACAAACCCAGCCCGCGCGCCATGCCCAGCCGCGAATCCATGATGTTCTTCGTGGAGCGTGACAAGTCGGTCGTGACGCGCTATCGCAGCGATCAGGATTTCCAGCGTCAGGTGAAAGCGGTGCTGGAAGCGTTCCCGGCGGCCTGAGGGATTTTGCGATGTGGTCTGTTCTGCTTGGCTCGGTTGGCGGTCTTCTGGCTGGGTTTCTGGCGGTGGCTCCGGCCCTGGCCGCTGATGATTGCGCCGCCGCCGACACGCCGATGGCGCAACTGATTTGCCGCGACGCCGCGCTCAGCCAAGCGGCGAGCGGCTTGGATGGGGCCGTGGCGGCGCTGGGCGAGACCACCGACGCCAACGGGCGGTTGGCCATTGACGCCCAGCAAACCCTGTGGCTGTCCCGTCGCAACGAGATTTGCCCGGTCGCGCCCGGTGATCTGACCGACGCCAAGGCGACAAAAGCACGAACAGAGTGTTTGGCGCGCAGCTTTTCCACGCGCACGGCGCAGATTGAGGCGCAGCGTGCGGCGCGCGGCAAGCCGGTCGCAGACCTGCCGCTGAGCATCACCGACGCCGCCGCCCCGCGCTTGGTCCCGGTCCAGGCGCGTCCGGCAACCTTGACACGCCCGGTGTCGGTCAACGCCCTGGTCGGGCGCTGGGCCAAGGCCGATCCGATCAGCCGCGCCGCCATCGATGATTGCCGCAGCTCGTATCTTGAGGTGACGCGGGAGCAGACGGCCAATCTGGTCGATCCGCGCATTCCTGGTTTTCCGGTTGAAGGCCGTCTGGCTGCGACCGGCGAATTCAGCAAGGGCGTCAATGTGATCGATGGGAACGGCAACATCCTGGCGCTGGTTCGCCTGGACGCGGCGGAAACGCCGCGCCTGGATCGTTTGACCGTTCAGATGGCGCCGCCGTCCACCTTCGCCGCCAGCTTTGTCCGCTGCCGCTGACGCCTTCAACCCCGTCTGGCTTAAAGCGGTGACACGCGAAAGCGCACCGTGCCGCTCAAGCGTTCACCGGGGGGCAGGGCGATGACCCCGGCGTCGGCCTCGTCTGGATGGTTGACCGCGTCGGTCATGTGAGTGACCGGCTCCAGGCAGAGGAAGGAGTCCCTGGCCGGGGCGTAAACGATCAGGTGTCCAAACGGGCCGTCGGCCACCATGCTGACGCTTGTTCCCTCCGCCGCCCCATCGGTCCACGTCACCGTCGCCAAACCATTCCAGCCGGTGAAGCCGTGGTCGAGAATCACGCCGTCATCCATGGCGACCCCCGCCGGAAAATCCAGGGTGATCGGCAACGGAGAGCGCGCGCGCGGCAAAACGCTGTCGTCGCTCTCCCACATGCCACTCAGTCCCGCCGTCACCCGCGTGCCGGGCGGCTTGGGAAAATACGGGTGCAACCCCAAACCAGCGGGCATGTCGCTGTCGGAGTCGTTCACCAAATCCAGGGTCACGATCAACCCGTCATCGTCGAGCGCGATGGTCTGAAAGGCGCTGTAGCGCCACGGCCAAGCGTCGGCTTGATGATGGTAGGACAGACGGGCGGCCCGGTCGCCGCGCTCTTCGACCGTCCAGGGCGCGGTCCAGCCATGGCCGTGGATGGCGTGTGAAAAGCCGGGGTTGGGCGGCAGCGTCACGGAGCGCCCCTGAAAGGTGAAGCGTCCCCCGGCGATCCGGTTTGAAAAGGGAACCAGCGGAAAACAGGCCATGTCCGTTGGCGACAGGCCGAATTTTGCGCTGGTGGGCGCCGGGCGGAACAGATCAACGGAGCCGTTGACGCCGGTTTTCGTCCATGAGGCGATTGCCCCGCCGCAGAGGGGAGCAAGGCGGCAGACCATGGCGCCATGCTGCAACACAACATCATCGCCGGTCTCAATCATGAGCGTTCCCCGCTGCTTGTCCCTCCGCTTTTATCGCACATGCGAAGACGGAAAGGAACGGGCGCGGGTGGTAGTGAACCCCCGTGTTTTTGACGAAAAATCTCGCTATCGTATACGCGTCCTTTACCGACGCGAGATCACACTGTCGTCTCCGCGATGTCGCCGCCCGTTTGCCGTCTCTGAAAGGTTCGTGTGTCCAGCCCGCTGCCAAACCGCCCGGTTGCTCCTTCGCCCTCCACCTCCGTCGGCGTCGTCGATGAGGCGGAGCTTTGCGCAAGCTTGGCCGATTACCACGCCTGGCAGGCTCGCGTTGTGATCGGCGTCGCGCTGCGGTCCTATCTGGACCCGCTGGTGCTGACGCCGACCGAGGTGATCCATCACGCCAAAGCCTTGAAGGCGCTGATGGACAGCGGCCAGCTTGTCGAAAGCGCGGCGGCCAAGATCGCCACCGTTCAAGCGCGTTTGCCCGGGCAAGAGCAGCGCGCCCGCCGACTGGCGATCCAGACCGCGATTGACGAGACTTGGGGCAAGGCGCGAATAGCCCAAGTGGCCTTCGCCAGCATCCCCAAGGGGCGGTCGGCCATTGATTCGGTGCTGGCGGCGCCGCCGGGGAAATCGCCGACGGGCGACGTGGCTTATGATCTGCGGGTGGCGCTCAGCGTTGAGTTGAACGAGCTTCGCACATGGTCGGTCAAGCTGGACCGATTGCTCGACCTTTACCAGTGGGACAAGGATACGCGGCTGTCCGACGCGGTCGATGGTGTCATTGGCGATGTTTTGACGTCGGTCGGCGCCGGGATGGAGCTGTTCGGCAACACTCTGCTGCCCGGTTCGTTTCTTGTGATGCTGTGCGAACTGTTGTTCGGTCGGGTCAGCATGGACGCCATGGGGCCGAATCGGCTGGGTGTGCTCAACGCATTGTTCCGCCAAGGAAAGCTTCCGCAAGCGCGGATGGCGCTGCTCGACCGCATCCGCCGGCAATTGAAGGCTCCGCAACCCTTGGGGCGGGGGAGCGTCGATCAAGAGGGTGAGATTCTCAAGACGCTGACCGGCCATCTTCTGACTCGCGGCGGTCTGATCGGCGGCCCTGCGATGGCTGATGGCCTGACGGTGCGCTATTCCCGTCGTTTGGAGCAGGGCGGGGCCAGCGCTTACCGCAAATCCATCGTTGGCGTCAGCGAGGGGCAATCAGACCTGATCTGTCGCATCCATTATCTGACCGCTGTGTCCGCCGCCCCCGCCGCCGAGCGGCACATGGACGAGATTGTCGCTTCGCTGGAGGCGGCGGTCGGCAATGAGGTTCTGATTGAAAACATGCTGGTCCAGACGCCCGACACAGCGTTGCTGGAGCAGGGATTCAGCGCGGCGGTGGCGTCCATTCGCGCCTCGGGTCTGCCCGAAGACGCGCGCGCGCGCATCGCCGCGCGGGCCGAACGGTCGGTTGACGACTATGTGAAGTCAGGCCGTCTCGCCGCCCGCCTTCGCCAGATGGAGCCGGTGCTGCGCCGCCGCACGATTCGGCTTGCGGAAATCGCCTGTTCCAACCTGATCCGTGACGATGGCGCGCTGCCTCTGATGCGCCAGCACATCCTGGAGATCGTTCGTCAGCCGCAGTTTCAGGCCGATCTCGCCGCCCAACAGAACAATGAGATGGCGCAGGCCGAGGTTCGCCGCCTGTTCGAGCTGTTGGAGCGTTTGCGGCAGATCCCGACATCGTCGGCTCCAGCTCCACAGATTCCAATGGTTCAAACGGCGGCCACCGTGGCTGCGCCATTGCTCACGCCGGTGATGCGGGGCCTCGCGGCGGAAACCGTGATGGTTGCCCCGCCCCGCTCACCGCCCGTCGTGCAACCCCCGCAACCGCCGGGCATGGCGATGACGGTGGCGGCCCCGCGCGGCCCCAGCACGGCCAGTTCGGCGGTAGCGAGCTTGGACATCTGCCCGAGCTGCTTTGCCGCTCGCCCCGCGCCGGACGCCTGCCGGGATTGCGGCTATCCGGCCAAATCCGACAACCGGCCCGGCGTCCACTTGATGCCGGGCACCACGTTGATGAGCCGCTACAAGGCTGGCCGGGTGCTGGGGCAGGGCGGTTTTGGTGCGACCTATTTGGGCTGGGACGACCGCCTGCATGTGAAGGTGGCGATCAAGGAATATTACCCCTCCAGCCTGATTTCCCGCGCCCAAGGGTCCAGCAACGTCATTCCCTTTTCCGATGAGCACGCCCAGAGCTTTTCCTCCGGTCTGACCAAATTCCTGGACGAGGCGCGCATGCTGGCCCGCCTGCGCGACGTCAAGGAGATCGTTGGCGTTCAGGATTTCTTCGAGGAAAACGCCACCGCCTATTTGGTCATGGAGCTGCTGGAAGGCCGCACCATGAAAAAATACCTCGCCGACAGCGGCGGGCGGCTGGACGTGCGCCGCACCCTGTCGGTGCTTGGCCCGATCATGAAGGCGTTGCAAACCATTCATGATCAGGGGCTGATCCACCGGGACATCAGCCCCGACAATATTTTTCTGACCAACGCCGGTGAGCGGAAGTTGCTGGATTTCGGCGCGGCCCGTCAGGCGACCAGCGGGCAGGGGGCCGGGTTGACGGTGATCCTCAAGCCCGGCTTCGCCCCGCCTGAGCAATATTCCAACGAAGGCAAGCAAGGGCCTTGGTCGGACGTCTACGCCATGTGCGCGACGATCTATCAGGCCCTGACCGGCAAGACGCCGCCGGACGCCACCGCGCGCTTCATGAACGATAAGGTGCCCAAACCCAACGAGTTGGGCGCCGGTCTGTCGCCCGCCTTTGAAAAAGTGCTGCTGTCGGGTCTTTCCATGCGCTGGCAGGAACGTCCGCAGAGCATGCGCGACTTGTTGCGTTTGATGACCAACGCGCTGGGAACCGTGTAACGCTTTTCTTCAAGGCAAAGAAGGGACTGGCGAACCAGTCCCTTCTTTTTTCGTCGGCAAGACAACGAGGACGTTACTTGGCGTCCGCCGCAACCTGCATCTTGATGATCTTGTCAGGGTCGGTGACTTGACCATTCCGGGACTGGCTGCCCTTCTTGATCTTGTCAACGAAATCCATGCCTTCGACGACGCGGCCCCACACCGTGTACTGACGGTCGAGGAAGGACGACGGGGCGAAGCAAATGAAGAACTGGCTGTCCGCGCTGTCGGGATCGTTGGTGCGGGCCATCGACAGCGTGCCGCGAATGTGCGGCGTGCTGGAGAATTCGGCCTTCAGCTTCGCCTTGCCCGAACCACCCGAGCCGGTGCCGGTCGGGTCGCCCGTCTGGGCCATGAAGCCGTCGATCACGCGGTGGAAGACGACGCCGTTGTAGAAGCCCGCGCGAGTCAGCTCCTTGATGCGGGCGACGTGATTCGGCGCCAGATCCGGGCGCAGCTCGATCACCACGCGACCGTCTTTGAGGTCGAGATAAAGGGTGTTTTCCGGTTCCAAGGCCTTGGCCTCCCCCTGAGAGAATAGAAACGTGGCGAACAGGGCCGCCAGCAAGACGCGGGTCCACCGCAACATGGGAAACACTCCGATGAGCCGAATTCCGCGCCGGGGACCATAGGGGAAAAGCCGCCCCATGCAAAGCCGCCCGACGCGGCGGACTGTATCCTTCAATGGTCACGGGCGATAGGGTCGTGCGTGGGTGTTCATCAGGTTGTTGCACAGATGGGGTGGGGACGGGGAATGAGGATGCGCGGGCGATGGGCGACGACGGTGACGCTGGCGATTCTGGTGGCGCTTGCGGTCACGGCGTTTTCCCTTTTGCGCGCCCGTCTCGACGAACGGACGACGGCGGCTCTGCGGGAGGCCGGGATCGAGGGGACCGTTGCGACCATCGACGCTTTGGAACTGACGCTTTCGCCGCCGGGGCTGATCCTGGCCGTCACGCTGGTGAAAGATCCGGCGGTGGGCGGCGACGCCATGGGCGGTCTCATCAACCTGTCTGGCGCGCTGGCGGTTGATTGGCTGGGGTGGGGCGACCTTGCTCTGACGCCGGTCGGCTGTCTGACGCTGCGCGTTGAGGATGTGACGGTTGCCGGAACGCCACTGTTGGCCCCCGAAGGCGCGCGCCTGTGCGCGGTTGATGGCGGGCCGTTGCTTCGCTGGTCTCCGCAGGGAGCGGCGCTGACCGGCGCTCTGCTGGTTCCACGGATTGACGCGCCGACACGCCAGTTGCGCGCCGACACCGTGTCTGTGGGGCTGACGCAAGCCTCAAACAGCGCCGTCACGCTGGATCTGAGCGTCGGCGCGATTCGCGACGGCCGCGCCTTGCCCGTCGTCACCCCTCTGTCGTTGGTGGCGCGCGCCGATCACTCTGCGGGGGAGGCGTGGCGGTTTTCCGGCGCCGTGACCGGCGGTCATGGCGCGCTGACGGTGGATTTTTCCGGCTCCCATGATCCGGCCGCCGGGACCGGACAAGCGGAGTTGCGCGGCAAACCCCTGCGGCTTGGCGGCAAAGGAGCCAAGCTGAACGATCTGTCGCCGCTGCTGGCGTCGCTCCTGACCAAGGTCAGCGGCGCGCTCACCGCGCGGGCGGCGCTGAGCTGGAAGGGCGACGCGCTGCGCTCCAGTGGAAAGCTGCTGATCGAGAGCCTTGGCGGCGTGGTCGGGCCGGTGACGGTCGTCGGCTTGAACGGGGCTGTCGCCCTGTCCAGCCTGTGGCCGCCGGTCATTCCCGATGGGCAGAGCGTGGCGATGGCGTTGCTGGACGTCGGCGTGCCGCTGACCGACGGGGTCATCCGCTTTGGCTATGGCCGCGACCGGCGGGTGGATGTGGACGAGGCGGTTTGGCGCTGGAGCGGCGGCACGGTGCGCGCCGATCCGTTCGAGCTGTCTCCGACGGCGCCCAAGGGCCTCATCACCCTGCGCGCCCAGGGGGTGGACGTGGCCAAGCTGCTGGAGATGATCCAGGTTGAGGGGATGGCGGCGACGGGGGTTCTGTCTGGCGTTTTGCCGGTCCGCATCCAAGACGGACGCGCGCGTTTGGTGGGAGGGGTGTTCGAGACCTCCGCGCCCGGCACGCTGCGCTACGCGCCCGCCAGCCCACCGGCGGGGCTGTCCGGTCCTGAAGGCAGCCCAACCGCGCTGTTGATGGGGGCGCTGAGCGATTTCCGTTACGAGAGCCTGCGGTTGTCCCTTGACGGGGAGGCGGGGGGCGAGTTGCGCGCGGGCTTGGCGGTGCGCGGAACCAACCCCACATTCTACGATGGCTATCCAGTCGCCCTTAATCTTACTCTGTCGGGCGCGCTTGACCGGATTTTGCGGCAGAGTCTCGACGCCTACCACATCCCGGATGCGGTGCGCGAACGCATGACCGGCTTCGACCATCCCGGCGCTGACCATCTCGGCGTTGGCCACAAGGAACCGTGACCGTCATCATGAAACACCGGCCCCCTCATCGTCCACGCGTCCGTCTTCCGCTCGCGCTTGGCCTTCCGATTTTGGCGCTGGCGGCCTGTTCGCCGACGATCAAAATCGAAGCGCCCGACAAACCCATCGAGATCAATCTGAACATTCGGATCGAGCAAGAGGTCCGCGTGCGGGTCGAGCGGGATGTGGACAGCGCCATCCGCAACGATCCGGCCCTGTTCGGCCTGCCGCCCGCTCCGGTGAAGGGACAAACGCCATGATGACGCGCCGCTTCATTCCCGCCCTTCTCGCCCTGCTCCTGAGTCTGGGCGCGCCGATGCTGGTCTATGGCCAGGACGCCCTGAGCGCCGCCAAGACGGCGGGACAGATTGGCGAGCGGCCCGATGGGTTGGTCGGCGCGCTGCCCGACGCTCCAGCCGCCGCGCGCGCGCTGGCTTCCGACATCAACGCCCAGCGCCTGGCCCGCTATCAGGAGATCGCGCGCGGCAATGGGACGGCGCTGGACAAGGTCCAGGCGGTGGCCGGGGAGCAGCTGGTGGAACGGACTCCCGCCGGTCAGTTCGTGATGACCCCGGCGGGGCAGTGGCGGCGAAAGTGACGTGACCACGACCACCGATCTTCGCGGCGCGCTGGCCGATTGTCGCCGTCGCTTGGCCGAACAGCCGAACGACGCGGCGGCTCTGAGCGCCCTGTTCGCCACGCTGGACGCGCTGGACCAGCCCGGCTTGCCGGAAGAGGCGGTGGCCCGCTCCAACTATGCTGAAGCGTTGCGTCGCCAAGGCCGCGCCATGGAGGCCGAGGCTCATCACCGAAAAGCCGTGGCGTGGCTGCCAAGTTTCGGCGGCAACCATTTCAACCTTGGCGTCACGCTGCAAACCCTGGGTCGGACCGCCGAGGCGGCGGACGCCTATGGGGAGGCCGCCCGGCTGATGCCGAATTTCGCCGGCGCCGCGTGCAACCAAGGCGCCATGCTGCGCGAGCTGGGGCGTCTGGCCGAGGCGGACATGGCGCTGCGCCGGGCCGTGGCGCTGGATGGCGGGCTGGCCGTCGGGTGGCTCAATCTGGCGGCGGTGTGGCGGGATCAGGGCAAGATGGTGGAGGCCGTCCAGGGCTTTCGCAACACGCTGGCCCTCCGCCCCGATCTGGCCGAGGCTCAAGCCAATTTGGCCCTGGCGTTGAAGGAGGTCGGGCGTCTGCCCGACAGCCTGCCGGTGTTCGAGCGCGCCTTGCGTCTGGGCCTCCCCGACAATGGCGGGGTGCGGGCGCAGTTGATACAGCAGCGCCGCCATCTGTGCCGATGGGATGGTCTGGAGATTCTGTCCGAACGGCTGGTCGCGGCGGTCCGCGATGGAACCAGCCAGCAGATTCACCCCTGGATCTTTCTGGGCGAGGGGGCCGGGCCGCGTCTGGAACGATTGTGCGCCGAACGGTACAGCGCGTGGCGCACGCGCGGCGTCCAACCCGCCTTTCCCCTCCGCCGGACAAAGAAGGACGAGCGGTTGCGCATCGGCTATCTGTCCGCCGATTTTCACGAGCACGCCACGGCGCTGCTGATCGCCGAACTGATTGAGCGTCATGATCGCAGCCGCTTCACCATCATCGGCGCGTCTTATGGGCCTGACGATGGCGGAGCGTTGCGGGCGCGGCTGCGGCGCAGTTTCGACGAATTCCTTGATCTCTCCGCCTTGTCCGACGAGGCCGCCGCGCGCTGTCTGCACGACCGAGGCGTTGATGTTCTGATTGATCTGAAGGGCCACACCAACAACGCCCGCCCCGGGATCGCCGCCTGTCGACCCGCCCCGGTTCAGGCGCAATGGTTGGGCTATCCGGGAAGCATGGGCGCGCCCTTCATTGATTGGATCATCGCCGACGCGGTGGTCGCTCCGCTTGATCGGGCGGCGGAATTTTCCGAGCGAATCATCCGCTTGCCGGAAAGTTACCAGCCGAATGACGGCGCCCGGCGCATTGGGGAAACGCCCAGCCGGGCGGCTTGCGGCTTGCCTGAGCAGGGATTCGTTTTTTGCTGCTTCAACGCCGCCTACAAAATCAACCCAGCCTTGTTCGACCGCTGGTGTCGGATTCTCGCCGACGCGCCCGGTTCGGTTCTTTGGCTGCTCGACAGCCACGCCGAGGTGGCGCCCAACCTGCGGCGTGAGGCGGCGGCGCGGGGTATTGCGCCGGAACGGCTGGTCTTCTCGCCGCGCTTGCCGGGGCCGGAGTATCTGGCGCGCTACCGCTTGGCTGACCTGTTTCTCGACACCGGGCCGGTCGGCGCCCACACCACGGCGAGCGACGCGCTGTGGGCCGGGTTGCCGGTGCTGACGGTTTTGGGAAACGCCTTTGCCGGACGGGTGGGGGCGAGCCTGTCGCGCGCCGTCGGTTTGCCGGATTTGGTGATGACGGATTGGGACGCCTATGAAGCGACGGCGCTGCGGCTGGCCCGCGATCCTGGCGCTTTGGCGCTTCTGAAGGCGCGGCTGGCGGCGGCCTTGCCCACGGCCGCTCTGTTCGACACCGACCGCTTTGCCCGCGCGCTGGAAGAGGTTTTCGTCACTCTATGGACGGACCACGCGCGGGGCGAGACCCACCGCTGAGCCTAGCCCGTTAGGGATAGGCGCAGCGGTCGGCGGTGACGTCCACGAAGGACCGTTGACCGGGAGCGAAGGTGAAGCGGTACTCGTTGTTGTCGATCACCAGAGACTGGTGCAACGGCAGAACGCCGGTGGCGACCGTGCTTTTGCCACCGATCCCGGTGATCTTGATGGTCACGGGTTGCCCCGGATCGAACCAGCTTTCGGGGTTTCCCTGGGCGTTGTGGGCCGATTGCCCCTCGCCGGTGACGGTGATGGCGCCGTTGGAGAAGGTCGTGCCGCGCGCGCCGCCCTTGAGCAGCGGCGTGGTCAGGGTGAAGCGCTTGCTGTCGGCAGGCTGGCAATTGCGTTGAGCCTGGGCCTGGCTGATGATGAAAGCCAGACGGTTGGCGTCCAGGCCGCCCTTGAGACGTTCGGCCAGCAACTGGCTCAGCCGCGCCAACTCGCCGGTTGGGACTTCGCGCTGAAGGCGGACTTCCAACTCGGCGCTGCGGCTTTCGGCGGTGCGGGCGGCGTGCTGCATCTGGGTCGCCAACAACTCGAATTCAGCCTTCTGGCGCGACAAGGCGGCGATTTCCTCGCGCAAAGTGATGTCGCGGCCCTTCAACTGTTCGATGCCCATCTGGTACGCGAACAGCCCGACGCCCAGCACCACGGCGGCCATCAAGCCAAATTTGCCAACCCCGCTCAAGACGCGGCGGCGGTAACGGCGTTCGTAGTCGTAGCGTCCCAGGGTCATGATCGGATGCGTCGCGGGCGTAGGAAATGGAAAGCGCCTATGGCTAACGGCAACGCGTGTGCGATGCAACCCCTTGACAGGGGATGGCTGGGACATTGTTTTCAGATGGCGCGCGCCCGTGCTAACACCGCATGATTCTCACCATCGCGAGTATGCCCGCGTGCCTTGCCCCGCACTGTTTCTTGACCGCGACGGCGTCATCAACGTCGATCACGGCTATGTCGTGACCCATGACCGTTTCCAGTTTGTGGACGGTGTTTTTGATCTGGCGCGAGCGGCCATGGATCGGGGGTATCGCGTCGCGGTCATCACCAACCAGTCGGGCATCGCGCGGGGGTATTTTTCAGAGCCGGAGTTTCTGGCCTTCACCGCCTGGATGGTCGAAGAGTTCCGGGCGCGCGGCGTCGATTTGGCGGGCGTTTACCATTGCCCATACCATCGGGCTGGGCCGGTTGAACGCTTTGCCCGCGAGAGCTTTTGGCGCAAGCCCGCCCCCGGCATGATCCTGGAGGCGGCGCGGCGGCATGATCTGGATCTGGCCCGGTCGATCTTCGTTGGCGATCAACCGACCGACATGCAGGCGGCTCAGGCGGCGGGGGTTGGCATGCGGGTGTTGGTTGATCCGATGGGGACGGTTGCGGATACGAAAACGGCCAACCGGGTGGTTGGCCGTCTGTCGGACATTGTTCCGTTTCTTGCCGACCCTATTCTTACTGGCCGGTCGTCGCCGAATTTCCCAGGAAATTCATGCTGATGCTCGGTGTCTTGAACTCACCGACATTCTTGAAGACAAATCGGAAGAAAAGCGTGTTGCCGTCCTTCACGCCATTGCTTGACGTGGTGAAGTCGCGGCGAAGGATGGTCTGGAAAATAAGGCACTCATCCCCATAAGTGAGGGTGGCGAGCGTGGATCGCGGGCCTGGCTGCGGTTCCATCGCTTGCACATGGGAGATTCCCAACCCCCAATTTTGCACAAAGTTGGAATTGAGCGAAAAGGTCGCTTGCTCAACCCGATCAAGGGTCGTCGCCGTGCGTGAGGTGGTCTGGTCGACAAAGGTGTAGGAGGTTCCCAAGCGCAGCAGCGGCACACCGGCTGACGCGTTCAACGAATGGCGGCGCGGCTTCAGCGTGTCGTGATCGATGCGGAAGCCGTAATTCACATCCAGCCATTCCGCCGGTTGCAGATCAAGGCGTCCGACATAGTCCGACACATGGTCTTCCAGGCCCGAACCAACCTTGAAGCCCGAACTGTCGGTCAAGCGATGGCTTTGTCCAAGAAACAGGCTTGCAGAGCCTTGCTTGTAGCCATAATAGGCGGTGCGCAAGCCGTATGTGACCCGCATGCCGTCATCCAGCCGGTCGATGCCGGTGTAACGGTTGGGGGTCAGCAGATTGACCTCGTCGAACTCAACATCGACGCTGTCTTCGTTCGGGAAAATCTTTCCATTCGGCAGTTTGGGCGCCACGGTCGCTTGCACGATCGGTTCGATCAACTGTTGCGAGGATTGGCCATAGCGCACGAACGGATAACGAACCATGACCTGCCCTTGCGGGAAGAAGCGGAATCGGCTGACGTCGCTGCTGCCGCGCGTGGTCGGATCGGTGGTGTTGAAGTGGTCGGCGGAATAACCGGCGGCCAGAACATTGGCTGACAACGTGGTGATGAAGCCAACGTTCGACACGATGTCGCGTTGCCAGCCAGGTTGCACCATGACACGCCGGGAATTCGGCCCGGCATCGTTCGGACGCGTGATCGCGAGAAGGCTGCTGTCCAACGACCAACGCCCGCCAAACAGGCTTCCAGGTTCACCCAAAGCGTTGTAGCGCGCCGTCGGCAGCGCAATTGGTTCCGGGGTCGTGTTGCCGTAGCGCAGATCCTGGAAGCCGAAAGCCGCAAGGGCCGCGTAGTTGCGCCCACGGAAGCCTTCGACGAAAACCTTGCTGGTCAGGTAATCGTCGCGGACATCGTAATAGCGACGCAAGAATGTTTCATCGCTGGCCTTCTTGACGTCGAATCCGGCTCGCCAGGTGTCGTTGATGTCGAACAGACCTCTGGCGGCGGCGTAGCCACGAAGACGCTTGTCCTTGGGCGCTCCCGTCGCGGGTCCGTTGGGCAACTCACCTTGAGTGATGGCGCCGTCCAGTTCCAACCGACCATTCTCGAACCGTTTGCGGTAATTTCCCCCAAGCAGAAGCCCCTGCTTGGAAAAACCGCTCACCTCGAACGTGGCGTCCTGGTTGCCGCCAATGTCCCAGTAATAACGGGTTTTCAGAATGGCGCCGAGATCGGAGCTGTTGCCGAAGGATGGCGTCAGGAAGCCACTCTTGCGGTCCACGGACGGATCGGCGTGCGACAGATAGGGCGTGTAGAAAAACGGAATTCCGAAGAACTCCATCGTGGCGTCCTGATAGCGGACCTCATGCTCCTCGTTGTCGTGAACGACGCGGACGGCGCGAATCTGCCACAAGGGAGCCTTGTTCGGATCAGACTTGCACAGCTCGCAAGGGCTGTAGACGCCACGGCTGACCTTGGTGATCTTGCCGTCGCGCCGTTGCCCCTCGTTGCCAACCATACGGCTGTTGTCGATCATCAGAACGCGGACATTCTCGATGAACACGTCCTTCAAGTCGTCCGTCAGTTCGGCATAGTCGGCAAAGGTGATTTCGCCCGACGGCTCGACCAAACGAATGGCCCCGGTCGCGGTGACGATTTTGGTTTTCTGGTTGTAGGTGATCTTGTCGGCGCGGACGGTGCGCTTGCCCTGCGCCAACTCCACATTGCCGGTCGCCGTGACCAGATTGTTCGTCTCGTCGAACATCACCTGATCGGCGGTCAGCAGCGTCGGCGGCTGGGGCGCCCGCGCGGGTGATTGCGCGTCCGCCAGATCGGCGGTCACGACGCCGCACGCGATCATCAACCCGACGATGCCGGAGCGGAGGATCGGCGACAAGGCGGTCTTGCCGGTGACGCTGGCGCGTCGGGGGGCGGTGGCGCGGTGGCGCCGAAGGACGTGCTTGGGCATGGTTGGAACGATTGGGGGAAGCGCCCCCCAAGTCAACGGTTTCGCAACGGGATCATGCCGGTAACGACGTGACTGTGGTCAACCGCCCACGGGAATGAACGACGGGTGGGCCGAAAAAGGTCCGGCCCACCCGAATTTTTGTCCGACTTGTCGGATCAGACGACGCGGAAGTTCTTGAACTGCCACGGATCGCTCTCGTCGATGTCCTCGGGGAACAGCAAGCCGCGATCCTGCAACGGGGTCCAATCGCCATAGGCGCCGACGACCTCGCCCAGATAGGGGGCGGCGATCTCCAACACTCGGCGGAAATCGACCTCGTCCGGTTCGACGACGCCCCGATTCGGGTTCTCCAGCGCCCAGATGATGCCGCCCAACACGGTCGACGTCACCTGCATGGAGGTCGCGTTGTTGTAGGGGCAGAGCTCGCGCGCCTCTTCGATGGTCAGGCGCGAGCCGTACCAATAGGCGCCTTTCTCGTGGCCCATCAGAAGAACGCCCAACTCATCCATGCCGCTGACGATCTCGTGCATCATCAGGCGCTGGCTGGCCTGGATCGCCCAGTTCTTGCCCGCCAACTCATGCACCGACTTCACCGCGTCGTCGCACGGGTGGTAGGCGTAATGGCAGGTCGGGCGGTAAACCACCTTCTCGCCCTCGCGCACCGTGAAATAGTCGGAGATCGAAATCGCCTCGCTGTGGGTGATGAGGAAGCCATGGAAGGGGCCTTCCAGCGGCGTCCAGGTCCGCACCTTGGTCGAGGCGCCGGGGCGCATCAGATAGATGGCGGCGTCGCACCCGAACTCGTGGCGGCGGCCATCCTCGGGCAATTGCTTTTCATGCGTGCCCCAACCCAATTCCGCCGGCTGGCAGCCTTCGCCGACAAAGCCGTCGATCGACCAGGTGTTGACGAACTCGCCGATCTGCTTGGGCTGATTCGACACCTGGGTGTCGCGTTCGGCCACATGGATGGTCTTGACGCCCAGCCGCGCGGCCAAACGGCCCCAACCGTCGCGGTCGGTCGGGACGTCCGTCTCGACCCCGGTGTCGGCGGCGATGTTCAGCAGGGCCTGCTTGACGAAGTGCGACACCAGACCGGGATTGGCCCCGTGGGTCAGCACCGCCGTTGGACCACCGGCGAAATCGGCGCGGCGGGCCAGCGCCGCCTCGCGCAGGGCGTAGTTGGAGCGCAGCGAGGGCGACAGGCTGGAGTCGGTGTAACCTCCCGCCCACGGCTCCGTGCAGGTGTCGATGTAGAAGGCGCCGATGCGATGGCAGAACTCGAACAACGCGATCGACGACACGTCGACCGACAGGTTGACGAGGAAATCGCCCTTGTCGAGCAGCGGCTTCAAAACCTGGAAAAAATTGTCGTTGTTCAACGGGTTGTTGTGGAACGCGACGCCATATTCCTCCGCCTCCTCGCGCCCGCGCTCTTCGGCGGTCACGATGGTGATTCGATCCGACGTCAGACCATCGAGGTGACGAAGAAGCAGCGGCAAAACACCCTGGCCAATCGATCCAAAACCAACGATGACCATGCGGCCTGTGAACGTGCAGAGCTTCGTGTCCAGGGCCATGATTGCTTGTCTCCCCCGAGGTAGTTTAACGAACGACATACGCCGACGCCCGTCCCCTCTTCGGTGAAGAGTGGATGATCGGGCGTCGGAGCGGTGAATGTTACAGAATTTCTTGGATTTTATCCACAGTTTCCAGCGTTCCGCTTACGCGGCGCAGGACCGCAGGCGGTAGCCGGGCGTTTCGAGCAGCGGCGCGTCCGCCACTTCGACCACGCGGGCTTGATCGAATCCGTTGAAGGCCGTGCGCAGGCAGGAGCCATAAGCGCCCAATTGGCCAAGCTCGATCCAATCCCCGGCCTGGATGTCCGACGGCAAAAAGAACGGGCCGTTCATCTTGTCGGCGCTGTCGCAGGTCGGGCCGTAAAAGCTGAAACCTTCGTCCGTCGCATCGGTCATCGCCGCGAAGGGGCGAATCAGGCGGGCGGGAAAGCGGAAACCGGGAACCCCGGCGTCGGAGAGCGCGCCATAGACGCCGTCATTGATGAACAACTCGCTCCCCCGGCGCTTGACCACCTGAACGACCAGCGAGACGCCGGGCGCCACCAGGGCGCGGCCCGGCTCGCACCAGACGCGGCAATGGTCGGGCAGGTCGAGCGCCTGGACGCCGCGCGCGATGGCGGCCATGAAGTCGCCCAGCGGCGGCGGGGTGACGCCCGGATAGGACACCGGAAAGCCGCCGCCGACGTCCAACATGTCGATGGCGACGCCGGAGTCGGCGATCACGCGCCCGGCCAATTCCAACGCCCGCTCATAGGCGGACGGGTCCAGCATCTGCGAGCCGACATGGAAGGACACGCCGACGCGGGCGGCGACGGCGCGGGCGGCGCGCAGCAGCTCCGCCGCTTCGTTCATCGCCGCGCCGAACTTGCCCGACAGGTCATAGACGGCGTTGCCCTTGGGCAGCCCCAACCGGACCACAAGACCAAGGTCGGCGGCGTGTTCGGTTTCCTCCAGAATCTTGGTCAGTTCTTCCGCGCTGTCGAGCACGAAGTCGCGGACGCCATATTGCTCGTAAGCGGCGCGGATCGCCTGACGCCCCTTGACCGGGTGCATGTAATGCAGCGTCGCGTCCGGGAACATCTGACGAATCAGGCGGATTTCGCCGGGGGAGGCGACGTCGAAATGGCGCACGCCGCCCGCCCACAGGGCGCGCAGAACCGCCGGTTCCGGGTTGCACTTCACGGCGTAGAGGACATCGCCGCCACGCCCAACGGACTCCGTCGTTGCGTCAAAGGCGGTGACGAAGCTGTGGGCGGTGTCGGCCAGAACGCCGGGGCGAACGCAGTGCATCGGCTCTTCCGGGCGATGCAGGGCGACCGCCTGGACGACGCTGGTCCGGCGGGCGGTGGACAGGGACACCGTGGCCAGCGTGTTGCGGCGCAGCGGGGTGACGGCGGAACGGGAACGCAGGAAGCCCATGGCGCACTCCATACCCTGAACGCGGATTTCAATCCGGTTCAGTGAGCAGACGGCGATCCACCGACGCCGCGCCAAAACCTGAAGACAGGAATGGCGTTGCGATGCGGGGATCAACGAATTGTTCGGATAGGGGGGTGAAGACGGAAAAAGCCGGTTCGGGCACGGCCCCGGGCTGCGAAGCTCCGGGCAACAGCGCGTCGATTTCCGGCTATAGGGCTACCGTCTCAAAGCCCCACCGTGGGCAGCACACATACTAACCTCCCTCTCGGGACCGACCCACTGGAATGGCCGGTTCTTCCAAAAAGGACGCGGTACGTCGTAGCATAACCACAGAGGGCCATAGGCACGTGCGGGTGCGTCGTTCGATCCCTGAAATACGCTTTTTGCGCGGCAATTCAAGTGAATTTTTTGCGATGCGGGCGCGGTTTCAGCGGGGCGAGGCGGTAGGGCCTTCGTAACCGGGAAAGCGCGCGGCGATGTCGGCGCCCGTCGGTTCGGCCATCCAGCCGTCCGGGCGCTTGAAAAAGCGGATGGCGGTGAAATGGGGATCTGGCCCCATGTCGAACCAGTGGCGCACCCCCGCCGGAACGCTCAACAGGTCCCCGGTTTCGCAGACGATGCGGAACACCCGACGGTCGATGTGCAGATAGAACGCTCCGCTGCCTTCGACGAAAAAGCGGGCTTCATCCTCGCTGTGGGTGTGTTCGTCGAGAAATTTGGCGCGCAAGTCGGCGGCGTTGGCGACGCCGCGCGGCACGCGGGCGACGTCAACCGTCTTGTAACCACGGGCGGCTTGCAAGCGCGCGACGTCCGTCGCGTAGGCGGCGAGCACATCCTCGCTTCCGGCGTCGTGGGGCAGGGAATGGCTGGCGGCCCAGCGTTCGAACAGAATGCCGGTCATGGCCAGATGCCCAACCAAAACAATGAGATCTCGGGTCGCCAGTTCCGGGAAGGACGGGTCATGGTCGCGGTAAACGGTCAGATGGGTCATGGGCCGTCGCCGATTTGCCTCGTGCGCGGTCAGGATCGGTCGTGACCCTTTAAGAAAACGCGAACGCGTGCGGTGTTCCGTTGTCGCACCCCCAAAAGCTGTGGCTCAGCGGCGGCGCAGCAGGCCAAGGGCGACCAGCGCCGCGACCGACAGCAACCCGCCGATGAACAACGCCACCCCGGTCCAGCCATAGCCGTGCCAGAACAGCCCGCCCAACGTTCCGGCCACCGTCGATCCCATGTAGTAGCAGAACAGATACATCGACGACGCCTGACCACGGGCGGTTTGGGCGCGCTGGCCGATCCAGGCGGACACAATGGAGTGCGCGCCGAAAAAGGCGAAGGTGAACAGCGCGATGCCGATCAACATCGTCGCAAGATGGTCCAACTCCAACACGGCCAGCCCAGCGATCATCAGCAGAACCGCCGCCACCAACGTTCGGTCATTGCCAAAGCGTCCGGCGAGCCAGCCGAACAGCGGCGAGCTGACCATGCCGAAGCAATAGACGATGGACACCGCCCCAACCAAGGCCGGGCGCAGCTCAAAGGGCGGGTCGGTCAGCCGAAAGCCGATGTAGTTGAAGGCGGTGACGAAACCGCCCATCAGCAGGAAGCCCAACGAGAACAAAGCGAGGATGCCCCGGTCGCTCAACAGCCCGCGCCAGGACTGCGCCTGGGCGCGCAATCCCGATGGCCGTCGCACGAAATGGCGCGACGGCGGCAGCGCTTTCCACACCGTCAGCGCCGCGACCACGCCCAGGGCGCCGACCAGCCCGACGGCGATCCGCCAATTGCCCAGATCGGCGACCAGCGCGGTCATCACCCGGCCCGACATGCCGCCCATCGCCGTTCCGCCGATGTAGAGGCCCATGGCCACCCCGGCGGATTTGGGGTCAACCTCTTCAGAAACATAGGCCATGGCCACGGCGGGCAGACCGCTGAGGGCGATTCCCTCCAGCGCGCGCAGGATCAGGAATCCGTGCCAATCCGGCATCACCGCGCCGACGATTCCCAGCAACCCCGACGCCAGCAGGGCCGCCACCATCACCGGCTTGCGCCCGATCCCGTCCGACAAGGCTCCGGCGATCAGCAACGCCACCGCCAGCAGCCCGGTGCTGAGCGACAAGGTCAGGCTCGATTCCGCCGGGGTGACGCCAAACTCACGCACAAAATCCGGCATCAGCGGCTGCACGCAATAGAGCGTGGCGAAGGTGGAAAAACCCGCGACGAACAGAATGCGGCTGGCCGACCTATAGGCGGCGGTTCCGGCCTCCAAATAGGCCGTTTCGTCTCCGTCGCGCACGCGCGTGTCCCCTTCGGTCCCGGTTCTCCGCTGCAACGCGGCGGGGGAGACAGTGGCGCGACCTTCCGCCGCTGTCCAAGGCTGCATCGGCGTGGCGGCCATGCCGGGAGCGCAGAACCGCTGTCGCTCCGGCCTTGCGCTGGATCTTCGGGGAGCCGCGCCGTATAACCAACCTCCCACCCATTCGCAGTCTGTCCGAGCCATGCACGACCTTCGCGCCATCCGAGAGAATCCCGAAGCCTTCGACCGTGGCCTTGGCCGCCGGGGATTGGCGGCGTTGTCGTCGTCGGTGATCGACCTGGACAGCCGCCGCCGCGCCGCGCAGACCCAGTTGCAGGACATGCAGGCCCGCCGGAACGAGGCGGCCAAGGAAATCGGCCTCGCCAAGCGCGAGGGGCGCGACGCCCAACCGATCCTGGACGAGATGGCCGCGCTGAAGGACCGTCTGCCCCAGGTGGAGGAGGAGGAGCGCCGCCTTGGCGCCGAACTCGACACGCTGCTCGCCGGTCTGCCCAACATCCCCGCCGACGACGTGCCGGACGGCCCGGACGAGACCGCCAACGTCGAGATCCGCCGCTGGGGCGCGCCGCCCGCCATCGCCAACGCCAAGCAGCATTACGAGCTGGGCGAGGCGCTGGGCCTGATGGATTTCGAGGCGGCGGCCCGCATGTCGGGCGCCCGCTTCACCGTGCTGAAGGGCGGGCTGGCCCGCCTGGAACGCGCCCTGGCCGACTTCATGCTCGACATCCACACGTCGGAGCATGGCTACACCGAAATCGCCCCGCCGCTGATGGTGCGCGACACAGCCCTGTTCGGCACCGGCCAGTTGCCGAAATTTGAAGAGGATCTGTTCAAGACCACCGGATCGGATCATTACCTGATTCCGACGTCCGAAGTGCCGCTGACCAATCTTGTCGCCGACCAGATCGTCGCCAGCGAAGAGTTGCCGCTGCGCTACACCGCGCTGACCCCCTGCTTCCGCGCCGAAGCCGGATCGGCGGGGCGCGACACGCGCGGCATGATCCGCCAGCACCAGTTCTGGAAGGTCGAAATGGTCGGGCTGACCACGCCCGAACAGTCGGAGGCCGAGCATCAACGCATGGTCCGTTGCGCCGAAACCGTGTTGGAACGGCTGGGTCTGCCCTACCGCACCATCGTGCTGTGCACCGGCGACATGGGCTTTTCCTCGCGCAAGACCTACGACGTCGAGGTCTGGCTGCCGGGGCAGAACGCTTACCGCGAGATCTCCAGCGTGTCGAATTGCGGCGATTTCCAGGCCCGCCGCATGAAGGCCCGTTGCCGTCCGAAGGGCGAGAAACAAACTCAATTCCTGCACACCCTCAATGGGTCGGGTGTGGCGGTCGGGCGTTGCCTGATCGCGGTGTTGGAAAATTACCAGCAGCCCGACGGCTCGATCCTGGTTCCCGACGCCCTTCGCCCCTACATGCGCGGCATGGAGAGGATTTCCGCCTGATGTTCGTTTTGCCGCTCGACCTGTCGAAAACCCGCATCCTCGTCACCAACGACGACGGCATTCACGCCCAGGGGCTGAAGGTGCTGGAAGCCATCGCGCGTTCCCTGTCGGATGACGTGTGGGTGGTGGCGCCGGAGATGGAGCAGTCGGCGGCCAGCCATTCGCTGACCATCAACCGGCCCCTGCGCCTGCGCAAGCTGGACGACCGCCGGTTCACGGTGGACGGCACGCCGACCGATTGCGTGCTGCTGGCGATCAACCATGTGATGAAGGACGCCCGTCCGACGCTGGTCCTGTCCGGCGTCAACCAAGGCTCCAACATCGGCGAGGATGTGACCTATTCCGGCACCATCGCCGCCGCGATGGAGGCGACGCTGCTCGGCGTTCCCGCCATCGCCATGAGCCAGCATTACGAAACCGGCAACCCCATCGACTGGTCGGCGGCCATTGCCCATGGCGCCGACGTGGTGCGCAAAGCGGTCACGGTGGCGTGGCCGAAAAACGTCCTGCTGAACGTCAATTTTCCGGCTTGCCCGGCGGATGAGGTCACAGGCGTGCGGGTGGTGCGGCACGGCAAACGCAAGATCGGCGACGAGTTGATCGAGCGAGTCGATCCGCGCGGCAAGGCCTATTTCTGGATCGGCACCTTGCGGGGCGAGGCCGACGTGGCCGAGGACACCGATATTTACACCGTGTTCAACGGCGGGATTTCGATCACGCCGGTGTTCCTTGATTTGACCCACACGCCGACCTTGCAGACACTGAAACAGGCCTTTGTGTGAGCACAGACGCGCGCAAGATCCGTTTGCTGATGGCGCTTCGTGGGGCGGGGGTGTCCGACACGTCCATCCTTGGCGCCATCGAACGGATCCCGCGTGACGTGTTTGTGCCGGACGCCTTTCAGGATCATGCCTGGGACGACATGGCGCTTCCCATTGACTGCGGCCAGACGATCAGCCAACCGTTGATCGTGGCGCTTATGACGCAGGCGCTGGAATTGCATCCCCGTCATCTGGTGCTGGAGATCGGCACCGGATCGGGGTATCAGGCGGCGGTGCTGGCGCAGCTCTGCCGCCGGGTCTTCACCATCGAACGTCTGCGCCCCCTGTTGAACGAGGCGGAACGCCGGTTTCGCCTGCTGAACATCGGCAACATCACGACTCGCCTGGGTGATGGAACCCGTGGTTGGCCGCAACAGGCGCCGTTTTCCCGTGTGCTGGTGACGGCCGCCGGGGGGCAGGAGCCGCCAAAAGACTTGACGGATCAACTCGCCGTTGGTGGTGTCATGGTCATTCCGCTGGGCGGGGATTATCGTGAACAGACGATGGTCCGCCTCCGGCGCACCGATTCCGGTATTCTTCGGGAGGATCTGTGGCCCGTTCGCTTCGTTCCGCTGCTGTCCGACCCGCCGCAACAGGTTCGTTCCGCATGACCTCCGCCGCTTGCCCGACTCCGCTTGGGCGCCCCGCGCGCCGCGCCTCACGTTTGGCCGCCGCCTCGCTGATCGTTCTGGCGTTGGCCGCCTGTGAACGGGTCGGCGGACTGGCCCCCGTCGTCAACATGGGAAGCGGCAGCACGCCGGATTCGGCAGGCGGGTCGATCATGGTGCAGAAGGGCGACAGCGCTTACACCGTCGCGCGCCGTCACAATGTGCCGCTGCGCGACCTGATCGAAGCGAATCGCCTCTCGCCGCCCTACAAGCTGGAAGCCGGTCAGCGGCTGGTCCTGCCGACGGCTCGACAATACATCGTCCAGCGTGGCGACACGCTGTACGGCATCTCCCGCATGAACAACGTGGATGTCAGCGAATTGACTCGGCTGAACGGTCTGACGGCGCCCTTCGCGGTGCAGGCCGGACAGGCGCTGCGCTTGCCCGGCGCCGACAGCCGTCCGCCGACCGGCGCGCCGGACATCAAGGCTCCGGCCACAGGCGCGATGGTGGCCGAGGCGCCGTCCCCGGCGACCACAACAGCGCCGTCGTCCGGGCGTGGGGCTGGACGGTCGTCGATCCAGGCCGCCGAATTGGCGCCGCCCGGCGCGGCGGCTCCGACTCCGCTCGCTCCCTCCGCTCCAGCGGCGGCGGATTCCGCGCCCCCTCCGGGGCCAAGCGGTGGCGTGGCCGGGGCGCCGATTCCCTTGACCAAACCCTCCATGGGGGCGAGCGCGGCGACGGCTCCGGCGGCGGGCGTGTCCGAACCCGAAATGGCCTATCAACCGGGGCAGGGACCGACCAATCTGCGCGCGCCGAGCCACAAGCCCGAGACGACGGCGGACGCCGCCGCGTCTTCGGTTCAGGCTGCGCCCGCCGTCTCGGCGGCAACCCCGACTCCGCCCAACCTGCCCGCCGGACGCAACGCCGCGCCCGCCGAAGCGCCGCCGACCGAAATCGCCGGCGTTCCCCCGCCGCCGCCGTCAAAACCGGATTTCGCCAAGACCGACCCCGCCAAGCCGGAGGCCAAACCCACCGAAGCCAAGCCGGACGCCGCGCCGCCCCCGCGTGGCGGCGCGCGTTTCCTGTGGCCGGTCAAAGGACGCTTGATTTCGGGCTATGGCCCCAAGCCCGACGGCCTGCACAATGACGGGCTGAACATCGCCGCCAGCAAGGGTACGGCGGTGGTCGCCGCCGACAATGGAATCGTCGCCTACGCCGGGAACGAGTTGCGCGGCTTTGGCAATCTGCTGCTGCTGAAGCACGCCGACGGCTGGATCACCGCCTACGCCCACCTCGACCGCATCGAGGTGGAGCGCGGGGCGACGGTGAAGCGCGGGCAAACGGTGGGCCGGGTCGGTCAAACCGGCTCCGTCACCAGCCCGCAGCTTCATTTCGAGCTGCGCAAGGGCAGCCAGGCGGTGGACCCCTCCGGCCAGATGGACCGCAAGCCGGTCAGCGAAGGGGCGTTCCGAGACGGCCCGCCAGGTCCTGGATGAACTGCCACGCGACGCGGCCCGACCGGCTGCCGCGCGTGACCGACCATTCGACCGCTTCGGCGTGGAGCTGCTCGGTGGCGATCTCCAGGCCGAAATGGCGGGCGTAGCCCTCGATCATCGCGAAATAGGTGGTCTGGTCGCAATTGTGGAAGCCCAGCCACAGGCCGAAACGGTCGGACAGCGAGACTTTTTCCTCGACCGCTTCCGCCGGGTTGATGGCGGTCGAGCGTTCATTCTCGATCATGTCGCGCGGCATCAGGTGGCGGCGGTTCGACGTGGCGTAGAACACCACATTGTCGGGCCGCCCCTCGATCCCGCCGTCCAGAACCGCTTTCAGCGACTTGTAATGCGCGTCGTCATGGTCAAAGGACAGGTCGTCGCAGAACAGGATGAAGCGGCGCGCTTCGCCCTTCAGCCGGGTCAGCAGGCGGGGCAGGGTGGGGATGTCCTCGCGGTGGATTTCCACCAGCGCCAGCTCGTCCGGACGCTCCTGGCACACCACGGCGTGGATCGACTTGACCAGAGAGCTTTTGCCGGTGCCGCGCGATCCCCACAGCAGGGCGTTGTTGGCGGGCAGACCGCCCGCGAAACGCCGGGTGTTGTCCAACAGGATGTCGCGCTGCCGCTCCACACCCTGCAACAGAGCGATGTCCACCCGGTTGACCGACGGCACCGGCTCCAGCCGATCAGGGTCGGTGTGCCAGACGAAGGCGTCGGCGGCGGCGATGTCGAGCGCGACCGGCGGTGGCGGGGCCAGACGGTCGAGCGCGTCGGCGATGCGGGTCAAGAGCGGGATCAAAGAGTCGTCTGGCATCGTTTTCCTGGCGCCTCTGCGCGAATTTTCATGGAAACCGGGCGTCCGCGCCGCCATCTTTGCGACGCGCCCGCACGGTATCACAGCGGTGCGGGCGCACAAGCCGCCGCCAAACCCCGGATGACGGCGCATCACCGTTGCATCCCAAGCATGGGCGGCTATAGTCGCGGCGTCCCGGCGGAACGCCGAACCCCGCGCGAGACCAACCCAAAAGGAGCTCCCAGATGTTCGTTTCGACGGCTTATGCACAGACCGCCGCGCCCGCTGCCGGTGGTGACATGGTTGTGCAATTTCTGCCGCTGATTCTGATCTTCGTCGTCTTCTATTTCCTGCTGATCCGTCCGCAGCAAAAGAAGATGAAGGAGCACAAGGCCATGCTGTCGGCCATCCGTCGCGGTGATCGCGTCGTGACCGGCGGCGGCATCATCGGCGTCGTGAACAAGGTCGGCCCGGACGACGAGCTGACCGTCGAAATCGCCGAGAATGTCCGCGTGCGCTGCGTGCGCTCGACGGTCAACCTCGTGCTCGCCAAGACCGAACCGGCCAGCGGCAAGCCCGGCGACGCCGCCGCCCCCGCCGACGGCGCCGCCAAGACCGACGAGGCGCCCGGCGCCGGTGGGTTCCTTGGCAAGCTGTTGGGCCGCAAGTAACCCGGCTTGGCCGGTCGTCCAATCGGATTCGAGTGACGCATGCTCTATTTTTCGCGCTGGAAGATTTATATGATCGTGGCGACCTGCGTCGCCGGGTTCATCGTGATGTTGCCGAACTTCCTGGGCCGCGAGACGCTGGCCAGTCTGCCAAGTTGGTACGCCAACAGCCGGGTGGCGCTGGGTCTCGACCTGCGCGGCGGATCGCATCTGTTGCTCGAAGTCGATATGGCCACGGTCATCCGTGACCGGGTCGAAGGGCTGGTGGACGGGGCGCGGCAGCAACTGCGCACCGCCAACGTCGGCTACACGGCGATCACCGCCGGGGACCGCGCCGTGACCGTCCAGCTTCGCGACGCCGCCCAGACCGATGACGCGGTGAAGGCTCTGCGTGGCCTGTCCAACCCGGTCGGCGGCGTGACCATGGCCGGTGGGCAGCCCGACATCGCGGTGTCGGTCAACGGCCCGACGGTGACGGTGGCCTTGAGCGAAGTCGCCCTGCGCGACCGCGCCACCCAGGCCATCGAGCAATCCATCGAAATCGTTCGCCGCCGCATCGACGAGACCGGCGTGAACGAGCCGACCATCGCCCGCCAGGGCACCGACCGCATCCTGGTCCAGCTTCCCGGCGTCGAGGATCCCGACCGCGTCAAGCGTCTGCTCGGCACCACGGCGAAGATGACCTTCCGTCTGGTGGACAGCAGCGCCGATCCCTCGACGGGCCGCGCCCCTCCGGGATCGGAGATTCTGCCGTCGAGCGAAGGTGGACGCGGCCAGACCTCTTACGTCATCCGCAAGAAGGTCGAGGTGGATGGCGCCACCCTGAAGAACGCGACGGCCTCCACCAACTCGCAGAGCGGCGAGTGGGTGGTGAATTTCGAGTTCAACAGCGCCGGAGCCAACCGTTTCGCCGAAATCACCAAGGCGAACGTTGGTCGTCCCTTCGCCATCGTGCTTGACAACAAGGTCATCAGCGCCCCGGTCATCCGCGAGCCGATCACCGGCGGGCGTGGCCAGATCAGCGGCAACTTCTCCGCCGCGTCGGCCAACGATCTGGCGGTGCTGTTGCGCGCGGGCGCCTTGCCCGCGCCGTTGAAGGTGATCGAAGAGCGCACGGTCGGCCCCGATCTGGGCGCCGATTCGATCCGCTCCGGTCTGACGGCGGTCGCCGTCGGCTTCGTGATGGTCTGCGTCTACATGATCGCGTCCTATGGGCTGTTCGGCGCCTTCGCCTGCTTCGCCCTGCTCATCAACATCGTGCTGACGCTGGCGGCCTTGTCGCTGCTGCACGCCACGCTGACCCTGCCGGGCATCGCGGGCGTGCTGTTGACGCTGGGTCTGGCGGTGGACGCCAACATCCTCATCAACGAGCGCATTCGCGAAGAGACGAAGAAGGGCCGGGGCGTGTTCGCCTCGATGGAGGCCGGGTTCAGCCGGGCCTACAGCACCATCGTCGATTCCAATCTGACGACGGCGATCAAGATGGCGCTGCTGTTCATCTTCGGCACCGGCACCATCAAGGGTTTCGCCGTCACCATCACCTTCGGCATCCTGATTTCCATGTTCACCGCCACGGTGCTGGTGCGCCTGATGATGGTGACATGGCTGCGCCAGACGCGGCCCACCGCGCTGCCGGTTTGAGGAGGTAGTTCCATGTTCCGGCTTCGCCTGGTCCCCGACAACACCAAGATCCCCTTCATGAACGGCCGGTACGCTGGCCTTATCACGTCGGCGTTCCTGTCCATCGCCTCGTTGATCCTGTTCTTCCATCCGGGGCTGAATTACGGCATCGACTTCCGTGGCGGCATCGTCATCGAAGCCCGCACGCCGCAGGCCACTGATTTCGCCTCGCTGCGCCACACCCTGACCGGGCTTGGCATGGGGCAGGTCGCGTTGCAGGAGTTCGGATCGAATCAGGACGTCTTGATCCGCCTGGAACGCCAGCCCGGCGACGACGCCGCCCAGCAGGTCGCCGCCGACAAGGTGCGCGCCACGCTGGCCACCGCCGTTCCCGGCACCCAGGTCCGCCGCGTCGAAGCGGTCGGCGCTTCGGTCAGCGGCGAGCTGTTCGCCAACGGCATGATGGCGCTCGGCCTCGCCATGCTGGCGATGCTGCTCTACATCTGGTTCCGCTTTGAATGGCAGTTCGGCTTGGGCGCGGTGGTGACGCTGCTGCTCGACATCACCAAGATCGTCGGCTTCTACGCCGTCACCGGCTTGCAGTTCAATCTGGTGGCGGTCGCCGCGATCCTGACCATCATGGGCTATTCGATCAACGACAAGGTCGTGGTCTATGACCGGATGCGCGAGAACCTGCGCATCTACAAGAAGATGCCGTTGCGCGACCTGATCGACCTGTCGATCAACGAGACGCTGAACCGTACGCTCGGCACCTCGATGTGCACCTTCCTCTCGGTCATTCCGCTGGCGCTGTTCGGCGGCGAGGCCTTGCAGGATTTCGGCATCGTGCTGCTGCTTGGCGTGTTCATCGCCACCACCTCGTCCATCTTTATCGCCGCGCCGATCCTGCTGTTCCTCGGCGAAAACCGCCTGCGTCGCGGCGCGCCGGACGTTCAGCCCACCAACGCCCCGACGACGCCCTAAGCGCGGCGTCGTCGGAAAGGACTGCCCCATGGCCGACATCACACCGATGATCTCGTCTGACCGTCAGGTCATCGACGGTTATGGCGAGGGGCAGTTCTGCGTGTCCGGGCGCTGGTGGGTCGGGGCGGTCATCGTGCTGCCCGACCGCACGTTGCCGTGGAGCGTCGGCCCGGACGTCAGCGCCGACATGGCCGCGCTGACCGCCGCCGATTTCGCGGAGATCGTCGCGGCGGAGCCGAAAGTGGAGCTTCTGTTGCTCGGCACCGGCCCGACGATGCGGTTCGTGCCGAAGGCCCTGCGTCAGGAGTTGCGCGCGGCGGGCATCGTCGTCGAGTTCATGGACAGCCGCGCGGTCTGCCGGACCTACAACATCCTGCTGGCCGAAGGGCGGCGGGTGGCTGTGGCGATGCTGCCGGTGTAAAGCGGTGCGGCTGAATCGCTCGGCCAGAAACAACAAAGGCGTCCCAACCGGGACGCCTTTGCCGTTTTCAACGCACGCCCATTTTCAACGCAGGCATTGAGATCAGACGCCGAGCTGTTCGGCGGCGAAATCCCAGTTCGCGAGGTGGTCGATGACCGCCTTCACGAAATCGGCGCGGCGGTTCTGGAAATCGACGTAATAGGCGTGTTCCCAGACATCGATGGTGAACAGCGGCTTCTTGCCATGGGCGAAGGGGGTGTCGGCGTTGCCGGTCTTGCCGACCTTCAGCGTGCCGTTCTCTTCGTACAGCCACGCCCAGCCGGAACCGAACTGGGTCAGGGCGGCCTGGGTCAGCTCTTCCTTGAACTTTTCCACGCTGCCGAAATCGGCGACGATGCGGGCTTCCAGCGCCGCCGGGATGACGCCGCCGTCCTTCTTCAGGCTCTGCCAGAAGAAGGTGTGGTTCCAGATCTGGGCGGCGTTGTTGAAAATGCCGATCTTGGTGGCGTCGCCGACCGTCTGCTTGATGACGTCTTCCAGGCTGGCCTCGGCCAAGGGCGAATCCTTGGTCAGGTTGTTCAGGTTGGTGACGTAGGTCTGGTGATGCTTGCCGTGGTGCAGGCGCAGCGTCTGTTCCGAAATGTACGGGGCCAGAGCGTCATACGCGTAGGGGAGCGGCGGAAGTTCAAACGCCATGTCGAAACCCTCTCTTCTTGAAAAGTCCTTCCGGGCCGTGCCTTGGGAGCGCGGCGCCTCCACCCGACCAAATAGGCCGAAGGCGCAACGATGTGAAGTCTGGAAACGCTCTAGACTGCCGGAAAGCGCATCAACGGGCTGAAAGTATGAGCTTTGCCGCACGGTCGCCCGAACGAACGGCGGCTTCCAGGCTGGCCGGAAGCCCGGTGTCCGTCCAGTCCCCGGCCAGCGTCAGATTGCCCCAGCGGGTGCGGGTCGGCGGGCGGCGCAAAACCGAGTCGGGCGCTTGGTCGGGTGTCGCCCGACGTTCCTTCACCACCCGATAGGGGCGAATCGGGCCATCAAGCCGCAAGGCGGCGGCGACGTCGCGCCACAGAAGGGCGGCGATGGCCTCGGCGGGTTGGTCGGCCAGGACGTCGGCGTCGCTGACGGTGACGGCGACGACGTCCTCCCGCGCGAACAGCCATTCGGCCTGTCCGCCGATCAACCCCAGAAAAGGCAGACCACCCGGCAAGCGCGCCGATTCGTCGAGCCGGTAATGGACGTTGACGATGGCCGGGCCGGGCGGCGGCACGGTCAGGCCGGGAACCAACCGCTCCGCCACCCAAGCGGGAGCGGCGAGGATCACCGACTCGCCGGGGGGCAGATCCACCGCCGCGCCGCCGACCGACAGGCCAACCACCCGCGCGGCCCCAGAATGTTCATCACTAAAGCGCAGGGCGTCCACCCGCGCGCCCAGCCGCACATCGGCCCCCAGCGCCGCCAAACGGCGCAAGGCCGGATCGACGAAGGCGGCGGTCAACCCACGCGGCGTGACCAACGGACGGCAGGCCGCCTCGCCGCGCAGCAGGGTTTCCCGCATCACCGCGCCGAACAGGCGGGCCGAGACGCGCGCCGTTGGGCCGTTCAGCGCCGACACCGCCAACGGTCGCCACAGCCGTTCGTGCAGCGGCCCGCCAGGCGGCAAGGCTTGATCCATCGTGTGGTCCGGTCCGGCGACCACTGCGCGCAACGCCGCCAGATATTGCCAGGGGCGGCTGCCCGGAACCCGCCGGGCGTCGTCGAACAGCCACAGCCCGCCGGGGCGCAAAGTCCAGAGCGCGCCGTCGCGCTGGTCCAGGAAGGGGAAGGCGGCGGGGCGCAGGGCCGTCAGCGCGTCCCCGGTCCCGCTGCGCCGGGCGTAATCGACCAGCGCGTGGTTTCCGCTGAGCGCCATGTGGCTGCCATTGTCGATCATGCGGTCGAGCGTGGCGTCGTAAAAGGACCGGCAGCGCCCGCCCGCCTGCGGCGCCTGCTCGTACAGCGCGACTCGCCGACCCGACTCGGCCAGCCGCAGCGCGGCGGCCAACCCGGCCAGCCCGGCCCCGATCACATGACAGGTGGTCATGATGAGCGCGTCGCTCAGGCGGCGGGCGGCGAGCCGAGCAGGCAGCGCAGGGCGACCCAGGCGCTTTCCCGCCGACCGACCCGCACCCGTTCGGAGGGATCGCGCCAGCCCCGCGCGCGCAGCCGCCGCAACAGCCGGTGATACAGCACCATCATCGCCACCGCCGCCCACAGCGATCCGCCGACTTTGCCCGCGATGGCGTCGCGCGCGTCGGCGAAATCAGCCTCCGCCAGATCGGCCACCGCCTCGCAGGCGCGGGCGAGGTTGGGGTGGGCCAAAGCCTCCTCCGGGATCTGGGTGTGGATGCCCGCCAGCGCCAGCGCCTCGCGCGGCAGATAGAGCCGCCCCAGCGCCGCGTCTTCGCTCAGGTCGCGCAGAATATTGGTCAGTTGCAGCGCCTCGCCCAAGGCCAGCGCGAAGGCCTCGGTGTCCGAATCGGCGCGGTCGAAGACGCGAATCGCCAGCATCCCAACGGCCCCGGCGACGCGGCGGCAATAGGTCCGCAGGGTCGCCAGATCGGGCGCGCGCAAGCCCGCGCCGACGTCCATCGTCATGCCGTCGATCAGCGCGTCCAACTCGGCGCGCGGCAGGCCATAGCGGTCGATGGCGTCCTTCAAGGCGGCGGCGACGGGATTGGTCGCCGCGCCGCCGCTGTAAATCTCGTGAATGTCGCGCCGCCATTCCGCCAGCCCGGCGCGTTTGGCCGCCGGGGAACCGGGTTCGTCGGCGATGTCGTCAATGCGGCGGCAAAAGGCGTAGATGGCGAACATCGCCGCGCGTTTGGAACGCGGCAGCAGGCGCATCGGCCAATAAAAACTGCTTCCCGACCGTTGGGCGACCATGGAGGGCGATTCGGCGCACGGCGGCGTGGCCGCGTGGGTCAAAGGGCTGGTCATGCGCGAGACATCCTGGGCCGACGATCAAACCGGACGTTCGAGCGAACGCGGCCCCGGAGTTTAGGAGGCGGTGACGCTTCGCGCCAGCCCCCGCGCCACGGCCAGCAGCTTGTGATGCGGGCCAAGCTCGACGCGGGTCTTCAACGGGTCGTGCGCGCGCAGCCGCTGCGACAGCGCTTCGGCGACGCTGAGGATGACCGAGGCCTCCAGCCGCAGGCCGCGATGCTGGATCAGGCCGGGCAGGGCGGCGGCGTCCGTCAAAAGATCGTCCGTCTTATCAAGGGTTTGGTTGAAGATCACGCGCAGACGCGGATCGCTCTGCGGCTCCACCAGCTTCTCCACGCTGATGCCCGCCTCATCAAACCAGACCAACGGGATGTAGCAGCGTCCCAACAGCGTCCAATCGTCGCGCGCGTCCTGAAGATGGTTCAACACCTGCAAGGCGGCGCACAGCGCGTCCGACGCCATGCCGGCGGCGATTCCCTCGCCGTGCAGCTCCAGCAGATAGCGCCCGACCGGGTTGGCGGAATAGCGGCAATAGAGCAGAAGATCGCTCCAACTGTGGCAGCGGGCGCCGACCGCGTCGCGGCGGAAGGCGCGCAACACTTGGCGCGCGTGGCGGTCGCTGACCCCGGTGGCTTGCAGGCTGTCCCGCAGATCCAGCGCCGGTTTCAGATAGGCGTGCTTGGCCTGACCCGAGGTCAGGGTCCGTTCCAAAGCCTCCAGATAGGACAGCTTGGTTTCCGGCTCCAGATCCGCGTCGTCGGCGATGTCGTCGGCCAACCGCAGGAAACGGTAAAAGGCCATGACGTGCGGGCGCAGATGCTTGGGCAGCAAGCGGGAGGCGACGGGGAAATTTTCCCCGCTCTCGTCCTTGCGGGCGACCGGGTTGGGCTTGCGGGGCTTGGCCGGGGCGAGGTTGAAATCGGTCATGGGAAACCTTGCCTGCTGCGCGTCGGGGCTGGCGGTGTGGCCTTCCGCGTTTAATATGGGCTTGGACTGAGGATTTGTCTTACGTTCCAAACCACACCACCTTTCTTTTTTCCAATCGGGATTCCCATGGCGACGGCAACGACCGACCTGTCCTATTGCGGGCGGGAGGTCCGAAAACACGACAACGATCATTTCTTGACGGGACTCTTCGCTCCAGAAGATCGGCGCGAGGCGTTGTTTGCGCTGCACGCCTTCAACGTGGAAATCGCCAAGACCCGTGAAGTCGTCAGCGAACCAATCCTTGGTCAGATGCGGCTCCAATTCTGGCGCGACGGCGTCGAGGCTGTCTATGAGGACGGACCCGTACCGCGCCACGCCGTGATGGACCCGTTGGCGGAGGCGGCAAAGACCTTGAGCCTCAGTCGGTCTCTGTTTGATCGGCTGATCGACGCGCGCGAGGCCGATCTCGACGACACGCCGCCCGCCGACCTGACCTGTCTGGTCAATTACGCCGACGTCACCGGCGCGCCGTTGGTGCAATTGGCCCTTGAGATTCTCGACGTGCGGAGCGAGCAGGCGATGGCCGTGGGTCGGCATGTCGGCATCACCTACGCGCTGACCGGCATTCTGCGCGCCGTTCCCTTTCTCGCCCGTCAGCACCGGCAGTTGCTGCCCGCCGACCGGATGACCGAGCATGGCGCTCAGTCGGAGGATCTGTTCGCGGGCCGTTCAAAATCAGAACTGCGCCCGGTGATCGCCGATGTGGCGCGGGTGGCGGCGGAGCATCTGGACCAAGCCCGCCGGTTGCGCCGGGGCCTGCCGAAGGCCGCGCTCCCCGCCTTGCTGCCCGCCGTGCTGGCCGATCTGCATCTTGGCGTGATCGCCAAAGCCGACCATGACGTCTTCGCCCCGCGCGTGCTGCTGCCGCACCCGTTCCGGCATTTGCGCTTGGGCTGGGCGGCGCTGCGCGGGCGGTACTGATGACGGTGGTGCGTGGCCTCAATCACCTGACGCTGGCGGTGGTTGATCTGGACCGCGCCCTTGCCTTTTACCACGACCTTCTGGGGTTCCGGTTGCGGGCGCGGTGGTTGCAAGGCGCCTATCTGGAAGCCGGGGCGCTGTGGCTGTGCCTGTCGGTTGACGCCGAGGCTGAGAAGGCGGTGCGCTGCGATTACACCCATGTCGCCTTCGACGTTGCGGCGGACGACTTCTCGGCGCTGTCGGAGCGCGTCGCCGCTGCGGCGCGGGTTTGGAAAGACAACCGCAGCGAAGGCGACTCGTTGTATGTCCTTGACCCGGACGGACACCGGATCGAGTTGCATGTCGGCGGGCTGGAGAGCCGGTTGGCGGTCTACCGACGCAACCCGCCGTCGGGGATGGCGCTGTTCGACGAAGTCTGATTGGCGTCGTCGAACAGCGTTCCTGAACTCACACCCAAGCCGCCAAATCGGCCAATGCGCGGCGCGTGTAGGCCAGCTTGCGGTCCCGCCCGCGAATTTTGTCGTCAACCGGGGGGAACAGGCCGAAATTGACGTTCATCGGCTGGAAGGTTTCCGCCTCCGCGCCGCCGGTGATGTGGCTGAGGATGGCGCCAAGCGCCGTGGTCGGCGGCGGGGCGACGCAATCTTGCCCCAGGCGGTCGGCGGCGGCGAAGCGCCCGGCGAGCAGGCCGACGGCGGCGCTTTCCACATAGCCCTCACAGCCCGTGACCTGCCCGGCGAAGCGCAGGCGCGGCTGGGACTTCAAACGCAGCGCGCCGTCGAGCAGGCGCGGGCTGTTCAGGAAGGTGTTGCGGTGCAGACCGCCCAGACGGGCGAATTCGGCGTTTTCCAGACCGGGAATCATGCGGAAAATACGCGCCTGTTCGGCGTGGCGCAGCTTGGTCTGGAAACCGACGAGGTTGTACAGGGTGCCCAGCGCGTTGTCCTGGCGCAACTGCACCACGGCGTAGGGGCGGCGTTCGGGCTTGTGCGGGTTGGTCAGGCCGACCGGCTTCATCGGGCCGTAGCGCAGGGTGTCGACGCCGCGTTCGGCCATCACCTCGATCGGCAGGCAGCCTTCGAAATAGGGGGTGGTCTTTTCCCACTCCTTGAAATCGACCTTTTCGCCGCCGATCAGCGCGTCGATGAAGGCGCGGTAATCGTCCTTCTCAAAGGCGCAGTTGATGTAATCCTTGCCGGTGCCGCCGGGGCCGGGCTTGTCGTAGCGCGACTGGAACCACGCCTTCGACAGATCGACGCTCTCCAGATAGACAATCGGGGCGATGGCGTCGAAGAAGGCCAGCGACTCTTCGCCAGTGAAGGCGCGGATGGCCTCGGCCAGCGGCGGGGAGGTCAGCGGGCCGGTGGCGATGACGACGCTGTCCCAGTCCTCTCGCGGCAACCCGGCGACCTCGCCGCGCTCGATGGTGATGAGCGGGTGGGCGGTGATCGCCTCGGTCACGGCGGCGGCGAAATGGTCGCGGTCCATGGCCAGCGCGCCGCCCGCCGGAACCTTGTGCGCGTCGGCGCAGCGCAAGATCAGCGAGCCGCAGCGCCGCATCTCTTCGTGCAACAGGCCGACCGCGTTGTATTCGGCGTCGTCGGAGCGGAAGGAGTTGGAGCAGACCAGTTCCGCCAGCTTGTCGGTGTCGTGGGCGTCGGTTTTGCGGACAGGCCGCATCTCGTGCAGGACGACGGGGATGCCGCGTTCGGCGATCTGCCACGCGGATTCGGACCCGGCGAGACCGCCGCCGACGACATGGACGGGGCGAAGATTGTCGGTCATGGATGGTTCCAACGAACAAAAGTTTGCGTCACACGCGCGTCATAGCGGCGCGCAGCGCCAGAAGCCAGCGTTCGATCAACGCAGCGTGTTCCGGCAGACGGGAGAACAGCGCGTTGGCCTTCTCCTCGTCATAGGTGTGAACCGTCAGATTGCGGTCGTTCATCATAGCGATGACGGCCTCCGCCTGCGATTCGTCCAGAAAACCGGCGATCTGGCTTTCCCGCGCCACCGCCTTTGGACTGGCTGAGGTCAATCGCTCCGGCCCGGCTTGATCGGCGATCACCGCGCGGGCGGCCTTCCAGGCGGTTTCCACCGCCAAGGTGAAACGCAGAATCGCAGAATCCCGCACGATGTCGTCCTTTGGGCGGGCCAACACCTCTTTCAGCCGCCCCAGCGCCTGTTCGGCGTTGTCCAGTTTCCGTTCTACCGGGTCCATTCGACGCCTTCGCTCAAAACAACCGCGCGGAACTCGGGCCGGGCGTGGGTCAGATCCACCACATCGACGAAATAGGGAGCTGTGCTTTCCTCAAGATCCTCGGCGATGTCGGCCATCAGCCCGGCGGGAATCGCCTCTGCCGGATCAATGGCGACGTCGATGTCGCTCCAGTGCCGCACGTCGCCGCGCGCGCAGGAGCCGAAGAGGAAGACGCGCGCCTCCCGACCGTCAAGCCGATCAAGGACGATCCGCTTGACGGTGTCGAGCGCGCGCAGGCGGACATCATTCATCATGACGCGAGGATAGCACAGAAGGTTGCGGGTCCGCCGCCACGGCGAACGAATGCCCGGCGTTCCAAATGGGACGGTCGGGCGTTCGTTCACGACGGCGGGGGCGTCACTCGGTCTTGGTCGTGGTGCTGCGTTCGATGGTCGTGGAACCGGGTGGGACGAGAATCGTCGAGCCATAGGTCGGCGTGGTCGTGCTCGTCGTTGTGCTGGTGGTGGCGGTTCTGCTCGATCCGCAAGCGGTCAGCAGCAACAGCGCGCCAACCGGAGCCGCGAAACCCGTGAAAAGCGATCTGGTCATCTCTGGTCTCCCATCATGTGGTTGATGGTGAAACGCGCGGATGGTCCTATTTGTTCACGCCTCTTCACGCGCCTTGCTTTTCGCCGCCGCCAGATAGGGCGCCAGATAGCGCCCGGTGTAGCTGCGCTTGACCTTGGCGACCTGTTCGGGCGTGCCTTCGGCGACGATCTCGCCGCCGCCGGTGCCGCCCTCCGGGCCAAGGTCTATGATCCAGTCGGCGGTCTTGATGACCTCCAAATTGTGTTCGATCACCAGCACCGTGTTGCCCTGATCGACCAGCGCGTGGAGAACCTCCATCAGCTTTTCGACGTCGGCGAAATGCAGGCCGGTGGTCGGTTCGTCCAGAATGTAAAGCGTGCGCCCGGTGGCGCGGCGGCTGAGTTCCTTGGACAGCTTGACGCGCTGCGCCTCGCCGCCCGACAGGGTGGTCGCCGCCTGCCCGACATGGATGTAACCGAGGCCCACCCGTTCCAGCGTGTCGAGCTTGTCGCGGATGCCCGGCACCGCCTTGAAGAACTCCTTGCCCTCCTCCACCGTCATGTCGAGGACGTCGGCGATGGTCTTGTCGCGGTAGGTGACGTCGAGCGTCTCGCGGTTGTAACGCTTGCCGTGGCAGACGTCGCAGGTGACGTAGACGTCGGGCAGGAAATGCATCTCGATCTTGATGACGCCGTCGCCCTGGCAGGCCTCGCACCGTCCGCCCTTGACGTTGAAGGAGAAGCGGCCCGGGCCATAGCCGCGCGCCTTGGCCTCCGGCAGACCGGCGAACCAGTCGCGCATTGGCGTGAAGGCCCCGGTGTAAGTCGCCGGGTTGGAGCGCGGGGTGCGGCCAATCGGCGACTGGTCGATATCGATGACCTTGTCGAGATGCTCCAAGCCCAGCACCGAATCATGCTCGGCGGGATGCTCGCGCGCGCCCATCAGCTTGCGCGCCACCGCCTTGTAGAGCGTTTCGATGATGAGGGTGGATTTTCCGCCGCCCGACACGCCGGTGACGCAGGTGAAGGTGCCCAGCGGAATCTTGGTCGAAACGTTCTTCAGATTGTTCGCCCGCGCGCCCGTCACCTCCAGAAATTGGCCGGGATGACCGGGGCGGCGACGCTCGGGGATCGGCACGAAGCGGGTTCCGTTGAGGAATTGCGCCGTCACGCTGTCGGGGTGGCGGCAGACCTCCTCCGGCGTGCCTTGGGCGATGACGGTTCCGCCATGCTGCCCGGCGCCCGGCCCCATATCGACCAGATAATCGGCGCTGCGGATGGCGTCCTCGTCATGCTCGACGACGATCACCGTGTTGCCGATGTCGCGCAGCCGCTTCAGGGTTTCCAGCAGGCGGTCGTTGTCGCGCTGGTGCAGGCCGATGGACGGTTCGTCCAGCACATACAACACCCCGGTCAGGCCGGAACCGATCTGCGAGGCCAAGCGGATGCGCTGGCTTTCGCCGCCGGACAGGGTGCCGGAGCCGCGCGCCAGCGTCAGATACTCCAAGCCGACGGCGTTCAGGAAGCCCAGCCGCTCGTTGATTTCCTTCAGGATGCGGTAAGCGATTTCCTGATCCTTGGGGCGCAGATGCGCGTTCAACTCGCCAAACCACGCCGCCGCCTCGGCGATTGACAGCTCCGTCGCCTCGGAAATGTGACGGCCACGGACCTTGACGGCCAACGCCTCCGGTTTCAGCCGCGCGCCTTTGCAGACCTCGCAGGGTTGGGAGGATTGGAATTTCGCCATTTCATCGCGCGACCACGCGCTGTCGGTCTCGCGGTAACGGCGCTCCAGATTGTTGATGATGCCCTCGAACGGCTTGGCGGTCTGGTAGCTGCGCAGCCCGTCCTCGTAGGTCATCGTGATCGGCGTCTCACCGGAACCGTAGAGGATGGTTTGCCGCACCACGTCCGGCAACTCCTCCCACGGCGTCGTCATCGCCACGCCGAAATGCCGGGCGATGCTGTCAAGCGTCTGGTCGTAATATTTGGAGCTGGACCCGGCCCAGGGCGCGATCACGCCTTTGGACAGCGGCAGCCGTTCATCCGGAACCACCAGCATCGGGTCGAAGTAAATCTTGCTGCCCAAGCCGTCGCAGGCCGGGCAAGCGCCGAACGGGTTGTTGAAGGAGAACAGCCGGGGTTCGATTTCCGGGATGGTGAAGCCCGACACTGGGCAGGCGAATTTTTGTGAAAACACCGTCTGTTCGGCGGTTTCGGCGTTCTCCACCCAAACAATGCCGTCGGCCAGCCCCAGTGCGGTTTCCAGCGAATCGGCCAGCCGGTTGCCCAGACCGTCGCGCACGACGATGCGGTCAACCACCACCTCGATGTCGTGCTTGAGCTTTTTGTTGAGGGCGGGCACCTCGTCGATCTCGTGCATGGCGCCATCGACGCGCACGCGCTGGAAGCCGCGTTTGCGGAGATCCTGTATTTCCTTTTTGTACTCGCCCTTGCGGCCGCGCACGAAGGGGGCCAGCAGCAGCAGGCGCGTTCCCTCCGGCATCGCCATGATGCGGTCCACCATCTGGCTGACCGTCTGGCTTTCAATGGGCAGCCCGGTGGCGGGGGAGTAAGGAACGCCGACCCGCGCCCACAGCAGGCGCATGTAATCGTAAATCTCCGTCACCGTGCCGACGGTGGAGCGGGGATTGCGCGAGGTCGTTTTCTGTTCGATCGAAATGGCGGGCGACAGCCCTTCAATCGAATCGACGTCGGGCTTTTGCATCAGTTCCAGAAACTGGCGCGCGTAGGCCGACAGGCTTTCGACGTAACGACGTTGCCCTTCGGCGTAAATCGTGTCGAAGGCCAACGACGATTTGCCGGAACCCGACAGGCCGGTGATGACAATCAGTTCGTCGCGCGGCAGATCCACATCGACGTTCTTCAGATTGTGTTCCCGCGCGCCACGGACGCTGATGAATTTGTTCATGGTGTGTTCTTTTACCCGAAGCCTGTCCGGTTGGGAAGAGGCATCATGCCCAAAGGTTCGGCCCCGACAAAGCCGCCGTGACGATATAGGCGCAAGGCCAGCGATTGCCACCGCGCGGCGGCAAGCTCTTGGCTCACGCCCAGAACGCCGGGGTGTCGTGAAAGCGTTTCCACAGGTCGGGCAGGGCGCGGCGGCGCTTGTCGGCCTGCCGGTCGATCCAGGCGGCGGTGGCGGCCAGAGTCTTGCCGTCCACGCCGGGCAAGGCCGCCAGCATCTTGCGGCTGGTCGCCGCGTCGTGATCGGCGTCAAGCGCCTGCAACAGCGCCTCGACGACGCCGATGAAGGGCAGGGTGGCGGTTTCCGGGTAAAGCCCGCGAAAGAACTCCGCCGTGTAGCGCAAGGTGCGCAAGCGCCGCCGCAGCTTTTCCCGCGCCTTGGCCTCGTCGGGGATCTTTGGCGCCTTTTCGATCTTGGCCATGCGGGCGGCCAGCCAATCGGCGGCGACGCTGGCGATGGGGGCGTTCAACGCGGCTCGCCGCGCTTCGTCGGCGTTGCTCAGCCACAACCCATCCTCCAACCAAGCGGCCAGCGCCAGGACGTTGGTGGTGCAGCGCGGGGCGAGGATGGCGGCGACCGCCTCGCGCGCGGGTCCGGCCCCAGCGCTGCGGGCGGCGGCTGCCAGCGCGGGCAGCCCCTCCGGCGCTTTCGGGCTGGCCGACAGAGGGTCGATGACGCCCGACAGGGCGACGTCCCAGCCGCGCGCCGGACCAAGCTGCTTGGCGAGCGCGCGGCTGTCCTCCACCAGCCGGTCGGCCTGGGTCGAGGCGACGAGCGGCGCGAACAGCCGGTGCGCGGTGCGCAGGCGACGCAGGGCGACCCGCATCCGGTGCAACCCCTCGACGTCGCTTCCCGCCAGCGCGCAGGCTTCGTTGGCGAGGAATTGGCGCAGGGCGTGGCGCAGGATGTGGCGGTAGGCCTCGGCCACCGTGGTGACGGGCGATAGGGCGAGCGGGGGGGAATCGACCGGGGCGGGCAAGCGTCCCGTGACCAGCCGCAAGCCAACCTCGGCCTTGCTTTCCGTGCCGATGCGCATCGGCACGGCGTTTTGCAGGCGCAAGGCCACATCAAACAGGCGAGCGACCCGGCCCGCCTTCAATTCCAGCTCAACCTCGCTGATCGGGTGAGAGCGTCCACCCGCCTCAATCACCCCCTCATCCACCGCAAGCTCGATGGCGGTTCGGGGATCCGGGCGGATCAACAACGTGGTGCGACGAAAGTCAGTCACGAACTGCGGAGCAAGCGCGGCGCGCGCATCCGTGGGCACCAGACCGGCGAGGCTTTCGGCGGAAAAGACCGACAGATCCAGCGCCTCGCCAGCCACTGGCCAGTCCCACTCGCGCCGCACCGCCACACCCGCCGAATCGCTGGAGGTGGCGCTGTTCACCGTCTTCAAGGTTTGGGTGAAGCGATCACCGTCTTGCCGAACCCGCAAGGCGACGCCCTGGGCGAACAGCCGCAAATCGGGGGTGTCGAAATAAACCGTGCGCAAATGGCGAACCGTCGCCGCGCCTTCCGCCTGCTCCAACACGCTGGGAAGAGCGGCCACGCGCGCCAGATCCGCCGGGGCGACGTGGAGTTTCAGCTCCACCTCGCGAACGGCGGTTCCCTTGGCGACCGGGGAGGGCGCCGTGCTGGTGAGACTGGTGGGCGGCGCGTCGGGCGTGACGGGGGGCAAACGGGTGGTTCCTTCCGGTCGGTCGGATCCGTGGATACTCCAAGATGCGGCGCCGCGTTAAGTAAGTTTGCGCGGCTGCACAAAATCGGCCAGCCGCCCGGCCCCCAGATCCAGGTCACGCCACCGCATCGTCTCGAACAGCAGAACGGCGCAGGAGCCGGTCGGGTATTTTTCCGCCAGATCCTGGCGGTGGTCGTGGTCGCCGCTTCCCGTCAACTCCTGCGCCAATTCGTGCAGGTCGGGGTTGTGGGCGATCAGCATAACCCCCTTGGCGGATTCCGGCGCGTCGCGCAGCCGTTCCAACAGCGTCCGCGCCCCGCACAGATAGAGGCCCCGCTCATGCTCCACGGGGGGAAAGGGCGATCCCATGGCCGCCATCACCCGCTTGCGGGTTTCCACCGCGCGCAGAGCCGTCGAGCAGAGCACCAGATCGACGCGGGCGTGGTGCATCCGCAAGTGGTTGCCGACCAGAGTCGCCGCCTTTTCCCCACGTGGGGCGAGCGGGCGGTCGTGATCGCCGGTGGCGGGGGCGTCCCAGGAGGATTTGGCGTGGCGGAGCAGGAACAATGTCTTCATGGCGAGGCGATTCCAGGAAAACGCGCGGGGCGGCGAGAGGGAAAGCAACAGGAGTCCTGAAATCGTAACGCAAATGGGGTAGAGTTGTCGCCCTGAGCTTTGACCGCGCCGATCACCGGCGCACCCGAACGAACATCAGAGGCTGCCGTGACCAATCTCCAGGATCTCGATACGGTTTGCATTGAAGCGACTGCCCCGGAACGCTTCATCAACCGTGAGTTGTCGTGGCTGGCGTTCAACCAGCGCGTCCTGGACGAAGCGGAAAATCCCAGCCATCCGTTGCTGGAGCGGCTGCGCTTCCTGTCGATTTCGGCCAGCAACCTTGATGAATTCTACATGGTGCGCGTCGCCGGTCTGAAGGGGCAGGTGGCGGCGGGAGTGAAAACCCCCAGCCCGGAAAACCTCACCCCGGCCCAGCAGTTGAACGCCGTCAAGGCGCGCATCGTCGAGCTGATGGCCAGCCAACAGGCGATGTGGCGCACGCTGAAAGGCGAAATGCGCGAAGCGGGAATCTCCGTCGTCGATCCCGAGGAGCTGACCGAATCGGAAAAGGATTGGCTGGAGGCCAAGTTCCTCGACGATATTTTCCCGATTCTGACCCCCATCGCCGTCGATCCGGCCCATCCCTTCCCGTTTTTGCCCAATCTGGGCTTTTCCATCGCGCTCCAACTGCACGACCCGGTGAAGCTGCGCCACATCGACGCGCTGGTGCCGCTGCCCTCGCAGCTTGAACGCTTCATCCGCCTGCCGGGATCGGAGATCCGTTTCATCCAATTGGAAAAGACGGTGATGCTGTTCATCGACCGTCTGTTCCCGCCGTTCCAGGTCAAGGCCCATGGCGTCTTCCGCGTCCTGCGCGACAGCGAAATGGAAATCGAGGAAGAGGCCGAGGATCTGGTCAGCACCTTCGAATCCGCGTTGAAGCGCCGTCGCCGGGGCCGGGTCATCCGCTTGGCGACGGACAACCACATGGCCGCCGACCTGCGCGAGTTCCTGCGCAGCGAGTTGAAGGTGGCGCCGGACGACGTGTTCGCGCTTGATGGCTTGATCGGTTTGGTCGACACCAAGAATTTGATCGTGGACGAGCGCCCGGATTTGGTCTTCCGCCCCTTCAACGCCCGTTTCCCGGAGCGGATCCGCGATTTCGGCGGCGATTGCTTCGCCGCCATCCGTCACAAGGACATCGTCGTTCACCACCCGTATGAGAGCTTCGACGTGGTGGTGCAGTTCATCCGTCAAGCGGCGCGTGATCCGCAAGTCGTCGCCATCAAGCAAACGCTCTACCGCACCAGCAAGGACAGCCCCATCGTCGCCGCGCTGATCGAGGCGGCGGAGGCCGGCAAGTCGGTGACGGCGCTGATCGAGTTGAAGGCGCGCTTCGATGAAGAGGCCAACATCCGCTGGGCGCGCGATCTGGAACGCGCGGGCGCCCAGGTGGTTTACGGCTTCGTCGATTTGAAGACGCACGCCAAGGTGTCGATGGTGGTGCGGCGCGAGAACAAGGCGCTGCGCAGCTACGTCCATTTCGGGACGGGCAACTATCACCCGATCACCGCGAAGATTTACACCGACCTGTCCTTCTTCACCTGCGACCCGGCGCTCTGCCACGACGCGGCGGTGATGTTCAACTTCATGACCGGCTACGCCACGCCGAAGGTTCTGGAAAAGATCGCCATCGCGCCGATCACCCTGCGCCAACGTCTGACCGACCTGATTGAGGCGGAAATCACCCACGCCAACGCCGGTCGCCCGGCGGCCATTTGGGTGAAGCTGAACTCGTTGGTCGATCCGACCATCATCGACCAGCTTTACAAGGCCTCGCAGGCGGGCGTGCAGATTGACATGGTGATTCGCGGCATCTGCTGCCTGCGTCCGGGCGTCAAGGGTCTGTCGGAAAACATCCGCGTGCGCAGCGTCGTCGGTCGCTTCCTGGAGCATGGCCGGGTGATCTGCTTTGGCAACGGCCATGGCCTGCCCAGCGCGCAAGCGAAGATCTTCATCTCCTCGGCGGATTGGATGACCCGCAATCTGGATCGGCGAATCGAGACGCTGGTTCCCATCGAAAACCCGACGGTCCACGAGCAGGTGCTCGACCAGATCATGGTCGGCAATCTGAAGGACGAGGCCAGCACCTGGAAGCTTGGCCCCGATGGCGTGTATCATCGCATCAAGGCTGGCCAAGACGCGTTCAGCGTCCACAATTACTTCATGACCAACCCCAGCCTGTCGGGCCGGGGCAGCGCCTTGAGCAACAAACGCACGCCGCCGCGTTTGATGCTCCGCACGGTGTCGTGACGCCCGGGTGATGGAGTCGATGATGGTGATGGACGACAATCGCGTGATCGCATCGGTCACGCCCTCGCTGGGATCCGGCCATGACCGGCATGGGGCCGAGCGGGTCGCGGTGATCGACATCGGATCAAACTCGATCCGGTTGGTCGTCTATGATGGGTTGACGCGCTCGCCGATGGCGCTGTTCAACGAAAAGGTTCTGTGCGGTCTGGGGCGCGGTGTGGAAAAGGCGGGAACGCTCAACCCCGACGGCGTGGCACAGGCGTTGATCGCGCTGGAGCGTTTCGCCAGCCTGACCGCCGGGATGGAAATCGCCCGGCTCGACGTGATCGCCACGGCGGCGGTGCGCGACGCCAAGGACGGCGCGGCCTTTGTCGAAGCGATTGAACGCCGCACCGGCCTGACCGTCCGCGTCATCAGCGGCGAGGAAGAGGCTCGGCTGTCCGCCATGGGCGTGCTGTCCGGCACGCCGGAGGCCGACGGGCTGGTCGGTGATCTGGGCGGCGGCAGCCTGGAACTGGTTGGCTTGAATCAGGGCGTGATTGGCGAGCAGGTGACGCTGCCGCTCGGCCCGCTGCGGCTGATGGAAACCGGCGTCACCCGCCAAAATGGCCTGATCCGCCTGATCGACCAGCATTTGGAATCGCTGCCCTGGCTGCACAAGGCCAAGGGGCGGCCCTTCTACCCGGTGGGCGGAAGCTGGCGCGCCATCGCCAAGCTGCACATGGAGCAAACCAGCGCGCCGCTGCACATCATCCACCATTACACCCTGCCAGCGCTTGAGGCGCGGGAGTTCGCCGCCCTGATGGGACGGCAAAGCCGCTCTTCGCTGGAAAAGATGGCGGGATCGCGCCGCCGCCTGGACACGCTGCCCTTCGCCGCCCTGGTGTTCGAGCGGCTGTTGCGGGTGGCGCAACCGTCCAAGGTGGTGTTTTCCGCCTATGGCCTGCGCGAAGGGCATCTCTTCTCGCTGCTGTCGCCCGAGGGCCAGCGTGAGGATCCGTTGCTGGCCTCCGCCGCCGATTGGGCGCGGCGCTTCGTTCGCATGGGCGATTCGTCTCTGTTGACCGACTGGACCGCCGGTCTGTTCGCGGGCGAGGACGACAACGCCATCCGTTTGCGCCACGCCGCCTGTCTGTTGAGCGACATCGGTTGGGCCGAACATCCCGATTACCGGGCGGATCACGCCTTTTTGCGCATCCTGCGCTACCCGTTCCCGGCGTTGGACCATGACGAGCGGGCGTTTCTGGCGCTGTCGGCCTACGCGCGTTACGCTGGAACCATTGATTCGCCAACCACGATCGGCGCGCGGTCTCTGGCCTCGGAAGGGCAGGGGTTGCGCGCTTTGGTTCTGGGGTTGGCGCTGCGTCTGGCGCACACCCTGTCAGGCGGGGCCACCGGCCTGCTCAAGCGCACCTCGCTGAAGGTCAGCGGCGAGCGGTTGGTCCTAACCTTGCCGGAAGACGGCAGCGTGCCCTCGGGCGAAGCGGTGCAGCGCCGGGTGGACGCGCTGGCCAAGGCGCTGAACCGCAAGGGTGACGTTCAGTCGGCGCGGGCGCAAGCCGCCTGATTTTGATCGGACGCTTTCCCCGCTGGAGGAGTGGGGAAAGCGTTGATCCGCTCTCTATCCTGGCCAACTCCCGCTTAGAGCATCGAGCGCTTAATCTGGCGCATATCCAGCGTGCTTGAGGTAGTTCCAGCATTCCTCATGCGTATAGAGGTCACAGATGGAGCCGACGGCATTCCAGAGTTCCTCAATGGTGCGTGCGCCGATGCGTCGGAGATGTGCCTTGAGCTTGGCGAAGGCCATCTCGATGGGGTTGAGGTCGGGGCTGTAGGGGGGCAGAAAAAGGAACCAGGCTCCTTTTTCTTTGAGGATGGCTTTGGCCTTTTCGCTTTTGTGGCTGGACAGGTTGTCGAGGATGACGACGTCGCCCGGTCGCAGGGTGGGGGCAAGCTGGGTCTCGACATAGGTTTCGAAGAGAACCTTGTTCATCGCGCCCTTGATGATCCAGGGGGCGGTAAGGCCATCGCAACGCAAGGCGGCGATGAAGGTCTGGGCGCCCCAATGGCCGAATGGCGCTTTGGCCTTGAACCGCTGGCCGCGCTTGGCTCGCCCGCGCAGCCGGGTCATCTTGGTGGTGGTGGCGGTTTCGTCGAGGAACACCAACCGATCCGGTTCCTCGCGCATCCGGGGCTGGCGGTGGCTTCGCCACGTCCGACGGTCATCAGCGACATCAGCGCGACCGGCTTCGGTCGCCAGCACTGTTTTTTTTGACGGTGAAGCCGCTGGCGATCAGGAAGCGCGACAGCGAGGCGGGGTGAGCCGTGACCCCGCGCTCGGCTTTCAGCTTGGCCGCCAGTTCCGGCATGGTGATGTCGCCCTGCGCCTCCACCCAACCGATCAGAAGCGCGGCGTGGGGAGCCAGTTTGCCGCCTCCCGGCGGACGTCCTTGCCGCGCTGGTTCCAGCGATCCCGTCGTCGCCATCCGCTGGGCAAGGCGGATGCTCGTGCTGGCGCTCACGTCAAACCGACGCGCCGCTGCCCGGCGTGACCCGCCTTGCTCGATCTCACCGTAAATCCGAACACGAAGATCCGACGAATAGCTCTGACCCATGTTTCACCTCCAACTACCGTGAATCATGGCGAAAAAACAAACGCAAGCCTTCGATTCAGATTTCACGCGCGATGCTCTAACGTCCACTTGTTTGGAGTGCGTCAGAATGCCCCGTACTTTTTCGGCGGTGGGAAGCGTACAGTCTCAGCTATGCGCTTCAACGCATAAGCGGATGTTCGGATGCCTTCAATGCACGAACTGATGTCCGCTCTGGCCGACCCAACGCGCCTTGGGGCGTTGCGATTGCTTTGGGATGGCCGTGAGCGTTGCGTCTGCGAACTGATGGAAACGCTTGGCGTCACCCAGTCCCGCATGTCGCGCCATTTGGGGGTTCTGAAGGCCGTTGGCCTTGTGATCGACCGTCGGGACGCCCAATGGGTTCGCTACCGGCGGAATCCAATCATCGCCGCCCCGGTCGTCGCCGTTGTCGACGCCGTCGTGATGGCGATGCCCGGCGCGCGAAAGGAAATCGCATGACCGTCAATGCGCACATGATTCCCGATGGGGAGTCTCGACCGGCGGCATGGCCCTGGATTGCCGGGACAGCGGCGTTTGTCATCACCTGGGTGGCGCTCTACGCCCAACTTCCAGCCTTTTCCGATTGGGTGGTGTCCGTGCTTCCCTTGGAGAGGGGCGGGCATTTCGAGGAAGCCGTTCGCTTCTTCGTCTACGACACCCCAAAGGTGCTGATGCTTCTGACGTTGGTTGTGTTCATCATGGGCGTCGTCCGCAGCTTTTTTTCGCCTGAGCGCACGCGGGCGCTGTTGGCTGGCCGTCGCGAAGGAATTGGCAATGTGGCCGCTGCCGGCTTGGGCATTGTCACCCCGTTCTGTTCTTGCTCCGCCGTGCCGCTGTTCATCGGTTTTGTGTCGGCTGGGGTTCCGTTGGGCGTGACCTTCTCGTTCCTGATCGCCGCGCCGATGGTCAACGAGGTGGCGTTGGGTCTGCTGTTTTGGTTGGCTGGAAGGTCGCCCTGACCTACCTCGTCTTTGGACTCGGCGTCGCCATCATCGCCGGGTGGATCATCGGGCGCTTGCATCTTGAGGGATGGCTTGAGGAGTGGGTGCGCAATGTGCGGTCCAACGCCGACACTCCGCCTGCGAATCACGTCACCGTTGCCGACCGCGTCAAGGCGGGTGTCGACGCGGTTCGCGAGATTGTCGCCAAGGTCTGGTTGTGGATCATCCTCGGCATCGCTGTCGGAGCAGGCATCCACGGCTACGCGCCAGCGGAACTTCTCGCCGCCATCATGGGCCGGGACTCTTGGTGGTCGGTGCCTGCGGCGGTGCTCATCGGCATTCCCATGTATTCCAACGCCGCCGGGATTATCCCCATCGTTGAGGCGCTGATCGGCAAGGGCGCTGCTCTCGGCACCGTGCTGGCCTTCATGATGTCGGTGATCGCCCTGTCGCTTCCCGAGATGATTATCCTCCGCAAGGTGCTGAGCCTTCGTCTGATCGCCGTGTTCATCGGCGTCGTCGGCCTTGGCATCCTGATCGTCGGCTTCCTCTTCAACGCGTTGTTTGCCTAAAAACAGGGAGGGTTCGATGAAGACCATCAAAGTGCTTGGCCCCGGATGCAAACGCTGCCAGACCACCGCCGACATGCTGCGGACGGAGGCGGACCGCTTGGGCGTCGATGTTCAGATCGAGAAGATCACCGACTATGCCGTGATCGCCGGGTATGGGGTCGTTTCGACGCCCGGCATTGTCATTGATGAAACGCTGGTTCATGCAGGGGGGCTGCCGAAGCCCGAGGAACTGGCCAAGTGGCTAACCGCGTGAGCGGGGACGAGAGGCGGCGTCCGACCTGTTCTTTCTCTGTCGCTCAGTCGTCCTGCATCAGGGCCGACAGGTGGGACGCGATGAGTCGGTCGGCGGCGGCGCGCGCCGCCTGTTCGGCCTGCGTCGGGGTGAGGTTGAATGTGTCCCGGTACAGCTTGGCGGTGGCGGTGATCGCGGCGGGCAGGGCGGCGACCGTCGCCTTGTAATCGGCCTCCGACCACACATTGAAATCGCGCCAGGCGCGGAAGGCGGCCAGCACGGCCTTGCGCTGCTCCGCCGCCAGTTTGGAGTCGTCGGATTGCGGCGGGTCGAGCAGGGTGGCGGGCATCAGCGAAGCTTGCAGCGCGTCGATCTCAGTTTGACGACCGCCATTCTGGCGGAGGAGGCCGCCGCTGTCCTCTTGCCCCGGGAGCGTGTTCGGCGACATCCGCGCTTCGACCTTCTTCCATTCCGGCAAATCAAACACGGAGACTGGCGGGTTGCACAGGGCGGGGGAGGCGTCCCGGCTGTTGTTCCAGAAGGCGCCAAAGGCCTCGAAGGCGGTTACGCCGTGTTTGGTGAACAGGAAGCAGGGGGCGTCCATTTCGGTGGTGGACAGCACATGGCGCAGCAGCAGCAAGGCGGATCCCACCGGGGCGGCGGCGACGTCGCCCAATTTGACCATTTCCTCTTTCATGTCGGGATCGGGCGTCAGGTCACGGAGAATGGCGGACGTCAGCGCCCGAACCATGGCTTCGCGGCTCGTGTCCTTGTCCGGCGGCGCGGCCATGCCGGACTGAAACAGATAGACCAACCACGCCTTGGCCGCCGGACCGTCATAGCGCTGGAGCGCGGCGACGGCGGCCTTCGGATCCTTGGGAATGGCGGCGGCGATGGCCGCAAGCTTCTTCTGCGCGGCGCCGTTCAACGCCTGGATGTCGCCGACGCGCTTGTTGTACAGCCGCAGGCAGGCGTCGGTGTTGGCGCGGTCCGCGCAGGTCCGGTCCCGTTCGGCCAGAAAGCTTTGCTGGCCGCGCAGAACCGCGTCGCGCTCGCTGACCGGCGTGTTGGCCAGCGTCTCGCGCAGCGTGGTGGCGACGTCCTCAACTGAGACCTTGATGTCGGCGCTGGCGCACAGCGTTCGGTCCACCGGGGTCGCGGACTTGGCGCAGTTCAGCGGCGCGGTTTGCGCGGTTCCGGGTGTTGCGTGGGCCGCGCTCTGGGCGCTGGCGATTGATGAACCGCCGCCCGCCGCCAATCCGGCCATAAGAGCGGCCCAGCCAAGAAACCGCACCGTCGAACGCGCCATCCTCGCATCGCCTTGTGTTGGACAATCATCGCTGGCGACGATAGACCATTGCACGCCGGATCGGAAGAATGGCCAAAGGCGCGACATGTGACAGGCGCATCACACGGCAAAGCCGCCCTGCTCCCAAATCTGACGGCTTGTTTTCCATAATCATTATTATGTGTTATTGATGGGCCGTGGAAATGCCCGGGCCGGTCGGCTATGGTTCCGGCCCAATCGAACACCCGTTATCCCGTTTCGGAGACCCGAAGATCATGGCCCGCAACATCGACCGGCTCATCGACGTCATGGCGCGGCTGCGCGATCCCAACGGCGGCTGCCCGTGGGATCTGGTGCAAACCTACAAGACCATTGCGCCGCACACCATCGAAGAAGCCTATGAGGTTGCCGACGCCATCGAGAAGGACGACAAGGCGGCGCTGCGGGAGGAACTGGGCGATCTTCTGTTCCAGGTCGTCTATTACAGCCAGATGGCGCGCGAGGAAGGACTGTTTGATTTCGAGGAGGTCGCCGGAGTCATCACCGACAAGATGATCCGCCGCCATCCCCACGTCTTCGGCCCCGAAGAAATCAACAGCGCCGACCAACAGACCTCGCGTTGGGAAGAGCACAAGGCCGCCGAACGCGCCGCCAAGGCCGCCGAGGAAGGCCGCGCCCCGTCGGCGCTGGAGGGAGTCATCCCTGCCCTGCCCGCCTTGACCCGCGCGCTGAAGCTGCAAAACCGCGCGGCGCGGGTCGGCTTCGACTGGACCGACGCCCGCGACATTCTCGACAAGATCGAGGAGGAGGTGCAGGAACTGCGCGCCGAGATGGACGCCGGTTCGGCGCAAGACCGCGTCGCCGACGAGTTGGGCGACCTGCTGTTCGCCCTGGTTAACCTCGGCCGTCGCCTGAAAGTGGAGCCGGAATCGGCGCTGCGCGGCACCAACGCCAAGTTTGAGCGCCGTTTCCACCGCATCGAAGCCCTGCTGGCTGACCAAGGCCGCAAACCGGAAGACGCCACGCTCGACGAGATGGAAGCCTTCTGGCAGCAAGCCAAGCGAGAGGAACGCGGCGAGGCGTGACGCCCCGCCCCTGCCCGGTCCTCTCCGTCAGAGGAAAAACACCAGCGTGGTCAAGCCCAACAGCGGCACCAGGATGCCAAAGGACCACGCCATATAGCCAAAGAAGCTCGGCATGGCGACGCCGCGTTCTTCGGCGATCGCCTTGACCATGAAGTTGGGGGCGTTGCCGATGTAGCTGTTGGCCCCCATGAAGACCGCCCCGGCGGAAATCGCCGTCAGGGTCAGGGCCAGATCGCCCATCAGGGTCGCGGCGTCGCCGCCCGCCGTGTTGAAGAAGATGAGGTAGGTCGGCGCGTTGTCGAGGAAGCTCGACAGGATGCCCGCCGCCCAGAAATAGGCGGCGGGGTTGGGTTTGCCGCCGTCGTTCACCGCCGCGATGATCGCGCCCAACGCGCCGTCGGTTCCCGCCTTAAGGATGGCGATGGCGGGAATGATGGTCAGGAAGATCGCGGCGAACAGCTTGGCGACCTCGATCATCGGCCCCCAACTGAAGCCGTTCAGGCGACGGCTTTTCTCGCTCGTCAGCTTCAACGACAAGACGGAGATGCCGATCAGCAGGATTTGCGAGACGATGCTCTCCAGTGGCACGGTGACGTGGTGGAGCGTGACGCCGACGCCGGGATGCCAGACGCCGCTCAACAGCACCGCGCTGATGATGGCGACCAGCAGCAGCAGATTGACGCCGCCCTCGACCCGCACCGGCTCCCGCTCATGCACGCCCTCGATCAACGGGTGTTTGCCAGGGTCGCGGGTGTGCAAGACCAGATCCAGGACGAAATAAATCGCCAGCAGCAGGCCGGACAGGAAAACCATCGGCCCGAACAGATGCGTCGTCGGCCAAAAAAAATCGACGCCCTTCAGAAAGCCCAGGAACAGAGGCGGGTCGCCCAGCGGCGTCAGCGAGCCGCCGACGTTCGACACCAGGAAGATGAAGAACACCACCGTGTGGACCTTATGGCGGCGGTGTTCGTTGGCGCGCAAAAGCGGGCGGATCAGCAGCATCGACGCGCCGGTGGTTCCCATCAGGCTGGCCAGCGCCGTTCCCAGCGCCAAGCCAACCGTGTTGGCCAGCGGCGTTCCCACCAACGACCCAACCAGCCGCACCCCGCCCGCCACGGTGAACAGCGCGGTCAGCAGGACGATGAAGGGGATGTATTCCAACAGAACGGTGTGCAGCAGCTCGTAGGTCGCCAGTTCCACGCCAAAGAACGCGGCGAAGGGCAGCAGGAAGGCCAAGGCCCAGGCGGCGGAGATTTTGCCGAAATGATGGTGCCAGACCATCGGGGCCAGCAGCGGAAACAGCGCGATGGACAGCAGGATCCCAGCGAAGGGAACCACCCACAGCGCCCCCATCGCTCGCCCGTCGAGATGCGGCGCGCCCGCCTCCGCCGCCAGGGCGAGATCGGGCACGCCAATCCCGACAAGGCCGATCAAAAGAAGCGACAGCGCGGCGGCGCGGCGGGGAAAAATCTGCGTGGTCATCGGTCCAAGGCACCGGCTGGAAAGGGTGGCGGAGTATGCGGTTTGATCCCGGCCAAGCCAAGACGCTATGGCGCGGGCGACGGCGAACTTTCGTAGCCCGGTCGGCAAGGGTGGATCGTCACTGCCTCCCCCGCCCGTCCGGTCCAGGCGCTCAACAACCGGCAGTCCTTTCCGGCGCACAGCCGGTGATCGGCGGTGAAGCCGGATGCCGCCAGAGTCACGCTGTCCTGCGGGGCCAAGCGCGGCGTCCACACCCACCACCCGTCGATCAGACGGGCGTCGGTTCCCGGCTCCATGCCCGCCCCGGTTCCCCGGACGCGGGCCTCGGTCAGGACCAAGCGCCCCTCCTCCACCCGCCACTCCTCCCGCCATTCGGTCTTTTCCACCGAATGGGTCCAGGACAGGGTGAAGGACGCCCCTGGCAACGTGGCGAGCAAAGCGCCGCCCAGCGCCGCCGCCACGCACAACCCGCTCACGCCGGGGCGGTCGCCAAGGCCCGCCGCTGGCGGTGCTGCCAAAGCAGGAACAGCCCGGTCATGACGAAGGCCGCCTCGTCGGTCATCGGCACGGCCACCACGAACAGGAAGGACGTGGCGGCGGCGTAAACCCGCGCCGCCCAGGACAGCGGCGTCCAGAAAAAGCCGATGGTCGCCGCGCCCCACAGCCCGATGGCGACGCAGGCCTTGCAGAGAATGTAAGCGACGTCGAACCAGTCGCCGCTTTGCAGCATCAGCGCCGGATCATAGACCGCCATGAAGGGGACGACGTAGCCCGCCATGGCGATGCGGGTGGCGATCCAGCCGATGTCCATGTGATCGGCCTTGCAGATCGACGAGGCGGCCAGCGCCGCCAACGCCACCGGCGGCGTCAGATCGGCCATGATGCCGAAATAGAAGACGAACATGTGCGAGACGATCAACGGGACGCCCATGGTCAGCAAGGCTGGCGCGGCGATGGACGCGGTGATGATGTAGTTGGCCGTCGTCGGCAGCCCGGTGCCGAGCACGATGCAGGCGATCATCGTCAGCACCAGCGCCGCCAGCAGATTCCCGCCCGACCAATCGACGATGGTGGAGGCGAAGCTCGACGCCAGCCCGGTCAGCGTCATCATGCCGATCAGCACGCCGACCAGCGCGCAGGCGACGCCGACGCCGACGGCGTTCTTCGCCCCGTCGGCGACGCTGCGCACCACCAGCGACAGGGTTTCCCGACCGCCCCGGAACAGCAGACAGGGAATGATGAGCAGAACCACCATGGTGAAGGCCAGATGCTCCGTGCGCAGCCCCAACCGCCACAACCCGGCGGCGGCCAGCCCGACCACCACCCAAAAGGCCACCCGCAAACTCATCGGCCCGATGGTGGTGACGATGCGCATGCCCAGAATCAGCGCCGCCGTCGCCGCGATCCCCATCACCCCGGCGAACAGCGGGGTGAAGCCGGAAAACAGCAGATAAACCAAAGCGGCCAGCGGCAGAATCATATACCAACCCTCGACCACCGCCTTCGCCGCGTTCGGGCATTGATCGCGCGGCAGCCCGACCAGATTCCGCATCCCCGCTTCCAGATGGACCATCCAAAAGGCGCTGCCGAAATAGAGGAAGGCCGGAATCGCGGCGGCGACCGCCACCTCGCTGTAGGGAACGCCAATGGTTTCCGCCATGATGAAGGCGGCGGCCCCCATCACCGGCGGCATCAACTGGCCGCCCATGCTGGCGGTGGCCTCGACCGCCCCGGCGAAGGCCGGGCGGTAGCCGAAGCGCGTCATCAGCGGGATGGTGAATTGCCCGGTGGTCAGCACGTTGGCCACGCCCGACCCGTTTATCATCCCCATCAAGCCGGAGGAGATGACCGCGACCTTGGCCGGTCCCCCCTTGGCGTGGCCGACCATGCCGAGCGAGACGTCGTTGAACAGCTTAATCATCCCGGCCCGCTCCAAAAAGGCGCCGAACAGGATGAACAGGAAGATGTAGCTGGCCGACACGAAGGTTGGCGTGCCGTAAATCCCTTCGGTCGACAGGAACAGATTGTCGATAACCTGATCCAGATCGTAACCGCGATGCCCCAGCCCGAAGGGCAGATAGCGCCCGAACAGCGCGTAGGGGATGAAGACGCCGCACATGATCGGCAAAGCGAGGCCCATGATGCGCCGCGCGCCCTCAAACACCAGCGCCACGGCGATGGTTCCGACCACCAGATCGGTGGTGGTCGGATCGCCCGAACGCTGAATCAGATCCACCTCGAAGACATAATGATAGAGGCCGATGGCGAAGGCGGTCAGTCCCAGCAGCCAATCATGCCAGGGCACCCGCTTGCGCTCCGCCTCCGGACGGAAGCCGAACAGAGCGTAGGTCATCAGCAGCAGAAAGCCGACATGGACCGACCGCACCACCATGCTGGACAGCGGGTTGAAGGTGGCGGTCCACAATTGGAAGGTGGAAAAGGCCACGGCGATGAGAAACACGGCCTTGCCGTCAAAGCCCTCGAACGCGATGACGGTGGACGGGTTTTCGCGGTCGATGGCCTGACGGATTTGGGCGTCCGCGTCGCTTGTCTTCGCGCTCATAGCGCCCGCTCCGAACCGCGCCCGCTCACATCAGGCCCTTTTCCTTGAAGAACTTGATCGCGCCGGGATGCAGCGGCACCGGCGACTGGGTGGCCCCGGCGTCCAGCTTGATCTGCTTGGCCGCGACATGGGCGGCGGCCAGCGCGTCAAGATTCTCGAACAGCGTCTTGGTCATGGCGTAAGCCGCGTCGTCGGACACGCCGGAATGGCTGACCAGCAGGTTGCGGACGGCGGCGGTCGGCACCGCGTCGGTCTGGCCGGGATAGGTGTTGGCGGGGACCTGTTCGGGAATGAACGCCGGATCGCCGACCTTGGCCACCACGTCGGCGGGAATGCTGACGATGGTCACCTCTTGCGAGGTCGACAGATCCTTGATCGCGGCGACGCCCAGCCCGGCGGAAATCAGCGTGGCGTCCAACTGGCGATTCTTGATGAGATCGACCGATTCGCCAAACGGCAAATATTCGGTGCGGGCGAAATCCTTATAGGCCAGCCCGGCGGCGCCGAAGATCGCCCGCGCGTTCAGCTCCGTCCCCGATTTCGGCGCGCCGACGGAAATCCGTTTGCCCTTCAGATCGGCCAGCGTCTTGATGCCCGATTCCTTGCTGGCCACCACCTGGATGTAATTGGGGTAGATGGCGGCGATGGTGCGCAGCTTGTCCAGCTTGGTCTTGAAGCCCGCTTCCTCGTTGCCCTTCCAGGCGTCGCCCAGCGAATCGCCCAGCGTGAAGCCGATCTCTCCACGCCCGGCCTGGAGCAGATTGAGGTTTTCGACCGACGCCTTGGTCGCCTGCGCCGTGACCTTGGCCCCCGGCAACGCCTTGCCATAAACGTTGGAAAGGGCGACGCCCAGCGGGTAATAGACCCCGCTGGTTCCCCCGGTCAGCACGGTGATGAACGACTCGGCCTGAGCCGGCAGTGACGCGAACAGGCAGACTCCGACGGCGGCGACAAGGCGTTTCATGCTGGCTCTCCCGGTTGTCTTTGGCGCGCCCGCGTGCTGCGGGGATCGCCAAGCCACTGTAACGCGGCGAAAAATTGCGCGCCAGTACGGACTATCCGAGTCTTGGACGGTTTCAAGACACTTCTTTTGGCCATCCGCCATCGGACGGCTTGACCTTGGCCCATCGACACACCCTATCCTTGGTCCAGCAACCGACTCTCGACCCAAAGAACAGCCAGCCATTCAAAAGCCAGCGGGAGGATTATCAATGCCCTGTACCGTTACGATGACCGTCAACGGCAAGACGGTCTCGCGCGAGGTGGAGGAGCGGACCCTGCTCGTCACCTTCCTTCGCGAGCATGTGGGCCTGACCGGCACCCATGTCGGGTGCGACACGAGCCAATGCGGCGCCTGCGTCGTCCATGTCGATGGCCGTTCGGTGAAATCCTGCGCCACCCTGGCGCTCCAGGTCGACGGCGCGACCGTGACGACGATCGAGGGGCTGGCGGCGGCCGACGGCGCGCTGCACCCGATGCAGGCGGCCTTTCGCGAGCATCACGGTCTGCAATGCGGCTTCTGCACGCCGGGCATGGTCATGAGCGCCGTGGATCTGGTGAACAGCAACCCGTCCTTGTCCGAACAGGACATTCGCGAGGGGTTGGAGGGCAACATCTGCCGCTGCACCGGCTACCACAACATCGTCAAGGCCGTGCAGGCCGGGGCCGAGGCGATGAACGCCGACCAAGCGGCGAAGATCGCCGCCGAGTAAGTGGAGCATCCCAAGCGAAGCGATGTCCGCTCTGCGGGCCGCCCATCAGCCTGAAGCGCGCTTGAACGAGGAAAAAGGCGAATGCCTTACGTCAATCTGAAGATCACCAAGGACGGTGTGACCAAAGAGCAAAAGGCCGAACTTGTGCGCGGAATAACGGATCTTCTCGTCCGTGTTCTGAACAAGAAGCCCGAACACACGCACATCGTGATCGACGAAATCGATGTCGAGAATTGGGGATATTGCGGAGTTCTGACGTCGGAGTATCGAGCGAACGACAAAGACTAACGGCGGCGCGTCCCAATCACTCGTCATAACGGGCCGGAACACGGTCGATTGTGGGAGGATACACCAGATGGCGAACCCCAATGGCGTCGGCGCGTCGGTGCGTCGGCGCGAAGATCCTCGGTTTCTGACGGGCCGTGGCAATTACACGGACGACTTCAAGCGCCCGAACATGACCCACATGGTTCATGTCCGCTCGCCCTACGCCCACGCTCTGGTCAAGGGCATTGACGCCAGCGCCGCGCTGGCCGCTCCCGGCGTGGTCGCCGTGCTGACCGGGGCCGACATGGAGGCCGACAAGGTCGGCAGCCTGCCCTGCGGTTGGCAAATCCACTCCAAAGACGGCTCGCCGATGAAGGAGCCGGGGCATTTCCCGCTGGCTCGTGGCCGGGTCCGTTACGTCGGCGACGCCGTCGCCGTGGTGATCGCCGAGACCAAGGATCAGGCGCGCGACGCCGCCGAACTGGTCATGGTCGATTACGAGGAGCTGCCCGCCGTCGCCGCCTCCACCCGCGCCGCGACGCCCGACGCCCCGCAGGTGCATGACGAGGCGCCGGGCAACGTCTGTTACGACTGGCACATCGGCGACAAGGCGGCGGTGGATTCCGCCTTCGCCCAGGCCGCCCATGTGGCGAAAATTGATCTGGTCAACAACCGGCTGGTTCCCAACGCGATGGAGCCGCGCGCGGCGCTGGGCGAGTATGACCCGTCCAGCGGCGAACACACGCTGACCACCACCAGCCAGAACCCCCACGTCATCCGTTTGCTGATGGGGGCCTTCGTGCTGGGGATTCCCGAGCACAAGCTGCGGGTGGTGGCGCCGGACGTCGGCGGCGGTTTCGGCTCCAAGATTTTCCATTATGGCGAGGAGGCCGTCGTCACCTGGGCGGCGAAGAAGATCGGCCGTCCGGTGAAATGGACCGCCGACCGTTCGGAAAGCTTCCTGACCGACGCCCATGGCCGTGACCATGTCAGCCACGCCGAATTGGCGATGGACAAGGATGGCCATTTCCTGGGCTTGCGCGTCGCGACCTTGGCCAATCTCGGCGCCTATCTCTCGACCTTCGCGCCGTCGATTCCGACCTACCTTTACGCCACCCTGCTGGCCGGTCAGTACAAGACCCCGGCAATCTACGCCGAGGTGAAGGCCGTCTTCACCAACACCGCCCCGGTGGACGCCTATCGCGGGGCCGGTCGCCCGGAAGCCTGCTATTTGATCGAGCGTCTGGTGGACATCGCGGCGGGGGTGGCTGGTCTCGACCGCGTCGAGATCCGGCGGCGGAACTTCGTCCCAGCCTCCGCCATGCCTTATCAGACGCCGGTCGCCTTGCAGTATGACAGCGGCGACTTCGCCAAGAATCTCGACATCGCCCTGCCTCTGGTCGATTACGACGGCTTCGCGGCGCGCAAGGCGGCGTCGAAGGCCAAGGGCAAGCTGCGCGGCATTGGTTTCTCCACCTACATCGAAGCCTGCGGCATCGCCCCCAGCAACGTCGCCGGGGCGTTGGGCGCGCGGGCCGGTCTGTACGAAAGCGCGGAGGTCCGCTTCCACCCCACAGGCTCGGTGACGGTCTTCACCGGGTCGCACAGCCACGGCCAGGGCCACGAAACCACCTTCGCCCAACTGGTGTCCCAGCGTTTCGGCGTGCCCATCGAGAATGTCGAGATCGTTCACGGCGACACCGCCAAGATCCCGTTCGGCATGGGCACCTACGGCTCCCGCTCCTTGGCGGTCGGCGGTTCGGCCATCGTCAAGGCGATGGACAAGGTGGAGCGCAAGGCCAAGAAGATCGCCGCCCACATGCTCGAAGCCGCCGAAACCGACATCGAGGTGAAGGAAGGCCGCTTCACCGTCGCCGGAACGGACAAGAGTCTGGGCATCGGCGACATCGCCCTGCAAGCCTATGTCCCGCACAATTTCCCGCTCGACGAGTTGGAGCCGGGGTTGGACGAGCAGGCTTTCTATGATCCGAAAAACTTCACCTACCCGAACGGTTGCCATGTTTGCGAGGTGGAGATTGATCCCGACACCGGCGTGACCCAGGTCGTCGCCTTCTCGGCGGTCGATGATTTCGGCAACGTCATCAACCCGCTGATCGTCGAGGGACAGGTGCATGGCGGCATCGTCCAGGGCATCGGGCAGGCGCTGCTTGAAAATTGCGTCTACGACGATGAATCCGGCCAGCTTCTGACCGGCTCCTACATGGATTACTGCATGCCGCGCGCCGACGACGTGCCGTCCTTCACCGTGCGTTACCACGAAGACCAGCCTTGCACCCACAACCCGCTGGGCGTGAAGGGCTGCGGCGAGGCCGGGACCATCGGCGCGTCCGCCGCCGTGATGAACGCGGTGGTCGACGCGCTGGGCGCGTTCGGCGTCACCCATATCGACATGCCCGCCACGCCGGAAAAGATCTGGCGTGTCATTCAAGACGCGACGCCCGCCATGGCCGCTGAGTAAGAAGGAGAAACCCGATGTACGCGTTCTCGTACCAACGGCCCACGTCGCTCGCCGAGGCGGTCGCCGCCATCCAGGCGGACGAGGCCAAATTGTTGAGCGGTGGGCAAACCCTGCTGCCGACGCTGAAACAGCGGCTGGCCCAGCCGTCGGTTCTGGTCGATCTCAGCGCCGTTCCCGACATGAAGGGCGTCGCGGCGGTCGATGGCGGCCTGACGGTCGGCGCCTTCACCCGCCACGCCGAGGTGGCGCATTCCGACTTGGTCAAGGCGACCATCCCGGCGCTGGCCCATCTGGCCGAGGGGATCGGCGACCGGCAGGTGCGCAACATGGGAACGCTCGGCGGCTCCATCGCCAACGCCGACCCGTCGGCGGATTACCCGTCGGCGGTGGTGGCGCTGAAAGCCACGCTGACCACCGACCGCCGCGCCATCGCCGGGGATGATTTCTTCACCGGCATGTTCGAGACGGCGTTGGAGCCGGGCGAGATCGTCACCTCGGTGCGTTTCGCCACGCCCGACAAGGCGGCCTACGCCAAGTTCCGCAACCCGGCCAGCCGCTACGCCATCGTCGGCGTGTTCGTGGCCAAGTTCGGGGCGGAGGTCCGCGTCGCGGTGACGGGGGCCGCCGGATCGGTGTTCCGCGTTCCCGCCTTTGAAGCGGCGCTCGCCGCCAATTTCAAGGCGGAGGCGTTGAACGGCCTGTCGGTCAGCGCCGACGATTTGAACGCCGACCTGCACGCCAGCGCCGATTACCGCGCCCATCTCGTCACCGTGATGGCCAAGCGGGCGGTTGAGGCGGCGGGGTAAATAACAAAAAGGAGAATTTTTCTTGATAACGTGCGGGGAAATTGTATAATGGGCAGCACTTCCATTTTTTCGGCCCCGCACGTCCTATCATGACGACATTAACCGAACATACAGTTACATCTCTGCAAGAATACACAAAACTTGTAGAGGACTTGATGTCAAGATCAAGACAACCTTTGTGGTTTCGTGGATGTGGGGATTCGAATCATAAATTAATTCCATCTTTATATCGACATCCTGAGAAAACAAATTTTTCTGATTTGTTTTCTCTTGAATCAGAAATAATTGCTCGTTTTAGGGCTAGAGCTATTCCTTATTGCAATGCTGTGCCAAGCGATAATTGGGATCTGTTATTTCTGATGCAACATCATGGAATACCAACTAGACTTTTGGATTGGAGCGAAAACCCGTATATAAGCTTATTTTTTTCTCTTACCACAGCATCTTATAGTGTTGTCGGAAAAACCAGGGCGTTCGATAAAGATGCCGCAGTTTGGTTTTTGAATCCGAATTCATGGAATCAATATGCTCTTCGATCAATTAGTTTCAAAGGCGGTATATTAGTAACTCCAGATAGAAAACTTAATGGATATAAGCCTTTTTCCGAACTCGATGAGATGTATAACGAACCAGTCGCTATTCTTGGCGCTCACAATAGTCATAGAATTGTTGCTCAAAGAGGTGTTTTCACTATTTTTGGAAAAGATACATCGCCAATGGAGGATGTATATAAGAAGGAATCATTCCCAGATGACACATTATTAAAAATCATATTACCATCAAGTTATATAGAGTCTCTTCTGAATTCAATTAGATCTATTGGCTTCACGGACTCCGTTATCTATCCCGATCTCGATGGCCTTGCCAAAGAGATGAAAAGAATCTTTGGATATTGGGTGTAATATGTTTAAAGTCCGCCCCTTCGAAACAAAAACCCTCAGCTGGTGGCATTCTCAGCAAGATGACATTGCTTTATCTCCTGTTTATCAGAGAAAAGGCGGGATCTGGACTGCTCAAGATAAATCATTCTTGATAGATTCAATTATAAATGGCTACGACATACCGAAAATATATATAGCAGATTTCACTTATGTAAATACGTCATTAAATGAAAACAAAAAGGCTTACGCCGTGATTGATGGAAGGCAAAGGCTGGAGGCTATTTTTGACTTTTTTAATAATAAAATTACCCTTAGGGATGATTTCGTATTCTTTGATGAGCCGTCACTTCCTTTAAAAGGTCTATCATATCGTGATATAAAATTAAATTACCCTAAAATTGCAAGTATATATGAAAATTTTAATCTTTCTGTTATGAGCGTGATAACTGATGAAGAAGGTAAAATTAATGATCTTTTCGTTCGTCTAAACAAAAATAAACCTCTTACTGGCGCTGAAATACGCAACGCCATGTCTGGACGGCATCCAATTGTGATTAGAGAAATTAGTCGCCATAATTTCTTTAAAAAATGCGTTCGTTTTACCACAAAAAGGGGACAAGATTTAAATACAGCTGCTAAAATACTCTTAATAGAATTTAGTGGAAAGCTGGTTGATACGAAAAAAACTCACTTGGATCGATTTGTTGAGGAGGGTGAAAAATCTCAATCTTCCGATATTGATCGAGTTGCCAACCGAACATCAAGCATTCTGGACGCAATGAGTGAAATATTCTCGAATAACGATAGTTTGCTTTCATCTCAGGGACCAATAGCTCTTTACTATTGGTTCGTTCGATCTATTGAGCCATCGTCAAGAAGGTATGCAAGGGAATTTTTGAATGATTTTGAGTTAAAAAGAAAGTCAAATAGGAATGTAGCGAAAAAAAATGCGGATCAAGCTGACAGCTTATTGCTTCAATATGACGTTTTAAATAATAGCGCAAATGATGCGGGAAGCCTTATGATGAGGTTTCAAATACTTTCATCTCTATTTAGGGATTTTATTTCAAAACGTGAATTTCATGAAGCATCGGTAGAGTAGAATAAAAATATGCGCATTTTCAAATGAATATACCATACTCTATATGGGCATAAGATAAGGTTTCAACATGCCCTCTTCCCTCCCCGCCTCCGTCGATGACACGGCGGCCCTGCTTGCCCGTGGCGATTACGTCGCCGACCGTTCGTTGGCGACCGCGCTGTTTCTGGCGCTGAAGCTCAAGCGCCCGCTGTTTCTGGAGGGCGAGGCCGGGGTCGGCAAGACCGAGATCGCCAAGGTGCTGTCGGCCACGCTGGGTCGCCGCCTGCTGCGTTTGCAGTGCTATGAAGGGTTGGACGCGTCGTCCGCCGTCTATGAGTGGAACTACGCCCGCCAGATGATGGAAATCCGGCTGGCCGAGGCGTCGGGCGCCAAAGACCGCGACGCGCTGGCGTCCGATCTGTTTTCCGAGCGCTTCCTCATCAAACGCCCGCTGTTGCAGGCGTTGGAGCCGGACCTCGCCGGGCCGCCGGTGCTGTTGATCGATGAGTTGGACCGCACCGACGAGCCGTTCGAGGCGTATCTGCTGGAAATCCTGTCCGACTTCCAGGTGACGATCCCGGAATTCGGCACCATCCACGCCCCGGAACCGCCCATCGTCATCCTGACGTCCAACCGAACCCGCGAGATCCACGACGCGCTGAAACGCCGCTGCTTCTATCATTGGGTCGATTACCCCTCGGCGGCGCGCGAACGGCAGATTCTGGCCTTGAAGGCGCCGCAGGCCGACGCCCGGCTGGCAGCGCAGGTGGTGGGGTTCGTCCAGTCCCTGCGCGGCTTGGACCTTTACAAGTCGCCCGGCGTGGCCGAAACGTTGGATTGGGCGCAGGCGCTGGTCGAGCTGAACCAGTTGGAGCTGGAACCTTCCGTCATCAACGACACGCTGGGCACGCTGCTGAAGTATCAGGACGACATCGCCCGCATCCAGGGCAGCGAGGCCGCCCGCATCCTGTCCCAGGTCAAGACCGAACTGGCCGCCACCACGGCGCGGTGAGGACGGCATGACCGGCAGCGACGCCACGCCCGCCAACCGGGACCGTCTGGCCCTGAACCTGATGCATTTCGCCCGCGCCCTGCGCGCCGCCGGTCTGCCGGTCGGGCCGGGCAAGGTCTTGCAGGCGGTGGAGGCGGTGGAGGCGGTGGGGTTGGCCAGCCGCAGCGATTTCTATTGGGCGCTGCACGCCGTGCTGGTCAACCGCCATGACCAGAGCGAGCTGTTCGACCAGGCCTTTCACGTCTTCTGGCGCAATCCCGACATCCTGAAAAAGATGATGGCGATGATGCTCCCGACGGTGCGGACGGAACCCGCGCCGGACAAGCCGGAGATGGCGCAGCGTCTGGCCGACGCCCTGCACGGAACCGCCCCGGAGGTGGAGGGTAAGGAAAAGACCGAAATCGAGATCGACGCCACCTTCACCATGTCCGCCGCCGAACGGTTGCAGGCGAAGGATTTCGAGACGATGAGCGCCGAGGAGATGGCGCAGGCGAAAAGCATGCTCGCCCGCCTCGCCCTGCCGCTGGCTGAGGTCACGACCCGCCGTTATCAACCCGATCCGCATGGGCCGCGCGTCGATCCGCGCGGCACGCTGCGGCGGATGCTGCGGTCCGGCGGCGATCTGGCCGATCTGGCGCGCAAACGCAAACGCACGCGCCCGCCGCCGCTGGTGGTCCTGTGCGACATTTCCGGTTCCATGACGCGCTATTCGCGCATGATTTTGCATTTCATGCACGCCGTCACGAACGATCGTGACCGTGTTCACAGCTTTGTCTTTGGCACGCGGTTGACGAACATCACCCGCCACCTGCGCCACAAGGATGTGGATGTGGCGCTGGACGCGGTGTCGAGCGCGGTGGCCGACTGGTCGGGCGGAACGCGGATCGGCACGGCGCTGCGCGCCTTCAACCGGCAATGGGCGCGTCGGGTGTTGGGCCAGGGCGCGATCATTTTGCTCATTACCGACGGGCTGGACAGGGATGCAGGGGAAGGGCTTGCGGAGGAGGCCGAACGGTTGCACAAAAGCTGTCGGCGGCTCGTCTGGCTGAATCCATTGCTGCGGTGGGAAGGCTTCGCGCCAAAATCCTCCGGCATTCGGGCGTTGCTGCCGCATGTGGACGATTTTCGCGCGACGCACAACCTGAACAGCCTCGCCAGCCTTGCCGACGCCTTGTCGCGGCAGGGCGCGCGTCGGCAGCCGGGCTTGCGCCGTTGGGTCAAGGAGGCGGCGGGATGAACGACACCCTGATGGCGGACAACATCATAGAACAGGCCGCCGTGTGGCGATCCGCCGGGCGCAAGGTGGCGTTGGCCACCGTGATCGCGACCTGGGGATCCTCCCCCCGCCCTGTCGGCAGCCAGATGGCGGTTGACGAGGCTGGCGCCATGGCCGGTTCGGTGTCGGGCGGCTGCATCGAAAGCGCCGTCGCGCACGAGGCGGCGAAAACCATGGAGGACGGCGAACCGCGTCTGCTGTCCTTCGGCATCACCAACGAAATGGCCTGGGAAGTCGGGCTGGCCTGCGGCGGGCAGGTTCAAGTCTATGTCGAGGCCGTGGAATGAAACGCGACATCCTGGATCGTCTGGTCGCCGCGAAAGCCGCCGCGACCCCGGTGGCCATCGTCACCGATCTGAACAGCGGCCTGCAATCGCTGGTCCTTGACGACGCCGTGCATGGCGCCTTCGGCCTGGAGCCGGAAATTCTGGAGGAGGTGCGACGACGCATCCGCCAGGACCGTTCCGGCGTGCTGACCGATCCGCAGGACGAAGACGGCTTTCGTCTCTTCGTCCATGTCCACAACCCGGCGATGCGCCTGCTGATCGTCGGCGCCGTTCACATCGCCCAGGCGCTGGCCCCCTTGGCCGTGCTCAGCGGCTATGACGTGACGGTGATCGACCCGCGCGGGGCCTTCGCCACGGAAGCGCGCTTTCCCGGCATCAAACTGAATCACGACTGGCCGGACGAGGGGTTGACCGCGCTCGCCCCTGACGTCCGCACCGCCATCGTCACCCTGTCGCACGATCCCAAGCTGGACGATCCGGCGCTGATCGCCGCCTTGCGCTCCCCCGCCTTTTACGTCGGCGCGCTGGGCAGCAAGCGCACCCACGCCCTGCGGCTCGACCGTCTGCGCGACGAGGGCTTGAGCGAGGCGCAGGTGAAGCGCATCCGGGGGCCGGTCGGCCTGTCCATCGGCGCGGTGACGCCCGCTGAAATCGCCCTGTCGATTCTGGGGCAGATCACCTGCGTCCGTCGTGGCGAAAACCACCCCTGCTGACCGTTTGAACAGGAACCACCGCGCCCATGCGTTTCGGCTCCCTGCCGCTTGACGAGGCCGAGGGCGCCATCCTGGCGCATTCCCTGCGGCGCGACGGTCTGTCGTTCAAAAAAGGCCGTCGCCTGTCCGCCGAGGATGTCGCCGCGCTGCGCAAGGCGGGCGTCGAAACGGTGGTCGCCGTCGCGCTCGACCCACAGGATGTTGGCGAGGATGCGGCGGCGGCGCGGGTGGCCCGCGCGGTCGTCGGAGATTCCCGGTTGGGCGGTGGCGTGACCGTCGCCGCTCCCTTCACCGGGCGGGTCAACATCTTCGCAGCATCGCGCGGCCTGCTGCGGCTGGATCCGGCGCGAATCGACGCCATCAATCTGATCGACGAAAGCGTCACCATCGCCACCCTGCCCGACTTTGCTGTGGTCGAGCCGGGCCAGATGCTGGCGACCGTCAAAATCATCCCCTTCGCCGCGCCTGAGTCCATCATCGCCCAAGCGGAGGAACTGGCCAACGCCGGTTCCCCGCCGCTGACCGTCGCCGCCTTTCGCCCGCTCTCGGTTGGGTTGATCCAAACCCGCCTGCCCGGCGTCAAAGACAGCGTGCTCGACAAGACCGTCGCCGTGACCCGCGAGCGGGTGGAGGCGCTGGGCGGCTCCCTGGTCATTGAGACCCGTTGCGCCCATGACGAAACCGACCTTGCCGCTTGCGTTCAGGCGTTTCCTGCGGTCGATCTGCTGCTGATCGCTGGGGCGTCGGCCATCACCGACCGGCGCGACGTGCTGCCCGCCTCCATCGCGCGGGCGGGCGGCGTGGTCGAGCATTTCGGCATGCCGGTTGATCCGGGCAATCTGCTGCTGCTGGCCCGGTTGGGCGACATTCCGGTTCTGGGCCTGCCCGGCTGCGCCCGCTCGCCCAAGCTGAACGGGTTCGACTGGGTGTTGCAACGGATCGCGGCGGGGGTTCCGCCAACCCGCCAGGACGTCATGCGAATGGGGGTGGGCGGCCTGCTCGCCGAGATCCCCAGCCGCCCCCTGCCCCGCGCGGGCACCGCGCCGACGCCGGAGGCCCCGCGCGCGCAGCGCGTCACAGCCCTGGTTCTGGCCGCTGGCCGGTCGAGCCGGATGGGCGGAACCAACAAGCTTCTGGCCGACGTCGGCGGCGCGCCGCTGGTCGCCCGCGCGGTGGACGCCGCGCTGGCCTCGCAAGCCGACACCGTCATCGTCGTCACCGGCCACCAGGGCGAGGCGGTGGCCGCCGCGTTGGCGGGCAAGCCGGTTCGCTTCGTTCACAACCCGCATTTCGCCGACGGCCTCAGCGCTTCGCTGCGGGTCGGGCTGGCGGCGGTTCCGGCGGACGCCGACGCGGTGGTCGTCTGTTTGGGCGACATGCCGCGCGTCGCCGCCGGTGTGATCGACCGGCTGATCGCCGCCTACAACCCGCTGGAAGGCCGCGCCATCTGCGTTCCGACCACCCACGGCAAGCAGGGCAACCCGGTGCTGTGGGATCGCGGCTATTTCACCGAAATGGCGGGCTTGACCGGCGATTCCGGGGCGAAACGCCTGATCGGCCAGCACGCCGACCAATTGTGCGAGGTGTCGGTGGACGACGCGGGCGTTCTGTACGACGTGGACACGCCCGATCTGCTGGCCCAGTTCCGCGCGGGGTAAACTCAGCCTCAGGCCAGCGCCAGCCAGCGCCGGGTGATGGCGCGGGCGAAATCCTCCGCTGCCGGAAGATGGGCGTCGAGCGCGTGGTCCAACCCGTCAAGCACGCTGCGGTTCTTCTCCCGCGCCTCTTCGCCAAAGCGCGAGGCCCAGCCCCGAACGATGCCCGCCGTCGCCTCTGGATGGAACTGGAAGGCGTAGGTGGCGCGGCCCAAACGGAAGGCCTGCCGCCCGCAAACCGCGCTGTGGGCCAGCGGAACCGCGCCGTCGGGAAACTCGAAGGTGTCGTAATGCCATTGCACGAGGTTGAGCGACGGGCCGAAGCCGCCCAGCACCGGATCCTCGGCGGCGTGGTCGTGCAGCGTCACCGGGCAGACGCCCAGCTCCGCCGCGTCATGCCGGTAAACCCGCGCGCCATAAGCCCGCGCGGTCAATTGCGCGCCCAGGCAAATCCCCATCACCGGACGGTCGGCGTCGGCGAAGGCGCGGATCGTCTCCATCACCTCGGGGAAATGCGGGCCGTGGCTGTCGTCCCAGGCGTCTTGCGGGCCGCCCAGCACGACCAGACCGGCGAAGCCGTCGCGGTCGGGGATGGCCTCCCCCTCATTCGCGGCGATTGTCACCAGGCTGGCGCCATTGTCGACCAGCGCCTCGCCAACGATGCCGATGGGGGCGGTTTGGCTGTTTTGCACGACCAGGATGCGCATGATGAACCACGCTCGCGAGCTTCGATGAACCGTTCCCCTGTTGTGAGGGGAGCCGACGCGGAGTTCAAGCTGGGCCGTGGCCGCGCAAAGCCGCTATGCGCGGCGTCGATGATCTGGTTTAGACTGCGCTGACGTTCGCCGCACTCAGAGGTTTGACCCGCATGTTCGCCCCCCTTCGCACGCTGCTCGCCGCGTCGGTGTTCGCCGGTTCGCTTGGTCTTGGTTCGCTGGCTTTGACCGGCGACGCCTGGGCGCAGAACGGCAGCCTGACCTTTCTGCACGTCAACGACGTGTATGAAATCGCCCCGGTGAAGGGCCAGGGCGGTTTCGGCCCCCTGATGACCCTGCTGCGGCAGGAACGGCAGCGCGACGGGCAGGCGATCACCACGGTTGGCGGCGATTTCCTGTCGCCGTCCCTGTTGTCGGGAACGACGCAGGGCGAGCAGATGATCGCGCTGTTCAACGCCATCAAGGTGGACGCCGTCACCTTCGGCAACCATGAATTCGATTTCGGCGTAGATCCGTTGAAAAAGCGGATGGCCGAAGCCGCCTTCCCCTGGATCGGCACCAACGTCAAATCAGCCGACGGCTCGGCCTTCGCCACCACCGTTCCGCATTGGACCAAAATTGTCGGCGACGTCAAAATCGGCTTTCTCGGCCTGATAACCCCGGAAAGCGCCCGGCTGTCGAGTGGCGGACCCAGCCTGTCCTTCGCCCCGGTGCAGGACAGCGCCACGGCGGCGATCAAGGCGTTGAAGGCCGACGGCGCGGCGGTGATCGTCGCCCTGACCCATCTGACCATCGAGGAAGACCGCGAGTTGGCCAGCAAGGTCAAGGGCATTGATCTTATTCTCGGCGGTCACGACCATGACCCGATCAGCTTTTACGAAGGCTCGACCCTGATTTTGAAGGCTGGCCACGACGCGCAATATCTGGGCGTCGTCAAGCTTCTGGTCTCCACCAAGACGACGGACAAGGGACCGGCCACCACCACCCTGCCGACGGAATGGCGCTTCGTCTCCACCGCTGGCGTCGCCCCGGACGCCGAGGTCGAACGCGTGGTCGGCGGCTACACGCAGAAGCTGGACAGCGATCTGGCCGCCGTGATCGGGACGACCAGCGTCGATCTCGACAGCCGCAAGGACAGCGTCCGCACCCGGGAGGCGACGATGGGCAACCTGATCGCCGACGCCATGCGCGGCGCGTTGAAGGCCGACGTCGCCATCACCAACGGCGGCGGCATCCGCGCCGACGCCCTGCGCCCGGCGGGAACCGCCCTGACCCGCAAGGACATCTTCGCCGAACTGCCCTTCGGCAATGTCGGGGTGTTGGTGGAGATGAGCGGCGCCGATCTTCTGGCCTCGCTGGAGCATGGCGTCAGCAAGGTGGAGGACAAGGCCGGGCGCTTCCCGCAGGTGTCGGGCCTGACCATGACCTATGACCCCAAGGCCGCCGTCGGCAAGCGGGTCATCGCGGTGACGGTGGGCGGCAAGCCGCTGGATCCGACGGCGACCTACCGCGTCGCCACCAACGACTATCTGCTGAAGGGCGGCGACGGTTACGACGCCTTCCCGCGTTCCAAGGTGCTGGTCGACGCCTCCGGCGCGGTGCTGCTGGCCACCATCGTCATGAACCATGTCGAAGCCTTGAAGACCGTTTCGGTCGGGATCGAGGGCCGCGTCGTGGCGAAATAATCGCAAGGCGCGTCATAATCGACCCGCCCGCCGTCGCCGCGTTGCATGGGGCGGCCCTTTCACTTTAGGGTGCAAGGGCTGCCCCTTTTCCTGCGACGAAGACGCCCCGATGTCCAAAGCCCCGCAGTCCCGTTCCAACGACTTCGCCCAGACCTTCAACGCCGCCCATGGCGAGGTCGGGCTGTCGCGGGTCTCCGTCGCCCATGTCCTGCAACGCATCCAGTCCGACCCCTCTTACCTGTTTGGCGAGGAGTTGAAGCGTGGCGCGGGGCAATGCCCCTTCCACAGCGCCGCCGCCGCCGGGGGGGACGCCGCCGAGGGAGAGGCCCCAGAACCCGCCGAGGGGGAAGCCGCGCCCGGTCTGCCCAAGGACGACGCCGACAAGATCGTCGTCAACACCCTGCTGGCCTTTCTGTTCAACCGGCTGCGCGACCACATCGCGGTGAAGATGCCGTTTGACGAGGCGGGCATGCTGATGCTGCCAATTCCGCCGCTGTCGCCCCATGGTCTGAACCCGGCGCACCGCGACGCCATGGCGGCGGCCCCGCCCGACGTCTTCTGTTCGGTGCTGCGCGACGCGACCTGCCATCTGCTCGACGCGCTCATCACCGGCTGGGTCAAGGATCTGCTGCTGGAGGAGGAGCATTACCGCGCGCTCGGCTCGGGCGAGATCTCCATCGACGCGGCGGCGACCTTCATCTTGCGGCTGACGCTGGACAATTCCCCGCTCTACCAGCGCGCCGGGTACGACATGCTGTCGATCACCAAGACCGGCAGCCACACGGCCATCCACATTTGTTGGGCGCTGGTCGAAGCCGCGCCGCTGCTGGTTCCCGGCAAGGACAACGCGTTTTATGACGATCTCATTCGCCGCAGCCTGAAACAGATCGTGCCGCTGTCGATGGCCAGCCTGGGCATGCTGGTTCACTACATGGAGAAAAGCGGGATCGAGCCGCCTGACGGTTTGGCCGTTCACCGGCTGCCCAAGGAACAGACCGCTTTCGTGCTGGACGAGTCCGGCTTGATCCGCCTGAACGTCGATCCGATCACGAGCTTCGCCAAGCCCGGCGAGCGCTATTACACCGGCTGCCCGGCCTTCTACACCACCGGCCTCATCAAGCTGTATCTCGACATCGTCGGCGGGCTGGCGACGGATTACAACGCGTACCAACGCTTGCAGGAGGCTTGAGATCCATGGCGCGCGCCAATGATTTCGCCCTGACCTATCTGGCTGCCCACGAGGCGGCGGGCATGACCCGCGTCAATCTGGCGCCGATCCTTCACCGCATCGCCGAAGATCCGAACTATCTGTTCGGCCAGGAGTTGCAACAGCTTGGCGGGCAATGCCCGGTCCATGGCGACACCCGCAAGGAGGATTACGAGAAGGTCGTCATCAACACGCTGCTGGCTCTGCTCTATGGCGACTTGCGCGCGCACATCACGAATCGGCTGCCGTTGGGCGAGGATGGGCACATCATCCTCGCCAACCCGCCGGATTCACCGCATGGGCTTGACGTCGCCGATCCCGCCGGGTTGGACGCCGCCGATCCCGACCGCATGGTCGGCTTTCTGCGCGACGCCATCTGTCATCTGCTGGACGCCATCATCAACGAATGGACGATCAAGGTGATGGTGGAAGAGGATCGTTGCCGCACCGAAGGGACGATCACCGAACTGGCCGCCGCCTGTTTCGTGCTGTCGCAGGCGCTGCAAAGCTCGGTTCTGCATTCGCCATCGGGTTACGACATGATGTCGATCACCAAAACCGGCAGCCACACCGCGTTGCATGTTTGCTGGAATCTGGTCGAATCGGCCCCTCTGCTGCGGCCCGACCTGGACGCCGCCGCCTATGACGATCTCGCCCGCCGCAGCCTGAAACAGATCCTGCCCTTGTCGATGGGCAGCCTGGGCATGCTCTGCCAGTTCATGGCGGCGGGACGGATCGAGGCGGACGACCATCAGGCGATTCACCCGCTGCGCGCCGACCAATTGGCCTTCGTCTATGACGAAGAGCAGGACGTCATCCTGCTGAACGCGACGCTGATCGAGCCGACGGCGATGGCGGGGGAGCGCCATTACACCGGCTGCCCGGCCTTTTACGCCAACGGCCTCATCAACCTCTATATGGAAATCGTGCTGGCGCTGGCCGCCCGCTATGGGATCTATCAGCGTTTGCAGGGCAAGGGCGCTGGCCTGACCGCTTGACGTGGGCCGTTCCACCCCTATGTTGGCGCGCGTATGAAGTTGGAAGGGTTCCCGTTGGCCAACAAGAAATGGTTCCTGCGCCGCATCACCACGGCGCTTGCGGATGGCATCAAGCAGGGGCGTGGCCGCATGGCGACTCCCTGGCAGCGGGCGCTTGGCCATTTTGAAAGTGTGTTCATCGACCACGCCTGTTTCCGGCTGATCTATTCCAACACGCACCGCATCTCCCCCAACATGTTCCGGGCGAGCCAGCCCTCGCCCTCGCACATCGCGGCGGCGGCGCGCAACGGCGTGCGAACCATCTTGAACCTGCGCGGCGGGCGCGACTGCGCGTCTTACATTTTGGAGGCGGAAGCCTGCCGGGCGCATGGGGTCGAACTGGTCGATTTCCCCGTCAACTCCCGCGACATGCCGAAAAAGGAAACGCTGCTGAAGGCGCGCGACCTGTTCGCCACCATGCAATATCCGGCTTTGATGCATTGCAAGTCAGGGGCGGATCGCGCCGGTTTCATGGCGGCGCTCTTCATGTTCATCCACGAACAACAGGCGCTGCCCGACGCCACCAAGCAATTGTCGTGGAAATACGGCCATTTCAAGCAGGCCAAGACCGGCATCCTCGATTATTTCTTTGACCTCTACGGCGCCTACAACGACAAGCGCCCCACCCCCTTTTGGGAGTGGGTCGAGCGCGTCTATGACCCGGTGGAGGCCAAGGCCAGCTTCCGGTCCCGCGAATGGGCCGACGCCGTGGTGGATCGGGTGCTGGGGCGGGAGTAACCCGCCCTCGCCTCTCCCCGTCCCGCTTCCATCACGCCGCCGCCAGCGTCCGCGCCAGCGTGTCGCCATCGACGTTGCGGCCCGACAGCACGGCGACCGTCCGCCCCGTGCGTCCCAGCCGTCCGGTCAGCAGCGCCGCCACCGCCGCCGCGCCAGCCCCCTCCGCCACCATGCCGAAGGAGCCATGCAGGGCGCGCATCGCGGCGGCGATCTCGCCTTCCGTCACCTCGACCACGTCGTCAACCAGCGTCGCCACCACCTCTTGCGGCAGCTTGCCAAGGGCGTGGACGTTGATGCCGTCAGCCAGGGTCAGGCCGCCGCGCTCGCCCAACCGCACGCCGATCACCCGCACCGACGGCTTGATCGCCTTCACCGCCGCCGCGATCCCGGCCAGCAGCCCGCCGCCGCCGACCGGAACCACCAGCGTTTCCACGTCTGGCCGGTCCGCCAACACCTCAAGCCCAACGGTGCCCTGTCCGGCGATGACGTCGGGGTCGTCGTAGGGATGAACGAAGGTCAGGCGCCGTTCCGCCGCCAGTTCCAGCGCCTTGCCCTTGGCTTCCCCCACCGTTGCGCCGTGCAAGACCACCTCGGCCCCCAGATCCGCCGTGCGGTCCACCTTGCAGCGCGGGGCCGTCACCGGCATGACGATGGTGGCCTTCACCCCCAACCGCCGGGCGTGCAGCGCCACCCCCTGCGCGTGGTTGCCCGCCGACATGGCGACAACGCCGCCCGCCCGTTCCAACGCCGTCAACCGCAGCAGACGATTCAGCGCCCCGCGCTCTTTGAAGGCCCCGGTCGCTTGGAAGGTTTCCGCCTTCAGCCACAAATCCCGCCCCAGCGCCGGGGCGTGCAGAAGCGGCGTGCGGACGATGTGGCCATGCAAACGCTCCGCCGCGTTGGTGACGGCGCTCAGCGGCAACCAAGCGGGAAGACGGTCTTCGGAGGAGGCGCAGACGGACAGCGTGCGCGCGGCATCGAGATGCGCGGTGTGCATCGGAAAAATCCTTGGGAGCGGAATGACGTGGGGGTGTCGGGCGTAACCCGGATCGCCTCAGCGAACCGGGGGAGTAATTCGCGCCAAGCCACGCATTCGCTCGCCAAGCGCAGTCCCGCAGCGCGGAACCGTGATCGGACGACGAACAACAGACAGAGAAGAAACTGGATTGAGGGTTCCAGCGACCGCATCGTGCAGCGTCACGCCACACACTCCACACAATCATCAAACACGAAGACGGCAACTCACCGACGCTGTTAGAGCGTCGGGCCGGTAATTCGCATTCGCATGGTGTGGGCGTACTTCATGATCTTTGCTTACCCGTTGCGGCGGCGGTCCGTCAACCCATCATCCGCCGCCGCAACCAATTTTCTGTCGGCGCGATGATCGAAAAAGATCAACGGCCCTCGCGCTTGGCCAGAAAGGCCAAGCGTTCCAGGGTGTGAACGTCCTGTTCATTCTTCAGCAAGGCCCCGCACAGCGGCGGAATCAGCTTGCGCGCGTCCTTCACCCGCAAGGTTTCCGGGTCGATGTCCTCGATCATCAGCAGCTTGATCCAATCGAGCAGTTCCGACGTCGAGGGCTTTTTCTTCAGCCCCGGCACGTCGCGCAGATCATAGAACAGGTTCAGCGCCTCGCGCAGCAAGGCCGCTTTCAGGCCGGGATAATGGACCTCGACGATCTGTTCCATCGTCGCCCGGTCAGGAAAGCGGATGTAGTGGAAGAAGCAGCGGCGCAGGAAGGCGTCCGGCAACTCCTTTTCATTGTTCGACGTGATGATGACGATGGGCCGCTTGGCCGCCTTGATGGTCTGGCGGGTCTCGTAGACGTGGAACTCCATGCGGTCGAGTTCGAGCAGAAGATCGTTGGGAAACTCGATGTCGGCCTTGTCGATTTCGTCGATCAGCAGCACCGGCGGGGTCGGCGCGTCGAACGCCTCCCACAGCTTGCCGCGCACGATGTAGTTGCCGATGTCGTGAACCTTGGCCTCGCCAAGCTGGCTGTCGCGCAGACGGCTGACCGCGTCATATTCGTACAGCCCCTGCTGCGCCTTGGTGGTGGATTTGACGTGCCAGGACAGCAGCGGCTTGTTCAACGCGCGGGCGATCTCCACCGCCAGCACGGTCTTGCCGGTGCCGGGTTCGCCCTTCACCAACAGCGGACGTTCCAGCGTGATCGCCGCGTTGACGGCCACCATCAGATCCTCGGTGGCGACGTAGCTGTCGGTTCCGGTGAAGCGCATCGATGCCCTCTTGATCAAAATCCGCGCCCATAGTTGAGGTTTCGCGTTCCTCTGGCAAGTGCGCGCGCGTGGCGCAGGGCGGCAAAATTGGTTGGTACGCTGTTTGCTTTAGGTGCTGTCAAACCACGTTCTGTGGCGATAAGGAGACAATCGACATGTTTGCAGCCTTCGCCCGGATGTCCCAATCCCCCGATTCGTTTGGCGCAGGGTCCTATGCCCTGATCGATCAAGTGCCGACCGCGATCATGCTGTGCGACATCAAGAGCTTCGACATCATCCACGCCAACCCAAAATCCATGGAGATGCTGCGCTCCATCGGTCATCTGTTGAAGCTGTCCGCCGATGATGTGATCGGGTCCAGCATCGACGTGTTTCATCGCAATCCAGAACATCAACGGCGTCTGCTGGCCGACCCGGCCAATCTGCCAATCAACACCCGCATCCATCTGGGCGACGAGGTTCTCGATCTGCACGTCACGGCGGTGTACGAGAAGGGACGCTACACGGCGGCGATGCTGATCTGGAACGTCGTCACCGACGCGGTGCAGGCCAACGAACGCAACGCCCGCCTGCTGCGCATGCTGGACGAGATGCCGACCGCCGTCATGGTCTGCGACCCGAACGATGATTTCCGCATCACCTACATCAACGAAACCAGTCGGAAGACGTTGAAACCGCTGGAACAGCATCTTCCGATCACGCTCGACAAAATGGTTGGGCAATCCATTGATATTTTTCACAAAAACCCACACCACCAACGGCGTGTGATCTCTGACCCCAGTCAGCTTCCCTGCAACGCCATCATCCGGTTGGGGCCGGAGGTTTTGAAGCTGCGGGTCTCGGCGATTCATGACGATCAAGGGCGGTATCAGGCCGCGATGCTGTCCTGGTCGGTGGTGACGGCGAGCCATCGCATGGCCGAGAATGTCACCGAAATCGTCGGCACCATGGCGGGCGCCGCCGAACGGATGACCGCCGCCGCCGAAGAGTTGGTGAGCGCCGGGGGCGTCGCCAGCGAGCAGGCCACCAGCGCGTCGTCCGCCATCGAGGAGATCAGAGCGTCGGTCAGCGAGATCACCCAGCAGATGGCCAACGTCTCCGCCATGGCGATCAACGCGGTGAAGGAGGCCGAGGAGTCCGATCAGTTGGTTTTAACTCTGTCACAAAGCGCACAGGCAATTGGTCAGATTGTCCAAATCATCGCGTCGATAGCGGGGCAAACCAATCTTTTGGCGCTGAACGCCACCATTGAAGCCGCCCGCGCGGGAGAAGCCGGAAAGGGATTCGCCGTGGTCGCCAGCGAGGTGAAGAGTTTGGCCAGCCAAACCGCGAAGGCGACCGACGACATCGCCACGCGGGTGAAGGAAATCCAACAGGCGGCAAACGGCACCATCACCGCCTTTGACCGCATCGGGGCGGCGATTCGCAACGTTCAGGACATTGCCCAAAGCGTCACCGCGTCGATGGAGTTCCAAGAGGCGGCGACGCAAGAGGTTTCGCGCAGCATAGTCGGCGTCAGCGACGCCACGCAGAACACCGACCGGGCGGCAAGGTCGGTGCATGACATCGCCAGCACCGTGTCCAACCTGTCGGACACCTTGAAGGCGGAGCTTCAGAACTTCATCAAATCGACCTGAAACATCCGCCGCCGCTGTTCACCGTCAATCGACGATGAACAGCGTCGCGCCCGTTTCGGTGGAGGAGCGGTGCGCGGCGTCGCCAAAATCCGACACCTGATAGCTCATCCCGGCTTTCAGGGTGAAGCGGCGGCCATCCTTCAATTCCGTCACCAGTTCGCCGCTCATCACGAACAGCACATGGCCCCGGTCGCACCAGTGATCGGCCAGATAGCCCGGCGTGTATTCGACCAGCCGCACCCGCAGGACGCCCGCGCTGAAGGTCCGCCACAGCGCCATTCCGGTTTCGCCGGGATGCTCGGTGACGGCGACGCGGCTCCAGTCGGTGACGGTGAAGGGCAGAGTCGGCAGCTTCATCGGTCGGCGTCCTTGAAAGGGGGATACAATCGGGCCGGGCAAGAAAAAGGCCCGCCGGTTGGGCGGGCCTTCTCAAAACAAGGTGAGGATCAGGACGCGCGCTTGGCCGTGATCGCCTGTTCAATCGCGGCGATGGCCGCCGGAGCGAGCGCCACGTCCGGGCCGCCAGCCTGCGCCATGTCCGGGCGACCGCCGCCGCCCTTGCCGCCCAGCGCTTCAGCGGCGACGCGGACCAGATCGACCGCGCTCAAACCGCTGGTCAGATCGTCGGTGACGCCGATGACGATGGAGGCCTTGCCCTCGTTCCCGGCGATCAGCACGACGACGCCGGAACCGATCTGCGCCTTCAGCGCGTCGGCCATTGGCTTCAGATCCTTGGCGGGCAGACCATCAAGGACGCGGGCGGCGAATTTCACCCCCGCCACGTCCTTGGCCTCGCCAGCCCCATCATTCTTCGCGCCGCCGCCCGCTGAACCGCTGAGCGCGACCTGACGGCGCAGGTCGGTCAATTCACGTTCCATCTTGCGGCGTTCATCGACCAGCACGGCGACGCGGGACGGGACCTCGTCGGGCTTCACCCTCAAGGTGGAGGCCGCTTCCGTCAGCCAATGGTCGCGTTCGGTCAGCCACGCCTTGGCCCCGGCCCCGGTCAGCGCCTCGATGCGGCGGACGCCAGCGGCGACCGCGCTCTCCGACACGATCTTGAAGACGCCGATGTCGCCGGTGCGCCGCACATGAGTGCCGCCGCACAGCTCAATGGAGTAAGCGCGGTCGGCGGAACCATGGGCGCCGCCCATCGACACCACGCGGACCTCGTCGCCGTATTTCTCGCCGAACAGCGCCATGGCGCCGTCCGCACGCGCCTCGTCCGGGGACATCAGACGGGTGATGACGTCGCTGTTGCCCAGAATGCGGCGGTTGACCTCATCCTCGACCGCCGCGATGTCCTCGGCGGTCAGGCCGACCGGCTGGCTGACGTCGAAGCGAAGACGCTCCGGCGCGACCAGCGAGCCTTTTTGCGTGACGTGGTCGCCCAAACGGTTGCGCAGCGCCTCGTGCAGCAGATGGGTGGCCGAATGGTTGGCGCGGATCGCCGACCGGCGGGCGCTGTCCACCCGCAACTCCACCACATCGCCGACCTTCAAGCTTCCCTTGGTCACGGCGCCGACATGCGCCCACACCGCGCCCAGCTTCTTCTGGGTGTCCGACACGGTGAATTCGGCGCCGTTGGCGCTGAAGATCACGCCGGTGTCGCCCGCCTGACCGCCCGATTCGCCGTAGAACGGCGTCTGGTTGACGACGACGAGGATCTCCTCGCCCGCCGCCGCGCTCTCGACGCGGGCGTCGCCCTTGATGAGCGCCGTCACCTTGCCTTCGGCGACTTCGGTGTCGTAGCCGAAGAATTCCGTCGCGCCGAGTTCGTCCTTGACCTCGTACCACAGCTTTTCGGTGCCGACCTCGCCCGACCCGGCCCAGGATTCGCGCGCCTTGCGGCGCTGCTCATCCATCGATGCCTTGAACCCGGCCTCGTCCACCGCGCGGCCCTGGCTGCGCAGAACGTCCTGCGTCAAATCCAGCGGGAAGCCGTAGGTGTCGTAGAGCTTGAAGGCGACCTCGCCCGCCAGCGGCTGGCTTTCGCCCAGACGGCCAACCTCGTCTTCCAACAGGCGCAGGCCACGGTCGAGAGTCTGCTTGAAGCGGGTTTCCTCCAGCTTCAGCGTTTCGACGATGAGCGCGCGGGCGCGGATCAATTCGGGGTAGGCGTCGCCCATCTGCTGGACCAGCGCCGAGACCAAACGGTGCATCAGCGGCTCGACCGCGCCGATCATGTGGGCGTGGCGCATGGCGCGGCGCATGATGCGGCGCAGCACATAGCCCCGGCCCTCGTTCGACGGCAACACGCCGTCGGCGATCAGGAAGGAGGAGGAGCGCAGATGGTCGGCGATGACCCGGTGCGACACGGCGTGCGCGCCGTCCGGCGAGGTCTTGGTCGCGTCGGCGGACGCGACGATCAACGCGCGCATCAGGTCGATGTCGTAATTGTCGTGCTGGCCTTGCAGCACGGCGGCCAGACGCTCCAGCCCCATGCCGGTGTCGATGGACGGCTTGGGCAGCGCCACCAGATTGTCAGGGCCAAGCTGTTCATACTGCATGAACACGAGATTCCAGATCTCGATGAAGCGGTCGCCGTCCTGTTCCGGGCTGCCCGGCGGGCCGCCAGCGATCGACGGGCCGTGATCGAAGAAGATTTCCGAACACGGGCCGCAGGGGCCGGTGTCGCCCATGCGCCAGAAATTGTCGTCGGTCGGAATGCGGATGATGCGGTCGTCCGACAGCCCGGCGACCTTGCGCCAGATCCCCGCCGCGTCCTCGTCGCTGCTGTGGACCGTCACCAGCAGCTTGTCGGCGGGCAGGCCATATTCCTTGGTGATGAGGTTCCAGGCGAACGCGATGGCGTCGTCCTTGAAATAATCGCCGAAGGAGAAGTTCCCCAACATCTCGAAGAAGGTGTGGTGGCGCGCCGTGTAGCCGACATTGTCCAGGTCGTTGTGCTTGCCGCCCGCGCGCACGCATTTCTGCGAGGTCGTCGCCCGCTTGTACGGCCGCTGCTCCGCCCCGGTGAAGACGTTCTTGAACTGGACCATGCCCGCGTTGGTGAACATCAGCGTCGGGTCGTTGCGCGGCACAAGCGGCGACGATTCAACGATCTGGTGGCCCTGTTTGGCGAAATAATCCAGGAACGTGCGGCGGATGTCGTTGGCGGTCTGCATAGGACGGTCGTGGCTCCGAATAGGCGAGGCGGCCAGTTTTCAGCCGGACCCTGCTTTTAGCGCGAGTTTGACCACCTGTCCACACAACGACCGATTCTTGTCCCTGAAACACCCGTGTAAAAACGACAAGGCACGGCGTTGCGCCGTGCCTTGTCGTTTTCGTGCGGGAATACGCCGCTAAACTCGGCGCTCGTTACGCGTCGTCGTCGTTTTCAGCGGCGGCGCGATTCTTTTCCATACGGCGCCCGATGAGAATCGAAATTTCATAGAGCGCCAGCAGGGGAATGGCCAAACTGACCTGGCTGATGATGTCCGGCGGCGTCAGAACGGCGGCGATGACGAAGGCGAAGACGATGGCGTAACGGCGCTTGGACGCCAGCATCTCCGTCGTCACCAACCCGGCGCGGATCAGCAGCGTCAGCAAAACCGGCAATTGGAAGGCGATGCCGAAGGCGAAAATCAGCGACATGACCAGATGCAGATACTCGCCGACGCGCGCCTCGAACTCAATGGGCAAAGCCGGAGCGTCTCCGCCTGGATGGAACTCAAACCCGAGGAAGAAGCGCCACGCCATCGGGAAGATAAGGTAATAGACCATCGACGCGCCCAGCAGGAACAGAACCGGCGTGGCGGCGAGGAAGGGTAGGAAGGCCCGACGCTCGTGCTTGTAGAGGCCCGGCGCGATGAACATCCAAATCTGGCTGGCGACGATGGGGAAGGAGATGAAGCAGCCGGCCCAAAAGGCCACCTTCACATAGGTGAAGAAGGCTTCGGTCAGGCCGGTGTAGATCATCCGGCGCCCCTGCCCGGCCAGGATGTCGGCCAAGGGCTGGACCAGGAAATTGTAAATCTTGTCCGACACCGCGTAGCACAGCAAAAACGCGATCAAAATCGCGGCAATCGCGTACATCAGCCGGTTGCGCAGCTCGATCAAATGATCGATCAGCGGCATCTTGCTTTCTTCAATCTCGTCCTGGGTGTCGCCGCTCATGGCTGTGTCACGCCTGCTTGTCCGTCGAGTGGGAGATGACCGGCGCGACCGCCGTGGCGACGACCGGGGCCGGTTGCGGTTGCTCGTCCGTCGTCGGCGAGGCCGCCACGACCGACGGGGCGGCGACCGCCGGTTCCGGTTCGCTCTCCACCGGGCTGCCGACATGGCCGGTCAAGCCGACGTCGAACGCCTTGGAAACCTCGCCTTGCGGGTCGATGGTGTCTTCCATCATCTTCTTGATGTTCATGTCGCGGGTTTTCAGGGCTTCGTTGCGAAGCTCGTCCAACTCGGTCTCACGCATCATGTCGTCGATGTGGGTCTGGAACTCGCGCGCCACAACGCGCGCCTTCCGCACCCATTTTCCAAGGGCGTAGATCGCCTTTGGCAGATCCTTCGGGCCGATGACCACCAGGGCCACGACCGCGATCAGCATCAGTTCCGACCAGGCAATATCAAACATGGCATTCCGGAAATTGCGAAACGGAAGGGTCGGGAGACGCCGAGGGCACCGCCCTTAGCCGCGCGCCGCTTCGTCCTTTTTGGCCGCGAGATCGGCGCTGTTGGCCGACTGGTTCGGAATGACCTTGGCGGTCGCCGCAGGATCGGCCTCATCCTCGTCCTTCAGACCGGCCTTGAAGGACTTCACGCCCTTGGCCAGATCGCCCATCACCTTGGGCAGTTTTCCCGCGCCAAACAGCAGCAGCACGATGAGAAGAACGATGACCCAATGCCAGATGCTGGAAAAGCCCATGACGCGTGCATCCCAAATGAAAGCCCCTGAGACGGGACGGCACTATGGCAGAAAGGGGGTGGGGTCGCAACGCCCGCCCCGCCCGGCTTAACCTTTGTTCACAAAGCGTTCATCGAACCGTTGAGCGCGCTCAATCCTCGTCCGAATCCGCCGGGGAAACCAGCGCGTCTTCGCCTGTTCCGCCCAATCCCAACAGCACAGGGCGGGAATCGAGCAGACCGGCGGCGCGCAGATCCTCGACGCTCGGCAGATCGCGCAGGCTTTCCAGGCCGAAATGATCGAGGAAATGGTCCGTGGTGATCCAGGTCAACGGACGGCCCGGCGTCTCCCGGCGGCGGCCCGGACGGATCCAGCCATGCTCCATCAGGATGTCCAGCGTCCCCTTGCTCGTCACCACGCCCCGGATCGCCTCGATCTCGGCGCGCGTCACCGGCTGGTGATAGGCGATGATCGCCAGCGTTTCGATGGCGGCGCGGGAGAGTTTTTTGGAAACCTCCTCCTCCTGCCGCAGGATCGGGGCCAGATCGGCGGCGGTGCGAAAGGCCCATCCGGCCCCGGTGCGCACCAAATTGATCCCGCGAGGCGCGTAATGCGCGCGCAGGGAGTCCAGCAGCGCGCCGACCTCCGGGCCGATCCGCGTCGCCAATGTTTCTTCATCCAGCGGATCGGCGGAGGCGAACAGCAGCGCTTCGAGCAGCCGCAGCTTGCCCATGCGGGCCTCTTCCGCGTTGGTGACTTCTTTAATCATCCCATGCCTGTGTCGTCAGTCGTCGCCATCGCGTGTGGCGCGGCGGAGGTAAAGAGGGGCGAAGGCGCCATCCTGGCGCAACTCAAGCTGTCCGGCTTTCGCCAATTCCAGCGTCGCCGCGAAATGCGCCGCCATTGAGGAGCGGGTCAGCAGCGGCCCCCCCGCCTCACCGGGAAGGAAGCTGGCCAACGTCGCCCAATCGGGCATGTGACCGAGAAGATCGGACAGGCGGCGGACGGCGTCCTCCAGCGAATAGAGACGAACCGGCGTGATGCGCAAAACCCCGCCATCCTGGCGCTTGCGGTGATCGCCATAGGCGCGCAGCAAATCGTAAAGCGTGACCTCGTAGACCGACTTGCGCCGGATGTCGATGTCCTCCGGCGCGCCACGGGAAAAGACGTCCTGGCCCAGACGCGGGCGGGCGAACAGGGCTTGCGCCGCGCCCTTCATCGCTTCCAACCGCTGGAGTTGGAAGGCGAGCGCGGCGGCCATGTCCTCGCCGGATGGTTCGTCATCCTCCTGTGCTGGAATCAGCAGGCGCGATTTCAGATAGGCCAGCCACGCCGCCATCACCAGATAGTCGGCGGCCAGTTCCAGCCGAACCTTGCGCGCCTCGGCGACGAAGGCGAGATACTGGTCGGCCAGTTGCAGGATGGAGATGCGGGTCAGATCGACTTTTTGCTCACGTCCCAGAATCAGCAGCAGGTCGAGCGGCCCCTCGAACCCGTTGAGCACCAACATCAATTGGTCGGGCGCCGCGACCGGCTCCGACCGGCTTCCGAACAAATCCTCCGTCATGGCCCTGCCCTAGCCGTTTCCGGTCAGGATCTGAATCAGGTCGATCACCGCGTCAACCGGCGGCCCCATCAGCCACGTCATGATGTTCAAATCGACGCCGATCTGCCGCCCCAGCATCGGCAGCAGGAAAAAGGCGGCCAGCAGGATCGGCATGCCGAATCGCTCCAGCCGCGCCAATGGAAAGGCCAGAACATCGGGCAGAATCCCGACGGCGACACGCCCGCCGTCCAGCGGCGGCAAAGGGATGAGATTGAAGACCATCAGGATCACGTTGACGAGGATCGACACCTCCGCCGCCGCCCGCAACCATTGCTCAACCATTCCATGCTGCGGGTTGACCAGCCCCCACAGGATGGCGGACAACAGCGCCAGCACGAAGTTGGTGCCCGGTCCGGCCAAGGCCACCCACACCATGTCACGGCGCGGATGGTTGAGCCGCCCGAAATTCACCGGCACCGGCTTGGCCCAACCAAAGACGAATCCTGTTGTGAAATACATCAACGCGGGCAGCAGCACCGTGCCGAACGGGTCGATGTGGCGCAGCGGGTTGAAGGTGACGCGCCCAAGCTGATAGGCGGTGTCGTCACCCAGCCGCCACGCGACAAAGCCATGCGCTGCCTCGTGCAGCGTGATCGCCAGGATGGCCGGAAGGGCCACCGCCGTCACGCGGAAGATCCACTCCTCCATCGCCCGCTCTCCTGTCTTTAAACGTGTTTCTAAGAAAAATTATGTTAGGCGTTGATTGGTTGGAGCAATTCGGCAAGGCGCTCTGTCAACGCCGTCACGTCGGCGGGTTTGGGCGCGCCGCGCATCGCTTGCGCCCGCGCCCAGCGTTGGGCCGCCGCGTAGCTCATCGGCGGAACCACCTCGGCGACCGCTTGCATCTCGTCCAGGACACCGTTGCAGTGAAGCACGATGTCGTTGCCCGCCGCCATCACGGCTTTGGCGCGCGTCCGCACGTCGCCCGCCAAGGCGTTCATGGACAGATCATCGGCGAACAGCAAACCGTCGAAGCCAATGGCCGGACCGCGCACCACATCGCGCATGACGATGGCCGAGGTGCTGGCCGGGGATGTCGGGTCGATGGCCTTCAACACGACGTGGGCCACCATCGCCAGCGGCAAATCGGCCAAAGCGCGGAACGGCGCGAAATCGGTGGCTTCCAACGCGGCGCGCGGCGCGTCCACCACCGGCAATTCGGCGTGGCTGTCGGCGAAGGCGCGGCCATGGCCGGGAATGTGCTTGATGACCGGCAGAACGCCGCCCGCCATCAGGCCGTCGGCGGTCGCCCGCGCCAGATCCGCCACCAGTTCGGGATCGCGGCCAAAGGCGCGGTCGCCGATGATGTCATGCGCGCCATCAACCGGCACGTCGCACACGGGCGCGCAATCCACCGTCACGCCGACCTCGGTCAGCATGTGGGCGAGCAGGCGTCCGTTGATCCAAGCCGCCTCGCGCCCGGCGGCGCGGTCGCGCAGAGCCAAGGCGCCAATCACCCCCATCGGCGGGTGAGCGGGCCAGTGCGGCGGGCGCATGCGCGCGACGCGGCCACCCTCTTGGTCGATCAACACCGGCGCGTCGGGGCGTCCGACGCTGGCGCGCAAGTCACGAACCAGGGCCGCCACCTGCGCGGGCGTGTCGCAATTCCGGCGGAACAGGATGAAGCCAAGCGGATCGGCGCTGGCGAAAAAGGCAGCCTCGGCGGGATCAAGGGCCGTGCCCGCGCAGCCGAACACGACGGCGCGCGGGCGGTTGGTCTTGACGGGAGACGTCGTCGCCGAGGAGGGCGTGACGGGCTTAAGGACGGACAACCACACACCCCACATTTTGGGCGCGCAACTGGGCGCAAATGGATTTGGCCCGCGTCTCGTCGGCGCCATTGCCTTGGACGCGGTAGAATATGCCCTTTCCCGCCAGATCAACCTTGGCGACCTGGAGGGACAGGCCGCCCAGCGCGTCCGGATGACGGCTGGCGATGCGTTTCCACTCCGCCGCCGCTTCGGTCTCGCTGCGCACGGAGGCGAGCTGGATTCGCCAGTTCCCCGAACCGCCGGTGATGGCGGGCGCGGGTTTGGCGGGTTGCGCGGGGGCGGAGCGGGAGCGGCGGAGACTTGCTGGGGCGCAGGGGGCGAGGCCGCCGGTTTGGCCGCGTTCTGCGCTGGAGTCTGGGTCGCAGCGCTCGGCGGCGGCGCGACCGGCGCGGCGGTGATCGACGCGCGCGGGGCGGCGACTGGCGGCGGCGGCGCAATCGGCGTAGGTGCGGGCTTGACCGTCACCGGCGCGGGCGTAGGAGCCGGAAGCGCCGCCGTTGCGGTCGGTTTGGCCAGTGGGGCGACGGTCACGGTCGCGGTCGGCGCGGGCTTGACCGCTGCGGTTTGCGACGCCGGAGCGGCGGGTGGTTTGGTCGGATTTTGCGGCGCGACCGTTGGCTTGGCCGTCGGCGGCGTCGCGCTTGGCTTCGTCGCCGACGTTGGCGCGGGCGCTTGCGGGACAGCGGCGACCGTCGGCTCCAGAGAATCCCGTGGCACCGTCGCGGTCGCTCCGGGTGGCGGGGGCGGCAACTGGCCGATCACCGGCGCGGCGAGCATCGGCGGCAGCGACGGCATTTGCGGCGTCACCACCGGACGGGGCAAGGCCACCTCGGGCGGCGGCAGCAGCCGTTCGACGTTCGGGTGGTTGCCGCCGCGCTCGTGCAACCGCTCATAGACCAGCTTGTCCTGGTGCGGCACGTCCATGCCGCCCGGCTGCTCGGGCCGCGACTTGGTGGGCGACGGATCGGCGGTCAGGAGCGGCGGACCATCCCCCGACATCCGATCGCCGCCACGATAGCTGACCAGAATGGTGCCGGCGAAAGCGACGATCCCGACCACGGCAAAGCCCAGCCCCAAAAGGCCGCGCTTGCCCTGCCCCGATCCGCCCCCGCCCCCCGATGATGGCGGCGGCGCGCCATAGGGGGACGAGGCGTAGGATCCGTCGCCCACTCCGTTACCCGTCTGATTCATGAACGCAGTTCCTCCGCCGGTTCCACGCCCATCACCTTCAGGCCCGAGGCGATCACGGTGGAGACCGCCGAGATGAGAGCCAGACGAGCGACCGTCACCTCCTCATCCCCCTCGATCAGGAAGCGCAACGACGTGTCGTCGCGGCCCCGGTTCCACAGGGCGTGGAAGTCGCTGGCCAGATCGTAAAGGTAGAAGGCGACGCGGTGCGGCTCATGCGCGTCCGCCGCCGATTCCACCAGACGCGGCCAGGTCGCCATCCGCTTGGCGAGCGCCATTTCCTCCTCGGCGTCGAGCCGGTTGAGGTTGGCGGCGGCGGCGAGCGCCGCCGGAGTTTGATCGACGTGCGGCAGCGCCGTCGCCGCGTGGCGCAGGACCGAGCGGCAGCGGGCGTGCGCGTACTGCACGTAAAACACCGGGTTGTCCTTCGACTGCTCCGTCACCTTGGCGAAGTCGAAATCCAGCGTCTGGTCGTTGCGGCGGGTCAGCATGATGAAGCGGACGACGTCCTTGCCGACCTGCTCGATCACGTCGCGCAGCGTCACGAAGGTGCCCGCCCGCTTGGACATCTTCACCGGCTGGCCGTTCTGCATCAGGTGGACCAACTGGCACAGCTTGACGTCCAGCGACGCCTTGCCCTCGGTCACGGCGGTGGTGGCCGACTGCATGCGCTTGACGTAACCGCCATGGTCGGCGCCCCAGACGTCGATCAGGTTGGCGAAGCCTCGGCGATATTTATCAAAGTGATAGGCGATGTCGTTCGAGAAGTAGGTGAAGGAGCCGTCCGACTTTTTCAGCGGGCGATCCACGTCGTCGCCAAAGTCAGTGGACTTGAACAGGGTCTGCGGGCGCGGCTCCCAATCATCGGGCTTCTTGCCCTTCGGCGGCTCCAGCACGCCGGTGTAGATCAGGCCGCGCTCTTCCAGCGTGGTTAACGCCGTGTCCACCGCCCCGGCGTTAACCAGCGCGCGTTCGCTGCTGTACACGTCCATGGTGACGCCGAGAACGCCCAGATCCTCCTTGATCCATTCCAGGATCATGGCGATGGCGAAATCGCGGCAGGCGGGGAGCCATTCGGACTCGTCCTTGCTCTTCCAGGCCGCGCCGTCGCGCTTGGCCAGAGCCTCGCCCACCTCTTTGAGATATTCGCCGGGGTAAAGACCGGCGGGAATCTCGCCAATGTCGTCGCCCAACGCCTCGCAATAGCGCAGATAGGTGGAGCGCCCCAGCACATCAACCTGAGCGCCCGCGTCGTTGATGTAATATTCGCGGCTGACCGCGTAACCGGCCTTTTCCAGCAACGCCGCCAGGGCGTCGCCGAACACCGCGCCGCGTCCATGCGCCGCGTGCAACGGGCCGGTGGGGTTCGCCGAAACATACTCGACGTTCACCGGCTCGCCCTTGCCCATCGCGCTGTCGCCATAGGCGACGCCAGCGGTCAGCACGTCGCGGACGCGGTCGCGCCAGACCTCCGCCGTCAGGCGCAGATTGACGAAGCCCGGCCCGGCGATTTCGACCGAGGCCACATCGGGCCGCGTCTTCAGCTTGGCCACCAGCAATTCGGCGAGCGCGCGCGGGGCCATCTTGGCGGGTTTCGCCAGGATCATCGCCGCGTTGGTCGACAGGTCGCCATGGGCCGCTTCGCGCGGCGGCTCGACCGTCAGACGGCTGCTGTCCAACCCCGCCGGGATCGAACCCTCGGCGGCCAGTTCTTCCAGCAGTTTGCGAATATCGGTCTCGAAAGCCTTGAAAATATTCATCGTCTTAGGTCTTGGCATCCATGTCGAAAAGACGGCCGTACTCGGCCAGCGCAAAGCGGTCGGTCATGCCCGCGATGTAATCGGCGACGTGGCGCGCCCGCACCACCGCGTCAGCGTCGCCGCCCTGCGTGGTGATGTCGCGCTGCCATTCGGTCGGCAAGGTGTTGGGTTCGGCCATGAACAGCTCGAACAGGGCGCGCACCACGCGCTTGCACTTGCTCATCTCCCGGTTCACCCGGAAATGGCGGTACATGCGCTGGCGCAGGAAGGCGCGGACGGGGCCGTGCGCCTCCCACATTGCCGGAGAAAAGCTGACCATCGGCAGGGGCAGCCCGCGCAACTCCACGGCGCTGCCCGGCTTGTGTTCGGCCAGACGGCGGCGGGTTTCCGCCAGCAGGTCGCTGACCATCACGTTTATCATCCGCCGCACCGTCTCGTGGATCAGACGCGAGCGTTCCAGATCGGGGTATTTTTCCAGAACCTGACGGATCACCGGCCCAACCAGCGGCAATTCCGCCACCTCCTCCACCATGAACAGACCGGCGCGCAGGCCGTCGTCGATGTCATGGTTGTTGTAAGCGATGTCGTCGGCCAGGGCGGCGACCTGCGCCTCCGCCCCCGGATTGGTGTGAAGCTCCAGATCCCAGACGTCGCGGAAGGCGGCGATGGTCGTCGGCAGGGCCGCGCCCGTTTTGGTCGGCAGCAGCGGCCCGTTGTGCTTGACCACCCCCTCCAGCGTTTCCCAGGTCAGATTCAGCCCGTCAAACTCGGCGTAGCGGCGCTCCAACCGGGTCAGGATGCGCAAGGTCTGATCGTTGTGGGCGAAGCCGCCATAGGGGGCCATGCAGGCGTTCAGCGCCTCCTCGCCCGCGTGGCCGAAGGGCGTGTGGCCAAGATCATGGGCCAGCGCCACCGCCTCGGCCAAATCCTCGTTCAGACCCAGCGTGCGGCTGATGGAGCGGGCGATTTGCGCGACCTCCAGGCTGTGGGTCAGCCGGGTGCGGTAATAATCGCCCTCGTGATAGACGAAGACCTGCGTCTTGTATTTCAGCTTGCGGAAGCCGCCGGAATGCACAATGCGGTCGCGGTCGCGCTGGAAGCACGAGCGCGTCGGGCTTTCCGGCTCCGCCACCAGACGCCCGCGCGTGTCCGCCGGGTCGCAAGCGTAGGGAGCCAGCCGTTCCTGGGTGAAATCCGCCTTCATGGGGCGGACACTACCCATGGGGAACCGCCCGCGCAACGGCGAAGGCGTGCTATGACATGGCGGAACTTTGACGCGGCGGCCTTTCCACCCTACATTCGTCTCAACAGCTTCCCGCACCGCACCAGAGGCGACCGCCATGCCCGACACCGCGATTCCCGCCGACCGCGCTTCGACCGAGGGAGCCACCGCCGCGACCGACCGCGTTCTGACCGTCAGCGAAAGCGCCGCCAAGCGCGTCGCCTTTCTGATCGCGCAGGAAGGCAACCCGGCGCTGATGCTGCGCCTGACCGTGTCGGGCGGCGGCTGCTCCGGCTTCCAATACGGCTTCGGATTTGACGATTCCGTCAACGAGGATGATTTCGTGTTCGAGCGGGACGGAACCAAGGTCGTCACCGACGATTCCTCGCTCGACCTGCTGGCCGGGGCGACGTTGGATTACGTCGAGGATCTGATGGGCGCCGCCTTCCAGATCAAGAACCCGAACGCCACCGCCTCTTGCGGCTGCGGCAATTCCTTCGCCGCCTGAAAACGGATCCGTTTCGTGAAAATCGCCACCTGGAACGTCAATTCCGCCAAGGCCCGCCTGCCGCTCATCACCGATTGGCTGCGTCTGACGTCGCCCGACGTCGTTCTCTTCCAGGAAATCAAATGCGAGACCGCCGTCTTTCCCGGCGCGGCCTTTGAGGAGCTTGGCTATCACGTCGCCGTGGTCGGCCAGAAGGCCTACAACGGCGTCGCCCTGCTGTCCAAGACGCCCGCCGAGGACATCCTGACCCGCCTGCCCGGCGAACCGGAGGATGAGCAAGCCCGCTACATCGAGGCGACGGTGGCGGGCATCCGCATCGCCTCGCTTTACCTGCCCAACGGCAACCCGATTCCGGGCGAAAAATTCGCCTACAAGCTGCGTTGGATGGATCGGCTTTACGCCCACGCCCGCGATCTGCTGGCCCGTGAGATTCCCTTTGTGTTGGGCGGCGACTACAACGTCATCCCGCAGGACCGCGACGTCTATTCCCCCGCTGATTTCGCGGGCGACGCCCTGGCCCAGCCGGAGACGCGGGCGAAGTTCCGCGCCTTGCTCAATCTGGGTTTGACCGAAGCTTACCGGGCGCTGCACGACGACGACCGCGCCTACAGCTTTTGGGATTATCAGGCGGGCTGTTGGCCGCGCGACAAGGGCTTGCGCATCGACCATTTCCTGCTGTCGCCGCAGGCCGCCGACCGGCTGGCCGAATGCGTCATTGATCGAGGACCGCGCGGCGGCGAGAAGGCGTCCGACCACACCCCGGTCATTCTGGAGCTGCGGGACGTCTGATCGTGTTTTGCCTGACAGTTGAGAAGTATTTTGTTAAAAGTTTCACGGTTAGTGTAGCCAATTCGGGATAGGCCATCCGCCGCCCGACAGACCCACGGAGGATCAGGGCGGGATGGTGTGGGGGCGCAGCTACAGCCGCGAAGAGGTTCGTGAACTTCTGTCGGCCATCGAACGCCAAGCCATCGACGCCGCGCGTCTGGCCGAAAAGGCGCAGCGCGACATCGGCGACGACCGTTTCGCCTCCTTCCTCGACTTCCGCAAGAAGGTGGAGGAGATCCGCGCGCTGTTCGCCCTGACTGAGGATCGTTTGCAGGGCGTGGACGACGGCAAACTGTCCGACCTGCGCAACGAGTTCGAGCGCATGGATCTGCTGCTGATGGGCATGTTGGCGAAAGCGACGCGCAGCTATTTCGCCACCATGCGCGACGATCAGGTTCTCCCCATCGGCGCCCGCGAATTGTTCGAGCCGGAATTGAAGGCCATCGACCAGACCCGGCAACGCCTGTCCCATCCCCGTTACGAAGGCCGCGTGTCCCCTGACGTTCTGGAGGATCTGGAGGCGACCGCCGTGATGATCCGCAAAACCATCACCCGCGCGCCCAGCCTGCCCGACTTCTCCGACAGCCCTTCGGCGCCGCGCGCGGTCAAACGGTTGCGCACTTTGGGCCGCCCAATCCGCAACTGAGAATGCCGAAACGCGACGACGACGCGCGCAACGCTTGACCGCCGTCGTCACTTTCGTTAATCCGGTCTTCCACGCAGTTCAACGCGCGCTGGATGGGTGGCCGAGTGGTTTAAGGCAGCGGTCTTGAAAACCGCCGTAGGTGTGAGCCTACCGTGGGTTCGAATCCCACCCCATCCGCCAAATCAAAGTATCAAATTGTTAAAAATACAAATTAATCAGCCGGATGCTGATTTTTACTCACAATTCAGCCCACAAACAGGCGTTGAACTGTGAGGGATCAGGGGAATCGCTTCAGGTTAACGGTCCGGCTAGTCGGATTAGTGTTTCGAGATAATCCGGGTCGAGGTTTGCGCGTTTTCGTCGGACCTTGAGGCTGTGCTTGTAGGTCGTCTTTCGGATGAGGTTGATGGCCATATGCCGAACGATGGCCATGTTTTGGGGACCGTTTCCTGATCTGAGGCGAGCGAGATCGTCGTGAAAGACGACATCGAGCACCCAATGGAGACCGTTTTCGATGCCCCAATGGGCGCGGACGGCGCGGGCGAAGGTCTGGGCATCCAAGGTGGTGGAGCACAGGTAGTAGCGGCGGTCTCGCTGGGTCCGACCGTCGCGTTCCACGATGGTTTCGATCATGCCGATCATGGCGAGACCGGGAAATCGGGGTTCGTCGGGGTAGCGCCGGTCGGAGAAGAGCCAGCCGACGTCATGGCAGACGGTGTGGCGGCGGAGTTCCAGGCGGCCATGGTCGTTGTCGATGGTCTCCAGCGTATCCGCGATCATCTCGGCTGGCGGATCGGCGAAGAAACGCTCGACATCGGCGTGAGTGGTCGGCCGATTGCCCTTGAGCGCCAAAAGATAGTCCGCACCCTTGGCGCGGATGGTTTCGGCGATGGCGGTTTGGGCGCCCATGGCGTCGATGGTAACCAAGGCGCCCGCGAGTTCCAGGCGTTCCAGCAAGAGCGGGATGGCGGTGATCTCGTTGGACTTGGCTTCGGTCGCCTCCTGGCCCAGGACCAAGCGCTGGCGCGCGGCCCAGGCCGAAACCAGATGCAACGGCGCCCGCCCTTTGGCCCGGTCATGACTGCGCCGCGAGGTCTTGCCATCGATGGCGATGACGTCGGGCGCCTCCTCGCACAGCTGCGCCACCCAGTTGGTGAAGCAGTCCTTGAACAGATCGGGAGACAAGGCGTTGATCACATCGTTCAACGTGTCGTGGGCGGGAAGACCGCGTTCGTAGGGCAGAAACCGCCGCAGAAACTCAAGCCGCAGGTCGCCCCACAGCCGGATCTCCACAAAATCTTCCATGCCGCTCAAGGTCGCGCACAAAACCAGCAGCAGGATTTCCGGCAGGGGATACACCACCCGCCACGACTGGCGGGGATCCTTCAACGCCGAAAAGTGATCCAACATCGAACGCGACGCCATGGTCGGCTCCCAAAGCCAAGGAGCCTTTCAGGAATCACAGAACCACACCTCTTGGAAAGGAGGACCGCCGTTAACCTGAAGCGATTGCCCTGTGTGAGGGATGAAGGGCGATTTCCAGCGCCCCTCGCCTTCCGTATGTTCCCGTAGACTCACGAACGATGCGGACCGTGTCAACCAGCACCTGAACGCTCGTGTCGTGCCAATTGACCAGCGTGCTTATGATTTTATTGATGGCCGCCTGTGTTCGCGGTCAGCGCCGTTTCAATCCGGACGCCGCTGAAACACACACTCTATCCATGGGAAACAGACCAAAATCCATGGGAAACAGACCAAAGCGGAAACCGGAATGGCCCGCGACAAGCCCATCCTTGACGGAGTCCGCTATGCCAAGACACTGATCGAGCAGCGAGCAAATCGCTTTTGGGCACCGCAACCCTCAAGCGCATGATCGATCAGGACCGTCAGAACTCCGTCCGTGCCGCCTGAATCAGCAAAAGGGACCATACGTCCAGACGGATCACCCCGCATCAACTCCGTTTTGCATTGCCTGCCCCTCACTCGATGAACAGTTTGCCCTTTTCGCTGCCATGGACGCCCAGCGACTTCAGCTTGCGGTGCAGGGCCGAGCGTTCCATGCCGACGAAGGACGCGGTGCGCGAGATGTTGCCGCCAAAGCGCGTGACCTGGGCCAGCAAATACTCCCGCTCGAACACCTCGCGGGCTTCACGCAGGGGCAGGCCCATGATTTCGCCGCCCTTGTCCCATTTCAGCACGGTCGGGGTGATGGCGCCGATTTCCGGCGGCAGGGTGTCGGCGCGAATCGGCTCCTTCACGTCGCCCTGCGCCATAATCAGCAGCCAATCGACGACGTTGCGCAGTTGGCGGACGTTGCCCGGCCAGTCATAGGCCTGAAGCGCCGCCATCGCGTCCTCGCCGAACTCGCGCACCGGCAGGCCGGAGCCTTCGGCGGAGCGCTGCATGAAGTGGCGGGCCAGATGCGGGATGTCTTCGCGCCGTTCGGTCAGCGACGGCACGCGGATCGGAACCACCGACAGACGGTAGAACAGATCCTGGCGAAATCGCCCCTGGTCGATCTCCGCCTGAAGATCGCGGTTGGAGGTGGCGATCACCCGGACGTCCACCTCGACCCGCTGGCCGCCGCCGACTCGCTCGAACACCTGCTCTTGCAGGGCGCGCACGATCTTGCCCTGGGTTTCCAGCGGCATGTCGGCCACCTCGTCCAACAGCAGCGTGCCGCCATGGGCCTGCTCGAAGGTGCCGATCTTGCGGCCATGGCCGTCCACCCCGGCTTCGGTGCCGAACAGCTCCATCTCCAGCCGTTCCGGGCGCATGGTCGCGCAATTCAGCCCGACGAAGGGGCCGTCGTTGCGACGCGAGCGGGCGTGGATCAGCCGAGCGACCACCTCCTTGCCCGACCCGGCGGGGCCGGTGATCAGCACGCGGCTGCCCGTCGGCGCCACTTTTTCGATGCTCTGGCGCATCTGGTTGACGGCGGAGGAGCGGCCGATCAGCTCGACGTCGCCTCCAGCCCGCAGCTTCAGCTCTTGGTTTTCCCGCTTCAGCCGCGACGCTTCGACCGCGCGTTCGACCATCAGCAGCAAGCGGTCGGCCTTGAAGGGCTTTTCGATGAAGTCGTAGGCGCCGATCTTGATCGCCTGGACGGCGGTTTCGATGTTGCCATGACCGGAAATCATGATGACGGGCAAATTCGCGTGGTCGCGCATCAACTGCTCAAGAATTTGCAAACCGTCCAGTCGGCTGCCCTGGAGCCAGATGTCGAGCACCACCAGACTGGGCCGTCGCGCCGACACCTGGGCAAAGGCTTGATCGGCGTCGGCGGCCTCGCGCGTCTTGATGCCTTCGTCGTTCAGGATGCCGGCGATCAGCATCCGAATGTCGGCCTCGTCATCGACGATCAGAATGTCATGCGCCATGGGCCGCGTGCCTCATCTCTCCGCCGGTCTCCGCCGGCCTGTCGTCGCGCCCGGCGGCGTTCGCCACGGTCGCAACAGGGTGCGGAATCACCAAAGCCACGCGTGCGCCGGGGCCGCTCTCGCGGTCGCTCAGCGTCAACGCGCCGCCATGGTCTTCCATGATCTTCTTGACGATGGCCAGCCCAAGGCCGGTGCCTTTGGCCCGCGTCGTCACATAGGGTTCGGTCAGCCGGTCGCGCTGCTCGTCGGTCGGCAGACCCCTGCCGTTGTCCTCGATGGTCAGCGTGACCTTTTCGTCGTCGCTCGCCACCGTGATCGACACCTCGCCGCCCGGCAGGGGCGCGCCATCGGCGGAGAGCGCGCGGCCTTCGATGGCGTCGGCGGCGTTCTGCAACAGGTTGGTCAGCGCCTGGGAAATCTGGCGGCTGTCGCAGGCCACCGTCAGCGGCCCCGGCGGCAAACGGGTGTCAAAGCGGATGCTGCCGCTGTGCGCGCTGGATTGCAGGAACACCGCCTGCCGAACCAGATCGTTGATGTTGCAGGGCTTCATCACCGGCTGCGGCATCCGCGCGAAGGCGGAAAATTCATCCACCATGCGCCGGATGTCGTCCACCTGCCGGACGATGGTGTCCGTGCACATGGTGAACACCTCGGTGTCGCTGGTGATTTCCTTCAGATATTTGCGGCGCAGACGCTCGGCGGACAGTTGAATCGGCGTCAGCGGATTCTTGATCTCGTGCGCGATGCGCCGCGCCACGTCAGCCCAGGCCGCCTTGCGTTGGGCCGACACCAGTTCGGTGATGTCGTCGAAGGTCACGACATAGCCGCGCACCTCGCCGCCACGCCCTTCCGCCGCGATGCGGACCAGCAGGGTGAGGGTGGCGGAACCGGGGCGGCGCAACTGGATCTGGTCCTGCACCACGCGGCCCGGTCGTTTGGGCGCGTTTTCCAGCAGATCGGCCATGTCCGGCGACAGATCGACCAGAGCGACGCCCATCAGCGTTTCGGGATCCTCGACACCCAACAGGCGCGCCGCCGACAGGTTCGGCAGATTGATCCGTCCGGCCCCGTCCAACCCCAGCACGCCCGCCGACACGCCCGCCAGCACGGTTTCGGTGAAGCGCCGCCGCTCGTCCAACAAGCGGTTGGTGGAGAGCAGCTCGCGCCGCTGCCCCTCGATCTCGGTGGTCATGCGGTTGAAGGCGCGGGACAGCAGGACGAAATCATCCTCGCCCGGCGGTTCCGTCACCCGAACGGTCAAATCACCGGCGCGCACCCGCTCCGCCGCGCCAATCAGGGCGCTGATCGGGCGGGCCAGCCGCGTGGCGAAGTTCAACCCGGCCCACACCGCCGCCAGCAGCAGCAGCAGCGCCACCACCAGGAAAATCAGAGTGAAGGTGATTTGCAGGCTGCCGCGCTGGTTTTCCAGATCGGCGTATTCCTTCACCGCCCCTTGCGCGGCGGCCATGTGGGAGAGCACGCGCGGCTCGACCATCCGACCGACATAGAGGAAACTGTCGGACACCCGGTCCAACCCGATGAGCGCCCGCACGCGGTCGTCGTTTTCGCTGACGATCAACACCACCTCGCCACGCCGGGCGATCTGGAGCTTTTCCTCCGGGATCGGGTCGAATTCCAACGTGAAGGTGTAGCCGGAGCGGGCGATGATGGCGCCGGTGGTGCCGTTGAAGACGATGGCCTCCGACAGCGCGCGCAGCATGGATTGGGTGGCGACGATCTGCTCAAACCGCTGCGGATCGCTCGACAGGCGCGCTTCCTGCGACAGGTCGTTCGCCATCGCCAGCGCGTCGGCGCGGATGTTTTGCTGGTGTTCGTGCAGATAGGCGCTGGCGACGACCAGCGACTCGTTGACCGCCGTGCGCACCCGGTCGCTGAACCAGCTTTGCACCCCGACGTAGAAAAAGATGGTGGAAAACACCGCCATGATGATGGCGGGAGCCACCGCCAGCAGGCTGAAGACCAGAACCAAACGCGTGTGCAGCCGCGACCCGGCCAAGCCGCGCCGACGCCCCATCCAGATGCCGACGATCCGGCGCGAAATCAGCACGCCCAAGGTGAGCAGCAGGGCCAGATCCAGCGTCAGCAGCAGGGTGACGGTGCGCGGGTTGGATTGGCCGAAGGGGGCGCTTTCCGTCATCGCCGCGTAGGTGGCGAAGCCCGCCGCCAAAGCCGCCAGCGACAAGGCGAAGGCCAGCCGCTTGGTCAGCCCCATGCGCGCCGACCAGCGGAGAAAGCGTTGCCACACTGGGGATGGGTTTTCAGACGTCGTTGGCATGATCCGGCGCTAATCTGTTGCCGGAAAGATACACCTCTGTTGCCGCATTGCCAAGCGACAACAACACGACTTTTCACGAGAGGCTTTGGCCTTCCATCCCCGGCGGCGGTGACGTCAGCGCCAAAGCCTGTCGCAAAAAAGTCACAAGATGCGCGGTGTGAAGTCGTCCTTACTTGATGCCACGCATCACCTGGATGTCGAGGTCGCGGATCTTCTTGCGCAGGGTGTTGCGGTTCAGCCCCAGCATCTGCGCCGCCTTGATCTGGTTGCCGCGCGTCGCCGACAGGCTGAGCGAAATCAAAGGCCGCTCGATCTCGCGCAACACCCGGTCATAGAGGCCGTTGGAAGGGATGCCGTCCTTGTGCGCGGCGAAGTAATCCTTCAGATGGCGTTCGACCGCCGCCGAAAGCCCCTCGCTCTGGGTTTCCTCGACTGGCTGGGCGGCGGGGGTGGCGTCGGCCAACTCGGCCTCCACCACGTCCAGGCTGATGACCTCTTGGGAATAGAGCGCGGCCAGACGGCGGACCAGATTTTCCAGCTCGCGGACGTTGCCGGGCCAGCGGTAACGCTTCAGCCGGTCCATCGCCCCTTGGTCGATGCTCTTGGCGGGCAAACCCTGGCTGATGCCGATGTTGAGGAAATGGCGGACCAGCAGCGGGATGTCCTCCGTCCGCTCGCGCAAGGGCGGCAGACGGATCGGCACGACGCACAGGCGGTAGAACAGATCCTCGCGGAACAAGCCCTGGCGGATCAGCGTGCGCAGATCGCGGTGGGTCGCCGCGATGATGCGGACGTCGGTCTTGATCGGGGTGCGCCCGCCGACCGTGGTGTATTCGCCCTCCTGCAACACGCGCAGCAGGCGGGTTTGCGCCTCCAGCGGCATGTCGCCGATTTCGTCGAGAAACAGGGTGCCGCCCTGGGCCTGCTCGAAGCGCCCGGTCGAGCGGTTGGTCGCCCCGGTGAAGGCCCCCTTCTCATGCCCGAACAGTTCGGATTCGATCAGCTCGCGCGGGATCGCCGCCATGTTGATGGCGACGAAGGCCCCGTTCCGCCGTTTGCCGTAATCATGGAGCGCGCGGGCCACCAGCTCCTTGCCGGTGCCGGACTCGCCGGTGATCATCACCGTCAGGTCGGTGCCCATCAGCCGGGCGAGCACCCGGTAGATTTCCTGCATGGCCGGGGAACGGCCAATCAACGGCAATTGTTCTTCGCCATCGTTCGGATCGTTCACCATCGGCGCGGCGTGGGTGTTGGAATTCAACGCCCGCTCGACGACCGACACCAGCTCCTTCAGGTCAAAGGGCTTGGGCAGATACTCGAACGCCCCACGCTCCGCCGCCTTCAGGGCGGTTATCAGCGTGTTCTGCGCGCTCATCACGATGACGCGCAGCTCGGGCCGCAGTTTCTTGATGCGTGGAATCAGATCCAGGCCGTTTTCATCGGGCATCACCACGTCGGTGATGACCAGATCGCCCTGCCCGTCCGCCACCCAGCGCCACAGGGTGGCGGCGTTGCCGGTGGTGCGCACCTCGTGCCCCAGACGGCCCAGGGCTTGCGTCAGAACGGTGCGGATGGCGCGATCGTCGTCCGCGATCAGGATGGTCGCCGCAGTCATCAACGACCCCCTCGACCGCCCCGGACCAGCGAGACATTGTGGGAAATCTGCGAATCATCATACATGGGCAACGACACCTTGAAGACGGTACGGCGCGGCTGGCTGTCGAACTCGATGGTTCCGCCGTGATCGCCGATGAGTTTCGCCACCAATGCAAGACCAAGGCCAGTTCCGTTCACTTTGCTGGTCACGAACGGATCGAACAGGTTGGACCGCAAGTCTTCGGGAATGCCGTCGCCATTATCCTGGACGGAAACCAGCAACGGCAGATGCAGCCGGGTGTCGCCGCCGGGAAGCGCCATGCGCACCCCCTGCTGATAGGATGTGCTGAGCGTGATCTCGCCGCCTGATTCTGGGGCAGCTTCTGCCGCATTTTTAATCAGATTCAGGAAAACCTGCACAAGTTGGTCGCGATTTCCGTAAACAGCGGGCAAAGATGGGTCATACCGCTCAACAAAGCGTATTTTTCGGGCAAAGCCGCTCTGGGCGACGTTGCGGACATGCTCCAGCACCGTGTGGATGTTGACGTCGGCCCGCTCCAACGGGCGCTCGTCGGAAAACACCTCCATCCGGTTGACCAGGGCGACGATGCGGTCCGCCTCGTCGCAGATCAGCCGGGTCAGCACGCGGTCCTGCTCGTCCGCGTTCTCCTCCAAAAGCTGGGCCGCGCCCCGGATGCCCGACAGCGGGTTTTTCACCTCATGCGCCAGCATCGACGCCATGGCGGTGACGGAGCGGGCGGCGTGGCGATGGGTCAATGAATTGTCGATTTTGCGGGCGATGGACCGCTCATGCACCGTCAGCAGCACATGGTCGGGCGGATCGCCCATGCTGGCCACCTGGACCGTCACATGATGCGGGCCGATGCGCGGAGTGTCGATGATGACACCCTCTTGCGAGACGCGGCGGTTGCCCCGCCGCACCTGCTCGATCAACCCCACCACCGGGCTGTCGGCGGGCAGAAGCTCCGCCAGCGGCATGCCATCCATCGAACTGAAGGACAGGTCGAAAAACTCCTGCGCCTCCAGATTGACGAAGCGGATCTCGTTGGCGGCGTCCACGACCAGAACCGGATCGGGCAGCGTGTTCAGCACCACGGAGGCGTCGATGCGGGGGGCGCGCGGGTTTCCGGCGCGAGTCCGGTTGCGGCTGCGCGTCGGTGCGCCAGTCGGCACAGGATCCATCAGGCGGCCATCCTTTCGATTGCCGGAACGAAAAAATCACGGATGCACTGGCGCACCGCGTCGGGGTCGCCCAAACGGTTGACCTCCTGCCGGAACTCGTTGGAGCCGCGCACGCCGGTGGAATACCAAGCCACATGCTTGCGGGCGACGCGGACGCCGCCATCGATCCCGTAATGGCTGAGCATGGCGTCGAAATGCTCCAACAGCGTCTCCATCCGCTCCAACAGGGATGGATCGGGCAGACGGACGCCGTCTTGCAAATGCCGCATCGCCTGCGCGGGGAACCAGGGGCGGCCATAGGCGCCGCGCCCAATCATGATTCCGTCAGCCCCGGATTCGGCCAGCGCCCGGTCCACATCCTCCAGCGTCGTGATGTCGCCGTTGACGATGACCGGGATCGACACGGCGTCTTTCACCTGACGGACGAAGGTCCAGTCGGCGGAGCCGGTGTAGAACTGGTTGCGGGAGCGGCCATGGACCGTCACCATTTTGATGCCCGCGTTCTCGGCGATGCGGGCCAGCGACGGGGCGTTGCGGTTGCTCTCGTCCCAGCCGGTGCGCATCTTCAAGGTGACGGGGATTTTCACCGCCTTGACCGTCGCCTCCAGGATGCGGGCGGCGTGCCGCTCGTCGCGCATCAGGGACGATCCGGCGTTGCCGTTCACCACTTTTTTAACCGGACAGCCGAAATTCAGGTCGATCAGCGCCGCGCCGCGATCCTCGTTCAGCTTGGCCGCCTCGGCCATCACCTCCGGCTCGCAGCCCGCCAGTTGGACCGCCATCGGAAATTCTTCCGGTTCGGTCTGCACCATGCGCAGGGTTTCGCGGTTCTCGCGGATCATCGCCTGGCTGGCGACCATCTCCGACACGACGAGGCCGCAGCCCGCGCGTTTGACCAGACGCCGAAACGGCAGGTCGGTCACGCCCGACATGGGCGCCAGGATGACGGGTCCGGCGAGCGTGAGAGGGCCGATTTGAAGGGTCATTCGCACCTGCCCGCTTGTTGGGCAAAACAGAAATATGCCGAGGAATTAGGCAACGTAGCACGCAAACGCGCCATTGTGCAAGCGCGAAGCCCGATTCGCGCCGGAGATTGCCGCAAACGTCACGCCCAAGCCGGTTGGCCCAACAGGATGTTGGAGACGAACTTCACCCCCGGATAGGCCAGCGTCAGCAACAGATAGGCGATCAGCACCAGCCGCGCCGCCGTCCGCCCGCGCATGCCGGTGCGGTATTGGGCGAACAGCAGGACGCCGACCACCACGAAGGTCGCCAACGACAGCAGCGTCTTGTGATCGACGCGCAACGGCATCTGTTCGAAATGCAGCACGGCCATGCCGCTCGCGAGACCGACGCCCAACACGACCTCCGACGCCACCAGCAGGGCGACCTGCAAACGCTCGCTCTCCGCCACCGGCGGCAGGAAGCGGGTCAGCGGAGTCGGGCGCTTGCTCTTCAACGCCCGCTCTTGCAGGAAGGCGGCGAGCGAGGCGACGGCGCTCAAGGTCAGCAGGGCGTAGGTGAAGACCGACACGGCGATGTGCAGGTCGATCCACACACCCGGCGCGCCTCCGCGCAACACCGGGGCGGGCGCGTCCTCCGTCAGGGTCGCCAGCGCGCCGACCACCAGCAGATAGGGCAGCAGCAGCGGGGCCAGCCGCCACGCCGCCCGGTGAAAGCGGCTGAGCGGCAGAAACAGCGCCATGCAGGCGGCGACCGTCACCCACAGCGCCGTGGAAAAGCCGGTCTGCCATTGCCCGGCGACCTGAAGAGCCGCCCACATGCCCGGCCCGGCGGCGGCCAACAGCAACGCCCCCCAAAAGGCCCAGCCACGCCCATCCTCCCCCCGACCGGCGACGCGGCGGTAGGGGTAGATCGACGCCGGCAACAGCGCCAGCAAAGCCGTGAGGCTCAAAAGAAAATTCTGCGACATCAGGCCGACCGCGCTCCTGTTTCCCGCTGCCGCGATCCCGAGCGCCGCCCCGATGGGGGCGCGCCGGTCGCGGGTCTTGGCGGAACCACGGCGACAGGCTAGGCTCCGCCGCGATCCCGTCAAGTGTCCTTGACGTCCTTTTACGGTTTGTCCCATGCCCGCCAGCGCGCCCCTGCCCTGCATCGCCCTCATCGTCGCCGGTGGTTCCGGCCAGCGTTTCGGGGCGGAGCGGCCCAAACAATATCTCGACCTGCTCGGCAAACCGATCCTGCGCCACACCTTGGACGCCTTCCTCAACCACCCCCGGATCACCGGCGTGCAGGTGGTGATCGACCCGGCGTGGCGCGCGCAGTATGACCGCGCCGTCGCCGGTCTGACCCTGCCGGAGCCGGTGACGGGCGGCGCGACCCGGCAGGATTCCGTGCGCAACGGGCTGGAGGCGCTGGCCGCGCTGGCCGCCCCGCCCGCCCGCGTGCTGATCCACGACGCCGCCCGCCCGTTGACCGACGCGGCGACCATCGGCGCCGTCATCGACGCGCTGGACGAGACGCCTGGCGCCGTCGCCGCCGTTCCGGTGGCCGACACGCTCAAACGCGGCGCCCAAGGGCTGGTCGGGGCCACGGTGGACCGCGACGGGCTGTGGCGGGCGCAGACCCCGCAGGGCTTCCGCTTCGCCGACATTCTGGGCGCCCACCGCGCCGCCGCCGGGCTGGCCCTGACCGACGACGCGGCGGTCGCCGAACAGGCCGGGTTGCCGGTGCGCCTCATCCCCGCCAAAGAGGACAATTTCAAGGTGACGACCCCCGATGATCTGACCCGCGCCGCCCGCGTCCTGATGGCTGAGCTGGGCGACATCCGCACCGGCACGGGCTTTGACGTTCACCGCTTCACCGAGGGGGATTTCGTCACGCTGTGCGGCCTGCGCGTGCCGCACGACCAGGGGCTGGACGGCCATTCCGACGCCGACGTCGGGCTGCACGCGCTGACCGACGCTCTTTTGGGCGCGCTGGCCGCCGGGGACATCGGCAGCCATTTTCCGCCCAGCGATCCGCGTTGGCGCGGGGCCGACAGCGCCCGATTCCTGCGCCACGCCGCCGACCTTGTGGCCGAACGCGGCGGGATCATCGCCCACGCCGACGTCACCATCATTTGCGAGCGCCCCAAAGTCGGCCCGCACCGCGCGGCGATGGCCGCCCGGATCGCCGACATTTTGGGAATCGCCGAGAACCGCGTCAGCGTAAAGGCGACGACCACCGAACGGCTGGGCTTCACCGGGCGCGGCGAGGGAATCGCCGCCCAGGCGGTCGCCACCATCCGCCTTCCGGGGTGATGGTCAATGGCGCGCCGGGATGGCTTCCGGGATCGCCGACAATCGGGTTAGAGCGCCGTGCGCCAAATCTGAAACAGCACAGCGCTCTAAGCTTTGATTTAGCGAGCGGATTCACGCTTCAAATCGATTCCGATTTTACGCGATCCGCTCTAGACTGCCGTTGCGTTGAAAAAACGTTCCCGGAGAAGAGCTTCCATGTTCCCCGATCTCATCCGCGATCTCGCCGCCCAGACGCTCGCCGAATATGGGTTGTCCGGCTACATGCTGGCGACGGCGGAATCCTGCACGGGCGGGTTGATCGCCGGGGCGCTGACCGACATCGCCGGATCGTCAAAGGTGGTGGATCGCGGCTTCGTCACCTACACCAACATCGCCAAGACGGAAATGCTGCGGGTGCCCGCCAGCCTGCTGCACGCCCATGGCGCCGTCAGCCCGGAGGTGGCGGTGGCCATGGCGGTGGGGGCCTTGGCGCGCTCGCGCGCCGACGTGACGGTGGCGGTGACGGGAATCGCCGGGCCGGACGGCGGAACCCCGGAAAAGCCGGTTGGCCGCGTCTACATCGCCACCGCCGTGCGCGGCGGCGACGCGCGGGCCAAGGAATACACCTTCCCCGGCGACCGCAGCGCCGTGCGACTGGCGACGGTGCAGGCGGCGTTGGAGCGGCTGCGTCTCGCCCGGCCGACGGGAAGCTTCCGATAAGGAGTCTCAGCGCTCAGGCGGGCGGCCGTAAAGCTGATCGGCCCGCGTCTCGAAGGCCTGGACCATGCGGCGCACCGCCTCGTTGAACAGCAGGCCCATGATTTTTTGCAGCATTTTGGAGCGGAATTCGAAATCGACGTAGAAATCGACGCAGCAGCCGCCCTCATGCTCCAGGAAAATCCAGTGGTTGTTCAGATACTGGAACGGCCCGTCGGTGTACTGAACGTTGATGCGGCTTTCGGCCTCGTTCAGTTCGACCCGTGAGGTGAAGCGTTCGCGGACCATCTTGAAACCGATGATGAGGTCCGCGAACATCACGACGCCTTCGCGCTTGCGGATGCGGGACGCCAAACACCAGGGCAGAAATTCGGGATATTTCTCCACATCGGCGACCAGCGCGTACATTTGCTGCGGCGTGTAGGGAAGTATCTTCTTTTCCGCGTGCGTCGGCATTCCCGTACCCTGTCCTGTCCCTTATCCCGCCGCGATCCCCAGCTTGCGCAGCCGGGCGTCCCGCAGCTTTTCGAAATCGGCGCCCGCGTGGTAGGACGAGCGCGTCAAGGGCGACGACGCCACCAGCAGGAAGCCCTTGCCACGGCCCACCGTCGAATAGCCGTCGAATTCCTCCGGCGTCACGAAGCGGTCAACCGCCACATGCTTGGGCGTCGGCTGGAGATACTGCCCAATCGTCAAAAAGTCCACATCGGCGGCGCGCAGATCATCCATCACCTGCCCGACCTCCTCCTTCGTCTCGCCCAGACCGGCCATCATGCCGGATTTGGTGAAGATCGTCGGATCCAGCTCCTTCACCCGCGCCAGCAATTGCAGCGAGGTGAAATAGCGGGCGCCCGGACGGATCGTCGGGTACAGGCGCGGAACGGTTTCCAGATTGTGGTTGAACACGTCGGGCTTGGCGGCGACCACCACCTCCAACGCGCCCTTCTTCTTCTGGAAATCGGGCGTCAGGATTTCAATCGTGGTGTTGGGCGAGGCGGCGCGCACGGCGCGGATGGTGCGGGCGAAATGCTCCGCCCCGCCATCGTCCAGATCGTCACGGTCCACCGAGGTGATGACGACGTGGTGCAGCTTCAACTGACCGACGGCCTCCGCCACCTTCTCCGGCTCATGCGGGTCGAGCTTGTCGGGGCGTCCGGTCTCGACGTTGCAGAAGGCGCAGCCGCGCGTGCAGATCGCGCCCAAGATCATGAAGGTGGCGTGCTTCTGCTTCCAGCATTCGCCGATGTTCGGGCAGGCCGCCTCTTCGCAGACGGTGTTCAGCTTGAGGCCGCGCATCAGGCTGCGGGTCTCGTTGTATTCCTGGCTCATCGGCGCCTTGACGCGAATCCAGGCGGGCTTGCGCTGGATCGGGTTGTCGGGCTTGTGGGCCTTTTCGGGGTGGCGCGGCTTTTCGGTCTGGTCGACGAGGGACATGGCTGAAAGACTCCCGACGGCCGACGACAGGGCGGCCCCGAAGGAATGAACGGAAAAAGCGGTCAGACCCGCCCTTCAGGCGGAAACAGCTCGGGCGGATAGGCCGGATCGCGCGCCCGGTCAAGGGTGAACGCGACCTGTCCAGACCCGCAGACGCCCATTCCCATCACAGCGTCATGCCCGGCGCAAGGGCCGGGCATGACGTCGCGACGAAAGAACGGCGATCCTAAGCCTGTTTAGAAGTGGATCGCGCGGCCATAGGCATCAAGGACCGACTCATGCATCATTTCCGACAGGGTCGGGTGCGGGAACACCGTGTGCATCAGTTCGGCCTCGGTCGTCTCCATGGTCTTGGCGACGCCGTAACCCTGGATCAGCTCCGTGACCTCGGCCCCGATCATGTGGGCGCCGAGCAATTCGCCGGTCTTGGCGTCGAAGATGGTCTTGACCAGACCCTCCGGTTCGCCAAGCGCGATGGCCTTGCCGTTGCCCATGAAGGGGAAGCGACCGACCTTCAGCTCATACCCCAGCTCCTTGGCCTTCTTCTCCGTCAGGCCGACCGAGGCGACCTGGGGATGGGAATAGGTGCAGCCGGGGATGTTGCGGACGTTCAGCGGGTGTGGATGCTTGCCCGCGATGTGTTCCGCGACGATCACGCCCTCGTGGCTGGCCTTGTGGGCGAGCCAGGGCGCGCCGGTGACGTCGCCGATGGCGTACACGCCCGGCTCGTCCGTCTCGCAATATTGGTTGGCCAGGATGTGGCCACGGTCGGTCTTGACCTTGGTGGTTTCCAGCCCGAGATTTTCGGTGTTCGGTGAGATGCCGACGGCGACGATCACGCGGTCCACCGTGATGTCTTCGATCTTGCCGCCATGCTCGACGGCGACCGTCACGTTGTCGGCGCCCTTGCGCAGGTTCCCGGCCTTGCCGCCGGTGATGACGCGCATCCCCTGCTTTTCAAACGCCTTGCGGGCGAGGCCGGAGATTTCCTCATCCTCAACCGGGAGGATGCGGTCCATCACCTCGACCACCGTCACCTTGGCGCCCAGCGCGTTGTAGAAGCTGGCGAACTCGATGCCGATGGCGCCCGAGCCGATGACCAGCAGCGACTTCGGCATGACGTCGGGCGTCATCGCCTTGCGGTAGGTCCAGACCAGCTTGCCGTCGTCTTCCAGGCCGGGCAGCGTGCGGGCGCGGGCGCCCGTCGCGATGATGATGTGCTTGGCCCCAAAGGTGCCGACCGGAGCCGATCCCTTCGTCACCGCCACCAGGCCCTTGCCCGCCAGCTTGGCGGCGCCCTCGATGACCGTGACCTTGTTCTTCTTCAACAGATGCTTGACGCCGCCGTTGAGCTGACCGGCGACCTTGCGCGAGCGCTGGACGACCTTGTCCAGGTCGAAGGTCGGGTTCTGCACGACCAGACCGTAATCGGCGGCGTGTTTGGCCAGATGCAGCACTTCGGCCGAGCGCAGCAGCGCCTTGGTCGGAATGCAGCCCCAGTTCAGGCAGATGCCGCCGAGGTTTTCACGCTCGATGACGGCGGTGTGCAGGCCAAGCTGCGCGGCGCGGATCGCCGCCACGTAACCGCCCGGCCCGCCGCCGATGACGATGACGTCGTAATTCATGTCGGCCAAGGGTGTTCTCCCCATTCAGGAGCGAGGCGCGTCCTGGGTTCCGGCGGCAAAGATGCCCTCTTCGACCCGGCACGCCTCGTCGATGATCGTCTGGTACAGGGTGGCCATGAAAGCCGGATCCAGGCCATGCGCCTTGCCGCGCTCCGCCGCCCGCGCCTTGACCGCTTCGACGCGGTCGGGCAGGACGGCGGGCAAGCCTTCCGCCTGTTTCACCACGGCGACGCGGTGGACGACGGACAGGCGTTTTCCCAGCAACGCGACGATCTCGTCGTCGATGGCGTCGATCTCGGCGCGCAGCGGGGCAAGGCTGTTGGACAAGTTCCGGCTCCCTCGGTCTGGTTACAGCAGCATCGACAACGGATCCTCGACCAGCTTCTTGAAAGCCGCAAGGAATTCCGCGCCGACCGCGCCGTCCACCACGCGGTGATCGACCGACAGGGTGCAGCTCATCACCGTGGCGACGGCCAACGCGCCGTTCTTCACCACCGGACGCTGTTCGCCCGCGCCCACCGCCAGGATGCAGCCCTGGGGCGGGTTGATGATCGCCGCGAACTCCTTCACCCCGAACATGCCGAGGTTGGAGATCGAGAAGGTGCCGCCCTGGAACTCTTCCGGCTTCAGCTTGCCGTCGCGGGCGCGCTTGGCCAGATCCTTCATCTCGGACGAGATTTGGGCCAGACCCTTGCCCTCGGCCTTCTTGATGATCGGGGTGATCAGGCCGGTCGGGGTGGCGACCGCCACCGACACGTCGGCGTGGTCATATTGCAGGATCGCCTCGTCGGTCCAGGCGGCGTTGGCCGCCGGAACCTTCTTCAGCGCCAGCGCGACCGCGCGGATGACGAAATCGTTGACCGACAGCTTGTAGGCGTCCGACCGGCTGTTCAGCTCCGTCCGCGTCTTCAACAGAGCGTCGAGTTCGATGTCGACGGTCAGGTAGAAGTGCGGGACGGTCTGCTTGGCCTCGCCCAGACGACGGGCGATGACCTTGCGCATGCCGCTGTTCGGGATGGCCGTGTAGGTCATGCCGAGCTTGTCGGACAGATCCTTCGCGTCCACGCCAGCGGCCTTCGGGGCCGGAGCGGCGGCGACCGGGGCCGGAGCCGCGACCGGAGCGGCGGCGGCGACCGGAGTCGCAACGGCCTTCGCCGGACCGGCGGCCTTGGCGGCCTCCACGTCGGCCTTGACGATCCGGCCGTTCGGGCCGGTGCCCTTAACCAACTTCAGGTCAACGCCCGCCTGTTCGGCGATGCGGCGGGCCAGCGGGCTGGCGAACACGCGCGCTCCCGTCGCCGGAGCGGCGGCGGGAGCCGTCGCCGCGACCGGAGCCGCAACGGCGGCGACCGGGGCAGCGACCGGAGCCGCAACGGCAACCGGGGCTGGAGCGGCGGACAAGGCGCTGTCGTCCTCGCCCTCTTCCAGCAGGATGGCGATGGGGGTGTTCACCGCCACGCCCTGGGTTCCGGCGGGAACCAGGATCTTGCCCAAACGGCCTTCCTCGACCGCTTCGACTTCCATCGTCGCCTTGTCGGTTTCGATCTCGGCGAGAACGTCGCCGGACTTCACCGTGTCGCCTTCCTTCTTCAGCCACTTGGCGAGGTTGCCCTCGGTCATCGTGGGGGAGAGGGCGGGCATCAGAATCTGAACGGTCATCGTGTCAGCCCTCCTCTCAACGGTAGCAGGCGCGCTTGGCGGCCTTGACGATGTCGTCCACCTGCGGCAACGCCAATTTTTCCAGATTGGCGGCGTAGGGCATCGGCACGTCCAGACCGGCCACGCGGATCACCGGCGCGTCGAGATAATCAAACGCCTGCTCCATCATCAGCGCGGCCATTTCAGAGCCGATGCCGGCAAACGGCCAGCCTTCTTCGACCGAGACCAGACGGTTGGTCTTCTTGACGCTGTTGACGATGGTCGCGGTGTCGAGCGGACGGATCGTGCGCAGGTTGATCACCTCCGCGTCGATGCCCTCCTTGGCCAGAATCTCGGCGGCGGCCAGCGCGTGACCGACCATGATCGAGAAGGCGGTGATGGTCACGTCCTTGCCGGGACGCTCGATCTTGGCCTTGCCGATGGGCAGCACGAACTCTTCGTCGTCGGGAACCTCGAAGCTCTGGCCGTAGAGGATCTCGTTTTCCAGGAAGACGACCGGGTTCGGATCGCGGATCGCCGCCTTCAACAGGCCCTTGGCGTCCGACGCCGACCAGGGGGCGATGACCTTCAGACCCGGACAATGGGCGTACCAGGAGGCGTAGCACTGCGAATGCTGCGCGCCGACGCGGGCGGCGGCGCCGTTCGGGCCACGGAACACGATGGGGCTGCCCATCTGGCCGCCCGACATGTAGAGCGTCTTGGCGGCGGAGTTGATGATGTGGTCAATCGCCTGCATGGCGAAGTTGAACGTCATGAACTCGACGATCGGACGCAGGCCCTTGAAGGACGCGCCGACGCCCAAACCGGCGAAGCCGATTTCGGTGATCGGCGTGTCGATGACGCGGCTGTCGCCAAATTCCTGCAACAGGCCCTGCGTGACCTTGTAGGCGCCCTGATACTGGGCGACCTCTTCGCCCATGACGAACACCTTGTCGTCACGGCGCATTTCCTCGGCCATCGCGTCGCGCAGCGCTTCGCGAACCGTGCGCTTGGTGGTCTTGGCGAAGAACTTGTCCTCGTCCGACTCCGGCGCGGCGATGGGGGCCGCCGGAACCGTCGGCGCGGCGGCGACCGGAGCGGCTTCCGCCACGACCGGGGCCGGAGCGGCGGCGGGGGCCGGAGCCGCGCTCTTGCTCAGCGCGCTGTCGTCCTCGCCCTCTTCCAACAGGATGGCGATGGGGGTGTTCACCGCCACATTGTCGGTGCCTTCGGCGATCAGGATCTTGCCGACGCGGCCTTCATCGACCGCCTCGACTTCCATCGTCGCCTTGTCGGTTTCGATCTCGGCGAGGACGTCGCCGGACTTCACCGAATCACCTTCTTTTTTCAGCCATTTCGCCAGCTTCCCCTCGGTCATGGTGGGGGACAGGGCTGGCATGAGCACTTCGATCGGCATTCCTCAACCTCCGGCGGCGCGGGGAGTCCGGTTTCCCGTCCCTCTGGCGCCGCTCCCGCTGTTCGTTGATCGTCTAGGATTAGAGGAGGACGTCGGTCCACAGCTCCGACGGATCCGGCTCGGGGCTTTGCTGGGCGAATTCAGCCGATTCGATCACGATGGCTTTCACCTCGCGGTCGATTTCCTTCAGCTTCTCTTCGTCGGCGTGGCCGCCCGCCAGCAATTTGGCCTTGAGCTGGTCGATGGGGTCGGATTCCGACCGCATCTTCTCGACCTCTTCCTTCGTCCGATACTTGGCCGGATCGGACATCGAGTGACCACGGTAGCGGTAGGTCTTCATTTCCAGAATGACCGGGCCGTTGCCTTCGCGGATGTAGTTCACCCACTGGTCGGCGGCGGCCTTGACCTCGAGAACGTCCATGCCGTTCACTTGGTAGCCCGGAATGCCGTAGGACGCGCCGCGCTGGTGCAGTTCGCCCGCCGAGGCGCGCTCCTGCGAGGTGCCCATGGCGTATTTGTTGTTTTCAATGACGAAGAGCACCGGCAGCTTCCACAGCGCCGCCATGTTGAAGCTCTCGTAAACCTGACCCTGGTTGATCGCGCCGTCGCCGCAATAGACCGCCGAGACGCCGCCATCCTTCAGGTATTTGTGCGCGAAGGCCAGGCCGGTCCCCAACGGAACCTGACCGCCGACGATGCCGTGGCCGCCGTAGAAATTCTTTTCGCGGCTGAACATGTGCATCGAGCCGCCCTTGCCGTGGGAGTAGCCCCCACGACGCCCGGTCAGCTCGGCCATCACGCCCTTGGCGTCCATGCCGCAGGCCAGCATGTGGCCGTGGTCACGGTAGCTGGTGATGACGCTGTCGCCTTCGTTCAGCGCGGACTGGATGCCGACGACGACGGCCTCCTGGCCGATGTAGAGATGGCAGAAGCCGCCGATCAGGCCCATGCCATAGAGCTGGCCCGCCTTCTCTTCAAAGCGGCGGATCAGCAGCATCTCGCGGTAATAATGAAGCAGCTCTTCGGACGAGACGGCTTGAGCGGGCGCAGACTCAGTTTGCGCCTTGGGACGGCGTCGGGACGCGGCCATGTTTCCTCCCCAGGGTTCACGCGGCGACGGTCTTGAGACAACCGTCGTCGCCGTACGTTGCGGGCGACAGAAAACCCGCACCGGAAGCGGCTATGGCGCGCACACTACACGAGCTTTACAGCCCGCGCAAACATCTGTTTTTTAAGGCGGATTTCTGATTAACCGATATTCGGTTAATTGACTGATTTGGGCCGCTTCTCCACGACCGCCTCGTTGGCGTCGTACAGTTTGGGCAGCGTCACAACCACGTCGCGCGCGTTGGACAGGTTCAACATCGACCGCGCGCGTTCGTCCAGCATGTCGCGATCCAGATTGTCGCCGCGCAGCAATTGGGCGCGCCGCTCCATCCGTTCCCGCTCGGTCTTGAGCTGTTGCAGCACCGCTTCGGCCTGGGCGATTTCGCTCTTGATCTGCTTCATGGCGACCAAGCCGCGATCGCCATGGATCGCGTAGTAGGCGAAATAGGTCACGACGCAGGCGCACACCCCCGGCACGATGGCCTGACGGAGCGCGCTTTTGGCGGCGCGGGCGAGGGAGTCGGCGAGGGAGGTCATCATCGTCATGGTGACTCAATGGAGCCACAGACGCTTTCCGCTGGTCAAACAAAAAGACACGAAAATCAGCGCTCTGCGCCGGTCTTGTTCGTCGCGCCCCCAGTAATGGTGGCGCGGCGGAAAAGACCCACAAGGCGACCGGCTTCACCCAATGACGCGGCGCAACAAAAACCAAAGAATCCAGCCAAGGACCCGATGGCGTCAGACGTCCACCACCCGACGCGGGCCGGGCGCGATCAGGTCGGGTTCAAAGGCCACGCCCTTGACCAACGCCACAACCTCGCGCCCCGGCGCCAAATCCAGGTCGCGCACCGCCGCGCGGGTGATGCGGGCGATGAGAAAGGAGCCGCCGACGGCGATCTGCACGTCCGCTGACGACGGCCCCGACTCGGCGACCGCCACCACCCGCCCCGGCAGGGCGTTGCGCACGCTGATTCCGCTGGGGGGCGACAGCGCGACGATGACGTCGCGGGCGTGGATGTGCAGGCGCACGGCCCCGCCGACCGGGCGCGCGACTCGCGGAACCGTCAGCCGCCCGCCGTCAAAGGCCAGCGCGCTCAGCCCATCCGCGTCAATGTGCCGCTCCACCGTCAGGTCGAGCACCGCGCCCGCGTCCTGAATCCCCGACAGCGCCGACAGATCCAGCCGCCCCATGACCGCGCCGACCGGCCCGGCGGCGACCACCCGGCCATCGGCGATCAGCACCATGGTCGTCGCCAGCCGCACAACCTCGTCCACCGCGTGGCTGACCAGCACGATGGGGATGTTCATCTCGTCGCGCAGCCGTTCGATGTAGGGCAGGATCTCCGCCTTGCGGGCGGCGTCCAGGGCGGCCATCGGCTCGTCCATCAACAGCAGGCGCGGCTGCGCCAGCAGGGCGCGGCCCAAGGCCACCCGCTGCGTCTCGCCCCCCGACAGCCCGCGCGGACGACGGTCGAGCAAGCCGCCCAAGCCCAACAACTCCACCACCGGCCCCAGCGCGATGCGCCGTTCCGCCGCCGCCACCCGGCGCAGGCCGTATTCCAGATTGCTGCGCACCGTCATGTGCGGGAACAGGCGGGATTCCTGAAAGACGTAGCCGACCCGCCGCTTTTCCACCGCCACGTCGATGCGGCGGGCGCTGTCGAAAAACACGGCGTCGCCAACGCGGATGTGGCCCTCGTCAGGCCGCGACAATCCGGCGATGGCGTTGATGACGGAGGTCTTGCCCGATCCCGACCGGCCAAACAGCGCGGTGACGCCGCGCTCCTCCGCCTGAAAGGCGATGTCGAGGGCGAAGCCGCCCAGCTTGCGGCGAATGGAGACGTCCAGCATCGCGCTTCCCCTACCCCCTCCTCTACCCCTGGCCGATCAAACGGCGCAGGCGACGGGCCAGAAACTCCGACGCCATCAGCGCGACCAGCGCCACCGAAAAGGAAATCACCGCCAGCCGCGCCGCCACGGCGTCGCCGTCCGGTTGCTGGGTGGCGGCGTAGATGGCCAGCGGCAGGGTCTGCGTCCGCCCTGGAATGTTGGAGACGAAGGTGATGACCGCGCCAAACTCACCCATCGCGGCGGCGAAGGCGACGATGGCCCCCGACAGCAGTCCCGGCGCCATCAGCGGCAACAGGATGGTGAAGAAGCGGTCCACCGGCCCGGCCCCCAGCGTGCGGGCCGCCGCCTCCAACCCGCCGTCAATCGCCTCCACCGACAGGCGGATCGCCCGCACCATCAGGGGAAAGGAGGTCACGGCGACGGCCAGCGACGCCCCTTCCGGGGTGAAAATCAGCTTAATCCCGAAGGTCTGCAACAGCCAACCGCCGATCACCCCCTTGGTCCCCATGGTGATGAGCAGGATGTAGCCGACCACCACCGGCGGCAGCACCAGCGGCAGATGCACCAGCCCATCGACCAGCGTCTTGCCCGGAAAGGAATAACGCCCAAGCACCCAGGCGGCCAGAACGGCCAAAGGCAGGCTGCCGACGATGGCCCAGCCCGCGACCCGCAGGCTGAGCAGCAACGCGGTCATTTCCATCGGCGACAGCAGATCCATGGCGGTCAGCTTACGGCAGCTTGGGGGCCGGGACGAAGCCGAATTCCTGGAACACCGCCAAACCTTCCGGCGATTTCAGGAAATCCAGGAACTTGACCGCGTTCGCGTTGGTCGTCGTCGCCGTCAGCGCCACCGGAAAGACGATGGCGGGGTGCGAGCCGGGCGGGAAAACGCCGACCACGGCCACGCCGGGATCCACCGCCGCGTCGGTCCGGTAGACGATGCCCAACGGCGCCTCGCCCCGGCTGACCAGCGCCAGCGCGGCGCGGACATTGTCGGTGCGCGCCAGCTTCGGTTCGATCTGCGCCCATTGGCCGAAGGATTCCAGGGCGGCTTGCGCGTATTTGCCAACCGGAACGTTGGAAGGATCGCCGGTCGCCAACCGCCCGTCGCCGAGCAGGGCGGGCAGATCGCCGCCGGGCTTCAGATCGGGCTTCAGCGTTGAACCCTTGGGCGCGATCACCACCAGCTCGTTGCCCAGCAGGCTGACCCGGCTGTCAACCTTGATGAGGTTGCGCTTTTGCAGATAGTCCATCCAATCGAGATCGGCGGAGATGAACAGGTCGGCGGGCGCCCCATTCTCGATCTGCTTGGCCAAGGCCGAGGACGCGGCGAAGGAACTGGTGATCGCCACCCCGGTCTTCGCCTTGAACTGACCGGCCAGCTTCTCCACCGCGTTCTTGGTCGAGGCGGCGGCCAGCACCAGAACATCCTGCGCCATCGCCGCCGGGGCGGCGGTCAACAGGCCAAGACCAACCACCGCCGCCGTCATCAGACGCCTTGCGGCCCCCTTACGCGCACCGACCATGCCACCCTCCGTTCGAGTATGATGTTCTATATCTCAACGGATACAGCGCTTCGCGGTTGCGGTAAAGCGCTAATGGTCAGCCATCTTGCCGCAGTTTCGGAAGCGGCATGGTCCCCGGCGGGGCGTCATGCTATGGAACGCCGTCTTTCACCTTCGGTCTTTTCAGGGAAGCCACGTCATGCGCGCCGTCAAAATCTCCCCGTCCATTCTCTCCGCCGATTTCGCCCGGCTGGGCGAGGAGGTGCGCGCCGTTGACGCGGCTGGCGCCGACTACATCCACATCGACGTGATGGACGGGCATTTCGTCCCCAACATCACCATCGGTCCCGCCGTGGTGAAGGCTCTGCGCCCGCACAGCGCCAAGATTTTCGACGTCCATCTGATGATCTCGCCGGTCGACGCCTACGTCGCCGATTTCGCCAAGGCGGGCGCCGACATCATCACCGTCCACCCGGAGGCCGGTCCCCATCTGCACCGCACCATCCAGCTCATCAAGTCGCTGGGCAAAAAGGCGGGCGTGGCGCTGAACCCGGCCACCCCGGTGGACGCCATCCAGCATGTGCTGGAGGAGGTTGATCTGGTGCTGGTGATGACCGTCAACCCCGGTTTCGGCGGCCAGAGCTTCATCATGAGCCAATTGCCGAAGATCCGCGACCTGCGCGCCCGCATCGACGCGCTCGGCAAGGCGATTGATCTTGAGATCGACGGCGGCATCAACACCGAAACCGCCCGGCTGGCCATCGAAGCCGGGGCGGACGTGCTGGTCGCCGGAACCGCCACCTTCACCGGCGGGCCGGACCATTACGCCGCCAACATCCGCGCCCTGCGCTGATCCGACGAACCGCGCGGCGGTTGACGGCCCCTGGGTTTGGGGCCGTCAACCGCCGCGCGTGGTCACGCGTATTGCGCGACGCCGTTGCCAAGCGACCAGTTTTCCTTGGCGACCTCCACCAGATTTATGAACACATCCTCCGGTCGGACGCCGGGCGTTTGCCCGAGCAAATCCACCACCCGGCGGAACAGCGCCTTTTTCTGGTCAACCGTGCGGGTGTTGTTCGCGGTGATCTGAATGAAGACCAGATCGTCGGAGCGGGCGACGCCGAGATAGGACGCGCTGTAGCGGAAATTCGCCGCGTCATGCTCCGTGATCGCCATGAACTGGTCGTCTTCCGGCACGTTGAAGGTTTCGTGCATCGCGCGGTAAAGCCCGTCGCAGATCGCCTGCTTGTAGGCGTCCGGCTTTCCGGCGCGCAGCGAGATGTGAAGGAGCGGCATGGGCGTGTCCTTTCCCGTTTGTCCTTGGCGTTGAGCGGTCCCCAGCTCGGCGGCGTGGAGCGGCTTTGAGGGGCGCTGTCAACCCTACCCGCCCGCCGTTATTTTGATACGCTATGAATGTTGATATCAATGATAAGCTTTGAAAATGATTGAGCGCCCCCTTGATCTGGACGCCGTCCAGGCCTTCATTCACATCGCCGAACTGGGCAGCTTCACCCGCGCCGCCGAGGCCATGCGGACGACGCAGGCGGCGGTCAGCCTGAAGCTGAAGCGGCTGGAGGACCGGCTCGGCTGCCGCCTGATCGAGCGGACGCCGCGCTCTGTGGAGCTGTCGGCGCGGGGCGCGGGCTTTCTCGAACAGGCCCGCGCGTTGTTGGAGGCGCACGACCGCGCGCTCGCCGTTTTCGCCGGGGCGCGGCGGCGCCTGACCATCGGCATCAGCGACCATGTGGCGGGGCCGGAGCTTCCCGCCCTGATCGCCCGTATGAACGCGCAAGACCCGCAGTTGCTGATCGAAATTCGCATCGGCTCGTCGGGCGACCTGCTGCAAAGCTACGACCGGCGGGAACTCGACACCGTGATCGTCCGCCTGCACGCCGGGCGCAATGATGGGGAGTTGTTGGCCGAGGAGCCGTTCGGTTGGTTCGCCGGGCCGGGCTGGCGACACCGCCCCGACGAACCCCTGCCCGTCGCCACCCTGGCCGAACCCTGCGGCGTGCGCGTGATGGCCGGGCGGATTCTGGACGCGGCGGGCGTGCCCTGGACGGAAATTTTTGTCGGCGGCGGCGTGACGGCGGTGGCGGCGGCGGTCATGGCCGGGCTTGGCGTGTCCGCCTTGGCCCCGCGCATGCTGCCCTTCGGCGCGGTGGACGTCGGGGCCAGACTGAAGCTTCCCGACCTGCCGCGTTTGCCGGTTCTTCTGCACAGCCGGGTCAAGGATGGCCGGTCGCGCGACGCGCTGGCCGCGCTGGCGGCGGCCTTCAAAAGCGCGGCGGCGCGCGGCTGAGAAAGCCTCAGCGCCCTTTTTCCCGAATCATGCGGGACCGCCATTGCCAGGGCTTTTCCACCTGCCCGGCCCACAGGCCCATTTTTTTGCTCTGGGCGAAAGCTTCGGCCTTTTGGTAGGCCATCGACAAACCGGCGTAATGGAACGCCCAGCCCATCGACACCATCGTCATCCCCAGATCGACGCCCCGCACCCGGCATTCGCCCTTCTTCTCGCCGTTCCGATCCTTTTCGGCGACGGTGCACGTCACCTCCTCGTCCTTCACCATGTTGGCGAGGACGGCGGTGGCGACCTTGAAACAGTCGAGTTCGTGGCCGTAGCGGTTCTTGCATTTCTGCCCCGGATCGGGCGCGTCGACGCCCATCAGGCGGATGGGCGTGCCGTCGATGATCAGCAGATCGCCTTCCACGGCGGTGGCCCGGCCCTTGATCGTTTCGTTCGGCGTTCCGGCCACCTTGCCGCCCGGCTTGGCCTTGGCGGCGTTCTGCGCCGACGCTCCGCCCGCCCCGCCCAGCAGGAGCGCAAGGCCAAGCAGCGCGGCCAGCGCCGCCCGATCAAAACAGGCTGAACTGGTCATCGGCGGGTTTCCGAACGGGTTCCGGCGGCGGATCGAGGCAGCCGGGATCGTCGTTGCGCACGCTGTTGACGCGCGGCCCGACCGGCGTCAGGTCCAACAGATCGTCGGGCGCGGGGCGCAGCAGTGTGGCGAGGTCCGACAGCGGCGTTTCCGGGTCAAACCACGCCGCCCAATCCCCTTCGTCCAGGATGACCGGCATCCGGTCATGCAGCACGGACAAGGCGGCGTTGGCGCTGGTGGTCAGCACCGTGGCGGTTTCCAACGGCGGAGTTTCCAAGGGCGGATCAAGCTCCGGTCCGCCCTTCGGCCCGCGCCAGGACTCCCACAGACCGGCCAGCGCGAACAGGGCGCGGTCACGGCGGCGGATGATCCGGCCCTGCTTGCGCCCGTCCACCTCCGCCCATTCGTAAAAGCCGTCCACCGGAACGAGGCAGCGGCGCAGACGAAACGCCTCGCGGAAGGCCGGTTTCTCCGCCGCCGATTCGGCGCGCGCGTTTATCATCCGCGCGCCGATGGACGGATCCTCGGCCCAGCTTGGAACCAGCCCCCAGCGCGGCAAGGCCAGACGACGCCGGTCCTTGTCCTTGCGGATGACCGGGATCTCCTGGGTTGGCGCGATGTTCCAGCGCGGCTTCAAATTCGGACGCTCCGGCACGCCGAAGATCCGTTCAATCGCGCTGACCGGGCTGGTGAGCATCATGCGTCCGCACATGGCCGCACTATGGCGGGCTTGTCGCCCGCACGCCAGCGGCAAGCGTTGGCAAAGGCAATGCTCCCCGGGCTGTTTTCCGGTCATCCTCCAAGCGCAGACCACCGGGGAAAGAACAGAGTCCTTCCCCCGGGTTCCGTCATCGGCCCTGTCGCCGCGTCGCCGGTCAGGCGTTTTCCTTGTTCAGGGCGCCCACCTGTCCATAGAGGTCGGCCAGATCAGGTTGCTTGTAGGATTTGTATTTGCCGACGATCTGCTGGATGGCGTCGGCCATCGCCTGCATCGCCGAGACGTCGGTGTTGCCGCCGTCCTTCTCCGTCCCGTAATGGACCGTCAGCCCCTCGCCATCGCCAAGGTCGGTGTGGAAGGTGTCGAGACAGCGGCTGGCGCTGGCGGCGCCCGCCCCAGACGCTCCGCCGTCCGACGCAGCCCCGGTCCCGCCGCCGCCAGCAGGCTTGAGGCCGTTGAGGAACCCAATCATATCCTCCATCGAACCGAGCAACTGCGCGCTGAAGGCGCTGTTGCCGCCAAGATGGGTTCCGCTGACCTTGAAGCCGTTCGGCATCTCGACGCTGAGCGTGTCGGAGGACGATTCGTCGCCGCCTACGCCGCCGCTCTCCGCCGAAGCGTCCTTGCCCGAGGTGGCGCTGGTCGCCGGGTCGAGCGCGAAGGCGTCGGCGGCCCCCGCCGCCTTGCCAGTCTGGCGATGACGATGCAGGTCGCGCCACCCGTCAATGGACCCCGAACCGCCGATGCTGCTGGTGGACATGTCTAAACCTCCCCCACGGTGGAATACATCAAATTTTAAGCAATTTTCATGCCGACACCTGGAACGCTTGTTGCCCGCCGATTCCCGGGATGGTTGTCCGGTCGCCGCCCGGCAAAAAGATTTCCGCAGCGGTTTGCGGACGAAATTGCCGGGCAAGGGCTGCCGGGCGATCTCCCCCCGGCTTCTCGCATCCCTGCCACGCGGATGGCGCCCATTCGCAGCCACGGGGTTTCCCTTTGCGGGATGGCGTCCTATCTTCGCGGGGGCAACCAACAGATCAACGCGGACAGCGGGAGTTCGACCATGAAGTTCGGCATCGGCCAAGCGGTTCCGCGCACCGAAGACGCGCGCCTTCTGACCGGAGGCGGCCGCTACACCGACGACGTGTCGCTGCCCGGCCAGACCTACGCGTCCTTCGTGCGCTCCCCCCACGCGTTCGCCGCCATCGGCGCCATCGACACCGCCGACGCGCTGGCGGTTCCCGGCGTGCTGGCGGTCTACACGGTCGCCGATCTCGACGCCGACGGGATTGGCCTGCTGCCCTGCCTGTCCGGGCTGACGCAGCGCGACGGTTCGCCCTATGTCGGCACGCCGCACCCGGCCTTGTCCAAGGGCTTCGCCCGCCATGTCGGCGATCCGGTCGCCATGGTGGTCGCCGAAACGCCGGAGGCCGCGCGCGACGGGGCCGAGTTGGTGATGGTCGATTACAGCGACCGCGAGTCGGTGACGGGCACCGCCGAGGCGCTGGAGCCGGGCCGCCCGCTGGTCTGGGACGCGGCGCCGAACAATCTGTGCTTTGACTGGGACACCGGCGACGAGGCCGCCGTGGAGGCCGCCTTCGCCAAGGCCGCCCGCGTGGTCGATCTGGAGATCGTCAACAACCGCGTCGTCGCCACCCCGATGGAAGGCCGCGCCTGTGTGGCCGGGGTCGAGGCGGGAACCGGACGGCTGCAAATCTACGTCACCAGCCAAGGCGTGCATTCGCTGCGCAAGCAGTTCGCCAAGATCTTCAATCTGCCGGAAAGCCAGTTCCATGTGCTGACCACCGACGTCGGCGGCGGGTTCGGCATGAAGCTGTTCAACTACCCCGAATATGTCGCCTGCCTGTTCGCCGCCCGCCGTCTCAATCGTCCGGTGAAATGGTCCTCGGAACGGACCGAAGCCTTCCTCACCGACGATCATGGCCGCGACCATGTCAGCAAGGCGCGTCTGGCGCTGGACGCCGACGGTCATTTCCTGGGCCTGCGGGTGGACACCATCGCCAATCTGGGCGCCTATCTGTCCAACTACGGCCCCTTCATCCCGACCGACGCCGGGTCGTCCATGCTGGTCGGATCCTACAAGACCCCCGCCGTCTATGTCCGGGTCAAGGGCGTTTTCACCAACACCCAGCCGGTGGACGCCTATCGCGGCGCCGGCCGACCGGAGGCCGCCTATCTGCTGGAACGCTTGATCGACCATGCCGGGCGCGTCACCGGGCTGGGCGCGGCGGAAATCCGCCGCCGCAACTTCATTCCCAGCGCCGCCATGCCCTACGCCACCCCGATGGGGCAGGTCTATGACACCGGCGATTTCATCCAGAATCTGGAAGACGGCCTGATTATGGCCGACGTCGCCGGTCTGCCCGCCCGCAAGGCGGCGGCCAAGGCGCGCGGCAAGCTGCGCGGCCTGGGCTTGTCCACCTACATCGAGGCGTGCTCGGGCGGCGGGCCGGAGCAGGCGACGGTTCAGGTCAACGGCGACGGGCGCGTCGTGCTGCTGATCGGCACCCAGACCAACGGCCAGGGCCACGAAACCGCCTACAAGCAGATCCTCGCCGACCGTCTGGGCGTCGCGCCGGAGGATGTCGAGGTGGTGCAGGGCGACAGCGACCGCGTCACCTGGGGGTCGGGCACGGGCGGATCGCGCTCCGTCCCCGTCGGCGGCTCGGCGCTGGCCGAGGGCGCGGCCAAGGTGGTGAAGACGGCGACGCCCGTCGCCGCCGATCTGCTGGAAACCGCCGCCGTCGACGTGGAGTTCGCCGAAGGCCGCTTCACCGTCGTCGGCACCGACCGCAGCGTGTCGTTGAAGGAGGTCGCCGCCAAGGCCGCCGCCATCGCCTCCCCCGCTGACGGCGGCGGAATCGCCTTTTCCGAAATGGCGCGCTGGACCCCGCCCGCCAGCACCTTCCCCAACGGCTGCCACGTCGCCGAGTTGGAGGTCGATCCCGACACCGGCGTGGTCGAGGTTGTGCGTTACAGCGTCGTCGATGATTTCGGCACGGTCATCAACCCGATGCTGGTGATGGGACAGGTCCATGGCGGCGTCGCCCAGGGGTTGGGACAGGCGTTGCAAGAGCGTGTGGTGTTCGATCCCGACAGCGGCCAGCTTTTGACCGGCTCGCTGATGGATTACCAACTGCCGCGCGCCGCCGACATGCCGCCGATCACGGTGAAGCTGAACTGCGTTCCCAGCACCACCAACATGCTGGGCATGAAGGGCGCCGGCGAGGCCGGGGCCATCGGCGCGCCGCCCGCCATCATCAACGCGCTGGTGGACGCCCTGTCGGAATACGGCGTCACCCACATCGACATGCCCGCCACCCCGCACGCGGTGTGGAGCGCGATCCAGGCGGCGAAGACCCAAATGGCGGCGGAGTGACGCGGCGGAGCGACGTGGCAAAACCGTCGTAAAATCACCGCAAACATGCAAATCTCCCTGAATTGCTCACCGCTTGACGGTCCGGCGATCCAGGGAGAGGGAAAGAGCGATGACGAAGGACGCGCCCTGTGGCGGTCACTGCGCGGAAAAGCTGGATCTGGATTTCACCATGGCGTTTCAGCCCATCGTGGATGTGAACGCCGGTGCGATCTGGGCGCATGAGGCGCTGGTGCGCGGGGTCGAGGGGCAAGGGGCCGGGTGGGTTCTGGGGCAGGTGAACGACGGCAACCGTTACGCCTTCGACCAGGCCTGCCGGGTGAAAGCCATTGAGCTGGCCGCCGGGCTGCCCTTCAACGGGGCGCGGCTGTCGATCAATTTTCTGCCCAACGCGGTCTACAAGCCCGAGGCCTGCATCCGCACCACGCTGGCCGCCGCCGCCCGCACCGGCTTCCCCACCGACCGCATCATCTTCGAGGTGACGGAGGGGGAACGGGTCATCAACCAGGATCACCTGACCAGCATCTTCGTCGAATACCGCCGCCAAGGCTTCATGACCGCCATCGACGATTTCGGCGCGGGCTATTCCGGGCTGAACCTGCTGGCGCAATTCCAGCCCGACATCATCAAGCTGGACATGGAGTTGACCCGCAACATCGACCAGGATCCGGTTCGGCGCGGCATCGTCAAGGGCGTGCTGTCGATCTGCGCCGATCTGGGAATCATCCCGTTGGCCGAGGGCGTGGAAACGATTGGCGAGGCGCGGGCGCTGCGCGATCTGGGCATCGCGCTGATGCAGGGCTATCTCTTCGCCAAGCCCGCCTTTCAGACCGTCGCCAACAGCCCGGCGGAACTGCCGCTGGGCTGACGCCGTCTCAGCCGCGCGTCGGCGCGGTCATGTAGGCCATGCCGTCGCCGTAGCTCGCCAGCTTCGCCGCCAGCGCCGGACCGCCGCCGTCATAGGGCGTGAAGCCCGCGCGGTCCCAATAGCTGCGCGCGCCCGGCGTCGAGGTCAGCGCCAGCCACGCGAAGCCGCCGCGCGCCGCCAGCCCGTGCGCGTAATCCAGCACAGAAGCCCCCAGCCCAAGCCCGCGCGTTTCCGGCAACAGGGCGATGTCGTGCAGATAGAGGCAATCCGCCGCAGCGGGCAACGCCCCCAAGGGCGCGTCAAGCGGCGGCGGAACGCCAAGCCGCCCCGGATGCATCACGCCATAGCCCAACGCCACCCCGTCCCGCTCGGCCAGACGGCACCCGGCGGGATACAGCGCCAGACGTTCGGCGAACACCGCCCGGTCTTCCGGGTAATCCGGGTGGACGACGTCCGCCACGCCCAGCACCGCGTCGAGATCCGTGTCCGCCATCGCCCGCCACCGCACAACCATCGCTCCCTCTCCCGCGTCGCCAATCGTTCAGGCACTTCCGGTCAACCCGCTCCGCGCGCTATGGTGCATCCCCAAAGCTTGAGGAGACATCACCATGCCCGACGCCGCTGCGGCGACCTTGCTGCCGTTCGTCCGCACCATCGCCCATGAAGCGGGTCAGGTCATCTTGCGTTTCTACAACGCTGGGATCGAAGTCTCCACCAAGGCCGACGGCAGCCCTGTGACCCTGGCCGACGACGCGGCGGAGGCGGTGATACTGCCCGCCCTGCACCATCTGACCCCCACCATCCCCGTGGTGTCGGAGGAGGCCGCCGCCGCCGGTCATCGCCCGGACATTTCCGGCGGGCGGTTCTGGCTGGTCGATCCGCTGGACGGCACCAAGGAATTCATCTCCCGCAACGGGGAGTTCACCGTCAACATCGCGTTGATCGAGCGGGGCGTCCCGGTTCTCGGCGTCGTCTACGCGCCCGCCACCGGCGATCTGTACGCCGCCGCCGGGCCGGGAACGGCGATCCATTGGGCGGAGGGGCGGCACGACCACCCGATTTCCGTGCGCCCCCGCCCCGCCGACGGCTTGACCGTGGTGGCCAGCCGCTCGCACGGGAACGGTTCCACCCTGGACGACTTCCTCGCCGCCTACAGCGTCAAGGACCGGGTGTCCTGCGGCAGCTCGCTGAAATTCTGCACGGTGGCGAGCGGCAAGGCCGATCTCTACCCGCGCTTTGGCCCGACCAGCGAATGGGACACCGCCGCCGGTCACGCCGTGCTGATCGGCGCCGGGGGCCGGGTGGAGCAGCCCGACGGGTCGCCGCTGCTCTATGGCAAGGACGACATCCTCAACCCGCATTTCGTCGCCTACGGATGGTGACGAGTCTCGGCGACGCGGCGCGCGCGGTTCTGACCGCCGCCGCGCCGTTGGAAAAGGCGCGCCTGACGCACCTCCATGCCGCCGCCTGGGCGGACGGGCGGCTCAGCCCCGACGTGCCGACCCCGCCGCCCGACCGCCCGGCCCGGCCCGAGCGGCCCGAACTGAAGCTGCCGCGCGACATGCCCAAGCGCGGACGCGGCGGCAACGCGCAAAACCGCGTCGCCCTGCTGCACGCGCTGGCCCACATCGAACTCAACGCCATCGATCTGGCCTGGGATCTGGTCAGCCGCTTCGCGGACGTCGGGATGCCCAAGGGCTTCACCGACGATTGGGTGCGGGTGGCGGACGACGAGGCGCGTCACTTCCAAATGCTGGAAGACCGGCTGAACGCGCTGGGGGCGTCCTATGGCGATTTGCCCGCCCATGACGGGCTGTGGCAATCGGCGACGGAGACGGCGCACGACCTCGCCGCCCGGCTGGCCGTGGTGCCGATGGTGCTGGAGGCGCGCGGCCTGGACGTCACCCCCGACACCGTGCGCCGCCTGCGCGCCTTTGGCGACGCGGAAAGCGCCGATTTGCTCCAGACCATCCATGACGAGGAAATCGACCATGTCGCCGCCGGGCGGCGCTGGTTCGGCCATCTCTGCGCCCAGCGCGGGGCGGAGCCGGTGGCGTTGTGGCAAGAGCTGGTCGGGCGCCATTTCCGGGGCGGGTTGAAGCGTCCCTTCAACACCGCCAGCCGCCTGCGCGCCGATTTCGGCCCGGAATTTTACGAACCCATCACGCCCGAGGCGCCGCCGCCGCCGCCGCCGTCGTCGCCGTCGCCCCGTCCCGCCCGCCCGCCGGTTGACCGGCAGCCCGAAACCCGTTAAGGCCCTCGCCATCATGGCCGTATACACCGAAGTCTCCGACGAGGATCTCAGCGCTTTCGCCGCCCAGTATGATTTGGGCGCGGTGCTGTCGTGCAAGGGCATCGCGGAAGGGGTGGAGAATTCCAACTTTCTGCTGGTGACGGAACGCGGCCCCTACATCCTGACCCTGTATGAAAAGCGGACCAAGCGCGAGGATCTGCCCTTCTTCCTGGGCCTGATGGAGCATCTGGCCGAGAAGGGCGTCGCCTCCCCCCTGCCGGTGGCGGGGCGCGACGGGGTGGCGCTGCGCGAGCTGTGCGGGCGTCCGGCGGTGATCGTCACCTTCCTGTCGGGCATGTGGCCGCGCCGCATTCACCCGCAGCATTGCGCCCAGTTGGGCGAGGCGCTGGCCCGCCTGCATCTGGCCGTCGCCGATTTCACCATGACCCGGCCCAACGCGCTGGCGCTGGCCGGTTGGCGCGATCTGTTCGCCAAATCCGCCGAGCGGGCGGACGAGGTGGCCGTCGGCCTGCGCGACACGCTGAGCGCCGAGTTGGACGCGCTGGAGGCCCATTGGCCGACCGACCTGCCGACCGGGGTCATCCACGCCGACCTCTTCCCCGACAATGTGTTTTTCCGGGGCGAGAGCCTGTCCGGCCTGATCGACTTCTATTTCGCCTGCAACGATTTCCTGGCCTACGACGTCGCCATCTGCGTCAACGCCTGGTGCTTTGAGATCGACGGCTCGTTCAACGCCACCAAGGCCCGCCTGCTGCTGACCAACTACCGCAAAATCCGCCCGCTGTCCCGGGCCGAGCTGGACGCCCTGCCCTGGCTGTGCCGGGGCAGCGCCACCCGCTTTCTGTTGACCCGCCTGTATGATTGGCTGAACCGCGCGCCCGGCGCCTATGTCCAGCCCAAGGATCCGCTGGAGTATCTGCGCAAACTGCGTTTCCACCAGACGGTGCGCGGCTTGGGCGATTATTACCTCGACGACGACGAACCGGCCAACCCGGGCGCCGCGTCATGAGCGAGGAGCAAGAGGCCGCCCGCAAGACGGTGGACATCTTCACCGACGGCGCGTGCAGCGGCAACCCCGGCCCCGGCGGCTGGGGCGCCATCCTGCGCTATGGCGCGGTGGAGAAGGAACTCTATGGCGGGGAGCCGGACACCACCAACAACCGGATGGAGCTGATGGCGGCGATCCAGGCGCTGGAATCGCTCAAGCGCCCGGTGGCGGTGCGGCTCTACACCGACAGCGAGTATGTGAAGAACGGCATCACCAAATGGATCCATGGCTGGAAGGCCAAGGGGTGGAAAACCGCCGACCGGAAGCCGGTCAAGAACATGGATCTGTGGCAAAGGCTGGAGACCGCCAAGCAGCCGCACGCCGTGGAATTCCACTGGGTGCGCGGCCATGACGGCCACCCGGAAAACGAACGCGCCGACGAGCTGGCCCGGCGCGGCGTCAGCGACGTCCGCGCAAAGGCATAACCCCCACCTGTGCGAAGCCCCCTTCCTTCCCAAAAAGGAAGGGGGCGCCCCCGCGACGCTTACAGGCTCGCCAGAACCGCTTCCGCCGACGACACGTCGAACTGGCCCGGCGCTTCCACGGCGACGTGGGTGGCCACGCCGTCCTTGGCGACCAGGGCGAAGCGCTGGCCACGGGTGCCCAGGCCATAGCCCGAACCGTCCATCGTCAGGCCCAGCGCGGTGGAGAAGGTGGCGTTGCCGTCGGGCAGCAGGAACACGGCGTCGCCCGCCCCGGCCTTCTCGCCCCAGGCGCGCATGACGAACGGGTCGTTGACCGCGACGCAAACGATGCTGTCCACGCCCTTGGCCTTCAGCGCCTCGGCGTTCTGGATGAAGCCCGGCAGATGCTTGGCCGAGCAGGTCGGGGTGAAGGCGCCGGGGACCGAGAACAGGACGACGGTCTTGCCCGCGAACAGCTCGTCGGTCGTGACCTCCTGCATGCCGGCGTCGGTCAGGTGCTTCAGCGTGACCGACGGGATGCGGTCGCCAACTTGGATGCTCATGTCTCTAACCCTTCCAGGTTTTTTCGGTTGCAGCGTTCCAACCGTAAAGACCTAGCGCTCCGCCATGACAATCGCAAGCGCGCCCCGCGCCCAACCAAGAAAATCAGCGCGTTATGACCGCTTGGACGCCCGATTCAACGCCTCGATCACCGCCGCTTCGCCCAGCAGTTCCGGCAGGGCGATTCCCTGCGGCGCGCCGGGGCCGTAGACGATGTTGAAGGGGATGCCGTAGCGGCCATGATCGGCCAGAAAGCGGGCGATGGCCTCGTCGGGCCGCGTCCAGTCCGCCCGCATGGCGATAAAAGCCGGGTCGGCGAAGCGCTCGGCGACGGCGCCGCGATTGAGGACCAGCTTCTTGTTGGCCTGACAGGTGATGCACCAATCGGCGGTGACGTCGACGAACACCACCCGCCCCGCCGCGACATGCTCGCGAATGGCGGACTCGGCAAAGGGCGTCCAGCGATTCGCCGCCTCGCTCGTAGAAGCCGCCGCGCCCACCGATGGGCCGACCGCCAGCGGCAGGGCGAAGGCGGTCAGCGCCAAGCCCCCGGCCAGCGCCGGTCCCGCCCAGCCGGAGCGTTGCGGCAAGCGCCGCCCCAGCCACAGCGCCGCCACCAACCCAATCATCAGAGCGGCGACTCCGCCCGCCGCCGCCTCGCCGATCTGCGCGACCAGGACCGACAGCAGCCACAGCGCGGTGGCCGCCAGGGCCACGCCCATCGCCGCCCGCAGCCGCGCCATCCAACGCCCCGGACGCGGCAGCCACGCCGCCACGCGCGGCCACGCCGCGACCAGCAGATAGGGCAAGGCCAAGCCGACACCCAAGGCGGCGAAGATGGCGTAAATTTCAACCGGCCCCTTGGCCAGCGCGAAGCCCACCGCCGTTCCCAGGAAGGGGGCCGAACAGGGAGTCGCCAGCAAGGTGGCGAAGGCCCCGGTGGCGAAGGGACCGGCCAGCCCGTCGCCCTCCAGCCGGTCGGCCAGCGCGCGCGGCAAAGGCACCTCGAACAGCCCCCACAGATTGGCGGAGAACAGCGTCACCAGCACCACCATGAAGACCAGGAACAGCGGTTGCTGAAACTGGATGCCCCAGCCGACCGCCCCGCCCGCCGCCTTCACCGCGACCAGCGCCGACGCCATCAGCAGGAAGGAGGTCAGGATCCCGGCGGCGCTGGCCAGAAACCCGGCGCGCACCGCGCCGGTCGCCCGCCCGCCATGCTTGATGACCGAGAGAAGCTTCAACGACAGAACCGGCAGCACGCAGGGCATCAGGTTGAGGATCAAGCCGCCGAGCAGCGCCACCCCCAGCATGGCGAACAGCCCACGCCCGGCGACCGCCCCCGCCAGCGGGGCGACCGCCGCCGGGGTTTCGACCGCGCGCGCGCCGTCCACCAGGGTCACGGTGACGGCCCGCCCGGCCAAATCCAGATCCTTGGGCGGATCGGACGCCCGCAGGGTCAGGCGCACCCGCTTGTCATTGTCGGAAAACACCGCCTTCGGCGCGGTGAAGCTCAGCGGCGGGTCGGTTTCGACAAAGACGTCGGGGGAGACGAAGCCGTCGGTCGCCGTCGCCTCGATCTCCAGCGCGTCGCCAGCGCCGCGCACCGAGGCGACGCTGACCAGCCCCGCCCCGCCCAGCGCGCCGACGCGCGGCACCAGCGATTGGGCGCGGGCGACGTCGTTCGCCGAGTCCCCCGGCTGCGCCGGTCCCGCCGGAAGGGCCAGGGACAGCTTGACCGTTTGCGGCACGCAAATGTCCGAACAGACCAGCAGATCGGCGGACAGCGCCAGATCCAGCGGCTTGCCCGGCGTTTGCAGAACGGCGCGCAGCGGCAACAGCGTCTCGACGTCGTACCCGGCGCTCTCGAACCCCAGAACGGAGAAGCGATGCGGCGCCGGATAGGACAGCGTCGCGTCCTTGAGATTGGTCGAACCGCTCCAATCCAGGCGCGGCGGGTATCCGGCGTCGCCGGGGGACCGCCAATAGGTCTTCCACCCCGGTTCCAGGCGCAGTTCCAGCCCCAGCGGCAGCGCGTCGAGATCGCCGACGGCGCGCGCCGAGGACACCAGCCGCGCCTCCACCGGCCCGGCCTTGGTCCAGGCGCCTTGGCCCGCATTCTGCGCCAGCGCGGCGAACGGGACCGCCGTCAGCATCGCGACCGCCAGCGCCCGAGCGGCAAAGCTGTTCATCGTCCGCATCCTCGTCCCCATCGTCGCGCGTCGGTCCCTTTGGCCGGTCCATCCGGGACGCCGCCCTCGGTCCATCCAGGGCGCCGCCCTATTGCGCCACCCCTATATAGGAACCCATATATAGGTGACAAAGATCGTGTCGTGCTGTCACACTCTGGTGAATGCGTCGCGAGAACGCCCACCACAACCGAACGTTCGGACAGGCATGGCCGCCCGCCGCCCATCCTGGATCGACGATCAAGGATGAACGCCCATGCCGCGACTGACCAAGTCCTCGGAATCGCTGACCGGCCAGCTGCTGATCGCCATGCCTGGAATGGAGGATCCCCGTTTCCAACGCACGGTCATCTACATGTGCGCGCACAACGAGGATGGGGCGATGGGGCTGGTGGTCAACCGCCTGTTCGGATCCATCACGTTCGAGGATCTGCTCGAACAGCTCGACATGAACATCAGCCAGCCCGCCAACAACCCGCCCGTCCATTACGGCGGCCCGGTCGAATCGGGGCGCGGCTTCGTCCTGCACTCCACCGACTATGTGCGCGACGGCACGCTGGTGGTGAACGACGACGTCGCCCTGACCGCGACCATCGACATCCTGCGCGCCATCTCCGAAGATCGCGGCCCGCGCCGCAACCTGCTGCTGCTCGGCTACGCCGGCTGGGGGCCGGGCCAGTTGGACGCCGAGTTCCAGGCGAATGGCTGGCTGAACGCGCCCTGCGACGAAAAGCTGCTGTTCGACACCGATCTGGACGCCAAATGGGAACGCGCCATCGGCAAGCTCGGCGTCAGCGTCTCCATGCTGTCGGGCGAGGCCGGGCACGCCTGAGGCGCGCGGCGGATCAACGCACGGCGGGTCAGGGATCCCAACGGGCGGCGGCGCTGTCGTCGCTGTCCTTGGCCTCGACCCAGCGTTCGCCGTCGGGGGTGGCCTCCAGCTTCCAAAAGGGCGCTTTGGTTTTCAGCCAGTCGATCAGGAAACGGCAGGAGTCGAACGCCGCGTCGCGGTGGGCCGACGCGGTGGCGACCAGCACGATTTGGTCGCCCGGCTCCAACCGGCCATAGCGGTGGATGATGAGCACGTCGTCGAGCGGCCAGCGTCGCCGCGCCTCCGCCTCGATCGCCTCCAACTGCTTTTCGGTCATGCCCGGGTAATGCTCCAGCGTCATGGCGCTGACCGCCGCCCCGCCCGCCATGTCGCGCACCAACCCGGAAAACAGCGTCACCCCGCCGATGGAGCTCCGCCCGCGCGTCAGAGCGGCGTATTCGGCGCCGACGTCGAAATCCTCCGCCTGGACCCGGATCGCCACCGCCTCAGCCCCCCGTGACCGGCGGGAACAAGGCGACCTCGTCCCCCGGTTCGATGGGGTGGTCGTAGGGGACATGCTCCTGATTGACCGCGACCTTGACCACCTTGCTGTTGGCCAGCGCTTCGGCGTGTTTGGGGCTGCGGGTCTTCAGCCAATCGACCAACGCGCCGACAGTCTTGACCTCGGCGGGAAGATCGACGGTTTCCGACGGCACGCCGATTTTGGTCCGCAGCCAGGCGAAATAGAAAATCTTCATCATCGGACCTCACGTCACCGAACGTCGTTGAAGGGCAGAAAATCCACCAGCATGCCCGGCTCGACCCGCGCCACATCCTCGGCCAACTCGATCAGCCCGTCGGATTCGACCAGGGACGACAACACCCCGGCCCCGTCGCGCGGGTGCTTCGTCGCCCGCAACTGGCCGTCGGCGTCACGGCTGAGGGAGGCGCGGAGATACTCCCGCCGACCGGGTTTTTTCTTGTACGCGAAGGTGGCGCGCACCGGATAGAGCGTCGGCGTTTCGTCCGCCGCCCCCATCAGCCGCAGCAGGATCGGGCGGGCGACGCGCAGAAAGGTGACGACGACGGCGACCGGGTTGCCGGGCAGCCCGACGAAGACCGCCTCCCCCACCCGGCCCAGCGCGACCGGACGGCCCGGCTTGATCGCCAGCCGCCAGAAATCGAGCCGCCCCGTGGCCTCCACCGCCGCCTTGACGTGATCCTCCTCCCCGGTGGACATGCCGCCCGAGGTGATGAGCGCGTCGTGGCTTCGCGCCGTCTCGGCCAGCCGGTCGCGGATCGTCTCGAAACGATCGGGCAGAATGCCAAGGTCGGTCACGGCGCAGCCCAGCCGGGCCAGCAGCGCCATCAGGGAATAGCGGTTGGCGTCATAAACCGCCCCGGCGTCGAGCGCCGCGCCCGGATCCCGCACCTCGTCGCCGGTGGAGAACACGGCGACGCGCAGCCGCGCCCGCACGTCCACCCGGCGGCAGCCCAGCGAGGCGAGCAGGCCGATGTCCTCGGGCCGCAAGCGCCGCCCGGCGGTGAGCACCACGGCCCCCCGCGTCACGTCCTCCCCCGCCAAACGGCGGTTGACGCCGCGCCGGATGCCCGGCGGCAGGGTGACGTGCCCATCCTCCGCCCGGCAATCCTCCTGCATGAACACGGTGTCCAGCCCGGCGGGCATCGGTGCGCCGGTGAAGATGCGCGCAGCCTCCCCCCGGCTGGCCGGTCGCGGCGACGCCTGCCCCGCCGCCACCCGCGCGGTGACGGGCAGCCGGGTCGGGCCGTTCGGGTCGAGGTCGTCGAAGAACACCGCGTAGCCATCGACCGCCGCATTGTCGTGCGGCGGCACGCTGAAGGGGGCGATGTGGTCGGCGGCCAGCGCCCGGCCCAGCGCGTCGGTCAAGGCGACGCCCTCCACCCCCGTCACCGGGCAGACCCGTTCGGCCAGCCGCGCCAACGCCCGGTCCACCGTCATCATCTCGCCGCCGAAGGCGAAGCAATCGTTGCTGAGTTGAACCATGATGCGGGCAGTCTAGTCTGCGGGGTCTGCCGGTGCGACGGAGAAATTGCCGCGATGGGTCAGGGATGTCCCAACCCGCAACGCTCCACCACAAAGGCCGCCACCGCTTCGGCGTCGTTCAAATCCAGAACGGGAACCGGGCAGCCGGGAACCGGGCCGTCACTGGCCACCGCGACGATGCTGGAATCGCCCGCCGCGATCAACGGCTTGTCCACCGCCGCCCGCCAAACCTCGATCTTCTCGTGCGGTTCGCGCTTGAAGCCTTCGATCAGCAGCAGATCGACCGGCGACAGCTTGGCGACCAGTTCGGACAGGGTCAGTTCCGGTTCGTCGTCGCGCAGCTCGTGCATCAAGGCCCAGCGGCGGGGCGAGCTGACCAGCACCTCCGTGGCGCCGGCGACGCGGTGGTTGTGGCTGTCCTTGCCCGGATGGTCGATGTCGAAGCCCTTGTGGGCGTGCTTGACCGTCGAGACGCGCAGGCCCCGCGCGGTCAGCGCCGGAATCAGCCGGACCATCAGCGCCGTCTTGCCGCTGCCGCTCCACCCGGTCAGTCCAAATATTTTCATAAGACGGCCCTCAGCCGACGCGGCGGGCGGATTGGGGCGGGACCGGCTTTTGTTCGGCCATCATGTGGGTCAGCCCAGCCCGCATGTAATCCCAGCCTGTGTAGAAGGTCAGCGCCGCCGCGATCCACAGGCCGACGGTGCCGACGAAGGTGACGGGGAACTCCGCCGGGCCGTGATCGCCGACGATCAGAAAGCCCAGCGCGACCATCTGGATCGCCGTCTTCCATTTGGCCAGCCACGTCACCGGCACGCCGACATGCAGGCCCGCCAGATACTCGCGCAGGCCCGACACCAGCACCTCGCGCAGCAGGATGACCACGGCGGGCAGAATCGACAGACCGTTCAGCCGGTCGAAGCCGACCAGCATGATCAGCGTCGCCGCCACCAGCAGCTTGTCGGCGATGGGGTCCAGGAACTTGCCGATCACGCTTTCCTGCGCCCAGGCGCGCGCCAGATAGCCGTCGAACCAGTCGGTGACGCAGGCAGCCCCGTAGAGCGCGCAGGCCGTGTAGGCCGCCCACGCCTCCGTCACATAGAACAGGCCGACGACCGGCGGGATGACCGCGATGCGCGACAGGGTCAGCAGGTTGGGCAGGCTGGTCAACATGGTCAGAGGCTCGAACCGCTGGAGGGGGCGAAGGAGGCGGGCGCGCGCATTCTAACCGTCGGGATGGAAGTGATCGTATATCTTTTTTGCAACCGTCCGATTGACGCCCTCGACCGACTCCAAATCGGCCAGCCCGGCCCGCGCCACCGCCGCCCCGCTGCCGAAATGATGAAGCAGCGCCTTCTTGCGGGCGGGGCCGATGCCGGGCACCTCGTCGATGGGGGATTTGCCGATGGCCTTGGTCCGTTTGGCCCGGTGGGTGCCGATGGCGAAGCGGTGCGCCTCGTCGCGCAGCCGTTGCAGGAAATAGAGAACGGGGTCGCGCGACTCCATCTGGAAGGGCGGGCGGCCTTCGATCAGGAAATGCTCGCGCCCGGCGTCGCGATCCGGCCCCTTGGCGATGCCGACCAGGGTCACATCGTCGATGCCAAGCTCGGCAAGCACGTCGCGCGCCACGTTCAACTGGCCGATGCCGCCGTCGATCAGCACCAGATCGGGCCAGCTTCCCAGCGTGCGTTCGGGGTCTTCCTTGATGGCGCGCCCGAATCGGCGGGTCAGAACCTCGCGCATCATGGCGAAATCGTCGCCCGCCGCGCCCTCGGTGCGGATGTTGAATTTGCGGTAGGCGTTCTTGATGAAGCCCTCCGGCCCGGCGACGATCATGGCGCCGATGGCGTGCGCGCCCTGGATGTGGGAGTTGTCGTAGACCTCCACCCGCTCCGGCGGCGAATCCAGCCCGAAGACGGTCGCCACCCCTTCCAAGAGCCGCGCTTGCGAGGAGCTTTCAGCCAGCCGCCGCCCGTGCGCCTCGCGCGCGTTGGTCAAAGCGTGATCGACGATGCGCCGCTTCTCCCCGCGCTTGGGTTCGACCAGTTCGACCTTGTGGTCGGCGCGCAGGCTCAACGCCTCCGTCAACAGCTCCAGTTCGGGCAGGGCGTGGCTGACCAGCACCAGCGGCGGGGCGGCCTTGTTCTCGTAGAATTGGGCGATGAAGGCGGCCAGCACCTCCTCGATTTCGGCGGCCTTGTCGTGGCTGGGGAAATAGGCGCGGTTGCCGTAGTTGCGCCCGCCCCGGAAGAAGAAGATTTGGATGCAGGTGACGCCGCCCTCGCTGTGGGCCGCCACCACGTCGGCGTCCTCCACCACCCCTTCGACGTTGATGTCCTGATGGGCCTGGATGGCGGTCAGGGCGCGGATGCGGTCGCGGTAGCGCGCCGCCGTCTCGAAATCCATCGCGTCGGACGCCGCCATCATCTGGGCGACGAACTCCGTCTGGATGTCGCGGCTCTTGCCCGCCAGAAAGGCGCGGGCCTGCCCGACCTGAGCCTGATACTCCTCCGGCGTCACGCGGGCGACGCAGGGCGCGGTGCAGCGCTTGATCTGGTGTTGCAGGCAGGGCCGGGTGCGTGACGAAAACACCGTGTCGGCGCAGTTGCGCAGCAGAAAGGCGCGCTGCAAGGCGGTGATCGTCCGGTTGACCGCGCCCGCCGACGCGAAGGGGCCGAAATAATCGGCGTCCCGCCCGCGCGCCCCGCGATGCTTGGTGAGCTGCGGGTAATCATGGTCTTTGGTTATCATGATGTGCGGGAAGGTTTTGTCATCCCGCAGCAGCACGTTGTAACGCGGCGCCAGCCGCTTGATGAGGTTCGATTCCAGCAGCAGCGCCTCGACCTCGGTGTGGGTCGTGACGAACTCCATGCTTTCGGTTTCCGACACCATGCGCTGAAGGCGGACCGGCAGCTTGACGACCTGGGTGTAGTTCGTCACCCGGCGCTTCAGATTGCGCGCCTTGCCGACATAGAGCACCGCCCCGTCGCCCGCCAGCATCCGGTAAACGCCCGGCGTCTGCGGCAGGGTTTTCAGATGCTCGCGAATGATCTCGACGCCGCGCGCCAGGTCGGCGGGACGGCGGCGCGCGCGGGCGGGCGCGCCGTTCACCGGGTCAGGAGCGTCGGGCGCGGAAGCCGCCCCGGAGCCGGGCGGGGTGTCGGAGGAATGCGTGTCGGACATGGCCCGACTGTCGTCGAGCCGACGCGCGCGGTCAACCGTCCGCCGCGTCATGGGCGCCGCGCGGCGACTCACCCTTGCCCACCGAGCGCCGCAGACTATCCACCGATCCTGTGGATAAGTTTGTCGATAACAAAGGGGGGAAGGGGTCGGAACCCAAGCGCCGCAAGGACTCTCAGGCATATGCCTAAAAATTAGGCATTTTCGCTAAGCCATTGATTTCTTTACGTCAGCTCCGAGTCAAGCGCGTCAAATGACCCTGCGGCACAAAAATGTCATTGATTGCAAACGCCCTCTTGCGCCGGTCTGGACACCTGTGTAAAACGCGCGGTCCTTTCCGGTGCCATCCTGGCCGCCGGGCGACAAATCCCCACGCGCGGAGTCGGTGAACGGAACGGGAGCGGCGGCTACTCGACCGGCACGAAGCCATGCGCGGGCTGCGCCCATCCCAGATGTTCCCCCCCGTCCAGGGCGATCATTTGGCCGGTCATGGCCGGGGCGGCGATCAGAAAGCGGATGGCGGCGCAGATCTCCTCCGGGGTTGTCCCACGGCGCAGCGGGGTCGAATCCCACTGGGCGGAAAACTCCTCCTCGGTCTGCCGATCATTCCGCAGGGTCGGGCCGGGACCGATGCCGTTGACGCGGATGCGCGGGGCCAGCGCCTGGGCCAAGGTTCGGGTCAGCGCCCACAGCCCCATCTTGGACAGGGTGTAAGAGAGAAAGTGCGGCGTCGGGTTCCACACCCGTTGATCCAGAAGATTGACGATCAGGCCGCGTTCGTCGGACGGCAGATGGGCGGCGAAGGCCTGCGACAGGACGAAGGGGGCGCGGAGGTTGGCCTCCATATGCGTGTCCCAGCTTTCGCGGGTCGCGTCCTCAACCCCGTCGCGCTCGAAGCGCGAGGCGTTGTTGACCAGAAGGGTCAACGGGCCGAGGCTTTCGACGGCGGCGGGCAGCAGCGCCTGCACCTCCGCCTCGCTCCCCAGATCGGCGGACAGGGCGACAGCCCGACCGCCCGCCTGGACGATCTGCGCCACCACCTCCGCCGCCGCGCGGCCTGAACGGTGGTAATGCACCGCGACGGCCCAGCCCTGGGCCGCCAGATCGAGCGCGATGGCCCGCCCTATGCGTCTGCCGGCCCCGGTGACGAGGGCCGCTTTCCTCTTGATCTCAACCATGCCGTCATACGTACCTTGCCATCGCTGCGGGTCAAGGGGGATGGAGGAGAGCCGACGATGTTGCGCGAGGCGTTCGAGTATCTGACAACCCCATGCGACCCGCTGGCCCGCCGGTTGGGCTATCTGTCCGAAGCGGTGGCGCTCGGGTCCCGTCACCGTCGCCAGCGCCAAAACTGGGCGCCTCATGTCGCCGCCTGCCGCCGCTTCATCGCACAAGCGGCGGCACAAGCCCCCAAAGGCGGGCAGGCCGTGGTCCTTGGATCGGGGCTGTTGATCGAAATCCCCCTGGAGGATCTGACCGCCCGTTTCGACGAGGTTCTGTTGGTCGACATTGTCCACAGCCGATCCGTCCGCAGACGAGTCGCCGGGATGCCCATGGTTCGGCTGGTCGCGCTGGACGTGACGGGGGCGCTCGCGCCGCTGGACGAGGCGTTGGAGAGGGGATGGGATCTGCCAACCGGATTCACCCCGCCCGCCCTGCCCGGCTCCCCGCCCTGCGCCTTCGCCATCTCCTGCAATCTGCTCTCGCAACTGCCGCTGATGCCGTTGGACGCCATCGAGCGCCGCGCGCCAGCCATTCCCGACGCCGCACGGTTGGCCTTCGCCCAGCGACTCGCCACCGATCATCTGCGCTGGCTGGCCGGGCTGGCCGAGCGCGCCGCCCTGTTCAGCGACACCGAAAGCCTGTGGTTGAACAACGGCGCCGTCATCGAGCGTGAGGATTCGGTCTGGGGCCTTCCCCTGCCCGCCCCTGACAGCTCCTGGCTGTGGGACATCGCCCCGGCGCCGGAGCAGGATTCTCGGCGTGATCTGCGGCACAGCGTCGGCGGTTGGTTCGATGTCGCTGGCCTTGTCAACAGTCTGCCCGCCGATTGCCCGCCGCCCCGTTGATTGACCCAGCGGATGCCGAAAGCGAGGAGCGGCGATGCGCGATGCGCGTTTCTTGGGACAGCTTTGTTGTCCTATCCTCACGGTCAGAAACAAGAAAGTCCTGGGAGGGGACGTCTCTCGTCAACGAGGAGATTCCCCAGCCATGTCCACGAACGCCCCCCTTTACGAACGCGATCCCCGCACCCACGACGAGATCATGCTCGCCGCCCGCCAGATGCGCGCCGACTACATGCGCGAACTGTTCGGCAAGCTGCGCACGGCCCTGTTTGGCGGCCACGCCGCCGCCAACCATGGCCCGGCCAAGCATGGTCCGACCCTGGCGCCCCACGCCCATTGATACCCAGACGGCCATCGTGATTTCTGCTAGACTAAGGCGGACCGTGACGTTTGCCCTCACCTGTGGCAGGGTCCGGTCCCTCTTATCCTAGCAAGGAATATTGCGTTGTCTCTGCTGCACACCGGCCGAACCTATGAACTCCGCGACACCCCGGAACGCCTTCTCGCCGTCTGGCCAGTGGTTCGGGACGCCGATTCCGACGCCGTCATCGTCACGGCGGCGGGCGACAACATTGGCGTGATCGGCACCAACAGCCAAGAGGCCATGGCGCTGGGCAAACGCGCTCTGGGCTGATGCTGTTCCAAACGCCAAGGGGCGGAGACAGCGGCTGTCGCCGATTGTCTCCGCCCCTTGGCGTTTGTGCGTTCTGAGGCTTATTGAGCCGTTACAATTTCGCCATGCAGGGTGCAGGCGGCTTCCGCGAGATCGACGAAACGGTCGGTGATCTCATCGGGCTGGGTGATTGTTTTTGAATCCTCGCCCGGGAAGGCTTGCGTCCGCAGCTTGGTCGCCACCACGCCGGGGTCGATCAAATTCACCCGCAGCGGCGACGCGGCGATTTCCATCGCGTAGGTTTTCACGATCATTTCCAGCGCCGCCTTGCTGGCCCCATAGGGACTCCAGTAGGGATAGGGCGCCTTGGCCGCCGCCGAGGTGACGAAGATCGCGCGCCCGGACTCCGACGTGCGCAGCAGGCGGTCCAGCGAGCGGATCAGCCGGTAATTCGCCGTGACGTTCAGATCCATCACCCGCGACCACAGCTTGGGATCATACTGGGCGATGGGGCCGAGCGCCTCCAGGGCGCCCGCGTTGCTGACCAGAATGTCGAGCTTGCCGAAACGCTCGTAGATCGAAAAACCCAACTGGTCGATCTTGTCGTAATCGCGCAAATCCAACGGAACCAAGGTGGCGTTGCGCCCGGTGGTCTTCAGGATGGCGTCGTCCACCTCCTCCAACCCGCCGACGGTGCGGGCGGTCAGGATGACGTGCGCGCCCTCGGCGGCGAATCGCTTGGCGACGGCGGCGCCGATGCCGCGCGACGCGCCGGTGACAAGAGCGATGCGACCGGACAAACGGGACATGGGATCAAGCTCGGTTGGTTGGAAAGGGTCTTGTAGCCCTCCCCCGATCCGGGAGAGGGCGTCTTCAATCGCTTACGCCCGCGCCGGAACGCCCGGCTCGTTTGTCGGGTTGTCCAGCGCGTCGGTCAACGCGATGGGGTAGTCGCCGGTGAAGCAGGCGTCGCAATAGCTCAGCTTGGCCGGGTCGCGCTTCTCCTCGCCCATGGCGCGGTACAGACCGTCCAGCGAGATGAAGGCGAGGCTGTCGGCCTGGATGAACTCGCGCATCTGCTCCACCGACATGCGATGCGCCAGCAGCTTGCTCTGTTCCGGCGTGTCGATGCCGTAAAAGCAGGGGTGCGAGGTCGGCGGGCTGGAGATGCGCATGTGCACCTCGGCGGCTCCAGCGGCGCGCACCATCTCGACGATCTTCTTCGACGTCGTGCCGCGCACGATGGAATCATCCACCAGAATGACGCGCTTGCCCTCGATCATCGCCCGGTTGGCGTTGTGCTTCAGCTTGACGCCCAGATGGCGGATCTGGTCGGTCGGCTCGATGAAGGTGCGGCCGACATAATGGTTGCGGATGATGCCGAGGTCGAACGGCACGCCCGCTTCCTGCGCGTAACCCAGCGCCGCCGGAACGCCGCTGTCGGGCACCGGCACGATGACGTCGGCGGGAACGCCCGCCTCGCGCGCCAGCTCACGCCCGATGCGCTGGCGAGCCTGATAGACGGAGGTCCCCTCCATCACGCTGTCGGGGCGGGCGAAATAGATGTATTCGAAAATGCAGAAACGGCGGCCCTGCGGCTGGAACGGGCGCAGGCTGTGGACGCCGTCGGAATCGATCACGATCATCTCGCCCGGCTCGACGTCGCGCACCAGCTCGGCGCCGACGATGTCGAGCGCGCAGGTCTCGCTGGTCAGCATGTGGACGTCGCCCAGCTTGCCCAGCACCAGCGGACGCACGCCCAGCGGGTCGCGCACGCCAATCACCTTGTTGGCGGTCAACGCCACCAGCGAGAAGGCGCCCTCGACCTGACGCACCGCCTCGATCAGCCGGTCAACCGGCGAACCGCCGCGCGCCGTCGCCATCAGATGGACGATGACCTCGGTGTCGGTGGAGGATTGGAACAGGCAGCCCCGGCGGACCAATTGGCGGCGCAGGGTCTGCGCGTTGGTCAGATTGCCGTTGTGGGCCAGCGCGAAGCCGCCGAACTCAAAATCGGCGTAGAGCGGCTGAACGTTGCGGATCGAGGTGTCGCCGGTGGTGGCGTAGCGGACATGGCCGATGGCCGACGCGCCCTTCAGCTTGGCGATGATCGCCTCGGAGCTGAAATGATCGCCGACAAGGCCCAGCGTGTGCTGAAGATGAAAGCGGCTGCCGTCGAAGCTGACGATGCCCGCCGCCTCCTGACCGCGATGTTGCAGGGCGTGCAGCCCCAGCGCGGTGATGGCGCCCGCTTGCGGGTTGCCGTAGATGCCGAACACGCCGCACTCTTCGCGCAGCTTGTCGTCGTCAAACGGATGCGTCGTCAGCATCTCAAAAGTCCTTCGTTAAAAGCGCCCCGTGGAAGAGGCGCCATCAGCCGGAGTCAGCGCAGCATTAAGGGTGTCGAGCGGCGCGACTCATCGCGCATTCTGAATCAGCCGTTCAAGGTCGCCGCGTTCGCGGTCCTTATAGCCGGTATCGGTTGGCGGCGCACCCCCGGTCTTCGAAGGGCTGGGCACCGGAGTCGACAGGCGGTCCAGCGCCTCCTTGGCCTCCACCGCCTGCTTGGCGCGGTCCCGCGCCATGTCCAGTTGCCCCAGGCTTTCCTTGCGCAAATTCTCCGGGACGATCTCATAAACCAGCGCCGCGCCGGTGGCGAGGAAGGGGCGGGTCTTCGCCGTTTGCAGCCATTGCGGATGTTCCGCCGTGTTCGGCACCAGCCAGATGAAGAACAGATAGGCCACCGACACCAGAACCGCGCCCTTGGCCAGTCCAAAGACGAAGCCCAGCGAACGGTCGAGCGCCGACAGGCTGGAGTTCTGCACCCCGCGCGACAGCGACCGCCCCAGAATGGTCAGCACGATCAAGGCGACGATGTAGACGCCGACCGACGCGATGGCGTAGGCCAGCATCTCGAACTTGATGCGCTGCTGCACCAGCGGCAGGACATAAGGCAAGGCGTACAAGGTCGCCACGCCGGCCCCCGCCCACGAGGCGACCGACAGGACTTCGGCCACCATGCCACGGGTGAAGGCCAGCAAGGCGGCCAACAGCAGCACGGCGATAACGGCGGCGTCCGCCGGGTTGATGGGAAAATTCTCCATGGCCTAACGCTCTCAATCCTCGTCGCGATGGCGCGACCGTTGTGGCCGCGCGCCCGGCTGGAACAGCGGCATCAACTCGCCCAGATGGTGGAGTTCCACCGTCTTCAAACCGTTGTCGCCGCGCCCACCCCGCGCTCCCGTTCGTCTAGCCGGAAAAATCGCGGAGGAAAAGCCCAGCTTGGCGGCTTCCTTCAATCGGGTGTCGCTCTGCCCGACGGCGCGCACCTCGCCCGACAGGCCAAGCTCGCCAAAGACCACGGCGTCGGCGGGCACCGGCTCGCCGGTCAGCGACGACACCAGCGCCGCCGCCACCGCCAGATCCGCCGCCGGTTCGGTGATGCGCAGGCCGCCCGCCACGTTCAGATAGACGTCGTTGGCCCCGATCTGCACGCCGCAACGCGCCTCCAGAACCGCCAAAACCATGGCCAACCGCCCCGAATCCCAACCGACCACCGCCCGGCGCGGGGTGCCCAACGGCGACGGCGCGACCAGCGCCTGCACCTCCACCAACACCGGGCGCGTGCCTTCCATTCCCGCGAACACGGCGGCGCCCGACACGTCGCCGCGCCGTTCGGCCAGAAACAGCGCCGACGGGTTGGCGACCTCGCCCAAGCCGCCGTCGCCCATCTCGAACACGCCGATTTCGTCTGTCGGGCCGAAACGGTTCTTCACCGCGCGCAGGATGCGGAACTGGTGGCCGCGCTCGCCCTCGAAATAGAGAACGGTGTCGACCATGTGCTCCAGCACGCGCGGCCCGGCGATCATCCCCTCTTTGGTGACATGGCCGACCAGCAGCAGAACGACGCCGCGCCGCTTGGCGACGCGAATCAGCTCCTGCGCGCTGGCGCGGACCTGGGCGACGGTGCCGGGGGCGCTGTCCAGATTGTCCACATACATGGTCTGGATGGAATCGATGACGATGATCTCCGGCCCGTTGGTCTCGTCCAGCGAGGCGACGATGTCGCGCACGTTGGTGGCCGAGGCCAGATTGACCGGGGCCGACGCGCAGCCCAACCGCTGGGCGCGCAACCGCACCTGATCGACCGCCTCCTCGCCCGAGACGTAGGCGCAACGATGCTCCTGCGCCAACCGCGCCACCGCCTGGAGAAGAAGCGTGGATTTGCCGATGCCGGGGTCACCGCCGATGAGGATGGCCGATCCGGGAACCAGGCCGCCGCCGCACACCCGATCAAACTCGGCGATGCCGGTCATCCGGCGCGGCGGCGCGCTGCTTGACCCGGCCAGCCCAAAAAACTCCAACCGCCGCCCGCGCCCGGCGCCCAACCCCTTGGGGGCGCTGTCGGGCGCCGCCTCTTCGGTCAGGCTGTTCCATTCGCCGCAGGCGTCGCACCGCCCCGCCCATTTCGGGAAGGACGCGCCGCAGGACTGGCACACATAGCGGTTGGTGGGCTTCGCCAAAACTCGGATGGTCCTATGCAGGGTAAGACCGCCGACATATAGCAAGACCCTCCCCGGAATCCTATGGGCGAAGCCCGGAAAACGCTGGGGCTTTTTTCGGCGCGCCATGGTGGTAGGGTGGCGGCGGCGCGCACCAGCGTCGAACATTCAGATGACCGAGGGTTTCGTGGCGGATAAGGAAGGCAAGCGCATCGTCCTGCATGGACCAGAAGCGTTCGCGGCGTTGCGCAAGGCGTGCCGTTTGGCGGCGGAGACGTTGGATTACATCGGCCCCCACGTCGTGCCGGGGGTCAGCACCGGCCATCTCGACCATCTGGTCGAAACATTTCAGCGCGACCGGGGCGGCATCCCCGCCACCATCGGCTATCACGGCTACCCGAAGGCCTGCTGCATCTCGCCCAACCATGTCGTCAACCACGGCATCCCCAGCGACGACAAGCGGCTGGCCGACGGCGACATCGTCAACATCGACGTGACGGTGATCCTGGACGGCTGGTACGGCGACAGCAGCCGGATGTATTTCGTCGGCGACAAGGTCGGGATCAAGGCGCGCAAGCTGGTCGATCTGACCTATCGCTGCATGATGGCCGGGATCGCCCAGGCCAAGCCGGGCGCCACGCTGGGCGACATCGGCCACGCCATCCAGACCCTGGCGGAAGCCAACCGCTGTTCGGTGGTGCGCGATTTCGGCGGGCACGGCATCGGCCAAGTCTTTCACGACGCCCCGCACGTCGATCATTTCGGCAAGCCTGGAACCGGCGTTGTGCTGCAACCCGGCATGGTCTTCACGGTCGAACCGATGATAAACGCCGGGCGGCACGAGGTGAAAATCCTGTCGGACGGTTGGACCACGGTGACGCGCGACCGCTCGCTCTCCGCCCAGTTCGAGCATCAGATCGGCATCACCGAGGATGGTTGCGAGATCTTCACCCTCTCCCCCGCCGGTTTCACCCAACCGCCCTATGGGGCCGCGCCATGAGCGACGATTCCGAAAAGGATGCGCTGAAGCCCTGGAAAGTTCTCGGCAGCCGTGACCTTCTCGACGCCAGCCCTTATTTGAAGGTGCGCGCCGAAACCGTGGAATTGCCCGATGGTCGACAGGTGGAAAGCTTCTATCAAGTGGAACAGCCCGACTACGCCCTGATGTTCGTCGAGACCGAAGACGGTCACGTCGTCATGCTGCGCACCTACAAGCACGGCGCCCGCCGCGTCAGCCTGACCTTTCCGGCGGGCGCGATTTCCCCCGGCGAGGATCCGCTGGCCGCCGCCAAGCGCGAGTTGCTGGAGGAAACCGGCTATGAATCCGACGATTGGACGGCGCTGGGCGACTATGTGGTGCAGGGCAATCATCGCGGCTGCGCCTGCCACATGTTCCACGCCAAGAACGCCCGCAAGGTGGCCGAACCCGACAGCGGCGACCTGGAGGAGATGCGGATCGAACTCCACACGCCCAAAGAGTTGATCGACGCGGCGGCGCGCGGCGAATACGCCTTCCTGCCGGTCATCGCCATGCTGGGCGCCATGCTGGTGCCGGAACTGCGCGCCGGTCTGGGCATGGCGGCCAAGGGGCGTGATGGGGCGTGATGGCGGACGCGGGGAGGCCGTGTTAGCCTGACCGAGTTGTAAGCCGGAGGCTGGCATGGGCGCGCTGCGCAAACATCGGTCGATGACGATGGCCGAATTCCTCGTGTGGGAGGAGCGGCAGGACGAACGCCACGAATTCATTCATGGCGAGATCGTCGCCATGAATGGCGGAACGGTGGCGCACAGCCAAATCTCCGGCAATCTCTACACCGCCCTGCGTTCGGCTTTGCACGGCACGCCCTGCCGGGTGTTTCGCGAAGGCCTCAGGATCATGGCCGACGACTCCATTTTCTATCCGGATGTCTTCGTCACCTGCGCCCGGCTGAACGACCAGGACCGGCTGGCGACCGAACCGACGGTGATCGTCGAAGTGCTGTCCGACAGCACGACCAACCGCGACCGCTTGGTGAAGAACACGGCCTACCGCACCCTGCCCTCGCTGACCCAATATGTGATCGTAAACCAGCGCGTCGCTGCTGTGGAAAGCGTTCGCCGCGACGGGGCGAACTGGCTGCACGAGGTGGTGACGGGCGAACAGGGCGTGTTGCGGATTCCGGCGCTGGGCGTCGATGTGCCGCTGTCCGTGATTTACGAGGACACGGAAACCCCCTTCGATCTGGAAAAGCTGGATGAAAGCCCGGACGACGGCGCCGAGGCGACGGAGGCCCGAGACACCCCATGAGCGCCGATACAACGCCCGACCGACTCATCGCTCTGCTCGGCCTGCGACCGCACCCGGAGGGCGGCTGTTACGTCGAGACCTACCGCGCGCCGACCGATCCGCCGGGTGGGCGGGGCAGCGTCACCGCCATTTATTTTCTGCTGACGGCGGGCGAGCGGTCGCACTGGCACAGCGTGGACGCCGTGGAAATCTGGCTGTGGCACGGCGGCGCGCCGCTGGAGCTGTCGATCCACGACGAAGCGGCCCAGACGCCGACCACCCAACGCCACCGACTCGGCATGAACCTCAAAAACGGCGAACGCCCACAGGCGGTGGTGCCGGTGGGCGCGTGGCAGTCGGCCCGCAGTTTGGGCGCTTGGTCGCTGGTGAGCTGCACGGTGGCGCCCGCCTTTGACTTCGCGGGCTTCACCCTGGCGCCGCCGGGCTGGGAAGCGCCCAGCGCCTGACCCTTCCCAAACCTAAACCGTCACTCGTCGGCGTAGGGGTTCTTGCCCTTGCGCAGCAACAGCCGCAACGGCACGCCGGGCAGGTCGAAGCTGTTGCGCAGGTCGGCTATCAGGTAGCGCTGATAGCTTTCCGGCAGATCCAGCGGCTTGTTCACGAACAGCGCGAAGGTCGGCGGGCGGGTCTTCACCTGGGTGACGTAGCGGATCTTCACCCGGCGGCCTTCGATCAAGGGCGGCGGGTGATGGTCGAGCACGCCGCCGATCCAGCGGTTCAACTGCGCGGTCGAGATGCGGCGGTTCCACACCGCGTAGGTCGCCAGGATCCCATCCAGCAGCGTGTCGAGCTTGTGGCCCTTCAACGCCGAGATGGTGACGACCTTCACGCCCTTGATGTAGCCGAGCGCCGCTTCCAGCTTGTCTTCGACCTGACGCAGCGCCATGGCGCGGTCATCGACGATGTCCCATTTGTTGATCGCGATGACCAGCGAGCGGCCCTCTTCGATCACCATGCGGGCGATGGTCAGATCCTGCTTGTCGAGGATCGCCTCGGCGTCCACCACCAGAACGACGACGTTGGCCATGCGGATGACGCGCAGCGTGTCGGCGACCGCCAGCTTTTCGACCTTTTCATCGACGCGGGCGCGGCGGCGCATCCCGGCGGTGTCCACCAGCTTGAACCGGCGGTCGCGCCATTGCCAATCGACGCTGATGGCGTCGCGCGTCATCCCGGCTTCCGGGCCGGTCAACACGCGTTCCTCGCCGACCAGGCTGTTCAGCAGGGTCGATTTGCCGACGTTCGGACGGCCAACGATGGCGATCTGAATCGGCTTGACCAGATCCTCGGCGGGTTCCGGCTGATCGCCGATGGGAATCGGACGGTCGCCGACGCTCTCGACAACCTCCTCCTCCGTCTCCTCCACGTCGCCTTCCTTGTCGTAGGGCATCAGGGCTTCGACCAGATCGGCCATCCCCTCGCCATGCTCGGCGGACAGCGGGATGGGATCGCCCAGGCCCAACTCGTAGGATTCATAAAGGCCGGACTTCGACGCCTTGCCCTCGGTCTTGTTGGCGACCAGCAGGACTGGAGTCTTGATCTTGCGCAGCAGCGCGGCGAAATGGCGGTCGAGCGGAGTCACCCCCGCCCGCGCGTCGATCATGAACAGGGCGACGTCGGCGCGCTCCAGCGCCTGCTCGGTCTGGCGGCGCATGCGCGCCTCCAGACTGTCGTCGGTCACATCCTCAAGCCCGGCGGTGTCCACCACGGTGAAGGACAGGCCGCCGACATGGCCGGGGGCCGAGCGCCAATCGCGGGTGACGCCCGGCGTGTCGTCCACCAGGGCCAGCTTCTTGCCAGCCAAGCGGTTGAACAGGGTCGATTTGCCGACATTCGGCCGACCGACGAGAACGACTGTGAACGACATGGGGCCAAAGGCCTCCTAAAGCAGACAAGAACCAAGAGACATCACGAACGATCAACGGAAGGCGACAAGCGATCCATTGTCGCACAGGACATAGAGGGTGTTGTTGGCGACGACCGGCGGCAGATAGGAGGCGGCGGGCAAGGAGCGCGTCACCTCAATCTGACCATTGGTCGTGGACAGACCCAGCAGAACGCCGTTCGACCCAGTGACCCACAGGCGGCCACCGGCCAGAACCGGACCCGCCCACACGATGGGGCCGGACTTGGCCTTGGGATCGTCGTAGCGTTCCAGCGGCGCGACCCAGCGGACGCGGCCCGCCTGACGGGTCACGGCCGCAACCTCCTGGTCGTTGGTCACGACATAGAGGTAGTCACCGGCCAGCCAGGGGGTTTGCACCCCGCCGATTTCGGTTTCCCACACGCGGTTGCCGATGCGCTGGTCGATGGCGATCATGCGGCCCGAATGGCCGATGGCGTAGACGATGCCGTGATCCATCACCGGCAGACCACGAATGTCGGCCAGATTGCTCAACGCGCCGGTGCGGCGGATGGCGGCGAGGCTTTCCTGCCACGACACCCGACCATTTTCCGGACGCAGACCAAACAGCTCGCCCGACGAATAGGGGGCGACCACCAGCGCGCCGTCCGCCGCCGGGCTGGCGGCTCCCAGCAGACCGGCGGTTTCCAGGATGCCCTGGTGCGACCACTGAATCTCGCCGTCGCTGGCCGACAGGGCGACCAGTTGGTTGTCGAGCGTCAGAACCAGAACGCGCCCGCCCGCCACCGTCGGCGCGCCGCGCACCGGACCGGCGACGCGCTTGCGCCACAAGATGGAGCCATTGGCGGGGTCGAGCGCCATAACCTCGGCGTAGCCCGTCGCGGCGAACAGACGGCCATCGGCGTAGGCCACGCCGCCGCCGGTGGCGCCGCCACGCTCATTCTCCGGCTTTGTGTCGACGCGCCAGACCGAACCGCCGGTGCGCTCGTTCAAGGCCGAGACATGGGCCTCGGCGTCCATGGCGAAGACGCGGCCATCGGCGATCACCGGAACGCCCAGCAGCATGCGCGAACTGCCCGACCCGGCGCCGACGTCGCCGCGCCACGCTTCCGCCGGGTTGGCTGACAAAGCGAGGTGGCCCATGGCGTGGTCGGCGACACCGCCGGGCTGCGCCCAAGCGGCGTTGACGGTCGGCGACGGAACCGTCACGGCGACGTCGGCCAGACGGGCGTCCGGCTCCACCTTGCGCTCGCGGGTCAGGATCGAAACGCGCTGGCCCGGCAGGGGCGGATCGGCGGTCTTGCCGAACCAGTCGCCAACGGTGTCGCAGCCGCCCAGAAAAACGGCGAGCAGCGAAGCGGACAGAAGCGCCGAACGGCGGATGTTGCGAGCCGTGGTCATCGTTCAGGTCTTGCCGTAAAGGGAAGCGAGATCAGCGGCGCGCGACCGGACACCCGCAGGCGCCAGCGCGTCGTCCGCCAGTTGCTGGAACAGGCCGCGCGCCTTGGCCGTGTCGCCGCCCCGCAGGGCGAGCACCGCCGTCAGCTCCCGCGCGGAAAAGCGCCAAGGGCTGGTTTCGGCGGTCAAGGGTGCCAGTTTGGCGGCGAGCTGCGCCGGATCGCCGGATTCAACGCGCTGCATCGCCCCCAACAGGGTGGCGAGATCGCGGTACGCCGGATCGACCGAGCCGTTGGCGGCGACGCCGTCATAAACCGTGGCGGCGTCGGCGGTCTTGCCCTGACGAACCAGAAGCGCCGCCGCGTTGAATTGGGCGAGCGCGGCCATGCGAACCTCGGCCCCGCCCGCGTAGGCGGCCAGAGCCTCCACGCCCTTTTCCGGCCCCTGTTGGGTCTGCGAAATGGCGGAGACCAGCGCGGCGGTGTCCTGCTGCTGCTTGTTCTGCTGCCAATTGCGCCAAGCGGTGTAACCGCCGGTGCCGACAACCACAGCCACGGCGGCGGCGATCATGTAGCCGCCATATTGTTTGAAGACATGCTCCGCGCGGTCCCGGCGCAGATCCTCGTCAACTTCGCGGAAAATATCGCTCATGGCCCTGCGGTGCAGTCCTTGTTCGCGCGGCCGTTGGCGGCACGGGCGCTGGGTCGGGTCACGCTGAACCCACGCCTCCGGCATAACCGGAGGGGCGGTTCGGCATCATCACAGGGCCGGATAGCATTGGGTACCACGCTCGTCAAGAGCGCAAGACGCGCGCCGCCTCCGACCCCTTGGGCCGTTTTGATGAAAATCCGCGCGCAGACGCGGTTTAGACCGTCAAAGCCGATGCGGCGATCACCGCTTGGGTGCGATTTTTGACGCCCAGCGATTTGAAAATCGCGGTGACGTGAATTTTAACGGTGCCTTCGGACAGACCAAGCTCGTAGGCGATCTGCTTGTTGGATTTGCCCTGACGCAGGCAATCCAACACCTCGCTCTGACGTTGGGTCAGGCCGTAGCCGCCGTGACGCTCCAAAGGCTCCTGGAAACGGCGGCGGATCGGCGGCTCCACCGTGGCGCCCAACGCGCCCGGCGGCACATAAATTCCGCCGGACATCACCAGATTGATCGCCCCCATCATCACCTTGACGCTGCTGGATTTGGGGATGTAGCCGGTGGCGCCATGGTCGATGGCGCTGCGGATGTCGCTTTGCGCCTCCGACGCCGACACGATGACGATGGGAACGCCGGGTTGCAGAGCCAGGACATCCCGGATGCCGGAAAACCCTGGCCAGCCCGGCATGTGGAGATCCATCAGAACGACGTCAATTCCCTGATTGTCCCGGCAATGATCGAGAAGCTCGCCGAAGGTGCCCGCTTCAACAAACACCGCGTCATCCTGCAATTGTTCGAGCACGCGCCGCAGCCCTTCGCGGAACAGCAGGTGATCGTCACCGATCAAAATTTTCATGGCGCTGTTACTTTCGCTCGCCGACCCTTGCGGGCGTCGGACCCTGCGCCCAGCGCGCCCTCGTGACGCGCGGATCGACTCTCCGACGGCAACTGGTGGGATACATTGTTATCACGTTCGGTCGAGCGCTCGCATCCCAACAAGAGCCATAGGTCATTTGCTGTTTTCTTTGGCCTCATATCTTTGGTCAGGCATTTTGCAAGCGCATCTCTTCCCATAGGTCATAGAAACAAATGGCGGAATTCATGACGAGACTTGCTCAGGTGATTCGTTCATCACGGGTCATCAGCCGTTTTCATACGGGCGCATGTCCGACAACCAACAGGTCGACAACGCCTTGACGAGGAGCCGTTGCTGGTGTGGTCTTGAGGACGCGCGCGCGGGCGCCATGAGACACGGGGACGACATGACGGGTTGGCAGATCATCGGCGCCGCGATGGTCGGGTATCTTCTGCTTCTGGCGCGCAGCGCCTGGAAGCAAGGGGAGTTTCTCCAATTTCTGCGCAGCCTCGCCATTGTCGCGTTGCTGATCGGCAGCGTCGCCGGGGTGGTGGCCGCCGCCATCGCGCTCGATTCCCCGTAAGGCGCGCCCCTGCCCGCCTCGCCCGCCGCCGCGTTCCATGCCGACGCGGGATAGCGGACGAGGGGGACCGGCGCGGCGTCACCACGCCAGGATCGGACCGATCATCGACCAGCCATAGAGCGTCGCCAGCAGCACCGCCAACGTCACGCACTCACGCACGAAAGCCAGAACCGACATGCCAACCTCCCATGTTCGCGCTACGTTCTGATTTCATACCAGAACAAACATCGAACTTCAATTCGCATGTTCGCTCTTTGTTCCTATTTTGACCGCGCTTGTTCCGGTGTGAGCACAAAGCGGCATGGTGTCAGGATCGTTTCAAACACACCGATCCAGGGAAGGCGGTGGAGCCGCCCAACCGCTGGACGGGACGTCGGACGCGCCGCCAAGAACAGCGCGTCCGACGGATGACAACCACTTACAACGTGCCCGCGTAGGCCCCGCCGTCGAGCAGGACATTCTGCCCGGTCATGTAGCCCGCCTGGGCCGAACAGAGGAACGCGCAGGCCGCGCCGAACTCCTCAGGATCGCCGAAGCGGCCCGACGGGTTGGTCAGGCGGCGCGCCGCCATCTCCTCGTCAATGCTGCGCCCGGCGGCCTTGGCCCCGCCCTCCATCGTCTTGCGCAGGCGGTCGGTCTCGAACGGGCCGGGCAGCAAATTGTTGATGGTGACGTTGTGGCGAACCGTCTGGCGCGACAAACCGGCGATGAAGCCGGTCAAACCCGCCCGCGCGCCGTTCGACAGCCCCAAAATGGGGATGGGGGCCTTCACCGCCGCCGAGGTGATGTTGACGATCCGGCCAAAGCGCCGCCCGATCATTCCATCCACCGTCGCCTTGATGAGGAAGATCGGCGCCAGCATGTTGGCGTCGAGCGCGCGGATCCAATCCTCACGCTCCCAATGGTGGAAATCGCCTGGCGGCGGGCCGCCCGCGTTGTTGATGAGAATGTCGGGATCGGGGCAGGCGGCCAGCGCGGCGGCCCGTCCCTCCTCCGTCGCGATGTCGCCGACGGCGGTGGTCACGGTCACGCCGGTGGCGGAGCGGATCTCGGCGGCGGTCGCCTCCAAAGTCTCGGCGCTGCGGGCGGTCAGGGTGACGTGAACGCCCTCCCGCGCCAAGGCCAACGCGCAGGCCTTACCCAACCCCTTGCTGGCCGCGCAGACGAGCGCGCGACGACCGGCGATTCCCAGATCCATGGTCACTCTCTCCCGTGTGTTGCTCCAGCGCCGCCAGCACCTCGCGCGCCAGCGGAACCGTCACCCGGCGGTGCGCCGCCAGCGAGGCGTGATCGAGCGCCGCCACCACCCGGCGGGCGGCGTCGAGCGAACGCTCCATCCGCGTCAGCAGATAGGTGATGACCTCCAGCCCCGGCCGCAACTGGCGGTCGGCGAACAGCTTGACCAGAACGGCGGCGAGCAGCGCGTCGTCGGGGGCGTCCACCTCCACCGCCGGAGCGCCCTTGATGCGGGAGCGCAGATCGGCCAGCCGCGCCCGCCAGCGCGACGGCGCCTTGCGCGACAGCAGCAGCAGATGGCCGTTCTGCTCGCGCGCCAGATTGTAGAGATGGAACAGCGCCTCTTCCCGCGCCGGTTTCCCGGCGACCCGGTCGGCGTCCTCGACCACCACGGCGTTGGCCGAGGCGAGAAGCCCCGGCAGATCGGCCTGATCGAGCGTCTCCCCGTTGGCGATCACCGCCCGGCTGCGCGTCCGCCAGACATGGCCCAAATGGGTTTTGCCGCAGCCCGCCGGGCCATAGACGGTCAAGGCCGGGGCGGGCCAGGCGGGCCAGCGGTCGAGCCACGCCACCGCGTCGGCGTTGCTGGACGCGACGAGGAAATCCTCGCAGCCCATCGCCGTCCGGTGGCCAAGGTCGAGCGGTATCTGCGCCGGGGCGTTCATCAGCCGGTTTCCATCAGCGCTCTGGCTCCACGCCGCGATAATAGCTGCTGCTGAGATACTGGCGCAGGGCGAAGCGGGTCAACACGCCGATCACCGCCGCCACCGGAACCGCCAGCAGCACGCCAAGGAAACCGAACAGGCTGCCCCCGGCCAGCAAGGCGAACATCACCCAAACCGCGTGCAACCCGACCTTGTCGCCGACCAGCTTCGGGGTCAGGACGTTGCCCTCCACCGCCTGCCCGAACAGGAAAATCCCGACGACGACCGCGACTCGCCACAGATCGTCAAACTGCAACAAGGCAAGCCCGGTGCTGACCACGAAGCCGAACAGCGACCCGACATAGGGAATGAAGGACAGCAGGCCGGACAAAAGCCCGATGACCAGACCGAAATCCAGCCCGGCCACGGTCAGCCCCATCGCGTAAAAGGCGCCCAGCACCAGACAGACCGACGCCTGCCCGCGCACGAAGCCGGACAGCGTGACGTTGACCGCGTCCGCCTGCTCGCGCACCGCCTCGGCGTGGTGGCGCGGCAGCCAGCCATCGACCTTCTCAACCATCAGATCCCAGTCGCGCAGCAGATAAAAGGCGACGATCGGCGTGATGAACATCACCGACAGCACGTCGAACAGGGCCAAGCCGCGCGACAGGATTCCAGTGATGACGTTGGCGATCCATCCGGCCACGTCGCCCGCGTAATTGCCCGCCGCCGCGCGCAGACGCTCCACATCGGCGGGCGGCAGGCGATGGACCAGCCGGTCGAGCGCGGGCAAGGCGCGCTCCTTCACCACGGCGACGTAGTCCGGCAGCACCTGCAACAAATGGGTGGTCTGCCCCTGGACCAGCGGCACCAGCAGCAGGATCATGACCACCAGAACCAACAGGAACCCCAGGAGAACCAGCGACGTCGCCAGCCAGCGCGGCAGGCCCAGCCGCTCCAGCCGGTCCACCGTGGGGTCGAGCAGATAGGCGATGGCCAGCCCGACCACAAAGGGCAGCAGCATGTTGGACAAAAGCCACAGGGCCAGAACAAACAGCCCCAACCCAATCAACCAGAAGCGGAGCTGTTTGTCCGGAGTCACGCGACGCCCCCATGGCGGTTGAACAGCAGCGCGGCGCGTTGGGCGTAGGCGACGCCGGACAGCGCCGTCGTCGCCGTGCAGGCGTAAACCAGCGCGTCCACCACCTCCAGCCCGAACAGATGAAGTTCCGGCAGCCCCAGCGCCGGGGGGGCCAGCACGGCGGCGGCCAGCGCGATCTGAACCACCGTGTTCAGCTTGCTGACGATCAATGGCTGCATCGCCAGCGTTTCCTTCAGCGTGAACAGCAGGATGACGCCGCCGACGATCATCACGTCGCGGAACACCACCATCATGACCAGCCACAACGGAATCTGCCCGACATAGGACAGCGCGACATAGACGCCGATGATGAGCGTCTTGTCGGCCAACGGGTCGAGATAGCCCCCCAACACCGTTTGCGCCCGGAACAGGCGGGCGATGGCTCCGTCGAGCGCGTCGGACACCCCCGCCGCGACGAACAGCCAGAAGGCCCACTCCATCCGCCCGGTCAGGATCATGTACATCGCCAGCGGCACCGCCAGGATGCGCAGAAAGGTGATGATGTTGGGAACGCTCACGTTACTGGACGCTCTTGGCTGGCAGGGTTCCCAGATCGCGCGGCGGCGCGCCCAACCCGCCGGACGAAACCGCCGAAGCGCCCAGGGGAGCCGTCGGCGCCAGCGCGGACGGCGCGCCAAGCGGGGCGGCCATGGCCTCGCCGCCGCTGCGCGGCAGCAGGGTCAATTGCCAGTCGGTGGACACCGCGCCCGGAACCGATGCAGGAGCCGACGGCACGCGGGTCATTGACAGGTCGCGTTTGGCCAGCGCTTGCGCCAGCCGGTCGGCGTCGCCGCGATGGGTCAGCGTCACCAGGGCGGCGCTGCGGGTCATGGATTGCAAATCCGTCCGGGTCACGGCGGCGAAGCCGGTCAGGCGCTTGCGCACCTCGACCCAATCGGCGGCGGCGGCCAGCGGCACGCGGACCAGCGTCGATTGTTCCGGCCCGGAGGCCATCACGTTGTCGCGCCGCCACGCCTCGTCCAACTGCGCGCCGACCGTCGCCACCGCGCGGGTCAGCACGTCGCCCGCCGCCGCGTCGGGCTTGACGCTGACGGTCTGCGCGTCGCGCGTCCCATCCAGGCCGTAGCGGGTCAGATCGACGCTCAACCCGCGCGCCGGATCGGCCCCGCCACCGGGCAACTCCACCCGCGCGACGATGACGCCGCCCGCGTGGTAACGCTGGGCGATGCGGGCCAGCGCCTCCGGGTTGCCCGCGATGGCCTCCTCCGTGCCGATGGCCTGGGCGTCGGCCAACTCGCCGTCCGGCACCACCAGCGGCACCAGCGAGGACGCGGCGGGACGCTCCTCCCACGCGGCGCGCCAGGGGGTGCGGTCCTCCCACAGCAGGGCGCGCCCGGCGGTCATCGTCACCGGCAAAACGACGAAGGGCTTGGCGGGCGGCTCGACATATTGGCTGTTGCCGGTGACGCTGCCGCCGATGACGTCGCGCACCGCGTTGGGACGGAAACGCACGGTGATCGACCCGACATATTGGGTGGCGGAGACCTTTTCCTCGTCGATCTCAAAGCCCTGGACCAGCTTGGCCAGCTCCGTTTCCGGCAGCTTCGGCGCGGCGCCGCCGGTGGGGACGAGGCGCTTGTAAAGCTCCGTCCACGCCCGGCTTTGCGCCTCGCGGATCGCGGAATCGCGGGCGCTGTTGGCGTTGGCGGCGGTGATGTCCACCTTGACGCCCGACACGGCGAAAGCGTCGGCGGCGGTGTTGGCCGTCGGCGCGCTGGACGGCAACGGAGAGGCGGCGGGAGACGCCGCGCCGAAGGGCTGCCCTTGCGTGATCGGCGCCGGAGTCGTCTGCGCCAGGGCGGAGCCGCCCGACAGGGCGCAGGCGACGGACAGGGCGGTGAGACCCGCAAACAGCGGCGCGCGACGGCGGTGGAGCATTGCAATGCCTTCCGATTCGAGTATGTTCGGCCCGAGCCAACGGCTCGGTATATAGCCCAGCTCAAGCGAGGATACCATCAGCACCCAGTCCAACAACATGTCCGACGCCTACAAGCAGGCTGGTGTGGACATCGACGCGGGCAACGCGCTTGTCGAAGCGATCAAGCCTCTTGCCCGCTCCACCGCGCGTTCCGGCTCCGACGCGGGCCTGGGCGGCTTTGGCGCGCTGTTCGATCTGCGCGCCGCCGGCTATCAGGATCCGCTTCTCGTCGCCACCACCGATGGCGTCGGCACGAAGCTGAAGGTCGCGATTCTGGCGAACCGCCACGACACGGTCGGCATCGATCTGGTGGCGATGTGCGTCAACGATCTGGTCGTGCAGGGGGCCGAACCGCTCCTGTTCCTCGACTATTACGCCACCGGCAAGCTGGACGTGGCCGCCGGTCGCGCCATCGTGTCGGGCATCGCCGAAGGCTGCCGTCAGGCGGGCTGCGCGCTGGTTGGCGGCGAGACCGCCGAAATGCCCGGCATGTATTCCGAAGGCGACTATGACCTCGCCGGTTTCTCGGTCGGCGCGGTCGAGCGCGAACACGCGCTGACCGGCTCCACCGTGCAGGCGGGCGACGTCGTTCTTGGTCTGGCGTCCAGCGGCGTTCATTCCAACGGCTATTCGCTGGTCCGCAAATTGGTCGACACGTCGGGCCTTGGCTACGACTCGGCCTGCCCGTGGGACGCCGCGATGACGCTGGGCGAAGCGCTGCTGACCCCGACCCGCATCTATGTGAAGAGCACGCTGAAGGCCGTGCGCGCCGGAACCGTGCGGGCGATGGCCCACATCACCGGCGGCGGCCTGATCGAAAACATTCCGCGCGTGCTGCCCGACGGGTTGGGCGTGAGGCTGGACGCCGGGACCTGGTCCCTGCCCCGGGTGTTCTCCTGGCTGATGAAGACCGGCGGGATCGCACCGTTCGAGATGGCCCGCACCTTCAACGTCGGCCTCGGCATGGTCGTCGTCGTTCCGGCGGACAAGGCCCAACAGGCCATCGACATCCTGACCGAGGGCGGCGAGACGGTGTTCACCGTCGGGACCGTCACCGCGCTGAAGGATGGCGAGCCGCGCGTCACCGTGACTGGCATGGAAACGGCCTGGGCATGACGTCAGCGCCAAAAACGGCGGCGCCAAAGCTGAAGCTGGGCGTTCTCATTTCGGGCCGGGGCAGCAACTTGCAGGCGTTGATCGACGCCTGCGCCGCCCCGGATTTCCCGGCGGAGATCGTTCTGGTTTTGTCGAACAAGGCCGACGCCTTCGGGTTGGAACGCGCCGCCAAGGCCGGGATCCCGACGGCGGTGGTCAGCCACCGCGACTTCCCAGGCGACAAGGCGGCGTTCGAAACGGCGATGGACGCCCAACTGCGGCAGGCGGGCGTTCAACTGGTCTGTCTGGCGGGCTTCATGCGGCTGCTGTCGCCGCTGTTCGTCACGCTGTGGAACGACGCGCTCATCAACATCCACCCGTCGCTCCTGCCCTCCTTCAAGGGGCTGGACACGCACGAGCGAGCGTTGGAAACCGGCGTGCGTTTCCACGGCTGCACCGTGCATTACGTGCGGGCGGAGATGGACGCCGGGCCGATCATCGCGCAGGCGGCGGTTCCCGTGCTGCCCGGCGACGACGCCCACGCGTTGGCCGACCGCGTGCTCGAATCGGAGCACGCGCTCTACCCGCACGCCGTCCGCCTGATCGCCGAGGGGCGCGCCCGCGTCGATGGCGCGGTCGTGCGGATCAACGGCGTTTCCCAGGAACTGGCCTCCTCCATCAACCCGCCCCTATAAAGGCGAGCGGGTTGGTTGGTTTTTGTTGCGCTTCGCCCATTCGTGGGCAGAATTGTCGGCAACACAAACCAAAGGAGGGTTCTTGAGATGGCGGCTGTTGGTTCCCCGACCCCGGTCAGCGACGATCTGGTCCGCACGCACATGCAGGGCTGGCTCGCCTTCACGCAGTTCGTGAAGATCGGCACCGGCGGCGTTATCGGCCTCTTGGTTCTGATGGCGATCTTTCTGCTGTGAAGCCGCTGACGGCGTTTCCCCCCCGGTCGATGACCGATGGGGAAACGCCGTCGCCCGCCTCACGCCGCGATGGGCCTCACGCCGCGACGGGCGGTTTCACGAAATGCTGGTGGCCGTGGTCGCACTGGCCGCGCGCGTGCTTGTCGTCGCAGCTCTCCTGCGAGGTCAAACCGATCCAAGCGTGCAGCGTCGCCGGGTCAAAGCCCGCCTCGCGGCGGTCGCCCGATTCCAGCAGCGGGCGGCGAATCAAATCGCGGTCGGCCAACATCGCGGCCAGCGCCGCCGCCTCGTCCAAATCGTCGGGCGTCACCGCGCCGCTTTTGACCGCGACGGCCCGGCGGTTGAACCACGCCCCAACCTCCTTGTCGCCGAAGAAGGCGCGCAGTTCCGCCGCGCTCAACGGCGCGGTCGCCAGATCGCGTTCGATCAGGCTGTGGCCAGCCGCCTGCAACTGAAGCCTCTGCTTGGCGTTCGCCGTGCAGCCGGTCAACCCGTAGAAAATCACCTCAGCCATCGCGTGCGCTCCGCATAGGGGGTGGTCCGAAAAGGGCAATCAGGACCAATTCCGTCCAGTCTAACGGCAGCGCAACATGAAAAAGGGCGCGACAGAATGCCGCGCCCACATTTTATGTAAGGTTATTCGCCGCAGGCGCTTATTTCGCCAGCCGCTTCAACGAATCCTCGACATACTGGTTGGTGAAGGTCTTGGACAGGTCGATGGAGGCCGCCGCCACCGCCGGGTCGAACGCCTTCAGCACCTTCAGCGCCGCGTCGGCCCCATCCTGGGTGAAACGGCCGTCGGGGGAGTAGGTCGGCTTGGAATGCTCGAACGCCTGGGCGTAGAGCGACTTGTTGCCGAGGAAATACTCCTCCGGCAGCACCTTCAGCACCTCTTCCGTGCTGGCCTTGTTCAGCCACAGCATCGTCTTGACGAAGATGTCGGACAGGGCTTGGGTGGTCTTCGGGTTGGCCTGGATGAAGGCCGCCGTGGTGTAGAGCACCGCCGCCGGGTACGGCCCGCCATAGACGTCCAGCGTGCCTTTTTCGGTGCGGGTGTCGGCGATGACGGTGATGTCGCCGTCGGCTTCGGCCTGGCTGATGACCGGATCAAGGTTGGAAATGGCGTCGATGTCGCCGCGCTTGATCGCCGCCACGGCGCTCGGGCCGCCGCCGACGCCGATGATCGACACGTCGTCCGGCTTCATCCCTTCCTTGGACAACAGATAATTGACCATGAAGTTGGTGGAGGAGCCGGGCGCGGTGACGCCGATCTTCTTGCCCTTCAGATCCTTGATCGAGGCGATGGTCCCAGCCTTTTTGACCGAGGCCAGAACGATGCCGGGGTAACGGCCCAACTGGGTCACGCCGACGATGCTCTGCCCCTTGGCCTGCATCTGGATGGTGTGGTCGTAAGCGCCGGTGACGACGTCCGCCGAACCGCCGACCAGCGCTTGCAGGCTCTTGGCCCCGCCGCCGAAATCGCTGATCTCGACGCTCAGCCCCGCCTCTTTGAAATAGCCCAGCCGTTCGGCCAGGGTCAGCGGCAGATAATAGAGCAGCGGTTTGCCGCCGACGGCGATCTTCAACTCTTTCTTTTCCAGCGCCTGCGCGTTGGCCGAACCGGCCGCGCCCAAGGCCAAGGCCACAGCGGCGGCGGCGATCAAAGTCCTGAAGCCCATGGGGCGATCCTCCCGACAATCAACGTTAATGGGTGGTTTGCGCCTCTTGCGGGCGCCAATGCAGCAGACGTTTTTCGGCCATCGTCACCGCCGAATCGATGGCGACGACGAAGATGGTCAGCACCAGCATGCCGGAAAACACGCCGACCGTGTCGAACACGCCTTCGGCCTGATGGATGCGGTAGCCAAGACCGGCGGACGAGCCGAGATACTCCCCGACCACCGCGCCGACCATGGCGAAGCCGACGGCGGTGTGCAGCGAGGAAAACACCCAGGACAGGGCCGACGGCAGATAGACATGGCGGAACAGGTGGCGGGAGTTGGCCCCCAGCATGCGGGCGTTGGCCAGCACCACAGGACTGACCTCCTTCACCCCCTGGTAGACGTTGAAGAAGACGATGAAGAAGACCAGCGTCACCCCCAACGCCACCTTGGACCAGATGCCCAGCCCCAGCCACAGGGCGAAGATCGGGGCCAGCACGACGCGCGGCAGGGCGTTGACCGCCTTGATGTAGGGGTCGAACACCACCGAGACCAGCGGCGCGCGGGCGAACCAGAAGCCGAAGGCGATGCCCGACACCGTGCCGATGACGAAGGCCAGCGCCGTTTCCAGCAGCGTGATTCCCAAATGATACCAGATGACGCCGGAAGCGAAGTCCTTGATCGTGCGCTCCAGCACCGCCAGCGGCGTGCCGAAGAAAAACGGGCTGAGCAGATTGGTGGTCACGGTCAGGACGTGCCACAGCAGGAAGAAGCCGACCAGAACCGCGACCTGCAACAGCAGGATGACGGGACGGCTCGGCAGGCGCTTGGCGTGGGATCTCATGATGTCGTCACCGCAGCTTGGTCTGGGCGTAGCCCTTCAGCACTTCGTCGCGCAACTGACCCCAAATTTCTTTGTGCAGCGCCAGAAATTGCGGGGTCATGCGGATTTCCGCCACGTCGCGCGGGCGATCCAGGGTGATCTTGTACTCGCCGATCAACCGCGATCCCGGCCCCGCCGACAGCACCAGCACCCGATCGGACATGGCGATGGCCTCCTCCAGATCATGGGTGATGAAAACCACCGATTTGCGATCCGCCGCCCACAAATCGAGCAGCTCGTTTTCCATCATCTGCCGGGTCTGGATGTCGAGCGCCGAAAACGGCTCGTCCATCAAGACGATCTTGGGATCGACGATCAGGGTCTGGGCCAGCGCCACCCGCTTGCGCATCCCGCCGGACAACTGGTGAGGAAAGCGGTCGCCGAAGCCATCCAACCCGACCCGCGTCAGCCACGGCCCGGCGCGGTCCAGCGCCTCGCGCTTGGACACGCCGCGAAACTCCAACCCGACGGCGACATTCTCCAGCGCCGACTTCCAGGGCATCAGCGCTTCGGCCTGGAACATGTAACCGGCCAGCGGGTTGATTCCCGTCACCGGCTGGCCAAAGCTCAGCGCCCGCCCCTCGCTGGGCCGCAACAGCCCGGCGGCGACGTTCAGCAGCGTGGATTTTCCGCTGCCGGTCGGGCCGACGATGGAGACGAACTCGCCGTCCGCCACCGTGAAGCTGGCGTTCTGCACGGCGGTGTAGGTGCGCCCGCGCCCGTCGGGCGATGGAAAAATGCAGGTCACGCCCTCCAAACAGAGAGCGGGCGCCGTCGCGGCGGCCTCGGCCATGGGTGGAACGTCCTTCCTTATTGGGGGGCGCGTCATGCGGGCCGCCATACTGGCCGATGCGACGCGTCGGGGCAACATGGTCCGTATGGCTCACAATCCGTTCGGACGCCGAACGAAAGGCCAGCCGCTTTGTTTATTTTTCAACTTATTTTGTAGAGATTATGATTTAATGAACATAATCATGTTGTAGTCTGGCGATGGCTAATGATTCGGAAAATAGTGTGAAATACGATGGCGGCGAGGCTCTGGCCGAATCCCTGGCGGCCAATCTGCGCCGCTTCCGCTTGAGCCAAGGCCTGTCGGTCGAACGTCTGGCCGCGCTGTCCGGCGTCGATCCGCGCGATCTGACCGCCATCGAACAGGGCGTGACCGTGCCGACCATCGCCTTGCTGTGGAAGGTGACGCACGCGCTGGAGATTCCCTTTTCCAGCCTGTTCAGCGTCGGGCAATCGGCGCGCACCACCGTGCTGCGCCGGGCCGAGTCGAAGATTTTGACCTCGCAGGATGGCCGTTTCACCTCGCGCGCGCTGTTTCCGTTTGAGGGCGAACGGCATGTCGAGTTTTACGAACTCCGCCTTGCCCCCGGCGCCGTGGAGTTGGCCGAGGCGCACGCCGACGGAACCAGCGAAAACATCACCGTGGCCCATGGGTCGGTCGAAATCGTCACCGGCGACGGGCCGCACCGTCTGGAAAGCGGCGATTCCATCCTGTTCGAGGCCGACTCGCCGCACGCCTACCGCAACAACGGCGACAGCGAAGCGGTGCTGTATTTGGTGATGAATTACGCCGAACCGTTGATGGCCTGATCTTGCCGCGCGTCAGCCACGTTGCGGCTGTTTGTCATACCGGGGTAGACTAAACCGAGGTGACGACAACCCAAGGCGAGAGGGGCAGCATGACGGGCCGACCAACCCGCCCGACGGCGCTTTCCACCGCTTGGTTGTTGTTTCTTCTGATGATCGTCGGGATCACCGGCGGATCGTCGGCGTTCGCGGCCACCACCATCAAGGTCGGCGCCTACGAGTTTCCACCCTATGTGTCGGACACCGGGCCGGGCGTGACCCAGTCCTTCCTGGATCTGCTGAACGCCAACCAGGATGAGTTTCGCTTCGAGCCGGTCGCGACCTCCCCCCAGCGCCGTTACGAGGATCTGGAGCAGGGCCGTTTCGACGCCATCGCTTTTGAAAGCCTCGCCTGGGGGTGGGAGAAACGCCCCGTGGACGCCACCCGCGTCTTCCTGCGCGACGCCGAGGTTTTCGTCGCCAAGGCGGGACCGGGCGTCGACCAATCCTTTTTCAACGCGCTGGACGGAAAAACGATTCTCGGGCGGCTTGGCTATCATTACGCCTTCGCCGATTTCAACGCCGATCCGAAATATCTGGAGAGCCAGCACCGCATGCGGGTGACGGTCACGCATGAGGGGAATGTGCGCAATGTGGTGGCCGGTCGGGCCGCGCTGGCCATCGTCACCCGCTCCTTCCTCAACCGCTTCCTGAAATCGGACCCGGAGTTGGCGCGCAAGCTTCTGGTGTCGGAACGCACCGACCAGATTTACGAGCACACCATTCTGGTCCGACGCGGCGCGCCCGTTTCGACGGCGTGGCTGAACGGGTTGTTGGATCGGTTGGACGCCGCCGGAAAGCTGGACGCCCTTTGGAACGACAGCGGGATCGCCACACGATGAAGCGCCACAAACCCCGCGCCCCCATCTGGCGGGGCGGTTCCCTGTTGGCGCGCGTCAGCGCCACCATGCTGGTCGCCACAATCGCCATCGGGCTGGTCGCCGTCGCCCTGTCGGCCCGCATCGTTGGCGGGCAGCGCCATCAGGATTTGCTGCGTCGGGCCGAACTGGTGGCCGCCACCCAGGCCGACGCGCTGAGCGGCCCGGTGTGGGAGTTGGACGAGCGCGCCGTTCAGGGAACCATCAACGCGCTGCTGGAGCGCGACGCCGCCATCCGCGCCATCGCCGTGTTCGAGGCGAATCGCCCCGCTCCGCTGGCCCGCGCCGCGTCGTCCGCGCCGCTTGGCGACCCGGCGGACCAGTTGCGGATCGAACGCCCGATCCATCTCAACAGCCGTGACGGGCGAACCGAAACCGTCGGTCGGCTGGAGATCGTCTATTCAACCGCCGAGGTGTGGCGGGCCACGCTGGACGCCCTGTTCCCGGTGGTCGGCCTGCTGCTGCTGTCGCTGCTGGCCGCCATCGGGTTGCTGGGCGTCACGCTGAACCGAATCATCCTGCGTCCCTTGCGCCGTTTGACCCAATTGGCCCGCGCCATGGCGCGCGGCGACTATGGCGCCCGCATCGACAGCGCGCGTGGCGATGAAATCGGGGTGCTGGCCGACAGCTTCAACCGCATGGCGGAAACCGTTCAGGAGCACACCCAAACCCTGGAAACCCGCGTTCAAGAGCGGACGGAGGCGCTGGCGGCCACCAACCGCGCCATCATGGACAGCATCAACTACGCGCAGTTGATCCAATCCTCGATCCTGCCGACCCCGGACAGCCTGGACGCCGGGTTGAGCGAGCACGCGATCCTGTGGCGCCCGCGCGACGTGGTCAGCGGCGATTTTTATCTGTGCCGACAGACCACCAACGGTTTCGTCATCGCGGTGGCCGATTGCACCGGCCACGGCGTTCCTGGCGCCTTCATGACGATGACCGCCAGCGCCATGCTGAACAACGCCATCGACCAGTTCGGGCCAGAGGATCCTGCGGCGATCCTGGCCGCCGTGGACGCCAAGGTCCGAACCACCCTGAACCAGGATGGCGAAGCCCGCACGCTGGCCCAACGCTTCGACAATGGCCTGGACCTCGCCATCTGCCATGTGGTTCCCGATGAAAACCGCCTGACCTTCGCCAGCGCCCGCATCCCCCTGCTGATCGTCACCGCCGAGGGCGTCGCCGAATTGCGCGGGGATCGCGAAAGCCTGGGCTACCGACGCCTCTCCGACACGCAATCCGCCCGCTTCACCAACCACAGCATCCCCTTGCGATCCGGTCAGAGTTTTTTCCTGGCGACCGATGGCTTGACCGATCAAAACGGTGGCGATCTTGGTCGACGATTTGGCAAACAACGCCTGCGCGACGAGTTGATCCACAGCCAGGGCAAGCCGCTGGACCTTGTGAAAGCGATGCTGGAACACACCCTCGACAGCTTCCAAAACGGGCGAGGACAGCGCGACGACATCACGCTGTTCGGATTCCGCGTACGGTTGCCGGATTGAGACGCAGCGGCGGCTCCCGTTCCATCAACACCCAGAAGCGGCGCTTTCGTGCTGACCTGTGTTACAAAAATATTAGCAGATATGACATCTTGTGTCGGCGCACTTGCGCAATTCACATGTTTTGATGCAACAACATTCTAGAGTATGCTCCATCCGGTCCGGTGGAAGAAGGAAATGAGAGTATGGCGGCGCCAACGATCATCGTGGTCGAAGATGAAAACTCCTTACGATCCGACATGGTCGAGTATCTTGGAAACTGCGGATTTGACGCGGTTGGCGCGCGGAGCGGCGCCGAACTCGATGGGCTTTTGAGCCAACGGACGGCGTCCGTCATCATTCTTGACGTCAACCTGCCAGACGAGGATGGATTCAAGATCGCCGCACGGCTGCGCGACGGGCATGGTGTCGGCATCATCATGGTGACGGCGCGCGGCACGACGGTTGACCGCGTGGTCGGGCTGGAAATCGGCGCCGACGCCTATCTGGTCAAGCCGGTTGAACTGCGGGAGTTGGAAGCCCAGGTTAAGTCCCTGTTGCGCCGACTGAGCGAACACAACGCCGAACAACCCCAGCCTCCCTGTGGGCCTGCCGCGCCGTCTGACAGCGCCGGGGAGCTGAGCGAAGAGGCGCGTTGGACGCTAGACCCGACCGAATGGGCGTTGACCAGCCCCACCGGAATCCGCATTGGCCTGACCAGCATGGAAATGAAGCTGACCAGCCTGTTGGCTGGACAGGCGCGCAAACCGGCAACCCGCGATCAAATTTCCCAGGCGCTCTACAATCGACGCTGGAATCCCGAAGACCGATCCATCGACACTGTGGTCGGTCGCCTGCGCCACAAGGTGGAGGCGACCATTGGCGGCGCCGCGCCGCTGAAGTCGGTTCATGGTGTCGGCTATGTTTTTTCGGCCCCTGTGCGCATTCTGGGCGGAGCGGCCTAAAGCGAGGCCCGCTTCGGCGTCAGTCCCGCTCCGGCGTCTGCCGTGGAAACAGCAGGACAAAGCGGGTTCCTTGATCGACGGCACTCTCCACCGTGATGCTGCCCTTCAGGGCGCCAATCACCAGATTGTGGACGATGTGCAGCCCCAGCCCGCTGCCGCCATGCCCCCGGCGGGTGGTGAAGAAGGGTTCAAACACCCGCGCTCGATTTTCCTCCACCATGCCCTGACCATTGTCGGAAAAGCGCAGACGGACCCAATCAGAATCGGGTTGTTCAACCTCGATCGCCATCAAGCCAACCCGCCCGTTCGGGAAGGCGTGGGTCAGCGCGTTCATCACCAGATTCGCCAAAATCTGCGACAGAACCCCGGGATAGCCGTCCAGTTCCAGATCGGGCGGGCAGAGCACCGACACGGTGTGCCCAAGCGGGCGCAATTTGGGCTGTAGGCTGACCAGCGTTTCCTGAATGTAGGTGCCCAGATTGAACCGACGACGCTCCGCGCTGGCTCGATCCACCGCAACTTGCTTGAAGCCGGCGATAAGCTGGGCCGCCCGTTGGCAATTCGCCAGAATGAGATCGGTGGTGTCCCCGGCGGTCGCCAGATAGCGGGAAAAATCACCACGGCTGACCGCCCCCTCATCCGACAGGCGCTTCAATCGCGCGGTCGCGTCGGCCAGATGCGAGGCGCAGGACACGGCGATGCCGACCGGCGTGTTGATCTCATGAGCGACCCCGGCCACCAGCGCGCCCAGCGAGGCCAGCTTCTCGGCCTGAATGATGGCCTCTTGCGCTTCGCGCAAATGCTCAAGCGCGGTTTCCGCCTCAAGCCGACGGCGTTCCAATTCCTGATTGGCGGTTCCAAGCTGGGCCTGAAGCCGGTCACTGACGCGGACCAAACGACGCTGCTCGCGCGTGCTGCGCTGAAAGGCGTCCACCAGCGCCTCAAAATCACTCACGCAGTCGGGCGCGACGACCGCCAAAGCCTCCCCCAGCGCGCGGGCCTTCTCAATGGCCTGTTCTTCGGCTGCGAAGAGATTGAATTTCATCCGATGGCGCCACTGGGAACGTCACGCAGAGAAAAAGCGACGTAGCGCAAATCTTCGGAGAAATCCTCACCCAACTCACGCATTGATTCATCGTTCTCTTCGTAACACCAGGACACGGAGACCGGACGGCCAAGCTTCGCCACCGCTTCCAGCATCTGAAAGATGTTCATCAACACTTTGGCGCTGGAGCTGTTGAAATAGAGAAGCTCCATGTCAAAGCGGATGGGGCGATCATCGGGTTCGGCCAGATACGCGCGCAGCGCGGTGAAGATTGGACCAAAGAAGGTGGCCACATCATCGGGATAGGATTCGCCGTGCAACCGTAAATGCCCGGCGGCGAAATCAAAGGCCACGCCCGGCGTGCGCCCGGTGGCGGGAATGTTGAGAGAGTCCATCGCTGTTCGCCTGTGTCCCGCTGCGGCCGTCAGATACGGACCTTGAGGCAAAAAAAACTCCGCTCCGCGTCCATCACATCAAAATCATAGTCGATGGGTTCGCTGGCGCGTCGCGCAATATCAATCAAGCCGATGGTCGCCCCCCGGCTGCCATCCTCCGGTTCTTCGCGCAGTTGCTCCCGGTAATAGGTCTTGATCCCCTCGCGATCCAGACTGCGCAGATGGTCCAAGCGCTCACGCAGACGCGGAACATCGGCGTTATGAACCGTGTTGCCGCAAACGATGAAGACCTTGTTCTGCTCCATGCCAATCGTCACCATCCCGGCGCTCAGTTCAATCGCACGCGTGGTGGCGCCCGTAACCTTTTCCGCCGAATAGCGGATGATGTTCTGCATTTGCTCGACAAAAACAGCAAACACCCGCCGCACCGTTGGCGCGTCGGCCTCCTCCAACGTCATCTTTTCCCGCAGGGCCTCCCCCAAAGAATAGAGAATACCCTCGGATAAATACCCGCTGAACGAGAACACAATTCCTTTTTCATCAAGGTCGCGTTTGATCGCTGCGTATTGCTGAGCAAGCATGGGGCAACGCTTTCTGGAGCGAATCAGAGGCCGAAGACGTCAATATCCGCTCAACGTCATCGCATAGCCTGCAAAATATGTCATTGTCCTTCAAAAAGGGCCATACGATTCATACGACTTCGTTTCAACCTACGCCATCACCGGCAGGATGACGCGAAAATTTGATCCAATTCCCGGCGTGCTGTCCACGGCGACGGCGCCGCCATGCAAATGGGCAATTTGTTGCACCGTGTGCAGGCCGATGCCGGTGCCCGGCACGCCGACCGCGCTGGTTCCCCGGAAAAAGCGCTCGAACAACCGAGGGATTTCACATTTGGGAATGCCGCGCCCTTGATCGGCGACCTCAATCACGGCCATCGCCCCGTCCGTGTGGCCGCGCAACGTGATGGCGCTGCCGGAGTTTGAATATTTGACCGCGTTGGTGATGAGGTTCGCCAAAACCAACCCGACGAGATGAGCGTCCACGTCGGCTCGTTCTGGCAGCGCGCCAAGGTCGAAATCAAAACGGCGATCCGGGTAGGCCACTTGAAATGGGTTGACCACCGTCAGGATCAGGGCCGCCAAATCAACTGGGCCACGCTCCAGAACCAGGGCGTTGCTTTGCAGACGCTCGTCGGTGAGATGGGAGTCGATCAGCCCGGTCAGGCGTTGAACGCTGCCCCGGATGACCGAAAGACGTTCCAGCATGTCCGGCCCCGCCTGCTCGGCCCGCATGGCCAAAAGCTGGGCGGCGCTGTCGATGATCGCCAAGGGGGTGCGGAACTCATGACTGACCATGCCAAGAAACTGGCTTTGGTTCTCCTTGGCCCCAAGTTCGCGTTCCAGCGCCCGCTCAGCCCGCTCCTTCGCCAGAATCAACGCCCTCTGGTTGGTCGCGAGTTCCGCCGTCCGCGCCTCAACCCGGTGTTCCAACGAGCGGTTCAGAGTGATGAGTTCTTCATACAAACACACATTGTCAAAGCCGATCGCCACGCGGTTGCAGAACAGTTCCAACAAGCGGTGTTCGTCAGCGGTGAAGGGTTCGGCCCGCTCCAACACAAGAATCGTCTTGCCATGCTCACGCGTGCGAAACACCAGAACGCAATGCCCACCGCCGTAAAGATTGTTGTGTGACTGATAAGCCGTCTCAATGGCCGACGCCAAAGCCGGTGACACGGCCTCGGCGATGGAAAGCCCGACGGCGCGGGTGTGGCGCCCGATTCCAGCCACCACCACGGTGTGCGACAGGCCATCCCCCCGCTCCGTCTGACGACAAGCCAGAATTGCCGGAACGCTGCCGGGATCGACGACGTGGGACAATTGCTCCACCAGTCTTTCGACAAAAGCCCGCATCGAACGCAGCTCAAACAACGAGGCCGAGGCGTTGAGAATCCGCTCCAGCCCCAGCCGGTTCCGCTCAATGGTCACAATATCGCGCCACGCCCGCAGGGCGCTGACCAGCGTCGTGAACAGGCGTTGAGCGGTCAATTCGCTCTTGGCCTTATAATCATTGATGTCGTAGCCAACGATCACGTCACGTTCGGGGGCCTGCCCCGGTTGGCCGGTGCGCAAAATGATTCGCATCCGCCGGTTTGCCAGATCATCGCGGATGTAACGAACCAACCGCAGCCCGGCATCCTCAGTTTCCATCACCACGTCGAGCAGAGCCACCGGCAGATCGGGCCGCTCGGCCAGAATGATTCGAGCCTCCGCCGCCGACAGGGCGCCGACCACCTCGAACGGACGGCCATCGAAATCAAAATCGCGCAGCAGCACCGCCGTCATGGCGTGGACCTGCGGATCATCGTCAACGACCAGAATGGGCCAGGGATCTCCGCTTGGGCGTGGTGGGCGTGCCGCCGCCGTGTCGTCGGCGTCGTTCCCGAACAGAGGCTCGTCGTCCCACGCCATCTTTGCAACCACCCTTTCAAGCCTCAACCATCCAGTCCGCCGCGATGGACACACGGTCAGAAGCAGGGAGGCGATGGTAGCATTTCCCCAGGCGCGGCGATCTCCGATGTTGAGATTGCTTCAATTTGTTACAAATTAATGTTCTTTGTTTCCCGATGGCGTGAATCCTCGCCATTCAGGCGTTTCGCGACGCTGCTGCAATTTGTATACTTTGGTTTGCAAGGCCTCTCATCAAATTGTTGTTGACACAAACAATTACTGAATGAGGCCATGACCGTCTTACTTTTACGGATGGTGGCCAAATGCCTCCGACCCAAGATGTTTTCGGTATGGCGGTTCTGCTTCTTGGTCTCAGCGCTCTAGGATTGTCGGTGATTTTCGAGGCGTCCCGGCTGAGCGCGGCGGCTGGACGGCTGGCGTTGATCCGTCGCCGCGCCCAGTCCCGCCAACGCGAAAAGCTTGAGCTGAAAATCCGCTTGGACAGCGGCGAGACCGAAGCCGCCGCCAAACAGGTAAAACTGGACGCCATGATGGCCGAGCGGTCGCGAATCATCGCCGCAACCGCCGCGTTGAAGCTGTCAAAAATCGAAATGGTTCATGAAATCGGTGAACCCGACAGCGGAATGACGCTGTTTCAAGCCGATCTGCGAACAATCCCGGAGCAGGGCCGCGCCGACCAGCGCCGCATCGTGTTCGCCAAAGAGATTTGGGAGCGCAACAACATCGCCCATGTGTGGGCGGAAACGCCGGAATCGGCGATGGCGGCGATCCAACGCGCCTTCACCACCCGGTCGGGCATCGTCGCCTCCCGGTTGCAGCGGGCCGTGCAGCCAAAGATCGCAGGGCCGACAAGCGACAGCACGGTTGCCGCCTCAGCGCCTCCCGCAACCACCCCCACCACGCCAGTTCTGCGAGCGCCCGCCACAGCGTCCATTGCCGCCGCCGCTGCGGTCCAGGCCGCATGACCGCGCTGTTTCTGTACGCCGCCGTGCTCTTCATGGTCGGCAGCGTTCTGGTCAACCGCATTGGTCAGCGCCGGATGGCCGTCGCGCGCAAAAGCTTGACGGAGGAGGAAACCGCGCTGCTGTCGCTGGAACGTGAGATCATTGACCACGGCCAAAAACTGAACCAAGTCAAGGAACGCGAAACCGCCTTGGACGATGAACTTCACGGCGCGCGCCTTGCCGTGGAGCATCTGACGGAAAAATTCGACGAGGCCCGCGCGGCGCCCGTTGAACGCTATCATATTTTTGATCGGCTGGACGCCCGTCCGGGCGGCATCTGGTCGCTGGAGGTCCGCCGCGCTGACGACGCGGGGAACGCGCGAATGATGGCCGCTTGGCCGATTCCACGCACCTATCTGATCGTCGCCTCCACCCCGCGTGAGGCGGTTGACCGGGCCTTGCAACGCTTTCCCCGGAACCAGGGTTTTGAGATCGGCAACGCGGTCCCGTGCCACCTGTTCAAAGCGAAACGGGCGAGCGCGACAGAGGATGGCAACGGCTGAGCGGTTGGCTACAGCTTCTCGCTCTTGCTCCGCTTGCCCGTTGAGGCCAAGGCCGGGGCGATAAATGCGGTTGGTTCTTCGGTCGCCTTCGGCAATTTTTCCGCGATGCCAAAGATCGTCGCGCGCCGCTGAATTTCCGCCATGACCTCGTCGGGGGAAATCTCCAGGTCAGCCAGCAGAACCACCAGATTGTACAGCAAATCCGCCGATTCCATGACCACGGCGCCCCGGTCGTTGCGCATGGCGTCGATCGCGACCTCAATGGCCTCTTCACCGACCTTACGGGCCATCCGGGCGCGCCCCTGGGCCAGCAGCTTGGCCGTGCGCGACCCCTCCGGCGCCGACAGCGGGTCACGCCGCAGCGTCTGAATGGAATCATAAAGAGTGCGAAGCGGGTCCGAGCCGACGAACGTCATCATGACCCTGAAGTCGTGACGATGAAGCCGTCCGTCAAGCTTAACTCATCATCGGTTGTGAATCAGACGCTGCCGCGCACGTCCTCGACCATGGTTTCCAGGCGGGAGACGTCGCGCACAACCAGCGCGTCGGGGCGTCGTTCGACCAAACCGTCGCGCGACAGGTCGCTCAACACGCGGGCGACGGTTTCGCGCGTGGTGCTGACGCGGGCGGCGATGTCGGAATGGACGGGGATCGGCGCGATCACCGAGATTTTGCCCTCAATCCGCCCCCGCTTGGCCAGCCGCAGCAATTCGGCGTGCACCCGGTTGTTGGCCCCCAGAGTGGACAATTCCATGATGCGGTCGGTGGCGACGCGCAGTTTGCCGCTCAACCGCAGCAGCATCGCCATGGCCAGCGACGGATGACCGGCGACCAGATCCTGAAAGGGGCGCGGGCCGAGAAAGGCGATCAAGGTTCCCTCGCGCAGCGCCACGACCGAGGCGGAACGGGGACGCCCGTCCAGCGCCGACATTTCGCCGACGAACTCCCCGGCCTCGATGTCGTCAAAGCTGATTTCCCGCCCACCGGCGGAATGGCTCAACACCCGGACCCGCCCCTCGACGATGAAGGCGACGTCGCTGGTTTCCGCCCAATGGTCGATCAACTGCTCGTCCAGGCCAAAGCGGCGCCAGCGGCATTGCCGGACGACCGCCGCCCGCTGCTCCGCCGACAGGGCGCGCAGCAGATGGATGCGGTCAAGCGCGTCGGGGGGCGCGATCTCGGAATGCGTGGACACGGCGGCGGCAAACCTTCGGATCGAGACATAGGCGTTTTCCAGCGCAGGATAACCCGCTCTGCATCGTAGGGGAAAGGGGGGCGACCCCAGTTTGCCCGCGCTTTTCGCAAGCGCGGTGGTTGAGCCGCGACGCGCCTTGCATCACTATGGCCGCAAAGGGATTTTCAGCGGGTGGGCCAGCGTGGACAGGAAAACCGTGAACAAGAACGTCGAAGACGGTCACAGCAAGGCGGCGGAGCCGCCGCGCCACCGCCGGGAACGGATCGGGCTGATCGGTCGGTTGCGCGCCTATTTCCTGGCCGGCATTCTGGTGACGGCCCCCATCGCCATCACCATCTACATCGCCTGGTGGTTCGTGTCCTTCATCGACGGGCACATCCGCCCGCTGATCCCGTCCTCCTACAACCCGGAAAATTATCTGCCCTTCTCGATTCCGGGAATCGGGGTGCTGACCGTCATCGTCGTCGTCACCCTGATCGGCGCCTTCACCGCCGGTTACGTCGGTCGCCTGATGCTGGGGCTGAGCGAGGGGGTGGTGGAGCGGATGCCGGTCGTCCGTTCGGTCTACAGCGCGGTGAAGCAGATTTTTGAAACGGTGCTCGCCAAGAAATCCAACGCCTTCCGCGAGGTCGTGGTCTTGCAGTACCCCCGCCCCGGCGTCTGGTCGCTGGGCTTCATCACCGGCGCCGCCCACCCGGAGGTGGAGGAGGTCTGCGCCACCGACATCCATGGGGAGGATATGGTGAACGTCTTCATCCCCTGCGCGCCCCCCACCACCGGCTTTCTGGTGATGGCCCCGCGTCACGAGGTGAAGGTGCTGAACATCACGGTCGAGGATGGGCTGAAGATGGTGATGTCCGGCGGCATCGTCGTGCCGCCCGACCGCCGTCCCAGCGCCAGCGCGCCCGAGTCCGCGCCCACCCCCGCCCCGACCAGCCCCGCGACCGTCAGCCCGACCGCAGCGTCTTAGCCGCCGCGTCGCGTTCAAACAGATACAGCAGAGTCCGCAGCGCCTGCCCGCGCGGCGTCGCCAATTCAGGATCGCGGTCCACGATCAGCTTGGCGTCGTCGCGGGCCACCGCCAGCAATTCGCCATGCACCGCCAGATCGGCCAGCCGGAAGCCCGGCAGGCCCGATTGCCGGGTGCCAAGCACCTCGCCCGCCCCGCGCAGCCGCAAATCCTCTTCGGCGATGATGAAACCGTCTTCAGTGTCGCGCAGGGTCTTCAGGCGGGACCGCGCGGTTTCGGTCAGATGCGGGTCGAACAGCAGCAGGCAGGTGGACGGCTTCTCGCCCCGCCCGACCCGGCCCCGCAATTGGTGCAGTTGGGCCAAGCCGAACCGTTCGGCGTGCTCGATCACCATCACCGTGGCTTCCGGCACGTTGACGCCGACCTCGATCACCGTGGTGGCGACCAGAACGTCCAGCGCGCCCTCGGCGAAGGCGGCCATCACCGCGTCCTTGTCGGGGCCGCGCATCTTGCCATGCACCAGCCCGACCCGGTCGCCGAAGCTGGCGCTGAGAAAGGCGTGGCGCTCCGTCGCGGCGGCGAGGTCGATCTGTTCGGATTCATCGACCAGCGGGCAGACCCAATAGACCCGCCCGCCCTCCTGCACCTTGCGGCGGACGCCGTGGACGATCTCCTCCAGCCGGTCCAGCGCGATGGTGACGGTCTGCACCGGCTTGCGCCCGGCGGGCTTTTCCATCAGGCGCGACACGTCCATGTCGCCATAGGCGGTCAGAGTCAGGGTGCGCGGGATCGGCGTCGCCGTCATCACCAGAACGTCCACCGCCCGCCCCTTGGCCGACAGTTGCAAACGCTGGTGAACGCCGAAACGGTGCTGCTCGTCGATCACCGCCAGCGCCAAATCCTTGAAGGCCACATCCTCCTGAAACAGCGCGTGGGTGCCGACCAAGAGAGGCAACTCGCCCGAGGCCAGCCGGTCGAGCACCGCCTGCCGCCCCTTGCCCTTGTCGCGCCCGGTCAGCAGGCCGATTTCAACGCCCGCCGCCTTGCACAGCGGGGCGAGGCTTTCGGCGTGCTGGCGGGCCAGAATCTCGGTGGGGGCCATCAGGGCCGCCTGCCCGCCCGCCTCCACCGCGTTCAGCATGGCGAGCAACGCCACCACGGTCTTGCCGCTGCCGACATCGCCTTGCAGCAGCCGCAGCATGCGGGCGTCCGCCGCCATGTCGGCGTAAATCTCCTCCAGCGCCGTGCTTTGCGAGCCGGTCAGCGCGAAGGGCAAGGCGGCCAGCGCCTTGCCGCGCAGGCTTCCATCGCCCTGGGTGACGCGTCCGACCAGCCGCCGCTGGCTGGAGCGCACCAGCATCAAGGCCAACTGGTTGGCGAGAAGCTCGTCATAAGCCAAGCGGCTGCGGATCGCCGAGGTTGGGGCGAGGTCGGCCTCGTCCTCCGGCGTGTGGGCGCGCTTCAGGGCGTCGGGCCAGGTCGGCCATTGGCGGCGGGCCAGCCAGGCCGGATCCTGCCATTCCTCCAGCGCAGGGATGTCGGCGAAGGCGGCGCGCACCGCCTTGCGCAGGGTTTTGGCCGGAAGACCGGCGGTCATCGGGTAGACCGGCTCCACCGTTTCGATTTCGTCGCGGGCTTCCAGCGGAACGACGGCGTCGGGGTGGGAGATTTGCGGGGTGTCGTTGAACCATTCGACCTTGCCCGACACCACCATGGTGGAGCCGACCGGAATCTGTTTGGCCAGCCAATCGCCCTTGACGTGGAAATAAACCAGCTCCAGCACGCCAGTGTCGTCGGTGCAGCGGATGCGGTAGGGGTGGCGCGGGTTGACCGGGGCGACGTGCGAATCAACGCGCACCGTCAGCGTGGCGATGCGCCCGTTTGGCGCCTGCGCGATCTTCGGCGAGAAACGGCGGTCGATCACCCCGCAGGGCAGATGCCACAGCAGATCGACGACATGGCCGCCCGCCAGCTTTTCCACCAGCTTGCCCAAACGGGGGCCGAGGCCGGGAAGCGCCGTGACCGGCTTGAACAAGGGAAACAGGATGGCTGGGCGCACGGGCGGCACGGTCTCGCAAGGTCAACGGACCTCAGAAAGCCGCTTGGGGAGCGGCCCGTCAAGACCAGGATTCACAAAAGAAAAAGAAGGGGGCGGAGCGCGCCGCGACCGGCGGCGACAGTCGGGGGCAACCAGGGCCGTGATTGGCCGCGTCGCGCTCCGCCAAAGGGCGCCGTCCGGTGGGGGTGCGGGAGAACCGGACGGGCTGAAGTTAGGTGGCAGGGGAACCACCGGGAGAGACATCAGAAAACGCACTGTGGAAGACGCACTGTGAAGACACTGCTCTCGGTGTGACGGGGCCGGTTCTGGGGGGAAGTCGAAGCGCCCCCGTCACAGGATGAACAGTAACCGCGCCCACCTGAACCCCGTCTGTCGGCTGGATGAAATCCGGTTCATGAAACAAGCGGTTGCGGCGTCCCCGCCATGCCTTCGGCGGCCCGCCGCTGCGCCGCCGCCGCCAGCCGGTACAGCTCGTCGCCGTCCAGAATGATGACGATCCGTCCATCGTTCAGCAACGACACGCCGCCCACCCCCGGCACTTCAGCCAGACCGGGGTGGCTTTCCCGCACAAACAGGTCGCCGCGCCGCAGCAGCTTGTCGATCTCCAGACCGATCCGACGGTCGCCCTGGCGCAGAACGACGATCAAGCGTTGCCCCTCGCCCACCGGCGGCCAATCGCCGCTGGCCGGAAAACCGAGCGCATCAGCCAGCCGAACCACCGGCAGCACCCGGTTGCGGCGCAAAACCGTCCAGCGCCCCGACACCACATGGAAGGCGTCGGCGGTGAAGCCGCACACCTCTTCGACAAAACGGTCGGGAATCGCCAACACCTGATCGCCGACCTGAAGCAGCAGGGTGCGCAGGATCGCCGCCGACAGGGGAAGGTCGATGGCGAAGGCGGTGCCCGCCCCTTCCCGCGTGCGGGTGGCGACGCTGCCGCCGAGCCGGGTGATGGCGTTGCGCACCACATCCATGCCGACGCCGCGCCCGGACGTTTCCGTAACGCTGTCCGCCGTTGAAAATCCCGAGGCGAAGATGAAGTCGCGCACCGATTCGGGGGAGAGGCGTTGGCTGTCCTCCTCCCCGATCAGGCCGTTGCGGACGGCCTTGGCGCGCACCGCTTCGGTGGAGATGCCCCGGCCATCGTCGGCGATCTCCACCACGACGCGGCTGTTGCGCTGGACCGCGCGCAGGCTGAGCGTCGCCTGGGCCGGTTTCCCGGCGGCCTCACGCTCGGCGGGGGATTCCACGCCATGGTCGATGGCGTTGCGCACCATGTGCATCAACGGGTCATAGAGCGTTTCGACCATGCTCTTGTCGATGCGGACGTCGCCGCCGTCCAGCGTGAAGCGGACCGTCTTGCCCTGCACGCGGGCCAGTTCGCGCACCACGCGGGGAAACTGGTTGAACAGGGTGTCGATGGGCACGACCCGCAAATCGAGGGCGGATTCGCGCAAGCGGTCCACCGACCGGCTGAGTTGGGCGTCGAGGTCCAACAGCGCGCGCCGGTGATGCTCGACCGCCTCCTGCACGGCGCGCAATTCGGGATCGCCCGCCCCCAACCGCTCCGTCAAGGCGGCCAACGCCTGTTCCAGCCGCAGATCGTTGGCGACGCCGTTCAACTCGCCCGACAGAAGAACCATGCCGTCGATCCGCGCCATGAAGCGGTCCACCACCTCCCCCGGCACCCGCAGCACCCCGCCGCCGGGCGCGGTCAGCGCGCGCGGAGACGCTGGCGCGGAGGGCGGCAGGGCGGGCGGGATGTCGGGCGGCTGGGTTGCGGGAGACGGCGCGGCGGTCGTCCTCGCGGGGACCGGATGGGCCATCGTCGGCGCGGACTCGGCGACCAGCGGCGCGTCGCCCTCCCCCGCCATGTCGGGCGTCGACGCCTCGTCCGGCTCATCCTCCGCGCTCGGCGCGCAGCGACGGATGTGGAGAAACTGCCCGCTGGGGTCGATGGCGGACAGCGCGTCGCGCAGCGGGTCGAGGCCCTGCGCCGACGCGACCAGCACCCGCAGCCAGGTCTTGCCGTCGATGAACTCCGGCCAATTGGTGATCGCCCGCACTTTGCCGCCCAACCAGGAGACAAAGCCGGAGGCCACCTCGGCGGAGGTTTCCAGAAAGGCCGTGACCTCGTACAGGGTCACGGTCGGGTCGGCGACCGCCGCGCGCAGATCCGCCGCGCTGTCCGGCGACAGGAAACGCAACAGCCCGGCGTCCAGGCCGAAGGCGGTCAACTCCTCAACCGTGAAGGGCCGTCGCGCCTCGGCGGCGGCGGACGCCGCGTCGACGAAACGGCGCAAGCGCCCCTCCAGCGCGGCGGCGGCGGCGGCGTCCAGATCCTCCGGCGGGTCAAGCGTCGCCTGATGGGCCAGCCCCGCCACCATCGCCCGGCCATCGTTGAGCAAGCCCGGCCAATCCTCATGCCCCAGCGGCGCCGCCCGCCGCGTCACGTCGGCGATCACCCGCAACAGGGCGGCGGCGCGGGGCAGCGCCAGGATGTCCAGAGTCGCCGCCAGCCGGTCGAGCAGCCCGGCCAATTCCTCCCCAGCCGCCGCCGGGTCGGCCATCAGCTCCAACGCGCGGGCGGTTCCCCGCGCCAGCGCCTGGGCGTTGTGGTCGGCCAGCAGGGTCGCCAGGATCGCCGATCCGGCGTCGCGCCCGGACAGCCGCCCGACCCGCGCGCTGGCCAGCGTCACCGCCTGCAACTCCCGCAGGATCGCGTCGGGGTCGCGCGCCGCCAAACCGGCGCGGAAGCGGCGGAAGACGTCGGCGAAGGGCAGGAAGTTCAAGCGCTCGCAGGCGATTTCCAGCCGTTCGGCGGTGTCGTCCACGCTGCGGAAGCCGTCGGCGTCCAGCGCCGCCAGATCCAGCGCGCGGGTCAGCGTCGCCATGCCGTCGTGCAGCAGACCGACGAACAGAGTCAGCAGTTTTTCGTTGTCGTGCAGGCGGGTTGGCGGCTTGACCGGCGGCAGCGCCGCCTTGACCGCCGCCACCGCTTCGCTCGCCCCGCCCAAGGCGTCGAGCCGGGCCAAAAGGTCGGGGTCGGCCTTGCCGTCCCGCCGCTCCCGAACCGCCAGATCGGCCAGACCGCGCAGCGCGTCGAGCGCCTCCAACAGCGGATCGCCAACCGCCCCGGTCAAGGCCAGCGCGCCGCCGCGCACCCGCCCCAAGATGGTTTCGGCGCGGTGGGCCACCGCCTCCATCGCGAACAGATCCATCGCCCGCGCCGCGCCCTTCAGCGAGTGGAAGGAGCGGAACAGCGCGGCCACGCGCTCCGCCCCGCCATCCTCGCCGGAGCCATCCTCGCCAGAACTGGCCGACAGCAGCTTTTCGATGGCGTCGAAATGCTCGCCCGCCTCGACGCCGAACTGCCGCCACAGGGTTTCGATCAGTTCGCTCATGCCCCGGCCCGTTCCGTCGTGGTTAGGAGCGAACCGGCAAACCGGCGGCCCGGCGGATGGCGACGACGATGTCGTGCCCCTTCTTGTGGGCCAGATCGAGGCTCATCGTGCCGGACGGCTTGGCGATGATCTCCACCGCGCCCAGCGCGCGGGCCTCGTTCGCTTCGGGCGAACCGACCTGGGCGACCGAGGAAATGATGATGACCTTGGCGCGCGACGTCAGGGACAGATGCTCCATCACCTCCAGCCCCGACATTTCCGGCATCTCGATGTCGAGCAGCACGATGTCGGGCTTCAGCGACTTGACCATCTCCAAGGCCACCTTGCCATTCTCCGCCGCGCCGACCAGATCGAGATCCTCGTCGGAGCGCACGATGTCGCCGATGATGGTGCGCATCAGCACCGAATCATCGACCAGCAGGATCGTAGGCTTCGCCATCAAACAGGTTTCCTATGCTTGCGTCAGGGTGAACAGGGTGTTGAGCTTGGCCGCGATGGCGGCGACCGGCAGGATGTCGGTCGCGACGCCCGCACGGATCGCCGAATTGGGCATGCCGTCCACGGCGCAGGACGCCGGATCCTGGACCAGCACCGGACAGCGCCGGGCCGCCAGCTCCGCCGCCCCGGCGGCGCCGTCGTCCCCCATGCCGGTCAGGATGACGGCGACCGGCGCGTCAGCCTCCAGCCCGGCGGAGCGGAACAGAAGATTGGCCGAGGGGTGATGCGGTTCGCCGCTGTCGGCGACCAGACGCAGGGCGAAACGCCCCGACGCCGACCGCTTGACCAGCCAATCGGCCCCTCCGCGCAGGATGGTGATGGAGCCGGGTTCCAGGGCCGCGCCCTCCTCCCCCTCCGTCACCGGGCGTTTGAGGCTGCGGGCCAGCGAGGCGGCGAACCCGGCGGTGAAGCTGGCGGGCATGTGCTGCGCCACCACCAGCGGGCAGGGCAACGGCCCCAGCGCGCCCAGCAGTTCCAGCAACGTCACCGGCCCGCCGGTGGACACGCCGACCACCACCAGATCGGGCCGCTTGCCGCGCGCCGCGACGCTGGGAGACCGTGGCGCGGCGGCGGGCGGCGCCGTCCGCGCCACGGTCGCGGCCTGCGGCGTGGCGGCGGCTGCGGACGATTCGCCCAACGCCGCCATACGCCAGCGGCCCCAATGGCGCACCTTCTCGGTCAGTTGCCGTTCAATCGACGCCATGTCGAAGGTGATGAAGGAAGTGTTCTTGCACACGAAATCGACCGCACCGGATTCCAGCGCCCGGATGGTGGCGCTCGCCCCGTCGGAGGTTTCGTTGGACACCATGATGCAGGGCGGCCCCTTTTCCTGGGCGATGGCCTGGACCGCTTCGATGCCGTCCATGATCGGCATGTTCAGATCCATGGCGACGACGTGCGGTTTCAGGCGGCGCGACAGGCGCAGGGCTTCGGCCCCGTTGCGCGCCTCGCCGACGATTTCGATGTCGGCGGCGGCCTCCAGCATTTTGCGCAGCGCCACACGGACGAAATTGCTGTCATCGACCACCAACAGCCGGATGCGGGGCGCGGTCATCGCACGCCTCCCCCGGTCGTCGGCGCGGCGGCGGGCGGCAGCGCCTTCGTCGCCCCATCAGTCGCCTTGGCGTCCGTCATCAGCCCTTCCGGGCGCAGCACGGGGATGAGCGCGCCCTCCAACCGGAGAACGGCGGCGGTCAGGCGGTCGGACATCGGGTCCACGTCGTCGGTCGGGATCTTGCGGATGCGCTGGATGGAATCGGCGATCACCGCCACCACGCCGCCGTCAATCTCCACCAGAATGGCGACGCCGGGAAGCTCGGACGGGGTTCCCACTGGGTTGCGCGCCAGCAGACGCCGCAGATCGAGAATCGGCAGGATCGCCCCATCGACGTCGGTCAAGCCGTCGAAGCTCGCCGCCCCTTGCGGCAGACGCAGCCGGTCCGACGCCTCGACCACGCGGCGGACCCGCTCAAACTCCAGGGCGTAGACGCGCGCCTCGACCAGAAAGGTCAGGAAACGGCGGAAGAAACGGCGCGGCAGACGGCTGTCGGCCATGTCGCCGCCCTCCGGGATCAGGGGGCCGATCTCGCCCAGATGGTCGCCCAACATGCCCATTCCGCTTCTCACGTCCAGCCAAGCCCCATCGTAATCCACGATTTCATTCGGCGCACCGGCTTCTCCCGCCTTCACGCGATCCAGCGGGAAACGGACCACGCCGCGCACCGCGTCCACCTGCACGCCAACCGGCCCGCAGGGCGTGGCGTGAACCACCGCATAACCGCCCACCAAGCCCGACCGCGCGCCCAACGGGTCGGCCAGCAGCACCGGACGGCTCTGCGCCTGCGCCATGCCGCGCACCAGCGCCGGGGCGTTCGGCAGCGGGCGCAGATCCGCCACCGGAAAGACCAGAACGACGTCGCCCATGTCCAGCGCGTGGGACCGTCCGCCCGCCTCGACGATCAACAGCCGCACAGTGGAGCGCTCCCGCGCCGGGTCGGGCGGATCGGCGGGCACCCCGGCCAACGCCTCCCCCTCCGGCAGCGCGGCGAAGGCCATGCCATGGCCAAGCTGCAACTGGTCGGGGTCGAGCAGCCGCAGCGAACGGTCGCCATGCCGCAGCCGCCCCGCCACCGGCGCGCCCGCATCCTCGGGCGCGGGGGCCTCCAGCGACACGCGGTCACGCGCCAACGACCCGCCGATCCGCCCGGCCCGCAGCGCCACCAGCCCATTGCCCGCCCGCAAAACGATCAACAGCCCGCCCTTGCGCCCGCCGCCCCACGCCAACCCCAGCGCCGGATAGCCGGTGACGTCCAGCACCGGCAGGATGCGCCCGGCGACGTTCGCCAGCCCCTCGACCTGCGGCGGGGCGAAGGGCAGCCGGGTGGCGCGGGCGGATTCCGCCACCTCCTCCACCTGGGCGTTGTCCACGGCGAAGGGGGTTCCGGCGATGTCGAAGGTGAGGAAGCCGCCGATCACAGCGCCCCCTCCCCGCCCGGCTTGCGGCGAAAGGCGACGGCCCGCTCGCCACGATGGCGCTCGAACGGCGCGCCCTCCGGCAGGCGGTCGGTCGCGCCCAAGGTCAGCCAACCGCCGTTCGGGGCGACGGCCCCGATCAGTTGCCGCAAGGCGCGGTCGCGGCTGTCGTCGTCGAAATAGATCATCACGTTGCGGCAGGACACGAGGTCGAAGCCGGTTTCCGGCGGGGCGGAATCCATCAGATTGCGCCGTTCAAAACGGACGATTCGCCGGGCGTCGTCCCGCACCCGGCGCCAGGATTCGGCCTCCCCCGCCAACGGAACGAACCAGTCGGCGTAGGCGGCGGGCAGATCGCGAAAGGCCCCCATGCCCTCGTCGCCATAACAGGCGTTGCGCGCCTGCCGCACGGCGATGCGGCTGAGGTCGGTCCCGAGAACGTCCAGCGTCCACTCGGTAACGATCCCCTCGCCCGTCCGCCGCGCCGCGCCCGCGTCGGCCAGCGCCTCCAGCGCCAGGATGGCCAGCCCATAAGCCTCCTCGCCGCTGGCGCACCCGGCGCTCCACAGGCGCAAAGCGCGCGCGTCGCGCCGGTCGGCGATCAGGCGGGGCAACACATGGCGGCGTAGATTCTCGTGATGCGGTTGATCGCGGAAGAAATAGGTTTCGTGGATGGTCAGATTTTCGATCAGGCTCAGCCAATCCGGGCTGTCCGGGGCGGCGGCCTCGATCTGCTCCACCCAGCTTTCCAGCACGGCCAGCGGCATGGCCGCCAGAATGCGCGTCAGCTTGCGTTCCAACGGACGGTCATGGCGGATCCCCGCCTTGCGCCGCACGTCGTCCAGCAGCCGCCGCGCCAGCGCTTCCAGGGGGGTGGAGAAAGGCGCGCTCACCGGCGGCGCTCCGTCACGGCGCTTTGAAGCGCTCGGCCAGACGGCGGGTTTCGTCGGCCAACCGCGAAAGTTGCACCATGGTCGCCGTGATCTCCTCCGACGCGGCGGCGTTCTTGAACGCGACGTTGCGGATGTTGCCAACGTTCGATTCGATTTCGACCATGCTGTCCTGCTGCTGGGCCATCGCGCCCGCCACGGATTGGAACATGCGGTCGAGCTGCGTCACCCGTTCGGCGATGCCGTCCATCATCTGCACCACCTCGGCGGTGGCGGCCATGCCCTCTTCGGCCATGGTCGCGGCGGCTTCGACGATCTCGGCGATCTGACGGGCGCTCTCCACCGCGTTGTCGGCCAGCTTGCCGACCTCTTCGGCGACGACCTCGAATCCCTTGCCCTGTTCCCCGGCGCGGGCGGCTTCGATGGAGGCGTTGACCGACAGGATGTTCGTCTTCACGGCGATCTGGGTGATCGCCTCCGTGATCCGTCCGATGCGGCGGCTGTTGTCGCCGATGGTCTGCGACACCCGGACCAGCCGCGCCATCTCCGTCTTGCCCTTGTCGGCGAAACCGGCGGTGTCCTTCACCATGTCCGACGCGGCGCGCGTGCTGTCGGTGACGGACGCGATGGCGCGGGCTGACTGCCCGACCGCATGAACCACCCGGTCCAAATCCTCGGTCTGGATCGACGCGCCGTCAGACACCTGGGCCACCGCCGTGCTGGCCTGCCCGGCGGCGACCGCGACCTGGGCCGCCTGCTCGCCGATTCGCTGGAAGGAGCCGCGCGCGTCGCCAACCAGCGCCGCCATCGCGCCGTAGCCGCCCGGCAGCGTGGGAGCGGCGGTCTTGCCGTCCGTCTCCCCGGCGTCGATCAGGCGGCGCAATTCGGCGTGCAAGGCGCTTTGCGTCGCCGCCAGCCGGTCGAGCGCGGCAAAGCTCGCCCCCAGTTCATCGCCGCGCGGCGGGGCCGCTTGCCAGCCGTCAAAGCGCCCATCGGCCAAATCCGCCGCCCGCCGTTCCAAGCGGCGCAGCGCGTCGGCCAGATCCAGCGCGACGACCAGCCCAATCAACAACGCGACCGCCAACGCTCCGCCCGTCGCCAGCCACAGAACGCGCGGCTCGGCCCCCGGCAACGCCAAGGGGATCAGCGCGGCGGCGGCGGGCAGCAGCGCCGTCAGGCACAGCTTGGGAAACACGCGCAGACCAGCCGGAAAGGACATGACGAATGGCTCCTCGCAAACAATCGGACAAGCCTAGGGCAATGGATGGTCAAGGCAACCGCCTTATGACTTGCCGGATGCACCCCGACCGACGCAAGGTTAAATCAAACGGCCACCACCGGGGCCAGTTCGCCCAAAGCCAGCTCGCCTGATGCCAGTTTGTAGGGACACCGTCGGCATGTCGATCTCCACCCGCATTTCTTTGGGCTTTTCCGCCATCCTGCTGCTGACCGTCACGGTCGCCGCCGTCGGCTGGAACGGGTTGGACACCTACGCCGCGCGGGTGGACGTCGCCAGCCGCACCGCGACGCTGGACGGCACGCTCAACCTCGCCCGCTTGGAAGAGGCGCGTTATCTGTTGGACGTCGATCCATCGGCCAGCCGCCGCGTCCGCGCCCTGACCGATGCGCTGAAGGCCGAGGCCGAAGCCCTGCTGAACGACCCCGCCCACCCGGTGAATCCTCAGGTCTTGAGCGAGGCGCTCGACAAGCTCAACCTCTACCGCAAAAGTTTCGACGAGGTGGTGCGGTTGGAGGTGGAGAAATTCGCCAGCATGTCAAAGCTGCGCAAGCAGACCGCCGTCCTGCTGGTCGCCGCCCAATCCATCTCCCACGCCCAGACGGAGCGGTACGCCGACGCCGTCATCCGCCTGCACACCGACCCGACCGACGCCGCCGCCCTGGCCGCCCTGGAATCCACGGTGGTGCTGTCCAGCATCGCGAACCGGATGATCCAGGAAACGCGGGGAGCGTTGCTCGACATCCAGCAATTCCTGATCGAAAATGGCGGGTCGGGGCGGGACTGGCTGAACGCCAGCATCGACAAGCTGCTTTACGTCGTCGCCGACGCCCGCAAAAGCGCCCCCGACGAGGCCACGCAAAAGGACATCGCCAATCTGACCGCCGCCGTTCTGGGGGTGGAGACCGAATTCCTGCTGGTCCGCGACATCATCCAGCAGCGGTTGAAGGCCCGGGCGGTGATGAAGGACGCCGCCGACGCGGTCAGCGAACGGGTCGGCGCGCTGGTCGCCGGGCAGTTGGCCGAACGCGAGATCGGGCGCAGCCGCGCCGTGGCTCTGCTGGGAACCGGCGCGCTCGGCGCGCTGGCGGTCGGCGTCCTGCTGTCGGTGTTGATCGCCCGCAGCCTGACCGTTCCGATCACCGCCACCACCCGGGCCATTCAACGCCTGTCCGAAGGCGATCTGACCGTCGTCGTGCCGGGAACCGGGCGGCAGGACGAATTGGGGGCCATCGGGCGGGCCATCGAAAGCGTCATCCAAGTGCTGCACGGTCTGCACCAGGAAATGCACCGCCTGTCCGGCGTGGCGACCGCAACCGACGGAACGGAACAGGCGATGACCGGCGGTCGCGCCGTCGCCTTCGCCGGCGCCTATGGCGAGATGGTCGATCTGCTGAAAGAGACAGGAACCGCCTTTCAAAGCATCGGCGATCAGGCGGCCCAAGTCGCCATCGCCGCCGGGCAGGCCAGCACCGCCATCGCCCAGGTGTCCGACGGCGCGTCGGAGCAAACCGACGATCTCGATCAGGTGGTGGTCGCCGTCGGCCAATCCGCCCGCGCCATCGCCCACGTCACCGACAGCACCCGCGACGCCGCCGACATGGTGAAGGACGCCACCGGCTTCGCCGCCAAGGGCAAACAGGACATGGCCCGGCTGTTGGGCGTGTCGCAGACCATCGCGGACAACAGCCGCCGCATCGGACGGATCACGGAGGCGATCACCCAGATCGCGGTGAAGACCAACATCCTGTCGGTCAACGCCTCCATCGAAGCGGCCCGCGCTGGGGAGCAGGGCAAAGGCTTCGAAGTCGTCGCCGAGGAGGTCGGCAAGCTGGCCGACAACGCGGTGGAAAGCGCCCGCCAGATCGCCGAAATCATCGAATCCGCCGCGACTATGGCGGCGGAGGGCATGGCCGTGACCGAACAGGCCCGGCGGATGATGGATGGTTTGGCCGAACGGGTCGCCCGCATCGACAAGGCGTTTCAGGCCGTCGCTGTGGCGATGGAGCAGCAGCAGGCTTCGGTGAAAGACATCGAAACTTCGGTGGAAAGCGTCCGCATGGTGGCGTCGAAGAACGCCGCCGCGTCGGAGGAAATCGCCGCCACCATGGTGCAACTGTCGCGTCTGGCTGACGAAACCCGCCATCAGGCGGCGCGCTTCAAGGCCATCTGAGGCGGGGCGGCCTGACCCGAAAGGATCAGGGGTCGGTCGCCGACTGCCGCGCCTGCTGAACGTCGCGCCATTTGGCGACGTTGCGGTTGTGATCGGGCAGAGTCTTGGCGAAGACATGCCCGCCCGTGCCATCGGCGACGAAATACAGCATGTCGTGCTTTTCCGGCTTCAGCACCGCTTGCAGCGACGCTTTGCCCGGATTGGCGATTGGCCCCGGCGGCAAGCCCGTGACCTGATAGGTGTTGTAGGGGGACTCGAACTTCCAGTCGTTCCGGGTCAAGGCCCGTCCCAACTCGCCCACCCCATCGGTCAGGGCGAAGACCACCGTCGGGTCGGATTGCAGCTTCATCCCCGCTTCCAGCCGGTTGATGAAGACCCCCGCCACCTTGGCGCGTTCGGCGGCAATCCCGGTTTCCTTCTCGACGATGGAGGCCAGGGTCAGCGCCTGCTGCGGCGTTTCAAAGGGCAGATGCGGATCGCGCGCCTTCCAGCCCTCGGCCAAGGCCTGGGTCATCGCCGTCTGCATCCGCTCGATGATCGAAGCGCGGCTGTCGCCATAGGCGAAATGATAGGTTTCCGGCAACAGCGCGCCGTTCTTCGGCGTCTGCTTGACCGTTCCGGTCAGCGCCGTTTCCTTGTCGAGCAGAGCGACGACCTGCGCGGAGGTCAAACCCTCCGGCACGGTGAAGCGCCGGACCACCGTGCGGCCCTGCCGCATCTGCTCAAGAACGGCGTCCATGCTGACGCCAGCGGGAAACAGATACTCGCCCGCCTTAAGGTCACGCGCGCTCCCGGCCAACCCCGCCAACGCGGTGATCTTCGCCCCCGCCAGAAACAGCAGGGGGGAAGACACGACTCCGGCGTCGCCCAGAGTTATGGCGATGGATTCAACCCCGCTGCCACGCGGGATGACGACGGTTTCCGGATGATCGAGAGGACCGGGTGCCATGACTTCCATGGCTCCCCAGACGCCGACTCCGGCGGTTGCGCTGACCAGGACCAGCGCCCCCGCAACAATTCGGAGGCCCCAGCCCATGATGCTTTACGCAAACTCCTTGAAGACCAACGACGCGTTGGTGCCGCCAAACCCGAAGGAGTTGGACAGCGCCGCGCGGACACGGCGCTCCTGCGCCACCTTCGGCACCAGATTGACGCCCTGGCAGCTTTCCGACGGATTCTCAAGATTGAGAGTCGGCGGAACGATGCCATGGTTGATCGACTTGATCGAATAGATCGCCTCGACCGCGCCAGCAGCGCCCAGCAGATGCCCAATGGCCGACTTGGTCGACGACATGGCCAGCGTGCTCATCGAATCGCCGAAGAGCCGCTTCACCGCGCCCAACTCGATCTCGTCGCCAAGCGGCGTCGAGGTGCCATGGGCGTTGACGTAGTCGATGTCGGACGGAGCCAACCCCGCGCGCTTCAACGCGCCGCGCATGGCGCGGAAGCCGCCGTTGCCATCCTCGGCGGGGGCCGAGATGTGGTGAGCGTCGCCCGACAGGCCATAGCCAACGACTTCGGCGTAAATGGTCGCGCCGCGACGCTTGGCGTGCTCCAGCTCTTCCAGCACGACGACGCCGGCGCCCTCGCCGATGACGAAGCCGTCACGGTCCTTGTCATAGGGCCGGGACGCCTGCGACGGCGTGTCGTTGAAGTTGGTGGACAGCGCGCGCATGGCGGCGAAACCAGCCACGCCCAAACGGCTGACCGCGCTTTCCGTGCCGCCCGCGACCATGACGTCGGCGTCTTCCCACATGATGAGCCGGGCGGCGTCGCCAATGGCGTGCGCGCCGGTCGAGCAGGCGGTGACGACCGCGTGGTTCGGTCCCTTGAAGCCGTACTGGATCGACACATGCCCGGAGGCGAGGTTGATCAGGCAGGCCGGGATGAAGAAGGGAGAGAGGCGGCGCGGCCCCTTTTCGTGCAGGGTGATGGCGCCTTCGGCGATGCCGGGAAGCCCGCCGATGCCCGAGCCGATCATGACCCCGGTCATCTCGCGCTCTTCGTCGGTCTGGGGAACCCAGCCGGAATCTTTGATGGCTTCCTGGGCGGCGGCGATCGCGTAGAGGATGAAATCATCCATCTTCCGCTGGTCCTTGGAGGACACGTAGGCGTCAGGGTTGAAATCCCCCTCGCCGACGCCGCGCGGAACCTGACCAGCCACCTTGGAGGCGAGGTCGGAAGCGTCGAAGCCCGTGATCGCCCGGATTCCCGATTGACCGGCAATCAACCGCTCCCAGTTCAGCGAATGACCAACGCCAAGCGGCGTGGCCAGACCGAGTCCGGTGACGACGACACGTCTCATGAGGCTGTTCCTTGACCTTTCCTCGGAAAATCTCGGCGACGGCCAGGGCGCCGCACGCGGCGCGCCTGGCCCTCGGGAAACGCGATCCCCGCCCTTAGGCGGCGGTGGCGTTCGCCTTGATGAAGTCGATGGCGTCCTTCACCGACAAAATCTTCTCAGCGGCGTCGTCCGGGATTTCCACACCGAACTCTTCCTCGAAGGCCATAACCAGCTCGACGGTGTCGAGGCTGTCGGCGCCCAGATCGTCGATGAAGGAGGCGTTCTCCACCACCTTCGACTCCTCGACACCCAGGTGGTCAACAACGATCTTCTTCACGCGCTCGGCGATGTCGCTCATTTTATTAGACCTTCCAATCCTTGAAACCGCTCGGGATAATCCGGTCGGAGCAACACGCGAAGAACGTGCCGTCCTGCCGCGAAAGCCCCGTCCGATAACATATTTCGGCAGCCTTGACCAGCGCCCAAGAGGCAACCGGGGACTCCGAAGCTTCACAAGAGGCGAAGCCGCCTCAGATCATGGCCATGCCGCCGTTGATGTGCAGCGTCTGACCCGTGACGTAAGCGGCCTCTTCGCTCGCGAGGTACACGACCCCGGCGGCGATTTCCCCCGGCTCGCCCATGCGGCCGGCCGGGATGGCGGGGAGCAGCTTTTGCTTCTGCTCGTCGTTCAGGGCGTCGGTCATCGCCGTGGTGATGAACCCCGGCGCGACGCAATTCACGGTGATGTTGCGCGAGGCCAGTTCAGCGGCCAGCGACTTCGACATGCCGATCAACCCGGCCTTGGAGGCTGCGTAGTTCGCCTGCCCCGGATTGCCGGTGACGCCGACGACCGACGTGATGTTGATGATGCGGCCCCAACGCTGCTTCATCATGCCGCGCATGACGCCGCGCGACAGACGGAAGGCGGCGGTCAGATTGACGTCGAGAACCGACTGCCAATCCTCGTCCTTCATGCGCATGGCGATCTGGTCGCGGGTCAGCCCGGCGTTGTTCACCAGGATGTCGATCTTGCCCAGCGCCGTTTCGGCGTCTTTGAGAAGCTGGGTGATCGCGGCGGCCTCCGACAGATTGCCGGGAACCACAAAGGCGCGCTCGCCCAATTCGGCGGCCAACGCCTCCAGCGGAGCGACGCGGGTGCCCGACAGGGCGACGGACGCCCCTTGAGCGTGCAAGGCCCGGGCGATCGAGGCGCCGATGCCGCCGGACGCGCCCGTGACGAGGGCCGACTTGCCAGTCAGATCGAACATGGATGGCCTCACAAAGTCTTCAGGAACGACTCGACGTCCGCCGGCGTCCCCACCGAGGTCGCGGACAGCTCCTTGTCGATGCGCTTGGTCAAACCGGCCAGCACCTTGCCGGAGCCGACCTCGACCAACGCCTCGACGCCCTGCTCCTTCATGGCCAGGACGCATTCGCGCCAGCGGACCATGCCGGTGACTTGCTCGACCAGCAGGCGGCGAATCGCGTTGGGATCGGACACCGGGGCGGCGGTCACGTTGGCGACCACCGGAACGACCGGCGCAGAAATGGTCACGGCGGCCAGAGCCTCGGCCATCGCGTCGGCGGCGGGCTGCATCAGCGCGCAATGGAAGGGCGCGCTGACCGGCAGACGAACCGAACGCTTCAACCCGCGTTCGGCGGCGAGCGCGATAGCGCGGTCGATGGCGTCGGCGCTGCCGGAAATCACCACCTGACCGGCGGAATTGTCGTTGGCGACGGAGCAGACCTCGCCCTGAGCAGCGTCGGCGGCGATGGCCTGCGCCTGGTCCAGCTCGGCGCCCAGCAGAGCGGCCATGCCGCCCTTGCCGACCGGAACCGCCTTCTGCATGGCCTGCCCGCGCAGCTTCAGCAGGCGCGCGGTGTCGCCCAACGTAAAGGCCCCGGCGGCGCAGAGCGCGGAATATTCGCCCAGGGAATGACCAGCCACGAAACGAGCGTGTTTGGCGAGATCGACCCCGCCCTCGCTGGCCAGCACCCGCAGAACGGCGACGCTGACCGCCATCAGGGCGGGCTGCGCGTTTTCGGTCAGGGTCAGGTCCGCTTCCGGGCCTTCGGCCATCAGTCGTGACAGGCGTTGATTCAGCGCGTCGTCCACCTCTTGGAAGGTGTGGCGCGCGACCTCGAACGCCTCGGCGAGTTCGCGACCCATGCCCACGGCTTGGCTGCCCTGCCCCGGAAAGACGAACGCCCTAATCATGCTGCGTCAAAACCCTGGATGAAAGCGCGCCGCCCCTGTGGCGACGCCGACGATTGGGCGACAGTCATACCCTCCCTTTTGGGCAAGTCAAGCGACGCGCGTTGTCCAAATCCCCAAAAAACCGATAAAACGCGGTCAATCCAGGCGCAGAGCCGAAAAATTCTTTGGCCCGCGACCTGTTGTTTGCTGTCGCCCCTTCGGCTTTACGCCGCGCACACTCCCTATATATAGAGTGTCGAATTTTCTTCTTTTGGCGCGATCAGAGCCGGGCGGTCACGGGATTCGCCATCCGGCAATTCCCGCCCATTTCACCAGAAATCTCATCGTTCGCCACCTCCCATTGGATTTTTCTTGCCGACCAAGCCGCTCTGTGCATACTGCGCCGCTTCTAACTCCTTGCCGACGGCGTGCCGTTGGCTAGGCCCGGGCGGCTGACCGCATCCATTGGGGGTGTTGGCGCAGCGCCGGACCATGAACAGCCATGGGGAGTGCAATGGCACTTTACGAGTGCGTGCTGATCGCGCGCCAAGACATTTCGGCCGCCCAGGCCGAAGCTCTCAGCGAACAATTCGCTCAGATCATCCGCGACAATGGCGGCACGATCGAGAAGACCGAGTATTGGGGTCTGAAGACCCTGACCTACAAGGTCAAGAAGAACCGCAAGGGTCACTACACCCTGTTCAACATTTCCGCCCCGGCCGCCGCCGTCGCGGAGATGGAGCGGAACATGAGCATCAACGAAGACGTCCTGCGCTACATGACCGTGCGCGTGGACGAACTCGACGCCAACCCGTCGGCGATGATGCAGAGCCGGAACGAGCGCAGCGATCGCGGCGACCGTGGTGATCGTGGCCCCCGTCGTTTTGACGACCGTGGCCCGCGTCCGCCGCGCCGCCAGGACAATGTGACCGCTTCGGAAGGGGAGATCGCGCAATGAGCGACAAGCAGACCACGGGCGCTCCCGCCGCCCGCACCGGCGGCGGCGCTCGTCGCCCGTTCTTCCGCCGCCGCAAGACCTGCCCGTTCTCGGGCGCGAACGCCCCGGCGATCGATTACAAGGACATCAAGCTGCTGTCCCGCTTCATCTCGGAGCGTGGCAAGATCGTCCCGAGCCGCATCACGGCGGTCTCGACGAAGAAGCAGCGCGAGCTGGCCCGCGCCATCAAGCGCGCCCGTTTCCTGGCTTTGCTTCCGTACATCGTGAAGTAAGCCCGGACGACAGGGCTGAAGGTTTTAGGCAAAGGTTGTAAGGGGTTCCCATGGCCGCCGGTCTGGCCGCTCCGCTGGTTCTCGCCGTCGGTGGCGGTTTGGTCAGCGCGTTCTTTTATCTGTCGGTTCTGTTCGGCGGGTTCGGAGCGCTGATCCTGGGCTATCTCGCCCCCCTGCCCCTCTTCCTCGTGGGGTTGTGGCTGGGGGCGCCGGCGGCGGTCATCGCCGGATTGACGGGCGGCGCTGCGGTGCTGCTCGGCACATCCGGCAGCGTCCTGGTGTCCGTCGCCTATCTGCTGACCGGAGCGATACCGGCGATGCTGGTGGTGCGACAGTCGCTGTTGGCGCGGGTGGATTCCGCTGGAACTTTGGAATGGTATCCGTCTGGTCGGGTTCTTTTGGGCTTGGTCGGAATGGGGGTCGCGGCGGTTCTCGTCGCTATGATTCTGGCGTTCGACCAGCCCGGCGGGCTGGAAGGCGTTGTGCGTCGGATGCTCGCCCAACTGGCCGAGCCTCTGTTCAGCGCGCAGGGCCTAGCGGCTCCGGGACCAGAAGCGGTGTGGATGGCGGCGGCCTTGCCGGGGTTGGTTGTGATCTCATGGATCGTCATGACGGTCATCAACGCGGCGCTGGCGCAAGGGGCGCTGATGCGGTTTGGCCGCAACCGTCGCCCGCCCATGCGGATGGGGGCGTTGGAAGTGCCGGTCTGGCTGCTTCCCGTCTTCGCCATGGCGCTGTTGGGCGCGTTGGGTTTGCCGGACGCCTTTGGGTTTCTGGCGGTCAATCTGGCGTTGATCCTGGCCGTGCCGTTCACCTTTGCCGGGCTTTCGGTGGTTCATCATGTTGTGGCTCAACGCCGGACGGCCCCTGTGCCGCTCCTCGTCGGGTTCTACATGGTGCTGTTTCTCTTCGGGTGGCCGATCCTGCTGATGGTCGGCCTGGGCATGATCGAGCAATGGATCGGGCTGCGCCGCCGGTTTGACCGCGCTGCCCCCGGTCAGGAGGACGAGTGATGGAAGTTATTCTGCTGGAACGGGTTGAGAAGCTCGGCCAGATGGGTCAGGTCGTGAACGTGCGTCCTGGCTTCGCCCGCAACTATCTGCTGCCGCAGAAGAAGGCCATGCGCGCCACCAAGGCGAACATGAGCGTCTTCGAGAAGCAGAAGGCCCACCTGGAGGCCGTCAACCTGGAGCGCCGCAAGGACGCCCAGGAAGTCGCCACCAAGATGGACGGCGTCGCGGTCATCGTGATCCGTCAGGCCGCCGAGACCGGCGTTCTGTATGGCTCCGTCAACACCCGCGACATCGCTGACGCCCTGGACGCCGCCGGTTACAAGACCGATCGCAAGCAGGTCGCCATCGAGACCCCGATCAAGACGCTCGGCCTGTTCAAGGTTCGTGTCGTCCTGCACCCGGAAGTGTCGATCAGCGTGACGGTCAACGTCGCTCGTTCGCAGGAAGAAGCGGGCCTTCAGGCCCAGCGCGGCGGCATGATCACCGCCGCTGACCTGCGTGACGATGACGAGGAAGAAGAGACCTACGTCAACGACGCCACGACCGAAGACGACGAGGCCTAACAGCCTCTTCCGCCGTTCGCCCCTGGTTCCGATCACGGGCGCGCGGCGACACGTCGCTCGTCCAGACGCCGCCCACCCCATTCGGGGTCGGGCGGCTTTCTGCGTTTTAGGGAGTCTGCGTTTTGGCAGGGCGGCTTCGTCCATAATGCCGACTCTCCTTGGTCCGATGGCCGATGGCGCGACGGGTTGGCGCGCGCCATCTCCTGTGGCGTCACGCGCCCTGTGGCGTCACGCAAGGATGCCGCCATGTTGCTCGACCGCCTGTTCGCCGCCGCCATCGGCGACGCCGCCATAGACCTTGTGACCGCCGACGGGCAACGGCGGCGCGTTGGTTCCGGCCCGCCCCGCCTGACCTTGCGCCTGCATGACGGTTCGGTTGGGCGCGATCTTCTGATGAATCCGCGTCTGCGCTTTGGCGAAGCCTATATGGACGGGCGGCTGACGGTGGAGGGCGGCACGATTTACGACGCGCTGCACCTGCTGATGGCGGGACCGGAGGTTCAGGGCGCGCTCGGTTGGCTGCGCGAGGCGCTGTCGCCGGTCCTGCGCCGGTTGCAACAACGCAACCCGCTTTGGCGGTCGCGGCGCAACGTCGCCCACCACTATGATTTGTCGCGCACTTTCTACGAGCTGATCCTCGACCCGGATCTGCAATATTCCTGCGCCTATTTCAGCGATCCGGCGATGACGTTGGAGCAGGCGCAAGAGGCGAAAAAGCGCCACATCATGGCCAAGCTGCGGCTGGAACCGGGGATGCGCGCGCTCGACATCGGCAGCGGTTGGGGCGGTCTGGCCCTGCACATGGCGCGACATTGCGACGTCCGCGTGCTGGGCGTCACCCTGTCGGCGGAGCAGTTGGCCGTGTCCCGGCAGCGCGCCGCCGAGGCCGGTCTGTCGGATCGCGTGACCTTCGAGCGGCTGGATTACCGCGAGTTGGCGGCCATCGAGGCGGGCGGCTTCGACCGCATCGTCTCGGTCGGCATGTTCGAGCATGTCGGCGCGCCGCATTACCCCGCCTTCTTCAACGCCGTCCATCAACTCTTGACCAAGGACGGCGTCGCCCTGCTGCACGCCATCGGTCGGCTGGACGGTCCCAGCGCGACCAACCCGTGGATACGGACCTACATTTTCCCCGGCGGCTATTCGCCCGCTTTGTCGGAGGTTCTCCCCGCCGTGGAATCCTCCGGCCTGCTGACCACCGACATCGAGATCCTGCGCCTGCATTACGCCGAAACCCTGCGCTGCTGGCGGCGGCGCTTTTCCGCCAACCGTCCGGCGATCCAGGCGCTGTATGACGAGCGTTTTTGCCGGATGTGGGAGTTCTACATGGCGGGCGCCGAACTCAGCTTCCGCGTTCAGGGCCACATGGTCTTTCAAATTCAGATGAGCCGGTCGCTGGAAACCGTGCCGTTGATTCGCGATTACATCACAGACGCCGACCGACAAGCCGCCGCGTCAACCGTCAAAGCGCAAACGGCGCTGGAAACGGAATCAGTGGTCTGACCAGTTGGGCCAAAGTCTTAACTCGTGCGACATCGACGCCCGACCGTCTGCGATACCTTCCTTTTCATGGCGGGGCGGTGCTATACAGCAATGATTAATTCCGCCCGGGGTATCGGGGGGCGCGCTTGCGCGCTCTCCCGGCAACAAGCGCCCGCCTGATGGCGCGCCCGGCGTCAGGAAACGACAACGCCCTTACCCGTTCGGGGAGATCTCGCACCAATGACCAAGATCAAGGTAGCCAATCCGGTCGTCGAACTCGACGGCGACGAGATGACGCGCATCATCTGGCAGTTCATCAAAGAAAAGCTGATTCTGCCCTACCTCGACATCGACCTGAAATACTACGACCTGGGCATCGAGAACCGCGATGCGACCGACGACAAGGTCACGGTCGAGTCGGCCAACGCCATTCAGAAGTACGGCGTGGGCGTGAAGTGCGCGACCATCACCCCGGATGAAGCGCGGGTGACGGAGTTCAACCTCAAGAAGATGTGGAAGTCGCCGAACGGCACCATCCGCAACATCCTGGGCGGCACCGTGTTCCGCGAGCCGATCGTCTGCCAGAACGTGCCGCGCTATGTGCCGGGCTGGACCAAGCCGATCATCATCGGCCGCCACGCCTTCGGCGACCAGTACAAGGCGACCGACTTCGTCGTTCCCGGCCCGGGCAAGATGACGATCAAGTGGGAAGCCGCCGACGGCAGCAGCCAGATCGAGCATGAGGTGTTCGACTATCCCAGCGCCGGCGTGGCGATGGGCATGTACAACCTCGACGACTCCATCGAAGGCTTCGCCCATTCCAGCCTGATGTACGGCTTGGAGCGCGGTTATTCGGTCTATCTGTCGACGAAGAACACCATCTTGAAGGCCTATGACGGGCGCTTCAAGGACATCTTCCAGAAGGTCTTTGACGAGACCTATGCCGAGCAGTTCAAGGCCAAGGGCTTGGTCTATGAACACCGCCTGATCGACGACATGGTCGCCTCGGCCCTTAAGTGGGAGGGCGGTTTCGTCTGGGCCTGCAAGAACTACGACGGCGACGTCGAGTCCGACGTGGTCGCGCAGGGCTTCGGCTCGCTGGGTCTGATGACCTCCGTGCTGGTGACGCCCGATGGCAAGACCGTTGAGGCCGAAGCCGCGCACGGCACGGTGACGCGCCACTATCGCGAGCACCAGAAGGGCAAGGAAACCTCGACGAACCCCATCGCTTCGATCTACGCCTGGACCCAGGGTCTGGCCTATCGCGGCAAGTTCGACGACACCCCCGAGGTCATCAAGTTCGCTCAGACGCTGGAGCGCGTTTGCGTCGAGACCGTTGAATCCGGCTACATGACCAAGGATTTGGCGATCCTCATCGGCCCGCAACAGCCGTGGCTGACGACCAAGCAGTTCCTCGACAAGCTGTCGGACAATCTGCAAAAGAAGATGGCCGCCTGGAGCTAACCCTGGTTGCAAAACCGGGGGTGCGACGCCGCGTCCGGGTCACGCCGGACGCAAGGTCGGCTAGAGTAAAAACGGGGGGCTTCGGCTCCCCGTTTTTTTATGGCCTGCGTTCGCACGCAACGCCGAGGGAGGACCAAAACACATGGCCAACGATCTGTTCCGCGTCGCCGTCATCGGGGCTGGCGAAACCGGCACGCCGCTGCTGCGCCAATTGCTCGACGCCCCGTTCGTTCAGCTTTTGGGCGTGGCCGATCTGGACGCCGACGCGCCCGGTATGGCGCTGGCCCGCGAACGCGGCGTCCCCACCACCACGGATTTTATGGAGTTGACCCGGCTGGGCGCCGATCTGGACATTCTGATCGACGTCACCGGGGTTCCCGCCGTGCGGGAGGCGCTGCGGCACGAGATGCAGGACAGCGGCAACCATCACACGCTGATCGTGCATGAGATGGTGGTTCAGTTGATGCTGTCGCTGCTGGCCGGAAAGCGGGTGCGTCTGAAGCACGGCGCCCAGGATTACTGACCGGCGGATTACTGACCGGCGCGCCAGAAAAAAGAAAGCCCCGGCGCTCGACCGAGCGAAGGGGCTTTCGTCTGAATCCTGCGGTCGGGAGAGTGTGCCGGATCAGGCGGCGCCGACGTTGCGCTCCCGCTCTTCCTCGCGCTTTTTGCTGCTGCCGGTGGGCTGGTAGGCCATCGCGGCGTGCTCGGCGCAATAGGGCAGACCGGCCAGGGACGGCTTGCCGCAGAAATGGAAATCCTGATGCTTGGGATCGCCGACCGGCCATTTGCACATGCGCTCGGTCAAAGCGAGGATGGTCGCCCCACGGGTCGGCTTCTTCTTGATCGGCGAGGGCCGACCGGACAAGCCCAGACGATGCGCCTTGCCAATCACCGCGTTGCGGCTGATGTCACCCAGAGTGTCAGCGATTTCACTCGCGCTCAACCCCTGGGACCACAGATCCTTGAGCTGTTGAATACGCTCATCCGTCCAACTCATCCCCGAGTACTCCCGATCCGGTGCCATTGCCAGCCTTTGGGTCACGGTCTGACGCCGTTTTCCATAAGCCGCAACATTTTGTGCCAGTCGGGGAGGAAGCTACCAGATGGACGGCGGAAACGATAGAGGGTCGCGGCAACATTCCTGTGCATAAGTCGGCACTCTGGTCAGGAGTTCAGCGCGCCATAGACCTCCTCGGCGATTCCGGACAGGGTGGCGCGGTCCAGATCGCCGGTGATCGCCAGGGCCAAACCGTTGTCCTGCCAGTACAAAGCCTGCAAACCGCCATCCTGGGCGAAGCGGAAGGCGGTTCCCGCCGGGCTGGGGGTCGGGCGGATGTACAAGGTGATGCGACGCCCCGCCGCATCTTCGTACATATAGAGCGCCACCGGCCCGTCGGAATCCGCGAGCAGACGCCCGCCGATCAACTCATAGCCGCTTTTGGTCGCCTTGGGGCAACGCATGGTCCGGCCGATCCGTTTGGACAGCCAGGACACCAGATGCGCCTCCTGGTCCACCCCGACCTCGATCGGGTGGCGGACCTCGACGGTGAAGACGCGGTGCGCCGCCACGGCGTCGGCGATGAAGGCGGCGGTCAGCGGGTCGGCCTGCCGCCCGCCGCCCGCCCGGTCCCGCGCCACCCAGCCGGTCGCCCCACCGGCGACGAACAGCAGCAGCGAGGCGGCCAGGGCCAGCCCCCAAACCCGCGCCCTCCCCGCCCAGCCCGCGCGGCCCGTCGCCACGGCGTCGCGCGCGGCAAACGGCGGTGTCAGGCGGTCCGGGAGCGGCTGGTCGATCAGCGGGCCAAAGCTGCGGGCCAGAAGCGCGCGTTGGGCGCGGTAGCGCTCGAAGCGCTGGGCGTCGTCGGGGTGGTCGGCCATGTGGCGTTCGACGGCGGCGCGGCGTTCGTCGGGCAATTCGCCGTCGATCCAGGCGTGCAGGTCGGCCTCGGTCACGGGGTGGGTCTCGCCGGTCGTCATCACTTGATCCTCCTCACCACCGCCTGCTCGGCCCCGCCATCCAGCAGGACCCGCAGACGCTCGCGCGCGCGGGCCAGACGCGACATCACCGTGCCGATGGGCAGTTCCAGCACCTCCGCCGCCTCGCGGTAGGACAGACCTTCCATGCCGGTCAGCAGCAGCACGGCGCGGTGCTCCTCGGTCAATTGGCCAAAGGCGCGGACGAAGTCCCGCACCTCCGCCCGGTCGGTCGGCGGGGCGCTGAGCGCCAGATCGTCGGCCAGCTCCTCCACCGGCACCTCGGCCCCGCGCCGCCGCCGCCCGCGCAGGACGGAGATGTGGAGGTTGTGCAGAATCGACATGAGCCAGCCGCCCAGCCGCGACGGGTCGCGCAGGGCGTGGCGGTTGGCCAGCGCCTTTTCCACGCAATCCTGAACCAGATCGTCGGCGTCGTAGCGGTTGCCGACCAGGGCGGTGGCGTAGCGGCGCAGGCGCGGCACATGGGCGGCGATGTCGTGGTCGGCGATGGCGGGGCCGGGCGTCATGGATGGGGCATCGGGCGCGGATCCAGCGGGAGTTGGTTCGTTGGTCATGACGCCGCAGCCCCCTCCCTTATTCCCTCCGGTCTATCCCGGAGTCGAAAATCCGGCCTTGCCGTCGAAATTGCTGAGATTTTCCGTCTGGGTGAAGTCGATTCCGGCCTCGGCCAAACGGCCCAGCAGCTCGACGATGGCGGCGTGCTTGACCGGCCCGCCCTGGGCCAGGAAGCGGCAGCGCCAGTGATCGGTGCAGAAGACGTCGAGATTGCCGTCCGGCCACACCCGTTGCGAACGGTTGGAGATGCTGACCAGGGTCAGGGCCTCGGTCGAGAGCGGCCCGACCAGCTCGGCCAGATCGTTCGGCACGCCGCCCGACCATTGCAGGAAGACGTCCACCCCGACCAGCTCCTTCACCGCGATGTGGCGCGGCGACAGGCGGTTGGTGCGGTCATAGGCGGGGCGCGCGGTGGTGTAGCCCACCGTCGGCATGGTGACGGGCATTTGCCCCAACCGTTCGACCACCGCGTCGGCGAAGGCGCGGGTGCCGACCCGCACCCGCCCGATGCCGCGCGCGAAGATGTCGGCGGTGTGGATTCCGTCCTCGATGGTTTTGAGCCACGCGTTGTGGATGCGCCCGGCGATGTCGCCCTGCCCGATGTGGACCAGCATCATCACGGCGGCCATCAGCAGGCCCGACGGGTTGGCGGTCCCCTGCCCGGCGATCATCGGGGCCGATCCGTGGATCGCCTCGAACATGGCGCAGGTCTCGCCGATGTTGGCCGACCCGGCCAAGCCGACCGAGCCGGTGATCTGCGCGGCGATGTCCGACACGATGTCGCCGTACAGGTTCAAGGTGACGATGACGTCGAAGCGTTCGGGCTGGTCGGCCAGCCGCGCCGCGCCGATGTCGACGATCAGATGGTCGGCCTTGATCTCCGGGTATTCGGCGGCGAGTTCGTAGAAGATCTTCAGGAACAGCCCGTCCGTCATCTTCATGACGTTGTCCTTGACGAAGGCCGTCACCTTTTGCCGGTGGTTGGAGCGGGCGTAGTCGAAGGCGTAGCGGACGATGCGCTCCGACCCCGGGCGCGAGATCAGCTTGACCGACTGGATCACCTCGTCGGTCTGGCGATGCTCGATCCCGGCGTAGAGGTCTTCCTCATTCTCGCGGATGATGACCACGTCCATGCGCGGGTGGCGCGTGCGGACATAGGGGTGATAGGCCACGCAGGGCCGGACGTTGGCGAACAGCCCCAGCGTGGTCCGCGCCGTGACGTTCAGCGATTTGTTGCCGTAGCCCTGCGGCGTGGTGATCGGCCCCTTCAGAAAGACCCGCGTGCGGCGGATGGACCCCCACCCGGCGTGATCCAGCCCGCCCGCGTGGCCGCGCCGATACACGACCTCGCCCGCCGGAACCTCCTCCACCTTCAGACGAGCGCCCGCCGCGTTCATCACATAGAGCACCGCGTCCATGATCTCGGGGCCGATGCCGTCGCCGGGGGCGACCGTGATGGGTGTGATGTCGCGCATGCACTCACTCCGAAGGAACGCGCGACCGTAGACGCAAAAGGGGGTGATTTTCAATGGTGGCCGGAGTCGCACGGGGGCGCCTTGGACGAAGATCGTCCCTCTTTCGGCTGGAATGACGCCGCTGCCTTCAACGCTCCAGACGCTAGCTGTATGGCCCAAGAAATCTCTGACCATTGAAGTGAATCAGATGGGACGGAGCATCGGCGCACCACACCTCGGTTTCCCAAGCAATGTCGGCCAGATAACGGCTCATTACAGCCCGGCTTGGAAAGGCCGTTACATAGACCAGTCCAGATGTTGAACTGCCGAACAGACGAGTCAGTTCGCCATGCCGCTTGCCATCGACCGGCCCATGGCTGGTGACGCTTTCAACCAGCAACAGCCATCCCCGATCAAGGTAATGCAACACGACGTCCGGCATCTTGCCATGATTGTCGATACGGACACCAAGACGAGCCAAACTCTCTTCGTCGAAATAGCCCATTTTATCGCCGGTATCCCCGGCGTAGATCAACATGCTGCCCGGCGCAAAACGAGGTGCAAAATCTTCAATGATCGCCTTAATCAACAGCGAATGATCGCCGGGAGATAGCGTGATCGCTTGGCCTGGGGCTATCTGCACCGGAACCATCGCCTGCTGACGTTCTTGAGCGTAACGCGCGGCCAAACTGTCGCGCTGCGCTAAATAAACCTGCAAAGCTGCTTGCCAACCCACCGTGCCGAAGGTTTGGACAAGCGCCAGAGCCTCCGAAGCAATCTGATAGACCGCCTTGGGGCTGTTGACAGGTCGATCCAGCTTGTCTGGATTGTATCGTGCGAGGCCGGCATCAACGAATTGGTGTATGGTTTGCCGCCGGAAGGTCTCGCGCGTGTTGGGGGCGTAGTCCTTGCCATAGTGATCGCGGGCAAAATCCATCATCGGCGTAATGCCAATCAGCGGGTTCTCAGCCTCTGGCCATCCCTTGCTCGCCGTCAATCCGATGATCGCCAAGAGGCACAGAGCGGACCGTTCGTTACGTTGCGCGCGTGGAAAGTCCAGCTCCGTCAGAATCTGGAGCGCGTCCTCGATGTTGTGATGCTCAGCCATTTACGTCCTGTTCGCTCCAATGATCAGGCGCGTGATCGCGGCGTCGATCTCAGCCTGCGTGACGACACCCATTTTCATAGACCATGCCCCCAAAGCCAGAAGCGCCTTCTGGTTCGGATAGGGCAACACGCGCAGGTCCGTGGCATTGACCTGGGTATGTCCTGAAAAGCGGCGCAAATGGTCATCAACCGCCGTTGAGTTGAGATAGACGGCCAACCCATGCGCCAGTGCAGGAGACAAGCCCGCCTTATCCTTGCGGGTGCCGCTGTAAAACACATTGAGGTGGTTTTCAAATCCGATCAGCGCGCAATCCTGCAAACGGGTCGCATCGATCACCGTCGCCACGACTCGCCGTTTTTCTTCCTTTGATGAAAAGCGCTTGGTGACGGCGTAGGTCCCCATCGGCAGCAACCATTTTTGGCTGTCGGCATCAACCATGATGGCGTTGGGTTTCTTGCCTCCATCCAAAGGCCAGACGACCGCCCCAGTGGTTAGATGATTGGCGTACAGCAAGGGAACAGCGCCATGCTCTGGCATGGCCCTCAGGCTGGCTTTAAGGCGGAAGTCCACAACCGGGCCAGTGCAAACGCCAACACGAAAATCCTCAAGCGAACACGGAAAGGCTGCGGAATCAGCGTCGAGTTCTGATACTGCGTGAAGCGTCGGAATGTGAACAAAGCGTTGATCGTCGCCAGGCTGCACAACGCGGCTGAACGGATGACAATAAGTCCGAATGTCAGTGAATTGGTCGTCGGACGAGACGCTGATGGCGACGTCCCCCTGTTGACCATTCTTGACCAGCCGAACAATGATCGTTTCTTGCAAAACACCATCATCTTTGAACGCCCTGTTTCGGCTTTCAAACACATGAATATGAGTCAACGCGGCACGGGCGAACAGGAACTCACGAAAAGGTCGATAATAAGGACCATTGCACCAACTGCGCGGAATGATCGCCACCACCTCGCCGCCCGGCTGCACCCTCGTCAAAGCAAGAGCGACAAATCCACTGTAAAGATTGACAGCCTCGATTCCAACCTGACGCAACAACAGCCTTTCCCCGCCGGTCGCACTGATTTTTTTGTATGGCGGATTCAGGATCGCATGAGTGAAATCACAGCCCCGATCATGTTTAAGATCTACGACCGCACGTTCGACAAAGTCACCGCCAATGATGCGATAGCTCAAATCGCAACTCTCATGATAGCCCGCCAACACCTGATTAAGGTGGGTGTGTAGAACCGTGTCCACTTCATACGCGTCAACGATGACGGTCTCAAAGCTCAGGGATCCCTCGGCGCAGCGGTTAAGAAAAGCGCTGGCGAGCGAACCAATGCCTGCACCGGGATCAAGAAGGCGGCAAACTCCGCCACGCTTGGCGTCAAACAGACCAGCCATGAAGCGAGCCGTGCTCAAGGGCGTCATGAACTGTCCAAGCCGTGATTTGTGCGCCCGGCTGGACGTTGCGCTCACCTCTAGTCGCAACTGATCAATAGATTGAATATGATTCATTGAAATCTCCGACCACGCCCAACCCGCACTCTAGAGCAGATCGCGTTAAATCGGGATCGATTCGACGCGTGAATCTGCTCGATAAATCAAAGCTTAGAACGCCGTGCTGTTTCATATTTTAGGCACGGCGCTCTAAACCAAAACACACTCACCGCAGCAGCTCCCGCATCGCGCCGTCCAGCCCCTCCAGCGTCAGGGGGAACATGCGGTTGTTCATCAGGCGTTGCAGGATGCGGGTGCTTTCCGAATAGTCCCAATAGTGGCGCGGGGTCGGGTTCAGCCACACCGCCTTGCTGTAGACCGACAGCAGGCGCTGCATCCACACCTGCCCGGCCTCCTCGTTCCAATGCTCGACGCTGCCGCCGGGATAGACGAGTTCATAGGGGGACATGGCGGCGTCGCCGACGAAGACCAGCTTGTAATCCGCCGGGTAGGTGTGCAGGACGTCGAAGGTCGGGGTGCGTTCCACATGGCGGCGGGCGTTGTCGCGCCAGACGCCTTCATAGACGCAGTTGTGGAAATAGAAATGCTCCAGATGCTTGAACTCGCCGCGCGCGGCGGAGAACAGCTCCTCGACCAAGCGGATGTGGTCGTCCATGGAGCCGCCGATGTCCAGAAACAGCAGGACTTTCACCGAATTGTGCCGCTCCGCCACCATTTTCAGGTCGAGCCAACCGGCGTTGGCGGCGGTGGCGCGGATGGTGCCGGGCAAATCCAACTCGCTGGCCGCGCCGGTGCGGGCGAATTTGCGCAGGCGGCGCAGGGCGACCTTGATGTTGCGGGTGCCGATCTCCACCCCATCGTCGAGGTTTTTGAACGCGCGCTTGTCCCACACCTTGACCGCGCGGCGGTGGCGGCTGTCGCGCTGGCCGATCCGCACGCCCTCCGGGTTGTAGCCATAGGCGCCGAAGGGGGAGGTTCCGGCGGTGCCGATCCATTTGGAGCCGCCCTGGTGCCGCTCCTTCTGCTCGGCCAGCCGTTGGGCCAGCGTTTCCATCAGCGTGTCCCAGCCGCCCAGCGCCTGGACCTGCGCCTTTTCCTCGTCGGTCAGGAAGCGTTCGGCCAGCTTGCGCAGCCAGTCTTCGGGGATGTCGGCGACGGGGACCGCGTCGGCGCCGTCCGCCGCCGCGTCGGCCAGCCCGTGGAAGGTCGCGCCGAACACGCGGTCGAAACGGTCCAGATTGCGCTCGTCCTTCACCAAACAGGCCCGGCTGAGGTAATAGAACTCTTCGACGCGGAAGGACGCGACGCCGCGCTTCATGGCCTCCATGAGCGTCAGGTACTCCGTCAACGACGCCGGCACGCCGGCCTTGCGCAGATCGAAGAAGAAACGGGTGAACATCGGCGGTCCTTCGCGCGGGGCAACGGGCGAAGCGTAGCGCCGAAACGGAAAGAACGCCATGAGCCTGCATCAGCCCCAACAGGGCGCTCCCCTGTTGGATTTCGCCCGCGCCCTGGATTTCGCGGCGCACAAGCACATCGACCAGCGCCGCAAGGGCGTGCGCGCCGAACCCTACGTCAACCATCTGTCCGAAGTGGCCCTGCTGGTCGCCGAGGCGACGGAGGGCAAGGATTCCGTGTCGGTCATCGCCGCCCTGCTGCACGACACGCTGGAGGACACCGACGCCAGCTATGAGGAGATCGAGCGGCTGTTCGGCGAGGAGGTGGTGCGCGTGGTCGCCGAAACCACCGACGACAAGCGCATGTCGAAGGCCGAACGCAAACAGCACCAGATCGACGCCGCGCCCACCGCGTCCAACCGGGCCAAGCTGGTGAAGCTGGCCGACAAGGTGTCGAACCTGCGCTCCATGGCCGCCAGCCCGCCCGCCGATTGGCCGCTGTCGCGCAAGATCGAGTATTTTGAATGGGCCTTCGCCGTGGTGAAGGGGCTGCGCGGCGTCAACCCCCGGCTGGAGACTCTGTTCGACCGCGCCTATCACGACGGTCTGGCCGAGCTGCGCGGCGAAGGGGTGTGAGGGCCGGGGGCTGGGGACGGGAGCGGGGGAATTTCGCAAGCGATTGACATCGCGCAATGCGGCTCCATCACGGAACGCTTATGGAGGAGGGACCACGCTGCTGATGAACGCCGTCATCGCGACGGTCGAGGATGCCCGCCATGTCCCTGTCCCCCGACACGCTCACAAAACACGCCGATCCCCTGCCCCGCTCCGCCTCCGACGTGCCGCACGGCGCGCCGCAGGAGGATCCGGATCGGCATTGGTTCATCGACCGGGCCAAGGTCTACGCCGCCGACGTGCGGGGGACCTTCCGCCGCCTGAAATGGGCGGCGCTGGTCGTTCTGCTGGCGATCTATTACGTCACCCCCTGGATTCGCTGGGAGCGTGGTCCCGGCATTCCCGATCAGGCGGTGCTGCTCGACATGGTCGGGCGGCGGGCGTACTTCCTGTGGATCGAGATTTGGCCGCAGGAAATCTATTACCTGACCGGCCTGCTCATCATCGGCTGTTTCGGCATCTTCTTCGCCACCACCCTGTTTGGCCGGGTCTGGTGCGGCTACGCCTGCCCGCAAACGGTGTGGAGCGACCTGTTCATGTGGGTCGAGCGCAAGATCGAAGGGCCGCGCACCCAGCGCATCCGCCTGGACAAGGCGTCGATGACCGGGGCCAAGCTGGCGAAAAAGGCGCTGAAGCACGCCGTTTGGCTGTTCATCGCGGTGATGACCGGCGGGGCCTGGATCTTCTACTTCAACGACGCGCCGACGCTGGCGCGCGAGATCGCCTCGGGCGAGGTCGGCAGCGGGGTTCTGCTGTTCGCCGGGCTGTTCAGCTTCACCACCTATTTCTTCGCCGGTTGGGCGCGCGAGCAGATTTGCATCTATGTCTGCCCGTGGCGCAGCTATCAATCGGCGATGGTCGATGAGGACACCTTCCTCGTCACCTACGAGGATTGGCGCGGCGAAGGCCGCGCGCCGCTGCGCAAGTCGCAAAGCTGGGAGGAGCGCGCGGCAGCGGGACTGGGCGACTGCATCGACTGCAAACAATGCGTCTTCGTCTGCCCGACCGGCACCGACATCCGCAACGGCCAGCAAATCTCCTGCATCGGCTGCGGCCTGTGCGTGGACGCCTGCAACGACGTGATGGCGCAGATCGGGCGGCCCGGCAATCTCATCCAGTTCGACACCCAATCCAACCAGATCGCCAAGATCGACGGCTCGTCCGAACGGGTGCGGCTGGTCCGCCCGCGCACGATCATCTACTCGCTCATCATGCTGACGGTCGGCTGCGCCATGGCGATCGCCCTGTATCTGCGCCCGACCTTGGACGTCAGCGTCCTGCGCGACCGCGCGCCGCTGTTCGTCGCCCTGTCCGATGGGCAGATACAGAACGCCTACACCATCAAAATCCTGAACAAGACGACGATCCGCCGCGCCTACGCCGTGTCGCTCGACGGTCTGCCCGGCGCGGCCCTGTCGGTCGCCGGAGAGGCGATGACCGACAATGGCGGCGGCTCCACCCTGACCTTGAGCGCCGACGCCGATCAGGTGGCGACCTACCGCATCTTCGTGAAAGCCCCGTCCAGCGCGGTGAAATCCGGCTCCACTGACGTCGTCGTGCTGGCCAAGGACCAGGGCAGCGGCGAAATCGGCAAGCACCCCAGCGTGTTCATCGCGCCGTAAAACGGACGAGAGGACGGCGGCGTCCGTGTTGGGGCGTCGCCGTCTTTTGTGTGGACGGAGCGCGGCGGGTCCGTTTTGGGGTTTGACACCGATGAACACAGATGAACACCGATAAAATAAGACAATGAATTTTTCGTGGCTCAGCTCCCTCCAGAAAGATGACGCTGAACCACGTTCATCTGTGTTTGTTCATCTGTGTTTATCTGTGTTCATCGGTGTCAAAAAAAATCAGCCCGCCCAGGATGACGACGGCGGCGTTTGTGTTGGGGCGTCGCCGTCTTTTGTGTGGACGGAGCGCGGTGGATTCGTTTTGGGATTTGACACCGATGAACACAGATGAACACCGATAAAATAAGACAATAGTTTTGTTCGCGATTCAGATCCCTCCCCTCCTAAAGGCAGGAAACAATCCACGTTCATCTGTGTTTATCTGTGTTCATCGGTGTCAAAAAAAATCGGCCCGCCCAGGATGACATGACCAACAGGTCAACACATCATCCCAGACTGGCCGTTTGTCTTCACCACCAGCGCGTCGTCACGCGCTCAGCATGTCCAGCGCCTTTTGCAGCTTGTCGCGGGCTTGATCGGCGGCGGCGCGGCGGTCGCGTTGCTCCTCGATCACCTCGTCGGGGGCCTTGGCGACGAACTGTTCGTTCGACAGCTTGGCGTCGATCTTCTTGATCTCGCCCGCCAGCTTGTCGATTTCCTTGGTCAGGCGCGCCCGCTCCTTGTCGAGATCGACGATCCCCTCCAGCGGCAGCACCAGGGTGGCCTCGTCCTGCACGGCCTGGACCGCGCTTTTCGGCGTCGGGCCGACCAGCGGTTCGACGCTCGACAGGCGGGCCATGCGCAGGATCAGGTCGCGGTGGGTGGCCAGCCGCGCCAGGCTGCCGGGGCCGGCGTCCTTCAGCTTCAGCTCGATCTGGGCGGCGGGCGGCACGTTCATTTCGGAGCGCATGGAGCGGACCGAGGTGATGAGCCGCACCACCCAGTTCATTTCATCGCGCGCCGCCGCATCGACCAGATCGGCGCCGAATTCCGGCCATTCCGCCGAAATCAGCCGGTTGGCGCGGGACGGCGACAGTTGTTCCCACAGCTCTTCGGTGATGAAGGGCATCATCGGGTGCAGCACATGCAGGATCTGGTCGAGCACCCAGGCGGTGGTCGCGCGGGTTTCCGCCTTCGCCGCCTCGTCCGTTCCGGCCAGGATCGGCTTGGTGAACTCCATGTACCAGTCGCAGAAATTGCCCCAGGTGAACTGGTAGGCCGCGTTCGCCGCCTCGTTGAACTTGTAGGCGTCGATGGCGTCGGCGACCTTCTTGGAGGCGTCGGCCAACTCACCGACGATCCAGCGGTTCACCGTCTGCGTCAGCCCGACCGGGCGGTAGTCCGCCACCGGCTCGCAGCCGTTCATCTGGCAATAGCGCGCGGCGTTCCACAGCTTGGTCGCGAAGTTGCGATAACCCTCGACCCGGTTCACCGCCAGCTTGATGTCGCGGCCTTGCGCCGCCATCGCCGACAGGGTGAAGCGCAGGGCGTCGGTGCCGTATTCGCCGATGATCTCCAGCGGGTCGATGACGTTGCCCTTCGACTTCGACATCTTCTGGCCCTTTTCGTCACGGACGAGGGCGTGGATGTAGACGGTGCGGAAGGGGACGTCCTTCATGAAATGCAGGCCCATCATCATCATCCGGGCGACCCAGAAGAAGATGATGTCGAAGCCCGTCACCAGAACGTCGGTCGGGTAATAGCGATCCAACTCCGGCGTCTGGTCGGGCCAGCCGAGCGTCGAGAAGGGCCACAGCGCCGACGAGAACCAGGTGTCGAGCACGTCGGGGTCGCGCGTCAACTCGACATCCGACCCGTAATGCTTGGCGGCGGCGGCGCGGGCGGCGGCCTCCGTCTCTTCGACGAAGAAGGTTCCGTCCGGCCCGTACCAGGCCGGAATCTGATGGCCCCACCAGATCTGGCGGCTGATGCACCAGGGCTGGATGTTGCGCATCCACTCGTAATAGGTGTTTTCCCACTGTTTGGGCACGAACACCGTCTTGCCGGTCTCCACCGCCTCGATGGCGGGTTTGGCCAGGGTGGCGGCGTCCACATACCACTGGTCGGTCAGCCAGGGTTCGATGGCCACGCCGGAACGGTCGCCGTGCGGCACCATGTGGGTGTGCGGCTCGATCTTCTCCAGAAGCTCCAGGGCTTCCAGCTCGGCGACGATCTTTTTGCGCGCCTCGTAACGGTCGAGGCCCTGGTAAGCCTCCGGGACATTCTCGTTCAGGCGGGCGTCGCGGTCGAGGATGTTGATCGCCTCAAGATTGCAGCGCTTGCCGACCTCGAAATCGTTGAAGTCGTGCGCCGGGGTGATCTTGACCGCGCCCGATCCGGTGGCCGGATCGGCGTATTCGTCGCCGACGATGGGAATCAGGCGACCGACCAGCGGCAGGCGGACATGCTTGCCGATCAGATCCTTGTAACGCTCATCCTCGGGATGCACGGCGACGCCGGTGTCGCCCAGCATGGTTTCCGGGCGGGTGGTCGCCACGACGATGAAGCGGCCCTCTTCCCCGTCGATGGGGTAGCGGAAGTGCCAGAGGTTGCCCTTGATCTCCTTCTGCTCGACCTCAAGGTCGGAGATGGCGGTGTGCAGCTTCGGATCCCAATTGACCAGCCGCTTGTCCTTGTAGATCAGGCCCTGGCGGTGCAGCTCGACGAACACCTTGGCGACGGCGCGCGACAGCCCTTCGTCCATGGTGAAGCGCTCTTTCGCCCAATCCGGCGAGGCGCCCAGGCGGCGAAGCTGGCGGGTGATGGTTCCGCCCGATTCGGCCTTCCATTCCCACACCTTGTCGATGAAGGACTCGCGGCCGAAATCATGGCGGGTCTTGCCGTCCTTGGCGAGGTTGCGCTCCACCACCATCTGGGTGGCGATGCCCGCATGGTCGGTGCCGGGCTGCCACAGCGTGTCACGGCGGCGCATGCGGTTGTAGCGGACCAGCACGTCCTGCACGGTGAAGGTCAGCGCGTGGCCCATGTGCAGGCTGCCGGTGACGTTCGGCGGCGGCATCATGATGGTGTAGGGCTTGGCGTTCGACCGCGTGTCGGCGGCGAAAGCGCCCGATTCTTCCCACAGGCGGTAGTGCTTTTCCTCGACCTCGGCGGGCCGGTACGTCTTTTCCAACATCACCAGAAACTTTCGCTCAACATCTCATGTGAATAACGGCGGCGGCGGAGTCGTCAGAATTTCTGCGACCGGCGAATCATGCGGTCGATTTCCTGCTGCACCAGCCGTTCGACCACCGTCGGCAGATTTTCGTCCAGCCATTCCTTCAACAGCGGCCGCAACAGCTCGCGCACGACGTCCTCCACCGTGCGGATGCCGATGGGCATCGGGCCGATGGACAGATCGTCGCCCAACTCGCGCGCCAGATGGGTCAGATGGTGCGAGGCGTCGTCCGCCGTGCGGCGGGAAATCAGCCCGTCATCCTCCACCATCGTCCGGCGGCGCGGGCGCGGCGGCGGCGGCGGCTCGTCATCCTCGAAATCGTCGAAGGCGGGCGGCGGCGGGCGGCGCGTCGGACGCGGCGGCGGCGGCGGCTCCTCCGGCTCGTCGAACATCGTCGGACGCGACGGCGGTTCCGGGAAGGCCGGTTCGTCCTTCCAGGGGTCGGGATCCGGCGCGCCAAAATCCGGCATGTCGGCGACGGGATCGTCGTCGACCATCTGGGTCAACTCCAGCACGTCGTCGTCGTCGTCCTCCATCATCGGGGGAGGTGGCGGCGGCGGGGGCGGAGGCGGCGGTGGGGGGGGCGGTGGAGGCGGCGGCGGGGGTGGAGGCGGCGACGGGGATTCCGATTTCGCAGGCTCGCCGTCCTCGGAAATGATCCGACGGATGGAGGCGAGGATTTCCTCCATCGATGGTTCTTGCTGGCCCTTATCGCTCATCGTGGCAACCCAAGACGTCAACCTGCCCCGAACCTAGGGCAGACCCGAACAAAAAGCCACAATACAAAAACGGCCCGCTTTCGCGGGCCGCTTTGATCGATCACTCCACCGAGGTGCCGATCCATTTTCCTCGGGTCTTTTCGTAATTCGCCTGAGGATCGTAATACTCGACCGGCAAATTCAGGTGTTGGGCGGTCAATTGCCCCGTCGCCGCGATGACATTGAAGGCCGCGACCATTTCATCACGCTGCGCGCGCACCAGATTGACCCGGCCATTGAGCAGTTCTTGCTCTTGGTTCAACACGTCGAGCACGGTGCGCGACCCGACCTGCGCCTCTTGCCGCACGCCTTCCAAGGCGATTTGCGCCGCCTTGATCTGCGCCGAATAGGATTCGATGCTGGCGCGGGCGGTTTGCAGCGACTGCCAGGAGCTGATGGCGCTTTCCACCACCTGGCGGCGGGATTCTTCGATCTGCAAGCGCGCCTGATTCGCCGTCTGCTTGGCTTCGCGCACCAGCGCTTCGGGCAGGCCCGCCTGATAGATCGGGATCGTCACCTGCGCTGTGATCGACGCGCTGTCCGTCCGCTTCAGCTCAATGCCGGACGAGCGGCCCGGATCCAGCGTGCGGGTGCCGCTGGCCGACAGACCAACCGACGGCAACAGCTTGCCATATTGTTGATCGACCGCCGCCAGTTGGGCCGCTTCCGTGTAGCTTGCCGCCAGAACATTGGGGTTGTTGCTGCGCGCCAACTCCACCAGATCGTCCATCGTCTTGGGCAGTTTGAAGGCGGGCTTCGGCGCCTTCAGTTCGCCCGGAGGCGCGCCGATGATCCGCTCGTAGGTGGCGCGGGCGCCCTTGAGCTGCCCCTCCGCCGAGATCTTGGTGGCGACGGCCAAGGCCAAACGCGACTCGGATTGGCTGACGTCGGTGCGGGTGTATTCGCCAACGCGGAAGCGGTCGCGGGCGGCGTCGAGCTGGCGGCGCAACACCTGCTCGTTGTTGGCCTGAAGCTGGTAGACGGCCTGATACTGGACGATGTCCAGATAGGCCTGGGCGGCGGTCAGCAGCACAGACTGCTCGCTGGAAATCAGCGAGGCCCGCTGCGATTCCACCAGACGCTCCGCCCGGCGAACCGCCGGGGCGACGGTGGGGTCATACAAGGATTGCGAGGCGGTGAGGCTCGCGGCCTTGCTGCTCGCTTCCGATCCGCTCGACCCGCCGCTGTATTTGCTGTCGCTGGTCGAACGGTTGACGCCCAGCGTGGCCTTGGCGGTCGGGCGATAGCCGGACAGCGCCTGCGGCACGCTTTCGTCCACCGCGCGCAACCGGGCGCGCTGCGAGCCGAGCGTCGGGTTGTTGGCGTAGGCCTGCGCCAACGCCTGCTCCAGGGACTGGGACCAGGCGACGCCGGACCCGCCACCCAGAGTGACGGTCAGAGTCAGGGCCGTCGCCAAGCAATGGCGCGCAAAACGGCTTCGCACAGTCATCTTCAATAGACCTTCATGTTCGGGTCGATTCGGCGCGCCCAGGAATCCACGCCACCATCGAGATTGATGGCGCGTCCATATCCCTTGGACCGCAGCCACATGGTGACTTGCGCGCTGCGTCCGCCGTGATGGCAGACGACGACGATGTCACGATCCGTCGGCAAATCCGCCACCCGACCCGGCACGCCGTTCATCGGGATCAGCAGACTGCCGTCAATCGCGCACAGCGCATGCTCCCACGGCTCGCGCACGTCCAGAAGAAGGAGGTCGTCCCCCACCTTGCGGCGACGGTCCAACTCCTCAACCTCGATCTCAAACGGCACAGCCATGGGGATTCACTTTCGCGCAAGCCTACCGACGACGGTAACGCAGAACCGATCAGATGTGAACTGCACGGTTCAGTTCAAGACGCCTTTAGAACACAAACGACGCTTTTTTCTCAAAGCCCGGCAGGGCGTGCGGCTGGGCTTCGAACAAAATACGGCTGGAGAGCACGCCGCCGACGCGCTGGAACAGACGAACTTCGCCGACTCCGCGCGCGTCCTGGACGATGGCGACCAACCGGCCATCCTCGGCGAGCTGGTCGGCCAGAGCCGCCGGAACCTCGGGAATCGTGCCTTCAATGACGATGACGTCATAGGGGCCGCCGTCGGCATGGCCAACGGCCATCGGGCCGGTGACGGTCGTGGCGTTGGTCACGCCCTGGGCCGACAGCGCGGCGGCGGCGGCGGCGGTCAAAGCGGCGTCGCTGTCCAGCCCGACCACCGACGCGGCGAGCTTGGCCAGAATCGCCGTCGAATAGCCGCCAGCCCCGCCGACGTCGAGAACCCGGTCGCTCTCCTGAACGGACACATATTGCAGCATCCGGGCGAACACCATCGGCTCCAGCAGATAACGGCCATGGCCGATGGGCAGATCATCATCCACATAGGCGACGCCGCGCGCGGATTCGGGGACGAAGGCCTCCCGTGGCGTTTCGGACAGAGCATCGACGAGGCGATGGTCCGTGACCTTGTTCGGACGAATCTGTCCTTCGACCATGAAAAAACGGGCGGCGGCGAAATCGGTCATGGCGATCGCTTATGGCTTTGTTGTGACGGCGCCGGCACCAAAAGCCGAACAAGGGACGGCTTCCTGCCAACGCGGTTATATACCCGGAAAACCCACAAAAACACAACGCCGCACCGCAGCCAAGAGCGCGATCAATCCAACGCGCTCGTGTCGCTCAGCCATTGGCGCGCGGTGGCAAGTCGGCTAGAGTGCCGCCCGAAAATTCGTATGGGACCGTTGGAATGAACCGCTGGCGCTGGCTGAGAGGGGGGATCGTGCTGGTCGGCGTGACCACGCTCGCCGCCTGCGTCCAATCCGGCGGGGGCGGCGTCGGCTTGCCGACCAGCGGCGTCTACACGGTTGGAAAGCCCTATCAGATCAGCGGCGTGTGGCATTACCCCGCCGAAGATTACCGCTATGACGAAACCGGGGTGGCCTCCTGGTCCGGGCCGGAAGGCCATGCGAAAACCACGGCGAACGGCGAGATTTTTAACCCGGATGAGCTGACGGCGGCGCACAAGACCTTGCCGATTCCCAGCCTCGCGCGGGTCATCAACCTCGACAATGGCCGTTCCGTGGTGGTGCGGATCAACGACCGTGGCCCCAACGCCAACGGCCGGATCATCGACCTGTCGCGGCGCGGCGCGCAATTGCTGGGGTTCGAGTCCAGCGGTTCCGCCAAGGTCCGCGTGCAGATTCTGGCCGAGGAAAGCCGCGCCATCGCCGCCGCCGCCCGCCAGAGCACGCCGACGACCATCCTGGCGCAAACCGACGGCCCAACGCCAAAACCGGCGCCGCGCGGCATGATCGAGGCGGACAATCCGCTGGCCGGGCCGACCGTTGGCAGAGCACCGTCGCCCAGCCTGCTGGCGACGCCGGTGCCGCCGCCCGCGACGGTGGCGGGCGCGGTGGTCGGCGGGCGTTTCGTCCCCGCCCCCATCGTCGCCGAACTGCCGGTGAAGGGGCGCGAGCGTCTGTTCGTGCAGGTCGGCTCCCCCGGCAACGCCGAAAACGCCAACCGGATCCGCTCCCGCCTCGCGGCGCTCGGCCAGCCGGTCAGCGTGGCCGCCGCGCCCAGCGGCAAGCAAACCCTGCAACGGGTGCGGGTCGGTCCGCTGGACAGCGTGGACCGCGCCGACGCCCTGCTCGACCAAATCATTCAGGCTGGCCTTACGGAAGCCAAAATCGTGGTCGATTGATCGTCCGACTGGACGGATCGATCCTGTTTCCTCGGAGGAATGTTGCTATGCACGCTGTTGCCGTTCGCACCGGCGCCGTCTTCGGCTTGGCGGTCGCGCTGGCCTCGGCGGTTGTTGGGTTGGGGGTTGGCGGCGTTGGTTCGGCGCAGGCCGCCACCATCGACACCATCGCCAAGCAGGCGATCCTGCTCGACCTGACCTCGAACACCGTCCTGTTCGAGAAGAACGCCGACGAGCGCATGGCGCCGTCGTCGATGAGCAAGATCATGACCGCCTATCTGGTGTTCGAGGCGATCAAGGGCGGCCGCCTGACCATGGAGAGCACGCTGCCGGTGACGGAGCGGGCGTGGCGCATGCAAGGCTCCAAGATGTTTGTGGAGCTTCACAACAACATCAAGGTCGATGACCTGCTGAAGGGCGTGATCGTCCAATCCGGCAACGACGCCTGCATCGTGCTGGCCGAGGGGCTGACCGGATCGGAATCGGCCTTCGCCGAACAGGCGACGAAGCGGGCCAAGGAGTTGGGGCTGAAGGGCACCAACCTGACGAACGCCACCGGCTGGCCCGACCCGAACCATTACATGACCGCCCGCGATCTGGCGATTCTGGCCGAGCATCTCATCAAGGATTTCCCGGAATATTACCGTTATTACTCGATCCGGGAGTTCAAATACCACGGCATCACCCAGGGCAACCGCAACCCCCTGCTCTACCGGGGCATGAACGTCGACGGCATGAAGACCGGCCACACCGACGCGGGCGGCTATGGCCTGACCGCGTCGGGCGAGCGCGACGGCCGCCGTCTGCTGCTGGTGGTCAACGGCCTGCCCAGCATGCAGGCCCGCGCCGATGAATCGGCCCGGTTGATCGAGTGGGGTTTCCGCGAATTCGCCACCTACGCCCTGTTCAAAAGCGGCGAAACCATCGAGCAGGTTCCCGTTTGGCTCGGCGATCAAGACACGGTGCCGGTGTCGGTGCCGCGCGACCTGAACGTGACCATGGCGCGGGCCGACCGCGCGGGCATGAAGGTGGCGCTGGTCAGCAACGCCCCGGTCGCCGCCCCGATCAAGAAGGGCGACGTCGTCGGCAAGGTGGTGATCTCCGCCCCCGGCTTCCCCGGCAAGGAGGTTCCGGTCGTCGCCGCGCAGGACGTCGAAAAGCTGGGCTTCGTCGGCCGCGCCTTCGCGGCGGCCAAATACCTCGTCTTTGGCTCCAAGAGCTGACCGGCGATGAGCGCACCGCAAAAGGGCCGCTTCATCACGCTGGAGGGCGGCGAGGGCGCGGGAAAATCCACCCAACTCCGCCGCTTGGCCGAAACGCTGGCCAAGACGCTGGCCGCGCGCGGCATCGACGTCCTGACCACGCGGGAACCCGGCGGCTCCCAGGGGGCGGAGGAGATCCGCGCCCTGCTGGTGTCGGGCGACACCGGGCGCTGGGGGCCGGTGACGGAGGCGTTGTTGCACAGCGCCGCCCGCCGCGACCATCTGGAGCGCACGGTCTGGCCCGCGCTGGAGGCTGGGCGCTGGGTGGTGTGCGACCGTTTCTTTGACAGCACGATGGCCTATCAGGGCTATGGGTTGGGGCTGGGGCGCGAGCGGATCGCCGCCTTGCAGGCGCTGGCGCTGGACGGTTTCCGCCCCGACCTGACGCTGATTCTCGACATCGACGTCCAAACCGGCCTGCGCCGCGCCGTCGCCCGCGCCGGGGGAGAGGCCGGGGGTGAAGATCGTTACGAGCGCATGGATGTCGGCTTTCACGAGCGGCTGCGCCACGGCTTCCTCGACATCGCCGAACGGGAGCCGGAGCGCTGCGCCGTGATCGACGCCGACGCCGATGCGGACCATGTGCAGGCGCGGGTGTGGAACGCCGTGGCGTCGCGGCTGGGCTTGGCTTTGGAATCGGCCTCGTGAGCAAGGCCCGCGCCGCCGCAGACCCCGCCGCCGACGAGGGGCTGACGCCCCGCCGCAACCCCGATTTGACCGGCCAGGACGAGGCCGAACGGCTGTTGCTGGAGGCCTGGAACTCGGGCCGCCTGCCCCACGCCTGGCTGATTGGCGGCGCGCCCGGCATCGGCAAGGCGACTCTGGCCTACCGCTTCGCCCGCTTCGTTCTGGCGCAGGACGCCGATGGGGACGGGCTGTTTGGCGGCAGCGCCCCGGCGACGTCGCTGCATCTGTCCGCCAACCATCCGGCGTTCCGCCGCGTCGCCTCGGGCGGCCACGCCGATTTGCTGACGGTGGAGCGCCAGCGCGACGACAAGCGCAACCGGCTGAAGCGCGACATCGCCGTGGACGACGTCCGCAAGATCGGCCCCTTCCTGCACCGGACATCCGCCGAGGGCGGCTGGCGCGTCGCGGTGATTGACGGCGCAGATCGTATGAATGTCAGTGGCTTAAACGCCATTCTTAAGATTTTGGAAGAGCCGCCGAACAAGGCGTTGCTGCTGCTGGTCAGCGACAATCCCGGCGGCATGCTGCCGACCATCCGCTCGCGCTGCCGCAAGCTCGCTCTTAAAGCGTTGTCTGAAGACACCGTGGTCAAGCTGTTGATGGAACACCGTCCTGACATCCCGGCGGACGACCGTCCGGCGTTGGCCCGCCTGTCGGAGGGCAGCGTCGGCCACGCCATCGGTTTGGCCGACGCCGGGGGGCTGGAACTCTACCGCGCGATGATCGGGTTGCTGTCCGGCCTGCCCCGGCTGGACATCGCCGCCGCCCACGCCTTCGGCGACACGCTGACCCGCAAGACCGACGACGGCGTCTATGAGACGGCGACGGAACTGCTGGTCTGGTGGCTCGCCCGCTTCGCCCGCGCGCTGGCGCGCGGCGCCTGGCCCGCCGAGGTGGTGCCGGGCGAAGCCGCCCTGATGACCCGCATGGCCAACGCCCGCAGCCTTGAACGTTGGGTGGAGGTGTGGGAAAAGGTTCAACGCCTTTTCGCTCGTGCGGAATCCGCCAATCTGGACCGCAAGCAAGTGGTGCTGAACGCCTTGGCGGCGCTGGAAGCCGCCGCATCTTAAAGACTGTGCCGAACCACCCTCGGCAAGACAAACCCTCGGGAGAGCGCCGACAATGGCCGGGCCGAAGACTTTCTACCTGACGACGCCGATTTATTACGTGAACGACGTGCCGCACATCGGCCACGCCTACACCACGCTCGCCTGCGACGTCCTCGCCCGGTTCATGCGCCTCGACGGCTATGATGTGAAGTTTCTGACCGGCACCGACGAGCATGGCCAGAAGGTGGAGAAATCCGCCGAGAAGGCCGGAATCGCGCCGCAGCTCTTCACCGACCGGGTGTCGCAGACTTTCCGCGATCTCCTGTCGCTGATGAATTGCTCCAACGACGACTTCATCCGCACGACCGAGCCGCGCCACGTCGCCTCGGTCCAAGCGCTGTGGAAGGTGCTGGAGGAGCGCGGCGAGATTTATCTGGGCGCCTACGCCGGTTGGTATTCCGTGCGTGACGAGGCGTTTTATGGCGAGGACGAGCTGACCACCAGCCCGACCGGCAAGAAGATCGCCCCGACCGGCGCCGAATGCGAATGGGTGGAGGAACCGTCTTACTTCTTCCGCCTGTCGGCGTGGCAGGACCGCCTGTTGGCCTTCTATGAAGCCAACCCGGATTTCATCGCCCCCGCCGGGAAACGCAACGAGGTGATGGCCTTCGTCAAATCAGGCCTGAAGGATCTGTCGGTCAGCCGCACCACCTTCAAATGGGGCGTCCCGGTTCCCGGCAACGACGAACACATCATGTATGTGTGGCTCGACGCGCTGGCCAATTACATCACCGCCGTCGGCTATCCCAACACCGCCGAGGACGGCGATTACGCCAAATATTGGCCCGCCGACCTGCACATGGTCGGCAAGGACATTCTGCGTTTCCACGCCGTCTATTGGCCCGCCTTCCTGATGGCCGCCGGTCTGCAACCGCCCAAGCGGGTGTTCGCCCATGGCTGGTGGACCATCGAAGGGCAGAAAATGTCCAAGTCGTTGGGCAACGTCATCGCGCCGGACGCGCTGGTGAACACCTATGGCCTGGACCAGACCCGTTATTTCCTGCTGCGCGAGGTGCCGTTCGGCAACGACGGCGATTTCTCGCACAAGCAGATGGTGGCGCGGATCAACGGCAATCTGGCCAATGATTACGGCAACCTCGTTCAGCGCGTGCTGTCGATGATCGGCAAGAATTGCGGCGGCGTCGTGCCGACGCCAGGGCCGTTCACCGAGGCCGACAACGCTCTGTTGGGGGCCGCCTATGGGCTGCTCGACCAAGTGCGGGCGGAGATCAAGGTCCAGGCCTTCCACAAGGTGCTGGACGCCCTTTGGGCGGTGGTCGGCGACGGCAACCGTTACGTCGATGAGCAAGCGCCCTGGACGCTGAAGAAGACCGACCCGCCGCGCATGGCGACCGTGCTCTACGTGCTGGCCGAAACCATCCGCCATCTGGCGATCCTGACCCAGTCGGTCATGCCCGACGCCTCGGCCAAGATTCTCGACCAGTTGGCCTTGGGGCCGGACGCGCGCGGCTTCGCGAGTTTGGGGCCGTCGGGCGCGCTGGTGGCCGGAACGCCGCTGCCGACGCCGCAGGGCGTCTTCCCGCGCTTCGTCGAAGCCCCGCAGGAGTGAGCGACGGCCATGCTGGTTGACAGCCACTGCCACCTTGATTTCCCCGACTTCGCCGAGGAGCTGGACGCGGTGGTTCACCGCGCCCGCGCGGCGGGGGTCGGGCGCATGGTGACGATCTGCACCTATCTGACCCGCTTCGACCGCATCCTGGCGGTGGCCGAACGTTACGACGACATTCTGTGCACCGTCGGCGTTCACCCCCATCAGGCGGCGGAGGAGTTCGACGTCACCACCGTGGAGGCGCTGGTGGAGCGCGCCCGGCACCCGAAGGTCATCGGGCTGGGCGAAACCGGGCTGGATTATTTTTACGACAAAAGCCCGCGCGAGCAGCAGCAGGAGTGTTTCCGCCGCCACATCCGCGCCAGCCTGGACACCGGCCTGCCGCTGATCATCCACACCCGCGACGCCGACGCCGACACGATGCGCATCGTGAAGGAGGAAACCGCCGGGCAGACGGTGAAGGGGCTGCTGCACTGCTTCAGCTCCGGCCGGGCGCTGGCCGACGAGGCGTTGGACTATGGCTTTACCCTGTCGCTGTCGGGAATCGTCACCTTCAAGAAGTCCGAAGAGTTGCGCGACATCGTGAAGGACGTGCCGCTCGACCGCATCCTGGTGGAAACCGACGCGCCTTACCTCGCGCCGATTCCCTTCCGGGGCAAGCGCAACGAACCGGCCTACGTCGCCCACACCGCCGCCTGCGTCGCCGCGATCAAGGGGGTGAGCGCGGACGAGTTGGCGCGGATCACCACCGACAATTTCTTCCGGCTGTTCGACAAGGCCGTGGAACAAAAGGCGGCGGCATGAGCGAAGGCCGATCCCAGGACGTGATGCGCGTGACCGTGCTGGGCAGCGGCGGGTCGCGCGGCGTTCCGGTGATCGGCCCCGACGGCTGGGGGCGCTGCGACCCGGCCAACCCGAAAAACCGGCGGATGCGCCCGTCGATTCTGGTGGAGCAGGCCGGGGTCGCCGTTCTGATCGACACCTCCCCCGATCTGCGCCAGCAGTTTCTGGACAGCGGCTGCCAGCGGCTGGAGGCCGTGCTGTGGACCCACCAGCACGCCGACCACGCCCACGGCATCGACGAGTTGCGGGAAATCTGCCGCCTGATGCACGCGCCGCTCGACGCCTATGGCTGGGACGAGCATCTGCGCGACATTGAAATCCGCTTTCCCTATTGCTTCGAGCCGTTGAAGGCGGGCTATCCCTTTTACCGCCCCGTGCTGAACGCCCACCGCATCACCGGCCCCTTCGCCGTGAACGGCCTGCCGGTGACGCCGTTCGAGCAGGACCACGGCTATATGAAGACGGTCGGCTACCGCTTTGGCCGCTTCGCCTATTCCACCGACGTGGTGCGGCTGGACGAAGACGCCTTCGCGGCGCTCGAAGGCGTCGACACTTGGGTGGTCGATTGCGGACGGCTTGAACCACCCCACCCGGTGCACGCCCATCTGGCGCTGACCCTGTCCTGGATCGACCGGGTGCGACCCCGCCGCGCCTATCTGACCCACATGGACAACAGCATGGATTACGACCACCTCCGCCGCATCCTGCCCGACGGGGTGGAACCGGCCTATGACGGGATGGTGATTGAGGTTTGAAGCGCGCTGTTCGCCCACAGGCGACGGCTATCCTCCGGGCCGGTCAGACCCACCGATCATACTCCGCCTTCAGAAACCCATAGAGAGCGCCGCCCACCTTCAAGCGGTCGCCAACGGCAACCAACTGAGCGGGCGGGCGCGGCCCCAGACCGAGATACCACCGCACCGCCATCAGCAGCGCGGCGTGGGACGCGATGGGGCCGCTCAGCACGGCCACGGCGGCCGTGGACGAGTCCGAGGGGTTGAACTTCCATTTTTTGTCATAGGCCGTCAAAGCCGCCTGAACATGGTGGACAAGCGTTCTTCCGCTCTGGCCGATGCTGGGCGGAAGCGCGCTGTATTGTCCTGCGGCGCTTTCAAAGTGGGTGACGCCGCCCAGCGCTGGCAATGTTGGGCGAAGCGCCTTGTCGGGCCGATACGCCGCCGTGCGCAAGCCCGGCACCAAAGCCAACGCGGTCATCATCTCCGTTCTGGCTTGGTCGACAGCGCCCTTTCTGCTGTCGAAATCAGGCGCTCTTAGATTGTCTTTCAGGTACTGCACATCGCTTCTGATTTGTGCGTCCAATTCACCAGCGCGCCGGTATGTGTCCTGAAGCGCGGCGCGGTCTTGCGCGCCAATCGCCGTCGGCGGGTTCACCCGCGTGTGACCCGTCGTCGCGTCAACCTGGCTGTAACCGCCATTGCCCTTGACGACGCAGCGGACGCCTCTCAGCGCCAGCGCCGCCTGGAAACGGAACGCGTAGGTGTCAACACCGGCTCCCGTGGCGGTGTTGCACCCGTTCAAATAAATTTTTCCGGTGTAGGCGACCGACAACCCTTTGGACAGGACGAGATTCGCGAGCTGTTCCGGGGTAAGCCCGCCAAAACGCACAGCCGCCCCAGGCAACCCAGCGTCTTCAGGCGCCGCGCCATGGGCGTCGAGATAGAGGGTTTCGCCGTTGGCCAGGGCGCTCAACGGCGTTCCCGCCGCCGTCTCCAAACGCGGAGCCGCCGCGCCCGGAGCCAGCGGCGCCCCGACCTTGCTGTTGAGGATCGTCGCCATCGACGCCGCGATGGTGGAATCAACATTGCCGACGGCGAACGCCTGCTTGCGCTGGATCGCCGACGGCAGGACCGAACGCGGCGACAGGACGGGCCGGGGCATCGCCGGGCGGGCGCCTGAACCAACGGAAAAGCGTCGATTTGCGGGAGAAGGCGGCGGCATGGCTCTCCTTATCGGACGCTCAAGACGCGTTCTTCAAAACCGTGGCACAAGCAAAAACCGAGAGTCAACACACCCAAAAGGCGACTATGACTCCCTTCCAACCACCTCAATCACAGCGACCCGGATTCCTCCTCGCCGAATTGCAGGCGCGACAGGCGGGCGTAGGCGCCGTTGGCGGCGATGAGCGCGTCGTGGGTTCCCTGTTCGATGATGCGCCCGCCCTCCATCACCACGATGCGGTCGGCGTTGCGCACGGTGGCGAGGCGATGGGCGATCACCAGCGTGGTCCGGCCCTGGGTCAGACGCTCCAAGGCGCCCTGCACCAATTGTTCGGATTCGCTGTCCAGCGCGCTGGTCGCCTCGTCCAGCAGCAGGATCGGCGCGTCCTTCAGAAAGGCGCGGGCCAGCGCCAGACGTTGGCGCTCGCCGCCCGACAGCTTCACGCCCCGGTCGCCGATGACGGTGTCGTAGCCCTCGGGCAGCTTCATGACGAAATCATGGGCGGCGGCGGCCTTGGCGGCGGCGATCACGTCCTCAAGCGGCGCGTCCAACCGGCCAAAGGCGATGTTGGCGCGCACCGTGTCGTTGAACAGAACCGTGTCCTGGCTGACGATGGACACCGCCGCGCGCAGGCTGCGCAGGGTCGCCCCGCGCACGTCCTGGCCGTCGATGGTGACGCGCCCGCCGACGGTGTCGTACAGGCGTGGAATCAGGTTGAAGACGGTCGATTTTCCGGCGCCGCTGCGCCCGACCAGCGCCACCGTGCTGCCCGCCGGAACGTCCAGATCGACGCCCTTCAGGGTTTCCGCCCCGCTTTCGTAGGCGAAGCGCACGTCCTCCAGCGCCACCGCGCCTTTGGTCAGGGCCAGCGGCTTGGCGTTGGGCTGTTCCAGGATGGTCGGGGCCTGATCGACCAGTTCAAAGATGCGCTGGGCGGCGGCCAGCCCCTCTTGCAGGGCGGCGTTCAGCGTGCCGATGGCGCGCACCGGCTGGGCCGCCATCAGCAGCGCGCCGACGAAGCCGGAAAAGGCCCCGACCGACCCGTCGCCCGTCGCCATGCGGTATCCCGAAAAGGCGATGACGCCCGCCACGGCGATGCCGCCCAACACCTCCATCATCGGGTCGATGCGCGAGCGGGCGCGCGTCGCCTTCATGCTGAGGTCGTAATTGTCGTCAAAGGCGCGCGCGGCGCGGGCGCGCTCGTAATCCTCCAGGCAATAGGTCTTGACCATGCGGGCGCCCGACAGGCTTTCCGTCAACAGCGAGGTCATGTCCCCCATCTGCGCCTGGGTGTCGCGCGAGACGCGGCGCAGCCGCTTGCCGATCTGGACGATGGGAACGGCGGCGATGGGGTAAATCACGAAGACGATCAGCGACAGGAACCAGTCGAGGTAAAACATCGACCCGACCAGCGCGATCACCGTCAGAATGTCGCGCACCAGCCCGGTCAGGGTTCGCGACAGCGCGTTGCGGATCACGTCCACGTCGTTGATGAAACGCGAGGTCAGCGATCCCGTCGGCGCGGCGTGCAGTTGCGCCATGTCGGCGGTCAGCAGATGGCTGAACATCGACAAACGGACGTCGGAGATGATGCGCTGGACAATCTCGCTGGTGACGACGGTTTGGGCGTAGAGCGAGACGCCCTTGATGATCGTCACCAACACGATCAACGCCGGAATCACCAACGCCAGGCCGCGATCCTGCGCCGAGAACATGGCGTAAGACTGGTCGATCAGCAGCGGGTAGCCCCCGGTGGTCGCCGCGACCAGCGCCATCAGCAGGAAGGACAGCGCCAGCTTGGCCCGATAGGGCCGCACCCAGTCCCGCCACACCCGGCCCATCAACCGCTCGGTCGTCGCGTCCAGCCGCAAGGCCCCGCCGCTCGTCTTCGTCACAATCGCGCTCTCTCGTTCATCGTCGGGAGTCGCGCCGACTCCCCGCGCCGATGGCTTAACCGATCCCCTCCGGCTTTGTCCATCCGACGGCGCGGCTGGGATTTGTCGGAGGCCTATGATGGGGCCACTCCGCAGGTCGCCATGGTCTGGCTGGTGGAAGAACCGCTTTTCAGTGAACACCCCCTATCGACCCGTTAATGGTGCGTCAATGTCCGGTCGCCACCTTCTTTGGGAAAGAACCATTCTTACGGAAGAGCAGAGACATGCGCGGCTTTTCTTTGATCGCTTCCACCTTGTGCTTCTGCGCGTCTCCCGCGCTGGCGCAGGAGATTGCCGTCCTCTACAACGCGCGCCCGCCTTACGCGGTTGAGTCCGGCGGCGGCGTGACCGGCCTGATCGGCGACCCGGTGACGGCGGCGTTCAAAAAGGCGGGCGTTCCGTTCAAATGGGAAGCCTCGCCGATCAACCGCCAACTCTCCCAGATCAAGGACAGCGCCGCGCCGGTCTGCGGAGCCGGGTGGTACCGGAACGCCGAGCGCGAAGCCTACGCCCAGTTCACCGAGTCGGTGTATCAGGGCAAGCCGCACCTGATTTTGACCCGCAAGGACAGCGCGGCGGCCGGTCATCGCACCATCGACGCGCTGCTGGCCGATGCGAAAATCATCGTCCTGACAAAGGGTGGCCTGTCTTATGGCCCGTTCATTGATGAAAAGCTGGCCAAGGCCGCATCGGAAAAAAACGTGACGACCCAGGAAAACATCGGCATGGCCTCCATGATCGCGGCGGGGCGGGCCGACCTGATGTTCATGGCCGGGGAAGAGGGCGAAGAGCTGCTGAAAGCCCCGGAACTGGCGGGCAAGGGATTGATCCTGTCTCCGCTGGACGGCATGCCGCCCGCCGGAAAGCGCCACCTGATGTGCAGCCGCAGCGTCCCGGCGGCGGTGATCGAGGCGCTGAACCGGGCGATCACCACCCCGTAAATCCGGCCCATCGGTCGCCTCCCGGCATAGGCTCCCACGCGCATCCAAGTTTCGTTAACCACTGCGCGCCAAACTTGAGGGCAAGCGCGGGACAAAACGCGGTGTGAACGGCGGAGGGGGAAGCGGCCATGGCGATTGGTGGCAATCTGGGAAGCAATCAGGCGGGCGCCAACGGTCACGGCGCCGCCCATCCCCGCAACCGGCCCCGCATCGGCGTCGCGCTGGGCGGCGGCGTGGCGCGGGGGTGGGCGCACATCGGCGTGCTGCGGGCGCTGAAGCGTTATGGGATCGAGGCGGACATCGTGTGCGGCGCCTCGGTCGGCGCGCTGGTCGGCGGCATCCATCTGGCGGGCAAGCTCGACGCGCTGGAGCATTGGGTGCGCAACCTCAACCGCCTGAAGATCGTCGGCTATCTGGATTTGCGGCTGCGCCAGGGCGGCGGTTTGATCGGCGGCGACAAGCTGGTCGCCGAAATGCGCCGCCACATCGGCGACACCCGGATCGAGGAGTTGCCGGTCCCCTACGTCGCCATCACCACCGACCTCGTCACCGGCCATGAGGTGTGGGTGCAGGATGGCGATCTGGTCGAGGCCATGCGCGCGTCCATCTCCCTGCCCGGCGTGTTTCCGCCGGTGATGATCGACGGGCGTTGGATGATCGACGGCGCGCTGGTCAACCCGGTGCCGGTGTCGGCCTGCCGGGCGCTGGGGGCGCAGATGGTCATCGCCGTCAATCTGGCGGGCGACATTCTGGGCAAGGCGCGCAAGCCCGGCGCCACCGTGCCGACCGCCGCCGGATTCGACCTGTTGAAGCTGATCGACGAGGAGATGCCGGAAAGCCGGACCTCCTCCATGGTCGGGGCGCTGACCCGCCGCATCTTCCGCCGCGATTACGAGGGGCCGAGCCTGTTCGGCGTGATGGTGTCGTCGCTGGGCATCGTCACCGACCGCATCACCCGCTCGCGGCTGGCGGGGGAGCCGCCCGACGTCCACATCGCCCCGCGCCTGGGCCACATCGGCCTGACCGAGTTCGACCGCGCCGACGATTGCATCCGCGAGGGGGAGGCGGCGGTGGAACGCGCCCTGCCCGATTTGCACGACGCGCTGGCCGTTTTCGCCACCGGCCCACGGGAAAACGCCCACGATCCGGTTCGGCGCTGACGCCCCTAGCCGAAATGGTTAACCATTATTTTGCCGAAACGACCCACTACAGCTTGCGGATAAGGAGCGTTGCCGTCAAAATCATGTGGTTCCGCCGCATGGCGGCCCAATGACCATGGCGCGGGAGGCATATGGAGGCGGTCAGCTACATCATTCTGATCGGATCGACCCTGCTGATCGTCAGCGTTCTGACCAGCTATTTGGCGTTGCGGATCGGCGCGCCGCTGTTGCTCATCTTTCTGGGCATCGGGCTGCTGGCGGGCGAGGACGGCATCGGCCGGATCGCCTTCAACGATCCGCAGACCGCCTTTTTGATCGGGTCGATGGCGCTCGCCGTCATTCTGTTCGAGAGCGGATTCGACACCAAGCTGTCGAGCTACAAGGCCGCCGCCTGGCCCGCCATGACGCTGGCGACGGTCGGCGTCGGCATCACCACCGGCGTCATCGGCGCCGCCGCCCATTATCTGATGAATCTGCCCTGGGCCGAAGCGCTGCTGGTCGGCGCGGCGGTCAGCTCCACCGACGCGGCGGCGGTGTTCTTCCTGCTGCGGGTCGGCGGCATCACGCTGCGCGACCGCGTGCGCTCCACCCTGGAAATCGAATCGGGAACGAACGACCCGGTCGCCATCATGCTGACCATCATTCTGGTGGAGGCGGCGAGCCATGGTTGGGGGTCGCCCTGGCAGGTGGCCGAGGAGCTGATCCGTTCGGTGTTTTTCGGCGGAGCGTTGGGTTTGATCGGCGGCTGGCTCGTCGTCACCTTCATCAACAAGGCGCGCTTTGAAACCGGCATGAATCCGGTGGTGACGCTGACCTTCGCGCTGTTCCTGTTCGGCGGGGCCAACGTGCTGGGCGGCAGCGGCTATCTGGCGGTCTACGCCGCCGGTCTCTACGCCGGCAACGTCAAGCTGCGCGGCGCGCTGGAGCTGCGGCGCTTCCACGCCGGGCTGACCTGGCTCAGCCAGATCGTCATGTTCGTCATGCTGGGGCTGCTGGCCACCCCGCACGAGTTCGCCGACATCGCCCTGCCCGCTCTGGCCATCGCCTTTCTGCTGATTCTGGTCGCCCGCCCGCTGGCGGTGTGGATCTGCCTGCTGCCCTTCCGTTTCAGCGCCAACGAAACCACCTTCATCGCCTGGGTCGGGCTGCGCGGGGCGGTGTCGCTGCTGCTGGCGCTGGTGCCGGTGCTGGGCGGGCTGGACAACGGTCAGATGGTGTTCAACACCGCCTTCATCGTCGTCGTCGTGTCGCTGCTGGTGCAGGGCTGGACCATCGGCGCGATGGCGCGCTGGCTTGGCTTGATCGTCCCGCCGCGCCGTGGCCCGGTGGAGCGCGTCGAGCTGGAATTGCCCGGCAACGCCGATCAAGAGTTGGTCGCCTACACCGTCCACGCCAAAAGCCCGGCGGCACGCGGGCAACGGATGCCGCGCTGGGCGCGCCCGTCGCTGGTCATCCGCGCCGACATGGTGGTGCCGCTCTACAAGGCCAAGCCGCTGCAACCGGGCGACCATGTTTATCTCTTCGCCCCGCCCCACCAATTGCCGTTGATTGACAAGCTGTTCGGCGGTAGCCGAGCGCTGGACCAGGACGACCGGGAGTTTTACGGCGACCTCGTGCTCAGCCCTGACGCGACGGTGGAGCAGATCGCCGAGATGTACGGCCTGCCCCTGTCGCTGCCCAACGCCAAACTGACGCTGAGCGACCTGCTGCGCCACGAGTTCGGCGGATCCTGCGAGTTGGGCGACCGGGTCCGCATGGGCGACGTCGAGTTGATCGTTCGCGACATGGACGAGCGGGGCGTCACCTCCGTCGGCATGGCGCTGGAGCCGACCATGGCGACGAAGCCGCGCGTCCCCCTGTTCCGCCACCCGACGGAATTGGTCGGAAAATTGCGCAATTGGTGGGGAAAACAGTCGTTCCGCCGCTGGAAGCGTCGGGAACAGATGAAGGAACGGCGCGGCGACGGGGATTGACGCCGCGTCCCGCCATCAATCCCCAGGGCAACCAAGTCAGGGTGACGTGGTCGCAGTGCAAGACCGGAAAATGACATTGAACACGGATAAACACGGATGCCGACTGCGTCGGCCCACGGATAAACACGGATCAGGTGATGGTTTTTATCCGTGGATATCCGTGTTCATCCGTGTCTTAAGTCCGTCTTCCAGGTTGGCGACGTTTCGTTAACCTGATTTGGTTGCCCCGATCAGTCCCCGCCATCACTCAATGGGCGGCTGACGTTGCTCGCGCACCATGTCGGCCAGCAAATCGGGCATCATCGGGCGCCCGAAATGATAGCCCTGCAACAGATCGCAGCCGACCGACACCAGGAAGTCGCGCTGTTCGACCGTCTCCACCCCTTCGGCCACCGTGGTCAGGCCAAGGCCGTGGGCCATGCCGACCGCCGCGCGCACCAGCGCGTTGCTTTTGGGGTTGTCTGGCACGTCGATGACGAAGGCGCGGTCAATCTTCAGCTTGGCCACCGGCAATTGCTGGACGTAGCTGAGCGAGGAATAGCCCGACCCGAAATCGTCGATGGCGGTCTGGATTCCCAGCGCCGACAATTCACCCAGCGTCTTGACCGCCACCTTCAGATCGCGCACCGCCGCCTGTTCGGTGATCTCCAGCCCCAGATGCGGGCGCAATTCCGGGCAGCCGCTCAGCAGCTCTTCCAGCCGCAGGGTCAGGTTGCCGCGCAGAAATTGCTGGCCGGAAATGTTCAGGAACACCCGCTCCGGCAACACGCCCTCGGCGTTCCAGCGCATCATCTGACCGATGGCGGTGGACAGCACCCAATCGGTCAAAGGCACGATCAGGCCGCTTTCCTCGGCCACCGGAATGAACTCGCCGGGCGACACCGCGCCCAAGCTTTCATGGTTCCAGCGCAGCAGCGCTTCCGCCGACACCACCCGTCCGGTCTTGGCGTCCACAATCGGCTGATAGACCAGATACATCTCGTTCCGCTCGATGGCGTGGGTCAGATGCACGGTCAACAGCATGCGCCGGGTCGCCGCCGCCGCCATTTCCGGGGTGTAGAAACAGACGGCGTTGCCGCCGTCATGCTGAACCGCCTGCAAGGCCAGCTTGGCCTTGGCGTTCAGATCCTCCAAGGTTTGCGCCGCGCCGTCCTGCAACGCCGCGCCGATGGACAGCCGCAGCCGCACCCAATGGCGGTCGGCGTAGATCGACGCGGTCAGCCGGTCGTGCAGCACGTCGGCCAAAGTCTGGGCGTGGGCGGCCCCGGTGACGCGGGCCAGCGCCGCGAACTCGTCGGCGGCGATGCGGCACATGTAGGTGTTGGGCGGCAGAACCTCCATCACCCGGCTGACCATCGCCTTCAGCGCGGCGTCGCCGACATGGAAGCCGAACGCCTCGTTGATGTCGCTGAACTGGTCGATGTCCAACGTGAACAGGGCGTAGCCACCCTCCCCGACACCGCTGGTTCCGGCCAGCAGGGCTTCGCACTCCTCCAGAAAAGCGGTGCGGGTCAGAACGCCGGTCAGCGGATCGTGCCGCGCCAGATAGGAGGCGCGCTGCTCCGCCGCCAGACGGTCGGAAATGTCGCGGATGATGCCGACAAAGCTGGTGTTGTCGCCCAACCGCGCCTCGCCGACGCTCAGATGGATGGGGAAAATGCCCCCGTCCTTGCGCTTGCCCAACGTGTCGCGCCCGATGCCGATGATCTTGGGGCGTTCGGTTTTGACATAGGCGCTGATGTATTTGTCGTGGTCGCGGGCGAAGGGCGGCGGCATGAGGATCGTCATCGGTTGCCCGATCAACTCCGCCTCCTCATAGCCGAACAAGGCGCAGCAGGCGCGGTTGATCGAGCGGATAAGCCCGCTGCGGTCGGACACGATGATGCCGTCAACCGCCGCGTCCAGCAGGGTGGCGACAAACGGATCCCGGCGGGTGACGAAATCGGCGATCCGTTCGGGATCCCCGGTTTCAATCAGCATCCCAAGAAAGCCAAGGGTTTCCCCATCGGCGCCCTTGTGAATCACCATGTTGCCGCTGAGAATCGAACGGCGGCCGTCGCACCCCGTCGTTTCGCAATCCACCAGAGCCGACAGGCCGGATCGTTTCAGAGACGCGATGGCCGCGCCAACCGAACGCGCCACGGCGTGATCGACGGTGGCGAAGGCCGTTCCAACCAAAGACTGCGGCGTCCGATCCAGCACGGCGGCAAAACGGCGATCCGCGTGTCGGCAGACGCCATCCCGGTCAATATAGACCAGCGCCAGATCCGCATGATCCAGCAGGCTGGACGCCAGCGACGACAAAAAGGCCAAGTCGCGGGGGAATGCCCCGCTCGCCGCGCTGTCCGTGTCTTGCAAATCTTCCGCCGGGTGTTCGAGCAAGGAGTTTTCCGTTTTCACCAAGGCCGCAGCATCATTGCGGGATAAAAAAGATCGGCGCGGGAAAGCATTATGACCCGCCGCGCCGCATTTTCCAATGTTTCCGCACAATCTCCTGTCACGACGGGGAAACGCGGAAAAACCGGCGACGCTTCGCCAAACCCCTTGGCCCGCAAGCCCGCTTCGGCAATTCACCAAACAGCCCCCATGGTGTGGACGGCCCAAGCATAAGGAGATGGTTCAATCGGTCGCATGTTTTGTCACGGTCAATCAGCACTGAAGCGTTGTGACAAAAGACAGACGGAAGCAATCCCAAGTTGGTCGATCCGCCAAAGCGAGGCATCATCATCCCGAAACCGCACAACCTTGACAAGTCATAGGCTTAACAGCCAGGACGGATCATAGGCGTTCTGTCGAAAGACATACGGAATAGGACGCCGCGCACCGACGTTAACCCGACGATCGGGCGACGGACATCCGCCGCCCCGACATTCGCAGCGCAACGATGGGGAGTATCGCCATGACACCGGCATTCCACCACATTCGCCATGCCGACGGGCGCGCGTATTACGAAGGTCGTCCGTTAAGCCTCGCCGACGCCCATCTGATGCTGAACGACGACATCCTCCGCCGAACCGTCCGCCCCGGCGCCTATCTTCGGGTTGACCGAGCGGAACTGATTCTGGAATCCGGTTCCGCCGCGCAGTGACGCCAAGCGCGCCGTTGGGCGGCACTGTCGAGGATTGGCGCGGGTTGTTTCAATTTGTTACCCTAATATTGCGGCGTCTTCAGCGCGTTGCGTACAGAATGGCGCTCATCTGTTCCAGAAGGGAATGCCGCTGGGCCGACAATGCTGAACGCAACCAACCCGATGCTCGACGCGATGGACATCATCCGGGGAACCGACGTCATTTCGGATGAGAAAAAGCGCGTGCTGTTTCAGGGCCTGAACGATCTGCGTCGCCACAACTGCCCGCCCCCGGAGCATTGCGCGCAGTGCCCAACATCCAAACGTTGTATGGCCGCCATTGCGGATCTGCTCGGCTCCTAGGATTCGCACTTGCAACGCCCTGTCACGCACACCGACGACGACGCGACGCTCTGTTCGATTGAAATTCTCGCCGAAGCGGTTGAGATGGCCTTCGTTCCCGGCGTTCTGGAGTTGCGCACCCTGCGCGACGCCTTGCAGGACGCCCTGACATCCAACTCATCGGACGCGATCCGGCTGGCCTACAGCGCCTTCAGCCGGGTGGACCGCGATTTCCGCCAGCGCATCAGCCATCACGCCCTGTCTCTGGCCAGTCTGCGCCGCCAAAACGCTGGCCCGATCCTGCGGACGGCGCGGCGCTGAACGTCCAGGGCAACGAAGTCAGGTTAACGAGGCCGCATTGCAAGATCGGAAAATGACATTGAACACGGATAAACACGGATGCCGACTGCGTCGGCCCACGGATGAACACGGATCAAGTGAAATTTTTTATCCGTGTTCATCCGTGTTTAAAATTCATCCCTCATATTGGTTACGTTTCGTTAACCTGACTTCGTTGCCCTGGCTGAACGCCCCCTCCCTTGACTGCGGCGAAAGCCCAGCGGCGCCCCGGAACCATTCGCCATCCTCCGCGTTGATTGGGGACAGACCCACCGCACAGGAGCTTTCCAATGAACAAAGACCGCATCGCGGGCGCCGCGCACGTCACCAAGGGCGCCGTGAAGGAAAAAGTTGGCGAGATTCTTGGCGACGCCTCGCTGACGATTGACGGCAAAGCCGAAAAGGCCGCCGGAAAAGTTCAAAACGCCATCGGCGGCGCCAAGGACGCCATCAAGGACGCCTTGCCGTAACACTCTGAGCCGAAACCATCCGGCTCTTTGAACGTGACCGGGCGCGCGCGGCTTCTCCCATCCAGGGGCCGCGCGCGCCTTGTTCGTTTTACGCCGCCGCCTGGATCGCCTGCCGGTCGGCCAGACGCAGGGTCAGCAAGCGGGCCAGCCCCCACAGCGCGCTTTCCGCCTGCCCCAGCGCCGCCAACAGCCGCGTGCGCTCGTCCAGGGGAATGCCGCTGTCCGATTCCAGATAGCTCTGGCGCAGCCGCGCGGCGGCTCCGCCCTGATCGCCGATCATGCCGTGGATCATCCGCAGATCGTCAACGTCGCCGCTCTCCAGCGCCGCCAGCGTTTCCAGCAACACCGCGTCCAGCGCCTCCAACAGAATGTCGGCGAAGCGCCGCCCAGCCTCCGACAGGGGGGCGGCGCCAAGCTCTTGGGTGAAGTCGAACAGGTGGCGTTCCAGCGCGCGGGCGTGATCCTGGCTTTGCAACACCCCCATCAGCACCGGCACCAGCGGCGGCGGCATCGTCCGCTTGCACAGATTGCCGACAAAGCCGTCGATCTCCTTGGACAGCGCCGCCAACGCTGTGTGCAACGCGGCGGCCTTGCCCGTCCGCTTGGCGTCGTTGTCGGTCCCGTCGCCTGACCGCGCCAGCGCCAACAGCGGGGCCAACGCCGCCCGGTAGCGCGTCTGCTCCTTTTCCAGCAGGCGCAACGCCGATTCCGGCTCCTCCACCGCGCGGGCGAAGAGGTATTTCGGCAGGGACAGATCCTCGTCCTCGGTCTTGCCTTGGCCGATGCGCGACAGCAGCCGCGCCATCAGCGGCACGAAGGGCAGCATCACCACCGTGTTGAAGATGTTGAAGCCGGTGGAGTAGGTGGCGATGGCGATGGGCACCAGCGGATAGCTGACCGCCCCGCCCGCCCCCGTCACCGCGACTCCGGGATCGCCGCCCAGCGTCCAGGCGACCAGTGTCAGCGACAGCGGAAACAGCGGCAGCATCAGCAGCACGCCGATGACGTTGAAGGACATGTGGGCGTAGGCGGTGCGCCGCGCGTTCAAGGACAGGTTGAGCGCCGCGACGTAGGAGGTCGCCGTCGTCCCGACATCCGCCCCCAGCGTGAAGGCCAGCGCCGTGTGCCAATCCATCACGCCCGAGGCCCCCAGCCCCATGACGATGCCGACGGTGGCGGACGAGGAATGGATGATCGCCGTCACCAGCGCCGACAAGGCGACGCACAGCAGGATGCCGCCATAGCTGTCGGCGGACAGCAGGGTGAAAACCTCCATCATCGCCGGGGCGGAGCGAATCGGGCGGAAGCCGCTGGTCAGCAGATCCAAGCCGTAAAAGATCATGCCCAACCCCAGAATCGCCAAGGCGGAGTAGCGGATCTTCGGCGTGCCGACGAAGAGATAGACCAGCGCCGCCACGCCGATGACCGGCAAGCCCCATTTGCCGATGGGCAGGGCGACGAAGACCGTGGTCAGCGTCGTGCCGATGTTGGCGCCCATGATGAGGCCGATGGCCTGTTCCAGCGTGACGATGCCGCTGTTGACGAAGCCGACCACCATCACGGTCATCACCGTGCTGGATTGGATGACCCCGGTCACGAAGGTGCCGGTCAGCAGGGCGAAGATGCGGTTGGTGGTGAAACGCTCCAAAATCTGGCGCATCCGCTCGACCGCCAGCGATTGGATGCCGTCGGACAGAAACTCCATCCCCAGCATGAACAGCCCGAGTCCGCCCAGAACCCGAAACACCATGTCTTGAATGACGCCGCCGTCCATCCCGTTTCACCCCTTTGTCACAGAAGCGCAAAGCATAAGCGGCTTTTTGGTTCGTGCGCATGGGGAAGTCGTAAGACGCGCGTGGAAATGCGCTGTTGCCGCCCCATCGCGCCCTATCTATGATGCGCCGCCCCGGCCAGATGGTCGAACGACGCGCTTAGATTCGGATCCCATGCTCCAGTTCATTCGCAATTTCGCCGGTTCATGGGTCGTCAAGATCCTGTTCGTGCTGTTGATCCTCAGCTTCGGCATCTGGGGGATCGGCGACGTGTTCCGCTCCAGCACGCCAACCTCGGTGGCCGAAGTCGGTTCGGTGGAAATCGGGCGCGAGGCGCTCGACCAGGAATTCCGCCGCCAGATCGAACGGCTGCGCCCGATGCTCGGCGGCAATCTGACCGCCGAACAGGCCAAGCAGTTCGGCCTGCTCGAACAATCGCTGCAATCGCTGATCCAGCGCGCGCTGTTCGACCTTGCCGCCAAGGACGCCGGAATCGCCGTCGGGCCGGAGGTGGTCAAGCTCCGCATCGCCGACGAACCGGCCTTCCGCAACCAGCAGGGCCAGTTCGACCCGAACATGTTCCGCACCGTGCTGCGCAACAATCAACTGACCGAAGACGGCTACATCGCCCTGATTCGCCGCGAGACCGCGCGCGAGTTGGTCGCGGGCGCCGTCAACGCCGGGGTCGCCGCGCCCAAGACGCTGACCCAGGCGCTCTACCGCTTCCGTGGCGAAAAGCGCGTGGCCGAGGTGGTGACGCTGACCAACGCGTCCGTCGGCGACGTCGGCAGCCCGGACGAGGCCGAGATCACCCGCGCCTATGAGGACCATCAGGTCCGCTTCACCGCGCCGGAATACCGCGCCCTGACCGTGGCCCAACTGTCGCCCGACGCGCTGGCCGCCGACATCAAGATCGACGACGCCCAGCTCCGCGCCGCGTACGACGAGCGCGCCGCCGAATTCGGCACGCCGGAAAAGCGCAACATCCTGATGACCGTCGTCGATGACGAGGCCAAGGCCAAGGCCATCGCCGAAGCGGCCAAGACCAAGGGTCTGGCCGACGCCGCCAAAGAGGCCGGGGTCGAGCCGCTAACGCTCGACGGCGTCGCGCGGGCCGAACTGCCCGAACTGGGCGACGCCGCCTTCGCGCTGGAGCAAGGCAAGACCAGCGAGCCGATCAAGAGCGGGCTTGGCTGGCACGTCCTGGCCGTCACCGGCGTTCAGGCCGGATCAACCAAGAGCTTTGACGAGGTGCGCGGCCAGCTCGCCGCCGACATCCGCAAGGAAAAGGCGCTCGACGCCGTGTTCGCCATCGCCAACCGGGTCGAAGACCAGCTCGCCAGCGGCGCGCCGCTGGAAGAGGTGGCGAAGGCCCAAGGGCTGGTGTTGAGCAAGGTCGCGGCGGTGGACAGCAGCGGCAAGGCCCCGGACGGCAAGGACGCCGCCCCCACCCTGCCCGCCCTGAAGGCCCTGCTGCCGAACGTCTTCCAATTGAAGGCGGGCGCGGCCACCAACCTGTCCGAGGGGCAAGGCAGCGTCTTCACCGCCGTCCGCGTGGACAGCGTGATCCCGGCGGCCCTGCGTCCGCTGGCCGAGGTGCGCGATCAGGTCGTCGCCGGCTGGCAGAACGACCAGCGCGCCGCCCTGGCCGCCAAGAAGGCCGAAGAGATCGCCACCAAGCTGACCAAGGGTCTGGAGGCCGCCGCCCAGGACGTCGCCAGCCAGTCCGGCGCCAGCGCCGCCATGACGGTTCCCTTCGCCCGCGACGCCAAGTCGGTGAACGGCCTGCCCGGCGATCTGGTGGCCAAGCTGTTCGCCGCCAAGCCGGGCGAGGTGGTCAGCGGAACCAGCGCCGATTCGCAGATCGTCGCCCGCCTGCGCGAAATCATCCCCGCCGATCCCGCCGCCCCGGACGCGACGTTCGGCCCGCTGGAGACCAGCGTCAACCAGGGCGTGGAAAGCGATCTGATGGCCCAGTTCGGCGCCGCCCTGCGCGTCCGCTACCCGGTGCAGATCCACCGCCAGCGCATCGACCAGTTCTTCGCCGCCAACAACTGAGACGCGCGGCCCCGCCGCGTCCGTCCTCTGACAAAGGTTCGATCCCGTGAAGGTCCAGCCCGAACACACCGCCTTCGACGCCGTTTACGCCGCCGGACGGCCCCAGGTGGTGTGGACCACCCTGGTCAGCGATCTGGAAACCCCGGTGTCGGCCTACATGAAGCTGGCGGACGGGCGGCCCTTCGGCTTTCTGTTGGAATCGGCGGAGCGCGGGGCCGGGTCGCGGCGCGACCGCTATTCGGTGATCGGCTTCAAGCCCGACGTGGTGTGGCGGTCGCGCGGGTCGAAGGCGGAGATCAACCGCGACGCCCTGCATGATTCCGCCGCCTACCAGCCGCTCGACGCCGCCCCGTTGGAGGCGTTGCGCGCGCTCATCAACGAAAGCCGCATCGACCTTCCGGCGGAGCTGCCGCCGATGGCCGCCGGTCTGTTCGGCTATCTGACCTACGACATGGTCCGTCTGATGGAGCGTCTGCCCGACGCCAACCCGGACGAGCTGAACATTCCCGACGCCATCCTGACCCGCCCCAGCATCGTGGCGATCTTCGACAGCCACACCGATTCGATCACGCTGGTCACGCCGGTCTGGCCGAAGCCGGGGGTGGATTCCGCCGCCGCCTACGCCGACGCGCGCGAACGGCTGACCGACGCGCTGTCCGATCTGGAACGCCCGCTGCCCTACCGGCGCGAGCCGCGCAGCGAAGCGGGCCTGCCGCTGGCCTGGACGTCCAACACGACCCAGGCCGAGTATCACGCCATGGTCGAGACGGCGAAGGAGTACATCCGGGCGGGCGACATCTTCCAGGTGGTGCCGTCGCAGCGCATCCGCTTCCCCTTCAAGCCGTCGCCGCTGGCCCTGTACCGCACGCTGCGCCGCCTGAACCCGTCGCCCTTCCTGTTCCATTGCGATTTCGGCGAGTTGACCGTCGTCGGCTCCAGCCCGGAGATTCTCGTCCGCGTGCGCGACGGCAAGGTGACGGTGCGTCCCATCGCCGGAACCCGCAAGCGCGGCGCGACGCCGGAGGAAGACCGGGCGCTGGCCGACGATCTGCTGAGCGATCCCAAGGAATTGGCCGAGCATCTGATGCTGCTCGACCTTGGCCGCAACGACGTCGGCCGGGTGGCGAAGATCGGCACCGTCAAGGTGACGTCCAAGATGATCGTCGAGCTGTACAGCCACGTCATGCACATCGTGTCGAACGTCGAGGGCGACCTGGACCCGAAATTCGACGCGCTCGACGCGCTGGTCGCCGGTTTCCCCGCCGGAACCGTCTCGGGCGCGCCCAAGGTCCGCGCCATGCAGATCATCGACGATCTGGAAAAGGCCCGGCGCGGCGTCTATGCGGGCTGCGTGGGCTATTTCGGCGCGTCCGGCGCCATGGACACCTGCATCGCGCTCCGCACCGCCGTGCTGAAGGACGGCATGATGTATGTCCAGGCGGGCGGCGGCGTCGTCGCCGACAGCGACCCAGAATCCGAATATCAGGAAACCGTCAACAAGGCCAAGGCCCTGATCCGCGCGGCGGAAGAAACCGTGCGGGCGACGTCGGAACGGTGAGAGGCCGTTTTCGCCAAGTATCGAACAGATATCAAAAAATACATCTGCACCCACTTTAAACCTAGAATTGATTTTGGAGATCAAAAAAGCTCCGGAGGTTACTCCGGGGCTTTGCGGTCTCTCACATCAACATCAGGCGTTATCTTCTCAACGCACCGTGGCTTGCTCTCAAAAACTGATTTTCTTTCGCCGCAACCGTGCCTGTTAATACCATTTTTGAATCTTCCAACCTGAGATAGACTAACCAAAAGCATTTCGCCTTAAGTACTTCGCAACTTTTTCCACAACATCCACTTGCCCGCCATCCCAAGCGGCCATTTCTAAGTCGCTGTTCATTGCTCTTGACTTAGTTCTCTTGCTCACACACTTGACAGATGCATCCTCATATATTAAAAACGGAATAATATTCGATACTTTCTTCAGTTCAATTTCTTTGGAAAACAGAATTGCCTCCAAAGCTCTTTGCTCACTTAATGCTGGAAATATTGCTGCCGTCTTTCCACTCTTATGTTTTACAATTATATCAACAACGTAATCTGACAGCCGAGGAACAGGTGCCTCGTCCGTCGATATTGTTGCTTCTCCGCCCAACCTTTCCGTTATCGCCGCAAGCAGGTCATCACGAAATGTACCAACCACCCTTTCTCTCGTGGTGAACAGGAGGTCCTGAACGCGAGTCAGGAACGACAGAAACTGAGCCACCTGAGAGCCAGCATCCGCCTCCGGCACCCAGTCCGAATGGAACAAAACATCGGTCTCATCATATGTGATGCTGTGCTCCCTTAGCAGCGTCCCCATGATCTCCAAGCGAGCGTCCGTCGATAAATCGACGCCAGCACCTTCCAGCTCGCTAATGGTTAGACCATCATCTTCAAATCTGATGAGCCCGCCCTTAACACGGCCATAGAAGGTCAACGCATCTCCCGTAAACCATGAGAATGGTGATTTAATCGCAAAACCCATCGGCACGGGGCGAACTACAAAGCCAGCACAGAGCGATAGGCAAATTTGCTCTTTGAGGTTCATAGAAGTCCCCCCTGAGCCTGGAACTGAAAACGCGCCGCCGCAATGGACACTGCATTTCCCTTTGTAACCTTAAACTCAACACTACAGGGAGTATCAGACGAGCGCGGCCAGCCAGACATCCTATCCATATCCCGAAGAACACCAGGAAGAGCAGTCGTTACATTACCACGAATATAATGGCAATGCCAGTTCCGATGCGAAACATGCAACTCGTGATGGCACAAGACGATTGTATCTTGACCTTTTTCGAGACCAAGAACTGCGGCATAGTACTGTCGCTCTAGGTTTAATTTGATTAAAACTCGAAAGCGCTCATTCAACGCCTCAAATGTTACGATGCGCCACTCCCATCCGCGACCGACCACGACACCGGCCTTGGACTTCGAGAGGGGAAATTGCCCCTTGGGAACCTTCCCCTCCTTCCATTCCTGCACCTTCACATTCCGCTTTTCTGCACGGATAACATCAACAAGATCCATTGAACCGGCCTCACCACCACCTTTAGCGAGAAATTTCATCACATATACGAAGCCCTGACAAGACTGCCAATTCTTAAAAGGGTCTCTAATTATATTTTATACAATAATTCGGATACACACTCGGCATTGTCAGAATTTTTTGATTGGCTTTAAAAATCATAATCCATCACGAAACCCCTTTTGGAAAACACTGTTTTGTTTTGTGAATTATAGATATATTCCATCTCGTCAGAGAATAAAGAGAGAAAATTATAACAACTCCCAGTCCTACGACGAACTGAGAGCTTCTATATGGGGAAAGTCGACAGAAAATCTTCCTCACACCTTGATCGACGCGACGAAGCGGTCGGCGTCGGTTTCCAGTTGGTGCAGTTCGGTGGTGAGCTGACCGGCGGAATACATCATTTCGATGGCGGATTTTCCGGTTTCGGCGGCGGTGATCGCCATGGTGCTGACGCTTTCCGACACTTCATGCGAGTTGTGGGTGGCGCGGTCGACCGCCGAGGCGATTTTTTGGGTGTGCTCCAACTGCTGGCTGACGGCGGCGGACACCTCGCTCGACAGGACTTGAACCTCCTCCACCGTGCTGCGGATGGCGCGGATGGCGTCCACCACGTCCGCCGTCGCGCCCTGGATGGCGCCGATCTGGCTGCCGATGTCCTCGGTGGCCTTGGCGGTCTGGTTGGCCAGCACCTTGACCTCTTGCGCCACCACGGCGAAGCCCTTGCCAGCCTCGCCCGCGCGGGCCGCCTCGATGGTGGCGTTGAGGGCCAGCAGGTTGGTTTGCCCGGCGATGTCGGTGATGAGGCGGACGATCTCGCCGATGCGCTGCGAGCTGTCGGCCAGCGCCTGCACCGCCGCGTCGCTCTGGCGCGCCCGGTTGACCGCGCGCTCCACCGCCGTCGAGGTGGTGTTGACCCGCCCGCCGATCTCGCCGATCGAGGTGGTCAGCGTTTGCGACACCGTGTTGACGATGCCGACCACCTCCGACGTCTGATCGGCCTTCTCGGCGGTGTGCAGGGCCTGGTTCTTCATCGTTTCGGCGATGTCGCGCAGCAGATGGGCGCCGTTGCGGATCTGCTCGGTGGCGCTGCCGACGGTGCCCAGCACCCGGCCAAAGGCCACGTCAAAATCATTGGCGACGACGCGCAGCGACGCCTTGCGGTCGGCCTCGGCCCGGCGTTCGGATTCGCGCGCTTCGATTTCCAGATCGTGGGTGCGTTGCAGATTGTCCTTGAACACCGACACCGCGCGGGCCATCGAGCCAATCTCGTCGCCGCGCTTGGTGCCGGGAACGGCGGCCTCGCGGTCGCCCGACGCCAGCTTTTCCATCGCCGCCTCGATCAAACGCAAGGGGGTGGTGATGCTGCGGGCGACGAACAGGCTGGTGACGATGAAGCCGACCAGCAGGACGGAGCCAGCCATCAGGGCGTTGGCGATGACGTCCTCACGAACGGCGTTCTGTTTGTCCACCGCCCCGGTCATGCCCGAGTTCGCGTTGACCAGCAGCGCGTCGAAGCGCGGCACCAGCGCCTGGAAGGTCTCGTTGAAGCTCGCCACCTGGGCGCGGAACGCCTTGCTGCCATCGACGAATTTGCCGAGATCCCCGCGATAGACGCGCGCCAGCTTTTCCAGCTTGACCTGGGTGGCGTCGTCCAGGCCGGAATCGGCCAGGAAGAAGGTGAATTCGTTGAAGGCCTTGCGGTGGCCGGACAGCATCCCCTCGTCCTGATAGATGATGAAGTCCTTCTCCATCTTGCGCATCGATTCCATGCGGCTGGTCAATTTGTCGGCGTTCGGCCACTGCTTCAACTCGTCCTCGATCTGCTTGGCCGAGGTCCGCAGCTTGCCGCGCAACCCCGCCTCGTCGGTCAAGCCCAGCTCCTTGGCCTTGTCCACCACATTGGTGAACTGGCCGTTCAGACCGGCCAGCCCCTGCGTCACCTGGTCGATGTCGTTCGCCTCCATCAGGACGCCGGCGCTGCTCTTGATGTCGGTCAGCAGGCCCACCGCCTCGTTGGCGTTGGCCTCGAAGGAGCGCGCGGCGTCCTCGTCCCGCTCCATCACGAAACGCTGGCCTTGGAACTGCAAACGGGCGACCCGGCGCTCGATGTCGGTGGTGCGCTCGTAAATCTCGCGGAAGCGGTTCATTTCCGCCGTCGCCTCGAACACCTGCCCCGCCCCGACGACGATGGTCCCCCCCAGCAAGCCCAGCGTGACCAGCGAGGCGACGACCAACAACGCGATCCGCGTGCCGATGGAGAGGTTGGACAGCATGGGCCAGGGTTCCTTTGGACAGATCCGAACGCCCGCAAGATCAATCCTGACCAAACGGAGCGGCCAACATGTACGCCGCTGTGACGACGTCCTTGTTAAGCTTTGGTGTCGTTTTTGTGTCATCAGCCACGCGCGTTGCCAGCAACCCCGCGCCGCGCCTATGCTCGCCCCGCCCTTCTCCACCGCGCGGAGTGATCCGGTGTCGTCCTTCGCCCTGTCGAAATTGCTGTGGGGGTTGGTGAATCCCGGAAACGCCCTGGTTGTTCTGCTGGCCATCGGCGTCGTCGCGCTGCGCCTGCCGCGCTGGCGGCGGGCGGGGGAGCGGCTGGTCGCCCTGGTCTGCCTGTCGTTTCTGTTGGTGACGATGACGCCGCTGGCGGCCCTGGTCGCCCTGCCGCTGGAAAACCGCTTTCCCCGTCTGGTGGAGCCGGAACGGGTGGACGGAATCATCATGCTGGGCGGGGCGGTCAACCCGCAACTCACCGCCAATCGCGGCGACCCTTCGGTCAACGACGCCGCCGAGCGCATTTTCGCCTTCGCCGACCTGATCCGCCGCCACCCGGAGGCGCGCGCCGTGTTCACCGGCGGCTCCGGCAACCTGTTCGGGCAGGACGTCAAGGAGGACCAAACCATCCGCGCCGTTCTGGCTCAGGCGGGGATTCCCGACGGACGGGTGATCTACGAGACGGAATCCCGCAACACTTGGGAAAACGCCCTGTTCAGCCAAACTCTGGTCGTTCCCAAGCCAGGGGAACGGTGGGTGTTGGTGACGTCGGCGGCGCACATGCCGCGCTCGGTCGGGATTTTCCGCAAGCTTGGTTGGCCGGTGACGCCCCACCCCGTCGATTACCGCACCCGCCACGACGCCAGTCCCTTCGTTCCGGCGGAACTGGATCGCCCCCTGGTCTTGCTGGGCGACGCGGTGCGGGAATGGCTCGGCCTGTTCTCCTATCATCTGATGGAGCGGACCGACGCCCTGTTCCCGGCGCCGTGAGCGCGCGCAACGACCTGTTGGCCCAAGGATCTCTTTTCGTTGATAAAACCGTCACCATTCGCTTGACCGTGTCGCCGTGGGGCGCTATATCACCGCTCCACACCACGGCGCGGCCCCACAAGGACTGCGTCGGAGCCGGTTGGGATGGCGCGGTGGCAGAGTGGTGATGCAGCGGACTGCAAATCCGTGTACGTGGGTTCGATTCCCGCCCGTGCCTCCATCCCGACCTTGAGCTGTGGCAATAGCCGCCGACAAGCCTCGCTTTCGCGAGGCTTTTTTATTGCCGGGTTGTTGGGGTGGCGGCGCGCCCGACCGCCGTCAGTTCAGCATGCCCAAGACCGTCTGCGTCATCTCATCGCCCGTGCTGATGATTTTGGACGAGGCGGAATAGGCGCGTTGGGCGGTGATGAGCGTGGTGAATTGCCCTTCGATGGACACGTTGGAGCCTTCGATTGAGCCAACCGCCAGAGATTCGCCGCTGGCCTGCCCGGTTCCGAAATCGCGGAAGGTGATGCCGCCGGAGTCGGTCGTGACCTGATAGGCCGTGCCGGATTGGGCCTCCAGATCGGTGGCGTTGACCACCGTCACGTCGGGAACCCGGAAAAAATCACGCGTCTTGCCGCCATCAAAGGTGCCGCGCACAAAGCCGTCCGATGTCAGATCAACGCTTTGCAGGCTGCCCGAGGGGATCCCGTCGTTGGAGACCGCCACGTTGCTGATGGTCGTCCCCACCGCCGCGCTGCCCACCGTGGTGTTCATCGCGTCGCCGGTCGAGCCGTAGCCGCCCAGATCGACCGTCATGGCGGGAAGATCGCCGACCGCGCCCAAGGCCAAGGTCGCGTTGATTCCCTTGGTTCCGCCGCTCAACGTGCCGTCCGCCGCGAAGGACAGCGTGCCCAACGACTGCCAACTGGCCGGGTCGCTGACGCTCGCCCCGCCAGCGGCGGAGCCGTCGCCGTTCGTGGCTCCAGCCCGGTAAGCCGTCCACACGCTGGTGCCGTCGGCGTTGCTGGCGGTCTTCATAAAACGCAAATCGACGCTGCCCGCCGCGCCGGTCTTGTCCACCACCGGGATGGACACGCCGACCGTGTTGTCGGCGCCGGGCGTCTGCCCGACCGCCAGTTCGCCGGGCAAGGTGGCGTTCAGGGAAATTTGCGACGTCGTCGCGTAATAGCTTTGCGCCTTGTCCAGCGACACCAATTGCAGATCGGCGGCGCTGCTGGTGGAGGAACTGGCGGTCGGGTTGGCCGGATCAACGGCGAAGCCCATCAGGGCGCGGCCCGACCCGTTGACCAGATGGCCGAAATTGTCCTGCTGGAAATCGCCCGCGCGGGTCAGTTCGGGAATGTTGCTGGCCGAGCTGTTGACGCTGGTCGCCTTGCTGGTGGTCGAATCCACCGTGGTGACGGCGAAAAAGCCACGCCCGACGATGGCGGCGTTGGTCGTCACGCCGGTTTGGCTGATCGTGCCGCTTTTGTCGGCCAGAAGCCGGGCGTCGGCGCGCACGCCGGACCCGTCGAAGGAGGAGCCTTGCGCCACCAGCGCGCTGAATTCGGTTTCGGAGGCCTTGTAGCCGGTGGTGGTGGAATTGGCGATGTTGTCGGAAATGGTGCTGAGCGCCGCCGACTGCGCGGTCAACCCGGTGACGCCCTTGTTCATGATCGTGGTCAACGACATCGCCGGACACTCCCTTTGCGGCACGCCCAGCCACGGGGCGAACGGATTTCAACCTCACTGCTACGAACCGGCGCAGACCCGTCCTGCGCTCCGTTTCGGCAGAAAAGTCAGCCCAGCGCAAAAAAGATATATTTCGTCCCAAATGCTCCGCATCGCTGAGGCGCCGCCGAACGCCCCCGCCAATTTTTTGGCAAATAGGGCTTGGCAGGCCGTCAATGTTTCGCTATACACCCGCCCACGCCAACACCGGCGCTCGCCAGACGGCGCGGCACCGATCCCGGTTAGCTCAGTTGGTAGAGCAGCGGACTGTTAATCCGCTTGTCGCTGGTTCGAGTCCAGCACCGGGAGCCAGATTGAAAAGGGCCGAACGCCGCGCGCGTTCGGCCCTTTTCCGTATGCCCGCCATCCATCCGTGCTTGGTCGTCCGTGATGTGTGGTCCGAACGACACGCTGCCCAAAAGACGATGCGGATCGGCGCGAATAGTCTGCCGCTTTCCCAGGCAGAGGATTAAGCTGACAGCAGTTCCGAACCACCGCCCACACAGTTGGCCGGTTTGACGCGATTCGCCAAACCCGCTGTCCTCAAAGATAAACGCCAGTCCGGGGGCGCCGGTCCGGGGGCTTCTCCCTTGATGGAGGACCGCCATGTTTTTGCCGCTGCATCTGCACACGCCCAGCGACCCGAGACTTCTGCTCGACCATGACGAGCCGTTGCACAGCCGCGATTGCGTCGCGCCGTTGCTTTTGTCCATCATCGCCGCGCTTCTGGCCCTGGCCGTCCTTGGCGCTGATTGGCGAGGAACCTGGTTCGCCTCGGAACCGTCCTTGCCGCAAAGCACCCGGACGCTGATTATGACGCCGCAGCCGCGCTGAGCGGCAAGGCCCGTCCACTCAGCCGACCAGATCGTCGTAAATGGTGGAGTCCGGTTCGCCCTCGCCAGCTTGCGACACCACGCGCTTCCACTCGCCGCACCAGGCGGTGGAGATGGTGACGGGGAAATCGCCTTCCGGGCTGCGCGGCGTCACCACCGGCGGGTAACGATGACACGCGCCCTTCGGTCCGCGCTGGCGCAGGCCCTGCCCCTCCCAGAAGCGGCAGGTGTAACAGGTGTCGAGACGCTTCATCGCGGACCAGCCCCCTTTGTGATCGTCGGCCATCATGGCGGCCTCGGCGGTCTGGCGCAATACGCCCGCGCGCGCGCGTCCAGCGCGCAATCGCGCTTGAAGGTTTGGCGACGTCTTGATGCGGTCGCGCCGCGCGCAATCTCATAAGAAGCGCCCCCACGCCGGGCGCGCGGGCGGGAGGGCGACAGCATGCGGATCCTCGGCGCAACCCACAGAATTCGGCGGCCATGGCCAGATTGGCGGCGCGCCGCGCGCCCGCTCCTGCCGCTGTTGGCGGCGCTGGCGCTGTGGCTCGCCCCGCCAGCGGCCCGCGCCGAGGGGTTGGACGCGGAACGGCTGGTTCAGGCCATCGTCGGCGTGTCCGCCGTCGCCCCGCCCGACGTGCAAAGCTCCCGCAATCTGGGGGCCAAACGCGAAGGCAGCGGAATCGTCATCGACGGGTCCGGGCTGATCCTGACCATTGGCTACACGGTGATGGAGGCCTCCGACATCCAGGTGACGACGGCGGATGGAAAACGCTATCCGGCGACTCTGGTGGCTTATGACACGGTCAGCGGTTTCGGGCTGTTGCGCGGGGAACAGGGGTTTGCGGCGCCGTGGCTGCGGCTGGGCGGCTCCGCCACGCTGACCGAGGGCGACACGCTGCTCGCCCTGACCGGCGGCGAGCGGCGCGGCGCGACGGCGGTGCAACTGGTCAGCAAGCGCGAGTTCGCGGGCTATTGGGAGTATCTGCTGGACGACGCGCTGTTCACCTTCCCGCCGATCCGCGCCTTCAACGGGGCGGCTTTGGTCAACCGCGACGGGGCGCTGGTCGGCGTCGGCTCCCTGCTGGTCGCCCAGGCGTTGGAGGGGCGCGGCCTGCCCGGCAACATGTTCGTTCCGGTGTCGGCGCTGGAACCGATCCTGGGCGATCTGCTGGCCTATGGACAAAGGCAGGAACCCGCCCGCCCCTGGCTGGGCGTGACCCTGCGCGAGGACAACGGGCGCCTGCTGGTCGAACGGGTGTCGCCACGCGGACCCGCCGAAACGGCCGGGCTGCGGGCGGGGGACTGGATCGTCGGAGTCGCGGGCGGTCGTTTCGCCGGGCTGGCCGATTTCTACCGCAAGCTCTGGGGCGTCGGCCCGGCGGGGGTGGTCATCCCGCTGGAGATCATGCGCGGCGCGACGCTGGAGCCGGTGGCCGTGCCGTCCGCCGACCGCGCGCGCTTCCTGCGCCTGAACCCGACCTTGTGAGGGCGGAACGCGTCCAAGCCTGTGACGCGGGGCGGCGGATGGGGTAGAGATCCGCCATTCCCGCCCCACCGCGACCGGACCCGCCCGATGAACCACCCCGACATCGAGATCCTCGACAAGAAGACCGTGTATCAGGGCTTCCTGCGGATCGATTCCTACCGCCTGCGCCACAAGAAGTTTGACGGGACTTGGACCGACGTCCTGCCGCCACGCGAGGTGTGTGATCGGGGACCGGCGGTCGGCGTCATGCTGTATGACCCCGAGCGGGACGCGCTGGTGATGATCGAACAGTTCCGCGTCGCCGCCGCCACCGTTCCCGGCGGCCCGGCCTGGATGACCGAAATCGTCGCCGGGATGGTCGACCCCGGCGAATCGCTGGAGGAGGTCGCCCGGCGCGAGGCGATGGAGGAGGCCGGTTGCGCCATCCAGGAGATCGAGCTGATCGGCGATTATTTCGTCAGCCCCGGCGCCTTCACCGAACAGGTCTTCGTCTATTGCGGGCGGGTGGACAGCCGGGGCCTCGCCGCCACCGGCGGGCTGGCGGAGGAGCATGAGGACATCCGCATCATGGTCATGCCGGTGGACGAGGTCATCGCCCTGATGGACGCCAACCGTCTGCGCAACTCGCTCGCCATCATCGCCGTCGGTTGGCTGGCCCGCCATCGCGAGGCGCTGCGTCGGCGCTGGTTGGGCGAGGCGCATAAATAACGATTATTTTTCGTTCAATGCAGGGTTTCACAGCGCGGCCTTGAATCACGCATTCCAAACACCGATAGTGAATCGATCAAACACCACATTGTCTCAGGAGAGTTTGCCGTGGATATTCGCAACGGCTTTATCGGCGCCATCGGCAACACCCCGCTGATCCGCCTGGAAGGCCCGTCGCAGGCGACGGGGTGCGAGATTCTCGGCAAGGCGGAATTCCTCAACCCCGGCGGGTCAGTGAAGGACCGCGCGGCGCTGGCCATCGTGCAGGACGCGGTCGCGCGCGGGGCGCTGCGCCCCGGCGGCACCATCGTCGAAGGCACGGCGGGCAACACCGGCATCGGTCTGGCGCTGGTCGGCAACGCGCTGGGCTATCGCACCGTCATCGTCATGCCGGAAACCCAGAGCCAGGAGAAAAAGGACATGCTGCGCCTCGTCGGCGCTGATCTCCGTCTGGTTCCGGCGGTTCCCTATTCCAACCCGGACAATTACGTCCGCTTCTCCGGCCGTCTGGCCGAGGAGTTGGCGAAGACCGAGCCGAACGGCGTCGTCTGGGCCAACCAGTTCGACAACACCGCCAACCGCGAGGGCCATCGCCTGACCACCGGCCCGGAGATTTGGGAACAGACCGGCGGGCGGATCGACGCCTTCACCTGCGCCGTCGGCAGCGGCGGCACGCTGGCCGGAATCGGGCTGGCCTTGAAAGAGCGCAACCCCAACATCCGCATCGCGCTGGCCGACCCGATGGGCGCGTCGCTGTTCCATTACTACGCCTTCGGTGAATTGAAGGCCGAGGGCAGCTCGATCACCGAGGGCATCGGCCAGGGCCGCATCACCGCCAATCTGGAAGGCGCGCCCATCGACCAGGCCCTGCAAATCACCGACGACGAAGCGCTGCCGATCATCTTCGACCTCATCAAGACGCAAGGTCTGGTGCTGGGCGGCTCGTCGGGGATCAACATCGCCGCCGCCATGCGGGTGGCCCGCGATCTTGGCCCCGGCCACACCGTCGTGACGATTTTGTGCGATGGCGGGCAGCGTTACCAATCGAAACTCTTCAATCCGGCCTTCCTCCGTGAGAAGAATCTCCCTGTGCCGGATTGGCTCGACTGATTCATTGTCGCGAGGGTTCATGGACGCGCTGTTTCGCGAGGACGCCTACACCCAACGCTGCGCCGCCACCGTGCTTTCGGTGGACGAGCGCGGCGTCCGGCTCGACCGCACGGTCTTCTACCCGACCGGCGGCGGCCAGCCCGGCGACACCGGCTTTCTGCGCTTTGACGGCGGCGAAATCCGCGTCGCCGACACGGTGAAGGGCGAGGGCGGCGCCGACGACGTCATCCATGTTCTCGACCCCGCCGCCACGCCGCCCGCCGTCGGCGCTGTCGTGGAAGCGGTGATCGATTGGGACCGCCGCCACCGCCACATGCGGATGCACACCGCCCTGCACCTGCTGTGCGCGGTGGTGCCGGGGTCCGTCACCGGCGGGCAGATCGGCGCGGACAAGAGCCGCCTGGATTTCAACGTCCCCGCCGAAAGCCTGGACAAGGACGCCATCGCCGCCGCCGTCAACGCGCGGATCGCGGCGGACACCCCCGTCACCACCCGCTGGATCACCGACGCGGAGATGGCGGCGGCGCCGGAGCTGGTGCGCACCATGTCGGTGAAGCCGCCGACCGGATCGGGCCGCGTCCGCCTGCTGAACATCGAGGCCGTCGATCTGCAACCCTGCGGCGGCACCCACGTCGCCCGCACCGGGGAAATCGGCGCCATCGAGGTGGTGAAAATCGAAAACAAGGGCAAGCAGAACCGCCGCGTCGTCATAGCGCTGGTGGACTGACCAGTTTGGACTGACCGCTGCGGACTGACCGCGCCCACTCACAGCAAGGAACCGCCGCCATGACCGATTCGGTCGACACCCTGCCCGTCGACACCCTGCCCGGCCCCGTCGTTTCCACCGACTGGCTGGCCCGCAATCTGGGCCGCCCCGGCCTGCGCGTCCTTGATTGCTCCTGGTATTTCCCGTCGCAGAACCGCGACACCCACGGCGAATTCACCGCCACCCGGATTCCCGGCGCGCAATTCTGCGACGTGGACGACGTGTCCGCCCCCGACACCCACCCCCTGCCCCACATGGTCCCCGACGCCGCGACCTTCGCCGCCAAGATCGGCGCGTTGGGCGTTGGCGACGGCGACACCATCGTCACCTACGACAGCGCCGGAATCGCCACGGCGGCGGCGCGGGTGTGGTGGATGGTCCGGCTGTTCGGTTCTGACCGGGTGGCCGTGCTGGACGGCGGTTTGCCGAAATGGCTGGCGGAGGGTCGCCCGACCGAGTCCGGCCCGGCCCCGGCCCCGGAGGCGCGGGTCTTCACCGCCACCCTGCGCCCGGCTTTGGTCCGCAGCGTGGACGACGTGTTGGCCAACATCGACCGCTCCGCCGATCAAGTGACCGACGCCCGCGCCCAAGCCCGTTTCGAAGGGGCCGCCGCCGAACCCTGGCCGGGCCGCCGCAGCGGGCGCATTCCGGGAAGCTTCAACCTGCCCCACACCGACCTGATCGACGGCGACAGCAAAACCCTGCTGCCGCCGGACGTCATCGCGGCCAGGGCCAAGGCCGCCGGGTTGGATCTCGACCGTCCGGTGGTGGCCTCCTGCGGCAGCGGCATCACCGCCTGCGTCATCGCGCTGGCCTTGGCGACGGCGGGCAAGACCGACGTGGCGATTTATGACGGGTCCTGGGCGGAATGGGGCTTGCGCGCCGATCTGCCGATGGATGTCGGTCCCCGGGTCGGATGAGCGGATGAGCGGCGGCAAACCCACGCCCCTGCTGGCCATCCGCGTCTGCGATCCGCGTGATCGCGACGCGGTGGCGGCGCTGTGGGCGGCCTGCGGGCTGGTGGTTCCCTGGAACGACCCGCTGGCCGACATTGCGCTGGCCCTGTCCAAGCCGAACGCCACCATTTTGCTCGGCACGCTCGACGGTTTGATCCTGTCGAGCGTCATGGTTGGCCATGACGGTCATCGCGGCTGGATTTACTATCTGGCGGTCGATCCGGCCTTTCAGGGCCAGGGACATGGCCGCCGGATGGTCGAAGCCGCCGAGGCGTGGCTGATCGAGGCCGGAATGCCCAAGCTTCAGCTTTTGGTGCGCGAATCCAACCTAGGGGCGCTGGCCTTCTACGAGCGGTTGGGCTATGCCAAATCACCGGCAACGATGATGCAAAAATGGCTGACGAAACCTTCTCGCTGATGCGCCCCGCTTTGCCGACCGCCGTGAAACCCGGTCATCTGTCCGTCATCGTCACCTATCTGGAGATGACGGCCCCGCCCGCTCACGCGCCGCTGGAGCGCCCCAAGGGCGATCTGGCTCTGGTCCGCGCCAACCCGCCGAGCTGGTCCTTCTACCGCTATCTCTACGACACGGTGGGCGAGCCGTGGCTGTGGCACGAGCGTCGCCGCATGGCCCGCAAGGAGCTGGAGCGCAGCCTGAACGATCCGCTGGTCGAGGTCTGGGTGCTGTATGTGAACGGAACCCCGGCGGGCTACGCCGAAATCGACCGGCGCGAGGCGGCGACCGATCTGGCCTATTTCGGCATGCTGCCCGACTTCATCGGCTACAAGCTTGGCCCCTGGCTGCTCGACACGGCGATCCGGCTGGCGTGGCAGGGCGGCGCCAAGAAGCTGGTGGTCAACACATGCAGCTTCGACCACCCGCGCGCCTTGCCGCTGTACCAACGCATGGGCTTCGTCCCGGTGCGCCATGTGGTGCGGGAGATCAAGGATCCACGGATCGGCGGACCGCTGCCAAAAAGCGCGGGGCCGCACATTCCGATTGTGGAGTGAGAATGAGGGATTTTTTGACACCGATGAACACAGATAAACACAGATGGACTAAGAATTAGGCGAATCCGCTTTCTGCTGGAGACAATCAAATCTTTGACGATCCAGCAATGCACCGACGCGGATCGCCCAATAAAATCATCATTCTTATCTGTGTTTATCTGTGTTCATCGGTGTCAAAAATCCTGCCCACGATTGACGCCGCCCAAGAACCTCCGAGTGTGGAGTGAAGAACGGAAAATTTTTTTGACACCGATGAACACAGATAAACATAGATGGACTAAGAATTAGGCCAATCCGCTTTCTGCGGAAGGCAATCAAATCTTTGACGATCCAGCAATGCACCGGCGCGGATCACCCAACAAATCACATCATTTTTATCTGTGTTCATCTGTGTTCATCGGTGTCAAAAATCCTGCCCACGATTGGCGCTACCCCAACACCTCCGCAAGCGCCACGACCAGCGCCTTGTTTTCTTCTTCGCGCCCCACCGTGATGCGCAGGCAGTCGAGCAGGCCATAGTCGCTGACCGGCTTCACCAGAATCCCGCGATGGGCGAGGTGATCGACCACGGCCTGGACGCCGAGAGACGGGTCGGTCGGCACGCGGGCCAGGACGAAGTTGCAGACGCTGGGATAGACCCGCAGGCCCACCCGCTCCAACTCACGCGACAGCCAGGGCAGCCATTCGGCGTTGTGGGCGTAGGTCGCTTCCTCATGCTCGGCGTCGGTCAGGGCGGCGGCGGCGGCGGCCTGGGCTGGGCTGGAGACGTTGAAGGCGCCGCGAATGGCGTTCACCGCCTCGATCACCGGCTGCGGCCCATAGCCCCAACCGACCCGCAAACCGGCCAAGCCGTGCATCTTGGAAAAGGTGCGAATCATCAGGACGTTGTCGGAATTCTCGACGATCTCCGTCCCGTCGCTGTAGTTCGAGCGGCGGCAATAATCGGCGTAGGCCGAATCGAGCACCAACAGCGTGTGCGGCGGCAGGCCGGAGCGCAGGCGCTGCACCAGATCAACCGGAATGTAGGTGCCGGTCGGGTTGTTCGGGTTGGCGAGGAAACAAATCTTGGTGCGGTCGTTGGCGCGGTCGATCATCGCCTGGACATCGACCACCAGATCCCGTTCCGCCGCGATCGTCGCCGTGGCCCCCGCCGCGCGGATCGCCTTCAGGAAGCCGCGATAGCCATGCTCGTGGCACAGCACCTCATCCCCCGGCCCGGCGAAGGCCTGGGTCACGAGATGGATCAGCTCTTCCGATCCGCTGGTGCAAACAATGTGATCGACGTCGATGGAATGGCGGCGCGCGATGGCGTGGCGCAGCGCGTCCTGGCTCCAATCGGGGTAGCGGTGAATCTGCCCGGCGGCCTCGCGGTAGGCGGCCAGGGCCAAGCGGCTGGGTCCCAACGGGTTTTGCGTCAGCGACAAATCAATCCAGCGCCGCCCATCCTTGGGCGGGCGCTGCGACCGATAGGGCTTGATCTGGCCGACACCGGGGCGCGGGCTGAGCAAATCCATGGAACCATCTCCGTTTGCGTTGCAACGAACAGCGCGTCACGGGCAATGATTGAACCCCAATCCGGTGTGCGACGCCATTGGTTATTGCGTCGCACACCGAAAAAAAATTGGGTTTGTTACAAGTTGTCAGTGATTCAGGATCTGGCTGAGGAACAAACGCGTCCGTTCCGACTTCGGGTTGGTGAAGAAGGAATCGGGCGTGTCCTGCTCGACGATCTCGCCACGGTCCATGAAGATCACCCGGTCGGCGACCGACTTGGCGAAGCCCATTTCGTGGGTGACGCACAGCATGGTCATGCCGTCTTCGGCCAACCCGATCATGACGTCCAACACCTCCTTGACCATTTCCGGGTCAAGGGCGGAGGTCGGCTCGTCGAACAGCATCACCTTCGGATTCATGCAGAGCGAGCGGGCGATGGCGACGCGCTGCTGCTGACCGCCCGACAATTGGCCGGGGTATTTGTTGGCCTGTTCGGCGATGCGCACGCGCTTGAGATAGCGCATGGCCATCTCCTCGGCCTCGGCCTTGGGCTTTTTGCGGACCCAGATCGGGGCGAGCGTGCAGTTTTCCAGCACGGTCAGATGCGGGAACAGGTTGAAATGCTGGAACACCATGCCGACCTCGCGGCGCACCAGCTCGATGTTCTTCAGATTGTTGGTCAGCTCGATGCCGTCAACGACGATGGTCCCCTTCTGGTGCTCTTCCAGCCGGTTCAGGCAGCGGATCATCGTCGATTTGCCCGACCCGGACGGGCCGCAGACGACGATGCGCTCGCCCTTTTGGACGCTCAGCTCGATGTTCTTCAGAACGTGGAACTCGCCGTACCACTTGTTGACGCCCGTGCAGCGGATGATCTCTTCGCCGCTCGGGATGTGACGGGCCTGTTGGGCGGCCTGGGACATGATGGTGCGCTCCCTTAGCGACGATGGCTGCGATTCAGGTCACGTTCCAGCTTTTGGCTGTACTTGGACATGCTGAAACAGAAAATCCAATAGATCACGCCGACGAACAGATAGGCTTCGCGGTAAAAACCGCGCCAGGACGGGTCGGACAGCGCCGCCTTGCCCGCGCCAAGCAGATCATACAGGCCGATGATGATGACCAGCGAGGTGTCCTTGAAAAAGCTGATGAAGGTGTTCACCAGCGGCGGAATGGCGATGGCCAGCGCCTGCGGCAGAATGATCTTCAGCATCTTCTGCCAATAGCTGAGGCCCAAGCCGTCGGCGGCCTCATACTGCCCCTTGGGAATCGCCTGCAACCCACCACGGATCGCTTCGGCCATGTAGGCGGCGGCGAACATGATGAAGGCGATCTGGGCGCGCAGCAGCTTGTCGATCGACACGCCGTTCGGCAGGAACAGCGGCAGCATGACCGAGGCCATGAACAGCAGGCTGATGAGCGGCACGCCGCGAATAAGCTCGATGTAGGTGACGCACAGAACCTTGACGGCGGGCATGTTCGACCGCCGCCCCAACGCCAGCAGAATGGCGGCGGGAAAGGCCACGGCCAAACCGATCACCGACAGGATGAGGGTCAGCGGCAGACCACCCCACAGGGTGTTTTCCACCGGCGTCAGACCCAGCACGCCGCCCCACATCAGAACCGCGACGGACAGGAAACCCGCGATCCAGACCAGACCCAGCCAGGGCTTCCAGAAACGACGGTCGCAACTGGCCACCAGCAAGGTGATGAAAATGACAATGGTCAGCAGAGGGCGCCATTGCTGCTCATAGGGGAAGGTGCCGAACAGGATGAAGCGCAGCTTTTCGCCGATGAACCCCCAGCAAGCCCCGCTGTTGTCCTTGCGGCACACCGCCGAAGAGGCGTCCAACCCGTGGGCGTTGATGAACAGCCAATCGACGAAGGGCGGGATCGCCGACCCCAACAGGGCCAGAACCAGCACCGTCAAGATGGCGTTGTACCAGGTGTTGAACAGATTGTTCCGCAGCCACGCGATGGGGCCGACGGTGTTGGCCGGCGGACGTTCGTCCGGCAGGCCGACGCTTTGCACGTTGTCGGTCATGGCCGTTACCGCTCCACCAGCGCGATGCGCTTGTTGTACCAGTTCATGAAGATCGAGATGCTGAGGCTGATCGACAGGTAGGTGCCCATAATCATCGTCACGCCCTCGATCGCCTGCCCGGTCTGATTCAAGGTGGTGTTGGCGATCGACACCAGATCGGGATAGCCGATGGCCAAGGCCAGCGAGCTGTTCTTGGTCAGGTTCAGATACTGGCTGGTCAGCGGCGGCACGATCACCCGCAGCGCCTGGGGCAGAATCACCAGCCGCAGGGTCGGGCCGCTGGGGATGCCGAGCGCGCGCGCCGCCTCGGTCTGGCCCCAATTGACGGCGATGATGCCGCTGCGCACCACCTCGGCGATGAAGGCGGCGGTGTAGATGGTCAAGCCCATCAGGATCGCGAAGAACTCGGGCGACAGAACCATGCCGCCGACAAAGTTGAAGCCCTTCAGCGTCGGCATGTCGAGCGCCGTCGGCGCGCCGCCCGCGACATAGGCGATCAGCGGCAGACCGATCATCAGCCCCAGCGCCGTCCAGCCGACCGGAAAGATCTGGCCGGTGCGCGCCTGCCGGGCCTTGGCCCAGCGCCGCAGGACATAGGCCGCGACGACCGCGACCAGAAAGGCGATCCCCATCATCGTCCAGACGGGATCGGCCGAGGGCGCCGGCACGAACAGGCCGCGCTGCGACAGGAACACGCCGGGAATCGGGTTGAGCGCCGAGCGGACCGGCGGCAAGCCGTCCGACACCAGCGCGTACCAGAAGAAGAGTTGCAGCAGCGGCGGGATGTTGCGGACGATCTCGACATAGGTTGAGGCCAGCTTGGCGATCAGCCAATTGCTGGACAGACGCGCCACGCCGATCAGCGTGCCGATGATCGTCGCCAGAATGACGCCGATGATCGACACCTTCAGCGTGTTCAAGACGCCGACCAGGAAGGCCCGCCCATAGCTGTCCTTGGGCGAGTAATCGATCACATGCTCGCCGATGCCAAAGGCCGCTTCACGCTCCAGGAAACTGTATCCGGTGGCGATGGACCGCCGCGCGAGATTGTCGAGCGTGTTGGAAATCAAAAACCAGCCGACCAAAACAACCGCGCCGACCACCAAGACCTGGTAGACGACGGCGCGGACTGTCGGGTCGCTGAGGGAAAACGATGAGCCACCGGGCGCCGGGGCGCCGCCAGTGGTCCGGGTCTGTGTCGCCACGGATACTCTCCCCCAAACCATCGCGATCCGTTCGGTGTCCTCGCGATCCCGGATTTTTTTCCGGGCCAAATTCCCACACCGACGGATGCGACCATGTCTCCCAATGCGGTCTGTTGCGCGGGCGCTTCACTGGCGCCCTTCGCGACCGCTCTCGTCATCGGCGGGCCGCCCAGCCCCTGTTTGCGGAAGGCGGCCCACAAGCGACTGGCTTACCGGAACGGCGCGGAATATTGCAGGCCGCCCTTGGTCCACAGCGCGTTCAGACCGCGTTCCAGCTTCAGCGGGGTGCCGGGGCCGACGTTGCGGTCAAAAACCTCGCCGTAGTTGCCGACCTTCTTGACGACGTTGTAGGCGTATTTCTCGTCCAGGCCCAACGCCTTGCCCATGCCCGGCGTGGTGCCGAGGAAGCGCAGGATGTCCGGGTTCTTGGAGTTCACGAACTCGTCGACGTTCTTCGAGGTGATGCCGAACTCTTCGGCCTGGATCGCCACGTTGATCGTCCACTTGACGATGTCGAACCATTGGTCGTCGCCATGACGGACGGCGGGGGCCAGCGGCTCCTTGGAGATGACTTCCGGCAGAATGACATGGTCATCCGGCACCGGGGCCACACCGGCGCGGGTTCCGGCCAGACCGGAGACGTCGGTGGTCAGCACGTCGCAACGGCCCGCGAAGTAGGCGGCGTTGACCTCGTCGTTCGACTCGATGACGACGGGGTTGTAGCTCATGTTGTTGGAACGGAAGAAGTCGGCGAGGTTCAGTTCGGTGGTGGTGCCGGACTGGACGCAGACCGTGGCGCCGTTCAGCTCCTTGGCGCTTTTGACGCCGAGCTTCTTGTTCACCATGAAGCCCTGGCCGTCGTAATAGGTGACGGGCGCAAAGTTCAAGCCGACCGAGGTGTCGCGGGTCAGCGTGACGGTGGTGTTGCGCGACAGCAGATCAACTTCGCCCGACTGGATGGCCGGGAAGCGTTGCTGGGCCGACAGCGGGGTGAATTTGACCTTGTTGGGGTCGTTGAAGATCGCCACGGCGACGGCGCGGCAATAATCGACGTCCAACCCGGTCCAGTTGCCCGCGCTGTCCGGGCTGCCGAAGCCCGGCAGGCCGGCGTTGACGCCGCACTGCACGAAGCCGCGCGATTTGACGGTGTCAAGCGTCGCCGCCTGAGCACCGGCGGTAGCGGTAACAACCACGGCCGCAGCGGCGGCGGCCAGGATTCCCGATTTCATAATCTGTAACTCCACCCTGTTCTTGCGTTATCCGCGTTGGAGCGGTCTGACGACGGGCGTGGCCACGGGCGCTTTCATCAGGAATCCCTCAGCAAGCGCGACGCAGCCATGCACGCAGGACAAGAGTGCATCAACTTGATCCGCCTTGTCGAATCCTCTGTGCGTCGCTGGTGTTACCAGAAGAAGCCAATGGCCTCAGACCCTTCCCGCAGAATCGCCTATGGCCGTTCCCGCCGGGGAGTGCGAAGATGTTCGCCCGATCACGAACAGTATCCAGCGAAACGGACAGTCGATGAAGGACGTTGCCAAGGACACCACTCTGGTCCATGCCGGACGCGACCCGCGCGCCAACCACGGCATCGTGAATCCGCCGGTCTATCATTGCTCGACCGTGCTGTTTCCGACTCTGGACGCGCTGGAGGACAGCGACCGCCGGTCGTTTGAGATCATCAATTACGGGCGCGTCGGCACCCCGACCACCTTCGCCTTTGAACAGGCGGCGGCGGAGTTGGAGGGCGGTTTCCGCGCGGTCAACACCGGATCGGGCCTGTCCGCCATCGCCACCGCGCTGTCCGCCTTCACCAAGGCGGGCGACCATGTGCTGATCACCGACACCGCTTATGGGCCGACCCGCCGATTCGCCAATGAGACGCTGATTCCCTATGGCGTCGAGGTCGAATTCTTCGATCCCTGCGTCGGGGCCGGGATTTCGGCGCTGCTGCGCCCCAACACCCGCGTCGTCTTCCTCGAATCGCCCGGCTCGCTGACCTTCGAGATTCAGGATGTTCCGGCCATCGCCAAAGCGGCCAAGGCGGTTGGCGCCGTCGTGATGATCGACAACACTTGGGCGACGCCGCTGTTCTTCCGCCCGTTCGAGCATGGGGTGGACGTGTCGATCCACGCGGCGACCAAATACATGGTGGGCCATGCCGACGCGATGCTGGGAATCATCGTCTGCCGCGACGAAGCGACGTGGACCACAGTGAAAAAGACCGCCACCCGCTTTGGCGTCTGCGCTGGGCCGGACGATCTGTTCCTGGGCCTGCGCGGCCTGCGCACCCTGTCGGTTCGCCTGAAGCAGCATCAGGAAAGCGCGCTGATTCTGGCCGATTGGCTGGCCGCCCGCCCGGAAGTCAGCCGCGTTCTGCACCCGGCCCGCGCCGATTTCCCCGGCCACGCCCTGTGGAAGCGGGATTTCACCGGCTCCAGCGGCCTGTTCTCCGCCCTTCTCAACCCGGTGCCGCGCGCGGCGCTGGCGGCGATGCTGGATGGTTTGGAGCTGTTCGGGCTTGGCTATTCCTGGGGCGGCTTTGAAAGCCTGATCCTGCCCGCCCGCCCGGCGGGGGTGCGCACCGCCACGCGCTGGACGGAGCCGGGGCCGTTGCTGCGCCTGCACGCCGGGTTGGAGCATCCCGACGATTTGATCCGCGATCTGGACAACGCGTTCCGCCGTCTCAACGCCGCGCTTTGACCGGCTGTGTTTGAAAGGATTTTGTCATGACGGACGCCACCGCGTTCGCGGACGTGTTGGACGCCATCCTGTTCAACGCCGACGGGCTGGTTCCGGCCATCGCCCAGGCCGAGGGCGGCGGCGAGATTCTGATGATGGCCTGGATGAACCGGGACTCGGTCATCGAAACGCTGACCACGGGCCGCGTCTGCTATTGGTCGCGCTCGCGCGGCGGGCTGTGGCGCAAGGGCGAGACCTCCGGGCAGGTCCAGCGGTTGAAGGATTTCCGGGTCGATTGCGACGGCGACACCCTGCTGTTGATCGTCGAACAGGACGGCGTCGCCTGCCACACCGGGCGGCGCAGTTGCTTCTACCGCGCCTGGCGCGACGGCAAACTGGAGATCATCCAAGAGGTCCAGACCGATCCGAGCGAGTTGTACGGCCATCACGGCCACAGCCACGGCTGAACCTGCTTTTTGGGGAATCCCGAGGATCGGTCAGTTTGCCGCAGCGCGGCGGCCCGACAATCCCAAGCTTGCTTGATCCATGTCAAAGGATGGTTCGGCCAAAAGGGATAGAGATTGTCTTGTCTCAAAACCCTCCCTGTATTCGACTGCGCCGGGCATTCCTATGGATGCCCGGCTCATTTTTTGTCCGCTCCGTTTCACGCGAAAAACTTGAATACAAATTCGTCTTATTTGATGTGGATCAACGCCGCCTTTATGACCTTCGGATAGGGTCTGTTCGTCTCTAAACCTCCCTGTATTCCCTTAAGCCGGACATCCTTTCAGGATGATCCGGCTTTTTTCTGTCCTGGTTCTGCGCTCCCCCTCCCCCTTCGGAAGGCGTCCGGCGGGCCAATGGGGCGTTGTGAAAATCCGGTTGCATACCGCCCGAAGGTTGGTGGACCCTCACGGTCATTCCACGCTGTGGGCGGAGGAGACAGGCGGCGGAGCCTGCTGTTTCAACGTCGCCCCGTGAAGGAACAGGAGGGAGATCGGATGTCACGCTGGGCGGTTCATTTTCTCGAATCTCAAGGCGACCTGTCGCCATGGAAAGAAGGGATTCTGGAGCAGACCAGTCAGGCCATGGAGCGGATCGAACGGGCTTTGTCCGCCCCGCCCGTCGATGTTCTGTATCAACGCCTGTCGGGCTATGTGATTCCAGAATTCGGTCATGCTGGTTATGTGCACGGAATTGGCTTGATTTTCATCACCTTGGATCCCGAAAATCCGAATTTTTCACAGCATCTGGGCCAGACCTTGCAAGAAACCCTTGCTCACGAAGTTCATCACTGCACCCGTTCCGCCAGCTTCGGCTACAACACGGTGTTTGCCGACGCCCTCATTTCCGAAGGGCTTGCCGACCATTTCACCGATGAGATCTTTGACGGCAAGGGCCAATATTGGGATCACGCGCTGTCGGAAGACCAGCTTCAGGTTTTCCTGCGTCGGGTCAAACCGATCCTCGATCATCAACGCTATGATTACGACGCTTGGTTTTTTGGGAAGGAGGAGGACGGCATCCCCCGTTGGACGGGCTACAGCCTTGGCTACCGAATCGTCCAGGAATATCTGAGGCGAAACCCGGACGCCCGCGCCAGCGCTTTGCACGGCGCGCCAACCGCCGACATCCTTGGTCCCGTCATGGATTTGTTTGACGCGTAACGCCATAGGCCCGCATCAACTGGCCCACCGCGTCGGCGATCACCGTTTCGTCGTCCGCCGTCACCGGCAGGCCGAGCATGGTCGGCCAGAACATCACCTCTTTGACGCCGCCGAGATACTGGCTGGCGACCGTCGCTGGGTTGGGCGCGTTCAGGCGTCCGCGCGCGTGTTGGCTGGCGATGTAGGTTTCCAGCAGGGCGACGGCACGGCTCTTGCCTTCCTTCAGATAATCCTCGGCCAGATCGGGGAAGCGCTGGTGTTCGGCGATGACCAGACGCAGCAGCCCTTTCACCTCTGGGCGGCGCATGTGGGTCAGCAATTCGCGGGTGAAGGCGGGCAGCACGGTTTCCGGCGGTTGATCGGGCGCCAATCGGTCGGATTCGGCGACGTTCAAGCCCTCATACAGACCGGCGACCACGGCGCGGAACAGGTCGCGCTTGCCGGGAAAATGGTTGTAGACGGTGCGTTTGGACACCCCGGCGTCGGCGGCGATGGCGTCCATCGAAGTCGCCTCGTAGCCCTGGGTGACGAAGGCGCGGGTGGCCGCCTGGACCACGGCGCGGCGTTTGGCGTCGCCGCGCGCCTTGCTCGGAACCCCTGTGGCTGGAACTCCTGCTGTCGGAATCCCTGTTGTGTCGCGCCCGGTTGACATGGCTCTCCCTTTGAAAGTACACTGCACAGTGTAGTGTACTTATCTGACATCCCGCATCACTGTAATCCGCCCTGGATCGGGGCGGGAGAGGAAAACCATGGACACGCGCACCCTGGGTGGTTCTTCGCTGACCGTTTCGGCCCTTGGTCTGGGCTGCATGGGCATGTCGGAATTTTACGGCCCAACCGACGAAACCCAATCGCTCTCCACGCTGGAACGGGCCTTGGAACTGGGCGTCACCCATTTCGACACGGCGGACATGTATGGCTCCGGCCACAACGAGACGCTGCTGGGCCGCTTTCTGGCGGGCAAGCGCGACCGCGTGGTGGTGGCGACCAAATTCGGCATCGTCCGCCAGCCCGGCGTCTATGACCGCAGCATCGACAGCAGCCCGGCCTATCTGCGCCAAGCCTGCGAGGAGTCGCTGAAGCGTTTGGGCGTCGAGGTCATCGACCTCTATTACGCCCACCGCCTGAACCCCGATGTGCCGGTGGAGGACACCGTCGGCGCCATGGCCGATCTGGCGCGGGCGGGCAAGATTCGGGCGCTGGGCCTGTGCGAGGTGTCCGCCGCCACCCTGCGCCGCGCCCACGCCATCCACCCCATCGCCGCCGTGCAAAGCGAATATTCGCTGTGGACCCGCGACATGGAGGCGGACGTGCTGCCGACCTGCCGGGATCTCGGCGTGTCGTTGGTGGCCTACGCGCCGTTGGGGCGCGGCCTGCTGACGGCGACGATCAGCGATCAAAAGCAGTTGGCGGACAATGATTTCCGCCGTCTGTCGCCGCGTTTTCAGGACGGCAATCTGGACGCCAACCTGCGCTTGGTCGATGCGGTGACGGCGCTGGCCGAGGCCAAGGGCTGCAAGCCGGGACAGGTGGCCTTGGCCTGGCTGCTGGCCCAGGGGCCGGACATCCTGCCGATCCCCGGCACCAAGCGGATCCCCTATCTGGAGGAGAATGTCGGCGCGGCCTCCGTCGTCCTGTCGCCCGAAGAGGTCGCGGCCTTGTCGGCGGCGATCCCGCCGGGGGCGGCCAGCGGCGACCGTTACCCGGCGGCGGGAATGCGCGGCCTGAACGCCTGACGGGTTTTCGGGCTTCCGGGCGGGAGGCGCCGGTTACTTCGGCGTCCCCGACCAGACCTGAAATTGCGGGGTTTCCAGCAGCATCTCGGCGTGGCCGAAGGCGGTCTTGAACAGCTTGCCGACGCCCGCCGTGCGCTGCGTCACCGCGATCAGCGTGCCGCGCAGCTTGAGATACTGCTTGGTCCCGGCGACCAGGGCCTCCAGCATGCTGAAATCCTCGTCCTTGCCGCGATGGAGCGGCGGGTTCGACAGGATCAGGCCAAAACGCTCGCGGGTTCCCAGACCGGCCAGACCGTCGCTCAACACCATTTCGGCGTCGGGCACATTCTGGCGGGCGGCGTGCAGGGCCACCGCGTCGATGTCCAGCAGGGTCAACAGCGCCTCGGGCTGGCGTTCGCGCACCGCCCGCGCGATGACGCCCGCGCCACAACCGAAATCCAGCACCCGCACGCCCGCCGCGATCTCTGGCAGCACGCGCAACAGGCATTCGGTCCCGGCGTCGAGATGACCATGGGCGAACAGGCCGGGGTAGGAGGTCAGTTCCAAGGCCGCCGCCGGTTCCGGCAAGGGCAGGCTGACCGTTTGCCGCCAATCCTCCAGCGCGCCATGGGCGGGTTCGGCGGTGCGGTGGGTTTCCAGAACCCGCGCGCGGCGCTTGATGATGAGGGTTTCCACCCCCTCGACCAGCCCGTCAAAATGCTTGACCGCCGAGGTCACGCCCTCGTCGTTGCTGCCGACGATCCACAGCGGCGCGCCGACCGGCAGGCGGGCGGCCAGCGCGTGCAAGGCCATCTCGAACGAGGCCCAACCGCGCGGCAGGCGCAGAACCGCGCCGTCAAAGCCCCCGTCGGGCGGCCACGCCGTCGCCGTCTTGCCGTCCTGCGCCAAACGCAGCCAGGGAACGACCTGCGCCCCGCCCTCCGTCAACGCCTGGGCGATGCCGCCGTCGGAATCGAAGGCGACGAGAATCCGGCCCTGCGGCTTGCGCTCGCTCAACGCCTCCGCCGCGACGGCGGCGATGGTGGAATCGCGATCCGTCGCGCGGTTGTCCAATCGGCTCACAGGCTTCAACTCTTCTCTGGCTTGGGAAAATCTGGTCCGACGCCAAGGGCGTCAGCCGCAAAGGCGTCAGGAGACGCTAAACGCGCAATTGGCGAACACCGTCAACACGGCGAAAAGCCCCTCTCCCTTGACGGGAGAGGGGTTGGGGTGAGGGTGGAAAAGCGACCTTCCCGGCCCTTGGCCGGGCACCCCTCATCCCAACCCTTCTCCCGCAAGGGGAGAAGGGCTTCTCGCCGCATTCGGCTTTTGCTTCAATTCTTGTCCCGCATCAGCCGCGCCTTGTCGCGCTGCCAACTGCGTTCTTTTTCGGTTTCGCGCTTGTCGTGCTTCTTCTTGCCGGTGGCGACGCCGATCTCGACCTTGGCCATGCCACGGTCGTTGAAATAGATCGACATCGGAATCAGCGTCATGCCCTTTTGCTTGACGCCAGCGGCGAGCTTGTCCAGCTCGCGGCGGCGGATCAGCAGCTTGCGCGGGCGTTTCGGCTCGTGCTGAAGCCAGCGCCCGGCCTGAAGATATTCGGGGATGTAGGCGTTGAACAGAAACAGCTCCCCACCCTTCAGACCGGCGTAAGACTCGTTCACGCTGGCGCGGCCGCCGCGCAACGACTTCACCTCGGTGCCGGTCAGCATGATGCCGGCCTCCAAGGTGTCGTCGATGAAGAAGTCGAAGCGCGCACGGCGGTTTTGCGCCGCGTATTTTTTTACTTCTGTGTCGCGCGACAAAGGCTTTCTCCTTGCGGCCTACCGTCCGATCAGGACAGCAGACCGGCTTTGGTCATGGCCGCGCGCACGGCGGCGCGGGCGCTTTCAGTCGCCGGAACCAGCGGCAGGCGCACCTCGTCGGTGGCGAGACCCAGCAGGCTGGCGGCGAACTTCACCGGGGCCGGGCTGGTTTCCACGAACATGGCGTCGTGCAGCGGCGACAGCACGTCGCGCAGGCGGAAGGCTTCCTTCAGATCGCCCTTGGCCCACGCCGTCTGCATGGCCGAGCACAGCGCCGGAGCGATGTTCGCCGTGACCGAGATGCAGCCGACGCCGCCCTGGGCGTTGAAGGCCATCGCGGTGGCGTCCTCGCCCGACAGTTGGATGAAGTCGGGGCCGACCTCCGTCAACAGGCGGGACGGGCGGGACAGATCGGCGGTGGCGTCCTTCACGCCGACGATGTTGGGCAGCTTGGCCAGCCGCGCCATCGTCGTCACCGACATATCCACGACACTGCGGCCCGGAATGTTGTAAATGAAGATCGGAAAATCCGCCGCGTCATGGATCGCCTTGAAATGCTGGTACAGACCCTCTTGAGACGGCTTGTTGTAATAGGGCGTGACCACGAGCGCCGCCTGCGCGCCCGCCTTCTTGGCGTGACGGGTCAGCGCGATGGCCTCGTCGGTCGCGTTGGAGCCGCTGCCCGCCATGACGGGAACCTTGCCGCCCGCCGCCTCGATGCACAGCTCGACGACGCGGTTGTGTTCCTCATGGCTGAGCGTGGGCGATTCGCCGGTGGTGCCGCAGGGGACGAGGCCGTGGGTGCCTTGCGCGACATGCCATTCCACGAAGGACTGGAACGCAGCCTCATCCACTTTCCCGCCCTTGAACGGAGTCAAGAGAGCGACGATGGAACCGTGGAACATGGCTGCCTCCTCAGACGGACTGCTGGAAAAAAAGAGTTGCGCACATTAGACCTCCCCGCCGCTGTGGGCAAGAGCGCCCGGATTGCTCTGGCCGCCGCCCTGCTCTGCCTTCCGCTCAGCCTTCCCGCCAACGCCGCCGCGCTCAGCGCGTCCGACGCGGCGCTCTACCGGCAAGCCTTCAAGGCCGCCGACAATGAGCGACTCGACGAGGCGCAACGGCTCGCCGCCCAGGCGTCCGAACGGCTGCCCGCCAAGGTCATCCGCTGGCTGGCCCTGACCGCGCCGACCGGCGGGGCCAGCTTCGCCGAGATCGCCGCCTTCGTCCGCGACAACCCGTCCTGGCCCAATCTGGCGCAATTGCGCCGTCAGGCGGAAAAGACGCTGCCGATCGACAGCGACCCCGCGATGGTTCTGGAGTGGTTCCGGCAATACCCGCCGCTGTCCAACGACGGCTTCCTGCTCTACGCCGACAGCCTGATCGGCACGGGCAGCGCCGAGCGCGCCACGCCGCTCATTCGCACGCGCTGGACCGACGCGACCTTCACCGCCGAGGAGGAGGCCGCCTTCCTCGCCCGCTACCGCTCCTATCTGCGTCCGCAGGATCACAAGACGCGCATCGACCGGCTGCTGTGGGACCGGCAGGGAGCGGCGGCCCGCCGGATGCTGCCGCTGTTCGACGACGCGTATGACACGTTGATCGAGGCGCGCGTCGCGCTGGACAGCGACACCAGTGGGGCCGACGCGGCGGTGGCGCGGGTGGCCCCCAACCTCGCCAACGACCCCGGCCTGCTGTTCGACCGCGCCCGCTACAGCCGCCGCAAGGGCGACGACGCGACGGCGCTGGCGATCATCGCCCAGGCCCCGACCGACATGGGCCGCCCGCAAGCCTGGTGGAGCGAGCGCCAATTGCTGGCCCGCCGCGCCATCGAACGCGGCGATTTCAATCTGGCCTATCGGTTGGTCAAGGCCCACGGGCAAAAGGACGGGGCGGGTTTGGCCGAGGCCGAATTCCTCGCCGGGTTCGTGGCCTTGCGCTTTCTGGACCAGCCGTCGGACGCCTTTGGTCATTTCCACAAGCTCTACCGCTCCGTCACCGCGCCCATCAGCAAGGCGCGCGGGGCCTATTGGTGCGGGCGGGCGGCGGAAGCGTTGGGCCAGACCACCCAAGCCAACGAGTGGTACGCCAAGGCCGCGCCCTACGGCACCACCTTTTACGGGCAATTGTCCGCCCGCCATCTGGCCAACGGAACCGTCACCCTGCCCGCCCCGCCATCGGTGTCCAACGCCGACGCCACCGCGTTCGAGCGGCGGGAGTTGGTGCAGGTCGCCCGGATGCTGTCCGACATTCTGGGGCGCGACGATGACCGGCTGGCGGCCTTCCTGCGGCGGATCAGCCTGGAATCCAAAACGCCCGCCGATTACACGCTGGCCGCCCGGTTGGCGAGCGAGATCGGACGGCGCGATCTGGCGGTCGCCGCCGCCAAGGACGCGGCGCAGAACGAGGTGTTCCTGGTCGACGCCGGTTATCCGGTCATCAACGAGCGGCCCAGCGCCCCGGAACCGGCGCTGATTCATGGCGTCATCCGCCAGGAAAGCACCTTCAACACGCAAATCGTCTCGTCGGCGGGGGCGCGCGGATTGATGCAGTTGATGCCCAGCACGGCGCAGTTGGTGGCGGGAAAGCTGGGGCTGAAGCACACGACGCCCCGGCTGACCGCCGATCCGGCCTACAACATGACGCTGGGATCGGCCTATCTCAGCGAGTTGATCGACCGTTTCAACGGGTCCTACATTCTGGCCATCGCCGGGTACAACGCCGGGCCGGGCCGGGTGCGGCAATGGATCCAGGCCTATGGCGACCCGCGCAGCGGCAACATCGACCCGGTCGATTGGATCGAGCTGATTCCGATCTATGAGACGCGCAACTATGTCCAGCGGGTGATGGAGGCGGTTTTGGTCTACCGCGCCCGCTTGCAGGGGCCGAACGCCGACCTGAACCTCGACCGCGATTTGCGGCGCTGAGCGTTGGCGGACGCCGAGGGGACGGTTCCCATCGGCGTCCGCGTCGTCAGAACGCGCATTCCGGCGGGATCGTCGTGTCGTTCCAGTCGGCCAACGGCAGCGGCGTGGTCGGCACGGTGAAGGGCTTGCCGTTGCGTTGGCCCTTGCCCGACAACAGATTGACGTCGCAGGTGAAGCCGTTCTTGGGGTCGAGCGTGTCGCGCGCCGTGTAGGTGTAGCCCGCGACCACCAAAGCGTTGTTGCGGACGGCGACGGTCAATTGCTGACGCCAGCGGTCCCGACCGACGGAATCATTCTGGAACACCAGAATCAGCGACCCACGCGGCGTCGCCGACATGCTGGGTTCGGTTCCCGCCATCGCGCCCTTCCAACCAACCGCCTGTTTGTGGAGCGTCGGTTTGTCCGGCAAGCGGCCGCCCTCGCTCAGATAGACGGTCACATCAACCTCGTCGTCTTCGCCGGACATGACCACGCGGTCGGGCACTCCGTCGCCGTTCAGATCCGCCGACAGTTCGGCGACCGGCGGACGCGTGCGGGTGGCGGCCTCCGCCGTCGGAGCCGCGATAAGTCCGGCCAGCGCGGCGGCGAGGCACACGCGGTTCATCCTGTTGGTTCGCATTCGCGTTCCCACCATCAAAGACTGATTCAACGCTGCGCTACCAGCGACGCCGGGGCAATCGCATATGGATTTCGTTCGCAAACAAAGCCCCTCTCCCCTTGCGGGAGAGGGGTTGGGGTGAGGGGGCGCAAGTCTGGTTTCCAACGGTCCACGGTTGCCGCCCCCCTCATCCCAACCCTTCTCCCGCAAGGGGAGAAGGGCATTCGTAGCGGAAAATCGTCGATCAAATCCCAAATGCGATCACCCTGCGGGCTGGGCCATCAGCGCCCGCCAGCCGCCTGACCGCCAGCCGTCTGTCCATCCTCTTGGCCGTCAGAATCCTCGTCATCGCCGCCCAGCGCGGCGTTGATCTGGTCCAGCGTTCGCCCGCAACCCGTGCAGACGTCGCCGTCCATCGCGCACATGCCCAGGCAATCCGGATCGACGCTCATTCGCAAGGTCCAACTCGTTTGACCGTCGCCAGACGCGACGGCTTCCCTTACTCCACCATGCCGCTCTGCGCCAGAACCAGGAAGATCTTTTCCTCCAACTGGTCGGGGGTGAAGGGCTTGGCGATGTAGCCGCTGACATGGTGGGCCAGCGCGTGCTTGACCGCCTCCAGCGTCGCCAGCGCCGTCACCATCAGAAACGGCACGTCGGCGCGAATGGCGCGGACGCGCTTCAGCACGTCCAGGCCGCTCCGCTTGGGCATCATCCAATCGCAGATGATGAGGTTGTAATCGCCGCCGCCCGGCCCGGTCAGACGGTCCAGCGCCTCCTGCCCGTCGCACGCCGTGTCGATGTGGCCGACGCCGAGATCGCGCAGGACGGAGGTGACGAAGTTGCGCGGCCCCTCTTCATCATCCACCGCCAGCACCCGTTGGTTGGCCAGATCGAGGAAGGGAACGCCGACGACCGCCAGCGATTTGCGCAGCCACTCCGCCCGCGCCAACCGCTCTTTGGAACTGGACGCGTTCAACAAAAAGCCACGGACGAAGCGCACCCGGTGGGTTTGCCGGTACAGGACGCGGGCGACCGCCATCCGGCTCTTTCCCTTGCAAAAGGCCCCCTCGCCCGCCAGCCGGACGATCTCCAGAACCGCGTCGGGGTGCGGATCCTCCTTGGCCTGGACCAGCGGGGCGAGAACGCGCTGGGTGCGCAGATAGGCGTTTTGGATGTCGTCCACCTGCCCGGCGATCCACTCGCGATCCTCGGCGGAAAAGGCGCTGGTCAAAACCATGCCCTGCACCTCGGCCAGCCCCTTCAGCTTCTCCGCCCGTTCTTTCCAGCAATCCAGGATGCGGCCAGGGAAATCGCGGCTGTCGAAGAAGCTTTTCAGATAATCGTTCACCGCCCGCGCGGCGCTGGGCGACAGCGGCATCTTTTGCAGAATGAACAGGATCCGCAGCTTCTGCGCCAGATTGCGGCCCTTGGTGATTTCCGGGACGGTGTCCTCGTTCACCAGAATGGCGGTGCGCCGTTGCAGCGCGTTTTCCGTTTTGGCCCCGCCGTGATAGGCGCCGTTGGCCCCGGGTTCGGACAGGCGCAGACGAGCGGACAGGTCGCTCAACGCCAGGATCTCGCGTTGAACGGCGTCGATGCCGTGCATGTCCCCGGCGCTGGCGATGGTGAAGAAGGACGGCTTGCTCATCTCCCGCCGGAAGGCCGCCGTCAACGCGTCGCGCAGGCCCGGCATAGCGCTGCGCCCCATCAACGCGGCCAGACGGCGGAAGATCGGCGGCGCGGTGTCCGGCATCGGACGGTCAACGGCCACCAGCGTGACGATCAAGTCGATCAAGACGGCAAAAGCCGAATCCTGGGCGCAGGACGCGGTTCCGGCGTCGCTGGCGAAAATTTCCCCCAACAGCCGCTCGATGGGGGCCAGCGCCTCGGAATCCTCGGTCGCTTCGGCCAGAGCCAGCAGGGCCTTGGCCTTGTCGGCGAAGCCGCGCTCCGCGATCACATGCTGGGCGAGCGCCGCGTCGAGCAGGAAGCGGCCAAGAAAGCCGCCCTTGGTCAGCAGCGTCGCCGCCGTCGCCGCGTAGCTGTTCGGCGTCAGTTCGGGCGGCGGGGTGTCCTTGGCCCGTTCGCGCGTCAGCCGGGCCAGTTCGTTGACCAGCGGGGTCAGCGCGCCTTTGCGCTCCAACGCCCGTTCGGCCTGGGCCAGAATCGCGACGAAGGTGGCGGTGTTCGACAACGCGTTCTGATGACGGTTGTTGTGCAGCAGCTCCGTCGCCGTCAGCGCGTTTTCATCCAGAAAACGCCGACAGAATCGCCCGACGCTGTCGCGCGCCGCCGGGGCGTAGAAATCCGCCGGCTCGCGGCACTCCACCGTCTCCGTCGCGCCGTCAAGGTCAAGATCGTCAAGGGGTTTGCTGGTGTCCGACGCCATGGGCGCCCGCTCCTCACATCAAACAGAAATGGCGCCGGTCAATCGGCCAGAAGATCGCTCAAGGCTTGGAGCAACCGTTCCGGCGGCACCGGCTTCATGACGATCCGCCGCCCGGCCTGCGCGGTCAGCCCGGCGGCGGTTTCCTTCGAGGCGTAGCCGGTCAGGAAGAGAATGCGCAGGCCGGGGTTGCGCTCTTCCAGGGCGCGGGCCAGATCGGGGCCGTTCATGCGCGGCATCGACACGTCCGACACCACGGCGTCGAACAGGCCGCCCGCCTCGTCGTAACGCTCCAAAGCCTCCACCCCGTCGGCGGCCTCCGTCACCACGCAGCCCGCCTCTTCCAGGGCCAGCCGCAGATAGGTGCGGACCGACGCCTCATCGTCCACCAACAGGATGGACGCGCTGTCGCCGTCGGCGATCAGGCGGGTTTCGGGACCGCTGGCGACGGCGGGCGGCGCGACGATGGGCAGATAGACGGCAAAGCACGTCCCCTGCCCCGGCGCGCTTTCCAACTCCACGACCCCGCCCGCCTGTTGGGCCGCGCCATAGACCATCCACAGGCCAAGGCCGGTGCCTTTGCCCGGCTCCTTGGTGGTGAAGAAGGGTTCCCAAATCCGATCACGGATGGCGTCTGGCACGCCGGTTCCCTGGTCGGCGACGCGCACCACCGCGTAACGCCCGTGCGCCAGACCGCCGTGACGGGCGAAAAAGGCGCGGTCGGGGGTTTCCACCGACACGGCGATGGTCAGGGCGCCGCCGGTCGGCATGGCGTCGCGCGCGTTCAAGGCCAGATTCAGCAAAGCCTGATTGAGCGTGACCGGGTTGATGAGCGTGTGGGCGGGTTCGTCCGTCAGGTTTATGACCACCTCGATCCCGGCGCTGATGAGCGGCTTCAGGAACACGCGCAGATCGCGGACCAGCGGGGCGATGGCGACGATTTCCCGCTCCTCCGACACCCGGCGGTGGGAGAAATCCAACAATTGGCTGGTCAACGCCGCCGCCCGCTCCGACGCCTTGGCGATCTCCTGCACGCAGGTCAGCACGCGCGGCGCGTCGCCGGGGTTGCGTTCGGCCAGACGGGCGAAGCCGCCGATGGCGGTCAGCATGTTGTTGAACTCATGCGCGATGCCGCCCGCCATGCGGCCGACCGCCTCCATCTTCTGGGCGCGCTGCAACTCGCCTTCGACCCGGCGATGGTCGGTGACGTCGTTCAGCACCAGCAGCACCGCCGGCTTGCCACGGTAGGCGGCGGGCGAGGCGCGGACCTCCAGAAAGCGGCTTTCGCCCGATGGCCGGACGGCTTCGCACTCCACCCGCAAACCGGCGCCCTCGGCGGCGGCGGCGAGTCGCGCCTCCAGCGCCGGGCCGTCGTCGAGGAAACGGGCCAGCGGCGCGCCCTCCAACCCATCGGCGCCGACGCCCAGAATCGACGCGGCGGCGGTGTTGGCGAAGCGGATGGCCGCGCGGTCCCAGATGACGATGCCATAGGGGGCCAGCTCGACCAGTTGGCGGTAACGCCGCTCGCTCTCGCGCAGGGCCGACACGGTGACTTCCAGGCGGTTGGTCTGCCCGGCCAGCTCCTCTTCGCGCCTCTTCAGTTCGGTGATGTCCATCAACAGCTTGACCACGCCGCCCGCCCCGGTCGCGTGCTCGCTGATGCGATACCAACGGCCATCGGACAGCAGGCCATCGACCGGGGCGGAATGGCGCAAATGGCGCTTCAAGCGCTGCTCCACCCAGGCGCCGACGTCGCCCTCCCCCTCATAACCGCCGCGCTCCGCCGCCGTGCGGAGGATGTCGGCGAAGCTGGCGCCCGGCGTCAACAGATCGGCGATGTTGGGGTAGGCCTGCCGGTAACGCTCGTTGCAGATCAACAATTGCCCATCGGCGTTGAACAGCACGAAGCCTTCGGAAATGCTGTCGAGCGCGTCATGGACCACCGTCTGCATGAAGCGCGCCTCGACCAGCGCCAGCGTTTCCGCCGTGCAATCGATGCCGCAGCCGCGATAGCCCAGAAAGCGCCCCTGCGGGTCGCGCACCGCCGTGGCGTTGAGCCGCAGAATCAGCGCGCGCCCGTCGGCGTCGGCGACGGAAATCTCCAAATCCTGAAAGGGCCGACCGGCGACGATGTCGGCGCGGTATTCCATCCAGGTGTGGGCGTCTTCGACCAGAGGCTCAAGATCCAGCAGAGTGTCGCCGAACAGCGCGCGCGGATCGGCGTTCAGGATCTCGCCCAGCCGGTCCGAGATGAAGAGATAGCGATGGTTGGCGTCGGTTTCCCAAAACCAATCGGTGGACGCCTCGGTGAAATCGCGGGCGCGGCGGCGGCTGTCGCGCAGATCCTCGGCAGCGTTCAGCAGAGCGTCGTTGGCGCGGCGCAGTGTCGCCGACGCGCTCAAGGACTGGCGCAGCCCCCAGCCCGCCAGCGCGGTCATCGCCGTCAAGGCGCCGAGGGCAAGCCCGGACGTTTCGCCCGACGCCGTCAGCCCGGCGATGGCGCCAAGCCCCGCCAACCCTGCCAAAAGCGAGGGAAGCGCCGCCGTCAGCCCAGACGGAGCGCCAATCCGATTGCGCGTGGAACTTGAATCGTCGGCAACGTCCACGGAACCTCCGTCGAGCAAAGAGGGCGTTTGTCGGCGTTCATCCGCCAAACGTCCTCTGTCTTAAGAGATAAGCCGTTAACGCGACGTTTCGTGATGGTGATTAAATCTTTCAACCATCGGGAAATTTCAATCAACTTGACGCGAAAAAGATGACGCTCGTTCGCGCCAAGTCGATAAATGTTATCTTACATGCTGATATCAATGTCGATTTCGTCATCGTCCTGCGGCGCGCGGCCCAACAGCAGGTCGGCGGCGTCCAGCGTCAGCGCCTCGACCTCCTCGTTTCGGTCCTCGTCGGGCAGGCGCAGGGCGTGCATGAGCTGGGTCGCCAGATGAATCAGCATGGCGCGGACGCAATCATCCTCGGGAAAATCCAGCGCGACGGTGTCCTTCAGAAAGGCGCCAAGCTGTTCCGGGCTGTTCCACGGATGGGTGACGACGTTGCTGATGCCGCTGGTTCCGAAGAACACGGAATTCAGCGCCGTGGCCTGCCGGTTGATGCCGTCGATGGCGTCATCCTCCGCCAGCCCCTTGTGCAGCACCTCCTGAAAGGCGGCGAGGCTGAGGTCGATGAAGCCGCGCACCAGCAGACGGACGACGCCCTCGTCGGCCAAATCATTCTGGCCCTGGGTGAGGACGGGCAACGGCTCCAGAAGCGCCGCGATGATGGGTTTCGAGGGTTTGCTGTCCATCGCGTCGCTGCTCCTGAAAACTCCACCAAGGATGGCGGATAAGGGAATTTCCGAATACGCGACTTTGCCCATTCTGTCCACCAACGCAAAAGGCCGCCCCCTTTCGGGAGCGGCCTTCCGCAAAACGCCGGGCCGAAGCCCGAGCCGTTTTTATCAGCCGACGATCTCGGAACCCGCGAAGAAATAGGCGATTTCCTGAGCGGCGGTTTCCGGGGCGTCCGAACCATGGACCGAGTTCGCTTCGATGGACTCGGCGAACTCCTTGCGGATGGTGCCCTCGGCGGCGTTCGCCGGGTTGGTGGCGCCCATGATCTCGCGGTTGCGGGCGATGGCGTTCTCGCCTTCCAGAACCTGCAAGACCACCGGGCCGGAGATCATGAAGGAGACCAGATCGTTGAAGAAGCCACGCTCGCGATGGACGCCGTAGAAGGACTCGGCCTGAGCCTGCGAGAGCTGAACGCGCTTCTGGGCGACGATGCGCAGACCGCCGTCTTCAAACTTGGCGTTGATCTTGCCGGTCAGGTTGCGGCGGGTGGCGTCGGGCTTGATGATCGAGAGGGTGCGTTCAACGGCCATGGCGGTGGACTCCTACGGATGCAGAGCTTGGATGAAAAACATTTGGGCGCCGCCGTTGTCCGGGGCGCCGATTGCGCGGCTTTATAGAGGCGACGGCGCGGCGCGGCAACCCTGTTCCGCGCGGCGAACCGCCCGGCGGCGACAATGTCAAGAAACCGCCATGCGGTTGCGCCGCTTCTCTTCGCGGGGGCCGCGTGCTACATCCACCGGCGTCATGCTGCACATCAATGATCTGACCTTTCGCTTCGGCGGGCGCGTGTTGTTCGATCACGCCACGGCGGTTGTCTCCAAGGGGCACCGGGTGGCGCTGGTTGGGCGCAACGGCACCGGAAAATCCACTCTGTTGAAGCTGATTTCCGGTCAGCTCCAGACCGACGACGGCGCGGTGACGCTGCCCAGCGGCATGCGGATGGGCATGGTGGCGCAGGAGGCGCCCGCCGGGCCGACCACCCTGATCGACGCCGTGCTGGCCGCCGACAAGGAGCGCACCGCCCTGTTGGCGGAGGCCGAAACGGCGACCGACCCGATGCGCATCGGCGAGGTTCACAACCGGCTGGCCGACATCGAGGCGCATTCCGCCCCGGCCCGCGCCGCGCAGGTGCTGTCCGGTCTGGGCTTCGACGCCGAATCGCAGCAACGGCCCTGTTCGGATTTCTCCGGCGGCTGGCGGATGCGCGTGGCGCTGGCGGGCGTGCTGTTCTCCCGCCCCGACCTGCTGCTGCTGGACGAGCCGACCAACCATCTGGATTTGGAAGCGACGATCTGGCTGGAAGGCTATCTGAAGAATTACCCGCACACGATCCTGCTGGTCAGCCATGACCGCGAATTGTTGAACGCGGTGCCGACGACGACGATCCACATCGACAATGGAAAGCTCGTCACCTACAGCGGCAATTACGATTCCTTCCTGCGCCAGCGCCGGGCCAACCAGGAACGCTTGCAGTCGATGGCGACCAAGCAGGACGCCCGGCGCAAGCACATGATGGCCTATGTCGATCGGTTCCGTTTCAAGGCCAGCAAGGCCCGTCAGGCGCAAAGCCGCCTGAAGCTGCTGGAAAAGATGGAAACCATCACGCTGATGGAGGACGACGCCGAGGTCGTCTTCAACTTCCCGGCGCCCGACGAGATGGCCCCGCCGCTGATCGCGTTGGAAGGCGTGACCATCGGCTATGGCGACAAGCCGATCCTGCGCCGGGTCGATCTGCGCATCGACATGGAAGACCGCATCGCCCTGCTGGGCGCCAACGGCAACGGCAAATCGACTCTGGTCAAGCTGCTGGCCGGGCGCTTGCAGCCGATGGCGGGCGAAATGCGCCGCCCGTCGAAGCTGCGCATCGGCTATTTCGCCCAGCACCAATCCGAAGAGCTGGATTTGTCGCTAACCCCGATCCAGCAAACCCAGCGCATCATGCCGCTGGCGCTGGAGGAAAAGGTCCGCGCCCATCTCGGGCGTTTCGGCTTCCAGCAGAGCAAGGCGGAAACCAAGATCGCCGACCTGTCGGGCGGTGAAAAGGCGCGCCTGCTGCTGGCCCTGATGAGCCGCGAAGTCCCGCACATCCTGATGCTGGACGAACCGACCAACCATCTGGACATCGACAGCCGCGAGGCCTTGATCGAGGCGATCAATGATTTCCCCGGCGCGGTCATCCTCATCAGCCACGATCCCCATTTGATCGAGCTGACCGCCGACCGGCTGCTGTTGGTCGCCAACGGCACGGTTCAGCCCTATGACGGCGATCTTGAGGATTACCGGCGCTTCCTGCTCGACCGCGCCAAGGCCGAGCGGGCGGTGGCGAAGGCCGCCAGCCAGGGCGACCGCGACGTCGGCCCCAACAAGAAGGACCAGCGCCGCGCCGCCGCCGAATCGCGCGCCGCACTGGCCCCGCTGAAACGCAAGGCGACCGACGCCGAGGCGCTGGTCAACAAGCTGACCGAGGAAAAGCGCAAGATCGAAGGCAAGATGGCCGATCCGGCGCTCTACACCGGCCCGGCGGACAAGCTGACCAAGCTGCAAATCGACCTGGGCGTTGTCGACAAGAAGCTCGCCAGCGCTGAGGAAACGTGGCTGGACGCGCTGGAGGCTTACGAAACGGCGGCGGCGGAGGTCGGCGCGTGACCCGCCCCGCGCCCAACGACTCAACCGATCTGACGGTTCAGGAGAACGCGGAGGAGGAACGGACCTCCGACGTTCTGGCCCATTTCCGCGCCAATCTTCCGCCGGACCGCGTGTCGCTGGGCGATTTGATCCAGGCGCTGGGCGACCGTTCGCTCGGCACCATCCTGTTGGCGGTGGCCCTGCCGACCATCGCCCCGGTGCCGCTGGGCGTGTCCTGCCTGTTCGATCTGCCGATCCTGCTCTACACCGCGCAGCTCGCCTTTGGGACGCGCGGCGCGCGGCTGCCCGAATGGCTGCTGCGCCGCTCGGTCAGCCGGTCGATGGCGGCCAAGACGCTCGACGTCGCCATGCCGCGTCTCGTCGGCATTGAGAAGATGCTGAAACCCCGTCATCACCGGCTGGCCTCCATCGACCGCGAACGCTGGTTCGGGTTGCTGCTGTTCATCCTGACTCTCACTTGCATCGTGCCGCTGCCGCTGACCGGCTGGCTGCCCGGCTTCGCCCTGGTGTTGATCGCGCTGGGGCTGATTGAGCGCGACGGCGCGGCGATTGGCGTTGGTTTGGGCCTGACCGTGGCGGCGTTGGTGTTTTTCGCCCTGGTGGCGAGCGGGCTGTCATACGCAGGTCATCAACTTCTGGCAGCTACTGGGTAAGGGCGCGCCGCCGGTTGTCCGCGATTGGGCGGGGCGGCCCGCCCCCGCGACCCAACCGCCGGAACGGAGCACCCGCCTTGACCGTCTCGCCATCCTCCGCCGCCCGCCCCTCCCGCTCTGCGCAATCCGGTGACTCGCCCGCCGCCGCTTGGCTGTTCTTCAAGCGCTGGCTGGCCGATCCCTGGGCGATGGGGTCGATCGCCCCGTCTTCGGCGTCGCTGCGCCGGGTCATCGGCAAAAACATCATCCGCAACCCTGACCAACTGGTCGTCGAGTTCGGCGGCGGCACCGGCGCCGTCACCCGCGCCATTCTGGAAGCGGGCGTGCCCGCCGACAAGCTGGTCAGCTTTGAGATCGACGGCGAACTCGCTGGCTATCTGGGCGAACGCTATCCCGACATCACGGTTTACAAAGAGGATTGCCGCAAGGCGGCGGCACTGCTGGGGGCCGAACAGACCGGCAAGGTCGGCACCGTGGTGATCGGCATCCCGATGATCACCTTCCCGCTGGATTTCCAGCGCGAGGTGATCGAGGCCACCTTCAGCATCCTGCAACCGGGCGGCCGTTTCCTGCTCTACACCTTCATGCCGCATTCGCCGCTGAACCGCGCGGCGCTGGGCCTGCAAGGCAAGCGTTTGGGCTTCACCCCGCTGAATCTGCCGCCCGCCTCCGTCTGGGGCTATTGGCGCGGCTGACAAACCGGGGGACGGGCTGGCGGGACGCCCTCGCCAGCCCGTTTTCCATCAGGGTTTGATCGCCTCGTCCAACGCTTTGGCTTGATCGGTGGTGACGCGGGTCAAGCAGTTCAGGATGACCAGCCCGCTCATGCTGCCGCCCCGGTAATTGCCGTCGCCTTCCCACTCGCACATCGTGTCACGGTATTTCAGCCACGCCCGTTGCCCGTCCAGCAGCAGCGCGCGGGCCTTGTCGTCGGGGGCCTCCTTGCGCGCCGCCTGATAGGCGGCGTTGAGCGCCTTGTCGGCGGCCCGAAACTCGGCGGCGGCGCAGATCTTCAGGCCGATCATGTCGGCGTTCGAGCAATCCCTCGGGCGCGGCTCCACCGGCTGGGCCAGAACCCGTTGAGCCAACCCCGGCGGATCGGCGGCCAGCGCCGAACCGGCAAAACCGCCCGCCAACACGACCAGCACGCCGCACAGGACGCGGCGCGCTCCCTTCCCCGCCATCATGCGATGCCCCCTCCCAGAATGTTTGAACCGGGAAAGGGTAGCACGCCCACCCTGCTTTTTCAGCGTTTCGGGCGTTCGGAGCGGCTGTAATTGCTGAAATGCCCCTCGCGCGCCGCCATCTGGCGGGCGCCCTGCACCAGAGACGCGGATTTGCCCGCCGCGACCGTGCCCGACAATTGCCGGGTCAAGGCGACGGAGCCGCAGGACGGGCACACCGGCGTGTCCGATCCCCGGACCAGAGTTTCAAACAGAGTCTGGCAAGCGTCGCAACGGTAGGAATAGAACGGCATGGCGGGGCCTCCTGAACGGGCGCGGTGTGATCCGAACCCGCCGAGGATGCCCCGATATCCGTAAAAATAAAATGGTTTTGTTGCGGCGCAGCGTCAGCAAAAGGGCGTCGGCGGGCGCCCGCCGCTGACGCTCAGGCCGCGCCGCCGAAATCGAAGCCCGCCGCCTCGACCGCCTGACGGACCGTGTCCGCCGGAACGTCGCCCTCGACCATCACCCGGCCCGCCGCCAGATCGACGGTGACGGCGGCGTTCGGGGCCGCCTTGACGATGGCGTTCGACACCGACCGGGCGCAGCCGCCGCAGGTCATTCCATCCACCTTGTATGAATCCGCCATGCCCTGCTCTCCTGTTGAGGTTCCAAACGACCGCCGTCACCCGCCCGCGTGATGGGCGCGAACCACGGCGCTGACCGGAACCAGAATGAAGCCACGCTTTTGCACGTCCGGCAGCCAGGACGCCAGCGCTTCAAACGTCGCATCATGGGGATGGCCGATGGCGATGGCGAAGCCCTGCTTCTTGGCGACCTGCTCCAGCTTGGACAATTGCGCGCGGATCGCGCCGACCGCCGGGAAATTGTCGAGGAAGATGTCGCGCCCGGCGAAGGGCATTTTCAGCTCCTCCGCGATGCCAAGCCCGGCGCTGTGCGGCGTCGTCCTGCTGTCCAGCCACAGCAGGCCCCGGCGGTGCAACTCGGCCAGCACGGGGGCCAGCGCCGCCCGGTCGGCGGTGAAGCGGCTGCCCATGTGGTTGTTGACGCCGACATAGCCGTCGAAGCTGTCCAGCGCGGCGCGGAAACGCCGGATGATTTCGCCCTTGTCGAGCCGGACCAGCAGCGCGTCGGGTCCGGGGTCGGCGTCCACGCTCGGCTCCATCGGCATGTGGAGCATCAGCTCATGCCCGTTGGCGCGGGCGGCGTGGGTCTGGCCGGGCAGATCGCGGGCGTAGGGCAGCCAGGACAGGGTGAGCGGCCCCGGCAAACCCGCCATTTTGGTGGAGCGTTTGCGGTCCAGCCCCATGTCGTCGATGACCACGGCGATCACCGGCTTGCCCGGCGGCGTCGCCTTGCTGGGCAGCGCGTTGCGGCGCCACAGCGCGGCGTTGCCCGCCGGGGGCTGCACCGGCGGCAAGGGCGCGACGACGCCGGGCGGCATCGGCGGCGGCAGCAGGGCGACGGCGCCCTTGCCCGGTTCCTCCATCGCCTCCGTCGCCATGCCGGGTTCCGGTTCGGTCGTGGGGTATGGCGGCTCCTCGGGCGACGCGGCGGCTGCTTGGACCGGAACCGGCGGTTTGACGGATGGCGCCACCGACGGCGGCGTCGGGTTGGGCGACGCGGCGGCGGTTGTCGGCTTGGCGGCCGGAACCGGCCTTGGCTCCGGCTGGCCCATCAGCCAGGACACGCCAAGGCCGATGGCGAACACCACCGCGACGGCGGCCAACGCCAGCAGAACCGGATTGGCGGTGGACAACGACCATCCGGTCTTGGCAGTTTTGCGCGGCGCCTTGCGGGCCATGAGGGCGGAGTCCATCGCTGGTCGGAACGTCGCGGCAGAGTGGCGCCCGGTTGGCTTCGCCGCAATCGCCCATTCGCCGGAAACCCACGCTTCCCGGAGTCCATAGGAATGCGCCTGCTTTTTGTCACCGCCGCGCTGGCTCTTGCGCTTGCCAGCCAGACCGCGACGGCGGCCACGGAAATCCACTGCCCGCCCAGCCTGCTGGTCCAGTCGCAGCCCGACGCGCCGACGGGCTGGTCGCCCTACCCCGGCAAGGACAGCCATGTCCTGAGCGGAATCACCCTGACCGAAGGCGACCGCGCCACCCAAATGGCCGCCGCCGCGCCCGCCACCCTGGCCCCGGATCGCGAGGTGCGGCGGGGCCGCTCGCTGATTCAGGTTTGGGAGTTTTCCGGGCCGCGCCGCGAGAACGTCTTCCTGCTCTGCCGCTACCGAAACACCCAGGCGACTCTGGCCGTCGATCTGCCGCGCAGCGTGCGCCGCTGCACCGTGACCCTGGAGTTGGACGCGCGCGGCGAACGGGTGGAGGAGCCGAAAGCCCCGCTGCAAACCGACTGCCGTTGATCGAAGAGGCATTTTTCAACACGGATGAACACGGATCATATCGGATGAACACGGATCAAAATTTCTCTTCATCCGTGTTCATCCGTGGGCCGACGCCGTCGGCATCCGTGTTCATCCGTGTCAAAATCCTGTCTGCGAAACGCGGCCAACCGGATCGCAGCGCCCGCCAAGGCTGGAAATCCGTTTGTTCAGCCGTTAGGGTGGCGCAAGGTTGGAACGGGGCCGGAACGGCGAAGGCATAAGGCGACGCGCATGCTGCTGCTCATCGACAATTACGACAGCTTTACCTACAACCTCGTCCATTATCTGGGCGAGTTGGGCGCCGACGTGCAGGTTCGCCGCAACGACGCGCTGAGCGTGGACGACGCGCTGGCCCTGCGCCCGTCCGGCATCGTGCTGTCGCCCGGCCCCTGCGACCCCGATCAGGCTGGCATCTGCCTGCCCTTGATCGACGCGGCGGCCAAGGCCCGCATTCCGCTGATGGGCGTGTGTCTGGGCCATCAATCCATCGGGCAGGCCTTTGGCGGGCGGGTGATCCGCGCGCCGGTTCCGATGCATGGCAAGGTGGACAACATCCTTCACCAGGGGCGCGGCGTTCTGGCCGGTCTGCCCAGCCCGTTCCGCGCCACCCGGTATCACTCGTTGATCGTCGAGCGGTCAAGCCTGCCCGATTGCCTGGAGGTGACGGGGGAAACGGCGGACGGCCTCATCATGGCGCTGGCCCACCGCGATTTGCCGATCCACGGCGTGCAGTTCCACCCGGAAAGCATCGAGAGCGAGCACGGCCATAAGATCCTCGGCAATTTCCTGGATCTGACCCGCCCCCGTCTGGAGAACGCGGCATGAGCGCGCCCAGCGGCCACGGCGGCGACATCGCCGACATGAAATCTATCCTGGCCCGCGTCGCCTCCGGCGCGACGCTGACCGAGGAGCAGGCGGGGTTGGCCTTCGACATCATCATGTCGGGCAACGCCACGCCGTCGCAGATGGGCGGTTTCCTGATGGCGCTGCGCGTGCGCGGCGAAACGGTGGACGAGATCACCGGCGCCGCCCGCGTCATGCGCGGCAAGGCCATCGCGGTGGACGCGCCGCCCGGCGCCATCGACACCTGCGGCACCGGCGGCGACGGGGCCAGCACCTACAACATCTCCACCGCCGCCGCCATCGTGGTGTCGGCCTGCGGAATCCCGGTGGCCAAGCACGGCAACCGCGCCATCTCCTCCAAATCCGGCGCGGCGGACGTGCTGAGCGCGCTGGGCGTCAATCTGGATTGCGACCTGTCGCTGGTCCGCAAGGCGCTGTGGGAGGCGGGGATCGCCTTTCTGATGGCCCCGCGCCATCATCTGGCGATGCGCAACGTCGGGCCGACGCGGGTCGAGCTTGGCACCCGCACCATCTTCAACCTGATGGGTCCGCTGTCCAACCCGGCGACCGCCAAGCGCCAGTTGCTCGGCGTCTTCGCCAAGCAATGGGTGGAGCCGCTGGCCCAGGTGCTCAAGCGTTTGGGGTCGGACGCCGCCTGGGTCGTCCATGGCTCCGACGGGTTGGACGAGATCACCACCACCGGCCCCAGCACGGTCGCCCAGTTGATGGACGGGATCGTCACCGTGTTCGAGGTCACGCCGGAGGACGCCGGGCTTCCCCGCGCCAGCCTGGACGATCTGCGCGGCGGCGACGCCCAGACCAACGCGGCGGCGATCCACGCTTTGTTCGACGGCGTGCGCAGCCCCTACCGCGACATCGTTCTGCTGAACGCCGCCGCCTCCCTGCTGGTGGCGGGCAAGGCGGCGACGCTGACGGACGGCGTCGCGCTGGCCGCCGAGGCCATCGACAGCGGCGGCGCGCGCGACCGGCTGCGCCGCCTGATCGCCATCACCAACGAGGCTGTTTCGGCATGAGCGACGTTCTCGACCGCATCAACGCTGACAAGCGCGCCCTGGTCGCCGCCCGCAAGGCCGCCCGCCCGCTGGCGCAGGTGGAAGAGGCGGCGCGCGCCGCCGATCCGACGCGCGGCTTCATCAACGCCCTGCGCGGCGCGGTGGCGAGCGGGCGGTACGGCCTGATCGCCGAAATCAAGAAGGCCAGCCCGTCCAAGGGCTTGATCCGCGCCGATTTCGATCCGCCCGCGCTGGCGCAAGCCTACCGCGACGGCGGGGCGACCTGCCTGTCGGTGCTGACCGACGAACCCTATTTCCAGGGCAAGGACGATTATCTCGTCGCCGCCCGCGCCGCCGTCGATCTGCCGGTGCTGCGCAAGGATTTCATGGTCGATCCCTATCAGATCGTCGAGGCCCGCGCGCTGGGCGCCGACGCCATCCTCATCATCATGGCCTCGCTGTCCGACGCGCAGGCCGCCGAGATCGAGGATTCCGCCATAGGCCAAGGGTTGGACGTGCTGGTCGAGGTTCACAACCGCGCGGAGCTGGACCGCGCGCTGGCGCTGAAAACCCCGCTGCTGGGCGTCAACAACCGGAATCTGAAGACGTTGGCGGTGGACATCGCGACGACGGAGGAGTTGGCCGCCAACGTCCCCGCCGACCGCATTCTGGTGGCGGAAAGCGGCCTCTACAGCCCGGCGGATCTGGCGCGGATGGCGGCGGTCGGCGCGCGCTGTTTCCTGGTCGGCGAATCGCTGATGCGGCAGGCCGACGTCGCCGCCGCGACCCGCGCCCTGCTGGCCCAGGAGTAAGCCGATGCCGGACCGCGCCGCCACCCTCAGCGCCGCCCCATCCGCCGCCGCCCCCGTCCTCGTCATCGAACGGGAAAGCCCCCGGCAGCTTGAGGCGGTGGCTCTTGTCGCGGCGCTGGACGCCTATCTCAAGGAACGCTACGCCGACGAGGCGTGCCATCTGCTCGACATTGAGTCGCTGGCGGCGGACGACGTTCGCTTTTTCCTGGCCCGCCGGGATGGGGCGGCGGTCGGCTGCGCCGCCCTGCGCGTCGATCCGTCGGGCTATGGCGAGGTCAAGCGCATGTTCGTGACGCCGCAGGCGCGCGGCGGGCGGATCGGCAAAGCTTTGCTCGACCGTGTGGCCGAACAGGCCCGCGCCGAGGGGGTGAGCGCGCTTCTTCTGGAAACCGGCGTCCATCAGCCCGAAGCCGTGGCGCTCTACCGCAAGGCCGGTTTCGTCACGCGCGGCCCCTACGCCAATTACCCCGACCTCCCCGAAAGCCTGTTCATGGAGCGCCCGCTGTGAGCGGCTTCACCCATTTCGACGCCGAGGGGCGGGCCGTGATGGTCGACGTCTCCGACAAGGCGGACACCGAACGGACGGCGACCGCCGCCGCTGTCGTGCGGATGCGGCCGGAGACGCTGCGGCTGATACTGGACGGCGGCGTCAAGAAGGGCGACGTCCTGTCGGTCGCCCGGCTGGCGGGCATCATGGGGGCGAAGCGCACGCCGGACCTGATCCCGCTGTGCCACCCGCTGGCCCTGACCTCCGTCAAGGTCGATCTGCGTTGCGACCCCGAGCGCGACGCGGTGGACGTCACCGCGACCTGCAAGCTGAAGGGGCAAACCGGCGTGGAGATGGAGGCGTTGACCGCCGTCACCATCGCCGCCCTGACCGTCTATGACATGTGCAAGGCGGTGGATCGCGGCATGACCATCACGGACGTCCGTCTGCTCCACAAGGCGGGCGGCAAGAGCGGCGTCTGGAGCGCCCACAATGACGCTGTCGGTCGCGATGCTGTCGGTCGCTGAGGCGCGCGCCCGCATCCTGTCCGCCTTTTCCGCCCTTCCGGCGGAAACCATCGCTCTGCCCGACGCGCTGGGCCGCGTGCTGGCCGAACCCGTCGTCGCCCGGCTGACCCAACCACCCTTCGACGCCGCCGCGATGGATGGCTGGGCGGTGCGCGCCGCCGACGTCGCCAAGGCCGATCCCGCCCACCCGGTGCCCTTGCGCCGCATCGGCGAATCCGCTGCCGGACACGCCTTTTCCGGCATTGTCCGCGCGGGGGAGGCCGTGCGCATCTTCACCGGCGCGCCGCTGCCCGGCGGGGCCAACGCCGTGGTGATGCAGGAGGATTGCGAGGCCGACGAGACGATTGTCCGGGTTGGCCGGGCCGTCGCCGCCGGGCGCCACATCCGTCCGGCTGGATTCGATTTCGCCGAACGGCAGGAGCTGCTGCCCGCCGGGCGGCGGCTGACCGCGCGCGACGTCGCGCTCGCCGCCGGGGCCAACGTGCCGTGGCTCAGCGTGCGGCGGCGTCCGCGCGTCGCCGTGCTGGCGACCGGCGATGAAATCGCCCTGCCCGGCGATCCCTTGGGGCCGAGCCAGATCGTCAGCACCAACGCGCTGGGCCTCTGCGCCCTGGTCGCCACGCAGGGCGGCGTCGCCCACAATCTGGGCATCGCCCGCGACACCGCCGACAGCGTCGCCGCCATGGCCGCCGGAGCGGTCGGCTGCGATCTTCTGGTGACGACCGGCGGCGCGGCGCAGGGCGATTATGACCTTGTGCGCGACGTGCTGACCGACAATGGCGTGGCGCTGGACGTCCACACCATCGCCATGCGGCCCGGCAAGGCGCTGATGTTCGGGCGGGCCGGAGCCGTGCCGCTGCTGGGCTTGCCCGGCAACCCGGTCTCCACCGGCGTGACCGCCGTGCTGTTCCTGCGGCCCATTTTGCGGGTTCTGCAAGGGCTGCCGCCGGACGAGACGCAGGGACCGCAGCGCGCCCGCCTCGCCACCGCCTTGAAGGCCAACGACCGGCGCGAGGATTATCTGCGCGCCGCCCTGTCCACCGACGCCGACGGCGCGCTGGTCGCCACGCCCTTTTCCCGGCAGGACAGCGCCATCACCTCGCTCTACGCCCAGGCCGATTGCCTGATCGTCCGCCCGGCCCACGCCCCGGCGGCGGCGGCGGGGGAGATGGTGGGGATCGTTCCGCTGTCGGGCGGCGCGCTCAACCTGTAGCCGGTAAAACTCTCCCAACGTTCGGTTATACGGCGTTGAGACCTCTTGACGTTCTGCGGGAACCAAACTAGAACATAAGCTAACGTTTTGCTTTTGTTCTATCAATGGTTTGGCGACCGCCGGGAGGCACCAATGCTCACGCGCAAGCAGCATGAATTGCTGCTGTTCATCCACGAGCGTCTCGGCCAGGGCGGGGTGTCGCCCTCTTTCGATGAAATGAAGGACGCGCTTGGGCTGAAATCGAAATCAGGCATCCACCGTCTGATCACCGGCCTGGAAGAACGCGGATTCATCCGCCGCCTGCCCCACCGCGCCCGCGCGCTGGAAGTTCTGCGGATGCCCGAAGGGGCGGAAGCCGCGCGGGCCAAACAGGCGGCGCGCGCCAAGTTCCAACCCAACGTCATCCGGGCCGATTTCGCCTTCAGCGGGCGCGAGGTCGCCTCGGCTCCGGCGGCGGAAACCGTTCAGTTGCCGCTCTATGGCCGGATCGCCGCCGGAACGCCGATCGAGGCGTTGCACGGCCATTCCGCCTTCGTCGACATTCCGGCGACCATGCTCAGCCCCGGCGATCATTACGCGCTGGAAGTCTCCGGCGATTCGATGGTCGAGGCGGGCATTCTCGACCATGACACCGTGGTCATCCAACGCTGCGACACGGCGGAAAACGGAACCATCGTCGTCGCGCTGGTCGATGACGGCGAGGTGACGTTGAAGCGCCTGCGCCGCAAGGGCAACACCATCGCCCTGGAACCCGCCAACGCCGCCTATGAAACCCGCATCTTCGGCGCGGATCGCGTGCGCGTTCAGGGCAAGCTGGTCGGTCTGGTCCGCAAATACTGAACGGTCAGTCGCGCGGCGCCCCAGACGGCAAAACTGGACGGGGAGGAACGCTTCCCGTCCAGGGACGATCCCCGCGCCGGTCGCGCACGCTGTCCACCCGAACGCCGCCCGCCTCCAGATAGAGCGCGTGGGCGCCCTCCCGCCGCAAGCGCCAACGGTCAATGACCAAGGGCGCCCGGCAGGCCCGCGCCGACACCGGACCAATCAGCGCGTCAACCGCCCCGCAATCCTCGTCCAGCGCGTCGGGCAGGCGGATGAAGGAGACGGTGCGACCATGGGCGCGGTAGAGGCAGCCCAGCGCGTCGCAGGCCAGCCGGTCATCCACCCCGCGCCCGCTGAGCGGCCAGGGCGCCGCCGCTTGCGGCTCGCCATCGCGCTGCAACCAGCTTTCGCCGGTGCGCCCCTCCGCCTTCGCCGACAGGCTAAGACGGCCCGACGCCGCGCGCACGCCCATCAGCTTGCCATCGCCCGACACCAGAATGTCGGGGCGTTGGACCAAGGCCGGAGTCGCCAAGCCGCCGATCACGGCGATCAACCCCACCCAGCGCCAGGGCCGCGTCCAGGCGCACAGCCAAATCCCCCCCAACACCACCGCCATGAAGCCGCCCGCCGACATCGCCGGAACGGTGATGGACGACCAGGGCAAGCCCGCGAAAAACACGGCGGTCGCGATCACCGCGCGGTCGCCCCAATTCATCGCGATCAACGCCGGGGCTTCCAGCCCAAAGGGCAACAGCGCGTAGGCGATCAGGCTCCACGGCATCACCCAGAAGGAGGTGATGGGGATGGCGATCATGTTGGACAGCACGCCGTAAAAAGCGATCTGCTGAAAATGGAACAGCGAAAAGGGCAAGGTCGCCAGCGTGGCGATGACGCTGGTCAGCACGATGCCGCCAACGTAGAGAACCGATCTGCCGAACCAGCCGAAGCCGCGCCGCCAGACCGCCAGCGGCTCGCTGATTCGCTCGAACGCCGCGATCAACGCGACGACCGCCGCGAAGGACATCTGAAAGCTGGGGCCGAGCATCCCTTCGGGATCCATCGCCGTGGTGGCGATTCCGGCGAAGGCGACCAGACGCATGCTCAACGGGTCGCGGTCCAGCATCACCGCGCCCATAATCATGCCGGTCATCAGAACCGAGCGCACCGTCGGCAGCGGCGCGCCGACCAACAGGGTGTAGGCCAGCGCCGACAGGATGCCGAACAGCGCGGCGATCTTCTTGATCGGCCAGCGCAGCGCGATCCAGGGCGACAGCGCCAGCAGGGCGCGCACCACGTAAAAGAGAATCCCCGCCGCGATGCCGACATGCAGGCCGGAAATCGACAGCAGATGGGCCAGACCGCTGAAGCGGAAAGCGTCCATCGTCGCGTCGGGAATGGCGAACTCCTCGCCGTTCAGCAGGGCGGCGGTGACGCTGGCCTCGACCGGATCGGCGATGGTCGCCGCCACCCGCTGCGCGATGTAGCCGCGCGCCTGCTCGAACCAGATCGATGTTTGCGACCAGCCGGTGACGGGCGGCGCGTCGAGAATCTCCGGCGAGCCGACCGAAAAGCCGGTGGCCCCCAGCCCCATGAAATAGGCGCGGCGCTGGAAGTCGAAGGCTCCCGGCTCGGCAGGCGGCGGCGGCGGCGACAGGGTGGCGCGCAGCCGGACCATCGCGCCGGGCGCAGGCGGCGCGTGTTTGTCCGAAATGCGGATGCGGACGGCCTTCGGCGTTTCCTCCGGCTTCAGCTTGCTGACCACCGGATCGCGCAGGGTCAGGCGCAAGGCGCCGGGCCGCCGCTCCACCGCCATCACCCGGCCCGTGACCACCGCCGATCCCAATTCCCGCGACAGGATCGGCGCGGCGACCCGCGCCGCTTCGCCCTGCGCCACCAGAAAACCGGCGGCGACGACCAACAGCCCAAGCCCGACCAGCAGCCCGGCCAACCAGCGGCGCAGCCCCAGCATCAGAAGCGCCGCCGCGCCGACCGCCGCCAGCCCAACCCACCAGGGCGGCTCAAATCGCAGACCGAAATACAGCGCCGCGCCGCCGCCAAAGCCGACCGGGATCCACAAGACCCAGCGTTCCCGCTCCGCCGCCAACTCGCCGACCAGCCACGCCCAGCCCCACAGGACGGGCGACAGCCAGCGCCACCAGCCCGACGACCCAAAGGCCGCCGCCGCCCCCTCCTCCCAATCCTCGTTGAACGCGCCGTCGCGTTCCGCCGGGCGCTCCGTCACCGCCGCCACAATCCTTTTGACGCCCATGCGCTCATGGCATTGCCCCGGAACCGGATGGCTGTGTTACACAACGCGGACGCGCCCCGCGCGCTTCCCGTTGCATTGTAGCAGCGCCGAACCCGGAATTGAGACACCGATGACCGTCGTCACCCGTTTCGCCCCCTCGCCCACCGGCTTTCTTCACATCGGCGGTGGCCGCACCGCTCTGTTCAACTGGCTGTACGCTCGTCGGATGGGTGGCACATTCCTGCTACGGATCGAGGACACCGACCGGCAACGCTCGACCGACGCGGCGGTGGACGCCATCCTCGACGGTCTGAAATGGCTTGGTCTGGATTGGGACGGCGAGGCGGTCAGCCAGTTCGGCCGCAAGGACCGGCACGCCGAGGTGGCGCACCAGATGCTGGCCGCCGGCAAGGCCTACCGCTGTTATTGCAGCCCGGAGGAATTGACGGCGATGCGCGACGCGCAGAAGGCCAGCGGGCAGCCGATGCGCTATGATGGCCGCTGGCGCGACCGCCCCGACTCCGACGCTCCCGAGGGCGTGGCCCCCGTCATCCGCCTGAAGGCCCCGCAGGAGGGCGAGACGGTTCTGAAGGATCTCGTCCAGGGCGAGGTGACGGTGCAGAACGCCCAGCTCGACGATTTGATCCTGCTGCGCGCCGACGGCACGCCGACCTATCTGCTGGCCGTCGTCGTGGACGATCATGACATGGGCGTGACCCATGTGGTGCGCGGCGACGATCATCTGACCAACACCTTCCGCCAGATCCAGATCTTCAACGCCATGGGCTGGGATCTGCCGCAGTTCGGCCACATCCCGCTGATCCACGGGGCCGACGGGGCCAAGCTGTCCAAGCGGCACGGCGCGCTGGGCGTCGACGCCTACCGCGATCTGGGATATCTGCCTGAAGCGGTGCGCAACTACCTGCTGCGTCTGGGCTGGTCGCACGGCGACGACGAGATCATTTCGACCGAGCAAGCCATCGAATGGTTCAATCTGGAGGGCATCGGCCGCTCCGCCTCGCGATTCGATTTCGCCAAGCTCGACAGCCTGAACGCCCATTACATGCGCCAAGCCGACGATTCCCGTCTGGTCGGGCTGATCGCCCCGCGTTTGGAAGCCGATCTGGGCCGCAGCCTGACCGACGCCGACCGCGACCTTCTGACGCGGGCGATGAACGGGCTGAAGCAGCGCGCCCGCACGGTGGTCGATTTGGCGCAAAGCGCGCGCTTCTATTTGGCCCCTCGACCTTTGGCCTATGACGACAAGGCCGCCGCGCTGCTGGACGACAAGGGCCGCGCCACGCTGGCGGAATTGGCCGTTCGCTTCGCCAACGAGGTGGATTTCACCGCTGCGGCCCTGGAAGCGCAGGTCCGCGCCTTCGCCGAAGAACGTGGGGAAAAGCTGGGCAAGCTGGCGCAGCCGCTGCGCGCCGCGCTGACCGGATCGACCGTGTCGCCGCCCATTTTCGAAGTCGCGGAATTGCTGGGCCGCGACGAGACCCTTGCTCGCATCCGCGACACAGCAGTTGCAGCATAAAGGTCATTTCCGTGCGTTGCCATCGGTGCGGCATGGAACTATGCTGCGCCGACGAAAAAAGGGCGCCAAGCCCGAAGCTCAACGATAAGGACGTGCCGAGATGACCCAGACTAAGGATGGTACGAATACGGTTACACTGACGGACAATCGCACTGGCAAGCAAGTGACCATGCCGATCCTCGACGGCAAGGTCGGGCCGAGCGTGATCGACATCCGCAAGCTCTACGCCGAAACCGGCTGTTTCACCTATGACCCGGGCTTCACCTCGACGGGAAGCTGCGAGTCGCAGATCACCTACATCGACGGCGACGAAGGCGTGCTGCTGCATCGCGGCTATTCCATCGACGAATTGGCCGCGCAATCGACCTTCCCGGAAGTCTGCTTCCTGCTGCTGAACGGCCATCTGCCGACCGCCGCCGAAAGCACCGAATTCGACAGCATCCTGCGCCGCCATTCGATGGTGCACGAGCAGTTGACGAAGTTCTACACCGGCTTCCGCCGCGACGCCCACCCGATGGCGATCATGTGCGGCGTCGTCGGCGCCCTGTCGGCCTTCTACCATGACTCGACCGACATCAACGATCCGGTGGAGCGCAAGATCGCCGCTCACCGCCTGATCGCCAAGATGCCGACGATCGCGGCGATGGCCTACAAATACTCGGTCGGCCAGCCCTTCATGTACCCGCGCAACGATTTGTCGTACGCGGAAAACTTCCTGTACATGACCTTCGGCACGCCGTGCGAGCCGTACAAGGTCAACCCGGTCCTGGCCAAGGCCATGGACAAGATCTTCATCCTGCACGCCGATCACGAGCAAAACGCTTCGACCTCGACCGTCCGTCTGGCCGGTTCGTCGGGCGCCAACCCGTTCGCCTGCATCGCCGCCGGCATCGCCTCGCTGTGGGGTCCGGCCCATGGCGGCGCGAACGAGGCCGTGCTGAAGATGCTGGAAGAGATCGGCTCCGTCGACCGCATTCCCGAATGCGTCCGCCGCGCCAAGGACAAGAACGACAACTTCCGTCTGATGGGCTTCGGCCACCGGGTCTACAAGAATTACGACCCGCGCGCCCAGGTGATGCGTCAGGCCTGCCACGAAGTGTTGGGCGAGCTGGGCATCAAGGACGAGCCGCTGCTCGACATCGCGATGGAGTTGGAGCGCATCGCGCTCACCGATGAGTATTTCATCGAGAAGAAGCTGTACCCGAACGTCGATTTCTACTCGGGCATCATCCTGAAGGCGATGGGCTTCCCGACCAGCATGTTCACCGTGCTGTTCGCGCTGGCCCGCACCGTCGGCTGGATCAGCCAGTGGAAGGAAATGATCGAGGATCCGGTCCAGAAGATCGGTCGTCCGCGTCAGCTCTACACCGGCGAAACCAAGCGGACCTTCGTTCCGCTGGCCGAGCGTGGCTAAGCCGACAACCAGCAAGGGAATGGGCGGCTCCAACGGGGCCGCCCAAGACCCCACGGACTACATCGTTCCGGCGCGGCGCGTGCGCCTGCACGCGCCCGCCAACGACAACAAGGCCCCGCTGGGCTGGCGCGTTCGCCGCCTGCTCGTCTATGTCGTCATCCTGGCCTTGATCGCCGGGATCATACTGGTCTGAGCGTCCTTCGCGCTCTCGCCCGTCACGCCCCCGTTACGCCCATCACGCTTGGGTGATCGGAATGTGCGGATCCTGCGCCGCGACCCGATCCAACCACGCCAGAACCGCCGGATAGCCGCTCAGATCAAACCCGCCCTCATCGGCCACATGGCTGTAGGCGTAGAGCGCGATGTCGGCGATGGAAAGGCGATCCCCCACGAAAAAGCGCCGCTCGCGAAGATGGCCGTCCATGACAGCGAGCGCGTCGTAACCAAGCGCGCGCTTGGCGACGATGCTCGGCTCCTGCGTTGTTGCCCCGTGATGCAGCGCCCAATGCCGCACAACGGCGATGTTCGGTTCGTGGCTGTACTGCTCGAAAAACATCCATTGCAGCGCCTGCGCGCGCTCCAGCCGATCCTCCGGCAGATAAGGCGTGCCTTCGGCCAGATACCACAGAATGGCGTTTGATTCGGGCAGGACGACGCCGTTCTCCAACTCCAGAGCGGGAACGCGGCCGTTTGGATTCTTGGCGAGGAAGTCCGGCGTCCGGGTCTCTTTCCGGTCGATGTCCAACTCCACACGCTCGCACGGAACGCCCAGCTTGTGCAGAATCAGGCGGCATTTGTAGGCGTTGCCGGAAATCAGGCTGTCATAGAGGCGAACCGGCGCCAACACAGGGGACGGCATCATCACAACTCCCACATCAAGCGATTGCAGGACGCAGGATGTCGGACCCTGTGCGGTCTTGAAAGTGGCGCGGACGCCAGTTAGCGTTCAGATCATGCCAAACGAAGCCTCCTCCGCCCCCTTGGTCGTCGCGCTGGCCTATGACGGTCTGTGCATCTTTGAATTCGGCGTCGCCGTCGAGGTGTTCGGCCTGCCGCGCCCGGAGTTGGGGCCGGGCTGGTATCGTTTCGCCGTCGCCGCCCTGGATCCCGGACCACTGCGCGCCACCGGCGGCGTGCGCCTGATGGTCGATGGCGGGTTGGAGCTTTTGGACGCCGCGCAGACCATCATCATTCCGGGCTGGCGCGGCGCTCGCACCCCGGTTCCCGCCGCGCTGACCGACGCGCTGAAACGCGCCGACGCGCGCGGCGCCCGCATCCTGTCGATCTGTTCGGGCGCCTTCGTGCTGGCCGCCGCCGGGCTGCTGAACGGGCGACGCGCCACCACCCATTGGCGCCACGCCGGGGCGCTGGCCGATCTTCACCCCAACATCCGCATCGTTCCCGACGTGCTGTATGTGGACGAGGGCAACATCCTGACCTCGGCGGGCAGCGCCGCCGGGATTGATCTGTGCCTGCATCTGGTCCGCCGCGATTTCGGCCATGAGGCCGCCAACAGCGTCGCCCGCCGTCTGGTCGTCCAACCCCACCGCGAGGGCGGGCAAGCGCAATTCATCGAAAGCCCGGTGCCGACGGCGCGCGAAGGGGCGCGGCTTGGCCCGCTGCTCGACCATCTGCGCGAACGGTTGGAGGAGGAGCACAGCCTCGCCGCCATGGCCGACCGGGCGGGGATGAGCCTGCGCACCTTCCTGCGCCGTTTTTCCGCGCTGACCGGCAAGACGCCCGGCGAATGGTTGCTGACCGAACGGCTGGCCCGCGCCCGCGCCCTGCTGGAAGACGGCGACCAGCCCATGGAGGATGTGGCGACGCGCGCCGGTTTCGGCTCCGCCGCCACCCTGCGCCACCATTTCCGCCAGCGGATCGGCCTCAGCCCAGCGACCTACCGGGCGCGCTTCCGGCGCTCTCCTTAACCGTCTCCTTAACCGGATTGTTCGGCAACATTTGCCCGGTAAAATTGTCCCATCGGCACAATCACGCCATTTGTTGGGCCAGGAACAGAAGGCGGGCTTTTTTGGTTTCTTGAAGGCTCTGATACATCGGATCCTGCCGCATCGCCTCATAATCCACCGTTGGCGTCAGCGTCGGCAAGGAGTCGTAGCGGGCTTGCGTGATCGCTGTTTTCGCCATCACCACGGAACCGCCAAGCGCGCGGGCGATGGTCTCGGCGCGCGTCTTCGCCAAGGCCGGACCGTTGCCGCCATATTGTGATTCGTTGGGAAGAATCCCGTCCAGCTTGGCGGCAAGACTGTTGGACATTTCCACCATGCCGCTGTTGCCCAACCGGGCGACCTCTTTGCCGTTGACCATCACCCGCGCGTAATCCTGAAAGGCCGGGCTGCTGGTCGTGTCCGGCATTTTCATGTGGCTGCTCCTCAACATTCCCTCGGTTGCCTTTACGAAGTCCTGAAATATCGCCTCCGGCGCTTCGGAGAGCTTGATCGCTTTGACCTTCGACATGTCAATCGGTCGTAAGTTGGCGACGGAGTAGCGCGTGGACAGAGTTTGATCGGACATCATGGCCCCCCAATGAACGCGGACGGCCCCCGCCGTCGCAGCGTTTCATTGCAAAGACCGCGCCATAAAATTACGTCCTGTGAGGAACAGCAGGCGTTCAACGCCGCGCGTCGCTGTGGAACGGCATGGCGCTCGGACGGCGGCGGTCCTCCTCCGCCTCCGCCAACAGCCAGGAACGAAAGGCCAAGGGCAAACGGCGCGCCTGCCCCGCCCCCGGCGCGGACAGCACATAGCGGTCGCCGCAGGGTGCCGCCGGGCCAAAGGGGCAAACCAGCCGCCCAGCGTTCAACGCGCTCAACACCAGGGATGGCCGCGCCAAGGCCACCCCCAACCCGGCTTCGGCGGCCTGCATCGCCATCACCGAATCGGAAAAGCTGACTCCGCCGGAGACGTCCAGAGCGTCCAGCCCCGCCGCCGCCTTCCACACGCTCCAATCCGGCCATTCATGGACGTGCAGCAGGGTGACGCCGTCCAACAGATCGCTTGGCTGACGCAAACGCTCGGCCATGTCGGGGGCGCACACGGGCAGGAGCGGTTCTTCCGACAGGGTGATTCCATCGGGGGTATGATCGCCGCCCCGGACGTAGCGGACCACCACCCAACCGGCTTCCGCCTCCGCCGGGCGGTCGTGGTTGCTTCCATCCAGATCGACGCGCAGCCCCGGCCAATCCGCCAGAAAGCGCGGCAGACGCGGGACCAGCCACAAGGCGGCCCAGGCGCGCGGCGCGGCGACGCGCAGGCGTTGCGGGCCGCCGCTGGCCACCCGGTCCCAAGCCTCGGTCATTCGGCCCAAGCCGCTGGTGCAGGCCCGCGCCAACTCCCGCCCGGCGTCGGTCAACAGCAGGCCGCGCGGCGTCCGATCGAACAGCCGCACCCCCAGCCGCTTTTCCAGATCGCCGACCTGTCGGCTGACCGCGCCATGGGTCAAGCCCAGATCATCGGCGGCGCGCGTCATGCCGCCATGGCGGGCGGCGGCTTCAAAGGCGGCAAGCGCGGTCAACGGCAGGCGGGGCATGGCGGGAGTCTTTCCGTTCACTGTGAGAAAAACTCACACCCCTGCCCTGCGAAGTCAATGGACCCGACGGGCCGCTGGCGGCAGCATTCCGGGCATGGACACACAATCCCCACCCCATTTTTCCATCACCACCGTGAACCGATTGGACGATCCGTCGCTGCGCGCTGGTCTGGAACATCTGTTGACGGACGCCGTCGCCAGCGGCGCATCGGTCGGCTTTCACGCCCCGCTCGATCCCGCCCGCAATGCAGCCTTTTGGGATGATGTCGCCTCGGCCATCGCCAGCGGCGGGCTGCGCCTGCTGGTCGCCCGCGACGGCGCGGGCCGGGTGATTGGCGCGGTGCAATTGGCCCTCAGCCCGAAACAAAACAGCCCGCACCGGGCCGACGTGCAAAAGCTGCTGGTCTTGACCGACCAGCGCGGGCGCGGCGTCGCCACCGCCCTGATGAACGCTCTCTATGATCTCGCCCGGTCGCTGGGCCGCAACCTGCTGGAATTGGACACCCGCGCCGGTGATTTCGGCGAACCCTTTTACAGCCGCGCCGGCTGGGAACGCGCCGGGGTGCTGCCCGGTCACACGCTGGAGGCCGACGGCAGCTTTCACGACGCCGTGATGTTCTGCCGTCGGCTGTGACCGCGTTTACTTCTTTTCGATCAACTCGATCTTGTAGCCGTCCGGATCCTCGATGAAGGCGATCACGGTGGTCCCGTGCTTCATCGGGCCGGGCGGGCGGGGGATCGACACGCCTTCCGCCGCCAGACCTTCGCAGGTCGCGTAAATGTCCGGCACGCCCAGCGCAATGTGGCCAAAGGCGTTGCCGAGGTTGTACGGCTCGGTCTGGTCCCAATTGTGGGTCAGCTCGATCACCGCCGTGTCGGATTCCTCGCCATAGCCGACGAAGGCCAGGGTGAAGCGCCCGCTTTCAAAATCGGTGCGGCGCAGCAGCTTCATGCCCAGAAGGCGGGTGTAGAAGTCGATGGACTTGTCCAGATCCAGGACGCGCAGCATCGTGTGCAGCAGACGAAACTTGCTCATGCTTTCACCTTTCCCGTTGTCGGGTGTTGGCTGACGATGTCGAGAACGACGCGGGCGGCCCGTTCGCTGGGCGGCACATCCCCCTGCCCCAACCAGCGCGCCACCTCGGCCACCCCGTCGATCTGCGCCTGACGCGCCTGCGGATCGTCCAGCAGCCGCCCAAGCTCGCGCGCCAGATGGTCCGGTCGGCAATCCTCTTGCAGCAGTTCCGGCACCAGCATGCGATCCAGCATCAGATTGACGAGGTTGACGTATTTCACCCGGATCAGACGCCGGTACAGCGCCACCGTGATCGGATTCAGGCGATAGGCGATGACCGAGGGCAGCCGGGCCAACGCCAATTCCAACGCCACGGTGCCCGAGGCGGCGAGCGCCGCCTCCGCCGCCGCGAAGGCGTCGTGTTTGGCCGCCTCGCCCTCCACCAAAATGGTGCGCAGCGGCCAATCGGCAAGCGCCGCCGCCACCCGGTCGCGCACGGTGGCGACAGTCGGCACCACCGCCACCAGCGTCTGGTGGCTGGGCAACAACCGTTCCAGGGTCGCGCGGAAATCCGGCAACAGGCGCGACACCTCGCCCTTGCGGCTACCCGGCAGAACCGCCACCAGCCGGTCGGTCGCGCTCAGGCCATGCTGCGCCCGAAAACGGGCGGCGTCGCCCTGCCCGGCCCCGCTTTCGACCACCGAATGGCCGACGAAGCTGCACGGCAGCCCTTCACGCTCAAAATAGGGCGGCTCGAAGGGCAGGATCGCCAGCAGGTGATCGTAAAGCGCCGCGTATTTGGCGGCGCGCTTGGGCTTCCACGCCCACACCGTCGGGGCGACGTAATGGATCAGCGGGATGCCCGGCTCCGCCGCCCGCACCTTCTTGGCGACCCGCAGGGTGAAGCCCGGCGAATCAACGCCGATCACGGCGTCGGGGCGCTGGCGGACGATCTCCGCCGCCGTCTGATTGATGCGGCGGATCAGGTTCGGCAGATGCGGCAGCAGCTCGAACACGCCGAACAGCGTCAGCTCCCCCATGGGGAACAGGCTGACCAGCCCCTCGGCGATCATTTTTTCGCCGCCGACGCCGATGAAGCGAACCTGACCGCCGGTCAAGCGCTTGGCCGCCGCCATCAACCGGGCGCCGAGCGCGTCGCCCGACGGCTCCCCGGCCATCAGGAACAGCGTCGGGCCGCTCACGCCCCGCCCTCGACGGGCAGCTCGATACCGATGACGAACAGGCCCAGCCGATCCGCCGCGTCGGCCACCGCCTCGCGGTCGATCAGCAGGCTGCCGCCCGCTTCCAGCGCCACGCCGCGCAGGCCCGCCGCCGCCGCCTTTTCAATCGTGGTGACGCCCATGGTCGGCAGGTCGATCCGGCGGTCCTGGTTGGGTTTTTTTACTTTGACCAGCACGCCGCCCGGTCCCGGTCGAGCCAGACCGGCGCAGCGCGCCAGCATGGCGTCGGTGCCCTCGATGGCCTCGACCGCCAGGACCAGCCCCTGCTGCACCACGGCCCCTTGCCCAACGTCCAGCGCGCCCAGCGCGCGGGCGACCTGCGCGGCGCGGGCGATGTCGCGTTCAGCCTCGGCGTCGGGAACAAGCGACCCCACCGGCCCGGCGACGGTCAGCAAATTCTTCAGCAACTCGTGCAGGCCGACAACGCGAAAGCCCTCCTCCTCCAACTCGCGCACCACGGCGCGCAACAGCCCATCGTCGCCCAGCGCCCGCGTGCCGACCCGCGCCAGAAAGCGCGTGGTCCACCAATCGGGAAGCAGTTCGGTGAAGGATGGCCGTTTGACCGGCCCGGCGAAGACCACCTCGTCAACGCCCTCGTCGTGCAGGCGACGGATGATCGTTCCGGCGGCGCCGAAGCGGCTCCACAGATGGGGCAGCCCGGCGACCGTCGCCGGATCGGTGTGGCCGTCAAAGGCGACGACGAACACGTCGCGCCCTTGACCGCGCACCGCCGCCGCGATGCGGGCCGGCAGCGTGCCGCCACCGGCGAGGATGGCGAGTTTGCGCGCGGTCATGCGACGGCGCCCGCCGTCGTCAGGATTCGCGCGGTTGGCAGAGCGAGCGCGCTTCCTTGGCGCGGATGAACGCCAACACATCGGCGATCAAGGCGCGCTCGCCGAAATCACGCTCCACCTCGTCCACCCGTTCGGCGAAGGTGCCTTCCGGGCCGAACAGCATGCGATAGGCGGCGCGCAGCGCGTGGATGTCGTCCTTCTTGAAGCCGCGACGCTCCAGACCGACGAGGTTCAAACCGGCCAGCCGGGCGCGGTCGCCCATCACCGTGCCAAAGGGGATGACGTCGTTCTCCACGCCTGACATGCCGCCGATCATCGCGTGGGCGCCGATGCGCACGAACTGCCGCACCGCCGACAGGCCGCCGATGATGACGTAATCGCCCAAGGTGACATGGCCGCCCAAGGTGGCGTTGTTCGCCATGATGACGTTGCTGCCGACGATGCAATCATGGGCGACGTGCGACCCCATCATGAACAGCCCGTCGTCGCCGACCTTGGTCAGCATACCGCCGCCCTCGGTGCCGGGATTCATCGTCACATGCTCGCGGATCTGGTTGCGGGCGCCGATGACGAGTTCCGACGGCTCGCCATGGAACTTCAGATCCTGCGGGCGATGGCCGATGGAGGCGAAGGGGTAGATCACCGTGTCGGCGCCGATGCGGGTGCGCCCGTCCACCGCGACATGGGACACCAGCCGCACGCCATCGCCCAATTCGACGTTGGGGCCGACCACGCAGAAGGGGCCGATCGAAACGCCCTCGCCCAGCGAGGCCGCAGGATCGATGATGGCGGACGGATGGATGGTGGTGGTCATTTCTCGTCCAGGATCATGGCGGAATAGACGGCTTCAGCGACGAGGACGCCGTTGACCTTGGCCTCGCCCTTGAACTTCCACACGTTGGCGCGCTTGCGCTGTTTGCTGACATGAATGTGGATGGTGTCGCCGGGCGTCACCGGACGGCGGAAGCGCGCCTCGTCCACGGTCATGAAATAGACCAGCTTGCCTTCAGCCTCTTTCCCCAAGGTGCCAACCACCAGCACGGCGGAGGTCTGCGCCATCGCCTCGATGATGAGCACGCCGGGCATGACCGGGCGCGAGGGAAAATGGCCCTGAAAGTAAGGCTCGTTGATCGAGACGTTCTTGACGCCGACCGCGCTTTCGCCCAGCACGATGTCGATGACCCGCTCGATCATCAAAATCGGATAACGATGCGGGATCATTTCCATGATCCGCATGACGTCAATGTCCGCCATCCGGTTGTCTTGCGTGTTGCTCTCTGCCGTTACGTCCATAGTCCGGCCGCCCGCCTTTCCAAACACCGCCAATAATTGCCAAAGAATCCGACCGCGAACAGGACGCGGCGTCGGACATCGTCGCCCGTCTTCTTGCCGTATTTTTGCGGCTGTCGCAATCGCCGCCATCCCTTATGGAAAAAGCCGCCACCATCCCAAACGGACGGTGACGGCTTTCACCCGACGTGAAAAACCGCTTACGGTTTCGGGATGTTCAGGGCGACCTGCGGCAGCTTCTTGTTCACCCGCTCCATGACGGCGTCGGTGACGTCGAGTTGGGTGTCCACCAGAACGAATTGCTGACGGGCCAGCACCAGATTGGCGCCGCGCTCGCGCGAAATGTCGGCGACCACCTCGACCATGGTCTTGTGAACCACGGCCATCGCCTCGTTCAGCGTGGTTTCCAGAACGCGCTTGCGCGTCTGCACCGTCTTCTGAACCTCGGCGACCTGCTTCTCAAAATCGCGGCGCTTGTTGGCCAAAGCCTCGGGAGCCAGAACGGTCTGCTGCTTGCGCAACTCGTCCTCGCCCTTGCGCAGCTTGTCTTCCAGCGTCGAGATTTCTTTCTGGTAGCTGTCGCGCAGGGTCTCAAACGCCTTGGAAACGCTCTTCGAGGCGTTGGATTCCTGCATGATCTTCTGAACGTCGATCACCGCGATGATCGGAGTCTTCAACTCCGACCCTTTCGCAGCCTCCGCCGCCTTGGCCGCGTCAGCCTTGGGGGCCGCGTCAGCCTTGGGAGCGGAATCCTGGGCGAAGACCGCCGGAGCGGCGACCGAAAGACCGGCGGTCACGGCGACCGACAGGGCGGCGGCGCGAAGCGCCGTCTGGAACGTGCTGGATTGCATGTTAGAACCTGGTTCCGAAGCTGAAGCGGATGAGTTCTTTTTTGTCGTAGCTTTCCTTGCGCAGCGGCAGCGCCACATCAAGCCGGATCGGCCCGAACGGCGACTTCCACGACACGCCGGTGCCAACCGACACGCGAATCGACTCGCTTTCCTGAACCACAGGATCGCTGATCCCCGACTTGCTCAGGGTGCCGACGTCGGTGAAGGCGTGGCCAAGCAGACCAAACTCTTCCGGCAAACCAAAGGGGAAGCTCATTTCAACCGACGCGCGGGCGTAGCGGGTGCCGCCCAGCGAGTCGCCCGTGATCTTGTCGCGCGCGCCGATGCCAGCGGTGTTGAAGCCGCGCAGCGTGTCGCCGCCGATGAAGAAGCGGTCGGCCAGCGCCACCTTCTGGCCAATGCCTTTGATGTAACCGATTTCGCCGGTGGTGCTGATCACCCAGTTCTCAGCCCCCAACGGCACGTAATAGCCGCCGCTCAAGCGGTTGCGCAGGAAGCGCACCGACCCGCCCAGACCAGCGACGTCGTTGGTCATGCGGATGAAATAGCCCTCGGTCGGGGTCAGCTTGCTGTTGCGCCGGTCATAGGTCAGTTCCTGACCAATCAACGACGTCAACCGCTCGCCCTTCTGCTCCTGCACCCATTTCGAGGCGGTGGACGGCACCTCTTCGACCAGGGTGTCCTGAAGCTGGTAATAGACGCGCTGGCGCAAATGCTCGCTCAAGGGGAAGCCCAGACGCAGCGCGAAGCCGGTGTTCTTCTCGTTGAAGGAGCTTTCGTTCTGATAGTTGCGGCGCACCCGGAAGATGTCGACGCCCGCCGACATGTCGCGGTCCATGAAATACGGCTCGGTGAACGAGATGTCGTATTCCTGGCGCTTGCCGGAAATCGTCGCGCCCAGCCGCAGATCCTGCCCCCGGCCCAACAGATTGCGCTCGCGGATCGAGAAGTCGCCGAGAGGGCCGTCGGAGGTCGAGAAACCGGCGCCGATCGAGATTTCGCCGGTGGATTGCTCCGCCACCTCGACGTTGATCGCCGAGCGATCCGGCACGCTGGTTTCGACCGTGGTGATGTTCACCCGCTCGAAATAGCCCAGATCCTTGATGCGCTGTTCGGAGCGCTTCAGCTTCGACGCGTTGAAGGGGTCGCCTTCCGACAGCAGCATCTCGCGACGGATGACCTTGTCGAGCGTGCGGACGTTGCCGTTGATGTCGATGCGGTCCACGAAGACGCGCGGTCCCTCGGCCACCTCATAGGTGATGTCGACCGTCTGGGTCTCGCGGTTGCGGGTGATGCGCGGGCGGATGTCGACAAAGGCGTATTGCAGGTCGCCGACCGCGTTGGTCAGCTTGGTGATGGTGTTCTCCACCTCCTGCGCGTTGTACCAGTCACCCTCTTTGGTCGAGAGGATTTCGGCCAACAACGCCGGATCGACCTGCTTCAACTGCGTCTTGACGTCAACCTTGCCAAATTTGTAGCGCTCGCCTTCCTCAACCGTGAAGGTGATGAAGAACGCCTCGCGATCCGGGGTCAGTTCGGCAACCGCCGACGCCACGCGGAAATCGGCGTAGCCTTCCTTCAGATAGAAGCGGCGCAGCAGGTCGCGATCATAGGCCAGACGGTCGGGGTCGTAATTGTCGTCCGAGGTCAGGAAACGCCACCAGGCGGTTTCCTTGGTCTGGATCGACTCGCGCAACGACCCGTCGGAGAATTTTTCGTTGCCGACGAAGGTGATGCCGCGCACGCCGGTGCGCGCGCCCTCGTTGACCTCGAACACCAGATCGACGCGGTTCTGGTCGAGCTGAATGATCTTCGGCTCCACCGTCGCGGCGAATCGGCCCTGGCGGCGGTAGATGTCCTGGATGCGCTGCACATCATTCTGCACGCGGGTGCGCGTGTAGACGACGCGCGGACGAAGCTGGATTTCCTTTTCCAGATTCTCCTTTTCGATCCGCTTGTTGCCCTCGAACGCGATGCGATTGATGATCGGATTCTCGGACACCGACACGACCAGCACGTCGCCCTGGCGCTTCAGATTCACATCGGCGAACAGGCCGGTGTTGAACAGCGCCTTCAAGGATCGGTCGATGCGGTCGGGGTCGAACGGGTCGCCCGGCTGGATCGTCAGATAGGAGCGGACCGTAGAGGCCTCGATTCGCTGGATTCCCTCGACACGGATGTCCCGCACCGTGCCGCCGGAGAACACCTGCGCGACCAGCGTGCCGGGCGCCGTAAGCGGCGCGCCGCTCTGGGCAAGGGCAACAGACACCGTCGTCATGGCGCAGCCGGCCATCAGGCCCGCCACCAGAACTTTGCTCGACACCGGCAAATCACGCTCCCTGGCATAAGGGCTGGTTAAGACACCAGTCCCCGAAAGAAATCGACCACGCGCAGTTGGACCAGATCGTTCCACGTGGCGAAGACCATGAGCGTTAATACCAAAGCCAACCCAATGCGGAAACCGTATTCTTGCGCCCGCGCGCCAAGAGGTCGGCCAAGAGCGCCTTCAATCGCATAAAAAAGCAGATGGCCGCCGTCGAGCATCGGCACCGGGAACAGATTGATGAGGCCGAGATTGACCGACAGGAAGGCCATGAACCACACCAGCGGGTACCAGCCCGATTGCGCCACCTCGCCCGACATCTGGGCGATGCGCAGCGGCCCGCCCAGCTCTTCGGTGCCGCGCGAGCCTTCAATCATCTGCCCCAGCGCGGTGAAGGTGCCGGAAATCATTCCGTAAATCTCACGGGCGGCCTGCCAGACGGCGGTCGCCGGATCGTGGCGTTTCATGTCCGCGCCGCCGCGCGTGATGCCCAGTTGACCGACGCGGTGGCTGTTGCCCATCCGATCCACGATGTCCCGCGCGTCCGGCGTGGCGTCCAGCGCGATCATTTTTCCATCGCGTTCGACGTCCATCCGCAAGGATTCGCCCGGCTTGATCGAGACAATCGAGCGGATTTCCTCGAATCGCTGGATCTCCGTGCCGTCGATGGCGCGAATCAGGTCGCCCGGCTTCAGCCCGGCGCGTTCCGCCGCGCTGCCCGGCTGCACGCCGCCGACGTCGGCGGGCGTGAAGGATTGCCCGGCGGTGGCGAACAGAACCGACAAGACGGTGATGGAAAAGATGAAATTGGCGATGGGTCCGGCGGCGACCACCGCCGCGCGCTGGCCCAACGGCTTGTGATGGAAGGAAACCGCGCGCTCCTCCTCCGTCATGGCGGTCAGATGCGCGCCCGGCGTGCTGGCCGGGTCGGCGTCGCCGAACATCTTGACGTAGCCGCCCAAGGGCAAGGCGCTGATTTTCCAGCGCGTTCCCACCCGGTCGGTGTAACCGAACAGCTCCGGGCCGAAGCCGATGGAAAACACCTCGATCCGCACGCCGTTGCGTCGGGCGACGAGATAGTGACCCAGCTCATGCACGAACACGAGCACGGTGAGAACCAGCAAAAACGCCAGCACCGAGGTCCAGAAACCGCCGAGAACGTCCATGCTACCCTTTGCGCCCCCTGGGGGCTTGATCGCGGATCACCGGCTGCCAACCGCCGTCGCACCGCAGGCCGGAACGCGGGCGGCGGCGTCGCGGCGCGCCTCTGCGTCGGCCTCGCGCACTGCGTCAAGATCACGCAGCGGGCGGTGGGGCAACGCCGTCAATGTGCCCTCGACGATCCGTTCGATGTCGAGGAAGCCGATCTTGCGGTCAAGAAACGCCTGAACGGCCACTTCATTGGCGGCACTGAGAATAGTAGGCGCCCCTCCCCCGCTTTGCAAGGCGGCGCGGGTCAGACGCAAAGCGGGAAAACGGTCGGGATCGGGCGGCTCGAAGGTCAAGGTCGCCGTCTTGGTCAGATCGAGTCGCTCCGCCGGAGTCGCGAGTCGCGCGGGCCAGCCCAGCGCGTAGGCGATGGGCGTGCGCATGTCGGGCGTGCCCAACTGCGCCAAAACCGAACCATCGACATACTCGACCAGCGAATGGATGACCGATTGGGGATGGACCAGAACGTCGATCCGCTCCTCCGGCACGTCGAACAGGAAATGCGCCTCGATCAGCTCCAGGCCCTTGTTCATCAGGGTGGCGCTGTCCACCGAGATTTTCGCGCCCATGTCCCAGGTCGGGTGCGCCACCGCCTGCTCCCGCGTCGCCGTCGCCATGAAGGCGCGGTCCTTGCTGCGGAACGGCCCGCCCGACGCGGTGAGAATCAGTTTGGCGACGCTTTCGGGGCGCGCGAAATCAAAGACCTGATAGATCGCCGAATGCTCGCTGTCGACCGGCAGCAGCGTCGCGCCGTGGGCGCGCACCTCCTCCATCATGAAGGCCCCGGCGCAGACCAGAACCTCCTTGTTGGCGAAGGCGACGATGGCCCCCCGGCGGATGGCGGCGAGCGTCGGCTCCAGACCGGCGAAGCCGACGATGGCGGCCATCACCCAATCGGCGGGGCGCGCCGCCGCCTCGACCACCGCCTGCGGCCCGGCGGCGGTTTCAATGCCGGTTCCGGCCAGACGTTCCTTCAATTCGGCGTGACCAGAGGGATCGGCGACCACCGCCAGACGGGCGTGCAAACGCTTGGCTTGGTCGGCCAACAGGGCGACGTTGCGGTTTGCGGTCAACGCCTCCACCGGAAAGCGCTCCGGGTCGCGGGCGACCAGATCGACGGTCTGGGCGCCGACCGAGCCGGTGGACCCCAAAATCGTCACACGCCGCCGTCCGACGCCGGACGCGGGCGCGCTGTTCGTCGTCACCACCATGAGAGAGCCGTTCCGAGGGTCGCGTGGAACACAGCCAACACCGGGGCGGCGACCAGAAGCCCGTCGATGCGGTCGAGAATGCCGCCATGCCCAGGAATGAGCTGGCCGCTGTCCTTGACGTTGTAGCGGCGCTTGACCGCCGACTCGAAGAGATCGCCGATCTGCCCGACCACCGCCGACAGGGCGCCGACCAGCAGCGCCAGCCCCGGCATCGCCGCGCCAGCGACCAGCGCGACCAGCCAACCGACCAGCGCCGCCGAAACCATGCCGCCGATCAAACCGGCCCAGGTCTTTTTCGGGCTGACGCGCGGGGCCAGCTTCGGCCCGCCAATCGTCCGGCCCGCCGCATAGGCCCCGATGTCGGTCGCCCACACAGCCAGCATGGCGAACAGGAACAGGGCGAGGCCATCGCCCGGCAGATCGCGCAGCCACATCAAACCGGCGATCCCCGCCGCGACATAGACGACGCCAAAGCCAAGCAATTTGCGGTCGGTGCCGCCGCCGCCAAGCGCGGTCAGCCCGGCGAACAGGACGGCCACCCCAAGCCCGGCCAGCGGCCCGACGAGAAGCTGCGCCGACAGCGCGCCCAGCACGCCGCACAGGGAAATGACCCGCGCGGGCAGACGCCGCGCGCTGGGCACCAGATTGATCCATTCGGAAATGGCGATCACCGCGCCCAGCACGATGAGGGCGCGGAACACCCAGCCGCCAAGCCAGACCGCGCCGAGAACCACCGGCGCCAAGACCAGGGCGGAGAGAACCCGCGCCTTCAGGTCACTGGGTTTAGCCGGTGCTGGGGGTTTAGCGGGTGCTGGCGGTGGTGGCGCCGAAGCGGCGTTCCCGTCGGTGGAACTCGTCAATCGCCGCCTCCAGATCGCGCTTGGTGAAATCAGGCCACAGCGTGTCGACGAAGACCAGCTCGGCATAGGCCGCCTGCCACAGCAGGAAATTGCTGATCCGCTTTTCGCCGCTGGTGCGGATGATGAGATCGGGATCGGGAAGGTCGGCGGTGAACAGCCGACCGGACAGGGCCTGTTCGTCAATGGCGTCGGCGCTCAAGCGGCCCGCCGCGACATCCTCCGCCAGCCGTTTGGCCGCCGCGACGATCTCCTGGCGCGAGCCGTAGCTGAGCGCGACCACCAGAGTCATCGTCCGGTTGGCGCCGGTCAGCGTCTCAGCGTCGTCGATCAGCCGGTTGATGTCGTCCGACAGCCGGGCGCGTTCGCCGATCACCCGCAGGCGGATGCCCGCCTTGTGCAGTTCGGCGACCTCGCTGCGCAGATAGAAGCGCAGCAATCCCATCAGATCCGACACCTCCTCTTCCGGGCGGCGCCAGTTTTCCGAGGAAAAGCTGAAAATGGTCAGGGTGCCGACGCCCAACTCGCGCGCCGCTTCCACGGTGCGGCGGACGGCGTCCACGCCCTTCTTGTGACCGGCGGTGCGCGGCAAGCCGCGCGCCTTCGCCCACCGCCCATTGCCATCCATAATGATGGCGACGTGGGCGGGAGCCTGGGCGGACGCCCCCAAGGGCGGCGTCCGGCTGGTCTGGTTGTCGTCTGCGTCGCGCATTCCGAATCAGACCTGCATGATGTCCTTTTCTTTGGACGCTAGCGCTTCATCCACCAGCTTGATCTGCTGGTCGGTCAGCGTCTGCACCTTTTCGGATTGAGCCTTGTGCTCGTCCTGGGTGATTTCGCTGGCCTTCTCGGCCTTCTTCAAGGCGTCCATGCCGTCGCGGCGGATGTTGCGGATCGCGATGCGCGCCTGCTCGGCGTATTTGTGCGCGACCTTCGCCAACTCGGCGCGGCGCTCCTGCGTCAGATCGGGCAAGGGCACGCGGATGACCTGCCCTTCCGTCTGCGGGTTCAGCCCCAGACCGGAATCGCGGATGGCCTTTTCCACGGCCTTGGTCATGCTGCGGTCCCACACCTGCACCGTGATGAGGCGCGGCTCGGGAACCGAGACGGTCGCGACCTCTTTCAGATGCATGCGGTTGCCGTAGGCTTCCACCGAAACCGGCTCCAGCAGGCTGGACGAGGCGCGGCCCGTGCGCAGGCCGGTCAATTCTTTGCGAAACGACTCGAGAGCGCCTTCCATGCGGCGCTTCAGATCCGATATGTCGGGCGCAGCCACGGGCTTACTCCCTTTCTTCCGTTATGATGGTGTATCGGCCACGGCCCTGCATGACTTCGGCGAAGGCGCCGGGCGTGTGGATCGAGAAGACCAAGATGGGGATGTGGTTCTCGCGCGCCAAGGCGATGGCCGACGCGTCCATCACCTGGAGATCCTGGGTCAGGACATCCATGTAAGACAGCCGCTCGTACCGGGTGGCGTCGGGAACTTTCTTGGGGTCGGCGGTGTAGACGCCATCGACCTGCGTCCCCTTCAACAACCCGTCACAGCCCATTTCGGACGCGCGCAGCGCGGCGGCGGTGTCGGTGGTGAAGAAGGGGTTGCCGGTGCCGGCGGCGAAAATCACCACCCGGCCCTTTTCCATGTGACGAATCGCGCGGCGCCGGATGTACGGCTCGCACACCGACGACATGGGAATGGCCGACTGCACGCGGGTGGGCACGCCCATCCGTTCAAGCGCGCTCTGCATCGAGAGCGCGTTCATCACGGTGGCGAGCATCCCGATGTAGTCGGCCGACGCGCGTTCCATGCCGCCCGCCGCGCCCTTGACGCCACGGAAGATGTTTCCCCCGCCGATGACCAGAGAGACCTGGACGCCCAGCGCGATCACCGCCTTCACCTCGTTGGCGATGCGGTTGACCATGTCGGGATCGAGGCCGTAGTCGCGTTGACCCATCAACGCCTCGCCCGACACCTTCAGCAGCACCCGCTTGTAACGGATGCCGTCTTCCGGCGCGGTGGTCCCAGTGGTCTCGACCATGGGGAAAACGCTCCCTTGCTGTTGCGGAATGCGGCTGACGACGCGGAGTTAGGCCTGACCGGCGGCGGTCGCGGCGACTTCGGCGGCGAAGTCGGTCTGGGCCTTTTCGATGCCTTCGCCCAGCGCGAAGCGGGCGAAGGAGGTCACGGCGACCGGAGCGCCAATGTCCTTGGCGGCGTTCTCGACCACCTTGCGGACCTTGGTCTCGCCGTCGATCACGTAGACCTGCTCCAGCAAGCAGACTTCTTCGTAATATTTGCGAATGCGGCCTTCGACCATCTTCTCAATGATGGCTTCCGGCTTGCCCGAGGCGCGGGCCTGGTCGGCCAGCACGCTGCGCTCGCGATCCAGCGCCGAGGTGTCGACGTTGGCGATGTCCAGGGCTTCCGGACGGGCGGCGGCGATGTGCATCGCGACCTGCTTGCCGAGATCGGCCAGCTTGGCGGCGTCGCCCGTCGACTCGAGCGCGACCAGCACGCCGATCTTGCCGAGGCCCGGCGCGATGGCCGAGTGGACGTAGCTGACGACGACGCCCGAATTCACCGACAGGGTGGTCGAACGGCGCAGATTCATGTTCTCGCCGACCGTCGCGATCAGCGTGGTCAGCTCGTCCTGGGCGGTGTGCGCGGAGCCGGGATAGGCGGCGGCCTTCAAGGCCTCCACGTCGCCGTCGCTGCTCAGCGCCAGGGTGGCGCAGGTGGCGGCGAAGCCCTGGAACTTGTCGTTGCGGGCGACGAAATCGGTCTCGGCGTTCACCTCGACGACGGCGCCCTTGGTCCCGGCGGTGGCGACGGCGACCAGACCCTCGGCGGCGATGCGGCCGGACTTCTTGGCGGCGGCGGCGAGGCCCTTCTTGCGCAGCCAATCCACGGCGCCCTCAAGGTCGCCCTGCGTCTCGTTCAGCGCCTTTTTGCAGTCCATCATGCCCGCGCCGGTCTTCTCGCGCAGTTCCTTGACGAGCGAGGCGGTAATCTCGGCCATGTTGCGCCCTCTTCCTTGCTAGCGATCCCTGGCGGACCGCATGTCAGTCATGAATACAAAACGGGTGGCAAGCCACACAAAAAAGGCAGCCAGGCCATGATTGTCTCCGGCCCGGCTGCCCCTTCAACACTCAAGCTCAGGCCTGGGCGGTCTCGGCGGGGGCCTCTTCCTCGGGAAGCTGCTCAGCCGGGGCGTCCTCACGGGCGCCGACGTCGATGCCGGCGGCGCTCATCTCGGCCTGGAGGCCGTCGAGAACCGAGCCGACCACCAGGTCGCAATACATGTCGATGGCGCGCAGCGCGTCGTCGTTGCCCGGAATCGGGAAGGCCACGCCGTCGGGATCGGAGTTGCTGTCGAGCACCGCGATGACCGGAATGCCCAGCTTGTTGGCTTCCTTGACCGCGATCGACTCCTTGTTGGTGTCGATGATGAAGATGACGTCCGGCAGGCCGCCCATCTCCTTGATGCCGCCCAGCGCGCGTTCCAGCTTGTCGCGCTCGCGGGTCAGCTCCAGCACTTCGCGCTTGGTCAGGCCCGAGGTGTCGACGCCCAGACGCTCTTCCATCTCGCGCAGACGCTTGATCGACAGCGAAATCGTCTTCCAGTTGGTCAGCATGCCGCCGAGCCAACGATGGTTCACGTAATACTGGCCGCACTTGGAGGCGGCTTCGGCGACGCGCTCCTGCGCCTGACGCTTCGTGCCGACGAACAGAACGCGGCCGCCACCGGCGACGACGTCACGAACGGCCTGAAGGGCGCGGTGCAGCATCGGAACGGTCTGTTCCAGATCGATGATGTGAACGCCGTTGCGCACACCGAAGATGTACTGGTTCATCTTCGGGTTCCAACGGCGGGTGTGGTGGCCGAAGTGAACACCGGCTTCGAGGAGCTGGCGCATGGTGAACGTGGGCATAGGCATGGAAAAATCCCTTTTTCCGGTTGATCCGCCGCGAGCGTCTGTCCACAGGTGTGGACACCGGATCGGGCCATCGGCGTAAAGCCAAGGGTCCGCCAGCTCGCGTGAGGTTTTGACGACGGCGCTTACATAGCCCGCCGCTCCGGCTTTGGCAACAGCGATGGCAGGGAAAAGCAGTGGGCAAGGTTCCGGTTTTAACGACCCTTGCCTCCCCCTATCCCCCCTCGCTTGCGCCAGGGAGAGGACCGACGCCGCACACCAACAACGCTCCAGTCCCTACCCCCGCCAAGCGGGCAATAGGCTGGAATGAAGGCAGTTAACCGAAACAGCATCCACCAAAACGGAAAAGGTCACACAGAAATCCATCCAATGCGGAGATGATTGTTTATATATGAACAGTAATTATTTTAATTTTTGCAATTTATATTTGTTGTTTTATATCTCATGATGCTTACATCTATTTCTCCTATATTATTTTTAAATTCATCGCATCGGTATTTCGATACTTCTTGGCTATTTTTTAGAAAAATCTTATTCATCTCTTTTTTTACATTCTCATGCAGAATTAGAAGGCGATTTCGTTCCTCCGAGTCTGTTACACACGCTTCAACAATGGATTTAATATTCTGGCGCGAGGCTTCACCCTCTTCAACGTTTCCGCAAAAATCAAAAGCAAAGCTCCAGGCAGTACCATGACCGACGCTGAATTCTTTTAAAAAACCTTTTGATGCTGGCATCGATTCGCTCAGCCGACTCGTAGAATTAAATTCTGCTTCGTTAGAGCATCCGAATAAAGCAACCAAACCAACGATTGCCGCGCATCTTTGAAAGCAGGAGAGCATTTTCCATCCAGACATCACGAGCAAAGCCCCGGAAACGACAAGGGCCGCACCGGATCGACTCCGGCGCGGCCCTTCACTCAACGACTTCCTGCCCTCACGCCTGCGGTGTTGCGACCTTCGGCTTGGGCAGGTCGAGCTTGAGGTGAAGTTCCTTCAGGCGGGCCTGATCGACCTGGGCCGGGGCCTGCATCAGCAGATCTTCCGCCCGCTGGTTCAGCGGGAAGGCGATGACCTCGCGGATGTTCGGCTCGTCGGCTAGCAGCATGACGATGCGGTCGATGCCGGGAGCCGAACCGCCGTGCGGCGGGGCGCCCAGCTTGAACGCGCTCAGCATGCCGCCGAAGCGGGCTTCCAGCTCCTCGGGCGGATAACCGGCGATGTCGAACGCCTTGTACATCACCTCGGGCAGATGGTTGCGGATGGCGCCCGAGGACAGTTCGACGCCGTTGCAGACGATGTCATACTGGTAGGCGTTGATTTCCAACGGGTTCTTTTCCTGCAACGCTTTCAACCCGCCCTGCGGCATGGAGAAGGGGTTGTGGCTGAAGATGATCTTGTTGGTCTCTTCGTCCAGCTCATACATCGGGAAATCGACGATCCAGCAGAAGCGGAACGCGTTCTTCTCGATGAGGTCCAGTTCTTCGCCGATGCGGGTGCGGGCAAAACCGGCCAGCTTGGCCGCCGGACCCGCCTGATCGCAGACGAAGAACACGGCGTCGCCGTCTTCCAGGCCCACCAACTCGCGCAGCGCCGCTTGCGCGGCCTCCGGCACGAACTTGGCGATCGGCCCCTTGCCGCCCGCCGCTTCCATGACGATGTAGCCGAGGCCGGGAGCGCCCAGACCGCGCGCCCAATCATTGAGCTTGTCGAAGAAGCTGCGCGGCTTGTCCGACACCTTCGGCGCGCGGATGGCGCGGACGACGCCGCCCTTTTCGATGGTCTGCTTGAAGGCGCGGAATTCCACGTCGTCGCGCTTGAACACCTCGGTCACGTCGGTGATGACCAGCGGGTTGCGCAGGTCGGGCTTGTCGTTGCCGTATTTCAGCATCGATTCGGCGTAGCTGATCCGACGGAACGGGGCCTGGTCGATGGTCGGCTTGGTCTCGCGACGGAAGCCGCCGAACTCGTCGAAGAGGCCGTGCAGAACCGGCTCGACGGCGGCGAAGACGTCTTCCTGGGTGACGAAGGACATCTCGAAATCAAGCTGGTAAAACTCACCCGGGCTGCGGTCGGCGCGGGCGTCTTCGTCGCGGAAGCAGGGGGCGATCTGGAAGTAACGATCAAACCCGGCGACCATCAGCAACTGCTTAAACTGCTGCGGGGCCTGCGGCAGGGCGTAGAACTTGCCGGGATGGTTGCGGCTGGGCACCAGATAGTCGCGCGCGCCTTCCGGCGAGGACGCCGTGAGAATCGGCGTCTGGAATTCGGTGAAGCCCTGGTCGATCATCCGGCGGCGGGCCGACGCGATGACGCGCGAGCGCAGCAGGATGTTTTCGTGAATGCGCTCGCGGCGCAGATCCAGGAAGCGATAGCGCAGACGCATGTCTTCGCCGGTGTCGGCTTCCTGATTGACCTGGAGCGGGATCTGCTCGGCCTCGCCCTGGATGGTCAGCTCGGCGATCTGCAATTCGATCCGGCCCGTCGGCAGCCGGTCGTTGATCGTCTCCGCCGTGCGCTTGACGATCTTGCCGGTCACGGTGATGACCGACTCCAGCTTCAGCCGGTTGGCGATCTCGAACGCCGGGTTGGAGGTGTCGACCACGCACTGCGTCAGGCCGTAATGGTCGCGCAAATCAATGAACAGCAACTGTCCATGGTCGCGCTTGCGGTTGATCCAGCCCGACAGGCGGACGATCTCACCGGCGTTTTCTTCACGAAGCTGGCCGCAAGTGTGCGTGCGGTAGGGGTGCATGGGTCGAAACACCTTGAAAAGGTCGGATTCCGGCAAGGAAATAGGGTCCGACACACCACACCGGAAGGCCGCGAATGTCAAGCCGCCATCCTGCCGTCGCCATATCGCCCCGGCGGACCATTGGTCGCAAGCCTCGTCCCGTCGGTCCGCCGCCCCTTCGGCGCCCCTGTCAAATTCACCGGACTTTCAAGGGCGGTCCGGGTCGTGTATGAAGCAACCATGACGCTGATTACGACAACCGACGCCCTGGAAGCCTTCTGCCAGTCGCTGGCCGGGGCTGAATACATCACGGTCGACACCGAGTTTCTGCGGGAGAAGACCTATTGGCCGCAACTTTGCCTTGTGCAAATCGCTGGACCCGACGGCGCGGTCGCCATTGACCCGCTGGCCGAAGGCATGGACCTGACCGCGCTCTACGCGGTGATGGACGATCCGGCCATCCTCAAGGTGTTCCACGCCGCCCGCCAGGACGTCGAAATCTTCTGGCATTTGTCAGGCCGCATCCCGACCCCGCTGTTCGACACCCAGGTCGCGGCGATGGTCTGCGGTTTTGGCGAAAGCGTTGGCTATGAAACGCTCGTCACCAAGCTGGCGGGCGCGCGCATCGACAAATCCAGCCGCTTCACCGACTGGTCGCACCGGCCTTTGACCGAACGGCAACTGACCTACGCCTTGTCGGACGTCATCCATCTCCGCCCCGCTTACGAAAAGCTGAAGCGCCGTCTGGCGCGCTCCGACCGTTCGCATTGGCTGGAGGAGGAGATGGCGATCCTCACCGACCCGCGCACCTATCAGGTCGATCCCGAAACCTCGTGGCTGCGCCTGAAGGTCCGCACCAACAAGCCGCGCTTCATGGCCGTGCTGAAGGAGTTGGCGGCGTGGCGGGAGCGCGAGGCGCAACGCCGCGATTTGCCGCGTTCCCGTGTTCTGCGCGACGAGGCCTTGCTGGAAATCGCCGCCCACGCCCCGACCAACATCGACGACCTTGCCCGCACCCGTGGCATGGGCCGAGGCTTCGCCGAGGGGCGCCAGGGCGCCGACGTGATGGCCGCCGTGCAGCTCGGCCTCGACATCCCCGATGGCGACTTGCCGAAGGTGGAGCCGCGCGACGAGCCGCCGCCCGGTCTGCAACCCATCGTGGAGTTGTTGCGCGTGCTGCTGAAGATGAAGTGTGACGAACACAACGTCGCGGCAAAGTTGGTTGCGTCTTCGTCCGATCTGGAAGCGATGGCGGCGGATGATTCCGCTGATGTTCCCGCCCTGCATGGCTGGCGCCGCGAGCTTTTTGGAGACGACGCGCTGGCTTTGAAGCATGGACGCATTGCGCTCGCGGTGATTGAACGTCGCGTTCGTATTGTCCCTGTTGGCGGGACACCCAAAGAATCAGCGTCGGAAGAAACGGAAACTTGACCTTTCAGGATGGCGTCGGTTGGATGAGCCGGTGATTGTCGTAAGAATGCTTCACAGAGTTTTTCCGTTAACCACGCTTTAAGGGCTTCTTAAAGAAAGTTCCATTTACAATAAGGACGGACCGGGCGCGTCACAGAGGGCTGGGGGGCCTGTCCATTGGCGGCCAGCCCAACCGTTCGATCCGTCGCCGTGTTTGTTGTGGTCAGTCAAAAGGGCCGTCCCGCACGGTCTTGCAAAGGGTTTGTTTGGGGGAAAGCAGGTAATGAGCAGGTTCGGCGGCAAACCACCGATGGGACGGGACCGGGTCCGCCTTTCCACGACGGAAAAGCAGGCGGCGGTCGCCGCCGCGAAAGATCAACGTCCCGAGTTCGACAACGACAAGCTTCTGAACCTGCTGCGCTCCGCCAAAAGCGAATTGCAAGGCATGCGGTTGATGCACATGCATCTGTCGCTGTTGAAAGACAAGGATCCGTCTGGTCAGATGATGGTTCGCACCATCATTCAGGAACTGGCGAGCAAGGCGTCCTATCTGCAATCCTTCAACATTTCCAACGGCGACGTCATCGTTCTGTACAAGGGGCTGAAGCTGACCGGCGTCACCGACGTCTGCCAGAAGCTTGAGCAGGTCTTCCTGTCAAAAACCACGCTGACCGGGGCCAACCCCTACAAGGAATATTCGCTCTATTCGATCATGGAACTGGCGTTGAACTTCATCAACGTCATCCGTTTCATTGAAGAATTGCAGGCCAACGAAACCGGCAACGTCGTCACCGAAACCAAGCCGCCGATCACGCTGGAAGAGTTGGGCAAGCTCGAACGCTCGATGCAGATGTTCGATCTCTCGCCCTTCCTGTTCAATCAGGCCATCGCCAACATCGGCAAAGGCTCTGATGAGGATATGGAGTATTTTGAACTCTACATCTCCATCAAGCTTTTGCAGGAACGGCTCTGCCCGGATTACGACATCACGGCCAACAAATGGCTGTTCAATTATTTCACGGCCAACCTCGACCAATCGGTTCTGCGGGCGCTGAATCACGGCCTCAGCTTCATGCGCGGGCGGCGGATCGGCATCAACATCAACCTGTCCACGGTGATCTCGACCGGCTTCGTCAAGTTCGACGAACGCCTGCCGATCGACTTCCGGGGGCAGGTGGTGCTGGAGGTGTCCAAGGGCGATTTGATCGAGAATTTGTCCCTGTTCAACGAAGTCGTCGAGTTCGCGCAAGACCGCCGTTACCAGATCGCCGTCGATGGCCTGAACCCGTTTTGGGTGACGAATTTCGATCTGGAGTATCTGAACGCCGATTACGCCAAGATCTTCTGGTCGAACGACATGCTGGAAATGGAGCCAGCCTTCGAGAAGTTCTTCCGCGAGCGCATCGCCGAACAGGACCGCTGCAAGTTCATCCTGGCCCGCTGCGACAGCGTGTCGAGCCTTGTCTACGCCCACAAGATGGGCATCAATCTGGTCCAGGGCCGCGCGGTGGACAACATCCTGCGCAAGGGCGTCAGCGTCCGCGAGGCCATCGCCCACGCCAAGGTGGACTGAAGCCCCCACGTCGGGGGCATCTCAGCCCTTCTTCGGCGCCCGCGCCAGCAACCCATCGGTCCAGCCGGGCGGCAGCAAGGCCAACAGCCAGACCGCCGCCGCCACCGGCCAGGGAAAGCTGACGCGCGCCGCGTTGCGCGCCAGCCCCCGGCGAATGACCCGCGCCGCCGCGTCGGCTTCCATCAAAAAGGGCATGGAAAAGCCGTTGGCGTCGGTGATTCGGCTTTTGACGAATCCGGGGCAAATCACCGACACGCCGATCCCCTCCCCGGCCAGATCGCCGCGCAACGCCTCGCCAAAGACCCGCACCGCCGCCTTGCTGGCGCAATAGGCTGGCGCGCCGGGAAAGCCGCGAAAACTCGCCTGCGAAGCCATCAGCGCGATCTGCCCGCGCCGCCGGTCCTGCATGCGGGGCAACAGCGGATAAACGCTGTTCAGCACCCCGTCGATGTTGACCGACAGAATCCGCCGGGCCTGTTCCTCGCTTTCCACCCCACCGCCGGTTCCAGCGGAGATTCCGGCGTTGGCGATGAGGAGATCGACCGGCGCGCGGTCGTCCACCCCCCGCAACCACGCCGCCATGCCGTCCCGGTCGGTGGCGTCGATGACGTCCGCCGTCACCTCCGCCCCCGCCGCGCGGCAGCGTTCGGCCACCGCCGCCAACCGCGCGGCGTCGCGCCCGGTCAACGCCAAGCACACGCCGGGTTCGGCGTAACGCAGGGCCAACGCCGCGCCGATGCCGCTCGACGCCCCGGTGATGACCAAAGATCGCGGTCGCCGCATGCTGCCGTCTCCGTTGCGCGCTTGTTTGCGGGATCATCCCATGGGTATAACCGGCCCACACCATCCCGCACAGCCATCATCGGAGGCCACCGCCGTGTCCGCACATCGCCCTGTTGTCGCCAGCATGACCGGATTCGCGCGCGTCGATGGGCATGGTGACGGCTATTCCTGGACCTTCGAGGCGAAAAGCGTGAATGGCCGCAGCCTGGACGTCCGTTGCCGCATGCCGACCGGCTTCGACAGCGTCGAGGCGCTGGCGCGGGCCGAGGCGCCGAAGCGGCTGGCGCGCGGCAACGTCAACCTGACGCTGACCATCACCCGCAGCCAAGCCGTCTCCCAACTCCGCATCAACCGCGCGTTGCTCGCCCAAGTGCTGGAGCTGGCGCGCGAGATCGAAGGCGCCGGGGCCGCCCCGCCGCGTCTGGATTCGCTGCTGGCCGTGCGCGGCATCATCGAGCCGGTGGAAGAGGATGAAACCGACGCCCGCGAGCGGGTCGAGTCGGCGCTCAAAGGCGATCTGGCCAAGCTGTTCGACCAGCTCGTGGTCAACCGGCTGGGCGAAGGCGCTCGTCTGGCCGCGATTCTCAACGGCCATCTCGACGAAATCGCCCGTCTGGTGGGGGGGGCGAGCGCCTGCGCCTCGGCCCAGCCCGAGGCCCTGCGCGAAAAGCTGCGGCTTCAGGTCGCCACCATCCTCGGCTCTTTCCCGGCGCTGTCGGAGGACCGTTTGGCGCAAGAGGCCGCCATCCTGATCGGCAAGGCCGACATCCGCGAAGAGCTGGACCGGCTGCGCGCCCACATCCACGCCGCCCGCGAGATGATGGCGGAAGGCGGGGCCATCGGCCGCCGCTTCGATTTCCTCTGTCAGGAATTCAACCGCGAAGCCAACACCCTGTGCTCCAAGTCCGCCGACGTGGAGCTGACCCGCATCGGCCTGTCGCTGAAAGCCACCATCGAGCAGCTTCGCGAACAGGTTCAAAACATCGAGTAATCCGTCATGGCCCTGCCCTCCCCCCAATCTTCCGCCCCGTCTTCCGCCCCGTCCAAGGACATCTCCCGCCGTGGCCTGATGCTGGTGCTGTCGTCGCCGTCCGGCGCCGGCAAGACCACCATCTCGCGCCGCTTGTTGGAGCGCGATTCCGGCATCACCATGTCGGTGTCGGCGACCACCCGCGCCATGCGCCCCGGCGAAGTCCCCGGCGTCGATTACCATTTCATCGATCTGCCCCGCTTCGACCAGATGGTCGAGGATGGGGAGTTCCTGGAATACGCCCGCGTCTTCGGCAATTGCTACGGCACGCCGCGCGGCGCGGTGGAGGAGGCGTTGGGCGCGGGCCGCGACGTGCTGTTCGACATTGATTGGCAAGGCACCCAGCAGTTGGGGCAGAACGCGCGGGACGATCTGGTCAGCATCTTCGTTCTTCCCCCGTCGGGCGAAGAGCTGGAACGCCGCCTGCACAGCCGCGCCCAGGATTCGGCGGAGGTCATCGCTGGCCGCATGGCCAAGGCGTCCGACGAAATCAGCCATTGGGCGGAATACGACTACGTCATCATCAACCGGGACGTCGAGCAGAGCGTCGCGGCGGTGACGGCCATCCTGCACGCCGAACGTCTGCGCCGCCGCCGCCAGGTCGGCTTGCCGCAATTCGTCAAAACGGTCCAAGCGGCGCTTTGATGATGGGCGGGAGCGAGGCTCCCGCCACAATCACGGAACGCGGTTGGAAAAGGCGAGCCTGCCGGTCGTCCTTTTACGCCTTGGCCAGACGGTCGAACGCCTGAAGGCGGGCCAGCAAAGCGGGCATGTCGGACAGCGGCACCATGTTCGGCCCGTCGCTGGGCGCGCAATCCGGGTTCTCGTGGGTTTCCATGAACACCGCCGCCACGCCAACCGCGATGGCCGCCCGCGCCAGAACCGGCACGAATTCCCGCTGGCCGCCCGATGTGGCGCCCTGCCCGCCTGGCTGCTGCACCGAATGGGTGGCGTCGAACACCACCGGGAAGCCGGTTTCCGCCATGATCGGCAGCGCCCGCATGTCCGACACCAGCGTGTTGTAGCCAAAGCTGGCGCCGCGCTCGCACAGCATCACCCGCTCGTTGCCCGACGCCACCAGCTTGGCCACGACGTTCTTCATGTCCCACGGGGCCAAAAACTGGCCCTTCTTCACATTCACCGCCCGCCCGGTGTTGGCGGCGGCGATCAGAAGATCGGTCTGGCGGCAGAGGAAGGCCGGGATTTGCAGGACGTCGACGGCCTCGGCGACCACCGCGCATTGATCGGCGGCGTGGACGTCGGTGATGACCGGGCAACCGAAACGCTCGCGGATTTCGGCGAAGATCGGCAACGCCTTGTCCATCCCAAGCCCGCGCGCCGTGGTGATCGAGGTGCGGTTGGCCTTGTCAAAGCTCGATTTGTAAATCAGCCCAATACCCAACGCCGAGGTCATCGCGACCAGAGCCGACGCGGTTTCCAGCGCATGATCGCGGCTTTCCATCTGGCAAGGACCGGCGATCAAAACAAAAGGCCGGTCGTTGGCGATGGTCAGGTTGCCGATCTGAACGGCGCGCGGCGTGGTCATGGGACGGAAAACTCCAAGAGGATCGGAACAGAGGGGATCGGAACAGAGGGGATCGGAACAGAGGGGATCGGAACAGATTGGCGTTGGCCCTGTCAGGCACAGATGGGACGCTTGGCGGACTTTGGAAGGTCCGGCCTGCGGCGAATCCGCCCTTTGAATCCCACCAATGGCCCGCTTGGTCAACTCGGATGGCGCCGCGCCGGGCAAAAACGACGGCGGGTCCGCGTCCCCCTTGGAACACGGACCCTCCGCAAGATCGCCCGCAAGATCGGCGGCATTCAGGCGAACCGTCAGAACCCGACGCTGACCCCGGCGAAGGCGCCGAAATCACGGACGCGCTGTTCCCCCAAACGGGCGTCCAGCCCCAGAGTCCCCGTGACCGACTCCGCCAGTTTGACGGACGCCCCCGCCGACGCGTTGATCCAGGTCCGATCGCTCTTCGCCACCGGCATGGAATAGGCCAGCGTGGAGATGCTCTTGCTCTCCACCGTGATGCTGCGGTTGCCGTCGGTGAATTCCCGATTCAGCGTCACCTTGGCGTAGGGGCGAAGCGATCCGGCGTCGTACGCCGCCTGATAGCCGACGCTGCCGACCAGGGCGTTGCGGTTCTGCTCCCGGTAAGAGAAGCCGAACAGGCTGCTGTCCTCGGTGAAGCCTTCCACCGAAACATGCTGATAGCGCAGCCCCAACAACGGCCCGTGAGTCAGACCGCCGGAGGCAAACTCATAGCCGGTTTCCGCCGCGAACGAGGCGTTGACGCCCTCCGTCCCGCCGCCGGTCGAATGGTCGGTGCCGTTGATGGTCACGCCGCGCCGCAGATCGTAATCGGCGAAGCCGAACGACCCGACACCGCTGACATACGCGCCGCCCACCCGATAAACGCCATAGGCGCTGGCGACATACTCACGCTGTTTGTAGTCGCCGCCGGTGGAAAAGCTGCCCTTGTAATTGGAGATCGTTCCCGCCACGCCAACCAGAAGATTCTCGGTGAAGCGCTTGTCGATGCCGACGCTGACGTTCAACGGCGTGCCGCGCGTCCCCGCCTGATCGCCGCGTTGATCGGAACTCAGCCGCCCGACGCCGCCGACGATCCAGGCCCCCGATTCCCCGGTCTTGCGCGTCCACAGATTGGCCGCCGCCTGCGCCTGGATGAGCGAAATCACCCGATCACGGGTGTGCAACGGCGATTCGGCCAGCCGCGCCACATTGCCTGGCGCCGACAACACGTTCAGCACGAAATCGGAAATCGCCCGATGCCCGGCGGTGGTCGGATGGACGCCGTCGGCGAACAGATAGCTTTGCGCCGCCGTCGGCGTCACCAGACTGGCCGAGGTGCAAAGCAGAGAACTCGACGTCGTGCAGGCCGTGCCGACCACGTTGGTCAAGCCGTACGAGGCCGGATTCGCCACCGCGTCGCGCAACAACGCATAGGTGTCGACCGGAATGATCGACACGCCCGCGTTGCCGAGTCCCAAGGTGACGAGTTGGTTGTAGCCGCTGACCAGTTGGGTGATCTGCGCCGCCGCCGTCGCGCCCTGCGACCGACCGAACGGGGTGACGCCGATGTCCGGCAGGGTCGGCACCAGAATGGTTTGCGCCCCCGCCGCCCGCAGCCGCGCCACCTCGCCCACCAGATCGGTGGCCGCCTGGGTGATCGCCGCCTGCGCCGTCGTCGGGCTGGCGAGCGCGGCGAAGATGTCGTTCGCCCCGCCCCAGACCGTGTAGAGCGCGTTCGGATCGGCCCGCCCGCCCGTCGAGGCCAGATAGTTGGTGATCTGGTTGCGCACCGGGGTGGCCGTCGCCGTCGGCGCCGTGGCCGGAACGCCCGGCAATTGCGACACCCGCGCGCCGCCGACCGCGTAGTCGGTCCCCCCCGACACCGCCGGAGTCGCCGTCTTGCCATAGGCCGAGGCGACGTTTTCCGCCCAGACCGGCCCCGGATTGGTGGTGAATTTCCCGCCAACCGGCACGACCGAACGGAAGGTTCCGCTGTCGGTCAGGCTGTCGCCGAAGAAAATGGTGTTGGAATAGTCCCCAGCCGACGCGCCCGCCGCGCTCAAAGCGAGGACGGCGGCAACCGCCGTGGCGGCGGACGCCCTTTTGCAAAACGAACCCATGCGAAAACCTCCCCAAGCCAAATTGTTTGGTTCCCAAGCCAATGGGATGCTCGCACAGGGGTGACGTATACTCAATAGTACTGACGTTTAGGTTATATCTATGACCAACGCGCCGCCTTGGGGAATCGCGCCAACAAAAAGCCCCGCTTCCAGGGGAAGCGGGGCTTTTTGAGCGATCAAAACCGATCCGTTCAGACCAAACGACTTTGCTCCATCGCCGCCTTGATGAAGGCGGTGAACAGCGGATGCGGCTCAAACGGCTTGGACTTCAGTTCCGGGTGGAACTGCACGCCAATGAACCAGGGGTGCCCCGGGATCTCGACGATTTCCGGCAACTCGCCATCGGGGGACAGGCCCGAGAACAGCATGCCGCAATTCTCCAACCGTTCCTTGTAATAGACGTTCACCTCGTAACGGTGACGGTGACGCTCCGAAATCTGCGTCGTGCCATACACCTCGGCCACCTTGCTGCCCTCAAGCAGACGGGCCGGGTAAGCGCCCAGACGCATGGTGCCGCCCAGATCACCGACTTCCGCCCGGCGTTCCAGCGTGTTGCCGCGCATCCATTCGGTCATCAGGCCGACGACCGGGTTGCCCGGCTTGCCGAGTTCGGTCGATCCGGCGTCTTCGATCTTGGCGAGGTTGCGCGCCGCCTCGATCACCGCCATCTGCATGCCAAAGCAAATGCCGAAATAGGGCACATTGCGTTCGCGCGCGAACTGGGCCGCCCGGATCTTGCCTTCGGTCCCGCGTGAACCGAAGCCGCCGGGAACCAGAATGCCGTGAACGTTTTCCAGACGCTTCACCGCCGCGTCGTCGTCCTCGAAGATCTCCGAATCGATCCAGTCGAGGTTGACCTTGACGTTGTTGGCGATGCCGCCATGGGTCAGCGCCTCGGCCAGCGATTTGTAGCTGTCGAGCAGGCTGATGTATTTGCCGACCACCGCGATGGTCACTTCGCCCTGCGGCTTGCGCACGCGCTCAACAATGCGGGTCCAGCGCGACAGATCCGGAGCCTTGTCGGTCGGCAGACCGAAATAAGACAGGACCTGCGTGTCGAAGCCTTCCTCGTGGTAGCTGATCGGCACCTGATAGATCGAATCGACGTCCAGCGCCGCGATCACCCGCTCCGGGCGGATGTTGCAGAACAGCGCGATCTTCTTGCGCTCGTTCTCCGGAATCGCCCGGTCGGCGCGGCACAGCAGGATGTTGGCCTGGATGCCGACGCTGAGCAGTTCCTTCACCGAATGCTGGGTCGGCTTGGTCTTCAGCTCGCCCGCCGTCGGGATGTAGGGCAGCAGGGTCAGGTGGATGAACAGCGCGTTCTCCGGCCCAACCTCGTTGCCGAACTGACGGATCGCTTCCAGGAAGGGCAGCGATTCGATGTCGCCGACCGTGCCGCCGATTTCGATCAGGACGAAATCCTCATCGTCGGAATCGGTACGGATGAAGTCCTTGATTTCGTCGGTGATGTGCGGAATCACCTGGACGGTTCCGCCCAGATAATCGCCGCGCCGTTCCTTGGCGATCACCGTCGAATAGATGCGGCCCGTGGTGATGTTGTCGCCACGCCGCGCCGAAACGCCGGTGAAGCGTTCGTAATGCCCGAGATCGAGATCCGTTTCCGCCCCGTCGTCGGTCACGAAGACCTCGCCGTGCTGGTAGGGACTCATCGTGCCGGGATCGACGTTCAGGTAGGGATCCAGTTTGCGGAGCCGAACCTTATAACCACGCGTCTGGAGGAGTGCCCCGAGCGCCGCTGACGCCAAGCCTTTGCCCAGCGAAGAAACGACGCCACCAGTGATGAAGATGTAGCGAGTCATGTCCGTCCGAAGAGCTTGAGAGCTGTTTCCTGTCCCCAAAGAACCCCGCGCCGAACGATCACGTCCGACCAAGGATCCTCAAAAGAAAGAGGCGGCTTCGGGGAGGCCGCCTCGTCTGTCGCACCCGTGCCTGAAGCGCAGCGTTGTTACTGGCTGACCGGCGGAGCGGGTTGAGCCGGAGCCGCCGGCAGAGCCGGAATGGCGGTCGGCAAGGTGTCGATGATCGAGGTCGGCTTTGAATGCGCGCCAGCCAAGATCGCCAGAACAATGCTGGTGGCGAAGAAGCTGCCCGCCAGGATGCCGGTGGTGCGGGTCAGCAGGTTCGCGGTGCCACGGGTGCTCATCATGCCGCCCATGGTGCCGCCGCCAATGCCAAGGCCGCCACCTTCCGACCGCTGAATCAGGATCACGCCAACCAGCGCGACCGCGATCAGCAGGTGAACAACGAGAATCACCGATTCCATGCGATCCGTTTCCCCACGCCCGTCCTAAAATCGAATAGCGCGCCACAGGCCGTATCAGAGGCCCGTGGCGCGCGCCCACTGTTTCTACCGCGCCATCGCGCGATATGCTAGCGGCAACTGGTCGCGATGGCCCAGAAATCATCCGCCTTCAGCGCCGCGCCGCCGACCAGCGCGCCATCGACGTTCTCGACCGCCATCAATTCAACCGCGTTGCCCGGCTTGACCGAACCGCCATAGAGGATCTTCGCCTTGGCCGGGTCGGCGATCTTGCCGTCCAGTTCGGCGCGGATGTGGGCGTGCATCGCCGCCACATCGTCGGGCGTCGCCGTTTTGCCGGTGCCGATGGCCCAAACGGGTTCATAGGCGATGACCGTGTTGGCCGCGGTGGCCCCCGCCGGAATCGACCCGGCCAACTGGCCCGACACCACGGCGTCGGCCTGGCCCGCGTCGCGTTGGGCTTCCGTCTCGCCAACGCAGACGATGGCGATCAAGCCTTGAGCGTGCGCGGCGGCGGCCTTGGCGGCGATCAACGCGTCGCTCTCGCCATGATCGGCCCGACGCTCCGAATGACCAAGAATGACGTAGCGGCAGCCCGCGTCCACCAGCATGGTCGGGGCGACGTCGCCGGTGTGCGCGCCGGAGTTCTTGGCCGCGCAATCCTGACCGCCCAGCGCCAACGCGCTGCCCGCGATGGCGTCGCCAACCGGAAACAGCAGCGGAAAGGGCGGACAGACCAGCAGATCGAACGAAACCTCCCCCGCGCCGTTCAAGCGCCCGGCGAGATCCGAGGCCAGGGCCAGCCCGTCGGCCTTCAGCCCGTTCATCTTCCAATTTCCAGCGATCAGTTTCCGACGCGCGGTCATGGTGTGTCCTTTTTATGAAGCGTTTGGGGCGCGCCTCTGTCTAGCAAGACCCACCAGGGATTTCCACCGGCCCGACCCGATTGCGCCCCACCAACGACAAAAGGCCCCACCTGGGGGCCTTGCGACAGCATTCATGTCGTGTCTGGGGTGGTGGGCGATGAGGGGATCGAACCCCCGACCCTCTCGGTGTAAACGAGACGCTCTACCGCTGAGCTAATCGCCCGACTGAACCCTAAAACGAAACCGGCCGGGAAAGGCCCGGCCGGCGGCACTATGCCCCGACGGGACCAATCAGTTCAAGGCATCCTTCAGCGTCTTGCCCGCCTTGAACTTCGGCTGCTTGGACGCGGGGATGTCGATCTTTTCGCCCGTGCGCGGGTTGCGGCCCTCGCTGGCGGCGCGTTCGGCGACCGCGAAGGTGCCAAAGCCGACCAGACGAACCTCGTCACCCTTTTTCAGCGAGTCGGCGATGCCATCAAAAACCGCGTCAACCGCCTTGGTCGCATCAGTTTTAGACAATCCCGACGCATCAGCAACGTGCGCCACCAGATCATTCTTGTTCACGCAATCCCCCTTCCGAATTCGGCAAATACTCAATGTCAAAAAGCCGCCCCACGACTTTTCAGGGGCAAAGGATAATCACAGCGTTGCCCGCCCGTCAATTGGCGACGAGCGGGCAAGCCAGTCATTCTCAGCCGTTCAAACCATGATTGTCCATGGTTCGATCAATGGCGCAGCAGATCGCCCGACGCGTCGCCGGTCGCCTTTTCGGTCTGCGCCTTGGCGGCGACGGCGTCCACCTCCGGTTCGGTCCATTCGATCGGCGTCACCGGGCGGGTCAAGGCGTTGCGCAGAACCTCGTCCACCGTGCCGACCGGGATGATCTCCAACCCGCGCTTCACGTTGTCCGGGATGTCCGCCAAGTCCTTTTCGTTGTCCTTGGGGATCAGCACATGCTTGATGCCGCCCCGCAAGGCCGCCAGCAGCTTTTCCTTCAGGCCGCCGATGGGCAGGACCCGGCCGCGCAGGGTGATTTCGCCGGTCATCGCCACGTCCTTGCGCACCGGAATGCCGGTCAGCACCGAGACGATGGAGGTGGCCATGGCGACGCCAGCCGACGGGCCGTCCTTGGGCGTGGCGCCTTCGGGAACATGGACGTGGATGTCCTTCTTCTCGAACAGCGTCGGCTTGATGCCGAACGCCACGGCGCGCGACTTGACGTAGCTCTCGGCCGCCTGGACCGATTCCTTCATCACGTCGCCCAGCTTGCCGGTGGTGGTGACGCGGCCCTTGCCGGGCAGGCCGACGGCCTCGATGGACAGCAACTCGCCGCCCACCTCGGTCCAGGCCAGGCCGGTGGTCACGCCCACCAGATCCTCAAGCTCCGCCTCGCCATAATGGAAGCGGCGGACGCCCGCGTATTTGTCGAGATTCCGACGGGTCACGGCCACCTTGCCGGTGCCGCCCGTCTTCATCATGATTTCCTTGACCGCCTTGCGGCAAAGATTGGCGATCTCACGCTCCAGGCTGCGCACGCCGGCTTCCCGCGTGTAGTAGCGGACCAGATCGCGCACCGCGTCGTCGGAAATCGAGAATTCGCCCTTCTTCAGGCCATTCGCCTCGATCTGCTTTTCGGTCAGATGGCGCTTGGAGATTTCGATCTTTTCGTCTTCGGTGTAACCGGCGACGCGGATGATTTCCATACGGTCCAACAACGGCTGCGGCATGCGCATCGTGTTGGCCGTGCAGACGAACATCACGTCCGACAGATCGTAATCGACCTCCAGATAATGGTCGTTGAAGGTGGCGTTCTGCTCGGGATCCAGAACCTCCAGCAGAGCCGACGACGGATCGCCGCGCCAATCGGCGCCCAGCTTGTCGATTTCGTCGAGCAGGAACAGCGGGTTCGACGATTTAGCCTTCTTCATGCCCTGGATGACCTTGCCGGGCATCGAGCCGATGTAGGTCCGGCGGTGGCCGCGCACCTCGGCCTCGTCGCGCACGCCGCCCAGCGACATGCGGACGAAGTTGCGCCCGGTGGATTTGGCGATCGACTTGCCGAGCGAGGTCTTGCCGACGCCGGGCGGACCGACGAGGCAGAGGATCGGACCCTTGACCTTGTTCATGCGGTTCTGCACGGCAAGATACTCAAGGATGCGCTCCTTGACCTTGTCCAGACCATAATGGTCGGCGTCGAGAACCTTCTGCGCCAGCTTCAGGTCGCGCTTGACCTTGGTGCGCTTCTTCCAGGGAATGGACAGCATCCAATCCAGATAGTTGCGCACCACCGTGGCTTCCGCCGACATCGGACTCATCGAGCGCAGCTTCTTCAGCTCCGCCAGGGCCTTGTCGCGGGCTTCCTTGGGGAAACGGGTCTTGTTGATCTTCTCTTCCAGCTCCGCCGATTCGTCGCGGCCATCCTCGGTCTCGCCGAGTTCCTTCTGAATCGCCTTGAGCTGTTCGTTCAGATAATACTCGCGCTGGGTCTTCTCCATCTGCCGCTTGACGCGGTTGCGGATGCGCTTTTCAACCTGGAGAACGCCGATCTCGCCTTCCATGAAGGCGTAGACCCGCTCCAAGCGCTCCGACACGGTGGCGCATTCCAAAAGCTGCTGCTTTTCGGGAATCTTCAGCGCCAGATGCGAGGCGACGGTGTCGGCCAGCTTGCTGGAATCCTCGATCTGGTTGATCGAGACCAGCACCTCCGGCGGGATCTTCTTGTTCAGCTTGATGTATTGCTCGAACTGCGACACGACGGCGCGGCTCAGAGCTTCAAGCTCCTGATTCTCGCCGATCTTTTCCTCGACCAGCTCGGCTTGCGCCTGGAAGAACTCTTCATTGTCGGAGAATTTGGTGATGGCGGCGCGCTGGCCGCCCTCGACCAACACCTTGACGGTCCCGTCCGGCAGTTTCAGCAACTGCAACACGGTGCCGACGGTGCCGACGCTGTAGATGTCGGCGGGAGTCGGATCATCCTGCGCGGCGTTCTTCTGGGTGACGAGAAGGATCTGTTTGTCGTCCTTCATGACGTCTTCCAGCGCGCGCACGGACTTCTCACGCCCGACGAACAGCGGCACGATCATGTGGGGAAACACCACGATGTCGCGCAGCGGCAGGACCGGGTAGAGGGCACCACGGGAGAGTTCGATCATGGATCAGGCCTCGTGAAAAAGAACGCCGTCCAGCCCGGAATGGGCCTGAGGAACGTCCCGCCTTGGGATAAGCGCGGGGCGCGAGACACCGGCACGGGAACTAACGTGGCATAGCCCCCAGCCCCCTTCAAGGGGTTGAAACCCGCCAAACGGGGGAAAGCTGCCGCGACGCGGCGAATTTCCGCCGCTCACGCCGCCTTCGCGCCCGTCATTGGGCGCGAATCCGCTCCAAGTCGGCTTGAACGGAGCGGTCGAGAGGGGCAGATTGCGCGTGAGCCATGCCAAGCGTCGGCTTCAACGCGTCATGAACCCGTGCTGACCCGGCTCTCCCGGTCGATTCCCCGGGGATCAGCCCCGCCGCCGTCGCCCGGTCTGCGGCGCTGATTCGCCTCACGGCTCCCCACACAAAAAAGGCTGCGCCCCACCCCAACCTGGTGGCGACGCAGCCCTGAACATGGACGGCGGAGGATCGTTACAGCGCGCCCAGCCGCCGCACATACCCATCGACCGTGGTCCGCAAACTCCCCGCCTCTTCCGTCAAGCCGCGCGACGCGGTCAGCAACTCGCCCGACGCCACCCGTGTGCTTTCAGCGGTCGCGGCGACCAACTGGATGTTGCCGGACACCTCGATGGTGCCTTGGGCGGCGGCCTGAATGTTGCGGGTGATTTCCCGAGTCGCCACGTTTTGTTGCTCCACGGCGGCGGCGACGGCGGCGGCGGCCTCGCTGATGGCGGCGACGGTGCGGCTGATCGCGCCGATGGCGATCACCGCGTTGCCGCTGACGTCCCGAATCTCGCCAACCCGCAACTGGATGTCGTCGGTGGCCTTGGCGGTTTGACCAGCCAGACTCTTGACCTCGCTGGCGACGACGGCGAAGCCCTTGCCCGCCTCGCCCGCGCGGGCCGCCTCGATGGTGGCGTTCAGAGCCAACAGGTTGGTTTGGCTGGCGATCGAGTTGATCATGTCGACGACGGAGCCGATTCCCGCCGCGCGGTCGGCCAAAGTCGCCACGATGTCGGCCGTGGTTCCGGCCTCGCGCACGGCCTCCCGCGCGATGCGCGCCGCATCGTCGATCCGCCGCCCGATCTCGCCAATGGAGGATTGAAGCTGGTCCGACGCCGCCGCCACCGTCTGAATGCTCTGATTGGCCTGACTCGACGCCGAGGCGACCGAGGTTGAGCGCCCGGACGCGTCCTCCGCCGACGACGACAACCGTTCGGAATTGCTGCGCACCGTTTGAGCCGTGTTGGACAGGTGATGAACCACCGACTCAAGCTGGGACACGAAGTCTTGCGTCGCCCGCTCCATCTCCAGCCGCCGCGTTTCCCGATTGTCCTGATCGACGCGGCGCTGGGTTTCCGCTTGGTCGGCGTCGCGCGCCCCCGCTTGCAGAATGTCGATGGCCGCCGCCATGGCGCCGATCTCGTCCTGACGCCCGCGATGGGGAACGTCCAGGTCACGGCGGCCAGCGGCGATGGCGGACACGACGTCCGCCAGTTGAACGATGGGCTGAGAGGCCCGGCGCGTCACGGCGACCGCCACGGACACCAGGGCGACCACCCCAACGATGAGAACGCCAATCGCGGCGAACAGTCGGCGCAGCGCCAGCGTGTGGTGCTCTTCCGCCAAGCCGCCGCCCGTTTGAAACCCGGCGTCGCGCAAGGCCAGGAGATTTTGCAGCAGCGGCGACGCCGACCGGCGCCACTCCGCGCCATCAAGGTCATAGGGGCGCCCAGCGCGCGACGCGTCCAGAACACGAAGCTTGAAGGCGCCAAACCCCTCCATGTAGCCCTTGCGCGCGGTTTCCAATCCCTTGCGCATCTCCGGCCCCATGCCGCCGCCGACCACGTCACTTTCAACCGACGCCCAACTTTCCTGAATGCGCCCTTCCAACGTCAGCATGTCGCGTTCGGCCTCAGGCGCGAAAGGCTTCCCCGTGCCAAGCGTGCGCAGATACAGAACCGATTGCTGCCCGGCGCTCTCGCGCAGTTTGGACGCCCGAATGGCGATGTCGGCGTGATCGCCCACCTCGGAATCCAGGTCATTCAGGCGATGGCTGAGACGAGTCATCGTCGTCACGACCCCCGACGTCACCTGAACGACGCTCTCAAAAAAGCGCGCCGAGGAGTCGGCGGGCCGTCCGGAACGATCCACAGCCAGCCAGCCATCGGCCAAGCGACGGGACTCGTCCAACTTGCGGTCGATCTCGCCAACCTCGCGAACGGTCGGCGCGTCGCCCAAGGCGTTGGCCGCCACCTGATACTTCACGCGCGCGGCGTCTGTTTGAGCGCGCGCCTTGGCCAAGGCGTCCCGTGTGGCCGGATCCGCAGGGACCCCGGCGGTCAGCGGCAGATTGACGACGCCACGCTCAAGCGCCAGCGTCTCATTGACCGCCGCCGCTCCGGCCAGAACATCGACCATGGCGCGCGCGCTGGAGGCGCGCTGAGCAGATCCGGTTTCCTGAACCGCCAGCCAGGTTGCGGGCACAGCCGCCACAGCGCCAACGCAGGCCAGGCAAATGTAAAGAAAACTGCGTATCTTCATTGCTCAATCACCAAAATATTGTGACAAGCAAAGGGTCGCAGCGCTGAATCCAGAGAAACAGATCACCGCCCGTCACTCATCATTGTCAGTTCTGCCAGACTAGCACACCGGGATATGCGATAACCACACGGTGCTTTGTGGAATCATGCGTCAAATTGAAACATTGCTCTGTTTGTTTGGATTTTATGCAATTGGCTCTTCAAACAGACCATGCCCGCCCCACAAACCCCAAAAACGGGACACAAAAAAGGGCGCCGAAGCGCCCTTTTCCTCAATCACAGGACAGCGGACGGCTTACGCCCCCGGCGCCTCGCTCCGGCGTTCGGCGTGGACGTAGAGCGGCTTGGCGCGCCCTTCGACCACTTCCTTGTTCACCAGAATGCTCTCGACCCCGGTCAAGCCGGGAAGGTCGAACATCGGGTCGAGGAGGATGGCCTCCATGATCGACCGCAAGCCGCGCGCGCCGGTCTTGCGCGCGATGGCCTTGTGCGAAATCGCCTTCAGCGCGTCCTCGGAGAATTCCAGATGGACGTCCTCCATCTCGAACAGGCGTTGGTACTGCTTGACCAAGGCGTTCTTCGGCTTGCTGAGGATCTCAACCAACGCCGGTTCGTCCAGATCCGACAGGGTGGCGAGCACCGGCAGACGACCGATAAATTCCGGGATCAAGCCGAACTTCAGCAGATCTTCCGGCTCGACGCTGTGCAGGATGTCGCCCGTCGACCGCTCGTCCGGGCCACGAACGTCGGCGCCAAAGCCGATGCTGGTGCCCTTGCCGCGCTGGGCGATGATCTTGTCCAACCCGGCGAACGCGCCGCCGCAGATGAACAGGATGTTGCTGGTGTCGACCTGAAGGAATTCCTGCTGGGGATGCTTGCGCCCGCCCTGCGGCGGCACGGAAGCCACGGTGCCTTCCATGATCTTCAGCAAGGCCTGCTGCACGCCCTCGCCCGACACGTCGCGGGTGATCGACGGGTTGTCGGACTTGCGGCTGATCTTGTCGACCTCGTCGATGTAGACGATGCCGCGCTGCGCCCGCTCGACGTTGTAGTCGGCGGCCTGCAACAGCTTGAGAATGATGTTCTCGACATCCTCGCCGACGTAACCGGCTTCGGTCAGCGTCGTGGCGTCGGCCATCGTGAAGGGTACGTCGATGATCCGCGCCAGAGTCTGGGCCAGCAGCGTCTTGCCGCAGCCGGTCGGACCGATCAGCAGGATGTTCGACTTGGCGAGTTCGACGTCGTTGTGCTTCGTTCCGTGCGCCAGCCGCTTGTAATGATTATGGACCGCCACCGACAACACGCGCTTGGCGTAGATCTGGCCGATCACATAATCATCGAGAACCGCCTGGATGTCGCGCGGGGTCGGAACCCCATCGCGGGACTTCACCAGCGTGGTCTTGTTTTCCTCGCGAATGATGTCCATGCACAGCTCGACGCATTCATCACAGATGAACACCGTCGGACCGGCAATCAGCTTGCGGACCTCGTGCTGGCTCTTGCCGCAGAAGGAGCAGTAGAGCGTATTCTTCGAATCGCCGCTGCTGGACTTGCTCATCGGTACTCCGTCATCTCGCGGGGGACGTGGTCCAAGGACCATGCCCGTTCGTGGCGCCCCCCGACGCCGGTCCATTCCGTGGGCGCCAGGAGGGGACCCCTGACGCGGTATCTTGCGGCCTTTCACCAGCCGCAATCAGATCAGCCCGTGATCGGGACCGCTTCCCAGCCATTCAACAACAGGCAAACGGCCCGATCAACCCTTTGTTGGGCAGGCTCAAGACGCCTGACCGTCCACACCCGGACGCTTCTCCACCACTTCGTCGATCAGACCGAAGGATTTCGCCTCGTCCGGCGACATGAACTTGTCGCGTTCCATGGCGTTTTCGATGGTGTCGAGCGTCTGGCCGGTGTGCTTGACGTAGATGTCGTTCAGACGCGAGCGCAGCTTCAGGATTTCCTGGGCCTGGATCTCGATGTCCGAGGCCTGGCCCTGGGCGCCGCCCGACGGCTGATGGATCATGATGCGGCTGTTGGGCAGCGAGAAACGCTTGCCCGGCGCGCCAGCGGCCAGCAGCAGCGACCCCATCGACGCGGCTTGCCCCATGCACACGGTGGACACCTGCGGACGGATGTACTGCATGGTGTCGTAGATGGCGAGGCCCGCCGAGACGTAGCCGCCCGGCGAATTGATGTAGAGCGCGATGTCCTTCGTCGGGTTTTCCGATTCAAGGAACAAGAGCTGGGAGCAGATCAGGCTGGCGACGGTGTCGTTCACGCCGCCGACCAGGAAGATGATCCGCTCCTTCAGCAAGCGCGAATAGATGTCATACGCGCGTTCGCCCCGGTTGGTCTGTTCGATGACCATCGGGACCAGAGCATTCATCTTCGGCTCGAAGTCGTACATATGTTCTTCCCTGCCCCGGCGGTTGACTGGACCGGCTTTGCATCCGGCACGAAACCACATATAGGTGCGGTTGGGGGCGGTGGGTAGTCCGCCCCCAATCCTTTTGGCAGTTTACGCCGCCTCGGCGTCCTCGTCCTCATCCTTGGTCAGCTCGTCGACCGACACGGTCTTCTCGCTCACCTTGGCCAGTTCGAGGATGTGGTCGACGACCTTGTCCTCGAAAATCGGCGCGCGGAGATTTTCCAGCGCCTGCTGGTTCTGCTTGAAGAACTCGAACACCTGACGCTCTTGACCGGGGAAGCGGCGGGCTTCGTTGATCAGGGCGCGGTTCACTTCGTCCTGCGTGACCTGGATGTTGTTGCGGCGGCCCACTTCGGACAGCAGCAGACCCAGACGCACGCGGCGCTCGGCGATGGCGCGGTATTCGCTCTTCAGATCGTCTTCCGATTTGGCGGCGTCTTCGCCGGCCGTGCCGTTCTTCAGCTCTTCCTGAAGACGCGCCCAGATGCCCTCGAACTCGATGTCGACCATGCCGGCCGGCACCTCGAACGAGTAGGCGTCGGCCAGCTTGTCGAGCAGCTGGCGCTTCACGCGCAGACGCGACAGGTTGGCGTATTCGCCCTTGATGCGGTCGCGCACGGCGTCGCGCATCTTCTCCAGGCTCTCCATGCCGAACTCCTTGGCGAGGTCGTCGTTGACCTCGGCCGGGACGTTCTTGCGGAGTTCCTTGACGTCCACCTCGAACACCGTGGCGGCGCCCTTCAGGCGCTCGTGCGGGTAATCCTCGGGGAAGGTCACGTTGACGGTGCGATGCTCACCGGCCTTGACGCCGACCAACTGCTCCTCAAAGCCCGGCACGAAGCGACCGGCGCCGAGTTCCAGCGGGTAGTCCTTGCCGTCCATGCCCGGCAGAGCCTCGCCGTCCACCGAACCGGCGAAGTCGATGAGGGCGATGTCGCCGTTCTCGGCGCCGCGCTCTTCCGTCACCGGAACCTGGGTCGAATGGGCGCCGGCCAGCTTGGCCAGGGCCTCTTCCACCGACTCGTCGCTCACTTCGGCGACCGGCTTGTCCAGCTCGATGGCGCCGAAATCGCCCGGCTCGACGTCGGGAAGCAGTTCGACGGCCATCTTGTAGGTCAGATCGCCGTTCTCTTCATACTTCTCGACTTCGATCTTCGGCTGCAAGGCGACGCGCAGGCCGCGCTCGCTCAGCGCCTGACGCGAGCTGTCGGAGATGGCCTCTTCCAGCACCTCGGACAGCACGCCGCCGTGGTAACGCTGCTTGATGACGGTGACGGGCACCTTGCCGGGACGGAAGCCCGGCAGTTGGACCGTGCGGCGCAGCTCTTCGAGCTTGCGGTTCACCTTCTCTTCGATGTCCTTGGCGGAGATGACGACCTGAAAGTCGCGCTTGAGGCCGTCGGTGCTGGTCTCGGTGATGTTCATCGGAACGAAAGCCTATCTCGTTGTTCCGGCCCGGCGGCGCCCGTCCGGGCGGCCCGAAACCGTGTTTTCCATGCGGTCCGTGTCTTTGCCATGGTGCGGGCGAAGGGACTTGAACCCATACGACCGAAGTCACTGGAACCTAAATCCAGCGCGTCTACCAATTCCGCCACGCCCGCGTTTTCATGGCAAAAGGCAGCCGCGACGGGTGCCGCACACCCGCCGGACCACCGGCGAAGTTGGGTCTATAGCACAGCGTGTCCGTTGCAAACAGGCAAAATGGGGCATCCGTCATCGGGGCAAACCCACGCGCGCCGGAAGGCGGCCTTCGTCCCTTGGTTTGCCCCGCAAACGGACCACAGACGCGGCGTGGCCCCCGCCCCGCCAGCGCATGATTCGCGCGTGCTGTCGGCCAAACCCAACCAGCGTCAGGACGGGAGCCGCCGCAAACCGCCTTTGTCGTCGCGCGCGAGCATTCATTGGGGCGCCGTCACCACCCCCCTCGTCCTCACCCCTTCAAGGCGCGCAGGACGCCGCACAGCGCGCCCGGCAAATCCTCGGAGATCAGGCCCGGCCCCACCAGCTTGGCCGCTTCGCCATGCATCCAGACGGCGGCGCAGGCCGCCTCGAACGAGTCCATCCCCTGGGCGATCAGCCCGAGAACCACGCCCGCCAACACGTCGCCCGATCCGGCGGTCGCCAAATCCGGCGGGGCGTTGATGTTGACGACGGCCCTGCCATCGGGCGCGGCCACCACCGTGTCGGCTCCTTTCAACAGGACCACCGCGCCGGAGCGCGACGCCGCCGCGCGGGTCCGTGACAGCTTGTCGCTGTCCAGGCCAACCGACGCGCCGAACAGCCGGGTGAACTCCCCCTCATGCGGGGTCAGCACGCAACGGCTGTTCAAGCGATCCAGCAGATCGTCGGGCGAATCGGCGAAGCTGGTCAGCGCGTCGGCGTCGAGCACGCAGGCCTTGCCCGCCGCCAGAGCCGCCAACACCTGCGCGCGGGTCTCCGCCCCCACTCCGGCGCCCGGCCCCAGCAACACGGCGTTTTTGCGCGCGTCGCCTAAAATTTGGGCAAACTCATCGGCGCTTCGCAGCGGCTCGACGATCACGCTGGGCGATCCAGCGGCGTAAATCGGAAAGACATCCGCCGGGCACGCCACCGTGACCAACCCGGCGCCAGCCCGCAGCGCGGCGACCGAGGCCAACCGCGCCGCGCCGGTCATCCGCCCGCCGCCCAAAACCACCGCATGACCGCGCGCGTATTTGTGCCCATCCAAACGCGGCCAAGGAAAATGGCGACGCCACAAGGCCGGACTGTTGACCAGCGTTTGCGGAGCAAGGCCGTCGAGCACACGGTCGGGAATGCCGATGTCGGCCACCACCACCTCGCCGCACAGGCTGCGGCCCGGCAACAGCACATGCCCCGGCTTGCGGCGGAAAAAGGTGACGGTCAGCGCCGCCTGCGGGGCCACGCCCAGCACGCGGCCACTGTCGCCGTGCAGACCGCTGGGCATGTCCACCGCCACCACGGTGCGGCCCGCCATCGCCTCGACGATGGTTTTGGCGACTCCGTCGAGCGGGCGCGACAGCCCCGCGCCGAACAGCGCGTCGATCACCAGCGGGTTGCCTTTGAGAATGTAGGGGTCGGCGGCCTCGATCGGTCCCGGCCAGCGATCCGCCGCAAGCGCCGCGTCGCCGCGCAAGGCCGACCGCGTGCCCAACAGCGCCAGCCGCACCGGCCAACCCGCCTCCAACAGCAAGCGGGCGATGACGAATCCGTCGCCGCCATTGTTGCCCGGCCCGCACAAAACGGCGGTCGGGTGCGGCGCCCAGCGAGCGCACACGGCGCGGACCACGGCGGCCCCCGCCGCCTCCATCAACACCACCCCCGGCACGCCGGACGCGATGGTCTGGGCGTCGGCCCGGTGCATCTCCGCGACGGACAGAAGCTCGTCCATCACCCCTCCTTAGGTTCACGGCGGTTGCGCGCTGGGGATTAGGCGCTCTGACAACACCAGAAAACACAAAAGCCCGCAAACGGCATGACTGCCGTGCGGGCGCTGTGTCAACATTCCACGAGGGAATTTGGGGCGATGGACGGGACTCGAACCCGCGACCACTCGGACCACAACCGAGAGCTCTACCAACTGAGCTACCACCGCCGTCGTTGGGAGCGCTTATTTGCCTCAACGAAATCGTCGGGTCAAGCGGATTCTTGGGCGTGGCGAAAAAACTTCGCCAACCACCGCCAACACCCTCCTTCCGCAAGGCTCCGTGCCCCTGCCCTGCGGATTGCTTGCGCTGTTTGCACAATTAATGTTCACTAAGCCGCATTATTCGGCAGAATGCTGCCCGAACCGATGGCACAAGGCCGTCACAGAGCCAAGCTTGACGCCATTTGAACGGAGGACGTGTTTCTGGCACGCTCCATGCTTATCGACGTTGTGTCGGCAGTGCCGTGGACGGTGCCTGCCGACGTTGGCACCTCGTACACGAGAGACCCATGAAGAAGATCGAAGCCATCATCAAGCCGTTCAAACTCGACGAGGTGAAGGAAGCCCTTCACGAAGTCGGGATCAAGGGCATCACCGTCACCGAAGCCAAGGGCTTTGGCCGCCAAAAGGGACACACCGAGCTGTACCGTGGCGCGGAGTATGTCGTTGACTTCCTGCCCAAGGTGAAGATCGAAGTGGTGATGGAAGACACTCTGGTCGAACGGGCGATCGAGGCGATTCAGCAGGCCGCGCACACCGGCCGGATCGGCGACGGCAAGATCTTCGTCACGCCCGTGGAAGAAGTGGTCCGCATCCGGACCGGCGAAAAGGGAGCCGACGCGATCTGATCGCGTCCGTCCCCGTCCAACCCCAATCAACAGCCGTCGCCAACATGCGCCTTTCCTCCATGCACGCCTCATCCGAACGCGCCACTCTCTCCGCCGAACCGCCGATGGCGTTCGTCGTGGGGCTGCGACTTTTTCGGCTGACGCGTTGTGCGGGCGGGAAAGGCGTGACATAACGTCCGCCGCGAGCCTCGTCGCCCGCCGTCGCGACCCGATGGTGGTTTGACGCAGCGGGATCCAAACCTCTTAAGCGTGGAAAAAGAGATATGTCCGACATCAGCAAGGTCTTCGACCTGATCAAGGAACACGACGTCAAGTACGTGGACCTCCGCTTCACCGACCCGCGCGGCAAGCTGCACCACACCGCCCAGCACGTCTCGACGATCGACGAGGACGTGTTCGAGGACGGCATCATGTTCGACGGTTCGTCGATCGCCGGTTGGAAGGGCATCGAAGAGTCGGACATGATCCTTCAGCTCGACCCGACGACGGCCGTCATGGATCCGTTCGCCGCTCAGCCGACGCTGAACATCCTCTGCGACGTGTTCGACCCGGCCACCGGCCAGGCTTACGAGCGTTGCCCGCGCGGCATCGCCAAGGCCGCCGAGCGCTACACCGCCTCGGCCGGCATCGGCGACACCGTGTTCTTCGGCCCGGAAGCCGAGTTCTTCGTGTTCGACGACGTCAAATACTCCGTCGAGATGAACAAGGTGTCCTACGAGTTCGCCTCGGACGAAGGCTCCTACGCTTCGGGCAAGGATTACGAGGACGGCAACCTGGGCCACCGCCCGGGCACCAAGGGCGGTTATTTCCCGGTCGCCCCGGTGGACAGCGCCAACGACCTGCGCGCCGAGATGCTGAGCGTCTTGGCCGAAATGGGCGTTCCGGTCGAAAAGCACCACCACGAAGTGGCCGCCGCGCAGCATGAGTTGGGCATCAAGTTCGACACGCTGGTCCGCACCGGCGACAACATGCAGTACTACAAGTACGTCGTGCACAACGTCGCCCACGCCTATGGCAAGTCGGCGACCTTCATGCCGAAGCCGGTGTTCGGCGACAATGGTTCGGGCATGCACTGCCACCAGTCGATCTGGAAGGACGGCCAGCCGCTGTTCGCCGGCAACCAGTACGCCGACCTGTCGGAACTGGCGCTGTACTACATCGGCGGCATCATCAAGCACGCCAAGTCGCTGAACGCCTTCACCAACCCGTCGACCAACAGCTACAAGCGTCTGGTCCCGGGCTATGAAGCCCCCGTGCTGCTGGCCTATTCGGCCCGCAACCGTTCGGCCTCTTGCCGCATCCCGTATGTCGCTTCGCCGAAGGGCAAGCGCGTCGAGGTTCGCTTCCCGGATCCGTCGGCCAACCCGTATCTGGCCTTCGCCGCGATGCTGATGGCCGGTCTGGACGGCATCCAGAACAAGATCCACCCCGGCGACGCGATGGACAAGAACCTGTACGATCTTCCCAAGGAAGAGCTGGCCAAGGTTCCGACCGTCTGCGGCTCGCTCCGTGAAGCGCTCACCGCGCTGCGCGAAGACAACGAGTATCTGCGCAAGGGCGACGTCTTCTCGGCCGACATGATCGACGGCTACATCGACCTCCGCACGGAAGAGATGATGGCGTTCGAGACCATGCCGCACCCGATCGAGTACAAGATGTACTACTCGGTCTGATGCACACTGTTGATCCCCTTGAGAGTCGTTAGATTTTTGCTCCGAATTCGGCGCAAAGACACTCAAGGACGATCAACAGCCGCATTTTGGGATGTCCGCATTTTGGGATGTCCAACGTGGAAACGGGTCGGCTTGCCGACCCGTTTTTCGTTTGTTTGCAGACTGACGCCTTCTGCGCGTCCGTGGATCGGGGACGGATTCCGGCGCGCTGGTCGTGACGCCATCATCAGCCGGTTCCGCCGCCCGCGCGCGTCACCGTTGGCTGTCGGCCTCGGCGGCGGCCAAGACCAAGCGGGTCAAGGCGGGCAAGGATTTCGATCCGGTTTTTCGCATGATCGCGGCCCGGTGATTCTCCACGGTGCGTTGGCTGATGCCCAAATCGGCCGCGATGTTTTTGCTGGGATGACCGGCCAGAACCAGGTCCATGATCTGGCGTTGGCGTTGGGTGAGGCCGGTCAGGTGGGTGGCGGCGCTTTCCCGCCAGGCGTGGAGCGTGTTGGATTCGCACGCCTGGTCGACCGCGCGCTGGACGATGACGAGCAGTTGCGCGCCATCGATCGGCTTTTCAATGAAGTCCCAGGCCCCCGCCTTCATCGCGTCCACGGCCATCGTCACATCGCCGTTGCCGGTTATCATGATGACCGGCAAACGGTCGCCGTCCTCGTGCAAACGGCGCAGCAGGGCAAGGCCGCTCATCCCCGGCAGACAGGCGTCGATCAGCAGACAGGCCCCCTGCCCCGGACTGTGGACGGCGAGAAACTCTTCGCCGGAGGGATAGGCTTCGACGATCCGGCCCCAATCCTCCAGCAGACCGCGCAGCGCGTCGCGCACCAGATGGTCGTCGTCGATGACAATGATGGCGGCGGACGCGTCGCCAACACGGAGAAGCTCCATCGGGCTTGGATCAACCGGAGGTAGAGACTGAGGCGACACCGCCACCACCGCCACACAGACAGCGTCGCCATCCAAGCGCCCGCCATCCAAGCGCCCATCGCCCGTCGCCGGGTCGCCTGCGAACAGCGCGTGCAGCCGGGCGGACAGCGCGCTCACCGATTGATCCAACAGGATCATCAGCGTCGCCGCGTCCGTCCCCGCAACGGCCTTGACCAACAGGGGTTGGAGCAGCGCCAAACTCTGCAACGGTTGCCGAAGGTCGTGGTCGGCGACGGCGAGCCGCCGCGCCGTGTCCCGATTGACCTGCTCCCCCCGCTCCAGAATTTGGGTCGCGGCGGTCAAGTCCCGGCGCGCCTCCGCCAGTTCCTGTTCCAGAACAGCGACCCGCGCGCTGTCTTGGGGAATGACCGTGACGTCCGCCGCCGTCGGCGATCCTGTCCGCAATCGGGTCCGCGCCGTGCCGATCATCGTCGTCTTCTTTTCTGGAGCGCGTCATCAGAGGTTATCGGGGATGACGATATCACGCCCATCCCGCGCGCCCCCCTCAGACAAGGGGCCGATGGCCTATGACCGCCGGTTCAACGCGCGGGACGGTGGAACAAAGCGGATCGACCGCCGTTTCGACCGCCACCGTCTGGGGAATCGGCCCTCCCTTGTGGCCGGAACTGCGCCGCCTGGCGCCAAACCACCGCGCGCGAGGCGTGATCCGGCGCACGGCTATGGCTTATTGCCGAGCCTCCTCAATCCGATAGGGATAGGAATCCCCCCATGCCGCGCCCATAATGATTTTTAAAGTCTTGCAAACGAAACGCTTTTGGAATCAAACGCCTGACCTGCGAGCGTTGCGGGATGACGAGGAGCGCGCCATGGTCAAGCCCGGTGAATTCCAGCCCGACAAGCAACCGGCGGCGACGCCGGTCGCCTCCGCCAAGCCTTTGGCGGTGGTCGGCGTCGGCGCGTCGGCGGGCGGGCTGAAGGCGCTCACCAGCCTGTTGAGCGCGGCGGAGGAGGCCAGCGGCCTCGCCTTCGTCGTGATTCAGCACCGGACGCCGAACAACGAGAAGCTGCTGGTCGATCTGCTCGCCAAATCCACCCGCCTGCCGGTTCGCACGGCGGACGACGCTGTCCTGTTGGAGCCGGATCATGTCTACATCGCCCCGGCTGGCCTGCTCTCGACCCTGGAGACTGGTCGGTTGCGCATCGAAAAGCCCGCCATGCCGAGCGAGGCCGCGCTGCCCATCGACCTGTTTTTCCGAAGTCTGGCGACCGATCAACAGGAAAAGGCCATCGGCGTCGTGCTGTCGGGAACCGGGGCCGACGGAACCAACGGCCTGCGCTCGATCAAGGAAAGCGGCGGTCTGGTGGTGGTCCAGGACCCCGCGACCGCCGAGTTCGACGGCATGCCGACCAGCGCCATCGCCACCGGCATGGCCGATTACGTCCTGGCGCCAGAGCGGATTCCCGGCGCCCTGATCGCCTTCGCCCGCCAACCCTATCTTCGCGGCGTGGTGGAGACGGAGGAGAACGGCGACGACGGCGAAACCAACGATCCCGCCCTGGACGGCATCCTCAGCCTGCTGGGCGCCCACACCAACCGCGATCACCACGCCTACAAAACTCGGACGCTGGTTCGCCGCATCGAACGGCGGATGGGGATCCGCCAGATCGCCGACATGGCGGCCTACCGCGCCTTCCTGGACAGCAACCCCGCCGAAATCGAGAATCTGTCCCGCGACATCCTCATCAGCGTCACCCGCTTTTTCCGCGACCCCCCGGCGTTCGAGCTTCTCGCGCAGGAGGTTCTCGCCCCGCTGGTCCGCGACCGGCAGGGCGCGCAGCCAATCCGCGCCTGGGTTCCCGCCTGCGCCACGGGGGAGGAGGCCTATTCCATCGCCATGCTGCTGATGGAGGCCTGCGCCCAGGCTGGCAAGCCCAGCGACATCCGGGTGTTCGGCAGCGACGTGGACAGCCGGGCGTTGACCGCCGCCCGCAACGGCCTGTACCCCGACAGCATTTCCGCCGACGTTTCCGCCGCGCGGCTGGATCGCTTTTTCACCAAGACGGACACCGGCTATCGGGTCGCCAAGCCCTTGCGGGACGCCGTGACCTTCGCCCAGCATGACCTGCTCAAGGATCCGCCCTTCTCCAATCTGGATCTGGTCAGTTGCCGCAACGTGCTGATCTACATCGAGCCGGACGCGCAGAAACGGATCTTCGGCCTGTTCCATTTTGGCCTTGCCCCGGACGGCTGCCTGTTTCTCGGCACCGCCGAGGCGGTGGACCCCCGATCCGATCAATTCGCCCCGCTGTCCAAGAAATGGCGGCTTTACCGCAAGATCGGCGCGGAACGCGGCGGCGGGCGCGCGCAAGCGCCGTCGGCGTCCACCACCATGGCCTCGGCCACGACCGCCGCCACGACCGAGGCGGGGGTGGCGACGCGGGTCAACCGCCCGTCAGAAATCCTGCGGCAGGCCCTGCTGCTGGAATACGCCCCGGCGGCGGTCCTGATCGACCAGCGGAGCCGCATTCAATATCTCTTTGGCCCGACCAGCGATTTTCTCGACCTGCCGACCGGCGAACCGCCGTGGGATCTGACGGCGATGACCCGTGGCGATCTGCGCGCGAAGCTGCGCGGCGGCGTCGCCCAAGCCGTCGCCTCCCACAGCCGGGTGCGGATCGCCGGGGTGCGCCACAAGCGGCACGGCGCGTCCGTGTTCGTGACGATCACCGTCATCCCCGTCCGCTTTCTCAAGGCCGGAAGTGATCTTTTGCTGGTGACGTTCACCAACGACGAAGCGGCCGGCGCCGTTCCGGCCGTTGTCCCGGCGGCCATTGACAGCGCCACCGCCGAACAGATCGACTATGAGCTGCGCGTCACCCGCCAGGAACTGCACGACACGCTGGAAGAGCTTGGAACCGCCAACGAAGCCTTGCGCGTCGCCCAGGAAGAAAACCTGTCGATCAGCGAAGAGTATCAATCCACCAACGAGGAGCTGGAAACCTCGAAGGAAGAGCTGCAATCGCTGAACGAGGAGCTGAACACGCTGAACAGCCAGCTCCACGAAAAGGTCGATGAGCTGGAGGTGTCGACCAACGATCTGACCAACCTGTTGAGCAGCACCAACATCGCCACCGTTTTCCTGTCGCCCGACCTGCGGATCAAACGCTTCACGCCGACGGCGACCCGGCTGTTCACCGTTTTGCCGCAATACATCGGGCGGCCCATCACCGACCTGTCCCGCCGCTTCACCGATCCGGGTCTGGTGGTGGACATCCAATCGGTCCTCGCCTCCCTGACCGCCTCGGAACGGGAGGTGACGGTTGACGGAATTGACCTGGACGTCACCTTCCTGCGCCGCATCCAACCCTACCGAACCCAGGATGGCCGGGTGGAGGGGGTCGTCATCACCTTCAGCGACGTCACCCCGCTGAAGCGCACCAGCACCGCCATGGCCTTGCAAGCCCGGCAAAACAAGCTGATCGCCGATCTTGGCCGCAAGGCCTTGGCCGGAGACGGCGGGCCGGACGCGCTGGCGGAGGCGGCGCGGCTGATCGCCGAGGGGCTGAACGCCGACAGCGTCCTCATCCTTGGCGCGGCGAACGGCGCCACGCGCGGCCCACGCCGCGACGCGCCGGATCAAAATGGACCGGATCAGGATCGCCCGGATCGCGATGCTCAAAGCCGAGCGGCGGACGGCTTGACGCCGCTCGGCGGTTTCCGCTCGCCCGCCTTTTCCAACGACGCCCGAACCTTGGCGGAGCGGGTCTTGCTGACCGCCCAGCCGGTCATCGTCGGCGACATCGCCGCCGACCCAGAGATGGGCGCGCCCTCGCCGGGACGCCGCGCGGTCAGCGGCCTTGGCGTCGCCTTTGGCGGCGACGGCGCGCCCCCCTCCATCCTGCTGGCCTTCAGCCAAACCGCCGATCATTTCGCCGCCAGCGACCTCGCCTTCGTTCAGGCCATCACCGGCGTGCTGGGCCTCGCCATGGAGCGGGCCGACACGCTGGCGCTGTTGCGCGCGGATCGTGATTTCGCCAAGGCCATCGTCAACACCGTGCGCGAACCGTTGCTGGTGCTGGACGAAAGCCTGCGCGTGGTCGAGGCCAGCGCCGCCTTCTACCAAGCCTTCGCCACCACCCCGGCGACCACCCTGGGCCATGCGCTGGACGAGGCCGCCGACGGCCTGTTCGCCGTCCCCGCCCTGCGCGGCGCGCTGCACAGCGTCATCCCCAACGACGCGGCCATCGACGCGTTGGAAATCACCGTCGGCCAGGACGTCGGCGCGCCCCGCCGGTTGTTGCTGAACGCCCGCCAGATGAATCAGGCGGGCCGCCTGATCCTGCTGGCCATGGAGGACATCACCCAGAAAACCCGCGTCCGTGAGAAACTGGCCGCCGCCAAGCTGGTGGTCGAACAGGCCAGCGCCAGCAAAACCCGCTTTCTGGCCGCCGCCAGCCATGATTTGCGCCAGCCGGTCCAGGCCCTGGTCATGTTCCAGTATCTGCTTGGCCTGCAACCGCTTGACGCCGCGTCGGGCAAACTCCTGTCCAACATGGGCAACGCGCTGGGCGCGCTGACCGCCATGCTGGACGACATTCTGGACGTGTCGCGCCTGGACGCGGGAATCATCGAGGTGACGCCCCAGCCCTTCCTGATCGACGGCATGATCGCCGCCCTGTGCGCCGAAATCGCGCCGCTGGCGACGGCGGCGGGGTTGGCGCTGCGGTGGGTTCCGACACGGTTGGCGGCGCGCAGCGACCCGAAACTGCTGGTGCGCATTTTGCGGAACTTCATCGTCAACGCGGTCAAGCACACCGACCAGGGCCGCATTCTGGTCGGCTGTCGGCGGAGGGGGCGGACCGTTCGCATTCAGGTGTGGGACACCGGCCCCGGCATCGCCAAGGATCAATTGACCGCCATCTTCGAAGAGTTTCATCAGGTCGGCAATCTGGAGCGCGACCGTCGCCAGGGGCTGGGGCTGGGGTTGGCCATCGTCGATCGGCTCGCCAAGCTGCTCGGTCATCCGATTCATGTCCGCTCGACCCTGGGCAAAGGCTCCCTCTTCGAGATTCTCGTTCCCTTGGCCCCCGACGGCGCCGCCATTCCAACCGACGAGGAACCGCCGCCGCTCGTCGGGGGCGAGGGGGAACGCGTGCTGGTCATCGACGACGACCCGACCGTTCTGGACGGCGTCACCGGGCTTCTCACCGAACAAGGCTATGAGGTCGTCACCGCGACCGACGGCGACGCCGCGCTGAACAAGCTGGACGACCGTCCGCCGCGCCTGGTCCTGGCCGATTTCCGCCTGAAAGGGGAGGAAACCGGATCGGAAGCCATCCGCCGCTTGGGGCAACGCTTCGGCGTCGCGCTGCCCGGCATTCTCCTGACCGGCGACACCTCCCCCACCCGCATCCGGGAGGCGAGCGACAGCGGGTTCCGGCTGCTCCACAAACCGCTCGGCCCCCAGGCCCTGCTGTCCGCCATGCGCGACGTCCTGACCGCAAGCCGGATCGACGCCGACAACGAACCCGGATACCGCCAAGAACCGTGACAGACACGGCGGCGCATGGTTTGAGTAGTTTCCGGTCCTGCCCGGCTCCCTGGAACCGCGATTACTGTTCTGGCAGGCTCCGGGCGACAGGACCGCGCGTCTCCGCGCGCGCGACGTCCTGCGATCCCGAGCGATCTCCTTGTTTCGACACAGGAATGACGCCATGGACACCACAAGCACCGCCATCGCCGTGTTCGCCAACCACGAGGACGCGGAAAAGGCCGTGAAGAAACTGGCCGAGGCCGGTTTCGACATGAAGCAGTTGAGCGTCGTCGGCCAGGGCTACCACACCGAGGAAAAAGTTGTCGGATTCTACAACATCGGCGACCGGATCAAATTCTGGGGATCGCGCGGCCTGTTCTGGGGCGCCCTGTGGGGGCTGTTTTTTGCCGGCGTGTTCGTCACCACCCCGGTGGTCGGCCCGGTCGTCGTGCTGGGCTATCTGACCGCGTCGGTGATTTCCATGATCGAAAGCGCGGCGTTGGTCGGCGGCGTCAGCGCGCTGGGCGCGGCGCTCTACAGCCTGGGCGTGCCCAAGGACAGCGTCATCGACTATGACACGGCTTTGAAGGCCGATGGCTTTCTGGTGATGGCGCATGGCGAGGCGGACGAGATCACGCGCGCCAAAATTGTGCTTGAAACGGTCAACCCGACCCGGCTCGACCTGCACACGATGGGAACGCCGACGGTCACGGCGCCGATGGCCGAAGCCACCTCGTGACGGCGGACAGGCTGATCGCGCCGCCGACCCCGTCCGATTTTTGGGAGACGTCCATCATGCGCCCGACTCACAACACCTTGTCCGAAAACATTCGGACGCAATCCGTCGCGCTTTTGAACAAGCATCTGGCCGCAGCGGTCGATCTGCACGGGCAGGTCAAACAGGCCCATTGGAACGTGCGGGGGCCGGGCTTCATCGCCCTCCATCAACTGTTCGACAGCGTGGCGGAACAGGTGGAGGCCTATTCCGATCTGATCGCCGAGCGGGCGGGCGGGTTGGGCGGAACCGCCCACGGCACGGTCCAGGTCGCGGCGAGCGATTCCTTTCTGGCGCCCTACACGCTGGGCCTCGCCGACGAGCGTGAGCATGTGTTCGCGGTGTCGGCGACGCTGGCGGCGTTCGGCCAATCGGCGCGCGGCGCGATCACGGAATCGTCGGCCTTTGGCGACGCCGACACGGCGGATCTCTTCACGCAAATCTCACGCGGAATCGACCAGCAACTGTGGTTCGTCGAATCCCATGCGGTGCATTCATGATCGGCTTCCTGCCGTCGCGGGGGCGGATGCCGCGCATCGCCGGACGCTTCAACACCCTGTCGGGAAGCTCGCCGTCCAGCGAGCGCGCGGCGGCGCGGGTCAAGGCGCTGCGGCGTTCGCCGACGGAGCAAACCGCCCCGCTTGACGATGGGGTCAGTGACGGCGGCGGCGACGACGAGCCGCGCTGAACCGCTCACCACCGGAGCCAAGAAGGGAGCGGCGGATGGAGGATCCCTACGTGATCCTGGGCGTGGCGCGCGACGCCAGCCAGGACGACATCCGGCGCGCCTATCTTGCGCTCGCCAAGGCCCACCACCCGGATCTCAACCCCGGCGACGCGAAGGCCGAAGAACGTTTCAAAGCGGTGGCGGCGGCCAACGGCCTGCTGTCCGACGCCGAAAAGCGCGGACGGTTCGACCGGGGCGAGATCGACCCCTCCGGGCAAGAACGGCCCACCCGCCCCTCCTACCGCGACCACGCCGAAACGGCCCGAGGACGCCGCTACAGCCACGCTGGCGACCCGGCGGGCTTCGACGATGGCGAGGGAATGGGCGGGGGCTGGAGCGCCGAGGATTTCAGCGGGCTGTTCGGATCGATCTTCAACACAGACCGCCAAAAGGCCGGACGATCCGGCCAACGGCGCGGGCGCGACGAGCGTTACGCGCTGGAGATCGCCTTTCTTGAGGCGGTGAACGGCGCCACCCGGCGGCTGACCCTGCCCGACGGTCGCACATTGGACGTTCGGATCGCGCCGGGAACCGACGATGGAGCCGTGCTGCGGCTGCGCGGCCAGGGCGGCGAAGGACGCGACGGCGGCGGGGCGGGCGACGCGTTGATCGCCGTCACCGTCGCCCCTCATCCTTTTTTCACCCGCGACGGTCAGACCATCCGGCTGGATGTGCCGGTGACGCTGCGCGAAGCGGCGCTCGGCGCGTCGATTTCAGTTCCGACGCCGGGCGGCCCCGTGCGCATGCGGGTTCCGCCCCATTCCGACAACGGCGCCGAATTCCGCCTGCGCGGGCGCGGCGTGCCCGCCACCGGCGGCGACGGCGCGGAGGGCGTGGCGGGGGATCTCTTCGCGACCCTGCGCCTGACGCTGGGGACGGAGCCGGACGCGGCGCTCGACGCCTTTCTGCGCGACTGGACCCCGGAGCGTCCCGCCAACCCACGGCGCATGATGGAGGAACCGGCATGATCGCCATCGACCTGCTGATCGCGGAGAGTCCAGGGCTGCGCCGCCAGGATCTCGAATCCTGGCTGTCCAACCGCTGGGTGCGCGCCGACGGCCCACCCAGCCGACCGATGTTCCAGGACATCGACGTCGCCCGCATCCGCCTGATCCGCGAGTTGCGCGACGACATGGCGGTCAATGACGAGGCCTTGCCCATCATCCTGTCCCTGCTGGACCAGCTCTATGATTTGCGCCGCCTGCTGCGCGAGCATGACCGTGATCGCAGCCAGAACCAGGGCCAGGGCGCGCGCTGACGCGCCCCGCTGACCATCCCGCTCCGACTCATTGGCGAGGAAGGCGTCGAACATCAGCAGCAGCCACAGCGCCGCCGCATGGTCGTTGCGCCCGGACACAGGCTGCCGCACCAGTTCACGCAGCGTGTCCGGGTTGAACAGGCCGCTGTCGAGCAGCCGGTCGCCCTGCGCCGCGCGTTCGTTGCCCGCTTGACTTGACCGGACGTCCCCCTCAGGCTGCGGTCCCATTCGACACAGGAACGGCGACGCGCGAATCATGGCCCCTCTCGGCTCCTTCATCATCGTCACCGGGGGCGATTCCCGCTATTGCCCGCTGATCCGCGAGCTGGTCGCTTCGCTGCGCGCCCTGAAACCGGCGGCGGAATGCCCGATTGGGATCATCGACGCCGGTCTGACCGAGGAGCAGAAAGAGGAGCTGTCCGCGCAGGGTTTGGCCGTGGTCACGCCGCCCTGGCCGGTGGAAGTTCCGGCGCATCGGCTGCGCAACCGCATCCATCTGAAAGCCAATCTGGCCAAGCTGCATCTGCCGACCTATTTCCCCGGCTATGAGACGGTGATCTGGATCGACGCCGACGCCTGGGTGCAGGATTGGGCGGCGGTCGATCTGCTGCGGCGAGGCGCGGCGCTCGACCGTTTCGCCATCGTCGCCCAGTTCGGGCGTTTCTCGGAAACCGAATTGCGGCTGGATTGGCTGTTCGGGCGCTTCGCCCGAGTCCGCTCCATCCTGTTCAAAAACGCCTCCCGCGCCGGGCTGAGCACGGCGGAGAGCCGGACGCTCGCCACCCGCCCGACCCTGAACGCCGGGGCCTACGCGCTGAAGGCCAACGCCCCGCATTGGGAGGCGTTTCAGCGCTGGCAGGTGCGGGTTCTGAAAAAGGGGCGTCTCTTCACCTCCGACCAGCTCGCCATGGCGGGGGCGATCTATTTGGACGGGCTGCCGGTCGAGCTGTTGCCGGAATGGTGCAACTACATCGGCCCCTGGCGCTTCGATCCCGAAAAGCGCGAGTTGGTCGAATATTACCTGCCCAACCGTCGTTTGGGCATCGTCCACATGGCGGGGGAGGACGCGATGCGCGCCGATCCGTCGGTGCTGCGCCCGGTGCTGGACATGGCCGACCGCCCCCATCAACTCAGCCTGCGCTATCCGGCTTGGGCGGACGCCGCGCCGTAACGGCGCTTCGTCACGCCATGTCCGTCGCCAGATGGGCGAGGTCGCGCACCGCGCGCTCCAACGCCTCCCCGTCATGGGCGGCGAAGCCCAGCATCAGGCCGTTGCCGCCGCGACCATCCTCGTAATAGTCCGACAAAGCGGGAACGGTCAGCCCGATGGCCCTGGCCCGCGCCGACAGGACGCGGTCGGGCAGGTTTTCCGGCAGATGCAGGATGACGTGCAACCCGGCCTCGCCCGCCTCCGCCCGGCCCAACCCGGCGAATTCCCGCTCCAGCGCGTCGAGCATTCCCGCCCGTTTGCCGCCATACAGCGCCCGCATCGCCCGCAGATGCGAGGCGAAATGCCCGTCGGCCAGGAAATGATGCAGGGCGGCTTGCGGCACGACGCTGGTTCCTCCGTCGAAATGGCGGCGAACCGCCCGCACCGCGCCGACCAGATCGGGCGGGACGACGACATAACCAAGCCGCAGCGCCGGAAACATCACCTTGCTGAAGCTGCCGACATAAAGCACCCGCCCGGCCCCATCCAACCCCTGAAGCGCCGCCAGCGGCGGCCCGACATAGCGGAACTCGCTGTCGTAATCATCCTCGATGATCCAGGCGTCGCGCGCCGCCGCCCAGTCGAGCAATTGCAAGCGCCGCCGCAAACTCATGGTGACGCCCAAGGGAAACTGGTGGGACGGCGTGACCAGGGCGACGCGGGCGTCGGCCCCGCGCCGCATCCCTTCGGCGACGTCAATGCCCTCCTGATCGACCGGCACCGAAACCAGCCGGGCGCCCGCCCCCAGCAGCGCCGCCCGATTGCCCGGCCAGCCGGGATTCTCCACCCACGCCACATCGCCGGGATCGAGCAGCAGTTGCGCCACCAGCGACAGACCCTGTTGCGCGCCCGAGACGATGACCACCTGCTCCGCTTCGCAGCGCACCGCGCGCACCGCCCGCAGATAGCTGGCGACCGAGGCCCGCAAGGGAAGATGCCCCAACGGATCGGGTTCGACCGCCAAGGCGCGTCCGCCCACCCGCCAGCTTCGCCCCAACAATTGCGCCCACAGCGCGAAGGGAAAGGCCGCCAGATCGGGGCTTCCCAAGGAAAAGGGCCGTCCCTGAGGATCGCGCGTGTCCTGGCCGACGGCGGCCAAACTCAGCCCCCGGCGTGACAGCCCAACGCCGCGCCGGGTTTCCAAGCGCCCCGGCGCGCCTTGCGGCGGCGCGTCCGGCAGGGCGCTGGCGACAAAGCTGCCCGCCCCAACCTTGCCGGTGATGTAGCCCTCCGCCAACAACGTGTCATAGGCCGTCACCACCGTGTTGCGCGACAGGCCCCACTCCGTCGCCAAGGCGCGGGTTGGCGGCAGCCGTTCCCCCGGTCGTAGGCGCCCATCGACCACCGCTTGCCGCAAAGCGCGGTAAAGCTGGCGGTGCAACGGCTCCTCCCCAGCGCGGTCCAGCGCGACCGGGCCAAGGCTGGCGAGAACCGGGCGGGCGCGACGCCCCATGATGATCCTTCCCTCTGCCGATCCAATTCAAATTGGACCCAACAGAATTCTCAATATGGCTCTTTTTGCTGGACCAATTTGACGGCAAAGCTTGAGTCATCGCAACAACCGGACGCATCGCACGGCCATGAGCAGCAATTCCGATTCGCTTTCCACCCCACCCGCTTCCACCCTGCCCCAAACCCGCCGGACCCGCGCCGTGCGGTTGGGGGATCGCGGCACCCACGAGGTCGCCACCATCAACGCCATCATCGACGAGGCCCCGGTCTGCCACATCGGCTTCCTCGACGCCAACGCCGAGAGCGCCGATGGTCAAGCCGTGCCGGTGGTCATCCCGACCATTCCGTGGCGGGTCGGCGATGAGTTGCTGATTCACGGGGCGTCGTCCAGCCGGATGATTCGCCGTCTGCAAAGCGGCGGCGACGCCTGCATCACCGTGTCGTTGATCGACGGCTGGGTTCTGGCGCGTTCGGCCTTCCACCATTCGGTCAATTACCGCTCGGTGGTGCTGTTCGGGCGCCCGCGTCTGGTCGATGACGAGACGGAAAAGCGCGCCGCGCTCGACGCCTTGGTCGAGAAAATTGAACCGGGTCGAGCCGCCAAAGTGCGCGCGCCCAACGTCCAAGAGCTGAAGGCGACCAGCGTGCTGGCCTTCCCCATCAGCGAAGCGTCGGCCAAGGTTCGGTCCGGCCCGCCAAAGGATGACCCGGAGGATATGGCGCACCCGGTTTGGGCGGGCGTCGTGCCGCTGGAGATCGTCGCCGGAGCGCCCATTGAGGATCGCGGCTGACCCCAGTCATCTCCAATGAGGCAAAACAAGAAAGGCCGCGCTGGGAAAACCCAACGCGGCCTTTCTTGCAGAAAGACGGACCGTTCCGAAACCCCCGGAACGGTCCAAATCCATCCTTACTTCGCGAGCTTCGGCAGAATCTGCGCGCGACGGTTCGACGGCTCACGCACGTTGGCGCCCGTCTGAACCAGCAGCTGGCTCTCGCCCTTGCCTTCGGTCGTGATGTTGGCGGCGACGATGCCCTTGGCGATCAGCGCGTTCTTCACGGCGGTGGCGCGAGCAACCGAGAGCTTCTGGTTGTAGGCCGGCGAACCCGAGCTGTCGGTGTGGCCGACAACGTGGATCTTGGCGCCGCCCGACTTCAGGATCGCGGCGACGGCGTCGCCGACGACGCGGTCAGCGGCCGGGGTGATCGTCGACTTGTTGAAGTCGAAGAACACCAGATATTCGCTCTGCACCGTAGCCGGAGCCACCGGAGCAGCCGCGACCTGGCAGGGAACGCTGCCCTGATGGATGACGTAACCGCCGCTCGCCGTACGGGCGTCAATGCCCGCCGGAACCTGGCTGTTCCAGCCATGGACAGGGTTGCACCAGACGGTGCCCTTACCGACCAGGCTCGCGTCCTGGGCGTTGGCGGCGGCCGACAGACCGAAAGCAACAACAACGGCCGGCACGAACGCCAGACCAGCGCGAACAAGAGTCTTCATGTCTTCACTCCCTTCCAGAACCCTTCCCCATCAGAGTGCCTGCGGGGGATGAACCTTTCAATGCAAGCATCAGACCCTACGCAAGCAAGGCAGCCGTCTTCAAGTCACAGAATGCGCTGTTGGTCACAGACACCCCAGACTTTCGACCATCCGCCCCGCCAACCGGGCCTATGCTCCTCTTCCATATCAGCTTTTCCGGTAGGTTTCCGCCAAATCCGCATAGCGGCGGGCGGATACCGGAAAATAGCTGAGATCGCGTTCGGTAAGCTCACGAACCGGCTTCGCCGGGCTTCCGGCCCACAAAAACCCCTGTTTCACCCGTTTCCCGGGTGTCACAAGCGCCCCTGCGGCGACCATCGCCCCCGACTCGACATAGGCGCCATCCATGATGCAAGCCTTCATGCCGATGAAACAGCCGTCCTCCAGCGTGCAAGCGTGCAGCAGCGCCATATGGCCGACCGTGATGTCATCGCCGATGTAGGTGCCCTGCCCATCCTGGGCGACATGGATGACCGTGCCGTCCTGAATGTTCGTGCGCGTGCCGATTCGGATCTTGTTGACATCTCCGCGCACGGTGCAGCCATACCAAATTCCGCTTTCCGGGCCGATGACGACATCCCCGATCACCACAGCCGTTTCCGCGAGGAAGACGGTTGGGTCGATGGTCGGGATTACGCCGTTGAAGGCACGGATGATCGCGGACATAAGGCTGTTCCTGAGCCATGCGTGACGGGCGGGATTGAACCACCACAAGACGAGAGGCACCACCGGAATCCGCCATTCGCCAACAAAGCGGCGACAGCTGCGGCCCCTTTGCAACAGTGCGCGCCCAGCGACACAGTGATGAACGCCGGGCGCGCGCTGTCTTTGGCGGTTACGGGAACAGCGGCGCCTGGTCGATGCCGGTGGTTTCGCCGAAGCCCATCATGACGTTCATGTTCTGGATGGCCTGCCCCGACGCGCCCTTCACCAGATTGTCGATCACCGACACCAGGATGGCGCAGCCCGGCGCGCGATCCGCCACCACGCCGATCAAGGCGTGATTCGACGCGCGGACATGGCGGGTCGACGGAACCACCCCGGCGGGGGTGACGCCGACGAACGGCTCGTCCGCGTAACGCGCCGCCAACGCCGCGCGCAGATCGTCCACCGTGACGCCGTCGGTCATGCGGACATAGATCGTCGCCATCATGCCGCGATTCATCGGCGCCAGATGCGGGGTGAAGGACACCGTCACCGGACGCCCGGCGGCCCCGCGCAATTCCTGCTCGATCTCCGGCATGTGGCGGTGATGGCCGACGCCGTAGGCGGCGAATCCCTCCGACACCTCGCAGAACAGATTGGCCTGCTTGGCGTCACGCCCCGCGCCCGACACGCCCGACACGGCGTCGATGACGATGCGGTCCGATTCGATCAAGCCCTTGGACAGCAGCGGCAGCAACGGCAGCAGCGACGAGGTCGGGTAGCAGCCGGGGTTGGCCACGACTCGCGCCTGGGCGACGCCCGCGCGGTTGAACTCGGTCAGGCCGTAAACGACCTCTTTCTGAAGATCGGTCGCGCGATGCTCATGCCCATACCAAGTGGCGTATTCCGCCGGATCGGTCAGGCGGAAATCGGCGGACAGATCGACCAGTTTCAAATGGCTGGGCAGCCCGGCGATGACCTCCTGCGTGGTGCCGTGCGGCAAGGCGCAGAAAATGAAGTCCAGGGAATTCCAATCGAGCGCGTCGATCTTCACCAGATCGGGCAGGCCATAGCCGCCCAGATGCGGGAACACCTCGGCCATCGCCTTTCCGGCCTGTCGCTCGGCGGTCAGGGCGGCAATCGTGACGTTCGGGTGGCGCAGCAGCATGCGCACCAGTTCGGCGCCGGTGTAACCGGAAGCGCCCAGGATGCCGACACGAATCGGCGTGCCGCTGGATGTGCTGGTCGGGGCCATGGAACCGATGTCCTTCGCTGGGGAGTCGGATGGAAAATGAGGGCAATAAGAAAGGGGCGCCCCTTTCGGGACGCCCCTGCCTTGTACCGTAACGGCGCGGGTCCGTGTAGGGCTTAACGCTTCGAGAACTGGAAGCTGCGGCGAGCCTTGGCGCGACCGTACTTCTTACGCTCGACCGTGCGGGCGTCGCGGGTCAGGAAGCCAGCGGCCTTCAACGGCGGACGCAGGGTCGGCTCGAAGTAGGTCAGGGCCTTGGAGATGCCATGACGAACCGCGCCGGCCTGACCGGACAGACCGCCACCGGCGACCGTCGCGACCACGTCGAACTGCTGGGCGCGCTCGGTGATGCCGAACGGCTGTTCGATCATCATGCGGAGCACGGGGCGAGCGAAATAGACGCTCTGATCGCGACCGTTGACCGTGACCTTGCCGGAACCCGGCTTGATCCAGACGCGGGCGACCGCGTCCTTGCGCTTGCCGGTGGCGTAGGCGCGGCCCTGGGCGTCGAGCTTCGGCGCGGCCAGTTCTTCGGCGACGGTCGCGGTCGTGGCGGCGCCCGTCAGATCCTTCAGGCCGGAAAGGGTGGTTGTAACCTGAGCCATTTGGATTACGCGCTCCGCTTGTTCTTCGAGTTCATCGAGCCGACGTCGAGGACGACGGGCTGTTGCGCCTCATGCGGATGGGTGGCGCCCTTGTAGACCTTGAGGTGGGTCATCTGCTTACGGCCCAGCGGACCGCGCGGAACCATGCGCTCAACGGCCTTCTCAACGACACGCTCCGGATACTTGCCGTCCAGGATCTGGCCCTTGGAACGGCCCTTGATCCCACCCGGATAGCCGGTGTGCCAATAGAAGATGTCGGCGTCGCGCTTGTTGCCGGTCAGCTTCACCTTTTCCGCATTGATGACGACGATGTGATCGCCGCAATCCATGTGGGGGGTGTAGGTCGGCTTGTTCTTGCCGCGCAGGATATTCGCCAGGATGCTGGCAAGCCGTCCGAGAACGAGGCCGTCGGCGTCAACGACGTACCACTTCTTCTCGATTTCGGTCGGCTTCAGATTGAAGGTCTTCATCGCCACACTCGTTGGGTCTAACACAGATCGGCGGGCCGCCGAATCCGGGGCGCCGAAGCGGACGGTTTCTACGGTTTCGTGACGTCGGTGTCAACATAAAAATTAACCGGGAAAATCAATGATTTGCACATGCGGTATAATAATACCTCAGCGGCAACCCCATTGATTTTCCACGTCTTTTTCTCAGGGCACAGGGGATCGGTATCCCGATACCGCAATCGTCACCGGATCATGCGGCGGAATCGAATAGGTGCCGGTGGCGTGGGCGACCGGGGCCGGATCGCCTTCGGAAAAGATCAAGATCTCGCCATAGGCCAGCCGCTTGCCCAGCTTCAGGATACGCGCCTCGGCGATGATGGCGACGGGCGGCGGACGACGCAGAAAATTGATGGTCATGCTGGTGGTGACGGCCAACTCCACCCGCCCGATCAGGCTGAGCACCGCGCCATACAGCGCCACATCGGCCAGCCCGAACATCGCCGGGCCGGTGACGGTGCCGCCGGGTCGGACGAAATCATCCTTGTAGGGAAGACGCAGCCGGATCGTTCCGGCCCCCAGACTGTCGATGACGATGCCGAAGCTTCCGACCAAGGGAACCCCCTCGCGGATCAGCCGGTCGAGTTCGTCCAGTCCAATGGCGGGCAGTCCAATGGCGGGGACGGCGGGCGTGGTGGTGGCGGTCATGATCCCTCGGCTGACGGTTCGTTTGGTTGACAAACCAAAGAGTGCGTCAGAACCAAGGGGTTGGGCAAGCCGGGATGACCCGTTATTCCGCCAGCTTGGGCGTGTCGCCCGTCGTCGGGGTTGGCGCAACCGGCGGCGAGGCCGCGCCGATGGGCGCGGGCGCGGCGGGCGGCGGCTCCGAAGACGACGCCGGGGCGGACGACGACAATGGCGCCGGGGCGAGACGCACCGGCTCCTCGCTGTTGGCGGACGGGGCGGCGGGCGCCGTCGCCGGGGGCGTGACGGGTGTGGTCGCGGCGGGCGCTTCCAACGGTTCGGTCTTGATCTCGGCCTTCGCCTCGACCTTGGCCTTTTCCGGCGCGGGAACGGGAGTCGGGGCGGCTGACGGCGCAGCCGCCCCGTCGCCAAGCGCCGAATGATCGGGGATGATGCGGGCCTGACCGCCGGTGATGACCAACACCTTCTGGCCGATGGGAATCGGCGTCGGTTCGCGCTGGCTCAAGGACAGCAACTCGCCGTTCGGCTTGCGGACGATGTATTCCCAGCCGGTGGTGTCCCCGGCGATGTGCTCCAGCGTCGTGCCGAGGATCGTGCCGATGGCGCTGCCGCCCACGGTGCCCAGCGCGGAGTTGAAGCCGCCGGTCCCGACCTGCGCGCCAAGAATCCCGCCCGCCGCCCCGCCGGTCACGGCGCCGACCGTGCCGTTGGCGCTGATGGCGATCTGGCGATAGCCGACGACGACGCCCGGCTCGACCTTGTTGGCCTGCTGAACCGCCGAGCTGGAGTAGGTGTTGGGGGAGTAATCGGACGCGCAACCGGCGAGGCCACCGGCCACGACGATGAGGCAGAGCATAAATGAACGCGACAAGGGGATACCATCCGCTTGAGAGGCTTAACCTCCGTCATACGGGATGCCGGCCCGCAAGTCATCCCGCATTTTTTCGAGACCAGCCCCGATTCGCCCTGCCTTGAATCATGGGAATCCAGGCAGGGCGCGGGGATTGAACCGGGCGATCAGCCCCAGCGCATTTCGCCCTTGGCGACCTTGGCCCCGATGTCGAGCGCGATCTCCAGCCCCGCCGTCGGGTAACGGCCCTTCATGGCGGCGATCAGCGCCGCCCCGTTGGCGGCCTTGGGCAGTTCCTCATCGAACGCCCGCAGATAGTCGCGGGTGTGCCGGATCGCTCCGCCGTCGGTTGGCGAGCCGGGGGCCATGTGGGCGGCGACCACCAGGGAGGGGTTGCGCGCGGCGATGGCGTCCAGCGCCCGCAACCACGCCTGCCGCTGCTCCGGCTGCGCCGTGTCGGCGGTCCAAACATGCAGCCCGGCGAACAGCAGAACCCCGCCGAACACGCCGTTGACCGACGGCGCCCAGACGAAGGCGCGGCCCGGCAACCCCGCTTCGGGGGTGACGATCTCCAGCCGCTCGCCATCCAACTCCAGGACGGGGGCGGTCAGGACGACCGGAAGGACGATGGTGGTCGGCGCGTCGGCCCCCATCTTCGGCCCCCAGAATTCGCGCTTTTTCTCCACGGTGCGTTGGATGTGGGCGACCGTCTCCGCCGTGGCGACGATTCGCGCCTCGGGGAAGGCGGCGCGGATCTCTTCCAGGCCAAAATAATAGTCCGGGTCGCCGTGGCTGACGAACACGGTGGTCAGCCGCTTGCCGCTGGCCTTGATCGCCGCGACCTGGGCGCGCCCTTCGGAGCGAGTGAAGGCGCCGTCGATCAAAACGGCCTCCGTCGCCCCGGTCAGCAGGACCGACGCCTTGAAGAAGGAGGTGGCGGCGCCCGGAAGCACGGTCCAGGCCAGCGGCGCGGCGGCGCGCGCCGTCCCGCTCAACGGCAGGCTGGCGACGGAGCCAAGGGCCAGAGTCGCGCCAGCGACGGCGAGCAGACGGCGACGGGAAACGGGAGCGGTCATCATCATGATCTTAAAATCCTCACAGGCTTGACAGAACTGCGCCGTCGGCGATCCGCCGCAGCGTGGAAAACAGGGATTCGGGATTGCGGTAGAGCGGCTCGCTGGACAGCGCCGTCAGACCTTCGGCGGTGCGCAGGGCCAGGGTGGGCACGCCATTGCCGCGCGCCTCGGCCAGCAGCGCCCGCCCTTCGGCGGCGCGGCGCTCCACCAGCGCGTCGAGCGTCGGGTCGGCGGCGAAGCCCGCCGCCTCGCCCAGCCCCAGCGCCGACAGGATGTCGGCCAACACGGCGGGGTCGGTGACGTCGCGGCCATCGACGAAACGGGCGCTCTGGATGGCGGCCAGCGCCTCGGCCTCGCGGGCCGGGGCGACGCGGTGAACGGCGGTCAGGGCGCGGGTGGCGGCGGTCGAATCAAAGGGGCGGTCGAAGGACGCCAGCGGGCCAGACCGATACGCCTCGCTGAAGATCTGGCCGGTCAGGGCGGCGATGCGCTGGTCGTTGCTCCAGGCGTAGGCGGCGAAATGGCGGTCCATCGGACGCGCGCCGCGACCGGCGAACAGGCCGGTCGGGTGCAGCGTCAGCGGCGGCAGCCCTTCGGCCTTGGTCAGCGCGCGCAACCCCGGCGCCGCGCCATAGCACCAGCCGCACAGGGGATCATAGAGATAGTGAAGGGAAGCGGTCATGGCTGTCAGAGCGCCTTGCGTGTCGTGATGGCCGCACTGTGCGCCATCCGAATCGTTTGGCAAAGCCACCCTGTTTTTGACAAACCATCTGTCAAAACCATACAATCATCAACCGCCCCGCCCCCGCCGCCGAGCCGCCAATGTCCAGCAGTCTGAATCTGAACCGGATCGCCCATTTCGTCGCCGTGGTGGACACCGGGTCTTTCACGGCGGCGGCGGAAAAATTGGGAGTCACCAAGGCTGTGGTCAGCCAGCATGTCGCCCGGTTGGAGCAGGAGGTGCAGGCCACCCTGCTGGTCCGCACCACCCGCCGCCTGACCCCGACCGAGGCCGGGATCGCCTTTCACCGCTCCTGCGCCGCCATTTTGGAACAGGCTGAGGCGGCGGTCGCCAAGCTGTCGGAAAGCACCGACACCCCGTTCGGCACGGTGCGGGTGACGGCCCCCTTCGATTACGGAACGGCGATTCTGGCCCCGGCGGCGGCGGAGTTGTGCCGACGTCACCCCGGCTGCCGCGCCGATCTGGTTCTGACCGACCGCAGTTTGGATTTGGTGGCGGAAAAGCTGGATCTGGCCATCCGCGTCGGCTGGTTGGCCGACAGCAGCCATCAGACTCGGCGGATCGGCGGCTTTCGGCAATTGCTGGTCGGCGCGCCGGATTTGGTCGATCACGCACCCTTGCGCCATCCGGGCGAGCTGACGGCCCTGCCCTGGGTCGCGCAATCCACCCTGCGCACCCCGCTGCGTTGGAGTTTCAGCCACGCCGGCGGCGACGCCGCGACCATCGAGGCCAGCGCCGCCGTCACCGTCAACGCCACCCCGGCGGTGCGCGCCTGCGTGCTGGCCGGGGCGGGCGTCGCGGTCATTCCCGATTATCTGGTGACGGCGGACATCGCGGCGGGACGGCTGCGCCATCTCCTGCCCGACTGGAGTTTGCCGGAGGGCGGCATCCATGCGGTCTTTCCATCGGCCCGCTACCGCTCCGGCATCGTCCGCGCCCTGGTCGATCTGCTGATCCGCGCGCCGCACATGGGCCTCAGCGGCGAGGGTGACGCCCCATGATTCCACGCCGCCGCGCGATCAGGCGTGCAGGGCAAGCCCCTTGATCGCCTTGTCCACCGATTTTTTCGGGCCGTGCAAGGCAAGCCCAACGAAATCGAGCGCGTCGGGATCGCCCTCGGCGAAGACCGCCCGGTTGGCCGAGTCATGGCCGGTGGCGAACATCGCCGCGACGTAGGGGACGATGGTCAATCCACGTTCCACCGCCACCCGATGGGCGGACCGCAAGTCTGCGACGTCGGCGGCGAAAACCAGAATGGGCTGTCCCAGCATGGGGCTGTAACGCCGCCCCGCCCCATCGACATAGGGTTCGCCAATGGCGTCAGGGGCGGAGGCGGCGACGCCGGTGGCCAGAAAGGCCGCGACATTCAGCTTTTGCCAGACCGCGAGATCAGACCGGACAATGAGCGCGACTTTGTCGTCGAACACAGGGCGTTCGGACACAAGGCGTTCTGACATGGGAAGATTGGACATGGACGGTGAACTCCTTTCGCCGCCATTCTTCCCGCCCCGCGCGCCTCAGTCTGGAACGTCCGTGCAGATTCGGCGATAAGCGGCGGGCGTCATCCCATAGGCGCGACGGAACCAGCGGCCCAGATGGCTTTGATCGGCGAAGCCAACCTCCGCCGCCGTCGGGGCCGGAGCCAGCCCCGTCGCCAACAGCCGCCGCGCCGCTTTCAACCGCAGCCGCACGAGATAGGCGTGGGGCGATTGTCCGAACGCCTCGCGAAACAGCCGGTTCAGGCGAAAACGGTCCACACCGGCCATCATGGCCAACGCGTCGAGACCGACATCCTCCACCATCCGGGCGTGCAGCGCGTCGCGCGCCCGCAAGGCGGCGGACGCGGGCCGGGTTCGGCACGGCGCGGCGTCGGGCGCCACATGGCTGGTCAGGCGCCGGACCAGATGATCCAGCCCAAGATCGCGGGCCAACCGCCCTTCCCCATCGTGAAAGGACGAAAAGGCGGCGCTGATCGCCCGCGCCAGACCCGGATCATCGCTCAAGGTCGCCCGAAAACTCAAAGACGCGGCGGCGCCCGACTCCCGAACGCCCTCGGCGCGCGCCGCGAGAATGTGGATCGGCAGATAGAGCATGGCGTAGGTGAAGCCCTCGTCCACCGGGCTGCGCCCATCATGCACCTCGCCCGGCTCGATCAAAATCGCCCGACCGGGTGTGCTGATGTTGGTTTGGCGGCGGCATTGGAACTGCTGCACGCCCCGTTCGGTCACGCCAACCAGACATTCGTCGTGATCGTGCGGATCATAGGCGTGCCCGGTGAAGTGGGCGCGGATGGTCTCGATTCCGGTGTCGGCGTCACGCCGAACCGACAGCCAATTCTCCATCCCGTCCCACCCTCGCCCAAGCGCCTGAACGCGCGACGCCATTGTCGCTCCATACGCGCGCAGGCTCCAGCGCTGGCTTCGTTTCCCTGAACCTTCGTTGGACCCTGCCCACCGGCTGTGGTAGGCAGCGGCGAAAGGCCCCTTCGCTTGCCGGGACACCCACGCCATGAACGCCGTCGCCACGCTGATCGCCCCCCGCTCCGTCACGCTTGACGAGAGCGTCGTTCTGTCCGCCCGCGCGGCGCTGGTCGCGCTGGGCGCCGACGCGGGCGCGCCCGACTGGCTGGCGCCGGGAACCGCCTGCGACCTGCCCTTTGGCAATCTGGCGCCCGAACAGGCCGAGGCGGCGATCCGCCACGCGTTGAGCGGCCCGACGTTGGACATTTTCGCCCAGCCCTTCGCCACCCGGCGCAAGCGGCTGCTGATCGCCGACATGGAATCGACCATCATCGAACAGGAGATGCTGGACGAGTTGGGCGATTATGTCGGGCTGAAGGACCACATCGCCGCGATCACCGCCCGCGCCATGAACGGCGAAATCGACTTCAAGGAGGCGGTGCGCGAGCGGGTCGCCCTGTTGAAGGGGCTGAAGGAATCGGTGATCGACGAGGTTTGGCAGCGCGCCACCCTGATGCCGGGCGCGGCGCAACTGATCGCGACGATGCGGGCCAACGGCGCCGCCTGCGTTCTGGTGTCGGGCGGTTTCCGCTGCTTCACCCGCAAGGTGCGCGACTGGGTCGGCTTCAACGACGACCGGGGCAATGGGCTGGAGATCGTCGACGGCGTGATGACCGGGCTGGTCGAGGAGCCGATCCTCGACAAGGACAGCAAGCTTGAGGCTCTGCTCGCCTACGCCGGGGAACATCGGGTGCCGATGGTGGAGACGATGGCGGTCGGCGACGGGGCGAACGATTTGCCGATGCTGCTGGCCGCCGGTCTGGGCGTCGCCTATCATGCCAAACCGTCGGTGGCGGCGGAGGCGCGCGCGCGGGTGGATCACGGCGATCTGACGGCGCTGCTCTACGCCCAAGGCTACCGGATCGACGAGTTCAAGGATCGCGTTTCCTAACCCACCACCCGCGAGGCGAGGCATGACAGGCGAACACCGGCGGCGCGGGCTGTTGCGCCCGCGCGGCGGTCACGAGGCGGGCCGCGTCACCTTTGTCGAGCTGTTCTTCGATCTGGTCTTCGTCTTCGCCGTCACCCAACTGTCCCACACGCTGGCCGCTCATCCGACGGTCGGCGGGGCGCTGGAAACCGGGATGCTGTTCCTGGCGGTCTGGTGGGTGTGGATCTTCACCTCCTGGGTCACGAACTGGCTGGACCCGGAACGCACGCCGGTGCGGCTGTTGTTGCTTGGCCTGATGTTCGCCGGGTTGATCCTGTCCTCCTCCCTGCCCAGCGCGTTCGCCGGAGGGGCGTTGGTCTTCGCGGCGGCCTACAGCGTCATGCAGGTTGGCCGTTGCCTGTTCATGCTGTGGGCGCTGAAGGGCCACGCGCCGGGCAACCACCGCAATTTCCAACGAATCACCGCGTGGCTGTCCACCAGCGCCCTGCTGTGGATCGGCGGGGCGCTGCTCGGCGGGACCGGGCAATTCGCCCTGTGGGGCGCGGCGTTGGTCATTGAATATCTGTCGCCGATCGCCGGTTTCTGGACTCCCGGCCTTGGCCGCTCGACCACCGCCGATTGGGACGTCGAGGGCAGCCACATGGCCGAGCGCTGCGCCCTGTTCATCATCATCGCGCTGGGCGAATCGATCCTCGTCACCGGGGCGACCTTCGCCGAGCACGCCCGCTCATTGGAGGCTTTGTCGGCCTTCGCCGTCGCCTTCGTCGGCAGCGTCGCCCTGTGGTGGATCTATTTCGACAAGGGGGCGGAGCACGCCACCCACCGCATCGCCAGCTCCGCCGATCCCGGACGGTTGGCCCGCATCGCCTACACCTATCTCCATCTGCCCATCGTCGCCGGAATCATCGTCGGCGCGGTGGGGGACGAACGGATGCTCGCCCACCCGCAGGACGCCGCCAACGCGGCCAGCGTCGCCGTGATCGTCGGCGGCCCGGCCTTGTCGGTGCTGGGCATCACCCTGTTCAAATGGATCAATTACGACCGCTGGGCGCCGCCGCTGTCGCATCTGGTCGGGTTGGCGCTGTTCGCCCTGCTGGCCGTGGTCGGCGGCGGCCTGTCGGTTCTGACGCTCGGCGCGGCGGCCACGGCGGTTCTGCTGCTGGTGGCGCTGTGGGAGACCCGCGCGCTGGGGAGTCATACCGGAACGTCAAGGACTTGACGTTCCGTATTGCGTTCAAACGCCACGCAGGCTTTTCCGCGCCCATGGGGGCGCGCCGCCGCCGTCGCGGCGGGCCAGCGGGCGCCAAACGCCCGCTGGCGTCAGCCCCAAACGCCGCGCACGTAGGGCGTCAACTGCGTGTCTTGCAGGATGATGTGGCGGACCAGCCAGTCGGCGGTGAATTTGTAGAGCTTTTCGGCGTTCTCGTGCGTCGGATCCACGGAAAAGCGGTTTGACAGCTCGCTGACCAACCGAACCGCTTCGCGGTGCTGGTGCACATGCTCCTCGTATTTCGGGTAATGCGCCAGTTGCATGATCCGCTCTTCGCGCGCGAAATGCTCCTTGGTGTATTCCAGCAGCTTGACCAGAATCTTGGCGACGCGGATCGGCTGGAACCGCTCGCTGGTCAGCGCCGCGTCGAGTTCGTTGAGATACCCGATCAAGTGCTTGTGATCGTCGTCGATGGCTGGCTGACCAACGCTCAACTGCCGTCGCCACGTGATGACGCCCATGCCCCCCCGGCCTCCTCCATCGCCGGTCCACCCGATGGAAGGGGCGGTTCCCGGCATCATGCCTGCCGGGGATTATGGTGGTGTTACCAGTCCGGCCAAACGGTCAGCGGCGTCACACGGCAATTTGACGCACCCAAAGCGCGAGTTCCCGCCCGCCACGCAAAACGGGCGGAAGCGTCGCCGCTCCCGCCCGTTCATCAGAAGACGCTGTTGCTCGGAAACGATCAGCCGATGATCGAATAACCGCAATCGACGTAGGTGGTGTCGCCGGTGATGCCCTTGGCCCCGTCGGTGGCGAGGAAGGCGGTGGTGTAGCCGACCTCTTCAATCGTCACCAGACGGTGTTCCGGGGTGCGTTCCGCCGCCTTGTTCATCAGATCGTCGAAATGAGCGATGCCCGACGCCGCGCGGGTCTTGATCGGACCCGGCGAGATGGCGTGAACGCGGATGCCCTTCGGCCCCAATTCAGCGGCCAGATAGCGCACGCTGGCTTCCAGCGCCGCCTTGACCGGCCCCATGACGCCGTAATTGTCGATGACGCGGTTGGCGCCGAAATAGGACATGGTGAACAGCGAACCGCCGTTGGTCATCAGCGGCTCGGCGTAGCGGGCCATGCGGATGAAGGAGTGGCAGGAGACGTCCATCGCCTGCTGGAAGCCTTCGCGCGAGCAATCGACGACGCGGCCATGCAGGTCTTCCTTCGGCGCGAAGGCGATGCTGTGCAGGGCGAAATCCAGACGGCCCCACTTTTCGCCGATCTTGTCGAAGATCGCCTTCAACTCGCCCTCGCCGGTGACGTCCACCGGCTCGAAAATTTCGGCCTCAAGCTGCTGGGCCAGCGGCTCGACGTGCTTCTTGGCCTTTTCGTTCAGATAGCTGATCGCCAGATCGGCGCCCATCGCGCGGAAGGCGCGGGCGCAGCCCCAGGCGATCGACTGGTCGTTGGCGATGCCAAGGATGAGACCCTTTTTGCCTTCGAGCGTGGCGATGGCGGGAATGATCGTGGTCATGGGACTATCCTGATGTCAGGGTGACGGATTGGGACACCGAAGGCGGTTCCATCTCTGGGCCGACCAAAGCCGTTGCCCGAAATGCGCGTCGATTTCCTTTTGTGCGTTGCACCATAAACCAAGAAGAACACACAATCAACTTGTTCGTACTGCAACAAAATCGACATGAGCATTGCAAAAGTCGATCACTTCGCCGTCGCAGTATAAAGGTCAGATACTATATGGCGCTTTCTTTCATTGATCCACGTCAAGAACCATCTCTTTTTGAGACGGTTCACAGACGATCTCTTTGCCGCGCCCGCGATCTGGACGTTTGACGGGGCGGAATGGGACGGCCCCATCCCACCCCATCAATGGTCCGCCGCCGGAGCCACGGTCTCCTTCACCCCGCCGCCCGCGCTCGTCACCGCGTCGGGCGCCGGGCACAGGGCGGCCATGGCGGAGGCGTCCTGCAACCAATAGGGCGGCACGCCGTAATAGGTGTGGATGGCCAGCGCCCATTGCCGGTCGCCCATGTCCGGGCGCTGGCTCCCGCTGAAGCGCGGCGCTCCGCTCAAACGCTCCTTCGACAGCGGCAGGCTGTAGGCGCCGTCGGGGCCGGGTTTGATCAGCGCCCACGGCACCGGGGCCTGGCTGTCGCCGACGCCGAGAAAGCCGCCGCCCAACGTCACCACCGCGTAAGCGACGCGTCCCGCCTGCGGGTCGATGACAAGATCGGTGATGCTTCCCACGACCGTCCCATCCTCCCCGCGCAACTCGGCCTTGGCCAGTTGCACGGCGTCGATCACCTGGGGCTTGGCGATGACTTGGCGCAGCCGGTCGGCCTGCCCCAACACCTCAAGACAGGCCGGAACGTCGGTGGGCAGGCCAAGCCGCAGCGCGCTGAACAGAAGGGCGCGGAGCTGCGCGATCTCCTTGGGCGAAATGGAGGTTGGGGCGGCCTTCACCCCCGCCTCCAACCCGGCGATTTGCTCTTTCAGAACAACGATGCCGTCGGCGCAGGCGTCGGCGGCCTGCGCCGCCGTCGCTCCGGTCATCAAACTTCCCAGCGCGCCCAACACAAGAGCGGCGGCGCGCACGCGGCGCGTCGTGATCGGGAACAGAATCATGGTCGGGGAGTCTCCGGCGTTGGAATTTGGACGTCTCACACCAACGCCCCACCCCGCCGAAGGTTCCCGACCCGCCGCCTCAGTCCGCCGCCGTCAGCCCGGCCCCATCAACCCGGCAATGGCAAGCCGCCGCGCTGGACGATGAAGGATTGGATGGCGTCCAGCCCCTCGCCCGCCTTGATGTTGGTGAAGACGAAGGGGCGGTCGCCGCGCATCTTGCGGCTGTCGCGGTCCATCACCTCCAGGCTGGCGCCGACCAGCGGGGCCAGATCGGTCTTGTTGATGACCAGCAGATCCGAGCGGGTGATGCCCGGCCCGCCCTTGCGCGGGATCTTGTCGCCCGCCGACACGTCGATGACGTAGATGGTGATGTCGGCCAGTTCCGGCGAAAAGGTCGCCGCGAGGTTGTCGCCGCCGGATTCGATGAAGATCAAATCCAGATTCGGAAACTTCGCGTTCATCGTCTCGACGGCGGCGAGGTTGATCGAGGCGTCCTCGCGAATCGCCGTGTGCGGGCAACCGCCGGTCTCCACCCCCATGATCCGCTCCGGCTTCAACGCGCCGGATCGGGTGAGGAACTCCGCGTCCTCCTTGGTGTAGATGTCGTTGGTGATCGCCGCGACCTCCCAATCGTCGCGCATGCGCTTGCACAGCGCGTCGGTCAGCGCCGTCTTGCCCGACCCGACGGGGCCGCCGATGCCAACGCGCAACGGGCCGGTGTGGCTCTTTTCGATGGCGGAATGTGCGGTCATGAGCGGAACAGCCTCGTGTATTGGGTTTCGTGAATCATCGACGTCCAATCGACGGCCAGCGCCCGGCCGCCGAGATCCTCCAGCGGGGTGGACAGCGCCGCCACCGCCGCCGCGTGGGTGATGGGGTCGAGCGCGGCCAGCGCCCGTTGCCCGTCGGTCTGCCCCAACGGCACCAGCCGCACCCCCGCCGAAACGAGGTTGGCGGCGAAGGCGTGCAGACAGGCGGTCAAGGCCGGTCCCTCCGCCACGCCGATCAGGGCCGATACCAGGGCGACGGCGACGGAATAGGCGGGCGGGCGTCCGGTCGCGGTCAAAACCTTGTCCCAGCGCGCCAAGCCGTCGAGCGGCCACGCGGCGCGGATCGCCAGCAGAAAGGCGGTTCCCTGCGCGCGGGATTCCAGCGCGGTTTCGCTCGACGCCCGCATCGCGTCGGCCCGCTCCACCGCCCAGGCGAAGGCGGCCTCGTCCCCCGCCCGCACCGCGCGGTGGATGGCGAGGAACAGCGCGCCGTCCGTCCGCCCGGCCCCGTGGCGCAGGATCCCGTCCAGCCAGACGATCAACGTGGCGCGGTCGCGGACCAACCCGCGCTCCACCGCCGCCTCGATGCCATGGCTGTAGGAAAAGCCGCCGACGGGAAAGGATGGCGACAGCCACGCCAACAGCCGGGTCATTGCGTGGGTGGAGAGGCCCGCCGCCTCAAGTCCCTCTCCCATTTTGGGAGAGGGAAGGGACCCATGCGTCGCATGGGAAGGGTGAGGGGTTGGTCGAGGATCGGAAGGCTCCCTGTCTGGACAGCCCCTCACCCTCCCCGCCTCTGGCGGGTCCCCTCCCTCTCCCGAGGCGGGAGAGGGCTTATCCATGCGAATGCCCGCCATAGGCGCCGCCTTCCGGCATGAAGGCGGCGACCACGTCGCGGACCTCCGCGCCCAGCCCGGTCAGCATGTCGGCGATCACATGGTCGCGGCGCAGGCGGATGACGTCGCCGGTGATCTGCACCGGCAAATGCCGGTTGCCGAGATGCCAGGCGACGCGGGCGAAGGATTCCACCGGACCGGACACCCGGACCTCCATCAACTCCTCCGCAGCCGCGATCACGCGCAGAAAGCCGCCATCGGTCATTTCCAGCCCGTCGCCCTCGTCCAGCGCCACGGCGCGCGGCAGGTCGAGCAGAAAGGCGGCGCCGCCATCGTCGGTCATCGCCATGCGGCGGCGGTGGCGGTCGTCGAAGGCCAGCGTCACGGCGCCGACGGCGCGGTCCAACGGCCAATGGCCTCGGGCGTGGACGCGGGTGGCGCGGCGGGTGGGGTCGGTGGTCATGGGGACAGCCGTTCAAAGGGGGTCGGATGGCCGAAAAAGCGCCCGGCCAAGTCGCTGACCAGCGGCGCCGATCCGGTGGTGAAGAAACGCACGCCGCTCTCTCCCGCCGCCGGGCGGTATTCGGGGTGGCGGTCGAGATACTGCTCCAGCGAGCGGGCGCTGAGCAGCGGTTGCGACAGGATGTCGACGCCGGGCGGCAAGGCGGCGCTGAACAGATGCGCGACCAGCGGGTAATGGGTGCAGCCCAACACCACGGCGTCGAGCGGCTCCCCTCCCAGCCGATCCAGCAGCGCGGCGACGTAGCCCGCAACGGCGGGGGCAAGCTCCGCGTCCGACGCGCCGCGTTCGATCAACGGCACCAGATCGGGGCAGGCCTGCTGCACGACGCGGACGGACGGCGCGCGCTTGCCGATTTCGCGCGGGAAGGAGCCGGAGTTGACCGTCGCCAGGGTGGCGAAGACGCCGACCGTGCGCGGTTCGGCCAAATGGTCGGGCGGCACGGTGTCGATCATCCACGGCACCCGCGTGATCGCCTCCACCATCGGCACCAGCACGCCCAGCACGTTGCGCCCCGGATGGGCCGTGGGCAGCCATTCCTGTTGCAAACGGCGCAGCGACACGGCGGCGGCGGTGTTGCAGGCGATGACCACCAGCGTGCAACCCTGATCGAACAGCCGTTCCATCCCCCGCAGGGTCAGGCGGTGGATGTCCTCCTCGTCGCGCGGCCCATAGGGGGCGGCGGCGTGGTCGCCGAGATAAACGAACGGGCGGTCCGGGGCCGCGTCCACCAACGCCCGCAACACCGTCAACCCGCCATGGCCCGAATCAAAAACACCGATCACGAATGGAAACCCTGTTTGTTGCCCCTTCTCCCCCTCAGGCGAGAAGGTTGGGATGAGGGGGTTCGGCACAGCCGAAGAAAGCCACCCTCCGCATCCCCCTCACCCTAAACCCTCTCCCCAGGGGGGAGAGGGAAAAGCGCCGCGTCTTAGAACAGAAAATACCGCTGCGCCATCGGCAGGACCGAAGCCGGTTCGCAGGTCAGCAGCACGCCGTCGGCCCGCACCTCGTAGGTTTCGGGATCGACCTCGATGTGCGGCATGGCGTCGTTGTGGATCATGTCCTTTTTGCCGACGGTCCGGGTTCCTTTCACCGCGATCAATTCCCGGTGCAGGCCCAGATGCCGCCCAACCTCCATCTCCAGCGATTTGGCGCTGACGAAGGTGACGTTGCTGGCTTGGAGCGAGCGGCCGTAGGAGCCGAACATGCGGCGGTAATGCACCGGCTGCGGCGTCGGGATGGAGGCGTTGGGGTCGCCCATCAGCGCCGCCGCGATGGTGCCGCATTTGATGACCATGTCGGGCTTCACGCCAAAGAAGGCGGGCGACCACACCACCAGATCGGCCAGCTTGCCGACGGCGATGGAGCCGACGGCGTGGGCGATGCCGTGCGACAGCGCCGGGTTGATGGTGTATTTGGCGATGTAGCGCTTCACCCGCGCGTTGTCGTTGTCGCCGGTTTCCTGCGGCAAACGCCCACGCTGGGCCTTCATCTTGTGCGCCGTCTGCCAGGTGCGGATGATGACCTCGCCCAGACGGCCCATCGCCTGGCTGTCCGAGCTGATCATCGAGAAAACGCCCAGATCATGCAGGATGTCTTCCGCCGCGATGGTTTCGCGCCGGATGCGGCTTTCGGCGAAGGCGACGTCTTCGGGGATGCGCGGGCTGAGATGATGGCAGACCATCAGCATGTCGAGATGCTCGTCCACCGTGTTGACGGTGAAGGGCCGCGTCGGGTTGGTCGAGCTGGGCAGCACGTTCGGCAGGCCCGCCACCTTGATGATGTCCGGGGCGTGGCCGCCGCCCGCCCCTTCGGTGTGGAAGGCGTGGATGGTGCGCCCGGCGAAGGCCGCGACGGTGTCCTCGACGAAGCCCGATTCGTTCAGCGTGTCGGTGTGGATCGCCACCTGCACGTCGAACTGGTCGGCCACCGACAGACAGGTGTCGATGGCGTCCGGCGTGGTCCCCCAATCCTCGTGCAGCTTCAACCCGCAGGCCCCGGCGGCGATCTGTTCGATCAGCGCGTCGGGGCGGCTGGCGTTGCCCTTGCCGAAGAAACCGAGGTTGATCGGCAGCCCTTCCGCCGCCTGGAGCATCCGCTCCATGTGCCACGGCCCCGGCGTGCAGGTGGTGGCCGAGGTTCCCGCCGCCGGGCCGGTGCCGCCGCCCAGCATGGTGGTGACGCCGCTGTTCAGCGCCTCGTCCACCTGTTGGGGGCAGATGAAATGAATGTGGGCGTCGATGCCGCCCGCCGTGACGATCTTGCCCTCGCCCGCGATCACCTCGGTGCCGGGGCCGATGACGATGGTCACGCCGGGCTGAACGTCGGGGTTGCCCGCCTTGCCGATGGCGGCGATGCGCCCGCCGGTGATGCCGATGTCGGCCTTGACGACGCCCCAATGGTCGATGATGAGGGCGTTGGTGATGACGGTGTCCACCGCGCCCTGGTGGCGCGAGCGTTGCGACTGGCCCATGCCGTCGCGAATCACCTTGCCGCCGCCGAACTTCACCTCGTCGCCGTAAACGGTGTGGTCGTGTTCGACCTCGACGATCAGGTCGGTGTCGGCCAACCGGATGCGGTCGCCGGTGGTCGGGCCGTAGAGGGCCGCGTATTCGGCCCGGTCGATGCGATGCGCCATGCTGGGTTCGCCCTTATGCTGTCCGGCCCGTCACAGGGCGCCGTTGACCTTGCGGTTGAAGCCGATGACCACCCGGTCCCCGGCATAGGCGACCAGCGCCACCCGCCGGGTCTGCCCCGGTTCGAAGCGCACCGCCGTTCCCGCCGGAATGTCGAGCCGGAACCCGCGCGTCGCCTCCCGGTCAAAGGACAGGGCGGCGTTGGTTTCGTAGAAGTGATAGTGCGAGCCGACCTGAATCGGCCGGTCGCCCGCGTTGGCGACGTCCAGTTCCACCGTCGGGCGGCCTTCGTTCAGCACGATTTCGCCGGACGCGGGGAAAATCTCACCGGGTTTCATGACGGGCGCCCCCTTCAACGGATCGGCTGGTGAACGGTGACGAGCTTGGTCCCGTCGGGGAAGGTCGCCTCGACCTGGATGTCGTGGATCATCTCGGCGATGCCGTCCATCACTTGGTCGCGGGTAATCACCGTCGCCCCGTCGCGCATCAGTTCGGCAACCGTGCGGCCATCGCGCGCGCCCTCGACGACGAAATCGGTGATGAGCGCCACCGCTTCGGGATGGTTCAGCTTGACGCCCCGCTCCAGCCGCCGCCGCGCCACCATGGCGGCCATCGCGACGAGCAGCTTGTCCTTCTCGCGCCCTGTCAGATTCATGGAGATGTCGCCCTTCGCGCCCTGTTCGTTGGAACGATTATGCCACGTTGCCGCAGCGCGCCAAGTGCGTCGTATGACGTAGCGGGGCGTCAGGAAACGAAAAGAAAAAGGGGAGCGCCCGCATGGCGGACGCTCCCCTCGTTTCTCAAACGCCGTTGGATTACCCCAGCGTCTTGTTCAGCGCCTGATCCAGGTCGGCGATGATGTCGGCCACGCTTTCCAGGCCGATGGACAGGCGGATGACGTCCGGCCCGGCCCCGGCGATGGCCTGCCCCTCTTCCGACAATTGCCGGTGGGTGGTCGAGGACGGGTGGATGATGAGCGACCGGCTGTCGCCGATGTTGGCCAGATGGCTGAACAACTCCACGCCTTCCACCAGCGCGACGCCCGCCGCGTAACCGCCCTTGACGCCGAAGGTCAGCACGGCGCCCGCGCCCTTGGGCAGGTATTTCTGCGCCAGCCCGTGATACTTCGACGACGGCAACCCGGCGTAGCTGACCCAGCCGACCGCCGGATGGCTTTCCAGGAATTCCGCCACCTTTTGGGCGTTCTCGACATGGCGCTGCATGCGCAGCGGCAGGGTTTCGATGCCGTTCAGGGTGAGGAAGGCGTTCATCGGCGCCTGGCTCGGCCCCAGATCGCGCAGGCCCACGGCGTGGCCGTGGATGGTGAAGGCCAGATGGCCGAAGGTCTCGTGGAAGCGCAGGCCGTGATAACCCGCGTCCGGCTCGCTCAGCGCCGGGTATTTGCCCGATTTCGACCAGTCGAAAGTGCCGCTGTCGATCACGACGCCGCCGACCGAGGTGCCGTTGCCCGACAGGAATTTCGTGGTGGAATGGACGACCAAGGTCGCCCCCCACTGGATCGGGTTGATGAGGTAGGGCGTCGCCAGCGTGTTGTCGACGATCAGCGGGATGCCCGCCGCGTCGGCGATTGTGGCGATGGCCTCGATGTCCGTCACCACGCCGCCGGGGTTGGCGAGGCTTTCCACGAAGATCGCCTTGGTCTTCTCGGTGATGGCGGCGCGGACATTGTCGGGCGTGTCGGTGTCGACGAAGCTCGGCTGCCAGCCGAAGGCGCGCGGGAAGCTGGTGCCGATCTGGTTGATCGACCCGCCATAGAGCTTTTGCGAGGCGATGACGTGATCGCCCGGCGCCATCAGCGGGAACAGCGCCAGCAACTGCGCGGCGTGGCCCGAGGAGGTCGCGGTCGCCCCGGCGCCGCCTTCCAGATTGGCCAGCCGCTCTTCCAGCACCGCGACCGTCGGGTTGGTCAGGCGGGAATAGATGAAGCCGACCTTTTGCAGGTTGAACAGCGACGCCGCGTCGTCCACGTCGTCGAAGACGAAGCTGGTGGTCTGGTAAATCGGCGTCTGCCGCGCGCCGGTCGCCGGGTCGGGGGCGGCCCCGGCGTGGATGGCGCGGGTTTCAAACCCAAAGCTCTTGTTTGCGCTCATGACGGTTCCCTCAGATCAGTTTTTTGAAGAACTTCTTCAACGGTTGCTTCTTGGTGACGATGATGTTGGAGTTCACGCCGATCCGGCCGATCTCTCCATACAGGCGTTGAATTTCCATTTTCGGGCAACGGTTCATCACCACCGTCAACCCGGCGGCCTCGGCCCGCGCGGCGGCCTCGTCGTTCCGCACGGTCAATTGCATCCACACCACCTTGGCGCCGACGGCGACAGCCTCGTCGGTGACGCCCCCGGCGGCGGCGGAGTTGCGGAAAATGTCCACCATGTCCGGCGGTTCGGGCAGATCGGCCAAGCTGCCATAAACCGTTTCGCCGAGGATGGTTTGACCGGCCAGCTTCGGGTTGATCGGGAACACGCGATAGCCGTTGTCCCGCAGATACTTCAACACATAGAAGCTGGCCTTCACCGGGTCGGCGCTGGCCCCGACGATGGCGATGGTTTTGACGCTGTCCAGCACCCCGCGCAGAAAGGCGTCGCTGTAATCGTCATGATTGATCGCGTTGGGCTGGGTCATTGGCCGCACCACACCGGCTCGCGTTTGCCGATGAAGGCGTCGATGCCCTCGGCGGCGTCCTTGGCCATCATGTTTTGCGCCATCACCTGGGCGGCGTAGGCGTAGGCCGCCTCCACATCCAAATCGATCTGGCGGTAGAAGGCTTCCTTGCCGACGGCCAAAGTCAGCGGCGATTTCGCGGCGATCTTGTCGGCGATTCCGGCCACCACCTCGTCCAACTGGTCGGCGGGCATGGTTCGGTTGACCAGACCGATGCTTTCGGCGTCCTCGGCGTCGATCATGTCGCCCAGCAGCAGCATTTCCATCGCCGCCTTGCGCCCCACCGCGCGGGTCAACGCCACCATCGGGGTGGAGCAAAACAGCCCGATGTTCACCCCCGGCGTGGCGAATCGCGCCAGATCGGAGCAATAGGCCAGATCGCAACTCGCCACCAACTGGCAACCGGCGGCGGTGGCGATTCCATGCACCTTGGCGATCACCGGCGGGCGGATCCGCGTGATCGTCAGCATCAATTTCGCGCATTGGGCGAACAGCGCGTCGTAGGCGTCTTTGGTCGGAGTCGCCCGTATTTCCTTCAGATCATGCCCGGCGCAAAAGGCCGGCCCCGCCCCGGTCAGGATCACGACGCGCACGGAGCGATCCTCGTTGATCGCGTCGAGTTCCTGTTGCAGCGCGGTCATCAGCCCGACCGACAGTGCGTTGCGCGCCTTGGGACGGTTCAGCGTCAGCGTGGCGACGCCGTCGCGATCCTCGCGCAGGACCAGCGGCGCGTCGGCGTCATGGCTTGGCGGAGCGGCGCTCATGGTCGTCATCCTCCCGAATTCATTGATTGTGCGACCGGCAAAGCTTAGCGCGCCCACCCCCGTGGCGAATACGGCAACCTGCGGGGGCCAGCCATGAGAGCGTGATTGCCACGTTGTTTTCAACAGAAAAATCCGTTCAAAATTCCATAAACACTACTTTTTTGATAGTGTTATAGCCTGACCAATCGCCATCGGCTTTTCGGTGGAGTCCCTTGGCGATTCGGACCATCATCGCAAGCGTGACGGCCTGTCACTCCGCAGCGGATGACCGCGCATTCAGGGGGTGGGGATGGGGCGTGCCGAAGCGATTGATTGGCGCGCGGTGTTCGCCGCCAGCCCGGCGCCGACCTGCGTGATTGACGTCCACGGCGGAGTGATCGTGGCGAACAACGCCTTCGCCGCTCTGGTCGGCGCAACGGCGGACGCCCTGCTCGACCAGCGGATCGACGCGCTTTTGACCCTCGACGGCGGGCCATGGATCCAGACGGAGGCCCCAGCGGCGGCGATGACCGCGCGCAGCGGCGTCGCCTTTCTCAGCGCGGTCGGTGACGGGCGCGGCCTGCCCTACACCCTGTCGCCCTTGTCGGACGGCGTCGGCATCCTGTCGCTGAGCGACGTCGCCGACGAGCATTGCTTCATCTGCAAGGTCTTCTCCAGCCGTGACAAGTTCCGCACCGCCATCGACGATCAGTCCGAGGTGATCGTCCGCGTCGCCGCCGATCTGACGGTGACGTTGGTCAATCGAGAGTTCGCGGCCCTGTTCGCCGTGCCGCCGCGCGTCTTGATCGACCGCCATCTGCGCGACCTTATGCCGCCCCTGTCCGCCGCCGCCGTCGCCGCCTTCATCGCCCAAGCCACCCCCGACAACCCGGCCTCCTCGGCGGAAGAGCCGTGGCCCTGCCGCGATGGTCACGAGCGCTGGTTCAGTTGGCGACGTTACGCGGTGTTCGACGTCACGGGCCGTCTGATGGCCGTGCAAGCCGTCGGCCGCGACACCACCCAGCGCCGCATGGCCGAACAGGAACGGCGGCGCTTGGCCGCGATGATCGCGCGCAGCCCCGTCCTCGGCCTTGGCTGGCGGGTGGATGGCCGGATGCCCATCGACTACGCGGCGGGCAACCTCGCCCGCCTGGAGTTGGATCGCGAAAGGCTGGCGCAACGCGGCCTGGGCTTGCTCGACCTTGTTCATCCCGACGACGCCCCGGCCTTGCGCGCCTGGGTCATCACCTGCCCGGAAACCGACGACCCCGACGCCAACCCCTCCCAACCGCTCAGCTTCCGTTTGCCAACCGCCGACGGAGAGCGCTGGCTGACGTTGAACGGCTGGCGCAGCGGCGCCGGCCGGATGGAAGGCGTGCTGACCGACGTGACCGAACAGCACGACAACGCGCGGGCCTTGCGCGAGCGTGAACGGCGTTTCCACGCCATCATCAACAGCGCCAGCGACTTCATGGGTCTGCTGACCCCCGACGGCGCGCTGATCGAAGCCAACGACGCGGCGCTCCGCTTCGCCAATGTTGACGCGACGGCGGTGTTCGGTCGGCCCTTTTGGGAGACCCCTTGGTGGACCAACTCCTCCGATCTGGACACGCTGCGCGCGGGCATTCAAAGGGCGGCGGCGGGCGAAGGAGTGCGCTTTGAAACCATTCACCGACCGTCTGGACGACCGTCGATCCACGTCGATTTCAGCCTGCGCCCAATGCGCGACGCCAGCGGCGCCGTCAGCTTCCTGATCGCCGAGGGGCGGGAAATCACCCGCTACAAAAAGACCGAGGCCGAGCTGTTGAGCGCCAAGCAACAGGCCGAGGCCGCCAACCGCTCCAAAACCCAGTTCCTGGCGGTGATGAGCCACGAGCTGCGCACCCCGCTGAACGCCGTTCTTGGCTATTCGGAGGTGATCCAGCGCGGCCTGTTCGGCCCCATCGGCAACGAGCGCTACGCCGGGTACATCGACGCGATCCACAGCTCCGGCCAGCATCTGCTGGACATCACCGACGACATTCTGGAAATTTCCCGCATCGAGCTTGGCGTGGTCGAGCTGTTCGAGGAGGTGGTCGCGGTCGCCGACCTGCTGACCCGCTCCGCCCAAATGCTGGCGACGCGCGCGGAAGAGGCCAGGGTCGATCTGCGGCTCGACGCCGATGACGGACTGCCGCGCCTGCTGTGCGACGCCCGGCGGGTGGTTCAAATTCTGGTCAATGTTGGCGTCAACGCCATCAAATTCACCCCAGCGGGCGGTTGTGTCCGCCTGGAGGCGCGCCGCGCGCCCGACAGCCACCCCTCTGGGCTGCTGTTCGCCATCCACGACACCGGGTCCGGGATTCCCCCGTCCGATCTCACCAAAGTCTGGGAACCCTTCGGTCAAGCGGGCAACGCCCACATCAGCGGCGCGGGCGGCGTCGGCCTTGGTCTGGCCATCACCAAGGCCCTGGTCGAAGCCCATGGCGGCAAAGCGGAGCTGGACAGCGCGCCGGGACGGGGAACGACCGTCACCTTGCGGTTCCCGTCCAATCGCTGTTTGGACGGCGACTGACAGGATCAAAGCATGTTGGAGCTAGGATAAGAGGCTAGAGCGGATTTAACTTTTAAATCAACGCTCTAGCTTGAATTTTTGGCGGAGGGGATGAGATTCGAACTCACGATACGGTTTAACCCGTATGACGGTTTAGCAAACCGTTGCCTTCAGCCACTCGGCCACCCCTCCGTCCAGCGCGGCATTTTGCGGTGCCGCTGGCGTGGGGATGCTTCTAACGATCCACTTCCCCCTTGTCAACGCCTAGAGCGCAAAAAACTTACAAGGCCGCATCAGAGAAAAAAGAGCGCTAAATCTGTATAAAATTTTAGGTACTTTTTAATGGTTTCGCCGTAGGATCACTCCATGAGCATCACACCATCCGGGTGACGTCCTCACCCGCCCCCTGCGGAGGAAGCCATCATGTCCCTGTCACGCCGTTGCGCGGAAACGCTGATCGATCTGGTCGAAATCAAGCTGAGCTGCCTGGAGATCACCGACCGCGAGGACATGCGGGAAAAAGAGCTGTTGATGCGCTGCGTGCAGGAATTGGCGGCGGAATTGCGCGGTGAGAATGGCAGCATGGCCGAATTCGCCACGCCCAAGCGCCGGGGCCGTCGCCCCAAGCATCTGCAATTGCACGAATTGCACGTGGCCTGACCCGCCAATCATCCATCCCAGGGCCATCCACCGCAGGGGCTTTACGACGACGCCGTTTCGGTTTCGACAACCGGAGCGGCAGCGGGGGCCACGCACGGGAGTTTCAGCGTAAAGCGCGTGCCCTGACCCGGCCAGGATTGCACCGAAACGGCGCCCCCCAACGGGCCAGTCACCGTGTTGAACACGATGTGCAAGCCAAGCCCGGAACCGCCCTGCCCGCGCTTGGTGGTGAAAAACGGCTCAAACACCTTGGGCAGATGCTCCGGCGCGATTCCCGCCCCGTCATCCATGAAATCGATTCGCACGCGATCCGCCCCTTCGGGCTGCGCGGTGATTCGGATCACGCCCACCGCGCCGTCGCCATAGGCGTGAACAAGCGCGTTGATGACCAGATTGGTCAGAACCTGCCCAAACGCGCCCGGATAGCTGTCCAGCATCAACCCTTCGGCGCAATCGACGTACACCGTCAGCCGCGTCCGCTTCAGACGCGGGCGCAGGGAAAACAGCACCTCCGCGATGTAGCCCCCAAGCTCAAACACCCGTCGGTCGCCCGAAGACTGATCGACCGCCACCTGTTTGAAGCTCTGCACCAGCGACGCCGCGCGGTCGATGTTGGCCATCAACAGACGCGCGCTTTCCGCCAACTCGCTGAGAAACTCGACAAAATCGGATTTGCGCAATTGGCCGTCGGCGAAACGCGCGCGCAGCCGGTCAGCCTGTTCGCCAATGTGGCTGGCGGCGGTCAGGCCGATGCCGATGGGGGTGTTGATCTCATGCGCGACTCCGGCGACCAACTGCCCCAGCGACGCCATGGTTTCGGCCTGGATCAGGCTTTCCTGCGCCTCGCGCAGTTCGGCCAACGCCTGTTCGGCTTCTTCCCGCGCGCGAATCAGCTCGGATTCGGCGGCTTTGCGGTCGGTGATGTCGTAAAGCCACGTCAACAGCGCGGATTCACCGTCAAAATCAATCATGCTCCAGGATGACAGCGCCCAGACGATGGAGCCGTCCGGCTTGCGGAAGCGGATTTCGGCGTCGCGAAAGGCGCCCTCCCGGTCGTACCGCGCGATCAAGGCCAGACGATCCGCCGGATCGGCGTAGAGGTCCGGCACCCAGGTCTTCATCAGGTCGGTGCGCGGGCGGCCCATCAGGCGGACGGACTGGGCGTTGCAGAACAGCCAGCGGCCATCGCGGGTCGTGACGTTCAACGCGATGGGCGCGGTCTCCATAATCTTGAGCAAACGCTCTTCGCTGGCGCGCAGGCGTTCTTCCTGGCGGCGGGCCTCGGTGATGTCGGTCATGATTCCGGCGTAGCGGACCGGACGCCCATCGGCGTCATGCATCGCCCGTCCCTTGGCCGAGATCCACAGCCAGCCGCCATTCTCATGGCGCATCCGGTATTCATAGACGTAGCTGGTGGTTTCCCCGGACAGATGCGAGGCGATGTGGGCCAGCACCCGCTCCCGATCCTCCGGGTGCAGCCGAACCTCCCAGAAATCCGGCGGCATTTCCGGAATGTCCTGGTAGCCCAGCATGCGGGGGAAGGTGTCGGACCACCAGCAGGCGCCCGCGACCAAATCAGCGTCCCAGACCGCCGCCCCGGTGGCGTCCAGCGCCATTTCCAGCCGTTCGCCAACGTCGTGATGCACGGCGGCGGCCTGCCGCTCCACCACGTCGCTGTCGGGGCACCGCCGCCCCACGCGCAGACCCACCAGCGCGCCCGCCAAACCGGCGACCAGCAAGACCAACAGCGCGACAATCACCAGTTCGACCGACATGGCCCCTCCACAACACAGAGTGTGGCCGCAGTTTCCCTGAAATTCCAAGCGCGCCGTCGCCTCAAACGGGCGAAATTGGCAAGAAAAAAGCCTCTCTCGCGAAGAGAGAGGCTTTCGTTCGTCTCAGCCGTCGATCATTGCTCGACCGATGGTTCAGCCTTTCAACTTGGCGGTCAGAATCTCATTGACCAGAGCCGGATTGGCCTTGCCTTGGGTCGCCTTCATCACCTGCCCGACGAAGAAGCCGAACAGCTTGTCCTTGCCGCTGCGGAACTCCGTCACCTTGTCGCCGTTGGCGGCGATGACGGCGTCGATGGCCGACTCAATGGCGCCGGTGTCGGTGACTTGGCGCAGCCCCTTCTTCTCGACGATGTCGGCGGCCTTTTCGCCGGTCTCGAACATCGCCTCGAACACTTCCTTGGCGATGCGGCCCGAGATGGTGTTGTCGGCGATCAGGTCGATCAAGCCGCCGAGATTTTCGGCGCTGACCGGGCTGTCCTCGATCTCCTTGCCCGCCTTGTTCAGATAGCCGAACAGCTCGCCCGTCACCCAGTTGGAGGCCAGCTTGGGATCGCGGCCCTTGGCGACCGTCTCGAAATAATTGGCCTTGGCCCGTTCCGACACCAGAACGCCCGCGTCATAGACCGACAGCTTGTAGTCGTCGATGAAGCGCGCCTTCTTGTCGTCGGGCAGTTCCGGCAGGGTCTGCTTGATCGCTTCGACCCAATCGGCGTCCAGTTCCAACGGCAACAGGTCGGGATCGGGGAAATAACGGTAGTCGTGCGCCTCTTCCTTCGACCGCATGGAGCGGGTGACGAATTTCGTCGTGTCCCACAGGCGGGTTTCCTGCTTGATCGTGCCGCCCTCCTCGATCACCTCGATCTGGCGGCGCGCCTCATACTCGATGGCGGCCATGACGAAGCGGATGGAGTTGACGTTCTTGATCTCGCAACGGGTGCCGAACGGGTCGCCCGGCTTGCGCACCGACACGTTGACGTCGCAGCGCATGGAGCCTTCCTCCATGTTGCCGTCGCAGGTCTCCAGATAGCGCAGGATGGAGCGCAGCTTGCGCAGGTAGGCGCCCGCCTCTTCCGAGGTCCGCATGTCGGGTTCCGACACGATTTCCATCAGCGCCACGCCCGACCGATTGAGGTCGATGTAGGTCTTGGCCGGGTGCTGGTCGTGCAGCGACTTGCCCGCGTCCTGCTCCAGATGCAGGCGCGTGATGCCGACCGTGCGGCTGGAGCCGTCCGGCAGATCGAGCACGATTTCGCCGACGCCGACGATCGGCTGGAGGAACTGGCTGATCTGATAGCCCTGCGGCAGATCGGCGTAAAAATAGTTTTTCCGGTCGAACACCGAATGCAGGTTGATCTGCGCCTTCAGCCCCAACCCGGTGCGGACGGCCTGTTCGACGCAGCGTTCGTTGATGACCGGCAGCATGCCGGGGAACGCGGCGTCAACGAAGCTGACTTGGCTGTTCGGGGCCGAACCAAAATCGGTGGCCGAACCGGAAAACAGCTTCGCGTTTGAAATCACTTGGGCATGAACCTCAAGCCCGATCACGATTTCCCATTCGCCCGTTTCGCCCTGGATGTACGACATCGTTCCGCTCTTCGACGTTCACGCGACAGACCCGCCGGACGGCCCGGCAGATCCTTGGAATCCCGCTTTCTTCTAACGCCCTTTGGCCGGGCGCGCACGCTTTATCGCGCGAGCGGGGCGCGTCAACCGGCCAAAACGGCCTCGGGCGAGCGCCCGACCAGCTCGGCGTAGACCAGCGGATCCGTCGCCCCTTCGGTGCCGAACACCAACACGCGCGCGTCGGGGGCCAGGCCCAGCGCCTGCCGGGTGTCCTCATGCGCCGCCGCGCAGAGCAGACCGGCCAGCCCGGCGACCCCGGATTCGCCCGCCACGATGGGCCGTCCGCCCTGCCCGCCTTCGGCCAGCTTGCGCATGGTGCGGATCGCCCCCTCGTCGGGGATGGTCAGGAAATCATCGGCCCCGCGTTCCAGAATCGCCCAGGCGAGCAAGGAGACCTCGCCGCAGGCCAGACCGGCCATCACGGTGTCCAGATCGCCCGCCGATTTGGTCGGGCGACCGGCGACGGCGCTTTGATACAGGCAATCGGCCCTGTGCGGTTCGACCACCACCAGACGCGGGCGCTGGCGCCCCCAGCTTTCCCACAAATGGCCGCAGACCACGGCGGGCAACGCGCCGACGCCGCCTTGAATGAAGACGTGGGTTGGCCGCTCGCTGGAGGGAAGCTGGGTGATCGCCTCCTCGACCATCACGCTGTAGCCCTGCATGACGTCGCGCGGGATGTCCATATAACCGCTGTAGGAGGTGTCGGAGACGATGAACCAGCCCCCCGCCGCCGCGTCCGCCGCCGCCCGGCGCACCGCGTCGTCATACAGGCCATCGACCACCACCACCGTCGCGCCATAGGATTCGATGGCGGCCCGGCGGCCCGGCGAACAGGCGGCGGGCACATAGATCACGCAATTGCAGCCGAAGACCTGAGCGCCCCAGGCGACGGAGCGGCCATGGTTGCCGTCGGTCGCCGTCGCCACGGTCAACGTCCGCGTCACCTTGGCGTGGCGCCCGACCACCAGATCCAGCGCCGTCACCGGCACGCCGGGCACCCGCGCCGTCACCTCGCGCGCCAGAAGGCGCAGCACGGCGTAAGCGCCGCCCAGCGCCTTGAAACTGCCCAGAGCGAAACGGGCGCTTTCGTCCTTGTACCAAATCCGGTCGATCCCAGCCTCGCGCGCCAGACCGGGCAGCGAGCGCAGGGGCGTCGGCGCGTAGCCGGGCCACGCGCCGATTTCGGCCATCGCCTCCTCAAAGGCGGCGCGGCTGACGATGGCGCGCTCCGACGGGCCGTAAACGCGGTCCTGGTCGGCGCGCGGGTTGGAGAACAGACGCGGGATGCAGGACGAGTCGGCTTCGGGCATCGGTGTGTTCTCCTGGTCAAAGGGACGCAGACCGATCATCACGAGACCAGAAGCCACCCCATGCCGTCAAGCCGGGTCGCTGCGGATAGCCCCATCTTTCCTGCGGATAAATCGTCGCGCGCACGCGCCGTCAGCGGCGTGAAAAGCCGCTCAGCGCTTCCATTCACGGCTCGACTTGATGAAGTCGGTCAGGGTCACGCCGATTTTGTCGTCGATGATCGCCACCTCGCCACGGGCGACCAGAACGCCTTCGACGTAGATGTCGGTCGGATCCTTCAACTCGCGGTCCAGTTCCACCACGGCGCCGCGACCAAGCTTCAACAGATCGCGGACGCGCAGCATGGCCGTGCCGATGACCACCTTGATCTCCACCGGCGCGTCGCCGATGGCGAAGGTCGAGGGGTCCCCCTCGCTGGGATCCGGCGCGCCGAGCAGATCGTCGATGTTGGCCATGGGTGCTCCTTCGCCGCGCAAAATCAGGCGCGCGGCTGGCGTGAACGCCGGATGAAACGACAGGTTTGAATCTACACCCGTTGCCTGCGGCGGAGCAACGCGTTCCCCAGCCCGACGCGCCGATGATCTTGCGGCGGTCGAACGCTTCGCCCACACTGTCGCCCCCGGCATGACGGACGGACGGCCCCACCCGCCTGGCGCCAGCGCCATTCTCTTTCTGTTTCGTTTTCGGAACGATTGCGACGCCGCAAACGAAAATCAGGTTCACGCCAATGACCAGCACCCCCACCAGCCCGCTTGTCACCCCCGCATGGCTGAGCGAACGGCTTGACCACCCCAACCTCGTCATCCTGGACGTGCGAACCCCGCCCAGCGGCGGCTTCGTTCCGGGAGCGGTTCATTCCGATTACGCAACAAGTGGCTGGCGCGCCACCATCGGCGCCGCCCCCGGCCTGCTGCCGGAACCGGCGGTTCTGGAACGGCTGATCGGCGGCTTGGGCGTCGGCGCCGACGATCACGTCGTGCTGGTCGCCGCCGGGGCCACCGCCGCCGACATGGGCAACGCCACGCGGGTCTATTGGACCTTCAAGAGTTTGGGGCATGACGCCGTGTCGGTGCTCGACGGCGGGTTCGCCGCGTGGGTCGCCGAGGGTCGTCCGGTGACGCCCGCCGCCGCCGTCCGCCCGCCCGTCGCCTTCACAGCCTCGCCGCGCGCCGACCTGCGCGCCACGCTGGCCGAGGTGGAGGCCGCCGTCGCCGCCGGGACCACGCCGCTGCACGACGCCCGGTCCGCCGAACACTTCGCCGGACAGGGCAAAAGCCCGCAGGCCCGCGCCGCCGGAACCCTGCCCGGCGCGCTCCACATCGACAACGGGGCGTTCTACTCCGGTACGCCCAAGCGCTTCGTCGGCGCCGACGCGGTGAAGGCGCTGGCCGACAAGGCTGGATTGCCTCTCGATCCCGCGCCGATCACCTTCTGCAACACCGGCCATCTGGCCAGCGTGTCCTGGTTCGCGTTGAGCGAGATCGCTGGCGTGCCGGGGGTGCGGCTCTATGACGGCTCCATGTCCGAATGGACCGCCGACCCGGCCCGCCCGCTCAAGAACGCGGGCTGATCCTTATCCGGCGCGGCGGCGGCGCAGGCGGGACAGGTCCGACGGACGGACCAGCCCCAGCGCCGCCGCCGCCACGCCATAGACCAGCAGCCCGACCAGACACAGCAGGATCAGCGCGGCCATCCGCTCGAACAGCCCGTTCGCGGTCAGCCAGGGCGACAGCCGTTCCTGCGCCAGCCACAGCGCGCCGCCCATCGCCCCGGCGGCCAGCGCCATGCGCGGCAGGTTGCGCCGCAGCCGGGCGTCGGCGCGGAACAGCCCGCGCCGGGTCAGCAGCCACGCCAGCAGCCCGGCGTTGACCCAGGCCGACACCGACGTCGCCACCGCCAGCCCGACCTGGGCCAGCGGCCCCATCAGCGCCAGCTTCAGCGCGACGTTCACCGCCACCGCCGCCAGCGCCACCCGCACCGGGGTCGCCGTGTCCTGCCGGGCGTAGAAACCATTGACCAGACTGCGGATCACCACGAAGGCGGGCAGCCCCAGCGCGTAGGCCTGCAAGGTCGCCGCCGAGGCCGCCGCGTCGCTTGGCCCGAAGGCCCCGCGTTGGAACAGCACTGCGACGATGGACAGCCCGGCGACCAGAAAGGCGACGGCGGCGGGCAAGGTCAGCACCAGCGAGAATTCGACCGCGCGATTCTGGCTGTCCACCGCCCCGGCCTCGTCACCGCCCTTGATGCGCCTAGACATTTCCGGCAGCAGAACGGTTCCCACGGCGATGCCGATCACCCCCAGCGGCAACTGATTCAGCCGGTCGGCGTAATAAAGGTAGGACACCGCCCCGGTCGGCAGGGCCGAGGCGATCAGCGTGTCGGCGAACAGGCTGATTTGCGTCAGCCCGGCCCCCAGCGCCGCCGGTCCCAGCACGGCGAGAAAACGCTTCACGTCGGCGGTCAGGCGCGGGCGGACCAGCCGCAGCCCCATGCCGATTTTGTTCGCGTCCCAGGCCAGATAGACAAATTGGACCACCCCGGACAGCAGAACGCCCCAAGACAGCGCGTGCCCAGCGGTCGGCATCAGCGGCGTCGCCAGCACCAGCGCGGCGATCAGGCACAGATTCAGCAGGATCGGCGCCGCCGCCGCCGCGCCAAAGCGGCTCATGCTGTTCAGCACGCCGCCATAAAGCGAGACCAGGGCGATGAACAGCAGATAGGGAAAGGTGATGCTGGTGAACAGAACGGCCAGCCGAAACTTCTCCGGCTCGTCGGAAAAGCCCGGCGCGAAGACCGTCATGAATTGCGGCATGATCGCCAGAATGCCCAGCACGAAGACCAGTTGCACCGCCAACAGCAGCGCCATCACCTCTTCGGCGAAGCGCTTGGCGGCGGCCTGCCCGTCCTCCACCAGCTTGCCCGAGAACAGCGGCACGAAGGCGGAGTTGAAGGCCCCCTCGGCGAACAGCGCGCGGAAATGGTTGGGCAGCCGGAAGGCGACGAAAAAGGCGTCGGCCACCGGCCCCGCCCCCAACAGCGCGGCGGTCAGCACGTCGCGGACAAAGCCCAAAACCCGGCTGGCCAGCGTCAGACCGCCGACGGACAGAATGTGACGAAACACGATGCGGTGTGACCCTTCGCAAAAATCCCGCGAAAAAACCTTTGCCCGACATCCTAGCGACGCGGGCGCAATCGTCATAGGATCGCGGCCCTGTCCCGTCCAGCGCCACGGAAACGAAGCGATGCCGAATCCTCTGCCCTTGACCTATCTGGAAGCTGGCGAAGCCAACGGCGGCACGCCGCTGTTGGTGCTGCACGGCCTGTTCGGCTCGGCCCGAAACTGGCAGACGCTGGCCCGCCGCTTCGCCGAAACCCGCCGAGTCTACGCGCTGGATCTGCGCAACCATGGCGGCGCGCCCTGGGCCGACGGCATGAGCTACCCGCAGATGGCCGACGACGTTCTGCGCTTCCTCGATGACCGGGGATTCGCGCGGGCCAACGTGGTCGGCCATTCGATGGGCGGCAAAACGGCGATGACGCTGGCCCTGCGCCACCCCGACCGGGTCGCCCGGCTGGTGGTGGTGGACATCGCCCCGGTCGCCTACACCCACACCCACGCCCCCTACGTCGCCGCCATGAAGGCCGCCGATCTGACCACCTGCACGCGGCGCCAGGAGGTGGAGGCGCAGTTGGTCGCCGCCGTGCCGGAAGCGCCCTTGCGCTCCTTCCTGATGCAGAATCTGGTTCTGGAGAATGGCGTGTTCTCGTGGCGGGTCAATCTCGACGCCATCGGCGCGGCCATGGCTGATTTGATCGGCTTTCCCGATCTGGGCGACGCCCGCTACGACGGCCCGGCCCTGTTCATCGGCGGCACGGCCTCCGACTACATCCGCCCGGAGAACCACGCGGCGATCCGCCAGCGCTTCCCCAAGGCGGAGATCACCATGATGGAGGGGGCCGGGCATTGGCTGCACGCCGAACGGCCCGATGACTTCGCCGCGATGATCGAAAACTTCGCGTAAAGAGTGGTTCCAACCACCAATCATCGCCGAACCAGACCTTGCATCGTCATGACGCCGGGGCTATCAAGCCTCCGCGCCCCAAAACGCGGCCTGCGGGATCAAACGCGGCCGCCTTCTGCGAAGGATCGACCGACCATGAGCGCCATCACCGAGATTCACGCCCGCGAGATTTTGGACAGCCGGGGCAACCCGACCGTCGAAGTCGATGTGTCCCTGGAAAGCGGCGCCTTTGGCCGCGCTGCGGTTCCCTCGGGCGCGTCCACCGGCGCCCATGAGGCGGTCGAGCTGCGCGACGGCGACAAGAGCCGTTACGGCGGCAAGGGCGTTCTGAAGGCCGTCGAGGCGGTCAACGGCGATCTGTACGACGCGCTCGCCGGTCTGGAGGCCTCCGACCAGCGCGCCATCGACCTCGCCATGCTGGAGGTTGACGGCACCGCCAACAAGAGCCGTCTGGGCGCCAACGCCATTCTGGGCGTGTCGCTGGCCGTCGCCAAGGCGTCGGCGGAAGAGGCTGGCCTGCCGCTGTACCGCTACGTCGGCGGCGCCTTCGCCTCGCTGCTGCCGGTGCCGATGATGAACATCATCAACGGCGGCGCGCACGCCGACAACCCCATCGACATCCAAGAATTCATGATTATGCCGGTGGGCGCGGAGAGCTGCGCCGACGCCATCCGCATGGGCGCCGAAATCTTCCAGTCGCTGAAGAAGAAGCTGAAGGACGCCGGCCACAACACCAACGTCGGCGACGAGGGCGGCTTCGCCCCCAACCTCGGCTCGACCGACGACGCGCTGGGCTTCGTCATGAAGGCCATTGAGGCCGCCGGTTACAAGCCGGGCGACGACGTCATGCTGGCGCTCGACGCCGCCTCGACCGAGTTCTTCAAGAACGGCAAGTATGAGCTGGCCGGTGAAGGCAAGTCGCTGACCCCCGACCAGATGGTGTCCTACTGGACCGATCTGGTGGGCCGCTACCCGATCATCTCCATCGAAGACGGCATGTCGGAAGATGATTGGGACGGCTGGAAGGCGCTGACCGAAGCCATCGGCAAGAAGATCCAGTTGGTCGGCGACGATCTGTTCGTCACCAACCCGCTGCGTCTGGCCGACGGCATCAAGAAGGGCACCGCCAACTCCATCCTGGTGAAGGTCAACCAGATCGGCACCCTGTCGGAAACGCTGGAAGCCGTCGACATGGCGCACAAGGCCGGTTACACCGCCGTCCTGTCGCACCGTTCGGGCGAGACCGAAGACAGCACCATCGCCGATCTGGCGGTCGCCACCAACTGCGGCCAGATCAAGACCGGCTCGCTCAGCCGTTCGGATCGTCTGGCCAAATACAACCAGCTCATCCGCATCGAAGAGCAGTTGGGCGTCGCCGCCCGCTTCGCTGGCCGCAGCATCCTGAAGGCGTAATCACCCTACGCCTGCCGGTCATGAAAAAGCCCCGCTCCGGCATCCCGGAGCGGGGCTTTTTCTTTGGCCGATGGGCGCGTCCGATCAAGCCGCGCGAATGCCCTGGAAGAAGGACACCACCTCGTGACGCAGGCGTTCGGCGTGATGGGACAATTCACCCGCCGCGCCAAGAACCTGGGTCGCCGCCGCGCCGGTTTGCCCCGCCGCCGCGCTGACGCCGCCAACCGTGTCGCTGACATTGCCCATGCCCATGGCGGCCGCCTGGACGTTCCGGGAAATCTCGTTGGTCGCCGCCGTCTGCTGATCGACCGACTCGGTCATGTCGCGGGCGATTCCGTGCAGTTCGGTGATGATTCCGGTGATCTCCTGAATCGCGCGCACCGCGTTTCCCGTCACCTTCTGCATCTCGTCGATCTGGCTTGAGATGTCCTCGGTCGCCCGCGCCGTTTGGGTGGCCAACCCCTTCACCTCGCTGGCGACGACGGCGAAACCCTTGCCCGCCTCGCCCGCGCGCGCCGCCTCGATGGTGGCGTTCAGCGCCAGCAGGTTGGTCTGGCTGGCGATCTCGCCGATCAACTGAACCACCTCGCCAATGCGGGTCGCCGCCTCGGTCAGGCTGCGCACCGTCTCGTTGGTGCGACCGGCCTCGGCGACCGCCCGGTCGGCGATGGCGCTCGATTCGACCGCCCGGCGTCCGATTTCCTGAATCGACGACGACAATTGTTCGGTCGCCGCCGCCACCGCCTGAACGTTGTTGGTGGCGCCGGTGACGATCCCCGTCGCGCTGGCCGCCTGCCCCGACGTGCTTTGGGCCGTGATCGTCATGTCGCGGGCCGTGGCGTCCAACTGCGACGCCGCCGAGGCGACCGTGTGGAGCGTTTCGGTGGCGCTGCGGTCAAACCGGGCGATCAACTCCTCAATCCGGGCGGCGCGCTCGATTTGCTGGCGCTGTTCCGCGTCACGGGCGGCCTCCAACCGTTGGCGCTCCATCCCATTGTCGCGGAAAACCTGTAGGGCGCGGGCCATGCCGCTGATTTCGTCACGACGGTCGGCGTAAGGAATTGGCGTGTGCAAATCCCCTTGAGCCAACTCCCCCATCACCGCCGTCATGCGGGTGATTGGCCGCGACACCCCGACAACAAGACTGCGAGTGACGGCGCCCAGCACCAAAAGCCCAACGACGATGGCCGCCAACGACGCCTCGCTTATGAGCGTTCCAAGCGCCAAATCTTCCGAAGCCCGCACATTGACGCGTTGGTCAAGCTGCTTGGAGACTTCCAGAATGGCCTTGCGCAGCGGTGGCGACAGGTCAAGCCAGAGGTCATAATGCCCGCCAAGCGGGGCTGATCCCTTCAGCGCTTGGCTGAGCTTGCTGGTGAAGGCGGGAAACTCCGCCATCGCCTGGGCGGCGGCCTTGGTCGCCGCGCCGCGCTCCGCCTCGGGAATCAGCGCCAGCAGGTCGCTCCAGTTGCGTTGCACGCCGTCGAGCGCCTGAGCGACCCGATCCGCTGATCCAGGCGATGAGTAGATCGTCGCCATCACGCCAAGAACCCGCGAATTCACCGTGTCCATGTCGTTGTAGAGCGCCGTCATCGACGCGCGAACCTTCAGGTCGCGACCGCTCAAATCGTTGAGAAAACCAACGCTGTGCTGGTTCCAAAAGACCGACAGCGCCGTCACCCCGATGAAGAGGAGCGCGACGACCGCCATCAGGGCCGGAACCCGAAAACCAATCTGTCCGATTTTGTCCCGCAACCGTCCCGTCACCACAGTCATGTCACTCCCCCCGTCCTAAAGCGCTGGCTGCAAGGCGCGCGTCACTGTTCGCTCGGCAGCCCGGCCTTGCTCCACTCGCTCCAACCACCGCGCAGCCACTTGACGTTCTTGTAACCGGCTTCCGCCGCCGCCTTGGCCGCGTCAACCGCCGACCAACCATCCGTGCCATGACCGTAAATGAGGATCACGGCGTCCTTGTTGGCGCCGAAGGCAGAGGGATCGATCGCCTTGGTCTGCTCGTTGATGGCCGAGCGGATGGACTTCGCGCCAGGCAAATGGCCTTCGACGTAAGCTGCCTTTTTGCGCACATCCAGCGCGACGCCGCCCTTCTCAATCAGGGTTTTGGCGTCAACCGCCGTCACCGTCGCGACCCCCGGCAACGTCGGGGGCGTTTCCCCGGTCTGCGCGAAGGCGCTGGAAGCCATGAGAAAAACCGCCGCTGCCGCAAGGGAAATCAAAGACTTCATGAGAGCGCCACCCTTTCAAGAATCAGAACGATCAAGTTATTGTGTCGAGAATATAATATTTGATCCATATCATTTCAACTGAAGAAATCCTGTTCTTTTTGTGAAATTTTATAATCAGTTAAAAGTTATAAAACTTCGACAAAGCGAAGAAAAAACAGCGATTCCATTGTTTATTATTAACTTCTAATCTTATATTTCAGCAGAATTATGAATTTTTGCTCAAATCCATAATTTTAATATTGGTAATCAACAAGGCGTGAGAATCCGTGCGGAAGCGCATCGCCCGCTCTGATGTTTGTTTGACTCGAGGCCGAACGCCGGAGACCGAACGCGGACGCGCTATTCCGCCAGCGTCGCGATCATCTTGCGCACGGCCTGCATCTGGAAACCGCCCTTGCGGGCGAAATCATAGCCGGTGTAGCCGAACCAGTCCCAGCAGGCCTTTGGGTTGGAGGTCGGTTTGGCCTTGGCGTCGATCTGCGGGTAAAGCACAATGATGTTGTTCACGTCGGCCCAGCGGTTGTAACCGGCGTGGACGGCGTAATGGTCGCCAATCAGGTTCGACGCCATCCGGCAGCCGTGAAAGGCGACGTGCAGGCGGCAGGTCTGGCCGCCGCTGGAGCAGGAGTCCGGCACATAAATGTAGCCGCTGGTCGCCATGCCGGTGCGGCTGGGGTCGCCCATGTAGGGCGTCTGATCGAACAACACGGGATGCTTGGAGGCCGTCGGCGCGTTCGGCTTGCGGCTGTCGGGATACAGGTGGGACAGGATGTCGCCCGCTTGATCGTACTGGCAGTTGTTGATGAACTCCGCCGGTTGCTCCCCCTTGGGGATGAAGTCGCAGGGCGCGCCGTAACCGTCGGTGATCTGCGCGTGCGCGGCCTCGGGCAGCTTGACGTATTTGACGTTGGCGTCCGGCACGCCCAACGCCTTGTAAAGCAGCGCCGCCGCGTCGGCGACCGGGCGCTTCACGGTCACGTCGTTCCCGCCGTTGAACAGATAGACCCGCGCGACCGCCAGATTGGTCAGCGGGTCGATGTCCTTGGCCTTTTCCCGCGTCCGGGCGTTGGTGGCCAGCGCGGCCACGTCCGGCGCGCCGATCAACACGTCCATGCAGCGCTTCAGCGCCACCATCGCCATCGCCTGCCCGCTCGACACCTCGGCGCAGGCGTAGGGACCACCGGCGACGACGCCAACCCCCTTCACCAGACCGGAGAAGGCGATCTGGAATTGCCCGGCCATGTAGGCGCCCGAGGAAATGCCGGACACCGTCGTTTGCGCCGGATCAATCTTCAAGCTCAGCTTCGCCAGCGACAATTCGGCGCTGATCGCCGGGCCAGCCGCCAAGGACAGAAGAGCGGCGCTCAGAAACAGGCTGCGAAAGCGCATGCGCGTCACCTTATGTCGAAGAAGAGCCTTGACCATCGCCTCGGCGGCGGCGCTCCGCGATCCACGTCCGCCGAGAAAATCTAAGTCCTGTGTAACCTCCCTCGCTTCAGCAACCAAGAGGGTTTTCCCGGCAAGCTTTCTCCACCTGGGGACATGCCGGGCGGACCAACCCGCGCGCGCCGATCTTCCGCCCATGAAAAAGGGCCGCCCCGGATGCTTCCCCGAGGTCGGCCCCATTCCTTCACCCAACTCGGTCAATCAGGCGCGCAGATAGCCCAGAATATTTTCCGGCGAGGATTCGCCGTAGGGATCGCCGTTTTCACCGTCGTCGTTGATGCCCGGCTCCTCGAACCATTTCTCGATCACGCCGTCCTTGACGACCATGGCGTAACGCCAGGAGCGATAGCCGAAACCGACATGATCCTTGTCGATCAGCATACCCATGCGGCGGGTGAAATGGCCCGACCCGTCGGGGATCAGCTTGACCTTGCTCAGGTTCAGGCTCTTGCCCCATTGGAACATCACGAAGGCGTCGTTGACGCTCAGGCAATAGACGTCGTCAACGCCCAGCGCCTTGAACTCGTCGTGCAGCCGCTCGAAGGCGGGGCACTGCTCGTTCGAGCAGGTCGGGGTGAAGGCGCCGGGCAGCGAGAACACCACCACGCGCTTGCCCGCGAACAGGTCGTCGCTCGTCACATCCTGCCAACGGAACGGGTTCGGACCGCCGACGCTTTCATCACGCACGCGGGTCTTGAACACAACCGAGGGGACTTTGCGCCCTTCCATAGACCGTCTCCGAAATTCAAAATTGGACCGGAACGACCGCCCCACAAAGGGGGACGGTCGCGGGGAAAGCGTGCTGCGTGCGAATCATAGCGCGTTCGTCTCAAGGTTCAACCCCAGCCCAGCGAGCCGCGTCGAATCGGCTCAGCTCAGCTCTTGCCGGGCTTGAGGTTGGGCTTGGCCGGAACCTCCAACGGAGTCGGCATCGGAATGGCCTCCGTCTCGGCTTTGCGGCGGCGCGACGTCGCCCGGTCGCCCGCCAGCTTGTCCATTTTGACCTGCCGTTGGGCTTCCGTGCTCAGCCCCGTGGGGCGCGGCGGCACCAAACCGAGGGTTGGGTAGTCGCTGCGATCCTCTTTCATCGCGCGGATGGGCGACGGATTGTCGCTGACCGACCCGGAATTGCCGACCACAGCCCCCAGAAGACCATCGTCAAAACTCCCGACGGCGCAGGCGGAAAGACCAAAAATCATAGGCGTTGCAACGCACAACAGACCAAGTCCCCGCAAGACCGCCCCCGCCCTCTGTCCACCCTTGACCATCGGTCGCCCCTTGTCGCTTGCCGCATCGTCGCTCTTGTGCGGCGCTGCGTGAAATGAAATGTTCACATCTACGGTGTATGAGGAACCCCGGATTTATACCGCACCGCGTCACAAAAGGACTTGCCGTCAGACGCCTTCCACGGCGACCATAGGCCGCCTGCCTGTGTATAGCTGCCCGCAAGCCCCTCCTGAAGCGCAAAACTCGCTTAAGACAAGAAGGACCGCAACTCATGGCCGAGAACCAGGCCCCCGACGTCAAGCTTCCCGATCCGGTCGAAATGTCGCGCGCGATGACCCGCATCGCCGAACAGAGCCAGCGGCTTGTCTCCGAGTTTCTGTCGCGTCAGGCCGCCGACGGCATGGGCGCGAAAAGCCCCGACCCGATGGGCGTCGGCCACGCCTTCCTTGAGATGACCACCCGCATGATGGCCGACCCGGCCAAGCTCATGCAGGCGCAGATGACCTTGTGGCAGGATTACCTGACCCTGTGGCAGCGTACGACCCAGCGGATGTTCGGCCAGGATTCACAGCCGGTGATCGCCCCCAACAAGGACGATCGCCGCTTCAAGGATTCGGCCTGGGACGAGAACACCCTGTTCGACTTCATCAAGCAGTCCTACCTGCTGAGCGCCCGGTGGATGCAATCCACGGTCAATCAGGTCGATGGCCTGGACGACCACACCGCCAAGAAGGTGGATTTCTACACCCGCCAGTTCGTCGACGCGATGGCGCCGTCGAACTTCGTCATGACCAACCCCGAGGTTCTGCGCAAGACCATCGAGAGCGGCGGCGAGAATCTGGTGAAGGGTCTGGAGCATCTGCTGACGGATCTGGAGCGCGGCAAGGGCGAGCTGCGCATCTCGATGACCGACTACGACGCTTTCCAGTTGGGCAAGAACATCGCGGTGACGCCCGGCAAGGTGGTCTTCGAGACCCCGCTGATGCAGTTGCTGCAATACACCCCGACCACGCCGGACGTGAACAAGCGTCCGCTGATGATCGTGCCGCCCTGGATCAACAAATACTACATCCTGGATCTGCGCGAGAAGAACAGCTTCATCAAGTGGGCGGTCGATCAGGGCCACACGGTGTTCGTCCTGTCCTGGGTCAACCCGGACGAGACGCTGGCCGCCAAGGGCTTTGAAGATTACATGTTCGAAGGCCCACTGGCCGCGTTGGACGCCATCGAAAAGGCGACCGGCGAGAAGGACGTGAACGCCATCGGCTATTGCCTGGGCGGCACGCTGCTGGCCTCGACCCTGGCCTATATGGCGGTAAAGAAAGACACCCGCATCAAGTCGGCGACCTTCTTCACCACCATGCTGGACTTCACCGAAGCCGGTGAACTGTCGATCTTCATCGACGAGGAGCAACTGACCTTCATCGAAGGGCAGATGGCCGAACAGGGCTTCCTCGACGGCGCGAAGATGGCGACGACCTTCAACATGCTGCGCGCCAACGATCTGATCTGGTCGTTCGTGGTGAACAACTATCTGCTGGGCAAGGATCCGTTCCCGTTCGATCTGCTCTATTGGAACGGCGACAGCACCCGCATGCCCGCCGCGATGCACAGCTTCTACCTGCGCAGCATGTACCAGAAGAATCTGCTGGTGCAGCCGGGCGCCGTGACGCTGGGCGGCGTGCCGATCGACCTGACCAAGGTGAAGACCCCCACCCTGTTCCTGTCGGCCCGCGAGGATCACATCGCCCCGTGGAAGAGCACCTACATGGGCGCTCAGCAGTTCAGCGGCCCGGTCAAGTTCGTGCTTGGCGCCTCGGGCCACATCGCTGGCGTGGTGAACCCGCCCGCCGCGAACAAATACTGCTACTGGACCAGCGACAAGCTGCCGAAAACGAGCGACGCGTGGCTGGAAGGCGCGACGCAGACCGAAGGCTCCTGGTGGCCGGAATGGAACAAGTGGGTGTCTGAGTTCGCCGACGGCAAGGTTCCGGCCCGCCAGCCCGGCGACCACGCCCTGAAGGTTCTGGACGACGCCCCCGGCTCCTACGCCAAGGTGAAGAACAGCTAACCTTGGCTTGCCTCGGTTGGTGACGAAAGGCGCGCCCTTGTGGCGCGCCTTTTCTTTTTGCCGCAGGCGAAGACCCGGCCATGGCCCGCCCGCGACGGTTTCACCCGTTGACAGTTCGTCCACCCCCGTGTGGGATTCACCGAAGCGTCATTTCCTCCTCATTCACACGTCATCACCAAGGACCAGCGCATGGCCGACAAGACCCAAAAGATCGCGAAAATCCGCCTCAGCAAGCTGGACCATGAGGAATACCGGGTCGATTCGGCGGAGGAGTACGACCGCCGCCTGAGCAAGCTGCAAAAGGAACTGCTGCGAATCCAGCAAACCTATTGGCACGAAAAGCGCCGCGCCATCATCCTGTTTGAAGGCTGGGACGCCAGCGGCAAGGGCGGGGCGATCCGCCGCATGACCGAGCCGCTCGACCCGCGCGGCTTTCACGTTTGGCCGATCTCCGCCCCGACGGCGGAGGAGCAAAGCAAGCATTACCTCTACCGCTTCTGGACCAAACTGCCCGCTGGCGGCACCTTCGCCATTTTCGACCGTTCCTGGTATGGCCGCGTCCTGGTCGAGCGGGTGGAGAAATACACCAGCAAGGACAATTGGAAGCGTTCCTATGACGAAATCGTCGAGTTCGAGCGGCTGTTGACCGACGACGGCGTGCGCATCGTCAAGATCTTCATGCACATCACCCCGGACGAGCAGTTGGAGCGCTTCCGCGAGCGGTTGAACAATCCCTACAAGCGCTGGAAACTGACCGAAGAGGATCTGCGCAACCGCGCCCGCTGGAACGATTACGTCAAGGCGACGGAAGAGATGTTCGACAAGACGTCGACCCCGACCACGCCCTGGCACGCCATCCCATCCAACTCGAAATGGTCCGCCCGCTTGAACGTGCTGGAAACCGTGACCAAGGCGTTGAAGGCTGGCGTCAACATCAGCCCGCCGCCGATCAACGGCAACGTCGCCAAGATGGCCGCCGAAATTCTGGGCGTCATCCCGGAACCCGCTGGCGAATGACGCTTAATCCCGCTGACGGAGCGTCCGTCAGCGGGGCTTGGCCCTATCCTCAGGGCTTCCGACCGGGCAGCGGCGGCGTGGGCTTCGCCGGAGTGGCAGGCGCGGGCGTCGGAGCCGGAACAGGCGTCGGGGCGGCGGGAGCCGGAGCCGGAGCCGGAGCCGGAGCCGGAGTTTGGGCCGGGGCGGTTGGGGCCGCAACCGGATTGGCGGCGCCATCCGTCGGCGTCGCGTTGGCCGCCGGGGCGGCGGCGGGACCGTTCGTAGCGGGACCGTTCGTCGCCGGGGCGGGCGCGGTTCCGGCCTTGCGCAGCACCTGAGTCAGGTTGTCGCGCACCTTGTCGGCCAGCCCGGCGTCGCGTTCCGCCGATTCGTGGAACAGCACGGTGAACAGCCGACCCTGCGACAGCATGAAGGTCAGGCCGACATGCAGCGTCTGCTGCTTCAGCGCGCAATCGACGGCGCCGGTGCGCAGGGTGATCGACCCGGCTTGTTCGCTGTTGTTCAGGGTGATCGTGCCGGTGCCTTCGCAGCGCGCCTTCATCGATTCGGCGAAGCTGTTCGACAGATCGTCCAGCTTGGCCCCTTCCCCGGCCACCCGCTCGCGGATGCCGCCGACCAGCGGGCCGAATCGCCACGCCACATCCGCCGGGCGCTGGTCCGCCGGGATCTTGTCCAGCGGCACCATTTCGGCGTCGCGCACGCCAGCGGCGGCGAGCAGGCTGGCCAACCCCTCCGGCAGGCGGGCGGCGGGCGGCGTTCCCGCCGGGGGCTTGCCGGTGGAGGTCTTGATCGGCGGCACGTTGCCGCCCTTGTCCACGCAGTTCTTCAGATCGTTCAGCACCTTCTTGGTGCCTTTGAGCAGGAAGGTGATGCGGTCGGACGAGGACGTGACCACCAGTTCCTTGCCGGTCATCAGGGCGTTGACGAATTCCTCGTCCTTGCCGCTGGGAATCACCAGCATGTCGGTTTGCGAGGCGACGGCGACCCGCTCGCGCTTGATCTTGCCGTCGATTTCAACCTTGACCGGCCAGCGGTCGCCCTGCGGCAACTCCGCGCCGGGAATGCCGATGCCGAGATTGGTTTCGCCCTTTTGGCTGCGCGCGATCATCAGCACATGGCCGGAGGTGAAATTCCCCTCCACCACGCAATAGGCGAATTTTCCGTCCTTGTCCTTGGCCGCGCCGCCTTCCCAGCCATCGACCAACTCCGCCGGGCCGGTTTTTTCCGGCGCGGCGTCCTTGGCGTCCGGCGCCCCAGCCGGAGCGGCGGGCGTCACGATTTCCGTTCCCGAGGACGGCACGCCATAATAGACGGACGGCGGCAGCTCTGGATCGACCGGCACCAGTTCGGCCACCTGCGCGCCGCCCCACGGCGCCTCCCCCCACTGCGCGGCCAACGCCATGGACGACGCCGTCCCCAACAGAAACAAGGCGGACAACGGGGCGGCGAAGCGGGCGGTCATCGGGCGGAATCCATGGGCAGGTTGTGGCCGCGAAGCTAACGGCGAGCGTCTTTATCCGCAAGAGCAACCGCCGCGCCGGGACCGAAAGTCAAAGCCCAAAGAACGCATCGTGCAACACCGTTGCCGAAAGATCACCAACCGGCCCATCCCGCACCACCCGGCCCAACCGCAACAGCAGCGCGCGCGGCGCGATGGACAGCGCGCGGGCGGCGCTCTGCTCGGCCACCAGCACGGCGGTTCCGGTGTTCGCCACCGCCTGGATCGCCGCGAACAGCTCCGCCGCCAGCTTGGGCGACAGACCAAGCGACGGCTCGTCCAGCAGCAGAAGACGCGGACGGCCCATCAGGGCGCGGCCAAAGCTGAGCATCTGTTGCTGCCCACCCGACAGCCGCCATGCCGCCTCGCCGCTTTTGCGCGCCAGATCAGGAAACAGAGCGAAGATTCGGGCGACGTCCTGGGCGCGGGCGCGGCGGTCGGACAGCCCGGCGACCTCCAGATTGTCGCGCACGCTCATACCGGCGAACACCCGCCGCCCTTCCGGCACATAGCCAAGACCGCGCCCGACCCGCCGTTCGGTCGGCAGGGCGGCGACGTCCTCCCCGGCAAAGCGCACAACGCCGCTGGCCGGGACCAAGCCAAGGATCGCTTTCAGCAGGCTGGATTTGCCGGCGCCGTTGGCCCCCAGCACGGCCATCGTCTCCCCCGCCGCCAGGGTCAACGACACGCCGTCCAACGCCAGCGCCCCGCCATAGACGACGCTCAGCCCCTCCACCGACAGCAACGCGGTCATGCCCCATCCTCGTCGTCGGAATCGTCCCGAACGGCTGGCCCGCCGAGATAGGCGGCGATCACGGCGGCGTCACGGCGCGCGCCGTCGGGCGGCCCGGCGTAGAGCGTCCGCCCACGGTCCAGGCACAACACCCAGCCGACCAGGGGCAGCAGGAAATCCATGTCATGCTCGACCACCAGCAGCGCCATCCCCTCCCACGCCAAGCGGCGCAGATGGGCGGCCAGATCGGCCTTTTCCGCGTCGGTCAGCCCCGCCGCCGGTTCGTCCAGCAGCAGAACCGACGGACGGCGCGCCAGCGCGCGGGCCAACTCCACCCGCCGCCGCAAGGCCGCTGGCAAACCATGGCAGGGCCGCAACGCCAAATCGCCCGCGCCCAGACGGTCCAGCGCCCAACGGGCGTGCGCCTCGGCTTCCGCCACGCTGCGGTCGAACGGCAGCCGGGCGGCGGCCACCGCCTCCAGCACGCTGGCGTGGTTCGGCAGGGTCGCCGCCTGAAAGCTGCGGGCCAGACCGGCGCGCGCGATCTGGTCGGGCGGCGCGCCGGTTCGGTCGCGCCCGCCGATCCACACCGCCCCATCGTCCGGGCGCTCCAGCCCCGACAGCACGTTGATGAGCGTCGTCTTGCCCGACCCGTTCGGGCCGATCAGCCCGACGATGGCGCCCGCTTGCACGCTCAGCGACACGCCGTCGAGCGCGCGCACGCCACCGAAGGATTTGCTGAGATCTTCGACGCGCAAAATTTCCCCCGTCGCGCGCGGTCCGGCGGGCGGCTCCACCGCGTCGGGCAAGGCACGCGGCGGCGGCGGGAACAGCCGCTCCAGCAGGCCCGTCAAACCGTTGGGCGCGACCAGAATCGCCAGCAGCAGCGCCGCGCCATAGACGATCAGATAGCTGCGCTCCAGCCCCCGGAACCATTCCGGCAAATGAATCAGCAGCAGCGCTCCCAGCACCGCGCCGACCATCCGACCACGCCCGCCGACCACGGCGATGGTCAGGATCGTCACCATGACCGGGAATTCCAGCACCTCCGGCGACACCACCCGCTGGGTGTGAACCGCCAGCGCCCCCGCCGCCCCGGCGTAAACCGCCGACAGCGCGAAGGCGGTCAGCCGCAGCCGCCCGACGTCCAGCCCCAGACAGCCCGCCGCCAGCGGATCGTCCCGCACCAACTCCAGGGAGCGGCCCAGCCGCCCGCGCGCCAGCCGCCAGCCGATCAGCCCGCCAACCGCCGCCACCCCCCAGACCAGCGCCGCCATCGGCAGACCGCGCGGCGCGACCCAGCCGAACAACGCGAAGGCGGGAACGCCCGGCAAGCCGTTCGCCCCGCCGGTGAGGTCCGGCAGATTGACCGCCAGAAGATGCAAGACCTGCGCGACGCCCAAGGTCGCCAAGGCGAAGTAATGGGACTCCAGCCGCAACACCGCCAGACCGACCGGCAGCGCCACCAGCAACGGCGCCAGCAAGGACAGCGGAAAGGTGACGGAGGCGTCCAGCCCGTAGCGGCTTCCCAAAATCCCGGTCACATAGGCGCCCAGCCCGAAAAACGCGCCCTGCGCCATGGACAGCGCCCCGCCCAGCCCGAACAGGATCTGAAAACCGAAGGCGGCCAGCGCGTAGACCCCGGCCACCGTCAGCACCCGCAGGCCATAGGGCGAGGCGAAAAACAGCGCGTAGGCCAACCCGGCCAGCGCCGCCGCCAGCAACAGCGCGTTCCGTCGATCACGCACGGCGGCGCACCGCTTCGCCGAACAGCCCTTGCGGTCGGACCATCAGAATCAGCAGCAAGACGCCGTACAGCGCCCCCAGCGCCACCGGATACGAGAAAACCGACGACACCCCCACCTCGAACAGCGCGATCAACAGCGCGCCGACCACCGCGCCGGGAACCGACCCCCAACCGCCAACCGTCACCGCGATGTAGGCCTTGAGGATCAAATCGCCGCCCGCCGTCGGCGTCACGAAATAGCGGTTGGCCAGCAACAGCCCCGCCGCCCCGGCGCAGGCCGTTCCGATGGCGAACGTCACCAGAATCATCCGCGTCACCGGCACGCCGCAGGCCCGCGCCATCTCGGGATCCTGCGCCGTCGCCCGCAAGCGGCGGCCAAGCTGGGTGTGGGCGAAGATCATGTGCTGCGCCCCGATCAACAGCCCCGCCACCAGGATGATGGCGACCGACTGCTCCGGCACGGCCACCCCGCCCAGCCGCAACACGCCGTCGCCCAACAGCGGCGGGGCGACGCGCGGTTCCGGGCCGAACAGAACCGCTGCGCCGTTCTGCAAAATGATGCCGACGGCGATGGTGCTGATGAAGACGGAGACCGGCGGGCGGTTGCGCAGCGGCAAATAAGCGACCAGCGCCAGCAGCAGCCCCAGCCCGGCCATCACCAACAAAATCACAGGCAGCAGAACCAGCCCCGGCAGCGGGATGAGCGGGGCCAGCGCCACCGCCAGCATCCCGCCCGCCATCACCAGATCGCCCTGGGCGAAATTCACCGCCGAGGTGGCGTTCAACACCAGCACAAAGCCCAGCGCCACCAGGGCGTAGGCCGCCCCCAGCGCCAGACCATTCACCAGAAGCTGAAACGCCGTTTCCACCTCACTTCACCACGCCGGTCACGTTGTCGTAGCGTTTGACCAGGGCCGGAATCCGCGTCTTGCCGTCGTAACAGACGATCACGGCGGAATGGGCCATGTTGCCCTTGCCGTCGGAGGCGTAGCTCATCGCCAGCCCGTCGTGACGCCCGGCGGCCAGCGCCTTGCGGACGTCGTCGGCGCTCTTGGCCCCGGCCTGAACCGCCGCCAGAACCATTCGCATGCCGTCATATTGGCCAAGGGCGAAGGCGTCCGGCTCCTTGCCGAAGGCGGCGCGGTAGGATTCGGTGAAGGCCGCCACCGCCGGGCTGCCGCCCGACACCGGCGACGCGGCGGTTTCCGCGCAAACGCCCTTCAACTCGGCGGGATCGAGCAGCGCCGCCGTGCTTGGCTGATGCATCGCCGATCCGGCCACCACCGGGATTTTCAGGCCGCTGGTCGCCGCCTGCCGCAGCAACAGCGCGGTCGGCCCGGCGTGCAGATGCAGAACCAAAACGTCGGGGTTGGCCGACAGCGCCTTGGTCAGCACCGGCAGCAAATCCTTGGCCGCCGGGTCCACCCCCTCCTGAAACACCGGGTTGACGCCCAGCGCGCGGAAGGCGGCCTCCAGATGGGTTTTGCCGCTCTGGCCATAGGCCGTGGTCTGATAGATCACCGCCGGGCGGGTCTTCTTCAACTCCTCCACCACATAGCGGGCGTGGGCGGTTTTGGTCACGGCGTCGCCGGGGAAAAAGCGGAAGACCCAGGGGTTGCCCTGTTCGGTGATCGACGCGGTGCCCGACACCGTGACCAGCGGCAGTTTCAGCTCAGCGGCCAAGGGCAGCATCGCCAACATCTGGGTGCCCAACATGCTGGCGGCCACCGCGCCGACCGGGCCGCCGCCCGCCGCCCGCTCCAGCCCAGTCACGGCGGCCTCCGGCGAGGTGCCGGTGTCGATCACCTCCGACGCCGCGACCAGCCCGGCGGGGGCCTCCTTCAGCGCCAGCAGCGCGCCGTTGCGCTGGCTGGTGCCTTCCAACGACAAAAAGCCGGTCAACGGCACGAGGACGGGAAAGGACAAGCCGTCCGCCCGCGCCGGCCCCGCCGCCGCCAACAGACCAACCAAAAGAGGAATCAAGCGCCGCATCCGAAAAGCCTCCTCCCAACCGGCGGAGAGAGGCCGCGCCGCGCGTCCGCGTCACGGCGGAGGATGGTCGGCGCGGTCGGCTCCCTTCGCTGGCATGACCCAGATCAGGTTCGATGGGTGTGTCTCAGCCCGCGACCCCGCAGGCACCCCAGCCGTAAACGACGGGCGACAATGTGGCCGCCCGCTTGGGCCTGTCAAGCGCGCCGTCAAACGGCGGAGGATCGTTTGGCCGCCGCCGTTTCGCGGTGCAGGATGTACAGGCCGCTGCCGATGATGACCATCGCCCCGGCGATCACCGGCGGCGTCGGCAGATCGCCGAACACCAGATAGCCGAACAGGCTGGCCCAGACCATGCCGGTGTATTCGAACGGCGCGACCACGGCGGGCGGGGCGCGGCGGAACGCCTGGGTAATCAACACCTGCGCCACCGCCCCCAGCGCGCCGACCGCCGCCATCAGGGCGAATTCGGTCGCCGTCGGGGCCAGCCACACCGGAATCGACAGAGCGCCGCTGACCACCGTCGTCGTCAGCAGCAGATAGACGACGATGGAGGTCGCCGTTTCGGTCTTCGACAGCCCGCGCACCGTCAGCAGCGACAGGGCGTAGAACAGCGCCGCGCACAGCCCGACCAGCACCGGAAAGGTCGGCGCGCCGCTGCTGGGCTGCGCCATCACCACCACGCCGCCAAAGCCGATCACCACGGCGCCCCAGCGGCGCCAGCCGACCTTTTCCCCCAACAGCGGGGCCGACAGCGCGGTGATGAACAGCGGCCCGGCAAAATTCAGCACATAGACGTCGGCCAGCGGCAGATGCTTGAAGGCATAAAAGAAACAGCCCATGGAGATCAACCCGGCGAAGGCCCGCCAGACATGGGCCAAGGGTCGCTGGGTCCGCATCGACGCCACCCCGCCGCCCCGCGTCAGGGCGTAGCCGCCGATCAACAGCAACGCCACCGCCGAGCGGACGAACATCAATTGCGGCACCGGAAAGCTCGCCGCCAAAAACTTGATCAGCGTGTCCATCGCCGCGAACAGCACGATGGAGGCGAGGAAGCAACCGACCGCGTAGGGAACCGAATCCGCCTGGATCGGCAGAGCGGCGGCGGATGGACCATCGGCGCATTTGACGGCGTCGGACATGAAACGGCTCGCAGACCTGAACGGGATGTGGCTGCACAGATTATGGGCAAACCAAACCGTTTCCCAATGCCGCCACCGCAGGTCTGCCCGGCGCGCCGTTTGCTCGCCGATCCGTCAACCCGCCAATCCGTCAACCCGTGGCGTCGCGCGCCTCCCGGCGCAGCAGATACAGGCCGCTGCCGATCACCAACGCCAAGCCGACCGCCAGCTTTGGTTCCGGCCAATCGCCGAACAGCAGCGCGCCGAACAGCACGCCCCACAGGATTTGCGAGTATTGGAAGGGCGCGATCACCGGCGACGGGGCGTTGCGGAAGGCGGTCAACAGGCAGGTCAGCGCCACCCCGGACAGCACCCCGCCCACCGCCGTCCAGGCGAAATCCTCAAAAGACGGCGCGACATAAACCGACGGCAGAAAGCCGCCCAGCACCGGCAAGGCCAACAGATTGGCGTAAAAGGGAAAGGTCAGCGCGTGCTCGGTCTGGCCCTTGTGCCGAATGATGAGGGCCGAGGCGGCGTAGCACAGCGCGCACAGCGCCGCGCCGACCGCCCCGACATTGATGATTCCGGCGGCGCTGGGCCGGTTCATCACCAGCACCCCGGCGAAACCCGCCAACACCGCCAACCAACGCCGAAAATCCACCCGCTCGCCGAACAGCAGGGCCGACAGCAGGGTGATGACCAGCGGCGCGGTGAACAAAATCGCGTATACGTCGGCCATCGGCATGCGGGCGAAGGCGAAATACCCGGCGTAGCCGGTGACAAGCCCCAGGGTGGCGCGCAACAGATGCAGCCCGGGCCGCCGCGTCCCCAACTGACGCAGCCCGCCGCTCCACAACGCCATACCGATGATGGGAATCAGGGAGAACAACGCGTTGAAAAACACCGCCTGCGGCAGCGGATAGCCCCCGGCCATGATTTTCATCACGGCGTCGCCCGCCGAAAACAGGCCAAAGCCCAAACTCGCCAAGCCGATGGCCCGCAGATGGCCGCGCCGATGGACGCCCAGGGCGATGTCGGCCATCGCCGTCAGATCCGCTTGGCGATCAACGGCCCGCGCGGCGGCGCCGCGTCCGCCACCGTGAAGGCGGCGCGCAGGCGGCGCTCCGCCTCGTCGGCCATCGCCTCCGTGCGGGCGTGGACGATGGCGAGCGGCTGACGGCCCGGCCCAACCTCCGCCCCCAACCCTGCCACCGTGTCGAAGCCGACGGCGAAGTCGATGGGATCGCTCGTCTTGGTCCGCCCGCCGCCCAGCGCCACGACGGCCATGCCGACGGCGCGGGTGTCGATGGCGGCGACCCGCCCGACCCGCTCGGCCACAACCGGGCGCACCACGGGCGCGACGTCCAGATAACGGTCGGGATTCTCCAACAGGTCCGACGGCCCGCCCAGCGCGTGGACCATGCGGGCGAAACGCTCCGCCGCCTGCCCGCTGGTCATCGCCCGGTCGGCCATCGCCCGGCCCGTCGCCACGTCCGGGGCCAGCTTGCACAGGGCCAGCAACTCCGCCGCCAGCCGCGCCGTGACCTCATACAGCCGTGGCTCGGCGGGTTCCCCGCGCAGGATGGCGAGGCATTCGCGCATTTCCAGCGCGTTGCCCGCGCTGTGGCCCAACACCTCGTTCATGTCGGTCAGCAGGGCGACGGCGGGCAACTCCGCGCCGACCGCGACGGTGACGATGCTCTCAGCCAGCGCCTCCGCGTCCTCAAAACGCTGCATGAAGGCGCCGGAGCCGAACTTGACGTCCATCACCAGCGCGTCCAGCCCGGCGGCCAGCTTCTTCGACAGGATCGACGCGGTGATGAGGTCCAGCGATTCCACCGTCGCCGTCACGTCGCGGATGGCGTAGAGCCGCTTGTCCGCCGGGGCGATGTCGTCGGTGGCGCCGATCACCGCGCAGCCAACCTCCTTCACCACCTTGCGCAACAGGTCATTGTCGGGCTTGGCCTGATAGCCGGGGATCGCCTCGAACTTGTCGAGCGTGCCGCCGGTGTGGCCCAGCCCCCGCCCCGACACCATCGGCACGAAGCCGCCGCAGGCCGCCAGCATCGGCGCCAGCATCAGGCTGACCTTGTCGCCGACGCCGCCGGTGGAATGCTTGTCGATCACCGGGCCGGGTAGGTTCAGGCCGCGCCAATCCATCACCGTGCCGGAATCGCGCATGGCGCGGGTCAGCGCCACCCGTTCGCCCAGATCCATGCCCCGAAAAAACACCGCCATGGCGAAGGCCGACGCCTGGCTTTCCGTCACCGACCCGTCGGTGATGCCGCGCACGAAGGCCTGAATGGTCTCGGCGTCGAGCGCCACACCGTCGCGTTTGGCCCGAACGATTTCTTGAGGAAGCATCCGCCCCGCCCTTTTCTCTCTCAATAGCCCGCAGCGGGCGCCGCCGCCGCGCCGCCAAAACCCGCCGTGTCGAGCAGCGCGTCCAGCAGGCTCGACGCGCCAAAGCGGAAAGTCTGCGGCGTCGCCCAGCCCTCGCCCAGCAGATGGTCGGCCAGCGCCAGAAAAACCGCCGCCTCGGCGGCGTCGCGGATGCCGCCCGCCGCCTTAAAGCCGACCGACTTGCCGGATTCATAAATGCTGTCCAGCATCACCGCCGCCGCGTCCAAGGTCGCCGCCGGTTGCGTCTTGCCGGTGGAGGTCTTCAGGAAATCAGCCCCCGCCGCGATGGCGTCGCGCGACGCCCAGCCCAGCAGATCGGCGTCGGGAAACTGGCCCGATTCCAGGATGACCTTCATCAGCGCCTGGTCGCCGCAGGCCTCGCGGCAGGCTTTCAGCAGCGCCACCGGCTGGGTGCGCGCGCCGTCGATGTAAGCGCGGTAGGGCAACACCACGTCGATCTCATGCGCGCCGTCGGCGATGGCCGCGCGCGTTTCCGCCACGACGCTGGCCGCGTCGGCCTCCCCGGTCGGGAAATTCACCACGGTGGCGACGCGGATCGGCCCGCCGTCCAGCGCCTTGCGCGCGGTGGCGACGAAGCGCGGCCAGACGCAGACCGCCGCGACCGGCCCGGCGGGCGTGTCGGCGCGGGCGCACAACGCCTCAACCGCCGCGTCGGTGTCGTCGTCGTTCAGGCTGGTCAGGTCGAGCATTCCGATGGCCCGGCGCGCGCCAGCGGCGTCGGACGGCGCGTCCGCCACGGCGTCGAGCGCCTGTTGCAACTCGGCGGACAGTTTCATGACCGGGGTCCATCCTGTTCGTGAAGCCGTTCCAGGAAACCGACCAGCAGCCGTTCCAGATCGGCGGCGGCGGCGGACGCGGCGCTGAGCGTCTGGTGGTGATCGACCGGCCCGTCGCTGAGGCCGACCCCGAGGTTGGTGACGACGGCGCAACCGACCACGCGCAACCCGCAATGGCGGGCGATGACGCATTCGGGAACCGTGGACATGCCGACCGCGTCGGCCCCCAGCCGTTGCATCATCCGCACCTCGGCGGGAGTCTCAAAGGACGGCCCGGCGTAGGCGGCGTAAACCCCCTCCGCCAGATCCAGCCCCTGCCCCGCCGCGACGTCCTTCAACAGGGCGCGCAAGGCGGGATCCCAAGCGTCGGTCATGCTGGGGAAACGGTCGCCAAAGGACTCGTCGTTCGGGCCGGTCAGCGGGTTCGCGCCCAGCAGATTGAGATGGTCGGTGATCGCCATCAGACGGCCCGGCCCCACCTCCAAACGCAGGGAGCCGACGGCGGCGGTCAGGATCAGCGTGTCGCAGCCAGCCCGCTTCAGCGCCCGGATCGCCGTGCGCAGCGCGTCGAAGCCGTTGCCCTCATAGGCGTGAACCCGGCCCTGCATGCAGGCGACGTCCACCCCGCCCAGGCCGCCGACCACCAGCCGCCCGGCGTGGCCCGACACGCTGGGAACCGGAAAGCCCGGCAGATCGCCGTAAGGAATGGCGACGGAATCGGCGATGCGGTCGGCGATCCCGCCCAGGCCGGACCCGAGCACAATTCCCACCCGTGGCCGACGGCCCGGAGCGCGGTGGAGAAGTTCCGCAGCGGCGCGGTCAGCGGTCATGGTTCAAGCCTCCGGGGTCAAAACGTCAAGTTGTCAGGGCCGAACGACTGCGGCAACAGAACCTCCAACACAAAACTTTGCCGCAGCCCCGCCGCGTCGCAGACATGGATCGGCGTGTCGGGCGCGGCGAATTCGCGGATGCGCTGGCGGCAACCGCCGCAGGGCGTGCACAGCGGGTCGGCCGGCTCGCCGCCCATCACCACGATCATGCGGATGCGCCGGTCCCCCGCCGCGACCATCGCGCCGATGGCCGAGCTTTCGGCGCATTGCCCCTGCGGGTAGGCGGCGTTTTCAACATTGGCGCCGACGAAAACCCGCCCGGACTCGCCCAGAATCGCCGCCCCGACCTTGAAGCGCGAATAGGGCGCGTGGGCGTTCAGCCGCGCCGCGCGAGCGGCGTCAATCAGGGAGTCCATCAGGGGGGCCAACTCGGCCATCGTCTCACCGCTCCTTGACATAGGGGACGCCGCTCGCCTTCGGGGCGATGGCCTTGCCGACGAAACCGGCCAGCAGCAGCACGGTCAGCAGATAGGGCAGCATCTGGATGAACTGCACCGGGATGACGCCGATTCCGGGCAGCGGCACGCCCTGCAAGCGCACCTGCACCGCGTCGGTGAAGGCGAAGAGCAGGCAGGCGAACAGGGTCGGCCCCGGTCGCCATTTGCCGAAGATCAACGCCGCCAGCGCCAGATAGCCCTTGCCCGCCGTCATGTCCCGCACGAACCCCGCCCCATGGCCGGTGGACAGATAGGCCCCGGCCATGCCGGTCAGCGCCCCCGTCACGATCAAAGCCTGATAGCGCAGCCGTGTGACGGAAATGCCAGCGGTTTCCACCGCCGCCGGATTTTCCCCCACCGCGCGCAGCCGCAGGCCAAAGCGCGAGCGGTACAGCACCCATTGCGTGGCCAGCACGATCAGCAGCGTCACCCAAATCAACACATTGGTGTCGTCGATCAGCTCGCGGTAAATCGACCCCAGCACCGGCACGCCGTTGATCGCCTCGACGCCCGGCATCTGGACGGACGGCAGCCGGGCCGAGGCCGGGAGCAACGGCGTTTGCCCGCCCTGCTTGAACCAGGCGTAGGCCAGCGTCGGGGCCAGACCGGCGACCAAAATATTGATCGCCATGCCCGACACCACCTGATTGCCGTTGTGGGTGACGCAGGCGAAGCCGTGGATCAGCGCCAGCGCGATCCCCGCCGCCATCGCCGCCAGCAGGCCAAGCCACGGGCTGCCCGTGGACGCGGCGGCGGCGGCGGCGAAAAAGGCCCCGGCCAGCATCTTGCCCTCCAGCCCGATGTCGACCACGCCTGCCCGCTCGCAATACATCCCGGCGAAGGCGGCCAGAACCAGCGGCGTCGCCACCCGAATGGTCGCGCCCAGCAATTGCAGGATCAGGAGAAACAGATCCTCCATGGCCTCAGCCCCTCCCCGCTTCCGCCGCCGGTTCGGCGGACGCCGCTCGGCGGCGGAACAGCGCCTCCACCTGCGGCTTGAACAGATTCTCCATGGCGCCGGCGAACAGGATCACCAGCCCCTGGATGACCATCACCAGCTCGCGGTTGATCGTGGGGTATTCAAAGGACACCTGTCCGCCGCCCTGCGCCAGAACGCCGAACAGCAGCGCCGCCAGGATGATGCCAATCGGGTGGTTGCGGCCCATCAGGGCGACGGCGATGCCGACGAAGCCGACGCCGCCAGTAAAGTTCAAAATCACGCGGTGCTGCACGCCGAGAATCTCGTTCACCCCGACGAAGCCGGCCAACGCGCCGGAAATCAGCATGGCGATGATGATGTTGCGCGACGGCGAAATCCCGGCATAGACCGCCGCCCGCTCGTTCCGCCCGACCGTCCGCAGCTCATACCCCCAACGGGTGTGGCGCAGGAAAATCTGGAACAGCGCGCAGCAGGCCAGCGCCCACAAAAAGGACAGGTTGAGCGGGGAGGCCGGGACCGTCACGCCGATCCAGCCCAGGGCGCGCTCCATCGACGGCAACCAGACGCCGGGATCGAACTCGCGGGTTTCCGGCGATTGGCTGCCCGGACGGATCAGCACGTCCACCAGCAGATAGGTCATCACCGACGCGGCGATGAAGTTGAACATGATCGTCGTGATGACGATGTGGCTGCCGCGCTTGGCCTGAAGCCACGCCGGGATGAAGGCCCAGGCCGCGCCCAACAGCGCCGACGCGGCGATGGCCAACACCGCCACAATCGGCCAAGGCCAGCCAGTCAGCGCCAACGCCACCAGACCGGCGCCCAAGCCGCCCAGATAGGCCTGCCCCTCGCCGCCGATGTTGAACAGGCCGCAGTGAAAGGCTATGGCGACCGCCAAGCCGGTGAAGATGTAATCGGTCGTGTAATAGAGCGTGTAGCCGATGGCCTCGGGATAGCCGACGGCCTCCGTCAGCATCAGCGACAGGACGTTGATCGGATTCTCGCCGATGACCAGAATCACCAGCCCCGACAGCGCGAAGGCGGCGACGAGGTTCAACAGCGGCAACAGCGCGTACCCAACCCAGCCCGGCACGGCGCCCGGCTGACCCCCCAGTTGCCTATGCCCTGACCCGCTTTGCACCATGCGCCCCCGACGAAGAATGACCGTCGTGGAGTCTTAACCGTCGATCCGTCAGCGCGCCAACGATTTTACAAGACGCCGCCGTCAGTCGATCTGCGACAGCAGCCACCCCTTGAACTGGCGGATCCGCCGCGCCCGCTCCGCGCCCGGGGCGTGCGCGATGAAGTAGCTGCCGCGCTGGCGCAGCGTTTCGGAAAAGGGTTGGACCAACCGCCCCGACGCCAAATCATCCTGCACCAGAAAGATCGGCAGCAGCGCCACCCCCATCCCCGCCGAGGCCGCCTCGATAATCATGAAAAAATGCTCGAAGCCCAGCGACAGCGCTGAATCCGGCAGCGTCAGGCCGAAGGCCCCCAGATAGCCGCGCCAGGAATCGGGCCGCGTCGTGTGCTGCAACAGCCGGTGCTTGGCCAAGTCCGACGGGTGGCGCAGCGGCGGCCCCTGCTCCAGCAAGGATGGCGCGCAGAACACGCCGATGGTTTCCGCCATCAGCGGCGTCGAAACGGCTCCAGCCCAGCCATCGACGCCGAATCGGATGGCGACGTCCAACGGCTCCTTGGAGAAATCGACGTTGTGCTCGCTGACGCTGACATCGACCAGAATGTCGGGATTTTCGGCCTGAAAGCCCTTCAGGCGCGGCACCAGCCAGCGTTGCGCCAGCGTCGGCAGCGCGCTGACCCGCAGCACCCCGCCATCCTGCTGGCGCACCGCCCGCGCCGCCGCCGCGATGCGGTCGAGCGCCTGCGAGGCTTCGGCGTAAAAGGCCTCGCCCGACGGGGTCAGCTCGATCCCCCGCCCGACGCGGCGGAACAGCTCCACCCCCAAATCGGCGTGCAGGGTCTGCATCATCCGGCTCACCGCGCCCTGCGTGACCGACAGGTCAACGGCGGCCTTGGTGAAGCTGAGATGACGGGCGACCGCGACGAAGCTGCGGACGGCGTTCAGGGACGGCAGGGAGCGGTCGGCCATGGCTGTGGGCAATTCATGAGTTCAACTCATAGACAGCCGCCCAAGAACTCGTTTGTCAACCCCGAACGGATGGGTTTTGCTGACGACCTCAGCCATTCACCAGCCAGAGCGAGACCCCACCCATGAGCAACGTGACGCCCTTTCACATCGCGTTCCCGGTCGATGATCTGGCCGTCGCCCGCCAGTTCTACGGCACCGTTCTGGGTTGCCCGGAAGGGCGCAGCAGCGATCAATGGATCGACTTCAACCTGTACGGCCACCAGATCGTCGCCCATCTGAAGCCGCGCGACGACAACGCGCCGGGCGCGCACCACAACCCGGTGGACGGCCACGATGTGCCGGTGCCGCATTTCGGCGTCGTCCTGTCCCCGGCGGATTGGGACGCGCTGGCCGAACGGCTGCGCGCGGCGGGCGTCACATTCGTCATCGAACCCTACACCCGCTTCAAGGGTCAGGTCGGCGAGCAATCGACGATGTTCTTCCTGGACCCGGCGGGCAACGCCCTGGAGTTCAAGGCCTTCGCCGATCTGGGGCAGTTGTTCGCGAAGTGATTTTGGAAGGGGCGCGCGTTGCCCCCTCCCCAACCCTCCCCCGCTGACGCGGGAGAGGGAGCTTGATTGAAGCGCCTATCAGTCCCCTCTCCCGCGCCCGCGCGGGGGAGGGTTAGGGAGGGGGCCAGGGCGTCCGCCCCCTACCCGCAACCCGCCATCATCATGCCCAACCGCGTCTCGTCCGCTTGGTCGGGCGCGACCTCGCCCACCAGATTTCCGTCGAACATCACCAGGATGCGGTCCGACAGCGCGCGGATTTCGTCCAGTTCGACCGACACCAGCAAAATCGCCTTGCCCTGGTCGCGCAGGGCGACGAGCCGCCGGTGGATGAACTCGATGGCGCCGATGTCCACGCCGCGCGTCGGTTGGCCGACCAGCAGCAGATCGGGGTTCCGCTCGATCTCGCGGGCCAGGACGATCTTTTGCTGGTTGCCGCCGGAGAAGTTGGCGGCGTTCAAAGCGCCGTTGCGCGGGCGGGTGTCGTAGGCCTCCATCTGCGCCGCGCAGTTGGCGGTGACGGCGGAACGGTCCAACAGAACCCGACCGTTCCAGGCCGGATCGTCATGGAAACCGAGGATTGAGCATTCCTCCGCCGAAAAGCTGGTGACAAGCCCGACCTTCTGGCGGTCCTCCGGGATGTGGCCGACGCCCAGACGGCGCAGGGCGTGGGCGTTGAAGCGGTCGGAACGCCCGGCCAACTCCTCCCCCCGCAGCCGCACCGACCCGGCCAGGATCGGGCGCATGCCCGCCAGCGCCTCCAGCAACTCCGACTGGCCGTTGCCCGAAACGCCAGCGATGCCGACGATTTCGCCCGCCCGCACGGTCAGCCCGACGCCCTTGACCCGCTCGACGCCCGACGGATCGCGGACCCGCAAGCCCTCAACGCGCAGAACTTCGGCGCCGGGCCGCGCCGGGGTCTTGTCCACCCGCAGCAGAACCTTGCGCCCGACCATCAGCTCGGCCAGTTGCTCCCGGCTGGTGTCGCGGGTGGCGACGTTGGCGACCACCTGCCCGCGCCGCATCACCGTGACATGGTCGGTCAGGGCCATGATCTCGCGCAGCTTGTGCGTGATGATGATGACCGTCTTGCCCTGCTGGCGCAGCGCTCGCAGGATGGTGAACAGGTGATCGACCTCCTGCGGGGTCAAGACGCCGGTGGGTTCGTCAAGAATCAGGATCTCGGCGCCGCGATAGAGCGCCTTGAGGATCTCGACGCGCTGCTGCGCCCCGACCGGCAGATCGCCGACCGGGCAATCAAGATCGACCTCCAGCCCGTAATCCTTGGCCAGCCGAGTCAGCTCAACCCGCGCCCGCTCCAGCCCGGCGGACAGGGTGACGCCCCCCTCCGCCCCCAGCAGGACGTTTTCCAGCACGCTGAACGGGTCCACCAGCATGAAGTGCTGATGGACCATGCCGATGCCGACGCCCAGCGCGTCGCGCGGGCTGCGGATGGCGACGGATCGTCCGTTCACCCGGATGTCGCCGCCATCGGCGCGGAGATAGCCGTAGACGATGCTCATGATCGTCGACTTGCCAGCCCCGTTCTCGCCGATCACGCCGTGGATGCTGCCCTTGGGAACCGACAGCGACACGTCGCGGTTGGCGTGATTGGCGCCGAACCACTTGTTGACCGCGACCGTCTCCAGCGCGGGCGGCGGCGCCGCCTTATGGGAATCCGACATGGAGCGCCGCGCCTCAGGGCTGGTACGGCTTCACCGCCAGCGTGCCGCCGATGATCTGCGCCTTGGCCTCCTCCAGCTTCTTTTCGATGTCGGCGGAAATCAGCGGGCGGTTGCTGGCGTCGAGCGCGTAGCCGACCCCATCCTCCTTCAGGCCAACCACGCGGTGGCCGGGCTTCCACGAGCCATCCTTGGCCGTCTTCATGCAGTCATAAACGACGACGTCCACCCGCTTGACCATCGAGGTCAGCACCTTGCCGGGGTGGACGTGGTTCTGGTTGCTGTCCACGCCGATGCCGAGCTTGCCCGAATCCGCCGCCGCCTGAAGCACGCCAAGGCCGGTGGCCCCCGCCGCCGCGAACACCACGTCGGCCCCGCGCCCGAACTGGCTCTTGGCCAGCTCCGCGCCGCGAGTCGGATCGTTCCAGGCCGCCGGGGTGGTGCCGGTCATGTTGGTGAACACCTCGTCCGACGCGGCGACATGCTTCACGCCCTGCTCGTAGCCGGTCAGGAAGTTGCGAATCAGCGGAATGTCCATGCCGCCGATGAAGCCGACCTTGCCGCTTTTGGAGACGAGCGCCGCCGCCATGCCGACCAGGAAGGAACCCTCATGCTCCTTGAACGTCACCGACTGGACGTTCGGGGCGTCGAGCTTGTCGTCGATCAGGCAGAATTTCGTGTTGGGCGATTCCTTGGCGACCTTTTCCACGGCGGCGGTCTGCGAGAAGCCGACGGCGACGATCACCGACGCGCCACGGCGCACCAGCGTGCGCATCGCCTGCTCGCGCTGGCCTTCGTTGGTGATCTCGAACTCGCGGTAGGCGGTCCCGGTTTCTTTCTTGAACCGTTCGGCCCCATTGTAGGCGGCCTCGTTGAACGACTTGTCGAACTTGCCGCCCTGATCGAAGACCACCGCCGGAGCGAAATCATCGGCCTGGACCGGCAGCGCCGTCAACGCCGCCGACGCGCCCAAAGCCGAACCGGCCAGCAGCGCCGCAAGAACACGAGTCGTCATGGTTCATTCACTCCGGGATGTCGAAACCTGACCGAAAGGATAACCGCCCCATCAATTCGCACAACAAAGAAACGCGCGGTCATTCCTGTTGAATCGGGACCGCCCCCGGTTGACGGATGAGGCCGGGGCGTTTATGACCGCGCCGAAGGCCGACGCGTCCAATCGTCGCCGCGACGCAAATCTTGGAATGGGGGCGACGCTCGGTGCAAGGCTTGTGGGTGCTGATGCAAGGGATCGTCCTTGGGTTCGCCATCGCCGCGCCCGTCGGGCCGATTGGTCTTCTGTGCATCCGCCGCACGCTTCAGCACGGGCCGCTGATGGGGTTTTTCACCGGGTTTGGCGCGGCCATCGCCGACACCTTTTACGGCGCCATCGCCGCCTTTGGCGTGTCCAACGCGCTCAGCTTTCTGCGCGGGCATGAAATCGCCTTCCAACTGGTCGGCGGCGTTTTTCTGCTGATCGTCGCCGTCCGCACCTTCCACCAGAAGCCCGACGCCGAAGAGCGCGAGGCCGCCGCCGCCCCGGACAGCAAGACCTGGATCGGCGGCTTCATGACCGGCCTGTCGCTGACTCTGACCAACCCGGCCACCATCATGGCCTTCATCGCCATTTTCGCCGGTTTCGGCCTGGGCGGCACGCTGGATCACGTGGAGGCGTCCACCCTGGTGCTGGGCGTGTTCCTGGGATCGTCGCTGTGGTGGTTCACCCTGTCCACCGGGGTGGCGGCGGTGCGGCACCGCATTTCCGACCGGGGCTTGGTGATGCTCAACCATTGCACCGGCGTGGCCCTGGCCGCCTTCGGCCTGTGGGCCTTGGGCATGGCCGCGACGGGCATCGCCGCGAACGTTTGAGCGACGCGTTCCGGCCGCTCACGCGTCCGGCGCTTTCTCCCCTCCCGCAATCAGCTCCCGCGCCTGTCGGTGGGTCAGGACGCCGCGCTCGTCCAGACGGGTCAGCAGCGCGGCGGCCAGCTCGGCCTGAACGCGAACCTGGGCAAAGGGGTCAACGGCCATCGACGCGGCGGGCGGAGCGCCCTTGATCCCGAACCGCGCCGCCATCTGGTCGAGCGACGCGCCCGCCAACGACGGTTCCAGCCCAACCGCCAAGGCCGCCAGATCCAGCGTCGGCGCGGTCACGGGCGGCAAACCCGCTTGGGCGCAGGCCCGCGACAAAGCCGCCAAGGCCGTATCGACGCCAACGCCGACCACCACGCAATGGTGCAACGCTTCCGCAACCGCTGGCCAGACGGCGGCGAAGGGCCGCTCGCCCGCCACCCGCTCCGTGTCGATCCCATGGCGACGGGTGGCTTCTGAGGTGATTGGTTCCACCGGATCGACCAGCAGCGACAGCGACACCGTGCGGAAGACACGAGCGCCAACCAACCGCATCGTGCCAACCGCCACCACCGCGCCGTCCCCCGGTTCGGGACCGGCGGTCGCCACCCACAGGACGACAAAGGGCAAGGCCGCCAGCGGATCATCGTCGCCCAACGGCATCGGATGGCCCGCCGACCGGAAGGTCAGCGTCCGCTTTCCACTGATTCCCGCCGGAACGCCGTGACCACGGAGGGGAAACGCCAAGGCCATACCGGCGTTCAGGCCCAAATCGGCGACTCGTGCCGACAATTCCACGCCATCCAGGCGACGCAGCACCGCCGTGACCGCCTCCCCCGCCCCCCGCGCCCGTTCGATGGCGCGGGTCAGGTCGGCGCGAGTCAGGAACTGGCCGATGTCGCCGCCCGGTTCCGCGCCGCCCGGTTCCGCACCACCGTCAAGCAACCGGGCGGCGGCGGCGTTCAGACGCTCGATGCGCCCGCCCTCGTCCAGCAGCACAAGCGGTTCCTCGGCCAACGCCAAAACCGCCGACAGGCTTTTGTCCGAACGCCCCGGCACGGCCCGATCCGCGCGCGTCCCCGCCCCGCTGACCAGATGGGCCAGACGCCCCACCTCGTCATGCCGCCCGGCAAGCCAAACCTCGTCACTGGACCGCAGCCGCCCGGACGACAAGGCGTCGCGCAGCCGACCCAAATCGCGAAAATGCCGGGACATCTTTGAAAACGTCACCCACAGCGCCAGAAGCCCCAACCCCGCCGCCGTCATGTCCAGCGCATAGGCCGCCCGATCGTCGCCGACCTGCGAAACCCGTTCGACCGCCAGAACGGTCAGCACCGCTGTGGCGACCGCCAGCCCCAGCATCGCAACCCGCCACGCACCGCCCAGCATCGGGCCGTCTCCCCCGCTCCCGTGATCCCGCCCAACCTTAGCCGGGGAAACCGGCGAAGGCACAGCGCAAAGGTCAAATCCCGCATGAACCTGCTTGGACGACCAATCAACCCAGCATGCAGCGGCAAGGGGGAACAAAGACGAACGCGACCCATCCGCCACGATCCGGCGCCCGCCGTCCTCGCCTTGGTTCCATAGGCTGAAAGAGCTATGGGTAAAGCCTAAAATACGACACAATTGGCTGCGAAGCCTGGACCGTCATTTTGTCAAATTTCCGTGTTCCCGCGCTCGAAATCCCATGTTAAGAACATGACACATCACGCGATCATTCCACTCTTCACCCCTGATTCATTTGGGAGGTCGGCATGACCTTGGTCTATCGTCCCCTGCCCTATGGTGGGCACGAGGGTCGGCGGACGGGGCGGCGCGTCGCACTGATTTTGTTTCTGGCGCTGATCGCGCCGATCATTGTCGGGGTTGGCTGCACGGTCGACACACTGCGCGGTTACGCCGTGCAGGCGCGCTTGTCGCAGGCGGTCGACGCGGCGGCGCTGGCCGGTGGGCGCGTCATGTTCGACACCCAACGCGATGGCCACATCCGCAGCTTCTTCGACAAGGCCTTTCCAAACGGCTTTCTGGGCGCGCAGGCGGCGCCCCTGACCATCGCCGACGACGTGGACGCCGGCACCTTGACCGTCAGCGGCAGCGCCTCACTCAACGCCTTGTTTCTTCGGATGTTCGGCAACGGCAACGTGAAAGTTGAGGCGCGCTCCATCGTGCGCCGAACCAGCCTGCACGCCCGCAAGGCTTTGTAAGGCGCCAAAATTCAGAGCGTGCCGGAAGCGAAGGGGACGCGTGCCTTACGGCGCTCGCGCCCCTGTCCAAACTGTCGGCATATCTGCCGCAGAGCCAAACCCGAAAACCCGCCCCACTCACCCCATGATGGTTGAGCGGGCGGGCGGGGGTGAGTCGGGAAGGCGCAGGGGCGAAACCGGCGCCACCGACGTCCCAGTCGCCGCAGGGGCGGCGGGCGGTTGCCACCACCAGCCATTGCTCAGCCACGACCAGGCGGCGGTCGGCCCCGACATCAGCCATTCCATCCAGCCAACAGGCGGACGCATGTCGCTGATTGTCTTGTCGGTCCATTCCTTGACCGGCTTCAGCCATTCCTCGGCCTCGTCCAGACGTTTGGCGAGGCTTTTCAAATCGGCCTTTTGCTCGGCGATTTGCGCTGAAATCTGGTCCTGAAGCCCCATCAGGCGATCCAGGAAACCGCCGGGCTTGTCGCCCTCGCTCGCCGCGCCGCGCAACCCAGTCACATCATTACGCAGCGCGGCGATGGCGCTTTCCAACGCTTGCTGGCGCTCCTCCAGCCCCTTCACCGCCGGGCCAGCGCCGATCTGCTTGCGGATGTCGGCCAGCGCCGAATCCATGCTGTTCAGCCGCTCGTTCAACGCCGCCGCGACCGGATCCGGTTGCGGGGCGACGGCGGGCGCTGGTGGCGGCGTCGGAGCGGCCTCCGGCACGGGAGGAGGCACGGGCGCCATCGGAGCGACCTCCGCGACAGGCGTGGGAGCCGCTGGGGCGGATGGCGCCGGAACCGCTGGCGGATCCACCGGGCGCAACAGGTCAGCGAAGACATAACCGCGCCGACCGTCCTCGCGAGTCACCGCGTACCAGGGCGAATCGACCACCTTGCCGGTGACGACAACCTTGGCGCCGGAATCGATCTGGCCAATCCGCGCGCCCTGTTGGCTCGGCTGCTGGCGCAGATTGATCCGCCCGACCGCGACGTAATCGCCCGTCAACGGCTCCAGCCGGACGGCTTCAGCCGCCGCCGGGGCCGGAGCGGCGGGACGCGTGGTTTGCGCGGCAGCCTGGTTGCAGACGGCGACGCCCAACAGGCCAACCGTTAGGGCGATGACCGCGACGCTGCTGGCGCGGGACAATGACGACGGTCGGCTCATCGGGCGTCCGGTTCCTCGCTGACAAAATTTTCTTCGCGCATCAGCTTGTCGATCTCGGCCTCTTCCTTCTTCAACTGACGGTCAAGCTCGCCATTGACCGGGCGGCTGCTCCACAAGGCGTCAGCGTAGAAGGTGTCGTACCAGTTCTGAAGCGTGTTCATGCCAACGTCAATCACCACTGTGCCCAGCAATGACGCGGCGACCACCGCCGTGGTGAGAGAAAACGGCCCCATGATGCGTAAGCTCCCTCCCGGTTGGGTCAGTAGGTTTGTACGGCGAGATCGCCGGTCTGGTTGAGCAGCCGTTCCAGCGCCGGATGACCGAAGCGATGGAAGAGCACCGGCGTCGTCAGCGTGTCCAGCATGGTCGAGCTGATAAGACCGCCGAAGATGACCAGAGCCACCGGATGGAGAATTTCGCCACCCGGCGCGTCCGACACGATCAACAGCGGGATCAGCGCCAAACCCGCCGACAGCGCCGTCATCATAACCGGCATCAGCCGTTCGTCACAGCCCCGCACCACCAACTCGCGCCCGACAGGCACCTCGTCGTGCAGAGCAAGGTTGATGAAATGGCTGATCTTCAGCACGCCGTTGCGCACCGCGATGCCCGCCACGGCGATGAAGCCGATCATGGCGGCAAGGCTCAGATCTTCACCAAACAGCCACAGGGCGGCGACGCTGCCGATCAAGGCCAACGGGATGTTGCCCATGATGATGATGGTCAACACCGCCGACCGATAACGCTGGTAGAGCACCAGGAACACCATCGCGGCGGAGAGCGCCGCCAGAGCGGCCATCACGCCACGGCTGTCTTCCTCCTGGCGGAAGTTGCCCTCCAGATTGGTGCTGTAGCCCTGGGGCAGCGGCGTCGCGGCGATGGCGGCGCGCATCTTGGCGACGATGGCCGACAGATCGGACCCATCCGTGTTGGCCGTCACCGCGATGCGGCGCATGCCGTTTTCGCGCATGATCTGGTTGGGACCGTCGGTGTTGACCACGGCGGCGATGGAGGACAGCGGCACATAACCCGCCGGTGTTTCCATGCGCAATTGCGCCAGCGCCTCCATCGAACGGTCGGCGTCCGACAGCTTCATCAGCACGTCGAACCGCTTGCCGTCGTCGATCACCTGCGACACCACCCGCCCGTTCGACAGGCTTTCCAACGCCTGCGTCATCGCCGCCGGCGTCACGCCGAACAGCTTGGCGCGGGCGTAATCCATGGTGATGCGAATCTGCGGCACCCGGACCTGCTGTTCGACCAGCAGATCGAGCAGGCCCGGAACCTCCGAGAAACGTTGCTGGAAGTTTTCCGCCAGCACCCGCAGCGTGCCGAGATCGTCGCCGTAAATCTTCAGCACGATGGCGCCGCGCACGCCGTTCTGCGCCACCTGCATGCGCGAGGTCAGGAACTGCGTCACCGTCAGATCGACCGGCAGGATGGACAGGCGATGGCGCAAATCCTCGATCACCTCGGCCCGGCTGCGCTTGCCCAGCGCGATGCGGATCGGGAATTCGCTGGCGCTGACCGGATCGGCGTCCTCGTCATTTTCGTTGCGGCCGGTGCGGCGCGACACGCTGATGACTTCGGGCACCTGAAGGATCAACTGCTCGGCCATCTGGCCGATCCGCACGGAATCCGTCAGCGAAATGCCCGGCTTGTTGAGCACCTGAACATACAGCGTCCCTTCGTTGAAGGGCGGCAGGAAGGAGCGCGGCAGGAAGGGCAGCGTCAGCGCCGCCAGCGTCACCAGCCCGACGGCGGCCAGCAGCAGGCTTTTCTGATGATCCAGCGCCCAATTGAGCGCGCGAAGGTTGGCGGCCTTCATCATCATGACCGGCTTGCTGTGATAGGACGCGCCCAACTCCTTCATCCCCGGCAGGAAGTAGGAGCACAAGACCGGCGTCAGCGTCATCGACACCACAAGACTGGCGAAGATCGAGACGATGTAGGCCAAGCCCAGCGGCCCGAACAACCGCCCCTGCTCGCCCGGCATGAAGAACAGCGGCATGAAGACGAGAAGAATAATCATCGTCGCGTAGACGATGCCCGACCGCACTTCGCCCGAGGCGTCGGCGATCACCGTCAACACCGGGCGCGGCAGGCGCCGCTCGCGATTTTCGGTCAGGCGACGCAGGATGTTTTCGACATTCACCACCGAATCATCGACCAACTGGCCAATGCCGATGGCGATGCCGCCCAGCGTCATCGTGTTGATCGTCGCGCCCATCAGATGGAAGGTGATGATCGTCACCAACAGCGAAATCGGGATCGACAGCATCGCGATCAGCGTCGTCTGCACGTTCATCAGGAAGGCCAGCAGCACGATGACCACGATGATGATCGCGTCGCGCAGCACATGCTTGACCGTGTCGATGGAGTCGCTGATGAGTTCGGCTTGACTGTAAGAGATGTGTTCGGCGTGAACCCCGCGCGGCAGGCTGGGAGCCAACCCTTTCATCATCTCCTCGACCGCCGCCGCCGTGTTGACGGTGTTGGCGTTGGGATGCTTCAGGACCGACAGCAGAACCGCCGGACGCCCGTTGAAGCTGCCGTCGCCGCGCTTGACCTTCGACGCGAAGCCGACCTCGCCAAGTTGGCTCAAGACGACCGGCTTGTCCTCGCGGTAGGTCACGACGAGGTTGCGGATGTCTTCCAGGCTGCGGCTGCGGCTGACGTTGCGGATGATGAATTCGGAATTGTGCAGGTCGTTGAAGCCGCCGCTGCTGTTGGCGCCAAAGGCGCTCAGCGCTTGTTCAACCTTGGCGATGCTGATGTCGAGCGTGCGCAGACGGCCCAGATCCGGGGTGAAGCGGAACTGACGCACGTCGCCGCCGACCGTGTAGACCTGCGACACGCCTTCCACCGCCATCAGGCGCGGGCGGATGGTCCAATCGGCCAGCTCGCGCAGCGCCATCATGTCCGGGCCGTCGGTGGTCAGCGCGATCTGCAAGATGAGGCCCGCCACCGACGACATCGGCGCCAATTGCGGCGTCACCGAATCCGGCATGCGGTCGCGCACCATGCCGATGCGTTCGGTCACGATCTGGCGGTTGCGATAGGGATCGGTGCCCCACTGGAATTCCGCGTAGATCAGCGAGAAGCCGGGGCTGGACACGCTGCGCACCCGCGACACGCCGGGCATGCCGTTCAGCACGGTTTCCAGCGGGAAGGTGACGAGCTGTTCAACCTCTTCCGGGGCCAGACCACCAGCCTCCGTCACCACGGTGACGACCGGCTGGTGCAGCTCCGGCAACAGGGCGATCGGCATGTCGCGACCGATCATCACCCCCCAAATGGTCAGAAGGAGGGTCAGGATCAGAACCGGGATGCGCTGATGCAGGCAGATCCCAACGAGCGCTTGAAACATTCTTTTGTCCCGTCAGGCGGTTCCGGCGCCGGCCAAAGGCGGCAAATGGCGGCGGCGGCTGCGCCACGCCAGGAAGCCCAGCCCGGCGAAGGCGGCCAGACCAAGGCTGTACCACATGGGGCGCAGGCGACGTTCGACGGTCTGGGGCGGCGCGCTCGGCGCGACCACCAAATCGGCGACCATCTGGCCGTTGGCCAGCGTGGTGTTGACCGACACGGTCAGCGCGGTGTGGCCGACCACCGGCTCGAACGGCCCGGCCCGGTAGACGCCCGGCGCCGTTTCCTTCAGAATCAGTTCGGCTTTCGACGTCTTGATCCGCACGCTTCCGCCCGGAACCGGAGCGTTGTCGCTCAGCCGATCAAGAAACGCGTAGATGTTGTTGTTCGCGGCGATGACGACGATCCCAACCGGGCCGACCGCCGCCGCCACGCGCGGCGACTCCCGGTCTTCGTTGGGTTCGGCGAAGGCGCTGGTCGCAAACACGCCGACGCTCAAAACCATCATCACGGCAGCCAGCCCAAGCGCGCGCGGCGCGAAGAAGGCGCTGCCTGAAACGGTACGGATGCAAGCCATGGCGTTCGTCCTCCCTGGTTCTTGGGCGTTATTGCAACTGAATCAACAGCCGCGTTCCTTGCGTGACGATCTGCGCGCCCGGCGTCAGCCCGGCGGTTATCAGCACGCTGCGACCGTCGATCGGTTCGGTTTTGACCGTGCGCGGCACGAAGACCTCTGGGGCCACATGCTCCCACACCTGATCCAACCCGCTGGAGCCGGTGACGACCGCGTCGCGCGGCACCGCGATGCCGCTGCGCGAGGTTTGCTTGCTGCGGATGGCGACCGTCACCGGGCGCCCGACCCGCAAGCCGGGGATCGGCTTGTCGATGCGGAACATCAGCGGCACCGCCTGCTGCTGCAAGGCAAGCCCGCTGCCGACGAAACCGATGTCGAGCGTCTGGCCTTCCGGCGTCATCGCCACGGCGGCGTCCACGGCGGCGGCGGTCTTGGCGACGTCGGGATCGGCGGCGATGGCCTCGACCCACAAGCGGTTCGGGTTGACGATCTCGAAAATCTTCTCGCCCGGATGAACGATCCGGCCATTGATCGCGTTGGAGACCGAAATCACGCCATCGGTGGACGCGCGCAGAACCTCTTGCGTCTGGAGCATCGGCAGCAGGGACGAGCGCTCGCGCCGCAAACCTTCCAGCCGCATTTCAGACTGGATGATTTTGCCGTCGCGGAACGGGACGAACCAGAACTGCTTCATCAGTTCCAGGCTTTCCGCCGTGATGCGGATTTCATTGGTCAGCCGAGCCACCTCGCGCCGCACCTGGGTGCGGTCAACCACGCCGACCGACGGCGTGACGTAACCAAGCACCTGCCCTTCCTTGACCGTGTCGCCCAACACCGGCAAGCCGGTTTTCGGCGCCTCGATCCGGCCGATCAGGCTGGTTTCGACGTCGCCATGGGCGTTGGGATCGGGAATGATCCGGCCCGGAAGCTGAACCGACAGCGCGGTCTTCGCCGTTTCGACCTTTTGCGTGCGCATGTCGAACAGGCGCTGCAACGGCTTGGGCACAAAGAACGACCCGTCGGAGCGGCGGCGCGCCTTGTCGAACACGAAATCGGTGAACAGCTTGGGATCCAGCGGCTCGTTCGCCGTTTCCACCCCGGCGACGGTCGGCGTCGGCTTGAGCACCGGCGTCGTCGATTCCGCCACCGCAGGCGCGGCGACTGCAGGTTCAGCGACCGCAGGCTCAGCGACTGGGGCGACCGGCGGCGCGTCCGTTGCTGGAGCCGCCACGCTCACAGGGGCCGACGGCGCGGCAGGGGCAGCCTCGGTCGTCTTGGCTGGCGCCGCACTCGCTGGCGCAGGCGCAGGCGGGGCGCCCGGCGCCCGGCCATCGGTGATCTGATCGTTCAGGCCGTTGAGTTCCGGTTCGCCGGTGCGGAAGCTGTTGAGCGGGGTGCCGTTGGCGCCGAAGACGTAGGCGACTTCCCAGGCGAATTGCCCAACCATCTGGCTGGCCGATTGCATCGAGGCGCCAACCGCCTTGAAGGGCGTCGCCAGCATGCCGCCCACGCTCATCAACGCCGAAGCGCCCGACGAGGCGATCCCGACGCCGCCATCGACGACGCGGGTGGCGGCCTTTTGCGCGGTGTCCATCACGCCCGGTTCCGGCGGAGGCGGCACGGTGCGGCCACCGGACATGACGGTGAGGTCCGCGTCGTCCGCCGCCGACCGCGACCACCAGGAGGCGCCCGCCGACTGGCCAAAGGTCAGAGCCGTCAAAGCCACGGAGCCAAACAAGACCGCACGATTAAGCCGCATCACGCGGAACCTCCCCCTGACGTCCGCCACAACGGCGCAGCAATCATCGATTGCATTATTTTTCCTGGAGAACACACCTCTTCAGGACTTCATCATGCCCCAATTTTGCACCGCAAGAAAGGCTATTGTCACTGCATGAAAACCCTGAAACCAAGATGTTGCAAATGGTTACAAGCCTGAGACAACAGTCAGACGAAGATGTGGATGTTATTGTTGATCGCCACCATAAGGGGCGCCAGCGGTTGACGCGCCTGCGCATTGGGCGTCGCGAATCCGGGTGTACAAACCACGCTCGAGCGCATAGGCGTCAACCTGCGGTTCACGGACAAAGCTCTCGATGAAGCCATCCTCCAGGTAACGCACCATGCCGTCGCTGGTCCGATAGGTCATATACCCTTGCAACCCCAGAGCGGAATAGGTTCCCACCATCGTCGCCGTCCGACCCAGCAAATCCCGCCCGTTGGTCGGCCCCAGAAACGGCAGAACCATATAAGGACCAGACCCAACCCCCCATTGGCACAACACAAGCCCCAAATCATCCTGCTGGCTCTTCAGGGCGTACTGCGTGGCGGCCACATCGTACCAGCCGCCGACGCCCGCCGTGGTGTTGATGAGAAAACGCCCAAGCGAGGCGCCCGCGTTGGGGAAGTCCGCGCGCAGGCTGCTGCTGACAGCGGTCCAGGGTTCGCGCAAATTGGCGAAGACGTTGGAGATTCCGGCCCGCGTGCTGTTCGACAAACGGCTTCCATAGGCTTGGCGCAGCGGCTCCAAGGCGCTGGAATTGACGCTGTTGTTGAAGGCGAACATCGCCCGGTTGTAGGATTCCCACGGATCAAAAGCCGTCAGATCAAGCGCCTGGGCCGAACGCCCGGCGGTCAGAGACGCCAGCAGCGAAAGCGAGAGCGCCAACACACGGATGCTCTTCATAACTGTGGTTCCTCTGTTCAATCCGAAATCGACGGCGCCAAGACTTTGGCCCGCGCCGTCACTGTACCGAGAACCCAGGACCGGCGAAAGCGGGTCGCGCCCCAAACACGCAGGCTTCATTGGACGCGCGGACCACCGCAGGGGTATCATGGGCCGCTCATCCATCACCACAGCGCTTGAATCCCGGCCATGCTGTCGATCCTCGGATATTCCGTTCGCCTTTTGATTGCGATGCTGGTCATCTTCGGCAGCTTCAACCCGTCCGGCTATTCCTATTATCACTGGTTGCAACTTGATTCGGGCGACTGGGCGGTCAAGCTGTTTGCCGGACTGACGCTGACCGTGGTCCTGTATCTTCAGCTCAACGCGATGTGGCGGTCGATGCGTCTGGTCGGCACATCCATGCTGACGACGATCAATCTGGCCGGGATCTGGTTGGCGTCCGATCTTGGTCTGGTCGATCTGCACGACCGCACCCAACTGACGCTGACCATCCAGGTCGCCCTGACCGTCCTTCTTGGCACCGGATTTTGCTGGTCGCACATCCGCTACCGACTGAGCGGTCAGATGGATTCGGAGAACATCGCGCGATGATCCGCCATCCATCGCCCTCCCCTCTCCATAAACGCCACGCCCGCGCGGGAGCCACGTCGGCATGAAGTTTCCCGGCCTTTTCTCGCGCATCTTGAGCTGCTTTTTTTTGGTGTTCGCCACCTGGAACCCGCTTGGCTATTCCTACCTGGACTGGCTGTTCACCAGCGATGGGTCCTACGCCTCGGCCAAGTTTTTTGTCGGGGCGATTCTGGTCGGCGCCTACATCGTCTATCTGCGGGTGACGTGGCTGGCCTTGCAGGTTTTTCGCAGCGCGATCATGGCCACGCTGGCGATCTCCGGTTATTTCGCCCTGCGGCATGTCGGGTTGCTCGACGCAAACGCGCCCTTTTGGTCGAGCTATTTCCTGCTGTTTCTGGTTTCCACGCTGCTCAGCATCGGCATTTGCTGGGCGCATGTGAAACGGCGCCTGACCGGCCAGTCCCAGGTGCTCAGCCCGCCGCCGTAACGGGCTTGAGCCTCATGGACGCACAGCAAGGATAAAGTTCAGCGCACCGGAGCGGACAGCGCCACCTTCAGGTTTTCACGGAATTCGGCGCGTTCCGGAGCGCGGTCGATCGCCTTCTGGAACATCTCGCGCGCCTCGACAATCTTGTTCTGGTCGCGCAGGAACTTGCCCCAGGCGTTGTAGAGATCGGCGTAATTGGAGTCCGCCTGTTCAGCCCGTTGGAACATCGTCAACGCCTCTTCCGGGCGGCCGGTGGCGGCCAGCGACACCCCCCACTGGGTGTAAGCGTGCGGGTAGCGCGAGCGCTTTTCCGCGTCGATGGTCAACACCTCTTTGTATTTGGCGATGGCGTCCTCATGCTTGCCTTTCGCGGCCATCGCCACGCCGATGTTGTAAACCGGCAGAACAAAATCCGGGCGCATCGTCCGCGCCTCGTTGAACTTCATGATCGCGTCGTCCGGCTTGCCCTGTTGCAAAAACACCAGACCTTGCAGATTGACCGCCCAATAACGCTCGTCCTTGGGCATGACGATCATGCAATTGCGCAACTCACGCAGCGTGTTGCTGTAGTCCTTGCTGCCGGAATCGCGCGTCGTTTCATAATAATAGGACGCCACGATGTAGGGATCGATGAAACGAACCAGATCAATCGCCACCGGACGAATCAACTCCTCCGGACGGGCGCCCCGCGCCGAGATGCTGATTGTGCGGCCAGCTTTGCGATCCTCGCCGCGCACGGCGAACTCATAGTCCTTTTCCAGCTTCACCATCTCGCCGCTGAAGATAAAGGTGACGAGGCCCATGACCTCCTGCGTCGCCTTGATCGGCTTGAGGAACTCGAACTGGTCGGCCACGACCTTGACCGCCGTTTCATCGTCGGTCAGTCCAACCTTTTGTTGCTCTTTGGCGGTGCGGGCGGCGCGGCTGATTCCCCGCACCTCGCTGGCCAAACGCGAGGCCATCACATGCGGGGTAAAGCCGTCTTCCGCCACAACATCGGGAACAGTGATGTCACGGAACAAAACAGAGCTTGAGTCAAAAAAAACCGAATAGCCAAGCAGCGCCGAAAGGGCGAGCGCCGGCACCGTCAAAATCCCAAAATCCATCGCGGTTCCCCCAACCCATCAGCCGTTTCGCGCGGGCATGGGCGGAGCGCGGGCAGGCCTGTCGCGCGCTCGCTCAACCCCCGCATCCTATTGAAAAAACAATACGGTCTTACCAGCCAACTGTCGATACGCCTGCGCCCGGACCAACCCCAGCTTGACCAATCACCCGATCACGAGCTTTTGACGCTCGTGTTGATCCCGTGCTGGATGTTGCCAGCCACACGCACGGGTTTCGGCCGACGCCGGAACAGCCCGAACACATGGTAGCGGTACTCTTGCAACAAGAGCAGAGCAACCGCGATGGACCAGAAATTCAGACGGTTCAGCAGCCAGAGGGCCGAAAGGACCACATGGATCAGCAAACCGGCGGCCAGCAGCGCCATCAAGACGTCCAGCAGAAACGACAACAGCATCGGCCCGCGCACGCCGGACGCCAGCGTCACGCCGACATCGACCGCGAACAGCGTGGCGACCACCATGACGACAACGCCGAAGTTCAAATGGGGATCGTCGTTCAGCAGAACCGCGACCAGATCATGCGGCGCGTCGCCCAACCGCTGCATCAACAACTCCGCGAATTCGGTCAAGGACAGATCCCAGGGACCGCCCGCATCGAAAATGGCCTCAAAGGTGAAGCTTCCCGGCTCCCAAGAGGCGGCGACCATGCAGGCGCCCAGGGCCAAACCGCTGTAGGTGGCCAGCGCCGGACGCCAGGAGCCATAGGGATGATGCAGATGCGCCGCGTCGCTGACCCGATACCAAAGGGCAAAGGGCAGCGCCAGCAGGAGCGGGATCTCCAGCGCGATCAAAAAGCTGGAATGCAAAAAATTCAGGATGTCCATGCGCCCCGGCCCCCGTGTTTCCTGGGCATTGCGACATCAAGGCCGAAACGCCGCCCCGTCCAACGGGGCGGCGACCTCATCAAACCTCGACGTTCTTGTACCAGCGCTTGGAACGCAGAAGACCGGCGCGGCGGGGTTCCCAACCATTGTCGATCATGATCGACTTGATTTGGCGCTTGGCCTCATGCTCGCCAATGGCGTCGTTGGAGAAGTCGCGCAGAATGGCGGAGGTCTGCAAGAACTGGTCCTTGCTGATCTTGCCCTTCTTGCCGGCGTGACGTTCCAGAACCTGACGAATGCGGTGGTTGGTTTCGCTTTCGAACACGAACTCCTCGTCCGCCGCCACCGTGCGCAGCAGACCGCGCGCGTCATCCAGCGACAGCTCGAAGCGAGTCACGCCCTCTTCGAGGATCCGACGCTCCGTCTCCCGGCTGATGAAGGCGCTGGTCAGGCCGTTGAGCTTCACAAGATCGGCAAAACGCTTGCGAGCGTCGTCGTTGGCGGACATGGAGCTTCCTTATCGAAACGGAACAGGATTCAGTGCGGGACGACATGATTTGGAATCCCAAACCATTGGATTCAGACCTGCTACAGCCTTGACCAGCCCCGACGCGGCTCATTTAGGGTCGGCACACATTGCGATGTCAAGGTAGGAGACGCCCGGAACTTGTTAAAATCGATGTCATAATTCGCGGCAATTCACAGTCTTCACCTCGGACGGGCCAAGTCCACAACCATGGCGACGCCTCCGTCGGCGGCGCATCGCTCGCCCATGCAAAAATACGCCATCGACCAGCCCGGACAGGCCCCCAACAGGGATGACGCGTCGCTCAATCGGCCTCGCGGATCATCGATGGTTGGGACAATCAACCGCACCCCGGCGTCGTTGCGGGCCACCTGCCCCAGCCCACGCAGCCGTTCGACACAGGCCAATTCGGCGCGTTGCCGCTCCTCTTCCCCCGACTCGGCCAGACGGGCGGCGCGGACATACAGGCCAACGCCCATGCCCGCGAACACCGCGCCAAGCACAGTCAACAGGATGGTCAGGAAGCGGGCGGTTTTGGTGTCAAACATGAGATTGGGGCGTCAAACCTGAAATCAGAACATTGTCGCAACACGGGTCACAGCGCCTGCCGGGCCAACTGGTCAGCCATTTGCAGCATCGGCAAGATGGTCAAGCCGAACAGCACCATGCCGGACAGGCCAAGAAACACAATGCCGACGCCGCGCATCGCTGGCTGGGCCAGCCCGACGTTCAACAGGTACAGGTCGCGCTGCTGAAGCGCCAGCGCTTGCAGCGTGCGCGCCACCTCGGCCCGGCTGTCCGCCGCCGCCAGCGACGCCCGATCAGTCGGGTGGATCGAGCGCAGGGCGTCGGTCCAGGGTCGTCCGACGACGACCGCCCTTGCCGCTTGCCGCAACTCGCCGCCCAAGGCGCCGCTCCCCGCCGACTCGGCGGTCAGCGTCAGCGCCTTGTCCATGCCCACCCCGGACCCGATCAGCAGGGCCAGCTTGTGAAAGGTGACATACTGCTCCAGCCCCATCGCGATGTGGCGGTAGACCGGCAGCAGCCGGAACAGACGATCCACCGCCACCGGGGCGATCCGCCGCCCGACAATGTTCAAAAAGGCGACGCTGGCCAAGCCGCCGAGAAACAGCAAAACCACCAACGTGCTGAGATTGGACGACAACACGATCCATTCGACGTCCACCTTCGTGCGGGCGTCGCGAAACAAATCGGTGCCCAACAGCCAAGGGGTCAGGACATGGGTGGTCAAAATCATCGTCACCGCCCCCAGCAGGGCGTGGGCCACCGCCACCCACAAACCGCTGCGGAACTCGCGCGTCGGCTTCAGCAAATCGGCCTCGAACCCGGCGGCGTTGCGCAGCGCCTCCGACGTGCCGACGCCATGGCCGCCCGCCCGCACCAGGGCGATCACGGTGAGGGGGAAATCGGCGGGTTGCCGCTCCATCGCCGTCGGCAGATCGTCGCCAATCTCCACCGCGTCGGCCATCCGCTCCGCCACCCGCCGGATGCGCCCGTCGAAGGAGGCGGCGAGACGGCGCAGCCCCTCGGCCAGACCGACGCGGGAATCAAGCATCGACGCCAGCCGGATGAACAGGATGTGCCGTTCGTTGTGGCTCAAGGTGCGCCCAAGGCTCCAGGCCGGGCGGCGGCGCACGGCCAACACCCGCCCGCGCCCGCTGACCTGCGCCCGCGCCGCGTCGGCGTCGCTGGCGTCCACCAGCAGCGTGCGCGCCTTTCCGGCGGCGATCAGGCGGACCTCAAAGCGCGGCATGCGGGGCCTCTCCCTCTCGGTTCCGGCGGAATCAGCCGCCCTGCTCGACAAAGACGGTGACGGTCGGACGGACGACGACGAACAGCGCCTCTTTCGTGATCGTCTGCGCCCGGTGGCCGATCACCGAGGTGGCCCCGCCCGGCGCGAGGCTGGCCGAAGACTCCTCCTCGGGCCGAGCCGCCACCGGGTCGGCGTTGTCGTAGCTGGCGTTGTCCACCTGAAGCCCGCCCAGCACCACCGTGTTTCCGGCCAACACGCGCACGATGTCGTTCAACGCCTGTTCCTGCGTTTGCGGCTGGGTGATGGTGCCGACCTGGTTGCCCGCCGACAATTGGACGAAGCGCACCAGACTGTTGACCAGAATGTTCAGGTCCGCCGTGACGATGCGGGTGTCGGCGTCGTAGAAGGGCGTCAGCTTGATGGTCAGGCCGGTCTTGACCGTGGTGGTCTGCGCCGACCCCAGCAGGGCGCTGGAACCGCTGCTGGAGCTTCCGCCCAGCGTGTTGACGCCAACGCCGCTGACATAGGGGATTTCCTGGCCGCTGCGCAGCGTCACCTGCGCGCCCGACAAGGTGTGGACCTCGACATTCTGTTTGGTGTCGGCGGTGCCGAATTTCGACAGATAATCGATGGCCCCCGCCACGGTGAACGCCCCGCTCACCCCCAACAGCTTCCCCGTGGGCGAGGTCGCCCAAGACAACGGCCCGCCCGCCGTGACGGTGGAGGTGTTGCCGCTGGTCGTCGTGCTGGTGGTGGAGGTGCTGGTGGTGGAGGTCGTCGTCCCGTCGGTGGATGAGCTGCTGTTGAAGCCAAGCGCCAGCTTGCTCCAGTCGAACCCGGTGGCGGAGCTGTCGTTCAGCGTCAGCGACACCACCGCCATTTGCACCTTGACCATCGCCATGTTGCGGTGGATGCGGTCGATGTAGGGGCGGACCACCTCGGCGTAGAGGCTGGGCGGAGCGGAAAACAGGATCTGTCCGCCGCGCAGCGAGGGCGTCAGGTCCGACACCCCCATGCTTTTCAAATCCTCGGTGATCGAGCGGATGACGTCGGGAATCTGCGGCACCGTGAAGGCGTAGCGGTCGCGGTCGGTCAGAAACAGCGTGCCGTCCTGCCACCAGGACACGATGCCCATGCCGCCCTGCAACACGCTGGTCAGTTCCGCCACCGTCCCAGAAAAGGCGCGGAAGGGCAGCGCCCGGCGCAGCATGTCGGCGTCGCTCGCCTGCTCAAACCGGGTGGCGACGCGGACGCCGCTGTAGCTGAGCATCGACACCAGCCGGTCCAGCGTGTTTTCCCCCGACGGGTAGCTGACGGAAATCATCCGCTGCGCCATGACGGCGGGCAGCCGTTCGCGCACCGAATGGACCACCAGCATGCCCCGGTTGACCGGCACCACCGACACGGCGGGCGCGCCGTCGCTTTCCAACCGCTCGGTCTGGGCGCGCAGTATCTCGGTGCGCGGCGGCAGAGCGCCGACGGACGGCAGCGTGCAGGCGGCCAAAGACCAAGCCGCCAGAGCCGCGCCGGTCAGCCGGAAAACGCCGCGAGGAGAAAGGCGCATCATCGTCCGCAAGCTCCGGCCCCGCCCGACGACGGGGGAAAGGCGCGCGGATCGACCAGAAAGGGCGACCCGGCGCGGTCCTGAAAGAAGGCCTGCCCGTCCAGGCAACCGATGAACACGGCCCCCGGCGGCACCGGCTCCGGTCCGGACGACGCCAGACCAACGGACCCGCCGCCGGGCGGCGGCGGCGGCGAGGCAGAAGGGCCGCCCATAAAACTCGGCAAGGCCGGAAGCCCCGGCAGACCGGGCGGCAGGCTGGTGTTGGTCGAGGTCGATGGCGGGGCGGCGGGCGGCGGCGGGCGGCGGGCTACGGCGTCCTGCAACGGTTTGGGCGCGCCGGAAATGTCGCGCCCGCTCAGCGCGTCCACCACGGTCTTGACCAGCCGTTCTTCAGCGGCGGCCACGGCGCGATCAATGCGCTTTTGCAGCCGCGCTTCCATGTCGTCGCCGCGTTCGGTCGGCGGAAGAAAGGGGTTGGCTTCAATGGCCAGAACGGGTTGCGACCCCATCACGGCGGCGGCGACCGCCAGCGCGCGCGACATCCGCCACAGCCTTGCCCTGTCTGTTGCGTTCATCCCCGCCCGACCATGCCCGTGACCGTTCCACCCCACCATCAGCTATACGCCGTCCGGCGTTTCCGGCGCAACCGGCGCGGTGGAGACAGGAACACCCGCCCCCGCCCGCGCTTGACGCGAAGGAGGGTTCGGGTGGCGGCAAGAGCGATCGTTCCGCCGCTTACGCCTGTTCAGCGGCCAGACGGCGGGCGTTCGCGCGGACTTTGCGGTAGGCGGGCTTCACGCTGGCGGCGGTGATCGAGGCCGCCGCTTCGGCGAAGCGCAGGCTGGCGTTGACGCTGGCGTCCACCACCTGGGCGAAGGCTTTGCGCTGGATCTCCGCGAGATCCGTCGGCGACTGGCAACGGGCCAGACCACTGAACACCAGCGCCGCCGCTTGGCTCTGTTTGGTCAGCATGGTCATCCAGGCCGCGCCGAATTCGCCCAACCCATGGGCGACCGCCTGGAAGGCCTCGACCGACGCCTCGACCTTTTCCGATCCCATGCGGAGGAATTCGGGGTTGGCGAAACCCGTGGGCGTCCCCATCGCCGCCGCCATCATCGCCGTGCGGTAGCCAATGGTCTGCGCGGCGGCAATTCCCATCTCGCCACTGCGCATCCCGGTCTTCGCGAACGTGTCGGCCACGGCGCTCAGACGCTCCGCAGGATGTCCGTCGCCGCGCATGTTGTCAGCCATTAGGTTCGCCTCGTTTGTGTGCATCACCCAGAGTATCATGCTGCACTGCAACATGATACTCTGTTACGAAGCATTACGCTTCGGCGAGCGCGCGGTCCAGGTCTTCGATGATGTCCTGGGGATCCTCCAACCCAACCGACAGGCGCAACAGGCCGGGTTGGATCTTGGCCGCGACCTTTTCCTCGTCCGTCAGCTTGGAATGGGTGGTGGTCGCCGGGTGGGTGATGAGGCTCTTGGAATCGCCAAGATTGTTGGAAATCATCACCATGCGCAGGCCGTTCAGCGTGTTGAACGCCTCGGTCTTGCCGCCCTTCAGGAAGACCGACAGCATGTTGCCGCCGCCGGTCATCTGCTGGCGCACCAGATCATGCTGGGGATGGCTGGCGAGCAGCGGGTAGAGCACCCGCTCCACCTTCGCGTGGCTTTCCAGGAATTGCGCGACCTGGAAGGCCGCCGCCGACTGGGCGTGCACCCGCAGTTCCAGCGTCTCCATGCCCTTCAGCAGCAGCCAGGAATTGAAGGGCGCCAGCGTCGGGCCGATGTTGCGCAGGAAGGGGTGAATGACCTCGGTGGCGTATTTCACATCCTTGGCCAGGATGACGCCGCCCAGACAACGGCCCTGCCCGTCGATGTGCTTGGTCGCCGAATAGATGATGATGTCGGCGCCGAATTCGAACGGGCGTTGCAGGACCGGCGTGGCGAAGGCGTTGTCGACGACGACGAAGGCGCCCGCCTTGTGGGCCAGATCGCAAACCGCGCGCAGATCGACGACCTCCAGCCCCGGATTGGACGGGGTTTCCAGGAAGACCGCCTTGGTCGGCTTGGACAGCGCCTCTTCCCACGCCGTCAGGTCGGTGCCATCGACGAACTCAACCTCGATGCCGTAGCGCGGGCAGAGTTCCTTGACGATCCAATAGCAGGAGATGAACAGCGCGCGCGGCGCGACCACCCGGTCGCCCGACCGCAGGCCGCTCATCAACGCGCCATGCACCGCCGCCATGCCGCTGGCCGTGGCGTAGGCCCAGGCCGCGCCCTCATACTCGGCCAGACGGTCTTCAAACATCGCGTTGGTCGGGTTGCGGAAGCGCGAATAGACGTGGCGCGTCCCGTCGTTGGCGAAGGCGTTCTCCGCCTCCTCCGCCGAGCCGTAGACGAAGCCGGAGGTCTGGTACAGCGCCTCGCAGGTCTCGTCAAAGGACGAGCGGCGGATGCCGCCATGGACCAGCTTGGACCGGGGCCGCAGGCCCGTGACGTTCGGAGTGCGATGATCGGTGCGGGACATAAGCCGCGTCTCCCCTCGATGCTGCCGGTGGGGCGAGGCCGGCCACAAACGAAAAACGCCCCGACCGATCGGGTCGAGGCGCGGACGCGGCTCGGACCTTTTTAGCGGATTGTTTTACGTGGCCCGCAAGCCGGTCGACCAAATCACCACGTTGAATCCGCTTGTACGACCGGCGCGGCGGAGCGTCAAGAGCGGTCGCCGCATTTCTGTCACGACTCCGTCGCATCCGCTGGCGGGCGCTTCAGAAAGCCGGTCAGGTCGGCCAGCCGCGCGCCGCCCAACAGATGGGCCAACCCGCCGAACACCGCCATGCCGCCCAGCACCAGAACGCCCAGCGCGGCGAAACGAACCATGGTCGCCGGATGCCCCAGCCACGGCGCCAGCGCCGCGCCGCCAAGCGCCAGCGCCGCGCCCATGCCCACCGCCGCCGCCGCGATGCGCGGCCCGCGCCGCATCAACCGCGCGTCGAGCGACAACAGCCCGCGCTTGCGCAAGGCGACCACCAGCAGGCCGACGTCCAGCCACGCCGCCAGCCCGGTGGCGAGCGCGATCCCGACATGCCCCAGCACCGGCAGCAAGGCCAAAGCCAACGCGACGGTGGAGACCGTGACGATGATGGCGACGCGCACCGGGGTGGCCGTGTCCTGCCGGGCGAAAAAGGCGACGTTCAGCGATTTGGCGATGACATAGGCCGGAACCCCGACGGCGTAGGCCGCCAAGGCCATGGCGGTCGCCTGGGTTTCGGCTGGACCGAAGGCCCCCCGCTCAAACAGCACCGCCACCATCGGCCCGCCCGACACGCCCAACGCCACAGCGGCGGGCAGCCCCAGCAACAGGCTGAACTCCAGCGCCCGGCTCAGATAATGGCGGACCTTCTCCTCGTCCCCCGCCGCCGCGTGGCGGGCCAGCACCGGCAACAGCGCCGTGCCGATGGCGATGCCGATCACACCCAAGGGCATCTGGTTCAAGCGGTCGGCGTAATAGAGGAACGACACCGATCCCGACGGCAACAGTGACGCCAGAACGATGTTGAGGAACAGGTTGATCTGCATGACTCCCGCCCCCAACGCCCCCGGCCCGACCAGCCGGAAGAGCCGCCGCATCCCGTCGGTGACGCGTGGCCGCCGCAGCCGCAGGACAATTCCGGCGCTTCGGCAGGCCCAGGCCAGCCACAGCAGTTGCACGACGCCCGACAGAGTCACCGCCGCCGCCATCGCCCGCCCCGGCTCCCACCCCAGACGCGGCGCGGTCAGCAGCGCCGCCACCAAAGTCAGGTTGAAGGCGATGGGCGCAGCGGCGAACGGGCCGAAGCGGTCCAGCGCGTTGAGGATGCCGCCCAACAGCGCGACCAACGAGACCAGCGTCAGATAGGGAAAGGTCAGGCGGGCCAACTCCACCGCCATGGCGAATTTGGCCGGTTCATCGCTGAAGCCGGGGGCCAGCCCCAACATCAGCCAGGGCATCGCCGCCAGCGCCGCCAGGGTGAAGGGCAGAAGAACGGCCAGCAGCACGGCCAACGCCTCTTCGGCGAAGCGCGCCGCCGCCGCCCGCCCCTTGAGCTGAAGCTCAGCGGCGAACAGCGGCACGAAGGCGACGCCGAAAGCCCCCTCGGCGAACAGCCGCCGAAACAAATTCGGCAGCTTCAGCGCGATGAAAAAGGCGTCGGCCACCGGCCCCGCCCCCAACACGGACGCGGTCAGAATGTCGCGGGCGAAGCCAGCCAACCGGCTGACCAGGGTCAGGCCACCGACCGTGGCGATGGCGCGGGAAAAGCTCATGCCCGGCGGTATAGCCCGAGGATGGCCGCAGGCAAAGCCTTCTGCGCCCGACCCTACTCCCCAAGCGTCCGGGGCAGCCGCAGGGTGAACACCGCGCCGCCATCGGGCGCGTTGCGCGCCGTCAATTGCCCGCCCAAGGTCTGCGTCGCCAGATTGTAGGCGATGTGCAGCCCCAGCCCGACGCAGTTCTCATGCCGGGCTGTGGTGAAAAAGGGGTCGAAGATCTTCGGCAGCACGCTGTCCAAGATCCCCTGCCCGTCGTCGCTGTGCGTCACCTCGATCCACGCGTCATCCACCGCCTGAATGTCGATGGTGATGCGCCCGCTCTGTTCGGGGCGGAAGGCGTGGGTCAGGGCGTTGCGCACCAGATGAGTCAGCACGCGGGCGAAGGCGCCGGGGTAGCTTTCGATCTGCAACGCCTCCGGGCACACCAACATCACCCGATGACCCGACGAGCCGATTTGAGTGTGCAGGCTCAACAGCACGTCTTCGGTGTATTCGCGCAAATAGAAGACGCGCTGTTCGTCGCCCGTCTGGTCCGCCGAGACCTGTTTGAACATATGGACCAGGGCGGCGATGCGTTCGGTGTTGCCGACCAGCAATTGACCAGCCTCTTGCGCCACCTCCAAAAAGCCCGACAGGGCGGAGCGGGTGAGCGCGTTGGCCCCGAACTGGCGCTTCACATCCTCCGTCCGGCTCAACATGTGGGAGGCAGTGGTCAGCACCACGCCGACCGGCCCGTTCACCTCATGCGCCACCCCGGCGACCAACTGGCCGAGCGAGGCCATTTTTTCAGTCTGCACCAGACTGTCCTGCGCCGCCTGCAAGTCGGTGTAGGCCTGTTCGACCCGCTCCTTGGCGGCGCGCAGCGCCTCGGCGGCCTGCGCCCGTTCGGTGGTGTCGAGCATCACCCCGAAGACATGGGTCAACCGCCCGTCAAGATCGAAGCGCGGCGCGCAGGAGGAGGAGACGTAACGGACGTCCCCCGCCCGGTCGATGGCCCGGTATTCGACATAGACTCGCTTGGAATTGCCGATGACGCTTTCCAGCATGTTGCCGAAGGACAGCCGGTCGTCCGGGTGCAGAATGCCCAGCAGATTGTCGAAGGTCGGGGTGAAGTCGCGCGGATCCTGGCCGTAGACCTCGAACGCCTCGTCGTTCCACAGCAAATCGCCGCTGTGGATGCCATATTCCCAATAGCCGAGATGGCCGGTGCGGTAGGCGTCCTCCAACCGCTGCTTGGCCGATTCGAGCTGGGCCGCCGCCTGCGCCCGTTCGGTCGTGTCCATCATCACGCCGAAGACATGGGTCAACCGCCCCTCCCCGTCCAGGCGCGGCGCGCAGGAGGAGGAGACGTAGCGGGTGTGGCCGTCCTCGTCGCGGACGCGGTATTCGACATAGAGCCGGGTCGGGTTGCCGATGACGCTTTCCAGCATGTTGCCCAGCGACAGCCGGTCATCGGGGTGCAGAATGGCGAGCAGATTGTCGAAACTCGGCTCGAACCGCGCCCGGCTGTGGCCATACACGGCGAAAGCGGCGTCGTTCAGCGTCAGAACGCCCGATTGGATGCCATATTCCCAATAACCAAGCTTGGCGGTCTGGCAGGCCTCCTCCAGCTTGGCGGTGACGATCTCCAAACCGCGTTCCGCCCGGCGATGGTCGGTGATGTCCTGAAGCTGCGCGATCCAGGGCGGCCCGCCAACCCGCGCGGTGACGTCGCGCGCGACGCCCGCGCGGTCGGTCAGCCGGAGGTCGAACGACGCCCCCGCCTCGGCCCCGGCCAGTCCGGCGCTCAGGCGGTCGTCCACCGCCGCGCCGAAGGTTTCGACATAGGCGCGGTTGCCGCGCAACGCTCCGGCGGAATCGCGAATCAAGGCGGGCAACGGCAAGGCGTCGAACAGCGGCGCGGCCGCCGCCCCCGTCTCCATCGCTTCCATCGTCGCCGCCATCAGGGTCTCCGCACGCGCCGTCACACTCAATCGGTCATCGCCCCAACCTGTGGGAGATTAAACGAGCGCTGAGCGCCCGCCTATGTCGAAATGATCGGGCTTGAGTCAGGACATAAAGGATCAGGACATAAAGGATCAGGGGATCAAACGGTTCAGATCGAAATCCTGGGCGAAGGCCAGCATCGCCCCCCCGGCGCTGGGGGAGTTCACCCGCAGCACGCCGTTGCCGACCACGGTCGGGAATTTGCTTTTCTGCAAGGCCTGCTGCGTCCGGTCCAGATCGCTGACGCGCATCACCGCGCCAGCGAAAAACGGGCGCGGCGCGGCGAAGGCCGGGTCGCTGGTCCAGGCCCAATGCAGCCGGTCCGGCGTGGCCACCACAATCGGCGTGTCGCCGGTCTCGACCAACCGCGCGGCCCCCCGCTCCGTCACCGAACCGCCGAAGAGGCGGGCGTAGACGGCGGCGGTCGCGGCGGGATCGTCCGAGGCGATGACGAAGGCGGCCAGCCCGGTGGCGCCGTTGGCGTGCGCCAGGCAATCGGGCCGCCACACCACGTCGCGGGTGTGGTGCTGGCACAGGAAGACGCGGCCCCCCGGCGTGGTCGCCGGGTCGATCTGGGTGATGGAGAAACGCGCCTCGCGCGTTCCTTCCGGCAACTCAACCGGGCGACCGAAATCCAGCGTCTCGGCGGCGGTGAAGCCTGCGGCGGTCAGCGGGTCGCGGGCGGCGCGCGCGTCGGCGGTCTTCAGGGCGATGGCGGCCACCCCCTCGCGCTGGCGCAGGAAGGCGGCGTAGTGGGCGTTGATCGGGCGTTGTTCCTCAATGCCCAGCAATTCGATGTAATCGCCGCCCTGGAACATGACCGTGTGGTTGGCCGATTTCAGTTCGGTGTGGCGACCGCGCGGGGTGACGGTGAAGCCAAGCCGGGTGTAGGCGTCCTTCGCGGCGTCCAGATCGCGGACGGCGACAACCAGATGATCCAGTCCGAGGCGTTCCCCGGTGATGTCCTGCGTGCTCATGACGGCCCTGCTGGTTGCCGGTTGAAATGCTCCACGCAGCGATAGAACAGCCGTCGGCGGCGAGCAAGCGCGTCGAACCGTTCCCCCGTCAACAAACCGTCCCAAAACAGAAAGCGGGCCGGGCGCCCCGGACAGGCGGCCCCCGGCCCGTAAAGTTCACCACACCACCTGCGAGGGGCGGGTCACAGAGCCTGCTGGAGTTCCGGCAGGGCTTTGAACAGGTCCGCCACCAGACCGTAATCGGCGACCTGGAAGATCGGCGCCTCTTCGTCCTTGTTGATGGCGACGATGATTTTGCTGTCCTTCATCCCGGCCAGATGCTGGATGGCGCCGGAGATGCCGACGGCGATGTAGAGATCCGGGGCGACGATCTTGCCGGTTTGACCAACCTGATAGTCGTTGGGCACGAAACCGGCGTCCACGGCGGCGCGGCTGGCCCCGACGGCGGCGCCCAGCTTGTCGGCGATGCCCTCCAGCAGCGGGAAATTCTCGCCCGACTGCATGCCGCGACCGCCGGAAATGACGATGCGGGCGGCGGTCAGCTCGGGACGCTCCGACTTTGACAATTCCGCCGACAGGAAGCTGGACAGGCCGGGATCGCCCGCCGAAGCGACGGTTTCGACCGGGGCGGAGCCGCCAGTCGCCGCCGCCTCGAACGCCGTGCCGCGCACGGTGATGATCTTCACCGAATCCTTGCTCTGAACGGTGGCGATGGCGTTGCCCGCGTAGATCGGGCGTTCAAAGCTGTCCGTCGAGACCACGCCGGTGATGTCGGAAATCGCGGCGACGTCGAGCAGAGCGGCGACACGCGGCAGCACATTTTTGCCAACCGAGGTGGCCGGGGCCAAAATGTGGCTGTAACCGCCCGCAAGCCGCACCAGCAGCGCCGCCACCGGCTCGGCCAGCGCGTGCTCATAGGCCGCGTCATCGGCCAACAGCACCTTGGCGACCCCGGCGACCGAGGCGGCGGCGGCGGCGACGCCCTGCGCGCCCTTGCCCGCGACCAGAAGGTGAAGGTCCCCGCCACCCGCCGCAGCGATCTTGGCGGCGGCGGTGACGGCGTTCAGGGTGGCCGACTTCAGCGAGACATTGTCGTGTTCGGCCAGAATCAGGATCGTCATGGTCAGATCACCCGCGCTTCGTTCTTCAACTTGTCAACCAGGGCGGCGACGTCAGCCACCTTCACGCCGGCGCTGCGCTTGGCCGGTTCCACCACCTTCAGCGTGGTCAGTCGCGGCGCCACATCCACGCCCAAGGCGTCCGGCGTGACGGTTTCCAGCGGCTTCTTCTTCGCCTTCATGATGTTGGGCAGCGAGGCGTAACGCGGCTCGTTCAGGCGCAGATCGGCGGTGACGATGGCCGGGAGCTTCAGCTCGACCGTTTCCAGACCCCCGTCGATCTCGCGGGTGACGGCGAGACTGCCCTCGCCGGGAACGATTTTGGAGGCGAAGGTTCCCTGGCCCCAGCCCAGCAGCGCGGCCAGCATCTGGCCGGTCTGGTTGCAATCATCGTCGATGGCCTGCTTGCCCAGGATGACCAGCGTCGGGCCTTCCCGATCCACCAGCGCCTTCAGCACCTTGGCGACGCCCAACGGCTGGGTTTCCGCGTCGGTTTGCACCAGGATGGCGCGGTCGGCGCCCATGGCCAGCGCGGTGCGCAGGGTTTCCTGGGCGGTGGCGGGGCCGACCGACACGGCGATGATTTCGGTCGCCTTGCCCGCTTCCTTCAGACGAACGGCCTCTTCGACGGCGATTTCGTCGAAGGGGTTCATGCTCATCTTCACATTCGCGGTCTCGACGCCGCTGCCGTCCGCCTTGACGCGGATCTTGACGTTGTAATCGACAACCCGCTTCACGGGCACCAGAACCTTCATGGTGACGGCCTCCTTGGCGTTCAGAACTTTGGCGTTCAGGACTTTTTGTTTGCGACAATCGGCGGAATTCAGACGGCGGCGGCGGACAGCGGTTGCCCGCGCCACGCGGCGACCGCGTCGGGCATCGGCGGCGACGGGCAATCGACGCCCAACGCGGCCAGCACCTCCAGCGGCGGCACGACGGCGCCGCGCGTGACGAAGGCCCCCTGCACCACCGCCAGCGCGGCGGTGCCGCTGGCGGTTTCCAGCCGGTGTTCCATGAAAATATATTTCTCGTCCCAGCACAGCACGCGGCTGACCAGGGTGAAAGGCTGGAACGGTTTCAGCGAACGGCGAAAGCGGATGTTCGCCGCGCCCAGCACCGGCTGCCAGCGGTTTTTCAGGATGGCGTTGCCCAACCCCACCCGGATCATCAGATCCGTCCGGCCCAAATCCATCAGGCTGAAATAGCGGGCGTTGGTCATGTGCATGTTCAGGTCGAGATCGGTCGGCCAGACGCGAAAGCGCAGAACCGAATTCTCAAGAAAGCCAATGCCCCGCCCCCGCCACACGGCGGTGAGGGCGCACAGGATCACGCCGAACAGGCGGAAGATCAGGTTCATCCCCGTCCCCCGCCGCTGTTCCGGCGCGCCGCGTGGCGTCGCGCCGTTGTCGTCTGCACCGTCATGCTCTCAATCCTCCCCGGTGTCGGCTGGCGCCGGGGCGGCGTCGGAAGCCGTCCGGCTCAGGCGTCCTTGCCGGGGCTGCGCTCCGACAGGGTGTTGGACACCTGCAACTCGATCTCTTTCAACTCGTAAACCGTCGCTTCCAGATCCTCGCGCTGCTGCTCAAGGTCCTTCAGGCGCTTTTGCACCCGTTTCAACAGGTTGCGCTGCTGCTCCACCCCGCCATCGACGTTGTAGAGGTCGAGATATTCGCGGATTTCCGCCAAGGAAAAGCCCAGACGCTTGCCGCGCAGGATCAGCTTCAGCCGGGCGCGGTCGCGCTTGGTGTAGACCCGGTTGTTGCCGACGCGGTTCGGCGCCAGCAGCCCCTTGACCTCGTAAAAGCGCAGAGCGCGCGGCGTGATGTTCAGCTCTTCCGCAAGCTGATTGACCGTGTAGAGCTGTTCCATCCCTGGGATAACCTTCATTCGCATCCGTCATGCCGGACGCGCCATGCCCGACGGGCGGGACATAGCACAGGGACGGCGCCATGATAAGGCTTCCCTTTACGTCTCCGTCAACGAACTGACTTCGGGTCATCCCGCCGCCTTCTGCGCGGCCACCGCCAACGCCTCCGCGATCAGCTCCTTTTTCGACAGCTTGCCCACGGCGGTTTTCGGCAGTTCGGCGCGGAACTCGATGGCCGAGGGCATTTCGATGCGCGAAATCTTGTCCCGCAGGAAATCCTTCAACCCCTCCGCCGTCAGGGTCGCGCCCGGCGTCAGTTGGACGAAGGCCTTCGGCGTCTGGCCGCGATACTCGTCGGGCAGGCCGATCACGCAGGCGGCGACGACGTCGGGATGCTGGTAGATCGCCTCCTCGATCATGCGCGGATACACGTTGTAACCGCTGCAAATGATGAGATCCTTCAGGCGGTCGAGCAGGAAGACGTAACCATCCTCGTCCATCGTGCCGACGTCGCCGGTGAACAGGAAGCCGTCGACGATGGTCCGCGCGCTTTCCTCTTCCCGGCCCCAATAGCCCGCCATGACGTTGGGTCCAGCGATGGCGACCTGCCCCTTTTCGCCAACGCCCAAGAGCTGCGACGGGTCGTCCAGGCCACGAATCTGGATGGTGATTCCGGGCAGCGGCAAGCCGATGGAGCCTTCCTTGTTCACCCCAACCAGCGGGTTGGCGGCGCAGACCGGGGAGGCTTCCGACAGGCCGTAGCCCTCCACCAGAACGCAGCCGGTCGCCTGTTCCCACTGGCGCTTCAGCTCCATCGGCAGCGGCGCGCCGCCGGAGATGCAATAGCGGATGGAGTTCAGCGGGTAGCGCCCGACCTGCGGGTGCGACAGCAGCGCCTTGTACATGGTCGGCACGCCGGGAACGAGCGTCGGCTTGCGCTTGGCGATGGTCTTCAAGACCTGTTCGGCCTCAAAACGCGGCAACATAATCAGCTCAGCGCCCGAGGCCAAGCCGAGGTTCAACACCACCGTCATGGCGAACACATGGAAGAAGGGCAGCACCGCCAACACCCGTTCCTGGCCCAACGCCATGCCGGGGAACCAAGCCATCACCTGCCGGGCGTTGGCCAGCAGATTGTGATGGGTCAGCATCGCCCCCTTTGGCACGCCGGTGGTGCCGCCGGTGTATTGCAGCACCGCCACGTCGCGCATCGGGTCGATCGTCACCGGGCGCAGCGTGCCGTCGTTGATGAGCAGCGTGTCGAAATCAATGTGCTTGGCGTCCTGCGGGATGGCCGACACCTCGCTGCGCTTGAGCACGCGGAACAGCACGCCCTTCACCTTGGGCAGGATGGTCGGCATCCGGCAGACGACGACGCGCTTCAACCGGGTCCGCTCCAGCATCAGGGCGACGCGCGGGTAAATCTGCTTCAGGTCGAGCGTGACCATGATGTCGGTCAGCGAATCCTCGATCTGGTGCTCCAACTCCCGCTCGACATAGAGCGGGTTGTAGTTCACCACCGTGCCGCCCGCCTTCAGGACGCCGAAATAGGAGATGACGTAGGTCGGCGAGTTGGGCAGGCACAGGCCAACGCGAATCCCCGGCCCCACCCCCATGTCCTGAAAGCCGCGCGCCGCCCGGTTCACCAGAGCCAGCACCTCGGCGTAGCTGTAGCGGAGTCCCATGAAGTCCAGGCACGGCCGGTCGGCGTAGCGCGTCGCCGCGTCCTCGAACAATTGATGCATGGGCATCGGCGCGAAGCTCTGATCCCACGCGATGTTTTCGGGATAATGCGCCAGCCAGGGCCGCTGTTCGGACGGCGACGGAACGCCGGTCAACCGGCCTGTGTGCGCAAGCGTGTCGGACATTCGGTTTCGCTCCCCTTGGCGATTGGCGCGTTCCTGGATCGTCGCCGCGCCGGGTGTTCCCGTGGGCCGCCTGGAACCTATTCGTTATGACGTTGACGTAAACGTAACTCAGGCTTACTGTCAAGAGCCGTTGCACGAACAATCTTTGGAGACTGCATTCATGGTCGAGGACATCTTGAGCGAAATGCGCGCCCGCTCCGCGACGCTGCGCAGCCTGAACGCCTCGGTTCGCTTCGTTCTGGGCAAGGACGGGGAGATCATTCACCTCGACGCCCGCAGCAACCCGATCGCCATCACCCAGGACGATCAAGACGCCGACTGCACCATCCGCATTTCGCCGGAAAATCTGGCCAAGCTCATCAACGGCAAACTCAACCCGATGCTGGCCTTCACCATGGGCAAGCTGAAGGTCGAAGGGTCGATGGGCATCGCCATGAAGCTGGCCCAACTGCTCGACGAATAAGCCAGACCGACCGCAAGACCAAACCGACCGCCCAATCAAACCGACCGCCAGAGTCGAGTCGCTCCGTCATTCATCACATTGGGGAGGAAACCGAATCATGTCCAACACGCTCCGCGCCACGCTGGCGGCCACGCTCCTGCTGTCGCCGCTGGCGGGCCTGCCGTCCGCCGCCAACGCCGCCAGCGCGCCGCGCACCCTGACCTACAACATCCTGATGGGCGACGATCCCATCGGCAGCGAAGAGGTGAAGCTGGAGCCGCAGGGCGACCGCACCAAGGTGACGGTCACGGCCACCACGCGGGTGAAAGTGCTGTTCATCAACTTCCGCTACGACCACAAGCGGGAAGAGCTGTGGAAAGGCTCCACGCTGGAATCGATGAAGGCGACGACCGACGACGACGGCACGCCGCACGCGCTGGAACTGACCAGCAAAAGCGGCGGCTACACCCTGACCGCCGACGGCAAGCCGTCCGACCTGCCCGCCACCGCCCTGCCGCTGACGCTGTGGACCTCGGAAGTGGTCAAGCGCGCGCCGCTGTTCTCGCTGATCGACGGCGCCCGTTACACGGTGACGTCAAAGGCGCTGGGCGCCGAAACCATCGAGGCCGGGGGCCGCAAAATCGAGGCGCAGCATCACCGGATCGAGGGCGATGTGGAGCGCGACCTGTGGTACGCCGCCGACGGCACCTTGTTGAAAACCCGCTTCAAGCGCAGCGGCTATGATATCACCTATGTCCTGAAGTGAGTTTTGCCTTGAGGGTGTGATGCCGATCTTCGTGTTCCCCGACGATCCGATCTGGAACGAGGAGGCCGACGCCGTCGAGTTCGCGGTTGAGGTCGGGGAGTATCAGGGCCGCGTCTTTCTCACCCGCCGCGTCCTGCAAAGCTTTGCCGGCCATCGCCCGCAGCCCGACGAGGCGGTTCAGCAGGTTTGCATGAACCGCCAAGTCTTCGACCGCGCGGCGGAGTTGCGGATTCTCGACCGCGCGCTCGACCCCGACGCCAACATCCACCTGACCGCCCGCGACGTCACGCGGGCTGCGAGCTGACCTCGGTCCCGCTGGTGGGCGCCGTCCGCTTGTAGGTGTTGGTGGCGTCGGACACCATTTGCGCGATGGATTGATGCGCCGGGCCGGTGGTTTCGTGCGGCAGGACTTTCATCTCCACCCCGTCCGGGCCGATGATCAGCACCGCGCAGGGGATCACCCCGCCGCCGCCGCCGCCGCCCAACGATTCGCCGAGAAAGCTGCCGCCGCCGGTTCCGATGCCGAAGCTGGTGATGATCAGGGGAACGATGGTGTAATCGCCGATGGTCAGCGGCTTGCCGACCGCGCCCTTCGACAAAATCTTTTCAAACTCTTCCGAGGTGGCCTTCATCAGATCCACCGTCGGGTCGGTCATGCACAAAAACGGGTTCATCGGCCCCTCCATGCTGCGCTGCAAAATCTTAGCATGGAGGAGCAAACACGGGCAATCCGGCAACCGGAAGCCGAAAGAGCGCGCCGATCAAGCGATTTGCGCGTAGCCGCCCCGGAAATACAGCAACGGCGCGCCATCCTCGCGCGAGGCCAGACGACGGACGCGGCCCAGAACGATGACATGGTCGCCGCCGTCCAACAAATGCTCGCGGTCGCATTCCAGCCTGGCCAGACAGCCGCTCAAGACGGGCACGCCGCTGGCGGACGGCTCCACTGCGACGCCGCTCCAGCGGTCGTCCAAATCCCGGCGCGAGAAACGGCCCGACAACTCTTCCTGATCGGCGGCCAAAATATTGACCACGAAGGACGGCGCGGCGGAAAAAGCGGCGAAGGACGCCGCCGTGCGGCCCAAACAGAACTGCACCAGCGGCGGGTCGAGCGACACCGAGGAGAAGGAGTTCACCGTCACGCCGACCGGCGCGCCATCCGGCGCCAGAGTCGTGATGACGGCGATGCCGGTGGCGAAACAGCCCAGCGCGCTGCGGAAGGCGCGGGGATCAAGCGGCGGTGTGGAGGTCATGACGGCCTGTGAGTGACAGCGAAACGGCGATCCGTTGCCATTAACCCACCGTTGCGGTGGGCGCAAGGGCTTCTCCCCCGGATCGAAAAGCGTTAAAAGGATTTTAAGGAAGCTGGGGCAGCTTTCACCAGCGGCCTTAACACCAGCGGCAAGTGGCCGCGCGCTGGCGCGACGCCGGGCGACCCGCATCGCGCCGCCCCGCGCCACGCCGCCTTGACATGGACAGCATGAGCGCGAACCCAGCCGACGGCGAACGCCCGATCATCATCAAAAAGAAGAAGGCCGGACACGCGGGCGCCCATGGCGGCGCGTGGAAGGTGGCCTACGCCGATTTCGTGACGGCGATGATGGCGTTCTTTTTGTTGCTGTGGCTGCTGAACGTCACCACGTCCGACCAGCGCAAGGGCATCGCCGATTATTTCTCGCCGGTGTCGGTCAGCCGGGAACAATCGGGTTCCGGCGGCATGCTGGGCGGCAAAACCATCACCGTTCCGGGCGCGCAGGTGTCCCCCTCCTCGCCGATGTCCGCCGACGTGCCGGTGTCCGGCCCACCCGGCTACTCCTCGCAAGAAAATGAGGACGCCGCCGACCCGACCGAGGCTGCCGCCGGTCCTGGCGCGGGAACCGGCCCCGGCCGCCCCGGCGCGGACGCCAACGCAAGCCCGAACGCCAGCGCCAGCGCCGCCGATCAAAAGAGCAACGAGTCGCGCGCCGACTATCAACGGCGGATGGAGGAGATGGCCAAGCAATTGGGCGTTCCCGGCCAGAAACCCGGCGAGCGGCTGTCCGATTTCGGCGAGCGGGTGAAGGAAGCCGGAGAAAAGCTTCAGGACGCCCAGAAGGAAGCGCGCCAGTTCCAACAGGCCGCCACCGAAATCCGCCAAGCCATCCAATCGGTGCCGGAACTGGAGCCGCTGGCGCAAAATCTGATGATCGACCAGACGCCCGAAGGGTTGCGCATCCAGATCGTCGATCAGGACCGCGTGTCGATGTTCCCCGGCGGCTCCGGCCAAATGTACCCGCAGACCCGCCAACTGGTGCAGCAGGTGGCCAAGGCGCTGGCGAAGCTGCCCAACAAGCTGTCGATCAGCGGCCACACCGACGGCACGCCGTTCGCCGCCGGATCGGGCCGCGACAATTGGGATCTGTCCAGCGAACGGGCCAACTCCACCCGCCGCGCGTTGATCGCGGGCGGCATCGACGAGAAGCGGATCCAGGACGTCGTCGGCAAGGCCGACCGCGACCCGCTGGCCCCCGACCAGCCGGGCAGCCCGCGCAACCGCCGGGTCAGCATGGTGTTGCTGCGCGAAACCCAAGCGGCGCCTCCTCCTCCCGGCGCCCCACCCGCGACCAAAGCAGCGCCCGCACCGGCGCCAAAGCGCTGAAACACTCCCAACAGCCAATCAAAAATCGCATCCCTGCACCGCGTCACGCCCGGATTTCGCGCGTTTGCCCCTGTTCAAAGCGCGCGACGATGGGTCATACTTCCCAGACAACGTGATGCCGCCGGAACGATGCCGTCCGGTCGGCGATGATCGGTCCGAGATAAGCGCGGGGGAGTCTGTGAGCGTACCCGAGGGCAAACCATCTGACCTTTTGTCATCCTATAATCCTGGCCTGTATTTCGACGAACTGTTCGGAAGCATGGACTTGCCGGCCGAACACACGGCGCTGATACGGCAGAGATTGTCGGGTCTTGATTTCGATGAACTGCGCCGCCGCGCGCAGGATGTGGAAAGGGAGCTTTACAACCTCGGCATCACCTTCATCGTGTATTCCGAAAAGGACGCGGTTGACCGGATTCTTCCGTTCGACATCATCCCGCGCGTGATCTCCGCGAAGGAATGGACGCATCTGGAAGCGGGCGTTACCCAGCGCGTGACGGCGCTGAACCTGTTCCTGCACGACATCTACCACGATCAGAAGATCCTGAAGGACGGAATCATTCCGCGCGATCTGGTGGAGGGGAACCACAATTTCCGCCCCCAGATGATCGGGCTGGACGTTCCGTTCAACACCTACATTCACATCATGGGCACCGATCTGGTGCGCGACCGCTTCGGCACCTTCCGGGTGCTGGAGGACAATGGCCGCGTTCCCTCCGGCGTGTCCTATGTGGTGGAAAACCGCCACATGATGCAGCGGGTGTTCCCCGATCTGGTGCAGGACATCGGCATCCGCCCGGTGGACAATTACGGCCACAAGCTGCTCGACGCGATGATGGAAATCGCGCCGACCGGGGTGGACGATCCGCAGGTCGTGCTGCTGTCGCCCGGGACCTACAACTCCGCCTATTTCGAGCACATCTTCCTGGCGCGCGAAATGGGCGTGCCGCTGGTCGAAGGCCGTGATTTGGTGGTGGAAAACGACCGCGTCTATATGAAGACGACCAACGGTCTGGCCCCGGTCCATTCGATCTACCGCCGTCTCGACGACGCGTTCCTCGACCCGCGCGCCTTCAACCCGGACAGCCTGCTCGGCGTTCCCGGCATCCTCGACGCCTACCGCAAGGGCAACGTCGCGTTGGCCAACGCGATCGGCACCGGCGTGGCCGACGACAAGGCGGTCTATTGCTACGTTCCCCGGATGATTAAGTATTATCTGGATCAGGAAGCGATCATCCCCAACGTCGACACCCGCATCTGCCGCGAACCGGACGCCCTGCAATACACGCTGGACCATCTGGCTGAACTGGTGGTCAAGCCGGTGGGCGAAGCGGGCGGTTACGGCATCACCATCGGCCCGCGCGCGAGCAAGGCCGAACTGGATGATTGCCGGGCCAAGCTGCTGGCCGATCCGTCCAACTACATCAGCCAGCCCGTGGTCGATCTGTCGGTCTGCCCGACCGTGACCGACGACGGCATCGAACCGCGCCACGTCGATTTGCGGCCCTTCGCCATCACCGGCAAAAACACCTGGGTTCTCCCCGGCGGCTTGTCGCGCGTGGCGCTGAAGAAAGGCACGCTGATCGTCAACTCGTCCCAGGGCGGTGGCTCGAAGGACACGTGGGTTCTGGAAGGTGGTGCGGCATGAACCTGCTCGCCCGATACGCCGAGTGTATTTTCTGGATGGCCCGCTACATGGAGCGGGCCGAGAATCTCGCTCGCATCCTGGATGTGCACGAAACCTTCTCGCGCGACACGCGGGGGGCGACCAACTGGTTCTCCATCGTTCAGCTCAACGCGGACGAGAAGGACTTTTTCAGCCGCTACGACCGTCCGACGGCCGAATCGGTGATCCATTACTACATGTTCGACGCCCAAAACTCGAACTCGCTGCTCTCGATGCTGCGGATCGCGCGGGAAAACGCGCGCGCCCTGCGGCCCTGGATCTCGACCGAGATGTGGACGCAGATCAACGTGTTCCACAACAAGCTGTTGGACATGTCGACCAAGGATGTGGCCTCGCAAAACCTGTCCAAGGTCTGCACCTGGATCAAGGAAGAGTGCCAGACCCACACCGGCATCACCGAGGGCACCTTCTACCGCGATCAGGGCTGGTATTTTTACCAGATGGGCAAATACATCGAGCGGGCGGACCAAACCACCCGCCTGCTCGACATCAAGTATCACACCCTGCTGCCCTCCCCGGTGGAGGTCGGTTCGACGCTGGACGTCAGCCAATGGACGACGGTGTTGCGCTCGACCGCTGGCTATCACGCCTTCCGCCGGGTCTACCCGCGCGGCATGTCGCCGACCACGGTGGCCGGTTTCATGCTGTACAACGAAGGCTTCCCGCGTTCGGTGGTCATGTGCGTCCGTCAGATCGACGGCGTGCTGACCCGGCTGCGCTCCCGCTACGAGTTGCGCGGCGGGGCGCAGGCGATGGAACGGGTGGACGAGTTGCTGTCCGCCCTGCTCTCCCGCCCGATCGAGGCGGTGTTGCGCCAAGGGTTGCATGAGTATCTGGACTGGACCCAGCTTCAGCTCAATCTTCTGACCACGGAAATCGCGCAAGCCTTCTTTGGGAAGGAAGCACCTGTGGCTGTTGAAGCCCAGTCGCAGTAAGCTGGATGGCGGGGGCTTCGGCCTCCGCCCACCCTGTCGCTTCCCGGTCCCACGGTTCGCATGTCGGTCATCCAGCCGCAACGCCCTTTGCAGCAGTTCTTTCGGTCGGGGCCAATGCCCTGCCCCTATTTGCCGGGCCGTGTCGAGCGCAAGCTGTTCACCCGTCTGATCGGTCCCTACGCCAGCGAGGTGAACTCCACCCTGTCGCGCGCCGGGTTCCGCCGCAGCCACGACATTGTGTACCGCCCGGTTTGCCCGAATTGTCAGGCTTGCACGCCCGTTCGCGTGCCGGTCAACCAATTCACCCCCAGCCGGTCGCAACGGCGGGTGGTGGCGCTGAATCAGGACGTGACGATGGCCGAGCGCCCGGCCTACGCCACCTCCGAACAATTCCGTCTGTTCAGCCAATATCAAAACTCGCGCCACGGCGAATCCGACATGGCGCGCATGGCGATGGGCGATTTCGTCGCCATGGTGGACGAGGGGCGGGCCGACACCGGCCTGTTGGAGGCGCGCGACGCCGACGGGCGTCTGGTCGGCTGCATGCTGACCGACCAGCTGGCCGACGGCTATTCCGCCGTCTACAGCTTTTACGACGCCGCCCAGGACCGCCGCAGCCTTGGCACCCACATGATTTTGGGCCTGATCGAACGGGCGCGGCAGGTTGGCCTGCCCTATGTCTATCTTGGCTACTACATCGCCGACAGCCGCAAGATGGCCTACAAGGCGCGCTTCCACCCGCTGGAAGCGCTGGGGCCGACCGGGTGGCGCCGCCTGACCGAGACGATGCCCGCCCCTGCCCCGCCTTAAGCCGCCTTGATGCGGTCGAGGAACTGCTCGACGTCCATCCGCAGGGTTTCCGCCTGCCGCGACAACTCGCCCGCCGCGCCCAGCACTTGAGCGGCGGCGGCGCCCGCTTCGCCAGCGGCCTGAGTCACCTGCCCGATGCTGCCCGACACCTCTTGCGTGCCGCCAGCGGCCTGCTGGACGTTGCGGGAAATCTCGCTGGTGGCCGCGCCCTGCTCCTCGATGGCGGCGGCGATGCCGGTGGTGATGTCGTTGATGGCGCCGATGGTGCCACCAATCCCGGTGATGGCCTGAACCACGCCCTGCGTGGTCTGTTGGATCGCGCTGATCTGAGCGGCGATCTCTTCTGTCGCCTTCGCGGTCTGCCCGGCCAGCCCCTTCACCTCGCTGGCGACGACGGCGAATCCCTTGCCCGCCTCGCCCGCGCGCGCCGCCTCGATGGTGGCGTTCAGCGCCAGAAGGTTGGTTTGCGACGCGATGTCGGTGATGAGGCTGACCACGTCGCCGATCTTCTGCGCCGCGTCGGCCAAACTGCGCACGGCGTCGCTGGTCTGCGCCGCCTCACTCACCGCCTGCCCGGCGATGTCGGCGGAGCGTGTGACCTGCCCGCCGATCTCGCGGATCGAGCTGGTCATTTCCTCCGTCGCGCTGGCGACGGTCTGGACGTTGGCGCTGGTCTGTTCGATGGCGGTCGCGACGATGACGGCCTGGGCGTTGGTCTGCTGGGCCATCGCCGACATGCTGCGCGCGGTGGCGTTCAATTCCGTCGCCGAGGAGGACACGGTGCGCAGGGCCGCCATCGCCGACGCCTCGAAATCCGCGACCAGCCGGTCAATGGCCTCGACCCGCCGCTGTTTGGCGGCTTGATCGGCGGCTTGCAGCCCGGCCAGCCGATCCGCCTCGACCAACCCATCCTTGAAGATCTGGACCGCGCGGGCCATCGAGCCGATTTCGTCGCCGCGCTCGCCGCCGTCAATCTCGACCGACAATTCACGGTTGGCCAGACGCCCCATGACCGAGGTCATGCCTTGCAGCGGACGAACCACGCTGACGATGATGATCCAGGCGGCGGCGGTCCCGATGGCGACGGCCACCGCGATCATCGCCGCGATCCACAGCTTGCTCGACGCGTAGATCGCTTCGCCATGGTTGGCCGAGGCCACGCCCTGGCGGACGTTGAAGTCGATCAACTCCTGCAAAATTCCCCGCGCCTTGCGCAGTTCCTTGCGGGATTCACCCAGGAAAATGGCGGTCGCCGCCGCTTTGTCGCCCTTGCGCGACAGCGGCAAGAGCCGATCCACGCTGATCGCCATATAAGCGTCCAACGACGTTGAAAAACGGCGGTAGGCGTCCGCCTCCCAGCCCGGCGTCAGCATTGATTCATAGGTTTTCCGGCTGCCCGCCAGAGCGCGCGTGGTCTCGGTCAACAAACGGTCTTCCTCGGCGATGTCCGCCGCCGTGGCGACCATCAGATGCGCGCCTTCGATGATCCGGTAATATTCCAGCTTTTCGATGATCGCGCCCGCCGCCGCCGTGGCGGGCAACCAATTGTCGCGAACCTCAGCCGCCTCCCCATTCACCACCGACAGGCGCGTGATGGAAAAGAGGCCGAGTCCAGCCGCGCAGGCAAGAATGATGCAGAACGCAGAAATGGTTTTGAATCGAATTGAAAATTGCGCGAGCCAGGACATCCGTTCCCCCCGATAGAATGATCGCCCCGTTTGATCCGAGACTCTGGCCCCAGATAACATGAGTTTAGCGTCAATTTGTATTTATTTTTCGCGTCAAGATGGATCATTAAAATAGTATTACGCGCTTTGTGAGAAATTTATTCACAGCGCCCCGTTATTAAATGTTAATTTTGCACAAAAAACAGGCGCTCGCGTTCCCGCAAGCGCCTGTTTTCAACAACCAACCGTTCAGGCGGCCTTGATGCTCACCAGGAAACTCTCGACATCGTGGCGCAGGGTTTCCGCTTGGCGCGACAACTCCCCGGCGGCGCCCAGAACTTGAGTCGCCGCCTCTCCGGCTTCGCCCGCCGCCTGGGTCACTTGGCCGATGCTGCCCGACACGTCTTGTGTGCCACGAGCGGCTTCCTGAACGCTGCGGGAAATGCGCGGTCGCGTCCAATTCCGACGCCGAAGACGCCACGGTGCGCAGGGGCGACGCCGCCGACGCCTCGAACCCAGCGATCAGGTGATCCACCGTCTCCGCCCGTTTTTGCTTGGCGGCCTGATCGGCGGCCTGCAATTCAGCCAAACGCACCGCCTCGATCAAGCCGTCTTTGAAACTCTGGACCGAGCGCGCCTTGGCGCCGATTTCGTCCTGACGCTCGCCACCGTCGATGTTGACCGACAATTTGCAACGCAGGATGCGAGCCGCAGGAGACGGCGCCCGCGCAAACTACGTGATTCTACGTAGCTCCTTCGTAGCCCTTGCAAGAGGCGGGTTCCGAAGGGAATAGTCCTGCGAAATCAAATGATTTTGTGTATTCTCGGGACGTGGTGGATCGCTGTTCGACGCGTTCCTATGGCATGAACAAAAGCAAAAGGGGCCGGTGAACGCCGCGCCTCTGCAAACAGGGGAGGTTGATCCGTTGAGAGCCATGCTCAAACTCAGCGGGCTGATCGACGCCATGAACGACGGCGTCGGCAAGCTTGTGTATTGGTTGGTGCTGGTCGCTGTTGTCGTCAGTTCCGGCAACGCGGTGGTGCGCTACACCTTCAACAACAGCTCCAACGCTTGGCTGGAATTGCAATGGTACCTGTTCGCGGCGATCTTCATGCTGTGTTCAGGCTACACGTTCCTGCGGAATGAGCACATCCGCATCGACATCGTTCTGGGTCGCTTTTCCAAGCGGGTGCAGGCGATGGTCGATATTTTCGGGATCGTCGCGTTCCTGTTCCCGATGGCGCTCATCATCATGGTGTTGTCCTGGCCGATGGCGAAGGACAGCTTTCTGACGAACGAAATGTCCAGCGACGCCGGTGGTTTGGTCCGCTGGCCCGCCAAGCTCCTGATCCCGGTCGGCTTCTTTCTGCTGACCGCCCAAGGGGTGTCCGAACTCATCAAGCGCATCGCTTTCCTGGCCGGTCTGATCGACGAGCCGGGCGAGAAGATGCACGGCCACTCGTAAGGGAGCGCGATCCATCATGATGGCAGAGTTTGTAGCCGCCAATATGGCGCCGCTGATGTTCGCCGCCTTGGTCGGCTTTCTTCTGATGGGCTTTCCGGTCGCCTTCGCGCTGGCCGCCAACGGGCTGTTCTTTGGCTTCATCGGCATCGAGCTGGGGCTGCTGACCCCGGCGCTGGCGCAGGCCTTGCCTGAACGCGTGTTCGGCATCATGCGCAACGACACGCTGCTGGCCATTCCCTTCTTCACCTTCATGGGCCTGATTCTGGAGCGATCCGGCATGGCCGAGGATCTGCTCGACACCATCGGGCAGTTGTTCGGCCCGCTGCGCGGCGGTCTGGCTTATGCGGTGATTTTCGTCGGCGCGCTGCTGGCGGCGACCACCGGCGTGGTGGCGGCGTCGGTCATCTCCATGGGCCTGATTTCGCTGCCGATCATGCTGCGCTACGGCTATGATCGTCGGGTCGCCACCGGCGTCATCGCCGCATCCGGCACCTTGGCCCAGATCATTCCGCCGTCGCTGGTCCTCATCATTCTTGCCGACCAGTTGGGCAAGTCGGTGGGCGACATGTACGCCGGCGCGATGATCCCCGGCTTGGTGCTGACCGCCCTGTACGCTGGTTACATTCTGCTCATCAGCATCATCCGTCCAGAAACGGTCCCCGCCCTGCCGCTGGAAGCCCGCAGCCTGCGCGGCGCCAAGCTGATAATCCGCGTCGTCACCACTCTGGTGCCGCCGCTGTTCCTGATCTTTTTGGTGCTCGGCACCATCTTTCTGGGCATCGCCACCCCAACCGAAGGCGGCGCCATGGGCGCCATGGGCGCGCTGATTCTGGCTCTGCTCAAGCGGCAATTGAGCTGGTCGCTGATGCGGCAGGCCATGGACACGACGGCCAAGCTGTCCACCTTCGTCGTCTTCATCCTGATCGGCTCCACCGTCTTTGGTCTGGTGTTCCGCGCGGTGAACGGCGATTTGTGGGTCGAGCATCTGTTGACCGGCCTGCCGGGCGGCCAGTTGGGTTTTCTGATCGTCGTCAACATCCTGGTGTTCGTGCTGGCCTTCTTTCTCGATTTCTTCGAGTTGGCCTTCATCATCGTGCCGCTGCTGGGGCCGGTGGCCGACAAGCTGGGCATTGATTTGATCTGGTTTGGCGTGCTGCTGGGCGTCAACATGCAAACCAGCTTCATGCACCCGCCTTTCGGCTTCGCCCTGTTCTATCTGCGCAGCGTGGCGCCACGATCCGATTATCTGGACAAGATCACAGGGAAGCTCATCCCCAAGGTGACGACCGGACAGATCTATTGGGGCGCGGTTCCCTTCGTCATCATCCAGGTCATCATGGTCGGTCTGGTCATCACCTTCCCCAGCCTGATCGAAGCTGGTTTGGACCGTGGGCAGAAATTTGATCTCGACAAGGTGAAGATCGAAATTCCCGCCCTGGAGAACAGCGATGTGGCCCCGCCCTTCGGACAGTCTGATGATTCGGCGAACGACATCATGAAACAGCTTCAGCAGAAGTAACCGCTTCAATCATACAGCAAAAACAAGGGGCCGGATTTTCCGGCCCCTTTTCTTTTCTGTGACATTTTCACGGATGACACGGGCAACAAAAAAGGCCCCGCTTGCGCGGAGCCTTCTTCGTGTCGTGAATTGACGCGCTTACTTCTTGGAGGCCAAGGGCGGTGCGGCGTAGACGAAGCGGTCGAAGCTGTATTCCGCGACGCGGAACCACAGATATTCGTCCTCGCGGAACTTCCGCCACTGGTCATAGACCTTCTTGAACTTCTCGTTCTTCGCGGCTTCCGCCTCGTAGGTCTCGATGGCGGCCTGGTAGCAAGCCTGCATGACTTCGTTCGGGTAGGGGCGCAGTTGCGTGCCCGACGCGACGAGGCTCTTCAGCGCGTTCATGTTCTGAACGTCATACCTGGCGATCATGTCCAGGGTCGCTTCGGCGCAGGCCGTTTCCAGGGCGATCTTGTACTGCTTGGGCAGCGCCTCATACTGAGCCTTGTTGGTCAGGAAGGAGACCTGCGGTCCGCCTTCCCACCAGCCCGGGTAATAGTAATATTTGGCGACCTTGTTGAAGCCCAGCTTTTCATCGTCGTAGGGGCCAACCCACTCGGCGCCGTCGATGGTGCCCTTTTCCAGGGCCGGGTAAATGTCGCCGCCGCCGATCTGCTGCGGAACGACGCCCAGCTTGGCCATGATCGTGCCAGCGTAGCCGCCGATGCGGAACTTCAGGCCCTTCAGATCCTCGACCGTCTTGATTTCCTTGCGGAACCAGCCGCCCATCTGGGTGCCGGTGTTGCCCGCCGAGAATTGGACGATGTTGTAACCGGCGAAGAACTCGCGCATCAGCTCCAAACCGCCGCCATGACGCATCCACGCGTTCTGTTGACGGGCGTTCAGGCCGAAGGGCATCGCCGAATCAAAGGCGAAGGTCGGATCCTTGCCGACGTAATAGTAGGAAACGGTGTGGCCGCACTCGATGGTGTTGTCCTTCACCGCGTCCAGAACCTGGAGCGCCGGAACGATTTCACCACCGGCGAACACGCGAATCTGGAACTTGCCGTCGGTCAATTCGGCGACGCGCTTGGCGACGAACTCGGCGCCCCCATAGATGGTGTCCAGGCTCTTGGGAAAGCTGGACGCGCAGCGCCATTTGATTTCGGGGTTGGTCTGCGCGATGGCCGGGGCCGCCAGCGTGCTGGCGGCGACGCCCACACCGGCGGAGGTCAGAAAAGCGCGGCGTTTCATGAAGAAGCTCCCTTGTTCATTCTCTGTTTCGGGTTCTTGAAGCCTGTCTGAACCCCGTCGCGCCCGCTCCGAAAGCCGGAACGGCGCGTCAGGACGAGCAAGGAAAGCGGGAAAATTTGTGATGCACGCTCGGCAGTCACGGACAGCGCAAGGCCGACAGCCGCAGTTGGCGCGCGCCCAGACACGGCGCTCCACCCTCCACACGGACCATCGGCGGTCATGCGTTCCTCCCTCCGTCCGGGCCTGCCGCCGACCTTGCGGCCGATCCGTCCCAGCTTCCTTTTGCTGAACGGATTATGCAGGAAGCCAACGGTTCGGATCAAGGCCGAAGCGCAATTGCGTGTATTATTTCAGAGGTTTATCGGCGCAGAGCGAAGCTCGCGCCGCTACGTGGAATCACGTAGAAAACCGCTCAGGTGAAGCGGTTCTGTTTGGGGAAGCCGTTGGGCGGCATCTTCCCCACCCCGGCGCGGTCGTCCAACCAGCCGGTCAGATCGGTGACGGTGAAGACCCGCTCGCCATGCTTCCAGGTCAGGCCGTCGGCCAGCGCGAAGCTCTTCACGTCGGCGACGCTGGCGTCCTTGTATTTCTGCAACTGGACGCCCTTGCCGCGCGTCATCAGCGGCACCTGGATCAACGGGAAAATCACCAACTTCCGATTGTTGCCGATCACCGCCAGATGGTCGCCGGTCAGCGGGTGGCAGATGCGGGCGCTGCGACCGTCTTCCAGATTGAGAACCTGCTTGCCGCTGCGGGTCTGGGCCAGAACCTCGACCTCCTCCACCTGGAAGCCGCGCCCGTCGTCGGACGCGACCAGCAGCTTGCGGCCCGGCTGGTGGCGGAACAGATCGACGATGTCGACGTCGTTGCCGAGATCAATCATCAGCCGGATCGGCTCGCCAAAGCCCCGGCCACGCGGCAGCTTGTCCACCCCCAGCGTGAAGAATTTCCCGTTGCTGGCGAAGACCAAAAGCTTGTCGGTGGTTTCGCAGGGAATGACGAAGCCCCGCGAATCGCCGTCCTTGTACTTCACATCCTCTTGATCGGCGTCGGTCAGATGGCCGCGCACGCTGCGGATCCAGCCCATTTTGGAGCAAATCACCGTCACCGGCTCGCGCTCCACCATCGCTTCCAGCGGAACGTCGATCAGGGCGGGGGCGTCGGCAATGTCGGTCCGCCGCTTGCCCAGCGCGCCGCCGCCGAACTTCTTCTTGATCTCGGCCACGCCGTCGGTGATGCGCTTCCAGCGCAGGGCCTCGTCGCCCAACAGCTCGGTCAGGCCGTTCTTTTCCGTGGTCAGCGCGTCATGCTCGCGCCGGATCTCCATCTCCTCCAGCTTGCGCAAATTGCGCAACCGCATGTTGAGGATGGCGTCAGCCTGAACGTCGGTCAGGGCGAAGACCCGCATCAGATCCTGTTTCGGCTCATCCTCTTCGCGGATGATGCGAATCACCTCGTCAAGGTTGAGGTAGGCGATCAGATAGCCGCTGAGGATCTCCAGCCGGTGCTCGATCTGCGCCAAGCGGTAGCGCGAGCGGCGGACCAGAACCTCGTGCCGGTGATCGAGGAAGGCCTGCAACACCTCGCGCAGATTCATCACGCGCGGGACATGATCGGCGCCCAGCACATTCATGTTCAGCGAGAAGCGAATCTCCAGATCCGTGGCCTGGAACAGCGAGGCCATCAAGACCTCGGGATCGACGTTCCGGCTTTTCGGCACCAGGACCAGCCGCACGTCCTCCGCCGATTCGTCGCGGATGTCTTCCAGCAGAATCAGCTTCTTGGCGGTCAGCAGCTCGGCGACCTTTTCGACCAGCCGGGCCTTGGGCACCTGATAGGGCATCTCGGTGACGACGATCTGCCAGGTCCCTTGCGGCAGCTTTTCAACCGTCCACCGGGCGCGCAGCCGGAAGGATCCGCGCCCGGTGCGGTAGGATTCCACCACGCTCTCGCGCGATTCGACCATCACGCCGCCGGTGGGAAAATCCGGGCCGGGCATGAAGCCGACCAACGTGTCGATGGGGGCGTCGCGGTGCTTGATGAGGTGTTTCAGCGCGTCGCAGATTTCGCCGACATTGTGCGGCGGAATGTTGGTGGCCATGCCGACGGCGATGCCGCTCGATCCGTTGGCCAACAGATTGGGAAAATTGGCGGGCAGAACCGTCGGTTCGTCGCCGTCGCCGTCGTAGGTGGCGCGGAAATCGACCGCGTCCTCGTCGATGCCGTCGAGCAGCGCCTTGGCGACCTCGGTCAGGCGGGCCTCGGTGTACCGCATGGCCGCCGCGTTGTCGCCGTCGATGTTGCCGAAATTGCCCTGCCCGTCGATCAACGGGTAACGCACGGCGAAATCCTGCGCCAAGCGGACCAGCGCGTCATAGACCGACGTGTCGCCGTGCGGGTGGAATTTGCCGATCACGTCGCCAACGACGCGGGCGCATTTTTTGGGCGGAGTCGTCGGCTCCAGCCGAAGCTGGCTCATGGCGAACATGAGACGGCGGTGCACCGGCTTCAGCCCGTCGCGCACATCGGGCAGCGAGCGGGACATGATGGTGGACAGCGCGTAGCTGAGATACCGCTCGCCGAGAGCGTCGGCCAGCGGCTTTTCGAGGATGTCGAGAGCAGGGTCTTGCGGCTTCATGGCGCCTTGTCTAACCGATCTGATCGCCGCGCGCCACCGCGTTCGCGTAACGTTCCTGCAAGCGAACGCGAGCGGGCGGCAAGGAGCCGTTCAACAGGCCGCGTTGCAGGAAATGGCCGGTCAGTTTCAGGCCGCTCATCACCTCCGCCGGGCCGCCGCCGCCCCGCCCGGCCAGGAAATCGGGCAAGGGCAACAGCCGGTCGCGGTAGGGTTCGCCGACCGACGCGGTGACGGCCCGCCCGGTGCGCGGGCTGACATAGGCCAGATAGTCGTTCGCCCCCGACACGGCGCAGCGGTCGAGATCCAGGCCGAATCCAAGCTCCGCCAGCAGCCCGACCTCCCACCGCACATAGGCTTCGGCCCAGGCCGGGCCGTCGAGCAGGTCGAACAGCGCCAGCAGCCCATCGAACAGCGCCGGGTGCGGTTCGTGATCGGCCAGCGCCGAATCCACCAAAGCGCAGGCGCTGGACAAGGCGGCCAAGCGCGCCGCCGCGTCAAAGAACAGCGCCGCGTAGCCCTTCACCGGCTCCAATGTGAAATGGCCGAGATGCTCGGCCAGCCGCCCGCGCCAGCGCGCCGCCAGCAGGCTTCCCGGCTCCAGCGCGCCGCGCAGTCGGGGCGACCGCCCCCCCGCGACCAGACCGGAATGCCGCCCATGGTTGCGGGTCAACAGTGTCGCCACCACCGCCCCTTCCCCATGCGGGCGCGTCGCCAAAAGGATTCCTTGGTCATCCCATTCCATGGCTTTAAGCTCTATCAGGACAAAGGCGTTGTCGCCAGACCGCCTTTGTCGGCAGGAACTTGACTTTTCTCGGCGTCGGGTCTACCCGAACCCCCTCTTGATTGCTCGTTCACGACACAAACATTAGACTGACGCGATCGCACCGACGTTGTGTTGATCGCTCGGATCGGGGGAGTTTCCCCCAAACACCAGCACGGAGGTCGAAACAGGGGGTCTTGGGCAGCAACATCGACCGATATCTTCTGGCCGAAAAGGCCGGATCCGAAGGTGTGTGGGATTGGGATCTGCGGACGGACACGCTGTATCTCTCCCCCCGCTTCAAGGGATTTCTTGGCCTCCCCCCCGGCGACGCCAACCGGCCGCGCGATTGGCTGTCGCTGGTGCATGCCGACGACGTCGAGTGGCTGAACGCGTCCTTCGAGGCGCAAATGGTCGGGCTGGCGATCCCCTTCCAGATCGAACACCGCGTCCGCCACGCCGACGCCGCCATCAGCGGTGACGCCATCGAGTGGCGCTGGCTGGTCTGTCGCGGCATGGCCGTGATGGACAGCCTGGGCGAGCCGATCCGGCTGGTCGGCTCCGTCGCCGACATCACCGACCGCAAGATTGCCGAACAGGCCCTGCGCAAAAGCGAGGAGCGTTACGCGCTCGCGGCGGCGGCCAGCAATGACGGGCTGTATGATTGGGATCTGATCGCCAACCGGGTCTATTACGCCCCGCGCTGGGCCTCGCTGCTCGGCCTGTCCGCCAGCGATCTGAGCGACAGCCCGGAGGAATGGCTGGGCCGCGTCCACCCCGCCGACCGCCCGGCTTTGACGACGGCGCTCGCCGCGCTGAACGGCAGCGAGGACGGCGCGTTCCAGGCGGAATACCGGATGCGCGGCGCCGACGGTCAAACCCGCTGGTTCGCCTGCCGGGGCATCGCCGCGCTCGACCCGATGGGGGAGCCGGTTCGGCTGGTCGGCAGCCAATCCGACATCACCGACCGCAAAACCGCCGAACAGCGCCTGCGCCAGAGCGAGGAGCGTTACGCCCTGGCCGCCGCCGGGGCCGCCGATGGGCTGTGGGATTGGAACATCGACAATGGCGAGGTCTATTATTCGCCGCGCTGGAAAGCGATGCTGGGGTTGGACGAGCCGGAGGTCGCCAGCACCATCACCGAATGGTTCAGCCGCGTCGTTCCCGACGATTTGGACGGGCTGCGCACCGCCGTCAACCTGCATCTGACCGGCGAACGCAACCATCTTCAGCATGAATTCCGCATCCGGCGCTCCGACGGCGGCGAGTCCTGGATGCTGGTGCGCGGTCTGGCGGTGCGCGACGACAAGGGGTGCGCCGTCCGCATGGCCGGGTCGATGACCGACATCACCGCCCGCAAAAAGGCCGAACAGCAATTGCTGTTCGACGCCTTCCACGACGCCATGACCGGCCTGCCCAACCGCACCCTGCTGCTCGACCGCATCGGCCAAGCCCTGGACCGCAACCGGCGGGCGGGCGCCCGGCAATTCGCCGCCATCCTGATTGATCTGGACCGTTTCAAGGCGATCAACGACGCGCTGGGCAGCGCCACCGGCGACCGGCTGCTGAAGATCATCGCCAAGCGTCTGGACAACAGCCGCCGCGTCGGCGACACGCTGGCCCGCCTGTCCGCCGACGAGTTCGCCGTCCTGCTCGACGAGATCGACGACGTCGGCGACGCGCTGGGCGCCGCCGAGCGCATGGCACAGGCGATTTCCCGCCCGGTGACTCTGGAAGGGCATGACGTGGTGCTGACCTCCTCCATCGGCGTCGCCTTGAGCGCCACCGGCTATGACCGGGCCGAAGACATGCTGCGCGACGCCAGCCTCGCCATGTACCGGGCCAAGACCGGCGGGCGGGCGCGGATCGACGTGTTCGACAGCCATCTGCGCCGTCAAGCCATGGCGATGATGCGCACCGAGGCCGATTTGCGGACAGCGTTGGAGCAGGACCAGCTTTGTCTTTACTATCAGCCCATCGTCTCGCTGCGCACCGGCCAGATCGCCGGGTTCGAGGCGCTGATGCGCTGGAACCACCCCGACCGTGGCTTGGTGCCGCCCAACGATTTCATCCCGCTGGCCGAGGAAACCGGCCTGATCGTGCCGATGGGCCGTTGGGCCTTGCAGGTGGCGACGCGGCAATTGCAGGTCTGGCAGGAGCGGTTCCCCCGCCCAACCCCGCTGTTCATGAGCGTCAACGTCTCCTCCCGCCAATTCCGCGACGATGATCTGGTTCAGGTGGTCGGCGATCTTCTGGCGGCGATTCCGATTCCGCCCTCCAGCCTGAAGCTGGAGCTGACGGAAAGCCTGCTGATGGCGGATCCCGAAAAATACGAGGCCGTGATGCGGCGAATCCGCGACATGGACGTGCGGCTGTCGATTGACGATTTCGGCACCGGCTATTCGTCGCTGGCCTATCTGCACCGCTTTCCGGTGGACACGCTGAAGATCGACCGCAGCTTCGTCCAGGCCATCGCGTCCGGCCAGGGCAACGCCGCCATCGTCCATGTCATTTCCACGCTGGCCACCATCCTCAACATGGACGCCATCGCCGAAGGGGTGGAAACCGCCGAGGAAGCCGGGTATCTCAGCGACATCATGTGCAAATACGCCCAAGGCTACCATTTCGCCCGCCCCGCCCCGCCCGACGTCGCCGAACGGTTGCTGGCCGCCGAAGCGGCGCCGGGCGTCGCGCTTATTCCTTAAACACGATCCACCATCATCGACCGGAGACTCCGCCATGTCCGACCGCAGTTGCGGCGAATGCACCCTGTGCTGCAAATTGATGGGGGTGCCGGAGCTGAAAAAGCCGTCCGCCAAATGGTGCGCGTCCTGCGACCAGGGCAAGGGCTGCACCGTGTATGAGGAGCGCCCGCCCTCCTGCCGGAATTTTCAGTGTTTCTGGCTGATGGACGAGAATTTCCCCGACGAATTCCGCCCCGACCGCATCCACGCGCTGGCCGCCTTCAACGACGTGAAGAACAGTTGCGTGCTCCACGTCGATCCGGCCAAGCCGCGCGCCATGGGCAGCCCCCAGGTTCAGGCGCTGACCGACGCCTTGCTCAAGACCTACGAGAAGGTGTTTTTCCTGTGCGGCAAGGAAAGCGCCATGATGCAGCGGTGAGGCCGTCGTCTGTTTGAGGCGTGAGTCGCGCCGATGCGTCAAGACAGAAGCGGGCTTTCGACCTTCGGCGCTTTCCTGCGATTTTCGCAGGCGATCAACCCTCCATTCTCCATTTTGTAAAGAGAATCAGCCAAGCTGAAATAATGATCGTCGTGCGTGATCGCGATGATTGTTTTTCCTTGTTTCTTTAGGAGCGGAATGATTTCCGTGTAAAAGATGCGGCGGAACTCCGGGTCTTGATCGGCGGCCCACTCGTCGAGGATTAGGATCGACTTGTCTTCCAAGATGGCCGAAATCAGGGCCAGACGCTTCCGCTGCCCCTGAGACAGCGCGGTGGTGCTCCACGCCCCTTCGCGCAGCGCAACCTTGCCATCCAGCGCCAACAACCGCAGCAGCGGGTTTGCGACAGCCAAGGTCGGCGGCAAGCCTTCGGCGGTCAGCGCCTCGGCGAACAGATGAAAGTCGCTGAGGATCACCGCGACATGCTGGCGATACCACGCCGTTTGATCGGCGGTGATGGCCCGGTCAGCGAAACGGATGGCCCCCGCTTGGGGCGGGTAAAGCCCCGCGACCAGCCGGGCGAAGGTCGATTTTCCCGATCCGTTGCCGCCAATGATGAAGACGATTTCGCCACGTTCGACGGTCAAATCGACCGGCCCGAAGGCGAAACCGGCATCCTCGCCGCGCGGCGGATAATGATAGGACAGCCCGCGCAACTCCAGCCGCGACCAGTCGGCGGCGGGGCGCGGCGGGGCGATGTCCTCCCCCGCTTCGGCCAGGGCCAGCGACCCCACCGTCTGGACGGCGATGTTTCCGGCGATCCAATGCGGCAGGGAGCCAATCAGCCCGGCCAGCGGCGCGCGGATGAACAGCACCATGGTGGTGGCGGCGGTCGCCTGCTCGACCGTGCCGATCCCCAGCCCCTGTTTGAGGATGAGAACCGCAAGGATGGTCAGAAGGACGGCGCTGTTGACGAGGTTGGCGGTCAACACCCCGAACAGGTCGGCGGTCGCTTCTTGCTTGCGGGCCTCGGCGGCGGCGGGGCGCAGACCGTCGCGCAGGAAGGCCAGCCGCCGCGCCCGGCTCAGCCGCAGCTCGTTTCGCCCCCGGATCAAGGCGTCGAACGCCTCATGGATCCGGTCATCGGCCATGCGGGCCAGCCGCTTGTGCCGCTTGGCGCGCCCACCCAGCGCGCGCGCCACGACGACGACCAGCCCCGTCACCAACGCCAGCGCCAGCGCGTAGACCGGCGACAGCCAGACCAGATAGCCATAGCCGCTGACCAGCACGCTGCCGCCGAACATCACGAACGGCAGGCTGTTGAAGGCTTGGCTGATCGCCGCCACATCCTTGGTCAGCGTCGCCAGAATGCGCGGGCCGCCGATCCGGTCGATGGTCTCGACGTCGGTGGCCATCAACCGCTCGACCAAATTGAGACGGAGGTCCCGCACGATGTCGTGGCCTGCGCCAATAATCAGCGATTGCGACGCCAACCCCAGCCCGAACAGCGCGGCGATCAACGCCAGCCCGGCCCCCGCCGTCATCCACAAATGGACCGAAGGCGCGGCAAGGGCGTGGTTGAACAGGGCCACCGCGCTGATTCCGGCGATGGCCGCGCCCAGATTCAAAACGCCGCCCAGCGCCACGCGCCGCCAGCGGCCTTTCAGAATGGACAACAGCGTCACGCGGTTTCTCCCGCCAAGGCCCCGACGACCACCCGGCGCTGGCGCCAAGCGACGGCGAACAGCCAGCCTGCGAACAGCCAGGCGGTGGCGTCCACCACCATCACCGGCGCGCATCCCAACCATGGCGCCGACGGAAACAGCGCCAGACGCAGCAGCGGCAACCCGGCGTAGGCGACCGCCAGCACCGGCAGCGCGACCCGCGACAGGGCGGGCCGCAGCCGGTCCAGCGCGGGCAAAAGATGAAGCAGGATGGCCGCCGCCGCGACCGACCACACCAACCACGGCCGCGTCGCGCCGCTCACCAGATTGTCGGTCAGCAGGACCAGCGGCAGCAGGATGTACAGCGCGTTGTTGGCGGCGAACAGCCGCATCGACCAGGGAATCCGCCCATCCCGCCCCTTCTCGCCGCGCAACCACAGCAGCTTCATCCCGGAATCGACGATCCACAGACACAGAACGCCAAGCAGGCAATAGACCAGCGCCGTCGTGGTGCCGCCAAAGCGGGCGTAGTGCAACGGGCGCAGGGCGCTTTCCACCACCCCGGCCCAACCGCCGTCGCGGGCGTCGCGCGCCGGGCCAAGCGCGCCGTCGGACAGGGAACAATCGGCGCGCAGGCTGCCAGCCCCCTCCCCCGCCCAGGTCAGGCGGCCATGGGGGATGCCCTCGACCATCAGCCGGTCGCCCTGGCGTTGGATGCGCCCGACGCGCGCGTCGGGAAAGCGCTCGGCGAAACGATCCAGGCAGCGGGCGAAACCAGCGGGAACGCCGCCCGCCGCGTCCACCGAGGCTTTGCCCGGTTCGTCGTCGCTCATCAGGGCGCGCAGGGCGGCGGGGTTTCCCCCCGTCTGCAACACGGCGTCCAGCGGCAGGCTGGCCACCTTCAACCCCAGAATTCCGCCGGTCAGCCCCATGACGAACAGATAGGGGATCAACCAGAAGCCAAAACGCTTGTGCGCGTCGCTCAAATCAAGCAGCCGGGACCGGCGGCGCCAGCTCCAGGCCTCGCGGATCAGCTTGCCATGGATGAACAGGCCGGTGCCGACCAGCAGAACGATCAAAATCCCGGCCAACCCCATCAGGAACCGGCCATAGGGTTTGGGCAGCAACAGATCGGTGTGCAGCCGCCGGAACAGCGTGTCGGTCAGCACGCCGTTCCACGGAACCATCACGTCGGCGCCCGGATTGACCACCAGATTGGTCAGCGGCGCCGTCTCGCCAAAACGACCGGAAAAGATGAAGAAGGGGCGCAGCGGGTTGGGCGCCATCATCGTCCATTGCGCGCCCACCGCGTGGCGGGCGGCGACGTGACGCAGGCTGTCCACCGCGTCGGGCGGCGGTTGAATAACCGCCGCCGCCAGCGCGGGCGTCATCCAGGGCCGGACGAAATCGGCGTAGAAGGCGAGGATTCCCGTCCACAGCGACCAGGAAATCAACAGGCAAAACACCAGGCTGATGACCCGATGGATCGACAGCAAACGGTTGGACGCGGCCTGACTCAGCATGGGATTCTCCGCATCGAACCGCTCACCGGCTCGGTTGCTTGGCGCTGGACGGCGCGGCTTTGGCCGGGGTGGCGATCCACAAGGCGACGAACCATTGGACCGTCCACAGGACCGGCCCGGCGACCATGACGCTGTGCAAACGCTCGGTCCCCGTCATGCCCGCCAGAGCGCACAAGCCGGACACCACCGCCAGCGACAGCGGCAGCCCCAGCAGCAGGCTGGCGATGGACACCAGAATCGCGCGCCTCATCGCCGCCCCCGCGCGTCGGGGGATTCCCGCAGCAAAGCGGTCAGCAGGCTGCCGGACAACCCAATCTCCATCAGCGCCAGCGCGATCCCGGCCTCGGTCCCAACGCTGGGCAGCGCGACGGCCAATCCGCCAATCTGAAGCGCCCAAAAGGCGCCCCAGACCAGCAGACGGGTCCGGCGGTCTTGCGGATGCCGTTTAGAAATCAAGGCTGAGGCCGCCATAGACGGTGCGCGGCGCCCCGACCGACACACGGTAGGTGCCGCCCGACGCTGTCAGATACGCCTTGTCGGTCAGATTCTTGACGCCGAAATCGACGCGGACCTGCCGCTTGTCGCCAATCGGGATGTAGTACCAAGCCCCGGCGTCAACCAAGGTGTAGCTGCCCAGCTCGAACGTGTGCTGCGCGTCGCCGTAACGGTTGCCGACCAGCGTCACGCCAGCGCCCAGCCCCAGCCCCTTCAACGGGCTTTGCGGGTCCTTGAACTCATAGCTCGACCACAGGCTGGCGTTGTGCGTCGGCACGTTGGTCGGGCGGTTGCCATCGACGGTTCGGTCGCCGCTGACCAGCTTGGCGTGGACCAGACCCACCGCCGCGCGGATGTTCCAGCCCTCCGTCGGGTTGCCGACCACCGACAACTCGCCGCCGCGCGACCGCTGGCCGCCGGTCAGAACGGCCACGCCGTTGACGGTTTCCACCACATTGTTCTGCTTGATGTCGAACAGCGCGCCGGTCATGAACAGCCGCTCGCCCATCAGGTTGATCTTGGTTCCAACCTCATACTGGCGGCCCTTTTCCGCCGGGAAAACCTGGGTGTCGCCGTTGTAGAAATTGTGCGGCTGGAAAGTGTCGGCGTAGTTGGCGAAGAAGGACACATCCTCCAGCGCCTTCCACATCAGGCCGGCGGTCTTGGTCAGGTTGCGGTCCACCGGGTAAGAGCCGGTGGTGACGCCCGCCCCCAACAGATTTTGCACCGAGGCGCTGCCCTTGGAATATTCATAGCGCGCGCCCAACGTCAGGGTCAGCGCCCTGGTCAGGCTGATGTCGGCCTGGGCGAAGGGGCCGAAATCGGTCTGATCGACCTTGCGGGCGGTCCGCGCCGTCGGTCGGGCGCTGTCATCGACCAAGCGCCAGCTCAACGGGTTGGACGCCGTGCCGCCGGTCTGGTTGGCCCCGACATAGTTGATCCAGCTTTCCCGCTGGTTGCGGTATTCGACGCCGGTGGCGAACTTCACCGGCAGCAGCGCCTCGAACTCGCCCTTCACCTGCACGCGGCTGAAGAAGGTCCGCAGGTCGCGGTCGTCGTTGCCTTCCACGCGCCGAACCAAACTTCCGTTCGTCAGAACGCTGCGGACCTCGGTGTGAATTTCGTCGGTTTTTTCGCGGGCGTAATACAGCTTGCCTTCCAGCTTCCAGGCCTCCGACCCCAGCGGAACCGACACGTCCAGTTCGCCCTGATGCGAGGTGGAATCGCGGTTGGCGAAGGTCGCGTCGTAACGGGTGTTGCGGCCCGGCTCGGTCACGCTGCGCAGGCTTCCGGTGGTCGGCACGGTGATGAAGCCGCGATCCAGCGGGCGGCTGTCCTTGCCATACTCGTAGCCGACCGTCACCGTGGCCCCGTTGGCCCCCGCCCAGCTCAGGGTCGGGGCGAAGAACTGACGTTGCACCAGGGTGGAATCGCGGAAGCTGTTGCTCGCCTCGGCGCTGCCGACGACGCGGTAGGCGAACTCCTCCGACAGCGCGCCGGTGCTGTCGAACATCGTTTGGCGTTCGCCATAGGAGTCGACGTTCACCTCAATGTGGTTGCGCGGGGTCCAACTCGGCTTTTTGGTGGTGATGTTGACCAGACCGCCGGGGGTCATCTGGCCGATGTCGGACACCGGACCCTTGATGATCTGGATGTTTTCCACCGTGCTGGGGTCGATGCGGCTGTTGCTCTTCAACCGAACGCCGTTGCGGTAAACATCGTCGCGGCGGCGGAAGCCCCGGATGATGTAATCCTCACGCGTGCCGCCGTAACCGTCGTTGTTCACCACGTTGGGGAAGTAGCGATAAACCTCCTCCATCTCGCGGGCGTGCTGGTCTTGCAGCAATTGTTCGGGGATGACGTCGATGGTGCGCGGGATGTCGGTGATGTCGTTGGACAGACGCCCGCCGACCTCGGTGACGCGGCTGTCGTAACGCGATTGCGGGGTGCCGCCGACCATCACGGAATCGAGCACAATCGGTTCAGCGCTCGCTTTGTCGCCGGTGGTCTGCGACACGACCGGCGTGGCCATCGCCACCGTCCCGCCCATCGCCACGGCCCCCAACAGAGCCAGACGCGACACCCCCGTCTTCGCCCAACGCCGTCCAACCGCCCCCATCACACCTGTCGTCATCAATCATCCCCCAAGACGTAAAGCCCGTGGCGCGCCGCGCCATTCATTAGCGAATAAGAGTTAATCGCATTTTTGGCGGGCGTTCCGACCCACGCCCCGCTCAAAACACGCCCATGACCGCGCCGTCTTCCCCCGGACGGTCAGCCCGCCCGTCCCTTAGGACGCGGCGTCCAACGCCCGGCGCAAGCTGAGCGGGCGCATGTCGGTCCACACCCGATCAATGTGGGCCATGCATTCGTCCTTCGTGCCTTCAACGCCATCGCGGCGCCATCCCTCTGGGATTGGCTTGTAGCTTGGCCACAGGGAGTATTGCTCCTCATCGTTGACCACGACGAGCAAGCGCTGATCCGCGTCGTCCCACGCCATACTCACACCTCTTATGCGGGATGCGCGCACTGCCGCGCGCTGTTTGCGATGCCCTGGACCATACAGGGGCACGCTCGAATTTCAAGATTGAAAATGATTCGCAGTCGCGCTAATGGTTTTTCCGCAACTGCGAATCATTTGCAAGTTTCTTAAAATTCTACTCATTCGCGCGTTCTGGAATTCCAGAAGGCTGGAGGTTGGCGTGGAAACTCTGGAAAAACTGCCCCTGTCCATCGAAATCCGCAAACTGGGGCCGGGTCCCGGCGACGTGGTGGTGGTCGCCCCGCAGGACGACGCCCCGCAGCCGCTGACGCGGTCCGACGCGATCGCCGCCATCGTCGACCGCCATTTGCTGCGCGAGGGAGCCATCCTGTTTCGGGGGTTCGACATCCTTGGGGAACAGCCGTTCCAGGCCTTCGCGTCGGCGTTCGGCGATCCGCTGCTGGATTACCGCTTCGGCTCCACCCCACGCACCGACCTTGGCGACGGGGTTTACACCAGCACCGAATACCCGGCCCATCAGGTCATCCCCCTGCACAACGAGCAGTCCTACACGCGGTCCTGGCCGCTGCGCTTGTGGTTCCATTGCGTGATCCCAGCGGAGGAGGGCGGCGAGACGCCCATCGCCGACAGCCGCATCGTGTATGACCGGCTGGAACCGGCCCTGCGGCGGCGCTTCGCCGAAAAGCGCCTGTGCTACAGCCGCAATTACGGCGGCGGGTTGGATGTTCCCTGGCAAAAGGTCTTCGGCACGGACGACCGCGCCACCGTCGAGGGCTATTGCCGGGACAACGGCATCACTTGCGAGTGGAAGCCGGACGGCGATTTGCGGACCCGTCAGATCGTGCAGGCGGTGGCCGACCACCCGATCACCGGCGAGACCGTCTGGTTCAACCAGGCCCACCTGTTCCACGTCTCCAACCTCGACCCGGCGGTGCAAGAGGCGCTGCTGAGCATCGCGGGCGATTCCTGGAATTTGCCGCGCAACGTCTTTTACGGCGACGGCTCCCCGCTGGAGGACAGCGCGCTTCAGGAAATTCGCGGCGTTCTCGACGCCTGCACCATCCGCTTTCCGTGGCGGGCGGGGGACGTGCTGATGCTGGACAACATGCTGTTCGCCCACGCCCGTTCGACCTTCCGGGGCAAGCGCAAGGTGCTGGTGGCGATGGCCCAACCCTGCTCGGAAGGAGCGGCCTCGTGACCCCGCCCAACCTGCGGCCCACGGCGCCGCTGGTGTCCGCCAACCAGCGGGCGCTGTGGTTCCTGCACCAGTTGGCCCCCGATGGCGTCGCCTACAACATGGCCTTCACCGGCCCGCTGCGCCCCGACGTTGACCCGCAGCGTCTGGAGCTGGCTTACCGGCGCGTCGTCACCCGTCATCGGGCGCTGCGCACCGGCTATCGTCAAAACGGCGGCGCTGTCGAAGCCCACCTGTTTCCGGCGGAGCATGCCGAATTCCGCCTTGCCGTCAGCGCCCCGGCTTCGACGGAGGCGGCGGAGCGGGAGGCTGAAACCTGGTTCGCCGAATTGGCCGACCAGCCTTTCGCCCTGGACGACGGGCGGGTCTGCCGTCTGGGTCTGCTGCGCCAGACGGGGGCCGCGCCCGGCGCCCATCTGGCGGTGGTGGCGCACCACATCGCGGGTGATCATTACGCCATCGAACGCTTCGTCGAAGCCCTCGCCACCGCCTATGAGCGCGGGGAGACGGACGCCGCCGCCGACGACGACGACGATGGCGGCTATGATTACGCCGATTGGTGCGCGGAGCAGGCCCGGCATCTGGAATCGCCGCGTGGCCGCGAGTCCCTGGCGGTCTGGACCAGCCTGCTGTCGCCGCTGCCGCCGCCGCTTGACCTGCCGACCGACCACCCCCGCCCCGACGCCCCTTCTTTCACCGGGGCGGAGCGGGTGTTTGTCTGGGACGCCGACCGCTCCGACCGGATCGCCACCACCGCCGCCGCGCTGAAAACCACGCCTTACGTCGTTCTGCTCAGCGCCTTCCAACTGTTCCTGGAGCGTTTGAGCGGGCAGAGCCGTTTCGTGGTCGGGTCGCCGGTCATGGGCCGCAGTTCGGCCCAGCACCGCCGCGTCATCGGCTATTGCGCCAACCCGCTGCTGCTGCTCATCGACATGGCGGCGCAGAGTGATTTCGCCGGTCATGTCGCGCACAACCACGCGCTGCGCCGCCGTTTGATCCGGCACGAGCGCGTTCCCGTCGCCGCCGTGCTCGACCGGCTGGATCTGCCGCGCGACCGGGGGCGGATCGCCGTCGCGCCCTGCATGTTCACCTTCACCCGCCACCACGACCGCAAGTTCGCCCAGTCCCTTGGGCTGGGATACCGCGCCGCTGGACAGCGCGGGGCCGCGCACGACCTGAATCTCGTGGTCAACGACCGCGACGGCGCTTACGTCGCCCATTGGCGCTACAGCGACGCGCTGTTCCGACCCGAGACGGTGGACGCTGTCGCCGCCGATTTCGACAGCCTTGTCGACGCGCTGTGCGCGGCGCCCAGCGCGCCCTACACCACCTTGACCGTTCCCGGCTGGACCGCCCGTCTGGTCGCCGGACACGACGGCACGTCCACCACCGCCCCTCCCGACACCGCGTTGGCCCGGCTGTTCCGCCAACCCGACGACGCCCCTGCGATTCTGGACGGCGACGGCGCCCTCACGCACGGCGCCGTGCGCCGCCAAGCGGCGGCGCTCGCCGACCGGATCGGCCCCGCCCAAAACGAAACGGACCGCGCCGAGCGGTGCGTCGGCTTGCTGCTGCCGCGCGACGCGCGGCAGATCGTCGGCATGGTCGCCTGCTGGCTGGCCAAGGCGGCCTTCTTGCCGCTCGACCGTTCGCACCCCGCCGACCGCCTCGCCCGCGCGACCGCCGCCTGCGAGGCCGTCGTCGGGATGGGCGCGCGCCCGGATTGGCTGCCGTCCGGCTGCCGCTGGATCGACGGCGCGGCGCCTGAGGAGTCCGGCGTGCCGGAGACGCCGACCATTCCAACGATCCCGATTCTCCATCCCCATCACACCGCGTATCGGCTCCAAACCTCCGGCTCCACCGGCGCGGCGAAGACCGTGGCGGTTGGTCATGGCGCGCTGGCCGCCTACGCCCGCGCGGTGTGGGACCGGCTGGCCTTGCCGCCGGGGGCGGTCTGCGCCAGCCTCGCCGCGCCATCGACCGACCTTGGATACACCAGCCTGTTCGGCGCGCTGTTGAACGGGGGACGGCTGCGCGTGCTGGACGAGGCGCTGGCCCTCGACGGCGTGGCGCTGGCCGAGCATCTGGCCCGCCATCCGGTGGACGTGTTGAAGATCGTGCCGTCGCATCTGGCCGCCCTGCTGGCCATCGGCGGAGCGGGGTTGCTGCCCCGCCACACGCTGGTTCTGGGCGGTGAAAGCCCATCGCCCGCGCTGCTCGACCGGCTGCGCGACCTCCGCCCCGATCTGCGGATCGTCAACCATTACGGCCCGACCGAAACCACGGTCGGCGTCACCGCCGACGCTCTGCGCCCCGGCGGTCCGGTCGCTCTGGGCCGCGCCCTGAACGGCAACCGGCTGCATGTTCTGGACGAGGCGCTGCGGCCCTGCCCGTCGGGCGCGGTCGGCGTCCTGCATGTGGCGGGCGCGCAGGTCGCCTTGGGCTATCACGCCCGCCCCGCCGACACGGCGGCGTCCTTCCTGCCCGATCCCTTTTCCCCAACGCCGGGCGGGCGGCTCTACCGCACCGGCGACCGGGTGCGGCGGATTGGCGACCAGTTCCAATTTCTGGGACGCGCCGACGGTCAGGTGAAAATTCGCGGCCACCGGGTCGAGCTGGCCGAGGTGGAAAGCCATCTCCAGGCCGCCCCCGGCGTGGTCGAGGCCGCCGCCATCCTGGTCGAGCGCGACGGGCACCGGCAAATCGCCGCCTTCCTGACCGGCGGGGCCGACATGGACGCGGCGCGCGGTTTCCTGCGCGACCGGCTGCCCGCCGCCATGACGCCGGACCATTGGCGGGTGATCGACCGTCTGCCCCGCGCCGCCAACGGCAAGATCGACCGGCAAGCGCTGGCCCGCCGCTTCGCCGAGGCGACCGCCCCGCATCCCGCCTCAGAACCGGCGACCAACCCCGCGCCCGCCCCCGCCGCCTCCCCCGCCGCCGTGATCGAGCCGCTGCGCCGGATCTGGCAAGCCACCCTGCGCCGCGCCGAAATCGGCGATGACCAGGGGTTTTTCACGCTGGGCGGCGATTCCATCCTGGCGTTGCAAACCGTGGCCGCCGCCCGCCGCGCGGGCATTGTTTTCACGGTCCAGGATCTGTTCCGCGCCCCGACCCTGTCGGGCCTCGCCGCGCTGATCGCTGAGGCCGCGCCCGCCCAACCGCCTGAAAACCCGCTGTTGGAAACCCTGCGCGTGGTTTGGTGCGCGGTGCTGCGGCGCGACCGGGTGGCCGACGCCGATCATTTCTTCGCGCTGGGCGGCGATTCCATCCTCGCCCTGCAAATGGTGGCGGAATGCCGCCGTCGCGGCGTGACGGTGACGCCGCAGGATCTGTTCGCGCATCCCCGTCTGGACGCGCTGGCCCGCCTCCTCGCCGAACGGGCGCCGCAGGCCGTGGCGCCGCCAAGCGCGCCGGTCGCGCCGGAGGAGCCGCTCTCCACCCTGCTCGGCCCGATGCAGCGTTGGTTCTTCGCCACCCAACCCGATCATCCCAATCATTGGAACCAGTCGCTGCGGCTGCGCGCCGACCGTTGGCCGCCCCCCGCCGATCTGGAACGCGCGCTGGCCTGGGCGCTGGCCCGCCACCCGATGCTGACCAGCTTGTATCGGCGCGAGGATTCCGGCTGGCGTCTCGCCCCGCCCGCCCCATCCGCCCCGACAGCGCTCCCGATCCTCGACCGTCGCCGTTGCGCCGACGAGGCCGAGGAGATCGCCCTCTGCCGCGCCGCCGAGCGCAGCCTGTCGATCACCCATGGCCCGATCCTGCGCGCGCTGCTCCTGGAGCGCGCCGACGCCCCGGACGGCGGCGCCCTGTTCCTCACCGCCCATCATCTGGCGGTGGATGGCGTGTCGTGGCGCGTCCTGTTGGGCGACGTCCAGCACGCCTGCGCGCGGCTGGCGCGCGGCGAGCCGTTGACCGCCGCCATCCCCGATTCGCGCTACCGGCGCTGGGCGGCGGAGCAGGCCCACGCGTTGGCGCGGGTGGAGGTGTCCAGCGCGCGCGCCCACGCCGACGCCATCCGCGCCCGCCGCCCCGAAGCGATGGAGCGGCGGCCCGACGTCAACAGTCCCGCCCTGATGGAACGACGCGCCGTCGCCCTGGACCCCATCGCCACGGCGGCGTTGCTGCGCGCCTCGACCGACGAACCGCGCGCGACCGTTCATCACCGCGTGCTCGCAGCGTGGCTGGCGGCGTGGCGGGACGTCACCGGGCGCGATTGGGCGCTGGTCGATGTCGAGGAGCATGGGCGCGACGAGCGCGTGGGCGATTGCGTCGGCTGGTTCACCGCCCGTTTCCCGGTTCTGTTCGACCGGCTGCCGCGTGACCCCGGAGGCATCGCCGACGCCGTGCGGCGGACGCTGGACGCCGTCCCCGCCCCGTTGCGCAGCCAGGGCGCGGCGCTGGCCGCCGACGGCGTGCTGCCGACCGCCGAATGCTGCGTCAATTATCTGGGCGTGCTTGATGGTGGTTTGTCGGGGGGCGGTTTGTCCGATGGCGACGACGAGGGGGGCATCGCTGGCCTGCGCCTGGATTCCTGGCCGCTCGAGTCCCTGCGCGCGCCCGGCGGCCGCAGCGTCAACGGCGTGACCGTTGACGCCTGGGTGACGGAGGGGCGGTTGACAGCCTCCCTCGCCTTTCAGGGCGGACGGTATGACGAATCCTTTCAAGAGCGGCTGACCGCAGCCTTCCGCGACGCCCTGCGCCGCCACGACGACGCCGACGGCGCCCGCATCGCCGCCCGGATTCCCGCCGACGAAATCGAGGCCGTCTGGCCGCTGACCGCCGCGCAGCGCGGCATCCTCTTCCAATGCCTGTTGGAAGGACGGCGCGACCTTTACCTCAACGCCACCGTGCTGGAGATCGGCGGGCCGCTGGACGCCGACCGCCTGCGCGCCGCCTGGGACGCCGTCCGCCGCCGCCACGCCATCACCCGCGCCCACGCGGTGTGGGATGGTCTGGATCAACCCCGTCTCGTCATTCGCGCCGAGGCCGCCGACGCCCTGCGCGTGATCGACGTGACGGACGGCGACGCGGCGCTCGACGCGCTGATCGCCGGAGAGAAATCCGCCGGGTTCGATCTGGCCGCCGCGCCGCTGATGCGCTTCACGCTGGCGCGGCGCCCGAACGGACGCGGCTGGTTGATCTGGACGCGGCATCATCTGGTGGTCGATGGCTGGACCTCCGCCCTGCTGCTGGAAGAGCTTCTGGCGACCTACGCCGGGCAAGCGCCGACGCGCGCGGTTCCACCGATGACCCGCTATTTCGAGTGGCTGGAGCGCCGTCCAAGGGACGCGGCGCTGGCGATCTGGCGCGATCATCTCGCCGGTCTGGCCCTGCCGGACGCGCCGCCGCCCGCCCCCTCCGGGGATGGCGAGGCCGTCGCGCTGGAGTGGCGGGCGGGTCCGACCCTGCTCCACGGGCTGCGCGAACGCGCCGGACGCGCCGGGGTGACGCTGGGGACGCTGCTGCAATTCGCCTGGGCCGCAGCGATCGGCGCCCAGCGCGGACGGGACGACGTGGTGATCGGCGTGACCGTCGCCGGTCGTCCGGCGGATCTGCCGGACGCCGAGCGCATGACCGGCGTCTTCATCAACAGCGTGCCGCTGCGCGCCCGCCTGAGAGCGGCCGAACCGATTGAGGATGGGCTGCGGCGGCTTCAGGACGACGCCGCGCCGCTGCGCGCCGCCCCCTTCACCCCGCTGGCCGACATCCAACGGGCGGCGGGCTTCGACGCCACGCGCCCGCTGTTCGACACGCTGCTGGTTCTGGAAAATTACCCGCTGCCCGCCATCGCCGGAACGGCGCTTCCCACCATCGCCCTGCGCCGCGCCGAGGAGCGCAGCCATTTCCCGGTGACGCTGCAACTGACGCCCGGGGATGATTTGATCGCCCTGTGCCGGATCAACCCCGACCGCTGCGACCAACGCGACGCCGCCGCCCTGTTTGAGCGGTTCCAGGCGATGCTGCCCCTGCTGGCCGCTGCGTCGGCGGAGGCCCCGTCAACGCTCGACGCGCTGGCGCGGCGCAGCGCTCCCCGCGCCCTGTGGCGCGGCGCGTCCGGCCCGTCCGTCCCAGCCGATCCCGGTTGGTGGGTTGGCCGGGCGATCCTCGACCAGTCCGCCCACGCGCCCGACGCGCTGGCGTTGGAAACCAGCGTCGGCCCGATGAGCTACGGCGCGCTGACCCGCAGCGCCCTGGCCCTGGCGCGCGGTTTGCGCAAGCGCGGCGTCGGCCCTGAGGACCGCGTCGCCCTGCGTCTGGAGCGCGGCCCCGCCCTTGTCGTCGCCCTGCTTGGCGTTCTGTTCAGCGGGGCCGCCTATGTCCCCCTCGACCCCGCCCAACCCGAAAGCCGACTGGCCGACATTCTCGACCAAGCCAAACCCCGCCTGATCCTCGCGCACGCCAACAGCCCGCAGAGCGGCGGCACTGAAACCGTCTCCCCCGACGCCCTCATTCACGATGGGCGCGAAACCGAGGGCGACGGCTGGTGCCCAGCCGTTCCCCACCCCGAACAGACCGCCTACGTCATCTTCACCTCCGGCTCCACCGGGCGGCCCAAGGGCGTCGCCGTCCGTCACGCCGGTCTGTCCAACCTGCTGCGCGCCATGGCCGGGGTCACGCCGCTGACCCCCGCCGACCGCTGGCTGGCCGTCACCACCATCGGCTTCGACATCGCCGCCCTGGAAATCTTCGCCCCGCTCATCGCCGGCGCCGCCGTGGTGCTGGCCGACGAGACCGCCCAGCGCGACCCCGCCGCCCTGCTCCGGCTGCTCGACCGCCACCGCGTCACCGTTTTGCAAGCCACCCCCGCCAGTTGGGCCATGCTCGCCGAACTCGACAGCCCGGCCTGGACCGGCCTGCGCGCGCTGACCGGCGGCGAGGCTCTGCCCGCCGCCCTCGCCGAGCGCCTGTTGCGGCGCGGCGCGCGGCTGACCAACGTCTATGGCCCCACCGAAACCACCATCTGGTCCAGCGCCACCCCGGTCGAAACCGTGGCGGGCGGGCACAGCGCCGTCCCCATCGGCGGGCCGCTCGACAACACCAGCCTTTATGTCCTCGACGCCGCGCTCAACCCGCTGCCGCCGGGGGCGGAGGGCGAGTTGTGGATCGGCGGCGACGGGCTGGCGCGCGGCTACCACGCCCGACCCGGCCTGACCGCCTCGGCCTTCCTGCCCGATCCCTTCGTCAACGCCAAGCCCGGCGCCCGCATGTACCGCACCGGCGATCTGGTCCGCCGGGGGTGGGACGGGGCGCTGCGCTTCGTCGGGCGCCGGGACTTCCAGGTCAAGCTGCGCGGCCATCGCATCGAGTTGGGCGAGATCGAAGCCGCCCTGCTCGCCCAGCCCGGCGTCGCCGCCGCCGCCGTCCGCCTGTGGGACGCCGGAACCGACGCCGCGTTCCTCGCCGCCTACGCCGCCGGAAGCGGTCTCGACCCCGAGGCGCTGCGCCGTGGGCTGGCCGACCGGCTGCCCGCCGCCATGATCCCCGCCAGCCTGCTGACGTTGGACGCCCTGCCGCTCAACCCCAACGGCAAGATCGACCGCGACGCCCTGCCCCGCCCCGGACGCCCCGCCGCCGCCAACCGGCGGCCGCCCCAGGGCGACGCCGAACACTGGCTCGCCGCGCTCTGGCAAGACCTTCTCGGCGTTCAGGACGTCGCCCGCGACGATGATTTCTTCGCGCTTGGCGGAAACTCCCTCACCGCCACGCGACTCGTCGCCGCCGTGCGGCGGGAGTTCGGCGACGAGCTTCCGCTGGCCGCCTTGTTTGGCAATCCGACCATCGCCGCCCTGGCCGCGCGCCTGCCGTCCGCCGGACGGCGCCAGCGCGGCGACGCTCTGGCCCTGATGGCCGACCTTTTGACGGATCTGGAATAAATCATGACGACGACGGTCGATTCCCACGCCATCGCCGCGCGCCTGCACCGGCTGCCCGCCGAGACGCGCGCCCGCTTCCGCGCCCAGTTGGAGGAGCGCGGCGTTGACAGTTGGTCGCTCCCGCTCGTGCCGTTCTCCGGCGACGCCGTCGCCGACGGCGGCGAAACCGTCGGTCCCTTGTCCTGCGGGCAGGCCCGGCTGTGGGTGATAGACCGGGTCGAGAGCGGCGGCGGTCAACCGGGCACGGCGCTGTACAACCTCGCCACCCAGGTGGAGATCACCGGGGCGTTGGACGTCGCGGCCCTGCGGCGCGCGCTGGATGGGCTGCTCGAACGCCACGACATTCTGCGCACGGTGTATGAGCCGGGCGACGGCGACGGCGCGCCGCCGCGTCAACGGGTTCTGCCCCGCTGGCCCGACGTCTTGGATGTCTTGACGCTGGACGACCCTGCCCCCGCCGCCCGCGACGCCCATCTTCAGGCCCGGTGCGACCGCCCGTTCGATCTGGCGCGCGACCCGCCCCTGCGCGCCCATCTTTTGCCGATGGGCGAGGGGGTTTGGCGTCTGCTTCTGGTGATCCACCACATCGCCTGTGACGCGTGGTCGGAAGCCATCCTGATTCGCGACCTCGCCCAGCTTTACGAGCGTCACGCGCAAGGCGCGCCGCCGCCGGTGACAGCCGCGCCAATCCGCCTGAGCCATCGCGACGTCGCCCGTTGGCAACGCGATTGGCTGGAGGGCGGCGACTGCGCCCGCCAAACCGCCTTCTGGCGCCGCCATCTCGACGGCGCGCCGGAAGAGTTGGCTTTGCCGCTCGACCGCCCGCGCCCGTCCCCCTCGCGGCGCACCCATGAGGGGGCGGAGATCGAGGCGGCGATCCCCGCCGCCCAACTGGCCGGTTTGACCGCGCTGGCGGCCCGGCACGGCGCGACGCTCTACGCCGTCGCCCGCGCCGCCTTCACGCTGCTGCTGGGGCGTTACGGCGACACCGACGATCTGGTGTTGGGAACCACGGTGGCCAACCGCCAGCGGCCCGAATTGGCCGATCAGATCGGCTTCTTCGCCAACACCCTGCCGATCCGCCACCGCTTCGATTGGAACGACCGCTTTTCCGACTTCCTCGATCAAGCGACCGCCGTGCAGATCGAGGCGTTCGACCATCAGGATCTGCCCTTTGACCGGCTGCTCGACGCGCTGGAGATCCGACGCGGCGGCCCGGCGTCGCCCCTGTTTCAGGTCCTGTTCGTCCATCAGAACGTGCCGCGCGAGACTCTCGCGCTCGCCAACGCCGCCTTGCGGCCGCTGCCACTGCCCAAAAGCCGGGCGCGTTTCGACCTGACCTTGCGTCTGCACACCGGCGATCAAGCCCCGCGCGTGGCGCTGGAATACAGCCGCGAGCTGTTCGACGACGCCACGGCGGCCCGGCTGCTCGACGATTACGCCGCGCTGCTGGAGCAGATCGCCGAGGACGCCGATCAACCGCTGTCCACCTATCGTCTGCGCCATGAATCCACGCCGCTGCGCGGCCCGGCGGCGCTTGCGGCCCCCGACGACGCGCTGAGCGCCTTCCTGCGACAAGACGGCGCGCGCGCGGCGTTGCGCTGGACCGACGGGGCGATGAGCTACGCCGCGTTGAACGCGCGCGCCGACCATGTGGCGCGCGCGCTTGGCCGACAAGAGGGGCGGCGGATCGGCGTTTTGCTGCCGCGCGGCCCGGCCCAACCGGCGGCGATGCTCGCCGTGTGGAAGGCCGGAGCCTGCTGGACGCCGCTGGACGGCGCCCTGCCCGCCGAGCGGCTGCGCTGGATCGCCGAAGACGCCGCGCTCGCCGCCGTCATCGGCCAAGGCCCCGCGCCGCATTGGCTCCCGCCCGCCGCCGTCTGGCTTGACCTTGACCCGTCCGCCGAACCGGGTGACGCCGCGACGGCCCAAGCAACGGCCAGCCCCGCTCAACCGGCCCCGAACCGCCCGGCTTATGTGATCTACACCTCCGGCTCCACCGGGCGGCCCAAGGGGGTGGAGGTCAGCCACGGCGCGCTGGTCGCCTACGCGCGCGGCGTCGCCGACGCGCTGAACTGGCCGACGGACGCGGCCTTGGCGGCGCTCTCCTCCGTCGCCGCCGATCTGGGCTTCACCAGCCTGTGGGGGGCGCTGCTGACCGGGCGGACGCTGCGCCTGCTCGACGACGCCGAATGCGCCGACCCGGAAACGCTGGCCCGCGCGCTTGACCACGTCCCCGCCGATGTTTTGAAAATCGTGCCGTCGCATCTCGACGCGCTGCTGGCCCTGCCGTCGCCCCAGCGCTTGCTGCCGCGCCGCGCCCTGATTCTGGGCGGCGAGGCGGCCCCGGCGGGGTTGCTCGACCGGCTGGCCAGCCTCGCCCCCGCCATGGAGATCTGGAACCATTACGGGCCGACCGAGACCACCGTCGGCGTCGCCATCCACCGCCTGACGCCCGGCCAGGAAACCCACCTGAGCCGCGCCTTGGGCGACAGCGTCCTCCACACGCTGGACAGCCGGATGCGCCCGACGCCCGTCGGGGCGGCGGGCGATCTGTGGATCGGCGGCGACCAATTGGCCCTTGGCTATGTCGGCGCGCCGGGCCTGACCGCCGAGCGCTTCGTCGCCACCGCCGAAGGCGGGCGGCTCTACCGCACCGGCGACCGGGCGCGCCGCCTGCCCGCCAACGCGGCGAACCCCCAAGGCGGCGTCGCCTTCCTCGGGCGCGCCGACGGGCAGGTGAAGATCAACGGCTTCCGGGTGGAGCTGGGCGAAATCGAAACCCAGGCGCGCCGCGCGGGCGTCGCCCAGGCGGTCGCGCTGGCCGTCCCCGGCCCGAACGGCGCGCGTCTGGCGCTGGTCGCGACCGACGGCGGCCCGGACGTCGCCACGCTGCGCGCCCGGTTGGCCGAAACCCTGCCCGGCTACATGACGCCGCGCGACATTCGGCTGGTGGAATCGCTGCCGCTGCTGCCCAACGGCAAGATCGACCGCCGCCGCCTGCTCGACGAGGCCGCCGCCCACGCCGCCAATCCACAAGGCGCCGCAGCGCCGGACCGCGCGATCAACGCGCTGACCGTCCGAATTCAGGCGCTGTTCGCGCGGGTGCTGACTCGCGCGGTCGGGCCGGACGACAATTTCTTCGCCGCTGGCGGCGATTCCATCCTTGGGCTGCGGTTGGCGGCTCTGGCCCGCGCCGACGGCCTGCCGCTGACGCCCAAAATGCTGTTCGAGCAGGAAACCCCGGCGGCGGTCGGCGCGGCGCTGGCCCAAATCCTGCCGCCCGAGGACGCGCCCGCCCTCACCCCCACCACCCAAGCGGTGCTGGACCTGTTCCGCGAGGCCCTGCGCCGTCCCGATCTGGGCGCGGACGAGGATTTCTTCGCGGCGGGCGGCGATTCCATCCTGTGCCTTCAGGTCGCCGCCAAGGCGCGACGCGGCGCGCTGGCCTTGACGCCGAAGCTGGTCTTCGACCACCCCACCGCGCGCGCCGCCGCCGACGCCCTGGACCGCACGGCGCCGCCATCCACCGCGAGCGCCATTCTGGACTCCGCCGCGCCCGTGCCGCTGCGGCCGATCCAGCGCTGGTTCCTCGCCCAGCGCCAGCCACGGCCCGGCCATTGGAACCAGTCGATCCTGCTGGAGCTTCACCAGCCGGTCGCGCCCGACACTTTGCAAGCCGCGCTTGACGCGCTGGTCCGCCGTCACCCGGCGCTGTCGATGGCGTTCGCCGCCGACCCGGATGGCGGTTGGACGCAAGTGTGGCGCCCGGCGGCGGGAGCCGTTCCGCTGTCCCGCCACCGCGTCGCCTCGGCGGACGCGCTGGACGCTTTGCTGCCAACGCTGCAACCGGAATTCGACCTCGCCCAGCCGCCCTTGATCCGCGCCGCCTTGATCGACAGCGACGCGGCGCCCCACGCCCATCTGCTGCTCTCCATCCATCATTTGGCGGTGGACGGCGTGTCGTGGCGCGTCCTGCTCGACGATTTGTTCAGCGCGTCGGGTCGGCTTTCCGATCCGGGCGACGGCCCGGTCATGGCGCTCGCCGCGTTCCACGCCGCCGCGACGCCCGACGACGCCCTGCTGGAGCGCGCCCGCGCCCATTGGCGCGACGAAGCTCCGGGGCTGCGCGCCGCGACCGACGCCATCCTCGCCCGCGCCTTCAACGGCGCCTTCAACGGCGACGCCCCGAAAGGCCCGTGGCGAAACCACGAGAGCGTCGAGCGTCGGGACACGCTGGACGCCGCCGGGCTTGGCCCCGCCCCGCGCGACGCGCTGCTCGCCGCGCTCTGCGAGGCTCTGGCGCTCTGGAACGGGCATGACGAGCTGGCGATCGAGATGGAGGCCCATGGGCGCGACGGGCTGGACGGCGCCCAGGCGACGGCGGTGGGTTGGTTCACCAGCCGCTACCCGCTGCGCCTGCGCTGGCGGGCCGACGCCAGCCCCGCCGCCAACCGCGCGGCCATCGCCGCGCAGGTGAACGCTGTGCCGGACGGCGGGCGCGGCTTCGGCCTGCTGCGCCACGGCCCGAACGGGGCGGCGGCGGAGGTCGCCAACCTCCCGGTTCCTCCGGTCGTGTTCAACCATCATGGCCAGATCAACAGGGGCGGTGACGGGGACGGATCGGTCCGCCGGTCGCCGCGCGCCGTGCCGAACCAGCGCCACCCCGACAACCACCGCCTGCACGCGCTGGAACTGGACACGGTCATCGAAGACGGAACCCTGCGCCTGCGTTGGGCGTGGCCCCGCGACGCCGCGTCGATGGCGGCGCTGCCTGATTTGTTCCTTGAGCGGCTGGCCGCTCATCTGTCCCTTGAGCGGCTCGCCGCCGCGTCGGACCCGGCGACCGAAGAACGCTACCCCCTGTCGCCGGTGCAGACCGGCCTGTTGTTCCACGCGCTGACCGACGCCGGGCGTGGCCAGTATCTCAATCAAGTGATCGTCCGGCTGGACGGCGCGCTGGACGCGGAGCGGTTCCGCGCCTGCTGGCAGGCGCTGGTCGATCATCACCCCGCCCTGCGCACCGGCTTCCACTGGCCGCAGGATGGCGACCCGCAGCAAAGCGTCGCCGCCCGCGCTGCCCTGCCCTGGCGTTCGCTGGACTGGAGCGCGACCGATTCCGGGCCGGAGGCGCTGCGCCGGGAGGCCGACCGCGATCTGGCCGCCGGGCTGGATCTGACCCGACCGCCGTTGATGCGGGTCACGCTGTTGCGCTTGGCCGCCGACCGCCACGCGCTGATCTGGACCCGTCACCACCTGATCGCCGACGGCTGGTGCACCGCCCGCCTGATGGGCGAGGTGGCGGAGCGCTACCGCGCGGCGCTCAATGGACAGGCCCCCGTCATCGACAGCCCGCCGCCCTACCGTGACTTCATCGCGTGGCTGAGCCGCCGCGATCCCGCCGCCGGGCGCGCCTATTGGGCCGAACAGGTCGGCGACGTGACCGAACCGGCCCGTTTGCCGCGCGGCGGCGCCCCCGACGGCGGCGCCCATCACCGCGAAACCGCCTTGTCCCCCGCCCGCTTCGCCGCGCTCAAGGCGCGGGCCGCCCGCGCCCGCGTGACCGTCAACACCCTGTGCCAGACGGCGGCGGCGTTGGCCCTGGCCCGCCACACCGGGCGCGACGACGTCATTCTGGGGGTCGTCGGGGCCGGTCGTCCGGTCGATCTGCCCGGCGCCGACCGCATGATCGGTCTGTTCATCACCACCATCCCCTTGCGGGTCCGCATCGACCCGCACCAGCCGCTGGACGCGCTGCTGCGCGCCGTGCAGCGGCGGATGAGCGACGCCCGCGACCACGAACACACGCCGCTGACCGAGATTCAGGCGGCGGCCCCCGTCCGCGACGCGCTGTTCGACACGCTGCTGGTGTTCGAGAATTACCCGCTGCCCGCCGGATCGGGCGAGGGGCCGTTGCGCGCCACGCTGGAACGCGCCATCGAGCGCACCAACTACCCGCTCTCCCTGGTGCTGATCCCGCGCGAGGGGCTGACGCTGCGGACCACCGCCGACCGCGCGGTGATTGACGACGCCATCGCCGACAGCGTGGCCGACACGCTGATGACCATCCTCACCCACATGGCCGACGCGCCAGAGCAAACGGTGGAGTCGCTGCTTTCCCTCCTCCCGCCGGGCGAGCTTGAGCGCCAGCGCGTTTGGAACGCGACGGCGTCGGACCTTGGCGGCTTCGCGCCGCTGGGGACGTTGTTGAGCGAGCAGGCGGCGCGGACCCCCGACGCCGTCGCGCTGGAATGGGAAGCCGATGGCCGGACCGAGCGGCTGAGCTACGCCGCGCTCGACCGCCGGTCCAACCGGCTGGCCCATTGGCTGATCGCCCAGGGCTGCCGCCCCGACGACCGCGTCGCGCTCTGCTTCGACCGCTCGCCCGAGCTGGTCATCGCCATCCACGCCGCCGTCAAGGCGGGGTGCGCCTATCTGCCGCTCGACCCCGAACACCCCGCCGCCCGCCTCGCGACCATGCTGGAGGATGGCGGCGCGGCGTTGGCGCTGACACAAAGCCACCACCGCGACCGGCTGCCCACCCCCCAGATTCCAGACGATCCCGGCCTGACCGTGGCGATCCTCGACGCCGACGCCACGCTCGCCGACGGCCAGCCCGACCACCTCCCCAACCGGCCCGTCGCCCCCGGTCAGTTGGCCTACGCCCTCTTCACCTCCGGCTCGACCGGGCGGCCCAAGGCGGTCGGCGTGCCGCAGGCCGGCCTGCTCAACCGGCTGCGCTGGATGCAGGACCGCTATCGCCTGTCCCCCGCCGACGCCGTGCTGCAAAAGACCCCCTACGGCTTCGACGTGTCGGTTTGGGAGTTCTTCTGGCCGCTGATGACCGGCGCCCGGCTGGTGCTGGCCGGACCCGGCGAGCATCGCGACGCCGCCCGCCTGACCGCCTTGATCGAGACGCACGGCGTCACCACCCTGCATTTCGTCCCGGCGATGCTCCAGGTCTTCCTCGACGCGCTGGAGCCGGGCCGTTGCGCCGGGCTGACCCGCCTGCTGTGCAGCGGCGAGGCGCTGCCCGCCGCCCTGCGCGACCGCTGCCTCGCCGCCCTGCCCGCCGAACTGCACAACCTCTACGGCCCGACCGAGGCCTCCATCGACGTCACCGCCTGGGATTGCCGGGCCGAGCCGCAAGGCTCCGTGCCGATTGGCCGCCCCATCGCCAACATCCAAACCTGGATCCTCGACGGCGCGCTGAACCCGGTTCCGGTCGGCGTCGCGGGCGAACTTTATCTGTCCGGGATCGGGCTGGCGCGCGGCTATCTCGGGCGACCCGGCCTGACGGCGGCGGCCTTTTTGCCGAACCCGCTGGCCGACAGTCCAGACCACCGCCTCCTCTACCGCACCGGCGACCTCGCCCGCCACCGCCCCGACGGCGCCATCGAGTATCTCGGGCGCGCCGACTTCCAGGTGAAGATCCGGGGCCAGCGCGTCGAATTGGGCGAGATCGAAGCCGCCCTGGCCGCCCTGCCCAGCGTGGCCGAGGCCGTCGTCGCCGCCTCCACCAGCGCCAACGGCGAGGCGACTTGGCTCACCGCCTGGATCGTCCCCCCGGCGGGCATTCCCGCCCCCACCCCGGACGAGGCCCGCGCCGCCCTGGCCCACAGCCTGCCCGACCACATGATCCCCGCCGTCCTCCTCACCCTCGACCGCATGCCGGTCAATCAGAACGGCAAGATCGACCGCAAGGCCCTGCCCCAGCCGCAACCGCCCGACAGCGGCGGAGCCGCGCCGCAGGGCGAGACCGAAGCCGCCCTGGCGACCCTGTGGAGCGAGCTTCTCGGCCACCCGATTGACAGCCGGGACGCGCATTTCTTCCTGGCGGGCGGGCATTCGCTGCTGGCCCCGCGTCTGGCGGCGCGCATCCGCGACCGCCTCCACCGCCCGGTCGAGCTGATCGCGGTGATGGCGCACCCCGTCCTGCGCGATCTCGCCGCCCACATCGACGCGCTTCCGGTCGTTTCAAACACGATCGTTTCAAACACGGCCTCCCACGACACCGCGCCCGCCGACGGCGCCAGCTATGAACGGTTTGAGCTATGAGCCTCGAAGAGCTTCTCTCCTCCCTCGACCGGCAGGGAATCCGTCTGTCCGCCCGCGACGGGCGGTTGGTGGTGGACGCGCCGACCGGGACGCTGAGCGCCGATCTGCGGGACCGGCTGGCGGCGCGCAAGGCCGACATCCTGACATGGCTTGAACGCGGCGGCGGGGATGAGGAGCCAATCATTCCCCGCCTGCCGCGCCAGCCCAGCATGGCCGCGTCCCCGGCGCAACGGCGGCTGTGGCTGCTGCAACGGCTCGACCCAGCGGATTCGCGCTACAACGTCAATCTGTTGCTGGAGCTGTCGGGAGTCATCGATTCCGAACGGATCGCCCGCAGCCTCAGCGCCCTGATGAACCGGCACGAGATTCTGCGCAGCCACGCCCGCGAGGAAAACGGCGACCTCGTCATCGACCATCTCGACGAGGCCACGGCGCCGCTTGAGATCCAGGACGCGGCCATGGCCGACGCCGCGCCGCTGATCGAGGCGGCCATGACCCGGCCCTTCGCCATGGACGCGCGGGCGCCGCTGTTCCGCGCCCTGCTGGTCCGCGCGGCCCCAGATCGGGCGGACCCAGATCGGGCGCGGCTGCTGCTGACCTTCCATCACATGATCGTGGACGAGGAATCCCTGAAGATCCTCGCGCAGGATTGGGCGGCGCTCTACGCCGACCACAGCCTTGCCGACCGCCCGCCCGCCGTCCAGCATGTGGACGCCACGGCGTGGCGGCGGCGGCGGTTGGACGCGCGCGGGCAGGACAATCTGCTGGCCTATTGGACCGAAGCGCTGGGAACCGACCAGCCGACGCTGACCCTGCCGCAAGACCCGACCGCGAACGGCGCCAGCGCGGAGAATGACGGCGCGCGCGTCGAACGCCCGCTGCCCCGCGCGACGGTCGAGCGGATCGCGCGCTTCTGTTCGGAACGGCGGATCACCCCCTACATCCTGTTGCTGACCGCCTATCACTGGACGCTGTCGCGCTGGAGCGGGCAGGACGATGTTCGCGTCGCCACGCCGGTGTCCGAACGCCTGCACCCGGCGTTGGAAAGCGTGGTCGGGCCGATGATGAACACGCTGGTGATGCGGGCGCGGATCGCGCCCGGCGTGACCGGGTTGGCGTTGTTGGAGCAGACCCGGCAGACCGTGCTGGACGGCCAGCGCCACAGCGCCTTGCCGTTCGAGATTCTGGTCGAGCGTCTGCGCCCCGCCCGCGACAGCCAGGGCGAGCCGCTGGCCCAGACCATGTTCAATTATCTGCGCGGCGGCGACCGCGCGACGTTGGATCTCGGCGACGTGACGGCGACCGTCCTGCCGATCCCCGAGCACAGCGCGAAATTCGATCTTTCGCTGTTCGTCAGCGCCCCCGCCGGGGCCTTCACCCTGTCCTTTCAGCACCGCACCGCCCGTTTCGGCGCGGCGACCATCGAGCGTTTCGCCGACCATTGCCTGCGCAGCCTGGACGCCCTGCTGACGGCGCCGGAGCGCGCGCTCGACGGGCTGGCGGCTCTCCCGCCGGGTGACCTTGAGCGTCAGCGCGTTTGGAACGCCACGGCGTCGGATCTCGGCGGTTTCGCCCCGCTGGGACGGTTGCTGAGCGAACAGGCGGCGCGGACCCCCGACGCCGTCGCGCTGGAATGGGAGGCCGATGGCCGGACCGAGCGGCTGAGCTACGCCGCGCTCGACCGCCGGTCCAACCGGCTGGCCCATTGGCTGATCGCCCAGGGCTGCCGCCCCGATGACCGCGTCGCGCTCTGCTTCGACCGTTCGCCCGAGCTGGTCATCGCCATCCACGCCGCCGTCAAGGCGGGTTGCGCCTATCTGCCGCTCGACCCCGAACACCCCGCCGCCCGCCTCGCGACCATGCTGGAGGATGGCGGCGCGGCGTTGGCGCTGACTCAAGGCCGCCACCGCGCCCAACTGCCCGATCATCCCGGCCTGACCGTGGCCATCCTCGACGCCAACGCGACGCTCGCCGACGGCCGGCCCGACCACCTCCCCAACCGGCCCGTCGCCCCTGGTCAGTTGGCCTACGCCCTCTTCACCTCCGGTTCGACCGGGCGGCCCAAGGCGGTCGGCGTGCCGCAGGCCGGCCTGCTCAACCGGCTGCGCTGGATGCAGGACCGCTACCGCCTGTCCCCCGCCGACGCCGTGCTGCAAAAGACCCCCTACGGCTTCGACGTGTCGGTTTGGGAGTTCTTCTGGCCGCTGATGACCGGCGCCCGGCTGGTGCTGGCCGGACCCGGCGAGCATCGCGACGCCGCCCGTCTGACCGCCTTGATCGAGACGCACGGCGTCACCACCCTGCATTTCGTCCCGGCGATGCTCCAGGTCTTCCTCGACGCGCTGGAGCCGGGCCGCTGCGCCGGGTTGACCCGCCTGCTGTGCAGCGGCGAGGCGCTGCCCGCCGCCCTGCGCGACCGCTGCCTCGCCGCCCTGCCCGCCGAACTGCACAACCTCTATGGCCCGACCGAGGCGTCCATCGACGTCACCGTCTGGGATTGCCGGGCCGAGCCGCAAGGCCCCGTGCCGATTGGCCGACCCATCGCCAACATCCAAACCTGGATCCTCGACGGCGCGCTGAACCCGGTTCCGGTCGGCGTCGCGGGCGAACTTTATTTGTCCGGGATCGGGCTGGCGCGCGGTTATCTCGGGCGGCCCGGCCTGACGGCGGCGGCCTTTTTGCCGAACCCGCTGGCTGATGGTCCCGACCACCGCCGCCTCTACCGCACCGGCGACCTCGCCCGCCACCGCCCCGACGGCGCCATCGAGTATCTCGGGCGCGCCGACTTCCAGGTGAAGATCCGGGGCCAGCGCGTCGAACTCGGCGAAATCGAAGCCGCCCTGGCCGCCCTGCCCGGCGTCGCCGAGGCCGTCGTCGTCGCCTCCACCAGCGCGAACGGGGAGGCGACTTGGCTCACCGCCTGGATCGTCCCCCCGGCGGGCGTTCCCGCCCCGACGCCGGACGAGGCCCGCGCCGCCCTGGCCCACAGCCTGCCCGACCACATGATCCCCGCCGTCCTCCTCACCCTCGACCGCATGCCGATCAACCAGAACGGCAAGATCGACCGCAAGGCCCTGCCGCAACCACAGCCGCCCGACAGCGGCGGCGACGCGCGCAACGCGGCGGAACAGACCTTGGCGACGCTCTGGCGCGCGCTGCTGCGGGTGGAGCGCGTCGGCGTCAACGACAATTTCTTCATGCTGGGCGGCGATTCCATCATCAGCCTGCAACTGTCGACCCAGGCGCGCGCCCATGGCCTGCTGTTCGAGCCGCGCGCCGTGTTCCGCCATCAGACCATCGCCACGCTGGCCGCCCACGCGACGATTCTCGACACGGCCCTGCCCGAGGCCGCCGACGTCGTCCCCAGCGACGGGCCAACACCGCTGACCGGCATCCAACGCTGGTGGCTGGACAGCCAACCGGCGGTTCCCGACCACAACAACCAGGCGGTTCTGCTGACCGCCGACGCGCGGGTGAACGAAGCCGCCCTGCGCGCCGCGTTGACCGCCCTTCTGGCCCGTCACCCCACGCTGTCGGCCCAATTCCAGCGCGTTGAAGGACGCTGGACGCAAAACATTCCCGCCACGCCGCGCCCGCTGTCGCTGCGCGTCGTCGCCGTGACCGGGGACTCGCAGCCCCGGATCCAGGAGGCCATCGACGCGGAGGTCGCCGACACGCAAACCAGCCTGTCGCTGGCCGAGGGGCGCCTGTTCGCCGCCGCCCTGCTGCGGCTGCCCGACGGCGGCGACCGGCTGCTGCTGGTCGCCCATCACCTCGCCGTGGACGGGGTGTCGTGGCGGATCCTGCTCGACGATCTCGCCAACGCTTACGCCGAGGCCAGCGCCGGGCGCGATCCCGCCGCGCTTGCCCGTCATCCGACCACCTCCTTCCGTCGTTGGGCCTTGGCCGAAGGGGAACGGCGCGCGGCGCTGCCCAACGCCCCGGCGCCGCTGTGGGCCAGCCTGTCGCAGCGCCCGCCCGACGCCCTCCCGCTCGACCATCCGCTTCCCCCCGACGGCTGCAAGGTTGGCCGCCAGATCCGCCACAGCATCACCCTGCCCGCCGAGGCCGCGCGCCGTCTGACCCACGACGCCCCCACCGCCTTCCGCACCGGCCCGGAAGCGCTGTGCCTGACCGCCCTGGCCCGCGCCCTGACCGCGTGGCGCGCGCGCGCGGGGCAGACCTCCACCGGCGTCACCCTGTTCATGGAAGGTCATGGCCGCGACCTGCTGCCGCTCGACAGCGGGCGCACGGTCGGCTGGTTCACCCGCCTGCATCCGGCGCGGCTGGAAACAGGGGGGCAGGACAGCCTAAGCGCCGCCCTGCTGTCCACCCGCGCGGCGCTCGCCGCCTTGCCGGAAAGCGAGGATCCGTACCTGCTGCGCTGGGATCGCGACGGCCTCGCCATCCAATCGCCGATCCTGTTCAACTATCTGGGCCGCTTCGACGAGCAGGCCGGAGCCTTCCGCCGCGCGCCCGAACCGCTGGGCCATTTCCGCGCGCCCGACAACGCCCTGCCCTGGTTGATCGAGGTCAACGCGTCCGTTGGTCCGCGCGGCCTGACCATGAGTTGGCAAGCCGCCGGGGAGGTCCTCGACCCGGCGACGGTGGAGCGTCTGGCCGCCGACACGCTGGCCGAGCTGTCGGCGCTGGCCGCGCTGTGCGCCGAACCCGGCCCCGGCGGGGCCATCGCCGCCGACTTCCCGCTGGCCGATCTCGCCCCCGGCGATTTGGACGCCATCGCCGCCCGCCACCCGCTGGCGCGGGTCGAGGACGTCTATCGCCTGTCGCCGATGCAGCGCGGCATGCTGCTGCACAGCCTGGGCGGCGAGGAGGGCCAGTACGTCAGCCAAACCACCCTGCGCTGCGACGGCGCGCTCGACCCCGATCTGTTGCAGCAGGCCTGCCAGCGGGTGGTTGACCGCCACCCCAGCCTGCGCACCGCCTTCCTCGCCGATGGGCTGTCGGCGCCCTGCCAGATCGTGCTGCGGCGGGCGCGCTTCGCCCTGCGCTGGGAAAGCCTGCTCGACGCCGACGCGACGGAACGGGCCGAAGCGCTCGACCGCATCGCGCGGGAGGACCGCGCCGCCATCGCGCTGGACCGCCCGCCGCTGCTGCGCTGCTCCGTCCTGCGCACCGCCGCCCGCCGCTTCCAACTGGTCTGGACCATCCACCATCTGGTGATGGACGGCTGGAGCCTGCCGCTGCTGACCGCCGACGTTTTGCGTCACTACGCCGCCCTGCGCGCGGGCGCGGACGGCGCGGACGCGCCGCCGCCGGTTCCCTACCGCGACTTCATCGCGTGGCTGGACCAGCGCGACGGCGCGGCCGACGCCCGTTTCTGGCAAGAGGAGTTGGCGGATTTCCCCGGCGCCGCGCCGCTTCCCGGCGCCCGCCTCGCCAGCGGCTTGGGCCACCACACCGAAGAGCATGCCGTGAGCGTGGCGACCAGCGCCGCCCTGCGCGCCCTGTGCCGTGATCGGCGGCTGACGTTGAACAGCGTCATTCAAGGCCTGTGGGCGCTGGTCATGGCCCGCCACGCCGGGGTGGAGGATCTGACGGTCGGCGTCACGCTGGCCGGACGCCCCGCCGATCTGCCCGGCGCCGAGCGTTGCCTGGGAACCTTCATCAACACGGTTCCGCTGCGGATCCGTCCGGCGGCGGCGCAGCCGATGGCCGCCTTCCTCGACGGGGTGCAGCGACGGGCGGCGCGCATCCGCGATCATGGGCACGCGCCGTTGGCCCGAATCCGCGATTGGGCGGGCGCGCCCGACGCGCTGTTCCACAGCATCATCGTGTCCGAAGCCCTGCCCCCCGGCGAGGCGACCGACGCCACCGGCCTGACCTTGACCCGCGAGACGACCGAGGTCCGCAACAGCTACCCGCTGACTCTGCGAATCGTGCCGTCGGAGGCGCTGCGCTTTGACCTGCTGCTCGACCATGACCGCGTCGATCCGTTGACGGCCCGGCGGATGATGGCCGACCTGATCGGCGCCCTGGATGATCTGGCCGGGTTGATCGACCGGCCCTTGTCCGCCCTGTTCCAGCGTCTGGCCCCGCCGCCGTCCGCCGCCGCGCCCACGGCGCCGAACGGCTGCGCCCTGACCCGGCTGTTGGCGCAACCCGCCGACGCCGTGGCGCTGGAGGAGTCCGGCGTCACCACGTCTTACGCCGCGCTGCGCGCGCGGGCGGGCGGGTTGGCCGCAAGATTGAGCGCCAAAAGCTGCGGGGCGGGTGGCATGGTCGCCGTCGTCCTGCCGCGCGTTGGCGCGCACATCGACAGCGTGATCGCCGCCTGGTGGCTGGGCGCGGCCTGGGTCGCGCTGGATCCGGCGCTGCCCGCCGCCCGTTTGGCCTGGATGGCGGCGGACAGCGGGGCGACGGTGGCGGTGGGCGCGGGCGAACGCCCGCTCTGGCTGCCCGAAACGCTGGGCTGGCTCGATTGGACGCACGCCGAAGAGCCATGCGAACCGCCGCCGCCCGTTCTGGGGTCGCCGGACCGGGTCGCCTATCTGCTCTACACCTCCGGCTCGACTGGAACGCCCAAGGGGGTCGCGGTCACGCATGGCAACCTGCTGTCCTACGTCGACGCGGTCATGCCCCATCTGGACCTGCCGCCGGACGCCCGGCTGTCCACCATCGCCACGGTGTCCGCCGATCTCGGCCTGACCAGCGTTTTCGGCGCCCTGCTGACCGGGCGTCGCCTGAGCCTGATTCCGCCGGAGTTGTCCACTGACCCGCCGGGCTTGGCCGACCATCTCGCCCGACACCCGGTTGACGCGCTGAAGATCGTCCCTGGCCATTTGCTGGCCCTGCTGTCGGTCGGCGAACCGGCCCGGCTGCTGCCGCGCCGTTGCTTGATCCTGGGCGGCGAGAGCCTGCCTCCGGCGGGGTTGGCCCGCTTGCGTCGTCTGGCCCCCGGCTTGCGGATCGTCAACCATTACGGACCGACGGAAACCACGATCGGCGCCGCCGCTCAATGGCTGGATCCGGCGCAAGACGGCGCGGAGGCTCTTCCCATCGGCCCCGCCCTGGCGAACGCCCGCGCCTATGTCCTCGATTCGGATCTGGAGCCGGTCGCCGGGGCCGCCGTGGGCGAACTCTTCATTGGCGGGTTGGGGGTGTCGCGCGGCTATCACCGCCGCCCCGGCCAAACGGCGGAACGCTTTTTGCCCGACCCGTGGCTGTCGGGGCGGCGCATGTACCGCACCGGCGACCGGGTCCGGCGCACCCCCGACGGATCGCTGACCCTTCTGGGACGCGCCGACGATCAAGTGAAGATCCGGGGTTTCCGGGTCGAGCCGGGCGAGTTGCGCCACATTCTGGCCGGTCTCGCCGGGGTCGAGGATTCCGCCATCCTGGTTGACCAGGGACCGAACGGCGCGCGCCTTGGCGCGCTGGTGGCCGCGCCCGCGCGGGACGCGGACTCGATCCGCGCCGAATTGGCTGGTCTGGTTCCCGATCCGCTGATGCCGAGCGCGCTGCGCCGGGTTGACCGTCTGCCTTTGACCGCCAACGGCAAGCTGGACAAGGCGGAGGCCGCGCGCCTGCTGGCCGCGCCCGTCAGCGACAGGCCGGAACCGACCGCCACGCCGTCGCCCAAGCCAACGGCCCCCAATCCAACGGACCCCACGCTGGAGCGTCTGCAACGGCTGTGGGCGGAGATCTTGGGACAACCGACCTGCGGACCCGACGATCATTTCTTCCGCATGGGCGGCGATTCCATCCTGTGCCTGCGGTTGATGGCCCGCGCCGCCGCCGACGGGCTGCGCCTGACGACGCGGCTGGTGTTCGAACACCCAACCCCCGCCCTGCTCGCCGCCGCCTTGCGCCCGCCGGCGCCCGAACCGCAAGCCGCCAACGCTCCGGCCAGCGCTCCGGTAAACGGAGACGGCGACAGCGGAGCCGCCGCCGTCCTGCGCCCGCTCTGGGCCACGCTGCTGGGCCGCCCGGTCATCGCCGACGACGATCATTTCTTCCGGTTGGGCGGCGATTCCATCATGGCGCTGCGGCTGATCGCTCTGGCCGCGCGCCAGGGCGTGCGGCTGACCGCCCGCGATCTTTTTGAACAACCGCTGTTCCGCGACCTTGTCCGCGCCGTCGATCCCGCCGCGACCACAGCCGCCCCGCCGCCGCGCGCCGACGACGGCGCGCCCTTCGCCCTGGCGCCGATCCAGCGCTGGTTCCTTGAACAGCCGCAACCTCATCCCGACCACTGGAATCAGGCGGTGATGCTGGCCCTGCCGGAGGGGGTGGACGCGACCGCCCTGCGCGTCGCGGTTCACGCCCTGGTGGCGAGTCAGCCCATGCTGCGCGCCCGGTTGGTTCAAGCCGACGCGGACGAGGAGCCTCGGCTGACCCTTGCGGCGGAGGCGACCGACGCCCGGCTTTTCGCCATCGTCCCCTGTTCCGACGAGGCGGCGGTGGACGCCGCCGTCGCCGCCGCCCACAGCGGTCTGTCCCTGCGCGACGGCCCGCTGTTCCGCGCCGTTTTGATCCCGGCTCTGGAAGCAGCCTTGGAAACGCCCGCGCGCGACGCCCGGCTGTTGCTGGTCGCCCATCACATGGTGGTGGACGGCGTGTCCTGGCGGATCATCGCGGCGGATCTGCGCGCGGCCTATGAGGACGCCCGCCAAGGCCGAACGCCGGTTCCGCCGCCGCCCGCCGATGGTTTCGCCGCCTGGACCGCCGCCCTGTCCGCCATTCCCGACGACCGTCTGGACGCCGCCCGCCGCTATTGGGGCGCGTTGGCCGATCATCCCGGTTGGGGCGAGTTGGCGCGCGGCGCCGATCCCGGCACGCTGTCGGGCCTGCGTCGGGTCGAACTGGCGCTGGACGACCAGCAAACCGCCGTCTTGCTGCGCCAGCCCGACGGGGTGGAGGCGACGTTGCTCGCCGCCCTCGCCCGCGCCTTGGGCGAATGGCAGAATCGCGCCGATCTGGTCATCGAACTGGAAGGCCATGGCCGTGAGCCGGACGCCTTCGGCGACAGCGCGCTGTCCGCCCTGGACCCCAGCCGCAGCGTCGGTTGGTTCACCAGCCGCTACCCGGTGCGTCTGACCAACGATCCGGCGCAACCCGGCGCCATCCGACGGCAACGCGACGCCGCGCCGGGGCGCGGCTTGGGCTATGGCCTGCTGCGTTACTTGCGCGTCGGGGAACGGCTGCCGCCGCACCCGCAATTGGCCTTCAACTATCTGGGACAGGTTCCCGGCGAGGCGGGCGGTTGGCGTCTGATCCCCGACGGGGCCGGGCAGGCCCGCCATCCCGACAGCCGCCGCCGTCAATTGATCGACGTCACCGCGCAATTGCGCGAGGGCCGCTTGTCCGTGGTCTGGGCCTTTCCGAAAAATCTGCCGCAAGGGCCGTTTGTGGACGCGACCGCCCGCCGCTTCCTCGACCATCTGGGCGATCTGCTGGACAGCGCCCCCTCCGAGGACTCCTCCGGCCCGTCCGCCCGGCTGTCGCCATCGCCCGTGCCGCCATCCTCCTTTCCGTTGACCCCGTTGCAACAGGGGATGCTGTGGCACACGCTGGCCGCCCCTGATGAACGGCTGTACGTGAATCAGACCGCCGTTCAGCTTGATGGCGCGCTGGACCCGGCGGCCTTCGCGGCGGCGTGGCAGGAGACGGTGGACGCCGAACCCATCCTGCGCACCGGCTTCACGACGCCAGCGGATGGCCCGCCGGTTCAGACCGTCGCGCCAACCGCCCGCTTCCCCTGGGCGCTGGAGGATTGGTCAGACCGGCCTGCCGACGGACGGAACGCGGATCTGCGCCGCCTGATGGCCGACGACCGCGCGGCGGGCTTCGCCCTGGACGAGCCGCCGTTGATGCGGCTGCGGATCCTGCGGTTGGCCGATGACCGCCATTGGCTGTTGTGGAGCCGCCATCACCTGATCGTGGACGCGTGGTCAACCGCCATGCTGATCGCCGACGTCTTCCACCGCTACCGCAACCGGCTGGGAGCCGGGTTGCCGCCCCCCGTCCCCCGCCCGCCCTTCGCCGCCTATCTCGCGTGGCTGGCGCGACGGGACGCCGCCGCCGATCACGCCTTTTGGGCGGCGGAGCTGGCGGGCGCGTCACCGTTGCCGGACTTTCCGACCGGCCCGCAAGGGGCTGAGTTCCGCTTGACCGACCACGCCTTGCCCGAGAGCGTCGCCGTCGGCGCGCGGGCGCTGGCCCGGCGGGTCGGGGTGACGCTGAACAGCGTCATTCAGGCCGCCTGGGCCATCACGCTGGGCCGCCACACCGGCGCCGACGATGTCCTGTTCGGCATGACCACCGCCGGACGTCCGCCCGGATTGGCCGGGGCCGACCGCATGTTGGGGGCCTTCATCAACACGGTGCCGGTGCGGGTTCGGCTGAATCCCGCCGAAACCGTCGCGGCCCTGCTGGACAGCGCGCAACGTCGGGCGCTGTCGGCGCGCGAGCATGAACACACGCCGCTGGCCGACATCCAGCGCTGCGCTGGTCTGGCGCGCGGGCAAGCCCTGTTCCAATCTCTGCTCGTCTTTGAAAATGAAGGCATGGGCGATGGCGGGGAGATCGGCGCCGGGGTTCGCCTCACGCCGCTGTCCGCCTATGAGCGGACCAACTACCCGCTGACCCTGACCATCATGCCGCGTGGCGGCTTGACCCTGCGGGTTGGCCGCGACGAACGGCGGATCGCGCCCGCCCTGGTGACGGCTCTGCTGGACCGCTTCACCCAGACTCTGACGGCGCTGGCCGAGAACGACGCGCGCCCGGTCGGCGCCCTTCCGGTTCCCGCAGACGGGGTGGAGAAAGGCCCCTCCGTCCCAGCCCACCCCGGTTGGTGGGTCGGCCGGGCGATCCTCGACCAGTCGGCCCGCGCGCGCGACGCGCTGGCCCTGGAAACCAGCGTCGGCCCGATGAGCTACGGCGCGCTGACCCGCAGCGCCCTGGCCCTGGCGCGCGGGTTGCGCAAGCGCGGCGTCGGGCCTGAGGACCGCGTCGCCCTGCGTCTGGAGCGCGGCCCCGCCCTGGTCGTCGCCCTGCTGGGCGTGCTGTTCAGCGGGGCCGCCTATGTCCCCCTCGACCCCGCCCAGCCCGAAAGCCGACTGGCCGACATTCTCGACCAAGCCAAACCCCGTCTGATCCTCGCGCCAGCCAACAGCGGGCAGAGCGGCGGCGTCGAAACCGTCTCCCCCGACGCCCTCATCCGCGACGGGCAGGAAACCGAAGGCGACGGCTGGCTCCCCGCCGTTCCCCACCCCGAACAGACCGCCTACGTCATCTTCACCTCCGGCTCCACCGGGCGGCCCAAGGGCGTCGCCGTCCGTCACGCCGGTCTGTCCAACCTGCTGCGCGCCATGGCCGACGTCACGCCGCTGACCCCCGCCGACCGCTGGCTGGCCGTCACCACCATCGGCTTCGACATCGCCGCCCTGGAGATCTTCGCCCCGCTCATCGCCGGCGCCGCCGTGGTGCTGGCCGACGAGACCGCCCAGCGCGACCCCGCCGCCCTGCTCCGACTGCTCGACCGTCACCGCGTCACCGTCCTGCAAGCCACCCCCGCCAGTTGGGCCATGCTCGCCGAACTCGACAGCCCGGCCTGGGTCGGCCTGCGCGCGCTGACCGGCGGCGAGGCTCTGCCCGCCGCCCTCGCCGAGCGCCTGTTGCGGCGCGGCGCGCGGCTGACCAACGTCTATGGCCCCACCGAAACCACCATCTGGTCCAGCGCCACCCCGGTCGAAAGCGTGGCGGACGGGCAAAGCGCCGTCCCCATCGGCGGGCCGCTCGACAACACCAGCCTTTATGTCCTCGACGCTGCGCTCAACCCGCTGCCGCCGGGGGCGGAGGGCGAGTTGTGGATCGGCGGCGACGGGCTGGCGCGCGGCTACCACGCCCGACCCGGCCTGACCGCCTCGGCCTTCCTGCCCGATCCCTTCGCCGCCGCGCAGCCTGGCGCCCGGCCCGGCGCCCGCATGTACCGCACCGGCGATCTGGTCCGCCGGGGGTGGGACGGCGCGTTGCGCTTCGTCGGGCGCCGGGACTTCCAGGTCAAGCTGCGCGGCCACCGCATCGAGTTGGGCGAGATCGAAGCCGCCCTGCTCGCCCAACCCGGCGTCGCCGCCGCCGCCGTCCGCCTGTGGGACGCCGGAACCGACGCCGCCTTCCTCGCCGCCTACGCCGCCGGAAGCGGTCTCGACCCCGAGGCGCTGCGCCGGGGGCTGGTCGACCGGCTGCCCGCCGCCATGATCCCCGCCAGCCTCCTGACGCTGGACGCCCTGCCGCTCAACCCCAACGGCAAGATCGACCGCGACGCGCTCCCCCGCCCCGGACGCCCCGCCGCCGCCAACCGGCGACCGCCCCAGGGCGACGCCGAACACTGGCTCGCCGCGCTCTGGCAAGACCTTCTCGGCGTTCAGGACGTCGCCCGCGACGATGATTTCTTCGCGCTCGGCGGAAACTCCCTCACCGCCACGCGCCTCGTCGCCGCCGTGCGCGAGCGGTTGGAACTGCCAATTCCCTTCACCTTGCCCTTCCAGCACCCAACCCTGGCGGCGTTGGCGGCGGAACTGCGCGCGGCGGAGCGGCGGGACAGCGCCACGCTGGTCACGCTGCGCGCCGCGCGCGCCGACGCCGATTCGTCGATCCCGCCCCTGTTCCTGTTCCATCCGGCGGGCGGCCATGCCCGCGCCTACACGTCTCTCGCCCAGTCGCTGCCCCCGGAAATCGCCATTCTCGCCCTGCAATCGCCCCAACTGTCCGACCCAAACGCCGAACCGGAGTCCATCGACACGCTGGCCACGCTGTACGCCCGCCTGATCCGCGAGCGGCAGCCCAACGGTCCCTATCGGTTGCTCGGCTGGTCCCTCGGCGCTTGGTTGGCCATGGCGGTGGCGGCCCGACTGGAGGCGGCGGGCGCAACCGTGTCATGGGTTGGCTTGGTTGATTCCCGAACCAATGTTCAGGCGGGCGCGCTGGATTTGCCGGATCTGCCGCTGTCCACCCCCTACATCGCCTGCCTCGACGGCTCGATTCAACGCGTCTTGCTCGACCAACATCGGGAGACCTGCCGAGGGCTGGAGCGTGAGCTGGCGAGCCTGCCCGCCGAAAGCCGCGCCAACCATGCGCTCGACTGGTTCCGCGCCACGCTGCCGGAAGCGCGCGATCGACCCCGCGACCTTCAGGCCTTGCAGATGCGGTTCTTTATGAGCGGCCATCGCCTGATGCGGAATTTCAGCCTGCCGCGCGTGATGGCCCCCTTGCATGTCTGGTGGGCGCGCGACACGCTGAAGGACACCCCCCATCGTCGCGGCGCCGATCCGCAGGATTGGCGCGCTTACGGCGCCGCCAGCATCCGCCTTCTGGACGGGGACCACCAATCCATCCCACGATCCCCCCAACTCGCACGGGATGTTCGGGCGCTTCTGGCGTGCCCGAACATCACGCCGGAATAAGTCGCGGCGCCCGCCCATGGTTATGGGGAGGCGCCTGGATCAATGGCCGACGCGGCGCAGACCACCCGATTGCGCCGCGCCGCCTTCGCTTGTCAGCGCGCTCAACAATCTCTGCGCGGCGTCGGCGAAGTTCAAACCATCGATCTCGTCGCAAAGCTCCGCAAAGGACGGCTTTCCCAAGGATCCCGCCAGGGATGGGCGCATTCGCTCGAACAGGGTCATCGCGTTCATGCTCCGCGCGTTCAGGGTCTCGATCAACTCCATAACCTCGGCAATCACCAAGGGGGGTGCGTCCGCCGCGTCCGGCTCTTCAACAACGACGGACAAGCCGCTTCGCTGAACAGACTGGTCAAGCGCGGAAAGCGCCGCGTCCAACCGCTCCAGCAAAGGCGGGATTTCCGCCGATGGCCCATGGCGAACGGCGTTCTCGGCCCTGTGCGCGCGCTCCATGACGTCAACGGCGGCGATGTTGCCCGCCGCCCCGCGAAGGGTGTGCAGCGTGCGCGCGGCTCCGTCTGGATTTTCCGCCGCAAGATCGCGGCGGATTTGTGGGACGGCGTCGGTGAACTCGCGAACAAAACGGATCAGCAACGACGTGAACAAGGTCCGGTCTCCGCCCAAACGCCGAGAGACTTGGCCCATGTCGATTCCCGGCACGTCGACGTCCAACAGCTCGCCACGGTCGGGCGGGGGGACGAACAATTTTGACGCCGCCCCTTTCGACAGGGGGACCTGACGGCGGATGGACCGCACCATCTGATCGACATCAAAGGGTTTGGCGATGAAATCATTCATGCCGACCTGCTCCGCGCGAAGACGTTCGGACGCAAGCGCGCCCGCCGTCAAGGCGATGATCGGCAGATTGGCAAGCCCCAGATCCTGGCGGATGCTCCGGGTCGCCTCATAGCCGCCCATCACCGGCATGTGCACGTCCATCAGCACAGCGTCGAACGCCGCGTCGTCGGCGATCAATCGGTCCAGCGCCTCCTGGCCGTTGGCGGCGACCGTCACCGCCGCTCCGTTCAGCTCCAGGATGCGCCTTGCCACCTCCTGGTTCACGACATTGTCCTCCACCACCAACAGCCGCAGGCCATCCAACCCAGCGCCGTCGCCCCCACCACAGGGTCCATCCAATCGGGGCAGGTCGTCCGGCGTCGGCTGGGGCACGCTGGACACGCCCAGGGGAACGGTGAACCAGAAACGGCTGCCACGGCCAAGTTGGCTCTCGACGCCGATCTGCCCGCCCATCAGCTCAACCAACCGCTTGGAGATGCTCAACCCCAGACCGGAGCCGCCGAAATGCCGGGTGATGGAGTTGTCCGCCTGACTGAAGGCGTCGAACAGGGTTGGCAAGATGGTCTCGGCAATGCCGATTCCGGTGTCCTGAACGGTGAAACGCAGCATGACCGCCCGACCCTCGACGTCAACCCGCTCCACCCGAAGGGTGACGGCGCCCTTGGTCGTGAACTTGATGGCGTTGCCGGTCAGATTGATGAGCACCTGCTGCAAACGCAGGGCGTCGCCGATCAGCGCGTCCGGCAGGTCGGACGCCGCGTCGATCACCAATTCCAAATCCTTGGCGCTGGCGTTGGCCGACATGATGACGGAGATGGCGTCCAGCAAATCAGAAAGCCGAAAATCCGCTGTTTCCAGTTCCAAACGTCCCGCTTCGATCTTCGAGAAATCAAGGACGTCGTTGATGATGGCCAGCAAACCGCGCCCCGCGACCTGGATCTTGCGCACCAGATCGCTCTGTTCCGACGACAGGGCCGTCCGTTCCAGCAGATATGAGAGGCCAAGCACGGCGTTCATCGGCGTTCGGATCTCGTGGCTCATGTTGGCCAGGAATTGCCCCTTCGCCAGACTGGCCTCTTCCGCCCCCTGTTTGGCCAACCGCAACTGACGTTCAAACGCCTGACGCTTCCCGATGTCTTGAACGACGCCCAGATAGCCGATGATGCCGCCATCGCCATGCCGGATGGCGGTGACGATGAGAGAAACCGGAAATTCGGAGCCGTCCTTGCGGACATAGGTCCACTCGCGGCTTTCGGCTCCGTCGATCTCCGCCTTGTGGACAAAGACGCGGAAGCCGTCGATGGCGACGCCAAACTCGGTCTGCAAGTCCTGGGCGCGTGCGACGACCTCGTCCATCCGGTGAAGCACGGCTGGTGTCTGGACGCCCACCATCTCGCCCGCGCTGTAACCGAGCATGCGTTCGGCGCCCCTGTTGAAAATGGTGATCGTCCCTTGCGGATCGGTGGCGATGATCGCGATTTCCGACGCCGCATCAAGGACGCCGCTGAGCAACCGATTGCTGCGGTTGCGCTCCTCCTCGGCAAGCTTGCGGGCGGTGATGTCGATCCGCAGGGCGACATAACGCTCGATGCGCCCGTCATCGCCCCGAAAGGGCGCGAACACGCTGTCCATCCACAGCGGGCGGCCATCCTTGGCGTGGTTGCAGATCTCGCCGCGCCAGGTGCGGCCCGCCATGATGGTCGACCACATCTCCCGCCAAAACTCCGGCGGATGGACCCTCGAACTGATCGTCCTGTGGGTCCGCCCAACCAACTCCTCCGCGCTATACCCCATGGTCCGGCAGAGATTGTCGTTGATCTCAAGAATCCGGCCTGCGGTGTCCGTGACCGAACACAGCAACTGTTCATTGATCGTCCGCAGCAGCACCTCGTTTTCCCGCAAGGCGGCGGCGAGTTTCAGGCGATGCTCGACGATGTCCGACACGTCATGAACCAGGACGAAAAAGCCTTGCACCGCGCCATCCGCCTGATCGGGCAGAAAATGCACGAGGGAGTGGCGCACCCCGGAACCGTCTGGTTTGGGAACAGTCCGCTCGAACGTCTGCGATTCGCCGCGCAAAGCCGCTTCCGTATGGGGACGATTGCTCTCGAACAGCGCGTCGCCCAAAAGCTCTCTCATCGATCGTCCCGGCAGGGCCGTCGTCTCGATCCCGAACCGACGGGAATAGGCCCGGTTGGCGAAGCGGCAGGTCAAGTTCCGGTCCCAATAGCCGATCATCGATGGAACCGCGTCCAGAACGGTTCGGAGGGTATGACGCGCCGCATCCAATTCAGCCGTCCGTTCCACCACCTGCCGTTCCAAATCGACGTTGAATTGCGCAAGGCGGCGCTCTGCCGCCTTGCGCTCTCCGATGTCGCGCATCAGCTTGGCCACGCCGACGACGCGCCCACGCTCGTCCTGAATGGCGCTGACCGTGACAGACACCTCGACCACGCTTCCGTCACGATGCAGGCGCAAGGTGTCAAACGAGGTCACGTCCGACGCGCCGCTGTTGACACGTTGCAGCAGCGTCAGGTCCTCGTCCCAACGATCCTGGGGCAACAGAAGCGGGGCCAGCGGTTGCCCGACAACCTCGTCCTGTTGATAGCCAAACAGACGCTCCGCCGCCCGGTTCCAGCTTATGACGGTTCCGTCCATCCCCTCGCCGACGATGGCGTCGCCGGAATTTTCAACGATGGCGCCCAAACGGCGCCACGCCAGATCGGTCATGCGTTTGCGGGCGCGGTTCAGCCCCAACGCCGCCGCCAGCCCAGCCGCCAGCAAACTGGCGCCGCCGCCGATGAGCAGAACCAGAGACGGCGTCGCCGGATTCAGGGAAGGACCGAAGGCCGGGCGGGCGGCGACGTCGATCCGCCACCGACGACCGAACACGTCGCGCTCAAGGGCCTGCGTGGCCAAGGGCCGACGATCCGGCGTGTCCTTGACGGACGAAAAGATAACGTCGGCGACGCCCGCATCGGTGATGTCGCTCAATTGAAGATCAAACAGCGCGCCGTCGATGTGAAGCGTGCTGAGCACCTCCAACATGCTCAGTGGCGCGTACGTCCAGCCGACCGCCTCAGCCCGCCGGGCCTCCACCGTCGTCGGCGCGCCCGTTCCTCGATAAACGGGCATCAGGATCAAAAACGACTGCTGCGGCCCGCCCACAGCTTGAACCAGAGTGATCGGGCCGGTCAGCCGGGTTTCTCCGCTGTCCATCGCCGCAACGGCGGCCTTGCGCCGGTTTGTTTCGGACGCGATGTCAAGCCCGACCGCCGGACGGTTGCGCTCGACCGGCTCAATGTAACGGATGACGTAGCGCTCCCCATCATGCGGCGCAAATTGCCGGATGGCGAAATCGGGCCAATCATCCTGTCGCGCCGTTTCAAGAAAGGCGGCCTCGCCCTCCTGGGTCACGCGCTCGATAAAGCCGAAACCGCGCGCCCCGGGAAACTCGGAATCGACGTCGCGCGTCAGGCTGTAACGATGAAACCGCTTCCGACTCAGCCCTACGTCGCTGACCGCGACCACCGCGCCGCGCGCGCCGCGCAGCCCGTACTGGTACAGTGTCACCCGATCCACGATGTCGGAGGCCATCCTTTCGGCGGCGGTGGACAGCGCGTCACGGACGCGCTGATCGTTGAGCCGCTCAATCTCCCAGGCCGCGCCGCCCGTGAGGGCCAGCCCGACCATCAGCGTGATGAGAAACCAGAGGAACGACACCCGACCGGGCTGAAGGCTGGTCAACATTGTCCTCTCCGCCAGGCGGCGACATCCCCGCGATCCAACGTCACCCGCGACCTGCGTCGCCGGTCAACCAATCTCCGGCCCGTCGGCAAAGGGTTGGCTCCCCAAGTTGGACCTTCTCATGGTCCCCCATGGCTGAATCGTCAGCGCGAACGTCAACCAGACCGGATGATGCGGCTGCTGTGACATGGCGACGCCCTCCGCTCGCGACCAACCCACAACACACGCGGGCATCCTCTCCAACCTTTGGAAAGGCGAGGGCTGTCCAGCAAGAATTCAGCCAAAGCGGATTTTCAGGAAAACGCTGTGTTTCAAAGCAGTTCCGCAACGCAGGCTCACGCCGAGGCTCGTTTGCGTCGCAAGAAAACTCTCATATTGAAAATGCGTTTTGCAAAATGGGAGGAGAATCGAATTTTATTGATAAAATTCCATCAACAGCGGCCTCTTCGGCATGTTCGTTGCCGCGCGGCGCCGTCGCCACCTCAAGTTTGCCCGAAGACGCATGACCTTGAATGTGTCTGGGAGCGCCCGAAACGCGCGTCGTCGGGCGACCGTCACAGACACGCCGCAGCGCGTCGGGGGGCGCTCTCAGCCCCCCGAAAACACCCGTTACGACGCCCCGAAATCCAGCCCCCAGGCCGAATAGCGTTCGGGATCGTCCACCCAACCTTCACGCACCTTGACGAACAGGATCAGGTGCACCCGGCGTTCCAGCATCTTCTGCAATTCGCTGCGGGCCGCCTGCCCCAGCGACTTGATGCGCTGACCGCCCTTGCCCAGCACGATGGCCTTCTGGCTTTCACGCTGCACGAAGATGACCTGCGAGATCTTCACCGATCCGTCGTCAAACTCCTCCCACACCTCGGTTTCGACCGTGGCGGAATAGGGAAGCTCCTGGTGAAGCTGAAGGAACAGCTTTTCCCGCGTGATCTCCGCCGCCAGCAGACGCATCGGCATGTCGGAGATTTGATCCTCCGGGAAATGCCACGGACCATCCGGCAGGCCAGCGGACAGAAACGCCTTCAAATGGGCGACGCCGTCCTCGGTCGAGGCCGAAATCATGAAGGTGTCGGTGAAAACGCCCGATTTCTGGAACTCATCGGCGATGCCCAGCAGGACGTCGCGCTTGACCAGATCAATCTTGTTCAGGATCAAGATCGCCTTGCGGCCTTGATCCTTCAGGCGGGCGACGATGCCCAGCGTGTCGTCGTCCACGCCCCGGCGCGAGACGTCATAGAGCACGCCGATCACGTCGGCGTCCTCCGCCCCCTGCCACGCCGCCGCGACCATGGCGCGGTCCAACCGGCGCTTGGGCTTGAAGATGCCCGGCGTGTCGACGAAAATCAGTTGGCTGTCGCCGACGATGGTGATGCCCAGAACGCGGGTGCGGGTGGTCTGCACCTTCGGGCTGACGATCGACACCTTGCTGCCGATCATCGCGTTCAGCAGCGTGGATTTCCCAGCGTTGGGCGCGCCGACCAGCGCGACGAAACCGCAACGCGGATGTTCCGGCATGGCGCCCAGCGGCGGCAGCGCGATCGGCACGCCCGGACGGGCGTCCTCCTCGTCGTCGTCACCCTCTTCGCCGTCCTCGCCTTCGCCCTCGAACGCGTCGTCCTCGAACTCATCATCGAAATCATTGTCGATGTCGTCGCGACCGTCAGTCATCGACCTGCACTCCCACCTGGCTCAGCAACGCGCTGGCCGCCTTCTTTTCCGCGACACGCTTGGAGGAGCCGGATCCGGTGACGGTCTCCATCCCCTCGACGTGGACCGCAACGACGAACACCGGCTCATGCGCCAGGCCGCTTTGTTCAATCAATTCATAGTGCGGCAACGGCTTGCCGCGCCCCTGCGCCCATTCCTGCAACGCCGTCTTGGAATCGAGCGGCGGCGGAGTCGGCTTTTCAATCTGTTCGGCCAGCGACTCGCGCACGAAGCGCGTCACGACGTCCAGCCCGGCGTCGAGATAGAGCGCGCCGATCACCGCCTCGCACGCGTCGCCCAGGATGGTCCGGTTGTTCCGGCCACCACTGTGCACCTCAGCGGGGGACATGCGCAAGTAGCCGCCCAACCCGATGCGGTCGGCGACCCGGCCCAGCGATTCCCGGCGGACCAGCGCGGCGTGCCGCTTGGCCAGCGCCCCTTCCCGCTCGTCCGGGTAGCGTTCCAGCAGCCATTCCGCGACGATCAGGCCGACCACGCGGTCGCCCAAAAACTCCAGCCGTTCATAGGCGATGCCCGGCCCCTTGCCCGGACGGCGCCCGGCGCGCAAGGTCCGTTCCAACCCCATCAGGCTGGGGTGGGTCACGGCGTCCTGCAACAGACTGAAATCATTGAACTCATGCCCCAGCGAACGGGCCAGCGCCGCAACGTCCAAAGCGCCGTTGTGCTCGTCCACCATGTTCGAATCGCTCAATTACCGGACTCCGCTGAACAGGCGGCTGAAGCGCAGATCGACCGGCCAGCGCCAGACCTCGAAGAAGCGGGTGCCTTCGTCGAGCGAGAAGAACAGGAATTCGGCGCGGCCCACCAGATTTTCCACCGGCACGTAACCGACCTGCCCCGGCACCCGGCTGTCCAGCGAGTTGTCGCGGTTGTCGCCCATCATGAACAGATGGCCGTCCGGCACCTTGAAGACCGGGGTGTTGTCGAGCGGGCCGTTGTCCGATTCCTCGATGATGCGGTGAACCCGGCCATTCGGCAGAGTCTCAAGGAATTGGGCCGTCCGGACAGTCCGCCCCAATGCGTCCTGCGAGACGTAATCTTCAATCCGCTCTCGCTTTACCGACTTTCCATTGATGTGCAGAACGCCGCCGATCATCTGGATGGTCTCGCCGGGCAACCCGATGACGCGCTTGATGTAATCGGTCTTGTTGTCGCGCGGCAGCTTGAACACCGCCACGTCGCCGCGCTCCGGCAGGCCGCCCAGCACGCGCCCCTCGAACAGCGGCATGCCGAAGGCCACGGTGTGCTTGCTGTAGCCGTAGGAGAATTTCGAGACGAACAGATAGTCGCCGACCAGCAAGGTCGGGATCATCGACCCCGACGGGATGTTGAACGGCTCGAAGGCGAAGGTGCGGACGCCGAAGGCGATCAGCACGGCGAAGACCACCGTTTTCACCGTTTCGACGAGGCCGGAGTCCTTGGGCTTGGCGTCGGACGCCGTCTGCTTCTGGAAGGTCATGCTGGGGTCGCCGTTTCGGTGGGTGCGGAGGGGGGCAGGCTTTCGGCGCTGATGATGACGAAGGCTTCGGCCATCGGGTATTCGTCGGTCAGCGTGACGTGGATGCGGGGGCGCATGCCGGGCGGGGTCATCGACTCCAACCGGGCCAGAGCGCCGCCGGTCAAGCGCATCGTCGGCTGGCCGGAGGGCAGATTGACCACCCCCAGGTCGCGCCAGAACACGCCGTCGCGAAAGCCGGTGCCAAGCGCCTTGGAGCAGGCTTCCTTCGCGGCGAAACGCTTGGCGTAGCTCGACGCCCGCGCGCTGTGGCGCCCGGCGGAACTGGCGCGGCGTTCGGATTTCGCCTGCTCGATGTCGGTGAACACCCGGTCGATGAAACGCGCGCCGAAACGCTCCAACGATTTTTCAATGCGCCGAATGTCGATCAGATCGTTCCCGATGCCCAAAATCACACCGGACAGGGAGGCGCCAAACGCCGTCATGGGCACGCCGCGTCCATCGCCGCGCGCATGCGGCGGATCGCGTCGGCCAACCCGCCGAAAATCGCCTCGCCCACCAGGAAATGCCCGATGTTCAGCTCAACAATGGTCCCAATGGCGGCGACCGACCCGACCGTCTCGTAGGTCAGCCCATGCCCGGCGTGGCATTCCAGCCCGATCTCTTCGGCGTGCGCGGCGGCGCGGACGATGCGCGACAGCTCGCGCGCGCGCTCCGTCGGATCCTCGGCGTCGCAATAGGCCCCCGTGTGGAGTTCGACCACTGGCGCGCCCAGCGCCTTGGCGGCGTCGAGTTGCGCCGGTTCGGGGTCGATGAACAAGGACACGCGAATCCCGGCGTCGTTCAAGGCGCCAATCGGACGGGTCAAGAAGTCGAACGCGCCAACCGCGTTCAGCCCACCCTCGGTCGTCACTTCGGTGCGTTTTTCCGGGACCAGACAGGCGGCGTGCGGCGTGTGGCGCAGGGCGATGGCGAGCATCTCGTCGGTCGCCGCCATTTCAAAATTCAGCGGACGGTCGATCTCGGCCATCAAGCGTTCAATGTCGCGGTCAATGATGTGGCGCCGGTCTTCGCGCAGATGGGCGGTGATGCCGTCGGCCCCGGCCTGGATGGCGAGCAACGCCGCGCGCACGGGATCGGGATGCGCCCCGCCGCGCGCGTTGCGGACGGTGGCCACATGGTCGATGTTCACGCCAAGGCGCAGAAAACGAGACATCACGGGACTCCAAAGGCTCGCCCGACCGCGCGAAAACGGCGGCGATTCCGTCTATATAGCGATGACGGAGCGTCGCGTCACCCTTCGCGTAAGCGTCACAAATTAATTGAACATTGAACGGAAAAAACGCATTATGACGCGAGAGTATCGAGGCGATGGCGCAAAAAGGGGATACGCTTGATATGATACAATCATAAGGAATAATTTTAAAACTCCAACATTAGATTGGCTTGCGAAATAGGATTTAATGCGCATGGCGAGATTTGCTCAAATCATAATTTTTATTATCGGTCTAGCTATTTGGGGAAATTACATAGGTAATAACTCCAATGGTCCATTTGTACCACCGCCAATGCTTCCTGGAAGCGGCGTCGTTGTCGATTTATTTAAAAGATTTATTGAACTCCTTGCGATTAGCTCAAAAATTCGCGAAGCAAATGCTGCGGAAAAAAGCGTTACGTTTCCAGCAAATACAATTGTACCATTCGACAGCAAGTTTTATCCAGAATCATTTATAAACAAATACAAAATATCAACAAGCTACGATGTTGAGTTTTTTGACAGAAAAGCTGTCGAAAACATAGAGTTATGCACGATAAAAGCGAACAGGATATCAAGTTCAAACATAAATTCCATGAGAGACTATAGATACTCATGCTTAAAAAATGTAGGCTACGACGAAAATGATCTTTCTTATGTCGGAGGAAAACATGGATCGCCAAAGTAATACTTATGAGAATTCGCATAAAATTGGAAGACTTTTAAAGACGCTCATCATCTTTCTACCCCTAGGATTAGCGTCTTGCTCCGGCAACTCAAAATATCCCCAATACCCTCAATACACGCCGCCACAAGTAAGTGGATACTCTCGAGGGCTTGAGTGCCAAAACTGCTTAAGCAAATACACAATCGATTCGAATGAGTGCGCTGATTTCGTAAAGGAAATCAGAAGCATCATGACGAGAGACAAAGAGCAAGCTTACTGCATGCGAAAAAGAAACTGGCCCGACTCTGGGACAGTCTGCCAAAAGACCTGTGGATAACCAAACCTAGAAACGCGCGCGTGCTTCTCACCGCCCGCGCGCGCGTTCCACCGAATGAATCGCCGGAGTCGCCCGCAGGGCCGCCATAATGTTGGTCAGATGCTTGGCGTCCTTGACGTCGATGTCGATCAGCAGATCGAAATAATCGGCGGTGCGGTTGGTGATCTTCTGGTGAATCACGTTGCCCTGATTCTTGCCGATCACGGTGAACAGCGTGCCGAGCGCGCCTTGCTCGTTGCTGATGGACACCATCAGGCGCCCGACATGCTCCTCGGGCGAATCCGGGCCGGTTTCCCACGACACGTCGATCCAGCGTTCCGGTGATTCGTGGAAGCTTTCCAACGTTTCGCAATCGATGGTGTGGATCGTCACGCCCTTGCCGGTGGTGACGATGCCGACGATGCGGTCGCCGGGCAGCGGGTGGCAGCAACGGGCGTAATGCACCGCCATGCCGGGAATCAGCCCCCGGATCGGCATCGGCGGTTGTTTGCCGCTGGGCTTCGGCTTGAGCTTGACGACGTTTGTGGTCTTGTCGTCCAACTCGCGCAACGTCGCCGGGGCGGTTTGCGCCTTGTGGCCGGGGAAAACCGCGTGGAAGACCTCGCGCACCGAATGCAGGCCGGATCCGACTCCGGCCATCAGATCCTCCGCCGTCGGCTGCTGGAAGATCTTGATGACGTTGTCGAGCGCCTTTTCGCTGAACTCGTAGCCTTCCGCCTTGAACTGCCGCATCAGCATGCCGCGCCCAAGCTCGATGTACTGGGACCGCTGCTGGGTGCGCAGGAATTTGCGAATGCGGGCGCGGGCCTTGCCGGTGACGACGAAACGCTCCCAACCGGGAACCGGCGTCTGCGCCTTCGAGGTGACGATGTCGACCTGATCGCCGTTTTGCAGGACGCTGCGCAGCGGCAGCATCCGCCCGTTGATCTTGGCCCCGACGCAATGATCGCCAACCTGGGAATGGACGGCGTAGGCGAAATCGACCGGAGTCGCCCCGCGCGGCAAGGCGATCAAATCGCCCTTCGGCGTGAAGCAGAAGACCTGCTCCTGGAACAGTTCGAGCTTGGTGTGTTCCAGGAACTCTTCGGGTTTTTGCGCATGCTCCAGGATCTCCAGCAGCTCGCGCAGCCAGCGATATTCGCCGCCGGTGGTGCTCGGCTGGTGATCCTGCTTGTAGGCCCAATGGGCGGCGACGCCCAATTCGGCGATCTCGTGCATGTCGCGGGTGCGGATCTGCACCTCGATCCGGTTGCGGCCCGGCCCGATCACCCCGGTGTGCAGGCTGCGGTAGCCGTTGGGCTTCGGCGTCGAGATGTAATCCTTGAAGCGGCCCGGCATCAGCGGGTAATGGGCGTGGACGATGCCCAGCGCCTGATAGCATTCCTGCAAGGTTCCGACGGTGATGCGGAACGCCATGATGTCGGAAAGCTGCTCGAAGCTGACATTCTTGCGTTGCAGCTTGCGCCAGATCGAGTAGGCGGATTTCTCGCGCCCCGTCACCGTCGCCGTGGGAATGCCCTCGCCAACCAGCCGTTCTTGCAACTCGGTGATGATGGTCTGGACGCGGCTTTGCCCCTCGTCCCGCAGACGGGCGAGCTGGGCGAGAATGCTGTCGCGGGCGTCGGGGTTGAGTTCGGCGAAAGCCAGATCGTCCAACTCATCCTTGATCTTGTGCATGCCGATGCGTTCGGCCAAGGGCGAGTAGATTTCGATGGTTTCGCGCGCGATGCGTTTGCGCTTTTCCGGCTTTTTCAGGTGGAACAGCGTGCGCATGTTGTGCAGCCGGTCGGCCAGCTTGACCAGCAGCACGCGGATGTCTTCCGACATCGCCAGCACCAGCTTGCGGAAATTCTCCGCCTGCTTGGCCTGTTCGCTGTGCAATTCCAGGCGGGACAGCTTGGTGACGCCATCGACCAGCCGGGCGATTTCCTTGCCGAAGACCCGTTCGATGTCTTCCAGCGTGGCGACCGTGTCCTCGACCGTGTCGTGAAGAAGCGCGGTGGCGATGGTGCCCGCGTCCAGCTTCATTTGGGTCAGGATGCCCGCGACTTCCAACGGGTGCAGAAAGTAAGGATCGCCGGAGGCGCGAGTCTGCGACCCGTGCGCCTTCATTGAATAGACATAGGCGCGGTTGAGAAGATCCTCGTCCGCCGAGGGATCATACGCCTTGACGCGCTCAACAAGTTCATACTGCCGGATCATGACGCCCGACCCGGCGCGTGTGGCGCCTCGGTGTGGAGTGAACCGAAGGGGGGCAGACCGCCCCCCGCCCTAACGCAAGCCCAATCGTCGTTGGTCAGGATCAGAGATCTCCGTCGCCATCCTCGGCCAGGGACAAACCGGCGTCCGGCTCGGCGTCGAGGTCGGCCGCGCCGTCCTCCTCCTCGCCATCCGTCTCGCTCATGCCGTCTTCGTCGCCCATGTTGGCGCCGCGCGCGGCCCAGTCATTTTCACCGGCCATCAACTCGACGATTTCCTCTTCCGGCTCGTCGGGTTCGACATGCTTCTGGTGGCCCTTGATGAGCGCGTTCTTGAGATACTCAAGCGACACCGTTTCATCGGCGATCTCGCGCAGCGCCACGACCGGATTCTTGTCGTTGTCGCGCTCAATCGACAGAGGGGCGCCGGACGCCACCTCACGGGCGCGTTGAGCGGCCATCATGACCAGCTCAAAACGGTTGGAAACCTTCAGGACGCAATCTTCAACGGTAACGCGGGCCATGCCAAACGAACTCCGGCTCTAAAGGAGGTTCTTGACTATATTGATGCGATCCGGGTGACGCAAGCGCGATCCGAAATTATCCAAAAAACGCGCCGGTCTTTGCCGCTGACTGCCGTATCAGGGTCTCTGCCCCTTGTTTGGCGGCCCCACATACACTAATTTGGAAGTCGGAATACCGAAATTGTCGATATCCGTATCATATACTCGATGCTATCCCGAAAGGATTAAGACATTGGATCGTAGCACGACTTTGCCGCGCGACGTCAGCAAGTTGTTTTATAAAGAGGAGCGTCTCGCTCTTTTCATTGATGGAGCCAATCTGTACGCCGCCGCACGCTCTTTGGGATTCGATATTGACTACAAGAGGTTGCGTGACGGCTTCGCCGGAGAAGGGCGCTTGATGCGCGCTTTCTACTACACGGCGTTGGTGGAAGATCAGGAATACTCGCCGATTCGCCCCTTGGTTGATTGGTTGGACTACAACGGCTACACCATGGTCACGAAGCCGACCAAGGAGTTCACCGACGCGTCCGGTCGCCGAAAGATCAAGGGAAACATGGACATCGAGCTGGCCATCGACGTCATGGAGATGGCCGAACACCTCGATCACATCCTGCTGTTCTCCGGCGATGGCGATTTCCGCCGTCTGGTCGAAGCGGTTCAGCGCAAGGGCGTGCGCGTCAGCGTCATCAGCACCGTGCGCTCGCAGCCGCCCATGGTCGCCGACGAGTTGCGCCGCCAAGCCGACAACTTCATTGAGTTGCAGGATTTGGCCCCCTTCATCGCCCGCGCGCACCATCACCGCGAAACACCCGCCAACTATCACGAGTCTCAAAGCCCGCAGAGCGGCCCGACCCTGTACGACCCGGACGAACGCGGCTAAAAATACGGCGGCGGAGACGTTCAACGCCTCCGCCGCCCTTTTCCTTTGAGATGTTTCTGCGGCTCGCTGTCAGCCCAGCCGAGTCAGCCCAGCCGACGACGATTGCGCGCCATGGCGTCAGCGGTTTTCAGCGCCGCCAACAGGCTGACCGCGCTGGCTTTGCCCGTGCCCGCAATGTCCAGGGCCGTGCCGTGATCGGGCGAGGTCCGCACAAAGGGCAGCCCCAGCGTGATGTTGACGCCGCTGTCGAAATCAATGGTCTTCAACGGAATCAGCGCCTGATCGTGATACATGCACAGCGCGGCGTCGAAGCCCGACCGCGCCGCCGCGTGGAACAGCGTGTCGGACGGGCGCGGCCCGAACGCCGCGATCCCCTCCGCCCGCAGCGCCTCGATGGCGGGGGTGATGATCTCGATCTCCTCCCGCCCCATCGCCCCGCCCTCGCCCGCGTGCGGATTAAGCCCGGCCACCGCCAGACGCGGTTGAGCGATGCCGAAATCACGGGTCAACGCCGCCGCCGCAACCCGCCCGGCGTGGACAATGGCGGCGGTTGACAGTTGATTGACCGCGTCGCGCAACGAAACATGGATGGTGACGGGAATCACCCGCAGGTCCGCCGAGGCCAGCATCATGATCGGCTCGTCCGTCAGACCGGCGAGATGGGCCAGATATTCGGTGTGGCCGGGATGGCGGAATCCAGCGGCGTAGAGCGCGGATTTCTGAATGGGGTTGGTGACGATGGCGGCCGCCTCCCCCGCCTGAACCAGCGCCACCGCCCGGTCGATGCTGGCGATCACCGCCGCCCCATTGGCCGGATCGGGGCGCCCGGCAACCACCGGAGTCGGCAGTTCCAGCGCAAGCACCGGCAAGGCGTCGTCAAAGCAGCCGACCGCGTCCGCCGCTGACGACAGCGCGCGCAGCGGAACGTCCAGCCCCAACCGCGCGGCCAAGGCCGACAGCCGATCCGGTGAATCGATCAGAAAAAAGGGTGGAACCCCGGATGCCCGGCGTTCCACCCAAATTTTCAACGCGATGTCCCCGCCGACCCCCGCCGGCTCGCCCATGGTGACGGCCAGCGGCAGACGATTCGACGGGACCGTCATCAGTTCCGCGCCTCGCCGCGCATCTCGACAAAGGCCGAGCGACGCAGATCGCGCAGGTAGCGGCGGGCCAGAAGATCGGCGCGTTCGCCAACCAGCTCCCGCTCGATCTCGTCCCGACTCGGCATCTTGACCTCCTTGGACGAAGGCGGCGGCGGCGGCGGGGGAGCCGCCACCGGCTTGGGCTGAGCCTCCGCTGGCGGCTGGATCATCGGAACGTCACGTTTGCAGACGATCAGAATCACGGCGGCGGCTTGGCTCATCAAAACCGGGCTGGGTTGCCCCAGCGGAATGCCGACGGCCAATTGTTGCAGTCCTTGCGGCAGATCCCTGACCTTCAAGGTTCCCATGTCGCCCGATTCCGGAACGCCGCCCGCCTTGGCCTTGGCCTCGAAATCGCCGCAGCTCTTGATGGATTTGCGCAGGGCCTCGGCCTGATCCTTGACTCCCTTCGCCGCCTCCTTGGATTCGATGGGAATCACGATCTGCTTCATGTTGACCGTGGCCTTGGCGATGTCCGGGCGCGGCTGCGGGCGCGGAGCCTGCGGCGGCGGCGGCGCGGGCATCTCTTCGCCGCCACTGCTGCCGAAGGCCCGTTGGCCACGCACCAACAGGATGTGATAGCCGGTCGCCGTGCGAATCGGCGCGGAAAGCTGTCCCGTCCGCATGCCCGTCAGCGCCTTGTCCACCTCAGCCGACGATTCGCCGGTGCGGACCCACCCCAGATCGCCGCCGGACGCCGCCCCGGCGGATTGCGAAAATTGCCGGGCCAACGCCGGGAAATTGCCGCCGCGCCGAACCTCATCGACCAGACGATCGGCGGTGCGGCGCACCTCGTCCTCCTGGTCCGGGCTGTCCACAGCCAGGAAGATTTCCGCCACCAGATATTCCGGCTTGCCGATGTTGGCCTTGATCCGCGCCGTCGCCGCGTCGATCTCGTCGTCGCTGATGGTGATTTCCTGACGGATGCGGCGCTGCATCACACGTTGCCACGCCAGCAGGGCGCGCACCTGCTCGACGAGCGCCGATTGCGGAATTCCACGGCTTTTCAGCAACCCGTCAAGTTGGGAGCGCCCCATCCGGTTCTGGTCCGCGATGCGCTTGATCGCGTCGTCGATCTCCGACTGAGGGATGGTGACGCCGTTCCTCTTGGCCTCTTGAAGCTGCAAGCGCTCATCAATGAGCTGGCGCACGACCTGTGGAGCCAGACGCTGCCTGATCTCCTGGCTTTCCTGACTGCCCGAGTTGAGCAAAGCCAGACGAATGCGGGCGTTGACGTCGGACATGGAAATCGCGTCTTCGTTCACGACGGCGGCGATTCGTTCGCTGCCCCCCGCTGCGGGACCGCTCTGGGCCTTGCCAGCAGGACTCGCGCCCTTCGACGTCTGCGCCGTGGCGGGAAGGGCCAAGGCGACACAGGCGGTCGCCACCGCGAAGGCCGACCGGACGGAACGCAAACTCGGCATGGTGCTCCAGCTCCCAAAACAGGTTGCCCGTTCATACGGCGGGCTTAGGTGTCGTGTAAACGGAATCCTACAGCCGTCCGGCGCGGCGAACGGCCCGGCATCATCAGCCATCCTCAAGATGCAACAGCAGCGCCGTGCCAAGCAGCAGACTGATTCCCGCCGGACTCCAGGCCGCCATCAGAACCGGGATGGTTTCCGACATGCCAAAGGTGCGGATGACGTCGGTCATGACGAACAGCACAAACCCCGTCAGAACACCGCCCGTCACCATCGTCATGGTGCCGCCGCGACGCGGCATCCGCAGCGAAAAGACGGCGGCGAACAAGACCATGGCCAGAAACAGGAAGGGTTGCGACAGCAGGGATTGGTAATGCAGGCGATGGCGCACCGCCGGAAATCCGGTGGTTTCCAGCGTGTGGATGAAGCGCGGCAAATCCCAAAAGGAAATGGTTTCCGGCGGCGCGAAGCTTTCCTCGATCGTCGCCATGTCCAGTTCGGTCGGAATGGTGTAGGTCGCGTGTTTCTCTGGATCCTTTTTGGGACGGCTCAACACGGCGTCCTGCAACACCCACTTGCGATCTTTCAAATTTGCGTTCAATGAATCCAGGCGACCCAAATAAGTTTGATCGGAGTCAAAAAAGAAAACAATCACGTTTGTCAGATCGAACGTAATCGGGTTGACCAAATCCGCATGAATGAAAAATTGCTCGCCGTCATTGTTCTGACGCAACCACAGCCCATTGCGCGATATGTTCAGTGAACTTGATTTCATCTTCAGATAGCGATCTTGAAGTTGATCGTATTTGGCGATGAACACGGCGCCAACCGGGTTGATGATCGTCACCTTGACCACACCAATGGCCGCCGCCGCGATCAACACCGGCATCAGAAACTGCCAAGCCGACACCCCGACGGCCCGCGCCACCACCAGCTCGGCGCTGCGGGTCAGCCGCCAGAAGGTGAACATTCCGGCGAAAAGAATGACGAACGGAAAGATTTGCTGCCCAATCTCCGGCAGCTTCAGAAACGCCATCTGCACGACCAGGCCAAAGGTGACGTGCGGCTTGGTTCCGGCGCGCCGCAACAGCTCGACAACGTCGAGCAGCAGCACGATGGACAGCAGAATCACCATCAGCAGGCAAAACCAGATGACGAACTGGCGGCCGATGTAACGGGACAGCGTGGGCGAGGAGTACATGAAAATCCGGCCTCCGGGGCCACCCGGCGCACAGGGCCAGGCAGAACACGAACAGACAGGACGGGCTGGTTGGCCCGCAACGGTCCGTCTGCGCTGTGTACCCGTGTTGCGCCGCCAAAACAACCTTGGTCGATGTCCCACCAGCCCAAGCCTCTTTTCCGGCTGGACTTCCCCGGCCCATGGTTCAGACTGACCAACACCGAAGACACGGTTCGGAGGACGGTCGATGACGGAAACGACGGTCGCGGTCCGGGAGGCTCACGCCACCGACGCGGCGGGCATCGCCCGCGTTCATGTCCAAAGCTGGCGCTCCACCTACCCCGGCCTGATCCCCGATTCCTTTCTGGTCGGCCTGTCGGAACCGGCGGCGGCGGCCCGCTGGCGGGCGTTGGCCGAAGCGCGCGGCCCGGGCCATGGCGCGATGGTCGCCGTGGACGCCACCGGCCATCTCACCCCAGACCGGACGCCGGGAACCATCGTCGGCATCGCCTCCTTCGGCGCGTGGCGGACGGCGATGGAGGATTACGCGGGCGAGTTCCACGCGCTCTATCTGTTGGACGAGGCCAAGGGGCTGGGCATCGGGCGGCGGTTGATGGCGGCGATGGCCGAACGGATGCTGGCCGCCAACGTCGGCTCCGCCGCCGTCTGGTGCCTGAGCGACAACCCGTCGCGCTGGTTCTACGAACGGTTGGGCGGCGTCCGCATCGCCGAGCGGCCAATCCGCTTCGCCGGGGCGTCTTTGCTGGAGGTCGCCTATGGCTGGCGCGACCTTGCCCCGCTTGCGCGCTTGTCCGCAGGGCCGGAGTTGCGGTAGACACAGGCCTTGAGTCCCCCGCATCAGGATTCGTCGATGTCGACCGCCGCAGCTTCTCTTTCCAACGCCCCGCTTTCCAACGAGCGCGTTCTTATTCTCGATTTCGGATCGCAAGTGACCCAGTTGATCGCGCGCCGCGTGCGTGAGACTGGCGTCTATTGCGAGATCCACCCCTTCAGCATGAGCGCGGAGAACATCCACGCCTATGGCCCGAAGGCGGTGATCCTGTCCGGCAGCCCGGCCTCCGTCACCGAGGAGAACGGGCCGCGCGCTCCTCAAGCTGTGTTTGACCTTGGCGTGCCGGTGCTCGGCATTTGCTATGGCCAGCAGACGATGTGCCAGCAGTTGGGCGGCAACGTCTCCGGCTCCGACCATCGCGAGTTTGGGCGCGCCTTCATCGAGATCACCGAAAACTGCGCCCTGTTCGATGGGCTGTGGGCCGTCGGCGCGCGCGAGCAGGTGTGGATGAGCCATGGCGACCGCGTCACCGCGATCCCGCCCGGCTTCCGCGTGGTCGCGGTCAGCGACGGCGCGCCCTACGCCGTCATCGCCGACGACGACCGCCGCCTCTACGGCGTGCAGTTCCACCCGGAGGTCGTCCACACCCCGCACGGCGCGCAGCTTCTGGCGAATTTCGTCCATGGCGTCGCCGGGCTGAAGGGCGATTGGACGATGGCCGCCTTCAAACAGCAGGCCATCGCCAAGATCCGCGCCCAGGTCGGCGACGGCAAGGTGATCTGCGGCCTGTCGGGCGGCGTCGATTCGTCGGTCGCGGCGGTTCTGATTCACGAGGCCATCGGCGCTCAGTTGACCTGCATTTTCGTCGACACCGGCCTGATGCGGGCGGGTGAGGCCGACGAGGTCGTGACCCTGTTCCGCGACCATTACAACATCCCGCTGATCCACCGGAACGCGTCCGAGATGTTCCTGGGCAAGCTGGCGGGCGTCACCGACCCGGAGCAAAAGCGCAAGATCATCGGCGGCCTGTTCATCGACGTGTTCGACGAGGAAAGCCACAAGATCGGCGGGGCGCAGTTCCTGGCCCAGGGCACCCTGTACCCCGACGTGATCGAAAGCGTGTCCTTCACCGGCGGCCCGTCCGTCACCATCAAGTCGCACCACAATGTCGGCGGCCTGCCCGACCGCATGAAGCTGAAGCTGGTCGAGCCGCTGCGCGAGCTGTTCAAGGATGAGGTCAGGGCGCTGGGCCGCGAGCTTGGCCTGCCGCAATCCTTCATCGGCCGCCACCCCTTCCCCGGCCCCGGTCTGGCGATCCGCATCCCCGGCGAGATCACCCCGGAAAAGCTGGAGATCCTGCGCAAGGCCGACACGGTCTATCTGGAGGAAATCCGCAACGCCGGTCTGTACGACGCGATCTGGCAAGCCTTCGCCGTGTTGCTGCCGGTGCGCACAGTCGGCGTGATGGGCGATGGCCGCACCTACGACCATGTGCTGGCGCTGCGCGCGGTGACGTCCACCGACGGCATGACCGCCGATTGGTATCATTTCCCGCACGAGTTCCTGGCCCGCGTGTCCAACCGCATCGTCAACGAGGTGCGCGGCGTCAACCGGGTGGTCTACGACATCACGTCCAAGCCGCCGGGGACGATTGAGTGGGAATGATTCACGCCGGTCCGAGGGTATCTGAAACCACGCCAAAATACACCGTAACCAACTGATAAAGAAAAAAATTTCTGCCATCACCTATCGGTGATTATCGGTGGGCTGCGATCACGTCTGACGGCCCTTGCCCATATTGACGATCGCAAGAATCAAAAGCACCGTCAGGAGCAACACGGCTCCTGACGGTGCTTTTTTTGGCGTAAACTTCTGATTGTGCGCCGCTTTTCCCGATGAGATCCCCCAAAAACCGCCTGACGGCACTTTTTGAGAGGTGACACGGGATGCTGACCGATGCGGCGATCAAGGCACTGAAAACCAAAGAGAAGATCCGACAGGGACGGCATGTATGTGCGCGTGGACCCGTCGGGCACGGTGTCGTTCAGGCTCGACTACCGGCTGAACGGCCGACGCGAAACGGTCTATCTCGGCAAGTATGGTCGGGACGGGATCTCGCTCGCTCGGTCTCGCGAGCTCTGCCTTGACGCGCGGCGGGCGGTCAACGACGGCCGCTCACCCGCCATCGAAAAGCAGAGGGAGAAGCGCCGCCTCAAAGAGGCCAAAAGCTTCGGCGAGTTCGGGGAGAAGTGGCTCACCAGCGCGCCGATGGCCGACAGCACCCGGGCCATGCGCCGCTCCATTTTCGAGCGCGAACTTCTGCCTGTGTGGCGGAACCAACTGCTGACCGAGATCGTCGAACGCGGAGCCCCGGCAACGGCGATCCATGTGCGCGATATTCTGAAGCAGATCTACGGCTTCGCGATCCTCCACGGCGAGAAGGTGGACAATCGGCTTGAGATAGGGACCCTGGATCGGCGTGGAAAAGGGACCCCGCTGAGCTGGTGAGGACTTGTCGCCCAGGTCGTCCATGGAGGAGGGGACCCGCGCGTGCCGCGCAGTGCCCTCATCTGCGACGGAGCGGCACGCGCGGGGAGGCGCTGTGGGCGACCTGGGTGACCCAGGTCAGGCTCGGTTCTTGAAGCGCCAGCTTTCGTTGCCGGTCTCGAGGATCTCGCCGTGGTGGGTGAGCCGGTCAAGCAGGGCGGTGGTCATCTTGGCGTCGCCGAAGACCGACGGCCATTCACCGAACGCCAGGTTGGTGGTGACAATCACGGAGCTGCGCTCGTAAAGTCGGCTGATCAGATGGAACAGCAGCTGACCGCCGGACTGGGCGAATGGCAGGTAAGCGAGTTCGTCGAGGACGATGAAATCCATCCGCAACACCTCCTCGGCGACGGCAACCGCCCATTCGCCCTTGGCCGGAGTGCGCCCCGGCGGCGGTGAGGCCCGCAAGCCATCGACGCCGTCCTTGCTGAACCAGACCCGCCACCGTCGGACGCTGTCCGCGCCCACCCCGAAAACCAGGCTCAGCCGCTCGCTGGTCCAACCGTCCAATGACAACAGGATCGCTCGCGCTCGATCCGCTTCGCCGCGCCGATCCGACCGTGCCAGAACCCGCAGCCCCACAATCTGCTCCGCAGTCACTACCACCTGAGGCCCTGCCACCATGCCAGTATCTCAGCCGATGATGAGTTCTGACGCTGTCTATCATGCGTGGCATGGCCATGGGGATCCTGCTAGATGGAGCTTCAGGGCGCGGAACTCCGGTTAATGCGGTTTACGGCTTGCGTTTGGCGTGATTCTCTGAGTCTTCCCAGCCCGGAGCCGCCCGATGCCGTTTGGAGAGAGAACCCGCCTACGTGCGTTGCTTGAGCATTTTTCGGAGATCGAAGACCCTCGCGAAGCGTGGAAGGTGGCGCATCCATTGCCGGAGGTGTTGTTGCTGGTGGTGTGCGGCACGATCGCCAATTGCGACGACTACGAGCACATCGCGGCCTGGGGCGACGGGCATCTTGGGTTCCTGCGCGAGATTCTGCCCTATCACCACGGCGTTCCCGGCGGTCGTTGGAGTTGCCCTGCTGATGAACCGGATCGATCCCGGCCTGTTTTCGGCCTGCTTCACCGCCTGGGTGCGGGAGACGTGGCCGGATCGACCGGATTTCGTCGCCATCGACGGCAAGACCTCCCGCCGCAGCCATGATCGCAGCGACGGCAAGCCACCGCTTCATCTGGTTTCGGCCTTCGCCACCACCGCCCGTCTGGTTCTGGGGCAAGAGGCGGTTTCCGACAAATCCGACGAAACCAGCGCCATTCCGCTGCTTCTGCAACGCCTTGCCGCCGATGGCGGCATAAAAGGACCGACCGTCTCGATCGACGCCATCGCCTGCAACGCCACCATCGCCACCGCCATCAAGGAGGCGGGGGCCGACTATCTGCTGGCGGTGAAAGCCAACCAACCGACCCTGCGGACCGAAATCGAGGCCTATTTCACCTCCGCCCCAGCCGGGATCGTCGATACCGTCACAGAGTGGGACAAAGGGCACGGCCGCATCGAGGGGCGCGCCGTGACCGTCAGCCACGAGGCCGATTGGCTCGATGGCGACCGCCGCTTTCCCGGTGAACTCCGTCTCCCCGGCGTGGCGACGATCATTGAAGTGCGCTCGAAAACCGAACTCAAGGACCGATGCCGCGCCGACACCCGCTACTACATCTCTTCCGCCAACCTCACCGCTGAAGCCGCAGCCACAGCCGTCCGAGGCCATTGGGGCATCGAAAACCGCCTGCATTGGGTTCTCGACGTCGTCTTCCGCGAGGACCAAGCCCGCCTGCGCACCGGACATGGAGCCAAAAACATGGCCGTCGTCAGGCACTTCGCCATCAACCTCGTCCGCACCGTCGCCGACAAAAAATCTCTCAAACTCAGGCGCAAGGCCGCAGGATGGGACGTCCGATACATGAAGATCATCCTCGGCCTACCTCCCCGTTAACCTGGATTCGTTGCCCTGCATGGAGCTTGCGCCAGGTCTGCAGGCCGCGCACGCTGTGTTTGTCGCGGTGCCACTCGCCAGCGCCAAACACCTTGAGCCCGGTGCTGTCGATCACCAACGTGACCGGCCCGTTCTGCAGGGCCGTGGCCAACACCGGGGTTCGATGCGCCGCCCGCCGGCTGATCGTGGTGTGATCGGGAACCGGTAGGTCCACGCCCAGGATTGCCCGCAACGAGCTGAGCAGCCCTTCGGTCTGGCGCAGCGGTTGACGGAAGACGAGACGGACCATGACGACCGTTTCAATCGCAGTATCCGAAGAGCGCGCCTGACCGCCCGGAGGCGTGCGCGGCGCCGCCCGCCAGGCGGCGATAGCCGCGTCGCTGACCCACAACGTCAGACTACCACGCCTCTCACGCAAGCAAAGCTTGCGCTGACGGCGCCAAGCGAAGAAAGGCTTCACCGAGAGCCGCCGCAGGCTGGCCTCATACGCCGCCCAGTTCGTCACCTGGAACCGCATCTTCGGGATGTGGCGCCGCCGGTCGGCGTTGTGTTTGTTCGGCATACCGGGGGATGACCAATTCAAGGGATGATGCGGAGACGTCCTTCTACAGGACAGCTCCAGACCAGCAAACCCGCTCCTCGCCGCCTCCGTGCACCAACGCCAATGGGCGCGCGTGCCGGAGGCCTGGATGGAAAACCGTCACCGCGTCTGAGAACACCCCCTGGACGAAAAGCGTAGCCCTGATGCACAATTTTACGCATGCAAAGGCAAAGGGGATTGCTCGTGAACGGTTGTTTGGACAAGGCCTTGTTGACGCGCCCGGCGCCGTCGGTTCCCCTCCTGCCCTTGACACACGCCACGCCCGCACGCTGGCTGCCGGGCATTCTGGATCAGGATGGCGGCACGCTGGCGGTTCATCACTGCACGACGCTGGGGGCCGATCTGGTGTATTTCTTCTACGGGCGGCCTGACTATTCCCCCAAGGACGCCGACGAATCCCATGACCGAAACGATCCCGCGCATGCCCCGGTCTACATGGTGCTCAGCCGCGACCTGATCGCCCAGGCCGCCAACATCTACCCCTTTGACACCGGCGGGCACAAACTTTACGAGGACCATGTCGGCGGCGATCCGGCGTGGCGAAACTACACGCTCGACCTCGGTTCCGACAGTGCCCGCCGCGTTGTCGAGTGCTTTTACGAGTCCAACTTCGATTATTTCGATTACAATCCGAAGGACTCCGTCGCCCTGGCGGGTGACCCGCCCGAGATGACCGCTTATCACGCCTTGATCACCAATCATGTCGAGCATGACGACGACGGTCGCCGTTCCGCCATCGAGGTGTCGCTCGCCGCGCCGGTGCGGCTGATGGGAACGTTGCAGGCGATCATCGTCCCGAATACGGTCCTGGCGAATCCGGCGATGAGGGATGCGATCAACGCGCTGAGCTGCAACCAGCTCGTCTACTCTCTGCCGGGGCGCTATTCCTGGCGGGGGTTCCGGGAAAAGATGCGAGACCAGATCCGTGGCTTCCTCGACAGCAAAGGTTGTTTCGATGCTCTATAAGTTGACTGGATTCTTCAATCCAACCGTCACGCATCCAACCTTCCTGACACCCATCTTCCTGTCGGGCAACCAATGGTACGTCCAGGAACTGGACGATGACGGCCGCACCCTGGCCTTTCACCCCACCGAGATCGTGTCGGCCGACCTGATCGGCCTGCCGCAGTCCCCTGCCCCGGACATCATCCAGACCGAAGGGGAGGACGGCTATTGGGCCTTCCAGGCATCCGCGACCGGGACGGTCCTCCACGGTCGTGGCAAGGACATGACGCGGTCGCTGAAAGGTTGCTTGGACGATCCCGCCGTCCTCGCCAGCCCGTTCGTCCATCTGGACATCGTGCGTTTCGTCGGCGACCGCGACCGGGAGGAGGCCGCGTTGCGCCGCGTGTTCGAAGATTTGGCTCTGCACTCGCGAGAGGATGCGGAGTTCTGGCGCGACCTGTCCATTCTGCTGCCCGCCGTGAAGGATGGCTTGCGCGGCATGAAGGACGAGGCGGTTTCCGAGGAACTGTACGAGCGCTTCGTGCGGATCGCATCGGTGCGGGTGGAGGGCAAGACGCCGTTCCTTCTGACGGGACAGGCGCTGTATGATTTCATCCACAATCGGCGCCCAACGTTTCGCACGGCGATGCGTGAGCCCAATCGCCTCGCCCGTATTTTCGATCTGAATGACGTGACGCCCAAGGCGCGCCCCGGCGGTCCCAAGGGCGTGTCACTGGAACCCCAATCTGGTCAGACGCCCGACACCGCCGACACCGCCGACGACGCCTCCGCCCCGGCGCGCCGGGGCACCGGCAAATCGCGGCTGTCTCTGCTGCGCGATCTGGTGAAGACGTTGGAGGTTAACATTCGGGAGCGGCTGGACGACGATCCGACGTTGAACGCGCCGCTGGACCGGGAATGGACCGACGCGCGTGAAGTCGGGCGGACGGCGATCAGCTTCCAGGAGTGGCGCAAGGGGGAGATCACCCAAGCAGCCGTGCATTGGGTGCTGTCGGCGGTGTTCGTCCGCTTCCTGGAGGACAACCGGCTGATCGACGACATCTGGCTGTCCGGCCCCACAGCGGAGCGGCGGGAGGCGGCGCGCGATCACCACCAGGAATTCGTCCGCCGCAACCCGTCCCTGTCGGACCGCGACTATCTGCTGGACGCCTTCCAGACTGTGGCGGGCCTGCCCGGCATGGGGCCGCTGTTCGACCCGCGGCACAACCCGGTCTGGCGGCTCCAGCCCACGGGCGACGGGGCAGAGGCGCTGATCGACTTCTTCCAGAAGCCGGACCCGGCCAGCGCCGCGTTGCTGTTCGACCTGACCCGGCCCGATCTTAACACCCGCTTCCTGGGCGATCTGTATCAGGATCTGTCGGAGGCGACGCGGGCGCGCTACGCGCTGTTGCAGACGCCGGAATTCGTCGAGGAATTCATCCTCGACCGCACGCTGGAACCGGCGGTGCGCGAGTATGGGCTGACGGATTTCCGCATCATCGACCCGACCTGCGGATCCGGGCATTTCCTGCTGGGGGCGTTCCACCGGCTGCTGGATCATTGGCGGACCGAAGATCCCAACGCTCCCCCCCGTGCGTGGGTGCAGCGGGCGTTGGGCAGCGTGCATGGCGTGGATTTGAACCCCTTCGCGGTCGCCATTGCCCGCTTCCGCCTGCTGATCGCGGCGCTGGCCGCCAGCGGCATCCACCGTCTGGAAGACGCGCCAGACTTCCCCCTGAACCTCGCCATCGGGGACAGCTTGCTGCATGGCCGCCATTTCGGGCAGATGGATTTGAGCCTGCAACGGGACAACACCAACCACGCCAAAACCCTGCGCCACGTCTACCACGCCGAGGATCCCGAGGCGCTGGCCCGCATCCTGGGCCAGCAATACCACGCCGTGGTCGGCAACCCGCCCTTCATCACGGTCAAGGACAAGGCGCTCAACCAAGCCTACCGCGAGCGTTTTTCCTCCTGCCACCGCGCCTACGCGCTGTCGGCGCCGTTCATCGAACGGTTCTTCGATCTGGCGATGGACGGGCGGCTTCAATGGATGCGGCTGACCAAGGCGGATGGGACGGAAAGCTTGGTCCGGCCAGGGGATCACTTGAAAAGGGCGACAGTGTGGGGCTGTCTTACCTCTCCTTCACTGGTCACGTCGGCCTGATCGTGTCAAATTCCTTCATGAAGCGGGAGTTCGGCAAGAAGCTGATCGAATCGGTGTTGCCGCAGTTCGACCTGACCGACATCGTGGACACCTCGGGCGCCTACATTCCCGGTCGCACGCCGACCTGCATCCTGTTCGGTCGGAACCGCGCGCCGCAGGGCGAGACCGTCAAGGCCCTGCTCGGCAAGAAGGGCGAACCCGGCAAACCCGCCGACCCCGCCCATGGTCAGGTGTGGACCGCCATCCTCGATCAAATCGACACGATTCCATCGGAATCCGACTTCATCACCGCTGCGGTCTTTCCGCGCGCCGCCTACGCCCGTCATCCGTGGAGCATTGGGGGTGGTGGGGCGATTGAGTTGAAGGAGCATATGGAGCGGGTGGCGAAGATGCGGCTGAAGGATGTTGTTGAGGACATCGGCTTTGGTGCTGTGACCCGCGAAGATGATGCCTATTTTATTGGAAAATCTGCGGCAAGAAGGAAAAAAATAAGCAAAAAATATACGCTTCCAGTAATAAACGGGAGCAACGTGCGTGACTATGCGATCTCGGATTCTGATCTTGGGATTTTCCCATATGACTCTGAGACATTGGATCCATATCTTGAAGATCCCATCTTGAAACATCTCTGGCCTTATAGAAATCATCTATCCAGTCGTTTAGCATATGGAAAAACACAAATTGATCGCGGTTTGTTATGGTACGAATACTCAATATTATTTAAGAAAAGATTTACAGCTATAGAGCCTATTTGTTTTGCACTTGAAACGTCTGGAAATCATTTCTCCACTCAATGGGACAGGGCTGTCTTCAACAGGACGGCCCCAATGATTGTTGTGCGTGAAACCCCTGGAAGTGGAATCAGAAGGGAACTTCTGAGTTTTTTGAACAGTTCTCTTGCATGCTTTTGGCTGAAGCAATCATTTCAGAATCGCGGAAGTGCCATTGATGACCTTGGGGCCAGACAAAGAACAGATCTCTTCGAGGTTTTCTATAATTATACCATAACGGGAATCGGGTCAATTCCTATACCTGACAAACTAGAAAAACACATATCCGGCCTTATTGACTCAAAGATGAAGAATTTTTCGAGATTTATGGAGAAAATTTTAGAATCAGAAAACGCCCCAAGCAGGCTTGATATCGATATTTTGATGCAAGATGCGATGCAAAGCCTAAAAACATCGATATCAATGCAGGAAGAACTTGATTGGTTGATTTACATGTCGTTCGGCATGGCAGATACCCCTGGCCTTATTGAAGTGAAGCGTCCCATCATCAACCTAGGCGAACGCGCCTTTGAAATCGTCCTTGCGCGCAAGATGAAGGCTGGCGACGTGGAAACGACATGGTTTGAACGCCACGGCTCCACGCCCATCACCGAACTGCCGGAGGATTGGCCCGAGGACTACAAGCGCATCGTCGAACGCCGGATCGAACTGATCGAGACCGATCGCTTCATCAACCTCGTCGAACGGCCCGAATACAAGCGGCGCTGGGCGATGGAGCCGTGGAAGGAGATGGAGAAGAAGGCGCTGAAATCCTGGCTGCTCGACCGGCTGGAGGACGCCCGCTATTGGTCGCACGGCGCCATCATCACCCTTGCCCAACTGGCCGACATGGCGATGGCCGACCCGGAGTTCCTGCAAGTCGCGACACTCTATGAACGCCGCGACGACCTCGACATCCCCGCCCTGATCGCCACCCTCGCCACGCCAGAAGCCGTTCCCTACCTCCCCGCTCTGCGCTACACCGACACCGGCCTGTACAAGCGCGAGGAGTGGGAGAAGACGTGGGAAAAGCAACGCCTTGAGGACGAGATTGATGAGGAGTTGGCTGCCAAGGTGAGGCAAATACGCGGAGCGGGCAAGAAGGGTCTCCCGAGCCTCGCCTTGAACCGAGGCCGTCTTTCTGGAGTTTCTGGGCGCTGGGGAAGTGCGGATGAACCCAGAATTCGGAAGGCTTACGACAATATAAAAGCAGAGAAAGTTGGCGACATCCTGCCGCCGCCCAAATACCGCTCCGCCGACTTCCAGCGCGCCGATTACTGGCGGTTGCGCGGCGGACTGGACGTGGCGAAGGAGCGCTTCATCAGCTACCCCGGCGCCGCCAAGGACAGCGACGGCACGCTCGCCATCGCCTGGGCCGGCTGGGACCATCTCCAGCAGGCCCGCGCGCTGTCGGCCCATTACCTGACCCTGAAGGAACAGGAGGGCTGGCCCGCCGACCGCCTCGCCCCGCTGCTGCTCGGCCTGCTCGACCTCGTCCCCTGGCTGCGCCAGTGGCACAACGACGTCGATCCCACCTATGACGCCCGCATGGGCGATCACTTCGACGACTTCGTCACCACCGAAGCCCGCGACCTTAGCCTGACTCTGGAGACTTTGCGCGGATGGACCCCGTCGGCGGCGACGAAGGGACGCGGACGCAAGAAGGGGTGAGCGGGGGGTTGGTGCATCAGGCCCGCGCGAACGCATCCATGCGGCGTTGGTGCACGGAGGCGGCGAGGAGCGGGGTGAGTTGCGCTTCAATCCGGTCGATCCACTCCGTCCGGCTTGCATGCCAATCGATCTTGATCGTCGCGGGGTTGATGTCAGCCTTCTGAGCGTTGCCATCCTCATCGTCGGCCATGGGCATCAGAGAATCCTCCGTGGAAGGGGCTTGTGTTGGCTTTCTGTTCCGCCGCTACTCGGCGGCGACCGGCGGACGGCCGTTGCGGCGGGGGCGGTAGCGGGCGGCGAACAGCACCGGGTCCTTCAGCACCGCGCGGCAGGCGATGCCGAGCATGGGCGGCACGGCGGTGGCGCCGGTGCGGTAGTTCGACCAGGTGTTCACATGCACACCCACCAGGTCGGCGGCTTCCTGGTTGGACAGGTCGAGGCGGTCCTGCCAGTCCACCAGCTCGGGCTGGCCGAAGACGCGCTGCTGCTCGGCGAGCAGGGCGAGGTTGAGGCTGTCAATCGCCAGATCCTCGTCGCCGCCCCACTCCACCGTGCTGTCGTCGGCCAGGGCGGCGGTGGCGAACAGGGCGGGGTCGCGCAGGCGTTGGAAATAGGGGTGCCCGGCCTCGAGCCAGCCGGACAGGTCGACGCGGTCGCTGCGGCCGTCGTCCCAGGTCACCACCAGGACGGCGCCGGGCGCGGGGGCCACCGCGCTCATGTGGGGGATCGGTCGGGGGCCTTGCGGCAGGGTGGGCGGGATCATGGGGCGCCTCCTTTCAGGCGAAGGGGATGGTGGGGTTCCAGGTGTTCCACTCGGTCACCAGGGCGGCGCGGTTGGCGGCGGCCCAGGCGAAGACCTCCTTGCGCAGCGCGGCGGGCAGGTCGCGGCGTCACCATCCTGAATCGCATGATCGATCAAGCACGCCCGAACTCCGTCCGCGCCGCCTGATCGAAGGGCGGGTCGGGCTTCGGTGCGTCCGCACACACCTCGCCGCACCAACACCTCCCGGCGCGGTTCACTTCTTATTGGGCTTGGATCACGCGCGCGGCCTCCTGCAAACGGTTGCGCAGCCATTTCAGGCCGGGATCCTGCGAGCGGTATTTGTGCCACTGCACCGTCTGCACCAGCGTGGGAATCTCCATCGGCGCGGGGAACAGGCGGATCGGCAACGCGCGCGCCGCCTGACGGGCGATGCGGGAATGCACCGTCGCGACGCAGTCGGTTCCAACCACCAGCGGGCAGAGGGTGAGAAAGCTGGGCGTGATCGCCGCAATCCGTCGCTCCATCCCGTACCGTTTGATGAACCAGCCTTCGTAGGAAATGCGGGCCGTGGAAAATTCGGCGATGATGTGCGGAGCCGCCAGAAACGCGTCAACGGTCAGCGTGTCGCCGAACGCCGGACTGTCGCGCCACACCACGCAGGAAAAATCATCCTCGTACAGCGGTTCGGACGGATGGCCGGGCGGGATGAACGCTTCCGGCATGATGAGCAGATCGGCGTCGCCGCTGGTCAGCATCGCTTCGGGCGAGCCGGTCTGGGGCAGGAAGCGGAAGGCGATGTGCTCGGCCTCCCGACGCACCAGCGACAGCAGGGCGGGAATCAACACTGTCGTGGTGTATTCCGACACCAGCAGCGTGAAGGTTCGTTTGGACTCCGCCGGGACAAAATCCGGCTGCACGGCGATGGCGGTGTCGATCCGCAACAGGATGTCGCGCACGGATTCCGCCAGGCTTTCGGCCTGCGGCGTCAATTCCATCTTGCGCCCGACCTGCACCAGCAGATCGTCGTTGAAGTAATCCCGCAGGCGGGCCAGGGCGTTGCTCATCGCCGATTGCGACAGGTTCAGACCGTCGGCGGCCCGGCTGACGTTCCGCTCCCGCAACAGGGCGTCGAGCGCGACGAGAAGATTCAAATCCAGACGCTTGAACCGCATGGCGTTCCTGAACCGCGAAACCGCTGGGTGTCGCGGATTGCTGGGGTTGCCCATCCTCGTTTGAGATGGCTGCCCCATGAGGTATTCACCGCATCAATATGTCAAATGGAAAATAATCATTAGTCTAAGCAATTTTTTGCCCCTATGGTTTTTGAAACAACAATCGAACCCGCAAGTTGCTCCCGGCCTTCCATCCGGTCAAGGCAGCGGCGTCGCAATCAAAACCCACAGGGAAGAGACAAACCATGACAATCCATCAAAGATCGTCACGCCAGACACTCTAAAGAAACCGGACATTCCCAGATCATCCTTGCGGTTTTCCTGCGAGAGTCTGGGGGGCTGATGGTTCCAGAAGCGTAGCGCCGCCAATCACACGGTCGTGATTGATCGATGGCGCGCGGCCGCTGCCTGGACACAATCATTCAATGGGGGGTCTCGTGAAGACTGTTGCAAAGCGGCGCGCGCGATGGGCGCGCCGGTCCATCGCCTGCGCCTTGGCGCTGTGCGCGGGGAGCGTTCTGGCATTGCCTGCGGCGCAGGCTTTTGAAATCGACAGCGGCAACCCCGAGGTCAAAATCCGCTGGGACACGACGGCCAAATACAGCGCCGCCGCCCGCGTCAAGGACGCGTCGTCCACGCTGAAGGGATCGGCGAATTTCGACGACGGCGACCGCAATTTTGATCGCGGGTTGATTTCCAACCGCGTCGATCTGCTGTCGGAACTGGACGTCATTTATCGCGGGTTCGGCGTGCGCGTCAGCGGCGCGGGCTGGTACGACACCGTTTACAACCGCTCCAACGACAACGATTCCCCCCTGACCGCGAACCAGCGGTCGGTGTCGTCGAGCAGCTTCACCAAGGACACGCAGCGCCTGCACGGCCGCAACGCCGAATTGCTGGACGCCTTCGCCTTCGGCAAGGTCAACATCGAGGACACGACCGCCTCCTTCCGCGTCGGGCGCTACGCCCTGCAATGGGGTGAAAGCCTGTTCTTCGGGGCGAACGGCGTGGCCGCCGCCATGGCCCCCATCGACATCGTCAAGGCGCAGTCGGTGCCGAACACCCAGTTCAAGGAGTTGATCCGTCCGGTCGAACAGGTGTCCGGCCAGTGGCAGATCTCCCCGGATCTGTCGATCGGGGCCTATTATCAGTTCCGGTGGGAGGAAAACCGCTTTGCCGGGTCCGGCAGCTATTTTTCCGCGTCGGACAATTTCGGGTCGGGCGCGGAACGGATGAATTTCGGCCCCTTCTGGGCCACCCGCGCCGCCGACATCCGCGCCAAAAACTCCGGCCAGGGCGGCGTTCAGGCGCGGTTCCAGATCGGCGAGACCGATGTCGGCCTCTACGCCATGCAGTATCACGACAAGTCGCCGCAGCCCTACCTGCGCGGCTTGATGACCGGGACCAGTCTGCCCAGCCAATTCCTGTGGGTCTATCCTGAAAACATCCGCACGGTCGGGGCCAGCTTCAGCCACACCATCGGCATTTTCAACATCGCGGGCGAAGCCTCGATGCGGACCAACATGCCGTTGGCCAGCAACGCGCAACTCGATCTGTTCGGCATCGTGCCCAGCCGGTTCGGCGGGCCAACGGCGGCGGGCGACAACGACGCGAACCCGCTCTACGCCGTGGGCCGCACCGCCCACGCGCAACTGTCCTGGCTGGCCAGCCTGCCGCCAAGCTTTGTCGCGGAGGAGGCCTCGTTCCTGGGTGAGTTCGCCTGCAACCGCGTGCTGAAGGTGACGAAGAACGCCGCCGCGCTGAATCCCAACGCCAACCGCGACGCCTGCAACCTGCGCATGGTCTATGAACCGTCCTACCGGCAGGCGCTGCCCGGTTTGGATCTGTCCGTGCCGGTCGGCTTCGGCTTTGGCATGGGCAATTCCGCCGCCCTGGGCACGGCGGTCAACGGCAACCGCGTCGGCGACCTCAGCATCGGCCTGAAGGGCGTCTATGAGAACACCTGGCAGATGGGCCTCAGCTACACCCACTATTTCGGCCCGGAAGGCGCCTTCGTCGACTCGCAGAACCACGTCTCCTTCAAGCAATCGCTGAAGGACCGCGATTTCGTCGCCCTGACGGTCAGCCGGACTTTTTAAGGAACCCCCAGAATGCAGACGCGTTATCCCCTGTGCGCCGCCATGGTCGCGGCGCTCTGCCTGGCTGGTCCGGCCGTCGCGCAGGTTTCGGCGGATCAGGTGGCCAAGCTGAAAACCAGCCTGACCCCGTTCGGCGCGGAAAAGGCGGGCAACAAGGACGGGACCATCCCCGCCTGGACCGGCGGCCACACCACCCCGATCGCGGGCGATGTTCCTGGCGGACGGCGCGGCGACCCGTTCAAGGACGAAAAGCCGCTGTTCTCGATCAGCCAGAAGAACGTCGGCCAATATGCCGACAAGCTGACCGACGGGGTCAAGGGCATGCTGGCCAAATACCCCGACAGCTTTCGGATCGACGTCTACAAGACCCACCGCACCGCCGCCGCGCCGCAATGGGTGTATGACAACACCGCCAAGAACGCCACCCGCGCCCGCCTGAACGGCGATCTGGTCGAAGGGGCCTATGGCGGCGTGCCCTTCCCCATCCCGTCCTCGGGCGCGGAGGTGATGTGGAACCACACCCTGCGGTGGCGCGGGACCGCCGCCCAGTGGCAGGTCACGCAATACCAGTTGACCAGCGCCGGCAACGCCGTGCTGACCACGGTCGGGGCCGCTGACCAGCAGATGCCCTATTACCTGCCCGACGGTTCGCCGGAGGAGTTCGCCAAGCGCGGCGAATATTGGATGGTCCGGTTGGTCAACAACGGCCCGCCGATCCGCGCGGGCGAGGCCATCGTCGGGCGCGAGCAGATCGACGGGTCCAAATCGCAAAGCTGGGTCTATCTGACCGGCCAGCGCCGCGTGCGCAAGCTGCCCAACCCGTGCTGCGACACCCCAACCCCGGCGACGGCGGGGGTGATGACCTTCGACGAGATCGAAAGCTTCACCGGGCGTCTCGACCGCTTCGATTGGAAGCTGTTGGGCAAGCAGGAGATGTACATCCCCTACAACGGCAACCGCCTGCTTCAACCGCAAAAGGACGAAGCGGTGCTGAGCGCGCACCATCTCAACCCCGATCATGTGCGGTGGGAGCTGCACCGGATGTGGGTGGTCGAGGCGACGCTGCGGGCCGGCGCCCGTCACCAGGCGACGCGCAGCCGCTACTACTGCGACGAGGACACCTGGGCCTGCGTGCTGGCCGACCGCTGGGACGCGAACGGCCAGTTGTGGCGCACCTTGTGGACGCAAACCTTCGTCGCCCCCGATCTGCCGGGAACCATCACCGGCGCGTTCGGGATGAACGATCTGCTGGGCGGGTCGGCCTATGTCGCCAACCTCTACAACGCCCAGCCGGTCCATTACGCGGTGAAGCCGCCCTTCCCGGATCGGGTGTTCACGCCGGACGCCATGGCGGGCGAAGGCGTGCGCTGACCCGGTCCAGCGGCCGGGCGGCGTCCAGCCCCCGGCCGCGTCCACCGAAATGACCTTCCGAGGATCCCATGTTTCGATACTTCCCCACCAACTACGGCTGGGACCTGTCCGTCAACCTCGCCTTGGAAATGGGCGCGCGCATCGGCGAGATCGCGGCGATGTGCGGGCCGTTGCAGGACGCCGCCAAACAGCCCGACGCCACCGGAACCCAGGCGTTCCGCGATGTCTGGGAAGCCATGGCGGACAAGCTCTGCGGGTTGGCGGAGGAGGACGAGCAGCAAGGCCGCCTGCTGTCGGCGGGCGAGAAATACAGCCGCGCGGCCACCTACCTCATCACTTGCGAACGGTTGCAGGCCCACGGCACGCCGGGACGGGTGGCGCTGTACCGCCGTCATCTGGAGCTGTTCCAGAAGGGGGTGGCGCTGTCGGGTGAAAACTGCGAGCGCGTCGAGATCCCCTATGGCGACACTCATCTGTCGGCCCTGTATGTGCGGGCGCCGGGTGTTGCCGGTCCGGCCCCGCTGCTGGTCCAGGTGAACGGGCTGGATTCGACCAAGGAGATGAAACACCGGGTCGGGCTGCCCGCTTGGTTGGCCAAGCGCGGCGTCTCCTCCCTCATCGTCGATCAGCCGGGCACGGGCGAAGCGCTGCGCCTCCAGGGGCTGACCGCGCGGTACGACAGCGAGCATTGGGCCAGCCGCGTCGTCGATTGGCTGGAAACCCGGCCCGAGGTCGATCCCACGCGCATCGGCATGGAAGGGGTGTCGCTGGGCGGCTACTACTGCCCGCGCGCCGTCGCCTTCGAGCCGCGCTTCGCCTGCGGCGTGGTGTGGGGGGCCAACCATGACTGGCGCGACGTGCAAAAGCGCCGTCTGGAGCGCGAGGGCAATTTCCCGGTTCCCCATTATTGGGCGCATGTCCAATGGGTGTGGGGGGCCACGGACATCGACGATTTCATGCGCATCGCCGAAAACGTCCATCTTGACGGCGTGCTCGACCGGATCACGGTTCCGTTCCTGGTGACGCACGGCGAAAAGGATTCGCAAATCCCGCTGAAATGGGCGCACCGCACCTACGAGCAGTTGGTCAACAGCCCCAAGCGCGAGCTGAAGATCTTCACCGACCGCGAAGGCGGCGTTCAGCATTCCAGCTTCGACAACAGCATCAACGCTGGCCATTACATCGCCGATTGGGTCGCCGAGACGCTCGGCGGTCGCACGGCACTTTGACGGCAGGGGACACCCGATGAACATTGTGGGACTTGACGCGCTGGTCTTCGGCGTCGACGACGTGGCCGATTGCGCGCGCTACCTGATTGATTACGGCCTGACGCCGGTCGACGTTGGCCCGGAGGGCGGGCGGTTCGAGGGGCTGGACGGAACCGCCATCCTGCTGGCCCGCCGGGACGATCCGTCCCTGCCGCCGCCGCTGCCGACCGCCAGCACCCTGCGCAAAACCATCTATGGCGTCGCCGACGCCGCCACGCTGGACGCCATCGCGGCGGAGCTGGGCCGGGACCGCGCGGTGCGCTGGTTGGCGGACGGATCGCTGGAGACGGTGGACGATCTGGGCTTCGCGCTGGGGTTCCGCGTCACCACGCCCCGCCCGCTGTCCTTCACGGCGGAGGCCGCCAACGCGCCGGGCGTGTCGGCGCAACGGCCGGTCAACGCGCTGGGCGTGGACACGAACGCCCCGCCGCCAAAGCCGCGCTCCCTCTCGCACGTCGTCTATTTTGTGCCCGACGTGGCGAAGGCGGAGGCGTTCTACGCCGACCGTCTGGGCTTCGTCACCACCGACCGTTTCACCAAGGTCGGCCCCTTCATGCGCCCGGCGGGGTGCCGCGACCACCACACGCTGTTCATGATCCAGACCCCGCCCTTCCTTCAGGGGTGCGAGCATTTCACCTTCCACATGGGCGGCCCGACCGAGGTTCTGGCGGCGGGGCGGCGCATGGTGGAGCTGGGCTATCAATCCTTCTGGGGACCGGGCCGCCACATCTTCGGGTCGAACTGGTTCTGGTATTTCAACAGCCCGTTCGGCTGCCACGTCGAATACGACGCCGACATGGACCACCACGACGCCGAGTGGGTGGCGCGCGAGGCGGAGGCCGGGGCCGACAGCTCGCAAGTCTTCCTGTTCCAGGCCCGCGAGCTGTGGTTCCCCAGCGGCCCGCCCCCGGCCAAGACGGCGTGAGGCGGACGATGGACGACGTGCCGCTGTGCCGGATGGACGAACTGCCGCCCAACGGCGCGCGCGGGTTCGATCCGCTGGGCGAGGGGCGCGACGCGCTGTTCATCGTGCGGCGCGGCGACACGCTGCGGGCCTACCGCAACCGTTGCCCGCATTGGCCGGGCGCGCCGATGGCGTGGCGCAAGGACGGGTATCTCAGCCCCGACGGCGGCCACATCGTCTGTTACGCCCACGGCGCGCGGTTTGACATCGACACCGGCGACTGCGTTCAGGGACCCTGTCCGGGCCAGTCGCTGCAATCCCTCCCTCTCATCCGTCGCGCGGACGGTCTGCTGCTGGTCCCGCGCGACGCCCTGGATTTAAGGACAGCATCATGACGTCGGTCGTTCAGAAGGCGCTTGTCACCGGTGGCGGGTTTTCCGGCATGTCGGCGGTCATCGAACTGCGCAAGCGGGGCGTGTCGGTCGATCTGGTCGAGATCGACGCGGGATGGCGCTCCTACGGCGCTGGCATCAGCGTCGGCGGGGCCACCCTGCGCGCCTTCCGCCAGCTTGGCGTTCTCGACCGCTTCCTGGAGGAAGGGGCCGCCAGCGACGGGGTGGACGCCTGCGCCCCCGACGGCGCCCATCTGGCCACCCTTCCCACCCCGCGCGTGGCCGGTCCCGAGGTTCCGGGCGGCGGCGCCATCATGCGCCCGGTCCTGGCCCGCATCCTGGCCGACGCCACCCGCGCGTCGGGCGCGTCGGTGCGGCTGGGGTGCAGCTTCGCGTCGATCAACCAGGACGCCGACGGCGTGACGGTCGCCTTCACCGATGGAACGACGGGCCGCTACGATCTGGTGATCGGGGCCGATGGCCTGTATTCCAAGGTCCGCGCAACGGTGTTCCCCGACGCCCCGGCCCCCGCCTACAGCGGCCAAGGGGTGTGGCGCGCCGTTCTGCCGCGCCCGGCGGAGGTGGAGCGCTGCGTCATGTGGGTTGGCCCGCAGATCAAGGTCGGCGTCAACCCGGTGTCGCGCGAGGCGATGTATCTGTTCGTCACCGAAAACCGCGCCGACAACAGCTTCATCGAACCGGACCGCTTCCTGCCGCTGCTCGACGGGCTGCTGGCCCCGTTTCCGGCCCCGCTGGTGCAGTGGATGCGCGGCCAACTGACGGCGGACTCCCACATCGTCTACCGCCCGTTGGAAGGCCTGCTGGTGTCGCAGCCCTGGCACCGTGGGCGGGTGGCGCTGATCGGCGACGCCGTGCACGCCACCACGCCGCATCTCGCCTCCGGGGCCTGCATCGGCATCGAGGACGCCCTGGTGCTGGCCGAGGAGTTGGAACGCGCCGACGCCCTCGCGGGCGGGCTGGAGGCGTTCCAGGCCCGCCGTTGGGAACGCTGCCGCATGGTGGTCGAAAACTCCCGCCGCCTGGGCGAGATCGAGATCGCCGGGGGCGACAAGGCCGAGCACGCCGCCATCATGCGCGCGTCGATGATGGCGCTGGCGCAGCCGATCTGATCCGAACCACGCCTATCCCCGCCCAATCCCCGCCAGCCTGATCCCCACAGGTCTGATCCAGCGGGGGCCAACCCAGCGGACACCCCCCTGATGACGACGACCCGTTCGTCCGCCGCCAACCCCTTGTCGGGATGGCGGGTGGATCCTGACGCCCTGAGTTACGTCGGTGTCGGCCTGCGCCGCCCGGAATGCATCCTCGCCGAACCCGACGGGTCGCTGTGGACGGCGGACGCGCGCGGCGTCGTCCATCTGCGGCCCGACGGGACCCAGCGCCTGATCGAAGGCCGCCCGGCGACCGCCGACGCCAGCACGGGCGCGGCGGACTCGCTGATCCTGGGCGGCTCCCTGCCGAACGGGCTGGCCTTCGACCGCAACGGCGATCTGCTGATCGCCAATTTCGGCACCGACCTGATCGAACGGATGACGCGCGACGGCGCGCTGTCCACCCTGTGCGACCGCATCGACGGCCAGCCGCTGGGCAAGACGAACTTCGTGCTGACCGACCGCCGTGGCCGGATCTGGTTCACCGTGACGACCCGGCAAATCCCCTGGACCCGCTCGATCAACGAGCGCACGGCGGACGGCTACATCGGCCTGATCGACGAGCGGGGCGCGCGCATCGTCGCCGACGGTTTTTGCGGCACCAACGAAATCCATTTCGACGCCGAAGAAGAGTGGCTCTACGTCGCCGAAACCAACGCCCGCCGCATCTCGCGCCTGCGCGTCGGGGCCGACGGCACGCTGACCGACCGCGAGGTGTACGGCCCCAGCGATCTGGGCGGCTTCCCCGACGGCTTCGCGCTCGACGCCGTCGGCAACCTGTGGATCACCCTGATCCTGACCGAACGGCTGATCGCCCTGACCCCGACGGGCGAGGTTCTGACCCTGCTCGACGATGGCAAGCCGGACGCGCTGGCCGCCTATGAGGCCGCCTATGACCAAGGAACGGTCACGCCCGCCCTGCTGGGGGCCTGCGCCGGAACCATCGCCCCGCTGATGGCCAGCGTCACCTTTGCCGGGCCGGATCTGCGCACCGTCTGCCTGGGCAGCCTGGGCGGCGACCGCCTGCCGGTCTTCCGCTCCCCCGTTCCTGGCCTGCCGCCCACCCATTGGCCCACCCGCGCGCCCTAGGAGTTCCCGTTCATGCTGCTCACCGCGAAACGTCGGCTGGTCGATCTGTCGATCTATCTGGAAAACGACGTGCTGTCGGATCCGCCGCCGCTGGCCCCGAAAATCACCTATCAACAACACGCCGACACGGTGCCGGAGTTTCTCCAGATGCTGCCCGGCGTGAAGGCGGAGGATTTCCCCGACGGCGAGGCGGCGGCGGCGGAATGGGTGACGCTGACCACCCACAACGGCACCCATCTGGACGCGCCCTGGCATTTCCATTCGACCATGGACGCCAAGCTGGGCGAGCGGAAAAAGTCGATCACCATCGACGAGGTGCCGCTGGATTGGTGTTTCCAACCCGGCGTGAAGCTGGATTTCCGGCATTTCCCCGACGGCTACGTCGCCACCGCCGCCGATGTGGAGCAGGAGTTGGACCGGATCGGCCACACGCTGCAACCGCTCGACATCGTGCTGGTCAACACCCGCGCCGGATCCCGCTACGGGAACAACGATTATGTGGGGGCTGGCTGCGGCATGGGGTACGAGGCGACGATGTTCCTGCTGGAGCGCGGCGTTCGCCTGACCGGAACCGACGCCTGGAGCTGGGACGCCCCCTTCTCCTACACCGCGAAGAAGATCGCGGAGACCGGCGACACCGCGCTGATCTGGGAAGGGCACAAGGCCGGGCGCGACATCGGCTATTGCCACCTGGAAAAGCTGCACAACCTCGAAGCGCTGCCGGGCGACGGCTTCCTGGTCAGTTGCTTCCCCCACAAGATTCGCGGCGCGTCCGCCGGTTGGACCCGCGCCGTCGCGATTTTCGAAGAGGTCTGATCCCATGAAGCTCGCCACGCTGAAAAACGGCGCGCCCGATGGCCGTCTGGTCGTCGTGTCGCGCGATCTCAGCCGCGCCGTGGACGCGGCGGTCATCGCGCCGACCCTGCGCGCCGCGCTCGACCATTGGGAGCGCTGCGAACAGGATCTGCGCGCCCTAGCCCACCGGCTGGAGGAGGGAACCGCCCCTGGCGCCTTTCCCTTCGATCCGGCGCAGGCGATGGCCCCCTTGCCGCGCTCCGGCCAGTTCGTGGACGCGTCGGCCTTCCTCAACCACGGCGCCATCATGGAGCGGGCCTACAACCTGACGGTCAAGAAGCAGGAGGGCGTTCCGATCCTGATCCAGCGCCAGAGCGACGATTTTCGCGGCCCCTGCGACGATTACCCGATGCTGAACGAGGAGGAGCAGGGCGATTTCGAAGGGGAGTTCGCCGTCATCGTCGGCGATCTGCCGATGGGCAGTTCCCCAGCGGCGGCGGAGCGGGCCATCCGGCTCGTCACGCTGTTCAACGACATGAGCATGCGCCGCCACCTGTTCGCCGAATTGCAGCTTGGCTTCGGCTTCATCAAGGCCAAACCGGCCACAGTCTTCGCGCCGGTGGCGGTGACGCCGGACGAGTTGGGCGACGCCTGGGTCGATGGCCGCCTCGCGCTGGATCTGCGCATCCACCGCAACGGCGACTGGTTCGGCAACCCCAACGGTCGCGAGATGGATTGGAGTTTTGGCGAGCTTCTGGCCCACCTCGCCCACAACCGCGATCTGCGCAGTGGCGCGATCCTGGGGTCGGGAACCGTGTCCAACCGCGACGCCGCGACGGTGGGGTCCGCCTGTCTGGCCGAACGGCGGGCGCTGGAGGTCATCGCCACGGGCGCGGCGACCACCCCGCCGCTGCGCTTCGGCGACCGGCTGCGGTTCGAGGTGTTGGACGCGGCGGGCCACTCGCTGTTCGGGGCCATCGACCACGCCATCGTCCCGGCGGCCACCCCGTCCACCGATCCCGCCTGACGCCCCCCGCGACGTGACGTCCGATGCCTCAAACCATGGTGAAATGATGCGACGGTGCAATGGAGCGGCGAGGATCGCCTTGGCGGGCGCGCTCGCCCTGGGTGGTTTCGCCTTCGCGGACGCGGCGCGCGCCGCGCCGGTGGCCGAACCGCTGGACCGCCCCGCCACGCTGGTCCGCCAACCCGAACGCGCCGCCTTCCAGGCCGTCGCCGCTGCGGGCGGGCGTCTGGTCGCGGTGGGCGAACGGGGCGTGATCGCCCTGTCCGACGACAAGGGCGCGAGTTGGCGTCAGGCCAAGGTTCCCGTCAGCGTCGCCCTGACCGCCGTGGCCTTCCCCACCCCGACACTGGGCTGGGCGGTTGGGCATTACGGCGTCGTGCTGCACAGCCGCGACGGCGGGGAAAGCTGGGTCAAACAGCTCGACGGCGTTGCGGCGGCCCGCATCGTCGCCGACAGCCTTCCGAAAGACGGTTCCTCCCACCGCATCGGACAACTGGTCGAGGAGGGGCCGGACAAGCCCTTCCTCGACCTCTTCTTCCCGACGGCGGAGACCGGCTTCATCGTCGGGGCGTTCGGCTTGGCGCTGCGCACCGACGACGGCGGCAAAAGCTGGTCGTCCCTGACGCTCGACCTGCCCAACCCGGACGGGCTGCACCTTTACGCCATCCGCGCCGGGGCCGACGCGCTCTACATCGCCGGGGAACAGGGGTTGTTGCTTCGGTCGGACGATGGTGGGCGCGGCTTCAACCGCCTGTCCACCCCCTATCGCGGCAGTTGGTTCACGGCGGTGGTGGACGTGTCCGGCGCCCTCGTGCTGGGCGGGCTGCGCGGCAACGCCTTCCGCTCCACCGACCGGGGGGAAAGCTGGCAACCGATCGACCTGCCCGCCCCGGTGTCGGTGACGGCGGCGAGCGGCGCGTCCGGTCGCCTGCTGCTGGCCAACCAGGCCGGGCAGATTCTGACGGCGCGCCCGGACGGCGGATCCATCGCTCCCCTGCCCACGCCGCCGCTGCCGACGCCGACGGGTCTGCTGGACAGCGGCGACGGCGGGCTGGTCGTCGCCACCCTGCGCGGTCTGTGGCGCGTGCCCCAGCCTAACCGCTGAGTCTGGCCGCTGAGACCGACCGCTGACCGGCGCGCCCGCCACCCCCTGAATCCTCCGACAGTCTGGAACCATCATGGCCGTTTCCCCCACCGTCGACCCAGCCGAGACACCGGACCTTGCGGCCTTCGATCCGCAATCCGGGTCTCGCGTCGAACGGGTCCTGTTCAACAACCGCCTGATCGTCGTGTGCCTGTGCGTGGTGATGACGCTGATTCTGGGGTGGCAGGCGTCCGCCTTGCGCTTGAACGCCAGCTTTGAAAAGACGATCCCCCGGCAGCACCCCTTCATCGCCGCCTACATGGAGCACCAGCAGGATTTGCGCGGGTTGGGCAACGCCGTGCGCATCGTCGTGTCCAACGGCGGGCGGTCGATCTACGAGGCGGCCTATCTCGACACGCTGCGCCAGATCAACGACGCCGTGTTCCTGACCCCCGGCGTGGACCGCAGCTCCATGAAATCGCTGTGGACGCCCAACACCCGCTGGATCGGGGTGACGGAAGACGGCATGGACGGCGGGCCGGTCATCCCCGACGGCTATGACGGTTCTCCCGCCAGCCTGGGGCAGTTGCGGGTCAATGTGGCGCGGTCGGGCGAGATCGGCCAGATCGTGGCGTTGGACGGCACGTCGAGCGCCCTTTATGTGCCGTTGTTGAGCGCGCTGCCCGACGGCGCGCCCTTTGACTACGCCGCCTTTTCCCAAAAGCTGGAGGAGATCCGCCAGCGCTTCGAACGGCCGGGGCTGACGCTGCACGTCACCGGCTTCGCCAAGATCGTCGGCGACCTGATCGACGGCCTGCGCGAGGTGCTGCTGTTCCTGGCCGTCGCCATCGTCATCACCACGGTCTGCGTGCTGTGGTTCACCCGCTGCGTCCGCTCCACCGCGCTGGTGGTGGTCAGCTCGATGACGGCGGTGGTGTGGCAGCTTGGCCTGCTGCCGACGCTGGGCATGGCGCTGGATCCCTATTCGATCCTGGTTCCGTTCCTGGTCTTCGCCATCGGCATGAGCCACGGCGCGCAGAAGATGAACGGCATCATGCAGGACATCGGGCGGGGCGCGCACAAATACATCGCCGCCCGCCTGACCTTCCGCCGCCTGTTCCTGGCCGGTCTGACCGCGCTGCTGGCCGACGCGGTCGGCTTCGCCGTGCTGCTGGTGATCGACATCCAGGTGATCCGCGAGCTGGCCATCGCCGCCAGCCTGGGTGTGGCGGTGCTGATCTTCACCAACCTCATCCTGCTGCCGATCCTGCTGTCCTACACCGGGGTCAGCGCGGCGGCGGCGGCGCGCAGCCTGAAGACCGACAACGCCCGCCAGACCACCGGCGTCAAGCATCCGGTCTGGGCCTTCCTCGACCGTTTCACCCGGCGCGATGGCGCCGTGGCGGCGGTGCTGGGCGGGGCGGCGCTGGCCGTCGTCGGGCTGTGGGGGGCTGAAGGGTTGAAGATCGGCGATCTCGACCCCGGCGCGCCGGAACTGCGCCCGGACTCCCGCTACAACCGCGACGTCGCCTACATCAACGCCCATTACGGGGCCAGCAGCGACGTGTTCGCGGTGATGGTGGAAACCAAGGGAGAGGGAAGCTGCGCCCGTTACGAGGCGCTGCGCCGCCTGGACGCCCTGGAATGGGAGTTGCGGCAACTGGAGGGGGTGGAGACCACCAACTCCCTGGCGCAGTTGAACCGCGACGTGCTGTCGGGCCTGAACGAAGCCAACCCAAAATGGGTGGAGTTGATCAAGAACCAGGCGATGCTGAATTTCGTGACGGCGGGCGCGCCGCGCGGCCTGTACAACGAAGCTTGCACGCTGCTGACCCTGTTCGTCTATCTCAAGGATCACAAGGCTGACACGCTGGACCGCGTCGTCGCCCGCGTCGAACGCTTCGCCGCCGACAACGACACGGCGGACATCCGTTTCCGTCTGGCGGCGGGCAGCGCCGGGATCGAGGCCGCCACCAACATCGTGGTCAAGCAGGCGTGGCGGCAGATGCTGTACCTCGTCTATGGCGCGGTGATGCTGCTGAGCTTCGTCACCTTCCGCTCCTGGCGGGCGGTGCTGGTGGCGGTGCTGCCGCTGATGCTGACCTCCGTCCTGGCCGAAGCGCTGATGGTGTGGCTGGGCATGGGGGTGAAGGTCGCCACGCTGCCGGTCATCGCGTTGGGCGTGGGCATCGGCGTCGATTACGCGCTGTACATCCTGTCGGTGACGCTGGCGATGATGCGGGCCGGGATGGGGCTGTCCGAAGCCTATTACCGGGCGCTGATCTTCACCGGCAAGGTGGTGATCCTGACCGGCGTCACCCTGGCCGCCGCCGTCGCCACCTGGGCCTTTTCCGACATCAAGTTCCAGGCCGACATGGGGATCCTGCTGGCCTTCATGTTCCTGTGGAACATGGTCGGCGCGCTCGTCCTGCTGCCCGCCCTGGCCTATCTGCTGCTGCCCGGCGGCAAGCCAGTGCGCCACGCCGAGGGTCACGCGCCATCGTCGCCTCCCTCGTCGCCGCCCGCCGCCTCCGCCCTGTCGACGCCGTAAGCGGATCAGAAGCCAAAAAACACGCCACCACAGAAGGAAGCCGTTCCATGGCCTATCTGATGAATTGCTGGTACGTCGCCGCCTGGAATCACGAGGTGACAAACGAACGCCCGCTGGCGCGCACCCTGTTGGATCGTCCGGTCGTTCTGTTCCGCGACGCCACCGGAACCGCACAGGCGCTGTTCGACCGCTGCCCGCACCGCTTCGCGCCGCTGTCGCTGGGCACGCTGGATGGCGACACCCTGCGCTGCGCCTATCACGGGCTTGAGTTCAACGGCGCCGGGGCCTGCACCCGCAACCCCCACGGCAACGGAACGATCCCCAAGGCGGCCAAGGTCGCGGCCTTTCCGGTGGTGGAACGGCACAGCCTGATCTGGATTTGGATGGGCGATCCGGCCAAGGCCGACCCGGCGGCGATCCCCGATTTCGCCTGCCTGGACCCGGACAGCCAGCATGTCGGCAAGCGGTATCTGCGGGTGAAGGCCAACTACCTGTTGGAAACCGACAACATCATGGATCTGTCTCACATCCAGTTCCTGCACGCCAGCACGCTGGGGTCCAACGCGGTGGCGCAGGCCACCACCGAGGTGAAGGAGGACGGGAACACGGTGTGGTCGCTGCGCATGACCCACGGTGAAATCATGCCCGCCTTTCTCTATCAGGCGATGGGCATCGAGTCCGGCATCCCGGTGGACCGCTGGATTGATGTGCGGTGGAACGCCCCGGCCAACATGCTCCTTCTCGCCGGGGCGGTGCCGGGCGGCCGCCCACGCGGCGAGGGGCGCGACACCCCGACCTGCCACCTGTTCACCCCGGAAACCGCCCGCACGACCCATTACTGGTTCAGCATCTCCTTCCCCAAGGCGATGGGTCCCTTTGGCGCGCAATTGGCCGAGGAGCAGATCGAGGGCCTGAGCGTGCCCTTCCGCACCGAGGATCTGCCAATGCTGGAAGCCCAGCAAAACGCCATCGGCGACGCCGATTTCTGGTCGCTGAAGCCGATCCTGCTGGCGGGCGACGCGGCGGGGGTCCGCGCGCGCCGTGTTCTGGAACGCCTGATCGCCGCCGAACAGACGGCCCAAGACGCCATCGCCAAGGCCGTGCCGGAGGCCGCCGGAGCATGATGGAGCTTACCGTCACCCGCACACGGATGATCGCCGAGGGAGTCCGCCTGTTCGAGCTGCGGCGCCCCGCCGGGGATCCCCTGCCTCCCTTCACGGCGGGCGCGCATGTGGAGGTGCGCGTGGCCGATGGAATCGTCCGTCATTACTCGCTGTGCAACACCCCGGAGGAGCGGCGCCGCTACGTCATCGCCGTTCTGCGCGAAGCCGCCTCGCGCGGCGGCTCCGCCGCCCTGCACGAACGGGTGCAGGAGGGCGACCGGCTGGCGGTTGGCGCGCCGCGCAACCTGTTTCCGCTGGACGAGACGGCGGGCCGGACGCTGCTGTTCGCGGGCGGCATCGGCATCACCCCGATCCTGTGCATGGCCGAACGGCTGCTGACCTTGGGACGGCCCTTCGCCCTGCATTACGCCGCGCGCAGCCAAAACCGCATGGCGTTCCGCGAACGGTTGACCGCGCCGCCCTTCGCCGGACGGGCGTGGCTGTGGTGCGACGACGCGCCGCCGGAGGAACGGCTGGACGCCCGGCGGATCCTGGCCGATCCGGCGGCGGACGCCCACCTGTATGTCTGCGGCCCGGCCCCCTTCATCGCCCACATCCTGGACACGGCCACCGCCCAGGGCTGGGCGGCGGACCGGCTGCACCGCGAGTATTTCGCCGCCCCGCCGCAGGCCGCCCCCGCGCAGGATGGCTCGTTCGAGGTGGAAATCGCCAGCAGCGGCCTTGTCTGCCGGGTTGGTCCCGAACAACGGGTGATCGACGCGCTGGCGGCCCATGGCGTCGAGGTGCCGGTGTCGTGCGAACAGGGGGTGTGCGGCACTTGCGTGACCCCGATCCGCTCGGGCATCCCCGACCACCGCGACCTGTTCCTGACCGACGCCGAACGGGCGGCGAACGACCGCTTCACCCCCTGCTGTTCGCGGGCGTTGAGCGGGCGTCTCGTGCTCGATCTCTGATCTTTTCCTTTTTTGCCCTTTGACCTGAACACGCCGCGCCGCGCGGTGGGCCGGACCATGGCCTGCGCGCGGGCGGCGGGGGTGGACCGCATGAAACACATCCTTGTCACCGGCGCGAACGGCTTCGTCGGCCAAGCGCTGACCCGTCGACTGCTCGCCGATGGCGCGTGCGAACGCCTGACCCTGGTGGATCTGACGCTCGATGACGCGCCGGACGACCCGCGCGTGCGCCGGGTGGCCGGATCCATCGCCGAGGACGGCGTTCTCGCCGCCGCGCTGGAGCCGGGCTGCGACGGCGTGTTTCATCTGGCCAGCCTTCCCGGCGGGGCGGCGGAACGCCAGCACGCGCTGGGGTTGGACGTCAATCTGCGGGCGACGCTGACGCTGTTGGAGCTGCTGCGCCAGCGCGCCGTCGAAAACCCTGGTCAACCAGCGACGCGGCTGGTCTTCACCAGCACCATCGCCGTCTATGGCTCCCCCCTGCCCGACCGGGTGGACGACGCCACGCCGACGCGCCCGACGCTGAGCTACGGCGCGCAGAAGCTGGCCGCCGAAATCCTGTTGAGCGATTACGGGCGGCGCGGTTGGGTCGATGGCTGCGCCCTGCGCCTGCCCGGCATCGTCGCCCGCCCCCCGGCCCCGAACGGCCTGTTGTCGGCCTTCATGAGCGAGATTTTCTGGGCGCTGGCGGCGGGGCGGCCCTTCGTCTGCCCGGTGTCGGCGCAGGCGGTCGCCTGGTGGATGTCGGTCGGGACGTGCGTGGACAATCTTCTGCACGCCGCCGGGCTGCCGCCCGCCACGCTGGCGGAGCGGCGCGTCTTCACCCTGCCGGTGCTGCGCCTGACCATCGCCGATCTGGTGGACGGGTTGGCCGCGCGGTTCGGCGAGGACCGCCGCCGCCTCGTCACCCACGCGCCCGATCCGGCGCTGGAGGCCGGGTTCGGGGCCTTCCCGCCCCTCGACGCGACGGCGGCGGCGGCGGTCGGCTTTCGCCATGACGGGGATGTCGGCGCGTTGATCCGCCGCGCCCTGGCCGCATGACCCCACAGGCTTGGAACAGGGAGGACCGCATCATGCGCGCGCTGCTCTCCGGTGGTCGGCGGTTGGCCGGTGCGGCGGCGGTGGCCGCCCGCCGTCTGGTCGCCCCGTGGAACCATCTGCCGATCGTGGTGAAGATCGTGGTTCCGCTGGTGGTGATGATGGGGGTGTCGCTGGCGATGTCGTGGTACGGCATCGCGCAAACCGGCCTCATCAAGGACGATTACCAGCGGGTGGTCGATCTGTCGGAACGCGGCAAGGCGGCGTATGTCGCCTCCGGGGCCGTCCGCTCGATCAGCGGGCTGGTGCGCGAGATGGTCGTCGAAGAGGATCCCGAGAATCTCGATTTCCTCGCACGCGATTTGGACGCGCTGAAGGCGACCTTCGCCAGCAGCGCCGACAGCCTCAAACGCATCCTGCCCCAGCGCGACCAGGACATCGAGTCCGGCGTCAGCCAATTCACCAACCTGATGGCGATCGTGGAGGAGGTGCGGCGGGAGGTGGCGGCGGGCAACCGCAGCGCCGCCGCCGACATTCTCAGCAGCGGGCGTCTCGACCTCACCGTCGCCATCTCCCAGTTCGAAGGCTTGAGCGCGGACGTGCACAAGGCCATCGACGCCGCCGATCAGGCCGCCCAGGCCCGCTACGACGACACGGTGCGCGTGACCGTCGCCAGCGGCGCCGCCGGGGCGCTGCTGACGCTGGGGGTGGCCCTGCTGCTGGCGCTGCATTCGGTGTCGCGGCCGTTGGAACGCACGGTGCGGGCGATGACGCGGTTGGCCGATGGCGAACTGGGCATCCCCATCCATGGGGTGGAACGCCGGGACGAGATCGGCGCGACCGCCCGCGCCGTGATGGTGTTCCAACGGGCGATGCGGGACGCCGAACGGTTGCGCGACGAACAGGAGCGTTTGCAGGCCCAGGCCGAAACCGACAAGCGCCGGACGCTGGAGCGGCTGGCCGACAGCCTGAAGGCCGAGGTGGCCGAGGTGGTCCAGTCCGTCGGCGCGGCGGCCTCGCGGATGCGTCAGACGGCGGACGAGCTGGCGGCGGTGGCGGGCAACGCCAACCGCTGCTCGACCTCCGCCGCCGGCAGCGCCGGGCAGGCGGCCAAAAGCGTGGATGTGGTGGCCGAGGTGGCCGAACAGCTTTCGGCCAGCATCCGCGACATCGGCGAACGGGTGGTGGCCTCCGAACGGATCGCCGAACACGCCGTGGCCGGGGCGCGCCGCTGCGAGGCGGCGATGGACGAGCTGTTGACGGCGGCGGAACGGGTTGGCGAGGTGGTCCGCCTGATCGACGCCATCGCCGGACGCACCAACCTGCTGGCGCTCAACGCCACCATCGAGGCCGCCCGCGCGGGCGAGGCCGGGCGCGGTTTCGCCATCGTCGCGCAGGAGGTGAAGGCGCTGGCGCGCCAGACCTCCGACGCGATCCTGGGGGTGGAGCGGCAGATCGACGGCATCCGCGCCGCCGCCGCCAAGGCCGCCGAGGCCATTCACGGCGTCGGCGGCGTCATCACCCGCATGTCGGAAATCTCCGGGGCGATCAGCGCGGCGGTGACGGAACAAAGCCAAGCCACCCAGGACATCGCCCACAGCGCCAGCCGGGCGGCCAACGGCGCGGACGACGTCCGCGTCATCATCGACGAGGTGATGCAGGGGGCCAGCGACACCGGCGCCATCGCGGATCGGGTGCTGGCGGCGGCGGACGGGCTGGTCGGTGAATCCACCCGGCTGGGCGTGGCGGTGGACTCCTTCGCCGTGAAGGTCCGCTCCGCCCACTGAGGGTCCCTGGTCGCGTCCATCATTGGTTTGAACAGAAAGGACAGTGGAATGCTCACCTCTATGGCGGCGCGGCGCGCCGACCTGCGTCGGTTCCTGCGCGTGGAAATGGCCGTCGGCGCGACGATCAACGGCGCGATCACGGCGGGCATCGCTTGGTTGGTGTTCTCCGGGGTTGACCCGGTTCCGGTCTGGGGGCTGGGCGGCCTGGTCTTTGATTTGCTGCCCAGCACGGTCTTGCCGGTGCTGGCCATGGGCCTGCTTCTGCCCGTTGTCCTGCGCAAACGGCGGGCCAGCGGCAGGCTGCCCGCGTGTGGTTGGAGCGATCTGACGGGGTGGAGCCACCTTGTCCCGCGCGGAGTGGTCACGCGCGCGGTTGCTCTGGCCCTTGTCTGGTTCACGCTGTTGGCGCCGGTGGCCGCCGCCCTGCTGTGGGGCGGCGGCTGGAACGACGCCCCGTTGAGCGTCGTCCTGCTGGGCAAGGCACTTTATGGCGCGCTGGTCGGCGCCAGCGTCACCCCGGCCATCCTGCTGCCCGCCTTGTGCGGCATAAACGAGCGTTAGCAGGACGCGGAAAAACGGGCCGATGCAGTGCCCTTGGGTGTTGGTGCAGCGAGGCGATGACCGGGTTGCTGAGAACAGCGCTCAGGGGGCTGGTCGTCATCGATAGATGCCGAAACCCACAAAAATATTTTCAAGGGAATTTTCCTTTAAAATCAACACCGTAACTTTTTGACGACCTAACAGTCGGCTCCCCGTTCGTCAGACAAGAAAAAACGCATATAGATCAACAGCCTAGCTTGGTTTAGAGCAATCGAGTGGGAGTGATTTTGCCCATCCAAGCGGATCCAAAACCACGCTAGGAGTTTGGCTCTGGCGGCCTGCCTGACGAACCTCCGGCATGCCGCTTGGGCACAGTTTTTAAAAGCACCGTCACGGTCAATGAGACTCGTGACGGTGCTTTTTCTTTGCGTCATTGAAGAGAAAACAAACGAGACCATCTGCTCGATAAATCAAAACTCAGAGCGCGGTGTTGTTTCATATTTAAGGCACGGTGCCCTTGATGAGGTCGTCACCATTCGCTGGGCAAAGCGCACGCTCACGCCGAACCGGCGGGCCGCAGCCCGACGAGAAAAGACTTGCTTGATGTGTTGGCGATTCCGCACGCGAAGGTCCGGCGAACAAACGTGATTCCAATTTCACGCACGGCGCTACGCTGCGTAACTCTCGAAATGGCTTGGAAAGTCGTGGCAGCGCAACGGCTGCAAATCTTCAACCCTCTGCTGTGAGGGTGGCGTCCCCGACGGGATTCGAACCCGTGTCGCCGCCGTGAAAGGGCGGTGTCCTAGGCCTCTAGACGACGGGGACCTCTATGTTTTCGCAGGCGTGGACACGCTTGCTCACCCAAACGCTGCTTCCACCAGACAACCCTCAATCTGTGAGGGGGTGGCGTCCCCGACGGGATTCGAACCCGTGTCGCCGCCGTGAAAGGGCGGTGTCCTAGGCCTCTAGACGACGGGGACGTCGTTCGCGGTGACGCGCTTTCTAATGATCGCGCCCGAAACGCGCAAGCGTTTTTTTCGCCCCCTGCCCGCTTTCTTTCAGGCCGAACGCGCGGGCGCGGCGTCGTCGATCAAAAGCTGCACGCCTTCCGCGCCGTTCCAGCGGTCGATGCGCAGGATGCCCGCCAGATGGAAGGGCGTCCCCTTTCCCGTCAGCAGGGCTTGGCCCAGATCGCTGTCCAGCGCCCGGAAGGCGATGGCCTTCAGCCGCCCGCCGTCATTGCCTTGCAGGATGCAGCGGACGTGATTGGCCCCCACCACGTCGGCGCGGACCACCCGCGCGTCGGTGATGGCGAAGCGCGGCTCGGCGTTGCCGGTGCCGTAGGGGCCAAGCGTGTTCAGCGTGTTGACCAGGGCGGTCGTCGCCGCCCCCACCGACAGCGCCCCGTCCAGCTCCAGCGTCGGCACCAGCGGCATCGCCGCCATCTGTTCGGCCACCCGCGAGGCCAGGAAGGCGCGCAGCGCGTCCAGCTTGTCGCCCGCCACGGTGAAGCCCGCCGCCATGCGGTGGCCGCCGCCGCCGATCAGCAAGCCGTCCTGCCGGGCGGCGATCACCGCCGCGCCCAGATCGACCCCGCGCACCGACCGGCCCGAGGCCTTGCCGATCACCGTGCCGTCGGGCTGCTCCTCCAGCGCCACGACGCAGGCCGGGCGGCTGTAGCGCTCCTTCAGGCGGGCGGCGACGATGCCGATGACGCCGGGGTGCCAGCCCTCGCCCGCGACGAAGACCAGATCGGTCTCCCGCCCGGCTTCGGCGGCCACCCGCTCCAGCGCGTCCTCCAGCACCGCCGCTTCGACGGCGCGGCGTTCGGCGTTGTGCAGCTCCAGCTTTTGCGCCAGCTCCATGGCTTCGATGGGATCGTCGGTGGACAGCAGGCGCGCGCCCAGATCGGACGCGCCGACCCGCCCGCCCGCGTTGACGCGCGGTCCCAGCACGAAACCGGCGTGGTAGGCGTCGGGAGTCTCCTTCACCCCGGCCACGTCGGCCAGCGCCGCCAGCCCCGGATTGCCGCGCCGGGCCATCACCTTCAGCCCCTGGGCGACCAGCGCGCGGTTCAGGCCGGTCAGCGGCACCACGTCGCACACGGTGCCCAGCGCGACCAGATCGAGCCATTCCATCAGATTGGGTTCGGGACGGTCCTTATAGTGTCCGCCCTGCCGCAGCAGCCGGTTCACCGCCACCACGGTGATGAAGGTGACGCCCGCCGCGCACAGGGTGCGATAGGCGCCATCCTCGTCCAGCCGGTTGGGGTTGACCAGCGCCACCGCCGGGGGCAGGCGCGGTTCCGCCGCGTGATGGTCCAGCACCACCACGTCCAACCCAACGTCCGCCGCCGCCTCCAGCGCGGCGAAGGCGGAGACGCCGCAATCGACCGTCACCACCAGCCCCACCCCCTCGGCCTTCAGCCGCAGCAGGGCGGGGGCGTTGGGGCCGTAGCCCTCCTTCACCCGATCCGGGACATAGACGCGCAGCTCCGCCCCGACGGCGTGGAAAAAGCGGCGCAGAACGGCGGCGGAGGTCGCGCCGTCCACGTCGTAATCACCGAAGACCGTCACGCTTTCGCCGTCGCGGATGGCGCGCGCGATGCGCTCCGCCGCCACGTCCATGTCGCGGAAGCGCGACGGCTCCGGCAGCAGGGTTTTCAAACGGGGGCTGAGGAAGCTGTCGCACGCCTCTTCGGTCACGCCACGGGCGGCCAGCACGCGGCCAATGATTTCCGGCAGGCCGCGCGCCTGCGACAGGGCCAGCGCCTGCCGCTCCTCACAGGGGCGCGCCTGCCATCGCTTGCCCGACAGGGAGTGCGCAACGTTCAGGAAAGCGGCGGCGGCGTCGGTCATGATCGGCAACGGCGTTGTGATGGGGCGAGAGGGGCCAAGCCATAGCAGAGAAACGCCCCCCGCGCACGGCGAGACCCAGAAACGTCAACGGACGCCGCGCCCCTCAAGGCCAGCGCCACCCACTGACGTTCCACCCGGCGAACGCCCACCCCTTGGATCACCGCCGAATCCAGGGGGGCCGCGCCCCGGCCCGCCCCGCCCCGGCGGTCCGCCGCCGGGTGGCCCTGCTCCGGGTGGCCCTGCTCCGGGAGGTCCCGCTCCGGGGGGGCTTCCCGCGCCGGGGGGCGCGCCGTTCGGCGCCTCCCGCTCTCCATAGGCGCCGCCCACCCCGACGGCCCCGCTCGGCCCCAGCCCGACGCCCGGATCACCGGCGCCCGGCGGCCCTGAATCGCGGCCTCGGCCCAGACCAGCGGCGCGGGCCGCCGGGTCGCCGTCCGGCGCCTCCCGTCCGCCAAGCCCCGGAGCGCCAAAGGCGCGGGCGTCGCCGCCTCCGGAGCCGCCCCGGCGCACGACGCTGTCGATGACGATGCGGCTGCTGGGCGCGAACGGCCCCAGGCTGGTCGAATCCTCCAGCAGCCCGTCAGCCACCGCGCCGGTCGCGTCGGTGAAGGTTTCGACCGACAGCGCGCCAACGGCCGCGCCAAAGGGGTTGATCGGGTCGGCGGTCACGCTCGACGCCTGCCCCAAACGCGCGCCCGCGATTCGCACCGTGCCGCCATCCGCCGCCAGCAGCGCGTCAACGTCGGCCCCGGTCAGCGCCGCCCGGCCCACGGCAAGGCCGGACACCCGGATCATCTCGGGCGTCACCGCTTCCAAACGACCACGCAACAGCCAACCGCGCGCCGACGACCAAGGATCAATTCGCCCGGCGACGATCACCCCGTCAGGGCGCCGCAAACCGGACACCGCGACCCAGGCCCCCGGCGCCAGCGCGTCGCGGCCCAACGCGGACCCGATCTCGATTTTTTGTCCAAGGATGATGGCGGCCTCACCCGCGACCCGTTCGACCGGCCCGGCGACGGCGTAACGCACGTCGAGCACGCGGGCCGTCAAGCCGGTCGGCCCGCCCGCCGCCGCCGTCACGGCGATGACCTGACCGATGCGGACGTCGTCCACGGTCGCCGGTTGGCCTTCGATCCGCAACTGGGCGCTGGTCGGCAACTCGACGCGCAGGCCGTTGACCCAAACACTGCCGAAGGCCGTGACCGTGCCGACGATGCCGGTGCCACCGATGCCTCGATCCGCGACGCCGATCCCGGTGCCGCCGATGCCTCGGTCGGCTTGACCGGGCGCGAAAACCCCGCCCCCGCAGGCCGCGATCAGCAGGACCAGCGACAGAACCAGGGGCGTGAAGAAAGCGGAGCGGCGGCGGCTCACGAGCCACCCCCCTCGCCACCAGAGGCGGACTCGTCCGGCTGGGCTGGCCGCTGCCCGTCCGGCGCGCTGTACGAATAGAGTCCGGCGGTGAAACGGTGGGTCGCCTCGGCCTTGCCCTCGTCGCGGGCGGCCAGATCGGTGGCGAGACGGTTCAGGTGAACCAGCATCGCCATGCCGGTCTCCTCCATCTCCCGCCGCAGAGCCGCCACCGATTCGGCGGTCAACCCATCGTGAAACATCGCCCGCTCCAAAAAGGGCGGCGCGCCCCCCGCCAAATTGTGTCCAGCCGCCGCCAGATGGTCGGCCAGATTGCGCCCGTAATAATACGCCAATTTGTCGATGTCGCCACGCGGCACATGGGCGGCGACCACCAGATCAAGCAGCCCGTCGGCCCGCTCGCGCACCAAACCGGCGTGCAGCAGCTCGTCCAACAGGGCGCGGGGGCGGATGTCCTTGCTGATTCCCGTGACCAGGGACTCGAACGACGCCTCCCCCGCCGCGCGGCTGGCGCGGGGAAGCGGGCGCGGCCCGCCGTCGGCGTCCCGGTAATCGTCATGCCCCAGCCACAGGCCAAGCGCCTGCGCTCCCCGCGACGGGGCCGCCGCCGCGACCGCCTCCACCGACGGCGCGCCCGCCCGCAACTGGCTGACGTCCTTGCGGTGAACCCCGGTCAGCAGGGTGACGCGGCTGTCGGTCATCACCTTGCCGGGCAACGCGAAATCGCGCTCCGCCACCTCGACATACACCGCCTTCACCAGACCGGACAGCATCGGCCAGGGCATGCCGAAGCCGATCAGCACCCGCACCAGAGGCGCCAAAACCCGACGCACCGCCGCCACCACCGCCGAGGGCGGGGCGGCGTGCGGGGCCGCTCCTGCGCCGGGCGGCGAACGATGATCGGGGGGCGAGGTCGACAAGGATTCAGCGCTCGGGCGTTGGCGTCGCGTCCAGCGCGACCGTGGGAGATTTACCCACAATAGCGCGGCGCGCCGGAAAGGGAATGGTGATTTCGCTTGCTGTGGGATTTTTTCCCACGCATGATGACGGCGGCTGGTGGGAAAAACGCCCACGCTCATTCCCGCCACGCCGCCGTCTCTTCATCGCCCCCCTTTCGACGACGAGCACCGCCCATGGCGCCGCATCATCCGACCGAACCCGCCACCGTGTGGCAGGCCTTCCGCAAGCCGCTGACGACCGCCGCGCTGTTCGGCGTCGCCGCCAACCTCGTGGCGTTGGCGTCGCCTCTTGGGGGTGTTCTGGCTTATGACCGCCTGATGACGAGTGACGGAGCGGCCATCGCCTTTCTGGTCGCGCTGATCGCGCTGGCGCTGTTCGCCGCCCACACGCTGCTGACCTTCACCCGCGCCCGCTTGCTGGCCCGGGTGGGTCGGCGGGTTGGCGCGGCGCTGACGGATCGCTTCGGCGATTCCGAACTCATCGGACGGCCGCTCACGCGTGATCCAGCGACCGGCGCCCTGCAAAACCGCTATCGGGATTTGGCGTCGGTCCGTGAATTTCTGGCCGGTCCGATGACGGGCCCCATGCTCGATCTGCCTTGGTTGCCGGTCTATGCGCTGAGTCTGGCGCTGGTGCATCCGGGGCTGGGCGCCATGGCGCTGGTCGGCCTGTCGGCGCTGCTCGCCCTTGGCGCGGCGGAGGCGATTTCCAGCGAGGACGACGACGCGGCGCCCGCCACCCTGCCCGACTCCTCGCTTTGGGGAATCGCCGATGATGTCAGCGATCTGGCGGCGGTTGGCCTGCAATTCTGCTGCATCGTCTATCAGGCGCTGTTGCTGGGCGTCGCCCTTGTGCTGGTTCAGCGTGGCGAACTGTCGCCGGGGATCCTGCCCGGCGTGTTCATCATCGGCGGCGTCACCATGCGCACCGCCCATCGAACCCTCGCCCTGCGCGCGGAAAGCTTGGCCGCCTGGGCGGCTTACCGGCGGCTGACCGGACGGGCGTCGAACCGATCGGATTTGGCGGGGGGGAGCGTGATTTCCCTCAACCACACCGTCGGTTGAGGCTGGAACGCTTCCACCCCTGCCGGATCACCCGCCGCCCGGCCCCGGCTGAGTCACCCCCTGCGTCATCCCCTGCATCATCCAAGGCGCGCCGAGCGTGGCGCGAAGCTGGTCGGTGCGCTCCACCGCCGCCTTGAAACCGGCCAGGGCAAAACGAACCTCCGCCTTGGCCCCCGCCGCCGTCTGGCCAACCGCCGACACCTCCTGCGCGGTGAACAGCTTTTCAACCAGCTTGCGGTTGATCTCCGGGTCGGTGACGGCGCAGGTGTTGCTTTCAAACGCGAAGGGCTTGCAGGGGAATTCCGGGCGGAACACCGTCTTGTCGGTCCAGATCCGCACCGGCTTGTCGATCTCCAGCGTGCCAACCTCAAACCGGAAACGCAGGCCGTCCAACCAGCGTTCGGTGGAGCGCAGCCAGACCAGACGGGCGTTGCGGTCGTTCACGCCGCGCGTCGAAAGCTCGCATTCCGTCCGGCGGGTGGCGGGCCAGAGCTGGCAGTAAAGCTTCCAGCCCTTGATCGTCTCGTCATACTCGACGAACGGACGCCCGTCCGATGGCGTGGGCGAAGCGGCGGCGGGCGGCGGCGGGGCGCTGGGTTCAGCCGTCTGTGCCTGCGCCGGATGCGTTCCTAAGGTCAAGGCGCCCGCCAAGCCGCCAACCAAGACGCTCGCCATCATCCGCCGTCGCGCCGCACCCGTCATCGCCGCCAAGCCCCGCAATTGTCTCCGCAACAGGCTCACGCTACGGGAATCCCCCAAAACGGGCAATCACGCGCAGCGTCGCACAAGGCAACAAAGTCAGGTTAACGAAACGTTACCAACTTGGGAGATGAATTTTAAACACGGATGAACACGGATATCCACGGATGAACACGGATATCCACGGATGAACACGGATAAAAATTTTTACTTGATCCGTGTTCATCCGTGGGCCGACGCAGTCGGCATCCGTGTTTATCCGTGTTCCATGTCATTTTCCGGTCTTGCAAGACGGCCACGTCAACCTGACTTCGTTGCCCTGCGGCGTCGCAGACGCTCCATCACGCCCCTTGGCGTTGTCAGCTCAATCCCGCCGTTCGGCTCGGCGGCGCAGCAGATGGTCGGCCAGCACGCAGGCCATCATCGCCTCGCCGACCGGAACCGCGCGGATGCCGACGCAGGGGTCGTGACGGCCCTTGGTGAGGATGTCGGTTTCCTGGCCGTGGATGTCCACCGTCTGGCGCGGCGTCAGAATGGAGCTGGTCGGCTTGACGGCGAAGCGCACCACCACGTCCTGCCCGGTGGAAATGCCGCCCAGGATGCCGCCCGCGTTGTTGGATTGGAAAACCGGCTTGCCGTCATGGCCGACGCGCATTTCGTCGGCGTTGGTCTCGCCGGTCAGTTCCGCCGCCTCAAAGCCGTTGCCGATCTCCACGGCCTTGACGGCGTTGATGGTCATCATGGCGCGGGCCAGATCGCTGTCGAGCTTGTCATAGAGCGGGTCGCCCAGCCCCACCGGCACGCCGGACGCCACCACCTCGACCACCGCGCCGACCGACGAGCCGCTTTTGCGGATTCCGTCGAGATAATCGGCCCAGTGAAGCGCCGCCACCGGGTCGGGGCAGAAAAACGGGTTGTTGTCGATCTCAGCCCAATCCCAGCGGCTGCGGTCGACCCTGTGCGGGCCGATCTGCACCAGCGCGCCGCGCACGGTGATTCCGGCCCCCAGCACCTTGCGCGCCACCGCGCCCGCCGCCACCCGGCAGGCGGTTTCCCGCGCCGACGAGCGTCCGCCGCCGCGATAATCGCGGATGCCGTATTTTTCCCAATAGGTGAAGTCGGCGTGGCCGGGGCGGAACTTCGCCGCGATCTCGCTGTAATCCTTGGAGCGCTGGTCGGTGTTCTCGATCACCAGCGAAATCGGCGTGCCGGTGGTCTTGCCCTCGAACACGCCGGACTGGATTTTGACCAGATCGGGTTCCTGGCGCTGGGTGGTGTAGCGCGATTGGCCGGGGCGGCGCTTCTCCATCCAGGGCTGGATGTCGGCCTCGCTCAGGTCGAGCAGCGACGGGCAGCCGTCCACGACGACGCCGATGGCCGGGCCGTGGCTCTCGCCCCAGGTGGTGAAGCGGAAAAGCGTGCCAAAGCTGTTGCCGGCCATGATGAAATCCTCCCCGAAGCGACCGCCGCGTTTTGCGGCCTTTCGCACCCGCCGTCAAGCCGACGATGCGGGCCGCAGCCATTCGGCTGTTGGTTCCGAGAGAGATTTTAAGAAGGAGGAAGGATGGTGCTGCCAGAGAGGATTGAACTCTCGACCTCTCCCTTACCAAGGGAGTGCTCTACCACTGAGCTACGGCAGCGCCGGGCGACATGCGCGGTTCGGATCGGAGAATGGTGCTGCCAGAGAGGATTGAACTCTCGACCTCTCCCTTACCAAGGGAGTGCTCTACCACTGAGCTACGGCAGCGCCGGAAACCGAAGAAAACTGAACCGACACACTCGCGAGGGGCGTCCAGGCTGGCCGCCCCCTGAAGTGGCGCGGGTTATGCCACAGGCTTTTCGGGGATGCAAGCGGGGAAAACGCATCTTCCGATCTTTTCTCAGCCCTCCCGCGATCCGTTCAGCGGGGCGGCCATGGCGTCGGCGGGCGGCAGCACCGCTTCGGCGCGGAAATCGGGCACGATGTTGGCCAGAATGGTCAAAACCCGCTCGTCATCCCCCGCCCGCGCCGCCGTTTCCAGCTCGCCCAGCGCGCGATTGACCAGCGCGTAGTCGATCAACCGGGGCGAGGCGAGGAACACGCCGTCCGCCGCCGTGTGGGTCGGCGTCTCGGTGGCGGTTAGAATCTCCTCGAACAGCTTTTCTCCAGGGCGCAGGCCGGTGAAGGCGATCTGGATGTCCACGCCGGGGCGGTAGCCCGCCAGCCGGATCATCTGGCGGGCCAGATCGGCGATCTTCACCGGGTCGCCCATGTCCAACACCAGAACCTTGCCGCGATCCTCGCCCCGCGTCACCCCATGGGCCGACGCCTGGAGCACCAGCTCCACCGCCTCGCGCACCGTCATGAAGTAGCGGCGCATGTCGGGGTGGGTGACGGTCAGCGGCCCGCCCTTGGCCAGTTGCCGGGTGAACAGCGGCACCACCGACCCCGACGACCCCAGCACATTGCCGAAGCGCACGGTCATGTAGCGGGTCGCCGCATCCGTCCCCTCGCGCGGCGGCAGCACGTCCAGCGCCTGGCAATAGGTTTCGGCGAAGCGCTTGGCCGCGCCCATGATGCTGGTCGGGCGGATCGCCTTGTCGGTGGAGATCAGCACCATCGCCAGACAGCCCGCCGCCCGCGCCGCGTCGGCGACGTTGCGGGTGCCGATGACGTTGGTCAGCGCGCCCTCGCACGGGTTGGCCTCGACCAGCGGCACATGCTTCAGCGCGGCGGCGTGGAAGACCAGGGCCGGTTTGACCTCGTGGAAAAAACGGAACACCCGGTCGCGGTCGCGCACGTCGGCGATCACCGCGCGGGTGTCGAGGGTGGGGAAACGCTCCCGCACCTCCATCTCGATGCTGTAGAGGTTGAACTCCCCGGCATCGACCAGAGTCAGGCTTTCCGGGGTCAGCGCGGCGATCTGGCGGACCAGCTCGCTGCCGATGGTGCCGCCCGCCCCCGTCACCACCACACGCCGCCCGGCGATCAACCCGGCGATGGCGGTGCGGTCCAGCACGGCCTGCGGACGGCCCAGCAGATCCTCCAGCGCGATGGGCCGCACCTCGATGCCCTTGCCCTCGCCCAGCGCCGATTTGAACTCGGTCAGGCTGGGCAGGCGCGAGAGAATCAGGCCCAGCGCTTCGGCTTGATCGAGCAGAGCGCGCAGGGTCGCGCCGGCGATCTCGTTCGATCCCTTGGTGACGATCAACCGCTGCGGACGGTCGCCCTTGCGGTCCAGCGTCGCGACCACCGACTCCAGATCGTCGGGACCGCCCAGCACCGGCACGCCGCGCACGGCGTGGCCGACGCGACGGCCCTTGTCGTCGAGGATGCCGACCACGCGGTAGACCGCCTGCCCCGACTGGTCGAGCGAGCGGATGAACAGCTCCGCCGCGTCGCCAACGCCCAGCAGCAGCACCGGAATGCGCGGCGCGGCCCCGCCATCCTCGCGCAGATTGAGGCGACGGTCCTTGAACAAGCGGTAGGCGAAGCGCGGCCCGCCCAGCAGGACGATCTGCACCAGCCACAATATCAGCGGCAGCGAGCGCGGCAGCGATTCCAGCCGGTTCAGCAGGAACATCGCCAACACGAAACACAGCACCGCCACCGTGACGGCGCGGATCAACTGCACCAGATCGGGAACCGAGGCGTAGCGCCAGATGCCGCGATACAGGCCGAACAGCACGAAGACGGCGGCGGAAATCCCGACCATCATCGGCAACGCCGTCGTCAGCGCGTCGGTGTAGAAGCCGAAAGCCGTGGCCCCGACCCGAAGATACAGCGCCGCCGCGACGGCCACGCCGGTCATGGTCAGATCGTGGAGATAGACGAGAAACGCCCGTGGAGACGGGATTCGCATGCCGCTTGCCCTGCTGTCGTTCAGCCGCCGGAGGTTGGTCGCCCCAGGATTCAGCCGCGTGAAGCTTTGAACCATTCCGCCGTGCGGCGCAACCCGAACGCAAAGTCATGCGGCGGGCGCCAATCCAGCGCTTGGCGGATCGCTTGGTCGTCCACCGTCAGCGACCCGGCGACGCGGTCGAACACCGCCTGTTTGCCGGTCAGCCGCGCGCCCAAGGCCAGCAGCCCGAGCGGCAGCGGAATCAGCCGCGCCGGTTTGCCCAGCGCCGCGCCGATGGCGCGGATCAGCGCGCTGGTGGAGACCGGCGCGCCGTCCTGCACCAGAAAGCATCCGCCGGGCGCGTTGGGGTGGGTCAATCCCGTGACAATGGCGTCGGCCAGATTGCCGACGAAGATCAAACTGCGCTGGTTGTCCAGCCCGCCCAGCGGCAAGGGCAGGCCCATCGCCGCCAGTTTCAGCAGGCTGCGAAAATTCCCGGCGACGCCGGGGCCATAGACCAGCGGCGGGCGGATGACCACCACCTCCAACCCGGCGCGGGCGGCGATCTCGGCCAAGGCGCGTTCGGCCTCCAGCTTTGACACGCCATAGGGCGAATGCGGGTTCGGCGTGGTGGCGGCGCTGAGCGGCTCCGGCTGGCTTTCATCGACCAGCGCCTTGACGCTGCTGAGAAACAGCAGGCGCGTGACGCCCAGCCGGGCCGCCTCTTCGCCCAAGCGCCGGGTTCCGGCGCTGTTGACCTCCCGGAAGGCGGCGAGCGGGTCGGACGCCGTGTCCTTCATCACATGAACGCGGGCGGCGAGATGGGCCACCGCGTCGATTCCCTCAAGCGCTTGGCGCCAATCGGTGTCCGGCCCGATTTCGCCGACGGCGACCGTCTCGGCGGCGTCGGGCACGTTCGTTCCGGCGTTGCGCACGGCGGCGCGCACCCAATGGCCGCGCGCGACCAGCAGCGGGACCAGCGCGCGACCAACGAAGCCGTTGGCTCCTGTGACCAGAACCCGCATCAGACCGCCACCCGCGCCGGACGGGCCAACGCCGCCAACAGCAACGCCACCGCCGCCGCGCCCGGCAGCAACACCGGCCAACCCAACCACAGCGACAAGGCCGCCAGCGCCACCAGCACGGCGTTCAGACCCAGAACCAGCCGGACCACCTGCGCGTGGTTGCGCCCACGTTGGGTGGCCTTTTGATAGAAATGCTCGCGGTGGGCCTGCCAGACCTTCTTGCCCTCGATCAACCGGCGCAACAGCGTAAAGGTCGCGTCGGTCAGAAAATAGGCGGGGATCAGCAGCGCGGCGGGCCAATGCCCCAACGCCGCCAGACTCAGCAACAGCCAGCCCAAGGCGAAGCCCAACGGCACGCTGCCGACGTCGCCCATGAACAGCTTGGCCGGATGCCAGTTCCAGACCAGAAAGCCCAGCGCCGCCCCCGCCGCCGCCAGCCCATAGAGGCCCAGCGCCGGATCCAGACCGGCCAGCGCGCCGACCAGGGCGAGGCCGCCGCCGATGGTCGCGGCCTCCGACCCGGCCAGACCGTCGATGCCGTCCATGAAGTTGAAGAGGTTGACGAACCACAGCCAGCCGACCGCCGCGACCAGCCGGTCCGCCCAGAAGGGCAGCAGCCCCTGGAACACCAGCCCGTCGGCGGGCAAGGCGCTGAGGCCAAGGGCGACCACGGCGATTTGCGACAGGAAGCGGGGAGCCGGGGGCAAGGTCCGGCGGTCGTCGATCCAGGACACCGCCATCAAGGCCGCCGCCCCGCCCAGAATCATCCACACGCCCATGTCGGCCTTGAGCAGCAGGGCGATGGCGGCCCAGCCCGGCAGGAGAGTCAGCATGATCCCCCAGCCGCCGCCGCGCGGGGTCGGCGCCGAATGACTCGACCGCTCGTTCGGGTGGTCGAGGATGGCCTTGCGCCGCAGCCACGCGCCGACCCAGCCGGTCAGCCCGGCGGCCACCGCCGTGGCGACCACCAGCGTCGCCAGAGAAAGAAGAAGCGTCGGCGTCATGACGTCACCGGACTTGCGGAACGGGAGGGAGCGGATCGGGCGATCAAGGCGCGGTAATGCCCCACCACGATGGCGCCGACCCGGTCAGACGCCAGATCGGACAGCACCATGGCGCGGCTGCGGGCGCCGCAACGATGGCGGAAATCAGCGTCGGTCGCCATACGCTCCAACGCGTCGGCCAGCGCCGCCGGATCGTCGGGCGGGACCAACAGCCCGTTGTCGCCATCGGCCACGATCTCCCGGCAGCCCGGCACGTCGGTGGCGATCAAGGGCCGCCCGCAGGCCGCCGCCTCCATCAGGCTGACCGGCAAGCCTTCGCGGCGGGAGGCCAGCGCCGCGACGTGGCAGCGCGCCCAGACCGTGCGCACGTCCGCGACCTTGCCCAGCCATTCGACCATCGGCAGGGCCGCCCAACGCTCAAGCTGCTCCACCGACAGGCTGGTCTGGTTGCCCGGATCGGGCGCGCCCGCCAGCAGCAGACGCAGCGGCGCCCCGCGCGCGACCACCCGTTGATGCGCCTCGACCAGCGTGGCCACCCCCTTGTTGGCGGTCATGCGTCCGGCGAAGGCCACCGTCACCGGGCCGTCGGCGGGTTCCGGCAGCGGCGCGTAATGATCGACGTCCACCCCCGACCCGCGCACCACCACCACCCCGTCGCGCGGGGCAAGGCCGCTGTCGGTCAGAAACCGGCAATCATCACCATTCTCGACCGTCAGCAGGGAGTTGGCGCGGCGGGTGACGAGGCGCAACGCCAACCCGACCACCGCCCGCAACAGCTTGCGGTCGCCGTCGATGAACAGGTCGCCCAGCCCGGTCAGCGTGTTCAAGACGCAGGGAACCCCGGCGACCCGCGCCGCCAGACCGCCGAAAACCACCGGCTTCAAGGCGACGTGATGGACCAGATCGGGCTTTTCGCGCCGGTACAGCCGGACCAGCGCGGCGATGGCGGCCACGGCGGCGAAGGGGTTGGCGCTGCGCCGATCCCAAGCGAGCGGCAGCAGCGTGAAGCCTTCGGCCTGGATGCGCGCGCCATGCTGATCGACGCGGGTGGCGACGCTGACCTCAAAGCCCGCGTCGCGCGCGGCGCGCGCCATCGGCAAACGGTGCGCCCAGAAAAACCAGTCCTCGGTGACGAGGAACAGGATGCGGCGGCGCGGGGCGGCGATGGGCGTTTCAGACAGGGGCATGGCGGTCGCGTCAGGCAATCTTGTGATAATCCCGATACCAGGCGGCGAAGCGGGGCAAGCCAACCTCAATGGGTGTGGTCGGCTCGAATCCCAAATCGCGGCGGCTGATCTCGATGTCGGCGGCGGTTTCCGGGATGTCCCCGGCCTGGAGCGGCTCCATCCGCATGACCGCTTTCCGCCCCAACGCCTCTTCCAGCACCGCGATGAACCGCATCAGATCTTCGGATCGGTTGTTGCCCAGATTGTAGACCCGGTGCGGCGCGCCGGTCTCATCGTCCGGCGGCGCCGGGTGATCCAGGCTCGCCAGCACGCCAGCGGTGATGTCGTCGATGTAGGTGAAGTCGCGCTTCATCTTGCCGCCGTTGAACACCCGGATCGGACGCCCCGCCATGATCGCGTCGGTGAACTGGTAGGTGGCCATGTCCGGGCGGCACCAGGGGCCGTAAACGGTGAAGAAGCGCAGGCCCGTCGCCGAGATTTTGTAAAGATGGCTGTAGGAGAACGTCATCATCTCCGCCGCCTTCTTGGTCGCGGCGTAGATCGACACCGGGCTGTCCACCCGGTCCTCGACCGAAAAGGGCGTCTTCCGGTTGCCGCCATAGACGGACGAGGAGGAGGCGTAGACGAAATGCGCCAGCTTCGGCATCCGCCGCGCCGCCTCCAGCATCGCCACTTGGCCCGTCACATTGGCGTCGACATAGGCGTAGGGGTTTTCCAGCGAATAGCGCACCCCCGGCTGCGCGGCCAGATGAACCACGCCGGTGACGTCCTGAAACTCCGGCCACAGCCCTTCCACCGTCGCCCGGTCGGCGATGTCGGCCTTGACGAAGCGGAAGCCGGGCCGCCCCAGCAGCCGGGCCAAGCGCGCCTCTTTCAAGGCGACCGAATAATAATCGTTCAGATTGTCGAGGCCAAGAACCTCCTGCCCGCGATTCAGCAAGGCGTCGGCGACGTGTGAACCGATGAAACCGGCGACGCCGGTGACGAGAACAGTCATGGTCGGTGGCCCTTGTGCGAAACAGCCGCGCGCGTGATCCGGCGCCCGTCTTATGCCCGAGCGGTCGGCGCCGCGCCAGCCTTCAAAGCGGGTTTGCGCGGCTTGACAGGCGCGCCGTCCTGCCGGTCTACTGCGCCGACGCGCGATATTTTACCAATGATGGTCTGCACGATGCCCCCCAAGAAGAACCCGTTGAACCTGAACCCGCTGCAACTCCGCACCCTGACCCTGCTTCAGGAAGTGGCGCGGTTGGAAAACAAACCGGCGGAAGAGGTCGGCGCTTTTCTCGTCACCGGCCTGCCCAACGCGCACGGCAACCATTTCCACCTCGGCCACGCCGTCGTCGCGTCCAAGGACGCCACAGGCCTGCGCAACCCGGCGGTCTGGACCATCCTGGAGCGCAAGGGCCTGCTGAAGCAGGAACCCGATCAAGCCACCGTCACCGCGCTTGGCATGGGCTATGACACGGGCCTGCGCGACGAAATCCTCCACCATTCCGATCATTGATCGGCGCGGCCTGATCCTGCGCGGCGACCGCCCCCGATGACGGACACCCCCAAGCCAACAGCCCCAACGGCGAAACCCAAAGCTGGCAACAGCCGCGACGACCGTTTGGCCGCACGCCTGCGTGAAAATTTGCGCAAACGCAAGGATCAGGCCCGCCAGCGCGAGCAAAACGACCCGGCGGACGGGGGGCCGGACAAGACCTGACCGACTCCGCCCGCCCTTTTTGCCTTATGGACGCCGCCCCGTGACCAACCGCGTCATCAACCTGCCCATCGACGCCGCCGCTTTGCCCGACGCGTGGCGCTCCCGCGTCGTCGGCCGGGTCGGTCCCTGCGCCATCAAGATCATCCGCATGGACGAGGCCGGGATCGATTGGGAAGATCACCCGGAGTACGAGGAAGCTCTTTACGTCCTTGATGGCCGGATGGAGCTGGAAATTCCGGGCGAACGCATCGTCTGCGGCCCCGGCGACCTCTATGTCGTGCCCGCCGGGGTGCCGCACCGCGTTTTGCCCGGCAGTCACGGGCTGTTGCTGCTGATCGACCGCTGAGACGGTCGTTCCAACTCAGAGGCTGACCGGAAATAAAGTTGCGCGATTTCAGGAGGCCGTGCTTTGGTTGAGTTGCGACACAAAACCGGAAGCCACTGATGACCTGGACTGAAATCACGCGCCCGAAGCATCGCCGGGACGGGCTGCGCTAAGCAGGTTCGCAGCCAGAACGATTCCGCGTCAGACCCTCAGGATAACGGTGGGGCTGCTAGAAACGCACAGTCTCTTGATGCAGACCGCGACATAACAATCTATGTCCCAAGCAAATGAGGCCATCACGTGAACACCACGCCGTCGTTCAGCATTGTCGTTCCAACAGCCTATGGCCAGATGATAGTAAATCGAAATGACATTAATCAAACAAATGCATTGGTGAAGACGGGAAGAGCAATCGATCACCACGAAATAGGTATGTTACAAATAATTGCAAGGGCGATGGGAGACAATATCGAATTTCTGGATATTGGAGCAAATTTCGGCGTGTATGCCCTTGGCTTGGCTGCGCATGTCGGCCCGAAAGGGAAAGTGCATGCCTTTGAGGCGCAAAGAATCATTTTTAATATGCTGGCTGGTAGCGTGGCGCTGAACGCCATCACCAATGTGCATTGCCATAATGTGGCTGTTGGCAAAGGCGATGGGAAAATTGAAGTTCCTCAGTACGACTATTCAAAGCCGTTGAATTTTGGAAGCATCGAGTTCAGTGCGCAACAAAATGAAGCGCTCACTCAAAAACGCTCATATGACATGGATAAGGTGGAATTTGTCAAGTTGGTGAATATTGACAGTTATGGCTTTGAAATGGCCTCATTGATTAAAATAGATGCGGAAGGCATGGAGATAGATATATTGGATGGGGCAGCAGAAACAATAAAGCGATGCCGTCCCGTTATGTTCATTGAGTTTCTAAAAGTTGATCGATATAGGCTTCGCCATCAGATCGAAAATTTCGGCTATGCTGTTCATGAGAGCGGAGTTAACTATCTGTGCATTCCTCATGAACTTGGGGCACGGATTAAGGTGAGCACGGCTCTTCGTCCTCCCACTTAGAGTCCGTCCGTCGCATCGCTTTGTTGGTCCAGACCATCACAGGGTTCCTTCCTGTGTCGCAACGCGACGGAATCACGGGTCGCCAAAATGACGCAACTTTGTTTCAAGCTCAGCCTCTCAGGCCAGCGCCTTGCGGAACCAGATTTGCGTGTGGCCCTCGGGGTAGCCTTCCATCCGGCTCCACTCCTCATAGCCGCATTTCGGGTAGAAGCCCGGCGCCTGGAAGTCATAGGTGTAAAGCCGCGACCACCGGCAGCCGCGCGCCCGCGCCTCAGCCTCCGCCGCGTCAAGCAGGCGCCCGCCCAAACCGCCGCTGCGCCCGCCATCGGCCACCCACAGCAGATCGACATACAGCCAATCCCAATTGGTGTAACCGACCAGCCCGCCGCGCAGTTCTCCGGCGGCGTCGCGGGCGACCACCACAAGGTCGCGGCGGTCATAGGCGCGACCGGAGGCCGCTTCGTTGTAAGCCTTCAGCCCGGCGAACACCCGTTCGGCGTCGGGAAGATCGGCGGCGTCCGCAACGGACAGGATCAGGGAATCGTCAGTCATGCCGACGATCATGCCAAAGCGGCGGGGGAATGACCGCAAGAAACGCCCTTCCGTCAGGGCATGGCACGTTTGCTGTCCTTGAGCCTGCGGGCCGGGTCCGCTACAAACCGAACGCACACGCAATCCCCCAGATCGTCACGCCAAGGAGTACCCCGCCGATGGGCATCATGCCGGACACATGGATCCGCGAGATGGCCGAGACCAAGGGCATGATCGAGCCTTTCGTCGAGACCCAAAAGCGCGAGGGGGTGATCTCCTACGGCGTGTCGTCCTATGGCTACGACGCGCGGGTGGCCGACGAGTTCAAGATCTTCACCAACGTCAACAACGCCATCGTCGATCCCAAACAGTTCGACGGCAGCAGCTTCGTCGACCGCAAGACCGACGTCTGCATCATCCCGCCCAACAGCTTCGCGCTGGCCCGCACGGTGGAGTATTTCCGCATCCCGCGCGACGTGCTGGTGATCTGCCTGGGCAAAAGCACCTACGCGCGCTGCGGCCTGATCGTCAACGTGACGCCGCTGGAACCGGAATGGGAAGGCCATGTGACGTTGGAGATCTCCAACACCACGCCGCTGCCCGCCAAGGTCTACGCCAACGAAGGACTCTGCCAGTTCCTGTTCTTGAAGGGCGACAGCGTCTGTGAAGTCTCCTACGCCGACAAGGCGGGCAAATATATGGGGCAAAAGGGCGTCACCCTGCCCCGCCTCTAACGCCGTCCCGTCTTCACCCTCATCGCAGAGATCACCGATCCCATGGACAAGATCCGCATTCGCGGCGGCCGCCCGCTGAACGGCTCCATCACCGTTGGCGGCGCCAAGAACGCCGCGCTGCCGCTGATGACGGCGGCGCTGCTCTGCGACGAGACGCTGACGTTGACCAACCTGCCGATTCTGGCGGACATCAACACCCTGTGCAATCTGCTGCTGCAACATGGCGTGGCGATCCACATGGAGGGGGCGGGCGGCGATTGCGCCGGGCGGGCGGTGTCCTTCACCGCGCGCGACATCACCAACACCACCGCCCCCTATGATCTGGTCCGCAAGATGCGCGCCAGCGTGCTGGTGCTGGGTCCGCTGCTCGCCCGTTGCGGCGAGGCCAAGGTGTCGCTGCCCGGCGGTTGCGCCATCGGCGCGCGGCCCGTGGACCTGCACATCAAGGGTCTGGAGGCGATGGGCGCCGACATCCGCATCGAAGGCGGCTACATCGTCGCCAAGGCCCCCAAGGGCGGCCTGCGCGGGGCGGAGTATGTCTTCCCCAAGGTGTCGGTCGGGGCCACCGAAAATCTGCTGATGGCGGCGACTCTGGCCAAGGGCGTGACCATCCTGGTCAACGCCGCGCGGGAGCCGGAGGTCAGCGATCTGGCCGAATGCCTGGTGAAGATGGGCGCCAAAATCACCGGCATCGGCAGCGACCGTCTGGTGATCGAAGGGGTGGACCGCCTGCACGGCGCCCGTCACATGGTGGTGGCCGACCGCATCGAAACCGGCACCTACGCCATGGCGGCGGCGATGACCGGCGGCCGTCTTGACATCCTGAACACCCGTCTCGATTTGATAAAGGCGGCGGTCAAGGCCCTGGCCCCCGCCGGCGTCGCTTTTGAGGAGATCGAGAACGGAATCCGCGTGTCGCGCGCCAACGGCGAACTGCACGGCGTCGATGTGATGACCGAGCCGTACCCCGGTTTTCCCACCGACCTTCAGGCCCAGATGATGGCCCTGATGTGCACGGCGTCGGGCGCGGCGATGATTACGGAAACCATTTTCGAGAACCGCTTCATGCACGCGCCGGAACTGACCCGGATGGGCGCGCGGATCACCGTGCACGGCTCTTCGGCGCTGGTGCGCGGGGTCGGGCGGCTGACCGGCGCGCCGGTGATGGCGACGGATTTGCGCGCGTCGGTGTCGCTGATCCTCGCCGGGCTGGCGGCGGAGGGGGAGACGATGGTCAACCGCGTCTACCACCTCGACCGTGGCTATGAGCGGGTGGAAGAGAAGCTGGCCGCTTGCGGGGCCGACATCGAACGCATTCACGGCGGCGAGGACTGATCCCAGCCTCCCGCCCCCAACGAGAGGCGCCATGACTGTGACCCCGATTCGCCTGCGCGCGGAAGACGCCGAGGATCTCAAGATCGTTTCGGCCTGTCTTCAGGACGCCATTCTGCCAATCGGCGACATGGATTTCCTGCCGGACGACCGGCGTTTCGTCATGGTGGTCAGCCGTTTCCGCTGGGAGGCGGCGGACCGTCCCCGCCCCGGCCCGGCGGCGGACGACGACGACCTCGCCCCTTACGAGCGGGTCCAGTGCGGGTTGCGGGTCGAGGGAGTCACCAGCGTCAAGCGGCGCGGCTTCGACGTGAAAAACCGCGCGCAAATCCTGGAGTTGCTGGCCATCGCCCCCGACGGGACGGACGGCTTGTTGCTGACCTTCGCCGGGGGCGGTTGCCTGCGCCTGGAGTCGCCCTCCTGGCGCGTGTTGGTGGAGGATTTGGGCGAACCCTGGCCGACCGGCAACCGGCCCAGCCATCCGTTGGATTCGTAACGTTCCTTGAAATGTTGGTCGCCACGAATTGCGGCCAACCCTGATGTTGCGCATCCAGGGTCTATCGCGTAACTTTTGCAAGGAATGGCGGGGTTTGCGGCAACAAGCAAACCGCCCGGTCGCCAGCCGCCGGACGCAACCGCCCAGCGCCGACGCCAGCCCCCAGGGGAGAGCGGCGGCGCAATCCTTGCCAACGCGCAAAAACCCAAGGGAGAGCGACGTCCATGCCCAACCGGCCCATCCGCGCCGTCGTGCGCAACCAACAAATCTACAGCGTCCCCACCAGCGCCACCGTGCGCACCGCCGCCCACATGATGAAGGAATACCGGATCGGCGCCTTGATGGTGGTGGAGGACGACCGGCTGATCGGCATCTTCACCGAACGCGACGCGCTGTTCCGGGTTCTCGCGGGCAACCTCGACCCCGACCGCACGACGGTTGGCGAGGTCATGACCGCCGATCCCACCACCATCGCGCCCGACCGCCCGATGGTCCACGCCCTGCATCTGATGCATGAGGGCGGCTTCCGTCATCTGCCGGTGGCCGATGGAAGCAAAGCCGTCGGCATGCTGTCGATCCGCGACGCACTGGGCGTCGAACTCGCCCGCTTCGAAGAAGAGGTGGATGAACGCGAAGCCATCGCGGAGATCCTTGGGTAAAGCCTGGGGGTAAAGTCTCCCGCGTTGCGCCGCGCCCTCTCCTTCCGGCACAGTGGTTTGGTGACGGAACGCAAACGGGGGGCGTGGTGCTGGACTTGACGGTGGCCGAGCGGCAAAAGGCCGAACGCGGCGTTGAGGAGAAAAAGGTCGCGGTGCATGGCGCCGCGACCGTCCGCTTTGAGCATCGCCACGGCGAAACCCGGCTCGCCACCCTGTACCACCATGACCCGTTGCGGGTGCTGCTGCCGACGCCGCGCCGCGACGATCTGCCCATCGCCGTTCTGGCGACGACCTCCGGCGGCATGGTCGGCGGCGACCGCATGGACATTGATCTGTCGGTCGGGCCTGGCGCGCGGGCGCTGGTGACGACGCAGGCGGCGGAAAAGGTCTACCGCTCCACCGGGGCGGATTGCCGGATCGACACGCGGGTCGCCGTCGAACCCGGCGGCTGGTTGGAATGGCTGCCGCAAGAGGCCATCGTCTTTGAAGGCTCCCGCCTGCGCCGCCTGACCCGGTTGGAGCTGTCCGGCGACGCCCGCTTGATCGCCGGGGAAATGCTGGTGTTCGGGCGCGCCGCCTTCGGCGAAACCGTCACGCGCGGCCTGATCCGCGACGCCTGGGAGGTCACGCGCGACGGGCGGCTGGTCTGGGCCGACGCCCTCCATCTCGACGAGGACGTCGGCGAGGCGCTGAACCACCCCGCCGGTTTCGCGGGCGCGGGCGCCTGCGCCACCCTGCTGCACGCCGCCCCCGACGCCGCCGCCCGGTTGGACGCCGTGCGCGCTCTGGCGGACAGCCTGGATCAACAGGCCCGCGTCGGGGCCACCGCCTTCGACGGCTTGCTGGTCATCCGCATTCTGGGCGGCGACGCCCGCGCCGTGCGCCGCGCCTACGCCGCCCTGTGGTCGGGCCTGCGCGCCGAGGCGGCGGAGCTGCCGACCCGCCTGCCGCGCCTGTGGGAGGTGTAAACCCCTCCCCGCTCACTCCGCCGCCGGAACCGGCGCGGCGGCCAGCGGGCGGCTCTTGCGGTCGTCGGGCAGCAGCAGCCCGGCGGCGAAGGCGACGGCGGCCAGCGCCGACAGCATCAGATACAGATCGGTGAAGTCGTTGGTCCGCTCATAGACATAGGCGACCAACTGCACCGCCAGCGGCCCGGCGCCAAAGGACAGGATGTATTTCGCGCCGAAGGCCAGCCCGCGATGCTTGTCCGGGGTGTATTGGGCCAGCAGCATGTTTTCCGCCGGGATCTGGGTTTGCGAGGCGATGACCGTCAAGGCGGCGGCTGCCACCAGCGGCAGGCCGCTCAACGCCGCCACCGCCGCCATCATCGGCACCTGGACCAGTTGGCACAGGATGTAGACGCGCTTCAGCGAATGACGGTCGGCCAACGCCCCGCCGATCATCTGCGGCAAGGCCGCCACCAGATAGACCAACGTCACCAGACCGCCGACCCCCAGCGTGCCGTCGCCCAGCAGATGGTTCAGCCGCGCCTCGAACAGTTTGGGCAGCACCACCTGCATGGCGTTGAAGATCAACCCGGCGCACACCATGGTCAGCGACAGCACGAAAAAGGCGCGCACCACGTCGCCGCGCGTCGGCTTGGGCTGCGGCTTCACGTCGGCGTGGCGGTCCTCGACGACGCCAAGGGCGATCAAGGCCGCCAGGGCGACGCCCAGAACCACGCAGATCGTTCCCGGCACCAGGAAGGCGTAACGCCAGCCGAACCACTGCGTCAGGCTGCCCGCCACCACGGCGGCGGTGGCGACGCCGAAGGTGCCGAACAGGCCGAGATAGCCCATGGATTTGCCGCGATTGGCCGCGTTGGCCATCATCCAGGCCATGCCGACCGGGTGGTAGATCGACGCCCCCAGCCCCAGCAGCGCCAGCGACCACATCAGCGACGTCGGCCCGTCCGACAGGCCGCAGGCCACCGCCCCGCCGCCGGTCATCAGGAAAAAGACCGCCATCATCCCCGCCGAACTCCAGCGGTCGCCCAGCCATCCGGCCAATGGCGCGCCCAACCCGATCAACAAGGCCCCGAAGGTCCACAGCCGGATCAGATCGTCGTAGGAAATCTTCCACTCCCCTTCCAACGCCAGCACGATGGTGAGGTACAGGGCGGCGGTGATGTGCATCAGCGAATGGCCGACCCAAGCGAAGCCGATGGACAGCCGCGCCGACGTCGGGCTGGGTGGTGCGCTCATCAAACGTCTCCGACCTGGGAAGTGTTGCGGGTGTCAGCAATTCCGCCAAACGCTCGCACGGGTCGAAGGGTCGGTCCAATGCCCGGCGAACATGGCCGACATGCGGGAGAAACTCCCTGGATCGTCGCCTTCCCTTTTCGATGCGCGGGGACCCTGTTTCGCGTAGGATGCCCCCGATTTCGTCACCGGCAAGCCCGCGCGGCGCGATCCTGCCCCTTTTCCCTTCTGCTTGAGGCGATCATGGCCGTGTCGCGCCGTTCCGGTTCCCGCCGCACCCCCAGCGATGTTCAGGCGGCGTGGCTGCGTCGCGGTTTGGATCAAGCGGGCGGCAAGCTGCCCCTGTTCGACGAGCGCGGCCAGCGCGTGAAAAAGCCGACCGTGGACGCCTGCCTGAAGGCCGGGTGGGCGGAGCGCTGGTTCCACAACCCGCTGAAACCCGATTGGCTGGTCTGCCGCCTGACCGACGCCGGGCGCGACGCCCTGACCACGCCGGAGCCGGACAACGCCGAGGTCGATGACGACGCCCGCCAAGGCGCCTTGATCTAACCGACCCCCAACAAATCTGAGACCAGACACACGAAAGCCCCGGCGATCCGTCGCCGGGGCTTTCGTGTGTCCGCGTGAAAACGCAGGCGATCCTATAAAACGGCGTCGCTGGCGTCATCCGGTCGGGGCGCGGAGGCGCCCGAACCGGATGACGGCGCGGTCACAGCCCCGCATCAGACAATGCGGCCATGACGGACGGCGTTGTGGATCTCGCCACGGGACAGGCCAACGTCGGCCAGCTCGACATCCGACATGTGATTCAGTTCGTATTCCGCACGATAAAGATCAGCGCGCTCCTTGAACCAAACAACGATCCGCTGAACGAGCGAATTACGGTTTGTTTCCGCGCCGAACAATGCGCTGGACGTCGGCTGAAGGGAAGAATAGCTCATCGTCATCTCCTAAGGCTTGGCCTTGTTGCTGACGAATACTTTATATGCTGCACATGCGAAATCAATGGCACGGGTGATGCGCTCTTGCGGCGGCTGACCTGCGCCGATTCGATGGAAGGATCGTGAACGAACGAATCCACTCCGCCACGCCCGAATTTTGGACACAAAAAAAGGCGCGCGGTCGAAACCGCGCGCCTCTTGTCGTTCCGTCCCGGCGAAGAGCCGGAAAACGGCTTACTTCACCGTCGATTTGCGGTGCAGATTGTGGTGCGCCTCAATGTACCGGACGGTGCCGGACTTGGAGCGCATGATGACCGAGTGGGTGTAGGCCCCGCCGGGGAAGCGACGGACGCCCTTCAGCATGGCGCCATCGGTCACGCCGGTGGCGGCGAACATGACGTTGCCGCGCGCCAGTTCGGTCAGGCTGTATTTCTTGTTCAAGTCAGTGACGCCCCACTTGGCGGCGCGGGCCTTTTCATCGTCGTTGCGGAACAACAGACGGCCCTGGAACTGACCGCCGATGCAACGCAGCGCGGCGGCGGCCAGCACGCCTTCCGGCGCGCCGCCGGAGCCGACATACATGTCCACGCCGGTGCCGGCCTGGCTGGTGGCGATGACGCCCGAGACGTCGCCGTCGTTGATCAGCATGATGCGGGCGCCGGCCTCGCGCACGCGGGCGATCAGCTCGGCGTGGCGCGGACGGTTCAGGATGCAGACCAGCAGCTCTTCAACCTCGGCGCCCTTGGCCTTGGCCAGAGCCTTCAGGTTGTTGGCGGGCGTCTCGTCCAGATCGACGACGTTGTCCGGCAGACCGGCGCCGACGGCGATCTTGTCCATGTAGACGTCGGGGGCGTTCAGGAAGCCGCCCTCTTCGGCCATGGCGATGACGGCCAGCGAGTTCGGGCCGCCGGTGGCGCAAATGGTCGTGCCTTCCAGCGGATCGAGCGCGATGTCCACCTTCGGGCCGCGACCGATGCCGGCGCCGACCTTTTCACCGATGTAGAGCATCGGGGCTTCGTCGCGCTCGCCTTCGCCGATCACCACGGTGCCGTCGATGTAGAGCGTGTTCAGCGCCTGACGCATCGCGTCGACGGCGGCCTGATCGGCGAGCTTCTCGTCGCCACGGCCCATCAGCAGCGAGGCGGACAGCGCCGCCGCCTCGGTGACGCGGACGGCCTCAAGCGCCAGGTTCCGGTCCATGTTGGACAGGTCGACTTGCGTAGACATGGTGTGCTCCCCCCGACTCTGCGGTCGTATTAGGCGGTCATAAAGAAGGTCAGAACTGCTCGATGCGGATCATGCGCGGCGGTTCGACCACGCTGTCCTGCGCCGCGATGGTCGCCAGCGCCTTCTGCATCGCCGCTTCGTCGGTGTCGTGGGTGGTCAGCACCACCGGCACGGCCTCGCCGGGCGAACGGCCCCGCTGAAGGAACTGTTCCATCGACACATTTTGGTCGCGCATCGCCGCCGCGATGTCGGCGATGACGCCGGGGCGGTCCACGACCATCAGGCGGACATAATAGGATCCGCGCCGCGTTTCCATCGGCGACGGTGTCGCAGCCCCCAATTGATCGGCGGGAACGCCGAAGGTCGGGGTGGAGCGGCCTCGCGCGATGTCGATCAGATCGGCCACCACCGCCGAGGCGGTCGGCCCGGCCCCGGCCCCGCGCCCGACGAACAGCACGCGGTCGGCGAAATCGGCCTGCGCCACCACGGCGTTGAACACCCCGTCCACCGCCGCGATGGGGGCCGTCTTCGGCACCATGCAGGGATGGACGCGCTGCTCGACGCCCGCCTCGGTGCGGCGCGCGATGCCCAACAGCTTGATGCGGAAGCCCAACTGGTCGGCGTAGTCGAAATCGACCGCGCCCACCTGACGGATGCCCTCGATGTGGACCGAGGCGAAATCGACCGGCGTGCCGAAGGCGACGGAGGCCAGCACCGCCAGCTTGTGCGCCGCGTCGATGCCGTCCACGTCAAAGGTCGGATCGGCCTCGGCGTAGCCCAACGCCTGGGCGTCGGCCAGCACGTCGGCGAAATCACGGCCCGTCGTCCGCATTTCGGTCAGGATGTAGTTGCAGGTGCCGTTGAGGATGCCGTGGATTTCCGACACGCGGTTGCCCGCCAGCCCTTCGCGCAGCCCCTTGATGATCGGGATGCCGCCCGCCACCGCCGCCTCGAACGCCACGGTCAGGCCCTTGGCTTCGGCCTTCAGGGCGATCTCGGTCCCGTGAATGGCCAACAGCGCCTTGTTGGCGGTGACGACATGCTTGCCGGTTTCAATCGCGGTGGCGACGGTGTCGCGCGCCGGGCCTTCCGACCCGCCGATCAGCTCGACCACCAGATCGACGTCGGGATCGGCGGCCAGAGCTGCCGGATCATCGTACCAGCGCATCGCCGACAGATCGACGCCGCGATCCTTGCCCTTCGAGCGGGCGCTGACCGCGACCACCTCGATCCGGCGGCCGCAGCGCTGCTCGATCAAGTCGGCTTGCGTTTCCAACAGTTTCAGAACCCCGGCGCCGACCGTTCCCAGACCGGCGACCGCGATTTTCAGAGGGGCGGCTTTGTGGTCTTTGGACATCAGACTTTCGCTTTCTCGGCTTCCAGAAGGGCGGCGCGCGCCGCCGGGTCTTTGCTGGCGGCGATGGCCCCCGCGTTGGAGCGGAAAAACTCCTTGATGTTGCGGGTGGCCTGCCGGATGCGGTGGACGTTCTCGACCATCGCCAAGCGCACATGGCCGTCGCCATACTCGCCAAAGCCGATGCCGGGCGCGACCGCGACCTCGGCCTCCTGCAACAGCAGCTTGGAGAATTCCAGCGAGCCGAGATGGGCGAATTGCGGCGGAATCGGCGCCCAGGCGAACATCGAGGCGGCGGGAACCGGCACCTCCCACCCAGCGGCGGCCAGCCCTTCGATCATCACGTCGCGGCGCTGCTTGTACATCTCGCGGACCTGCTGCACGCAATCCTGCGGCCCGTTCAGCGCGGCGGTCGCCGCCACCTGAATCGGCGTGAAGGCGCCGTAATCCAGATAGGACTTGATGCGGGCCAGCGCGGTGATGAGCTTTTTGTTGCCCGACGCGAAACCGATGCGCCAGCCCGCCATCGAATAGGTCTTCGACATCGAGGTGAATTCCACCGCGATTTCCCGCGCCTCCGGGATTTCCAGAATCGAGGGCGGCGGGTTGCCGTCAAAGAAGATCTCGGCGTAGGCCAGATCGGACAGGATGTAGATGCCGTGCTTGCGGCAGAACTCGACGATTGGGCGGTAGAAATCCAGCCCCACCACCTCCGCCGTCGGGTTCGACGGGTAGTTCAGCACCAGCGCCAACGGCTTGGGCACGCTGTGGCGCACCGCGCGCTCCAGCGTGTTCATGAAGCTGTCGATGTCGGTCAGCGCGCCATTCTGCCCAACCGGCAGATGGCAGACCGAGGCGCCGGCCAGGATGAAGCCGAAGGGGTGGATCGGGTAGCTGGGGTTCGGCACCAGAATGATGTCGCCCGGGCTGGTGATCGCCTGCGCCAGATTGGCCAAGCCCTCTTTCGACCCGATGGTGACGATGGTCTCCGTCTCGGGGTCGATGTCCACATTGAAGCGGCGCTTGTAATAGGCGGCGTGCGCCTTGCGCAGACCGGGGATGCCGCGCGAGTTCGAATAGCGGTGCGTCTTAGGGTCGCGCACGGCTTCGATCAGCTTGTCGACGATGTGCTGCGGGGTCGCCTGGTCGGGGTTGCCCATGCCGAGGTCGATGATGTCGGCGCCATTGGCTCGGGCGCGTGCCTTCATTGCGTTCACTTCGGCGAACACGTAAGGGGGCAGGCGCTTGATGCGATGGAATTCAGTGTTGGACATGGGACGCTCCGGAAAACCAGGCCGGTCACGCCACGAACCCTATGAATCCTGCGGACCGGGACCCATCTTCTACCGCCCCATCGCGACGGATGCGAGGCAAATTTCGCCCGTCCGGATTTGGCATCCCGAAACAGGACGCGCCTTTCGGATGATGAAGAAGGCCCCTTAGGCTGGAATGCAGGATGATCCTTATTGCCAAAGAACTAGTTCCAGGTTCCAATCCCGCCCGGCCATCGTTCAAAAAATGCTGGGGGAGTGAAAAAAATGACCGCGTTGGCGTCCTGGATGGAAGGGCTTCTTGGCAACATTCGCGTCACCCGCAAGCTGGCGCTGGCGCTGTCCATCCCGTTGATCGGCGTGATCCTTTTGTCGTCCTTCGCCATCTGGCAGCAGGGGGCGATCAGCCGCGACGCCCAGAATCTGGAAAGCGTGGCCCGCCTCTCCATCGCCATGACCGACCTTGTGCATGAGTTGCAAAAGGAACGCGGCTCCTCCTCCATTTTCCTGGGCGGCGCGAAGACCGACCAGGACCGCGCCCGGATGGACGCCATCCGCACCGGGTCGGACGCCAAACTCGAAAGCTTGCGCCCGCAATTCGCCAGCGTCTCGATCGACAACCCGCGCCTGCGCGCGGCGATGGACGGGGCCAAGGCCGCCCTGCCCCGCCTGACCGAGTTGCGGACGGCGGTCAACGCCCAATCGCTGACCTCGCTGGAGGTGGTGCGCGGTTACACCGGCCTGATCCGCGCGCTGCTCGACGCCGCCGCGCTCGCCCCGATCATCGCCAGCCACCCCGACCAAATCCTGACCGCCAACGCGCTCTTTGCCGTGTCGGAGGCCAAGGAGCGTTTGGGCCAGCAACGCGCCGTCGGCGGCGGCGCCTTCCGCAAGGACCGCTTCCCCGCCGACGCGCACGAACGCTTCGTCGAGTTGACCGGCGAATACCGGGCGCTGCTCAGCGGCCTGAAAACCAAGCTGACGCCCGAACAGGCCCGCTTCTTCGACGACACCGTGACCGGCAAGGCGGTGGAGGAGGTGGAGCGGATGCGCAAGATCGGCACCGCGTCGGCCTATGGCGCCGGAAACCAGGGTGTGGGAAGCCAGGGGGTGGGAAACCAGGGCGTGGATGCCGGAATCTGGTTCGACACCATCACCGTCAACATCGACCTGCTGAAAACCGTGGAAAACCGGCTGGCCGGGGATCTGCTGCGTCTGGCCCGGCAGGACGCCGACGCCGCCGCCAGCCGTCTCGCCGCCGTCGGGGCTGGCTTGGCGCTGCTGGTCGCCATCATGCTGACGGTCGCCTTGATCGTCGCCCGCAACATCACCGCGCCGATCCACCGCTTGAGCGACGCCATGGCCCGAATGCAGGCCGGGGAGCGCGACTTCGCCATCGTCGGCGCCCAGCGCCGCGACGAGTTGGGGATCATGGCCGCCAGCCTGGATTCCTTCCGCCTCAGCCTGGCCGAAGGCGACCGGCTGGCCGCCGAACAGGCCCGCGTCAACGCGGAACGGCTGCGCCACGCCGAACGGGTCGAGGCTCTCGTCACCCGCTTCGACACGACCATCGACAGCGTCACCGCGCAGTTGGCGACGGCGGCGGGCGGCATGCGCGGCAACGCCGACCGCATGAACCGGATCGCCCAGGACACCGAACAGCATGTGCTCTCGGTCGCCCAGGCGTCGGAACATGCGTCCAGCAACGTCCAGGCGGTGGCGGCGGCGTCGGAGGAGTTGACCGCCTCCATCTCCGAAATCGGGCGGCAGATGACCGGATCGACCGCCATGGCCGAACAGGCGGTGGCCGACGTGCGCAAGGCGTCGGGCATCATCGCCCATCTGAACGACGCCGCCCGTCAGGTCGGCGAGATCGTCGGCCTGATCCAATCCATCGCCGGGCAAACCAATCTGCTGGCCCTGAACGCCACCATCGAAGCCGCCCGCGCGGGCGAGGCCGGCAAGGGATTCGCCGTGGTGGCGAGCGAGGTCAAGGCGCTGGCCAACCAGACCGCCAAAGCGACGGAGGAGATCACCGGCAAGGTCGCCGAAATCCAAACCGCCACCAACGACACCGTGGCGGCGATCACCGACATCGGTCAGGTGGTGGGCCGGATCGAGGAAAACATCGCCGCCGTCGCCGCCGCCGTGGAGGAACAAAACGCCGCCACCGCCGAAATCGGCCGCAACGCCCAACAGGCGGCCCAAGGCACCGACGCCGTGTCCCACAGCTCCAGCGCCGTCGGCGCCCAAGCCATCCAAACCGGCGACATGGCCCGCGAGGTCCTGACCATGGCCGACGGGCTGAAGCAACACGCGGATGGGCTGCGGCAGGACGTGACGCGGTTCATTGCGGATATTCGGGGGGCGTGAAGCTAGGGGGGCTGGGCAATCGGGTAAGGGATTATAGACATAATTAGAGCAGATCGCGTTAAATCGGGATCAATGTGACGCGCGAATCGGCTCGATCAATCAAAGCTTAGAAGAGCGCCGTGCTGTTTCACATTTTAGGCACGGCGCTCTAATGGTATTTTCCATCATCCTCGCGAAGGCTGAAATCCAGGGTTCTCTAATATTCTGAGCCGAAAAGAATTTAGGAGCCGTATCATAACCCCCACTTATCAGACCATAAGGAATCCCGAATCGAAGAGGTGAAGTCCCTGAAATAACAGAACGACATACAATAGTATGCGCAGCACCAAGCAAACAAAAAGATTTGTGGACTCTTGAGTTGATTTTCTGGAAACTATATTTTCAAATTATGGAGCAGTCTTATGACAAACAATGAAGGCGGTACATATGATGCCAACCCAAGAACAAAATCTCTGCGTCCAGAAATAGATCTCACCGACCCTCAAATAGATTTGGTCAGAAGAATGAGGAGAGAGGGGACTAGCCCAGATCAAATTGCGGCTCTTACCGGATTTCCAATCGATGAAATAACTAAAGCCCTTTATAACTTAAGAACAAGCGTTAACAATCCTACAAGAATGACGATTAATGCGGATATAGAGACATACAATTTCGTCATATCTCACCAAAGGAATGACGAGACGATTGGCGAAACTTTAAGGAGATTGCTTATTGGTGAATAAATAACGATCGAAAATGATGGTATATTGCCCAATTCATCTATCTGCAAGAGTCAAACCCAGAATCGGTATGGCTGTAATTACGCCTGATCCACCAGCCTTGAGGGTATTTTGATACTGGCCACGAAAATCTAAGCGCCGGCATTTTCGATGGTTGCCTCAAAGCCCTTGTCGAGGCGGCGATTGCGGTTGAGCCAAGCAATGGTGCGCTCGATCTGCATGAGCCACGTCCCGATCTGCGCCAAGGCGGTTTCCAGCTTGGGTCAAGTGTAGTCCCGTCCGCAAAGACGTGGCCCCAACAACCGGGTCAGGAAAAAGGCGTCCAGGCGGCGGTACAGCGGTTCCCGCGCCTCCTCGCTGGGGACAAAGCGTTGGATCGCCGCGCGGTAGAATCCCACGTCGCGCGCCAGCACGGTGATTTTGCGCACCAGATACAGGTGAAACACCAAAAACAGCGGCGGCCCGGACCAGAAAAACGCCTGCAAACCCAACTCCACCCCGATCAACGGCAGCTTGATCGGGGTCAGCAGGATCAGGGCGCGGTCGGTGATCGACAGGGTGGTGAAGAACAGATAGGCCCACAGCGACAGATAGGCCAACCACTGCGTCACCGCCCGCTGGCTGGTGGAGTTGACCGACGCCTCCAGCTTCGCCAGATCCCACACGTCCGGCAGCGCCGGTTTCAGAGTCTTCAACTCAGGCGGCGATGGCTTGGCGATGTCGGCCATAAGAACGCTCGAACGGCTGGAGGATGACGCGCGGGGTTGATCTGCGCCGCTTGCCCCCCCGATCATAGAACAACGAACGCGCCGCACAACCCAATCACGCGCCCATCCGCCCCCACATCACCCCCTACGGAATCGGCGCAAAGGCCAGACAACGGCTTTCTTTCATCCGCCAGGAAATCCGAAAAACAACCCCCTCCCCGATCCGTTCAAAGGTCTGGGGCGGTTCGGCAGGGCAAGGCGTCAGCGCCATATGATAGGCTTTGATTCGCCGTGACGGCGATTGCGAACAAATACGATAAGGGGTGACGTAAAAATCCATCACCGGGTTTCGATAGCAACTGGACATGGAGAAATGATCGAGGCCCAGCAGAATGCCGGAAAGAAGCGACGCAATCCTGCCACTCTCGTCCCCAGCCCGCCATAGCGTTGGATCTGGCGGCTCCGCATCCAATTGCACCTGCGTTTCAGGTGGGGTTTCGGCGGCGATGGCCTGGGTGAGCAACCAACTCACAACCTGCATTTCGCTGCGCATCCTGTAGGGGTTGTGCAGACTTGCTGTTCCGGCCAGAATCAACAGCCCCAAACCGGCGGCGACCCAATCCAACCCCCGACGGCGACGTCCCAGTTCAACGGTCAGCAAAAGCCCGCCAACGCTGATCGGCAGGAGGGCTGCCGCGATGAAATACTTCGCCGTGTAATCGGAAGGCGGCCCCACCGTCGCCAAAAACGTCAGCGCCGAGGTGGCGCTGGCAAAAAACACAGTCAAAAAAACCGCCGCCCAAATCGACCGGCCACGCCCCGCCGCCAGACTGCCGAGCAACCCGACGAGCATCACCAACCACAGCCAGGAATTGACTCGCGCCCACTGCGCCTTCAACAGTCTGACGACCTCGAACACAGACAACAGCGGCGCCTCTTCGCGGCTTTTGGCGGCGGCGGCGAGAATCCGAAACAGATTCCCCGGCGGATAAAGCCAGAGATCCAGGACCGGCGGCAGCGCGAACACCAGCCCGACGACGCCAACGCCGATCCACACCGGGCGGGGAAAGCCCCCCACACCCTGCCGACGCCGATTCCACGCGCCCAGCAGAACCGCCAAAAGCCAGATTGGCCCGGCGATCATCGGCATCGGAATGTAACCATGAACCAACGCCGCCAAACAAAAGCTCGCCACCATCAAACCGGCGCCGGAGCCAAGAAGCGTCATCGCCACGGCGATGAGAAAGGCTAGAAACGGCGCCACCAGAACGTGAGGCATCCAAAAGACGGCAAGCAGAGATTCACCACCGCCCGACTGGACGGAAAGCTGCGCGAGAATCAGCAAAAGACTGACGCTCACCGCCGCCGCCGCCCGCCAATTGTCCGCCCCGACCCGCCGGGCCAAACCATGCGCAAGCCCGACAAACAGGCCAAGGAACAGCGCGTTGCCCGCCATCACGCCGATCAACTGCGCGCCGAACACGGATCCGGTCCACCCACCAACCAGCCACTGGCCCAGCAGGCGCACATACAAAAAGAATGGCCCCGGGTGATTGCACCAATAGGTGTTGTAATGCCCAACCAACAGCCACCCATGTTCGGCGCGCTGGGTTTGCAAAAGGTCGGAGGCGTAATCGCCAACCAGCACAACCTCGCCAACCAACGTCGCCCGATTGGCCAACACAAGCGCCACGAACAGGGCGAGCGCCGCGATGATTCCGGTCAGCGCGGCGGACGGGCCGGAGTTCCGCAATCGACGGAACAGTCCAAGCGCGGCCCAGCCGCCGCTGCGGGGTTCAGCAATCAAACGGGATGGCGCGATCATCGGCGACGATTAACACGGCGGAACGACCGGCGCCATGATCCTGGCCCCCCGCGCCAACCACGCTTTGCCTTCCCCGCCCGTCGGCGCTACCGTCCTCCGCAACCAACCAAACCAAAGGAAACGCCCGATGCCGCAGCCCGATCACGTCATGGCCCTGCCCGTTCCCGATCCCGCCACGCTGGACGAGGACCTGCGCGCGCTGTTCGACAAATGCACGGAAAAGCTGGGATTCGTGCCGAACGTCCTGCAAGCCTACAGCCTGCGCCAAAAGAAACTGCGGACCTTCGCCCAGTTCTACAACGAGCTGATGCTGGGCGAGAGCGGCCTGTCGAAGCTGGAACGCGAGATGATCGCCGTCGTCGTCTCGTCGGCCAACCATTGCTATTACTGTCTGGTCGCCCATGGGCAGGCGGTGCGCAAGCTGTCGGGCGATCCCGAATTGGGCGAGATGCTGGCGGCCAATTACCGCGTCGCCCCGCTGCCGCCGCGCCAGCGCGCCATGCTGGATTTCGCCTGGACAATGACGAAGGAGCCGTGGAGCGTCGGGGAGGATGACCGCGCCGCGCTCCGCGCCGTCGGCCTCACGGCGGAGGAGATCTTCGACGTCGCCGACACGGCGGCCTTTTACAACATGTCCAACCGGATGGCGACGGCGGTGGACATGCTGCCCAACCACGAGTACCACAAGCTGGACCGTTGACGCCACGCCACCCGCGCGACCGATCCCGCGCAACCGACCGGAGCCGCCTGGATGTTGAGGTTCTTCACCCGCCTGTTCGCCACCATCGGCCTGCTGGTTGTGGCCGCCCTGGTCGGCGGCGCGTTTCTGGCGATTCGCCACCAACCCAGCCTGCCGCGCGGCGTCGTGCTGGATCTGGACCTCACCCACAGCCTGGGCGAGGGCGGCGAGGATCGGTTGGGCGGGCTGCTGGGCCACGACGCCAGCTTGCGCGACGTGCTCGACGCGCTGGAGCGCGGGCGCAAGGATCCTCGGGTCAAGGGGGTGCTGGCCCGTCTGGGCGGCGACCAGATCGGCTTCGCCCAAACCCAAGAGCTGCGGGCCGCCATCGACCGTTTCCGCGCGTCGGGCCGCTTCGCCGTCGCCTACGCCGAAAGCTACGGCGACGGCGGGTCGGGCAACCGCGCCTTTCTGCTGGCCAGCGCCTTTGACGACGTCTGGCTGCAACCGCTGGGCATGGTCGGGCTGACCGGCCTGTCGGCGGAGGTTCCCTTCGCGCGCGGCGCGCTCGACCTGCTGGGCGTCCAGCCGCAGTTGATGCACCGGGAGGAGTACAAAAGCTTCTCCGAAACCTTCACCCAGACCAGCATGACTCCGGCCAACCGCGAGATGCTGCAAGGGTTGATCGGCGACCTGACCAACCAATTGGTGGACGGCGTCGCCAAGGGCCGCCGCCTGCCCCCCGCCGGGGTCCGCGCGGCGATGGAGCGCGCGCCGCTGCTCGACCGCGAGGCGCTGGACCTCAAGCTGATCGACCGCATCGGCTACGCCGACGAGGCGCGCGACGCCGCCCTGCAACGCGCCGGGCAAGACGCCGAACTGGTGGATCTCGCCGATTACCTGACCGTGGCGGGCGGCCCGCACGACAACGGCCCCACCGTGGCGCTGATCCACGTCGTCGGCACCATCACCGGCGGCAAGAGCGAGCGCCCGACCCTCGGCGAGATGAACGCCGGGTCCGACACCGTGGTGCGCGCCATCGAGGACGCCGCCGACGATCCCGACGTGCGCGCCATCCTGTTCCGCATCGACAGCGGCGGCGGATCGGTGTCGGCGTCGGAGGCGATTCGCCGCGCCCTGCTGAAGGCGCGCCAGCGCGGCAAGCCGGTGATCGCCAGCATGGGCGACGCCGCCGCGTCGGGCGGCTATTGGATCGCGCTGGCCGCCGACCGCATCGTCGCCTCCCCCGCCAGCCTCACCGGCTCCATCGGCGTGGTGGCGGGCAAGATGAGCTTCGGCGGCCTGTCGGAAAAGCTGGGCGTCCGCTGGGACCGGGTTCCGGCGGCGCGCAACGCCGGCATGTGGTCCACCATGCACCCCTTCTCGCCCAGCGAAGAAGACCGGATGACCGCCATCATCGACTCCACCTACGCCAGCTTCCTGGAACGGGTGGCCGAGGCCCGGCGCCTGACCCCCGACCAGACCCGCGCCGCCGCCAAGGGCCGCGTGTGGACCGGCGCGCAAGCCCGCGAGCTTGGCCTGATCGACGATCTCGGCGGCCAGGAAGAGGCGCTGACCCTGGCCCGCGCCGCCGCCGGTCTGGAAGCCGACGCCGAGGTGACGCTCGCCCCCTACCCGCCGCCGAAATCCGTCGCCGACGAGCTGCTGGATCTGCTGTCCGGCGGCAAGGGCGAACTGATCGGCGCCCTGTCCGCCGCCGCCCCCTCCGCCCGCTGCTGAGCGCGCTGTTCCCCTTGCGCGACCAAACCGGCGTCCGCGCGGCGATGCCGCCGGTCGGGCTGCGCTAGTCGGCGCGCGGCAGAAATCCACAGGCCCCCTCCCCATCTCTCCCGCGTCAGCGGGGGAGGGTTAGGGAGGGGGAACCGCGCGACGCCCTTTCCTCTCCAATCCGCAGCCTCCCCCTGCTACGATGCCACCCACACGGGAACATCGCGCCAGGGGAAAACCGCATGGACGTCATCCAAGCCGCCGCCGAAGCCGCCGCGCTGCTCCCCCCGCTGTTGCCCGCCATTCTGGATGGCGGAGCGAAGGACATCGGCAAAACCGCCGTCGCCGCCACCCTTGCCAAGGGCAAAACAATCTGGGGCCTGTTGAGCGGCGCGCCCGCCAGCGGCCCGATGATCGCCGCCGCCCAAGCCGTGGCGACCAACCCCGACGACGCGGCCCTGCACGACGCGCTGAAGGGCCAAATCATCGCCCTGCTCGCCACCAACGCCACCCTGCTGCAACAGGTCGCCCACACGCTGAACGACGGCAAAGCGGGGAACACAGTCACAGCGTCGGGGGCCGGATCGGTGGCGGTTGGCGGGAGCCTGTCCGGCTCGACCATCACCACCAACGTCGGGCGCTGACCATGACGGGGGAAACGACGGCGTCGGGTCATGGCTCGGTCGCGGCCCAAACCGTCCGTGATTCAACCATCACCACCAACGTCAACCTCCCTCCCCCACCCGCCCCGCCCAGCGCGCTCCGCCAATTGCCGGGAGACTTGCCGGAATTCACCGGACGGGCGGCGGAGTTGCTGGCGTTGACGACGGCGTTGGACCGCGACAGCGGCGCGACCGTGGCCATCACGGCGTTGCGCGGCATGGGCGGCGTGGGCAAGACCACGCTGGCCCAGCACGCCGCCCGGCGCTTGACCCACCGTTACCCCGATGGGCAGATCGTCGTCGATCTCAACGGCCACGGCGTCGGCGCGCCCACAACGCCAATTGACGCGATGCAGCGGGTGATCCGCGCCTTCACCCCCACCTTGCCGCCACTGGACGACGTGGCGCAGGCCCGCGCCATCTACCGCGACACGCTGACCGGCAAACGGGTGTTGATCTTGCTGGACAACGCCGCCGACACCGACCAGATCCGCGACCTGATTCCGCCGCCCCACTGCGGCGCGCTCATCACCGCGCGGGAGCTGGTAAAACCTGAGGGTTGCACAGAACTGCGGCTCGACCTGTTGCCGTTGGACGAGTCGGTGGAACTGCTGCGCGCCCTGGCCCCGACGGCGGCGGGGAAGGACGCCGACTGGCGCCGCTTGGCGGACCGCTGCGGACTCCTGCCGCTGGCCCTGCGCGTCGCCGGGTCGGTGCTGGCCACCGCCGAGGATCTGACCCTGCCCGGCTACCTCGCCGAATTGGCGGACGAGGCCACCCGCCCCCACCGTCTGACCCTGGACGGCGACGCCAGCGCCAACGTCGCCGCCGTGTTGAGCCACAGCCTGCGCCGTCTGGTCGCCCAAGACCCCGTCCTAGCCGCCCGCTGGCAAATCTTGAGCGTCTTCCCCGCCGATTTCGACCGCGCGGCGGCGGCGGCGCTGTGGGAGGAGTCCGCCGACAGCGCCGCGCGAGTCCTGCGCGGCCTGCTCGCCCGCTCCCTGCTGCTGTTCGATGAGACGACGCGCCGCTACCGCCTGCACGATTTGATGCGCCCGCTGGCCCGCAGCCTGTTCGAGCGCGATCCCGCCACCGACCCGTCACCGGGAGCCACCAACCGCCTCACGGCGGCGGAGGGGCGGTTTGCGATGCATTTCATGGGGGTGTTGGCGAAAGCCGACGACCTGTATCGGCGTGGCCATGACGGGGTTTCCGCCGGGTTGGCCCGTTACGACGCTGAGGCCCGCAACATCGCCACCGCCGCCGCCTGGGCCATCAACCGTGCGGAAAGCAACTCAACGGCGCAACAGGTCGCCGCGCAGCTCCCCAGCGTCGGCAATTTCATCCTTGATATTCGCCTTCATCCACGAGTGAGGATCGTTTGGTTTACCGCCGCCAATGCTGCTGCTCACCAGATGGGCAACCTACGCCTTGCTGCCAGAAATATCGAAAGTCTTGGTGACGCCTACGCCGATGTGGGCAAGACGCAGCGTGCCATTGAACTCCACCGATGCGCACTGGATATGTTCCATAGAATTGGTGATCCGCATGGTGAAGCAATTTGCCTTGGCAGCCTCGGAAAACGCTACGCAAGCTTGGGCGATTCACAAAGCGCCATCAAGCACTATCAACAAGCTCTCAAGCTATATCAGCAGATCACGGATACCACACACAATATTAGCTGCCAGCTTGGAAAGGCAATCCAACTGGCCAATATTGGCCGATCCTTTGCAGATATCGGCGACACGTTTCTTGCACTCAATTATTACAGAGAATCTCAAGATATCGCGCGGGAGATCGGCTACAGGCGTGGCGAAAGCATCCTGCTTAGCAATTTCGGCGACACCCACTCCGCTTTGGGTGAGACAGAGCACGCCACCAAACTTTATCAGCAGGCGCTCGAAATTGCGCGCGAGATCGGGGAGCAGCGCGTGGAGGGAGGCATCCTCCTCAGACTCGCAAACGCTCACGCCCAAATCGGCGATGTTGCCACCGCCATCACCTTGACCGAACAGGCGTTGGCGATCTTCGTCGCCATCGAAAGCCCACACGCCGATACCGCGCGTCAGCAACTCGCCCGACTGCGCGAAGAAGCGCCGCAAAGCTGACCGTCGGCGCGTCTCCCTCTCCCCCCGGGAGAGGGAAGGGGCCTATGCGGAGCATGGGAAGGGTGAGGGGGTTGGCGAGGAGCCATGCGGTTCGGGACGCTTGAGCGACCCCTCACCCTCCCCGCCTGCGGCGGGTCCCCTCCCTCTCCCGCGTGGCGGGCGAGGGCGATGGCGATGGCGATGGCGATGGCGGCGCGGGGATGTTCCGCGCGTCGTTGTCGAGGGCTTCGGGGCGCGTTAGGAATGATGACCTGTTTCCACGCGGAGTTCCCGCCATGCCCGCCGCTCCCAACCCGCCATCCGATCCTGTCCGCGCCCCGGTCGCCCCGTCGATGGCCGGGCCAATGGAACAAGTTGAACAGGGTTGGAATGCCCCCCAATTTTGAGACTCTGCTAAAGTGTTCCGGCTCTCTTTGGGAGAGGACGGATGGGAGAGAAGCGAAGTGTTGAGTTCAAGGTTTCTCTGGTTCGTCGGCTTGAGGCTGGCGAGCGGGTGACGGACCTCGAACGAGAAAGTGGTGTGTTCCGTTCGCAAATTTACCGCTGGCGGGCGTCTTTTGCTCGCGATGGGGAGGCTGGGTTGGAGCGCGCTCCCGGTCGTCAGCGTGGCTATCGGCGGTCAGGGGCGGTTGAGGGAACGGCGCCGGAGGTTCCTGCTCCCGGCGCGCCGTCGGAAGCTGCTTTGGCTCAGCTTGGGCCGGAGGCGCGCGCCTGGGTGTCGGCGCTTGAGCGGACGGTCGCGCGTCAACAACTGGAATTGGATTTTTTCAGCGAAGCCTTGCAGCGGGTCGAGGAGTCGCGCCGGTCGATGAACGCGGCTGGCGAGAGGGCGTCTACGCCGCCATCCAGGCGATGACGCAGCGGCAAGGCAGGCTTTCGGTGGAGCGGATGTGCGGCTTGGCCCAGGTGAGCCGGGCCGGTTTCTACCGGCATTGGCGGGAGCGCGCTCCGAGGGCGGAGGAGACGGACCTGCGCGACGCGATCCAGCGCTTGGCGTTGGCGCATCGGCATTACGGTTATCGGCGGATCACGGCGCTGCTGCGCCGTGAGGGGCGGCTGGCGAACCACAAGCGGGTGCTGAGGCTGATGCGGGAGGACAATCTGCTGAGCCTGCGGCGGGCGGCGTTCGCGCCGACGACGACGGACAGCCGTCATGACTTTCCGGTTTGGCCCAACCTGGCGCGCCGCCTGGCGTTGAGCGGGCCGAACCAGCTGTGGGTGGCCGACATCACCTATGTCCGGCTGGGCGGGGAGTTCGCCTATCTGGCGGTGGTGCTGGACGCTTGGTCCCGCCGGGTGATCGGTTGGGCGTTGGCCGACCATCTGCGCGCGGAACTGGCGCTGGAGGCGCTGGACGGCGCCTTGGCCGCGCGGGGAACGGGACCGATGGTTCACCACTCCGATCGTGGCGTCCAGTACGCCTGCCGGGCCTACATCGAGCGTCTGGAGGCCCACGGCGTCCAGCCAAGCATGAGCCGCGTGGGCTGCCCTTACGACAACGCCATGGCTGAAAGCTTCATGAAGACGCTCAAGACCGAAGAAGTCGATGGCCGCAGCTACGCCGACATCGCCCAAGCGCGCGCTTGCATCGACCGTTTCATCGACGAGGCGTACAATCGACAACGTCTCCACTCGGCCCTCGCTTACAGCCCGCCGGTCGAGTTCGAGGAAAAATCGCCGCCACCAGGGCCGGGCGGCCGCCCGGCCCTGGTGGCATGACCATGCCGGAACATTTTATCGACGTCTCAAAGATGGGGGGCGGTCCAGGGTTGGGAAAACTGTTGCACGGTGTTTCAAACGTTCCATTCGCCCGCCCCAAAGCCTCGGTCGCCCCAGCAAACCGGCCGTCGCGCGTTCCACGACGCCCCCCGTTTGGAACAGGACCGGCCCGGCGGCGGCGGACTCCGAGCGTTCCGGCGGGAGGACGTCCCCCTCCCCCATCGGCCTTTCCGGCGCGGCGGGCGCGATCGGCTGTTGCGTGGAATCGTTCCAGGCGTATGGTGTGGCCGCCTGCGGATTGCCAGAGCTTGAGACGCCGATCATGCCCGCCACCCCGACCACCACGCCAGCCGACGCCGCCCCGCCGGTTTTCTCCCACAAGGAGATCGTCAACGTCTTCAGCGGCGTGGCCTTGGCCATGCTGATGGCGGCGATGGATCAGACCATCGTGGCGACGGCCTTGCCGACCATGGCCGGCCAGTTGGGCGGGTTGGACATGCTGCCCTGGGTGGTCACGGCCTATCTGCTGGCCTCGACGACGACCACGCCGATTTATGGCAAGCTGTCGGACCTTTATGGCCGCAAGCGGGTGCTGGACGTCGCGATTTTGCTGTTTCTCGCCGGGTCGGTGCTGTGCGCGGCGGCGCAGAGCATGACTCAGCTCATCCTGTTCCGCGCGGTGCAGGGGTTGGGCGGCGGCGGCTTGATGTCGTTGGCCTTCACCATCATCGGCGACGTCGTCGCCCCGCGCGAACGCGGGCGTTATCAGGGGATGATCGGCGGCGTCTTCGCGCTGGCCAGCGTCGCCGGGCCGCTGTTGGGCGGGATCTTCACCGAAACCATCGGCTGGCATTGGATCTTCCTCATCAACCTGCCCATCGGGGCGGCGGCGCTGGTGATGACGCGGCGGGCGCTGGGCCGTCTGGCGGTTGGCCGGTCGAAGCCGACCATCGACCTGGTGGGGGCGCTGCTGCTGACCGGCGCGGTCACGGGCCTGCTGGTGGTGGCGACGCGCGGCGGCTCGCCCGGTTTGGAATGGACCTCGCCGCTGTGTCTGGGGCTGGCCGGGTTGGGCGTCGTCCTGCTCGCCGCCTTCCTGTGGCACGAGGGGCGGACGGCGGAGCCGATTTTGCCGCTGCATCTGTTCCGCCTGCCGGTGGTCGCCGTCGCCAACCCGGTGGTGGCGGTGTCGGCGATGGTGCTGTTCGCCGGGATCGTCTTTCTGCCGCTGCATCTGCAACTGGTGCAGGGGACCAGCGCCACGGCGTCGGGCCTGCTGCTGCTGCCGATGGTGCTGGGCATGACCTTTGGCGCGGTCGGCGGCGGGCGGTTGATCGCCAAGACCGGGCGTTACAAGATTTACCCGCTGGTCGGGCTGGCCCTGTCCGCCGCCATGTATCTGGCGCTGGGGCTGCTGCCGCAGGTGGCGGGCGATGGGCTGTGGTCCACCGTGATCCTGGTGCCGCTGGGCTTTGGGCTGGGGCTGGTCATGCCGGTGATGACGGTGGCCGTGCAGAACGCGGTTCCGCACCGCGATCTGGGGGCGGCGACCGCCTCGGTCGGGTTTTTCCGCTCGCTGGGCGGGTCGGTCGGCGTCGCGGTGTTCGGCGCGGTCTTCAACGCCGCCGTGTCGGATCGGCTGAGCGGGGCCGGACTGTCGGGCCGCGCGGTGCTGGAGCATGGCGCCTCGGCCCTGGTCGGGCTGCCCGACGCGGTGAAAGCCGGGGTGCTGGCGACGCTGGAGCATGGCTTCGCCACGCTGTTCCTGCTGGCCGCCGGGTTGGCGGCCCTGTCCTTTGTGATGACGCTGTTCCTGGTCGAGCTGCCCTTGCGCTCCGCCACTTCGCCAAAGGTCAAGACGGCGTAAAGGCGCATAGGCGAAGCGGCCAGTTGGCGCGGACGGGATTCATCCCCATATGGGTTTCGAGTGACGCAAGGATTTGCGGTCATCTCGCTGATGACTTGACGGCCCGCCGGAAACGGCGGGCCTTCTTTCTGTCATCAGTTTTTGGCCCCTCAGCTTTTGGCGTCGGCGGGAAAGACCAGGGCGACGCGCAAGCCCGGCTGATTGTCCGACAGCTCCAGCCGCGCCCCGTGCAGCGAGGCCACCGCGTCCACCAGACTGAGGCCCAGACCGTTGCCGGGCGACGCGCGCGCCGCGTCCAGCCGCACGAAGCGTTGCAGCACCTTGGGCCGCTCCTCCGCCGGAACGCCGGGGCCGTTGTCGGCGACCGTCACCCGCGCCGCCTGCCCGGCGGCGGCCCCGTCCAGCCGCAGGGTGATGGTTCCCCCCTCCGGCGTGTATTTGATGGCGTTGTCGAGCAGGTTGGACACCGCCTGCGCCAGCAACTGGCCATTGCCGCGCACGACGACCGTCTGGGGCGCCACCCCCTCGGCGATCTCCATCGCCAGACGCTGGCCGCGCTCCTCGGCCACCGGCTCATACAAATCGGCGGCGAGTTGGACCACATCGACCAGATCGATCGCCGTAAAGTCGCTGCGCTTGGCCCCGGATTCCGCCTCGGCGATGGACAGCAGGGCGGTGAAGGTGGCGATCAGCCGGTCGGCCTCGCCAATGCTGTCCTGCAAGACGCCGCGATAGACCTCGGCGTCGTCGGTGTCGTGGATCAGCGCCAGTTCGATGCGGGAGCGCAGGCGGGTCAAGGGCGTGCGCAGGTCATGGGCGACGCTGTCCGTCACCTGCCGCATGCCGGTCATCAGCCGTTCGAGGCGGTCCAGCATGGCGTTGAGGTTGCCCGCCAGACGGTCGATCTCGTCGCCGCCGCCAAAGCGCGGCACCCGGTCGCTGAGGTCGCCCGCCATGATCTGGCGGGTGGTGCGGTTGATCGCCTCGATCCGCCGCATGGCCCCCCGGCTGACCAACAGCCCGCCGCCCAAGCCCAGCATCGCCGTGGCGGCGATGATCCAGCCCAGCGAACGCACCATGCGGTCGCTCAACTGGTCCAACTCGCTCATGTCGCGCCCGACCAGCAAACGGAAATGCCCCGGCAGGGTGAAGGTCATCGCCTGCGCGGTGGACGGGCGGTTGCTGACGCCGCTGGTGTCGGCCACCTTGAAATGGATCCAGCCGGTGTCGCTCAGCGCCACGTCGGGCCAGCGCGACAGGTTGCCCGCCAGAACCGCGCCGGTCGGCGTGGTCAGCAGATAAATCGCGTTGTTGTTGACCACCGCGCTGCGCCCGCGCACCAGATCGACCAGACCGGGCAAGCCGTATTTGGTGTAATGGTCCTGGAACGCCCCGACCTCCAGCGCCACCGTTTCGCCGATCTCCTCGGTGAGGAAACCGGCGGTGGTGCGGTAGACGACGACCAGGATCAGCACGACCGAGCCGACGAACAGCGCAAGATACAGGGCCGACAGGCGGACGGCGGTCGTGCGCAGCATCCGCGCCGCCGCCGCCACGCATTGCTTGATCCGCCCCGGCTTGACCGCGCAATCCCCCGGGGCCGCCGCCGTCACGAAGCCGCCCGCAGGCTGTACCCCGCCCCGCGCACGGTGTGGATCAAGGGCGTCGGAAAGTCCTTGTCGATCTTCTGACGCAGCCGGGCGATGTGGACGTCGATGACGTTGGTTTGCGGGTCGAAATGATAATCCCAGACATTTTCCAGCATCATGGTGCGCGTCACCACGCTGCCCGCGTTGCGCATCATGTATTCCAACAGGGCGAACTCGCGCGGCAACAGCTCGATGGGTTTGCCCGCGCGCTTGACCCCGCGCGCCAGCAAATCCAGCTCCAGATCGGCGACGGCCAGCTTGGTTTGCGGTTGCGCCGCGCCGCGACGGCGGACCAGAACCTCGATCCGCGCCAGCAGTTCGGAAAAGGCGAAGGGCTTGGTCAGGTAATCGTCGCCCCCCGCCTTCAGCCCCTTCACCCGATCCTCGACGCTGCCCAGCGCCGACAGGAACAGCACCGGCGTGTCGTTGCCCGCCGCCCGCAGCACCTGGACCAGCGACAGCCCGTCGCGCCCCGGCAGCATGCGGTCGACGACCATCACGTCGTAATGCTCGCCCCCGGCCAGATAGAGACCCTCTTTGCCGTCGTTGGCGACGTCGACCACATGCCCGGCCTCCTTCAACCCCTTGGCGAGGTAGCTGGCGGCCTGCTGGTCGTCTTCAATGACAAGGACTTTCATGTCCATCAGTGTAGCCTCCCCAAACCGCCGGGCCAAGCGCGGGCGCGTCGGTTGGTCACGCCTTCAGCTTCAAAGCGACGAAGGTTTCGTTGCCCTGGCGGTTGATGAGGACCAGCACGGCCTTTTGCCCGGCCTTTTCCGCCTCCGCCACCTTGCGGGAGACGTCGGCGGGAGTCTTCACCGCCTCGTCGCCAACGCGAACGATGACGTCGCCGGTGCGGATCGGGGTTTCCGTCTTGGGGGCCAGCCCGGTGACGATCACGCCCTTGACCGCCTCATCAACGCCCAGCTTCTTGCGGGTGGCCGCGTCGAGCGTCGCCAGCTTCAGCCCCTGCACCGCCTCGCTCGCGGGGGCGGAGCGGTCGCCCTTGCCCTCCTCGGCGGAGGCGACTTGGGTGTCGGCCAAACGGTCGATGTGGACAGCCACGGTCTTTTCCCGGCCCTGGCGAATGATCTTGAGGTCAACCGTTCCACCGGCCTTGGTTTCCGCCACCCGGCGGGTCAGATCGCGCAGCGCGTCCACCGGCTTGCCGTCGTAGGACAGGATCACGTCGCCCTGGTGCAGACCGGCGCGGGCGGCGGGGCTGTCCGCCGTCACCTCGGCCACCAGCGCGCCCTTGGCGCTGGGCAGGCCGACGCTGTCGGCGATTTCCGGCGTCACCTCTTGGATCTTCACGCCCAGCCAGCCGCGTTCGACCTTGCCGTTTTCCTTCAACTGGGCGACCACGTCCTTGGCCAGATTGGACGGGATGGCGAAGCCGATGCCGACCGAGCCGCCGTTGGGCGAGTAGATCGCCGTGTTGATGCCGATCACCCGGCCCGACAGGTCAAAGGTCGGCCCGCCGGAATTGCCCCGGTTGATCGCGGCGTCGAGCTGGAAATAATCGTCATAGGGGCCGCTGTGGATGTCGCGGCCACGGGCCGAGACAATGCCCTTGGTCACGGTGCCGCCCAAACCGAACGGGTTGCCGACCGCCATCACCCAATCGCCAACGCGGGTTTTGGCGCTGTCGGCCCAATCGACCGACGGCAAGGGCTTGTCGGATTTGACCTTCAACAAGGCGAGGTCGGTCTTGGCGTCGCGGCCCACCAGCGTCGCGGGCAGCGCCGTGCCGTCCTGAAGCGTCACGGTGATCTCGCTGGCCCCGTCGATGACGTGGTTGTTCGTCACCACATAGCCCGCCGGGTCGATGATGAAGCCGGAACCGAGCGCGCCGGTCTTGCCGCGCGGGCCGCCGCCGGGGGGAGTCGCCGGACCGCCATCCTCCTCCTCGTCCGGGGCGTTTTGGCTCTGCTGGTCCTGGAAGCGACGGAAAAACTCCTCGAACGGCGAACCGGGCGGGAAGGCGGGCATGCGCGGCTGGGCGCGGGCGGCGGGCTTGGCCTCTTGCGTGGCGGCGATGTTGACGACGGCGGGGCTAACCGCCGCCGCCAGATCGGCGAAGCTTTTGGGCGCGACATCCATTTGCACAGCGGCGGGCGGCGAGACCTGGGCGTGGGACGCGGCCCATCCGGCCAGCGCCGGGCCGGTCAACACCGTCGTGCCGAGCAGCAAAGCGACAACCGCCCGGCGCAAGCGCTGCGGGCGCGACGGGGTGGCGGCGGCAAAGCGGGCGGTGGAAACGGTGGTCGTCATGCGACTGCACTCCATAGCGGGCGTCTGGGGGCCGAAAGACCGAAGCCTTTCGGCGATGGAAGCCACACTACAGCGCGCCCGCTCACCAGCGCCTTGCCGGTGGATGAAATGTTTTTCAGGCAGCGTGTCGGAATTAAGGCGCCGCCGCCTTGGCCCTGCGCGACTATGGCTTCAACGACAGCGGTTTGCCGACCGGCTCCAACACCGGCTCGGGCAAGGGCGGCGGCAGAGTGCGGGGATCGACCGAGGCGGAAACTGGCGCCGCCGTTGACGGAGCCGCCGGGACAGCGGGCGGAGCAACGGTTGCAGTGGGCAGTGGCGCGACGACCGGAGCCGGGGCCAGCGCCGTTGGCCGCTGAACCGGAGCCTTGGGCGCGGCCATTGGTTTGGAAACCACAGGCGCGGCGGACGGAGGGGCCGGAACAGGCGGCTGAGGCAGCGGAGCCAAAGCCGCCGCGCCGTCCAACGGCGCGCCCGCCGTGATCCGCCAATCCTTGTCCACCAGCGGCGCGTAACGTTTGCCATCGGCGGCGCTGAGATACGCGCCATCGCCCGTGGGACGGTTGCGCTCGAACCGACCGACGTAGCGGTCGCCGTTCGGCAAGGTCAGCGTGCCTTCTCCGGTGCGGTGGTCAGCCTTCCAATCGCCGTCATAGCGGCGGCCATCGGTCCAGACGAAGCGGCCCGGCCCATCGGCCAGACCATCTTTGAAGGTTCCGGTGAAGCGGCGGCCATTCTCCCACAGGATTTCACCCGCCCCCTGGGCGCGTCCGGCGACGAAGGTGGCCGTTTGCCGCCCCTCCAGGCGGGCGCCGCTGTACCAGGACAAAACCCCCACCCCATCGGCGTAACCGTCCTTGCACGGGCCTTCCCACGCCACCGTCTTGCGCGCGTCGGCGTAGGAATCCCAGACTTGGCAGCCCTGGCGGGTGTCCGCGACCAAACGCTCCGCCGCTACGGCGTCCGCCGTCACCCCTGCCGACATCAGCCCGGCGACAAAAACCACGACCAACGTCGAAATGCCCCGCCCCGTCACGCGCGCCATGCGCCGTACTCCCTTCCGCCTGCAATCCTGTGATGTTGGGCGGTCAGGATAGGAACCCCCACGCGTCGCACCAACCGTCGATGCTGCATTGCAGCGATGTTGCGTCGCCCCATCCTAGCCTCAGCCTCCGACCGTCAAGCCTTAAATGGTGATGATCCTTTGTTCAAACAGCCCAGAAATTCAGCACTCTCCCGCCATCGCCCCAGAGATGAGGCGAAATGCCGCAGATCGTGGATGTTGGGGAGATCTTCGCACACGCAGCATTGTGCGCCACCATGCCTCCACCGACCATCTCCGGTGGAGCGCGCCATGCCCAAATCAGCCACGGCCAGCCCCCTCGACAACGCGACCGGGACCGACCGGATGATCTTCGGGCGCGTCCTCGATCTGGCGATCAGCGATCCGCTGCGCAGCTTGCCCGCAGCCCTGGCCCTGAGCCGAGAGGATTTGCGCGCGCTGGCCGCCCGCCACGCCCCCCAGCATGAAACAACCATCGCCGCCCTGCCCGACACCGGCCTCGACGCCAGCGACGACGCCATTGAAGAGGCTGATTTGCGCGCCTTCCTGGTCGACCATGGCGCGCGCGGAGCCGAGGAGGAGCGCTGGCTCGCCGCCATCCTCGCCCGCCGCTCGCTGGAGCCGAACCATCTCTGGCAGGACATGGGGTTTCATGACCGGGGAGAGCTGAACGCCATGTTCCAGCGTCATTTCCCGGCCTTGGTCGCGGCGAACGCCAACGACATGAAATGGAAAAAATTCTTCTACCGGCAGCTTTGCGAACGCGAAGGGCTGCTGCTGTGCAAATCCCCCAACTGCGAGGTTTGCGAGGATGTCGATGTCTGTTTCGGCGAGGAATCCGGCGATCCGTTGACCAGTCTGGCCCGCTTGGCGCGCGGCTGACGCGTTTGGATCGTCAGCGCGGCTGCGCGCCCAGATCCTCGAACACCAGGCCCTTGGCGCCCGTGTAAAAGCGCCCCTTGCCGTTCACCGTCATTTGCGGTTGGCCGGGTTGCGGCGAAAAGCTGGCGGCGTAATAGCAATCAAGCTGATCGGGCTTGTCCTTGGCCGCGACGCACCCCTGCTTGCGAAAGACGTCGAACGCCCGGAAGACCACACCCTGGCGTTCCAGAGCGCGGCGGGTGTGTCCCTCCACCAGAGCGCGCATCTCGGCTTCGGACGGTTCACCCGAACATCCGGACAAGGCGGGCAGGCACAGCGCCAGCGCGGCCAACGCGCGTTTCATCGCCGAACTCAGCACCCGTCCCTCGCGGACCGTCACCGACCGCCGAGCAGGCGGTCCACCCGCTCCTTCAGCGCGGCGAAGGAAGGTGGCTTGACGACAAAGCCGTTCACCCCCAGCGCCATCGCCTGCTTCACGATTTCGGATTCGGTGTGGTTGGTCAGGAACACCACCGGGGCGTTCGGGTTGGCGACCTGGCCGCTGGCGCGGAGTTGCGCCAAAAATTGCAAACCCGACACCGGCCTCATGTCGATGTCGCACACGATCAAATCAGGGTTGGTGCGGATGCATTCCTGCATGCCGGTTTCGCCATTGTCGGCTTCCGTCATGCCCTGGAAACCAATCTGCGTCAGGATCTGCACGATGGTCCGGCGGACGAAGGGCTGGTCTTCGATCACGAGGATGCGGAACTGTTCGTAACTGACCGGCTGCTTGTCCATACACCGCTTCTCCGCCAAGCCCACCCGCGCGAATATTTTCCTGCGGGTTGAGCGCGTTGTCTCTTTCGTAACCACTCGCAGCATCACTGATACTGTCTGACGCGGCAATCGGCAACCGCTGTACGGTTACAAACCTTGCAATATGGTTTTTCGCTTGAAAGCGTCCTTCCATGAAAAGCACGGTCGCTCACCCCGATGCGGTCAGCCCGCCAGAGAGGGTGACGCGCTGGTCTCGTCAAAGATCTCCACCCGATTGCGTCCATGGGATTTGGCGACGTAGAGCGCCCGATCCGCCCGGCTCAACACCCGCTCAATGGACATGTCGTCCTCGCCGCACACGGCGATGCCGATGCTCACGGTCATGTGCAGCACGCCGTTCAGACAGGGAATGTCGGTGGCCGCCAGTTGTTCGCGCAGGCGTTCGGCCACATCCCGCGCGGCGGCCAGCCCGGTTTCGGGCAGGAGCACAGCGAACTCCTCGCCACCCAACCGCCCGATATGGTCCGTGTCACGCAATTCCGCCCGGCAAACGGACGCCAGTCGGACCAGAGCCTGATCGCCAACCGCATGCCCATACTGATCGTTGATCGATTTGAAACGGTCGATGTCCAGCATCAGCACCGACACGGGATGACCATAGCGCCGCAAGCGCGCGATCTCGACATCCGCCAACTCCCAAAAGCGGCGGCGGTTGCACAGGCCGGTCAACGGATCGGTGGTGGCCATGCGGCGCAACTCCGTTTCCACCCGCTTGCGCTCCGACACATCGCGGATGACGGCGGTGTAAAGCAGCCCTCGGGCATGGTGCAGTTTGGCGATCGACACCTCGGCGGGAAACTCCCGCCCGTCACGAGTCAGCCCGACAACCTCGCGACGCGTGGCCATCAAGCGGGACTGCACCGGCCCGGCGCCGAACTCGGCGATGCTGGCCTCATGCGCGGCGCGCAGATGTTCCGGAATCAATAGGGACAGCGGGCGTCCGACAATGTCGATGGCCTCATAACCGAACAGCCGCTCCGCCGCCTGATTGAACAGGGTGATGGTCAGCGCTTCATCAGCGGTCAAAATCGCGTCCTGGGCCATCCCGATGATGCCCTGCAACCGCTCTTCCGACAGGCGCAGCTCTTCCTCAAGCCGTTTGCGGGCGATGGCGTGTTGGATGGCCCGCCACATCAGCGGTCCGTCCGTCTGCCCCTTGACCAGATAATCCTGGGCGCCGGTCTCCAGGATTTGCAGGGCGAAATCCTCGTCGTCAAAGCCGGTCAACACCACCAAGGGCAACGACGGAACATCCGCGTGCAGACGACTGACGGTTTCCAGACCAAAACTGTCGGGCAGCGACAGATCGAGCAACACCACATCGCCAACGTTGCGGTGCAACCATGCCTGCGCCTCGCGCAAGGACGTGACCCGCGTCACCGTGGAGCGCCGCGCGTAGGGGCGCAACGCCCGCACGACCAGCGTCGCGTCGGCGTCGTCATCCTCAACCAGCAAAATGGCGGTCAGTCGGTCAACCGCTGTATGCGCGTTCGCGCCACCCGGATGAGAGGGCGGATTCTCGGGTTTGGTCATGGACGCTCCCCGTCAGCGCGGCAACCGAACAACGCGGAACCAATATTCCTCCACGCTTTTGATTGCATCGAAGAAAGCGTCCATGTCCATTGGTTTGGTGATGAAACTGTTGGCGCCAAGCAAATAACTGGCGTTCACGTCGCGGTCAACATCCGAGGTGGTGAGGATCACCACGGGAATCGTTTTCAGATCGGAATCGGCCTTCAACTCCTGCAACACCGCCCGCCCATCCATGCGGGGCATGTTGAGATCCAGCAGGATCAAGTCGGGCCGGGGCGCGCCGGCAAACTGGTCCTTGCGGCGCAGAAAATCCATCGCCTCCACCCCGTCGCGGACATGGCTGACGCGGCACAGGATGCGCCCTTCGCGCAGCGCCCGCTTCGCCAAGCCCGCGTCGGCGGGGTCATCCTCGACCAGAAGAATATCAAACGGCGCGCTGTCGTCCTGAGTCACGAAAGACCTCGAAAGGGGTGATGCGGTAAGTACACGGAAAACACACTGCCGACGCCAGGGGTCGAATCCACGGTGATGCGCCCTCCCAGCCGTTCGACCATCTTGCGCGCGATGGCCAGCCCCATGCCGGTGCCGGGATGCTCATCGCGCCCGTGCAAGCGGCGGAACACTTCAAAAATCTGATCGCGAAACCGTGGGTCGATGCCGATGCCGTTGTCCCGCACGTCAATCACATCATACGCCTCTTTGCGACGATGGCTTATGCGGATTTCAGCCGCCCGATAGCTGTGCCGATACTCCACGGCGTTGCCAATCAGCACAACGAAGATCTCCCGCAAGCGCCGTTCGTCGGCCAGCACCATCGGCAGGTCGCTGGCGATCACCGTCGCCCCGGCTTCCGCGATGCGTTTTTTCAGCAACGCCAAGGCGTTGTGCAACGCTTCCTCCGCCAGGACTGGCGTGTTGGACAGCGGAACCCGGTCTTCGGCGAGGAAAAGCTGCACATCCCGCAACAGCATTTTCAACCGGCCAGCGCCATCGACGATTTCGCGGATGAAGCCTTCGCTTTCCTCATCCAACCGACCTTTTTGCTGCTTGTCCAACAGTTGAGCGTAGCTGGCGATGATGCGCAGCGGTTCTTGCAAATCATGGGCGGCGGCGTAGGCGAACTGCTCCATCTCGTTCTTCGCCCGACCAAGCTCGGCGGTGCGGCGTTCCACCAAGCTTTCCAGCGTTTGCCGACGGCTGAAGGCGAGAAAGGCCACCGTCTCGATCAGCAACGCCAAAACCAGATAGGCGGCCTGGAACGCCTGATAGGATTGGTCGCCGTGCGCCAACGTCAACCAACCCGCGCGCGCCGCGATGGCCAACTCCCAATGGCTGTCCGGCAAGATGATCCGCTCAGCCAGCGGATCACGCTGAAGCACGGCGGCGTCGCCCGCCACCTGTTGCCCGGCGTCGGTGCGAAGCACAAAGCCCAGATGGGACGGCACACGGTCAAAACGCACCTCGTCCAACACGGCGCGCAGATCAAAGACGATGCCCACCGCCCCCCAATGCCGCCCGCCCACGCCACCGTTCGCCACCACCTGCCGGGCGATCAACCCCTGCCCGCCCTGAATCAGCGTCACCGGGCCATGCATGGTGACGTCCAAGCTGACAATGGCCCGCTGCACCGTTTCGGCGAAGCCTGGGCGCGGATCCTGAAGCAGGTTGTTGCCCAGAACCTTTTCGTTCCCTTCCAACGGATGCACATAGCGGACAATGAAATCCGGCGCGGCGGAAATGTTGCGGACGCCGGGAACCGCCCGCCGCAACCCCTCCGCGAAACGGGGAAACTCCCTGGGCAATTGCCCGGATTCAGAGCCAACCTCGACAAAGGTGGTCAGACCACGGACCAAAGCCAGCCGTTCGTTCAGCGCGCTGGTCAAGGAACTCGCCAACGAGGCCGCCGTCAGCGCCGCCGCCGTCCGGTGCTCCGCCACCAGAAAGCGGGCGTAAACATTGGACACCCACAGATAAGCCACCAGCAGAAGCGCCGTCACCGCCGCCTGCGCCGCGATCACGGCGCCGACCCGCCGCACGCCCGATCCCATGACCCGAAATTTGCGCGCCGCCGCCGTTTCCAAAAACCAGCGCACCGCCACCGCAATCATGCCCCGTCCGCCGGTTGAGCATCCACCACCAGGGTTGGAAGCGTCAGGCGGAACAGGCTGCCGCCCGGCAGGTCATCCCTTGGCGGCTCCTCCACCCAGATATGCCCGCCATGATGCTCGACGATCTTCTTGCACACCGCCAGACCAACCCCGGTGCCTTCATACTCGTCGCGCCGATGCAGCCGTTGGAAAATGCCGAACACGCGCTCCCGATCATCGAAACTGATGCCGATGCCGTTGTCACGGACGTCGATCCGCCACCCGTCGGCGTGAGGAATCGCCGTCACCCGCACCACGGGCGCGCGATCCGGCGCACGGTATTTGACCGCGTTGCCAATCAGATTCTGGAACAACCGCATCAACTCGTTGTCGTCGCCGGACACGGTCGGCAGATCCTTCGCCACCACCACCACCGCGCCTGCGTCCTGGATCGCCACCTCCAGATTGAACAAGGCAAGATCGACAACCTCGTTCAGCGGCACCGGGCGGAAGGGTTTGGCTTTGCGGCCAACCCGCGAATATTCAAGGAGATCGACGATCAACCGATCCATGCGCTGGGCGCCGTCGCGGGCGAAATCGACGCACTCCCGCGCCTCCGCGTCCAGATCGTCGCCCATCGACCGTTCCAACAGCGTCAAATAGCTGTTGATGACGCGCAAGGGCTGCCGCAAATCATGCGACGCGACGTAGGCGAAGGCTTCCAACTCGGCGTTCGAGCGCTCCAACTCGCGGGTTTTCCGCTGCAATTTCTGCTCAGCCAGACACCGCTCCGTGATGTCGTGAACCAGAGACAGCAGCAGAAGGCGGCCATGCACCATGACCTTGCTGCTGTAGACCTCGACGTCGCGCACAGCGCCGGACGCCAAACGGTGGCGGAACTGAAAATGCTTGCGCCGTTCGGTCTTGGCGTTGCGCATTTCCTCGGCGATCTCTTGCTCACTCAGCGTGTTGATGTCGCAGATCCGCAGATCGCGCAACCGATCCAACGGATAGCCATAGAAGGCCGCCGCCGCCGGATTGGCGTCCACGATCCGCCCGCTTTCCGGATCCACAAGCAGCTTGATCGCGCAACTCGCCACAAAGATTTGCTCAAAAAGCTGTTGCCGTTCCAACAGGGCTTGCTCGGCGTGTTTGCGTTCGCTGATGTCCATCAACGCGCCGACGATTCCCGCCGGTTTGCCGCCAACCCGGCAATAGACCGCCTTGGAGAACAGCACGTCGCGCAGGGTTCCATCGGCGCAGCGCAATTGCGTTTCGTAGCTTTGCGGCTGTTGATCGGCCAACAGGGCGCGGTCGGCGGCCTCGTCGATTTCCGCCAGATCGGGCGGAGCGAGATCGAACACCGTCTTGCCGAACAGCGATTGCCGGTCGATCCCCATCCAGCGCTCAAACGCGCTGTTGGCGTCCACGTAATGGCCCAGCACGTCCTGCACGAAGATCGGCACCGGCACCGTGTCCAGCAGCACCCGCTGAAAGCCCGCGCGGTCGCTCAGCGCCTGTTCGGCCCGGCGGCGCACCGTCACATCCTCGATCACCCAGATGAAGCCCAGGGCCGGATCCCCGCCGCGCACCGAACGGCCAATCAGCCGACACCGGATGTTGGCGCCGTCGCTGCGCCGCATCATCGATTCCTCGTCGAAAATTCCCCCGGCCTCCAGAATCGGATAGGCCCGTCGCCCGACATCCTCATAAATCGCGTCATCGCCGTAGATCAGCCGGGAACTGGCGCCAATCAGCCCGTCCAACGGACGCAGAAAGATTTTGGCGATCGCGTCGTTGGCCCGCAGGATCCGCCGTTGAGCGTCCACCAGCACGACGCCAACCGGCGCGTTGTCGAGAATCGCGTTCAGTTGCAGACGGCTTTCCCGCAACTCCGCCTCAGCCTGCTTGCGGGCGGTGGTGTCGGTGTGGGTTCCGATCATCCGCAGCGGTTTGCCCGCCGCGTCCCATTCGACCACCCGGCCACGATCAAGCATCCACAGCCAATCGCCGTTCTTCGCCCGCACCCGGTGTTCGCATTGATAGGCCGGGGTCAACCCGTCGAGATGCGCCTGCACCACCGCCTGGACCATCGCCTGATCGTCGGGGTGAACACGGGTTTCCCAAAAACGGACATGCGGCTCGACCTCGCCAGGGGCGAAACCCAGCATGCTCTGCCAACGCGGACTGAACCAGACCGCCCCGGTCTGGATGTTCCAGTCCCACAGGCCATCGCCAACGGCGTCGATCACCAATTGCAGATGCGGCGTCGGTGGACGGCGCCGCGACGCCCCACTCTTAAAACGCAACGGACGAGTCTTGGGGAGGTTGGGCCGGAATCGAACCGGACAGGAGATCGCCATGATCCGAGCCTAGCTGTGCACCATCATCACGAACGGAAAGAAGCACGCGAACCGTGCCTCCTTCCGCTCTCGCAACCGCCACTGTAATCACCGCCGATCACCACCGCAGTCTGCAAAATGTCACAGGCATTATGGTAGTCGGTTGTTCAAGCCACGAGCAAGGGTTCACCGCAGTCAGCCGTGACGGGAAAGCGTCATGCGGCGACATCAATCGGGGCAAGCCCCTTCGTCGCCGTCGCCACCGCTTGAGCGAAATCCTGCGCGCACTCCTGGTCGAACGCAAGATGGACGCGGTTCCGCTCCACCGCCTTGACGAACACGGCGGTTTCCGCACCAAAACGGTCCAACCGCAGAATCCCACGCATCCCCACCGTCAACCCACCTTCAACCCCAGTCACGGGATCGATCATGGCGCCGCCCGACGACAGATTGTGAATGGCGACAGGGTGACGCCCGCCGCCGATCAGCAGCGCGCCCGCCTCGTCCACCCGGAAACGCGGTTTGCGGCGGCGATCCGCGTCGCCGGTCGAGGTGCGGACCACGCGGACCAGGACCTGACGCAGATCTTCGATGGCGCGGGCGACGTCGCTGGAGCCATGCTTCACTTGGCTGGCCTGTTCGCCGGTGTGGTCCGCCTCCTCCGACACTGAGGCGATGCGGCGTGACACCTCCTGCGCGGCGGTCGAGGTTTCCACTACGTTGCGGCTGATTTCCTGCGTCGCCGCCGTCTGCTCCTCCATCGCGGCGGCGATGGAACCGGCGATGTGGTCGATTTCGGCGATGGTCGCGCCGATTTCCTCAACCGCCCGGACCGCCTCCGACGTCACCGTTTGAATCGCGGCGATCTGCCGGGTGATCTCTTCGGTCGAGGCCGCCGTCTGATTGGCGAGATTCTTGACCTCGCTGGCGACCACGGCGAAGCCCTTGCCCGCCTCGCCCGCCCGCGCCGCTTCGATGGTGGCGTTCAAAGCCAACAGATTGGTCTGCCCCGCGATGGATTGAATCAGATTGACCACGTCGCCAACCTTGGCCACCGTTTCCGACAGCGAACGGATGGTGATCTGGGTCGCGTGCCCGTTTTCCACCGCCCGCCGGGTCACGGCGCTGGAATGGGCGACCTGGGCGGAAATCTCCCGGATCGAAGCCGCGAGCTGCTCGCTGGCCGCCGCCACCGTTTGCGCGTTGGCCAACGCCTGCCCGGCGGCGGACGCCACCGTCTGGGCGTTCAGGCTGACCCGCTCCGCCGAACCGGACATCCCCTCCGCGTCGGTCGCCATCGCGCCCGTGCGCGCCGCGACCTCCTCCACCGCCCGCCCGGCTTCGCGCTCAACGGTCGAGGCCATGGTTTCCAACGCGCGGCGGCGGTCCTCATCCGCCTGCCGGGCGCGCTCGACCCTCTCCTGCACCGAATAGCCGAGCCGGGCTTTCAAACCACGCAACTGGCCGGTCAATGGGTGGAATTCAACGGCGGTCGGCAAGTCGATGATGTGCGCCTGATCGTTGCGGGCGATGGCGTCGAAATCAGCGGTGAAGCGCTCCAGCGGCTTGCGCACCGAACGCAGCAACAACAGGCCGCACAGGATCGCCGCCAGCAGCACGCCAATTCCGGCCACCACGCTGAAGCTCAGATGCCAGCGGAAATCCGCCGCCGCCGCCTCGTAATCGGCCTTGGCCACCCGGATTTGCAGATCCAGCAGCGCGCGGTTGGTGGCATGCGCCGCGTCAAACAGCGTCGCCGCCTTGTCGCGCACCAGCACTTCCAACCGCAGCGAATCGCCGCCCTTGGCCAACTCCAGCGCCGGGGTCAGAAGATCGCGCTGGAAGGCGGCGCGCTGCGCGGCGAAGCGCTCAGCCAAAACTCGGCCTTCCGCCGTCAGGTCGCTTTTCAGGCACTCCGCCCACAGGCTGTCGATGGTCGCGGTGTTGCTGGCGATTCGCGCCGCGCGGCTCTCCAGCACCTTGGCGTCGGCCCCGTCACGGGTGTCGATCACCAATTGCTGAAGCGTCTGAATCTGGTCGCGCATGTGGTCAAGGATGTCGCCGATCCGCACCGCCGGAACCGTGCGGTCCTCGTAAACCGCCTTCAAGGATCCGTTGGAATCGGCCATGCCGGTCAAGGTCACGCCGCCAACCGCCAGCATCGCCAGGATCATGAAAGCGAAAATGATGGTCAGCCGCCCGGCGACACTGCCCGCCCAGCGCCCCAACGCGGCGACCGGACCACGGTGGATCGCCTGCCCGTCACGCACCAACAGATGGGGCGCCCGCCCCTGGCGGATGTCGGCGTAGAGCGCTTCCGCCGCTGCGATCTGCTCACGCGACGGTTTGGTGCGGATGGAGATGTAGCCTGTGACTTGCCCCGCCTCGACCACCGGAGTCACATTCGCCCGCACCCAATAGAAATCGCCGGTCTTGGTTCGGTTCTTGACCAGCCCCTCCCACGGACGCCCGTCCTTCACCGTCGCCCACAAATCGGCGAAGGCCGCCGACGGCATGTGCGGGTGACGGATCAGATTGTGCGGCGCGCCGATCAACTCGCCTTCCGCATAGCCGCTGATTTCGACAAACGCCTTGTTCACGAAGGTGATCCGCCCGGCGGTGTCGGTGCGGGACACCAGCAGCACGCCGTCCGCCATCTCGACTTCACGGGTGGTGATCGGTTCGTTCAGGCGCATGGTCGTGAACTCGCTGAGTTGAGAGTGCAAGGGTGGCGCAAGCCGGGCGTGTGGACGAATGGTTGGCTGTCTAAGTTTCCCCCTCTCCCCCCGCACTGACGCAGATCAAATCCGCGCAACATGCATATCAAATTAGATATTTCATATGAATGCATTGACATATTAGATTAGAGACCAAACAAAAAGCCCTCCGTCCGGGTTGGACGAAGGGCTTTTTACTTTGAAGCCGAACTGTTTAGGCTGAGGTCATTGCCCCTTGGCCATCAACTGTTCCAGCCAATGGATGTCGTAATTGCCGTCCTTGAACGCCTGTTCGGCGATGATCCGGCTGTGCAGCGGCAAGGTGGTCTGGATGCCGCCGATCACATACTCTTCAATCGAGCGGCGCAGACGCATCAGGCACTCGTTGCGCGTCGTGCCATGGACGACCAGCTTGGCGATCAAGCTGTCGTAATGGGACGGCACGCGGTAGCCGTCATAAAGCGCCGAATCGACGCGCACGCCCAAACCGCCGGGCGCGTGGTAGCCGTCGATCTTGCCCGGCGACGGGAGGAAGGTTTCCGGATTTTCCGCGTTCACCCGGCATTCGATGGCGTGGCCTTCAAAGCGGATGTCGGATTGCCCATAGCCCAGCGGTTCCCCGGCGGCGACGCGGATCTGCTCGCGCACCAGATCGACGCCGGTGATCATCTCGCTGATTGTGTGTTCGACCTGAAGGCGGGTGTTCATTTCGATGAAATAGAACTGTCCGTCTTCGTAGAGAAACTCCATCGTGCCGACGCCGCGATAGCCGATGGCCGCCGTGGTCTTGGACGCCAGCGCGCCGATGAAGGCCCGCTGCTCAACCGTCAAGGCCGGGCTGGGCGCCTCTTCGATCACCTTCTGGTGACGGCGCTGCACCGAACAGTCGCGCTCGCCGAAATGCACGCAATGGCCGTGCATGTCGGCCAGAAGCTGAATTTCGATGTGGCGGGGCCGACCCAGGTATTTTTCCAGATAGACTTCGTCGTTGCCGAAGGCGGCGCGCGCCTCGCCACGGGCCAACTGGTAGGCTTCCTTGATCTGGTCGGGGTTGCGGGCGACCTTCATGCCCTTGCCGCCGCCGCCCGCCGCCGCCTTGATGAGCACCGGATAGCCGACGCTGTGGGCGACCGCCTCGGCCTCCTCCAGCGTCGTGACCGGGCCATCGGAGCCGGGCACCACGGGAAGCCCCTGCTCCATCACCGTCTTCTTGGCCGTCACCTTGTCGCCCATGATCCGGATATGCTCCGGGGTGGGGCCGATGAAGGTGAAGCCATGCTCCTCCACCATTTCGGCGAAGGTGGCGTTTTCCGACAGGAAACCGATGCCGGGATGGATGGCGTCGGCGTTGGTGATCGACGCCGCCGACAGGATCGCCGGAATGTTCAGGTAGCTTTCCCGCGCCGAGGCCGGGCCGATGCACACGCTTTCATCCGCAAGCCGGACATGCATGGCGTCGGCGTCGGCGGTGGAGTGCACCGCGACGGTCTGGATACCCATTTCGCGGCAAGCGCGGTGAATGCGCAGAGCAATTTCACCACGGTTCGCGATCAGAACCTTTTCAAACATCGCCAAGGGATGGCTCCGCTTATTCGATGATGAGGAGGACTTCGCCGAACTCGACCGGCTGGGCGTCGCCGACCAGAACCTCGACCACCGTGCCGCCGCGCGGCGCCTTGATCGGGTTCATGACCTTCATCGCCTCGATGATGAGAACCGTTTGACCGGCCTTCACCACGTCGCCGGGACGAACGAAGGGGGTCGCGCCCGGTTCCGCCGCCGTGTAGGCGGTGCCGACCATCGGCGAGGTGACGGCGCCCGGATGGTTGCCCGGCTTGACCGCAGCCACAACCGGCGCCGCAGCGACCGGAGCCGCCGCGACCGGCGCGTGGGCGACCGTAACCTGGGGGGCCGTCGGGCGGGTGACGCGGATGCGCTTTTCGCCTTCGGCGAACTCGATCTCGCTCAAGCCCGTCTCACGCAAGAGTTCCGCCAGCTTGCGGACCAGATCGCCGTCGATGTCGAAGCTCGCCATGATGTCAGTCGTTCCCGTTTCCTTAATCGCGGTCGATGATGTTCGCGATGGCGTCGAGCGCCAGAAGATAGCCATGCGGCCCAAACCCGCAGATCATGCCCTTCGCCACCGGCGAAATATAGGAATGATGACGGATCGGTTCACGCTTGAAGATGTTGGACAGATGCACCTCGATCACCGGCAGCTCTGACAGGATCAGCGCGTCCATGATGGCGACCGAGGTGTGGGTGTAGGCGCCGGCGTTGATGACGATGCCGTCATGTTCCGTGCGGGCCTGCTGGATCCATGTGACCAGCTCGCCCTCATGGTTCGACTGCCGGAAGTCGATGGTCAATCCGGCCTGCTCCGCCCGCTCATGGCAGGCGGCCTCCAGGTCGTCAAGCGTCATCGAGCCGTAGATTTGCGGCTCGCGAACTCCCAGCATGTTCAGATTGGGTCCGTTGAGGACCAGAACCGACGCGTCGATGGCCACGGCCCGCGCCCCCTTCCAAGATCGAAACCGCGCGTTTATAGCACGCCGCGCCGCGCTGTCCATGGCGACCGCGCGCTTTGCCCCCGGAAATCGTTCAGCGTGGGGCGACGGCGGTGTGTCGGGCCAGCATTTCCTGGTAAACGTCGCTGCTTTTCAGCGCCCGCAGCCCCTCATTGAAACCCGCCAGGATCGCCGGAGCGTCCGGCGTCACCCGCCCGACGATCAGATGCAGCGACACCGTGGCGTACGGTCGTTCCGCCACCCGAATGTCGTTGATGACTCCGGCGTGAATCACCGCCGTGCTGCCGGTGTATTCGTCCAGCACAAAGGCGTCGGCCCGCCCGGTGGCCACCATCCGCACACAGGCCGTCAGGTCCGACGGCGATTCCCGAGTCAGTTCGCCTTGACGAACCATGGCGTCCAGTTCAATCGGCAGGGCGAAGCCGATGGGCGCGCAGACCACCCGCCCCCGGAAATCCTCCGGCCCGCTGAAGCTCATCCGCGTGTGGGTGGACATATAGACAAACTGCCGCACCTCGATCAGCGGATCGGAGAACAGGGCGTCGCGTTCACGCTCCGGAGTCCGGACGAAGGGAAAGCTGGCCAGAAAGCGCCCGGAGACCACCCCGTCATAGCCCCGTTTCCAGGGCACAAAACGCACCCCATAGCTCCGGCCCGCCGCCTTGAAGGCCCGCTGAACCAATTCGGTCATCAGCCCGCCTTGCGGCAGGTCGTCGCCGGTGAAGGGGGCGAAGTTGGGTCCGGTGACAAGCTCCGGCATCACGGTGGAAAGCTCAGCCCTGACCGGCCCAGCCACCACCGTCAACAGCCCGACCGCGACCAGCGCGCCGCGCAGGGCGCTGGTCCAATGATGGCTCATCCCCCTCGCTCCCCAACACAGGCGCCGAGCGCTGATCCGAAAAAGAATACCCGAGTATCGTTAGGTGTAGGCGGTTCGTGGCGGCCCTGTAAAGTCTCTTCTCTGGCCCGCCAACTCCCCTTTAGGCTGTCGGGCCGGGCTTGTCGCGTCGTCCGGCGGGATCGGTGTAGAGATCGTTGATGCGTTGAACATGCACCGCCGTCGCCTCGCCGATGGCGAAAATCCGCTTCTTGGCCCTGGCGTTCCACCCCGCCGGGCGCTTGGCGAAAATCGAACGGAAAAAGCGCGTGTTCTTCAAAAAAGCCTGCCGCAAATTGAGATCCACATCGCCAAACCGCTCGGGCAAGGACAGGGCCACCCGGCGGCCCAGGAGGGAACGCAGCCAGAAATGACCGGACAGGAACAGCGCGCCGCACAGCGCCGCCGCTCCGGCCAGTCGGACCGGCAACTCCCAGAACCACAACGGGTTGATCTCCATCAGCCAATCGGCAAAGCCGGACACGCCGCCGCCAACCAGTTGCGCCACGCCAATGAGCAGACCGGCCAACAGCGCGAGCCACACGGCGTCCGCCACCAGCACCCGACGACGCCAGCGGGCGATGGCGTCGCTCAGCGTCGGCGCCACCTCCCCTTCCAGCTCTTTGACGAGGCTGTCGATCGAGCCGACGATGCGGTAGGCGCGCGCCACCTCCACCTCGGCGATGCGCGCGTGTATATCCGCCAGATCGGCGTCGCGCCGGGCCTCGTACCGCAAGCGCCGGGCCTCGTCCTCGATCACCACCGCCGATTGGGAATCATAAATGGCGTAGAAGCGACCCGACACCAGACCCGCCTGAGCGATGGCCCGCTGCCAGGCGCCGAACACCGCCTCCAGATTGTCTTCCTTCGCGGTCGTGTCCACCTGATTTAGGATGTAGCAAACCTTTCGCGCGTCGGCCCGGTTGACCGTCTTGGCCACCAGATGACGCAGCGTGTCCTGCATGGCCCCGGGTTCAGGGTGGCGAGCGTCAAAGAAGACCAGCACGAGATCGGACAGATCGACGATGTGATCGACCAGACGCAACACCGAGCGTCGCTGGTCGTCGGCGTCAAAGCCCGGCGAATCGACGAAGATCTTGCCCTTGGTCCGCGCGCCGCTGACGGCTTTCAGTTGCAGGTAATTGTCGATGCGTTTGCCTTCGCCCGAAGCCACCTTCTCGATCTCGTCGGAGATGCGGTAGAAGGGAAAGCGTGGGTCGGCGTTCAACGCGGTGCCGGGCAACGCCTCCTTCCGGGTTTGCTGGCCATGGCAAATCACCGTGAACTTGTCGTCCACCGCCTGATTGCCGGTGCTTTGCAGCGCCTCGCCCAAATAGCCGTTGATGAAGGTCGATTTGCCCGCTGAAAAGGTGCCGAGCACCGCCACCATCGGCCACCAGGGGATCCGCGTGGTCAGCGATTCATACGGACCGATCAGCCCCAACCCGGCGAGCAGCCGATCAAAGGCGCGGAAGGTTGGAAGAACCGGCAGCAGGTTCGGATTTTCCGCGCGCAGATGAGCGTCCAACGCGGCGAGTCGCTGTTGAAGGGCTTGCCTGGGAGTCATGGCCGAGGGTCGTCCCACATGGTTTGGGCCAAAATCTATTGGCGCACTGTCTAGCACGAGGCAGGCATGCGCCGGGCAGGAAAACGCGCGAACCCATCTGGGCATCTCCGCCCCCCGCGCGCCCTCTTCGATGTCATGGGCCTGGGCAAACGCGGTTGATGTTGGTTATCAATATATTAACGACTGCGAACCAAATGTTTGCGTTGCGCGGACGGATGGACGGCTTTCATTGCGATGCGCGAATTTCCGACCAAAGAAAATTTGGTTGAAAAACAGAATTTTCTCTTCAATTATTTAAAACAAATTCACCGCGAACAGATTTTCTGTATTTTTTTCTTGTAACAGGACAATTTTCGCCGGGAACCATTCGCCCCCAAACAAAATGAGGAGCAACAATAGGCTCCAAGCCAACCGCAGACACAACACAAAACGGGCGTCGTTCATTTGCGCCACTCACATATCGGCATATTGCTCGTGACATCGCAGAATAATTCAATTTTGCAACAGACTTTCGACCACCGAATGTTGCCGTCCCGCCGCAGCCCTATCGGAATATGACATGGAGAATCGAATATTAAAAAGTTTCCTCTTGAAACAGGACAAAGGACGTGCAAACAATCTCTTCGTTCTCGCAAAGAGCAAGCTTCGTTTCAAAGCCATTTTAAAGCATTGGAGACCATTGGAAATGACGGGACCGACGGCGCGCAAGAGAGGGCGACGCGGATCGCCAGAATCCTGGTCTGTTGACGCCCATGTTGGTCAACGGGTGCGGATGCGCCGAACCTTATTGGGCATGAGCCAGGAAAAATTGGGTGAGGCCATTGGCCTGACATTTCAACAGGTTCAAAAATACGAACGCGGATCAAACCGCATTTCTGCCGGAACGTTGTATCGGCTGGGCCAAGTCCTTGACGTTCCCGTCAGTTTCTTTTTTGATTGCTACGACGATCCCGACCACCCCAGAGCCTCCTCCGGTAGGGAAGACGCGTCGTCGATCAACGACAGCCAGATCAGCCGTCGGGAAGCCCGCCTGTTGCGTCTGTGGCGCGCCGCGCCCAGTCACGTGTCGGACGAGTTGCTGTCCCTCTTGTCATCTCTGTCGCCCGGGATTCGTGAACAGCAGGACAGCGGCGATTCCGTCACCAGTCGCCCCGACCTGAGCGCGCCGTCGAATGACGCGACCTTCAAATCCGTGAATTCCTCAGAAGATGGCCGTTCAACCGGCAAGGACGCGACCGCTCGCGCGACGTCTCGGCACGCACGCATCGACACGCCGCCCCGTCTGAAACCAGCGGCGGACGGCGCCAACGGAAAAGATGGAGCCAAACCTCGGCGGCGCCATGGCGCAGTCTGGGATCCGACAGACATCATGCGCGCCAGCAAAATTCCGCCGCGAGAATAGAGCAGCGGGGTCAGCCTCCGCCCGCGCGGCGCCCAACTCACCAAACGCCCAAAAAGAAAAACCCGGCGAACCATGCGGTCGCCGGGTTTTCTTTTGAAACATCGAAGGCGCCCTTTATGGCCCCAAAGAGTCCATAAACGGGCGCAAAGTCGTCTCGACCGCGCTCACCAGGTGCGAACCGGCCCCACATCCAGATGAACGAAGCCACTGCGCGGGTAGTAACCGACACCACCAACCTGCATGGACTTCGCCACCTCCGAAATGCCGCGCAACTGGGCGTCGGGCAGACGGATGTCGATGGCCATGCCACGGGTGTGGTAGCTTTCCTTGGCCACGCCACGCGACCGGCGCCGGGCCATCGCGTTGGTGCGACGCGAGCGGAAGCCGCAAATCACCTCGAACGGCGCGTCGGAATCGACGGTGGCGTGAACACGCGCCAACAGATCGAACAGGCGCGGATCGTAATGGCACACCTGCTTGGCGCGATGGTCGCGCAGCAAGACGTCCAGCTTTTTCAGCGCATCGGGCTTGTAATTGCCGTCGGCCCAATAGACGCCCTCGAAACTCTCGCGGGTGTTCACATTGTGCAGAGCGATGCGGCGAACCGATCCGACCAAGGGAGCCGCTTCAACCGGCGACGCCCCAAGAACAACCGGGGCGACCGTGGCCGTGACGACCGAAGGAACCGCCGCCGCCGAAAGAGCCGCTGCGGCAAAGCTCAGGAAACCGCGCCGCCCCATGATTGGAGCTGCACGCTCATCATCCCCCAAAAGCATCCCGAAACCTCTTTGGCTGTGCGTGACTGGCGAGTCGCATGGCGCCCGCAACCGGCCCACGACCGACCACCAGCGCCGATCCGGGACGTTCCAATTTCTGGTAATCTTCCCCGGACGGTTATCCGTATAGGGAACCCCTGAGGCCCACGCAATCGAAAAATTCCGCAACTGTGTTTAAAATGCACGGGTGTTTTCGACCCACTTTGGCACGGAGTTGGCAGGAAGGTCACAGTTCGAAACCATATCGTGCCTTTGCCGCCCCACGCCTCGCCTTCTGCGCTTCCCATGCATAGATTGCTTCTGCACCGTCAGAACAGGGTTCCACGCACAGGACGCCCGCCTGGATAAAGGATCGTTCGCATGTCCGCAGTCACCGCAGCCCGCAAATCCTGGACGTTGTCTAACGCCCGGCCACTTGCCGTCTTCGCTGGGATTGCCGGGATCGTCTTTGGGCTGCTGATGATTGCTCCCACCGTCAAGGCCGCTCCGTATCGGGACACCTTGACCCAATGGGCCGACCGGCTGGACGCGGTCGCCCTGGAGACGGACAGCAAGCCGGATCTGAAAAGCGCGCGCATCGGCGACGGCGCTCTGTTGAAAAAAGGCAGTTCGGGGGAACGAGTCGCCCGCCTCTCCTTGCGCCTGATCGAACTGGGCCATCTGCCCGCCGACCAAGCGACCGACCAGTTCACCCGCGTGATCGACGACGCCGTTCGCGCCTTCCAGCTTGCCCAGAATATGCGCCCCGATGGGCTGGTCGGCGGCGGCACCCGCGCCGCGCTCGACCGCAGCCCGGCGGAGGCCGCCGCGCAAATGCGCCAAAGCGCCACGGCGATGCGCGCTTTCCGTGACACGGCCCCCGACACGATTCTGCTGGTCAATCTGCCCGACCAGACCACGACGCTGGTCCGTGGTGGTGAAACGACGCTGACCATGCGCGCCATTGTTGGCCGCCCATCGCGCTCCACCCCGCTTCTCCAGGACCAAATCACCCATGTGATCGTCAACCCGACTTGGACCGTTCCGCCCACCCTGCTGAAGGAAGACAAGCTTCCCATGCTGCGGTCCAAGGGCACGCCGGGGATCCAGCACGCCACCATTTACCTGGATGGGGTCGAAGTCGCGCCGGAAACCGTCGATTGGAACACGGTGACGCCGGGCCGTGTCCGCATCGTCCAGCAGCCGGGCAATCACAACGCGCTGGGCCGTTTTCGCTTCAACCTGACCAATCCGTACAGCATCTATCTGCACGGCACCAACGAACCACATCTGTTCGACCGTGAGGTGCGGACGATCAGTTCCGGCTGCGTCCGGCTGGAAGACGCCCGCAAAATGGCGGAAATCCTGCTGGCCGACGTCAACGTGACCCCCGACCGCATCAACCGCATGCTGGACAAGCCTGAACCGCAATGGGTCAAGCTGGCGCAGCCGATTCCGGTGCAGTTCGTCTATTGGACAGCCACGGTGGATGAGAGTGGGGCCGTGCATCTTCACCCCGATGTCTATGATCGGGCTGACGAAACTGCGTCCACGTCTCCCGCCTCGCGCGCGTGAGCAACCAATCCGGACCGGGACACCCTCCCGGTCCGCAACCTTTCATAGCTTACGGCGTTTCACAATGGCAACGCCTGCCCGGAAATTGCCACAAATCCACTTCTTTTCCTGCTTGTCATTTGAAATAAGACCTTCGTGATGTTATTCACCCGGACCTATGAGCGGTCCTGCGGCTAGTGGCTGGGCCAACAGACGGAACACGACATGTTGAGCTTGCCCGGACCAGCCGCCTTCCAGCCCAACCGCCGCTCCCGGCGGCGCTCCATGGGGCAAGTGGTTGCGTTGACTTTGCTGGGGTCGTTGCTTGCCCTGCCCGCCTTTGGCCAGACTCGCGGCGACAGCAAGCCCCCGTCGGCCAGCAGCGCGTCGTCCGCAAAATCCGGAAAATCCACCGTCGCGAAGGCGTCGGCATCCAAAACCTCCACCGCCGACCGCAAAGCCGTCACCAAGGTCGGCGACGGCAAAGCCACGCTCGCCAAGGGCGCGGCCTCCGTCGCCCTGCCCGCCGCCGCCACCGCGCCCGCGACAACCGCTCCCATCGGCAAGACGTCGTCTGGCCGTTCGCTGCAACTTGGCTTGTTCTCCCGCGAAAGCGACGCTTGGTACGCCTGGGAAAGCTTGCAACGCCGACAGCCCGAACTGACACGGGATTTGAAGGCTGGCGTTTCCTTTCTCGACGGCAAGACCGAAGCCAGCGGCGCCGTTCTGCGCGCGGCGACGGTTGGCGACGTTGACGCGCAACGGCTGTGCCGCCGCATCGTCGGCGCTGGGTTTGGTTGCCTGATCGTCGACGCGCCCGCCGTGTCCACCGTCGCCACGACCGGCATGGAACCGGCCAAAGCCGCCACGCCGCAGCCGCCCGCCGCGACGGCTCCGGTCACGGCGACAGCTCCGGTCAGCACCATCACCGTCCCCGTGGCGAAGATTCCCCCCTCCGTTCCGGTTCCGGCCTCGGCCCCAGCCGTCTCCCTCCCCCCGGCGGCGGTCCCGGCGACCGCAACCCCACCCGCCGCGCCGCCATCGCCTGCAACGCCGATCCCGCCAAGCGCCATCGCCCAAGCCCCAGCGACCGGCTCGCTCACCCCGTCGGCGCTCGCCCCGATCAGCGCGGCGCAGGCCGCGCCGCTGGCGCCGCCGCCCGGCATGATCGCCGCCACGCCGCCCCCCGAAGGCACGGTGATTTACACCGAAGAAGACGCTCGGACGATGGCCGACATTGAGCAGCACAGCCGCAGCAAAGGCCGCTTGCGCTCGGTGATGCCGGATTCGCGTCTGGATGTCATGCCCGCGACCTTGAAGCGGGAGGGCTGGAATCTCTGCGCTCTGACTTTCGACGACGGCCCCCACCGCACCGTCACCCGGCAGGTTCTCGACGTTCTCAACCGCGAGAAGGTCCCCGCCACCTATTTCCCGGTGGGGCGCGTCGCCCAGCACCAGGGCGACCTGATCCGCGACTTCATCGCCAGCGGTCACGAGATCGGCAACCATAGCCTGACCCACTCTGATCTGCGCCCAATGGGGGTTGAGGCCCAACGCTACGAGATCGCCGAAACCAACCGCATTCTACGCAGCTTTGGCGCCAACCCAGTGCTGTTCCGCCCGCCCTATGGCCGTTATTCCAACGAGTTGTTGGGCGTCGCCCGCGCCGAACAGATGAGTTCGGTGCTGTGGACGGTGGACACCCGCGATTGGAAGGTGCGCAACGCGGACAAGATCGTCGAGCACATCAGGACCGCCGCCGGAATCGGCAGCGTTTTCCTGATGCACTCCACCTACGCCAGCACGGCGGAGGCCCTGCCGCGCGTCATCGCCGAATTGCGCAACAAGGGCTGCGAGTTCGTCACCCTGTCGGAATGGCTGGAGCGCATGCGCACGCTGGCCCTGCCAAAGATCGTCAACGCCGGAATGCCGTCACCGGCCCCAACCGCCAGCACGCCGCCCGCCGCGCGCAACTGAGCGCGGGCGCGCCTCGCCGGACAATGCTGACTGAACAAAGGCCCCGACGCCTTCCAAGCGTCGGGGCCTTTGTGTTACTTCCCGCCCTGCTGCTTGCTGCGGATCTGCGCGTATTTGCGGATGACGTCCTCGACCTCGGTCGGCAGCATGGTCCAGACGCCGACCAGCTTGCCACCCTGGGTGTCGGTCACGGCGATGGTCGCCGCGAAGCTGAATTTGCCGGCAGGATCATCGACCCTGACCGTCACGCGGGCGTTCTGCCCCTGGATCAGCGATCCGTCGAAGGCCTTGGTGGCGAAGCCCTTGGTGGTTAGGGCGGCGATCGGAAAGCTGCGGCCATCAAACTCGATGACGCTGACCGCCATACGGGCAGGTTTGGCCGGTTTCTTGTCCTTCACCGCAACTTTCAAAAAATCAAACAAGCCCATGGCTGTCCGCTCCACCCGTCAAGCTCTCTGGCGGGGTCCGCCAAACGCCGGATCATTAAACGCAGAGCGGCCAGAACGGGCAACCGTTTCGTCGTGCGACCATCCGCAGCGTCCCGCCCACTCTCTCCACAGAGTCTGTGGATAAGTGTGTTGAGAAGTCCAGGGCATCCCCGATTCGGCGCAGCGCTTTCAAGGGTTGCGGTAGGTTTGCCTAAAAAATAGGCATTTTTGGTAAGCCGTTGATATTGCTTTAAAATTACATTTTCCTGCTGCACCGCCCCGCTCAGGCGTGTCAAATGGAATCTGCACATCATCGGCGCTTGCGACAAAAACACTGCCCCATGTGCCCTGTTGACAACTGAACGGGGCATTGACCGTCCATCCCATTGTTCAAACCTGCGCGCTATGACCTTCGGATAGGTTCCACCCCCACACCGCCATTCCCGCACAGCCGACCGGCGAAGCTGCGGCGTGTCGGGCGCGCCGCGCTGCGGTATTGTTTTCCCCGCCGCCATCACCCTTTTCGCCGGAGATCGCCCGATGCTTGGAACCCTCACCATCCTGCTGCTCTGCCAGTTGGCGGGGGAGTTGATCGCCCGGTTGCTGCATCTGCCGATACCGGGGCCGGTGCTGGGGATGCTGTTCCTCTTCGCCGGGCTGCTGCTGCGCGGCGGCGTCCCGCGTGCGATTCAGGACACGGCGGGCGGCATCCTGCGGCATCTGTCGCTGCTGTTCATTCCAGCGGGCGTCGGGGTGATGACCCACGCCGGCCGGCTGAGCGCCGAGGCGCTGCCCATCATTCTGGCGCTGTTCGGCAGCACGCTGTTCGGCGTCGCCGTCACCGCCAAGGTGATGGCCGCCTTGCTGCGCCCCACCAGCGCCAGCGCCGACGAGGCCGCCAATCCGGGAGCCAAGCCATGAACGGCGCGCTGAACAATGATCTGCGGGAAATCTGGGTCTATCTGTCGGCCAGCCCGCTCGCCGGTTTGACCATGACGCTGGTCGCCTACCAGATCGGCTTGTGGGTGTTCGAGCGATTCGGGCGCCGCCCGGTGTTGAACCCGGTGTTGATCGCCGTTCTGCTGCTGGCGGGGGTTCTCACCGCCTCAGGCATCGAATACCGCACCTATTTCGCGGGCGCGCAGTTCGTTCATTTCCTGTTGGGTCCGGCGACGGTCGCCTTGGCGGTGCCGCTCTACAACCAGTTCCGGCAAGTCCGCCAATCGGCCTTGGCCATGCTGGTGGCGCTGCTGGTCGGCTCCGCCGCGTCCTCTTTGAGCGCGGTGGCGCTCGCCTGGATCTTCGGCGGGTCGTCGGCGACCCTGCGGTCGATGGCGCCGAAATCCGTCACCTCCCCCATCGCCATGGGCGTGTCGGAGCAGATCGGCGGCCTGCCCTCGCTGACCGCCGTTTTCGTCATCCTGACCGGCATCATCGCCGCCACCTTTGGAACCTGGGCGCTCAATCTGGTTCGGGTCACGGATTGGCGGGCGCGCGGCTTTGGCATGGGGGTCGCCGCCCACGGCATCGGCACCGCCCGCGCCTTGCAGGTCAACGAGGTGGCGGGGGCCTTCGCCGGGTTGGGGATGGGGCTGAACGGGCTGGCCACGGCGCTGCTGCTGCCGACGCTCTATCACCTCTTCTGGTGATTGTTGAGCAAGACCGCAATCGGGCGCTTGACAGCGGCGCCGCGCCTGCGCACAGTGCGCGCCATGACTATCATCGACCGTCCGAACGCCCTTCTTCGACTTGCCAGCCCGGCGCTCTAAAGCGTCCGGGTCGCCGCGTTCGCCTTGCCTTCTCCATCGGTCGAAGTGTCTGTTCCAATGAGTGATGTTTGCATCGGCGCCGCCCGCGCCGTCTCCCGGCTGAGGCCGGGGCTGCGACTTAGCAGCGGTCGTTGAGCCACATCCGGCGGCTCTGCGACCGTAGCATCGCCGGTCCCAACCTTTTCCCCGTTTGAGAGACCAAGCCCCCCGTTCGATCCGCCAAGACGCGATCCGGGGCGCCACAGGAGCCAGCACCGATGACCGCCACCGCCGCCACGAAGCAAGCCGCCACGAAAACCGCCGCCGTCACCAACCCCGCCGACAAATACACACCCTTCCCGCCGGTCAAGCTGACCGACCGTCAATGGCCGTCGCGCGTGCTGGACAAGGCCCCGATCTGGTGTTCGGTCGATCTGCGCGACGGCAACCAGGCCTTGATCGAGCCGATGGGTCCGGACCGCAAGCGCGCCATGTTCGATCTGCTGCTGCGCATGGGCTTTCAGGAAATCGAGGTCGGCTTCCCCGCCGCCTCGCAGACCGATTTCGATTTCTGCCGCGAGATCATCGACGGCGGCAAGATCCCCGACGGCGTGACCATCCAGGTGCTGACCCAGGCGCGCGAGGAGCTGATCCGCCGCACTTTTGAGGGCATCAAGGGGTCCAAGCGCGCCATCGTCCATCTGTACAACTCGACCTCGGAGTTGCAGCGCCGCGTCGTCTTCGGCATGGACCGCCAGGGCATCATCGACATCGCCGTCGCCGGGACCAAGCTGATCAAACAGTTGGCCGACGAGACGCCGGACACCGAGATCGTCCTGCAATACTCCCCGGAAAGCTTCACCGGCACCGAGTTGGATTTCGCGGTCGAGATTTGCGAAGCGGTGATGGAAATCTGGCAGCCGACGCCGGAGCGCAAGATCATCCTGAACCTGCCCTCCACCGTCGAAATGTCGATGCCGAACGTCCACGCCGACCAGATCGAGTGGTTCTGCAAGACGATGAAGAACCGCGAAAGCGCCATCATCTCCCTGCACCCGCACAACGACCGTGGCACCGGCGTCGCGGCGGCGGAGTTGGGCTTGCTGGCCGGGGCCGACCGCGTCGAAGGCACCCTGTTCGGCAACGGCGAGCGCACCGGCAATGTGGACGTCGTGACGCTGGCGTTGAACATGTTCACCCAGGGCGTCGATCCCGGCCTGTCCGTCAACGACATCGCCGAAATCGTCCGCGTGTCCGAATATTGCACCCAATTGCCGGTCCACCCGCGCCACCCCTACGCTGGAGAGTTGGTCTTCACCGCCTTCTCCGGCTCGCATCAGGACGCGATCAACAAGGGGCTGAAGGCGCTGTCCAAGTCGAACAGCGGCAAGTGGGAGGTTCCCTATCTGCCCATCGACCCGCAGGATCTGGGCCGCAGCTACGAGGCGGTGATCCGCATCAACAGCCAGTCGGGCAAGGGCGGCATCGCCTATGTTCTGGAAAAGGATTACGGCCTGCAAATCCCGCGCAAGCTGCAAATCGAATTTTCCAAGATCGTCCAGCGCGTCGCCGACGAAACCGGCAAGGAGCTGTCGCCAACCGACATCTACGAGACCTTCAAGGCCGAGTATCTGGACGCCGAAAGCCCGCTGGCCCTGATCGAGCACGCGACCGAGGCGCGCGGCCCGAACTCCGGCGCCCGCGTGGTCAACGCCGTGGTGACGCGCGACGGCAAGACCCAAACGATCAAGGGCAGCGGCAAGGGTCCGATCGACGCCTTCGTCGACGCGCTGCGTCAGGGTTGCGGGGTTGACCTGCATGTCCTGGATTACCGCGAACACGCCATCGGCGAGGGCGAGGACGCCCAGGCCTGTTCCTACTTCGAGGTGAAGACCAGCGACGGCCGCACCCTGTTCGGCGTCGGCATGGACGCCGACATCGTGACCGCGTCCTTGCGCGCCCTGGTCAGCGCGGCGAACCGCGCGGCGCGCTGACAAGAGCAGTCGTAAAAACGGATCGCGCATCATGAAAACCCTCCCGCGCCTATCCAGCGCGGGAGGGTTTTTTCACGGCGCGATCATCAATATGGATGGCTTCAGTCCCCGCCACGCGCTTAAGCGGCGCGCACCCCATCAAGAAAGCCGTTGATTTCGCGATCCAACTCGTCAGCCCGCTCCTGAAGGCTGACGGCGGCGCTGTTGACCGTGCGCGACGCGCGCTCCGTTTCGTTCGCCCCTTCCATCACGCCATTGACCTGATTGGCGATTTCCCCGGTCCCTTCCTGCAATTGACGGATGTTTCGCAGGATGTCGCCGGTCATGTTCGTCTGCAATTCAATCGCCGAAGCAATCTCGCTTGAACTCCGGCTCATGTCATCGATGGTGGCGGCGATGTTGCGCAACGCGGCTGCGGCCTCGCCGGTCGCGTCTTGAATGGCGCCGATGTGCCCGGTGATTTCATCGGCGGCCTTGGCGGTTTGGCCCGCCAGGGATTTCACTTCGCTGGCGACCACGGCGAACCCCTTGCCGGCCTCTCCGGCCCTCGCCGCCTCGATGGTGGCGTTCAAAGCCAACAGATTCGTTTGACCGGCGACCTCGCCAATCAACTGGATCACCGCGCCAATCCGATCCGCCGCCTGCGTCAATCCGGCGACAAGTTCATCCGTCCGCCGCGCGTCCGATGCGGCTCGATGGGCGACGTCCGCCGACGCCGTCACCCGCTCCCCGATGGCTTGGGTGGTTTTCGCCAGATGCTCGGCCGCCCCGGTCACCCCCCGCGCGTTGGCGACCGCCTGATCGATGGCGGTCGCCATACCCGAGGTTTGACCCGTGGTGCGGTCGGCGATCACCAACATCGTCCGTGACGTTTCCTCAAGATTTTGGACGGCGGCGATGGTCTGCCCAATGACCGTTTTGGACGTCGCGTCGAACCGCTGGGACAGAACCGCGATTTGATCGGAGCGTTCTTGTTGGATGCGGGCGTTGATCGCGCCATCCTGCGCCAAGCGCAGACGCTCCATCTCATGAGTCACGAGAATGTCGATGGCCGACGCGATCCCGCCAATCTCATCGCTGCGATTCCGCAATCGGCCATCAATCGCCACATCAACGCGCCCGGTGGACAGATCACGAATCACCACGGCCAATCCGGCCAACGGATGAGCGACCTCCCGCCGGACAAAGCGCAGCATCAAGAGCACGACGGCCACAGCCGCTCCGATCTCGATCAGCACCGCCATATACGTGACCTGGATCGATTTCGCCGTCTCGTCCTCTGCAACCACCACCATGCCCGCGTAGCGATTCTTCACATCGCCAATCGTCGCCGCCAGGGTCGTCGCCTGCTTTTCCAAACTTCCCATAAACGCCAACGTCGTCGAGGCGTCACCGTCGAGAATGTCGATCAGATCACCGCTTTTCGCCATGTATTTGCGGGTTGCCTCGGTTATCGCCCGATCAAGCGCCGCCGCATCCTCGCCGGGCAAATCATCGGCCACGGCGGCTCCCCCCTTCGCAACAATTTCACCCACAACGCGCACCCGCTGCTTCACCGCGTCGGTGCGCGCTGGGGAAACATCCGTGGAGACCAGCGCCACAAGTTCGTACATCAGCTTGCGGTGATCAGCCAGAGCCTGGGAAACATCACTGGAGCGAGCCGAACCGGCAACAGCCCGGGCAAGAATGGTTGAAACCTGCCCATCAACGGTCGAAATCGCATAGATTTGCACACCACCAAGAATCACTATGACGGAAGCGAGAATGGCAAAATAAGAAATAAGTTTTTTCGATAACATCATAGCCCTCCCTCCCGTGCCAATCATTATTGTTTATAAACACCGCCACAAACAATCAAACCACCAGCCTGTTCACAATACATCTGTTTTGGCTCAACTTTTTTTGTCGTCGGGTTTGTAAATTTGTAATCTTGCCAGAAACTTGGCTTTGTTTTGACCAACTCAACCCGTTCTTTCACATAGAGCTTTCCGTCGATGTCTTCCGCATCAATCAAATCCTTGCCAATCAATTTTGGGTTGGCTCCATGGGCAAGGCATCGTCCTGTGCCGTCATAAACGACGACATACAGATCACGATCCACAAACCCGCCATTCTTGTCGTTGAAGGTCGAAAAGGCTTTTTCCGGCCCTGCCGTTTTCAAAAACGCCGCAGCCTTGCCGACCATGGCGATCGCCTCATCCTTTGTGGCGTTTCCATCAGCCGCCACGGGGAGAGCAAAAAGCGAGGCCGCGACAAGAAACACCATTGGCGCCGTATTCTTGAACATGTTCAGTCCTCTCGTGTTTTGTAAAAGATAAGCTCCAATTTTTTTAAAAACCGATGATCGCTTTGGTAGGGCCAACCCTGACAGTTTGACACCCGAACAGTTTTCGCCAATGGGAGCGAACGCCCCGCCACGCCTTGCCCCAAAGCCCCGCCCCGGCCTATAAGGGCCGGACCAGTCAAGCAGAGCAGCGGGCAGTGGCAATGATCGTCGTCACCGGAGGGGCCGGGTTCATCGGGTCCAACCTTGTCGCGGCGCTGGCCGCGCGCGGACTGACCAACGTGGCGGTGATCGACCGTTTCCGCGACGGCGACAAATGGCAGAATCTCGCCAAGCGCGAGGTCGCCACTCTGGTGCGCCCAGAAGACACGCTGGCCTTTCTCGACCAGCACGCCGCCGAGATCGACACCATCTTCCACCTCGGCGCCGTCTCGGCCACCACCGAGCGCGACGTGGACAAGATCGTCGCCAACAATGTGGCGCTGACGCTCGACCTGTGGCGCTGGTGCGCGTGGCGCGGCTGCCGGCTGATCTACGCCTCTTCCGCCGCCACCTACGGCGACGGATCGGCGGGCTTTGACGATGACGGATCCTGCGAGGGGCTGGCGCGGCTCCGCCCGCTCAACGCCTATGGCTGGTCCAAGCATCTGATCGACCGCCGCGTCGCCCGCGCCGTGGCCGAGGCCGATCTGCTGCCGCCGCAATGGGCCGGGTTGAAATTCTTCAACGTCTTCGGCCCGAACGAGACGCACAAGGGCGACATGATGAGCGTCGTCGCCAAGCTGCACCCCCAATTGGTCGCCGGTCAGCCCGCCCGCCTGTTCAAATCCCACAAGGACGGTTACGAGGATGGCGGGCAATTGCGCGACTTCATCCATGTGGATGACTGCGTCGCCGTGATGCTGTGGCTGTACGACCACGCCGAGGTCAGCGGCCTGTTCAACGTCGGCACCGGCGTCGCCCGCAGCTTCAAGGATTTGGCGCTGGCGACCTTCGCCGCGCTGGGCCAGGAGCCGCGCGTCGAGTATTTCGACATGCCGGAGCAACTGCGCGGCAAATACCAGTATTTCACCCAGGCCAAGACCGACCGCCTGCGCGCCGCCGGGTTCGACCAGCCCTTCACCAGTCTGGAAGAGGGCGTGCGGCGCTATGTGCAGGATTTCCTGTCGCAACCCGACCCTTACCGCTGAGCGGAGCCTGCAACGATGGCCATGCCCTTTCCCGCGATTGATCCGGTGGCCTTCGCCATCGGGCCGCTCGTCGTCCGCTGGTACGCGCTGGCCTATCTGGCGGGCTTCGTGCTGGGCTGGCGCTATTGCCTGCGTCTGGCGCGGCAGAGCGGGCAACGCCCGTCGGCGGAGGATTTCGACGATTTCCTGACCTGGGCGGTGATCGGCACCATTCTGGGCGGGCGGTTGGGCTATGTTCTGTTCTACAATTTGCCCTATTACGCTGAAAACCCGTTGGACGCCCTGCAAGTCTGGCACGGCGGGATGTCGTTCCATGGCGGGATGGCCGGCGTCCTGCTCGCCATCACCCTGTTTTGCTGGCGGCGCGGCCTGTCGGTCTTCGTCTTTGGCGACCTCATCGCCGCCTGCGCCCCCATCGGCCTGTTCTTTGGCCGCATCGCCAACTTCATCAACGGCGAGCTGTATGGCCGCCCGGCGACCGACGTCGCTTGGGCCATGGTGTTTCCGCGCGACCCGCTCCAGACGCCGCGCCACCCCAGCCAGCTTTACGAAGCGGCGCTGGAGGGGGCGGTTCTGTTTCTGCTGCTGGCCGTCGCGGTGCGCAGCCCGGCGGTGCGTCGCCGTCCCGGCCTGGTCAGCGGCCTGTTCTTCGTCGGCTATGGGCTGGCCCGCATCACCGTGGAGTTCTTCCGCGAACCCGACCCGCAATTGGGTTTCCTCTTCGCCGGGGCGACGATGGGGCAATTGCTGTCCCTGCCGATGCTGCTGATCGGCGGCTGGTTGATGCTGCGCGGCCAGCGCGCCGCCGCCCAAACCGCCTGACCCGGAGCCGCCATTCATGAGCGCCGCCCCAATGAGCGAGGAGACGCTCGCCCGCCTGCTGGCCCGCCGCATCATTCTGGACGGCCCGCTCACCGTCAGCGCCTTCATGGCGGAGGCGCTGGGACATCCGCGTTTGGGCTATTACAGCCGCCAGGATCCCTTCGGCGCGGGCGGCGATTTCACCACCGCGCCGGAAATCAGCCAGATGTTCGGCGAGTTGGTCGGGCTGTGGTGCGTGGACAGTTGGGCGCGGCTGGGCGGCCCTGCCCCCTTTCATCTGGTGGAGCTTGGCCCCGGACGCGGCACCCTGATGCGCGACGCCCTGCGCGCCGCCGCCGTGGTTCCCGAATTTCGCGCCGCCGCCACCCTGCATCTGGTGGAAACCAGCCCGACCCTGCGCGCGCGCCAACGCGACACGCTGGCCCCCCTTTTGGGCGATGGCGCAATCCACTGGCACGACCATCTGGCGCAGGTTCCCGAAGGCCCCACCCTGCTGGTCGCCAACGAGTTTTTCGACGCGCTGCCGATCCGTCAGGTGCAGAAGACCAACCATGGCTGGTTCGAGCGTCTGGTCGATCTCGACCCGGCGGGGACGGAGGAGGCGCCGCGCTTCCGCTTTGTGCTGGAAGCCTTTGGCAGTTCCGGCAACCGGCTGGTTCCCGACGCGCTGCGCGACGGCGCCGCCGAAGGCGCGGTGGTGGAGGTCTCCCCCGCCTCGCTCGCCGTCGCCCGGGTGATCGGCGAACGGCTCGCCGCCCATCCCGGCGCGGCGCTGCTCATTGATTACGGCTATGGTCATGGCCCGGCGGTTGGCGACACGCTCCAGGCGCTGCGCCGCCACGCCTACGCCCCGGTTCTTGAGGAGCCGGGCGAGGCCGACCTGACGGCGCATGTCGATTTCGCCGCGCTGGCCGCCGCCGCCCGCGCCGCCGGGGCCGAGGCGTTCGGAACCGTCGATCAGGGCGATTGGCTGACCGCGCTGGGCATCCGCCAGCGCGCCGCCATCCTGTCGGCGAAGGCCACCCCGGCGCAGGCCGCCGACATCCGGTCGGCGCTGGCCCGTTTGGTGGAGCCGGAGCAAATGGGCCGCCTGTTCAAGCTGCTGGCGCTCGCCTCCCCCGGCGCCTTTCCCAACGGCGCGGCCCCGGCGGGGTTCGAGCGGTTCTGAACGCGCCGCTTTGTCGAACGGAAGCCCTTGACCCGCCGGGCGCAAGCCGCAAGGTTAAGGGGCCGGAAGCGACCCACACAGGATGGCGTTTGTGATTACTCTTGGCGCGCTGAACGACATCACCCACATCCGCCACGCCTTTTTCACGCGGACGGGCGGCGTGTCCACCGGGCTTTACGCCTCGCTGAATTGCGGGCTGGGATCGTCCGACGCTCCGGCGGCGGTGCATGAGAACCGCGCCCGCGCCGCCGCGCGGATGGAGGTGAAGCCCAGCCACCTCGTCACCTGCCACCAGATTCACAGCCCGACCTGCGTCGTCATCGACGCGCCCTGGACACCCGACCGCGCGCCGCAGGCCGACGCCATGGCGACGAACCAGCCGGGAATCGCCCTGGGCATCCTGACCGCCGATTGCGCGCCGGTGCTGTTCGCCGACACCAAGGCGCGGGTCATCGGCGCCGCCCACGCCGGGTGGAAGGGGGCCAAGGGCGGCGTTCTGGAGGCGACCATCGCCCGCATGGTCGATCTGGGCGCGACGCCGGGACGGATCGTCGCCTGCATCGGCCCCTGCATCGCCCAACGCTCCTATGAAGTCGGCCCGGAATTCCCCGCGCCCTTCCTGGAGGAGGACGAGCGCAACCGCGATTATTTCGCCCCGGCCCGCCGGGCCGGTCATTTCCTGTTCGATCTGCCCGCCTACATCACCCGTCGGCTGGGCGATGCCGGGGTCGCCATGATCCAGCGCTGCCCCAACGACACGGTGGCCGAAGAGGACCGCTTTTTCAGCTACCGCCGCTCCTGCCTGCGCGGCGAGGCTGATTACGGGCGGGGGCTGTCCTCCATCGTCCTGCAAAGCTGACGAATCCGCCCGCCGGTTGGCCGGGGCGATATCGTTCGGATTTGAAGCAATTGCCACCCAGACGGATTCGCGCGATGATGCGGCCTTGCGCATCGGCGCGCGGCTTCCCGGTGCGGCGACCCACCCCTTGGGTTCGATCAGCGACGCCGCACACCATCCTTGGTCGAGGAGGGGAAGGCCGATGCTGGATTGGCGCGCGGAAATGGTCATCGACCATGGGGTGTTGGACGACGATCACCGCCAAACCCACGAACTGATTCGCCGTTTTCTGGCCCTGCCCGGCGACGATGACCAGCGCGCCCGCGCCACCGCCCTGCTGGAGCGACTGCGCGATCTGTCCTTGCAGCATTTCGCTCGGGAAGAAAAGGTGCAGATGGCGATCCGCTATCCGTTGCTGGACGAGCATCGCGCTCAGCATCGCCGGATGATCGTCCTGCTGAGCGAAATCATCGAACAGGTGGAGGCGCGGGAATCGGCCTTTTCCTTTGGCTACGCCAAAAGCAAGGCCGATCAGCTTCTACCCTTTTGGTTCATGGAGCATCTGGCCAAGGCCGATCTTGCTTTGAAACTCCACATCGCCAAAACGCCGACCGTGATGCGGGCGCTCGCCCGATGAGCGGACGTCACCCTGGCCAAACCGGCTATGTCCCCAGCGCAGGGGGGCATTCCCGATCCGGCACGGCGCCATCGTCATGGAACGTTTACATAGGCACGACCCTTTGTTATGGTCCGCCCCGTTTTCAAGGGGCGACGGCGCGCAAGCGGCGAGCGCATCTTGAGCCGTTTCCCTGTAAAGAGAGCCGACTCCGATGAAGGTGCTTGCCGGCAACAGCAACCGTCCGCTGGCCGAGGCGATCTCCACATGTCTGAGCGTTCCGCTGACCAAGGCCAGCGTTCGCCGTTTCTCAGACATGGAGGTGTTCGTCGAAATCCTCGAGAACGTGCGCGGCGAGGACGTGTTTGTCGTCCAGTCGACCTCGTTCCCGGCCAACGACAACCTGATGGAACTGCTGGTGACGATCGACGCGCTGCGTCGTGGATCCGCCCGGCGCATCACGGCGGTCATTCCCTATTATGGCTACGCCCGCCAGGATCGCAAGACCGGCCCGCGCACGCCCATTTCGGCCAAGCTGGTCGCCAACCTAATCACCCAGGCCGGCGCCAACCGGGTGCTGACGATGGATTTGCACGCCGGTCAGATCCAGGGCTTCTTCGACATCCCCACCGACAATCTGATGGGCGCCCCGGTTTTCGAGAAAGACATCCGTCATTCTTTTGAAAACATGGACGAAGTGACCATCGTGTCGCCGGACGTCGGCGGCGTGGTGCGCGCCCGCGCGCTGGCCAAGCGCCTGGACGCCGATCTCGCCATCATCGACAAGCGGCGCGAACGCGCCGGCGTGTCGGAGGTGATGAACATCATCGGCGACGCCAACGGTCGCCGCTGCATTCTGGTCGACGACATCGTCGATTCGGGCGGAACACTGTGCAACGCCGCCGTCGCCCTGATGGACGCCGGGGCTAAGTCGGTCCACGCCTATTGCACCCATGGCGTTTTGTCCGGCGGCGCCGTCGCTCGCGTCGCCGTGTCGCCGCTGGAGCAGTTGGTCACGACCGACAGCATCCAGGCGACCGAGGCGGTGCGCGTGTCGCGCAACACCCGCCAACTGACCATCGCCCCGCTGATCGCCGAAGCGATCATGCGCATCAGCGAAGAGCGTTCGGTGTCGAGTCTGTTCTCGTAAAACAGCTCTCCCATCGTTTGCGTTCCAGCAACGCCCGTCTTTCTTCGCGAAAGGCGGGCGTTTTGCTGTCCGCGCCGCCATTTGGGATTTGCCCCCACCAGCGCAACTCTATAAGAACAGCGTCGCCAGATGGCTGGATGACCGCCTTCGGTTTCGACCGGGGGAGGAAAGTCCGGGCTCCACGGAAACACGGTGCCGGTTAACGACCGGCGGGGGCGACCCTAGGGACAGTGCCACAGAAAGCAAACCGCCGACGGTTCGCCGTCGGTAAGGGTGAAAGGGTGCGGTAAGAGCGCACCGCGACCCCGGCAACGGGGGCGGCACGGTAAACCCCACCGGGAGCAAGACCGAATAGGAGCGGCCCGACCAACCGTCCCGCTTGGGATGGAATGGGGTCAAGCGCGTTTCCGCGCCGTCGCTCGGGTTGGTCGCGCGAGGCGTCCGGGCAACCGGCGTCCCAGACGAATGGTCATCGCCTGGACCGTCATGGTCCGGGGCACAAAACCCGGCTTATAGGCCATCTGGCATTTACCATTCCACGCATCCCAAAGCTGGACGAATGACGCTCCGGCCCGCCCACGCCATCCCATGGAATGGCCGGTTTTGGTCCGATTTGGGACGCCATGGACCAACGCCCCGACAGTCCTGAGCGGGACATAGGACAGACATCCAGAAAGCCCGATTCGGAATCGCCGCGCGGACGGTCTGAAGCCGCCATTTCTTAACCTATCCCCTGTGTTTCCGCCGTTTTTCCCGGCTTACCCCCAGAACGATCCACAGGCGGTGGATAAGTTTTGGCGTTTTCCCATGCCATCCCATGATTCCCCCTGATTTGGCCACCCAAAGATTAGGCCAAGTGGCTAAGCCGATTCGAGGCTTTGAACTGTTATAACTCGTATGAATTTCATAAAATGCGCGGAACATTCGCCGAACCTCTGTGGACAACGTTATCCACACCCAGGCATGACCTTGAATTACTGCGTCGATACCCCGAGTCCCTTTCACAATTGACCGGAAAGCCACAGGCGATTCACAAACTCTTGACACCCCCCCATGAATACTGGAGCGCCCGTTGACGCCCATACAGTCCCATGCTATCCCATGATTGCCCATTCAGAGGGGAATTCGGGTCCGATTTGGTTAACGCCAGAGAGGCCGAATTGAAGGGCAAATGGGGCTGGCGCGGGGCGGGATCCGCGCGAGGGATAGCTGGGGGATCACCGGGCCAATGGCCGTTTTCCTGTCCACATACGTCAACAAGGTTGACAGGAAAGGGCGTGTGTCGATCCCGGCACAGTTCCGGCAGTCGCTTGCCAAGACCTCGGCGGCGAGCATCGTGTATCTCTGGCCCTCTCTGAACCACCAAGCCTTGGAAGGCGCCGATCAGGACTATCTCGACGTCCTGTCGGAAAGCCTGGAGTCGCCCGATCTTGACGCCGATGAACGCGACATGATCGAGACCTTCATTTTCGGAAAGCTCATCCCGGTTCCTCTCGACGCCGAAGGGCGCATCGTCCTGCCAAAGGAATTGGCTGAATTCGCCGGAATCGGCGAGGAAGCCTCCTTCATCGGTCGCCGCAAGACCTTCCAGATTTGGGAACCGACCGCCCTGAAAGCCCATGAAGCCATCCTGCGCGAGCAGGTCGTCCGCAAGGACATCTCGCTCAGCCAAATCGTCGCCAAGGCCGCGCGCGGCGCCGCCAGCCGAAACGGGGAGGGCGCATGACCGACCACCCCACCAGTCCCGCCGCCGCCAGCCCGCACATCCCCGTGCTGCTGCGTGAGGTGATCGACGCCCTGGCCCCGCAAGACGGCGGCGTCTATGTCGATGGCACCTTTGGCGCCGGGGGCTACACCCGCGCCATTCTGGAGGCCGCCAATTGCCGCGTCTGGGGCATCGACCGCGACCCCGCCGCCATTGAGCGCGGGCGGTTGTTGGCCAAACAATTCCCCGGTCGTCTGGAAATCGTCGAAGGCTGCTTCGGCGACATGGACCAGTTGCTGGCTGAACGCGGCGTCGCCGGGGTGGACGGCGTGGCGCTCGACATCGGCGTCTCCTCACCGCAGATCGACGAGCCGGAGCGCGGCTTCTCCTTCCGATTCGACGGTCCGCTCGACATGCGCATGGGCCGCAGCGGCCCAACCGCCGCCGACGTGGTCAACCACGCCAGCGAAGCCGAGTTGGCCGACATCTTCTATCATTACGGCGAAGAGCGCATGGCCCGGCGGGTCGCCCGCGTCATCGTCGCCGCCCGCCTGACCGCGCCGATCGAGCGCACCCGTCAACTGGCCGAATTGATCCGCTCGGTGGTGCCGAAGGGCAAGGGCGACGCCATCGACTCGGCCACCCGCAGCTTCCAGGGGCTGCGCATCCATGTGAACGACGAGTTGGGCGAGTTGCGGCGCGGGCTGGCCGCCGCCGAATCGTTGTTGAAAGCGCCCGGCGGGCGTCTGGCCGTGGTCTCCTTCCATTCGCTGGAAGACCGCGAGGTCAAGACGTTCCTCAAGGACCGTTCGTCCCCGCCCGCCGCGCCGTCCCGTCACACGCCGGTGGCCGCCGCCACGGCGCACATCCCATCCTTCCGCCTGTTGGGCCGCAAGCCGGTCGGACCCAGCGAGGCCGAAGCCCGTCAAAACCCGCGCGCCCGGTCCGCCCGGCTGCGCGCGGCGGAACGCACAGCGGCGCCGGTGTTCCCGGCGTCCGGCAAGGAGGCTGCATGAAAGGCAAGACCTGGCTGTTCTGGGGTGGTCTGATCGCCGCCGCCGGGGCCGTGTTGTTCCAAACCAGCTACGACGTCCAGGATCTGGAAGAAAAGCTGGCCGGGTTGAACCGCAAGATCGTGACGGAGCAGGAATCCATCCAGGTGCTGCGCGCCGAATGGAGCTACCTGAACGATCCGACCAAGCTGGAAGAGCTGGCCCGCGCCCATCTGGCTTTGCAACCGACCGAGGCCCGGCAGTTCCTGGCGCTCGACGCCATACCGATGCGCCCGGCTCCGACGCCCGACGCCGCGCCGCAAGCCCCCTTGCCCGGTCGTGGCGTGAACCCGGCCCTGCCCGCCAGCGTCGTTCCGGTCGCCGCCACGCCAGCCCCGCAGATCGCCAGCGCCCGCATCCCGTCGCCAAAGCTGTCGATGGACAAGGCGTTGGAGCGGACCCCGGTCATCGTGCCCGCCGCCCTGCCCGCCATCCCGACGGTCAAGACCGCGCCGATCAAGCCGTCGGCCCTGATCCCCGCCGCCGCCAAGCCGCCCGCCATGCCGCCCGCCGCCGCCCCGGCCCCGCAGCCCACCCCCGCCGCTACCCCCGCCGCCGTCGGCAAGCTGGCCCCCAACGCGCCGCTGCCCGCGCTGAACCGCCCGACCGACGTCGCGTCGCGTCCGGTCGCGCCCTCACCGACGACCAAGGTCATCGCCGCCGGCATGCAACAGCCCAAGCCGACCGACAGCCTGGGCATGCTGGTGGCGCGGTTGGGAGCCAATCGATGAAATTTCCGCCGTTCGGCCTGCCCTTCCGCAGCCAGTCCGCGTCCACGGCCCCCGCGCCGAGGACGACGCTGGCGGCTGCGATGGAGCAAAGCCGCTATCGGCTCATGGTTACGGCGGCGGTCGTGACGACCGTGTTCGCCACCATCGGCGTCAAGCTGGTGGCCGCCACCCTGTTCAGCCAAGGCGGCGAGCCGCGCCAGCACCACGCGCTGGAACTGGACAGCACCACGACCAACCGCGCCGACATCGTGGACCGCAACGGCAATCTGCTGGCGACCTCGCTGGTCACGCAATCGCTCTACGCCGATCCCAAGCTGATTTCGCGCCCCGAAGAGGCGGCGCGCAAGCTGGTCTCGGCCCTGCCCGAGCTTGATTACAAAGAGGTGTATGGCAAGCTCAGCGGCGACAAGCGTTTCGTCTGGCTCAAGCGCAATTTGACGCCCAAGCAGCAATACGCCGTCCACCGCTTGGGCGTCCCCGGCATCTCGTTCGAGCGGGAGGAGCGGCGCTTCTACCCGGCGGGCAACCTGACCTCGCACGTCGTCGGCTTCACCGGGGTGGACAACAACGGTCTGGCCGGGTTGGAGCAGGGCTTCAGCAAGCGGCTGAACGAGGACCCGGCGACGCCGCTGCAACTGTCCATCGACCTGCGGCTTCAGCATGTCCTACGCAAAGAGCTGACGGCGACGATCCAGGAGTTCAGCGCCATCGGCGCCGCCGGGATCGTCTACGACGTCCGCACCGGCGAGGTCATGGCCATGACCTCCCTGCCCGACTTCGACCCGCAGGATCCGACCGGCCTCAACCCCGACACGCTGTTCAACCGGGCGACGCTCGGCGTCTATGAAATGGGATCGACCTTCAAGATCTTCAATTCGGCGCTGGCGCTGGATTCGGGCAAGATCCGGGTGTCGGACACCTTCGACGCCGTCCATCCGATCAAAATCGGTCGTTTCACCATCAACGATTACCACAGCCTGCACCGCGCCCTGACGGTGGCCGAAGTGTTCCAGCACTCCTCAAATCTGGGGTCGGTGCGGATGGTCCAGTTGATCGGCATCGCCGCGCAGCGCGCCTTCATGGCCAAGATGGGCTTCATGCGCCCGACGGCGCTGGAGTTGCCGGAAAATGGCTGGCCGCTGGCGCCCAACCCGTGGCGGGAGGTCAACAGCATGACGATCTCCTTCGGCCACGGCATTTCGGTCAGCCCGATGCACACGGTGGCGGCGGCGGCCTCGGTCATCAACGGCGGCGTCTTCCATCCCCCGACCATCCTGCGCCGCCAGCCCGGCGCGGAGATTCCGGGCGAACAGGTGGTGTCGCGCCAGACCTCCGACATGATGCGCCGGATGTTTCGCTTCGTGGTGGCCGACGGCACCGGCAAGTCGGCGGGCGTCAAGGGCTACGTCGTCGGCGGCAAGACCGGCACCGCCGACAAGCAGAAGGGCCGCCACTACCAAAAGAACTCGCGCATGTCGTCCTTCCTGGGCGCCTTCCCGATGCACGACCCGCGCTACATCGTCTATGTGCTGGTGGACGAGCCGAAGGCGACGGCCAAGACCTACGGCTACGCCACCGGCGGCTGGGTCGCCGCGCCCGCCGTTGGTCGCATCATCAAGCAGATCGGCCCGTTGCTGGACGTGCCGACGGTGGACGAGAACGCGCCGGAGATCCTCAACGCCACCTTCCTGAACGCCGCTGGCTCCACCAACTGGGCGCAGCAAGCGCCGAACGCCCCATCCTCCGCCGCTCCACCCCCGCCGAAGGGAAGCACTGTTGCGTCTTTCCCAACTCCTGCCAAGCCACGCTAGCGCCCACGCGGCGCAGCCTGACCCGGACGTGACCGGGCTGACCGCCGACAGCCGCGCGGTCAGGCCCGGTTTTGTCTTTGCGGCCCTGGCCGGGGCCAAGGCCGACGGGCGCGCCTTCATCCAGGACGCGCTGGACAAGGGCGCCGTCGCCGTCCTGGCGGCGGAGGGAACCGATCTGCCCGCCGGGTCCGCCGCCCGTCTGGTGACGGACGCCCAACCGCGTCTGGCCTTCGCCCGCATGGCCGCCGCCTTCCATGGCGAACGCCAGCCCGAGACGGTGATCGCCGTCACCGGCACCAACGGAAAGACCTCCACCGTTCAATTCGCCGCGCAGATTTGGGACAAGCTGGGCCACAAGGCCGCCAGCCTGGGCACGCTTGGGCTGATCGCGCCGGGCCTGGGCGGCTATGGCGCGATGACCACCCCCGACCCGGTGGCGCTGCACCGCCAGCTCGCCGCCGTCAAGGACGCCGGAATCGACCATCTGGCGATGGAAGCGTCGAGCCACGGGCTGGACCAGTTCCGCCTGGACGGCGTGCGGCTGACGGCGGGCGGCTTCACCAACCTGACGCGCGACCATCTCGACTATCACGGCTCGATGGAGGCCTACCGCGACGCCAAGGCGCTGCTGTTCAGCCGCGTCCTGCCGCCCGGCGCCGCCGCCGTCCTGAACGCCGACGCCGAGGATTACCCCCATTTCGCCGCCGTCAGCCGCGCGCGCGGCCTGCGCCTGCTGTCCTACGGGCTGGCCGGGACCGAACTGCGCGTCCGCAGTGTCGCGCCGCTGGCCAACGGCCAACGGCTGGAGCTGACCGTGCTGGGCCGCGACGCCACGGTCGACCTGCCGCTCGCCGGACAATTCCAGGCGTGGAACGTGCTGTGCGCGCTGGGGCTGGTGATCGGGGCGGGCAGCGACGCCGACGCCGCCATCGCCGCGCTGTCCACGCTGGACGGCGTGCCGGGCCGCTTGCAACATGTCGCGACATGCCCGAACGGCGCGGCGGTCTATGTCGATTTCGCCCACACGCCCGACGCGCTGGAAACCGTGCTCGCCGCCCTGCGCGGCCACGCCCGCCGCCATCTGGTCGCGGTGTTCGGCTGCGGCGGCGACCGCGACCGGGGCAAGCGCCCGGTGATGGGCGCGCTCGCCGCCCGTCTGGCCGACCGCGCCATCGTCACCGACGACAACCCGCGCACCGAGGATCCCGCCTTCGTGCGCGGCGAGGTGCTGGCGGGCGCGACCGGCCCCTTGGCGGGCCGTCTTGAGGAGATTGGCGACCGCGCCGAGGCGATCCGCGCGGCGGTGCGCGGCCTTCAGCCGGGCGACGTGCTCGTCATCGCCGGAAAGGGCCACGAGCAGGGCCAGACCGTCGGGACCGAGGTGCGCCCCTTCGACGACGCCGACGAGGCCCGCAAGGCCGTTGCGGAGATTGGATCATGAGCGTCAAACCCATCCTGTGGACCGCCGCCAGCGCCGCCGTCGCCACCGGGGGGCGGACCAACGGCGCGTGGAGCGCCTCCGGCCTGTCCATCGACAGCCGCAACATCGCCGACGGCGACCTGTTCATCGCCATTCAGGGGCCGAATTTCGACGGGCACGCCTTCGCCGCCGCCGCCCTGGCGGCGGGCGCGGTCGCGGCCCTGGTCTCGCGCGTTCCCGACGGGGTGAGCGCCGACGCGCCGCTCCTGCTGGTGGAGGGCGACACGCTGGACGCCATGGCGGCGCTGGGGCAGGCGTCGCGGGCCAACTGCGGCGCGCGCATGGTCGGCGTCACCGGCTCGGTCGGCAAGACCAGCACGAAGGAAACGCTGCGCCATGTGTTGGCGGCGCAGGGACCGACCTACGCCACCGAAGGCAGCTTGAACAACCATTGGGGCGTGCCGCTGTCGCTGGCCCGCCTGCCCGCCGACAGCCGGTTCGGCGTGTTCGAGCTGGGCATGAACCACGCGGGCGAATTGGGGCCGCTGTCCCGGCAGGTCCGCCCCCATGTGGCGCTCATCACCAACATCGAAGCGGTCCATCTGGAGTTCTTCGATTCGGTCGAGGCCATCGCCGACGCCAAGGCGGAAATCTTTGAAGGCATGAGCGCCGACGGAATCGCTATTCTGAACCGCGACAACAACCAGTTCGACCGTCTGGCCGCCGCCGCGCGGGCGCAGGGGCTGGGAACGATCTGGAGTTTTGGAACGCAGGACGGAACCGACGCCCGCCTGCTCGACGTCGCGCTCGGCGCGACCAGCAGCGCCGTCACCGCGTTGATCCAGGGCGAGAGGCTCGCTTTCACCATCGCCATGCCGGGCAAACATTGGGTGATGAACAGCCTGGGCGTTCTGCTGTCCGTCAAGGCGCTGGGGGCCGACCCGGCGGAGGCCGCGCGCGCCCTGTCCACCCTGCAACCCGTCAAGGGGCGGGGCGTGCGCAAGACCATCACGCGGGCCAACGGCGACGTCTTCACGCTGGTGGATGAAAGCTACAACGCCAGCCCCGCCGCCATGGCCGCGACCTTGGGCGTTCTGGGCAAGCTGGACGTTCCCGCCGGGGGACGGCGCGTCGCCGTTCTGGGCGACATGCGCGAGTTGGGCGCGACCGCCGACGCGCTGCACGCCGGATTGGCCGAGCCGCTGCTCGCCGCCGGGGTGGATCTCGTCTACGCCTGCGGCCCGCACATGCGGGTTTTGTTCGACCGCCTGCCCGCCGACCGGCGCGGCGCCTGGACCGAAACCAGCCGCGACCTTGCCCCTATCGTCGCCGACGCGGCGCGCGGCGGCGACGTCGTGATGGTCAAGGGATCGCTGGGAAGCCGCACCGGATTGATCGTCGAGGCGCTCGTCGCGCTCGACACGGCGCAAAACGCTGCTACAACGCCCGCCTCGACCAACACCACGACTCCGCCCGACGCCGCCAACGGTTCGCGAGGCTGATGGAATCCGATGCTCTACAACCTGCTTTTCCCCCTGGCGGATGTGTTCTCGCCCTTCAACCTGTTCCGTTACCTGACCTTTCGGACGGGCGGCGCGATGATGACGTCTCTGGTCATCAGCTTCGTGTTTTTCCCCCGCCTGATCGCGTGGTTGAAGAGCAAACAGGGCGAAGGCCAGCCGATCCGCGCCGACGGGCCGGAAAGCCATTTCAAGAAGAAAGGCACGCCCACCATGGGCGGCCTGATGATTCTGATCGCCATGACGGTCAGCACCATCCTGTGGGCCGACGTCACCAACGCCTATCTGTGGATCGTGTTGATGGTGACGATCGGCTACGGCCTGATCGGCTTTGGCGACGATTACCTGAAGCTGACCAAGCGCAACACCAAGGGGCTGTCGGGCCGCTTCCGGCTGGGCTGGGAAATCGGCATCGGCGTCGCCGCCTCGGCGCTCATCATGTGGGTGTCGGCGCCGCCGCTGTCGGGCGGCGTGGCCGTGCCCTTCGTCAAGGATTACCTGATCCAACTGTCGTGGTTTTTCGTCCCGTTCGGCGCCTTCATCATGGTCGGCGCGTCCAACTCGGTGAATTTGACCGACGGGCTGGACGGGCTGGCCATCGTGCCGACGATGATCGCGGCCGGCTGTTTCGGCCTGATCGCCTACCTGACCGGCAACGCCATTTTCGCCAACTATCTGCAAATCCACCATGTTCCGGGATCGGGCGAATTGGCGGTGTTTTGCGGCGCGCTTGTTGGTGCGGGACTGGGATTCCTCTGGTACAACGCGCCGCCCGCCATGGTGTTCATGGGCGACACCGGCTCTTTGTCGCTGGGCGGGGCGTTGGGGGCCGTCAGCGTGGTGACGAAGCACGAAATCGTGCTGGGCATCATCGGCGGCCTGTTCGTGTTGGAGACGGTTTCGGTCATCGTGCAGGTCCTGTCGTTCAAGCTTACGGGCAAGCGGGTTTTCCGCATGGCGCCGCTGCATCATCACTTCGAGAAGAAGGGATGGGCCGAGCCGACCGTGGTCATCCGCTTCTGGATCATCGCCTCGATCCTGGCGCTGGTCGGCCTGTCCACCTTGAAACTGCGGTGAGGCCGGGATGATCGACCTGTTTTACATGGAAGGCATGCCGGTCGCGGTCATGGGTCTGGGGAAATCCGGGCTGACGACCGCCGCCGCGTTGCGCCGCAGCGGGGCCGAGGTCTGGGTGTGGGACGACAACCCCGCCAGCCGCGCCACGGCTGAGGCCGACGGCTTCCGTGTGGTCGATCTGTCCACCGCCGACCTGTCGGAGCTGACCACCATCGTCTGGTCGCCCGGCATCCCGCACACCCACCCCGCCCCGCACCCGGTCGCCCTGCGCGCGCGCGCCGCCGGGATCGAACTGGTCTGCGACGTCGAGTTGCTGGGCCGGGCGGAGCGTGACGCCGCCTTCATCGGCATCACCGGCACGAACGGCAAATCGACCACCACCACGCTGATCGGCCACATCATGGCCGCCGCCAAACGGCCCATCAGCGTTGGCGGCAATCTCGGCACGCCGGTTTTGACCTTCGCCCCGCTGGGCAGCGGCGGCACGCACATTCTGGAGATGTCGAGCTATCAGCTTGAGCTGACCTTCTCCATCACCTTCGACGTCGCCGTCCTGCTGAACGTCACGCCCGACCATCTGGCCCGCCATGGCGGCATGGATGGCTATGTCGCGGCGAAAAAGCTGATTTTCCACCGCCAGACCGCGCCGCGCACGGCGGTGATCGGCGTGGACGACGATCATTGCCGCGCGATCTTCGCCGCTCTGACCGCCGCCGCCGATCAGCGGATTTGGCCGATCTCGGCGCGCGGCCCGGTCGCCGGGGGCGTCTACGCCGCCGACGGCGGCCTGATCGACGACACCGAGGGCCGGGCCGAGCGGGTGGCCGAGCTGGCCGATTTCCCCAACCTGCTGGGCGCCCACAATTGGCAGAACGCCGCCGCCGCCTTCGCCGCCTGCAAGGCCGCCGGGGTGCCGACCGCCATCATCGTCACGGCGATGAGGAGCTTCCCCGGCCTCGCCCACCGTCAGCAACTGGTCGCCAGCGTCCAGGGCGTGCGCTTCGTCAACGACAGCAAGGCGACCAACGCCGACGCGACGGAAAAGGCGCTGGCCACCTTCAACCCGATCTATTGGATCCTCGGCGGGCAAGCCAAGGACACCGGGCTGGCCGGGCTGGAGGGTTATATGGGCCGCGTCCGCCACGCCTTCCTGATCGGCGAGGCGGAAGACCAATTCGCCGCATGGCTGGATGGCCAGGGCGTGGCCCACACCCGTTGCGGGACGCTCGACGTCGCCACCGCCAAGGCCGCCGGTCTGGCGCTGGCGGAGGGGCTGTCCGACGCCTGCGTGCTGCTGTCGCCCGCCTGCGCCTCCTGGGACCAGTTCGCCAATTTCGAGAAGCGCGGCGAGGCCTTCGCCGCCTACGCCGACGCCATCGCCAAGGCCCAGCAACCGGACGGGAGCGTCGACGCATGATTACCTTCGACCGCACCGACCAATCCATCTTCGGGCGCTGGTGGTGGACGGTGGACCGCTGGCAGCTTGGCGCCGTGGCGCTGCTGATGTTCCTGGGCACTGTGCTCATCACCGCCGCCAGCCCGCCGGTGGCCGAGCGCATCGGCATCCAGGACATGTTCTATTTCGTCGAACGCCACCTGATGATGCTGGTTCCGGCCATCGCCATCATGTGCGGCGTCTCGCTGCTCAGCCCGCGCGGCGTGCGGCGGGCGGCGCTGGGCATGTTCGTGATCGCGCTGCTGCTGGTTTACGCCACCCTGGTGGTTGGGGTGGAGATCAAGGGCGCGCGCCGCTGGATCCACATTCCCGGCCTGTCGATCCAGCCGTCGGAGTTCATCAAGCCCGCCTTCGCCGTGGTCGCCGCGTGGCTGTTCTCGCTGTCGCGCACCTCGCCCGGTTTTCCCGGCGCGCTGGTGTCCATCGCGCTGTACGGCGTGACCATGGCCGGGCTGATTCTGCAACCCGATCTGGGCATGACCTTCGTCGTCTCGGCGGTATGGTTCACCCAATTCTTCCTGGCGGGCCTGAACATCATGCTGGTGATGGGGCTGGGCGGCCTGGGAATCGCCGGGCTGTTCGGCGCCTACCTCTTCCTGCCGCACGTCACCAGCCGCATCAACCGCTTTCTGGATCCGCACGCGGGCGACAATTACCAGGTCAACCGTTCGATGGAGGCCTTCGCCAACGGCGGTTTGCTTGGCACCGGCCCCGGTCAGGGCACGGTGAAATTCTCTCTGCCCGACAGCCATGCCGACTTCATCTTCGCCGTCGCCGGGGAAGAGCTGGGGCTGATCTTCTGCCTGTTCCTGGTGGCGCTGTTCGCCTTCGTCGTGCTGCGCGGCTTCGCCCGCGTGTTCAACGACACCAATTACTTCGTGCTGCTGGCCACCGCCGGGCTGTTGATCCAGTTCGGTCTTCAGGCCGCCATCAACATGGGGTCGGCGCTGCATCTGATGCCGACCAAGGGCATGACCCTGCCCTTCATCTCCTACGGCGGCTCGTCGCTGCTGGCGCTGGGCTTCGGCATGGGCATGGTGCTGGCGCTGACGCGCAAGCGCTTCGGCCCGACGGAGTGAGGCCCGGCATGGCGAATCCAACCACCCCCGGCGCCGTCGGAACCATCATGCTCGCCGCTGGCGGCACCGGCGGGCACATGTTCCCCGCCGAGGCGCTGGCCCGCGCCCTGCTGGCCCGTGGCCGGTCGGTGACGCTGGTGACGGACCGGCGCGGCCACGCCTTTGGCGATTCGCTGGCCGAGGTGCCGGTCCACCGCATCCGCGCCGCGTCCCCCGGCGCCGGGCTGATCGGCAAGCTGAAAGCGGCGGTCGAAATGGCGTTGGGGCTGTTGGAGGCCCGCGCGCTGCTGCGCCGCCTGCGCCCGGCGGCGGTCGTCGGCTTCGGCGGCTACCCGTCGGTTCCCACGGTGTACGCCGCCATCCAGGCGCGCGTGCCGTCGCTGCTGCACGAACAGAACGCGGTCTTGGGCCGCGCCAACCGGATGCTGATCGCCGGGGCCAAGCGGCTGGCCGTGGCCTTCACCGGCGTGACCCGCGTCAGCGAGGCCGACCGCGCCAAGATCATCCGCACCGGCAACCCGGTGCGCCCGGCCATCGCCGCCCAGCGCGACGCCGATTATCAAGCGCCCGAGGGCGAGTCCCCCGTCCGCCTGCTGGTGATGGGCGGCAGCCAGGGCGCCCGCGTCTTTTCCGACATCGTCCCGCAGGCGCTGGCACTGCTGCCCGCGCCGATCCGCGCCCGCATCCATCTGTCGCAGCAATGCCGACCGGAGGATCTGGAGGCCGCGCGCGCCGCCCTGTCCGGCCTGGGGCTGGGCGGGCTGACGTTGGAGAGCTTTTTCCGCGACGTGCCGGATCGTCTGGCCGCCTGCCATCTGGCGATCACGCGCGCGGGCGCCTCGACCATCGCCGAACTGACCTGCGTCGGCCGCCCGGCGATCCTGGTGCCCTATCCGCACGCCACCGACGACCACCAGACCGCCAACGCCCGCCAATTGGCCGAGGTTGGGGCGGCGTGGCTGGTCCCGCAACCCGATTTCACCGCGCAGGCGCTGGCCGACCGGCTGAGCGCCCTGCTGACTGATCCCGCCGCCTTGCGCGCCGCCGCCGAGGCCGCGCGCGCGTGGGGAACCGCACTGGCCGCCGACGCGCTGGCCGACGCGGTGCTGGCGATGCTTGCGACACCACAGGCTGAGAGGGCTGCGCCATGATGAAGGGCCGGACGACAAGCCGATCACAGACCCGACCCGCGCCCATCGCGCTGGAGGATTGGCCGCACTTGACCCGGACCGAGGGAGGATGGTTCAACCGTCCCTATTGCCCGCTGGTCCCCCGGTCGATCATCGGCGCAAGCTTCCTTCGCAACCGTCTGCATGTCATTCATGGGGCGCAGCCCCTTCCCCCCGACCTCACCGACGACGCGGTGGACGCCACCCTTCGCCTGATGCTTCGACGCGGAAAGTAAGTCCAGATGCGCGCCCTTCCCCTCTCCATCGGCACCATTCACTTCGTCGGCATCGGCGGCATCGGCATGAGCGGCATCGCCGAGGTGCTGCGCAACCTGGGCTACGCGGTCCAAGGCTCCGACCTGTCGGAAAGCGCCAACGTCAAGCGGCTGCGCGACCTTGGCGTTTCGGTCTTCATCGGCCACCGGGCGGAAAACATCGCCGGGGCCGCCGTGCTGGTCGTCTCGTCGGCGGTCAAGCGCGACAACCCGGAGGTGGTCGCCGCCCGCGCCGCCCTGATCCCGGTGGTGCGCCGCGCCGAAATGCTGGGCGAGCTGATGCGGCTGAAATGGGCCATCGCCATCGGCGGCACCCACGGCAAGACCACGACCACCTCGATGGTCGGCCACATGCTGGAGCACGCCAACCTTGATCCGACCGTCATCAACGGCGGCATCATCAACGCCTATGGCTCCAACACCCGGCTTGGCACCGGCGATTGGATGGTGGTCGAGGCGGACGAGAGCGACGGCACCTTTGTGAAGCTGCCCGCCTGCATCGCCGTCGTCACCAACATGGACCCGGAGCATCTGGATTTCTACGGCACCTTCGACAACGCCCGGAACGCCTTCGACAGCTTCGTCCAGAACATCCCCTTCTACGGCTTCGCCGCGCTGTGCATCGACCACCCGGAAGTCCAGGCGATGATCCCGCGCGTGTCGGATCGCCGCATCATCACCTACGGCTTCTCGCCGCAGGCCGACATCCGTGCGGTGAACGTCGAACACAGCCCGGCGGGCGCCAAATACGACGTGCTGGTCTATGACCGCCACACCGGCGAGACCCGCGCCATCACCGGCGTGCGCCTGCCGATGTACGGCCCGCACAACGTCCAGAACTCGCTGGCCTGCTTCGCCGTCGGCAACGAAATGGGCCTGCCCGACGTCGTCATGCGCGACAGCATGGCGAAGTTCCAGGGCGTCAAGCGCCGCTTCACCAAGACCGGCGAGGTCAACGGCGTCACCGTGATCGACGATTACGGCCATCACCCGGTGGAAATCGCCGCCGTGCTGCGCGCCGCCCGCACCGCCGGGACGGGCCGCACCATCGCCGTGGTCCAGCCCCACCGCTATTCGCGCCTGGCCAATCTGTTCGAGGATTTTTGCACCTGCTTCAACGACGCCGACGCCGTGGTGGTCGCCGACGTCTACGCCGCCGGTGAAACCCCGATTGAGGGCGTGAACCGCGACTCGCTGGTCGAAGGGCTGCGGATGCACGGGCACCGCCACGTCGTCGCCCTGCACGGCCCGCACGAGCTGCCGCAAATCATCCGCGAGATGGCCAAGCCCGGCGACCTCGTGGTGTGCCTGGGCGCCGGCAACATCACCCAATGGGCGAACAGCCTGCCCGGCGACCTCGCCGCCCTGTACGGCGTCAAGCCATGATGGCGGCGCGCTCCATGACCCAACGCCACCTGATCGAGCTGATGCCGAAATGCCGGGGTCGTTTGACCGCCGACGCGCCGCTCGCTCAGGTGACGTGGTTCCGCGTCGGCGGCCCGGCGGAGGTGCTGTTCCGCCCCGCCGACGCCGACGATCTGGCGGAATTCCTGGAGCGCCTGCCGAACGACGTGCCGGTGACGCTGATCGGCGTCGCCTCCAACCTGCTGGTCCGCGACGGCGGCGTTCCCGGCGTGACCATCCGGCTGGGCCGGGGCTTCGCCGACATCGCCTGCGCGGGCGACACGCTGACCGTCGGGGCCGCCGCGCTGGATCTGAACGTCGCCGTGGTCGCGCGCGACGCGGGCGTCGCCGGGTTGGAGTTTCTGTCCGGCATCCCCGGCACCATCGGCGGCGCGCTGCGGATGAACGGCGGGGCCTATGGCCGCGAGATGGCCGACCTGCTGGTCGCCGCCCAGGCGGTGGGCCGGGACGGCGCCCGCCTGACCTTCTCCAACGAGCAGATGGGCTTCACCTACCGCCACGCCGACGCGCCGACCGACTGCGTCTTCACCGGCGCGGTGCTGCGCGGCGTCCCCGGCGACCGGCTGGAGATCGCCCGGCGCATGGCCGAAATCGCGGAAAAGCGCGCCGATAGCCAGCCGGTTCGGTCGCGCACCGGCGGCTCCACCTTCAAGAACCCCGACGGCCACAAGGCGTGGGAGCTGATTGACAAGGCCGGGTGCCGTGGCCTGTCCATCGGCGACGCCCAGGTGTCGGAGATGCATTGCAACTTCCTCATCAACCAGGGGAACGCCCGCGCCGCCGATCTCGAAGCCTTGGGCGAAGAGGTGCGGCGCCGGGTGTTCGACAGCTCCGGCGTGACGCTGGAGTGGGAAATCAAGCGCGTCGGCGTGCCCGGCGAAGGAACCGCCCAATGACCGAAGCCCTGCTGCACGCCCACAAAAAGCATGTCGCCGTCCTGATGGGCGGCTGGTCGGCGGAGCGCGAGGTGTCGCTGGTCAGCGGCGCTGGCGTCGCCAAGGCGTTGGAAGAGGAAGGCTACCGCGTCACCGCCGTGGACGTTCAGCGCGATCTGGCCGGGCTGATGCAGGCGCTGACCAGCCCGCGCCCCGACGTGGTGTTCAACGCCCTGCACGGGCGCGGCGGCGAGGATGGGACGATCCAGGGCATTCTGGAGTTCCTCGGCCTGCCCTACACCCATTCCGGCGTCCAGGCGTCGGCCATCGCCATGGACAAGGCGATGACCAAGCGGGTGCTGGAGACCGCTGGGGTTCGCTCCCCCAAGGGTTTGGTGCTGACGCGCGGGGAGATCACCGGCGGCGCCCACCCGATGCCCGCCCCCTACATCGTCAAGCCGGTGGACGAAGGCTCGACCGTCGGCGTCACCCTGGTGCGCGAGGGACAGAACAGCCCGGTCGGCGACGCCTGGACCTTCGGCGAACGCGCGCTGGTGGAGGAGTTCATCCGGGGCCGCGAACTGACCGTCGGCGTCATGGGCGACCGCGCGCTGGCGGTGACGGAGATCGTCTTCGAGGCGCAGGTTTACGACTACACCGCCAAATACAGCGCCGGTCACGCCGTCCACACCGTCCCCGCCGCCATCCCCGACGCTGTGGCCGAGGAGGCCAAGCGGCTGGCGGTTGTGGCGCATCAAACCCTGGGCTGCCGGGGCGTTTCGCGCAGCGACTTCCGTTGGGACGACAGCCGGCCGGGAACGGACGGGTTGTATTTCCTGGAGATCAACAACCAGCCGGGCATGACGCCCCTGTCGCTGGTGCCCGAACAGGCCGCGCATGTGGGAATTTCCTACGGCGCGCTGGTCGGCTGGCTCGTGGAGAACGCTTCATGTCAGCTCGCCTGATGGCCAACCCGCAGCTCCGCCCGACCCTGGCGGGACGCCCGCGCGACGAGATGCCGACGCCGCCGCGCGCCATGGCGGCCTCGGCCCAGCGCGGCAACCGCCGCCGCGCCATGCCGCGCTGGGCCAAGCCCGCAATCAAAACCGCGCTGATCGTCGCGCCGATTCTGTTCCTGCTCGGCGCCGCCGGAGCCGCCTGGAAGCGCCCCAGCCTCGCCGAAACGGTGGCGGCGGCGCATGACGGCCTGTTGCGGAGCACCAGTTCGCTGGGCTTCACGCTGAGCGAGATTCTGGTCGTCGGGCGCAACGAAACCGAACGCGACACGGTGATGGACGCGCTGGGCGTGCGCCGGGGCGAGCCGATCCTGTCGATTGATCTGGCCGAAGCCAAAGCCCGGTTGGAGGAACTGCCCTGGGTGTCCGCCGCATCGATTGAACGCCGCCTGCCCGGCATCCTGTACATCCGTCTGGCGGAACGCCAGCCGATGGCGATCTGGCAGCATGACCGGCAATTCACCGTGATCGACCGCGCGGGCCGCCCGTTGGCCGACGCGATGGAGTTGGCCCGGCGTGGCAACCAGCGCATCGACACGCTGCCGCAGGTGATCGGCGCCAACGCCCCGCAACAGGTGCAATCGCTGCTGACCGCCCTGGAACAGGCGCCGACGATCAAGCCACGCGTGTTGTCGGCAAGCTGGATCAGCGACCGCCGCTGGAACCTGCAACTCGACAATGGCGTGACCGTCAAGCTGCCCGAAGGGGCCGGAATGCCGATGGCGCTCCGCCAACTGGCCGAGATGGACAGCAAGGGCAAGGCGCTGGACCGCGACATCGTCGCCATCGACCTGCGCCAGCCTGAACGCGCCATTCTGCAAACCTCCGCCACCGCGCAACTGCCGGGGTGGGAGGAGGAGACCAAGAAGAAGCCACCCGGCAAAAAGATCTGACGCAAGGCGTGGGAAAACGGTCGAAAGCGGCGATGAGGTTGGACTGAGGGCAATGTTCGGTATCGGATTCAACGGGGCCAAAAAGTCGAAACGACCTGTGCGCGGCGCCATCGTCGCGGCGCTGGACGTTGGCTCCAGCAAGGTGTGCTGCATCATCGCGCGGCTGGACGAACCGGGTTCGTTCCGCGTGATCGGCGTCGGCCACCAGATCGCCACGGGAATCCGCGCCGGGACCATCATCGACATGGAGGCGGCGGAAACCTCCATCGGCGCCGCCGTTCACGCCGCCGAACAGATGGCGGGCGAGACGATTCGTGATGTGGTGGTCAACCTGTCGATGGGCCACCCCCGTTCGCACAGCTTCAACGCCCAAGTCCCGGTGTCGGGTCAGGAGGTGACGGACGGCGACATCCGCCGCGCCCTGTCGCACGCCCGCACCCTTCAGGCCGGTCCCGACCAGACGTTGGTCCACACCATCCCGCTGGGTTTCTCGCTGGACGACAGCCCCGGCATCCGCGATCCCAAGGGCATGTACGGCAACCAGTTGGGGGCCGAACTTCACGTCGTCACCGCCGCGTCCGGGGCGATTCGCACCTTGCAGACCTGCATCGCCCGCTGCCATCTGAACATCGAAAGCATGGTGGTCAGCCCCTTCGCCTCCGGCCTGTCCTGTCTGGTCGAGGATGAGATGGAGATGGGCGCGGCCTGCGTCGACATCGGCGGCGGCGGCACGACGATATCCATCTTCACCGAAGGCAATCTGGTGTGGACGGGCGCGGTGCCGCTGGGCGGCCGCCACGTCACCAGCGACATCGCCCATGGTCTGGCCACATCCCTGGTCCACGCCGAACGGCTGAAGGTCCTGCATGGCAGCGCGCGCGGCAACCCCGCCGACGAACGCGAGATGATCGAGGTTCCCCAGGTTGGCGAGGACGAGCGCAGCGGCAGCGTCAGCATGACTCGCGCCTTCCTGGTCAGCATCATTCAGGCGCGGATGGAAGAGATCTTCGAGGAGATCCGCGCCGCCATCGACCGTTCGGGCTACGCCCGCCGGGTGGGCCGCCGCGTCGTCTTGACCGGCGGCGGCTGCCAACTGCCCAACACGCGGGAGTTGGCCCAGCTTATTCTCGACAAACAGGTCCGCATCGCCCGCCCGACGCGGATCGCCGGTCTCAACGAGGCCCATGGCGGACCCGCCTTTTCGACGGCGGCGGGCCTTCTTTTGCACGCCGTGCGCACCCCGACCGATCTGATGGTGACAGGCCGCGAGGTTGTCTTCACCACCGGGTTGCTGGGCCGCGTCGGCCTGTGGCTGCGGGAGAATCTGTGATGAGATTTTCCCCGCAGCGCATCAAACCGGATCCCGATCCGGCACGCCCTGGACACAACCGGGGACCGATCGTGACCCGTCGTAGAAAACGCAAATCAAAACAGGTTGTGGAGGCCTAAAAACAATGATCAACGTGACCATTCCTCAGATTGAGCCAGAGCTGAAGCCGCGCATCACGGTCTTCGGCGTCGGTGGCGCCGGCGGCAACGCCGTCAACAACATGATCAAGTCGAACCTGGAAGGCGTGGACTTCGTCGTCGGCAACACCGACGCGCAGGCGCTGAAGGGTTCCTTGTGCGAAAAGCGCCTGCAATTGGGCACCGCCACCACGCGCGGCCTGGGCGCAGGGTCAAAGCCCGACATCGGCCGCGCCTCGGCGGAAGAGCAGATGGACGACATCGTCCAGTTCCTCGAAGGCGCCAACATGGTGTTCATCACCGCCGGCATGGGCGGCGGCACCGGCACGGGCGCCGCGCCCGTCATCGCGCGCGCGGCGCGCGAACGCGGCCTGTTGACCGTCGGCGTCGTCACCAAGCCCTTCCATTTCGAGGGCGCGCACCGCATGCGGCTGGCCGAGGGCGGCATCGCCGAGCTTCAGCAATATGTCGACACCCTCATCATCATCCCCAATCAGAATCTGTTCCGCATCGCCAATGAGAAGACGACCTTCGCGGACGCCTTCAAGATGGCCGACGACGTTCTGCATTCGGGCGTGCGCGGCGTCACCGACCTGATGGTGATGCCCGGCCTCATCAACCTGGATTTCGCCGACATCCGGTCGGTGATGACGGAGATGGGCAAGGCGATGATGGGCACCGGCGAGGCCAGCGGCGAACGCCGCGCCATCGAAGCCGCCGAGGCCGCCATCTCCAACCCGCTGCTGGATGATGTGTCGATGAAGGGCGCGCGCGGCGTGCTCATCAACATCACCGGCGGTTACGACATGACCCTGTTCGAGGTGGACGAGGCGGCCAACCGCGTCCGCGACGAGGTCGATCCCGACGCCAACATCATTTTCGGCTCGACCTTCGACGCCTCGCTGGACGGCACGATGCGCGTGTCGGTCGTCGCCACCGGCATCGACGCCGCCGCGATGAGCAACCCGCGCGCCCTGCACCCGGTCAACCTGTCGCTGGGCAACAAGAAGCCCGGCGCCCCCGCCGGCCTGACCAGCGCGTCCCCGGCGATGCCCGGCTCCGCCACCCCCGGCATCCCGACCGGCAACTCGGTGCTGCGTCAGCCCCAGCCGGTGACGGCGGGCGCCACGGCCCAGCAGCATGACCCGGCCCAGCACCACGCCCCGCAGGCGTATGAGCAGCAGCTGACGGAAACCGCCCAGCCGCACCGCCCGACCAACGGGCCGCTGCATGGCGAGAATCAGGGCGGCCATTTCTACGCGCCCAAGCCCGCCGACGCCGGTCAACGTCAGCCGACGACCGTCGGCCAGCCGCCGCAATACCAGATGGCGCCCCAGGCTCCGCAGCAGCACGCCCACCAGCCGCAACAGCCGCCGATGCCGCCGCAGCAACAGCCGCAGCACCACCAGCAGCACGCGCCGCAGCAGCACCCTGCCGGTCTGTCGCTGGGTCATGCCCCGGCCCCGGCGCCAGAACCGGCCCAACCCGCGCGCAAACCGAATTTCCTGTTCGGTCTGGTGACGGGTCTTGGTCGCGGCAAGGCCGAACCGGCGCCCCAACCAGCCCCGCAGCCGGCGCCACAGGTTCAGCAACCGCAATACGCGCCCGCGCCCAGCTACCAGCCGCAACAGGCCGCCTATCCGCAGCAGCAACCGGCGCCGCAACCCCAACCGGCTCCGCAACAGCCGCAATACGCGCCCGCGCCCAGCTATCCGCCGCAGCAGGCCGCCTATCCGCAGCAGCAACCGATGCCGCAGCAGCAGCCGGTTTATCCGCAACAACCGCAGCAGCAACAGCCGCAGCAGCCCACCTATCCGGTCGCTCCGCAGCCGCAACCGCAGCAGGCGTATCAACCGGCGCCGCCGATGGCTCCGGCCCCGCGTCCGTCGGGTCTGAATGTTGAAGGCGCTCAAGCGAAAACTGGCCACGAGCAGGAAGAGCTGGATATTCCCGCCTTTCTGCGTCGTCAGGCCAACTGATCCCGGCGGAAGCCGGAGATAACCGCCGGTCGCCGCCTCCAACCGCGACGACCGGCGGCTCCACAACCTGACCGAAAATTTCGGCCCCTGGGCGGACGTTCGCGTCAGCCTGGGGGTTTTTTTGTTTGCCTCATCAATGGTTTGCGCGACCCCAAACGCCTTTTGCCCTGCAACAAACGGTAACAAAGAGTGATTTGTCCTGGCCCAACGCCGATGTTACCAAACAGCATAGTCAAGGGGATCATGATCGGCAGACCCGCTCCTGAAGAGCAGCGCCGGACATGGTCGCCAAGACCCAAGCGTGGCGAAGATGGACAAACATCGTGGCAAACAATCGCGGTAATGCGGACGGCATGTTCCAGCAGACCCTGAAGAAATCGGCGACCATCGCCGGTGTTGGGCTGCATTCGGGCGCCATCGTCACGCTGACGATTTCCCCCGCCGACGCCAATTCTGGAATCACCTTCATCCGCACGGATCGGCATGGGGCCGCCGCCGTGGTCCCGGCGCGCTGGGACAGCGTGGTCGACACCCGGATGTGCACCGTGATCGGCAACGAGCACGGGACGACCATCGGCACCATCGAACATCTGATGTCGGCGCTGGCCGGTTGCGGGATCGACAACGCCGTCGTCTCCCTCGACGGCGTCGAGGTTCCGATCATGGACGGCAGCGCCGCCGCCTTCGTCGCCGCCATCGAGCAGGCGGGCGTGGCGGTCCTGAGCGCGCCGCGCCGCATCATCCGCATTCTGAAGCCGGTCAGCGTCGGCGACGGCGTCAAAAGCGCGTCCTTCGCGCCGGACGACGCGACGACCTACAGCTTCGAGATTGATTTCGAGAGCGCCGCCATCTCGCGCCAATCCCGCGCGGTCGAGTTGGACGGCGACGTTTTCAAGGACGAAATCAGCCGCGCCCGCACCTTCGGTTTCCTGCACGAGGTCGAGGGGCTGCGCAAGATGGGTCTGGCCCGTGGCGGTTCGCTCGACAACGCGGTGGTCATCTCCGGCGACACGGTGATGAACGCCGACGGTCTGCGCTTCACCGACGAATTCGTCCGTCACAAGATCCTCGACGCCGTTGGCGATCTGTATCTGGCGGGCGCGATGGTCATCGGCCATTTCCACGGCATCCGCGCCGGTCACGCCCTGAACAACCAGTTGCTGCGCGCCCTGTTCGCCGACCGCAGCGCGTGGCGGTATGAGATCCAGGCTCCGGCGCTGCCGGTTGGCCGTCCGGCCTACGCCCGCTTGGCGGTCGCCTGATCGGTCTTCCGTTTCCTCTCTTTCCTCCAGGCACACCCTGCCCTCCCCCACCGGGGAGGGCATTTTCTTTTCCCACGCGCCCTCCCCTCCCGTCTGAAGAGCGCGCAAACGAAAAACGCCCGTCCCGATGGGAACAGGCGCTTGAAGCGGTGAAAACGGAGCGGGCCGCGCTCTATTGATTCAATTTTATCAATATTTTATTGGACAGCCTTAACCCACATCCTGAAGAATGTAGACCGACTCGGATTCACGCCGCGCCCTACCCCGCCATGTTGGCCGACACCAACGCCGCCCCGTTCCCGGCATACTCGCCAAAGCGGGTGTCTTCTTTCAGGATGTGCCGACCCAGCCACTCCGCGCAAAAGTCGAACACTTCTTCGCCGGTGGTGGCGTCGCGGTTGGCGACGAAGCCGTCGCGATAGGCTTCCACCTGTCGGGTCAGCGCGTCGTGCAACGCCTTGTGCGCGGTGAAGGTCGGGTAGTTTGACCGCATCATGCACGCCTCTTCAGCGGCGAAGTGATGGCGGGTGTAAGCGATCAGTTCGTCGAGAATGGCTTCGATCACGGCGGGATCATGGCGGTTGGCGTCATCGGAGAGTTTGTTGACGATGGCGATCAAGACGCGATGATCCTCGTCAAGATCGTCGATGCCGACGCTCATCCAGCGCGACCATTGAATGGGTTCCATGGCGTTTCCTTGTCCCTTGCCGTTGCTTCACGTCTGCCGATCCACAAGACTGGCGAACCAATCCGTGGCGCGCGGGCGTTGACCGCCCATCGTCCTGTCCAGCAGCGTTTTCTTATGTCAGCGCGTTCTTGACCCGACGTCAACCAGGGTCCGTCCTCATGCGACATTTTGGCGACGGCGGGAACCGTCAGCCCGCAATTTTCGCCAACCACTCGTCTTCGCTGAGAATCTCCACGCCCAAATCGCGCGCCTTCGCCGCCTTGCCGCCCGCGTCGGCCCCGGCGACCAGATAGTCGGTCTTGCCCGACACCGCCCCGGCCACCTTGGCCCCCAACGACTCGGCGCGCGCCTTGGCCTCCGACCGGGTCATCTTTTCCAGCGTGCCGGTGAAGACCACCGTCTTGCCCGCCACCGGGGAGTTTCCAACCTTCGGCGCTTCCGCCGCCAGAACGGTCAGCCGCTCCGCCAGCGCCTGCACGACGGCGCGGTTGCGGTCCTCCTGGAAGAAGGAGGCGACCTCTTCCGCCGCGACCTCCCCCACGTCGGGGATGGAGACCAGTTCATTCCAATCAGCTTTTGGCGCATGGTCCACCGCGTCGCGCATCGCCGCGCTCCAGGCGTCGAGCGCGCCGTAACGCTCGGCCAGAGCCTGCGCGGCGCGGCTGTTCAACGGCTTGATCCCCAGCGACGTGATGATGGTTTCCAGCCGCAGCGCTTCGTTTCCGGCGTAGAAGGCCAGCTTGGCTGCGCTGTCGGGGTCGGCGAACCACGCCAGAATGGCGTTGACCGTGGTCGGCCCCACCCCGTTGATCGCGTGCAGATCGCGCCACGCCGCGCCCGGCATCGCCCGGCCCGCCCGCTCCATCCCCGCGATCCACTCCGCCATCGCGCCGTAATGGCGGGCCAGAGACTTCGCCGTCACCTCGCCGATGTGGCGGATGCCGAGAGCGAAGATGACGCGGTGCAACTCGATGCCGTTGCGGCGCTGGTTGATGGCGGCGAACAGGTTTTCGACCGATTTCTCTTTCCAGCCCGGCCGCCCGATCAGTTCCACCCGGCCTTCCAGCGTGAAGATGTCCGCCGGGGATTTGATGAAACCGGCGTCCCAGAACTCCTCAATGATCTTTTCGCCCAGCCCTTCGATATCGAAGGCGTTGCGCGAGACGAAATGGCGCAGCCGCTCCTTGGCCTGGGCGTCGCAGATCAGGCCGCCGGTGCAGCGGCGCACCACCTCCCCCGCCTCGCGCATCGCCAGACTGCCGCAGACCGGGCAATGGGTCAGCGGTTCATAGGGTTGGCTGTCCGCCGGGCGCTGGTCCAGCACCACCCCGACGATCTGCGGGATGACGTCGCCCGCCCGCTGGACGATGACCAGATCGCCCGCGCGGATGTCCTTGCGGGCGATTTCATCCTCGTTGTGCAGGGTGGCGCGGCTGACGACGACGCCGCCGACGGTGATGTCCTCCAACTCCGCCACCGGGGTCAGCGCGCCGGTGCGGCCCACCTGGATGGTGATCGCCTTCAGCCGGGTTTGCGCCTGCTCCGCCGGGAATTTGTGGGCGATGGCCCAGCGCGGGGCGCGGCTGACGAAGCCCAAACGCTGCTGCAAATCCAGGCTGTCCACCTTGTAGACGACGCCGTCGATGTCGAAGGGCAGTTCCGCCCGCCGCCGCCCGATCAACTCGTAATGCGCCATCAGCGCGTCCGGCCCATCGCACAGCGCCGTCGGGTGGTTCAGCGCGAACCCCCAGCCTTCCAACCGCGCCCGCACGCCCGATTGGGTGTCGGCGATGGGTTCGGACAGTTCGCCCAGGGCGTAGCCGAAGAAGCGCAGGGGTCTCGCGGCGGTGACGGCGGCGTCCTTCTGGCGCAGCGACCCGGCGGCGGCGTTGCGCGGGTTGGCGAAGGGTTCCTCCCCCGCCTCCACCAGCGCGGCGTTCATCGCCTTGAAATCCTCGCGCGCCATGTAGATTTCGCCGCGCACCTCCAGCACCTCGGGGAAGGGCGCGGGCAGACGGTGCGGCACGTCGCGAATGGTGCGGACGTTGGCGGTCACATTCTCCCCCTCCGCCCCATCGCCGCGCGTCGCCGCCATCACCAGTTCGCCGCGTTCGTAGCGCAGGGAACAGGACAGCCCGTCGATCTTCGGTTCGGCGACGAAGCGCAGCTCCGCGCCATCCTCCAACCCGAGAAAACGGCGGACCCGCGCGACGAAATCGCCGACATCCTCGGCGGAGAAGGCGTTGCCGAGCGACAGCATCGGCACGGCGTGGCGCACCTTGCCGAACCCGGCGGCGGGGGCCGCCCCCACCCGCAGCGACGGCGAATCGGCGCGGCGCAGATCGGGAAAGCGCGCCTCGATGGCGGCGTTGCGGCGGACCAGCGCGTCATAGTCGGCGTCGCTGATCTCCGGCTTGTCCTGCTGGTGATAAAGCTGGTCGTGGCGGGCGATCTCGGCGGCAAGATCGGCAAGGTCGGCCCGCGCCTGCTCCGGCGTCAGCGCCTCGACGGCCACGGCGCGGGGGTTGGGAGGCGTGTCGAACAGGTCCATCATCGCGCGTCTCGTCGGGTGCCGGAGAATTGGGCCGCGCAGCATAACGCCAACCCGTCGCCGGTGGGAGTCTCTCCCCGACTTGCGACGAACGCCGTCCGGCGGTGTATAATCAGGAAGCGATCATCATTGGCGATCATCATCGGAAAGCCCCATGGCCCAACCGCCCGCCTCCGGCCTGAGCATCGACGACCGGCTGGTCATCGCCGCCACGCTGGACCGCATTTTCTACGACGATCCCGACCAGTTCAGCCGGGAGGACGCGGCGACGGTGCGTCGGCTTATTCCGCACAGCCGATCCGCTTGGCTGCGCCTGGGCTTCCGCGCCGAATCGCAGGGACCGTCCATGAAGGGCGAGGCCGCCGGAGTCGGCGACGTCCGCATGGAGGGCGACAAGAAAGTTGTCGAGGGCAATGTCGGCGAATCGGCGGTCTGGCGTTGCGGCCAATACAAGATCACCAACCATGACGGCGATCTGGAGATCTGGCAGGTGATGAGCGACGAGTTCGCCCAGGATCCCAAGGGCGCGCGGCTGGAATTCGGCCCGACCGGCGAACCCGAACGGCTGACCTTCTTTCAGCCCCGCGACATCGAACTGCGCATCCCCTTCACCAGCTTCGCCGTCGGCCTGCGGTTAGGCGGCTGGAATTACTGGAAACAGGCGGCGCCAAGCGCGTAGGGCGGAGCGGGACATGGGCCGGGTGATGGCGTGGCTTGACGCGTCGTCGGCGTGTCTGGCGTGTCGAATCGGATGAGGGTAGACTTCGTCCATGCGCAAAAGGAACACCCGAACTATGCCGGACAGCGCCACCACAACCATGCGCGCCGACGCGCTTCCGGCGGAGCTTGTCGCCCTTCTCCCCCATGGCCTGCTTCCCACGGCGCGGGTTCGGATCACGTTGGAGGTGCAGGAGCCAACTCAAGAAGAGTGGATGGAAGCCGTCCGGGCCGGAGTTGACCGCGGGCGGGCCGACGCCGCCGCTGGTCGGATCGTGGACGGCGACGACATGTTCGCCCGTTTAAAATCCAAACATTTTCCAAAGCTCGAAAAGCAGCCATGAAGGCTCTTGTCTATTCCACAGCAGCCGAAGACGACATCGACACCATCATTGATTTGATAAAAGCGGACAACCCCGCCGCCGCCCAAAACTGGCTTGTGAACCTTGACGTCAAATGCCGCCAGCTCTCCCGCTTCCCGCATATGGGAAAGCGGCGCGACGACGTCCGAGACGGCGTTCATTGCTTCCCACACGGCAACTATCTGATTTTCTATGACATTAGCGACACAAGCGTTGTCGTGCTGCATGTCGTGCACGGCGCGCGAAACCTTCCAGAGATCTTTCGCGGTGAAGAGGGCCAATAGAGCGCCCTCTCTTACCCTCGCCCAGCGATCAGGCTGTCCGCCGCCGCGCGGGCTTCCGCCGTCACCGTCGCGCCGGACAGCATGCGGGCGATTTCCTCGCGGCGTTCGTCGCCGTCCAATTCGGCGACGCCCGTCGTCACCTGCTCCCCGCTTTGGGTTTTCTGCACCTTCAGATGAACGGCGCCGCGCGCCGCCACCTGCGGGCTGTGTGTGACCACCAGAACCTGAAGCCCGTGACCCAGCGTCGCCAGACGGTCGCCGACGGCGGCGGCCACGGCGCCGCCAATGCCAGTGTCCACCTCGTCAAACACCAGCGTGCCGACGGTGGAGGTCTGGGCCAGAACCACCTTCAAGGCCAGCATGAAGCGGGCCAGTTCGCCACCAGACGCGATCTTGTTCAAGGCGCCGGACGGCGCGCCGGGATTGGTCGAGACCTGGAAGGCCACGCGATCAACGCCCGCCGCCGCCCATTCGGATTCGTCCAGCGATTCGACCAGCGTGCGGAATTTCGCCTTGTCCATCTTCAGCGGCGTCAGTTCCACCGCCACCGCCGCGTCCAAACGGCCCGACGCCTCACGACGCGCGGCGCTCAAGGCTTCGGCGGCGCTGTGGTAGGCGCCGCGCGCCACGGCGGCTTCCTTGGCCAACCGGGTCAGCAGATCGCCTTGATCCTCGATCAACAGCAAGCGTCCGGCCATTTCCTCGCGCAGGGCGGCCAACGCGTCCACCGCCACGCCATGTTTGCGGGCGGCGGCGCGCAGGGCGAACAGGCGGTCTTCCAGCTTTTCCAGGGCGCGCGGATCCATGTCTACGCCGCTGGACACCGCTTGCAGCCCGGCGATGCCGTCCGCCGCCTCGGTCGCGGCGCGGTCCAGCGCGGCGATCACCGGATCCAGAGCGCCTCCGGCCTTGTCGGCCAGACGCGACAGCGTGCGGATGGCCGACGCCAAGGCCCGTTCGACGCCGCGATCCCCCGACAACTCGCCATAGGCGGCGTTCAAGCCGTCCATCAGCTTTTCGCGGTGCATCAGCACGGCGCGCGATTCGGCGAGTTCGGCCTCTTCCCCCGGCTTGGGCGACAGGGCGTCCAACTCGGCCACCGCGTGGCGGAGATACTCCTCCTCCGAGCGGGCGCGGGCGATGTCGGCGGCGGCGGAATGGCGGGCGTCTTCAACCTGCCGCCACGCCCGATGGGCGGCGGCGACCTGGGCCGCCTGGGTCGACAGCCCGGCGTAAGCGTCCAGCACACCGCGATGGGTCTGCGGATTCAGCAGGCCGTGGGTGTCGAACTGGCCGTGAACCTCGACCAGTTCCTCCCCCAATTTTTTCAGCAGAGCGACGCCGACCGCCTGATCGTTCACCCATGCGCGGCTGCGCCCGTCGGCGCTGACGGTGCGGCGCACCACCAGACGCTCTTCGGCGTCCAACCCCTGCTCTTTCAGGATGGCGAAAGCGGGATGGTCGCCCGACAGTTCGAACTCGGCGGTGACGGAGGCTTGATCAGCCCCATGGCGCACCAGCCCGGATTCGGCCCGCGCGCCCAGCGCCAAGCCCAGCGCGTCAAGCAGGATGGATTTTCCCGCTCCGGTCTCGCCGGTCAGGGCGCACAGGCCCCGCCGGAACGACAGAGTCAGCTTTTCGATCAGGACGACGTCCCGGATCGTCAAGGACGCCAGCATCGAGCGTCCTAGAACAGAGAGTTCCAGGCTTTGCTGAGCCACGATTTCTCGTTTCGCTCGGGGGTGAGCTTGGCGTCCACCAGAAGAGCGTAGCTGTCCGTGTACCATTCGCTACCGGGGAAGTTGTGGCCGAGCACGGCTGCGGCGGTCTTGGCTTCGTCGGTCACGCCCAGCGCCAGATAGCATTCCACCAAGCGGTGCAGCGCCTCGGCGACGTGGGACGTCGTCTGGTAATTCTCCACCACCACGCGGAAGCGCCCGATGGCCGAGGTGTATTGCTGCTGGCGCAGGTAGAAGCGTCCGACCTCCATCTCCTTGCCGGCCAGATGGTCGTTGGTCAGGTCGATCTTCAGCTTGGCGTCGCGGGCGTATTGGCTGTCGGGGAAGCGGCGGACCACTTCGGACAGCGAATCGAGCGCCAACCGGGTGATCCGCTGATCGCGGCGCACGTCGGTGATCTGCTCGTAATAGGACAGCGCCCGCATGTAATAGGCGTAGGCGATGTCCGGGCTGCCCGGATGAAGCTGGATGAAGCGGTCGAGCGCCAGAATGGCGTCGTCATACTTCAAATCCTGGTAATGGGCGTAGGCGGCGAGAAGCTGCGCCTTGCTGGCCGATTCCGAATAGGGGTGCTGGCGCTCCACCTCGTCGTAGAGCTTGGCCGCCTTCTTGAAGGCGTCCTCCTTCATCGCCAGATCGGCTTCGGAGAGAAGCTGATCGGCGGGACGCTCGACATAGGCGTCCTCCTTGGTGGAGGAGCAGGCGGCGAGCGTGGCGGACAGGAGAATGGCCGTCAGCGGCAGGCGATAGGAGCGAGGCAGCATCGTCGTCATAAGCTCTTTCAGCGTTGCCCCTGTATAGCACGCCAAGGTGCGGGCGCAGCAAGTGGTTCTCGGGGATCCAGGGGGCGCGGGCTGTGATGAAACGCGGATGGACGTCAGCCGAACAGCGCGTCGATGTCGGCCTGGCTGATGTTTCCGCTGTCCGGGGTGGCTTCGGCGGGGCCGTGCAGGTCGAGATTCTCGTCCCGCTTCGTGACGGACGGCGGCAGCGGCATCGCTTCGAATTCGCGCTTGTTCCACAGCCCCATCATCGCGTCCACGCGCTCTTCGATGAAGGACATGGCGCGAACCACCTTGGTGATGCGCTGGCCGGTCAAATCCTGGAAGTTGCAGGCCTCATAGATGCGGACGATGACGTCGGTCATGTCGTTGACGCGGTCGCGCTGATAGCCTTCGGGCAGCGACGCTTTCAGCTCCGACACCACCTCGTCCAACTCTTCGGCGCAGGCCATGATGGTGTTGGTCGCGGCCTCGGTCGCGGAGACGACGGCGCTCAACTCCTGGCTGGCCTGCTGGAACTTGTCTTCGCCACCCGACAGCGGATGGCGGATGGCCGCCATTTCAACCTTGGTGGCCTTGATCTTGCCGGAAATGTCGGCGATTTCGACCTGAATTTGGTCGATCTGCGCCGCGTCCATCGTCAAGAAGCGGTCAAGCTTTTCGCCCAGCGTGCTGATGGCGCGCAAAACTTCGGTGTTGTCCAACTCAACGGCCTGGACCGGGGCGGCCAGCGCCGGAGCCGACGCAGCCACCGAATCATCGGACAGCGCCTTGAAGGGATTTCCCGTCTTGCGGGCCTTCTGAAGCTCGGCCATGAAGGGCTTGGACATCTGCTTCATTCTCGGTCCCGCCTTTGTCGAATGGCCGCGCTCGGCCTTGAGTGGTCGAATGAGACGGGCGGAAAGACCGCGCGCCGTCGCTTGGTTGTCGCGCACACACCGCTAACGTGAACGTGCGCCGGATCCCCGCCTGCCCCGCTCCGCGTGTTCCACCCTTGACCGACTCCGCCCGAAGCCCCGCGAGCGGGTCATCCAAACAGAGCGTCGATCGCCGCCTGATCGAGAGGGGTTGGCGGCTCATCCGCCGCCGGAGGCGGAGGTGGAGCCGGTTTTGGCGCGGGCTTGGCCTTGATCGACGGGCCAGGCGGCTTGGGAACCGGCTTTTTCGCCGCCGGTTCCGCCGGTTTGGGGGCCGGAGCCGGGCTGTCGAACATGCTGTCGATGTCCGACTGGCTGGACTTCACCGGAGCGGCGGGGGCCGGACTGTCGAACATGTTGTCAATGTCCGACTGGCTGGACTTCACCGGACTGGTCGCCACCGGATCGGGCGGCGGCGGCGGGGGGGGAGGAGGTGGCGGCGCCATCGCGGGGCTGTCGAACATGCTGTCGACATCCGCCTGACTGACGCCATGCCCTTCCAACTGCGGACCGTTCAGCAGATGCGCGTCGGGCCGTTTGTCGGTGTTCTCTTCGGCGATGGCCATCCCGGCCATGCCATCCTCGCCCCAGATGTTGATCATGGCGATGACGCGCTGTTCGATGTAGCGAAGCGCGTTCACCACCTTGCTGGTGCGTTGGCCGGTCAGATCCTGGAACGAGCAGGCGGTGAAGATGTTGTTCACCTCCCCGTCGATCTCGCCGCACAGGTCCGAATCGGCTCCCGCCGCCCGCAGCTTGCTGGACAAATCCATCAGCCGCTCGGCCGCGTTCAGGATCTCGAACGAGGCGCGCTCGGTCGAGATCACGATGGCGTCCAGCTCGTTGGTGGCGGAGAGGATCTTGTCGCCAGCCCCGTCGGCTGGCCGCAACGCTGCGACCTCCCGCCGGGCCTGTTCGATGGACGCCGCCATTTCCATCAGCTCGCGCCGCAAAACGCCGACATGCTTGCCAGCTTCCACGGCCTCGCTCTGGCGGCTCCAGGACGTGCGGAACTCCTGGAGCATGGCGCGTACCTCTTCCGTCGCGGCCCCCAGGGACCGGCGATGGAGACGACGCAAGAAAGCCCGCCCCTTGGTCGATCGAGCGATCGCTTCTTCGATCTGCTCGAACTCTTCCTCGGACAGCTGTGGAAGCTGCTCCAACCCGTCCACTCCCCCAACCCTCTGCGTCAGCCGCCGATAACCGCCTGGATTTTCATCTTCAGGGTGTCCGCGTTGAACGGCTTGACGATGTAATTGTTCACGCCCGCCTGCTTGGCGGCGATCACGTTCTCGGTCTTGCTTTCGGCCGTGACCATGATGAACGGAGTCGGCGCCAGCTTCGCATCGGCGCGGATTTCCTTGAGGAGCTGGAGGCCGGTCATCGGCTCCATGTTCCAGTCGGAGATGATGAGGCCGAACTTGCTCTCACGCAGCTTCGCCAACGCCGACACGCCGTCGCCGGCCTCGTCGATGTCGGTGTAGCCGATCTGGGTCAACAGGTTCCGCACGATGCGCCGCATGGTGGCGTAATCATCGACGACGAGGATCTTCATCTAGACGTCTCCGCATAAGTCCGTTGCCGGTGGATGGTCCGGCGTTACGCTCACCCGGCGCAGGGCCGCGCCGTAATCCGGGAAGTGTGTGCCAACTGTGATGCCCTAACTTTTCTGAAAAGTCATCCCTTTGAGACACAGTGAAGCAGGCTGGTAAAGAAGGGGTTACCGAACAGGTCGGGACCTTGCCAGATTCCCCCGACGAACGCACGGGCTGTTTTCACCGCAGCCACGCGTTCCGCCAAATCCGCTTCATTCGCCCAAATTCTCATTTACGACGCGGCGATCAGCGGCGCGGTTGCGGCGGCCAACCAGACCGCAACCTCCGCATCCAACAGCGGCGTCAACGACTCACACACACGCGCATGATAGGCGTCGATCCAGGCGATTTCGTCCGGATCGAGAAGCGCCGTGTCGATCACCGCGCGGTCAATCGGGGCCAGGGTCAGCGGCTCAAACCCCAGCGTCGGGCGCTCGGCCCCCTCGACCTCGACCGGCTGGACGACGACGAGGTTTTCGATGCGGATGCCGTAAGCGCCGGTCTTGTAGTAGCCCGGCTCGTTGGACAGGATCATGCCGGGTTGCAGGGCGACCGTGTTGCCGACCTTGGAGATCCGCTGCGGCCCCTCATGCACCGACAGGAAGCTGCCGACGCCATGGCCGGTGCCGTGGTCGTAATCCAACCCGGCCCGCCACAAGGGCAGGCGCGCCAGCGCGTCGAGCTGCGATCCGGTGGTGCCGCGCGGGAACCGGGCGGTGGAGAGCGCGATGTGGCCCTTCAGCACGCGGGTGAAGCGGTCCTTCATCTCGGGGCTGGGGGTTCCGACCGCCAGCGTCCGGGTGACGTCGGTGGTGCCGTCGCGGTATTGCGCGCCGCTGTCCAGCAGGAACAAACTGTTCGGCTCGATCCGCCGGTCGCTGTCGGGGGTGACGCGGTAATGAACGATGGCCCCGTTCGGCCCGGCCCCGGCGATGGTGTCAAAGCTCAAGCCGGAAAACAGCGCGTTGCTCTGGCGGAAGGCCAGCAGCCGGTCCACCACCGCCAATTCGGTCAGCTCCCCCTTCGGCGCCTCTCCGGCGAACCAGTGGAGGAAGCGGACCAGGGCGGCGCCGTCGCGGGCGTGGGCGGCGCGGGTTCCCGCCAATTCCGCCGCGTTCTTGCACGCCTTCGGCAAGGCGCAGGGGTCGGCGTCGCGCTCCACCGTCGCGCCCGCCAGATGCAGCCGGTCGAACACCCAGGCCGAGGTGCAGGACGGATCGGCCAGCACCCGCGCGCCGCGCCCGACCGCGTCCAGCGCCGGACCGAACTCCGCCACCGGACGCACGCGGACCTGATTGCCCAGATGGACGCGGGTTTGCGGCGCCAGCTTGCGCGGATCGAGGAACAGATCGACCGCGCCGTCCTGGTTCAGAATGGCGAAGGACAGCGGGAACGGCGTGCAGGGCACATCCGCGCCCCGGATGTTGAGCAGCCACGCGACGCTGTCGGGTTGGGTCAGCACAACGGCGGCCAGCCCCTTGTCGGCCAGCCCCTTGGCCAGACGGGCGCGCTTGTCGGCGGCGCTGTCGCCGGTGAAGGCGATGTCCTGCGGCGTCACCGGCGACAGGGGGGCCGGGGGCTGGTCCGGCCACACCTGATCCAGCGGGTTGTCCTCGCAGGCGATCAACTGGATTCCGTCGCGCTCCAGCGCCGCGCGGGTCTTTTCGACCCAACCGACGGTGTGCAGCCACGGATCATAGCCCAGCCGCCCGCCCATCGGCAGCGCGCCCGCCACCCAGTCGGTCAGCGGATCTTCGACCAGATGCTTGCGCTCATACTGGGTCGGAACCTCGGTCTGCGCCTGAAGCGTGTAGCGGCCATCGACGAAGATCGCGGCGCGTTCCGCCATCACCACCGCGTTGCCCGCCGATCCGGTGAAGCCGGTCAGCCAAGCCAGACGCTGGGCGCGCGGCGGCACATACTCGCCCTGATGCTCGTCGCCGCGCGGCACGACGAAGCCGTCCAACTCACGCCGTTTCAGCACGGCGCGCAGGTCGGCCAAACGTTGGGCGGCGTCGGACGGCGCAGACGCCGGGGCGTCGGCCAAAGCGGCCTTCAACGCCTGAAGCTGTTCGATCAGGTCGGCGGGCAGCCCCTGCCCCACCAGAAGCAGCCAATCGGCGGGATCGTGGCTGGCCGGAGCGGCCAGCACGCCCGCCAACAGCGCCCGGATGTCGGCGGGAGTCTGTGAAACATTGGCGGCGGTCAGCAGGGAGGCCAGGGCGTCATCGCCACGATAGGGGCTGGACACGGCGGGAGATTCCTTGAAACGGTGGCGACCGGAATCGGTCAGACCGCGTCAGGCTAGGCACCTCCGCGCGCGCGCGCAAGCGGCTGGCGTGGTGTTTTTTGGCGGAGCCGACGGGTTGGGCCGCCCCCTCCCCATCCCTCCCCCGCTGACGCGGGAGAGGGGGCAGGAGCTTTGTCCGCGCGCGGCGGTTTTCCCTCTCCCGCGCAAGCGGGGGAGGGTTAGGGAGGGGGCATCGAAGGCTGAACCCGCCCGATCTCAGCGCCAGTTTTCAGCGCTTGACCACCAGCGTGGTCCATTCGCCGACCGGGATGCGGGCGACCAGACGCAGGCCCTGATTCCGGTGGGCCTGGATGACGTGGCGTTCCTGCCGGTTCAACAGACCGGCCAACACCGCGTAACCGCCCTTCTTCAGATGACGACGCAGTTGCGGGGCCATGCGGGCCAGCGGGCGGGCCAGAATGTTCGCGGTGATGAGGGTGTAGGGCTTGTGTCGGCCGACCAGACGGGTGTGATAGCCGTCGCCGCCTTGCGAGCGGATCCGGCCCTGCAAACCATTGATCGCAGTGTTGATGCGGGTGACGCGCACCGCCTCCGGGTCGATGTCCACCGCCGTCACCGGCACGCGCCAACGCTTGGCCACCGCCAGCGCCAGAATGCCGGAGCCGCAACCCATGTCGAGCGCCCCGCCCCGCCCGCCGCGCGGCAGCTTCAGATGACGCGACAAGCGGTCAAGCGCCTGAAGGCATCCGTTGGTCGAGCCATGCTCCCCCGTGCCAAACGCGGTCGCGGCGTCCACCAGCAGCGAGACGCTGCCCGCCGGGACGCCGCCCTCATGATGCGAGCCATGGACGAAGAAGCGCCCGGCGCGGATCGGCGGAAAGCCCTGGTAGCTGTGCGACACCCAATCAATCATCGGCAGGCTTTCGATGATGACCTTGGGTTCGTCGATGCCGACCGCCTGGGCCAGAACGGCGACGCGGGAGACCAGCCGGGGTTCGTCCGGCTGGCCATGGATGGTCGCCTCGACCAGCCAGTTGCCGCCCTCTTCCAGCTCGAAGGTGGACACCGCGTCGGCGTGATCGCCCACCGCTTCGGCGAAGGCCGGGGCATGGGCTTCGGGAACGACGAGCGCGATGCGCCAGAGCAAATTCGGGGACATGAGCGGGGGCTTTCCAGGACGACCACAGACAACCGCTGCTTTTTAACCGCCCACTCTTCCCGAAACCAAGAGAATTGCGCGCCCCGCCCGGTTCTCAGCCGCGCCCAGTCAGTTGCCGGGAACAATCATCGGATGAACGATGAACAATTCGCGCGCCGTCGGATCGACGTCCACCTTCACCCAATGGGCGTTGGGGCTGCCGAAGGTTTCCACACGGGTGACGTTGGGGATCAGGTTCGCTTGGTTGATGAACGGCTTGTCCACCTTGAAGAAATGGGTGTCGCCATGAACGACCAGGATTTGCCCGTCATAGCTCTTGGCCTCGACCAGCAGAGCGTCGATGAAACGGTCATACCCGTCGACGTTGGAATTTTTGCGCTCGTCCTTGTCCTCGGTTTCCGGCAGATCAAAGCCCAGATCGGCCTGAAAGGTCAGCGCCACGCCCGGCGCCTTCAGCGCCTTGGCCTTGACGAACGCCTCCTTCATCCAGGCGATGTTGGCGGCGTCGCGCTCCTCATACTCGGCGTTGTCAGCGGCGCATTGGTCGGCCTTGCGGGCGCTCTTCTTGGTGCAATCCTTGTCGTCCAGCACCTTGTTGTTGTTGCTGCCGGGGATGTTCAGTCCAACGAAGACGATTCCGTTGTGAATCAAACGGGTGTTTTCGGAAAATTTCTCGCCGGGCTTGCCCTGCTGCTCCAACGTCAGCTTCGATTGGCCAAAGCTCTGGTTGGTGGCGAACATGGTTTTGCGGATGTGGTCCAACCGTTCCAAATTGTCATAGCCCCCGTTGTTCAAACGGTGGCAATCGGTCCATTCATTGTCGCCGGGAACATAAATCATCGGGCGCTTCAGCGAATCGAACAGCGCCACCGCATCGGCGTAGCTGGCGTTCGCGCATTCGGAGCTGCCGTCCTTGGTGTCGCCGTCAAACACCGAAAAGGCGATGTCGGCGGCGTTCATGTTGTCGATCAACCGCCGCATCTTCGGCCCGTCGCCGTTCTTGGCGTAGGGCAGATCGCCCCACAGGCCGAAGGAAAAGGGCGTCACGCCCTGGGCGGAGGCGCCACCGGCGACCATCACCATGGAGACAGCCAAAGCGACGGCGGTCCGGCGCGCGGAGCGGGCGGAGAAGACGGACGACAGCATGATGAATCCTCGGGGCTGGCAAGCGGACTTGCGGGCAGGATGCGACGCTCCCTGTTTAGGAGCGCCCCCGAGGCCGGTCATGTGAATTTCCCATGACGGGCGCGATCCGTCCGACGCCCCGCGAAACCTAACGTTCAGCCCGCCGACAGGCGGTCGGCGATGTCATGCATGCCCTGATCGCGCAAAACGGTCTGGCGATGACGGACCATGCGGCGGTCCAGCGCCTTGGCGACCACCGACCCGCCCAACAGTTCGCCCTGCGGTCCCTTCAGCCGTTGGGTCAGGCTTTGGATCAAGACCCCTTCCGACTTCACGTCGCGACGATCAAGCGGTTGGTCGCTGAGCAACGCTTGCCGTATCCGATCAATCAGCACGATCTGGCACAGCGGCGCCCGTCCGCGCAGGGCCATGTCGCACACCTGCGACAGGGCGACCGTCGGCTGCGGGATCATCGGATCGGGGTTGCGGCCATAGAGCGAATCGACCAGCGCGCACAAACCCATGACCAGACTGGGCTGCGGCCCCAGCAACTCCTTCAAGGTGTCGGCGGATCCCAGCACATCGGCCATCACGCCGTCGATCAGTTCCAGATGGCGCGGCCCGGTGTCCTCGTCAATCAGGTCCAGCAGCACGTCCAGCTTGCCGCCCAGAGTGCCCCCTTCAACCATATGCAGGGTCAGCAGGCTGAGGAACACAGCGTCGTGCCCCTCAACCCCCACCTCCGCGTCGATTCGGCGGCTGGTGTCGTCCAGGTCACGGGCGTTGAAGCTGGGCAACCGCTTGCGCTCGGCCAGAAAATCGCGGGCCTGCGCGGCGGCGGCGTCCACCAAGCGCCGGATCTCCTTCACCCGCGTCGGAACAACCATGCCATGCAGGTCGGCGTGATGCCGGGCCGTGGCGTGGATGGCGGCGCTGAGCAGCGCGCCCTGCTCGTCCAATTTGCGGAAATGCGGCCAGGAATGCAGCAGTTCGGTCGGCGTGATGCGTTGACGATCCAGGAAGGGGCGCAGCAACCGACCGATCACCACCCGGCTTTCAAAGCCGCGCAAATCATCCAGGGTCCGGCAGACCGGCGCGCCTTCCGCCGTGCCGCCCAGCATCAGCGGCTTGCCTTTGTTCTCCGGCGCCTTCTTGTGCAGGATCACCGTTTCCAGGCCAAGACCAGCCAGGGTGCGGAATTTGATGACCTTGACCTCTTCGACCCCACCGGCCATGAGCTGCGAGCGGGCGCAGGACAGCGACGCCTCTTGATCGGTGAAAGCGCCTTCGATGCGCCAACGCCCGTCCCGACGGCTTTGAACCTCGTAGCTGGTGCTGCCCTTGCCAAACACGAAACGCGCCCTCCATGCACCGACCGCAGGGAGACTGCCCCGGACGGCGGTCACAACGCTGTGACGGCCATCACAGGAAGCTCGCCCAACGGTTGGGCGGTCAACCCGCTTTTTCAGCCGGGACGACGAAGCTGTCCATCACCTTCTTGGCGCCAGACTGATCGAAGGCGATCTCCAGCTTGTCCTGCTCCACGCCAACCACGGTGCCATAGCCGAATTTCTGGTGGAATACGCGGGAACCCTTATCAAAGGCCGCTTCGGGCCGGGCGCGAGGGGCGACGGCGTAGGCGCCCTGGTCCAGCGTGATGGTTTTTGGCGCGGGGGGCTGGCGGGTCTGTCCACGGAATTGGAAGCCGCCGCCGCCAAAGCCGCCCATCGCGTCGCGGAACGCCGCCCCGGCGCCGCCAGGATGCAGACCGGGCGCGGCCTCCGTCTCGACGTCGCTCTGCGGCAATTCGTCCACGAAGCGCGACGGCAGCGCGCTGACCCAATTGCCGTACAGCCGCCGGTTGGCGGCGTGGCTGACATAGGCCCGCTTGCGCGCGCGGGTCAGCCCGACATAGGCGAGCCGCCGCTCCTCCTCCAACCCGGCGACGCCGGTTTCGTCCAGCGCGCGCTGGTTGGGGAACACACCCTCCTCCCAGCCGGGCAGAAAGACGCGGTCGAACTCCAGCCCCTTGGCCCCGTGCAGGGTCATCACCGTGACCTGATCAACCCCGGCGGCCTCGGCGTTTTCCATCACCAAGGCGACATGCTCCAGGAAGCCCGCCAGCGTCTCGAAATCGCCCATCGCGGTGACGAGTTCCTTCAGATTTTCCAGGCGGCCCGGCGCTTCGGCGGTTTTGTCCTCCTGCCACATCTTGGTGTAGCCGGATTCGTCCAGGATGATCCGCGCCATTTCCGTGTGCGGCACGGTTTCCAGCATGGTCCGCCAACGGAAAAAATCCTGCAACAGGCCGCGCAGAGTGCTGCGCAGCTTGGGCTTCAACTCGTCGGTGTCGGTCAGCAGCCACGCCGCTTCGGTCAGCGGCGCGCCGCGCGCGCGGGCGGCTGTGTAGAGCGTCTGCATGGCGGCGGGGCCGACGCCGCGCTTGGGCAGATTGACGATGCGCTCAAAGGCCAGATCGTCGTCGGGCGAATTGACCACCCGGAAATAAGCCATCGCGTCGCGGATTTCCTGCCGCTCGTAAAAGCGCGGCCCGCCAAGCACCTTGTAGGGCATCCCCAGCGTGATGAAACGCTCTTCAAACTCGCGGGTCTGGAATCCGGCGCGCACCAGAATGGCGACCTGCGACAGCGGCGTTCCCTTGCGCTGGAGCGCTTCGATCTCCTCGCCGACCCAACGGGCCTCCTCCTCGCCGTCCCACAGCGCCTTGACCCGCACCGGCTCGCCGCCGTCGGCCTCGGTCCACAGCGTCTTGCCAAGCCGCCCCTGGTTGTGGGCGATCAAGCCCGACGCGGCTGCCAGAATATGCCCGGTCGAACGGTAATTTTGCTCCAGCTTGACAATGGTGGCGCCGGGGAAATCGGTCTCGAAACGCAGGATGTTGCCGATTTCGGCGCCGCGCCACGCGTAAATCGACTGATCTTCATCGCCCACGCAGCAGATGTTCTTGTGAGACTGAGACAATATACGAAGCCACAAATATTGTGCGACGTTGGTGTCTTGATACTCATCGACCAGAAGATATTTGAACTTACGGTGATACTCGGCCAGCACATCCGGGTGCTTCTGGAAGATCACCAGCGTGTGCAGCAGCAGATCGCCAAAGTCGCAGGCGTTCAGCGTGCGCAGCCGCTCCTGATAGGCGCGGTAGATCGCCACCACCCGGCCGTCGGCGACGTCGCCGCCGTCGCTGTCGTTCAGCCGGTCGGGCGTCAGGCCGCGATCCTTCCAACGTTCGATGGCGCCCAGCACTTGGCGCGGCGGCCATTTCTTGGCGTCGATGTTCTCGGCCTCCAGCAATTGCTTGATGAGGCGGATCTGATCGTCGGTGTCCAGAATGGTGAAGTTCGATTTCAGCCCGACCAGTTCGGCGTGACGGCGCAGGATGCGCGCGGCCAGCGCGTGGAAGGTGCCAAGCCACCAGCCTTCCGGCTCGATCCCGACCAGGGCGGCGACGCGCTCGCGCATTTCCCGCGCCGCCTTGTTGGTGAAGGTCACGGCCAGAATTTGGAAGGCCGCCGCCCGCCGCGTCATCAACAGATGGGCCAGCCGGGTGGTCAGCACCCTTGTCTTGCCGGTCCCCGCCCCGGCCAGCACCAGCACCGGCCCGTCCAACGCCTCCACCGCCGCGCGCTGCGACGGATTCAGCCCGTCGAGATAGGCGAAGCGTTGGGCCGGAGTCGGAACGGCGCTCCGCTCAAAAGCGGCGCTGCTCAGCGGGTCATCGTCGAAATGGTCGGACATGGGATCACGGCTTTCCTGTGCGGCGGCGTCTTGTATAGCACGCGGCGCGACTCGCTGAAGCCCGTCTGCACACCTTTCGTTCTTTTTTGACGGCGCCCGCCGCGCCCGCGCATTTCCCGCTTGTCCCCTCTCGACGGGCCGAAAGACCATCCCCACATGAGGGTTCCAGAAGGAGTACCCCCGCCATGCCCGTGTTCAGCTTCCTCCTCAATGTTTTGTGGGTCGTCACCGGCGGCGTCTGGATGGCGCTGGGCTGGTTGATCGCCGCGCTGCTGATGGCGGTGTCGATCATCGGCCTGCCTTGGGCGCGCTCCGCCCTGACCATCGCCCATTACACGCTGCTGCCCTTCGGCCAGACCGCCGTGCGGCGCGACGAAATTCGGGGGCGCGGCGACCTTGGCACCGGCGGCCTGGGCTTCATCGGCAACATTCTTTGGTTCGTGTTCGCCGGTTGGTGGCTGGCGCTGGGCCATCTGTTCGCCGCCGTCGGTCTGGCGATCACCATCATCGGCCTGCCCTTCGCCTGGGCGCATCTGAAGCTGGCCATGCTGGCGCTGTGGCCCATCGGCACCGAAATCGTCCCCGTCGACGCGCTGGAGCGCCGCCGCGTCTGGGGTCGGGTGTGACCGCGCGCCGGGAAGATGGACAAAATTTGAGATAAATATTTTTCTGCGCAGGAGCGCCGCCCTCTCCGCCGTCAAACTGACTGTGAGGCAGTCCGTCAGGAGAGAGCCATGTCCGTATCCTTGGTAAGTTCGTCCTCCTCCACCCAATACGCCCAGCGTCCGCAAGGGCCGGGCAAGGAAGTTCGGGAGGGAATGAGCGCGCTGAAAAAGGCGGTCGAGTCCGGTGACTTGTCGTCGGTCCAGACCGCCTATGATTCCCTGTCCAAGCTGCAATCGAGCAAGGACAGCAGCGGTTCGTCGTCCACCTCGTCCACCAGCAGCGCCAACGACAGCAAAAACCCGCTGAACAAGCTGTTGAGCAGCGTCGGCGACGCCCTGAAATCCGGCGACATCAGCGCCGTGCAGGAAGCCTTCAGCAAGAACGGCCCGCCCAGCGGCGGTCCCGGCGGCGCGGGCGGTCCTGGCGGCGCCGGTGGCCCGCCGCCCAACGGCCCGCCCCCCGGCGGTGGCGGTGGCGGTGGCGGATCAAGCGATGTGCGCGACGCCGTTGGCAGCCTCGCCCAATCGCTGCAATCGGGCGACGTGTCGGGCGCGCAGGATTCGCTGACCTCGCTGACCAAGCTTCTGTCGGCCCAGAGCGAGGACGACGACAGCGACGGCGAGACCGACAGCGACAGTTCGTCGTCGTCCAGCAGTTCGTCGTCCAGCAGTTCGTCGAGCGGCAGCACGTCGAAGACGACGGGCAACGCCTTCCTCGACAAGCTGACCAGCAGCCTGAGCGACATCAGCTCCGCACTGAAGTCGGGCGACACCGCCAGCGCGCAAAAGCTGTTCGCCAGCATCGCGCCGCGCGGTTCGCAAGGCGTCAACGTCGTCGCCTGATTGGAACGCCGGGGGCGCGTCGCCTCAGCGACGCTTCGCCCCCTCCCCAACCCTCCCCCGCCGCTGGCGGGAGAGGGAGTCTTGCGCCTTGTCGGCCTTCGGCGGAGTTCCCTCTCCCGCGCAAGCGGGGGAGGGGTAGGGAGGGGGCCGACGCGGCCATCCCCTCACATCTCCTCAGTCAAACACTCTTTTGCTCACAAACTCTGCGGCGCCGCCACGCCGGTCTTGCCCGCCTTCATCGCCTTCAGCATCACCGACGCCCGCCAGAATCCCAGCCCATCGCCGTCCAGAAAATGCACATGCCGGTCAGCGGCGAGATCGCCGACCAGACAGGTGATGGTCGTCGCGTCGGCCCGCGCCGTGCCGTAACAGATCGCGCCCGCCGCCGCTTCCTCGGCCAGACGGCGCTCGATGGCGGCGGCCTCGTCTTCGGTGACGTCCAGCACCATGCGCGGCCCGCCCGCCTCCTTGCGGAAATCCGACCGCTCCGCCGTCGTCCGCCGGTAATGCTCGGGATCAAAGCTCGGCAGCTTCCAGCCCATGCGCAGCAAAAAGCTCAAGGTGGCGGAGGCGAGCAGCGCCTTGCCCACCCGACGCGCCGCCGCAAGACGTGACCGGCTCGCCCGCGCCTCCATCAGCAACGAGCGCCAGGACGGCGGCCAGCGCGTGACGATGCGCTCCCCACCGCCCAGCGGGGCGGCGGTTTCCGTCGGCACGATCCGTTCGATCTCCGCCTGGACGCGCGCCAGCGTCGCCATGCCCGCCGCGCCATCCTCCACCGCGTCGATGATGACGCACAGGACCGTGCCGCGACGCTGCGGCACCGGACGCCAGCGGCAGGACACGGTTTCCAGCCCCGGCAACGGCCCCGGCGCCGGATCGAGCCGCCAGCGCGCGTCCTCCTTCACCCAGGAATCCGCCGCGACGACGCCGCTGCCCAGAAACAGGCCAAAGCTGTTGCCGTTGCCAAAATCATGCAGCGCCGCCATCACCTCCAACCCCTGGTCGAGCAAGGCGCGAACCGGGACGATGCCGATGCGCAGAGGAACGTCCATCACCTCTCCCGCCCAATGGGCCAGCGCGGTCAGCGCCGCCCGCGCCTCCCCTTCCCGCCCCGGCGGGACGGCGGCGATGGCGCCGTCGCCGCCAAACTGGCAGGCCACCGGGCTGTTTCCCATCTGAACCGCCTTGGACAGCACGGCGACGACGGCGGCGGCGACGAAATTGACGTCGCGATGCCGCCCCTCGGCGGCCAAGCGGGTGCTGCCGATCACGTCGGCGATGGCGAGCGACCAATCGCCGCCCAACGCCGCATAATGGCTGGGGTCAGACGCCTCCGCCGCGAAATCATGAATCGCTGGCAATTGCGGCATGACAGTCCCCTTGGTCGCCCGGAATCTCGTGTTCGGGGGCAGACTAGAGCAGATCGTGTCAAATCGGAATCGATTTGGCGCGTGAATCTGCTCGACAAATCAAAGCATAGAGCGCCGCGATGTTTCGCATTTTGGACGCGGCGCTCCAACACAGAGACGATCACGTCGGTTGCGCGACCGCGCCCGGCTTCATCGCTTTCAGCATGATCGAAGCGCGCCAGAATCCCAGCTCGGCCCCATCGACGAAATGAACATGCTGGTCGGCGGACAGATCGCCGACCAGACAGGTGATGGTCGTCGCCTTGGCCCGCGCCGTCCCATAACGGATCAACCCGGCGGCGGCGGCCTGGGCCAGCCGACGTTCAATCGCGACGGCCTCATCTTCGGTGACGTCCAGCACCATGCGCGGCCCGCCCGCCGCTTTGCGGAAGTCCGACCGTTCGGCCATCGTTCGCTTGTACTGCTCTGGATCAAAGCCGGGCAGCGTGATCTTGAACAGCAGCAGCAAACGCATGATGGCCGATTGCAGCAAGGCCGCCGCCACCCGGCGAACACCTTCGCCCGGTTTGCCGCCGCGCGCCTCCATCCGCAAGGCGCGCCAAGACGGCGGCCAACGCGCCCGCAGCCGTTCGCCGGAGCCAAGCGGCGCGGCGACTTCGGTGGGAACGACGCTTTCAATCGCGGCCTGCATGCGCGCCAGAGTCGCCAACCCCGCCGGGCCATCCTCCAGCGCGTCAATGATGACGCACAGAACCGTGCCGCGACGCTGCGGCACCGGACTCCAGCGGCAGGACACCGCCTCCAACCCCGGCAACGGCCCCGGCGCGGGATCAAGCCGCCAGCGCGCGTCCTCCTTCACCCATGAATCCGCCGCGACGACGCCGCTGCCCAGAAACAGGCCAAAGCAATTGCCCTTGCCAAAATCATGCAGCGCCGCCATCACCTCCAACCCCTGCTCCAACAAAGCGTGAACCGGAACGACGCCAATGCGCAGGGGGACGTCCATCACCTCGTCCGCCCAATGGGCCAGGGCGGTCAGCGCGGCTCGCGCCTCCCCCTCCCGCCCCGGCGGGACGGCGGCGATAGCCCCGTCGCCACCGAACTGGCAGGCCACCGGATCGTCGCCGACCTGCACCGCCTTCGACAGGACGGCGACGACGGCGGCGGCGACGAAATTCACGTCGCGGTGCCGACCCTCGGCGGCCAAACGGGTGCTGCCGATCACGTCGGCGATGGCGAGCGACCAATCGCCGCCCAACGCCGCGTAGCGGCTGGGGTCCGACGCCTCCGCCGCAAAATCATGGATCGCTGGCAAACGCCGCATGGGCGCGACTCCGCAGGTTTGGGCGTGTTCGGTCCAACGTTGTTACGTAAGCCCGAACGCCGCGCCGTCAACCGCTGCGGCGGTCCCCGTCATCGCGTGCCGATCACAAAACCTCGGTCAACGTGTCCATGATCGCCTTTTCCCGGTCAATCACCGCCAACTCGTCACCGACAAAGTCCCGCATGGAGATCAGGCCGACCACCTTCCCATCCTCGACCACCGGCAGGTGACGCAGGGTGTTGGTCGCCATGCAGCGCAGCGCCTCGCCAACCGTGGTGGCGAGGCCGGTGGTGACGGGGCAACGGGTCATCACGCTGCTCAACAGGGTGGCGTCGGGGTCCAGCCCGTCGGCCACGACCCGGTCGGTCAGGTCACGTTCGGTGAAGATGCCGATGGCGTGATCGCCCGGATCGGTGACGACGACGGACGCCACACGCTCGTCCCGCATCCGCTGGGCCGCGTCGCGCGCGCTGGCGGTCGGCGGCAGCGCCACGACCCGATGATTGTGGACGAGATCCCCAACGGTGCGATTCATCATGATGATCCTCCCGAAGCTTGTGAACCCGCAATGGGATTCCCTGCCCGCCGGTTCACGCCAGCAAGTTTTCGCATTGCAAAAAACTGGGTCTTTGAGTATTTGGCCGTGGAAAAGCAAAACACGCGCCGATGAAATCCTAATCCCGCGCGCTGTCTGTGACGAGTGCGTGACGACCAAGACCAACGCATGTTCGCCATGCTCGCCCAACATGCGACAGATCCGCACGATTCCACCGTTCGGAAGAAGAGTTGGCACGGGAAATTAAAGGTCACAGCCCACGCCACAATCCATTAACCGTTGCTAAACCAAATGCTGCGAAAAATGACAAATTCATTCACGCCGGGTTAACCCGTCCGAAAACGCGTCAAGAATAGGGACATCGCGCTTCATGTCGTGGCTGTCAAAATTCAGTGGTGGCGGCAAGGCCGCAGCCGCCGCCGCAGCGGCGAAGGGCGCGCAACCGACCACTCCGCCAACCATCGTCATCGACCACACCGAATATGTGCCGGAGGAGTTTGCGATTGGCTCCTTTCGGCTCCGTCCCTATGAAGGCGACCTGATCGCCCGTCAGCAGTTCGATTTCCGCATGGTTTTCGATCTGGGCGAGGATCCGGTGGACGTCGCCTGCCATGGCCTGGTGGTGAAGATGACTCCAGAGACCGGCCTGGTCGCCCGTTACAAAAGCCCGCAGCCCTTTTATGAAAAGAAGCTGATGGACTACATCCGGGCCTGGAAGGGTCTGTAACCCGCCCGCCATTGCAACGTCTCGCCACTGAATGGAGTGGCCCCGCCACCGCAGAACCCCTATATCTGTGGCATGACGATCCGCCTGCTCCCTGAGATCCTGGTCAACCGCATCGCCGCCGGCGAGGTGGTCGAACGTCCCGCCGCCGCCGTGAAGGAGCTGGTGGAAAACGCCATCGACGCCGGGGCCACCCGCATCGACATCGTGGTGCGCGACGGCGGCAAGACGCTGATTTCGATCACCGACGACGGCTGCGGCATGACGCCGGACGAGCTGTCGCTCGCGGTCGAACGCCACGCCACCTCCAAACTGCCCGGCGACGATCTGCTCGACATCCGGTCCCTGGGCTTCCGGGGGGAGGCGCTGCCGTCGATTGGCGCGGTCAGCCATCTGACCATCACCAGCCGCCCGCGCGGGGCCGACAGCGCCTGGAGCCTGACCGTCAACGCCGGGGCCAAGGGAACCCCGCAACCCGCAGCCCTGGCCCACGGCACGCGGATCGAGGCGCGCGACCTGTTCGCCGCCGTTCCCGCCCGGCTGAAATTCCTGAAGGCGCCGCGCACCGAATACGACCACATCGCCGATTGCGTCGAACGTCTGGCGATGGCCCATCCCGGCGTCGCCTTCACCCTGTCCGACGGCGGCGGCGGCAGCCGGTCGGGCCTGCGGCTGACGGCGGCGCAGGGCGAGTTGCTCGACGCCCGTTTGACTCGTCTCGGCGCGCTGATGGGCCGCGATTTCCAGGAAAACGCCATTCCGGTGGAGGCGATGCGGGAGGCCGTGACCCTGTTCGGCTGGATCGGCCTGCCCACCCTGCACCGCCCGACCGCGCGCCACCAGCATCTGTTCGTCAATGGCCGTCCGGTGCGCGACAAGCTGATGGTCGGCGCGGTGCGCGCCGCCTACGCCGATTTCCTGCCGCGCGACCGCCACCCGCTGCTCGCCCTTTTCCTGGAGATCGACCCGCAGGAGGTGGACGTCAACGTCCACCCGGCCAAGGCCGAGGTGCGCTTTCGCGACCAAGGTTTGGTGCGCGGGCTGATCGTCGGTTCGCTGAAACGGGCGCTGGCCGACGCCGGGCATCGCGCCTCGACCACGGTCGGGCTGGCGACTCTGGGCGCGTTGCGCCCGCAGGGCGACGGGGCGGAATCGGGGAGCGGCGCGGCTTTCACCCCCTCCCCCCTGCCCTATGGGCGCGGCGGCGGCGGATCCGGTTGGGGCGGCTCCTCCTGGGGCGGCAATCCGCCGGTCACGCCGGGAATGGCCGAACGGGTCAACGCCTTCCAAGCGCCCTACCCCATGCCGACCCAACCACCCGGCCTGCCCCCCTTGCAAGGCCGCCTGTCCGGCTTCGCCCCGGCGGCCCGCCCGCCCGAATACGCCCCCGCCAGCGCCAACGCGCCCGCCCCCGACAGCCACCCGCTGGGCGCGGCGCGGGCGCAGTTGCACAACACCTACATCGTCGCCCAGACGCGCGAGGGCATCGTCATCGTCGATCAGCACGCCGCGCACGAACGGCTGGTCTATGAACGGATGAAAAGCGCCCTGCTCGACGGCGGGGTGAAGCGCCAAGCCCTGCTGATTCCCGAACTGGTTGAGTTGGACGAGCCGTCGGCCAACCGCCTGCTGGGCCGCGCCGCCGAACTGGCCGAGTTGGGGTTGCTGGTGGAGGGCTTCGGCCCCGGCTGCGTCCTGGTCCGCGAGGTTCCCGCCCTGCTGGGCCAATCCGACGTCAAGGGCCTCGTCGCCGATCTGGCCGAGGAACTGGCCGAGTTGGGCGACGCCCTGTCCCTGAAAGAGCGCCTGGAAGCGGTGTGCGGCACCATGGCCTGCCACGGCTCCGTCCGCGCCGGTCGGGCGCTGGGCATTGAAGAGATGAACGCCCTGCTCCGCCAGATGGAAGCCACCCCCCACAGCGGCCAATGCAACCACGGCCGCCCCACCTATGTGGAGTTGAAGCTCGCCGACATCGAACGGCTGTTCGGGCGGCGGTGACGTGTCGGGTTGCCGCGCCACCGCCTGAGTGATGGCGGCGGTCATCGCACGAAAAAAGCGCGCCCCTTGCGGAGCGCGCTTTTCCGTTCACCAACGCGGCTTTGAACCGATCAGTTCTTCGACTTGTCGACCAGACGACGCTCGGCGATCCACGGCATCATGGCGCGCAGCTTCTCGCCGACCTTTTCGATCTCATGCTCGGCGTTGCGGCGGCGGATGGCCTTGAAGGACGGCTGGCCGACCTTGCATTCCTGCATCCAGTCGCGGACGAAACGGCCTTCCTGAATGTCGGTCAGGACGCGCTTCATCTCGGCCTTGGTTTCGGCGGTGATGATGCGCGGGCCGGTGCGGTAATCGCCATACTCGGCGGTGTTGGAGATCGAGTAGCGCATGTTGGCCATGCCGCCCTCATAGATGAGGTCGACGATCAGCTTCACTTCGTGCAGGCACTCGAAATAGGCCATTTCGGGGGCGTAGCCGCCCTCGACCAGCGTCTCGTAGCCAGCCTTGATGAGTTCGGTCAGACCGCCGCACAGGACGACCTGCTCGCCGAACAGATCGGTCTCGCACTCTTCCTTGAAGCTGGTCTCGATGATGCCCGCGCGGCCGCCGCCGTTGGCCGAGGCGTAGGACAGGGCGATGTCCAGCGCGTTGCCCGAGGCGTTCTGGTGCACGGCGACCAGCGACGGCACCCCGCCGCCACGCTGATATTCGCTGCGCACGGTGTGGCCGGGACCCTTCGGCGCGATCATGAACACGTCGAGGTCGGCGCGCGGCTCAATCAGGCTGAAATGGATGTTCAGGCCATGGGCGAAGGCGAGCGCGGCGCCCTGCTTCATGTTCTTGGCCAGATCGTCCTTGTACAGGTCGGCCTGGAGTTCGTCGGGGGTGAGAACCATCACGACGTCGGCCCACGCGGCGGCTTCGCCGGGCGCCATCACGGTGAAGCCGGCGGTCTCGGCCTTCTTGATGGTGGCCGAGCCGGGACGCAGAGCGATCCGCACGTCCTTGACGCCGCTGTCACGCAAATTGTGGGCGTGAGCGTGCCCCTGGCTGCCGTAGCCAACGATGACGACCTTCTTGCCCTTGATCAGGTTGACGTCGGCATCACGATCGTAATAGACGCGCATGGTGATGGTTCCTTGAATTCACAGCAAATGAAGAGGGTGTGCGTCCTCTTGCGGGCGGATTACTCCATTGAGCAAAGCCGTCCGTCAAGCGAAACAATCGCATGGTTGTGCGGCGAACGCGGGAAGCTTCCTTGCGTTTTCGCCGCTGCAACCGTTCCAACAAACCACGGCGTCAGAAGCCGCTGGCGCCCTTGGACATGGCGACGACGCCGGTGCGGCTGGCTTCGACCAGCCCCAACTGGGCCATCAACCCAACAAAATCATCGACCTGTTCGGTGGTCCCGGTCAGCTCGAAGACAAAGGAGGTCAGCGTCGCGTCCAGCACGGTGGCCTTGAAGATGTCGGCCAGACGCAGCGCCTCGATGCGCTTTTCGCCGGTTCCCGCCACCTTGACCAGCGCCAATTCGCGTTCCACCGACGGGCCTTCGTCGGTCAGGTCATGAACCCGATGGACCGGCACAAGACGGCTGAGCTGCGCCTTGATCTGCTCAATGATCATCCGGGTGCCAGACGTCACCAGCGTGATGCGCGACACATGGTCGGCGTTGTTGACCTCCGCCACCGTCAGGCTTTCGATGTTGTAGCCACGCCCGGAAAACAGGCCGATGACGCGCGCCAACACGCCCGGCTCATTGTCCACCAGCACGGCGATGGTGTGCTTTTCGATCTTGCTCTCGTCCATAATACCCAAACTCCCCCGAAAATCGCGCCGTCAGCCGTTTTTTAGACCAGGACCATGCCGTCTTCCGGCGTCGCCGACGACGGGGTGTCTTCCGGGCCGAGCAGGATCTCGTTGTGAGCCTTGCCGCCGGGGATCATCGGGAAGCAGTTTTCCTTGGGATCGACCGCGATGTCGACGATGCAGGGGCGGTCGGTGACGGCCAGCATCTTTTCGATGACCTCGTCCACCTCGGCCACCGTGGTGGCGCGCAGGCCGACGCAGCCCCAGGCCTCCGCCAGCTTGACGAAGTCGGGCAGCGCTTCCGAATAGCTTTGCGAGAAGCGCGAACCGTGCAGCAGCTCCTGCCACTGGCGCACCATGCCCATATATTGGTTGTTCAGAATGAACACCTTGACCGGGGCGCGGTACTGAACGGCGGTGCCGATTTCCTGCATGTTCATCAGGAAGCTGGCCTCGCCCGACACGTCCACCACGATGGCCTCGGGGTGGGCGATCTGCGCGCCGATGGCGGCGGGCAGGCCGTACCCCATGGTGCCAAGCCCGCCCGAGGTCATCCAGCGGTTGGGCTGGTCGAAGGGCAGGAATTGAGCGGCCCACATCTGGTGCTGGCCGACTTCCGTCGTGATGTAATGATCCTTGCCGCGCAGCGCCTCGCGCAGACGCTCCAGCGCGTATTGCGGCTTGATGACCGATTCGGTGCGGTTGTAGTTCAGGCAATTGCGGGCGCGCCAGCCCTCAATCTGCTTCCACCAATCCTTCAGCGCCGCCTGATCGGCGCGCTTCTGGCGGGCCTTCCACATGGTCAGCATGGCTTCGAGAACGGCGCCGCAGTCACCAACGATGGGAATGTCGACCACGACGTTCTTGTTGATCGAGCTGGGATCGATGTCGACGTGGATCTTCTTCGAGCCGGGCGCGAATTCCGACAGCTTGCCGGTCACGCGGTCGTCGAAGCGGGCGCCGATGTTGATCATCACATCGCAATTGTACATGGCGAGATTCGCCTCGTACGTGCCATGCATGCCCAACATGCCGAGCCACTGAGCGTCGGACGCCGGGAAGGCGCCCAGACCCATCAGGGTCGAGGTGATCGGAAAGCCGGTGGTCTTGACGAACTGGGTCAACAGCTTGGCCGCCATCGGCCCGGCGTTGATGACGCCACCACCGGTGTAGAAGACCGGGCGCTTGGCGCTGGCGATCAGTTCGATCGCCTCCTCGACGCGGGCGATCTCCGGCTTGACCTGAGGACGGTAGGTCTTGTGCTTGACCTCGGTCGGGGGGACATAGATCCCGTCGGCGAACTGGACGTCCTTCGGCACGTCGATCAACACGGGGCCGGGGCGGCCGCTGCGGGCGACGTAGAAGGCCTCGTGCATGATGCGGGCGAGGTTGTTGACGTCCTTCACCAGATAATTGTGCTTGGTGCAAGGCCGGGTGATGCCGGTGGTGTCGGCCTCTTGGAAGGCGTCGTTGCCGATCAAATGGGTCGGCACCTGACCCGACACGCAGACCAGCGGAATGCTGTCGCAGAGCGCGTCCAGCAGGCCGGTCACGGCGTTGGTCGCGCCCGGACCCGACGTCACCAGCACGCAGCCGACCTTGCCGGTCGAACGCGCGTAGCCTTCCGCCGCGTGGACCGCCGCCTGTTCGTGCCGCACCAGGATGTGGCGAAGATCGTTCTGCTGGAACAGCGCGTCGTAAATGGGAAGTACGGCGCCGCCGGGATAGCCGAAGATGGTGTCAACGCCCTGATCCTTCAGAGCCTTGATGATGATCTGGGCGCCGGTCAGCTTCTGTTCAGGCATAGCTCACGACCTTCTCAAAGGGGCGCCTCTCCTTCGGGCGCCCGTATCCCCGGGACTGCCACGCCCCCAACAAGGCTATGCCGCGAAAACAACGGCTTAGCCCCAAAGACCAGGGGCGGGAGCGGCAAATTAGCCAAAAGAACGCGCGGCGGTCAACTCATTTTGCGAATGATCGACAAGTTTTTTTGCCGCAGTTTTTCCGATTGTTGCGCATTGGCGTCACGAATGGAAACCGCGCCCGTCGGGCCGATGCGCCAACGGCGGCCACCCGTAGAGGGATGACCGCCGTTGTCTCAAGGATGGACCGGGAAAAGGCGCGGAGCGGCGAACCGCCCCGCCCCGTTTCAGGTGTATTCTTTCAGCAACCCGCACAGGCGGCGAACGCCTTCGCGGATGCGCTCCGGCTTGGTGACGGAGAAGGCCAGACGCAGCGTGTTGTGCCCCGAACGGTCGGCGTGGAAGGCCGATCCGGGAACGAAGGCGACGTTGGATTCCTTGATCGCGCGCGCCAACAAAGCGGTGCCGTTGACGCTGTCCGGCGCTTCGACCCAGACGAACAGGCCGCCTTCGGGCTTGGTCCAGGTGACGCCGGGGGGCGCGAACTCCTCCAGCGCCGCCAGCATGGCGTCGCGGCGCTCCTTGTAATGACTCTTCAGCACCTTGATGTGGCTGTCGAAAAGCTGCGACACCACGTCGTGCATGACCATCTGGTTGATCGTGCTGGCGTGCAGATCGGCGGCCTGCTTCATCAGAACCAAGCGGTTGATGACCTCGGGCGCGGCGTTGACCCAGCCGATGCGCAGGGCCGGAACCATCGTCTTGGAGAAGGTGCCGCAATAGATGACGTTGGTCAGCACGCCGCCGTTGCGGGCGCAATCCAACGCCGAAATCAGGGGCAATTGCTCGCCGTCATAGCGCAGTTCGGAATAGGCGGTGTCCTCGATCACCGGCACGCCAGCGGCGGTGCAAAGATCCAGAATGGCTTCGCGGCGGGCCAGCGAAATGGTGGTGCCGTTGGGATTCTGGAAATCGGGGACGAGGTAGAAGAATTTCGGCTTCTGCGCCAGGGCCGCTTCCAGCGCCGCCAGTTCCGGGCCTTCCTCTTCCATCGGGATGGAGAGATAGACCGGCTCATAGGGCGAAAAGGCCTGAAGCGCGCCGAGATAGGTCGGGCGCGTCACCACGATCTTGTCGCCAGGGCCGATCAGCAGCTTGCCGACGAACTCCAACACCTGCTGCGACCCGTTGGTGACGAGCACGCCGTCCAGCCCGACATTGACGCCGTTGCGACCCATATACTCCGAAATCCACTCACGCAGCGGCGTGTAGCCTTCGGTGATCGAATATTGCAGGGCGCCGCCGGCGCCGCCGTTGGACTGGAAAATCTTCTCATAGGCCCGCGCCAGGGCCGAGGTCGGAAACAGGTCCGGGTCGGGAATGCCGCCCGCGAAGGAAATGATCTCCGGCCGGTCGATCAGCTTCAACAGCTCACGGATTTCCGACGCCGTCATGCCGCCCACGCGGCTTGCGAACACATGACCCCAATCAACCGACACGACGATTCTCCTGGACTGGTAGGGACGCCACATTCAACGGCGCAAACGCGTTTTTAGAAGGCGGAGAATTGCACTCCGTTGGTCCAATGAACAGAGCGAATCGACCGTATGGCAGCCATGCGGCGCCGTATGGGGCGGTCGCTCCGCCAGTTGATGACGGAACCACGTCACCTGACGCTTGGCATAACGCCGGGTTGATTGTTGGGCAAGGGCGACGGCGTCGGCCAAAGCAATTTCGCCGCGCAGATGACGGCGCAGCTCCGGCACGCCCAGCGCCTTCAGGGCGGGCAGATCGGCGGGCAGGTCGCGGGCTTGGGCCAACTCGTCCAACCGCCGGACCTCCTCCAACCCACCCTGCTCCATCATCAGGACGAACCGGCGGTCGCACAGCGCGTAGAGATCGGCGCGCGGCGGGTCGAGCAGCAGAATGGAAAAACGCAGATCCTCCGGCGCGCCCTGCGCCGTGTGGCTTTGCCAGTGCGACAGCGGACGGCCGGTGGCCTCCAGCACCTCCCAGGCGCGGGTCAGCCGGGTGGTGTCGCCGGGGTTGAGCTTGGCCGAATCCGGGTCGCGGGCGATCAGGTCGGCGCGGAAGGCTTCGCCGCCCTGTTCGCTCAAACGGGCGTGGGCGGCGGCGCGCACCGCGTCCGGGATGGCGGGAACTTCGCTCAGGCCCTGCATCAGCGCCCGCAGATACAGGCCGGTGCCTCCGACGACGACCGGCAGCCGCCCGGCGGCCTTGGCCTCGGCGATTTCCGCCAGCGCCAGATCGCGCCAGCGCGCCGCCGATCCGCGTTCGGCCACCGGCAACACGCCATAGAGCCGATGGGGGGCGCGCGCCAGATCCTCGGCGGGCGGGCGGGCGGTGATGACGTCCAACTCGGCGTAAAGCTGCATGCTGTCGGCGTTGATGACGGTTCCGTCAAACGCCTCGGCCACCGCCAGCGCCAAACCCGATTTGCCCGACGCCGTCGGCCCGCCAATGACGACGACGTCCGTAAGCTCGCTCATGTCCCGCCCCTCGTTCCCATCGCCGTGATTCACCATCATCGGCGCAAGGAGCCAAGAGAAAACGCGCCAGAGAACGCGGCCAGCCGCGCGGCGGCGCGCGATGGACCGCTCGCGCCAAAAATGAAAAGCCCCGCAAGACTTGCGGGGCTTTCCTGTGCGGGCATCAACAGCCCACAATCAAATTGCCATCAGGCAGACACTGGGGGAGATGAAAAAGCTGAGGAATTCGATATCATCAAGTAAGCGCCGGTGGAGTCATGATCTTACTCACCCTCCCTTGCTTCGGTTTCAACCAACTTGCTCAAGACGGAGCGTCTGAGAAACGCCAGGAACGCGGAAGCCGTTTTGTTCACCTCAGCGCCATTGCTGTAAGAGGAAGCCTGCTCTTCTTGCCCAAGCCTGTCAAGCGTCCGTCACATCACCGAAACACGAATTTTTCGACGCCCGCCCCCGACGCGCTGGACGCCCGTCCGCCCCACGCGCCGCCTTCCCAAAGGCGGGCGGTTCGGTCTATAGCTGCGACCTCCATGAAGACCGCCGATTTCGATTTCGACCTGCCGCCCGACCGGATCGCCGAGCATCCCGTCCGGCCCCGCGACGCCGCCCGTTTGCTTGAGGTGGGCGCGCGTTTGCACGACCGCGTCGTGCGCGACCTGCCCACCCTGCTGGAGCCGGGCGACCTGATGGTCGTCAACGACACCCGCGTCATTCCGGCCCGGCTGGACGGTCGGCGCGGCGAGGTCGCGGTGGAGATCACCCTGCACAAGCGGCTGGGCGACCGGGAATGGGCCAGCTTCGCCCGCCCCGGCAAACGGCTGAAGCCCGGCGACGTCATCGCCATCGCCGATGATTTCAGCGCCGAGGTCGTCGCCAAGGACGGGATGGAGGTGCGCCTGCGCTTCTCCGTCGGCGGCCCGGCCCTGATGGCGGCGCTCCACCAGCATGGCCGCATGCCCCTGCCCCCTTACATCCGCCGGACAGCGGACGAGGGCGACAACGCCGATTACCAGACCGTTTTCGCCGCGCGCGAGGGGGCCGTCGCCGCCCCCACGGCTGGCCTGCACTTCACGCCGGAGCTGCTGGCGGCGCTCGACGCGCGCGGGGTTGGCCGCGTGCCGGTGACGCTGCATGTCGGGGCGGGCACCTTCCTGCCGGTGAAGGTGGACGACATCGCCGAGCATAAAATGCACAGCGAATGGGGCGAGATTTCCCCGGACGCCGCAGAAGCGGTGAACGCCGCGCGCCGGGCGGGCGGGCGGATCGTCTCGGTCGGCACCACGGCCCTGCGCATCCTGGAAACGGCGGGGCGGGAGGATGGGACGTTGCTTCCCTTCAGCGGCGACACCAGCATCTTCATCACGCCGGGCTATCGGTTCCGCATCGTCGATTTGCTGTGGACCAACTTCCACCTGCCCAAATCGACCCTGTTCATGCTGGTCAGCGCCTTCGCCGGGTTCGCGCGGATGCGCGACGCCTACGCCTACGCCATCGACCAGAATTATCGCTTTTTCAGCTATGGCGACGCCTCGCTGCTGCACAGGACGGATCACCAATGACCGGCATCGGCTTTGAGCTTCTCGCGACCGATGGACGGGCGCGGCGCGGACGGGTGACGACCGCCCACGGCTCCATCGAAACCCCCGCCTTCATGCCGGTCGGCACCGCCGCCACGGTCAAGGCGATGACCACCGACGCGGTGGCCGCCACCGGGGCGGAAATCCTGCTGGGCAACACCTATCATCTGATGCTGCGCCCAACGGCGGAGCGGGTGGCGCAGTTGGGCGGCCTGCACCGCTTCATGAATTGGAACAAGCCGATCCTGACCGACAGCGGCGGGTTCCAGGTGATGAGCCTGTCGGATCTGCGCACCATGTCGGAAGAGGGCGTGACCTTCAAATCCCACCTGGACGGCAGCCGTCATCACTTGACGCCGGAACGCTCCATCCAGATCCAGCACATGCTGGACAGCAACATCACCATGTGCCTGGACGAGTGCACCCCCTTCCCCGCCACGCCCGCGCAGGCCGAATCCTCGATGAAGCTGTCGATGCGCTGGGCCAAGCGCAGCAAGGACGCCTTCGTCGAACGCCCCGGCTACGGCCTGTTCGGCATCGTTCAGGGCAGCGTCTATCCCGAGTTGCGGGCCGAAAGCGTCGCCGCCCTGTCCGACATCGGCTTTGACGGCTACGCCATCGGCGGGCTGGCGGTCGGCGAGGGGCAGGAGACGATGTTCACCGTGCTGGACTTCACCGAACCGGCGATGCTGAAACAGCGCCCGCGCTATCTGATGGGGGTTGGCCGCCCCAGCGATTTGATCGGCGCAGTGCGGCGCGGCGTGGACATGTTCGATTGCGTCATGCCGACCCGCTCGGGCCGCACGGGGCAGGCCTTTGTCCGGCGCGGGACCATCAACATCCGCAACGCCCGTCACGCCCACGACGAGCGTCCGCTCGACGCCGAATGCGGCTGCCCGGCTTGCCAGAAATACAGCCGGGGCTATCTCCATCATCTGTTCAAGGCGAACGAGATGCTGGGGCCGATGCTGCTGACCTGGCACAACCTGCATTATTACCAGGATCTGATGCGGGAGCTGCGGCAGGCCATCGCCGACGGTCGGTTCGAAACGGTCGCCAGCGCGCTGGAAGCCCGCTTGGCCGAAGGCGATGTGGAGGCGACCACCGACCCGCTCGGCAAACCGCCCAAGCCGCAAAAGCAGAACCGCCCGCCGAAAGCGGAAAAGCCCGCCACCCCAAACACCGCCGACCAGGACACGACCGATGAGTGAGAGCATCTATTCCGGCCTGACCATGCTGGGCGGGGCCACCGTTCAGCCGAAATCCCCGGAAGAGGCGGTGTTGGAGCGGGTGCCGAACCCCAACCCAGGCGATGGCTACGTCGTGCGCTTCACCGCGCCGGAATTCACCTCGCTCTGCCCGATCACCGGCCAGCCCGACTTCGCCCATCTGGTGATTGATTATGTGCCGGGCGATTGGCTGGTCGAAAGCAAGTCGCTGAAGCTCTATCTGACCAGCTTCCGCAACCATGGCGCCTTTCACGAGGCCTGCACCGTCGGCATCGCCAAGCGGTTGGTCGCCGAACTGGCTCCGGTCTGGCTGCGCATCGGCGGCTATTGGTACCCGCGCGGCGGCATGCCCATCGACGTCTTTTACCAGACCGGCGAGGCCCCGAAGGGCGTCTGGATTCCGCCGCAGGACGTCCAAGGCTACCGTGGCCGGGGCTGAGCCGAAACCGCTCGACCCGGCGGCGCTGCGCGCCCGCATCCGCGACAAGGCGCTGTCGCTTGGCTTTGACGCGGTGGGCTTCGCCCCTGCCGCGCTGGGGCCGGAGGCGCGCGAGCGCCTCGCCGCCTTTCTGGCCGAGGGACGGCACGGCGACATGGGCTGGATGGCCGACCGCGCCGACCAGCGCAGCCACCCGCAAGCCCTGTGGCCCGAGGCGCGGAGCGTCATCGCGCTTGGGACGAGCTACGCCCCCCACGACGATCCGCGCCGCCTGCTGGATCACCCCGATCGGGGGATCGTCTCCGTCTACGCCCGCAACCGCGATTACCATGACCTCATCAAAGGGCGGCTGAAGACGCTCGGCCATTGGCTGCACCACCAGACCAAGGCGGGCGTCAAGGTCTTCGTCGACACCGCCCCGGTCCTGGAAAAGCCGCTGGCCGAACGCGCCGGGCTGGGCTGGCAGGGCAAGCACACCAATCTGGTCTCACGCGATCATGGCTCCTGGCTGTTCCTGTCGGAGATTTACACGACGCTGGAGCTTCCCGCCGACGAGGCCGGGCGCGACCGTTGCGGCTCCTGCGCCCGCTGTCAGACCGCCTGCCCGACCGACGCCTTCCCCGCGCCCTACCAGTTGGACGCCCGGCGTTGCGTCTCCTATCTAACCATCGAGCACAAGGGGCCGATCCCCGACGATCTGAAGCCACTGATGGGCAACCGGATTTATGGCTGCGACGATTGTCTGGCCGCCTGCCCCTGGAACAAATTCGCCAAACCCACCCGCGAGGCGGCCTTTCTGCCGCGCGCCGAGTTGACCGCGCCCCGGCTGGCCGATCTGGCGCAATTGGACGATTCCGGGTTCCGGCAGGTGTTCAGCGGCTCCCCCATCAAACGCATCGGGCGCGACCGCTTCGTGCGCAACGCGCTGGTCGGTCTGGGCAATTCCGGGATGCCGCGCCTGCGTCCGGTCGCCGACGCGCTGGTGGAGGATCCCAGCGATCTGGTGCGCGACTCCGCCCGTTGGGCGTCGGACAGGTTGCGCGGCTGAGCGCAGAGAGCGTGTTGGGGTTGGGGTTGCTTTTGCCTTCGCCGATGATTCGGTTTAGACTTTTGGCCGTTCTGTTCCCCGCCCGCATAGCGGCGATTTCATCAAGCCGCCGAACACACCGCTGAACACACGGGAGCCAACCGTCACGCCCCCCTTCCAAGGATACGGCCCGGCGCGGGCCGAAGAGCTGGATGAGATCGCCCGGCTGGCCCGGCATGGCTTTGGCCTGCCGCGCGAGGTGTTTGACCGTTACGCCGCCCTGTTCGGCGTCGAGACGATCCGCCGCCTGCATGTCCAAAAGCGCCCCGGCGTCACCACGCTGGCCGCCTGCGCAGCGCTGTGGCGCATGGATCAATGGTATGGCGGGCAGCCGGTGCCGACTCAGGCCATCGCCATGGTCGCCGTGGAGCCAACCCTGCGCGGACAGGGCGTCGGATCGGCTCTGATGCGCGCGGCGCTCGACGAAGGTCGGTCCAGCGGCGCGGCTCTGGCGGTTCTCTGCCCGTCCACCCTGCCGCTCTACCATCGTTTGGGCTTTGGCCGGGGCGGCGTAAGCTGCGATTGGAGCGCCCCACCCGCCGCGCTGGGCGACGGTTCCGACATCGGCGCGGCGGACGGCGCTACAGACGGCTGGATCAGCCCCGCCGATCCGCTCGACGCGACGCCGCTGGCGCGCATCCGCCGCAGCCTGCTGGCCGTCAACAATGGTTTGGGCGAGCGCAACGAAGCCCTGTGGACTCTGGCCCTCTGCCCCGACGGCGAACCGGCTGAATTGTTTCTGCTGAACGGTCCCGATGGACCGGAGGGTTACATCGCCTTGCTGCCGCCCAAAGATCGGCGGCTGGTGGTGGCGGATTTCTGCGCGCCGACCGGGCGGGCGATTCGTCTGGCGACGCGGCTGCTGACCAGCTACCGCGCCCAGACCGACCGCGTCGTCTGGCGCGGCGGACCCGACGATCCGCTGGCCCTGATGGCCCGCGACATCGGCGTTCAGATGGACGCACGGGACGAGTGGTTGCTGCGCGTGCTGGATGTCCGACAGGCTCTGACCAGCCGCGCCTATCCGGACGGCGTAACCGCGTCACTGACGTTGGTTATAGACGACCCTCTGTTTCCTGAAAATTGCGGAAATTTCCATCTTCAGGTTGCTGGCGGCGGCGGTGTAATCGCAATTTGCGAGAAAGACGAGACGCCCTCCGCAACTCTCGGAATCGCCGCCTTCTCCAGCCTGTTCACCGGGCACGCCAGCGCCCGGACACTTTCACAAACGGGTCTGCTTTACGGTAAAGAAAAGATTATCAACATTCTGGACGCCTTATATTGCGGCGCACGCCCCTGGATGGTTGATCGTTTCTGAAATAGGGACTGGTCCTGACCTGCATCAAAGCGAAAATTAACCTACTGTGGTCGAATAAGGGCGTACAGAAAAGAAAACCAACATTCGCCAGCGGGGAGTCCACAATCCATGACGATCGGAACACGGATTGCGCTCGGTTTCGCCACCGTGCTGCTTCTGACGGTTGCCGTGGCGTTCGTCGGCTGGAACAGCCTGCGCACCTATGCCGAGCGCGTCGATCTCGCCGCTCACACGGCGGAGTTGGACGCACGCCTGAAGTCGGTCCGCATTGAGGAGGCGCGTTTCGTCACCGAACGCGACGCCAAGGCGGCGGCCAACGTCCCCGGCATGCTCGACAACCTGCGGCACGAAGCCCAGGAGACCAAGGCGGCCTTGATCGACGGCGGCAGCCTGCGTCTGGTGGACGACGTCCTGGCGGGCATCGACGGCTACCGCGCCGCCTTTTCCAATTTCGTGACCCTGGATGGCGAGGCGCACGCGCGCACCGCCAGCATGGAAACCCGCGCCCGCGCCTTGAAGGACATCGCCGAAAAGATCGGCAAGCAGCAGTCGGACCGCTATGACCAAAACATGGTCAGCCAGAAAGAGGCCGACACCGCCGCCCATCACAGCCTGGAAACGACCGAGCGCACCAACAAGGTGATCGAGCGCGTGCAAGAGGCCCGGCGCCAGCAAAGCGAATATCGGCGCACCAGCGACGCCAGCCTGCCCGACCTGATCGCCGCCGCCATCGACCAGTTGGTGGAGACCGCCGAAGCGGTTGAAAAGGACGTCAGCGGCACCAACGACGAAGATCTGGCCAAGCGGATCGCCGAGAACGCGCGCGCCTACAAGGCCGCCTTCCAGGAAACGCGCGGCGTCAGCGGCTCAATCCCCGCCGATCGCGCCGCCGCCGCCGATCAGGCCGCCCATGATGTCCAAGCCAACGCTTTGGAGCTTCAGGAAAATCAGACGATGGTGTCGGCGGCCCTGCGCGAAGCCTCGACCTACGCCCAAAGCGAGGTGAACGAGGCGGTGCTGCTGCGCGGCATGGCGATGCGGCTGGTCCAGGGCGCTCAAGCGGCGATGCTGGGCCAGCGTGATTTCCTGCTCAGCGGATCGCCCGATTCGCGGACCATAGTCGCCAACGCCGTCAAGGACATCCTGGACGTCGCGGGCAAAGCCGGCGCCCTGCTGTTGGACAAAGAGGGGCGCGCGCTGATCGCCGCCACCACCGAAGCCGCCAAGGCCTTCGACGCTGAATTCAACGCTTTGGTGACGACCAGCCAGAAGCAGCGGGACTCCCTGTCGGCGATGGCCAAGGCCGCCGGATCGGTCAGCGATCTGGTCGGTCGTCTGGTCACGCTTCAACGAAACGACCGCGAGGCCGGGCGGGCCGATTCGGGCATGGTCATCACCATCGGCTCCATCGTCGCCCTGGTGCTGGGCGGGTTGATGGCCTGGGTGATCGACCGCGCCATCACCCACCCGCTGCACGCCATGACCGGGGCGATGAGCCGTCTGGCCGAAGGCGATCTGTCCTTTGAGATCCCCGGCGCCGACCGCAAGGACGAATTGCGGGCGATGTCGCGCGCCCTGTCCATCTTCAAGGACAACGCGCTGGAGATGCAGCGGATGGAGCGCGAGCGGGAGGAGATGCGTCAGCAGATCGACGCCGACCGCCGCCGGGCGATGAATGAGTTCGCCAACGGCTTTGAACAGGCGGTGTCCGGCGTCGTCGTGTCGCTGACCGAATCGGCCTCCACCTTGGGGCGCGACGCGCAGGAAATGTCGTCCGACGCGCAGTTGACCACGAAGAAATCGACCGCCGTCGCCACCGCGTCGGAACAGGCGACGACCAACGTGCAAACCGTCGCGGCGGCGGCGGAAGAACTCTCCTCCTCCATCGCCGAAATCTCCCGCCAACTGAACGCCAGTTCGGAAGCGGCGGTGGGCGCGGCGGAAAAGGCCGTGCAGACCAACAGCATCGTCGAAGGACTGTCGCACGCCGCCGAACGGATCGGTCAGGTCGTCGGCCTGATCGGCGAGATCGCCGAACAGACCAACCTGCTGGCGCTGAACGCCACCATCGAAGCCGCCCGCGCGGGCGAGGCTGGCAAGGGCTTCGCCGTCGTCGCGACGGAGGTGAAGAACCTCGCCGGTCAGACCGCCAAAGCGACGGAGGAAATCTCCGCCCAGGTCGCCGACATGCAAACGGCCACCGGCGGCGCGGTGGACGCGATCCGCAACATTTCCAGCGCCGTCACCACCATCAGCCGCACCGTCACCGACATCGCCCAGGCGATGGAGCAACAAGGCATGGCGACGCGGGAGATCGCCCAGAACGTCCAGCAAGCCGCCGAAGGCACCCAGCAAGTCATGCAGAACATCGCCGAAGTGACCACCGCCGCCAACAAGACCGGCGGGGCCGCCGACGCCGTGCTGCAAGCCAGCCGCACCCTGGCCAATCAGGCCGACCGCCTGCGCGGCGAGGTGCAGGGCTTCTTGAACAAGGTGCGGACGGCGTAAGCCGATCCGCCGCCAGCGCGCAAAAGAAAGCCCTTCCGCTCCATCGCGCGAAGGGCTTTTTTGTTTGGACCGCGTCGCCCGTCAGGCGGCGCTGACCCAACGGCGGATTGGTTGGCGCGACAGGGCGGAGTTGCCATAGGCGCGCAGGCTCGTGACCTCGGCGCCGATCCAGTCGGGGAGCGGAACAAGCTGCTCAGGATCGCTCAACTCGACCTCGGCGATGACCAGACCGGCGTTTTCGCCCTCAAACACGTCGATTTCCCAGCACAAGCCGTCTTGCCGATGGCGGTAGCGGGTCTTTTCGATCACCCGACCTTCGCAGGAATGCTCCAGAAGCTTGCGGGCGAAATCGGGCAGCAAGGGAAACTCAAGCTCTTCCCGGCTGGCGCCCTTTTTGGCGGTCTTCATGGTCAGGGTCGCCTTGTCCCCCGCCAACCGGACCCGCACCGTGTTCTGCCCATCGCGCGGCAGGTAGCCTTGGGTGATGCGGACGCCGTCCCGGCAGAGATGCCGGATGTCCTTGCGGACAAGAAAGCGTCGCTCGATCTCCAGCGCCATGACCAAGCCTTTCGGACCGTCTGGAACAAGACCCTAGATAATCCAGGCGGGGACGGCAAGCGGCAAAGCCGCGTGTTTCCAACGCGGCAACCATGATCGCCGCTCTCGCTTTCGCGACGAAAGGCCGCAACGCGTGGCCCCGCCCATGATAGCCTGCCGCCCATGACGACCGATTCCACCGACGCCGCCCTGTGGCTGGCTTGGCTGATCCCGCTGCTGTTTTACGGCGCGCCGTTGCTGCACGTCGCCCTGGCCCCACCCGGCGGCGGTTGGCGCGCTCCGCCGGGATCCCGCTGCCCCTTTGGGCCGCGACTCGGCTGGTTGGTGATGGTGCTGCTTCTGGGGCCGGTCGGCTGGTTGCTGTTCGTCCTGCGCCGCCGCCCCACGGCCAAACCCCGCTAAATGCGTCCCATCAGCAGCAGAACGACCAGCACCACCAGGACAAGCCCAAGCCCGCCGGTCGGCCCATAACCCCACCCCCGGCTGTGCGGCCAAGCCGGAAAGGCCCCCAACAGCATCACCACCAGAACAATCAACAGCACGGTGCCAAGCATGGCCGCCTCCTTGGTTCACGAACGTCTCGTGATGGAAACGCGTGTCCCGCCCCGCTTGTTCCGTCCTGATTGCGCCGCTGCGCCGCCGCAAGCCGGGGACAGACAAAAGGCCAAGGCTTGCGCTATGCTGCCCCGCAATCCGATGCACCAAGCAAATCGGACAGGACCAAATCAACACACCCGAGGGATACGAGAATGGACACTCCGCTGTGGCGCCCGAGCGAGGAGCGCGTCGCCAACGCCAACCTGACCGCCTTCCGGGCGGCGGCCAACGCGCGTTTTGGCTTGCGGCTGGATGACTACGAGGCGCTCTACAATTGGACCATCGCCGAGAAGGAGCAATTCTGGCGCTTCCTGTGGGACTGGGCCGGGTTGACCGGCGATCTGGGCGCGGTCGATCTGCTCGACGGCGACAAGATGCCGGGCGCCCGCTGGTTCCCTGACGCCAGCCTCAGCTACGCCGAAAACATGCTGGCCGCCCTGCCCGCTGGCGACGCCGTCGTTTTTTGGGGCGAGGACAAGGTGAAGACCCGCTGGTCGGGCGCCGAGTTGACGGCGACCGTCTCGCGCTTGCAGCAGGCGTTGAAGGCGCAAGGGGTCGGCAAGGGCGACCGCGTCGCCGCCATCATGCCGAACATGCCGGAAACGCTGGCCGCCATGCTCGCCGCCGCCAGCCTGGGCGCGGTCTGGTCCTCCTGCTCGCCCGATTTCGGCGTGCAGGGCATCGTCGACCGCTTCGGCCAGATCGAGCCGAAGGTGGTCTTCGCCCCCGACGCCTATTGGTACAACGGCAAAAGCCACGACATCCGCGCCAAGCTGGCCGAGGTTCTGGCCGATCTGCCCAGCGTCCGCGCCACCGTGGTCGTTCCCTATGTGGACGCCGCCCCGGATTTGTCCAGCGTGCCCAACGCCGTCGGCTTTCACGCGTTCATGGCTCCGCACCCGGCGGGCGAACCGACCTTTGAGCGGGTCGCTTTCGACCACCCGCTGTTCATCCTCTATTCGTCCGGCACCACCGGAAAGCCGAAATGCATCGTGCATGGAACCGGCGGCACCCTGCTTCAGCACGTCAAGGAGCACCGGCTCCATTGCGATCTGAAGCCGGGCGATCGGCTGTTTTACTTCACCACCTGCGGCTGGATGATGTGGAACTGGCTGGTCACGGGGCTGGCCAGCGGCACGACGCTGATCCTGTATGACGGCTCGCCCTTCGCCCCGACCGGCGAGATCCTGTTCGATTACGCCGACGCGGAGCGGGTCACGCTGTTCGGCACCTCGGCGAAATTCATCCAGTCGTTGGAAAAATCCGGGCTGGAGCCGATCAAGACCCATTCGCTGGCCAGCGTGCGGACGCTGACCTCGACCGGCTCGCCGCTGATGCCGGAGAATTTCGAGTTCGTCTATCGCTCGATCAAGGCGGACGTCCATCTCGCCTCGATCAGCGGCGGCACCGACATCATGTCCTGCTTCGTGCTGGGCAACCCGGTCGCCCCGGTGTGGGTCGGCGAGATCCAGACGCGCGGCCTGGGCATGGCGGTGGAGGCGTTCGACGACAACGGCCACGCCGTGCGCGGCGACAAGGGCGAGTTGGTCTGCACCCGCCCCTTCCCCAGCATGCCCATCGGTTTTTGGGCCGACCCCGACGGGGCGAAATACCGCGCCGCCTATTTCGACCGTTTCCCCAACATCTGGGTGCATGGCGATTTCATCGGCCAGACCGAACATGGCGGCTGGGTCATCTATGGCCGCTCCGACGCGGTGCTGAATCCCGGCGGCGTGCGCATCGGCACGGCGGAGATTTACCGGCAGGTCGAACAATTGCCAGAGATCATGGAGGCCGTCTGCATCGGCCAGGAGTGGGACGGCGACGTCCGCGTCGTGCTGTTCGTCGTGCTGCGCGAGGGCATGGCGTTGGACGAGGCGTTGGAAAAGGCCATCCGCAAGCGGATCAAGGACAATTGCTCGCCCCGCCACGTCCCGGCGAAGATCATCCAGGTGAAGGACATCCCGCGCACCCGCTCCGGCAAGATCACCGAACTGGCGGTGCGCGACGCCGTGCATGGCCGCCCGATCAAGAACACGGAGGCGCTGGCGAACCCGATGGCGCTCGACGAGTTCCGCGAGCGGGCGGAATTGGGCTGAGGCGAGGCCGCCCATGACTCGTCCGGTTCTGTTTCTGGATCTCGACGGCGTTCTGGCCGATTTCGACCGGGGCGTCGTCGCGGTGACGGGCAAACGCCCGGACGAGTTGCCCTTGGCGGCGATGTGGCGGGCGCTGGCCCGCCACCCAGACTTTTTCGGCTCGCTGGATTTCACCCCGGATGGCCGGGCGCTGTGGGCCTTCTGCGCGCCACACCGCCCCACCATCCTGACCGGCCTGCCGCAAGGCGGCTGGGCCGCCCCGCAAAAGACCCGCTGGGTGGCCGAGCGGCTGGGGCCGGAGGTTCCGGTCATCACCTGCATGGCCCGCGACAAGCCGCTGCATGGCGGCCCCGGCGCCCTGCTGGTCGATGACCGCGAAAAAGCCCGCGCGCCGTGGGAAGCGGCGGGCGGGCGTTTCATCCTGCACCGGAACGCGGCGGACAGCGTCGCGGAGTTGCGGGCGTTGGGGTTCTGATCGGCCCCAACGCGCCGCCCTTCCCGGTTCCCCGACCTCAGCCCGGCTGCGCTTGCCGTTCCTCATGGCGGGTCTTCAACAGCGACACCACCACGCCGCCGCCGATCAACCCCAGCGTGACGCCCAGCGACAGCAGCGGATCAAGTTTGCCAAAAAACTCCGTGTAGAAAATTTTGGCCCCGATGAAAACCAGGACCAGGGCCAGCGCGACCTTCAGATAGCGGAAGCGGTGGACCATCGCCGCCAGCGCGAAATAGAGCGCCCGCAGCCCCAGAACCGCAAAAATATTGCTGGTGTAGACCAGATAGGGATCCGTGGTGATGGCGAAGACCGCCGGAACGCTGTCCACGGCAAAGACCAGATCGGCCAGTTCGACCATCACCAGCGCCAGAAGCAGCGGCGTCGCCATCCAGCGCGCGCCGCCTCGGCCCCTCGCGTCGGGCTGCTTGACGAAGAAGTGATGCCCGTGGAAGCCGTCCGTCACCGGCAAACGCCGCTTGAGAAAGGTCAGAACCGGGTTGTGGGCGATGTCCGGCTCGCTGTCCGCCGACACCAGCATCTTGACCCCGGACAGCAACAGGAACGCGCCGAAGAGATAGAGGATCCAGTGGAATTCCGCGATCAGGGCGGCGCCGGCGCCGATCATCAGACCGCGCAGGACGACCACCCCCAGAATGCCCCAGAACAACACCCGGTGCTGCACGGCGCGTGGCACGGCGAAATAGGTGAAGATGAGGGAAATGACGAACACATTGTCGAGCGACAGGCTCTTTTCAACGAAATAGCCGGTGTAATACAGCAAAGCCGCCTCGTCGCCCAACGACCACCAGATCCAGCCGCCGAACAGCAGGGCGATGGCGATGTAAAAGGCCGACAACTTCAGGCTTTCCACCACGCCGATGTCATGGTCGCGGCGGTTGAGAACCCCCAGGTCAAGGGCCAGCAGCCCAACAACGACGCCGATGAAGGCAAACCAGACCCACAGGGGTTTTCCGAGAAAATCCACGAGAAAGGATGCGTAGAGAGTGTCCATAGAGACAACCCGCTTGATGGCGCTGCGTGAGCGGTGAAATCAAGAGGTTCCGACATCACGACCGACGCCTCGGTCGCCAGAGGGGCCCGGACCCGAACCCCTGGCAGATGGGGAGGTTTGTCCTCACGTCAAGCCTCCCCAACCTCAAGCGCGAGTCGTCTTGTTTCACGCTGGTAACACGCAACTTTGAATCCGCGACCCGCGCCTCGGCACGTTCCGTCGCCGCTCCGCTGGCCCATCCGAAGCGAAGAAAGGCCGGGAATGGGCGCCATGGGTTGCCTTTGTGGTGTTCGCCCTTGTGCGAATGCGGCCGTTCTGCCAATAACTCCGAAAAACCGAAACCAAACCGACCCAATGGAGTTTTGCATGAACCAGGCCGAACTGATCGAAACCGTCGCCACCAACGCCGGCATTAAGAAGGCCGACGCGGCCAAGGTCGTTCAGGCGGTGTTCGAGGGCATCAGCTCCGCGCTGGGCCGTGGCGAGGACGTGCGTCTGGCCGGCTTCGGCATCTTCGAGGTGGCCGAGCGCGCCGCCCGTGAAGGCCGCAACCCCCGCACCGGCGAAGTGGTCGCCATCGCCGCCTCCAAGGCGCCGAAGTTCAAGCCCGCCAAGCAGCTGCGCGATTCGGTCAACGGCTGATCCGCTCCACACACCGCACACGGGGTGACGCCATGACCATCGAATTCGCCGATCTGCAATCGCTGACCGCCAAGGTTGTCGCCGCCTATGTCGGCAACAACACGGTGTCGGTCCATGATTTGCCGTCGCTGATCCACAACGTTCAGGCGGCGTTCCGCAACCTGGGCGACGACAAGCCCGCCGCCGCCAAGCAGGAGCTGGTTCCCGCCGTCTCGATCAAGAAGTCGGTGACGCCGGAATACATCGTCTGCCTGGAAGACGGGAAGAAGCTGAAGATGCTCAAGCGGCATCTGAAGACCGTCTACGACCTGTCGCCGGACGAATATCGCGCCAAATGGTCGCTGCCGCCGGAATACCCGATGGTGGCCCCGAACTACGCCAAGGCCCGTTCGGAAATGGCGACCAAGCTCGGTCTGGGGCGCAAGCGCACCGTCATCGACTGAAGACGGCGTCGCATCGTTGGTCTTGAAAAGGGCGCGTTCCAACCGGAAACGCGCCTTTTTCGCGCCACCCTCGCCCGCCCCATCGTCATAGATCGAAAATCCGGTCACAAACGTCACAACGCCGCCCTATTTTTAATCCTTTGTCCGTTCCCACCACACCCCGTGGGAGGAGATTGAGGCCCGAAAACGGCCCGCGAGCTGCGCTCTTGACGCGTCTCGTCGCCGCCAAGGCTTCAAAAACATCCCGACGAATGGCCGATGGCCAAAAAGCCTAAGGTCATAGCGCCGCGCCAAAGTAATCCTCATCACCGGCGCAAGGAAAACGCCCAGACATACGCCGAAAATCCTCACCGCCTTTACCGATCAAACACTTGATCGCGCTCAATGGCCCCGCCATCATTGGTCCTGCACGTCGGGTTTTGACCAGATCTCCCCCTGTTCACAATAAAAATACAGAATAAATTTTAGAGACTGGTCGATTCCCCTCCGGCCACTGTTCAAAGGATAGGTCCCCACAAACCGTGGAGCTTTCAAAGAGGAGGCAATCGGGTGCTGAAAAAATTTCTGAACAGCGAAAGCTCCAGCTTCACCCGCTATATTGAGGAGTCCAGGCGTTATCCGATCCTGGCCCCCGATGAAGAGCGTGAGTTGGCCGTCAACTGGCGCGAACGGGGCAGCCCCCAGGCGCTTGATCGGCTGGTCGGCAGCCACCTGCGCCTTGTCATCAAGATCGCCCGTGGCTTTGGCGGCTATGGCCTGTCCATGGTCGATCTGGTGGCCGAGGGCAATGTCGGGCTGATGCAGGCCGCTCAGAAATTCGATCCCCAGCGCGGCTTCCGCTTTGCCACCTACGCCACCTGGTGGATTCGCGCCGCCATTCAGGAATACATCCTGCACACATGGTCGTTGGTGAAAATGGGAACGACCGCCGCGCAGAAGAAGCTGTTCTTCAATCTGCGTCGTCTGAAAAGTCAGATGGCCGAACTGGAACAGGGTGATTTGTCCGCCCACACCGTGACCGCCATCGCCACCGAACTCTCTGTGTCGGAAAACGAGGTGGTGGAGATGAACCGCCGCCTGTCCGCCAGCGACAGTTCGCTCGACGCCGCTCTCCCCGGCGATGGCGATTCCAACTGGCTGGAGATGTTGGCCGACGTCCGACCGACGCAGGACGCCGTCCTGGCCGACGCGAACGAGTTGACGGTGCGCCGCCGTCTCGTCGCCCAGGCGTTGGATCGGCTGGATCCCCGCGAACGCCGCATCCTGTTTGAACGCCGCCTGAAGGAAGACCCTTCGACGTTGGAGGCGCTCAGCCAGCAATTTTCCGTCTCGCGCGAGCGTGTGCGGCAGATTGAGGTGCGCGCGTTCGAGAAGCTGCAACGAGCGGTTCTGGTCGCCGCCCAGGCGTTGCGCCGATCGACACGGGGTGCGATCCCCGCCTGATCGCCGCGCCCCATTCAGCGTTCCAACGTCACCCCACCAAAAAAAGCCCGGCCAGCGCCGGGTTTTTTTGCGCCAATAAGCTGCATTTTTCAGCAATGATCGGATCATGTGGACATCCACCTCGACCCGTTCGAGCAAAAAGCAGTCTGCGACAAAGTGACGTATTTAAAATTGCGTTAAGAATCGCATCATGGCCGCCCCGGTGGAACCTGTAGAATTTTTGACAAATTCTTTGTACGCTGCCGATATCGCCCTTTGGAGAATGCGTCCATGTCGAACGCCGCCCAGACTCAAACCGTCGCTGAACGCATTGCCTTTTTGCGCATTGATGAACCGACAAAAGCGGTTCTTCGCGAATTTCAGCCTTATCTGGCGCAACGGATCGACCAAATTCTTGATGAGTTTTACTCGTACCTGCGCAACGTTCCGCAGGTTGCTGTTTTGTTGTCCAGCCCGACGACTGTCAGCCGGGCGCGCGACCTTCAGAAGCAACATTGGCTGCGCAACGTGTTCACCGGCACCTTTGACGACGCCTATGTCAATCAGGTGTTGAAGATCGGTCAAACCCATCAACGAATCGGTCTTGAGCCGCGTTGGTACACCGGGGCTTATTGCTTCACGCTGAACAAGCTGATTGATCTGGCGGCGCAAGTGTACCGCAAGAAGCCGGAGAAGCTCGCCCTGCTGCTCCAGTCGATCAACAAGGCCGTGTTCCTCGACATGGATCTGGCGACGTCGGTCTACATCGACCTCAACACCGCCGCGATCATCACCCGCGAGCTTGGCTCGACCGCCGACAGCTTCGAGCGCGAGGTCAAGGGCGTGGTTCAGGCCGTGGCCGCCGCCGCCAGCCAGTTGCAAGGCACGGCGCAGAGCATGAGCCGCACCGCTGAAACGACGAGCGAGCAATCGACCCAGGTCGCCGCCGCCGCCGAGGAGGCTTCCGTCAACATCCAGACCGTCGCGGCGGCGGCGGAGGAGTTGACGGCGTCGATCAGCGAGATCAGCCATCAGGTGACGCAATCCGCCGCCATCGCCGGGGCGGCGATGACGGAAGCGGAACGAACCAACGCCACCGTGCAGGGGTTGGCCGACGCCGCCAGCAAGATCGGTCAGGTGGTCAAGCTCATCCACGACATCGCCAGCCAAACCAATCTGTTGGCGCTGAACGCCACCATCGAGGCCGCCCGCGCCGGTGAAGCGGGCAAGGGTTTCGCCGTCGTCGCCAGCGAGGTCAAGTCTCTGGCCAACCAGACCGCCAAGGCGACCGAGGAAATCAACACCCAGATCGGCGCCGTGCAAGGGGCCACGCAGGAGGCCGTTGGAGCCATCCGCTCCATCTCCGGCACGATTTCCCGCATCAACGAGATCTCGACCTCCATCGCCACCGCCATGGAAGAACAGGGCGCCGCCACCACGGAAATCGCCCGCAACGTTCAGCAAGCGTCCATCGGCACCCGCGAGGTCAGCGAGACCATCCTGCGCGTCAACAGTTCGGCCAGCAACGCCGGGGTCGAAGCCCGCAATGTTCTGGACGCCACCAAGGATTTGTCACGTCAAGCCCAGACGTTGGGCGCCGAGGTTGATCGCTTCCTGGTCCGCGTGCGCGCCGGATAAACCACTCACAACGCCGTTTCTGACTTGGCCGTTTTTGACTTGCCAAAAAAAGGGGCGCGCCCAGCCGGACGCGCCCCTTTTCCATTCCGGTTCGCTGTCGCTCAACAGGACGTCACGGGGTGGTCCGCGTGATGAAATCGCTGACCAGGGTGCTTTCCGCCTGCGCGCAACGGCGAGCCTCGTCCGCGCTGGCCCAATGGCTGCGCTCGCCAATGTTGGTCAGCGCGCCACCACGCATCACGACATACAGACCCGTGCGACCCAGATTGACGATTCTCAGCATGCTTCACCCCTGAATGATAAACATTTTAAGTAAATTCTCTTGTCAATCAAATCACCGATGTTGATCGTCTTTGACGAGAAGAAATTATCAAGGAGCAAAATAGGCGTCAATGCCGCTTTCGTTATAGGTGTGCTGGATTATTCCGATCAACTCAAAATCGTTTCGTCTCAATATTCATAGCAAGACGCTAAAATGCCGGAATGTTGTATTTTATTCACATTCTCAGAGACTGTGTTTCAACCTTCCGGCACTTCAGAGCACCCCGTTCACGACCGGCTCCAGGATCACTCCGCCGCCAGCGCCATGGCGACCAGACGGGCCGGGCGGCGACGCGGCAGATAGATGCGGGCGGCGTCGAGGATTCCCGCCAACTCCCGCAGCGCGTCGGTGGCCATGCACAGGGCGACCACCGGCAGCCAGCGGTCGAACAGTTGCGCCGCCGTTTCCGAATCCCCCCCCTGAATCGCCGCCAGCGCGTCGAGCATAGCCGCCTCATCCGCGCTGACCCGCGCGCAGGCGGGGCAGCGCACCTCAGGCTTGGCGGCGTTGGCGACGGCGAAGGTTCCCAGCAGCGCGAACAATGGCAGCAACGCCGTGTTCGGCACCCCGGCGATGTTCAGGCCGATGCGCATCGACGCCATCGCCCCCGCCGTCCCGGCGCGGAACCATTGGCGGACGCCGGTCAGCAGGGCGCGTTCCGCCGCCGTCAGGTCCATCACCGTCCAGGGCGACGGACGCCCTTCCCCAACCGTTTCGCACATCGTCCACGCTCCTTCGCTTGGTTGCGAAGCGCATTCTACAACACCACCTCCATTATTGCGAGTCATTCTTAATTGCGAAATTGCCGCAGGCACAAAAAAGGCCCGCCCTCCGTGTGGGAGGAGCGGGCCTCGTTTCAACCGCCGTCCGTTACTCGGCGGCCAGCGCCTCAGCCCCAACCGGCGGAGTCCAGCGCAGGATCGGTTTGCGGGCCGCCGCCGTTTCGTCCAGGCGGCGGCGCGGCGTCAGACGCGGCGCGCCCTGGAAATAGGCGACGTCGCCGCCCTTGGCCCGTTCCGCCAACGCGCGCAGCGCGTCGATGAACTGGTCCAGGCTGGCCTTGCTTTCGGTTTCCGTCGGCTCGATCAACAGAGCGCCATGGACGACCAGCGGGAAATACATGGTCATCGGGTGGAAGCCCTCGTCGATCAACGCCTTGGCGATGTCGAGCGTGGTGACGCCGGTGCCCTTCAGGAAACGGTCGTCGAACAGGCATTCGTGCATGCACGGCCCCTCGAACGACGCGGTCATCACGTCTTCCAGGCGGGCCATCACATAGTTGGCGTTCAGCACCGCGTCGCCCGACGCCTGCCACAGCCCATCGGCGCCGTGGCTGAGCATGTAGGACAGGGCGCGGGTGAACATGCCCATCTGGCCATGGAACGCCTTCATCCGGCCAAAGGCCGGGCCGTCCTCGGCGTTTTCAACCAGATCGAAACCGTCAACCCCATGGGTGACGTAGGGAACCGGCACATAGGGGGCCAGCGCCTCGGAAAACACCACCGGACCCGACCCCGGACCACCGCCGCCATGCGGGGTGGAGAAGGTCTTGTGCAGGTTGATGTGCATGGCGTCGACGCCAAGATCGGCCGGGCGAACCCGCCCGACGATGGCGTTGAAGTTGGCGCCGTCGCAGTAGAAATAGGCGCCCGCCGCGTGCACCGCCTCGCCAATCGCGATGATGTCGCGCTCGAACAGGCCGCAGGTGTTCGGGTTGGTCAGCATCAGACCGGCGACGTCCGGCCCCAGCTTCGCCTTCAAGGCGTCGAGATCGACGCGGCCATCGGCGGTCGCCGGGATCGATTCCACCGCGTAGCCGCAGGCGGCGGCGGTCGCCGGGTTGGTGCCATGGGCGCTTTCCGGCACCAGGATCTTGGTGCGGGCCGTGTCGCCCTTGGCCTCATGCGCGGAGCGGATCGCCATGATGCCGCACATCTCGCCATGGGCGCCCGCCGCCGGGGCCAGCGTCACCGCCGCCATGCCGGTCAGGGTCTTCAGCCAATGGGCCAGCGAATCCATCAGCTCCAGCGCGCCCTGCACGGTGCTGAGCGGCTGGAGCGGGTGAACGTCGGCGAAGCCGGGCAGCCGCGCCATCTTCTCGTTCAGGCGCGGGTTGTGCTTCATCGTGCAAGAGCCGAGCGGGTACAGGCCGCTGTCGATGGCGTAGTTCTTTTGCGACAGGCGGGTGTAGTGGCGGACCACCTGCGGCTCGGCCAGACCGGGCAGACCAACCTTGGCGCGCGGCTTCACCCCGCCCAGGCGCGCGGCCACCTTGGGAACGTCCGGCAGATCGACGCCGCAGCGTCCGGCGGCGTCCTGTTCAAAAATCAGCGGCTCTTCGATCTGAAGGCCACGGTTGCCGGTGAAAGTGCCGGTCACGGCGTCGGCGACGCCCGCCGCCGGAATGGCCGAGGGGCGGCCCTGGGAATTCATGCTCATGACAGAACCTCAGCAAGCGCCGTGGCGAAGGCGTCCATGTCGGACTCGGTGTTGGTCTCGGTGACGGCGACCAGCAGCAAATCATCCATCGCGCCCGGATACAGGCGCGACACCGGCACGCCGCCCAGAATGCGGCGTTCGGCCAGCGCTTCCACCACCGCCGTGGCGGATTTCGGCAGCTTGACGGTGAATTCGTTGAAAAAGCCGTCGTTGACGATTTCGACGCCGGGCACCGCCGCCAGCTTGTCGGCCAGTTGCACCGCCTTGGCGTGGTTCAGTTGCGCCAACTGGGTGATCCCGGCCTCGCCCAACAGGCTGACATGGATCGAGAAGGCCAGCGCGCACAGACCGGCGTTGGTGCAGATGTTCGAGGTCGCCTTTTCGCGGCGGATGTGCTGCTCGCGGGTCGAGAGGGTCAGCACGAAGCCGCGACGACCATCGGCGTCCAATGTCTCGCCGCACAAGCGGCCCGGCATCTGGCGGACATATTTGTCCTTCACCGCGAACAGCCCGACATAGGGGCCGCCGAAATTCAGCGCGTTGCCGAAGGACTGGCCTTCCGCCGCGACGATGTCGGCCCCCATCTCGCCCGGCGGGGTGAGCAGGCCGAGCGAAAGCGCCTCCGTCACCACGACGATCAGCAGCGCGCCCTTGGCCTGGCAGACCTTGGCCAGATCGGAATAATCGCGGATTTGACCGAAGACGCTGGGATTCTGCACCACGACGCAAGAGGTCTTGTCATCGACCTGCGCGGCCAGATCCTCGACTCCGGTCGGATCGGCGGGCAGCGCCACGGCGTCGAAGCCGATGAAACGGGCGTCGGTCGTCGTGGTGTCGCGGTAATGCGGGTGCAGGCCACCCGACAGAACGGCCTTTTTCCGCCGCGTCACCCGGTTGGCCATGATGACGGCCTCGGCGCAGGCGGTCGCGCCGTCATACATCGAGGCGTTGGCGACATCCATGCCGGTCAGCAGGGAGACTTGCGTCTGGAACTCGAAAAGAACCTGCAAGGTGCCCTGGCTCACCTCCGGCTGATAGGGGGTGTAGGCGGTCAGGAACTCGCCGCGCTGGACCATGTGGTCCACCGTCGCCGGGACATGGTGGCGGTAGGCGCCGGCGCCCAGAAAGCTGGGGACCGATCCTGCGGCGAGATTCTTCGCCGCCATCGCGCCCAAATGACGCTCGACCTCAAGCTCGCCCATATGGTTGGACAGGCCCCCGATCGGGCCGGACAGGCGGGCCGCTTCGGGAACATCGCGGAACAGATCGTTCACCGACGCCGCGCGGGTGGCCGCCAGCATGGACTGCCGGTCGGCCTCGGTCAGGGGCAAGTACCGCATGTTAGTGGGATTCCTCCACGAAGGCCGCGTAGGCGGCTTCGTCCATCAGCGCGTCAAGCTGCGACGGATCGCTGAGCGTGACCTTGAAAAACCAGCCGTCACTTTCCGGCGCGTTGTTGGCGAGCGACGGGTCATCGACCAGCGCCTGGTTGGCCTCGATCACCGTGCCGGAGACCGGGCAATAGACGTCGCTGGCGGCCTTGACCGACTCGACGACGGCGGCTTCCTTGCCCTGCTCCAGAACGCGGCCCGCCTCGGGCAGTTCGACGAACACGACGTCGCCCAACTGGCTCTGGGCGAAGTTGCTGATGCCGATGGTGCCGACGTCACCCTCGACGCGCACCCATTCATGATCCTTGGTGTATTTCACGGTCATGCTGATCCCCTGTTCAAAGCGGAATTTTTGAATGGCGAAACTTGGACGGAAACCGGAAGCGGTCAGCCCCGGTAATAGCGCTGGGCCACGAAGGGCAGCGCGGCGACGCGGGCGGGCAGCGGCTTGCCGCGCACCATCAGGGTGACGGGCGTGCCGATGGCCGAATGCGCGCGGTCGACATAGCCCATGGCGACCGGCGTCCCGGCGGTCGGGCCGAATCCGCCGCTGGTGATCTCGCCGATCTTGGCGCCGTTGGCGTCGAGAATGTCGGTGTGCTCGCGGGCCGGTTGACGACCGTCCGGCTGAATGCCGACGCGGCGGCGCGACGCGCCGTCGGCCAATTGCTGGACGATGACGGCGTGACCGGGGAAACCACCCTCGGCGCGGCGGCGCTTCGGCAAGGTCCATTCCAGCGCGCCATCGACCGGCGTCGTGGTGGTGTCGATGTCGTGGCCGTAGAGGCAGAGGCCCGCCTCCAGCCGCAGCGAGTCGCGGGCGCCAAGGCCAATCGCCTCGACCTCCGATTCCGCCAGCAGGGCGCGGGCGATGGCCTCGGCGTCGGCGTTGGCGCAAGAGATCTCGTAGCCGTCCTCGCCGGTGTAGCCCGAACGGGTCAGCGTCACCGGCAGGCCGTTGAAGACGCCGGTCAGGCAGCTCATGAACTTCATGGTCGCGGCCTCAGGCACGAAACGGGCCATCACCTCGGCGGCCAGCGGCCCTTGCAGGGCGAGCAGGGCCAGATCATCGAGATGTTCGACCTCGACCAAACCGGCCAGCTTGGCGCGCATGTGGGCGATGTCCTGCTCCTTGCAGGCGGCGTTGACCACCAGGAACAGGTGATCGCCCGCGTTTGTCACCATCAGATCGTCGAGGATGCCGCCCTGCTCGTTCAGGAACAGCGTGTAGCGGGTGCGGCCCAGCGCCAACCCCGTGATGTCGCCGGGAACCAGAGTCTCCAGCGCCGCCGCCGGATCGGTCCCAGTCGAACCCATCGGCTTCAAGCGCACCTGCCCCATGTGGGAGACGTCGAACAGACCGGCCTTTTCGCGGGTGTGCTGGTGCTCCTTCAGGATGCCCAGCGGGTATTGCACCGGCATGTCATACCCGGCGAACGGCACCATGCGGGCGCCCAGTTCGACGTGCAGCGCGTGCAACGGGGTGGTTTTGACGGTCTCGGCGGCTTCGGTCACGCTGTCTTGGCTCACGCTGGCTCTCCGGCATAGGGAACGCGCCCGCGCCGAGAGTTCGGCGCGAGAGTTTGCCCCCTCTGTCTTGGACCTGAGAGATTCACCAGCCGACGGCGGAGCCTGTCGGACTGGTTTACTCCTTCGGTGAGCCGCCGCGCCTGCGCGCCGCGTCTGCTTTCCAGAGTTGCCTTATCCCCTTGCGGTCCTTGCTGCCTGAGAGTTTCCGGGGGCGGTTGCTCCTTCGGCGCCACCGTCGGCCCGCCTTGGTGAAAGCGGCATCAACGGCGATCTCTCCCGCGAGGGATCATCAGCGTGTCGCCCGCACACTGTCGCGGACAGGCATGTTTGTCAATCGGGGGATCAGAGGCGCGTAGAAAACGCACAGGCCTTCACATTCCTATTTTTAGGAATTTTATCTTTACAATGGGACCAGGAGGGCTAATCCTTCGACCGCGCGCTTCAAACGGCTGGCCAGCCACCTCCTCCACGCGCATCGACCAATTTTTTGAACGGAGCGTCTCCATGGCTGTCCAGACTTTCAACCCGACCGACCTGTCGCAATCCGCCACGAATTGGGCCGTGGCCCAGCGCATCGTCGGCCCCTTCGCCCCGCACGCCCAGGTCACGCCGAATCTGACGCTGGCGCTCGATCCCGGCTTTCTGCTGAGCGGCACGACCCTGACCGAAGTCAACGCGCAGAATGTCGGCCCCTTCGCCCCGCCCTCGTCGGGCTTCCGCATCGACCGTGTGGTGATCGACCGTTCGACCGGCGCCGCGTCCATCGTCACCGGCGCCGCCAACAGCCTGACGCCGCCCGCCATTCCCTCGGGCAAACTGCCGGTCGCCCGCGTCCTGCTTCAGGCAACGACCGACGCGATCACCAACGCGGTGATCGTGGATGAGCGGGCGTTGAGCGATCTGACGCCACCACTCACCAACCCTGTGATCTGCCGAGCCTATTTGGGAGCCAATCAGACGATACCCGTGTCCTCGGGCTGGACCAAGATCAACATCGCCAACATCGACTTCAACATCGGCAATGGCTACGACACGGTCAACAAATGGTTTTTGCCCAACCTTGCGGGCTACTACCAAATCAACGCCAGCTTGGCCTATGCGTCGGTCCCCGCCGGGGGCATCATCCAGACCGAAATCTTCAAAAACGGCAACCGGAACTCGGCAGCGGTTTCGCAAGCCGCAACCACCGGAACTCTCGCCTCGGGTCTGTCCGACATTGTCTATCTCAATGGCACTAGCGACTACGTCGATGTCCGCACGCTTCAAACCACGAACCAAGCCCTAACGCTTTTCGGCCAAAGCCTCGCTTCCTGGTTCTCGGCGAGCAAGGTCGGCTGACAATCGAAAAGGGGCGTCCCGACCCGGACGCCCCTTTTCACATCACAAATCCAAATGGCTGCCGTCGCAAAAGGGCGGCTTCTTGGTCGCCTTGCAGCCATAAAAGCCCGTCAAGATCACATCTGCCCTAAGATCTCTTGTGACTTCGTCCGATAATCCGCCTCCGTGATAAGCTTTTTTGCCTTCAATGACGCCAAATCCTTCAAGCGGGCTTCTGCCTCATCGCGACCAAGACGATTCGCCTGTGGCGGAACCGCAACGATTGGTCCCGGTTGAGACGGTGGCGACAAAGAAACCACGACCGTTGACGGATAGGTGTAGGCCGCCCCTGACCCCATATCGACCGCCGCCCCAATAATGCCGCCAGCAATAATATTGCCGAACGCCGCGCCCGCCGTGGCCGATTGAACGGATGCCGCGCCCTTTGATCCATCCGCATGCTCACAAGACACGGCCAAATCGCCATAGGCCTTGGTGACAGTGGTTGAACCGGGAGTTTTTGGAATGGACCAACTCCCTTTCTCATTGATGAGCTTGCACTCGGCGCCGTCCTTTGGCGGAGTGTTCACAGCCACGGCCTGTGTTGTGCCAGCGGTTATCGACGCGCATCCGCCCAACGACAGCCCAGACACAACCAAAGCTGCGAAAATTCCCTTCATGAATCCCACTCCCGTCAATGAAAAAGATTGAATTGCACGAAAAGGCGACGGCCTAATACGCTCAACACAACCCAGCATAACAGGATGTGAAGCACCCAGAATATGGATAACCTTAAATTTTAAGAGTGATTTAGTCGCAGGCCAGCGCACGGGCTGGCTAAGAAAGGGGCGTCCCGACCCGGACGCCCCCCTTCACATCACTTCAAATCCAAATGGCTGCCGTCGCAAAAGGGCGGCTTCTTGGTCGCCTTGCAGCCGCAGAAGCGCGCCTTCATCGTCGTGGCCGGGGCGAACTTCATCGGTTCGAAGCCGGTTCCGGCGTGGCTGCCGTCGCAAAAGGGCTGCTTGGCGCTCTTGCCGCAGCGGCACCAGTAATAGGTTTTGCCAGCCTCCATCTCGACGGTGAAGGGTTCCTTGGCGGCGACGACGGGCTGGACCATTCAACACTCCCTTGGCGGTTGGCTACGGGTGGTTGGCGAAAAGCGAAAAACGGCGGTCAGCGTTTCAACTGGGCGCGGTTGAAGGCCAATTGTTCGGGCGTCAACTGGAAACCCAGATAGACCTTCCAATCCTTGGCGTTGGCGTCCTTGGGCAGAGGAATCTTCGGCGCCAGCTCTTCCTTGCTGCCCGCGCGCGGCTGACCGGCGGGGAAGGTCACGTCGGTGTCGAAATACACCTTGGAGACGATGCTGTCGTCCGGCTTGGCCAGGGCGACGAAATACTGGTACTTGGCGATGTCGCTCTTCATCGCCGGGCCGCGCTCGGCGATCAGGAAGACGTTGACGTTCACCGTCACGCCGGTGCTGGTGTATTCGCAGTTGCCCGAAAAATCGGCCAGCGCCGCGCGCGATTCCAGATCGGTCAGGTCGCGCCCGCCGGGGCGCAGCACCGTCACCTCCGACAAATCGCGGATGATGGAGACCTTCGGGCAGGCGAGCAGCGCCTCCGCCGGGTCTTTCGGCCCCAACCCCATGCCGGAGCAGGCGGACAGGCCAACGGCGGCGGTCGCCAAAACGACCAACGCGCGCAGGCTTTTCCGGGCCGGGCTTTTCAGGGCCAGGCTTTTCAGGGAGGGGGTCGCTGTATTAGGGTCGCGGCGGCGGTCCATCGGTTCGGCCTGATCGGTTGGATCGAAAGAGTGTGGTTTTGACTTTAGAGATCCCGCGCAACCGGCACAAGGCCATGCGACGGCTTTGTTTCTTGTGACAGTTTTTGCAACGGCGGCCCCGAGAGCGACATGACCAACCCAGCATCCCTGACGATCCTTCTCGCCGCCCCGCGCGGCTTCTGCGCCGGCGTGGACCGGGCGATCCAGATCGTCGAAACGGCGCTGGACCGTTACGGCCCGCCCGTCTATGTGCGGCACGAGATCGTGCACAACCGCTTCGTCGTCGAAAGCCTGGAAGCCAAGGGCGCCGTGTTCGTCGATGAATTGTCGGAGGTGCCGGACGGCGTGCCGGTGGTGTTTTCCGCCCATGGCGTGCCGAAATCGGTGCCGCAGGCGGCGGAGGCGCGCGGCCTGTTCTATCTCGACGCCACCTGTCCGCTGGTCAGCAAGGTCCACCGCGAGGCCGAACGCCATTTCAACGACGGCCGCCAGATCGTGCTGATCGGCCACGCCGGACACCCGGAGGTGATCGGCACCATGGGGCAATTGCCCGACGGCGCGGTGGTCCTGGTGGAAACCGTCGCCGACGTGGCGACGCTGACGGTGGCCGACCCGGACAATCTGGCCTTCGCCACGCAAACCACCCTGTCGGTGGACGAAACAGCGGACATTCTGGCCGCGCTCCAGGCCCGCTTTCCGGCCATCGCCGGGCCGAAGAAGGAAGACATCTGTTACGCCACCACCAACCGCCAAGCGGCGGTGAAGGCCATCGCGCCCAAGGTGGACGCGCTGCTGGTGCTGGGCGCGCCGAACTCGTCCAACTCCAAACGGCTGGTCGAGGTGGCGAAGACCCACGGCTGCCCGGCGGCGCAACTGGTGCAGCGGGCCAGCGACATTGATTGGGCGGCGTTGGACGGCATCCGCCGCCTGGGCATCACGGCGGGCGCCTCAGCCCCGGAAATCCTGGTCGAGGAGGTCATCGACGCCGCCCGCGCGCGGTTCGACGTGACGGTGGAAGAGCTGCGCACGGCGACGGAAAACGTCGTCTTCAAGCTGCCCAAGGCGTTGATCGAGGACATGTCCGGGCAGGAGTGAGCGGCGGCTCTCTTAAAACCGGCCCCCTCCCCAACCCTCCCCCGCGCGGGCGCGGGAGAGGGAGCCAGCGCCTGATTGCCCTCCACCGCCGCAGGCGGGGGAGGGAGGGACCCGCGAAGCGGGAGGGAGGGGGCCACGCCCCTGCAATCTCACGGCCCCTTGCGCCGACGGCCCTGCTTTTTCGGCGCGCCTTCGGGAATGCCCCGGCCCTGGCGGGCGCTGCTGATGCCGATGCTGCCGGGGGCTTCCAGGCCGAGATCCATCGCTTCCAACCGGCGCAGCTCGTCGCGCAGGCGGGCCGCTTCCTCGAATTCCAGATCGGCGGCGGCGGCGCGCATGCGCTTTTCCAGATCGGCGATGACGCTTTTCAGATTGTGGCCAACCAGTTCGGTCGCGTTCAGCCCGGTCTTCACCGTCACATGGTCGCCGCGCTCATAGACGCTTTCCATGATGTCGCCGATGGCCTTCTTCACCGATTCCGGCGTGATGCCATGTTCGAGATTGTAGGCGGTCTGCTTCTCGCGCCGCCGCGCCGTCTCGTCGATGGCGTATTTCATGCTGTCGGTGATCTTGTCGGCGTAGAGGATCGCCCGGCCTTCGATGTTGCGCGCCGCCCGCCCGATGGTCTGGATCAGCGAGGTTTTTGAGCGCAGATAACCTTCCTTGTCGGCGTCGAGGATCGCCACCAGCGCGCATTCCGGGATGTCCAGCCCCTCGCGCAACAGGTTGATGCCGACCAGCACGTCATACGCGCCCAACCGCAGATCGCGGATGATCTCGATCCGCTCCAGCGTTTCGACGTCGGAATGGATGTAGCGGACGCGCAAGCCGGATTCATGCATGTATTCGGTCAGCGCCTCCGCCATCTTCTTGGTGAGCGTGGTGACGAGGATGCGGTAGCCCTTGGCCACCACCTCCTTGCACTCGCCGATCAAATCATCGACCTGGGTTTCGGTGGGGCGGATGATGACCGGCGGGTCGATCAGGCCGGTCGGGCGGACCAACTGCTCGCTGAACACGCCGCCGGTGCGTTCCAACTCCCACGGGCCGGGGGTGGCGGAGACGAAGACCGTCTGCGGGCGCATCGCCTCCCACTCCTCGAACTTCAGTGGGCGGTTGTCCTTGGCGCTGGGTAGGCGAAAACCGTATTCGGCCAGCGTTTCCTTGCGCACGCGGTCGCCCCGGTACATGCCGCCGATCTGCGGCACCATGACGTGGCTTTCATCGACGATCAGCAGGGCGTTGTCGGGCAGATACTCGAACAGGGTCGGCGGCGGCTCGCCCGGCGCGCGGCCGGTCAGAAAGCGCGAGTAGTTTTCGATGCCCGCGCAAGCCCCGGTCGCCGCCATCATTTCGATGTCGAAAATGGTGCGCTGCTCCAGCCGCTGCGCCTCCAGCAGCTTGCCTTGGGCGTTGAACTCCTCCAGCCGGAATTTCAGCTCTTTCTTGATTTCGCCGATGGCCTGATTGAGCGTCGGTTTCGGCGTGACGTGGTGGCTGTTGGGGTAGACGCGCACGGCCTCCAGCGCCGCCAGCTTTTCGCCGGTCAGCGGGTCGATTTCATGGATCGACTCGATCTCCTCGCCGAACAGGGAGATACGCCAGGCGCGATCCTCCATGTGGGCCGGGAAGATCTCCACCGTGTCGCCGCGCACGCGGAACAGGCCACGGCCAAAGGAGGCGTCGTTGCGCTTGTATTGAAGCTCGGTCAGCTTGCGCAGCAGGTCATGCTGGGGAATCACCTCGCCCTTGCGCAGGTCGAAGGTCATTTCCGAATAGGTTTCGACCGAACCGATGCCGTAGATGCAGGACACCGAGGCGACGATGATGACGTCGTCGCGCTCCAACAGCGACCGGGTGGCGGCGTGGCGCATCCGGTCGATCTGCTCGTTGATCGAGGATTCCTTCTCGATGTAGGTGTCGGTGCGGGCGACGTAGGCTTCCGGCTGGTAATAGTCGTAATAGGAGACGAAATACTCCACCGCGTTGTCGGGGAAGAAGCTCTTCATCTCGCCGTAAAGCTGGGCGGCCAACGTCTTGTTGGGCGCCAGCACCAGGGTTGGCCGCTGCACCGTCTGGATGACGTGCGCGATGGTGAAGGTCTTGCCCGACCCGGTGACGCCCAACAGCACCTGATCCCGCTCGCCGTTGCCCAACCCCTCGGTCAATTCGCCGATGGCGCGCGGCTGGTCGCCCGCTGGGACGTAATCCGAGACAATGACGAACTGTTTTCCGGCCTCCAGCTTGGCGAAGGACTTGGCGGGGATGGCGGACAGGACGGGGCTGGCCATGGCGCGGATCGGTCCAAGATGGTGGGTACGGAACAAGAACTGATTATATGGCCGCGATGGGGGGAGGACGCCAGTGGAGAATTATGATCGGTGGAGCCGCTCATTCGGTTCGGTCAAACCACCCATGCCGGTTCACAGGATATGAATGCGGTTGAAAATGTATAATTTTATCGCCATTCTTAAAATTGCGCGAAACCCGAATGATTCACGGACAACAGTGCAAATTATGAGGCGGGGGCGCCCCATGGTTCCTTAGACAAAGCCGTTGAAATTGCTGCTGATTTAACGTTAATTTTTATTTTACAGGACATCCAATGACCACAATGGAACGCCCAACCTTATTTTCTTTCTTTATTGTGTTTTCTCTTGTTGGCCTTCTCACAAAATTCTGCGTTATAGCCACCGCCATGCCCGACGGAACCGCCATCGTCTGGGCGCCCAACGCCGTCCTGCTGAGCGCGCTTCTGCGCTATCGCGGACAGCGCGGGTGGCTGTTCGCCCTGCTGGCGTTGATCGCCGAAACCATCGGCGTTTTGCCGGAAAACTCATTCTCCGTCGCGGTTTATGGCGGGTTCGTCAACATCGCCGAGCCAATCATCGCCTATTGGCTGTGCCGTCGCCTTGGCGTCTCGGAAACGCTTTCCACCACCCGTGACATTGTCCGCTTCATCCTGTCGGCTCCTTTGGGAGGGGCCGTGGTCGCCGGGTTGCTCGGGGCCGTGGTCATCATGCTGGACAGCGGGGAAAGCGCAAACTTCCTGGAGGTCGCGCGCCTGTGGTGGTTTGCCGACGCTCTCGGCCTGCTGATTTTCACCCCCCTGTTTCTGGCGTTGGGACAGGCGCGCGGATGGAGAATTGGCGCGCTCCGGCGTGGCGACTGGCTCATGGCCATCCTCACCCTGGCCCTGGTTGTTCTGGTCTTTTCGGCCCGGCAAGGCGACGTCTTCGGCGCGACCATCACGCCGACTCTGCTGTTGCCGTCGCTGCTTTACATCGCCACCCGCTGCCATCCGCGTTGGACCGCCTTGGCGGTGGCCCTTCTGTCGATGGCGGTCGCCACCGCCGTTGGTCTTGGCCGCGAGCCGTTCGGTGGTTTGCCCACCGGGCTGACGATGGTTCATGCCCAGGAATACATCCTAATCACGGGCATCCTCGGCATGGGTTTTTCCGTGCTGATGGCGCAAATCCGCGCGCACAACCGCACACTGGAAACACGGGTCGAGGAACGAACCCATCAGTTGCACGCCCAGGCCGAGGATCTGCGGGTCGCCCGCGATCAAGCCGAAGAGGCGACGCGAGCGAAATCCTCTTTCCTGGCCGTGATGAGCCACGAGATCCGCACGCCGATGAACGGCGTCACCGCAATGGCCGAGATGCTGGACCAGACCGATCTGACCGACGACCAGCACGGCATGATCGAGGTCATCAACGCGTCCGCGCAATCCTTGCTGACGATCATCAACGACATCCTCGACTTCTCCAAAATCGAAGCCGGGAAGCTGGAGATCGAAGCGATCCCGCTGTCGCTGACCGATCTGGTCGAGGAGGCCGCCGAACTGGTCGCCGGACGGGCCGAGGAAAAGGCCCTTCACCTGATCGTCGACATCGGGGAACAGACGCCCGACCGACTGCTGGGCGATCCGACGCGGCTGCGGCAAGTGTTGGTCAACCTTGTCAGCAACGCGATCAAATTCACCGAAACTGGCGGCGTTTCGCTGCGCGTCCGGGCGTTGTCCAGCGCCGCTGACCACACGCGGTTGCGGTTTGAGATCGCCGACACCGGCATCGGCTTGACGGCGGAGCAGAGCGCCAGACTGTTTCAGCCATTCCAGCAAGCGGACAGTTCGACATCGCGCCGCTTCGGCGGCACCGGACTGGGGCTGACCATCTGTCACCGGCTGTGCGACATGATGGGCGGCGCCATCGGCGTCAACTCCGTCCATGGCGAAGGATCAACCTTCTGGTTCGAGGTTCCCTTCACCATGGTGGCGCCGGAGCCGTTGGTTCCCGCCATCGCCATAGACGACGCCGTCGTGGTGGCGGTCGGCTTCACCGGAGACGGGCGCGCCGCGCTGGCCGGCATTCTGCGCAGCGCCGGCGTCAACGCCGTCACCTGGATCGGGTACGAAGACGATCCGGTGGCCGCGCTGACCGCCGCCAATCGCCAAGACAGCCCGTCGCACGGGCCTGTGGTCATCCTGCACGCGGAAGAAAACAGCGAGACCGCTTTGGCCTATGGCCAAAGCCTCATCACCGCCAAGCTGGCCGCAAAACCATCGGTGATGCTGGCGACCTCCCGGTCGCTCGCCTCGACCCTGGACGAAGCCAACCGCATCGGCCTGTTCTGCACCCTAACCCTGCCGTTGCGCCGCCGCCGGTTGTGGCAGGCGGTGGCCGCCGCGTTGGGTCGGGCCGATCTGGAGCGGCGCGCCGCGCGCCGCGACCTTGATTCAACAGGCTGGGAGCCGCCATCCATCGACGCGGCCATGGCGGCGGGCGCGCTGATCCTGGTGGCCGAAGACAACCCGATCAACCAGACCGTGATTCGCCGGATGCTGAATCAGCGTGGCTACGCCATCGAAATCGCCGACAACGGCGCCCAGGCGCTGGCGCTCCACCAGCCGGGCCGTTACGGCTTGCTGCTCACCGATTTTCACATGCCGGAGATGGACGGCTTCGCCTTGACCCACGCGATTCGGGAACGGGAACTGCACCTCCCCCCGGACGGCGGCGGGCGTCTGCCCATCGTGGCGCTCACCGCCGACGCTTTGTCGGGCACCGCCCAGCGGTGCATGGACGCGGGAATGGACGGCTACCTGACCAAACCCATTGATTCCAGGCTGCTGGCCGACACGCTCGACCGTTTCCTGCCCCACGCCAAGAGCTTGCGTCGCCATGCCGAAACGACGACGACGGCTCCCACCGCGACCCCGCGATGGAGCGACGCCGACATTGATCCGGCGATTTTCGATCTGGCTCAACTGGCGCAGAATTTTGCGCCCGACGATCCGGCGGCAATGCGCTTCCTGAATGATTTCCTGGCGCTGACGCCGGGATTGATCCAGAAGACGACAACCGCGTTGGAGACGAAGGACGCGGACGCCGCGCGCGACGCCATCCACACCTTGAAAGGCTCCTCGCTGTCAATCGGGGCCGCGCGGCTTGGCCAACTGGCGTCCGATGCCCAGGATGCCCTGGACGCGGGCGATTTCGACACCGCCGCCCTGCTCGCCAGCCTGCTGACGCCAACCCATGATGAATTGACCGAAGCGACCGCCTCAATCCGAGGTTTTTTCCTCCCACCCTTGCCGTTGTGAAGCCGGATTCTGAAGCATGACCACCGTTGATTTCGCCAAACTCCGCATTCTGGTGGTCGAAGACGACGCCTTCACCCGCCAACTCATCCGCAAGGTGTTGAAGGACATCGGCGTCCGCTCGATTTCGGAAAGCGCCAACGGCAAGGATGGGCTGATGGAGTTGGTGCGGACGCGACCGGACATCGTGTTCTGCGACATCCACATGGCGCCAATGGACGGGCGCATGTTCCTGCGCGGGGTGCGCAACATCCCGGTGAAGGGCATTGATGAAACGCCGGTGATCTTTCTGACCGCCGACGCCGACATCGCCAACGTTCGCTTTGCCAAGGAGCACAGCGTCAACGGCTATGTCGTCAAACCAATCAGCCTGAGCAAGCTCCGCGACAGCATTCACGCGGTCTTCGTCAACGACCAGGAACGCAGCCGACGCTTCGGGTTCGACTGACGCCCCTACCCCGCCGCTTTCGGGTTGGCGATGGCCAGACGCGCGTGGGCGATGGCCTCCAGCGATTCCATAAGCTTGCCGCCAACCACAAAACGGCGCTTCACCCGATCAAACCATTCACCCGATCAATGAGCGAAGTGCAGCAAAAGCTGGCTCTCCGCCCCCTTGGACGATGGAACGACGCGATCCGCCGACCGGGCGATCAGCCGCGCCGCAACCAGCCGCATATGGTGGTTCACGCTGCCGTCATCGCCGTCAAGCAGAGCGGCGACGTCGACCGCTTCATTCGGCACCACCAGCGCCGCCCCGCGATAGCGCAACAGAATGTCAAGATTCAACTCGTCAAAGCTGGCCTCGATCTGCACCGGCCCCTGCGCCACCCCCTCGAAGCTCATGATTTCAATGGCCTCCAACGTCGCCAGGACCGCGCGCGCCATCACCTCGCGGCGGGCGCCCCAGGCCCGGCCCTGCCGGTCGAAGAAATCATGCAGGTCCGACGAACGCATGGTCCGCGCGTCGTAAGTCAGCGACGCCCGCACTGTGAGGCCAATGCGGAACAGCACATTGAACAGCAGCGCCGCCAAGGCCGACACCGTCACCTCGGAGTGGAACAACGGCGCGATCCAACCCGGCGCGCCATCATACAGGCTGGGCAACGCGGTCACGCTGACGCCCAGGATCACCGACAGCCCAACCACCATGGCGCGGCGGTCGTTCAGCAGGCGGGACATGATGAGATCCATGCCCGCCGTAATCAGACAGGCCGAGGTGTAGATCAGCACGGCCCCAATCACCGGGGCGGGCATCAGAATCAGCGCGGCGGTGATTTTCGGCACGAAGGCGGCGGCGACCAACGCGCCCCCCGCCGCGAAGCCGACCACCCGCGAGGTTACGCCGCTGGCGAACTCCAAACCGATGTTGGCCGATGAAAAACCAACGCTGACGCCACCCGACAGGGCGCTGGTCAGGCTGGCCACGCCCTCGACGAAGACCCCCCGGCTGACCTTCGGCATATCGGTGCGCGACCAATGCGCCCGGTTCATCTTGTCCAACGTGATGATGCAACCAACCCCATCCATCACCGAAATCAGCATCACCACAATCATTGGCAACAGCGCTTCGACGTTGATTGACAGGCTGGGAAAGCTGGGAACCGGCAGCGCCAGAAGCGGCGCTTCGGCCACCCTGGCCAACCCATGATCGTCGACCAAACCCACCCCCATGGCCAGCCCATAGCCCGCCGCGCAACCAAGCAGCATGGCGTACAGCCGCGTCCTTCCCTTGCCCCAGATCGACAGCCCGACAATGACCGCCAGCGTCACCCCAGCCACGGCCATCGCCCGGGCATCCACCGTTTGGGTTGCCGGGGAATAGCCGACCACCCGCTCCCCAGCCCCTCGGACCATCGAAACGCCAAGCATCAGGACGGAGACGCCGCACACCTCGGGCGGCAGATAGGACCGCAAACGGGGCAACAGCTTCGCCAGACCAAGCTGCATCGCCGCGCTGACCGCCACCGTGCCGCAAGCCGCCCCCACCCCGCCCGACCGCGCGGCGGCGATGAAGACAGGCACCAGAAGCGGATTCGGCAAGGACACCGCCAAGAAGCCGCTGCCAAAGGACGAGGCTTGCAGAATCGTTCCCAACCCAACCGCCAAAATCGCCGTGGTGATGAAGCCGCTGGCGGCGGCGCCGTCCATGCCAATCTCTGCGGCGATGATGACCGGGTACATAATCATCATCAGCCCCAGCACCATGTGCTGCATCGCCAAAACGGCGGTGACGCGCGCCGGCGGGCGCTCGTCCAGAGCATAGAGCAGATTTTGCGGACGGTCATGCATAGCGAAGGACATCCTGGTTGGAAGGGCCGGCCGCCGTATGGCTCGACGGATGGTGGGAGAGCGCGGCGGCGACAAAAACCTTCGCTCGCCACGCAATCTTATAACCCACACCTTGTGTTGGAAAACAGCAGAGACCCGGCAAAGCCCCCTTTCCCATGAGTGGAATCAACAAACCCCCGCCCTTGCGGACGGGGGTGTCGAACAATTCGATGATGATCCGATCAAGCCGCCAGCGCCTGCGACCCGGCCCTCGCCGGTTCCGCCTGAGGAGCCGGAGCCGACACGGCGCGCGGCTTGCGGTCCGGCAGCGTGTCGTGGATGGCGAAACCAACCGCCATCAGGTTGGGAACCGCCATCGCGGCGAGCAGGATGGCCCAGAGTTGCAGCGACAGCGTGCCCAGCGGGTTGACCAGCGCGGCGGTCAGCGACGCGGCGACCAGCGCCGCCGACAGGATGGCTTCGGGACGGGCGCAGAAGCGGCTTTGCCCGCGCTTGCCCCCCTTGGCGGTGACGCGGAAGGCGTCCTTGCGCCGCACCGCGCCGCGCAGCGCGGCCAGCGCCACCGTGGTGGACAGCGCCATGCCGACGGCGCAGGCCCCGACGCTCTCCCCCCAACGGTTGCCCGAAGCGTAGCGGGCGGCCAGCAGGCTCGACCCGGCGCGCAGGACCAGCGCGCCCAGCACGGCGGCGGTCGCGGCCACCGGCGGCAGATGCAGCGGCAGAACCAGCGCGGCGAAGGTCCAGGTCACGGCGGCGACGGCGGCGATCACGCCGACCGCGTCCGACCACCAGCGGATCCAGTTGCCGACATAGCCCAGCTTTTGTCCCGCCGACAGCCCGGCTTCGCCGCCGACGGCCTGCGGCAGGAACTTCCGCCAATGCGCCCGGACGATCTGGGTGGAGCCAAAGACCCAACGGTCGCGCTGCTTGCGGAATTGCGTGAAATTGTCGGGGGCCAGCCCCTCGCCCAGCCGTTCGTCGGTGTAGGCGGCGCGGTAGCCCGCCGACAGGATGCGCAGGCCAAGCTCCGTGTCCTCGCAGATGCCCGCTTCCGACCAGCCGCCCACCCGCTCCATCGCCGCGCGGCGCAGCATAATCATGGTGCCGTGGCAGATGAAGGCCTGGCTGGCCAAACCATCCTGCATTCCGACGTCGAAGAAGGGCCGGTATTCGGCGGTCATCGCCGCTTTCAGCGCGGTTTCATGGCCGTCGCGGTGTTCTTGCGGAGCCTGGACGATGCCGACCGACGGATCGGCGAAGACCGGAACCAGCTTCGACAGCCAGTCGCGCGACACGGTGTAATCGGCGTCCAGCACGGCGATGACCGAGGCCGCCGGGTCGGTGTGGCGCAGCGCCGCGTTCAGCGCGCCCGCCTTGAAGCCGGAGATTTTTTTGTACCAATGAAACTTGAAGGTCGGGCCAAGCGCCGCGCACAGCTCCTCCACCGGGCGGACCAGACGCTCCTCGTCGGTGTTGTTGACCAGGACGACGACCTCGTAATTCGGGTAGTCGAGATGGGCGAGCGAGGTGAGCGTCGCGGCCAGAACGTCGGGCTGCTCGCGGCAGGCGGCGACGTGGATGGAGACCATCGGCGCGTAACCGCTGGCGCGCGGGGCGCGGGGCAGCAGTTCCGGCGCCCGCCCGGTCAGCAGACGACGGGCGACGTCGGCCAGATCGGCGAAGGCCACGCCCATCATCAGCGCGCCCAGCGCGAAGGCCGATCCCCAAGTGGTGAGCGCGCCAAAGGTCAGATACTCGCCATAGGCCGCCGCCACCGCGCCGCCGACGGCGAAACCGATGACGTTGCCGCCCAGCGCCGCCGCCAGCGCGAAGGCCCCGTTGCTGCGCCGCCGGAAGACGGCGAGAGCCGACAAAACCAACCCAACCGCCAGCGCCACGCCCGCGCCGACCCGATCGCCATAAGACGGGCCGACCGGCCCCGACATCGCCCATTTCGGCGCGCGGTCGGCGTCGAGCACGCCCCAGCTTGGGCCGGGCGAGCCTTCGATGGTGGATTTCCACACGCCGTCAAACGCCTCGACCACGTTGTAATCAATCCCCAGCGCCCCGGCTTCCGCCGCGAAGCCGCGCACGACGGCGGCCTGGGCCTGCGGCGTCGGGTAGGCGTCGTGAAAATTCTCCCCGCCCGACGGCCAACCAACCTCGCCGACGAACAGCTTCTTGCCGGGATGAGCCTTGCGCACGCTGTCCAGACGGTCGCGGATCCAGGTCAGCGCCTTGTCGGCGGGCACGCCCTCCCAATAAGGCAGGACATGGACGCCCATGAAGTCCGACGCGGCGACGGTGGCGTTCGCCTTGACCATCTCCGACCAGACGTCGGCGGTGCCGACCTTGATCGAACGCGGCACGGCGGCGCGCACCCGCGTGATGAACCCGGCAAGCTCGGCGTCGGTCAGATCGGCGCGCAGCAGGGTTTCGTTGCCGACGACGATCCGCCGGACGCCGCGCACGCTCTTCGCCAGGGTGATGGCGCGGGCGACCTCCTGCTCGTTGCGGGCGGCGTCGCGGCTCAGCCAGACGCCGAGCGTCACATCCAGCCCCTTGGCCGCCGCGATCTCCGCCGCTTGCCCTTGCGAGCCGAGCGTGGAGTAGGTGCGCACCCCGTCGGCGAAACCGGCGATGGCGCTCATGTCCTTTTCCAGATCGGCCCGCGCGACGACAGGGGAATGGGTCGGGTCGTAATCGCGGCCCGAGGGGGAGTAGGACACCGATTCGATGCGGCCTGGTTCGGCCTCCACCGCCGTCGGCGCGTTGCGCCAGGACCAGACGCCGGCATGGCCAGCGGTCACAGCCAACAGGGCGGCGGCGATGGCGGCGCGCCGCACCGGATTCTTCGGGGTGTTCATGGGAGTTTGCGATGCCCTGAGGTATGGGCGGCCTTAGCGGTCGCCGGACATCGACATCAACGCGGGGCGCCCCGTCGCTATTCCCGCATCATCCCGATTTTTTCTGGGGCGAGGCTGCGAAGCGCTACATCACCCGCCGCAAGACCACCACCGCCGCCACCCCCAGCGCCACCGCGACGGCCATCGGCACGCGGCGGGCGATCAGACAGACGAACAAGGTCGCCAGCGCGTCGGACGGGCGCGACAGCGCCGCCGGGGCGACCAAGGCGACCAACACCGCGCCGGGCGTGGCCTCCAACGCCGCGTTCGCCGCAGGGCCAAGCCGGATTCGGGCGATCAGCCACGGCCCGCCGACCCGCGTCAACCACGTCAGCAACCCCGCCGCGACGATCACCGCCAGCAGCGCCCCATCAACCATCATCCCATCCATCACGAGACCGCCTTTCCACGCCACGCGGCGACCGCGCCGCCAGCGACCGCGCCCGCCAGAATGTGCCAGGGACCGCCCGGCGTCAGGGCGTTGACCGCCAGCGCCGCGCCCGCGCTCGCCAACCAGGGCGGCAGGGAGCCGACGCCGGTCCACAGCCCGGCCAGCAGGCAGAGGAAGACGGCGATGAAGGTGAAATCCAAGCCCCAGGCGGCGGGATCGGCCACCAACGCCCCGGCCAGCGTCCCCGCCACCGTGGCGCTCAGCCAGCCGACATAGAGCGTCAGCCCGACGCCGAACCAATAGCCGAAGGTCAAGCCCTGCCCGCGCCGCAGGGCCAGCGCCCACACCTCGTCCGTCATGAAGAACAGCGCCAGACCGGCGCGCAACGGCGGCACGCCGTGGAAGCGCGGGGCCAGCGTCGCCCCCATCAGCAGATGGCGCAGATTGACCAGCAGCACGCTGGCGACCACCGCCAGACCGGGCGCGCCATGGCCCCACAGCTCCACCGCGACGAATTGCGAGCTGCCCGCGAAGACGATGCCGCTCATCAGCCCCATGTCGAGCGGCGTCAATCCGGCCTTGGCGGCGAGGCTGCCCAGCAGCAGCCCGAAGGGAACGGCCCCCGCCAAAATCGGCAGGGCGTGAACGGCGCCGAGCGCGACTTCGCGCGGGACGGACGCCGGGGATGGAAGGGAGATCGTGCTCATGCCCGGCACGCTACGCCGCTTGGCCAACCCCGTCTTGCACAGGATTGCTGCCACGTCGGTAGTGGCCGGGGGAAACGCCGATCTGCGCCTTGAACACCCGACTGAAATGCGCCTGATCGCAAAAGCCGCAAGCCATGGCGATGTCGGCCAACGGCAACGGCCCGGCCAGCAACTCTTTCGCCCGCCGCACCCGCCGCCCCGTCAGATAGCCGTGCGGCGTGGTTCCCACGGCGGCGCGGAAGACGCGCAGCAGATGAAAACGGCTCAGCCCCACCGCGTCGGCCAGATCGCTGAGTTCGACCGGGGCGTCGAGGTGGCTGTCCAGGAAATCGCGGGCGCGCCGCACCGCCAGCGGCTCCCGCCCGACCGGGCGCAGGCCGCCGGTCAGGTTGCCATGGCGCAGCGCCACGGCGGTCAAGGCGCGCAGGGCGTCGGTGTCGATCCGCAGCGTCTCGCGCGCCGAATCCTCCAGCCCCAGATGCAGGGAGCGGATGGCGTCGAACAGCGCCGGGTCGTCCAACTCAGCGTCGGTGAAGGTCGGTTGGACGGCGCGGCCCAGCGCGTCTGACGCCGCCTGTCCCAACAGCCCGACCGAGGGGTAGAACATGCGGTAGGCGTAACCGCTGTCCGCCGGGCGACCGTCGTGCAGAACGTCGGGGTTGAGCACCACCACCTGACCGGCCCGCGCCACCCGCTCCACGCCCCGACAGCGGTACAGCTCAGTCCCGGCGGTGATGACGCCGATCACATAGGTGTCGTGGGTGTGCGGGGCGTAGCTGTGATGGTGAAAGCGCGCGTTCAGGCACTCCATGCCGTCAAAGCGCCGCTCGCGCCAGAGCCGGGCGAAATCCCGCCCCCTCAGCGGGGCGCGTGTCAGGGCGTCGTGCTGGTCCATGCCCGTCAGTCTATCAGCGCGCCGCGCGCGCCGTCTTGAACAGGATTGCGGTGGGGACAGGATTGCGGCGGGCGCGCTGGACTTCGCGCGCCGGATCGTCCAGATGAAGGCGCTTCTTTCCGTCTTCACGCCCTTGGACCGACCGCCAGCATGACCGCCATTCCGCTTTCCGTCGCCCCGATGATGGATTGGCGATTTTCTATAGATAAATCATAGATTTAGACATAAGCATGTGCAAAAATCGCACAGGGATGTTCCTCTTTTTTTCGTTTTCGTTCATGCGAATAGGCCACCCATCAGACTTGGACATACGACGTACCCCTCCATCACGCGCAGCAAGCTGAAGATTTTTCGCTGCCCTTGTCACGGTACGCCCGAACTGGTCGCCTCCCCTTTGAGATGACGCGGATAGCGTCCGTCACGGTGGTGTACAGTTCCGTCGTCGAAATGCTTTGATGCCCCAGCAGGCGCTGCACAAAGCGGATATCACCCCCGTTTTCCAGCAAACGGGTTGCTGCTGTGCGCCGCAGCATGTGGGGAGTGATGCGGCGCGGCAAATAGGCTCCCGTCGCCGCGTCGCGCACGAGATTGCGTATATGCTGGATCGAAGCCTGACCGCCGAGGGGATGACCCTGCTCGAACGCCGCGACGCCATGGAGATCTTCCGCGACGCCGCCGCCGCCGCCGAACGGTTCGAGCGCCACACCGACTCAAGCTGGCGGCCACACGCCGGTTCGATGGTCAGCCACCGCGCCCTGACCGCCGCGATGATCGACAGCCGCGATCACCTCGCCGCCCGCAGACGGGCCGAGGCCGAGGTCATGCTGCCCCCCGGCCCCAAGATCGCCGTCACCGGCGGCCCCGACTTCAACGACCACCGGCTGATCTGGGACACGCTGGACCGCGTCCACGCCAAGCACCCCGACATGGCGCTGCTGCATGGCGGCGGTCCGAAGGGGGCCGAGCGCATCGCCGCCGCCTGGGCCGGCCACCATCTGGGACGTCGGCCTGCTGATCTGGGCCGCCAGCCAGATCGTCGCGGCGGAGACGGCGGGGTTAAGAACCTCCCGTTTCCTGCGCTTCGTCCCCTACCAACTCCTCACCGCCGTCGGTCGCCAGACCGGCGCCCGCGACTACAGGCTGCTCAAGAACGCCCTGGTCCGGCTGCAATCCACCGTGATCCGCACCACCATCCGCCAGGGCGAGCACTGGCGTCGGCGCCAATTCTCCTGGATCAACGAATGGGAGGAGATGACCCGGCGCGACGGTCGGGCCGAGGGCATGGAGATCGTCCTGCCCGACTGGTTCTATCGCGGCGTCATCGACCGCTCCCTGATTCTGAGCATCGATCCGGCCTATTTCCGCCTCACCGGCGGCATCGAACGCTGGCTCTACCGCGTCGCCCGCAAGCACGCCGGCCACCAGGCGCTCACCGCTTGATCCAACAGCGTCATCAGCGCCGCCGAATCCGTTCCGGCAACGGCTTTGGCCAACAAGGGGGACCAGCGCCAAACTCTGCAACGGTTGGCGCTGGTCATCCCACGCTCCCCCCTCAGACAAGGGCCAATGGCCTATGACCGTCGGCTCGACGGGCGGAGCGATGGAACAGAATGGGCCGCCAGCCGTTTCAACGAGACCAGCCCGTTCGCCCTCAAGCGGACGGTCGGCCCTTGAAGGAAGTTTGCCGCACCCATGACCGCCGGACCCACCCCAGCGCAGGCCGAAGACGCCATGGAAGCCGCCGAGGCGGAAACGGCGCCCAAAACGCCGCGCCGGGCGCTGATCGTGTCGTTTTATTTCCCGCCCTATCAAACCATCGGCGCGATCCGGGTTGGCAAGCTGGCGAAATTCCTGATCGCGCAAGGCTGGGAGATCCGGGTTCTGTCCGCCCAACACACGACCGCGCCCGACCTGCCGCTTGAAATTCCCGAAGAATTGATCGTCCGAACGCCCTGGACCAACATCGACCGGATGTTCAGCCGCCGCGCGCTGTTTTCCCTGTTCCGGTCATCCGCCCCCAATCCCACCGCCCCCCAGCCGACCGAAGCGCCGCATGATTTCGACGCCGGGTTTTCCGGACGCCTTCGCCGTCGGCTGCACAAGCTGTTCTTCACCCTGGTCCATTGGCCCGACCGTCAGATCGGTTGGCTGCCCCACGCCGTCCAGGCCGGGGATCGGCTGCTGGCCGGTTGGCGGCCCGACGTGATCGTCGCCAGTTCCCCGCCGCCAACCACCCTGTTGGCGGCGGATCTTCTGGCCCGCCGCCATGATCTGCCCTGGATCGCCGATTTCCGCGATCCTTGGGTCGACAACCCCTATTACGAGCATCCCCGCTGGCGGCTCTGGTTGGAACGGGCTTGGGAGAAATCCGTGGTCGGGCGTTGTTCCGGGATCGTCAGCGTGTCTCCGGTGGTGCGCGACCAGTTCGCCGCAAAATTCAACACGCCCAGCGTCCTGGCGATGAACGGCTTCGACCCCGCCGATTACCCGGACGCCGATGGCCCAGATGGCGCCGCCCGCCCGTCCACCGCCGACGACCGGCTGAGGTTGGTCTTCACCGGGCACATCTACAGCGGTTACAGCGACCCGACGATCCTGTTCCAAGCCCTGCGCGACATGGGAGAGGAGGGGAAGCGGATTCAGGTGGAGTTTTACGGAACTTGCGGCGACGCCGTGACGCCGCTGGCGCTGGCCCTTGGCGTCGCGTCCTCCGTCACCGTTCATCCGCCGGTCAGCCATCGTGACGCGCTGGCGATCCAGAGGGGGGCCGACGTTCTGCTCAGCCTGCAATGGATCAACGCCAAGGAAATCAGCCGCATCGCCGCCAAGCTGTTTGAATATCTGGGCGCGCGTCGGCCCATTCTCGCCATCGGTTGCACAACCGGACCGGCGGTTGACCTGTTGACCAGCCGGAACGCCGGTTTCGTCTGCGACAACGCCGCCGACATCGCCCGGCGCCTGCAAGCTTGGCTGGCGCAAAAGCGCGACGGCGGGATCCCCCCCCTGCCCGCCAGCGCGACCGCCGGATTGACAAGGGTGGAGCAATTCTCCCACATCGAACGCCTGATGGAGCGAGTCGTTCAAGCCCGCCAGGAGGCGTTGATTGAGCGAGGCTGAAACGCCCGGCGGGACATCGCCCAGCACCGACGGCATGCGACGCTCGTTGCTTTACTCCTTTGTTGAAAAAAACGCGTCGCTTCTCGTGACCATCGCCTCAACCGTTGTTTTGGCGCGTTTGCTGACCCCGGCGGAAACCGGAGCCTTCTCGGTGGCCGCCGCCTTCATCAACATCTCCCAATTCCTCCGGGATTTCGGCGTCGCCAGCTACATTCTCCAGGAACGAGACCTGACGGCGCAGCGCCTGCGCGCGGCCATGGGCCTGTCCTTGTCGATGGGCGTCGTCTTTTTCGCCCTGTTCTTTGTCCTGTCCGGCCCCGTCGCGGCGTTTTTCAACGAACCGCCGCTGGAAACCGTCATCACGGTGTTGAGCCTGAATTTTCTGGTGGTCGCCGTGGCGTCCATCGGCACCGCGCGGCTCAGCCGGGCGATGAATTACCGGACGGTGAGTCTCATCAACTTCGCCTCGACCGTGACCTTTTCGGTCGTGTCGATCACCTTGGCCACAAGCGGCTATGGGGCGCTGTCCATCGCCTGGGCGTCGGTTCTGGGCGTCGTCACCATCCTTCTGGGGCAGATCATCGCGCTGAGAGGAAACGCCCTCATCCGGCCGTCTCTGCGCGGCTGGCGACCGCTGATCCATTTCGGGTCCTTCGCCAGCGGCAACGGCATGCTGACAACCCTGACGCAGCGTTGCCCCGACCTTTTGATCGGCCGCCTGATGGGGTTTGCCGACGCTGGGTTGTTCAGCCGGGGCAACAGCCTCATCACGCTGTTTGAAAGCGCCCTGCTCGCCTCCGTCCGGCCGGTGGTCGCCAATGGCCTTGCCGCGCTGCGCCGCCGGGGCGGCGACCTCGACGCCTCGCTGCTGCAATGCTATGGCAATCTGACGGTCGTCGCTTGGCCCTTTTTGACGGTGCTTGGCCTTTTGGCGCACCCGATCATCCTCATCATGTTCGGCGACCAGTGGTTGCCCTCGGTTCCGCCCGCCCGCTGGCTGTGCGTGGCGGCGCTGTTTGGAACCATCACCACCATCGGCGCGATGGCCTTCACCTCGGTCGGGGCCATGCGGACTCTGTTCTCTCTGCAATGCGTGAACGTCGTTCTTGTGGTGTCGCTGGTGACGGTGGGGTGCTTCATCGGCCTTCGGGCGGTGGCCATGGGCGTCGTCGTCAGCAGCGCTCTGGCCGCTCTGCTGTCCCTTCATCGGATCCGCGCGACCTTCGGCGTCTCCATCACGGCGCTGGCCAAGGCGATGGGCCGCAGCCTGGTCGTGACGGCGGCGGCCAGCCTGCCGCCCCTGATCGTTCTGACGTCCTGGGGGTTCAACGGCCCTCACCCCTGGTCGCCGACCCTGATCGCCGGGCTGGGGGCCGCCGCCGTCTGGACCGCCGCCGTCTGGGGAATCGGCCATCCCTTGTGGCCGGAACTGCGCCGCCTGGCGCCGAACCGTCGCTCAAGCGCGGGCGTCAAAGCGGAACAGGCCGCGCGTGAGGCGTGATCCGGCGCACGGCTATGGCTTATTGCCGAGCCTCCTCAATCCGATAGGGATAGGAATCCCCCCATGCCGCCCCCATAATGATCTTTAAAGCATCGCACACGAAACGCTTTTAGAATCAAACGCCTGACCTGCGAGCGTTGCGGGATGACGAGGAGCGCGCCATGGTCAAGCCCGGTGAATCCCAGCCCGACAAGCAACCGGCGGCGACGCCGAACGGCTCCGCCAAGCCTTTGGCGGTGGTCGGCGTCGGCGCGTCGGCGGGCGGGCTGAAGGCGCTCACCAGCTTGCTGGGCGCGGCGGAGGAGACCAGCGGCCTCGCCTTCGTCGTGATTCAGCACCGGACGCCGAACAACGAGCAGTTGCTGGTCGATCTCCTGGCCAAAGCCACCCGCCTGCCGGTTCGCACGGCGGACGACGGCGTCCTGTTGGAGCCGGATCATGTCTACATCGCCCCGGCTGGCCTGATCTCGACCCTGGAGAATGGTCGGCTGCACATCGAAAAGCCCGCCATGCCGAGCGAGGCCGCGCTGCCCATCGACCTGTTTTTCCGAAGTCTGGCGACCGATCAACAGGAAAAGGCCATCGGCGTCGTGCTGTCGGGAACCGGGGCCGACGGAACCAACGGCCTGCGCTCGATCAAGGAAAGCGGCGGGCTGGTGGTGGCCCAGGATCCCCCGACCGCCGAGTTCGACGGCATGCCGACCAGCGCCATCGCCACCGGCATGGCCGATTACGTCCTGGCCCCGGAGCGGATTCCCGGCGCCCTGATTGACTTCGCCCGCCAACCCTATCTTCGCGGCGTGGTGGAGACGGGGGAGAGCGGCCCCGACGGCGAAAGCGCCGACCCCGCCCTGGACGGCATCATCGGCCTGCTGGGCGCCCACACCAACCGCGATCACCACGCCTACAAAACCCGGACGCTGGTTCGCCGCATCGAACGGCGGATGGGGATCCGCCAGATCGCCGACATGACGGCCTACCGCGCCTTCCTGGACGGCAACCCCGCCGAAATCGAGAATCTGTCCCGCGACATCCTCATCAGCGTCACCCGCTTTTTCCGCGATCCCCCGGCGTTCGAGCTTCTCGCGCAGGAGGTTCTCGCCCCGCTGGTCCGCGACCGGCAGGGCGCGCAGCCAATCCGCGCCTGGGTTCCCGCCTGCGCCACGGGGGAGGAGGCTTACTCCATCGCCATGCTGCTGATGGAGGCCTGCGCCCAGGCTGACAAGCCCTGCGACATCCGGGTGTTCGGCAGCGACGTGGACAGCCGGGCTTTGACCGCCGCCCGCAACGGCCTTTACCCCGACACCATTTCCGCCGACGTCTCCGACGCGCGGCTGGAGCGCTTTTTCACCAAGACGGACACCGGCTATCGGGTCATCAAACCGTTGCGGGACGCCGTGACCTTCGCCCAGCATGACCTGCTCAAGGATCCGCCCTTCTCCAATCTGGATCTGGTCAGTTGCCGCAACGTGCTGATCTACATCGAGCCGGACGCGCAGAAACGGATCTTCGGCCTGTTCCATTTCGGCCTTGCCCCGGACGGCTGCCTGTTTCTCGGCACCGCCGAGGCGGTGGACCCCCGATCCGATCAATTCGCCCCGCTGTCCAAGAAATGGCGGCTCTACCGCAGGGTCGGGGCGGAGCGCGGCGGTCGGCGCGCGCAGACGCCGTCGGCGTCCACCGCCGTGGCCTCGACCGCGACCGCCGCCCCGACCGAGGCGGGGGTGGCGACGCGGGTCAACCGCCCCTCGGAAATCCTGCGGCAGGCCCTGCTGCTGGAATACGCCCCGGCGGCGGTCCTGATCGACCAGCGGAGCCGCATCCAATATCTCTTTGGCCCGACCAGCGATTTTCTCGACCTGCCGACCGGCGAACCGCCGTGGGATCTGACGGCGATGACGCGGGGCGATCTGCGCGCGAAGCTGCGCGGCGGCGTCGCCCAAGCCGTCGCGTCGCACAGCCGGGTGCGGATCGCCGGGGTGCGCCACAAGCGGCACGGCGCGTCCGTGTTCGTGACGATCACCGTCATCCCCGTCCGCTTTCTCAAGGCCGGAAGTGATCTTTTGCTGGTGACGTTCACCAACGACGAAGCGGCCGGCGCCGTTCCGGCCGTTGTCCCGGCGGCCATTGACAGCGCCACCGCCGAACAGATCGACTATGAGCTGCGCGTCACCCGCCAGGAACTGCACGACACGCTGGAAGAACTCGGTTCCGCCAACGAAGCCTTGCGCGTCGCCCAGGAAGAAAACCTGTCGATCAGCGAAGAATCCCAATCGACCAACGAGGAGCTGGAAACCTCGAAGGAAGAGCTGCAATCGCTGAACGAGGAGCTGAACACGCTGAACAGCCAGCTCCACGAAAAGGTCGATGAGCTGGAGGTGTCGACCAACGATCTGACCAACCTGTTGAGCAGCACCGACATCGCCACCGTCTTCCTGTCGCCCGACCTGCGGATCAAACGCTTCACGCCGACGACGACCCGGCTGTTCACCGTTCTGCCGCAGGACATCGGGCGGCCCATCACCGACCTGTCCCGCCGCTTCACCGATCCGGGTCTGGTGGTGGACATCCAATCGGTCCTCGCCTCCCTGACCGCCTCGGAACGGGAGGTGACGGTGGAGGGAGCCGACCGGGACGTCACCTTCCTGCGCCGCATCCAGCCCTACCGAACCCAGGATGGCCGGGTGGAGGGCGTCGTCATCACCTTCAGCGACGTCACCCCGCTGAAGCGCACCAGCACCGCCTTGGCCCTGCAAGCCCGGCAAAACAAGCTGATCGCCGATCTTGGCCGAAAGGCGCTGGCCGGAGACGGCGGGCCGGACGCGCTGGCGGAGGCGGCGCGGTTGATCGCCGATGGGCTGAACGCCGACAGCGTCCTCATCCTTGGCGCGGCGAACGGCTCCACGCGCGGCCCGCGCCGCGACGCGCCGGATCAAAATGGGCCGGATCAGGATCGCCCGGATCATGATGGCCCGGATCGCGATTCTCCAAACCGGGCGGCGGACGGCTTGACGCCGCTCGGCGGTTTCCGTTCGCCCGCCTTTTCCAACGACGCCCGAACCTTGGCGGAGCGGGTCTTGCTGACCGCCCAGCCGGTCATCGTCGGCGACATCGCCGCCGACCCGCAGATGGGCGCGCCCTCGCCGGGACGCCGCGCGGTCAGCGGCCTTGGCGTCGCCTTTGGCGGCGACGGCAAGCCCCCCTCCATCCTGCTGGCCTTCAGCCAAACCGCCGATCATTTCGCCGCCAGCGACCTCGCCTTCGTTCAGGCCATCACCGGCGTGCTGGGCCTCGCCATGGAGCGGGCCGACACGCTGGCGCTGTTGCGCGCGGATCGCGATTTCGCCAAGGCCATCGTCAACACCGTGCGCGAACCGTTGCTGGTGCTCGACGAAAGCCTGCGTGTGGTCGAGGCCAGCGCCGCCTTCTACCAAGCCTTCGCCACCACCCCGGCGACCACCCTGGGCCATGCGCTGGACGAGGCCGCCGACGGCCTGTTCGCCGTCCCCGCCCTGCGCGGCGCGCTGCGCAGCGTCATCCCCAACGACGCGGCCATCGACGCGTTGGAAATCACCGTCGGCCAGGACGCCGGCGCGCCCCGCCGGTTGTTGCTGAACGCCCGCCAGATGAATCAGGCGGGCCGCCTGATCCTGCTGGCCATGGAGGACATCACCCAGAAAACCCGCGTCCGCGAGAAACTGGCCGCCGCCAAGCTGGTGGTCGAACAGGCCAGCGCCAGCAAAACCCGCTTTCTGGCCGCCGCCAGCCATGATTTGCGCCAGCCGGTCCAGGCCCTGGTCATGTTCCAGTATCTGCTTGGCCTGCAACCGCTTGACGCCGCGTCGGGCAAACTCCTGTCCAACATGGGCAACGCGCTGGGCGCGCTGACCGCCATGCTGGACGACATTCTGGACGTGTCGCGCCTGGACGCGGGCATCATCGAGGTGACGCCCCAGCCCTTTCTGATCGACGGCATGATCGCCGCTCTGTGCGCCGAAATCGCGCCGCTGGCGACGGCGGCGGGGTTGACGCTGCGGTGGGTTCCGACACGGCTGGCGGCGCGCAGCGACCCGAAGCTGCTGGTGCGCATTTTGCGGAACTTCATCGTCAACGCGGTCAAGCACACCGACCAGGGCCGCATTCTGGTCGGCTGTCGGCGGAGGGGTCGGACCGTTCGCATTCAGGTGTGGGACACCGGCCCCGGCATCGCCAAGGATCAACTGACCGCCATCTTCGAGGAGTTTCATCAGGTCGGCAATCTGGAGCGCGACCGTCGCCAGGGGCTGGGGCTGGGGTTGGCCATCGTCGATCGGCTCGCCAAGCTGCTCGGTCATCCGATTCATGTCCGCTCGACCCTGGGCAAAGGCTCCCTCTTCGAGATTCTCGTTCCCTTGGCCCCCGACGGCGCCGCCATTCCAACCGACGAGGAACCGCCGCCGCTCGTCGGGGGCGAGGGGGAACGCGTGCTGGTCATCGACGACGACCCGACCGTTCTGGACGGCGTCGCCGGGCTTCTCACCGAACAAGGCTATGAGGTCGTCACCGCGACCGACGGCGACGCCGCGCTGAACAAGCTGGACGACCGTCCGCCGCGCCTGGTCCTGGCCGATTTCCGCCTGAAAGGGGAGGAAACCGGATCGGAAGCCATCCGCCGCTTGGGGCAACGCTTCGGCGTCGCGCTGCCCGGCATTCTCCTGACCGGCGACACCTCCCCCACCCGCATCCGGGAGGCGAGCGACAGCGGGTTCCGGCTGCTCCACAAACCGCTCGGCCCCCAGGCCCTGCTGTCCGCCATGCGCGACGTCCTGACCGCCAGCCGGATCGACGCCGACGCCATGACACGGCTTTGAAGGCCGTCGGCTTTCTGGTGATGGCGCATGGCTCGACCGACGTGCGACGGGGAAACGCGCCCTGATCGCCGCTGACGCCCCCTGATCGCCGCTGTTGGCGTCACGCGCCATCCCGCTCCGACTCGTGGGTGAGGAAGGCGTCGAACATCAGCAGCAGCCACAGCGCCGCCGCATGGTCGTTGCGCCCGGACACATGCTGTCGCACCAGTTCACACAGCGTGTCCGGGTTGAACAGGCCGCTGTCGAGCAGCCGGGGGCTGGACGCCATCGCCTCCAGCCGGGGCCGCAAAGCCTCCCGAAACCAGCGGCGCAGCGGCATGGAAAAGCCGCGCTTGGGCCGATAGAGCAGATCATGGTCCACCAGCGGCTCCATCGCCCGCTTCAGCACCCGTTTGCCATTGCCGCCTTTCAGCTTCAGATCTGCCGGCAAACCGGCGCTCCACTCCGCCAAGCTGTGGTCGAGCAGGGGCGCGCGCACCTCCAGGGACTTGGCCATGCTGGCGCGGTCAACCTTCACCAGCACGCCGCCCGCCAGCCAAGTTTTCAGGTCGGCGTATTGGGTTTTCAACAGAATGTCGTCGGTCGCCGCCCGGTTCCAATGGCCGCGCAGCACGGCGACGGCGTTGTAGCCCTGCAAATCGCGTTTGAAGGCCGGGCTGAACAGCCGCGCGCGCAAAGCGTCGCTCATCACCGACACCGCTTGGAAATAGGCCCCGCAACTGTCCAGGGCCAGTTCCTGAAAGGTGGTTTTCGCCCGCAACCATTGCGGCGCCTGGTCCGCCTTGGGGTAAAGCCGCCCAAGCGCGCCGAACAGCGGGGCGCGGATCGTGCGCGGAATCAAGCGGCGGACAGCCTCCGCCTTGCTGTTCAGGGCGTAGCGGCGATAACCGCCGAACATCTCGTCGCCGCCGTCGCCGGTCAGGGCCACGGTCACGCGCTCCCGCGCCAGCGCGCACACCTGAAGGGTCGGCATCGCCGAACTGTCGCCGAACGGCTCGTCATAGACTCCGGCCAGATGGTCGAGCAGTTGGACGTCGCCCGGATTGACGTCGCGGCTGTGATGGTCGGTGTGATAACGCTCGGCCAGACGCCGGGCGTAGGCGGTTTCATCATGCTCAGGGTCGCCAAAGCCGATGGAGAAGGTCTTGACCGGCGCGTCGGACAGACCGGCCATCAGGGCGACGACGGCGCTGGAATCAACGCCGCCCGACAGGAAGGCCCCCAACGGCACGTCGGCGACCATGCGCAACCGCGTCGCCTCGCGCAGCCGGTCGCGCAGCTCCTCCTGGGCCTGTTCCAAACTCCCCCGCCAGGGACGGTCAAACGGCAAGTCCCAATATGGTTCCGGCAGCGGGGCCGCCTCCCCCCGCCGCCACATCAGGCGATGGGCGGGCGGCAGCTTGCACACCGCGTTGTAGATCGAGCGCGGATCGGGGACATAGCCATAGGCGAAATACTCCTCGATGGCGCAGGGATCGAGCGCGCGCGGCACCTCGGGGCAGGCCATGACCGCCTTCAACTCGGACCCGAACAGCAAAAGCCCGTCGAGCAGCGTGTAATACAGCGGCTTTTTGCCAAGCGGATCGCGGGCCAGAAACAGGGTTTGCCGGGTTTCGTCCCACAGGGCGAAGGCGAACATGCCGCGAAACCGCGTGACCGACTCCGCGCCCCACTCCTCCCACGCGTGGACGATCACCTCGGTGTCGCTGTGGGTGCGGAAGACGTGACCGGCGACGGTCAACTCCGCCACCAGCTCAGGGAAGTTGTAAATCTCGCCGTTGAAGACGACGGCGACGGTCCCATCCTCATTGAACAGCGGTTGATGGCCCCCCGCGATGTCGATGATCGCCAAGCGGCGATGGCCAAGCCCGATCCCCGGCCCGACATGCTCGCCGGAACCGTCCGGGCCACGATGGCGCAGCGCGCCGCTCATCCGGCCCAACAGGTCGCGATCCACCGTTCGTTGTCCGCGCGTGTCGAAAATCCCGACCAGACCACACATGGTTTCTCACCGTCCTTCAGCGTTGTCAGAAGTTTGCGGAAACCCGCCATCCAGCGGGCCGCCAAGCAGCGCGCGAAGCGGCGATCCGGCCAGGAAATCGCGCAGCAGCGCCGACGCGTCGCCGCCGCCCGGATTGGCGCCCCCCGGCTTGACGGCGTCCTCGGTGGCGTCCTCATCCGCGCCGACCAGCAGCGCCACCGCCCGGCGACGGCCGGTCAAGTCGCTGGCGACGTCAGCCAACAGCGTGTCCAACCCAGGGCGACGCCACGCGCCGCCGGTCCAAAACAGCGACCAGAGCAGACGGCGGGAACCGCCCTGCCCGATCCGCTCCGCCAAAACGGGTTCGTCGCGACCGTCGATCCGGGCGGTCGCCGGGGCGATCTCCAACCGGGTCCACAGATCGCGGTCGATCAGCCAGCGCTCGACCCCCGCCAGCTTGCCCCAACGGACGGGCCGCTCCAGCACCGCCAGCACGACATGCACGACGCGCCCATCCCGCTCGCACTCAAGGACGGTCAGGCCGTCAACCCCCGGCAAGGCGGCGGGCGTCCGCCAGAGCGACGGGCGGGCGCTGGGCGTGAAGCCTCCGCAAGACAGCGGCGGCATGACGACCGCGCGCGCCGTCCCCGCGTCGGGCGGCGCCCGCCCCAAAGCCAGCGGGCCGACCACGACCGCGACGAGCGCCAGCGCCAGACTCCAGAGGGTGCGGGACAGCGTGATCCGGGTTCCGAGAATCTCCGGCATGCCCGGCGGTTGGGACGGCGGGTCGTCGCGAAAGCGATAACCGACCGCCAGCGCCCCCAGCAGCAGCAGCGAGAAGAACGCCCAGCCATAGAGCAAATGATCCTCGGCGATGTCGGCGACGTTGCCGGTCGCGTGCGCCACGGCGATGATGAGGAACACCCGCAGCGCGTTGGCCGCCACCGACATCGCCAGCGTCGCCAGCACGAACAGGATTTGCTTGGCCCAGCGCGCAAAAAACAGGTCGGCGAAGGTCAGCGCGACGACCAGCGCCGACAGCAGGAAGGACAGCCCCGAACAGCCCGGCGCCACCACGTAGGACCCGCTGGGAACCAGGATGGTCAAGCCGTCGCGGTAGATCGGAATCCCCGACAAACCCAACAGACCCCCGGCTCCGACGGCGGTCGCCGATTGCAGGGCCGGGACCAGAAACTCCCCCGTCGGCACCAGCAGCCACAGCAGGCTGAAGGGCAGCCACAAACGGCGGTAGATCCGACGCCCCAACAGAGTCGCCAGCAGCCCTTGCACCACGCCGACGACGGCGAATTGTCCGGCCTCGGCGATCCCGGCGACGGCGGCCAGCCCCCAGACCACCGCGAACAGCGCGACCACCCCCAGGCCCCAAGGCCAGACGTCCGGGGCCAGATCGCGCAGACCGGCCCGCTTTGACCACAGGATGTACAGCGTCAGCGGTGGAATCAGCAGACAATAACCATAACTGCTGACCGTGACCCATTGATGCGCCGCCGCCGCGACGTCTCCCCAAAATGAAAAGACAACAACTTGAAGACCAAAAACAATCAAAAAGCCGGACAGCATCCATTGATGACGCCAGTATTCCGCATCTGGTTTGGTTGATTGTTTTTCTTTGCTGTCATTGAATATGGATATAGCGCCACCTTGATGTATTCATGTTATTTTTAAAAATGAAAATAGGGGACAGGATCGGATCATGAGCAAACGCAGAGCGCTTCTTTTCCTTGCCCAACGAATCCCCTACCCGCCCAACAAGGGCGACAAGCTGCGCTCCTTCGCCGTGTTGCGTCACCTCTCCCAATTTTGGGACATTCATCTCGGGTGTTTCATCGACGACCCGGACGATTGGCGGCATGTGGAGGCTCTGCGGTCCTATTGCGCCGATCTGCGCTGCGTCGGCCTGAACAAGCGCTGGGCCACCCTGCGCAGCCTGCGCGGCCTCCTCACTGGACAGGCGCTCAGCGCGCCGTATTTCCACGACGTGGCGCTGGCCCGCTGGGTCGGCGCGACGTTGCGCGACGTTCAGCCATCGGCGGCCTTCCTCTATTCCTCGGTCATGGCCCAGTATCTTCCGCCGATCCGCGACAACCCGGCGCTGCGCGTCGTGATGGATTTCGTCGACGTCGATTCCGACAAATGGAGCCAATACAGCCGCGCTCAGCCCTGGCCGATGAGTTGGCTCTACGCCCGCGAAAGCCGCCGCTTGTTGACCTATGATCGGGCGGTCGCCGCGCGGGCCGACGCCAGCGTCTTCGTTTCGCCCGCCGAAGCGGCCCTGTTTCAACGTTTGGCCCCGGAAGCCGCCCCGAAAATCCACGCCATTTCCAACGGCGTTGATTTTGACCAGTTCACCCCGGACGCCACCAACGCTCCCTCGCCCGATCCCTTTCCGCCCGGCAGCCGCCGCATCGTCTTCACCGGCGCGATGGATTATTGGCCCAACATCGACGCGGTGATCTGGTTCGCCGAGGCGATGCTGCCCGCCATCCAGGCCGTGCTGCCGCAGGCCGTCTTTTGCGTCGTCGGCGGCAACCCCAGCCCGGCGGTGGTCGCGCTGGCGCGACGGCCCGGCGTCATCGTCACCGGGCGGGTTCCCGACATCCGGCCCTATCTGACCCACGCCGAGGCGGTGGTCGCCCCCCTGCGCGTCGCGCGTGGCATTCAAAACAAGGTGCTGGAGGGCATGGCGATGGCCAAAATCGTCGTCACCACCGCCCAAGGGCTGGAGGGGATCGACGCGGTCGCGGGCCGTGATCTGCTGATGGCCGACGACGCGCCCGCCTTCATCGCCGCCACCATCCGGGCGCTGACCGACGCGACGCTGTCCCCCATGGGCGCGGCGGCCCGGCGGCAAGCCATCGCCGCCTACCGCTGGGACGACAAGCTGGCCGCCTATCAAGCGTTGTTGGAAACGCCATGAGGCGCGCGCGCGCCGCGCGCTATCCGATCTGGCGTGCGACATGCGGCCCCAACAGGTTGGCGAGGCCAAGCGGCAGGCGTTTCCACGCGGCGATGAACAGGCGGTATTTGGGGTTGAGCGGGTTGATCTCCGGCACGCCGCCGCCGCCGGGGACATGGTATTCGTGCCGGATGGCCTCCGGCTCGAACCCCCAATTCTTTTTGAAATTGAACGGCCCGGTATCAAATTTGGACCGCCCGAAATCGAACACGCCAAGCCCGCGCGCCACCGCCCGCCGCATCAGCCGCCAATACATGAAGTCGTTGGCCCCCAAATCTCGCGCCTGGGGCAGACAGCCGGTGTAATAGGGCATCACCCGATCCCGGAAATAGAAACTCATGACGCTCGACACCGGCGTCCCTTGGTCGAGGATGGTCAGACAGTCGCAATCCGGGCCGAAGCTGCGCATCACGCTGGCGAAAAAGCGGGCGCCGAACACCGGCGTTCCCATGTTGCGCATGCTGAAGGCGTAGAGCGGGAAGAAGCGCGCGGGATCGGAATCGACCTCGTCCACCAACGCCCCGGCGGTGATCGCCTTGCGCACGACGGCGCGCTGTTTGCGCGGAATCTCCTTCAGACAAGAATCCTCGTCCGCCGCGATGGGGCGGGAGAAGTTGGCGTAGACCGCCTCTTTCGCGACCCAGCCCCCGCCATCCTGGGGACGCGGCGATCCGCGCCGCTCAAAGCAGGCGACGCCCAGCCGATCCATCAACCCCAGCGCCTCGGTGTCGAGCACGGTGCGGGCCTCGTCATCCAACGCCGCCGTGCCGCCGCCGATGGTGAAGGCGGTGGAAATCAGCCGGTCGCCGAACACCGGGCTGCGGACATGGACCAGCGGCAGCACGCCGACGATCTCCCCGCCCCGCTCGGCGTACAGATAATGGCAGCGCTGGCGGTACACCCCCTCGATCACGTCGCGCCAACCGGCGCGGTGAAAAAAGCTGGCCTCGGGACAGCGGTCAACGACGAAGCGGTCCCAGGCCGCCCGCCCGTCCGTCTCCAGGGTTTTGATCCGCAACGCCATTCCTCGCATCCTCTCAACAGACAACGCCCGGACGGAACACACGGTCCATCCGATCCCAGCAGAAATCCCCGGCCAGCCGAGTCAACCGATCCAAGGTCTTGTTCAAATTGAGGTAGTGGCGGAAACGCGATTTCAGCGGCAGCCGCTTGAACCTCGGTTGGTCGCCGTCGATTTCCCAGGGGTGAATGTAGAAGACCGCCGCCTGACGGTCGGCGGCATTGACGCGGGCGATGGCGGCGCGGCTGAGCGCGTAGGGCAGCAGGCGGAAAAACCCGCCGCCGCCCGCCGGCAAATTGCGCCCCAGAAGCGGTACCGTGGTGATCGGGTATTCCTCGATCCCGCAATCGGAACGCGGCAGAAAGGCGAAGCGCGGAGCCGACGGCATGCCGTAATAATCGTGCCGCACCGGATAGACGCTCGACGAATAGGCGTAGCCTTCCTCGGCCAGCACGTCGAAGGCCCACAGATTCGCCGCGCCGATGGAGAAGATGGGCGCGCGATAGCCAAGAACCTCCACCCCGCCAATGTCCTCAAGCCGTCGCTTCGCGCCGCCGACGTCGCGCCGGAAGGCTTCGGGGGATTGCACGTCGGCCCGCCGGTGTTGGCTGCCGTGGCTGGCCAACTCGTGGCCATCGCCAACGATGCGCCGCACCAGATCAATGTGGCGGCTGGCGATCCAGCTCAAGGTAAAGAAGGTCGCCTTGACGCCCTGGTCGGCGAACAAATCGAGGATCGCGTGGGTGTTGCTGGCGACCCGGCTTGGCTGCGCGTCCCAATCGGTGCGGTCCACCACCCCGGCCAACGCCTGGGCCTGGAAATAATCCTCCACATCGACGGACATGGCGTTGACGATGCGCCCGTCGCGCCGCATCGGCGGCAGGTTTTTGGCGCGGAAGGACAGATCCGTCATGGGCGCTTTCTCCAGGCCAAATCGGCCCGGCCACGTTTGAGAAGAAGATGCAGGCTCGACAGCAGGCCGAGATCCTGGCCGTGCGCGCGAACCATCCGTTCCAGCCGCGCCAGCCGGGGTTCGAGGACGGCGGCGCTTTCCTCGGCGTCCGTCGCCGCTTCCGTCTCCACAGGTGCGCGGCTCCCCCCGTTGGCCAGCGGCGGGCCGACCGCCTCGCCGCCCTGGCGGAACTCGTGGACGATGTCCTCGACCACCGCGCGCACGGTGTCGCGGTCGATGCGGTGCAAGCCGTCGAGAAAGCTGAACAGCAGCAGGCGGTTGCAAAAGCTGTTGATCTTGCGGGGAACGCCGCCCGTGGCGGCGAAAATGTCGGCGTACGCCTCGTCGGAAATCGCCGGATCACTGTTCCAGCCGACCATGCTCAAGCGATAACGGATGTAGTCCCGCGTCTCCTCCGCGCCAATCGGCCCCAGATGGTGGGACGCGATGATGCGCTGGCGGAATTGCTCCAGATCGGGGTTGGCCAACATCCGTCGGAACTGCGGTTGGGCGATCAGGATGCCTTGCAACGGCGCGTGCGGGCCGACCTGGAAATTCGACAGCATCCGCAGCTCTTCCAACGCCTCCAGCGGCATGTTCTGGGCCTCGTCCACCAGCAGCAGAACCCGCAGGCCGCGATTGAAGGTGGAGACCAGAAAATGCTCCACGCGGTTCAACAGGGTGGCCTTGTCCAGCCCCTGGAACGGCAGGGCGAAGGCCGCCGCGATGGCGCGCAGCATGTCGTCGCTTTGCAAATGGGTGCTGACGATCTTGGCCGTGATGTAGGTTTTCGGATCGAGACGCTTGAGCATGTGGGCCAGCATGGTGGTTTTGCCCGCCCCGACATCCCCGGTCAGAACGATGAAGCCCTCCCCCTGCTCAAGCCCGAACAGCAGATAGGCCATGGCGCGGCGATGGACCCCGCTTTCAAAATAAAAGCGGGCGTCCGGCGTCATTTGGAATGGATTGGCGGTCAATCCGTAAAAGGACGTGTACATCAAGAAAACCTCGACCGTGTCACAGGGGAAACGCCGCGTCGAAAGGCGGGGGCGCTCAAAAGCGTTTTTTGATGCCGACCATCAGCATGTTTTCCCGCGCCCTGGTTCCAATCTCCGGTCTCCAATCGACAAAGCGGTAGGACGCGTAGGCGTTCAGTTGCGGATTCATTTGGTAATTCAGGCTCACCCCGGCCCGGTAGCGTTGCGATTTGCCGCCGGGCGCGTTGCTGGCGATCACGTCGTCCTTGCTGGCGTTCAGCGTCAGGGCCGTCAGCGGGCTGATCTGGCGCGTCCACTCCAGACCCAACGACAGAGTGGTGCTGATGGTTCCCTGCCCCGTCGCCGGAAGACCGCTGCGGCTGGGCGTCAGCCCGCCGACGATGGTCTGTTTGGCCAGCGACAGGATGGCCGACAGGGTGTCGCGGGCGTTGGCGTGGCTGAGCACCGCCGAATGGACGATCTGCCGGTACACCGCGTTGGACCGGGTGAACAGCGACGCGCCGGGGTTGGCCGACCGCCCGCTGAACGGATCGACATAGACCCCGTTGGGATCGCGCTGAACCGCGCTCAACGCCTCGATGGCGGCCATGGCGTCGGTGGTGATGCCGGCCTTGCTCGACACGCGCAGAACCGTCATCGGGCTGAATTTGTGCTCGCCCAGGACATACAGGGTTTGGTCGCCGTTGCGCCGCCCCACCCCCACCCGCAGGTCGGTGTCGGGCGACGGCGTCCAATGCAGCCCGACGCTGTAAAACACCCCGCTCAACGCGGCGCTGTCGATCCGGTCGCCCCGGATGGAGTCATGACCGATTTCGCCCAGCAGCCCGACCGCGTCGTCGAGGCGATACTCGACGCCGACATCATGGGTGTCTTGCTTGAGAATTTGGCCGCCCTGCGACTGGCGCGAGGCTTGGGCGCTGTAATCCCACAGCAGGCGCGAGAACGCCTCGCCGCTGCGCAGTTCCACCTTTGCGCTGTCGGTGCGGCTGTCGTTGACGCCGCCCAACCCAAGGCCATTCAGCGCCGCCGCCGCGTCCGCCGACGTCCGCGAATCCCCCGACATGTCATAGCGGACTTCGTCATGGCGGTAGGACAATTGCCCGACCATCCAGGAACCGAAACGCTGTTCAAACCGGGGCGTGACGCTGAAGGTCGCGACGCGGGTCCGGTTGCCCGGCGTCGTTTGGCCGTCCGCCGTGGCCGGGCCGGTCGGGTTGATCGCCTGTTCGGTGACGCTGAAACGGGACGCAAGAAACAGGACGCGCTCGATCAAGGCGGCGTCGAGCACGCCCAAACCATTGTGACGAACGCCGTCGAGATCCCGGTTCACGGCGTAGCGGTCAAAGCCCAGTTCATAGGCCAGATCGAGATCGAGCGCCCTGGTTTTGTACCGCGCGCCAACCGAGGGCGTGATGGTGGTGATGAGATCCGATTTGCCGCCGCCGCTGGCGGCGTGCGCGTTGTCGGTCGCCTTTTCTTCAGCGGCGACGCCAAGACGAAGCTGGAAGGGCGGCGGCGGCGCCTCGGCGGTCGGCGGCGGCGTGTCGGGGCGCTGAAGCCTGGGCGCGCCCAAGACCGACGAGGTTGGAAAGGGCTTGAACGCGCGCGCCACGGTCGGGGTTTGTTCGCCCCCTTGCTCCAACGCCACTGGCTCCTCCGCCAGCGCCTCTTGCGCGACGGCTTTGCCGCCCATCGTCAGCAGCGCCGCCAATACCGCCGCCAACCGTCGGATCCTGTGGCGATCGCCCCGCGCCATCCCGCTCAATACCCGCCATCGGCGAAGCTGTGCTCGTCCGTCACCCGATTGAAGACGCAAGAGAGGTTCCGCCCGCCCTTCAGCTTGGCCAAAGCCTCGCGGAGATTGCGTTTCGTGGTCGCGTCCTTTTCAACCACCAGCACGGTCTGACCGACATGGGCGGACAGGGCCACCCCCTCGTTGGTCGCCAGCACCGGCGCGGTGTCGATGATGATGATGCGGTCGGCGTAGCGGGCGCCGACGTCACGCATCAGCGCGCCCATCTGCTTGCTGGACAACAGCTCGGTGCCATGGGCGTGCGGGCGGCCCGCCGGCATGACGCTGAGATTCGGCACGCTGGTGCGCCGGATGATGTCGCCGACGTCGTGGGCGTCCCCCGCCAGCAGATCGACCAACCCCGGTTCCGTCTCCGCGCCCAGCCAGGAACCAAGGCTGCGGCGGTGGCTGTCGCCGTCGATCAACAACACGAAAAGATCGCGCTCCAGACAGAAGCTCATCGCCAGATTCAGGGCGACGAAGGTCTTGCCCTCCCCCGCCACCGCGCTCGTCACCATGATGACGTTGCTGTTGGTTTCCCGTTCCGCCGTCCCTTCGGGGAAGGCGATCCGCCGCAAGGCGCGCTTGATGGCGCGAAAACATTCGATCTGTTGGCTGCGGGGCGAGGTCGGCGTGATGAATCCCGCCGCCTGCAAACGGTCAAAATCAATCGGAAGCGGCGGCCGCGCCGGGTCGGCGGGTTTGGCGACCGGAACGCTGAGCGGCGGCGGGTCGGGTTGGAGCGGCGGCGGCGGCTCTGGCGCGGCGAAGACCGGAGACGCCTGGATCGGGGCCAGGATCGGGGCCGAAACCGGCATCGGCCCGCTCGCCAGCCGTCGGGCCGCCAGCCGTTCCACCATCGACAGCCGGTCGTCGCGCTGAAGGGGATCATCCGGCATAGTCGCGGATCCTTTGAAGAAACGCTGGCAGGTTCACAAGCGGCAGCAGATCGCTGAAGCGGACGAAGTGATTCACGACCAGCACCCCGAGATAGGCCAGGACAAGCAACGCCAGAACGGCCAGGACGTTCCGCAGCCGGTGATCCTTCAGGTCCAGGGTCTTCGCCACCTGAGGCACCACGCCGATGACGCGCAGGCCGAACAGGTCGGTCAGCGTGTCGGTGGACGTCACCGTGTCGTCGGTCTTCTGCAACAGCATCATCACCCCGCCGCCCGACATCAGGGCGGCCAGCAGAACGCCGGTGAAGAACAAGGGCCGGTTGGGAAAGCTGGGCCGCATCGGCACCTGGGGGGGTTCGATGATGCGGAAATGGAGCTTGTCGTCGCTGGCCTCCAACGCCGCGCTGACCCGTGCCGATTCACGCCGCCCCAGCAGCTCCTCGAACTTTCCTTTGACCACGCCGTAATCGCGGTTGAGGTCGGCCAGTTCGGCTTCGATCCTTGGCGCGGTTTCCGCCAACAGCTTCAGCCGGGCCTGCTCCTCGGTCAGGGGTTGCAAGCGGCTTTCGGCCTGGGCGATCTCCCCCTCGACCTGGATCAACCGCAGCTTGACCTGCTCATAGACCGGGTTCGACACGCGGCCACGCCCGCCGCCGCCGCCCGCCGGTTTCTGCGTGCGGGCCTCCTGGTCGGCGTCGATCCGCGCCTGTTCCAGCGCCCGTTTCGTCGCCGCCACGTCGGGGTGAAGGCTGGTGAAGCGCGCCTCCAACTGCGCGAGTTCGGCCTGAAGCTGAAGCACCCGCCCGCGCGCCGAGGTGGCGGGGGCCGCCGCGCGCCCGGTGTTCACCGTCACCTGCGACCCGCTGTCGATGTCGAGGAATTGCGGGGTGGCGTCCAGGCTGATCTGCAACTGTTTGCGCGCGACCACCGCGTCGTCGTAGCGGCTCTTGGCTGCGAACAGGCTCTGTTTGACCGCGTCGTAACGGTTGGAGAAGTTGGATCCGGTGGCGGACAGGATGTCCGCGTGTTTGGATTTGTAATCGGCCAGTTGCTCGTCGGCGCGTTTGAGCGTCTGTTCATACTCGGCGATCTGGTTTTCAATGAAGTTGCGCGCGCTTTCCATGCCCGCGCGGTTCAGGCCAAGGTTGGTTTCAACGAACAGGCTGAGCAGCGTTTCGACCACCTTGCGCGCCCGCCGGGGGTCGGGGTTGGCGTAGGTCACGGTGAACAGATTGTGCCCTTCGGCCTTGATGACGATCCGCCGCGCCAACCACTCGTAAAGCTGCTCCTTGCCGATGTCGGTGGTGACGTTCAGATCCAGATCGGCGGCGTGGGCGACCTGCACCAGATTTTTTCGGTTCAGCAGCGTCCGCTGCATGACGTTGATCTGCTTTTCGACATCGGCCTGGATCGCGATGTTGCGCAACAGCGGCGTCAGCAGATTTTCAGTTTCGACATAGATGCGGGTCATCGCCTCGAAACGGTCGGGCAGCGTGAACACCACGAGCCAGCCGACCAGGGCCAGCACCCAGGCGACCCACAGCCCAACCCGCCGCCAGCGCCAATAGGGGCGCAAAACGATCCTGACCTTCGTGCCGACCTGTCCGGCGAGTGTCACGCGCGTTCATCCTTCCATTCCGGCCATTCCGGCGAGCGCCGGATCAAAACCAGCTCTGCGGAACCGTGACGATGTCGCCCGGCGCCACCTCGACGTTGGCGGTCACGTCGCCGTCCTTCAGCAGATCGGCCAGACGAACCCGGTAGAGCGTCGGCTCGCCGTTCGTCGTCCGGCTGATGGTCGCCCGGTTCCCGGCGGCGAACGGGGTCAGACCGCCCGCCGCGATCATCACGTCCAGAACGGTCATGCCCTTGCGATAGCTGAGCGATTGCGGCTTGGCGGCTTGCCCGACCACACGGATTTGACGCCCCATCGGGCCAATCGCGTCGATCATGATGATCGCCACTTTGACGCCCATCACATACTCGGACAGCTTTTCCTCCAGATCGCGGGACACCGCGACCGGCGTCCGACCGGCAACGGACACATCGTCGAGCAGCGGCACCGAAATCCGCCCGTCGGGCCGCACCCGCATGACGGAGGACAGCTCGGGATTGCCCCAGACCAGCAGTTGGAACTGGTCGCCGGGGCCGATCAGATAATCCTTGCCAACGTCGTCCTTGACGTTGACCAGGCTGGGCGCGAAGGCCGTCTGCGGGTCCATCGCCGCGCAGCCCGACAGGGCGACGCTCAGCAGCAGCAAGACGGCCAGCCCTTGCGGGATTGACGATGGGTGAGGGTTGACGCCGTTCATGGGTGAACCGCCTTTCGCGTGGTCAGAAGGGCGCCGAACAGGGAACGCTGGCCACGGGTCGTTTCGTCCCAACTGAACCGTTCGGCGTGACGTCGGGTCGCGGCGCGATCCGGCAGGCTGGAAAACAGGCGGCGCACCCCCTCGGCGATCCCGGCGGCGGACCGCGCGCCGATCAACGTCCCGGCCTCGGGCGTCGTCACCGCCTCCTTCGCGCCCCACACGTCGGTGGCGATCACCGGGGTGCCGCAGGCCATCGCCTCCAGCAGCACGTTGGCCCAACCCTCGCGGCTGGACGCCAGAACCAGGGCGTCGGCGGCGGCGTAGATGGGCGGCAGACGGGCGTGCGGCGTCTCGCCCAGCAAACGCACCCGGTCGGCCACCCCCGCCGCCAGCGCCCGCGCCTCCAGGGCCGCGCCGTCCGGCCCGCCGCCGACGATGAGCAGCGTGAAGCCCGGCAACTCCCGAAGCGCGTCGATGACCAGCCCATGCCCCTTGCGCTCGATCAACAGGCCGACCGACAGCAGAACGCGGCCCGACACGCCCAGCGCGGCGCGGGCGGCGTTGCGATCCTGCGGTCGGAACAGATCCAGATCGACGCCGTTGCGCAGCACCTGCACCTTGTCGTCGGCCACCCCCAGATCGACCAGCGCCCGCTTCAGCGCCTCGCACACGGTGATGAGACCGGCGGCGTGGCGGGCGGCCCATTGGATTTGTTTGCGCGGCAGCGCGTGGGCCGGGATCAGATTGACGTCGGTTCCCCGCGCGGTGATGACCAGCGGCTTGCCCAACTCCCGCGCGATCAGGGCGGCGGCGACGCCGTCGGGGTAGAAATAATGGGCGTCGATCAGGTCGAAATCAGCCTCTTCGGCCAAACGCCGGACCAAGCGCCGCGTCCAGGCGTAGAGAAGCAGCGGCGCCGGAACCATGCCGACCTTGGGAATCGCCGGAAAGCGCGGGTGCCAGACGCGCAGGCCATAACGCTCCTCGCAAGCGGGCGCCTGGGCGTAGCGCGCCCACGCGCCAAAGCCGGACATCCCCGGCGGAATCCAGGGCACCGGGGCGACGACGCGCAGATCGACCCCGCCCGACGCCGCCAGATGGCGCAGGCGGTTTTCCACAAACACGCCGTGAACCGGCTGGCCGGGATTCGGGTACAGGGTCGAAAAGCTCAGGATGCGCAGCGGGGCGGCGGCCATGGCTCAGACCCCGCCGAGCCGGTCATACAGGGCGCGGGCGTCGTCCGCCTCGCCAAAGGCCAGCTTGGCGTCCAAAATCGGCTTCAGCAGGCCGCGCGCCGCGTCGAACTCCTTGGCGTCGGCCTTCATCCGGGCCAGATGATAGGCGATCTGCGGGTTTCGCGGAGCCATCGCGTGGGCGCGCAGCATCAGGACCGCCCCCTGCGCGGCGTCGCCCTTGCGGTAGAGCAGATCGGCATACGTGTCGATGATGTCCGGCGAGGTCGGTTGCAGGCGAAAGGCGGTCTGCGCCGTCTGAGTCGCGCGCGGGTCGTCCACCGCGTCATAGGCGTAGGCGAGGTTGTTGAGCAGCAGGGCGTTCTGCGGAAAGCGCGCGGACAGCGCCTCGTACCGCTGGATGGCCGCCGGGTAATTCTTCGTCACCAGATCATCTTCGGCCAGCGCCGTCAGCGCGCCGGGATCCTCCGGCTCCACCGTGAGCCACGCGACCAGCGCGGCGCGGGCGCGCGGGCGGTCGCCCTGCTGGATCAAAACGCGGTAAAGCCGCCCCGCCGCGACGGCGGACGGGTGGGCGGCCAGCGCCGCCGCGTAACGCGCCTCGGCGTCCGGCAGGCGGTTGGCGGCGGTCAGCACGTCCCCCTCCAACACGCGCGCCTCGTCGCTGTCGGGGTTTTGGGCGAGCGCCCTGGTGACGACGGCCAGCGCCGCCGCGTCCCCCTTCATGGCGAACTCAAGCTGGGCGCGGCTGCGCCACGCCGGGATGGAGGCGCGATCCGCCGACAGCGCCCGGTCAAAGGCCGTGCGCGCCTCCTCCAGCCGGTTCAACCCGACCAGCGCCTGCCCCAGCCGCAGGTGGATGGCGGAGGATTCCGGGTGGCTGGCCTGAAGCCGCCGGTACAGATCGACACCCTTCGCCGGCTCCTTCAGCGCCAGATAGAGTTGCGCCGCTTGATCCAGGGCCGCCAGGTTGCGCGGTTGGGTCCGCGCCAGATCGTCCGCCGCCTGAACCGCCTCCGCCGTCTGCCCCAACCCGGCCAGGGTCCGCATCAACTGGATCCGGGGATCGGCCTCGTCGGGATGGGCGGCGATGGCGGTTTGCAGAAAACCGACCATGCGGTCGGGCTGACCGGCGCGCGCCTCGATGCGGGCGCGGATCATCAAGGCCCGCAGATCGGCGGGCTTCCGGCTCAACAGCCCGTCGATGGTTTGGCGCGCGCGGTCGAACGCCTCGTTCCGCAAATCCAGCTCGACGGCGTAGCTTGCCGCCGGGATGAAATCCGGGTCCTTGGCCAGCGCCGCCTGGAAATCGGCGGCGGCGGCGGCCTCATTGTCCTTCGCCAGCCAAACCGCGCCCCGGATGGTCAAAGGCAGGGGGGATTCGGGTTGGGTTTTCACCATCGCCGTCGCCGCGTCGATGGCGCGGTCCGGATCGCCCTGCGCCAGATAGGAGAACAGCAGCGCCATGCCGACCTGCGCGTTTCCGGCGTCGGCGGCCAGCAGATTTTCCAACTCGCGAACGCCCGCGTCGCGGGTGGATGGCTGCTGCGTCTGGACCACCGCCAGACGGGCCTGTCGGGCGGCGTCGTTCGGGGCCAGCGCCGCGACCTTGGCCAGAACCTCGTTGGCCTCCTTCACCCAGCCTTCGGCCATGTAGGCCGACCCCAACAGATCCAGCGCGCGCGGGTCGTCGCTCAGCCGGTCTTGAATCGGCCCCAGCAGGGCGATGATTTTGTCGTAGGACCGCATGCGGTAGTGGATGCCCGCCAAAAGCTTGGTTCCGGCCAGATTGTCGGGATCGTCGCTGTGGAAGCGGGTGGCGAAGCTCAGCGCCTGCTCCAGATGGCCGTTGGCGGCGTGGATGACGGCGAGCAGGAAGGCGCCGCGCGGGATCCGTTCAATCGCCGCTTCGACCGGGCGCACGCTGTCCATCGCGTCGGCAACCTTGCCCGCGCGGATCTCCAGCATGGCTTTCAGATAGCGGGCGATGGGCGCGTTGGGGGCTTGATCCAGAACGGTTTTGACCTCGGTCGCCGCCTCGTCGTCGCGGTTCAAAGCGGCGAGCGCCAGCGCCAGCCGTTGCCGCACCGTGACGTCGCGGGGGTTGACCGCCAGAGACGCCTTGAAACGATCAACCGCGCCGATCAGATCGCCCGCCTGACGCCGCAAATCGCCCTTGAGCGCCAGCGCCTCCGGCGCTTTCGGATCGGTGGAGAGAAGGCTGTCAATCACCTCCTCCGCCGTCCGATAATCGCCCTGAACCATCAGCACCAGGGCATGGACGATCCGCGCCGACGGGTTGGCGGGAACCGCCTCCAGCGCCGCTTTGGACGCGGCGTCCGCGCCGGGAAGATCGCGCAGCGCCAAGCGCGCCCGCGCGTGGATGGCCAACACGTCGCTGCGGCACTGGGCGTCGTCGGGACAGGGCGGCACGTTGGCCAGCAGCTTTTCGTTCTCTCCCAACGCCAGCAGCGCGAAGGCCAGCAACGGGTTGACCTGGGCGGCGGGATGCCCGTTGGCGCGCGCCAAGGTCAAATCCTTTTCAGCGGCGACCAGGTCGCCCAAGCGGATCTCCAGCGCGCCCAACTCGAACCGCGCCTCGCCGCTGGTCGGGTTTTCCCGCACGGCCTTTTTGAGCTGGAACAGGGCGGCGTTGGCGTTGCCCTGGGCCAGCGACGCGCGCGCGTCGTCAATCAGCGCGGTGGACGCGAAGGCCGCCGGGGCCGTCAGGACGACTCCGATCAGCCCGCCGACCAAACAGCGCCCAATTAGCCAACGATGAATCGGCTTCATTCCAGCTCCCTGTTCTTGACGTTCAGAACGCGCATCAGGCCGTAGAGGGTCGGACGGGACACCTCCAGCATCTGCGCCGCGCTCGATATGTTGTTGTCGGCCAGGCTGAGCGCGCGGCTGACCGCGACGAACTCCGCTTGGTCGCGGGCCTGCCGCAGGGTCAGCGGCGCGGGGGCGTCCCCGTCGGTCGCCAGATCGAGATCCAGGCTGGAGATCATCCGGCCATCGGCCATCAGAACCGCCCGCTTGACCCGGTTCTCGACCTCCCGCACATTTCCCGGCCAGGGATGGTTGGTGACGGCGGCCAGCGCGTCGCCGCTCAATCCCTTGATCGGGCGCGCGAACTCCTTGGCGTAGCGGGCCAGGAAATATTTCGTCAGCAACACGGCGTCGCCGGGGCGCTCGCGCAACGGCGGGATGTGGATCGCCACCTCGTTGAGGCGGTAGAACAGATCCTCGCGAAAGCTCCCGTCTTTTATCATCGCCGCCAGATCGCGGTTGGTGGCGGACACCACCCGGACATTCACCTCGATCGGCTTGCGCCCGCCAACCCGTTCGATGCTGCGGGTTTGCAGAAAGCGCAGAAGCTTGACCTGAAGGTTGAGCGGCATGTCGCCGATCTCATCGAGGAACAGCGTGCCCTGATGGGCCTGTTCGACCTTGCCGATGGTCTGCTTGACCGCGCCGGTGAAGGAGCCTTTTTCGTGGCCGAACAGCTCGCTTTCCAGCAGATTTTCCGGGATGGCGGCGCTGTTGATGGCGACGAAGGCCTTTCCGGCGCGCGGGCTGCAATCATGGACGCCGCGCGCGAACATCTCCTTGCCGGTCCCGCTTTCGCCGGTTATCAGCACGGCGACGTTGGCCCCCGCCACCCGTTCGACCATCCGGCAATTCTGGAACAGCTTGGGCGAGGCGGTGATGATTCCGGCCAGGGGGGAGGAGCGCTCGCCGACGATCTGCGCGTTTTCCCGTTCCAAATCATAGAGATAGAAGGCGCGCTGAACAATCAGCCGCAGCGTGTCGGGGTCCACTGGCTTGGGGTGGAAATCATAGGCGCCCAAACCAACCGCCGTCAGGGCGCTCGTCCGCTCCTCGTTGCCGCTGGCGACCACCACCTTGGTCAAGGGCTGGCGTTTCAAGACGGTTTCCAGCAGGGCCAGCCCCTCGCCAACGCCGTTGGGGTCGGGCGGCAAGCCGAGATCCAGCACCAGAACCGGCGGCTGTTCCTTGTCGAAAAGACGCAGCGCGCTGTCGCGGTCGCCAGCGGTCAGCACCTCGTAATCGGCCAGCGCCCATTTCATTTGGGTGCGCAACCCGTCGTCATCCTCGACGATCAACAGCGTCCGTTTGCTCCCGGTCATCGCGCCAGCCCTCCAACGCGGGCCAGCGTCGCCGAGGCTGGAATCTCTGGGGCCGAAACCGCCGCGTCGGCGACCAGCGGAAGCAGGACGCGCATCGTCGTTCCCCGACCGGGCGCGCTGTCCACCTCCAACCGTCCGCCCATGTCCTGGATCACATGGCGGGTCTGGTAAGCGCCGATGCCGAAACCGTCGGGCTTGGTGGAGCGCAAGGGCCGGAACAGCTCCGCGCTCAGGAAATCGCGGTCCATGCCGGGGCCGTTGTCCTCCACCTCGACCACCGCCTGGGAACCGCTGCGGCTCAGGCGCAACAGCACCGCCGCGCCGGGACCGGCGGCGGCGAACGCGTTGTCGATCAGCAAATCCAGCGCGCCGATCAATGCGTCCGCGTTGGCGACGGCGCGCAGGGCGATGGCCGAGGGAGCGAGCGACAGCCCCCCCGGTCGGACGCTCGACCAGCGTTCGGCGACGCCCGCCAGCAGGGCCGACACATCGACCGCCGCCAGTCCAGCCGCCGCCCCATGTTCCGGCGGACGCCGTTTCTCGGCCAATTGCGCCAACAGCGCCGTCATGCGCGCCACCGAATTCCGCACGGTGTCGGCCATGTCCTTTTGAAAATCCGGGTTGTCGCCAAAGCGGCGGCTGTTCTCCAGCATCAGCGACATCTGGCCGACCACCGTCTTGATGTCGTGGGCGACGAAGGCGAAGCGCCGGTTGAACTCCTCAAACCGCTGGGCCTCGCTCAGCGCGTCGGCGGCCAGCTCCTGCGCCAGATAGCTGGCGGCGTGGGTCGCCGTGGTCGTCAACAGATCGCGATCCTCCCAATCCAGCCGACGCCGCCGTCGGGCGTGGTCCAGCGCCAGAAAGCCCAGAATCTCGCCGCCGAAAATCAGCGGAATCACCAGCCAGACCTGGGGATGGCCGGTGATCCAGTCCGGCAACGCCGCTTCCGAACCACGCGGGGACGGCGGGCGGTCCGCGTCGATTTCAATGATCGCGCCGGTTTTTTCCAGAAAGCCGATCAACGCGGACTCCCGCCCAACCGACGGGCAAACCCCGCGATAGTTCCATGCCGCGCCCAGCACAAAGGCGTGGTCGCCCCGCTGACGCACCCACAAAGCGCCGCCGGGGCTGTCGATCATCTCGGCCAAGGTGCGGGCCAGCCGCTCGCTCAGCTTCAGCGGCATGGTGGAGGACAGGACGCGGACGAAGCGCAGCCACTCGTTCCGGTAATCATATTTGACGGTGAAGAAGTGGCGCTGGACCAGGGCGGTGAAATGGGATTTCAGGGTTCCCGACCCCAGCGCGGCGGCCAGCAGCGCCAAGCCGCCGACCACGAAGACGATTTGCAGGGTCAGCCCCCAGCGCCCACCGATTTCGCGGATGTAGAAACCCGCCGCCGCCATCGCCAGCAGATAGACGCCGCAGACCGTCAGGGCGGCGGTGAAAAACACCCCCCCGCGCGAGGCGTTGATGTCGATGTCGCGCTTGCGGGTCCAACTGGCCGTGCGCGTCAGCGACACCGCCACCGGCAGCGCCGTCAACGCCGTCACCAGCCCACGGGCGGCCAGAAAATCGGGCGTGACCCGCGACAGCAGCAGCGCGTCGGCGGAAAGGATGAAGTCAAAGGCGAAGATCGTGCCCAGCCCCAGACAGGCGTGCTTCAGCCCCCAACGCCCGGAGGGTCCGCTGTTGCGGAACAGATTTTCCAGGATCAACAACCCCAGCACCGGAATGACCAGCGCCACCAGTTGATCCAGCGGGATCAACAGCCAGCCCAGCCCGGCAAAGACCGGGGCCGCCGCCAGCGTGACGACGTCCAGCACGACGGCCAGCACGACCAGCGGCGTCAGCAGCCGTTGCGCCGACAACCGCCGCGCTCCAACCGCGCCCAGTCGGTCGATGCCGCCCAAAAGCGCCAGCAACAGAAAAATCCAGCAGGCGTTGCGGACGGACTCGGCCAGTTGCGGAAGCAGCGGCGGCGCGAACCCCGTCAACCAACCCAACACCGCCGCCGCCCACAGCCCAGTGGCCAGACAGGCGGCCAAAACCGGCCAGCGCCAGGGAACCGCGCCCCGCCGCGCCCCAATCAAAAGGGCGAGGGAGGCGTAGGCGATGGCGCACAGCCCGTAACTGACGTTGGAAATCGCGTCGAACAAATCGGCTTGCCCTTTCCATCAGGGATGCGCGGCGGGCGTTTTGTCAGTCCCGCTCGTCAAACCGCTCATCAAATCACAGGGACAATAGCCGGATGACCACTTCACCGATCAGCTTCGGAAAGTACTCAAAGCCGGAAAACTCAGGCTTTATTTGTGGTTATCGAGCGAAGACGGGCTTGAACCCTTTCCCCCGCCCGCCGATCTCCTGCCCCGGCGTCGTGCCGGAATGGAAACAGGGAGGCTGAGCGGTCATGCGGAAGGTATGTCTTGTGGGGGCCGGTTTCATTTCGCACGTCCACGCCGAAGCGGTGCGCGCCCTTCCAACCCTGACGCTGTGCGGCGTCGTCGATCCCGACCAGGCCGCCGCCCAGTCGCTGGCGCGGCGCTGGGGCATCGACCATGTGTTCGCGTCGGCGGAGGAGGCGTTGGCCACGGGCGAGGTCGAGTGCGTCCACGTTCTGACCCCGCCCAACCTGCACGCCGCGACCGCCCTGCCCTTTCTGCGGGCGGGCGTTCCGGTTCTGCTGGAAAAACCGCTGGCCGCGACCTTGGCCGAATGCGCGGCGCTGGAACAGGCGGCGCAGGACCACGGCGCGGTGTTGGGCGTGAACCAGAATTTCGTCCACCATCCGGCCTTCGTCCGGCTGCGCGCGGCCGTCGCCGCCCGCGCGCTTGGCCGTCCCCGCTCCGTCTCCTGCGTCTGCAATCTTCCCCTGCGCCAGTTGACGACGCGGGCCTTCGGCCATTGGATGTTCGCCGAACCGGGCAACATCCTGCTGGAGCAGGCCGTCCATCCGCTCTCCCAAATCGTTGCGCTGGCGGGTCGGGTGGAGGAAATGCAGGCGATGGCCGGGCCGCCGGTGGAGATCGCGCCGGGCATGCCCTTTTACCCGACCATCGCGCTGTCCCTGCGCGGCGCCCGGCTGCCCGCGACCTTGCGCATGGCGCTTGGTGAGAGCTTTCCGTTCTGGGAAATCACGGTGACGTGCGACGACGGGGTGGCGGTCGCCGACATTCTCAACAACCGCTTCGTCACCCACAAGCGGACGCGCTGGCTCGACATGGCCGATTCCTTCCTGTCGGGCTGCGCCACCGGCGGCGGCCTGCTGCGCGAGGGGGGCCGCAATCTCGCCGACGCCCTGCTGTCCACCGCCAAGCTGAGGAGCCGTTCCGACGGTTTTTACCGCAGCGTCCAGGGCAGCGTCGCCGCCTTCCATCAGGCGCTCGACGATGGGAAAAAACCGGAACTCGACGGCGCGTTCGGCGCCCATCTGGTCGGGCTGTGCGCTCAGGCGTCCACCGCCGCCTTCACGGTCAAGCCCGCGCCCGCGACGCTGCGCACGGAGGGGGATTATGACGTGATGGTGCTGGGCGGCACCGGCTTCATCGGCGCCCATGTCGTCCGCCGCCTGCTGGCCGGGGACGTTCAGGGTGGGGAAATGAGGATCGGCGTGATGGCGCGCAACACCCGCAATCTGGCCGCCGTTTTTTCCGACCCGCGCGTGGTGGTCATCCAGGGCGACATGCGCCATCAGGAGGATGTCGAACGGGGCGTCGGCGGGGCGCGGTTGGTCGTCAATCTGGCCCATGGCGGCGGCGGCGCGACCTTCGCGGCGGTGCGCGCCGCGATGGTCGGCGGGGCCGAAATGGTGGCCCGCGTCTGCCTGGAGCGCAAAGTCGAACGCCTGATCCACATCGGTTCGATCGCCAGCCTGTATCTCGGGCCGCAGAGCGCGGCGATCACCGGGGCCACCCCGCCGGACCCGCAGCGCGACCAGCGCGGCGACTACGCCCGCGCCAAGGCCGATTGCGACGAGGCGCTGCTGGAGATGCACGCCCGCCAGGGGCTGCCGCTGTGCGTCCTGCGGCCCGGCGTGGTGGTTGGGGCGGGCGGCGTCGCCAACCACAGCGCCCTTGGCTTTTTCAACAACGATCAGCATTGCGTCGGCTGGAACCGGGGCCGCAACCCCCTGCCCTTCGTGCTGGTCGAGGATGTCGCCGACGCGGTGTGGCAGGCCTGCCGGGCGGCGGGGGTGGTGGGCCGCTGTTACAATCTGGTCGGCGACGTCCGGCTGTCCGCCCGCGAGTATGTGGCGGAGCTGGCCAAGGCGCAGGAGCGCCCCTTGCGCTTCCACCCCAAAATCCCAACCGAATTGTGGCTTGAGGACATGGTCAAATGGCTGGTCAAGCGGGCCACCGGACGGATGGTCGCCCGCCCCGCCCGCCACGACATCCTGTCGCGCGGGCTGAACGCCCGCTTCGACTGCGACGACGTCAAACGCGCCCTGGATTGGCGCCCGGTGGCCGACCGCGACCGCTTCATCGAACGCGGCATCCGCGTTCACGCCGGTTGAGACGGGAATGCCCACCCCCATGCCCCGCGCCAAGCGGACTCTGCTGCACGTCTACGCCACCTTCGCAATCGGCGGGCCGCAGACGCGCTTCGCCCAACTGGCCAACCATTTTGGCGACGCCTACCGCCATGTCGTCATCGCCATGGACGGGCGGACCGACGCGGCGTCGCGTCTGAACCCCGGCCTGGATGTCGAACTGATGGCCCAACCGCCCCGCCAAGGGCGCGGCGGTTGGGCGCTGTGGCGGGTCCTTCGCGCGCGGTTGGACGCCCTGCGGCCCGATCTGCTGATAACCTCGAACTGGGGGTCGATGGATTGGGCGCTGGCCAATCTCGACGGGCGGACTCCCCATTTGCACATGGAGGATGGTTTCGGTCCCGAAGAGGCTGAACGGCAATTGGCCCGCCGGGTGTGGGTCCGGCGTCTGGCCCTGCGGCGGTCGTTGGTGCTGCTGCCCTCCCTCACCCTCGACCGCATCGCGCGCAAGGTTTGGCGCCTGCCCGAAACGCGCTTGATTCACGCGCCGAACGGCGTCGATTGCGCCCGCTTCGCCGCCGCCCCCGACCGGGCCTTCGCCACGGCCTGCGGCCTTCCCGACGACGGCCTGCCGGTGGTGGGAACGGTCGCCGCCTTGCGGGCGGAAAAGAACCTGCGCCGCCTGCTCGACGCCTTCGCCCAAGCCACCGCCAACCGGCCCGCGCGGTTGGTGATCGTCGGCGAGGGCGGCGAGCGCGCCGCTTTGACCGCCCACGCCGCCGCGTTGGGGCTGGGCGAACGGGTGGTCTTCACCGGGGCCTGCCCAACGCCGGAACGGCTGTTGCCGTCCTTCTCCCTGTTCGCCCTGTCGTCCGACACCGAACAGATGCCGATCAGCGTGCTGGAGGCGATGGCGGCGGGCCTGCCGCTGGCGGCGACCTCGGTCGGCGACGTCGCCGCCATGGTCGCGCCGGAAAACCGGCCCTTCATCGTCGCCAAAAGCGCCGACGGCTTGGGCCGGGCCATCGCCGCGCTTCTCGACGATCCGGCGCGCGGCAAAACCATCGGACAGGCCAACGCCGCCCACGCGCGCGACCGCTTCGATCAGAGCCGGATGTTCTCGACCTACCGCCGCCTGTTCGATGGCGACCTGCGCGCGGTTATGGAGAATCCAGGCGCTGGACCTGCCGGTGGATCTCCGTCGGGGTGACGGTTCGCCCGCCGACCACGGTCAGGAAGAATTCCAGATACTCGGCCAGCCAGCCGATCAGCCGATCCACCTCCCGCCCGGTCGGGACATAGGGGTTGCCGCCCGGCAGCAGCGACGAGGAATGGTAGCTGACCGAAAACAGGCGCACGCCGCGCGCCAGCAGCGCCAGGGTCAACGCCATCGCCTCGCGGCAGCTTTGCCCCTCGGGCGACAGACGGACGCGGTTGAGCAAACCCGTCCGCGCCAGCACCGCCGGGATGCGGACGGCCCGCCCCAGGCGGGAATCGGCCAGCGCGTAAAGGGAATCGCCGCAACGGCTCAGCCCCCCGACATAGTCGCTGGTCAAGGGGATCTCCAACAACTCCCGATCCGCATCAAGCCAATAAGGCGCGACGCCGAAGCCCCGGAAGCACGGCCCGCCGCCCCGGCGGAAATCCGCCCCGGCCAACACGCTGACGTCAAGCCGGTATCCCAGGGACCGCAACAGCCCCGCCGTGTTGGGGCCGAAACCATAGCGCCCGGCCCGATAGGCGAAGGGCTTGACGCCGAACCCCTCGTCGATCATCGCCGTCAAATTGGCCAGCTTGGCCCGCTCCAGCTCAGGCGCGAGGTTGCCCGCGAAGGTCTGCGACAGCGTAATGTTCGGGTGGACGAAGGGCGGCGTCACCCAGGGGTGAAGCTGCGCCCCGATCTGGCAACGCCCATCCGCCAGCAGGCCGCGCAGCGGCCCGCGCCCCTCGGGCTGGGCGGCCACCGGGTAATCAACCAGATAGGTCGGGACGCAGCCAAAGCGTTCGAGCACCCGTTGCGCCCGATGCTGTTCGGCGATGTTGCGCACGCTGGTCTGGTCCGGGGCGAATTTCGACCAGTCGAATTCCTCCTCGGCGTCGATGAAAACCAGCAATTGCGGCGGGCTGTCCGCCGGAAAGACGATCCGCGCGTTGGACGGCGGCGGCCCGATTCCCCCCCCCGCGTTCGGCGTCGCGGCGCTGGCGTGGGGCGGCATGGTCCGATCTCCTCATTCCCGAGAAAACTCAGGATGACCAAACGTTATCACTCGCACGCCCCCCTGTCGCGCCCATATCACCAAGGGACAGCGACGCCGATCACCGGGCGTTGACCAGCCAAACAAGGGGGGACGTGACGTTGCGGACATTGCATTGACGACAGGACGCCGGTGGAACTGGACCGGAGCCGCATCGCTGGCGGTTCTCATCCTCACCATCGCGCCAATCTCCAGCCGGGCGGACGACCGTCTGGCGGACGGCGAGGAGCAAGCGCCGCTTCAACTGGTCGCCGAGGCGGCGGTCGCCGCCACCAACACAGTTTTGCGGGCGCCGGCCATGACCAAGCCAGCGCTTCCAGGCGATCTGGTCGGCATGATGCTGGTGAACCGCGCGGGCCAACCATCCCGGTCGCAGGCCGTCACCTTCGGTCAAGTGTTCGCCGCCGGAGCGGCGCCGCGCGGCGATGGAATCGAGGCGCGGATCGGCACACGGCAAACCCCGGCGCAAGCCGACGTCAAAACCCGTTACGCCGATGGCTCGATCAAGCACGCCATCCTGACCCTGACCGCTCCGGCCCTGGCCGCCGGGCGCGCCGTCGATGTGATGCTCGTCGCCGTCAAGGCCGCGCCGTCCGCTCCGCCTGTGACGGCCAACGCCCTGTTGGCCCAGGGCTACGCCCTGACGTTGCGCGTGACCTTCGCCGACGGGATCGCGCGCGACCTTGACGCCGCCGATCTGCTGCGGCAGGCGAGTGCGGCGGGACGGCTTGACACCTGGTTGAGCGGACCGCTGGTCAGCGAGTTCCGGGTTGAGGCGCGGATCGATCCGCTTCTGCGCGCCAGCTTTGACATTCGCGCCTACGCCGATGGGCGGGTGCGCACCGGGGTGATGGTCGCCAACGACAATCTTTGGACGGCGAACAGCCGAACCGTCGCCTACCGGGCCGACATCCGCGCGGCGGGGCAATCCGTCTTCACCGCCGGGTTGAGCCATCATCGGGCCGCCAACTGGCGGCGGGCGGTGTGGAGCGGCGGTAGCGAGACGGGGGGCGACACGGTCGCCGTCCTGCGCGACGTCGATTACCTGACCCGAACCGGCGCCATTCCGGCGTTCGACACCGACCTCGGCGTCAACACGTCCGCCGTTGCGGACACGGCGACGGCGCTGGCCAAGGCCGACACCGGCCCGCTTGGGGCCGCCTTGATCCAAAAATACATGCCGACCACCGGCGGGCGGTCGGACATCGGCATCCTGCCCTCCTGGACGTCCTCCTATCTGATAAGCCAGGACGCGCGCGCCGAACGGGCGATGTACGCCAACGCCGACGCGTCGGGCAGCGCGCCCTGGCATTTCCATGACGCGATCTCCGGCCAGTATGTGCGGATCGACCAGCACCCCAAGCTCTGGCTCGATTACCGCGCCAAGGTGACGGCCAACGAGGTTTCCGCCACCACCCTGGCCACGTTGGCGAAGGAAACCGGCTGGACCACCGACGACGCTCACACGCCGTCGCTGGCCTTCGTGCCCTATCTGCTGTCCGGCGACCGCTATTATCTGGACGAGTTGCAGGCGGTGTCCGCGTGGCGGCTTGGGGCCTTCAACCCGGCCTATCGCAGCAACATCATGGCCAAGCAGGTTCGCGCCCTGGCGTGGGAACTGCGCGATCTGGGCGACGCCGCTTACGCCACGCCGGACGCCCATCCGCTGAAAGGCTACTTCGTCGGCCAGATCACCCAGGAACTTGCCCTGTTGCGCGACGCCTATGTCGGGCGCCGGGTGATGCGGGCGGCGGGAGAGGTCGAGGGTTGGTTCATGGGCGATGATTCGCGGGTTCCCGGCGGGCTGGGTCCATGGCAGATCGACTTCATGGCCCTGGCGCTGGCCGGACTGGACGGGCATGGTTTCGCCGGCGCCCGCGACCTGCTGGATTGGAGCGCCAATTTCATCGCCGGGCGCTTCATCAGCGCCAACCAGGGCTTCAACCCCTACTATGGCCCGGCTTATGTCCTGAAGCTGTTCGATCCCGTCACCAAGGCGCCGACGCCAAGCTGGCGGCGCGTGTTGGCCGACAGCTTTACCGACGGCGGCACGCGAACCAGCTTTGTGCCGGAAAGCTACCCGTCTTGCGCCTATTGCTATGTGGCGGTCGCCAAAGCGGCGCTGGCCGCCACCATCACCGTCACCCAATCGTCGCGCGCCATCCAGGCCTATAATTTTCTGGTGACGCACACGCCCGCCGACGCGATGAAGCAATACCGGACGGTGACGAATTGGGCGATCCGCCCCCGTTTGCCCGATGGCCGCCTTGCCCGCGTGGGCGAGACGATTCCATCCGTCGGGCGGACGCCGTGACGGCGCGCGGCGACCAAAGCGTCTGCGTCGCCGCGATCGTCCCCTGCCCGCCCGCCCGCTCTTTGGAAGCGGAATGGCGGGCGTTGGAGGCGCGCGCGGCGCCATCCTTGTTTCTGTCCTGGGCGTGGATCGGCGCCCAGGTCGCCGCGTTCGGGACGCCCGGCTGGTTGGCGCGGGTGACGCGCGGGGGGGCTGTGGTCGGCTTGGCCCTGCTCGGCCATCGGAAGGGCGGTTGGACGCGCGACGGTTGGAAAAGCGGTTGGCGCGGCGCGTCGCTCCACCTCAACGAAACCGGCGACCCGGATCATGATGGGGTGATGATCGAGTACAACGGTCTGCTGGTTCACGAAAGCGACGATGAGGCGGCGACGGCGGCGTTGATCGGCGCGCTGCTGTCCCACAAGAGACCACGTTGGCGAAGCCTTCACCTCAGCGGCGTGCCGGAGGAATGGGCCGAGCGGTGCCGGGCGCAGGGGCTGGCGACGCGTCTGCTCCGCGTGCCGCAAGCCGCGCCCTTCACGGACTTCGCCGCGCTGCCGCCCGGCGACATCTTGGACGCCCTGTCCAGCAACAGCCGCCAGCGCATCCGGCGGTCGCTGCGCTGGTTTGAACGGCGCGGGCCATTGACCCTCGACCGGGCCGCCAATGTCGGCGAGGCGTTGGACTGGCTGGCGGCGCTGGAGCGGTTGCACAGCGCGTCCTGGCAGGCCAAAAACAAGCCCGGCGCCTTCGCCAACCCCAGTTTCGGACTCTTCCACCGCCGCCTGATTGAGCAAAGCTTCGCGGATGGAATTCCCGATCTGCTGCGCGTCCGCGCCGGATCGCAGACGGTCGGCTATCTGTACAATTTGCTGTGGCGCGGCTGGGCCTGCGCCTATCAAAGCGGCTTGGTCTATGAAGAGGACGCCGATTGCCGCCCCGGTCTGGTCGCGCATCTGTTGGCGATGCGCCGCTGTCGCGCTGAGGGCATGGCGGGCTATCGCTTTCTGGCGGGCGATTCCCGCTACAAGGCGAGTTTCGCCACCGGGCAAGACACGCTGCTGTGGATGACCGCGCGCCGTCCCGGCTGGTTCACCATCTGAAAAGCGGGGCGTCTCCGCCCCATCCAAGCCGGACGCTCACCGCGCCCCGCCATTCCACAGCAGGACTTTGCCGGTTTGGATCATGGTCATGATGTCGAGAAAGATGTTGCCGTTCTTGATGTAGTAGAGATCCAGAGCCAGCTTCCGCTTCGCGTCCTCGACCGACGCCCCATAGGGGTAGTTGATCTGCGCCCATCCGGTGATGCCGGGTTTGGCGGCGTGGCGGACCTCGTAATAGGGGATTTTCTCGGCCAGCACGGACACGAAGACCGGGCGTTCGGGGCGTGGCCCGACAAACGCCATGTCGCCCCGCAGAACGTTGAAAACCTGGGGAATTTCGTCGATCCGAACCTTGCGGATGAAGGAGCCGACCCGCGTCGCTCTGCTGTCGTCCTTCGAGGCCCAGCGCGGCCCATGGCGTTCCGCGTCAACCCGCATGCTGCGGAATTTCACGACGTCAAAGGGTTTTCCGTGCAAGCCGACCCGGGTTTGCCGGTAGAAAATCGGCCCTTCGCTTTCCAGCTTTATCAACAGCGCGGTGAGCAACGTCACCGGCAAGGACAGGATCAAAAGCAGGCTGGCGATGACGATGTCCAGCGCGCGCTGAACGACGATCCGTCCCTTGCTCATTTGAAAACCGTCGGAGAACAGCAGCCAACTGGGGGACATGTCGTCCAGGAAAATCTGGCCGCTTTCCCGTTCCCAAAAGGTGCTGAATTCCAACGTGTTGAAGCCGTGGAGCTTGCAGTCCAACAATTCATGCACCGGCATGCCGCGCCGTTCAGTGCTGGCGATGACGATCTCGTCGATCCGCCGTTCCCGGCAGAAATTCAGCAGGTTCTTGGGGTCGATCACGAAATCGGGCCGCCGGTCATCCCCCCGCCGATCCGGTTGAGCGTCGTCTTTCACGATGGTGGAACCGCTGTCGGGGGCCAATTGGGCGTAACCGACAATGGCGAAAGACCGATGCCGGAGATCCCGGCTTAGATTTTGAAGGCTTCCGGCCCGCGCGCCGTTGCCGATCACCAGAACTCGCGTTTTGAAAAGATCGGAGCGATCCAGCGCGTTCAAGCCGAATTTGCGGATCAGCAACAGCGCGGGCAGAAAGGTGACGATGGCGGCGGCGCACAGCAAAGAGTTTGCGGGCAGCCACGCGCCCTGAAGGGCGTAATCCCGCGCCGCGAACAGCGCCAGAAAAGCCACGAGAATCAGCGGAAACACGACCGTGGCCCGCGAGGCCGATTCACGGAAGTAAAAGAAGCACTTCCTGTTGTAAAGACCAACGGAATACATCCCCACGATGACGCCAAGGCTGATGAGCGTCGCCGCCGCGCCGTGGGTGAGGTTGGGTGGGTTTCCGTTTGATTCGATGATTCCGTAATAAGAATAGGCCAAAAAATACAAAATCGAAAATTCAAGGACCATCATTGTGGCGCACATTCGACTGACGTAAAGACCGGCAAAACGAAACATAACGATTCCTCTCTGGCGCGTTTTCGCTGATTTTGGGCAGCGCGGCTCTGAAGCGAATCGCGCTTTGTCAACGAATGGGTTTTTGCAAAACACAGTCGCGCCGGTGGCTGTGGCTCCGATCCGTTCTTGTGGCGGACCTGAACCTCAGACAGAGTGTCTGTGATGGAGGGTGGGGACGGCAGGTCTTTCATGCGGTTCCGATGCGCGCGACCGCAGGCGCAAAACCCGCCCGCCGTCGGCCCAAGCAGAGACCTGCGCAAATTGATCCTAGACCGCCCGCAAGGGGCGGCGCCAGCATCAGGAAATACTCATGCTTGACCGGAGGGGTGGCGGCGTCACGCCGTCGCGGGTTTCGGAACCGTCCGTCGAACACCCAGCAGGGCGCAGCCCATCAGGCCGACCAGCAGCAACAGCGCGCCGTTCGGCTCTGGAACCGCATGGTCGATGAAGACAGCGCAGCGCGCCGGGTTCACCGGGGTCGCCACGCCTTGAAAGCTGTTGCCCTGCAACTGGGCTGGCACACAAGGGGCGTCGCTGATCCCGATGGCGTTGGCGACGCCCGCGCTGACAAAGCTGTTGTTCGAGACCAGCAGGGCGTTGGCGGCGTAGCGCAGGCCTTCGGCGCCATAGGCGATCATCGTCCGGTTTTCGCTGCCGGCGCCCTGGATGATTCTGTTGCCGGAGATGGTGGCGACGCCGCCATTGGCCACGTCGACGGCGTAGCTGGTCGATCCGGCTGCGCAGCCGATGGCGCTGTCCGCCGCGCCGTCGTAAAGCCGGTTGTTGGTGATCGTCGTCACCGCCGCGCGGCTTTTGACGTCATGACCGAGAATCGTGCCGCAAAACAGGCTGTCCGTCACCAGCAGGCTGTTCACCGCGCCGACATAGACGGCGTGGTCGCAGCCGGTGCTGGGGCAGGCGCCGCCGCCCGCGTCGAACCCGTTGCCAAAAAAGCGGGAACCGCTGATGGAAATGTTTCCGGCGGCGTCAGCGTCCGCCAAAACGCCGTCCTGGTTGTTGGTGAAGACGCTGTTTTCCACGATGAGCCACGCGGTTCCAGCCTGAGCGCGAATGCCCGCGCCGTTCGATCCCAGAGCGGAACTGACGGCGGCGCCCTGGAAGGTCAGGCCGATGATCGTCGCGCTGGCGCTGGTCGTGATGATCGCCTTGCCGTTCGTCGGCGCAATGGTGGCGTCGAGCACCACCGGCCCGCCCGCCGCCGCCTTGATCGTCATCGGCGCGGTGACGACGGAGAAGTCATTCACGTAAATTCCAGGCGCGATCTCGATGGTGTAATAAACGTCGGCGTGGTTGTCAGCGAATTGAACGGCGGCGCTGATCGTCGTGTAATCGGCGCCGCTGGCCCCCACGGTCAGGATGGCCCCGGCGGTCGCACCGGAGAGGGGAACAGCGAACAGGGGAACGGCGGCCAAAAGCGCGACCAGGATCGCGGCGAAACGCGCGCCGAACGGACCTGATTGAAACGCGTCGCGCATGGCCATCCTTCCAGGATCAAAAAGCAAAACCTGCGCACGTCCGCCGCGCCCCTTCATCGGGCTGCAACATTGACGCCACCGGGACGCAAGGCGGCGTTCGGCAGAGCCGGGCGGCGAAATCATCCGGTGGTTTCCGCCGGTTGCGGCCTTTGATCGGGCGCCCGTCGCCGCCGGACCGCCAAGGACGCCGCGCGGTGGGTGTAAGGCTGGCTTTACAGGGTTTGGCGCTGGTGGAAGTCATGGAACAGGCCCCCCTGGCGGATCAAGTCGTCGTAACCGCCGGACTCGACGATTTGCCCGGCGCTCAAGACGTGGATGCGGTCGGATCGGATGATCGTGCTCAAGCGATGGGCGATCACCAGCCGGGTCATCGACAGGCGGTCCAGGCTTTCGATCACCACCGCCTGGGTCAGATTGTCCAGCGCGCTGGTCGCCTCGTCGAGCAGGAGGAGCCGGGGCTTGCCGACGATGGCGCGGGCCAGCAGGACGCGTTGGATCTGGCCGCCGGACAGGGTCGCGGTTCCCTCCGTCAGCATGGTGTGCATGGCCATCGGCATCGCCTGGATGTCGTGATCCAGGCCAGTCATCGCGGCGGCCTCCCAGCAATCCTCCAGGGTCGCCCGCGTCGCCCCCTTGATGTTGTCGTAGAGGCTGCCCGGCGTCAGGCGGCTGTTTTGAAGAACCACGCCGATCTGCCGCCGGACGCTTTGCAGATTGAGGCCGCGCAAATCCTTGCCGTCGAAATACACGCCCCCCGCTTCCGGCCGGACCAGACCGAGCAGCAGGCGCATCAACGTGGATTTGCCGCAGCCCGACGCGCCGACCAGGGCGACGAACTCCCCCGCCTTGACCGTGATCGACAGGCCGTTGAGAACGCGCGGCCCGTTCGGGCTGTAGCGAAAGGCCACGCTGTTGACCTCGAACGCGCCGGACAGCGGCCCCGGTTCGGTCTTGCCAGCGGCGGTCTCCGGCAAGGCGCGCAGGATCGGCGCCGCCCGGCGGTATTTCGGGGCGACGGAAAAGACGGACAGGACCGATTGCGCCATGGCGTGGGCGGCGGTGAAAAAGCCGGAGAAGGCGGCGACGAAGGCCAGCAGCGCGCCGGTGGACAGGCCGCTCCCGCCCAACCCGGCGATGGCGGCGAACACCGCCGCCAGCCCGAGAATCTCGAACCCCGACCAGAAGGCGGCGAAACCGTTCAAGGCGCGGCGCGCGGTCAATTGGGCGACGCGCTGCGCGGCGACGTCCCGCCCCCACACGGCGAAGGCGCGATCCTGCGCGCCCGCCAGCCGCAATTTGACGATGCCGGTGATGATTTCCAGAACCAGGCTGTTGATCGTCCCGGCCAATTCCTCGCTGCGCAGGGTGGCGTCGAGCAGGCGCAGTCCGGTGACGGCGGTGACGGCGGCCAGACTCAGGGCCAGCCCCGCCGCGACGGCGGCCACCGAAGGCGAATAGTAAAACAGCAAGCCAAGGCTGAACACCGAGAACACCCCCGTCACCAGAGCGCCCAAAACAACGCCGGTGACGGTTCGGCGGATGACCTCGATCACCAGGGTCCGTTGCGCCAGATCGCCGGTGGCGTAATCGGCGAAAAAACTGTTGGGCAGGCGCAACAGCCGGTCCATCACCGCCGCCTGAAGCGCCCCGGCGATCTTGCCCTCCACCCGCAATTGGGCGATGTCGCGGGTGACGTGGAAGGCTGCCGCTGAAAAGGCGGCGACGACCAGAGCCAGCCCGACTTGCAGCAGTTGCGCCGACTGGTGGCCGGGCGCCACCGTGTCGAACACATAAGCCGCCGCCATTGGCGTGCCGGTGGCGATCAACCCGCCAAGCGCGCCGGTGGCCAGAATGGCGGCCAGATCGCGGCGGCAGCGCTTGGCGACGAAGGACACAAGGTCATAGGGCGTCAGGGCGTGATCGGGAAAGGACGGGTAGACGACAAAGGCGCCGGGCCACAACCCGCCCGCCACCGCCGCCGTCACCGGCAGTTCCCGGCCCGAGGTTGGATCATGCAGACGGTAGGCGGTCGCCGAGCGAGGCAGCAGCGCGACCGGATGATCGCCGTCTTTGAGAAAGCCGATCATCGCGCCGCCATCCTCCCGCCACCAGCGCGGGCGCAGCAGCACCCGGCGCGCCCGCAAATTGGAGGCGAGGGCGATCGCGTCGATGTCAAGCGGCGGCTCCCCCGCCCGCCGTCGCCGCGCCGACAGCGGGGTGACGATGGCGAGACCGGCGGCCCGTCCGACCAGGGCGCAGCTCGCCAACAGCGCGTCGTCGCCGACGCTGTCCAGGGGGATCGCTCCAGGCCGGTTGACGAGGCCGACGAAGCCCGCCAGCGTCCGGTCCACGCCAAGGGCGGTTTGGCGGGCGCGCCGCTCCAACCGCCCACGCTCCGCCGCCAAGCCGTTGCGGAAGCCATAGGCGAGGAGATGGACGACCAGGCCATGGACCGCCGCCATCCGTCCCGCCGGATCCTCCATCGACAGCATGGCCGCGCTGCCATGGCCGCGCAGCGCCCGGCCTTCCGTCGCGTGCAGCCAGCTTTGCGGCGTCAGCGGAAGCAGCCGGTCGGCGTCGCCGGTTCCCACCTCCGCGATGTCGAACCAGCGGGCGGTTCCGTCGCGCGGTTCCACCCAGACCACCCCCTTGTGGCTGGTCACGCGCTCATCGGCCTCCAGCGTCACCTCCTCCCCGGCGGCGATGGCGCGTTCGGGCGGGCGGCGCGGCGTGACGCCGTCGGCCACCCCTTGCAGCAGAATGGACAGCCACGCGTTGAGCGCGTCGGCCAGCGGGCGGGCCGTCAAGGCGGCCCGGCCCAGTTGGATGACCGCCGCGACCGGAAGGCGGGACAGGCGCACAGCCCCGGACGTCGTCGCCAGCGTGTGAACGCCGTTGGCGCTGGTCGCGGGCGCGACGCCCCAGATCAAAGCGCCGATTCCCAGCGCGCCCAGATGGTCGCGCGGCCCGGTCTGGCGGTTGTTCCGACGCTGGACGGCGTAGAGGTCGAGCAGACCGTCGCGGATGAACCAGACGCCGCCGGGATCGTCGAACCGATGGCAAGCGCCCGCGTCGAGCGCGACGGTTTCCCCCTGCGCGTCCAGGGCGTCGGCCAGCGCGGTGGGCAAGGAGTCCTTCGGCGGCGCCACGCGCGGGGCCTTCACCGCGTGACGAGGCGGCGGTAAAGGCCGTCCCTTTCCAGCAGGGCGTGATGGGGGCCGCGTTCGACGATCCGGCCCTGGTCGAGGACGATGATGTCGTCGCAATCGCGGATCGTGCTCAGCCGATGGGCGATGATGATGGTGGTGCAGCCGCGTTTGCGGATGTTGTCCACCACCTGTTTTTCCGTGACGGAATCAAGCGCGCTGGTCGCCTCGTCCAAAATCAACAGGGTCGGGTTGATCGCCAGCGCGCGGGCGATTTCGATCCGCTGGCGCTGGCCGCCGCTGAAATTGCGCCCGGCCTCGCGGACGTGAAAATCATAGGTGTTGGGCAGGGCGGCGATGTCGTCATGGACCATGGCGTCGCGCGCCGCCCGCAGGATCTGGGTTTCCGGCATCGTCGCGTCCCACAGGCTGATGTTGTCCGACACCGTGCCCTCGAACAGGGCGACGTCTTGATCGACCAGGGCGACCGAATTGCGGAACAGCGCGGCGTCGATGTCGGGCAGGCGCGCGCCGTCAAAGCGGATGTCGCCGCTCCAGGGCTGATGCAGACCGGCGATCAGCTTGCCGATGGTCGATTTGCCGCTGCCCGACCCGCCGACCAGCGCCACGCGGGTTCCAGGCTCCAGATCCAACGTCAACCCGACAATCAGCGGCGGGGCGGTCGGGATGAAGCCGAAGGACAGGTCGGCGAGTTGCACGCGCCCGGTCAGCTTCACCGGGGGCGCGTCGTCTGACGGGAGCGTTATGGATTGCGCGGGGACGCTTGCGGGCGGGCAGAATTCCCGGTCAAGGTCGTGCGCCAGAATATCGTCCAGACGCCAGAGGCTGGCTTCGGCCTCTTGAATCCGACCGCCCAGATGGACCAGCCCGATCAACGGGGCGTTGAAGCTGACCATCAGGGTTTGAAAGGCGACCAGCGCGCCGATGCTGATGTCCCCCGCCATCACCTGAAAGCCGCCGACCACCAGAACGGCGGCGCCGCCGAGAAGCGACAGCAGGACCGGCGACGACGACAACATCACCCGCTGGCGCTCCAACGCCTGTTCGGCGTTGACCACCTTGGCGTGATGCCCGGCCCAGCGGTTGAAGAACAGATCCTCGCCGCCGCTGGCCTTGACGCTTTCGATCATCTGAAGCCCGCTCATCGTCACCCCGGTCAGGGTGCTCTGGTCCAGCAGCAGCTTGCGCGAGGCGTCGGTCAGGCGACGCGACACCAGGGCGAAGGCCAACAGGTTGAGCGCGGCGAAGGCCACCGCCAGAAGACCCAACGGCGCGTCGTAAACCACCATGATGACGGCGTAGACCGCCATGGCCAGCAGATCGACCAGAATCGTCGCGACGTCGCCCGCGATCAATTCGGCGACCCGCTCGTTGAGCGCGAGGCGCGCGCCGATTTCGCCGCCGTGGCGTTGGGCGAAAAAACCGATGGGCAGACGCAGGACGCGCCAGAAAAAGGCCCCCGCCCCATGCAAAGCCAGCTTGGTTTGCAGCCGCAACAGGCAGCTTTGCTGAAGTCCGGTCAGGCAAACGCGCAACAGCGCCGCGCCGACCATCGCCGCCAGCAGCGGGACCAGCCAATCCTTGAACCCTTGAATCAAATAGTAATCGACGAAGACGCGGACGAAGGCCGGGACCAGCAGGCCGGGAATCACCAGCCCGACCCCGGCCAGAACCACGAACAGAACCGCCGCCCGCGACCGCCGCAGCCGCCGGACCACCCCGTCGATGGCCCGCTGGCGCTTGCCGCCCCGGACGAAGGAGGGGCCGGGCGTGAAGGTCAGGACGATTCCGGTGAAGGACTGGCTGAACTCCTCCTCCGTCACGCGGCGCGGGCCGACCGCCGGATCGTTGAGATGGACCACGCCCGGCCCGAAACCATCGACCACGACGAAATGGTTGAAGTTCCAGAAAATGATTTGCGGCAGCGGCAAGGCGCGCAAGGACTCCGGCTCGGCGGAATAGCCGTCGGCCAGCAGCCCGAAGCGTTGGGCCGCCCGCACCACATGGCTGGCCTTGGTCCCGTCCCGCGACACCCCGCATTCATAGCGCAGAAGCTCCAACGGCACGATCCGGCCATGATGGGCGAGCACCATGGCGAGGCAGGCCGCCCCGCACTCCACCGCCGTCATTTGCAGGATCGTCGGGGTGCGGACGCGGAATCTTCGGGATCGGTGAATGATCGCCCAGGCGAGGATGCCCATCGCCCGGCCCTACAGGGGGGAAGGCTGAAGCGCGGGCCGCTCCAACGACGGCTCAAACAACGGCTCCAACGCCGGAACCAGCAGGCTGACGATGTGAAGCTTGCGGATGGTGATCGTCGCCTCGGCCAGCGTGCCGGGGTTAATCTCGACCCAGGGACCGGCGGAGGACGACCATTTGTAGCCGTCGCGCGACGCCGGATCGAGGGCGAGGCGCACCGACACCTCAAACGGCGCGCCGCCCCCGGTCAACTCCTGCACCAGTTGCCGGTTCTTCAGCATCCGCTGGATCCCCTCTTCGGTCGATGGGATCGGGGCGACGCCGGTGACGCTTCCCTCCAGAAAACCGAACTCCTCGCGCTTGACCGTCGATGGCGACACCTGGACCGCCATGCCGACGGCGATCTTCTTGCCGTCGGCGGGCTTCACATAGAGCTTCACCACCAGATCGTCCGGCCCCCGCCCGCCTTGCCGATTCTGATCGGGCGCGCTTTGCGGCAGCATGGAGAAGAGAACCCGACCATGATCGACCACCTCGCCGGGATTGACCTTGAATTCAGCGATGTAGCCCGAATAGGGGCTGGTCAGATTGGCGTTGCGGTTCAACCGCTCGCTGATTTTCTCGACCTTGCGGGCGAGCGCGGCGATGGCCTCGCGTTGATCGCTCGCGTTTTGGTCGCGGGTCAGCAGCAGCTTGTCTTCGTCAAGGCCGAGTTTCCGGGTCAGCGTTTGGGTGTTGGCGTAGGCCTCCTTGGTCGCGTTGATGGCGATCCGGCTGTCGATGACGCGGCGGGTCTCGGTCAGTCCCCTTTTCAAAAGCGCGACCTCGACCTCCTCGCGCTCCGTCTGCCAGCGCAGGCGGTCGGCCAGAAACAACGTCTGCTGCGCCAATTGCCCGCGCGCCGATTCCATCGCGTCGCGTTGAATGGCGAAATCCCGCGCCTGGAAGCGGGCGAAGCTGTCGGCCTGGGTCCGCGCCTGGGTCAAGGCGGCGTCGGCCTCCTTCAACTCCGCCTCGATCTCGGGTTGGGCGATGGTGGCGATTCCCTGCCCGCTGGCGACCCAATCGCCCGGCCCCATCAGGAAGGCCAGCACCAGCCCTTGGGTGGGCGACGCCACGTCCACCACGCCGCCGGGGCTGATGATGATGCCCTTGGCCGCCACCTTTTCCGGCACCGTGCCGACCACGCTGAGACCGGCGGCGGTCATGACCAGAACCCCCAGGGCCGACAGCGCCAGCCAGCCGACCGGCGTGGTCGCGCGCATCACCTCGTCAAGCTGTTCGGGCGAGGACAGGCGACTCAGCGCGGCGTCCCGGAAGATCGTGGGGCGTTTCATCGCGACGCGGGCGGGATCACCGCGCGCCCTGCGCCTGGGCGAACAGGACCGGCGCGCCCTCGTCGTCGATCGGGGAGACGGCGACATCGGTGAAATGGCGGCGCAGAAAGCGGGTCAGCGTCTTGGCCGTGTAGACCGCGACATGTTCGGGTTCCGACAGCGGGTTCAGGCGGTTGTTCGGCACGAACAGCAGAACCCGACCGGCCGGGCCAAGCACGGCCTTGATTTCCCGCAGGAAGCGGTCGCGGCGGATGACATGCTCCAACACTTGGGAGGCGATCACCACCTCGAACGGCTCGCCCCCCGTCGCCGTGTTTTGGCTCGCCATGTCGAGAAGGGAGCCGTTGGTCATGGCGAGGCCCTCGGCGGACAAACGGCGGCAGGCGTAGGCCGAATGCTCCAACCCGTGGAGCTTGCCGTAACCACGCTCTTTCAAATGGCGCAACAGGCCGCCATTGCCGCAACCGACGTCGAGAATGCGGTCGTCCGGGCTGGTCAGGGATTCGACCAGACGGTTCTTGCCGGGCCGGTTGCGCACCGGGCTGTCCCAACTGGCGGCCAGCCGCTCGTCCCAATAATCCGCCGAATGGACCCGGCGGGGCGCGACGGCGAGGTGATAGGCCAGCGGGAAATTCTGGGCGAGAAAATTGCGGACCCGCCAGGGGACAAGCGACATGTCAGCGTTCCTTTCGGGCGTCGTCGGGCGACGGAACCATCACGCGGTTCCGGCCCGCGCCCTTGGCGCGGTACAGCAGGGCGTCGGCGACGGCGACCAGGGAGGTTGGCGGCTTGCCGCTGTTGGGAACCAGGGCGGCGGCCCCAAGGCTCACCGTCACGACGTCGGCGACCGACGAGCGTCCATGCGGGATCGCCAGAGCGGACACGTTCGACCGCAACCGTTCGGCCACCTTGCGGGCACCCTCGCCGTCGGTGTCGACCAGCAAGACGGCGAACTCCTCGCCGCCATAGCGGGCGATCAGGTCGCCGATCCGCCGGGGAACGGCGGCCTGCAACGCCTGCGCGACCTGCCGCAAACACGCGTCGCCGCCCAGATGGCCGTGCGCGTCGTTGAACCCCTTGAAAAAATCAATGTCGATCATGACCAGCGACAGCGGCAAGCCGGATCGGACGCCGCGCGACCATTCCCGCGTCAACGCCTCGTCAAAGGCGCGGCGGTTGGCCAACCCGGTCAGCTCGTCGGTGACGGATTGGCGGCGCAGTTGATCGCGCAGCCGTTTCAGTTCGATGTGGATGCGGACGCGCGCCTTGACGATGGCCGGGATGAACGGCTTGGTGACGTAATCCACCGCCCCGGCGGACAGCCCTTTTTCCTCGTCGCCGCCGTCGCCCTGGGCCGTCACGAAAATGATCGGGATGTCCCGCGTCTCCGGGTCCGCCTTCAGCGCGGCGCACACCGCGTAGCCGTCCATGGTCGGCATCATGACGTCGAGCAGCACGATGTCGGGGTTCTGGCTGCGCACGATCTCAAGGCCGGTCGGGCCGGAGGTGGCGAAGCGAACCGCGTACTCCTCGACAAGGCAGGCGTTCAACAGGCGGATGTTCGCGGGGGCGTCGTCGATGATCATCACCATGGATCGTTTGGGCGCGTCCCCCTGCCCGTCCGCCTCTTCCGTCGTTGGCGCGGGCGGGGTCACGGCGACGCGCCTTGCCCCGGCTCCAGCCGTCCCAGCTCGACGAGCGCCTGCTCGAAATCCAGGGCCTGGATGGCGGCCTCCAGTGGTTCGAGGCTTGGCGCGCGGCTTCCCATCAGCGGCGTCAGCCGTTCGAGCGTCAGCAAGGCGTTGGTGTCGTTGCATGTCAGCTCCTCCGTCAGGCTGCGGATGACGGCGGATGCGGCGTCCCGGTCGCCGGTCGCGCTGACCGGCGGCGGCGTCTTGGCGGCCATCCGTTCAAACAGGCGGATGCTCTCGACCGCTTCGCGCAATCGGGCCGACAGATCGCCGACCCGCCCATCATACTGGCTGGAGTCCTCCAGGCGAATGGCGCTTTCCAGGGCGGCGGCGGCGTCCGACACCCGGTTGACGCCAAGGTTGCCCGCCAGCCCCTTCAGGGCGTGAACGTGATCCAGCCCGCCTTTGAGATCGCCCGCCGCCAGCAGCGCGCCGATCCGTTCGGCGTCGCGCCCGTGGGTGGACGCGACGTCCTGCAACAGACGCCGGTACAGCTCCGGTTGGCCGACGGCGCGGGCGACGCCGTGGCGGACGTCCAGTCCCGGCAGGGCGTCGGGCAGGCCGATGAGGGGGGGATCGACCGGCTCGTCGTCCAGGTCGGTGTCCTGCGCGCCGCCGACCCAGTGGTGGAGAACCGCAAACATCTCTTCGACGTTGATCGGCTTGGTCAGATGGTCGTTCATGCCCGCCCGCCGGGAGTTCTCGCGGTCCGACGTCATGACGTTCGCCGTCATGGCGATGATCGGCAGCGCGCTCAGGCCGGGAACGCAGCGGATCAGGCGGGTGGCCTCATAGCCGCTCATGCCCGGCATCTGCACGTCCATCAGCACGGCGTCGAAGGCCGTCGGGGTTTCGCGCAGCCGGTTGACCGCCGCCTCTCCGTTGCTGACGGCGACGACCTCGGCGTTGGCGCGCTCAAGAATGGCGAGCGCCACCTGTTGGTTGATCGCGTTGTCTTCGACCAGCAGCAACCGAATCCCGCGCAACCGCCCGCACATGCCCGGCGGCTTGGGAAGCTGCGGCAGCGCGTTTCCCCCGGCGCGCAACTGGGCGACGGCGTCGAAGACCGTCGATGGCGTGGCGGGCTTCGCCAAAACCCGGTCGATGCGGATGCCGCCCGCCTGCCGCCGAACCTCCCCGGTGTCGCTGATCGTCACCATGAGGATGACGAGCGGCAACGGAATGGCCGGATCGGCCTTCGCCTGCCGCAGCATGTCCAGCCCGTCCATCTCCGGCATCCGCCAGTCGAGCAGCAGCACGTCCAACGGGGCGGGCTGGGTCGCGGCGTGGCGGAGCGCCTCCAGCCCCGCCTTTCCCGACGCGGCGGTGGACACGCGCCAGCCAAAGCCCTCGCAGGTCCGCACCAGAATCTGCCGGGCGGTGTCGTTGTCGTCGATCACCAGCACGTTCAGACCCTCCAACCCGGCGAAGGCGCGGCGCGGCTTCACCGCGTCGGGCGCTTCGCCGAAGGAGGCGGTGAAGCGGAACTCGCTGCCCCGGCCAAGAACGCTGGCGACGGTGATCGTGCCGCCCATCAGGGCCACCAGTTTGGAGCAGATCGCCAGCCCCAGCCCGGTGCCGCCGAACTTGCGGGTGGTGGACGCGTCGGCCTGGGAAAAGGCGTGGAACAGCCGGTCCCGCGCCTGGGGATCAATGCCGATGCCGGTGTCGCGGATCAGGAATTCCAACGTGATCTGGCCAGGGGCGGCGCTCGCCACCTTGCGGACGGCCAGCACCACTTCGCCCGTCGTGGTGAATTTGACGGCGTTTCCGGCAAGGTTGAGCAGGATTTGTTGCAGCCGGAGCGGATCGCCGGTCAACCCGTCGGGAACGTCGGGCGCCATGTCGTAGACGACTTCCAGATTTTTCAAGGCGGCGTTGGCGCCGACGATGACCGCGATGCTGCGCATCACGTCCTGAAGCGAAAAGGCGGTCTGCTCCAGCTCCAGACGCCCGGCCTCGATCTTGGAAAAATCGAGAACGTCGTTCAGGATGCCCAACAGCGACGCCGCCGACGTCTTGATCTTCGCCACATAATCGCGTTCGCGGCTTTCCAGCGGCGCTTCTTCCAGCAGGCTGGTGAAGCCCATGATGGCGGTCATCGGCGTGCGGATCTCGTGGCTCATGTTGGCCAGGAATTCGCTTTTCACCTGACTGGCCAACTCGGCCTCATGCTTGGCCTCGACCAGTTCGATTTCCGCCAGGCGCCGCGCGGTGACGTCCACCATGATGTAGAGAAGCCGCGCGTTCCCTTCGCTGCTGAAGGGCACGAGGTCGCAATCCAGCCACAGATCCTGGCCTTCGGCGGTGACGACGTGAACGCTTTCGTTCCGGGTGGTTCCGGTGGCGAGCGCGTCGCGCGCCGATTGGAGCAGGCCGGTTTCCCGCCAAAACCGCAATTCGGTGTAGGGGTGACGCATCACGTCCTCCACCGTTCCGCCGACGATGGCGGCGCTTCCGGGGTTGGCGAGCACGCATTCCCCCGTCGCCGCGTAGACGATGATGCCGACCGGCGCCCGCGCGACGATCTTGGCGTTCAGGTCCAGCAACTCCAGGATCCGGCGTTTGGTCGGATATCCGACCTCAACGTCCGGGGCGGCGTCTTTGCAAGCGCCATCGGAACGATCATGCGGCACGGGCGCGGTCTCTCTCGACAGGGATGGCCGACCAGCAAAAGATAAGGGCGCGCCGCCCCGAACAGAAACATCGGAAAACACTCACGCATTTTATAAAAATCAGAGGCGCGAGGAAGAAATCCAGGCGCAATGGTCTAAGCGCTTTGGCGCGTTCGTCTTGATCTGTGACCTATGTCGGATGACAAGCGCGCAAGCTTTGCTGGACTGCGGCGGCAAGAGCGCCAATATGCTCACGGTTGGAAGGGCTTGGGCGCGGTCTTGCCATTCGGCTCATCGTCACGCATCGCCAGAAGGCCGCTGGTCGGGCCGGTCGGCTCCGCGCGGTCGTTGGCCATGGCCCAAAACAGCACCAGACCGATCATGAGATTGCCCAGCGCGAAGTAAAGCCCATCCATTGCGTTGATCGTCCCTGGTTGCCGCGTTCGCCGGTCTGGCGGCGTGATCGCGCGTTTTGGTGAAACTGTGTCGCCACATCAACACAGGCGGTTCAAACCGAATGGTTGAGACATGCGTGATCTTGTTCTTGTGGCGTGTTTTCTGGCCTGCCTCGGGCTGACGATCCGCTACCCGTTCGCCGGAATTCTGACCTGGGCCTGGTTGAGCTTCATGGCCCCGCACCAGAGCGTCTATTCCTTCGCTCAAAGCATCCCGCTCAACATGATCGCCAGCGTCGTCGCCGTGACGATGCTGGTCATCAAGGGGGAGCTTCGTTGGCCGCCGTCGAACATCGTCACGGCGATGGCCGGGTTTCTGGTGGTCTGGACCAGCCTGACGACGGTGACGGCCTTCAACGTCGCGTGGTCATATGTTTACTGGCTCATCGCGTTCAAGACGTTTGTTTTGCTCTTCCTGATTTTGGCCACGGCGACGACCAAGGCGCGCCTGCACGCCCTGATCTGGGTGATCGTGATCTCGCTGGGCTTTTACGGCGTGAAGGGCGGCGTCTTCTCCATTCTGCATGGCGGCAATTACAAGGTCTGGGGACCGCCGAACACCATCATCTACGACAACAACCAACTGGCGCTGGCGCTGGTTCTGGTATTGCCGCTGATGAATTATCTGCGCCTGCATTCCGCAAACCGGCTCCTGCGCCTTGGCCTGTCCGCCGCCATGCTGTTGCAGCTTTTGGCCGTCATCGGCTCCTACTCGCGCGGCAGCATTCTGGCGCTGGCGGTGATGCTGGCGCTGCTCTGGTGGTCGTCGCGCAACAAGATCACGCTGGCCGTGCTGGGCGCGCTGGTGATCGGAACGGCGCTCGCCATGATGCCGGATGGGTTTTGGGAGCGGATGAACTCCGTCAACAGCGCGGTGGCGGGCGAAGACGTCTCCTTTCAGGGCCGGGTGGACGCGTGGTATGTGGCGACCGCTTACGCCATCGACCATTTCCCGGTCGGGGCGGGGTTCTACGGCCCGCAGCTTCCGGCGATTTTCAACCAATATCTCCCCGACCATGAACCCCACGCCGCCCACAGCATCTATTTCCAGGTGTTGGGCGAGCATGGCTTTCCGGCGTTGCTGGCCTATCTGGCGATGCTGGCGGGTGGCTTGCTCAATTTCCGCCACGCCGCCCGCGCGGCGCGCGCGTGGCCCGGCTGGGGCTGGCTGATCGATCTGTCGCGCATGGGCGGCGTCGGGCTGCTGTCCTTCTACCTTGGCGCCGCCGCGCTCAGCATGGCCTATTACGACGTCCTGTTCACGCTGCTGGCCATCAGCGTCGCGGCGCGCCGGATGGTGGACCTCCACAAGGCCGAGATCGCCGCCGCCCTTCGACACGCGAGCCGACCGGCAAGCGATGCGGTCGCTCCCCCCTCCCTTCCCTTTCCAGACAGGACGAGCAACGCCGCATGAAGATTCTTTATCACCACCGCGTCGCCTCCAAGGATGGCCAGGACGTCCACATCGAGGAAATGATCGCCGCCATGCGCCGCCAGGGTCACGAGGTGGTGGTGGTCGCGCCGGGGGCGGCCCGCTCCGCCGAATTCGGCTATGACGGCGGGCTGGCGGCGCGCGTCAAGCGGCTGTTGCCCGGCGCGCTCTATGAGCTGTTGGAGTTGGGCTATTCCCTGCACGCCTACCGCCGGTTGGCGCGGGCCTGCGCCGTCCATCGGCCCGACGCGCTGTACGAACGCAGCAACCTGTTTTTTTTGCCCGGCCTGTGGCTGAAGCGGCGCACCGGCATTCCCTACATCCTGGAGGTCAACGCGCCGCTGGCCAGCGAACGGGCCATCCATGGCGGGTTGCGGTTGCGGGCGCTGGCGCGGTGGAGCGAACGGCTGGTCTGGCGCGGCGCCGATTTGGTTCTGCCGGTCACAGAGGTTCTGGCTGATGTCCTGCGCCAAGCCGGGGTGCCGGACGCGCGGATCCTGGTGGTTCCCAACGGCGTGAACCGGGAGCGCTTTCCGCCCCAAACCGACAGCGCGGCGATCCGGCGGGAGCTTGGCCTCGACAACAAGCTGGTGCTGGGCTTCACCGGCTTCATCCGGGATTGGCACGGCTTGCCCCAGGTGGTGGACGCGATGAAGGCGATGCCGGATCGCGAGCGGCTGCATTTGCTGGTGGTCGGCGACGGACCCGCCCGCGCCGAGTTGGAGCGCCACGCCGAGCGCGCGGGCATGGCCGGGCACGTCACCTGTCTGGGGTTGGTGGGACGGGACCGGGTGGCGGCCTGCATCGCCGCCTTCGACATCGCGCTTCAGCCCAAGGTGGTTGATTACGCCTCCCCCCTCAAGCTGTTCGAGTATATGGCGCTGGGCCGGGCCATCGTCGCGCCCGATCAGCCCAACATCCGCGAGGTTCTGGCCGACGGCGAAACGGCGCTGCTGTTCCGGCCCGACGATTCCCAACATCTGTGCGCGCAGATCGCCCGCCTGTGCGGCGACCCGGCCTTGCGCCAGCGGTTGGGAGACGCCGCCTCCCGCCGGATCGACGAGGGCGGCTATGTCTGGGACGACAACGCCCGCCGGGTGCTGGCCCGAATCCCGTGATTTCGGCGGATGCGGAGCGGCGCTCTCATCGGGATTCTTTACAGAGCGCTTCTCGGGAGACGGCATAAATCATTCAACAACAACAGCTTATAATGTTGGCCTGATCCTTGCTTTGTTGGGGTTATCGGGAAGACGGGCCAAGTGGCCTCGCCCCCTTGGACCTCCGGGAGCATCGAGCAATGTCAGCATTCTCCAACACCAAGATCGCCGCCGCCGTCGCCGCGAGCCTGCTCGCCACCACGGTCGGCCTTGTTCCCCTCAGCGCCGAGGCCGGGGAAATCCTGGCGACCTTCGGGGCCAAATCGCCGCTGGGAAATGGCGGCTCCTACCTGGACCTCAATTTCACCCTGCGGACGACCGATTACATCGCCGACACGGTGAGCGAGCCGGTTGGGACCAACCCGGACGGCAGCAGCATCATGCAGAATTTCGGGGCCTATCGGATCCTCGGAATCACCGGCACCCTGACCAAGAAGGACTCGGCCACGGACGCGGTTCTGTTGTCGGCGTCCATCGCCAATCTGAAACCGATCGGAACCTCAGTTGGCAGCAATTATGACACCAACAACAATCTGTTCCCGGTTCTCGTCGATCCCGTCACCCATTTCATCACCGGCAGCGATTTCGGCCCCGCCTCGCTGGTGAATTTCTTCGCCTTTGACGCGTCGGGCTTCGCCTTTGACCTCATTGGGTCGAACACCGTGCTGGCCCAGTTGACCGCCGACGTCAGCAATTACAGCCTCTACATCCTCAGCCCGGCGAGCTACCTCGACGCTGCTGGCGGCTCGATCGTCCTGCTTGGCTCGAACCCCACGCCGGGGCATCCGGCGGGTCAGGCTGGACCGACCAACTTCGTCTTTTCCGGCGTGACGATCACGGAAGTTCCCGCTCCGGCCCCGCTGGCCCTGCTGGGGGTTGGCTTGCTGGGGATCGGCGTCCTGCGTCGGCGTCATCAATCCTGATCCGACACGCCCAAACACACCGTTGAGCCGCCAAACGATCCAGCGCGGCGGCCGCGCAGCCCACGGCGTAGCGATTGTGGGATGGAACAGGCGAGACATCGCCGTTCAAACCTTTGGAGAATGTGATGAACAAGCCGACCGACAAAGCCCCCCAGGGTGGCAAGAACATTCACGGCGACACGCCCAAGAACCCCCAGATGCCGGAAAAGGCCAAGCCCGCGAAGCTTGACGACGGCGACCTTGACAAGGTCGCGGGTGGCATCGGCGGGCTGGGCGCGCCAATCCCCGTGAAGCGCTAACCGCAAGGAGCGTCGGCCCGCCAACGACCGACGCCCCCTTGTGAAGAAAGCCTCGCGTCGCGGTTGCGGCGCGGGGTTTTCCCGTGCACGCCGCGTGGCCGTGAGTGGATTCCGAGGCTGGTCCCGCCGCCCGCCCTTGCTCTTCATGGATAGCCGCTGACGATTCAGATCGCGGGCTGTGCGAGGAGGGGCGCGTGCTTTACCGACAGACACCCGTTAAGACGTCGATTGACGCGGTTGGGTTGGAGCGCGTCGGCGACGAGGTGGACGCGCTGCTTTTGTTTTGGGAGGCGGCCTTCCTGCCATTGACTTGGCCGGATCGCCTGCAACTGCTTGAGCAGATCGACGAGGAGCTTCATCGGGGCTGGCGCCACGCTCCAACCTCCGAAGCCATTTCCCAGGCGTTGACCGAACGGTTGATCGACGGCTTTGGCCGCCCGGCAATCCAGTGCCGGGATCAGGCGGATGTCTATGGGAACTCACGCCACCCCTCAGATCGCGAGGCGGCGTCCCTTTGGCGCAAACAGGGCGACCGCTCCACCAGCGTCACCGTCGACGGCACGAAGGGCGTCTATGCGCCCTCAGACGGGCCACTGGAAACTTAGAGTAGATCGCGTTGAATCGGGATCGATTTGACGCGTGAATCTGCTCGTGAGGTGATGTGGTGGACGGCCCTTTCACCGGGAAACGGTGTCAAGTTGAGGTCGTTGAAGAAACCACCTTATAGGAGCGGCTGATGACCACGCTGGTGACGATCAGTCTGGATCTGGCAAAGAATGTCTCCCAGGTTCATGGCGTCACCGCAGAGGGAAAGGTTCTGGTTCGCCGACAACTGCGTCGTGGCGAGGTGATGACGCTCTTCCAGGGTGTGCCGTCGTGCCTAAGCAGGTTTGCCCAGGCCGGGCCATAGGGCGGGTCGCCAATGGCCCACAAGGTGACGTGTTCGGTGGAGACCCGAACCACATAGCCCGGCCCGAACGCCAGCTTGTCGTTGACCGTCCGCTTCACCCACGGGAATCCGGTGACGTAGCGGAACCCCCAGGCCAAGCCGGACTCGATGGCTTGGGGCAGCATTGGCCATGTCCCCCACAGCCACAGCAGGCACCCGCGCTTGTCGGCGAGTTGCCCAACCGGCAGGGCCTTGAGGTCGGCCATCCACCACCACATCAGCACAGAGGACGCCCAGCTTGGCGGCTGCTTCCTTCCCAAAGCGCGCCTGAAGCTGGCCGACGACGCGGCGAACGCGCAGGCTGGACGATGACACCACCGCACGCCATCAAAACGAACAAGCTCCCGCTGAACTCGAAGCGCTGCAACCGCCTGGACGACGAACTGGAATCCGCCGCAAACGGCTTTTACCAGCATGGCCATCGCGACCTTGCCGAAGCCATTGACCGCGTCCGCAGTGAGTTGAAGGCGGCTTTTCCCCCATCCTTTTTCCGGCGCTCCGTGATCGCTCCCAAAACCGCTCCTTGCCTGACAACACGGGGCAGAGGCGACAAGATTGTTGGCACAGCGTCAACGGAATGTTGGAGAATGCTTGAAAATGTTGGATAAAATTCACCGGCAAAAGCGCGGCTGACAGACGCGAAAGAGTGGTAAGTGGTTGATGAAAAACGTTAATATTCTCTCCGTCGCCCCGATGATGGACTGGACCGACCGCCATTGCCGGTCTTTCCATCGCTTGCTGTCGCGCAACACGCTGCTCTACACCGAAATGGTGACGACCGGCGCGGTGCTGCACGGCGACCGGGAACGGCTGCTTGGCTTCGACGCGGCGGAGCATCCGGTCGCCTTGCAGCTTGGCGGGTCGGACCCGGCGGATCTGGCCGCCTGCGCCCGCATCGCCGAGGACTGGGGCTATGACGAGGTGAACCTGAACGTCGGATGTCCCAGCGACCGCGTGCAGTCGGGCCGCTTCGGCGCCTGTCTGATGGCCGAACCGGATCTGGTCGCCCGCCTGATCGGCGCGATGCGCGAGGCCGTCGCCATCCCCGTCACCGTCAAATCCCGCATCGCGATTGACGAGATGGAGGAATGGCCGACGCTGGAGCGCTTCGTCCGCACGGTGTCGGCGACCGGCTGCGACCATTTCATCGTCCACGCCCGCAAGGCCTGGCTGAAGGGCCTCAGCCCCAAGGAAAACCGCGACGTGCCGCCGCTGCGTTACGATCTGGTCCACCGGGTGAAGCAGGAATTCCCGCATCTGACCATCGCCATCAACGGCGGCATCCGCAATCTGGACGAGGCGGCGGCGCATCTGCCCGCGCTGGACAGCGTGATGATCGGGCGGGCGGCCTATGAAACGCCCTATCTGCTGGCCGACGCCGACCGCCGCCTGTTTGACGGCCTGCCCGGCCCCGACCGTCACGCCGTGGTCGCGGCGATGGCCGACTACGCCGAGGAGGCGCGGCGGACGCGCGGAACCCCGCTGGCCGCCATCAGCCGCCACATGCTGGGCCTGTTCCAGGGTCTGCCGGGCGCGCGGGCGTGGCGCCGCCACATCAGCGAAAACGCCCATCTGCCCGGCGCCGGGCCGGAGGTGCTGATCCAAGCGGCGGCGCTGGTGCGGCGCGGGCGTGAAACGGAGACACCAATGCCGCGAATCATTTGATAATTTTCGCGCCTCACATGCATGTATTGCGGTAGAATTCCCCGAAAGGTCGGCATCTGTCGAAGGAGCAAGATGTGGCGAGTTCGTTCTCTAGGCGTTTCGGTTATCAAGGTGTTCCCGCTGAGATCACAGTACGTGAAGATGCGCCAGAGGTCCTGCGGGAGGGAATTGTCATGCTTGCTGACCACCTCGGTCTGTCACCTCATAGCGCTCGTTCAAAAGTCTGCGGAATTCTTCTCAGACGTCCGGATCCTGGTAATTGGAGCGCATACCCAAATGTTGCCGATGAAGTCCAAGAACTCGTTTGGCAGGCTCCGTGGTACCGGGTCTATGATATCGCAGAAGGCTTTTATGAGTCCTTGTCCGAGAACGATCCAGAAAGTGGTAGGCAGTTTGAAAATCGCCTTAATGAGTTTTTCCGCGAAAACGGAATTGGCTGGGCAATGGAAAACGGTCTGATCATTGCCCGAGGATCCGAGATATTTGCTGAGTCATCGAAATCGGCTTCCATGCTGATGGCCAGCACGGGGCGCCAAACTGCTGCACAGGAAATGCACGAAGCACTTGCCGATCTCTCCCGCCGACCGGAAGCGGACATCACAGGAGCCGTACAGCACTCTATGGCGGCGCTTGAGTGCGTAGCAAGAGACGTATTAAACCAGCCTACTAAAACACTCGGCCAACTCGTTTCTTCGTTGAACCTTCCCAAACCACTTGACGCGGGATTAGAGAAGCTATGGGGCTTTGCGTCTGAACAAGGGCGACACCTTCGGGAAGGCCGTACTCCACGCTTTGAGGATGCCGAACTGGTTGTAACGGTAGCCTCCGCCATTAGCGTTTACTTAATGCGTGGCGCTAGCGATCAGTAAGATGCACTGCTCAGATATCAAACAAGGAAATCCTAGGACAAATTACCTCCTCTTCCTACAGTTCCATTCTCCCTACTCCACTCCCCGCCCCTCTGTTTCGCCCTACTCCGCCTCGGCCCCCAGCAGGTAATCGATGTCGCCGCCGTCCAGCGCGCTGACCAGCCCGGTGCCTTCGATGGTGGCGGCGGACAGGCTGCCCTTGCGGCGTTGCAGCTCGATGATGCGCTCCTCCACTGAATTGGCGGCGATCAGCTTGTAGACGAAGACCGGCTTGTCCTGGCCGATGCGGTAAGCGCGGTCGGTCGCTTGATCCTCGGCGGCGGGGTTCCACCAGGGATCGTAATGGATCACCGTGTCGGCGGCGGTCAGGTTCAGGCCGCGCCCGCCCGCCTTCAGGCTGATGAGGAAGACGGGAACCTCGCGGTTCTGGAAACGGTTGACCGGCGCGGCGCGGTCCAGCGTGCGCCCGGTCAACTCGACATAGGGGATGGCCGCCTTCTCAAGCTCCACCTTGATGAGATCCAGCATGGTGGTGAATTGCGAGAAGATCAGGATGCGGCGGCCTTCCGGCACCATTTCCCGCACCATCTCGGTCAGCGCCTCCAGCTTGGCGCTTTCCTTCACCTTGGCGGCGGTGGGCATCTTCAACAGGCGCGGGTCGCAGCAGACCTGACGCAGCTTCAACAGCGCGTCGATCACCGTGATGGCGTTGCGGCCCATGCCGCCGCCCTGCCCGCCAACCGCCAGCGCGGCGCGCACCGTCTCGTTCACCGACAGGCGGATCGTCTCGTACAGATCGCGCTGGTCGCGGTCCAGGTCGATGCGGACCACCACCTCCGTCTTGGGCGGCAGCTCCTTGGCCACCGCCTCCTTGGTGCGGCGCAGCAGGAAGGGGCGGATGCGGCGCATCAGCAGATTGGCGCGCGTGTTGTCGCCGCGCTTTTCGATGGGCACGCGGTAACGCTTGCCGAACTCCTTGCGGTCGCCCAGCAGGCCCGGCATCAGGAAAGCGAACTGGCTCCACAGCTCGCCCAGATTGTTTTCCACCGGCGTGCCGGACAGGCAGAGCCGATGCCGCGCCTGCAAGGCCGTGACGGCGCGGGTCGCCTTGCCGTCGGGATTCTTGATCGCCTGCGCCTCGTCCAGCACCAGCATGTGCCAGCTCAGCCGTTTCAGCAGATCGACGTCGCGCGCCACCACGCCGTAGGTCGTCACCACGATGTGGGCGCGGTCGAGGTCCGACAGCTTTTCGTGACGGTCCAACCCATGCAGCACCACCACCCGCAAATCGGGGGTGAAACGCGCGGCTTCCGCCACCCAGTTCGGCACAAGGCTGGTCGGCACCACCACCAGACACGGGTCGGTCAAGCGCCCCTCATGCTCTTCCATGGCGATGTGGGCCAGCGTTTGGGCGGTTTTGCCCAGCCCCATGTCGTCGGCCAGAATCCCGGCGACGCTGTTGGCCCGCAGGCTCTGCATCCAGGCCAGACCGGCGCGCTGGTAATCGCGCAACTCGCCATGGAAACCCGGCGAGGGTTCCATGTCGCCCGGCACCTCGCTGTCGCGCAGGCGCTTGAGGTAGCCGTCAATCTGCGCGGTTTCCTCGACCCGGCGGGCGATCAGATCGTCGATGTCGAGCAGCGAGTCGGCTTCCGCCAACGGCACCTTCAGCCGGTCGCCGACGGGCCGCCCTGCCCCCAGCATGGCTTCCAGCACGCTCATCAAGCGCTCGACCCGCTCGGCGGGCAGCGACAGGACGTTGCCGTCGTCCAGAACGATGTGCGCCCGACCGTCGATGACACGGGTGGCCGACAAGCCGCCGCGCTCGACCAGTTGAGCCAGGATCGGCAGCAGCGGGCGACGCTCCCCGTCGATCTCCACCCCGACGTCCAGATCGAACCAGCCGTCGCCGGCGTCGCGGACGGCGACGTCCACGTCAGATCCCGGCTCGATCACCTTGGCGCCGAAATCGCTGCCGACCTCCACCACCCAACCGGCCTTGGTCAAGGCGGGGATTTCGGTGGTCAGGAAGGCTTTCCAACGCTCCTCGATGTCGCGCCCGGTCAGCCAGTGAACCCGCGTGCCGCGCCCGTTCAGCGTGCCCTTCGGCGGCTCGATGCGCGCCTGGGCGAAGCCAAGGCCGGACAGCCGGTCCAACGCCGCCTGTTCGGTCCGCTTGTCGCGGCGGACGAAGGTGACGTTGCCGAACTCATCCTCGAACCGGGCGAACTGGCGCTGATCGTCCGGTTCGATTTCCGCCGGTTCGCCGGGTTCGCCGTAATCGAAGGACAGCCGCAGCACATCGACCAACCCGTCATGCGGCGTGACCACCCGACCCAGCAGGGCCAGCACGCGCGGCGACCGTTCGACGATGTCCGCCGCCTCGGCTGCGCCGCTGCGGATGCCGGGAATGGCGTTGTCGCGGAAGGACGGCGATTGGTTGGGCGCGGTGCGCAACGGAGCGAACAGCCGCGAGGGCGGCGGCGCGGCAGCGGGAGCGGCGGGCGCCGCGATGGGCGGAACCGGCTTGCTCTTCGGCACCTCCACCACCTGGAGATCAACGGCGAAGACGCTGCCGCTGGCCGAATCCACGCACCAATAGGATTGCCCCTTGAACAGCGTGCAGCGTTCCGGCAACCCGGTTGGCCGCAGCTTGCGCGTCGCCGGATCGCGGAAGGCGCGCACGACGCGGCCCGGCGCCTCGGTCAAGGGGGTGCCGTCGCGCCAGAACAGCCGCCCGGTTCCCAGCAAACGGCGCAGCAAACGATCCACCGCCTCGCCCCGGCTCTTGGCGACCGGGGTGCGCAAGGTGCCGCCGCCGCCCAACAGCCGGGCGATGGCGCGGTCGGCGTCGCCGCTGATGTCGCGTGGGGCCTTGGCCAGCACGTCGCGCGGGGTGGCGGGTTCGGTCTCGGTCTGCCCGTCCGTCACGAAATCGGCGGAGATGCAGCAAGCGACCTCGCCCTGTCCCGGCTCCAGCGTCCAACGCAGGCTGCGCTCGCCCTCGGCCTTCGGGCCGGGTTTGGGCGTCGGCTGGCTGGGAGTGGTCGCCGCCATGGGAATCGTCGGAACCAACGGCAGGGGAGCCAACGGCAGACTTGGGGGGGCGGTCTTCGACGGGGTGGTTGGGTGGACGAGCGACAAGGTCGGCGTCGCCGCTTTCGCCGCAGAGGCTGGGGCCGCCGCAGGGGCCGCCGTGTTCGCGGGAGCGGGCGGCGCCCGATCCGCCAGATCAAAGAGGGAGGCTTTGCGCCATTCCGGGCAGGTGTCCAGCGCCATCATCGCCGCCGCCGCCATATGGGCGCAGGCGTTGCGGCCGCAGGTGCAGGTGCGTTCCAGCACCACGCCGCGCTTGCCCTGGATCGGCGTGACCACCACCGCCAGACGGCGGCCCAGATCATTGACCTCGGCCTTGATGCGGTTGGCGCCCGCGTCGGACAAGGTGACGGCGCCCGTCATAATCAGGGTGCGTCCGCGCTGCAAGGTTTTCGCCTCGAAGACGCGCGTCAGATCCTCCTGAGCGAAGGGTACGGCGACGCCAGCTTGGGAGCCGAGCGGCAAAGCATCAAAAAAGGACATGCGACAGGGACGCCGTTCAGTCGGAACACAACAAAACGGGCTGTCGGAACAACGCCTTCCGCCCGTCCTCGCAAGCCGTCACGGCCTGACGGCCCGCGTGCGAAAGACCGTGATAGCACAGGAACGGCGCTGCGGCATCATTCGGGTTGGGAAATCAGCGCCAGCGGGTGAGAAAGGGGGGAACCGAGCCGACATCAGACCTCGACATCAGCCTTCGATATCGACCCGCGCGTCACCGATGACGCAGTTGCGGCCCGCTCGCTTGGCCTCATACAGCGCCTCGTCCGACCGGCGGATCAACGTTTCCGCCGTATCGCCCAGGCGACCGCCGACCGAAATGCCAATCGACACCGTCACCGAAATTTCTTCGGCCCCGGTGGCGGACACCGCAAAGGGAACGTCGGCGATGCGCTGGCGCAGCCGTTCGGCGACGATCAGCGCCGCTTCGCCGTCGGTGTCGGGCAGGATGACGATGAACTCCTCGCCGCCCAAGCGCGCCACCAGATCGAAGGTGCGCAGATTGCGGCTGGCCCGCGCCGACACCTCGCGCAGCACCTCGTCGCCGATGGTGTGGCCGTGGCTGTCGTTGACCGCCTTGAAATGGTCGATGTCGAACATCAGCACAGCGACCGGCTTTTGGCTGTCGATGGCGCGTTCCAGCAGGCGCGGCAGATGGGCGTTGACGTAACGGCGGTTGAAGACGCCGGTCAGGCTGTCGGTCAGCGCCATCGACAGGCTTTGCTCGTAATTCGAGCGCAGCCGCTCCTGGTAGCGTTTGCGCCGGATCTGGGTGCGGGCGCGGGCCAGCAGCTCGTTCCGGTCAATCGGCTTGATGACGTAATCGTTGGCCCCGAGTTCCAGCCCCTTGGCGACGTGGTTCAAATCCCCCTCGTCCACCATCAGCAGGACCGGCACCTGCCGCGTCCGCTCGTGCGAGCGCAGTTGCGAGCACAGGCGCAAGCCGTCCTCATTCACCAAGGTCAGGCTGATGACGACCAGATCCAACTCGTTGCTCAGCGCCCGTTCCAGCGCCTTGGCCCCGGTGTCGGTCGCCATCACGCTGTTGTGGTCGCGTTGCAGGGTTTCCGTGACCTTGTCGAGGTCGAGCGCGGAATCCTCCAAGACCAGGATGCGGGCGCGCTCAAAGGATTCGTTCAGCAGCGTGCCGCTGCGCTCGATCACCCCGAACTGGCCCGAGGTGTTTTCGCGCAAGCGCCATTCGTCCATCATCATCTTGAGACGAACGAGCGAGCGAACCCGCGCGAACAGGGCGATGTCGTTGACCGGCTTGGTCAGAAAATCGTCGGCCCCAGCCTCCAGCCCGCGCACCCGGTCGGCGACGTCGGACAGGGCCGTGACCATCACCACGGGAATGTGCATGGTCGCGGGGTCGGAGCGAATGCGCTCGCACACCTCGAACCCGTCCATCCCCGGCATCATGACGTCGAGCAGAACGATGTCCGGCGATTCCTTGTGAACCATCTCCAGCGCGTCCGGCCCGTTGAAGGCCGTGATGACGTTGAAATACTCGCGGGTCAGCTTGGCCGCGAGCAGCTTCACATTGGGCAGAACATCATCGACGACGAGCACGCGCGCAGACATGGAGCGATGCGATCCTGTGAAGCTTCGGTTCAACAAACGTTAGGCTAGAAACCTTCTAACCGTCTCAAGAAACTTAACGACGGAGATCGGTTTTGCAATGTAATCCTCACAGCCGCCCTGGCGAATTTTTTCCTCATCCCCCTTCATGGCGAAGGCGGTGACGGCGATGATCGGGATGCTTTTCAACTCCGCGTCGTCCTTGATCCAACGCGTCACCTCAAGCCCCGACACCTCGGGCAACTGGATGTCCATCAGGATCAAATCGGGACGATGCTGGCGGGCCAACCGCATCGCCTCCATCCCATCGCGGGTTTGCAGAGTGCCGTAACCATGCGCTTCGAGCAGATCATGGAACAGCTTCATGTTCAGCTCATTGTCCTCAACGATGAGGACCGTCTTGGCTGACGCGCCGTCGACCATGGTTGACCCACCCGGTTCCACCGACATGCACTCTCCACTCAAAGCTTGGCGCCCTGGCTGACCGCCGAATGTGGCGTTGACCGGCGCCGCAAGGCGCGATCACGGCGACCACACCCCGGTATACCCCTTTTCCCAACAGGTCGCGACGGTTAAATTGCCGTTGACTCGCCGTTGACTCGCCGTTGACTCAAGGACGCCGACGGCGCCGCCAAAGCGAACACAGCCGCTTGATTGGACAAAACAAAACCGCCCGCAAAAGCGCGGGCGGCCTGTGTTGGCTCCAAGCCTGGTCCCAAGCGGCGACCGACAGCCGGTTACGCGCCGACGCCGGGTTGCGCGGGGGATTTCGTCTTGCGCTTGGCGTCCCGACGGCGGGCGCTTTTGGCCCCGTACATCATGCTGTCGGCCCGCCGCATCACCTCGTCCTCTTGGTCTTCCGCGCCATAGGGCTGGGTCCCGACCGAGAAGCGAACCGGCAGGGAAACCCCGCCCCATTCCGCGTGGCAGGCGTCGGCAAGCGCCGCCAGTTCGCTGGCGCGGGCCAGACCGCTGGCCACGTCGGTGTTGGTCAGCAGCACGGCGAATTCGTCGCCGCCCAGCCGGGCCACCACATCCTCTTGCCGGACGCTGGACACGATCATCAGCGCGACCTGCCGCAGATAGCTGTCTCCGGCGACATGGCCATGGGTGTCGTTGATCGCCTTGAAGCCGTCGAGGTCGATCATCACCAACAGACCGCCCGCCGCCCCGCTGCGCCGGGCCGAGGCCAGTTCGCGCCGGAAGTGACTGTAGAAGCCCCGCCGATTCAACAAGCCGGTCAGCTCGTCGGTCATCGTCAGGCTTTCCAGATAGGCGATGCGCTCCTGCTGCTGGGCGATGGTTTCCCGCGCCTCTGCCAGCAGGGCGATGGTCTCATCAAGCGCCTGCCGCTCGGTTCCCCGCAGCAACCCAACCCGCGAGGCCAACGCGACCGGATTCCAGGCCATCGCGCCGTCGAAACGATCGCAGGAGTGGGACGTCAGGTCCAGGGCGGCAACGATGGCGTTCATGGGGCGGCTCCTCACTGGAGGTCGATACTCTTGCCATCCCCTATGCAGACGGCGTGCCAACTTGCCGCCCCAGACGATTCCGCGAGTCGCCCTTTTCGCGGGGCTGCCAATTTTTCCGACCGTCCTTTGCCGCCCGGCAGCTTCTGCCGCCGCCGGGCAATTTTGTCCCACTTGGCGCTGAAACTCACACCACCCGGTCGGGCGGCTCCCGCCCGGACAACGCCGCGTCGATGTTGTCCAACGCCTTGAAACCCATGGCGTTTCTGGTTTCGACCGTGGCGCTTCCCAAATGCGGCAACAAAAAACTGTTCGGCAGGTCACGATAGTCCGCGAACAGGTTCGGTTCGTTCTCGAACACGTCCAGACCGGCGGCGGCGAGCCGTCCGCTGCGCAAGGCGGCAACAATGGCCTGGTCATCCACCACCGTTCCACGCGCGGTGTTGATGAGGATGGCCCCCGGCGGCAGGCGCTCGATCCGTTCGGCGTTCAGCCAATGCCGGGTTTCCGCCGTGGCGGGGAAATGCAGCGACAGCACGTCGCTGACCGCCAACAGCGCGTCGGGATCGGAATGATAGACCGCGCCCTCCTCCAACTCCCGGGGCAGGCGCTTGCGGTTGCTGTAATGGATGGTCATGCCGAAGGCCCGCGCCCGCCGCGCCACCGCCTGGCCGATGCGGCCCATGCCGATGATGCCCAGACGCTTGCCGCCGATGTGGGTTCCCATCAATTGGGTGGGGGTCCAGCCGGTCCAGGCGTCGGCGCGGATCAACCGCTCGCCTTCCGACGCGCGCCGGGCCGCTCCCAAAATCAAAAGAAGGGCGATGTCGGCGGTGGCGTCGGTCAGCACGTCGGGCGTGTTGGTCACGGTCAGGCCGCGCGCCTTGGCGGCGGCGAGGTCGATGTGGTCGGTGCCGACGGAAAAGGTCGCCAGCAGCCGCACCCGTTCCGGCAGGGCGGCGATGGCGGCGGCGTCCAGCCGGTCCCCGGCGCAGCACAGCACGGCGTCGGCCTTCACCGCCGCCGCCCGCTCGGCGATGGCCAAGCCGGACAGCGCCTCGTCCGTCGGGTTCAGGATCGCCGTGTAATCGCGCGACGCGCGCGCCTCCACCGCCTCGGGCAGGCGGCGGGTCAGCAGAACCACCGGGCGGGGATCCGCCGAAGGCGGCTCGGCCAAATGGTCGTCAGCCGAACGGGGAATGGCGGAATCGGCGGAGCCTGTCATGCTGGGAATTCCTTTCCAATGATAGGAATTGCGGGTGGCAGCCCTTTCGGTCTGCGTTAAAAACACCCATAATCCAACCAGCGCCGACAATCACCTGTGGATCCCGCCTTGTCCAACCGCCGCACCGCCCCCCGTTCCGCTGGTCGCCTGTTTCTGGGCAAGCTTCTGGGCGCGGCCATGGGCGCGGCCCTTGGCGTCGCCGCCACGCTGGTCGCGGGCGCGCCCGCGCTGGCCGCCACCCTGCCCTCCGCCCTGCCCAGCTCCAGCGAGGTGGCCGCCGCCATCCAACCGCACCGGGCGATCTACACCATGTCGCTGCTGTCGGCCCGCAACAGCTCCAAGGTCAGCGACGTGCGCGGGCGCATGATGTTCGAATGGGCCGACGCCTGCGACGGCTGGACCACCGAACAGCGCTTTCAATTGCGCTTCGTCTACAGCGAAGGCGACGAGATGGCGATGAACACCAATTACACGACGTGGGAGGCCAAGGACGGCCTGCGCTACCGCTTCAACGTCCGCAAGACCATCAACGGCGAGGTGGACGACGACGTGCGCGGCGAGGCCAACCTGACGCCCAACGGCGGCGTCGGCACGGCCCAATTCTCCAAGCCGGAACCGCAAGAGATTGATTTGCCCGCCGGGGCGATGTTCCCGACCGCCCACACGCTGGCGATCCTCGACCACGCCCGCCGGGGGGAGCATTTCTTCAGCCGCACCATTTTCGACGGCGCCGACGCCGAGGGCGCGACCGAAGTCTCCACCGTGATCGGCCAACCCGGCCCGGCCAAGGACGCCGCCAAGGACGCCCTGTTGCGCGACGCCCAGACCTGGCCGGTGCGCATGGCCTTCTTCCCCACCCACAGCGACTCGGCGCAACCCGAATATGAAATGAGCCTGCGCCTGCTGCAAAACGGCATCGCCGAATCCATGCAGATTGATTACGGCGATTTCATCGTCAACGCCATTCTGGAAAAGATCGAGGCTCTGCCCCGCTCCGGCTGCTGACCCGCATTTTGTGAAAATACTTAGGGGTTGATCGCGACTCGTTGCTGCGCTTAACTGTTCAGCAGACACTGGCACAATGGACGAAAAAGCCCCACGCTCAACGCCATCAGACGTTGCGGGTGCGTTTTCGTCGTTAAGAGGGTTCCGCCATGAGCAAGAAACACGTCCAGATCGGACAAGTCTTCCAGCCGGTCGGCGCGGCCAAGGGGCGCGCGTGGCGGGTGATGGGGACCGTCAATCTGCTCGGGATCCCGCACGCCCGCATCGTCAGCACCGAGGATGAAGGCGTGTCGAAGACGCTGAGCTGTTCGGTTCTCGTCGACACCGACCATTATCGGTTGATCGCCTCCGCGCCCATCGACGGCATGGCGGCGTAAACACCCCCCGACCAACCCTGGGTTTCGGCCTTGGGTTGATGTCGGCACAACCGGCAACGCCGCTGGGAGCATCGCTCCGGCGGCTTTTTGTGTTTCCAGAGACCGATGGTTTAGCCTCACCAGGAATTCCGCCGATGTCCTCCAGCCTTTTCGCCAACCAGGCGCCGCGACCGCTGGCCGACCGGCTGCGCCCCATACGTCTGGCCGACGTGGTGGGGCAGGATCATCTGCTGAAGCCCGACGCCCCCATCGGGCGGATGGTCGCCGCGCGCAACCTGTCCTCCATGGTGCTGTGGGGCACGCCGGGCTGTGGCAAGACCACCATCGCCCGCCTGTTGGCCGAGGCCACCGATCTGCATTTCGAAGCCATCTCGGCCCTGCAAAGCGGCGTCGCCGATCTGCGCAAAATGTTCGAGGCGGCGCGGGGGCGGCGCGCGGGCGGGCAAGGCACCCTGCTGTTTTGCGACGAGGTCCACCACTTCAACAAATCGGTTCAGGACATCTTCCTGCCCTATCTGGAAGACGGCACCATCACCCTGGTCGGCGCCACCACGGAAAACCCCAGCTTCGAGCTGAACGCCGCCATCCTGTCCCGCGTCCAGGTCTTCGTTCTGCACCGCTTGGATGAGGCCGCGCTGGCCGCCATGCTGGAGCGCGCCGAGTCCCATCTCGGCCATCCCCTGCCGCTGACGCCCGACGCGCGAACCGCCTTGCTCGCCATGGCCGACGGCGATGGGCGTTTCCTGCTGAACATGCTGGAGCAGATCAACGCTCTGTCCGATGGGGAGGCGCTGGACGCGGCGGGGTTGGGCCGGGTGTTGCAACGGCGGATGCCGTCCTACGACAAGGCCGGGGATGGTCATTACAACCTGCTCTCGGCCTTCCACAAAAGCCTGCGCGGGTCCGACGCCGACGCCGCGCTCTATTGGATGTGCCGGATGCTGGCGGCGGGGGAGGATCCGCGCGTCATCGCCCGGCGGATGCTGTGCGTCGCCAACGAAGACGTTGGGCTGGCCGACCCCAACGCGATTGTCCAGGCGCTGACCGCCTGGGAGACCTACGAGCGGCTTGGCCCGGCGGAAGGGGAACGGGCGCTGGCTCAGGCCTGCCTGTATCTGGCCACGGCGCCGAAATCGAACGCGGTCGAGGTCGCGTTGGGCGAAGCCCGCGCGCTGGCGCGCAAGACCGGCAGCGTCATGCCGCCGATGCACGCGGTGAACGCGCCCACTCGGGTGATGAAGGATCTCGGCTACAAGCAGGGCTACATCTACGACCACGACACGCCGGAAGGCTTTTCCGGCCTGAATTATTTCCCGCCAGGCGTGGAGCGCCACAGCTTCTACCGCCCGGTGGAACGCGGATTCGAGCGCGACATCAAGAAACGCCTGACCTATTGGGAGAATTTGCGGGGGCGGCGCTCCTGACCGGACGCGCCGCCAACCCGCGAAAAGACCTCAGCGCCCCACTGTCAGCGCACGGTGGTGCAGCGCTGGAAGCATTGCTTGAGCTGATAGCTGCAATTGTCCGACGGGGTGAAAGGACCACCGGCGTCCGGGCGCTCCAGGCCGCTCTGGGTGCGGGCGGCGACCGAATCCATGCACACATTGTGGCCACGCTCGCACTGCGTCCGGCAGGTGCCGCCGCCGCTGGTGTCGCCGTTCAGACGCAGAGATTGATCGTCGGGGCTGCTGGCGGGGGCCGGGGTGGCGCGCGCGGCGGCGGGCTTTGCCGGAGCCTGCGGCTGGGTGACGGCGGCGGCGGGGGCGGCCACCGTGGCGGCGCGCGGCGCGGGCTGATCGGCGCAGGCCGTCAGACCGAGCAGCGCGACGGCAACCAGCGGAGCAAAAAGGCGGATCGGACGGAACATGGCCACACGGCTCCTGTTTTTCTTGGTACGAAGATGGTATGCGGCTGGGCGGAATGCCACGGCCACTGGTCCATCCCCGGATCGGTCCCAATATGCCGGGAACCAGCCTCAGAAGGGAATGACCCAAATGACACCCAACACCGGGAGCAAGCGCTCCCACCGCGCGCCACGGCTGCTGTTCGCCGGGCTGCTGTTCGCCGGATTGCTGATGCTGGTCGCCCGCACCGCGTCCCGGCCCGACGTCAGCCTCGGCGAAATGCTGTTTCCCGCCATCGGCGGGCTGGTGGTGCTCGCCGCCATCGCCGTCATCGTCCGCCAGGACCGCCGGGAGCGCGACGCTTTGCCACCCGCCCAGCGTGACCGCCAGGACCACGGCACGCCGAACTGACGCCCTCAAGCGCCTCATCGCCGCCCCGGCGCGTCGCCGGGGCAGGCGGCGGGCGTCAGATGAATTTGAAGCTCAACAAACCGCCGACCACGACGATCAGCAGCACGGTCGTCACCAGCATCAGGCGCTTTTCGATGATCGCCTGCACCTGCGCGCCGTAGAAATGCATGAGAATCGCGATCATGTAGAATCGCGAGAAGCGAGCGACGATGGAGCAGAGGATGAACACCGTCAGATCCAGATGGGCGAATCCGGCGGTGATGGTCAGCAGCTTGTAGGGAATCGGCGTGACGCCCTTCAAAATCAGGAACCAGGGGCCGAATTCGGCGAACATGTCCTGAAAGCGCTGGAAGGACTCCTGCGCGTTGTAAAGGTCGATGATCAGCCGCCCGACGCTCTCGAACAGATAATAGCCCAGCGCGTAGCCGACCATTCCGCCCAGCAACGACGCCAGCGCGCAGATGTTGGTGTAAAACCACAGCTTTTTCGGCTGGGCCAGACACATCGGGATGAGCATCACGTCGGGCGGCAACGGAAAGAACGAACTTTCCGAAAAAGACACGGCGGACATCCACCAAACCGCGTCCTTGCGAGCCGACAGGCGCTGAATACGGTTGTAAAGGGATCGTAACATTCCGCCTGCCACATATGAGAAGACCCTCCCCCCGGAAGACTCCGGAGGAAGGGTCGATCAACACCCGATGTCGGTCGGCGCCTGGGGATAGGCGCCGAGTCGATGGACGGTCTTACTCTTCGCTGGCGCCGTCGACGTCGTCGGCGACATCCTGCGACGGGCCGGAATTCTGGCCCTTCGCGGCGACGTCACGATCAACCAGCTCGATGACGGCCATGTCGGCGGCGTCGCCGTAGCGGAAGCCAGCCTTCAGAACGCGGCTGTAACCACCCTGGCGATCCTTGTAGCGGTCGGCCAGAACGTCGAACAGCTTCGTAACCATCTCGTTGTCGCGCAGCTGCGCGTAAGCGAGACGGCGGTTGGCCAGGCCACCCTTCTTGCCGAGCGTGATGAGCTTGTCCACGATGGGACGCAGTTCTTTCGCCTTCGGCAGGGTGGTGGTGATCTGCTCGTGCTTGATGACCGCGTTCGCCATGTTCGAGAACATGGCCTTGCGGTGGCTCGTGGTCTTGTTGAGCTTACGTCCTGAAACGCCGTGACGCATGGCGGTCCTCCTTCATGGCTTGGCCCCCCTCGGGGAGCCGGTCGTGAACCCCGCCGCCCAGTCATAGCGCTGGTACGGCAACGGGGACGGGCGATTGCCCTTTGGTCGAAAACATTGCCCCCTCCCCAGCCCTCCCCCGCCGTCGGCGGTGGAGGGAACCAACCCCCTCTCCCGCGAAGCGGGGGAGGGTTGGGGAGGGGGAAAAGACGATGCTTAGTACGGCTCTTCCAAACGCTTGGCCAATTCCTCGATGTTCTCAGGCGGCCAGTTCGGAATTTCCATACCCAAATGCAGGCCCATCTGGGACAGCACTTCCTTGATCTCGTTCAGCGACTTGCGGCCGAAATTCGGCGTGCGCAGCATTTCCGCTTCGGTCTTCTGAACCAGATCGCCGATGTAGACGATGTTGTCGTTCTTGAGGCAGTTGGCCGAACGGACCGACAGCTCCAACTCGTCCACCTTGCGGAGCAGGTTCTTGTTGAACGGAACCTCCTCGTGCTTCTCCTCGGAGACGGCGTGCGTCGGCTCCTCGAAGTTGATGAAGAGCTGCAACTGGTCCTGCATGATGCGGGCGGCGAGCGCCAACGCGTCATCCGGCTTCACCGAACCGTTCGTCTCGATGTTCATCGTCAGACGGTCGTAATCGGTGACTTGGCCGACGCGGGCGTTGTCGACCTTGTAGGACACCTTGCGGACCGGCGAGAACAGGGCGTCGACCGGGATCAGACCGATCGGCGCGTCCTCGGGACGGTTCTGGCTGGCCGGGACATAGCCCTTGCCGGTCTCGACCGTCAGTTCCATGTTCAGGCGCGCGGCGTTGTCCAGCGTGCAGATGACCAGATCGGGATCCATGATCTGGATGTCCGGGCCGGTTTCGATCATGCCGGCCGTCACCTCGCCCGGGCCGTCGGCGCGCAGGCGCATGCGCTTCGGCCCATCGCCGCCCATGCGCAGACCCATCGTCTTGATGTTCAGGACGATGTCGGTCACGTCTTCGCGGACGCCGGGAATCGACGAGAACTCGTGCAGAACGCCGTCGATGTGGATCGCCGTGACCGCAGCGCCCTGCAAGGAGGAGAGCAGGATGCGGCGCAGCGCGTTGCCAAGGGTCAGACCGAAACCGCGTTCCAGCGGCTCGGCGACCACGGTCGCGGTGCGGTCGGCGTCATCGCCGGGCTGGATGTCCAGCTTGTTCGGCTTAATCAGCTCTTGCCAGTTCTTCTGAAGCACGGGGCAACCTCAACAGCCATCAAGTGAAAACGAACCCGCAGGAATTCTCCGCTCCCATGCTGAGGAGACCGCGATGGCTGCGGCCTCCTGTCCCGGAGCGGAGGATTCCTGCGGATGCGAAAACCAACAGATCAGACGCGACGCTTTTTCGGCGGGCGAACACCGTTGTGGGGGATCGGCGTGACGTCGCGAATCGAGGTGATCTGGAAGCCGACCGACTGGAGGGCGCGCAGGGCGGACTCACGCCCCGAACCCGGACCCTTCACTTCGACTTCCAGGGTCTTCATGCCGTGTTCCTGGGCCTTGCGGCCAGCATCCTCGGCAGCCACCTGGGCGGCGTAGGGCGTCGACTTGCGCGAACCCTTGAAGCCCATGGTGCCCGACGACGACCAGGCGATGGTGTTGCCCTGCGCGTCGGTGATGGTGATCATCGTGTTGTTGAACGAGGCGTTCACATGCGCGACGCCAGCGGTGATGTTCTTACGCTCACGACGACGCAGACGCTGCGAGGCGGCGGACGGCTTGGCCATGGAAGGTAATCCTCTGTCTTACTTCTTCTTGCCGGCGATCGGCTTCGCCGGACCCTTGCGGGTGCGGGCATTGGTGTGGGTGCGCTGACCGTGGACCGGCAGGCCCTTACGGTGACGCAGACCGCGATAGCAACCCAGATCCATCAAACGCTTGATGTTCATCGCGACTTCACGGCGGAGGTCGCCTTCGACGCGATAGTCGGCGTCGATGGTTTCGCGAATCTTCAGGATTTCGTCGTCGGTCAACTGATTGACACGGCGTTCAGCCGGGATGTCCAGCTTCGCGCAGAGTTCCTTGGCCTTGAAGGGGCCGATACCATGGATGTAGGTCAACCCGATCTCCACACGCTTTTGCGCGGGGATGTTGACGCCAGCAATACGCGCCACGCCTGCTCTCCTCGATTCCCGTCGGCCTCCCGCATGGGCGACCGATGATTCAAGCGTCCCGAATTCAGATCCCCCTGAAACCCGGCACGCAAAACGTCGTTCGTACCCGGATAGGGCACGAGAGGGTGCGACTATAGAAAAAGCCCCGAACTTGTCAAGACCAAATCCCGACCGCCGGACCTCATTCGCCGCGACGCACAGCCGTAAACGACCACGCCGACGAACGCAAGCCCGACTCCGCAACCAATCGACGCCCTTTCATCAAGCAGACCCTTGATCGCCGCATAATGATGGGCAACAACCACCTCAACGGATTGTTCGACCCAACGAACGGCCACGGCGCACCAGTCTCTGCCCCATCACCACACGATCAACCTGCGAAGGCTTGCATTCATGACAACGACTGGCACGACGCCGACCGGCGCATCCCCGACTCCGACCGCCGCCGCGCACGGCGGCCCGGCCCACCCCCCGATCCGCCGCTCCCGCCTGACCAAAATCGTGGCGACCCTCGGCCCGGCATCGACCTCGCCGGAGATGATCCGCAAGCTGTTTGAGACCGGCGTCGACGTGTTCCGCCTGAATTTCAGCCATGGCAGCCACGCCGACCACGGCGCCCGCCTGAAGACTCTGCGCGAGTTGGAGGCCGACACCGGCCGCCCCATCGCCATCATGGCCGACCTGCAAGGGCCGAAGCTGCGCGTCGCCACCTTCGCCAACGGCCCGATCACGCTGACCGCCGGGCAAAGCTTTCGCCTGGATTTGTCCAAGGAACCCGGCGACTCGACGCGGGTCGGCATGTTCCACCCGGAGATCTTCGCGGCGCTGACGCCCGACACCGATTTGCTGCTGGATGATGGCCGCGTGCGCCTGCGCGTCGTCTCCTGCGGCCCCGACCACGCCGAGACGGTGGTGATCTCCGGCACCAAGCTGTCCGACCGCAAGGGCGTCAACGTCCCCGGAGTCGTCCTGCCGCTGTCGCCGCTGACCAAGAAGGACCGCGAGGATCTGGCCTTCGCGCTGGAGATCGGCGTCGATTGGGTGGCGCTGAGCTTCGTCCAACGGCCTGAGGACGTCGCCGAGGCCCGCCGCTTGATCGGCGGGCGCGCCTCTCTGCTGTCGAAGCTGGAGAAGCCGCAGGCGATCACCCATCTGGCCGAAATCATCGAGCTGTCGGACGGCATCATGGTCGCCCGTGGCGATCTGGGCGTCGAGCTGCCCGCCGAAGACGTGCCGACCCTGCAAAAGCGCATCGTCCGCGAGTCGCGCCGGGCGGGCAAGCCGGTGATCGTCGCCACCCAGATGCTCGAATCGATGGTCAGCGCCCCGGCCCCGACCCGCGCCGAGGCGTCGGACGTGGCGACCGCCGTTTATGACGGGGCTGACGCGGTGATGCTGTCGGCGGAAACCGCCTCGGGCGATTACCCGCTGGAAGCGGTGTCGATCATGGACCGCATCACCCGCCGGGTGGAGCATGATCCGCTGTACCGCACCATCATGGACGCCCAGCACCCCGACCCGCAGCAGACCGCCGCCGACGCCATCACAGCGGCGGCCCGGCAGGTCGCCCACACGATCCAGGCGGCGGCCATCGTCACCTACACGACGTCGGGGTCCACCACGCTGCGCGCCGCCCGTGAGCGCCCAGAGCAGCCCATCCTCTGCCTGACCTCGGCGTTGGAGACGGCGCGGCGGCTGCAACTGGTGTTCGGCGTCCACGCCGTCCACACCTCCGACGTCGCCAACTTCTCCGAGATGGTGCAGAAGGCGACCCGCGCCGCCCACAAGGACGGCATCGCGCTGGAAGGCCAACGTCTGGTCATCACCGCCGGCGTGCCCTTCGGCACCCCCGGCAACACCAACATCCTGCGCATCGCCTGGGTCGAGGCGGAGTGATCCGCCCTCCCCCACCCGCCGACTGAGAGACCAGCCCCGCCCGCCGCGCCTTCCCGCCCGGCGGGCGGTTCTGCGTCAGGCTGGTTCCGGCACGCGCGCCGTCTCGGTGGCGGGCGTCGGTTCCAGGGGCGCGGTTGCCGCCGCCGCCGGTTGGGAGCGCGCCGCTTCAGGCTCCAACGGCTGATCGGACAGCAGCAACGCCCGCTCGCGGCGGACATGGGGCAGATCGAAGCTCAGCTTCAGTTCAATGTTGCGCCAGACCTGACGCAGCCGTTGGACATGCAAATCCTCGCCAATCGCGCGGACCACCGACTCGAGATTGTCCAGCGTGATGCCGCGATCCTGTTGGACGATGCTTTTGCCGTCGGTTTTCGGCGTGTTCAGCGCCGCCAGCAGCAACGGGCGCGACTCCGGGCGCTCCATGAAGCGTTCAATGTCGAAGATCGTGCGGATGTTGATGGTCCGCAGCGCCTCGATCTGGTCGAGATCCAGCGCCAGAATCAGTTGCGCCTGGGCCACCCAATCCATCGTCTCATAGATGCCGTAGGGGGTTTCAACAAACAGCAGGATTGGATTCGCCGTCGCCAAATTCTGGACATCCTCGATTTCAAACTCGGCCAAACGAAATTTGATCGCCGAGTCGATGCCCATAATCATGTCGATGGGGTATTCGCGGACGAAACCTTGGGCGCGCGGGTCGATCCGCCGGATTTGCAACTGCGGAACCCGGCTCAGCAGCGTTTGCAGCCCCAATTTGGGGAAGAAGCCAACCAGAAAGGCGACGATCAGCTCCGGCATCCGGTCGCTGACCGCGCTGGCCGGAGTCGCCTGCGCCATGTCCATGTAGCCGTGATGCAGCGTGACCGAGGTGATGCAGGCCAAAATGATGTGCGCCGTCACCCGCAGAAAGGAAATCGGCGACAGATCATAGTTGGAGATTCGCCGCACCAGATAATCAATGGACCAGACGTAAGCGCCAAAGAAGGTGAAGGTCAGAACCGCGATGGTCTGCAACTGGTAATCCAGCATGGCCCGCAAACTGGCCGGGTTCTCGGTGACGAGCGTCATGCCGCTGAACAGCGGTTGGAAATGCTCCAGCCGCTCCTTGGTCAACAGCGCGCCGCTGGCGGTGATGAAACCGCTGAACGTCACCATGATGAACACCAGAACCGGCAGGATGTAGGCCCGCCATTCCGACGGCTGTCGTCCCTCGATGTAATGCGGCAGGGCGCGGTATTTGTAAGCGGCGAATTCAAAGGATGGGATCAGCTTGTCCGTGTCGCTGTCGTTGATGCGGAACACGGTTTCCAGATCGGCGATGATCTTCTGGCGCACCGTCTTGATGTTGCTGCGCCCGATGAAGATCGTCAGCGGCAGCAAAAACGACAGGCACAGCAAACCCATCATGCTGATGACCCGGAGTTCCCCGGCCAGCTCAAAAAAATCGTGCGCCGTCATCCCACACCTTGCGTCCGAACGAAAGAAACCGCGCGAAAATAGCGCGAAAAAACGCCATTCACGACGCTTCTTTTATCGTTCTACGCCCATTGCGGGATTTCCAGAAGGGATTTGCTAAAAATAACACCCCCTGGATCGCAGCAAAAAGACCCTACAAAGCAACCCCAACTTTGGTCCGGCGGATCACGTCCGCCTGCTGGCGCACCTTGTCGAGATGGGGGTTGATGGCCAAGGCCGCCTCAAAAGCGCGCAGGGCGGCGGCGGGCTGATCCACCGCCAGATACACCAGACCAAGCTCGGTCAAGGCCCCGAAATGGCGCGGCTCCAGGCTCAGGGCGCGCCGCAGATCCTCCGCCGCCGCCCGGTGATGGCCCAGCATGTAATGCGCGCTCGCCCGCTTGTTCCACCCCTCGGCGTAAGTCGGATCCAACGCGACCACCGCGTCGAAGGCCGCCAAAGCCGCGACATAATCATCGCTGTTGAAGCTGAGCACGCCCGCCCGCATCACCCGGATCGTCTCGGCGTTGGGGTTGTCGAGCCACAGGTCCCAAATATGCTCTTCCACCGATTCCGCATAGGCGGCGTCGGTCGTGGCCCGCAGCGCCTGGAACAAGGGATCCAGACGCAAACTGCCCTGCCCGGCCCCGGCGGGGGCGCCGACGGTCAGCAGGACCAGGGTCATCAGGGAAAGGAAGTGTCGGATCGCCATCGCATAAATTTGCGCCCGGATCCGATGGTTCGCCAACGCCTATTTGGTTACTGACTCTGTCTATTTTCGACAAAAACAATGAAAAGCCGTCACAACAGCCAATTTTGATGACAAAACAGACACGATCACGCGATTCCAGGAGTCGCGGAAACGACAATGGCCAGCGGATTGCTCCGCTGGCCATCGCCAATCACACGATCAACCGACCAAGAACGCCTTATCAGCCGTTCTTGCTGCGACCGGCCACGATTTCGTCGGTGACGTTGCGCGGCACCGGCTCGTAGTGGCTGAACTCCATGGTGTAGGACGCGCGGCCCGAGGTCATGCCACGGAGCTGGCCGATGTAGCCGAACATTTCGTTCAGCGGCACGGTCGCTTCGACGGCGATGTTCGACCCACGCTCGACCTGACCGACGATGGTGCCGCGACGACGGTTCACGTCGCCGATGACGTCACCCAGATAATTGTCGGGGGTGACGACCTCGACCTTCATGACCGGCTCCAGCAGGATCGGGCCAGCCTTGGGCAGGGCCTCGCGGAAGCAAGCCTTGGCGGCGATTTCGAAGGTCAGAGCGTTCGAGTCGACGTCGTGGTACTTGCCGTCCACCAGACGAGCGCGGAAATCGACCGTCGGGTAGCCGGCGAGGACGCCGTCTTCCTTCTGGAGTTCCAGGCCCTTCTTGACCGACGGGACATATTCGCGGGGAACCGTGCCGCCGACCGTCTCGTCGACGAACTCGAAGCCCTCGCCACGCTCGCGCGGCTCGAACACGATCTTCACTTCGGCGAACTGGCCCGAACCGCCGGTCTGCTTCTTGTGGGTGTAGGTGTATTCGATCGGCTTGGTGATCGCTTCGCGGTAGGCGACCTGGGGCTTGCCCATGTTGCCTTCCACGCCGAACTCCGTGCGCATGCGGTCGAGCGTCACTTCCAGGTGCAGCTCGCCCATGCCGCGCAGGATGGTCTGGCCGGTTTCACGGTCGGTTTCCAGACGGAGCGACGGATCGGCGCGAACCATCTTGCCCAGCGCGATGGAGAACTTCTCCTGCTCGGCCTTCGACTTCGGCTCGACCGAGACGCTGATGACCGGCTCGGGGAAGCGCATGCGCTCCAGGATCACCGGCGACGAGGATTCGCAGAGCGTGTCGCCCGTCTCGGTTTCCTGCAAGGAGACCAGCGCCACGATGTCGCCCGCGCGGGCTTCATCCAGCGGGTTGGCTTCCTTGGCGAACATTTCGACCATGCGGCCGATCTTTTCGCGCTTGCCGCGAGTCGAGTTCAGGATCGACATGCCCTTCGTCAGCACGCCCGAATAGACGCGGATGAAGGTCATCGAGCCGTAGGTGTCGTTCAGCACCTTGAAGGCCAGCGCCGAGAAGGGCGCCTCGTCGGAGCTGTCACGCTCGCCGTTCGGGTTGCCGTCTTCGTCCACCGTCTTGATGGCGGGCACGTCGGTCGGGGCCGGCAGCAGATCGACGACGGCGTCGAGAACCTGCTGGACGCCCTTGTTCTTGTAGGACGAACCGCACAGAACCGGCGTGAAGGAGCTGTTCAGCGTGCCCTTGCGCAGACAGGCGCGCAGAACCTCCGGCGAGGGATCCTCACCCGAATCGAGGTAGGCTTCCATCGCCACCTCGTCCTGCTCCAGCGCGGTGTCGACGAGGTCGGCGCGCAGCGCCTTGATGCTCTCGATGTTGTCGAGGTCTTCCTTGACGGTCAGGTTGAGCTTCTGGGCGAGATCGTCCGTGACCTCCCAGATCTCCCACTTGGCGTCCTTGTCGTCCGAGAACCAGACATAGGCCTTCATCTCGATCAGATCGACCATGCCACGGAAGTTGTCTTCCGAGCCGAGCGGAACCTGGATGCAGACCGGACGGGCGTTCAGACGGGCGCGAATCATGTCGACGCAACGACGGAAGTTCGCGCCCGAACGGTCCATCTTGTTGACGTAGCAGATGCGCGGAACGTCGTAATTGTCGGCCAGACGCCAGTTGGTCTCCGACTGCGGCTCCACACCGGCGACGCCGTCGAACACCACGACCGCGCCGTCGAGCACGCGGAGCGAACGGTTCACCTCGATGGTGAAATCGACGTGGCCCGGGGTGTCGATGACGTTGATCTTCTTGTCGCGCCAGAACACGGAAACAGCGGCGGACTGAATGGTGATGCCGCGCTTCTGCTCCTGCTCCATGTAATCGGTCGTCGTCGAGGTCTTGAGATCCTTCGTCTCATGGACGTCGATGATCGTGTGCTTACGACCCGAGTAATACAGGATGCGCTCGGTCGTCGTCGTCTTGCCGGCGTCGACGTGGGCGATGATGCCGATGTTGCGGATGTCAGAAAGTGGCGTTTGGCGCGGCATGTTGCAGTTCCATTGCAGGTACGCGGCGACCGAGGCGCGCCCCGTCAGGGGGCACACGCCTCGGCGGCAGAGGTTGGTCGGGGTTTTACGGGCGATCCGTTAAGGCGTCATTAACATTCCGTAAACCGACGGGCATTCCCATCGGTTTATTGAAGCGCGAGGCCCTCACGAGCGTTTGGGCCACGCCGGCACACCCCAACCGAGGCTGCCGGGTTGCCCCGTTTCCCACCGCCTTACTTGGCGGCAGTGACCTGAATTTCCACGAGATATTCGGGCGCGGCGAGCTTGGCCTCGACCGTGGCGCGGGCCGGCGGGTTGGCCGCGTCGACCCAGGCCTCCCAGGCCTTGTTCATCGCGCCAAAGGTCGCGATGTCCACGAGGTAGATGGTGGCCGACAGAAGCTTGCTCTTGTCGGAACCGGCCTCGGCCAGCAGGGCATCGATCTGGGCCAGGATCTGGCTGGTCTGATTCTCGACATCGGGCGTCGGTTGATCGGCAACCTGACCAGCGAGATAGACCGTGTCCTTGTGGACGACCATCTGGCTCATGCGCGGTCCGGTGTGGAAGCGCTGAATCGACATGACGAAAGGACTCCAGGTTCCGAGGCTAAAGACGCGGCTACCTCTATGCCATTCCCGGCCCGGCGCGAAGCAAAAAATGTGGGAAATCGGTTCAACGCCGCTCGTCACCGCCATTCTGGGGGACAAGCGCCGCAAAACTCGCCACCGGAATCGCACAGTTGCGCGCTTGGCCCCCGGCTGGCCCCGCCGCGACGCCAAGGCCGACAACCCGCCACCCGCCGCCCTCGCGAACCAGCAGGGGGCCGCCGCTGGTTCCCCGCGTCGCGTCGCAATCATGCAGGATCATCCCCCCGCCACGCCCAGCGTCCGGCACTCCCGGTCAGCCGTCAGGATTTGCGCGTGGTCTTGGTTGTAACCGCCGAGCATGACCGGGGTTCCGGCGGGCGGCAGGGGCGTCCAAAGGCCCAACGGCGGGGCGCTGGGCGGGGCGGCCTCCGTCAAAGTCAAGATCGCCCAATCGCTGGCGACGTCCGGAGGAACCGCCAGAGGATCCCGATTTTTGTCCGTCGCGATCGCCGCCACCGACAGGTGCCGGGCGTACGCTCCCCGGTCATAACCGAACAGCGCGTGCAGGGAGGAGGCGGGGAACAGCCGTCGGGTCCGGGGGTTGAGCAGGCAATGGGCTGCCGTCAGCACCCGCGTCGGCGCCACCACCACCCCGGCGCAGCGTCCGCCAAGATTTGTTTGGATGCGCACAATGCTGCGCCAGGGCGCTTCGTCGATCGACACAGGCGCCCGCCGGTCGTCGGCGCCGACACCCGGCAACAGGGGGCGCTCCGCCGCCCTTGCCCACGCCGAACCCAGGGTCGCTGTGGCCAGCGCGACCAAAAGCGCCAACGTCGCGCGCCGTAAATGTTCTTTCTTTGTTTCCATCAGTCCGGTACAATCGCCCACCATGGCCACCCTGATAATCACCGAAAAATCCAGCCAAGCCAAGGATCTGCGCGCCGCGCTCGGTGAGCGGTTCGGTCGCATCCTACCCGCCGAAGGGCATCTGTTGCGGCTGGCCGAACCGGACGAGGTCGATCCGGCGTGGAAGCGCTGGTCTTCCACCCTGCTGAAGCCCGACGGGCTGTACCCGACCAAGCCGGACAGCGGCGGCAACAAGGCGGCCAAGCTCCAGGCCATCCAAGCGGCGCTGAAGGCCTGCGACCATGTGATTCTCGCCACCGACTGCGACCGCGAGGGGCAGTTGATCGGCCAGGAGATTCTGGAGCATGTCGGCTATCGCGGGCGGGTCCAGCGCGCCATCTTCACCGCGCAGGATCCCAAGACCTTGCGCGACGCCTTCGCCAAGCTAAAGCCGAACGCCGAACTGCGCCCGGTGTATGAGGCGGCGGTGGCGCGCCAGCAAGCCGACCAGATTTTCAACCTGTCGCTGACCCGCACGGCCACGAAAACCCTGCTCGCCCCCGGCGCGCGCGGCGTCATCGGCGTTGGCCGGGTGAAGACGCCGACGCTCGCCATCGTCTGCCTGCGCGAGTTGGAAATCCGCAATTTCAAGCCGGAGGATTATTTCGAGGTGGTGGCGACGGCGACCGTCGCCGCCGGCGCCTTCCAGATGCGCCACGCCCCCGCGCCGAAGGACCGGATCAAGGACCGCGCGCGGGCCGAGGCCATCGCCAAGGCCGCCGACCAGCATCGCGGCCCGCTGGCGGTGACGGTGGAGGAGAAGCGGCAGGCCCCGCCCAAGCTCTATGATCTCCCCGCCCTGCAAAAAACCTGCGGCCAGCGTTGGGGCTGGACCGCCGACCGCACGCTGTCGGTGGCGCAGGAACTCTATGACGGCGAGGGGAAGAAGCTCATCACCTACCCGCGCGCTGAGGCCCGCTATCTGGCGGAAAACCAGATCGCCGACGTTCCGGCGGTGGTCGGGGCGCTGACCCGGCTGCGCGGCTTCGCCCATCTTGGCGAGCATATGGACGTCGCCCGCCCGGTGATCCGCAAGGGCAAATCCGGCCATTTCTGCGACCGCGCGCTGGAAGGCGTCTCGCACCACGCGGTCATTCCCAACGTCAATGTGCTGGACGATCTGGACTCGCGGCTGGTTCGGCTGAGCGACGATGAAAAGCGGCTGTTCGCCCTGATCTGCCGCTCCTACCTCGCCGCCGTCATGCCGGATTACGAGTATCGGCAAACCAGCGTCGGCATGGCGGTTCCGCTCGACGGCAAGCCGGTTCCTTTCCGCGCGGTTGGCCGCATTCCGCTGAAACTCGGTTGGAAAGCCGCCTTCGCCTCCGCCGAATCCGACGGCAAGCCGGAGGAGGAGACCGAACAGACCCTGCCGCCCCTGACCGACGGGGAGGCCGCCACCCTGTCCGACCCGAAGGTGGAGGCCAAACGCACCCAGGCCCCGCCACGCTACAACGAAGGCACCCTGGTGGACGCCATGCAAAACGCCTGGCGCTTCGTCGAGGATCCCGCCCTGCGCGACCGGCTGAAGGAGGCCAAGGGCATCGGCACGCCCGCGACTCGCGCCGAGGTCATCAAGGGGCTGCGCAAACAGAATCTCATGGGGGCCGACGGCAAATGGCTGACGCCGACTCCCGCCGGGCTGCAATTGTTTGAGACGCTGCGCGCCGCCGCCCCGGCGCTGGTCGATCCCGGCACCACCGCCCTATGGGAAATGAAACTCGACGCGGTGGTGACGGGCCACGCCGATTTCCGCGCGGTGATCGACGCCATCGCCGGAGAGGCCGGCCGCCTGATCGGCGCTCTGGTCGGCCAACGCGGCCCGACGGTCGATTTGGGCGTCCCTGCCGCGACGGGACGCTTCGGGGCCAAACGCCGCAGCGCCGGGTTCGCCAGCCCGCGCGCCGCCACAACCGCCGGGCCGCGCAAACGCAGCCGAAAAGCCGCCAGCGCGACGGCGACGGATGAAGCGACCACCACGACCGCCAAACCGCGCCGCGCCCGCAAAGCCAAGGCGGACACCGCCGCCAGCGCGCCGGACATCGCGCCGGTCGCTCCCATCTCTGCCGTCCCCGCCTCAGCGGCCCCGCGCCGCAAGGAGCCGACCGACAAGATGCTGGCCTTCGCCCGCAGCCTCGCCGACCGCAAGAAGATTGAGCTTCCGGCCGCCTGTCTGGGCGACTTCGACCAATGCCGCCAGTTCCTCGACCAGCACGCGCGGTGACGCGGCGGGCGGCGAACCGCCCCGCCCTCACGCCAGATGCGGGTTCTTCAGATAATCCTCGGCTTGCATTTCCATCAGGCGGCTGACGGTGCGCTCAAACTCGAAGGCGTGCGTGCCTTCGGGGTAGAGCCGTTCCGGCGGCCCTTCGGCGGCGATCATCACATTGACCCGGTGCTCGTACAGCGCGTCGATCAGCGTCATGAAGCGCTTGGCCTCGTTGCGCAGCTCGTCCTTCATCGTCGGCACGCCGTTAATCAGCACCGTGTGGAAATGGGTGGCGATGGCCAGATAGTCGGCGGCGCCGAAGGGCTTGCCGCACAAATCCCAAAAACCGACCCAGGCGACGCCCTTCGCGGCCCGCTCAATCTCCACCCGGCGGCCTTGCACCAGCAGATGATCCGCTTCGGCCTTCGCCCCGCCGGTCAGCGCGGCGAAGGCGTCGGCCATCGCCCGATCCGCCGTCGGCCCCAGCGGGTGATGATAGATCGGCACGCCCTTCAGCCGGTCCAGCCGGTAATCGGTCGGGCCGTCCAGCGACAGGACGTCCAGCTTCTCTTTCAGCAGGGCGATGAAGGGCAGGAACAGGTTCCGCTGCAAACCATCCTTGTAGAGCATGTCCGGCGGCCAGTTCGACGTCGCCACCACCACCACGCCCAGCTCAAACAGATGGGTGAACAGCCGTCCCAAAATCATCGCGTCGACGACGTTGGTGACGTGGAACTCGTCAAAACACAGCAGCCACGCTTCCCCCGCCAGGGCGCGGGCCAGTTCGGGCAGGCTGTCGTCGGCCCCGCCCGCCTTCACCTTGCCGGATTGGCGGTGGTCGTGGATGCGCTGGTGAACCTCCAGCATGAATTCATGGAAATGGACGCGGCGCTTGCGCTCCACCGGCGCGGTGTCGAAGAACAGATCCATCAGCATGGATTTGCCCCGCCCGACCCCGCCATACAGATACAACCCCTGCGGCGCGTCGGCGGCGACGTCGGGCGGCGGAGCCGCGCGCAGGCGCCCCAACCCGAAGCGGTCCAGCCAACCGCCAACCGCCGTCTTGGCCTCCCCGTTCGCCTGCGGCTGGTAGCCTTTCAGCGCGTGATACAGGCTCTGGAACTTTTCAGCGGCCAGTTCCTGGTCGGGGTCGGGGCGGAGGGTGCCGGTGCCGCGCCGGGCGCGGTACAGCGAAAGCGGACCTTCGGTCATGGGAACTCGCGCGCCTTGGCTGACAGGGGTCTCTTACCTAACCGATGCCATGCTGCGGAGCAACGACAGCATGGCTGGCCAGCGGCGCCCCTGTCGGGCGCGACGTCACCCTGCGACAAGGTTAAGCTTTCTTTACAGAATTCGCTCCTTTAATCAGTGCAGCGCTCATTCCCTGTTTCCCGTTGCCCGCAGGACTCCGCGCCCTTATGGACGATCCCGGATCGACCGACACTCAGCCGCCCCACCGGACCGCGCGCCGGTTGCCGGTGTTGGGCGGGGCCTTGGGGTCCGTGCGCTTTCTGATGATGGCCTCGGGCTTCGCCTTCATCCTGGTCGTCAACAGCCTAATTGGTTACGGCATCCTCCAGCGCCATGGCGAATCCCTGGACGCGGGCGAACGCGCCACCCGCGATCTCGCCCGCATGCTGGAGGCGCAGACCCTGCGCACCGTGTTCGCGGTGGATCAGCTTCTCGCCGATCTGACCTTCGCGCTGAACGCTCACCCGCAGGGCCACAACCGCGACGATCCGGCGATTCAAGCGCATCTGCGCCAGCGGCGCGACGGCTTTCCACAGTTGGCCGATCTGGTGGTGATCGACGCGGCGGGCCGTGTGCTGAATCATTCCGCCGACGCGCCGACGCCGCCCTTCCCCCTGACCGACCGCGCTTATTTCACCGCGCACCAAGCGCCGGGGGCCACCCTCTCGGACAGCGGGCTGTACGCTGGGGCGCCGCTGGCCAGCCGGGTGATGACGGGAAGCAGCGTCATCCCCCTCAGCCGCCGCTGGCCGCTTCCCGACGGGGGCTTTGGCGGGGTGCTGGTCGCCATGATCGACCCGTCGCGTTTGGCCGCGACCCTGGAATCGATGCGGATCGACCGGATGGGCAGCGTCACCCTGGCGCTGACGGACGGCTCCGTCCTGTTGGAGCGCCACAGCCCCGACCAACGCGCCAGCCTCGCCCGGCTGTCGGAATGGCCCGGCGTGGAAGCGGCGCTGGCGGGCAAGGACGACGCCACCATCCGCGCCCTCGCCCCCGACCGGCAGGACAGCATCATCAGCCTGCGGCGGGTGCCCGGATACCCCTTCATCGTCGCCGCGACGCTGCCGCGCAGCGACGCGCTGGCCGACTGGCGCCGCGACACCGCCGCCTGGACCGCCATCGGCGCGGCGATGACCATCGCCATCGCCCTGCTGACCGCCTTCGTCGTCCGCCAGCACGCCCGGCTGGAGGAGGATCAAGCCCAATTGGCCGCCGCCTCACGCCGCATCCGGGGCATTCTTGATTCCATGCTGGACGCCGTCGTCACCTTTGACGCCAACGGTCGGATTCTGACCTTCAACCGCGCCGCCGAGCGGATGTTCGGCGCCAGCGAACGCGCGATGATCGGCCAGCCGATTGAGGCTCTGATTCCCGACGGCCAGTCCAGCGCCAACGACCGCGATCTGACGGCGCTGCGCCGCGACGGCCACGCTTTCCCCATCGGCTTCATGGTCAGCGACCTGCAAGAGGGCGAAGGAGCGATGGACGGCGCGGCGCCGCGCCGCGCCCCCCATGTCTTCGTCGGCGTCATCCGCGACATGACCCGGCGCAAGCGGCAGGAGGCCGAACTCATGGCCTCCAAAACCCAAGCCGAACTGGCCAACCGGGCGAAAAGCGAATTTCTGGCGAACATGAGCCACGAGTTGCGCACCCCGCTCAACGCCATCATCGGCTTCGCCGAAATTCTGACCAGCGAGTTCTTCGGCACGCTGGGCGCCCGGCAGAAAAGCTGCGTGCAGGACATCCAGGACAGCGGCGAGCATCTGCTGTCCATCGTCAACGCCGTGCTCGACATGTCAAAGATCGATTCTGGCCATTACGAGTTGCATGAGGAAGCGGTCGAGGCGCATGACGCGGTGGCGCAATGCCTGATGATGGTCCGCGACCGCGCCGCCGCCAACGGGGTGGAGCTTCACAACGAGGCGACCGCCGCCATCGCCACCCTGTGGGTGGACCGCCGCGCCTTCAAACAGGTGATTTTGAATCTGCTGTCCAACGCGGTGAAATTCACCCCGCGCGGCGGCAGCGTCCGGGTCGCCGCCGCACGGGACGAGGAGGGCGGGTTGAGCTTGATTGTGTCCGACACCGGCATCGGCATTCCCGCCGATTTCATGGCCGATCTGTTCCAGGCCTTCCGCCAAGCGGAAAACAGCGCCAGCCGCCGTTACGAGGGCACCGGGCTTGGCCTGTCGATCTCCAAGAATCTGCTGGACCTGCATGGCGGGTCGCTGGCCTGCGAGAGCGTGGTGGGCAGCGGCACGACGATGACCGTGCGCCTGCCCGCCGCCCGCGTCCTTCCCCTTGGCGCGACCAGCCACGGACACAGCCGCGCGGCGGCGTCCTAACCACCGCTTCGCCGCCTCAGCGCAGACGGGTGGCGGCGAAGCGGCGGGGCGGGTTGACGAAGTCGTCCTGCGCGGCGATCAGTTGCAGCTCGCGCGTGCCCATCCGTCGGGTCGTCTCGAAGATGGCGTAGATCGCCGCCGCCGCCTGCTCCAAGGCCTCCGCCGGGTCGAAGCCCTTCAGATAATGGGCGAGGAACAGCGCCGCCACCGCGTCGCCCGAGCCGTTGGGCGAGGGTTCCAACGCCAGACGCGGCGTCGAGACCAGCCACGCGCCATCCGTGTCATCCACCAGCATTTCGATCCTGTCGGCGGCGGCGTCCTGCCGGGTCAGGCTTGTCACCAACACCAGACGCGGGCCGCGCGCCCGTAGGGCCGCCGTGGCGGCCAGCGCGTCGTCCAACGTGTGGATCGGGTGATCGGCCAGATATTCCAACTCAAACTGGTTCGGCGTCAGCAGATCGGCGGCGGGGACCGCGTGGGTTTTGATGAAGTCCGGCAAGCCGGGCCGCACGAAGAATCCGCGCCCGACGTCGCCCATCACCGGGTCGCAGCAGTAAATCGCTTGCGGGTTGGCGGCCTTGACCCGCGCCGCCGTTTCGACGATCACCTGCCCCAGCCCGACGTCGCCCATATAGCCGGACAGCACGGCGTCGCAGCGGGGCAACACGCCGCGCGCGGCGACGCCATCGACCACGTCGGCGATGTGTTCGGCGGTGAAGACCTGCCCGGTCCAGGCGCCGTAGCCGGTGTGGTTGGAGAATTGGACGGTGTTCACCGCGACGGCGTCGATTCCCAACCGTTGCAGCGGAAACACCGCAGCCCGGTTGCCGACATAGCCATAAGCGACGTGCGATTGGATCGAGAGGACGGTTTTCATGGGCGAAAGCCTATGCGACCCGCCGCCGCCGGTAAACCCATGGAGCGGGCGGGGAGATGGGCGGAAAGGCGCATGGCTGCCATGCCGTTGGCGCGCAACGCCATGCGCCGAAAATCATTCTGATACAGAAACACACTATCATTCTGAATGATTGTTCCGGCATCCGATCAAATCAGGCGTTCCGATGGTGACGAAACCGTCATAGAAAATTGTGCGCTGCAACAAATCATCGCTGGCTCACCGCCGCGCCCCGACTTACCGTTTTCATCATTCAATCACGGCAAAGGGGCGCGGCCATGGCGATCGAGTTCCTGCGGATGAAGCTGCGGCACGCGTCGGGCGCTCTCACCCTGCTGTCCGGCGGGGCGACGCTCCACCCCGACGGCATGATCGATGTGCACGGCGACGCCGTGGATCACGCCGACCGGATCGTTTCGATCCTGGAATCAATCACTTTTCACAAAGCCTCTGATCCCCTGCCCCACGCCCGTGTTCTCGCCGACGACTGCGCGGGCTGCCCGTTGCTGGCCCGCGTCGGCGCGTCCTGCGCCTGCCTGCAAGTGGACCGTTTCCGCGTTGGCGACGCCGAATCGCTGACGCCGATGCAACTCCGCCCCGGACGACCGCCCGCCGAACTGCGCGGGGCCGAGCGCGACCGCCCGCCGTCGCTGTGGCCGGACTTCGCCCGCTTCCGCATGGCCCGCGCGCGCGGCGCCGCCGCCACCCTGCTGCGCGAGTCGGCCTGCGCGGCGTAAACGCCGCCGCGCAGACGTGAGACCCTTCACCCCATGGACAGCGCCGGGCGGCGCGGCTAATCCTGCCGCACCGCCGCTCATCCGCTTTCCGGGGAACAACCATGGCCATGACCGTCCGCCCGCGCCGCAGCGTCCTTTACATGCCCGGCTCGAACGCCCGCGCGCTGGAGAAGGGGCGCGCCCTGCCCGCCGACGGTCTGATTTTGGATCTGGAGGACGCCGTCGCTCCGGACGCCAAGGCGCTGGCGCGCGACACCATCGCCCAGGCCATCGCCGGGGGCGGTTACGGCGGGCGGGAGTTGATCATCCGCAGCAACGGCCTCAACACCCCCTGGGGGTTTGACGATTTGCGGATGGCCGCGACCAGCGGGGCCGACGCCGTGCTGTTGCCCAAGGTGGAAAGCGCCGACGCGGTGCGCCAAGCCGAAGCCGTGCTGCGCGCCGCCGGAGCGCCGGATTCCCTGCGCATCTGGTGCATGATGGAAACGCCGCTCGGCATCCTAAACGCCAAGGAGATCGCCGGGGCCTCCCCCGCCTTGGGCGCGCTGGTGCTTGGCACCTCCGACCTCGCCAAGGATCTGCACGCCGCCCACACCCGCGACCGGCTGCCGATGCTGACCAGCCTTGGTCTGTGCCTGCTGGCGGCGCGCGCCTATGGGTTGGCGGCGCTGGACGGGGTGCATCTGGATTTGAACGACGACGAGGGCTTCGCCTTTTCCTGCGATCAGGGCCGCGCGCTGGGGTTTGACGGCAAGACCTTGATCCACCCGAAGACCATCGCCGCCTGCAACGCCGTCTTCGGCCCGGACGCGGACGAGATCGCCCAGGCCCGCCGCATCATCGCCGCCCACGCCGAAGCCGTCGCGCAGGGCAAGGGCGTGATTCTGGTCGATGGCAAGCTGGTGGAAAACCTGCACGTCGAAAACGCCCGCCGTCTGCTGGCGCTGAACGAGGCCATCGCCGCGTTGGCAGCGGCGTGACCCCCACGCGGACGAGCGCTGAGCGCCGCCGTCAGTCGGCGTTCAACCCCATCAGGGATTTGGCGAAGGCGTCGGCGTCGAACGGGCGCAGGTCATAAACCCCTTCGCCAACGCCGATGGCATGGACCGGCAGCTTGAATTTTTCGGCCAGCGAGACGAGAACGCCGCCGCGCGCCGAACCGTCCAGCTTGGTCAGGATCAGGCCGTTGACGTTGACCATGTCGCGGAAAATCTCGACCTGGCTGTGGGCGTTCTGGCCGGTGGTGGCGTCCAGCGTCAACAGCGTGGTGTGCGGCGCCGTCTCGTCCACCTTCTTGATGACGCGGACGATCTTGCGCAGCTCGTCCATCAGCCCGGCCTTGTTCTGCAAGCGCCCGGCGGTGTCGATCAGCAGCACGTCCACCCCCTCGGCCCGCGCGCGCTCCACCGCGTCATAGGCCAGACCGGCGGCGTCGGCCCCGGTGTCGCGCGCCACGACCTCGCAGCCGGTGCGCTCGCCCCAAATCTTCAACTGGCTGACGGCGGCGGCGCGGAAGGTGTCGCCGGCGGCCAGCATGACGCTTTTGCCCTCCGCGCGGAACTGGCGGGCGAGCTTGCCGATGGTCGTCGTCTTGCCGGTGCCGTTGACGCCGACCAGCAGGATGACGTGCGGCTTGCGCGCCGGGTCAATCACCAGCGGCTGGGCCACCGGGCTGATGATCTTGGCGATCTCCGCCGCCAGGATGCCCTTGACCTCCTCGGGCGTGATCTCCTTGCCGAAGCGGGTGCGCGCCAGCTCCGCCGTCACCTTGGCCGCCGTGACCGGGCCAAGATCGGCGGTGATGAGCAGTTCCTCCAACTCCTCCAGCGCCTCGTCGTCCAGCTTGCGCTTGGTGAAGATGCCGGTGATGCCCTCCGTCAGCTTGGACGAGGATTTCGCCAAGCCTTCCTTCAGGCGGGAGAACCAGCCCTTCTTGGTCGGCGGCGGCTCGTCGATTTCCGTCTCAGGCTCCGGCGCGGCGACGGGTTCCGGTTCGACGAAGGCCGCGATCACGGATTCGGGCGGTGGCGCTTCGACGGCGGATTCAACGGGGAGAGGCGCCGCCTCATCCAGACGCTCATCGTCGAACGGCGGGACATCCGCCGGAGCGTCGGGCTTGCGGGCGTCGTCTTCGGGCTTCTTGCGGCCGAACCAGCGCAAAATCATGGGATGTCCGCTTTACAAAGGGGTGCCGGTGAGCGCGCCGTTCGCCACGCCGGTGATGGTGGCGCGCACCAGCGATCCGGGGGGAAGGGCGACGCCCAGGCGGATTTCCGCGAAATGTTCGGTGCGGCCCAGATCGTCCTTTTCGACCAGAACCGACGCGCTGCGGCCAACCAGGGTCGCCAGCATCCGCGCCTCGGCCTCGGCCCCAACGGCGCGCAGACGGGCGGCGCGCTCCTTGCGGACGGCCCCGTCCACCTGGGGCATCCGCGCGGCGGGCGTGCCGGGGCGCGGGCTGTAGGGGAAGACGTGCAGCCAGGTCAGGCCGCAATCCTCGACCATCTTCAGGGTGTTGGCGAACATCTCCTCGGTCTCCGTCGGGAAACCGGCGATGAAGTCGGCGCCGAACACGGCGTCGGGCCGCAGGCGGCGCACCCGCTGGCAAAAGGCGACGGCGTCGGCGCGGCTGTGGCGGCGCTTCATCCGCTTCAAGATCATGTCGTCGCCCGCCTGGAGCGACAGATGCAGATGCGGCATCAGGCGCGGCTCATGCTCGATCAACCGCCAGAGATCCTCGTCCATCTCGATGCAGTCGAGCGAGGACAGGCGCAGACGTGGCAATTCCGGCACGCAGGCCAGCAGGCGGCGGACCATCTGCCCCAGCGTCGGCGATCCCGGCAAATCGGGGCCGTAGCTGGTGATGTCCACGCCGGACAGCACCACCTCGTTGTAGCCCGCCTTGACCAGAGCCTGAACCTGCTCCACCACCGCGCCGATGGGAACCGAGCGCGACGGCCCGCGCCCGAAGGGGATGATGCAGAAGGTGCAGCGATGGTCGCAGCCCTGCTGCACCTGAACGAAGGCGCGGGCGCGGTCCTCAAAGCCGCCGATCAAATGACCGGCGGTTTCCTTGACCGACATGATGTCGTTGACCAGAATTTTTTCGGTCGGCGGCAGCCCCCAGCTTTCGGCCTGAAGCTTTTCCTGGTTGCCGATCACCTGATCGACCTCCGGCATCGCCGCGAAGCGCTGCGGGTCGATCTGGGCGGCGCAGCCGGTGACGACGATGCGGGCGTCAGGCCGCTCCCGCCGCAGCTTGCGGATGGTCTGCCGAGCCTGCCGCTCCGCCTCCGACGTCACCGCGCAGGTGTTGACGATGACGACGTCCTCCAACCCGGCGTTGCGGGCGTGGGCGCGCATCACCTCGGACTCGTAGCTGTTCAAGCGGCAGCCGAAGGTGACGATTTCCGGGTCGCCCGTCTTCACACGGCCATCATCGGGCATGACGCGCTCCCTCCCCGCTCAAAAGCGGCGTTGCCGTCGCGGCGGCGTAGAGCACAGCCGGATCCAGATCGGCCCCATTGGGCCAAACGACGGTTCCCAGATCGGAATCGACCCGCACGGCGGCGAAGATCGTCCGATCTTGCAACGGAGCGAACACGCCCGTGAAGGCGACCATGGCCGCGACATCGACCGCGCCCTCGGCGCCATCCTCAAAGCGGAGGCGCAAGCGATAGCCGTCCAACGGCTGCACAGCGATGACGTCCTTCAGCATCGGCTCATAGACCTGCCGACAGCCGTCCGCTGAAGCTCACGGCCACCGGGCCGGTCATCAGAACGCGGTTGTCCTCGGTCCATTCGATGGTCAGCGTGCCGCCGTCCAGGATCACGTCGGCCTTGCGTTCGGTCAGGCCCCGGCGCACCGCCGCGACCTGGGTCGCGCAGGATCCGCTGCCGCAAGCCTGGGTGATTCCCGCCCCGCGCTCCCACACCCGCATGCGGATGCTGGTCGGCGACAGGATTTGCGCGAATTCGATGTTGGCGCGTTCGGGGAAGAAGGGGTGATGTTCCAACGCCGCGCCGATGTCGTCCAGCGGCACCGCGTCCACGTCGTCCACGAAGAAGACGGCGTGCGGGTTGCCCATGCTGACGGCGACCGGCCCGGCGTATCCGGCGTGCGCCACAGCCTCGACGCGCAGCGTGTCGGCGGGACCGGCGAGCGGCACCTCCGACCAATCGAGCCGCGCCGGTCCCATGTCCACGGTGATGCGGCCGTTGTCGGCGCGGCTGGCGTGGAGAAGCCCGGCGGCGGTCTGGAAGGTCACACGGTCGCCGCCGCTTTCCTCCATCAACAGCCAGCCGACGCAGCGCGAGGCGTTGCCGCAGGCCCCAACCTCGCCGCCGTCGGCGTTGCGGATGCGCATGAAGCCGCTGGCGCCGGGCGCGTCGGAGGGTTCCAGAACGATGAACTGGTCACAGCCCACCCCGGTTCGCCGATTGGCGATCGCCCGAACCTCGGCCTCGCTGGGCTGATAGGGCGTGTTGCGGGCGTCGATCACGACAAAGTCGTTGCCAAGCCCGTGCATCTTCAGGAATTCGCGCGTCATGGTAGCCGTTATATGGCGAGCGGCGGGCAAGAGTCCATATCGGGAAGCCCGTTCACCGATCCCGCGCCGGAGCGTCTCCCATGCCAAAACGCAGGGACGCCGCCCGTCCGCTTCCCCCAGCCGACCGCCGCGACAGCAAATCCGTCACAAAGCCAGCCTATAAACGGCGCGCCTTTCCCATCACGCCGTCCATGGAGCCGCCGTCATGTCGTCGTTCGAGTCCAACGATGTCGATCTGATTTGCGGCTACCACATCCCCCTGAACGGTCGGGCGACGCCCATCCGCATGGAAGACGTGCCGGAGATGCTGGCCCGACCGGACGGGCTGCTGTGGCTGCATTTCAACCTCGCCAGCCAACGGGCGCGCCATTGGCTGGCGGCGCAGGACTGGCTGGACGAGTTCGTCCGCGAGGTGTTGTTGGAGGGCAAGGACACCCGCACGCGGGTGGAAAGCGTCGATGATGGGCTGCTGACCGTGCTCAGCGACATTCATTATGATCTGAAATACGAGCCGACCGACATCGGCACCCTGCGGCTGTTCGTCAACGCCCGTCACATCATCAGTTGCCGCCGCCACCCGCTGAAGGCGACCGACCGCTTGCGCCGGGCGCTGGACGACGGTCAAAAATTCGACAGCACCGCCGAGCTGCTGGCCGATCTGGTCGAGTATCTGGCCGACACGCTGAACAACGTGTCCGACAAGCTGGCCGAAGAGGTGGACCGCACCGAAGACGCCATCCTCGCCGAACGCTTCCACACCGGGCGCAGCAGCTTGGGGCAGGTCCGCCGCATGGTGGTGCATCTGCGCCGCCACGTCGCCCCGCAACGGCAAGCGCTGGGCCGCGTCACCCAAGCCCAAATTCCGTGGGCGGGGGAGGACGGCATGGCCCGCATGCTGAACGCCACCGGCAAGCTGGGCGACGTGCTGTACGACATCGAAGCCTTGCAGGACCGCACGAAGGTGTTGCAGGACGAATTGTCCGCCCGCATGGCGGAGGAACAGAACCGCAGCCTGTTCGTCTTGTCCTGGGTGACGGTGGTTTTCGCGCCGATGACGCTGATTTCCGGCGTCTTCGGCATGAACGTCGCCGGACTTCCCGGCGTCAGCGGTCATGAATCGGCGTTTTGGTGGGTGATGGCGTTGATCGTCGTGTCGGGGATCGGCATGTGGTTTCTGGTCAAGCCGCGCCGGTGAGTGGTGATGAGATGCAAGTGGAAGGGAGATGTTGACCGAGACGCGCTCGATGCTTAGAACTCTGAAGAAATTCTCTCAGAGCGCGAGATTTAAACAAATATGCTTCATATCGCGGCCCTAAGTCCGCGCGACACACGCGAACGTTCAAAAATTCTTGATTTGGGAATGCTCTCAGGCTGCGAGCACCTGCGGGCCTATGATTGGCAGGATGGTTGGGTTGTCGAAGGGATTGGCGCGTTGCGGTCGGCGGTCTCCATCCCCAGCCAGTTGGAAGAACGTCTGCTTGATCCGTGCGCAGAGTTGTACATTCACCACAACCACCCTGATGGGGGCGCCTTTAGCCGGAATGATCTTGTCCTAGCGCTTGATCTCATGAGTCGGGCGCGCGGAAAGCTTTATGCTCACGGGCATGACGGTTCAACCTACAGTGTGATGTTTGCCAACCGCCGATACACGGATCTTCTGTATCGGTTTCTTGCGGATCGGATCCGTGAGGTGTTGAGTGATGCAATCAAGGCGGGGCAGTTGTCGAGAGCCGTCGCTCACGCGCATTTTGCCCATGCCGTCTGTTTGGTCTTCGATCAGGCTGGCATCATGCATTACGAGTTCGTTTTGTCGCAAGGCAGGCTTGACGGTTGGCTTGAACACGCCGACTGTTTTGATGAAGCCATTCAGGTGGCCGTCCGCGCCATCGGGAGGTGATGCGATGCCAATGCTTTTGATCGACGAGCCGAGTCCCTTCGCATCGTTGGAGGAGTGGCGGGCGTTTCGTGATGAAATTCTGACATTGCCGATAGAAGAGGCCACCGTCGTTGCGGCGCTTGCGTTGGCCGATCAGATGATTGCCGCCTTGGTCGACGGGATTGCAGAGGGCGAGGCCGACTGTGGGCAAGGCGCCTTATCAGTGTCTGAGCCGTTGGTTGCCGAGGAGGGGCAGGCAGGGCTGGTTCGGCGCAGCGGAACAAGGAACGCCGTCACTTCCTTGCTGGGTTGAACAGGATGTTTTCATCCTGCCCAGCAGGTTGATAATCGCTCACGCCCCTTTGAACACCAGATGCTTGGACGCCGCGAAGTTGAAGAACATGCCCGCGATGGACCCGGCGGCCACCGCCAGGAAGGGGTGCGCGGCGACCACATCCACCCCGGCCTCCAACCCGACCGACACGCCGTAATTGACCACGCCGCCAAAGGCGTTGGCGGCGATGAATTTGGCCCATTGCCGGTGCAACGGCTCGGCCGCCGCGCCTTTGAAGGTGAAGGCGCGGTTCAGAATCCACGTGACCGTGGCGGCGGCGAAAAAGGACGGGATGCGGGCGGCGAAGAACTCCAACCCAACCGCCAGCCCGGCGTACAGCGCCGCCGTGTCCACCAGCAGACCGACGACGCCGACGACGCCGAACTTGCCGAACTGAACCGCGAGCCGCCCGAGACGGCTGTCGAGAAGCCCCGCGATCACGGCGCGCGGCCCGCCCCGTTCGCAACCAGCGCCGGATGGTTCCCCGGCGCCGGGATCGACAGATAGCGCATGCGCTTGGCCTCGCGCCGCCCCAACGTGACGGTGTCGAGGATCAGGCCGCAGGTCAGGCTGAGGAAGGCCAACAGCATCAGGCCCGTGGACAGAACGGCGGTGGGCAGACGCGGCACCAGCCCGGTGTGGGCGTAGGTCATCATCAAGGGCCACGCCAGAACCAGCGCCAGAAGGGCGAACAGCCCGGAAATGCCGACGAAGAAGGGGATCGGCCGCTCCTCCTTCACCAGAATGATGATGGTCTTGAGAATGCGGATGCCGTCGCGGATGGTGTTCAGCTTGCTGTGCGAGCCGGGCGGACGATCCTTGTAGGGGGTCTTCACCTCGGCGATGGGCATGCGCAGTTCCAGCGCGTGGACGGTCAACTCGGTTTCCGTCTCAAAGCCGCTGGCCAGCGCCGGGAAGGATTTGATGAAGCGGCGCGAGAACACCCGGTAGCCCGACAGCATGTCGCCGATGCGGTTGCCAAAGATGTTGGCGACCATGCCGGTCAGCACCAGATTGCCCAGCCGGTGGCCGGGGCGGTAAGCGGCGACGATCTCCGTCACGCGGGCGCCGTTGACCATGTCGAGCTGGTCGTCCCACAGCCGCTTGACCATCTCCGGGGCCGAGGCGGCGTGGTAGGTGTCGTCGCCATCGACCAGCACATAGACGTCGGCCTCGATGTCCGAGAACATCCGGCGCATCACGTTGCCCTTGCCCTGCAACGGCTCGCTGCGGACCACGGCGCCGGCGGCGCGCGCCACCGCGATGGTCCGGTCGGACGAGTTGTTGTCATAGACATAAACCGTCGCGTCGGGCAGCGCCGCGCGGAAATCGCGCACCACCGACGCGATGGCCGCCTCTTCGTTGTAGCAGGGAATCAGAACGGCGACGGTCGGCGACGGCAGGGCGGAACGGTCGGTGTCGGTCAAGGCGAGGCTCATGGTGCGGGACGCTTCGGACGATGTCGGTGACGGGATAAACAGCACAAAGCGAAGGCTTATTCCACCGCAACCCGCGCAATCGCGCAAAGGTTCAGCGTTTCGCCCAGATTGTTCGGGACCGGGCGGCAGCTTTGCGGGTCCAGGCGCAGGCCAAGCCGCAAGGCCGCTTTGGCCGCGCCCGGCGTGTCGGGAATCGTGCTCAGCATCAGGAAGGCGCCGCGATGGGAGGCGATCTTGTCCTTCAGGATGGCGAGATAGCCGTTGCCGACCGAATCCGGCTGCAAGAAGTTCGATTGGATGCGGACGAAGCTCAGCCGGGCGGGGAAAGACGGGATGACGTGGGAAATCGCCCAATAGCCGCCCATCAGCACCATGGTGGTTTCCGGGTCTTCGATGGGCGGAACCTCCGCCGTCACCCAACGTCCGGGGCCGTCCGGGTCGGGCCACGCCACGCGGCCCCAATCCGCCGGTCGCGCCGTGACCTGCACCGCCAGAAGCAACAGGATGGCGAGGCGGACCGCCCAGCGGCGGGACAAAGGCAGCAGGCCGACCGCCATCACCAACGCCAACGGCGCCAGCATCTCCACCGGCACGAGGTAGCGGTAGATGCAAAACATCGCCACCCACAGACCATAGGTGACGGCCAACGCGGTCAGCAGGAAGCGGGTCGCGGGCGCTTCGGTCAGCCACGCGCTCGCCGGGCGGATGCGGCGGATCGCCAGCGCGGCGACGGTCCCCAGCGGGATCAACACAAACAGCGCCAGAACCCGCAGATCGAACCACGGCACCTCGCCCACCGTCAGCGGGGCAAAGGTGAAGGTGAAGGGAAAGAACAACCGATCCCAGCGCGACGACGGGAAGAAGCTGACATTCACATAATCGGAGATCGCGGCGAAGGGCGAACGGAAGAGCTGGTTCATGTGCGGGAACACCGGATTCCCGTAATCATGCCACAGATGCGCCATCCAAAAGCCGCCGCCCAGCCCCAGCCCGGCCAGCACGCCGACGCCAAAAAAGAAGGCCAACCACAGGCGGCGCCAGGGATGGGCGGGCAGCGCCAGAAAGGCCAGACACAGGCCGACCGCGTAGATCACCGTCGGATTCTTCAAGCCCATCGCCACCCCGGCGAACAGCCCGGCCAGCGCCACCCGGCCAAAGCTTGGGGCAAACCGCCCGGTCAACAGCCCCGGCAAACCGCGCGCCACGATGACCAGCGCCGCCAACACGCCCAGACTGACCAGATTGTCGTGAAAGGTCGTGCCGATCAGCCCCAGCGTGCCGCCGCCCAAGCCCCCCATCGCCGCCAACAGCATCGCGGCGACCGTGCGGCGGAGCGGCGAGTCCCCGCGCAGGCAGGCCAGCGACAGCAGGAACAGCAAGGATAGGTTCACGCCCTGGATCGCGCCCCAGACGAACCCGGCGACACGCGCGGGCAGGCCGTTGGCCAGCGTGAAGAACAGCGCGTCCAGCGCCGGGTTGTAAAAGGTCGGCATTTGCGCGGGCAGCAGATCGCCGTCGATCCGCCCGGTCAGCAACGCGTAGCCGTTGTACCAATGGTAATTCCGCAAATCCCAATTGGCGTCCATGCCGAACGCCAGGGTCAACCCGCTATAGGCCAGCGGGGCGAGAAGCAAAAACAGCCTCCCGATCAGGCGGGCGCGGCGGGCGTCGTCGTCGGGCGGAATCAAGGGCTGCATGATGGCGCGGACGCGGGCTGTTGCGGCTGCTCCCTTGGTAGGCCACGGACCATCCCGCCGCAAGCCCGCCGTTTTTTTACGACAGGCTTGCGGGGGCTTGCGGGAAAGGTCAGGCCGCATTCACGTCGTTGAGGAAGCTTTCGACCTCGCGCCGCAACTGGGTCGATTGGCTGGTCAGATGGACGGCGACCTCGCCGACCTCGTCCGCCGCCTTGCCGGTGTCGCCAGCGGCGCGCGTCACGCCGACGATGTTGCTGGTGACGCTCTGGGTGCCCTGCGCGGCCTCCTGAACGTTGCGGCTGATTTCCTGCGTCGCCGCGCTCTGCTCCTCCACCGCCGAGGCGATGGTGGCGGAGATTTGGCTGATTTCCGTGATGATGCGGCTGATCTCCTCAATGGCGTTCACCGCGTCGCGCGTGGCCCCCTGGATCGAGCCGATCTGCCCGGTGATGTCCTCCGTCGCCTTGGCGGTCTGGTTGGCCAAGCTCTTGACCTCGTTGGCGACCACGGCGAATCCCTTGCCGGCCTCTCCGGCGCGGGCCGCTTCGATGGTGGCGTTCAGCGCCAACAGATTGGTTTGACCGGCGATGGAGTTGATGAGGTTCACCACATCGCCGATTTTCTGCGCGCCTTCGGCCAGCCCGGCGACCACGCCGTTCGCCCGGTTGGCCCCGGCCACCGCCTGCTCCGACACGCGGGTCGATTGCGCCACCTGACGACCGATTTCGGAAATCGACAAGGACAGCTCTTCCGCCGCCGCCGCGACGGTCTGCACGTTGGCCGAAGCCTGCTCCGCCGCCGAGGCGACGTTGGCGCCTTGTCGATTGGTTTCCGAGGCGGATTGCGTCAACACCCCGGCGGATTGCTGCATTTGGGTCGCGGCCCCGGACAAACTCCCGACCACCGTGGTGATGCTGTCCTCGAAACCACGCATCAGCGTGTCCAAGCGGGCGGCGCGGCGCGCCTTGCCCTCCTCCTCAGTCCGTTGGGCGGCGGCGAGGCGCTCGGCTTCGATGGCGTTGCGCTTGAAGACGTCCACGGCCTCCGCCATGGCGCCAACCTCGTCCTTGCGCCCAACGCCCGGGATCTCCACCTTGCGGTCGTTCGCGGCCAGCCGTCCCATCGCGGCGGTCATCTGAACAATCGGCCCCGTGATGGAGCGGTTGAGGATCATGCCGACCATCGCCGCGATCAGCGTCGACAGCAGCGCCCCGCCAATGGCGGCGGCGTATCCCGTGGAAAAAGCGTCGCTCTGCTCGACGCGGCGATGGTCCAGCAAGGCGCCCTCGGCCTCTTCGACCTCAGCCACCAGCTTGCGGATGCCGTCCATAGCGCCTTTCCCCACGCCCTTGGCCTCCATGGCGCGGGCGCTTTCGCGGCTGTCCGGCTTGGCCATCAGAGCGATTTCCGGCTCGGCCACCGATTGGCGCCAGGACAGTCCAAGACGTTTGATCTCGTCCAGACGGCGCTGCTGTTGGGGATTGTCGGCGGTCAGGCGTTTAACCTCGGCCAACGTCTCGTCATAGGTCCTCTGTCCTGAGCGATAAGGTTCCAGAAAGGCTTGGTCGCCGCTGACCAGATAGCCGCGCACGCCGGTTTCCTGATCGACCATCGCCGCCATCACGGCGTTGACGGTCTGGATCACCTTGTAGGTGTGGGTCGTCCGCCCGTTGGAGGTTTGGATGGTGGACAGGGCGCCATAGGTGGTCGCGTTGATGGCGCCGATCACCAGAATCAGCGCGGCGAAGGACACCAGGAGCTTCCGCCCGATCTGAAGGTTTGAAAACCAGGACATTGCGAGTTCCCCATGGCTGAATCATCCGCCAACCGGCGGTGGAGCCGATCACAGATCCGCTGTTTCCAGCGCTGTACGCAGAGGAACGCGACCATATCACTTGAGTGTTTCAGTTTTTTCACAGAACCGCGCCCACTCGGGCGTGGAGACGGCGGAGCGCGGCGGCGGTCACGGCGCGCGGCGCGGTCGCCCCGCCCACAGCAGCAGCGCCCCCAGCACCAGCGCCGGAAGACCGAACACAACAAACAGCATCACGAAGGCCTCGCCGCCCTTGCCGCCGCCAAGCCCCAGATGGCCGACGCCCGTCAAAGCGCTGAACGCCAGCAGAAGCCACCCCAGAACGGTCGCGAACCGCGCGCCGCCGGATCGACCCGATTGAGACACGCTTCCCCTCCTCCCCGCCAAGGCCATCGGCGCGGGCGGGGTTACGCCCACCCGGCGGGGGCATTGTCCGTCTGCGCCCGCAGCCAATCCAGAAATTCCGGCGCCTCTGTGCGATCCGGTTGACGACTTTCCAACAGGACATAGCGCCCCGACACCACCGCTGGACAATCGGGCAGAACGACCAGACGTCCGTTCGCCAGCGACCGTTCAATGAACAGCAGCGGGACCAGGGCGACCCCCAACCCATCCTCCGCCGCCTGGATGGCGAAATAGGTGTGATCCACCTCCAGCCGGTTGCTCAACCCATCGACGCCCACGCCGTTCGCCGCGCACCAGCAGGGCCACAGGTCGGGCCGCGAGCGGATGGCGATGATCGGCAAAGACGCCAGCCCGGCGGGAAAGCCGCGCGCCCCTGCTTCGGCCAACAGGCGCGGGCTGCACACCGGGGCGCTGCGCTCCGCCATCAGCGGGTGTGGGGTCAGCCCGGCGAAATGGTCGGGATCGCGGCGGATCGCGCAATCAAAGCGGCGCGACTGGTCGATGCGGTCGGGCGCGGTGAACAGCGACAGCTCCAGATCGGGGCAGCGCGCCTTGAAATCCGGCAGGCGCGGCAACAGCCAATGCATGGCGAAGGTTGGGATGCAATCCAGATGCAGGACCCGCCGCCCGCCCTCCTCGGCCAAGGCGTCGGTCGCGGTCGCCAACCGCTCGAACAGGTCGGCCACCCGCGCGAAATAGCGCGCGCCCACCGGCGTCAAGCGGACCTGCCGTTGCGAGCGGTCGAACAGGGTGTGGCCGATCCGCTCCTCCAACAGCTTGATCTGACGGCTGACCGCGCCCGGCGTGACGCACAGCTCCTCGGCGGCCAAGCGAAAATTGCTGTGGCGGGCGGCGGCGACGAAGGCGCGCAGCGCGTTGAGGGGCGGAAGCGGCGAGGACATCCGTTGATTTTTTCTCAACAGACGCCGCAAAACAAGTCGTTTTGCCGCACCCCGGTCGTGGGTCTAGCCTTGCCTCCTCATTGCGCGGGCGGGAACGGCGTTGGATCACATGTCGCGGCGGTTGGTGGTGGCCTTGGGCCTGTCGCAGCTTTTGTGCTGGGGCATCTCTTATTATCTGGTCGGGGTGTTCGGCACGGCGATGGCCGCCGATCTGGGGCATGGGCTGACCGCGATTCACGGTGGCTTCACCGTGGCGCTGATCGTCCAGGGGCTGACGTCGAGCCGGATCGGACGGGCGATCGACCAGCATGGCGGGCGCCCGGTGATGGTGGCGGGATCCTTGGTGATGGCGGTCAGCCTGTTGGGTCTGGCCGCCGCCCGCGAGTTGATCGGCTATTACGTCGCCTGGATCGGCTTGGGGTTGGCCATGCGGATGACGCTGTACGACGCCGCCTTCGCCGCGTTGGCCCGCATCGGCGGGCGGGAGGCGCGGCGGCCCATCGCCCAGATCACCCTGCTCGGCGGCTTGGCCTCGTCGGTCCTCTGGCCGGTCGGGCAGGCGTTGGCCGATGGTTTGGGCTGGCGCGGGGCGCTGTGCGTCTACGCCGGAATCGCGCTGTCCACCATCCCGCTGCACCGGATGATTCCCGACCATCGCCACATCGCCGCGCCTGCGCCGGAAAGCAACATGGACGACGGTCCGGCTCCGCGCCCGGCGGGGGCCTCCCCCGCCGTCGCGGGCGTTCTGTACGCCGTGATGGTCGCCTTGACCGGCCTGCTGAATTCGGGACTGTCGGCCCACATGATCGGGTTGATGGCCGGGCTGGGGTTGGCCCCCGCGCTGGCGGTGTGGGTGTCCACCCTGCGCGGCGTCGGCCAGTCGGCGGCCCGGCTGGCGGAGGTGCTGTTCGGCGCGCGGCTGTCGCCCTTTGGGCTGGCGGCGTTCGCCAGCGCCCTGCTGGCCTCCTGCTTCCTGGCGCCGCTGCTGTTCGGCATGGCTCCGTTGGTGGGCGTTCTGTTCGCCCTGCTGTTCGGCGCGGGCAACGGGCTGCTGACCATCGTGCGTGGAACCTTGCCGCTGGCGCTGTTCGACCCGACCAGCTATGGGCGCACGGTCGGGCGGCTCATCACGCCGGGCTTCTACGTCGCCGCTCTGGCCCCGATGCTGTACGCGTTTGTGATCGAGCGGCACGGCGAAACGGCGGCGCTGTGGCTGTCGCTGGCCTGCGCGGTTCCCGTGTTGTTGGCGGCCCTGCTGCTGAAAGGCCTGTTTCATCGTTGATCGGCGGAAGCGAAGCGCGCAAGATTGCTGCGTCGTTCGCGGTCAACGCATGCCTGTTCGCTCGCCGCCGGGCGGCATGACGGCAAGCTTCCGCTGGCAATGGCCGGTCTGGTCTGCTATTCAGCGACACTCCGCATGCGCACGCTTGCGCCTTCTTGCGCGACAGGATTTTTGGCGATGGAAAAGTTTACGGTTCTCTCCGGCGTCGCGGCGCCGTTGCCGATGATCAACATCGACACCGACATGATTATCCCCAAGCAGTTCCTGAAGACCATCAAGCGGACGGGACTGGGCAAGCATCTGTTCGACGAGATGCGCTACACGCCCGAAGGCGGGGAAATCGCCGAGTTCGTGCTGAACAAGCCGGCCTACCGTCAATCCAAGATCCTGGTGGCGGGCGACAATTTCGGCTGCGGCTCCTCGCGCGAACACGCGCCGTGGGCGCTGGCCGATTTCGGCATCCGCTGCATCATCGCCCCCAGCTTCGCCGACATCTTCTACAACAACTGCTTCAAGAACGGCATCCTGCCGATCAAGCTGCCCAAGGAGCAGGTGGACCTGCTGCTCGACGACGCGTCGCGCGGGTCCAACGCCGTGGTCACGGTCGATCTGGAAAACCAGACCATCACCGGCCCGGACGGCGGCTCCATCAGCTTTGAGTTGGAACCCTTCCGCAAGCATTGCCTGCTGAACGGTCTGGACGACATCGGCCTGACGCTTCAGGAAGTGTCGCGGATCGACAGCTTTGAAGGCAAGCGCCGGGCCGAACAGCCCTGGTTGGCGATCTAACCTCCATCGGATCGCGGGGGTTGGCTTGACCGCCCCCCGTCCCGTTTCCTCTGTTTTCGACGTCAGTGTTTGGGAGTGCGCGCGCCATGCCCGCCAATAAGAAGCTTCTGTTCCTCCCCGGCGATGGTATCGGTCCGGAAGTCATGCGCCAGGTCCGTCGGGTCATCGATTGGATGGACCGCAAGCGCGGCATGACCTTCGACGTGTCGGAAGGTCTGGTTGGCGGCGCGGCCATCGACGCCTATGGCGTGCCGCTGAACGACGCCACGCTGGCCGAGGCGCTGGCCGTGGACGCCGTGATGCTGGGCGCCGTCGGCGGTCCGAAATGGGACAACCCGACCGACTACACCAAGCGCCCGGAAGCCGGCCTGCTGGCCCTGCGCAAGGAACTCGGCCTGTTCGCCAACCTGCGCCCGGCGGTGGTGTTCGACGCGCTGGTTGACGCCTCGACCCTGAAGGCCGACGTCATTCGCGGCCTGGACATCATGATCGTCCGTGAATTGACCGGCGGCGTCTATTTCGGCGAGCCGCGCGGCATCACCGACATCGGCAACGGCGAACGTCGCGGCGTGAACACCCAGGTCTACACGACCTCGGAAATCCGCCGCGTCGCCCGCGTGGCCTTCGAGTTGGCGCGCAAGCGCAACAACAAGGTCCACTCGATGGAGAAGGCCAACGTCATGGAATCCGGCCTGCTGTGGCGGCAGGAAGTGACCAAGCTGCACCAGGAGGAATACTCCGACGTGACGCTGGAGCACATGTACGCCGACAACGGCGCCATGCAGTTGCTGAAGAACCCCAAGCAGTTCGACGTCATCGTCACCGACAATCTGTTCGGCGACATCCTGTCGGACGAAGCGTCGATGATGACCGGCTCGCTCGGCATGCTGCCCTCGGCCTCGTTGGGCGCGCCCGACGCCGACGGCAAGCGCAAGGCGATGTATGAGCCGGTGCATGGCTCGGCCCCGGACATCGCCGGTCGCGATCTGGCGAACCCCTGCGCCACGCTGCTGTCCTTCGCGATGGCCCTGCGCTACTCGTTCGACCTGGACGAGGACGCCAAGCTGATCGAAAAGGCCATCCAGAACGTGCTGGGCGGCGGCATGCGCACCGCCGACATCATGGCGCCGGGCATGGCCCGCTGCTCCACCACCGTCATGGGCGACTCGATCCTGCGCGAGCTGGACAAGGTCGCTTCCTGATCGGTTGATCGGTTTTTAAGAAACAAAGGCCCGTCCTCCGCACGAGGGCGGGCCTTTTTTCTTGGGACGAAGCGCGCGCGTCAAGACGACGCGAAAGAAACCACTGTTTCTGTGGTCATTGCCGATTGCGGAAGCGCCGGGCTTTTGCTGTTGCGGCGCTGCGGGCGGGTGTCCAAGATCACGGACCTTCGCGACGCCGTGAGCCGATCAAACGCCATGACCCTGCCCCCGCTTCCCCCCGGCCCGGTTGGCCAATTCACCGACGCCAAAGACGCGCTCGCCTGCCTGCGCGACATCTACGACCGCAACACCGGCTTTCTGCGCGACCGCTTCACCGCCTACACCAAGGGCGACGAGGAGGGCGGCCCCAACCGCGCCCATTATCCCTATGTGCGGCTGACCACCCGCTCCAGCGCGGCGGTGGACACCCGGCTGGCCTATGGCTTCGTCGGCGGTCCCGGCGCCCACGCCACCACGGTGACGCGGCCCGACCTGTATGAGCGCTATCTGTCCGAACAATTGACGCTGCTGCTGCGCAACCACGGCGTTCCGCTGGAAATCGGCGTCAGCGACGAACCGATTCCCATCCATTTCGCCTTCCCCCAAGGGCTGTATGTCGAAGGCGATTTGCCGCCCGACCGTTTGACCCGCCTGCCCGACCTGTTCGACCTGCCCGATCTGGCGCGGATGGACGACACCATCGTCAACGGCGTGGAGGATCTGGGGCCGGACGCGGTCAAGCCGCTGGCGCTGTTCACCGCGCCGCGCGTCGATTTCTCGCTGCACCGGCTTCGTCACTACACGGCGACGGCGCCCGAGCATTTCCAGAATTTCGTCCTGTTCACCAACTACCAATTTTATGTGGACGAGTTCATCCGCCTGTCGCGCGAGGTGATGGAGCCGACCGACGACCCGGCGCTCGCCGCCTACCGCGCGCAGTATGACCGCTTCGTCGAGCCGGGCGAGGGCGTCACCCACAGCCGCAACCGGGGCGCCGCGCAGAACGACGGGGCGCCGGACGACGTGGCGCCGAAGCTGGCGCGGATGCCGCAGATGCCCGCCTATCACCTGACGCGGCCCGACGGCAACGGCGTCACCCTGGTGAACATCGGCGTCGGCCCGTCCAACGCCAAGACCATCACCGACCACATCGCCGTGCTGCGCCCGCACGCCTGGATCATGCTGGGCCATTGCGCGGGCCTGCGCCACACCCAGCGGCTGGGCGATTACGTGCTGGCCCATGGCTATGTCCGCGAGGACCATGTGCTGGACGCCGATCTGCCGCTGTGGGTGCCGGTGCCGCCGCTGGCCGAGGTGCAGCGCGCCCTGGAAACGGCGGTGGAGCGCGTCACCGGCCTGTCGGGCTATGATTTGAAAAGCATCATGCGCACCGGCACGGTGGCGACCATCGACAACCGGAACTGGGAGCTGCGCGACCACCGCGAACCGCTGATGCGCTTCAGCCAGAGCCGCGCCATCGGCCTGGACATGGAAAGCGCCACCATCGCCGCCAACGGCTTCCGCTTCCGCGTGCCCTACGGCACCTTGCTGTGCGTGTCGGACAAGCCGATGCACGGCCAGTTGAAATTGCCCGGCATGGCCGACCGCTTTTACCGCGAGCGGGTGGACCAGCATCTGAAAATCGGCGTGCTGGCGATGGAGCTGCTGCGCGAATACGGGATGGAGACCCTGCATTCCCGCAAGCTGCGCAGCTTGGCGGAAGCGGCGTTTCAGTAAGTTTCTTTTCCCCCTCCCCAACCCTCCCCCGCTTCGCGGGAGAGGGAGGATTGGGCGACACCACGCTCGTTCCCTCTCCCGCGTGAGCGGGGGAGGGTTAGGGAGGGGGCAACGCGCGCGCCCTTACAGGAACGGCAGCGGATAGACCAGCGTGAAGCCGTCAACCGCCAGCGCCAAGCCGACCACCGCCAGAACGCGGCTGACCCACAGGATGAAGCCCATGTTGGTGATGGCGAAGACCGAGGCCAGCACGATGGCCAACTGCAACAGCCCCTCGGCGAAGTCGAAATAAGGATCCTGAGTCGCCGCGTGGTCGCGCTTGGCCTCCGCCGCCTTGGCCTTGGCCAGCAAATCCTTGCGGCTGTTTTTGCCGTCGTCGGCTTCCATCTTGTCGGCGTTGACGCGGTATTCGGCGGATTTCTTCAACGCGCGCGCCTGCCCTTCGGCGGGCATGCCAGCGCTCAGCAATTCCAACTCGTCCGCCGCCAGCCGCAGGCTGATCTGCCGTTGGGTCTTGGCCTGATAATAGGCGAAGCTGTCCGACGCCTCGATGGCGCTGGCCATCATGTCCTTGCCCGCGTTCGACCCGGCGACGCTGACGATGGCGAGAACCGCCGCCAACATCGAAATATAAACGGCGGTCGAAATCTTCAACCCGCCCTCGCCGTCGTCATGCCCGCGCTTGCGGTGCTCATGCTCGTGAGCCTCGTCGATCAGCTCTTTGACTTCCGCCGCGTCCATGGTCGTTCACCTGTGCTGGTCCAACGTGTCGCCGCACAGTTAGACGAGCAACGCCGGAAAGGAAAGGCTTCGCAAAAACGTCACGCGATCACGCGCCGATGATTGCTTTCGCCCCTTTCACGGCGGGCCGGTTCGGGCTATGTCAGAGGAATGAATCCGCTCGTTCGCCTGCTGACGGAGGCCGGCCCGCTCGCCGCCTTCTTCATCGCCAATTCCCAAGCCGGCATCATGACCGGCACCGCCGTTTTCATGGTCGCGATCACCATCGCGCTGGCCGTCTCCTGGCATCTGGAGCGCCGGGTGCCGATCATGCCGGTGGTCGGCGCCGGATTCGTCCTGATCTTCGGCGGGCTGACCTTGTGGCTGCAAAATGATCTGTTCATCAAGATCAAGCCGACGCTGGTCAATCTGATGTTCGCCGCCGTGCTGTTCATCGCCCACGTCACCCGCCGCAACGTGATGAAACGGCTGCTGGGGACCGTGCTGGCCTTGAGCGATCAAGGGTGGCGAACCCTGAGCATCCGCTGGGCGTGGTTCTTCCTGCTGCTGGCCGTCGTCAACGAGGTTGTTTGGCGCAGCATGGACACCGACGCCTGGGTGAATTTCAAGGTGTTCGGCATCATGCCGCTGACCTTGCTGTTCAGCGCGCTGCAAACCCCGCTCATCATGCGCCATCAAATCCCGGAAACGGCGCCGAACCGCCCGTCTCCCTGACCTTAGCCCCTTGTCGGCGGTCGGGCGCGCCCTCACATCCGGGGCGCATCCCCTCGACCCCGCACCCACCACAGACCGATCGACCACAGAGGTTTCACGCTCATGGGCAGTTTCAGCATCTGGCATTGGATCATCGTTCTGCTGATCGTCCTCCTCCTGTTCGGCGCGGGCAAGCTGCCCGCCGTGATGGGCGACATCGCCAAGGGCGTGAAGGCCTTCAAGGCCGGTCTGAAGGACGGGGAGGAGGACACCGCCGCCGCCCCGCCCGCCACCACCGCCCAGACGGCGGCCCAGACGGCGGCCCCGGCGCAAACCGCCGCCCAAGCCCCGGCGCAACCGCAGGCCCAGCCGCAGCCGGTCGCCGCGCCGACCGAACCGGCGAAGCCGCATCAGGGCTGAGGTCCCGTCTTTCTCACGGGCTGCGACCGCATAGCGGTTTGATCGCCCGAGGAAATACGATAGAAAGATGGGGCTGTCCCGCAGCTTGCGTTTGCGCAAGGCTGGGGACAGCCCCTGTTCCTTTCGGGATGCGTTGCCCGCCGTGACGTTCAAAGATCAAATGAAGGCCGCCGGCAAGTCCTCGGACGCGCCCACCCCGGAGAGCGAGGACATCGCCAAGCTGCTCCGCGCGCTGAACGACGATCTGAAGGCCGACCCCATCGACGACGTCGCCGATCTTGAAGACGATGACGACGAGCCAAAGGCCGCGCGCGGCGGCTTGCCGTTGGGCAAGATCGCCGCCGCCCTGCTCGCCGCCGCTGGAATCGGCTTCGCCGTGGTGATGCTCGATCCAGGCGGCAGTCCGCCCAGCGACCCATCCGCCGCCGCGACCACGTCCCTGGTTTCGCCCGCCCCGGCCATCACCCGCGCGCCCGCCGCCAACACGGCCAACCCCGCGCCGGAATCGCTGATCGCCCGCGCGCCCGCCGCCGCAACCCCGGCTTTGCCCGTTCCGCCGCCCACAGCGCCCGCGCCGACGCCGCCCGCTGGCGCTGCGCCGATGGCGCCGCCGCCCGCGTTGAAGGCGCCCGAACCGCCCGCCCTGCCGCCGACCGCCGCCCCGGCCTCCACCGCGAGGCCCGCCCCGGTCGCCAAACCGGCGGAACCGCCGCACGCCGCCCCGCCCCCCACGCAAACCGCCGCCGCGCCTGCGCCAGCGGCCCCGCCGCCGCCCGCAGCGCCCGCGCCCAAGGCCGTCGAGCCAGCCCCGGCCAAGCCCGCCGAACCGCCCGCCGCGAAGGCGACGGAAACCGGCGCCCTGCAAGCCATGCTGGCCCCGCCCAAGGATCCGCGCGAGCCGGTCAAACGCCCGCCGCCGCCCGCCAAACCGGCGGAGGCCAAAGCCGCCGAGCCGAAAGCGCCGGAACCGAAGCCCGCCGCCGCCAAGCCGCTGGCCCCGGCCACCGGCACCTTGACGGTGCCGATCCAATCCACGCCCGCCGCCCCAGCCCCAGCCCCAGCCGCCGCGTCGGGGGCTTCCGACGACGCCGTTCCCAGCGGTCGCTATTCGGTGCAGGTCGGCTCCTATCAGGTCGCCGAAAACGCGGCGATTCAGGTGCAGAAGCTGAAAAAATCCGGCTACGCCGCCTTTGGGCTGGACTGGACCGACAGCGCCAACAAGACGTGGCATGTCGTGCGCGTCGGCGGTTACGCCGACAAGGCCGCCGCCCAGCGCGCCGCCGACGATCTGAAAGCCAAGATGGGCCTGCCCGCCTACCCGGTATCGGCGCGCTGACGACAAAACGGACGGTCGTCGGATCGCTGGTCCCGACCGTCCGCCCCCGGTTGTCGCCGCTGCGGCATACTGTCATCCCCCGCGCGGATTTTTGCGGAAACGGCGCTTTTCCTTGGCCGTTTCACCCCCCTGACTTTGGTCGCCCCTCCCGGCGCGCCGCTTGATCCGTGCTTCTGCTTGCTCGTACCATGGACATTCCAGGGCGCACGCAAAACAGACAAGTCGGCACCAGACCGACGAGCCGGAGGAAGCCCCACCATGAAGCCGACCATCCTGGTCGTCGACGACGAGCCAAGCATCGTCCTGTCGCTCCAGGTCCTGCTGCAACGCGCCGGATTCGACGTGCGCGTCGCCCGCAATGGGGAGGAAGCGATCCAATCGGTCGAATCCTTCACCCCCGATCTGATCCTGCTCGACGCCATGATGCCCAAGCGCGACGGCTTCGACGTCTGCCAGACCTTGCGCGCCAATTCCGATTGGAAAAGCCTGCCGATCATCATGCTGACGGCGAAAAGCCGCGACGTGGAGCGGCAAAAGGGCATGGCGCTGGGCGCCACCGACTACATCACCAAACCCTTTTCCACCCGCGACCTGCTGGCCACCGTGCGCCGCCATCTGGGAATCCCGGCGGACGCCGCCCCGGAAACCACGCTGGGGGGCGGTCGATGACCCTGCCCGCCTCCAGCGCCGACGCGCCGACGCAGGCCGCCCCGTCCGCCGTCCGGCCGCCACCGGCCCCGCGCCGGATGGTGCCGCTGATCTTCCGCGCCGTCGGCGTCGGGCTGGTGGTTCTGTCCGTCGGGCTGGCCGTGGCCGTGCGCGATTCCGCCGCCGCCGATCCGCTGCTGACCTACGCCGTGGTGATGACCGGGGCGCTGGCCGCCGGGGTGTGGGGGCTGTGGCTGGCGGTGGACCGCTTCCTGCTGCGCGCCGCCGAAACCTTGAGCCGCGAAGCCGGGCTGATCGCCCATGGCAACGCCGAGGGGGCGGTCGGCGGGCGGGTGCCGCTGGCCCGTTACGGCGATCTCGCCCCCATCGCCCGCGCGGTCAATGATCTGTCCGACAAGCTGGCGCTGGTCCGCCGCGACATCGCCCGCACCGTCGCCGAATCGACCGCCAAAGCGGAAGAACAAAAGACCCGCCTCGCCGCCGTGCTGCGCGACCTGCATGAGGGCGTCATCGTCTGCAACACGAAGCATCAGATCCTGCTCTACAACCAGACCGCCCTGGACATCCTGCATCTGACCGGCGATCTGGGGCTTGGCCGCTCCCTGCTGCATTTCGTGGTGGCGGAGCCGGTGACGCACACGCTGGAACGGTTGACCCTGCGCGTGCGCGAGGGGCGGCACGTCGATCACGAGCACGGGACCACCGCGCAATTCATCGGCTCCACCACCGACGGGCGCATCCTGCTGGAAGGCCGGATGAGCGCCGTCCTGCAAGAGACGGAGGACACGGGCGACGAGCCGCCGACCATCACCGGCTACGTCGTCACCCTGTCCGACGCCACCCGCGAGCTGGCGGCGCTGGGCCAGCGCGACGCCCTGCTGCGCGAAGCGACGGAGGGGTTCCGCGCGCCCATCGCCAATCTGCGCGCGGCGGTGGAGACGCTCTACGACAACCCCGATCTGGGGCCGGGCGACCGCGCGGCGTTCGAAAGCGCCATGATGGAGTCGACCGGCGCCCTGTCGCAGCGGCTGGAACGCGTGACCACCGCCTACCGCGACGTCGTCACCGGCAGTTGGCCGATGAGCGACATCCATTCCAACAACCTCATCAATCTGGTCCGCCACCGCGTCGGCGGCGAAGCGGCGACGGTCGTCACCCTGACCGGCCTGCCACAATGGGTGCATGGCGACAGCTACACGCTGGTCGTGCTGTTCGGCCATCTGATCGGCTCGGTCCACGCCCTGACCGGGGTCACGGCCTTCGATCTGGCGGCCGACGCCGGGGACCGCTGGGTCTATCTGGATCTGGTCTGGCGCGGCGCGACCGTGCCAAGCGCGACGCTGGACGGCTGGCTCGACCAGCCGCTGCCCGGCGGCTTGGGCGGCTTGACCGTCGGCGACGTGATGCAGCACCACCGCAGCACCGTCTGGTGCGAGCCGGTGCCGGAGCGCGAGGGCTTCGTCCGTCTGCGCATGCCGCTGCCGCCCGCCTTGTCGCCGCCCTCGGCCCACACCCTCATCAAACCCAGCGCCCGCCCGGAGTTCTTCGATTTCGGCCTGCTGCACCAACCGCTGGCGACCAGCGAGTTGGGGCGGACGCCGCTCGACCGGCTGCATTACGTGGTGTTCGACACCGAAACCACCGGCCTGTCGCCCAGCACCGGCGATGAAATCATCCAGATCGCCGCCGTCCGCGTCGTCGGCGGGCGCATTCTGACCGGCGAGACATTCAACACGTTGGTCAACCCGAAGCGGTCGATTCCCGCCGAATCGATCCCCTTCCACGGCGTCACCGACAGCATGGTCGCCGACAAGCCGACGGTGGACAAGGTGCTGCCGCAATTCCGCAGCTTCGTGTCCGGCGCGGTCATGGTGGCGCACAACGCCGCCTTCGACCTGAAATTCCTGAAAATGAAGGAACGGGCCAGCGGCGTGGTGTTTGACGGGCCGGTTCTGGACACCATGCTGCTGTCGCGGATGCTGCTGGGCAACGACGGCGACCACACGCTGGACGGCATCGCCGAACGGCTGGGCATCGCCGTGGTGGACCGCCACACCGCGCTGGGCGACAGTCTGGTGACGGCGGCGGTGTTCCTGCGCATGGTCGAGATGCTGCGCGAACAGGGCGTGACCACGCTGGACGACGCCATTCGTGGCGCGAACATCCTGGTCGAGCTGGCGGCGCGGGAGCGGGCCTTTTGACCGCCGGGCCGGAGGCCGCCAAGCCGCCGCGCCGCGACCGCATGGTCGGGCTGTTCCTGCTCGCCCTGGTTCTGTTCAACCCGCCGCTGCTCCGCCTGTTCGGGGTGGAGGGCGCTCTGTTCGGCCTGCCGCCGCTTTACGCCTACATCCTGATCGCCTGGGCGGCGGTGATCGGCTTGGCGGCGCTGGTGGCGGAGCGGCGATGATGAGTTCTTCGCGCTTGGGAGGCTGAGCGATGGCCTGGACCAGCGTCCTGTTCGTTTCGCTGGCCTATTTGTCGGCGCTGTTCGCCATCGCCCATTGGGCGGACCGGCGGGCGGCGGCGGGGCGCAGCGTCATCGCGTCGCCCACCATCTACGCGCTGTCGCTGGGGGTTTATTGCACGACCTGGACCTTTTACGGGTCGGTCGGGCGGGCGGCGTCGCTGGGCATCGGCTTTTTGCCGATCTATCTCGGCCCCACCCTGCTGATGCTGCTGGCCCCGCTGCCGCTGCGGAAAATCCTGCGGATCGCCAAGAACCAGCGCATCACCTCCATCGCCGATTTCCTGGGAAGCCGCTATGGCCGCAGCCCCCTGCTGGGCGGGCTGGTCGCGCTGACCGCCGTGGTCGGCGTCACCCCCTACATCGCCTTGCAGTTGAAGGCGGTGGCGGTCAGCTTCGACGCGCTGACGGGGACCGGCGCGGGGGAGCGCCTGCCCTTTCTCGACAATGGGTTCCTGATCGCCGCGACCATGGCGCTGTTCGCCATCGTCTTCGGCGCCCGCCAGATCGACGCCGCCGAGCATCACCCCGGCATGGTCGCCGCCGTCGCCTTTGAATCGCTGGTCAAGCTGGCGGCCTTTCTCGCCGTCGGCGGCTTCGTCGTCTGGGGGCTGCATGACGGGCTGGAGGATCTGTTCCGCGCCGCCGCCGCCCGCCCCGACGTGCAGCGCCTGTTTTCCGCCGATCTGGCGTTGGGCGGCGGGGCATGGACCACCAGCCTGGTGTTGGCGGCGGCGGCGGCGCTGTGCCTGCCCCGGCAATTCCAGGTCATGGTGATCGAGAATGTCGATGAGCGGCACCTGAACCGCGCCCTCTGGCTGTTTCCGCTCTACATGCTGCTCATCAACCTGTTCGTTCTGCCGGTGGCGGTGGCTGGGCTGCTGCGCTTTGGCGGAACCACCGACCCGGACCTGTTCGTGCTGGCCCTGCCGATGGCGGGCGGGGCGGAGGGGTTGGCGCTGCTGGCCTTCCTCGGCGGGCTGTCCGCCGCCGCCGGGATGATCGTCGTCGAGTCGGTCGCCCTGTCCACTATGGTGTGCAACGATCTGGTCATGCCCGCGCTGCTGCGGCTGCGCCACCCGGCGCTGGAACGCTCGACCGACCTGTCGCCGCTGCTGCTGACCATCCGCCGGGCGGCCATCGCCATCATTCTGCTGCTCGGCTACGTCTATTTCCGGGTGGCGGGGTCGGCTTACGCCCTGGTCTCCATCGGGCTGATTTCCTTCGCGGCGGTGGCGCAATTCGCCCCGGCGCTGATCGGCGGGCTGTATTGGAAGGGGGCCACCCGGCGCGGCGCGCTGGCCGGGGTCGCCGCCGGGACGCTGGTGTGGGCCTACACGCTGCTGTTGCCCAGCTTCGCCCGGTCGGGCTGGCTGCCCGCCTCCTTCATCGAGCTTGGCCCGTGGGGCGTCGCCGCCCTGCGGCCCTACGCCCTGTTCGGGCTGGAGGGGTTCGATCCGCTGACTCACGCCCTGTTCTGGAGCGCGTTGGCCAACATCGGCCTGTATGTCGGTCTGTCGCTGTTCGACCGCCCCGATTCGGCGGAGCTGGCCCAGGCCGCCGCCTTCGTCGATGTGTTCGAGCGCGCCGATTCGGCGGAACCGATCGCCGATTGGCGCGGAGCGGTGCGCGTCGGCGACCTGTCCCGCGTCGTCGCCCGTTTTCTCGGACCGCAACGCGCCGAACGGGCCTTCGCCGGGGATGACCCGGAGTCGCTGGCCGGGCCGAAGCGGCTGCGGCTGGCCGAACGGCTGCTGGCCGGGGCCATCGGCGGCGCGTCCGCCCGCGTCGCCTTGGCCTCAATCGCGCCGGGCGGGGCGGTCGGCACGGCGGAACTGCTGCGGATGCTCGACGAAACCAGCCACGTCATCGCCCACAGCCGGGCGTTGGAACTCAAAACCGCCGAGTTGGAGCGCGCCACCGACGCGCTGCGCGCCGCCAACGAACGGCTGACCGCGCTGGACCGGCTGAAGGACGAGTTTCTGTCCACCGTGACGCACGAGCTGCGCACGCCGCTGACCTCGATTCGCGCGCTCAGCGAGATCCTGCACGACGATCCCGGCATCGAGGCCGACCAGCGCCGCGAGTTTCTGGCCATCGTCATCGCCGAAAGCGAGCGGCTGACCCGCCTCATCAACCAAGTGCTCGACATGGCGAAGATCGAGGCCGGGGAAATGGATTGGACCATCGGCCCGCTCGACCCGGCGGCGGCGCTGGAGCAGGCGGCGGCGGCGACCGCCGGGCTGTTCCAGGAACGCGGGGTGACGCTGGACACGGCGATTCCCCCCGATCTGCCGCCGGTTTTGGCCGATCAGGATCGGTTGGTTCAGGTCGTCGTCAATCTGCTGTCCAACGCCGCGAAATTCACGCCCCCCGGCGGGCGGGTGACGCTGTCCGCCGAAAAGCGGGACGATGCCCTGCGCGTGGCCGTGACCGACACCGGCCCCGGCCTCGCCCCCGAACATCATGAGGTCGTCTTCGACCGATTCCGCCAAGTGGGCGACCCGATGACCGACAAGCCCGCCGGAACCGGTTTGGGGCTGGCCATCTGCAAACGCATCGTCGAGCATCTGGGCGGGCGAATCGGCGTGGTCAGCGCCCCCGGCGCGGGCGCCTCCTTTTGGTTCACCCTCCCCCTGGTGAACGCGCAAGACCGCCGCACTTAAGCAATCAAGACGCGTCAATGGGCAAACACCCCACTCCACAGGCCAGAAACGCGTGTTACTATAACGCGCACGTCATGCCGCGCGATGCTGGTGGAAGGGATAAGTCTTGCGGTTTTCCGGCCTTGACCGACGATTGGCGCCCACAACCCCGACAGGGCAAAGCGGCTCACCTCTTCCCGTTGGCGCAATCCGCGCTTATGGTGTGACCGACGGTTCCGGCTTCGGGCGGCGAACGGCACGGGGTGTTCGCGCTCTGTCGGCTGGCCGCGTTCGGGGAACGGTCCCGCAAAAACGATTCGCTGATTCAGCGGGTTGGCGTTAGGGAAGCGGGATGGGCAAGATTCTGGTGGTCGATGACGAGCGGGATGTGGAGGCGCTGATTATGCAGCGCTTCCGCCGCGCCGTCCGTGCGGGAGAGTTGGAGTTCCTCTTCGCCCACAACGGGCAGGAGGCGTTGGCGACGTTGCGCGCCGAACCCGACATCGACATGGTGTTGAGCGACATCAACATGCCCGGCATGGATGGCCTGACCCTGCTGGACCATTTGCCGCAGGTGAACGCCGACATCCGCGCCGTGATGGTCTCGGCCTATGGCGATTTGGGCAATGTTCGGGCCGCGATGAATCGCGGCGCCTTCGACTTCATCATCAAGCCCATTGATTTCGCCGACCTCGAAGCCACCATCCACAAGACGCTGGACGCCTGCAAGACGGTGCGCAAACTGCGCGACGCCTTGCAGGAAACCCGCACGGCGGAAGCCGCGTCGCGCGCGCAAGCCGCCCGGTTGCGCCGCGTGCTCGACACCAGCCCAATCGGCGTGTCGATCCTGACCGAAGCCGGGGAGCTTCTCTACAGCAACCAGCGCTGCGTCGAACTGTTCGGCGCCACGCCCGACTCCATGCGCCAGCGCGGGGCCGACGCCCTGTTCCGCCATGTCGAGGACCGCGACCGCCCGGCCAATCGGACCCGCGACGGCGAGGCGATCCGCAACGACGAAATTCATTTCGTCCGCGACGACGGCCGCACGGTCTGGATGATTATGTCCTTCGACCACACCGTCTATGAAGGGCGCGCCGTTTACATCGTCTGGCTCTACGACATCACCGAACGCAAGGTCCAGGCCGAGGCGCTGCGCAGCGCCAAGGAAGCGGCGGAAAAGGCGTTGAGCGATCTGGAACGCATGCAAAGCGACCTGATCCGCGCGGAAAAGATGGCCGTGATCGGTGAATTGATCGCCGCCGTGGCGCACGAGATCAACACGCCGGTCGGCATCGCGCTGACCGCCGCCACCCATCTGCAAAATGTTTCCGAGGCGATCATCCTGACCTTCAACGGCGGGCTGCTCCGCAAAAGCGACTTTCAGGAGTATGTCGGCACCGCCAGCGAGGTGTCGGGCCTGCTGGTGTCCAACATCGAACGCGCGGCGGCCCTGGTGCAAAGCCTGAAGCTGGTGACGGAGGGCAAAGCGTCGTCGCCGCGCAGCCGCTTCGACCTGCGCGAATATCTGTCCGACATCATCCTGGCGGTGCGCGTTCAACCCGCCGCCATCGGTCATGATCTGCGGCTGGAATGCCCGGACGGTCTGGTTCTGGACACCTACCCCGGCGCGCTGACCGAGGTGTTGATCGCCCTGTTGACCAACGCCTTCGCCCACGCCTTCGACCCCGACCATCATCCAGGCGGTCACGTGGCCGTGACCGCCCGCCTGTTGAGCGATGAGCGGGTGGAGTTGCGGGTGTCCGACAATGGGCGCGGCATCCCAACGGAAATCCTGCCGCGCTTGTTCCAGCCCTTCGCCACGACCCGGCGCGGCGCGGGCAGCATGGGGTTGGGCTTGTACGCCGTGTTCAATCTGGTGACGGGCAAGCTGGCGGGGGAAATCAACATCGACAGCGCGTCTGATTGTGGGACGTCCGTCATCCTCCGCCTGCCGCTCGACGCGCCTTAGAGCCGATTCATCAAAGCCTAAGCAGGTTTCTCCAGATCGGGCCACACATGGCCCGGCCTGGAGAAACCTGCGGACTCTCTGTTTTGCAGGTTTTCCGAGCCTGCCCATGTGTGGGCAGAGTTCGGAAAACCTGCTTGCGGATCGCACAGGCTTTTCACCCGCTTGCTCGAACGCGCCTCGCCGTCCTGATTGCATCGCCGCCGTCCCTGCACAACAATGACCGAACACAAACGGCATCGGGACACAGCACGGCCATGAACGCTCCTGACCACAGCGGCGAGCACCTTCTGGACGGCACCATCGATCCCCCCGTCACGGTGGAGGGCACGCTCGACAGCGCCCGACTCTACCGCGATCAGGTCATGTCGATCATGCCCGGCCTGCTGGTCCATCGCGGCGAGGACATCCTCCATTGCAACGAGGGGCTGGCCCATCTGCTGGGCTATCTTGCCCCCGACGATGTGCTGGTTCTGCCCAGCGTGATGCGGCTTGTGCCCGACGACGCCCTCTTCTCCGAGCGTCAGGCCTATGACCAATGCCTGTCCGGCCTGACGCGCGCCGACGTCCGACGCACCAAGCGGCGGCGCGCCGACAACAGCGTCCAGTGGTTCGATCAGGTGCTGGAGCCGATTGATTGGGGCGGAAAGCCGGCGGTGATGGAGATGCTGGCGCAAGTGCGCCCCCACATCGGCTTCACCGAATTGCCGCATCAATGGCAACGGCTCCAGGCCGCCATCGACGCGATGCCGAACGGCGTCCTGATGCTCGACCGTGAAGGCCGGATGGAAGGGTTGAACAGCGAGTTGCTGCGTCTGTGGGACTATCCCCCCGGCCTGTTCCCACCCGGCACGCCGATGGACGTCATGCTGCGCTACAACCACCAGCGCGGCGATTACGGCGATTGCACCGAGGATGATAAAATCTCGGAAATCCGCAAGTTGTTCCAGGTCAAGGGCGTCATCAATTCAGAGCGCCGGGTTCCCAGCGGACGCGTTTTGGACATCCGCACCGCGCCGCGCGCCGACGGCGGCATCGTCGTCACCCATGTTGACATCACCGAACGCAAACGAATCGAAGACGAGCTGCGCGAAGCCAAGGAGCGCGCCGAATCCATTCTGGAAGAGCTGCGCGACACGCAGCAGCAACTGATTGTTCAGGAAAAAATGGCCTCCCTGGGCCAGCTCACCGCCGGGATCGCCCATGAACTGAAAAACCCCCTGAACTTCGTCAACAATTTCGCTGAACTGACCAGCGAATTGCTGGATGAACTGCTGAGTTTGCTCGGCCCATTGGACAATCGGCTCGACCAGGACGCCCAGGCCGAGGCCAAGGATCTGGTGTCGAGTCTGCACAGCAACTTGCGCAAGATCGCCGACCATGGCCGTCGCGCCGACAACATCGTCAAAAGCATGCTGGCCCATTCACGCGGCGGCGGCGGCGAATGGCAGCGCACCGACGTGAATCCACTGGTCGAAGAGGCTCTGGCCCTGGCCTATCACGCGGTGCGCGCCCAGGATCGCGAGTTCAACACCAGTTTTATCCGCCATTACGATCCAAACGTCGGCGAGGTGAAAATCGTTCCCCCGGACATTTCCCGCGTTCTGGTCAATCTGTTCACCAACTCCTTCTATGCGGTGCGCAAACGTCAGCAAGCCGAAGCAGACCCCAACTATCACCCCACGCTCACCATAGCGACGTCTGATTGCGGCGACAAAATAGAAATTCGCGTTCGTGATAATGGCGTCGGGATGTCACAGGCGGTAATTGCGAAACTCTTCACGCCATTCTTCACAACCAAGCCAACAGGAGAAGGAACAGGCTTAGGACTTTCGCTCAGCTATGACATCGTGGTACATCAACATAGGGGTCGCTTTGACGTTGCCAGCGTTGAGAACGACCACGCAGAGTTCACGATCACGCTGCCACGCGCCATTCCGGCGGTGTCGCTAGGGGAGCGCCGCAAGCCATGACCCTGGGTATTCTTGTCGTTGACGACGAACCCGACATCGAAGATTTGTTCCGGCAACGTTTCCGTGCGGAGCTGCGCAGCGGGCAGGTGGCCTTCCATTTCGCCGCATCCGCCGAGCAGGCCTTGGAAGCGTTGGACGTCGGTCTGACCCCGGAAACCTTCCTGGTGCTCAGCGACATCAACATGCCCGGCATGAGCGGGCTGGATCTGCTCCAACGGCTGCGCGCGCAGACGCCAGAGGTTCCGGTCATCATGGTGACGGCCTATGGCGACATCGAAAACCGCCGCCGCGCGCTTGACAACGGCGCCACCAATCTGGTGACGAAGCCGGTGGATTTCACCGAATTGAAAAAGCTGGTGAACTCGATCATCGCTGACAAGCAGGCCGCGTAACCGGAGAGCGCCCTTTCCCTGCCGGAAAAGGGCGCCCATCGTCACACCCCGCAGACCGCCGCCAGATCGGTCAAAGCGACCGACGCGCCCGGCCCGCAAGACGGGCATTCGGGATCGACCGGAACGGCGATCTCGTTGAATTCGCCGCGCAGACCGTCATACAGCAGCAGACGCCCGGCCAGCGGTTCGCCCAGCCCCAGCAACAGCTTGATCGTTTCCGCCGCCATGATCGTGCCGATCACGCCCGGCAACACCCCCAACACGCCCGCTTCCGCGCAGGATGGCGCGTATTCCGCCGGGGGCGGTTCGGGAAACAGGCAGCGGTAGCAAGGGCGCGCGCCCGGCGTCGCGCCGCCGAACACCGACACCTGCCCCTCAAAGCGGAAAATCGCCCCATAGACATTGGGAACGCCCAACGTCACGCAAGCGTCGTTGACCAGATAGCGCGTCGGCAGATTGTCCGACCCATCCACCACCACGTCGTGACCGCCCAGCAAATCGAGGACGTTGCCAGCCTCCAGCCGGGTGTCGTGCGCCACCACCTCGATGGTCGGGTTGAGGTCGAGCAGAGCCGCCCGCCCGCTGTCCACCTTGCGTTGGCCCAGACGGCTTTCGGCGTGCAGGATCTGCCGTTGCAGATTGCTGCGCTCCACCTTGTCGTCGTCAATCAGGGTCAGACGACCGACCCCGGCCGCCGCCAAATACAAGGCGATGGGCGACCCCAGCCCGCCAGCGCCAATCAGGGCGACGCGGCTGCGCAACAGACGGTGCTGACCGGCTTCACCGACCTCCGGCATGGTCAAATGGCGGCGGTAGCGCTCGCGCTGGGCCGCGTCGAGTTGCGGCGGCGTCTCCACCGGCAGGCCCGCCGCCTTCCAGGCGGAAAAGCCCCCGGCGAGCGACCGGACATCGCCGTAGCCCAACCGCGTCAAATCCTCCGCCGCGAACAGCGACCGCGCGCCACCGGCGCACATCAGCACCAAGGTCCGGCTGGCGTCGGGCGCTTTCTCCTCGATCCGCAATTCCAGGAAGCCGCGCGGCAGGCGCACCGCCGCCACCGGACTGCCCGTCGCCGTCTCCTCATCCTCGCGGACGTCGATCAGCAGGGCGCCCGCCTGTTGCAAGGCCAAAGCCTCAGCCGGGCCAACCTCTGGAACACGGGCGCGCAGCTCCGCAAGCCGCCGATCCTTCAAGCTCATGCAACCCTCCTCACGCGCCACTGGGCCGCGTCGCCGTCACCCGATCAACCGCCCGCCAGAGCGACCATCACCGTCAAGGTGGCTCCCGCTGGCAGCGGCGCGTCCAGCCCGCCCAAACGGCGCACATCCTCCCGCCCGAGATAGACATTGACGAAGCGGCGCAAATCGCCCTCCGCCGTGAACAGCCGGTCCTGGAACGTCGCTTGCCCAGCGGTCAGCGCCGACAGGGCCTCGCGCACGGTCGCGCCCGGCACCGCCACCTGGTCGCGCCCGCCGACAAAGCCGCGCAGCGGCGTCGGAATGCGGATCGTCACGTCACTCATGCCTCGACCTCCTCCTTGCTCAACGCCGCTTCGGCTTCCTTGGCCAATTGGCGGAACAGATCACGGACCTGCTTGGCGCGCATCAAATCAATGCGCAGATCATGGCCGTCCTTAAAGCCATACTCCTGCGCCCAAACCTCCGCCGGGGCGTCGATCCGGCATTGGGTGTTGGCCAGATGATCGGCCAGCAGATCCTCCAGCGCGCCCGGCGGCTGGCGGCTGGCGTCGCCGAAATGCAACTGCGTCACCCGGTCGATCAAGGCCGCCTCGCTGGCGGTCTGTTCATACAAACCGCGCAGGCGCAACTCGTTCAGCACGGGTTTGGTGGTGCGGGCGAGGTAGCGGCGGGACACCAACCAGCGCCGCATCGCCCGCTCAACCGCCAACTCCGCAATCAGCGCCGAGAATTCCGGGTCGCTCAGATCGTTGCGGCGGCACCAGTCGGCCAGCCCGACCGGGTCGACAATCCCGCGCGAGGCGCAGAAACGCTGCACCTCTTCGGTGATCTCCGCCGGTCCGGCGGCGACGCCGACGACATCGGCCAGTTGGGCGATCAACAGCCGCCCCAGAGCCGCCGCGTTGATCTCGGCGAAGTCGGGGCGGTGCAACGCCGCGTGGCTGGCGATTTCCGACAAGGGCGCGCTGTGGCCGCCATGGGCGACGCGCCGATCCCGCTCGTACAGCACCTCGAAATAATGGGACGCGTTGAAGCTGAAGGGGGCCGGACGCGGCGCCTGATCCAACCCGCGCAGATGGGCGAGCAGCCCCTCGGCGTCCAGCCGCTTCTGGTCCACCGATCCGCTGGCGAGGAAGTCGTCCAGCCGCGCCGCCTCTTCAACCGTCAGACCGGCGTCGGCCCAAATGCGGTCGCGGGTGCGCTCCGGGAAAAAGCGCGCCTTGGCCGCCACCAGCAACCGCTCGTGCAGCGCCGCGTCGATCACCCCGGCGGCCTTCGCCGCCGCCAGACTGGCGCGCAGATTGACCAGCGGCTCCGACAGCGGAAAATAGCCGTCTTCCGCCCCAGCGTGGGCCAGCGCGACCTCGTCATCGCCCGTCAAGCGGCCCTCGACATAGTCGCGCGCCACAACGCCGAAGCCGATCATGCCAAAGGGCAAGCATTCCGCCGCCCGCAGCGCGCCCATGCTCGACGCGCCATACACCGCGACGCCGCTGTGCAGCGCGAAGAGGATTTCCTTGTGCCACACCGACAGAGACTGCCCGAACACCCCGTCGATCAGCGCGATCGCGTCGGGCCGGTGAATCGTCATGGCGCTGAGCAGATCGGCCTGCGAGGCGGGCGGCAGATAGACCGCGTCCGGCAGAATCGCCCGCGCGTCCTCAACCGGCATGGTCGGCCCAAGAAAGACGCAAATCTTCATGACGCGGCTCCCGCCTGGGTCGCGGCGTGGGTGGCGAGCGCGTTGGCGAACGCCACCGGACGGGCGCCCGGCGTGTAGAAGTCGAAACCATAGCCCTCCAGGCCGGGGACCACAACGCGGACCACGGGGATGCCCATCTCCTCCTGCGTCAGGTCAAACACCAGAACCTGCTCCACCCCACCCCGTCGCAACGCCGCCAGCAGCCGGGTGATGTCGCCCTCGAAGGTTGGGGTCGATTGGTTGGTGAAGCGCCGGGCGTCCGCCGTCGCCGGTTGGCTTTCCATCGCCGCCACCTCCGCCGCGCCGTCGGCGTTCTGGTTGCGTTGCAGATCGCGGCGAAAGAAGTCGTCGCGCGATCCGGCGATCAGCACCAGACGCGACTGCACCGATTCGGTCAGCGCCCGCGACATCGCCACCGCTGGCTCCAGATGCGTGCCATAGCCCCGATGCATGCCACTTTTGCGCACATCGCGGTCATAGACGATGGAGAGGTAGGTGGGAACGCCCATGTCGGCGGTCAGGTCGAACAGCAACGGGCAAATGCCAGCCTCGTCAAAGCGGCGCAGCAGGTCCTGCACCACCGGGCTGTCCACCGTGCTCAAATCCACGCGCGGCGTCGGCCAACCCAGCGCCTGGGCGGCGTAGCGCCAACAGGCGGCGGAGTCGCGCTCGATCACTTCATAGAGAGCCGAGGCGATGGCCTCCAAAACATGGTTGCCGCTGGCCAGCCCGTTGGTTCCCATGGCGTAGAAACTGCGCAGCCCCGGTCGCGCCACCGGATTGCCGAGCAGCGCCACCGACGCCCACGGCGCCGCCACCATCCGGTTGTTCATGAGATCCCAACCCCACGCCCAGAATTCCGGACGGTCGGCGCGGAAAGAACCGTTCTTGGTGCCGGGCAAACGTTCCACCGGGATTCGCGCGTCGGCGGGCAGATCGTTCCAACTCGCCTCGACATAAGGCAGGCGGATGGTTTCCGCATGATGGAACTCAATGGCCTCCATCGCGGCGGACACCGTGGCGGCGGCCAAGCTGAAGCCCTTTCCCGCGCTGCCGGACAGCGTCGGGCTGTTGGGACGGTGGCCCAACACGGTGTGAATCCCCAGCCGGTCCAGGCCGGTCACGTCGGCCAGCCGGGTGATGCCGCAGCGGCCCAAATGGGGCGCGATGCGCGCAAGCGTCTCTTCCGGCGTCGCCGTGCGGTGGGTGCCCAGAAAGAAGCGCTTGGCGGCGCGGTGAACGGCATCGCCCAACCGGATCCCCGGCTCGGCTTGCGGCGACGTTGGGCTGTCGGTCATCGGGTAAGGCAGGATCAACGACTCCGGTCGGTCGGGGATGGGGACGCGACGCCCCGGCACGATTCATGGCGTTGGCGGACGCGACGAACGGAACAGGATGTGAGACAGGCCTATCCGCAACACCCTGTCTTATCAGGCGGTCTGGAAAAGCTCAAACAGCGCCAGAGCGTTCGGACGGATGTGAGCGAGGGCGCGGCGCCCCGCCGGATTGGGCCGCCAGTTCCCTGGAGCCAACCCGGCGGAGCGCCGCAACACCGTCAGTCGACCTTCGTCGGATCGACCGCGCCAACCGGCGCAGCGCCCGCATCCGGCGCCGGAGTCGCCGCCGCGATGCCTCCGCCCGCGATGGCTCCCGCCGCAATGGCGCCGGAAGCGATCGCGCCCGCCGCAATCGAACCAGCGGCAATCGCGCCGCCTGCGATTGAACCGGCGGCGATTTGGCCTGCCGCAATCGTGCCGCCAGCGATCTGACCCGCCGCGATCATGCCACCAGCGATCTGACCAGCCGCAATCGAACCAGCCGCAATCGGACCACCAGCAGGCTGACCCGCCGCAATCATGCCGCCAGCGATCTGGCCCGCCGCAATCGAACCAGCGGCAATCGGACCACCAGCAGGCTGGCCCGCCGCAATCATGCCGCCAGCGATCTGGCCCGCCGCAATCGAACCAGCGGCAATCGGACCACCAGCAGGCTGACCCGCCGCAATCATGCCTCCGGCGATCTGACCAGCCGCAATCGAACCAGCGGCAATCGGACCACCAGCAGGCTGACCCGCTGCAATCATGCCACCGGCGATCTGACCAGCCGCAATCGAACCAGCGGCAATCGGACCACCAGCAGGCTGACCCGCTGCAATCATGCCACCGGCGATCTGGCCTGCCGCAATCGAACCAGCGGCAATCGGACCACCAGCAGGCTGACCCGCTGCAATCATGCCACCGGCGATCTGGCCTGCCGCAATCGAACCAGCGGCAATCGGACCACCAGCAGGCTGACCCGCCGCAATCGTGCCGCCAGCGATCTGACCCGCCGCAATCGAACCAGCGGCAATCGGACCACCAGCAGGCTGACCCGCTGCAATCGTGCCACCAGCGATCTGGCCAGCCGCAATCGAACCAGCGGCAATCGGACCACCAGCAGGCTGACCCGCTGCAATCGTGCCACCGGCGATCTGACCAGCCGCAATCGAACCAGCGGCAATCGGACCACCAGCAGGCTGACCCGCCGCAATCGTGCCTCCGGCGATCTGGCCTGCCGCAATCGAACCAGCGGCAATCGGACCACCAGCAGGCTGACCCGCCGCAATCGTGCCGCCAGCGATCTGACCAGCCGCAATCGTGCCGCCAGCGATCTGGCCCGCCGCAATCGTGCCACCGGCGATCTGACCAGCCGCAATCGTGCCGCCAGCGATCTGGCCTGCCGCAATCGTGCCACCGGCGATCTGACCAGCCGCAATCGTGCCACCGGCGATCTGGCCAGCCGCAATCGTGCCGCCAGCGATCTGACCAGCCGCAATCGTGCCGCCAGCGATCTGACCAGCCGCAATCGTGCCGCCAGCGATCTGACCCGCCGCAATCGTGCCGCCAGCGATCTGACCAGCCGCAATCGTGCCGCCAGCGATCTGACCCGCCGCAATCGTGCCGCCAGCGATCTGGCCCGCCGCAATCGTGCCGCCAGCGATCTGGCCCGCCGCAATCGTGCCGCCAGCGATCTGACCAGCCGCAATCGTGCCACCGGCGATCTGGCCAGCCGCAATCGTGCCACCGGCGATCTGACCAGCCGCAATCGTGCCACCGGCGATCTGGACCAGCCGCCAATCGTGCCGCCAGCGATCTGGCCCGCCGCAATCGTGCCGCCAGCGATCTGGCCCGCCGCAATCGTGCCGCCCGGCCAGCGATCTGGCCGCCGCTCGTGCGCCAGCGATCTGGCCGCCCGCAATCGTGCCGCAGCGATCTGGCCTGCCGCAATCGTGCCACCGGCGATCTGACCAGCCGCAATCGTGGCCGCCGTGGCGATCGATTCGGCGGCGACGCCGACGTCCACCCCACCGCTTCCATCCGTCAGGCTGCGGAACGCGTCAGCCGCCGCCGAGCGCACATCCTCCGCCCCGACCCCTTCAAAGCCGCTCTGCTCAAGCAGCGCACGCTTGCCATTGGCGTCCTGAGCGTTCAACCGATCACGGAAATCGCTGTCGGTCGCGAGTCGCTTAATAAGATCGAGTGCCCGTTCGTTCGCCATTCCTGCCCTCTTATTTTGCTTTGCCGGTGGGATAGCGGCAATCGCGGACACTATATAAATTAAAAACAAGGCATCCTAGGAAAATTTCATCCTTAGCGCGTATATCCCTCCACCAATATCCTTGACGATAACATAAAATCCATTATTGAGACTTGTCCGCCCTCATCACCGTCACCTCTTTATTACAAAAAGACTGCAATGCATACAGCATGAAATCAACAACATCAGACTGAACCTTGAGCGCTTCATTGAGGGTGTTTGGAAAAACAAAAGAGTGCATTAGAAGGCGATTGCAATATTTCCGCAGAGTTCCAAAGACACAAAAAATCACGAACCCCTTGATTAATTGCAAGCAGCGAGGCTGCACGCAGCCCCGCCACCGCCATCACAAGCAAAAAACACTCGAAGATTTGGTGAATTTTCAATTCAGAATTGGCGACTTCATGCCTTTTGACAGGCCCTCCGACGCCACCACCGCAAACGCAGCGCTGTGGTCCAGACAGTCCATCGCCTCCGGGAAACGCTCAGCCTGCTTGAGGTTCAGACGAGCGGCCAAAGCAACGCGCCGACGCGAAACGGCTTTACGCGAACCCGCCGCAGCCGAAAGCCACCGATTCGACAAGGCGCCGATCCGCGCCGCTCGCGCTTTGACCCGTTGAACCGGCGTCTGCTCTGCCGTATGGCGGCTCGCTCCAGCGACTGGCTGACCAAACGCAGCGGCGGAGGACGCAGGCTGACCAAACGCAGCGGCGGAAGACGCAGGCTGACCAAACGCTGCGGCGGAGGACGCAGGCTGACCAAACGCAGCGGCGGAGGACGCAGGTTGACCAAACGCTGCGGCGGAGGACGCGGGCTGACCAAACGCTGCGGCGGAGGACGCGGGCTGACCAAACGCTGCGGCGGAGGACGCGGGCTGACCAAACGCGGCGGCGGAAGACGCGGGCTGACCAAACGCAGCGGCGGAGGACGCAGGCTGACCAAACGCAGCGGCGGAAGACGCAGGCTGACCAAACGCTGCGGCGGAGGACGCAGGCTGACCAAACGCAGCGGCGGAGGACGCGGGCTGACCAAACGCTGCGGCGGAGGACGCGGGCTGACCAAACCAAGCGGCGGAGGACGCGGGCTGACCAAACCAAGCGGCGGAGGAAGCGGGCTGACCAAACGCAGCGGCGGAGGACGCAGGCTGACCAAACGCGGCGGCGGAGGACGCAGGTTGACCAAACGCAGCGGCGGAAGACGCAGGCTGACCAAACGCGGCGGCGGAAGACGCAGGCTGACCAAACCAAGCGGCGGAGGACGCGGGCTGACCAAACGCAGCGGCGGAGGACGCGGGCTGACCAAACCAAGCGGCGGAAGACGCGGGCTGACCAAACCAAGCGGCGGAGGACGCAGGTTGACCAAACGCAGCGGCGGAGGACGCAGGTTGACCAAACGCAGCGGCGGAGGACGCGGCGGATTGCGGCGCCGTCTCACTCTGAAACTCGATTTGAGAGGTGGTCACGCCACGCTCATCGCTTGCGCCGCGAAACAGGCCCGCAGCGGCGGGAGCAATGTCGGCAGCCGTCACGCCATCAAAGCCGCTCTGCTCAAGCAGTTCACGCTTGTCTGTCAAACCGTTCAACCGATCCCGAAATTCGAGATCCGTCGCCATCCGCTTTACAAGCTCCAGCGCAGTGAGAACCATATTATCAACTCCTGGTCATTCGATTTTCATCGCGAGATGCGCAATGCGATACAAAAGCATCCAACGATTCCATCGTTTCTCCAATAAGCAATGTTTCCTCGGGAGATTATTTCAATTTTTAAAACCACGCGAACACGCGTTGCCACTGGAAATATGCGGTTGTTTCGGATTCGGTTCCATTTTGGGAAATCAGAACCCTCGATCACGGCGCCCCGCACAGCCGACGCATCGACCAATCAACGAGAAGAACGCTCACAACCGCCGCCGCGAATCGGGGCGGGGCGGGGCGCGCGCCTTACGACCGCCCCCGACGCGCGCGCCACTCCTCACGGGTCTGCGACCAGATGTCGATTTCAATCATCTCCAACGGAGCTGGCAGTTGCCCAATTCCCCGCAACCGGGATCCCAGCCGGGTTGCGACGGCCTGCGAGGCGATGTTGTCGGGAACGATGGAATGGATGATTTCGTCCCAACCCAGCGTGTCGAACACCCAATCAATGGCGGCGGTCGCGGCCTCGACGGCGTAACCCCGCCCCCATCGGTTGCGCTCTATGGCCCATCCAACCTCGCTGCCGGGCCACCCCTCGGGCATCCACGGCCCAACGCGCCCAATCCAGTCGCCGGACTCTTTCTCGATCACCGAAAACATGCCGAATCCCTGAATGGTCCAGGCCCCCGCCATGGTCAGAAAGCCCCGCCACGCCACCGAGCGCTCTTGCAAACCGCCAATGAATTTCGTGGTTTCATCGTCCGCCATCATCGCGGCCCACCCCTCGAAATCCTCCGCCTCCGTCGGGCGCAGAATCAACCGGGGCGTTTCCAGCACCACATTGCGCAAAACTTTCACCATTCACCCTTCCGGCACATCATGGCCAACACTCCAACGCCGCAACGCGCGATCCGATCGACAAACAGGCGAAAAAACCATCACAGACGCTTGCCACGACCACCTTCCACAAGCAGCGAATGCCCGTCCAGTGCGAAAAACCAGCGAAACCAGCAACCCTCCACACCGCGCGGCAGCCTTAACCCAGCCACATTCGCTCGATAAAATGGGAACAAAACCTCCGCTGGCCTCTTTATAGTGGAGGGACGATGGCGCTTCGGCGCCCTCAACAAGGAGAAACCATGATGATCCGTCTTTGCACGTCCGTCTTGACCCTGGCCGCCATTGGCGGCGCGGCGCTGGCGTTGAGCGGGGGGACGACCCCGGCTTTCGCGCAGACCATGTCGGCGGCCGCACAACCGGAATGGACCGAGCAGGCCAACCAGCGCCCGACCAAGCCGGGGGACGAGGCTCTGACGGCGGGCACACTGTCCATCCGCACGGCGACCACCATGCCGGGCACCGTCAGCGTCTATGTCCGCAACGGCTACCCCTTCGCCATCGTGCTGACGCGGGTGGACGCGGTGGAGTGCATGAACATCGTCACCACCGATTGCGGTCTGATCGGTCAGGATCTTCCCGTCGCCTCGGGCGCCGAAATGCTGGTCCGCACGCTGCGGCAGGCCGATCCAGCCAAGACCTACGGCGTCACCCCGACCTTCACATGGCGGCCCGCCGTCGCCTCGAAGTAACCACGGCGCTTGACTTCACCCGCCCGCCGGGCTGAATGCCAGAACACCGACGCCGCGCCGTTCCGGGATCCCCCGTCGCGACGGGCGGCGTCGGGTCCACACCGGCGGTTTCCGCGATGCTGTCCTTGCCCAAACTTCTTCTTCTCGTGATCGTCGTCGCGCTGGTCTGGTTCGGCTGGCGCTGGGTCGCCCGCGTCCAGACCATTGGCCGCGCCCGCACGGAGGCGCGCCGAAACGGCGCCGCCGCCCCGACCGGCTCCCCCTTCACCCCCCGCGCCGCCAGCCCGACCGACGCGGAGGATATGGAAAAATGCCCGGAATGCGGCGCTTACGTCGCCCCGCGCTCCGCCGTGTCCTGCGGACGATCCGCCTGCCCCTACGGTCGTTGAGCGCCGCGCCGCGTCCTGCGGATTCGGGTCCGGCTTGATTCCGCCGTCGCGCCCGCCTATCTTGCGGCGCTTTCAACCTTCTTTTTTGTGGACCGTCCATGGCCTCCCAGAGCGGGACTTCCGCCGACAGTCGCGGCCTGTCGTTTCAGGCTCTGATCCTCAAGCTTCACCAGTTTTGGTCGGAGCAGGGCTGCGTCATTCTCCAGCCCTACGACATGGAGGTGGGGGCCGGCACCTTCCACCCGGCGACGACGCTGCGCGCGCTCGGCCCCGATCCGTGGAAGGCGGCCTATGTCCAGCCGTCGCGTCGGCCCAAGGATGGCCGCTATGGCGAGAATCCCAACCGGCTTCAGCATTATTACCAGTATCAGGTGATTATGAAGCCGTCGCCCGCCGACCCGCAGGCGCTGTATCTGGACAGCCTGCGCGCCATCGGCATCGACCCGTCGCTGCACGACATCCGTTTCGTCGAGGATGATTGGGAAAGCCCGACGCTCGGCGCCTGGGGCCTGGGCTGGGAAGTCTGGTGCGATGGCATGGAGGTCACGCAATACACCTATTTCCAGCAGGTCGGCGGCATCGAATGCGACCCCGTCGCGGTCGAGCTGACCTATGGGCTGGAGCGTCTGGCCATGTATGTCCAGGGCGTGGAGAACGTCTATGACCTGGATTTCAATGGGCAGGGCGTGAAGTACGGCGACGTTTTCAAGCGCGCCGAAATCGAATACTCGAAGCACAATTTCGAGTACGCCAACACCGACATGCTGCTTCAGCATTTCAAGGACGCCGAGGCCGAGTGTCAGGCGCTGGTCGGCCAGAATTTGGCCCTGCCCGCCTATGACCAATGCATCAAGGCGTCCCATCTGTTCAACCTGCTGGACGCGCGCGGCGTCATCAGCGTGGTGGAGCGCGCCGCCTACATCGGCCGCGTCCGCACGCTGGCCAAGGCCTGCTGCGAAGTCTGGACGGGGGCCAAGTAAATGACCGAATTTCTGCTCGAATTCTTCTCCGAAGAAATCCCCGCCCGCATGCAGGCGCGGGCCGCCGACGATCTGAAGCGCCTCGTCACCGACGCGCTGACCGCCAACGGCCTGAGCTTCACCGCCGCCGCCGCCCATTCCACCCCGCGCCGTCTGGCGTTGGTGGTCGATGGCCTGCCCGACCGCACCGCCGACGTGCGCGAGGAAAAGAAGGGGCCGCGCGTCGGTTCGCCCGAACAGGCGGTCGTCGGCTTCCTGAAATCCGCCGGGTTGGCCAGCCTCGACCAGTGCGAGCAGCGCGACACCGGGAAGGGTGTGTTCTATTTCGCCGTCACCGAAAAGGCTGGCCGCGCCACCGCCGAGGTGTTGGCCGAGATCATCCCGACCGTGATGGCCGCCCTGCCCTGGCCGAAATCCATGCGTTGGGGCACCGGCACGGTGCGCTGGGTCCGTCCGCTGCACTCGATCATCGCCCTGTTTGGCGGCAAAATCCTGGACGGCGGTTTCGAGATTGGTGGAACGCAGCCGCGCGTCGTCTTTGGAAACAGCACGCGCGGCCATCGTTTCCTCGCCCCCGACGCCTTCACGGTGGACAGCTTCGCCGACTATCAGGCGAAGCTGCTGGCCGCCAAGGTCGTGCTGGACCGCGACGCCCGCAAGGCCAAGATCAAGGCCGACGCCGAGGCGCTGGCCGCCCGCGAAGGTCTGACCCTGTCGCCGGACGAGGCGCTGTTGGACGAGGTCGCCGGGCTGGTCGAATGGCCGGTCACGCTGATCGGCTCCATCGACGAAAGCTTCATGGACGTGCCGTCGGAGGTGCTCATCACCTCGATGCGGACGCACCAGAAATATTTCGCGGCGCTGGATGCGGCGGGCAAGATGGCCCCGCGCTTCATCGTCGTCGCCAACACCGAAACGGTGGATGGCGGCAAGGCCATCGTCGCCGGAAACGAGCGCGTGCTGCGCGCCCGCCTGTCCGACGCCAAATTCTTCTGGGACCAGGACCGCAAGACCAAGCTGGAAGCCCGCGTCCCGGCGCTGGAAAAAATCACCTTCCACGCCAAGCTCGGCACGGTGGCCGAGAAGGTCACGCGCGTCCAGTTGCTGGCCGCCGAAATCGCCCGGACCATCGGTGCCGACGTGGACGCCGCCAGCCGCGCCGCCTTGCTTTGCAAAGCCGATCTGGTGACGGAAGTCGTCGGCGAGTTCCCCGAAGTTCAGGGGATCATGGGCCGCTATTACGCGCTGGGCCAGGGCGAGAGCGCCGAGGTGGCCGACGCCATCGCCGCCCATTACAAGCCGCTCGGCCCGTCCGACAACTGCCCGACCGCCCCAGTCTCCGTCGCCGTGGCGCTGGCCGACAAGATCGACACGCTGGTCGGCTTCTTCGCCATCGACGACAAGCCGACGGGGTCCAAGGACCCCTACGCGCTGCGCCGCGCCGCGCTGGGCGTGATCCGGCTGGTTCTGGAGAATGGCTTGCGCCTGCCGCTGTCGGCGGTGTTCACCGCCGCGCACGGCGCTTACACCGTCGGCGGTTTCGCCGCGTCGAACAGCGTCAGCGGCGACCTCATCGCCTTCTTCGCCGACCGCCTGAAGGTGGTGTTGCGCGAGCAGGGCGTGCGGCATGATCTGGTGGACGCCGTGTTCGCTCTGGGCGGCGGCGACGATCTGGTGCGGCTGCTGGCGCGGGTCAAGGCGTTGCAGGCCTTCGTCGGTTCCGACGAGGGGGCGAATCTGTTGGCCGCCTACAAGCGCGCCTCCAACATCGTCCGCATCGAAGAGAAGAAGGACGGCGCGTCGTTCGACCAGCCGGTCGAGGCCGCCCGTCTCGATCTCGCCGAAGAACAGGCGCTGTTCGCCGCCCTGAACGCCGCGTCGGCGACCGCCGCCCCGCTGCTGGCGGCGGAGGATTTCACCGGCGCCATGGCGGCGCTCGCCAACCTGCGCGGCCCGGTGGATGATTTCTTCACCAAGGTGACGGTCAACGCCGACGATTCGGGTCTGCGCGCCAACCGCCTGCGCCTGCTGACGCAAATCCGCGCGACGTTGAACGCGGTGGCCGATTTCTCGAAGATCGAAGGCTGACGTCCCGCATCGACCTAGGGGCGGCAGCCCCTAGGTCGATGAAATCACGCCGCTTTATTCCGCTCAGACCCTTAGGCCGGGACGGCCGGTTGAACGTCCAGCCCCGCCCGCCGCTCCACATCCACCAGCAGGGCGGCGAGGCGGTCGGCTTCGGCCTGAACCGCCGCCGCGTCGTACCAGTTGGGCAGATTCTCCAGGTCGGCGCGCGCCGTCGGGGCTTGCCCGATCACCTGCACGAGGTTGGTTTCCTCGTTCGGATCCCGGTTCAGATCATACATCTCCCATTCCAGCAGAAGCGGGTTCGACGGGTCGAAATAGCGGGCCAGCTTGGCGTTGTCGGCGCGCACGCACCGGATGTGGTTGGGCTGGCGCACCGGGCCGGGGGACAGTTCCGGCACCTCCTTGACGTTGAAGGCGCCGGTGCGGACGGCCTCGACGGTCTGGCAGTACACCTCATACGCGCCATAATAGTCGGGCTGGGTGATCCGCCCCTTGTCGGCTGGCTGCGTCACCTCGTCGTCGGTCATGAACAGCACGCCTTCGCGCGGCTGACCGTTGGGGTACGTCACCGGCGTGCCGGGGGTCTTCAGCACCGGGGTCAGGTCGACGCCGGGCAACGGCGCCATGGTGTGGCGCTTGGCCAGTTCGGCCTCCGCCTTGTCCAGAGCCTTCCGACCGACGCCGGTCAGGCCCAGAACGGTGGGCACGAGGTCGGCGTGGCTGGTCACGGCATCCACATGCCGCAGCGTGGTCCCGTCGCCGCCCATCGAGGCCGGGAACCGGACGACCATCGGCACATGCACGGCCTCCTCATAGGCGACGTGCCACTTCTCCAGCATCATGTTGTGGGCCGCCCCCAGCTCGCCATGGTCGGCCACGAAGAGCACGATGGTGTTCTCGGCCTGCCCGGAATCCTCCAGGGCCTGGAGCACGCGGTTGATCTGGGGATCGACCTGGGAATGCAGCCAGGCATAGAATTGCAGGAGCTGGATGCTGTACCCCTCCGGATCCTCGGAGAGCTGGAACGGAATGGTGAATTTCAGGGCCAACGCCACCGCAGCTTCCCAGTCGGCGGTCCCGGCCACGTTCCCGGCGGCGCTGACGGCGCCGTGGCTCGCCTTGGCGGACAGGGCCAGCCCGATCTTGTAGGCGGCGTCGAACTGGCATGACGGCTTGGTCGACAGATCCTCATTCCAGGTGGGAATCTGGCCAGCGCAATCCTGCGGGAATCCCTGCGGGTTGAGCGGCATCGACATGGTGCCCCCGGTCGGCGGGAGCGACGACTGCCCCTGAAGGGGCACGTCGAGCGGGCCGAACACCGACTGGGTCTTTGCCGTGCTTCCATCGGTCGGCGGCAGGGCCTGGGAAATCACCGTGGGATATGTGGCGATGTCGTGGGGGTTGGTGAAGGACACCACCGCGAACCACGGGCGCTGGGCGGCGTCAGTCGCGGGGGTGTTGGGGCCGGGCCGGGCCTCGTCCGCCGAAACCCCGTAATTGTAGGGCAGCGCCAGCCCACGGCGGTGCAGGAACAGGCAAGCGTTGTCGGCGAAACCGGCGTCGCGGTAGATGCCCAGATTGTTGATGGCCGCCCCATGGGGTTCGGGATAGGACAGCTCCCAATCGGAAAAGCCATAACGGATCAGCGAATGGCCCGCCGGGTTGCTGACATGCCATTTGCCGAAATAATGGGAGGAATAGCCGATGGCCTGCATCCAATGACCCAGGGTGGGATGGCCGTCGGCCTCCAACCACGGGAATTGGGCCGCGTTTCCATCCTTGAACATGCCGTCGGTCTGGGTCACGCCGGTGCGGTTGCCGTACTGGCCGGTGAACATCACCGCACGGCTGGGGGTGCAGGCGCTGGACGCGATGGTGTGGTTGTGCAGCGCCACCGCGTTCCTGCGCAACCGGGTCAGGCCGGGAAAGAAGCGGGCGTATTCGTTCTCGCCCACATCCGCCTCGCCCCGGAATCCCAGGATCCGCTTCAGCGGTTCCGCCAGTCCGCCATTGGGACCATAGGAAAAGCGCGGATAGCGGTATTGATCGACGGAGATCAGCAGAATGTTGGGCTGCGCGCCGTTGCTCTGCGGTCGGTTGGTGTTTTCAGTCATGACAATATTATCCTTCGCGATCCACATCGGGGAAGAGCGACGTCAATGGGTAATCGGCCTTCGGAAAAGGAATGAATTTCCGTTGCGGAAGGTGTCCTGTGACTGCTTCTCTCCGCTCACCATGAAAGGATAATTTGATAATATTCAGTGCGTCAAATGATACTGTCGTTAAATCTCAATCAATCATCGAAAATCAATGCCATTACTATGTATGTATTTTCATTCTAAGAATTTGATGGTCGTCGGCTCTCACTGTTTCAGCGCCGAAATTGGCTTTTGTCGAGCGTGCCGCTTCCAAATCCTTGGGGGAGCCTTCTTCAGCATCCGGGATGGCGGTTCCCTGCGTCAAAATCGCCGTGCCATGGACACCGGAGCGGCAACCTGCCCGAGGAGCGAATGGCGAGCAGCGTCGCCCCTGGACAGAGAGCGATGAAACCTATGCGGAGTTCGCAGGGGTCAAGGGAAAGCTTTCCCTACCGAGTCCGCAAAGGCTCACTCAAGCGTTCATCCCGCCCGCGACCGCGCCAGCCGCAAATCATCGTGGAACACCGGGACCTCCGGCCAGTTGCCCCGCATCAGATAGCTGGGGTGGAAGGTCGGGACCACCTCGACCCCATCAAGAACACCGTCCAGCAGACGGCAGGGCAGCGGCGTTCCGCGCAGGCTGAGAATGCCGTTCCGCCCGGTCAAGGCCCAGGTCGGCGTGCGCCCGACCGCGATGATGACTCGTGGCGCGAAAGCGGCCAGCGCGTCGCGCAAATGCACGATCTCCCCGGCGTAGTCGGCCAGCAGGCGATCCGAGGTTCCGAACACCCCCCACCGCTCATCCAACGCCCGCCCCTCACGCTTGGCGCGGGCGCGGGAGGCGAAGAAATGGCCGACCTTGTTGCCGGGCGGCTGGCGGCGGAAGACGTTGGCGACCAGACACTCGCCCCGCGCGATCCCCGCCGCCGCCAACCCCTCGTCCAGCATCCGCCCGCTGCGCCCGACGAAGGGCATGCCCAACCGCGCCTCTTCCGCGCCGGGGGCCTCGCCGACGATGGCGACGCGGGGGCCGTCCACGTGTCGGGTCGGAAACTGGTAATCGGCGAAAGGCAGGTCTTGCAAAGCGGGGTTGGTCATCGGTGGTCCGGCGGAAAGAACGGAGCGGAACGGAACAGGTCGGGCGGGCTTGCCGAGGGGGCGCGGCGTCCCCACTCTTCAGAACCGTCTGTCTACCCCACTCCGCCCCGAGCCGCCACCACAGGAGCGCTCCCCATGACCACGCAAGAATCCGATCTGGCCGCCCAACGCTGCGAACCCTGCCGGGGCGGCGTTCCGGCGCTGGACCGCGACGCCGCCGAAGCCCTGTTGCCGCGCGTGCCGGGCTGGAGCCTGAAGAGCAGCCCCGACCGCGTCGAGCGGGAGTTCCGCTTCCCCGACTTCGCCCAGGCGCAGAGCTTCGCCGTCCAGGTCGGCGGCGTCTGCGAAGCGGAGGGCCATCACGCCGACCTCCGTTACGGCTGGGGCTATTGCGGCGTGTCCTTTTGGTCGCACAAGATCAACGGCCTGCACGAGAACGACTTCATCATGGCGGCGAAGGTCAACGCGCTGGCGGGAGAGGTCGACGCCGGATTGCCCCCTCCCTAACCCTCCCCCGCTGACGCGGGAGAGGGGACTGCCGCTGAGCGCTGACAAAGGTCCGGCCCCCTCTCCCGCGCAGCGGGGGAGGGATGGGGAGGGGGAAAACCCCGACGCAGCAACGCGTCTCCCTACCCCCACAGCTCCGGCGCCGGGGGCTGCACAACGGCCCCGTTATAACTCAGACCCGGCGCGCGATCCTCGGCCAGCAGCAACGGGCCGTCGAGATCGACATAGCGGGCGCCCTGCCCGACCAGCATCGCCGGGGCCATGGCGAGCGACGTCGCGACCATGCAGCCGACCATCACGTCAAAGCCCAGCGCGTCCGCCGCCCGGCGCATCGCCAACGCCTCCGTCAGCCCGCCGGTCTTGTCCAGCTTGATGTTGACCACTTGGTACAGCCCCCTCAGCCCTTCCAGCGACTCAACGCCGTGGCAGGATTCGTCCGCGCCCAGCGGCACCGGACAGCGCACGCCGCGCAGCGCCTCGTCCTGCCCGGCGGGAAGCGGCTGTTCGATCATCTCCACCCCCAGCGCGGCCAGCGCCGGGCCGAACTGGTGGAGTTGCTCCAGCGTCCAGCCCTCGTTGGCGTCCACCACCAGCCGCGCCGCCGGGGCCGCCGCCCGCACCGCCGCCACCCGTTCCAGATCGCCCGCGCCGGTCAGCTTCATCTTGAACAGGGGATGGCGCGCCGCCCGCTCGCGCGCCGCCGCCGCCATCGCCGCCGGTTCATCGACGCTCAGCGTGTAGCAGGTGGTCAGCGGGCCGGGCGCAACGGCCAACCCCGCCGCCCGCCAGACCGGCGCGCCCGATTGTTTGGCCTCCAGATCCCACAGGGCGCAATCCAGCGCGTTGCGCGCCGCCCCCGGCGGCAAGGCGGCGGCCAGCCCGGCGCGGTCCATCCCCAAGGCCACGGCCTCGGCCAGTCCCTCCAGCGCCGAAATCACCCCCTCGACGCTCTCGCCGTAACGGGCGTAGGGCACGCACTCGCCCCAGCCGCGATGGGGGCCGTCCGTCACCTCGGCCACCACCACGGCGGCCTCGGTCTTGGCCCCGCGTGAAATCCGAAAGGCGCCGCGAATCAGAAAGCGTTCGCAACGAACCGTCAAACGGCGCACGGAGGAAACAGGGGTGGGCATGAGACGACGCTCCAGGCCAAAACGCGACAGGGGCCGGGAGTGTATCCCGGCCCCTGTCGATGATCGACCCATCCGTGAGCCGGAAAGCGCGTCACCGCTCCTGAACGATGACCCCGTACCAGCCCAACCCCTTGTAAGTCTCATAGCCCGGCGTCAGGGCGTAACCAAGAACCCGGTTGCCGTCCACATAATGGCCCATCACCCCGCCGCCCCGGCGCAGGGGCAGGCTTTCCGTCAGGATGCCGCGCCCGTCCGAGGAGGCGATCACCCGATGGCGGGCGTCGAGCAGCAGGCAGCGCGAGCGTTCCCGCTCATGCTCCTCCAACCGCACGCCTTGAACCACGGCGGCGGCCTGCGGCTCCCAATCAAAGAAGATGCCGAGCACGCCGAGAACCTCGCCGTTCGCCTCGCCGTCGCGACGGATGGCGGTGGCGTAGGTGGCGACGACGCGGTCGTCCAGCGAGCCGTTGCGGGCGACGTCGCCGACGATGAACTCCCCGCCGTTGCTGGTCGCCATCGCCTGGCGGAACCACGCCTCGTTGGCGACGTTGGCGCCGCGCGCCTGCCGGTAACGGTCGGGGCGGCCGTTGGCGATGACCTCGCCGTTCCGGTCGGCGATCCACAGATCCAGATACACCGTGTAGGATTCAAGGATCACGCCCAGCCGGTGCGCGGCGTGGCGGCGCGCGTCCTCCGTCGGGTCGGCGGCGCAATCGACAACGGCGCTGTCGGTCGCCCACCAACGGACGTCGCAGGAGCGTTCGTACAGATTGCGGTCGATGATCTCGATCATGTTCAAAGACAGGTCGGCCAGCCGCTTGCCGTGCATCTCCTGCACCATGGCGCTGCCGGTGGTGGTCAGATGATCGACGCGGGCGACGATCTCCGAGCGCAATTCCTTGGTGATGCTGTTGACCTGGGTCGAGATCTCCGAGACCTCGTTCGCCACCACGGCGAAGCCGCGCCCGGCGTCGCCCGCCCGCGCCGCCTCGATCAGCGCGTTCATCGCCAGCATTTTGGTGCGGCGGGTGATGTCCTCGATCAGCGTCACTTTCTTCGACGCCACATCCAGCACGCCGCGTGACAGCTCGAACAGATCGGTGCCCGCCATGCTCATTTTTTCGTCCCCCGCCATGACCGTCTCGTTCATTCCCTATCTAATCAAAAGCCGTGCCAAGCGTCACGGCGCCGCCACACTGACCCAAAATCCGGCCATTCCTGCGGAGTCGCCCCCTCCGCACCAGCCCCGATCATTCGTTCACAAAGGTTCTCTCCTGCGATGACTTGCCTTCTTTTCGGGCATTCCGGCATCACAAAAGACAACAGCCTGTGAACAGGGTCCATATGTTGCGGCGATGTAACATATTTTTGGGATCGACACGAAACAAAAAACCCGTGCCGCCCGTCAATTCGTTGCTTTCATATCGCAACGCACCGACACGCAACACGGGTGTGCTCAATCCATGGGCAGAGGCCGCCAATCAGGCGGCGCGGCCCATCTCATCCAGGAAGGTCTGAACATCGCGGGTCAGGCCATCCGCCTCGACCGCCATCCGTTCGGACGCGGCGAACACCGCGTGCGCGGCGCCGCTGGTGCGGCTGGCCGCTTCGGTGACGTCGCGGATGTCGTTGGACACCGTCCGGGTGCCCGCCGCCGCCTGTTCCATGTTGGCGACGATCTCGTGAACCGCCGCGCCTTGTTGCTCGATCCCGGCGCTGATGCCGCCCGCGATGCCGTTGATCGTGTGAATGGTGCGGCCAATGCCAAGAATGGAGCCGACCGCTTGATCGGTGGAGTTTTGAATCCCGGCGATCTGGCTGGCGATGTCGCCGGTCGCCTTGGCCGTCTGGTCGGCCAGCCGTTTGACCTCGTTCGCCACCACGGCGAAGCCCTTGCCGGCGTCGCCCGCGCGGGCCGCCTCGATGGTGGCGTTCAGCGCCAACAGGTTGGTCTGGCTGGCGATGTCGTTGATGAGGGTGACGACCTCGCCCACCGTGCGCGCGGCACCGGACAGTTGCGCCACCAGCGCGTTGGAGCGTTCCGCCTCGCCCGCCGCGCCTTCGGCCACCTTGGCGATTTCCTCGACCTGCCGGGCGATTTCACCGATGGAGGCCGACAATTGTTCCGTCGCCGCCGCGACGCTGCCGACGTTGGAGCCGGTCTGCGCCGCTGTGGACGCGACGGAGGAGGCCTTGGCGCAGGCCTGATCGGCGTCCTGCTCCATGGTCCGCGCCGACAGCTCCAACTGGTGGGCGGTGTCCGCCACCTCGGTGCAGACGCGCTTGATCTGCCCCTCGAACCGGGCGGCGACCCCGGCGAAGCCCGCCACCTTTTTGGAAATGCTGTCGGTCGCCGCGTTGATGGTGCGGCTGGCGTGCAGGAAGCCGCCCTGCATGCCGCGCTCAACAATGCGGCGGAAGTATTTGTGTTCCGAAACGCACTTCATCGAGGCGGTCGCCTCGCGCACGAAGGCGTCGGTGCGGTCGATGGCGTCGTTGGTGGCGTGCATCAACTCGCCCAACGGGCCGCCTTCGCGGATGCCGATGACGCGGGCCTCGAAATCGCCCCGCGCCACCGCGCGGTTGACCTCGACCAATTGCGCCACCGCCGCGCCGCTGCGGTTCAGAAACAGCCCAGCCCCGGCCAGCGCCGCCAAAGCCCCGACGCCGAAGCCAAGACGCAGCGCGCCGCCGCCAAAGCCGATGGCGTCGGCCAGAAGCGGGACGACCAGAAGAGCGGCGGCCAGAGCGGTGCAGGCGGCGGCCTTAAAGAGAGAAGACGAATTCGTCATACCCGATCCCCTTCTCGGTCAGCAGCCCGACCACCGTGGCGAAGCCCGCCGCCATGCCCTGTTTGCGGTCGGCGTGGCTGTTTTCAATGTCCAGCAGCGTGCGGTACAGCGGCACGACCTTGTCCACCGCCGAACGGTCCGGAACCCGGCGGGAGGAATGGTAGCCGATCACACGCCCGCCCGCGTCAAAGCTGGGCGTCACATGGGCGAAGACCCAGTAATGATCGCCGTTGCGCGCCCGATTGATGACGTAAGCGAAGATTTCCTGCTTGGCTTCCAGCGTGTCCCACAACAGCTTGAAGACACAGCGCGGCATGGCCGGGTGACGCACGATGGAGTGCGGCGCGCCCATCAACTCCGCCTCGCCATACCCGGCGACGCGCTGGAACACCCGGTTGGCGTAGGTGATCCGCCCTTTCAAATCGGTTTTGGAAACGATGACCTCATCGGCGTCGAAAAACCGCTCCACCCCCGTCAGGGGAACATCCTGTCGTGCCATCGTCCCTGCCGATTCCTAGGCCCCCCAAAGGGGTCCGTCTGGTGAAATCCGTCCAGCAGCCTGCAAAAACCGAACGAAAGGTTGTGCAAAGAATGCAGTTCTTCGAGCGTCCAACCGCGTGGACACCGAAACAAATGCCAATCTAAAGAGACGGGAGGTTTCAGAAAAGATGAAACTTGTTGCTGCGCTGAAATATCCAGGGAGCGAATCTGTCGCGGATTTTACACAATAACCTTTTGTAAGGTCATTCCGGCGGATATGGCACCGTCAAAACCCGGCCAATCGGCGGATTTTCAACCTCAACCACGCTGCCGTCGGGCCAGCGCACTTCGATCCGCTCAACCTCATGGCACGGCCCCAAACCGAAATGGGCGACCGGCTCGCCCTGGCACAGATAGCCCGATCCGGCGCAAACGATCCGGCGTTGCCGCCGCCCCTGCGCGACACAACTCACCATGGCGCCGCGCGCCGGGGCGCCATAGGGGGTCAAGGGCATGACGCGCAACCACCCATGATGATTCGCTTCCGGCCGGAAAATGGACAGCGGTTGCGCCGTTCCGTCGCCATGCGCCAGAACCAGCTCCAGGCGGCCATCGCCGTCGATGTCCACCGCCACCGCGCCGGTTCCCGACCCCTTCGGTTCGGCGGCGTCGCCCAACGGCAGTTCCTGCCATGATTCCTCGCGCCAGCCAAACAGGCGGTTCGGCTCACCCTGGGTGTGGAAGAACAGCTCCTCATAGCCGTCATTGTCGAAATCGGCGACCACCACCGTCGTCACCCGCCCCGGCATCGACAGATCGCCTTCGGCCAGATCGACGAAGCCGCCACCCGAGCGCTGCTGAAACAAGCGCTGCGCGCCGTCCCAACCGCCGATCAACAGACCGAACAGCCCGTCGCCATCGGCGTCGATCGCCGCCACCGCCCGGTTGGGGGCGCGGGAATCGGCGATTCCCCGCTCCTCGGCGATTTCCTCGAAATTGCCGTCGCCCAGATTGCGGAAAAGCTGATTGGGGCCGCCGTCGTTCAGAACCACCAGATCCATGCGGTCGGAGACGATGGGCAGCCCCGCCACCCCGCGCGCGGCGACGATGACGTCCAACCCAGCCTCTTCCGCCCCATCCTCCAGACGGCCCCGGCGGCTCAGCTCCAGCAGACGCAGCGGCCCGCCGTCGGTCGCCACCACAAAGCCGTAACGACCATGGCCGAAGCGGTCGAGCGCCGCCACCGCGCGCGCCGCCGTCCGATTGCCCGCCGCCGCGTTTTCCGGTTGCCCCAACAGGTCGAGCCAATGTTTGCCAAAGCAGGCGAACAGCCGATCCGCCACGTCCTTTGGCCCGCTGGCCTGATCGGAATTGACGACATACAGCTCTTCCCGGCCATCGCCGTCGATGTCGGCGGCGGCCAGCCCGATGGCGCAGCCGGTCGGGTCGGCCAGCAGCGGCCCGGCGACGTCCACCAGACGGGCGCCGTCCCATTTCAAAACCAGATTGTGGGTGCGGTATCCGGCCACCACCAGCTCGAACACGCCATCCCCGTCAAGATCGACCACCGCGACGCCGTTCGACAGACGCGGCGGGTTGACGGGCAGCAGCGACGAGCAGTCGATGAACATCGGAACCCTCATTGTCCGATGACGCCATCCAAGATGGCGTCATCCCGTTGACCGCGCGCCGCGATGCAGAGCCTTGTCCCGATTGGTCTTTCACAGCGCGTCGTTCGTAAATACCGCGTCCGGCGTCCCCCGTAAACCCAGACGGAGGGCGTGGTCCGGCGACGCCGCGTCCCGCGCCCGTTTCCAGGCATGAAAAAACCCTGCGTCCGGTCCACGCGGCGCGCGGCGGAACGCAGGGTTGCAAACACCCAACCGAGTTCGGCTCAGCGGCGCTTCTGGTCAGTGGCGCTTCTTGACGCCGCCATTGGTCAGCGGGCCGTTGGCGGCCAGCTTGTCATCCTCGTCATCCTGGTCCGCGCTGGCCGACGGCTTCAGATCGGGCTTCTTGACGGCGGCCATCGCCGACTTCAGTTGCTCGCGCGCCGGAAGCTCGATGTTGAGTTCCAGGGTGGAGCAATCGCCGCCACGGTCCAGCTTCACCTCGACCTTGTTCTGGTCGATGTCGATGTATTTGGCGATCACCGCCAACAGCTCTTGCTGGAGCATCGGCAGGTAATCCGGCCCGGTCCGCCCGGCGCGCTCATGCGCCATGACGATCTGCAAGCGCTCCTTGGCCTGCACCGCCGACGGCCGGGGGGCCGAGCGGAAAAAGCTGAAGATGCTCATGCGCTCCTCCGCAGGAGACGGCTGAACAGGCCCTTCTTCTGGGGGCTGACGAAGCGATGTTCGATCTCGTCGCCCAGGAAACGGCCAACCGCGTCGGTGTAAGCCTGACCGGCGTTCGACGCCTCGTCCAAAATCACCGGCATGCCGACGTTCGACGCGCGCAGCACCGCCTGGCTTTCCGGGATCACGCCGAGCAGCGGAATGGCGAGGATCTCCAGCACGTCGTCGACCTTCAGCATCTCGCCGCGCTCCACCCGTTCCGGGTCGTAGCGGGTCAGCAAAAGCTGCTGCGTCACCGGCTCCAACCCCTGCTCCGCCCGGCGCGAGCGCGAGGCCAGCACGCCGAGGATGCGGTCGCTGTCGCGCACCGACGACACTTCCGGGTTGGTGACGATGATGGCGTGATCGGCGAAATAGAGCGACATCAACGCCCCGCGCTCGATGCCCGCCGGGCTGTCGCACAGGATGTAGTCGAACTCCTTCGACAGATCGTTCAGGACGCGCTCCACGCCGGCGGGGGTCAGCGCGTCCTTGTCGCGGGTCTGCGAGGTCGGCAGGATGTACAGATTGTCGATCCGCTTGTCCTTGATCAGCGCCTGGCTCAGCTTGGCTTCGCCGTTGATGACGTTGATGAAGTCGAAGACGACCCGGCGTTCGCAGCCCATGACGAGATCGAGGTTGCGCAGACCAACGTCGAAATCGATGACGACCGTCTTGAAACCGCGCAAGGCCAACCCGGTTGCGAACGCGGCGGACGAGGTCGTCTTGCCGACACCGCCCTTGCCGGAGGTCATGACGATGATCTTGCTCAACGGAGCCTCTCCCATAATCCCAAAGTTGCCAACACCAAAACCCTGTCGCTCAGACCGTCTTCAGCAGGTCCATGCGCAAAACCCCTTCACGCAGGAAAACCTGCACCGGCTTCTTGAAAAAGTCACTGCCGATGTCTTCGCTGACGCGGTAAATCCCTGCGACAGAGACGACCTCGGCCTCCAGGCTGTGGCAGAACACGCGGGCGTTGATGTCGCCCGACACCCCGGCCAGCGCCCGACCGCGCAGCGCGCCATACACGTGAATGTTGCCGTCGGCCAGCAGCTCCGCCCCCGGCGACACCGACGCCGTGATGATGAGGTCGGTCTTTTCGGCGTAAACCTGCATGCCGGAGCGCACCGGCTCCGTCACCACGACGGCCGGACGGTGCACCACCTCGATCGTGACCGTCGCCGCCGGGTTGGCGGCGCGCGGGTCCGGTCCCTTGGCGACCTCCAGCTTGGCGGCGCGCCCGGTCGGCATCGGCGTCAGACCGGCGGCGAGCGCGGCCTCCTGCACCGGACGAGGGCCACCTTGGAAGCCGACCGGCAGCAGATGATGCGCCCGCACCTGCGCCACAAAGGCGGCGAGATCGAAGACCACCGTGTCCGGCAGCTCATCGAAATCCAGCACGACGGGGGCGTTGCGGAAGAAATTCGGCGCCTGCCGAACCTTCACGTTCAACTGCGGGAAAAAATCTTGGGAATTCGGAGCGTTGACCTTCAACACCATCATGGTGAAGGAATTGCCCCGCAACTGGAACGGCGCGTCCCGTTCGGCAACCTGATTGGCGCTGCTCACCGCTGCCTTCCCGTCTGTTCCTGCCGACCCGACCCGCTCATGCCACCCCACCCGACCCGCCACCCGAACGGGTGATCTTCGGTCTTCAATCTTTTGCACATCGTTGGTGACGGCGACGACGCGTCGGCGTCCCGACTTCTAGCCGTCCGCCCGGCCTTGGTTCAAGCGAATCCCACCGCAAGGACGGCATCGCCCAGAATCAACGCCGAAAATCCCCATTGCGCCGAATAGTAGCCAATGCCGCCGCTTGCGGCAAAGCCTTTCGCCCGCCGCCGCCGCGCCCAACCGCCCAGCCTGTGGCGTGTCCGCCACACCACATATGGTGTGAATATTTCGAGTCATGCGCAATTCCATCTGGCGCGCCGCCCGCTCCGCGCTCATCCTGCGCCTCAGTGGGTCGCCACGACGACGAGGGTCATTTGCGCCTGTGTCCGCTCAAACGAGACCGCAAGTCTCTTCCGCCCGCAGGGGCCAGCGCAACGGCGGCCCTTCGCCGTCACCGCGCGACGGCAGAGTTCCCCCGTCCCTCAAAACTCCTTCGTCCCGCAGCGCCCGCCATCCAGCATCGTCGATCAACGAACCTCCCACCGTCGGGAGGTTTTTTTGTGCCCGGAATCAGCGCCACCCCCACTGTCGAGGAGACGCGTCATGGCCAAACGTTCGAGCAAAGCGATCGCCAGCACACCGGCGTCCACACGGGATGAATCGACCGTCCTCCCCCTGTTCCCCAGCCGGTCCGGCTGGGATCCGCTGGCCGGAGAGGAGCGGCGCGACCAAAGCTATCTGCGCACGGTCAAGCCGCAGAACGCGAATCAGAAGGCGCTGATGGACGCCATCGCCACCCACAATCTGGTGGTCGCCCTGGGTCCGGCGGGGACCGGCAAGACCTATTTGGCGATCTCGGCGGCGGTCGAGGCGTTGGAGGAGGGCAGCGTCGACCGCATCGTCCTCTCCCGCCCGGCGCTGGAAGCGGGCGAGAGCATCGGCTATCTGCCCGGCGACATGCACGAAAAGATGGCGCCCTTCCTGCGCCCGCTGACCGACGCGCTGTCCGACCGGATGGGAGCCAAGCGCCTGCGCGCCCTGATGGCCGAGGGAACCATCGAGGTCGCCCCGATTGGCTACATGCGCGGACGGACGCTGAACAACGCCTTCGTCGTGATCGACGAGGCCCAGAACTGCACCTATTCCCAAATCAAGATGCTGCTGACCCGGTTGGGCTGGCATTCCACCATGGTTTTGACCGGCGACCCCGACCAGACCGACCTGCTCGACAATTTGTCCGGTCTGGCCGACATCGCCCGGCGGCTGGAAGCGGTGGAGGGAATCGCGGTCGCTCGCCTGACGGAAAAGGACATCGTCCGTCACCCCTTGGTCGCCAGCATGCTGACCGTTTTGTAACAAAAAATTGAATCGGCGCGCGGGTTTGGAATGAAGCCATCGCCGCGCGCCAACAAACGCACGTCGCCGTGTGTTTTTGATGCGTGACTCCGGAAAAAATCAGTCCAGCAAACGATACGTCTTGACGAGCATAGGGGTGACGGCAAAAGTCACAAAAATTTTATGCAAATGACAGATTTGTGACCGGAGGACCGTTGGCCGTGTTTGAGCGCATCAGCATCAAGGGCAAAATCGGGGTGATTCTGGCGGCCGCCGGCGTCGGGCTTCTCCTGGTCGCCATCGTCAGCCTGCTCGGGCTGCGAAGCGAAATGATGGCCGACCGTCAGGACAAGACCCGCAACGTGGTGGAGGTCGCTCACACCCTGATCGCCCATTACGAAGCGCAAGAGCGCGCCGGAAGCCTTAGTCGAGACGCTGCCCAGGCGGCGGCCAAAGCGGCTTTGCGGGCGCTGCGTCACGACGGGTCTGAATATTTCTTCCTAACCGACCTGTCGCCCCGGATGATGATGCACCCGATCAAGCCGGAACTCGACGGCAAGGATCTGTCGCAAGACGCTGACCCGACCGGGAAAAAGCTGTTCGTCGAGTTCGTCCGCGTGGTCAAGGCCAGTGGGGCCGGATTCGTCGATTACCAATGGCCCAAACCGGGTTTCGCCAAGCCGGCGCCCAAGCTGTCCTACGTGATGGGCTTCACCCCATGGGGCTGGCTGGTCGGATCGGGCATCTACATCGACGATGTCGACGCCGCGTTCCACGACGCCGCCCTGCGCTTGGGCGCCATTGGTCTGCTGATCGCTCTGGCGGCGACCCTCGTCGCCCTTCTGGTCAGCCGCGCCATCATCCGCCCGCTGGACGCGATGGGCCGCGTGATGCAGGCGCTGGCCGATGGCGACAGCGCGGTGACGGTCCCCGACACCGAACGCCGCGACGAAATCGGCGCCATGGCCCGCACGGTCGAGGTGTTCCGCGTCCAGCAGATCGACCTTGCCCGCCATTGGGAACGGCAACAGATCGACCTGCGCGTCACCGAACAGCGCGCCCGCGCGCTCAAGCGGTTGACGGACCGATTCGACGCCACCGTGGCCGACACCATCCGCTCCGTTGGCGCCGCCGTCGGCACGCTGGAAGCCACCGCCCGCAGCCTGTCGTCAACCGCCGACCGCAACCGGCAGGAGGCGACGTCCGTCGCCACCGCCTCGCAACAGGCGTCCAACAGCGTGCAGACCGTCGCGGCGGCGGCGGAGGAGTTGACCGGCGCCATCGCCGTGATTGGCGAGCAGGTCGTCACCTCCTCGACCATCTCCAGCCAAGCCGTCGCCGCGTCGCAACGCGCGGGCGCGCAGATTGACGGGTTGGGCAGCGCGGCCCAGAAAATCGGCGAGGTCGCCGACTTGATCGCCGGAATCGCCAGCCAGACCAACCTGTTGGCGCTCAACGCCACCATTGAAGCGGCCCGCGCCGGGGAGATGGGCAAGGGCTTCGCCGTCGTCGCCGGAGAGGTCAAGAATCTCGCCGGGCAGACGGCCAAGGCCACCGAGGAAATCGGCCTCCACATCGCCCAGGTTCAGGACGCGACGCGCACCGCCGTGGACGCCATCCGCGACATCGGCGGCATCGTCGCCCGCAACGACGAGATCGGCGCCTCCATCGCCTCCGCCGTCCAGCAGCAGGGCGCGGCCACCGACGAGATCGCCCGCAGCGCGTCGGACGCCGCCCATGGCGCCCGTCAAGTGTCGGACAGCATCGAAGCGGTGTCCGCCGCCGCGCTGGACACCGAACGGTCGGCGGAGGAGTTGTTGAACGCGGCGGGCGGTTTGTCGCAACAGGCCGACGCCCTGCGCGGCATGGTCGACGCCTTTCTGGTCAACGTCGAGGCGATCAACGCCGCCCCGCTGGTGACGCTGCATGACGGAAAATCCGCCGACGGCGCGGCGGTGTTCATGGCCTGGAGCGACGAGCTGACCGTCGGCGACGAGGGCATCGACACCGATCACATGATTCTGATCGCTCTGCTGAACGAGGCCGCGTCCCGCATCGCCGAACGGGCCGACCGCGCCGTCCTGACCGCCGCCATCGAGCGTCTGCTGGCCTACACTGTGCTCCATTTCGAGCAGGAAGAGCGGGTCATGGAGCGCAGCGGCTACCCCGACCAGATCGCCCACAAGGCCCAGCACGACGCGCTGCGCCAACGCGCCGCCGCCCTGAAGCAGCGGTTGGAAGCTGGGGAGGCTTCGGTCGGCGACGATCTGCTGGCTCTGGTTCGGGAATGGCTGTTCGAGCACATCCAACGCTCCGACAAGCGCATCGGCGCGCATCTGGCCCGACAGTCCCGCGCGGCGGCCTAACCGCCCGTCGCCCAGTCAGGGAAGCCCCAAGTCAGGGAAGCGTCGAGAACCCGCGCAGCAACGCCGCCGCGATCATCGCGGCGAGTTGCGCGTGCTGGTCTTCCCGCGAGACGGCGCCCTCCTTGCACAGCGCCTCATCCTCGCCCTCGGCCCGCAGGATGGCGGCTCCGCGTGGCGTGCAGACGCCGAACAGGCTGAAGGCGTTGGCGCCCGGCAACCGGATGTAGCGCGCGGTCGGCGCCGCCGCCCCCAACTCCGCCGCCTCCAGCCAGGGGGGAGTCTCGCCCCGCGCGCCCAGATTGATGATGGTCGTCGGCGCCGCGATCTCGGCCAGACCATCCCAGGAAAAGCTTCCGCTCAGTTCCGGGTCGATGACCACGGCGGTGCGAAGGCGAGGATCACGGTGAGGCCGGGTCAACGGCGCGACGTCAACCTGATGCAGATCGACGCCCGCCTTGGCGAACCACGCGCAATCCGGCCCCCCGTTGGGGCCGTCGCACAGGCGCCGGTAGCGTTCGGGGTCGAGCCGCGCGCCCACCAAAGCCAAGGACGAGGCGCCGCCGAGGAAGAACCCCACAGCCGCCACTTTTTCCATATCGGCGTGCGGCCGCACCGACGGATCGCCCTCCACCGCCGACAAGGCCGCCGACAGATCGGCTGGGCGAAGGCCAACCTCGGCGACGGCCCGCGCCGCCTCGCTTGCTTCCAGAACCGGCGGCTGAACCGCCGCGACGATGTAGCCGCGTTCGGCCAGACGGGCGCTGATCCAGCCGCTTTGATGCGGCGCGGCGCGCAAGCCGCCATGCGCGACCACCACCACCGGAAACACGCCATCGGCCATCGCCGCGTCCCGCAAGGCGGAGACCCCTGCGAACACGCTGTTCGCCCCGACGCGCTCGGGCTTGCCCCCGCTTCCGGCCGGATACCACACGGTCAGAGCGAGCGTCGCCCCGCGCTCGGGCGCTGAGACGCTCATCATCCGCACCCCGATCGCGTCGGACGCGCGCGCCGACAGGCTCCCCCCGGTGGCGCAGAGCGCCAGAAGAGCCAACGTGCGAAGTGACGACAGCGAACGCATGAGACCTCAAGACAGGAAGGACCGATCACGGCGGCGCGCCAAACTTAAGACAGCGCGCCTGCGCCCGACAAGTCCAGCTTCAACCCGATTCTGGAACGCGCCGATCTTTTGCAACCCGACGCCCGCTTTCACCCTCTTGACCTTCACGGCGGACAGGCCCATTCCTGGCGCATGATGAAGGCCCGCCTCCTCCGTATCGCCGCCGCCTCCGCTCTGGCCCTCGCCGTGTCCGCCGGCATCGCCTGGTGGCAGGTCAACAACGTCTCCTCAATGGTGCAAAGCGCGACCAAAAGCGCCGTGCCCATCGGCGGCCCCTTCACCATGACGGACCAGACCGGCAAAGCCGTCACCGACGCCGATTATCGCGGGAAATACCTGCTGATCTATTTCGGCTACACCTATTGCCCGGACGTCTGCCCCACTGAGTTGGGCGTGATGGCCAAGGCGCTTGATCTGCTGGGTCGGCAGTCGGACAAGGTCCAACCCCTGTTCATTTCGGTGGATCCCGAGCGCGACACTGTGGCGCACCTGAAGGATTACGTCGCCCTGTTCCACCCCAACCTGGTCGGCCTGACCGGCACGGCGGAGCAGGTGCGCGACACCGCGCGGGCCTACCGCGTCTATTACGCCAAGGCCCCGCAAAAGGATGGAAAGCCGGAGGATTACCTGATGGATCACTCCAGCTTCATCTATCTGATGGGGCCGGATGGCGGATTCGTCGGAGTCTACCCGGCGGGGACCACCGCCGACCGCATCGCCCAAGACCTTGGCACGCGAATCGCGGGTTGACCGATGAATCCCCCCGTCAACAGGCCCTGGAATGGCGAAAAAGCCCGGTTTTCCGGTCATACCACTTGGTTTTTTCACGCCGCGAAGCGAGACAACACGCCGCAGCGCGGCATAAACCACGCCCATTTCGATTTTATTGTTATGTTTCAACAGGTTATGCAGAGGGTTTTGCGACTTGACAGGGTTGCGCCCCGACCGTATGGTCTCGCCGCTTTCGTATGGCTGCGGGCCAACGGGAATGGCGGGGCGCTGTGACCAACAACACCCCTCCGAACCCGTTGGAAGACCTCGACGCCCGTTTGCGCAAAGCGCGAGAAGGACAGCGTGGCTGGTCGGGCGGACCTGGTAGCAAATACCACCGCCCTCCCCAGGGAGCGATGGCCACCGCGTGGCGCATAGGGACGGAGTTGGTGGCGGCCATGATCGTCGGCGTCGGCGGCGGACTTTTGTTCGACCGTTGGCTCGGCACCGCGCCCTGGGGACTGATCGTCATGTTCTTCTTCGGGGCGGCGGCGGGAGTGCTGAATGTCTACCGGGCCGTCACTGGTCTCGGCATCGCCGCCGGCTATGGCCGGCCCACTGGGGACGACAACGAGCGCCAAGACGGCGACGCACACTGAGCGAGGACGACCTTGGATCCGCTTCACCAGTTCCAAATCAACCCGTTGTTCCAGATCGTGCTCGGCGGTTACGACGTGTCGTTCACGAACTCCGCCTTGTTCATGGTCGTGGCCGTGGCGCTGATCTACGCGCTGCTGGTCGTCGGCATGGCGAACAAGTCGATGGTTCCCGGCCGTTTGCAGTCGCTGGCCGAAGTGTCCTACGAATTTGTCGCCGGTCTGGTCCGCGACAACGCCGGGCACGACGCCAAGCCCTACTTCCCCTTCGTGTTCTCGATCTTCATGTTCGTGTTGATCGGCAACATGATCGGCATGATCCCCTACACCTTCACCTTCACCAGCCACATCATCGTGACCTTCGCGCTGGCGGCGACGGTGTTCGTGTTCGTCACGATCCTGGCCCTCCTCAAGCACGGCCTGCATTTCTTCTCCTTCTTCATGCCGCACGGCGCTCCGGTGGCGCTCGCTCCGATCCTCATCCCGATCGAGGTGATCTCCTACGTGATGCGCCCCGTCAGCCTCTCGATCCGACTGTTCGCCAACATGATGGCCGGTCACACGATGCTGAAGGTGTTTGCCGGCTTTACGGTTCTGATGATCAGCGGCCTTGGCGCGCTGGGCTTCGTCACCGGCCTCGTCCCGCTGGCCATCAACGTCGCGTTGACCGGCTTCGAGTTCCTGGTGGCGTTCCTGCAAGCCTACGTCTTCTCGATCCTGACCTGCCTGTACATCCGCGACGCGCTGGAACTGCACTAACCAAACCGCAAGCCAGCCTGTCTTCTCCCTGTTCCATTGAGTTCACACTTACCTAGAGGAATGAGTACCATGGAAGCTGAAGCCGCCAAGTTCATCGGTGCCGGTCTGGCCGTTATCGCCCTCGCCGGCGTCGGCCTGGGTATCGGCAACATCTTCTCGACGCTCATCAGCTCGATCGCCCGCAACCCGGCCGTCCAGCCGAAGGTTTTCCCGATCGGCATTCTGGGCTTCGCTTTGACGGAAGCCGTCGCGCTGTTCGCCCTGCTGATCGCCTTCTTGATCCTGTTCGCCTAAGGCCAGAGCGGCTCTTTACAAAACAACGCTCTGACGCGGCGCCGAGCTTCCTTCGGGACGTTGCGGCGCCGCTCCTTTGCCTAGGGGGACCGATCATGCCGAACCTGTTGGCCAAAGGCCGGCTGGCCCGCTGGTCGGGTGTGGCGGGCGTTTCGCTCGTCACCCTCACCACGATGGCTGGCACTGTCCTGGCGGCTGCGGCGGAGCACGCTCCGGACGCGGCGCACGGCGGCGAGCACGCTTCCGGCGGCCTGCCGCAGCTCAATCCCGCCAATTTCCCGACCCAGATCTTCTGGTTGGCGCTGACCTTCGGCGTTCTCTATTACCTCATGTCCAAAAAAGCGCTCCCGCGCGTGGCCGAGGTTCTGGAGGCGCGGCAAGAGCGCATTTCGCGCGACCTCGCCAAGGCCGCCCAGTTGAAGGAAGAGGCCGAAGCCGTTCTGGCCCAGGTCGAGAAGTCCCTCGCCGGCGCCCGCGCCGAGGCGTTGACCCTCATCGGTCAGGCCAGCGCGGAGATCGAGGCGAACAATCAGGCCCGTCAGGCCGCGCTCAACGCCGACCTTTCCGCCCGTCTGACCGCCGCCGAAGCGTCCATCGCATCGGCCAAGGAACAGGCCATCGCCAACGTCCGCATCGCATCGGCCGACATCGCCCGCGACATCGCCAGCCGTCTGGCTGGAATCGACGTCGACTCGGCGCAGGCCGAAGCCGCTGTGGCCGCTGTGATTGAGGAGCGCCGGTGATGATCCAAAAGCCTGAATTCTGGGTCGCCGTCTCCTTCGTCATTTTCATGGCCCTGGTGTGGAAGAAGGCTTCGGCGGCGATCACCGCCCTGCTCGACGCCCGCGCCGCCAAGATCCGCGCCGAACTGGACGAGGCCGAGCGTCTGCACAAGGACGCTCTCGCCCTGCTCAGCGGCTATCAGCGCCGTCAGGCCGACGCGCTGAAGGAAGCGGACGCCATCCTGTCCCACGCCCGCGAAGAAGCGGCCCGTCTGCGCGCGCAGGCCGGCGCCGATCTCGAGGCGGCGTTGAAGCGTCGCGAGGCGCAGGCCTTGACCCGCATCGCCCAGGCGGAAGCCGCTGCGGTGTTGGAAGTGCGCAACCTGACCGTCGATGTCGCCATCGACGCCAGCCGTCGTCTTCTGGCTGGCGGTCTCCAGGCCGCCCAGGCGGATCTGTTGATCGAGCAGTCGATCGGCGAACTGCCCAAGCACCTGCATTGATCGCAGATACATAACTCTCTTCGGGTCCGCCGCCCTGTTTGTTGCGGAACTGAGAACAGAGTTTCGGAAAACCCCAGCCTAGCCGCTGGGGTTTTTCTTTGGTCCAATGGTCGCCAGCCCCCCATCTATCGCTTGCCCCGCCCCACGGCCCGGCTGGAGTCCGACCCAACATGACCGTCTTTCCCTCCGTCTTCGTTTCCCACGGCGCCCCCACCCTGATTCTGGAAAACAGCCCTGGTCGGGATTTTCTCGCCGGGCTGGGAACCCGACTCGGACGCCCCAGCGCGGTTCTCGCCGTCTCGGCCCATTGGACCACCCGGCGACCAGCGGTCAGCGGCGCCGTCGCGCCGGAAACCGTCCATGATTTCTATGGCTTTCCCGACGCGCTCTATCAACGGCGCTACCCGGCTCCCGGCGCGCCCGCGCTGGCCGAGCGGGTCGCCGGACTGACCGACGCCGTGGTGGACCCCACACAAGGGCTGGATCACGGCGCTTGGGTGCCAATGATGCTGATGTACCCCGAGGCCGATATTCCGGTGGCGCAGGTCGCGGTTCAACCGGGGCGCAGCGCCGCCGACCACATCGCGATGGGTCGGCAACTGGCCGCGCTGCGCCGCGAAGGCGTGTTGATTCTGGGCAGCGGCGGCGCGGTTCACAATCTGCGGGAGTTCCAGTTCGGCGGCGGCGCGGTGGCCCGTTGGGCTGGCGACTTCGCCAACTGGCTCGACGCCACGCTCACCGCTGGCGACTCCGAGGCGCTGGCCAACTGGCAGACCGGCAGCCCCGACGCCCGCCGCGCCCACCCCAGCGACGAGCATTTCCTGCCCCTGCCGGTCGCCTTCGGCGCGGCGGGCGAAGGCGCGCGGGCCGAACGACTGCACGCCGGGTTCGAGCATGGCAGCCTCGGCATGCAGGCCTACGCCTTTTCAAACCCGACGGACGACGCGTAACCTCCACTTGCCTGTTTGCGAGACGAGCGCGCCAAGCTACAATCCCGCCCGCGCGGCGGCCCTTCGCCCCGCGCCTTTTTGGATTGGACATCGCGTGCGGGAGTTGGCGTGAAGCGGAGCGGCATTCTGTCCCGGAGCGGCGGCCTGCCCCGATTCCGCGCGATGACCGTGGCCTCCCGGATCTCGGTCGGCTTTGGCGTGGCGTTGGCTTTGGTGCTGGCGCTGACCATCGTTGGCCTTGGCTGGTTCTACGCGGTGAGCCGCGACGTCGGCGCCTTTTCCAACAGCGCCGACATCTCGCAAACAGCGGCCGACGCCGACATCGCCTTGCGCGATCTTGAGGTGTCGGTCCGCGATCATCTGACCTATGGCGACGACCAAAGCCTGCTCGACGCCACGTTGCGCCATGACAGCATCAGCGAGCGACTCGCAACGCTGACCAAGGCCGCCACCGACCCCGCCGACCAGACGGCGCTGGCCAAGGCCAACGCCTCGCTCAGCGATTACTGGACGGCGGTGCAGCGCATCATCGCCCTGCGCAACGACCGCAACACCCGCATCATCACCGCGTTGGAACCGCTGGTCAGCCAGACCCGCGAAAAGCTTGGGCAGTTGAAGAACGCCGGCGGCGTCGATTCGAGCGCGCTGGCCGGCGACGCCACCGTCGCCGTCCTGCTGATGCAAGAGCATCTGTCCCGCTACGTCGAGCGCCGCGATCCGCTGGACGCCGAGGCGATGCGGACGGAGTTGGCCAACGCCCGCAACAAGCTGGCGGAGATGAACCGTTATCTGTGGGTGTCCGGCACCCGCCAGATCATCGGCGAGGTCGGCGATCTTCTGGCCAAGGCCGACGACAACATAACCCGCGTCGAAGCGACGGTGGTGGAGGAGGACGGGCTGCGCGCCGACGCGATGGCCCCCAACGCCGCCGGAATCGCCGCCAACATCGGCGAGGTGCGCCGCCGCGCCGACGGCGGGGCCGATGGGTTGCGCAGCGCCCTCACGAGCAGCATGAGCGGCTACACCACGATCGCCCTGTCCGTCGGCGGCGTGATTCTGCTGCTCGGTCTGCTGGCGGTGTGGCTGGTCCAGCGCAGCGTTGGGCGGCCCGTTCACAGCATGGCCGACGCGGTGACGGCGCTGGCCGCTGGACAGACGAATTTCCCATTGCCCGCCATCCGGGGCGACGACGAAATCGCCGCCATGGCGCGCGCCGTTCACCGCCTGCGCGCCACCGCCGAGGCCACCGAACGCGAGCGGCAGGAAAGCGACATTCAGACGAGCGCGTTGCTGCGCGACAAGGCCCGCGCCGAAAACGCCAACGAGGCCAAGACCAATTTTCTGGTCAACATGGGCCAGCAACTGCACAGCCCGCTGACCGACATCATCCAATCCAGCCAAACCCTGATGAGCGAGTTGCACCGGCTGGGCGTGACCGAGTTGGCGACCGACGTCGAACACATCCAATGGACCAGCGAACAGCTCGTCGGGCTGGTCGATTCGCTGCTCGATTACGCCAAAATCGAGGCTGGGGCGATGGACGTCTGCCTTCAGGATTTCGACGTCAACCGCCTGTTGGTCGAGGTCCGCGAACGCAGCCTGCCCAACGCCGATCTGCACGACAACAGCCTGGACATCGCCGCCGCCGCCGGGCTGGGCGCGATGCATTCCGATTTCACCAAGGTGCGGCAGGCCCTGCTCAACCTGCTGGATAACGCCTGCAAATTCACCCAGAGCGGCTCGATTGTCCTAGGGGCCGAAAAGACCGAGCGCGACGGCGTGTCCTGGTTCCGTTTCACCGTGACCGACACCGGGCGCGGCTTCCCCAGCGCGCAAACCGGACGGCTGTTCCAGCCCTTCGTCCAGGGCGGCGCGGTGCCGACCAGCGGCAAGCGGCGCGGCGCCGGTCTGGGGCTGACTCTGGTCGGCCATTACACCGCCATGCTGGGCGGCGACATCGAGGTGACGAGCGAACCGGGCCAAGGCGCCCGCATCACCCTGACCCTGCCCGCCATTTACCAGCCCCCGGCGGAAGAGCGTTCCCTGCAACTCGACGCCATTGGCGGCGCGCGCCCGCTGCTGCGCGTCGCCTCGCACAAGCCGATGGCGCAACTGACGCCGTAACAGCGGTCACGCGCGCGGGCGAGCCGTGTCCTCTGGGGCGTCGTTGTCGTCGATGGGTTGACCGTACTTCATCCGGCGCATCTTTTCGGCCACCCGCGCGATTTCGGCGGGCGGCAGGATCACCGGCTCGCCAAGCTGTTGGGCGTAAAGATACTGGCGGGCCAGCGTTTCGACCTCCACCGCCAAGGCCAACGCCGCTTTGACGCTTTTGCCCAGAACGATCATGCCGTGGTTCGCCAGCAGGCAGGCCAACCGCCCGTCCAGCGCGGCAAGCGCGTGGTCGGACAGTTCTTGCGTCCCGAAGGTGGCGTAGGGCGCGCAGCGGATCGAATCGCCGCCAGCCAGCGCCACCATGTAATGAAAGCTGGGGATGCCGTGACCATGCACGGCCAGCGCCGTGGCGAAGGTCGGGTGCGCGTGCAGCACGACGTCCACGTCGGCGCGCGCGCGCAGAATGTCGCGGTGAAACCGCCATTCCGACGAGGGGCGGCGCGCGCCGACGTACGTGCCGTCGAAGCCCATTGCGACGATGTCCTCCGGCGTCATCTCGTCATAAGGCAGGCTCGTCGGGGTGACGAGAAAGCCGTCGGCGATCCGCATCGACAGATTGCCCGACGCGCCTTGATTGACGCCCAGCCGGTTCATGGCGAGGCAGGCGTCGATGATCGCCCGGCGTTCGGTCAGATTGGCAAGCTGTGTCATCGGGGGTTGGCTCCGTCAGGATCGGAGCGCAGCGAGCCAGATCGGCGGAGCGGCGTCAAGAGCGTCGGAACGGTTCGCTTTTTCCCCCTCCCCGGCCCTCCCCCGCTTCGCGGGAGAGGGAGAAGCGCTGCGAAGTCCCCGCGCAAATCAAGCTCTACTCCGCCGGAGTCCCGTGGCTGTGGTGATGGCCGGGCTTCTCGCCAGTCACTTCCTCGACCCACAGGGAATGATGCTCGCGCGCCCATTGCAGTTCGACTTGCCCGTCGCCCATGGCGGCGAAGGCGCCCTCCATGCCGACCGAGCCGATGTAGATGTGGGCGACGATGATCGCGATCATGACGATGGCGATGGCCGCGTGGCCCAACTGGAACAGTTGCAATTCGGCCAGGGTGGCGAAGCTGAAGGGGAAGATCAGTTGCACGCCGGTGAAGGCCAGCATCCCGCCGCCAACCACGGTGGACCAGAAAATCACCTTCTGGCCACCGTTGAACTTGCGGGCCGGAGGGTGAACGCCCTTGGAAAACAGGCCGCCCGCCTTCAGGAACCACACCAGATCATGACGTTCGGGAATGTTGTGGCGCACCCACAGCAGGAAGATCAACAGCAGCCCAAGGATGAAGGCGAAGCCGAGGAAATTGTGGGCGAGCTTGCCGTAATGCGTCAGCGTCGCGAAAGGCTGCGGCCCCAACAGCGGCAACAGGGTGAAACGCCCATACAGCAGATTGAGGCCCGACACGGCGAGCACGACGAAGCTGCCCGCCGTCAACCAATGGGCGGCGCGTTCAAAGGCGTTGAAGCGCTGGATGGTTTTTCCGGTCTTGGCCCCGTCGATGCGAATCCGCCCGCGCAGCAGGAAAAACAGCGCCAAAACCGCGAAAATCCCGCCCAACACCCAGGAGCCGTATTGGCTGAGCGGCCCGTTGCGCAGGGCGCGCCACGCCTCCCCCTCCGACTGGATCAGCACAGCGGCTTTTTTGTCGGGGATCGAGACGACGCCCACCGTCTGGCCGGTCCGCACGGCCTGCCAGACGTCGCCCCGATTCACCCCTTCGATCTGGGTCGGCACCGGCGGCGCGTCGCTGGGAGCGGCCAGCGCCGGAGCGGCGATGGTCAACCCGCCGACAAGAGCCAGAGCCATCATGCAAAGGGGCAGGCGCCGCGTCATCGTGTCTCTCCCGCTCAGAATCGTTGAGTCGCGGCGCGCTGCTGGAGCGCCCGCAGCTCGTCTTCGGTGCGCGGCGTGTCGGGGGCGCCCTGGTAGACGCCCTTCTCAATGTGGATCGGGCGCGGCGCCGAATCCTCCTGGCACCCGGCCAGCAGGGCGACGGACGCCGCCGCGATCAGGCAAAGACCGCGCATGGTCATTGCCCCTGCTTGCGCTCGCGAAGCTGGTCGCGCTCCTGCCCGTTCTTGGTCTGGTAGGCCGTGCCCCAACCCCAGGCGCCGGAACCGAAACCACGGGCGACGACACGCTCGCGGTAGATGTCCGACACCTTGTCGGCGTCACCGGCCAACAGCGCCTTGGTCGAGCACATTTCGGCGCACAGCGGCAGCTTGCCTTCGGCCAGACGGTTGCGCCCGTATTTCTTGAATTCGGCTTCGGACATGTCCTCTTCCGGGCCGCCGGAGCAGAAGGTGCATTTGTCCATCTTGCCGCGCGTGCCGAAATTGCCCGCCTGCGGGTATTGCGGCGCGCCAAACGGGCAGGCGTAGAAGCAATAGCCGCAGCCGATGCACAGATCCTTGTTGTGCAGCACCACGCCCTGGTCGGTCTGATAGAAACAATCGACCGGGCAGACCGCCTTGCAAGGCGCGTCGGAGCAATGCATGCAGGCGACGGAGATCGTCCGTTCGCCCGGCTTGCCGTCGTTGATGGTCACGACCCGGCGGCGGTTGACGCCCCAGGGAACCTCATTCTCGTTCTTGCAGGCGGTGACGCAGGCGTTGCATTCGATGCAGCGTTCCGCGTCGCACAGGAATTTCATGCGGGCCATGGTTCAGCGCTCCCGTGCTCAAACCGCCGCGATGCGGCAAAGGGTGGTTTTGGTTTCCTGCATCTGCGTCACCGAATCATAGCCATAGGTCGTGGCGGTGTTCGCCGCCTCGCCCAGCACGATCGGGTCGGCCCCCTTGGGGTATTTCGACCGCAGATCCTGCCCCTGATACCAGCCGCCGAAATGGAAGGGCATGAAGGCGACGCCGCGCCCCACCCGTTCCGTCACCATCGCCTTGACCTTGACGCGGCCCTTCTCGGCCCCTTCGACCCACACCATTTGGCCGTCCTTGATTCCGGCGTTGTTGGCGTCGAACGGGTTCATCTCCACGAACATGTCCTGCTGCAACTCGGCCAGCCAGGGGTTGGACCGGGTTTCGTCGCCGCCGCCCTCATACTCGACCAAACGGCCCGAGGTGAGGATGATCGGGTATTCCTTGGACACGTCGCGGTCCTGAATCGACTTGTAGAGAGTCGGCAGGCGCCAGGACTTGGTGTCCTTGTAGGTCGGGTAGCTGGCGACCAGATCACGGCGCGGGGTGTAGAGCGGTTCGCGATGGATCGGCACCGGATCGGGGAAGTTCCAGGCGACGCAACGCGCCTTGGCGTTGCCCGGCGGGTTCAGGCCGTTCTTGACCGCGACGCGCTGGATGCCGCCCGACAGGTCGGTGGTCCAGGACACCGCGCCGATCTTCTCGCCGCCGATCTTCTGGATGACCGCCAGTTCCTCCGCCGTCAGATCCTTGTCGAAGCCCAGCTTTTGCAGCATCGCCATGGTGACTTCCGGATAGCCGTCCTTGATCGGCGAGCCTTCCGGGTAGGAGCCTTCGGCCAGCAGGGTCACGCCGTTGCGCTCCACCCCAAAACGGGCGCGGAAGGCGCCGCCGCCCTCGGCCACCGGCAGCGAGGTGTCGTAGAGGTTGGCGCTGCCCGGATGCTTCATCTCCGGCGTGCCCCAGCAGGGCCAGGGCAGGCCGAAGAATTCGCCATCGCAGGGACCGCCGACGGCGCGCAGCGTCGTCTTGTCGAAGGTCGCCTGATGCTGCATGTGCAGCTTCATGCGCTCCGGCGACTGGCCGGTGTAACCGACCGACCACATGCCGCGATTCCACTCGCGCGTGATGTCCTCGATCAGCGGCTCATTCCCGTTGACCTTGATGTTCTTGAACAGATCCTTGTCGATCCCGAATTTCTTGGCGAACAGATACATGATCTCATGATCGGTCTTCGCCTCGAACAGCGGTTCGATGATCTTCTCGCCCCACTGCACCGAACGGTTCGACGCCGTCCGCGACCCGTAGGTCTCGAACTGGGTGGCGGCGGGCAGCAGATAGAAATTGTCCTTCCGATCCGACAGCACCGCCGTCATCGTCGGGTAGGGATCGACGACGACGAGAAGCTCCAGCTTCTCCATCGCCTTCTTCATTTCCGGCAAACGCACCTGGCTGTTCGGCGCGTGGCCCCAGAAGACCATCGCCTTCAAGGATTCCGGCTGGTCGATGTTCTCCTTGGCTTCCAGCACGCCGTCGTACCAACGCGACACCGGAATGCCGGTCTTCTCCATCAACTCTTTGGAGGCGAAGCGGGCGAGGACGCTCTCATAGGGCAGTTCCCACACGCGCGCCCAATGCTTCCACGCTCCGTCGGCCAAACCGTAATAGCCGGGCAAGCTGTCCGACGTCACGCCGAAGTCGGTCGCGCCCTGGACGTTGTCGTGGCCACGGAAAATGTTGGTGCCGCCACCCGACACGCCGATGTTGCCCAGCGCCAATTGCAGGACGCAATAGGCCCGCGTGTTGTTGTTGCCGATGTGGTGCTGGGTGCCGCCCATGCACCAGACCAGCGTGCCGGGCCGGTTCGACGCCAGCGTGCGGGCCACGCGCTTGAGCTGCGAGCCGGGAACGCCGGTCACGCGCTCCACCTCCGCCGGGGTCCATTTGGCGACCTCGGCGCGGATGTCGTCAAAGCCGTAGACGCGCTTGGCGATGTAGTCCTTGTCCTCCCAGCCATTCTCCAGAATGTGCCAGAGGATGCCCCAGATCAGGCCGACGTCGGTGCCGGGGCGGAAGCGGATGTATTCGTCGGCCTTGGCGGCGGTGCGGGTGAAGCGCGGATCGGCGACGATCAGCGGCGCGTTGTTCTGCTCCTTGGCCTTCAGGATGTGGAGCATCGACACCGGGTGCGCCTCGGCGGCGTTGGAGCCGATGAAGAACAGCGCCTTCGACTTCTGGATGTCGTTGTAGCTGTTCGTCATGGCGCCGTAGCCCCAGACGTTGGCCACGCCCGCCACCGTCGTCGAGTGGCAGATGCGCGCCTGATGATCGACGTTGTTGGTGCCCCAGAGAGCGGCGAATTTGCGGAACAGATAGGCCTGTTCGTTGCTGTGCTTGGCCGACCCCAGCCAGAACACCGCGTCGGGGCCGGATTTCTGCCGGATCTCCAACAGCTTGTCGCCGACCTCCTGGATCGCCTGATCCCAGGACAGGCGGGTCCAGACGCCGTTGACCATCTTCATCGGATAGCGCAGGCGGCGTTCGCCATGCGCGTGTTCGCGCACAGCCGCGCCCTTGGCGCAATGGGCGCCCAGATTGATCGGGCTGTCGAAACCGGGTTCCTGGCCGATCCACACGCCGTTCTGAACCTCTGCCACCACGGTGCAGCCGACCGAACAATGGGTGCAGATGGTCTTAAGCTGCTTGATCGGCGCGCCAGCGGCGGCGGTCGCCGGACCGGCGGCGTCCGCCTTCTTCACCATGCCAAAGGGCATCGTCGCGGCGAGCGCCGCGCCGCCAGCGGCAAGGCCGGAGCCGCGCAGGAAGGCGCGGCGATCCACCGTGGCCCCGGTGACGGCGCCGACGGTCTGCGACAGGCTGCGGGACAGATGACGGCCACCGGCGGCGACCGCGCTTTTCTTGATGAGCATCGGGGCGATCCTCTTAGAAGCGGCTCAGCTCGTAGACCTTCCGAACATGGTCGGTCTCGCGGTAGCCCGTGGTGGTGGTGGAATCGGCAGGCGCGGCTTCGGCGGGTCCGGTGACGGCGACCGCCCCGACGGCGACGGCGCCCAGCGCGCCGACGCCAAGACCGGCGACGCGGAACAGGTCACGCCGCGCCAGGGCGCTGTTGGGCTTATCCGTCTTCGTCCGATCGGTCATGGTCTCGCTCCCGTCCATCCGTCCATCACGCCGCAAGATCGAAGGCCCGGCCCTCGACCGCCAAAAACTGTTCGCCGACCGCCCCGACCGCCCGATAAAAGCGCGCCGAGGGCGAGGTCTGGAGATCCGCGAAGAACCGCCCGGCCCAAGAGCCGATGTGACGGTCGTAAAAGCGCCGCTGCTCGACCAAACCGACCGGCCCACCATCAGACAGACCAAAGGCGCCGCCGATCAGCCCGGCCATCATCTCGAACAGCGCGGCCAGATGGTCTTCCGGCTCGCTCACCCCGTCGGCCCGCGCGATGCCCAACCGGGCCATGTCGTCGCGCAGTTCGGCCAGCGGCTTTTCGTTCATGAAGCCGGTCAAATAGTAAGAGGCGTAAGGCAGGCGTTCGCTGCCGCCGACGCCGATGAAGAGAATGGTGTGCTCCGCCGCCACCGCCGCCGCGCCGTCATCGCGCGCCGCGCTGGCCAAGCGATCGAGCGCGTCGCCGAACGGGCCGCCGTCGCCCTGGATCGCCGACAAACCAGCCAGCAGATCGGCGTCGGGCGGGGCGCGCAGCAGGCGGGCGAGCAGGCCGTAAAGACGCGCGCGCAACAACTCCTCCTCCGCCAAGGGGACGGAGTCCGTGTCGTCAACCGCGTGATCGGCGCTTATGGCCACAGGCCGAAACCCTCCCCAACCCACATGGCACAGGCTTTGCGGCGCGGCGTTCAGCGCCTCGCCAAATGGTCCAAGCGGACCCTCGCCCATTTTGATGCATCTGCGAAAAGCCTTTGCCAGACAGAGGCTTAACACGGCAGATGTCGTTAATAAGAAAGCCCGGCCAGACGCTTTGTCAACAAAGGACAGGGCGGAAATGTGGTCCAAACCACTCTTTCTGAAAGCGCTATGCTCGCGCTGTCAGAGCGCCCCTTGCGTTGTAAGGGGCGCGATGGGATGCGACGTTTTGCCTCAGGATTGGGGCGGCGGCGCGTCCTCCCTCTCCCCAAGATTATCCCCAGGGCGGAGAGGGGCGGGGTAAGGGGGATCGGCGGCGAGGACAGAGTCGGAGAGCGGAGTCTCGACCGGCGAAGGCAACGCGTCGGTCGGCGAAGGCAAGCTGTCAGCTTCCGTAGAAACATCCGGCAACGCCTCCCCCTCACCCCGACCCTCTCCCCGGGGGGAGAGGGAGATTCTGGGTCATCGGTCAGGAAGCCGCGCCCGACGCGGTAGAGCGTTTTGACCGGCTCGCTCAGGTTGAACAGGCCGGTGTAATCGTCGGCGTAGTCCTTCAACCCATCGTCGTTGGCGTAGACCGGGTCGGAGGTCCACAGCTTGCGCAGCGCCTGCCGGTGAAGATCCTCCGGCACGTCGGCGCGCAGGAAGGGGGTGAAGTCGGACTCGGCGGTCAAATCCTCAACCGAGGGCAGATCGGCCAGAGGATCGGCGGCCTCGTCCACCGAAGGCGGCGGCGCGTCCCCATCCGTCTCCACGAACGCCGCCCCTTCGGGCGCCGCCGCCGCGACCGGCGGCTCGGTGGTTGGCGGCGCGGGATCCGGCGGCGTCGCCGACGCGCGCTTCAACCGCGACCAGCGCGACAGGAACGCTTCGTCGCTCATCGCGGCCCACCGCCCCGTTTGCCGTCCTTGTCGAAATGGCGTTTGCGCTCGCGCTTCTCGAACGGGACGTCGACATGATGTTGATCGACGAAATCCCGGACCAGAGCGGCGATTTCCGGCGGCATCGGCACGGTTTCCACCACATCCATGCCGACCTGATAGCCCTCCCCCTCATGGGCGGACGCGGTGACGACGACGGGGACCATCCCGTCGCCCTCCGCGTCGGGGCGCAGCACCACCCACAGGCGGGGCGGATCCTGCGACAGATTCAGGCGGTAGCCTTCGGTGTCGGTGCGGAACAGCTCCAGTTCCAGCGTCGCCGCGTGGGTGTGGGTCCAGCCCTCGCCCGCGCGCAGCACGCGGCCCGGCGGCTCGACCGGCCCGGCGCCGGGGATTACCGCCGCCACCCGCCAGAACCATTCGGCCCATGGGCTGGTCGAGGCGCGACGCTCCACCACGATTCCCAGCGGCAGGGTTTCAATGCGGTTCAACGGTTCCGAGGCCGGATCGTCGCTCACCGCGAGGCCCCCCACACCATCAGCCGTTCGGCCTCTTCGATGTCCTCGGGCCGGTTGGCGTTGAAGAAGGGATCGACTGGATCAATGGAGAAATCGGCCACCGCCAGCCGGTAGCGCCCGGTCCAGGCATCCACCTTGCGCACCCCCTCCTCCTCCACGGCGCGGCGCAGATCGGCGGCCAGCGCCACCGGCCACAGCCCGAAGACCGGATGGGTCTGCCCGTCGGAGCGGGCGCAGGCGAGATCCGCCCCCTCGCGCTCCACCGCCGCCGCCAAGCGCGTCACCAGATCGCCCGGCAGAAAGGGCGCGTCGGTGGCGAAGGTGACGACCCAACGGGCGCCCGGCGCGTGGTCGCGCGCCCATTCCAGCCCGGTCAGCACCCCAGCCAACGGCCCCGGATAGCCGCCGACGACGTCCGCCGCCACCGGCAGGCCGAATTGGGCGAAGCGCGCCGGGTCGCCATTGGCGTTCAGCACCAGCGCGCCGACCTGCGGGCGGGCGGCGTCGATGACGCGCTCCAGAATCGTCCGACCGGCCAACCGCTGCAAATTCTTGTCGCCGCCGCCCATCCGGCGCGACAACCCGCCGGCCAGCAGCAACCCCACCACCTCACTCATCCGCGCGGCCCCCCTTGCGCCCGTGCCTTTGGTCTTCCTCGCCCGCTGCGGCGGGGTCGGCGTCGAAGATCAGACGGTCGGTTCCGGCCAGCGCCAGAAAGCGCCGCCCCTTGGCCCGCCCCACCAGGGTCACGTTGGCCTGACGCGCCAACTGCACCCCCCAAGCGGTGAAGCCAGAGCGGGAGATCAGGATCGGAATCCCCATCTGCACCGTCTTGATAACCATTTCGGAGGTCAAACGACCCGTCGTGTAAAAGATTTTGTCCGCAGCCGAAACATGGTTCAGATGCATCCACCCGGCCACCTTGTCCACCGCGTTGTGCCGCCCGACATCCTCCATATAGACCAGCGGGCGGTCCTCCTGGCACAGCACGCAGCCATGGATGGCCCCAGCCTCCAGATACAGACTCGGCGTCAGGTTGATCGCCTTGGAGAGCGCGTAGATCCAGGAGGTGCGCAGGCGGGCGTCGGGCGGCAGCCGCACCGTCTCGAACACCTCCATCACGTCGCCAAAGGCGGTGCCTTGGGCGCAGCCCGAGGTGAGGGTCTTTTTCTTCAGCTTGGCTTCGTAATCGGTGGCGCGTTCGGTGCGGACGACCACCGTGTCGGTCTCCTCGTCCACGTCGATGGCGGTGATGCGGTCGTCGCGCCGCAGCATGTTCTGGTTCAGCAGATAGCCGACCGCCAGACAATCCGGGTAATCGCCGATCGTCATCATGGTGACGATCTCCTGCCCGTTCAGATAGAGCGTCAAGGGACGCTCGACGGTGACTGAGGTTTCGACCGGGCGTCCGTCCTGGTCCAGGCCGGACACGCGTTCGGTCAGCTTGGGGTTCGCCGGATCCGGCTGTATGGTGAGGGGCGTGTTGCTCATGCGGCCAAGCATGGGCGACCGCCGTCGCGGCGGCAAGCCCAACCATCGCCCCGCGCCCCAGGGCTGACCCCAACCGGACCCGATGCAGGACTTCACCCAGGCTCTGACCACCGCCCTTCAGATGATCGTGACGCTGGACGACGGGTTGACGCGCATCGTCGGCCTGTCGCTGCGGGTCAGCCTGACCGCCGTTCTGGCCGCCACGCTCATCGGCCTGCCGCTGGGGGCCGCCGTCGCCGCCCTGCGCTTTCCCGGACGGCGCGGGCTGTCGGTGCTGCTGAACACCCTGATGGGGCTGCCGCCGGTGGTGGTCGGGCTGGTGGTGTTTTTGCTGCTGTCGCGCTCCGGCCCCTTTGGCGTTCTGGGGCTGCTGTTCACGCCGACCGCGATGATCGTGGCGCAGACGGTGTTGATCGTTCCCATCGTCGCCTCGCTGGCCCGCCAGACGGTGGAGGATCTGCTGGTCGAGTATGACGATTTGCTGCGCGTCACCGGAGCCGGGCCGTTCCACACGTTGACGACACTGCTGTCGGAAGCGCGCTGGAGCCTGTTGACCACCGTGCTGGCCGGGTTCGGTCGGGCTTCGGCGGAGGTTGGCGCGGTGATGATCGTCGGCGGCAACATCGAACACGCCACCCGCGTGATGACCACCGCCATCGCGCTGGAAACCAGCAAGGGCGATCTGCCCACCGCGCTGGGGTTGGGGATGGTGCTGATGACCCTGTCGCTGCTGGTCAATTTTGCCGCGTCCCTGCTGCGCGAGGCGGCGAAGCGTTAGCTTTTGACAGGCGGGGACTGGTCGAGGACCGGGCGATGCGTTACGTCTTGTCGATCACAACGCGTTTGGGGAGGATCACGGAATGTTGCGCCGTTCATTCATCAGCCGGGCCGCGCTGGGTTGCGCCGCCGCCGTCGCCCTGTTCGGGCTGGGTTTGGGCGCGACCGCGCGGGCGGAGGAGCGTTTCATCACCGTGGCCTCCACCACCTCGACCGAGGATTCCGGGCTGTTCAAGGCGCTGCTGCCGACCTTCACGGCGAAGACGGGGATCGCGGTGCGCGTCGTCGCCAAGGGCACCGGGCAGGCCATCGATCTGGCCAAGCGCGGCGACGCCGACGTGCTGTTCGTCCACCACAAGCCATCCGAAGACAAATTCGTCGCCGAGGGCTTCGCCGCCGAACGCAAGCCGGTGATGTACAACGATTTCGTCATCGTCGGCCCGGCCAAGGATCCGGCGGGCGTCAAGGGATCGACGGACGTCGCCGACGCGCTGGGCAAGATCGCCGCCGCCAAGGCCCCCTTCGTGTCGCGCGGCGACGACAGCGGCACCCACAAGGCCGAGCTGTCCCTGTGGAAAACCGCCAACCTCGACCCGGCGAAGGCGGAGGGCGGCTGGTACAAGGCCATCGGCCAAGGCATGGGACCGACGCTGAACACCGCCGCCGCGCTGGAGGGCTATGCGCTGGCCGACCGTGGCACCTGGCTGAACTTCAAGAATCGCGGCGGCCTGGCGGTTCTGGTCGAAGGCGACAAGCGGCTGTTCAACCAGTATGGGGTGATGCTGGTCAGCCCGGCCAAATTCCCCCATGTGAAGGCCAAGGACGGCCAGAGCTTCGTCGATTGGCTGGTCTCGGCGGACGGGCAAAAGGCCATCGCTGATTACCAGATCGACGGCCAATCCCTGTTCTTCCCCAACGCCAACGAACCGGGGGTGTGAGGGGCGGCGGTCAGACGCGCACGTCCACCGGAATGGTCAGATAGCCTTTCACGCTGGGAACGCCCTGACGAAACAGGGGCATGGCGGCCAAATCCTTGACAAAGCCTTTGCCCGCCATGTCCTCGAACGACTGGCCTTTCTTGGCCGCCATCGCCTCTTTGATCATGCGGACGACCGGGCTTTGGCTGTCGGCGACCAGCGACGGCTTGTTCTCGGCGCGCACGGTGTTTTCATAGGCCAGTTGCGACGCCGCCCGCTGCACCGACCAGTTGGCCGACGCCTTTTCCTCCGGGCTGACGCCGTCGAGGAAGGCGATGCCCGCCTTCAACCGGGCGGACGCGTCGTTGCCGGTCGGGTCGGCGCGTTTGGCCGCCTCGTCCTGCTGTTTGCTCATCAGGGATAGCGCGGCCTTCTGTTCGGTTTCCGAGAACAGGCCGCCGCCGTTGCTGGCGACGGCGAACAGCGACCGCCGGTCCAACCCGCTGAACACGGTGTTGATGATCGTCTCGTCGCCCTTGCCGAAATCCGCCGCCTTGCCGTTGGCCGACAGCTTGAGATAGCCGTCGTCCAGCGCGTCGCGCGCGTCCTTCGTCACCTTGCCCATGCCGGCCATGCCCTTGGACGCCGATTCCTTCGACGCCGCCTTGGCCGCCTCATCGAGCATCAACGTGGCGTCGGTGATGACCGCCGCCTCCGGTTCGGGATCGGGGGCGGCGGGTTCATACTCGGCGGATTCGGTGTAGGTTCCCTTGCCGACTTCGGGAATGTCGACGTTGGCGACGAATTTGTTCAGCCCGTTTTTGAACAGTTCGGGCTTGAAACCCAGATCGGTGAAGCGCTCCAGCGCGTCTTTGCCCTTCTTGTCGTCCAGGGCGAGATAGCCGTCCGCCGTGTCGCCAAAATCGGCCCGCTTGAACGCCTCTTCATCCCGTTTCAGGCGCGCGCCGAACAGAGCGCCCATCTTTTTCGACGGATCGCCGCCAGCGCTCTCCCATTCCTCTTTCTGCGCGTCGTCGATTTCCGCCTTCAGGGCGTCCACCTGCTCGGTTCGCGCCGCGTCCGCCGCCGGATCTTGCGGCCCGCCGTCCCGCGACGGCGCGATGAGGGCGATCATCTTGTCCTGCGCCGCGCTGACCCGCGTTTCCCGACGCTGCGCCGCCGCGCTCAAGACTTTGCCCTGCGCGGCGAGGTCGGCGTCGTCGGCGTCCTGCGGCCGTTCCTTGCTGAAGCGCTTGTACAGGCCGTTGGTCGCCAGCGCCCGCAGCCCCAGCGACACCTCTTCCGTGGTCATCTGGTTGGACTTGACCAGCCCCTCCAGCATGCCGCGCGCCTTGGTCCCCAGCGCGGCGAACACATCCCCGGCCACGCCCTTCAACGCCTTGCCCAGCGCGCTGATCTCCACCTTGTCGGTGACGCCCTTGGCTTTGTCCGCCGACACGGCTTTCCACCCGCCTTCAGCGGGCGCGGCGGCGGCGGGCGCGGTCGGAATTTTCACCGCAGCGGCGGCGGACGCGGTGGACCCGAACAAGCTTGCGGCGCTGATGCCCATGGTGAACGCTCCCCCATCAAAGCCGCCCATCCGCCCCAACGCCGGACGCGCCGCCAAAATTGCTTAGATTTCGAATGTTTTCTTGGATGCTCTCAAGCAAGAGTGTGACCGGAGCGATTAACTGGAGGTTAAAAGCGTGATGTCTTCGCAAAATTACGAGGAAATTTTGTTTCTTTTCTATTGCTTTGCTTTCTAAGGATTGACCGTTTCTTTCAGCCCACGCGGTCCTCGAACATGAGAGTTCTGACGAGAGTTGGGCGGGATCCGCAAGAGCGCGCCGCCAAACGCAAGGCGCACAAACCCTTCCAAACCCGTCTATTTCCGTTTCTTTCCAGGACAAAAACTCTGATAGGTTGAGTTTGTTGGATCGGTGGAAGGAATGCGATGAGCGGGATTGCCAACACCAGCGTTGAGGAAATCGCCGACTGCATGCGCGCGCGCAAGCGGGCGAAACAGGCGTGCAGCCTGCTGATCGGGGCGGGTTGTTCGCTGTCCGCCGGGATTCCGTTGGCCAACGGCTTCGTGAACCGCATCCAAGAGGACCACAACGCAGCCTATCGGCGGGCGAAGACGAAGACCTATCCGGCGGTGATGGCGGAGTTGGGCGACGGCTACCGCCGCGATCTGGTGGCCGACGCCATTGACAAGGCCCACATCAATTGGGCGCACATCGCCATCGCCCAATTGATGAAGCACGGCTATGTCAGCCGCGTGCTGACCACCAATTTCGATCCGCTGGTGGTGCGCGCCTGCGCCATGGTTGGGGAATTCCCGGCGGTCTATGATTTCGCCGCCTCCCAGAATTTCCACCCTGAATATCTGCCGGAAAAGGCCGTCTTCTACCTGCACGGCCAGCGCGACGGCTTCATCCTGCTGCACACGGACGAGGATGTGAAACGCCACAGCGCCAACCTCGCCCCCCTGTTCCGCGAGGCCGGGCAAGGGCGGATGTGGCTGGTCGCGGGCTACAGCGGGGAAAACGACCCGGTGTTCGAGCATTTGGAAGCGGTCGAGCGTTTCCACTACAACCTGACCTGGGCGCGCTACGAGGACGAGGATCCGCCGCCCCACCTGACGAGAAACCTGCTGAAACCCGGCAAAGGCACCCTTTATCTGCGCGGCTACGACGCCGACCGCCTGTTCGTCGAACTGGCGCAACGGCTGGACTGCTTCCCACCCGACTTCATCAGCGCCCCGTTCCAGCATCTCCGCGACACGCTCGACCGGGTCGGCCCCTTCCAATTGCCGCACAAGGGCGGGCAACTCGACATCGTGCAGGAGGCCCGGAAACGCATCGACCACGCGGAATCCGTCGTGCGTGACGTGGCCGACACCACGCGGGAACGTGTCCTGCTGGCGATGAGCCGGGGTGACTACGAGGAGGCGGTGAGGGACGTGTCCGACGGAGCCATTGCCCAGGATGACGAACTGCGGGGCATAGTGGCGACCGCGCATTTCATGCTGGGATTCGACGCTCAGAGAAGAGGCAGGGATGTTTCTGGTGATGACCACGCGCACGCGCTCAACACAGCCATCGATCATTACAAGAACAGCATCGCCATCAAACCCGATTCCCACGAGGCGTGGAACAACTGGGGCATCGCCCTCATCGATCAGGCAAAAACCAAAGACGGGGAGGACGCGCAGCGGCTCTTCGACTTGGCCGCGCAAAAATTCGCCGAAGCCAGCGCCATCAAACCCGACCACCACGAGGCCTTCAACAACTGGGGTGCCGTCCTCGCCAATTTGGCAAAAGCCAAAGGCGGGGAGGACGCGCGGCCGCTCTTCGACTTGGCCGCGCAAAAATTCGCCGAAGCCATCACCATCAAACCTGATTACCACTATGCACTGTACAACTGGGGAAACACCCTCGTGAATCTGGCAAGAGCCAAAGGCGGGGAGGACGCGCAGCGGTTCTTCGAGTTGGCCGGGCAGAAATACGCCCAAGCCATCGTCATCAAACCCGACAAACACGAGTCCCTGTTCAATCTCGCCTGCCTGAACGGACTCCAACACGACGAAGCCGCTTGTCGCACATGGTTGACACGCAGCCTGTCCATCCCCCACCCCGACGCCAAACACCTGCTCGCCACCGACACCGACCTCGACTCCATGCGTGACAGGCCCTGGTTCCAGGAGATGTTGGCCGCGCTCTGACACCCCTGCGCCAACTTTCCCATTCCCAAGCCCCCGCCCGCGCCCATATCACTGTCGGCGGAACCTGGGGGGAGCGGCGGCATGATGATCGGTGGCCGGACAGTGCTGGTGTGCGATTGCGCGGGAAGCGTCGCGTTGGATGGGGCGGCGCTGGGGGCGGCCTGTGGGGCCGGGGGGGCGGTCGCCGTTCACAGCCAGTTGTGCCGGTCGCAGCTTGATCGGTTCGAGGCGGCGCTCGCCGCCAGCGGCGGCGCGCCGTTGCTGGTCGCCTGCACGCAGGAAGCGCCGCTGTTCCGCGAAATCGCGGCGGATCGCGCGCCCGACGCGGCGCTGGGCTTCACCAACATCCGCGAACGGGCGGGCTGGTCAGACGAGGGGCCGGACGCCCTGCCGAAGATCGCCGCGCTGCTGGCCGAAGCGGCCCTGCCGATTCCGCCGACCGGGGCCTTGTCGCTGACCTCCAACGGGGTCTGTCTGGTCTATGGGTCGGACGAGCGCGCGGTGGAGGCCGGGCGGACGCTCGCCAAGCATCTTGACGTCACCGTGCTGTTGACCGCGCCGCGCGACGTCGCGCCGCCGCCGGTGATGGACGTCGCCCTGTTCCGGGGCCGCATCCGCGCCGCGCGCGGCTGGGTCGGCGCGTTTGAGATCGTGGTGGATGATTACGCCCCCGCCCTGCCCTCCGCGCGCGGGGCGCTGGCGTTCGAGTCGGCGCGGCACGGCGCCTCGGCCCGCTGCGACCTGATCCTGGATTTGACCGGCGGCGCGCCGCTGTTCCCCGCCCATGGGCGGCGCGACGGCTATTTGCGGGCCGATCCCGGCAACCCGGCGCAGGTGGCGCACGCCCTGCTCGACCTCATCAATCTGGTGGGGGAGTTTGAAAAGCCGCTGTTCGTCGATTACAAGCCCGACCTCTGCGCCCATTCCCGCAGCCGCAAGACCGGCTGTTCGCGCTGTCTGGACGTCTGCCCGACCGGGGCGATCACGCCGAACGGCGACGTCGTCGCCATCGACCCGCATGTCTGCGCCGGTTGCGGATCCTGCGCGTCGGTCTGCCCGACCGGGGCCGCCACCTACGCCCTGCCGCCCGCCGCCACCGTGTATGAGCGGCTGCGCACGCTGCTGACCACCTACGCCAAGGCCGGGGGCGTCGCCCCCGCTTTGCTGATCCACGACCCGCGCCATGGGGAGGAGCTGATCGGCCTGATCGCCCGCCATGGCCGGGGGCTGCCCGCCCGCGTCATTCCCTTCGCCCTGAACGAGGTGACGCAGACCGGATTCGATCTGTTCGCGCTGGCCCTGGCCTATGGCTGCACCCATGTCCGCGTGCTGACCGGGCCGGAGAATGTCGGGGAAACCGCCGGGCTGGCCAGCCAGATCGGCTTGGCGGAGGCGGCCCTCAGCGGGCTTGGCTATGGCTCCGGCCGGGTCGGGGTGATCGAGTCCCGCGACCCCGACGCCGTGGCGGCGGAGCTGTGGAGCCTGCCCGCCGCCGCGCCGCACCGGGCCGGGATGTTCCTGCCGATGGGAAGCAAGCGCAGCGTCACCATGCTGGCCCTGCGCCATCTGCACAGCGCGGCGCCGACTCCCGTTGAAGTTCTGCCGCTGCCGCCGGGCGCGCCCTTTGGCCGGGTGGCGGTGGATGTGGCGGGCTGCACGCTGTGCCTGTCCTGCGTCGGGGCCTGCCCGACCGGGGCGCTGCTCGACAACGCCGACAAGCCGATGCTGTCCTTCGCGCAGGACGCCTGCGTCCAATGCGGGCTGTGCAAGACGACCTGCCCCGAAAAGGTCATCACGCTGGTCCCGGAAATCGACTTCCGCGACCGCGCGCGCGGCGCGTCCGTGGTGAAGGAGGAGGAGCCCTATTGCTGCGTGTCCTGCGGCAAGCCCTTCGCCACCAAATCCTCGATCGAGAAGATCGTCGCGACGCTGGCCGGAAAGCATTGGATGTTCGCCACGCCGGAGGCCGCCAACCGCATCCGCATGTGCGAGGATTGTCGGGTGCAGGACCAGTTCGCCCAGGGCGGCGCGCCCTTCGCGCTGGGCCAGCCCCGGGTGACGCGCACCACCGACGACGATCTGCGCGAACGGGATGAGGCCGAACGCGCGGCGGCGGCGGGGAAACCGCATTGACCCGATCCTCACCAAGACTTGATCGCCGTCAAGGCGACCTTGCCCTACCCTGTGGGACAAAGGGACACCATCTCTGTATGATGCGCAACACCAACAAACGGCGCTCCAACCGGACGCCGCGCAGCGGAGCCTGCCGATGACGAGCGAGTCCCCCGCCCCCCTCATCGACCCGTTCGGTCGGGCCGTGCAGTATCTGCGCGTGTCCGTCACCGACCGTTGCGACCTGCGCTGCGTCTATTGCATGGCCGAAGACATGAGCTTTCTGCCGAAGGCCGACGTTCTGACGCTGGAGGAGATCGACCGGCTGTGCAGCGCCTTCGTCAAGCTCGGCACGCGGAAACTGCGGCTGACCGGCGGCGAACCGCTGGTGCGGCGCGACGTGATGCAATTGATCCGGGCCTTGGGCCGTCACATCGCGTCCGGCGATCTGGACGAGCTGACCCTGACCACCAACGGCACCATGCTGTTCAAGCACGCCGCCGGGCTGTATGAGGCCGGGGTGCGGCGGATCAACGTGTCGATGGACACGCTCGACCCCCACAAATTCCAGGCGATCACCCGCTGGGGCAAGCTCGACAAGATCCTGGGCGGCATCCAGGCGGCCAAGGACGCCGGGCTGAAGATCAAGATCAACTGCGTGGCGCTGAAGGGCGTCAACGACGACGAAATCCACCGCATGGTCGCCTGGTGCGGCGAGCAGGGCTTTGATTTGACCTTCATCGAGGTCATGCCGATGGGCGACGTCGGCGAGGGCGCGCGGCTCGATCAATATTGGCCGCTGACCCAGTTGCGGGCCGAATTGGAAACCCGCTGGACGCTGGACGAGAGCGACCACCGCACCGGCGGCCCCGCCCGCTATGTCCGTGTGCGGGAAACCGGCCAGCGCGTCGGCTTCATCACGCCGCTGACGCACAATTTCTGCGAAAGCTGCAACCGGGTGCGGCTGACCTGCACCGGCACCCTCTACATGTGCCTGGGCCAAGAGGACGCCGCCGACCTGCGCACGCCCTTGCGGATGAGCGACGAGGACGGCCCGCTGATCGACGCCGTGCGCGACGCCATCACCCGCAAGCCCAAGGGCCACGACTTCCTCATCGACCGCCAGCACCAAGGCCCGGCGGTCCCCCGGCACATGAGCGTGACGGGGGGGTGAGGCCGCGCGAATCCGCATTGCCCCCTCCCCAACCCTCCCCCGCTTGTCAGCGGGAGAGGGGGCCTTTCGGACAAGCGCCGGTCATCCCCTCTCCCGCGTGAGCGGGGGAGGGTTAGGGAGGGGGCAAAGCCATCCCTCAAAACAAAAACCCCGACGAAAAACGGAAACGCCCCATGCCCCTGCCCTTTCTGACCGGCCTGCGCGTCATCGACCTTGGCCAGTATCTGCCCGGCCCGCACGCCGCCCAGCTTCTCGGCGATCTGGGGGCGGAGGTGGTGAAGGTGGAGCCGCCGGACGGCGACCCGCTGCGCTTTCTCGGGCCGCAGGACAGCGACGGCGTCACCGCCGCGTATAAGATCTTCACGGCGGGCAAGACCGTCGTCACGCTGGATCTGAAGACGGCGGAGGGCCGCGCGGCGCTGGAATCGCTGATCACACGAGCCGACGCGCTGGTCGAAAGCTACCGCCCCGGCGTGATGGACAAGCTGGGGCTGGGGCGCGAGCGGCTGCGGGCGCTGAATCCGCGCTTGGTTCACGCCAGCCTGTCGGGTTGGGGCTATGGCGGCCCCTACGCCACGCGGGCCGGGCATGATTTGAATTACATGGCGGTCGGCGGCGGGTTGGACGCGTCCGGCCTGCCCGACCGTCCGGTGATTTCCTATCTGCCGGTCGCCGATTTCGCCTCCGCCCAGCAAACCGCGTTGGCGGTGGTCGCGGCGCTGTTCGGGCGGGAGCGGACGGGCGCGGGCTGCTTCCTCGATCTGTCGATCATGGAAACCGTGCTGGGCTGGCAGGGCATCAATTTGACCGCCGCCGCGCGCGGCCAGATGCCGAACCGGGGCGAGGCGCTGCTGTCCGGCGGCGTCGCCTGCTACCGGATTTACCAGACAGCGGACGAGCGTTTCATCACCCTGTCGGCGCTGGAGCCGAAATTCTGGCGCGGCTTCTGCGCGGCGGTGAACCGCCCCGATTGGCTCGCCCGACAGGCGGACGCCCTGCCGCAAAGCGCGCTGACGGCGGAACTGGCCGAGCTTTTCGCCAGCCGGAGTTTGGCGGATTGGCAAGCTTTGCTCGACCCGGTGGATTGCTGTTTCGAGGCGCTGCCGGAAATCGGCGAGATCGCCGCGCACCCGCACATCGCCGCGCGCGGCCAGCTTCAGGTGACGCCGGGAACCGAGCCGCTGGTGGAAACACTGATGGGCCTGCGCGTCGATGGCGGAACCCCGCCCGCCCGCGCGCCCTGGCGGGCCGACGACGCGGCGGCGGTGCTCACCGCGTGGAACAACTCCACGGCTCCCTAAATCGCCAGCAGACCCGCCGTGTCCTGCTCCTCGCGAGCAGGAAGCGGGCCACGGCGCGCGCCAGACAGATAGGCGCGCGACAGGTTCGCCGCGCCTTCATCGCAGCCGCGCAGGTCGGCGGACGACAGATTGGCGTTGTCGAAAATCGCCCCGACGATCCGCGCGCCGCCCAGACGTGCGCCGCGCAGGTCAACGCCGCTCAGCGTCGCGCCGGACAGGTTGGCGGGCCACCAGCGCCCGGTCGGCGTTCCGTCGGGCTTGCGCAGTTCGACCTGGCCAAGATCGGCGTCGCCCGCGTGGGCGCCCGACAGATCGGCCCCCATCAAATTGGCCCCGGTCAGGATGGCCTGATCCAGCTTGGCCCGGCATAGCTTGGTCCCGCCGAAATCCGCCAGCGACAATTGGGCGTTGGCGAGCGACGCCTCGCTCATCTGCGCGTTGCGGAACACCGCGCCGGACAGATCGGCTGCGGTCAGATCGACGCCGCGCAAATCCATGTCGGAGAAATCGGCCCGCGTTCCATGCCGCCCGCCGCTGTTGATCCACAGAATGTGGGAATCCAGCATCTGGCGCACTTCGGGCCGCAGGTTGGCGCCGCCCTTCATGTAAATCGCGCCGTTCAGGTTGGCCCCAACCACGTCAGCCTTGGAAAAATCCACGTTGCGCAACACGGCGTCGCGCAGATCGGCGTTGCGCAGGATGGTCTGATTCAGCGTCGCCCCGTTCAGGATCGCCCGCTTCAGTTTGGCTCCGGTGAAGTTGGCGTCGCTCAGATCGGCCCCGGCCAGATTGGCGGCGAACAGGTTGGCCCCGGCGAAATCGGTGCCCCGCAGGCCGCTGTTGGTCAGATCGGCGTGGCTGAGATCGGCGTTTTTGAAATTCACCCCGTCCAACGAGGCGTCCTGAAGATTCGTGCGCTGCCGCACCTCCTCCCGACCGGACACAAAGGTCAGGATTTGGCCTGGACGCAGGTCGGCCTCTTCAAAATCGGTGCGGCGCAGGTTGGCTTTCAGGAAATTCGCCCCGCGCAGATCGGCGCGGACAAAGCGGGAGCCGACCAGAACAGCGCGGGTGAAGTTCGCGCCGAACAGGTCGGACATGTCAAAGCTGACCTCCTCCAACTCAGCGTCGGAGAAGTTGACCTGGGTCAGAACCGCTGAATTGAGCGTGAAGCCTTTCAGCCGCAGCCCCGACAAATCAGCCGCCTTGGCCTGAAGCCGGACCCCGCCGGGCCGCAGCTTCAGATAGAACAGGTGATCCCTGACCTGTTTCAGGAACTCCATGCCACGGTCAGTCATGGAGGCGTCCCCATCAGTGCCTCAGCGGATCAGGATCATAGGCCGCTCGGCAGAGCTGCAAAAGCACCTATTACATATTGCTAGTTTTCTAAACCATCGCTGGAAAGAGTCCGGTGATGGGTTTGAAAAGACGCCATGTCTGGTTTCAATCGCCCTGCCGGTAGGGCGACATCGTCGCCAAGGCCGCGATGTCGGCGGCGACGGCGGCGCGCTCCTCGGTCAAATGACGATCCAGCGCCCGGCGGAATCCGGGGTCGGCGATCCAATGGGCGCTGTAGGTTTCCACCGGCAGATAGCCGCGCTGGATCTTGTGCTCGCCCTGCGCCCCGGCCTCCACCCGCTTCAACCCGCGTTCGATGGCGAAATCCAGCGCCCGGTAATAGCAGGCCTCGAAATGAAGGTAACGGTAACGCCCGTCCGATCCCCAATTGCGGCCATACAGCGTGTCCGTTCCCAAGAGGTTCAGCGCCCCCGCCACCCATTCCCCATCATCCTCGCACATCACCAGCACGACCCGGTCGGCCATGGTCTGGCCCAACTGGTCGAAGAAGGCGCGGTTGAGATAGGCCCCGCCCCATTTGCGGTCAGCCGTTTCCAGATAGAAATTGTAAAAAGCGTCCCAATGCTCCGGCTTCAGATCATCGCCGGTCAGCGTGTGCAGACGGACGCTGCTGTCGGCCACCTCGCGGCGTTCCTTGCGGATGGCCTTGCGCTTGCGGGAGTTCAGCGCCTCAAGGAAATCATCGAACGAGCCATAGCCGCGATTGTCCCAATGATATTGCACGCCGACCCGTTGCAGCCACCCGGCCGCGCCCAGCCGCGCCCAATCGGCGGCGTGGGGAAAGGTGACGTGGGCGGATGACACGCCGTAACGCTTGGCGACCCGCTCCAACGCGGTGATGAGCGCGGCGGCGACCTCCTCCCCCGCGCCGGGGGCCAACAACAGGCGCGATCCGGGAACCGGGGTGAAGGGCGCCGCCACCTGAAGCTTTGGGTAATAGCTGCCGCCCGCCCGCTCATAGGCGTTGGCCCAGGCGTGGTCGAAGACATATTCGCCGTAAGAGTGACTCTTCAGATAGGCGGGAACCGCGCCGACCATCCGCCCTGCGGCGTCGAAAGCCACCAAATGGCTTGGCTGCCAGCCGGTCTTGCCGGTCGCCGAACCTGATTCCTCCACCGCCGACAGGAAAGCGTGGCACAGGAACGGGTTGTCGGGACCGGCGCAGGCGTCCCACGCGGGCGCGTCCGCCTGGCCGATCCCGGTCAAAATCGTCACGGTGATGGCGTCGTCGCCGTTCGGCATCAAACACTCTCCCTTGGTGCGAGGTGGGAGATGGGTTCTCCGCCACGTCGCGGCAAGACGCGCATCACCGTTGAACGATCAGGCGACTTCCAAGATGGCGTCAACCTCGACCGCGACGTTGCCCGGCAGCGACGACACGCCGACGGCGGCGCGCGCGTGCTTGCCCGCTTCGCCGAACACCGCCTGCATCAGCTCCGACGCCCCGTTGATGACCAGCGGGTGATCGTGGAAGTCGGGACCGGCGTTGACGAAGCCGCCCAGCTTCAGCACGCGGGTGACGCGGTCCAGGTCGCCATCCAGCGCGGCCTTGGCCTGGGCCAGAATGTTCAGAGCGCAGAGCTTGGCGGCTTCCTTGCCCTGCTCCAGCGTGTAGTCCTGGCCAACCTTGCCGACGAACTTGCGCTCGCCGTTCCAGATGGTGATCTGGCCGGAGATATAAAGAGTGTTGCCCGAGCGGGTGTAGCCGACATAGGCCGCCACCGGGGCCGCCGCCTGCGGCAGCTCGATGTTCAGTTCCGCAAGGCGCGCGTCGATCCGACTGGTCATGATGCTTCTCCCGTTCCCGCCTTATAAGGCCGGTTTGGTTGGTTGACGGGGCGACCATACCCGCGCGGATCGGGGGATGGGAAGAATCCTCCGGCGGACTCATCGGCAGTTCCGTCCCTATCGGCAAAGTTTTCCCGGAATCTTTTTCGACTCTCCCATGGCTGGTTTGACGGCTCAACCCGGCGCTTTTTGCCGGTCATTTTTATTATTCAATGAAAACAATGCACTAATACAGAAAAACAGAGTTGGCACGGCTCTTGAAAGGATGGTGTCACGCAAACGCACGTTGCCTCGCTCCGGTCAAAAGACCAGCCGCGAGGAGACAGCCTCAGAAGGAGACTTGGAGCCATGGCCAACGACGTCACTCTCACCGCCGCAATGCGCACCAACCTGCTGCAATTGCAGGGCACCCAGGAAAACATCAACAAGAAGCAGAACATCCTCTCGACCGGCAACAAGATCAATTCGGCTTTGGACGGTCCGACCGCCTTCTTCGCCGCGAAGGGCTTGACCCAGCGCGCGGGCGATCTGACCTCGCTGAAGGACGCGATGGGCCAGTCGATCAGCACCATCAAGGCCGCCGACAAGGGCCTGACCTCCATTGACAGCATGATCGATCAGGCCAAGGGCCTGACGACCGCCGCTTACGCCGCTCTGGGCACCGACGCCGCGTCGGTCGCCACCCGCAAGGCGCTGGCCACCCAGTTCAACAATCTGAAGGACCAGATCGACAAGCTGGCGGGCGACAGCGGGTATCAAGGCAAGAACCTGATCGGCGGCAACGGCCTGCGCATGGACAGCACCAGCTCCTCCCGCCAGGCGGTCAACACCATCCAGGGTGTGGAAAACGCCCGCGTCTCCAACGTGATCTCCGCCGACACCTACTCGATCCGCATCAAGGGCAAGGGCACGATCGAGGGCGCGGTCGGCGACATCGCCACCGCCGAAAACGCCCACGGCCTGACCGGCCTGAAGCTGTCGGGCAAAATGGCGACCACGCTGGGCAGCTTCTCCGACGTGCAGATCGAAGTGCGGGGCGCCAATGGCCGCGAACGCTCCTTCATCGTCACCGATGGCAAGGAAAGCCGCACGATCTCCTACTTCGACAACAACCAGACCATCGACACCAAGCTGACCCAGGCGGCGACCTCCACCACCGCCCAAGCGTCGCAGGTGACGATCGGCGGCACGATCGAAGCGGGCGACATCTTCTCGGTCACGGTCGAAGGTCAGACCTTCAGCTACACCGCGACCTCGTCGGACGTCGCCATCGGCCAGACCTCCAAGGCGAACATCGCCTCGCAGCTCCAGGCCTCAATCAACAGCGCTCTGGCCTCCGGCGGGCGTCTGGCCGGCAAGGATCTGGCGTCCACCTCCGTCGGCACGTCGGGCACCATCACCCTGACCGGCGCGACCACGACGGGCGTCGCCCGTGAAGTGACGCTGGCCGCCACCACGACCAACGCGCTGACCAAGCACATCTCGGAAAGCTTCGCCTCGGGCACCGTGGTCTCCTTCACCGTGGACCGCACCTTGCTGGAAAACTCCAACAACTCGGGCAACGGCATCTCGGTCATCGAGAAGAAGGTCGATCTTCAGGTTCAAATCACCAACCTGAACGGCGCTCAGATGACACGCGACGGCATGAACAACCGTGGCGAAAGCAAGCTGGCCGATGGCGAACAGTCCTTCGCGTTTGACAGCGGCACCGTCCGCATGAAGATCGACCAACAGTCCATCCAACAGGCGGCCTCGGCCAACTGCTCGGCGAACATCATCACCAAACAGGTGACGGACGCCAACACGTCGAACGATCTGACGGTGCAGTTGAACGAACGCAACACCAACACGATCAACGTGGTGGCGGTGAACCTGACCTCCAGCGGTCAAGGGTTGCGGTTGGACGGGGCGCAGAACAACTGGACCGACCGTTCGGACATCGACAACGCGGTCGCCGGTCTGGACTACGCCAAGGCCACGGTCCGCTCGGCTTCGCAGCAGTTGTCGACCAACCTGAACGTCATCACCACCCGTGAAACCTTCACCAAGGAGTTCAGCGACGTCCTGACCGAAGGCGCCAGCAAGCTGACGCTGGCCGACCAGAACGAAGAAGGCGCCAGCCTGCTGATGCTGCAAACCCGCCAGCAGCTTGGCACCATCGCCTTGACCCTGGCCAACCAGTCGCAGCAGTCGATCCTGCGTCTGTTCTAAGACGGGGGTCTCCCCCAGGCCAACGTGCCGCGTCGATGGGCGCCCCGAACGGGGCGCCCACTCGCGTTTGGGAGCAGGCGCGTTTGGGGGGAAGTATTTTCAGCGCGGGGACGCCGCGCGCAAAGCGTCTTCGATCAAGGCGCGGGCGTCGGCGGCCAGAGCGGCCCGACCCGTGGCCCGCGTGTACATCATGTGCCCACCCTCATGCACGCTCACCCGCACGCGGTCGCGCTCCTGCGGCGGCAACTCCAAACGCGCGGCGATCCAGCGCGACGCCATGTAGGGGGTGATCAGATCCGTCCGGCCATGGGCGATCAACACGCGCAGCGACGGCTGCAAGGTCAGCGCGGTCTGCAACGAATCGGTTGCGTTGGGCGCGGACATGCGCGGCCACTCCCACCCCCGGTTTACCCGGTCGCTCAACAGCCGATAGGCAAGATCGCCGCGCACGCCCAAGGACTCCGCCGCGTAACCGGCAAAGGCGGTGGTGTAGGTGGACACCGTCCCCTTCAGAAACGGATCGAACGGCAAACGGGCGGCGCCCGGATCGGGATCCGCCGCCGTGAAGGTTCCGTCATAGATGCTCAACACCCGACCATCGGCGCGCAGCAACTCGCGGGTGAACAGCCCCATCGGCACCCGTCCGCGCTGGCGGACCACCAGATCGACCGGCAGCCCGACCACATCGGCCACTTGGGTGAAAAAGCCCTGCGCTTGGTCGAGGCGTCCATAATCCAGTCCGGCCAATCCGGTCAAATAACCACTCATGGCGAACTCCTCGGCCTTCCGCGCCGCCTGTTCGGGCGTTCCCGGCGCCCGACCAAAGGCCGCCGCCGTCGCCGCCATCGCAGGCAGCTTGAAGGTGGTCGCCAGCAAGCCATCCTCGTCGATGGACGCGAAATCGACCACCGGCGACACCAGGATCAAGCCGTTGACGGCCAGACCGGTGTTCTGAATCAACTCGTCGGCCATCTTGACGATGCGAAAGCCGCCATAGCTCTCCCCCGCCAGGAAGGTTGGCGAGGACCAGCGCTCGTTCCGAGTCAGCCAGAGCCGGACCACCTCCGCCATCGCCTTGGCGTCGCCCTCGACCGACCAGAAGCGCTTTTCCCCATCGCCGTCGGTCTTCGTCGCGCGGCTGTAGCCAGTGCCGACCGGATCGACGAACACCAGATCGGTGAAGGCCAACCAGGTATCGGGGTTGTCGATCAACCGCGCGGGTGGCCCCGCCAACGCGCCGTCCGCCGCGAACGTCACCACCCGTGGCCCCGCCGCGCCCAAATGCATATAAGCTGACGCCGCTCCCGGACCGCCGTTGAAAACAAAGGTCACGGGACGGGGCGGCTGAGACGCCCCGCTTTGCTCCGCCCGATAGGAGACGGTGAAGATCCGCGCCGCCAGCTCCTCTTTCGGGCCGTCGCGCAGCGGCAGAAACTCCGCTGTGGCGCTGTAGGCCAAGGGACCGGCGGCCAATGGCACGATGTGCTGCGTGACCCGACGCTGCGCGTCGAAGGTTGGCTCTCGTTGGGACTCGGTCGTTGGCCCCTCCGCCTTGTCCGGGCGGTCCTGCGCCCATCCGGGATTGGCCATCAGCCCCCCAATCAGAGCCGCCCCCAGCGCCACCGGCAACGGGACGGAGAACAGCGCGAGCGCGCGATGGGAAAGCGGCGGCATGGCGACCCCTTGATTTGAAACACTGCGCCGACATATTGCGACGACAGGGAGCGGGCGCAACGGACGCTCAGCGCCCATCCTCGCCGTTACGCACGAAATTTGGTTGCATCCCATGCGGATAAACAATTCGTAGCACTTTTCCGATACTGTCCCGCCAATCTCTCTTACCGGGAAAGACATCATGGCCTCCCTCCTGCACGCCCCCATCCGCGCGCGCCTGTTTCTGGGTTTCGGCGTCGTTTTGCTGCTTTTGGTGAGCCTGACGGTGGTCGGCGTCAACGAAGTGCGGAAAATCGAGACCGACCTCTCCGTCATCAACGACGTGAACAGCGTCAAACAGCGCCACGCCATCAATTTCCGGGGCAGCGTCCATGACCGCGCCATCGCGCTGCGCGACGTGGTGCTGGTTCCGGATTCGATTCTGCCGACGGTTCTCGGCGACATTGATCGACTGACCAGCTTTTATGCCGATTCGGCGCGGCAGCTCGACGCGCTGGTCGCCACGATGGTCAACACCATCAGCGCCGAAGAGCGGACGATGATCGCGGCGATCAAGGAGACCGAGACCCGGACCTTGCCCCTGGTCAAGAAGGTGATCGACGCCCGCAAGGCCGGCAATGTGCCGCAAGCGCAGGAAACCCTGCTGGTCGACGCCCGCCTGGCGCTCAACGAATGGCTGACCCGCATCAACGCCTTCATTGATTTGCAGGAAAAGAAGAACAACGTCCTGGCGGCTCATGCCAGCAACCTTGCCCACGGCTTCCAAACGCTGATGGTCACGCTGTGCGGCGTCGCCCTGCTGCTGGCCGTCGGCTTCGCTCTGTGGACGCTGGGGGCGCTGCGTCCGCTGCGCCGCCTGACCGACAGCACCTTGAAGCTGGCCAAGGGCGATTTGAGCGCCGAAGTGCCGCAGGCCAACGGCAGCGACGAGATCGCGCAGATCACCGGCGCGGTCGAAATTCTGCGGACCAACGCGGTGGAGGCCGACGCCTACCGCCGCCGTCAGGCCGACAACGAGCACGCCGCCGAAGCCAAGAAACAGGCGGAGATGAACGCGCTGGCCGACCGCTTTGAAAGCCAGGTCAAGGGCGTGGTCAACAGCGTGGCGTCGTCGTCGGACGAGGTGCGGACGCTGGCCCGCGCGCTGAGCACCACGGCGGAGCAGACCGAAAGCAAGGCGACCACCGTCGCCGCCGCGTCGGAACAGGCGTCGGTCAACGTCCAGACCGTAGCCGCCGCCGCCGAGGAACTGGCCGCGTCGATTTCCGAAATCGGTCGCCAGATCGGCGAAAGCACGCGCAAGGCCAAGCAGGCCGCCGATCAGGCCGACGGCACCAACCGCATCGTCGATGGCCTGTCGTCCAAGGCCAACCAGATCGGCGACGTCGTCAATCTGATTTCCAGCATCGCCGGTCAAACCAACCTGTTGGCGCTGAACGCCACCATCGAAGCCGCCCGCGCCGGAGAGGCTGGCAAGGGCTTCGCCGTCGTCGCCAGCGAGGTGAAGTCTCTGGCCAACCAGACCGCCAAGGCGACCGACGACATTTCCCAGCAGATCAACGAAATCCAGGCGGCGACCGCCGACGCGGTGGCGGCGATCAAGAGCATCGCCACCACGATTGGCGAGGTGAACAGCATCGTCGGCACCATCGCCGAGGCGGTGGACGGCCAGAACGCCGCCACCATGGAAATCGCCCGCAACGTTCAACAAGCCTCGGCGGGGACCAACGAGGTGTCCTCCTCGATCAACGGCGTGCTGCACGCGGCGGCGGAAACCGGCAGCGGAGCCAGCCGCCTGCTCACCTCCTCGGGCGAACTGTCCAAGCAGGCCGAACTGCTGCGGACGCAGGTGGACCGCTTCCTGTCCAGCGTGCGCAGCGGAAGCTGAATCAGCAGCGTCTAATAACCGGAGGAGGACGGAACAGTCCTCCTCCGACCTAGCCCGCGTCAAAACGTAGCAAAAACCTCCAACACCACAAGTCGGGCTTGATGCGTTGAGTTCAGCCAACTAGAGGGTGGCCTTCACCCTCGCAAGGAAGCCCAACTCGCCATGACGTGCGACAGCGTTGATTATGGATCTTTGGTGTGGAGCGACGATCTGATCCTGGGCATCGACCAGATCGACGAGCAGCACCGCAAATGGATCGCCCTGGTCCAGGCCTACCAAAGCGCCGTCGTCGATGGCGGCTCCGCCGAGGAAATCCAACGCACGCTGACCGCCGCCGTCGCCTACACCGAAAGCCATTTCGACGATGAGCAGGCGGTGATGGAAGAGGCCGGATACCCCTTCATCGACGACCATCTCGACCAGCACCGGCTGGCCTGGCGGCGGGTCAACGGGTTCACCGCCGGCTCTCCGACAGAGGATGGCGAGGAAACCAACGATCTGCGCGACAGCCTCGCCGATTTCCTGCCGCAATGGCTGATGCTGCACATCAACACCGCCGACCGCCAGTTCGCCCGCTGGTACCGCAGCCGAAGCGACTCGGCGCAAGCCACGGCCCCTTGCGCCCCCGCCGCCATCGACGATGGCCGGGTGTTCGCCGACATTCCGCTGTAAGCGCCAGCCGCAAGCCCCCTCCCCGACCCTCCCCCGCGTTGCGGGAGAGGGGGACATGGGTTGCTTAACGGTTCGCCCGCCACCACGCCATCAGGCCGGTGGTGGACGAATCATGCGCGCCGTCCTGCGGCACGGCCTCCAGTTCCGGCAGGATGCTGCTGGCCAACTGCTTGCCCAACTCGACGCCCCACTGGTCGAAGCTGTTGATGTTCCAGACGACGCCCTGGACGAACACCTTGTGCTCGTACAGCGCGATCAGCGCGCCCAGCGTCGCCGGAGTCAGGCTTTTCACCAGGATGGTGTTGGACGGGCGGTTGCCGGTGAAGACGCGGTGGGGGACCAGCGCTTCGACGGCGTCCGGCGCTTTGCCTGCGCGGGTCATCTCGGCGCGGACCTCGTCGGCGGTCTTGCCGCGCATCAGCGCTTCGGCCTGGGCGAAGACGTTGGACAGCAGGATGCGGTGATGGGCGCCCGCGCTCTCCCCGATGGGGTTGTGGCTGGTCGCCGTCGCGACGAAATCGCAGGGAATCAGCGCGGTTCCCTGATGGATCAACTGGTAGAAAGCGTGCTGGCCGTTGGTGCCCGGCTCGCCGAACACCACCGGGCCGGTGGCGTGGTCCACCGGCTCCCCGTCGCGCGTCACCGATTTGCCGTTGCTCTCCATGTCCAACTGCTGGAGATAGGCGGTGAAGCGGTGGAGATACTGGTCGTAGGGCAGCACCGCCTGGCTCGACGCCCCCCAGAAATTGACGTACCACACGCCCAACAGCGCCAGAAGAACCGGCATGTTGCGCTCCAGCGGCGCTTCCCGGAAATGCTCGTCCATCGCGTGGGCGCCGGTCAGCAGCTCGGCGAAGCGCTCTGGCCCGATGGCGATGGCGATGGGCAGACCGATGGCCCCCCACAGCGAATAGCGCCCGCCGACCCAATCCCAGAAGCCGAACATGTTGGCCGGGTCGATGCCGAACTTCACCACCTCCGCCTCGTTGGTCGAGACGGCGACGAAATGCTTGGCGACGTGGGCGGGATCCTTGGCGCTTTCCAGGAACCAGCGGCGGGCCGAATGGGCGTTGGTCAGGGTTTCCTGGGTGGTGAAGGTCTTTGACGCCACGATGAACAGGGTGGTCTCGGGGTCCAGCCACTTCAGCGTTTCGGCCAGATGCGTGCCGTCGATGTTGGAGACGAAATGCAGCGCGACATGGGGGTGGGCGAAGGGCTTCAGCGCCTCCGTCACCATCACCGGGCCAAGGTCGGAGCCACCGATGCCGATGTTCACCACGTCGGTGATCGGCTGGCCGGTGTAGCCCGTCCACACCCCATCGCGCACGGCGGTGGCGAAGGCGTCCATCCGTTCCAGCACGGCGCGCACGGCGGGCATCACGTCGCGGCCATCGACCGTCACCGGGCGGTCGGAGCGGTTGCGCAGCGCGGTGTGCAGAACCGCCCGCCCTTCCGTCAAATTGATCGGCGCGCCGCTGACCATGCGGTCGCGCCAACCCGCGACGTCCTGTTGCCGGGCGAGGTCGAGCAGGAGGTTCAGCGTCTCAGGCGTGATGCGATTCTTGGAATAATCCAGGAACAGCCCGGCGGCCTCGACCGAAAAGCGGTCAAAGCGGGCGGGATCGGCGGCGAACAGGTCGCGCATGTGGGTGTCGCCAAAATCCTGGCGATGCTGGGCGAGCGCCGCCCAGGCGGGCGAGCGGGTGAGCGCGGTCATGATGCTTGGACTCCTGAAACACGATGGTCCTTTGACGCGGCGTGTGGAGCCTAACACCGTCCGGGGCGAGCGGCCACGCGCCAATGCGCGCGGAAGGCCGCTCACCCGTGACGTTTTCCGCTGAAAAGCGCTCTTTCCCGGATCTCCCTACCGGATGTCCTCAATGGTCCGGGTCGGCGTCACCCCGTCGGGGCGGCCAACCAGCACGGTCAGCAGCCGGGCCGGATCCAGCAGGCGCTTGGCCACCCGCCGCACGTCGTCCGCCGTCACCGCGTTGATGAAGCGGTCGCGCTGGTCGAGATAGTCGATGCCCAGCCGGTCGCGCCGCACCTGCAACAGCGTCTTGGCGATCGACGGCGTCGATCCCAGTTGCAGCGGGAAGGATCCCGTCAGATAGGTCTTGGCGTCGGCCAACTCCTGATCGCTGACGCCGTCGGCGGCCATGCGCGCCCATTCCGCCCGCATGATCTCCAACGCCTGCCCGGCCTTGGCGTTGACGGTGGAGCCGCCCGCGATCACCAGCGCCGTGCGGTCCATCGGCACGAGGTAGCTGTAGACGCCATAGCTGAGGCCCCGTTTCTCCCGCACCTCCTCCATCAGGCGGGAGCCGAAGCCGCTGCCGCCCAGCACGTAATTCATCACGGTGGCGGCGTACCAATCGGGATCGGCCCGCTTCACGCCGGGTTGGCCCATCAGAATGACCGTCTGCGCCGTCGGGCGCGGGGCGAGCAGCGTCTCGCCCAGCCCCTTGGGCGTCACCTCCGGCAAAGCCGTGACGCTGGCCGTGGCGGGCAAGCCGCCGAACAGCCGGTCGAGCGCCCGGCCCAGATCGTCGGGCGCGATGTCGCCCGCCGCCGTCACGACCAAACGGTCGCGCCCGAACTGGCTTTTGACGAAGGCGCGCAGATCGTCGGGGGCGATGCGCGGCAGGCTGTCGAGCGACCCGCGCACCTCGCCGCCATAGGGGTGGTCGGGATAGGCGGTGCTGTAGAAGAGCCGCCGGGCGACGTAATTGGGATCGCCCTGCTCCCGCTTCAGCCCGGCGAGCGTTCCGGCCCGCATCCGCTCCACCGCCTCGGCGTCAAAGCGCGGCTCGCTCATCGCCAACCGGGCAAGGTCAAAAGCCTCGTCGCGATGCTCCGTCAGCGTCCGCAGGGATCCGGTGAAGGCGTCGCGCCCGGCGTTGAAGCTCAAGGAAACGGCGCTGTCCTGCAAGCGGGTCTGGAAGGCTTGCGAATCGTATGGTCCGGCCCCCTCGTCCAGCGCGTGGGCGGCGAGATTCGCCAGCCCCTCCTTGCCCGCCGGGTCGTTGGCCCCCGCCCCCTCGAAGGCCCATTCCACGGCCAGGACGGGAACCTTGTGATCCTCCACCAGCCACGCCTCAATCCCGCCGGGGCTGACCACCTTTTTGATGTCGATGGCGTGGGCGGGGCCGACGAGCAGGTTGAGCGCCAGCGCGGCGGCCAGCAGAGTCCAAGCCCCTCTCCCCCCCGGGGAGAGGGTTCGGGTGAGGGGGACGCGCGGCGAGGAGCGTCCGGCAAACGGAACCCCCTCACCCCGGCCCTCTCCCCGGGGGGGAGAGGGGGACCGCTTTGAAAGCATCGACGTCATCGCGCGCATCCTCAACCGTCCTTTCCAACGGGCGGCAGCAGCACGCCGGTGACATGATTGGTTTTCCCCAACACCGCGCGGGCGGCGGCGTTGACCTGTTCGGCGGTGACGGCGTCGATGCGCACCGGCCAGCTTTCCACATCGTCCAGGCTCTGCCCGGTGGCGAGCGCCGCGCCCAAGGTTTGGGCCGGGCCGGTCAGGCTGTCGCGGGCGTAGGCGGCGGCGGCCAGCATCCGCTTGCGGGCGGTCGCCACCTCGTCGTCCGTCACGCCCTGGTCCAGCAGCTTGCGGATTTCCCCCCACAGGGCATCCTCCAGCCGATCCATCGGCACCCCGGCGGCGGGGGTGGCGCCGGTGTTCAGCGTGCCCATGTCCCAGGCGTTCGGGTTGTAGCCAAGCCACGCCGAAGTGGCGAGCTTCCGCTCCACCACCAGTTCCCGGTACAGGCGGGAGGTGGAGCCGCCGCTCATGATCTCGGCCAGAACCTGCAAAGCGTAGACGTGATGGCCGGGATCGACGCGGTGGGACGGGGCCACCCAACTGCGGTGAATCCAGGGCTGCCGCACCTCGGGATCGCGCAGGGTGACGCGGCGTTCGGCGGCCATCGGCGGTTCGCTCACGCGGCGGCGCTCCGGCACCGGACGGGCGGCGACCGCGCCATAGGTGCGCTCGGCCAGCGGTTTCAGCTCAGCGGCGGACACGTCGCCCGACACCACCAGGATGGCGTTGTTCGGCGCGTACCAGGTCTTGTAAAAGCGTTCGGCGTCGGCGCGGGTCAGCGTCGCCATCTCCTGCGGCCAACCGATCACCGGCGTGCCGTAGGGGTGGTGAACGAACAGGGTGGCGTTGACAAGCTCGCTCATCCGGTCGGTCGGCTTGTTTTCCACCCGCTGGCGGCGTTCCTCAATGATGACGTCGCGCTCGGGATCGACCAGCGCGTCGGTCAACCGCAGATTCGCCATGCGGTCGGCCTCCATCGTCATCACCAGCTCCAGCCGGTCGCGCGCCACATTCTGGTGATAGGCGGTGTAGTCGTAGGAGGTGAAGGCGTTGTCGCGCCCGCCATTCTTGGCGACGATCCGGCTGAAGGCGCCGGGCGCCACCTGATCGGTGCCCTTGAACATCAGATGTTCCAGAAAATGGGCGATGCCCGACACCCCGCGCTCTTCGTCGGCGGCCCCCACCTTGTACCACACCATGTGGGTGACGACGGGCACCCGGCGGTTGGGAATGACCACCACCTGCATGCCGTTGGCCAGCGTGAAGCTTTCCGGGAAAAACACCCCCTTCTCAGCGGCCAGGGCGGGCGATGGAGTCAACAGCGTCAAAGGCGCCGACAGGGCGAGCGCCGCAGCGGCGAACAGGCTCGCTGCGGCAAAACGCCGAATCGGGCGACGGAGCGAAACGACGGCGGGCATGAAGGCTCCCGAACAGAGAGGCGTAAGCCAAAAATGAAAAGGGCGCCTTTCCGTATGGAAAGACGCCCTCCGAAACTGGTGCGGCGAACCGCTTAGAACAAGCCTTCCAGCGGGGCCTTCTTCTTGCGCTCCACGGTCGGGGCGCCCGCGCCGTCAACCGGCTTGCCCTGGGCCTGGGCTTCGCGCAAGCGCTGCTGCTCCTTGGCCGGGTCGACGACCGAGAAGGGCTGCTCCTGCTTCTGCCAGAACAGCAAACCGTCGATCCAGCTCTTGTCGGCGACGATGAGCTGGGTGGTTTCCTGATCGACCTTGGTGCGGATGTCGGGATCGAGGCCCTTGGCGGCGACCTGACCAACCAGCGCCGATTCGCCCGCGCTCTTGCCGGTGGCGGCGGCGCGCGCGGCGGCGGCCTTGCCCCCCAACACGGCGCTGGCGGCGGTTTGGGTCGGGCTGGCGTCCTGCGGGCGGGCCACGCCGGGGCGCGGCTTGGGCAGGTTGGCCGGTTGCAGGCTCGGCGGCAGGGTCAACGGCGCGCGCGACACGACGGTGAATTCGTCCGGGCTGCGCCGGTCAAGGCCGATGGTTTGGCGCACTTCGCTGCACCCGCCCAGCGCCAGCGCCGCCAGCGCCAGCGTGACGAGGGTCCGGGAAGAGGAGAGAGAGGTCTTGAGGCTGGTCACGTTCGGATTCCGTCGTCAGTCACTTGGCGTCCGTCCCGTGGCGTTCATCACGCGGATGGTCGGCGCAGGAACTCTCTTACGACTTTTCGCGGCCCGCGAACAGCCCGTCGAGCAACAGAAACGCCACGCCCACGCTGATTCCGGCGTCGGCCACGTTGAAGGCCCAAAAATGCCACGAGTCAATGTGGAAATCGAGGAAGTCGGCGACCGCGCCAAAGCGCAGCCGGTCGATCACGTTGCCCGCCGCCCCGCCGATGATGAAGCCGATGGCCAGCGCCATCAGACGGCGGTCGGCCTGTCGCAGCCACGCCACCAGACTGACGGCGATGACGGCGGCGATGCCGCTCAGCACATAGGGCATATAGGCCGCGCCGCTGGCGAAGGCGCCAAAGCTGACGCCGTAATTCCACACCAGCACAAGGTTGAAGAAGGGCGTCACCTCGACGACGTGCGGGATGGGCTGCATCACCGTCTCAAGGATCCACCATTTCGACAATTGGTCGAGCGCGACGACAAGCGCCGCGACGATCAAGCCGAACCGGGTGTAGGACGGGCCATGGCGGGTGGGAAAGCTGGTCATGGATGCTCCGGTGGAGGCGAACCCCACGCCGTTCCCCCTCCCCAACCCTCCCCCGCGTTGCGGGAGAGGGGGCCTTGCGGGAGGGCGGCGGCAGTTCCCTCCACCGCTGAAAGCGGGGGAGGGTTAGGGAGGGGGCAACGGTACCACAGTCTCAAGGCAGGCGAGCGCTTACCCCACCGCCTCGGCGCACCGGACGCACAGCGTCGGATGGTCGGCGACGGTCGAAACCTCCGGCAGCACCTTCCAGCAGCGCTCGCACTTCTCGCCTTCGGCCAGACCAGAGGCCACGGCGATTCCGGCGACGTCGGCCAGGGTGAAGGCCCCGTCGGGCGCCGTCCCCTCAACCACCGCAATGGCCGAGGTGATGCACACGTCCTGGAAATCGACGTCGGCCAACAGCGCCTTGGTCGCCGAATCGACATAGACCGTCGGGTTGGCTTGCAGGGAGGAGCCGATGGTCTTGTTGGCGCGCTCCAGTTCCAGCGCGCCGGTGACGACGCGGCGGACGCCGCGCACCACCGACCATTTGGCGGCCAGATCGTCGTTGCGCCAATCGGCCGGGATGGTCGGGAAGTCGCGCAGATGCACGCTTTCCGCCGTCCAGCCCTCGCCGCTGGTCAGCCCCTCGGGTCGGGCAAGCCACGCCTCTTCCGCCGTGAAGCAGAGCACCGGGGCCAGCCACGCGGTCAGCGCGGAGAACAGATGCTCCATCACCGTGCGCACCGACCGGCGGCGAACCGAATCGACGGCGTCGCAATAGAGGCTGTCCTTGCGGACGTCGAAATAGAAGGCCGACAGCTCCACCGCGCAGAAATTGTGCAGGGCGACGAACAGGGCGTGGAAGTCGTAGGCCTCGATCTTCTCGCGCACAAGCTCGTCCAACTCGGCCAGACGGTGCAGGACCCAGCGCTCCAGCTCCGGCATCTGCGCCGCGTCGATCCGCTCGGCGGGGGTGTAGTCGGCCAGCGCGCCCAGCAGGTAACGCAGGGTGTTGCGCAGGCGGCGGTACAGGTCGGCCTGGGTCTTGATGATCTCCTTGCCGATCCGCAGATCCTCCGAATAGTCGGAGTTGATGATCCACAGGCGCAGGATGTCGGCGCCATACTGGTCGCAGATTTCCTGCGGGGCGACGACGTTGCCGAGCGACTTGGACATCTTGCGGCCCTGCTCGTCCAGCACGAAGCCGTGGGTCAGCACCGCGTTGTAGGGCGCGCGGCCCCGCGTGCCGCAGCTTTCCAGCAGGGAGGAATGGAACCAGCCGCGATGCTGGTCCGACCCTTCCAGATAGAGGTCGGCGGGCCAGGCCAGCTCTTCCAACCGCTGTTCCAGCACGAAGGCGTGCGAAGAACCCGACTCGAACCAGACGTCGACGATGTCGCGCACCTGCTCGAACTCGCCAGCGTCGTAGCCGTCGCCCAGGAAATCCTGCGGGTCGCGGGCGAACCAGGCGTCGGCGCCCTCCGTCTCGAACACATCGGCGATGCGGGCGAAGACGTCGTGATCGCGCAGGATGGAGCCGTCGGACTTGCGGACGAACAGCGCGATGGGCACGCCCCAGGCGCGCTGGCGGCTGATGCACCAGTCCGGGCGGCTTTCGATCATCGAGCGGATGCGGTTCTCGCCCTGCTCCGGCACCCAGCGGGTGTTGGCGATCGCCTGCAAGGCCGTCTTGCGCAGATCGTTCGTCTCCATCGAGATGAACCATTGCGGCGTCGTCCGGTAGATCAGCGGGGCCTTCGACCGCCAGGAATGCGGGTAGCTGTGCTTGAGCTTGTTGCTGGCCAGCAGCGACCCGGCCTCCTCGAACGCCGCCAGCACGGCCTTGTTGGCCGGGCCGGGCTTGCCCTGGTCGGTGTAGACGGCCAGACCGGCGAAGAGCGGAACATGGGCGTAGTAACGGCCATCCTCGCCAACCGTCTGCGGCACCTCGACGCCGTTGGCTTGGCCGAGATGGAAATCATCCTCGCCATGGCCGGGCGCGATGTGGACGAAGCCGGTTCCGGCGTCGGTGGTGACGAAGCCGCCCGCCAGCATCGGCACCTTGAAATCATAGCCGCTGCGGGTCAGCGGGTGATGGCAGAAGGTTCCGGCCAGCCGCGCGCCGGGGAAGCGGTGAAGCTGCTTCCACTCGGTGATCCCGGCCTCCTTGAACACGCTGTCCGCCAGCGCGGTGGCGATGACCAGACGTTCGCCGACCACGGCCTTGCTGCCGTCGGCCACGGCGGTGACTTTGAAGGTCGCGTATTCGATTTCGTCGCCATAGGCGATGGCCCGGTTGGCGGGCAGCGTCCAGGGCGTCGTCGTCCAGATGACGATGCTGGAATCGTCGATTTCCGGGGTCGAGGATCCCCACACGGCGAAGCGGGCGAAGACGGTGGTCGAGGTGTGATCGTGGTATTCGATCTCGGCGTCGGCCAGCGCGGTCTTTTCGACCACCGACCACATCACCGGCTTGGCGCCCTTGTACAAACCGCCGTTGGCGGCGAATTTGTGGATTTCGCGGACGATCTGCGCTTCCGCCGGGAAGGTCATGGTGGCGTAGGGCTGCTTCCAATCGCCCTCGACGCCCAGACGGCGGAACTCGTCGGCCTGGATGCCGACCCATTCCTGAGCGAACTCGCGGCATTCGGCGCGGAACTGGATGATCGGCACGTCATCCTTGTTCTTGCCCGCCTTGCGGTATTTCTCCTCGATCTTCCATTCGATGGGCAGGCCGTGGCAATCCCAGCCCGGCACGTAATCGGCGTCGAAGCCCTGCATCTGGCGGGTGCGGACGATCACGTCCTTCAGGATCTTGTTGACCGCGTGGCCGATGTGGATGTTGCCGTTGGCGTAGGGGGGGCCATCGTGCAGCACGAACTTCTTCTTGCCCTTGGCCCCGGCGCGCAGCTTGCCGAACAGGTCCATGTCGGCCCAGCGCTTCAGCAGCTCCGGCTCTTTGGTCGGCAGGCCGCCGCGCATCGGGAAATCGGTGCGGGGAAGAAAGACGGTCGATTTGTAATCGCGGGTCATGGTCGGATCCCTGGAAAAAGCATCAGCGCCGCGCGGTTGCCTGATGTGAACACGCGGCCATACAGAGTCGTCTCCCGGCTCTCCTCAGAGAACCGGGCCGGTAATTCGCGCGCCAAACGCAAGGATCCAGAATGAGACGGTCATGGCGCGCGATATTAGCGGCGTGCGCGGCGCGGTCAAGGATGCGGGTGGGCGGCGACCGGATGGGGGCGCTTTGCAACCATCGCTCCGGGCCGAAGGCGGGGCGCCGTTCCGCCCGGAGCCAAACTCAGCCGTCATTTTCAATCTCGATCATCGGGAAATCACAACGCGATAATTGACAAGACCCCATGGATATTCCGCAGCAACCACACTCCATCACCATCGAAACGATTAGATTTCTAAGCAAAACAACGCCACAAATTGTTTAAGAACGCCGCGTATTTGTTTGACAGACGCGCTTTTCTGTCAAATTCTTGCTTTTGACATTCTCTGCAACGGGCGGCAGCCAAATGGACGTGTCGAAACTCGCGAATGGCGGATCCACGATTCAGGGGGGCGCCGCCGCTCGGCAACTCATGGGCGCTACCGCTTCCTCGCCATTGACCAAGGCGACGACCAACGCCAGCCGTTCAGCCAATCCGGTTGACACCGTCGTCCTGTCGGACCAGGCCAGCCGGGCCTTGAGCGTCGATCTCAGTCCAACGGCCTTCGCGACGGGGGCGCCGACAAACCCCAGCACCGCCGCCGCCGTCAAAGACATGGATAAAATCATTCCCGCCATGCAGCGCTACACCGAAGAGAGCAGCCGCTACGCGGAAAAGCTCAGCGGCTTGGTTCGGGAAAAATTTGGCTTGCCGGACAACATGAGCCTGACGACCGGCGGGGCCGCGAACGCCATGATGGACTCGCTGGCCAAAGAAAACGGGCTGGTGAAGCCGGAGATTCCACAAATTCTAAAGGATCACGGCCTGTTGAGCGACGACACGCAGGAGGTGGACAGCCAATCGCAAACCGGCCTCTTCGGTTTGAGCGTCACCACGGTCGGCGATCCCGATTTTGGCAAGCGCATGGACCTTGCGTTCGACCGCAGCGCGGCCATTCCGTCCGACAAACAGACCCTGGTCGCCCTGAAATCCGGCGACCCGGCGACGGCGGGAACCTTGAACCGCGTCAAGACGGGCGCGCTGGGCGGCCTGACCGACACAGCGTCGCAGGACGGCGCCCATCTGTTCGCCATCACCGACGGCGCCGCCGACGGCAAGGCGAAGGTCGCCGCATCGGTGCGATCCGTCGGGATGGATGATCGGGTCAACAGCTCGGCGCTCACCCTTCTGGCGACGATCAAGCGCTATCTGCCGGGCTGATGAGGGATCCCCCGCTGGCGCCGCTTACGCCAACAGCTTGCCATGCCAAACACGAAGGATCGTCACAGTCGGGGCTGACCACAAAACCTTCACGAGCGAGGGGCCGTCGCCTTTTTGCCTTGCGCCAGATCCAGCAGCCATTCCCGGACCCGATCATGCGGGATGACGTCCCCGCGCTGGACCTCCGCGCGCGCCTCAGCCACCGCAGCGCGAAGCTGTTCCGTTTCCAGGTCGTCGCCGTTATCGGCTGTGCGCAGGGCTTGGCTCATGGAACCATGAATGGCATTGGTTGGCGGGGCTGTCGAGCGGTTGACGGTGGACGCCCAGTGGTGTCGCTTTTGGCGATTTTCGCCCTCTCCCGCTCCGGGAGAGGGAGGGGACCCACAAAGTGGGGAGGGTGAGGGGTGGCCCGAGAGGCCGGAACCGCATGGCTCCTTGGATCACCCCTCACCCTTCCCACCGCTTCGCGGCAGGCCCCTTCCCTCTCCCGAAACGGGAGAGGGAGACTCGACGCCCAATCACCCCTCGTCGTTCGCCGCCTCGAAACGCAGGCGCGCTTCGCGGACCGCCGGGTGGTTTTCTTCCGCCCAGGCCACGAGACTTTCCAGATGGCGCAAAAAGGATTGGCCCATCGGGGTCAGACGGTATTCGACGGCGGGCGGTTTGGTTGGGAAGACGTGGCGGGACAGCAGCCCGTCGCGCTCCAGATTGCGCAGGGATTGCGTCAACATCCGCTTGGAAATGTCCGGCACCGCCCGGTGCAGCGCGCTGAAACGGCTGGGGCTGGATTTCAGCGTCAGGACGATCAGCGCGGTCCATTTGTCGCCGATGTGATCCAGCACATCGCGGACGGGGCATTGCCCCTGGTTGATCGAGGCCGGTCCCAGAGTGGCCCAGGGGGTTGGCGCTGTCTGCGGCAGGAGGTTCCCTTTTGATAACCTGGACACGAAAAGTTGCCTCCTTCTGCCGACGCGAAACAGTCTCTATCTTAGACCAATCATCGGATTGAGACCAGATTGGAGCGTTCCCATGTCACACAGCCCCCGCCTTCTCGTCACCGGCGCCAGCGGCGCGCTTGGCCGTCTTGTCGTTGAGGCGCTGCTGGAGCGCGTCGAGCCGTCGCGCGTCGTCGCGGCGGTGCGCGATCCCGCCAAGCTGGCCGACCTCGCCGCCCGTGGGGTGGAGGTCCGGGCCGCCGATTACGAGCAGCCCGCCACGCTGGCCGCCGCCTTCGCCGGAATCGACCGTCTGCTGCTGATTTCGTCCAACGCGGTGGGGCAACGCCTGCCCCAGCACGCCAACGTCATCGCGGCGGCGAAGGATGCGGGCGTCGGCCTGATCGCCTACACCAGCATTCTGCACGCCGACCGCTCCCCCCTGGGGCTGGCCGTCGAGCATGTGCAGACCGAGGCGTCGTTGGCGGATTCGGGCGTCCCCTTCGCGCTTTTGCGCAATTCCTGGTATCTGGAAAATTACTTCGGGGTGATCGCCCCGGCCCTGGAGCATGGCCTTGTTTTCGGCAGCGCCGGGGAGGGTCGGATCGCGGCGGCGAGCCGCGCCGATTACGCGGCGGCGGCGGCGGCGGTCCTGACCGCGACCGAGGATCAAGGCGGCAAGATTTACGAATTGGCGGGCGACGACGCCTTCACCATGGCGGAATGGGCGGCGACCCTGGCCGAGGTCGGCGGCAAGCCCGTCGCCTACCGCGATTTGCCGCAGGCCGACTATGCGGCGCTGCTCGTCCAGCACGGGCTGCCGGAGGGCTTCGCCGGGCTGCTGGCCGATTCGGATGTCGGGGCGTCGAAGGGTGGCCTGTTCGACGACGGCGGCGCGCTCGCCCGGCTGATCGGCCGCCCGACCACCACGCTGAAAGCCGCGCTGGCGGCGGCGTTGAAGGGCTGACCGCTTAGCCCGGAGACAGATTTTTCAAAACGCTGCGGGCGGTTGGGGATGGCGCCGCCACCCCCAACCGCCCGCAAGCCCTCAGCTCATGCTCGACTTGCCGCCATGGGCGGCCGACCAGCCGACCGGGTCGTTCAGGAACTTCTCGACCTCGTTCAGGGTGTTCTCGTCAAAATACTGGTTCTCGCGGGCGACCTTCAGAACGTCCCACCAGGTGCACAGCGCGTGCAGGCGGACGCCGATGGCGTCCATGTTGATTTTCGATTGCGGGAAGATGCCGTAATGGAAGATCACGAAGGTGTCCGTCACCTGGGCGCCGCCGTTGCGCAGGGCGGTGACAAAGTTTTCCTTGCTCTTTCCGTCGGTCGCCAGATCCTCGACCAGCAGAACGCGCTGGCCCTCGGTCAACAGCCCTTCGATCTGGGCGTTCCGGCCAAAGCCCTTGGGCTTCTTGCGGACATACTGCATCGGCAGTTCGAGTTTGTCGGCGATCCAGGCGGCGAACGGGATGCCCGCCGTCTCGCCGCCCGCCACCGCGTCGATGGCCTCATAGCCGATCTCGCGCTCGATGGTCGCCACGGCGAAGTCCATCAGCGCCTTGCGGGCGCGCGGGAAGGACACGATGCGGCGGCAATCGGTGTAGACCGGGCTGGCCCAACCCGAGGTGAAGATGAAGGGCGTCTCGGCGTTGAAATGCAGCGCCTTGATTTCCAGCAGGATCTTGGCGGCGGTGGCGGCGATGGTCGCCTGATCGGGAAGGCTTGACATGCTGGGATGGCTCCGGGCAGCGGGGAATGCGGGTTGGCCCGCAGGTCTGGCCCCTTGTGTAACGGCGCGACCGGCGATTCGCAATCACGCCCATAGAGGTTTGTCCGCTTATCCCGCCTTGACCGCGTGGGTGTAGCCATCGACCTCCGCGCGCAGCGCCGTCATCTGGGTGTTCAATTGCGCCGCCGCGACCGCCAGATCGGCGGCGGCGCGATCCGTCGCGACCACCGTGTCGTGAACGCCGCCCAGATGCTCGACCACGATGGTGACGGACGCCGCGCCCTCGGTCATGGCGCTGACGATGCCATGAGTCGCGTCGGTCTGGCGGCTGACCGCGTCGGCGATGGTGGCGCCGGTTCCACGCACCGACTCCACCGTGCTGGCGACGCTGCCCATCGCCTGGACGGTGCGCTGGACGATGTCCTGGATCCCGGCGATCTGGGCCTGGATGTCCTCCGTCGCGCGCGTCGTTTGGTTGGCCAGGCTCTTGACCTCGTTGGCGACCACGGCGAAGCCCTTGCCCGCCTCCCCCGCCCGCGCCGCTTCAATGGTGGCGTTCAGCGCCAGCAGGTTGGTTTGGCTGGCGATGCTGGTGATAAGCCCCACCACGTCGCCGATCCGCAGCGACGCCTGAGACAATTCATGGATCCGCTGGGTCGCCTCATCGGCTCGGCTGACGGCCTCGGCGCTCATCCGCGCAGCGTCGCCGGTGTGCCGTCCGACCTCGCCAATGGACGCGCCCAGACTGTCGGCGGCGGCGGCTCCGCCGCGCACCGTGGTCGCCGCACGCTCCGCATGGCTGCGCACGTCGTTGATTTCGGCGCTGGCGTGCGCGGCGCTGCGGGCCATGGAATCGGCGGTGGCGTGCAATTGACCGCCGGTCGCGCCAAGGGTCTGCACAATGGTTTCAACCTGCCGGGTGAAGGCGTTGGTCGCCTCCTCCAGCGCCGCCATCTTCCGGCGTTCCTCATCGCGATTGGTCTTGGAACGGTCGCGCGCGGCGTCCAAGGCCATCGCCTGCTCTTGCAAGGTCATCACCGCGCCGACCACCCGGCCAATCGTGTCATCCACCGGATAGGACAGGGCGATGTCGCGCCGTCCGGCGCCAATCGCCTCAATGCCCTGGATGGCGGCGTTGAGCGGACGGCTGATGGATCGGCCAACATGACGAGTCAACAGCGTGGCCCCAATCAGCGCCAACAGAGTGACCGCGCCGACCAACTCAATCGTCTCGCCGCCAAAGGCCGAGGCCCGCGCCGCGCGGTTGCGGTTTTCGGCCAGAATCAGCGTGGACACCGCCTCGTTGCGGTCCTCCAACGCGGTGAAAATCTCAACAAAGCGTGGAAGCTCGGCGTTGGCCTTGGCCGTGTCGGTCAGCGCCAAAACCACCATGCCTTCTGCGGCGCGGATGTAGTCATCCAACGCCGGCACAACGCCGGACACCGCCTCTTGAACCGTTTTGGGCAGGGAAAGCGCGCTGTTGGCGCGCAAGGTAGCCCGGAAACTGTCGGTGTGCTCCGACAACTCCCGCTGCAACTCGGCCCGCGTGTCGGGGGAGGCTTGCGGCCCGGCGAGCAAGGCGGCCAACACATCGGCCCGCAAGGCGTCGTGCATCATGTCGCCTTGCTGGTGATTCGACAGCGCCTCGCCAATCACGATCACCTCGTCGGTCGCCCGCGCGGCGAAGAACAGGCTGCCTGCGGCCCCTCCGCCCACCAGAAGCAGCGCGAGCGCAAAGGATATCGGAAGAACCGCCAACCTCTGGCGGAGCGTGAGCGTGACCATGAACGCCTCCCCTGATTTCCAAGCCTTTGCCTGCGCGCAAACAGTGAACTGATTGCCGTCGCATACAGCTTAGTAGGGAAACAATCACGCTCCGTAAATTGGGGCGACTCCTAAAACGTCGCAGCCCGCGACCGCAGCCCCGTGATGGGGATGCGGATCGCGGGCTGCGGCGATCAGACACAGGTGTGACGGATCAAAACACCCAGAGCTGTTCCGGCGGCAGATGCAGCCAGTGCGACCCCGGCGCCAGCGCCCGCCCAAAGGTGCGCAGGGTCAGGTCGCCGCAGCGGAAGACATGCTCCCACTGGCTGCCGAGATAGAGGGAGGTTTCCAACTCGACCTTCACGCAATTCTCGCCTTCGCCGTCCACCACGGAAACCTGCTCCAGCCGGATGACGCCGGTGGCGTCCTCCGACACCGCCTTGCCGCCGCGATCCTTGCCCCACAGCGGGAAGCCCGACAGGTCGATCAGGGCGTAGCCGCCGCGCTTGTCCTGCACCCGGCTCTTGATCTGGTTGTTGGTGCCCATGAATTCGGACGCGAACAGGCTGACCGGCTCGGTGTAGAGCTGTTCGGGCGTGCCCGCCTGCACGATGCGCCCGCCGTCGAGCAGAACGATGCGGTCGGCGATGGCCATCGCCTCCACCTGATCGTGGGTGACGAAGACGGCGGTCAGGTTCATCCGCTTGATGAGGCTGCGGATCCAGATCCGCGCCTCTTCGCGCAGCTTGGCGTCCAGGTTGGACAGCGGCTCGTCCAGCAGGATGACCGGCGGGTTGTAGACCAGGGCGCGGGCCAGGGCGACGCGCTGCTGCTGGCCGCCCGACATCTGGTGCGGGTAACGGTCGCCGAGATGGCCAAGGCCGACGCCTTCCAACACGGCGGCGACGCGCTGGGCGATGTCCGCGCTGGGCACGTTGCGCAGACGCAGGCCATAGGCGACGTTCTCGAACACCGTCTTGTGCGGCCACAGCGCGTAGGACTGGAAGACCAGCCCCAGGCCGCGTTTTTCCGACGGCACGTTCAGACCGGCGGCGCCGTCGAAGACGGGGGAGTTGCCGATGGTGATGGCGCCCTTGGACGGCTCTTCCAGCCCGGCGATGGAGCGCAGCAGCGTGGTCTTGCCGCTGCCCGACCGCCCCAGCAGGGCGACGATCTCGCCCTGGGCGAAGGTCGCGGTGATGCCCTTCAGGATGTGGTTGCTGCCGTAGGACAGGTGCAGATCGTCGATGGTGAGCTTAGCCATGGGAGCGTTTCCCGAAGAGCGACATCAGCAGCAACCCGCAGCCGATCATCGCGATGTTGACGGTGGAGAGCGCGGTCACGAGGTCCACGGCGCCCGATCCCCAGAGCGAGACCAGCAACGAGCCGATGACTTCGGTGCCGGGGCTGAGCAGATAAACGCCGGTGGAGTATTCGCGCATGAAGGTGATGAAAATCAGCAGCCAGCTTGAAATCAGGCCAACCTTGATGAGCGGCAGGGTGAGGTCGCGGCTGACCCGACCCGCCGAGGCGCCGACGACGCGGCCCGCCTCCTCCAACTCCGGCCCGATCTGCAACAGGGCGCCGCTGACCAGCCGCATGCCATAGGCCAGCCACACCAGCGTGTAGGCGACCCAGATGGCGACCATGGTCTGACGCATCGGCGACAGGAAGGGGGTGAACAGGAAGACCCAGAAGATCGCCAGACCCGCCACCAGACCCGGCATGGCGCGCGGCAGCAGCACCAGATAATCCATCAACCGCGTCCAGCCCGATTGCCAGCGGTGCGCCGCCAGATTGAGCGCGGTGTAGACGCCGACCGACAGCGCGCCGCCGACCGACGCGATCAACAGAGTGTTGACGATGCCGCGCACCAGATTGGGGAAATGCGTCAGCTCGCGGAAATGGTCGAGCGTCAGGACTTCGCTCAGATGGACTCCCTCGCCCCAGCTCGACACGAAGGAGCGCAGAACCAGACCGCTGATCGGGATCACCACGGTGAAGGCCAGCCAACCGACGATCACCGCCACGGCGGGCCAACGCCAGAAACCGATCGTCACCGGGCGCTGCGCCGAGGCCTTGCCCTTGACCGAGACGTAGCGATTGGCCGTGCGCAGCAGGTAACGCTGCATGGCGACCAGCGGCAGGGCGATGCAGATGATCGCCACGACGACCACGGCCATCAACTGGTAAGACGGCGTGCCCAGCTTGTTGGTCAGCTTGTAGAGATAGGTCGCCAACACCAGGATGCCTTCGGGATCGCCCAGCACCAGCGGCAGGCCGAACAGCTCAAAGCCCAGGAAGAACACGAGCACGGCGGCGTAGAGGATGTTCGGCGTCACCATCGGCAGGCTGACGGTCAGGGCGACGCGCAGCGGCCCGGCTCCGGTCATCCGCGCCGCCTCCTCCACATCCGACCCCAGACTGCGCAGCGCCGAGGAGGTGTAGAGGAAGACGTGCGGAACGTGCGTCAACCCGGCGATGACGATCAACGTCCATTTGGAATAGAGATACCAGGGGACGAAGCCCAGCCAGCCCTTGACCCACAGCGAGACGAATCCCGCCGGGCCGAGGCTGACGACGAAGCCGAAGGCAAGCACGACCGACGACACGAACATCGGCACCAGGATCACCGGCTCGATCCAGCGGCGGCCCGGCAGATCGGTGCGCGTCATCAAAAAGGCCAGAATGGCCCCGACCGGCACGGCGATGGCGGTCATGCCAAAGGCGATGACGACCGAATTGGAGAGGGCTTCGTAAAAGTCCTCATCGTCCAGAACGAATTCATAGGCCGAAAAGGTGAAGGCGGTTTTCGGCTGGAAGAACGGCCCGTCCAGAAAGCTCTGGTAAACAACCAGCCCGATGGGGGCCAGCACGGCGATCGCCATGGCGACGATGACCGCGATGCGCGTGGCGCGGTTCATGGGGGATTTCCTTAGAGTCTGGGCGCCGAGAGGCCCTCTCCCGTCTCGGGAGAGGGAGGGGGCCCATGCGCGGCATGGGGAGGGTGAGGGGTGAGCCAAGGATCAACGGTCTTCCGACCAATCACCCCTCACCCTTCCCGTCGCGTCGCGGCGGGTCCCTTCCCTCTCCCGGAGCGGGAGAGGGCGCGGTGGGGCAATCTCACTTCCCTTGCAGGGACTTCTGCCAATCCTTCAGGAACTTCAGGCGCTTGACCTGATCCAGATAGGTCAACAGCTCCGGCCCGACATGGATCGGGCGCAGCATGGCTTCCGGCATGTCGGCGGTCGGGTTGATGTGGGCCAGATCGGTGCGGATCGACCCCATGTAGCGCGCGACCATCGCCTCCTGCCCCGGCTTGGACAGCAGATAATCCAAGAACAGCTTGGCGGCGTTCGGGTGCTTGGCGGCCTTGGGGATGAAGGCGATGCGCGACATGATGATGGTGTAGTCGCTGGGCAGGACCACGCCGATGGAGGCCGGATCCTTCTTCTGCCGCTCCAGCACATAGGAGCCGATCATGTTGTAGCCGATGGTGTGCTCGCCCGAGGTCAGACGCTCGATCATCGCGCCGGAGGAGGTGTAGAGCTTCACGCCGGTCTGGCCCATCGCCTTGACCAGATCCCAGGTGCTCTTGCTCGCCTGCGCGTCCTGGGTGATGTAGAGGAAACCGACGCCGCTGCGCTCCGGATCATAAGACGTGACCTTGCCCTTGAAGGCGTCGGCCTTGTCGGTCAGCAGCTTGGTGAGGTCGGCGTGGGTCTTCGGCACGTCGGCTTCGGCGACCAAGCGCTTGTTGTAGGCGAAAACGATGGGTTCGGCGGTGGTGCCGTAGGCCTCGTTCTTCCAGTTGGCCCAAGCGGGCAGCGTCTTGACCTCCGGCGAGGCGTAGGGCTGGGCGTAGCCGTCATTCACCAGCTTGATCTGGAGATCCATCGCCGAGGACCACATCAGATCGGCGGTGCCGCTGTTGGCGGCGGCCTCGCTGATGAAGCGGTTGTACATCTCGGTCGAATTCTGGTCGGCGTATTCCAGCTTGATCTTGGGATAGAGCGCCTCGAATCCCTTCAGCAGCTCTGACACGGCGGCGGCGTCGGTCGCCGAATAGATGCTGAGCGCGCCTTCCTGATTGGCCGCCTCAATGATCTTGGCGTAGGCGGGATCGTATCCGGCGGGAACGCTCTGCGCCTGCACGGCGGCGGCGGTCAGCAGCGGGCTGGCGATGGTCAGGGCGGTGGCGACCAGAAGGGCGAACTTGCGGCTCATCTCTTTTTCCTCTCCACGAACGCTTCGTTGTCCGGCGCGCGGGCGGCCCCTGTGACCGGGGCGATTGTTCCGTTGCGGGCGGGGTTGGTTGGACTTACAAGCGACTATAGGCGGTCAACCTGTCGCCAATCTGTCGCGGGTAAAAATTGTTTGGCGAACGGATGACCCGGCACAAAAACCGGGCGCAAAAACCGGGACGCGCAATAAGGGGGGGGGAGGCTCGCCGCAGCATGAGAATCCTGATTGTCGAGGACGACGCGGCGCTGGCGCGCGGGTTGGTCGGCTCGCTGAAGCTGGCCGGTTACGCGGTGGATCATGAGGCCTCCGGCGAAGAGGCGGTGCGTTCGGAACAGAGCGAACCCTATGGGCTGGTCATTCTGGATCTCGGCCTGCCCGATTTGTCGGGGTTCGAGGTGCTGAGCCGCATCCGGCGGCGCGGCTCCACCGTGCCGGTGATGATCCTGACCGCGCGCGAGGCGGTGGCCGACCGGGTGAAGGGGCTGGATCTCGGCGCCGACGATTATCTGCTGAAACCCTTTGAACCCGCCGAGTTCGAGGCCCGCGTCCGCGCCCTGATGCGCCGGGGCCAGGGATTACCGACGCCGGAGCTGGTCTGCGGCGGCCTGCGCTACGACCGCTCGACCGCCAGCGCGTCGGTGAACGGGCGGGCGCTCGATCTGCGCAAGCGGGAGTTGGCGGTTCTGGAAGGGCTGATAATCCGCGCCGGGAAGGTGGTGCCAAAGGATCGGCTGTCCGGCGAGGTGTTCGGCTTTGACGAGCCGGTGGCCCCCAACGCCATCGAGCTGTATGTCGCCCGCTTGCGCAAAAAGCTGGAACCGGACGGCCCGCAAATCCGCACGATTCGCGGTCTGGGCTATCTGATGGAAATCCCTGGATGAGCGACCCGACCAGCCGGGAGCGCCGCGCGCCCTCGCTGCGCCGCCGCCTGCTGACCCGGCTGTTGGCGCCGCTGGTGGCGCTGGCGGTCGGCTTGGGGGTGGGCGGGGCGGCGTTGATCCATGGCTTCGTCCAATCCACCCACGACCGGGTGCTCGCCGGATCGGTGCTGGCCATCGCCGAGCGGTTGGCGGTGGGCGACGACGACGGCGCGGTGACGGTGGATCTGCCGGCGGTCGCCTTCGGCATGTTGGAGAGTCAGGCGCGCGACAACATCTATTACAACGTCGCCCATCGCGGCGGCATCGTCACCGGCTATCTCGATTTGCCGACGCTGGACCCCGACGCCCTGCCCTTGAGCGTCACCCAATTCCGCGACGACCAGTATCACGGCCATCCGGTGCGCATCGCCGCCCAAGCCCGGCGGCTCTACGGCGAAAGCCAGCCGGTTCTGGTGCAGGTGGCGGAAACCACCGAAGGCCGCCGGGCGCTGGAAATCAATCTGCTGCTGTGGCTGACCCTGCTGGAGCTGGCCCTGGTCGGCGGCAGCGGCCTGTTGGTGTGGGGCGCGGTCGGTCGGGGCTTGGCCCCGCTGTTGCGGCTGCGCCGGGTGATCGACGCGCGGTCGGCCAGCGGCGCCATGGCGCTGGTTCCCCTGCCGCTGGCCGTCGTCCCGCGTGAGGCGCTGCCGCTGGTGGTCGCCATCAACGGGCTGTTGGAGCGGCTTGACCAATCCATCGGCGCGATGCGCCGCTTCACCGCCGACGCCTCCCACCAATTGCGCACGCCGCTGGCCGTGCTGCGCACCCATCTGGCGCTCGTCCGCCGCCATGGCTCCGACACGCCGGAGGGGCGCGCGGCGCTGGACGACGTGGACGGCGCGGTGCGGCGGTTGGAGCGGCTGTTGACGCAGCTTCTGGCCCTCGCCCGCGCCGACGAGGACAGCCCGATTCCCGCCCCCGCCGAAGCGACCCATCTGGCGCAAACGGCGGCGGAAATCACCGCCGAACAGGTGCCCGCCGCGCTGGCCAACGGCGTGGAGGTGCTGTTCGACGCCGCGCCCGACAGCGACGCCCTGCGGGTTCAGGGCAACCCGGTGCTGGTGGGGGAATTGCTGGCCAACCTGATCGACAACGCCATCCGCTACAACCGGCCCGGCGGGTCGGTGACGGTGCGGGTGTCCGGCCCCGCCGACGGGCCGCGTCTGGAGGTGGAGGACGACGGCCCCGGCATTCCCGCCGAGCAACGCGACCGCGTGTTCGAGCGCTTCTTCCGCCTGCCGCAAACGGCGGACACGGCGCGGAGCGGCAGCGGGCTGGGTCTGGCGATTGTTCGGGCGCTGGCCGACCGTCTGGGGGCCGAGATCGCCTTGCAAGACCGGGCGAATGGCGGGCCGGGCCTGCGGGTGGTGGTCACGTTCCGCGCGGCGGTGTGAGCGGCGGCGGTCACGCGGAAGCGTCGCTTACGGTCTTGCCCCCTCCCCGGCCCTCCCCCGCTTTGCAGCGGGAGAGGGGGCCAGGAACCTTGCCAAAGCGCGGCGTGGTTCCCTCTCCCGCTCAAGCGGGGGAGGGTTAGGGAGGGGGAAAAGCGTTGCCAGCCAGCGCGTTGCGGGTGTGCAGCGCGATCATCCGTTCCTCGTCGGTCGGGATGACGTAGACCGGGATGCGGCTGTCGGGGGTGGAGATCAGCGTCGCGTTGGCGGCGTTCGCCGCCTCGTCGATGCGCACGCCCAGCCACGCCAGCTTGTCGCCGACCCGCGTCCGCACGGGGGACGAGCGTTCACCGATGCCCGCCGTGAAGACCAGCGCGTCGATTCCACCCATTGAGGAGGCCAGCGCGCCGGTTTCCTTGGCGATGCGGAAGCAAAACAGCTCCACGGCCTCTTCCGCGTGGGGATCGGCGCTGTCCAGCAGAACGCGCATGTCGTTCGACACGCCCGACACGCCCAGCAGGCCCGACTTGTTGTAGAGCAGCTTTTCCAGGGCGCCGGCGTCCATGCCCTTCTGACGCATCAGATAGATCAGAACGCCGGGGTCGATGTTGCCGCAACGGGTGCCCATCGGCAGGCCGTCCAGCGCGGTGAAGCCCATCGTGCTGTCCATGCTGCGCCCGCCATGGATGGCGCACATGCTGGCGCCGCTGCCCAGATGGGCGACGACGACGCGGGAATCGCCCAGTTCCGGCGCGATTTCCGGCAAGCGCCGGGCGATGTACTCATAGCTCAGGCCGTGGAAGCCATAGCGGCGCACGCCCTCGTCCATCAGCTCGCGCGGGATGGCGAACATGCCCGCCTGCCAGGGCTGGCCCCGGTGGAACGCGGTGTCGAAGCAAGCGACCTGCGGCAAGTCCGGGTGCGATTCGGCGAGCGCCCGGATGGCGGCGAGGTTGTGCGGCTGGTGCAGCGGGGCCAGCGGCACCAACCCCTCCAAGGCGTCGAGCACCGCCGGGGTCAACAGCACCGGAGCCGAATACAGCAAGCCGCCATGCACGACGCGGTGGCCGGCGGCGACCAACGTCGCCCCCTCCAACCGCTCCGTGATCCAATCCAGCAGAAAGCTCAACAGGGATTTGCGGTCGGTCGGCTCGCCGAAGGCCCAACTTTTGGAGGCCAGCGGCCGACGCTGGGCGTCCTTGGCCTCGAACACCGGCTCGGTGCCGATGCCGGAGATCTGGCCGGTGATGATCATCGCCGGATCGCCCTGCCCGCTGTCGCGGAAGACCGAGAATTTCGAGCTGGAGGAGCCAGCGTTGATGACAAGAATCGCCTTCGGCATCGCGTCCCCTCCTTATTCCGCCGCCAGCGCGGCGGTGGCCCGGCGCGAGGCCGCCACCAGAACCGCGACCGCGCAGGACGCCAGACGGGTCCGCACATTGTCGGCCCGGCTGGTCAGGATGATCGGCACGCGCGCGCCCAGCACGATGCCCGCCGCGTCAGCGTGGGCCAGGAACGACAACTGCTTGGCCAGCATGTTGCCCGCTTCCAGATCGGGAACCAGCAGGATGTCGGCCTTGCCCGACACGTCCGAGGTGATGCCCTTGGTGATCGCCGCCTCGCGGCTGATGGCGTTGTCGAAGGCCAGCGGGCCGTCGAGGATGCCGCCCTTGATCTGGCCCCGGTCGGCCATCTTGCACAGCGCCGCCGCTTCGATGGTCGAAGCGATCTTGGGATTGACGGTTTCCACCGCCGACAGGATGGCGACGCGCGGCACCGGAACGCCCAGAACAATGGCCAGATCAATGGCGTTCTGGACGATGTGAACCTTGTCTTCCAGCGTCGGATAAATGTTGATCGCCGCGTCGGTGATGAGCAGCGGACGCGGATAGGTTGGGACGTTCATCACGAACACATGGCTCAACCGCCGCCCGGTGCGCAGGCCGGTTTCCTTGCGGACCACCTCGCCCATCAGCTCGTCGGTGTGCAGGGAGCCTTTCATCACCGCTTCGCATTCGCCGGTGCGGGCCAGCCGAACGCCGGTTTCCGCCGACGCGTGGCTGTGCGGGACGTCAATGATGCGGTAACGGGAAATGTCCAACCCGTTGGCCAACGCCACCGAACGGATCTTCGACTCCGGCCCGACCAGAACCGGGTCGATCAAACCGGCTTCCGCCGCCTCGACCGCGCCGCGCAGCGAGCTTTCATCGCACGGGTGCACCACGGCGGTCGGGACCGGCGGCAGCTCCTCGCACTTCTTCAGCATCAGCTCATGACCATCGTGGCGGATGACCTGAACTTGCGGCAGTTCGGCGGCGGCGCGGCACACCTTCTCGGTGGGCGCGATCACCTCGGCGACGCCGGTCACGACGGGCTTGCCGTCCTGGTTGGCGGCGAGGCAGTCGAACACCACCGTCTTGCGCCCGCTGTCCTTGGATTTGGCGGTGACGGTCACGGAAATGACGTCGCCCAGCATCACCGGGCGATGAAACTTCAAATCCTGGCCGAGATAGACCGTTCCCGGCCCCGGCAGCAGCGTGCCGAGCACGGCGGAGATCAGGGACGCCGACCACATGCCATGGCCGACCACCCGCCCGTCCGCCGCATACCCCTCGTCGATGTGCGACGGGTTGAGGTCGCCGGACACCGTGGCGAACAGCTCGATGTCGGACATGGTCAGGCGCCGCGACAGGCTGGCCTGCTGGCCGACGTGGATTTCCTCGAACGTGACGTTTTCGATCATGGTGCTGCCGTTGTTGCCGTTCTGCTCGATGCCGCTGCGGCCATAGAGATCGGTCGCGAGGTCGGCGGGGGCGGTGTCCATCTCAAACTCCTAAAAGGATCGCGACCGTGTGTTGGCCGTATCCTCCCGATCCCGGTTCCTGGTTTGGCCGAGACCCTCATTCTTGGATTCCGGAAAGCCGGAACCGGCAGCGTCCGAAGACTGGCGCTGATCGCAAAGCGGCGCTTGGCGACGCGCCACAGATACCGCACCGCACACCACCGCCCAATGACCTATGTCAATAGAGATGACTAAGCTCTTGTTACGAAACGGTTACTGATTTTGTTTCGAACTATTGAGCAGACGCAGCATAACGGAAATCTGATGAACGGGAACGGAAAAATCCCAGTCAAAGAGCAGACCGCCGCGATTGCGCGCCGCCGTGCCGATGATTTGCTCGTAGGGCTGTTTCAGCAGGGCGCAGAGAATGGCGTATTGCGGCAGAACGCAGCGTTCGTGCGTCAGTTCCAGCACCCGCGTTCCCGGCGGCGCGAAGGCCACCGCCGCCGTGCCGCCACCGATGGGGGCGACGATGGCCTCGGCCTGCGCGAAGACGGCGATCTGCTCAGCCATCGACCGTCCGTCGGGGACATAGGCCTCAAAGCCTTCGGCGGCGAGAAGCGCCGCGACCTCCTCCTCGTTCACCAGCCCGCGATAGCCCGCCGAGGCGCGGGTCAGGTACAGGCGGCGACCGCGTCCCAACGCGCGCGGGGTTGATGGAATCCCCAGCCGCCCGCGCAGGAAGGCCAGATGCTCCGGCGCCATGTATTGGAATTGGTGGGTCAGCGACGGAAGCCACAGCCGACGGCAGGACAGAACCGCGCCCGGCGTCACCCGGATCAGGCGCTCCGCCGACAGGCCCAGCAAGCCGAACAGTTCGACCACCGCCGGCCGCAAGGCGGCGGAGACCAGGACCGGCAAGCCGGACAAATGGGAAAATTGGTCCAAGACGCACAGCTTCGAGGCCCAATCGAGCGCGCCATGGGCGAAATTGCCGTCGCCGCCCAGCAAAATCGCCTCCTCCTCCACCCGCTCCACGGCTGACGGCAGATCGACCAACAGCCGGTCATCGCCGCTGTGATCGACGACGTGCGGCAGCATGGTCAGGCTGCTGCGGGAATAGGCGTGCAACCCGTCGAGCAGAAGGGCGCCGTCCGGCGTCTCCACCGTGAAATTGTGGGGGTGGACCAGCGCTTCATCGACGCGGGTCAGGAAGCTTTCGGGCAGGCGATAGGTGATCTCGCCCCAGCGCGCCGTGCCGGTGTCCACAACCATCTCCCGCAGCGGAGACACGCGCTGGTGCGCCGCCCCGGTCGCCTGGTGGGAGGGTTGAATCCGCAAGACCGCCACCCGGCTCGACGGCGCCCCGTCCAGCGCCGCGCCGCGCCGACGCCACAAGGCCGCCCCGGCGTCGTCACCGTCGTCGAACAGCCGACCACCGAACACCCGCAGGCTGCGCGAGTCGGCGGGGCGCAAGGCCAGCGCCCGTCTCAGCGTCGCTTGCGCGTCGGCGGCCCCGGCGCGGGCCAACGCCTCGCCCAAGGCCAGACGCCCCACCGCGTCGTCCGGGCGCAAACGAGTCAGACGACGCAACGGGGGAACGCCGCCCTCCCGCCCGTCATCGACCAGCAACGCGCCAAGATTGGTCAAGCCCTCCGGCGACTCCGGGCGCAGGGCCAGAACCGTTCGGCACAAGGCCAACGCCCCATCAATCCGTCCCAACGCCCGCAAGGCGTCGATCAACCCAAGCCGCGCTGGAAGCGATTCCGGGGCGAGCCGCAGGGCCTGCGTGAACAGCTCCAGCGACTCGGCGGGTTCGCCCAGCGCCAACCGCAATTCGGCCAAACGGCGGCAGGGGTCGGGATGGTGGGGCAGCAAACGCGCCGCCCGCGCGTAGGACGCCGCAGCGTCGCGGCTTGGCCCATCGCTTGGCCCAGCGCCGCCGTCGCTCTGCGTGTTGCCCAGATTGAACCACGCCACGGGGAAGGCCGGGTCAAGCGCCAGCGCCCGCCGTTGCGCCGCCAGCGCCCGGCGCGCCGAACCGGCCCGGCGCAGCAGCGACGCCAGATTGGCGAAGAACGGCGCGTCGGCCCCGGCATGGGCCACCGCGCGCGCCAGGAAAGAAAGCGCCTCGCCCTCATCCCCTCGACGCAAGCGCAAGGCCGCCAGCAGGGCCAACGCGTCGGAATGGTTTGGGACCGCGCCGACAATGGTCGTCGCCAGCGCTTCCGCCGGATGCAGACGTCCGTCACGCTCATGCTCCAGGGCCAACCGCAGAGCCTCGCCCACGGTCATATCACCCCCGGAGGAGGCCGAGGATGGCGGAGGCGTCGAGGAGGAAGCCGTTCGTGTCATGCTGGTCCTACTCTACAACAGCGCCGCCCCATCCAACAATCGGCCTCACATTTTCTTCCTTTGGTCGCGAAACACACCACAACGCACAACATTACACAGCGCCTGCCACCATCCGGAGTCTCGATGTCAGGACATGACGCAGTGACCACGCAGAGCTGGAAAAGAAAGTGATGAATTTTGTTAAAGTTTTATCATAACGTCGAAAATCTTCCTTGCCGCCTCCGAAATTTTTCAAACACTCATCTAATATTTCGTTCCAATCTTTATGGATTGTTAGGGTTGGCTCGGCAAGAATTGCCCCCATGGATACCCGTGCGCAAGAAGGACTGAACAATCGGAGGCTCGATGATCGAGGCGCCGACGGCTGTCTTGCGTCCGAAGAGACGCCCCCCACTACGCGCGCGCCGCCCAATGGTCTGTCGGCGGCGGCCATCGCCTTGCTGCCCGACGCCGTCGGCGTGTTCGCCGCCGTGTATGACGGCGCGGGCGCGCTCGTCGATTTTGAGTGGATGCTGGCCAACCACGCCGCCGAGACGCTGATCGGGCGCTCCGCTTTGGTTGGTTTGCGGCTGCGCGGCGACGGCGGCGACAACCGCTGTTCCGGGTTGTTCGCCGGGCTGGCGGCGGCGCTGGACGGCCCCGTCACGCGGACGCTCAGCGCGAACATGGGCGGCGGCAACCGGGCGCGCTGGCGCTTGTCGGCCACGCCCTTCCCTGGCGGGGTCTGCGCCACCCTGGTGGATCTTGGCCCCGACGCGCCATCGATGGCGGAAACGCTGGCCACCGCGTTGGAGCACAGCGCCGAGAGCTTCGCTCTGTTCGACGCCGACGACCGGCTGGTTCACGCCACCGGGCGCTTGAAGCAGTTCCTGCCTGAATTGGCTGATCTTCTGGTCCCCGGCGTTCCGTTTGAAGCCCTGGTTCGCCGCGCCGCCCAGATGGACGGCGGTCTGCCAACCGACCCCGAACGGGAACGCTGGGTCAAAGCCCGCCTCGCCCATCACCGGCAACCCGACAAGCCCTTCACCTTGCGGGCGCAGGATGGCCGCTGGCTGCTGGTCAGCGAGCATCCCGCCGCCGACCACGGCGTGCTGGTGATCTACGCCGACGTCACGCCAATCAAGCGCAACGAGGAGCGCCTGCGCGCGCGTGAGGCCGAGGCCCGCGCCGCTCGTCGCGACGCCGAACGCGCCAGCCGCGCCAAGAGCGAGTTTCTGGCGCTGATGAGCCACGAGCTGCGCACCCCGTTGAACGCTGTGCTGGGCTTTTCTGAATTGCTGATGTCGGAGGCTTTTGGGCCGCTCGGCAACCCGCGTTACCGCGACTACGCAGCCGACATTCGCGACAGCGGAGCGCATCTGCTGGCGCTGATCGACGACATCCTCGACCTGTCCCGCATTGAAGCCGGGCGGTTGCCGATGGCCAACGAGGGCGTCGATCTGACCGCCTTGTCCGCGCAAGCGATCGGCATGGTCCGCGACAAGGCGGTTGAGGGTGGGGTGACTCTGCGCGCCGACATCGCCCGCGATCTGCCGATGCTGCTGGGCGATCCCCGCGCCATCCGTCAGATGCTGCTGAATCTTCTGGCCAACGCGGTGAAGTTCACCCTGTCGGGCGGAACGGCGATGCTGACGGCGACGGTGACGCCCGACGGCGGCATCGGAATCATGGTGGCCGACACCGGCGTCGGTATTCCCGCCAGCGACCTGTTCCGCATCCAGGAACCGTTCGAGCGCGCCGACGTCACCATCGCCCGCGACACCGACGGGGCCGGATTGGGCCTGCCCATCGTCAAGCGGCTGGTCGAGTTGCATGGCGGGCGGTTGGAGTTGACCAGCGAAATCGCAGTCGGCACCTCGGCTGTGCTGATTTTCCCAGCCAGCCGCAGCCTGCCGCGCGGTCTGTGCCCACCCCTGCCGATCACTCCGCGCGGCAACCGCTGAAGGCCAAGCCCGTTTTCCGCTTGGCGGTCGGTCGTGAATTGGTCATTCTGCGGTTTGTTCGCCAACTGTTCTGGCCGCCGCCGCCATGTCCGACCCTTCCAGCGCCGCCGCCGGAGCCGCCAACGACGCGTCCGACGACGACATCGACGCGTTCGCTCTGGTCAGCGGCGCGCCGCCGATTTTCCGTGGGGTGCGGCGAGCCTTGGCGTTCCGTGGCTTTTCCAGCCTGATGGAGTTCCGACTGGCCTCTGGGCGGCGCGCCGACGTGCTGGCGCTGGACGCGAACGGAACGATCATCATCGTCGAGGTGAAAAGCGGCGTGGTTGATTTCCGCACCGATCAAAAATGGCCCGACTATGCGGAATGGTGCGACGCCTTCTATTTCGCGGTGGACGAGGCGTTTCCCACCGAATTGATCCCGGAAGAGTGTGGCCTGATGGTCGCCGACGCCTATGGCGCGGAGGTGGTGCGCGAAGCCCCGTTGCGCAAGCTGGCCCCCGCCCGCCGCAAAACCCTGCTGCTGCGCGCCGCCCTGGCCGGAGCCGGACGCCTGCATCGGATTGAGGATCCGACCTTCCGTCAGGCCCCGCCCATCGTCTGATTGGGGCCTCGGACCCTTGCCGCCCTGCAACCTTGCAGCGCTGTGATGTTCCTGTGGCACAGCTTTTCAGCCCGTGCGCCTCAGATGGAATGCCGCTACACTGACCGCTCATGGTCATCACGCACCGCATCACAGAGGGCAGGCGTCACGTCATGAAATTTTCAGCCGACACGCCGCCAGCAGACCAGACCATCCCGCGCCCGCTGCGCGTCCTCGTGGCCGAAGACGAGACGGTCAACCGCATGGCCGCGCTGGCCTTGCTGCGCCGGGCCGGTCACAGCGTGGTCGCGGTGGAGGATGGCCCTTCCGCCGTCGCCGCCGCCACCGACCCGAACGGCGACGGGTTCGATTTGCTTTTGATGGATCTCGGTCTGCCCGGCTTTGACGGCGACGAGGCGGTGCGGCGCATCCGCAGCCACCCAACCACGACCAACGCCGCCCCCCGCATCCTGATGCTGACCGCCACCGCCACGCCCGATGGCTTGGAGCGCTGCCGCGCTTGCGGCGCCGATGGCCTGCTGACGAAACCCTTGCGGCTTGACGCCCTGGAGACCGCCTTGAGCAACAACGTGAGCAACAACGCCACGTCCGGCGCGCCGTCCGAGGACAGCGCCGCTTTCGCCCCCAACGCCATCGCCCAGATGCGCGACCTGCTGCCCGCTGACCGCGCCAATGCGCTGATCGCCAAGACGGCGGACACCCTGCGGCAATACCGAACCATCTTGGCCGACGCCTGGACCAACGGCGATCCACGCGCGGCGGGAGCGATGGCGCACAAAATTGCGGGCGTGTCGGGGCAATATGGCTGCATCGCCCTGCGCCGCGCCGCTCAAGGGTTGGAAACCGCCCTGGAACGCGGTGGAATCGTTGACGGCGCCAGAACGGCGCTCGCCCTTCTTGACGACGCCTATGGCCCGGCCCTGTCCTACCTCGACCGCCAAACGCAGGGATAAGAACGGGAGAGGCGCACGCGCCCCTTCCCTTACAACTTCTCGCCGGGAGGAACTGCGACGCAGCGCTGACCGTGTCGGCTCAGTTCCGAACAGACCTTGCGCGCCGTCTTCTCGTCCAGCCCGACCATGCGGGCGCGGAACACGATGTCCTTGCCGTTCTTCGTCTCCAGGACCGCGTTCTTGGCCCCACGCAACAGAAAGGGAGCCTGTTTGGTGGCCTGGGTCAACGCCTTCTGACCGGCGGCGCGGCTGGCGAAAGCGCCCACCTGAATGCCCCATTTGTCCGATGATTTGACCGCTGCCGTCGCCGCCTTCGCGGCCCCCGGCGTGGCCAGCGACGCCAATTGCACGGTCGCCCTCTTCGGCGTCGGCTTGACGTTCGTCTCGGGTTCGTCCTCTTCGTCGTCATCGCCCTCGGCGTCGGGCGCTTCCTTGGCGAGCCGTTCGGCGCTGGCCACCAAGGCGGCGTCGTCGCGGCCCCGGTTGGGCTTGCCGAACGCCTGATCGAGCAGCGCCGCCATGCGGTTGTCGCGCGACACCGGCGATTTTCCGCCCATCACCACGCCGACCAGACGACGCCCCTCGCGCACCGCCGACGCCGCCAGATTGAAGCCCGAGGCGACGGTGTAGCCGGTTTTGATGCCGTCCATGCCCTCATACCGGGACATCAGGCGGTTGTGGTTGGGCAACTGACGACCGCCATAAGCGAAGCTGCGGCGGCTGAAATAGGGGTAATATTTCGGGTGATCGGACAGCATGGCCCGCGACAGAATCGAATAGTCGCGCGCCGTCGTCACCTGCTCCATGTTCGGCAGGCCGGACGCGTTGCGGAACACCGTATGGCGCATGCCAAGCTCGCGCGCCTTGCGGGTCATCATCTCGGCGAAGCGGGACTCGCTGCCGCCCAACGCCTCGGCCAGCACGACGGCGGCGTCGTTGGCCGATTTCGTCACCAGCCCAAGAATGGCGGTCTCAACCCGCAGCGACGATCCGGCGCGCAGGCCAAGCTTGGTCGGCGACATGCTTTCCGCCCAGGACGACACCGGCATCGACTGGTCCAGCGACAGGCGGCCATCATCCAGCGCGTCAAAGGTCAGATAGAGCGTCATCATCTTGGTCAGCGACGCCGGGTGCGTCAGGGCGTCGGCGTCCTGTTCGTGGAGCACCTCGCCCGTGCGGGCGTCGACGATGATCGACGCCGATTTCGCGGCCTCCGCCTCCGCCGAGGTCAAGCCCGCCCCGCCCAAACCGGCGGCGGCCAGCGCGGCCACGGCGAACAGGGTCCGGGCCAAGCGCCTCACGCTCCGCTCCCCCGCCGTCTCCGACGCCTGAAAAGCGAACGGAAACAGGCCGTTGTGAACGGACTTGCGCGTTACGGTCATGATGGCCCCGCCAAAGGCTGATATTTGCTGCTCGGCGTGATCGTAAATATGTGGCAAATCAGTGTCTAGCAGGAATTCGTTAATTTCTTGCTTTGGCTTTTTTCGCCGCCTGAAGTCACAGGGACGCACGGGAATTTTGCGGGCGCGGTCCCGCTGAACAGGCTGGTTTGACAGCGCCGCCTGAGCCACCATATCCCCTATCAGAACCGCACAGGATCAGGCGGGTCGATCTCGTATCAGACCCCGTGGACGCAAGGCAAGAGACGATGAGCCGCACCACCCCCCGCCCCGCTTTCCGCCCCGTCTCCCGCGCCGCCCTGGCGGTGGCGCTCGCGACGCTGACCGGCTGCGCCGCCTTCGGCCCGACCGACAACCCGGTCGCCCGCAAGCTGACCTGGTTCAGCTATCTCAGCGGCGACGATTTGCGCGACCGTTGCGGAGCGGACGGCGGCGACCGTTACCGGGTGGTCTTCAACGCCGATTACAACCGCCATGTCCGCACTTATGACATCAGCTTGGATCCGGCGGACGGCGGCGGCGCCCTGGTGGAGGCCCGCGTGATCGAGGCGACGGACCTCGCCCGGTTGACGCCCATGGATCCCTTGTCCGCCGCGCGTGGGCGGACGGCGACGCTGCGCCTGACCGCGCCGCAATTCGCCAGCGTCATTGGAAGCCTGAGCGCCAACGGCGCGTTCGAGCCGCCCGCGACCACGACGCGGCTGCCGTCGAACGGCGTCTATTGGCTCATCAACGGCTGCCGGAACGGGCGTTGGTTTTTCGCCGTCCACCCCTATCCGGCCTCGCCCTTCACCGACGCGACCTTCCTGGAGCCGACGCGGGCGCTCGATCCGAATCCGGTCGCCTTCCCCGCCCTGCCGCCGCCCGAATCCGCGCCGCGCGCCGGAATGCTGACCGGCAACCAACGGGCGGACGCCGGGGTGTATTTCGAGATTGAGGCGAATCGCGACGGCGTGGTCGGCCCCACCGCGCCCTTCGGGCGTTGGTTGCCCGAAGGAGCGCTGGCGGCGCTGCTCAACCGCTGACGCGGCTCACGCGCTGGCGGCTCACTCGCTGGCGGCTCACTCGCTGATTGGGTTGCGGGTGCGCAGGCTTTCAGGAACCAGGGTTTCGACCCACGGGCCATCCGGCATGCGGCGGGCCAGCTCGGTCAAATTGCGGTTCCACCACTGACGCTGTTCGCCCAGATCGTCGTAATCATAGTGCGACTCGCGCCAAGTCCGCTTCTCGGCGTGGTAGGACACCATGTCGATGGGGAAACCGACGTCGTTGGTGGAAAAGCGGGTGCTGTCGAACGACAGGTAGGCCAGCTTCAGCGCCGTCTGCATGTCGGTCTGATAGGTCAACGCGCGATCCAGGATCGGCTTGCCATAGGCGGTGGCGCCGATCGACAGGTAGGGCGTGCGCTCGTCCACCTCGATCCAATTGCCTTCGGGATAGACCAGGAACATGTAGGGTTCCCGGTCTTCCGCCAACTGCCCGCCGATGATGGCGTGCAGATTGAAGTGCAGCTTGGACGCCTCCAGCGACTCGCGGTCCTCGGTGGCGACCTGACGCAGGCAGGCGGTGAAGGCCGACACCGCGTCCAGCATGGTCGAGTAGCTTTCGCCCCGACGCTTGCTCATGTCGCGGCGCAGATAGGCCAGCGTCTTGTCGCGCACGCTGCGCAGACCGGAATTCATGATGAAAAAACGGTCGCCGTCGCTGCCGACCATAGTCACTTTACGGGCGGATGACAGTTGGGAACCGCTGGTGATGCGTCCATCCGACAGACCAATCAGGCCGTCACGGGTCTTGATGCCAAGGCAATAGGTCATGCTTGAAACGTCCTGTCTGGGCGGCCCCACGAAATTGATAGGACAAAGGTCCGATGCGACGCTTCGACACGCTGCTTCTTACTTTTGTCTGAAGCGCGCGGCACGCGGCTTCACGCTACACTTGTCGCACATCCGGTAAAGCCTTGGTTAAGGAATAACGGCAGGGGTGGTCGGCGGCGCTGTCGGGATCATGCCAAACACGAAGGTCAGAAAATGACGCGCCGCACAAAACCGCCTGTTGACTCCCAACCCGCGCACGCATAGTTTCCTTATATTGCAGTGCAGCATTTGGCCGGACGCTCAAGCGGGCGTCGGGTCTGGACCCGCAACGTAACATCGTCACGGAAACCGCTGTCGGCAGGCTTCGCGCCCCGCAAACCTTGCGGCCGGAGCCAAACATTCGCCCGGCAAACCTTGCACGGGCGGGACCGGCATCAGCCAGGAAGGAACGCGCGTTATGACCAAGTTCACCCCGAAGTCGCTCGAAATCGTCACCACCCAGGCCAAGGAACAGTATGAAGGTCTGGTGAAGGCTGGTCAGGAGCAATCCATCAAGCAGTTCGAGCAGACCGCTTCGGTCGCCAAGGAGCAGTTCGAGAAGACCACCGCCCAGCTTCTGAAGGGCTATGAAGACCTCCAGGCCACCAGCAAGGCCAATGTCGAGGCGCTGGTCGAGAGCAGCACCATCGCCGCCAAGGGCGCCGAGGATCTGAGCCGCGAGGTCGTCGCCTTCAGCCAGTCGGTGCTCGACAAGACGATCACCACCGGCAAGGCCCTGCTGACCGCCAAGAGCTTGCAGGAAGTCGTCGAGTTGCAGAACAGCTTCCTGAAGTCCAGCTTCGACGCCTTCGTCGCCGAAGCCACCCGCATTCAGGAACTGTCCGTGAAGGTCACGAACGACGCTCTGGCCCCCCTGAGCACCCGCGTGAGCGCCACCGTCGAAACCTTGAAGAAGCCGCTCGCCGCCTAACGTCCTGGCAGACCATCGGCAGCCGATGAGCGGCCGAACGCACGGCCCGGCAACCCCAGAGGTTGCCGGGCCGTGTTTGTTTGAGCCGCAGCTTTTGCGTGTTTTCAAGCGCTTGGTTTGCGTCTTATGATTTTTGTGCGGCGCACAAAATTCTCTTTGACAGCCCCGGCTTTTCCCCGTATACCAAGATCATGTTGCGGTGCAGCATAACTCGGGCGCCTGCCCTGCCGGGGTCCGGGGAACTCAAACCACATCGCGCCGATTGCCGCTGTCGCGGGATCGCACGGTTGCCCCATCCGAGGGCAGAAGGAGCATAATCATGTCCGATAAGTTCGCCGCCGCCAGCAAGTCCATCGAAGACGCCGTTTCCACCGCCAAGCAGAACCTCGAAGGCCTGGTCAAGGCCCAGCAGGAGCAGGTGGAGAAGGCCTCGGCCAAGATTCTCAAGAGCTACGACGATCTGTCGAGCCTGACCAAGGGCAACGTCGACGCCGTCGTCAAGTCCTCGACCATCGTCGCCAAGGGCGCCGAAGAGGCTGGCAAGCAGGTCGCCGCCTTCACCCAGTCCTCGCTGGAAAAGGGCGTGTCGAACGGCAAGGCCCTGCTGGCCGTCAAGACCATCCAGGAACTGATCGCGTTGCAGAACGCCTACGCCAAGGCCAGCTTCGACGCCTTCGTCGCCGAAAGCGCCAAGCTTCAGGAACTGTCGGTCAAGATCGCCAACGAGGCGCTGGCCCCCCTGAGCGAGCGCGTCAACCTGACGGTCGAAACGCTGGGCAAGCCCGCCGCCGTCTGATCGACGTCGCCAATCGCTTGTAAAAAAGCGCCCCGCCTTCCACAAGGCGGGGCGCTTTTTTCATGGCCCGCGCCTGTTCTGTCGCGCGCCGTCACCCACGATACAAATGCGGCGTCATCGCGGAATCCGGGCCGACGCGCGGATCGGTCGATTCCCGCACCGCCATGCCCAGGCATTTGTCGGCGACGATCCAGGCGTGCAGCACCGCGTGAACGTCGTCGCTCTGAAAGCCCGGCGGGGTTTCCAGCCATACGGCGCCCTGCGCGTCCACATCCGGGCCGTCGTCCAGAAGCACCGCGCCGCGCTCGTAGAGCCGTTGCGGCGCCGAATCCAGCCCGCGCAGCGCCCGCGCCGTCACCGCCTCGCACGGCCCCAGCACGCTGGCGTCCAGCGCCGCCCGGCACAGGTTGGGATGGCGCGGGTAAAGGTGCGAGAGCACCGCCAGCAGCCCATGGTTCGACCACAGCCAGCACCACAGCGGCGACAGCACGCTCATGCCGCCAACCCGCAGCCGTTGCAGAAAGGCGTCCTCGGCCAGCCCATCCCAGGGAAAAAGCTTGCCCAGCCACGCCATCGCCTGCCCCTCGTCGTCGAGGAAGCGGCGACCGTCCCAGCCGATGCTGTGCAGCGGCAACAGGCGGGTGTCCAGACCAGCTTCCGCCGCCGTCGCCGCCAGATAGACCAATTCGCCCTCGCGCGCCGGATCGGGGGTGGCGCAGGTCAGGTGAACCCGCCCCCGCCCCGGCAAGCCGGTCGCCAACTCTTCCCACCGCTCGACCAACGCCTCGTGCAGACCGTTGAACTGGCTGGCGTCGGGGGCCATCGCTTCGCGCCAGTTGCGCTGAACGATGGACGCGGCGAACAGCCCCTCGCTGGTGTCGTAGTTGCAGGCCAGCAGCTTCACGCTGTCCCGCCCGTCATAGGCCAGCGTCAGACGCCCGACCAATCCCCCCGCCCGCTCGTTGACACGGCCCCCCGCCCAATAGTCGACCCAGGAGGCTTCCACCATCCGCGCCGCCTCGCCACGGATGCCCAGCGGTCCGAACAGCTTGTTCTCGATGACGTAGCGGACGGCGGCGCCGATCATGGTGTGGAGTTCGTCCGTCACGCTTTCGATCAGGTCGATTTGCGAGGCGCTGAACTCATACCCGACATCCTCGCGCCACCCGGCGCCGGCGGACATGGCGCGGACGCCGTAGGGGTATTTGCGAAGGCCGGGGCGCCAATCGGCGCGCGGTTTCAAAGGAACGCGACGCATGGTGGAACCGGGTCCGTCCGTATCAGGAAAGCGCAAGCGCGCGGAGCGCGACGGGCAACGGGTTGGGCGACGGGCAACGGGTTGGGCGACGGGCTGGTCAAGGATCCTCTCCGAACGGCTCCGATCAGCGGCGCGCGGACGTGCCGACGTCCATCAGCCGAACACGCGCCTTGCGTCGGCCTGTGTAGCGCGCGACGGCGCGGCGCGCCACAACGGATCACGGCTGACGTTGGGTCAACCCGACAAAAAATTTGAGGAGATTGGGAAGGACACAGCGCGGGGGTCCGGCGTTGCCGGACACACCCTGCACGGTGATCGTCTTGAAGATGTCTGAAGTCTTTTTCAAGACCTCCGACGTCCCGTCCAGGCTGACGGGAAGAAATGGTGGAGCCGAGGGGGATCGAACCCCTGACCTCCGCAATGCCATTGCGGCGCTCTCCCAGCTGAGCTACGGCCCCATTTGGTGCGCTCGAAGGGAGTCGAACCCCCACGACCTTTCGATCACTAGGACCTGAACCTAGCGCGTCTACCAGTTCCGCCACGAGCGCGTCCCGCGTTACTTGGGGTCACGCGGGGCGCTCTATGTACCCAGCCACGCCGTTTGGCTCAAGAGAAAAATGACGTCGTGTGAAAGATTTTTTGAGAGGGCCGCTTGGAGGGGGGCGGCGGGACGCCCGGCGCGCCCGCCGCCCAGCCTCATTCCGCCGGTTTGATCGCGTAGAAGCGGAAGACCCGCATGCCAGCCTCGATGGCGGCGACCCGGCGGACCCACATCTCGACCTCTTCCATCACCGCCATCTTGGTGCTGGCGTCCATCTGATGCTTTTCCAGATGCTCCACCAAGCCCTGAATGGCGCTCAGGATCAGATGGCGATGGGTGTCGGAAATGTCTTCGGAAATGCGCAGGTCCAGGTTCCGTTGGGCGAAGGCGTTCGCCATCTGGTCCTTGTTCCACAGATGCGGCTGCATCGGCTCCTTGTCGCACCAGTTCTGAATCGCCTTGGCCCCGATCTTGTCGGGTTCGGCGATGTAGTCGGTCATGAGCAGATGGCCGCGCGGCTTCAGGACGATTTCCATCCCGTCGAACATCTGGTCCTTGTCGCGAACGGCGAACAAACCTTCCTTGTAGACGATGGCGTCCACCCGTTTGGGGTAGCCGAAATGCTCCGGGTTGAAGGTTTCAATCGGCGCCTTCTTCTCCAGCCCCATTTTGAAGGAGCGGACCATGCCTTCCTTCGCCAACAGCTCCGACGCCTCCAGCCCCGTGACCCAGCAGCCGAACTTGCCCGCCATGGTGCGGCTGGTGCCGCCCAGACCGGCGGCCAAATCCAGCACGCTCATCGCCGGATTCAGCCCCAGCGGCTTGACCAGATAGGGGATGTGCTCCGCGCCGCCCGGCGTGTTGAAGCCCTCACCCCACAGCTTTTCCGCCACCTCGATCCGGGTCGCCGTCCACAGGGGCTTGCCCCAGCGGTTGATGCCCGGCCCTTGCGCCTCGGTCGGCGGCGGCGGCGGCGGGGCTTCCGCCTTTTTGCCCTTCATACCGGACAGGTCGTAGCCTTCCCACCACGCGTAGAGGCGAGTTTTCAGATTCGGCCCATGTCCGCCGTTGTCGTCCTTGTCCGTCATCGCCGCCGCTCACCCCTTTGGCCGATCAACCCCGCAACCACAACCAACGCCCCCGCATCGGCTGCACACGCTGGAACAAACATGCGACGGATGACGCTCATTTTCGCTCACCCTCCGCAAAAACCCTTAAGAAGACAGGTTAATCAGACATTAACATCGCGCAAGAGGAAAGTGACCGCTCCCGCGCTCCCGCCATCATTCGGACGGGCTTGCCCCAGGCTTGGACGCTTTATCGACGGCCAGCGCCGCCATCCGCGTTCCTCCGGCCCGCAGCACCGGCTCACAGGCGGCGGGCACGTTGGCGACGCGCGGCGGCGGGCGCGTGGTCGGCGCGGGCATGGATGGCCGCTCCACCACCGGAACCGGACGGTTGAGCCAGGACTCCAACTCCTCGCCGCAGCCGTCGCCCTCGGGTTGGGCAGCCTGATCCTCGCATTGCGGGCTGCCGGGCGGGCAGCTCAGCCGGATGTGCATGTGGCCGTCATGACCGAACCAGGGGCGCAGCTTGCCCAGAAAGCGGCTGTCGTCCCAGGAGCGCGCGCACATCGCCTGTTTGATCGCCGGGTTGACGAAGATGCGGACGACGCGCGGGTCGCTGGCGGCGATCTGGATCAAGCGGGCCTGACGCTCCGACCAGCCTTCGCTCACCCGCATGCGGTCGTGATCGACGAACTTGACCTCCTCCAGATTTTCACGCCCGCCCCGTCCCATCGGCGGCAGGTCGAGCCGCAGCCAGACGTCGGCGTCCAGCCCGATCTGGTGGCTGGCGTGGCCCATCGGCATGGGTCCGCCGCGCGCCTGCCCCATGTCGCCGATCAACGCCGTGCCCAGCCCGGCGGCGGCGACCTTGCGCCCGAATTCTTTCAGGGTTTCGACCAGTTGCGGATGACCGAAATTGCGCTGGCGCGACAGGCGGATCACCTGATAGCCGGTCCCCTCCCCGGCCAAGGGCTGCGCCCCGGCGATGCACCCCGCCGCGTAGCCGCCAATCGAGCGGGCTGGCCCCAGCGACGGGCCGGACACCCCCGCCCAGGCGACGCTGGAGGCGTAGGCGGGCAACTTGCGCGGCGTCTTCTTGCGTGTTTTGGCGTCGGCGTCACCCGCCAGCGCGGCAAGCATCCCGACGCACGCGACCAGACCCACCGCAAGACGCAGCATGACGCCCCCATTCCACAGCTCTGGACGGACGCTATAACACACTGACCGTTAAGGAATGATGGAAAGGTAAGACCAGTTCGCGACGCAAACCCCGCTCGCCTCAATCCCCCGCCCGCCTCAATCCAGCGTCTGACGATAGCGCTTCAACGCCACGACCGTGACCACCAGCAGAAAGGCCAGCAGCGGCGCCAACTCCCCCACAATGTCGGCGAAGCCGTTGCCCTTCAGCAGGATGCCGCGCACGATCCGCAAAAAATGGGTCAGCGGCAGAATCTCCCCCACCGCCTGCGCCCAGCCCGGCATCCCCCGGAAGGGGAACATGAAGCCCGACAGCAGCATCGACGGCAGGAAAAAGAAAAACGACATCTGCATCGCCTGCAACTGGTTCTTGGCCAGCGTCGAAAAGGTGAAGCCAACCGCCAGATTGGCGGCGATGAACACCACCAGCACCGCCGACAGCAACAGCAGACTGCCGACGATGGGAACCCCGAACAGCAGACGCGCCGCGCCGACGATCAACAGCACCTGGACATAGCCGACGCCGATGAAGGGCACGATCTTGCCCAGCATCACCTCGAACGGGCGCACCGGCATGGCCAGCAGATTTTCCATGGTGCCGCGCTCCCGCTCGCGGGTCACGGCCAGGGCGGTCATCATCACCATGGTCATGGTCAGCACCACCCCCATCAGGCCGGGCACCACGTTGTATTGGGTGATGCCCTCCGGGTTGTAGCGGCGGTGGACGCGCAGTTCGATCGGATCGGGCGTTGACCGCAGCGCCGCCAGCGGCCCAACCAGATCGGGATCCAGCGCCTGCCGGGCGATCACCGACAGGGCCGACAACGCGTTGCTGGTCGCCGCCGGGTCGGTCGCGTCGGCCTCCACCAGCAGGACCGGGCGTTCGCCCCGTTGCAGGTCGCGGGAAAAACCGGCGGGAATGGTGATGGCGAATTGCACCTGTCCGGTCGCCAACAACCTGTCCAACTCAGCCTCGCCCGACACCGCGCGCCCAATGTCGAAATAGCCGGAGTTGCCAAGCGCGGCCACCAGCGACCGGGCGAAGGGGCTGACGTCGGCGGTCAGCACGGCGGTTGGCAAGCGTTTCGGATCGGCGTTGATGGCGAAGCCGAACAGGATCAATTGCAGGATCGGCACCCCGACCATCATGGCGAAGGTCAGCCGATCCCGCCGCATCTGGATCAACTCTTTCACCATCACCGCGAGCAAACGGCTGAAGGACAAACCACCCATCACGCCTGCCTCGCCGCCCGGTTGCGGCTGTATTTCAGAACAGAAAGATTGCAACCGATTGACGCAGCAATATTTTTTATCGAACCACCCCTTGACAACAAGAGAGTTCTTATGAAGAAAGTAGTGTGGACATTTACTCTTATCCTTGGAGATACGTCGTGAAGGCTTTTGTTGCCAAGAGCACCGCATTTGCCGCCGCTCTGTTCCTGATGCACGGCGCCGCTCTGGCCGGAGACCAGGATTTCAGCATCGTCAACAAGACGGGCTATCCGCTGAAGCACATCTACGTGTCGGAATCCCACAGCGGAAGCTGGGACGAGGACATTCTGGGCCGCGACGTCCTGAACGACGGCGAGGCGTTCGACGTGGCGTTCGGCAAGGCCGAAAAGACCTGCAAGTGGGACATGAAGGTCGCTTATGACGACGGTGAGACCGCCGTTTGGGAAAATCTGGACCTCTGCAAGATTTCCAAGCTGACCCTGAAGTGGAACAAGAGCACCGGCGTCACCAGCGCCATCAAGGAATAAGGACGGCAGGGGCGCCGCCACAAACGGCGCCCCTCTGTTTCCCCATTGGTCACAGCCCGCCATCGCCGCGCTCATTGAAAATTGTCCGTGCTGCGGTTCATCAAATGGATGAAGACGTCCTCCAGCGTCGGATCCGCCGCCGTCACCCGAAGATCAGTCCGCCCCGCCCAGGGCTTCAGCGCCGCGTCCAAAGCCGCCCCGTTCATGCCGCTGACGTGCAGGCGACTGCCGAACACGGCGACCATCTCGACGCCCGGCTGCCCGGTCAAAGCCGTCGCCACCGGCCCCAAATCGGCCCCGGCCACCACCCGCGTGCGCAATCCTGATTCAGCGATGACCCGCTCCACCGGGCCATGCGTCATCAGCGTGCCATAGGCGATGTAAGCGATTTCGTGGCAGCGCTCCGCCTCGTCCATGTAATGGGTGCTGACCAGCACGGTCAGGCCATCAGCGGCCAGCCGGTGAATTTCGTCCCAAAACTCCCGCCGCGCCTTGGGATCGACGCCCGCTGTCGGTTCGTCGAGCAGCAGCAGTTTCGGTTCGTGCAGGATGCAGGCGGCCAACGCCAGCCGCTGTTTCCAGCCGCCGGACAATTCCCCCGCCAACTGGCGCCGCCGATTCGCCAATCCCAGCCGCTCCAGCGCGCCATCGACGCGGCGGCGACGATCCGACAGCCCATACATGCGGGCGACGAAATCCAGATTCTCGGCGATGCTCAGATCCTCCCAGAAGCTGAATTTCTGGGTCATGTAGCCGACTTGCCGTTTGATCGCCGCGCTTTGCGTGCGGATGTCCAGGCCAAGGCAGGTTCCCTCCCCGGAATCAGGGGTCAGCAGCCCGCACAACAGGCGAATCGTCGTCGTCTTGCCCGACCCGTTGGGGCCGAGAAAACCGTAGATCGTCCCCGCCGCAACGCGAATCGACACGTCGTTGACGACCAGCTTGTCGCCAAAGCGCTTGACCAGCCCGCGCACGTCAATCACCGGCGGCGGAGTCGCCAACGCGGCGGCGGTCATGGCGCCAACTCCACATCCACCGGCAATCCGGGATGCAAGGCGCCGCCGCCCGACGCGGCGTCGGGCGCCGCCTCGACCCGGAACACCAGCTTTTCCCGACTGCCGACGCTGTAGATCACTGGCGGGGTGTATTCCGCCTTCGACGCCACATGGGTCACGCGCGCGACCAACCCCGGCGGGCAGGAATCGCAACGCACCCGCAGCGCCGTTCCCGGCGGCGTCCGCGCCACCAGCGTTTCAGGCACGAAGACCACCAGCTTGACCCGTTCGGGCGGCAGCAGCGTCACCACCGGCGATCCGGCGGGAACCCACTCCCCTGGATTGTACAGCGTATCCTCGACCAAAGCCGCGACCGGCGCGACCGGAGCCAGATCGACCAGCCGCCGGTCGGCCTGGACCAGCGCCGCGTCGGCCTGCGCCATCGCCTGTTCCGCCGCGCGGATCTGGTCGGGCCGCGCGCCAAGGCCTCCAACGGTCAATTGCGCCTGGGTTTCCGCCAGTCGGCCCTGATCGCGCTCAAACGCCGCCCGCGCGCTGTCGAGCTTGTCCACGGAGCTGACCTTGCGCGCCACCAGCGCCGCCTGCCGCTCCCATTCAGCGGCGGACAGGCGCAGGGCCGCTTCGGCCTGGGTCTTCTGCGCGGCCAGCACGGCGATTTCCTCAGGCCGCTTGCCGGTCGCCAGATCGGCGCGCTGCGCCTTGGCCTGGGCCAGCGCCGCCGCCAGCCGGTCACGCTCGGCCAACGCGGTGGAACGGTCGATGGTGAAGAGCGGCGCGCCCGCCGCGACCGTCCGCCCCCGCGCCACCGACAATTGTTCCAAAACGCCCGCCGCCGGAGCGGCGATCCGCAGATATTCGCCCTCGACATAGCCATGGGCCAACGGACGGGTGTCGGCGGCGCCAAACGGCAGCCCGACCGCTTGAATCACCGCCAGAGCCATCCCCCACACCGCATCCAGCCAACCGCTCATGATCGGTCTCCGTTGGGCGTTTCGCCGTCCACCAGCAACGCGCGGCGCAAATGATCGCGGTGGGTGGCGATCAGGGCCGGAACGTCCATGGGGGCCACCGCGTCAAAGGCGCTGCGCCACACCGCGCTCATCAGCAAGGGCGCGGCGATCAGACAAACCGCGTGGTCGATGTTCATCGGGCGGAACTCGCCGCGCGCCACCCCACGCGCCAGCAGATTCGCCAGCAGCCCAAAGCCGCGTTGAATGACCTCGCGGTGGTAGAAAGCCGCCAGTTCGGGGAAGTTCCCGGCCTCGGCGATCACCAGCTTGGGAATGATGGCCGCGCGGGTCGTCGCGATCAACTCCGCCACCATCGCCAGCAGCCGTTCCAGCAGGGCGAAGGACGGCCCCGGAACCTCGGCGATCATTCGTTCGGCCCGTTCCAGATTGGGCAGGATGGCGGCGCGGATCACCGCCTTGAACAGATCCTCTTTGCTGGGAAAATAGAGATAGAGCGTGCCTTTGCTGACCCCGGCCCGCGCCGCGACGTCGTCGAGCCGAGCGGCGGCGAAGCCCCGTTCCGCGAAGACGTCCAGCGCGGCGGCGACGATTTCCTGCGGACGATCCTCCTTGCGGCGGCGCCAACGCGGGGCGGCGGCGGGATCCAGGGGCGGCATCGGCGATTTTCCATTTACTGACTGGTCAGTTATTAACATGATCTCCCGCCGCGCGCCACCATCTTTGCCTGCAACCCACAACCGCAACCGGAAGCCATTGTGCGTCGCAACAATACCCCTGCGAAAACTCTTGCCTTTCGGCGCGTCGTGCCCGAGACTTTCCATCGGCAGTCAGGAGCGCGACCACGCGCCGCAGCCGCGATCAACCGGAAAACGGCAGCCGAAACAACGGCTTCCACGCCTTCAGGGGGAAAAGCGTCACGGCCCGTTGCCGGGTCTGGAATCAGCGCGCCGCGTCGCGGCGTCGTGGATTCGCAGGCTCATCAACCGAGCGAGGGGATGACCATGCCGAGTGCCGCGCGTTCGTCGCAATCCGCGTCCTCATCCAATTTGGAACTGCTGACAATTTACGAGGTCAGCAAGATTCTGGGTTCGTCGCTCGATCTGGAACAGACCCTGCGCGAGGTGCTGCGCGCGCTGGCCTATCAGCTTCAGATGCACCGGGGCCGCGTGTACCTTCAGGGCGACGACAACACCCTGCGGCTGGTCGCCGCCCATGGCCTGTCGAAAGAGGCGCTGGCGCAGGAAATCGACTTTCGCGAGGGCGAGGGGATTTCCGGGCGCATCCTGAAAACCGGCATGCCGGTGGTGGTTCCCAATCTGGCGGACGAGCCGCTGTTCCTCAACCGCTCCGGCGGGCGGGACGATCTGGACGAACAGGTGGCCTCGCTGGTCGGCGTGCCGATCAAGGCGGCGGGCGCCGTCGTCGGCGTGCTGACCATCGACCGGATTTCCGACGAGGGGCCAAACGGCCATTTCGGCGCCGACGTCCGCTTTTTGACCATGGTCGCCAACCTGATCGGCCAGACCGTGCGCCTGCACCGCACCGTGGCGGAAGAGCGCCGCTTCATGATGCGCGAGACCTTCCGCGTGCAGAAGGAACTGCGGCCCGTCGCCATCCCGGTCAACGACGTGGTGTGCACCAGTTCCAACATGGTGGACGTGCTGTCGCAGGTTCACCGCGTCGCCCCCTTCAAATCGACCGTGCTGATTCGCGGCGAGAGCGGCACCGGCAAGGAGCTGATCGCGCGCGCCATCCACAACATGTCGCCGCGCAAGGACGCGCCCTTCATCCGGGTGAACTGCGCCGCCCTGCCCGAATCCCTGCTGGAATCGGAGCTGTTCGGCCATGAAAAAGGCTCCTTCACCGGGGCGCAGAAGGACCACAAGGGCCGGTTTGAGTTGGCGTCCGGCGGCACCCTGTTCCTCGACGAAATCGGCGACATCTCGTCCAACTTCCAAGCCAAGCTGCTGCGCGTGTTGCAGGAGCAGGAGTTCGAGCGGGTCGGCGGATCCAAGACGATCAAGACCGACGTGCGGCTGATCTGCGCCACCAACCTCAATCTGGAAGAAGCCGTCGGCCACGGGAAATTCCGCGCCGACCTCTATTTCCGCATCAACGTCGTCACCATCCATCTGCCGCCGCTGCGCGAACGGCGCGGCGACATCGCCCTGTTGGCCAAGCATTTCGTCGCCAAATTCGGCAAGGACAACGGCCTGAATCTGGACATCGACGGCGAGGCGCTGGAGGTGCTGAACCGCTGCACCTGGCCCGGCAACGTGCGCGAGCTGGAAAACTGCATCGAGCGGGCCGCGACACAATGCCGCGACGGCAAAATCCGCCTGCCCGATCTGTCGTGCAGCATGAATCTCTGCAACTCGTCGGTGCTGTTCCAATACCGCACCATGGGCGCGGCGGTCGGCGGTCTGGCCCCGACGACCAGCGCCGCGCCGACCAACCCGAACATCCCGCGCGCGCCGCAGCCCGGCGTTGGCCCGGCGGCCATGCCCAGCGCGGTTCCGGCCCCGGTCGGCGCCAACGGCGCGGCGTGGCCCGCCTGCGCGTCCGGCTGCGCCGCCGGCCCGACGCCGGGCTGCGGCGCGGCGAAACCCATGGCCCCCACCGCCATTCTGCCGCTGCCCACCCCGAACGCGGCGCGCCCAGCGCGCCCGCCGCCCTCGCCCCTTCGGCCCCCGCGCCGGTCGCCGCGCGGAACGGCCATGGTCAGCCCGCCGCCAACCCGCCGACGGCGGCGGACAACCCCGACCTGCCGTTGGACGAGCCGGATTCCGGCCCGCTGCGCGACCGTCTGCTGTGGGCAATGGAGCGCACCGGCTGGGTCCAGGCCAAGGCCGCCCGCCTGTTGGGCATGACCACCCGTCAGGTGAGCTACGCCCTGCGCAAATACAGCATCGAAATCAAGAAGTTCTAAACGGGTTGGGCGGCAGGATCGGCAACGGCGGCGGCGCGGAAGCGGCGACGCCGTCGCGCTTTTGGTCGTGCGTGTGCTACAGTTTCCGGCGACCGCCGCCTCTACCCGTCCGAACGGATCTCCGGCCTTGCCCGCTCTGGAAAAGCCTCTCGCCCTGCTCTTTGTCGACATCGCCGACAGCACCATGCTGTATGAGCGGATCGGCGACGTCACAGCCGCGACCCTGACCCAGCGCGTCCTCGCCCATCTGCGGCGGTTGGTGGACGCCAACGGCGGGGCGGTCATCAAAAGCCTGGGCGACGGGCTGCTCGGCGCCTTTCCCTCCCCCGACGACAGCGTGCGCGGGGCGCTGACCATGATGGCGGCGCAGGAGGATTACGGGCTGCGGCTGCGCATCGGCATCCACCATGGCCCGGTGATCGAGGGGATCGGCGATCTGTACGGCGACGCCTGCAACGTCGCGGCGCGCGTCCAGCAGATCGCCCGCCCCGGCGAAATTTTGGCGACCGAGGCGCTGATCGGCGGTCTTTCCCCCGATCTGCGGGCCAAATCCAAGCTGTTGAGCAACGTCGCGATGAAGGGCAAGGCCATCCCCATCCGCGTCCACCAGATCCGCACGGTGGAGGAGGTGGACGAGGCGCAGGACAGCACGACGCTTGGCTTCTCCACCGTCAACACTAGCGGCAACGCCATGGTGACGTTGCATCTGTCCTATCGCGGCCAGGACATTCTGATGAGCCGCGCCCTGCCCCGCGTCACCATTGGGCGGGAGGAGAGCAGCGGCCTGCGCATCGCCTCGCGCCAGACCTCGCGCCAGCACGCGGTGATCGACTTCAGCCGCGAAAGCTTCATCCTGACCGACCATTCGACCAACGGCAGCTACATCCGCAGCGGCGGCGCCCCGCCGGTGGTGCTGCGCCGCGATTCCACCAAGCTGGTCGGCAGCGGCCTGATCGGTTTCGGCGCCGAGGTGCGCGACGAGGCCCAAGACCATGTCATCGCCTTTCGCGGCGAGCTGGCCTGAGCGCTCGCTTAAAACACCACAACGCCGTGTCGCATCCCTGACAGCCCCCCGGCTTTGTCGCAATGACGACAGGGTCAGCAAAGCTGACAAACCACTCCAACCCATTGCGATTCCTCACACTCCTCCGTTGGCCCCGAACTTGCTTTTCTCTGGTTTGACCGTTGGTGTCGTCAGGCACGGCAGGCCATGCGCCACCCGGCGCGGCAGGGAAGGAGTGGATGATGGGCAACGTGATTTCGCTCGACAGCATTCTTGGGGTGGGAGAGCTGAAGGCTCCCGCCGAATCCACGCCGGTGGAATCGTCCGGCTGCTCGTCGTCGTCCTGCGGCTCGTCCGATGGACCGGCGGACATGGATCCGGCGGTGTGGGACAAGGTGAAAAACCACCCCTGCTATTCGGAAGAGGCCCACCATTATTTCGCCCGCATGCATGTGGCGGTGGCTCCGGCCTGCAACATCCAATGCAACTACTGCAACCGCAAATATGATTGCTCGAACGAGAGCCGTCCGGGCGTGGTCTCTGAAAAGCTGACCCCCGATCAGGCGATCAAGAAGATTTTGGCGGTGGCCCAGGACATCCCGCAATTGTCGGTGATCGGCATCGCCGGTCCCGGCGACAGCCTGGCCGCCGGGGCGAAGAACACCTTCGCCACCTTCGAGCATCTGCAAAAGAAGGCCCCGGACCTGAAGCTGTGCCTGTCCACCAACGGGCTGGCCCTGCCGGACAATGTGGACCGCATCGCCCAATACAACATCGACCATGTGACGATCACCATCAACATGGTCGATCCAGAGGTCGGCGCGCAGATTTACCCCTGGATCTTCCACAAGCACAAGCGTTGGACCGGGCTGGACGCCGCCAAGATCCTGCACGAGCACCAGATGCTGGGGCTGGAGATGCTGACCGCGCGCGGCATCCTGGTGAAGGTCAATTCGGTGATGATCCCCGGCGTGAACGACGAGCATCTGCTGGCGGTCAACAAGGCGGTGAAGGCGCGCGGCGCGTTCCTGCACAACATCATGCCGTTGATCTCCGATCCCGCCCACGGCACCCATTTCGGCCTGACCGGCCAGCGCGGCCCGACCGCGCAGGAGCTTAAGGTGGTGCAGGACGCCTGCGAGGGCGGGGCCAAGCTGATGCGCCATTGCCGCCAGTGCCGCGCCGACGCCGTCGGCCTGTTGGGCGAGGATCGCGGCGACGAGTTCACCGCCGACAAGATCGAAGCGATGGGCGAGATCGGTTACGACGACGAGGCCCGCCGGACCTACCGCGAGCATGTCGAGGCCGAACGCTCCGGGCGCCACGCCTCCAAGGCCGCCGCCCAGGCCGATGTGCAGGAGGCCGTTGGCAGCGCCGTCGATCCCATCCTGATCGCCGTCGCCACCAAGGGCGGCGAGCGCATCAACGAGCATTTCGGCCACGCCAAGGAATTCCAGATCTACGAGGTTGGGCCGCAGGGCGCGAAATTCGTCGGCCATCGCCGCGTCGATCAATATTGCGAAGGCGGCTCCGGCGACGACGACACGCTCGACACCGTGCTGTCGGCGATCAACGACTGCACCGCCGTCTTTGTCGCCAAGATCGGCGGTTGCCCGTCCAAATCGTTGGAATCGGCGGGCATCGAGCCGGTGGACCGCTTCGCCTTCGAGTACATCGAGGAATCGGCCCTGGCCTATTTCAAGGATTACGCCGAACGCCTGGGCCAAGGGTCGATCCAGGCCCGCGCCGGGCAGGACGCGGTGATCCGCACCGGCGCGCTGACCGCCAAGCGCGCCTGACCTCACCCACCACAGCCATCCCCCACACGCATCGCCCCCACGCATTGCCAAGCAAGGAGAGAAAGCCATGGCCTACAAGATCAAATCCGCCGAATGCACCGTCTGCGGCGCCTGCGACGCCGAATGCCCGAACATGGCGATCAGCCTGAAAAAGGGCACCTACGTCATCGACCCGGCCAAATGCACCGAATGCAAGGGCCAGTTCGACAGCCCGCAATGCGCCGCCGTCTGCCCCGCCGACTGCTGCGTTCCAGCTTGATGCCCCATGCCCTCCCTCTCCCGAAAGGGAAGAGGGAGGGAAACCGACGGTTCCAATCGGAGCGCCGCCATGTTGGACGAGGTGGATGAAGACTGGCTCGCCCGCCGCTATTACGGCGGGGATCTGCCGCCCGAGGCGGAACGCTGCCTGCATCTGGCCGCCGCCAACTACGCCGATTCCGCCCGCGCGCTGCGCCACCTCGCCGACGCCGAGGCCGCCGCCCCCGGCCACCGTCTGGTCGATCTCGGCCATTACAAATTCCATTTCTACAAGGCCAACCTCGACGACGCCCTGGTCTATGGCGAGCGGATGCTTGGCCACGCCATGGCCGCCATCGGCCTGAACCATTGCGATTGGCGCGCCGTCACCCCGGCCACCGCTGATTTTTCCGGGCTGGAGGCGCCGCCCCGCCTGTTCCTCTTCGCGCTGCTCGCCATCGGCTATCTCAACCTGCGCCGGGGCCGGATGGCCGAGGGGCGGGAGGTTCTGGCCAAGGTTTGCGCGCTCGACCCCGATGATCGGTTCGGCGCCGCCCGTCTTCTGGCCGTCGCCGACCAACGCGAACGGGCCAACGCCGGGGAGGAGGTGGACGCATGACCGACGACGACGCCCCCCGCTCGCCGCTTAGCCCCACTGCGCTCAGCGACGACATCGACGAGACGCTCGACTGGACCGGCGCGCCGGTGGATTGCGCCGCCTGCGCCCACGCCGACCGCCGGGTCGAACCGGGCGTCGCCCTGCTGGGCGGTCGCGACTGTCATCGGTGCCAGCCGGGCCGCGCCTGCGTCCATGACCGCTACGCCAAGCGCATCCAGCGCTTTTTCGAGTGGAACGCCGATCTGGCGGGAACCCATCTGACCCACCCCTATTTCGAGGTCCGCGCCAACGCCGCCCGCGTCGCGCCGATTTTCCTGCTGCCGCGCCTGATCGACGATCCCGACGAGACCGTGCGCGCCACGCTGGCCCGCCGTCTGCCGCGCCGCCTGCTGCTGAAGCTGCGCGACGATCCCGACCGCGAGGTGCGCATCGCCGTCGCCGTCCGGTTGGAGGACGCCGACCTCGCCCCGCTGATGCGCGACCCCGATTGTTCGGTGCGGCTGCGCGTCGTCCGCCGGATTCCCGACGGCATGTTGCCCGCGATGATGCACGACGAAGATCCCGAAATCCGCGTCGAGGTCGCCCGCCGCATCGCCGCCGATTGGCTGCCCAGCCTGATTTGGGACGACAGCCCGCGCGTCCGGCTGGTGGTGGTCCAACGCCTGCCCGCGTCCAAGCTGCATGTTTTGATTCAGGACGCCGACTGGATGGTGCGGCTGGCGGTGGCCGGGCGGATCGACAGCGACCAGCTCGGCCCCCTGCTCGACGACCCGGAGGAGGAGGTGCGCACGCTGGCCCGCCAGCGCCGCGACGGCGTCGCCATCGCCAACGACCTGCCCCCGCTTTGACCGCCCCGCCCGAAGGAGCCGCCGCCATGACCCAGACCATACGCCGTGAACGCGCCCGCGACCCCAACGACACCAACGAGCTGGTCAGCCCGGCGGTGTTCGAGCAGGGCCACAAGGTTCGCGCACGGAAGGACGTCCGCAACGACGGCACCTATCCCGGCTGCCCGGTCGGCGAGTTCCTGATCCGGGAGGGCGACATTGGTTACGTCATCTCCATCGGCACCTATCTTCAGATGTATTACATCTACGCCGTTGATTTTTATGAGAAACGCGTCGTCGTCGGCATGCGCGCGAAAGAGCTTGAGATGGTCGACGCCCATTGCAACGACCCGCAGTGACCCCCTCCCCCCTCTTGTGAACAGCCCGGAAGGAGCCTCGCGATGACCGAAGCCGCCACCCCCGCCAAGTCGGGTTTCATCCCGCCGCGCGAACCGCTGTACGACTGGGGCCTGTCGGTCACGGCGCAGGAGGATCTGTTCAACGACGGCAGCCACCCGCAAGTCCAACCCGGCGCGATCCTCGCCCCGCAAGGTACGCCCGGCATCATCGTCCGCGTCGGTCGGTCGGAGGAAGGCAATCTGCCGGTCTATCTGGTCGAATTCCCCGGCGGCACCGTGGTCGGCTGCCTGGAGGAGGAGATCGCCCCCGCCGATGGGTCGCGCCGTGGCGTGCCGGGGGTGCTGGCATGACGATCTATCTCGACAACAACGCCACCACGGCGCTGGCGCCGGAGGTGCGGGAAGCGATGCTGCCCTGCCTGTTCGGCGATTACGCCAACCCGTCCAGCCCGCACAGCGCCGGGATGGCCGCCCGGCGTCTGGTCAGCGACGCCCGCGCCCAGGTCGCCGCCCTGATCGGGGCCAAACCCGCCGATGTGATGTTCACCGGCAGCGCGACGGAGGCGACGCACGCCGCCATCCTCGGCGCGCTGCGCAGCCTGGAGGAAACCGACCACACCCGCGACCACATCCTCACCACGGCGGTGGAGCATCCGGCGACTCTGGCCCTGTTCGACGATCTGCGGAACCAGGGCTGGCGCGTCAGCGTCCTGCCGGTGAACGCCGATGGCCTGCCCTCGCTGGTCGATCTGGGCGCGCTGGTGTCGGAACGCACGGCGCTGGTCTCCATGATGTGGGCCAACAACGAAACCGGCGTGCTGATGCCGGTGGCCGGGGCCTCGGCCATCGCCCACGCCCATGGCGCGTTGTTTCACACCGACGCGGTGCAGGCGGCGGGCCGGGTGGCGGTGGAGTGCGGCATCGCCGATTACCTCACTTTGTCCGCCCACAAGATGCACGGGCCGAAGGGCGTCGGCGCGCTTTACCTCCGCAAGGGCGCGCCCTTCCGCCCGCTGGTCCACGGCCATCAGGAACGGCGGCGGCACGGCGGCACCGAGAATGTGCCGGGGATCGTCGGCTTCGGGGCCGCCGCCTCGCTCGCCGCGCTGTGGCTGGACGAGGCCGGGTTGCTGGGCTTTCTGCGCGACCGGCTGGAAAGCGGCGTGCTGGCCCGTTGGCCGGGGGCGCTGGTCAATGGCGGCGGCGCGGCGCGGCTGCCCAACACCAGCAACATCCGCTTCGCCGACGGCCAAGGCCGCCCGGCTGATGGCGAGGAGCTGTTGACGCGGTTGGACCGCGCCGGAATCGCCGTGTCGATGGGGGCCGCCTGCTCCTCAGGGGCGAATGGAGGGGGCGGCAACGAGCCAAGCCATGTGCTGACCGCCATGGGGCTGAGCGGCGCGGCGGCGGCCAGCAGTTTGCGCTTTTCGCTCAGCCGCTACAGCACGGCGGCGGAAATCGACGCGGTGCTGTCGGAGTTGCCCGCCCTGCACGCCCGTCTGGTCGCGGCGTGATCCCGACCGCCGCCAACAACCAACAACAACAAACTTTGGAGCCGTGATTATGAAGGTGATGATCCGCAAGGTGGCCGAGGGCTACACGATCTACGTCGCCAAGAAGGATCTGGAGGAACCCATCACCGAGATGGAAAACCCCGGCCTGTGGGGCGGTTGGGTCAAGGTCGCCAACGGCTGGACTCTGGACCTGCCGGAGATGCCCGCCGACACCCGCCTGCCGATCACCGTCGAAGCCAAAAAACGCGGCGCGGAGTGACCATCATGGCCCTGTCCCTTGAGCGCATCGACACCATCGCCACGCTGGCCAACCAGCTTTTTTCCGCCGGAAACCGGATCGACGACGTCGCCCGCGCCGTCCGCGCGGCCAACCCGGATCTGAAGACCGTCACCACCGCCCACGCCTCGGTGATGGCCGAGGATCCGTTCCGCGAGGAAAACGGCTTCGATCTGCATCTGGTGGACGGCAACAACCACTGCTGGCTCATCACCGACAAGCCGGAGCTTGCCACCGGCCTGGTGATCGCCCAACGGGACGAGGATGAATGAATGACCGCTTCCCCCGCGACGTTGGCCACGCAAAACGACACAATCGATCCTGCCGAGGATGACGGCGACGGTTTCATCGCCCTGACCGCCCCCGACATGTCCGGGGCGGAGGTGGAGATGCTCAGCCGCGTCCTGACCTCTGGCGAGTTGGGCGACGGGCGGATGGCGCGGGCGTTCGAGACCGCCTTCGCCGCCTATGTCGGGCGCGCCCACGCCGTCGCGGTGTCCAGCGGCACCATCGCCGCCCTGCTGGTGATGAAAGCCTATGGGATCGGGCCGGGGGACGAGGTTCTGTGCAGCCCCTTCGGCTGGCATCAGGCGCAACACGCGGTGGCGTTGAGCGGGGCGACGCCGGTGCTGGTCGACATTGATTACTGGCAGCACAGCATCAACCCGGAAAAGGCCGCGACCCTCATCACCCCGGCGACCAAGGCCATTCTGGCCGCCAACCCCAACGGCCACCCCGCCCATTGGGACGAGCTGACCGCGCTGGCCAAGGATCACGGCTTGATCCTGATCGAGGATTCGACCGAGGCCATCGGCTCCACCTACAAGGGGCGGATGGTCGGCGGGTTCGGCGACGCGTCGTTCTTTGATTTTTCCGAGCCGGGGGTTCTGCTGGCCGGGGATGGCGGCATGATCGTCACCGACGACCGCGATCTGGCCCACCGCCTGCGCTATCTGCGCCGCCGCGAGGTGGAGCATCGCAACACCGTCGTCATCACCCGCACCCTGCCCTGGCAGGTGGGCTTGAGCAACCTCAACGCCGCGCTGGGGCTGGTGCAGTTGAAACGGCTGCCGGAGATTCTGGCCCGCCGGAATAGGGTTATCGGCTGGTACGACGCGGCAATGGCGAGCTTTGAAGGCATCAAGCCGCCCTATCGCGGCGCGGGCGCGGAAATCGTCAACCCGATGCTCTATTGCGTGCATCTCGGCACCCGCTTCACCGCGTCGGGCCGCAAGGCGATCATCGAGGATCTCGACGGGCAGGACATCGACGCGTCAGATTTCGGCCAGCCGCTGCACACCCAGCAATATTACCAGGAGCGCGGGGCCAGCCGTTCGGCCTGCCCGGTCTGCACCAAAACCGCCGACCGCGTGCTGGCGCTGCCGCTGCACCACGCGATCACCGAGGATCAGGTCGCCTTCATCGTCGAAACGCTGAAGGACGCCACCATCAACACCGGCGCCGGGGCGGCGATTTACCTTTAAAGGGGATTCTTCATGACCGACACCGCGCTTGCGCCGGACGCCGATTCCGTCACGGTCGCCGACACCGCCGCCGCCATCGCCAGCATCGCCGCCGCGTTGAAGGCCCGGCAGGTGGTCCCCTTTCTCGGGCCGGGGGCCTTCGCGCTGCTGTCCCCGGACGACTGCCCAATCCCGCGCAATTCGGCGGAGCTGACCCAGCGGCTGAACGCCAAGGTGACGGCGCCGGGGCGCTTCCGCACCAATTTGACGGCGGTCGCCCAATTCATCGAAACCCGCCGCCACCGCAAAACGCTGGAAGCCATCCTCAACGAGATTTTCAGCCAGACGGTTCCGCCGACGCTCGCCCACCGCTTCCTCAGCGCCATCCCGACGCCGCCGTTGATCGTGGACGTCTGGTACGACAACGCGCTCGACGCGCTGCTGACCGCCGCCGCCGACCGGAGTTGGGGGCAGATTCAGGGGCTGTCGCACCCGCAATCAACCGGCGAATGGGTGAAATATTACGCCGCCGACGGGTCTGAAACGACCGCCGCCGCCGCTGAGGCCTGGGACACCGTGCTCTACAAACCGTCCGGCGCGGTGACGCCCGCCGGCAATTATCTGATTTCCGACAGCGATTTCGTCGAGCTGTTGACCGAGATCGACATCCAGACGCCGATTCCCCCGGTGGTCAAGGACCGGCGCGCCGGGCGGCATTTCCTCTATCTCGGCTGCCGCTTCGACCATGAAATCCAGCGCACCTTCGGCCGCCAAATCTCCAAACGCTCGACCGACCAGCATTGGGCGGTGATCCAGGGCGAGTTGTCGAAGAACGAGGAACGCTTTCTGTCCCAAATGGGCATCCAGCGCCTGGATCTGCCGCTCGACGTCGCGGTGGAGATGTTGCAGGAGGCGTTGGGGTAAGGCGCCGCTTTCCCCCTCCCCGGCCCTCCCCCGCTTCGCGGGAGAGGGAGCATACGCTTTGCCAAGATACGGCGGAGTTCCCTCTCCCGCGTCAGCGGGGGAGGGTTAGGGAGGGGGCAAGCGATCAAGCGCTTGATCAAGCCCCCGGCAAGCGGTGGCTGATGACGCTGTCGCGGTTGCGCAGGAAGGTCAAAAGCCGGGCCGGGTAATCCGGGGTGACGGCGGTTTGCACCGAGGGGCGGGCCGCCAGCGCCGCGCGCCACGAGGCCACCCGCGCGCGCCCGTCGATCAGCCGCAAATCGGCGTCGGCCTCGAACAGGTCCAAATAGCGGAAGATCGGCCCGAACACGGCGTCGACAAGGCTGAAGCTTGCCCCGGCGAAATAGGGGCCGTCCGCCAACTCCGCCTCGACCCGGTCGAACAGCGCGCCGATCTCGACGGATTCCTTGGCGAAAGCCGCCTCGTCCTTGGCGTTGTACAGCCGACCGATGGCGTTGAGGATGGCGGAGCCGAACTCGATCCAACTGCGGTGCCGCGCCCGTTCCAGCGGATCGGCGGGGTGCAGGGCCGGGGCCTGGGTGTCTTCCAGATATTCCAGAATCACCGCCGATTCAAAGATCACCCCGTCTGGCTTGCCCGCTTCCGACACGCGGAGCAGCGGCACCTTGCCGAGCGGCGACAACGCTTTGAACCAATCGGGCTTGTCGGCGAGATCAATCGTGATCCGCTCGAACGGCACGCCCTTCTCGCTGAGCGCGATCGCCGCGCGCTGCACATAGGGGCAGAGATGATGGCTGATGAGCGTCAAGGTCGGCATGGCGCGGCCCCCAGAACAAGGCGTGTGTCCGAAAACCAACGCGCCTCGGCCCCGCGACACGCGCAGGACCGGGGCGCGCCACCTCTTTACGCGGCCACGAGCAGATCGGCGATGGCCTCATCGGCCTTGGCGAAGGCCGCCGCCTTGGCGTCCGGCCCCATGCCGACGCCTTCGACGCGGATGAAGGTCACGTCGGTGATGCCGAAGAAGCCGAACACCGTGCGCAGATAGGCTTCCTGGTGATCCAGACCGGACAGCGCCGGGTTGGTCGAATAGACGCCGCCACGGCCCGAAGCGACGATGACGCGCTTGCCGCCCGCCAGACCTTCCGGCCCCTTTTCGGTGTAGCGGAAGGTGCGGCCCGCCTGGGCCAGACGGTCGATCCACGCCTTCAACTGGGTGGGGACCGAAAAATTGTACATCGGCGCGCCGATGACGACGGTGTCGGCGGCCAGGAACTCGTCCACCAGCTCGTCGGTCAGGGCCAACTCGGAACGCTGACGCTCGTTCAAGCCGTCCAGGTTGCGGAACTTGACGACCTGGAGGAGTTCGCCCGACAGGTGGTCCGGCGGGTTGGCGGCGACGTCGCGATAGGCCACGGTCGCGCCGGGTTCCGCCTTGCGCAGCGTCTCGACGATGGAGGCGGTCAACTGGCGCGTGACCGAGGCGGCGCCGAGCGGGCTGGAGTCGATGTGCAGGATCGTCGTCATGGCGTGTGGCCTTCTGTTCGGTGGCGACCGGCGGTTCCGCCGGTCAATCTCTGGAACCGAACATGCCCGACGAACAATGATCTGAGAAGCCAGCGGCTTAGCGACAGATCGTTGTTGAAATCACAACAATGAGGTCAACGCCCCACCGGCTCCCCGGCGCGGAACACCACCATTTCGCCGGGTTTCATCACCGTCCACGCCTCGTTCACCGTCAAGGGGCGGGTGGCGACGACGGTGACGATGTCCTTCGGCGTGGTTTCCTGGGCGAAATCGACGCTCATGTCGGCGTCGAGCAGGGTGGCGGCGCCAAAGGGGGCCTTGCGCGTCAGCCAGGCCAGATTGGTGGCGCAATGGCACCACAGGTTCCGCCCGTCGCTGAGCAGCATGTTGAAGACGCCCAGCGTGCCGAGATCGGCGGCCAGATGGCGGATCAACCGCATCAGACCGGCGGTCTTCTTCGGCGGTTCCGGGTACTGCATGCGGATCTGGTCGAGCAGCCAGCAAAAGGCGTGCTCGCTGTCGGTGGTCCCCACCGGCTCGTAAAAGGTCAGGATGCGGTCCTTGATGCCTTTGAGCTGGCCGTTGTGGGCGAAGGTCCACACCCGCCCCCACAATTCGCGGGTGAAGGGGTGGGTGTTCTCCAGCCCCACGCGTCCCCGGTTGGCGCGGCGGATGTGGGAGATCACCGTGCGGGACTTGATCGAATAGCGGCTGACCAGCTCGGCGATTTCGGACTCGCAGCTCGGCGCCGGATCATGAAAGGTCCGGCAGCCCTTCCCCTCGTAAAAGGCGATGCCCCAGCCGTCGCGGTGCGGGCCGGTCTGGCCGCCACGCCGCATCAGGCCGCGAAAGCTGAAACAGATGTCCGTGGGCACGTTGGCGCTCATGCCCAGGAGTTCGCACATGGTGTCCTCGTGACCGCTCGTCGTCGTCGGGAATCGTGTCGGATTCCCAACCTACGACAGACAACGCCGCCGCGTCACCCCTTTGCGGGCGCAGGACAGGGCGGCATGTGCGGACGCACGCAACCTTCCGTCACACCATCCGCTCCGCCATCCGCCAAACCAATCCAAGCGGCGATCAACGCCGTGTCGAATCCGCACTCGCGCCGCGCGCCCACCTGCAACAGCGGGCGGCGGATCAACAGCGGGTTGGCGATCATCGCCGCCAGCGCCGACTCCTCGTCCATCGCCTCCGGCGTGACCTCCCCCGCTTTCACGGCGGGGGCGGCGCGGTTGAACCAATCGGCCACCGGGCGGGCGCCGAAGAAGGGGCGCAAATCCTCCGCCGTCCAGGGCGCGCTCAACAGGTCGCGGGCCTCCACGCGATGGCCGGACTCCTCCAACCGCTTTTTCTGGCGGGCGTTGCCGCCGCAACCGGGCTTTTCATAGAACACGACGTCGGCCATCGGATCACTCCTGTCGGAAGAGCGGCGCGCGGGCGAGCAGCGCGTCGGTTTGCTGACAAATCTCGTCGTACACTTTGCTGTCCAGCTTGCGCAGCCAGCGGCCTGGGATGTCCTCCACCCCATAGGTCGCCCCGGCCAGCATCCCGGCGATGGCCCCGGTGGTGTCGGCGTCGCCGCCCTGGTTGACGGTCTCGACCACGCAATTTTCCACCGAATCGGTCTGGAAATAATGGTGGAAGACCGTCTGCACCGTGTCGACGATGTAGGCGGTGGCCAAGCCCCGGTAGGGTTGGAATTTGAATTGCCGGTGCTGGGCGATCAGGGCGTTGGCCTCCTCCCGCGCGGCGACGATCCCGCCGCCCTGGATCAAGCGGTGGACCATGCGCCCCAGCGCCAGAACGGCGGCGTCAGACATCAGGTTGCTGTGGGTGATGCGCGACTGCTCACGCGACCACAGGGCCAGCGCCGCATCGTCGCCCAAGGTCGCCAGCGCGACCGGCAGATTGCGCATCGCCGCGCCGTTGCCCGCGTGGTATTCGGACTCCGGCTCCTCCAACGTGCCGTTCATGATGTAACGGCGGATGCCGCGCCGCGTCGTGTCGCCGACATCGACCGGAACCGATTTCAGCCAGACGGCGAACTCGTCCGCCGCGCGGCGGGCGTCCCACTCCGGCCCGGCCAGGATGGCGCGGCCCAGATGCAGCGACATTTCGGTGTCGTCGGTGACTTGGCCCGGTTGCAGCTTCAGCCAGCCGCCGCCCTTGATGTGCCGGTGCACGCCATACTGATGGGCGATCTCGCCCTTGGTGAGGAACTCCACGGTCGCGCCCAGCGCGTCGCCGCAGGCCAAACCCAGATAGGCGCCAAGCGCGCGGGATCGGATCGTCGGATCGGTCATGTGCGGAGCGGGAACTTCCCGCCCTTTCCTGCTGAGCTTGAACGGGCACGCGCCGCCAAGCCGTGTGGTTGTCAAAGAAGCGACACGCCCACCCGATAATCCCCGCCGATGACCAGATACTCCCCTTCGCCCTGAAAGGGGTAGCGGGGCAAAATGTCGCGGAAGAAGACCACCTTGGGCAACGGCACCCAGGCGTCGAGGATGTAGTCGCCAAACTGGCCGGCGATGTCGCGTTGGATGGAAAAGGAACACAAATTGTTCAGCCGCAGCACCGCCGTGCGTTTGTCGGGCCGCGCGACGATGTGGTGTTCCTCGAAATCATTGACGCCGCGATAGAGCCGGATGTGCGAGGCCCAATTGGGCATCGGCGCGTCCGGCCAGCCCCGGCGAATCGTCCATTGGCAATACTCATACAAGAGGTCGAGTTGCTGGTGGATGTTGTTGTTGTGAAAGCGGGTTGACAGTTTTTCCTCGCCATAGACCACCCAGGCGTCGGAGGCGAAGCGGCGGATCGGTTCCTTGTGATAGGTCGGCAACAGGCCAAAACGGCTTTCCACCCAGCCCTTCAGCACCGCCCCCTCCGCCCGGTTGCTGTCAAACATCCAGCCCTTCAACAGACGCAGATAGCTGGCGCGGAAACGCCGCTTGCCGTCGGCCCCCTCCGCCCCGGAAAAGTCCGGGTTCACCCCGAACCGCTCGGCCATATGCTGTTGGAAGATGTCCGAGGCGCTGAGCGCGTTGGGGGATTCGTCCAGCGCCTCGAACAGGGCGGCGTGTTCGCTGCGGGTGGCGCCGATGCGCAGGCGGCGCGGTTCGTCGTTGTAGGATTCCGCACACAGCGCGTCGGCTGGGACATTGACCAGATTGGTGCGCAGCGCGCGCAAGGCCAGCGGCGATTCAGGATCGACCGCCCGCCCGTTCGCATCCCGCAGCGCCGCGCCATCCGCCATGCCCGCTTCCTTCATCTGAAACCCACTATTTTTTTATGGATAAAGCGAATCCACAATTCCGCCAAGAGGCCATGCACGCCACGCGCCATCCTTGCCCGTTTTTCATCGACCGCTTGCCTTGCCGCGATTGCCAGCGGACAAAGGGGAGAACATCGCGGCGGCGAATCCCGTTTTGCGGGCTGTTTGACGCCCACGATCCAACAACGCCATCTGGCAACGCCATCAGGAAGAGCGCCATGACCGACATCGCCGCCGTGCTCCTCAAAGTCGCGCCAAGCATCAAGCCGAACTATCTGCAAGCCTTCCAGCAGAGCGGCGACCTGTTCGCGCAATTCGGCATCACCACGCCGCTGCGCATCACCCATTTCCTCGCGCAGATGATGCACGAGACCGGCGGCGGGCGGGTGCTGTACGAAAGCCTCTACTACACCACCGCCGACCGGCTGCTGGCGATCTTCGGCGTTGGCAACCATTCCGCCGCCATTCGGCCCGACGAGGTCGATGGTCTGTTGAAAAACGAACAGGCTCTGGCCGAGCGTGTCTATGGCCTGGGCAACCCGCCCAAGGCGAAGGAGTTGGGCAACAGCCGCCCGGGCGACGGCTATCTGTTCCGGGGCAGCGGGCTGCTGCAAACCACTGGCGGGTCGAATTTCCAGCGGATGGGCGCCAAGGCTGGCGTCGATTTCTACAACCACCCCGACCTGATCGTCGCCCCCGAACACGCCCTGAAACCGGCCCTGCATGAGTGGGACGAGGGCAACCTGAACGCCGCCGCCGACGCCAACGACATCCGCGCCATCACCCGCCGGATCAACGGCGGCTACAACGGGTTGGACGACCGGCAAGCGTGGTTCGACAAGATTTGGCCGGAAATCAACGGCGACGCCGCTCCCGCCGCCCCCGCGACCGGCGGCTCGACCGCGTTGGGGACTGACGACAGCTCCACCAAATGGCTGCAAGCGGCGCTGAACGCCGCCGGGGCCAAGCCGCCCTTGACCGTCGACGGCGTGAGCGGCCCGGCCACCACCGCCGCCATCCGCGCCTTCCAGCAAAGCGCCGGTCTGAGCGTGGACGGCATCGCCGGTCCCAAAACCCGCGCCGCCCTGCAAAGCCATGTGACCGCGCCGCCGTCGGCCTGACCGCACGGCGGTTGTTGGTCGGTTGACGTCAAACCGTCACGGCGCCTTCGGGCCGTGACGGTTTGACAGAGGGATGCGGCGATACCTATTAGGTAACAACGCTCTTGCGCGCGCCCGCGCATTTCGTTACTATCCTGGTAACGGAGAAATGCGATGGCCATAGTGGCGATCAAGCACAAAGGGTTGCGGGAGCTGTTTGAAGACGGACGTTCCGGCAAGGTCGCCAAGAACCTGCAATCCAACGCCATCCTCATTCTGGACCACCTGGACGCCATCACAAGCCTGGAAGACTGTGAGGGCGTAAAGGATTTCCACGCGCTCAAAGGCGACCGAAAGGGCGACTACAGCATGCACGTCTCAGGCAACTGGTGCATAACCTTCGCCTTCGATGGCGCTGACGTCATCATCCTGGATCTGGAGGATTATCACTGATGGCCGAGCTTCGTCGAAACCGCCGCCCCACCGCGCCCGGACTGATTCTCAAGGCCCATTATATGGAGCCGCGCGCCATCAGCGTGACCGCCATGGCCGCCGCCCTGGGAATGAGCCGCAAGCATGTCAGCCAGATCGTCAATGGTCACAAGAGAGTCGAACCGACCACGGCCGCCCGTTTGGCGCTGGTGCTCGGCACGACGCCGCGTTTTTGGATGAATCTGCAAGCCGCCGTCGATGAGTGGGACGCTTCCATCGAAATCGCGGACTGGACTCCCAGCGCCATCTTCGCGCCCCCCGCGCCAACGGGAAATGACACGGCGGTTCCCGGAGCATAAGCAGGCCCGCGACATCCAGACCACACCAACCCAAAACCCAACGTCAGACTCTCAACAGGTCACAAAAATATCCGTTTGAACCGGAGCGGGTCGCTGCCCATAGTTGATGGCGCGACTCTGTCTTTCCGGTGAAACGCTCATGGCCTTTTGGCCCACCAAATACGATGAGTCCCAGAAACGGCGCGGGACTGCCCGGCCCGTCAGCCCCGCCCTTGCGCCCGCAGCCCCCCCGCCCGCTCCGCCCCAATCCGACCAGCCGCCGCGCGCCATCGCCGAGGCCCGCGTCATCCTGCGCCTGAACACCCTGTTGCGCGGCGTCATCACCCCGCTGCGAGCGGACGACGTGTTGGCTTTGCTGGAGCCGCACCGCCCCCGGCTGACGCCAAAGCCGTTGAACCCGCTGGCGGGCATGATCGGCCAGCCGCAGGGGCGGATGCACGACGCCCTGTTGCGCCCCATCGGTCAAATCATCACCGACGTGCTGCTGCCCGGCGTGCGCGACCATCTGATCGACCGGCTGGTCAAGAACCACACCCTGCGCGAAGACAGCCTGCCCAGCGCCGTTGATCTGGCCGAAGCGATGCGGTCGCTGGTCGGGCGGATGCGCGGCGGCGGGCGCGGTCATCTGATGGCCGTCGTCGCGGCGGTGGAGGCCGACGCGCGGGCCACCGCCGACCGCGTGACCCGCGAAACCGCGCCGATCGACGTCGGTGGCATCGACCGGCTCGCCCGCGCGCTGCTGCGCTTTGAGGTGCGGCGCATGGTGCTGGACGCGCTGGGAGCCACCAACGCCTTGAACGAGTCCGTCTACCAGGCGCGCCGCCTCGCCCGTTTCGCGCTGCGCCGGGCGACGGAGGCCATCGACGGCTTTTCCGCCGACCGGGGTTTGCGGGCGCTGCACGCCAGCCTCGCCACGCTGGCCCAGGCCGACGGGTTGATCGTCATCGCCCTGCGCAATCTGGACGACCAGAGCGAAACCAAAGAGGAAAGCGGCCCCTTCGTCGAACCCGCCGACCGCAAGGCGATGAATGATTGGCTGACGGCGGCGTGGCGGCTTTCCGACACATTGTTCGATCTTGTCGAAAAGGCGGCGGCGGGCGGCGACCTCGACGATCTGCTGTTCGCCGCAATGCTGCGCCAATTGCGCAGCCTTCATCATTTCTGCGCCGATCTGGCCCATGACGGGCGTCCGGCCACGGTGGACACGCTGAAAGGCCGCTTGATCGCCCGCAGCGCCGACGCCGCCCAAAGCGTCGGCGATCATCTGATCGCCACCCTGCTGGCCCGCCCGCCCGACCGGGACAAGGCCCGCCGCCTGCTGACGCGCGGGCGCATGGTCGCGCAACTGCTCTACGACATGGAGCAGGACGACGTGGTCGAGGATTTGGCCCTGCGCCTGCTGCTCGCCGAACAGGCGTTGGAGCAGGATGGACAGGCTTCGGGTGAAAGACCGGACAAAATGTCGGGCTTTGTCGGGGCTGTGACATACCCGACAAAGGGGCCTGACCCGGCCCATTCTCAATAACATCAACAATATCAATGATTTAAAATTTTTCTTCGCTCTGGCACGGCGCGTGCAGTCCTGGATATCCGAAGCGGTCACGAGACAGACCGCCCCGAAATCCCAGAACCCACGACCCCAGCACAGGAGCGACATTCCATGAGCAAAGCGCCTCTGCGTCAGATCGCCTTTTACGGCAAGGGCGGTATCGGCAAGTCCACCACCTCGCAGAACACCTTGGCCGCCCTGGTCGATCTCGGTCAGAAGATCCTGATCGTCGGCTGCGACCCGAAGGCGGACTCGACCCGCCTGATCCTGCACGCAAAGGCCCAGGACACCGTCCTGCATCTGGCCGCCGAAGCGGGTTCGGTCGAGGATCTGGAACTCGAAGACGTTCTGAAGACCGGCTACAAGAACATCAAGTGCGTTGAGTCGGGCGGCCCGGAGCCGGGGGTTGGCTGCGCCGGTCGCGGCGTCATCACCTCGATCAACTTCCTGGAAGAAAACGGCGCCTACGACGACGTGGATTATGTGTCCTACGACGTGCTGGGCGACGTGGTGTGCGGCGGTTTCGCCATGCCCATCCGTGAAAACAAGGCCCAGGAAATCTACATCGTCATGTCCGGCGAGATGATGGCGCTCTACGCCGCCAACAACATCGCCAAGGGCATTCTGAAGTACGCCCACAGCGGCGGCGTCCGCCTCGGCGGCCTGATCTGCAACGAGCGTCAGACGGACAAGGAATGGGATCTGGCCGACGCGCTGGCCAAGCGTCTCGGTTCCAAGCTGATCCACTTCGTGCCGCGCGACAACATCGTCCAGCACGCCGAGCTGCGCCGCATGACGGTCATCGAGTACGCCCCGGAAAGCAAGCAGGCCGAGGAATACCGGCAGCTCGCCAGCAAGATCCACAACAACTCGGGCCAGGGCAACATCCCGACCCCGATCACGATGGAAGAGCTGGAAGAGATGCTGATGGACTTCGGCATCATGAAGTCCGAAGAGCAGCAGTTGGCCGAACTGGCCGCCAAGGCCGCCGCCGCTGGCGCCAGCGCCTGATCTCAGGGCTGTTTCTTGAGTGCTTGAGTACCGGCAGCCCCGCCTTCGGGCGGGGCGCCACCTGAACACTGACCCTGCTCCCCAGCCCCGCCACGACATCGCCCCTTTTCCCTAAAAGGGCGTCCGCGAGGGAGGGACAGGTCGGTCCCGCGCTGTAGGGCGCGCTGAATCAATGCAGGAGGCTGGGCGCTATGAGCCTGTCCGAGAACACCACTGTCGACGTCAAGGCGCTGGTCAACGACGTCCTCGAGGCCTATCCCGAAAAGACCCGCAAGCGTCGCGCCAAGCACATCAACGTGCTGGAAGCCGAAGCCAAGGATTGCGGCGTCAAGTCGAACGTCAAGTCGATCCCCGGCGTCATGACCATCCGTGGTTGCGCCTACGCCGGTTCCAAGGGCGTGGTGTGGGGTCCGATCAAGGACATGATCCACATCTCCCACGGCCCGGTCGGCTGCGGCTATTACTCGTGGTCGGGCCGCCGCAACTACTACATCGGCGACACCGGCATCGACAGCTGGGGCACGATGCACTTCACCTCGGATTTCCAGGAGAAGGACATTGTGTTCGGCGGCGACAAGAAGCTGCACAAGGTCATCGAGGAAATCAACGACCTGTTCCCGCTGGTCAACGGCATCTCGATCCAGTCGGAATGCCCGATCGGTCTGATCGGCGACGACATCGAGGCGGTCGCCCGCGTCAAGTCGGCGGAAATCGGCAAGCCGGTCATCCCGGTGCGCTGCGAAGGCTTCCGTGGCGTGTCCCAGTCGCTGGGCCACCACATCGCCAACGACACGATCCGCGACTGGGTGTTTGAAAAGACGACTCCGAAGGCCGATTTCGTCTCCACCCCGTATGACGTCACCATCATCGGCGACTACAACATCGGTGGCGACGCCTGGTCCTCGCGCATTCTGCTGGAAGAGATGGGCCTGCGGGTGATCTCGCAATGGTCGGGCGACGGCACGCTGGCCGAGCTGGAGAACACCCCCAAGGCCAAGGTCAACCTCATCCACTGCTACCGCTCGATGAACTACATCGCGCGCCACATGGAAGAGAAGTACAACATTCCTTGGATGGAATATAATTTCTTCGGGCCGAGCCAGATCGCCGAATCCCTGCGCAAAATCGCCGCTCTGTTCGACGACAGCATCAAGGAAAAGGCCGAGGCGGTCATCGCCCGCTACCAGCCGATGGTCGACGCCGTCATCGCCAAGTACAAGACCCGCCTGGAAGGCAAGAAGGTCATGCTGTATGTCGGCGGTCTGCGTCCGCGCCACGTCGTCGACTCCTATCACGATCTCGGCATGGAAGTCGTCGGCACGGGTTACGAATTCGCCCACAACGACGATTACCAGCGCACCCAACATTACGTCAAAGAAGGCACGCTGATTTACGACGACGTGACCGCGTTCGAGCTGGAGAAGTTCGTCGAGGCGCTGCGTCCCGATCTCGTCGCTTCGGGCATCAAGGAAAAATACGTTTTCCAGAAGATGGGCCTGCCGTTCCGCCAGATGCACTCCTGGGACTATTCGGGTCCGTATCACGGCTATGACGGCTTCGCGATTTTCGCGCGCGACATGGATCTGGCCATCAACAACCCCGTCTGGGGCGTGATGAAGGCCCCGTTCTGACCAACGGCCTCTGGAAAAGGAAACATTGACGATGACCGATAAAGTTTCGCAGAGCGCCGACAAGGTTCTCGATCACTACACGCTCTTCCGTCAGCCTGAATACAAGGCGATGTTCGAGCGCAAGAAGGCCGAGTTTGAATACGGCCATTCCGACGCCGAGGTCGCCCGGGTGTCCGAATGGACCAAGACGGAAGAGTACAAGGCCAAGAACTTCGCCCGTGAAGCCGTCGTCATCAACCCGACGAAGGCCTGCCAGCCGATCGGCGCGATGTTCGCCGCTCAAGGTTTTGAAGGCACCTTGCCGCTGGTCCATGGCTCGCAAGGCTGCGTCGCTTATTACCGCACCCATCTGACCCGCCATTTCAAGGAGCCGAATTCGGCGGTCTCCTCGTCGATGACGGAAGACGCGGCGGTGTTCGGCGGTCTGAACAACATGATCGACGGCCTGGCCAACGCCTATTCGCTGTACAAGCCGAAGATGATCGCCGTGCTGACCACCTGCATGGCCGAAGTCATCGGCGACGATCTCCAGGGCTTCATCGCCAACGCGAAGAAGAAGGAAAGCGTCCCGGAAGATTTCCCGGTGCCGTTCGCCCACACCCCGGCCTTCGTCGGCAGCCACATCGTCGGCTACGACAACATGATCAAGGGCGTCCTCACCTATTTCTGGGGCGCCGCCGAAAAATACGACACGCCGAAGAACGAGACGATCAACCTGATCCCCGGCTTTGACGGCTTCGCGGTCGGCAACAACCGCGAACTGAAGAAGATCGCCGGTCAGTTCGGCATCAACCTGCAAATCTTGTCGGACGTCTCCGACAACTTCGACACGCCGATGGACGGCGAGTACCGCATGTATGACGGCGGGACGAAGATCGAGGACGTGAAGGCGGCGGTCCATTCCAAGGCCACGCTCTCGATGCAGGAATACAACACGCCCCAGACCTTGCAGTTCATCAAGGAAAAGGGCCAGGACGTCGCCAAGTTCAACTACCCGATGGGCGTCACCGCCACCGACGAGCTGCTGATGAAGCTCGCCGAACTGTCGGGCAAGCCGGTGCCGGACTCCCTGCGGCTTGAGCGTGGCCGTCTGGTCGACGCCATCGCCGACAGCCACACCCACATGCACGGCAAGCGCTTCGCGGTCTATGGCGACCCGGATTTCTGCATCGGCATGTCCCGCTTCCTGCTGGAGCTGGGCGCCGAGCCGGTGCACATCCTGTCCACGTCAGGCTCGAAGAAGTGGGAGAAGCAGGTTCAGAAAATCCTGGACGCCTCGCCCTTCGGCGCGTCGGGCGCCGCCCATGGCGGCAAGGATCTGTGGCACCTGCGGTCGCTGATCTTCACCGACAAGGTCGATTACATCATCGGCAACAGCTACGGCAAATATCTGGAGCGTGACACCAAGATCCCGCTCATCCGCCTGACCTACCCGATCTTCGACCGTCACCACCACCACCGCTACCCGACCTGGGGCTATCAGGGCGCGCTGAACGTCCTGGTCCGCATCCTGGATCGGATTTTCGAGGACATCGACGCCAACACCAACATCGTTGGCGAGACCGATTACTCGTTCGACTTGATCCGCTGATCCGGTCGCCGTTCACCCGGCGGGACGGGGCGTCCATCCCCTTGATCCCGCCGGTTCCCTGCTGAAAACCGGGGGGCGCCTGTTGAAAAGGCGCTCCCCGGTCTTTTTGCGTGGAAACGCCCCATTGGCGCTACCGCACCAGAAAGCCGATCATCCGGTCGAGCGAGGCGTGCGCCTGATCGGCCCAATCCTGGCTGGTCAGATGAACCGGCATCGGCGGCAATTGGGTTGACACCACCCCACGCCCGCCCAGAACGGGCGCGACGCGCAGCAGCAGGCGCGGATTTCGCCCCCCCGGATCCGCGCGCATCTCCATGCTGACCAGCAGCACCGGATAGGTTGGCGGCTCCATCGCTTCGTCGCGAAAATCAAGACGCGCCACGCTTCGCCCAGCCCCGGCCCAACGCTCGACCAGCGCCACCGCATCGGCGCAGATGCCCTCCGTCGGAACCGGAACGTCGAGTTCCTCTGGATTTACCAGGTGGCAAGCAACCCCGACACGCGGCGTCTCATCGCTCAGCAAGGGGGCCGACGCCGCCGGAGCGGTGCAGCCCAGCATCAACAGCCACGCCGCCCCGCGCAGCGCGTGAACGGCCCAAGCCGTCCGCTTGGGGCCAGTCATCCATCCACCCGTCATCATTCCACGTCCTGGTCACGGCGCGCACGCCCTCTCGCTCTGATACGCAAGAGCCGCTTCCGTCCAGCGCGTCGCGCATTTTGCGGTGCAGAATCAATTTTCTCGAATATCTGCAATGGACGCCCTCAATCAAAACACCATTGATGAAAAACAAACTTCGGATACAATAATGACTTCACCAACAAACGGCTCTTACTTTGCTTCTCACTTTGCAATTTGCCTCTCAAAATGAGAATCTTGAGTTCCTTCAATGTTGGTATTTATCCTTATTGCATCAAGTCATGCCTCGTGCTTTTATAAGCGGACATTAAGGACACAAACCATGCTTTGGGGAAGAGGAGTGATCAGCGCCATGTTCGGATTCACCAAATCAGTGACGGGCGCCCCATCCGACGCCCTTGCCACCCTGTCCGCATTGGATCGTTCGCAAGCGGTGATCGAGTTCAAGCCGGACGGCACAATCCTGACCGCCAACCAGAATTTCCTCAGCGCCATGGGTTACGCGTTGACGGAGATTCAGGGCAAGCACCACAGCCTGTTCATGGAGCCGAGCGCCCGCGACAGCCAGGATTACCGCGATTTTTGGAACCGGCTGAAGCGCGGCGAGTTTCAGGCCGGGCTGTTCAAGCGCATCGACAAGAACGGCAAAGAAATCTGGCTTGAAGCCTCCTACAACCCGATCCTCGACAAAGCGGGTCAGGTCATCAAGGTCGTCAAATTCGCCTCCGACGTTACCAAACGGCAAACCGAACACGCCGATCTGCTGGGCAAGGTGAACGCCATTCAAAATTCCCAGGCGGTCATCGAATTCAAGCTGGACGGCACCGTCATCACGGCGAACGAGAATTTCCTGAGCGTGCTTGGCTACAGCCTCGGCGAGATTCAGGGGCGCCATCACAGCATGTTCGTCGAACCGGCGGAGCGTGACGCCGTGGCCTACCGCCAGTTCTGGGAAAAACTCAATCGCGGCGAGTTCCAGGCCGCCCAGTACAAGCGGATCGGCAAGAACGGCAAAATCGTCTGGATCCAGGCGTCCTACAACCCGATCCTCGATTTGAACGGCAAGCCCTGCAAGGTCATCAAATTCGCCACCGACATCACCGCCCAGGTCGCTCTACTCGATCAGTTGAAGCGGATGATCGACACCAACTTCGCTGAAATCGAAGGGGCGCTCGACTCCGCCCGCCATCAGGCCAACGAGGCGTCCAACGCGTCGGGCCTCACCCAATCCACCGTGCAGACGGTGGCCGCCAGTTCCGAGGAATTGGCGGCGTCGGCCAAGGAAATCGCCGACAGCATGGCGCGCTCCCAGCAGGCCGCCGACACCGCCTATCGCGAAACCGAAAACGCCGACCGGGCCGCCGGGCGGCTGACCGAAGTGGCCAAGGCGATGGGCGGCATCGTCGATCTGATCCGCTCCATCGCCGGGCAGATCAACCTGCTGGCGCTGAACGCCACCATCGAAGCCGCGCGCGCCGGTGAAGCGGGCCGGGGATTCGCCGTGGTCGCCACCGAGGTGAAAAACCTCGCCAACCAATCGGCCAACGCCACCGCCCAGATCTCCAAGGAAATCGACGGCATGCAAAGCGTGTCGACCGACGTGGTGGCGTCGCTGGGCACGATCCGGCAGGCCATGACCAATCTGCGGGAGTTCGTCACCGTCACCGCCGGCGCGGTGGAGGAGCAAAGCGCCGTCACCGGCGACATGTCCCTCAACATGCAAAGCGCCTCGGCCTCCGTCGGCGCCGTCGATCAAAGCATCGGCGCGATCAGTTCGGCGATCACCCAGGTCTCCAACGCGGTCGCCCAAACCAAAGAGGCCGCCCACGTCCTGGCCCGCTGAGCGTCCGAGAAAGGATCGCTCAGAACATCGGCGCGCGAAGGTCCCGGCTGTAGCACCACAAACGCGCGGTCGGGACCGCGACCATCACCGCCGCCACGCCATAACCGACCATCCAACCCGGCGCGTAAAGCACCAGCAACGACAAGGCCAAGCCCGCCGCCATGGCGATTTCTGCGTAGAGACTGCCTTTCAGGATGGGGTTGTGGGCGTCCGCCCGGACCACGTCGCGCAGGATGGCCCCCAAACTGGCGTTCATCATGGCGAAGGTCGGTCCCCACAGCTCCAGCGGGTGGCAGTTGAACTGCACGGCGGTGAAGACGCCGGTCACGGTGAAGCTGGCCAAGCCGACCGCGTCGAACAGCACCAGCAAGGTGCTTGGCTTCAGCCGCCGCGTCGCGTGCAGATACCAGCGCACAATGTCAAAAAAGAACAGCCAACGTCCGCGCGCCAGATCAATCAGCCACAGGACCGCGCGCGCGGCGAGCACCGTCAGGATGATGGCCTGCATGTAGGCCGGTTGTTCCAAAATGCCCGGCGGGTTGCGCCCGGCGATCACATCCATCACCAGCCCGCCGCCCAGCGCGGGCAGCCACGCCAGCATCAGGGCGCCGAAGATTGAATAGCGCTCCGCCCGCGCGATGGTGATGCCCGACAGGGCGAAGGCCACGGTTCCCATCAGGTCGAGGAACAGAAACCATGGCGCGTTGACCAATTCGCCGAACGACGCTGACGCCCCCATCGCGGCACACTCTCCCCCAGACCGAATGTCCATGGGAGTTGCCGGGTTTTTCGACGGCGCGTCAAGCTGTTGTGATGATTGGCCTCCTCGGCGCCCCTACCCCGCCACCCCGCTGGGCGCCGTCACCGCGTGTTCCTTCAATATGGCTTCGGACACCGACGAGACTTCGACCAACTGGACCTCGTAGCCCCAGAGGTTGGCGATGTGGCGCAGCACCGCCTTGGCGTCGCTTTCGTCCAGCAACACGCCGTTGGTGACGCGGTGGTGCAGGATCAGCTTGCGGTCGCCCGCCAGATCGACGTCCACAATCTGGATGTCCGGTTCCAGGAAACCCAAATCATACTGCCGCGCCAGCATCTTGCGGATGGAGCGGTAGCCGCGTTCGTTGTGGATGTGATCGACCAGCAGATAGGGATCTTCGGCGTCGTCATGCACGCTGAACAGCTTCAGCTTCCGCATCAGATGCGGGCTGAGATATTGCAGGATGAAGCTCTCGTCACGGAAATTGGCCCAGGCCTCGCGCACCGCCGCCATGCCGTCGCCCTTCCCGGCCAGATCGGGGAACCATTGCCGGTCCTCCGCCGTCGGTTTTTCGGCGATGCGGACGATGTCCTGCATCATGGCGAAGCCCAGCGCGTAGGGGTTCAGACCAGAGAACCGCTTGTCGTCAAACTCCGGCTGGAACACCACGGAGGTGTGGGAGTGCAGGAACTCCAGAAACGCCCCTTCGCTGATCTGCCCGGTTTCGTGCAAACGGGTCATGATCTGGTAATGGACGAAGGTGGCGCAGCCCTCGTTCATCACCTTGGTCTGTTTCTGCGGGTAGAAATATTGCGCGATGTGACGGACGATGCGCAGCAGCTCGCGCTGCCAATGCTCCAGACGCGGCGCCTTTTTTTCCAGGAAATAGAGGATGTTCTCCTCCGGCAGACCCAGCATTTTCTTGCGCTCCGACACCGATTTGGGCGCGCGCTGACCGGCGACGGGCTTGGGCACCGTGCGCCAGAGGTCGTTGAAGGTCTGCTCCTGATACTCCTGCCGCTCGCGCTCGCGCTTCTGCTCCAACCGCAGATCCAACGTGCGCTTCTTCGGGTATTTGTGGACACCCTGGCTCATCAGCGCGTGGGCGGCGTCCAGCACCCGCTCCACCGCCGCGTGGCCGTGGCGCTCCTCGCACTGGTTGATGTAAGCCTTGGCGAATTCCAGATAGTCGAGGATGCCCTCGGCGTCCGTCCATTGCTGGAACAGTTGGTTGTTCTTGAAAAAATGATTGTGGCCGAAGGCGGCGTGGGCGATCACCAGCGTCTGCATCGTCATGGTGTTTTCTTCCATGATGTAGCTGATGCAGGGGCTGGAGTTGATGACGATCTCATAGGCCAGACCGCGATAGCCCTTGCGGTAGAGCATCTCATCGCGGGCGAAATGCTTGCCGAAGGACCAATGCTTGTACATCAGCGGCATGCCGATGGACGAATAGGCGTCCAGCATCTGTTCGGCGGTGATGACCTCGATCTGATTGGGGTAGACGTCAAGCCCCATCTCGCTCAGCGCGATGTGTTCGATGGCGTCGTAGACGCGCTTGACCTTGTCGTAATCCCAATCGACGCCGTCATAGAGCAGCGTGTCCGGTTTGGTGATGACAGCCGTCATTCTCGACCCTCCTCCGTGTTCGTCGCGGCCCGCGCGTTCGTCACGGATCCTGTTCAGGCGATGATGCTCCAGGCGGATGGCGCCGCGCGTCAGGCGCCGACCTTGTCGCGGGCGAAGAGGTCGCGGAAGACCGGGAAGATCTCCCGGCGCGAGCGCACCCGCCGCATGGCCAGCGGGCGATCCGGCCCCTGCGCCTGCTTGTAGGTCCGCCACAGCTCCGTCTCGCGGCCCAGCGCCGACAGGCCCATGTTGTGCTCCGCCGCCACCTCGATGTAGGCGAAATACTGGCAGAGCGGCAAAATGGCGTCGCGCAGCAGGCCCACCGATTTGGCGTTGTCCGACGACATGTTGTCGCCGTCCGAGGCTTGCGCGGCGTAGATGTTCCAGTCGGCGGCCGGGTAACGGTCCTCGATCACCTTGCGCATTTCCTCCAGCGCGGTGGACACCACCGTGCCGCCGGTTTCCGCCGAATAGAAGAAGGTTTCCTCGTCCACCTCCTTGGCCTCGTGGGTGTGGCGGATGAACACGATGTCCACCGCCCCATAACGACGCTTCAGGAACAGGAACAGCAGCATGAAAAAGCGCTTGGCCAGATCCTTCATATGCTCGGTCATCGACCCGGACACGTCCATCAGGCAGAACATCACCGCCTGGGCGATGGGCTTCGGCACCGAATCGAAGCGGTTGTAACGGACGTCGATGGGGTCGATGAAGGGGATGCGTTTGGAGCGCAGGATCTGCCGTTCCAACTGCTCGCGCAACGCCTGGATCTGCTCCAGATCCTCGCCGGCCTCTTCGGCCTCCTTCAGCAGCGCCTGAAGCTCTTGAATTTCGGCGGGTTTCGGGCGACGCAGGGCGATGCGGCGGGACAGGCTGTTCCGCATGGTCCGCACAAGGCTGAGATTGGCGGGCGATCCCGACACCGAATAACCGGCCCGCGTCAGCGTGTGCGATTCGCTCTGTTTGACCTTTTGCTTCACCAGATCGGGAAGCTCCAAATCCTCCAAGAAGATGTCGAGAAACTCGTCGCGCGACAGGACGAAGCGGAAATCATCCTCGCCCTCGCCGTCGGCGCTGCCCTCGGCGCCGCGCCCGCCGCCGCCGCCGTCCGGGCGCTGGATGGTGTCGCCCTCGACATACTCCTTGTTGCCGGGAACGACGTAATCGCGCACGCCGCCGGAGCCGGATCGGTGGAAGGAGGGTTCGCGCACGCCGCCGGCGGCGATCGTCACCTTCTCGCCATTTTCGATGTCCGTGATGCCGCGCTTGCCCGAAGCGTCGCGCACCGCCTTAATCACTTGCTCCTTCGCACGCCGCAAGAAACGCTGGCGGTTGGCCAGACTCTTGCCCTGCGGGTTCAGGCGACGGTCGATGATGTTCATCAAGGGACTGGCCCTCCCACCCGTTGCTTCACGCACCCTTGTTCATGTGGGGGGCGGCGGGGGAGGCGCAACCATTCCCCCGCCGCGATCCCGCAACCGCTCAGCCCGCCTGCTTGACCCGCATGTACCATTCGACCAGACGGCGCACCTGCCGTTCGGTGTAGCCGCGCGAGGTCATGCGGGAGACGAACTCGGTGTGCTTCTTCTCCGTCTCGCCGTCTTTCTTCGAGCCGAAGCTGATGACCGGCAGCAGATCCTCGACCTGGCTGAACATCCGCTTTTCGATCACCTCGCGGATCTTCTCATAGGACGTCCAGGACGGGTTGCGCCCGGAATTGGCCGCCCGCGCCCGCAGGGCGAATTTGACCACCTCGTTGCGGAAATCCTTCGGGTTGGCGATCCCGGCGGGCTTCTCGATCTTGGTCAATTCCTGATTCAACAGCTCGCGGTTCATCAACTGGCCGGTGTCGGGATCCTTGAAATCCTGATCCTCGATCCAGGCGTCGGCGTAATCGACGTAGCGGTCGAACAGATTCTGGCCGTAATCCGAATAGCTTTCCAGATAGGCTTTCTGGATTTCATTGCCGATGAATTCGGCGTAGCGCGGCGCCAGTTCAGCCTTGATGAACTCGACGTATTTCTTCTCCATCTCCTCCGGGAACTGTTCGCGCTTGATCGACTGCTCCAGCACATACATCAGATGCACGGGGTCGGCGGAAATTTCGGTGGAATCATAGTTGAAGGTGGATGCGAGAACCTTGAAGGCGAAGCGGGTGGAAATCCCGCCCATGCCTTCGTCCACCCCGGCCTGATCCTTGTACTCCTGCATGGATTTGGCTTTGGGGTCGGTTTCCTTGACGCTTTCGCCGTCATAGACCCGCATCTTGGAATAATAGCTGGAGTTCGGATGCTCGCGCAGCCGCGACAGAACCGAGAAGCGGGCCAGCATCTCCAAGGTCGAGGGCGCGCAGGGCGCCGTCGCCAGATCGGACCCCTGCACCAGCTTGTCGTAAATCTTCAACTCTTCCTGCACGCGCAGGCAGTAAGGCACCTTGATGACGCAAATGCGGTCGATGAAGGCTTCGTTGTTCTTGTTGTTCTTGAAGGCCTGCCACTCCGACTCGTTGGAGTGGGCGAGGATGACGCCCTGATAGGGGATGGCGCCGATGTTTTCCGACCCGACATAGTTGCTTTCCTGCGTCGCCGTCAGCAACGGGTGCAGCATCTTGATCGGCGCCTTGAACATCTCGACGAACTCCAGCAACCCCTGGGTCGCCCGGTTCAGGCCGCCGGAGAAGCTGTAGGCGTCAGGGTCGTTCTGGCTGAAAATCTCCAGCTTGCGGATGTCCACCTTGCCGACCAGCGAGGAGATATCCTGGTTGTTCTCGTCGCCCGGCTCGGTCTTGGTCACGCCGATCTGGCGCAGCTTGCTGGGGTGCAGCTTGACCACCTTGAAGCGGGAGATGTCGCCGCCGAACTCGTCCAGCCGCTTGACCGCCCACGGACTCATCAACCCGGTCAGGCGGCGGCGCGGAATGTTGAAGCGGTCTTCCAGCGCCTCGCCCATGTCCTCGGGGCTGAACAGGCCAAGCGGGCTTTCAAAGATCGGGCTGATCTCCTTCCCGGCCTTCAGGACATAGATCGGGCATTTCTCCATCAGCGTCTTCAAACGCTCGGCCAGAGAGGATTTGCCGCCGCCGACCGGACCCAGCAGATACAGGATCTGCTTGCGCTCCTCCAAACCCTGGGCGGCGTGGCGGAAGAAACCGACGATGCGTTCGATCGTCTCCTCCATGCCGTAGAATTCGGAGAAGGCCGGGTAGACCTTGATGGTTCGGTTCATGAAGATCTTGCCAAACCGGGGGTCACGGGCGGTGTCGACCACCTCCGGTTCGCCAATCGCCGACAGCAGCCGCTCGGCCGCCGTCGCGTAGGCCATCGGATCGTCGCGGCAGATCTGGAGATAATCCGTCAGGGACATCTCGGTCTCGCGGCGACCTTCATAGGATTGCGCGTAGCGCGTGAACAGTTCGTCAGCCGGGAACATTGGTCGCTCCGTCTTATCTGATCCGATGCGTCAAGCCGTCGGCGGACCCGAACGGCCATGGCGGCTTTCGCCGCAGTCCATGGAACAAGCCAAGAGGCAACACGGGGCGCTGTGGGCCATGCCCCGCTCACCGGAAAAAGTCGGCGCCGAGATCCGATGGGAAACCATCCCGGCCCGGCGATGCCCCGAGTCAGCGGAGGTTGCCCAGAATCTTAAACTGTGGGGACGCCCGCCCGATTCCAAGAGGCGGGCCGCAAAACGGCAAGAGATCCCGCGCGCTACAGTTTTTGGTTGAAAAACAACAAGATCGGCAGGGTTTTGGTGTGTGTCACGGAGTTGACCGGCGGCGGCGTCAAACGCCCGTCCAGTCAGAACATGTTGCCCGGCGCGGATCGACTGGGCGTCCGTGTTCACGCCATAGCCCCCCTCAAGGTTGTTGTCCCGCAAAACCGACTGTGTCGCTGTGGTTACACCTGACTCTGCGCTGCAATGATTAACAAAAACTCGTTTTCTCGCTGCGGCTTGCCCCGATCACCACGCTGTCGCCATGACGACGCAAGAGCTTGCCCAAGACGAGTGGGCCTGCGCGACGCCTGCCCTTGTGGTCGATGGTGCGGCCCAATTCCCAACCCGCCAAGCTGGAAATTGCGACACGGCAAGGCGCGGACACCGAAAAGCGGCCTCCATCAACCATCAAAAATGTGATAAATCAACAACTTGGCAGTCTTGCCACAGGGCGGCAAAAAAAATGCAACAGCCCTGCCCTAAAAGGCTCCAGCGCTCAAGCGATGGCGGACAACCGCTCGTTCAGCACGCGGCGCAATGTGTCCGGCGTGGCTGGCTTCGCCAGAATCGCATCGGCGCCGCTGGCCTCCGCCTCGGCCAGACGATCCTGATCGGCGCGGTTGGTCATGAAGACAACGGGAAGAACGCGGCGACGCGGGTCCGAACTGCCTCGCAGGCTGCGGACGAAACCAAAGCCGTCCATCGGCTGCATCTCAACGTCGCACAAGATCAAGTCCGGCGCGTGGGCGTCCACGGCGGCCAGTCCGCTTTCGCCATCGGCCGCCTGATGAACCGCCGCGACGCCCAAGCCGGTCAACATGCGGACCAGGACCATGCGGGTGAAGGATTCATCCTCGATCACCAGCACCGACACACCGTTCAACGCATCACCCGCCGCCATGACGTCGCCCTTTCCACAGCGGATCGTTTGCGCACCGCCCGCGTTTTTTCTGTGTACGATGGCACTTTTGTTCATGCAAGCGATTCGCAAGAAAAGATCGCTTGATCGTCGAACCGTTGCGCTTGGGCAGCGGACGGGGTTAGATCCGTTATGAGCTTTCTTGACCACATCCGCGCCTGCAACGCGCATGACCTGTCCGGGTTCCGCCGCTTTGAACTGGACGGGCAGCCTGTCGGCTGGATCCGCCACACGCTGGCCGACGATCTGGCCGCCGCCCTGCCCGGTTTCGTCATCACCCCACACCGCTTGACCATGGCCCCGGAGATCACGGGTTTCGCCGCGCGCTCCGCCCTGCTCGACCGCGCCGCCCGGCGATTGGTGGAACAGGGCGTCATTTCCCCGCTGCGCGGCGAGCATTATCCGGTGGGAACCGGCTGGGGCGTTCCGCCGCTGGCCCAGTTGGACCGGGCGGCGGTGGCGGTCTTTGGCACGGAATCCTATGGGCTGCACGTCAACGGCTTCGTGCGCGGCGATGACGGCGGCCTGTCGCTGTGGATCGCCACCCGCGCCCGCGACCGCGCCATCGCGCCCGGCGAATACGACAACATGGTGGCGGGTGGTCAGCCCATCGGCCTGTCGTTGGCCGACAATCTGCTGAAAGAGGCGCAGGAGGAGGCTGGGCTGGACGCCGCGCTGGTCCGCCGCGCCACGCCGGTCGGCGCCCTGCGCTATTGCCTGGAAACCCCCGAAGGTCTGAAGCGCGACCGCCTGTTCCTCTATGATCTGGAGCTTCCCCGCGACGTCGTCCCGGTCAACACCGATGGCGAGGTTGAATCCTTCGCCCTGTGGCCGGTGGAGCGGGTGGCCGAATCGGTGCGGACCACGCAGAGCTGGAAGTTCAACGTCACTCTAGTAATCGTCGATTTCCTGATCCGCCATGGTTGTTTGACCCCGGACAACGAACCCGACTATCTGGCGATCATCGACGCTCTGCACCCGCCGCCGCCCGCCTGATTCAGCTGGGAAGCATTACGCGGGAAAGCCCGCCATCGCCCGCACCGCCGCCGGGCTGTGGCCCTCCTCGCGCAGGGAGCGCAGGGATTGCGCGCGGTCGCGCTTGGCCAACCGCTCGCCCGCCGCGTTGCGCAGCAGCGGGTGATGGTGGTGGTCGGGCGGATCGAAGCCGAACAGCGCCTGCAACAGCCGATGCAGGTGGGTGGCAAAAAACAGATCGGCGCCCCGCGTCACCAGCGTCACCCCCTGCCGATGGTCGTCCAGCGTGACGCTGAGATGGTAGCTGGTCGGCGTGTCCTTGCGCGCCAGCACCACATCGCCCAACAGCGCCGGAGTCGCCTCCTGCCAACCTTCGGCGCGGTCGTGCCAGCGCAACGGCCCGGTGAGCTTTTGCGCCGCCGCCACGTCGAGTCGCCACGCCCAGCCTTCCCCCGCCGCCATCCGCGCCGCTCGTTGGTCGTCGGACAGCGCCCGGCAGGTTCCGGGATAGAGCGGCCCATCGGGGCCGTGCGGGGCTGCCCCCGCCCGCGCGATCTCGGCGGCGATGTCCTTGCGGGTGCAGAAACAGGGGTAAACCACGCCCATCGCCTGCAACCGCGCCAGCCCGGCGCGGTACTCCTCCAGATGCTCGGACTGGCGGCGCGGCGGCCCATCCCAATCCAGGCCAAGCCACGCCAGATCCTCGATCAGGTCGCGCTCAAAGGCCGGGCGGCAGCGGTTGGGGTCGATGTCCTCAATGCGCAGCAGGAACCGCCCGCCCGCCGACCGCGCCGCCGTCCAACCGAACAGGGCGGAATGGGCGTGGCCCAGATGCAGATGCCCGGTGGGGCTGGGGGCGAAGCGGGTGACGAGAGCGCTCATGCCCGGCTTTATACCCAGCCGCCGCCGCGATGCCCATAGGGACAAAAAGGTTACACGACCGTGAAGTTTGTCGCCAACAACACCCCAGCGTGTTGTGCCGCCCCGTTCAATCCACTATATCTGTGATGGTCCTGACGCGGCGATTCGGCGGCGGCGGGGCAGAGCAGATTTAAGATCCCGCAAGACTGGGATCCTGTGACGAGGGAGTGGCCGTTGGTTCCACCACCCAATCATTGTCCGGCTCTGGTGCTGAACGCGGATTTCCGTCCGCTCAGCTACTTTCCCTTGTCGCTGTGGTCCTGGCAGGAAACGGTCAAGGCGGTGTTTCTGGAGCGGGTGAACATCGTCTCGCACTATGACCGCGTGGTGCGCTCCCCCAACTCCGAATTCCGCCTGCCCAGCGTCATTTCCTTAAAAGAATTCGTTCCGGCGAGCCGTCGTCCCGCCTTCACCCGCTTCAACGTGTTCCTGCGCGACCGTTTCACCTGCCAATATTGCGGGCGACCTTTCCCGACTCACGAATTGACCTTTGACCATGTGATCCCGCGTTCGCGCGGCGGGCGGACGACCTGGCAGAACGTCATCACCTCCTGCTCCGCCTGCAATCTGGCCAAGGGCAACCAGATGCCGCAGGTTTGCGGCATGGTTCCGCTCAGTCCGCCCTTCCAGCCCAGCGCGCACGAATTGCAAGAAAACGGACGAGCCTTCCCGCCAAACTTCCTTCACGAAAGTTGGCGGGATTTTCTTTATTGGGACACCGAACTGGATCCGTTGTGAGTGGTCGGGCTGGGCGCGCGCGCCGCGTCACACCCGCTCGGCCACCCAGATGACGGCCTTGGTTCCGGCCTTGATCGCGGCGGACAGGACCGGATAGGCCGGGGCCTGTTCAGCCTCGTTGGCGAGACCGATGTCGCGGTGCTCGACCTCTTCGGCCTGGAACACGCGGATGCTGTCGGCCAGTTCCGCTTCGTCGGGGCCGAGATGCTTCAACTGCTCTTCGTAATGGCCCTCGATCACCTCTTCGACGGCGACGGTGCAGGCCATCGCCGCGCGCTCGCCCAACAGCGCCGTGCCGGCGCCCAGCAAAAAGCCGGTGAGATGCCACAGCGGTTGCAGCAGCGTCGGGCGCACCTTGCGGGCGTTGAGCTGCTTTTCAAAATATTGCAGATGGACCAGCTCCTGGTCGGCCATGTGGCGCAGCGTCTTGCCGTGCCGCCCCTTGCCCAGAACGGAAATCTGCCCTTCGTAAATGCGCTTGGCCCCATATTCTCCGGCGTGGTCGACACGGACCATACGGGCCAGACGTTGGCGCGGCGTCGGATCGCCGGGAAGCGACCCAACCATACGGGGCGCGGGGGAGTTCAGCGTGGTGGATTCGGTCACAATGCGGTCCTCGACACCGGGGTGCGGGTGTAAGCGACGCGGGCCGCGACAAAGGCGAACACGGCCAGCCCCAACGAGATGACCACGTTGTAACCCGCCATGGAAACCCCGAAGAGCGACCACGCCACTTCGTCGCAGCGGGTGACGGGCGCGGCCATCACCTGGGCGCGCAACGCTTCCAGCGAGTTCGCCACCACCGTTCCGCCACCGCAGGACGAGGTTCCGGCCCACCAATGCTGTTCCACCCCGACGTGATAGGCGGCGATGCCCGATCCGGCCAGCAGGGCCAGCCCGCTCGCCACCAGCAGCGCGTCGCCCAGCCCCTTCCATTGGCGGAAGACCAGCGCGGCGATGGAGAAGACCACCACCGCCACATAGGGCCAGCGTTGCAGGATGCACAGCACGCAAGGCTGGTAATCCAGCACGAACTGAAAGAACAGCGCCGAGGCCAACACGCCGACGCTGGCCAGCGCCAGCAGAATCGTCGGAAGGCGCGGATCGTCAAGGGAATGAGGGATCGTCTTCATGCCCGACAGAGTAGCGCGCAGCGGCGCGTTCGACCAGCGGTCCGCAACGCGCGCGCCCCACTTGCTGCGGCATGGCTGGGACGCCGCCGACGTCAGGGAATAGATGGGCGCGTTTCATCGTCGCCGCCTTTGGTGTTTGAGACGCAAATTTACCCTTTGCGTTTTCCCGCGAGTGCGCTAGAAGGAGCGCCGTTGCGGGCGTGGTGGAACTGGTAGACGCGCCGGACTCAAAATCCGGTTCCGAAAGGAGTGTCGGTTCGATTCCGACCGCCCGCACCACCTTCTTCTGAATGATCGTTTGATCGAAACGGCTTCGCCGACTGGCCCCAACGGGTTGGTCGATGGCGGGCCGTTTGGCGTTTTGAGCCTTTTCCAATCACCCTTCATCGCATCACCGCGCAAAACCGGCGAGACCCCGTGTCGGGCAAGGCGCACTCTGCCCTTGACCTATTCATTAGAAAATACTAATTTGTAGACCAACGAGACCGCAAGGCGGCCTCTCCGCCGATCACAGAAGGATGAAGGTTCATGCACAAGAATTGGCCGCAAATGGCGGGTGAGTTGTCCGGCGCCATCCGCGATCTGCGCGGCGGCGCGCCCGAGGTGATGAAGGCCTTTTCCGGCATGGCGCAAGCCGCGCTGAAGGCCAACGCGCTCGACACCAAAACCAAGGAATTGCTCGCGCTGGGCATCGCCGTCGCCATCCGCTGCGACGGCTGCGTCGCCTTCCACGCCGAAGCCGCCCTGAAGCAAGGGGCCAGCCGCGACGAGGTGATGGAAACGATGGGCATGGCCATCTACATGGGCGCCGGCCCGTCGGTGATGTACGCCGCCCAAGCGGTCGAGGCCTTCGACCAATACGCGGCCAAGGCCAAGGATGCGACCTGACGCCAAATCCTGAAGTTGGTGCGGGCGGCGGGACTCGAACCCGCATGCCTAACGGCGAGGGATTTTAAGTCCCTAGCGTCTACCTGTTTCGCCACGCCCGCGCCTGTCGACGGATCACCGGGCGCTTGCCCGCCGGGGTTGAACACAGACGTGTGCAACGCGCCGTCCCGTCGCCATGACTTAGACAATCGCAGGGGGGCCGGTCAAGCCCCCTGCGCATCCCGCCGATCATTCCCATATGGGTGGGGTTGCAACCCTGGGCATGGGCATTTCGTATGGAAACGGTTGATTGGCTGTCGTTGACCGCGTTGGCGATGGTCGCCGTCCTGGTCGTTCCGGGCGCGCTGCGCCACAACCGGGGCGTCGTTCTGCGCAACGCCGCCCTGTGGTTGGCGGTGATCGTCGCGCTGGTTTGGGGGTATGAGCGGTTCGGACCCTTCGGCTTCTGAAACGACGCCCGTCCCGCTCAGGGCCGGGTGTCCTCGTTCAACGTCATGATGCCGATTCCCATGGCGACGCTGCCGAAGGTCAGCATCAGGCTGGCGTACAGCATGACGACCGCCTCCACCGCGTAATCGCTGCTGCCGATCAACGTCGCCAAATGGGCGACGTCGAACCACAGCAAACCGCTGCCCAGAACCACGGCCCCGGCGAGGCCCGCGACCAGATGGCGCAGCAGGAACAGGATGGCGGCTTTTTCAAACGGTTTCATGGCGTGGTTCGTCACGGCGGCGGCCTTTGCATCAGCAACAACATAGAGGGAGAGTCGGGGCGGGCAAGCCGCCCCGCGCGAATCATCCCTTGGTTCCGACGGTGACGTTCGGGGTTCCGCCCAGGCGGCGGACGATCTCCGCCAACTCATCGGCGGCGGCGATCACCTCCGCCTCGTCGGCGCCGCGCAGCACCAGACTGACGCCGAAATAGCCGGAGCGGAAATAGGGGTAGCTGCCGATCTCCAGGTTCGGATGACGGTCTTGCAGGGCGCTGAGATCGGCGGCGATGACGCCCTCCCCTAACTCGCAGGCCACGGTGCGGGCGTGCAGCTCCGGCCCGCCGACCAGACGCGGCAGCACGCCGTCCAACATGGCCCGCATGATGTTCGGCACCCCGGCCATGACGAAGACGTTGCCGATTTGGAAGCCCGGCGCCTGGCTGATCGGGTTGTCGATCAGGATTCCGCCCGCTGGGATGTTGGCCATGCGCAAGCGCGCCTCGTTCAACTGACCGGCGGCGTAATGGCGCTCCAGCCGGGCCACGGCCTCCGGGTTGCGTTCGAGTTCCACGCCAAACGCCTTGGCGACGCAGGCCGACGTGATGTCGTCGTGGGTCGGCCCGATGCCGCCGGTGGTGAAGACGTAATCATACCGGGCGCGCAGCGCGTTCACCGCCGCGATGACCTCCTCCTCGATGTCCGGCACGACGCGGGCTTCGCGCAGGCGGACGCCGATTCCCGACAGGGTTTCGGCGATGTGGCCAAGGTTGGCGTCCTTGGTTCGGCCCGACAGGATTTCATTGCCGATGACGAGGACGGCGGCGGTGGGGTTCATCGAAACTCTCTCCGGGCTATGTGGGGGCCGGGCTGTGACATGGGGCCGGGCTGTGTGGCGCGGGGCCGGGCTGCGGCGCGGGGATGGGGCTTGCGCAAGGCGGTCGGCTGCGGTTAGCGTCGCGCGACACGATGCGCTTTCCGACCCCTCTTCTTCAAGGCCGACTGATCCGGCGTTACAAGCGTTTCCTCGCCGACGTCGATGTCGGCGGCGAGACGATGACGGTTCACGTCCCCAACTCCGGCAGCATGATCGGGTTGGACGAGCCGGGATCGCGGGTCTGGCTGTCGCGCTCCGACAATCCCAAGCGCAAGCTGGCCTGCACGCTGGAGCTGATCGAACCCAGCCCCGCCTGGGGCGCCGGGCTGGTCGGCGTCAACACCGGCCATCCCAACGCGCTGGCCGCCGCCGCCATCGCCGCCGGGACCATCCCGGAATTGGCGGGCTACGCCCGGCTGCGGCGCGAGGTAAAATACGGCGTCAACTCCCGCATCGACCTGCTGCTGGAGGACGAGTCCCGCCCGCCCTGTTACGTCGAGATCAAGAACGTCCATCTGCGCCGCCCGGATCGCGGCGACGGGCTGGCCGCCGAATTTCCCGATTGCGTCACCACGCGCGGGGCCAAGCATCTGGCCGAGCTGTCGGCGATGGTGGCGCAGGGCTGCCGCGCCGTGATGCTCTATCTGGTCCAGCGCACGGATTGCGCCCATTTCAGCACGGCGCGGGATCTGGACCCCGCCTATGATGCGGGCCTGCGCCGGGCGTTGGATTCCGGGGTCGAGGCGCTGTGTTGGTCTTGCGCAATCACGCCGGACGCGATTGAATTGGATCGCCCGTTGCCGCTGCGGCTATAGGCCGCATATCTCTTCATCACTTGCGATCGCTTGGTCTTGCTTGGGGGCTTACCGTCTTGGAACACAACAACGTCGAACCCAACCGCGTGCGGCTGCATGGCCCGGAAGGCTTCGAGGGCATGCGCAAGGCCGGTCGTCTGGCCGCTTTGACGCTGGATTTCATTGGCCCCTATGTCCAGCCGGGCGTGACCACCGGCGAGCTTGACCGGATTCTCGAACAGTTCATCCGCGACCATGGCGCGATCCCGGCCCCGCTGGGCTATCGCGGCTTCCCGCGCGCCAACTGCATTTCGGTCAACCACGTCGTCTGTCACGGCATCCCCGGCGACAAGCGGTTGGTCGATGGCGACGTGCTGAACATCGACGTCACCCCCATCGTCGATGGCTGGTACGGCGATTCCAGCCGGATGTATCTGTGCGGAAACGTCGGGGTGAAGGCGCGCAAGCTGATCGACGTCACGTATGAATCGCTGATGCTGGGCATCGCCGTCGTCAAGCCCGGCGCGACGCTGGGCGACGTCGGCCATGCCATCCAAAGCCACGCCGAGGCAAACCGCTTTTCCATCGTGCGCGATTTTTGCGGCCATGGTCTGGGCCGCGTCTTCCACGAGCCGCCCTCCGTCCTGCATTTCGGCAAGCCGGGCGAAGGCGTCGTGCTGCGCGAGGGCATGATCTTCACCATCGAGCCGATGCTGAACGCCGGTCGGCCCGACGTGAAGATCCTCAGCGACGGCTGGACCGCCGTGACCAAGGACAAATCCCTGTCCGCCCAGTTCGAGCATTCCATCGGCGTGACCGCTGCCGGGGCGGAGATCTTCACTCTCTCCCCCGCCGGTCACACCAAACCGCCCTACCCCGAGGCGGACGCCTGAGCCACCACTCTTTTTGCGAGCGCGCCATCTGGGCGCGCTCGCATCAAAGCCGTATAGTGGTCGCCACACGAACCTATGGCGATTGGGGCGATGGCGGCGGGCAAGGCGAACAAGAGCGGAGCGGGAAAGCGCGCGACCGGCGGCGGTCTGGACGACGCCGGAATCGTGCCGGATCTGTTGTCGGACATGGACGCGCGGGCGTCAGCCACCGCCACAGTCCAACCAACGCCCACAGACACCGACGACGAACCCCACCACACCGGCCACCGCGAGCGTCTGCGCAGCCGTTTCCTGGATCGGGGCGCCGACGCGTTGGCGGATTATGAACTGCTGGAAATGGCCCTGTTCGCCGCCATACCACGCTGTGACGTCAAGCCATTGGCCAAGACGCTGATTCAGGCCTTTGGCGATTTGTGGGGCGTGGTCAACGCCCCGCCCGAACGGTTGCGTGGGTTTAAGGTCGGCAAGGCGTCGATGAACAGCGACAACGCGGTCGCCACGGTGCGGGTGATCGGCGCGGCGGCCTTGCGGGCGATGCAGCAGCGGGTGATCGACCGCCCGGTGTTGGCCTCGTGGCAGGCTCTGTTGGATTACTGCGCGGCGGCGATGGCGCATGAGCCGACCGAACAATTCCGCCTGCTGTTCCTCGACCGCAAAAACATCCTGATCGCCGACGAGGTGCAGCAGCGCGGCACCGTGGACCACACCCCGGTTTACCCGCGCGAGGTGGTCAAACGCGGGCTGGAGCTGTCGGCCAGTTCGGTGATTTTGGTCCACAACCATCCCACTTTGCCTTTTCGATCACGTTCAATCACGCCACATCACCTTGAAACACAAGATCTTTTAGGCTTGTCGTAGAGTCGGTCATTATGGCATATTGGGGTCGGTTTTAAGGGGATTGAGGCCCTTTTTAACCCCAGTCGCCGACCCCACGAACCCGTCGAGCGACCCCAGTTGGAAGCCGATGGAGAACTCCAGTGCCAAGCCTTACAGATGGAGAAATTCGCCGAGCCCTGAAGCAGGTGGAAACGACCGGCAAGCAGCTCAGCCTTGTCGATGGCGAGGGTCACGGAACCGGTCGGCTGGTCCTCGTGATGAAGCCCATGCCTACGCGCGTGACCGCAGACTGGATGGCGCAGCAATGGCGCGATGAGAAGCGCCTCAAGAAGAAGCTCGGCTCGTATCCCTCGATGCCCCTCAGCAAGGCCCGCGAGATATTCAACCGCGACTTCGCGGATCTGATCCAGAAAGGCCGTAGCATCAAGATTGCCGGCGACACGCGACCGGGAACCATCGCCGACCTCTTCGAGGCGTATGTCGCCTACCTCAAGGAGGGTGGGAAGTCGTCTTGGAAGGAGGCGGAAAAGGGCCTCAACAAGATCGCCGATACGCTCGGACGCAACCGCCCGGCCCGCGATATCGAACCGGATGAGATCACAGCGATCATTCGCCCCATCTATGAGCGCGGCAAGCGTTCAATGGCCGATCATGTGCGCAGCTACATTCGATCCGCGTTTAGCTGGGGCCTGAAATCCGAGCACGACTACCGCTCCACCGCCGCGCGTCGCTTCCGGCTGACCTACAACCCCGCCGCCGGCATACCGACCGAACCCAAGACCATCGGAACACGCTGGTTGAGCGAGGAAGAGTTCGTTCGGCTCTATCGTTGGCTCGAATGCCCCGACACCCCGATTCATCCCTCCTATGCCCGCGCTGTCCAAATCATCATGCTGACCGGCCAACGGGTCGAGGAAATCGCTCGTCTGCATGTCGATCAATGGGACGCTAAGGAACGAATCATCGACTGGACCAAGACCAAAAACCTTCAGCCGCACGCTGTTCCAGTGCCCTCGTTGGCTGCCGAACTGATCGAGTCGATTATACCGAACGAACATGGCTGGTTCTTCCCCTCCGCCAAAGACCCGTCGAAGCCCGTCAGCCACGGCACCCTCTACAGCTTCATCTGGCGCCAACGGGATCGCGGGGTGATCCCCCATGCGACCAACCGCGACCTCCGTCGCACCTTCAAGACCCTGGCCGGCAAGGCGGGCGTCCCGAAAGAGATCCGCGACCGCCTCCAGAACCACGCCTTGCAGGACGTCAGCTCCAAGCACTACGATCGCTGGAACTACATGGTGGAAAAGCGCGCCGGCATGGCGAAATGGGACAAGCTCGTCCGCGCCATGCTCGCAAAGAAGCGCCTGAAAACGGCGGCATGAGCCTCCGCCATACCATAGGGCAATCTGGAGTTGCCCTGGAAAGTGGAGAGGGGTTGCCAATGATCGGCAAGCTGCTGGGACACACCCAGATCCAGACGACCGCCCGCTATACCCATTTGGCGGACGATCCGATCAAAGCCGCCGCGACCCGCATTTCCGGCAGGCTCGCCGCCGCGTTGGGAAACCCAGAAGGGTCATGAGCGTGGCCGCACCCTTCGCGCCGGATCCGTGTGACCGAAGGGAGTGAGAGGACGGATGGGATTCCCGTGACGGGTTGAGAGCCGGGGGAGAGGCTTCCGGCGCCTGTCGCGGAGGTTCCCGCCATGTCCAGACCATCCGCCCCGCCCGGCGCCGACCGGGCGAGCCTGTACGATGACATCACCAGCACGATCATCGCCCAGTTGGAGGGCGGCTGCGTGCCCTGGGTTCAGCCCTGGGGGACGGCGGCGGCGAAAGCGCCGCTCGCCATGCCGAAGAACGCCAGCACCGGACGCTGTTATTCCGGGATCAACGTGCTGATCCTGTGGGGCGCGGTCATCCAGCACGGCTTTCCGGCCCAGACTTGGTTGACCTTCCGCCAAGCCTTGTCGTTGGGCGGCGCCGTCCGCAAGGGCGAACGCGGCGTCACCGTCGTCTACGCCGACCGCTTCATTCCCGACGACGAGAAAAAGCGGGCGCGCGACACCGGGGACGATCCCCAGACGATCCCGTTTCTGAAACGCTTCACCGTCTTCAACACCGCCCAGTGCGATGGGCTGCCGAACGGCCTCGCCGCCATCGTTCCGCCTCCCCCGCCGGGCCTGATCGAACCCACCATGGACGCCCTGATCCGGGCTGCCGGCATCGAGGTTCGCATCGGCGGCGACCGCGCCTTTTATGCCCCTGCTGGCGACTATGTGCAGGTCCCGCCGCCGCAAGCGTATTTTGAGCCGATCAACTGGAGCCGAACGGCGCTCCATGAATTGGGCCATGCGTCCGGCGCGCGACACCGCCTGAACCGCGATCTCTCCGGGTCGTTTGGCTCGAAAAAATATGCTTTCGAGGAGCTGGTCGCGGAGATCAACGCCGCCTTCTGTTGCGCCGCGCTGGGCATCGTGCCGACCGTGCGTCACGCCGACTACATCGGGGCGTGGCTGGATGTGCTGCGCGAGGACAGCCGGGCGATCATCCGCGCCGCCTCCCAGGCCAGCAAGGCGGCGGACTATCTGCTCGGCTTCTTGCCGGAAACCGGCGTCGGGGTCCCGCTGGAACATGGGAGGGCGGCATGATCCTCATCACCGATGATCTGCGCGACCGGCTCCTGGCCAACGGCCTTCAGCCCGACACCGACCATGTCCCGGTGGTGAAGCTCTTCAACCCGATGGGAGCGGCGACCTGGCTGGCGACCGAACTCGACCAGGACGGCGACACCCTGTTTGGCCTCGCCGACCTCGGGATCGGTTGCCCGGAACTCGGCGTCTTCCGCCTGTCGGAACTGGCGGCGCTCCGCCTGCCCTTCGGGCTGGGGATCGAACGCGACATCCTGTTCGAGGCGACCCACCCGCTGTCCGTCTATGCCGACGCCGCCCATCAGGTCGGCAGCATCATGGGCGGCATAGGCCTGCTCACCAAAGCGGACGGCTTCCGTCGAGGAGATCGATGATGCGCTTTCCCCGTTGGTCCGCAGCATTCGCCGAAGACGACACGGCGCGCAAACGCGCCGCCTTTCCCACCCAACCCTCGATCCCCGCTCCGCTCAAGGAGACATCACGATGACCGACGCAAAGCGCTACGCCGTCGAATGTTATGGCGGTGGCGAGGGGCTTGGCGCTCCGGCCCTGGCGGTGTTCGACCTTGATCGGGAAACCGCCGCCTTCATCGTCACGATGGCCCGCCTGATTAGGCAACACCAGATCCACAAAATCGAACGGTACGATTTCCGGGTCTGGTACTTCGAGACCGACCCCCGCGACCATCTCGACGATCCACAGCGGACGGCGGCGGACGCTGATCCGAACCTGATCGACCTGCGGAACGACGACCAAACCCTGATGCGGTCGGAGGCTGACCGGCTTTGCGTCACGGCGGATCGTTTCCGCTTCCTGACCTATCGAAAGCACTGCGGCGAAGAAATCGAAACGGCGGGACAGTCAATCGCCACCTTGGCCGCCCATTTCGACATCCCCTGGGAGTTCGGCAACCCGGATGGCCACCTTCATCCCAAGCACGGCGACGAGGGGCTTGCCGCTCAGGACGGCGGCGTGCTGGAGACCAACGCCCAGGACTCGCTTCACACCCTGCGGAGCTGACGGAGGGCGGAGCCGATCACCAGGTTCCTTTTCCGTGCTTCCGTCCATCCGCCGTTCCGGCTTTCCACGCCCTCACATCTCCGGTCCTGCGGTTTTCCGGTTCCATAGAAAGCCGCCGCCCCGCCTTCCTGCCGATCAGGGTGTGCGAACCGGAGGAGAGGGCGAGGAAGGCCGGGATTGTCGTGACGGGTTGAAGGCCGGAGGAGAGTCTTCCGTCCGCCCGTCGCGGAGTTCCACCCGATGGCTGCCGTCCAGAAGATCACCCTGTCGCCCTCCCGCGACATCCCCTTCAACAAGCTGGTCCTTTCCCAGGCCAATGTCCGCCGGTTCCAGGCGGGCGTCTCGATTGAGGAGCTGGCCGAGGACATCGCGCGGCGCACCCTGCTGCAAGGGTTGAGCGTCCGGTCGATCCTCGACGCCGACGGCGCGGAAACCGGCATGTACGAGGTTCCGGCGGGTGGTCGCCGCTACCGGGCGCTGGAACTGCTGGTCAAGCAGAAACGCCTGCTGAAGACCGCGCCCATCCCCTGCGTCGTCCGCGACCGTGGCGTCGCCGAGGAGGATTCCCTCGCCGAGAATATCCAGCGCGCGCCGCTCCACCCCCTCGACCAGTTCCGCGCCTTCTTCGCCCTGCGCCAGAAGGGCCTGTCGGAGGAGGAGATCGCCGCCGCCTTTTTCGTTTCGGTCGCCGTCGTCAAGCAGCGGTTGCGTCTGGTGTCGGTGTCCGAAACCCTCCTCGACGTCTATGCCGCCGACGGCCTGTCGCTCGACCAGTTGATGGCCTTCACCATCTCCTCGGACCATGCCCGCCAAGAACAGGTGTGGGAGGCGATCCAGCGCGCCTACAGCCGGGAACCCTATCAAATCCGCCGGATGCTGACCGAGAACACCGTGCGCGCCGCCGACAAGCGGGTGCAATTCATCGGCATGGCGGCTTACGAAGCGGCGGGCGGCGCCGTGCTGCGCGATCTCTTCCAGTCCGACGATGGCGGCTGGATCGAGGATGTGGCCCGGCTCGACCGCCTGGTCGCGGAGAAACTGAAGGCTCTGGCCGATCAGGTCGCAGCGGAAGGCTGGAAATGGATCGCCGCCGACATGAGCTTTCCCTATGGGCACAGCCAGGGTCTGCGGAAGCTGACCGGCACAGTGATCGACCTGACCGCCGAGGAGCAGGCGGCCATCGACGCCCTCGAATCCGAACGCGCCCGGATCGAGAATGAACACGCCAAGGCCGAGGAACTGCCCGACGAAATCGACCGTCGGCTCGGCGAAATCGAAACGGCGTTGGACAGTTTCGCCAACCGAACGATCCGCTTCGATCCGAGCGAAATCGGTCGCGCCGGGGCCTTCGTCAGCGTCGGCGCCGACGGCATCCCGGTGATTGATCGCGGCTATGTCCGCCCCGACGATGAACCGCCGGTCGCCGCCGACCCCAGCCGGGAGGACGATCAGCCGACCGCCGTCCCGACTGGAGCCGCTCCCCCATCACCCCCCATCACCGTGGTCACGGTCGGCGGTCAGCCCGCCTCGGTCGAAGAGGAGGATGACAGCGTCCTCAAACCCCTGCCCGACCGGCTGGTGATGGAGCTGACCGCCTACCGCACCCTGGCTCTGCGCGACGCCGTCGCCGAACATCCCCAGGTCGCGATGACCCTGCTGCTGCACAGGCTGGTCAGCGACCTGTATCGCCATGCCGGATCGGGAGCCTGCCTGGACGCCTGTGTCCGCACGGTTTCCTTTCCAGCCCAGCCTGGGGATCTCGCCGACAGCCCGTCGGCCAAATCCGTCGCCGAACGGCACGCGGCCTGGAAGAGCGATCTGCCGGAGGACGATGACGCCCTGTGGACTTGGCTCGCCGCTTTCGACGACGCCAGCCGTCTCGCCCTGCTCGCCCATTGCGTCAGCTTCGGAGTCAACGCCCTGTACGAGAAGGTGGATCGCTTCGGTGGGGCGGGCCTGTCGCAACATGGTCTTGACCGCCGCCTCCAGCAGGCGGAACGGCTGGCGACCGCCGTCGATCTCGATCTGGTGGACGTCGGCTGGCGCCCCACCGCCGACAATTACCTGGGCCGCGTCACCAAACCGCGCATCCTGGACGCGGTGCGGGAAGGCGTCGGTGACCGCGCGGCCCAGCTCATCGAGCATCTGAAGAAGAACGACATGGCCAAGGAGGCCGAACGGCTGCTCGCCGACAGCGGCTGGCTGCCCGAACCGCTGCGGCGGACGGATGACGACGCGCCGACGCCGGAAGCCGAAGGAGAGGCCGTCACCCTGCCCGATTTTCTCACCGGCAGCGGCGAGGCGTCGAACCCGCCAGCCGCGTCCGACGACGCCCACAGCATCGCCGCCGAGTAACCCACCCCTCCACCGGCCCGGCCTCCCCCAAGGAAGCCGGGCCTTATTCATGTCCAAGGGTCCGATCATGCCCACGACCATCCAGACCAACGTCTACACCTTCGATGAGTTGTCCGAGCCTGCGAAGGAAGCCGCCCGCGCCCGGCATCGTGAAACCGGCCTCGACCACGCGTGGCACGAGTTCGTGTACGCGGATTTCGAGGCGGTTTGCTCCATCCTCGGCGTCAGCCTCCGAACCAGCCCCGTCCGTCTGATGGGCGACGGGTCACGACCAGAACCGCATATTTTCTTTCGCGGCTTCTGGAGCCAAGACGACGGCGCTTGCTTCGAGGGCACTTACGCTTACGAACGGCGCGCGCCCACCCGAATCAAACAGCATGCGCCCCAGGATCCCGAGCTTCACCGAATCGCCGACATCTTGCAGACCATCCAGCGGCGGAATTTCGGCCCATCCGCATTTCCGGTGCAGGCCGGATGCAGATGGGAAGCGGAATGAGCACATAAAGGGAAGCATTTCCTGCATGAGCACCCGCTTCCTTGTCCAAATCGCTGCTTTCCTTGCTGCCGGCCGGGCTTGTCGTTGATCAGGTCACGGTCGACGCCGATCGTGTCGTGGTGGCGGCCCATGTGCGTGCTGTCACGGCCGCCTGCCCGCTGTGCCGCCGACCATCGCGCCGCGTCCACAGTCGTTACAGTCGCCGCCTGGGCGATCTGCCCTGGCAGGGCCGTATGGGTGAACTGCGTCTGCAAGTCCGCCGATTCCGGTGTCCGGCCGCGGACTGCCCGCGCCGTGTCTTCGCCGAACGCCTGCCCACGGTCGCGGCGCCGCGGGTCCGGCGCACCCGCCGGCTTGCCGAGGCGCAGCGCACCATCGCCTTGAGCGCGGACGGCGATCCCGGCGCCCGGCTGGCCACCCGCCTTGCGATGCCGGTCAGTGGCGACACGCTGCTGCGCCTGATCCGGGCGGAGCCGATGGCGCCGATCCCGACGCCGCGCGTCATCGGCATCGATGACTGGGCGTGGCGCCGCGGCAAACGCTACAGCACCATCGTCGTCGACCTCGAACACCGCCGCCCGATCAACCTGCTGCCCGACCGCCAAGCCGACACCGTCGCCGCGTGGCTGAAGGCGCATCCCGGCGTCGAGATCGTTGCCCACGATCGCGCGGGCGCCTATGCCGACGGCATCCGCCGAGGCGTGCCGACCGCCGTTCAGGTCGCCGATCGCTGGCACCTCCTGCACAATCTCACCGATGCGCTGCGTGAGATTCTCACCGGTCATCATCGGGATCTGCGGGCGGCGGCCAAACTGGCCGCCGCTCCCGTCGATGGAACCGGACAAGAGGCACACGTGCCGCAGCCTGATCAGGGTGGCAAACCACCGACCCGTCGCGAGCAGAGGAGCGCCGTCATCCAGGCCGCCCGCCAAGCCCGTTTCGAGAAGGTCGTCGCGCTGAACGCTCGCGGCTGGTCGCAAACCCGCATCGCCCAGACGCTCGGCCTCGACCGCAAGACGGTGCGGGTGTGGCTACGGTCCGGGCAGCCACCACCCTGGCGCCAGCCGGCCAAGGGCAGCCAGCTCGATCCGTTCCTCGACCATCTGCATCGGCGCTGGGACGAAGGGTGCCACAACGCCGCACGGCTCTGGCGGGAGATCAAGTCCCTCGGCTTCACCGGTCAACGGACCACGGTTCGGGACTGGGCACGGCCTCTGCGGCAGACCATCCCAGGCACGACCTGTGCAGTCTCGGCCTCATGGCGGGCGCCATCGCGGCGACGGGCGGCATGGTTGGTGGTCGCCGACGCGACCGAGATCGACGCGACCGAACAGGCCTTCGTCACCGCCCTGCTTTCCCGTTCCCCGAAGCTGGCGCAGACCGTCGCGTTGGCTCGGGCCTTCCGGACGATGGTTCGCGAACAGCGGGCCGGAGAACTGGATGAGTGGCTGCTGGCGACCGACGGCACGGCTTTGGCGAGATTCGCCGGCGGCCTGAAGCGTGATCTGGCGGCGGTGCGCGCGGCCTTGTCGCTGCCGTGGAGCACCGGGCCGGTAGAGGGCCAGATCAGCCGGCTGAAGACGATCAAGCGCACGATGAACGGTCGTGGTAGCTTCGACTTGCTGCGCCACCGTGTCCTCGAAGCCGCCTGAATGGCCCCGCTCGTGTTGGTTCTCTGCACCGGGAATGCGGATGGACCAGTATCCAATCGGCACTGACACCGCTGGATCTTCAGCCGAAGCCGCTCCAGTCCGGACAGCGTCAACACCGCCCGCCGGTTCTCATAGCGGATCCGCATCCGTAGGCCGCAGGCGGGACAATCCCGACGTTCCGGCACCAGAAGCCGCTCCAAACCTTGGCGAACCCGACAAAACCGACGTGGCATGACAGCCTCCCATTCAGGCCCTTTCCAGAACCTCAACAGACAGCTCAGCTTGCCGCCCTAGAAAAAAACAACGCGCAAAGAACCCCGGCCATGGTCCGCTGGTCGATGCAGGAGATCCGTCGTGTCGCCAACCGTCTGGCCCAGCGTCACATCGAGCCGGCCTTCGTGATTGCGTGATCCGCCTGGAGGCGATGCCACCAAGCCGTCGCCAAGGAGGTTCACCTTAGGCGAAGGGCACAACTGTAATGCTAAGGTCGTCGATATGAGACGGCTGTTGAAGATTTCCGGTATCCTCTGACGATGCCAAAGCGTGGCTGGGCCATTGTGGGCATACCACTTTAAAGTGATTAATAATACATTCTAATCCCTATAAATCGCATCTACTGCAACCTGGAACGCTGAACCAAATGCCTTCCAACTTGTTGCCTCCCTAAGTCGGGAAGATGACTCATATCGAATTTCGGCGGCGTCGGTGCTTGAGAAGGCCCAATTAAGTCGCTCTGATATCCCTTCGGGTGTTTCCTCAAATAATTGGCAATCAAATAGCCATTCAACGGCGCCAACATTCTTCGAATTACACGCCAAAACCAAAATTCCAGCCCGTGCTGCCTCCAAAATCGTATAGGGAACTAAATCAAACCGCGATGTACAGACGAAAACGCTATTACACAATAATGAAACATATAAGTTATTATTTATCCAATTATTTGCTTGCCTAGGTACAAAATATACGCTCTCCCTCATTTCATTCGGAACTCGCGTTTTTAATGTATGGCGCTCGCAATCGACATCCTCCCCACCTATAATTATTGCAAAATCTATTACTTTATCGCGGAGTGCTTCACATGCTCCATCGACGAACAATTCCACTCTTTTGAAATAGTCCAATCTCGATACAACCGTTAGAGCGATTTTTTTCTTTGTTTTGCATCGATCTAATATTTGAGATTGCAGATGATTCAGTTCAGAGCGCGGAATTATTGTATTTCTCTCTAGAGGTGGGGGCAGACGTCCAATACGATTCTTCTCAAACCCACTGCCTCGTACATAAGCGAGCTGAAGTGGAGATATTTCGGCGCAGTACGAGCGGTGATTCCTTCTAATCCATTCAAGCCCTTCACTCTGCACTTGTTTCAAATGATCGAACTTCTCATGCTCCCAGTTAAACGCCTTGCGAGCTGCATCAGCGCCGATTCTTAGTTCGACGTCACATACAAATGGGCCATGGTTGGTTACTATTATTGGAATACCATCAGGTATGAACATACTAAGTGTTGGTGTCTGCGTATAAATATAGATTAAATCCTCAAATGGGTAGGCAGCTTGAAGTAAGCGTATTGCTTCAGCCATGCGGTCAATAACCAGTTTACGACTCATGGAGTAGTTAAAGCAAAAGCGGTATCCAATACTATCATCCCAATTTGCTTCAGTTATATTAGGCGTTAACGCGTCTTCGTCGCGCCTATAGCGAATAAGAGCCACGCTGTGCCCCATCAATCTGATGGCATTTTTACAACCTATAACATGCTGTGTTACTCCATAGGGAAATGGTACAGCTGCCGATATCGGCAAAAACCTATCGTTGACCAATATACAGCAAAGCGCCATGAGATCACCTCATTATCCAGTTACGCGATGAATCCGGTCCAATGCTTCTTTCAAAACTAGCTGATTGCAGGCAATATTCATCCGTACAAAACTTCTATAAGGTTGGCCGTACATCGTCCCACCAACCAAGGCCACCTTGGCTTTGCGAAGAAAATGAAGCTCAGGATATGACATCGTCAAAGGTGGATGCAGCCAAAGATAAGGTGTCGCATGATGACTATAGTGAGCCGTCCACCCTCCGGGCTCCAACACACTGCGTACTAATTCTTTATTTTCAGCCACTTTGTTGCGACACTCTTGAAGCCACGCTAATCCTAGAGTAACCGCTGTTTCACATACCGCTTCACCTAATGCAGCTCTAGGTGACAGAATCCATCTAAATTCGCGCTCTACTCTGGAGGCGGACAATTGATTGTTAAAAATCATATAACTAACTCTAATTGATGGTATCGCCCAAGCCTTGCTTGGTCCGCCAAATATTACAACTTGATCTACACAATGCCTCAATATATCAAGTAACCCCAGATCCTTAGGAGTGGGGAAGGTATGCGCATAAATAGCATCAATAAATATGCTCAGATTTTTAGCTACAGCTATCTCAGCTAGCCATTCCATATCCTTTTGGCTCAGCAAAGCACCAGTTGGGCTGTTTGGGATTGCTAGGACGATGGACCAGGCCCCAGCATATATTTCTTTTATAATCATATCACGATCAATTTCCAATGTCCCGTCATTGTTATGAACCGATGAAATTCGTATAGGATTACAGCCAGAAGCATTTATTGCTTGGTCTAACCCGCTGTAAGCCGGCTCAATAAGCAGTGTATTCCCAGTTCTTTTTAGTATCCTAAGGCATTCAGAGAGCGCGAACAGCAAACCACCAGCTGGGATCACGTATGCTTCTTCGCAGCTTATCCCAAAATAATCCTCAAGATGCGCGGAAAGAACTTTTGGCAGAGTTGATCGAGATGCTATCGGACCATAACCAAATTGTCCCGAGGTGGAGGCACTAGATATAACTTTTCGTATTTCTGACGATGTTTCACAATCCATCTCTCCAACATCCAAAGGCAGCACCTCTGGAGGATATCTTTTCCACTTTAAGTTACCACTTTTCCGTGCTTCGAATTCCGAAAGCCAGCGAAACGTGCTCATCTCAGGCTATCCCATTCATTTTGGCTCAAGTGGGAATATCAAATTTGCAGAAAGTCTTGGCACTAATACTTCTCCTGCCATTCTCTCTACCTCAAACAACGCCTCAAATGCGGGAGCTTCGCTAGACGCTCTACCCAACGCATGCTTAATCACGCGAAAATTCTGCGCCGCCTGGGGCCGATCTGAAAGAACAAGTGCTGACCCAAGGACTCCTGCAGTATGCAGACCATTTACCAATATAACGACTGCCTTCGGTTCAAATGGATTTGGGAAACGCGCGAAATATCCATAGTCTATTTTCAATTGCCCATCGCCGGAGTACACAGGCCTCCTCTCAATATCGCCCTCAGGAGTGCGATAAATTAATGATTCTCCATTTAATGCATAAGTTAATCTAGTAGAAATTCTTCGCATCATTTCACGACAAATGATGTTTCCTTCTCCAATACCTTTAATTCCCGGCCCACCAATCACAACAATATTATCCCTTAACAGTTGCCGTTGCGGAAATTCCATGGCCGTATACTTATGCACTCGCGCTGAATACGTCCGAGAAAGAAAAACCATAATCTCCAATAGAGCATCTTTATCACTAAATTGTTCTAAATACACGTAGTTTGGATGATTCATGTCTGCTGTGAATAAATTATCAGGTGAATGCGGACACACGACATGGATGCCCTGAATATCATGAGGGAACCACACGAAATCACGATCGCTAGGAATAATCCGAGTACCTCGCAGACTTGATTCTATCACACTGGCTAATGATGACGAAAGAATCGTAGGCAAGTTACTCTCATTTTGGTATTCCGCGAATAGTCGTCCAGCCACATCGACAGGGATCTGTGCAGTACTATGTGCCGATCGCGTCAGCAGACATGGAATCGATAGCGCATCAATATAACCTAATTCATACATGACGTTTGCAGAAACATTAGTAAGATCGACTATCGCGCACGAACTAGATTGAATGGAAGAAATAATCTGTTGATTGAGTGGGCTTCCAAATATATTGCTTTCAAAAATTGGGGTTATCCTTACATTAATCTTCTTTCCCTTTAATATTTCTGACGCTAGTTCCATTGCCTTTTTGACAGATTCCCTAAATGCTTCAAGATTGTACGATTTACTCCTCGGCTCGAAACTATGTGAAACAAAGATATTCAGAGGTAACTCATGCGTATGCATTGATCACTGTCCTTCACAATACACGCCGTCAATCCATCCGCCGCGTGCCCTTATGAGTCCTCGCCAACGAGAAAGTGGTTCCATCCTGCCATTGACGACGAACGTGTTCGGTGGAACGTCTGTTTTTACGATCTGTCCCGCACTTATGTATGAGTTTCTATAAACTCTGATACCACCAATAATTATTGCCCCCTGAGCGATTACGCAGCCCTCCTCGATCACGGGCGACACTTCCTGTGTCACTCCCCACTGTATCGTTGCATCAGTGTGACTATGGGCCATTTCTCCCATAAAGGTTACACGATCGCCGATTAATACCCGTTCCGAAACATTTCCTCCAATGATACAATCTCGCCCCACGATGGCGTCAGCTGCAACCCGGACTCGATCTACAAATTTAGTTCCTTTCCCAATCTTTGCGCGGCGGCCAACAACACAGTGGTGATATATTACCACATCTTCGTCTATTAGCGCGCCGGGTTCTATGATGCAGAATGCTTCCACACGCGCTCGAGCCATGATCGTTATCATTGGGTCTTCCGGCACCTTTCCATACCCAATGAGGCTGGTTGGATGGACGAAGGCTGACGGATCAATTTTTGCGATGCACATTCTCATGCCTCATAGTCAGGAAACAGAACGTTCCAACTTTTCCAGAATTACCTCATATAAATCGGCGTGCCGCCTTAGTGTCTCAGCGGTTTCCATTCTCCAATCGCCAGGCTCGACAAAACCATGTTCAGCACCAGCAATTTCACACAATTCTATATTTTCATATATGCGGGAAAAAATCCTTGAAGTCTTAATATCAACACCTGTATCTTTATCACCATGGAATATCCAATGAGGTATGTTCTGCTTTGGAATAACCTCATAATCTCTAAACTCGTTAATCGCTGGTCTCCCGAATCCCTTTCTTTGAGACGTGACTGTACCTAGAGCTTCGAGTTCGTCAATACTACCTTTGTTAAGCGAGCTCGCGTCGCCTTTTTGGGGGCCGATAATGTATTCGTCGAGATAATCAAGCACAGGGTTTAAGAGAACAACACTTGCGGCAGCTGTATGACGAAATGCCCAACGTACTGCAACCCCTCCGGAAAAACTCGCTGCAACGATAACAGCCGGGCATCGCATACCACGAACCATAGAAGCCGCATCGTACGCAGCCGTAATGTCATTCCGGACAGAGGTCAACGTAAGCGTGCTTATTGGACGCTCACTGTCCACGCCATGGCAGCGCCAATCAAATCTGAACGAGTCCAGGCCTGCTTCAGCGAACCTATAAGCCATTCTGGAATAAAACCCCGTTTCATGTCGATCCGTCTGGACTCCATGAACAAGCAAAACAATCATACCTTTCCTCGCAGACTGCTTAGAGTGGCAGAATGTTCCTTGTAGGTGGACTCCATCGAAGCTATCGAAATCGATCACAGTCTCAAGATATTCCATTTTTCACTCCCATTTTCGCTAACACGTTTAGTATACCAGAAAGGCTCGTGCACTGACCCACATCTTCATCAGTAATTTGTACTCCAAAATGAATCTCGATCGCTTCTATTATTTGTAATGTAGACAAGCTATCCCAACCAATCGTCCTGTAAATTTCTGGTTGGGCCCCAAGCATGGCACGATTAACTCCGAGAGACGATGCTATGACGGACAAAATTTGAGATGTATCTAGTATTGTCATATCGCGCTCTCCGCAATGATTTTGCACTGGTTAATATCGATTTTGCCCGATCTGTTGACCGGAAGCTGTTTTTCAAAAATTACTTTGTCAGGCACCAGATAATATGGCATCATACTGGACAGTATTGTCTTGACATCAACATCGGGAGGGGCTTCAACAAGCAGAATAAGTCTCTCTTTAATTAACACTGCGGCGCTACGTTCTTTCAATAGTTCGGACACTATGGTACCTAATTTGTCAAGGTTGACTTGATATCCATGCCTTGTGACTTCACGGTCCACTCGGCCAACAACGTATAAAAATTCATCATATTTTCTGACGAGATCGCCAGTAGCCATGGCCGATTTCGTTTTTCTTTCTGTTTGAATAATTTCTCCGCTTAGTAAATTTTTAATTAAAATTGCATTTCTACGCGATTGAACAACTAACTCACTTGAATCACAAAAAGAAACGCCTGACTCTGCCTCTACGCCTGGAACAAATTGCCCAACAGACACACAACCATCATATTGTGCGAATTTGGCCCCACGCTCCCAACAGTATATAGATAATATACCAGCTATTTCTGCCTTACCATAGGTATTTATAAAAGTGATATCCCCAGATAATTCATTCATCATACGAAAAACTGTATTGGATGTCAGCTGATCTCCACCAAATCCGATAAGGCGGAGCGCCGTAGTTTTGAGTTGTCTACGACGGTTTGATGCAAGAAGTATCTCGGCTGCACGAGGGGTGGAGCGTACTATCGACACTCTATTTTCAGCAAAGTGAGATGAAAGCCTTGGAAAATCTTCTGTGGACACATCAATGAATGCAGCACCGCAAAAAAAACGAAGAATAGTATTCGTTATCGCGAGGTCTGATGTAATATTTCCTGGTTCCGCCCATCGATCATTCGAGGAAAGAGGAATATAGTGGCAAAACCAATCACAGAATTCCAGGACAGCATCAGCGCTAACATGTATTATCCGAGGGTGTCCAAGAGTTCCAGAAGTAAAACTAATATGCGATACGGACCGATCCTGGACGATCATCGTGCCAGAGCTAGATCTTTTTGCATCAGTTGGCGTCCACTGGGGGATTGATGACGCCTCCGTCACTTCGGAAATTAGCATTTTGGCGTCTATAGAAAAAAGAAAGGTGTCCAAAAATGGTGATCCTGAACTGATTGGGAGGAGCGCTGGAATATATGCTCCTAGAAGCCCGCCAAGAAAAAATGCTAAGCGATCCCTGCTGTTAGATCCACAGTACGCAATAACATCGTTACTCGATAAACCTTGCTGCTGAGCAAATTCTTGAAAACATATTGATAAGTATTTTAACTGAAAATAGTTTATCGTGCCATCTTTTGACACTACGGCGTCGGACTTGGCGTGCCGTTGGATTGCATGCGCAATTTCGGAAGCCAGACTCAAAATTCTTATCCTCCTTGATTAAGAGCAAGACATTAGCGACGGCGCGTGCCGGAATACATTTGGGCTGATAGAGTGTTATGATACATCCTCATATGTCAAGAGAGTGGTGCGCTGTCGGAGTGAAATTCCTTATGAGGGCTTCTGACGATGTGGATACGCGTGTAGGCATAGTGTATTGGGGTATTTTCAGGCTATGTGTTGCGTTGCGCAGCCGAACGTGCGTCAACGTGAGAGGTGGCTGATCTTGTCCGCGATCGACGCCTCCCATAACCGACTACAATCGGGGAAGGATCGGCGAGATGGCGAAGGCGATACGGGCGCGTTACGCGCTTGAATTCAAGGAAGAGGCTGTTCGCCTGGTCACCGGCGGCCAGCTGACAGCGGCGGTTCACGGAGGTCGTTCGGATGCTCGCGACGCTCATGCAATCCACTCACGGTCCTGGCTTGAAGTGCATACACAAACGTTTGCAGGAGGCAGGAGGCCATGTGTGGACGGCCCTTCCGGTGCAAGAGTGAAATCCGTAGTGACGGCCGATAGGATGCATCCATGTGTCCGGCCTGTTTTCGCAGCCGTGGCCGCTGGCCTTGATGAATTCCGCGGATCGAAGCCCAAATCACCTCAACGCGCTCGAAGGCGCTTGGTCCCCGTGGGTTTGATCGATCCCCGGCCCAGCCGGTTCGTCATCACGTCTCACCACCCTGGCACATCCACCCGCCGAGCAATCTCTCGCTTTGCCGGGTGAACAACGACTACGCGGCGACCGGCGCCTCGTAGGTTTTTCCGCGTGTCATCACCGCCCAGGCGATGCGGGCAGTTTTGTTGGCCAAGGCTACGGCGGCCAGCTTCGCCGGCTTGCGCTCCAACAGCTTCGTCGCCCAGCTTCGGCTGGCGTTGTCTTTGCGGGCCAACCGCATTGACCGCTGTGGCGCCGACGACGAGCAGGCGCCGGAGGTAACCGTCGCCCTGCTTGCTGATGCCAACCTGCCGCTCCTTGCCGCCGCTGCTGTGCGCCTTCGGCGTCAGGCCAAGCCACGCGGCGAACTGGCGGCCGGATCGGAACAAGGTTCCGTCCGGCACAGCCGCCGCGATCGCACTGGCGGTGATCGGACCGATCCCGGGAATGGTCGCCAAGCGTCGGCTGACATCGCTGGCCCGATGCTAAGCCAGGATGCGCTCCTCCAGCCGTTCGATCTCGGTGCCGAGGTGGCGAAGTTGCTCAACGATCCCATGCAGCGCCAACCGCGCCAGTTCCAGCAATTGATCCTGGGCATCATGCAGGGCCTCGATGATCGTCTTCACCCCGCCAAGCCCTTTCGCCGCGATGATGCCGAATTCCGCGAGGTGCCCGCGCAACCCGTTGACCAGCATCGTCCGTTGCCGGACCAGCAGATCGCGGGTCTTGTGCAGCATCAAAGCCGCCTGCTGGTCGATCGTCTTGATGGCGACGAACCGCATCGTCGGTCGGGTTACCGCTTCGCAGATCGCCTCGGCGTCCGCCGCATCCGTCTTGCCGCGTTTCACATAGGGCTTGACATAGGCGGGCGGCATCAACTTCACCGTATGCCCCAAGGCCGCAATCTCCCGGGCCCAATGGTGCGCCGTGCCGCAAGCTTCGATCCCGACCAGGCACGACGGTACACCCTGGAAGAACTTCAGCACCTCGCCACGACGCAGTTGTCGGTAACGTCCAGAGGCGTGGTGGAAATTCGCCCATGAAGGATCGGGCTGGGGCCGGGCGAAGCCCTCCCCAGCGCAGTCCGGCCCCAGCCCGATCCTCCGCCCCGTAGGCGGTGATCTGGCGAAGGGAGGTGGTCATCGCGCGTTTCCGGTAAGGTTGCGTTGCGACACCCACCCCCAACCGAGCCCCCACGATGACCGACGACAGAATGGCACTTCTCGAACAGATCCAGAAGAGCACCGACGGCGACTTCCTGCGCGCCATCGCCGAGCACACGCTGCACCGGCTGATGGCCTTCGAGGTCGATGGGCTGATCGGGGCTTCGCGTCATGAACGCAGCGATGAGCGCTCGACCTACCGCAACGGCTCGCGGTCGCGCCAACTGGAAACCCGGCTCGGCACGCTCGACCTGAAGATCCCCAAGTTGCGGCAGGGCTCCTACTTCCCGGCTTTCCTGGAGCCGCGCAAGACGGCCGAGAAGGCGCTGACCGCCGTCATCCAGGAAGCCTGGATCCAGGGCGTCTCGACCCGCAAGGTCGATGACCTCGTTCAGGCGCTCGGCATGACGGGGATCTCCAAGTCCCAGGTTTCGGCGCTGTGTCAGGAGATCGACACCCGCGTGCTGTCTTTCCTGGAACGCCCGCTGGACGGCGACTGGCCCTATCTCTGGCTGGACGCCACCTACATCAAGGTCCGCCAGGACGGGCGCATCGTCTCAATCGCCGCGATAATCGCCACCGGCGTCAACCAGGACGGCCGCCGCGAAATCCTCAGCCTGGGGCTTGGCCAGTCGGAGGCCGCCACCTTCTGAATCGAGTTCCTGCGCTCCTTGGCCCGGCGCGGCCTGAAGGGCGTCAAGTTGGTGGTCTCCGATGCCCACGAGGGGCTGAAGGCCGCCATCGCCCAAGTCCTGAGCGCGACCTGGCAGAGGTGCCGCGTTCATTTCATGCGTTCGCTGCTCTGTCATGTCCCCAAGGACCAGCAGTCGGTGGTGTCGGCCGCCGTGCGCCAAGTCTTCGTTCAGCCCGACCGGAAAACCGCCGGCGATGTCTGGCGCCATGTGGCCGACCAACTCCGACCGCGCTTTCGCAAGGTCGCCGCTCTGCTCGACGACGCCGAACACGATGTGCTCGCCTACATGGACTATCCCGATGCCCATCGCACCAAGATACACTCGACCAATCCCATCGAGCGCTTGAACCGCGAAGTGAAACGTCGAACCGACGTCGTCGGCATCTTTCCCAATGAAAACAGCGCCCAAAGACTCGTCGGCGCGATCCTCCTGGAACAGAACGACGATTGGCAACTCCAGCACCGCTACCTGACACTGGAAACCATGGCGGAGGTGGCTGCCCCGCCCGAGACCAAGATCAACACTTTACCTCAAGCAAAGGACACCTAACCGAAGACGCTCACGACCATCTCCGAATTTACACCACCTTGACGGACGCTATCAATCGAGGCCTATTTCACCGCTGCCCCAGCCGGGATCGTCGATACCGTCACAGAGTGGGACAAAGGGCACGGTCGCATCGAAGAGCGCACCGTGACCGTCAGCCATGAGGCCGATTGGCTCGATGGCGACCGCCGCTTTCCCGGTGAACTCCGTCTCCCCGGCGTGGCGACGATCATTGAAGTGCGCTCCAAAACCGAACTCAAAGACCGATGCCGCGCGGACACCCGTTACTACATCTCCTCCGCCAACCTCACCGCTGAAGCCGCAGCCACAGCCGTCCGAGGCCATTGGGGCATCGAAAACAGCCTCCATTGGGTTCTCGACGTGGTCTTCAGCGAAGACCAAGCCCGCCTGCGCACCGGACATGGAGCCAAAAACATGGCCGTCGTCAGGCACTTCGCCATCAACCTCGTCCGCGCCGTCGCCGACAAAAAATCCCTCAAACTCAGGCGAAAGGTCGCAGGATGGGACACCCGATACATGAAGGCCATCCTCGACCTACCGCCCCGTTAACCTGGATTCGTTGCCCTGGTCTGGGAGTTGGCTGCGCTGGTCACGCGCTACGACCGATGCCTAAACGACGGTGACGCTTTCGCGGACAGCGATCCAGTCGCAGCTGTGGAAAGCTGCCGGCGCGCGCTTAACCTCAAAGAACAGATCTACGAAGTTGCGGCGTACTTGAGCATTCCTCTGCCATACACCGGACGTTTGCAGGATGACATGCAAACCGTGCGCGCGTTCATCGCCGGAGGCGGCTGGCATTAACAAACGCATCACCGGATGCCATGACTGACAGTTGCTATACGATCCGTATGGGAAAACGAATGCTACGGCTCCTCAACCTTGAGCAAGCCTTTCGCTCCCGCCTTGATGAATTTGCGGTCAAAGGTCAGCATCACCTCACAATGGCCGACCGCGCCCAGATGCAGGGCATCAGCAAAATCCATCCCTGCCTCAGCCTGATCGAGAGCTCCCGCCAGCATCGGCGGGTTCTCAACCGAAACACCAGGCAGTCCGGCGAAAGCCCGGAAAGCCCGGCACACGTCCTTCCGCGAAAAGCCATAGACACCCCGCAGCACCCATTCACCCTCCAGGAATACGGTGGTGGCGACGAACACCTCCCGCCCGTCAATGGCGGCACGGGCGCGAGCGGATTGCTCGGGGTCATCGCCGGTCAGGTAACGGACCAGGACATTGGTGTCAATCGCCCGCATACCGCCTCGCCTCGGCCAGAATGCCAGCTTCCATCTCCTCCAATGACCGCGCTTCCCCTTTATAAGCCAGGACGGCAAACACCTCGTCAGGACGGGTTTCCGGGAACATCGGCGCCGGACGCAGCAGGACGCCCTCCGCCGTGTTCTCCACAACCAAGCGCGTACCGGCGGTCCAGTGACGCTGTTGGCGAATGGCCTTGGGCAGAATGACCTGCCCCTTGGTCGAGACAACGGTTGTCGTGTGCTCCGCAGCGGGCATAAGACGGCTCCATCGGTAAGACAAAAGTAAGATAATGCCCTTCCCAACATCCGACAAGGGGGCGGAGACCAACGGCCTCATCATTTCCGTGTTGATCGCCTTCACCACCTCGTAAAGCCACAGACGCACCGTCCCAGACATCGCAAAAAGGACCGGGAAGCCGACAGGCATCAGGGTAGCCGCCGCAAGTGGAGAGTCAGAGGGGTGCCCGAACGGGATTGAGCCGGAGCGGTCGAGAGAGCGCCGGATCGGCTCGCCCCGTTTCCGCTCTCCCGAGGCGTTTCCATGTCCGCGTCATTGTTTGCCGCCGCCGTTTCGGCCGCGCCGCCCGCTCGTTCCGTCATCGCCGATCCGGTCGAGGCCATCCATCGGGCGGCGCGCCACCTCCTGCCCCATCTCGAGCAGGGCCGACGGATCGACGCCGCCCTGTTGCGCGACGCCCTGTCCCGCGCCTTCGATGGTTCCGACGCCGAAGGCGCCTGGGACTGGAAGACCGCTTACGAGGCTGGCGAAGCGGCGACGGTTCTGTTTCTGCGCAAGTACGGCGCGGCGCTGTTCCGCACAGCCGGTTCTCCGGCGGCGGCCCTGCCACTGTTGGCCCGGATCGCCGCGCTGCTGCCCACCCACACCCGCCGCTCCGAGGGCAGCCAGAGTTATCAGCAATTTTCGACGCCGATCCCCTTGGGGCTGGCGGTGGCCACGTCGGCGGCGCTCACCCCCGCCGACCGGGTGCTGGAACCCTCCGCCGGAACCGGCCTGCTCGCCATCTTCGCCGAGATCTCCGGGGCCGCCCTTGCCCTGAACGAATTGGCCGAGACCCGCGCCGGGCTGCTCGCCCGCCTGTTTCCGGCGGTCGCCGTCACCCGCTTCGACGCCGCCCAGATCGACGATCATCTGGCCACCGACATCGCTCCCTCGGTCGTGCTGATGAACCCGCCCTTCTCGGCAACCGTCCATGTCGCCGGACGGAAGGCCGACACCACGCTCCGCCACATCACGTCGGCGCTCGCCCGGCTGGCCGATGGCGGGCGGGTGGTGGCGATCACCGGCGCGGGATTCGCACCGGACGCGCCCGCTTGGCGCGACGCCTTCGTCGGCTTGCAGGAACGCGGGCGGGTGGTGTTCACCGCCGCCATCGACGGCGCGGTCTATGCCCGGCACGGCTCCAGCGTCGACACCCGCCTGCTGGTCATCGACAAGCGGCCCGCCGACGACCCGACCACCTTTCCGCCCCCCCTCGGCGTCGCCCCCAACGTCGCCACCCTGCTGGGCTGGATCGCGGCCCAGTTGCCGCCGCGCCTGACGCTGCCCGGCGGCGGTTCCATCCTCAAACCGGAGGCCCTGTCCCCATCCCGCCGCCCCATCAGCTTTCGGCCCGCCAGAGCGGCCCGCCACCCCGCCGCCGATGAGCCGAAAGCGGTCGATCTCGCTTACGAAACCATCGACTGGTCCCCGCCCGAGGGCGTGCGCCTCACCGACGCCCTCTATGAGGAATACGGCTTGCAGTCGATCCGCATTCCCGGCGCCCAGCCCCACCCCACCAAGCTGGTGCAGTCGGCGGCGATGGCTTCGGTGGCGCCGCCCAAGCCCACCCATCGGCCACGCCTGCCGCCCCGCCTGATCGACGACGGTCGGCTGTCCGACGCCCAGCTCGAAACCGTGATCTATGCCGGCGAGGCCCATGCCGACCATCTCGCCGGGGCATGGACGGTGGACGCGACCTTCGACATGGTGTCGGCGGCTCCCGACGATGCTCCCAACGCGGTGCGTTTCCGCAAGGGCTTCATGCTGGGCGACGGCACCGGGGCCGGGAAAGGCCGCCAGTCGGCGGCCATCATCCTCGACAACTGGCTGCGCGGTCGCCGCAAGGCGCTGTGGATCAGCAAGTCCGACAAGCTGATCGAGGACGCCCAGCGCGATTGGTCGGCGCTGGGGATGGAACGGCTGCTGGTCACGCCGCTGTCGCGCTTCGCCCAGGGGCGGCCGATCACGCTGTCGGAAGGCATCCTTTTTCTAACCTACGCCACGCTGCGCTCCGACGACCGGGGCGACAAGGTTTCGCGGGTGCGCCAGATCGTGGAATGGTTGGGCGCCGACTTTGACGGCGTCATCATCTTCGACGAAAGCCACGCCATGCAGAACGCCGCAGGCGTCGCGTCCGACCGGGGCGATCCGGCGCCCTCGCAGCAAGGCCGCGCCGGGCTGCGCCTTCAGCACGCCCTGCCGGACGCCCGCGTGGTCTATGTCTCGGCCACCGGCGCCACCACCGTCCACAACCTCGCCTACGTCCAGCGCCTTGGCCTGTGGGGTGGCGAGGATTTTCCCTTCGCCACCCGCGCGGAGTTCGTCCAGGCGATCGAAGCGGGCGGCGTGGCGGCGATGGAGGTGCTGGCCCGCGACCTGCGCGCGCTCGGCCTCTACACCGCTCGCTCGCTGTCCTACGACGGCGTCGAGTATGAGTTGGTCGAGCACGCCCTGACGCCGGAACAAGCGGCGATCTACGACGCCTATGCCGGGGCCTTCGCCATCATCCACAGCCATCTCGACGCGGCGCTGCGGGCCGCCAACGTCACCGGCGACAGCGGAACCTTGAACCGACAGGCCAAGTCCGCCGCCCGCTCGGCCTTCGAGAGCGCCAAGCAGCGCTTCTTCGGTCATCTGCTGACCGGCATGAAGACGCCGACCCTGATCCGTTCCATCGAGCGCGACCTTGAGCAGGGTCACGCCGCCGTGGTGCAGATCGTCTCGACCGGGGAGGCGTTGATGGAACGCCGGTTGGCCGAGATTCCCACCGAGGAATGGGCCGACATCCAGGTGGACATCACCCCCAGGGAATATGTCCTTGACTATCTCGCCCATTCCTTCCCGGTGCAGCTTTATGAGCCCTTCACCGATGGCGACGGCAATCTCTCGTCGCGGCCGATGTGCCGTGACGGCCAACCGGTGAACAGCCGTGAGGCGCTGGCCCGCCGCCAGGATCTGATCGAACGGCTGGCCGCGTTGCCGCCAGTTCCCGGCGCCCTCGACCAGATCGTCCAGCGCTTCGGCGTCGATCTGGTGGCCGAGGTGACGGGGCGGTCGCGCCGGATCATCCGCAACGGCCACCGTTTTCAGGTCGAAAGCCGGGCCGACGCCGCCAACCTCGCCGAAACCCTGGCCTTCATGGACGACCGGAAACGCATCCTGGTGTTCTCCGACGCGGGCGGCACCGGACGGAGCTATCACGCCGACCTGACGGCGAAGAACCAACGGCTGCGGGTGCATTACCTGCTGGAACCGGGTTGGAAGGCGGACGCCGCCATCCAGGGGCTGGGGCGCACCAACCGCACCAACCAGGCCCAACCCCCGCTGTTCCGCCCCATCGCCACCAACGTCAAGGCGGAGAAGCGCTTCCTGTCCACCATCGCCCGCCGCCTCGACACGCTGGGCGCCATCACGCGCGGCCAGCGGCAGACCGGCGGGCAAGGCCTGTTCCGGCCCGAAGACAATCTGGAATCCTCCTACGCCCGCGACGCCCTGCGCCAGCTCTACCAGTTGCTGGTCCTCGGCAAGATCGACGGCTGCCCCTTGTCGGTGTTTGAGGCGGCGACGGGCTTGACGCTGACGGACGAGGGCGGCCTCAAGGATGTTTTGCCGCCGATCACCACCTTCCTCAACCGGCTGCTCGCCCTCACCCTCGATTTGCAAGGCGTGCTGTTCACCGCCTTCGAGCGGCTGCTCGACGCCCGCATCCAGGGAGCCATCGCCAGCGGCGCCCATGATGTCGGGTTGGAAACGCTGCGGGCGGAAAGCTTCACCGTCACCGAACGCCACAGCATCCACGTCCATCCCAGGACCGGGGCGGAAACCCGCCTGCTGACCATTCGCCAACGGCAGCGCAATCACCCGCGCCGCCTGGAGGACGCGCTGGAGGCGTTGAGCGATCTCCGCGCCCGCTTGCTGGTCAACCAACGGTCGGACCGCGCCGCCGTGCAGGTTCCGGCCCGCAGCGTCATGCTCGACGACGGCGAAATCGAACGCCGCGTCCGCCTGCTGCGCCCGATGGAGGTCGCCACCCTGCCGCTGAAGGCGATGGCGGAGACCCATTGGGTCGAGGCCGACCAGGAGACTTTCGCCGCCGCCTGGACCGCCGAGGTGGCGGAGGTTCCAGAGTTCACCGACAGCCTGCTGCGCATGGTCACTGGCCTGCTGCTGCCGGTCTGGAAACGCCTGCCCGCCGGTTCGACACGGGTCTACCGGCTCCAAACCGACGACGGCGAACGGATCATCGGACGCGCCGTTCCTCCCGCCTGGGTGGCGGGCATCGAGGCCGCCAACACAGTCGCGCTTCCCCCGCCGGACGCCTTCGCCGCTCTGATGGAAGGGCGAACCATCCTCGACCTCGCCGAGGGCCTCCAGCTTCGTCGGGTTCGGGTGATGGCCGCCCACCGTCTTGAACTGTCCGGCTTCACCGACGCCATGCGCAAACGGCTTTCCGCTTATGGCCTGTTCCACGAGATCATCGCCTGGAAGCTGCGCCTGTTCATTCCCACCGATGCGAATGGTCCGGTGGTGTTGGCCCGGGTGCTGAAGCGCTTCCCGATCCAGCGCGTCGGCGAACGGGGGGCGGCGTGACGACGCGCGGCGACGCCGCCGACCTCTCCCGCCGCCTTGGCGGTCAGGCGGAAGCGGTGTGCCGTCGCTATCTTTCCGCCGGTCGCCGCGAAGGGCGCTACTGGCTGGTCGGCGACATCCTCAACAGCCCCGGACGCTCGCTGTTCGTCCGCCTGACCGGGCCGGAGAGCGGCAAGGGAGCGGTCGGCAAATGGACCGACGCCGCCACCGGCGAACACGGCGATCTGCTGGACCTCATTCGCCGATCCTGCGGTCTGTCGAACTTCAAGGACGTCGCCGACGAGGCCCGCGCCTTCCTCAGCCTGCCCCGAGAGGCCCCAGACCCACCCTCCGCTTCCCGCTCCCCTCCGGCGCCGTCAGGGTCGCGTGAGGCGGCCCGGCGGCTGTTCGCCATGTCCCTCCCGATTCATGGCGCCGTCGTGGAGACCTATTTGCGGAATCGCGGCATCACGGCTCTGCACGACGCCGACAGCTTGCGCTTCCACCCCCGCTGCCACTGCCGCCCGGACGACGCCAGCCCGCCCGAGGCGCGACCGGCGATGATCGCCGCCGTCACCGATGTGAGCGGTCGTTTGACGGGCGCGCACCGCACCTGGCTGACGCCCGACGGCGCGGGCAAAGCGCCCATCGCCACCCCGCGCCGGGCGATGGGCGACCTGCTGGGCCACGCCGTCCGCTTCGGCGCGGTTCGTGACGTCCTGGCGGCGGGCGAAGGGATCGAGACCATGCTGGCGCTGCGCATGGCCCTGCCCCGCCTGCCGATGGCGGCGGCCTTGTCCGCCGCCCATCTCGCCGCCCTGCGGTTCAGCGCCGGGCTGCGTCGCCTCTACATCGCCCTCGACGCCGACCCGGCGGGCGAGGCGGCCCAGAGCGTCCTGACCGCAAGGGCCGTCGAGGCGGGGATCGAGGCGATCCCCCTGTCGCCGACGCTGGGGGACTTCAACGACGATCTGCGCCGCCTTGGCCTTGACGCCCTCCGCGCCGCCGTTCGGATTCAGATCGCGCCGGAGGATGTCGACCGTTTCATGCGCGGATCGGTCTTGCCGGAGACGGGTTGACCGGAACCCGGTGACGGCGCGCGGTCATCGCTTCGGCGCGACGCTGTCCTGTCCCGCCAAGGAAGCCGCTCCTCGGCCTTCAAGAGGGCGATCGGGCCGCAGGCGTCCCGGCTCCCGCAACGGCTCCGGGCGGCTATTTTCCGGCGGCGCTGCGCGCCGTTCCATCGCGACACAAAATAGCCGCCCTCCGCCGTCCTCCGCTGACGCTCCGGCCCCACCGGGATGGGGTGCGGGACCGTCCCTGCCTGCGGCTGTCCGTCGCCATGAAGGCCGCGAGGGGCGCGGCCAACCCGGCAAAGGACAGCGCCATGACCACCGATTGTGACCACGAACCGCCGCACGCGGCCAGTTCCACCGCCCACCTTCTCGACGAACTCCAGCTCTATGGCTGGCGTCCTTTCCAGGACGACCCCGATCCCCGACCGCTGCCCGACAGCGCCCTGATCGTCGGAGCCGTCTCCGACATCTTCGACGCCCTGGCCGGAACCCTGGGCGACACCCGACTGGAACCCGACCTCGAAAACCTGCTGTGGTCCGCCGTCAACCTGTTCCACCGCGCCGTCGCCCGGATCGAACGGGAACTGGACGACAACGAGCAGGCCCAACGGCGCTCACAGCGGGAGCAGGATGGTTCGGAGGTGAAATCGGTGGATTTGGAGCGCCTGACCGCCGAGGGGATGACCCTGCTCGAACGCCGCGACGCCATGGAGATCTTCCGCGACGCCGCCGCCGAACGGTTCGAGCGCCACACCGGCTCAAGCTGGCGGCCACACGCCGGTTCGATGGTCAGCCACCGCGCCCTGACCGCCGCGATGATCGACAGCCGCGATCACCTCGCCGCCCGCAGGCGGGCCGAGGCCGAGGTCATGCTGCCCCCCGGCCCCAAGATCGCCGTCACCGGCGGCCTCGACTTCAACGACCACCGGCTGATCTGGGACACGCTGGACCGCGTCCGCGCCAAGCACCCGGACATGGCGCTGCTGCATGGCGGCGGTCCGAAGGGGGCCGAGCGCATCGCCGCCGCCTGGGCCGACAACCGCAAGGTTCCTCAGATCGCCTTCCGCCCGGAATGGAACAAACACGCCAAGGCCGCCCCCTTCAAGCGCAACGACGCGCTGCTGGCGGTTCTGCCGGTGGGCGTCATCGTCTTCCCCGGCAACGGCATCCAGGAGAATCTCGCCGACAAGGCCAAGGCCCTCGGCATCCCGGTGATGCGGTTCGGCAAGGGCGGCGTGTGAACGCCATCACACCGCCCTGTGACAAGAGGCGGACGCCGACGACCGAAGCGGGAGCCTTCCGGGTTCCCGCTCGCGCCGCGCCGTCCGCGTTGGTAAACTCTGTCACGCGCCGTGGAGGTGGTGGAAGGCGCGATCCGTTGGAACCCTTTCACGGAGACGCCTCCATGTTTGTCCTCGGCCCCGTCATCGTCCTGAGCGCCATCGGCTTTTTCTGCTGGCTGCTGTTCACCCTTGCCGTTTACGCGCTCCCCGCCGTCGTCGGCGTCCATGTCGGAGTCTGGGCCTGTCAGACCGGGGCCGGACTGTTGGGCGGCGTCATCGTCGGTCTGCTGTCCGGCGGAGCGACCTTCGGCGTTGGGCAATGGTTGCTGATCGCCGTGCCCTGGAACTGGGCGCGGCTGCTGATCGTCGCCATCTACACCGTCCCGGCGGTCGTGGCCGGCTACAGCGCCACCCACGGCGTCACCCAGATGGCCATGCCGTCCCCCGTCTGGCAGACGGTCTTCTCCGTCGTCGGGGCCATCGCAGTCGGCGTCACCGCCCTGCTGCGGATCAGCGGCATGACCGCCGACACGGCGCAGCCGGGGACATGACCAGGGCCTGCATTCCACCCTGCCCGCCCGGATAGCGGAACCAACGGACGACCGCACGCTGCCTCACCCGTCAAGCCGTCCGGCGGCACGGGCGCGCCAAAACGGTTCATCGCCCGCCCCGGATTTGTCCTCATCCGCCGGACCCGTTCTGGCGGACGCCCTCATCCCGCACCGTCCAACGCTCACGGTGGAACCTGGGGTTTCACGGCAGGGCGGACGGATGGGCGGGCATACGGTTCTCGCAGTCCTGGGCGGGAGAAGGACCGCGTCGGAGGGGTGCGCCGTCGGTCTTGCTGGCCCCGGCGGTGATCGCCATCGTCTCCCTGACCATGACCGTCCAGTCCGGTCTCCCCAAACGGCCTCTCCGATGGGCTGATCTGGCCCAAGAGCGGCTGACGCCTCGACCGCCTATGGCGCAACGGCGGCGTTGAAACTTTCTTCCCCTGGGCTGCGCCCATTCCTCGCGCCTCAAGAAAGTTCCCCCGCCGCCGTCCTCCGCTGCGCTGCGGCCCGCAAGGGGTGCGCCGCCGGTCGTCTTGGGCCGGGCGATCACCATCGAGGCCGCATGGGGCGGACCCGAAGACAGACATCACGGAGACGGATCATGGCGACCATCGGCACCTTCAAGAAGACCGGCAACAACGACTACACCGGCGAGATCGTCACCCTCAGCGTCCAGGCCAAGAACGTCCGCGTCGTCCCCGACGCCCGCGCCACCGGCGAAAACGCCCCCAGCCACCGCGTCTTCATCGGCCGCGTCGAGATCGGCGCCGCTTGGTCCAAACGCTCCGGCGAAGGCCGCGACTATCTGGGCCTCAAGCTGGACGATCCGAGCTTCACCGCGCCGATCTACGCCAACCTGGTCGGCGACGAGGATGGCGAGGGCTTCAGCCTCATCTGGTCCCGCCCCCAGGGCCGCCGCAACGGCGAGTGACCGCCCGGACGACGCCCCGCCCGGTCCATCCGGGCGGGGTCGGCCATTCCCTCACGCAGGAGCGCAGATGATGAGCCGCTACGACATCGAAGCGGACGACGCCGTCCACAGCCACCTTGACATCGCCATCGGTTGGGATCGCCCTCTCGGCACTTACTTCGTCCAGGTCCTCGACCCGACCCGCGACGAGGGGGAGGACGGGCACGAGATCCTTTGGCGCGGCGCCAGTTTCAGCGACATCCTCGCGGTGGACGACGCCATCGCGCTGATCGCGCCCTGGGCCACCATCCCGCCCGATCTGCGGGCGTTGCTGATCCTCGACCGCATCCGGTTTGTCTGACCGCCGCCGCCTAACGCGCCCTCCGGGGTGCGTCAGGTTTTATGCGGACAACACGGCCAAGACGCACCGCCGTAGCCGCCACAAAACAACACCGTCTGCTCAGATCGCCCCAGTGTGCCCGGCGTCAGCCGGACGCCTCAAGGCCGCGCGGCCCCTCCCATTTTGTTGGGGATCGTCGAAAGCGACGCCCACCAGCAAAATCGGCTCCTCCGCGCGCCGGCTGCGCCGGTCGCGGGCGCGAGCCTTGACCCGTCCCCCTCCCGCCCGGACGCGGGCGTCGTCTTTCACACCCGCCGAGGGAGATGACGATGACGCTCGAACAGCACATCGAGGAACTGCGCGCCGAACTCCGACACGGCTCCCGCAAGGAACACCGCCGGATCGAACGTGAGTTGAAGACGGCCTGCGAGGAACTCGCCCGCCGTCTGGCCAGGGAGCGGCAATAGCGCCTCCCAAACCGACCGCTCCACCCACCCTGGAGCGGCCCGACCTGTCTGACCTACCGGGGCAGAGCCGAAAAAGGATCGATCACGTCGACGCCCAACGGCGCGAAATGCCGAAGATTGCGGGTCAGGATGGTCAATCCGTGATGCCGCGCCGTCGCCGCGATGGCGATGTCGGCGAATCCCGGGGCTTGGCCTTGACCCCGCGCCTGATCGGAAAGCCGCCCCGCCACCCGGGCCACCGCCAGATCGAATGGCAGGATGCGGCGGCTGTAGAGATGCAACAGCGCCTCCAGCCACGCTTCCAGATCGGCCGCCTTGCGCGTCGCCCCCTCCCGCCGCAGCTTGGCGACGCCGTCCTCGACCTCCGCCACCGTCACCGCCGACAGGTAAAGCCGCGCCGACCGCTCGTCCATCCAGGCCAACAGGTCGGTCGACGCGACCTTGGAGGGGGCGCCGGCGGACAGGACGTTGGTGTCGACCAGATACACGGCGGCGGCCTCAGAAGCCAGAGTCGCGCATGGGCGCGGCGTCGCGCGTCGGCACGTCGTCGGGCGCCAGCGGCGCGCTCATCAGCAAGCGGCCAAAGGACGGCGCCTGGGACAGACGCTCCCATTCGGCAAAGCTGAGAACCACCGCTTCCCGCTTGCCATGCCGGGTGATGATGGCGGGTTCGCCGCGCACCGCGTCATCGATCACGGCCGACAGGCTGGCCTTGGCCTCCCGAAGCTGAATTTCACGCATGAGCGCCCCCCCGCAAGATGTGACCACTGTGGTCATATGGGGTCCCGCGCGCCCCGAGATCAAGCCGGATCGCCGTCGGTCGAACCGAAAGACGGGCGCATCCGGCCAAGGCCGGACCAGGCTCTATTCCGCTGGTTGTACAGCTCCACGAAGCCCCGTGCCGGGTCTTCGCGCCCGGGGCGTGACGATCCCTTGCGCGAGGCGCCCGAACGTCCCTGCGGATCAGCGCCGCATCACCGAGGCGGGCCGAACCGGCACGACGCCTCGAACCGGATGGCCTTGAACGCGCAATCGACTAGAATACCCCATAGGAAGGATACTCTTATGCCTCAAAGCTATCTGGACGAACCGCCGCAAAGCGCAACACTCACACCGTATGACCGTGAGCATATGACGTTGTATCTGCGCCTGCTGGACGCCGCCACCGACGGCGCGCCGTGGGAGGAAGCCGTTTCTGTCCTGTTCGGCCTTGATCCCCGTCGTGAACCGGAGCGCGCCAAGCGTGTTCACGACTCCCATCTCGCCCGCGCCCGTTGGATGAGCGAGAGCGGCTATCGTCTTCTGCTCCGTTAAGGCTCCCCCAAACGATCTTGTTGCCGCGCTGGCAACGCCTGTTCACGCCGCGCCCTCTTCAACGCGCGGTTTTTCCCGCCAAACTGTCCTTGCGGGCACCGAGATGTGCGGTGTGGGATGCGGAGATGACAATGACTCCAGACACCTCACAATGGCGGGTTGCGGAACGCTATGATTACATTGGCGCCATCTCCGCAGCCGAACTCGCCTGGGAATGGCTGCGGCGCAACGCGCGCTACCAGATTGACCACCGTGACCATGCCCGGACGCTGGCGTCCCAGCAACGCCACAGTCCCGACACAGTGACGTGGCCGACCTGTTGGGGGTTGCGATTTCCCGATCAGACCCAGCGCGCGCGCCATCGACACGCCAATCTTCTGGACGCCGTCCGACCACACAGCCGTCGTCCTGCTGGTCCCCACCCCGTCCGTCCTGCTTGACCGGGCCAGCCATTTCCAGGCGCTGACGGTGGACGAAGGGCGAACGGACGAACTCGGCCTGCATCTCCATGTCGACCTTGGCGACGGCGACCGGCTTCAACTGCTCCGGCTTGCCCCAGCCACCGCCAATCAACCGCTCGCCGCCCTGGTTCCTCTCGACAAGGATGGCCCGGATCGGCTGGACTCCATCGCCCGGCTGCTGCGCGCCCGGCTCGGTCGCCCGATTCCCTCCGACACCCGCCTGACCGCCCAGCAACGCCGCCGCGCCCGCCACATGCTGCAAGCGGTTGACGGGCGGATGAACGGCGCTGGCTACCGCGACATCGCCAAAGCCATCTTCGGCGTCGAGCGGGTGAACGACCATCCATGGAAGACGTCGCCGTTGCGCGACCTCACCATGGATTTGGTCAAGGACGCGTTCGCCATGATCGCCGGGGGCTACCGCGCGCTTCTTCGCCGCCGACACCGGGGATCATAGCCCCATGGACCACCGGCCAGGGGGTGGGAGTTAGGCCCGGCTTTCTTCCCCCTCCCCCTTCCCGGCCCTTGTTCGCCACCGTGGCCCCTGCCCGCCGCTGACCACCAGCGGCAACGCCGACAGCACGGAGGCACGATCATGAAGCCCGATTTCGCCAGTCTCCCGCCGCGCTTCCTGCGCACCCCCGAAGCCGCGCAATTCCTCGGCCTGTCCGGTCGCACCCTGGAAAAGCACCGCACCTACGGCACCGGCCCCGCCTACCGCAAGCTGGGTGGCCGCGTCGTCTACGCCCTGGAGGACCTCCAGTCCTGGGCCAGCCGTGGCGCCGTCACCTCGACCTCCGACCCCAACGGCGCGCTCAGCGCCGCCAAGCCCCGGCCCGCCACCAGCCTTCCCGCCATCGGCCTTCCAACCCGACCGCCGGTCGCCACCGGCCAGCGGCCCCGCTGAGGAGCGTCGCCATGGTTGGCAGTCTCGTCGCTTCCAGCGAACGTTCCCGCCTCGACCCGTTCGTCGTGGCCACGGGCGACGCCGCGCCGCGCGACCAGCGCGACCTGATGGAGCGCCCCTTCTTCTCGCTGGCCAAGGCCAAACGGGTGGCGCCGATTCTCTACGAGGCTGGCGCCGTGCGCGTCGAGGTCTTCGCCGTCGCCGAGCACGGAATGGCCACCATCTGGGACGCCGACCTGCTGATCTGGGCCGCCAGCCAGATCGTCGCGGCGGAGACGGCGGGGCTGAAAACCTCCCGTTTCCTGCGCTTCATCCCCTACCAACTCCTCACCGCCGTCGGTCGCCAGACCGGTGCCCGCGACTACAGGCTGCTCAAGAACGCCCTGGTCCGGCTGCAATCCACCGTGATCCGCACCACCATCCGCCAGGGCGAGCACTGGCGTCGGCGCCAATTCTCCTGGATCAACGAATGGGAGGAGATGACCCGGCGCGACGGTCGGGCCGAAGGCATGGAAATCGTCCTGCCCGACTGGTTCTATCGCGGGGTCATCGACCGCTCCCTGATCCTGAGCATCGACCCGGCCTATTTCCGCCTCACCGGCGGCATCGAACGCTGGCTCTACCGCGTCGCCCGCAAGCACGCCGGCCACCAAGCGCAGGGCTGGCGGTTTGACATCGCTCATCTGCACCAGAAATCCGGCAGCCTCGCCCGTTTGGCGGACTTCGCCTGCGACATCCGCCGCATCGTCTTGCGGCAGGCTCTGCCCGGCTATCGGCTCGGTCTGAAGCGCGATGGCCAACGTGACGTGCTGCGCATCCTGCCGACCGATTTATCCACAGGATCTGTGGATAAATCGGTGGGCAAGTTTCGCGACCCTGTGGACGGCATCGGGACTTCGGGCGTCGCGGGCATCGGGACTTCAGGCGTTGGGCTATCGGGACTTCGGGCGTGCAAACACCAGTTAACCCTCTGGCCTGACATGGGAATTCGCCCTCGTAATAAAGACTCTAATACAGAATCTAATAAGAGTCTTTGTTGTTGTCCGGGCGAACGCAATCCCGACCCCACCCTGAAACCCGGCACGCAAACGCGTTCGCCTCCCCGCAAACCGGGAGAGCGGCCATGATCGCCGCCCTGCTCAACCAGACGGGTGGAGCCGGCAAAACAACGCTGACCAAGCGCGCGTTCACCACCCGCCTTAGCGACGCCGAACGCACGCCCGGAGATACGGCATGACCGGCCCAGCCCTCTCCCATCCGCAGAACGCGACCACGCCACTGGACCGTCTGACGCATGTCAACCTGATCTGGATCGAACAGCGGGTCGAACACTGGATCCGATTTGGCGACGAGGCCGAGGAACGGATCATCGACCGCCGCCGCCGCGTCCTGTCCTTCTCCCCAGACAGCGTCTTCGCCTTCGTCCGCTGGGTCGCCAACGAGCATGGCTCCGTCCTGTCCCGCGTCACCATCCTGCGCGCCGTCACGCCCGGACAGCCCTATCAGACCGTGCCCTCGGTGCGGCCCGGCGGCGAAATCCTGCTCGCCATCGGCGGCTGGCCGAAGGTCGAGCGGGTGTTGCAAGCGATCGACGCCATCGAAGCCATCGGCATCGATCCGACCGAGGTTTCCCCCGATCATTGGCGGCATCTCAACAACCGCCTGACCGCTGGTCAGGAGCCGCACCCCTACAGCCCCCTCCAGCACCGGGCCTTCCTCCTGCGCCGGAGGGCGGCGCCATGACCCGTTTCGGTTATGCCGTCACCACGTGTCTTTCCGTCCTCGCCATCGGCGGCCTGTCTCCGCTGTCGGTGACGCCCCGGCTGCTGTGGAACGCCACGGCCAGCGCGCCGGTCGGTCTCTACGCCTTGCGGCCGGACGCCGCTCCGGCGCTCGGCGATCTGGTCGCCGTCCAACCGACCGAGCCGCTGGCCTCTTTCCTCGACCAGGGCGGTTATCTGCCCCAGGGCGTGCCGCTGCTGAAGCGGGTGGCGGCGTTGCCGGGACAGACCGTCTGCCGCACCGGCGTCACCGTCACCATCGACGGAACCACCGCCGCCACGGCGCGGCGCCACGACCATCTCGGGCGTCCGCTGCCGACCTGGAGCGGCTGCCTGACGCTGCGGCCCGGCGACGTTTTCCTGCTCAACCGTCATCCCGACAGCCTCGATGGCCGCTATTTCGGGCCTGTCCCGGCGGCCACGCTGCTCGGTCGCGCGCAACCGCTGCTCACCGACGAGGCTGGAGACGGCGCCTTCCACGGACGGGCGGCGGCGCGCTGAACGCCGCCCCTGTGGCGTCCGCCCATCCCCACATCCCCCCGTCATCACTGTCGCATCAGGAGCACGCGTCATGTCCCAGATCGGTCACTTCACCCGCAGCCCATCCGGCTTCGACGGTCGTCTGCGCACGCTCACCCTCGACGTCTCCTTAGTCCTGGTTCCGGCGACGGCGTCGGACGCCGAGAATGCGCCCGACTACCGCGTCCATCTCGACACGGAAGACGGGCCGGAGGTTGGAGCGGGCTGGAAGCGCAGCAGCGAAAAGGCCGGACACTTCGTCTCGCTGCTGCTCGACGACCCGGCCTTCAGCCAGCCGATGCGCGCCAATCTGTTCCAGTCGCCCAACGACAAAACGCTCTGGACGCTGCACTGGAACCGTCCGTCCAAACGCGACGACCGGGGGTGACGTCATGCCATCGCCATCCCATCTCCTCACCGCCAAGCGGGCCGCCGTCAACCGTGCCGTGACGTGGTCGCGCACCGCCCGGCGCTCCCTCCCCTTTCTCCTGTCCGGCCTGACCTGCCTGCTCGGCCAGCCCGCCTTCGCCCAGGCGGGCGACGCCGCGCAAACGGCGTCCATGGCGCCGCTGGACCGCCATCCGCCGGACGATCCGGTGGCCGCCGCCATCGCCGAGGCGTCGCGACGGTTCGGTCTTCCCACCACCTGGATACGCGCCGTGATGCGGGTGGAAAGCGGCGGCGATCCGCGCGCCGTCTCGCCCACGGGGGCCATGGGCCTGATGCAGATCATGCCCGCCACTTGGGAGGAACTGCGCGTCCGCCATGCCCTGGGCGACGACCCGTTCGATCCGCGCGACAACATCCTGGGCGGGACCGGCTATCTGCGCGACCTGCTGGACCGCTACGGATCACCGGGCTTCCTCGCCGCCTACAACGCCGGTCCCGGACGTTACGAGGAGCGTCGCAGCGGACGTCCCTTGCCGGACGAGACGCGCGCCTATCTGGCGACGCTTGCCCCCCTGCTTGACGGTGCCGGGCAGCACAGCGCCGGACAGCCGGTCCTGGTGGGAACAGAAGGCGCGACGCATCCCCCGACCTGGACCGCCGCGCCGCTGTTCGTCGCGCTGACGGACCGCAGACCGACCGTCAATCCGGCGCGGTTTGGCCAACCGTCCAACGGCCTGCCGGCGGTCTCCGCCACGCGCGATCCGTCCGCCATCCCGCCGCAACCGGAGGGGCTGTTCGTCGTTCCGTCCCGTGCCGATCTGTCCGCAAGCCGTCCCCGCGCCCTGGCGAACCCTGGCGCGCCACCGGATGGGACGGACGGTCAGGCGGGAGGATCGGACGACCACGACCAACGGACGGCAAGATAAAAGCCGGTCGCCGCGATCATTTCAAGCCCTTGACAGGGCTTGCAATTTCGCGAGCCGGTCGGTCGGAGCAGGGCCGCTTCCGCCAAATTTCCCCATGATGTCAACGGCCCAACCGGCTCCCGGCGAGCAAACCGAAGCGAAAGCCGCCCCCGATGAGCAAAGACGATGGTGACTTCAATGTCCGCCCAGGGCGCAGCCGCTCCACCCGCTCGCCGCAAGCCAAGAGCTTTCTCAATCAGGTGCTGCGCGCCGCCAAAACGGCGGGGCATGTCTCCGGCCAGACGGGCGGCGGCAAAGGCTCCGCTGGGCGTTCGGGCTTCGGGCGCGGACGGATCCGCTTCAGCCGATCCCGCCTGTTCACCCCAACCCGGCGCGTCATCGTCAAGGCGCGCGTCGTTCGCCACCAGGGCAAAGCCTTCCGCTCGGCCCCGCTCACCGCGCATCTGTCCTATCTCAAGCGTGAGGGCGTCACCCGGGACGGCGAAAAGGGCTTGATGTTCGACGCCGGGTCGGAGCGCGCCGAGGACGCTGCCTTCGCCGAGCGCTGCCAGGACGACCGCCACCATTTCCGCTTCACCGTCTCGCCCGAAGACGCCGGCGAGATGGTCGACCTCAAGGCCTTCACCCGCGATCTGGCGCGGCAGATGGAGGCCGATCTGGGAACCACGCTGGATTGGGTCGCCGTCGACCACTGGAACACCGACAACCCGCATGTCCACCTGCTGGTGCGCGGCGTCGATGACACCGGGGCCGATCTGGTCATCGCCCGCGACTACATCAGCCACGGCCTGCGCTCGCGCGCCGAGGATCTGGTGTCGATTGAACTCGGCCCACGCCCCGAACACGCCATCCGCCACGCCCTGGAACGGGAGGTCGGCGCCGAACGCTGGACCCGCCTCGACGCCGAGATCCGCTTCGCCGCCGACGAGCTGGGCGGCATCGACCTGCGGCCCGACGCCTCCGGCGAATCCGATTCCGACATCCGCCGCCTGATGGTCGGTCGGCTTCAGCGCCTGGAACGGATGGGGCTGGCCGCGCAAAGCCGCCCCGGCGAATGGGTTGTGGCGCTGGAGGCCGAGCAAAAGCTCCGCGACCTCGGCCTGCGTGGCGACATCATCAAGACCATGCACCGCGCCTTCACCGGACGGGGCCAGGACCGTGGCGTCGCCGATTGCGCCATCGACTGGATCGGCGGCGACGCGCCGATCATCGGTCGGCTGGTGGACCGGGGGCTGCACGACGAACTGACCGGCGAAGCCTACGCCGTGATCGACGGCATCGACGGTCGCGCCCACCATGTCCGCTTCCCCAGCGTCGCGGCCTTCGCGCACGCCCCACCGCCGGGCGGCATTGTGGAGGTGCGCCGCTTCGGCGACCCGGAAGAGGAACGCCCCACCCTGGTCCTGGCCCACCGCTCCGATTTCGATCTGGACCGCCAGATCGCCGCGCCCGGCGCCACCTGGCTCGACCACCGTCTGGTCGAGCGCGCGGCGACGCCGCTGGCCATGGGCGGTTTCGGCGCCGAGACGCGCGCGGCGCTGGATGCCCGCGCCGAGCATCTGATCGCCGAGGGGTTGGCCCGGCGCCAAAAGGACCGGATCGTCTTCCAGCCCAACCTGCTGGCCACCCTGCGGCGACGAGACCTGGACGCGGCGGGCGCCGAACTGGCCGCCAAGACCGGACTCCCCCACCAGAGCGCCGACGCTGGCGACCCCGTTTCAGGCGTCTACCGCCAACGCCTGACTCTGTCGTCCGGGCGCTTCGCGATGATCGATACTGGACTGGGCTTCCAACTCGTCCCCTGGTCGCGCGCGATCGAAACCAAGCTCGGCCAGCGCGTCTCCGGCGTCGCCAAAGCCGGTGGCGGCATCGAATGGAGCATCGGGCGGAAACGCGACCTGGGACTTTGAGGCTCAGAGAATGGCGATGCGGCAGCGATCAAGAACCGGCGCCAGTTCGGGACAGGCGGACAGCTTGCGCCGTGACCCGGCGGCGAGCTTGAACAGAGCGCGGTCATAGACCGCGATGTTGTCATCGCCATTGAGCCGGGACGGATAGCGCAGCCCATCCGGCTTGGCCGAATGGTCATGCAGGACGCGGCTGATCCGTTGGCCCTGGCGATGGGATCGCGCCCGCACGGCGTCGGTGGGAATGCCCATGGCGACCGGATGGCCCGCCCGCAAATCGACCAGATCGAGAGGGGCCTGCACCGTGATCGCGACATGGACATAAGCGTCGAGATCAGCGGCCGACACCATGAGCACACCGGGATTCATGTTCTTGGCGTCACGGACCAGCGTCTCCAGGAAGGCCGCCTCGAAGCTGCCTGCGACGTAATAGACGCCGAAGCGCGTTTTCAGACTCGTCCACGGATCGGAAAACCGGCTTGGCGCATAGCCGAAGCCCAGCGGATCGGGATGCCGGTCCTGAAAGATATGATGCCAGACGCTGCCCGGCGCGGCGGTCGTCGTGACCAGCCGCGCCGTGGAAAGGAAATGGGAAGACCGCGCCACGGTGTCAGGCGAACGCGCCGGCTGCGATGGCTTCCGCGACGGCCAGCACCTCGTCGGTCCGTCCGCGCTTCAGCGCATCAAGGGCGCGGCGACCGCCCAGCTCGGGATGGCTTTGCAACAGGAAGCGGTAAACGCCCCAGGGATCCTCCCCGAGGATGGAAAACAGGCGCGGCAGCCCCGGGAGAAGCTGTCGGTTCTCCAGCAGTTGCCAACTCGGGTAGCGGATGCCCCGTTTGGCGAAATCGACCCCCAGCACCTCATGGCGCTTGCGCTTCAGCCGAACCCCCTCGCTGGACATGCCCAGCCGTTCGGCCATGCCGTCGGTGTTCAGCATGCCCGGGTCGGTCAGCAACTCCTGTTTGACGGCGTCGCCGCGCGCGCGCGCGTCGCTGAGGGCGCGCTCCAGCGCTTGCTCGGGGGTTTCGTCGGCGGAGGGCCGCTCTTCCGAGACAAGGGTCGCCTGAACCGACGCGGCGCCGCCCTCGGCGACCCGTCTGGCATCGGCTCGGCTCAGACGGACCTTGGCCAGCCGGACGCCCGTGATCCCTTCGGTTTCCAGGACCTTGACCATCCGCCTCATCTCGCTGGCGGTCATGCTGCGCAGCGCGACCAGCACCATTCCCTCGACCTCGGTCGAGCGGGTTGGCGCCAGCGGATGGCGCGATGACTTCCGAACGGCTTGGGTCATGGACGCCTCCTGTTGTTGGCAATCTAGCCCATTTCGCCAAGTTCACCAAGTCTTCTCCAACCCAAGAGCCGGCAATGGCGGCATGCCCCGCCTCCGCTTGGCGCCCACCGCCGAACATCGCGTTGCGCAGCCCGTCCTCGTCCTTCTCCTGTATCTGCGCCCTCCTGCATCCGGTTCCACGACAGGCGACCGTCACGTCTTGAAATCACGGTTTCTTTCGGTCGATGTCATGGTCTGTCGTGATGGAGGCGATCATGTCCGCCACCAAGATCCTTTGGGGTCAGATCATCGCCGTCCTGCTGATCGTGCTGGCCGCCACCTGGGGCGCCACCGAATGGACGGCGTGGCGGCTCGGCTTTCAGCCTGAACTCGGTTCCCCCTGGTTCACCCTGCTCGGCTGGCCAGTCTATCACCCGCCGATCTTCTATTGGTGGTGGTACGCCTACGACGCCTACGCGCCCGATGTCTTCACCGAGGGGGGCTGCATCGCCGCTTCCGGCGGCATCCTGGCGGTCATCGTCGCGATCACCATGTCGGTCTGGCGGGCGCGTGAGATCAAAAAGGCCGAAACCTACGGCTCCGCCCGTTGGGCCGACCGGAAGGAGGTGAAAGCCGCCGGTCTTCTCGGCCGAGACGGTTTGGTTCTGGGAAGGCTGGAGCGCGCTTATCTGCGCCATGACGGGCCGGAGCATGTGCTGTGCTTCGCGCCCACACGCTCCGGCAAAGGCGTCGGCTTGGTGGTGCCCTCCCTGCTGACCTGGCCCGGCTCCGCCATCGTCCATGACATCAAGGGCGAGAATTGGCAGATCACCGCCGGTTTCCGCGCCCGCCACGGTCGGGTGCTGCTGTTCGATCCGACCAACCCGCGCTCCGCCGCCTACAACCCGTTGCTGGAGGTGCGGCGCGGCGCTGGGGAAGTCCGCGACGTGCAGAACGTCGCCGACGTCCTGGTCGATCCCGAGGGATCGCTCGACAAGCGGAACCACTGGGAGAAGACCAGCCATTCCCTGCTGGTCGGCGCCATCCTGCATGTCCTTTACGCCGAGGCGGACAAGACTCTGGCCGGTGTCGCCGCCTTCCTGTCCGACCCCAAACGCCCCATCGAGAAAACCCTGCGGGCGATGATGACCACCCGCCATCTCGGCGAAGCCGGGCCGCACCCGGTGGTCGCCTCGACGGCGCGGGAATTGCTCAACAAATCGGACAACGAACGCTCCGGCGTGCTGTCCACCGCCATGTCGTTCCTCGGCCTCTACCGTGACCCGGTGGTGGCCGACGTCACCCGGCGGTGCGACTGGCGGATCGCCGATCTGGTCGCTGACCGCGCCCCGGCCACCCTCTATCTGGTGGTGCCGCCGTCCGACATCAGCCGCACCAAGCCGCTGATCCGTCTGGTGCTCAACCAGATTGGCCGCCGTCTGACCGAAGACCTGCACGCCAAGGACCATCGCCACCGCCTGCTGATGATGCTGGACGAGTTCCCCGCCCTGGGCCGTCTCGATTTCTTCGAAAGCGCTCTGGCCTTCATGGCGGGCTACGGGATCAAGGCGTTCCTGATCGCCCAGTCGCTCAACCAGATCGAGCGGGCCTATGGCCCGAACAACGCGATCCTCGACAACTGCCACGTCCGGGTCAGCTTCGCCACCAACGACGAGCGCACCGCCAAGCGGGTCTCCGACGCGCTGGGCGCCGCCACCGAGATGAAGGCGATGAAGAACTACGCTGGCAGCCGCCTGTCGCCCTGGCTGGGCCATCTGATGGTGTCGCGCTCCGAAACCGCGCGGCCCTTGCTCACCCCCGGCGAGGTCATGCAATTGCCCCCCACCGACGAGATCGTCATGGTGGCCGGCGCTCCGCCGGTGCGGGCGAAGAAAGCCCGCTATTACGAAGACCGACGATTCGCCGAGCGCGTTCTGCCTCCGCCCGATCCCCGATCTTGCGGAGTCTCGTCACGGGGCGATGGTTGGTCGCCCCTGCCGCCGCGCAACCCCGATCCAGGCTTGTTGGCCGAAATCGAGAAAGCCGAGGAAGACGGCGCCAACGGCGGCCTGCGCCGCGAACCCGACCTTCCCGATCCTATCGACATCGCCGCGAAACCGCGTGACACAAAGCCCGTGAACGAGTTCGCCCTGGTCCAGGACGACGCCCCGGAAGACGCCGCCCGACAGCGCCAAGCCCTGCGCCGACGCATGCAAGGGGTGGTTCGCCAAGCCGCCCTCGATCCCGCCGATGATCTTGGCCCAACGATCTAGGACTGTGAGGCCCCATGCGCAGCCGACTGAACGTCTCTTTCCCCCCGGCCATGCTGCGCGAGATCGGCGAACTGGCCGACCGCCGCAAGCTCTCCCGCTCGGCCATCGTCGAGGCCGCCGTCGCCTCTTTCCTCTCCCCCGACGGCGCCGACCGGCGGGAGGCGGCCTTCACCCGCCGCCTCGACCGGCTGTCGCGTCAAGCCCAGCGGCTGGAACGCGATCTCGGCATCACCGCCGAAACCCTGGCGCTGTTCGTCCGCTTCTGGCTGACCGTCACCCCACCCTTGCCCGAGGACGCCCAGGCCAGCGCCCAGACCAAGGGCCGGGCGCGTTTCGAGAATTTCATTGAGACCTTGGGGCGGCGGCTCCAGAAGGGCCAAAGCTTCCTGCGGGAGATTCCCGAGGATGCTGACGGGTGGGGGTCGGAACTGAATGAGCAAGGGGGCGAGGGTGAAGCTTAACGTTCGTTCCTGGCTTCACCGTTGCCCACCCTCGCTCTCCCTCCACCGTCAGCAATTCCGCCAATCCCCTGTCTTTGCGCGCCAAAGCCCTACTACGCCCAAGCCCTTGTTGCGCCTGACTGAATCCTGGTTCTTCTAATCATCCTCGTCACCGATCCCACCCTCACGGGATCGGCCCAGACCGGGGATGATCATGACCCCTGCCGCCACCCAGTCCGAAGCCTTCGCCCGCAGCACCCGCATGCTGCGCACCGCGCTGGGATCAGCCATCGCGGCCTTCCTCGAAGACCCGGCGGTCGTCGAGGTGATGCTCAACCCCGACGGCAAGCTGTGGGTGGATCGGTTGACGGACGGGCTGGCCGACACCGGGGCCACCCTGCCGCCGACCGATGGCGAGCGCATCGTCCGGCTGGTGGCGCATCATGTCGGCGCCGAGGTTCACCCCGGCGCCCCCCGCGTCTCCGCCGAACTGCCAGAAAGTGGGGAGCGCTTCGAGGGACTGCTGCCGCCGGTGGTCGCGGCCCCCTGCTTCGCCATCCGCAAACCGGCGGTGGCGGTGTTCACCCTGGACGACTATGTCGCCACCGGCGTCATGACCGCCGGGCAGGCCGAAACCCTGCGCCGGGCGGTCGCCGCCCGCAAGAACATCCTGGTGGCGGGCGGCACATCGACCGGCAAGACCACCCTGACCAACGCGCTTCTGGCCGAAATCGCCAAGACCGCCGACCGGGTGGTGCTGATCGAGGACACCCGCGAGCTGCAATGCCGGTCGCCCAATCTGGTGGCGCTCAGGACCAAGGACGGCGTCGTTTCGTTGTCCGATCTGGTCCGTTCCGCCCTTCGTCTGCGCCCCGACCGCATCCCCATCGGCGAGGTGCGCGGGGCCGAGGCGCTCGACCTGTTGAAGGCCTGGGGCACCGGCCATCCCGGCGGCGTCGGCACCATCCATGCCGGGTCCGCCCTCGGCGCGTTGCGTCGTCTTGAGCAGCTCATTCAAGAGGCGGTGGTCGTCGTGCCCCGCGCCCTGATCGCCGACACCATCGACCTCATCGCCGTTCTGGCCGGTCGGGGACGGAACCGCCGCCTGGTCGAACTGGCCGAGGTCTCCGGTCTCGATCCCCTCACCGGCGACTACCGTGTCCTGTCCCTCACCGCCACCGGAGACTCCCCATGAGCCGATTCGCCCTGCGCGTCCGCCGCCATCTGGCGACCGCCGCCGCCGTCTCTTTTGTTGCCCTGGCCTGGACTCCCGCCGCCCACGCCTCGGGATCGTCGATGCCGTGGGAGACGCCGCTGCAACAGATCCTCGAATCCGTCCAGGGGCCGGTCGCCAAGATCATCTCGGTCATCATCATCACCGTCACCGGCCTGACGCTCGCCTTTGGCGACACGTCGGGCGGCTTTCGGCGGTTGATCCAAATCGTCTTCGGCCTGTCCATCGCCTTTGCCGCCTCCAGCTTCTTCCTGTCCTTCTTCTCCTTCAGCGGCGGGGCGCTGGTCCGATGACCGGCGCCGATCCCGTTCCCGGCTTCCACGTTCCGGTCCACCGAGCGCTGACCGAACCGATCCTGCTGGGCGGCGCGCCGCGCGCCGTGGCCATCGCCAACGGGACCCTGGCCGCCGCCATCGCGCTCGGCCTGCGGCTGTGGATCCCTGGCCTGATCCTCTGGGTCGTCGGGCACGCCGCCGCCGTCTGGGCGGCCAAACACGACCCGCAATTCGTCGAGGTGGCCCGCCGCCACCTCCGTCACCCGGCCCATCTCGGGGTGTAGGCGATGCTGAACCTCAGCGAATACCGCCATCGTCCGGCCAGTCTCGCCGATGTCCTGCCCTGGGCGGCGCTGGTGGCGCCGGGCGTGGTGCTCAACAAGGACGGCAGCTTTCAGCGCACCGCGCGCTTTCGCGGGCCGGACCTGGACAGCGCCACCCCGTCCGAACTGGTCGGCGTCACCGCCCGCCTCAACAACGCCCTGCGCCGCCTTGGCTCTGGTTGGGCCTTGTTCGTCGAGGCCGACCGCCGGACGGCGACGGACTACCCGGACAGCCGGTTCCCCGATCCCGCCTCGGCCCTGGTCGATCTGGAGCGGCGGGACGGTTTCGAGCAGGACGGGCTGCATTTCGAGAGCCGCTGTTTCCTCACCATCCTGTGGTTGCCGCCAAGCGACGAGGCCGGACGGGCTGAAGGCTGGCTCTTTGAGGGCAAAGCGGCGCGCGGCGTCGATCCGTGGGACTGGCTGCGCGGCTTCATCGACCGCACCGACCGGATGCTGCGCCTGATCGACGGTTTCGTGCCGGAGGTGGCCTGGCTCGACGACGGCGAAACCCTGACCCACCTGCATTCGACCATCTCCACCAAGACACAGCGTGTCCGGGCGCCGGAGATCCCGATGCATCTCGACGCGCTGCTGGCCGACCAGCCCTTGACCGGCGGGTTGGAACCCAGGCTCGGCGCCGCCCATCTGCGCACCCTGACGGTGACGGGTTTTCCCACCGCCACCCATCCGGGGATTCTCGACGACCTCAACCGGCTCGCCTTTCCCTACCGCTGGTCCACCCGCGCCATCCTGCTCGACAAGACCGAGGCGGCAGCGCTGTTGACCCGCATCCGCCGCCAATGGTTCGCCAAACGGAAATCCATCGCCGCCATCCTGAAGGAGGTGATGACCAACGAGGCCGCCGTCCTGGTCGATTCCGACGCCGCCAACAAGGCCGCCGACGCCGACGCGGCCTTGCAGGAGTTGGGCGCCGACGATGTCGGGCAGGCCTACGTCACCGCCACCGTGACGGTCTGGGACGAGGATTCCGGTCTCGCCGCCGAAAAGCTGCGGTTGGTCGAGAAGGTCATCCAGGGCCGCGACTTCACGTGCATGCCCGAATCCCTGAACGCGGTGGAGGCCTGGTTGGGATCGCTGCCCGGCCATGTCTACGCCAACGTCCGCCAGCCGCCGGTCAGCACCCTGAACCTCGCCCACATGATCCCGTTGTCGGCGGTGTGGGCTGGGCCGGAACGGGATGAGCATGCCCAAGCCCCGCCGCTGTTCTTCGCCAAGACGGAAGGTTCGACGCCGTTCCGCTTCGTCCTGCATGTCGGCGATGTCGGCCACACGCTGGTGGTCGGCCCGACCGGGGCCGGAAAGTCGGTGCTGCTGGCCTTGATGGCGTTGCAGTTCCGGCGTTACCCCGGATCGCAGGTCTTCGCCTTCGATTTCGGCGGGTCGATCCGCGCCGCCGCGCTTGGGATGGGCGGCGACTGGCATGATTTGGGCGGCGACGGCGGCGTCGCCCTCCAGCCGCTCGCCCGCATCGACGATCCGACCGAACGGGCGTGGGCCGCCGCGTGGGTGGCCGGGATTCTCAGCCGGGAAGGGGTGACGGTGGACGCCGCCGTCAAGGAGCGTCTGTGGTCGGCGCTGGGATCCCTGGCCTCCTCCCCAGAGCAAGAGCGCACCCTCACCGGCCTCGCCGTGCTGCTGCAATCCACCACCCTGAAACAGGCCCTTCAGCCCTATTGCGTCGGCGGCCCCTTCGGGCGGCTGCTCGACGCCGAAAGCGAACGGCTGGGCGACGCCGCCGTGCTGGCGTTCGAGACCGAAGGGCTGATCGGCGGCGGCGCGGCCCCCGCCGTGTTGACCCATCTGTTCCACCGCATCGAGGGGCGGCTCGACGGTCGCCCCACCCTGCTGATCATCGACGAGGGCTGGCTGGTCCTCGATGATCCCGCCTTCGCCCAGCAGCTCCGCGAATGGCTGAAGACGCTGCGCAAGAAGAACGCCAGCGTCGTCTTCGCCACCCAGTCGCTCTCCGACATCGCCGACAACCCCATCGCCCCGGCCATCGTCGAAAGCTGCCCGACCCGCGTCTTCCTGCCCAACGACCGCGCCATCGAGCCGCAAATCACCGCCATCTACCGCCGCTTCGGCCTCAACGACCGCCAAATCGCCATCATCGCCCGCGCGACGCCGAAGCGCGACTATTACGGACAATCGCGCCAGGGCAACCGGCTGTTCGAGCTGGGTCTGGGGCCGGTGGCCCTCGCCTTCTGCGCCGCCTCCGGCAAGGCCGACCACGCCGCCATCGAGCGGGTGATCGCCGAGCATGGGCGCGACGGTTTCGCCGCCGCCTGGCTGCGCGAGCGCCGCCTCGGCTGGGCCGCCGACCTCATCTCTGACCTGACCAATCTGGAGGCCGCGCCATGACCAAGCGCCGTTCCCATCCGTGCGTCCTGCTGCTGACCGCCGGACTGACGCTGTCGTCCGCCCAGGCCCTGACGGTCTTCGACCCGAGCAACTACGCCCAGAACGTCATCCAGGCCGCCCGCGCCCTGGAGCAGATCAACAACCAGATCACCTCCCTGACCAACGAGGCCCAGATGCTGGCCAATCAGGCCAGGAATCTGGAACGCCTGCCGACCTCGACGCTGTCCGGCCTGCTGACTTCGGTCCAGCGCACCCAGCGCCTGATCGCCCAGGCCCAGACCATCGCCTACGACGTCGAGCGGATCGAAACGGCGTTCTCCGGCCCCTACGGCCCCGCCGCTCCGTCTTCCTCCGACGCCGCCCTGATCGCCGACGCCCAGACCCGCTGGAAGACCTCCGTCGGCGCTTTCGAGGATTCCCTGAAGACCCAGGCCGTCGTGGTCGGCAACATCGACGACGCCACCGACGCCATGACCGCGCTGGTCTCAGCCAGCCAGTCGGCCAGCGGCGCGCTCCAGGCCGCCCAGGCCGGAAACCAGCTCCTCGCCCTGCAATCCCAGCAGCTCTCCGACCTGACCGCCCTGCTGGCGGCCAAGGCGCGCGCCGACGCTCTGGAACAGGCGCGGACCGCCAGCGCCGAATCCCAGGGCCAAGTCCAGTACCGGCGATTCTCCACCCGCAGCGGCTACGTCCCCCACGCCGTGACCATGTTCGGGGAGTGACCCGCGATGAACAACGTCGGCGTCATCGACCTCTTCCTCGCCACCTTCACCACCCACATCGACAGCGGCTTCGGTTTGCTGAAGGGGGAGATGGCCTCTCTGTCGTCGACGCTGATCGCTCTCGACATCACGCTGGCGGCGCTGTTCTGGGCCTGGGGCGCCGACGAGGACATCGTTCAACGCCTCGTCAGGAAAACCCTCTCCATCGGCTTCTTCGCCTATCTCATCAGCAACTTCAACGGCCTCGCCAAGCTGCTGTTCAACAGCTTCGCCGGTCTCGGCCTGCTGGCTGGCGGCTCCTCGATCGGCGCCGCCGAGTTTCTTCGGCCCGGCCGCCTCGCCCAGGTCGGGCTGGACGCCGCCCAGCCGCTGCTGGACGCGGCCAGCACCATGATGGGCGTCACCGCCTTTTTCGCCAACTTCGTCCAGATCGCCGTCTTGATGGTGTCCTGGCTGATCGTTCTGGTCGCCTTTTTCTTCCTCGCCGTCCAGCTCTTCGTCACCCTGATCGAATTCAAGCTGACCACGCTGGCCGGCTTCGTGCTGATCCCCTTCGCCCTGTTCGGCAAGACGGCGTTCCTCGCCGAGAAAGTGCTGGGCAACATCGTCGCCTCGGGCGTCAAGGTGATGGTGCTGGCGGTGATCGTCGGCATCGGAACCGGCCTGTTCGGCCAATTCACCGCGGGCTATGGCTCCAGCCAGCCGACCATCGAACAGGCGCTGTCCGTGGTTCTGGCCGCCCTGGCCATGCTGGGTTTGGGGATCTTCGGCCCCGGCATCGCCACCGGCCTGGTCTCCGGCGCGCCGCAGCTTGGGGCCGGGGCGGCTGTCGGCGCTGGCCTCGCCGTGGCCGGGGTCGCCGCCGGAGCCACCGCCACCGTCGCGGGAGGGGGAGCCGCCCTGGCTGGCGCCGGTCGCGCCACCGCCGCCGCCGCGCAAGGCGCCGCCCGAACGGTGGGCGCGGCCTCCAGCGCTTACGCTCTCGGGTCCGCCGGACAATCGGGCGTGGCCGGGGTGGCCTCCGGTCTGGCCGGGGTTGGCAAGGCCGCTGGACAGGCCGCCGCCGCTCCGATCAAACACGCGGTGAAGAGCGCCGCCGACAGCCTGAAAGAGCAGCATCAGGCGGGCGCCCGTTCCGCCGTCGCCACCACCGGCGGCGGTTCGACCATGGGCGCCGTCGCCGACGCTGACGGCGCCAACGCCACGTCCGCCCCCGACACGGCCACATCCCCGCCGGACTGGGCCAAACGCCTGCGACGCAGCCAGACCATGAGCCATGGCGCTTCCGCCGTCGCGCACGCCATCCGCTCCGGCGACAGCGGCGGCGGTGGTCATTCCGTCGATCTCTCCGAAAGGGACCGCTGATGACGCCCTTCCATCGCGCCTCGGCGCGCTACGGTCGCACCCCCGAACCTGAAACCCCCTACCAGAAGGCCGCCCAGGCCTGGGACGAGCGCATCGGCTCGGCCCGGGTCCAGGCCCGGAACTGGCGGCTGATGGCCTTCGGCTGCCTGTCGCTTGCCGCCGGGTTGGCCGGTGGGCTGATCTGGCAGTCCGCGCGCGGCAGCGTGGTTCCCTGGGTGGTCCAGGTCGACACGCTGGGGGAGGCTCAGGCGGTCGCTCCCGCCGAGGCCGATTACCACCCCACCGATCCGCAGATCGCCTGGCATCTGGCCCGTTTCATCGACGAGGTGCGCAGCATCCCGGCGGACCCCGTGATCGTCCGCCAGAACTGGCTGCGCGCCTATGATTTCACCAACGCCGCCGGCGCCGCCGCCTTGAACGAATACGCCCGCGCCGAGGACCCCTTCGCCAAGGTCGGCCGCCAGCAGATCGCCGTCGACGTCTCCAGCGTCATCCGCGCCTCCCCCACCAGCTTTCGCGTCGCCTGGACGCAGCGCCGCTATCAGGACGGGGCCTTGGCCGACACCACCCGCTGGTCGGCGATCCTGTCGGTGCTGATCCAACCCCCGCAAGACGCCGACCGGCTGCGCAAGAATCCGCTCGGCGTCTTTGTCACCGCCATCAACTGGTCGAAGGAGTTGGGACCATGATCCCTGTCCGCGCTGTCGGCTTGCCTGTCCTGCTGCTGCCCGGCCTGCTGCTCGCCGCGTGCGCCGGAACGGCGCCGCCGCCGGACATCCGTTACGACGACGCCACCCCAGCGGCAGCGATCCTGGATCCGCCGCCGCCCGTCACCCTGGTTCCAATCCCGGAACACCTGCCCTTGCCCGGCCAACTGAAGCGGGTTCCCAGCGGCGCAGCCCCACCGGAACCCGGAACCCCAGCCATCCGCGTCGAGCAGGCCAACGCCGCCGCCCGTGTTCAGCCGGTCCGCGACGGCTTCATCAACGCGATCCAGGTCTACCCCTATTCCAGCGGCGCCCTCTACCAAGTCTACGCCGCCCCCGGCCGGATCACCGACATCGCCTTGCAGGAGGGAGAGCGGTTGGCGGGGGCCGGGCCTGTCGCCGCCGGCGACACCGTGCGCTGGATCATCGGCGACACCGAGAGCGGCGCCGGGGCCGCGACAAGACTCCACATCCTGGTCAAGCCGACACGGCCCGACATCCAGACCAACCTCGTCATCAACACCGACCGCCGCACCTACCATCTGGAGCTGCGCGCCACCGCCGCCACCTACATGGCCTCGGTGTCCTGGCAGTATCCCGAGGATCAACTCATCGCCCTGCGCCGCCCGAACAAGGAGGCGGACGCCCGACAACCGATCGCGTCGGGCGTCGACATCGCCTCGCTCAATTTCCGCTACGTGATCGATGGCGACGACGCGCCATGGAAGCCGCTGCGCGCCTTCGACGACGGAGCGAAGGTCTACATCGAGTTCCCCTCCGGCGTCGCCCAGGGCGAGATGCCGCCCCTGTTCGTGGTCGGTCCGGCTGGCGGCCCGGAGCTGGTGAATTACCGGGTCCGGGGCCACCACATGATCGTCGACCGCCTGTTCGCTGCCGCCGAACTGCGCATGGGCGACGAAAACAGCCAGCGCCGCGTCCGCATCCGCCGCATTGATGGAAGGCGGCCATGACCACGCCAACCGCCGATCCGGCTCCCCCCGCGCCGCAAGCGCCGACGGCGGAACCAAACCTGCGCCTGCGCGCCGAACATCCCCGCGTGACCCGGCTGTCGCGCCGTGCGCTGGTCGTGCTGGGCGGGATCTCCGCCCTGGCGGTCGCCGCCACGCTGGGGTACGGCCTGCAAAGCCGAAAGAACGCCGGACCATCGCCGGACCTGCTGGGAGCGCAGGGCCGACCTGCGGCGGAAGGCTTGGCCGGGCTGCCGCAGGATTACGCCACCGTGCCGAGGTTGGGACCGGCCCTGCCCGGCGATCTCGGCAAGCCGATCCTGAACGCTCAGAACCAGGGCAAGCTGGTGAGCGTTCCAACGCAAGGCCTCTCCCCAATCGAGCAACGCCTGGCCCAAGAGACCGAGGCGGCCCGCGTCAGCCGCCTGTTCGCCCAGACCGGCCAGAGACGGGAAAACGCCGCCACCCCGCCACGAGCCGTCGACACGGAAACCGTCAAGACAAACGGCACGCCTCCCGTCGAGGCGGACATCTCCCAGACCATGCAGGACCGCAAGCTGGCTTTCGTCACTGGCGGCGTCGACCGCCGCGCCGTCGCGCCCGACCGCCTCGCCGATCCGGCGTCACCCTATGCGCTGCAAGCCGGGGCCGTCATTCCAGCCGCCCTGATCACCGGCATCCGCTCCGATCTGCCCGGCCCGATCATCGCCCAGGTGACCGAAGCGGTCTATGACAGCCCAACCGGTCGACATCTTTTGATTCCCCAAGGCGCGCGGCTGATCGGCCAATACGACAGCTCCGTGGACGTCGGCCAAAGCCGAATTCTGCTGGTGTGGACCCGCCTCATCCTGCCAAACGGCAAATCCATCGTGCTGGAGCGCCAGCCCGGCGCCGACCCGCAGGGCTATGCCGGGCTGGAGGACGGTGTCGATCACCATTGGGGGGCGCTGCTCAACGGCGCGTTGCTCTCCACCCTGCTGAGCGTTGGCGCCGAAGCCGGATCCTCCGGCCAGGACGACGCCATCGTCCGCGCCTTGCGCCAGGGGGCCTCCAACAGCGTCAGCCAGACCGGCCAACAGATCGTGCGGCGCCAGCTCAACATCCAACCGACCCTGACCATCCGACCGGGCTTCCCCGTTCGCGTCATCGTCACCCGCGATCTCGTTTTGGAACCCTATGGAGGCTGACCCATGGACAGGCTGAAGCTGACCGTCATCCCCGACGACAAGCCGGTGAAACTGACCATCGCGATGCCAGCGGCGGTGTTCCGCGACCTCGCCGCTTACGCCGAGGCGATCCGCCGGGAGGGCGGACAAGCGGCAGGGCCGGAACCGGCGACGCTGATCGTCCCGATGATCCAGCGCTTCATGGCGACAGACCGGGCGTTCGCCAAGGCCCGCCGCAAAAAGGTTGGCCCGCTCGATTCTCCGGGTGGGTCGTAGACCGCAACCTCAATCCATCGGGACATTGCGCAACAGGCAATCGACGCAGCGTTTCGACAGGATCCGGCCCAAGCGTTCCCTCAGCGAGGCATCCCGATCATGGCTTGCAGCACCCGCTTCAAGTATTTCATTTCCTTGGATTTCCAGGCGATCCATCCGGGCCACGCAGTCTGCGCAAGGTTTCGCCAGCACCCTGGCCAGACTGAGGAAACGCCGCAAGGCGGGATTGTCGTTCTCGGGCAGCCACACGGCATGAAAGAACAGGCTTTCACCACGGATCGGTCGGTACACCACCCCACGAAACGGCTCGGTCGCCCGCGCCTCGCCCACCACCGTCACATCCGCGCCGCCCGCCACCACATGCATCACCGTGTCCCGGTAAACCGCCAACAGAGCGACGTTCGCCTGGACGCCAAGACCCATGAGCCGCTTCGTCACAAACTGTTGAAGCTCCGGCCCTGGAGGCGTCGCGCTGAAGATCAGACGCCGCCCGTCGAGATCCCCCCATTCAACGCTCTCCCGGTGGCAAAGAGGATTGTTCGCCGCCATGGCGACGAAGACCCGCTCGCTCCATAAGCGAGCGCTGTCACACCCCTCGCCCTCAACGGCGTGAGCCAGAAAAGCGATGTCGAGCCGATTCTGGCGGATGGCGAGAATATGGTCGACCGTGCTCGCCTCGGCATAAACGGTTTCCACATCGGCATAAATCGCCCGATGGACATTGATCAGCATCGCCGGAAACGCGCAGGTCAGCGACGACAGCACCCCAATGCGCAGGATTCCCTCCCGCCCGGCACCCGCAACCTCGGCTTCGTGCAACGCCTCATTGAGGTCGGTCATCAACCGACTTGCCCGCTGGATGAATCTCTTTCCCGCGAAGGTGAGCTGCACACCATGGGAACGCCGATTGAACAGGGAGGCGCCGATCCTGTCCTCCAAATCACGGATGCAACGGCTCAGGGCCGAAACCTGGATTCCCAGGATCGCTGCCGCGCGGCGGAAGCTCCCTTGTTCCGCCGCCGCGATGGCGTACCGGAGATGGCGCAATTCGATCCCGCTGTCCATCGCCCCCTCTCGACAGAACGTTCACGCTGACGCTCCCTTTGGTAGCGATGGGAGAGCGCAGATTAACCCCCCCTCGATTATCGACAGAGTTTTCTCATGAGCTGCGACTGTTGGAGAGACTTGCCAATTGGCATAATAAAGTGGTTCCACCTCAGCCGTTGGGACAATTTTGATGAATCTGAACAGGTAGGTGTTGTTAAAATAGGCGGCGTTCACGAGTCTGAGAAAAATTTGTCAGACTACCTGGGCGGCATGGTGCCTTTCGAGGCGGTTCTCCGACAAAGGGAAACTCCAGTACGCACCACAGGAATGAACGGGACATTCGCCGCCGATCACGCCGCCGCCGAGCCATACGCCTACCGACCCTTCCGCCTTGCAGCGTGAAGGCCCCCCAGGTTTGCGACGGTCTCGTTGGAAGAAGCTATCGCTATTTTTAAACAATGGAGCTCTGCGAATCGGTCCGCCAGTCCAACGGGTCATCCCACAAACCAAGAGCTCCGGCTGATCCTTCTCCTATCAGCTCCGGCACCACAGGATATCCGTTCCGCTGCCGGATCCTCCATTTCCCAACCATTGTCGCCCGCTTCGCCAAACAGGGCCATGACACGTCGCCACCGGTAACGAGGTCGATGAAGGCGGAGTCAAAAGATTGTGCATGATATTGACCGTCTCTCCATTTGCGCGCAATTTTGGGAGCGTGGCAGAGGGGAAGCCGAGATGCGGGCGATTGGGTACAGTTTTCTAGCTGCGATTCTCGGGCTCGGGGTGGCGGGTGTGGCCGGTGCCCGAGATCTCTCGCTGTCTAACGACGACATCCGCTCCCGCATGATCGCGGAATCCATCAGGGGCTATGCCGGCAACTGCCCATGCCCCTTCAGCACCATGCGAAATGGACGGCGTTGCGGCGGCAACAGCGCCTACAGCCGACCGGGTGGCCAGAAACCGCTCTGCTTTGCGGACGATGTCTCCCCAGCGATGATCGAGCATTACCGCAAGACTCACGCCCAGCCAACCGCGGGCTGATCGGCATGTTGAACCCCTCACGAATCAGCCTCGGAATCGCTCTCGGGTTGCTCGCCACCCTGGCGATTACACCGGCGTCGGCGGACGGCATGCCGAACTGGATGCGGGACGCCGGTAACGGTCCGCATCCGTTTCGGGCCTTCCTAGTGCAGGAGAACGGCCAAATCGCCGCCACCGCCATCATCGGAGGCACGGCGTGGCCGCTGCGCTGGAAGCTCCGGGGGATTGAGACACCGAAGCCGGGTGGGCGGGCAGAATGCTCCGACGAACGTGAGCGCGCCGCCGCGATGGCGCGCGGCGTCCGCTTCCTGATCCAGTTCAAGTCGGCCTCGATCACCGACATTGCTCCGGACCACGAGCCCGGTGTGCTGGCAGGCCGTGTCCTCCTGGACGACGGTCGCGACCTTGGCGACCTGTTGGTCGGCTTCGGCTTCGCGCGCCGCGAAACTGTGGCCCCCTGGCAAGAGCCTTGGTGCGGCTGGTAGGGGGGCTTGTCCCCGTCTCTCACGATCATCGCCAACCGCCGCCTCTGGCCAGCAGCGTCGGCACCCCGCTGGCCCAATAGTTGGCGTGCCCCCGCGTTTCGCCAGCGGTGTCGGGAATGCGGATGGACCAAAACGTCATTCGGTCTTTACAGAACCGGCGGCCTCGCGGAAATAGCGCGTGATGAACAGCCGAACCGCGCCGCTGACTGTCAAACCCTTCGGACGCATTCGGGCGACCTCGGTGCACAGGCTGTCGATGCCACGTCCCTCCCGCTTGGAAATGTCCTTCAGCGCATCCCAGAGCGGATCCTGGAGACGAATCGAGGTGCGCCGACCGTCGATCTTTATACAGCGCCCTGGGGTGATATCGAAATCCTGGCGCACCTGTCCAAGCGCCGCCTCCATCATCGGCGACAGAGGCTTTCCGGCTGGGAGGGATAATTTGCTCTCCCGACCGCGCGTTTTCCGTCCAGCTCCTTCGCCATCGCCGGATGCGGTTGACATCTTTTCGTTCATGGTTCGACCCATTCGGTTGGCGAGAAGGCCGCTGGTTGGCGCCGTGGCGGTTTGTGACCGCCTCGGTGACGATCCAGCGCGCCGTCAGGTGCCGGTTGGAGTGTCGGCGCTGATAGATTGGGCGCGGCGGATGATCCCTTTCGCGAGATAGGGGATGCTGAACACGATCACCGCGTAGGCAAGCCCCCAGCCATATGCCTTGGCGAACACCAAGCATCCGACGACGGCCAAACCACCAAAAATCCGGCTTACGGCATCGCGCCCGAGAGCCACATAGACGGCGACACTGGCGAGATACAGCAGGAAGAAGTTCTGCCCCGCCGTCATCAGCAGCGTCTCCAGCGAGACGATACCCATGGCTTGCGCGATCAACACCACCCCGAACATCAGCGTTATCCCGCCGACCGCAGCCCGCGGTGTGCCACTTCCATTTACGGCGCCAAGACGGAGGGATGCCGGCGCCCACCCGCGACGGCCGATGTCGAACAGCAGGCGCGACGCCGCCCAACACGCCCCGTTCAGGTTCACCACGATGATGCCCGTCACCAGAACCGCGACGGCCGCACCCGGCGCACGGCCACCGGCCAAACTCTCCACCACCGCGAGGAATGGCGCACCCGCGAGCCTCGGGCTGTCGAGCGGCACCAGGGCCTGCACCGCCGCCGAAATGCCGAGGTAAAGCCCGGTCACGATCAGGAAGCTGAGGATCACGGCGATCGGAAAGTCGCGCTTGGGGTTCTTGAATTCCTCGGCCGTGAAGGCCAACATCTCCCAACCCGTGAAGGCGAAGAAAGCCAGAGCCGCACCGCTCCACACACCAGACAGCGAGGGCGAGCCCGCGCCGAAGTTGATCGCTTCCCAACGCGGCGCCGCTCCCAAAGCCACCAAAACCAGACAGCCGACCAGCACCATGACCACGATGTCCTGGAGCCGGCCAGCGACCTTCGCGCCAGCCCAGGTGGCGAGGAGGCCTGTGGCGAGAAGGAGCGCGCCCACTGCGGCGGTCAGCATCGGCGCGGTGACGGAGTCGATCCCGAAACCCTGGACGATGTAGGTGGCCCCGGTCAGCGCGATGGCCGGGATGCCCAGCGCAAAGGTGCCCAGCAGCAGGTAGGAGGTGCCGATGGCCGCCCCAGGGAAGGCCTCCGCCACGAAACCCGACACGCCGCCAGCGGACGGAAAACGCCGGCCCAGACTGGCGAAGACCACCAGGAGCGGGGCGACGATCACCGCGTCCAGGCACCACGACCAGAGCGCCCACCCTCCAGCCTGCTGGTAGACCAGCCCGGGAAGCGCCAGCATCCCGGCGCCGACGACGATGCCGATTGCCAGCGTCACCGCGCCGAAAAGGCCGATGGTCGGTCGCAGGGCGTTCGAATTAGGAGCGCTCATTGGCGATGATCCTCTCGTGATGGTAGGGAGCCAGAACAGCGTCGTCGGGGAGGTCGAACACGGCGGTCACACGGTCGCCGATCATCACGGCGGGAACGCTTTGCTTTTCGAGGGTCGCTCGCGGGAAGGTCGTCTCGTGCCACGGACACTTGACCGACCCGGTCTTATGGTTGCCGGCGCCCAGGAACAGCGGACCACCGCGGTGCGGACATTTGCCACCGCACAGCAACGGCTTGTGCCCCTCATGGGCGAGCAGGAAGTAGTGGACTTCGCCCGCCAGCACGCCGTTGTGCTGCGTCCGATCAAATTCAACGACTCTCATGCCACCAGCCCCAGGCCGGCGGCTTTGCGGATGCGGTAGGTGCAGGTGTCGGACAGCACCCTGGTGCCGTGCAGACGACCGCCGGGGATGACGATGGCTTGTCCCGCCACGAGTTCGATCGAATGCCGTGGGCCGACGGTGAACTCGACGGCGCCTTCGGTGATCTCGAACAACTCAGGCTCGTCGTGGATGTGCGGCACCGAGATTTCACCCTTCGGCTCGGTGAACGTCAGAATGTTCGGGCCAGTCCAGACGTCTGGATGCGCGGCGCAGTAATCGCCGGCCATGGGCGCCTTGAACAGCCGGTCGGCGAAGGTGAGTTGCTCGATCAGGTCCCGGTCGGCGAGCGTCTGCAGCAGTTTGAACTCCTCGAAGCCACGCACGATGTCCGGCAGAATCCACTCCCCGCACCGCTCGACCAGCGGTACGATGACGCGTTCCATCGCCATGCGTCCGTGGTGGACGTCGATTTGCTGGTGCTCGTCAAAATAGCGGGTGTCCACGTCGTCGCCGAAGATATGACGCAGCATTTCGGACTGCTGACGATTTGCCTCGGCAAGCGTCGCCTCGGTGTAGAGCAGCGCGCCGACATAGCGACCGATATGCTTGTGATTGCGCGAGACGAGGTGAAAGTAGTTCACCAGCGCCAGCGACGAGGGCAGGAAATATTGCCAGTAGGCGTGCGCCCGATGATCGAGGCCACGGCTCTTCAATGTGGTTTCGAAGATCGTGGAGTGCTTCGACGCCGGCACCCCATAGCCGTATTCGTCGATCAGAATCGTGAACAGCCCTGATTGCGCCGGTCCGTAGTTGCCCAGGACGTTGCGCGCCATGGCCGACGCCTCTGTGATGAAATCGGACGCCAGTTGCACCAGGAACTCATCAGCGAGCGCCGCCGGATTGCGCGCGTTGAGAATGGCGCGTACGACCGCGCTCTCACCGATGTTGGCCTGGGCCAAGGCGTGTTCCGCGTATGCGCGGAACGTCCCCAGGCTCCAGTTGCCGGTGATGTCGATTTCGGCGTCGAGAAAGCCGAACAACTGGCGCTCCAGGCCCGGACGCATCTGTTCGCCGAGACATTTCAGATCGTCGTCATAGAAGCTCGCGAACGCGTCGCGCCGGTGCCGGTCCATGGTTTCCGGCAGGAACAGCAATTCCGCCTCATAGACCGTGGTGAGCAGACGCTGCCCGAACAGGGCCGCGTTGCAGGCGACCCGCGACCGGTCGAGCTTGGCCGTCAAGTCAATGGTCGGGGCGTCCTGCGGGCGGAGCGGCCGGTGGAACGGGTTGTCGTCGCTGTGAAACGACAGCGGCTGGCCGAACAGGGGGTGGGCGGAAAACGAAGCCGCCAGACCATTCAGATCGGTGTACGGATCCGAATTGCGTCGGCGGACGGCATGACCAGACATCGCGGACTATCCTCGTCTTGGTGGTGGTGACGAGGACAGTACAAATCTGATCGTCCAGTTTGACCGATCAATGCGTCCAGCGGTAACGTCATTTCGTCGGGATGACGCATACAAAGGGGTGCAAATTGGTGGTTAAACATCCTTTAGACGTGGATGCAATGGATGAGCTGATTCTGTGCCATCTGGAGGCGGACGGTCGGCAATCCGTCCAGGAATTGGCCCGCAAGGCCCAGCTTTCCCGCAGCGCGGTCTACGCCCGAATGCAACGTCTGATCAGTACCGGGGTGATTGCCGGGTTCACGATCCGCCGTGGCGGCGCGATGCTGAAACCAATTGTATCAGCTTATATGTTTCTCTACCTGACAGGACCCATCTGCGAAAAGGTCGCGAAGGATGTCGAGAAGATTCCGCAGGTTAAACTCAGCCAGTCCATTGGTGGAGAGATCGACATGATCTTGACCGTGGAGACAGGAAGTCTTGAGGAATTGAACGATGTCCGAAACCAGATCGAAATCATCAAGGGTGTGCTCAGGGTTCATACGAGCGTCATTCTCAAGGAGCGCTTCAATCGGCTCCGGCGCTGATCCCGCTCGGTCAGTTCATGTTTGGAGGCGCTGGGGTGATGGACGTCGGCTCCGCCTTCGCCTCGTCTTGAATGTTCTCGACACGTTCGGGAGGCGCGACGGCCAGCCGGTTGTAGGAGACGATGAACACCTCGGCGGCTCTACCCAGGGCCTTGGCGCGGGTGGACCGGCAGCGATCCGCGAGCGCTTCGAACATCTCATCCAGGCTCAGGCTCTCCTGCCGACAAATTTCCTCCAGAATCACCCATACAGTGCTGTACAACTTAATATTCCGAATGGATTTTCCGAGGTCGATCCGACGGATCTCATGTTCGCCTTCCAACCAGGACGAGGCGTTCGTTGGATCCAATTCCAAGGCGGGGGCTGGTTTCGCAGTCATGCTGATACTTTCCATTCCTCTCAGCGGAATCGGCGAAGTCAATGGCGTCATCCCTCGCGTCGCCGCCCCGGGAAAATTGCCTTGATCGCGGCCACCAAATCAACCTGTCTGGCTTTACTCCCGACATTGCACTCCCAGATCACCACGGCCGTCCACCCAGAGGCGGTCATAGCGGAACGCACTTCAACGTCACGCTCTTTGATACGGTTGATCTTCGCCGTTCACCATTCAACCCAGACTTTTGGGGAGGCGATGCCTCGGACAGCCTTGGTCGCCGTGCCAGACGCAGCCGTGGACGAGGACGGCGATCCGTTTGGACGGGAAAACGATGTCCGGACGACCGGGAAGCGTTTTGTTATGCAGAAGATAGCGCAAGCCCGCAGCCAGAGCGCCCGTCGAACAGTCATTTCCGGGTGGTTATCCTTGCGTTTTCTGGCCGGTTAGCGGAAGGGGTTTTCAACCTGATCCGGCGGCTTGGGAGGCGCGATGTGGTCGGGAAGATCCTTCGCCGCTTCCAGCGCCGTCACGACCTTGTCCAGCACCGCCTTGAGCGCCTTGGCCTGGGCAAGGCCGTGCCGGTCGCGCGTCAGGTTCACAGACCCGTAGACCGCCACCGTGTCGGCGCCGTTCTCGATCTTCAGCTCACCGATCTCAAGGACATCGGCATCGTTGCGGTAGGGGTCGATCGTTGCCATGTCGTGGGCCTCTCAGCGAAGGAACTGCTTCAGGAAATCAAGAACAGACTTTTCTTGGAAGGGTTCGGTCTCGGCCGCCTTCTTGCTGCCCTTTCCGTGGGGCCGTGGTTGGGGAAGCTCCATCGCCGTCGTCTTCACGGAAGCCGACAGATTGGGAAACGGGTCGATCCCAGACACGGCCACAAGGTCGGCGATGGCGATGCGCTGATACGCGTTGCCTTCGGCGTTGGTTACCAGGAAGGCGGCGGCCTTCCGCTGCCGAGCGTCGTAAATCGCCTTGAACAGATGCGTGGGCACCAGCACCCGACCGCCAACCCGCTGGAGGTTCTGCCCCTGGAAAATGGATCCGGTGACGACGTAGACCTCGCCCTCCTTGCGCGTCAGGTCGCGCACCGCTGACTCGATCCCTTCCCAGAGGTTCCGGTTGTTGTTGGAGTTTTGCGGCACCATGTTCGCGAGGCTGAAGCTCTCGTTCTGGGACACCGGGTCCGCCATGTCGCCGCTGGGCGCCATGTGACCACGGTCATAACCGGAGCGGGCATAGTCCGCCAACTCGGCCCGCTCATCCGCAGACAGCCGTGGCTCGGCATGGAAGGTGTTCTTTCGCTCAAGGCCGCGCTGCTGGTCCAGGCGCTCTCGCGTCAGGTGCTCGGCCGACCACAGCCCGGTGCGGGTGACGCCGGAGTGAAGGACGGCGTAACCGGCGTTGCACAGCTCACGGGTCTTCGCCGCCAATTTCTCGTTGACGAACTTTGGCGGCGCTCCGTCGAGGAAATGTTGTGGGCAAGCCGTGTCCGCCGCCTGCGCGGAAACGGCGGACACGGCAAGCGCCATCGCGACGACCATGGACTTGAGCATCATCGCTTGATTCCCCTGCGCTTGGCCGTCTGCTGATCGGCGGAACTCATCCGACAGCATAAGCACTTGGGACAGAAAGGGGAACGACCGAGGTTGGTGCATCGAGGGCGGCACGGACATTATCTTCGGATATTTTTTCCTTCATAGGTCTCCTTTTCTGGATTCCCGTTCGGTCACACGGCAACCGATGAGCCGCCAATCTTATCGGTTGGCGCCTGGATTCCGAGTTCGTCGAGGATATGTCGATACTCCGCCGGTGAAAGAGCCCGCCGATCCTCGGCCATAAGACGCAGAGCGGCAAGCCCGGCGCTGGTAAAGCGCGCCCTCAGCCAATGGCCACCGTTGTCGGGCAACTCCATCAGGCCGCGGTCAATCATTCCCTGGATGGTCGCGCCTGGCTTCGGCTTGCCCTTCTCCGGCCCCGTGGCCCAGCGCTTTACCAGGATCCCATCGGCCAAGCGTGGTGGAGCCGAGAAGCGCGCCATAAACTCGTGGCGGATTAGCGCCCGCTCCTTTGTCGTCAAGGTCATCTCGCCCATCGCCGACCCTCAATCCTGTCCCCGCGAGACGCGGAACCAGTGCTCGGCATACTGCCGACACCGCTCGGCCTCCACTCCATCACCTACGCGTTCGGCGTCGGCCGCCCGTGTGAGCCATTGGCCCTGCTTCTGCAATGCGGATCCATTGGCCTGGGGTGGCGGCCGGGCTGCGGCTGGGTTTGATTCGCTGTACGACCGTGGCTTGGTAAAATTCGGCTTGGGCGGTCGGCCCCTGTTGGGAAACGGGGGCGCCATTCAGGCTGCGCCGTTCATGGCGATCGGCATCCCCGGCGTCTCTCGGTCCGGATCACGCTTCGGTCGCATCGCAATCCGCCAGTTCATAGTGGATCCTGACTTGCTTCCCGAAAGGCTTCAAAGCCTGATTGATGCGGTTCCAGCTGAACAGGTCCAGTTCGCCCCGCACGAGGGAGGACACCACCGGCTGCTTCCACCCGATCCGTCGACCGAATTCGGCCTGCGACAGGCCCTGGTCGTGCAGCCCCTTGCTCACCACCAGCACGGCCTGGGTCTTGACCGCCAGTTCCTCGGCGTCGGCCAAACCGACCTCCTCGAAGAACCCTTGCACGTCAACCTTCGACATCGACACGCCTCCTCAGTTCCTCTTCGTACGCCGCCCGGATGTCGTTGCGGTCGCGCAGCGAGAGATTGCGGCCTTCCTTGATGAACAGCACGACGGTGACGCCATCGTTGAACTCGACGACGAACGCCGCAGTGATACCGATGGCCCGGACGCCTCTGCGCACCACCACCTTGGTGCAGGGGAAGCCGAGATCGGACAGATCGCTGAACTCGGCCTCGCCGGTGGAGATGTCAGGCCGGTCCCCGTGAAGCGCAACCGCGACCACGACAGCCTGCAAATCCGTCCGCGACAGAGCGGCGAGTTGGTTGCGGACCAGCCAGGATGCGGGACGGATGCGAGGTGCGCGGGTATCGCTCATGACGGTAACTATAACAGTAACTGTTATATGGCGCAACCTTTCTCCCGACCGTGCGCGGACCCGCCTTGCTCGCCTGAGAAAGCCGGGGCTGAGATCACCCCACCGCCGACCGGGCAGATGCGGTCCAAAAGAAAGGGGCCGGTCGATGGAGTGCGCATATCAGCGCTCCTTTTCGCGACATCCTCAAGCGGCAGCTTTTAACCCTTAGGCGAAGTTCGGAGCATCCGGTTTTGGGCATTTCGCCCGCTTGGTTGGAACGTTGAGGATGGGACCGACAACGGACAGGCTCCTTTCGGACGGTGGGATTAGGAAGCGGCTGATCGAGCCGCGACGGCAGCTAAGAGAGCGCATCTTGCGAGAGGATATTCGCTTCCGGGAAGAGCCCGAGCCCACGAATATGCGCTATCGCCGCTGCGGGATCGGCTACGAAAAGAACGACTAACAGGTCTTGCCGAGCGCGTGTGCAGCAAACGTAGAAGAGCCGTCTTGTTCGCTCGATGCCGGTTTCACCGCCTGCTTCTAACGTCTTCTTGTCCTTCGCGGAAGGCTGTTTCAGCCCAAAGTATTTTTCGTAGGAGAATTGAACATGCGTACCTTCGTCGTCGTCGAGCACAACAAGCACGCGATCAAACTCAGCCCCCTTCACGCCTTGCTGGGTAGAGAAAGGCGACCCCTCATTGACGTAGGCCTGATAAGGCCGGAGCTGATTGGCCGGGCACGCGAAGAACGCGGACATCGAATTGATCTCGTTTGAAGGATCTTCCTCCTCCTCCGCTTCGCCGTTTTCGTTCTCTTCGGTCTCGGGCTCGTTCTCCGCGATATCTTCAAGGTAAGCGGACAGCCGGGGGTCAAACGCCACCAAGAGGCTCTTTTTGGCAAGCATCAGCACGTCACGGATGGTCGCCTGAGATTCCGGTCCCATCAACTCGCTGATCTGATTGCTCACAGCCTGAAGTTGATTTAGGCGCTCGGCGACGTTCACCCCTTGCAGGTTAGCCTTCACGAGCAACGGTGAATGGAGGCGAAGCAGTCGCATCGCATCGAAGTCCCGTCCGTCGCGGACGGCCTCCGCAAGTGGCAGGAGAAACGAAACCAACGACCGCAGAGGCCAAGCCGTCGCGTCGAGAAATCCATTTTTGAAGGCATCCGGCGCCTTGTCGTTGAGCGCGCCGTAGAGGTCTCCAAAACCCAATCGCTTCGCCGCCATGCGGTGCACGATCACCAGCATTTTCACCGGATCGTTCTTGGCGGCGGGCTGCCACATTTCGTCATCGTTTGCTTTGGCAACCCAAGCGCGAACTTGTGCCACGCGTTCGTCGCGATGGGCGTCGGTCGGCAGGACGAACAGTCGCGCAGTACCTACGACCGGCACTGCCTCCTCGCCCTCTTTCTTCTTCCGGCCACCGACCTGAACCAGATTGTCGCCGTCACGCCGGATGGCGTTTGCGAGGCTCAATACGGCGGTAGGCGAACGAAAGTTTTCCGGTTTGGGGATCGCCCTCCAACCGTTGGGTTTGGGAATCGTGCCAATGCCGGTGGGGTAAATGCGCTGCATCGGGTCGCCGAAGAACCCGAGGCAAAAGCGGGCCTGCTCCTGCTGCTGGACCGCCATCAACGCTTCGACGATGACGGGAAAGGTATCCTGGCTTTCGTCCACGAAAACGAACGGAAATTGCTGCGCGACGAGAGTTCGGAAAAGCGGACGATGGATCATCAACTGCGAAGCCATCTTGATGATGTCGTCGTGGCCGAGGATGCCCTTGGCGTAATCACTTCCGGTTCCATAAGTGAAAGTACGAACCCGAGTAATAGCCTCGCATTGCTGCTCGTAGCGCACGATATCTCGGGCGTTCTTGTCTCGCGTTTTCTGTTGAACGCGAGGGCCAAAATTGGTGGCGGCGTGCCGCAATTCTCCGATCCGCTCATCGATCCTGTTTGCGACCCAAGCGGCGATGTCTTGCTGGAACCCACGCGCAATCGACCAAAGGAAACTATGAATCGTGGAGACGTGAACGAGGGGGTTATTCCCCACGTCCGTCCAGATCTCCCCGGCGGCGATCTCGGTATAGGTGATGCAAGCTACACGCTGCCTCCGCAGCCGCAAACGCTCACCGTGGATGGCAAGGATCGCGGCGAGCCCTTTTATCAGCGACGTTGTTTTTCCTGAACCCGCCCCGGCAACCATGCTGAAGCTGGTCGGCGGCTGCACTTCCAGGCAGTGCCGAAGATCTACGTCGGCTTGCGTATCAGGCTGTTGCGCGCGTCTACCCATCGACCCCGGCCCCTTCCATTTCGGCCTCTACTTCGAGATCGACCTGCGCCTTGAGCCAAATGAGACCGTCGCGAATATAGGCCGGAACCTGCCACTCTTCCGGTCGTGCCGTAAGCACCCCAAGGGCGAACTTGGTCTTGTCGAACTTGTCTCCACTGACCCGCTTGTGAAGCCCCGCCGCTAGTGCCGCAGGATCAACCAGTGCACCGCGTAAGCGCAGACCCAATTTCCTCTGTTCTGCGCTCTGGCACCATTCAGTATTCTCGAGCCCGAAGGCTTCTTCCAAAGTCCGCCCGGCCAGTTCAGCGTTATGACCATTCCACACGACTGGCACAGGCGTCTGATAGGCGACACGGACGCGGGTCGTGCCATCCACTGGGGTTTCCTTCTCCTGCTCCGTCGCAGCGAAAAGATCATCGATCGATTGCTTCGCCGGAAGCCATTTCAGGAGGGTCTGGTTGGAAGTGACCGCCCCGGCCACCGGCAGGCATTTCTTACCGAAGCGACGGGTGGGCACAGGATCGGCGGCTTCGCCAGCCGGTGCGGGCGGAGCATCACCGCCCAACAACGCCTCGAAGCCATCAACGGCTTCCGCTTCTGGGGCCTCGACTTCGACCTCAAGCTCGTCATCGTCGTCGTCATCGCCGTCATGGTCGGCAGGCAACAGGGTAACGCTGTCCACATCGGTGATAATAAGCGTGACGATCCCGAGGAATTCAATCAGCGATTTGAATTTATGACCGAAGGCGCCACCAACCTCCAGAATGCAGATGCAAGAAGATCGCAGCGATATCGCCGCTTTCGATATCATGATCGGGAGTAGCAATCGCTCGACGTTGCCTTCCACGAGCACGGCGGCGTCCGAGAAAAACAAATCGCAGTGGGTGAGCTTCAGATACCGTTTCAGAAAATCGCGATGTTCAGTTTCCTGCGCGTAGAACGCGGAGAGGTTGAGTACTTTGGTAATCTGATCGTTTCCAACCAAATCGCGCCGAAAGTAGCGGATCGGCTGAAAGCCGCCCTCGTACAGGATATGCGGTGAGTGCGTCGTAATGACCGCTTGGCTGGCGAATGATCCCCCAGCCTCACCCGGTATGACCAGCAAGCCGAGAATGTTGCGAATGAACACCTGTTGAAGCTGCGCGTGAAGGTGCGCCTCCGGTTCTTCGATAAAAATGAGATGGAGGGGAGCGCGCTTCTCTTCTTCGGCCTTCCAGCGCTCCTGAAGGTCGAGCACTTCGACCACCATATAAATTAGGTTTTTGAAGCCGAGCCCGTTGTAGGTGTCGGGCAGCATGATCGTCTGCGCGCCTTCGCCCACGATGTAGTGGACGCGCGCGTCCTGCGTCATGATGGATGCGGGGTTCAGGGCCGATTTGATTTCGAGCCGTGGGTTATTGAGGCCAGGGTAACCCAAGTGCTTCAATCGTTCCAATGTGTCCTTGAAAACTTCCGCGAGATGCTTGTCGAGGCCTACCTCAGACTCGAACAGCGCCTTTAGCGCCTGATGGTCGTCCTGACGCTGATCGAGATGGCGCTGGTAGAAGCGGCTTAGACGCTTCGACAAATCCTCCGAACGACCGCCGCCAGACACTGTTGATGGGTCCGCGAGATGCCGTTGCGCATTCAGGAAATCGACCTTGATGAGCGATTTCAGCACGGCAGCGCCGCCCGGTTCGTCGCCCAGCGGCAGCGGTTGATATCCTGTCAGCTCCTGAAATTTCGGATCAAACCGCCTGTGATCGAGGACGAAGTAGCGCAGCTCGTACTCGCGTCTCAACTCCTTAAGCAGGTAAGCTGACAGCGATTTCGGCCAAGGCACATAATCGCCTGCGCCATCGGCAAGCGCCGCCGCCTTCGCCCGGCCATCATCACGAGCAGCGTGGTAACGCTGGATCAATTCGGCGATGCTCTTCGGCGCGAGTTCTACGCGGACGCCAACGAGCGTTCCGGCCCAAGCGGTCGAAGGCAGGATGGGGATAACGAGATAAAGATCTTCCGCTTCAACCTCGAACCAAAGGTCGAGCGAGACAGTAGGAAACTCGGCCTCTGTGATCTCGACCTCTCGTTCGCCAAAAGTCCATAGCAGCCGGCCAGACAGACATGCGAGCTGAAATCATACAGAGAGAAGGCATCTTTGCCACCGGAGAGAAACATCTGCATCGCCTGCGTGGCAGATGTTTTTCCGCTGTTGTTCGCTCCAACGAAAATGGAGATGTTGGCTGCAAGCTCAACATGCACGTCCCGAAGTCGGCGGAAATTCCGCAGTCGATATGAATGTAGGTGCATCGCGTCCCCCCGGGATGGAGACTACCGTCTGACAACCCACCTGGGAATCTAAATCACACGCCGTTCTGGTGATTGAACCTTATGATAGGGTATGTCCATAACTTAGTGTCATTGGCTTCCAATACAGCTTAAGAGCAGTCCTCGTTCAGGATCCGCACCGCCGCGCCCTAATGTTCGAGAGGGGAAGCGATCAGCCGGGAGCCTGTCCAGCCTGACCGACGCCGGCCAGCCCGATCTGGATGGCCGCAGCAACTGGTAAAGCTGATCGACCAGGGTGGCGCCGACGGTGCCCAGTCATCACCATGACCATCATGCTCATGGTGATGGCGCCTCCTTTTCACGACACTTCGATGGTGACACCGCGATCCGATACAGAGTGCCGCCATCGGCAACGTCGATCACACGCTGAAGAAGGTGGGGCCGGTTTACCGCCAGCCACGCGATCAACGAGAACGGCGAAACTGCAATTTATTTGAATGAAGGAAGCATTCATCTTATCGGCCTATATTTCGCTGCAATGTATTTTGCTGAGTTTTCGATATAAGGAAAAATTGTACTTTCATTAATAGCAAGAGCATCTAGCTCTCTCAACATTTTACCCTTTTCCATTCCATTGATCGTCATTCGTTCGACTTTTATGTCGGCATTGCCACCTTCGGGCAATTCAGCGTTCATACCAAAAAGAAAGAATGCTCCCGACTGTGATACAATGCGGGTATTATTCAATTTTCCTCTAATGCAAACTATACGCTTTAAATCTTCAGCAACAATTGCATCTTTAAAATAAGGCTTTTCTTCCTTAATAAAATGCAGTAATTTCTTTATTGATGTCTGACTATTAAAATAGTTCATCCTTTCTGAGTGCGTATCAAAATGATCTAATTCGAAGTCGATATCTTGTTTATCAGACTCTGAAAGCTGAGCGAGGCTTGCAATGCAACTGGCCGTATCGCTATCAAAAAATTTGATAGCATCTCTTTTCACGGTAAACCTTATTACTTCTCCTTCAACATTGCTGTTAGATTTGCAAGCAAAATATAATGCTATAAGAGGATTTGAGGAAATGTCTAAAAGCCTTGTCGGCAAAGAATAATGCTGCATTCTAACTAATTTCTCAAACGTAGAAAAGTCATCACGAAAATCTGCCGCACTTGCAACAAGCATTTCGCGAAACATGATTGGTTCTGCTGCTTTTTCCTCTGGGGTTCGGAAAATTGCTGGTTCAAGTTTATATTTTTTTCTGTTTGAGTGCCCTCTATAATAATAGACATCTTTGTCATCACGACTCATATCAAATACTTTCCTGACAAAACCCTGAACGCTAATGATGCCCTTCGCCATAATATTTATATCCTTATTATAATCAATTTGCGTTGACTTTAAATTTGCTCTTTTTCTGAAACAGTCCGTACTCCTAATTCACGGAACAGCGTTCGCCTCGACACTTTCATCTGCTTGGCAATGTCTTCGGCTGCAAATTCAGGGCTGTTCCAAAGTGTCCGCGCAAGGTCAAGGGTCTTACCCTCCAGTTTTTTCTTGCGGCCGCCGCGCCTACCCCGCTCCCGAGCTGCCCGTAGTCCGGCTTGTGTACGCTCGCGGATAAGCGCAAGCTCAAATTCGGCCAAGGTGCCAATAATGTGGAATGTAAGCCGGCCGACTGGCGTTCCCGTGTCAATGCCGGCGTCCAGCACGCGCAGTGCGGCCCCCTTTCCTTGGATTGCCTCCCCCAATTCGATCAGGTGTTTCATCGACCGGGCCAAACGATCCAGCTTGACCACAACCAGCGTGTCACCGTCGCGCAGGGCCTTCAACACAGCAATCAAACCCGGCCGGTCTGAATTTGCGCCCGTTGCCTTGTCCGTATAGATCCGTTCCCCATCCACCCCATCGGCTTTCAAGGCGTCAAGCTGCGGTTCAAGGTGTTGATCTTGTGTGGATACGCGCGCGTAGCCTAGCAGCATGGATGCCCCAGAGTGCCAAAACTCAACCTCGGCACCATCACATGGCACACCCATTTTGTCACTTCATTTGTCACCATCGAGAGCGCAGCCGGGCATCCTGGCTCCCCATCCATCCCCAGCAGTGCCAAAAACGACCGTTTTTGGCACTGTCCTGACGAACCCATGTTGCGTTTTACGCCCTCATGTCTCGGGCAAAGGACGCCATGCAGCTGAGCGTCCCCGGAAGATCGAGTCTCGTGACCCTTGCGGGCGGCCTTGATGGTCCTGTCCCCCTCCCGCGTCGGCGCTCTTACCCGATGGCGCCCGGCCGCTCCGCTGGGGGCGGCCAAGGGGCAGACCCGCCAACGCCTCCCCCTGGCTGGCCGGTCACGCCTGAACGCGGGCGCAGCGAAAGCCCAGGTCTTTGTAACGACCATGCAAGACGCTCTGATTGCGGGACGCGGCGCGGGCGCTCCTCCCGTAGCCGGCCCAGGACCCGCCGCGAATGATGCGTCTGCCGAAGTCGCTCTCCGGGCCGCGCGGATCGGATTCCGCCTTCGCCGTGTATGTCCGTTGCCCATCGGCGCACCATTCCCACACATTGCCGTGCATCTCGTACAACCCCCACGCGTTCGGCGGCAGGCTCCCCACCGGAACCGCTTCTTCCCGGTGAAGCCCCTTGGCGCCGTTGGCATACGGAACATTGCCGTTATAATTGACCTGCTCCGGCGTGATGGTGGCGCCGAAGCTGAAGGGCGTCGTCGTTCCCGCCCGGCAGGCGTGCTCCCATTGCGCCTCCGTCGGCAGACACAGATCAAGCCCTGGAACCCGCGCGTTGAGCCACATCAGGAAACCCTGAACGTCGTTCCAACTGACTCTCTCCACCGGACGCATATCATCGCCCTTGAGATGGCTTGGGTTCCCGCCCATCACCGCTTGCCACAGCGCTTGCGTGCAGGCCGTGTCAAACAGCCAATAGCCCCGGCTGAGCGTCACCTCATGCTGCCGACCTTCATTGCCTCCACGCTCCGGCTCATCGTCGGGCGACCCCATCAGAAATCGCCCCGGCGGGATCCAGCGCAGGCGCTGGGTCACGGACTCCCCGCCGCCCTTCGGCTTCACCACGATCTCCGTCCACAGGCCAAAACGGTCGATGCCCAGCGCGTCGGCCCATGCGGGCCGGGTGATCCGTTCGACGCGCAGTTCCTCCCGATCCGTGCGGATGTGGAAGGCCGGAGCCTGGGGCAGCGGACAGCGGGCGTCGTCGATCCCAGACTCCACGCGCAGGACCGCTCCGCCCGCCGTCCCCGGCTTTCCCCGGCGCTCCGCCAGCCGGGGCAACGCCGGGGCCGTCGGCTCCGCTGCGTCCTCCGGACTGGCTTGATTCCCCGCCTGAACTCGAGCGCACCGAAAGCCAAAGGTGTAGTCGCGGTCAACCGGGTGGAGCCAAATGCGGCACGCGGCGCGGGCGATCTGCGCGCCGTCGCCCCAGGCCCCGCCGCGAAGGACGCGCTTGGCACCGGCGCTCTCCGGGCCGCGCGGGTCGGTTGCCGCCTCTGCCCTGTAGGTCCGGCGCCCATCAGCGCACCATTCGAGCACATTGCCGTGCATCTCGTACAAACCCCACGCGTTCGGCGGCAGGCTCCCGACTGGAATTGTGCTTTTCCGGTAACGCCCCTTGGGGCCGTCGGCATACGGATGGTTTCCGTCATAATTCACCTGGTCCGGCGTGATGGTGGCGCCGAAGCTGAAGGGCGTCGTCGTTCCCGCCCGGCAGGCGTGTTCCCATTGCGCCTCCGTCGGCAGACACAGATCAAGCCCTGGAACCCGCGCGTTGAGCCGCATCAGGAAACCCTGAACGTCGTTCCAACTGACACTCTCCACCGGACGCATATCATCGCCCTTGAAATGGCTTGGGTTCCCGCCCATCACCGTTTGCCACAGCGCTTGCGTGCAGGCGGTGTCGAACAACCAATAGCCCCGGCTGAGCGTCACCATATGCCGCGGGACTTCATCGCCATCACGCCCCTCTTCATTCCCTGGAGAACCCATCAGGAACCGGCCCGGCGGGATCCAGCGCAGACGCTGGGTCACGGTTCCCACCGTGAAGGTCGCCCACGCCCCGAACTCATCCCACCCCCACTCACGCGCCCAAGACGGCGGTTTCCCGCTCTTCCAGAAGGCGTCGCGGGCGGCGGCCAGCTCTTGGCTGACGGCAATCCGGCCGTCGGCGGTCCAGACCTGGGCCAGCAGGCTGCCGGTGGGGCCAGCCTCCTCCCCGGCGACCGCCAGCAGGTCGGCGCCGATCTGGCGGAGTTGGACGGGGCGCGGCTGCCCGGCTTCCGGTTCGGTCATCCGGCGCAGCCGCCCCATGGCGGCCCCGACCCGGCCGTCCGCCTCGATGGCGGACGGCCGCCGGTCGAACAGGCGGCGCAGGCCGTGGACCATCTCCGCCCGCATCAGCGGATCGGCGATGGTCGGCGCCCAGCGGCTGAGCTGATCGAAACGGTCCGCCGCCTCCGTCAGTTCGGTTTCGGGCAGCAGGGCGCGGCTGTCCGCCCCGAGGCTGACCACCTCCTCGAACCAGACATCGGCCGACAGCCCGAACCGCCAGCCCCGCAGGAGGTCCAACACCAGACGGCGAACCCCCGCGTCTTCCGCCTCGAACGCCTGACGCAGAGGGGCAGCGGCGTCCGGGTCGAGGGTGGCGGCGACGCTGGAGTGGCTGGCCAGCGCCTTGTCCTGCCAAAAATCGGCTTCCACGCCCGCGTCGGCGTCGGGAAGAAGGGCGCGGCGGACGCTGCGCAAAAGGCCGGGTTCCACCCGGATGGCCGGCGACAGCAGGCGCAGCAGCCGTTCCGTCATCGCCCGTTCCGCCGGGATGTCGCGCGCGCCGTCCGCCGCCCTCGCCGTCCGCCGTTCCCATTCCACCATGCGCCAGACACGCCGCAGCGGTTTCGGCCATCGTGCCGACGGGCAGGGCGTCAAGGCGACCGGCACGCAGCCCGCCGCGCGCAGGCGACGACCGAATTCCAGCCAAAGGCGGACGCAGCGCTGGTCCGGCGCCAGGGCGCCGAGATCGCCCAGCACCAGGACCGCCGCGCCGGGCGGCGGCGGACGATAGTCGGCGTCGATGTCCAGACCGGCCTGACGGATCGGGGCGCGGGCGCCGTCAAACCAGCGCGCCTGGTCGAAACGGTCCCGTGGATACAGGGTGGCGAGCCAGGCGCAAACCTGATCCTGATCGCGCCAAAAGGGCGTCAACCGGCGGCTGCGGTCGTCGATCACCTGAATGGCCGGTCCCCAGCGGCGCCGTTTCCGCCGTGGCGGCCGCTTCAGCTCCTGCGCTTTCGCGATGGCGAGGATCGCCGCGTCGATGTCCAGATCCCCGCCATCGCCCCATTCCGCGACATGGCCGCGCAGGCGGGGCAGCAGACGGCGCCACGGCTCCAGCGACGGCCAGGACGGCGGCGCGGTCGGGCGGCCGCTCCACGCCACCGGCGCGCGCCGCGCCGACGCCCCGGCGGGCATGGCGGGCGTGGCGGGCGTGGCTGCGTCCTCGCTCGGCTCCTCGCCCGCCGTCTCGTCCAGAAACCATCGCGCGATCGGTTGCCAGAAGGAATCCTCCGGCTCCTCCGACGGCGCGGACGGCGCGGGCGGCGCCGGATCAAGGGGGGGCGGCGGCTCGGCAGGGGGGCGCTGGTCCAGCCGCATGTCCTGGCGATCGTTTGGCGCGGGCGTCGGCTGGTAGCCCAGCAACCGGGCGGCGGCCTCCAACCCCGCCGGGCCGCCGACGGCCAAGGCCCGGACCAGATCGGCGCGTCCACAGGCGGCGGACATCGGTCAGACGGCTCCCACATGCTTTTTCAGGACATAACCGGCGATGCGGTCCATGACCGCCTCCTGCCGCTCCGGGTCGTCCCGCGCCAGTTCCAGCACGGCGCGGATCAGATCGAGATATTCCGCCTGCCCCGGCAACGGCGACCAATGGTTGGCGACGGCGCGCGCGCGATCGGCGGCCAACTGCTCGGCGGCCTTGAGCAGCAGGCCGTCCGCCGCCGCCGGGAAATGCGCCCGGCCCCGTTCGACCAGATGGGCGATCAAGGCCGCCGTCTCCGTCGGCAACTCAAGGCACAGCACCAGGCAGCGGCGCAGGAAGGCGTCGGGAAGCGCGCGTTCCTCGTTGCTGGTGATGATGACCAGGGGCGCCACGCCGGACACCGTCACCGGCGCGTCAAGCCCGGGCGGGGCGAAGACGCTGGACCCCAAGGCTTCGAGCAGGCCGTTGGGAAATTCCGGCTCCGCCTTGTCGATCTCGTCGATCAGCACCACGCAGCCGTTCGCCGGATCGTCGCCGTTCTGGCGATGCGGCGGCGGCGTTCCACTGCCCGCCGCCCTTGCCATCGCGTCGTCCCAGTTGAACGCCCACCACAAGGGGCCGGGACGAAGATGGTTGGCGATCGCCAGACGATTGCGAACCGTCTGGACGTCTTCCCGCAGGGCGCCGGCCAGTTGGGCTTCGGCCAGACGTTCGACGGCGTCGAGCCGCCACAGCAGATCGCGCGCTTCGCTTCGGGCGTCGACCACATGCTGGACATAGACGCGGCCCAATTCCTTGGCGGCGGCGCGGGCGAGCTGGCTCTTGCCGATCCCCGGCTCCCCCCGCACCAGCAAAGGCCGCCGGGCCGCCATCGCGGCGTTGATCGCGTCGATGCTGGGCTGGTCGAACACATGCACCTGTTCGGGCAGGCCGGGCGGCGTGGTCAGGGAAACGGCGTGTTTTGGCGCGATGGTCAGGAATTTCATGGCGTCCCCCCGGCTTCGATGGACATAAAATAAAGGATGCCATCGGAAATCGCTGTTTGTACTGCAAAATGATCGGGATCGGCGCTCAATCGAATCAGACGAAGGTGGTCATATCGATTGGAAATCACTTTCATCAAATTTCGAGCGAATTCATCGTCGCCAATTTCATTTGATCTGATGCAGTAATAATGGGAACTCTTTAGTCTCGCTCTTCTGGCCAACACCGCATTGATGGATTTTCTTATTGTTTCCTCATCCCGCCCCGTTGTGTTGGAAATTTTCAGCATTGCGATCAGATCTTTCTCGAACGCAGCGATGAATTCTCCGCCAATGTCTTCAAACCCGGCTGGCGGAGGCGTGGGAATGGAATTTCCCCCGATTGCTTCCTCGCCCAACAAAATGAATTTGGGATCCCGTTCTTCGAAGCTGGCTATGGCGATTTCAGCGCTTGTCCGTGTTGCGATCGCCGTCGGATCGCCGTCGATCATCCGACCAAATTGTTGCGTCAGGAGGCTGACGACCGATGGCTCTATGAGCAGCGGGATGGTTCGGAACACGATTCCGCACATTGCCTTGGGATCGACGGTCGAATTCCACTTCCGCGCGTTTCTCAGATTGACGCAAACAAGCTGGAGCAGATCCAGGAAATCGACCAAACTTTTATCAAAAAACCGGCCCGCCAGTTCCGTGGCGGTGGCGTCAATCCTCTCGACGGCGAGAATGGCCTGATGAATCTTTGGATGAAGGCTGAGCGCTTCGGCATTTTCCTTGTGGACGGCAGCGCGGCGGGCATCGTCCTCAGGCCATAAAATCGCGCCTCGAAACCCCGGAGCATCAAAAAACTTCCGGGCGGAAACTGCCAGAAGTCGGCTTTGGTCAAAATTTATCGGGCATTGCACGACAACGCCGATAATACTCCCTTGAACAAAAACCGGACATCCGGAAATTCCTTTCCATCCATCCGGCAGAGTCGTCGCATCATCAACACCAACATCAAAATTTCCAGTCGTTTCATTCAGGGGATAGCACCCACCCTTGAGGCCAACAGACTTTGTATATATTTTATCGTCTTTTTTCTCAGACACGCATTTTGCAAAGCCTGCGCTGTGCCATCTCGCATCGACTTTGTGGGGGATGTTTGAAACAGGGGCGTATGTCTTCTGAAACCCATCAGGAAAGTCGCAGATCAGGACCGCGACATCCATCCCCTCGTCGTCCCACGCGACGGTCGCCTGCCGCCACGTTCGCGCCGCGTCATCCGCGTGGTTCTTCCATCTGACTTTAATCGTTGAATCCGTTCCCGGACAAAGGACATGACGGGCTGTCAGGATGCGCCCCGGTCCAACCGGATAGCCGGTTCCAGTTTTCAGGCTTGAATCATACGTGTTGGCCTGAGCGAAGATCTCGACCAGGAGCGTCACGTCCATCGGCGCGTCTCCACCACGCTTATTCCGGGCAACGGTCAACGTCGTTGCTGACGAAGGTGTCGGACAGCGCGCCCGCGCGGTCCGCGACCTTCAGCGACAGTTTCACCCGATGGGTTGTCGTTCCTCCCACTTTCCCCCCCAGCTTGCCGCCAAGGCCGAGAACCTGGAAGCTGAGATCGCCGTTGCTGCCAACCTCGCAAGCCACCGCAAGCTCAAGGTCGATGGCTTCAACCTTGAAGCGGAGATCTTCCCCATCCCCCTGCGTGATCGCTTCGGCGAGTTCGGCCCGCAGGGATTTGATCGCATGAGCCAAACCGATTTTCGCCATGGTGCATTGCCCGCCATAAAAATCCGAAAGCGGTAATCATCTATCATGATTCTCGGGATTTTTACAGGTTGACACTCCCTTAAGTAGATTTTTTTATGGAAACATTCTGCAAAAGGCTCGCGTATTATTGGAATACCGCCTTGGATGCGGCGCCGCAAACGGAATCAACATTTTTTAAGGCCACGCCAAGGATGGGTTGCGCCCCGTCCGTAAAGTGCGGACTTGGTATTGCGGACACCGGTCGTAGCGCCACAATCCGCACCCTTCTGCGACATCAAGGCCGTTGGCGCTCAGCCAGCGGCCTTTGTCGTTTCCAGGCCATGGGCAGACCGTTTTTGGCACAGTTTGGGCGGATTGCCTTCGTGCGCGCCCCCCCCCCCAGCCGCCGGGTGTTCCGTGTCCTTCTGCGGCAAGTCCGCGAACCTGTCTCTGATAATTCTTGAGATCGTGCGACCGGCCCGCGCCGCGCTATACTCGATGGAGTTACCGGGCGGTCATTCCTCTTATAAGAGTTGGAATGCCCATAAACGACGGCACGGAGGCTTGCGCGATGCGGGACGCTACTCTTGATGATGCTCTGGCCGAACTGCTCGCCGCCGATGGGCTGGCCGCCAAACAGTCGATCCTGGCGCGCCATGCCCAATTGCTGGTGACGGCGGCGGCCGACGCGCGGTTGTCCGACCGGGAACAAGACGGCTCTGTAGCGGCGGACGGACCGGAGATTCATCGGGCCTTGATCGCACAGTGCCGGGAACAGGGGGTTGACGCGGGGGTTGGCGCCTTCGCCCTGCTTCTGGTCAATCTTTGGCTCGACCAGCCGACGTTGGAGGCGAAGGCGGCCCTGCTGGCCGTCTGGTCGGACCCGTTGCTGTCCGGCCCGGTGCAGGACGCGCTCGTCTCGGCGGCGGAAAGCGCGGACGATCCCGATCAGGCTGCCGGGCTGCACTGGCATGTCCGGCTGGCGGAGCACTGCCGCGACCAGGGGCTGGCGGCGGGGCTGGCGGCACACCGCACCCTGGACGGCGACCAACCCGGCGAGTCCGCCGCCAATGCCACCGCGCCGATCGATCCGGCGTCCCTGCTCGCCGAGTTGGAGACGCTTGCAGCGGAGAATCGCCCCGAAGGCTGGTCGCGGATGACGATGATCCTGGAGACGCTGCTGGCGCATCTCCCCCGTTCCGGATCGTCCGAACTGGACGAAGTCCGCGCGGCGCTGGGCTCCCAACTGGCCGCCATCTTGTCGGAAAGGATGCAAGCCGGGCTGTTTGCGACGGCATCGGCGGCATCCGCAGCCCAACGGCGCGCCCACGCCCTCTACGACGAGGCCCTGGCGATCCTGCGTCGGCACGAGCGCTGGGTCGAGGTGGCGGCCACGGCGCAGAACCAAGCCATCCTGCTGCGAAGCCAGTTCAAGGCCGGGGACGAGGCGGCGGCGGGGCGCGCCCACGCCCTCTACGACGAGGCCCTGGCGATCCGGCGCCGGGACGAGCGCTGGGTCGAGGTGGCGGCCACGGCGCAGAACCAGGCCAACCTGCTGGCCAGCCAGTTCGAGGCCGGGGACGCGGCGGCGGCGGGGCGCGCCCACGCCCTCTACGACGAGGCCCTGGCGATCCAGCGCCGGGACAAGCGCTGGGTCGAGGTGGCGACCACGGCGCAGAACCAGGCCAATCTGCTGCAAAGGCAGTTCGATGCCGGGGACGCGGCGGCGGCGGGGCGCGCCCACGCCCTCTACGACGAGGCCCTGGCGATCCTGCGCCGGCACGAGCGCTGGGTCGAGGTGGCGACCACGGCGCAGAACCAGGCCAGCCTGCTGACCAGTCAGTTCGAAGCCGGGGACGCGGCGGCGACGGGGCGCGCCCACGCCCTCTACGACGAGGCCCTGGCGATCCGGCGCCGGCACAAGCGCTGGGTCGAGGTGGCGACCACGGCGCAGAACCAGGCCAGCCTGCTGCGAAGCCAGTTCGAGGCCGGGGACGCGGCGGCGGCGGGGCACGCCCACGCCCTCTACGGCGAGGCCCTGGCGATCCTGCGTCGGCACGAGCGCTGGGTCGAGGTGGCGGGCACGGCGCAGAACCAGGCCAACCTGCTGACCAGCCAGTTCGAGGCCGGGGACGCGGCGGCGGCGGGGCGCGCCCACGCCCTCTTCGACGAGGCCCTGGCATGGTTGCCCTTCGACGCCGTGCCGATCCGGAACCTGACGGCGCGCCGCAATCGGCTTCGCCTGCTCGAGGCCGAGCGAGATCATCGTCGGGTGGTCGATCTGGCATCGGTGCTGCTCGCCGACGTGCGCCTCCGGCTTCCCGGCATCGCGGCGCCGCGCAACCGGCGGCGTCTGCTCCAGGAAATCGACGGTCTCGGCCAACGGGCGGCCAATTCGGCCCTGGCGCTGGGGGAGATCGAGCAAGGGCTGGCTTTGATGGAAGCGGGGCGCACGGTCGAGTTGGGACACCGGCTGCGCGACGCCGAAGCACTCCTGACCGCTGATCAGCGAGCGCTTCTCGACGACGCTCGCGCCGACCTGGACGCGGTCGGCGCGGTCTTTGCGCAGAGCCTGCACGCCCTGGGCGAGCCACGCGGGCCGAGCGGGGCCGACCCGCATCGCGCGGTCACACAGGCCGAGGCGCTGTTGAACGAGCGGGCCGCCGCCTTCGCCGCCCTGCGCACCCGGTTGGGCCTCAATCTCGATCAGCCCCCGCCCGACGCCGTGGCTCTGCGCGCGGCGCTCGGTCCCAACACCGTGCTGGCGGCGCCGTGGTTTGCTGAGACGGGCGGCGGCCTGCTGCTTCTGGCGCCGGGGCGCGACGGCTGGCAGCGTGTGGACCGGCCGGACATGACGCGCGATGCCCTTCAGACGCTGTTGGAGGCGTGGTTCGCCCGGTATCATCACTTCCACCAGAGTGATGCGGGTGCCGCCGGTGTCGCGACGTCGGCGGTCGATGAGGGGCGCCAGGCCCTGTGGCGGCTGCTGATGGGGCCGCTGCACCAGGCCATGGCCGCGCTGGGTCTGCTGCCGGCCAGGGGAGCGGCCATGGCGACGGAGATCGTGTTGTGCCCGCCGCCCGCCCTGTCGGTGCTGCCGCTGGCGGCGGCGACCGACCCGGAGACGGGGCGGGCCTTCCTCGACGACTACGCCCTGCGTGTGGCGCCCAGCCTGCAAGCCTGCCTGACCGCCGCCGAGCGCGCGGCGCGGCCAAGCCCGCGCACGCTGGTCGCAGTGACCAACCCGCAGGATGATCTCGGCGTCCACGCCAATCCGGCCCTGGCCTTCTTCGAGGACGCCGCCCGCATCGATCTGACCGGCTATCACGGCGACCCGCAGCGTGCCGCCGCCACGGCGGACAGGCTGCGGGCCACCGTCTCGGCCCGCCGGCCCGGATGCTTCAGCTTTTACGGCCATGGCGGCTGGGACCCGGCCGATCCCGACAACAGCGCCCTCTATCTCGCCGCCCCGCTCGACGTGGACGGCGCCATCCCGCAGGAGGACACGAACCGGGGGGACCGGCGAACCATCGGCGAGCCGTTCGGCGCCGCCGCGTTGCAGGGGCTGGACCTCGGCGCCTGCCGGATCGCGGTGCTGGCCGGCTGTGAAACCGGCATGATCGACTTGGCGAGGAACCCGGACGAACATCTCGGTCTGCCGGCGGCGCTGCTGCAAGCCGGCGCGGCGGCGGTTCTGGCGACGCTGTGGCCGGTCGAGCCCGAATCGACCTACGCCGTCGTCACCCAAACGCTGCGGGCCGTGCTTAACGACGAATCAAGCCCGGCCCAGGCGCTGCGGCGGGCGCAGATGCGTCTGCGCGACGATCCCGGCGCCGTCGATCCGACCGGCGCCCACCTCGGCCCGAAACCGGTCCGGTCGGACAGCGGCAACAATCCCTGCCCTCGGCCCTCCCCGCTCTGGGCCGCCTTCACCCTGGTCGGCGCCTGAACGGCGCCCCGATTCCGCACACCCCACCCATGGAGCACCCCATGTCGGATCGACGCGGCAGCGGCCGCCCCCCTCTTGATCGCATTCCCGGCTCCCTGATGCCGGTCTACAAGCTGTTGCAGGAGCTGATGCCCCACATCCAGGCCAGCCGCAGCCAGAGCGATCTGGCCTTCGCCCTCGGCAAACGGCTGAACAAGCCCACTCTCAGCGTCCCCAACATGCTGCGCGAGCTGAGCGGGACCGCCGAACAGCCGGACAGCATCCACCCGAAATACCTCCGCGCCTTCAAGGAGCTTTACGAGCTGGAGGCGCAGGGCATCACCGACGATGTCCTGCTCCATCCCGACGCCACGGCGCGCGAGGCGATCATCCGCGCCCTGATGGGGCAGCGCTGCTTCGACTGGCTGTGGGCGCAACGAACGGACGAACCGCGCCTGGCCTTCGCGGATCCCCCCGCCAAGGCTCCCGCCGCGCGGCTCGGCCCCAACGGAAACCGTTTCCAGCGTCTCCCCCTGACGGTTGCCGACAATGTTCCAGCGGGCGCCGAGTTCCGCTTCGCCATCGACATGCCCTGGCCGGGTTACGCCACGATCCTGAGCCAGGATCCGACGGAACAGAAGGTCGAGTTGATGATGGCGCCGGGGCGAAGCACCATCCAGCGGCCGACCTTCAGCCTCGACGCCTTTGCCGGCGTTCCCGACGGCCCGCTGCCCCAGGGCCGGAGCGTTCTTCCCGGACGCCTGACCATGGATCCGCCCCTGGGTCTGACCCGAACGATCTTGTTGGCCGCGCGACAGCCCTTCGCCTGTCCCTGGACCCGGCAGCCCCCCAGCGAACTGACCCCGGAACAACTGGCGGCCTTCATGCGCAGCCTGATCCATACGCCCATCATCGTGTCCTGCCTGGAATACCACGTCGTCGACTCCTCGGCCCAAGCGCCGGATGAGTATTGATGCTTGAGAATAATTGACAGTTCGGTTCTATTATTTTCTCCAAAACAACAATCGCGTATTCGCGTATCGGGTTGAGATCTACACTCCATTCAAACCATTTCCCAATGGAGGATGTCATGATCTCAATTCTTCTTTCCATCCTGTCTTCCCCGATCCTTCTTTTGTATTGGGCGCAGGCAGGAACCTATCTCGCGGTGGCGCGGATCGCCTGGCAGGCCGGGCATGTGAGCATGGCCGCTCTCCACGCCATCAGCGCGCTGCTCTACGCGCTGTTTGGCATCGTGGACGCGACAAAATAGTGCCCGCGATCACTGACGACACAATCCGCACCCTTCCGCGACAGCGAGGCCGTCGGCAGTCAACCGGCGGCCTTCGCCGTTTCCAGGGCATGGATCGACCGTTTTTGGCACTGTCTCGGCGAACCCATGTTGCTCTTTACGCCCTCATGTCTCGGGCAGAAGACGCTGTGTCGTGGAGAGCCCCAGGAACACCGATTTCCGCGCGCTCTGCGGGGGCCTTAATGGTTTTGCCCCCCTCCCGCGTCGGCGCTCTCGCCCCTTGGCGCCCCGCCGCTCTGCTTGGAGCGACCATGGATCAAGCCCGTTGCCGCTTCTCACTGGCTGGCCGGTCATGTCTGAAGTCGGGCACACCGAAAGCCAAAGGGGCCATCGCGTACATCTGGAAGGTACCAAACGCGGTTCGCGGCGCGTGCAAAACTTGCTTTGCCCTTCCAGGCCCCGCCGCGAAGGACACGTTTAGCGTCGGGGTTGACCAGGCCACGCGGATTGGTTTCCGACTGCGTCGTGTAGTCACGCCGTCCATCGGCGCACCATTCCAAGACGTTCCCCAGCGTGTCGTGCAGGCCCCAGGGATTCGGGCGCTTGCGGGCGACGGGACGAGTCCCGGCTGTCTCATGCGGGTGCTGCTTCTCCGGCCAGCCCGTGCTGTCCTCGCCATTGTCCAGATCGAAGCCAACCCCGCTGTTCCCGCCATACCACGCGATCGGGTCCAGCGCCGGAGCATTCCGTTCGCCCAGGATTGCGATGTCGCCGCTGTAGAGCGCTGTCGTGGTACCGGCCCGGCAGGCGTGTTCCCATTGCGCCTCCGTCGGCAGCGTCAGATCAAGCCCCGGAACCCGCCCGTTGATCCGGGTCAGAAAATTCTGGGCGTCGTTCCAACTCACCGTTTCCACCGGTCGGTCGGGCGACTTGAAACGACTTGGGTTCTCGCCCATCACCGCTTGCCACAGCGCCTGCGTGCAGGGCGTGTCGAACAGCCAATAGCCACGGCTGAGCGTCACCGCGTGCTGCGGACCTTCATTGTCAAAGCGTCCCGGTTCATCCTCCGGCGATCCCATCAGGAACCGGCCGGGCGGGATCCAGCGCAGACGCTGGGTCACGTCCGCCACCGTTACGGCGACGAACACGCCGTAACGGTCCTGGCCCCATTCGCTCGCCCAATCCGGCGGGTTGCCATCGGCCAGGGGATGCCAGCCCTTGTCGATGACGGCGCTCATGACGCGACGCCCGACAACAGAGGCGACCAACCGGCGAGCCGTCGCCAGGGTTCCACCCAGGCCACCCGCGCACCGAAAGCCAATGGTGGAGTTGTGGCCATCCGGGTGGCGGCCTCGTCGCCGCCATGGACCGGGATGGTGAAGAAACGCAGTTGCATGATCCGTCACCTCACATCCGACAGCCCGGCACATGTTCCGCGACCCCTGCGGGGGGCGTTGATGATCCTCTTGCCCGCCGCCGCTTCCCCCTGGCTAGCCGGTCACGCCTGAACTCGGACGCACCGAAAGCCAAAGTTGCCGAAGCGGTCAACCGGGAGGTTCCAATAGCGGCACGCAGCGCGGGCGATCCGCGCGCGGTCCTTCCAGGACCCGCCGCGAAGGACCCGCTTGGCGCCGACGCTCTCCGGGCCTCGTGGGTCGGTTTCCGCCTCCGCACTGTAGTCCCGTTGCCCATCGGCACACCATTCCCACACATTGCCGTGCATCTCGTACAGCCCCCACGCGTTGGGCGGCAGGCTCGCCACCGGGACCGTTTCTTTGCGGAAAAGCCCCTTGGCGTCGTCGGTATACGGATAATGGCCGTTATAATTGACCTGCTCCGGCGTGATGGCGACGCCGAAGCTGAAGGGCGTCGTCGTCCCGGCCCGACAGGCGTGTTCCCATTGCGCCTCCGTCGGCAGGCTCAACTCAAGCCCCGGTCGGCCCGCGTTGAGCCGCGTCAGGAAGCCCTGAACGTCGTTCCAACTGACGCTGTCCACCGGACGCCGGTCGTCGCCCGTGAGACGGCTGGGATTTTCGCCCATCACCGCCTGCCACAGCGCTTGGGTGCAGGCCGTGTCAAACAGCCAATAGCCCCGGCTGAGCGTCACCGCGTGCTGTGGGCCTTCATTGTCATTGCGCAACGGTTCATCCTCCGGCGATCCCATGAGGAACCGACACGGCGGGATCCAGCGCAGGCGCTGGGTGACGGAATCGCCACCGCCCTCCGGCTCCACCACGATTTCCGTCCACAGGCCGAAACGGTCGCGGCCCAGAGCGTCGGCCCAAGCGGGCCGGGTGATCCGTTCGACGCGCAGCTCCTCGCGATCCGTGCGGATGCGGACAACCGGAGCCTGGGGCCATGGGCAGCGGGCGCCCCCGCCGGTCCCGGACTCAACGCGCAGGACCGCTCTACCCACCGCCCCCCGCGTTCCCCGGCGCTCCGCCAGCCGAGGCAACGCCGGGGCCGTCGGCTCCGCTGCGCCTTCCGGGCTGGCTTGGCTCCCGGCCTGAACTCGGGCGCACCGAAAGCCAATGCGACTGTTGCGGAACCACGGTAGGAGATGATCGCGGCAGGCGACGCGGACGAGCACCGCACCGTTAAACCAAGATCCGCCGCGAAGGATGCGTTTGGCGTCGTAGCTGTTCGGGCCGCGTGGGTCGGTTTCAGGCCGGGCCGCGTAGTCCCGCACCCCATCGGCGCACCATTCCCATAAGTTGCCCTGCATCTCATACAGTCCCCACGGGTTGGGCGGCAGGCTCCCCACTGGAACCGTTCGGGCGCGGTAAAGCCCCTTGGCGCCGTCAGCATACGGGAAATTGCCGTTATAATTGACCTGCTCCGGCGTGATGGTGGTCCCGAATCTGAAGGGCGTCGTCGTTCCGGCCCGGCAGGCGTACTCCCATTGCGCCTCCGTCGGCAAACCCAGAGCAAGCCCCGGAACTTGGTCGTTCAGCCGCGTCAGGAAGCCCTGTACGTCATTCCAACTGACGCTGTCCATCGGATGCCGGTCGTCGCCCGTGAAACGGCTGGGGTTCTTGCCCATCACCGCCCGCCACAGCGCTTGCGTGCAGGCCGTGTCAAACAGCCAATAGCCCCGGCTGAGCGTCACCTCATGCTGCGGGCCTTCGTCGGCCTTGCGCTCCGGCTCATCCTCCGGCGATCCCATCAGGAAGCGGCCCGGTGGAATCCAGCGCAGACGCTGGGTGACGCTTCCGACCGTGAACGTCACCCACGCCCCGAATTCGTCCCACCCCCAGTCCTGCGCCCAGGAGGGCGGTTTCCCGCTCTTCCAGAAGGCGTTGCGGTCGTCTTCGTCCTCCTCGACGAGTTGGATTTCGCCGTTGGCGGTGCGCAGGGTGGTCAGCGGGCTGCCTGGACCGTCACCGGGCGCCTGAAGGACCAGATCGTCGCCGATCTGGCGCAATTCGACACTGCGTTCCGGTTGTCCACCGTCTCCAAGCAGCCTTGGGTGGAAACCCGGCGGCGGCGGCGGGCGGTCGGCGGGGTCGGGGAATGCCTCGGCATACATACGGGACAGGGCGACGCACAGCGCCGTGTCCTCCCGACCTTGGACATCGGCCAGACCGCGCCGACCAAACCGTCGGCCATAGGCAAGGCCGCCGGCATGGTCCGCCAGCGTCGGCAACACATCGATCGCGTGGCGGCGCGCCCAAGGCAGATCATGGTCGCGGATGGCGGCGGGCAGAATCGCCGGGTCGAGCCGCAGCAGTTCCTCCATCCAGATTTCCCGCGCGAGACCGGCGCGGTGGCGGCGCAGCGCCTCGGCCACCGCCGGCGCCAGTTCCCGTTCCTGCTGATGGAAGACCGCGCGCCGCTTGGCGGCGATGTCGGGATCGAGGGCGCCAGCCACGCTCGACCGTCCGGTCAGCGCGCGGTGCTGCCACAGATCGGCCTCCGTCCCGGCGTCCGCCGCCGGGCCAAGCAGCCGACGGATGTCGCGCAGCAACGTCGGCTCCAGCCGGATGGCGGGCGACACCAGGGTCAGCAGCCGTTCGCTCCGCCCGGTCAAGGCGGCGGGATCGGACGGCGACGCCGCTCGACGGTCCCACTCCACCATCGTCCACCAGCGCGCCAGACCGGGCCGCCAGCGCGCCCGTGGGCAGGGGGTGACGGCAACCGCCCGGCAACCCGCCGCCGCCAGCCGCCGACCAAAGGCGATCCAGCGCGCGACCAGCCGCTCTGGATTGCCCGCCAGACAGCCAAGGTCGCCCAGCACCACCACCAGCGTTCCCGACGGCGGCGGACGGTAGGACGCCGGATCGCCGCGCCGGTCGGTGAGCACCGGGTCGTCGAAACCGTCGAAGGCTGTCCCGCGCTCCACCCCATGGCCGGGAAACAGGCCGACCAGCCTGCTCTCCAGCCGGGCCTGATCCTCGTAGAAGGGGACCAGACGCTCGCCGCGATCGGTGATGATCTGCACGCCCGCGCCCCAGCGCCGCCGCAACCGCCGAGGCAGATGATCGAGCAACGCGCCCTTGCCGACGCGGCGGAGCAGCACCGCGATGTCCGGCGCCTTGCCCGCCGTCCTGGCGGCGGCGGCGGCGCGCATCCAGGGCAGCAGCGCGTTCCACGGGGCCAGATCGGTGTGGGCGGCGGGTTTGTCCCAGTCCGGCGGCGGCGGCGGCGGTGGGGGCGGCGGCGGCTCCGCCAAGCTGTTCAGGAACACCCGTTCCGTCGGTTGCCAGACCGGAAGTTCGGCCCGTGGCCTTTCGATGAACTCCAGGGGCGCCGCCGCCGGGGACGCCGCCGCCGGGGGGGGCGGTTGGGCGGTGGGGCGATCCTCCGGGACCCGGCGTGGCCCCGGCTGATAGCCGGTCAGCGCCGCGATCGCCGCCAAGCCCTGCTGTCCGCCGGTGGCATAACCGAGAAGGAGGTCGGCGTAGCCGCAAGCGCCCCGAGGCTGAGGCCGGGTCGGCGCTTTCATGGTGTGGCGGGAATCCGTCATGGGCGCCCGGCGTCAAGCGGTCGTCACGGAATCGGCCTGCTTGCGCAGGGTGTAATCCCGGATGACCGCCAGCATCTTGATGTGGTTGCGGGTCCCCCGCGCCATGCCGAGGACGGCGCGCAGCAGATCAAGATACTCCGCCTGTCCGGGATATGGCCGGATTTGCTCGTGGATCGCCGCCGCCCGATCCGTGTGCAGCAGTTCGGCCGCTTTGCGCAGCAAGGCGACGCTCGCCTGCGGAAAATGCGCCCGTCCGCGCGCGACGAGGAAGGCGGTCAAATCCTCCTTCGTCTCCGGTAGGCTGAGACGCAGAACCAGACAGCGGCGCAGGAAAGCGTCGGGCAGCACCCGCTCCTCGTTGGTGGTGATGACCACCAGGGGAGGGATCCCGGTGGCGCGCACCGGGCCGCGATGCCCGACCGGGGTGAATTCCCGCGCGCCCAAGGCTTCCAACAGCCCGTTGGGAACCTCGGCCTCCGCCTTGTCGATCTCGTCGAGCAGCAGGACGCAACCCTGCCGCCAATCCCCGTCGTCGGGCTGGGAGGGGCGCTCGGCCTGCGCCAACGCCGCCTGCGCCTCAGCGTTCGTCCAATCGAAGGCCCACCACAGCGGGCCGGGGTGCAGGAAACGTTCAACCGCCAGGTCAGACCGCGCCTTGGCGATGTCGTCGCGGAGCGCGCCGGCGAGTTGCGCCTCGGCCAGCCGTTTCACGGCGTCAAAGCTCCACATCAGATCGCGGGATTCGGTGTGGGAGTCGATCACGTGCTTGACGAAGGCGCGCCCCAGCGCCGTAGCGGCGGCGCGCGCCAACTGGCTTTTGCCGACGCCGGGTTCGCCCCGCACCAGAAGGGGCCGCCCGGCGGTGATCGCCGCGTTGATCGCGTGGATCTCGCGCGCCCGGAGCAAATGGACCCGATCATCCTGGCCGCTCTGGCCGACGAGTTCGACCCGACGGACGGCGGTCGGAGATGCGGGGGCGGGGATGAGGTCGGTCACGCGTCGTTGTCCTGGAAATCAAGAAGATGGCGGATGTTGTCAAACCGATCCTGATCACGAACCACGTCGCCAGCCAGTTTGATGACGCCCAATCCGGGATACGCGGTGGCGATCCGCTCCAGGAACTCTTCATCGTGGCCATCGCTGGCGTTGCAGATCATGAAGATTCTTGTTCCTTGCTTTTCAAGGAAGTACGCGATGCGTTTGCGGATCGACCCATCCTTTTCCGCATCGGATTTGTCGAAAATCTCCGAAGAAACGCCAAGGCGTTTCATCAGATCGTGACGAACCGTATCGAGGTTCTTTTGACAAAAACCTTGCTCCGGCAAGTTGGATTCGGCGGCGTAGGAGGAGGATGGCCAGGCCAATGGATCCTTGACCGGGTGGAATTTGGGTTTGCGAACGTCAATTCCAGCCATGACAATCTCGGCAAAGCATTTCAACCCGGCGGGCAGCGGCAGAACGGCACCGATGTCGTTGTTTTCCCAGGGGCCGCAATCAACCGCATCGCTCACAACATGCAGCCAGGGCAACAGCCACGCACTGGTTTGCACAATGGCCCGGCGGGCGGAGGAGTCGCCACGGTGGCTTTTTTGGATGTTTTTGTAGGCCCGCGTCAGCCCATTCACCGCCTCGTCAAACGGAAGATTGTTCAGCAGATGATCGCGCAAACGCGCCGCCCGGTCGTCGGGCGCCCCCGTCGGCCCAGCAGGACCGGCGCTCGCCAAACCAATCGCGGTCTCCAGCGCGCTCATGGCGGGGGGAGAGACCGCCAGAATGTCGGCCATCTCCTCCTTCATGTCTTGAAAGCGCTGCTCCCGCGACGGGGATCGCGCATCGGCGGCGCCTTGAGCGCCCGCGCCGTCACCCTTGCGGGCCGGACCGACGTCGCCGCTCGGCGTGTCCCCTCCCCCAGGGTCGCCCGTCCCCTCGGTTGCGGTCGGCGACCGCGTCAGCCCCGCAGGCAAGGCGACGTCAAACCGCCCGTCCTCGCAACTGTCCGTGTCCTTGGCCCAGCGGGTCTTGCTGTCGTTCCAGCGACGCAGATGGACAACGCCGCGCCCGGCATCCAGATCGAGCGCCACGAAATTATAGGCGTTGGTGTAGCGCGGATTGTTGGCGACCCGCCCGTCGAAGGCCGCTCCCGCCGGCACGATGAGGCACTGCCCATCGGTGCCCATCTCGTGCCGAACCTGGGGGCGATGCTCATGGCCCCAGAGGATGATGTCGGCCTCGTCCTTGAGGCGCGATTCCACGCGGGCACGATCAAACTCCGCCAACCATTCAAACGCGTGATGCAGGACGACGATGCGCAGATCGCTGTCGGCGGTCGCGGCCAAGGCGTCATGAATCTGCGGTTCGCCGACCACAAGATGGCCATGGTCGCGCACTTGGCCATCCACCTTGTTGCGGGCGCACATCCAGGCCGAATTGAAGCCCAGCAATGCCACCGACCGACCGGCGAGAGTCAGGCGCTTCACGCTGGCGTAAGCCGGGCTTAGTTGGCCGGTGTATTGGGTGACGAAGTCCGCATACGCGCGAAACGGCCGTAGCACGTGCCCGAGGCGTTCCGCATCGCCTAGCCATTTTTGGACGTCCGCGTCCTTGGTCAACGGCGCTTGGAGTTCCGCAGACAAGAAATCCTTGATCGCTCCCCGATCCAGGTCATGATTGCCGGGCACCAGAAACAGCCGGTCCGGCGACAAATTCAGAAGGTTCAGAAGCGGTTTGAACAGCTGGTCGCGGATCGCCGCCAATTCCGCTTCCGCGCCGTTGTGAGCGGCGTCGCCGCTGAACACGACGAAGTCAATCGACTCAAGGCGCGGATCAATGCCGCTGCGGCTCTCGATATCCGCAAGCAGCTTGTCCCGCAAAACCTTCCGGTCGAAATTTACTCCACTCTGATGCCAATCGGACAAGTGCAGCCAGGAAATGTGGTTCATGGTCAGAAATGCGCCCAATTGGTACGTGGTGGACTCGATGATACTCATTTTTCCAGTTTATTTTATATATTTTTCTAAGTTATGAACTGCCGGCGAGTGAATGACGGAGCAACAAAAACGTCACATCGATGGGCTGTGGAAAAGATTTTTGGTGAGAGAAAATCTGCGCCAGAATCTCACCTTTCCGCGACAGCGAGGCCGTCGGCGCCCAGCCGACGGCCTTCGCCGTTTCCAGGGCATGGGCAGACCGTTTTTGTCACTGTCCCGACGAACCCATGTTGCGTTTTACGCCCTCATGTCTCGGGCAAAAGACGCCGTGTCGCTGAACGTCCCGGGGGCACCGGCTTCAGCGGCCCCTGCGGGGGGCCTTGATGGTCCTATCCCCTTGCCGCGCCGACGCTCTCGCCCCATGGCGCCCCGCCGCTCCGCTTGGAGCGACCAAGGGGCAAGCCCGCCGCCGCTTCCCCCTGGCTTGCTCACGGTTGAACTCGGGCGCACCGAAAGCCGATGAAGTCGTAGCGGTCATCCGGGTGGTACCGATTGCGGCACGCGGCGCGGGCGTACCGCGCGCTGTAGAACCAGGACCCACCGCGAAGGACGCGCACGGCGACGGCGCTCTCCGGGCCGCGCGGGTCAGTTTCCGGCTGGGCCGTGTAGGTCCGTCGCCCTTCGGCGCACCATTCCCAGACGTTCCCCAGCGTGTCGTGCAGGCCCCAGGGGTTCGGACGCTTGCGACCGACCGGACGCGTCCCCGCTGTCTCATGCGGGTGCTGCTTCTCCGGCCAGTCCGTGCTGTCCACGCCATTGTCCAGATCGAAGCCGACTCCGCTGTTCCCGCAATACCATGCGATCGGATCCAGCGCCGGGGCGTTGTTTTCGCCCAGGATTGCGATGGCGCCGCTGTGCAGCGCCGTGGCGGTTCCCGCGCGGCAGGCGTGTTCCCATTGCGCCTCCGTCGGCAGCGCCAGATCAAGACCCGGAAGCCGACCGTTGATCCGAGCCAGAAAATCCTGGACGTCGTTCCAACTCACCGTCTCCACCGGGCGGTCGGGCGACTTGAACTCGCTCGGGTTGGCGCCCATCACCGCCTGCCACAGCGCTTGCGTGCAAGGCGTGTCAAACAGCCAATAGCCCCGGCTGAGCGTCACCGCGTGCTGTGGGCCTTCATCGTCGTAGCGTCCCGGCTCATCCTCCGGCGATCCCATCAGGAACCGGCCCGGCGGGATCCAGCGCAGACGCTGGGTGACGTCCGCGACCGTGAAGGCGACGAAGACGCCGTAGCGGTCCTGGCCCCATTCGCTGGCCCAATCCGGCGGGTTGCCGTCGGCCAGGGGATGCCAGCCCTTGTCGATGATGGGGGTCATGGTGCGACGCCCGGAAACAGAGGCGACCAACCGGCCGGCCGTCGCCAGGATTCCACCCCGGCCACCCGCGCGCCGAAAGCCAATGGTGGAGTTGCGGCCATCCGGGTGGCGGCCTCGTCGCCGCCATGAACCGGGATGGTGAAGAAACGCAGTTGCATGATCCATCACCTCACATCCGACAGCCCGGCAAATCTTCCGCGCCCCTTGCTGGGGGCCTTGATAATCCTCGTCCCCGACCGCGTCGGCGCTCTCGCCTCATGGCGCCCCGCCGCTCCGCTTGGGGCGACCAAGGGGCAAGCCCGCCGACGCCTCCCCCTGGCTTGCCTGTCACGCCTGAACTCGGGCGCACCGAAAGCCGACGTAGTCGCTGCGGCCAACCGGGGGGAACCGAAGGCGGCACGCGGCGCGGGCGCTCCGCGCGAAGTTGATCCAGGACCCGCCGCGAAGGACGCGCTCGGCGAAGACGCTCTCCTGGCCGCGCGGGTCGGTTTCCGGCTCCGCACTGTAGGTTCTTTTCCAATCGGCGCACCATTCCCACACATTGCCGTGCATCTCGTACAGCCCCCACGGAACGTGTCAACGATTATGAGACGGGCCGATTTGCGATTTAGGCTTGGATGATTTCCGGCTTTTGGGGTGGATTGATCCAGGCTTCGATTGGCTTGGCGGGCGGTTCGGGCCTTTTGCGGACGAACCGTTCTGGATTGCTGCGAAAGACGCGGTCGAGGGTTTCCTGCCGGGCGGCATACACGGCGTCAGCTTGCCCGTAATGGACCTGATCGGGGGTCATCAAGCGGATGGAGTTGCCCTGGAAAAGAGGAGAGCCTTCGGCTTTTGGCTATGCGGCAGCCTCGAAATCGCATGGGCTTTTGTAGCCAAGCGCCGAATGTCGCCGCACAGGATTATAGAACCCGTCGATGTAGCGTCCAATGGAGATTTTAGCGGCTGATCTGGACAGGAAAATTGTTCTCCAGATAAGTTCAGCCTTCAGCGTCTTGAACACAGTTTCAACCATGGCGTTGTCGTAGCAATTCCCCTTTCCGCTCATTGATATGACAAAGCCGCCATCTTTCAGTATTTTCTGATAATCCGCAGAGCAATATTGGCTCCCACGATCCGAGTGATGAACAACGTCCTTCGGGGGACGGTGCCTCACCATCCATCAGTTTACGAAAGAAAGCTATTGACGGCAGGAATCGGCGTGTGATTCGAAGAGTCCGCTTTGATTTTTGCGGACGGCGACGATGGACGGGGTCACAGGTATCGCGGCTGGCATCGCCGTGGAGTTGCAGCGGCTTCTTCCCGATCAGCGCAAGACGCAGCGGGCGAATCTGGCGCTTCTGGTGGCGACGATGCTGGATGTCCGCAGCGCCAATCTGATGGCTCTGGCGGCCGGGCTTCTCCGCGATGTCGCGCGGATCGACATGCGTTATCAATGGATTACACGGGTTCTGATGAACCGGCTGATCAATCCGGACGCAGTGATGGCCCCGTTCGCCCGCGAGGTTCTGTGCCGACTGAGCGATGACGGTCGTATCGCTCCGGTGAGCGCCGCGAGGATGGTGCTATAGGGGATGCAAGATCCCATCGGTTTCCAAGATTTTCAAGGCTTCGGTCAGCGACACGTCGCGATAGAGGCAGTGCCACGTTCCGGTATGGCGGAACCATTGGATATCGAAGCGGTCGCGGCCCCTCCAGTCGAGGCGGGCGAACGGGCTGTCGAACTCGTCCCCGAGGTTCTCTGGAAAGCCGGATCGATAGCGTTGCAGGAAGCGATAGCGGTTCCCGTGCCATTTGCCCGAGATGTCGATGGGATAGTTGAACGCGGTCGGGCGGATGATTGGCAGGAACCGGGGCTTCAGCACCTCGTCGATGAAGTTCTGGCAGGCCGCAACGATGGCGGCCTTTTCGGAGTCCGATGGTCCGGCGGAGCGACGCGGAGACGTCATGCGACAGCCTCCTTCAGCCCCGCCGCCGGCCGCCAGTTCCAGGGCAACAGGTCGTGGAGCCGGGTCTGTGGGATGTCGGCGATGCGGGCGAGAACATCGGCGAGCCAGGCCTGGGGATCGACGTCGTTCATCTTGGCCGTGGCAATCAAGCCGTAGAGGATCGCCGCCCGCTGGCCGCCGTGATCGGAGCCGCAGAACAACCAGGCTTTCCGGCCCAGAGCGATGCCGCGCAGGGCGCGTTCGGCGGCGTTGTTGGTGAGGCACAGGCGGCCGTCGTGCAGGAAGCGGGTGAAGCCGTCCCACCGCTTGAGCATGTAGTCCATCGCCTTGGCGACGGGGGCATGGCGGGAAAGCCGGGTGCGTTCGGCCCGCATCCAGGCTTCCAGTTCGGCCACCAGCGGGGCGCTCAGTTCAGTGCGCACGGCCAGCCGCCGGTCGGCCGGCAGCCCGTTGATCGCGCGCTCGATGTCGAACAGCCGGTCGATCCGGGTCACCGCCTCCAGCGCCATCGGGGAGATGGGCGGGGCGTCCTTGCCGCGCCGGGCGGTGGCGGCGATGTCGGCCAGCACGAAGAATTTCCGACGCGCATGCGCCCAGCAGAGGACGTCGCGCACCGGGCTGGGGGTGCGTCCAGGATCGTAGAGCCGGTTGTACCCGGCATAGGCGTCGGCCTGGAGGAGGCCGGTGAAGCCTTCCAGATGGCGTTCGGGATGCTCGCCCCGGCGATCCCGGGAATAATAGAACACCGCCGCCGGCGGGGCGGGGCCGCCGAACGGCCGGTCGTCGCGGACGTAGACCCAGGCGCGCGCGGTGTCGGCCTTTCCCTTGGCCAGCACCGGCACGGTGGTGTCGTCGCCGTGCAGGCGTTCGGCCGCCAGGACATGCGCTTCCATCAGGTCATGCAACGGCTTCAGCGCCGCGCAGCCGGTTCCAACCTGGTCGGCCAGCGTCGACAGGCTCAGCGGGACGCCCTCACGGGCGAAGCGCTCGGCCTGCCGGTTCAGCGGCTGATGTTGGCCGAATTTCTCGAACAAAATCATGGCCAGCAGGCTGGGACCGATCCAGCCGCGCGGAGTGACGTGGAACGGCGCCGGCGGCTGGCTGATCGTCGCGCAGGACCGGCAGGAGAACTCTTCCCGCACGGTCTGGATCACCTTCCACTGACGCGGGATGCTCTCCAGCGTTTCGGTGACGGTCTCGCCCAGCTTGCACAGTTTGTCCGAGCCGCAGCACGGACAGGTGGCGGGAGCCGGCACCACGACGCGCTCGCGCGGCAGATGCGCGGAGAACGGCTGGCGCGCGGGTTTCTTGCGGGGCAAGGCCGCCAGGGTGCGGGCCTTGGCCGCCGCCCGTTCGGCCGCCGCCTCGTCCTCGCTCGCCGTCGCCTCGAGCTCTTCGAGCTGAAGTTCCAGTTGGTCGAGCAGCCGGGTCTTGCGCTCGGAACGCTGCCCGTAAAGGTCCCGGCGCAGCTTTTCGATCTCCAGCTTCAGATGCGCGATCAGGGCGTCGGCGCCGGACGCTTTGGCCACCGCCCAGGCGGCTTCGGCTTCCGCCACGCAGGCCCGGGCCTCGGCCGCGGCCAAGGCGGTGCGCAGAGCGGCGATGTCGTCCGGGATGGCGTCCATGGCCGCCATTTTACGATGAAACGGCCCAGAGTTGATGGCTTTCCGGCCTTGGACCCGCCGCCTGATTCATCGTGCCGCAGTCATCCGGCGGCTTCGGGACGCCAGGTCTTCTGGGGCAGGCGCCAGTCGATTCCTTCCAGGAGATAGCCCATCTGTCCCAGGCTGATCGCCACCACCCCGTCGGTCGGCGAGGGCCAGAGGAACCGGCCACGCTCCAGCCTCTTGGAAAACAGGCACATGCCTTGGCCGTCGTGCCAGATCACTTTGATCAGGTCACTGCGGTGCCCCCGGAAAATGAACAGATGCCCGCTGTGCGGATCGTGCCCGAGGACCTCCTGGACCTGGAGCGCCAGACCGGCCCAACCCCGGCGCATGTCCGAAAAGCCCGCCGCCAGCCACACCCGCGTTCCGGGCGCCGTCGGCGCCATCACGCCCCCAACACCAACAGAACCCGCCGGAGCGCCTCGGCGTCGACATGGCGATCGACCCGCAGACGGTGCCCGCCCGACAGTTCGATCTCGATCACGCCCTCCGCCGGCACCGGCCCGCCCTCCACCGCGGCCGCCGGGGCCGGGATGGAGGGCGGAGCGATGGAAGCCTGCGTTGGCGGCGACAGCGCGACCGCCGCCACCTCTTCCTCCGTCCGGACGACCACCGCTAGGAAGCTAGCCGGCGCCGCTTTGGACGTTCGCGTCCGGCCGCGCGTGACCAGCCCCTGCGATTGTCGACGCCACGTGTAGAGCAGGCCGGTGGAAATCCCGTAGCGCCGCGCCACCGCGCTGCCCGAGGATCCCGCCCGCTCCATCTCCGCCACGATCGCCAGCTTCTGGTCGACGCTCCAGCGCCGACGCCGCTCCGGCCCCGGCAAAATCTCAGCCTTCGATACCGATCCCGTCATAAGTGCGCTCGTAAGAGGTGGTTCGCAAAAACACCCCAGACAAGACAGCGAACCGCGATGCCTTCAAGGCGGCCCTCGCCGGATAGATACGGACCTTATCTCTTTGTGTCAGGAGCAAAATTGGGACTATCGCCTGCGGCTGAAAGGCAATCTCGTTGTTCGCGACGGCGCTGAGCGGCACACCACCGGCGAACTGGCGGCTGCCCGCGTCTTCACTCTAGAGAACGTGCAATTGACGGCGAAGAAGGCGACAACCAATATCGGCATCATCCACGACCCGGATCATGACGAGCCTTGGATCGTCGCCATACCGAGCGTGCCGGGCTATCTGAAAACACTGGATTATTCGAACCGGTGGGCTATCGAGCCGATGTTCTCCGATTTCAAGTCGCGCGGCTTTGGCGTCGAAGACACCCAGATCCAGCGTCCCGACCGTCTCGCCCGCCTGTTGCTGGTGATGACGCTGGCGCTCTACACCGCCGTGTCGACCGGCCAATGGGACACAGAAACCAATCCGACACCCGCCGAAAAAAAGACCTGAAGCACCGCCCGAAGAAGGTTGCACGCTCCAAAATGTCGCTCTTTACCAGAGGCTTGCGCTGCATCACACGCCTCATCCTCAACGCGCTGCCGTTGCCACCGCTCTGGAAACAAAAAACTGATGGATGGTGAGGGACGGCGCAAAGCGATGGCTCTTCGCAGCGCGCTTATCGCCAAATCTTTCTTCATTCGGTCGCTCGTGGCCTAACCGATGATCCGGCGGGAATGCAGATCCACCACGATGGCGAGATACAGCCAGCCTTCGGCGGTCCAGATGTAGGAGATGTCGGCTCCCCACTTTTAATTTGGCGAGGCAGCGCTGAAATCCTGATCCAGAACATTCGGCGCGACCGGGCCGCCATGGTCGCTGTCGGTCGTCTTCTTGTATCGTCTTTTTTGCAGCGCTTTCATGCCGTTGTCCCGCATCAGGCGGGCGATGCGATGGCGACCGCCGCTCACACCGTCAGCCTTCAACTCAGCATGCATTCGAGGAGAGCCGTAGGTTTCATGCGATAGAGCAAAATGGTTTCGGATGTGAGCGAGCACGATCATGTCGTCGTATTGACGACGACTGGGTTGGCGACGTTTCCAGGCATAATATCCGCTCATGCTGACCCCAAAAAGACAGCAGCCGCGATGCACCGGTATTTCAGCTTTCTTCGCGTCGATGGCTTCATAAATCATCGACTTGTTTCCTTGGCGAAGAAGGCCGCCGCGTTTTTTAAGAGGTCCCGTTCCTGACGGAGAATTTTATTTTCAAGCCGAAGCCGTGTCAGTTCCTTTTGCACGTCGTCGTGAGGACCAGACAGAACATCGGCCTCTTTGAATTGGGTTTTCCACCGCGTCAGCGTCGACTTGCCGATCCCCAGATCACCGGCGACCTGCGCCACAGTCCGACCGCTCGTCTCGGTCAGCCGCACCACTTCACGCTTGAACTCTTCCGTAACTTTCCGCTGTTTGGTTGGGCTCATGGAGGCCTCCTGATCCGCGTTGTTGTCTCAGAAGGCTCTCCACTTTTCCAGGGCAACTCCACTTCGGGGATAAGGCGCTGGGGTGGAAAGCTACTGGCCTGCCTGTGTGAATATAATGGTTGCGAACAGCGTGCTCTCCAATCAGCTTTTAGAGTATTCTTATTGCCCCAGTTGCCTCTTCAGAGTTCTATGAAAATCGGCGACGTCCCGTGGAGCGCTTTTGTTGAAGATTTCCATGCTTTCTGTTAGTTTTTCCACTCGGCGCCTACTATCAAATGTTTTGATGTGCCTAGCATATAGGTCGATATCTTCCGCAGTTCGCAGAAAAGGCCACTTTTTTAGGTAGCTGGGAATTGTCGGAACAGTCTGCGTAACGAAGGAGGTGATTGTGAAGTCCTTCTCCATTGCGACACCGATTTCCCATGGCACCCACCATGAGTTTTGCGTCGCAGAAGAGACGACGGCCATCAGCTGAGTGCATTCCGTCATACGGCTACGAATATAATTGCTGAGATCCGGGCCATCCTTAACCTCAACAGGATCGATGACATCCAGGTAGCAGTCCACCGCGTTGGTTCGCAGACGTTCGGCAATTTTCCCAGCAGCTAGAGAGTCTTCGCTTTTGTGCGATATGAATACCTTTGGCATGGTGAAATTCTCCTTAAACTAGATGCATTCGCCCTCAACAAGTCGCCGGTAGTGCTCCCCAAGGACGGTGAGCTTGCATGACTTGCTTTCCATTGCCGCGTGATACATATGCGGAGCGCCAACAGGTACCAGGAGATTTACCCTGTTGTATTTCTGGAGTACCGCAAACTTTTCCGTGTTGCTAGGGTTCGGGCAATCGCTTTCAGGCTCGTAGGTGGGGTCAAGTGGGAACTCAAAACCAGGCGTGGGAAAGAGTTCGGTAAAGCGGTGGAGGTCGGCCAAGCTGATCGGCGCTTGGACCTTACGAAGGGAAACGAAGCTTTTGACGTTAGTCTTGAAAACGGGGCGCTGTTGCCAGGGTCCTAGAGACTGGTCGATGTGAGCATAAACGGAACCTGGAGTAACGTCGCCGACCAAATTCCCTGCCGCTCCGCTAAGGGCATCCACGAACAAGTTTGTGAATACGCCTGCGCCATTCTTCTCGCTGGCATATTGCTCCGCTGTCGAAGCAGTAAGAATGGTTATACCCTCGGACAAATCGGCGTGCTTCTGATTACTCAGGTCGTTACCAGCGCATCCCGAGTGGCAACTGTCTAAGACGACAATCCGGTTGCGCGCGGGCGATCTGTTTGCTAGCGTCATCACTTCGGCCAATGCCAAACCATCATCGCCAGCTTTGCAATCACTCGCGCATAGGTAGCCACCCGTGGTCTCTATGTAACCATGGCCAGCAAAATACAGTAGCGCGGTTTCTATTTGGTCTGCAAAGAGTTCGCGCACGGCTTCCTTCAGCTGTGTTCTTGTGATCGCGTCATCAGAGCCGGTTCCCGTGAGGATCTTCACCCCGAAATTGACCGTGCCGTCACTGTTTCGTTCAAGCACGCTCTTAACGCTGTGAGCATCGTTCACACACCCGTGGAGGCCGGAAATGTACTGATAATAGTCAACTCCGATAATGAGTGCTTTACGCATACGTCAAATTCCCCTGTAAAGGTCCCAGATTCCCTGAGCGACCGATTTTGAATTCCATCCAACTGTCAATCGGGCCGCGCGTTGGACCACGGAAGCAGTGCGTATCTGGCTCCAAGGATCAACACCTAGGATGGGTTTATTGTACGCATTCGAGCCGTCAATTTCTTTTTGAATCCATTTACTGTAATTGGCGTACATGCCCGTTGGAATCATGACGACGTGGCTACGAGCGATCTTTGCATAAATCGCGTCCTTTAAAGCCCTATCTGTTGGAGCATTGTAGATTGGGTCGCTCTTAGGCACCGAGAAGTCCAAGAAATTTACTGAAGCTTGCCCAAAGCTCCAATTAGTCTCAAAGATCCACTCCGCGAGCTTTTCGTAGTGACCTGAGTATGACCATGAGTGGCTAATGAAAATGTGAAGTTGGTATGTGCTCATACGACTTGCCCCAGAAGTGGATAAACACAAGCACGACACAAGGCAAATACCACACCGCTGAGCAATCGTCCATTTAGCATCGAGGGTCTTTGAGGAAAAAACAACCGAGCCGCGTAGGCTGAGCGGAATCGGCGCACAAACAAGTCAGTTGGAGTGACACCAGCCGTTTGTGTGCATAGATGGTCAAAGCTACGCCCTAAGGGCTTTGGCCAAAACAACAGAATCGGATGGTCACAACTGCGGGTAGGCGATTCTCAGGCGTGGGCTGAGCGGTTAGACTCTGCGGCATGATTGATGAAGCTGAGATCCGCCGCCATTACCAGCTGCTGCGCCCGGATCTGGACGAACGCGGGCGGCGGCTGTTCGCGGCCACGCAAGTGCGTGCGCTGGGCCATGGCGGGCTGGCCGCGGTGGCGCGGGCCACCGGCATAGCCCGCAGCACCATCGGCCGGGGGCTGAAGGAGCTTGATGCGGGCACCGCGCGTGACCAGCGGGTCCGGCGGCCGGGCGGCGGGCGCAAGAGGCTGAGCGACACCGATGCCACGCTGGCGCAGGATCTGCTGCGTCTGGTCGAACCGGCGACGCTCGGCGACCCGATACGGCCGCTGCTCTGGGTCTCGAAGAGCGTCGCGAAGCTGGCGGCGGCGCTGCGTGACCTGGGCCACCGGGTGTCGGCCAACACGGTTCGCCGTCTGTTGCGCACGCTCGGCTTCAGCCGACAAGGCAATTTCAAGGCCAATGAAGGGCGCAGCCATCCCGACCGCGACGGCCAGTTCGAGCACATCAACGCCCAGGTCCTCGCCTTCCAGGCCGCCGAGCAGCCGGTGATCTCGGTCGATACCAAGAAGAAGGAGTTGATCGGCAACTTCAAGAACCCCGGCACCGACTGGCGCGCCAAAGGGCGTCCGCGCCGGGTCAACGGCCACGACTTCGCTGACAAGACGCTGGGCAAGGCGATCCCGTACGGCGTCTACGACGTCACCGACAACAGCGGCTGGGTCAGCGTCGGCATCACCCACGACACCGCCCAGTTCGCCGTCAATGCCATCCGGCTGTGGCTGGAGAAAATGGGCCGCGCGCGCTATCCCAGCGCCAAGCGACTGCTGATCACCGCCGACTGCGGAGGCTCCAATGGGGCGCGGGTGCGGCTGTGGAAGCGCGAACTCCAGGCATTGGCCGATGAAACCGGCTTGAGCATCCAGGTCAGCCACTATCCGCCGGGCACCTCGAAGTGGAACAAGATCGAGCACCGGCTCTTCTGCCAGATTTCCCAGACATGGCGAGCCCGCCCGTTGACAAGTCGCCTCGCCGTCGTCGAACTGATCGCCGCGACCACCACCAAAACCGGCCTGACGGTCGCCTGCGAACTCGACACCACCGACTATCCCAAAGGGCTGAAGGTGAGCGACGCCGAAATGGATGCCATCGCCCTCACCGGCGATGACTTCCACCCAGAGTGGAATTACACCATCTCGCCTCGACAGCCAAAGGGAGCGGTTGTTTTGGCGTAAGCCCTAATGAATTATAGTGCGCTTCAAATCGGCCTATCTCTTCGGGGCGGTCTGCCCGGCCCGAGACACCGGAGCCGCCATCGTCATGACGCGCGCCAACACCGAGGCGATGACCCTCATGCTGGAGGAAATCAGCCGCACCGTCGCTCCCGGCGCCCATGCCGCCGTCGTCATCGACGGGGCAGGATGGCACTGGTGATGTCCCAGGACCAGACCTGGTTGGGAGCCTGCGCCAGCAGCTCAGGTTTCTTGTAGACCGGATGGCGGAGTTGATCCCGCCGTTCTCGGATCTCGCCATGGTCGGCCAGCAGACGGTACATGGTTCGGATGGAGCAGTGATAGACGCCTTCGTCGAGCAAGGTGGCGTAGACTTCCGCCGGAGCCAAATCGACAAAGCGCGGTTCGCGCAGAAGGTCGAGCACCGCTTGGCGCTCTTGGGGATCAAGAGCGCGCGGTGGACGGGGACGCCGCCGGGCGACCGTGGCCGGAGCGTCGCGGCGGGTCCGATGGCGATGGACGCAGGACCGTGACACGCCAAGCGCGGCGCAGACGGCGGTGGTGAGACCGCCGGACGGCGCCATCGCCACGACCGTTTCCCTCATGGCGTTTCGTCGCCGTCGGACGTCGCCAGGGTTATCCCCAGCAGGGAAGCCACTTCCTAAGAAACCCCCACAGCTTCCGGAATGGCGGCGGCGGGGGAAAGAACCAAACCCAACGACTTGGCGCGTCGCTGCAGGTTGTCGAGGACACGCTGACGATACCGCTCTTCATAGTAGGAAGCGCCGGGGTCAACATAGTCCATGCCATGACGCATCGCGTTGTAGAACAGCACGGCGATTTTGCGGGCGGTGGCGGTGACGGCCTTGGCTTTGCCGACACGGCTCGACAAACGGCGGAAGAAGGCCCCCAGCGCCGTCTCGGTCCGTCCGACGGTGATGGCGGCCAGCCGCAGCAGCGAGGCCGCCCGGTTCCCGGATCGGCGTGTTCGTGAGGACAGCACTTTGCCGCCGGAGATTTTATTATGGGGCGCCAACGACAGCCAGGATGTGAAATGCTTGGCGTCCGGCCACATGGAAAGATCAGTTCCGCATTCCCCGATCAACTTGAGGACAATATACGGACCAAGTCCGTGAATTTGCGTCAGATCGACGCCAAGAATGGCGTGGAGGGATTTCCGCACATCGAAGGCCGGAGCATTGGCGCCCCGCGTCTTGTGTCGTGGGGGAGACAGTTCTTTGGTTGGTTTGGAGGCCGCCGCCGCCAACCGATCCAAGACGCCCTTGATCCGTTGATCGCAGTCCGCCACTTTGGCTTGGTAGACATCATACAATTCCACGGACTGAGCGAGTGCAAAAACATGCTCGTCGCGGGCATTGCCGACCAAGGCTTGGCGGATGGTTTCGCTCGAAGCGTGGCAGCCGCGTTCGCGGTAGGATGCCAGGACGTCCGGGTCACGCTCACCGGCGATGATGGCGCGGATGATGCGCATGCCGGTGACCCCGGTAATGTCGGAGACGACGTGGTGGATTTGCAGGTTCATCTGCGTCAGCGCCTTCTGCATGTGCTGAATGTGCGCGGCGGCGTAATCCAGCAACCGTTCACGTTGGCGCAGATAGGCCCGTAAGGTCGCGATCGCGCCATGGGGTTGAAAGCTGGGCCGCAGCAAGCCGTACTCGTGCAGACGTTGGAGCCATTGCGCATCGCTGACATCGGTCTTGCGACCGGGAACGTGCTTGGCGTCCCGAGCGTTGACCACCGACACCGCGAACCCTCGTTGCTCCAAGATCTCGTAAACGGGAATCCAATAGACCCCGGTGGATTCCATGACCACCGTCTTGACCCCGCATTGAACGAACCAGTCGGCAAGACGGTGCAGATCGCCGGTGAACGTACCGAAGCGGCGCACCGGCTCCGGGTCGCGGTCCAGGCCGACCGCCGCCATATGCATCGTCGCCCCGATATCGATCGCGGCCGCGTTGGGGTGGACGCAGGGCATGGTTCCCTGGCGACGGGCTGGCCTTTTTGTTTCAGACATGGCGCGCTCCTTGGAACATGAGCCAAACGAGGAGGGCCGGGCTGCGGAAACCATCAATTTCCTAATCAGGATCGCTTGGGGCGTCACCACTCTCAAGCCCGCAACAACCCGGGGGCCATGTTTTTTTACGGGGTATCACTCCACCAAAAAGTAGACGGCCGCTTCCCTCCGGCGATCAAGGTAGTCCCGCCCGTTTCTGCGCCCACAGGCGGAATCACAATCCGCGATGGTTTTTTTGGATCTCGATGATGGTTTCGGCCTGTTCGAGCCGACGCTGAAGCTGCGCCTTCTCCCGATTGGTCTGAGCCAACGCGGCGGACAAAGGGTTGGTCGGCGCGGCTTTCGGCCCACGCTTGAGCGGCTTCAGCGCCTCAAACGCCCCGGCGTCCCGCTGGCGACGCCAGTCCGTCAGCGCCGACGAGTACAGACCTTCCCGGCGCAGAATGGCCGCGATCCCGCCGGTGTCCGCCGCCCGATCCGTCTCGCTCAGAATCCGCAGCTTCTCAGCCGCCGTGAAGGTTCGGCGCTTCGGACGGGGCGACAGTTCCGGGGAGGCTGCAGCGGGCGCGGCGACAACCCGCGGCGGCTCACCGCTGGCAGGGGCGGCGCCAGCTTCAACGGCTGGCAGGGGCGTCTTGTTGGGCATGACCACGAAATGAGTGTCCTACGCCCTCAAGCTTAAACTTCCGGCGGGCTGATGTCTCACCGTCATTGGCACAGAGGGTTTCCGGTGCAGGCCGGATGCAGATGGGAAGCGGAATGAGCACATAAAGGGAAGCATTTCCTGCATGAGCACCCGCTTCCTTGTCCAAATCGCTGCTTTCCTTGCTGCCGGCCGGGCTTGTCGTTGATCAGGTCACGGTCGACGCCGATCGTGTCGTGGTGGCGGCCCATGTGCGTGCTGTCACGGCCGCCTGCCCGCTGTGCCGCCGACCATCGCGCCGCGTCCACAGTCGTTACAGTCGCCGCCTGGGCGATCTGCCCTGGCAGGGCCGTATGGGTGAACTGCGTCTGCAAGTCCGCCGATTCCGGTGTCCGGCCGCGGACTGCCCGCGCCGTGTCTTCGCCGAACGCCTGCCCACGGTCGCGGCGCCGCGGGTCCGGCGCACCCGCCGGCTTGCCGAGGCGCAGCGCACCATCGCCTTGAGCGCGGACGGCGATCCCGGCGCCCGGCTGGCCACCCGCCTTGCGATGCCGGTCAGTGGCGACACGCTGCTGCGCCTGATCCGGGCGGAGCCGATGGCGCCGATCCCGACGCCGCGCGTCATCGGCATCGATGACTGGGCGTGGCGCCGCGGCAAACGCTACAGCACCATCGTCGTCGACCTCGAACACCGCCGCCCGATCAACCTGCTGCCCGACCGCCAAGCCGACACCGTCGCCGCGTGGCTGAAGGCGCATCCCGGCGTCGAGATCGTTGCCCACGATCGCGCGGGCGCCTATGCCGACGGCATCCGCCGAGGCGTGCCGACCGCCGTTCAGGTCGCCGATCGCTGGCACCTCCTGCACAATCTCACCGATGCGCTGCGTGAGATTCTCACCGGTCATCATCGGGATCTGCGGGCGGCGGCCAAACTGGCCGCCGCTCCCGTCGATGGAACCGGACAAGAGGCACACGTGCCGCAGCCTGATCAGGGTGGCAAACCACCGACCCGTCGCGAGCAGAGGAGCGCCGTCATCCAGGCCGCCCGCCAAGCCCGTTTCGAGAAGGTCGTCGCGCTGAACGCTCGCGGCTGGTCGCAAACCCGCATCGCCCAGACGCTCGGCCTCGACCGCAAGACGGTGCGGGTGTGGCTACGGTCCGGGCAGCCACCACCCTGGCGCCAGCCGGCCAAGGGCAGCCAGCTCGATCCGTTCCTCGACCATCTGCATCGGCGCTGGGACGAAGGGTGCCACAACGCCGCACGGCTCTGGCGGGAGATCAAGTCCCTCGGCTTCACCGGTCAACGGACCACGGTTCGGGACTGGGCACGGCCTCTGCGGCAGACCATCCCAGGCACGACCTGTGCAGTCTCGGCCTCATGGCGGGCGCCATCGCGGCGACGGGCGGCATGGTTGGTGGTCGCCGACGCGACCGAGATCGACGCGACCGAACAGGCCTTCGTCACCGCCCTGCTTTCCCGTTCCCCGAAGCTGGCGCAGACCGTCGCGTTGGCTCGGGCCTTCCGGACGATGGTTCGCGAACAGCGGGCCGGAGAACTGGATGAGTGGCTGCTGGCGACCGACGGCACGGCTTTGGCGAGATTCGCCGGCGGCCTGAAGCGTGATCTGGCGGCGGTGCGCGCGGCCTTGTCGCTGCCGTGGAGCACCGGGCCGGTAGAGGGCCAGATCAGCCGGCTGAAGACGATCAAGCGCACGATGAACGGTCGTGGTAGCTTCGACTTGCTGCGCCACCGTGTCCTCGAAGCCGCCTGAATGGCCCCGCTCGTGTTGGTTCTCTGCACCGGGAATGCGGATGGACCTCAAGGGTACCCGCCGGGGGGGGGGAGTTCCAGGGAGATGGGCGATGCCACAACACGCACCTATTCGCGACAGCGAGGCCGTCGGCAGCCAACCGGCGGCCTTCGCCGTTTCCGGGGCATGGGCCGACCTGTTTTCCGACGCTTGCCGAAGCAACCCGCTCGACCGTCCAAAACACTCGGAATCGTGCGCGGAAAGCCCTGTCGGATTGATCGGCTGCGCGAAAATCATGGCATAGGGGTTTTCCGTACAGTCATCTCATCCCAATCGGAGTTTTTGTTCCGATGATCCCCAGGCCCCGACTTCGGCGAGGACGGCGAGGGGCCTGCCTGACCTGACCCTGCAGCTCCGGCCCGGTTTGAGTGTGCCAGAACCTTAGGGTTTCACATACCGCAGCGGCATCAGGCGCACCGTGTGGCCGAGCTTGGTGATTTCACGGCCCCAGTAACGCGCGGTGGCGCACGCCTCCATGCCGACGACGCAGGCCGACAGGTTGGCGAAAAAGCTCAGAACGCCATCGCGGCGCAGACGCCTAGTGAGGACAATTTTGCCCGCCGCGTCAACGCAGTGAACCTGAAAAATCATCTTGGCCAAATCAAGGCCGATGATCGTGGGCTGCATGGAAGGTCTCCGCTTCCAGAGGGCCGATCCCCTTCAGGTGGGGTTTTTCACCAAAAGCGGGGAGCGCCCATCTCATCAACACCCCGTCCACAACATCAGCTCACACACCGCAGTCTCGCGCACATGAAATCGTGTATCCTGTGCGCGCGAACCGACCGATTTTTAGCCGTAGGCAACCTCTTTCCCTACGCCCTCAAACGGGACTTCCCTCCCGCGTGCTCATGTCGCATCCATTTCCGTGCAGCAGCGTGAGCCACGACGAATCGGCGAGCCCGGAGGTGAATCCGGGTGATCGCCCCACTTAAAGGAACAACCAAGCGCTCGACCATTACTCATGATCGGCGGAACAACGTCGAAGCGCCGCCGGTAGCAGGAGGAAGTATGTCAGAGACCAAGTTTCTAACCCCCGAAGAGGTCAGTGATCGCTATCGTGGAGGTGTGTCCGTGGGGACGCTTCGCAATTGGCGAGCCATGAGAATTGGACCATCGTTCGTGAAGATCGGAAAGGCCGTTCTCTATCCGATCGAGGAGCTTGAAGCCTGGGACGAAAGGAATAGAGTGCACTGCCGTGCATTCAAGCGACTCAATGAACGTGTCGGGGATCAGACGTGACGATCACGATCAAGCATCCTGGACATACCCCACTCCCCGGCACCAGCTACTGACGAAATCGAAAAAATCACACGATTTCAGAACATTATAAAATCATCTAGAGTGGTCCACAACCACCCGTCGGGCGACCCAACCCCCAGCCGCGCCGACATCGAGATGACCAAGGAGATCGTGCGCGCCGCCAACGCCGTTGGCTTGATGGTGCACGATCACCTCATCATCGGCAAAGGCGGCAAGCACACCAGCTTCAAGGCGCAACGTCTGCTGTAGCGAGGCGAAACCATCGCCGCCGGTCAGCCGGCGTCATGCATTGGCAATGCCATGGTTCTCAATGTGAATGAATCCCATTCGCGGTCAAGAGAGGCCGTTGGCTGGGGTTACGGCCTCTCTCGGACAATGTTGCCCCTGCGCGCCACCGCTTTTTGCTCGCTCGCACCACCTCAACGTATAAAAGTGACCAGACAATGGCTCCCGTCACACGCGATGGAACAGGATGCACAGCCTGGTCACACCTTGATTTTCAGCTCTGGCCAGGGCGCACGTTCCAGTAATAGGAAGAATCATCGATACGAGCCACGTTGCCCTTCCCCGATTGGTTCTCGGTGGGGGAGCCAAGGGTCAGGATCAGGGTCTCACTCTCCACTTTCAAGTAAAGGCCCTGGTCGTTTCCAGACAGCATGAACAACACTGCGCTCCAATTGTAGACTTTCGGCACAGGATCGCTTCCGTAGTCACCCGCAACATCGGCGGGATTTACGAGTGTCCAATGGCTGTGTGTGACGTTCCCAGACTCTCCGAACACCAACTGCCCGTTGCTGCTCCCCAACAAAACCTGAGGTGAGCCGACTTGTGTGATGGTAACTTTATCGCCGTACTGAGGCGGATGGGAGAGGCCCGACAACTGGAAGCTTTGGTTGCTTCCAAATGCGCCAGAATTGATGGCTGGCGCTCCATTGTTGTTTTCCAAATAACCGCGTTTGGCCGGGCTATACAACGCCACTTGGTCGCCGGCGTCGATCAACACGGGGCCAAAGGCGTTTTGATGGATGGAGGTTTGCAGCCGAATGGCCAGTTGGTTGCCGAACACGGTGTAACCGAATCCGGTGATCGGCGTGGAGGCGCCGCGAGAGGGGAGTGATGAATACTGACCCAGGGCCACACGCTGGACCTCTGCTTTTTTGACGGCCGCTACGTCCAGATTTAGGGTGTAGGTTTGGTCGGAATCGAGCGAAAGATCCGGCTTAACCTTGTTGTAGGTAATGACGGCGCCAAAGGCGTCGTTGTATTCAGCAGAGTGCTCCCAGCTTTGCGTGTGATCCACAACCAGCTTCACCCCGGTGATCACCTCGCCGTGGCTCAGAACACAGCTGTCCATTGTATAATTTATAAACGCTCCCCCGTTTCCCAATCCGGTCGGCGCCAAGTTGAGGTTTTTTCCAAAAGGAACGTCACCCCACGACGAACTGGAGAGCTTGATGCTTCCGTCTTTTAGCATCATCCCAGAAGCAATCTCAGGTCCCCACTGGTTCTGACCCGAAACCGTTCCAAACTGGATCCCGACGGATACGCACCCGCTGATAACCTTGCTATCCTCGATGCTGACAAATTGGTTGTTAACATCGCTGACTTCGAGAACGCAGGCCGCCGACCAGTCTGGACCACCAGTCCCCACCCAGGTAAAGTCATCATTGCTAAGGTTTTGATTGACCAAATTTTGGCACTCTATCCCCTGCGCTATAATATTGTCGCGCACAACACAGATATATTGCCCAAGCTGGTCGCTGTTAATAGCCCTTAAGCAGGCTATTCCCTTCATCTGAATATGTATTAATTTCAACCAGCATTTGTATGAAATTTCAACATAAGAATCCACTTGGTTAGCCGCCCTCGTTGCGGCGCTCGCCCCCAAGCATTGATCAATAACCAACTGAAGCCACTTACTGTTGTTCTCGCCAAGTTTTCCAAGAATAGCCGAATTAATATCATCCAACATCATGGTACAATTTTGTAAAATATCAGCGCCAGCAGAGCCAGTTTCGGTGCTAAGATATTTTCCATCCATTTCATTGGATGTATTATTCCTCTTGAGCCAGGGTCCGACATGGTTGTAATACCAATTATCAATATTTGAATCCGCTTGATTTTCCTCCGCGTAGAGTTCGCTCATTTTTATAGACAAACCCAATTGTCTTATTTGATTTTCTATATCCTTTAAAGTGAATTCGATATTATCAAGCTGCTTCACCAAAGTTTCATTGAATTCATCCGGCTCCACGATGTTAAAAATACCGGAGAGAAACGACCCGACTTCGGGCACCTGCCCCAGAGTTACACTGAGAAAGGCTTGCGTTTGTGAGTCCATGGCCATTTTCCTTTGTTTCGTGAGTGCTTTTCGATATAAATTAACTTATCTGATGTCAAAATCCTCCAAAAGCCTGGAGGTTGCTCGCGCTGTAAATTTCACCAACAGAAATAATTTCTTATAATGTTGCAAAAATGCTATTAATAATTGGGAGATTTGGTGAACACTTTATAGTCATTGTTTTATTTCAATTTGCATCTCTAATATATTTGCAAAGCAAACAACATTATTCATAGATAAAATACCTTAGCAAGGCTAAATTTTTATTTTTCTTATAGGCGCCGCCTTATTTTATGACCTTTTATAAATCATTATCTCCATTAATATTGTTATCAATAGCCTTTTGACATATCACTTAAGATTATATCTTCTTGCCCCACCTTCCTCTTTTTTGAAAATCAATCTGGGATAGGGTTGTGGCAAATATTGGTTTTTACCCGCGTCAGGCCGTCCGCGACCTGTGCTCAAGCGGCGCAGCTTCATCGTCAGCGGATTTCGACGATGGGAAAAGTTGCGGCATAGGCGGCGCCCTCAACGCCTGTGGCGTCGGACGATGGCGAGCGACCCCGCCAGCCACCGGATGCGACGCCGGTTAAGCAACGCCATGGCGCCCGGCCCGGCGTGATGGCAAAGGACGCCAGCCCTATTCCGCCACTTCCGGGACCAGCGCCTGATTTTTCAGGAAAGTGACGAAATCGTCGTAGGGCATCGGGCGGCCCAGCAGATAACCCTGAATTTGCTCACAGCCCAGATTGGCCAGACAGGTGAACTGCTCCTCCGTCTCCACCCCTTCGGCGAGAGTCTGCATGCGCAGAGACCGGGCCATACCGATGATCGCCTCGGCGATGGCGCCGCTGTCGGGGTCGTCGCTCTTCAATTCGCAGACGAAGGAACGGTCGATCTTCAGCTTGTCGACGCGGAAGCGCTTGAGGTAGCTGAGGCTGGAGTAGCCGGTGCCGAAATCGTCGATGGCCAGCGGCACCCCCATTTCGCGCAGTTGCGCGAAGGTTTCGGCGACCACGTCGGAATCATCCATCAGGACGCTTTCCGTCACCTCCAACTCCAGCGCCTCCGGCGGCACGTTGTAGGCCGACAGCCAGCCCGCCACGCGATCCGCCAAACCCGGCCGACGCATCTGCACCGCCGACAGATTGACGGCGATCAGCAGATCCTGATGCTTCAGCAACTCCGACGCCCGGCGGCAGGCCTCGCCCAGCACCCAATCGCCCAAGGGCAGAATGAGGCCGGTGTCCTCGGCCACCGGGATGAACTGGCCGGGCATAATCAGCGAGCCGTCGGGCTGGCGCCAGCGCACCAGCGCCTCCGCCCCGACCAGACGGCGGCTGCCGACGGCGAATTGCGGCTGGAAGAACAGCTCCAACTCGTTGTTGGCCAGCGCCCGGCGCAGGTTGTTTTCCGTCCACATGCGGTCGGACGCCCGGCGATTCAGCTCCGGCGTGAAGAAATGATAGGTGGCCCGCCCGCCATCCTTGGCCGCGTACATCGCCATGTCGGCGTTTTTCAGCAGCGCGTCGATGGTCGAGCCGTCTTCGGGGTAGATGGCGACGCCGATGGACGGCGTGACCTGCAACTCATGCCCATCGATGACGAAGGGATCAGACAGGTTTTTCAGCACCTTGCGCGCCACGGTTCCCGCCGCGTCGGCGGTTTCCATGTCGCTGATGAGGATGACGAACTCATCCCCGCCCTGGCGGCTGACCGTGTCGCTGGCCCGCACCGTCGCCAGCAGACGGGAACCAACCTCGCGCAGCAGCTTGTCGCCGATCTGGTGGCCCAAACTGTCGTTGATCGTCTTGAAACGATCAAGATCGACGAACAGCAGCCCGACCTTGTTGCCGTGACGCCCCGCCGCCAGCATCGCCCGCTCCAGACGGTCGCGCAGCAGGAAGCGGTTGGGCAGGTCGGTCAGGAAATCATACTGGGCGAGATGGCGGATGCGCTCTTCCTGGGCGCGGGTTTCGGTGGTGTCGGTGAAGGCGGCGATGTAGTTGACGACCGCCCCCGCCTCGTTCACCACGGCCTTCAGGCTGAGCCATTCCGGGAACACCTCGCCATTCTTGCGGGTGTTCCAGAGTTCACCCGCCCAATGGCCGTTTTTGCGCAGTTGCGCCCACAAATCCTCGAAGAACTGCGCGTCCTGGCGATCCGACCGCAGGAATTTCGGATCCTGCCCCACCGCTTCCTCCCGGCTGTAGCCGGTGATGCGGGTGAAAGCGTCGTTGGCGGCGACGATCAGGTTTCGTTCGTTGGTGACGAACATGCCCTCGGCGGCGTTGTCGAACACCTTGGCCGACAGGCGCAACTCCCACTCGGCGCGCTTGCGTTCGGAAATGTCGCGGGCAATGGCGGAGTAGTATGTTTCCCCCTCATAGGCGATGCGGCTGGCCGTGACCTCCAGATCCAGCGTGCGGCCATCGGGGGTGAGGTAGGTTGTTTCGTAATGGCTGGACGTGTCGTCCTGGTCGTCGGCGAAGCGCTTGAGCAGATCGGCCTGCCCCATCACCAGATCTTCCAGCGTCCCGCCCAGCGCTGTGCAGCCAAACGGGTTGATGTAGGCGATGCGCAGTTGCGCGTCGGCCAAGACGACGATTTCCGACACATGATCGACAAAGAAATTCGCCAGATAGAGCTGACGGGCGCGTTCGCGCAGCATGGTGTCGCTGCGCCGCATGCTGCTCTGGTATTTGCGGACGATCCGCCGAATCCACCCCGTGACCAGCCAGGACACGCCGACCGATGCGGCCAGCGCCACGCCCAGCACCGCCACCGTGGTCAACACCCGTTGATCGACCCCCCGACCGATTTCGGCCCGCCGGACCTCCATCTCATGCGCCACATCGTCGATGTAGAATCCGGCGATCAACGACCAGCCCCAGACGCCCGGAGCCGAAACAAAGGCCATTTTCGGAGTCGGGCGCGCCGTGACCGGATGCACCCAATCATACCGCAGCTCGCCGCCGCCCTTGCGGGCGACCTCCAGGAACTGCAAGACCAGATCGCGTTCGACCTGCCAGGGCAAATCGCGGGCGTTCATCCCCTCCGACGTTGGCGAGGTCAGGGACAGCAGGACTTTGCCGTCGTCGCGCAGCACCCCGACATAGCCGCTCTCGCCAAACCGGAAGGAGCGCAGACGGTCGAGCGATTCCTTTTGCAGCTTGGCTTCCACCGCCGCCAACGAATCGCTGGCGCCGATGATCCAATCATACGGCTCCAGTTTCCGGACAAAGGCGATCTTGTCCACCATCTGGTCCGGGGCGTCGGGCATGCCCCAGCGGTAGCGGGCGAATCCCCGCGTCTGCGGATCATGGGCGGCGCGCAGCAGCTCCTGCATCACCTTGCCCGCCTTCGGATCGGACGCGGCGATGGGCGACCACCCTTCACGGGCTGGCTCAATCGGCATCAGCACCGTCATGCCGACCGAATCATTGATGAAGTAATAGCCGCGCCCGTTGGAAAAACGCAGCGGGCGCAGGGTTTCCTTGATTGATTCCTTGATCGCCTCTTCGGGCAGAATGCCCTTTTGCCGCTCGTAGATGGATCGGGCGATGGCGTAAGCCTCGTCCACCTGGGAGCGAAGCTGCTCCTTCAGCAGAGGTTCGGTGCGCGAGCGCATGTAAGCCAGATAGGACCGGGCGTTCTCGACCTCCTGCTCCAACGCCTGCCGCTGTTCCTGGAGCGCGCGCGCCTCCGACTGGCGCAGGTCGGTTTCGAAATCCGCCCAATGCTGCCAAACGAAATAGAAGCCCAGGCCAAGGACAAGCACCGTCACCAGCGACAGCGACGCCAGGAATTGCAAGCGATAGAGTCGGGCCTCGTCGGAGGAGCGAGACGGCTCGCGCACCAACTCGGCGACAGGATCAGACAACGAACACCCCCCTGACAGGCGAAACGGCGGCTCGCCCCATCCCCGCGCGGCAATTCTTGCTGAATGCCCGCAAGACTGCAACCGCAAGCGCGTCGAAGCGATTGATGCGCGACTCTTTGACAGAAGTCCTCGCGAACGAGAGTTGCGCGCGCCGCACAACGCCACCAAATCGCACAACAACAACCTGTTTTTCTATCGCGTCGCTTGCTGCAACCTAGGCGCACATTCCCTTAAGGTTGATAAGATTTCTCTGATTGCTGTTGTCTCTGATCGAACGTTCAAAAACCCGCCTGCATGTTTGCGCCGCTCCTCAGACCTTCGCAAGGCTTTGCAACGGACGCCGTCGCGGCTATGGTCGCGCGCGCGTGGTGGAACGATCCTCACGCGGCGCGCAAGCCCCCTTTGAACCGCTCAACAGCCGTCGTTCAGGACCGCTTCCTTCGGAGAGTGCCGATGATCCCCCGTTACACCCGCCCCGACATGGCCCGCATCTGGGAGCCGGAAAACCGCTTCCGCATTTGGTTCGAGATCGAGGCGCACGCCTGCGACGCGCAGGCCGAACTGGGCGTCATCCCCAAGGAAGCCGCCGCCGCCGTCTGGGAGCGCGGCAAGTGGGAGATCGACCGCATCGACGAGATCGAGCGGGAGACCCGGCACGACGTCATCGCCTTCCTGACCAATCTGGCCGAACATGTCGGGCCGGAGGCGCGCTTCGTCCACCAGGGCATGACGTCAAGCGACGTGCTGGACACCTGCCTGGCCGTGCAGATGACGCAGGCCGCCGACCTGCTGCTCGACGGCATGGACAAGCTGCTCGACGCGCTGAAACGCCGGGCTTACGAGCACAAGAACACCGTCACCATCGGCCGCAGCCACGGCATCCACGCCGAGCCGACGACCTTCGGCCTGAAGCTGGCCGGTCACTACGCCGCCTTCGCCCGTGGGCGCGAGCGTCTGGTTCAGGCCCGCAAGGACATCGCCACCTGCGCGATTTCCGGCGCGGTCGGCACCTTCGCCAACATCGACCCGCGCGTTGAGGAGCATGTCGCCGCCAAGCTTGGTCTGACGGTGGAGCCGGTCTCGACCCAGGTCATCCCGCGCGACCGTCACGCCTTCTATTTCTCGGTTCTCGGCGTCATCGCGTCGAGCATCGAAAATCTGGCCACCGAGATTCGCCATCTGCAACGCACCGAAGTGCGCGAGGCGGAGGAGTATTTCCACCCCGGTCAGAAGGGGTCGTCGGCGATGCCGCACAAGCGCAACCCCGTCCTGTCGGAAAATCTGACGGGTCTGGCCCGCATCGTCCGCGCCGCCGTCACCCCGGCGCTGGAGAATGTGACGCTGTGGCACGAGCGCGACATCTCCCACAGCTCGGTCGAGCGCATGTTCGGCCCGGACGCCACGGTGACGCTGGACTTCGCGCTCGCCCGCCTGACCGGCATGATCGACAAGCTGGTGGTCTACCCGGAGCGCATGCAGAAGAACCTGGACGACCTCGGCGGTCTGGTCTTCTCGCAGCGCGTGCTGCTGGCGCTGACCCAGGCGGGGATGAGCCGCGAGGACAGCTACAAGGCGGTGCAGCGCAACGCCATGCAGGTCTGGCAGCATGGCGGCAACTTCCTGGAGCTGCTGGCCGCCGACGCCGACGTCGCCAAGCACATCGCCCGCGACACGCTGGAGCCGATGTTCGACATGACCTATCACACCAAGCATGTCGACACGGTGTTCAAGCGCGTGTTCGGGGCGTAACTCTCTGACGTTGCGTGCGCCCGGCGATGAACCGCCGGGCGCACGCAAAGGGTTTCACCCCTCGCCCAACCCGCGCGCCAGCGCGGCGACGGTGCCGTAGCCGACCTGATCGACGGGGTCGAGTTCGGCCATCTTCGCCAGGATCGCCAGCGCCTTGTCGCGGTTGTGACGGCGCAGTTCGATGAAGGCCAGCGCCTTCATGGTGAACAGGAAAAAGCGCGGCGCGCCCAACGCCGTCCAGTCGGCGGTCGTCGCCGTCAACTGGCCCCAATCCGCCGTGAAACCACCTTCGCGCGCCGCCGCGTCCAGGCCGATGCGCGCCACCCGCTCGGCGTCGGCCAAGCGCTTGCGGTTGAAATAGAATTTGTACAGGGCGTAATAGACCGGCAGCACGCGGGGGGCCGCCTTGTGCGCCTGCCACAAAATCGCCTCGCACTGGTCGGGAAGGTCGCGCGCCTGCACCGCCTCTTGCAGCAACAGGTCGATGTGCTCCGGCACGTCGCCGAACGCCATGCGTCCGTTCGACATGCGCAGTTCGATCGGTTGGTCCATGCTTGTCCCTTCTGTTCTGTGATCTAACCATCCGATGCGCCGACGACGCCCCAGCATGGACCGGCGGCGGGCGCGACGAAAGACCACATTATTTTTGCGCGTCAAAAGGTCGCGGCTGTCGCAAATCCGACACGCCCAAAACCCGACAAAGCCGTACGTATCACCAACATTGTCGGACTTGCGCCAGCCTGACAATTGTTGAAATTCAATGATTTATAAGTTGGCCCGCCTCTTGCTTTACTCAAACCCAGATTGGCCGGCATCCCCGGCGGCGCGTTTTGAGGAGGCGGGACATGGTGACTCTGACCGATGCGGCGGTGTCTTCCCTGGAACGGGTCTTGGCGAAATCGGGCGGCGCCGCCGCCGGTTTGCGCATCGCGGTGACGGACGGCGGTTGCGCCGGGATGAAATACCAGATGGGGCTGGAAGCCGGGGCGGGCGACGACGACGCCGTGTTCCGTTTCGGCCCGGTGACGATCTTCGTTGACGCCAACAGCCAGCCCTTTCTGAGCGGCGTGGTCGTCGATTTCGTCGAGGGGATCGAGGGTGCCGGGTTCAAGTTCGACAACCCGAACGCGACCAGCAGTTGCGGTTGCGGCAAATCCTTTTCGGCGGGCGGGGCGGGCGGCTCCTGCTCCTCAAGCGGTCCATCCGGCGGCCCGTCCTCGGGCTGCGGCTCGTCCTCCACGCACTGAACGCTCCTCACGGCGCGCACCCACGGAAAGGCAGCAGCGACATGTGGAACTACACCGACAAGGTCAAGGAACATTTCTTCAACCCGAAGAATTCCGGCGTGCTGGAAACCGCCAACGCGGTGGGCGAGGTCGGCTCGATCACCTGCGGCGACGCGCTGCGCCTGATGCTGAAGGTCGATCCCGACACACAGATCATCCAGGACGCGAAGTTCCAGACCTTCGGCTGCGGCTCGGCCATCGCCTCAAGCTCGGCGCTGACGGAAATGATCATCGGCAAGACGGTGGACGAGGCGTTGGTCCTGACCAACCGCGACATCGCCGACTATCTGGGCGGCCTGCCGCCGGAAAAGATGCACTGCTCCGTCATGGGGGCCGAGGCGCTGCGCGCCGCCATCGCCAACTACAAGGGCGAGGAATGGGTCGACGACCATGAGGAAGGCGAGCTGGTCTGCAAATGCTTTGGCGTCGACGCCGCGATGATCGAACGCGCGGTGACGGTCAACGGCCTGACCTCGCTGGAGGAAGTGACCCACTACACCAAGGCCGGCGGCTCCTGCCAGACCTGCCACGAGAAGATCGAAGAGGTTCTCGAAGCGGTCATGGCCAAGACCGGCGCGCTGAAGCCCGCGACCAAGCATTCGCCCAAGGGCGTGGTCGGGCTGGACGCGATCCAGCCGCTGGCCGCCAAGGCCGAACCCGCCGCCGCGCCCAAGCTGACCAACGTCCAGCGCATGCAGGCGATCCTCAGCGCCATCGAGGAGATGCGCCCGCAAATCCAGCGCGACGGCGGCGACGTCGAACTGGTCGATATCGACGGCAAGGACATTTATGTCCGGCTGACCGGGGCCTGTTCGGGCTGTTCGCAGTCGGCGGGAACCATGATGGGCGTGCAGATGAAGCTGGTCGAAAAGCTCGGCGAGTTCGTCCGCGTCAAGCCCGCCTCTCTGATGCCAGCGGGAGCGTGACGCCATGACCATCCCCAACAGCGGAATCTACCTCGACAACAACGCGACGACCCGCGTCGATCCCGAGGTTCTGGCGGAAATGCTGCCGCTCTTCACCGAGCATTTCGGCAACCCGTCCTCCATGCACGGCTTCGGCGCGGCGGTGGGCGGCAAGATCGAATGGGCGCGCAAGCAGGTTCAGGCGCTGCTCGGCGCGGCGCATGACAGCGAGATCGTCTTCACCTCCGGCGGGACGGAAAGCGACAACACCGCCATCCTGTCGATCATCGAGGCCTATCCGAAAAAGCGCGAGATCGTCACCAGCGTGGTCGAACACCCCGCCGTGCTGGCGCTCTGCGACTATCTGGAAAAGAAGCGCGACTACAAAATCCACCGCATCGGCGTGGACGGCAAAGGCAATCTGGACATGGACGCCTACAAGGCGGCCCTGTCCGATCAGGTCGCCATCGTCTCCATCATGTGGGCGAACAACGAAACCGGCACGATCTTCCCGATCGAGGAGCTGGCCCAACTGGCCAAGGCGGTCGGCGCGGTGTTCCACACCGACGCGGTGCAGGCGGTCGGCAAGATCCCGATGAAGCTCGCCGACAGCGCCGTGGACATGCTGTCGCTGTCCGGCCACAAGCTGCACGCGCCCAAGGGCATCGGCGCGCTCTACGTCAAGCGCGGCCTGCGCTTCCGCCCGATGCTGCGCGGCGGCCATCAGGAGCGCTCGCGCCGCGCCGGGACCGAAAACGCCCCGGCCATCGTCGGCTTGGGCGCCGCCGCCCATCTGGCCCTGACCCACATGGCGGAGGAAAACACGCGGGTGAAGGCCCAGCGCGACCGGCTGGAACAGGCGATTTTGGCCGCCGTCCCCGCCTGCTTCGTCACCGGCAACCCGGACAACCGCCTGCCCAACACCTGCAACGTCGCCTTTGAATACATCGAGGGCGAGGCCATCCTGCTCCTGCTGAACGAACAGGGCATCGCCGCGTCCTCGGGATCGGCCTGCACGTCCGGTTCGCTGGAGCCGAGCCATGTGATGCGGGCGATGGGGGTTCCCTACACCGCCGCGCACGGGGCGACCCGCTTCTCCCTGTCACGCGACACCACCGACGCCGAAATCGACCATGTCATCAAGGTGGTCCCCGGCATCATCGCCAAGCTGCGCAGCCTGTCGCCCTATTGGGAACAGGGCGCGGCCAAGCCCAAGGAGTTCGCGCCGGTCTATTCGTGAACATCCGGTTCTGAACACAGGGATCGCAGTCCGGGTCGGGGATCCGCCCCGACACCCCGCCCGACGACACCCCGTCGGGTCGGGTTCCCGGCCCGGTCTGCGACACGAAAGGCGTTTAGCCACGTCCCCTCAAGCCATCGCCCCCTCCCCATCCCTCCCCCGCTGACGCGGGAGAGGGGGCCGGAGCTTTGCAAAGGGCGGCGGCAGTCCCCTCTCCCGCGAAGCGGGGGAGGGTTAGGGAGGGGGCCATCCGCCCAACACAGGGAAGCTCCGCCATGCCCACCGTGACCATCAACGACACGACGCTGCGCGACGGCGAGCAGACCGCCGGGGTGGCTTTCACGCTGGATGAGAAAATCGCCATCGCCCGCGCGCTCGACGCCGCCGGGGTGCCCGAACAGGAAATCGGCATCCCCGCCATGGGCGAGGAAGAGCGCGAGGGCATCCGCGCCGTCGCCGGGCTGGGGCTGAAGGGCCGTTTGATGGTGTGGTGCCGGATGCACGACGCCGATCTGAAAGCGGCGCTGTCCTGCGGCGTCAGCTTCGTCAATCTGTCGATGCCGGTGTCGGACATCCACATCACCAAAAAGCTCAAACGCAGCCGCGCTTGGGCGCTGGGCGAGATCGAACGCATGGTCAAGACCGCCCGCGACCATGGGTTGGAGGTCAGTTTGGGCGGCGAGGATTCCTCCCGCGCCGACATGGATTTCCTGGTCGCCGCCGCCACCGTGGCCCAACAGGCGGGCGCCCGCCGCTTCCGCTTCGCCGACACGCTGGGCGTGCTTGATCCCTTCCAGACGCGCGCCTGCATCGAACGGCTGCGCCGGGCCACCGACCTGGAGATCGAGATCCACGCCCACGACGATCTCGGCCTCGCCAACGCCAACTCGCTGGCCGCTCTGCTGGGCGGGGCCACCCACGTCAACACCACGGTGAACGGGCTGGGCGAGCGCGCCGGAAACGCGCCGTTGGAAGAGGTCGTGGTGTCGCTCAAGCATCTCTACGGCATCGACAGCGGCGTGGACACCCGCGCGCTGGGGGTGATTTCCGATCTGGTCGAGCGCGCGTCCAACCGCCCGGTGGCCGTCAACAAATCCATCGTCGGCGCGGCGGTCTTCACGCATGAGGCCGGGATTCATGTGGACGGCCTGCTGCGCGACCGCGCCACCTACCAGAATTTCGACCCCGCCGAGGTTGGCCGCGAGCACCGCATCGTGCTGGGCAAGCATTCCGGCACGGCGGCGGTGAAGATGGCCTTCGACCGGCTGGGCCTGCCCTGCGACGACGCCACGGCGCACGCGGTGTTGCCCCAGGTGCGCGCGCTCGCCAGCCGCGCCAAACGCGCGCCCACCCCGGACGAGCTGCGCGCCTTCCACGCCGCCGCCCGGCATTGAGCGGGTTTCGCACCGATGAGGGATCACGCATGGCCGCCATCGACGCCGATCTGGACAAGAGGATGACCGCCCCCGGCATCATCGATCTGCTGCGCGAGGACGTCGCCTGCGTCTTCGACCGCGATCCGGCGGCGCGCAACCTGTTCGACGTGCTGACCTGCTATCCGGGAATCCACGCGCTGGCCACCCACCGGATCGCCAACGCGGCGTGGCGGCGCGGCCTGCGCTGGCCCGCCCGCTTCCTGTCCTATCTGGGCCGGGCCTTGACCAACATCGACATCCACCCCGGCGCGACCATCGGGCGGCGCTTTTTCATCGACCATGGCGCGGGCGTGGTGATCGGCGAAACGGCGGAGGTCGGCAACGACGTCACGCTCTACCACGGCGTCACGCTGGGCGGCACCTCCTGGACCAAGGGCAAGCGTCACCCGACGCTGAAGGACGGCGTGCTGGTCGGGGCGGGGGCCAAGATACTCGGCCCGATCACCATTGGCGTCAACGCGCGGGTCGGGGCCAATTCGGTCGTCACCAAGAACGTGCCGGGCGGCATGACCGTGGTCGGCATTCCCGGGCGAATCGTCCGCCCCGACACCCAAGCCCATCTGAGCGCCCACGGGATTGATCTGGAGCATCACCTGATGCCCGACCCGGTCGGCAAGGCCATCGCCTGCCTGATCGACCACATCAACCGGATCGAAGCCCGGTTGGAAGCCCACACCGCCGCTGAGATGGCGCGCGCGCCGCTGTCCTCGCTGAACCTGTCAGAAATCCGGCTGGACGGCGTCGCCTGCGAATCCTGCGGCAATCTCTGCGATCAGGAGGGCTGTTCGCCCACCCCCTCCACCCAACAGCACGCGTAAGGAGTTCCCCGGAGATGAGCGATTTCACCGACGATCTGGACGATCTGGAAACGGCGGAAGACTTCCTGCGCTTCTTTCAGGTCGGCTACGACCAGCGCGTGGTCAACGTGAACCGCCTGCACATCCTGCAACGCTTCCACGATTATCTCGGCGCCGACAGCGGCCTGGAAGGTCTGGACGATTCCGGGATGGCCGACCGTTACCGCGTCCATCTGGAACGCGCGTACCAGGATTTCGTCGTCTCCACCGCCATCGCGGAAAAGACCTTCAAGGTCCACAAGGAAGAGGCGCGCAAGATGGCCGACCGCTTCGTACCGTTGGACAGCCTGCTGGGATCGCCGGTCTAACGCAACGTCCAGGGGAGCGCGCGGGGCGGGAACCAAGCCGGCCCCCCCTTTCTCGTTCTACCCGCGCGGCGTCAGGCCGTGGGCGATGGTGTGGGCCAGAGTCGCGACCACCGCCGCCACCCGACCGTTGTCGCGCCCGAACACCACCTGATCGAGAAAGCCCAGGCCAAAGCTCAGCGTCGCGATTCCCGCCGCCACATTGGCCAGATCCGCGTCGGCGGCGATGTCGCCCCGGTCGCGGAAGACCTCCAGCCGCTTCATCAAGCAGGGGATCCGGCTCTCCGACAGGGTGCGGCTCATTTCATCGGCGATCGCCGGATCGACCAGCGCGCGGGCCAGCACCACGCGCGTGAAGTCGCGGCACTGCCAACTGTGCGCCAGTTGCGCCGTCAGAAAATGGGCCAGATCGGTTTCCAGATCGTCGGCGGGCGGCGGCAGGGCGCAGCCGCCGGTTTCCTGCCGCCAATAATGCTCGACCACCGCCAGCAGCAGGCCGCTTTTGCCGGAAAAATAGCGCTGGATGAGCTGTTCGTTGACGCCCGCCCGCCCGGCGATCTCGCGCGTCGTCGCGGCGTCGAATCCCCGCTCGGCAAACACCATCTTGGCGGCGTCGAGCAGCGCGCCCTTGGTCGCTTCGCGGTCGCGTTTGCGCCCGGCGCCCTCGCCGCCGCAACAGCCGTCCACCGGCGCTGAACCCTCATCCACAGAACGATCCTCCTCCGGGGGAACCACGGCGCTCCCCACCCGTTGATAATAAGTATGTCGATGCATACTTGACAAGGGGCAGTGCTTCGATCAAGTATGTACTTACATACATACACCAGCCAGCGAGCGAGACGCCCCGATGAGCCAGTCCCCGCAGACCCAGACGCCCGACCTGTTCACGCCCCTGCAACTGGGCGCGATCCAGTTGCCCAACCGCATCATCATGGCGCCGCTGACCCGCAGCCGCGCCGGTGAAGGCAACGCCCCGACCCCGCTGAACGCCGAATATTACGCCCAGCGCGCCAGCGCCGGTCTCATCATCACCGAAGCGACGCAGGTCTGCGACACCGCCCAGGGCTATCCCAACACGCCGGGCATCCACACCGACGCGCAGACCGTGGGTTGGCGCGCCGTGGCCGAAGCGGTGCACGCCGCCGGTGGCCGCATCGTCACCCAACTCTGGCACACCGGCCGCATCTCGCACCCGCTGTTCCAGCCCAACGGCGCGCTGCCCATGGCCCCGTCGGCCATCGCCGCGCAAGGGCAGCTCTACACCGGCCAGGGGATGGAGCCGTTCCCGACGCCGCGCGCGCTGGAAACCGCCGAGATCCCGGCGCTGGTTCGCCATTTCGCCGACGCCGCCAAGCGCGCGGTGTTCGACGCCGGTCTGGACGGGGTGGAGATTCACGGCGCCAACGGCTATCTGATTGACCAGTTCCTGCGTGACGGCGCCAACCACCGCACCGACCAATATGGCGGCAACGTCGAAAACCGCGCCCGCTTCTTGCTGGAGATTCTGGAGGCGACCACCCACGCCATCGGCGCCGACCGCGTCGGGCTGCGGCTGTCGCCGACCGGCGGCTTCAACGACATGAGCGACAGCGACCCGCTGGGCCACTTCACCACCATCGCCAAGACGCTGAACAGCTTCAATCTGGCCTATCTGCATGTGATCGAAGGGTTGCCCGGCAACGCCATGGCTCCGGCGCCGGGGCTGCCGCACGTCGCCGCCGCTCTGCGCGCGGTCTACAAGGGCGCGATCATTCTGAACGGCGGTTACAGCCACGCCACCGCCGACGCGGCGCTGGCCAAGGGCGAGGCTGACGCCATCAGCTTTGGCGAACAATTCCTCGCCAACCCGGATCTGCCGACGCGCTTCGCCCGCAAGGCCGCGCTGAACGAGCCGGACCGCGCCAGCTATTACGGCGGCGGGGCCAAGGGCTACACCGATTATCCGGCGCTGGAAAGCGTCGCCGCGTAAGGCGTTTGTGAGAGGGGCAGGCACGAGCGGTTGCCCCAGCGGGGAATCACGCCCCCGATTCCCCGCAACTGAAGGCCGGACGCCGCCCCATGCGTCCGGCCTTTTTTCCAACCAAGGGCAAAGCGCGTCCGGTCAGGAGTCGCCTGCGATCAGAGATTCGCCATGCTGCGGCGGATCGCTTCGCGGAAGGCGTCCAGGGACGCGATGTCGAGCAGGAACAGCGCGTGGCCTCGGGCGTCGCCCGCCGCCAGCGCCATGTCGATGCGCACGAACAACACTGGATCCTCGGCGGAGCCGATGACCTCCTCAGCCTTCCCGGCGCCATAGCCCGGAACGGTTCCGGCGATTTCGCCGCCGATCAGGTTCGACAGGCTGGCCAGACAGCCGTTCAGGATGATGTTGCCGATCTCGGTCAGCGCGTCCTGCTCCATCTCCCCCGGCCCGTTGGCCTCGGGGTCGATGGGCATCAGCCGACCGACCAGCGCCAGCGTGCCTTCCTCCGGGAAAATCAGCATGGCTTCGCCGGTGAAGGGGCCGACGAACTCGCCACGCACCGCGCAGACCGGCGGCTTCATGTCCGGGGCCAGATCGCGGGTGATGCGGGCGCGGGTCGACACCGCGAAGGACGGCACCGAAAGCTGAACCTCTTCCCCCAGCATGGAACTCAGCGCCGCCGCCGGTTCCCCCATGCCGATGTTGAAGAGTTCGGCGATGGCGTCGGCCTCGTCGCTGTCCAAAAGGAACGGGTCGTCGGCGGCCATCGGCGTCACTGCCCGCCAGCGGCGAGAAACTCGCGAATCTTGTCCGACGTGATCGGCTTGGCGATGAAGCGCACGCCCAGCGCCTCCGCCTTCATCTTCAGCGAGTCCTGAACGTTGGCGGTCAAAAGGCCGATGTGCAGGCCGAGGAACCGTTCCTTCAGCCGTTCGCACAGCGTCAGCCCGTCCATGCCAGGCATGTTGTAATCGACGATGGCGGCCACCGGGACCGTCTCGCCAATGACATCAAGCGCCTCGTCCCCGCTCGCGGCGGCGACGATGGTCCAGTCCGGCCGCAACGACGTGATGACGCTGGCGACCATGTTGCGCGCCAGCCGACTGTCGTCGACGATGAGGATCGTGGTCATGCCGAAGAATCCGCCCTTAATGATCTGTTGACACAATTCAGCGTTCTTAGCGCAAACTTTACGGACTCACAAGAAAAGGCGCAGGTTTGGGCAATGGCTGGTGGCGAAAAATCAACGGAGACTGCTCCTTCGATTAGGAGTGATTCGCATCCAATGGAAACGAAGCCAGTGCGCGCGGTTCTCGACACCAACATCCTTGTCGCCTATGCCCTGCTGAACGGATCGACCGCGCGCCGTCATGACGCGCTGCGTCGCTGCGTCGAACGCGTGCGCGCCGACCGGGGATTGCTGGGCAGCGCCGCGACGTTGGCGGAGTTGCAAGCCGTCCTGACGCGGTCCACCTTCGAGCGTTACCAGCCGCTGGCGGATCGCCGACGCTTTTTCGACGCCATCGCCGCCGAAACCACCCTGGTGACGCCGGTTCCCGACGTCCGGCTGTGCCGCGACCCCGAAGACGACATGTTCCTCGCCGCCGCGCTGGCCAGCGACGCCGATTGGCTGGTCACGGTGGACCGACAGCTCCTGTCCGTGCGCCGCATTGGCCGAACCCCCATCCTGCGCCCCGAGCGCGCCGTCGAACGGATGGGGTGACGGGCCGCCCGCGTCAAAAAATCACGCGGGGGGCGCCGATTTCGCTCGACAGTCGGGGGGCTGTTCATAGAATAAAAGGGGAACACTTCGCAAACTGCGGGTGAACGGATGACCGCCCAGCCCCTGCTTTTCACCGATCTGCCGACGACCGACCGGGTTCGCAAAAACGCCCGCCGCAGCCGCCCCACCAGCATCGCCGCCCCCGTCGCGGTCGATCTGGTGAGGGAGCCTGCGCGCACGCCGCCGCCCGCCGCGCTGACCGCCAGCTTCGACCTCGTTCCGCCGGGACCGCCGCCGCCCTTCGATCCGGCGGCTCTGTCCAACCCGGAGCTGCGCGCCCTGGTCCAAGCCCTGCCCGACCAGAAGCTGAGCCATCTGTTGATCGAGGCCGCCCGCGAGTTGAAACGCCGCGCCTTGCCCGACCGCGACCCGACCGACTCCGATGACCCGGAGGCGGAAGCGGTGGAGCCGAACCCGGTGCTGCTGCGCGCCGCCCGCCAGGTGGTGGGCGAATTGTCGGGCGAGGATTCCTGAGCGCGGCCCCGCCCGCCATCCGATGCCCACCGTCTCATGAAAGAAAGTTTACGGGACAAGCCATCCGATCCTATGCCATGATGCGCAATCTTCCGTTTTTCCTGCTCTGCACCGCACAATAATGCGCGCCGCGAGCGTCGAGGACGGCAACAGAGCGTCGCGTATCGTCTCCCGGAGGGGGCTTTGGACTGGATCAACTGGTTGCAGGAATGGGGCAACGCTTTCTACCCGCTGGCGTTCTTCTGGGCGTTTTTTGAGGGTGAGACGTTCGTTATCTTTGGCGGCATGGGCGCGCAGCTCGGCATCATCAACCTATATTGGTTGATCGGCACCGTCTGGATCGGCAGTTTTCTGGGCGATCAGGTCTGGTTCTGGTTGGGGCGCCGCTGGGGGACCAAGGCGCTCGCCCGCTTTCCGGCGGCCGAGATCCACGCCAACCGCGCCCTGCGCTGGGTGGAACTCTACGGCGTCGCCTTCATCCTGATGTTCCGTTTCCTGTATGGCGTGCGCAACATCGCCTCGGTCGCCATCGGCACGTCGCGGATGCGCTGGAGCAAGTTCCTGTTCTGGAACTTTTTGGCCGCTGGAATCTGGGCCTGCGCGTTTGCCGGGGCCGGTTACATGTTTGGCGAAGCCGCCGCGAGCATCGGCGAGAACGGCCCGAAAATCCTGCTGCTGAGCGCCGCCGCCATCGGTGGCCTGTGGATCGCCTTCAAAAGCATCCGCTGGGTGGTTCGCCGTCGCGCCACGTCGTTAACCACCACGTCGTAACCACCTCAACTCGCAACCACAACCGTCCACCGCGCCGGGCGCTACGCCCGGCGCGCGATCCACACCGCCGTCAGATCATCGCGCAACGGCTGACGGGTGCGCGCGTAGAAGCGCTCCATCATCGGCTCCAACGGGTGCGTCCGGTTGACCACCAGCGCGTCGCGGACGAAATCGGGCACGGCGGACTGGCCGATGGGGCCATGCTCGTCGCCCCAGCATTCAATCAGCGCGTCGCTGTAGAGGAACAGGAAACCGCCGCGCGGCAGGCGGAAACTCTGATCGACATACTGCGCCCGGCGCGACGCCCCCAGCACCAGCCCCGCCGAATCGAGAAGGCGGATGTCGCCCCCCACCCCCAGAACCGGGTTGGGCGACCCCGCCGCCGAAAAGGTCAGCGTGTCGGTGGTCAGATCCAAAATGCCGAAGAAAGCGGTGGCGAACTGCCCGGTGGGCAACACGTCCTTGAGCGCGCTGTTCAACTGCATCAGCCACTGCGACGGGGCGCAATCCTGCATGGGAAAACGGTCGATCAGCGTGTGCAGCCGGAAGGTGTTGATCGCCGCCGTGATGCCGTGACCGGCGAAATCAATGATGAGGAAGCCGACACGCCGATTGTCCAGCGGGTAGACCCCCCAGAAATCGCCGCCCAACTCCGACGATGTTTCAAAATGCGCGTCGAGCGTCAGCCCGTAACGTTCGGCCACCGCCGTCAAACGGCGCTTTTCCGGCAACAGCGAATGCTGCATCTCCCGCGCGTGCGCCAGCTCACGCTGGACCCGCGCGCGGAACGCGGCCAGATCGTTGAACAGCTTGCGCTTTTCCAACTGGTGGCGGACCCGCGCCACGCATTCGCCGGGCTTGATCGGCTTGGAAATGAAATCGCTGCCCCCCGCCTCGAAACAGCGGACCTGCTCCTGGTCGCTGTCGAAGGCGGTTTGGAACAGCACGGGCAATTCCTCGTGCGTCGCGTTGCGGCGCAGCGCCTCGCACATCTCCAGCCCGTTCATCACCGGCATGTCGACGTCGAGCAGCACAAGATCGGGGCGAAAACTGTCCACCGCCTTCAACCCCTCCGCCCCATTTTCGGCGAAGGCGATCTGGGTGATTCCAGCCCGCCGGATCACCAGAGCCAGGGATTTTCGGTTGAACTCGTTGTCGTCAACGATGAGAACGCGGCAGTCGGAAAGCGAAATGGCCATACAGCAGGCTCGTCAGACGTCAAAATGCAAAACGGTGCAGCGTCCGCCGTCCGTCACCGCCACGCGGCTGGCCAGCGCGCGCATGAACACGAACCCCCGGCCCGAACGCGCCTTGCCATCGGTGGCCGACGCGGTTGTCGCGCTGTCGAAACCGCTGCCCTGATCGACCACCGCGACGGCGATGGTCGAGGCGTTCCAGCGGCAGAAGATGTCGATTCGCCGACGCTTGATGTCGGGATCGCCCAAACGGTCGCGCAGCATCTGGCCGAACACGCGGTAGCCGTCGGGCTGATTCTTGGCCGCGCTGGAAATCCCCAGATTGCCATGCACGATGGCGTTGGCGATGGCCTCGTGCAGGCACATTTCGACGTTGGGGCGATGCTCCGCCGTCAGCGCGCCGCGCCGCGTCAACTCGTCACAGACCAGAACGGCGCATTGCAAGCCATAGGCGGTGCCGGTGGTCAGCGACAGATAAAAGCCCGGCTCCACCGCTGGCGCGCCCGACCAATCTTCCATCAGGGCGGCGGGTTCGTCCCCGCCCTCCCCCAACTCGACGGTCAGGAACGGGTTGCGGTGAAACGCCTCGCGCAGCCGGTCGCGGTCAGCCCGCTCCACCAGCAAGGCTTCGGCCCAGGCCGCCGCGCTTCCGTCATCGACGGCGTCAAAACCGCTGACGTCGAATCGGGCGGCGACCCGCGCCGTCATGTCGGCCGGAATACGATCCCGCATCACACAAAAGGGACGCAACGGTGAAGGGATCGTGTCCATGCCAAACGCCTCACGGCTCGATGGTGACGATCTCGCCGATTTTGGCGAGGTCTATGGACCGTTTTACGTCGCCTTGCGGGCCGCTGACAATCATCTTGACGTTCCGTTGCTCCGCCTCTTCCTGCAAGATCAGCAGCATGCCGAGACCAGCGGAATCGATGAACTCCAGCGTCGAAAGATCCAGCACGAAGCGGCGCGGCTTCGCGCCCTCCAACGCGTCAATGATGTCCCGCAGCCGGTCATGATCGGTGAACTCAAGACGACCAGCCAGCCGCACCTCAAGCGCGTCCGGGGTGCTGCGCGATTGAAATTCCATCATCCCCTCATCTGTCCTGGATTGCGCGCTCCGGTGCGGCAACGCGCGTTTCTCACCCTATCCGCCTATGCACAGTAGTGCAACGCGGCAAAGCTTCTCAAGCATCGTCGCGCCAAAACAGCGGATTTTCAGCCAAAGCGCGACCGTTTTTCTCAACCGCTCTCGCACCGGATCCGTCATGGACGACCACCGCCGGAAAAGAGTAGAAGATGGTCATCTGGCGCTCGCCCACGCTGTCGGCCGCCCCAGTCATTGCGCAAGCCATTGCCCGGAACACCATGGCATGAACAGGATCGCACAGGGGTGGCGGCGGGTGCCGACGGTGTCGGCGAAATTTCTGCTGATCCTGATTCCCAGCCTTGTTCTTGCCGTTTCGCTGTTTTCCTCGGTTTTTTTCTACAACCGCTACTATGACTTGCGGACGGCGCTGCGCGACAAGGTGTCCACCATCGCCGACATCAACGCGGCGGCCCTGTCCGCCAGCCTGTGGTCGTTCGACGTCACCGCCATCCGCAACGTCGTCCAGGCCATCGCCGCCAACCGCGAGTTGGTTTGCGTCGAGGTGTCGGACGATCTGGCCGACGGGCTGTTCGTGTGGCCGGGGGTGGATTGCCCGGTCAACAGCCCCAACATCGAACGACGCTCCATCAAGGTGCAGAATCTCCAGGTCGGCACCATCACGCTGCATTTCAGCCACGACGCGGTGCGCGAGCAGTTGCGGCAGGAGATTCTGAACACCGCCTTTCTGCTGCTGATGATGCTGGCGGGCACCATAGCGGCGGCGTTGGCCGCCCTGCGGCTGACCATCGGCAAGCCTCTGCGTCGGCTGATCGCCTCGATCCTGAATTCCGAACAGGGCAAGGGCCACCGCCCGATCGATTGGAGCGCCGCCGACGAGCTGGGGCGGGTGATTCACGCCTACAACGGCATGCTGGCCCGTTTGGGGGAGGAGGAAGCCGCCCTGCGCAAGAGCGAGCAGCGGCTGGCTCTGGCCATCACCGCGACGCGCTCCTCGGTCTGGGATTACGACCCGGGCGGCGGCCAATATTGGTGGTCGAAGGAGTTTCCCGCCCTGCTCGGCTACGGCCCGAACGAGCTGGCGATGACGACCAAGACCTGGGTCTCCCTGCTCCACCCGGACGAGGCCGAGGACATCGTCGCCGATTCCCGTCGTCGGAAACGCGACAAGGCGCTGGCCTACACCGCCGTGTACCGGATGCGCCGCCGCGATGGCCAATGGGCCTGGATCGAGGACCGCGCCACCGCCCTGCGCGACGCCAAAGGCACCGCGCTGCGCATCACCGGCACCATGTCCGACGTCACCGAACGGGTTCAGGCCGAGTTGGATTTGGCGCGCGAACGCAACATCCTGCAAATCACCTTGGACAACACCGACCAGGGCATCATCAAGGTGGACCATGATCTGCGGGTGGTGATGTCCAACCGCCGCGCCGCCGAATTCCTGAACATCCCGCCGGAATTCCTCGCCGCCTGCCCGGTCTTCCCCGACATCGTCAGCCTGCAACGCAGCCGGGGCGAGTTCGACGAGTTGAGCGACGACCCCGACCTCTATCTGGCCTATGGCGGCCGCGCCGACGACGATGAGTTCGGCGGCGGCGTGTGGGAGCAGCCGCTCACCTTCAAACGCCGCCGCCCCGACGGGCGCATCATCGAGGTGCGAACCAACCCGCTGCCCGAAGGCGGCTTCGTCCGCACCTTCACCGACGTGACGGTGGAGGCCCGCTCCGCCGAGGAGATCTTCAACGCCATGCAGGCGCTGGGCGCCGCCTACGCCGATTTGAAGGAAACCCAGGCCAGTCTGGTGCAGGCCGAAAAAATGGCCTCGCTCGCCCTGCTGGTGGCGGGCGTCGCGCACGAGATCAACACGCCCATCGGCATCGCCTATGGCTGCTCCACCCATCTGTCCGGCCGCACCCAGGCGTTGAGCGCCGCGTTCGAGGGCGGGACGATGAAAAAGTCGGATCTGGCGGCCTATGTGGCGACCGCTGACGATTCCTCCCGCTTGATCCAGCAGAATCTGACCCGCGCCGCCGAACTGATCCAGAGCTTCAAGCGCGTCGCCGTCGATCAAACCAGCGAGGAGCGGCGCGCCTTCGATCTGCTCGCCTATCTGGAGGAAATCGTCACCTCCCTCGGCCCGACCTTGCGCAAGGGGCCGCACCGGGTCGCCATCGCCTGTTCGACCGGCATCGTCATCGACAGCTTCCCCGGCGCGCTCAGCCAAGTCGTCACCAATCTGGTGATGAACGCGCTGACCCACGCCTTCCCCCCCGACACCAAGGGCCATATGGTGATCGACGTCACCGACCTGAGCGATGGAGAGATCGAGATCCGTTTCGCCGATGACGGCGTCGGCATCCCGACCGACCATCTGCCCAAGGTGTTCGAGCCGTTTTTCACGACCAAGCGCGGCGCGGGCGGCAGCGGGCTTGGCCTGCACATCGTCTTCAACCTCGTCACCCAGACCTTGGGCGGGCGGATCTCGGTTGACAGCGCGCCCGGCGATGGAACTACGTTCATTCTTCGCATTCCGAAATCCGTTCTGGCGGCCCAAACCGTGAGCGTGGACAACGCCCTGACCACCGTCAGCGCCAGCAGCCTGGAGACCGCAGCAGCATGAGCATGGGCGCGCTCGCCGACCGTTCGTTCGACGACGACGACATCCTGTTCGCGGATGAGGATGAGTCCGGCCATGGCGGCGCCGGTCCGGCGGCGGACGCGCCGCCGCCATGGACCATTCTGGTGGTGGACGACGAGACCGACGTCCATCTGATGACCAGCCTGCTGCTGGCCGACGTCGCCTTTCAGAAGCGCTCGCTTGACCTCATCAGCGCCCACACCGCCGCCGACGCCCGCCTGATCCTGGAAAACCGGCCCGACGTCGCCGTCATCCTGCTGGACGTGGTGATGGAGGAGGATGATTCCGGCCTGAAGCTGGTGCGCTGGATCCGCGACGATCTGGGCAACCGCGACGTCCGCATCATCCTGCGCACCGGCCAGCCCGGACAGGCGCCGCAGCGCGACGTGATCGTCGATTACGACATCAACGATTACAAGCCCAAGGCCGACCTGTCGGCGGAAAGCCTGTTCACCGCCGTCATCGCCGCGCTGCGCGCCTTCGATCAAATCCAATCCATCGAGACCCGCGTCGCCGAGCGCACCCGCGAACTGCACGAAAGCCGCGAGCAGATCAGCGCCGTGCTGGAGGCCAGCCCAATCGGCGTCTGCGCCTATGACGAAAGCGGCATCATCGTTCTGACCAACCACCGGCTGGTCACGCTGCTCGGCATCGCCAAGGAACGCTTGATCGGCGCCAGCATCGGCGAGTTGTTCGCCCCGATGGACGACCGCCAGGACGAACAGCGCTGGCTGTTCTACCGCCGCCAGATCCGCGACGCCGAGGTGAAGCTGTGCCGGGCCGACGGCTCCACCTTCTGGGCCTTGATGACGGTCGATCCGGCCATCGTCGATGGGCAGGAGGTCTTCCTGTCCTGGATCTACGACATCACCCGCCGCAAGCTGGCCGAACGCCAGATGGAAAACGCCAAGGAACAGGCCGAACAGGCGACCAAGGCGAAATCCGCCTTCCTCGCCACCATGAGCCACGAGATTCGCACGCCGATGAACGGCGTTCTCGGCATGCTGGGGCTGTTGGAGCGCACCGATCTGGACGCGCATCAACTCGACACCGTGGCGACGATGCGCGAATCGGCCACCTCGCTGTTGCGCATCATCGACGACATCCTCGATTTCTCGAAGATCGAGGCTGGCAAGATGGACGTCGAGCGGGTGGTGGTCTCCATCCCCGCCCTGGTCGAAGGGGTGGCGGAAACGCTGGCCCCCTCGGCCCGCGCCAAGGGGCTGGCGCTGCTGACCTACGTCGATCCCACCATCCCCGCCGCCCTGCTGGGCGATCCGGTGCGGCTGCGGCAAATCCTGTTCAATCTGGGCGGCAACGCCATCAAATTCACCGAAAGCGGGCGGATCGTCGTGCGCGTGGCGTTGAGCGGGTTGAGCCAGGACAGCGCCGCCCTGCGGATCGAGGTGATCGACACCGGCATCGGCATTCCCGACGCGGCGCGGCGGCGGCTGTTCCAACCCTTCACCCAGGCCGAAAGCTCGACCACCCGGCGCTTCGGCGGCACTGGCCTTGGCCTGTCGATCAGCCGCCGTCTGGCCGCCCTGATGGACGGCGAAATCGGCGTGGACAGCGCGCCCGGCAGCGGCTCCACCTTCTGGCTGACGCTGACGCTGGACCGGGCGGAGGCTTCGCCGCTCCCCGGAGAGCCGCTGGCGTCGCTGGGGAGCGTCTCGGCGGCGGAGGTCGATCTCCGTGGCCTCACCGTTCTGCTGGGGGTTCCCGACGACACCGAACGCAGCTTTCTGTCCTGCTATCTGGAAGCGGAAGGCGCGCGGGTTCTGCCGGCGGGCAACCCGCAGGAACTCGCCACACAAGCCCGCATCGCGCGCGAGGCGGGTTGCCCGACCAGCGTCGTCGCGGTGGATGAGGCGTTGCACGTCCCCGCCGCCGCCTGCGCGCCCGAAGAGTTTGGGCGGCGCAGCGGCGAAGCCTGCCCGCCCATCGTCCTGTTGCTCCATGGAGCCGGAGGCGACCGCCGCAGCGACAACGCCGTGCCGCTGGGCCGTCCCATCCGCCGCTTGCCCCTGTTGCGGGCAGTCGCCGCCGCCGCAGGCCGCGCCCCGGCCCCGGCGTTGGACACGCCTCTCCCGCCAGTGGGCAACCCATCACCCGAAGACTCCCTCCCTCGTCCGCAACCCGCGCCCGCACGCGCCTCCTCCGCTCCCCAGCCCCCGGATCTGGACCAAGCGCTCGCCCAGGGGCGTCTCATTCTGGTGGCGGAAGACAACCCGGTGAACCGAAAGGTTCTGCTGATGCAGTTGCACGCGCTGGGCTACGCCGCCGAAATGACCGCTGGCGGCGCCGAGGCGCTGGCGGCGTGGCACGGACCGCGCCGTTACGCCCTGTTGCTGACCGACGTCCAGATGCCGGAGATTGACGGCTTCGAGCTGACCCGCCGCATCCGCAGCGCCGAGCAGGAGGGGCGTGGCCCCGCCGACGCCGGGCGTCTGCCGATCATCGCCATCACCGCCAACGCCGCGCCGGGCGAGGTGGCGAGCTATCGCGCCGCCAACATGGACGATGTTCTGAGCAAGCCGCTGGACCTGTCCCAACTGGCCGCCACGCTGGCCCGCTGGATGCCGTCGGCCGAGCAGGGGGAGGAGGCGAAGCTCCCCGCTCTCCGTTCCCCCGCCCGCGACGAATCGACCGCGCCCACCCCCACGCCCGAGCCGGACGCCCCCATCGATTTGACCTCGCTGCGCGACCTGTGCGGCGGCGACGCGGCGATGCTGGCCGAGTTGCTGAATGATTTCCTGTCCATCAGCCGGACCATCGTGACCGCGCTGGACGCCGCCGTGGCGGGCCAGGATCTGGCCGGGGTGCGCGCCTGCGCCCACAATCTGAAAGGCTCCTCGCGCAACGCCGGAGCCAAAGCTCTGGCCGCCGCCGCCCTGCGGTTGGAGCAGGCGGCGACCGACAGCGCCGATTGGTCGAACCTGTGCGCGCTGGCCGACCAGTTGCGCGCCGCCTTCACCTCTCTTGAGCAGCATCTGGCGCAATCATGAGCGACCGCACCCTCATCAACCGCCGCGACGCCCTGGCGCTGCTGGGGGGGGCCGCCGCGTCCGCCGCGACGCCAAGCTGGGCGCAAGACGCGGCGGCGCCGCTGCCGATTCCCCGTCTGGGCGAGGAGTTGACCCCCTTCGGGGCGATCCGGGCGGGCAACCGCACCCGCGTCATTCCGGCCTGGAAAGGCGGCTTGACCACGCCACCCAAGGGCTACGCGCCGGGCCGCCACAGCCCGGATCCCTACATTGAGGATGGCCGCTGGATCACCGTTGGACCGGCTGACGTCGAGCGTTACAAGATTCGCCTGTCCGCCGGGCTGCAAGCCCTGTTGGCGAAATACCCGACCACGTTTGAGATTCCGGTTTTCCCCTGCCGCCGCAGCGCCGCAGCGCCGCAGCGCGTCTATGACGCGTGCTTGGAAAACGCCGGACGCGCCGCGCTGGGCGAAAACGGGCTGGTGCTGTCCGGCGCGCGGGTTGGCGTGCCCTTCCCCATTCCCGCCAACGGCGTGCAAGCGATGTGGAACCATCTGCTGCGCTGGCGCGGCACGGCGATGACCCACACCAGCCAAACCGTTCTGCCCAGCGGCGATGGACGCCTGACCGACCGGCTGTACCGCGAGGATTTCGCCTTCCCCTACGCGGCGGGAGAAGACGGCAAACCGCTGCTCTACCGCCGCACCAGCCTGACCCCGGCGGATCAAGCCGGCACCACCCTGCTAACCCAGGCGACGCTGAATCCCATCCAGTCCGGCTTTCGCGCCTGGCTGCGCATGGGGGAGCGCGGGCGCGTGGTCGCCGCCCCCGATTTCCTCTATGACGTGGCCGACCCCGCCACCGACGGCGTGTGCACCGCCGACATGTTCGACATGTTCAGCGGGCCGCTCGACCGATTCGATTTCACGCTGATTTCGCGGCGGGAAATGTATGTCCCCTACAACGCGTATCGCCTGAACACGCCCAGCCTCGCCCCCCATGAGTTTCTGTGGTACGGCCACCCGAACCCGCAATTTCTGCGTTATGAGATGCACCGGGTGTGGATCGTCGACGCCCGCCTGAAGCCGAACTTCCAGCACAAGCTGCCCGACCGCACCTATTACCTGGACGAGGATTCCTGGCAAATCGTCATGGCCGAGCATTACAACGGCAAGGGCGAGTTGCAGCGCTACGCCGAGGCGCACAACGTCGCCCATTGGCAAGTTCCCGCCTTCGTCCCCGCCGCCGAGTTCATCTATGATCTGACCGGCGAGCGTTACGTCGCGCGCGGCATCGACAATCTGCAACGCCCGCCGGTCTTCGACAAGCCGCTCAAGCCCGAAGAGTTCACCCCGGAATCGCTGGTCCGCCGGGGACGGCGGGACTGAGCGGCAATCCTCCCGCGCGTCGATCCGCGTGAGCGATTAAACGCTCAACCATATGGTTGACTGTTCATCGGCTTGCGCCTACATTAAACCACATGGTTGAATATAATCCCTCCCCATTGGACAGCGTGTTTCAGGCGCTCAGCGACTCCACCCGGCGACAAATGTTGCGGGAGTTGGCGGATGGCGAACGCACGGTCGGGCAACTGGCCGAACCCTTCGCCATGTCGCTGGCGGCGGCCTCGAAACACATCAAGGTTTTGGAAAGCGCCGGGCTGATCCGGCGCGAGGTTCGCGGGCGCACCCATCTGTGCCGTCTCGACCCTTCCCCCCTGTCCAACGCCCAGCGCTGGTTGGCCTCTTACGAGGCGTTCTGGACCGACCGCCTGTCCGTCCTCGACCGGCTGCTGCGCGACGCCCCCGCCACTCCAACAACCGACAAGGATGCCGACCCATGACCGAAGCCACGACGCTCGACGCTCCCGCCGAATCCTTCGCCCGGTGGAGCGAGCCTCTGACCTTGACCATTCAACGGCTTTTGCCCGGCCCCATCGAACGCTGTTGGGCGTATTTGACCGACAGCGATCTGCGTCGGCAATGGCTGGCGGCGGGCGACATGCCCGACCAGACCGGCGTGCCATTCGAACTGGTCTGGCGCAACGACGAGCTGACCAATCCACCCGGCCAGCGGCCCGACGGTTTCGCCGCCGAACACCGGATGGAAAGCCGCGTTCTGGCGCTGGACCCGCCCCACCGGCTGGTCATCGCCTGGGGAACCGCCAGCGAGGTGGATTTCACGTTGGAATCGAAGGGCGACCGGGTGCTGTTGACCCTGGTCCACCGCCGGGCGCCGGATTCCGCCATGCTGCTGAAGGTCAGCGCCGGGTGGCACATCCACCTTGATCTGCTTGCCGACCGTTTGGCGGGCGCCGCTTCCCTGCCCTTCTGGAACCGCTGGGCTGATCTGAACGCCGCGTATCAGAAACGCCGGACCGCCGACTGAACGCGGTCGCCGCTCCTCAGGCTGTCCGCCGCTCCAGCTTGCGGGCGCGGCGCTCCACCAGCCACCAGGCCCCGCGCGAGGCGACGCTGGACAGCGCGGAGTGCGGCTTCAGCCCGCAGGCCTTGAACACCATGGCGACCGCCCGATCAATGTGCTTGGGCCGGTAGCGGCCATAAGCGCGGCGCATGTAGGCGGCGTTGCAGCGGGCGTGATCGTAGGCGGAGTCCACCGCCTCGTTCGCGGCGAAATAGGCGTAGGCGAGTTCGTCATCCTCGGACTCGCCGATGCGCGACAGGGCGACCTTCAGGCGCTGAAACTTGGTCAGCCCCTCCAACTCCAGATACTTCTTCGAGTAATCGTAGAAAATCTTGTAGTGGCGCAACTCGTCCGCCGCGATCCGGCGGCAAATCTCCTGCAACAGCGGTTCGTCGGTCGAATCGCCGATGGCGGCGTAATAGGAGCTGGTGCCGGTTTCGACGATGCAGCGCGCGATCATTTCGCCGGTGCGCGACCCGCGCACCGAAGCGTCGAGATCAATCGGCACCCGATAGCCCGCGCGGAACCGCTCCACCGCCGCGTCAAAGTCAAAGGACGGATCGACCAGAGCCGCCCAACGGCCCAGCGCCAACCCATGCTGGACCTCTTCCGCCGCCCAGCCGCGCGCGACCTCCTGGAAAACAGGGTCGTCCTTGAAGACGTTGCACAGATAGGCCGTGTAGTCGTTGGCGTTGACCTCCACCAGGGCCGCCGCCTTAATCAGGGGAACCAGATCAGGGTCCACCTTGCTGCGGTCAAACTGCTCCCAGGGAAGGTCGTCGAGTCGCCAATGCCCCCGCGCCATGCTCCGCTTCTCCTCCGCCGCCCGTTCCGGCAACATCATCGCACGCTCCGAAGATGAAGCAGAGGCATGCCCGCGTCATCGTTCTTATTCGACTGTTGAATGTAGTCAGAGTTTACCGCGTTGCAACAGAAACGGGCGGTTCGGATGACCGAACCGCCCGCTCTTCTCAATCCCTCGACGCCGATGCTCAGTGAGCGGCGGCGGACGCTCCCAGCGCCTCAAGCTTGGCGCGGGCGACGCCCAGCTTTGCTTCGACGGCGGCCTTGTCGCTGTCCGACGCGGCGTCGTCCAGATCCTCAGACAAATCCTTGATCGCCTTTTCCACAGCCGCGCGGTCGATGCCCGACAGCGCTTCCGCTTCTTCGGCCAGGACGGTGCAGCGGGTCTCGGTCACTTCGGCGAAGCCGCCCGCGACAAAGACGCGATCCACAACGCGGTCGCCTTCATAAACGTCGATGACGCCCGGACGAACCGTCGCGATCATCGGCGCATGACCGGCAAGCACGCCGAAATCACCTTCCGTACCCGGCACCACGACCATGTCCACCGGAAGCGACTTCAGCAGCTTTTCCGGCGAGACCAGCTCGAATTCGACTTTGTCGGCCATGGATTTCCTGGTGCCTCTTCGTAAGTGCCCTCCCCCGCCATGACGGCGCGGGAGGGAGAACCCTGTTCAAACCCGATTGAGTCCCGCCCCGTCGCCGGAGCGGGATCAGGATCAGGCCGCCAGCTTCTTCGCCTTGGCGATCGCTTCGTCGATGGTGCCGACCATGTAGAAGGCGGCCTCCGGCAGGTGATCGTAATCACCGTTCACGATGCCCTTGAAGCCCTTGATGGTGTCTTCCAGGCTGACCAGCACGCCCGGCGTGCCGGTGAACACTTCGGCGACGTGGAAGGGCTGCGACAGGAAGCGTTGGATTTTGCGGGCGCGGGCGACCGTCAGCTTGTCTTCTTCCGACAACTCGTCCATGCCCAGAATGGCGATGATGTCCTGGAGCGACTTGTAGGTCTGGAGGACCTTCTGGACCGAACGGGCCACCGCGTAGTGGTCTTCACCAACGACGCGCGGATCGAGGATGCGGCTGGTCGAGTCGAGCGGATCGACGGCCGGGAAAATGGCCATTTCCGCGATCGAACGCGACAGCACGGTGGTGGCGTCCAAGTGGGCGAAGGAGGCGGCCGGCGCCGGATCGGTCAAATCGTCGGCGGGCACGTAAATGGCCTGCACCGAGGTGATCGAACCCTTCTTGGTCGAAGTGATGCGCTCTTGCAGGGCGCCCATGTCGGTGCCCAGCGTCGGCTGATAGCCCACCGCCGACGGGATGCGGCCCAGCAGCGCCGACACTTCCGAACCGGCCTGGGTGAAGCGGAAAATGTTGTCCACGAAGAACAGCACGTCCTGGCCTTCTTCGTCGCGGAAATACTCCGCGAGAGTCAGACCGCTCAGCGCGACGCGGGCGCGGGCGCCCGGCGGCTCGTTCATCTGACCATAGACCAGCGCCACCTTGGAGCCGGGGCCGTCGAGCTTGATGACGCCCGACTCGATCATTTCGTGGTACAGATCGTTGCCTTCACGGGTGCGCTCACCGACGCCCGCGAACACCGACACGCCGCCGTGCGCCTTCGCGACGTTGTTGATGAGTTCCATGATGGTCACGGTCTTGCCGACGCCCGCGCCGCCGAACAGGCCGATCTTGCCGCCCTTGGCGTAGGGGGCCAACAGATCGATGACCTTGATGCCGGTGATGAGCACTTCGGCGTCCGTCGATTGATCGACGAAATCCGGGGCCGAACGGTGGATCGGCAGGCTGCGCTCGGCGTTGACGTCGCCGCGCTCGTCGATCGGCTCGCCGATGACGTTGATGATGCGGCCCAGCGTCGCCGGACCAACCGGAACGGTGATCGGGCTGCCGGTGTCGAGAACCTCGGAGCCGCGCACCAGACCGTCGGTGCTGTCCATGGCGATGGTACGAACCGTGCTCTCGCCCAGATGCTGCGCCACTTCCAGGACGAGGGTCTTGCCGTCGTTCTTGGTGTGCAGCGCGTTCAGGATCGCCGGCAGTTCGCCGTCGAACTGCACGTCGACGACGGCGCCCGTAACCTGCGTGATCTTGCCGACAGAAGTGGTGGTGGCCATGGAGTAAAGCTCCCTAGGAACTCGGTAAGTGTCGGTGTGCCGTCGCCGGCGCAAAGGATGTCAACCCTACAGGGCGGATGCCGCCTTAGAGAGCCTCGGCACCGGAGATGATCTCGATCAGCTCCTTGGTGATGTAGGCTTGGCGCGTCCGGTTGTAGGTGATCGTCAGCTTGTTGATCATGTCGCCGGCGTTGCGCGTCGCGTTGTCCATCGCGGTCATCCGCGCGCCCTGTTCGGACGCGGCGCTCTCCAGGAGAGCGCGATAGACCTGGACCGACAGGTTGCGCGGCAGCAGTTCGGCGAGGATCTGCTCTTCGTCCGGCTCGAACTCGTACACCGCCTTCACCTCGTCCACCGGAGCGGCGGCGCCCGTGTCCGAGACCGCGAAGGGGATGAGCTGCTGGACGGTGACGATCTGCGAGATCGCCGACTTGAACTTGTTGAAGATGATCGAGCAAACGTCGAACTCGACGCCGTCGAACATCGCCAGAACCTTCTGCGTCACCATGTCGGCGTCGGCGAAGGACAGGCGACGACGGCCCACATCCTCATAGCTCTGGACGATCAGCGACGCGTATTCGCGGCGCAGTTGATCGCGGGCCTTGCGGCCGACGGTCAACAGCTTGACGGTCTTGCCTTCGCTTTGCAGACGGATGATCTGGCGCTTGGCCTCACGGACGATGGAGCCGTTGAAGGCGCCGCACAGACCACGATCCGAGCTGACGATGACCAGCAGATGCACCTTGTCGGCGCCGGTCCCGGTCATCAGCTTCGGCCCGTTGCCGCTGCCCTGCACGTTGGCCGCCAGAGAGGCGAGCATCCGGCCCATACGCTCGGCGTAGGGACCGCTGGCTTGCGCCTGCTCCTGCGCGCGGCGCAGCTTGGAGGCCGCGACCATCTTCATGGCCGAGGTGATCTTGCGCGTCGATTGGACGCTCGCGATCCGGTTCTTTAGGTCCTTGAGGTTAGGCATGCCGGCCCTTCATTCCGCTCGAGGTCGTTCCGTGCCCGTCTTGTGTGACGGTAGGGGGCGGTTTCCCGCCCCCACGCGGTCGGTCAGGCGAAGACCTTGGAGAAGCCGTCGAGGAACGCCTTCAGCTTCTCTTCGGTCGCCGACGTGATCTGCTTGTCCGTGCGGACCGCCGCCAGGATGTCCGCGCCCTTGGCGCGGATCTCGCTGAGGAACTTGGCCTCGAAGCGGTTCACGTCCTCGACGCGGATCGCGTCCAGATAGCCCTTCACGCCGGAGAAGATCGACACGACCTGCTCTTCGACGGGCAGCGGCTGGAACTGGCCCTGCTTCAGCAGCTCGGTCAGACGGGCGCCGCGAGCCAGCAGGCGCTGGGTCGAGGCGTCGAGGTCCGACGCGAACTGCGCGAAGGCGGCCATTTCACGGTACTGGGCGAGTTCCATCTTGATGGTGCCCGCGACCTGCTTCATCGCCTTGATCTGGGCGGCGGAGCCGACGCGGCTCACCGACAGACCGACGTTGATGGCGGGGCGGATGCCGCGATAGAACAGGCCGGTTTCCAGGAAGATCTGACCGTCGGTGATCGAAATCACGTTGGTCGGGATGTAGGCCGACACGTCGCCCGCCTGGGTCTCAATGACCGGCAGAGCGGTCAGCGAGCCGTTGCCATGCGCGTCGCCCATCTTGGCGGCGCGCTCCAGCAGGCGCGAGTGGATGTAGAACACGTCGCCGGGGTAGGCTTCGCGGCCGGGCGGACGACGGAGCAGCAGCGACATCTGACGGTAGGCGACGGCCTGCTTGGACAGATCATCGTACACGATCAGGGCGTGCATGCCGTTGTCGCGGAAATACTCGCCCATCGTGCAGCCGGTGTAGGGCGCGAGGAACTGGAGCGGAGCCGCTTCCGACGCCGTGGCGGCGACGACGATGGAGTATTCCAGCGCGCCGGCGTCTTCCAGGGTCTTGACGATCTGGGCGACGGTCGAACGCTTCTGACCGATGGCGACGTAGATGCAATAGAGCTTCTTGCTCTCGTCATCGCCCTGGTTGATCGGCTTCTGGTTCAGGAAGGTGTCGATGGCGATGGCGGTCTTGCCGGTCTGACGGTCGCCAATGATCAGCTCGCGCTGACCGCGCCCAATCGGAACCAAGCTGTCCACGGCCTTCAGGCCGGTCTGCATCGGCTCATGCACCGACTTGCGCGGGATGATGCCCGGCGCCTTGACTTCCACGCGCTTGCGCTCGACGTCGACCAGCGGACCCTTGCCGTCGATCGGGTTGCCCAAGCCGTCAACCACGCGGCCCAGCAGGCCACGGCCCACCGGAACTTCGACGATGGTGCCGGTGCGCTTGACGGTGTCGCCTTCCTTGATGCCACGGTCGTCGCCGAAAATCACGATGCCGACATTGTCGGTTTCGAGGTTCAGCGCCATGCCCTGAAGGCCACCGGGGAACTCGACCATTTCACCGGCGCGGACGTTGTCCAGGCCGTGAACGCGGGCGACGCCGTCACCCACCGAGAGAACCTGACCAACTTCGGCGACATCCGCCTCGGTTCCGAAATTCGCGATCTGCTGCTTGAGGATCGCAGAGATTTCTGCGGCGCGGATATCCATCAGACTGATCCCCCTGAGGCCTTCATGGCGAGTTGCAATTTGTTCAGCTTCGTGCGCACCGAGGTATCGACCATGCGCGAGCCGAACTTAACGATCATGCCCCCGATCAACTCAGGATCGACGGCGGTGTTGACCAACACCTTGGACCCGATGGACGCCTTGAGCGCGTCGATCACGGCCTGGCGCTGAGCGTCGCTCAACGGCTGAGCCGAAGTGACCTGAGCGGTCACTTCGCCACGGCGCTTCGCCAGCTTGGCCAGATAGCCTTCGATCATGCCATCGATCGAGAAGAGGCGACGGTTCGCCGCCACCAGCCCGATGAAGCGCTTGGTCAGATCGGACAAGCCGACGCTGTCCAGCACGGCGCCCATCGCCCGCGCCTGATCGGCGCGGCTGATGACCGGGCTGCGGACGAGGCGACGCAGGTCAGCGCTCTCGGCCAGGATCTGCTTCAGCGTGGACAGATCGCTCGCGACCGTGTCCAACGCTTGATTTTCGTCCGCAAGCTCGAACAGCGCGGTGGAGTAACGCGCGGCGAGTTCGGAAACGCCTGTTCCTTCGGATGCCACCTGATCCCTCGAATTGAGTTCGGTAGACGGTGAATTCAGCGGCCCTAGAGGGTGTCAACCCGAGGCACAAACACCCCAGCCGCGAAAGCGAGCGGTCCAATATCACAGGTTCCGCCACCACGCAACCGGGTCTGGACAATTTGACTGCGGCGTTTTGAGCAACTGCGGAATCATTGGTCCAATCAGGGCAAATCCGGGGGGAGTGGTCATACCGGATCCCCGAGAACGCCGACGCAAAACTGCGCTTTGCCGCCATTCCCGATCCTGCGGTCTTTGCCGGGAGACTGATGGAGGCGCCGCCGCGACTGTGGCCGACGGGCCTTGCTTCATTGCGTCGCACCATCACGGACGCGCCGCCTGCGCCCCGGCCATGAACCCGGCCAAACCCAGCGCGCCTACGAACCCGTCGGGATCGACCGCGAGTCGCGCCGCTCCGCCCCTGTTTCAGCGATAAACGCCGACCGCCAGCGTGTAGGACGCGCCGTTCAACGCCAGCCGCCGGGCGTGCAGGGTCTTGCGGGCGATCTGCCCCGACAACGGGTCGAGCCATTGATAGGTGACGTCGGCGGCGCCCTGCTTGTCCACCGTCTCCAACGCCTCGCGCATGAAGGGCTTGCCCTCGACGTCGCGCAGATCGACCAGATTCGTCCCGTTCAGCGCCGGGGTCCAGCCATGGGCCAGCATCACCCCGTCATGGTCCAACAGCATCGGGTACAGGTCGCGGTCGATGAATTGGCCGTCGCGGCTGGCGAAGGCCCCCACCGCCGCGTCCACGCCATCGCGCCGCAGGAACTCTTCGGCCCGGTCCATCATCGCCGTTGCCTCCGCGTCCGTGCCACGGGTGCGCGCCGGGGCGCCCGCCGCCAGCGCGATGACCAGCAACAGCAGCAGGACGGGCAAAACCGTCAGCAGCGTTTGGCGATGAAACCGGCGGGCGAAACTGTCCATCAGACAACTCAAATGAAGCGGCGAGGCTGGTAAGGCCAAAATGTGGTAATACCATGCGGGGACATCGCGCAACGGATCAATCGTCACGGGTGCCATGCTTGCGCGGAGCGGACAATTCGCCGCAGGGCCATCCGACCTTTTGTTTCATCCCTACAGGAAACTGTAAGGATCCACGTCGATCTGCACACGGATGGCGGGCGGTATTTCAACCCGTCCCAACCATTCCGCGATCAAGGGCTGCACCTGAGTCGCGCGCGGGGCCTTCAGCAACAGGCGGCGGCGGTGCCGCCCACGCAACAGCGCCAGCGGAGCCGGGGCCGGTCCCAACACATGAACCGTCTCGCTGCGCGGCGCGGCGCGGCCCAGCGCCATCGCCACCCGGTCCACCAGGGTCGGATCCTCGCCCGACACGATCAGCGCCGCCAACCGGCCAAAGGGCGGCATCCCAGCGTCCTGCCGCATCTCCGCCTCCAACTGATAGAAGCCGTCGCGGTCTCCGGCGGCCAGCGCCTGCATCACCGGATGTTCCGGCATGAAGGTTTGCAGCATCACCGTGCCGGGCCGCTCGCCGCGCCCGGCACGCCCCGCCACTTGGTGGAGCAGTTGATAGGTCCGCTCCGCCGCGCGCAAATCGCCGCCGTTCAGGCCCAAATCGGCGTCCACCACCCCAACCAGCGTCAGCATGGGGAAATGGTGGCCCTTGGCCATCACCTGGGTGCCGATGATGATGTCGAGTTCGTGATCGGTGATCTTGCGGACCATCTCCTGAATGGCGCGCGGGCCGGACAGGGTGTCCGACGCCATGATGGCGGCGCGGGCGTCGGGAAACAGCGCCGCCACCTCCTCGGCGATGCGCTCGACGCCGGGGCCGCAGGCGGCCATCGTCCCTTCCTCGCCGCATTCCGGGCAGGCGGGCGGCAAGGGCTGTTGCAGGCCGCAATGATGGCATTGAAGCTTGCGGGCCAGCCGGTGTTCGACCAGCCACGCCGTGCAGTTCGGGCATTGCATGCGGTGGCCGCAGGCCCGGCACAGGGTCAATGGGGCGTAGCCGCGCCGGTTCAGGAACAGCATCGCCTGCTCGCCACCCGCCAGCGTTTCGGTCAACGCCTTGCGCAGGCTGGGGGCCAGCCAATGGCGGGCGGGCGGGCGGTCGCGCCGCAGATCGACCAAGGCGACCTCCGGCAACTGCGCGCCGCCATGGCGGGAGGGCAGCTCGATCCGGGCGTAGCGCCCGCTGTCGGCGTTGACCTTGGTTTCCAACGACGGGGTGGCCGACACCAGCACGATGGGCAGCCCGCCCAGATGCGCCCGCGCCACCGCCATGTCGCGGGCGTGGTAGATCGCCCCCTCCTCCTGCTTGTAGGCGGAATCATGCTCCTCATCGACGATGATCACGCCCAGATCGGGATAGGGCAGGAACAGCGCCGACCGCGCCCCGACCACCACCGGAACCTCGCCCTTGGCGACCGCCCGCCAGGTGTCGCGGCGCTGCGAGCCGGTCAGCTCCGAATGCCATTCGGCGGGCGCGGCGCCGAAACGCCGGGCGAAGCGGTCAAGCCACTGCGCCGACAGGGCGATTTCCGGCAGCAGGATCAAGGCCTGCTTGCCCTGCTTCAGCGCGGCGGCGATCGCCTCGTAATAGACCTCCGTCTTGCCCGATCCGGTGACGCCGTCCAGCAGCACGCTGGAATAGCCGCCCGCCTGAACCCGACCCCGCAGATCATCCGCCGCCGCCTCTTGATGGGCCGACAACGCCGGGCCGGGCCGCGCCCAGTCGGGACGGCCCAAGGGCGGCGCGGGCGGCAACAGCAGCGGCTCCAGCAACCCGGCCTCGGCCAAGCCGCGCACCACGGTGGCGCCGCACCCGGCCTCTTCGGCCAGTTCGCCCGGCATGCGCGGCGGTCCATCCTCCAACAGCGCCAGCACGCGGCGGCGCGCGTCGGTCATCTTGAAGCCGGGCGGGGCCAGCGCGTCGGGCCGTTTGAGATAGGCCAGGATCGGTTTAGGCGGTTCCAGCGCCGCCGGGACGCTGACCGCCATCCGCAGCACGAAGCCCGGCAGAGTCATGGTGTAGGCGGCGACCCATTCGACGAAGCGGCGGGCCACGGCGGTCATCGGCGGCACGTCGAACCGGCGGACCACCGGCTTCAGGCGCCGCGCCTCCACCACCCCGGCCCCCGACCCCCAGACGACGCCGATCACCCGGCGCGGCCCCAACGGCACCTCGACAAAATCGCCATGGTTGAGCGTCATCCCATCGGGCACGCGGTAGTCGTAGGCCTCGCGCAACGGCAGCGGCAGCAGCACGGCGACGCGCGTCTCCGCCCCCAGAAGATCCCCTTGGGGATCCCCGGATTCGGGCGGGCGGGAACTGGCGGAAGCCTCACGCATGGGCTAGAGTGAGGCCATATCCCGGGCGCCGGGCGGGACGGATCATCGGCGCGCCGCCGATGAGGCCGACCCGGTCATCTTCTGCAAGCATGGACCCTTCGTCATGAAGTTCTTCGTCGACACCGCCGACATTGCCGAAATCCGCGATCTGGCCGATTCCGGTCTGCTCGACGGTGTTACCACCAACCCCTCCCTGATCGCCAAGAGCGGCCGCCAGTTTCTCGACCTCGTGGCGGAAATTTGCGAGGTGGTCAACGGCCCGGTGAGCGCCGAGGTGGCCTCGACCGATTTCGAGACCATGTTGAAGGAAGCGGAGAAGATCGCCAAGATCTCCCACCGCGTCGCGGTGAAGGTGCCGCTGACCCCCGCCGGTCTGAAGGTCTGCAAGATCATGTCGTCGCAGGGGACGATGGTCAACGTGACGCTGTGCTTCTCCCCGGCTCAGGCGATTTTGGCCGCCAAGGCGGGCGCGAGCTTCGTGTCGCCCTTCGTCGGGCGTCTGGACGACGTCGGCCAGGACGGCATGGGCATCATCACCGACATCTGTGAGATCTATAACAACTACGATCATTTCAAGACCGAGGTGCTGGTCGCCTCGATCCGCAACCCGATCCACATCGTCAAGGCCGCTCGTCTCGGCGCCCATGTGGTGACGGCCCCGGCCTCGGTGCTCAAGCAGCTTTTCAACCATCCGCTGACCGACAAGGGCCTCGCCCAGTTCGTCGAGGATTGGAAGAAGACCGGCCAGTCGATCCTCTAAGATCCACGGCGACGGAACGACGCCCATGGGCCGGGAACCGGGACACACCCAACGACCGACGCACCCCGTCTCCTCCGAAGACGTGCGCGCCTATCTGCGGAACCACCCGGATTTCCTGGTCCAGAACGCCGATCTGGTCCTCCACCTGACCCCGCCGTCCGCCGATCACGGGCGCGGGGTGGTGGATTTTCAGATGTTCATGGTGGAGCGGCTGCGCGGCGAGATGCGGCGGCTGAAAGAGCAGCACCACGAATTGGTCGGCACCAGCCGCGCCAATTTGAACAGCCAGAACCGCATCCACGCCGCCGTCCTCTATCTGCTCGACGCCCAGAGCTTTGAGCAGTTGATCCAGACCATCACCAGCGATCTGGCCGTGCTGCTCGACCTCGACATCGCCTGTCTGGTCGTCGAATCGAACGGCTCTGACATCCCGCATGTCCAGACGTCGGGCGTGCGCGTGGTGGAGCCGGGGACCATCGACGATCTTCTGGGCCGAGCCGACGTCGTGCTGAACGCCGACATCATCGGCGATCCCGAACTGTACGGCCACGCCGCCGCCCTGGTGCGGTCGGAGGCGCTGATCCGCATCCAGGTGTCGAGCGAAACGCCGGACGGCCTGCTCGCCTTCGGCAGCCACGAGCCGGACACCTTCCATGGCGCTCAAGGCACCGAGTTGGTCGGCTTCCTCGCCCGCGTGATCGAGCGCGTCATCCGGGGTTGGCTGGAGCTGCCCGCGTGACCGCTCGCAATGGCGCGGCGTCCGAATCGCCTGCCCCGACTCTCGGCTTCTCCGCGCAAGCGGACGTTCAGGACGCGCTGGTCCACTGGTTGCGTTGGATGGAGAGCGAGCGCACGCTGTCGCCGCACACCCGCGCCGCCTACAGCGCCGATTTGGGCGAATTCCTGACCTTCCTCACCGATTATCGCGGCGGTCAACCGCCGTCGCTGAACGATCTGAGCGATTTGAAGGCCGGGGATTTCCGGGCGTGGCTGTCGCGCCTGTCGATGGATGGGCTGATCGGGGCCAGCCGGGCGCGCAAGCTGGCCTCGCTGCGCAATCTGTTCCGTTGGCTGGACCGCAGCGGGCGGCTGCACAACCCGGCCATCGCCAGCCTGTCCACCCCGAAGGTCAAGCGCCCCCTGCCCCGCCCGTTGACCGAGATCGACGCCGACCGCTTCCTGAACGAAAGCGAGTTGGACCGCGACGACCATTGGATCGGCAAGCGCGACCGCGCCCTCTACACCCTGCTCTATGGTTGCGGCCTGCGCATTTCCGAGGCGCTGGGGTTGGCCCGCAAGGACGCGCCGCTGACCGACACGCTGCGCGTCACCGGCAAGGGTCGCAAGGAACGGATGATCCCGGTGCTTCCGGCGGTCAGCGAGGCGATCCGCGCCTATCTCGACGTCTGCCCCTTCACGCTGGCCCCGGACGGCCCGCTCTTCGTCGGCGCGCGCGGCGGACGGCTGCACGCCAGCATCGCCCAGCACCAGATGCAAAAGCTGCGCGGCCTGATGGGCCTGCCCGACAGCGCCACCCCACACGCGCTGCGCCACAGCTTCGCCACCCATCTGCTGGCCGACGGCGGCGATCTGCGGTCGATCCAGGATTTGTTGGGCCACGCCTCGCTCTCCACGACCGCGCGTTACACGGATCTGGAGAACGAGCAGTTGATGAACGTCTACCGTTCGGCCCATCCACGGGCGCGCAAGGGGTAGGCGCACCTATGGGTTAAGCGGCGTTTTCCGCAACGCTGATCCCCGTTCAGCGCACGCGCCATTGACGCGCCATTCACCAACGCGCCCATCGCCATTCACCCGAAAAACGGACTGTTCCCCTCGCCAACAATAACGAGCGGCGCCGCCAACCCGCGCCGCAGGGCTTGGAGAACACCACGTGACGATGACCAAATTCGCCAGCGCGCTCGCCGTCTGCACCGCCTTGCTGACCAGCGCCGTCGCCTTCGCCCAGGACAAGCTGCCCAACGTCACCATCCTGGCCACCGGCGGCACCATCGCCGGGACGGGCGCCACCAGCACGACGACCATCGGCTACACCGCCGCCAAGGTCGGCGTCGAGCGGTTGATCGAAGCGGTGCCGGAGCTGAAGAAGGTCGCCAACGTCAAGGGCGAGCAGGTCTTCCAGATCGCCAGCGAGAACATGACCAACGACCATTGGCTGAAGCTGGCCAAGCGGGTCAACGAGCTGTTGGCGCAATCGGACGTGGACGGCATCGTCATCACCCACGGCACCGACACCATCGAGGAAACCGCCTATTTCCTCAACCTGACGGTCAAGAGCGCGAAGCCGGTGGTCATCGTCGGCGCCATGCGCCCGTCCACCGCCATCAGCGCCGACGGCCCGGTCAACCTCTACAACGCCGTGACTCTGGCGGGCAGCAAGGACGCCGTCGGCAAGGGCGTTCTGGTTTCGCTGAACGACCAGATCAACGCCGGTCGCGACGTGACCAAGACCAACACCTCGACCGCCGACACCTTCCGCACGCCGGAACTGGGCTTCCTCGGCTACATGCAGGACAACAAGGCGCATTTCTACCGCCAGGTCATCCGCAAGCACACCGCCGAGACGGAGTTCGACGTCAGCAAGCTCGACAGCCTGCCGCAGGTTGACATCGTCTATGGCTACGCCAACAACAACCGCGTCGCGCTCGACGCCTTCGTGAAGGCCGGGGCCAAGGGCATCATCCACGCCGGCGTCGGCGACGGCAGCCTGTCCAACGCGATGAAGCCCGGTCTGGTCGAGGCCCGCAAGGCGGGCGTCCTGATCGTCCGCTCGTCGCGCGTCGGCAACGGCATCGTCGCCCGCAACGGCGAAGCCAACGACGACGAGCTGGATTTCGTGGTCAGCGACACGCTGAACGCCCAAAAGGCCCGCATCCTGCTGATGCTCGCCCTGACCAAGACCACCGACAGCAAGGCGATCCAGAAGCTGTTCTACACGTATTGATCGGTTTGCCGACGGATCGGTTGATCCTCGGATAATGCCGGGCGGGCGCGGTGGGAAACCACTCGCCTGCCCGTTGTCGTTTTGGAGTGTTTGGGTGGGGATTTGACACCGATGAACACAGATGGACACAGATTTTTAAGATGAACTGGAATGCTGCGCTTGTTTTCAGATATTAGAAATAGGCCGTGACCTAATACTTTGATTTTAAAGATCATCAAAACAACACCTATCGAATCACAGAAAATATTCGACGTTCATCTTTTAAATCTGTGTTTATCTGTGTTCATCGGTGTCAAAAAACAAAACGCCCGCCCTCCCCGCCATATCGGCAAGGAAGAGCGGGCGTTGTTCACCTCAGCCCTCTGACCGGATGCCCGATCAGATGTGCAGCGGCCGACCGTCCACCGCCAGCGCGGCTTCCTTCACCGCTTCCGACAGGGTCGGGTGGGCGTGGCAAGTGCGGGCGATGTCTTCGGACGACGCGCTGAACTCCATGGCCAGCACCAGCTCGCCGATCAATTCCGACGCGTTCGGACCCAGCAGATGGACGCCCAGCACCTTGTCGGTCGTGGCGTCGGCCAGGATCTTCACGAAGCCGTCGGTGTTGCCGCCCGCGCGGGCGCGGCCGTTGGCGGTGAAGGGGAATTTGCCGGTGCGGTAGGCGATTCCCGCCGCCTTCAGCTCCTCTTCCGTCTTGCCGACGGAGGCGATCTCCGGCCAGGTGTAGACGACGCCGGGGACGAGGTCGTGGTTGACGTGGCTCTTCTGCCCGGCCAACTGCTCGGCCAGCGCGACGCCTTCCTCTTCGGCCTTGTGGGCCAGCATCGGGCCTTCCACCACGTCGCCGATGGCGTAGATGCCCGGCACGTTGGTTTCAAAATGCTTGCCGATCTTGACGCGGCCCCGGTTGTCCAGCTCGACGCCGATTTTGTCCAGACCCAGACCCTGGGTGAAGGCACGGCGACCGATGGCGACCAGCACCACGTCGGCCTCGACCGTTTCCGCCGCGCCGCCCGCCGCCGGTTCGACCGTCAACGACACGCCCGCGTCGCTGACCGTCGCGCCCGTGACCTTGGCCCCCAGCTTGAAGGTCATGCCCTGCTTGGCGAAGATGCGCTGCGACTGCTTGGAAAGCTCGCCGTCCATCGTCGGCAGGATGCGGTCGAGATACTCGATGACCGTGACCTTCGCGCCCAGACGGCCCCAGACCGAACCCAGTTCCAACCCGATCACACCGCCGCCGATGACGACCAGACGCTTGGGCACCTCCGGCAGCTCCAGGGCGCCGGTGGAGGAGACGATTTTCTTCTCGTCGATGGCGATGCCGGGCAGCGGGGTGACTTCCGAGCCGGTGGCGATGACGATGGCCTTCGACGCGGTGATCGCGCCGACGCCCTCAACCTCGACCGTCGTGCCGGACGTGATGGTCCCGGCGCCCTTCAGCCACGTCACCTTGTTCTTCTTGAACAGGAATTCGATGCCGCCGGTGTTGTCCTTAACGACCTTGTCCTTGTGCGCCAGCATGCCGGGCAGGTCGAGTTCGACGCCGCCGATCTTGATGCCGAACTTGGCCAACCCGTGGGCCGCTTCCTCGAACTTCTCCGACGCCGCCAGCAGCGCCTTGGAGGGGATGCAGCCGACGTTCAGGCAGGTGCCGCCCAACGCGGACCGCTTTTCCACGCAGGCGACCTTGAACCCAAGTTGGGCCGCGCGGATCGCGCAGACATACCCGCCGGGACCGCCGCCAACGACGACGACATCAAAAGTGCTTTCAGCCATGAGAGGCTTCCTTCCGCCAGTCTTGCTCGTTGCCAAAAGCCGTCCCGTCCAGCGGGGAGGGCCGCGCGGCGATATATGCCCGCCCGCGCGCCGACTGGCAACGGGACACTTCGTCCCGCCCCCCGCCAAGCGGATTCAGACACCCCCCGACCATCGGCCTAGCCGCAAAGATCCAAGCTGCGCCACTTGTGGTTTTTACAACCATGGTTATTGTATTATTTCCGTAACTTGACCCTGTTCAGAGCCTGTGCAAACACGGCATCATAGGCCGTATACGGTCGCTGATCGGGGGTTCGAGGCGCAAGCCATGGCTGAAGCGGACATCAACCGCGAGACGGAACTCAAGCTCGCCGCGCGGCCGGAGGATCTGGCGATCCTGCGCGCCGCCCCCGCCATCACCGGGCGGGCGGTTGGGCCGGAATCGGTCCGAACGCTCGAAAGCACCTATTACGACACGCCAGACCGGCGGTTGGCGGAGCGGCTGGCCACCTTGCGGGTCCGCAAGACCGGCGACGGTTTCGTGCAAACCGTCAAATCCGCGCCGGAGGCCGACGGGCTGGCGCGCGGCGAATGGGAATGCGCGCTTCCCTCCGCCCAACCCGACCTGACCCTGATCGCCGATTCCGAGGCGCTGGCTCTGCTTGGCCCGCTCAGCGACTCGGAGCTGGAGCCGGTCTTCACCTCGTACATTGAGCGCGTCACGGTCGAGGTTCGACTCGGCGGCGGGGCGACCGCCTCGCTGATCGAAATCGCCTTCGACCAGGGCGAGGTGCGCCTGCCCGATGGCCGCGCCACCCCGGTGTGCGAGATTGAGCTGGAGCTGAAAAGCGGCTCCCCGGCGGCCCTGTTCGATCTGGGGCTGGAGTTGGCGGCGCTCGCGCCGCTGCGGCTGGAGGTGCGGACCAAGGCGGCGCGCGGCTACGCGCTGGCGGCGGGCGAAAGCGACCTGTCGGCCAAGGCGGAAAAGCTGACGCTGGATCCCGACATCACGGTCGAAGGGGCGGTGGCCCGCATCGTTCGCGCCTGCGTCACCCATCTGGCGGCGAACGAGGCGGTGACGCTGACCGGCGACGATCCCGAAGGCGTGCATCAGATGCGGGTGGCGCTGCGCCGCCTGCGCTCGGCCATCGCGCTGTTCCGGCCCTTTGTGCCGACTCCGCAATATCTCTGGTTGGTCGGCGAAATCAAATGGCTGGCGGGCAGCCTTGGCCCGGCGCGCGATTGGGACGTGTTCGCCACCGAACTGCTGGCCCCGGTGCGCGACGCCTTCCACCGCGCCGACGGCCACGGCCACGCGGTGGTCGAGGACATCGACGCGTTGGCCGCCGCCGCCGAGGCCCGGCGGTTGCGCGCCTATGTGACGGCGCGCGAGGCCGTCGGCTCCCCCCGCTACACCGCTTTCCTGCTCGGCCTGGGCGCTTGGGTGGAAAAGCGCGGCTGGCGTGACCAGCCGGTCAGCGAGGAATCGGTGCGCCTGTTCGAGCCGGTGGTCGGGCTGGCCGATCATCTTCTGGAAAAGCTCAACCGCAAGTCCAAGCGCGCCGGACAGGGCTTCGCCCATCTGCCGGTCGCCCAGCGCCACCAACTGCGCATCGCCTTGAAAAAGCTGCGCTACGCGGCGGAGTTCTTCCGCAGCCTGTATGACGACAAGCCGGTGCGCCGTTATCTGCAAGATCTGGCCGCCATGCAGGACGCGCTGGGCCATCTGAACGACGTGGCGACCGCGACGCGGCTGCTGCATGAGTTGCACGAGGACGGCAGCCATTCCCTGCCCGGCGAGCCGCGCGCGGCGGGCATCGTCATCGGCTGGCACGCGCGCGGGGTGTCCGACACCGAAGCGCCGCTGGTCGCCCTGTGGCATGAGTTCCTCGACGCCAAGCGCTTCTGGTCGAAGCCCGATCCGGTGGTGTAGGCTCCCGCGATGCTCACGATCCTCGTCGCCAACATCAAGGGTGGTTGCGGCAAGACCACCCTTGCCACCCACCTCGCCGCCGCGTCAGCGGTCGCGGGCCTGTCCACCGTGCTGGCCGACGTGGACCGCCAGCACTCTTCGCTCGGCTGGCTGGAGCGGCGCCCGGACACGGCGCCGCGCGTGGTCGGCGTCGATTGGGCGAAGGACATCACCGACATTCCGCGCGGCTACCGCCGTCTGGTGATCGACGCCCCCGCCGCGCTGAAAACCAAGCAGATCGAGGATCTGGTCAAGATGGCCGACCTCGTCGTTCTGCCCGTCCTGCCCGGCGCCTTTGACGAGCAGGCCACGCAACGCTTCCTCGGCAAGCTGGACGAGTTGAAATCCATCGCCAAGCACAAGAAGGCGGTGGCGGTGGTCGGCAACCGGGTGCGCGCCCGCACCAAGGCCGCCGACCGGCTCGACCAGTTTCTCGGCGGCATCGGCCATCAGGTGGTGGCGCGTCTGCGCGACAGCCAGATTTACGCCGACGCGGCGGCGACCGGCCTCAGCCTGTTCGACATGCCGGGCAAGCGCGCCGCCGAACACCGCAGCGATTGGGCGCCGTTGTTGGGCTGCATCGACGGGGTTTGAGCGAGTCCGCCGGGCGCCCGGCGGCGATCATCCGGCCACACGCGCCACGATGAACAGATGCCGGGTCGGCACCAGCGTGTTGCCATAGGGATGTTCTGGATAGGCCGCCTCCAACCGCCCGCGATAGGCGGCGAGGAATTGATCGAGATCCGGCCCGTCCAGGCGATCCATCACCGGCGTCAGCGCCGCCGCACGCAACCATTGCAGGATCGGCGTGTCGCCGCTCAGGACGTGGTGATACTCGGTTTCCCACAAATCAACCGACACCGCCAACGGGCTGAGCCAGTCGTAGTAATCCTGCGCGCCATGCTGCGCCATTGGCTTCAGGGCGTCGGTCAGACGCTCCGCCCACGGGCCGTCGGCGGCGGTGTCGAGCAGCAGACGGTGGGCCGCCTGCTCTTGCGGGCGCGGCAGGGCCACCGCCAGCACGCCGCCGGGGGCCAGACATTGCAGAAACTCCGGGAAGATCCGTTCGTGATTCTCGACCCGCTGCAACCCGCTGTCGGAGATCAGCAACTCCACCGGCCAATGCGGGCGCCAGTCGGTCAAGTCGGCGTCCAGGTAACGGACCCGCGATGGAACGCTCTGCGCCCAGCGCAGCATGCCGGGGGAATTGTCCACCCCCAGAACGTCGGCCTGCGGCCAATGCGCCGCCAGCAGACGGGACAGATGCCCACCGCCACAGCCCAAATCAATGATCGCGGTCGGAGTGGCGACCGGAAGCGCCGAGACCAAATCGAACACCGGACGGCGGCGCATCGCGTCCAACGCGTTGAAAGACGAGCGATCCCATGACATGGCGGCCCCCCCTTTTGGGGTCGGGCCGCCGGGGCGGCGGCCCGATGCGCCGATTTTCAACCGCCCACGGCCAAAGGCCGTGGTTGCGGCCAACCGTCAGTGAGCGGCGTCCAAACGGTCGTAGTGACGGCTGATGGCGGAGAAGATGTAGGCCACGCAGCCCAGGAAAATCAGAATGCCGCCGACGGCGAACGCGTCATCCGAAGCGCGCGAGGAGGCCAGAAGCCCGACAAACGCCATGATGCCCGCGATCACGGGCGACACCCAACCACCGATAGCCTTCACGTCCCTGCTTCCTTCCAAATGAGCGGCCCGAGGGCCGTTGCGTGACGCGTTTTCCGCGCACCTCGGTCGGAGGAGATCGGCGAACGCTTTCGATCTGAACCAATTTTGCGGAAGAATGCCCACAAACTCAATGCGACACAAACGACTTTTGCGTTGCAGCAGGCGCAAGTCTGGCTCCCCCCGGCGGCGGGGCCAACGGCAGGTCGATGGCGAAGACGCTGCCCTCCCCGGTGCTGGCGAACAGCCGCAGGTCGCCGCCATGGGCGCGCGCCACCTCGCGCGCGATGGCCAGCCCCAAACCGACGCCGCCCGCCCGCGCCGACCCGGCGAAGGGTTGGAACAGATGATCCCGCGCGCGCGGCGGCAGGCCGGGGCCGTTGTCGGCGACGGTCAGGATCAGCCGGTCGCCGCGCCGTTCGGCGGCGACGCGCACCCGCTCGGCCCCCGCCTGCACCGCGTTGCGGCCCAGATTGACCAGGGCGCGCGACAATTGCCCGGCGTCGCCCCGGATGGTCAGCCCCTCCGGCACAGCGTTGCTCCAGACGGCTTCAACGCGGGCGCCGTCGGGCCGCACCGTGGCGAGCACCTGCGCGCCCACCTCCTCGGTCAACGCCCGCAAATCGAAGGGGGCCACGCGCAACGGCAGGGCGCCGTCGCGGGTGAAGGACAGGGTTTGCCCGCACAACTCCACCGCGCGGTCCAGCGACGCCATCAGCCGGGGCGTCACCCGCCGCGCCTCCGGGTCGCTGCTCTCGCTCAAACGTTCGGACAGCAGGGAGGCGGTGGACAAAATCCCGCGCAGATCATGGTTGATCTTGGCCACGGCGGTGCCCAATGCCGCCAAGCGTTCGCGCTGGCGCAGCGCCGTGCGGACGGCGCCCTGCATCGCCGCCAATTCGTTCCCGGCCACGCCGATTTCGTCGCGCCGCCGCTCCGGCTCCACCGCTGGCGCGCCGTCGGGGTCGCGGCGGAAGGCGACCATGCTTTCGGTCAGCCGCCGCATCGGGCGAACCAGCAGGGCGTTCAGCGTGACGAACAGCAACCCCGCCGCGATCAGCGAAATGGCGACCGACACCTCCAGGATGCTGCGCGAAAAGGCCAGCATCGCGTCGATCATCGGGCGCTCGTCCATGGTGATTTCGACTTGTTGAGCTTTGTCCTTGGGCGAACGGTCGATCACCCGGATCACCCGGTCACGCCGCTCCACCAGCGCGCAAAAAGCGTCGACAATCAGCGACCAATTGCCGCCGCCGCGCAGGTCGAACGTCTCGTCCACCTCCGGCGGCATCGGACGCGACAGCATGTAGACGCGCGCGTCGGGCTGGATCAGGTCGATGACGTGGGCGCCCGCGTAAGCCAGCAGCTTGGCCTGCAACGCCTTCGTCACCATAAAGTCCGGGGCGGCCTCCACCGACAGCGCGGCGATGTGGGCGGCGGCCAGCCGCTCTTCCAGATAGGTCATGCGAAAACGCGCGATGGAGGGCGTGTAGATCAGCACCTCGGCCAGCAGCACGAACAGAATCGTGAGCGCCAGAAGCTTGGCCGACAGGCTGTTCGCGACGGAGGGAAAACGCATGGGGGACCATTGTGGACGACGCGGCGGAGTGGACGCGGCCCATGCTACCATCCCGCCGCCGCTCCCGCCTTATGTCCTGACGACGAGGTCATGAACCGATGCGACCGATCCTGAGATTCGATGTCGTGGTGACGATGGACCGCAACGCCGCGCTGACGGCGGCAGCCGACGCGCTGGGCGGCGCGGGCGGGTGGATCGTCGATCACAGCCTGTTTTCCGACGTCATGGCGGTGATCCGCTTCGCCCTGCCCGGCGACCGGGTCGGCGATTTCGGGCGGCGGCTGGACGCCAGCGGCCTGACCCTGGATCCGGTCGCCACAGACGGCCCTTCATCCGACGAGGTCGCCGGTCTTCTCACCCTGACCTTCGCCCGGGGAACCGGCGATCTGAAACGCGAGGTTCCCGCCTTTCAATGAGCCGCCCCCCGCGCCCGCCGCCTTTGTTCGCTGGCGCCCTTCCGCGCGGGTTGGTAAGAGAGACCCCATGAGCGATCTTGCCCGTCACATCGACACCCTGTCCCGCGCCAACGTGCTGTGCCTTGGCGACGTGATGCTCGACCGTTTCGTCTATGGCTCGGTGGATCGGGTGTCGCCCGAAGCGCCGATTCCGGTGCTGCGGATCACCCGCGACGTGCCGAAGCTGGGCGGGGCGGGCAACGTCGCCGCCAATCTGGTGGCGCTGGACGCCGCCTGCCGCTTCCTGTCGGTGGTCGGCCAAGACGCGGCGGGCGGCGATCTGCTGGCCCTGCTGGCGCGCGAAGGAATCAGCGACGGCGACGCCGTCACCGTCGAGGCCGGGCGCCAGACCACGGTGAAAACCCGCTTCATCGCCGGGCAGCAGCAGTTGCTGCGCGCCGACATCGAAACCGTCGCGCCGATCACGGTGGCCGCCCAGGTTCTGGATCGGGTGAAACAGGCCCTGCCCGACGTCGGCGGCGTCATCCTGTCCGATTACGGCAAGGGCGTGCTGACCGACGGTCTGGTGGCCGACGTCATCGCCGCCGCGCGGGCGGCGGGCAAGACGGTGGTGGTCGATCCCAAGGGCCGCGACTACCGCCGTTATCGCGGGGCCGACATCCTCACGCCCAACCGCAAGGAATTGATGGAGGCCACCGGCCTGCCCGCCCACAGCGACGAGGAGGTGGTGATCGCCGCCCGCCGCTTGATTGAAACCTGCGGCGTCGGCGCGGTCGTCGCCACCCGCAGCGAACAGGGCATGTCGGTGGTGACGGCGGACAGCGTGACCCATCTGCCCGCCGAAGCGCGCGAGGTGTTCGACGTGTCGGGCGCCGGGGACACCGTGGTGGCGACCTTGACCGCCGCCTTGTCGGTCGGCGTTGGTTTGACCGACGCGGCGCGTCTGGCCAACCTCGCCGCCGGTCTGGTCGTCGGCAAGGTCGGCACCGCCGTCGTCCGCACGCACGAGCTTCTGGCCGCCCTGCACGAGCAGGAATGGCGCCATGGCGAGGAAAAAGTCGCCGCACGGGACGAGGCGGCGGAACGGGCCGAACGCTGGCGGCTGCGCGGCAAGCGCGTCGGCTTCACCAACGGCTGCTTTGACCTGCTGCACCCCGGCCACATCTCATTGCTGAAGCAGGCTCGCGCCGCCTGCGACATTCTGGTGGTCGGGCTGAACAGCGACGAGTCGGTCAAGCGTTTGAAGGGTGAAAGCCGCCCGGTGCAGAACGAGACGGCGCGCGCCACCGTGCTGGCCTCGCTCGGCTGCGTCGATCTGGTGGTGATTTTTGGCGAGGACACGCCGGAAACACTGATCCACGCCATCCGCCCGGATGTGCTGGTCAAGGGGGCCGATTACACCATCGCCACGGTGGTCGGGGCGGCGTTCGTCCAAAGCTATGGCGGCGCGGTGGTGCTGGCCGACCTGGTCGAAGGCCAAAGCACCACCAACACCATCAAGCGGCTGAAGGGTTAAAGCTTCTTCTGCACATTGTCGGCGGACCGCTCGATGGCGCGGCCCCCGGCCTGGACGTCCTGCCCGGCGCCCTCGAAGGTGTTGCAGGCGGTCAGCGCGCCGCCCAACAGCGTGCCGGTCAGCAGGATCATGGCGGCGGTTTTCAGGCCGCGCGTGCGGGTGTGGGTCGTGTTGCAGGTCATAGGCTGTCTCCCGGTTGCGTTGCTGTGTCGCCTCAACAACGCCGCCGCCGGGCGATTGTTCCCACGCAACCCGCGCCACTGACTTTTCACCCCCGGCTGCGGCGAATTCCGCCGCTGCGGGCGGTTGCAAAGCGTGGTCCGCTGTGCTTGGCTGCGCCGAAATTTTCACGCCCGGCCATACCCTGGCCACAAATTGGGAACGCACGGCAATGACCGATTTCAACACGATCGACGACATCGAGGTCAACGGCAAGACGGTGCTGGTGCGCGCCGATCTGAACGTGCCGATGCAGGACGGCAAGGTGTCGGACACCACCCGCATCGACCGTCTGGCCCCGACCCTGAAAGAGCTGTCGCTGAAGGGCGCCAAGGTCGTCGTTCTGTCGCATTTCGGTCGCCCGAAGAACGGCCCGGACGCCAAGAACTCGCTGCGCCATGTGCTGGACGCGCTGAGCGCCGCCGTCGGCCAGAAAGTCGCCTTCGCCGAGGATTGCGTCGGCCAGCCCGCCAAGGACGCCATCGCCAAGGTGCATGAGGGCGCCATCGTTCTGCTGGAAAACACCCGCTTCCACGCCGAAGAGGAAAAGAACGATCCGGCCTTCGCCGCGCAACTGGCCGAACTGGGCGACGTCTACGTCAACGACGCCTTTTCCGCCGCCCACCGCGCCCACGCCTCGACCGAGGGCGTCGCCCGCCTGCTGCCCAACGCCGCCGGGCGTCTGATGGAGGCTGAACTCAAGGCGCTGACCCTGGCGTTGGAAAAGCCGGAGCGTCCGGTCGCCGCCGTCGTCGGCGGGGCGAAGATTTCGACCAAGCTCGACCTGCTCGGCAACATGGTCCGCAAGGTGGACATGCTGGCGCTGGGCGGCGGCATGGCCAACACCTTCCTGTTCGCGCAGGGCGTCGATGTCGGGGCCAGCCTGTGCGAAAAGGAGATGGCCGACCAAGCCCGCGCCATCATGGCGACGGCCAAAGAGGCCAATTGCGACATCCTGCTGCCGACCGATTTCGTCGTCGCCAAGGAATTCAAGGCGGGCGCCGCCAACCACGTGGTTCCGGCCAACGGCATCGGCGCCGATGAAATGGCCCTGGACGTCGGCCCGGCGACCGTCGCCTTCCTGGCGGACAAGCTGAAGGCCGCCAAGACCATCGTGTGGAACGGCCCGCTCGGCGCCTTTGAAATCGCCCCGTTCGACGCCGGAACCAACGCCGTCGCCAAGATCGTCGCCGACCGCACCGAAGCGGGCGGCCTGCTGTCGGTGGCGGGCGGCGGCGACACCGTCGCCGCGCTGGCCCACGCCGGGGCCGAGGACAAATTCACCTATGTGTCCGCCGCCGGCGGCGCCTTCCTGGAATGGCTGGAAGGCAAGGAACTGCCGGGCGTCGCCGCTCTGGCGAAGTAAAAGCGTCCACACGCTTGCGCGGTGGCGGGAAACACCCCGCCACCGCGCAAGTCCGCTCAACGGGCGGTGTAAGCGCCATCCACCAGCATTGGCTGGCCGTTGACGAAGCTGGACGCGTCGCTCAACAGGAAACACGTCATCGCGGCGATTTCGTCCGGGGTTCCCCACCGTCCAGCGGGTGAATCGGCGACGTAAGCCAGTTTGTCCTCCCGCGTCGCGAAAAGTTGATCCGACATCGCGGTGTCGACAAACCCGGGGCACACCGCGTTGACGCGAATTCCGTCCTTGCCCAACTCCAGGGCGGCGCTGCGCGTCAACCCGACCACCGCGTGTTTGCTGGCTGTGTAGGCCGCGACGTTGGCGAAGCCGACCACCCCGGCCATCGAGGCGTTGAAGACCAGCGCGCCGCCACCGCTCGCCCGAATCGCTGGAACCTGATGGCGCAAGCAATGGAAAGCGCCCCGCACATTCACATCGAAAATCGCGTCGTAAACGTCATCGCCCATTTGATCGACCGGCCCGGCGGCGCCCAAGGCGCCCGCGTTGTTGAAGGCTCCATCCAGCCGACCGAAGGCGTCAAGCGTCGCCGCGACCAACCGCGCCACGTCACGATCCTGCGCGACATCGGTCGCAACCACCATTCCCTCTCCACCCGTCGTCTGAATGTCCGCGAGCAACGCCGCGCAGGCGTCGGCGCGCCGCGCCGCCAGCGCGACGCGGGCGCCCTGAGCGGCCAGAAGACGGGCGGTCGCCGCGCCGATTCCGGAGGACGCGCCGGTGACAATGAAGACCTTGCCCGCCAGATCGGGATAACGCGCGCCGCTCGTCGCCATCCTGTTCGTCGTCCTGTTCGCCATCGTGTTCGTCGTCATGATGCGGATCGCCCTTGCTGAAGCCGTGAAGATGGGGCCAGCATGATTGCCAATTATTTTTGCTGAAACGGTCGTCTGATTGCTTCACTCCAAAGCCAGAGTGTGGAATGAGCCAGTTTGAGAGCATGACGGTGTTCACCCGCGTGGTGGAGGCGGGAAGCTTCGCCGCCGCCGCCAAAACGCTGACCCTGTCGCCAACGATGATCGCGAACCACATCCGCAAGCTGGAGGAGGAGCTTGGCGTCCGGTTGCTGAACCGCACCACCCGGCGGCAGAGCCTGACCGAAGCCGGAATCCTCTACCTCGCCCATTGCCAGAGCATCCTGTCGCAGGTGGCCGAGGTTCGCGCGGAATTGCTGGCCCAACGCTCCGAACCGCGCGGCCGCCTGCGGGTGTCGGCGCCGGTGTCCTTCGGGGTTGAACGGTTGATCCCCGCGATGGCCGATTTTCTCGCCGCGTTTCCCGGCGTCGATCTGGCTTTGGATCTCAACGATCGGGCGGTCGATTTGGTGGATGACGGGTATGAGGCGCTGATCCGCATCGGCCCCTTGAGCGACTCCCGCCTGATCGCCCGCCCGCTTGCGCCCTACCGGATGATGGTCGCGGCCTCTCCGGCCTATCTGGCGCGGATGGGAAGCCCGTCGGCGCCCGACGACCTCGCCCACCACACCTGTCTGGCCTTTCGTTATTCGGCGAAGTCCAAATGGCGTTTCACGGGCGAGGACGGCCCGGTCAGCGTCGCCATTCATCCCCGGCTTGAGGTCAACAGCGGCCCTGGCCTGCGCGCCGCCGCCCTGGCTGGAATCGGCGTCGTCCTTCAACCCGAAGCGCTGTTGGCCAACGACGTCGCCGCCGGGCGTTTGATCGCTTTGTTCCCCGACCATGAACTGCCAAGCCGTCCGATGAATCTCTTGTTCCAGAAGGACCGCCGCATGTCGGCCAAGCTGCGCAGCTTCATCGACTTCACCGTGGAGCGGTTTGGCCCGTGAGCGTGCGTGTCCGCGCGCTCACTCCGCCGCGACCGGCGACGCGCCCGCCACCTCGTCGGGCCGGTGCGGGAAGGCCAGAGACGACAGGAAGATCGCGCCGCCCAAGCCCGCCAGCGCCAGCATCACCGTGGTGAAGCCGCCCGGCGCCGCGCCGACGCCCTGGTCGTGCAGCACCGCCACCAACGGCACCGCCACCGCGCTCGCCGCGAAGGAAATCAGATAGCGGATGGCGTAGGCCCGCGAGCGCCAGGCGTCGTCGGTGTATTTGGCGACCATGGTGTCGTTGATCGTCACTTGACCGAAGATCGCGAACATCATCACCGTCGCCACCGCCACCAACTCCCAGCCGGTGGCGAAGCCCGCCAAAATCAGGCAGGGCGCCTGCAAAAAGGACAGCGGCATGAAGATCGCGCGCAGCGTGCAGCGGTCCAGCAGCCGCCCGACGATCAATTGCGAGGTCGCGCCGATCACGTAAACCGCGCTGACCAGCGCGCCAATTCCCAGCGGGGTTTGCGCCAACAGGCTCAAGCGCTCGTCAAACAGCTTGGGCAGGGCCAGCGTCGCCGCGTTGAACACCACGCCACCCGCCACCGTCGTCACCGCCAGAACGGCGAAGGCTCGCAGCACCACCGCGCGCGGCAAGCGCCCAGCGCCGCGCGACGCCGCCTTGACCGGGGCCGGGCTGTCGGGAACCAGCGCCAGAAAGGCGACGCCCAGCGCCATGGTCAGCGCCCCCGGCACAATGAAGGCGGCGCGCCAGCCAAACCATTGCGTCAAGCCGCCGGTGGCCAGCGCCGCGACGGCGATGCCCAGATTGCCCCAGACCCCGTTGACGCCAATCGCCCGCCCCATCTGTCCGCCAAGCGCGTTGGCGTGGGCGGTCAGCATCGCCGTGCCGACCGGGTGATAAATCGCCCCGAACAGCCCCGTCACCGCCAGCCCGACCGCCAACAGCGCGGGCGACGGAGCCAAGCCGGTCAACGCCGCCGACGCGCCCATGCCAAGGAAAAAGACCGCCATCATGTTGCGGCGGCTCCAGCGGTCGCCCAGCCAACCCGCTGGAATCGACCCCGCGCCAAAGGCGATGAAGCCGCCGAGCGACAGGCCGAGAAGCTCGCCAAAGCCCAAACCGAAACGGTCCCCGATGCCCAACACAGCGGTGGGAAAAACCAGCATCAGCAGATGATCGACGAAATGCCCGGCGTTGATGAAGGCGATGACCCGGCGGGACTCCGCCGGGCTTGGCGATTGGGCCGGGCTTGGCGATGGAGACGGCATGATCCTTGTTCCTGACCATTGATGGAAGGTCTGGACAGGTTAGCCGCGTCCTCTACGATGCGTCCGGTCAAGTTTCATCGCAAAACGGACACGCCGCTCAACGGATTTTCCATGCGCATCACCAGCCCCGGCCTTCCCCGCTTCGATCCCTACCCGCAACCGATTTTGGCCCTGTCGCGCGACTACCCGCCGGGATCGGTGGTCGATCCGCACCGGCACAGCCGGGCGCAATTGCTGTTCGCCACCAGCGGCGCCATGCGGGTGACGACCGGCGGCGGGGCCTGGATCGTGCCGCCGCTGCGCGCGGTGTGGATCCCGGCGGGGGTGGAGCATGGTTGGCTGGTGACGGGGTTGGTGCGGCTGCGCACCCTGTTCATCGACCCCGCCGCCGCCCCCTTCATGCCCGCCGCCGATTGCCGGGTGGTCGAGGTGTCGGACCTGCTGCGCGCCCTGATTTTGGCGGCGATGGAGATCCCGGCGGACGCCCCGCCCGCCCCACGGGCCGGGCTGATCGGCGCGCTGGCGCTCGACGAGTTGGCCCGCGCGCCCGAGGCGCCCTTGCGCCTGCCGATGCCCCAGGATCCGCGCCTGCGCCGCTTGTGCCAATCCCTGCTTGACCAGCCCGCCCGCGCCGACACGCTGGAATCCTGGGCCGATCAAGCCGGGGCCAGCGGCAAAACCATCGCCCGGCTGTTCCTGAAGGAAACCGGCCTGACCTTTGGCGCGTGGCGGCAACAGGCCCGGCTGGCCGAAGCCGTCGCCCAACTGGCGCTGGGCCGCCCGATTTCCGAGGTGGCCCGCGCGGCGGGCTATGACAGCGCCAGCGCCTTCACCGCCATGTTCCGCCGCGCGCTCGGGGCCAGCCCGCGCGCCTATCTGGGGGGTGGAGCCGCGCCCGTGGAAACCGCGCCAACGAAATCACCTTGCATCCCGGCAACAGAATCGCCATAAAAGCGGCGGGAGACTGGCGTCGGACGAGTCCCTCGCCAACCCGGTCAGGTCCGGAAGGAAGCAGCCGCAACGAGTTACGGCTCGGGTCGTTCGTCCAGTCTCCCACCTCATACCCAAAAAGACCGTTTGCAAACGCGAACGACGACGCACAGAAACGGCGACAGCGCGGCGCCGGGACGCTATTCTGCGGCCCGTTGATGAAAAGCCGATCCACCCCCTGCCGCCGAAACGGGCCTGCCGCGTGACCGACACCGCCGCCGCAACCACCGCCGCTTCCCCGCACCCGCCCGCGTCCGCCGGGCTGGCCTATCGGGTGCTGGCGCGCAAATACCGCCCGAAAAACTTCGACGAGCTGATCGGCCAGGACGCGCTGGTCCGCACCCTGACCAACGCCATCCATTCCGGGCGCATCGCCCAGGCCTTCATGCTGACCGGGGTGCGCGGCGTCGGCAAGACCACCACCGCCCGCATCATCGCCCGCGCGTTGAACTGCACCGGCCCGGACGGGACCGGCGGGCCGACGGTCAACCCCTGCGGCGTTTGCGACAATTGCCGCGCCATCGCCGAAGACCGCCATGTCGATGTGATGGAGATGGACGCCGCCAGCCACACCGGCGTGGACGACATCCGCGAGATCATCGACGGCGTGCGCTATTCCCCGGTGTCGGCGCGCTACAAGCTCTACATCATCGACGAAGTGCACATGCTGTCGAAGAACGCGTTCAACGCGCTTCTGAAGACGCTGGAAGAGCCGCCCAGCCATGTGAAGTTCGTCTTCGCCACCACCGAAATCCGCAAGGTTCCGGTGACGGTGCTGTCGCGCTGCCAGCGTTTCGACCTGCGCCGCGTCGACGCCCAGGTGTTGAAGGATCATTTCACCCGCATCACCGCCCAGGAAGGCGCGGAGATCGAGGCGGACGCCGCCGCCCTGGTGGCGCGCGCCGCCGACGGGTCGGTGCGCGACGGGCTGTCGCTGCTCGATCAGGCCATCGCGCTCGCCAACGGGCTGGTCACGGCGCAGCAGGTCCGCGACATGCTGGGGTTGGCCGACCGCACTCGCGTCATCGACCTGTTCGACGCCGCCGTCTCCGCCCGGCCCGCCGAGGCGATGGACATCCTGTCCGACCTGCACCGCGTCGGGGCCGATCCGCTGGTGATCCTTCAGGATCTGCTCGACCTCGTCCACAATCTGACGCGGTTGAAGGTGGTGCCGGACACCGCCAACGACCCGTCCCTGCCGGAGGCCGAACGGACGCGCGGCGGCGCGTTGTCGGCCAAGCTCGGCATGCCCGCCTTGACCCGCGCCTGGCAGCTTCTGCTGAAGGGCTTGGGCGAGGTGCAGATCGCCCCGTCGCCGCAGCAGGCGTTGGAGATGGTCATCGTCCGCCTGTCCTACGCCGCCGACCTGCCGACGCCGGGCGAGTTGATCCGCCAGTTCCAGGCCCAGCAAAACGCCAACGGCGGCGCGCCCACGCGCGGCCCCGGCGGCGGGGGCGGCCCGGTCGCCGTCCTGACCAGCGCGATGAGCGGCGGCGGCTCCGCCCACGCCGTCGCCCGCAGCGTCGAACAGCCGCAAGCCCAAAGCCTGCCCGCGCAAGCCGCCCCGGCGGCGCTCGCCCCGGTTCCGGTTCCGGCGGGTGAAGAGCTGTCGCCAATGCCGCGCGATTTCCGCGCGCTGGCCCAGCTTTTCTCCGAACGGCGCGAGGGCGCGCTCTATGGCTATCTGGTCAACGCCGTTCAACTGGTGCGGCTGGAGCCGGGGCGGCTGGAGCTGAAGCTCAAGCCGTCGGCCCCGACCAACCTGCCCTTCAAGGTCGGGCAGTTCCTGACCGAATGGACCGGCCAGCGCTGGATCGTCGCCCTGTCCGACGGCCCGGCCCAGCCAAGCCTGAGCGACCAGGACGAAGCCGACAAACGCCGCGCCCGCGCCGACGCCGAGGCCAACCCGGTGGTGCGCGCCATTCTCGACGCCTTCCAGGGGGCCGAGATCATCGACATCCGCGACCTCGCCGCCATCGCCGCCGCCGAAAGCGGCGCGCTTGCCGACGACGGCGAATCGCCCGATTTCATGGTTCAGCAGCAAGACGACGGGGTCTATTACCCGCTCGATGACGAAGGAGAGTATGACCGATGAAAAATATCGGCAACATGATGAAGCAGGCCCAGCAGATGCAGGCCAAGATGCAGGAAATGCAGGCCGGTCTGGACGACGTCGAAAAGACCGGGCAGAGCGGGGCCGGCATGGTCACGGTCACGGTGAACGGCAAGGGCGAGATGAAAAAGATCAAGCTCGACAAGTCCATCGTCGATCCCGAAGAGACCGAGGTCTTGGAGGATCTGATCCAGGCCGCCTTCAACGACGCCAAGAAGAAGGTGGAGGCGCACGTCGCCGAAGAAACCGCCAAGCTGATGGGCGGCCTGAAGCTGCCCCCCGGCATCAAGCTGCCGTTCTGAGTCGCAAATCCGCACCATCCCCTCTCCCCCCTGGGGAGAGGGTTAGGGTGAGGGGGATCCAACCCGACCCGCGTCGGGATTGGCGACGTCCCTCACCCGGCGCCTGTGGCGCCACCCTCTCCCCGAGGGAGAGGGTCTGCCCCCTCACCCGACCGGCGCAGCCGGTCGACCTCTCCCCAGGGGGGAGAGGCGGATGCGCGCCCCCATGATCGGATCTGAAATCGAACGTCTGATTCAGTTGCTGTCGAAGCTGCCGGGGCTGGGGCCACGGTCGGCGCGGCGGGCGGCGCTGCATCTGATAAAGCGGCGGGACAGCCTGCTGGTTCCCCTGTCCGAAGCGATGGCGCTGGCGGGCGAATCGGTGCGCGCCTGTTCGGTCTGCGGCAACCTCGACAGCCGCGACCCCTGCGCCGTCTGCGCCGACCACAGCCGCGACCGCAGCATCATCTGCGTGGTCGAAGACGCCGGGGATCTGTGGGCGCTGGAGCGCACCCGCGCCTTTCGCGGCACCTATCATGTGTTGGGCGGCTTGCTGTCGGCCTTGCAGGGCGTCGGCCCCGACGATCTGAATCTCGACAGTCTGGCGACCCGCGCCGCCGACCCGGCGGTGCGCGAGGTGATCCTCGCCCTCAACGCCACGGTGGACGGCCAGACCACCGCCCATGTCGTCACCGACCGGCTGGCCGAGGCCGACGTGTCGGTGTCGCGTCTGGCCCACGGCGTGCCCATCGGCGGCGAGTTGGACTATCTGGACGACGGCACCCTGACCGCCGCCCTGCGCGCGCGCCGTCCGCTGTAGGCGATACGAGAAACGCTTTTTCCCCCTCCCTAACCCTCCCCCGCGTTGCGGGAGAGGGAACTCCGCCGAACGCCGCCAAAGCTCCGGCCCCCTCTCCCGCAACGCGGGGGAGGGATGGGGTGGGGGCAAGCGCCGCCGCCACATCCCAGGCAAACCAAGGCGTTCCGCCCTGTCCGACCGTTCACGCTTCGCGAATGACCGGCCCCAACCATTCACGAAGAGCGGCGGCGCGTTCGCGGAACTTGGCTCGCGTCGGCGCTTTCGCCTCGGCACCGTCGCCTCGCGATCCCAACCCGCGATGGTGTCTGTCCGATGCGTTCGTCCCGATCCTTCCTGAAAATCTCCTCCTGGAAAATTCCGCTGGCCCTGCGGCTGGTTCTGGGCTTCTCCCCTTGGATGCTGTTCGGCGCCGTCTTGCCGCTGGCCGGGCCGATGGCGGCCAGCCTCGTCGGTCTGTTCGCCAGTCTGACGCTCTGCGGAATTGACCGGCTGCGCGGCTCCTACAAGGCCCCGGAACTGGTCGCCGCCGCCTATTTCCTGACGCTGCTGGCAGCCGCCCCGTTGGGTTGGGGGTGGCCGCAGGCGCACATCGGCCTCAGCCTGCATCTGGCGCTCGCCGCCATGGCCTTCGGCAGTTTGGCGTTGGGAACGCCCTTCACCCTGCAATACGCCCGCGACGACTGGCCGCGCGCGCTGTGGGACCGTCCCGAATTCGTCGCCGTCAACCGGGCGATGACCGCGCTGTGGGGCGTTTTGTTCCTGATCGGGGCCGCCGGGTTCGGGCTGTTTCCCGATGGAGCGGCGACGTTGTCCATCAGCTCCACCCTGCTGGGCGTCCTGGCCAACCGCCATGGCCCGGGCTGGCTGATTGAACGTGGCTTGCGCCAACGGCTGGCCGAGCGGGATCCCCACCCCTGGGAACCGCCCGCGTTTCCCCCCCCGGCGGTTCACGCCAACCGCCCGACCACGGACTCAGCGGGCGACGCAGCCGACGACTCCGACGTCGTGGTGGTCGGTTCCGGCATCGGCGGGTTGACGGCGGCGGCGCTGCTGGCCAAGGCCGGCGCCCGCGTCACGGTGCTGGAGGCGCATGACCGGCCCGGCGGCTTCTGCACCTCGTGGCTGGTCAAGGCGCGCAACCGCAAGGAGCCGGGGGCGCCGCCCTTCCGCTACGTCTTCGACGCCGGGGTTCACGACGTCAGCGGCGCCCACCGCGACGGGCCGCTCGGCCATCTGCTGCGCGCGCTGGAGATTGAGGACCGCGTCGCCTGGCGCCCGGTGACGCGCGGGGCGTGGCTTGACGGTCGTTTCCGCGCCCTGCCGGACGACGCCGACGGGCTGGTCGCCATGATCGCCGCCGACCATCCCGGCAGCGCCGCCGGTCTTGCCGCCTTCATGGCCGAAATGCGGGCGATCCACGCCGATCTGTACCGGGGTTGCGGCGAACGCGGCCTGCCCAACATCCCCGACAGCGTCGCCGCCCTGCGCGCCTACGCCACCGAATCGCCGCACGCCTTCCGCTGGCAGGGCCGCCGCTTTCACGCGATGCTCGACCAGTTCATCCCCGACGCGGGCGCGCGGCGGACGCTGTCGATTCTGACCGGCTATCTCAGCGACCAACCGGACCTGCTGACCGTCACCCAGATGGCCCCAATCTTCGGCTATTGGTTCGAGGGCGGGCGCTACCCGGCGGGCGGCTCGCAAGCGCTGGCCGACGCGCTGGCCCAGTCGATCCGCGCCAACGGCGGCGAGGTGCGCCGGCGCGCGCCCGTCGCCCGCATTCTGATCGACGGGGGCCGCGCCGCCGGGGTGGAGACCGCCGATGGCCGCCGTATCCGCGCCCGCGCGGTGGTGTCCAACGCCGATGTGCGCCGCACCATGCTGGAACTGGTCGGGGCCAAGAATCTGCCCGCCGCCTACGCCGCGCGCTGCGCGGCGCTGCGCCCGTCCACCTCGGCCTTCATGGTCACGCTGGGGCTGGACATGGTTCCCGACCTGCCCGCCCTGACCTTTCTGGACGGGGAGGCGCCGCTGGCGATCGCCATTCCCTCGATCCACGACCCCAGCCTCGCGCCGGAGGGGCACGCCGCCGTCACCTTGATCCGGCTGGCTCCCGCCAACAGCCCGGACGGCACGCCGCTGTGGGACCGCTCCGCCCCCGATTACGCGGCGCGCAAGGCCGCCGAAGGCGACGCGATGATCGCCGCCGCCGCCCGCCTGATTCCCGATCTGCAACGTCGCGTCACCGTGCGCCAGGACGCCAGCGCCGCCACCTTCGCCCGCTACGCCCGCAGCAGCGGCGGAGCGATCTATGGCGTCGATCCGACGCAGGAGAGTTTCACCCGGCGCGCGCCAATCCCCGGCCTGTGTCTGGCGGGCGGCGGCGTCTTCCCCGGCCCAGGCGTGGAGGCCTGCGTCATCTCGGGCCGACTCGCGGCGGAGGCGCTGATGGGCGCCGACCGGCTGAGCCTCGCCGCCCTGGCCCGCGCACCGACGCCCACGCCGACCCGCCGCACCCCGACGCCCCAGCCCGTCGCCGCCTCGGCCTGACGCGACACGAAAAGCCCCAATGAAAAAGGCCCCGCCGTCCCATCGGACGCCGGGGCCTGTTCCGTCGCGCGGAAAGCGCTTACTTGGGCAGCGGAACCGGGCTGTCCGACAGCGAGCGCAGATAGGCGATGACGTTGGCCCGCTCCGCGTCCTTCTTCAGACCGGCGAAGGTCATCTTGGTGCCGGGGGCGTAGGCCTTCGGGTCATAGATGAACTTGTTCAGCTCATCAAAGCTCCAGGTCCCGCCGGTCTTGACCAGCGCGTCGGAATAGCCGAAGCCCGCCACGTGGCCCTTCGGACCGCCGACGACGCCGAACAGATTCGGGCCGACCTTGTTGGCGCCGCCCTTGTCGAAGCTGTGGCAGGCGGCGCAGGCCTTGGCCACGCCCTGACCGGCGGCGGCGTCCGCCGAGGCCAGCAACGGGCCGATGGCCGCCGGGCCGGCGGGCGCAGCGGCCCCCTTGTCGGCGACGGCGGCGCCCTGCGGCACGACGACGGCGTAGGCGTTCTTCTCCGACTTTTTCGGATGGACGAGCACCTCGGACGCGAAGCCGGACAACATGGCGATCAAGCCAGCCAGCAGGACGGCGCCGAAAATCTTGTTCAACTCCATGCTCATGTGAGTCTCTTAGTCCCTTGTCTCGGTTCGCTGGCCCTCGTGCCGCCGGGGGCGTTGCCGCCGCCTTCGCGTGAGGCGATTGACCGCACCATACCGTGCGCGGGCGGGCTTGTCACCGGGCGGCGCGGCCAAATCGCCACAAGCCTTGACGCCGCTCTTGGATCCATGTTTCACCCGCCCCAGATGCGCAAGCGTCGCCCCATCCCGGCATCGCGCCCCACGGTCCCCGAACCGCGCCGCCCGATGCGTTTGCCCGAAGCGAGCCGCCGATGACCGCACCCGTCTCCCCGCCGCCCAGCAACCCCATCGTGGTGATTCCGGCGCGCATGGCGTCCACCCGGCTGCCCGGAAAGCCGCTGGCCGACATTCTGGGCGTTCCGATGATCGTCCATGTCCTGCGCCGGGCGATGGAGGCGGAGATTGGCCCGGTCATCGTCGCCTGCGCGGAAAAGGAAATCGCCAAAGCGGTGGAGGCGGCGGGCGGAACCGCCGTGCTGACCCGGCCTGACCACCCATCGGGTTCCGACCGGATTTTCGAGGCGGTGAGCCTGATCGACCCCGACGGCCAATATGACGCGGTGGTGAACGTCCAGGGCGATTTGCCGACCATCGAACCCGCCGTCGTGCGCGCCGCCTTCGCCCCGCTGTCCGACCCGGCGGTGGACATCGCCACCCTGGTGGTGCCAATCACCCGGGAGGAGGAGCGGACCGACCCCAACGTGGTCAAGGCGGTGCTGGAGCTTGCCCCCTCGGCCAAGCGGGGCCGCGCGCTGTATTTCACCCGCGCCACCGCGCCGTGGGGCGAGGGGGACCTCTACCACCACATCGGGCTGTACGCGTACCGCCGGGCGGCGCTGGAACGCTACGTCCGCCTGCCGCCGTCGGTGCTGGAGCAGCGCGAGCGGTTGGAGCAGCTTCGCGCGCTGGCCTTCGGCCTGCGGATCGACGCGGCGGTCGTTGACGCGGTGCCACTTGGCGTTGATACTCCCGCCGACCTGGAGCGCGCCCGCACGTTGCTGGCCCGCCGCTTCTCCCTGTAACACCCGCCAGCGAGCCGGTTCCATGTCGAACGCCAACGTCATCGCCTTTCAGGGATACCCTGGGGCCTATTCCGATCTGGCTTGCCGCAACGCCCGCCCGACCATGGCGACGCTGCCCTGCCCGACGTTCGACGCCGCTTTCGCCGCCGTGCGCGACGGCCAGGCCTCGCTGGCGATGATCCCGGTGGAAAACTCCATCGCCGGACGGGTCGCCGACAACCATCATCTGCTGCCCGAAGGCGGCCTGCACATCATTGGCGAGCATTTCCAGCGCGTGAACCACATGCTGCTGGCGCCCAAGGGGGCGACGCTCGACAGCATCAAGACGGTGCGCAGCCACATCCAGGCGCTGTCACAATGCCAAATGATGACGCGCGCGCTGGGGCTGGAGGCGATCAACCACGCCGACACCGCCGGGGCCGCGCGGGAAATCGCCGAGTTGAACGACCCGCGACACGCCGCCATCGCATCCTCGCTCGCCGCCGAGATCTACCACCTCGACATCCTGAAAAGCGGGATCGAGGACGCCGACCACAACACCACCCGCTTCCTGATTCTGGCGCGAGAGCCGAAACAGCCCGCTCTGGGGTCCTGCAAGACAATCACCACCTTCGTCTTCAGCGTGCGCAGCGTTCCGGCGGCGCTGTACAAGGCGCTGGGCGGCTTCGCCACCAACGGCGTCAACATGACCAAGCTGGAAAGCTACATGGTCGGCGGCCGCTTCACCCAGACCCAGTTCTACGCCGACGTCGAGGGCCATCCCGACGAGCGGCCCCTGAAGCTGGCCCTGGAGGAGCTGGATTTCTTCGCGCGCGAGGTGAAGATCCTCGGCGTCTATCCGGCCAACCCGTTCCGCTATCAGGAAAGCCAGTTGATCGGCGAGGATTGAGGCAGGCCCCCTGCTGCAACGCAACAGAACCGTGCGCGGACGCCGTGATCTTCGCGGCATTCCGTCGCATGGCTGTGACTTAGCAACCGGGATCCCGCCCACCCCATGGGCAAGACCGGCAAAAATTGCTATATGAAAGAGACAAGAAAAAAGTTGGACGTTGACCGACACCACGGCGGCTGACGGGTGAAGCACCCCGCCGACGGCCATGGCGCCCTAGGATGGAGGTTGCCATGCTCACCATGCTCGATTGTCTGGGAATCGCGAATCTCGACGCGGAAGAAGTGACCCAGATCGCCAAACACGAACATCTGCCCTTCATGACCGCGCTGGAAAAAGGCGCGAGCCTGTTGGACCACCCCTGGGGCGACGCCGCCGTGCGTCAGATGGTGTGGGACAATCTGTGCGACGCCAACCAGCATCGCCCGGCCAAGGTGCAGGATCTGATGATGCTGTATCACGAGGCCTGCGAGCGTCACCCCAACAGCTTCGACCGCCGCGCGCCCGCCCGCGCCGCGCCGTTGCAGAATGGGCGCTGACGATGCGCAATGACGACGACGTCAGCAGCCTGAAATCCGACATGAATCTCATGAAATGGATGCTCGGCTTCGTGCTGGCCTTTCAGATCGGCATCTTCGCAAAGCTGTTCATTCACTGAAAACCCAAACGGAAGGGCGATGCGGTCCTCACCCTTCCGCGATCCACTCGCGGATCAAGCGGTGCGCGATGGAATCGCGGCGGGCCAGACGGAAATCGTCGCTGGGCGTGTGATCGCGCAGGTACGCGCGGTCGAACCAGCGGGCGCTTTCCAACTCGTCCTGGTCCGTCGCAATGTCGAAGCTGGTCGCCCGCGCGGTGAAGCCCAGCATCAGCGATGACGGGAAGGGCCAGGGCTGCGCCGAACGGTAACGGACGTCGGTGACGGTCAAGCCCACCTCTTCCAGCACCTCGCGCGCGACCGCCTCCTCCAGGCTTTCGCCCGGCTCGACGAATCCGGCGAGCACCGAATGAACGCCGGGCGGAAATTGCTTTTGCCGCCCCAACACCATCCGATCAGCCCCGTCATGCACCAGCATGATGACCGCCGGATCGGTGCGCGGAAAATGGTGGGTGGCGCAAGCCGGATCGGTGCAGACGCGAACATGCCCGGCCTCGGCGCTCGCCGCCGGGGCGCCGCAGACGCCGCAAAAGCGGTGCCGGGCGTTCCACCACGCCATGCCACGGGCGTAGGCGCAGAACGCGGCCTCCCCCTCCGGCATCAGCGGGCCGACGGCGCGCAAATCCTCAAACCGGCCCAATCCGGCGAGCGGCGGCAGCGATTCCGGCGATTCCTCGCCGGGAAGATCGATGGCGAAGATCGCCGCGCCCGCCTGCTCCCCCTCAGTCAACAAGCCCAGGAAAATCGGCACGGCATCCAACCCGGGATCAACCGGAACAAGCACCGCGCGGACCGCGTCCGCCGGGCCGGTGACGAAGCTGCGGGATCGCCAGACCGGCAACAGGCGCGTCGATGGAGCGCGCCAAGCCTCCTTCAGCCAGTCTTCGTTCTTGCGGCGGTGCGCGGCGCGGTCGAGCGGCACGCCCGCATAGACATTGGGTCGGTCGGACATGCCGCGCAGGCTGCCACAACCCCGCCGCGCCGGAAAGGGGGCGCGACGCGCTTTCGGGTTTGCGCCCGTCATCGACACCGTTAGGATGCCGCCAACCCCGCATTCGCCGACCAGAAGGACCCCCCGATGACCGAGACCTGCCCCGCCCATCTGGTGGCGCTTGCCCAACGGTTGGCCGACTCCAGCGCCAGCGTGATCCGCCGTTACTTCCGCACCGCCGTGGCGGTGGACGACAAGGCCGATCACTCCCCCGTCACCATCGCCGACCGCGAGGCCGAGCGCATCATCCGCACGATCATCGAATCGCAGCGCCCCGACGACGGCATTTTCGGCGAGGAGTTCGGCACGAAGAATCTCGACGCCGAATGGGTGTGGGTGATCGACCCCATCGACGGCACCAAATCCTTCATCGCCGGGCGCCCGATCTTCGGCACCCTGATCGCCCTGCTGCACAAGGGAACCCCCGTCCTGGGCGTCATCGACCAGCCGATCATCGGCGACCGTTGGGTCGGCGTGACGGGCCGCCCGACCACCCACAACGGCCAGCCCGCCCGCGTCCGCCCCTGCCCCGGCGGCGTCAAGGCGGCGATGTTCGGCACCACCTCCCCCGATCTGTTCCCCGGCAGCGATTACGACGCTTACCGGCGAGTCGTTTCGCAGGTGAAGGTGTCGGCCTATGGCGGCGATTGTTACACCTACGGTCTGCTCGCCTCGGGCTATTACGATCTGGTCGTGGAATCGGGGTTGAAGCTGTACGACTTCGCCGCCCTGGTCCCCGTCGTCATCGGGGCGGGTGGGCTGATGACCGATTGGGAGGGCGCGCCGCTGAACGCCAACTCGACCGGCCGGGTGATCGCCGCTGGCGACGCCGTCACCCACCGCGAGGCGCTGGCCGCGCTGGCCGGTTGACCGGCTCAATCTCTGGATTGTTTGGAAATCGTTATGACCGCAATCGAAACCCCATCCCGTTCCGTCTTCGAAACATCCCCTGAAAAGCTGCGCCCCTTTCTGGAGGGGTTGGCCGCGCGGGTGGCGGGCGGGGCCAACTGGATGGTGCGCAAGAAGACGGTCTGCGACCTGCTGCTGGGCCTCGACGCCTTTTTCGCCTTGCCGGAGGCCGAGCGGCAAGCCCTGTTGGCCGACGGCGCGGCGGCGACGGATGGCGAGGACGGCGGCGGCGGTCCCGCCGATTTCCGCAATGTCCTGCCGCTTTATGTCGGCGCGATCCTGGAAGGGCTGAACGAGAAAGTCATTTCGGAAGCCGAACAAGCCGCCATTTATCTCCTGTCCATCCATCCCGAACACCAGAAGGCGGCGGAGGGGTGGATGCTGAGCGACCCGCGCCACGGCAAGGCGGTGCGCAAGCTGATGCGGTCCGACCGCCGTTACCGTCAACTGATGGACCGCATGAACGACCATTGGCGCACGACCAACCAGCAGACGGCCTGACCAAACGCCCACCCGCCCCCGGTCAACGGATTACCCCTTGACCGGAACCGATGGCTGACGGTCAATCACAGGCGTTCTGACCAACGACGGTTCCGCCGATGCGCCGTGTTCTTGCCGTTGCCGCCACGCTCCTCGCTCTCGCCATGCCCGCCTTTGCTGGAACAAATGTCGTTCCGGCTCTGAAACAATTTGGCGAACCACTGTTCAAGCCGGATTTCCAGCATTTCCCGCACAGCGACCCCGACGCGCCCAAGGGCGGCGCGGTGACGCTGGCCGCGCCCGGCAGCTTCGACAGTTTGAACGGGCTGATCCTGCGCGGCGTCCCCCCGCGCACGCTGGGGCTGATCTCCGACACGCTGATGGTCCCCTCAGGTTGGGAACTGGACGCCGCCTATGGCGCGCTGGCCGAGAGCGTCGAACTGCCTGATGATCGGTCCTGGGCGATCTTCACCCTGCGGGCGGGCGCGCACTGGCACGACGGCGAGCCGGTGACGGCGCGGGACGTCGTGTTCACCTGGGACCAGTTGCAGGCGCACGGCGCGCCCTTCCTGAAATCCTTCCTCGACCGCGTCAAAACGGTGGAGGCGCTGGACGACCGGCGGGTCAAGATCACCGTCAATGGAGTCGGCGACATCAAGCCGATCATTGATTTCGCCGTCACCCTCACGCCCCAGCCGCAGCATTGGTGGACCGCCAACGGGCGCGACATCTCCAAGACGACGCTGGAACCGCCGCTCGGCAGCGGCCCCTACCGGATCAAAAGCGTCGATGCCGGGCGCAGCGTCGTTTATGAGCGGGTCGCCGATTATTGGGGCCGGGATTTGCCGGTGAATCGGGGCCTCTACAATTTCGACAGCGTCAAGATCGACTATTACCGCGACGACGACGTGATGTTCGAGGCGTTCAAGGCGGGCGCCTATGATTTCCGCCCCGAATACCGGGCGCAACGCTGGTCCACCGGCTATGATTTCCCCGCCATGCAGGATGGCCGAATCGTCAAACTCGCCGTGCCCAGCGACTTGCCGCTTGGCGCGCAGGGCTTTCGGCTGAACACCCGCCGCGCCGCCTTCGCCGACCCCAAGGTGCGGGAGGCGCTGGGCCTGCTGTTCGATTTCGACTGGATCCGCAAAAACATCCTGTCCGGCCAATACCGCCGCACCCGCTCCAACTTCCCCAATTCGGAGTTTGGGGCCAGCGGCCTGCCCTCCCCCGCCGAGTTGGCCTTGCTGGACCCCTTCCGCGCCAGCCTGCCGGAGCGGCTCTTCACCCAACCCTATGAACCGCCGACCACCGACGGCAGCGGCAACAACCGCGCCCAACAGCGCGAGGCGACGCGGCTGTTCAAGGAAGCGGGCTGGGAAGCTCGCAACGGCAAACTGACCAACGTGAAAAGCGGCGAAATCTTCCGCATCGAGTTTCTCGACGGCAGCGGCGCCCTGACCCGCGTGATCCAGCCCTACATCGAGGCCCTGCGCAAGATCGGCGTCGAGGCCAGCCTGCGCATCGTCGACAGCGCCCAGTATCAGGCGCGGTTGGACGATTTCGATTTCGACGCGGTCGTGGTGAACATGAATTTCTTCACCCCGCCGGGCACCGAATTGCGCGGCTATTTCGGCTCAGCGGCGGCGGCGACCAAGGGATCGGCCAATTACGCCGGAATCCGCGAACCCGCCGCCGACTCTCTGATCGAAAAAGCCCTGTCGGCCAAGGATCTGGACAGCGTGCAGGCCGCCACCCGCGCGTTGGACCGGGTGCTGCTGTGGGGCTTTTACATGATCCCGCACTGGCACAACCCCGACAATTGGATCGCCCACAAAACATGGCTGGCCCACCCGGCGACGCCGCCGAAATACGACCAGGATTACCGCAACAGCAATTTCCCGGCGACCTGGTGGGTGGATTCGGCCAAGCTGGGCGCGCGGCCTTGATGTGGCCCCAATGACGGGCTACTTCGGGACGAGCGGAAGCAAAAAGAAAGGGTTGGGCATGAGGGGTCGGACGCGCGTGACATTGGCCGGGATGATCGGCGCGACGCTGTTGGCGGCGGCTGCGCCCGCGATGTTGGTCGCGGCTGCGCCCGCAATGTTGGTGGCGGCTGCGCCCGCGATGGCGCAAGAACGCGGCGCCCACGCCATCGCGCTGCACGGCGCGCCGAAATACGGGCCGGACTTCCAGCATTTCGACTACGCCAACCCCAACGCCCCCAAGGGCGGCGAGGTCAAGCTGTCGGCCTTCGGCGGCTTCGACAACCTCAACCCCTTCATCCTGCGCGGCCAGACCGCCGCCGGGTCCGGGCTGGTGTTTCAGACCCTGACCACCGGCAGCGGCGACGAAGTCACCACCGAATACGGCCTGCTCGCCGAAACCATCCAGATCGCCCCGGACCGCAGCGCGGTGTCCTTCACCCTGCGCCCGCAGGCCCGTTTCAGCGATGGAACGCCCGTGACCGCCGACGATGTGCTGTGGAGCTTCCAGACGCTGCGCGAGAAGGGCCACCCGCTCTACCGCACCTATTACGCCGACGTCGTCAAGGCCGAGAAAACCGGCGAACGCACCGTGACCTTCACCTTCCGCAACACCGACAACCCCGAACTGCCCATCATCATGGGCGCGTTGTCAGTGCTGCCCAAGCATGCGTTCGAGAACCGCGACTTCGCCGCCACGACGCTGGAGCCGATGGTCGGCAGCGGCCCCTATGTGGTGGCCGAGGTGCAGCCGGGCCGCTCCATCACCTACCAGCGCGTCGCCGATTGGTGGGCGAAGGATCTGCCGGTGAACCGGGGCCGCTACAATTTCGACCGGCTGCGCTACGATTATTACCGCGACCTCGACGTCGCGTTCGAGGCGTTCAAGGCTGGGGCCTATGATTTCCGGCTGGAGCATTCCTCGAAAAACTGGACGACCGGCTACAACACCCCCGCCGTCAAGGATGGCGAGATTGTCCGCGAAGAGATCAAGCATCAGGATCCGCAGGGGATGCAGGCCTTCGTCTTCAACATCCGCCGCCCGATCTTCCAGGATCGCCGGGTGCGCGAGGCGCTGAATTATCTGTTCGATTACGAATGGACCCGCGCCAATCTGTTCTATGGCCTGTACCAGCGGACCAAGAGCTTTTTCGCCAACTCCGAACTCGCGGCGACCGGCCTGCCCTCCCCCGCCGAATTGGCGCTGCTGGAACCCTATCGCGGCAAAATTCCTGACGAGCTGTTCAGCAAACCATTCGAGCCGCCGAAAACCGACGGCAGCGGCAACATCCGACCGAATCTCCGCGCCGCGCTGGGGATTTTCAAAGAGGCCGGGTGGGATCTGAAGAACAACAAACTGACCAATCTGGAAACCGGCGCGCCCTTCCGCTTTGAGATTCTGATCGCCCAGGCCGACTTGGAGCGGGTCATTCAACCCTTTCTGCGCAATCTGGAACGCGCCGGGATCGAGGCGAGCATCCGCGTGGTCGACACCGCCCAATATCAGAATCGCATGGACAATTTCGATTTCGACATGACCACCGAACGGTTGGCTCAGTCATTGTCGCCGGGCAACGAGCAGCGGGATTATTGGGAATCCTCGCGGGCCGATCAACCGGGCAGCCGCAACACCATCGGCATCAAGAATCCGGTGGTGGACGCGCTGGTCGAAAAGATCATCGCCGCCCCCGACCGCGAGGCGCAGATCGCCGCCACCCGCGCGCTGGACCGTGTGCTGCTGTGGAATTGGTACGTCATCCCCCACTGGCACGACAGCGTGCACCGCGTGGCCTATTGGAACCGCTTCTCCCATCCGCCGATCGCCGCGAAATACGGGCTTGGCTTCTCCGACACCTGGTGGGTCGATCCGGCCAAAAACGCCCGGCTGACGAGCAGCGCGCGCCGCGCGGCGGCGCCGTGACCATGCGCCATCGCTGAGACGGAAGCGGGACACCCCCCATGCTGGCCTACATCATCCGCCGCCTGTTGCTGATCGTGCCGACCCTGTTCGGCATCATGGTCGTCAATTTCCTGATCGTGCAGATCGCCCCCGGCGGCCCCATCGAGCAGATGATCGCCCGCGTGCAAGGCACGGCGGTGGAGGCCACGGCGCGAATCAGCGGTTCGGCCAGCGGCGACACCGGGGTGAACGTCCAGCAGCACGGGCAGACCGGCGGCGACAGCGGCAACCGTTATCGCGGCGCGCAGGGGCTGGATCCCGTCTTCATCAAGCAGTTGGAAAAGGAATTCGGCTTCGACAAGCCGCTGCCCGAACGCTTTTTCCACATGATGTCGAACTATGTGATGTTCGATTTCGGCAGCAGCTATTTCCGCGACCGCCGCGTCGTCGATCTGGTGATCGAAAAGATGCCGGTGTCGATTTCGCTGGGGATCTGGACGACGCTGATCGTCTATCTGGTCTCCATCCCGCTGGGCATCGCCAAGGCGGTGCGCGACGGCCAGCCCTTCGACGTCTGGACCTCGGGCGTCGTCATCGTCGGCTACGCCATCCCCGGATTCCTGTTCGCCGTGCTGTTGATCGTCGTCTTCGCCGGGGGGCGTTACCTCGACTGGTTCCCCCTGCGCGGGCTGGTGTCGGACAATTGGTCCAGCTTGCCCTGGTACAAGCAGGCGCTGGATTACCTGTGGCACATGGTGTTGCCGGTGCTGGCGATGGTGATCGGCGGCTTCGCCGGGCTGACCATGCTGACGAAAAACTCCTTCCTGGAGGAGATCGGCAAGCAGTATGTCGTAACCGCGCGCGCCAAGGGGCTGAGCGAGCGTCATGTGCTGTACGGCCATGTCTTCCGCAACGCCATGCTGATCGTCATCGCCGGTTTCCCCGGCGCCTTCATCGGCATCCTCTTCACCGGGGCCATGCTGATCGAGGTGATCTTCTCGCTCGACGGGTTGGGGCTGCTGGGGTTCGAGGCGGCGATCAACCGCGACTATCCGGTGATGTTCGGCACGCTGTATTTCTTCACCCTGCTGGGGCTGGTGATGAATCTGGTCGGCGACGTCACCTATGTGATGGTCGATCCCCGCATTGATTTCGATTCACGGAGCGTGTGAGCCGTGACGCTGACCCCCATCACCCGCCGCCGTCTGGCGAATTTCCGAGCCAACCGGCGCGGCTTCTGGTCCTTTTGGATCTTCCTGGCCCTGTTCCTGCTGTCGCTGGGGGCGGAGTTCATCGCCAACGACAAGCCGCTTTTGATCCGTTACGACCAGACGCTCTATTGGCCGGTCTTCAACGCCTATCCCGAAACCACCTTCGGCGGCGAGTTCGAGACGGAAACCGATTACCGCGACCCCTTCGTGCGCGACTTGATCGAAGCCAAGGGCTGGATGGTCTGGGCACCGGTCCGCTACAGCTACCGCACCATCAACTACAATCTGCCGGTTCCCGCCCCGGCCCCGCCATCCGCCGACAATTGGCTGGGCACCGACGACCAGGGGCGCGACGTGGTGGCCCGGTTGATCTACGGCTTCCGCATCTCCGTGCTGTTCGGGCTGGCGCTGACCGGCTTTTCCTCAATCATCGGGGTGATGGCGGGGGCGGTTCAGGGCTATTTCGGCGGGTTGACCGATCTGCTGTTCCAGCGCTTCATCGAGATCTGGCAGGGGCTGCCCACCCTGTTCCTGCTGATTATTTTGGCCAGCGTGGTGACGCCGACCTTCTGGTGGCTGTTGGGCCTGCTGCTGCTGTTCTCCTGGACGTCGCTGGTCCATGTCGTGCGGGCGGAGTTCCTGCGCGCGCGCAATCTGGATTATGTGCGGGCGGCGCGCGCGCTGGGGGCGAACGACGTCACCATCATGGTCCGCCACGTCCTGCCCAACGCCATGGTGGCGACGCTGACCTTCATGCCCTTCATCCTCAACGGCTCGATCACCACCCTGACCGCGCTGGATTTTCTGGGCTTCGGCCTGCCGCCGGGATCGCCCTCGCTGGGCGAGCTGCTGGCGCAGGGCAAGGCCAATTTGCAAGCGCCCTGGCTTGGCCTGACCGCGTTCTTCGTGCTGGCGCTGATGCTCAGCCTGCTGATCTTCATCGGCGAGGCGGTGCGCGACGCCTTCGACCCGCGCAAGACCACCGCCGCCCTGTCCAACCAACAAGGCTGAACCGCCCATGACCGCCGCGCCCCTTCTCTCCGTCACCGATCTGCGCGTCGCGTTCCGCGCGTCCGGTGGGACTGTTCCGGCGGTCAAGGGCGTGTCCTTCGCCATCGCCAAGGGCGAAACGCTGGCGCTGGTCGGCGAGTCCGGCTCCGGAAAATCCGTCACCGCGCTGTCGATTCTGCAACTGCTGCCCTACCCGATGGCCTGCCACCCAGCCGGGTCGTCGATCCGCTTCAACGGCGTGGAGATGGTCGGGGCCGACGAGCGGACCTTGCGCGGCGTGCGTGGCAACCGCGTCGCCATGATCTTTCAGGAGCCGATGACCTCGCTGAACCCGCTCCATTCCATCGAGCGGCAGATCAACGAGACCTTGTTCCTGCACAAGGGCCTGTCCACCAGCGCCGCCCGCGCCCGCACGCTGGAGCTGCTGCGGCTGGTCGGCCTGCCCGACCCGGAAAAGCGGCTCTCCGCCTACCCGCATGAGCTGTCGGGCGGCCAGCGCCAGCGGGTGATGATCGCCATGGCGCTGGCCAACGAACCCGATCTGTTGATCGCCGACGAGCCGACCACCGCGTTGGACGTCACCATCCAGGCGCAAATCCTGGAGTTGCTGAAGGATCTGCAACGCCGCTTCGGCATGGCCCTTCTGCTCATCACCCATGATCTGGGGGTGGTGCGCAAGATGGCCGACCGGGTGTGCGTGATGAACGGCGGCGAGATCGTCGAACAGGCGGCGGTCGCCGATCTGTTCATCCGCCCGCAACACCCCTACACGCAAAAACTCCTGTCCGCCGAGCCGCGCGGCAACCCGCTGACGCCGCCCGAAAACGCGGCGGAGGTGATGGCGGCCGATCAGGTGAAGGTGCATTTCCCGATCAAAAAGGGCCTGCTGCGCCGCACCGTCGATCACGTCCGCGCGGTGGACGGCGTGTCGGTGTCGGTGCGTCAGGGCCACACCGTCGGCGTTGTCGGCGAATCGGGATCGGGCAAGACCACGCTGGGGTTGGCCCTGCTGCGGCTGCACGCCAGCGCCGGGGCGATCCGCTTCGATGGAACCGACATTCAGGGCTGGTCGGCCAAACGGCTGCGCCCGCTGCGCCGTCAGATGCAGGTGGTGTTTCAGGACCCCTATGGCAGCCTGTCGCCCCGCCTGTCGGTCGGCCAGATCATCGGCGAGGGGCTGAGCATCCACAAGATGGGCGACCAAGCCGAACGCGACCGGATGGTGGCCCGCGCGTTGGAGGAGGTCGGGTTGGACCCCGCCTGCCGCGACCGCTACCCGCACGAGTTTTCCGGCGGCCAGCGCCAGCGCGTCGCCATCGCCCGCGCCCTGGTGCTGAAGCCGAAATTCATCGTGCTGGACGAGCCGACCTCGGCGCTTGACATGTCGGTGCAGGCGCAGATCGTCGATCTGCTGCGCGACATCCAGGCCCGGCACAATCTGGCCTATCTGTTCATCAGCCATGATCTGCGCGTGGTCCGCGCGCTGTCCAGCCACGTCATGGTGATGAAGGACGGCAAGGTGGTCGAACAGGGGCCGACCCAGCGCATCTTCGAGAACCCGCGCGAGGATTACACCCGCGCCCTGCTCGCCGCCGCGCTGAATCTGGAGGCCGTCAAGCCGCAAGCCGTGCGCGGCTGAGGGTTACAGCGGGTCGCGCATCATCCGCAGGCTGGGAATGACGATGCTCGCCCCGACGCGGACGTCGAACGGGGCGAGCAGCCGAAAGCCCTGCGACTGGTAAAAGGTCTGGGCGACGAGGCTCGCGTAGCACTCCAACCGCCGCACGCCGCCGGATCGCGCGTCGGCGACGCAACGCTCGATCAGCGCCGCGCCGACGCCGCGCCGGACCCAATCCGGGTGGGTGGCGAAATGCCGGACATGGCCCAGCGTTGGGTCCACCGGATCCTGCGGAGCGTCGGGCCGCTCCAGCGACCAGCCGCCACAGCCGATCAACGCCCCCTCCGCCGTTTCCACCGCGTAGAAGCGGCCCGACCGCAACAGCGCCGGGTTGGCCCGCATCATGAACGGCAACGCCTGGGACAACGCCCCCGGCGGATAGCCGGGCGCCATCAACGTCGTGTAGCAAACGCGCAACAGGGCGCTGACCGCGTCGGCGTCGTCCGGGCCGGTCGCCCGAATCACCGTAAGATCGGGGGCTGTCACGCCGTCACAACCGCCCAACGCTCACAGCTCCAGAACCCAGGGTTCGGCCTTGGCGGCGGCGGTCCATTCCCGCATGGCGGGCAGCGCCAGAACCGCGTCCATATAGGCGCGCGCCGTCTCATCGACCGCCACGCCGTAGGTGACGAAACGGGTGACGACCGGGGCGTACATGGCGTCGGCGACGCTGAAGCGACCGAACAGGAACGGCCCGCCCTGGCCGAAACGGGCGCGGCAATCGGCCCACAGCGCTTGAACGCGGGCGATGTCGGCGGCGCTGTCCGGGTTCAACCCCTGGCCGCTGCGGTCCGTCTTCAGATCCATCGACATGGCGTTGCGCAAGGCGACGAAACCGGAATGCATCTCCGCCGACGCCGAGCGGGCGACGGCGCGGGCGTAAGAATCCTCCGGCCACAACGCGGCGGCGGGGGCCAATTCGGCGGCATACTCGCAAATCGCCAGCGAATCCCAGATCACCCGGTCGCCGTCGATCAAGCAAGGCACCTTGCCAGTGGGCGAATGGGCAAGAATCTGGGCGCGGGTGTCGGGCTGACGAAGCGGAATGACGGTTTCCGCAAAGGGCAATCCGGCCTGCTTCAGCGCCAGCCACGGGCGCAGCGACCAGGAGGAATACGCCTTGTTGCCCAGAATCAGCGTCCGCTCGCTCATCATCAACCCGTGCACGAAGGAATGGGACGACGAGCATGCCGGGGGACGATGGCGCGCGCAACCCCCGCCTGCGCATGGCTCGACCAGCCGCCTTTCGCCGCATCTCTCTGGCGCGCCGCCGCATTCCCCCCTTTTCAGCGCGGCTTTCGCACGCCATCCTTAAAGAACGATGACCGTTTGATTGCCAAAGGATCGCCCGTCTTGCTCGCCACCCTGCTCGCCGTCGCCACCCCGGACACCGTCGCCCTCATCCCCGTGACCAAGGCCGATCTGCCGGGCTGGCTGGCCGACCAACCAGCGGCGACCGCCGCCTGGCTCAAGACCGTGGGCTTCGCCGGAGAGGCTGGCAGCTTCGCCTTTCTGCCGGGCGACGGCGCGCCTCGCGCGTTGGTCGGCGTGTCGGCGCTGGATGATCTGTGGGCCTTCGCCGGACTGCCGACCGCCTTGCCCGCCGGAACCTACCGGATCGACGCCGCCCTGGACCGCCACGCCGCCACCCGCGCGGCGCTGGGCTGGGCGCTCGGCGGCTACCGCTTCACCCGCTATAAGAAGACGGACAAGCCGGTCTCCGGGCTGGTCTGGCCCGCCGAGGCCGACCGGGGCGAGGTGGAGCGCACGGCCAGCGCCGTCTTCCTGGTCCGCGATCTGGTCAACACCCCCGCCTGCGACCTCGGCCCCGCTGAACTGGCCGACGCCGCCCAGGCGCTGGCCGAAGAGTTCGAGGCTGGGTTGGACGTCATCGTCGGCGCCGATCTGCTTGACCGCGATTATCCGGCGATCCACGCGGTCGGTCGCGCCAGCCCGCGCGCGCCGCGCCTGATTGATCTGCGCTGGGGCAACCCGGAGCATCCCAAGCTGACCATCGTCGGCAAGGGCGTCTGTTTCGACACCGGCGGGCTGGATTTGAAGCCGTCCTCCGCCATGCTGATGATGAAGAAGGACATGGGCGGCGCGGCGCACGCGCTGGCGCTGGGCCGCATGGTGATGATGGCCGGGCTGCCGGTGCGGCTGCGCGTGCTGGTCCCAGCGGTGGAGAACGTCGTCGGCGGCGACGCCTTCAAACCGATGGACGTGCTGAAGACCCGCAAGGGCCTGACGGTGGAGGTCGGCAACACCGACGCCGAAGGCCGCCTGATCCTGTGCGACGCGCTGGCCGAGGCGGATTCGGAAAAACCGGCTCTGCTCATCGACTTCGCCACCCTGACCGGGGCGGCCCGCGTCGCTTTGGGGCCGGATTTGCCCGCCCTGCTGTGCAACGACGACGCGCTGGCCGCCGATCTCCAAACGGCGGGAAGCGAGGTGGAGGATCCCCTGTGGCGGCTGCCGCTGTGGGCGCCCTACCGCAAGGGGCTGGACAGCAAGCTGGCCGACATTGGCAACGTGACCAGCAACGGCTTCGCCGGGGCCATCACCGCCGGTCTGTTCCTGCAAGAGTTCGTGTCCAAGGAAACCCCCTGGGCGCATCTGGACACCTACGCCTGGAACGCCAGCCCGCGCCCCGGCCGCCCGGAGGGTGGGGAGGCTTTGGGCCTGCGCGCGGCCTACGCCGTGATCGCCAAGCGGTTTGGCTGACGAAAGCGCCGCTCCCAAACGCGCGGATCGGGAGGGGGGACCGCATTTGTCCCCGCCCCGATCCGCCGAAGGAATGGCGCCGTGGTTTGGAACGTATTACAACACAGTTATTGTTGTGATGGTCGCCGGGTTGGTCGGCGCGGCGACGGGGTGGAGACGAGCAGATGGCGCTGAAGGTTCGTGAGGATTTCCGCACCCTCACCGGCCCGGAAAAGGCCGCGATCCTGATGCTTGCCTTGGGCGAGGAGCATTCGTCCAAGCTGTTTTCGATGATGGACGATGAAGAGATCAAAGAACTGTCGCAGGTGATGGCCAATCTCGGCACCGTGTCGGCCAACATCATCGAACGGCTGTTCGTCGAATTCGCCGAACAAATGTCGGCCACCGGCTCGCTGGTCGGCTCGTTCGATTCCACCGAACGCTTGCTGATGAAGACCTTGCCCAAGGACAAGGTCGATCAGATCATGGAGGAAATCCGTGGTCCCGCCGGTCGCACCATGTGGGACAAGCTGGCGAACGTGAATGAATCCGTTCTGTCCAACTATCTGAAAAACGAATACCCGCAGACCGTCGCGGTGGTGTTGTCGAAAATCCGCCCCGAACACGCCGGGCGCGTGCTGACCCAGTTGCCGGAAAGCTTCGCCATGGAAGTCATCATGCGCATGCTGCGCATGGAGGCCGTGCAGAAGGAGGTTCTGGACGACGTGGAGCGCACGCTGCGCACCGAATTCATGACCAATCTGGCCCGCACCAGCCGCCGGGACAGCCACGAAATGCTGGCGGAAATCTTCAACGGCCTGGACCGCACCACCGAACACCGCTTCATGGCCGCGTTGGAAGAACGCAACCGCGACAGCGCCGAACGCATCAAGTCGCTGATGTTCACCTTCGAGGATCTCTCGAAGCTCGACCCGTCCGGCGTCCAGACCCTGCTGCGCACGGTGGACAAGCAAAAGCTGGGCACCGCGCTGAAGGGCGCCTCGGAAACGCTGAAGGATCTGTTCTTCTCCAACATGTCGGAACGCGCGGGGAAGATCATGCGCGAAGACATGGCGGCGATGGGTCCGGTCCGCGTCCGCGAGGTGGACGAGGCGCAGATGTACATGGTCCAGCTCGCCAAGGATCTGGCGGCGCGCGGCGAACTCGTCATCTCCGAAGGCAGCGGCGAGAACGAGTTGATTTACTGATCGCCAGTTCCCGCGTTGGCGCGCGCCAACGCGTATGCTGCACTGAAAAATAGAATTTTCGCACGTCCCTGAATGGCGTTACCCCTGGCGTGTGAACGTCAATCAACGATGGGGGCGGCGGTGAATTCTCCGGCGGATGTCGCGCAGGCGTGGATGAACATGTGGATGGCGCCCCTGTCCGGCGCGTTTCAGCCCGGCGCCAAAATGCCCCTGTCGGGCAACGTCACCCAAGACATCAACCCTTGGGCGCAATGGATGAAGAACGCCAATTTCGGCATGTTCAACATCAACGTCGGGACCGGCAAGCACGCCGAAGCCGAACGCAAGGTCGAGCAGGAGTTGGGCGGCCAGTTTGAAGTGCTGATGATCGTCACGGAGGCTCTGGCCGTGCTGGTGAAGGACGTCAACGTCGCGGCGTTGCCCGCCGACCGCGACCGTCTGGCCATCTTGAAGCTGAAAGAGCTGGTGGACGAGTTGGACGTCTTCCCCGACGATTACTGGAACTGGTCGGCCCCGACGCCCGCCCCGAACCATCCCGCTGTGATCGACGCGTGACATCGCACAGATCGTTGGGCTGGCCCGCGAAAGGCTTGCTTGAATGGGGCCGGTTGGGCGACACTCGGCGCGCGTGAATCGGGTGTGTGACCGGACGCGGATTGGCTGGGGGGAAGCATGGCTCGGAACCTCAAGGCGCTTGGGTTGTGGCGGACGGCGCTGGTCGCCAGCGTTCGGCAAGACGGGCCGGACCTGTCGGCCCGTCAGTTGGCGATCCTGCTGCAAGTCTATCTGACCGATCCGCCCCACACGGTGCGCGGGCTGGCCGCGTTGTTGAACATCTCCAAACCCGCCGTCACCCGCGCGCTGGACCGCCTGTCGGTGTTGAGCTTCGTCAAGCGCAAGCGCGATCTTGAGGACAAGCGCAACGTCCTGGTTCAGCGCACCGTCAGGGGCAGCGTCTTCCTGTCCGACTTCGCCGAACTGGTGATCGCCGCCGGGGCCGTGACCGAAGAGGACATGGCCGTCGTCCGCGCCGAAGACGCGCTGGCGCTGGCCGCCAAGGCCCGGTTGGAAGCCAACCTCAAACCCACCGCCGCCGCCCCGCCGCCGCCGTCCGTCGAAGCGACGGCGGTTCTTTAAGGGGCGGTTTTGTAGACGGCGGCTTGCCGCTCTCTCAATAACCCTGCTGACGGTCCACCTGATTCGGCAGGGGCCGCCCGGCGCGAAAGGCGTTGACCGCCGCCGCCACCTGATCGGCGGAGCGCGACGGGTGGGTGATCGCCGCGACGTGCGGGGTGACGCGGATCGCCGGATGGCTCCAAAAAGGATGCCCGGGCCGCAGCGGTTCTTCGGCGAAAACGTCCAGGCTCGACCCGCGCAGACGCCCCGACTCGAGCGCTGCCAACAGATCCGCCTCCACCAGATGGCCGCCGCGCGCGGCGTTGACCACCACCGCCCCCGGTGGCAAGGCGGCGAACAAATCCGCGTTCAACAGGCCGCGCGTGTCCGGGGTCAGCGGCAGCAGGCAAATCAGAATGTCGGTCTGCGGCAGCATCGCGGCCAGCCCGTCGGCCCCGGCGAAACTCTCCACCCCGTCGACGCTCTTCGGAGTCCGGCTCCAGCCCAACACCCGGTAATCCAGGCTGCGCAGGGTGCGCGCCGACGCGGTTCCCAACTCCCCCAACCCCAGAATGCCGACGGTGACGTCGCGGGCCGGTTTGTGGCCCAACGGCTGCCAGCGCTCCGCCGCTTGCAAGGCGGCGTACTCCTCCATCTGGCGGTGCCAGCGCAGAACCTGGAGCGCCACATAGCCCGCCATGTCGACCGTCAACCCGTCCGACACCATGCGAACCAGTGGAACGTCGGGCAGCGTCGGATCCTCCAACAGCGGCTCCACGCCGGCGCCCAGCGACAGGATCAGCCCCAGATTCGGCAGGCTGGCCAGCATCCCGGCGGGCGGCTTCCACACCAGCGCCATGGTGATGTCCGCCGAATCGCCGACATCGGGCCAGACGCGGAACTCCAAACCGGGAAGCCGTTTGGCGATTTCGAGGCGCCAATCCTCAGCGTTGTCGCTGGCGGAGCAGAACAGAAGCGTCACAGCCGGTCCCCTGCTATGAAGGATGAAGGACGGCGACCATAGCGCCTTTCCGCCGGTCCTGACCCATTCCCGATCCGCAAGCCAGAAAGTCCGCCCGTGCCGCGCCTGATTTTGCTGAACAAGCCCTATGGCGTGCTGCCGCAATTCACCGACGACCAGGGCCGCCCGACTCTGGCCGCCCATGTGCCAATTCCCGGCGTCTACGCCGCCGGACGGCTCGACCGCGACAGCGAGGGACTGCTGGCCCTGAGCGACGACGGCGCGCTGATCGCCCGCATCGCCGCACCGAAGAACAAGATGGCGAAGACCTATTGGGTGCAGGTGGAGGGCGTGCCGACCGACGCGGCGCTGGCCGCGCTGCGAGCAGGCGTTACTCTGAAGGACGGCCCGACCCTGCCCGCCGAGGTGGAGCGGATCGACGAACCCGCCGATCTGTGGCCGCGCGACCCGCCGGTCCGCTTCCGCGCCGCCATCCCGACAAGCTGGCTGGCCCTGACCCTGCGCGAAGGCCGCAATAGGCAGGTCCGCCGGATGACGGCGGCGGTCGGCTTCCCAACCCTGCGCCTGATCCGCTGGTCGATTGGCGATTGGACGCTCGACGGTCTGGCCCCCGGCCAATGGCGCGAGGTGACGTTGCCGCAACCGGAGCCGGGCAAGCCGCAACGGACCAGAGCCGCGTCCGCCAAGCCGGAAGGTCCCAAGCCGCAACGTCCGCGCAAACCCGCCACCCCGGCGACCAACGCGCGCAAGCGGCGGCGTTAGGCCAACCGCCCGCGCGCCATCACGGCTTGGCCGGAGCCACCGATGGCGCGCGGGCGTTGGTTTCATTCGCCGCGTCGCCCAACAGCCCAGCCTCGCGGTAATAGCGCTCGGCCCCCGGATGCAGCGGAATCGCCACGTCGGTCGCCGCCTTCGCCGGGTCGAAGCTGCGGCCCTTGGGGTGGCCTTCGGCCAGAATGCGGCGGGTGTTCTCGTGCCACAGCGCCTTGACCACGCCATAAATCAGCTCGGGGTCGCGGTCCGCCCGCACCAGCAATTCCGCCCCCAGGCTGAGCGTCGGGGTGGGCGCGGTGCCGGGATAGGCCTCCGCCGGGATTTCGCTGTCCAGGTAAAAGCGCAGGCCCCGGCGCAGCCGCGCCGCCGGTTCGCCGTCAATCGGGATGAGACGGATCGGCGTCCGCGCCGCCACGTCGCTGACCGCCGCCACCGGATAGCCGCCGACCATGAAGAACCCGTCCAACTCGCCCTTGGCCAGCCGGTCGGCGGCGGTGCCGGGCTTCAGATATTGCGGGGTGATCGTGCTTTCCGACAGGCCATAGGCGTCCAGGATCAACCGCGCCTCAACCAACGTGCCGGATCCCTCCTCGCCCAAGGAAATGTTGCGGCCCTTCAGATCGGCCATCCGGTCGATAAAGCCGTCGGAACGCACCACCACCTGAATCGCCTCGGCGTACAACATGCCGAGCGAACGCAACCCCTCGAACGGCGGCTTGCCCAAATAGCTGCCGGTGCCGCTGTAGGCCCAATAGGCGACGTCGGCCTGGGCCAAACCCGCCTCGACCGCGCCCGACCGCAGCAATTCGATGTTCTCGACCGAGCCGTTGGTCGCCTGCGCCACCACGATCAAACCGGGAATCCCGCAACTGCCGCCCCGGTCGCAAGGACGCGATCCCGGCGGGTTGGAAATGGCGTTGGCGATCAAGCCGCCAATCGGGAAATAGGTCCCCGAGGTGGTGCCGGTGCCGATGCGGAAATAGCGCAACTCCTGCGCCCGCGCCGCGCCCCAGCCGACGCCCCAGGGCGCCAGCGCCAACCCCGCCGCCCCGGCCAAAAGCTGGCGGCGCGACGGACTGGGCGCGGCGGGCGGCGCCGTCGTCACAACGGCTGCGGAAGGGGGGGCGTTGCGTCCTGCGCGTGACACCAGGGAAATTCCCATTCGTTTGAGGGGCGGAGGAAGAACGATCCCAACAAGATCTCCGCACAACGCGCCCTTTTCAAGCCGCGAACGGTTAAATCACGCCAACCAGATCAAGAACGCCCGCGACCGACACAACGCCGCCACACATCCGCACCGCGCGGGCCGATTCCGCCTGCGTCACCACCAGCGACAGGCCCACCCCAGCGCAGGACACCAGCAACAGCCCGCTGGCGAAACCGCTCCAGAACAGCAAGGTTCCCTGGTGCGGATGGCCGTGAAACACCGCCGCGACGGCGGCGACCAGAACCACCAGCGCCACCGGCGCCCGCACCGCGAAGCCAACCAGCCCGCCCATGACGATCAAGGACACCGCCAGCCCCGGCATGGCGTAGGGCAGCCGCAGCCCCATCTGCGCCGCGATTCCCGCCGCCAGCGCCGCCGTGACGGCGGCGGTCGGGGCCTGCCAGACGGCGGCGCCGCCGGTCTGCCCGGCCCACAGGCCAATCGCCAGAAAGCCCAAAAGATGCTGAAGCACCCACACCGGCTCGATCAACCCGGCGCCAAAGGCGCCCGTCACCGTCGTCATGCGCCCATTCCCTCAAAGCCGACCGGATCACGGGTCGGTATGACGGCGGGCGCGCCGTTGGGTCAAGAGGCGAGGCGCGGCGACGGGCTTGACGCTCACCGCGCCAGCGGGTCGCCCAGTTGACGCAACTCGTTCTCCCGGCGCGTCAGATCGCGCTGTTGCAGCGGATCCAAGCGACCCAGAGCGTCGTTCTGGCGCATCCGATCCACCTCAGGCCGCAGCAAATCGCGTTTGAAAGCGTCGGTGGCCCCGTGGGTCAAGGCCGGGGGCGGCAAGGGCCTCGGGTGGGGCGTCGGCGGGTAGCCGGTCGAATCGGGCGGAGACGAGGATCCCACGCGCGGGCGACGCTCCGTTGAGCGGGGCCGGTTGTCGCGCTCCCGCCGGTCGTCGGGCGGGTTGCGGACAGCGTGCGGCATGTCCATCCGCGTGCTCCGCGTTTCCAACTCAATCGGGCGAAAGCTGGGGCTGGGGAAGGCGCGCTCCTCCCGCCGCTCCTCCGGCATCGGCGCGGCGATGCAGGCCGACAGGGCCAGCGCGGCAAGGCCGGACAGGATCAGGGAACGCGACGGGCGATTGGCGGGGATGTGGGGCATGACCGGGATATTGGGGGCCGCCATCCGCCCGGCAAGCCGGACCAATGGCCAAGCCCCCAACCGATCAAAACAGATGCTGGCCGCCGGTGATGAACATCTCGGTTCCGGTGACGTAACCGGCGTCGGGGCCGCACAAATAATGGATCACCGCCGCGACGTCCGCCGGGGTGCCCATGCGCTTCAAGGGGATGCGCGGGATCAACACGTCATATTCCGGGCCGGTCATCGCCGTTTCGATCTCGCCGGGGGCGACGGCGTTGACCCGCACGTTGATCTCGGCGAACTCGACCGCCATTTCGCGGGTCAAACCCGACAGCGCCGCCTTGGAGGTCGAATAGGCCGACCCGGCGAAGGGATGCACCCCATGGCCCGCGATGGAGGTGACGTTGACGATGGCCCCCTTGCCGCGCGACAGCGGGGCGGCGAAGCCGCGCGCCAGCACCAGCGGCGCGAAGAAGTTCAGCTCGAACACCTGATGCCAGCCCTCGATCGAGCCGTTCAGGCAGCCAAGCCGCTCCTTGATCGGGGTCTTGGGCGAGATGCCCGCGTTGTTGACCAGCGCGTGCAGCGGCCCGCCATCCAACACCCGATTCGCCTCTTCGACGAAGGCGGCCCGGCTGGCCGGATCGGCCAGATCGGTGGGGATGTGGTGCGTCCAGTTGGGATCGCGGCGGCAATGGGCCGGAATGTCCTCCCGCGCGCAGGAGATCACGCGCCAGCCCTCGGCGCTGAAGCGCGCGACGGTGGCGTGTCCGATGCCCCGGCTGGCGCCGGTGAGGATGACGGTTTTGCGGTGTGGCATGGCCCCATGTTACCGCGCTTTGCCGCGCGACGAAAGAGTTGCGAGCGATTCGCGATTGATGTTTTCGCCGCGACGCCCAACCTTGACCCCGAATCCCTGCCCGTCGGAGCCGCCGCCCGTGCCTTCCCGCCCCCTGCCCCGCCTGCTGCTCGCCGCCGCCCTGTGCCTGGGGGCCGGGACGGCCCGCGCCGATGAGCCACGCCCAGCCCCAGTGTCGGCGCCAGCCTGCGTCGCCCCCGGACTCTGGGCCGATGGCGAGGGCAAGCCCCTGACCGCCGCCACGCCCTTGCGGCGAATCGCCGAATTCCCCGTCATCCTGCTGGGCGAGCAGCACGACAAGCCCGATCACCACCGCTGGCAACTCCACACGCTGGCCGGGCTGCACGCCCACAACCCCGATCTGGCCATCGGGCTGGAGATGCTGCCGCGCCGGGCGCAACCCGCGCTGGACCGTTGGGTGGCGGGAGAGCTGGACGAGTCGGCTTTTCTGGCCGCCAGCGACTGGCGCGCGGTCTGGGGCTTCGATCCCGACTTTTACCTGCCGATTCTGCGCTTCGCCCGGATGAACCGCCTGCCGCTGGTGGCGTTGAACGTCGAGCGCAGCCTGATCGCCCGCACCGCCCGCGACGGCTGGGCCGCCATCCCGCCGACCGAACGCGAGGGCGTCGGCCAACCCGCCGCGCCCAGCGCCGCCTACCGCGACCGCCTGACCGAAGCGCTGGCCGCGCACCCGAGCAAAGAGCAGGCGAGCAAGGCCGAGCCGGACACGGCCAGCGACGCCCCCGCCCCGCCCAACCCCGCCGCCCAACGCTTCATCGAGGCGCAAACCGTCTGGGACCGCGCGATGGCCGAACGGATCGCCGACGCCCGCCGGACCAGCGGGCGCGCCGTCGTCGCGATTCTCGGCGAGGGCCACATCACCCACCGCAACGGCGTGCCGCACCAGTTGGCCGATCTTGGCCTGCCTGATTCGGTGGTTCTGCTGCCCTGGGACGCCGAGCGCGAATGCGACGCGCTGGATGGCCGCATCGCCGACGTGGTGTTCGGCCTTGGCCCGGCGTCCGATCCCGCCGAACCGCCGCGCCCGCGTCTGGGCGTGCAGTTGGAAGTTTCGGCGGAGGGGGTGCGGATCGAACAGGTGTTGGAGGGCGGCGTGGCGGCGGCCAGCGGGCTGCAAGCCGGGGACCGGCTGATCGCCGCCGCCGGTCGCCCGATCCGCCAGCCCGCCGACCTCACCGCTTTGGTTCAGCGCCAGACGCCGGGAACCTGGCTGCCGCTGACCATCCAGCGCGACGGCGAGACCAAGGAGCTGGTGGCGAAATTCCCGGCGGAGTGACGCCGCCAAACCGCGCGCGCCCCACCTTCAGCCCTTCTTCGGTTTCGCTTTCGCCTTTGGCGCGTTTTTGAGGATCAACGCCCTCTGCTGCGCGATCACCATGTCCTGCTTCGCGTTCAACGCCTTGAGGTCGGCGACATCCTTTTCATAGGCCAACCGACGCACCCGCATCTCTTCGCGCAACGCTTGAACCATGTTGGTGGAGCGATAGAGGAGAACGGCCAAATCCCGCATCGACGCCAACGCCTCCGCGTCATAGCGGTGGTTGGGCGGATCAAACCCGGCGATGGCGGCCATCAAACCGGCGGTGACGAAACGGGCGTCGTGATGGGCGCGAATCAGATCATGCCCCACGGCGCCCAAAACAGCGTCGTAGCGGGCGAAATCCTCGCTGAGCCGCTGTTGGGTCGGTTGCGCGCGCAGGGCGGTTCCGGCAAAGCCGTCGGACTCCAGCCGGGCGTAACTCTCCTCCGTGACCCAGCCATCGGATCCGGAATGTTCATGGACATAGGCGGGCCGGGCGCAGGCCATCGCCTCCAGAATCGACCGACCATAGCCGACCACGATGTCGGCCTTGGCGATGTCACCCGCCACCTCCATCGTCGGGTTGGGGTGGCCGCAGCGGCTCCACTCCAGACCATGAGCGGCCCAAGCGGCGCGCAACTGGTCGGCCCCCACATTGGCGAAGCTGCCGTAATTCCCCAGCAGCAGCACGCTCTGCGGCGTTTCCCGCGCCCGCCCACGCGGAAGGAAACGATACAGATCAACAGGCTGACGAACGCGAATCACCTCGCCGGCGCCAGCGCAGCCCCGGGCGAGCGTGGCGAGCCGGTCGTTCGGCGCGATGGTCGCGGCGACGATCCCCGGCTCCAGCGGCGGCAGCCAAAACTCGTCGATGCTGTGCATGGTGAACAGACGTCTGGCCCGTGGGTAACGGGCCGCCATTTCGACGGCCAGCACCTTGTCGCAGGCGATGGTCGCGTCCGTCTGCTCCGGCAGACTCCCAAGGTCGCCGACGATTCGAATCCCCCGGCGACGGGCGAAGTCCGCCATCATCCCCTGAAAGAGGGTGTAAACCACCACCTCATGCCCAAGGGCGGGCAAATGATCGGCGATGGTGGTTAGAAAGGTTTGCAGCCCACCGGGATTTTCCATGGTCCGCAAGGCGATGACGACCTTCACAGCGGCGACTCCCGAAGCAGCGACGCGGCGGCGTCCGCGTCGTTGAAGGCGGCATAGGCCCCCTTGTCGTTGAGCGTCTGGTAGCGCAGGGCGCCCAGACCCAAAATGGCGACGACGTCCCCCGGACGGGCCGAAACCAGCGCCCGCTGGATGGCCCGGCGGCGGTCCAAAACCAGCTCGACCGGCCCGATCTCCCGCCCCGCGTCGCGCAATTCGCGCAAACGCAGAACGCGGGAACTGCGTGGGGCCGACCCCGTGGTGAAAATGACGTGGTCGCTCAACCGCCGCGCCGCCTGGGCGCAGTCCCGCGCCTTGACCGGATCGGGCAGGCCGACCGCGCCGAACACCGTCCGCAAGGCGCCGCCGCGCGCGTCCACGACGACGCGCATGGCGTCCAGGAATTGAGCGATTCCATCGGGCGTGTGGGCGTAGTCGACCACCACGTCAAAGGGTTGCCCGTCGTCAATCAGTCGGCAACGGCCCGGCGGCGCCTCCGCCCCCGCCACCCCGGCGGCGATGTCGTCCCACCCAACGCCGGACGCCACAGCGGCGCCGACGGCGGCGGCGATGTTCAGCGCGTTGTGCCGTCCCGGCAATCGGGACGGCAAATCGATGACGCGCCCGTCATAGGCAAGGCGCACATGCGCCTCGCGCATCGTCCATCGGGCCTCGACCAGCCGCAGATCGGCGGACGGGGAAAAACCATAGGACAGGCTGCGGCCTCCGGCCTGTTGAACCGCCTGAAGGATCCGGCGCCCCCAGGGATCGTCGGCGTTCACCACGGCGCAGCCGCAGGTTCGTCCGTCGGCCACGAACATCCGCTGCTTGACCCGGCCATAGGCCTCCATGCCGCCATGGCGGTCCAGATGATCCATCGACAGGTTGGTGAAGACGGCGACGGCGGGCAAAAAGCTTGGCGCGGCCTCCAACTGGAAGCTTGAGACCTCGCAGACCACCGCCGGGCCGGGTTGGGCGGCGGACAGCGGCGGCCCGAATTCCGTGTTGCCGACCCGCTGAACGGGGTGTCCCGCCGCGCGCGTGATCGCCGCGATCAGGGCGCAGGTCGTCGATTTGCCGTTCGTCCCCGTCACCGCCGTGATCGGCGCGGAGCAAAGCCGCCAGCCGACCTCAAGCTCGTCGATGACCGGAACGCCTTGGGTCAAGGCGGCCTGAAACAAGGGCGCGTCCAGCGCAATCCCCGGACTCTTCACGATGGCCCCAAAAGGCGGGTTGGAGCCAAGCAGGGAACGGCCATCGCCGCCAAGACAAACCGACACCCCGCGCCGCCGCCATCGGGTCGCGCGCGCCTGCATGGCCTGGCTGTCGTTCGCGTCCCAGGCGTGAAGCGTTCCCGGCGGCCGCAGCCCAACCAAACGCCCCAAGGCGGCGTGGCCAGCCCGCGCCAACCCGGCGACCAGAATCGGCCCGGTGGGCAAGGGCGGCTTGTTCGCGGTCATGGAAAGGGGGGAGGGTCGGCCAGCCGCCGGGCGACCGCCGCCGCGATGGGCAGGCCGGTGGCCTGCTCCATCCAGGCCCATTGGCCCGCCGCGTTGATTTCCAAAAAGACCGCCTCGCCGTCCGGGGTGACGATCAAATCCAGCCCGGCAATTTCAAGCCCCAACGCGCGCGACAAGGCCACGCAACGGGCGGCGACCGCCGGGTCCAGATCGTGAGGCTGAATGTCCAACCCAGCGTAGCCGACGGCGCGCCAATCGACCGCCGCGTCGTCCCGCGCCTTGTTCTGGATGCGCGCGGTGAAAGCCGCGTCGCCAACAACGGTGACGCGCAATTCATAGGCCTTGGCGACGCGCCGCTGGTAAATGGCCGGACAGGCCGACAACGCGTCGTCGTCCGCCAAATCATCCGGCGTGATCGGCGTCGTGTAGACCACATATTGGGACTCGACGGACTCGCCGATGATCTGCCCACCGGCAAGCTTGGCGACCATCCGACCATCCCAAGCCTTGTAACGGCGCCGGATGTCATCCGGGTTGGCCGACACCAGAGTCTCTGGCACGGCGAAACCCAGACCAACGGCCATCCGAAGCTGCAACAGCTTGTTGCGGGCCAGACGGTTGGCGTTGGGATGATTCATCCACAGCGCGCCGTCGATGGCCGTCAGCGCGCCTTCCAAAGTCCAGCGCATTTCGGATTCGGCCATAAGCCGCGCCGCAGGGTCGCTCAGATGGGGCGCTCTCGGCAATCCAATGTTGCGCACCAGAACAGACTTGATCGCCCCGCAGCGCTCAACGCCCCGCAAGAACAGCCGTGTGCGCGGAACGCCCTGTTCGACCACAAAGCCAATATCGACCGTCGCGCCAAAGTCGGCTGTGTCGAAGACAATGACCTGTGAACCCAGCGCCGCCAATTCGGCGCGCACCAGATTCACATGGTCATCGGCCCCGTATGAAACGATCAGCGCAAAACCGTCGCTCATCAAAAGACAATCACGCCTTTCCGGCGCTTGCAGCGCTGACGATCGGCTTCACAAACGATTCCTTCGGATCCATTTCGGTGTCCGTCCCAACATACTGAGCGGCAATGCCGCCCGAAACGCTCACGCGCTTCTGAAACAGAAGAGGAGCGGCATGGGTCTTTTTGTTTTCAGAATTCGGCATTTGATGGTCTTTCAACAGTAATTTAGCGAAATTTAGATTTTGCAATTCAGATGTCAACACACAATTTTTGACAATCCCGCAAAGAGATTGAGTGTTTTTCCAGAATCAACCTAAAATTAGCCTGCGACCATTCGACGCGCCAACCTTTGCGGCGTTGGATGACCACCGGAGGACCGTCAGCGCGGCCCCGCCGGTGGCCATGCTCACGCAATGGCCAATGGGCGGTCGGAAAGAGCAATTCGCCCCACCGCCCTGACGCGCGTCAGGATTGCCCTTCGCGGGCCTTCGTGGCGAAATCGTTCAACGCCGTCAAGGTCGCGTCGAATCGACCCTCCCGTTCGGCAAAGCGCAGGAAACGGACGCGCTCCACCAAAATTTCGGGCGGCGTCGGCGTCTGCGCGAACAAGGCCATGACCTCCGTCATGAAGTCGTCGAGCGGCATGTAGCCGGGTCGGGTGGATTGGCCCGGCGTCAGGCCGGTTTGCACGGCGGGCGGGGCCAGCTCGATCACCTCGATCTTGCCCTTCAAAACCTCGCGCAGGCTGACGGTGTAGGAATGCAGCGCCGCTTTCGTCGCCGAATAGGTCGGCGCGGCGAGCAGCGGCACGAAGGCCAACCCAGAGGTGACGTTGATGATCGCCGCGTCCGGCTGACTGGCCAAATGATCGGTCAGCGCGTTGGTCAGGCGGATCGGGCCAAGCAGGTTGGTGGTGACGGCGGCCTCCGCCTCGGTCGAATCGCCCGACCGCGCCAAATCCTCAAACCCCATGATCCCGGCGTTGTTGACCAGGATGTTCACACCCGGATGCGCCGCCGTCACCGTGGCGGCAAAGGCCGTGACCGCGTCCTTGTCCGCCAGATCCAGCGCGTAACCGACCATGCCGGGATGCTCCGCCACAACCGCGTCCAACGCCGATTGGCGACGACCGGCGACGATGACGGCGTTGCCCAGCGCGTGAAAGCGCGCCGCCAGCTCCTTGCCGATCCCCGACGCGCCGCCGGTGATGAGAATGGTGTTTCCGCTCTGTTTCATGGGACTGCCCTCGAACTGGTTTTCATGCTTCCCAGACAATGCGTCCGCCACTCTCCCGATGAAAGAAGGCACCGAAAAGATTTATACTCACCAAAAAGAGAGCGTAGACAAACCAAGAGGTCGCGATGTCCACCGCCCACCGCTTCACCCCCGAACACATCGCCCGCGCCCACGCGCAGAGCGCCCAAACACCCCCGGCGGAGACGGACCCTCGGGTCGAGGCTCTGGTGCGTGACCTGATCGGCTGCGTGGCCGACAAATGGACGATGCTGATTCTCGAACTGCTGGCGGAACAGGGCGCGACGCGCTTCACCCAGTTGAATCGACGGATCGGGACCATCAGCCAGAAGATGCTGACGCAGACCCTGCGCCACATGGAACGCAACGGGCTGGTGATCCGCACCGTCCATCCGGTCGTCCCGCCAAAGGTCGAGTACGCCTTGACCGAGCTTGGCCTCAGCCTCGGGGCCGCCTTTTGCGGCGTGTGGATTTGGGCGGAAAACAACCTCGACGCGGTCGAAGCGTCCCGCAAGAGCTTCGAGAACCGCGCTGCGGAGCCATGATTACGGTCGGAACGGCCCGCTCATCCCCCACCGCGTCCCCACCGCGCCAGAGTCTCCGGCGTCGGGTTGACCGCCGGGGCGCCGTCAACACGGCCCTGCCGGTCGCCATGCTCGCGCAAGGCCCAATGGACGGTGGGGAAGGCCAGTTCATCCCACGGGATCGCGTCCCAGGCGAACAGGCCGACCTCCAGGCTTTCCGGCCCGGCGGACACGTCGTCCGACAAAAGCCGGGCGTGGAAGATCAACTGCACTTGGCTGATGCGCGGAATGTCGTAAATCGCCAGCAGGGGACCGACGGCGATGCGCGCCCGCGCTTCCTCCCACGCTTCGCGAGCGGCGCCCTCGGCGGTGCTTTCGCGCTCCTCCATGTAACCGGCGGGCAGGGTCCAGAAGCCCCGGCGCGGTTCGATGGAGCGGCGGCACAGCAGAATCCGCCCATCCTCCCAGGTGACGACGGAGCCGACGACGATCAACGGGTTCTGATAGGCGATGAAGCCGCAATCCGGGCACATCAACCGCTCGCGATCCTCGCCGGGCGGAATGGCGCGGACGCGCGGCCCGCCGCAGGATGGCGGGCAGGCTGCGGAATCGGACGGCAAAGCGGCGGGGGGCGTTGGCGCGGACGTAGTTTGCTCGGGCATGGCTTCCGATATGGCGCGGCGGCTGGTTTGGGCAAGGTGGCAAGGTCGTTCTCCACCCGTTCCAATTCTTGATTCGTTCCTGTAGGCTGTCAACCGACTCAACCCCTGAGTTACCCCCTGAACCACCCCTTGAACCACACGTAAGGCGAAGCGGAACGGTGATGCAGCAGATCGCGGTGGATGGGCTGTCGTTGGCGCTTGGGCTGGGCGTTGGGCTGTGCGTGGGGGGCGGGCTGGTGTGGGCGCTGTTGAGCGCCACCGCCGGGCGCGTCCAGGCCGACTCCGCCGCCCTGCACGCCGAACTGGCCGCCCGGCTGGACATGGCCGAACGCGGCGAAGACGATCTGCGCGACGAGGTCGAGGCGCGCGACCACCAGATCGCCCGCCTGTCGGGCGAGGTGGCGGCGGGGCGCGAGCAGCACGCCCGGCTGACCGCCCGTCTGGACGCCGAACGCGCCGCCGCCGCCGAAAAGCTGGCCCTGCTGGAACGCGCGCAGGCCGCGCTGTCCGACAGCTTCAAGGCGCTGTCGGCGGAGGCCCTGCACCACAACAACCGCAGTTTCCTCGACCTCGCCCGCGAAACCCTGTCGGGCTTTCAGGAGCAGGCGCGGGGCGATCTGGACAAACGGCAAACCGCCATCGCCGCCATCGTCGATCCGGTGCGCCAGACGCTGGAAAGCATGGACCGGCAAATCCGTGACTTGGAATCGACCCGCGCCGGGGCCTATGAGGGGCTGAAGCAACAGGTGCTGTCGCTGGTCGAATCACAAACCCAACTGCGCTCAGAAACCGGCAATCTGGTGCGCGCCCTGCGCACCCCGGCGGCGCGCGGGCGCTGGGGCGAAATCCAGTTGCGCCGGGTCTGCGAGATGGCCGGGATGCTCGACCATTGCGATTTTGTCGAGCAAGCCACCGTGGACAGCGGCGCCGGACGCTTGCGCCCCGATCTGACCGTCACCCTGCCCGGCGGCAAAACCATCGTGGTGGACGCCAAAACCCCGTTGGAGGGCTATCTCGACGGCGTGCAGGCGACGGACGAGGCCGGGCGGCGCGAGGGGATGACCCGCCATGTCCGCCATGTCCGCGAGCACATGAAGCAGTTGGGGACCAAGGCCTATTGGGACCAGTTCGCCAACAGCCCGGAATTCGTCGTGCTGTTCCTGCCCGGCGAGAATTTCTTTTCCGCCGCGCTGGAGCAGGACGCCACCCTGATCGAGGCGGGCATCGACCACCGGGTGATCCTGGCGACGCCGACCACCTTGATCGCCCTGCTGCGCGCCGTCGCCTATGGCTGGCGGCAAGAGCGGTTGGCCGACAACGCCCGCGAAATCAGCGCGCTGGGCGGCGAGCTGTACAAGCGGCTCTCCGATCTGGGCGGGCATATGGAACGGCTGGGGGCGCAGCTCGACAAAGCCGTGGGCTGCTACAACGGCGCGGTCGGGACGCTGGAATCGCGCGTGCTGGTCAGCGCCCGGCGCTTCCGCGACCTCGACGCCGCGCCGGACGGGGCGGAGTTGCCCCTGTTGGAGCCGCTCGACCACAGCCCGCGCCGCTTGCAGGCGGCGGAATTGCACGTCGCGACGCCGGGATAGGCCCCCTCAAAACCGTTCGCGGTAGCCTTGCGGGCTGGCCCCGATCTGACGCAGGAAGCTGCGGCGCATGGTGTCCTCAGCGCCAAAGCCGCAGCGCGCCGCCGTCTGCGCCACCGACGCGCCCTGTTCCAGCATCCGCCGGGCGGCCTCGACGCGGATTTGCTCCACCGCGCGGGCCGGGGTGCGCCCGGTGGCCTGCCGGTAATGGCGCGAGAAGCTGCGCGCGCTCATCGCCGCCTGTTCGGCCAGCGCGGGCAACGACAGGTCGCCCCGCAGATTTTCGGCGATCCAGGCGTGCAGCCGGTCGAAACGGGCGCCATCCTCCGGCGCGGCCCCCTCTTGCAGGCTCAAGGTCGCGCTGAACTGCGCCTGTCCGCCGGGACGCTTCAGGAAGACCACCAGTTGCCGGGCGACGGCCAGCGCCGTTTTGCGCCCCAAATCCTCCTCGACCAGCGCCAGGGCCAGATCGATTCCCGCCGTGATCCCCGCCGAGGTCCAGACCGCGCCGTCGCGGATGAAAATCGGGTCGGGATCCAGCCGCACCTTGGGAAAGCGGGCGGCGAATTCGGCGCAGCGCTGCCAATGGGTCACGGCGCGCCGCCCGTCCAACAGCCCGGCTTGGGCCAGCAGAAAGGCCCCGCTGCACACCGACGCCACCCGGCGCGCCGCCCCGGCGCGGGCCACGACCCACGCGACCAGCGCCGCGTCGGCGCAGGCCCGGCGGACTCCGGTCCCGCCCGACAGGATCAGCGTGTCGAGCGGTTGGTCCGGCGGCGGCAACGGCTCGGCGCTCAGGCTCAGCCCGGCGGTCGTCCACACCGGCGGGACGGCGGCCACCACGGCCAAACCATAGGGCGGCGGCGCCCCCGCCGCGACCGCCAGATCGTTGGCCGTGGCGAAGACCTGCGTCGGCCCGGCGACGTCGAGAAGCTGCGCGTCGGGAAAGCCCAAAATCTCAACGCGGCGGAACGGTGGCGCGGGAACCATCATTGGCGGGATTCGTGGGGTAATTGGCGATTGCGCCACAGCATCGCGCGCTATCCTGCCCCCGTCAACCCGCCCACCATCCATGACGGAGCCGCCAGCATGACCCTGCGATTTGGCATTCTCGCCTTCCCCGCCGTTCAGCAACTTGACCTGTCCGGTCCTTACGAACTGTTCGCCAGCGCGCCCGACGCCGAGGTTCATCTGCTGTGGAAGGATTGCGCGCCGCTGCGCTCGGCCACCGGCCTGATCCTGACGCCGACCACCCGCTTCGCCGATTGCCCGCCGCTGGACGTGCTGTGCGTGCCGGGCGGCGGCGGAATCAACGCGCTGCTGGAGGATGCCGAGACGTTGGCCTTCGTCCGCGAACAGGCGACGCGGGCGCGCTTCGTCACCTCCGTCTGCACCGGGGCGCTGGTGCTGGGGGCGGCGGGGCTGCTGATCGGCAAACGCGCCACGACCCATTGGAACGCGGTCGATTTCCTCGCCCGCTACGGCGCCATCCCGACCGAGGGGCGGGTGGTTCAGGACGGCGCGCTCATCACGGCGGGCGGCGTGACGGCGGGGATCGACTTCGGCCTGACGGTCATCGCCGCCCTGCTGGGCCAGACGGAGGCGGAAACCATCCAACTGTGTCTGGAATACGCGCCCGCCCCACCCTTTCAGGCGGGAACCCCGCAAGAGGCCCCCGCCCCGGTTCTCGCCGCCGCCCGCCAGCGTCTGGCCCCCTCGCGCGCCGCTCGCGAGGCGATCCTCGCCAGCGGGCGCGCGCCAGGGGTGACGGCGTAAGGCTGGTTACTCCTTGGCCTTCGGCGGCGGGCTGAATTCGACGCGCACCGGGGTGTTGTCGTTCAGCCGCCCGGTCCCCGATCCGCTCATCAGATCGGGGGAGCGGCGGATGTCCACCACGCCGTACCGGCCATCGTCGCAGGACACCGCGACGATCATGCGCGGCTCAATGCTCGACGCGTCGTAAACGCCGTTGCAGGATAGGCTCTTGTCCGCCGTCTGCACGGCGTAGCGGCCAAGCGCCGAGTCCGACCGCGCCTGGGCGATGCCCGACAGCGGCGTCTTGTCGCCCAGCGCGCCGGTGACGGGGATTTGAAAGACGGTGGTGCAGGCGCTGGTCATCGCCAGAAGAGCCAGCGCGCAAAGGGGGCGGAGCATGAAACGACCTCATCAACGGTTGAAACAGGACAATGGGATGTCGGAGCACGCCCCCGATCTGGCGCCTTGACCGGAGCGTTATCTTTCTGTAATTCGATAATTCGTTATTGCCAAGCGGTAATTTTTTGGAGGTCGCGGCATGAGTCAGGAGCTTCGTCGGATCCGTCAGGCGCGGATCATCCGCGTCAGCCGCCGCCTGTCCGCCGTGATGACGGCCCTGCTGCTGCTGACCCCCGCCGGGATCATTCTCTACGCCGTCGCCTTCTCCGAGGTGATGCTGGCCAGCCATCCCTGGTTGGCCGGGCTGCGTCTGCCGGTGCGGGCGTTGCCGTTGGAGGACTCCGCGCTCGCCGCTGCCGCCCTGCTGGTCGCCGCCCTGCCCGGCCTGTGGGGGATGTGGGAGTTGCGGGCGCTGTTTCGGGGCTTCGCCGCCGGGATGGTCTTCGCCCCAACCTCGGCCCGGCGGTTGCGGCGCTTCTCCCTGTCCTTGATGGCGTCGGGGGTCAGCGAGCCGGTCGGTTCCCTGCTGCTGTCGCTGGCGGTCCTGCGCCACAACCCGGCGGACGGGCCGCACGGCGCCCTGTCGGTCAGCACCGGCGACCTGTTCGTCGTTCTGTTGGGCGTGGTATTGCTGGTCATCGCCTGGGTGATGGGCGAGGCTGCGGCCCTGGCCGATGAAAACGCGGGTTTCGTCTGAACTTATGCCCATTCGTGTCACGCTCGACCTGATGCTGAACCGCCGGAAGATGAAGGCCAAGGATTTGGCCCAGCGCATCGGCATCACCGAAGCCAACCTGTCGCTGCTGCGCACCGGCAAGGTGAAGGGTCTGCGGTTCGAGACGCTGGCCAAGATCTGCACCGTGCTCGACTGCCAGCCAGGCGATCTTCTGGCGCATGACCCCGACGATGACGACCTGATGACGGGTGGGGATGATCTGGAGGCGTAACCACGCGGCCTGAACGTCTCCGAGTCGGAGATGGCTGAGACTCTCATGTGGCTTGCCACGGATTGCCGTGGGTGATTATGAAATAGGCAATCCGTGCCCGCGCAATAAGCAAAACTCTTTCCCCCCAATATCTTCCTTTCTGTTTCCAGTGTTTACCCGCACCGATCGTTTCATTTTTCTTCAATGCGCTCCTGATAGCTTTCGCCGCAATTGTTGTGCTGGAGGCCAATCGGCATGCTGAAAAATCTGAAAATCGCCGCCTTGACCAACCTGTTCGGGGTCGTCATCGCGCTTGGCTTCGTCGCGGTCGCCGCCACCGGGATGCTGGCCATCCGTGAGTTGAAGGTGGGCGGGCCGATGTATCAGCGGATCATCCTGGGCAAGGATCTGATCGCCGACATCCTGCCGCCGCCGGAATATGTGATCGAAGCCTATCTGGAAGTCACGCTGGCGCTGAACGACCCGGCTTCGGTCGGCCAACGGCGGGAGCGGTTGGCGCAATTGCGCAAGGATTACAACGAGCGACGCGATTATTGGAGCAAGCAGGACATCGACCCGGCCCTGCGCAACCGCCTGACCGTCGTCTCCCACGCCCCGGCGACCCTGTTTTGGGGCGAGGTCGAGAACAAGTTCCTCCCCGCGCTGGCCAATGGCGACGCGGCGGCGGCGCGGGCGGCCTACAAGGCGCTCTCCGACGCGTACGCCGCCCATCGCGGGGTGATTGATTCCATCGTCGTCAACGCCAACCGCGCCAACGCCGACACCGAACGCGACGCCAACGACCGCGAATCCCTGTTCATGACCGCCGTCTGGGCGGCGTCGGCCCTGGTGCTGGTCGTGGTCGCGCTGGGCGTGCTGGGGATTCTCCAGCGGGTGATCCGCCCGGTGGCCAGCCTGACCGGGGTGATGCGGGCGATGGCGCAGGGAAATTTGGACGTCGTTCTGCCCGACGACACCCGCCAGGACGAGATTGGCGCCATGACGATGGCCTTGCGCGTGTTCAAGGAGCACGCCGAGGAGGATCGCCGCCGCCGCGCCCAGGATCTGAACCGCGAACAGGCGGAGCAGGAAAAGCAAGCCGCCCTGCTGCGCATGGCCGAAACGGTGGAACGCGAAGCCGGAAACGCTGTGGACGCCGTCGCCCAGAAAACCGGCGACATGGCCGAAAACGCCGCCCGAATGGCTGATTCCGCCCAGGCGGTCAGCGACAACAGCCAGAACGTCGCGTCCGCCGCCGCCCAGGCGCTCAGCAACGCCCAGACCGTCGCCGCCGCGTCCGAACAGCTCAGCGCCTCCATCCGCGAAATCGCCAACCAGATCGGAGCCGCCAGCGCCATGACCGGACAGGCGGTGGACGCCTCGACCCACGAGGAAACCACCATCCAGCGCCTATCCGACGCCGTCACCCGCATCGGCGAAGTCACCACCCTCATCAACGAGGTCGCCGGACAAACCAACCTGTTGGCGCTCAACGCCACCATCGAAGCGGCACGGGCCGGCGAAGCGGGAAAAGGCTTCGCCGTCGTCGCCAGCGAGGTGAAGGCGTTGGCCGGACAGACCGCGCGCGCCACTGGCGAAATTGAATCGCACATCGCCACCATCCAGGCGACGACGTCCGAAGCGGTCGCGGCGGTGCGCGCCATCGCCGAACGGGTGCGCGGGGTGGAAAGCGTGTCTTCGACCATCGCGTCCGCCGTTCAACAGCAGGAAACCGCCACCAGCGAGATTTCCCGCAACGTCGCCCAGACCACCCAAGCCGCCCAGGAGGTCGCCAACCGCATCGCCGACGTGTCGTCGGAAGCGACCGCGACCGGCGCGCGGGCCAGCGCGGTGATGACCCTGTCCGATTCCGTCGCCGCCAGCATCGACCAGCTTCGCCATGTTCTGATTGAAACCATCCGCACCGCCACGCCCGAAGTGAACCGTCGGCGCTTCAGCCGCCATCCGCTGAACCGCCCGGGCCGTCTGCGCCTCGGCCACCAGGACGTCGCCGTCACCATCGACAACGCGTCCGAAGGCGGCGCGCAGATCAGCGGTCTGCCGCCCAGCACGCTGGCCAAACTGACCGAAGGCATGGCGGCGCAATTGATCCTGCCCGGCGTCGACAACCCCGTTCCGGCCCTGGTCCGTTCGCGGGATCGGAACGCCCAAATCCACTTGACCTTCACCTTGACGGATGGCGAGCGCTCCGGCTTCGCCGATCAATTCCGCCGTTTGACAGCGGGCTTCGCCCCGCTGGCACGCGGCGCGTGAACCCACAAGGCCGGACAACCGGAGACGCGCAGGCCGTGCGAAGACGCACAGCCTGTGCTAACCTCCCGCCTGAATTTACGTTTTCAATGAGGACGCCATGACGGAGCCGACCGTCCGTTGCCCGCGCTGCGACAACAAACACGCGGCGGATGCCCCCACCTGCCCGCATTGCCTCTCGATTCGCCGCAGCAACGCGGTGATGGGGGTGGCCTTGCTGATGCTGGTGATCCTCGCTTTGGTCGGGTGGGTTGGCACCTTAGCTCTGACTTAAAAATGTCACAGGGTGCTTTGGTATCAAAAACAAGCAAACCCTGTGCAAAACATGGGCAGCCTGCACAGGGAAACATCATTTCCTTCTTCTGGTGCCGTTTTGTAACTTTCTGCTTGTTTTCCCGCTGCGCATTTGACATCCAAGCCTTCAGACGTCGCTCCGTTGAAGGGTCTCCGACATGCTGAAAAACCTGAAGATCGCCGCCTTGACCAATCTGTTTGGCGTCGTGGTGACTCTGGGCTTCATCGTGGTCGCCGCCACCGGGATGCTCGCCATCCGGGAGTTGAAGGTGGGCGGTCCGATCTATCAGCGGATCGTGCTGGGCAAGGATCTGATCGCCGACATCCTGCCGCCGCCGGAATACGTCATCGAAGCCTATCTGGAAGCCACCCTGGCGCTGAACGATCCGTCCACGGTCAAGCAGCGGCAAGAGCGGCTGGCCCAGCTTCGCAAGGATTATGATGACCGTCACGGCTATTGGCTGAAAGAGGATTTCAACCCGATCATCCTCAAACAGCTCACCGTCGCGTCGCACGCCCCGGTCATGCGGTTCTGGACGGAGGTCGAAACCAAATTCCTGCCCGCCCTGGCCAAAAAGGATGAGGCGACGGCCCGCGCCTCTTACAAGGCGCTGTCGGACGCCTACGCCGCCCACCGGGCCGAGGTGGACGCCATCGTCACCGCCACCAACCGCTACAACAGCGAGACGGAGGTCTACGCGGCCAGCCGCGAATCCCTGTTCATGACCGCCGTGTGGGTGGTGACGGCCCTGGTGCTGGCCGTGGTGGTGCTGGGCGTGCTTGGCATCTTGGGCCGGGTGGTTCGCCCCGTCGCCGCGCTGACGGCGATCATGCGCACCCTGTCCCAAGGCGATCTGGCCGTCGCCATCCCCGAGGCCACGCGCCAGGATGAAATCGGCGCGATGACGTCGGCGTTGCGCGTCTTCAAGGACAACGCCCAGGAAGCCGCAAGGCTGCGCCGCGCCCAGGACGAGGACCGCGTCAACGCCGAACAGGAAAAAGAGGCCGCCTTGCTGCGCATGGCCGAAACGGTGGAGCGCGAGGCGACCAACGCGGTGGACACCGTCGCCACCCACACCGGCCAGATGGCGGGCAACGCCATGCGCATGGCGGAATCGGCCCGCGCGGTCAGCGACAACAGCCAGAACGTCGCCGCCGCCGCCACCCAGGCGCTCAGCAACGCCCAGACCGTCGCCGCCGCGTCCGAACAGCTCAGCGCATCGATCCGCGAAATCGCCACCCAGATCAACACCGCCACGTTGATGACCGGGCAAGCGGTCGACGCCTCCACCCACGCCGAGGCGACCATCCAACGCTTGTCCGAGGCCGTGACCCGCATCAGCGAGGTGACGACGCTGATCAACGACGTCGCCGGGCAAACCAACCTGTTGGCGCTGAACGCCACCATCGAAGCGGCGCGCGCCGGAGAGGCCGGCAAGGGATTCGCCGTGGTCGCCAGCGAGGTGAAGGCGCTGGCCGGGCAAACGGCGCGGGCGACCGACGAAATCGAATCGCAGATCGCCGCCATCCAGGCGACGACGTCCGACGCGGTGAAGGCGGTGCGCGCCATCGCCGATCAAGTGCGCGGCGTCGAAACCGTCTCCACCACCATCGCCGCCGCGATTGAGGAGCAGGAGGCCGCGACCGGCGAAATCGCCCGCAACGTGGTGCAGACCTCCAACGCCGCGCAAGAGGTGGCGTTCCGCATCGCCGACGTGTCGTCGGAAGCCACGGCGACCGGCGAACGGGCGACCGAGGTCAACGCCCTGTCGGGCGCCGTGGCGGCCAGCATCGACCAACTGCGCCGCGTGCTGATCCAGGCGATCCGCACCGCCACGCCGGAGGTCAACCGGCGTCAGTTCGCCCGCTACCCGATCAACCGTCCGGGCCGCGTGCAGATTGGCGGGCGTGATCTTGCCGTCACCATCGACAACGCGTCGGAAGGCGGCGCGCAAATCAGCGGCCTGCCCGCCGAGGCCATCGCCGGTTTGTCCGTCGGTCAATCGACGCGCCTCAGCTTGAGCGGCATCGATGTGGCGGTTCCGGCGACCATTCGCTCGGTCAACCCCAATGGCCGCCTGCACATCACCTTCTCGATCCACGACCATGACCAGAAGCGCTTTGTTGAACAGTTCGAGCGGATGGTGGCGGGAATCACCCCGATGGCGCAGGCCGCCTGAACGGCGACGGCAAGCCACGGATGACAGGGATTTCATGACCGTTGACGGGTCTGATGTTCCACAATGGGCGTCCGTTTGACGCCATCGCGGCGCTTGCCCGCCCGCCGAAAGCCCGGTTCATCATGAGCGACACCACCGCCTGCCCCCATTGCGGCGCCGATTACGGGCATGGCCCCAAGGATTGCCCCCTCTGCCGCTCCGTTCGCCGCAAGGACATCGTCATCCGCTGCGTGATCGGCCTGATGTTTCTGGTGCCGATCCTGACCCTGTTCGCCACCGTGCTGCTGGACAGCGGAACCGGGGCGAAGATCTTTTCCCTGGATTGACGCGCGCATGACGGGTTGACCGGGGCGACATTCGCCGCCCCGGTCGTTTGCCGTTACGCCTGCGGCTGATAGATGTCCCCGCCCGAGGCGCGGAACTTCTCGGCCATCTCCGCCATGCCGGATTCAGCGGCGTCGCGGATTTCCTGCGTGATCTTCATCGAGCAGAATTTCGGCCCGCACATCGAACAGAAATGCGCGGTCTTCGCCCCTTCCGCCGGAAGCGTTTCGTCGTGGAAGGCTTCCGCCGTGTCAGGGTCAAGCGCCAAGGCGAACTGATCGCGCCAGCGGAAGGAGAAGCGCGCCCGCGACATGGCGTCGTCGCGCAGCCGCGCCCCCGGATGGCCCTTGGCCAGATCGGCGGCGTGGGCGGCGATCTTGTAGGCGATCACCCCGGCCTTGACGTCGTCGCGGTCGGGCAACCCCAAATGCTCCTTGGGCGTGACGTAGCAGAGCATGGCCGTGCCGAACCAGCCGATCATCGCCGCGCCAATGGCGCTGGTGATGTGGTCATAGCCGGGCGCGATGTCCGTCACCAACGGCCCCAGCGTGTAAAAGGGGGCCTCGCCGCACAGCGCCAGTTGCTTGTCCACATTGTGCTTGATCTTGTGCAGCGGCACATGGCCCGGCCCCTCGATCATCACCTGGACGTCGCGTTCCCACGCCACCTTGGTCAATTCGCCCAGCGTCTCCAACTCGGCGAATTGCGCGGCGTCGTTGGCGTCGGCCTGGCTGCCCGGACGCAGGCCGTCGCCCAGCGACAGCGCAACGTCATAGCGACGGCACAGCTCGACGATCTCCGGGAAATGGTCGTAGAGGAAATTCTCGCGATGGTGCGACAGGCACCATTTCGCCATGATCGAGCCGCCGCGCGACACGATGCCGGTCACGCGCTTGGCGGTCAGCGGGATGTGGGCCAGCCGCAAACCGGCGTGGATGGTGAAGTAATCCACCCCCTGCTCGGCCTGTTCGATCAGCGTGTCGCGGAACAGCTCCCAGGTCAGATCCTCGGCCTTTCCATTCACCTTTTCCAGCGCCTGATAGATCGGCACGGTGCCGATGGGAACCGGGGCGTTGCGCAGGATCCATTCGCGGGTCTGGTGAATGTCGGCCCCGGTGGACAGATCCATCACGGTGTCGGCGCCCCAGCGAATCGCCCACACCATTTTCTCCACCTCCTCCTCGATCGACGAGGTGACGGCGGAGTTGCCGATGTTGGCGTTGATCTTGGTCAGGAAGTTCCGCCCGATAATCATCGGTTCGGATTCCGGGTGGTTGATGTTGGACGGAATGATCGCCCGCCCGCGCGCCACCTCGTCGCGGACAAACTCCGGCGTGACGAAATCGGGGATTGAGGCGCCGAAATCCTCGCCGTCGCGCGGCGTTTCCAGCGCGGCCAGCCGCCCGAGATTCTCACGGATGGCGATGTAGTCCATCTCCGCCGTGACGATCCCGGCCCGCGCGTAGGCCATCTGGGTGACGGCGACGCCGGGCTTGCCGCGCAGCGCGCCGCCCTCGGTCGGCTCAACGTCGCGGCGGCTGATGATCCAGTCACGGCGCAGCGCCTCCAACCCCTTGCGCACGTCGATGTGGACCGACGAATCGGTGTAGGGACCGGACGGGTCATAGACGGTCAAGGGCGGCTCGCCGCCGCCCAGGCAAATTTCCCGCAGGGCGACGCGCAGGCCGGGAAAGCGGCTGCTCGACACATAGCGCTTGCGCGACGCGGCCAGCGGGCCGGTCGTGATCGGGTGGACGGCTTGATCGAAATCTTTTGGCACGGGGTTTCTCCGTCTGACAGATGGGCGGACAAACCCGGGACAGACGGAGGCGATGGATCGCGGATGGGGGGTCTTGTGAGCGGACCAACCGGGCCGCCAAAAGCGGCCCCATCGCGTGTTCCCTCCCTTCGCCGGCATGACCCGGATCAGGTTCAAAGGGTCATCACGCTGCCGGACGCCGAAACGGCCCGCCGTTGATATCTCAGCCCCTTGTCGGGACCCCCCTGGAATGGCCGCGATGGTGCACAGGCCTGCGCCCGCTGTCAAAGGAAAGCGGCGAGAATCAGGACAATCGCTTGAACGATTGCGCATCGGAGAAAGCCCTTCTCCCCTTGCGGGAGAAGGGTTGGGATGAGGGGTGCGGCCCGGCCCAATTGGGCCGGGAAGGTTCCCTTTCCCCCTCACCCCAACCCCTCTCCCGCGAGGGGAGAGGGGCTTCATCAGCCTTCGATAGTTCAAGCAATTGCCCTGCGGCGCGGATGATCGCGGAGTCGAACAAAGGGCGCTTTACAGCCAGCGGCGCAGCCGGACGAAAATCATCGGCAGCAGCGCCGACAGAAGCATCAGCAGCAGGGCCGACGGGTAGCCGAAGGATTCGTCCGATCCCGGCATCCACGAAAAATTCATGCCGCAGACGCTCGCCACCAGGGTCGGCGGGAACAGCAACACGGTGATGATCGAGACGATCTTGACGATCTCGTTCTGCTCGACGTTGATCCGGCCCAGCGTGCTGTCGAGCAACAGCGCCACTTTGGACGACAGAAAGGCGCTATACTCGTCCAAGCCGGTGGCGTCCTGCAACGCGGTGCGCGCCCAGCGGCGGGTCGGCTTTCGGGTGTTCCAGCCCTCGTTGCTGGACAAGAATTCCAGCATGCGAATCACGCTGGCCAAACTGACATGGGCCTTGCCGACCAGATGGCCGGTGTTGCCGATGCGTTTCAGGGTTCCCGAATCGTCCATCACTTCGCCGCGCCGGGGCAAGGACGGTCCCCGGAAGGCGCGGCGGTTGATGGTGTCCAACTCCACACCGGCCCGGCGCAGGACGGCGGCGGTGCGGTCGATCAGGCCATCGACCAGCGCCCCCATCACCGACTCGGCGGTCGCCAGCGGAATCGGGGCGTGGCTGACCTTGCGGCGGAAGGCCAGGAACGCCTTGGGGTCGATGTGGTGGACCGTGACCAAACAGCGCCCGGCCAGCACAAAGCCAACCGCCGTCAAACGCGGCTCGTCGGTGTCCGCCCAAACCAGAGCCATCACCGTCAAGGACAGGATGCCATTGACGACGCGCAGACGGCTTGATTCTTCGATTTCCGCCATCTGCTCGCGGGTGGGCAGCGGCACGCCGACCATCGCCTCGACCCGCGCCAATTCGGCGGGCGTCGGATTCAGCAGGTCGATCCAAACGACGGAGTCGGGCAGCGGCCCCAACGCGGCGTCCGCCGCCTTGTCCCAGCGCAGCAGACCGCCGTCGTTGACAAACACGTGCAGCACGGGCGGCGCTCCTCTGGTTGGGGGGCGGTGGTTGCGGTGAAAGCCCCCTCGCCTACGTCATCCGTCCACCCCGCCGGGGCTTGACCGGCGGCGTAGTCGGCGGCGCGGCGGGCGGCGGCTCCAGATCCAGCCCCGCCCCTTCCGCCTTCAGCGCCTGGGCCAATTTCCGCCGGAACGCCCCGCCATCGTCGCGGGCGTCCAGAAAATGGCCCACCGCCTCCTTGGCGTTGGCGCTGTCGTAGGGCACCTTGCCGAACACCGCCAGCTTGGCGCGCTCCACCAGTTTGGGATCCATCTTGTCACGGATGGCCTTGATCTGGCGGAGCAGTTCCTCACGCGGGTCGGTCATCGGGCGCTCTCGTCGGCTCTTCGGGGTCTACTCCCCAATATAGGCGGTCACTCCCGCCCGATCAGGGTGCCGACGCCGCCTTCGGTGAAGATCTCCAGCAGCAGGGCGTGCGGCACCCGACCATCCAGAATCACCGCCGCGTCGACGCCCTTTTCGACGGCGTCGACGCAGGTTTCGATCTTCGGGATCATGCCGCCCGACGCGGTGCCGTCGGCGATGGCCGCGCGCGCCTGATCCAGCGTCATCGTGTCGATCAGCTTCTTGTCCTTGTCGAGCACGCCCGCGACGTCGGTCAGCAGGAAGAAGCGCGCCGCCTTCAACTCCGCCGCGACGGCGCCCGCCGCCGTGTCGGCGTTGATGTTGTAGGTGTCGCCCTTTTCGTCAAAGCCGACCGGCGCGATCACCGGGATGATGTCCGACTTGGCGAGCGCGTTGAGGATCTCCGGGTTGACCTTGTGCGGCTCGCCGACGAAGCCGAGGTCGAGGACCTGCTCGATGTGGCTGTCGGGGTCGCGGTGCACGCGCTCCAACCGGCGGGCGGTGATGAGGTTGCTGTCCTTGCCCGACAGGCCGACGGCGCGGCCGCCCGCGCTGTTGATGGCGGCGACGATCTGCTTGTTGATCGACCCGGCCAGAACCATTTCGACCACCTCGACCGTCGCCTTGTCGGTGACGCGCAGGCCGTCGATGAAGCTCGACTGGATTTTCAGACGGTCGAGCATCTGGCCGATCTGCGGGCCGCCGCCATGGACGACCACCGGGTTGATGCCGACCTGCTTCAGCAGAACGATGTCGCGGGCGAACAGCTCGGCCAGGGCAGCGTCGCCCATGGCGTGACCGCCATACTTGATGACGAAGGTGCTTCCGGCGTAGCGGCGCATGTAGGGCAGCGCCTCGGACAGGGTGCGGGCCTTGGTCAGCCACTCGTCACGGGTCGTGTTCGACACGGCAGGTTCCCTTTGTCGGGATGGACAGTGGGGCTTCTTTAACGGAAAGCCCACGCCGTTGCCTAGAGGGCAATTTTTTGGTCATGAACGGCAAGGGCCGCCCAGCGCTCCGCCAGCCGGGTCATCGGCTGGGTCAGCGCCGTCACCGCCACCGCCATCAACACCATCGCGGAAAAACAGGCGTTCGACAGCACGCCCGCCTCCAACAGAATGGTCAGCACGATGACCTCCATCAACCCCTTGCAGGGCATCAGCGCGCCCAGCCGCAGGGCGTCAACCCAGCGTTCCCCGGTCAAACGGGCGGGAATCGCCGTTCCCGCCATCTTGCCGACCAGCGTCGCCGCGCTCGCCAACCCAAACACCGCCCATTGCGACGAGTCGCCCAGATCCAGATCGACCTTCAGCCCGGTCAGGGTGAAGAAGAAGGGCAGCAGGATCAGGGTGGAGAAATGCTCCAATCGCGCCAGAATCGCCGCCGCCAACCGCCGGGGCATGGCGGTTCCCGCGACGAAGGCCCCCAGAATGTAATGCAGCCCGATCATCTCGGTGATCGCCGCCGAGGCCAGCAGCGCGGCGCAGGTGACGACCACCGCCATGTCGCCGATCTCCCCGCCGGGGGCCACGCGCGCCATCAGCCGGGCCAGAACCGGACGGGCGACCAGTTCGGTCACGCCGACATAGGCGAAGCCCAACACCGCCACCCCGGCGATCGCCTCAACCCCGCCGGAGCCGCCCGCCGCCCAGGCCAGTACTCCGGTGATGAGCAGCCACAGCAGCGCGTCGTTGACGGCGGCGTAGCCCAGCGCCAAGCGCCCAATCCGGTCGCCCAACAGCCCCATTTCGCGCAGGATCGCCCCCAAAACCGGCAGCGCGGTGACGCCGACGCAAATGCCGAATCCGGCGGCGAACAGCCCCGGCGTGGCGCGCGGCCCGGCCATGCCGGGATAGGCCCCGGCCAACCACCAGCCCAGCCCCAGCCCGACCAGCGTCGGCACGGCCATGCTCGACAACGCCACCGCAGCGAAGGCCCGGCCCCGCCCGCGAAACTCGGCGGGGTCGAGGTGCAGCCCGGTCAAAAAGGCGAAAAACAGCACGGCCAACAGAGCCAGGCCGGACAAAGGGGCCAAGGCCGCAGGCGCGAACAAAGTCGCCCACAGATCAGGGGCCAGCCGCCCGAGCAGCGAGGGGCCAAGCGCGATCCCGGCCAAAATCTGGATGACCACCATCGGCGCGACATGGCGCGCCCCGGCCAACCGCCAAACCAGAAACGGCCCGGCGATCAGCAACAGCGCCTGCGCCAGAAACAGCAGCGCCGGGGTTAGCGTCACCGTCGGCATGGCGTCATTCAGCGGCGAGCGTGGCGAGGCTGGCCCGCAACTCGGCGATGCCGATGTTTTTTTCCGAGCTGGTGACGTGAATTTCCGGGAAGGCCGCCGGGTGCTTTTTCAAGGCCGCCTCGGTCGCCTTGCGCACGGCGTCGAGTTCGTTCGGCTTCACCTTGTCGATCTTGGTCAGCACGACGACGTAAGGCACGGCGGTGCGGTCGAGCATCTCCATGATCTCCTCGTCGTTGGGCTTCAGCCCATGACGCGAATCGACCAGAACCAAGGCCCGCTGCATGGTGACGCGCCCGCGCAGGAAACGGCGGACCATGTGGTTCCAGGCCTCGACCTTTTCCTTCGATTCCTTGGCGTAGCCGTAACCCGGCATGTCCACCAGCTTCAGCCGGTTGCCCAGATTGAAGAAATTGAGCTGCTGGGTGCGGCCCGGCGTGTTGGAGGTGCGGGCCAGCGTCTTGCGCCCGGTCAGCGCGTTGACCAGACTCGATTTCCCGACGTTTGAGCGCCCGGCGAAGGCGACCTCCGGCAGATCGGCTTCCGGCAACTGGTTCAGCGCGTCGGCCCCCCAGACGAAATCGCACTCCTTGGCGAACAGCAGCCGCCCGGCCTCCAACGCCGCCTCGTCAAAACCGGAAATGATGCTGGGCTTGGTCGGGCCGGAGCTGGTCGGGTTGGTCATGGGAACGCTTTCGGTTGCAGAAGCAGGTCATCGACGGTGACGCCAAGCGCCGCCGCCAACGCGCGGTAAACATCAACGGTCGGGCTTTTCCGCCCGGCTTCGATTTGGGACACATAGCTGGCGGTGAGGCTGGCGGCGGCGGCAAGATCGGCCTGGGTCAGGCCGCGATGCTCGCGCCAGACCCGCAGCGGCGGCTCCCCCTCGATCAACCGACGGGCCATCGCCCAGGGCAGATCCTCGTCATCCTCGGCGTCCAGGGCGGCGCGGATGTCGCCTTGATCCATCGCGCGGGCGCGCAACGCCTCGAATTCGGCGATGGGAACGACCGCGTATTCGGTCTTGCCGTCCTTGTCGGCAATGAACTGCACAGTCATCGTTGCAGCCTCCTGACGTCGTAGGCTTGACCCCTGGGTTCGACCGCCATCACGTCGATGACGCGCACCCCATCATCCCGCGTGAAGATCGCCCGAAACGCACGGGCCGGGTTGCGGAATTTCAGCCGCAAATACCCGGTTCCGACGATGGCCTCCACATCAAGCGCCGCGTCGTCGGGGTTGGCCGCCAACGCGTCAAGGTCCGTCATCATCTGGTTGCGGATCGCCGGGATTTGACGGGCGATGGATTTCATCGCCGCCCGCTTGATGAACAGATCATGCATCGCAAAAACATAACCGCCGGAAAACGTCCGTCAAGGGGAACGTTTACCGGCGGTCATGTCAGGCGATCAGTCGAAGGATCAGACCTTCACGCCCATGCGGCGCATGATGGTCCATTGCTGCAACACCGACAGCAGGTTGTTCCAGGCCCAGTAGATCACCAGACCGGCGGGGAAGCCCGCCAGCATGAAGGTGAAGACGATGGGCAGGAACTGGAAGACCTTCTGCTGCACCGGGTCGGGCGGCGCCGGGTTCATCTTTTGCTGGAGCCACATGGTCACGCCCATGATGATCGGCCACAGGCCGAGATGCAGCATGGCGGGGGGATCCCAGGGGATCAGGCCGAACAGGTTGAAGATGGTCGTCGGATCGGGCGAGGACAGATCATGGATCCAACCGAAGAACGGCGCGTGCCGCATTTCGATGGTCACGAACAGCACCTTGTAGAGCGAGAAGAACACCGGAATCTGGATGATGATCGGCAGACAGCCCGACACCGGCGAGACCTTCTCGCGCTTGTACATGGCCATCAGCTCTTGATTCATCCGGGCCTGATCGTCGCCGAACTTCTCACGCAGCTCCTGCATCTTCGGCTGGAGCGCCTTCATCTTGCTCATCGCCTGATAGGACTTGTTGGCGAGCGGGAAGAAGACGGCCTTGACGCAGATGGTCAGCATCAAGATGGCCAGACCGAAATTGCCGATCACGCGGGCAAAGAAATCCAGCGCGTAGAAGAAGGGCTTGGTCAGGAAGTAGAACCAGCCGAAATCAATCGCCAGATCGAAGTTGGTGATGCCCAGCTTCTCGGCGTAGTCGTCCAGCAGATTGACCTGCTTGGCGCCCGCGAACAGACGCCCGGTCTGCTCGACCGACGCGCCCGGCGCCACCTCGACCACCGCGCCCAGCGTGTCGGCCTGATAGCGGTCGGTGTTGGCCACCACGGTGTGGACGTAGCGCGCCGTGACCTTTTCCTTCTGGTCGGGGACCAGCGAGACCAGCCAATATTTGTCGGTGATGCCGATCCAGCCGCCGGTGGTGTCCTTGGCGATGGTTCCGGTCTTGCGGACATCCTCGTATTTCTGCTCGTCCAGCTTGCCGTTGAACACGCCGAGCGGGCCTTCATGCAGAATGTAATAGCCCGAGGTCTGCGGCGTGCCGCTGCGCGACACCAGGCTGTAGGGCATCAGGCGGACCGGGGCCGCGCCGGTGTTGCGCACCGTCTGCGTCACCGTGAACATGTAGTTGGCGTCCACCGCGACCATCCGGGTGAACAGCAGCCCCTGGCCGTTGTCCCAGGTCAGCGTCAGCGGCTGCGCCGGAGTCAGCGCCGCGCCCGAGGCGGTCCACAGCGTCTTGTCGCTGGGGATGGCGATGGCGCGGTCTTCCGGCACCCAGCCGAATTCGGCGTAATAGGCCTGCGGCGTTCCCGCCGGGGCCAGCAGCACGATTTCCGCGCTCTTGGGGTCGGGCGTCTCGTGATAGGTCGCCAGCGTCAGATCGTCGATCCGACCGCCTTGCAGGTTGATCGAGCCGTGCAGCGACGGCGTGTCGATCTTCACCCGGGCGCCGGCGGCGACCTGCTCGGCCACCAGGGCGGCGCGGTCCTTGGTGAGTTCCGACACCGTGCCGGGAACCTGACCGGGGAGCGTCGGCCCGCCAGGAATGGCCCCGGGAACCGGCTTGGGCGCCAAAAGTTCCGCCTGCGCGGCCTGCTGGGCGGCGAGTTGCTTCTGCTGGTCCATCCGTGGCTTTTCGTAAAAATACTGAAAGCCGAGCAGGATGGCGATCGACAGGGCAATCGCGAGGATGAGGTTGCGTTGGTCGTTCATGGCGTCCCGGTTGCCGTGAGGCCTTTGAAGAAGGGCGGCGTGTGCGCGGCCTTGATTACGGGTTTTCGCGCGGCGCGGCAACAGCCGCCTGCCCTCGCCCGCCCGTTGAGGCGTTGGTCACAGGCCCCGGCACAGGGTCATAGCCCGATCCGCCCCAGGGATGACAGCGCCCGAGGCGGCGCAGCGTCAGCCATCCGCCACGGATGGCCCCATGCTTTTCCAACGCCTCGATGGCGTAGCAGGAGCAGGTTGGCTGAAAACGGCAATGCCAGCCGACGAAGGGCGACAGCGTCCAGCGATAGAGATAGACCAGCGCGCGCAGCCCATGGGCCAGCGGACTCATGGGGCGGCGTCCGGGGCGGCGTCCACAGGCCCAACGTCCGATTCGTCCGGCAGGACGACCGGGGCGGGCGGCTCCACCCACAGGCCAAGCCGCTTCAGCCCGGCGGTGAGATCGCCGATCAGGTCGGTCCACGGACGTTCCGCCGTGGCGGCGCGCGCCACCAGGACAAAATCATGCCCAGGGGTCGCGAAGACGGGAAGAATCTGTCGGGCCGCCTCACGCAAACGGCGGCGGGCGCGATTGCGCACCACCGCGTTGCCGACCTTGCGGCTTGCCGTCAGCCCAACGCGAACAAGCGGCTCGCCGGGGGCGGGCCGCTGTCGTTCGTCGTGCCGACGCACCTGGAGGATCAGGCCGGGCGCCACATGCTTGCGCCGTGTCCCAGCCACGGCCAGAAACTCCGGCCGGCGCATCAGGCGCCCGACCGCGCGGTCCGGCGCCGTCATGGCGGACTTAGGCGCTCAGGACCTTGCGACCGCGCGCACGGCGGCGGGCGATGACCTTGCGACCGCCAACGGTCGCCATGCGGGCGCGGAAACCATGACGGTGCTTGCGCACGATGTTGCTGGGCTGGAACGTGCGCTTCATGGCGCCTACTCCTCAAAGAACGATGATGGGACTGACCAGCGCCCGGACGGTTCCGGGCGTTGGCGTGATGAACCTGCGAAAGACGCTGGCCCGCCTTATTCGGCGGCGGCAACGGCCTTCTTGCTGACGCGCGGGGTGATCCCGTGGCCGGTCGTGCGCTCGGAGATGCGAGCCGACTTGCCGCGACGATCGCGCAGATAGTACAGCTTGGCGCGACGGACGTCGCCCTTGCGGATCAGCTCCAGCGAGTCGATGCGCGGGGAGTACAGCGGGAACACACGCTCCACGCCTTCGCCGTAGCTGATCTTGCGGACGGTGAACGAAGAGTTCACGCCGGCGTTCTTGCGGGCGATCACAACGCCCTCATAGGCCTGGACGCGCTCGCGCGTGCCTTCGACGACCTTCACGTTCACGCGGACGGTGTCGCCCGGCGAGAAAGCGGGAATGGTCTTGCCACCGAGGGCCTTTTCGATCTGTTCCTGCTCGATCTGCTGCAACAGGTTCATAGCACTATCCTTTTCATTCGGCGCGCCTCGCGGCGGACCGTCACTCCGGTTTCGGATCGCGCCGGCGAACCTGCCGTCGACCCTTGTTCGTAACACTCGCGTCCCGCGCCCGGCGCTCCGCCTCGTAGAGCGACCACAGGTCCGGTCGCCGGGCCTCTGTGATCCGCTCCGCCTCGGCAAGCCGCCAGGCTCTTACCTTTTCGTGGTGGCCGGACATCAGAACATCCGGAACCACGCGCTCCACACCCTGCCCATCGGTCCAGACCGACGGTCGGGTGTAGTGGGGATACTCCAGCAATCCCCGCTCGAAACTCTCTTCCCCCGCCGTCGCCACGTTGCCCATGACGCCGGGGAGCAAGCGCACCACCGCGTCGATCAGGCACAGCGCGGCGGGTTCGCCGCCAGACAGCACAAAATCCCCGAGGCTCACTTCCTCAAGGTCGTGCGCGTCCAGGACCCGCTCATCCACCCCTTCGTACCGGCCACAAAGCAGCGTCACCACCGGGGTGGCCGCCAACTCCTTCACCAGTTCCTGGTTCAGCACCCGACCGCGCGGCGACAAATAAATTGCCTTGCCGCGCCCCGGCGCTCCCACAGGTCCGGCCGTCGCGGTCAACGCCGCGTCGAGCACGTCGGGCCGCATGACCATGCCAGCCCCTCCGCCAAAGGGGGTATCATCGACGGAGCGGTGTTTATCGCGCGCGAACGAGCGAATGTCCACTGATTCCAGCGCCCAGACTCCATTTTCCAACGCTTTCCCGGCCAAACTTTGGCCAAGCGGCCCCGGAAACATCTCCGGGAACAGCGTCAGAACCTTGACGGTCCAGAGCAGCGAGCCTTCGGCGCCGTGATTCACGGCTCCAGCCCCCCGCCGCCATCCTCAGCGGCCTCATCGCCCCCTTCGCTGCCGTCTTCGTCACCCTCGCGGGCCTCGACGACGGTCGGCAGATCGACGATGATTCGCCCGCCCCGGACATCCACCACCGGCACGCAGGCTTTGGAGAAGGGCAACATCTCCAAAGCGCCCGAACCGACTCGGATTTCCAGGACGTCGCCGCCCCCAAAATCATAGATCGCCTTGACCGTGCCATAGAGGCTGCCGTCGGCCCGTTCCGCCCGCAGACCAATCAGGTCGGCGTGATAGAACGAATCGTCGTCCTCCGTCTCCGGCAAAGCCGCGCGATCCACATGAAGGCGCACACCGGCCAGCGCCTGGGCCTGTTCACGGGTGGTGACGCCATCGACCTTGGCCAGGAACAGATCCTTGGCCTTGCCCTGAAGCGTCACCTTAAACAGACGGGCGCCGGTGTCGTCGACGAGCGGCCCATAGGCCGCCACATCGGCGGGATCCTGGGTGAAGCTGCGCAGCTTCACCAGGCCCCGAACACCATGCGATCCCGCGAATTGGCCGACGCAAAGCTTGCTGGTCATCGAAGGATCGCCCGACATTCGGTCTTATCAGGCTTCGGCGGCGGCGCGAGCGGCGGCCTCGGCCTTCAGACGCTCTTGCGCCTTGGCCTTCGGAGCCGACTTCTTCGGCGTCTCGCGCTGGACGGGCTTCTCGATCAGGCCGGCGTTGGCGAAGAACAGGGCCACGCGGTCGGTCGGCTGACCGCCAACCGACAACCAATGCTTGGCGCGCTCAACGTCGAGCACGATGCGCTGGTCGCTTTCGCGCGGCAGCATCGGGTTGTAGGTGCCGATCTTCTCGATGAAACGGCCATCACGCGGGCTGCGGGCGTCGGCGACAACGATCGCGTAGAACGGACGCTTCTTGGCGCCACCACGAGCCAGACGAATCTTGAGAGACATGAGTCGAAACACTTTCCTGTTAGAACGTTGACGTCACTGCGCGAATCGCGCGGGTCCTCTTCACGGGGGCTTAGAACGGCCCCCGGAAATTCTTTGGCAGAAGGCTTTGCAGCCCGTGGCGCATCAGCCCCTTCTTGCCCATCTTTTGCACCTGTTTCATCATGCCGCGCATGCCTTCAAACTGCTTCAGCAGCTTGTTGACCTCCTGCACCGAGGTGCCGGACCCGGCGGCGATGCGCTTGCGGCGCGACGCCTTGATGAGTTCAGGATTCTTGCGTTCGGCCTTGGTCATCGACGAAATGATCGCTTCCTGACGCTTAATCAGGCCGTCGTCGATGTTGGCGCCCTTCATCTGCTCTTTGATCTTGCCGATGCCGGGCAGCATCCCCATCAGGCCGGACATGCCGCCCATCTTGCGGAGTTGCTTGAGCTGCATCGCCATGTCGTCGAGGTCGAAGCCCTGGCCCTTCTCCATCTTGCGGGCGAGCTTTTCAGCCTCGTCCTTGTCGATGGTTTCCACCGCCTTCTCGACCAGCGACACGACGTCGCCCATGCCCAGAATGCGACCGGCGACCCGGTCGGGGTGGAACGGCTCCAGCGCGTCGATCTTTTCGCCGACGCCCAGCAGCTTGATCGGCTTGCCGGTGATCTGACGCATCGACAACGCGGCGCCGCCGCGCGCGTCGCCATCGACGCGGGTCAGCATGATGCCGGTGATGCCGACCTTGTCGTTGAAATTGGTGGCGACCGTCACAGCGTCCTGGCCGGTCATCGCGTCGGCGACCAGCAGGGTTTCCACCGGGTTGGTGGCGTCGCGGACCGCCGCGACCTCCGCCATCAGCTCCTCGTCGATCGACAGGCGACCGGCGGTGTCGAGCATGACGACGTCGTAGCCTTCCAGCCGCCCGGTCTCCATCGCGCGCTTGGCGATGGTCACGGGATCCTGGCCGGGAATGACGGGCAAGGTGGCGACGCCGACCTGCTCGCCCAGAATCTTCAACTGCTCTTGCGCGGCGGGACGGCGGACGTCCAGCGAGGCCATCAGGACCTTCTTGCGGTCCTTGGTCTTCAGGCGCAGCGCGATCTTGGCGGTGCTGGTGGTCTTGCCGGAGCCTTGCAGGCCGACCATCAGGATCGGCACCGGGGCGGCGGCGTTCAGATTGATCTCGACGCCCTCGCCCAGCATTTCCACGAGGTTGTCGTGGACGATCTTGATGACCTGCTGGCCGGGGGAGATGGAGCGCAGAACCTCGACGCCGACGGCGCGTTCCTTCACCTGAGCGACGAACTGCTTGACCACCGGCAAAGCGACGTCAGCCTCCAGCAACGCCACGCGCACTTCGCGCAAGGCGGCGGAGACGTCTTCCTCGGTCAGCGCGCCACGGCGGCGCAGCTTGTCGAAGATGTCGCCCAGGCGTCCGGTCAAACCTTCAAACATCAGGCAATCGATCCCACAACAACGTTTCCATCACCGCACAAGCGCAAAAGCGCCAGTGCGCGACATTCGCGGACTGGCGGAGACACCCGACTCAGGGTCGAGGCGCCCGGTCTATCGGCTTGGCGGAAGACAGGTCGGCGGACCATAGAGAAGCGGGGCGTCTGAGTCAACACCGACAAAAACAGTCTTGAAACGCGCGGGTTGCCGGAGGAAAGTTTTTTGACACCTTTACGATCCTTAACTGTTTTTTGGCGTATTCCTTTCATTCTAAGCCGCTACACGAAAGAGGGTATCCGGCGATGTCGACCGCCCAGGGCTTCGGGTCCAACACGCCGCGCACCAAGCTGACCCAGAGTCAGTTGAACGCGATTCTCATGCGCCATCTGGCGTTCCGCAAAAGCCAGCCCGGCGGCGTGCGCGCCAGCCTGAAGATGCGCGACCTGTCGAATTTGGATCTGTCGGGCATCGATTTGTCTGACGCTGATTTGTCGGGGGCCAAGCTGTTCAGCGCCCGGCTGACCGGGGCCAACCTGTCGAACGCCAACCTCTACGCCGCCGATCTGCGGCTGGCCAATCTGGAGCGGGCCGACCTGCGCCGGGCCGATCTGCGCGGGGCCTGCCTGCGCGGCGCGGTGTTGAGCGAGGCGTCGATGGTCGAGGTCGATCTGCGCGACGGCACGCTCCTTCACTACAGCGCCAGCGGCGAGATGAGCGCGCATCAGTATGAGGACTCGGTCCTGACCTCGGAATTGACGGCGGCGACCATTCGCGGGGCCGACCTGTCGCGGGCCAAGATCGCCAACGCCTTCGTCATGCAGACCGACCTGACCGACGCGGTGCTGCGCGGCACCAAATTCATGCGGGCCAATCTGACCGGCTCCAACCTGACCGGCTGCGATCTGACCGACGCCGACCTGACGGAGGCCAACCTGTCGGGGGCCAAGCTGTCGGGCGCGGTGATGACCGGCTGCGCCATCAACCGCACCAATTTCAGCGGCGCGACGATGATCGGGGCGATTCTCGACGCCGCGCAACTGCGCGCGCCCAACCTTCAGGCGGCGGTGCTGGCCAAGGCGCTGGAAAATCCCGACGACGACCTGCGCAACCTGCTGACCGAACATCTGTCCTGGATCGACAGCGGCGGCAAATCCGGCACGCGCGCCGATCTGTCGGCGCTGGATCTGTCGGGCCGCGCGCTGGACGGCGTCAATCTGTCCGCCGCCATCCTGCAATGCATCACGCTGCGCGGCGCGACGCTGACCGGCGTGTCGATGGCCATCGCCGATCTGTCGCTGGCCGATCTGCGCAAGGTCAATTTTACCGACGCCGATCTGCGCGGGGTGAATCTGGAGCGGGCGACACTGACCGGGGCCAATTTGACCGGGGCGCAGCTCGGCCCCGTTCACATCCAGACGATGAGCGGGCATGTCTGGCGCGCCAACCTCCAGCGCGCCCGGCTGGGCATGGCGATTCTGCGCAACGCCGACCTGCACAAGGCCAATCTGGCCGGCGCCAACCTCGCCGGGGCCGACCTGCGCGGCGCCAACCTGAACGAAGCCGATTTGAACGGGGCCGATCTGACCGGGGCGGCTCTGGACGGGGCCACGCTGGAAAACGCCAACATTGCGGACGCCATCGGCTTGGCGCGCTGAGCGGGGTTACAACGCCCGCCGCGCCACCCACGCGCCCGAGGCGTAGACGGTGCGGACATGGTGGATCAGGATGTTGCGCGCGTCGATCAGTTGCGCCATTCGCTCCCGGCAGGCCACCACGCCGGTGTCGGGGTGATAGACCGGCGCCAATTCACGAAAGCGCCGCCGCACCAGATCCTCGTCGAAACACCATTCGCTGAGAAAGCCGAACATCAAGGCCGCGTCGCGCACCTCAGTGATCTGGCCCTCCAGCGGTTGGAAGGACAGGCGTTTCAGCGCGTGCGCCAAGGTCTTGTTGCGGTAGCCCAGCGTTTCGACCGCCGCCTCCAACCGCCCAACGTCGCCAGCGGGAATCACGCGAAAGCCCGGATCCGCCAAAGCCACGGCGGCGGCCAGCGCCCGGCGCAGCGCCGCGTCATCGCCGCCAACGGACGCGCGCAGAACCAGAACCGCCGCCCCCTCCGTGTCGCTCTCCCCCGGATCATCGGCCCCGTCCGGCAGCAGAAGCTGCGCCGCCAGCGCCAAGGCTCCGGCGTCGGTTCCCCGTGCGGCGGCCAACGCCAACACCGCGTCCCGCAGACGGACGCCGCAAGGCAAGCGTCGCGGCGGCGGCGATTCGGCGATAAGATGGGGGGCGATGGCCGACCCGCCGGACGGAAGGTCCAGCGCGTCAAACGGAACGCCATCGGGAATGGTCATTGTCGGCGCCAACAGATCGTGTGCACAGCGGAATCCTAACGCAAAGGCTCGATTCGCCGCAACATTCCTATGGGGATAGCGCCGACCTACCGCCTCATCATTCCCGGCTTGGCGGCGGGCAGCTTGTCCAGCAGATCGGCGATGTAGGCGGATTCGCTCTTGCCCGACATCGCGGCGAAGCCCTTCAGCATCTGGCTGCCAAAGGAAAACACGTTGGCCAGTTCGATGCGCCACGCCCCGCCCTCGCGCACGAAGTCGGCGGGCACCAGCGCCGGGCGGTTGTCCACCATCAGCAACCCCGACGCGTGGTCGCCCTTCACCCGCACCGGCCCCAAGGCGCTGCGCGCGATGATGTTCGGCCCCAGCCACCCCTGTTTCAGCGCGTGGTCGGCGATGTCGCCCACCGACATGCGCCGCAACTCCGACGGCCCCAGATACCGCCGCAAGCCCATCGCGGCGAAGCGTTCCGCCGGTTCCAGCCGATCCACCGCCGAATCCCCCGGCGCGCGGGCGGCGGCGCGCACCGACTCCAACGCCTTGACCGACGCGCGCGACAGCAGCGGCACGGCGTCGCCGCCGCGCTGGCTCGACAAAGCGGCCTTGGCCGCGTCGAACGCGGCGGCGACCTCGCGCTCTTCCGCCGTCGCTCGTGGCGGGGTTGCGGCGAGGCCCGCGCCGGACGCCACCATCAGACACAGACTGAACGCCAGAACCCAAACGCGCATGGCAAAACCCATAGGGTAAGAGACCGTCACGCCTTTTCCTCGACCCCGAAGAACTCAAGCTGCCAGCGCATCTCGTCGTCGCTCATCGGGTAATAGGTTCCATCCCGCGCGTTCAGCGCGGTTTTTGGCGGAATCTGAGCAAGCCGCAATTGGGCCTGCCGGGCGAACCGCATGGTCAGGCCAGCCCGCCAGCACAAGGCCGTCACCGCGCGCGGCGCGTGGGTGCCGATGATGCGGTCGATGATCGCCACCGGAATTTGCGACAACTCGCCCAGAGCAGCCAGGACAAAGGCGCGGTCGCCTTCGACCATCGAGCCTTCCAGCACCGATTCGGTCAGCTTGCCTTCCTTGAACAGCCGCGCCGCGCGATCGGATGGACGCTCCACCGGCTTTTCCGGCCCCGCCGCCGCGCCGCCGACCAAATCGTCGTCGAACTCGACCGGACCGCGCACGACGTCCGCGCCGCCACTCCCCGCCGACGCCGCCTTGCCGACGCGCTGGCGCACCGCTTCCGCCAAGTCACGGGCCGCCGCCGGGTCGAGATCGTCGCGGCCTTGCAGCACCTTGAGCAACCCATCCGCCACAAAGCTGGCCAGCCGCGCCACCGCGCGGGCGGGCAAACGCGGGCGCCGAACCAGCGGGGCGTGCCACGGCTCATGCTGCGGCGCCTGATCGAGGATGCGGTCCAGCGTCTCTTCCCGCACCTGGGCCGAGGAGTTGCCGAGCAGCGCCGTCACCGCCGCCTCGTCGTCGGAGCGGGCGATGGCGTCGGCGACCGACGCCGAGACGTTGCGGCGGCTGGCGATGGCCGTCATCGCTCCGGCCACCGGCCCCTTCAGGATGATGTCCGCCAGATCCTCGTCGGTCAGAATCGGCGAATTCAGCAGGACCGGGCTGCACACCGACAACTCGACGTCGCGGGCCAGCGTGTTGATGACGCCGTGCGGGGCGTTCGGCAGATCCTTCAGCGCCTCGGCCAGAATGCCGCGCACCTCGCTGGCCTGATCGCGGGCCAGGGTTTCCAGGCACTCGACCGTCAGCTTTTCGATCTGCGCCGCCTGATTGGCCGACAATTCCGGCAACAGCCGGGCGATCTTCTGGGCGACCGCCCGCCGCACCATGACCTCGCGGTCCTTGGCGAGCATGAGGTCGGCCTGACGCGGCGTTCCGGCGTTGGTGGCGATGGCGCGCCGCACCTCCGCCGCCGCGTCGGCGGCCAGAAAATACAACAGCTCGGGCCGCGTCTTGGGATGCTCGGCCACCTTCCGGCGCACCGCCGGATCGGCGCTGCGCACCATCTGCTTGGCGGCTTCGTAATCAGCGGGGTCGAGATGCTCAGGACGCGAGGTCACGGCGACGTCTCCGCGACGGGGGTGGAGGACGGGGTGGGTTGGTGCGCCGGGGCCAACGCGTAATGCCCCTTGCCGCTTTTCTTCGCCGCATACATGGCCGCGTCGGCGCGATCCGTCAACTCACGCACGGATTCCCCCCGTCCGGGCGCGTGGACGGCGATGCCGATGGACAGGCCCAAGGGCTTTTCCGGGCTGGCCGACAGATGCGCCAGACCGATCATGCCCGACAGCAGACGGTCGGCCACCCGGCGGGCCTGCTCCTCGTCGGCGCGGCCCAGCCACAGCACGAACTCGTCGCCGCCCAAACGCCCCGGCAAATCGCCGGGCCGGACCCCGGTGGACAGCAGCGTGCCAATCGCCTTCAGCACCGTGTCGCCCTGCTGGTGGCCGTGCAGGTCGTTGACCGCCTTGAAATTGTCGAGATCGACGTACAGCAGGGCCGAGGCCCCGCTGTCGGGCCGCGCCAGACTTTCCTCCAGCCGCTCGAAGAAGGTGCGGCGGTTGAACAGGCCGGTCAGCCCGTCGCGCTCCGACAGACGGCGCAAACGCTCCTGATAGGCCAAATGGGCGTGGGCGATGCCGATGTGATCGGCCACGCCGGACAACAGATGATGGTCTTCCTCGTCCCACGGTTCCGAATCGTCGCCGCGCCAGACCAGAACCGCGCCGTTCAGCGCCTGTCGGTGCTCCGTCCGCTCGCCAATCACCAACAGATCGCCCAGGCTGGCGACCACCACCCCGTCGGTCGCCGCGATGCGGTCGAGCAGGGGTTGCAACGCGCCCTCCCCGCCCATCTTGTCATCGGACAGATCGGCGCCGAACTCCGCCACCAGAGCCAGACCGCCGCCCGCGCCGACCGCGCCATCCGTTTGCGCCTCGCTCGCCCGATAAATCCGGCAACCATCGGCGCTCAGCGCCCGAGCCGTCTCAGCCGACGCCACCGTCAGCGCCTCCACCGCGTCGAGCCGGTCGCGCAGGGTGTGGACGATGTGGGCGAGCAGCCGTTCGCGGTTTCGCACCCGCGCCAATTCCGCCGACCGCAACACCTGGTCGGTCACGTCGCGGCAGACGCCGCGCGCGCCCAACCATTCGCCTTGCGAGCCGAACAGCGGCAGGGCCGACGCCACCACGCAAGCCGGGGCGCCGTCCGCGCTCTTCAACCACAGCTCGCTTTGATCGACCGGGCGGCGGCTGTCGAAGGGCAGCGGCAAATCGCCCCACTCGTCCAGCGCGAGGCTGCGCGGATCGCGCCCAATCAGGCTGTCCGCGTCGTAACCCAGCGCGCCCTTGTGGGTGACGAAGACAAAGGCGCCATCCGGCCCGGTTTCCCAGGCGAAATCGGACGACACCTCGACCAGATCCTTGTAGCGCCGCCGCGACTCGGTCAGCGTGTGGCGCAACTGCCGCTCCAGCGTGTCATCACGGCCCAGCAGCAGGAAACCGCCGTCCGACAGCGGCACCCCGGCCCATTCGACGATCATGATGCCGCGCGCCGACTCGACCGGGACCGACCGCAGCCCCGGCGCGACGCTCGACGCCGACAGCCAGGATTGCAGATCCGGCAGCCAGCGCGGATCATTGTCCAGCATCTCCTCCGCCTCCGCGTTGACCTCGGCCACGGTCATATCCTCGGCCAAGCGCAAGGCGGGGCCGGGGTACGTGGCGACCAGCGCGGCGGTGCCGGCAGGGTCATGGGCGGAAGCGGACGCTGTGGCCAAGATAAGATCCACGGGTGGTCTCTGTGGTGGTCTCGATGATCGCGGGCGACGGTCGCGTTTCGGGAAAAACCAATATCTGATAAAACGTAGAAGTGCGAGCCAACACGGCACGTCACATGCTAACGCCTTGCTGGTTAATCTTCAATCAACCATCGCATACGGGCAAATCCCCGCAAAGCGGCTTGCCGCCAGCGCGGCGGCGCTCCATTCTTGGGCCATGACCGCACTTGCCAGCCTTGCCGCGCTGCGTGACACCGGGGTTTGGATTTTCGACCTCGACAACACGCTTTACCCCGCCTCGTGCAACCTGTTCGCCCAGGTGGACCGGCGCATCAGCGAATTCATCGCCAACCAGTTCGACATCCCGTTCGATCAGGCGCGGATTCAGCAGAAGCGGTTTTTCCGCGACTATGGCACCACCCTGCGCGGCCTGATGGTCGAGCATGGCGCCGATCCCGTCGCCTATATGGATTACGTCCACGACATCGACGTCAGCGGCGTGCAGCCCTCGCCCCTGCTGACCCAGGCGCTGGACCGGCTGCCGGGGCGCAAGCTCATCTACACCAACGGCTCGACCCGCCACGCCGAAAATGTCGCCGGGCGGCTGGGCATCCTTGACCGCTTCGAGGCGGTGTTCGACATCGCCGCCGCCGATTACGTCCCCAAACCCGATCCCCGCCCCTACGCGACCTTGATCGAACGCCACGCCATCGACCCGTCCCGCGCCTGCATGGTGGAGGACATCGCCCGCAACCTCGCCCCCGCCCACGCGCTGGGCATGACCACGGTGTGGCTGCGCGGCGAGAAGGATTACGAGCGCGCCGGGGTGGAGGACGGCATCCACATCGACCACAGCGTGGACGACCTGCCCCTCTGGCTGGCCCAGGTGGTCGGGCTGGACACGGCGAACCTCCATCAAACAAACGGCGGCTGACCAGACGGCGACGCATGGTCGCAGCCGGTTGGTTGACAGGCGAACGGGTCGGCTCCATGGTGCCGGTCCCTGCCATTTTCGACAGCCGAACGACCGCGCCATGAGCAACGCCAGCCTGCAAGCCACCATCGACGCCGCCTGGGACAACCGCGACGGCCTGAACACCGCCACCACCGGCGACGTCCGCGCCGCCGTGGACGCGGCGCTGTCCGCCCTTGATTCCGGCGACCTGCGCGTCGCCGAGAAGACGGAAAGCGGCTGGAAAGTCAATCAGTGGCTGAAAAAGGCGGTTCTCCTGTCCTTCCGCCTGAACGCCAACGAAATGATCCCCGGCGGCCCCGGCGGCTCCTCCTGGTTCGACAAGGTGCCGCCGAAGTTCGAGGGCTGGAGCGAAGGCCAGTTCCAGGCCGCCGGTTTTCGCGCCCTGCCCGGCGCCATCGCCCGCCGCTCCTCCTACATCGCCCCCGGCGTCATCCTGATGCCCAGCTTCGTCAATGTCGGCGCCTATGTTGACAGTGGCACCATGGTGGACACCTGGGTGACGGTCGGCTCCTGCGCCCAGATCGGCAAGAACGTGCATCTGTCAGGCGGCGTCGGCATCGGCGGCGTGCTGGAGCCGTTGCAGGCCGATCCGGTCATCATCGAAGACAATTGCTTCATCGGCGCGCGCTCCGAAATCGTCGAGGGCGTGATCGTCGAAACCGGCGCTGTGGTGTCGATGGGCTGCTACATCGGCGCCTCCACCAAGATCATCGACCGCCACACCGGCGAGGTCTTTGTCGGCCGCGTCCCGGCCTATTCGGTGGTGGTCCCCGGCAACCTGCCCGGCAAGCCGCTGCCCGACGGCACGCCGGGGCCGAGCCTGTATTGCTGCGTCATCATCAAGCGCGTGGACGAAAAGACCCGCGCCAAGACCGCGATCAACGACCTGCTGCGCGACTGATCGCGCGCGCGCCTTCCCCCCTCTCCGGTCTCGGGGAGGGGGTTTTGATCGTTGACCAGCCCCGATTTCGGACCATCCCGGACCCATCATGACCATCGACGCCGTCGCGCTTGCCCAAGACCTGATCCGCTGCCCCAGCGTCACGCCGCGCGACGATGGCGCGTTGGGGGTGCTGGAAGCCGCCTTGACGCCGCTGGGCTTCGTTTGCCATCGCCTGCGTTTCGAGCAGGAGGGAACGGCGCCGGTCGAGAATCTGTACGCCCGCCTGGGGACCGAAGGGCCGAATTTCTGCTTCGCCGGTCACACCGACGTGGTGCCGCCGGGCGAGTTGAAGGGCTGGTCCATCGACCCCTTCGCCGGGACCATCCACAACGACCGGCTCTATGGCCGGGGCGCGGTGGACATGAAGGGGGCTATCGCCGCCTTCGTCGCCGCCGTGTCGCGCCGTCTGGCGGCGGACGGCCCGCCCGCTGGCTCCATCAGCCTGCTCATCACCGGCGACGAGGAAGGCGTGGCGATCAACGGCACCAAGAAGGTTCTGGATTGGCTGGCCGCGCGCGGCGAGACGCTGGACGCCTGCCTGGTGGGGGAGCCGACCAACCCCAAGGCGCTGGGCGACATGATCAAGATCGGGCGGCGCGGCAGCCTGACCGGCCATCTGACCGTCTTTGGCGCGCAGGGCCACACCGCTTACCCGCATCTGGCCGACAACCCGCTGCCCCGTCTGGTCCGCATGCTGGCCGCCATCACCGAAAAGCCGATGGACGAGGGGACGGCGCATTTCCAGCCCTCCACCCTGGCCTTGACCACCATCGACGTCGGCAACCCGGCCACCAACGTCATTCCCGCCCAAGGCAAGGCGACCTTCAACATCCGCTTCAACGACGCCCACACCCCGGCCAGCATCGAATCCTGGCTGCGCGGCTGTTTCGACGCCGTCGGCGGCGCCTATGAGCTGGACATCCATTGCTCGGGCGAATCCTTCCTCACCGCCCCCGGCCCGCTGACCGAACTGGTCGCCGAGGCGGTGGAGACGGCGACCGGACGCCGCCCGGAATACTCGACGACCGGCGGCACGTCGGACGCGCGTTTCATCAAGAATTTCTGCCCGGTGGTGGAATTCGGGCTGGTCGGCCAGACCATGCACAAGCTGGACGAGCACACGCTGGTCAGCGATCTGACCGGCCTGTCGGCGATCTATGAGGTGATTTTGCAGCGCGTCTTCACCAACCTGCCCGTCCTGACCAGCCCCACCGCGTCCATCGCCGGATCCAACGGCTGAGCGGGGCAAGGCCGATGCCGCCCAACCCCACCGCGATCCTGACGGCGCTGACCGGCGCCTACCGGCTGGCCCGTTTCGATCCCAGCGGCTTTTCCTGCTTCGACCGCACGCCAGACGGGGCCTTGGCCTCTTTCTTCGCCGCCGTGCTGGTGCTGCCCGCCTACGCCCTGCTGCTGGCGATCCGGCTGTGGGGGCAGGTGGATGATTCGCCCGTCTTGCAGGTGCTGACCGTCGAATCCATCGCCTATGTCGTCAGTTGGACGGCCTTTCCGCTGGCCCTGCACCGCATCCTGACCCTGTTGGGCAAGGCGGAGCGGTTCCCCGGCGCCGTCACCGCGTACAACTGGTCGGCGGTCATCCAGATGGCGGTCTATTTGCCGGTGATGATCCTGTCGGCCAGCGACCTGCTTCCCGGCTTTCTGTCGGAAGGGCTGGTGTTGGGCGTGATGATGGCGATGCTGACCTACCAGTGGTTCGTCCTGCGGACGGCGCTGGATCTGTCGGGTCTGGCCGCCGCCGCGCTGGTCATGGTCGATCTGTTCCTGTCGGCGATGATCACCGATCTGGCCGACGGGCTGCTGTAACGCTGGGCCGCAGAGGCTCAACCACGCTTGCCCCCTCCCCGCCCCTCCCCCGCTTGTCAGCGGGAGAGGGAGTCTTGCGCCTTGTCAGCGTTCAGCGGAGTTCCCTCTCCCGCGTGAGCGGGGGAGGGTTAGGGAGGGGGCCAAGCGCGCCCGCCTTTTAGTCCTCGCGGGTGCTGACGCCCGCGTCGGCGAAGGTCGCCATGCCGGTGTGACAAGCGACCGCCGACTTGACGATGTTGATCGCCAGCGTCGCGCCCGAGCCTTCGCCCAACCGCATGCCGAGATCCAACAGCGGCTCCTTGCCGATGGCCTGCAACAGACGGGTGTGGCCCGGCTCGACCGAGCGGTGGGCGACGACGCAATGGTCGAGCGCCCGGCGGTCGGCCTTGAACAAAACCGCCGCCGCCGCCGTGCAGGCGAAACCGTCGAGCAGCACCGGAACCCGCGCCACCCGCGCCGCCAGGATCGCCCCGGCGATCGCCGCCAGCTCGTAACCGCCCAGGCAGCGCAGCGCCTCGAACGGGTCGTCCTTGGCCTGCGGGTTGGCGGCGACGCCCGCCTCGACCGCCGCGATCTTGCGCGCCAGCCCCTCGTCGTCCACCCCGGTGCCGCGCCCGGTCCAATCGGCGGCCTCGCCGCCGAACAGCGCCAGACAGAGCGCCGCCGCCGAGGTCGAGTTGCCGATCCCCATCTCGCCCAGCGCGATCAGTTGGATGCCCATCTCCACCGCCATCATGCCGTAGGCCATGGTGCGGCAGCATTCCTCTTCGCCCATCGCCGGACCCTGGGTGAAGTCGGCGGTCGGGTTTTCCAGATCGAGTTCATAAACGCGCAGGTCGGCGTCCGCCGCCTCGCACAATTGGTTTACGGCGGCGCCGCCGTTCTGGAAATTGGCGACCATCTGCGCCGTCACGTCCGACGGGTAGGCCGACACGCCGCGCGCGGCCACGCCGTGGTTTCCGGCGAAAACGGCGACGCGCGGGCGGCGGATGTCCGGCGGGTGCTGGCCCTGCCAGGTGGCGACCCACTGGGCCAGCTCTTCCAGCCGCCCCAGCGCGCCCGCCGGTTTGGTGAGCTGCCGTTCGCGCTGCAAGGCGGCGGTTCCGGCGTCGAGATCCGGTCCCGGCAAATTGCGGACGAGCGCGCGGATTTCCTCGAAAGTGACGGCGGGTTGCGGGTTGCTCATGGGGCGGATCCTGACGAAAAGCGCGGAAAAACGGCGCGACCTTGCACCGATCCGCCCCCCAAGTCAAAGCGCCTTCGTAGGGCAATCCGGCGATGGCCTGCCGAATCAGCGCGCCGACTGGCGGCAATCGGCCAGAATGTTGCCGACGGTGACGCGCTCGCGCTCATCCATGCTCAGCGACCAGCGGGCCTTCACGGCGATCCAGTCGGCGACGTAGAGGCAAATCCCGTCGCGTTTGGGCGGCAGCCACTCCTCCGGCCCCTTCGCCCCCTTGGCCCGGTTGGACGCTTGGCCGACCGCCAGCAGGGTCAGCGGGTCGGTCAGGTCGTTGGCGTAGGCAGCGCGGCGGTCGCGGCTCCAGGCGTGGCCGCCGCTGCCATAGGCTTCTTCCAGCGGCACGCGGTGGTCAATGTCGATCAAGCCGGGATCGGTGACGCGGTCGCCGGTGTAGGGGTCGATCCACTCGCCCGACACCACCGCGCAGCCGTTGGCCGACAAGCGCGCCGGGCGCTGCGAATCGCGGATCAGCACCTGTTCGCGGGCGTTCAGGCAACTGCGGTCGGTGGACAGCCAATGCGGCCAGTCGTCCCGCGCATAGCCGCGCCGCTTTTCCGGCTCCACCCGAATGCCGTCGAGGAGCTTTTGCGTGTGGACGAAGTCGATGCGGTCGGACGCCCGCGCCACAGCGGGGGGCGCGACCGCTACCGCCGTATTGGCGGGACGGGTGGAGCGGTGGCGCTTGGTTTCCTGCCCGAAAAGCCGTTCCAACGTGCCAACGGGAAGAACCCCGACCCGCTCGGCCAAGGCCGCCAGCGCCAGCATGGCCAGCACCAGCAGCAAGCCGCGCAGCAGGACGGAGCGTCGAGGCCGTGGCGCCCCCGTGGCCTTGCCCCACCCTCTCATCATGCCCATCCCCAGCGCGTCATCGGTTGCCCCGTCTTATGGCCGAAGCGTTGGAAAAGCTCAATCGCCCCCCCCCGCGAATCCGGTTCGCCGGGGTTTGTGACGGTTCTGGACAGGCGGCGCCGCAGGTTCAACAGGGTTACGCACACAATTATCCACAGGAATGTGGATAAGTCTGGTCAAGCGCTGGAATCTCCCCATCGCGATTCCGCCCGACCACGTGGTCCCGACGCCGCGCCGCGCTCTTTCCCCGTCAGGTTCCAGTTGCCCCCGCCCCCGGTTGGGCGTAGGTCCGTCCTGATGCTCCAAATCGACACAGCCCCCCCCGCGCCGCCGCCGCGTCATATCCAGGACGCCGCGCTCGCCCTTGTCTTCCTCACCCGCCTGCCCCTGCCCATCGCCGGGCCGCTGGCCGAGGGGGCGGCGGCGCGCGCCATGGGGTGGTTTCCCCTGGTCGGCGGGTTGGTCGGGCTGGTTGGCGGGCTGGTGACGGCGCTGGCCAGCCTCGCCCATCTGCCGCCGCTCGCCTGCGCTTTGCTGGGGCTGGCGGCGATGGTGTGGCTGACCGGCGGGCTGCACGAGGACGGCGGGGCCGACGTCGCCGACGGTTTCGGCGGCGGACGCGACGTGGCGCGCAAGCTGGAGATCATGCGCGACAGCCGGGTCGGCAGCTACGGCGTGCTGGCGCTGATCTTCTCGGTCGGGCTGCGGGCTGCGGCCATCGCCGCGCTGCTGGTGGCTGGCCCTGGCGCCGTCATCGCCGGGCTGGTCGCGGCGGGGGCGTTGTCGCGGGCCGGGTTGGCGGCTCTGGCCGACCGGCTGCCCCCTGCCCGCCGCGACGGGCTGGCCGCCGCGCAGGGCAAGCCGACCAAGACCACGGTGTGGCTGGCGGGCGCGTTGGGCGGCGGAATCGCCCTGCTGGCGCTGGCCTCGCTGGCGTTGGGATGGTTGGCCCTGCCCGCCGCGCTGGCCGCCGCCGGGGCCACGGGACTGATGGCGGCGTTGGCCCGGCGGCAGATCGGCGGCCACACCGGCGACGTGTTCGGCGCGGCGCAGCAGGTGGCGGAAATCGCCGCCCTGCTGACCCTGACGGCTTGGATGGCCGGATCATGAGCGTGACCCGCTGGTGGTTGATCCGCCACGCCCCCGTCCCCAACCCGACTGGAGCGATTTTCGGAGCCAGCGACCCCGTCGCCGACACCAGCGATTGGGCCGCCGCCTCGGCGCTCGCCGCGACGCTGCCCGACCCGGCGGTGTGGTTGACCAGCCCGCTGCGCCGCAGCCGCCAAACCGCCCGCGCCCTGCATCCGGGGGCCGATCCGCTGGTCGAGGCGGCGTTGGCCGAACAGAATTTCGGCGCGTGGGAAGGGCTGTCGCACGACATCGTCGCCGCCCGCCACCCCGACGCCGCCGCCCGCTTCTGGGAGGATCCGGCGGCGAACGCCCCGCCCGAGGGGGAAAGCTTCGCCGCCGTGATGGCGCGAACCGCCGAGGCGCTGATACGGCTGACCGCCACCCACGCCGAACAAAATCTGATCGCGGTGATCCATGGCGGCTCGATCCGCGCGGCGGCAGCGCTGGCGCTGGATTTGACGCCCACCGCCGCCCTGCGCCTGCGCGTCGATCACTGGTCTCTGACCCGGCTGGACCATCACGCGACGGCAGACGGTTCCGGCTCCTGGTCAGTCGGTTGCGTCAACCGCCTGCCGGGACGGGACGCGGCGGGACGTTGATCCAACGGAACCCTGGTGATTTGGCAAGGCTTTGCCCCCTCCCTAACCCTCCCCCGCTCGCGCGGGAGAGGGAACTCCGCCGCGCGCCGACAAGGATCACGGCTCCCTCTCCCGCATAAGCGGGGGAGGGCTGGGGAGGGGGCACGGGCGTTTGAACCTCGCCAAAGCGCCCAACCATCACACCGGCGCGGCGGCGCTCTTCATCAGGGTGAAGACGTAGCTGTCCACCAGCGCTTCCATCGACGCTTCGATGATGTTGGTGGAGACGCCGAGCGTGGACATCTCGTCGCCCCCGACCCCCGCCGAGCGGATCAGCACGCGCGGCATCGCCCCGGTGCCTTCCTTGGCGGCCAGGATGCGGACGCGGTAGTCGGACAGGCTGACGCCCTTCAGGGCCGGGTACACCGGCTCCAGCGCCTTGCGCATGGCGACGTCCAGCGCATGGACCGGGCCGTTGCCGTCGGCGACCTCCAAACGGACCTCGTTGCCGACGCGGACGCGGACCACCGCCTCGGACTCGACGACCAGCTTGCCCACCGCGTTGTAACGGCGCTCGTCGGTGACGTGGAAGCGCAGCAGCTCGAAGAAGCGCGGCACGCCGCCCAACTCGCGGCGGACCAGCAGCTCAAAACTCGCTTCGGCGGTGTCATAGGCGTAGCCGTCACTGTCGCGCTGCTTGACCAGATCCAGCAGACGGGCCAACCGCTCGTCCTTCGGGTCGATGTCCAGGCCGATGTCGCGCAGGCGGGCGATGATGTTGGACCGCCCGGCCTGATCGGACATGACGATCTGCCGCCGGTTGCCCACCGCCTCGGGTGGAACATGCTCGTAGGAGGCCGGATCCTTTTCCACCGCCGAGACGTGCAGCCCGCCTTTGTGGGCGAAGGCGCTGGCCCCGACATAGGCGGCGTGGCGGTTCGGCGCGCGGTTCAGCCGCTCGTCGAACGACCGGCTGAGCTGGGTCAGCAGCGGCAGATCCTCTCGCCGGACGCCGGTTTCAAAGCCCATCTTCAGCATCAGCGAGGGAATCAGCGAGACGAGGTTGGCGTTGCCGCAACGCTCGCCCAAACCGTTGATGGTCCCCTGCACCATGCGCGCCCCGGCCCGGACGGCGGCCAGCGAGTTCGCCACGGCGTTTTCGGTGTCGTTGTGGCAATGGATGCCCAGACGGTCGCCGGGAATCCCGTGTTCGGCGATCACGGCGCGGACGATGGCGTCGATCTCGTGCGGCAGCGTGCCGCCGTTGGTGTCGCACAGCACGATCCAGCGCGCGCCCGCCTCAAAGGCCGCCTTGACGCAGCTCGCGGCGTAGGCCGGGTTGCGCTTGTACCCGTCAAAGAAATGCTCGGCGTCGAACAGCGCCTCGCCCTTGGCGGCGTGCAGCGCGGCGATGCTGTCGCGGATCAGGTCGAGATTTTCCTCGCGCGGGATGCCCAACGCGACGTCGACGTGAAAGTCCCAGGTCTTGCCGACCATGCAGACGGCCTTCGAGCGCGATTGCGCCAGCGCCGTCAGTTGCGGATCGTTGGCGGCGCTGCGGCCCGGACGCCGGGTCATGCCGAACGCGGTGAAAATGGCGCGCTTCAACTCCGGCGCTTCGGCGAAAAACTGGTCGTCGGTCGGGTTGGCGCCGGGCCAACCGCCTTCGACGTAATCGACGCCGAGCCGGTCAAGCTCCAGGGCGATCGCGATCTTGTCCGCGACCGAGAAATCGACGTCCTGAGTCTGCGCCCCGTCGCGCAGGGTGGTGTCGTACAGATAGATGCGTTCGCCCGTCATCGCCGCCTGACCTGACCAAAAGATAGCCGGAGCCGCCGACGGCCCCCTGGAAAGGCCGGAGAATGGACGATGCGGCCCGGCGGCTCAACGATTTTGACAAGAAACTTGCGAAAAGCCAGCGGTCGCCGCAACGGAGCGCCGACGGCGCCGATCATTCGCGGCGCAAATCCTGCTTACGTCGATGGTGGATGAAGCCGTGTGTCGAGCGCAAAGCGTTCCTGCCCACACAACGCATAGCCGCCCGCCACGACGGAGGCGACGAAGATCAGGTTCCAACTGTGCGTCGACACCACGCTGGGAATGACGACGAAGCCGTGCCGTTTCAGCAACTCATCGCCATAAGCCTGTTGCCCGGCGCTGGGAATGCCGGGCCGCAGCCAGTTCGGGTTGGGAAGGGTCGCCGGATCAACCACATGAACCCGATCAAGCGCGGTGACGCGCAGCGAGGTCAGCCAATGCGGCGCGATGTCCAACGCCGTGAAGCCTTTGTGCACCGCAACCTCCAAAATGGCGGTCGCGGGATCGAGCGCGCAATAGACCGCGCGGACGCCCCGGCTGTTCCAACGCCCCCCGACAAGATACGCGCCCTCGCCGCTGTCCCAACCGGCGCGGAAACGCTCTTGATCCAGACGCCAACCCACCAGAGCGCCATCGCCGAACGGGGGCGGCAGCGGCGTCACGCATACACCCCGTACTCCAACCGGGTGAGGAAATCTTCGACCATCTCGACCCCGGCGGGGGTGGTCAACAGCTCGATCGGGCGGCGCTGGTCCAACCCCATGGCCGGACGGTCGAGCCAACGCTCCGCCTCGTCCTGCGAGCCGAAGACCTCGGTGGCCTTGGCGAGGATTTCGGCGAACTTCCAGGCCCGCCCGCCCTGCTCCTGGCTCAAGGGTTTGGTCGGCGTGTCCTTGCGCCGTTGGAAGGTGCGCAGGCTCATGCCCACCGCCTTTTCCAGCGACGGCGACCGCTGAAGAATCCCAAGATTGCCAAACAGACGGACCAGCGCGGCGCTGGGCATGCCGTCGGACAGCATGTCATGGGCGTCCAACGGGGTTTTGGGCGGGCGCCGAAACACCTGCGCGCCCCCCAACAGGGCCGTCACCCGCTCCACCCCCTCCGCTCCGCTGGCGACCATCGCGCCGCTCGTCCGGTTTGGCATGGCGTCCTCCGTCATCTGTCGCTTTTAAAATGACATGTGTCGTCAAGAGCCGCAAGGCGCGCCGCCGTCCCCTCACCCCTCCAACCGCGCCCGCTCGCGCTCGAACAGGCTGGTCAGATGGTCGATGACGGCGCGGACGCGCGGGACGTCCTTGCGGTCGCGGTGGACCAGCAGCCACGCCTCGCGGGTCAGCGGCGGGCCGGGCAGCGGCAGGCGGAGCAAGCCCGGCTCCCCCTCGGCCAGCATGCAGGGCAAGAGGGCGGCGCCGAATCCGGCGACCGCCGCCGCCATCTGCCCCAACACGCTGTTGGCGCGAAAGGCCACGCGCCGCCCGCCGCCATGCTGGGCCAACCACGCCGCCTCGGGCAGATCGGCCAGCGTCTCGTCATAGCCGACCAGGGCGTCGGGCGCGTCCGGGGCGGCGTAGAGGCCATAGCCGAGCGTGGCGAGACGCCGCCCGATCAGGTCGCCGTGCTGGGGGCGGGCCAGCCGGATCGCCAGATCGGCTTCGCGCCGGGCCAGACTGAGCGCGCGGTTGTCGGTGATGATTTCCAAATCCAGGTCGGGATGGGCCGCCCGCAACGGCCCCAGCCTGGGTATCAGGAAGCGGTCGGCCAACGCCTGCGTCATCGTCAGCCGCACCGTGCCGGACAGGCCGCCGCCGCTCCCCTCCCGCCGCCGGATCGCCTGGGCGCGGTCGTCCATCGCCTCGGCCAGCGCGCGCACCGCCTCCCCCTCGTCGGTCAGGCGGTAGCCGTCGGGGCGGCGCTCCACCAGCGTCCGGCCCAGCGCCGCCTCCAGCGCCGTCAGCCGCCGCCCGACCGTGGCGTGGCTGAGCCGCAAGGCGCGCGCCGCCGCCGATAGGCTGCCACGCCGCGCCAACTCCAAAAACACCCGCAGATCGTCCCAATCCACAGCCTGCTCCGCTCCGCTTTGTTCTGTTCATTTTTGAACAGACGCCGCGCAAGGATAGCGGCTGTGCGCGCAAAGATGAACCGATCAAGATCGCGGCATCCCACACGCCACAGCCTTGAAGGACGACGACGATGACCGCTCCCCAGACGCGTTTGCCCCAGACGATTTTGACGATGGCGGGCGCGCCGCTGACCCCCAGCGCGCTGGATTCCGCCGCCCTGGTGCTGATCGATCTTCAGCGCGAATACACCGACGGCGCGCTGCCGCTGGTCGGGGTCGAGGCGGCGACAGCGGAGGCCGCCGCCCTGCTGACGCTGGCGCGCGAGCATGGCGTGCCGGTCATCCATGTGGTCCATCACGGCAAGCCCGGCGGCCCGATCTTCAACCCCGATGGCCCGTTCGTGGCGATCCTCCCCGCCGTCGCCCCGCTGGACGGCGAAGCGATCATCGTCAAAGCCAAGGCCAACAGCTTCACCGGCACCACTCTGGAGGAGGTCGCGCGGGCGACCGGGCGGACGGACCTCATCATCGCCGGATTCATGACGCACAATTGCGTCAGCAGCACGGTGCGCGGGGCCAACGACCGGGGGTGGCGCGTCACCGTGGTTTCGGCGGCGACCGCGACCCGCGACCTGCCCGACGGCCAGGGCGGAATCGTTACGGCGGCGGAGCTTCAGCGCGGCGTGCTGACCGGCTTGAGCGACACGCTGGCCATTGTGGTGAAGGACGCCGGGGCCTGGGGATAAGGCGACCGCCCCACCCCCGCCCCCCGGCCTCCCCGGGCGGCGCTTACTTCTTCACGGCCTTCCAATAGACGTTGCTGTCGAAGCTCGGCCCCCAGACCATGCCGGTCAGGTTGGCGCGTTCGGCGACGACCTCGATCTGCTGGAACATGATGACGAAGGGCGAGTCGGCGAGGACCGAGCGCTGGAGATCCTGATAGATCGCCGCGCGCTTGGCCCCGTCGCTTTCCACGACGGCGGCGTTGGTCTTCTTGGTCAGCTCCGGGATGTCCCAAGCGTTGCGCCAGGTCAGCGGCTTGGATTTGGCCCCGTCGCTGTTGTCCGGGTTGGCGGCGAAGGTTTCGGCGTTGGTGTGCGGGTCCTGGTAATCCGCGCCCCACTGGTAAATAATCATGTCGTGGCTGCGGGCGCGGTACTTGGTCAGCACCTGCTTGCCGTCGCCGGGGATGATCTCGATCTTCACCCCACCGGCGGCGGCGCTGGCCTGGATGGCTTGGGCCATGTCCTGCGTCGGCGTGGTGTTGCGCATGTCCAGCGTCACCGTGAAGCCGTTGGGGTAGCCCGCCTTGGCCAACAACTCCTTCGCCTTGGCCGGGTCATAGCGGTAGGGGGTGTCGTTCAGCGCGCCCAGAAAGCCGTCCGGCAAGAAGGTCTGATGGATGGTGGCCTGACCGTTCATGATGGTCTTGGCCATGCCCTCGTAATCGACGAGGTGTTTCATCGCCTCCCGCACCTCCGGCTTGGCCAGGGCCGGGTTCTTCTGGTTGAGGCCGACGTACCACAGCGTGCCCTTGGGGGCCTGGACCAGCCGCACGGCGCTGTTGGCCTTCAACGGCTCGAACTGCTCCGGCTTCAGGTTGCGGGCGACGTCCACGTCCCCCTTTTCCAGCAACAGCCGTTGGGTGGCCGGTTCGGCGATGTGGCGGATCAACACCCGCTTCAGCCCCGGCGCGCCGCGCCAATAGTTGGGGTTGGCGTCGAGCGTCAGCAGCTCGCTCGCCTTCCACTGCTTCAACTGGAAGGGGCCGGACCCGGCGGAGTTCAGGCGCAGCCAAGCCGACCCGAAATCGCCGTCCTTCTCCTTGCTCTGCACCAGCTTGGAATCGACGACCGACGCCACACCGGCGGTCAGGCAGTTCAGCACGAAGGTGGGGGCGTAGACCTGCTCGGTGGTGAAAACCAGCGTGCGCGGGTCGGTGGCCTTGACCATCTGATCGACGTTTTCGGCCGTCAGACCGAACTGGCCGAGGATGAAGGCCGGCCCCTTGTTCAGCTTCACCGCACGGCGCAGCGAATAGGCGGCGTCCTCGGCGGTCAGCGGGTTGCCGGAATGGAATTTAATGCCGTCGCGGATTTTGAAGGTGAAGACCTTGCCATCGGGCGAAACGGTCCAGCTTTCGGCGACCTCGCCCCCGATCTTGCTGACGTCCTTGGGATCGATGTTGATGAGACGGTCATAGACCTGCGCGCCGTATTCAGCGCCGGAAAACTCGAAGATCTCAGCGGGGTCAAGGCCGACGATGTCGTCGAACTGCCACGCCATCACCAACGAATCCTTGGGCGTGTCGGCCAGAGCCGCGCCGGTCAGGATGGCGGGGGAGAGGGCGATGGCGGAAAGGGCGATGGCGGCGGCGCCGAACAGGCCGCTTTTGAAGCTGGTCATCCCTGTTGTCTCCCGAACGGGTCTTTGTTGGGCGCTCGATGTTTGCGCCATCGAAGCATCCCGCGCGTCTTCGCGCTTTGTCAAGCCGACCAGTGGGGATTTCTCAGGCCCTGTCGTCTCCCTCTTCCCAGGGGGGAAGAGGGAAACAAGAGGGGTCAAACCAGTTCGGCGTCCTTTTCGGCGATGACCTTGTCGATGGCCGCGCGCTCGGCGGCGGACAGGCGCAGGCTGTCGCTGCGCAACTGGCCGCAGGCGGCCATGATGTCCTCGCCGCGCGGGGTGCGCACCGGGCTGGCGTAACCGGCGTTGTTGACCAGATCGCCGAAGATCTGGATCGCCCGGTCGGTGGAGCGCTCATAGGGCGCGCCCGGCCAGGGGTTGAAGGGAATGAGGTTGATCTTGGCCGGAACCCCTTCCAACAGCTTGACCAGCGCGCGGGCGTCGGCGGGGCTGTCGTTGATCCCCTTCAGCATCACATACTCGAACGTGATGCGCCGGGCGTTGGACAGGCCGGGGTAATCCCGGCAGGCCGCGATCAAATCCCGCAGCGGGTATTTGCGGTTGATCGGCATGATGATGTCGCGCAGCTCGTCCGTCACCGCGTGCAGGCTGACCGCCAGATTGACGTTCAGCTCCTCGCCACAGCGCCGCATGGCGGGAACCACGCCGGAGGTGGACAGGGTGATGCGCCGCTTGGAGATCGAAATTCCGTCACCGTCCATCACGATCTTCAACGCCTTGGCGACGTTCTCGTAATTGAACAGCGGTTCGCCCATGCCCATCATGACGACGTTGGACAGCATCCGCCCATCCGGCGGGGCGGGCCATTCGTCCAGCATGTCGCGGGCCAGCATGACCTGGGCCACAATCTCCGACGAATCGAGGTTGCGCACCAGACGCTGAGTCCCGGTGTGGCAAAAGCGGCAGGTCAGCGTGCAGCCGACCTGCGAGGAGACGCACAGCGTGCCGCGATCCTCTTCGGGGATGTGGACGCTCTCCACTTCCTGCCCGTCGGGCATGCGCAGCAGCCATTTGCGGGTGCCGTCCGCCGATTTCAGATCCTTGACCACCGTCGGGCGGGCGATGAGATGGCTGTCGGCCAGCTTTTCGCGCACTGGCTTGGCCAGCGTGGTCATCACCGAAAAATCGGTGGCGCCGCGATGGTAAATCCAGTGCCAAAGCTGGCGCGCCCGGAATTTCTCCAGGCCAATGGACAGCATTTCGGCTTCCAGCTCGTCGCGGGACAGGCCGACAAGGTTTTTGCGCCCGTCCGCGTCAACGGCGGGCAGGGCAAAGGCGTTTGCGTGATTGGAGGCGCTCATGACCCCTTAAATAAGGCCATGAGCGCGAAGAGTCAAAAGACCAAGCGTCAACCTGCGTTTTCCAAGAACGGAAAAGCGCTCAGCGCTTCACGCCGCAGGCCTGGTTGATCGCGTCGTAAGCCTGGGTGACGCCGTCCAGGCTGTAGGTGTCGGTGGTCTTGGTGCCGCGCCCCGAGACGCCCTTGACGACCATCGGCTTGGCCTTGGTGTCGCGCAGGGCGGCGGTCACGGCCTTGTCTGTTTCCGCATCGCGCGCCCAGGCGGTTTCCCCGTCGGTGAACAGCTTGAACGGCTTGCCGCCGATCTCGACGGTCGTCTCGCTGTCCTTCTTGAAGGGGTAGCCCGCGATGAAGCTGACGACGTCCAGCGATTTTTCCGCCGGGCGGTGCGTGACCAGGACATAGACGTCGCCACGCTTGGCGGCCGTCGGTTCCTTTTTCTTGGGCTGGCTGGAGATGTAGCAGACCTTCTTGCCGTTCTCCTCGAAGGCGAAGGCGCTCCAATCCTTGAAGGTGCCGAGAAGACGCGGATCGGCGGCGCTGGCCGAGGTCACGGCAACCGCCGACAGCGACGCGGCGAGAACCAGGACGGCCCCAAGGGGGCGGCGGATGGCGCGGATGGGCAACATCGTGTGCGACTGCTCGTTGGTGTTCGGTGGGTCGGGCGGACACTACCGCAAATCATCCCGCTTTTCCAAGGGGAGTGGGCGCCGCAAAACGCGCCGACGCGCGATTCCGCCGCGCTGGCGATTTTTTGCGTCCGTCCCATTTGAAATGTGATCCACACGAGCGTACGCCGCGTACCAACGGTCAGACGGCGGAGACAGGGCGAGGGGCGAGGCTGAATCGAGAAAAGATCCGGTAAATTCCGCGCGAGGCGGCGGAGGATGGCGATCCCGATCTTGTGCGGGCGTTGTTGTTCGCCTTGAATGGGGGGATGCAAGACACGCGCACCCCCATGGCCGACGCGCCCCCCAGCCTGGAAGATCTGCTCGTCGCCGTTGGCCGCGATCAGGATCGTCTGGCGTTCGGGGCGCTGTTCGGTCACTTTGCCCCGCGTCTGAAGACCTATCTGCGCCGGTTGGGTTGCGACTCCGGCGCGGCGGAAGAGATTGTGCAGGAGGTCATGCTGTTGGTCTGGCGCCGCGCCGAAACCTATGACCCGGTTCAGGCGTCGGCCAGCACCTGGATGTTCACCATCGCCCGCAACAAGCGGGTCGATTCCCTGCGCCGCGAACAGCGGCCAGAGATCGACCCGAACGATCCGGCCCTGACCCCCGACCCGGTCGAGGCCGCCGATCACCGGGTGGAGGTGCGCGAAAGCAACGCCCGCCTGCGCGCCGCCTTGAAGGAGTTGCCGCCCGAACAGGCGGAGTTGCTGCGGATGGCCTATTTCGAGGACAAACCGCACAGCCTGATTTCCGCCGAGCATGGCATCCCGCTTGGCACGGTGAAATCGCGCCTGCGATTGGCGATGGATCGCCTGCGCCGGGCGCTGCACGAGGATGTTTGAGGGGACGCGTGAGGGGATGTTGCGTGAGGATCGTCGCATGAGGATTGTTGCATGAGTCTGCCCAGCCATCATCCGGGCGACACCCTGCTGATCGACTATTCCGGCGGCGCCCTGTGCGAAGGGGCGTCGCTGGTCGTCGCCACCCACCTCGCCTTCTGCCCCTGCTGCCGCCGTCTGGTTACGGAGATGGACGCGGTCGGCGGCGCCCTACTGGAGGATCTGGAGCCGGAACCGCTCGATCCCGGTTGCCTGGACGCTTTGCTCGCCCGCATCGACCGCGAAGAAAACACCCTTCCCCCTGCCGCCCCGCCGCCCGCCCGGCGCCGAAACCCACCGAAGCCACCGCGCGCGCCGCGTGTTTGCCCGAACCCTTGCGCGGCTATGTGCGCGGCCCGCTCGACCGGCAGCCCTGGCGTTTCCTGCAACCGGGCATGGCTTATGTCGATCTCGACGCCGGACGGTCGGCCACCACCCGGCTGATCCGCATGAAGGGCGGCGTCAGCGTGCCGCGCCACACCCACGGCGGCATCGAATTGACCGTGGTGCTGGACGGCGGCTTTTCCGACGAGTTCGGCGCGTTCCAGCCCGGCGACATCGCCGTGGGCGACCCGTCCATCGAACACAGCCCGGTGTCCGACCCGGAAGGCTGCCTGTGCGTGACCGCCACCATCGGCGGCCTGACCTTGACCGGCCCGTTTGGCCGCTTCCTCAACCGTTTCATCCGCTTCTGACCGTCGGACACAGCCGACCCGTCAGAATCGGAACCGGGTTGGAGAAAGGTCGGCGGCGTTGACGCCCGCCGCCGCCGCGTCAGCGGGAACGTTCCCGCCGGTGGCCAGCGCCGCCGCGATGCGAGCGAGCGTCGGCGCCATCATGATGCCGTAGCCGCCCTGTCCAATCAGCCAGAAGAATCCGGTCAGTTCGGGATCGAAACCAACGACCGGGTTGGCGTCGGCGACGAAGCTGCGAAGGCCCGCCCAGGTGCGCGGAGCCTTGCGAACGCTGGTCTTGGTGTGGGTCTCCAGCCACTCGACGAGCGTGGCGACGTCCAGATCGTCAGGCTGAATGTCCTGTGGCTCAACCGGGGTCTCGTCGGCGAGCGAGGCCATGACGCGACCGCCGTCGGGCTTCAGATAGGGGGCGTCGCCCGCGAATTCGACGAGCGGCATCCCGTGAAGATCAAGGTCGGCGGGGCCGTCGATGACGAGCGCGGTGCGGCGCTTGGGCACGAGGCCGACCGGGCGGGCGCCAGCCAGGCGGGCGACGGCGTCGCCCCAGGCCCCGGCGGCGTTCACCACGGTCGCCACCGAAATCTCCTCGCCGCCCGCCGTCACCCGCCAAGTCGCGCCGTCGCGCCGCAGCGCCGTGACGGGCTGGGCGCGCCGGATGTCGCCGCCGCGCCGCCGAAAGCCGCGCAGGAAGCCCTGGTGGATGGCCGCCACGTCCATATCGGTCACACCCGGCTCGAAGGCGGCGGCGGCGACCATCTCGGGACGGATCAGCGGGGCGAGGCGCAACGCCTCGGCCACGGGGATCGGGTGGATGGGGTCGCGCTCGGTCCCGTTGGTCAGGAAGGCGGCAAGCTCCCCCTCATTCCCGCTCTTGAACAGCGTGAGCGCGCCACGAGGCGACAGCAGCGGCGCCTCGGCAAAGCCGTCCGGCGGCGCCTCGAAGAACGCGCGGCCAACGGCGTTGACCCGCCGGACGATGGGCGGGCCGAAATTCGGCGTGTAAAGCGCCGCCGAACGGCCCGTCGAATGGTATCCGGGCTGGCTCTCGGCCTCGATCAGCACCACGCGCGCTTCGGCTTGAAGCTCAAAGGCCACCGAAGCCCCGGAAATGCCCGCGCCGATCACCGCAAAATCATATGTCGACATGCCGTCCCACCCGGATTGACGTCCCACGCGTCCGCGCTCCACCGGAGGCGGACGGCGCGGCTTCTCTGGGCAATTAAAACACCGCGTCGCTCAATTTTTGCAAGTTAATAAAAATCGTTTGACGATCTGAAAGAAAACTATCAGCCTTTCATCCGAAAGGAGGGCCGCTGATGGAAGGAACCTTACGGGACAGGCTGCGCGCCTGCCTGCCGACGGGATCGAAAGCCGATCAGGCCTTGGCGAGCTACATCCTTGCCCGGACCGGCAGCGTTCCCTTCGAGACGGCCGCGACGCTGGCCGCCAAGGTGGGGGTGAGCGAACCGACGGTCGGCCGCTTCTGCCGCTCGCTCGGCTACGCCAGCTTCAAGGACCTGAAAAGCCAACTGGAACAGGACATCGGCGACCGGCCCTGGTTGATCTCCGACCGGCTGAAGGCGTTCCAGGCGCGCTCGCTCGCCGGGGGGGACGCCCTGGCGCAATCGCTCCAGTTGGAGATGGCCGGTCTGGTGGCGGTCTATGAATTGGCCCAATCGGACCAGTGGCGGCAGGTGGTCAAGCGGCTGGCCACGGCGCGGCGGGTGTTCGCCGCAGGCTTCCAGACCGAACGCGGCATGGCGCACATGTTCACCCATCAGTTGCAGTATTTGCGCGACGGCGCGCAACTGCTGGACCTCGACGGCGGGCATTTCGCAGAGTTGCTGGAGACGGACACGCAGGACGTCGCCCTCGTTATTTTCGAGGCCCGACGCTATTCGCGGCTGGCGAAGCTGCTGGCCCGCACGGCGAGCGAGCGGGGCATTCCCGTCACCCTCGTCACAGACGCCTTCTGCGACTGGGGCGCGGCGCTGACGAGCGAGATGTTCGTCGTGCCGACCGAGTTCAACCTTTTCTGGGATTCCACCGCTCAGATGGCGAGCCTCATCAATCTGATGATGAACGCGATTTCCATCGAGATCGGTCCCGACGTGGAAGCCCGCATGACCCGGGTTTCTCAGCTTTACGCCCGCTTCACCGGCCATGTGGGCGATCCCCACGGAACCGAGACGTGATCCATCGTAGAAACCACGCGGCACATTGATTGGGGAAAGCTCCATGCAGACGCTTGCCAGAATCGCCTTGCTCACCGTTTCCGCGCTTGCCTGCTCCTGTTCGGCGCTGCTCGCGCAGGAGGCCACCTTCGCCGTCACGGCGCGCGAAGTTGGCGCCCCCTCTTACAACCCCATCACCGGCACCCGGCTCAACAGCGCCAATTCGCTGATTTACGACCGGCTCCTCTTGCAGGACGCCGACCAGAGCTTTCACGGCTCTCTGGCGACCGCCTGGGAACAGACGCCCGACGGCATGCAGTGGACCTTCACACTGAAAGCGGGCGTGAAATTCCACAACGGCGAACCCTTCAACGCCAAAACCATCGAATGGTGGATCCCCAAATTCGCCGGAACCGAAAACGCCTACATGGTCGCCAACATCGACAAGGTCGAGGTGGTCGATGACCTGACGGTGCGTTTTCTGATGAAAACGCCGGACCCGAATCTGCTGTTCAACCTCGCCTCCTCCTTCATGGGCGTTCCCGCGCCCAAGGCCTATGACCAACTCGGCGACAAGTTCGGCGTGACCGCCGCCGTCGGCACCGGCCCTTACAAGATGGAGACCTTCACCGTCGGCCAGAACACCGTTCTGACGCGCAACGATGATTTCACCTGGGGATCGGACCTGTCCGTCAATCGCGGTCCGGCCAAGATCAAAAAGATCACGGTGCGCGAGATCGCCGAGGATTCCACGGCGTTCCTCGAACTCCAGACCGGCGGCGTGGATCTCCTGTACACGGTGCCGACCGACTTCCTGCCCCGCCTGAAGGCCGAAAAGTCGGTCAAGGTGATGATGATTCCCGGAACCGAGATCGTCTACATGCCGATCAACGTCACGGTGGAGCCATTCACCGACATCAAGGTCCGGGCGGCGGCGGCCTACGCCATCAACCAGAAGGCCATTTGGCAGACGCTTTATGGCGGCGTCGGCGCCCCGGCGAACAGCTTCCTCATTTCGTCCCTTCAGGAATCCAAGGTTGATCCGAAACTCGCGATCTCCTACGCCCCGGACCGCTCGAAGACGCTCCTTGACGAGGCTGGATGGATTGTTGGACCGGACGGCGTCCGGGCGAAGAACGGCCAGACATTGCGGGTGAAGCTGTGGACCTCCAACGGCACCGAGTTCAAGCGCATCACCGAAGCCGTTCAGGCTCAGCTCAAAGACGTTGGCATCCAGGCGGACATCACCATTTTCGATCCCTCCTCGATCAACGCCCAGTACAAGAAAAAGACTGAGCATCAACTGGCGGTGCGTTCCTATTCCTGGACGAACGCCGACATCATCGACTGGTTCTTCTCAGGCAAGCGCCTTGCTATCCGAACGTGTCCATGCTGAACAGAGTCCCGAAGGCGGAAGAGCTGAAACATCTGCCCATGACCAAGGCAAAGACCTGGACGAGCCTTCGCGAATTTCAACGCGTATCACGCGTATATCCTTCAGCATATCGCCTTTTCCGCCGAGTCTACGAGCCAGCCAACATCTTCGCCTACTCCACCGGAAGCTGAAGTTGCCGGAGCGATCCGGGCACCGCCTGACCCAGCCAGACCATTTTGGACGCCGATCGTGCACCAAGATAAACGCCGCAAGGATAAACCAGGATGTTCGGCTATCTTTCATGAAGCGTCTTCTGCTCCTCTCCCGTCTTCCTCATCATGATCGGCGGTTGTCTTCGCCATCCAGAATGCATCTGGTGCCGGTCGACACCCGACGACAACATGCGTGTCAGATCGGCTCATCGCCCGCGCGAGTCGGGCCGAACTGACGGCGAAATTCGGTATGGATCAGCCAACTCGTCGTCAATACGGCGTTGGCTGAGCTCGGGTGTTCCCGCGATCTCGGGCGACGCCATCATCCCTCAACCAGCCGGTCCTCACCCTTCTCCTCGCCAATACTGCCCTACGTTGGCGCTGGGCGTCTGGCGCTGGCCTTCTCCACTCACCGTCGGCATCTCTCGATCGGCCCGACCATCCCGCCTTTCTTCCGCGAACAGTTGGTTGACCCACGGTTTTCCATGACCCTCATTCTGATGGGGGCCACATTCCCAATTCTGGCCTCGGCCTTCTCATGATCTCTGGTCTTCCGCGGTAGGAGCTTGGGTGGTTCCGGTGTCGGGGCGCGCAGCGGCCGACGCGCTCGTCCTGCCGGCTACCATCGGGCTGGGGGCGTCGCCCTCATCGCCCGCGTCACCGCGACGCCCATGCTAGGAGACCGCGCGGCAGGATTTTTCGTTTCTGCGCACGCCAAGGGGTGAGCAAGCGCCAGAGTCCATCTCTTGGCCATGTCGCTGCGTCATGCGCTCCTGACGGTTCGTCACCATCATCGGCCTTGAAATCGCTGGGTTTCGGCGGCGCGTTGACCAATCGAATCTGTCTTCGCCCGCCCGGCTCGGCTCCTCCTCATTTTCAGCCCTCAACCAGCGTGACTATCCGATCATCCAGGGCTGCCTTTTGATGCTGGGCATCGCCGTCATGCTCGGCACCCTGGTCGGCGATTTGGCTCAAGCGGCGCTTGACCCCCGCATGCGCGACGGGATGCGCTGACATGGCCGTCCTCACCGCCCTCCGCGCCGCCATCGCCAGCCCGCGCGGCGCGCCGTCCGCCGCGATCCTGGCGCTGGCCGTGACCGCCGCGATCGCCGCGCCTTGGCTGGCGCCCTACCCCTACGCAGAACAGAATCTCGCCGGCGCCATGATGGAGCCATCAGCCGCCCATCTCCTTGGCACCGACGAATTCGGCCGCGACCTGCTCTCGCGCATCATCTATGGCGCCCGTGTGTCGCTGGGCGTCGCCGTCACCGCCATTTCCCTGTCGGTCATGATCGGCCTCGTGCTCGGGGCGGTCGCCGGTTATCTCGGCGGCTGGGTCGACCGGGTGTTGATGGCCATCGCCGACGTGACCTGGTCCTTTCCGGAAATCCTCATCGCGCTCGTGCTCATCGCCATTCTCGGCCCCGGTCTTTCCAGCGCGGGCATCGCCATCACCATCGGCTATCTCGCCCAGTTCGCCCGGCTCACCCGCAGCCAGATCATCGCGCTGAAGCGGGAGACCTATGTCGAGGCGGCGATCAGCATCGGCTCCGGCCATGTCCATGTGCTCGCCCGCCATCTCATTCCCAACGCGCTGACGCCGGTCATCGTGGCCGGGATGCTGGCGGTCGGCGACGCCATCATTCTGGAAGCGACGCTCGGCTTCTTCGGCCTTGGCGCGCAACCGCCGCTGCCCAGTTGGGGCGCGCTGATGAGTTCCGGGGTCGCCCAGATCTATCTGGCGCCCTGGGTCATCCTCTTTCCGGGCCTCGTCATCGCCGTGACCGTCATCGCCATCAACCTGTTCGGCGACGCGCTCATCGACGCGCTCGCCATCCGCAACCGGCTGAAGGACCGCTGAGATGAGCCTTCTTACGGTCCAAGACCTGTCCGTCGCCATCGGCCTGCTGCCGCTCCTCGACCGCGTGAGCTTTTCGCTGGAGCGGGGCGAGGTGCTGGGGCTGGTGGGTGAATCGGGATCGGGCAAGTCGTTGACGGCCATGGCGCTGATGGGGCTGCTGCCGTTGATCGGTGGGCGGATCACCTCGGGGCGGGTGAGCTTCGACGGCATCGACCTCACCCGCCTGCCGGAGGCCGAGTATCGGACGCTGCGCGGCCAACGGATCGCGCTCATTTCCCAGAATCCCATGACGTCGCTCGATCCGATCCTGACGGTCGGCGCGCAGATCGATCAGGCCTCGCGCATCCACGCCGGGCTGTCGCCGAAGGCGGCGCGCGCCCGCAGCCTCGACCTCATGCGTCAATTGCGCATCCCGGAGGCCGCCGCCGTTCACGGCCATTACCCGCACCAGCTTTCCGGCGGCATGAAGCAGCGCATCGTCATCGCCATGGCGTTGGCGGGCGACCCCGACCTCATCATCGCCGACGAGCCGACCACCGCGCTCGACGTCACCATCCAGGCGCAAATCATCCAGATCCTGTGTGATCTCGTGGCGGAGCGCGGCCTCGCCCTCCTCCTCATCACCCACGACATGGGCGTGGTGGCGCAGGCCTGCCACCGGGTCAGCGTGCTCTACGCCGGACGGGGCGCGGAAACGGGTCCCGTCCGCGACATCTTCGCGCGACCGCGCCACCCCTACACGAAGGCGTTGATCGGCTGCATCCCGCAGGAGGGGCAGGCGCCCGGCTCCCTGGTTGGCATTCCCGGCATGGTGCCAGCCGCTTTGGCCTACCCGAAGGGCTGCCGTTACCATCCGCGCTGCGCCATCGCCGCGCCGGATTGCCGGACGGACGTGCCGACGGGGTCGATTGTGGACGCGAGCGGGGCCGTCGCCTTTTGTCATCATCCGCTGGAGGCTGGCCATGTCTGACACGATCCTGCGCTTTGACGGGGTCAGCCGCGACTTCAGTTCGCAAAAGGGCTTCTTTGGCGGAAAGCGAACCATGCGCGCCGTCGATTCCCTGACCCTCGACGTGCCGCGCGGCAAAGTCACCGGCGTGGTCGGGGAATCGGGCTGCGGCAAGTCCACGCTCGCCCGCCTCGCCCTGCATTTGCTGAAACCAACCGCTGGCCATGTGTGTTTCGAAGGCAATGACCTTGCCGGGCTGACGCCAGCGGCGCTGCGTCGCCAGCGGCGGCACATGCAGATGGTCTTCCAGGATCCCTATTCCTCGATCAACCCGCGCTTCACCATCCGCGACGCGGTGATGGAACCCTTCCAGGTCCACGGCGTCCGCCACACCCGCGCCGAAGCCAAGGACAAGGCCGCGCGTTTTCTGGAGATGGCCGGGCTGGACCCGCAGCTTGCCGAACGCTACCCGCAACAACTGTCCGGCGGCCAGAAGCAGCGCGTCGGCATCGCTCGGGCGCTCGCCCTTGAGCCTGATCTCATCGTGCTGGACGAGCCGACCGCCTCCCTCGACGTGTCGATTCAGGCGCAGATCATCGCGCTGCTGGCCGATCTCAAGACCCGGCTTGGCCTCACCTACCTCTTCATTTCCCATGATCTCGGTCTGGTGCGCTACTTCTGCGACCGGATCGTCGTCATGTATCTGGGGGCGGCGGTGGAGATCCTGCCATCCACCGACGCGCCGCATCGTCATCCCTACACGCGCACGCTGATGGACAGCGCCTTCCTGCCGGACCCGGAGCGGCGCAAGACCGTGACCGCGATGACCGGAGAGATTCCAAGCGCGTTCGAGCGTCCGCCGGGCTGCGCCTTCGCCCCCCGCTGTTCGCTCGCCAGCAGCCGCTGCTACGCGGAAAAGCCGGTCCTTCTGACCACAGAGCGGCATCCGGTCGCCTGCCACCATCCGCTCGACTGACCCATTCCCGGAGAGATCGCGATGCCCTTCACCGTGCTCACAGCCGAGTTCCAGCACGAAAGCAACACCTTCTCTTGCCGCAAGACCAACCTGAAGGCGTTTCGCGACCGCTATTATTACGACGCCAAGGAGGCCTTCGCCGAGCGTGGCGACGCCAACACCCCGCTTGGCGGTTTTCTTGACGTCGCCCGGCGACAGGGTTGGACCGTGATCCACCCCATCAGCACGGGGGCGACGCCCGCCGGTCCGGTCACGGTGGAGGCTTACGAGCATATTGCGGGCGTCATCCTCGCCGCCGTGGCGGAAAACCGGGACCGGATCGACGGCATCCTCCTGGGGTTGCACGGGGCCATGGTCGCCGAACATCTGGAGGATGGCGAGGGGGAGTTGCTCACGCGCATCCGTTCCATCGTTGGGCCGGACATCCCCATCGGCGTCACGCTGGACCCACACGCCAACGTCACCGAGGCGATGGTCGCCCAGGCGCAGATCGTCATCGGCTACAAGACCTATCCGCATGTGGACATGCGCGAACGCGGAGTCCAGGCGGCGTCCATCCTCGCCCGCGCCATGACGGGCGAAATCCGCCCGATCACGCTGCGCGAGCATCGCCCCATGCTGGAGGAGGCGACCGGCGGGCGCACCGACACAGGCCCCATGGTGGCGCGGCTCACCCGGGCCGTCGCCTATGAACAGGAACCCGACGTCTTCGCCGTATCGGTCAATGGCGGATTCGGCAACGCGGACATCGCGGAGGTCGGGCCGACGGCGCTCGTCACCTGCCAGGGCGACGTCGCCAAGCACCGCGCCGTCATCCAGGAGATCGCCGACGACATTTGGAACCGGCGCAACGAGGTGGTGAACCATTATCTCTCCGTGGACGAGGCCGCCGCGCGGGCGCGGAATTATCAGGCGACGAAGGGTCCGCTCGTCATCGCCGATTACGCGGACAATCCGGGCGGTGGAGCCTATGGCGATTCCACCCGCCTGCTGGCCGCGCTGATCGCGGCGGAGGTTGAGGACGCCTGCCTTGGCGGGCTGGTGGACCCCGAGGCCGTGGCGGAGCTTTCCAGCCATGAACCGGGCGAGACGGTCCGGCTCCGGCTTGGCGGCAAGACCGATCCACGCTTTGGCGGCGGCCCCCTTGACGTCACGGCGACGCTCCTCGGTCGCTTCACCGGCGATTATGTCGGGGAGGGACCGATGATGGCGGGCATGAAGGGCAGCTTCGGCCCCTCGGCGGTCATCCGCATCGGCGGCATCGACGTGCTCGTCATTTCAAACCCCGCGCAGATGCTTGATCTCGGCCAGTTCCACGCCTTCGGCATCACGCCGGAGCGCTGCCGGTCGGTTGTGGTCAAGTCCATGCAGCATTTCCGCGCGTCCTTCGAACCCATCGCGGGCGAGGTCATCGTCGCGGACAGCGGCGCGCTCTGCACGCCCGACCTGACCAAACTCCCCTTCCGCCGCGCCCGCCGCCCCATCTTCCCGCTCGACCAGGACATGGAGAACACAAGCCGGGACAATGCACATGGGTTGGCGGATGCGCCGGAGTCCAATGGGAGGCCATAGGAATTGGGCGCTTAAGCCAATCCCAGCCGTTTCCAGAACGCCGCCCCGCCTTGGCGCTTGGCGCTCGACAGAAGCGGCATCCTGAACGCGCTCGCCGACTTTGAACCACGCATCGCAGGAACTGAGCTGGTCCCCATCTGGCGGACAGTTGGCTAAGCTTGGTTCGCCCATGAGGAAGGACGAACCCGATGACAGGGAAACGGAAGCGGTATTCGGCGGATTTCAAGGCGAAGGTTGCGCTGGAGGCGATCCGGGGTGAACTGACGATTTCGCAGCTTGTCGCCAAGCACGGCGTGCACCAGACGGTGATCAACGCTTGGAAGAAGCAGGCGATGGACGGCTTGGCGAGCGTGTTCTCCGGCAAGGCGGAGGCGGTGGAAACCGGGCACGCGGGTGAGGTCGAGAAACTGCACGCGATGATCGGTCAACTGGTCGTGGAGCGGGATTTTTTGCGCAAGGCCTCCGGTCGATGAGCGTCGAACGGAGGCGGGAACTGATCGAGCCGGAGCATCCTCGGTTGTCGATCGTGCGGCAATGCGCGTTGGTGTCGATCAGCCGGTCCCGCTATTACGGTCCGAGGACAGGCGAGACGGCTGAAAACCTCGCTCGGATGCGGGTGATCGACGAGCAATTCCTGGAAACACCCTGGTACGGCAGCCGACAGATGATGCGCCATCTTCGTCGGCTGGGTTATGCGGTCAATCGCAAGCGGGTTCGCCGCTTGATGGGGCGGATGGGGCTGCAAGCCGTCTATCAGAAACCGAAGACGACGGCGCCGCATCCCGAGCACAAGATCTGGCCCTACCTGTTGCGTGACATGGTCATCGACCGCCCCAATCAGGTGTGGTGTACCGATATCACCTATATTCCGATGCGCCGGGGGTTCCTGTATTTGGTTGCCGTCATGGACTGGGCATCGCGCCGGGTGTTGGCTTGGCAGCTATCGAACACGATGGACGTCGAATTCTGCATCGAGGCGCTGGAGGAAGCCATGGCGCTTCATGGGCGCCCCGAGATCTTCAACACCGATCAGGGCAGCCAATTCACCAGCCCGCGCTTCACAACAGTCTTGACCGAGGCCGACATTCGGGTGTCGATGGACGGGCGCGGGCGGTGGATGGACAATCTTCGTCGGGCTTACGCCGCGCCACTGGCGCGACGGTCCCTCCGAAGTCATCGAACGGCTCTGGCGATCAATCAAATACGAGTGCGTCTACCTCAACGCCTTCGAGACCGGCAGCGAGGCCAGGGCCGGGATCGGCCGCTGGATCGACTATTACAACACCGACCGACCGCACTCGGCGTTCGGCGGCAGAACCCCCGCCGAGGTCCACCAGGGCCTCCCAGCCAGAACCCGTGTGGCGGCGTGAGACAGACATGAACCAAGCTTAGCGCCACTGAAAAACTGTCCGCCAGATGGGGACCAGCTCAAACCTCGGGCGGGGCGGGAGCCTTTCCCATATAGCCGCGCTTGTGCGCGTGGATGAGGATTTGCCGCAGGGTGGGGTATTCGCGGTTCAGGGTGTTGGCGTCGGGTTCGGCGTAGCTTTCCACCTGTTTGAGGCTGATCCGCGATGCCCGTTTCTGATCTCCGGGCGACATGCCCCTCAAACGCTCGGCCAGCACCAGCCAGTAGGAGCGACGCCACAGCCGGTAGTCGGCGATCATCAGGTCGGCGATCATCGCCATGCTGGTCACGGCGCGCTCGTCCTGGAAGTAGGGGACGAGGAACTTATCGATGACGTCACGCTTGTAGTCCTGGCCGACCTCCTGACGGGCCAGCCACTCCTCGGCCACGTCCTTGAAACTCATGTTGTTCTTGCGCACACCCTGATTGCCCAACCAATCGCCGGTCGGGTCCTCCTTGTAGGCCGACAGGGCGTCGAGCGCGCGTTTGAGCGCCTCCATCTTGTCCGTGGTGCGCAAGGATCTCTGAGGATGATGATCCCCGACCTTCAGAAGATAGCACGTTGGTTTCTTCTGCGAGCTGCGAATTCCGATGGAGATGTCAGGAAAGCTGCGGTCGATGTTGGTGTAGGAGGGAACATCGCTTCCCGATGGTCTTTGACGAGTCTTCATGGCGCTCCAATGAAATCAATGTATGCATCCACTGCATTTTACGGGAGCGCGCTTGTGGGCGTAAATATTTCAATGACGGATGGTTCAGATGCCGGGACGTTGTATGTTGGACGGTCCCGCACCGGGAATATGCAAAGTGAAATGCAAAACGGCGTCGTCTTGGCGTCGTCACCAATCCATTGATTTTATTTAATAAAATCAAGACGCTCTACGCTTTGGGGCAGCCGGACTGTAGGCAAACCAAAAGGGCCTAGCTGATTTGTCAACTAGTCCCTTGATATTCTTGCGGAATTTTGGTGGAGCCAATCAGGATCGAACCGATGACCTCTACAATGCCATGGTAAGGGTTTCCAGGCTAATACGTTGAAATTTCTCGATTTCATATGACGGGACGTGACGGAACCTAACATGAACTGACGGGGGTTTCGTTGAAGCTCGTTGAAGGACGTTGAAGCTTCCGAGCCTGGAAACACCCCCCTATCGAGACGTACTGCCCGGCGCTTGGCGGCATTCCATCGCTCCTCGAGGAGAAGCCTTCTTCCCTGCTTCACCAATGCGCATTACCATACACACGACACGGCGGAGGACGACATGAGTCACATCCAGCGGACTGCGGCGGGCTACGATGTCGGGGCTTCGAAGAGGCGTGTCAACGTCACGCTCAACGAAGACCTCGTTCGCGTCGCCCAGGCCTACACCGACAACCTCTCCGGGACCATCGAGACGCTTCTCGCCACCTGGGCGCAGACGGAACGGCGGAAACGTGAGGACGATCAGGAGCACCGCCGGAAGGTCGCCGCAGCGTGGAACGCCTTCGACGAGCGGCATGGCCGCTTCGCCGACGAGTGGAACCGGGACTTCATGCCGGACGACGAGACCCGCTGATGCCGCAGTTTGACGTCCACCGCAACCCGGGCCGCACCAGGGCCGCGATCCCGTTCGTACTGGTCGTGCAGGGCGACCGCTGGAAGGACCGTGCCGATCGCGTCGTCGCGCCGCTGGTCCTGGCGAGCGAGATTGCGTATCGCGACCCGACCCTGAACCCGGACTTCACGATCGACGGCACGACGGTCATCCTGAACCCGCTTCAGATGGCGACCATTCCCACCCGCGTGCTCGGTCCTGCGGTGGGGAATCTCGACGGCGAGCACATCCGGGTCATCGCCGCGTTCGATGCCATGATTGCCCAAGGGCAGTAACGCCCTCTAGTGAACTGAACCAGACGGATCGTGTCGTTTGTACGCCGGCAAACACGAGGCATTCTTCCGTTACCACCAATCTGCACGCGTAACGGCGCGTCTGATGTAAGCCACCAGTGGTGGGCGATTGATGGAATCACCCGCCGCACCGCTTAATAAAGGCCTCCGTAAAAGCAATTTTCGGCGCCTTTCCCTCGCGACCGACTAAATAGCGATGCACTTCAATCTGTGCTTTCGCCAGAGCAGCCGCCATTGACGGTCGGAGGTCTGGCTTGGCAGGCACGAGAATGATCTTTCGAAGATCATTTGGCAGGGTTATCAAAGAAGGATAAAGCATGAGCTGACCAACAGCTTCATATATGTTGTGTGCGGCCACGCCCGTCTTTATTTCAATTAGGAGTTTTGCGTCGAGGAGCACGGCATCAGCCTCGTATCCGGATTTCCCTGGTTTGATTAGCGCCGGCCCAAGTATCTTCTTCAACGCCTCCCAAACATAACCCTGCAACGCCTCGACCTCTTTGGTTACACCCTTCGTCGTGACCTTCTTGATCAGACCTTTCTCATCGAGACCAAGGCTATATGGCTCGTCATCACTCGGCTTCTTGTTCTGCCCACCGCCAGCCTTGGTACGAGCCTGGGTGCATCCAACTGCAAAGGCAACAGTCTGCTTGACAAGCGTTGCCGAGTCAGCGTCGATGTAAGCAACCACATACCATTGCCGCTTGGATACCTTACCCCCAGCTAATACCGGCACCGGCGTCAGGCCGCTCAACGCTTGGAATTCTTCGCGCACCTCTTCTGAGAGCGAATTGGGCTTAAGCCAACCTTCGCGAAGCAGGACGTAGCGTCCTGCGTCATCACGGCCAATCACCGTGAGTTTTCCTTTATCCTGCTTGGCGGTATCGGGCTTTACAAGCTTGACTACGCCGTTGTTGAGACTGGCATCGACCCCGAGCATGACTTGATCTTCAATGGTGTCAGGTTCCCCGTGGCCATAATTTGAGAAAACAACGCCGGTCCCTTCTATGACCCATCCGCTCTCGGCTTTTGTGCTTTCCTTGAGAAGAGCATTCACCCAGCGCCGGAACGCGTGGTCGCTTTGGTGCTGGTCGTTAAGAAGCTCAATCATGGGGCCTCGGAGTCCCTGTAAGGGTGGGCAGGATGGCAAGCCGACCGCAAGTGGGTCGAACCGGACGGATCATATCGTTTATGCGTCAGCAAGCACCAGGCGCTGTACGGACTGTGCCAAGCTACATACGTAATGGCCCGTCTGGCGCACACCACTAGTTGGCCAGCGCTGTGGTTTCTCGCTTCCCCAAAACTGGCCACTGGACCAAGCGCCGCGCCTGTCGCATCCTGCGCGTGCTATCGGGAGAGGTACTTCATGGTAATGGGTGCGCAGCGCTGGTTGACGATCACGGAGTCTCCGTTCCCCTGGGAGCGCGAGGCTCTGGAGTTTCTGCGCGATCGGCTGCCTGACCAGGACCCCTGGTACGCTTGGTCGAACGTCGAGTTCATCGACGATGACGGCAAGGTCAACGAGGTCGATGCGCTCATTCTGTCGCCCCACGGCCTGTTCCTGGTGGAGATCAAGAGCCGCCCCGGCCAACTCGACGGCGATCCGCACAGCTGGACCTGGAACACCGACGGCCGCCGCCGCACCGACGACAACCCGCTGATCCTCGCCAACCGCAAGGCCAAGCGCCTCTCCGGATTGCTCAAGCGTCAGAACGCGGTCACCCGGGCCAAATCGCGCCTGCCCTACGTGACGGCGGTGCTCTTTCTGTCCGCCCCGGAGCTGGTGTGGCGGGTCGATCCGGCCACGGCGCTGTCCACCTTCGGGCGCCGTCCGTCGAAGTGGGGTGGCGGCATCGTCAACACGCTGACCGCCGGCATGCCGGCGGCCCCACCCCGTCCGCCGGTGACCGCCGAGCAGGCGCGCATGGTTTGCCGCGCGATCTCGGAGGCCGGCATCCGGCCGGCCCTGCGCGACCGCCGCATCGCCGACTACGAGCTGACGCGCGTTCTCGCCGAAGGCGACGGCTGGCAGGATTGGGAGGGGCGTCACGTGTCGCTGGGCGTTCCCCGGCGCATCCGCGTCTACCCGTACGCGGCAGCGGCTGGCACCGAGGAACGCCGGTCGCTCGGCCGGCTGGCGGCGCGGGAGTTCCAGGTGCTGGAAGGCATCGACCATCCGGGCGTGCTTCGGGTGCGGGAGTACAAGGACACCGACCGTGGCCCGGCGCTGATCTTCGACCACGATCCCAAGTCGATCCGGCTCGATTTCCTGATGCGCGAGCATCTGGAGCGGATGGGGGCGGACCTCAGGCTGCACATCCTCCGCCAACTGGCCGAGACGCTGAAATACGCCCACGGCAAGCGGCTCTACCACCGTGCCTTGGCGCCTCAAAGCGTCCTCGTGCGCGATGTCGACCAGCCCCTCCCGCGTCTGCAGGTCATGAACTGGCAGACGGCGGCGCGCGAGGCCACCACCACCGGCACGGCTCATGTTGTGTCCGCCACCATCCATCTCGGCAGCTACGTCGAGGATCCGGCCAAGGTCTACATTGCCCCGGAAGCGTTGAGCGGCGGTCCCCAGTCTGGCCCGCATCACGATGTCTTCTCGCTGGCGGCGATCGCCTACCATCTGTTCACCGGGCAACCGCCGGCGGCCACGCCGCTCGAATTGGCGGCACGGCTGCGCGCCGGCGGCGGCCTGCGCGTGTCCGATGTGGTGGACGGCGCGATGCAGAGCCTCGTCGATCTGATCCGCACCGGCACCCACCCGGAGGTGCCGGCCCGCATCGCCTCGATGGACGAGTTCCTCGAGCGCTTGGCTGAGGTCGAGCGCGACCTGCAACGGGGCGCTCCGGAAGCCACCGTCGATCCGGCGGTGGCGAAACCGGGCGACCGGCTCGAGGGCGGCTTCACCGTGGTCCGGCGGCTCGGTCGGGGAGCCTCGGCCGACGCCCTGCTGGTGCGGAGCGACGGCGAGGAGGCGGAGGAACTGGTGCTGAAGGTGGCGCTGGACCCGGCCCACAGTGATCGCCTGGAGGCCGAGGCGGCGGCGCTCGCCAGGCTTCGCCATACCAACATCGTCTCGGCTCGGCACAGCCTGACCGTTTCCGGTCGTGCGGCCATCCTGATGGAGAGCGCTGGCGCCCAGACCCTGGCACAGGTTCTGCGCAGCCCCGACGGCCTGTCGCTGGACCTCAAGCGCCGTTTCGGCGAGGAGCTGCTGAACGCCGTCGATTATCTCGAGCAGAAGGGCGTTGCCCACCGCGACATAAAGCCCGACAACATCGGCATCACCGAGGGGCGGGAGCGCCGCCGTCTGGTGCTGTTCGACTTTTCCCTGGCCCGCACGTCGCCGGACAACATCCAGGCGGGAACCCGCCCCTACCTGGACCCCTTCCTGCCCCTGCGCCGCCCGCCGCGCTGGGATCTCAGCGCCGAGCGTTTCGCGGCGGCGGTGACTCTGCACGAGATGATGACCGGCGTCCTGCCCGTCTGGGGCGATGGGCAGAGCGATCCGGCCCTGCTCGACGACGAAGCCACCATCGAATCCGGTCGCTTCGACCCGAACCTGCGCGAAGGGCTGCTGGCCTTTTTCGACAAGGCCCTGCGGCGCGACCCGCGGGAACGCTTCGACAACGCCGAGGACATGCTGCGGGCGTGGCGCCGGGTGTTCGATGAGGCGGTTGCGAACCAGGGCGAGGGCGGCAGCTTCGACGCCGTTGCCCGCCGTCTGGCTGCCACCGCTCCGATCGCCGAGCTGGGCTATGGCGTCGAGGCCCAGGACGTGCTCGACCGCATGGGGGTCCTCACGGTCCGCGACCTGCTGGCCGTGCGGCGCGGCACGATCCGCTACCTGACCGGCGTCGGTGACCGCATCCGCAAGGAGATCCGGCTGAAGGCCAAGCGGCTGGCCCAGCTTCGCCCCGATCTGGTGCCGGGCGCCCCATCCCCCACCGATTCCGGCACCGAGGACACCGGCCGCGCCAGCATCGACCGTCTGGCCGACCTGCTGGTTCCGCGCCGCCCGCTGGGCGAGGAGACGGTGGAGGATCGCGCGCTCGCCGTCTTCCTCGGGCTTGAGGACACCGGCACGCCGTTGGCGTGGCCCACCGCCGGCGTCGTCGCCAGCCATTGCGGGGTCTCCCGCTCGGCCGTCGCCACGGCGCTGGCCAAGGCGCGGGAGCGATGGCTCAAGCAACCGGCGCTGACGGACGTGCGGAATGACGTGCGCACCCTGTTGCGGGCCAGCGGCGGCGTGATGACCGTGTCCGAACTGGTGCCGCAAATCCTGGCGATGCGCGGTTCTCTGCTGGACGACGATGGCCGCCGCCGCTTCGCCGGGGCGGTCCTGCGCGCCGCCACCGAGACGGAACTCGATCTGGCCAGCCCCCGTTTTCGGATGTTCGAGGGTGAGGCCGCCCCCCTGATCGCGGAGCGCGAGGATCTGGCGGAGCACGCCCGGACCCTTGCCCGCGCCGCCGACGCGCTGGCGGCGCTGGACACGCTGGCCCCGCCGCAGCGGGTGTTCGAGGAGCTGGACGCGTTGGGCTGGCCAGTCCTGGAGGAGGAGGACGCACCCCCCCGCCCGGCGCCGGTCCGGGTCCGCGCGCTGGCGGTGGCGGCCGCGCGCACCGCCGCCCTGTCGAGCAAGGGCGAGATCTACCCGCGCGGCATGCCGGCCGAGCGCACGTTGCGTCTGGCGGCCGGTTCCCTGCTCGGCCCGCGCGCGCTGACCGAGGCGCAGGTGCGCGAACGCGTCGAGGGCCGCTACGCCGAGGCCACCCCGCTGCCCGCCCGCCCGACGCTCGACACTCTGCTGGAGCAGGCCGGAACCAGCCGCGTCTGGCGTGAGGATGGCGAGGACGGGCCGGGCTACTACGCCGATCACGCCGGCTTCGGGAGGTCGTCGGGCCTCACCTCGCTTCATCGGTCGCTGACCGACGGGCCGCCGGTGGACCAGACGCCGGAGGTGGAGGCCGCCCGCCATCTGGAGGAAAGGATGGCCTACGCGCTGCGCAGCGGCGGCTTCCTGGCGCTGACGGTCGATCCGCGCCGCTACTTGGACGCCGAACAGGCGCTGCTCGACCGCTTCCCCCTGCGCCGGGTCAGCATCGACCGCCTGTTGCTCGACGCCATGCGGCGCGAGGCCGCCGGGCGCAAGGTGGATTGGTCGCTGGTGCTGCGCGCCGATTCGGCGGAGCGGGACAGCCGCGACGCGGCCAACCTGCGCCGCCTGATCGGCTTCGCCCTGCCGTCGGTCGAGCAGGCTCTGCGCGCGTCCGACAAGCCGCAATTGCTGGTGGATTGCGGGCTGTTCGCCCGGTACGAGCTGATGGACCGCGTCGCCGCCCTGCGCGACCTGTCCGGCACGGCGGGGGGGCCGCCCGGCCTCTGGCTGCTGCTGCCCCAGCCCGACGAGGGGCTGCCCACCATCGCCGGCAAGGCCGTTCCCGTCATCGGCACCGGCCAGTGGGCGCGCATCCCCCCCTCCTGGATCGCCAACCGGCACCGGGCCGGCGCGCGGGCGGCGGGGTGAGTCGGCCATGATGCTGGACACCGGGCAGCTCAACGCCATCGTGGTCGAGGATCTGCACGCCTTCGAGAGCGACTTCGACCTTCAGCCCGTCCCACGCCATCAGGAGATGCGGGCCGGAGCGATCGCCTGGATCGCGCGCTTCATCCCGGAAGCGATCCCCACGGACACCGGCATGGTCATCGCCGCCACGACCGGACGGCTGCACCGCTACCCCGACCATCGCACCCACGGCTGGTTCCGCACCCTGTACCTCGACGCCGCGCTGTTCGCGCTCTCCGGGGAGGAGCGTTACCTGACCGTTGTCCTGTCCAACATCGACCATGGGTCGAGCAGCCTGCGCGAGGCGGTGCTCGGCCCGCTGGGGTTGGTGGCCGACCGGCTGCCCTCCGACCATCCCGAATTGAACCGCCGCATCGCCAGCAGCCTGACCCGTGGCCACATGCACAACGACTCCTTGCTGGCCGTCTTTCTCGCCACCGGGGGAAGCGCTGGCTTCAAGACGCGACAGCTCGAGGCGTGGCGCCGCCTTCCCTCGCTGGTGCCGCAGGATCGCGACGTGATCGACCGGCTTCTGTCGAGGGCGTCTCTGCCCCTCAGCTTCTTCGGCGAAGAATATGCCCTGATTCAGCGTCACCTGCTGTTCCGGCTGGGCGCTCCCGACCCGGCGCGTCGAAAGCCGTCGCCGTCCTGGCCGGCCGCCCCGGTTCCGGTCGCGGACATCGAGGACCGGGTGGAGCGCCATCCGTTGATGGCGCCGCTGATCGTCCTGCCCTCAGCCGCAAACTGACCAGACCCTCATCGGACTCCCCCGACCTCCTGTGCGTGTGCTACTCCCTTCGGCCTCGCCACTTCCGCACCGGGTTGCCATGATCGACGCCAAAGCCCTGCTGACCGACCTGAAGCGCCTGCTGCGCACGCTGGAAACCGACATCCGCGAGCGGGTGGAGGGGTCGCCCCTGGAGGACGGCTTGCGGGCGGACTGGCAGGCGGCGCGCGACGCCAGGCGGACGGCGCAGACCTTCGCCTCGTGGCTGGACGAGGAGGTGACGCAGGCCGCCGTGCATTGGGTGCTGGCTTGCGTCTTCCTGCGCTTCGTCGAGGACAATGGGCTGGTCGAGCGTCCCTGGCTGTCGGGTCCGGGGGAGCGGCTGGAGCTGGCGCGCGACCGTCACGACTCCTGGATCCGCGCCAACCCGACGGGGGAGGAGCGCGACTTCCTGCTGGACGCCTTCGCCGAGGCGGCGGAACTGCCCGGCCTGGGCGCGCTGTTCGACCGGCGGCACAACCCGCTGTGGCGGCTGCCGGTGTCGGGCGACGGCGCCATCGCGCTGCGCGGCTTCTGGCAGAAGCGCGACCCCGACAGCGGCGCCCTGCTGCACGACTTCACCGACCCGGCGTTCGGCACCCGCTTCCTCGGCGATCTCTATCAGGATCTGTCGGAGGCGGCGCGCAAGCGCTTCGCCCTGCTCCAGACGCCGGACTTCGTCGAGGAGTTCATCCTCGACCGTACGCTGGACCCGGCGATCCGCGAGTTCGGCTTTCGCGCGGTGCGGCTGATCGACCCCACCTGCGGTTCCGGCCACTTCCTGCTGGGCGCCTTCCGCCGCCTGTTCGACCTGTGGACCCGCCAGGAGCCGGGCCGCAACGTGCGCGACTGCGCGCAACAGGCGCTGGACGCGGTGAGCGGGGTGGACGTCAACCCCTTCGCCGCCGCCATCGCCCGTTTCCGCCTGCTGGTGGCGGCGCTGACCGCCTGCGGCATCGCCAGCCTGCGCGGCGCGCCGGACTTCCACATCTCCGTGGCGGTCGGCGACAGCCTGCTGCACGGCAAGCGTTTCATGAAGGTCGAGGGCTGGCAGATGTCCTTCGGTCCAGACGGCGGCTTGGCCCATGTCACCTTCGAGGAGGACCGCGAGGCGCTGAACCACCTCCTGGGGCGGCAGTACCACGCCGTGGTGGGGAACCCGCCGTATATTACGGTGAAGGATAAGGCGCTGAACCAAGCCTATCGGGAGCGCTTTTCCACCTGCCACATGAAATATTCGCTCGGCGTGCCCTTCACCGAACGCTTCTTCGATCTGGCCCTGCCAAGTGGCGATGGGGCGTCGGCGGGCTTCGTTGGCATGATCACCGCCAACTCCTTTATGAAACGGGAATTCGGCAAGAAGCTGATTGAGGTGTTCCTGCCGCAGGTCGATCTGACCCATGTGATCGACACCGCTGGAGCGTACATTCCCGGCCACGGCACGCCGACCGTCATCCTGTTCGGGCGCAATCAACGGCCGGTAGGAACCGAGGTGCGTGCCGCCATGGGCATCAAGGGTGAACCGGGCGCGCCGGATGACCCCAGCCGTGGCCTTGTCTGGTCGTCTATCGTGAATGGGATCGACCGGCCGGGAAGCGAGAATATCTTTATGAGCTTCGCGGATCTTCCTCGTGCTGGACTTGCTAAACACCCATGGAGCATGGGAGGTGGAGGGCAATCTGATCTAAAAGAAGTAATTGAGTCAAAGGAGAAGGCGCTTGGAGTATTCGTTGATTCCATTGGATTTATGGCAATCACTGGAGAAGATGAAGCTTTTATATTGACGAAAAGCTCTGCGCGGAGGATGGATTCTCCGTGTCGGACGTTTGGCGCAGGTGATTCTGTTAGAGACTGGGAGATTTCTGATGAAGAGAAAATAATATTTCCCTATAGTGTTGGGTCAAGCTGCAATGTAATCCCGCTCTCATGCTTGGGCTTGTACAAAATTCGTTCTTGGATATTGCGAACAAATCTAAAAAATAGATTGATGTTTGGGAAGAAGCCTGAGGAATCTGGGATGGCGTGGTGGGAGTATAGATTCTTCTCGGCAGGAAGATCTGCATCAAAATTTTTGATTGCATTTGGTGAAGTTTCTACTCACAATCATTTCCTGCTTGACAAAAGCGGAAGTGTGTTCAAGCAAACAGCGCCTGTGATTAAACTTCCAGCTACGGCAACGGAAAATGATCATTTTGCCTTGTTGGGGTTGCTGAACAGTTCAACCGCTTGTTTTTGGCTAAAGCAAGTTTGCCATAACAAAGGAAGCACTGTGGATCAAATGGGCGCTCGCCAGCGCAGCGATCCTTTTGAGGATTTTTATCAGTATAACGGCACCAAGCTCCAATCCTTCCCCCTCGCCGAACCCTATCCCACCGACCTCGCCACGGCGCTGGACGGCCTCGCCCGCGACCTGACCGACACTCTGCCCAAGGCGGTTCTCGCCCGTGGTGTCCCCACCCGCGCCGACCTCGACGCGGCGAAGGCGCACGCCCTCTCGATCCGCCGCCGCATGATCGCCATGCAGGAGGAGTTGGATTTCCGCTGCTACCGGCTCTACGGCTTGCTGGACGAGGAGGCCGAGCATCCGGCCCCGCCCGAGGTCGATCTGGGTGAGCGCGCCTTCGAGATCGTCATGGCCCGCAAGATGGCGGACGGCGAGCTTGAGACGACGTGGTTCGCCCGCCACGGCTCCACCCCCGTCACCGACATCCCCGCCCGCTGGCCGGCGGACTACCGCGCGCTGGTGGAGCGGCGCATCGCCCTGATCGCGGAGAATCGCTGGATCGAGCTGGTCGAGCGGCCGGAATACAAGCGGCGCTGGCAGTGGGACGACCAGGGCTTCGACGCCGGATGGACCAAGCGGGAACAGGCGGCGCTGAAGGAGTGGCTGCTCGACCGGCTGGAGGATCCGCGCCACTGGCCCGGCGACCCGGCCCTGACCTCGGTGTCGCGGCTGGCCGACCGGGCGCGCGGCGACGCCGATTTCATGGCGGTGGCGGAGCTATACAGTGGCCGGCCCGACTTCGACGCGGTGGCGCTGGTGGCCGATCTGGTGGCGGCGGAATCCGTCCCCTTCCTGCCGGTGCTGCGCTACACCGACGAGGGCCTGCGCAAGCGCCGCGACTGGGAGGCGACCTGGGATCTCCAGCGCCGCGAGGACGTCCTCGACGCCCGCACCGCACTGCCCGACGGCCACCCCGACCGCCTGTCCGCCGAGGACGCCAAGGCGCTGAAACCCGAAATCCCGGTCCCGCCGAAATACAAGCGCACCGACTTCCGCGCCAACGATTTCTGGCGCCTGCGCGGCGGGCTGGACATGCCCAAGGAACGCTTCGTCAGCTACCCCGGCGCCGAGCGCGATTCCGACGGCAGCCTCGTCGTCGCCTGGGCCGGCTACGACCATCTGCAACAGGCCACCGCGCTCGCCTCCCACTACTACGACATGAAAGAGAACGAGGGGTGGGGGACGGAGCGGCTGATACCCCTGCTGGCTGGCGTGCGGGAGCTTGTGCCCTGGCTCGTGCAATGGCACAACGAGTACAACCCCGATTTCGGCGTCGGGCTGGGGGATTACTACCGCAGTTTCGTGGAGGACGAGGCCCGCGCCCTGGGCCTGACCGCCGACGAGTTGCGCGCCTGGACTCCCCCCGCCAAGCCCGGCGCCCGCCGGGGCCGACGGGCGTCCTGACGACGGCCGCAGGACGTGACAGCGCCGGGGCGCCCCCCTTAGGGTGCCCCCTCACCAGGACCAGAGCGGACCACGCATGACGACCCCGACCCCGACCCTGATCAAGGACCTGATCCACATCCCGGAGCGGGTGCACCAGGGCGACTTCGTGCTGAAGCTGGCCGACGGGCTGGAGCATGCCAAGGCGACGGTGCGCGACTATATCGTGACGCCGCAGCTCAAGACCTGCTTCGACGACGCGCTGGGCTTCATCGAGGGGGCGGTCACCGGACGGACCAGCAAGGCGGCCTACCTGCACGGCTCCTTCGGGTCGGGCAAGAGCCATTTCATGGCGGTGCTCAACCTGCTGCTGGCCGGCAACCTCGACGCCCGCTCCATCCCGGAGCTGGCCGACGTGGTGGACCGGCACAATGCCTGGATCCAGGGGCGGCGCTTCCTGATGGTGCCCTACCACATGACCGGGGCGCATGATCTGGAATCGGGGGTTCTGGGCCAGTACGCCGACCATGTGCGCGGGCTGCACCCCGAAGCGCCGCTGCCGGGCTTCTACCTGTCCGAATCGCTGTTCCGCGACGCCGAGGGGCTGCGCGCCCAATTGGGGGACGAGGTCTTCTTTCGCGGCCTGAAATCCAAGGTTCCCGCCGACAGCGGCTGGGGCGAGATGGACGGCGACAACGCCTGGAACGCCGCCAGTTTCGACGCCGCGATGCTGGAGCCGCCGACCAGCGACGAACGGGCGCGGCTGATCGCCGATCTGGTGCATTCCTATTTCGGCTCCTACGCCCGCGTGTCGTCCGGCAAGGGCCAGTCCTTCGTTCCGCTGGACGAAGGGTTGGCGATCATGAGCCGCCACGCCCAGGCGCTGGGCTATGACGCGGTCATCCTGTTCCTCGACGAGCTGATCCTGTGGCTGGCCACCCAGGCCGCCAACGTGGATTTCGTGTCGCGCGAGGGGTCCAAGCTGTCCAAGCTGGTCGAGGCGCTGCACGCCCGGCCGATTCCGCTGGTCAGCTTCATCGCCCGCCAGCGCGACCTGCGCGAGCTGGTCGGCCAGAATCTCGCCGGCGCCCTGCAACTCCAGTTCGCCGACGTGCTGAAGCACTGGGAGGCCCGCTTCCACCGCATCACGCTGGAGGACCGGAATTTGCCGGTCATCGCCCAGCGCCGGGTGCTGCGCCCGGTGTCGCCCTCGGCCGAGGTGACGCTGGGGGCCGCCTTCGAGGAGTTCCTGAAGGTCCGGCGCGAGGTGCTGGACACGCTGCTGGGATCCACCGGCGAACAGGCGATGTTCCGGCTGGTCTACCCCTTCAGCCCGGCCCTGGTGCAGACGCTGATCGCCGTGTCCTCGGTGCTCCAGCGCGAGCGCACCGCGCTGAAGCTGATGCTGCAACTTCTGGTCGATCGACGCAAGGAGCTGACGCTGGGGCAGATCATCCCGGTCGGCGACCTCTTTGACGCGATCGCCGACGGCGACGAGCCGTTCTCCGACGCCATGCGCATCCATTTCGAGAACGCCAAGAAGCTCTACCGCACCAAGCTGCTGCCGCTGCTGGAGCGCCAGCATGGCGTGGCGTGGGCGACAATCGGCGACGGCAATCGCGTCGTAGAGGTCGCCGATCCGGCCAAGGAACTGGCCCTGCGCAACGACGCCCGGCTGCTGAAGACGCTGCTGCTGGCAGCCCTGGTGCCGGAGGTGGAGGCGCTGAAGGCGCTGACCGCGCCCCGGCTGGCGGCGCTGAACCACGGCAGCGTGCGCGCGCCCATTCCGGGCCGCGAGAACGCCATGGTGCTGGCGAAGCTGCGCACCTGGGCCGGCGAGGTCGGCGAGATCAAGATCACCGAGGATTCCAACCCGGTCGTCTCGATCCAGATCACCGGCGTCGACACCGATCCCATCCTGGCGAGCGTGGCGAGCGAGGACAACCCCGGGAACCGCCGCCGGCTGGTCCGTGCCATGCTGTTCGAGATGCTGGGGCTGTCGCCGGAAGGCGACGGGCTGTTCCTGGAATACATACTGAACTGGCGCGGCACCCGTCGTCAGGTCAACATCGTGTACGACAACGTACGCGAGATGACCGATGCCAAGCTGCGCAACCAAGACGGGGCGTGGTCGATCATCTTCGACTTTCCCTTCGACGAGCCGGGTCAATACCCGTCGAATGACATCGCCCGGCTACAGGAGTTCAAAGCCTCCACCGACGGGCGTTCCGACACCCTGGTCTGGCTGCCCTCCTTCCTCAGCGAAAAGGCGATGCGCGACCTGGGCACCCTGGTCCGGCTGAACTTCCTGCTGACCGGGGAACGCTTCGCCGATCACGCCCGCCACCTGTCGGCGGTGGACCGCGACCAGGCGCGCGCGCTGCTCGCCAACCAGCGCAGCGTGCTCCAGCAACGCCTGCGCGCCTGCCTGGAAGTGACCTATGGGATCGCGTCGGAACCATCCGACGCGGTGGCGGTGGCGCTCGACCCCGCCGACCATCTTCACTCCCTGGCCGGTTTCCGCCCGTCGCTGCCGGTGGCCGCGACCTTCAAGGCGGCGCTGGAGAAGCTGCTCGACCAGCTCTTCGCCTATCTCTACCCGGCCCATCCGGCCTTCGACACCGAGCTGCGCCCGCGCGCCCTGCGCGTCGTGCAAGGTGAAATCACCCGCGCCCTGGCCGAGCCGGACGGTCGCGTCCACATCACAGACAAGCCAGTGCGCGAGGTCGTGAAGGCCATCGCCGTTCCGCTGAAGCTGGGGGACGCGAGCGAAACCCATTTCATTCTCGGCCACCACTGGAGCACCCACTTCACCAAGCGCCACGCCCAGCACGGCGGTGCGATGACCGTGCGGGCGCTGCGCGGCTGGATCGACGAACCGCAGCCCATGGGCCTGCCCAAGGAGGCGCAGAACCTCGTCATCCTGACCTTCGCCGAGCAGACCAACCGCAGCTTCTTCAAGGGTTCCGCCCTCCTGCGTCCGACGTTGGAGAGCCTCGACGACGATCTGGAACTGCGCGAACAGTCCCTGCCGCCGGAGAGCGACTGGAAGGAAGCGGTGCGCCGCGCCGGCCTGCTGTTCGGCTTGACGCCGCCGGAGGTGCGCAACGCCGGCAACGCCGCCCGGCTGGTCGCGCAGGTGACGGAGAAGGCCGCTCTCCTGCGCCCGGCCGCCGATGCGCTCGCCGTCGATCTGGAACGTCGCCTCGCCGCCTTCGGCATCGAGCTGGAGTCCAGCAACCGCCTGACCACCGCCAGGGCGGCGCGGGCGCTGCTGGCCGCCGTCGCCGGTGCGACGGCGGATCGGGTGGTCGCGTCCTTCGCCGGCGCTGCGCTGCGGACCTCCGACACCGCCATGGCGCGGGCGATGGCGACGGCGGCGGACACCGGCGCCGCCCTGCGTGACTCCTCGTGGGAGGTGTTCGAGACGTTGCGCCGCTTGACGGATCACCGCTCCACCGCCGCGCAGGCTCTTCTCGTCCGGGTCGGCGAGGCGCTCGCCGCGGACGAGCATGTGCTGCCGTTGCGGCCGGCGCTGGCCGACCTGCACCGCTCTGCGCTGACGCTGCTGACCGACGTGGCCCCGCCGCGGGATTCCGTGCCGCCGGATTTGCGGCCGCCGCCTTCGGTCGAACCTCCGCCGGTGGAGCCGGCACCCATCGAGCCTGACGACGTCATCATCAGCGTCGAAGACCGGCGCAATCTGTCCTCCGCCGAAGCTGGGGCGGTGCTCGACGGGTTGAAGCGGACGATGGCCGACCATCCCGACGACCGCATCAGCCTGTCCTGGAAGATCGTGCGGAAGGGCAAGCGCGCGTGACGCTCCTGGCACCGACAACGGCGCAGATCCGCGCTCAGGTCGAGGCGATCCTGCGGCATGACCCGCGCGCGTGCGCGCTGGGCATCCGGTCGCCGACGCGACAGCCCTGGCCAGAGCGCCTGGAATGCGCCGGCCGTGCCTTCGATGTGGTGTGGTGCGAATCCCCGCTGGCGGCGCGCGAGGCGCTTTGCGGTCGCGACGGCGAGGCCGGCTTGGTGCTGCTGACCGGCCTATCGCCCGACGCGCTGGGCGACGACGTCGTCGCCCGCCTGGCCAAGGCGCGGCTGCTGACGGTCGAATCCTGGGAAATGGTGCGCGAGGCCTTCCAGGCCCGCAACGTCGATCCCCGGATCGCCGGCAAGCCGTGGCTGGCCGAACTGCTGCTGGAGCATGCGCACCGCGGCCCCTATCCGCCGGTTCCCGGCGGGCTGCTCGACGCCGACACCGCCTGGGCGAATCTCCTCGACCGCGCCCTCGGCCTGACGGTCGCCCGGCCCGACGCCGAAACCCTGCTGCGCTGGTGCATCGGCGAGGGCGCGCTTGCCCGCTTCGCCGCCTTGTCTTCGGTGGCGCGGGGCGGTGTCGCTGCTTGGCTGTCGGACGTCGCCGGCCCCGCCGGCGGGTTGGTCACCGCCTGCCTTGAGAGCGGCCTCGGAGCCGACGCCCTGCCGCTGGGATTGGTCGCCGACGTCGTCTTCGGCACCGGCTGGCTCACCAGCGAGCTGACGGCCGCGTCCGTCCGGCTGGAACCCTTCGTCGGCGGCCGGCGCATCCCCGCCGAGCATGGCCGGGCCTGGGCCGCCGCCGCCGCCCGCGCCCTGCGTGCGCTCGACGAATCAACCCGACGCCGGCTGCTGGAGCGGGCCGATACCCTGCTGGGCCAGATCCACGCGGCTGCCTTCGCCGCCTCCAGCACGGTGCTGCTGGCCGGCTTCGAGGCCCGCCTCGCCAGCTTCGCCGAGGCGCTGGCGGCGGTGCTGGGGGCCAAGCCGCCGGCCGACCTGCGCGCCCTCGAGGCCGCGGCGGAGCGGGTCGCCGCCCACGATCAGGCTTCGGTTCAGAAGGGCCGGGCCGAGCGGGTGGCGATGGCGCTGCGTCTCGTGCGCTGGCTCTCGATGCCACCGGGGGGGCCACAGGGAGAGCCCGAATCCTTCGCCGCCGCCGTAGCCGCTTACGCCCGCGACGGTGCCTTCGTCGATCGGGCCCGCCTGTCTCTGGTGGGTGGCGACGACATGGCCGCGCTGTCGTCCGCCTACGCAAGGCTTGCCGCCGCTGTGCGGGAGCGCCGGGACGTGCAGAACGAACGCTTCGCCTCGCTGCTCCGCGGTTGGAACGCCGCTCCGGCGGCGGCGTGGCCGCTGGTGCCGGTGGAACGGATCCTGGAAGAGGTGGTGGCACCGCTGGCCGCCTCGGCGCCTGTGCTCCTCCTGGTGATGGACGGGCTGAGCCACGCCGTGTACCGCGAGCTGCTGCCGGACCTCGACGCTTCGGGTTGGCGGGAACTGTGGCCTTCGGTCGAGGCCGGGCCAGCCTCGGGCGTCGCCATGCTGCCCACCATGACCGTGGTGTCCCGCGCCAGCCTGCTGTGCGGGCGGCCGCTGCGAGGGGGGCAATCGACGGAGAAGACCGGCTTTGCCGAGCATCCGGCCCTGCGCGCGGTGAGCAAGGTCGGGCATCCGCCGGTGCTCTACCACAAGGGCGAACTCAGCGAGGGTGGCGCCCTGGCAGCGGCCGTCCGCGAGGCGGTGGGGACGCCGACGCGGCGTGTCGTCGCCATCGTCCACAACGCCATCGACGACCACCTCGACGGTCCGGAGCAGATCCGCCAGCGCTGGAGCCTCGACGATCTTCACCTCTTGCGCCCGATTCTCCACGAGGCACGCAACGCCGGGCGGATCGTGGTGCTGACGGCCGACCACGGCCACCTGATCGAGGACGAAACGCGCCAGATCGGGAAGAACGAGACTCACCGCTGGCGTCCGGCCGATGGAAACGCCGGCCCCGGTGAGCTGACCTTCGCCAAGGGACGCGTTCTCACCCCCGATGGTGACGCCATCGCCGTGCTGCCGTGGAGCGAGTCTATCCGCTACGCCGGTCGCAAGAATGGCTATCACGGCGGCGCCACCCCCCAGGAGGTGCTGGTTCCGCTGGACGTGTTGTGGTCGTCCGGTGACGATCCTCCAGCGTGGACGCTGGCGCCGCCGGTACAGCCGGACTGGTGGGAAGCGCTGCCTCCGGCTGCGATGGTTGCCGCTCCCCAACCGCGTCCGGCACCATCGGCAACGGCGGCGCGCAAGCCGTCCAGCGCACAACCCTCGCTGTTCGACGCTCCGGTACAGGCCCCCCCACAGCCATGGATTCCGACTGGATCGGGCGACTGCTGGCATCGCCGGTCTATGCCGCGCAGAAGCAACTCGCCGGGCGCGGCGCGGCCAAGGACGAGGACGTCCGTGCTATCCTGGACGCGTTGGCGCAGCGCGGTGGCAAGTTGAGCCGCACGGCGCTGGCCCAACGCATGGGCATCGCCCAGGTCCGTCTCGGGTCGGTGATCATGGCGGCACGCCGCGTGCTCAATGTCGATCAGGTGCAGGTGCTGGAGATCGAAGAGGCATCGGGGACCGTGGTCTTGAACCGCGCCCGGCTCGACACCCAGTTCGAGCTGAAAGGGTAAGGGGGGACGCGATGCTGAGTCCGCACCGGCGATCGGAAATCATCGACGCGCTGCGACGGGGCACCGTGCCCCGCTCCGGCCTCGACGTTCTGGCGGTCGGCATTGAGCGCTTCGCACCGGCGATCGACGAGGAGTTGAGCGGGGTGGTGTCCGGCCGCGGCGGCTTCAAGGCGGTGCGGGGCGAGTACGGCAGCGGCAAGACCTTCTTCGGGCGCTGGCTCCAGGAACGGGCGCGCAGCCGCGGCTTCGCCACCAGCGAGGTGCAGATCTCGGAAACCGAGACGCCGCTGCACCGGATGGAGACGGTGTACCGCCGTCTGACCGAGCGTCTGGCCACCCAGGAGGCCAGCGAGGGCGCGTTGCGCAACGTCGTCGATGGCTGGTTCTACACGCTTGAGGAGGATGTGCTGGCCGAGGGCGGCATCGACCCGGCCGACGCCGAGGCGCTGGTGGCGCGCACCGATGCGTTGCTGGAGCAGCGGTTGACGGCGGTAACCCGGCAGGCTCCGGCTTTCTCGGCCGTGCTGCGGGCCTACCGCCGCGCCCTGGTGCAGGAGGACCAAGCGCTCGCGGACGGGCTGCTCGGGTGGCTCGGCGGGCAGCCCAACATCGCCGCGTCGGTGAAGCGGGCGGCCGGTATCAAAGGAGAGATCGACCATTTCGGCGCCACCAATTTCCTGGCTGGCCTGCTGACGATCCTGCGCGATTCCGGCTACGCCGGCCTGCTGCTGGTGCTTGATGAAGTCGAGACGCTCCAGCGCATGCGTGCCGACACGCGCGAGAAGGGGCTGAACGCGCTGCGCCAGTTGATCGATGAAATCGACGCCGGCCGCTTCCCCGGCCTGTTCGTGGTGACCACCGGCACACCAGCCTTCTTCGATGGGCCGCAGGGCGTGCAGCGGCTGCCGCCCCTCGCCCAGCGCCTCCACGTCGACTTCGCCACCGACGCGCGCTTTGACAACCCGCGGGCGGTCCAGATTCGCCTGCCCGGCTTCGACCTCGACCTGCTGGGCCGTCTCGGCATCAAGGTGCGCGACATCTATGCCGAGGGTGCCGGTTCCGGGGAGCGGCTGCGCCACCTCGCCGACGATGCCTACGTCGCGGACTTGGCGCGGGCGGTGACCGGCCAGCTCGGCGGTCGGGTCGGCATCGCGCCGCGTCTGTTCCTGAAGAAGCTGGTTGGCGATGTGCTGGACCGCATCGATCAATTCACCGATTTCGATCCGCGTCGGCATTACGCGCTGACCGTGGCGCCCACGGAGATGACCGCGGCCGAACGGGCCGGCGCGGCGGCGGCTTCGGTCGATGACGTCGAGCTGGAATTGTGACGCCCTTCGACCGCCTGCACCCGGCCCTTCAGCATCACATCGTCAATTCGCTCGGCTGGGCCAGCCTGCGGCCAACGCAGCTCGCGGCGATCGATCCCATCCTGAACGGCCACCATGCTCTGCTGCTGGCGCCCACGGCCGGCGGCAAGACGGAAGCGGCGGCGTTTCCCGTGCTGTCGCGGATGCTGAGCGAGCGGTGGAATGGGCTGTCGGTGCTCTATGTGTGCCCATTGCGGGCATTGCTCAACAACCTGGAACCGCGGCTGCGCCACTACGCCGGGCTGGTGGGGCGGACGGTCGGGCTGTGGCACGGCGATGTGGCCGCCGGCGAGCGTCGCCGCATGCTGCGCCATCCGCCGGACCTCCTGCTTACCACCCCGGAGTCCTTGGAAGCGATCCTGATCTCGCGGCGGGTGAACCATCGTGTGCTGTTCGCGGGGCTGCGGACGCTGGTGGTGGACGAGTTGCACGCCTTCGCCGGGGACGATCGCGGTTGGCACCTTCTGGCGGTGGCCGAACGGCTCTCCCGCATCGCCGGGTGCCCGATCCAGCGCATCGGCCTGTCGGCCACCGTCGGCAACCCGGATGACCTTCTGGCGTGGTTGTCGTGCGGCGAGGGCGGCGACGTGGTCGGCCAGCCGGGACCGCCGGCCGGCGGCGACGTGATGCTCGACCATGTCGGCTCCCTGGAGAACGCGGCGACCGTGCTGTCGCGGGTCCATCGTGGGGAAAAGCGGCTCGTCTTCTGCGACAGCCGCAGCAAGGTCGAGCGGCTGGGGGCTCTGCTCCGAACCGCAGGCGTGCGGACCTTCGTCTCGCACAGCTCGCTCGGCATCGACGAGCGCCGCCGCTCCGAGGAGGCCTTCGCCACCGGCGAAGATTGCGTCATCGTCGCCACCAGCACGCTGGAACTGGGGATCGACGTCGGCGACCTCGATCGCGTCATCCAGATCGACGCGCCGTCGAGCGTGTCGTCGTTCCTGCAACGCATGGGGCGGACGGGGCGCCGCTCGGGTTCCGCGCGCAATTGCCTGTTCCTGGCGACGTCCGAAAGCGCGTTCCTTCAGGCCGCTGCTGTCATCCGCCTGTGGGGCGACGGCTGGGTCGAGCCGGTGGAGCCGCCGCCGGACCCGTTGCATCTCCTTGCCCAACAGGTGATGGCCCTGATTCTCCAGGAGCGGGGATTGGCGAGAGGAGATTGGCAGGGCTGGCTCGGCCTCGTGTTCGCCGGCATCGATGATCAGCGTGCCCGCTCCGTCGTCGATCATATGTTGGACACCGGCATCATCGCGGATGACGGTGGCATCCTTGGCATGGGACCGCGCGGTGAGCGCGAGATCGGCCGACGGAACTTCATGGACCTGATGGCCGCTTTCACCACGCCGCTGCTGCTGTCCGTGCGTTTCGGTGCCGCGGAGATCGGTCAGGTCGATCCCACCAGCCTGCAGCGGGGCGAGGGCGAAGCAGCCACGCTGCTGCTGGCCGGGCGAAGCTGGCGCGTCGTTGCGGTGGACTGGACGCGCCGCGTCGTGTCGGTTGAGCCGTCGGGCGAGGCTGGGCGATCGCGCTGGATGGGCGGCGCCCGCAGCCTGGATTTCGCCCTCTGTCAGGCCATGGAGCGGGTCGCGGTGGGCGACGCGATTCCGGCCAAGCTGTCCAAGCGGGGCGATTCTTGTCTGGAGTCGCTGCGCGAGGGATACGCGTTCTGCGACGGCGTCTCCCTGCCATTGGTGACCGGCAGCAACGGACGGATGCGGTGGTGGACGTTCGCCGGAGGGCGGGCCAACGCCATGCTGTCACAGGCGCTCAACGCCGCCGGTATGGTTCTCCGTGGCCACGACGACCTCTCGCTTCAAACCGATGCTGCCGATGCACCGATCGTCCGTAACGCGCTGTCCACCGTCAACATCGTGGGGTTCGAGGCTGCGGTCGAGACGAACCTCCTGCACGACCTGAAATTCGCCCAATGCCTGCCCGCCAATCTAGCGCTCGCGGTGCTTTCCCGACGGCTGTCCGACCAGGCCGGAGTTGCGGCCACGGTTGCGCGGCCACTGCGCTTCATCAGCGATGCGACAGCGCCGACCTCCTCCCCCTGGGAGCGCAGGGTCTCATAGAACAGGCCTGGGCTGAGCAGGATGCCCTTCAGGTCATGTCCCGTCAGCCGCCGAGCGATGGCGCACATAGCGCCGTGGAGTCGATCATCAGTTGATTCGGTGGGCCGCTGGCTGAGACCAAGGCATGGAGGATGTCTCCCCCAGGCGCCTTTGGCCGCCCAACGGACAATGAGGCTGCGCATCGTTTAATGGGGTCGTAGTGAGCATGTCGAAGGTTTTGCGCGCGGTGGGAGAAGGGAAAAATTCCATTGTGTTTCGCCCCTTGTCCCGAGCAGGCCCAAGTGATTGGAAAATCAGCGACAATCGACGACAATCCGCGACGGCGCGTCAGCGCGGCCGGCGCGGCGTGGTCCGGGGGCGGACGGGCTTTCCTTTCGCGTCTCCGCCAGTGCTCCCGGAGGTGTCCGCATCGTCGGGCGCGAGCGGGGACGGCAGCGTCACCGTCCGGTTCGCCTGCTCGAACGCCAGAAGCGACGCGGCGCTGATGCGGCGGGTGGTGCCGGCCAGCGTGGTGACGACAATGCGTCCGTCCTCCGCCCAGCGTTCCACCGTCCGCCGCGTCACGCCGTAGCGGTCGGCGGCCTCGTTGAGGCTGTACCAGGGCTGATCAAGCGACATCGCATCCTCCTCCTTCGTTGCGCCGGCCATATGGGGCCGTGGACGGAGGAGGCGGGCGCAGGACGCCGATTTCTTCGGCGTCCTGCGGTCACGTGACGACGGGGATGTCCGGCGTCAGCGAAGGACCGCCACCCGTGCCTTGCGCGGGCGGTCATGCACCGTGATGGTGATCTCGAGGTGCTGGTGGGGGGCAACGAGGCGGCCACTGACGACGGCATCCTCGGTCATCGCCTGAAGAAGGTCGAGAACCTGGGCCTCGACGGCGCGCTGTTCGGCCTGCCGGCGCAGGGCGGCGTCGAAGGCCGCTTCGTAGCGATCGTCGGGGTCGTCACCCTCGTCGTCGACGGTCCGGTCCTGCACCCGGTCGCAGAGGCCCGCCAGTTCCATGATCCGGGACCGGAGCGCCTCGGAGGGCGCCAGGCCGTCGAGCAGCGGATGGATCGCGCGCCCCAGGGCGGCGCTGCGGGTGATGAGCCGGGCGAGGGCCTCGAGCGAATGGGCGGTCGTCATGTTGCTCCTCCACGATGGCCGCCGTGCGGTACGGCGGGTCAAGCGAAGGGCGGACCGGCGGAGTGCATCGCGTCGCCGCCGGTCATATGGGGCCGTTCCGACGCAGCGGTTCAGAAAAAGTGAAGCCGCACCTTCTGACCGCGGTCGCCGGAATCATCGATGACTCTTCGATGATTGGTCTGCTTCTGCTGAATCAAGGGGTTGCGGACCGCTTTCGTCCGCCTTTGCCGGATTCTGTCCGCCGATGGCGACCCTGCTCAGGGATGCCCCCGAATGGATGCCGGGATGGCCCCGAACGAATGCCGGGATGGCCCCGAACGAATGCCGGAACCCTCCCGAACAGATGCCGGGATCCCTCCGAACGAATGCCGGGAACCCCCCGAACAGACGCCGGAATGGCGTTGACAACCGATTGATCGGGCGTGGCTTTTCGCTCTCCGAATCATTGAATCCGTCGAATTGGCAGAACAAGGGAGGAAAGGCGACGCCCCTCGGCGAGGGGCATCGCGAGGCCCGCCGCCCGCTCTGGGGTGAGGAAATGGAGGGACGGCGAGGGATGCCGGAAGCGGCCGAACCCATATTCCCGGCGCACCGATGAGCGGATGGGGAGGATGGCGATGGCGGCGAGTGCGGCGGACTGGAGCACGGCGGAGACGCTTTCCGAAAAAGGCGGACAACGCCGGTCCGCCGGCTGTCCAGCCCCGTCCGCCGGCGGACGGGAACCGCCCGCCTCAAGCCCGGCGACCGGAGGACCGCGATGATCCGCGAGCGGAGGGGCAAGCGTGGGGCCGGCTGCCTCCAGGTGATCAGCGTCCGCTACGACCCAGCGACCAACCGCAACCGACAGCGGGTCGTCGCCGCGCTGCCTCTGGACGCCGAGGGTCTGCCGCCCCGGGTGGCCGCCGAGCTGACTGAGACCGAACGGCGCAACGCAGAGGCCTTCTTCGTCGCCCGCAACCACCGCCTGCGCGAGAGGCGAATTTTCGAGAGCGTCGCCGCCCTGGTGGTGCAGGGCCATAGGGTCTGCACGGCGCTGGCCGATCCTGACGACCGCCCGGTGGTGATGCGGGCGGCGGAGTTGTACGGCCTCGGCACCAGCCTGGCGGAGCTGGTCAGTGCCGCTGCGACCGCCGGCCTGCGCGGGCGGATCAGGGTGCCGGCCCGGCGCCGGTAGAGCGTCCGATCAAAAAAATCGGCGATCCGAGGGACGCCAAAAAATGACGGACCGAAATTCCCGCTGGTGCCGTCCGGCGCCCTGGATGGGAACGGCGAGAGGGATCGATGAACAGGCTTTTTACCGAGCGCGAGGCCGCGGAGCAGCTCGGCATCCATCAGACGATGCTGGCCCGTACCCGCAAGGACAAGCTCATCGACTACGTCAGCGTCGGCAGGACCGGCCGATCCATCCGCTACACCCACGAACAGCTTCTGGCCTACATCGAGAGGAGCACCGTCGCCGCATGTCCCGCCAACCCGAACAGCGCTACGCCGAAATCGGTGACTTCTGGCTCGTCAAAGTCCCCGGCTCGAACCGCTTCCACATCGCCTGGTACGACGCCGAGCGGCAGCAGCGCCGCACTCGTAGCACTGGCACGGACGACCTTCGCGCCGCAGAGCTCATCCTCGCCGAGCACGCCCTGAAGCACAGCGCGCCGCCGACGAAGGCGGACCCCGCGGATGAGGCGCTCGCGGGTGTTCTGCTGCGCTTCTACCACGGTCGGGCTGAGCAGCAGGCGCAGGCGGAGCAGGTGCGTCGTGCCTTCGCCCTGTGGATGGCGTTCTGGGGAGACGCCACCGTCGCCGATCTCACCATCCAGCGGCAAGACGCGTTCGTCAGGTGGCTGCGTGTCGAGAAGGGCTGTAGCGACTCCTACATCGACCGAATCATGTCCAGCGGCAGGGCAGCCCTGGGCCGCACCAAGGATCTGCACGAACTCCGTGAGGTTCCCTCGATCCGAAACGCCCTGGGCATCGACCAGAAATGGATGTGCCGTCCCGACGCCAATCCGAAAGGACGCCAACTGACCCTCAAGGAGATCGGCGATCTCATCTCGCACATCCCCGAGGAGTCGCCCCATCTGCTCTCCTTCATGATGGTCATGCTGACCTGTGTCTGTCGTCCCGATGCCGCGGTGGACCTGACGGCGGACCGCATCGACCACAGGCATCGGCTGATCACACTGAATCCCGAAGGGAGAACGCAGACCAAGAAGTACCGTCCGATCGTGAAGCTGACGGAGACGCTCGAGCACCATGTTGGCGGCGTGACCGGTCCCGTGGTCGCGTTCGAGGGACGGCAGGTCAAGTCGATCCGAACCGCATGGCGGGCTCTGCGCGCCCGCGTCTGGCCGGCCACCGAGGAACAACTCGCCGCGTTGCCGGATGCGGCCGCGCTGGCGGCCATGACGCCGGCTGATCGCAAGATCGCGCTGCGCGAGCGCTTTCTGCTGTGTGGGCCTGACGGGCGGGATGTTCAGCCCTATTCGTTGCGCCATACGATGGGGCGGGAATTGCGGTTCCGTGGCGTGCCCAACGACCAGATCGAGCTCACCATGGGGCACAAGCGGCCGGAAGGACACTCCGCGACGACACAGGTTTACGCACCCTACCATCCCTCGTATTGCAGCGAGGCCGCCCTCGCGATCGACCAAATCCTGTGCGACATCCAGAAGCACACCCGGCGTCGGATCGTCCCGGAGCACATGGTTGCCGAGCCCGGTCGGGACGTGAAGGTTGAGGAGGGGACGCGGCCTCCCCGACGTCGCTGCGAGAAAGTCTAGGCCTCAGAGGTGATAGAGACCGGCGGGGTGGCCAGACCGGATGTGCCGCCTCGTCCATCTCCGATCGACGCTGGGAGTGATCGTCCTGCTGGTCACATGGCGAAAGATGTTCTGCGGCTGAAGGACGCCATTGCCGGGACGACCCAGCATGCCCGTCCGAGGCGGCGCAATCCCGTCTCCGTCCCCTCCATGCTTGGCTCCGGAACGCCGCCGTCGGCGGCGGTCGGCCACCAACCATGGAGAACAGCATGCCCGACACCGTGATGTTTCCGCCCGCCGTCATCGCCGACAAGGTCGAGGACCGCGTCCTCGCCGCCGCGCTGGTGCGGGAGGTTGCCGCCGGTCGCCATCCCCACGTCACGCTCGCCCAACCTCTGCCTCCAGCAGCGCGCTCCGCGGCGGAAACCCTCGCCGACAGTCTCGACGAGTTGGACCGCGACCTCGCGCGTCTGCGCCGCCGTCACAGCGCTCCGACCAGCGCGGGCGGCCGAATCCGGCTCGCCATCGCCGAGGCCGAACTGCTCGGTGGCTACGTCCGCGATGTGCTCCAGACACTGACTTCGCTGCGCCTCGTCGGCGCCGAGGTGGAGAAGGCCGGGGAGCGGAGCCAGCCGTCATGCGTGGACGGCGATCGCATCATCCTGCGCCTGCAGTGGTAGGCAACGGGCGGAGACGACAGATTCCGCGTCCTCGAGGCGACGGCATCCCATCCGGCCGGGCGCCTCTCCCCTCCGACATGAGAAACCGGAGGGCCAGAGGATGCCCAGGAATAGCCTCGATCAGCCTCCCCGCAGCCCCGTCCCTCGGAAGTGCTCGTTGAAGCCTCGTTGAAGTCGGCTGGAAACGGGAAAGATCAGGGCAAGAAAAAAGCCAGCAACCCGTTGGGATTGCTGGCTTTTATTTGGTGGAGCCAATCGGGATCGAACCGATGACCTCTACAATGCCATTGTAGCGCTCTCCCAGCTGAGCTATGGCCCCTTTAACTCTGGGCGCTGGTCGTTTTTGACCGGCGTTGGTGGAGCGGGATATTAGCCAGGAAGCGGGGCGATGCAAGCGAAAAATTCGGAGCATCGCGTTTTTTTCCTGACCACCCCCGCCGCCACCGGGGAAGCGGGGTTAGCGCTCCTCCTCGTCCTCGCCCTCGACGACGACTTCGTCCATGTCGTCTTCGCCCAGCTCGGACGTGTCTTCGATCAGGACGTCGTCCTCGTCCTCGACCGGGTCGGCGGCCTCTTCGATGTCGTCGACCGACACGTCGTCCTCGACGCCCTCAAGCTCGGCGGCCTCGGGATCCTCGACCTCGACCTCTTCGTCCTCGACGACGGCGACCTTCTTGGTGTCGTCAACCGGGGCCGGACGGGCCTTGCGGGACTTCAGCAAAGCCTCGGGGTCGAACTGCACGCCGCAGCTTGGGCAGACCGGCGGGTCCTTGCGCATGTCGTAATAGCGAGCGCCGCAGCTCGGGCAGATGCGCTTGACGCCCCATTCGGGTTTGGCCACGCCACGTCCTCCGTCACAAATCTTAGGGAATCTCAAGTTGCGCCCTTTGCCACGCCTGGGGGCGCTTGTCAAAAAAAACCTGCGATGGTCGCTTCGCCCGGCCCTTTTCCGCCCGGCCCAATGGAAAAGCGCCGCTCTCGCGTCGCGCGCGACGCTGTGCTAGGTACTGCGGCCAAACACTCACCCCATGCCCTGAGGGTTCCCCCATGTCGCAGGCAAAACCGCTGCGTTCCTCGTTCTCCGGCCCGCTGGTCGGCGCCATCCGGGCGCCCGGAGACAAGTCGATCTCGCATCGGTCGCTGATGCTGGGCGCCATCGCCGTCGGCGAAACCGTCATCCACGGCCTGCTGGAAGGCGAAGACGTGCTGCACACGGCGGCGGCCATGCGGCTGCTGGGCGCGCAGGCCGACCGCGACTCCGACGGGGTGTGGCGGGTGCGCGGCGTCGGGCTGGGCGCGTTGCAGGAACCGGCCCAGGTGCTGGACATGGGCAACAGCGGCACCGCCGCGCGGCTGCTGATGGGGCTGGTCGCCGCCCACCCGATCACCTGCGTCTTCACCGGCGACGCCTCGTTGAACAAGCGCCCGATGGCGCGCGTCACCACGCCACTGGAGCAGATGGGCGCGCGCTTCGTCGGGCGTTCCGGCGGACGGCTGCCGCTGACCGTCGTCGGCAGCGACCACCTGACCCCGATCACCTACCGCCTGCCGGTCGCCTCGGCGCAGGTGAAGTCGGCGATCATCCTGGCCGGTCTCAACACCCCCGGCGCCACCACGGTGATCGAGGCGGAGCCGACGCGCGACCACACCGAAACCATGCTGCGCCATTTCGGCGCGACCGTGACCACCGAACGGCAAGAGGATGGGGCGCTGGCCGTCACCGTCATCGGCCAGCCGGAGCTGACCGGGCGCGAGATCCATGTGCCGTCCGATCCCAGCTCCGCCGCCTTCCCGGTGGTGGCGGCCCTGCTGCGGCCCGGCTCCGACGTGGTGTTGAAGGACGTCGGGATGAACCCGCGCCGCACCGGCCTGTACGACACGCTGATCGAGATGGGCGCCGACATCACGTTCGAGAACCAGCGCGATCAAGCGGGGGAGCCGGTGGCCGATCTGCGGGTCAAGCACAGCCGCCTGCGCGGCGTGGTGGTGCCTGCCGACCGCGCGCCCAGCATGATCGACGAATACCCGGTGCTCGCCGCCGCCGCCGCCTGCGCCGATGGCGACACGGTGATGCTGGGGCTGAAAGAGCTGCGGGTGAAGGAAAGCGACCGGCTGGCCATGGTCGCCGACGGCCTGACCGCCTGCGGCGTCGCGCTGGAGGTTGGGGCCGACGACAGCCTGACCGTTCATGGAACGGGGGAGCCGCCCAAGGGCGGCGCGCTGATCGCCACGGCGATGGACCACCGCATCGCCATGAGCTTCCTGGTGTTGGGCGCGGCGACCGCCGAACCGATCAAAATCGATGACGGCGCCTTCATCGAAACCAGCTTCCCCGGCTTCGTGACTCTGATGAACGGGTTGGGCGCGAAGATCACAGAGGTCTGAACAGCATGACCGCCGCAAACCCCATCGTCATCGCCATCGACGGTCCCGCCGCCAGCGGCAAAGGGACGCTGTCCCAGCGCATCGCCGACGCCTTCGGCTTCGCCCATCTCGACACCGGCGTGCTGTACCGCGCCGTCGGCCTGTCGGTGCTGCGCGCGGGCGGCGATCCCGCCGACAACGCCGCCGCCGCGCGGGCCGCGCGGGCGCTCGACCCCGATCACCCGATCCTGCGCGAAGTGGCGCTGCGCACCGACGAGGCGGCGCAGGCGGCCAGCAAGGTCGCGGCGGTGCCGGAGGTGCGGGCGGCCCTGTTGGATTTCCAGCGCCGTTTCACCCAGCATCCGCCGGGCGGCGCGCCGGGGTCGGTGCTGGACGGGCGCGACATCGGCACCGTGGTCTGCCCCGACGCCAGCGCCAAGCTGTTCGTCACCGCGTCGCTGGAGGTCCGGGCCGAGCGCCGACTCAAGGAGTTGCGGAGCCGGGGGATTCCGGCTATACCGTCCGACGTCCTGGAGGACATGAAGACTCGTGATGCGCGTGACAGCCAGCGAGCGGTGGCCCCGCTCCGTCCGGCTGTTGACGCTTTTGTGCTTGATACTTCCGCTCTCGACGCCGACGAGGTGTTCGCGCGGGCGGTCGATCACATCGGCTCGAAAACCGGACTGCGGCCTTCGGCGTAACGCTGCGGGCGGGCGGATCGCGGGGCGGGCGGGTCGAACGCTCTCCATGGAAAACCATCAACCAAGTCGCCGGGCGTGGTGCCCGGCGCGGCGGTTTTGTCGAGACCACACCCATTTTGCCGTGGGCATGGTCGAAACGGGATCGCTTTTGCGCCACCTTTAGGAGTTTCAATGGCACAAGCACTGGCCCGGACGGTCGAAAAGGAAAGCTTCGCGGCTCTGTTGGAAGAGTCGCTCGGCTCCGCCGACTCGCTGGAAGGCACCGTCGTCAAGGGACGCGTCGTCGCCGTCGAGAACGACATGGTCACGATCGACGTCGGCCTGAAGTCGGAAGGCCGCGTCGCGCTGAAGGAATTCGCCGTCGCCGGGCAGGCTCCCGAGCTGAAGGCGGGTGACACGGTCGAGGTCTACCTCGAGCGCATGGAAGACAAAAACGGCGAAGCGATGCTGAGCCGTGAGAAGGCCAAGCGCGAAGAAGCCTGGGCGCTGTTGGAGAAGTCCTTCACCGACCAGAGCCGCGTCACCGGCGTCATCTTCGGGCGCGTCAAGGGCGGCTTCACGGTCGACCTGTCGGGCGCCGTCGCCTTCCTGCCGGGCAGCCAGGTCGACATCCGTCCGGTGCGCGACATTTCGCCGCTGCTGGGCACGCCGCAGCCCTTCCAGATCCTCAAGATGGACCGCTCGCGCGGCAACATCGTCGTGTCGCGTCGCGCCGTTCTCGAAGAGAGCCGCGCCGAGGCCCGTTCGGAGCTGGTGGCCAACCTCAAGGAAGGCCAGATTCTCCAGGGTGTGGTCAAGAACATCACCGACTACGGCGCGTTCGTGGATCTGGGTGGCGTCGATGGCCTGCTGCACGTCACCGACATCGCGTGGCGCCGCATCAACCACCCGTCGGAAGCCTTGCAGATCGGCCAGACCGTCACGGTCCAGGTCATCCGCTTCAACCCGGAAACCCAGCGCATCAGCCTCGGCATGAAGCAGCTGGAAGCCGATCCGTGGGAAGGCGTCGAAGCCAAGTACCCGGTCAGCGCCAAGTTCAAGGGCCGCGTCACCAACATCACCGACTACGGCGCCTTCGTGGAGCTGGAGCCGGGCATCGAGGGTCTGGTGCACGTCTCGGAAATGTCGTGGACCAAGAAGAACGTCCATCCGGGCAAGATCGTTTCGACCTCGCAAGAAGTCGAAGTCATGGTCCTGGACGTCGATCCGCAGAAGCGCCGCATCAGCCTCGGCCTCAAGCAGTGCCTGGACAACCCGTGGGAAACCTTCACGGACAAGTTCGGCCAGGGCACCGAGCTGGAAGGCGAAGTCAAGAACATCACCGAATTCGGTCTGTTCGTTGGCCTGCCGGGCGACATCGACGGCATGGTCCACATGTCGGATCTCGACTGGAACAAGTCGGGTGAAGAGGCGATCGCCGAGTACAAGAAGGGCGACCGCGTCAAGGTCAAGGTTCTCGACGTCGACGTCGAGAAGGAGCGCATCAGCCTCGGCATCAAGCAGCTCGCGAACGACCCGTTCGAAGCCGCCACCGCCGGTCTGAAGAAGAACGAAGTCGTCACCTGCACCGTGACCCAGGTCACGGACGGCGGCATCGAAGTGTCCGTGGGCGAGGGTTACACCGGCTTCATTCGCAAGTCGGACCTGTCCCGCGAGCGTTCGGAGCAGCGTCCGGAGCGTTTCGCCGTCGGCGAAAAGATCGACGCCAAGGTCACGCAGATCGACCGCAGCTCGCGCCGCATCTCGCTGTCCATCAAGGCGCGCGAGATGGAAGAAGAGAAGGCCGCGATGGCCGAATATGGTTCGTCGGACTCGGGCGCCTCGCTGGGCGACATCCTGGGCGCCGCGCTGAAGCGCAAGCAGCAGCACGACGAGTGATCGAACGGCTTTGACCGCTTCCCACCCCCGCTTCGGCGGGGTTGGGACAGCGCCAAAGCGTTGATGACCCGGTGATTTCATCGGAAAGGCCGCTTCCTCAATCGGGGAAGCGGCCTTTTTGTTGGGGATTCGGCGGCTGGAGAAATGTTTTATGGCCAAACCGATGATGGTTGAAGGTCCAACATTGCGCGGGTATTTTTTGACAAGCGGGTGACGCTGACGCGCAACCACCGGGATCGCCATGCCCAACGCCTCTGTTCCGCCAGACCAGACCGGCCCTGCCACGCCGCCCTTTTCCATTCTGGTGGTGGACGGGACGCCAGCGCTCCCGGATTTGGCGCGCGAGGCTTTGACCAACCTCTCGGTGGACGGCGTCGGCGTCCGCCTGATCGACGCGGCGTCCGCCGCCGAAGCCCGGCAAGCGCTGTACGATCACCCCGAAATCGCCGTCATCCTGCTGGAACTGGTTCTGGAGCATGACCGGGCCGGGCTTGATCTGATTTCCCACATCCGCAACGATCTGGGCAACCAGCGCACCCGGATTGTCGTCTGCACCGCCCACCCCGACGCCATCAGCGAGGAGGAGGTGATCGGCGGCGCCGACGTCAGCGACTATCGCGCCAAGGCGGAGTTGTCGCCGCGCGCCCTGCGCACCGCCGTGACCGGCCAATTGCGCGCCTTCGCCAGCCTTCAGGCGCTGGCGGCGGGACGCAAGGGCTTGGCGCGGATGCTGGTCGCGACCACCGGCCTGTTGGAACTGCGCACGCCTGAGACCTTGTTTCCCAACATCCTGCCGCGAGTCGTCGGTCTGCTGGGCATTGGGCGCCACGCCTTGCTGTGCGTCCAGGGCGACACCCAGCCGCGCGACCGCAAGATCCGCGTGCGCGCCTCCATCGGACGCTTCGCCCCCTGGAAGGACGTCGAGCTGTCCTCCTTGGGCGAGGCGCGGATCGAAGCCGCGCTGGAGCGTCTCTCCCCCAGCAGCGAAACCATCGTCGAGCCGGATTTCTGCGCGCTGCGCCTGCGCGCCAACGGCGGCGTGACCGGCATGATTTATGTCGAGGGCCGCAACGACGGCAGCGCCCGCGAATGGCAATTGCTGGAGCTGTTCCGCAACAAATGCGCCATCGCCTTTGAAAACGCCCTGCTGTTCGAGGAATTGACCATCGCGCAGAAGGCCACCGTTCTGGCGATGGGGTCGCTGGCCGAATACAAGGACAACGCCGCGCCCGGCCATCTGCAACGGATCGAACGGCTGGTCGGCGACATGGCCCGCGAATTGTTGGCGCGCGGCCAATTCAGCGACGAGTTGGACGCCGATTGCGTCGAAAAAATCGGTCTGGCCGCTCTGCTGCACGATGTCGGCATGTTGAGCGTGTCGGACGAAACCCTGGGCATGCCCGGCGAATTGGCCAGCAACGATTTGGTGGCGATCCGCCGTCACACGGAAATCGGCCATCGCATTCTCAGCGCGGTGGCCGCGCCGCTGCGCGAACGCTCGCTGCTGTCCATCGCGGCGGACATCGCGCGCTACCACCACGAACGCTACGACGGCTCCGGCTATGTCGAGGGCTTGGCGGGCGACGCCATTCCCATCACCGCCCGCATCACCGCCGTGGCCGACGTGTTCGACGCGTTGACAACCTCCCGGCCCTATCGTGGCGCTTGGCCGGTTGAACAGGCGATTGACTGGATCACCGAACGGTCAGGCCGGGATTTCGACCCGCGCGTGGTCGATGTCTTTCTCGTCGTGGTGCGCCGCCTGCAAAGCACGGAACCCGACTGGTTCCCCAAAAGCAACGCGGGGCACGGCGTGTTGGGCGGTTTGCTGGGCCGCAAGCTGCGCGACCTGTTCGGGCGGCGGGCCACCGCGCCGTAAGATCGCGCGCTTTTCATCCCTCAGCCGCCGCAGTTCCCCTTCAACCGGCAAAACGAATCTGCTAGGACAAGCGGCTTCGGGGCGCTCGCATTCACGCGGGTTTGCTCCGGTCATCCGCGCCCGTATTGCCACGGCTCGCCTCTTCCAAGGATCTTGGACATGATCTGGCTTTCCGCCTACATCGGCAGCATTCTCGCCATCAATTACGCGTTCAGCCTGTTCCCGCATCTGGACCTGGTCTGGTCCTGCTGGGTCGGCTTGGTGTTTGTCCTGCGCGACATGGTGCAGGTCCGTTTCGGTCATTGGGCGCTGGCCGCCATGCTCACCGGAACGGTGTTGTCCTATCTGCTGGCCGATCCCTTCGTCGCCACCGCCAGCGTCGCCGCCTTCGCCGTGTCGGAAATGATCGACTGGCTGGTCTTCACCATCACCAAGCGCCCGCTGCGCGATCGGCTGTGGCTGAGCGCCGCCCTGTCGGTGCCGGTCGACACCGCGCTGTTCTTTGGCATGCTGGGCGTGTGGGAACCCAACGTGTGGGCCGCCAGCCTCGCGTCGAAGCTGCTGGGCGTGTCGGTGGTCTGGGCGCTGATGCGCGCCCGCGATGGCCGGATGCCAGTGACGGCCTGACCCGTCGGGTTTTCCCCGTTCCACAGGAGCGGGGAGACGCCGTTTCTCGCTTACAGAACGCCCCTCCCCCGTAAGGGAGGGGGCTTTTCCGGTCGGGCTTGGCCCGCCGCCGATCAGCGATGCATGGGCGTCGGCTTCGTGGCGTACCACCAGTCGCCGATCAGCGCGCCCGCCGCCGCGCCGATGAGGGTGGAGAACGGCCCGTGCGCCAGCGCGCCGACGCCAACGCCGCCCGCCGCCATGCCGACGCCAATCGCCAACGCCTGCCCCGGCGGCAGACCAAACACCGTTGGGGCGGCAACCGGAGCCGGAGCCATCGCCGGGGCGGGCGCCGGAGCGGGCGCCAGAGTCGGAGCGGGAGTCGGCGCTGGGGCCGGAGCCGCCACGGGCGCGGCAGGAGCGGGGGCGACCGGCGCCGTCTGCGCCTGAACGCTCAAGGGGGCGATGGCCAGAACCGTGACCATCGCCAGCAGGCCGATTGTGCGCATGAGATGTCTCCACACGGGGATGATGAGGCGCGCATCATGACACCGGCGCGCCGCCGCCGCCAGACGCCTCAAACCGCCCCTCTCCTCAAGCCCCCGCCTCAACCGATGACGTGCGCCGCCAAAACCTCCGAGGCGAGAAGCGCCGGGTTGATCGGCTTGGCGATCACACGCGTCACGCCCAGCCGTTCAAACACGGCGGCGGTCATGTGCGCGGGAACCTTTTCATCCACCGCCGACAAAACAATGATCCGCGCGTCCGGGCGCAGGTTGCGGGCGGCCTGAATCAACTCGAACCCATCATGTTCGGGCATCATGATGTCAGTGACGACCACGTCGAAATCACGGAAAGACAGCGCCTCAATCGCCTGCAAGGCCCCCTCGCAAACGGTGATGTCATGCCCATCCTTCGCCAGAATCGCGCGAACGAGATTGCGCGACACCGGATCGTCATCGACCACCAGAACCTTCGCCATCCACCCTTACCCCTGCGACACAGCCAAACCGGGTGAGCTTAATATTAGGAACGGAAACAACCAATCCGGAATGACCGCATACCAGTTCGTTCCAAAAGATTCAGCGTTCGGCAAAGGCGAGCTTGACGCCCAACGCGGCGAAGGCTCCGGCGAAGGTCCGCCGCATCCAGGTCAACACCTGCGGACGCGCGACGACATGGGCGCGGACGGCGGCGGCGAACAGCCCATAACCGGCGAAGACGACAAAGGTCATCAGCATGAACACGCCGCTCAGCTCCAGCATCTGCGCCAGCGGGCTGGCCGCGTCGTCACGAACGAACTGCGGCAAAAAGGCCAGGAAGAAGATCGACAGTTTGGGGTTCAGGATGTTGATGAGAATCGCCGAGACGATCACCTGCGCCGCCGAACGCGGGCTGTGGTCCGGTTCGACCGTCAGCGCGCTGTGATCCTTCAGCGTCGTCCATGCCATATAGAGCAAATAGAGGACGCCCAGATATTTCAGAAGCTGGAAGGCCAGCGCGCTGGTGTGCAGCAGCGCCGCCAGCCCCAAAATCGCCGCCGCCATGTGCGGAACAATCCCAATGGCGCAGCCGAACGCGGCGATGAGGCTGGCCCGCGATCCGCGCGACAGGCCCGCCGCCAGGGTGAACAGAACCCCGGTGCCGGGCGACGCGGCGACGATCAGGGAGGTCAGCAGGAATTCAAGGCTCATGGGGCGCCCCTTTCACAACAGCGTCGCCAAAGACTGGATTGGAACCCGGCTCCCTGTCCAGTCCCAACCGAGGCCAGTCCCAACCGGCGATTGTCGGTCTTGACAGCGCTGTGGTCACAGCGTTTTGTGCGCTCATCATCGCCCTGCCCCGTCACCCCTGGATCATCCGCCATGACGAACGCCGCCGTGACCGCCGACACCAGCCTTGCCGCGCTCGACCGGCTGGATCCGTCCGCCCGCCACCGTTTGGCGATGCTGCATCCGGTGTTCAGCCCCGCCCAGGCCCTGCCGGGCGAAGCCAGCCTGGGCGCGGTGGCCGACGCCGTTGGTTTGCCGCTGGCCGCCGTGCTGGCGACGGCGGGCGGCGCCATCCGGGTGGAAGCCCCGGCGGGTGGTTGCGGTTGCTCCTGCGGAACCGGCCAGACGACGCACTGACCGGCCCACACGCTGACCGGCCCGCAAGCCTTCAGCGCGCGAAGCCCATCCCGCGCAGCGCTTCGACCACCTCCGCCGACTCGATCAGGGCGATGAAGCGCTGGACCGCCGGGCGATCACGCCGGGCGGCGGGTATCACGAAGTCGTAATGCTCCTCCCGCAGCGGCAGGAAGCCCAAACCATACAGCGTGGCCGCGCTGGAAATCGCCACGCCCCAATCCGCCCGGCTCTGCCCCACCGCCACGGCCACCGCGTTGTGGGATTTGGCTTGCGTCCAATAGCCGGTCGGGCGCAACCCACCCAGCAGGCGGTCGGTCAAAATGCGGGTGCCGCTGCCCGCGTTGCGGTTGATGAGAATGCAGTCGGCCAGCCCGGCCACATCGACCAACGCCGCTTCCGCCGTTTTCCCCTCAAAACGCGGATCGCCGGGGCGAAAGACGATTCCCTGCATGCGGCGGTAGCCGGTGACAAGCTCCAATCCCGGCGTCAGGAACGGCGTGTTGTAGGTCTCGGTCGCCGGATCCATCAAATGGATCGGCGCCACGTCGCACTCGCCACGCCGCGCCGCCGCCAGCCCGCCCATCGAACCGACGTTCAGCGCCTTCACCGTCAGCCCTTCGGCGATCAGGCGACCCAGCACAGCGTTCAGCCCAAGGCATTGGCTGCCGACGACGATCAATTCCGATGGCGCCACCGCGCGGCCCAGCAGTTGGACCGACACCGGGGTTCCGGCCTCCACCGCTTCGGCCTGGGCGTCGATGGCGAGGAAGCCGTCGGCGTGGCTGAAGGCCGTCACCGCCCCCGATCCCTTGGACAGCGGATAGGCGGCCAAATCGCCCTTCCCCGCCGGTCCCGCGCCATGCACCAGCGAGACCATGACATATTCGGTGCGCCCGCGCTCCGACCCCAGCCGGACGGGCAAGGTGGCGGACACCGCCTCCGCCGTGGCGGGCGGCAGACCGGCCAGCGCGCGCAAAACCGGCGCGACAAAGCTGTGAAAGGTGAACATGGCCGAGGTTGGGAAGCCCGGCAACACCACCACCGGCTTGCCCGCCGTCACCGCCAGACACAGCGGCTTGCCCGGTTTCAGCGCCACGCCATGGGCGACGATGCCGGGATCCTTGAGCTGCGCCACCACCTTGTGCGAACGGTCGCCCGCCCCTTTCGAGGTGCCGCCCGACAGCAGCAGCGCGTCGCAGGTCAACCCCTGCGCCACCCGTTGGTCGAGCGTGTCGTCGTCGTCCGCCGCAATGCCCAGCGGCACCGGCTCGCACCCCAATTCGGCGACGGCGGCGGCGAGGATGGCGGCGTTGGAATCATACACGGCGCCGGGCCGGATCGGCTGGCCGGGCGGCGTCAGCTCGTCGCCGGTGGACAGGATGGCGACGCGCGGGCGGCGGAACACCGCCACCTCAGCCAAGCCAATCGCCGCCAACACGCCAATCTCGCGCGAGGTCAGCGCCTGCCCACGCCGCAACACCACCTCGCCCCGCCCGATGTCGGATCCGGCGGCGGCGACGAAGGCGCCGGGCGTCGCCGGTTTCGACAGCGCGACCAACAGGCCGGTTTCACCCGCCGCTGATTCGCCGTCCACCGATTCGCCATCCACCGGCTCGCCCTGCACCGGCTCGGTATGCTCGACCATCACCACGGCGTCGGCCCCGCGCGGCATCATCCCGCCGGTCGCGATCACCGTGGCGGTTCCCGGCTCCACCGTCAGCGTCGGCGCGTGCCCGGCGGCGAGCACCTCGCCGTTCAACCGCAGCAAGACGGGCGCGTCCTCGGTCGCGCCGCCGGTGTCGGCGGCCCGCAACGCAAAGCCGTCCACCACCGAACGGTCAAAGCCTGGCACATCGACCCCAGCCGTCACATCCCCCGCCAGCACCCGGCCCAGCGCGTCGGCCAGCGACACCCGTTCCTCACCGCGCGGGGAAAGGTCCAGGTGGCGGTGGAAACGCGCGCGCGCCTCCTCGCCGCTGACCACGTCGAGAAACTGCTCCTGACGGGCGGCTTGGGCCACGAAACGGCGGATGTCCTCGGTCAGCACGCGCAAACCCTCGTCACTCGGATCTCAATCAACGGACGCGCATGGTAGCACAGCCGCTCCGCCGCGCAGCGGTCAGCCCGGCGACTCAACGCCATTCAGGGCGCAAAGCGGCGCATGGTCACGGTCGCGCCTTCTGGAACGCCCTCGCTGTCGGCGGCGATCACGACATATCCATCGGCGCGCGCCAGCGCCGCCAGACCGGGAATCGCCGGGGAGGCCACCGGCTCGATCCGGCCATCGGCGGTGACGCGGACACGGTAAAGATCGACGCAGCCAATCTCCGACACCAGCTTGCGCGCGGTGACAACCGTCACGGCGGCCAGCGGCGTCTCTTCCGTTCGACCCGCCATCCGGCGCACCGCCCGCCCGCCCAACATCTCATAGACGGTCCAGCAGGCCATGGGTTCGCCGGGCAACAAAATCACAGGAACGCCCTCCGCCTCTCCCATCCCGGCGCTGTCGCCCGGTCTCAGGGCCACGCCATGCGACGCCAGGGTTCCCGCCTGGGCCAACGCCAGCGGCGCGACGTCGTCGGCGCCGACTCCGGTGCGCCCGGCGGGCAGAATCAGATCGGCCCCCGCCCCGCACAACGCCGCCGCCACCAAAGCCGGATCGGCGGGCAGCGGCCCGACGACCTCCGGCGCTCCGCCATCGCGCTGGACCAGAGCCGCCAGCATCGCCCCCAAACATTCCGCCCCGCTGCGGGGGCCGCCAACCAACAGAACGCGCACGCGCGGGGGCGGCGACGCCATCACGCTCGCGACGCCAAAGGCGGCCAACAGCCCGATGTCCGACGGGCGCAACAACCGTCCGGTCGCCAGCAGCGGCGACGCCCCGGCCTGCGCCGCCGCGCCGCGCCGCTCAACGCCGGCGCCGGGGGCCACGGCCTCCACCGCTTCGACCCAACCCGGCTGGCGGAACGCCGCCTCGAACGGCAGGACGGCGTCGGCGCCAGGGGGGAGCGGATCGCCCGCCGACACAGCGCGCGCCAACGGCACGGGGATCGGGTTGTAGGATCCCGCCCCCAAACTGTCGGCGGCGGCCAACGCAAAGCCATCGCGCGCCGCCCGGTCGCAATCGGGCCAGTCATGGGGGGCAAAAAACGGCGCGGCCAACCGCAACCCGATGGCGTCAGCCAGCGGCGTCGCGACGGTCGGGCGCGGCGCGCAACGCTGATCGACCCAGTCTTGAGCGGTGGACAAGGACGTGCGGCGTCTGAAGCCGCGCCCGCGCACATCGAAAAAGGAACCGCTCATCGGCCAGCCCGTCCCTGTGGATCGCGCCCAGTCGGGACGCGGCGTCAAAGCGCCGGAATCAGAGCGCCTTGCACCCGGTTCCGACCGCCGCGCTTGGCCTGATACAGCAGTTGATCGGCCATCTGCGCCAGTTGATCCGATGATTGATCGGCGGACGGAATCATCGTGGCGACGCCCAGGCTTACGGTGACGTGCGACGCGACCGGCGAATAATCATGGGGAATCGCGCAATCCACCACAGCGCTGCGCAGCCGTTCCGCCACCTGAAGCGCGCCGTCGCTTTCGGTTTCCGGCAGCAGGCAGACGAACTCCTCCCCACCATAGCGGGCGACCAGATCGCCGGTGCGCTTCACCCGGTCGGCCAGCACCGCCGCCACCATGCGCAGGCATTCGTCGCCCGCTTGATGACCGTAATGGTCGTTGTAGGATTTGAAGTGATCGACGTCGAGAATGACCAGCGACAAGGGCTGATGCGACCGCGCGCAGCGCCGCCATTCCCGCGCCATGGTGTCGTCGAAACGGCGGCGGTTGGCGATGCCGGTCAAGCCGTCCAAGAAGGACAGGCTGCGCAGCAGATCCGCCTGCCGCTTCAACAGCAGGTGGTTGCGCACCCGCGCCTTGACGATGGGCGGACTGATCGGCTTGGTGATGAAGTCGATGGCCCCGACCTCCAACCCCCGCGTCTCATCCTCCACCTCGCTCTTGGCCGAGATGAAGATGACCGGAATGTCGTGGGTGGCCGGGTCGGCCTTGATGCGCGTGCACACCTCGTACCCGTCCATGCCCGGCATCATGATGTCGAGCAGGACAAGATCGGGCAGCCGGGCCTGCACCAGATCCAACGCCTTTTCGCCGTCGGTGGCGAAATAGATGTCGTAATCGTCTTTCAGAATCCGGCTGAGCACATGGACATTCGACGGAATGTCATCCACCACAAGAATCTTTGGGCGCGTGTCGGCCATGGGCGATGTCAGACCGTCGGTAGAGGGACGCTCAACTCCCGCGCAATCCGCTGCACGATGCCAAGCGCCTTTGGAAAGTCCAAGCTGTCGATGGCGGCGGTCAGCCCCTTCATTGCGGAAGAGTCGATCGCATGCAACAACAGCGGAGACACTATAGCGAACTCTTCAGCCGCTGCGAAGTTACTGTCTTGCAACAATCTAGCGAATCGCGGCAAGGCTGTTTCCAAAACAACACGGTCGACGGCCAAAGCCCCCGGTGTTTGCGGCAGGACGACAGCCGCAGGTTTTGCGGCCTCCAAGAGCTTCGCCGACTCAAGAACAGCGGCCAATTCACTGCGCAAAAGCGGGATCTGCGCCGCGATTCCCTCGGCGTCGTTCATATAGGCGGCGACCTGCACCGCGTCGGCGGCGGTGGACAAGCGGCGGGCGCCAATGTTGCCCGCCACGCTTTTCAACTCATGCCCCAGCGCCTTGGCGCGCGGCAGGTCGCCCACGTCCAACGCCGCCGCGACGCCATCCGCCACGCCGCTGTAATTCTGGGCGAAGCTCGCCACGAACCGGCGCAGCAAGCCAACGTCGCCGTCCAGGCGGGTGAGCGCGTCGTCCCGGTCAATCCCCGGCAAAGAGTCCGGCAAATCCGTCGCCGCGACGGCGGTCGAAGAGGCGGGAGAAAGCTCGGGGCCATCCCGATCCCCACCCGCCGCAGACACCAGCGGCGGGCCGATCCAGCGGGTCAGAACGTCGAACAGTTGATCGATGTCGAACGGCTTGGGCACATGATCGTTCATCCCCTGATCCAAGCATCGTTGCCGGTCGGCGGGCAACGCGCTGGCGGTCATGGCGATGATCGGCAAGGTCTTGGCCCCAGGCAGGGCGCGGATGGCCGCCGTCGCCTCAAACCCATCCATGTCCGGCATCTGCACGTCCATCAACACCGCGTCAAAACTCTGCGGGTTGCTCCGGATCGCCGCCAACGCTTGCCGTCCGTTTTCGGCGATGTCCACGCGGGCGCCCGCCCGTTCCAAAATCTCGCGCGCCACGTCCCGGCTGATGGCGTTGTCCTCAGCCAGCAACAGCCGCCGACCGCGCAGCGCCCGACGGGCGCTCCATCCCGGCCCGCACAGCGCCGATTGCGGCTTGGACTCGGAAACAGGCTCCGGCAAGGCCGCGCCGCCGCCGCTGTGGGCGTAGGCCACCGTCACCGCGTCCAGCAGGGTCGAGGCCGTGACCGGCTTGACCAGGAAGCCGGAGACGCCGATGTCCTCGAACTGCGAACCGACGCGCTCGCGCCCATAGCCGCTGATGACGATGATGATCGGCGCGCCTGCGGCGGCGCCCGCGCGGATGCGGCGGGCGACCTCCAGCCCATCCATCTCCGGCATCTTCCAATCCATCAGCACCACGTCATACGGATGTCCCTCGCGAACCGCCCGCTCCAGTTCGGTCAGCGCGGCGAGGCCGGTGGCGCACAGCGTCGCCGACCAGCCGAAGGTTTGGGCGATTTCGGCCAGCACCTCGCGCGCGGTGGGGTGATCGTCCACCACCAACACCGACAGATCGCGCGGGGCCAACCGACCGACCGACGATGACGGCGCCTCGCTGCGACACCCGAAGCCCGCCTCAAAATGGAAATCGCTGCCGACGCCGACCACGCTGTCGACATCCATCGTTCCACCCATCAGCCCAATCAACCGGGTGCAGATGGCCAGACCAAGGCCGGTGCCGCCAAACCGCCGGGTGGTGGAACTGTCGCCTTGGCTGAAGGCCTGAAACAGCCGCCCTTTCTGCTCCGGCGTGATGCCGATCCCCGTGTCGCGCACCGAAAAACCCAGAACCACCCGGTCGCTGGCGCGGGAACTGAGCTTGACCGACACCACCACTTCGCCCTTGTCGGTGAATTTTATGGCGTTGCCCGCGAGATTGATGAGCACCTGCTGAAGCCGCAACGGATCGCCGACAAGGTTGAGCGGCACGTCGTGCCCCACCGAAAACAGAACTTCGATGTCCTTTTCCTGGGCGGCCCCGCCGATGATGATCGACAAATTTTGCAGCAGGTCGTCCAGACGGAAATCGACCTGTTCCAACTCGATCCGCCCCGCCTCAACCTTCGAAAAATCCAGAATATCGTTGAGAATGCCCAACAGCGACTGCGCCGACACCCGCAACTTGCGCAGATAATCGGTTTGTCGCTCCGACAGCTCGGTCTGCTGCAACAGATGAACCAAACCAAGGATGGCGTTCATCGGCGTGCGGATTTCATGGCTCATGTTGGCCAGAAATTCGGTTTTGGCCCGGCTCGCCGTTTCAGCGGCCAGCCGGGCGTTGTTCATCACCTGCTCGGCCCGTTTGCGTTCGGCGATCTCGTGGAACACCACGACCGCCCCCTCGACCCGACCATCCTCCATCATCGGCGAGGCGGTGAACTCGACCAACACCGCGTTGCCGCCCTTGGTCCAATAGGTGTCTTCCAACCCCCGGCGGGTTTCGCCGCTGTGCAAAACCGCCGTCACCGGGCATTCGATCGACGGATAGGGCGTCCCATCGGATCGCGTGTGATGAATCAGGGTGTGCAGGTTTCGGCCCAACAGCTCGTCGTTGGAAAAACCCGTCAGCGCGGTGGCCGCCGGATTGGCGAAGGTGATCTGGCCGTTTCGGTTCACGCCGCAAATGCTGTCAGACGCCGAATGCAGAATCAGATTCATCCGCCGATTCGCCCCGGCAAAGGCCCGGTTGGCTTCCTCCAGACGGCGGGCGGCGACGTCGAGATGGGCGTTGGTTTCCGCCAGCCGCCGCTGTCCGGCGCTTTCCCGTTGCAGGCTGCGGGCGGCGGCGGCCACCAATCCAGCGCAACACAGCACGGCCAAAGCGACGAACAGCCCGCCGCGAATCGCTCGCCCCTCCCACTCGGCCAGTTCGGTGGCCTTGGACAGACCAACGATGGCGATCAGCGGAAGATTCGGGACACGCTGATAGGACACGATCCGCAAGCCGCCCGGCCCCGACGCCTCGAACGTCTCGGTCGCGGAGTAAACGGACCGGCGCAGCGCCTCGCGCGCGTCCTCCCCCTCCATCGATTCCTTTTCTGGAAAACGCAGCACCGCCCGGCCATCCGTGCGGTACAGCGCGATGGTGGAGCCAACCCCCAGATTGAGGCTTTCAAACAACTGTAGGTAATAATCAAGATCGACGTTGGCATGGACCACGCCCTGAAAGCGATCCTTCTCCATCATTCGCCGACTGATCGTGAACGAACGCTGGCCGGTCAGCCGACCGACGATGCGTTCGCCAACATGGAAATCCGCCCCCTCCGCGTGAACCTGAAAATAAGGACGGTCGAACACGTCGATTGGCGGGGTCGGGTATTGCCGACTGCTCAGCAAACTCTGGCCATCGGCGTCGTGAATCCAGACCGCCGAAATTTCCGGCAAACTCTCCACCATCTGGTGCATCGACTGCCACAGGGTCCGATTCGTCGACAGGCCGTCCATGCCAGAATGGCGGACTTGGTCGATGACGCGCGCCAACGCCAGATCGCCGGTCGCCACCGTCCGCCGCACATGCTCCTGAACGATCCGAACCGCGCCTTGCGCCCGCTCTTGGGAATGGCGCAGCGTTTCGTCTCGATCCGCCCATGTGTAGTGGGCGCGCAAGCTGACGCCAATCACAGCGACCAAGGCGAATGTGATGAGCAAAAGACGGCGCGATCGAGACGGCGAATGATCCGTCGGCTTTGTCTGTGTCACGCTGTCGTTCATGATCGCCGCAGTCCATCGGGCTTTGCGCCCCGAAATTCAGGCGAATTATGGGCGTTGGCGCTCGACAACCGCAAGCGGCTTGATCGCAAGGGCGCCGTGGCGAACAAACGCGCCCGCAAAACGCGTGACGGACAGGGGAGCGGGGACCGTCAGGCGATCAACAGCACTCATCCTCCAACCGGCTCAGCATCGCCAAACCATCCTCGTCGCCATGCTCCTCGAACAGATCGGCGATGTAATAGATGTTGGAGCAGAGCAGGCACAGCCCGTCCGCTTGGCGGGCCAGCGGGTCGTCGGCCACCGCAAGCTTTTCCCGGAACCGTTCCCAGAAGGCGTTTGTCTTGGCCGGGTCGTCGATGTGGGTGTAAAGCCGGGCGATGATCTGGCGGGCGTTGCCGTCGCAATCAATCCCCTTGAAGGAGACGTAACGGTCAGGAGGGGTGGGACGATCCATGAAGGCGGCCTCCGAGCGAGGGGTTGCGGGGCGGACGCGGCACTGTGGCGTCCGGGCCAACGTCCGCTCAACCCCGCTTGCGCCAACCGCCGCGCGCCCGCGTGAACGGCGGTGGGGACGCGTGAACGGTTGGGACGGTTGCCCGACCTGAGGACAGCCGCCTACAGAGCCAACCGCTTTTTCAACGCGTCGGCGCGGGCGCGGCTGACCGGAACGCGCGGCGCGCCGGGGGCCGCCATGACGAAGCAGGACCGCCCGTCCCGCCGCTCCACCGCTTGGGCGTGGCGCAAATTGACGATGTAGCCGCGATGGGTGCGCACGAAGTGGCGGGGGTCGAGGCGCTCTTCCAACGCCGACAGGGGCAAGCCGCAGAAAAACGCGCCCTCGGCGGTGTGGACCGTGGTGTAATGGCCGTCGGCCTGAAGATAAACCGCGTCGCTGGGATCGAGCAGCACCACCCCCTGCCCCTTTTCCACCGGCAGCTTGACCAGCGGCTCGACCGGAGCCGCCGGAGTCGGGACAGGAGCGGCGGCGACGGCGGCAGGTTTGGCCGCGTCCATCAAGATCAACGCGGTGACGGCCCCCCCGTCGCCCGGCCCGTCGCCCGGCGTCAGGGTTGACGCCTTCAGCACCAGCACCCGACCCGGCAAGGCCACCATCATCGAACAGGCGGACGCCGACGAGGTTGGATCCTGCGCGGCGGCCAGCAGCAACTCCACCTTGGCGCGGTGCGAAGGAGGATGCAGATCGTGCAGAGACGCGCCGACCAGCCCGACGGCGCGCGGACCCAGCAGACGCGCCGCCGCCGGATTCAACGCCAGCACCCGCCGCCCGGCGTCGAGCAACACCAACCCGACATCCATGTTTTGCAACGCGTATTCCATGGCCGCCGAGTATAGCCGGTGCGGCGGGGTTAGGGCGCGCCTTTCCGCTTGCCGGTCAGCGCGGCGATCACGCCATGGAAGGTGCGGACCTCCTGCTCCGTCATCTCCATCCGCTCCAGCGCGTTGCGCAGGGTGCGGATCATCGACGGGCGCTTGGCCGGGCTGGTGAAGAAGCCGGTGCGGTCGAGCGCGCCTTCCAGATGCTCGAAATAATTGACCAGCTCCGCCTTGGTCGCCGGACGGGTCGCGCCGTAATGCAGGAAGCGTTCGGGCGGCAGCTCTCCGGTCTGAAACCATTCATAACCAATCAGCAGAACCGCCTGCGCCAGATTGAGCGAGGCGAAGGACGGGTTCAGCGGCACGGTAATCAGAGTCTGGGCCAGGGTCAGATCGTCGTTGACCAGCCCGGTGCGCTCCGGCCCGAACAGCACGCCGACGCGATGACCGGCGGCGTAACGCGCCCGCATCTCCTCCGCCGCGCCGCGCGGGGTGACGAAGCGTTGGATCATGTCGCGGGTGCGCACGGTGGTGGCGAACACCACCTCAAGATCGGCGACCGCTTCGGCCGTGGTCTCGAACAGGCGGACATTGTCGATGACGAGATCGGCGCCGGACGCGTTGGCCGTGGCCTTCTCGTTCGGCCAGCCGTCGCGCGGTTTGACCAGACGCAGATCGGTCAGACCGCAATTCAGCATGGCCCGCGCGCAGGCGCCGATGTTCTCGCCCATCTGCGGCTGAACCAGGATGATGGACGGGCCGCCCAAAACGGACGGAAGGGTGGGATTCTGGCCGGAGGTCATCGGATCGGACGGTGAGGGTTGCGGGAAAGAACGCTGGCCCCCTCCCTAACCCTCCCCCGCTTCGCAGGAGAGGGAATCAGCCCCTCTCCTGCGAAGCGGGGGAGGGAGGGACCCACGCGCCAGCGTGGGAGGGTGGGGGCGACGGGACGGTGAAACTCAATCCTGCTCAGGCTCGGACGACGCGACGGGCGGCGCGGCCCCCACCCCGTCGACCGCGTGCAAGCGGGCCTTCAAGTCGGCGACCTCGGCGAACAGGCGTTTCAGCCGGGCCAGCCCCTTATACTGCTCGAACGCGCGGGCGCGGGGGACGGCGGGATAGCCCATATAGACGGATTTGGCTGGAATGTCAGTGCCGACGCCGGAATTGCCGGCGACCACCGCGTCGCTGCCGATCTTCACATGATCGGCGACCCCGACCTTGCCCGCCAGCACCACCCGGTCGCCGATGATCGCGCTGCCCGCGACGCCGACATGACCGCACAGCATGCAGTTCGTGCCGATCTGCACGTTGTGGCCAATCTGCACAAGGTTGTCGATCTTGGTGCCGTTGCCGATGCGGGTCGCGGTGACGGTGCCCCGGTCGATCGCCGACCCCGCGCCGATTTCCACATCGTCGCCCAGAATGACCGTGCCGATGGAATTGACCCGACGAATCAACACATTGGTGCCGACGACGCGGCCTGTGGTCTTGGCCGATTCGACACTGCCCGGCTCGGGCGTGACGAAGCTGAAGCCGTCGTTGCCGACCGCCGCGTTGGGATGGATGATGCAGCGCGCGCCCAGCACCACCCGCTCGCCGATGCGCGCGCCGGGATGCAGCAGGCTGCCCGCGCCGATCACCGCGTCGGCCCCGACGGTGACGTGCGGCAGAATGACGACCCCGGCCTCGATCCGGGCGCGCGGCCCGACATAGGCGAAGGGCGCGATGGACGCGTCGTCCGCCACCACCGCGTCGGGGGCGACAAAGGCCATCGGGTGGATCCCCGGTTCGGCGTGGACTGGCTTTTCAAACACGTCCAGCAGCCCGGCCATGGCGTAGCGCGGGCGCTTCACCACGATGCGGGCCTGGATGCCGTCGGGAACCTCCGCCCCTTCCGCGACCACGGCGGCCACCGCCTTGCTGCCCGGCAGCAGCGCCAGCAGATCCTTGTCCATGGCCAGCGCCAGATCCTCCGGCCCCTCGGCCTCGGACGGATGGACGGCGCGCCGGATCACAAGGGTCGAATCGCCCTCGACATGGGCGTCCAGAGCGGCGGCGATCTCGGCGAGAATCATGATGGAACCAAGCTCCACGGAAAATGGGCGAGCAAGCGCGGAAAAAGCGGCGCGGACCCTAGCACGGGCGCGCCACGCTGGCGAGGCGTTCAGGCGCGTTATTCGCCGGTCTGCAACAACGCGCCGCGCACCCGCGCCCGGTGGAAGCCATAGAGGAACACCCCGACCGCCAGCGCCATATAGACAATGTTCAGCCCAACCGCCCAAGCCAGATGGTCCCAGCGCATCGCCCCGTCATAGAGCACGCCGCGCATCCCCTCGAACACATGGGTCGAGGGCAGCGACCACGCGACCAGTTGCAGCCAGCCAGGCAGAACGGAGACCGGGTAATAGACGGCGCTGACCGGGGCCAGCATGAAGACGACGATCCAGGCCAACCCTTCCGCCCCCATGCCATAGCGCAGAATCAACGCGATGATGACCAGCCCCAGCGCCCAACCCAGAACAATGAGATTGAGGAAGAAGCCGAGCAGCGGCAGGCCAAGGCCGAACACCGAATAGCCGAAGAACGGAATCGCCAGCAGCACGGCGGGCAGAACCCCCATCAGGGTGCGCAACAGGCTCATCGTCATCAGCGCCGTGATCCATTCGGTCGGGCGCAGCGGGCTGACGAACAGATGTCCCAGATTGCGCGACCACATTTCCTCAAGAAACGAGATCGAGACGCCAAGCTGCCCCCGGAACAGCACGTCCCACAGCAGCACCGCGCTGACCAGCACGCCCGCCCCTTGCGCCACCCACCCGCTCGACGTCGCCATGAATTGGTTGATGTAGCCCCACAGGATCATCTGCATGGTCGGCCAATAGGCCAGCTCCAGCAGACGCGGCCAGGATCCGCGCAGCAAATACCAATAGCGCAACACCATCGCGCCGACCCGGCGGAAGGAAAAATCTGGGGCGGGAATGACCGCAACCTCACTCCGCCGCATCGACCGTCTCCCCCTGCGCCATTTCATTCTTGTCCGCCCCGCCGCCGTCCACCCGCGCGCGGGCGATGTCGAGGAAGACCTCCTCCAGCGTCGCGCGGCCATAGCGGGCCAGCAAGTCCAACGGCGCGCCGTGATCGACGATGCGGCCCTGGCGCATCACCAGCACGTCGTCGCACAGCCGTTCGACCTCCAGCATGTTGTGCGAGGCCAGCAGGATGGTCGCGCCGGTGCGGGCGCGGTACTCCTCCAGATAGCGGCGAATCCAATCCGCCGTGTCGGGATCCAGCGAGGCGGTGGGTTCGTCGAGCAACAAGACCTCCGGCTCGTTCAGCAACGCCTTGGCCAGGGCCACCCGCGTCTTCTGCCCAGCGGACAGCCCGCCCGACGGACGATTGAGAAACCGAGCCAGGTCAAGCTGCTCGGCCAGCTCTTGGACGCGCTTTTTGACGCAGGTCAAACCATAGAGGTGGCCATAGACGGTAAGGTTCTCTTGCACCGTCAAGCGATGGGGCAATTCGACGTAGGGAGAGGAGAAGTTCATGCGCGCAAGCACGGCATGCCGATGGCGCGCCATGTCGACGCCGAGAATCTCCACCCGGCCCGACGTCGGCAGCAGCACCCCCAACAGCATGGAGATGGTCGTCGTTTTCCCCGCCCCGTTGCCGCCCAACAGCCCGGTCACGCCGCCGCGCGCCACGCGGAAGGACACGGCGTCCACCGCCGTCACCGCGCCGCCGCCGGGCGTGGGAAAGCGTTTGGTCAGCGCGTCAACGCGGATGGCGTCGCTGTGCGGATCGGTCGGCGGAACCGGCTGGGCGATGGGGGGGCGATGGGTCATGGCGACAGAATATGGGCGCGCGCGGAAAAACCGCCAGAGCCGCGCGCGCAACCGAACAATGCCGAAACCGCGACTCACGCGGTCGATTGAGGAAACGCCCCTGTGACGACACTCGCCTCCACCTTGCCGGTCCCGCTGTCGGCGGCGCCGCACTGGTCCCACCCGGACGGGCGCATCACCCTGCGCACGCTGATCCTGATCCGCTGGGTCGCGATCCTCGGGCAGTTCGCCGCCGTGGGCTTTGTCCATGGCGTGCTGACCTTCCCGCTGCCGCTGGGTCCGGTGCTGGCGACCATCAGCGCGTCGGTTCTGTTGAATCTGGTCGCGATGGCCCAGCGCGGCGGGCGGCTGCGGCTGGCCGACCGCGACGCGGCGCTCTATCTCAGCTACGACATGCTGCAACTGTCGCTGCTGCTTTATCTGACCGGCGGCCTCAGCAACCCGTTCTGCATCCTGCTGCTGGCCCCGATGACGGTCGGCGCGGCGATCCTGTCGCGCTACAGCACGGTGCTGTTGACCGGGCTGAACCTGAATTGCCTGACCGCGCTGGCGCTGTGGCATTTCCCGCTGCCGTGGGAGGAGCCGATCCGTTCGATGGCCCCGCTCTACGCCTTTGGCGTGTGGCTGTCGCTGTCGGTGTCCGCCGTCTTCATCGCCGGTTACGTCTTCCGCGTCGCCGCCGAGGCGCGGCGCTTCGCCGACGCGCTGGCCGCCTCGCAAGTGGCGCTGGCGCGCGAACAGCGGCTGTCGTCGCTGGGCGCGCTGGCCGCCGCCGCCGCGCATGAGTTGGGTTCGCCGCTCGGCACCATCGCCGTGGTGGCGAAGGAGCTGGCGCGCGATCTGCCGCCTGACGGCCCCTATGGCGAGGACATCGACCTGCTGCAAAGCCAGGTGATGCGCTGCCGCGAAATCCTCGCCGATCTGGCCCGCAAGCCCGAGGCCGACGGCGGCGACCCGTTCGAGCGGCTGCCGCTGACCACGCTGATCGAGGCCGCCGCCGCGCCGCACCGGCTGGGCCATGTCGCCTTCACGGTCGAACCCCACCCGGTGGGCGAGGCCGAGGAGCCGGTGTTGCGCCGCAGCCCGGAGATCATCCACGGCATCGGCAACTTCATTCAGAACGCCCACCAATTCGCCCGCCGTCAAGTGACGGTGGCCGCCGCCTGGGACGGCAAGACCGTCACCGTCACCGTGATGGACGACGGCCCCGGCTTTCCCGCCCATCTGCTGGGCCGGATCGGCGAGCCGTATCTGTCGGTGCGCGGCGAACGGTCGGGGCAGTCCAGCCACATGGGGTTGGGCATCTTCATCGCCCAAACGCTGCTGGAAAAAACCGGCGCGACGGTGCGTTACGAAAACAACAAGGGCGGCGGCGCCCGAATTTCCGTAAGATGGAAAAAAACCAACATCAAGAAAGAGGACTAGCGGTGGACAACGCCAAGACAACCGACGACCTGCTGTCGGGGGAAACCGTCAAACTCACCTTCACCGGCGACGTGACCCGCAGCCTTTTGATCGTTGACGACGACGCGCCGTTTCGCTTGCGACTGGCGCGCGCCATGGAAAAGCGCGGCTTCAACGTGGTGGCCGTGGACAGCGTGCAGTTGGGGATCGAGGTGGCGCAGGAATCCGCCCCCGCCTTCGCCGTGGTCGATCTGCGGTTGGGCGACGGCAGCGGGTTGGACGTGGTCGCCGCCCTGCGCGACGCCCGGCCCGACGCCCGCATCGTCATGCTGACCGGCTATGGCAACATCGCCACGGCGGTGGCGGCGGTGAAGGCCGGGGCGGTCGATTACCTGCCCAAGCCCGCCGACGCCGACGCGGTGGAATCGGCGCTGCTGGCCGATGGCCGCACCCTGCCCCAGCCGCCCGACAACCCGATGTCGGCCGACCGCGTGCGGTGGGAGCACATCCAACGGGTGTTCGAGCAGTGCGAGCGCAACGTGTCGGAAACGGCCCGCCGCCTGAAGATGCACCGCCGCACCCTCCAGCGCATCCTGAACAAACACGCCCCGCGCGGCTGAGCGGGGTCGGAAACGCGACAGGCCCGCCCGATGACCGGGCGGGCCTGTTTGCGTGTCCGCACGCGAAACGGTCAGGCCGCGCGGTCTTCGACGCGGCAGGTCTTCACGCCCAAGATCGTGTAGGCGGGGCAGAATCCCAGAAAGGCCGTCAGCAACGGCACGATGCCGACCAGCCCCCACAGGGTTTGCGGACCGACGACGGTCAGCGAAATCAGCACAAGTCCAACGATGGCGCGCAACGCCCGGTCAACCGGGCCGATATTCCGGCAAAACATGATGGCACCTCTCTGGTGAAAAAAATCGCGGCGTCGCCCCCTGAACTACGCCGATCCTTATCCGCCGTCTGTGACGGAGTCACAGGCGGGGCTGGCCCAACGATCCAGACTTGTTTACCCCAGGTTGCCCATCTATCGTCTGCCGAGCGAAACGACTGGAACAAGACCGATCATGGCAACCCCACAGGGCAACGCGGTCGCCCGAAATCCCTCGCCTCAGATCGATGGAATCATCCAGGGCGGACGCTGGAGCGGCAACACGCTGACCTATTCCTTTTGGAACACGAACGGCGTTGTCTGGACCACCTTTGGCAAGAACGCGGTCCGTTCGGCCCTGTCGACCATTTCCGAGTCGGTCAACCTCCGCTTTCAGGAGGTCGCGCCCGGCGGAAGCGCGTACAACAACAGCTCCGACATGTCCTTCGGCATGATGGGATCCGGCGCGCGCTACAGCAACATCGCCGCGCTGGGTATGTTCCCCGATCCGGCTGCGATGGACCGCATGCTGGCCGAATCCACCTCCAACCGCGCCGAATACCCGACGGTGGAGGGCGACGTCTGGCTGAATCCGTATTCCAGCGTCTTCTCGACCGTCAACGCGCGTGAAGGGGGATCTGGGTACGAAATTTTGCTGCACGAGATTGGCCACGCTCTGGGATTGAAGCATCCGCACGATGACGGCGCCAATGGACGCCCGACCTACAACGCGCTGGGCGTTTCCGCCTACGACAACTCCCGTTACACGGTGATGAGCTACAACAGCGTCTCCACGTCCAAAAGTTGGGGCCATGCCGACACCCCATCTTATTACGACATTGCCGCCCTGCAATCGATCTACGGGGCCAACCCGACAGCCGCCGCCGGAAACAACGTCTATTCGATCGCCTTTTCCTCCGCTTCGCCGCAGGACACCATCTGGGACGTTGGTGGCGTTGATCGAATTGACGCGCAATCCCTGTCGGTCGGGGTCAACATCGACCTGCGCGATGGCGCGAAATCCTCCACCATCGTCAACCCCACCTTTTACGACAGCGTCGTCGTTGGGCCGGGCGTGGTGGTCGAAAACGCGACCGGCGGTTCCGGCAACGACCGCATCACCGGCAACGCCGTCGCCAACCAATTGGTCGGCGGCGCGGGCAACGACACGCTGACCGGGGACGCTGGCGACGACACGCTCGACGGCGGCGGCGGAACCGACCGGGCGGTGTTCGGGCAGGCCGCTTCGGCCTATCGCCTGTTGTCAACCGCCCAAGGAAGCGTCTTGGCCGGGCCGGACGGATCGGATTTGCTGATCGGAATCGAGACCCTGCAATTCGCCGACGGTTCCTCCGTCGCCCTGTCGTCGTGGAGCGCCGCAGCCTTCGACCCTTTACGCTATCTGGCCAGCAATCCCGATCTGATCGCCGCCTTCGGCGCGGACCTCAGCGCCGCCGAAAACCACTACACCCAACTCGGACGGATGGAGGGCCGCAGCGTCGCCGCCTTCGACGCGGCCAGCTATCTGGCGGCGAACCGCGACCTTCTGGCGGCGTTTCACGCCGACACGACGGCGGCCACCGTGCATTACGTGCAATCGGGGTGGGCGGAAAACCGTTCCCTCACCTTCGACTCGGCGGCCTATCTGGCGGCGAATCCCGACGTCGCCCGGGCGACTGGCGGCAACGCCGCGCAGGCCGTCGCCCATTACATAAATTATGGCTGGACCGAAGGGCGCCTGACCGCGCCCCGCACAGCCAGCAATGGCGCGCTCGGCCTTCCCGGTGGTGGCGCCAACAGCGCCTCGACCATGGAAACGCCCGCAGCCGACACGCTCCTGCCGTTCCAGGACGCTTTGGCAACCGAATGGGACGCTGCTTCGCCATCCGCGTTGTCGCCCGATCTTTTGAACGACGCGGACAGCAGCGGTCATTCGACTGCTTGCCTGTGCGCCCTGTGCCAGGGATTGCCGATTTCGTTGACCGACTGGACAACAGGCGATGTGACGACCAGCGGTCTGACCGGGTGGGTGATGGCGAGCGACCCTGCCCAAGCGCTGCTCAGCCCCGACGGTTCCGGCGATGTTCTGACCGCCGGTTTCTTTTCAGCCGGATAGGCCCATCGCCCCCTGATCGGCCAAACCGGCCAGCGCGGCGGCGTCCCGCAACTCGATCCGCCCGCGCGCCAAGGCGACCAGCCCGCGCCGCTCGAACTCCTTCAATTGGCGGCTGACCACCTCGCGCGCGGTGCCAAGCTCCACCGCCAAGACCTGATGGGTGGTCGTCAGGCCGCCGTCGGCGTCGCGGTGATCCAGCAGGAAGCGGGCGAGCCGCAAATCGATGCGGCCAAAGGCGACCTCCTCCACCAGCATCATCATGCCGGTCAGCCGCGTCCCGAAGGACGCGAAGACGAAATTGCGGAACACCGCCGACCGCGCGACCAGATCGTGAAACGGCCCGGCGGCCAGCGCCACCCCGTCCAGATCGCTTTCGGCCACCGCCTCGGCGCTGTAATCGGTCTGGCTCAGCAGGCAAGCGGTGGTGACGATGCAGGTTTCGCCGCGCGCCACCCGGTACAGCACGATCTCCCGCCCGGTTTCCGAGGTCATCTGCACCCGAACCGAGCCGTCCAACACCATCAGAAAGGTGTGGCAGCGGTCCCCCGCGCGAAACAGCACGGTGCCGCGCGGCACCGCCATCCGTTGACCCGACGCCGCCAACAGCGCCCGCCCGTCGGGTTCCAGCCCGCTCAGCGCCGGAAACACGCTCAGCCAGTCCGTCCGGTCGAGCATGCGGCTCCCCCCTTCGCCAAAACCATGTTTTCGTAAGGGAGACTATCGCCCGACCAACAGGCGACGTCCAGCCCGCCCCGTCACCCCAGGGCGTGGAACACGGCCCAGCCCAGCACGGTCAGGGTGGTGGACAGCGTCATCGCCATGCCGGGCGCGCGCCAGAAGGGGTGAACCAAATAGCCGCCCCAGAACAGCAGGCGGCCCAGCGCGAACAGGCCGACCGCCCGCGCCGCGCCCAAATCGGCGGACGGCGACAGCGCGACCAGCGCGGCCAAAGCGGGCAGGAAAATCAAGGTTTGCTCGACGCTGTTGCTCAACACGCGCTGGCTGACGCGCTGGAAGGGCGATTCGGCGTCGGTCAGCGGGTTGAAGGCCCGGCACAGGCCGCGCGCCAGGATGACCGCGCCGACCATGCCGAACAGAATCAGACTCGGCCACAGGGCCAAACCGGCCCACAGGACGAAACGGTCGGCGGACGTGGCGCTGTCCGGCGGCGGAACCCGCCCGGCCAGAACGACAAGGACGGCGAAGGTCAGCGCCGCCGACCCGCCATTCACCATGGCCGCCCGTTTCAACAAGATCGTGGAACGGTCGGCCATGATGGGAACCCTCTCGGTCAGCCCCTCTCGCTCAGCCCAGGCCCTTTTGGCCCATCTCCAGGAATTTTTCGCGGCGCTTGGCCCGCAGCGTCGCCGAATCCAGCCCGTCCATCTCGCGCAGGGACTGCTCGATGGCGTCGCCCAGCGCCTTGACCGTCCCGGCGGGGTCGCGTTGCGCGCCGCCGATGGGTTCCTGGATGATGCGGTCGATGACGCCCAATTCCTTCAGGTCATGGCTGATGAGACGCAGCGCGATCGCCGCCTCCCCCGCCATGTCGGGGCTGCGCCACAGGATCGACGCGCAGCCTTCCGGCGTAATCACCGAATAGATGGCGTGTTCCAGCATCAGCACGCGGTCGGCGGCGGCGATGGCGATGGCCCCGCCCGAACCGCCCTCGCCAATCACCGAGGCGACCATTGGCACGTTCAGCCGCAGGCAGCGGGCGATGCTCGACGCGATGGCCTCGGCCTGCCCGCGCTCTTCCGCCTGGACGCCGGGGAAGGCGCCCGCCGTGTCCACCAGCGAGAGGACCGGCAGCTTGAAGCGGTCGGCCAGATCCATCAGGCGCTGGGCCTTGCGGTAGCCTTCGGGCTTGGCCATGCCGAAATTGTGGCGGACCCGCGACTCGGTGTCGTGGCCCTTTTCCTGGCCGATGACGACGACCGACCGGCCCCGGAAACGCCCCAGCCCGCCGATGACCGCGCGGTCTTCGGCGAAAAAGCGGTCGCCCGCCAGCGGCGTGAAATCCTCGATCAGCCCCTGGACGTAATCCAGGCAATGCGGACGGTTGGGGTGGCGGGCCACCTGAACCTTTTGTCCGGGCGTGAGCTTGGCGTAGGTCTGCCGCAGGAGCTTGTCAACCTTGGTTTGCAGCTTGGCGACTTCGTCGGCGATGTTGATGTCGCCGGCGTTGGTCAGATGCCGCAATTCCTCGATCTTGCCTTCAAGCTCGGCGATCGGCTTTTCAAATTCCAGAAAGGTCTGCATGCCGGACACTGTGTTTTGGCGGGGCCAGGGTTTCGCACGGCGCGGTTTCGCAAGGCGCGGGCTTGGTTAGCACGCCACGAGCGCGCAAGCCACCGCATAACGACGCGGGCGCCGAAGAGGGTTCCGCGACGACCGCCCTTCCTTTATCGTGAACGCCCATGGGATTCCAGGATCATTTCTCGGCCCACGCGGTCGATTACCGGGCCTTCCGCCCAACCTACCCCGCCGCGTTGCCGGACTTTCTGGCCGCCGCCGCGCCCGCGCGCGGGCTGGCCTGGGACGTCGGCTGCGGCAACGGACAGCTCTCCACCGCGCTGGCCGACCGATTCGCGCGGGTTGTCGCCACCGACGCCAGCGCCGATCAAATCGCCAACGCCGCCCCCCGGCCCAACCTGCGCTACGCCGTCGCGCCCGCCGAAAAGAGCGGGCTGGCTGACGGATCCTGCGACCTCATCGTCGCCGCGCAGGCCGCCCACTGGTTCGATCTGGAGCGTTTTTACGCCGAGGTCCGGCGGGTCGCCAAACCCGGCGCCGCCGTGGCCCTGGTCAGCTATGGGCTGATGCTGGTCGATCCCATTCTCGATCCGGTGATTGAGCGTTTCCACAACGGGACGCTGGCCCCCTATTGGCCCGCCGACCGTTGGAAGGTGATCCGAGCCTACCGCGACCTGCCCTTTCCCTTCGCCGAACAGCCGGTCCCGCCGATGGCGATGCAAGCCGATTGGCCGCTGCCCCGCCTGCTGGACTACATGACCACCTGGAGCGGGGTGAAGGAAGCCACCAAAGCGTTGGGCGCTGCCCCGCTGGACGCCTTCGCCGCCGACATCGCCCCGCTGTGGGGCGATGGAACGCGGACAATCCGCTGGCCGTTGGGGCTGCGATTCGGGTTTGTGGTCTGAAAGGACCGCCCCCCGACGTTACGCCTCCGCCGCCATCAGCCGGTCATAGGCGGGCAAGGTCAGGAACTCGACGAAATCCGGGCGGGCGACCAGATCGCGGAACAGCGTGGCGGCGGCGGCGTATTGCCCGGCGTCGAAGGTGGCGGCGCCGACGCGCGTCTTCCAGGCCGCCAGTTCCTCGGCGATCACCAAATCCACCAGCTCCACCGTGACGGCCCGGCCATCGTCCAGCGCCGCGCCGTGATGGATCCATTGCCAAACCTGGCTTCGGCTGATTTCGGCGGTCGCCGCGTCTTCCATCAGGTTGAACAGCGGCACGCAGCCCGAGCCGCGCAACCACGCCTCGATGTAGCCGATACCGACGGCGACGTTGTTGCGCAGGCCCGCTTCGGTCTTCGCCCCTTGCGGCACGGTCAGCAGATCGGCGGCGGCGACGGTGAGATCCGCGCGTTTGCGGGCGATCTGGTTGGGAGTCGGCATGTAGGCGTCGAAGACCGCCATCGCCACCGGCACCAGACCCGGATGCGCCACCCAGGTTCCGTCATGGCCGTTCGACGCCTCGCGCTCCTTGTCGGCGCGGACGCGGGAGAAGGCGGTTTCGTTGGCGGCGGGGTCGTCCTTCACCGGGATGAAGGCGGCCATGCCGCCAATCGCGGGCGCGTTGCGGCGGTGGCAGGTCTTGACCGCCAATTGGCTGTAGGAGGACAGGAAATGCGTCGCCATCGTCACCTCCGCCCGGTCGGGCAGGACGGCGGCGGGGTCGTTGCGGAACTTCTTGATGAAGCTGAAGATGTAATCCCAACGCCCGCAATTCAGCCCGGCGGAATGGTCGCGCAGCTCATAAAGGATCTCGTCCATCTCGAAGGCGGCGAGGATGGTTTCGATCAGCACCGTGGCCTTGATGGTCCCGTGGGCGAGGCCGAGGAACTCCTCCGCCACCGTGAAGACCTCGCGCCACAGCCGCGCCTCGAAATGGCTTTCCAGCTTGGGCAGGTAGAGATACGGGCCGCTGCCGCGCGCCAGCAGTTCCTTGGCGTTGTGGAAGACGAACAGGCCAAAGTCGAACAGCGCGGCGGAGATCGGCTCGCCGTCCATCCACACATGGCGCTCGTCCAGGTGCCAGCCACGCGGGCGGATCTTCAGCACGGCGGGGCGGTCGGTCAGGCGGTATTTCTTGCCCGTGGCGGGATCGTCGTAGGAAATCACCCGCCGCACGGCGTCGCGGACGTTGATCTGCCCCTCGATCTGGTTGGCCCAAGTCGGACAGTTCGAGTCCTCGAAATCGGCCATGAACAGCTTCGCGCCGGAGTTCAGCGCGTTGATGACCATCTTGCGGTCCACCGGCCCGGTGATCTCCACCCGGCGGTCGAGCAGATCGGCGGGCAGCGGCGCGATGGTCCAATCCGCCTCGCGAATCGCGCGGGTTTCCGGCAGAAAATCCGGTTTCTGCCCCTGGTCGAGCAGCGCCTGACGCTTGACCCGGATGTCGAGCAGCCGCAGCCGTTCCGGCCCGAACCGCCCCTCCAGCTCCGCCAGGAAAGCCAACGCCTCGGGCGTCAAAACCGTCTCGTATCCGGGTTCCATCGGACCACGGATTTCAAGACCCGAGATGATGCTGGCCATGACGCTGCTCCCCATTCCTTATCGCGACGGACCGCTCTGCGACGGTTGAACACCTCCTATACCACGACGCGCGCCCAGGTTGGGGACGGCCTAACGTCGCAGTGCGGCGGGGTGGTTGAGGGCCGGATGGATGCGGTTCTGGGTAGGGGATGTTTTTTTGACACCGATGAACACAGATGGACACAGATGAATAAAATAAGATCGAGCGCAAACCTGCTCGACAGAAACAGCGCGTTGAAAAACTTAGATTAACGCTTGCATAAACATAATCTGGATCTTTATAGGCGGGCTCACTTCAATCAATTTGAGATTTTGCCAATAAATTAGGTTCATCCCCAAAATTCATCTGTGTTTATCTGTGTTCATCGGTGTCAAAAAAACCCTCACTCCGACGGCTCCACCATTTTCCGCCGGGCCAGCGGATGATGCTCCCGCATCACCGCCCGCAACCGTTCCGTCACGACATGCGTGTAAATCTGCGTCGTCGCGATGTCCGCGTGGCCCAGCATCTTCTGCACCGACCGCAGATCGGCGCCATGGTCCAGCAGATGGGTGGCGAAGGCGTGGCGCAGGACGTGCGGGCTGACCTTTTCCGGGTCGATGTTCGATTCGACCGCCAGTTCCTTCAGCAGTTGGGCGAAGCGCTGCCGGGTCAGATGGCCGTCGGTGGAGCTGCGCGACGGGAACAGGAAGGGGGTTTGCGCCGCCTCGCGCCCCGGCACGACGAAATGGCCGCGCAGAGGGAGGTAATCGGCCAGCGCCGCCACCGCCGGATCGGACAGCGGCACCATGCGCTCCTTGCCGCCCTTGCCGCGCACGACCAACCCGCGCCCGTCGCGCAGAATCGCCGTCATCGGCAGGCCGACCAGCTCCGACACGCGCAGCCCGGTGGCGTAGAGCACCTCCAGCAGCGCCACCAACCGCAGCCCCTCCGGCCCGCCGCGTGCTTCGGCGGTGGCGATCATGGCGTTGACCTCGGCCTCGGTCAGGATCTTGGGCAGCGAACGCCCCTGTTTGGGGCTGTCGAGGGCGGAGGCCGGATCGTCGGCCCGCAGCCCTTCCGACACCAGAAAGCGGTAAAACTGCCGCATCGCCGACAAACGCCGGGCGATGGTGCGGGGGGCGGGCGGTTCGGGCGCGTCGTCGCGGGTCTGAAAAGCCAGATAGCCGCGCAAATCCTCGGTGCCCGCCCGGTCCAACGGCGTGCCGATCTGGGCCAGCCAGCGACCCAGATCGGCCAGATCACGTTCGTAAGCCATCCGGGTGTTGGCCGCCGCGCCGCGTTCGGCGGTCAGCATGTCGAGAAAGGCGTCAATGTGGGGGGAAGCCGCCAGCGGACGGGGTTTGCACGGGCGTCCGCGACGTTTGGGCTGCGTCATCTCATGATCCTGTCGGGGTGGCCAAGGCCGCCATGGCTTCGCGGGCCAGGGCGCGGGCGTCCGGCTCCAGCCCCACCGCCCGCAGATTGGCGGCGACCCGCGCCACCAGCAGGGGCGACGCCCCGGCGGGACCGGCCTCGCCCAACAGCAGCAGCCCCACCGCCACCGTTTCGCCGATCCGTCCGCCGGTCGCCGCGTCGCCCAGCCGTTGCCACAGCGCCGGATCGGCGCCGCCCGCCACCCCGCCCGGCGGCCCGGCCCCGTCGGTCGCCGCCAGCCACGCCGAATCGGGAACCGCCACGCCAACGGCCTGGAGCAGCACCAGTTGACCGACCAGCCGCGTCCGCGCGGCGGCGTCCGCCCCGCGCAACGCCTCGTCCAGCCACGCCGCCACCCCCGCCGATTCAGCCCCGCGCGGCAGAATCCCGGAAACCGCCGCCAAGGGCCACAGCCACGCCACATCCGCCGTCCGCCCGCGCAGCGCCAAATCCAGCCAGCGCTTGGCCGCGTCCAACCGTCCAGCCGCGCAATAGAGCCGCACCGCCGCCGGGGCCAAGCCCGCCGCGTCGGCGGTCGGCAACACGGTGTCGAGCAGGCTCGCCGCCGCCCCGCCGACCGGCCCGGCGCGCCACAGCGGATCGACCAGATCGACGGCCAGCGCCGCCAGCCCAACCCTGCGCGTTCCCTCCATCGTTCCGGCCATCGCCTGTTGGACCAACGCGCGGCTGCGGGCGGAGCGGTCGCGGCTGGCGATCTCCTTCGCCCGCGACAGCTCGTCGCCGCGCACAGGAACCTGGGCGTACAGGTCGAGCAGTTGGCGGGAATCGAGGAACAGCGACGCCGCCGCCCGTTCCCCCGCCGACACCCGCGTCATCGGGTCGCTCGCCGGGTTGGTGGCGACCGCCGCCAGCAGGGCCGGATCGGTCAGCGACAACGCGTCCGGCGGAACCGGCAGGCGGGCGGCGCGCATCGAGGCCAACGCGATGGGGGTGGCGTCGAGCAGGCCGCGCGCGGGCGGCGGCCCACCGGCCAACGCCTCGGCCACCGGCAGGAAGGGATCGGCCCGCCCGGCGCGCTCGCGCAGCATCGCCAGCGCCAGATCGGCCCCGCCCCGGTCGCCCAAGCGCGCCCGGCAATAGAGATCCAGCTTGCGCCAATAGAGATCGTCGAAGCCCTGGCCGCGCGCCTGCGCCTTGGCGCATTCCATCGGGCCGACCAGAAGTTCGGCGTCGGTCAGGGCGCGGGCGGCGGCCTCGTCGGCGGCCAGCAGGCCGGGCAGCCGGTCGGCCAACTCCGACGCGGCGCGCGGATCGCCCAGCCGGGCCAGCGCCTCGACCCGCAAGGCGCCGAAACGGCGGGCGGCGGGCGCGGAAAGGGAAGATTCAGGCTGCGGTCCCGCTGGTTGAAGCCCGGCGGGGGCCAGCGCGGGCGACCCGGCGCTCAGCAACAGACGGCGTTGCAGGGCCTTGGCCGCTGGCGAGGGGGTGTTGACCGGCAGCGCGGCGATCAGCGGCAGCAGATCGGCTTGGGAAATCCCACGCCAGGGATCGCCGCCCAGCCCATCCGCGCCGCTCAACAGACCGGCGCCATCGGGATCGGGCGGCCCCAGCGCCTGAGTCGTCACCGGCGCGGGACGGGGAACCACCGGCACGACCGCCATCGAAGGCGGGTTGGGGGCAGAATTGGGAGGAGGCGCGGCCAGGACCGGCGCGGATGGAACGGGCGCGGCGACGCTGGGCGCGGGATTCGACTCGGACAGGGACGCGGGCGGCGTCAGACGAATCGGCGGGCCGACGACCTGCGCCGCAGCCCCGGACGCGACGCCGGACAGCGCGAGGGCAAGCGCCAGCGCCCGCCGGGCGACGCCCGACCGGGACGGCTCAGCGCGGGAACCGCACATCCGGCAAGACCTTCTCCACCGCCTTCGACGGAGCCGGCATGTCCCAGGACGCCAGGAAAATCATGCCGCCGCAGAAAATCAGCAGCAGCAAAACGACAAGAACGGAGACGAACCGGCTCATGGCACCAAGGGACGTGTTGTGGCGGGGATCCGACAGGGCGAACGACGCTATCACGCCTGCGACCGCGTGGCTTGGGACAAGAAACGGTCGTTCTGCCAAGCAGGCCGCGCCCCGTCCGGCCAGCGTCGGCCCGAAGGCCACCGTTCGCACAGCGCGCGCAGTGTAGCCGCAGGACGCGCCGCCGCGCAACAGACGGAACCGTGAAGAATGCGCGCGCCAAGCGTCGCGCCCCGCGTTCCGGGATGGCGCCCGGGGGGTTATGCTTGGTATGACGGTGGATCGTCACGGTTTGGTGATATGGGTAAGGCAAAATGGGACTGCGCAAGGCGATGACCGATCCGCTTCCGACACTGACGGAGGCCATGACGCCGCGTCTTCCCCGCACGGTGGTGCTGGTCGGGTTGATGGGCGCTGGGAAAAGCGCCATCGGTCGCCGATTGGCCGCGCGCCTGAACCTGCCCTTCCGCGACGCCGACATCGAAATCGAAGCGGCGGCGGGCTGCACCATCGCCGAAATCTTCGCCCGCGACGGCGAGCCGGTGTTCCGCGCGGTGGAGCGCAAAATCATCACCCGCCTGCTGACCGAAGAGCCGCCGCACATTCTGGCGACCGGCGGCGGCGCCTTCATGGACGCCGACACCCGCGCCACCGTCCACAGCCACGGCGTTTCGGTGTGGCTGCGCGCCGAGTTGGACGTTCTGATCGCCCGCACCGCCAAGCGCACCAACCGCCCGCTGCTCAACCAGGGCAACCCGCGCGATGTGCTGAGCCGCCTGATGGCGCTGCGTTACCCGACCTACGCCGAAGCCGACCTGACCGTCGTCAGCGACGAGCGCCCGCCCGACACCACGGTGGAGCTGGTGATCGAGGCGCTGGAGCGGCATTTCGGCATTCCCCTGCCCCACCGCGCCGGGCACGCCGCCCACCCCGCCACCAGCAAACCCGCCGGGACACCCTAAGACCATGACCGCTTCGCTCGACACCGTCCGCCTCGACCTCGGCGCCCGCAGCTATGACATTCTGGTTGGCGACGGCGTGCTGTCCGACGCGGGCGAGCGCATCGCCGCCGTCACCAAGGGCCGCGCGCCCATCGTCGTCACCGACGCCAACGTCGCGCCGCTGCATCTGGACAGCCTGAACGCCGCGATGATCGAGGCCGGAATCGCCCCCTCCCCCGCCATCATCCTGCCCGCTGGGGAGAAGACGAAGGATTTCGGCCATTTCCAGACGTTGCTGGACGACATTCTCGGGCGCGGGATCGAACGCTCCACCGTCCTGCTGGCGCTGGGCGGCGGGGTGATCGGCGACATCACCGGCTTCGCCGCCGCGTCGGCCCTGCGCGGCATCGACTTCATCCAGGTTCCGACCACCCTGCTGTCGCAGGTGGACAGCTCGGTCGGCGGCAAGACCGGCATCAACAGCCGCCACGGCAAAAATCTGATCGGCGCCTTCCACCAGCCCCGGCTGGTCATCGCCGACACCGCCACGCTCGACACCCTGCCCAAGCGCGAGGTGCTGGCCGGTTACGCCGAGGTGGTCAAATACGGCCTGATCCGCCTGCCCGATTTCTTCACCTGGCTGGAAGGCAACGGTCAGCGCGTGGTGGACGGCGACAGCGCCGCCCGCCGCCACGCCGTCACCACCAGTTGCCGGGCCAAGGCCGACATCGTCGGCGTGGACGAACGGGAAAGCGGCGACCGCGCCCTGCTCAACCTTGGCCACACCTTCGGCCACGCGCTGGAGGCGGCGACCGGCTTCGGCCAAACCCTGCTGCACGGCGAAGGGGTGTCCATCGGCATGGCGCTGGCCTTCGACCTGTCGGTTGCGCTCGGCCTGTGCCCGGCTGAGGACGCGCGGCGCGCCCGCGCCCATCTGGCCTCGGTCGGGCTGCCGGTGCGCCCGACCGACATTCCCGGCGTCGCCTGGAACGTCGATGAGTTGATCCGGTCGATGGCCAAGGACAAGAAGGTGTCGGATGGCCGCATCACCTTCATCCTCGCCAACGGCATCGGCCAAGCCTTCACCCGCCGCGACGTTGACGCCGACGCCGTGCGCGCCGTGCTGAGCGAATCGGTGACGGCGGCGTAAAGCCCGCCACCGGAATCCCTCACACCCACGGATCATCCGCCTATCGTCTCATTGCGCGGCGGGCGAACGCCTTCCCATACTCCCCCCGACGACGCGCGCGACACGGCGCGCGGTCGCGCACCGCATCGGGGGAGAACACGCGCATGAAGACCTATCTGGCCGCCGCCGCTCTGGCTCTGCTCGCGCAACCGGCCTTGGCCCTGGACGTGAAGGAATCCACGCGGATCGCCGCGCCCATCGACCAGGTTTGGGCGCAGATCGGCGATTTTTGCGGCATCGCCGCCTGGCACCCGGCGGTCGAAGGCTGCACGCTGCGCCAGCGCGACGGCGCGCAAGAGCGTGACATCGCCCTGAAGGGCGGCGGCTCCATCGTCGAACGCCGCCAAGCCGTCTCCGCCGCCAAGCATTGGCTGCGTTACAGCATCGTCAGCGGGCCGTTGCCGGTGGAAAACTACGTCTCCACCCTGCGCCTGACCGCCGTGGACGCCAAAACCACCCGAATCGTCTGGTCGTCCCGCTTCAAGGCCAAAGGCGCGCCCGATGCCGAGGCGAAAACCGTCATCGCCGGAATCTACACCGCCGGGTTTGATGGATTGCGCAAGACCCTGAGCGGAAAATGATCCCGCGCGCCGAAAGAATCTGAATCCTTGGCGAGCGGTCCTGAGAACTCGGCGGAATGGAATAGCCTATGAACAATTCGATTGATTGACTGCGACGGCGACAAACTGTCAAGCTCAACGCTTCGCAACGCATGAGTCGCGTTGAAGAGCATCGTTTGTCCACAAAATCCACCGCCGAGGGAGAGGGACACATGCCGACCCGCAAGTTGATGCCGGACGTCATCAAAAATCAGGAATTGTCGTGCCTGCCGCCGACCGCGACCGCGCGCGAAGCCGCCCTGCTGATGGCCGAACGCCGCATCGCCGCCGTTTTGGTGACGGAGGGGCGAACCCTGAAGGGGATCGTCACCGAACGCGACATGACCGTGCGGGTGGTGGCCGCCGGTCTGGATCCGGCGACGACGCCCCTGTCCACCGTGATGACCGCCGATCCCGACACCCTGCCGCCCTCCTCCCCGGCGATCGCCGCGATGGAGCTGATGGAACGGCACAATTACCGCCATCTGCCCGTCGCGGTCGATGGCGAGGCCGTTGGCATGGTGTCGATTCGCGACCTGTTCGCCGTGGTCCGCGCCCATCTGGAGGAGGAAATCCGCGACCGCGAGGCCTTCATGTTCGGGTCGGGCTATTCGGCGGAGGGATCCGCGTAAACGTCCTGCCATTGACGCAAAGGTAACGCTGCATTGCGGCGGGGTTGGCTTGACCAATGGGCCAACCCCGCCGATAGTTCGTAATGTCACAGGACATTCCGTCGCCAGACATGACGAACCGAGAGCACCGATGCCCCTCTCCACCCCCGCCGCGCGCGCGCCGATCCACACCCGCAAGGTGACGTGCGAGGGCTTCCGCCGAACGGACGGGATGTGGGACATCGAAGGCCACATCACCGACGTCAAAAGCTACCCTTTCCACACCGAAGAGCGCGGTCCCATGGAGCCGGGCGACCCGATCCACCAGATGTGGATGCGCTTGACCGTGGACGACCAGTTGACCGTTCACGCGGTGGAAGCGGTGACGGAACACAGCCCCTACCGCGCCTGCCCGTCGATCACCCCGCGCTTTCAGGCGCTGGTCGGTTTGCGCATCGGTCCGGGCTGGACCCGCGCGGTCAAGGATCGGCTGGGCGGCGCGCAGGGCTGCACCCATCTGGTCGAGCTTCTGGGGCCGATGGCGACCACCGCCTTTCAAACCGTCTTCCCCATCCTGACCCGCGAAAAGGCCGACAAGGCGAAGGCCGAAGGGCGCAACGTCCAGGACCGCAAGGAACGCCCGGTTCTGCTCAACATGTGCCACATCTTTTCCAGCGATGGCGAGGTCGTGCGCAAGCATTGGCCCGACCATTACACCGGCGACCGCGCGGCGGACGAAGCGGCGGAGTAAACCTCATCTTTGCGCGCCCCAAAAAAGAAACCCCCGTCCGAAGCGGACAGGGGTTTGGGGAGTTCAAAACACCACCAGCGCGACAAACGCCCTTACGGGCCGTCGTAGCGGACGACCTCCTGGTCGATGGCGCCGAAGACGCTGGCGCCGGATTCGTCGAACAGCTCGATGCGCACGCGGTCGCCAAAGCGCAGGAACGGGGTTTTCGGCGCGCCCGACGCGATGGTTTCGATGGTGCGCAGTTCAGCCAGACAGGAATAACCGACGCCGCCCTCCGACACCGGCTTGCCGGGGCCGCCGTCCAGCTTGTTGGACACGGTGCCGGAGCCGACGACGCTGCCCGCCGCCAGATGGCGGGTTTTGGCGGCGTGGGCCACCAGGGTCGGGAAGTCGAAGGTCATGTCCACGCCCGCGTCGGGCGTGCCGAACAGATCGCCGTTCAGCCGCGACACCAGCGGGCGGTGCAGCTTGGCCCCATCCCAGGCCGCGCCCAGCTCGTCCGGCGTCACCGCGACGGGGGAGAAGCTCGACGCCGGTTTGGACTGGAAAAAGCCGAAGCCCTTGCCCAGCTCCGCCGGGATCAGGTTGCGCAACGACACGTCGTTGACCAGCATCAGCAGCTTGATATGGCCGCGCGCGGCGTCCGCCGACACGCCCATCGGCACGTCGTCGGTGACGACGGCGATTTCCGCCTCGAAATCGACGCCCCAGGCTTCCGTCGCCGCCGGGATCGGGTCGGTCGGGGCGAGGAAGCCGTCCGAACAGCCCTGATACATCAGCGGGTCGGTCCAGAAGCTGGGCGGCATCTCCGCCCCGCGCGCCTTGCGGACCAACTCCACATGGTTGACGTAGGCCGAACCGTCGGCCCACTGATAGGCGCGCGGCAGCGGCGAGGCCGCCTGCGCCGGGTCGAAGGGAACCCCCGCCGCCGGATCGGCGTTCAGCGCGGCGTAGACCGCCTCCAGCTTCGGGGCCAGCGCCGCCCAATCGTCCAGCGCCGCTTGCAGCGTCCGGGCGATGGCGGGAACCTCCTGCGCGCGGGACAGGTCGCGCGCCACCACCACCAGGGTTCCGTCGCGCCCGCCCGCCTTCAAACTCGCCAGCTTCATCGTTGTCTCTTCCCTCGTGATCTTTGCGACCGCAACGCCTGTGCGGCCCTTATTTCGTCTTCCAACTGTCGGCGTAGCCGGACCATTCGGTGTCTTCCATCGCGGCGTAGACGTCCAGCGGGTCGCGGGTGTCGATCATCACGGCGACCTCGTCGGTTTCCTTGCGGTCGTATTTCTGCGCCGTCTCGTAGGCCTTCGGGTGCGGCCCGTGCGGGAAGCCCGAGGGGTGGTACGTCACCATGCCGGGGTGGATGTTGTCGCGCGAGAAGAACTGACCCTGGTGGTAGAACAGGACCTCGTCGTAATCCTCGTTGGAATGGTAATAGGGCAGCTTCAGCGCCTCCGGGTCCGATTCGATGGGGCGCGGCACGAAGGTGCAGACAATGAAACGGTTGGCCACCCAGGTGCTGTGCGCCGAGGGCGGCAGGTGGTAGCGGTGGCTCATCAACGGGCGGATGTCGCGCCAGTTCAGCCGCACCGGGGCCAGATCGCCGTGCCAGCCCACCGCGTCCAGCGGGTTGAACGGGTAGGTCATCGAACAGACCTGCCCGCGCTTGCGCACGCGGATCAGGGTTTCGCGCTCGTTCTTCTGGCTTTGGAACGCGTCGTCGAGCAGCGGAACGTCCAGCATGGCCGGGTCGAAGATGGCATGGGCGCCAACGATGCCCTTGGCGGGCAGCCGGTAGGCGTCGTTCGTCGCCTCCACCATCAGCACGGTCGCCCCGCCCTCGCTCTCCAGCCGCCAGGCCGTGTTGCGCGGCAGGACCACGTAATCGCCCTCCACCGCCTCCAAATGGCCGTAGTCGCAAAAGATGTGGCCGCCGCCCTGGTGGAAGAACAGCAGATCGTCGCCGTCGGCGTTGCGGACCAGATGCTCCATCTTGCCCTTGAACCGCCACAGCCGGACCTGCGTCGCGGCGTTGCCCATCAGGCTGGGGGCCGACAGCGGGCAATCCAGCGGCTGGTCGGCCTTGTTCAGATCAAAGGCGCGCGGGCGCAGCGGCCCATCGAAGCTGGTCCAGCCGGTGGGCGGGTGGGCGTGGTGGAATTGGGTGGCGGGACCAAAGAACCCCTCGCGCCCCACCTCCCGCTCATAGGTTCCGGCGGGAAGCCGGACATGAGCCTGACGGGTCGCGGTGCCTTCGACCTTCGGGAACGAGATCCAGTTCTTCAATGCGTCCTCCCACGGGGATCGGTGGCGGGCTTTTCCGCCCGGTTGTCGTAGGTTCTCAAGATAGTTTCGTTTGAAACTGTTGCAAGCACAAAATTCCGGGTCAGGATGGATTTTCAGCGCTGCAACGTTCCGGCAGCCGGTTCGCCTCTCCTCTTTGCTCAAGAAGCCCGCCCATGCCGCCCGTCCGTCGCCCCCGCTCCGCCAAAGCCGCCCCGGCCTCGTTGCACCTGACGCGCTTCCTGCCCTATCGGCTGTCGGTGCTGGCCAACACGGTCAGCCACACGGTGGCCAAGCTCTATGAAACGCGGTTCGGCATCACCATCCCGGAATGGCGGATCATCGCCGTGCTGGGTGGCGGCGAAACGCTGAGCGCCGGGGAAATCGCCCAGCGCACGGCGATGGACAAGGTCCAGGTCAGCCGCGCCATCAGCCGGATGCTGGACTCCGCCCTGATCCTGCGCGAATCGGGCGACGCCGACCGCCGCAAGGCCCTGCTGACCCTGACGCCCAAGGCGCTGACCATCTACGCGGAAATCGTGCCGATGGCGCTGGCCTATGAAGCCGATCTGACCACAGCCCTGTCGGACGAAGAACGCGCGACGCTCGACCAACTGCTGACCCGCTTGCAGGCCCGCGCCGACGGGTTGGCGGCGGCCCCCGCCCGCGACGACGCTGGGGACGAGGACGGCGGCGCCTGATTCAGCCGCCCTTGGTCCGGTGCAGCGGCTGCACCGTTCCGGCGTCCACGCGGGGACGGTTCGGCTCTTCGGCGGTCAGCGCCTCGCAGGCGACCATGGTGGCGAGCGAGCGTTCCGACAGCCGCTGATACTCGCGGGTCCCTTCCGCCTTCCAGGCGATTTCCTGCGCGCTCAGCTCCCGCATCACTTTGGCGGGCAGACCGGCGGCCAGCGCGCGCGGCGGCACGATGAAGCCCGCCTTGACGAAGGCCATGGCGGCGACGATGGCCTGTTCGCCGATCACCGCGCCGTCCATCACCACCACATTCATGCCGACCAGCGCGCCGCGCTTGACCACGCAGCCGTGCAGCACCGCGCCATGTCCGACATGGCCGTCCACCTCGATGATCGCGTCGTGGCCGGGAAAGGCGTGCATGGTGCAATTGTCCTGCACGTTGCTGCCCGCCTCCAGAATGATGCGCCCGAAATCGCCGCGCAGGCTGGCGCAAGGGCCGACGTAGCAGTTCGGCCCGATCACCACGTCGCCGATCAGCACCGCCGAGGGGTGGACGAAGGCGGTCGGGTCGATCACGGGAACGACGCCGTCAATCGCGTAAACGGCAGGGCGCGGCAGGCTCATCGGAACATCCTCGTCGGTCGCACGGGGCGTGGGCCGGGCCACGCTACACCGCCGCCGTGCTGTACGCGATACTGATTTTTCGTCATCATGAGAATGTCTGTATCGCGTGACGATCACGAGAACATCGACGCTTGATTGGTATCAAATGAAACTGTATCGTTCGCAACAATAACAATCCGCCCAAAGCCATCCCCAGGGGGAAACATCCATGCATGCGGCCTACAGCTATCCGAAATTTCCCTTCCAGCCGTCGGTGGAGCAGCGCACCGGCGCGCGGCCCCGTCATCCGGTGGTCGTCATCGGGGCCGGGCCGGTCGGTCTGACCGCCGCCATCGATCTGGCGCAAAAGGGCGTGCCGGTGGTGGTGATCGACGCCGAGGACACGGTCAGCGTCGGCAGCCGCGCCGTCTGCTACGCCAAGCGCGCGTTGGAGGTGTGGGACCGGCTGGGGGCCGGGCAACGGATGATCGACAAGGGCGTGGTGTGGAAGATCGGCAAGGTCTTCAACGGCGACGGTCTGGTCTATCAATTCGACCTGCTGCCGGAGCCGGACCACAAGATCCCGGCCTTCATCAACCTTCAGCAATATTACCTGGAGGATTATCTGGTCGCCGAGGCTCAGAAACAGGATCTCATCGACCTGCGTTGGCTGTCGCGCGTCCTGTCGGTGAAGCAAGAGGACGACCACGCCGTCTTGCAGGTGGAAACCCCCGACGGCGTCTACGCGCTGGAAGCCGATTGGGTGATCGCCTGCGACGGGGCGAAATCCTCGGTGCGCAAGATGTTGGGGCTGGAGTTCCAGGGGGAAGTGTTCAAGGACCGCTTCCTGATCGCCGACGTCGTCATGACGGCCGATTTCCCCGCCGAACGCTGGTTCTGGTTCGACCCGCCGTTTCACCGCAAGCAATCGGCCCTGCTGCACATGCAGCCCGACAATGTTTGGCGCATCGACTTCCAACTGGGGTGGGACGCCGACCCGGAGGAGGAAAAGAAGCCCGAGCGCGTCATCCCCCGCCTGAAGGCGATGCTGGGCGACGACACCCAGTTCGAGCTGGAATGGGTGTCGGTCTACACCTTCCAATGCCGCCGCCTGGACAATTTCCGGGCGGGCCGGGTGTTCTTCGCCGGCGATTCGGCGCACCAGGTGTCGCCGTTCGGCGCGCGCGGGGCCAACAGCGGCGTGCCCGACGCCGACAATCTGGCCTGGAAGCTGTCGCTGGTCATTGACGAGCTGGCCCCGGAAAGCCTGCTCGACAGCTATTCCGACGAGCGGGTGGCGGCGGCGAAGGAGAACATCCTCAACTCCACCCGCTCCACCGACTTCATCACCCCAAAAAGCGCGATGAGCCGCATGTTCCGCGACGCCGTGCTGGAATTGGCCGAGGAGTTCCCCTTCGCCCGCTCCCTGGTCAATTCCGGGCGTCTGTCCACCCCGACCACCTACCTCGACAGCCCGCTCAACACGCCCGACCGTGACGTTTTCGGCGGCAAGATGGTTCCGGGCGCCCCCGCCACCGACGCGCCGGTGGAACGCGACGGCCAAGCCGGTTGGCTGATGGACGCGCTGGATGGGCGCTTCGTCGTCCTCTACGCCGCCGGGGCGGAGCCGGTTCCGGCGGCGGTCGCCGCCGCGCTGGACGATCTGGCCCGTGGGCCGCTGCCGCTGGTCTGGCGCGCCGTCACCGACCGCCGCAGCGGACACGCCAACGATCTGGTGGACAGCGCCGGACGGATTCGCGAGCGCTACGACCTGACGCCCGGCTGCGTCTATCTGATCCGCCCGGACCAGCACGTCGCCGCCCGCTGGCGCGCCTTCGACGCCGCCGCCCTGTCCGCCGCGCTGAACCGCGCCGTCGGCCGCTGAAGCCCCCTTGTCTGTTTTCAGGAGTTCCGCCCCCATGGCCTCGCTTGTCACCGACACCCGATTCGCCGCCCCCGACGACGTCTATCAGGCCCTGATCGACAGCCACCGCGACCTGACGCCCGACCAAAGCGCCATGCTGAACGCCAAGCTGATCCTGCTGTTGGCCAACCACATCGGCGACGCCGAGGTGGTGGCGCAAGCCCTGGCCATCGCCCGCAAAGGCGTCATGTAAAAGCGCCGCAAGGGGCTTGTTCCCCGCCGGGAAAGGGTTCTACAACAAGGGGGAGGCTGATTGTCGCGGAAGCCCGGCGCCCCAAGCGCGCCTGACGCCCGCCGCGACATCGGCCACCCCCATCGGCCCTGTGCGCCGGTCCTGTCCGATGGGGCGACGAACAACGACCGGAGATAAGGACGCCCCCGCGATGTCGACCCAACACAAGCAAGCCATGGAGGCGGTTCTCCAAGCCGCCGCGCACGACATCGTCGCCACCCTGCAAGAGCGGGAGGTCACGGATCGCCACAGCGAAGAGGCCGACCTCGCCGTTCTTGACGTCGCGATTCTGCACGCCTACCGCGTCTTCATGCGCATCTGCGAAGAAAACGGCATGGAGGTGGACGCGGGCTATTTCGCCGACCTCGCCGCCGACCTCGCCGACGAGGTGGCGCAAGACGAAGAGGAATGATCGGGGCGGACGCTTGATCGCCCGCTCGCGCCTGCCCCCTCCCTCCCACGCTGACGCGCGGGTCCCTCCCTCCCCCGCTGCGCGGGAGAGGGCGTTTGCCACTTCGCCGCCTGTCCCCTCTCCCGCGACAGCGGGGGAGGGTTAGGGAGGGGGCAAAGCCGCCGCGCACGCTCACCCGAAAGCCCGCCATGCCCTCCCCCGACCCATCCCCCGACCTCGCGGTGATCGGCGCCGGTCCCGCCGGGCTGATGGCGGCGGAGATCGCGGCCAGCGCCGGGTTGCGCGTCGTTATTTACGACCAAACGCCCAGCCCGGCGCGCAAGCTGCTGCTGGCCGGGCGCGGCGGCCTGAACCTCACCCATTCCGAACCGCTCGACCGTTTTCTGCCGCGCTATGGCGCCGCCGAACCGCTGTTCCGCCGCCTGCTGACTAATTTTCCGCCCGACGCCTTGCGCGATTGGGCGGCGGGTCTGGGCGTCGAGACCTTCGTCGGCAGCAGCGGGCGGGTTTTTCCGGTGGGCATGAAGGCGTCCACCCTGGTGCGGGCGTGGCTGCGCCGGTTGGACGGGCTGGGCGTCGCCCTGCGCCGCCGCCACCGCTGGACCGGCTGGGACGCCGACGGGCGGCTGACGCTGGAAAACGCCGAGGGCGAAACCGTGACGCTCGCCCCGCGCGCCACCCTGCTGGCGCTGGGCGGGGCAAGCTGGCCGCGCACCGGCTCCGACGGGCGATGGAGCGGGATTTTGGCCGCGCGCGGGGTGGAGATCGCCCCGTTCCGCCCGTCCAACATGGGGTTTGAGGTTCCCTGGTCCGACCATCTGCGCGCCCGCTTCGCCGGGCAGCCGGTGAAAAGCGTCGGCCTGTCCGCCGCCGGGCGGCGGATCAAGGGCGAGTTCGTCATCACCGACAGCGGCATCGAAGGCGGCGCCGTCTACGCGCTGAGCGCCCCGCTGCGCGACGCCATCGCGGCGGGCGGCCACGCCATCCTGACGCTCGACCTGCTGCCCGATCTGACGGAAGCGGTGGTTCTCAAGCGGCTGCGCCAGCGCGGGGCCGAATCGCTGGCGACCTTCCTGAAAAAGGCGCTGGGTCTGACCGGCGTCCGCGCCGCCCTGCTGCGCGAATTCACCCCCGCCGCCGCCCTGTCCGACCCGGCGGCGCTGGCCCGCAGCCTGAAGGCGCTGCCCATGCCGCTGACCGGCGTCCGCCCGCTCGACCGCGCCATCTCCAGCGCGGGCGGCGTGCTCCTGTCGGAGCTGGACAACCAGTTCATGCTGAAACGCGCGCCCGGCGTCTTTCTGGCCGGTGAAATGCTGGATTGGGAGGCCCCGACCGGCGGCTATCTCCTGCAAGGCTGCTTCGCCATGGGCGTCGCCGTGGGCCGGGGAATCGTCGCGCGTCTGGAAACGCCCTATCGCTGAGTGTTTCCGTAATCATACTGAACCTTCGGCGCGCCGCCGCCGCCGGTCAATTTGCTGATGAGCGAACCGATGCCGCCGCTCTCCTCGCGCGGCGCCGCCGCCGGGGCTTGCGGCGGCGGGGCGACGGGGCCAGCGCCGGGCAAGCCGCCCGCCGAGGCCATCGGCGTGTTCCAGGCGGGCGCGCCGTCCAGGCCGGGCAGCGGGCGCGGCGGTTTGCCCGCGTGGGCGTCCATCATGAAGCCCTGCCACAGCTTGGCGGGCAGCGTGCCGCCGGTGACTTTCTTCATCGCTTCGTTGTTGTCGTTGCCCAGCCACACACCGGCGACCAGATCGGCGGTGAAGCCGACGAACCAGGCGTCGCGGTATTCCTGCGTCGTGCCGGATTTCGCCGCAGCCGGGCGGTCGAGCCTGGCGCTTTTGCCGGTGCCGAACTCGATCACCCCGCTCATCATCCGCCCCAGTTGCACGGCCAGCGCCGGATCGACGACGGCGGCGGACCCGCCCCCCTGGCGGCGGTAGAGCACCGCGCCGTCACGGCTCTTGATCTCGCTGATGGCGTAGGCCCAGACCGGCGCGCCCCGGTTGGCGATGCCCGCGTAGGCGCGGACCAGATCGAACAGCGTCACCTCGCTGGTGCCCAGCGCCAGCGACAGATCCTTAATCATCGGCGTGCCGATGCCCAGCGCGGCGGCGATGCGGCGCACCCGGTCGGCGCCGACCCTCTCGATCAACCGGACGGTGGCGGTGTTGGACGAATGGGCCAGCGCGCTCGCCAGCGTGATCGGACCCCGGAATTTGCCGTCGTAATTGCCGGGACTCCAGTTGCCGATCTGGATCGGCGCGTCGTCGATCAGGGTTTCCGGCGTCCATCCCGCCTCCAGCCCGGCCAGATAGACAAAGGGCTTGAAGGCCGATCCCGGTTGGCGCATCGCCTGGGTGGCGCGGTTGAACTCGCTGCCGTCATAATCGCGCCCGCCGACCAGGGCGCGCACCGCGCCGTCGGGGGCCATGGCGACCAAGGCCCCCTGCCGCACATTCGCGGCGGGGCCGGAGGAGGACAACAGCGTTTCCAGCCGCTGTTCGGCGGCCCGCTGCATCTTCAAATCCAGCGTGGTCCGCACGACGACGTCGCCATGGTCGGCCCCGACGAAGCTCGACACCAGATCCGTCACCCAATCGGCGAAGTAACGGCCATCGCCGCCCGGCTTGCGGCGCGGCGCCGGTGGGGTGGTGCGGGCGGTTTCCGCCTCTTGCGCGGTGATGTACCCGGCGTCGGCCATCGCCAGCAGAACGATGCGGGCGCGTTCGGCGGATTCATCCGGGTTGGCGGTGGGGGCGTAGCGCGAGGGGGCCTTCAACAACGCCGCCAGCACGGCGGATTCGCGCATGTCCACCTGGGTCGCCGGTTTGCCGAAATAGGTGCGCGAGGCCGCGTCCACCCCAAAGGTTCCCGCCCCCAGATAGACCCGGTTCAGATAGGCGGTGAGGATCTGGTCCTTGGTGAAGCGGCGCTCCAGCCACAGGGCGAGCATCGCCTCCTGTATCTTGCGCTTCAGCGACTTTTCCGCCGTCAGGAACAGATTCTTGGCGAGCTGCTGGGTGATGGTGGAGCCGCCCTGCGTCGCCCGGCCGGAGCGCCAATTGACGTAAACCGCGCGCGCCAGACCGATCGGATCGATGCCGAAATGAGAATAGAACCGCCGATCCTCGATCGCCAGAACGGCTTGAATCAGATGCGGCGGCAGATCCTTGACGCCCAGCGTCGTGCCGTGCAGATCGCCAAAGCGCGCGAACTCGGTCCCATCGGCGGCCAGCACGGTGACGGAGGCCCGCCGCTCAAACTGCGCCACCTTGGAGATGTCCGGCAAATCCATCGCGAAATAGGCCAACACCGCGCCCAGCCCAACGCCGCACCAGATGGCGACCACCAGCCCCCAGTGAATCAGAACGCCGACCCACAGCCCGGCCCGCTCGCTGCGGTTGGACGGCGCACGGTTGGGCGGTTGCGGCGGTTTGACGGCCTTGCGCGGCGGCTTGGGAGGGGGAGAAGGCGGAGGATAAGAGGGCGGCGGCGGCGCTTTCCCCGACCCGCGCTTGCCAAAAATCGGCAGCGTCGCCAGAGAGAAGCGCGCGGCCTTCCCGCCGCCGGGCCGCTTGGATCCGGCGGTCTTGCCCCCGGTCTTCGCGGTTTTGGCGGCGTGGCCGGGGCGCGGTCCCGCGAAAAGCTGATCCGGTCGGTCGGCGGTCACGGCGCGCTTCCAGCCCCCTGCGTTGGCACATTCGGCGCCGCGCGCCGCGTCCCCGCCATATAACCCCCGCCGCCACGCGGCGGAAAGGGCCGCTGCGGGCCGCCGATCATTTGCCCGGCGACCGTGGCGAAAGAATGACGCTTCGCACGCTCAAACCCCGTGAAACGGCTCAACCGATCAAGCCGTGTTTCTTCAGCATCCCGCGAAGCTGGTGATAGCCCAACCCCAGCGCGTCGGCGGTCTGGCGCTGGTTGAAGCGGTTGCGCTCCAGCGCCGCGCGCAGCTTCCCAGCCTCGAACGCCCGCAACTCCTCCAGCAAGCCGCCGGGCGCGTCGTCGTGACGGGGGTGAGGCGGTTCCGGCGGCGGCTCCACCGGCAACCGCGTCGGCTGCGGACGCCAGGGGGACGCGAAAGGATCCAGAATGATGGCGGCGACCGGCGCGTCCGGTTCGGCGGCGGCGACGGAGCGTTCCACCGCGTTGCGCAGTTCGCGCACGTTGCCCGGCCAGTCATGGCCCTGCAAAGCCGCAAGCGCCGCGTCGGTGAAGCCGGGAAACAGCGGTCGCCCCAACTCGCGCGCCATGCTCACCGCGAAGTGACCGGCCAGCAGAGCGACATCCTCGGGCCGGGCGCGCAGGGGCGGCAGCGTCACCACGTCGAAAGCCAGCCGGTCCAGCAGATCGGCGCGGAACTTCCCGGCCTCGGCCAGCGCCGGAAGGTCGCCGTTGGTCGCGCCGACCACCCGGACGTCGACCATCGCCGTGCGCCCGCCCACCCGCTCGATCTCGCCATACTCGACGGCGCGCAGCAGCTTTTCCTGCACGGCGGGCGAGGCGGTGGCGATTTCGTCGAGGAACAGGGTGCCGCCGTCGGCCTGCTCGATCCGCCCGATCTGGCGGCGGGTGGCCCCGGTGAAGGCCCCGGCCTCATGCCCGAACAGTTCGGAATCCAGCAGGCTTTCCGGCAAGGCCGCGCAATTGACCTTCACGAAGGGCCGGTCCCAGCGCCGCGACAGGTAATGCAGCCGGGCGGCGATCAGCTCCTTGCCGGTGCCACGCTCGCCGATCACCAGCACCGGGCGCTCCAACGGAGCCACCCGCGAGACATGGGCCAACGCCGCGTGAAAGGCGGGGGATTCCCCCAACAGGGGCGGCGGCGCGGCCATCATCGCGGATTTCACCACTTTATCGTCTGTTTAATAAAACTATCGTGAAACAGCCAACTCGGCAAGCCGCCCCATGCCCAGCCCGACCGGCGGAAAACCCAGCTTTTGCAAGGCGTCGCCCCCGCCGCGCGGCGTTGGCACGGTGGTTGCGATAGGAGACGCATGGAAGGAGATCACCCATGACCGACTTCAACGATCATCGCCGCCGTTACAGGGACGTCGGCCCGCTGCTTCAGCGCGCCCGCCTGTTTCTGGCCTCCCGCCCAGCGGAAAGCTGGCTGTTTTTCCTCGCCGGCATCGTCGTCGGCGCCATCCTCGGCTGAGCGACAGGACACCGATCATGAGCATTTTTTCCCGCCTGACCGACATCGTGCAATCGAACCTGAACTCCCTGCTGGACCGCGCCGAAGAGCCGGAAAAGCTGATCCGCCTGATCGTCCAGGAGATGGAGGACACGCTGGTCGAGGTCCGCACCTCCACCGTCAAGATCATCGCGGAGAAGAAGGAGATCGAACGCCGCGTCGCCGATCTGCGCCGTGAACGCGACGAGTGGGACCGCAAGGCCGAACTGGCCCTGACCCACGACCGCGAGGATCTGGCCAAGGGCTGCCTGCTCGCCAAATCCAAAATCGCCGAAGAGGCCGACGCCTTGACCGAGCAATTGATCCATGTCGAAACGGCCCTGTCCAAGGCGAACGAGGACATTGGGCGGCTTCAGGCCAAGCTGACCGACGCCAAGAACCGCGAAAAGGCGCTGACCGCCCGCGCACAGACCGCCGCCAACCGGGTGAAGCTGCGCAGCAGCCTGCACGACGACCGCATCAACGAGGCGCTGTCCCGTTTCGAGCAGGTCGAACGCAATCTGGACGAGATGGAAGGCCGCGTGGAATCCTACGACCTCGGTCGGACCAAGAGCCTGGTCGAGGAAATGGCCGAGCTTGAGGCGACCCAGAAGGTGGAAGGCGAGTTGGCCGCGCTGAAGGCCCGCATCGCCGCCCGCCGCGCCACCTGATCCTGACTCTCCGGCTGGAAAGGCCCATCGACCATGGGGTTCTTCGCGTTCGTCATCGGCGTTCTGTTCATGGTGGTGGTGGCGCCGGTTTGGATCGTCTTCCACTACATCACGCAATGGCGCGCCCAGCGCGGCTTGAGCGCGCAGGACGAGCAACTGCTCGCCGAATTGTGGGAGATCGCCAACCGGCTGGAAGGCCGCATCCACGCGCTGGAGCGGGTGCTCGACAGCGAAGCCCCCACTTGGCGCAACAAAACCTGACAGAAGGGCACGACCATCATGGACCGCTCGTCGCCTCCCCACGGCTCCCCCCACGGCTCCCCGTTCGAATCGCCCAACCCGCACCGGCTTTACCGCAACCCGCAACAGGGTGTGTTGGGCGGGGTGTGCGCCGGGATCGCCGATTATTTCGGGGTCAAGCCGCTCGCCATCCGCTTCGCGGTGGGGGTGGGGCTGTGTTTCTTCGCCTTCCCGCTGATGATCGGCTATGGAATCGCCATGATGGCCCTGCCGGTGCGCCCGCAACAGCTCTACCGCAACCCGGAAGAGGAAGCCTTCTGGCGCACCGTGTCCACCAAGCCCGACCGCAGCTTGGCCGGGTTGACCCAGCGCTTCCGCGATTTTGAAAAGCGCATCGCCGGGTGCGAGGCCTTCGTCGCCTCCAAAGAGTTCGAGTTGAACCGCGCGATCCGCAACCTGGATCGCTGACCCCCTCTTTCGTGTCTGGAGAAACCGCGTGATGGGATCAACCACCCCTTCCCGATGGCTCCCGCTTGCCTTGTTGGCGGCCATCCAGGCCGGTTCCGCCTGGGCCGCCGACGCTCCTGCGGTCGGCTTCCGCAAGATGGCCGTGCCGGAAACGGCGCAGAATCGCGCCCTGGAGGTCGCCGTCTGGTATCCGACCGACGATTCGAGCCGCAACGCCACGCTGATCGGCGACAATCCCGCCTTTGTCGGCGTGTCGGCGCGGGTGGACGCCGCCCCGCAGCCGGGCCGTCACCCGCTGGTCGTGCTGTCGCACGGCTATGGCGGCAACTGGACCAACGAGCAATGGTTGGCGGTGGATCTGGCGGCGCATGGCTACATCGTCGCCGCCGCCAACCATCCCGGCACGACCAGCCGCGACATGGCCCCGCCGGGCGCGGTCAAGCTGTGGCGGCGCCCGGGCGACGTCAGCCGCGTCATCGACGCGCTGAACGGCGATCCACAACTCAGCCCCAGCCTCGCGCCGCAACGCGCGGCGGTGATCGGCCATTCACTGGGCGGCTGGACCGCCGTGGCGCTGGCGGGTGGACGGTTCGACCCGGAACGCTTCGCCGCGTCTTGCAAGGCCCATCCCGAGATGGCCGCTTGCGGGCGCGAGATCGGCGCCGAGCAGCCCGGCCCCGAAGATGTGGCCGCGCTGTCGCGATCCTTGGCGGACGCGCGTGTGAAGGCCATCGTCACGTTGGATCTGGGCTTGTCACAGGGATTCGATCCGGCCAGCCTCGCCGCCGTGACCACACCGGCGTTGGTGATCGCCGCCGGTCCGGGCGACGCGCGGATGCCGGTGGAGCTGGAATCACGCGCGCTGGCCGACCGGCTGCCCGCCGCGACGACGCGCTATCTGGCCATCGACGACGCCAGCCATTTCAGTTTCCTGAACGTCTGCAAAGCCGACGCCATCCCGCTGCTGGAGGCCGACCGGCCCGGAGACGGGATGATCTGCCGCGACGGAAACGGACGGAACCGCGCGACCATCCACCGGCAGGTCGCCGATGTGGTCTTGCGCTTCCTCAACGAGGTCACGCCAACGCCCTAAGGCGTTGGGGGAAAATCTTACCGGCGCGACCGACGGTCGCGGCTGCGAACCGGAACCGGAACCGGCTTGAGCACCGGAAGAGTGGCGATCACCCCGGCCAGAACCACGGCCATCGCACCACCGAGCAGAATGACGTCCATCATTGGCCCTCCACCATCAACCCTGCCTACCGGACTATGGTGCGACAAGATGGTTTCAACATGGTAGCGAAAAAAGCGGCTGACAACCGCCCGTCCCATCGGGAGCAACCCGTATGCGACGTTTCAATGTCACACCGCCAGCCGCCGCCCGGTCCTTGATCCATGTCAGATGTGTCAAACGGGATTGCAAGGGCGCGCCGATCATTGCCGCTGCGGCCCGATCTCCATGATCGCGAAACCCTTTTGTTCGGGGTACTTGGAGTTGGCCTTTTCCCGCGCCTTTTTCTCGTCCTGCGCCCAGACCAGGAACCGCCGTCCGCGCTTCCAACTGTCCAACGCGACCGGGTCCAGGTCGGGATTGACCCGCTTGCTGTATTCGAGGTTGACGATTCGCAGGATCCAAGTCCCGTCCGTGTTGGTCCGGCGGTCATCCAACACATAGACCCGGCGGTCCGCCGCGCCCGCCGCCTTCAAGCGCTGCTCCAACTCCTCGCACCCCAGTTCCGCCATGCCTTTGCGACGGCGGGCGTCGCGCAGATCGCGGGCCTGCTGCAAGGTGACGCGGGCAACCCTCTTGATGCGGTCGACCTGCGTCTGCTTGCGGCTGACCGCGTTGGCGATGCGCTCCTCCGACGTCTTCAGGCGGCGCAACGCCAACAGCAGCGACACCGCCAGGGAGGCGAACCCAACCAGACCCGCGAACAGAAATGCCATGATGCGTCGTCCTCAGCCAGCCTTGGCGGTCGGGACGTCGGCGGCCCCGACATCCTGCATGCGCGTGATGGCGTAGCCGAAGGCGGGGGGAAAGCGCCGCTCGACCTCCGCCCGCGCGTCGGCCATGGATTTGGCCCACACCTCGACCATCTGCGGCTGGGACCAATGCGGGTCGATGTAGGCGTGCGGCTTTTGCTGGAAATTGGCGGTCCCGACATATTTGTTGACCACCATGGCGATGTAGCAGGGCATGCCCTTGACCTCTTCGCCAATCAAACGGACCAGCCGCTCGCCCGCCATCTGGGAATCTTTCATCTGCCGTTCCAGAATCTTGCGGCGACGCAGGATGTCCTCGACCGCGCCATCGGCCTCCCTCAACTCGGCCACACGGTCGCTGCGCCGGGCCTCAAGCTTGGTTTCCAGCTTGGCGCGCCGCACGATGGCGTCGCGCACCCCAGACGTGCCATGCCGTTTCTCGATGGCCCGTTCGCCGAACACCACCACGAGTTTGGCGATGGCGAAGCCAAGCCCGGCCAGCCCGAACGCGGTGATGAGTGCCTGCGTGTAATCATGCCACATGAATGTGCGCCCAAGCCGACCTGATTGCCAAAGCCATCACTAGCCTGCCCGGTCGATTTGTTCAACGGCGGCAACGCAACAATTTGCGGCAAATTTATGATTTTTTGCGACTGAATCGTCCCTCAGCCGCGCTCCACACGATCACGGCCCGCCTGCTTTGCGGCGTAAAGCGCGCTGTCGGCGCGGCGCAGGGTCTGCTCGATGGACGCCTCATCCGGCAGCCAGTTGGCGACGCCGATGCTTCCGGTGATCGGCACGGCCCGCCCTTCCGCCAGAACCGGAGTCTGGGCCAGCGACGCGCGCACCCGTTCGGCGACGATGGAGGTTCCCTCCTCGTCGGTTTCCGGCAGCAGAACGACGAACTCCTCGCCGCCAAAGCGCGCGATGTGGTCCGACGCCCGCAAGGCTTCGCGCGTGCGCTTGACCACCGTGCGCAACACCTCGTCCCCCGCCGCATGGCCGTAGGTGTCGTTGACCAGCTTGAAGCGGTCCAGGTCGAGCAGAAAGATCCCCAGATGGCGGCCATAGCGGCGCGCGCGGCCCAATTCCGCCCCAGCCAGCTCCAGAAAACGGCGGCGGTTCCACACCCCGGTCAGCGGATCGAGCGTCGCCAGCCGGTTCAGCCGGGCGTTCGCCTCCTCCAGCGCGCGGGTGCGTTCGGCAACCCGAAGCTCCAGCGTTTCGTTCGCCTCACGCAACCGCTCATACAGGCTGACGTTGGAAAAGCTGATGGCGATCTTGGACGCGAACACCTCGACCAGCGCCCGGTCCACCCCATCCAGCGGGCGGTCGGTGTGGATCCAGGCCGCCACCTCATGCCCGTCCGGCACGCGGATGTAAAGGGTGGAGCCATCAGGGCCATAAACCCCGCGCTTGCTGCGAAACGCCTCGCTGATCCCGGCGACGACGGTGGGGTTGAGCGCGGCGTCGGGGTTGTCCACCGCGTCGGCGTAGCGCCCGGCCCCGGCCAGCACGGTCAGCGCGCCGCTCTCCGGCTCACGCTGGGCGCACAGGATGGCGTCGGGCTTGACCCGCAGCACGCCGGACAGTTGCGTCAACACCCCCGCCGCGAATTGCTGCATGCTGCGCAGCTCGAACAGGCGGTCGGTGGATTGAATGATCTGTTGCAGGCCGCGCCGGTTGGTTTCCAGCGCCACGATGTCGGTGTAGGCGCGCAGGGCCGCGACCACGCTGGTGAACAGCTTTTGCGAGGTCAGCTCCGACTTGCCTTTGTAATCATTGATGTCATAGGCCAGGACCACATCCTCTTCCGGGGCCTGCCCCGGTTGGCCGGTGCGCAGGATGATGCGGATCGCCTGGTTGCCGATCTCCTCACGGATGGTGCGGACCAGCCGCAACCCGGCGTCCTCCGTCTCCATCACGACGTCGAGCAGGATGATGGCGATGTCCGGCGTCTCGCGCAAAACCCGTTCCGCGTCCGCCGCCGACAAACAATTCAGCAGCTTCAGCGGGCGCCCGCGATAGCGCAGCCGGGTCAAGACCAAACGGGTGACGGCGTGGACCTCCGGCTCGTCATCGACGACCAGCACGAGCCAAGGGTCGGCTTCGCTGGCCGCCATGACAGGTCGAGCGACGTCGTCTTGGACAAACAGATCTTCGTTGGACATGGCCCCCCGGCTCGGGAAACATCTTGGCACACGTTGGGATGGAAGCATTTAGCCAATGGCGATGCAACGGTTCCGAACCCTAATTGCGCCGGGAGCCACCCCAGCGCCCGATTGCGGGAAAGTCCTGGAAAGACGCTCAGGATTTGATTGTCGAATTCGGGAGCCATTCCACCAGACTCCGCGTTTCTCATTCGGCTCTTGCCTTGCGGCGCGTCGCCGCATTAGGGATCGAAGGCGCGATGCAAGGCCGCCCCCACAAACACCCCCCAAGGGGCGACAAGCGACAGGAACGCCGATGGAAGCCAGCATGACCGACCGCGAGCACACGACCAAGCTGCGCGCCATGACGCTGGGGGCGCTGGGCGTCGTCTATGGCGACATCGGCACCAGCCCGCTCTACACCCTGCGCGAATGCCTGACCCAGGGGGGCGGCTTCGATCTGTCGCCCGGCATCATTCTGGGCGTGCTGTCGCTGATTTTCTGGGCGCTCATCATCACGGTCACGGTCAAATACGTCGTCTTCGTCATGCGCGCCGACAACCAGGGCGAAGGCGGCATTCTGGCGCTGACCGCGCTGGCTCTGCGCGGCATGCGGCCCGGTCATCGGAAAACCCGCGCGGTGATGGCCATCGGCATCGTCGGAGCGGCGCTGTTCTACGGCGACAGCGTCATCACCCCCGCCATTTCGGTGTTGAGCGCGGTGGAAGGGTTGAAGGTGGTCGAGCCGGTGTTTGACGAATACGTCATCCCAATCACCGTCACCATCCTGATCGGCCTGTTCGTCCTGCAAAGCTTCGGGACGGAGCGGGTTGGCAAACTGTTCGGTCCGGTGATGCTGCTGTGGTTCGCCGTGCTGGCCGTTATGGGGGGCAGCCAGATCGTTCAATACCCGGCGGTTCTCGGCGCGGTGTGGCCGGGCCACGCGGTGGAGATGCTGCTCACCCATGGCTGGAAAGGCTTCCTGCTGCTGGGCGCGGTGGTTCTCGCGGTGACGGGCGGCGAGGCGCTCTACGCCGACATGGGGCATTTCGGGCGCAAGCCGATCCGGCTGGCGTGGTTCGCGCTGGTCCTGCCCTCCCTGCTGCTGTGTTACTTCGGCCAGGGGGCCTTGCTGCTGCGCGAGCCGGAAGCCATCGAAAACCCCTTCTTCCATCTGGCCCCGGATTGGGCGCAATTGCCGCTGGTGCTGCTGGCCACCGCCGCCACGGTGATCGCCGGTCAGGCGGTCATCACCGGGGCCTATTCGGTGACGTTGCAGGCGATGCATCTGCGCTATCTGCCGCGCATGGAGGTCCGCCACACGTCGGAGCATGAGAAGGGCCAGATCTACATGCCTCAGATCAACTGGGTGCTGCTGATCGGCGTGCTGGCCCTGGTGCTGACCTTCAAGACGTCGAGCAATCTGGCCGCCGCCTACGGCATCGCCGTGACCGGCACCATGGTCGCCACCACCCTGCTGGCCTACAAGGTCGCCCGCAGCCTGGGCCGCTGGCCACTGTGGCAGGCGATTTTGGCCGCCCTGGTCTTCCTGACGGTCGACGCCGCCTTTTTCCTGTCGAACCTCATCAAGGTGGAAGACGGCGGTTGGTTCCCGCTGGTCATCGGCGCGCTGGTCTTCCTGCTGATGGCGACGTGGCGGGCCGGGCGCGAGGTGGTGCGGCAACGGCTGGCTGAAGACGCGCTGCCGCTCGATTCCCTGCTGGAACGTCTGCGCGGCGGCTCGATCCAACGGGTTCCGGGAACGGCGGTGTTTCTGACCGGCAACCCGCGCGGCCTGCCGCCCGGACTGCTGCACAGCCTGAAGCATTACAAGGTGCTGCACCAGCGCGTCGTCCTGCTGACTGTGGACATCGAGGACGTGCCGCATGTGCCCGACGCCCAGCGGTTCGAGTTGAAACCCTATTCGGCGGGCTTCTACCGGCTCATCATCCATTTCGGCTTCAAGGACGAGCCGGACCTTCCCAACGCGCTGGAAAAGAAGAAGATCCCCGGCCTGCCCTTCGAGTCGATGGAGACCACCTATTTCGTCAGCCGCGAAACGCTGATCCGCTCGCGGCTGGCCATCGGTCTGCCGAAATGGCAGGAGCCAATCTTCGTCTTCCTGTCCAAGCTGTCGGCCAGCCCGTCGGAATATTTCTGCATTCCGCCCAACCGGGTGGTCGAATTGGGCATGCAGGTGGAAATCTGATCCACCCTGTCCAAAGGCGCGGGCCGGAGGGGGGCGGAACGCCGCATGGGTTCCGCCGCCTCAGGTGGAAACGCTGGCCTTACTTGGTTAAAACTGCCGGTCAAAACTGCCGATCAAGGCCGGATGGCGGCAGGAACTGCCGATCCGCTGAAAAACGACCGCCGCCGTTCCCGCTCACCAGACGATGGAAACGGGCGGCTTGTAGGGCGACGCCGCGAACATGTTGCGGATGGCGAACTCAATCTTGATCTGCGCCTCGGATTTTTTGACGAAGGACAGATCAATATCGCCCAAAGACTTCACCACGCAGCCAGACCGGCTGAGATTGCGCAGAGCCGCTTCGGACTGCTTTTGCTTTCCTTCGGATATGGCGGTGATGGTCGCCAACCCTTCCGGCGGTCGCACGACATAGAGGTCGAATTTCGGCATGAGCCTCTCCATTGGCGAAATGTCGCACCACTCCACGCAAAGGCCGGGCCAATTGTCGGCCTCGCCAACGCCGGATGGATGTCTTCACCGGGGCTTGCCTGCTATACCTCTGCTCGAGAGAGGTGGCCTGTGAACGGAAAGACCGGAGAGCATGGGTTTGGATGACCGTTTCGCCAACGGCGGGCCGTGGCTTGAATCCCGCCGGGACGGCGCGACGCCGGACGGAACGCGGCGGGAGCCGCGCGTCGCCCAACGACCCATGCCGAATTTTCTGACCGCCCGCCAATCCGATCCCGACGCGCCGCCGCCCGCGCCTTTGCCAGCACGGCTTGGCCCCCCGCCGCTTGAACCGCTCTCGGCCCCGCCGACGACGCCACCCGCCCCCGCCGCCTTTCTGCCCGAACCCCGGCTGCGCGACGCCTTGAACCCGCTGCTGAGCGCCGCCGCCCCGGTGTTGGCGCTGGCCGCCTCCCTGCGCGACCGCGCCACCCACGAGAATCCCGACGGCGTGCGCGACTTGGCTCTGGCCGCCCTGCGCCGCTTCGAGTCCGACGGCGCCGCCGCCGGATTGGTCCATGAGGAGTTGCGGGTCGCCCGCTTCGCGCTCTGCGCCACCTTGGACGATGTGGTCCGCGCCACGCCCTGGGGCGCCCGCTGCGCCTGGGCGCAGGAGGGGTTGACGGCGCAGGTCGATCCCGACGCGGGCGGCCCCGACCGGCTGTTCGAGCTGCTCGACACCATGCTGGGCGACCCCCGGCTGCACCGCCGCGAGCTGGAGCTGTTTTACGCCTGCCTGTCGCTGGGCTTTGAGGGCAAATACCGCGACAAGCCGCGCGGCGCCCATGATCTGGCCCATCTGCGCGACGAGCTGTACCGCATCCTGCGCCGGGCGCGCGGGGAGCGGGATCCCGCCCTCTCCCCCTCCTGGCGCGGCATGGTTGAACGTTTCCGCCCGCTGAGGGTGACGGTTCCATCCTGGATCGCTTGGGCGGCCATGGCGCTGGCGCTGGCCGTTCTTTATGGGCAATTGTCGGCCTCGCTGGCCCGGCGGGCGGAGCCGGTGGCGGCCCGCATCGCCGCCCTGCTGCCCGACGGCCCCATCGAAATCGCCCGCCTCGCCCCGCCGCCGCCGCCAACCGCCGGCCCGGCCCTGATCGCCCGCGTCACCGGCCTGCTGGCCCCGGAAATCCGCAGCAACGCGGTGGAGGTTCTGGCCGGGGAGGATGGCGCCCTGGTCATCCGCATTCCCGCCGCCGCCATGTTCGCCACCGGCAGCGAGGTGGTGAAGGCCCGCCACCGCGCCATCGTCGACCGCGTCGGCCAAGCGCTGGGGCCGGAATACGGCCATGTCATGGTGGTCGGCCACACCGACGACCAGACGCCGCGCACGGGCCGCTTCCCCAGCGCGCAAAGCCTGACCGACGCGCGGGCCGACGCGGTGCGCAAGCTGCTGGAGCGCAGCCTTGGCCCCAACCGCCTGTCGGCGGAGGGGCGGGCCGACAGCGAACCCATCGCGCTGAACAGCACGCCCGCCGGGCGCGACTCCAACCGGCGGATCGACATCCGCCTCTACCCGCAGTAAGGCGGTTGCGATGCGTCTGCCGACCCTGCCCCTTCCCGAACCGCTGCGCCGCCTCGCCAACCCGGCGGGCGGCTCCGCCTTCCCCATCGCCGGTATGCCCGCCGCGCTGCCGACCCGCGTGCGCTGGGGCGTGTCGCTGGGCGGGGCGGCGCTGCTTGGCCTGATCGGCTGGCTGGTGGTGCCGCATCTGGCCGACACCGATTGGACGGTGCGGCTTTTGCCCCTGCTGGCCGCCCTGGTCGGTTGGGTCGCCGCCAACCGTCACATCGACGCCCACGAGCGCGCCGCCAACGCCAAGCTGGTGGAGGCGTTGGCCGCCGCCCACGACCCCGAACTGCGCGCCTCGCTGGACGAAATCGGCGCCGTGCGCCAGCGGTTCGACGCGGTTCTCGCCCGGCTGAAGACGCAGCGCTTCGGCGCCGGGTGGACCGGGCGTTACCTCTATCAACTGCCCTGGTATCTGGTGATCGGCGCGCCCGGTTCGGGAAAATCCACCGCGCTCGCCAACGCCCGGTTGGGAACCCCGCTGGCCAGCGGCGACATCGCCGAGCCGATTTCCAATCTGGGCGGCACCCGCAATTGCGACTGGTGGTTCACCGACCAAGCCGTTCTGATCGACACCGCCGGGCGCTACACCACCCAGGACAGCCGCCGCGCCGTCGATGGCCGGGTGTGGTCCGGCCTGCTCGACCTGTTGAAGGAGCACCGCCCCCGCCAGCCCGCCAACGGCGTGCTGGTGACGCTCAGCCTGCCTGATCTGGCGCATTGGAGCACGACCGAGCGGCGCGGCCACGCCATCACCATCCGCCAGCGCTTGACGGAACTGCGGGCGCAGTTTGGTCTGCGCGCGCCGGTCTATGTCCTGCTGACCAAGGCCGATCTGGTCGAGGGCTTCGCCACCTTCTTCGACCCGCTCGACCGCGCGGGCCGCACCCAAATCTGGGGCATGACCTTCCCCGCCGAGGAATCGCTGGCCGGGCCGCTGCCCGCCTTTCACGGCCTGTTCGCCGGGCTGGTCCAGCGGCTGGACGAGCGGCTGCTCGAACGGTTGCATCAGGAGCCGGACATCCAGAGGCGTTCCGCCGCCTTCGCCTTTCCTCTGCGCGTCGCCGAACTGGAACCGGCCTTGGCCGATTTGATCGGCACCGCCTTTTCATCCGACGCGGCGGAGGGCGCGGCGCTGCTGCGCGGCGTCTATCTGACCAGCGCCACCCAGACGGTGCGCGGCCAGCCCGGCCCCGTGGTCGCGGCGGACGAGGACAGCGAAACCTATTTCCTCGACCGGCTGCTGCCCGAGGTGATTTTCCCGGAGGCGAATCTCGCCGGAGTCGACAGCGCGCTGGAGCAGGCCCGCCGCCGCGCCGCCACCCTGTCAGTGGGCGGGGCGCTGGCCGTCGGGCTGCTGCTGGGGGCCTTCTGGCTGTACAGCTACGGCGGCAACGCCGCGCTGCTGGCCCAGGCCGACGACGCCGCCGCCGGGGTGGAAGAGACGTTGCGCCCACTGAACACGCCGCCGCGTTCGCTGACGCGGGTGGACGACACCGACGCCGCCGCCATCCTGCCCGCGCTGGACGCGCTGCGCGCCCTGCCGCTGGGCTATGCGGAGCGCGACCGTTGGGCGGCGCCCGGTTTGGCCGGTGGGCTGTATCAGGGCGCCCACATCGCCCCGCCCGCCGATCACGCCTATCAACGCGCCCTGCGCACCCTGTTCCTCGCCCGGTTGGTCCTACGATTGGAAGAGCAGTTGCGCACCAACTGGGCGCGGCCCGACATTCTGCGGCTGGCCCTGCGCGCTTATCGGATGGTCGGGGGGGAGGAGCCGATGGACTCCGCCTATTTCGCCGAATGGCTGGCCATCGACTGGCAACGCACCCTGGCGGGACCGGCCAACGAGACCCGCCGCCGGGCGCTGGGCGACCATCTGGCCGCGCTGTTCGAGATCGGCTTCGCGCCGATCCCCATCGACGACGCGCTGGTCTCCCGCGTCAACGAGGTGCTGGCGCAAAACCAGCCGCCACGGTCGGCAGGCCCCTGATGGCCGCCGATCTGGCCCTGCGCACGTCCAGTAGTCGCCCAGCGGCGCCCGCCGCATGGCGTGGGGGCAGGGCCGGGGGCGGCTACGCGCGGGACCATTACCCGCGCGGCGGCTTCTACGGCGTTGGCTTCCACGGCAAGCTGCCCGCGCGGGGCGATTTCGTCGGCCATGGCCTGCCGCGCGAGGTGTTGGAGCCGTGGGACGATTGGCTGTCGCGCGCGCTGGGCGAGGCCGGGCGGCGGTTGGGCGGCGGCTGGGAGCGGGCCTTCGCCGCCGCGCCCGTCTGGCGCTTCGCTTTGTCGGCGGGACTGTGCGGCGACACCCCGTTGGTCGGGCTGCTGACGCCCAGCGCCGACCGGGTCGGGCGGCTCTACCCCTTCACGCTGGCCGCCACCCTGCCCGACACGGTCGATCTCGCCGCCGCCCCCGCCGCCTGCGCCGCCTGGTTCACCCGCGCTGAAGCGGTCGCCGACGACGCCTGCCGCGCCGGGGCCGACGTGGAAGGGCTGCCCGCACGCCTCGCCATCCTCGGACGCCCGGAACCGGAGCGCGTCCATCCCGCCTCCATCGCCATGGTCGAACGTCTGGCCGGGCCGCTGTCGGCGGGATCGAGCCTGTGGTGGACGCGCGGCGGCGGACGGGTCGCGCCGTCGTTGCTGTCCTGCCACGGCCTGCCCGGCGGCGCCCGCCTGACCGCCTTCCTGGACGGCGCATGGGAACGCTGGGGCTGGGAGGACGCGGGGGAGTGAGGGGGGCGTTGTGGTTGGGAACGGCTTGGCAAGGCGCGATTTGTGGGGTTTTTATTTTGACACCGATGGACACAGATAAACACAGATTAGAGCATCGAGCGCTTAATCTGGCGCATATCCAGCGTGCTTGAGGTAGTTCCAGCATTCCTCATGCGTATAGAGGTCACAGATGGAGCCGACGGCATTCCAGAGTTCCTCAATGGTGCGTGCGCCGATGCGTCGGAGATGTGCCTTGAGCTTGGCGAAGGCCATCTCGATGGGGTTGAGGTCGGGGCTGTAGGGGGGCAGAAAAAGGAACCAGGCTCCTTTTTCTTTGAGGATGGCTTTGGCCTTTTCGCTTTTGTGGCTGGACAGGTTGTCGAGGATGACGACGTCGCCCGGTCGCAGGGTGGGGGCAAGCTGGGTCTCGACATAGGTTTCGAAGAGAACCTTGTTCATCGCGCCCTTGATGATCCAGGGGGCGGTAAGGCCATCGCAACGCAAGGCGGCGATGAAGGTCTGGGCGCCCCAATGGCCGAATGGCGCTTTGGCCTTGAACCGCTGGCCGCGCTTGGCTCGCCCGCGCAGCCGGGTCATCTTGGTGGTGGTGGCGGTTTCGTCGAGGAACACCAACCGATCCGGTTCCTCGCGCATCCGGGGCTGGCGGTGGCTTCGCCACGTCCGACGGTCATCAGCGACATCAGCGCGACCGGCTTCGGTCGCCAGCACTGTTTTTTTTGACGGTGAAGCCGCTGGCGATCAGGAAGCGCGACAGCGAGGCGGGGTGAGCCGTGACCCCGCGCTCGGCTTTCAGCTTGGCCGCCAGTTCCGGCATGGTGATGTCGCCCTGCGCCTCCACCCAACCGATCAGAAGCGCGGCGTGGGGAGCCAGTTTGCCGCCTCCCGGCGGACGTCCTTGCCGCGCTGGTTCCAGCGATCCCGTCGTCGCCATCCGCTGGGCAAGGCGGATGCTCATGCTGGCGCTCACGTCAAACCGACGCGCCGCTGCCCGGCGTGACCCGCCTTGCTCGATCTCACCGTAAATCCGAACACGAAGATCCGACGAATAGCTCTGACCCATGTTTCACCTCCAACTACCGTGAATCATGGCGAAAAAACAAACGCAAGCCTTCGATTCAGATTTCACGCGCGATGCTCTAATATACGCAGATTTTATAGTGAGATAATATTCGCTTACCATCAATACAATTAAACAATGCAGCGGGTGAATTTATTTCTGATATTTATATTGATCTTCTGGGCAATCATCCAAAAGACAACCCACTCCAACATCCTATTTAATCTGTGTTTATCTGTGTTCATCGGTGTCAAAAAAATCCCCGCCCCTCACTCCCCCAGATTGACAATCTCCACCCGCCGATTCGCCGCCGCCGTTGGCTGATCGGGCAACAGCAATTCCCGCATTCCGCGCCCAGAGGCTTCCAGGCGGTTGGCGGCGATGTGGTGATGGCCGGTCAGATAGGCGACCACCGCCAAGGCCCGCCGTTCCGACAGAGCGAGATTCGCCGCGTCGCCGCCCACCGCGTCGGTGTGGCCGACGACGCGGAAGCGCGTCGATCCGGCGGCGGGCGCGGTCATGACCGCCGCAACCCGGTCCAGAATCACCCGCGATTCCGACCGGATGGCCGTCGCGTTGAAATCGAACTCCACCCGGAACGCCGCCTTCAGCTCCGGCGGAGCCGCCACGGGCGCGGCGGCTTGCGCGGGAATCGCGCCCGGCTTGGCGGCGGCCAGCGGCGGAACAACGGCGGGCGGAAGCACGGCGGGCGGCGGAGCGGCGGGGCGCTGCATCCGCAGGGGCGGGCAACCGGGACCGGCGACGCCCAACAGCGCCGCCTGAATCTCGCACTCGCTGGGGTTCGGCCCCAAGGGAACGGCGGTCATCGGGGACGCGTTCAGGGGCGACGTCTGCGCCAGGGCGGGAAGCGCCGCAGCGATCAACAGCCCGGCAAGGCCAGCAAGAGGGATCACGCGCATGGCCGCATTGTCGGGCCTGCCGACGCGCGCGTCAAATTCCGCGTGGAAGACTTGTGCGCGCCTCTGTACCATCCCGGTCCGTATCTTTCGCGCCAGGCGCTTGGGAGGAAATAAGAATGACATCGTTGAAGGCTTTGCTCACCGGCTTCGCGTTGGCCGCGCTGACCATTCCGGCGCTGCTGCCGGGCGTCGCCGCCGCCGCCGACTACAAGGCGGAGTACAAGCTCTCCACCGTTCTGGGCAAGCCCTTCCCCTGGGGCGTCGGCGGCGACCGCTGGGCCGAGCTGGTCAAGGAGAAGACCAACGGGCGCATCACCGTCAAGATGTACCCCGGCACCTCGCTGGTGAACGGCGACCAGACCAAGGAATTCACCGCGCTCCGCCAGGGCACCATCGACATGGCGGTCGGCTCGACCATCAACTGGTCGCCGCAGGTGAAGGAGCTGAACCTCTTCTCCCTGCCCTTCCTGATGCCCGACCACAAGGCCATCGACGCGCTGACCCAGGGTCCGGTCGGCAAGCAATTGTTCGACCTGCTGGCCACCAAGGATGTGGTTCCGGTGGCATGGGGCGAGAACGGCTTCCGCGAGATCTCCAACTCCAAGCGTTCGATCAAGACGCCGGAGGATCTGAAGGGTCTGAAGATCCGCGTCGTCGGCTCGCCGCTCTACCTCGACACCTTCACCGCGTTGGGGGCCAACCCGACGCAAATGAGCTGGGCCGACGCGCAGCCCGCCCTGTCCACCGGCGCCGTCGATGGTCAGGAAAACCCGCTGACCATCTTCACCGCCGCCAAGCTGCCGACGCTGGGGCAAAAGCATCTGACCCTGTGGGGCTACGTCGCCGATCCCTTGATCTTCGTCGTCAACAAAGAGGTTTGGGCGAGCTGGTCGAAGGAGGATCAAGACGCCGTGCGCGCCGCCGCCGTCCAGGCCGCGACCGAGGAAATCGCCCTGTCCCGCAAGGGCATTTCGGCGGGCGACGACAGCCTGTTGAAAGAGATCGCCGCCCAGGGCGTGGACGTCGTCCAGCTCACCGCCGATCAACAAAAGGCGTTCCAGAAGGCCACCCAGGCCGTCTACGACAAATGGGCCAAGCAGATCGGCGCCGATCTGGTGAAGGCGGCGGAAAGCTCCATCGCCGCCCGCAAGTGACGCAACCAACGGCGGCGCCCGGCCATCCGCCGGGCGGCGCCGTTTCTTTTGAACGCGACCATCCATGACCAACTCCGCCCCCGATCCGAACGCCGAAGCCCTGCCGCGCGCCGCGCGGCTGCCGCTGATCGGCGGGGCGCTGGCCTTTGATTTCGCCAACACCGCCTCGGGCCGGGGCGGGCCGGAGGCGCGCGATCATCTGACCGCGCCGGACCATGTCTTGCTGTGGGCCGAGCATGCCGGAATTCTCGACGCCAGCGCGGCGGCGGCCCTGCGCGCCCGCGCCATCGGGCCAACGCCGGAGATTCCCGACCTGCTCGACCGCGCGCTGGAGCTGCGGGAGTGCGTGCACGCCATCGCCAGCGCGGTGGCGGCCCACACGCCGCCCGACGCCGACGCTCTCACCCGGTTGAGCACCCTGACCGCCACCGCGCTGGCGGCGGCGACGCTGGCGGCGACGACGCTGGCGCCGCAGGATGGCGGGTTCCGCTGGTCCTGGCCAACCGATCCGCCGGGGCTGTGGACGGTTCTGGGGCCAATCGCCCTGTCCGCCGTCGGCCTGCTGCGCGACGGCGACCTGCACCGGCTGAAGCAATGCCACGGCGAGCATTGCGGCTGGATCTTCTTCGACACCAGCAAAAACAACTCCCGCCGCTGGTGCGAGATGAGCGTGTGCGGCAACCGGGCCAAGCAGAAGACATTCGCCAAAACGGCCAAGCGCCGCGCGTCGGACTGACCGCGCGGCGCTGGACCGTCGCGAGGGCCGTTACGGCTTGTCGGCGATCTGCGTGTAAGCGCCCTCATGCCAGCGATAGACGACATAGTCGGTGGATTTGCGGTCGCCCTTGGCGTTGAAGCCCAGCTCGCCGATCACGGTTTTGAAACTGCCCGCGCGCAGGGCGCCGGCCACCTTCGGCGCGCTGACCGACCCCGCCGTCTTGACCGCGTCGGCCCAGGCCTGGATCGCCGCGTAGGTGTACAGGGTGTAGCCCTCCGGGTCATAGCCGGTCTTGCGGAACGCCTCGACGACCGTCTGGGCTTCGGGCTTCAAACGCGGATCGGGGCCGAAGGTGAAGAGATAGCCCTCTCCCGCCGCGCCGGTGATGCTCCAAAACTCGTTGGAGTTCAGCGCGTCGCCCGACATCATCGGAATGGTCAGGCCCTGCTCGCGCATCTGGCGGACGATCAGCGCCGCTTCGGTGTGGTAGCCGCCATAATACAGCACATCGACGTTGAGGGATTTCAGCTTCGTCACCACCGAGGTGTAATCCCGCTCGCCCGGCGTGATGGTCTCATACAGGCTTTCCTGGACGCCCGCCTTGTTCAGGCTGGCCTTGACCGAATCCGCCAGCCCTTTGGAATAGGATTGCTTGTCGTGAATGATGGCGACGCGCGTTCCGGCGAAGCTCTTCATCAGGAAATCGGCGGCGTAGGGGCCTTGCTGGTCGTCGCGCCCGCAAACGCGGAACACGGTGGCGTATCCCCGGTCGGTCAGCGTCGGGTTGGTCGAGGCCGGTGAAATCTGAAGGATGTTTTCCTCGACATAGACCTGCGAGGCGGGGATGGAGGAGCCGGAGCAGAAATGCCCGGCGACCAGCACCACCTTTTTCCGCGCCAGATTGTTGGCCACCGCCACCGCCTGTTTGGGGTCGCACGCGTCGTCGCCAACCTCCAGAACCACCGTTTGACCGACCACGCCGCCAGCGGCGTTCAAATGCTTGACCGCCATCTCCGCGCCCTGCCGCATCTGGTCGCCGAACGCGGCGTATTGGCCGCTCATCGGCCCCGCCACCGCGATCACCACGTCGGCGCTCGCCGATCCGCCCGCCAGCAGGACGCTCGCAAACACGCCCCCGGCGATGGTCCACGTCTTAGCCATGCTTTTTTCTCCCTGTTTCGCGCGTTGTGGGTGTGTCGCGCCGTGACCGCCGGACACCGTGGCGGATCCGGAGATCACGGCGCTCGTCGGGCCATCCACCGTCCCCCCGCAGCGATGGCCTGATGAATGGCCCGGTCAAAGGTCAGCCCATCGCTGGCCCCACCGGGCAACGGCGCCGGATCGGCGGCGTCGTTGGAAAACGCGTCAAAAGACCAGCGGCTGCGCCACAGACCGGCGTCGGTCAGCTCCAGACGGCCCAGCAACAGCCGATCAACGCCGTAGCGCCGACAAAGCGCCGTGACGGCGGCGGGGCCAATCCCCCCATCGCCAGCGCGGATCACCGCCGCATCCTCGGGATCCATGATCGGCAGCGCGAGAGGCAGCGCCCGCCACGCCGCCGCCGCCATCAGCGCCTCGCGCTGGCCGATCCCCCGCGTTCCGGCGCGGGACAGCGTGAAAGTTCCGCCCGAGTCGCGAATCGTCAGTAAAACCAGAACGGTCGGACGTTCGCCCTGCCAAAGACGGAGTCCCGCGTCGGTCAAGGCGGCGTCGACCCGCGCCGCGTCGAAGGCGACGCGCAGGCGAAAGCTGCGCTCCCGCGTGCCTTGCTCGTCCATCACCTTTTTCCGGGCCAGACGGTCTTCGTAGGTCAGCGTCGTCACGAAATCGGCGGGGTGATCGCGCAGAAAGGCGGTTCGCGCGTCGTCCAGCAGCGCGTCATCGCCGGTCAGCCGAACGATCACCTGCGCCATCGCCTCGGCAAGGCCGCGCCGCCGCTCCGCCCCGTCGTCCTGCCCGGTGACGACAGCCTCACCCTCATGCAGCGGCCCAACCTCCGCCGCCTGGGCGAGAAGGGAGGCGGTCGACAGAACAAGGGCGGCGGTCAGAACATGGCGCAGGCGCATGGGTCGGCCCCGGATCGGGTGCGTGGCGGAATTGAACAACGCCCCGACCCTAGCACAGTCGGAAAACCATCAAAACACATTTAGATGGTTATTTTTTGACGGCACCGCTCCCACCCACCACCTGGGAACCGCGCGATGACGCGACGCAAACGCAGCGCAGATTGCTATTATTACATTTCGTCACAATATTCAGAATTTTGTTTCAACTGAGACATCTCAGTTCCAAAGCACAAGGCCGTCATCGCGGCAATCATCCCTGAAGAAGTCGCTGACAAACGCCGCCCAATCCTGCGCCCTTGATGACGCAACCATCATTTTTTACGAGCAAGGATGGACTTCCCGAACGATTCGGCGGTAAATTCTTGACCGATTACGATGTCTTCGCGGAACGACGATAAGGACGGAAGGGGCATGACCAACCGCAAGGTCAGCGCGGGCGTCCGATGACCTCCTCGTCGGCGCAGGGCTTGGGCGGCGACGATTACGTCGTCCTGCTGTCCTTGCTGTGCATGGCTGGAACCCTGCTGTTCCTGGTGATTCGCCGCGCCCTCATCACGCTGAAGGAGCGCGCGGTCAAACAGGTTGGCGCCAGATTGATGGCCGAGCGCGACGCGCTGGAGGTCCGGGCCAACGAATTGGAAGCGATGCAAACGGAGATCGAGGCGCAAAAGGCCGTCCTGGTCGATCTGGCGGCGGAAAAGCTGATTCTGACCCGGCGCGGCAAGAAACGCGCCTCCGGCTCCCGCCGTTTCATCCACGAGATTGGCCGGGAGGAGCCGGGGCGGCATCGGTTCCGCTTCACCCTGTCGATGAGTCCCGGCGCCATGCAGCGCCCCGACGCCAAGGCGGTGATCCATCCGGCGATCTGGCCCTTCCAGAACGAGGCGCAGGTCTGGGCCAGCGATTTGCTCGCCGCGCAAATGCTGACCCGCAGCATCTTCAACGAGGCCGTCGGCGTGGTGGTCGGCGTTGTTGGCGACGTTGTAGGCGGCGCCGACGACGCGCCCGCCCCATCCCCGGTGGAACAGGGAGCGACGGCGCCATGACCATGCTGTGGCTGTTGGCGACGATGCTGACCTTGGGGTTCGGCGCGATGGGGGAACGTTATCTCCGCGTCCGGGCCGACCGCCAAACCGCCAAACTGAAGGCGTTGATGGAGCGTCTGGACGTCTACGACAATTACAACAAGCTCGCCGCCGTCCGCCGGGCAGAGGTCGAAGAGGCGCTGTCCACCCTGAATCAAGAGGTGGCCGCCGCGCAAGCCGAGGTGCGCGGCCACCAATCCGCCCTGGAGGCGGCAGAGAGCCAAGCCCCGCTGGAGTTCCATTGCTTTGACCGGGTGGCGCGCGCCGACGGCCAACTCTGGTACGTCGCGGTGGAGGCGTTGGACGACAAGGCGCCCTGGACCGGCGTGAAGCATTACGCCCTGGTCGCCGAAAACGCCGAAGACGCCCGCCGCCGCATCCAGGAACGCCACCCAACCCCCAACAGCGTCGCCATCGGCCCACCAACCCCGCTGACGCTGCCGGAGCGTTGAGCAGGCGCTGCGCCCAGCATACAACCAAAGGACTTTGTTTTTGGTCTCTATGTGCCGAAAAATACTTATAAAAGCCGTTTTCTCATCTCCTTTCTTTTCCCCGATAAAAAACATCCTATAATGGAGGTCCTGTGACCAATAGGAGTCGCATGATGACAAAATTCACGTCCCCTCCTGCGACCAAGTTCGGCCCATCACCCGCCCAGCGCCAACAAGCCCCGGCGGCTCGACCAGCGCACGCTCCTCCGCCAACTCGCTTTGGGACGCCCCCCATCGTTCAGCCAAAGCCAGCGCACAATCAACCAGCGCCGGGGCCAAAACCAATTCAGGCAAAGATGTTTGAGCGCCCCGGCCAAACGCCTCCTCAGCCCCGACGTCAGCCAGGCGGGCAAGTCGTGCAACCTTTCAGCGCCGTCAGCAACGCTGTGGGCCGCATGTGGAATCGATTCTTAGGATTCGACGGACTCGACACAGCCATGTCGGAAGCCTTTGCCGAAGGGCTGGAATCGATCGATCATTTTCTGTACAGCCGGGATGGCTTCGCACTGAACTCGCACCGGGGTGAGCAGTTCCAGAGCGAATGGCAGCGCTTTCAAAATGCGCCGGGCGCAGGAGCTGGCATTTTCTGCCATCAGGACAATCCGGCGGGCTTCCGGCAGCGTGTGTTGTCTGGCGAAGGATTTATCTGGGCGCTCACGGAAGAAGAGCGATTGGTCGTCGGCACGTCGTCCGGCGTCGTCAACCATTCGATTCTGGCGCGCGGAAGCGCGGTCATCGGTGCAGGCGAGGGAACTCTCCGCCACACGCCTCAAGAGCGCCTGTGGCTTGAATGGAAGCATGAAGAGCGCTTGCAAAGCATAGGCGCCTACGACGGCTTTGGCGATGATATGAAGGAGCGTTACAACGAACTTCGCGACATGAATCTGACGCAACCCCCACAACGTCAGTCGGGAACCGTGGTGTTGGATTTTGGCAGCGGCCATTATCGGCCCAAAAGCGGCTGGCGGCGAGTTCTCACGGCTTGGCAGAACGCTGGATTCTTCGCCGTGGTCGATGAAACCTCACGCTTCAAGTAGGCCACAGCTTCAATCAACAGCGCGAGTTTGAAACAGGCTTTCCAAAAGCACATCACTTACGCGGTTTTTCGCCGCCAATCCGGTCTCAAGGGGATATTTGATGAATTCGATCCGATGAGCAAGTCGGAGGGAATCACCCTCGATCTCGATTGGGACACCATGACAGCCTGGGTAAATCGGGCTGGCGATCTCTACGGTGTACCGGGATTCGAGGCCGACGGTTGACAGCGCATAGGAACGAATGCGGCTCAGCGTCGGAACAAACAACTAACCAAACTCTGACAGCGCCCAAGGCCCGGACATGGAAAGGCCCCGAAACGCATTACGTTTCAGGGCCTTAGAGTGGTGCCGCAACAGGGAATTGAACCCCGGACCTACTGATTACGAATTCTTTGATTTTATTGGAGGATAAAGGTTTTTCCCAGAAACGCCCCTCAGCGCGCCTCCAGCAATTTCAGCGGGTTGGATGGCTGGTGGGAACGGCTGGCCATCAGTCCGACGTCCTCCGCCACGCCAAACGCCGCGCACCAGGAACAGCCGCCCGCATCGTTGGAGCCACCCACGCTGTCACTCAGCTTGGTCGTCGCGCCTGACGCCGTCGCTGGAACCGTTCACCGGAGAACGATTCGAGTTCGCGCGCCAGCCACAGAGCTTGGCGCCCGTGATGTTGTGGCTCAGCAACTGCTCAGCCGTCCCCTCGCTCAGCGTGTCGGCCCGGCTTGTGTAGACCGGGCGAAAGGCCGCGCAGGCGGCGTCAGTCCCGGCCCCACTCCCGGCGCAGCCGGTCAGCAGCACCACCAGAACGGCGCACATCGTCATCAATCGCATGGCGGGTCTCCACCGCTTTGAGGGTCTGTTCGGTCTGTTCGGCGGCGGCCTGCCGCCGCCCCGCCCGGCGCTGAAACGCGCCGAAGGTGGCGATCGCCAGCAGGAGCGCGCCGACGGCGGCGAGGGTCGGGCCGATCCGGCCCCACAGCCCCGCCAGGAACGGCAGCCCGATCACGCGGCTTGGCGCTGGTCGGCCCAGCGCTGGTACAGCAAGAACCCGACCGCGCCCGCCAGCAGGATGGCCACCGGCCAGCCCAGCCCGCCCGACGGCAGGCTGTCCAGCAGGCCGCGCGCGGCGTCCGACACCTCGCGCGCCTGGTCAATGGCCACCGCCACGCCCGCCAGCCCCAGCGCGCCGCCGCCACCGACGCCAGCCGCCGACTTGGACAGCGGCTTGGGCGCGGGCTGGGGTTCGGGCGCGCCGGTCGCGGGATGATCGACGCCTGACAGGAACAGCGCCGTTTCCGCCGCCCGCCGCTTGACCAGGCCGGGCATCACCTTGCCCGCGCCCCGCGTCCATTTGGAAAATTCGACGGCGGCGCCGGCCAGATCACCCGCGTTCAGCTTGGCCAGCAAGGTGGAGGGCTTGCCGATCTTGAGCGTGACAAAGCCGTCCTTGCCCGGATCCTGGCGGGTCGCCTTCCGGCCCGTCCCAACGTTGAAGACAAAGGAAGCAAGAACCCCACGCTGCGTGTCGGTCAGCGGCGTTTTGACCGCGCCGTCGACGATGGCGACGGCGGCATTGAGGTCGGCGAGCAGCCAAGCGTCGGCCTGCTCCTTGGTGATGACCAGGCCGGGACGCACCTCCGGCCCGGTGTGGCCATAGCCGATGGTCCAGGGCGCGCCGCCGCTGGCCGGATCGGGGTAGGCCGTCAAGCGAAGGCCTTCCGCGTCTTTGACCAGGTCGATGACGGGTTGAGGAACAGGGCGCATGGAAATCCTCCTTCTGCGCATGAAAAAAGCCGCCGGGCGGGTGCCGGGCGGCTGAGAAAACTGGAATGTTGTCGCGGTTGGGTTCAGCCGCCGGGCCAACCCAGATCAATCCCGGCGGCGTAAGCCGTCAGCGCGTCATCGACGGTCTCGGCGGCATCGATGGCGGCGCTCAACTCCTCCTCGCGGGCGAAGCAGGACTGCACGAAAACCCCGATGGCCAGCAAGGCGGTGGCCAGTGCGGCCTTGCCGACGCGGGCGAAGCCATCCGCCGTCTTCCAGACCGTCTCGAAGCCGCCACCGGCCAGCTCGACCTGACTGGCCAGGGTCAGATTGCTGGCCACGTCGTCGTAACTGGCCTTGTCGCTGCGCCAGCGTTGGCCGCCAATCAGGACGCCACGGTCGCGCTCGGTCTTGCGACGCGCGACCACAGCCGCGCGCAGTTGGGCGAGCAGATAGTCGAGCGTCGGCGGCTGGACGGCGCCGTCAACGCACACATAATCGTGCGTGGCCCAGGCCGACAACGCGTCAGGAACCCGCACCCACAGAATCGATGGGTGATACAGGCCGGTCGGATCGTCGGTTACAAACTCGGCGCAAACGCCGGCATCAATGCGTGCCCACATCATCCACCCCACTTGATACACACCGCCCCGACGCGACCGGGCGTTCCGGCCCCGCCGGTGAAGGCCAGAGATCCGCCGCTGCCGCCCCCGCCGTAACTGACCCCACCGAAGGTCGCGAATTGAGACCGATATTCGGGGTTGTAGTCACCGCCGATTCCTGTGCCGTCCGCGCCACGCTGGTTGAGATCGTTCGGTCCTGCCGCCCCGCCGGTCGCCGACAACAGCGTTCCGAAGGACGCGGACCCGCCGGGCTGCCCAAGTGATCCGCCCGCCGGAACGACGATGGTGAAAACCTGGCCTGGGGTCACAGGAAGATTGTACTTGATCGACACGCCGCCGTTTCCGGCGGGTCCGCCCTCGGATGAATCGTACTGGCTGGTGTCGTAACCGCCGCCACCGCCGCCGCCCACCACCGTCACCTGGGTCAGCAGCGTGACGCCCACCGGCACCGTGAAATTGGTTGCGCCAGGCGTGGAAAAGATCCATTCGCCCGCTCCAGCGCCTGCGGTGAAGGCCGTCGGCGCAGACCAATCGGACCAGCCCAGCGTGGCGCCTTGATGTTGACACTGGAAATAATAGACGGTCAGCGGCGTGAGGGCGGCGGTCGATGGCAATGTGACGGAGGTCAAGGCCCCGGCGCTGATCCCGCTGTCGTAGACGACCGTGTCGAAGCTGGGCACCGTCGAGACCCGCCAGCGTGACGCCGCGTGCGCGTCCGCTCCGGCGACAACCGAAAACGGCGAGCTGGTCAGGGTGGGCTGGAGCGCGGCCCCAGCCGACCCGTTGGCGGGCGTCAGGTTTGTCGGTCGGGAGACAAAGGAAAAGATCGCCGCGCAGGTGAAGGCCGTCGGCGTGCTGGGGGCCGACCAATGCCCCTCGACGTCGGCGTAAGCGACGCGCCACCAATAGACGCCGGTCGTCGTCAAAACCAAGTCGGGGACGGCGTAAGAGGCCACGGCCTCCACCGTGCCGCTGTGCAGGATGGGGACAAAGCTGGGACTTGTGGCGATCTCAAACCGCGCTTGCCCCTGAGCGACCCCGTAGAGCGAATAATAGGGCGATGCCGACAGCGTCGGCGTGCCGCTGACGCCGATCGCGCCCGCCGCCGGACCCAGGTTGATGGGTTGCCGCACCAGCGCCGTCGATGAAATCGTTCGGATGGCCTGGAGCAGCTGGGTATGGTCGCCGCCCGATGGCGCGAGGCCTGCGGTTTGGATCACCGTCAGCATCTCACCCTGGACGCCGTTGAGCCAGTCGGCGGTGATGACGGTGGCGGGAACGCCGGTGGCGGGGCTGCCCTCCGTAAAGAGCGACCGCCCCGAGGAGGTCGCGGCGGTCGGATGATCGATGGCGTCCATTCTCACACCTTGATTGTGGTTACGGTTTTGGCCAGCGGCAGATCGATCACGACGGTGACGGTCTCCATCACCGGGCTGCCGTCCACCACAAGAGGGTTCCCCTCGGAATCCGTCGCCTGCCGCGTCACCAGAATCGGTTGCGGCGTCGTCTGGCCGCCTCCCGCAGCAAAGCGATATCGGGGCGGGATGTTGGGCAGGTTGAACGTGGTCGCCCCGTCACCGGCGCCCCAGCGCGTTCCGACCACGCCGAAGAGGTCGACGTAGGTCTGGCGGGACACCGCGCGACCGTCGCAGACCAGGCGATCCGGCGGCGTCACATCCCCCGCAAAGACCTCCAACGTCCCGGTGGGCGTCACCGCGCTCCGGCTGAACAGGGCGTTCAACTCGGTGCGGATGATCTCCAGCGTCTGACGCAGAGCGCTCAGGCGGGGTGCGGTGCGGAAGAGGCTGGGGTCTACAGAGCTGGTCACGTCATGTCTCCCAAATGGTGAACCCATGATCCCAGCCGACCAGGCCGTCATCCCACGGCGCGGCGTCTGGCGAGGTGTAGGAAAAGCGCACCAGCGTGTGCGCCGCAGCAACCCGGCGCAGGGCTGCCTCGAAAGCCGCCTCGCCCCACGCGGCGAGCGATTCGCCCGCCGCCGATTGACCGGCGCGCGCGTGCGTGGATGTCCATTGGACCAGGCCGATGGACCAGACAAAGGACCAAGCGTCGCCACAGCAGGGACTCCCGGCTTGAGCGCCACCGGCGCGCGCCGGGCCGTATTGGGTGATCGTGACGTCGAAGCCCAGCGCCTTGGCGTAGGCGGTCAGGTAGGGGATGCTTTGGCCGCCCACGCCGATCAACTGCGCCACCACCGCCGCGCGGCGCTGCTGCAACGTGGTCTGGCCGCTGACCGCGAGCGTGGCCTCCCAATCCGGCAGCAGCTGGTGCGCGCCCGCCGGAAAGGCGTCGCTCAGCAGCGCCGCCGCGTCCGCGCTCTGCCGTTCATAGACCGCCGCCAGCCCGTCGAGCACCTGGGCTTGCGTCGTGCCTTCCTCGCGCGGCCAAATTCGCCCGGTCGGCAGCAGGGCTTGCAAGGCCGCGCGGAAGTCGGCGCGGCTGTAACGTGGCGGCATGGCGACCTCAAACGAAGGTGATGACGCCCAGCGTCAGCATGTGGCCGGGCGGCGCTGAGACGTCGTCCAGCGGCGCGTTGATGTCGAAGCTGGAATCGCCCAGCGCCACCTGCACCGCTTCCCACAGGCGGTTGATGTTCACCGTCCCGCCGGGCGTGGCGTCTTCGCGCAGGCGTTCGATCAGGGCGTCGCGCGCCGCCGCCTGCGAGGACAGGGGGATTCCAGCGATGGTCAGCGCCAGCGGCGACGGGATCGGCGCGACGACATAGACCAGCGCCGTCACCGGCTGGAGCGGCCAGAGCGCGTTGGCGACGGTCAGCTGGTCGCCGGTGGCCGGTTGCGCGCGGGTTTCGGCGCTCGCCACGCCGTCCGATCCTTGCGGAAAACCGCCATGCGCGGCCTGCGCGTCGTCGAGCATCACAAACAGCACGACGGTGCCCAGCCCCGCGCCGTTGCGGACGCACCAGGACCGCGTCACGCCGGGGACGGCGAGCGCCCAGCTGACGAAATCGTCATGCGCGCCGCCCATCGCCGTGATCTGGTAGGCGGTCAGCATGCGGGTGCGCAGCTCCTCGTCCGCCTCGACATCCGCCCCACCAATCAGCGCGCCGCTCGTGCCCGACGACGGCACGCCGGAAACCGCTTGCGACAAGGCGAAGGCCGCGCCCGCGTCGGTGTTGCCGCCCGCCCCCGGCTCGTCGGCGAGGACCGGGACGCTCGCCGTTCCAGCAACCCCAACGGCAACCGTCTGGGTGCTGGTGAACGCCCGGCCATCGGCGGCGCGGGCGATGACCGTCCCGCTCGGGATCACGGCGCCGACGGCCCCGGCGAAGGTCACGATTCCGGTCGCGGCGGCGGCGGGCTTGCGGGTGACGCCCTTCAGGGCCGCCCAGCCCTCCAGGGCCTCGTCGGTGCAGGTGAAGGGGACGGCCTGCTTGGCGATCCAGTCCAGATAGCCGTAATGCAGATGCGCCAGCCCGGCTTGAGCCGCCCCCAGCACCCCAAGCACCGACCGCCGCAACAGGTTGGCCCCACCATCGACCGCCGAGGCGACGTCCTGCGCCACCTGCTGGCGGATGTCGGTGAGGGTTGGACGCGAAAACGGCATCAGGCGACTCCTTGCCAAGCCCAATCAAAGTTAAAGCTGGTCGATTGGCCGTCGCTGCGGTGGGCGATCACCCAGACGCCCAAGGTCGAGCGGCGCGCCCATTCCACGCGGATCGTGAAGCGCGCGACCACGCCGTCGTCGATCAGCCATTGCAGCGCCTCGGCGACGTAATCGGCGGCGCGCCGCCGGGTCTCTTCCGTCTGCTTGGCGCGGTCGAGCAACCACAGCCGCGAGCCGATCTCGCGATCTCCCCACCAACCCCGCCGGTCGCCCGTGCCGTCCGGCAGGCTGTCGGAGGCGGTCGCCGGGCGGTCGGTGAACAGGCTGACCAGGATGGCGGTGGCCAAGTCGTCGCCCGTGTCCAGGTCGCCAGAGACCAGGGACCAATCGCCCCGCGCGTCGTTGGCGATCCAGGACACCAGGATGTCGGCCATGGCTATTCCTGTTGGTTGGGGATGGCCGTGCTGGCCCCGCCCGGCTGCACGCCGTTGTGCGTGTGCTCGTTATAAATGGCCCGCATGCTGGCCATGCTGCGCCCGCCGCCGCCGACCTGGTCAATGATGTCGCCCGTCACCTCCAGCAGCGGCGCCTCGATGCGGACTTTCGCGCTTGCCTTGATCGTCAGGCTGGGGGTGTCCTCAATCGTGATCGGCAGCCCCGCGCCCTTGACGACGATGCCGTTGCGGGTCAAATGGACCGATTGGCCGAGGTCGTCGTAGAGGCAGACCTCTCCACCGGCCAGCCCCTTCGGTCGAGCGCCCTGGTTGCCGCTGGCCACCACCACGCCCATTGAGCGGTCGCCGCCGACGAACAGCAGCACGACGTCGCTGCCGATCGGCGGGACCGACGAGAGGCCGTATTCGATGAGGCGCGGGGTGTTGTCGCGCAACTCATCGACGCCCAAGCGGACCTGCATCGTCTGCACCGCGCCGCCATCGGTGACGGCGGTGATCCGGCCCCGGCCAATCGCCAGCAGCGCGCGGGTGTAAAGGCGCTCGATCAGTCCCGGATCGCTCATGGCCGCGCCCCCGGCGTGACGTCCGACAGGACAGGGACCAGCACGGTCGGGGCCAGCTCGAAGGCGGATGGCGGCATCAGCACCAGGCTGGCCGAGGTGCCGGACGGGCCGCGCTGATACGTCACCTCGGCGATGATCCATGTTGCGTCCAGGTGCAGGCTGGGCAGCGTGACCCGCGCCAGCCGGTTCGGCGTCCACAGCGCGCCCGCCGCGTCGCGCCAGCTGTCCACGGTCAACCGCACCTGGAAGGAGCGCCCCGCGCGCCGGGCCATTTCCCAGCGGCCCCGCTGCTCCGACAGCCCCAGCGCCACGATCCCGGATTCGGCGATGATGAAGCGCTTGCGGTGGCGCGTCACCCCGGCGTCGCGCACGATGGCCTGGATGTCGCCGTCGGGACCAGCCTCGCCCAAGGGCGCCATGGAGAGGGAGCGCACGACGTATTCTGAAAAGCGCTGATCCATCGAGAACAGGGCGACGGCGCTCTCGACGTTCGCGCCCTGGGCGAAACCGCTGGCGTGCTCGACCGTTCCGACGCGCGACAGGACGAGGTTGCCGTCCGGCCCGTCGTAAGCCAGCAGAGCGCGAAACCGGGCGATCCGCTCGATCACCGCGAAGGGCGTCTCGCCCCACATCAGATTGATCTGCGGGATCGGCGGACCGACGTCGGTCAAGGCGCTGACCGTGACGCCATAGGGCTGGGCCAGCTTCGCGGCGATGCTCAACACGTCGGCGCTGCTGATCTGGTTGCTGGGCCATTCCGCCGAACAATCGACCAAATCCTGGCATTTCCCGCGCCCCGTCACCCGCAGGCTGTGCGACTGGCGGTCGATGGCTGGGATGAAGCGGTCCACATAGCCGGTCAGCACCAGATCGGAGCCGAGCAGCACCTGGCATTCATCGCCCTCCTTGACGACGACGCTGGCCACCTCGCCCGGAAAGCGCTCGGTGAAGGTGATGTCGAAGTCGGACGGCAAGCGTTCGACGCCGCGCGTCACCCGCAGCTGCTGCCAGCCGGAGAGCTTGCGCCCGGCGCCGCCGCCAATCACCAGGGTCAGGTCGTCGATCATGATTGCTTCCAATTCAAAAATGGTGATTATTTTATTAGAAATTCCACTAATGGGAGTGTCGGAGACATCATGAAAACCATCGGTAGATTTTTGATCTTTCTCGCAGCACTCGCCGCGTCAGAAGTGAAGGCTGCATGCCCACAGAACCCCAACAGCTTAACCCCAGGATGTCCATGGGATGCCAATCTCGTGAGTAAGCGTTTTGAATTGATCCCTTTGCCAACCGATGCTGAAACTGCACTGCTTGAACGCTACAACCACACCTATTACGGCTGCTTTCGTCCAGCAAATAAAATCATAGCCGCTTATAGTCGTTACGAAAATGGCCGATTAATAATGATTGGAAATGGGGATTATCTGGCAGACAACCCCATAGATCGCGTCCTGTTGAGCGATATTTTGACTAAAAAATCTTTATTTAATAACGAGGGAGTTAAGCTTCAACCTTGCAGCCCTCCCTCTTCCTATCTCCCGACACCACAGAATTACACAGCCCCAGAATTTAAACGCCCATGATGGCGCTAACCAATTTTACTTACTCCGCCAAGGCGTTGAAGAGGACCGGCAGAAAGGCCGGGTGGATCGCGCCGGATTGCTCGACCAGCTCGTCGCTGCGCGCAGGGTCCTGATAAAGCCGCTGCGCCAACACCAAAGCGGGTTGCGGGCGGGCTGTGGACACGACCACGCGGCGCGTGAGGCTGGCTCCGCGCTCGGTCAAATCAACCGAGACGGCGGTGCGCAGGGCGCGCAGCGCCTGATAGGTCTGGTCCTGCCCGGCGTCGCCCGCCCGCGTCATTTCGGCGTCGATCAGCTCCACCACCCGGCTGCGCGTCTCAACCGCCTGGTCGTGCGATGGCGGCTCATACCGCGCGGCGGCCCGCGCCACCTCCGCCAAGGCGGCGCGCCGCACCAGCGTGGCCGTGGCCGTGGCCGCCGGGGTCGGCGACGGCCCCGAAGGGGCGGCCCCTGAACCGACGGTCCCTGAACTGACGGGGGAGACCGGCGAAAAACTGGCCAGCGGCGTCAGCAGGCGCAGCGCGTCCGTCGCGTTGGGGGTGGCGCGGGCGGCGGCGGACACCAGCGCGGCGACGCTCGCGGCGGCGGTTGGCAGGCTCGCCGCCGTCAACGCTTTCGCCTGCGCCATCGCGTCCGCGCCAGCCTGCGCCACCGTCGCCCGCCGCGCCGCCGTGGCTGCCTTCAGGGCGGGGAGAGTGGCGGGAGAAGCCGTCGTCGCGCCGCGCCGCCGCCCCTGGACCTTTGTGCCGCCGATGAACCGACCGAACGCGCCGGGAAGGTCGCGCACCGCGTTGTAGAGGTTCGTCGCGTCGTCGATCAGGCGGAAGACCGCCCGGACAGAGACGCCGACCGCGCTGACGATCTGCCGCAGGATGGCCGATCCCTGCTTGAGCAACCCGCCCACCGTTTGGACGAAGTCCAGAACGGCGGCGGCTCCGACGGCGTCCGCCGCCGCCTCGATCTGGCCGACGCTGGTCGCGCCGCCCTCGGGAAACTGGAGCTTTCCCGCCTCGACGCAATCCAGCGTGATTTCGAACACCCGGCCTTCGCGGCGGCGCTCGACGACGTGAAAGCGCAGCAGAGCGACCGATTTCCGACCCAAGGTCGGATGGACCAGTTCGGCCTCGCCCGCCGTCTCGCACGCCCGCACCAGCCGGTCGCGCTGGGCCAGCACGTCGCCCCCGCCGTACTGGACCGACCCCTCGACCAGGAACCCGATCAGGCTGATGCGGCGCGGCCCGCGCCCCAAATCCTCCACCCACACCGAATCCCGGTAGGGGTATTCATGGACGGCGACACGGCGGCCAAACTCCGACGCCGATCCGATGACGCCGAAGGGCACGCCCCGAAACGACGCCGTTTGAAGCCGGGTGTGCCACGGCCCGGCGCCGCCGTCGAACCCGGCCAGATCGACGCCCAAGCGACCGGCGGCGTTGGTGACGCGGTCCAGCGCGCCGCCAAGCGCCTGATAGGCGTTGCGGTTGGGCATCACGGCCTCGCAAAGTCGGGGGTGGAGTAATTGACGCGGGTCGGCGCGAAGACGCTGTCCGGCTGGCCCTGCACCGACGCCGTCGTTCCCGGCGGCACGGCGCCGGAGAAGCGCACGTCAACCTGGATCGGTTGCCCCTGTTGCTGCCCCTGTTGGCCGGGTTGCCCCGGATTGGCCGCCGCCGCTCGCGCTTGCTCCGCCTGGGCCTTGGCGAGGTCCGACAGCAACACCGAATAATTCGGCACCGGCGTCGGCTTTTCGCCGAACACGCCGGGCTTGTAGAAGCTGTGGTCGCCGATTTCCGCCGATCGCAGATCATCCCGGCCCCGACCGAAATCAGTGCCGCGCCGCTCGGAAATGTCGCGGTTGAGGAAATAGGTGGCGCCGCCGGTCGGGTCGGTCCGCCGCCCGCTGGCGATCCCGTCCAGGATGCCTTGGACCGTCGCCCGTTGCGCGGTGGATCCCGATGGCAGGTTCCGCCAGTCGCCACCCGCCCGCATCACCGGCTCGAACTGACCGCGCTGGTTGACCACGTCGGGGATGGACCCGCCCCACGCCGGGTGGGCCGATCGGTTCAGGACCGTCCGCACCACACCTTCCAAGCCCACAGCCCCCTGGTTGCCGGCCTCGGCGATGGCGACGCGGGTCAACGCCTCCACCGCCGTCGGATCGAGGGTGATCGCCTTGGTGTCCGCGCCGACCGTCACGGGCGGGACAGCCGTCGGCAGAGCGGCGGCTGTGGATTGCGGCGCGGCGACGGCGGGCGCCGACGGCGCGGCGGCGGGAGGCACGGCGGCGTTGGCGGGGGTGACGAACAGGCTCCGCCACCAGGATTTCTCCGGTGGGCTGGCCTGGGGCGCGGCGATGGCTGGCTTTTCCTCCGGCGTGGCTGATTTCAGGCTGAAATGCGGCAGCCAGCTCGGCCAGCCGGAATCTTCCCGCTGCTTCTTTTCTTCGGTCGTTTGCTCGCGCACGCCGAACCGCAATGGGTCGGCTTTGCTGATCTTGTCCAGCTCGCCACGGACGAAATCACCGATCCCGTTCCAGTGTTCGTAGATCAGGGCCGCTCCCTGGACGATCCCCGCGATCAGGCCCAGCACAGGGTGAAACCGCGCCACACCGGCCACCACCCCCAAAGCGACGCCGACCTCGGCCAATCCGCCCGCCAACGGCTTGTTGGCCGCCGCCCAATCGGCGGTTTTGTTGATGATGCCGCCAAATCGGTCAGCGTAAGACGCCTCAATCGTGGCTCCAACGCCTTTGGCGGCGGCTTTCAGCCGATTGAGCGACGCCCCCAGCTCTTCGGACTTCGCCTGCGTGTCCTGCGACACCTCGGCGTATTTCTGGACATCGGCGAGGTATGTCTTCCAACCGTCGCGCCCCCGCCGCAGCATCGGCAGCAGCTGCTCGACCCCGAACATTTGGGCGACGCGGGCCTGGGTCTGCGGGTTGCTCTGCCGCCCGATCGCGTCGGCCAGATCGCCCATCGCCCGCTCGGCGTCCACCGCGCCAGACGCCGTTCGGCTCATGCGGATGTTCAGGATGTTCAGCATCGCGGCGGCTTCCGGCGCGCGGCCATAGGCGGCGTCCTGCAACGTCGCCCCCAGAGCGTGCAGGCTGCCGGTCATCGCGCCCGCCTCCAACCCGGCCAGCCCCGCCGCGCTGCCCAACGTCCGCAAGCGACCGGCGGCGATGCCGATCCCCCGGCGGCGTTCGCGGTGGCGACGCCAACCTGCCCCCATTGGTTGACCAGCGCCGCCACGCCCGCGACGGACCCCACGCCCGCGATGGCTCCCACGGACCCGCCCAGCAGGCCAAGCCCACCGGCGGCCTCGCGCGCCATTCCGCCAACGTTGGCGACGCCATGGCCCAGCGCGCTCAACCGGGTCGCGTCGCCCAACCCGGCGACCGCCGAGCCGATACCGGCTATCGGGCGGCGGATTTGACCGAGCGCCGACCCGACCTTGGCGACGACGGCGGACGCCTGATCCTTCGCCGTGATGACGATCTGGAATTGGTTGGTCATCGGGCTTCCGCCTTCATCATCCGCACGGCCTGGTCAAGCCACCAGGACAGCTCCGTCCAGGTGAGCGACCACGCGTCGCGCGGCCCCCAGCCATACCACCGTGTGACCTCGGCTAGGACGTCGCGCCAGTTGTCAGGCCACCGCCCGTAAAACCCATGAGGTAACGCACCGCCTTCTCGAAATCGCTGTAGGGAATCCGCTCGACGACAGGTTTCGGAAGGCCGGACACCAAGGACACCATCACGATGTCGCTCATCGTGGGGGACGCGTTCGGCCCGATCAGGGCCTTTTGCGCCTTCTCGACTTCGCCCGCCGTCGGCTCGCGCAGCCGGATCTCCATGTAGACTTCCAACCCGACCTCAATCGGCTTGCGCAGCTCGATCACGAGTTCGTCCGGCAAATGATCTGTGCTCATGGTTTACGCCTCCTCGACCAAAGCGGATTCGAACTTCACGTCGAAGGTCGAATCCGCGCCCTTGACCTCCTGGCTGTCGACCGTCCAGGCGTTGCGCGCCGTGACGATCTTGCCGTTGGCCAGCTCGATCATGACGGTGACGTTCGTCATGGCGTTGAAGGCCGCGACGGACAGGCTGCCCGCGTCGCGCAGGGTGGCGGAAATGAAACCGGGGATCGGCGTCTCCTTGTAGCCATGGACGCCGTCCATGCCGCTGATGGTCTCGCGTTTGACCTGCACCGGGCTGTAGCTGAAATCTCCGGCCAGCATGTAGCTGACGCCATCGACGGTGAAATAGGCGACTCCCGCGAGTCGGCGGCTGGTGTCGGCCATGGGCGAACCTCCTTATTGCAGGCGGAATTGGGCCAGCAGCGCGAAGATGCGCAGCTGGTTGATGAGGGCGCCGGGCCACAGCACATCGACGCGGTTCGGGTTGGTTTTGTTCTTTTCGACGATGATCTCGGCCTTGAAGACGTCGCCGTTCTGGACATAGCCCTCGGCCTCCAGCTCGCGGTACGCCGCGATCAGGTCCGCCCTGATGATGTTCGGCGTCACCACGTTGGCGCCGGGGCCAAAGCGCGTGCCGTTGGCCGCCAGCTTGACCCGCGCGTATTTGCTGGTGATGACGCTCTTCATCCGGCGCAGGATGAAGGCCAGCAGGAACAGCGTCTCCACCTCCAGATAGCTGTCGTCGGCGGCCCCGAAGCCGTTTTTCTGATAGGTCGTGATGACGTTTTCCAGCCGACAGGTCCCATCGTCGGCGGTGACGAAGGTGCTGACGCCGTCCCACAGCAGCACGTTCCGCTCGGCGATGGCGAAGCGGCTGGCGATGGGCGGGGCCAGCATGCTGGACAGCGCCAGGGTCTGGAGCGGCGTGCCAGGGTCGGCGCGCAGGCTGACGGCGGCGGTCCCGGCGAAGTCCGCCGCGACGACCCAGGCCGGGGTTGGGCTGTCGTAGAATCCCAGCACCGAAACATGCTGGTCGTTGCGCGTCGAGCCGAAGCTGGTCAAGGCCCCCAGCGTCCCGCGCTTGGCCGCGAAGGCGTGGCCATAGATTTGTTGGGACCAGCTCCAGCGGCCCGACACGTCGTTCAGCAGCGCCTTCACCGCGTCCAGGCTGGCCGCGTCGGTGTAGGGAAAGACGATGAAGTCGAAGGCCATGTCGCTGAGGCCCGCGAAGGCGGCGGACAGGTCCGGCGGGGTCGCGCCCGACGCCATGGGGGTTACGGCGACGCTGAGACCGACGGGCGAGGCCTCGCCGCCCGCCGCCCCTCGGTAATTGAGGCGGAGGTCAATCTCATTGCCCGCCGGTCCCTTGTTTTTGGCCGTCAGCGTGACGACCCCCGTGTCAGCGGAGGCCGTCACCGGCAAATCGATCATCGCGTTGACCGTCGCCGCCAGGGCCGTCGCCGCCGTCGCGGCGGATTGGCCGCTGGTGACGGCCTGGGACACCAGCGCGCCGCCGATGTAGAGCGACAGCACCCCCGTCGCCGTCGCGCCGCCCGTCAGGGTGACGCCGCCGGTGGCCGCCACGCCCGCCTCGGCGTCGGCCAGCGGCAGGAACCAAACCTCGCCGAAATTGTCCGCTTTGCGGTAGGCGGCGGTCATCAGCGCCAGCATCGAGCCAGGGCCGCCCTTGACCACCGCGTCGGCGGCGCCCTGGCAGATCGACGCCTGATTGGGCGCGGCGGTTCCGCTGGCGGTGGATCTTGGCCGACGATAGGTCCATCGGTTCGCGGCGCTGGTGCCTTGAGTTGCCACCTCGGCCGAAAACAGCGGCACGCGCAGATTTTGAGGGCCGTTCTTGAACGGGATCACGTGGCGGCTTGTCCTCCTCACGTCCACAGAAACGACAGCGTCACGTCCGCAAAGACTGCAAACAAGCCGGTTCCCACGGGGTTGTCCCGGCACCTCCGCCGTCTTGGCAAAAAGCCCTTCAAATCCGGTCGCGCACGCGAGCCCGGGAGCGGTTTCACGTCGCATGGCGGGGGCTCCTTAAAAAGTGATGAGAGCGCGGCTCATAACCGCCCCAATCCCGGCCCGGAACGTCGGGGGCGCACGCCGCCCGCCTCGGGAAGGGCGCGTCGCGGATAGACGCCGTGCAGTCGAAGGGGGCCGACAGGTCGGCCATGAACGTCGAGGCCAACGAGCCTGATCGGGATTGGACGGCTCGAAATCCTACGGTAACGGCATGGCGAATGCATCGCACTCGCGACATGCATTTGCCTCCGCCGAAATGCGGTATCGGGTGGGACGCCCACCACCTGCATTCAACGCTGGCGAGATGCTCCTCGGTCACGACACGCCACCTGAATGAACGGGCGCAGGGTGACAGGTCCGCCTTCGAACCGCCTCCGAACGGTCCTCCGCTCCAAACCCTTGGCCGCGCAAAAACAGATGGCCGGCGCAGGTAAGCGGAAAGCCGCGGTGCCCCTCGGCTTTCGTGTCCTCTGACCGATGAGTCATACGACCGCATTGATCGCGGGCACTCGCTGCTGGCGAGCGGCGTGTCGCGGGGGCGCAAACGGCCCCGGCGAGCCGTTGCCGCCTTGAGCGCAGGCGATCAACCAGTCGCGGACGTCCAGATAAAGAGCACGTTCATCCCGACACCCAAATTCAAAAAAGAGCTCGCCCAGCATGGCCATCCGGCCTCCAACCACCGAGACGACATAAACGCTCCCGCTGGCCAGAAATGGTACATGGTCCTTGATGTCCGCGAGTCGGGAATTGAGACGCTGGACCCAAAACCGGGCTGGCGAGGCCGACGGGCTGGTCGCCATTTCCTGCACCTCGGCGTAAGCTTCAACTAAGACGCCGGGATGGTGAAGGCGCGCCCGCCAGCGAAGGCCGAAGCGCCGCCTGGCCAAGGCTCGGCCACCGTCCTCGTGAACCAAACCGTACAACCACCGCCAAATGGATGCAAGCCTCCGCCGGATCGATGATCGCGACCGGGGCACCGGCCCGGCAGGGCAAAGCCCAGCCAAGCTCGCGCAAGCGCTTGGCCTCGGCAGGCTCGACGTCCAGAGTCTCGCCGGGGCCATGGGCGATCGAGGTCGGTTCCCCGTCTTCGCCCTTGCCCGCCCGATGGACGGCGCGGCGCGGCGCCACGGTGATCGCGACCAGCCCCGTGGGGCCGGGTTCTGTTTCTCAGCCATGTCAATTCACCTGCACGAACATCGCGCCGTTGGCGCGGGAGGGGATGATGACGGGGGCCGACTGCATCAGGATCAGCCGTTGGGCCGGGTCCTTTTCGACCCACGACTTCGGGGCGTAGGCCAGCGGGCCATAGCCGTGATCCGGATCCAGGATCATGCCGAACGCGCGGGTGCCCTGAAGGTCGGGGCCGGTCAGCACCACCCCGCCGTCGGGGATCATCGGCTTCTCGACATTGTCGTCCGGGTCGATGAACCAGTCGTTGTAGAGCCACAGCCGGTATTGGCCCCAGACGCCCTTGGACACCGCGCCGCGCTGCACCTGCGTGCCAAGCTGGATGCTGTTGGCCCCGCCCTGGCCGGGGTACCAGTTGGCCGTCTTCAGAACCGGGTCCTTGATGAAGGCTTGCCAGCTCTTGGTCGTGAACACGACGTCCGTCACCACCGCGCCCGACTTCTTCAGGACCAGCGTGGCCCAATTGTCGAGGTCGGTGGTCGGCGACGCCGTTTCGTTCTTGATGGCGTCGGCGGTCCAGCGGGCGACGCCCGACAGGGCCACGGTCAGGGCCGGATCGCGCTGGAAGTCGATCACCGTGGTCGGGAAGCCGTCGCCCTTGATGGTGACGGCGCCGGTGCACAGCGCCGACGACGCCATCCATTCCAGGCGGCGGTTCAGCATGTCGATCTGGTCGGCCATCTCCAGTTGGAGGTTGGCCATCTCGCGCTCGGCGCCGCTCAACTCGCCGCCGATCCGCTCGCCGATCTGGCGCCGCACCGGCCTGCGCAGATCGGGCGCGCGCTTGTCCTTGATGTAGGCGGGCTTGAACTCGTTGGTCTGCATCCGGCGGCTCTCAACGAGCTTGCCAGCGACCAGCGGCGAGACGAAGGGCGCCATGCGGCGCAGGCCGACGTCGACGTCGATGGCCACCGTCTCCTTGTCGCTGGTGACGATGTTCGGGAAGAAGCTGTCCAGCAGCCAGTTCTGCGCCGTTTTCAGGTTGGGAACCACGCCGACCAGGACGGCGGTGCTGTAAATGTCCATGGGAATGCCTCCAATCAGGCCGGGTCGGCGGCCGAGACGGCCGTCTTGAGGTAAATGCCCGCGTCGCGCAGCGTGTCCTTGACGCTGTTGGCGGTGTGGCCGGCGCCCAAAACCAGACGACCGGCGTTGAATTCACCGGCGAGGTAGACGCCGAGCTTGTCGCCGCCGCTGGCGTCGACCGCGTCGGCCAGGATGACGGACGGCGCCTGGCTGCCGTCGTTGGCGGCGGCGGCGCTGAGGGTGTATTTGCCCGACGCGGTGATCTTGCCGACACCGCGCCACGGGCCAGAACCTGGCCGCTGACCACGGTGACGGTGTCGGTCACGAGTTGCAGGCGACCAGCGATCGATTGGTCCGGCACGAACTCATTCGAGGCCGTGCCCGGCGCGAAGGGCGAGCTGGAGAGGGTGGTCATGGTCGGCTCCTCACTTCTTGGCCGCGCCGCTGGTGGCGCGGTTGTAGGCGTTGGTCATGCGCGCGACCGTTTCGGCGACGCTGCCCTTCTCCGGGCCGCCGCCGCCGTCGGGGCCGACGGCGGGGCTTTCGACATGGGCCATGCGCTCGCCCAGCCCGCGCTTGCCCTCTGGCTGGCCGGTGATGGCGACGCCCGCCATCACGGCGACGGCCTGCGCGGAACTGAGGTTGGTCGAGAAGGCGAGTTGAGCGGCGACGTGCGGCAGCCCGGCGGCCTGCGGGCTTGAGAAGATGGCGGCGCAACGCTTGCGCTCGTCGGACCGACCGGCGGCGTAGGTTTTTCCCTTCGCTCCCTTGGCCTTCTTCGCATCCTTCTTCTTCGTATCGTCCTCCGAATCGTCGTCCGATTCCTCAGCCTTGGCGTCAGGGTCTTCCTCCTCATCCCCGTCGCCCTCGCCGTCCCCGTCCTCCTCCGCCTCCTGCTCCTCGTCGTCCTCTTCGGCCCGCTTGGACTGTTCGTCCTCCTTGCGGTCCTCTTCGGCTCGCTTGCCCGAGGGGCGGCGGCCCAAGAGGTGGGCGAACGCGCCCGCCGCGCTCGCGAAAGGCGAGTGCTTCATGATCGGTCTCCAGTGTGGTTTGGTGGGTTAGCCCAGCTCGTCGGAGCAGGCTCAGGAAGGCGGCGTCCGGCGCCAGAACTGCGTCCGCCAGCCCCAGATCGACGCCCTTTTGACCAGGAACGTCGCGCCTCGGTGTCCCGGACCTGGGCAGCCGAGAGGTTGCGGTTGCGCGCGACCGTTGTGACGAACAGGTCGCCATCATGTCCACATCGGCCTGGAAGCGCTCCCGTGCCTCCTTGGACAACGGAATCTCGGCATGGCCATCGGCCTTGGCGCGCCGTAGGTGATGAAACTCACCGCCAGGCCGAAGTCGGACAGGGCTTTGGACCAATCGACGTGCATCCAGATCACGCCGATGGATCCGGTGCCGCCGGTTCGGGGTACAGACAGCCGACCGGGATCGGCAGAGGACGCCAGCGCGTAGGCCGCTGAATAGGCGCTTTCCGACAGGATGGAGGCGATCGGCTTGATGCCGCGCGACGCGTGGATCGTATCAGCCAGATCGAAGCATCCAGCCACCTCGCCGCCGGGACTGTCGATGTCCAACACAATGGCGCGAACCTCGGAATCAGACAGGGCGGCCAAGAAGCCCCGACGGATCCAGTCATAGCCGGTCGCCCAGGAACAGCCCCCGCGCCTTGAAACAGAACCCCACGAACAGGGATGATCGCCACTCCGTCAATCAGGCCATACTGCCGCTCCCGTTCGGCGGGCTGACCGAAGACCGCCTGCGGCGCCAGAGCCTCGCCGCGCAGCGCGGCGGCCAGCAGGTCCACCTCGGTTCGCACAAGCGCCAGCGGGCGGTTCGACAACCGCCGGGCAATGTCAAACATCTGGGTCATTGGGCGTCCGGTTTCTTCGGCGGCGCCGCCGCCTGGTTGGCGGGAATGTTCATCTTCGCCCAGCTGGGCGGTTCGAGACCCCGCTCCTTGAACCCCTGCATTTCGCGGGCGCGCTGGTCGAGCACCTCCTCCCAATCCTGGCCGGTGTTTTCCGCGCACTCCTCTTCCAAGGTGCTGAGCGCGGCGTCCATCCCGAGAACCGCGCCCTGCTTTTCGGCCACCGGATCGATCCAACCTCGGCCCGGCCCCATCCAGCGGCATCGGCTGTACGCGCCACGGGCGTCGAGGTAGTCGGGGACGACGCCGGACGGCATCGGCAGGTTATCGACCTCCATGGCTTCCTCCAGCCAGGCGGCGTAGACCTTCGAGGCGAATCCCACGGCAAAGTCGGTGCGACGCCGCGTCAGCGTCTTCCACGCTTCAAGGAGGGCGGCGCGGGCGCTGGAATAATTGACGTCCGACCAATCGTTGCTGAGCTGCTGCGCGCTGATGCCGATCCCAGCGGCGGCGTTGCGCAACACCGCCCCCTCGAACGCCGCGAAGTTGCTGGTGGGGCGGGCCGCCGCCACCGTGTTGATGGATTCGCCGGGGAACAGGATCGGCATCCGGACCCCGCCCAGCGCCGTGCGGCGTTCCTTGTGGTAGTCGGCGCGGGCGTCCTGGTAGGCCCCGACGCCATCCCCAGCGCCGAGGGCGTCCTGCACCACCGACGGGTCGTGCGGGCTGGTGATGTAGGCGCCGAAAATCGCGTTGACGATCGCGGCGTCCAGCTCGGTGCCATCATATTTGATGAGCATTTTGAGCCGCTGGATCACCGGGGTCAGCACCCCGGCGCCGCCGCGATGCTGCTCGCCCCGCTCCGCGTCAAAGTCATGGACGATGAGCGGGCGCCCCCAATCGGTTTCGCGTGGGATGCGCGACCAGGCGACGCTGTCGCTTCCCGAATACCAATCATTCTGATGGGCCTTGCGGACGTGGTAGGCGACCGCCGCCCCATGTTCGTCAATCTCGACGCCGCCGCGCAGATGGCGCTGGTCAAACTGCATCTGCGGGTTGGACAGCCGGTCCGGGTCGATCAGCTGCACCACGGTGCAATATTTCGCTCGACCGCGCCCAATCCGCTCCGGCATCCACGGCAGGCCGGCCAGGGCGTCGCCATCGACCAGCTTGTGTCGGAACGCCAGACGGAGCAGCTGCGCCATGCTGCGTTGCCGCTGCGCGTCGCAGTAATGACCAGGATCGTCCGCCCACGTGCGCCAGCCCGCTTCCACCGCGCGCCCAAACGCGTCGGCCCAGGCCGCGTCGAATCCCTTGTTGCCGGTCATCAGGGCGAGCGCCCGGTAATCGGGCTTGGCGATCGGTCGGAAGGTCGCGCCGACCGCGTTGTCCAGAATGCGGGTGACGGCTCCAGAGGCCCAGCCGTCGTTGCGCACCAGGTCCCGCACCCGCGACACGATGCGGTCGCGGTACGGGGTCAGGTCGCTGTCCGCAGAGCCAAGATAGGGCTGCCACGCGGCCAGATGCTCGCCCTGGGTGTCGGCGGCGTCGTAGGGGGTCGAACCGCCACCGGCCAGCATCGAGGCGCGCCGGGGCGGCGCGGACAGCGGCGTGACGCCGTCCGGCCCGTAGAGAATGACGTTGGTCATGGCGGCCTTACCGATAGAGGAAGCTGACGGCTCGACGACTGGAGCCGATGCCAAGCTGACGCTGGATCGCCTGGATCAGCGCCGTGATCTGCGGCAGATCGGTCGGCTGATAGGTGATCGAGCGGGAGCCGTTGCCCTGCGCGTAGGAGACGGAGACCACTTTCTGACCGATCTGGAGGTCGATGTAGGCCTTCTGCGCGGTGGCGAGCGCGGCGCGCAATTGCGCCTCGGTCATCCCGGCCAGGATGCCGCTGGACGTGTCGATCATGTCAGGTCCTTCAGGCCAGGCGGCTGGACAGGCTGCGCCGGGGCGACGGCGGTTGCGGAACGCCCGCAACGGCGGAAACGACGGTCGCCAGGGTCGAAAAGACCGAAGCGACCTCTGCGGCCTTCACCTGCTCGGGGGTGAAGACCAGGGAATTTTCATCCCATGGCGCGGCCCAGCTCGGCGGTCGCTCCCAATTGATGCGGTTCAGGCCGTGCAGGTGCGCGACGACATGGTTGCCGACCATGGTGTCCAAGGCCTCGTTGCGCGCTGACCGGCTGTGCTTCTCCCATCGGCCCGACGGCAGCCGGATCTCGGCGACCAGCTGCTCGAACCAGGGGTGCGGCGGCGCTTTCGCCCGCAACGCCGCCGGGAAATGGACCGACCAGGGGCCGTCATCCGCCTTTTGGAGCTGACCGTTCAGGTCATCCTTGAAGGTGTTTGGGTTGAACACCGCCACGGGCACCGTGCCGTTCGAGCCGAATTTCTTGTTCGCTTGGGCCGAGGTGTCCGGGTAGGTCACGCTCAACCGTGGCGCCATCAACGCGGAGCTGCCTTTGGTCGGGATGACCGAATAGACGTCACGCCCGGCGATCGTGCCGAACCGCTTCACCAGTTGGCGCTTCCGCCACCGCGTCCAGGCGTCATAGGCTTGCTGGCTCACGCCGGGCTGGCCGCCGGAGTCGTAGCCGACGGCGCGAAGCGCCATGTGGCGACCGGAGCCGTCAGCCAGCGGGTAGGTCTTCAGCACCACCGCCTCCACCAGCTGGTCCCAATCCTCCGGGCTGGTGGCCGGGTCGCCAGCGACCCGAAATCGGTCGATCACCCAGCTTTCCCCTTTCACGCCCCAACCCCGCACCAGGATGTCGAAATGCGCGATTTGGACGTCCCAGAAAGCGGTGATGAAGCGGACCCCTTCCGGCACGGCGCCAAGGCGCAGATCGGTCGAGCAACGGTCGGCGATGTCCGTCCCCAGCAGAAGCCCGACGCTGCGCGGCGGGGCGTAGGGGATGCCGAACTGCTTCACGATGACCTGGCGCAGCGTCTCGTCTTCGCCGGTCATCTCGAATTCGCGCTCCGCCTTGGCCTTGGCGCGGGCGAGCGCGCCGATGCCGCCCAAAACGAAAGGCGACATCGTGCCGGTGATCCAGAACCCGGCGGTGGCGCGCCGCGCCCGTTCGCCGGTGACGACGCCGTCCTCCGCGATGGTTTGGCCGTCCCCCACCCAGCGACCGCTGGCGAGCATGCCACGGCGTTCCGCGTCGCTGATCCGGCATTGGCTGACCGGGCACAGCAAGCGGGCTTCGGCCTCGATGTCGTCGAGCGTGCCCTCCTCCGGGTAGTCCAGCGCCATGACGCGGGCCGCGATCGGCGCCGGTGACGACCAGGCCCCGCAATGCGGACAGCGCCAGTACCAGACCCGCCGGTCGCTGTCGGCGTACATGGCCATGATTCCCTCCGACCAGTCGCGGGCGGGATTCATGCCCTTGGCCTTGTCGGGGTGGCTCACGGCCAGGATCATCGACTGCCGACCGAAGGTCTGGCGGCGGATGTCCAGCAGGGCCTTGACGTCGCCCATCTCGCCATAGGCGTCGATCTCGTCGGCGACGATGCGCGGCGCGGACTTGTTGATCAGGTTGCGCTTGGTCGCAGGCAGGAACTCCGCGCGCATGGTGCGGAAATTCTTGAAGTGCAGGCTGTCGTCGACCGACCGCGTCCCAAGGCGGGACGCCATGTCCTCATGCGCCTCGATCATCGGGTTGATGCGCGACTTGACGTAGGCCTCCACCGCCTGGTCGGTCTGCATGTACCAAAGCAGGTTGGCCGGGTCCGACGCGACGGCGTGCAGCAGCCAATTCTCCGCGATGGTGGTCTTCGCGCTCTGGCCCGGCCCGATCACGGCGACGGTCAGGTGATCCAGCGAGGTCAGGCACTCCATCGGCTCGACGACGTAGGGCACCTGGTCGTTGCGCCATTTGCCGACAAAGCCGCCGCCCTCGTTGGCCAGCACCCGCCGCATCTCGGCGAACTCCGCCACAGTCCGACGCTCTGGGGGCTTCAGGGCGGCCAGGGCCTCCTCGGCCAAGACCCAAGCCGACGCGAACTCAGGTTCGGTCATCCCGCAACGCCTTTTGAAGGTCGATCACCATTTGGCCGCGCAGATCGTCGACCAGTTCCCGCAACACCGGCAGGGCGTCCTCGTCCAGGCCGAGCCGCTTGACCATCAAGACGGGGATGCCGTCGATCCCCTTGGACAGGCGAGACAGCAGGGTGGCCAGCACCGTGCGCATCTCCTCCGCCTCCACCAACTCATCCCGAGAAAGGCGGAGCTTGTCCTCCAGCATCGCCGCCTGGGCGGCGTCCTTGCGCTGCTTGGCCGTGCTCTCACCGGCGTGCTGGGCGGGCGCTCGCCGACGCGCCGGGGGCGGGTCATCGTCGATCTCCTCCAGGTCGACATCGACATCGTCGCTCGGCGGAGGCGGCGCCGGGCGACGTGGCGGCGGTCGGGGCCGGGCGGATCGGGGAGGAGGAGCGGGTGGCTCCTCTGGATCCAGATAGGCCCGGACCGCCGCCAGATCGAACTCCCAACCACCGGCTTTCGTGCCGCGCGTCACCACCGGGAAGCGGGCGTCGGACTCCAGCCGCCGGTCCAGCTTGGGCCGGGTCCAGCCCAGCGCTTCCGCCAGGGCCGCTTTCCCGATCATCGCGGCGGGCGTGTAACGCGGCGGTGTAACGCCGGTCGATCCGGGCGTTACACGCTTCGCAGATGAGTGCATTGATTTCGCTCCGCTTTTTCCCTCCTGCGGGAGCGTGTAACGGACCGTGTAACACGTTTTTTTTGCTCAACGAGAGCCAGAGCCTGCGGTGTGCAATGCCCGCGTGTGCCAACCCCCTTGGGAAGGACCCATTGAGGGGGGCGCCCCCTCCGGCCCCATCACTTCCTTGCTGTCGCCAGAGCCGCGCCCATGGCCTTGTCGAACTCGGCCTTCAGCGAGGCCCGCACCACGTCCTTGGCCCGCTCGCTGTAGCCCAGGCGCTGCTTGACGGGCAGCGCGTCGCCGAACCGGACCAGCAGCTTCAGCCCGGTCAGCACGCCGTCCACCTTCCGCAGCTTGCCCTTGGTCCCGTAATCGCGCCAATAGCCGCGCTTGGGGTCCGCCCGCCGGTAGTCCCGCTTCGGTCGCCGCCAGACCCCGCTGACCGTCTGGCCAGAGCGGAAGTTGATGGTCCCGACGAAGGTGTCGGGCCGGGCGGCCAACCGGCGGAGCTTGCCCTTGGGCAGGTTGCCGTACTGGTTCAGATCGACCGCCTTCGGGTTGAACAGCGTGCCGCCTCGCTTGGAAGGCGGCAGGTGATGCTGACCGCCCGTCTCGAAGGGTTCCAGATACTGCGCCGCGATGTCCTTGACGAAGACCGTGGCCGTCAAGTCCGCCTTCTTCGCCGCCGTCACGCCGATCGAGCGCTGCGTGAACAGCGTCGGTCGGTCAAAGACTTCGCTGAGAGCATCCTTTTCGGCCCTTTGGACCCGCTTCGCCACGGCGGTCAAGGCGCGGGCGGTTGCAAAGGGAATTTGCTTCTTGGCCAGATCGCTCAGCGTTGTCTGAAGCGGCTTCAGGTCCGCTTTGACATCGATGTCAAACACAGCCCTTCACCGTTCACCCGTGAACGATTCCGCCAGCCGGTTCCGTCGGCGGCGGTCGCGAAAATCCAAGGCCAACAGAACCAACCGGCCAAGGACGAGAACCACCGTGCCCCAGAACGCCAGCTCCTGGGCTGGACCGCGCAGCGCGTCCAACCACAGCCCCATCGTCGAGAACAAAGCGACGATCACCCCGTCGACCGTAGCCCGACCGTTGAGACCGTGCACCAGGTCATCCAGTTGCATGGTCATGCCGCATTCTCCTTGACCAGCCCGGCCAGTCGCTTCCAACCCGCCTCGAAATAGCGCTCGTCCCGCTCGACGCCGATGAAGCGGCGGCCACTCGACAGCGCCGCCTCCCCAGTCGAGGCGCTACCCGCGAAGCAGTCCAGAACGGTCTCGCCAACCGGGCACAGCGTGCCGATCAGGTCGGTCAGCAGCCCCACCGGCTTCTCCGTCGGATGCAGCCCCTTCCGCACCGGCGGATGACGCAGGATGTTGGCCATGTCGCGGCGCAGCGGCGGGTCGCCCTTGCCCTTGCTGAAATGGTGGATCAGCTCGTGCTGAAGCCGGAAATGCGTCCCCATCCCGAAATAGGTTTTGTCCCACACCAGCAGCCCGACCCGACGCAGATCGGCGCTCTCCATCGCGTCCCCGGCGGCCCCGCGCAGCCACAGATCGTCCGGCGCGCCGGGATCCACCGCGTCGGCCAAATGGTCGCCCATCCGCCAATCGATGAAGCACAGGGCGTGGCCGCCGGGCTTCAGCACGCGCCGCCATTCCAGCGCGCAGCCCCGCAGCAGATGCAGGAAGCCCCGCGTGCTGAGACTGTCCGACCCGAACCACCGGGCCGGATCGCCTTTGGTCGAGCGAGTCATGGTCTTACCTAAAGCGGTGCGTCCGGCCTCGCTCGTCGCCCCGCTTGAATAAGGCACGTCGGTCAGAACCAGCGAGACGGAAGCGTCGTCCAGTTCCCGCATCCGTTCGATGCAGTCGCCCAACATCAGCGTCGCCGCGCCAACGGTCACAGTGTGAAGCATGGAGATAATCCCGGTTTGCGTGCCCGGCGATCCGCCGACGCGGATCAGGCGTTGGCCAGATCGAGCGTGATCGCTCGCCATGGCGATTCTTGGGAATCACGGCGGTAAAAGCGGACGTAGGTCTTGGTCCCCTCGACGCGGATGCTGTCGGAAATCGCGTCCATCGCCTGGCGCCACCGATCATCCGTGATGTCGACCCGACGCAACGCGAAGATTTTCTCCCGCGACACCTGCCCCTCTTTGTCGACGGAAAAGGCGTGATCCACCAGAACGCGGATGTTCGCGTTCACCCCCTGGCTCCAATCGCCGATGCATTCGTCAATCAAACCCTTGGCGATTTGCAGTTGCGGGCCGAACGTCATGTGATCCGCGACGGCAACCTGCACCTTGAGCTTTCCGTCCAGGCTCGTGAAGGTCATGTTTCCTTTTTTGCCGCCGCGCTTCGCTTTGTACTGATCCGTCAAAATCGCCAGGAAAGCGCCCACCTCGCTGAACACCGTCGATTTGAACGCGGCGATCAATCCCGACAGGGAATCCGCCTGATTCAGCAGATCGCGGACCAACTGGTCTTCCAGAAGATCCTGCGCTTTCACCAGCCGCGCCGGAATCATCCGGCCCCGCGCATCCTCGTAATAATCGGGGCGCGCCACCTCCGGCGTTACACCGACCTTGACGGTTTCCAATTGTGGAGCCGACTGAGACATCGTTGTAATCCTTGATGTTTTTCGTGATGCGCGGGCGGAGCGTGTAACGACGATTGGTCGACCGTGTAACGTTTCAGCTTGCGATAATCATCCTTTTCGCAAGCTCAGCTTTACGCTCTGAGGTGCTGAGCGGCTCCGTCAGTCTTCAGCGACCAAACAAGCGGTTTGACCGGCCAAATCGGCCCTGTTGTCGTCATAGCGCAGGGTCACGCGCGGGTCTCGATGACGTGCGAAACTCTGTACGGCCCGAATGTTGCCGTTTGTTGCATCCAATGCGCTGGTGATAGCGGCATGGCGCAAGCCGTGCGGTCTCGTCTGGATCCCGATATCCTCACCAAGCAGCCGCACAATCTGGTGGACAGCCGTGCCCGTCAGACGGCCATCGCCTGCACCGGCATTGTCCAACCGGAAGAAGATTGGGCCGGGCTGACGACCGCGCACATCGATCCAACTATCCAGCGCCGCTTTGGTGGCGGCCGGCAGCGTGATCGTTTCGCGCTGGTGACGCCCTTTACCCAGAATCGACAGCGTGGCAGTTGCCGGGTCATAGTGCTCCATATTGAGGGACACCACTTCACCACGCCGCAGCGCCGTATCGTGCAACAACCGAACAATGGCAGTATCTCGCACTCCCTTGGCGTCTGCCCGATCCTGCGCATGGTTGAGGATCGCGCGCACCCCATCCCGGCCTGGGCCGCGTGTGTCGCGGTATGAGGCACCATCGACGTTCTCCACTTCAAGATCCCAGCTGACCAGGCCAATCGTGGCGCCCAGCTTGACGAGTGAACGCAGAGCAGCGAGCCGACGATTGATGGTCGCAGGTGACAGCCCACGCGCCAGCAGCGCCGACCGATAGCCGAGTGCAAGAGCGTTGGCTTGACCAGCAGAGAGGCCCAGCAGCTCGCGGGCGACACGATCAACGGTATCGGCATACACCGCCATACCAGGTTGGCCTGCGACGAATGCTCGGAAATCCTCCAGATCGCGGCGGTAAGCCGCGATGGTATTGGCCTTTCGACCGGCCAAAAAGCTGTCGATCAACCGCTCTTGCAGAGCGCCGATGGGCAAGGCATCGCCAAGCCCGACCGGCACCCTGGCAGGCACTGTACCGTCGGAGCGCGCATCAATATCATTGTGCATGAGCGAATCCAGCCAGCCCAGACAGCAGAAGACCCGCGTGGCCGTAGCCAGCGGGTCTTCATTTGGGCGGAATTTGTCCGCCTCAGTATGTCAATGGATTAACTTCCTATCAAGGCATTTGTTCCCACGGTCGAGCGAGCGCGAGCAACCCTGAAATCCGGTGATCCTGCAATCGACCCGCGAGCAGTCCCATCAACCGCGTCAGCCCATCGTGCCACTCGGCATAGTCGCAGTTCGTTTCGATGATCTCCGCGTCGCTGTGCTCCGGTTCCACCGGGCACCAGCGCACCAACAGCTCTCGCCCGTCGTCCACCGCGCGAAAGCGGAATCCGTTTTCCTCTTCCACCAACCGCCGACGGCCTTGCGCGTCGAACAGAGACCGACCGCAGGCCAGATAACGCGCAGCGACCTCCGACCGCAGCGGCGTCGGCTGCCATTCCTCGGCCACTTCATGGCGGTAGCGGCCTGGCCGATCCGATGGCCGCATCGCCGCGACCAACGGCTGCTGAAGCGGCAACCAGTCCGGGCGCGTGCCGATGGAACCATGAGACCGGACCAACCGTCGTTCGCCGCTGGGCAACGCTTCAATGGCGGTTGCGACGGCCTCGGCGTCGGGGGCCAAACGTGGAGCAATCCCCCGCGTTGGCCCTTTCCCGTCCAGACGGGCGCCAATCGCCCCGATCGCTGCGACACGCACGCAGCTGTCCACGCCCCAACTGCCGGGATAGTCGGCGCCCGACAAGCGGCGGCGCTGGTTGCCGATGGCGAACTGTGCGGCGGCCTCAACCACATGCAGCGTCGCTCCATCACGCAGGGCCTTCTGGTCGCGGCACGCCCAGACCACAAGGTCTTCCAGGTCAATAGACCGCTTGGGGGAATGGCAGGCGACGGCCATGGTTTAAGCCGCCGTGCCCAAGGGAGCCGACTGGCTCAACGTCGGCCCCATCAACCGCAGGATGCCCGCCACCAGGGTGTCGATGGCCTCCATCGGGATCAGGCTGGGGTCGATCCGCCCGGTGTCCTGGATGTAGCGGGCCTTGGCGAACAGATCGTCGGGCGAAACGATCTCGCCTTGGGACAAAAGACGCTCCTCGTATCCCATGATCGCGTCGACCTCTTCGGCCTCGGCGAAGGGCGCGCGCCCTTGATAGGCCATAAAGACGGGAAGCAGCGGCACGGCGGTGGACATGGACAACCTCCCGAATTTCCCGCAGCGGGTTGGAAACAGCCAGAATCTAGGATTGTTTGCCCATAGATATTACCAATTCCTTTCGGATCATTACCATGATGGGAATTTATCTTTCTTCTGGTCTTTCAAGCCGCCGGAACCTCCTGTCAACCCACCAATGTTCTTGAGAAGTTCTTATTTTGAGTCATCCTGACGAACCCTGTCAGTCCACGGAGGACGCCGTGTGCGAACCGCAATCGCCACCGGCGCGGCCCGGCGCATCGGGCGCGGCCCGGCGCATCGGGCGCGACGGCTTCCCGTTCGCCAAGGCGGGGGTGATCCTGTCCGGCCTGCTGCCGGTGGCGAATCGGCAACCCGATCTGCTGAACGCCGCCGACCGGCAACGCGGCGCCCGGCTGATGGCGGCGCTCGACACCATCAACCAGCGGATGGGGCGGGACACGCTGGCGCCCGCCGCCACCATGGGCCGGGCGTGGCGCATGCGGCAGGAACAGCGGTCGCCCAGCTACACCACCAAACTGGACGATGTGCCGGTGGCGCGCGCCTGAGTCGCTCGGCGGCCAGCTTGCGGGTGATTTTTCATCGGCGGTCAAACCAAAGCTGCGATATTGTGCGTGAGCCTATCCTTTGGCGATAGCTCCTGTGTATTTAAGCAATCCATGCTTTTGAGTAAGCGGAAGACATTCTGGGTGATGCCGGCGGATCGGAAACGATCCATCTATTTTTCGAGGTGATGTCATGATGGGAAGTATTGTTGGTTCTGTCTGGCGTGAACTTCGGGACCACCGGCGCAAAAACAAAGATATTATGGCGCTTTCTAGTGGATTTGGCTATAATGTATGCCGCCTATTCACCAACAAAAATTGGGTAGTACTGCCAATTAATTTCATGCTTTATACTATTATTTCTTGCATTGCTTCAGTCTATATACCGCTTTCTCTGGAGGAGTCACAGGCTGGAACCGTCAAGGACATTGCCAGCTACATAATTTCCGCGCAGGTAACTTTGGTTGCACTTGCGATCCCAGTCATTATAGCCGGTGCTCAATTGCTGCTGAGCGCGCGGTCGGTCAAAGGGCGTGAATTCGATCTTGCTATTTTGCTTGATATTGGCAGGCCGCGTGAGATCACATCAAGCTCTCTTTTGCTCACTGCCGTGATGTTTTCTCTATTTTCATGGCCGCATGAAATCATCGCTGGTCCGATGCTAAGTGGTGCTCGTCCATATATTCTCGCTATTGCGGGGATCTGGTTTCTGGCTAACTTGGCTGGTTATGTGCATTTCATCCATACCGCCCTTGATCTGGTCTCAAACGAGGGCCGCATCCGGCTGCGCAAGAGGGCAATTGCTTGGTTCGGATTCGATGAGGAAATAGGCGACAATCGTCTTAGGGACCTCTGGTATGAGTTCCGCCAGGAACTTGAAGCGAGTGGTCTCGCCGGGACCTGGACCGTCGGGTGGGTGCCTCCCCTTAACGAGTCGTGGTTCGGATTTGCGCGCGCAGGTCGGATAAACGACGTCCGAACGACGGTTTTACGGATCGCGCTGCGCTGGCTTCGCTTCCGTAACGGTGACAAATCGACGGTGGTGGGGATTGCCTTTTATTTAGGGAGTGACTGCAAGTCTGGCCAACATTTCCTCGTAGACAAGCGCCCGGATTTAATTGGTAGAATCTTACTGCGTTCATCCTTGAAAATCGGCGGGAGGGCGTCGTTTGGAAAGTCACGCTTTCGCCCAAGCGCGTTGCTGGAGGCTCTTGGGTCAGACGTGGAACATCAAATTCTTACTGGGACCCCTGCGGACGCTGATGCGGCGTTCAGCGAATTATTGGATATGCTGCATGTACTGTTGCGGGCGTCGATGACCACGAATGGAAACTATGCAACGAAAAATCCGATGATGTCATTGCTGAGGAATTGGGTTGATCCGGTCCATTCCTTAAGTTGGGTCGCGGCAGGCGCTCTGCAAAAATCACCGGAATTTGCCTCTAACATCGCGGTGAAGCTGGCTCAAGCTTGTCGGCACGCGGTTACGGATAGATTCCCCCCTGAGATTGTTCGCGTCTTCGCGGAGGCGATAGGATTGCTGCTGTATCGCGTCTCTCGCCGCTCACATGAAGAAGGAAAAATTGAATCAATCGCACACCGCGAGTTCGTGAAACGGGGGGAGTGGGCGCTTGGATACCCACTGAACGCACTTTACCACGGGGCTGAATTTGACGATCCGTGGCGGGCTTTTCAACAGAGCGCCGAGACTCGGCTAATATTTGTTGGATTTCTGGCTTCCAACGTGAGCTATGTCGCATGGGTTAATGATTTGTACGCAGCAAGAAGCTATTTAACAGTATTTGCAAATTATTCTAAAGATATTGATGCATCACGAGCGCCAATCGAATGGCGACGCATGCCCGATGATTTGTGGAAAAAGGACAGGGCGGAGGCCCGCACTATTTTGAGTGAATATGGCTCTGAGGACACGGCCATGGCTAATTGGCGGCGACAGGTATTGATAGATCGCTTGTTGCTGGCGCAGTTGGTTTGGGCGCAATGGATCGCTGAAGGCGCGCGCACGGATGATGAGTGGATAAAGCTCGTAACACGTCTTTCCAAAATTATTCGAGGTGATAAATATAGTATTTTTCGATATTTTCTCTCATTCGGTCATATCTTTCGCCGCTTCGTCGCTATGTGTGAAACAACCGACCAAGACGATCACGAGACTATCAATGAATTTGTGAGCAGTATCGACCGTGTGCGTGATTCCGATAAAGAGGGATTTTTTTATAGTGATGCTGTTCATCGAATAAAGGACCTTGTGCCTGGGTTAATCATACATGCCCTTGTCACCTTCGACGCGCAAGGGATGCAAGGAGCTGTGAACGAAATCACGGAGGCCAAAAACTCTGGTATGATTGACGGCCAGAAAGCAAAAGAAATTTTCGATAGTCTTCATAGCATTTCTTGCGATCTGCCGAAGGGGATCGTGGAAACGCTCAGCCCACATTTCTCCGATTGGACGGAGCGACTCGCGGCGCTTCAAGTATCTCTTCTTGCATGTAGAAGGATTTTTGACAGTGATCGTTGATGGAGTCACAGGGAACGGCAACGTTGGGGCATAGACCGTCAATTTTGGGGTGATTCGGTCTGTCAGCCCCCTACAGGCAACAACTGTCCACCAAAACCGGATGGGTTCGTCCAATCGTCGGGACAAGAGTGCTTCAGCGGCCTCTACCGTGGGCTGGCGGTGGGATGGTCGCCGCGCCCACGGTTGGGGGTGGTGGGGTGGTTATTCGGTTTCTCGGTCGGGGCGGAAGGCCTTTTGCATCGCGATGGTGGCGTCGAGGATGCGCAGGCCGATGGTTCGGTCGATTTCTCTGGCGACCAGGGTGCGCATGGTCTTGATGACGCGCAGGTCGGAATTGGTCAGGGGGCTGGACAGCAGGGGGTTGGGGTCCAGGTCGGTGTCGATGCCGCGACGCCAGAAATCCGCCGCCTTGCACGCGGCGCAGAAAGGCGGGTTGCGGGTTTCGGGGATTGAGTTCGCGCCGATCGGCGGCGTCAGCAGCGCGCGCAGCCGGATCTGGTCGTCGCGTCCCAAGCTGCGGTAGGCCATGACCATCGATTCTTCCTCGGGCGCCAGCGTGCCGGGCAATCCGGTGGTTCTGGCGCCGGTCGCGGCGTCGAACACTTCGACCATCTGGATCGTCACCAACGCGGAGCGTTCGGTGTCCGACTTCGCCGTGATGTAGAGCGCTTGCTTTTTGGTGAGGTGGAAGGCGCCTTTGCTCGGGCGTCCACGTCGGCGGGGAAACTCCGCCGTGCGGCGGAGTTTCCGATCAGCGTCGGAAATAGGTTCATCTGGAGTGTGCGGCGCCTGCCGCGAACTGCGATTTTCCGGGACATCCCGGAAAACCTCTCCGAAGGTCATGAGCGCGGCCATGTGGCGTTCGATCAACCGACGAATATCATGAGGGTCCACCATCCCCAACGCTTCGGCAAGCCGGAGGTCGCGGATGCGCGGCTCGTGATTGATCGTGGTGTCGATGTCGGTCGGTGATAACGCGGGCAAGGCTTGCCCGTTGTCGCCCATGATGTTCATGGCGATGGCCTCCTGTGCGGCATTGCCGACGGAGGGCTGCTTTCTAGGACAACCCTGGCGCCGGGGGCTAGAAACCTGTCACAGGTCAGGCCGGACTATTCCCCTTGCGGGTCTTGTATTATCCGACCCCCGGCAAAGGGGTATGCACCGGACGGACTCCGGGCACGAAAATGGCCGCATCGCGAAAAACGCGCGGACGGCCTGCCGCCTGTAAGGAGGTTTCTAAGCTCCGGGGCGAAGAATGGCTCCGCTGGGCGGCAGGGTCAAGGGCGTCCCGTCAACGCGGCGTGGACTCGCGTGTATTTCTGTGAAAGAACGCAACCAATCTTTCCGGTCCTTGCACCTGGGCCAGTCGGACCGACGCGGCGAGTCAGCGCTGCGCCGGCTGGGCAACTGTCGCCCTCTGATACGGTCGCGCAACGCGGAGAAGGGGCCACCGGCGGCCGGAAAGACCATCGTTCGCGTGGCGATGGGGTGATCGCGACACCCCGCCGCGATTGCGCGCCCGGCTCATGCCCCCAGCGAGGCGTTGTGCAGGGCGATGACGTGACGAACGATGTCGGCGGCGGCGGGATCATGGGGCACCACCACCAGCAGCGTCAGCGCCGTGCCGGTTCCCCAATCGACCAGGATGGCCCCCGGATCGCTGGCGGCGTTGGACCAGGGGCGGTTGATCGCCGCCTGGACGCCAACCGGCTTGGGCGGCTCCACGCTGGGCGGCGGCGGCGACTCGGCGTCGATGAGCGGCGGCGGCAGGGCGGGACCGTCCGCGTTCGGCCAGATCGCGGCGCCGGTTGGCCGCTGGGGCGGCGGTTCGGCCCCGGAAAACAGATCGGCCGGACGCGGCCCGGCAGCCGGTTCAGGCTTGGGCGCCTTGAACGCCTCCACCTCCGCGCGGGTCACGTCGGGGCGGATCACGCCCTGCGCGACCGCCTCCTCGCGCACCTCCTCAGGCAGGGTGGCTATGACGTAGAGCGTGCTGTAGGCCTCCGGCAACTGGTCCAGCGGCACCTTCCCCGCATCGACGAATTCCGCCACCTCGCGCAGCTTGCGCGCGGTGGACGGGCCGAACGGCAGGTCGGCCTGCACCATCGCCTCATACTCGCCGTGGGGCAGAGCGGCTTTCGCCTCGTTCAGCCGTCGGCCCACCTGCACGGTGGATTCCAGGGCGTTGGTCCATTCGCGGCGGATGTCGGCCACGAACTCCGCGCGGCTGGTCAGCGCGCGCGGCGCGTTCAGCATCGAAAGCCGGGTGTTCCCCAAACGGCGGGCGTTGGTCATGTCAGATCCCCATCTCTTCGGCCAAATAGGCCCACAGGTCGCGGAACAAGGGGCCGGTGCGGGTTCCGGCGATCTCCGCCGTTCCCAGCCCGGCGGTGAAGCTGCGCGGCACCTCCTGAAGCTGGGGGATCATGACCGGGGCCAGAGTCCCCATCCTCCCCACGATCTCCCGCGCGTCCACGGTCTCGCGCAGGCGCGGCTGGATCTGGCTCAACAGCAACCGAATCGGGCGACGCCGGGCGCGCAGATAGGGGAGCATCGCGTCCATGCTGACCAGATCCTCCGGGCCGGGGCGCACGGGGGCCAGCACCAGATCGGCGGAGTCGAACAGGATCGCCGTCGGGCCGGGGAAGACCTCAATCGCCGTCGGCGTGTCGATCACCAGCAGATCCAGCCCGTCGGGCGTCGGGGCGCGGTCGATCGCCGACAACAATCGGTGTTCATGCGCGATCACCACCGCGTCGCCGGGCCGCTGGCCATGCCAGAAGGTCAGCGACCCTTGCGGATCCGTGTCCAGAGTTCCCACCCGCAGCCCTGCCACCGCCGCCGCCACCGCCAGATTCCGCGCCGTCGCCGTTTTCGGCCCGCCGCCCTTGCCCTGAACCACCAGGATGGTTTTCATCGCCGCGCCCCCCGCCGGAAACCGTTCACCGGGGAACGATTCCCCGCCCCCACCGGGCGCGCGCCGTCGCGCGTCCGGCCCATTGATCCATCGAATGGCATCTCTCGCGCTCCAAAGGCTGGAATCAGTGGGACGTGAAGTGCGGAGCGCCCGCGCGCCATTGCGTGGTCTTGACCGACAGGATTTCGCCGATCTGGTCGCGCACATCCGCCTTGCCGGTGACGTCCCACAATTCCGCCATCACCCGGTTGATCTCGACCATCAACTCCGTCGCCCGTTCCAACGCGATCTGGACGTCCACCGGCAGAGCCAGAAAGCCGGGCGCCCAGGTCGGCGGGGAGAGTCTCGACCGGATTTGCGGCCGCGCCGTCAGTTGGGGACGGCGCCGCCCCCCTTGGATGACGGGTTGGATCGGCTGGCCCCGCCGCAGCGCGTCGAGGGCGGCGCCGGTCAGCGTGTTGCGGACCCGCGTTTCCTCCAGCGCGGCGGCCATGCGGGCGCGCTCGTCGATCCGATCCAGGTCGGCCTTGGTCAGCGCCGGGACGGGCGGCGGCGACGCCCGACCGCTGGTCACGGTGTCGAACACCTCGACGATCTGGATCGTGATCTCGGTCGCCCGTTCCGTCTCGGCCTTGGTCGCGATGTAGATCGCCTGTTTCTTCGTCAGCCAGAATTCGGCGGCGGGGCGCCCGCGTCCGGGATTTTTCCGCACGGTGCGGAAAATTCCGCCAAGCCGCTCCAGCGCCTCTCGGTGGCGCTCAATCAGCGGGCGGATATCAGCGGAACGCTTGAAACCCAGCGCTTCGGCCAAGCGCAGATCCAGAATGCGCGGCTCGCCGTTGATGGTGGTGTCGATGTCGGACTGTGATAATCCGGGCAAAGCTTGCCCGTTGTCGCCCATGCTGTTCATGGCGATAGCCCCCTTGTCGGCATTGCCGGCGGAGGGCCGCTTGTCACGACGACCCTGGCGCCGGGGGCTGACAACCTGACAAGGACAGGCCGGACTATTTCCCTTGCGGGTGTTGCATTCATCCGTCCCCCGGCATAGGGGCATGCGCCGGACAGAATCCGGGCATGAAAATAGCCGCATCGCGAAAAAACGCGCGGGCGGCTTGCCGCCTTGTCATGGAGTTGTCAGGCTCCGGGGGGAAGAGTCGCTCCGTTGGGTGGGCCGCGTCAAGGGGCGCAGTGTTGCATTTTCCGCGAACGGTGCGCGGAAATTCCGGCAAACCGTTCCAAATCTCCTGCTGCAGTATTTACACGAGAAAAGCGCTTTCAAAGACGAACAGGAATATCAATAACCGGCGCAAGTTGCTCAAGTGTAGTTCTGTAACGGCGCACCACCTGATCGTAGATGTCTGGCACTCGTGGAGCTTTTACAGTTACGATAAGTGCATACCTCAGCTTTTCGGCGGGCCTAAAATCTTGTCCGCCTGCTCGAGCGTTATAGTGGATATCAAAAACAGGATCTTTCAAGCTCTTTCCTCGGAATGACTGGGTATGATGCAAACAGTTATCCCACTTGTGTGCGTCGCGACGTAGTTCATCCTCAGTGGCATAGAGCTTGCCCTGCTTAAAGAAGCTTGTTGTTTTAGGGTGTATGGATTCCCCATCAATCTTATCTTTATTTGGTCGGAATAATACCTCAAGTCCTGCTCTTGTATAGTTGCTTGGGTGATGTGGATCTACAGTGGATGCGTAGCAAATCGTTGCTGATATCTCAACCATTCCACTTAATTGATCGGCTGGGACAGGAATTTGAGCTCTGATGTATTTGGATGCGCTTATTTCACCCTGGTAAACAACCCGAACCACGCCGGGAGCGCACACAACAATTTCCTCAAGATCCCGAGCTACGCGTCCCCAGCCAACTTCCGTACGTGGATAGCCGCTCGGGGTGCTCGTATGAACAAGCAGTGCATTGATCGCCAACCCTCGGAGAGAATCGCCAAAGTGAGCCCTGATGCCCATCCCCATGCGCATTGTGTCTGGAGCGGCAAAGCTTGTCCCACCGGTCGGCATGAGTGTTGGGACTGAGCCAGGCCCCAGCACCAGATAGGGCTCGGCTATAGAACCACCGAAGCTGACGAGCGAGGGCTTGACTCGACCAGGGCTTCTTCCTGGACCTATTGAACTGTAGGGTGCCCTTTTCCATGCAGAACTGCGAGAATCAGCAGCGCCAATTGATAATGCATTGACACAATCAGCTGGAACTTGAATGCGGTTGTAACCGTTATCCGCGTCGCGCTCTCCTCCATTTCCTACCGCGATAGTCGCCAGGGTTTCACCATCTGATAGGTATTCATCAAGAACTGCTGTCCACGCGTGGATCTCATCATCCTCGACTGGCAACTCTGGGCCGATACTAAAGTTGATAAAATCATAACGCTTACTTGCGAGTGCATCTTGAATACGCTGCAATGTTTCATAAAGCTCCAACGGATTTTGGTTCAGATCTCCGTCAAGAACTCTGTAGTGATCAACTCGTGCATACGGAAGGGGTAAAGGAAGTCCAGGCGTAATATGGCCGAAAAGAGCTGCCGATGTCACATTAAGCCCGTGCTCAAGATAGTCGTCTTCAGCTGGACCAATGCCACTCGGTTCGATAGCTGTTGCCCAAGCAGAAACTGGATGATCATGAGGCAGTCCACCATCAAAGATGGCCGCCTTGATAGAAGGATCAATAGGCGGTCCTTTGGGCAATGCAATTGACGGCGTAGATGGGATTGACGACGAACGGAAAGGTGGTCGTAACAGCCGAAGCTTTGGCATTTCTCTAACCGCCCGAACAAAGCTATAGGCTGCTAGATATTCTGCTTGCTTGCGAGAAGCGCTGACAGGGACAAAGCTCACGCCCGACGATGTGATTCTATGATCAAGGTCTGGCTTAAATCCTAACCCGTGAACGTAATCAACAAAACCCTCTAGGACGAAAGAATCGACCATTGATCCGCCACCATGCAGGGCCACTTCAAAGACAATTTCTTCCGATTCCGATGTAATACTCTTCAGTTTTTCGGCAGGTTCTGGTGCCGACAACTGTTCGATGGCGGTTAGTTCGTCAGCTCCCGACGATCCAGCCCACCAATCCGGGATTGACGTCGACCAGTCACGAAACGCTCGTCGAGATCCCGCGACGAAGAGCTCCGTCGTAAGAGCTTCCTCCGGTTCCCGGCCCTTGCTGCGCGCTGCTGGGAGTATTCTACGAGGACGACTTCCAACGGCTCGAAGGCCGACCGCTGTCAAGAGCTTGCCGGGAAAATAAGATTTCGCAATGTATTCTGGATGCAAGGTCATCCGCATAACAGCATGATCATGCGGACAAGCTTTCTCTGGTAGCGCATCAAGGCTCCTAACCGCTGCCGATAACATTGGCGTAAGGCGCGACTGCGCTTGAAAGAACGTGTATGGGGCCTGTTTATCAGGATTTCCTGTGCGAACGATTACTGGCTCCGTTAATCGCTCACCCTTGCCCAGCAGAAAGTTTCTCTTGTTCGACATGTTTTAATCCTCAAATTTATCATGCGTTCTGCATGCGTTCCTGATGGTATCTCTGCTGATCCCCGTAAGCTCAGACACTTGCCGTTGTGATAAGATATCTCCAAGAACCATTTCTGAAGCAATTGCCAGTCTATTAGGTTTGTCGATTTCCATTATTCGTTCTCGGAGAATTTGTTGCAGATGAATTGATAGAGGTTGCTCACTTAGCGCTGCTGCCCTTCTGGCCGCATTTACCCGTCTCTCTACGTCACTGAAAGACAGCCCATGGAAAACTATAGACATCGCTCGCACCCAATGATTTGACTTTTCAACGTGCTCAGTTAATAGGGCGTCGAGAAGAGCCTGAAGACCAGATATATCTGGCATCGGAAAATCAACCACAATTTCAAATCGACGCCAAACGGCAGGATCTAGCAATCCAGCATGATTTGTTGCTGCAATTAGCAAACCTGTTGGCGGCCAGTCATCAATTTCTTGAAGAAGAACAGTTACAAGACGCTTTAGCTCTCCAATTTCACTTCCATCATCCCGTCTTTTTGCAATTGCATCCAGTTCATCCAAAAGAAGAACGCAATCTATTTTCTTTGCATAATCAAGAACGTTGCGGATGTTGTTCCCTGTGCGCCCCAGGTAACTACTCATTACAGCGGCCAGATCAAGAACAAGCAGCGGCCGCCCCATTTCATGAGCAAGCCAGCGGGCTGATAGCGTTTTTCCCACACCCGGAGGGCCTGTGAAAAGCACGGTACGTGTTGGGTTGAGCCCCACAGCGGCAAGGCGGTCGGAATTGAGACGCTCAAGCATTAATTGGCTCAATCGCTCCTTGATCTGAGGGGCAAGAACCGGCGGATGATCAATGCCTGTGACCGTCTCTACTCGGAGAAGCTCCAGTCGAGAGTCCACATCGACTGGGAGAGGTTGCTCTGCCTGCCGACGGAGAGGGGAGGACCTCGTCGGCGCCTCGCGCAACAGCGATGTTAAGCCATCCCCGAGTTCAGGAACCTGTTGCCCGTACTTCTTTGCAGCACGATGGATGAAGAGTTGCACATCCTGCTGGCGCCCTGAGAGCGCCAAGCGGGAAAGGCGGACGAAATCAGACGAAATTTCCTTTTGGAAGTCCACTTCACACCGGCATATGAGGAAAACAGGAACGAAATGAGTATGGCGGGATGGACTAAAATTCGCAACATGTTTTGGTATGTCGTCCATTTCACCGGGCGATGCCGCGCGGTGCGCGGCGGCACGTCCAGATCCAGCCCAAGCTGCGCCGCGCCCCTCACGGCCCGCCCTCATCGCGCCGGTCCACCGGCGTCGTCAACCGCATCTCGCCCAGCGCCTGGGCCGCGAATCGCTTCACCTCGCTGCTGAAGGTGTAGCCGGGGGTCTGGCCGACATGGCCCGGCGGCGCGCAGGACGGGCGCAGGAAATCCCACAGCACGAACACCCGGTCGCATCGCAAAACCCGGCGGATGCTGTCGGGGAAGCGATAGACGCCGTTTTCCCAAATATCATCAGGGCTTAGGGGCATCGGTCAGGCCCTCGTTTCGGGGTGGGACCACAGGGAGGCTTGGCCGGACAACCGGGTTTCGACTCGAACCTCGACGTTGCGGATCCGTGGCAGCTTGGCCAAATCGTCGGAAAACCGCTGGCGAATCTGATCGGCGACGAAGCGGCTGGGGGCGGCGATGAGCAGAAGCTGGTTGCCTGTGACCGACACCCGGCAATCACGGAACCACTGGCCGTGTCGGTGGCCGCCGATCCGCTGCGCGATCAGGCCGTGCAGATCGCGCTCGGTCTCGTCGGGCTGTCCGGCGCTCACGCGCTCACGCGCAAGGGCGCGCGTGGGTTCACGGGTTATATCACAGGGTTTGGGCGACTCCGGCGTCGGGCAAAAATCCCGCGTTTTGTCGCCCAAAGCCGAAGGGTCTGTCGCCAAATCCGGGCTTTCCCCGACTCCCCGGTCGGCGACGCCGGTGTCGGCGAAAGCATCGCCCGGACCAGCGTCCAGCGCCTCCTCCCGCTCCAGCCAATCCAGGCGAAAGCGCATCCGCGTCGCCTGCCCTCGTCCGCCCGGACGATCCCGCTCGATCACGCCGCTGGCCAGCAGGGCGGCGCGCGCCCGCTCCACGTCGCGGGTGGACAAGGCCGAGTCCTGAGCCACGGTTTCGACGCTGGCCCAGGTCAGCAGATCGCCCAGGCCGCGCCACATCTCGCGGTTCACACGGCCCAGCATGACCAGGGCGACCACCTTGTCGCGTGGCTTCAGCGCGGAACTGGAAAGCACGGCGTCACGGAAGCGGCCCACGATTTCCCGAAAGTCACAGAGTTTTGCGGTCATGGCGCACCTGTCCTGTCCCCGGCAGCCTTTGGCCAGCCGGTGGCAAGGCCGTTTCCTGCGGGCGCACGATTCCGTGGCTGCAAGAAAACAGCGGAATTAATTCCTTTTTGCGGTATCCTTCAGAGCGCGCGCAGGGCTGTCCCGTTGTCGATCAACGGGTCATGGACATCCTGGGGGCGTCTGGAAGGGGGGCGGCCTGTGCAGGGCCGTCCCAATCAGGGTGGGGCGCGCGGCATCACGGCAAAGCTCCAGGGTTCACCGCCGCGACGGGCGGCGTTGTTTCACAGACGCGCATCGCTCCCGACCGCTGTGGCGGTCGAAAGCGGCGTGGGCCTCGATGTCGATTGGGGCGGCTGAAGGCCCGGAAATAGGCGCGACGGCGGGCCGCGCGCCCACGGCGTTTGAAAATGTCGCGGCATCAGCAAGATAGATCTGGGATCTGGTTGGAAATGGTGGGGGATGGGGCGACGCCCCGTCATGCCCGGCCCTGGGTTGGCGTCGGCACAGCCCGCGCGATCACGCGCTGGTAGCCCGCCGCGCGCCGCAGGAACGCGGCGAACGCGTCCGCCTCATCGTCGGCCAACTCGGCCAGATCGGCGACGCCATAGAGCGTCTGGGTCAGCCGCTCGACCTTCGGAACGGTGGATGGCGCGGACGCGGCAAAGGTTTCCCAGGCGGCGAGCGCGGCCTGTTGCGCGCGGGTCAGCATCGCGTTGCCTTCCTTCGCGGAAACGTGAACAGGGGGGCCGTTTGTGCATGAGAAATCGGATGGTAAGACCACCACACCCGGATGCCGCAGCCTTCCGATGAATAACCTCTGGCATGCTTGACCAGATTGCGCCGAATCAGTTCAGCGGCGCCGCTCTTGACTGCCGGGGAACGCTCCTGATGGCGTCGGTCAGACATGAGGCCATCCCCAATTGACCGGCGAGCGGCGGTCATCTCTGATTCGCCGTCAGCAATCACCAGCTTTCTCCCTTTGCTTGGCTGTTGCTGCGTCACGCAAAGCGAGCGATTGTTCCCCGGTCAACAACCCTGGATGAGGGGCTGGCGTTGGAGCCACAAAATCATTTGGGACCAGGCGATCCATGGCCTCCAGCGTCTGGAGCTTTGGATTTCCAGACGGCGATAGGACTTCGTTGACGGCGTACCAGCTGATCCCAGCCGCCTTCGCTGCCTGATGGCGGTTTAGGCCAGAAGACAGGAAATAGGAGCGAATGCGGTGAACGGCTTGGTCGATCATGGTTCTAATTTGCGCTATAGCGCAAACTTGTCAAGCGCCATAATCACGCTACAGCGCAATCGCGTTCTAGCGCAAAATCCGCACAATGGAGATATGGCTACAATAGATGTCGAAAGAGAGCGTCGCCGTTCAGCCCTGATCCAATTTTGGGAAACGAACCGGCACGCCTTGAAGAGTATCCGCCAATGGGCTGAAGCCTCGAAGGTGGGATACAATACTCTCAATGAATTTATCCGACGCAAGAAGGATAAAAACATGCTTGCTGACACCTACGAGAAACTTGCTCGTGGGGCCAGCATTCTTTTAAGCCGCGATGTAACAATTCATGAGTTGTTGAATGAGGAAGCTTTTGACGAAAAAAGCGAGGCAACTCAACGCATAGAGCGTATCGCGCTCCTTATTTCTCATCTTCCCGATCATGAGCAAGAAGCTTTCGAGGTTGTCCTCCAGGGGCGAGTTCAAGCCCTCGGGAAGTCTTAGAAAAACGCCAAAAAGCAATTCTTTCAACTTTTTCAAGATCGGCATCAGTGAGACGTGACAGCAGCTCAATAATTTTCTTTCTTCGATTGGCCGCCCGGCTGGTCCCAGATGTCACTGCACTTACCTCTGCTTGCGAAATCAAATTCACCCGACCGATACGCGTCGGTCGGGTGAACAGCTTATGCGGCCAATGGCTCAACCCAGAGCCAGCAGCCTTCGGGCGTAAACGGCCCTGCGTCCTTGGCGCTCACAGCCTCATCATAGGTTGGCATCTCGATTCCAGCCGCAGCAAGCGCGGCCCGCGTGTTGTCCCAGGCCGTCACGCGCTGAGGCCCTTCCGGCGGAAAGGGGTCGTGCGCAATCAAATGATCGTCACCAAAAAGCTGCTCGCTGATGCGATGCACGAAAAGATTGTCGAGAAGAAGGACATGCATGGCCTGATCCGCCGCATAGGGCAGAGCATAATAGCGGCAAGGCTGGTGCTTCTGCGCATCGCTCAAGATTGCTTTAAGGTGACGGAAGCCGGTATCCCGTAATTCCTCTGGATGATTGAAGCGCTTCACCATGGCATTTTCATGCTTTGTGAAGTCAACATCGATGACATTCTTAGCCTTTTCCAATATGCTCTCCTATGATTTGCGCATCTTCGCGCGTGTTATCGCCGAAATTTTGAAGACCAACGCAGCCAAGCTGGTTAAATCTCCGGCAGCAAACTTGGTTCCTCGCAGCTTGTCTTTGATGTTCCTGATCTGCGTATAGACCGTCGCCTCGCTGGTTGACCGACGCCGGGCGATCTCACCTGGCCCAAGCCCGGAGCCAATGAGAGCTGCGACGCGGGCTTCAGCCGGGTGCAAGCCGAGCGCTCGCTCCAGCGCAGACGCGATCGCAGCATCGTCTTCTCCAAATCGAGAGATCACAATAATTGCTGTTCCAAGTGATTGTCCGCTGGAGATTGAAGCAAAATGAACGCCACCACTGTATGACAGTGGCAATACTTTATAGAAGTCCTGGAGAGTGGCTGCGCTCGATACGGCGCAGTCCAATTTGGCGCAGTCATCCGGGTCTGTGGCTCTAATTCTTCCAAAATCATCGAACATCATGGATGTTTCAGATGATATCAAATCGATGAAGCTATCATTTAAATGAAATCTATTCATATTGACATCAAAAATGCCCACAGCTAAATCCAATAAATTTAATGAACAATGCATATTATTCAAAAAATCATTGACGGTTAACATTTCCTCAAAAGAATTTCCACGAATCTTTGTATTGATGTAATTCTCAACACCAGATGTCTGAATACAGACTCGCGATTGGACGCACGTCCCATCTCCGTATAGACGATGAGAAACAGACATCCTTCCAGATGGATATTCACTGATCCAATCCAGTCCTGTGTTAAGTCTTCGCGCAATTCGGACGTTGGATATCCAATCGGCGGGATTGGCGACGGCAACCCTGTTTCCAATCAGGCCAGCTTCAAGGAGCTTCCAGAACAGCGATTCATGTGTCTCTGAGGTGTAGTCAGAGACAGGGGCAATTCGTCTTTGAGAACCGTTTGCCCAGATAATTTGGTCTGTCGGGCTATACACCAAAACCGCTCCTCCCAACGGCTGTGAGGCGCGGATAAAGAGAATTGCATCCAAATTCAAATCAGAAGGTAAGGGCAGATTGTCCATTTATCACAACCGGAACTAAGACAAATTTAATGTTACGCTACCACGTATGGAATGTGACCAGTACCAAAATTTTGGTATACGGTGTGAGAATGTCGTTTTCTGGGGCCTGGCTTTGGTTTTCCAGGCGTTATCAGGATAAAAATTGCGCTATAGCGCAAACATGAGCCTTGATAAATTTGCGCTGTAGCGCGAGCATGCCTCTTCTCCTGATGAAGGGCGAGCAAAATGGATAGGCGCGACGAGACGGATTGGCATCATTCCCCCAACGGCAGCACGCCGTCCCACCGACTCAGCCTCTTCAACCAGCGGCGTGCGTCCATTGAGGCGCAATTCGCCATGGGCGCGATCGGCATCGCCAAGCGGCGCGATCTTCTGATCGCCGCGCGCGACGACGCTGGGATCACGGGCATGCGGACCAACGCCAAACCGACGGTTCCGCTGGGGTTGGGAGCGAGCGAGGAGAGTGAGCGGCGGCGGCGGCGGCGGGCGGACCAACGTCGGTACGCCCGCAAGCAGGCCAGTGATGCCGTTGCGCCGATGGAGGTGGGCAACCATGGCTGAGACCGCTTCCGACCGTCAGCGCGCCGCAGCGCTGCTGCGCAAGCTGCGCGCCATCACCATAGAGGCCGGCGCCAGCGAGGCCGAGGCGATGACCGCCGCCGCCATGGCCCGTCGGCTGGTTGACCAGCATGGTCTGCCCGAGAGTGGCGAGCCAGTCATTGAGGCGCGGGTCTTCGTCGGTCGGGTGCGCACCCGTCCAATCGACAAGCTGTGGTCGGCGATTGGCCGCTTCTGTCATGTGTCGGCCATTTTTTGCCCTGAGGCGCGCGGCATAGAAATCGCCTACATCGGTCGCGCCGCCGATGTGATGCTGGCCGAGTGGCTGCACGCGGTCCTGAAGCGGCACATCGACAAAGCTCTGGCAGAATTCAAGACGCTGGCGGAATACCGCCGTCGGAAGCCAGCCCGCCGACGCGTCGCCGCGTCGGCCTTTGTCGAGGCCATGGCCCAATCCCTGCGCACCCGGCTCGACGCCATGGCCGATCAACGGATCGCCGAGCCGAAATTGGCGGAAGCCCGTCGGTGGATCGCCAACCGTTATGGCCAGTTGGCCGACATCAAGATCGCCTCGATCTCCGACGCGCAGGTTGACGGCGCCCGGCGTCGAGGGCGGCAGGCGGCTGCCGACGTGGCGATCAGCACGCCGGTCGCGGCACAGCCGGCGATTGCCGGCTTGATTGGAGGATCCAGAGGATGATCGCGATCAAATCCACACCTGCGACCGATTCGACGGCCATCTTCCTGGACCGGCCCCCAGAGCCTCCGGCGACGGCCTCGCCAGCGGGCGAGGAGTCCGGCCTCGCGCAATGGCACAAAGAGGACGCCGAGAAGGCCGAGCGCGCGGCCGCACAGACTCTGTTGCCCATGCTGCGTGTCCGTTTGCTCGAAACAGCCCGCATGCATCGCGACTGCGCCGAGCTGGCGCGCGAGGGGGCCTGACTGTGGCAGCTAAGGTTTCGGATCTCGTTGGGCTTCCAAACTGGCCACGCATGCTCAGCCGCGATCAGGCCGCACGCTATGTCGGCGTCTCGCCAGTGCAGTTCGACCGCGAGGTTTCGACGGGCCGCTGGCCAACGCCAGAGCGGCGCGGCAGCCGAGTCACATGGGATCGCCGACTGATCGACAGGGCGCAAGACAAGAACAGCGGCATCGTGGCAAGCTCGGAGTCGTCGGCGCACGAGCCGACGGTTGATCCGTGGGCGTGACCGTGGGCAAGATTGAGGTTGATCTACCGCGCTACGTCATAGCCAAGCGTCGCGGCGACCGCTTGGCCTTCTATTTCCAGGTCCCGAAGCGCCTTCAGCCCGAGGGCTGGCCATCGGGCGCCATGCGGCTGAAGGACAGCCAAGGCGTCGCCATCGAGGAGCCAGCCGAGGCCATCAGACGTGGACGCGAGCTGAACGAGATGCTGAACCGGGCGCGCGCGCAGGTGGCCGCAGGCCCGATCCAGGGCACTTTGCCGTGGCTGATTTCCGAATACCAGCACTCGGACAAGTACCGGAACCGCGCCGAACAGACGCGCTACCAGTACGACCTGATCGCGCGGATGATGATTGCGTGGTCAAAGGAGAAGAACCACCCGCAAGTCGGGCAGATGACGGTCCCGTCGGCTTTGAAGTTCCTCGACCAGTTCGAGGACCGACCGACCTACCGGATTCGTGCCGCCGCCTTCGGATCGGTCCTCTGGAATTTCGGTCGCCGACTGGGTGTGGTGTCCGTCAACGTGTGGAAGGACCTCGACCTGGAGGCGCCGGATCCGGATGTCCATATCTGGTCCGACGAGGAGATCGCCGCCGTCGTCGCCAAGGCCGACGAGATGGCCCGCGCCAGCGTCGGCACCGCCGTGATGCTGGCCTCCGAATCCGGCCAACGGCAAGCCGACGTCCTCGACATGCGCCGTGGCCGGGAATGGGACGGCGTCACCCTCCGCCGCGTCCAGAACAAGACCAAGGCGTATGTGACGGTGCCGGCAACCAAGCTCCTCCTTGATCGGCTCGCCAGCCTCTCGAAGGACAACCTCCTCCTCGTGGCCTCCGAAACGACCCGGCGGCAGTGGCGCCAGCAGACATTCAGCCGGACCTTCCGCGAGATCGCTGACGCCGCTGGCTTCCCCCAGATCGAATTCCGGTCCCTGCGGGCCACCTGCGTGTGCCGCCTCGCGTCGGCCGGGTGCTCGATTCCGGAAATAGCCAGCATCACCGGCCACACGCTGGTGTCCGTGCATCACATCCTGAAGCACTATTGGCGACCCGACAGCGACCAAGCCAGGAATGCGATTTCCAAGGTCGAAGCGTTCCGGCTGTACCCAGTCACTTGGACTTGGAGAGAGGTGGGATTGGGTGGGATCTGCGGGGATGTCGTGGGACGCGTTGAAAATCGGGCGTTTTCCTGAGGGGTGCCCACGAAGCGGCTGGAAATTTTGATTTTGGAGTAGGGCGCGAAATCGGGAGGGCGGACAGTTGAAATTGGAGCATGCGAAGGTGGCGGGCCGGGAGAGGCGCCGCCTTTTTTGTTGGGTCGAGACTGCGGCCTAGGGGGCGAGTTATGATGCGGTCGTTCAACCCATGAAAGGTGAGTGCGATGCGACCGTGGATGCTGATCCTTCCGTTGCTTCTGGCGGTTTCCGCCGAAGCCTCCGCAGAGCTGACCAAAATGCGCCAGTACCAGCACCAAGAGGGCCGATCCCTGAAGGACTACATCAACGATGGGTATGAGATAAAAGCCATCACAAACAGGGATAACGTATCAGATTTCAACTACTTCCTGCAAAAAGGGACAGATTTTGTTCGATGCAGTGAGATGACAACAGGTCTGGCCGTGTTCAGAGAGGTTTCTTGCGCGGTTCTCATCCAGCCATTGCCATATCAATAGATTTTCAAGCAAGACGGCAGCGACAACGGCTGTCATTCGGCTCGTTGTCGTTGTCAGGCTGCGGACTGCATACCCGATTATGCATCCAAAACGCGTATAGGGCTGATTCATTTCTCGTAAATACATTTGTACGATCATTGCGTAGGCTGGGGTTGTTTATGAGCCTCAAGCCCGGCGTTTGCTCGATGCGGGATCGGCGGCGGCGGCGCGGAGTTCCTGGCGAAGGGCGGCGGTGACTTCGCCGACCTCGGTCAAGCGGTCGTCGGGATCGGTCACTGTGGCGACGATCCGATCATGCTCCTTCGCCGCCCGCTCCGTTGCTTGATGGATGGCTATCGAGACGCCCATCTCCTTGTAGATCAACAAAATCTTCTCGGTTAGCCGCCCCATCAACCGGGCGTCAGTTGCGGGCGCAAACGTCTCGGCTGTGGCGGTCGGCGCAGTTGACGCAGCAGCGGCGTCGCCGGGCCGCATCGAGCCGTTTCCGGTCGCCAACCAGTCGAGTGAGATGCCGCAGACCTGAGCGGCAGCGACTATTCCGGACCAGCCAGGGTCGGACGCACCAGACAGCCACTTTTTTACACCAGACAGGGAGGCACCCGTCGCCTTCGCCAACTCCTCCTGCGTCAAACGCCCCTTCATAGCCAGTCGGAGGCGGTCGCCGAAAGCTTTCCGGTTCGAGCCAAGATCCGTAAAGCGATGATCGTTATCCATTGGTCACTTTACGGTTCTATAGAGACTTGATTTCACAGGGAAATTTACAAGGCGTGCCGTCTTCACGCCAAAAAGAACCGTAAAGTGATCTTTTGGCTTGCCATGGTTCCTTATAGTGCCCATAATTTCCCCGTTAGTCCAAAACGCACCACGAAATGACCGGCCTGGCGGGGCCGGTTTGACAGGGGGAGAGGCATGGCGCGCACCGCCGACATGGTTCCGGCTGAAATCCGGTTCCGACTGAACAGCAAGGGCCTGACCTTCGCCGACGTCGATCGGGCCTATGGCCTGAAGGACGGCACGGCGCGCAAGGCGGCACGGCAACCGCACATCGATGGCGAACTCGCCATCGCGGAGATGCTGTCGTGCTCGCCGCGCGAGCTTTGGCCCTCGCGGTTCGGCGTCGGCGGCAAACGCCTGAAGCCTCAACCCGTGAAAAACTATACGGACCCGCCGCGCCTTTCGCACCGTCAAAAGCAGAGAGCCGCGTGAACATGAAAACCTCTGGCATGAAATCCCTCGGGTTGCAGGACATCCCGATTTCCGACATCGACATCAGCTTCCGGCTGCGCCCCGTCGATGACGGCTACGCCACGCTGTTGGCGGAGAACATCCAGGAGGCCGGGCGCCTGCGGCAGCCGGTCGAGGTGCGGACGGTGAAGGGCGGCGGGTTCCGCCTGATCGCTGGCGCCCATCGGTTGGCCGCCTGCACCAAGCTGGATTGGCCCACCATCCCCGCCTTCGTGTTCGAGGCGACCGAGGACGAAGCCCGGTTGGCCGAAATCGACGAGAACCTTGTCCGGCATGAGTTGAACCCGCTGGACCGCGCGACCTTCCTGTTCGAGCGCAAGAGCATCTACGAGCGGCTGAACCCGGAGACGAAGAACGGCGCGCAAGGCGGCGTCGGCGGCAAGCGGAATGAGAACGAAACGATTTCGTTCTCAAAGGACACCGCCGCGCGCATCGGCCTGACCGACCGCACCATCCAGTTGGCGGTGAAGATCGCCACCGGCCTTGCCCCAGACGTCAAGGTGTCGGTCGCCGGAACCGCCATCGCCAAGACGCAGGCCGAACTGCTGGCGCTCGCCAAGCTGGGGCCAGCCGAACAGCGGGCGGTGTTGGGGATGTTGCTGGGGGACGAACCCAAGGCGAAGTCGGTGCGCGAGGCCATGGCGGCGCTGACGAACCGTCCGGCCAAGGTGGCGGACGGCTACGCCAAGTTGTTGACCGCGTGGCGCCACGCCGGGACGGGCGAGCGGCGGGCGTTCGTGGAGTTCCTGCGGAAGGACGGCGCGCTGGATCAGTTCGACGCCGATGATTCGGAGGTCGCAGCATGAGGTTCGCCTCCCTCATCAACGACAGGCATACCGAAGCCTTCACTGAGGCCAGATCGGCCCCGGATGGGTGGCTTCAGGAAGCTCGATCTGTCCTGGATCGCGCGGCTTCCACGGGAGCTTCATTTCAAGCCACCACTCCAGCACTGCGGCGGCTGTGCGGTCGCCTTCAGGCAGTTCTTGAGGAATGATCCAGATGGATTTCTCGCTGGCCGTCGCATTCGCGGTGCATACCGTCACCATCTGTAAGTGCCGCTCAAGCAACACTCGCCACGCTCCACTGCTGATGCTGTCCCACGTCGATGGCACCGGAGATCTGGAAAAGGCAATGACCGCCTCATCCGCCTCTGCTTCAAAGCGCGCGTGGTACCGAAGAGCCCTTATTCTTATCAGCTTAGGCCGGAAAACGTCGTTCATTGGCCACAAGGCTCCCAACAGATCCCATGCTGTCAATGCCATGGGGATCCATGAGTTTTCAGGCAAACCAGTCCTCTCTTCCAGAAACACCATTAAAGCCGAAAAGCCCTTTTTCACCCGATCCCCCATCGGTTGTGTTGCAGCTCCGATGGTAGGGGAGGATCGACCGACCGTCACTCGCCCCACGGGTGCGGTCGGTCGATTTTCAGCGACCTGGGGCGCGTGATGGCGCCCCGGCAGCGCGACAACGGCACGCTCGACCTTCTCTCCTGGCAGCCGCCGGAGCCGGTGCGGGCGTTTCCCGCCGAGAAGGTGCGGGCGGCGTCCTTGCGCGCCGCCTTCGCCAAGGCGATCTCGCTCGCCTTGAAGGAGTGCGAGCAGGACCGCGAGGAGATCGCCGTCGCCATCGGCGAGTATTTGGGCGAGCCGTGCTCGAAAGCCATGCTGGACGCCTACGCCAGCGAGGCGCGGGAGGAGCACGTCATCAACGTCGTGCGCTTTATCGCCCTGATGCACGCCACCGGCGACCGGCGGCTTTTGCAGATGCTGGCCGAACCGTTCGGGTTGGCGGTGATCGACGCCCGTTATCTGCCCGCCATCGAAGACGCCTTGCTCGACGACAAAATCGCCGAATTGACCCAGCGCCGCCAGTTTGCGCGGCGCAAGTGGAAGGGAGCTTGAGCTATGAAGGAATGGCGCTCCGCTGCTGAATGGGCCGACTTGAAGTTGCCCGCTATGCCGACGAGCAAAGCGGGAGTCATTCTTCGGGCCACGACTGGAAAATGGAGGTCTCGCCCCCGCGAAGAGCAAGGCGGCGGCCTGGAATACCACATGTCGTCCCTGCCCACGGCGGCGCAGGTCAAGCTGACGCTCCTGGAGAAGAAGTCCCGGCAATCCGCTGAGACCGCCGCGCCCCCCGCGAACCGGACCGAGCTGTGGCGCTGGTACGATGGCCTGCCCGACGCCAAGAAGGCCAAGGCCCGCATGCGTGCGGAAATCCTGGACGCCATCGTCGCCCTGCACCGCAACGGCGTCACCAAGGACGTCGCCGTCATGACGGTGGCGCAGCATCACAATGTCGGTCCCAGCACGATCTACAACTGGCTGAAGCTGGTCGCCGGGCATGACCGCGCCGATTGGCTGCCCTGCCTCGCCCCGCACCATGCCGGTCGGACGGCGACGGTCGAGTGCGATCCCGCCGCGTGGGACATGCTGAAATCCGACTATCTGCGCGCCGCCGCCCCGCCGTTCAGCGACTGCTACGAACGGATGGTCCGCGCGGCGAAGGAGCAGGGGTGGAGCGTCCCGTCCGAGCGGACCCTGTTGCGCCGCCTTACGGCCACGGTGCATCCGGCGGTGATCGTGATGGCGCGCGAGGGGGCGGAAAAGGTCAAGCAGATGTTCCCGGCCCAGGAGCGCGACCGTTCGCACTTCACGGCGCTGGAGGCGATCAACGGCGACGGCCACCGCTGGGATCTTTGGGTCGAATGGCCGGACGGCACGGTGGCCCGCCCCAACATGGTGGCGTTTCAGGATCTCTATTCCGGCATGATCCTGGCGTGGCGGGTCGATCAGACGGCGAACAGTTGGTCGGTGCGGCTGGCGATTGGCGACTTGATCGAAGACTACGGCATTCCGAAAAAGTGCTGGCTCGACAATGGTCGCGACTTTGCCAGCAAGTGGCTGACCGGCGGCATTCCGAACCGCTACCGCTTCAAGGTGAGGGAGGAGGAGCCGGTCGGCATCCTGACGCAGCTCGGCGTCGAAATCCATTGGACCACCCCCTATTCGGGACAGTCCAAACCAATTGAACGCGCCTTCCGGGACTTCGCCAGCGACATCTCCCGCCATCCGGCGTTCGAGGGCGCCTACACCGGCAACAGCCCGGTCAACAAGCCGGAGAATTACCGAAGCCGCGCCATCAAGTTGGAAGATTTCCTGAAGGTTCTGGCCTCGGAAATCAACCAGCACAACGACCGGATCGGGCGCATCGCTCGAAATTGTCGTGGCCGTTCCTTCCGCGACACCTTCCTCGACAGCCACAAGGACGCCGTCGTCACCCGCGCGACCGAGGAACAGCGTCGGCTGTGGTTGCTGGCCGCCGAGGGCGTCACCGTCAGCAACCGCGACGGGGCGCTCAAGCTGTTCGGCAACCGCTATTGGGCGGATTTCCTGCATCTGCACATGGGCGAAACGGTCGCCGCGCGCTTCGATCCGGAGTTCCTGCACGACGGCGTGCATGTCTACCGGCTGGACGGCGTCTATCTTGGCCATGCGCCGGTGCTTGAGGCCGCCGGTTTCGACAGCGCCGACGCCGCCCGCGAACACGCCCGTCAGCGCCGCCGCTGGCTGAACGCCAACAAGGCGATGCTCGACGCCGAACGCCGCATGTCGGCGGCGCAGGTGGCGTCTCTGGTGCCGCTCAATCTTGGCCCCGCCGCCCCGCCGGAGGCCAAGGTGGTGCAGTTGCCGCGCCCGGTGCTGGATCTGAAGCAGACCCCAAAGCCCGATCTGACCGTCGTGCAAGAGGAACGCCGCGAAGCGCTCGTCACTGAGTTCCGTCGGCCCGACGCAACGCCCGCGAAGGATGAAAAGACCCTGCGCTTGGAAAAGGCCGCCCGGATCGAGGCGGCGATCACCGCCGGGACGGCGGTCGAAGCCGAGGCGGCGTGGTTCACCCGCTACAGCCGCCAGCCGGAATGGAAGGCGTTCAAGCGGCTGGCCGAGGACTTCTCGACCGACGCACAAGCGACCGCCTGATCGGCCAGCAACGACGCGGCCCCGATCCTTTGCCGAGGACCGGGGCCGCAACCTGAAACACACACCAACAGGATGGACGATATGACCGTCGCCCCCTTCCCCGTCAAGTCCGACGCCACTGCCGCCGACGCGACGGAACAACCGCTCGTCACCGCGCCGCTCGCCAACGTGTCGCTATTCGCCGAGTTGGCGGAGCGCGTCACAGGCCGCCATCGCGGCCTGCCCGGCATGGCCGTGTGGTACGGCCCCAGCGGCTACGGCAAGACCCGCGCCGCCATCTACGGCGCCAACCGATTCCGCGCCACCTATGTCGAGGTTGGCGCGACCTGGACGCAGGCGAAGTTCTGCCGGGCGCTGCTGACCCAGCTCGGCCTGCCGCCGACCGGCACCGTCGCCGACATGGCGGAACGGATCATCGACGCCCTGCGCGGTTCCCGCCGTCCCGTAATCATCGACGAATTCGACCATGTCGTGACGCGCAAGTACGTTGATCTGGTGCGCGAGATCCACGACCAATCCGGCGCCGCCATCATCCTGATCGGCGAGGAGATGCTGCCGCACAAGCTGAAGCTGTTCGAGCGTTTCCACAATCGTGTGCTCGACTGGTGCCCGGCGCAGCCCTGCGATGGGCGCGATGCCGGCATCCTGGTCGGGGTGTTCGCGCCGGGCATCGCGGTGGCCGCCGATCTGCTGACCCGCATCGTCAAGGAAAGCGGGGGCCGACCACGCCGCATCGCGGTCAATCTGGACCGCGTGCGGGAGTATTGCGAACTGGAGGGGCTGGACGCCATCGACGTCGCCCGTTGGGGCAGCCGCCCGCTGTTCAGCGGCGAGCCTCCGGCGCGGAGGGCGTGAGATGCCGCGCAAGCCCGTCCACATCACAGCGAAGATCGCGGTGCGCACACCTTGCGGAGAGCAGGGATGCTGGTCGGTCATCCGCGAATTGCGCCGCTTCGACCGCCCCTTGCTGGTCTCGCGCGTCCAGGCCCACCCGACCACGGTCGCCGACTATCTGCGGCGCCTGACGCTGGCTGGCTATGTGACCCGCTCCGACAACGCCGTCTACGAGTTGGTGAATGACCAACCCGACGCGCCGCGTCTCCGGCGCGATGGGACACCGGCAGCCGAACCGGGCATTGGGCAGGAGCAGATGTGGCGCAGCATGAAGATGCTGGGGGAGTTCTCGCCCCGCGAACTCGCCGCAGCCGCCAGCACTGACGCGGCCCGCGTCACACCGACAACCGCCGCCAGCTACGTCAAGCATCTCTGGCGCGCCGGTTATCTGCTGTGTGTGGCCGAAGCCCGGTTCGGTGTCGGCAAGGCGGGAGCGCAGGCCCGCTATCGGCTGAAACCGTCGATGAACACCGGCCCGCTGGCGCCGCAGGTTCAGCGCACCGATTGGGTCTGGGACCCCAACACCCGCAAGGCTTTGGCGCCGGAGACGCGGGATCAGGGAGGGCTTCATGCTGAGCAGTGATCTGAAATCCCTTCGTGGCGCATTGGAATGCTACGCCGAACGGCTCGGAGGGCGCCTCTCCTTCAACGCGGCCAGCACGGCGGACCTGTTCCGGACGCTCGACGGCCTGATCGTCCAGGCCGAGGGGATGGAGGGCACGCCCTCCCCGCCCGCCGTTCGCATCGCCGGAGGCGCCTTGCCGAGCGGCGTCGCCGATTTGGCCGCCCGCCGCGCAGCCATGCGTCAGGACCGGCCAATCAAGATGGCGGATCGTATCCCGTGCTGGCCGCAACCGACCGATCCGACCGGAGGGTCAGCCGCATGAGCGCCCGCGTCCTGCCACAGCCCGACGCGTTGGTGGAGATCGACATCCCCACCAACGGACAGGCCGCTGGACACGTCGTCACGCGTCGCGTGGTGACGATCCGCAACCACTCCGACGGACGCTACACCTGCCTGTTGGCCGATCAGTCCACGGGCGATCTGTCCGCCGCCACCATCGCACCGGCGACGGATGGTCATTGGCTGTGCGTTGAACCGCCGGTGTCGGTTGACGCGGCGATCCACGTCGCCCGGATGGTGGCGGGTGGCGTCACCAGCCACGCCAGCGTCACCAGCCAAATGCGGCTGTTGGCCGACGCGGTGCTGTTCCTGACGGGGCATCACCGCCCCGCCGGGCCGCTGTCGCCAACCCGCATCGTCGGTGGCCCATGAGCGCCGACACCATCCAGGCCGCCCTGTTCGGCGCGTTCGGGCTGTCGCCGCCCAGCCGCCCGCCGGACCCGGCGCCCGCCGACCGCTTCCCGACCTTCACCCGTCCGGCGGCCCCGCCGGTCGCGCTCAACCCTTTGCGTCTCGCCGTCGGCGGGACCGTCACCCACTCCCCCAAGAGGTAAGCCATGCCCGATCAATCACCCGTTTTTCCGTTCCAGGCACCGCTCATCCCGCTGCCGTCGGGCGCGCCGACGCTGGCCAAGCACCTGCACGCGATGTTGAGCATCGTCCGCCGCCACGCCCCCCTTGCGGGCATGCTGTCCGAGCAGGAGATCGCCGCCACCGACGCCGCCTTTGCGGCGCTGGTCGGGTTGCCCGCCGCCAAGGCCAGCGTGGAGGTGTTGAATAGCAAGGTGTACTGGCGCGACGAAGACGAGAATTTGACGCTGGAGAGCATGGTCAAGCCCCATCGCTTTTTGGAGGATGACTTCGTCCGCACCGTCGCCACCGCCGCCCTGTCGACGTCCATGACCCTGGCGCGGCTCAAAGCGCTCTCGTTCGCCGAAGCGCAGGCGCTGATCGACACCCTGGCGTCGGCTCATGGCGTCAAAGCGGGCGGCAGGGCCGGAAACGTCTCCTTCGTCAGTTACGACCGAGCCTTCAAGGTCCAGATCGCCGTTCAGGAGCGTCTGGCCGTGAACGCCAACATCGTGACGGCCAAGACGGCGCTGAACGAATGGTTGGCCGCCGCCGACGCGGGGGACGAAGTCCGCGCCCTCATCAACGCGGCGTTCGGGTTGGGCGATCAGGACGGGGTCCGTGTCGCCGAGTTGGTGCGGCTCAAGCGTCTGGTCATCAACCATCCGCTGTGGAACGCGGCCATGGCCGCGATTGATGACGCGTTGGAGGTGGCGGGCAAGGCCCAATACCTGAGGGTCTACCAGCGCGCGCCGGACGGCAAATACGTCCAAATCCCGCTCGATCTGGCCAGCGTGTGAGGTGCGCCATGGATCACACCGAAGCCGTAACTGACGGCCTGACGATCCAGGTCGAGCTGGTTCAGTACCCCGAGGCGCTGAACGGCCCTGCGGGTCACGCGCTCGCCGCTCGCCTGTCGGAAGTGGCAAGCGCCGCGCTTTCCATCCGAGCGCCGGTCGCCGCTGCGGCCTTCACTTTGCTGGCCGACGCCGAACAGGAGGTCGATGACCTGCGGTCGCTGCTTTTCACTCAGCCGCCCAGTCCGGCGGCTCGCCGGTACGCGATCCGGCTGGCGGCTGCGGCCATCGCCCTGGTCGCCGCGCTCGACGCCAGCGAGGCCGAACGGAGCGCCTCGCCGTCGCTGGAAAGCGAGGTGACGCGTTGGTTGCGCCAGACCATTGGTGAACTGGTGGGCCGAACCGCAGCGGCAGCCATCCTTGCAGTCACGCCCCGGATGCTCGTCAGCGCCGTCCTGGTCGCCCCACAAATGGACGCCTTGGAAACCGGCATCCGGCTGCGCTGGGGCGTGTCTCTGGTCATCGCCAGCAACAACAGCGTCGCCGACGTGGCCAAGGCCATTGTCGCCGCCCAAAAGAGGAGCGCCGTCTGATGGCGAAGCCCAAACCTTCCATCGTCGTCGAGATCCAGCAATCCACAGGACTTCGGCTGAGTGACGCCGCTTGGGCGGCGCTGGAAAAGCTGCTGGCCGACGTCGGCGTCATTCTGGCATCCGAATACCACAACATCGACCGCGCGGGGCTGGCCCGGCGCACCGAAACCGCACAGGAAGGGCTGTTCCGCGCGTTCAATCGGTCGCTGGACACCGCTCATCAAATCCAGTCGGCCCGTTCGGAGTTCATCGCCGGTGCGGCCTGCATGTTGGCGCAGGCCGCTTCGATTGATGCCACCGCTCGTGAGGCTGTGGCGGCGGGGAAGCCCGCACCGAACTCAACCTCTGCTGACGCAAGGTTCGGTCAGCCCCCGGAGGGGTCCGCATGAGCAACCCTCATCCCGACATCCCGGCTTTGCTTGCCGAGGCCGACGAACTGCCCGACCCGCAAAAGTCGCTGCTGTCCCACAACGAACGAGTGCTGATCGAATTCTGTCAGCGGTTGGCGGCGGCCCTGCGGGCTTGCGCGGAAAAGGAGGTCTGACGCCATGACCCTGTACCCCATTCATGCCCAGATCGCCGCCGTGGAGGCGGCGGCCAAGGCCGATCCGACCAACCGCGCGTTGGCGCAGGCTGCTTTGACCTTGGGCGCGGTGTCCGTCGCTTGCGGCGGCCCTATCAAGGACGTCGATCAATGCCCGTGCTGCGGCTCTGTTTGGGAGGTCGATGCGTGGCCGGTCGATGACCGTCTCACCCGTGCCATGGAAGGGCTGATGCCATGACAGCCCCGCTGCCCCGCGATCTGATCTACGAGGCCATGAATGCGATCCAGGTCGGCGACCGCTGTGTCCAGGCCAGCTTGTTCCTCTTGGAGGCGGCATCGTCTCGCCGTCAGCAAGGTCACGCGCTGCTGCACGCACTCGCCCGTGAGATCGCCAAGGGCGCGACGGTCGAAGCTTTGGCGCTGGCCCTGGTCTACGAGCGTCAAATCTACGCCGCCCACAGCGACGACCTTGCCAAGATACAGGCGGACCTGGATAGCATTCGCGACCACCTCAAACCCGAAGTCGCGGCTTGGAGCGCCTTTGTCAAGGTCCGCAACTATCGCGCCCGGCTGGCTGATTGGAAGGGAAGGAAACCAAGGAAACCGAAAGTGGCGGGGAAAAGGACAGGCCGCGCAGTCTCTGGTCTGACGGTTTCCGAGGAAGCTCTTCTGGTGGAGATGCTGAAGGATGCGGATCGCGGCGATGTGACGTGGTTTTTCGACAAGTCAAGACCGGCGTTGAAGGGGCTTCTGCGCCGTGGCCTTGCCGCCATGTTCACCCCGGCCATCGGCATGTGCGAAGGCGTCCCCTATGCGCTGACCGCCAAGGGGCGCGGTGATGCTCTCGCCGTTCTTCATGAGATTGGAGAAGCGCCGTGACCATCACCCTGTCCATCGACCTGTACGACGATGGGGCGGTTCCTGTGTTGCTGGTGGCCGGGTTGCCCGGCTACGACGGACAGGTCGCCTTCCTGATCGACGGCCTTTCCGTTCGGACGCTCCGCCCGACGCGCGGGCTGCCCGCGCGCCTGCCCGAGCGCCCGATGGGCCGGGGCTTGCCGTCGCTGGCCGACATTCTGCGGCAAGCCGCCCAACCGGAGGGTCAGCGATGAGCGCCGCCAAGCTGGCGATTGCCGCAGGAGCCGCCCTGCGCCGCTTGCGCCGGGGCGACGCGGCGGTGGGAGCCTTCCGGGCCGAGCTGGTCGGCGTGCTGACGGGCGTCGTCACCAGCGCGAGCAACCGCCCGCAACCCCTGCGGCTCGACACGGATCCGTGCGAGATGATCGACTTGGCGGTGGAGCTGTGCCGCGACGCTGGCGTGTCTGGTCTCGACATGGCCGCGCGCTTCAACGACGCGGTCGAGCGGAGGCGGCGCTGATGGCCAAGCAACTCCACCTGTTCCGCAAGCCGCGCCGTCCAGCCAAGTCAAATCCGCGCACGCTGCATGTGAGCGACGCGGGAAGCGCCGGTGTCGCTGGCCGCTATGGCGTCGTGACGCTGTGTTGCGACCTGTGCGGCCACGAAACGGAGTGGCTGCCCGCCCGCAGCGTCACCGTCGAACTGAAAGGCCGCGTCTGCCCCAAATGCAAGGGCGACCCGGCCACCGTCAAACCATCCGGCGGAACCGCCGACAAGGAGCCGTCATGACCGCCGCAAGAACCGTCAAAAAGCCCCAAGCCCCTGACGCCCTCAAGCCGCTTGTCGCCAAGGTCCAGACCCTGCGCCGGATGGTTCCGGCCCTGTCGGACGAAGACACGTGGCGCGCCTTCTTGGCGGTCAACGCCAACGGCGTCACGTCCACCCGCGCCATGTCCGAAGGTCAGTTGTGCACCGTGGTCGAGGCCCTGCACCAAGCAGGCGCGCCGCGCAAAGCGCCCGGCGCGAAGGCTCCCGCTCGTTACGCCGACACGGCGCAAATGGCGATGATCCGGGCGCTGTGGTTGGAACTGGCCGAGCTTGGCGCCGTCAAGGATCGGTCGGAGGCGGCGCTGTCCGCCTTCATCAAGCGGCAGACCCGCCAGGATGTCGGTCGGCTGTTTCCGTCCAGCGCCGCCGCTGTGATCGAAGCGCTGAAGAGCTGGCGCGCCCGCGTCACCACCGCCAGCCCGCCGGAGGTTCCCGCGTTATGACCAACGACGTCCCGCCTGGCCTGACGCCCCACATCCTGCCCGGCATCCTGCGCGACATAGCCGAGATCGCGGGCTTGCAGGCCGCTGTCGATCTGTGTCTCGCCGCGCGCGGGCGTCGCTTCTACATCCCCGCACGCGCAACCTTGACCAAGGCGCACCCGCTGGTGCGCGCGGTCGGTTGGCAGTCGGCAAGGCTGATCGCCCAAGCCTACGGCCATGAAAGTCTGTCGATCCCCAACGCCCGCCCGGTCCTGCGCGCCTATCGCGCGCGGGTTCTGCGGACGGCGGGCTACTCGACGGCGCAGATCGCCATGTTGCTCGACATGGATCGCGGCCACGTCCAGCGCCTTGCGCCCGCCGCCGAGTACCCGCCCGGCCCGGTCGAAAAGAGGGCGGTGCGGGCGATCCTGGACGAAGCGCCCCGCCGCTTCAGCCGCATGAAGCCGGGCGAAGCGCCGTCGGCCCCGCCGCCGGTTCCGCCCCCTGGCCCATCGCCTCTGTTCCTTTGGGCGGGCGTGAAGCTGCCCGGCTGACGCCGCATCCACCACCATTACGAGCGAGGCGGCGGCGGGCGACACTCGCCCCATGACAACCACGCCCCCGACGCTCTCCGACGCCTTCCCCGCCGCCATCGCCTTTGTGCTGGGGCATGAGGGTGGATTTTCCGACGATCCCGCCGACAGCGGCGGCCCGACGCGCTGGGGCGTGTCGTTGGCTTGGCTGCGCAAGGCCGGTCTGCTCGACCTTGACCATGACGGACGCCCCGACGGCGACGTGAACGGCGACGGCGCGGTTGACGCCGAAGACGTCCGCGTCCTGCCGCGCGACCACGCCATCCGGCTGTACCGCCTGCATTGGTGGGACGCGCTGGGCTACGCCCGGATCACGGATCCGGCCATCGCCGCCAAAACCTTCGACCTTGCCGTGAACATGGGCGCCGCCGCCGCCCACCGCTGCCTTCAGCGCGCCTTGCGCGCGGCGTGGTTCCCGGTCGCGGACGATGGCCAGCTTGGACCGAAATCCCTTGCGGCCATCAACGCCGCCGATCCCCGCAGCCTGATGCCCGCCTTCAAATCCGAAGCGGCGGGCCATTACCGCGCCCTCATCGCCGCCCGCCCGGTTCTCGCCAAGTTCGAGAACGGCTGGCTCAACCGCGCCTACGCGCAACCCCTGTGACCGGAGACGCACCATTGCCCCCCTTGTCCATCACCATCCTCGCGTCGGTCGCCCTGGCTGTCGGTCTGCTGACCGCCGGGATCCTGTCGCCGCGCCACGCTGGCCGCCGTTTGTTCGCCGCCCTGCTCGTCGCGCTGGCGCCGCTTCCGGCTCTGGCCGACGCGGCGGGCGTCAACACGGCGGTCGATTTGTCCGCCCTTGCCAGCGGCGTCATCGCCGCTCTCGGCGCCGCCGCGCTGTGGGTCGGTCGCGCCGTCACCAGCGCGTTGATCGGCTATCTGGCGCAAAAGACCAAGCTGGAGCTGGACGACCACACCCGCGCCTATCTGGACCAAGCGCTGGAGCGCGCTGTCCAGTACGCGCAAAGCAGCGCGGAGCGTCTGGTCGGTCGCGCCGCGTCGGAGATCGACGTTCACAACGCCGTCGTGGCCCACGCGGTCAATTACGCGGTGGACCGCGTGCCGGGCGCCCTGGCCCATTTCGGCCTCACACCTGAAGCGCTGACCGGCATGGTTGAGGCGCGCATCCAGGCGAGCGCACCGACGCTGTTCGGGTCCGTCAGCCTTCGGAATGGATCGGTGGCGTTCCAGGACGGCCCGGCCCCCTTATCCGCCGGGGCGCAGGCGGGTGGCTGACGACGCCGACCGCGCCGGAGAGGCCGACCAATCCGAGGTCAGCCTCTCCGGCGCAGTCGCCCACATCCGCGACGTGCTGTCCGGGGCGGGCGCTGACTGTTGCGTCGATTGCGACGCGCCCATCCCACCCGCCCGCCGGGCCGCCTACCGGGCCGCCACCCGTTGCGTGGATTGTCAGGCCGAACATGAAGGACGCCGGTGATGCCCGATTGGTTGAAGGAATGGTGGCCATTTGTGGCGCTGGCGGTCGCGGTGGGATCCCCGTTGGTTCACGCCTGGGTGGGCTGGTCGGTGCGGGCGCGCTTCGCCAGCAAGGATGATCTGGCCGGTGAAGGCAAGGCGCGCGGGGAAGCGCTCGACATGGAGCGGAAGGCGCGGCACGAGCGCGAGGACGCGATGCGCGAAGCGGTCAACGCTTTGCTTGGTCGGGTTGATCGGCTTGAAAGCGCCATCGAGCATCTGCCGACGGCGGAAGCCGTCGCGACGCTCACCCTGCAATTGACCCGCGTCGAGGGGAAGCTCGCCGTGTTCGAGGAACGGGCCAACGGCGTCGTGGCTTTGTTTGAGCGCACGGATCGGCAGGTCCAGGTGATGGATGAATTCCTGCGGAAGGTGAAAGCATGAGCAACACCAATTTTCTGGCCCATTTGGCCGAAGACCGGCGTCTTGTCATCCTGCGGCTGTTGACCGAAGCGGGCGGGACGGCGAACGACAGCGTTCTTGAAGCCGGGCTGCAACAGCTCGGTCATCGGCGCGGCTTGACCCGCGACGTGGTGCGCGCCGACATCGACTGGTTGAAGGCGCGCCGTCTGGTGGCGGTGGAGATGGTCAAGGACACCGTCATGGTGGCCAGCATCACGGAACGCGGTCTGAACGTCGCCGAGGGTCATGAGACCGTTGACGGCGTCAAACGCCCGTCGCTCGTCTGATCGCCATGGCACGCCTTTCCGCCGCCGACAAATGGCCGACCGACATCCGCGCGCTGGTGGGCAAGCTGCGCGGGCAAGGGGCGACCATCGACCAAATCCGCGCCAAGCTGCAAGAGCTTGACGTCTCCGTTCCGCGCTCGACGCTGGGGCGCGAGATTAAGGAGTTGGATGAGGTCATCGCCGACATCCGACGGGCGCGCGAGATCGCCGAGGCCATCGGCACCCGGATCGACGAAGGGTCGGCGTCAAGCACCGCGCGCGCCAACGTCGAAATCCTGCAAGCCTTGACCCAACGGCTGCTGTTTGCGGCGCGCGGTGAAGGCGGCGAGATCGCCATTGAGGCGAAGGACGCCAAAGCCTATTCGGAAGTGCTGCGCAATCTGGCCTCCGCGTCCAAGGTCGATTTGGACCGGGAAATCAAATGGCGCGATGAGCTGCGCGCCAAGGTCGACGCCGCGCTGAAGGCCGCAGAGGCGGACGCGTCCAAAGGCGGCGGAAAGCCCGTCGATCTGAAGGAGGCGCTGGTGCGCGTTCGGCAGGAAGTCTACGGGATTTTCTCATGAGCGCCGCCGTCCCTCTCTACACCTATCAGAAGCGCTGGCTTCAGGATAAGGCGCGCTTCAAGGTCGGCATGTTCGCGCGCCAATGCGGCAAGACCTTCACAACGACGCTGGAGGTGGTGGACGACTGCTTTGCCGCTGCGGCGGAGGGGCGGCGCGAGCGTTGGGTCATCCTGTCGCGCGGCGAGCGGCAGGCCAAAGAGGCGATGGACGAAGGAATCAAGCGCCACGCCCAAGCCTACCAGATGAGCTTGGACGCGATGGAGTATGATTGGGTGGGGGGCAGCGCCAGTTACAAGGCGTTGGAGGTGACTTTGGAGGGCGGCAGCCGCATCACCGCCTTGCCCGCCAACCCCGACACCGCGCGCGGCTTTTCGGCCAATGTGTTTCTGGATGAGTTCGCCTTCCACGCCGACAGCCGCGCGATCTGGAAGGCGCTGTTTCCGGTCATTTCCAACGGCTGGAAACTGCGCGTCGTCTCGACGCCGAACGGCAAGGGCAACAAATTCTATGATCTTGTCACAGGGGCCGACGACGGCTGGTCGCGCCACCATGTCGATATTTATCAGGCGGTCGCTGACGGTCTGCCGCGCGACATTGACGAGCTGCGCGAGGCCATTGGGGATCCCGACGCCTGGGCGCAGGAGTTCGAGTTGCAATGGCTGGACGAAGCGTCCAGTTGGCTGAGCTATGAGGAGATCGCCGCCGTCGAGGATCCCGACGCGGGGCGTCCGGAGCTGTATCGCGGCGGTCCCGTCTATGTTGGCAACGACATCGCGCGCCGCAACGATCTGTTCGTTGTGTGGGCGTGGGAGCTGGTTGGCGACGTCTTGTGGACTCGGGAAATCATCGAGCGCCGCCGCATCACCTTTTCCGAACAGGACGCCATCATTGACGACGTGATGCGCCGCTATCGCCCCGTCCGCTTGGCGATGGACCAGACCGGCATGGGCGAAAAGCCGGTCGAAGACACCCAGCGCCGGTGGGGAACGCATGCGGTGGAGGGCGTGCTGCTCACCGGGTCGCGCCGCCTCGACATCGCCACCTCGGCCAAACAGGCGTTCGAGGATCGCAAGGTCCGCATCCCCGCCGGTCGCCCGGAGCTGCGCGCCGATCTGCACAAGCTCAAGAAGACGGTCGGGGCCACCGGCGCGCCGCGCTTGGTGGCGGATCGCGACGGCGACGGTCACGCTGACCGGACGTGGGCCGCCTTTCTTGGGATCGCCGCCAGGGACACCGCGCCGATGGAATACGACTATCAACCAGCCTACGGCGCGCCCACGCCCGCTGACCGCTTTCGCCGCCCGCGTCATGACGACGATGACGGGTCGCCGTTCCATCACCAGCGCTGCCGTTTTGGCCGGGGAAGCTATTGATGCCGCCGAAATCCTTCCTGGACGTCAACGGCCAGCCCATGCGGCGGGCGGCGCTTGCGACGCCCCAGGCCACGCCAACCGTCGTCGGCCTGCGGTCGATCCTGTCAGACCATCCGGCGGGCGGCTTGACGCCGGATCGGCTGGCGCGGCTGTTGCGGGCGTCCGAGCATGGCGACGCCACCGCCTATCTGGAATTGGCCGAGGATATGGAGGAGCGGGACTTGCATTATCGGGGCGTCCTGTCCACCCGCAAGCTGTCGGTGGCGCAGCTTGAGGTGACGGTCGAGGCCGCGTCGGACGCCGCCGACGATCAAAAAGCCGCCGCTCTGGTGCGCGACGCCATCGCCGCCTTCGACATCGAGGAGATGCTGTTCGACCTTCTGGACGGTCTGGGCAAAGGGTACAGCGTCGTCGAGATGATTTGGGACACCACCGCCGCCGATGGCTGGCGAGTGGTCGGCTTTGAGTATCGCGACCCACGTTGGTTCCAATATGACCGCGTTGATGGGCGCACCCTGCGTCTGGTGGACGGCAGCGCCAACGGCGAGGATCTCCAACCCAACCGCTTCATCATCCACAGACCCAAAACGAAGAGCGGCGTGCCGATCCGGGGTGGCCTAGCGCGGGTTTCCGCCTGGGCCTATCTGTTCAAGACCTTCACCATCAAGGATTGGGTGGTGTTCGCCGAGGTCTATGGCCACCCCTTGCGGCTGGGGAAATATGGCCTCGGGGCCAGCGAGCGCGACAAGGACGTGCTGCTCGCCGCCGTCCGCGATCTGGGCAGCGACGCCGCCGCCATCATCCCGGAAAGCATGCAGATCGAATTTCAGCAGGCGTCCACCGGCAGCGTGGAATTGTGGGAGAAGCTCGCCGACTGGTTGGATCGGCAAGTGTCCAAGGCCGTCCTGGGGCAAACCACCACCACCGACGCGATCTCGGGCGGCCACGCCGTCGGCAAAGAGCATCGCCAGGTGCAAGGGGACATCGAACGGGCCGATGGCCGCCAGCTTGCCGCCACCTTGAACCGTGATTTCGTTCCGGTGCTGGTGTCGGTCAATCTTGGGCCGCGCGACCGTTATCCCAAGATCCGCATTGGCCGCCCGGACGAAGAGGACATCGGCGCGCTGGTCGAGCGCGTGGTCAAGCTGGTGCCGTTGGGCCTGAAGGTCGGCATGTCCACCATCCGAGACCGGATCGGCATTCCCGACCCGGCCCCGGATGAGGAATTGCTGACGCCCCCGTCGGCTCCACCCCCGCCGCAGAGCGTCCCAACGCCCGCCACGCAATCGGTCCAGGCGGACGCGGTTCCGTCCTTCGATCTTGACGCGGCCATCGCCGAACAGCTCGCCGCTGAAGGCTGGAACATGGCCGCCATCGTCGATCCGATCCGCGCCCTGTTGAGCGAGGCGAAAAGCCTGGAGGACGTCCAGGCGCGCCTGACGGCTCCCGAGATGGTGGCCCGCCTGTTGGGGGCGATGGACAGTTCCGGGATTGAGGAGGCACTGAGCCGGGCTGGCATCGGCGCTTGGTTGGCCGGGCGCGCGGAGGGTGGCGATGCGCCGTGATGTTTGTGAATTCCCCGCCGATGGGCTGGCGGGGGCCAGGGTGTTGAAGCACCCCAGCCGCGAGGTGGAGCCTCGCACGACCGAAATCGTCCCGCCTCACCAGCGCTGGTGGACGGACACCATAGGCAGTCACACGTATGGAGGAAATCCGTTGCGGCTCCTGCGCCAAACTTTTGGCGCGGGGAACCGCAGAAATGCTCGAAATCAAGTGCTCGCGTTGCGGCACGATCAACCATGTGAGGGTCAAGAACCCCCCATCAGAGCGCCCAAGAGCGTCCGACTCGGCACAGGACACTCATGGGCAGGATCGACGGGGAGCATCCCCGCCTTAGCGCGGTTGGCGCGCGTGGTTACAGTCATGACGAGGCGGGTCGCGTCGTCGGTTTTGGCGATGCCGAATTCCGCATCGCTGAAATTCCACGGGCAGTGGCGGCGGAGATCATCATCCGCCACCACTATTCCGGGCGCATCGTCCAGAACAGCTACATTCACCTTGGCGTGTTTCTGCGCGGCGAGCTGGTTGGCGCGCTGCAATTTGGCTACGCCATGAACCCGGCGTCGGGCAAGAGCGTGGTGGCCGGAACCGGAAACCGCGACTATCTGGAACTCAACCGGATGTGGTTGAGCGACGTCGTCCCCCGCAACGGGGAGAGCATGGCGATCAGCTACGCGACCAAATACATCAAAGCCCGCTTTCCTGCCGTGCAATGGATCCAGTCTTTTGCCGATGAGCGGTGCGGGTGTTGGGGCGTGGTTTATCAAGCCTGCAACTTTGTCTATTGCGGCTTCCACTTCACCGACTTCTATCAATTGGACGGTGAATGGTTTCACGAGATGCTTTTGACAGCCCACAAAAAGATGGGGACGCGAGGCGCGCGGCTGCGGGAAAATCTGCACCGCGCGACCAAGCATCGGTTTCGGCAATTCCGTTACGTGCTGTTTCTGAAACAATCCGCGCGGAAGCGGCTGCTGCGGAAAACCGCCGCTTACCCAAAGCCGGGTTTGGGGGCTCCTCATGGCTAAAGTTTCGCCCCTGTCGCTGCCGCCCGACCAAGCCCTTCGTTTTTTCCGCGACAAAATCACGGAAGGCTCGTTCGATCATCGGGACATCTTTGGTGGTCTGCACGCAACCTATTTCACGGTGGCCAAGGCGATGGAGTTGGATGTGCTGGAGGCCATCCGAACCGCCACCGACGCCGCCATGGCCGAGGGTCAAACCAAGGAGCGCTTCGCCGCCGATCTGACGCCCACCCTGCAAAAGCTTGGCTGGTGGGGCGCGCAGGTTCGCGTCGATCCCTTGGACGGGCAAGAAAAGCTGGTCCAGCTCGGCAGCGCGCGGCGGCTGGCCACCATCTATGACACCAACCTGCGCACCGCCTACTCCGCCGGGCGCTGGGAGCGCATCCAGTCCCGCAAGGACAGCCGCCCCTGGCTGCGCTATGTCTGCGTCCTGGATGGCCGCGAACGCCCGCAACACCGGGCATGGCACGGCACGGTGTTGCGGGTGGATGATCCGTGGTGGCGCACCCACTACCCGCCCTGCGGTTGGTTCTGCCGCTGCTCGGTGCAGCAGCTCTCCGACGATGATCTGACCCGATTGGGGCTTGAGCCGTCCGCGCGGGCGCCCGATCTGAAAAACCAGCCCTGGACCAACCCGCGCACGGGGGCCACCGTCCAACTGCCCGACGGGATTGATCCGGGCTTCGGTCACAATGTCGGGCTTGCAGCCGATCAGGCCGCGCGCGTGCGGCTGATCGAAAAGCTCGACGCAACCGATCCGCCCTTGGCGGCGGGCGTCGTCGGCGACGGGATGAAAAGCGTGGCCTTCGTCGACTTCTTGCGTGAAGGCGCCAACCGGCTGGGTGATTGGCCGGTTGGCGTCCTGGCGCCCGGCCTCGCCGCTGACGCCATGGCGCTGAAGGTGCGGGTGGTGCGGTTGTCCCGCGACAGCGCCGACAAGCAGGCGCGCAACCACAAAGACATTGGGGCCGCCGACTATCAAGGGCTGGCCGCCGTCTTGCGGTCGGACAAGACGCCGCTCCCCGCCAACAAACCTCGGCACTGGGCGCTGACGGGCGAGCACAACGGCAAAATTTACAAGACGATCATCAAGACGGCGCGGTTTGGACGCGAGGCTTTCCTGCAATCCTTCCACGTCATTGACGCGGCGGAGCTTGCCCGCATCGAATTGCGCGGTTGGGCCGCCGTCGATCCCGGCCCGGAGGGTATGGTGATGTGATTGGGCGGTCGGGAAGGCTCCCCCCGGAAATGGATACCGGCCTCTTCCACGCGCCCTGTCGGCTACGGCTGGGAGTTTCACCGTGTTTCGACCGCCCAAACCCACTGTAGCGCCGGAGCGGCCCGTCGGCAAGATCAGCGGGCCTTCTGGAAAGGCCGCCAAGCACGATCTTGGGCGCTTGGGCTACCCGCGTGCCGGAAAAATCCTTTAACGCGTTTTTTAACGCCTTTCCGGCCCGTTTCAGGGGCGCCCGACCGCCGCATCCACCACCATTATGGCGGCGGTTCCCTGGACGCATGATGCGTCCATGAATTCCCCCCGCCCCATCCAGCCGCATCCGGCGCTCCGTCTGTCGATGGCCTCCAGTTCGGGGGCCGCCGACGTCGTCGCCTTTTCCGTCCTGGTGTCGAGCCTGCCCGAACTCGCGTCGGCGACGTCGGGTTGGATCAAGCTGGCGCCGCTTGGCGTGGTGTGTGGCCGGGATGGCCGGGGGCCTTACAATTTCGGAAACCAAACGCAGGCCGCCGCCATCGTCGCGGCGTCCAAGGCCTACGCTGGGCCGACCGATCCGTTGATCGACTACGACCACGCCTTCGATTTGTCCGCCAGCCGTGGGCTTGGCAACGCCCCCGCCGCCGGGTGGATCAAGGATCTCGATGTGCGCGCCGACGGGATTTACGCGCGGGTCGAATGGACGAAGGCCGCCGCCGTCAAGATGAAGCGCGGAGAATACCGCTACGTCAGCCCGACCTTCAATCACGCCGCCGACGGCACAGTGGTCCGCATTCTTCGCGCGGGCCTGACGAACCACCCGAATTTCAACCTTCCCGCCCTTGCTGCCGCAACCCCACACCAGGAGCCTGTGATGGACCCCACCCTTGCGGCGCTGTGCGCCGCGCTGGGAATGCCGGTCGGGACGGACGTGAACGCGGCGATCAGCCGTGTTCACGCCCTGACCGCCGCTTCCGCCGCCGCCCGCGCCGATTTCGACCGCATCGCCACCGCCGCCGGGCTGTCCGTCGGCGCCGAACCCACGGCCATCGCCGCCGCCGTCTCCGCCGATCCCGACCCCAAGGCGTGGGTGCCGATGGCGACCTACACCGCCGCCGCCGCCACCCTGGCCGAGTTGCAAGGCCAGACGCTGGAGCGGGAAGCGACCGCCGCCGTCGATAAGGCGGTGACGGAGGGTAAGGTCGCGCCCGCCACCCGTGAGCATTTCCTCAAGGTGTACCGCGCCGACCCGTCGGGCTGGACCGCCTTCGCGGCGGCTTTGCCGGTGGTGGTGCCACCGGGCAAGACGGCGGGGGGCGGCGTTTCCGGCCAGCCGTCCGGCGGTTCCGTGACGGGCGCGCTGGATGACGGGCAGAAATCCGTCCTGGCCATGATGGGCGTGGACCCGGCCAAGGCGGCCAAGGTCATGGAAGAGATGGGGTGGGCGTCATGACGGCCTTGACCGCCCCGCGCGGGACGTTGGCGCGTTCGGGCGCGCTCCTGTCGGTCGCGCTCGCCGCCGCGACCAAAATCCAGGCGGGCGCGCTGGTCTGCGCCAACGCCTCCGGCTACGCCGTGAACGGCACGGCCATCGCCGGGCTGACGGCGCTGGGCCGGGCGGAGCAGACCATCGACAACAGCGCCGGAGCCGCTGGCGATGAACGGATCGACGTGTGTCCCGGCATTTTCCGCTGGAACAACGCGTCCAGCGGCGACGCCGTGACCTTGGCGGATCTCGGTCGGCACGCCTGGATCGTGGACAACCAAACGGTCGGACGGACGCCGTCGGCCAGCCGCAGCCCCGCCGGTGTGGTGGTCGATGTGGATGGCGATGGGGTGTGGGTGCGCAGCGGCCCGGCGGTTCCGCGCCCGCAGCGCTATGTCCTCCCGCTGGTCATCGCCAGCCTCACCGGCGCGGGCGTCTATCGGATCGTGGCCCCGGTCGCCGGAACCATCGTGGCGATCCGCTCGGTTCTGGCGGGCGCGCTCGCCACCGGCGACGCCACGGTGACGGCGTCCATCGGCGGCGTCGCCGTGACGGGCGGCGTCCTCACGATCACGCAGGCCGGGTCCGCCGCCGGTGACGTTGACGCCGCCCTGCCCACCGCCGCCAACGCCGTGTCTGTGGGCGACGTCATCGCCCTGACGGTGGGCGGCGCCAATTCGGCCAACGTCGGCGCGTCCGCGCTGATCGACATCGTTTGACCGGAGAGACAGCATGGAAATCAATCGCGGCAATCTCCGCATGATCTATGTCGGGTTTCGCACCGACTTCCAGGGCGCTTTTACGGCGGTTGTCCCAACATGGCCCGCCATCGCCATGTCGGTCCCCAGCGCGACGCGGGAAAACCAGTATGGCTGGCTCGGCAAATTCCCGCGCATCCGCGAATGGATCGGCGACCGGGTGGTCAACAGCATCGCGGCGTCGGATTACACGATCCGCAACAAGGATTTTGAAGGCACGATTTCGCTCGACCGGAACGACATCGCCGACGACCTGCTTGGCGTCTACAAGCCGATTGTCCAGGAGTTCGGTCGTTCGACCGCCACGCACCCCGACGAGCTGGCCTGGGGGCTTCTGACGCGGGGCTGGGACGCCGCCTGTTACGATGGCCAGCCCTTCTTCGACACCGATCATCCGGTTCTCGACGCGGCGGGCAAGGAAACCTTCTACAGCAACAGCGGCGGCGGCAACGGCGCGCCGTGGTTCTTGATCGACGACCGCCGGGTCATCAAGCCGGTGATCTATCAGGAACGTCAGACGTTCAACTTTGTGGCGCTCGACAATCCCGACGACGCCAACGTCTTCTTCAAGAAGCAATACATCTACGGCGTGGATGGCCGTTCCAACGTTGGGTTCAGCTTTCCTCAGCTTGCCTACGGCTCCAAGCAACCGCTGACCCTGACCAGCTTCGAGACCGGCTACGTCAACATGTCGTCGCTGAAGGCGGACTATGAGCGTCCGCTCGGCATCAAGCCGACCAAGCTTGTGGTTGGGGCGTCCAACATCAAGGCCGCCAACCTGATCGCCAACAGCGAGAAGCTTGACGGCGACGTCGTCAACCCCTGGAAAGGGTTGGTCACGGTCGTGTTGTCGGAGTGGCTGCCATGACCCCGGCCATCCGCATCCGGGCGCGGTCGCCGCGCGGCCATTGCCGTTGCGGCGTCCGGCACCCGCCAACCCCGACGTTGCATCCGCCCGGCGCCTTCAGCCCCGAACAGGTCGATGTCCTGCTCGACGACCCCGCTTTGGTGGTTGAAGTGGTTGGCGAGCTGGCGATGGGCGCGCTCACGGGGTCGGAGATCGCCACGGTGATGGCGGACGTCCTTTTCCCGGATGGCGGCGTCTTGACCGGCTGGGAAGCGCACGCGCCCAACCCGCCGCCCACCGGCGCGCCCGAGGATGGGGCGGACGGTGGGGCAGACCAACCCGACGAAGCCGCCCCGCCAAGCGTCGATGAACCCGCGCCCGCCCCGGCGGTTGAGGACGCCCCGGCCCGCGCCCCGGTCCGCAAGGCGAAGGGAACCTGACATGCCCTATGCGAGCCTGTCCGATCTGATCGACCGCTACGGCGAGCCGCTGCTGCTGCAACACGCCGACCGGAACCGCGACGGCGTCGCCGACGAGGCGGTGATCGCGCGCGCCTTGGCCGACGCCGACGCGGAGATCGACGGCTGGCTGGCCAAGCGCTGCCCGGTCCCGGTCGATCCCCCGTCGCCCCGGCTGCGGGCGTTGGCGACGGAAATCGCGTGGTATCGGCTGCACCAGGACGGGGTTGATGAAAAGACCCCGGCCCGGCTGGCTTACACCGACGCCATCGCGTATTTGCGGCGGGTGTCCGAGGGGCAGGCCGACCTGCCCGGCGCGGTCGGTCTTGTCGGCTCCGCCCCGCCGTCCAGCGCGTCGCCCGGCGGCGCGCGCGTGGCCGGAGCCGAGCGCGTGTTCAGCCGCGACCGTTTGCGGGGGTTGTGATGACCGGCGCCCGCATCACCCTCACCGTCGAGGACAGCGGCCTGAACGCGCTGTTCGCGCGCCTGATCGCCGCCGGGGCCGACCTTGGTCCGGTCATGGCGGAAACCGCCGGAGACATGGAGGAAACCACCCGTCGCCGCTTTGACACGGGAAGCGGACCGGGCGGCGTCGCTTGGCCGCCCTCGGCGCGCGCCAAAAAGACGGGCGGCAAGACCCTGGTGGACAGCGGCCAATTGGAGGCGTCCATCACGTCGCGTTCCTCGGCGATGGAGGCCGAGGTGGGCACCAACAAGGAATACGCCGCGCTTCATCAATTTGGCGGCGCCATCGACCGTCCGGCGCGCACCGTCGTCACCTATCGCACGGTCAAAGGAGCCATGAATCGCTTCCAAGACTGGCGGTTCGTGAAGAAGAGCCGCGCCAACTTCGCGGAAGAGCACGCCGTCGCCGGTCACAAGGCGGTCTACCCGGCCCGCCCGTTTCTGGGGATTGACGGCGCAGACGAGGGGCGGATCGCCCGGTTGATCGAACGCCACCTTGCGCGCGCCATCGCCGGGGGTGTGGCGTGATCCGCCGCGCGTCCGTCGTCGCCCGCCTGAAGGCGCAAGCCCCGTCCTTGCGGCTGGTCGAGGGCCTCGCCCAGTTGGCGGCGCTGAAACAGAACCCGCCCACCAACGTCCAGCCCGCCGCCTATGTGGTGCCGGTGTCGGAGACAGCCAGCGACAACCGGCTGGCCAACGGCGTGGCCCAACGCAACGCCGTCACCTTCGGCGTGGTGTTGTGCGTCACCGATCTGTCCGATCCGCGCGGGGTGGACGCGGGGGACGCGCTGGATCGTGCGCGGGGCGAAATCCGGGCGGCGCTGGTGGGGTGGACGCCCGAGGGCGCGGACGGCCCGGCGTTGTTTCTTGGCGGTGAAACCGTCGATTTGGACAGGTTCGGCGCGCTCTGGTGGATGGACCGCTTCCGCGCGACCGAGAGCATCAGGAGGATTGGATGAAGGACAACCCTACGCCGGGGCGCGGCGGCTGCTACGCGCTGGACGAGGCGACCAATCAGGTCGTTGACGCCTCCGCCCCCACCGCCGCCCCGGACAGCACCGCCGAAACGGCCAACGACGGCGCGACCACCGCCGAACCAACCATCGCCTCGACGCCGGAACCCGCGCGCCGTCGCCGTCCGCAGGAGCCTTGAGCCATGGCTGACGAGCAGTATTACGACAAGCTGGCTTTGATGGTGAAGGCGGAAACGGCGTATGGCGAAGACGCTGGCCCAAGCTCCACGGCCAACGCCATCCTGGCCCAAAATGTCCGCATCAAGCCGATGGCGGCGGAACAGATCGAACGGAAATTCTACCGCAATTTCTGGGGCGCGCGCCCCAAGCTGCGCACCGGCAGGCACGTCACCTTCGACTATGAAATCGAAGCGGCGGGTTCCGGGACACCGGGCGTCGCTCCGGCCTACGCGCCGATCCTGCGCATGGGCGCGTTGGCGCAAACGGCGGTGGTTGGCTTGGCGACCATCGCCGCCACGGCGGTTCCGGCCAACGGGGCGTTGGGGCGCTTCACCTATGCCAAAACGACGAAATTCGACGGGGCGTACAAGCGCGCCGTCACCCTGACCTGCACGACGGCGGGCGGCAGCGGCGTGGCCGCCTTCACCGTGTCCGCGCCGCAGACGCCCGGCGACGCCGCCTACAGCGTCACCGGCGTGGTGATGACCACCGCGTCCCCGTTCACGCTTCCCGGCGGCGCGGTCATCACGCCGAGCGCCATTTCCGTCAATTTCGCGCTCGGCGACGCACTGACCATCGCCCTGACGCCGGAGCGCGTGCTGTACACCCCGGTCAGCGGCGGCGTGGAAAGCTGCACCACCTACGCCAACCTGGACGGCACGCTGCATGTCGGTTTGGGCTGTCACGCTGAAATCGGCCTGAAAATCAGCAAAAAGGGCTTCCCGATTTGGAACGTGCAGTCGTGGGGCCTGTTCGTGCCGATCACGGCAAGCGGTCTGCCCACCGACTGCGATTATTCCGGCTTCAAGGATCCCGATGAAAGCGCGCCGGAGACGGTGCCGGTCTTCCGCCTGGACGGCTACGCCCCAGCCCTGTCGGAATTGACGATCCAGCTCGGCAACAAGGTCGGTTTGCGCCAGGTGGTGAACAGGCGGGGCATCCGCGTGTCGGGCCGCGACGCCACCGCCAGCCTGACCATCGACGCGCCGCCGTTGGCCGAGAAGGATTATTACGCGCTGGTGGACAGCAGCGCGACGGTTCCGCTGTGGGTGCGTCACGGCACGGTCGCGGGCAACCGGATCGACGTCGAGGCGACGGCGCAGTTGCAGGAAGTCGATCTGGCCGACGACGAAAACATCAAAACGCTTCAGATCAAGGCCGGGCTGCAACCGACGCTGGGCAACGACGAAGTCGTCTTCTCCATCCTTTGATCCTTCTTAAAACGGGGTTTTCACCATGTTCATCGTCTCGAAAAAGGCCGATCCCACCACCTTCTGGGCCACCGTCACCGGCTACGCCCCCGCCACAAAGCCCGGCGCCGCCCGCGTCAAATTCGATTTCGACATCCATTTCAAGCTGATCGACACCAAGCAGGACGACAATCAAGTCACCGATTGGGAGTGGTTTGAGGAGCATGTGATCGACTGGAAACGGGTCGAGGATGGCGAGGGGGGGCCGCTGGAGTTCTGCGAAGAGAATTTGCGCGCCGCCCACGCGATGGAATGGGCGCGGCTGCCGATCATCCAAGCCTATTACCAGGAAGTCTCCGGCACGGCGCAACGCAAAAAAAACTGATGGCCGCCGCGCGCTGGTGGGCGCGCGGCGGCAAACCGGCGACGGCCCCGCCGTCCGTCGGCGCGGCGAAGGTGGCAAGCGATCTTGCCGCCTTCGGCGCTCCACCGGAGTTGGTGGCGCGCTGGAACAAGGCGGCGGCGGGCGCGGGCCAGGACGGGGAAACGTCAAACTTTCTCGTCCGCCCGGATTGCTGGCGCGCCGTTCGGTTGTTTTGCGCCCTGGAAACCCAATGGCATTGGGTCGGGTTGGGCCTCGTCGGGGCAAGCCGCACCGGCTTGCGCTATGAGGCCGTCGAGATCACGGCGAGGCTGTCGAAAATGACCTTGAACCCCGCGCTGTTCACCGATCTTCGCGTCATGGAACATGCCGCGCTGGACGAACTGGCGATGGCGGCCCGCGAAGACGCGCGTCGGGAGCGCGCCCAACCGGGCAAGGCTGGCAAGAAGAGGGGCAAGCGGTCGTGACGCTTCAGCTCGCCATCAAGGTCCGCGCCGACAGCAGCGTCCCGTCCGACCTCGCGCCGTCCAGCGCGGCGCTGGATCAATTCGGCGCGCGCGCCAAGGCGTCGGCGGGCGGAAGCAGCCTGTGGGCGGCGGAGGCGCAACGCTCGGCCAACGCCGCCCAAGCGCTCCGGCAAAGCCATGAGGGCGTCGCCGCCAGCATGGCCACCGGGGCGCGTGCGGCGGTCCTGTTCGCAGCCAGCTTGGCGGCGGGCAAGCTGCTCGAATACGCCGACACCTGGACGCAGATCGGCAACCGCCTGCGTCTGGCCGCCCAAGACACCAGCCAGATGAAGGCGGTGCAGGAGCAGCTTTTCCAAGCGGCTCAGAAGGCCGGGGTTGGCATGACCTCGGTGGTCGACGTCTACAGCCGCGCGTCCCAGTCAGCCCGCGAACTCGGCGCAAGCCAGGAGCAACTGACCCGCTTTTCCGGCGGCGCCGCCCAAGCGGTGGCCTTGGGCGGGGCGAGCGCCGAAGCGGCGGCGGGCGCGCTTCAGCAGTTGGGGCAGGCGTTGGGGTCGGGAACGGTCCATGCCGAAGAGTTCAATTCGGTGTTGGATGGCGCGCCGCGCATCGCCCAAGCGGTGGCCGCCGGTCTGACCGCCACGGGCGGGTCTGTGGCCCGTCTGAAGGAAATGATTAACGACGGCAAGGTGTCGAGCAAAGAGTTCTTCGACGCCTTCCTGTCGCAAATCCCACGGATTGAGAGCGAGTTTGGGACGGCGGCGCCCACCATGGCGCAGGCGATGACGACGCTTCAAAACGCCATGACCAAGTTGGTTGGCGAGAGCAACAACGCGCTGGGCGTCACCGCCACCTTGGCGCAGGTCATCCAGGCGCTGGGAAAGAACCTTGACGGCGCTGCGGGCGTCGCTGGACAGATGGCGCTGGGGCTGGCCGCCATCGGCGCGGCGCGGGTTGTCCCGACCGGCATCCAGGCGTTGACCACCGCCATCGACGATCAACGGGTGGCGCTCTACGCCAAAGCCGTCGCGACAGTGGAAGCGGCGAACGCGGAGAAGCTTGCCGCCGCCCAATCGCTGATTACCGCCCAACGGGCGCAGGCGGCCACCGCCGCCACGCTGGCCGGGGCCGAGGCGGAATTCGCCGCGAAGGCCGCCGCCGCGTCCAGCGCCGCCGCTGGCGTGACGGCGGCGGAGGTGGCGCTGACGCAGGCGCGCGCCAAGACGTCGTTGACCACCAACGTCTATGTGGCCAACAAGGCGCTCGCGGCGGAACGGGAGGCTCAAGCCGCCGCAACGGCGGCGCGCGAGGCGTCGATTGCCGCTGACGCGCAAAAGGTCGCCTCGTTGACGCGGTTGCGCGCGGTTCAGGCCGAGGCCGCCGTCGCTGGCGGCGCTGTGGCCGCCGCCAACACTCACCTCACCATCGCCGCCGAGGGCGCGGCGGCGGCGTCCGGCGCGCTCGCCCAACGGGCGTCCCTGTTGAGCGCGGCATGGGGTGGAGTGAAGAGCGCCGGTACGGCGTTGGTGGGGATGTTGGGCGGACCTTGGGGGGCTGCTTTTCTCGCCGCGTCTGGGGCCGTCTATTATCTTTCGACCCGCACCACCGCCGCTGACCAAGCCCAAGACGTCTACAACAGAACCTTGGCTGAGGGGCGGAAGCGTATTGATGACCTTGCAGGCGCAACCCGTAATCAATCAGCCGCCCTTCTTGAAAAGCAACGAGGCGATGTGGCAAGCGCTCAGGCTGAGAATGCGAAAGCTCAGGCGGCGGTTGCCGCAGCCGCCGCAATGGAGCGGCGGCCTAGCGCGCGTGGTCTCGGTGGCGCAGCCGCCTCCGCCGCCATGCTGCAAGCTTCGGAAATTGCGACGATAACGAAAAAGACCGCCGAGGCGGCGGCGGCGGCGCTTGATGGCATGATGTCCGTCAGCCAAAAGACCGGCGACGCCGTTGGTCTGGAACTGGCCAGCAAGCTGGCGCGCGGCACCGGAGCCTTTTCCGCGTTGGACAAGGCGACCAGCGACGTCATGAAGTCGCTCGGCCTGACGATCCAGTCCGGTCGTCTGATGTCCAACGAGCAGGCCGACGTCGAGAAATCGACGCAGGTTCTGAACCGGGCGCTTGCCGCCGGTCCAGGCTTCTTGCGCAGTTGGGGGGCAAGCGCCGCTCAGATCAACCTTGTGCTCGACACGATGAGGCAGAAGATTGATCCGGTCGCCTCGGCGGTCGCCGACCTGAACCGGCAGATCGCCCAAATGCAAGTGCCGGACGGCGCGGCGCGGGCGGCGTTGACCACCCTGCAACAGATCAACCAGGAGCGCGCCAAGGCCGGACAGCAGCCGCTGACCACGGTCAGCCCGGAATATCTGACGCTGTTGGACAAGGCGAAGGAGCTGGAAACCCAGCGCGCGCAAGCGCAGGCGAACGCCCGTGCGAAGCTCATCCCTCTTGAGGAGAAGATCGCCCGCGCGCAGGCGGCGGGCAATGACGTGCTCGCCGCCAAGCTCACCCGCGAAAAAGCCATCACGGAGATGGAGGCGAAGGGCGTTGAAACGGCGGTGGCGGCGGGGCTGGCGCAGCAAGATTTCGACGTTTCCGTTACGGCGGCGGGCGCGGCGGCGGGTGAGGCCGGAAAGGGCTTTTTGCGGGCCGCCGATGGGCAGATGCGCTTGGCGCAGGCCGCTGGTCTGGGCGAAGCAGCGGCGCGTCAAGCCGCCTACGCGAACAAGCTCGCCGAAGAAGCAGCCAAGGGCAACGGCAACGTCGCCGCCCAAACCGCCGCGAACCAACGTGAAGAAGCCGCCGCCATTCTGACAATCCGCAACGAGACGGTGCGCGGGTTGGTGTTGGAAACTGCCAACACCAACGCCCTGACCACCGCCATGGCGGCGGGCGGCGAAGCGGTGCGGGTGGCGCAGGAGAACGAATACAAGCTCGGCCTGATCCGCAAGCTTGGCACCGACGCGACGGTGGCCGGAACGGCGGCGCAAAAGGCGCTGAACGACGCGCTGGACGCCTATCGCGCCAACCGCGCGGCCAACGACAACAACAAGCTTGAGCAAGAGCGCCGCGCGGCCAACGACAATCTGGCGCTCGCTCAGCGCGAGTTGGCGTTGATGGGCGAGGCCGAGGGCGTGCGGTCACGCGCGCTCGAAACCATGCGCAACCAGCAAGAGGCCGCGCGCAAGGTCGCCGAATTGGGCGAAGAGGGCGCGCGGCAGTGGTTGGCGTGGCAAGAGCAGATCGCCGACACCCGCGCCTTGATCGATTTCCAGAAGGAGGTGAAGCAGACATCCAAGAGCATCGCCGACGATCTGGCCGCCAAGATGTTCGACAAGGGCGGGTCGATCCTGGATTGGTGGCGGAACCTTCTGAAGCGGATGGCGATTGAGATCGCCAGCACGCAGTTCATCATGCCCATCGTCCAACAGGTGGTCGGCGCGGTCCCGCAGCTTTTCGGCATCCAGGCGCCGGCCAGCGTCGGCGGCGGGCAGACGGCGACGGGCGGCGGTCTGACGAACACGCTGACCAACACGGCGCTGTCGAAGGCGGGCGGCTGGGCGCTGGACAAGCTGGCGCCCGGCGGCCTGATGAACGGGCTGGACGCCTGGGGCTATTCGACGTTGGGCGTCGGTTCGGCAAGCTACGGCGCGCCGATGGTTGCCAGCAACGGCCTGTTGACCGGCGGCGGGGCGACCAGCCTCGCGACGCCGACGGGCATCACGGGCGGGTTGTCGGGCTATTTCGGCGCGGCGAGCGCGGGCGCGTTCGGCGGGGCGTTGGGGGGGCTGATCGGGACGGCGACCAACAGCAAAGCCATCGGCGGGTTGTCCGGCGCGGCGCTGGGGGCTGGCTCCGCCTATCTCGCGTCGGCTTTGGGTTTCGGCGCGCTGGGCGGTCCGGTCGGCCTTGCCGTCGGGGCCATCGTCGGCGGCATCATGGGGCTGCTTGGCACCGCCAAGAAGAGCGTAGGCCCCAACTCCGCCGCGAACGTCAAGTTTACGGCGGGCGTCGCCGGGTTGGGCGACGCGGCGGCTGACAACGGCGGCGACGTGACCAAGAGCAGCAGCGCCGCGACCGCCGCCGCCGCCCTGGTCAACGGCATCGTCACCGCCGCCGGGACGTCGCTGCCCAAGTCGGTCAGCGGCGCCGTTGGCGGCATTGAGTTTTTTGAGCAGGGCAACAAGTGGATCTCGCTGGTCAGCAACGTCCGCAAGGAGTTTGGCTCTGCCGAAGAGGCCGTCACCGATTTCGGCAAGCGGTTGATCGGCGTTTTCCAAGCCGACGGCACCTTGACCGGCGTCAACGCCGACGTCGTCACCGCGTTGAGAAACAGCAAGGCGACCAGCCCTGATAAATTGTTGGAAGACGTCAACTTCGCCAGCGCCTTCCGCTCGACTTTCGATCAGATGCGCGGGGCGCTCAACCCGCTGGACAACGACATCAAGAGTTGGACCGACAGCAGCAAGGCGCTGGGCGAGCAGATCAAGACCAACATCCTGGATTGGCGCGACAAGGCGGCGGGGTTGGGGCTGGCGACCGACAGCGAGCTGAAGCCCGCGTTGACGTCGGCGCTGAACGCGATGATGGGGCTTGGCCCGGCGGTGGAGCCTTTGCGTGGCCTGGCCGCCGTCACCAAACAGGCCGAGATCAATTTCGAGGCGTTCCGACCGGCGCTGCTGTCGCTGGGGCTGTCCGCCGATGAAGTCGCGGCCAAGCTCACGGCCTATGTCGGCGCGCAGAAGGCCGCCGCCGACGCCCAGATCGCCGAGGTGGAGCGCGTCGGCGGGCTGAGCCTGCGCGGCGCGCTGGACCCGTCGGCCCGGCTGTCGGTGACTGACGCGCTGAAAAACCTGTCGTTGGACCCGGCCAGCTTGACGCCGTTGCGGGTGGCGTTGGAGGCGTTGGACGCATCGGCCCGGCAGGGCGCGGCGGCGACTGGGCAAGTGACGACGGCGCAGGCGGCGCTGGGCGCGGCGCTTCGCGCGGGCCTGGTGCTGGGCGACCAGTATCAACAGGTCGTTACGGCCATCGCGTCCAGTTGGACCAGCTCCGCCGAGACGGCCAAGGCGCTGCTGTCCGGGCGGTCGGCCATTGAGACGGCCATCAACCCGTCCTGGCAGGCCAACCCCGACGACGCCCTGCGTCTGGCCGGGCTGGACCCGGCGCGGGTGGGTGGATTTGCGGCGAGCTGGGGGGCGCTGTCGGCGGCGCTGACCGCTGGGGCGGCCTCTGTGGACAGCTTGCGGGCGTCGCACAGCGATTTGGTCGCGGCCTACCGGGCCGGGACGATCACTCTGGCCGAGTATCAGGCGGGCGTCGGTCTGCTGACCAACGGTTGGGACCGCCAGCGGCAATTGCTGGCCGAACAGGACGCGGCGGCCAAGACTGCGGCTGACGAGCGAGCCGCTGCGGCCAAGGCCGCCAACGACGCGCAAGCCACCGCCAACGACGCCCAGATCAGCGCGCAGCGGTCGATTTCTGACGGCTGGTCCCGCATCCGCGAGCAGGCGCTCGCCGCTGTCACATCGCTGCGGCTTGACGCCAACTTGTCCACGCTTGGCGCTAAAGCCCGCCTTGATCTGGCCGAAAGCGAAATGTCGTCGGCTTACAGCCGCATCTTTACGGCATCCAACGACAACGACCGCGACAAAGCGGCCAGCGATTTCAATTCGCTCTGGCGGCCTTACTTGGAGCAATCCCGCGCCTATTACGCCGACCAGCCCGAATATCAGGCGCGACAGGACCGCGTGCTGGCGATGCAGGCGACGCTGGCCGGTCGCGCGGGCGAGCAGGTGGATGCGGCCAGCCGCGCGCTGTCGGTGGCTGAAGCTCAACGCGACTATCTGGCGAGCATCGACGCGCGGCTGGCCAACGGCTCGACCGGCGGCGGGGCGGGGGCGACGACCACCAGCGCCGCCGGGAGCTTCGCGACCAGCGCGCCCGGCAATTGGAAACTGGTCCAGCACGCGGACGGCAATTGGAGCGCCGAGCGCTATGCGACCGGCGCGGCGGCGCTGGGCCAGGGCGTCTACCAGCGCCCGACCAAATTCCGTGAACTCGGCGAGGCGGGGCCGGAGGCCATCATGCCGCTGGCCAACATCGGCGGGCGGCTGGGCATCCACGCGGTGGTTTCGTCCGGCGGCAGCGCCGCGCCGGTTGATATGACGCCGGTGGTGATGGCCGTCGGAGGCACGTCGGGCGCGGTGCTGGAAATCGGCGGGCTGATCGCCGCGCGGCTCGACACGATGATCGGCCAAAACGCCGCGATCCTGCGGGAGTTGACCGAAAGCCGCCGGATCAATCGCGACCTCGTCACGGTCCTGGAACGGAGGGCGGCGTGACCGATGAAATCGCCTGGATCGCGGAGCTGGATTACCGGCGACCGTCCGGGGTGGCCGAGACGCTGTATTTGTCCCACGGCGCGGTGCGTCCTATGCCGTCGTCATGTCCAGACCGACCCAATCAAAAGTACGCCAACCGGATGGTTGAGGTGCCGTCCTATCAGACCCGCGCGCTGGGCGATCCGTCGCGCTTGGGCGGGTCGATTGGCGTCGGCAACCTGACCGTCTCCAACGGCGACGGATCGCTGTCCTATTTGCGCGACTGTCGGCCTGTGGCGGTGCGACTGTGGCGTGGGCGGTCGGGCCGACCTTTGGCCGATTGGACGCCGGTCGCGACCTGCGGCGCGCGCGACCTGCGCTGGGACATTGGCGGCGAGCAAGCCGGGCGGCTGACCGCGCCGATGCTCGATGCGCGCGCCGATTTGGAGGACATGATCCAGGAGGCGACCTATGGCGGATCGAACAGCGGCGCGACGGGCTATGAAGGCGAGCCGGGCGGCATCAAAGGGCAAACCAAACCGCTGGCGCTGGGCGATCTGACCGACGCGCAAGTTCAGGGCGTGTGGGTCAATCAGGTGGCGCGGGTCGCGCAACTGCACGATGGGGTGGGCGCGGGCACCCTTGCCGCCGTCACGACGATTTGGGATCGGGGCGGCGCGGCTGGGTTGACGCTGTCGGCGGACAGCACGGGCACGGTTTTTGACGCCGCAACCCCCTCGTCAACGCAATACGCCACGGATTTGACGCGCGGCTATGTGCGCATCGGCGGGACGCTGGGGGCGCTGCCGACGTTCGGTCTGCGCGGCGCGGCAGCGGCGGGCGACACCGCGCCGTCAATCTTGCGCTGGCTGCTGACCCGGCGCGGCCATGGCGCGCGGATCGGGGCCAGCCTCGCGGCTTGGAATACGACGGCCAAGGTCGGGGTGTGGTTGGGTCAGCCCAACACCTACCGCGAGGCGTGGGACGTGGTGGCCGCGTCGGCGGCGGTCTGGGTGTTGCCCGATGCCGCTGGTCTGTGGCAGGTCGGCGCGCTCGCCGCTCCGGTTGGCGCGCCCGTTTTGGCGCTGTCTGAACGGAAGATCAAAGAGATTTCGGTGGCCGACGCCACCATCGCCCGGCCCGTTTGGAAAGTCACCGTTCGGTGGGGTCGCATCTACAAGACGTATGCGCGTAGCGATCTGGCGGGCGCGCTGGTTGGCACGGCAACGGAAGCGCGCTTGGCCGAAGAGTGGCGCTCCGCCGTGGCTTTGGCCTCGGCGGTCAAGGCGATCTGGGGCGACCAAGCGCGTGAGATCACCATCGACACCGCGCTTCGGGCTGAGGCCGACGCGGCGGCGTTGGCCGCCCAACTGCTGACGCTGTTTGGGCCGCGCCCCGATGGCTCGCCCCGCCAATTGCTGCGGGTCGCCGTCGAAATGACCGACGCGGTGCTGGCGCTGGCCCACGGCCAAGAGGTCGCGCTGTCCTATCCGCTGGAAGGTCTGACCGGCTCTTGGGTGGTCTGGGGCAAGCGCCCCGCCGCGCCAGCGGAACACCTGATCGAATTGGAGCTGTTCGGATGAGCGTGGATCGTAGCGCGCTCTGTCGCATCCTGGACCGCAATCTGGCGCTGGAAGGCTATCTGCGCGGCGATGGCTGGATCCACCTGGACGACGTCCTGCTGCCGACGGTCATCGAGGACGTGGCGCGCTGGACCGCCAGCGGCGTCGCCACGCTGGACATCGTGACGCCCGCGCGCGACCCGGTGACGGCGCTGATGGTGTCCGGCACCACTCTACGCCGCGACGCCGAGGTGCGGATCACCTACGCCGCAAACGACGCCTGCACGGTTCTGGCGCCCGGCGCGCCAACGCCGGAATGGCGGCGGATTTTGGGCCGGAGCTGGCGGACGAGCGGCCTGCGTTGGACGGCCCGCAACCTGTGGTCTGGCCGACCGACGGCGCGCGATCTGGCGGGCTACGCGATCCCGGTGCTCGACCTGCCGACGCGCTGCCGCCCGCTGGTGACGCGGGTCGAGATCGACAACAAAGGCGCGCCGTTCGACCTTGGCCACCTGTTTCTCGCCGAGGCCACGGTCCCGGAATGGGGCTTCGATTGGGGCCGCGAAATCGTGCCGGAAATCCAGTCCAAGCTGGATCGAACGCCGGGCGGTGGCCGGATCGTCGCCTACCGTCGGCCCATGCGCGTTCAGACGCTCGCCTTTGAAGATCTGACCGAAGACGAAGCGGCCCAGTTTCAGGATTTGTCGGCGCGGCTTGATCTGGTCGGGCCGGTCGCGGTGATCCCGGAGCCGACAAAGACGCGGCACCTGTGGCGCGAGGCGTTCGTGGGGTTTCTGCGCGAGGCGGTCGCCCGGCGGCAGGTGCAACCGAGCATGTGGCGGGCGTCGCTCAAAATTGAGGAGATGGTGGGATGACGATCACATGGACCGACGCGGTGGCCAAACTGGCCGCGCGCTACTGGAACAGCGAGCCGGTCAGCGCCGCAAATCCGGGCGGCTTTGATGAGGCCGTGGACGGGTCGCAGGCCGGTCACGAGGTCAATTTTCCGGCGGCGCTGGAGGCCGTGGGCGTCGCCGCCCAACACGTCGGCGACACCGCGCAGGCGGTCGATGCGGCAGCCGCCACCGCCATCGCTCAGATGGCCATCATCCAGGCCAGCGTCGCGGGCGCGCTTGCCGCGAACGTGCCTGTCTCGGAGACGGGCGCGCGACTGGTCGCGGCGGTCGATGCGGTAGGCGCGCGGGCGGAGATCGGCGCGGCCTCCGTCGCTGACGTCCAGGCTGCGCTGCCCGCCGGTCTCACCTACCGCATCGACCAACTCAACCGGCTGGCCGCGCTTGGCGCGGTCGGCGTCAAACTGTAAGTGTGAGGCTGCATGTCAAATCTGCTGAATACCCCCGCTGCATTTCCACTGTTCACCGAGAACTTGATCGCCGCAAACGGCACCAATGCAAAGATCTTTGTTGACTGCCTGCCGCCATCCATAGTCGCCGCCATCACTGGCGAGACCGCTCTGCCCGGCGAAGGCGCGGTGCGGCAGTGCATCCTGCGTGGCGGCGGTCGGGTGATTGATGGCAGCGTCTCCAGCACGGATGGCTCGGCAAAGTCGTTGTTGATCTACAATGGAGAGCGGCTGACTGACCAGAGCAACGCGGGCGTCATGTCGCTCACGACCAGCGGCGTCGCCCGCACAGCCGGGTCGTTTATCTCGGACGGCTGGACGGTGGGCAACGCTCTCATGCTGTTCGGGCCGCCCCTGGCCCGCAATATCGGTTCGGCGACCCAAGCCAACACGGGGTTGCTCGCCATCGTCACGGCGGTCTCAGCCCTGGCGCTGAGCGTCAGCGGCACGCCGTTCACGGTCGATGCCGCGCTCCCGCCCGGCGCCCGGCTGTTTCGAGTGTCCCAGCACACGCGCCGTGCGATACCTGCCTCGGCTGGCAATGCCGATGGTACGCCTCCGGTGCCGCTCATTGGTGGTACGCAGGATCCATCGGCCCCCTCGCAGCCCGACGCCGGGTGGGAGATGGGCCAGAGCAATGCGGTGATCGTGGCGCTGGTGGCCGCCGTGTCGGCGCTGCCAGCCAGGATCGACCTGCGCGCATCCGTGGCGATCCGCTGATGACCCGCGATTTTCTAACGGGGCTACCGCGCGCGCCGCAGCTTATCGGCCAGCCAGCGGCGAGCATGCAAAACGGTGGCTGGAAGCCCGTCGCGGTCGAGCGCATCTACTTGTCCTCCTCCGAAATATACGCGCCGCTCTACCCGTGCGAGGTGGAAATCATCGTCATTTCTCCCGGCGGTCGGGGTTTTCTAAGCGGCGGCGGGGGCGGCGGCTGCGCCTACAAGCGCCGCCGCGTGCTACCGAACGAAAAGCTCATACTCACAATCGACCCGGGCACAACCGCCACGAACTATTACGATACGCGCGGCAGCATCTCGATTGACGGCGTGACCGTGACCGGCGGTCAAAATGGTTCGTCGTCGCAGGCCGCTGGCGACCCATTCGGCGGGATCGGTGGCGTCGCGACCGGCGGACAAATCAACAACAACGGTGGTCAAGGCGGTCGGTGGTCCGGCGGAGGCGAGCGCGGTGGGTCCGCCGCCAGCTTGACGGGGCCTGGCCTGATGGCCTCCACCGCCAGCACCGGCCCCTATAGTGGTGGCGGTGGATCCGCAGGCGGCGGGCCAAGCTCGGGCGGCGGCGGGCAGAACTACGGTGGCGGTGGCGGCGGTGGCGGTGAGGGTGGCGGCCAAGGCGGAGCGCATCTGTGCCTCCTCCGGTTTATCCCAGTTTGAAGTGAGGCACGATGAACGCTATCTATCTCGAAGTCTCGCTACCGACCCGCGAACCGCGAGCCGGTACTCCGGTCGTCTTGCCGGGTTGGCTGGCAGCTCTCAACCTGTCGCCCGGCGAACTGACCGATCTGACAGATCGCGGCTACCCCGAAACAGGCTATGTGCACGTCGTTGAGGGGCCGCCTCCCGAGCCGCCGCCGGGCCACGTCGTCGAGCGCGACGGCTGGACGGTCGGCGCGACGACGGCCAGCCCGCATTGGAGCGCGCGGCCCATCACCGACGCCGAGAGATCGGTGATGGTGGCCGAGCGGATCGCACTGGTCAAAGCTGAGGCCGAGCGGCGCATCCTGAAAATCGCGCCATTGTGGCGGCAGGCAAATCTAACCGCCCGCGCTGCCGAGCTGATGCTGCTTTACGGGGTGCGTGGCGATGATCTGCCTGAGCCGCTGCGGAGTGAATATCGCGAAGGCCAAGCCGTGTGGGACCGGATAAAGGCCGTCCGCGCGGCGTCTGGTGTGATTGAGGAGGCGGTGGCGATGGCGGCTGATCCGACTACCGTCGATCTGTCGGTGGGCTGGCCGTGAGCGGCGTGAAACCGTCAAACCATGTGGCGCGCTACAGGCTGCCGCGAGAAATCACGTTGCTCCAATTTGAAGTGGCGCGTCCTCCAAAAACAAATGGCGCGCTTCACCGGCTGAAGCAAGGAAAAGGCCCACCCGGGGAAAGGTGAGTTTGACATGCGGTCTGACGGGAGTTTGACACCTCCACCGACACGACCGCTAAGTCCTTGATATTATGGTGATCCGGGTGGGATTCGAACCCACGGCCACATGATTAAAAGTCACGTGCTCTACCAACTGAGCTACCGGATCGAAACTCTGCTGAACAGGAGGGGCGCTGAAAAGGCCGCGTCCCGTTCAAGGTGGGCGCACCATAGGGAGACGCGTCGCGAAGGTCAAGCGTGGGTTTGAGGGGGGCGTGCAAGAAAATGCCGCCCTCCCCCACGCCGACCCAAAATCGTTACGACAGCGTTTGCACCGGCTTGCTGCCGCCCTCGCTGACCGCTTCCAAGGCGAAACGTTCGGCCAGACGTTCGGCCACGCGCGGCGAGACGAAATGGCGGATGTCGCCGCCCAGTCGCCCGATCTCTTTCACGAAGCGCGAGGAGATGAACTGGTGGCGTTCCGACGACATCAGGAAAATCGTTTCGACTTTCGGATTCAACCGAGCGTTCATGCCCGCCATCTGGAACTCATACTCAAAGTCCGAGACGGCGCGCAGGCCACGGATGATGACGCCAGCGTTCATTTCGATGGCGAAATGCATCAACAGCGTGTCGAAGGCGCGCACCTCGATGCTGGCGGCGGTGGTCAGACCGGCCACATCCTCGCGCACCATCGCCACCCGTTCGTCGGTGGAATAGAGCGGCCCTTTGCCGGCGTTGCGGGCAACGCCGACGATGAGATGATCCACCTGCCGCGAGGCGCGCTGGATGATGTCCAGATGGCCGTTGGTGATCGGGTCGAAGGTGCCGGGATAGACACCGATCCGGCCCTTGGCGCTGGTTTCGGACACGCTCGTCACCATGGAAGCACCTTTCTTCGCCCTTCCGTTACTCGGACGCGTCACCGGGAGTCCCGGCGCTGTCGCCCTGCCCGTCCGTCGGGCCAACACCCGTCGCATCGCCATCGACGACGTCCACAACGCCATCCACAGCGTCGACATCGCCGTTTTCACCCTCGTCCTCGGCGATCGAGGCGACCGACACCACCCGCTCCTCCGCGCCGACGCGGAACAGCGTGACGCCCAGCGTCTTGCGGCCCGCCGCCCGCACATCGTGCAGCGGCATACGGATCACCTGCCCGCCATTCGTCACCATCATCACCTGATGGCTGGCCTCGACCGGGAAGGTGGCGACGATGGAGCCGTTGCGCTCGCCCATCTCCATGTTCCAGATGCCCTGGCCGCCACGGCCCGTCACCCGGTATTCGTACGACGAGGTGCGCTTGCCATAGCCGCGATCCGACACGGTCAGGATGTATTGCTCCAGCCGCTTGAGGTCTTCGTAGCGCTCCGGCGTCAGCGTCACCGAATCGGCGGCGACCTCGTCGGCCTCAGGGGCGGCTTCGCCCTCCATCTCGACGCCTTCGTCGCGGCGCATCTTGAAGAAGACGGCGCGTTCTTCCGCCGAGGCTTCGACATGGCGGAGCATCGACATCGAGACCACCTCGTCGCCGTCGCCCAGCTTGATGCCGCGCACGCCGGTGGAAGTGCGCCCGGCGAAGACGCGGACGTCGTCAACCTGGAAGCGGATGCATTTGCCGCCGCTGGTCGCCAACAACACATCGTCGCTTTCCTGGCAGGTGCGGACGGCGATCAGACGCTCGTCCTCCTCCTCCAGCTTCATGGCGATCAGGCCATTCGAGCGGATGTTGGCGAAATCCGACATGCGGTTGCGGCGGACGTTGCCCTTCGACGTCGCGAAGACGACGTGCAGATCCGACCACGCGGCCTCGTCCTCGGGCAAGGGCAGCACGGTGGTGATGGTTTCGCCGTCGATCAGCGGCAGCAGATTGACGAAGGCCTTGCCGCGCGCCTGCGGGTTGCCCAGCGGCAGACGGTAAACCTTCAGCTTGTAGACCATGCCGCGAGTCGAGAAGAGCAGCAGCGGCGTGTGGGTGTTGGCGACGAACAGGTCGCTGACCGCGTCCTCCGCCTTCATCGACATGCCCGACCGGCCCTTGCCGCCGCGCTTCTGCGCCCGGTAGGTGGAGAGCGGAACGCGCTTCACATAGCCCGACTGGCTGACGGTGACGACCATCTCCTCGCGCTGGATCAGGTCTTCGATGTCGGCCTCGAACTCCAGCTCCTGGATTTCGGTGCGGCGCGGCGTGCCGAAGCGTTCCTTCATCTCGACGAGTTCGTCGCGCAGGATGCCAAGCAGCTTCGGGCGGTTGGCCAGCGTTTCCAGGAAATCGGCGATCTGGTCGGTGACGTCCTTCAACTCCGCCCCGATCTTGTCGCGCTCCAGCCCGGTCAGGCGGTGCAGACGCAGATCCAGGATGGCGCGGGCCTGCTGGTCGGAAATGCGGTAGGTGCCTTGCGGGCTGACGCCCCGGCCCGGCTCGTCGATCAACTCGATCAGCGGGCCGACGTCGTGCACCGGCCATTCGCGGACGGCGATCTCCTCGCGCGCCCACACCGGATCGGGGGCGCTGCGGATCAACTGGATCATCGCGTCGAGGTTGGCGACGGCGACGGCCAAGCCGACCAAGGTGTGCGCCCGCTCGCGCGCCTTGCCCAACAGGAATTCGGTGCGGCGGGTGATGACCTGCTCGCGGAACTGGACGAAGGCCTCGACGATCTGCCGGAGATTCATCAGTTCCGGGCGACCGCCGCGCAGCGCCAGCATGTTGACGCCGAAGGACGTCTGAAGCTGGGTGTGGCGGAACAGTTGGGCCAGGACGACTTCCGGCACCGCGTCGCGCTTCAGCTCGACCACCACGCGGACGCCGTCGCGGTCGGATTCGTCACGCAGATCGGAAATGCCCTCGATGATCTTGTCGTTGACCACCTCGCCGATGCGTTCCATCAGCTTGGACTTGTTGACCTGGAACGGAATCTCGGTGGCGACGATGGCGAAGCGGTCCTTGCGGATCTCTTCAATGTTGGTCTTGGCGCGCAGGATGACCGAGCCGCGCCCGAAGCTCAAACCCGCCCGGCTGCCCGAGCGGCCCAAAATCAGCCCGCCGGTCGGGAAATCGGGACCGGGGACGATCTCCAACAACTCTTCGTCGGTGACGTCGTTGTTGTCGATGTAGGCGCAACAGGCGTCGATCACCTCGCCCAGATTGTGGGGCGGGATGTTGGTCGCCATGCCGACGGCGATGCCGCTGGCCCCATTGACCAGGATGTTGGGGAAGCGCGCCGGGACGACGGTCGGCTCGCGCCCGGAATCGTCGTAGCTCGCCTGAAAATCAATGGTGTCCTTGTCGATGTCGTCGAGCAGCGCCTCCGCCGACTTGGCCAGACGCGCCTCGGTGTAGCGCATCGCCGCCGCCGGATCGCCGTCCATCGAGCCGAAATTGCCCTGCCCGTCGATCAACGGCAGGCGCATGGAGAAATCCTGCGCCATGCGGACCATGGCGTCGTAAATCGCGCTGTCGCCGTGCGGGTGGTATTTACCCATCACGTCGCCGACGATGCGGGCGGATTTCTTATAGGGCTTGGTCGAGTCGTACCCGCCCTCTTTCATCGCGTAGAGGATTCGCCGGTGCACCGGCTTCAGCCCGTCGCGAACGTCGGGCAGAGCGCGGCTCACAATCACGCTCATCGCGTAATCGAGATACGATTTGCGCATCTCGTCTTCGATGTTGATCGGAGCGATGTCGGAGGCGGGAGAAAGGGGCGCGTTGCTCAAGCAGGACACTCATTCTTCGGTCGGCGTGCCGCCGCGACGCGGTCACGCTGGCCCTGCGGGCCGAAGGTTGCACCAGAAACATAGCATCTTTCGCACATGCACACAACGCGGGCCGCCGCCCGCCCCGTCGCGGACGGGTCAGCGGTGGCTGAGATGCGCGAAGCGCAGCGAAAGGACGCTGACCGATACCACACTGGCGATGAGAATTCCCTCGAAAAGACCACGCGCCCCCCGCTCCAGCCCGAAGACCAGCAGGGCCGACACCGGGATCATCACCACGGCGTAGGAAATGAAATGCAGCGCCGTCGGCATCCAGGCGTCGTGCCGCCCGCGCAGGGCGTTCGACATCACCGTCTGGCCGCCGTCGGCCACCAGAATCCAGGCGCCAAAGGCGATCAGCGGGGCGACGCTGGCCAGCAACTCCGGGTCGGTGGTGTAGATGGCGCCGATCTGCTCCGGCAGCGCGTAATAGAGAACGCCGACCGCCGCCAGAATGGCGCTGGTCACGCCCAACCCGGTCCAGCCCGCCATCGCCATGTCGCGCTTGTCGCCCTGACCATAGGCGACGCCGACCCGCACCGCCGTGGCCGACCCCAACCCGACCGCCGCCATGAAGGGCAGCGCGATCAGGTTCAGCCCAACGGTGTAGGAGCCGAGCGCCAACGGCGACACCATCCCGGCGAACAGGCCGAGCGCGGCGAAGGCCCCGCTTTCCACCCCGATGCTGAGACCGGCGGCGTAGCCCAGATGGCGTTGCCGCCCGGCCCCCGACCACCAATCGGCCACCGGAACGCGGACCTGCCAACGGGCGTGGTCGCTCATCCACCAGGCGTAAGCGACGAGGCTCAGCCCCATCGCCCAGCGCACGATGGTCGTCGCCCAGGCCGAGCCGACGGCGCCCATGGCCGGAAAACCGCCATGGCCCCAGACCAGCGCCCAGGCCAGCAACCCGTTCGCCAGATTGCCCAGGATCATCACGACCATGCCCGGCAGCGGGCGTTTGATGCCCTCCAGGAAAAAGCCGGTGGTGATGAACAGCATCATCCCCGGCGCGCCCAGACCCAGAACCGCCAGAACCGCCGCGCCACCCTGCGCCATCTCCTCCGTCTGGCCACCCAGCCGGAACAGCGGCACGCCCAGCAAGGAAATCAAGGCGAAGATCACCCCCAGCAGCAGGGCGTAGGGCATGGACCGCCGCCAGGAGCGCCCGCATTCGGCCTCGTTCCCCGCGCCCAGCGCGTGGGCGGCGATCATCACCGTGCCCATCAGCAGGCCGACTCCGGTGCCCACCATGATGTTGCCCGGCAGATGGGCCAACCCGTAAAAGGCCAGCTCCTGCGCGGAATAGCGGGCGACGATGGCGGTGTCGACCGCCATCATCACCATCAACCCGGCGCGCGAGACGATGACCGGCGCGGCCAGCCGCAACAGCTCCCCCACATGCGCGCGCAGGCGTTCGGCGGTGGACAGAAGGGGGGCGGTCATGATCGGTCACGCAGGGTTATGGTTCAAAAATGGGCAAAATGCCGCAAGGCTGGCCATTCTGAACGGCCTGACCAACAGGTCAAGGATTGTACACAAAACCACGGGGACGGTTGCGCCGGACGCATGGCGCGGGCTTGCGCCGAACCCAGGGCGCGCCGATAGTCAGGCGACCACAGCCTTGCCGCGAAAGACGCCGCAGACGATGACCGACGACGCGCTCGACCTACCCGGCGGATTCGCCCGCATCCGCCCCTGCCGCCATGGGCGGATGATGTACAACCCGAACGACGCCTATGTCGGGCGCTCGCTGGACGTCTATGGCGAATATTCAGAGGCTGAAGCGTCGTTCCTGCGCTTTCTCGTCCGCCCCGGCGACATCGTGGTGGAGGCCGGGGCCAACATCGGCTCGCTGACCGTCGTTCTGGCCAAGGCGGTCGGGCCGGACGGCTGGGTGGTGGCCTATGAGCCGCAGCGCATTCCCTTTCAAATGCTGTGCAGCAACGCCCTGCTGGGCGGCTTCGCCAACATCGAGGCGCGCCCGACGGCGGCGGGCGCCGCGCCGGGCAGCATCGCCGTGCCGCAGCTCGACCCCACCCGGCCCAACAATTTCGGCGGGTTGAGCCTTCAGGGGAACGAGGGCGCGCAAGGCTTGACGGTGGCGGTGGAAACCATCGACAGCCTCGCTTTGCCCCGCTGCCGTCTCATCAAGGCCGACGTCGAGGGGATGGAGGCCGACGTGCTGGACGGCGCGCGCGCGACCATCGCCCGCCACCGCCCCATGCTGTATCTGGAAAACGACCGGCGCGACCGCGCCCCGCTGCTGATCCGCCATGTGCGGGCGCTGGGCTATCGCCTGTGGTGGCACACGCCGGTCTATTTCAATCCGGGCAATTTTCGCGGCGCGACCGAAAACATCTTTCCCGGCGAGGGGGCGTTCAACATGTTCTGCGCCCCTCAAGAGTTGGCGATCACCATCTCCGTCCCGGAAATCCTGTCGGACGACTCGTGGCCGACGCCCTGACGGTCACGGCGCTGAGAAGTCGGCACCTGGAAACGCGCCATCGTCAGGCGTCCATCGCCTCGTCCAGCGCTTGCCCCGGCCAACAGACCTCGCAATTCGCCGCCAGGACCGCCGCCGCCCGATCCAGATCCCCGGCGCGCACCAGCACATAGTGCGACGCGGCGGTGGACATGGCGAAAATGGCGATCTGCGCCTGGGCCAAGGGCGCGGCGATGGCCGCCAACACCCCGAACAGGACGGAATCGCCCGCCCCGTCCACGCTCGCGGCCTCGACCCGGAAGGCCCGCCACCCTCGATCCGCCGCGACCGTCGCCGGAATCCGCGCCTCAGGACACAAAATCGACAGGGCTTCGCCGGTCCGGGTGGCCCCGACCAGCGGATCGCTCCAGTCCAGCCACGCGGGCAGACCCGCGCCCGGCGACAGTTGCGCCACCGCCAGACGATCCTCCAGCACGGTCAAGCTCAGCCCCGTCGGTTCGCGGACCAGCGCCGCCGTCAAAATCGCCTCGTCCACCTCGAAGGGTTTCAGGATGCGTCGGGCGCGGGCGGCCAGCGAGGGCACGCCCGACCGCATGGCGCGGCCCAGCATGTCCGCCGCCGTCGCCCGCAAATCGGCGTCGCGTTCGGCCAGATCGACCACGGCCTGAAGCGCGCTGCTGCGCACGATGCGGCTCGGGCTGGTCTCGAACCAGTCGGACAGCCAGCGCAGGGCGCGGCGGCGTTGGTCGTCGCTCAAGGTCAGGCGCGGCAGGATCTGAACGAGACGCCAGCGCAACTCCACTTGGTCGATGGCCGCCGCCTCGGTCAACAGCCGCTCGCCATAGGGATCGAGCCACGCGCCATGGCCGCGCGACAGACGTTCCAGGGCGTCCGCCGCGCGCATCCGCACGGTGGCGTTGCGGCTGAACAGGCAGGCGACCAGATCGGGCAGCGCGCCGGGGTTGGCGGCGATCTCGGCGGCGACCGACGCCGCGTCGCCCTCCCCCCGGTGATCGCCCCGCGCCAGCCGCCCCGCCAGATCGCCGACCCTGGACTCACCGGGTCTGGACTCACCGGCGCGGGACAGCGCGTCCATCATCGCCGCCCCGGAATGTGGCGGCCAAAGCGCGACCCCGCCTTCAACGCGGTTGGGCGCGGCGGCGGCGGGGGTGGTGGCGGCGGCGGAACGTCGGCGCGCGGAACCCCGCCGCCCGCCGCCATCTCCGCCATGTCCTTCACCAGCTTTTGCACGCTGCGCACGCGGGATTGGGCGTCGGGCCATTCGCGGCTGTAGACCAGCTTGTGGTCGGGCCGCAGCTTCATCAGCGTCAAATGCTGGGCGATGTAGGTCAACAGCTTGGCCGGTTCGGCGTAGCTGTTGCCATGGAAGGTCAGCACCAGCCCCTTCGGCCCGGCGTCCACCCGTTCGACGTTCGCCTGTTTGCAGAAACGCTTGATGGTGACGACGTCGAGCAGATTGTCCACCTCCTCCGGCAGCTTGCCGAAGCGGTCGATCAGTTCGGCGGCGAAGCCGTCCACCTCCGCCCGATCCACCAGATCGGCGATGCGGCGGTAGAGCGACAGACGCACCGTCAAATCCGGGACGTAGCTTTCCGGGATCAACACCGGGGTGCCGAGGTTGATTTGCGGCACCCATTCCATCGCGGCGGCGGCGGCGACCGCCCCCTCCTGCATCGCGGCGCGGGCGTGGGCGACGGCCTCCTCCAGCATCTGCTGGTACAGCTCGACGCCGACCTCGCGGACTTGGCCCGATTGCTCCTCGCCCAACAGATTGCCGGCGCCGCGAATGTCCATGTCGTGGCTGGCCAGTTGGAAACCGGCGCCCAGGCTGTCGAGAGTCTCGATCACATGCAGGCGCTGCTGCGCCGTGGAATTCAGCGGCTTGTTCGACGCGTAGGTCAGATAGGCGTAGCCGCGCTTCTTCGACCGACCGACGCGGCCCCGGATCTGGTAAAGCTGGGCCAGCCCGAACAGATCGGCGCGGTGGACGATCAGCGTGTTGGCGTTGGGGATGTCCAGGCCGCTTTCGATGATGTTGGTGGCGAGCAGCACCTCGAACTTGCCCTCGTCGAAGGCGGTCATCACGTCTTCCAGCTCGGTCGCCGCCATCTGGCCGTGGGCGGTGACGATCTTGACCTCCGGCACCAGCGCCCGCACCCGTTCGGCCACCACCGCCAAATCCTCGATGCGTGGGCAGACGTAGAAGGATTGGCCGCCTCGGTAATGCTCGCGCAAAATCGCCTCGCGGATCACCACCGGATCGTAAGGCAGCACGAAGGTGCGCACGGCCAAGCGGTCCACCGGCGGCGTGGCGATCAACGACAGCTCGCGCACCCCCGACAGCGCCATTTGCAGGGTGCGCGGAATCGGCGTGGCGGTGAGCGTCAACACATGGACGTCGGCGCGCAGCTCCTTCAACCGCTCCTTCTGCTTGACGCCGAAATGCTGCTCCTCATCGACGATGACCATGCCCAGCCGCTTGAACTCCAGCCCCTTGGCGAGCAGGGCGTGGGTGCCGACGACGATGTCGGCCACGCCGTCGGCCAACTCCTTTTTCGCCAAGGTCTGCTCGCGGGCCGTGACCATGCGCGACAGTTGCACGATGCGCACCGGCAGACCGGCGAAGCGGGCGGCGAAGGTCTTGAAATGCTGGCGGGCCAACAAAGTCGTCGGCACCACGACGGCCACCTGCTGGCCGCTCATCGCCACCATGAAGGCGGCGCGCAAGGCCACTTCGGTCTTGCCGAAACCGACGTCGCCGCAGACCAGCCGGTCCATCGGACGACCGCTGGCCAGATCGCTGAAGATGTCCTCGATGGCCTTCAACTGGTCGTCGGTTTCGGGATAGGGGAAGCGGGCGGCGAACTCCTGATAGACGCCCTCCGGGGTCAGCACCGGCTCGGCCTTTTTCAGCATCCGTTCGGCGGCGATCTTCAACAGGGCCTCGGCCATGTCCTTCAGCCGCTTCTTGACCCGCGCCTTGCGGCCCTGCCACCCGGCCCCGCCCAGCTTGTCGAGTTGGACGTTGGCGTCTTCGGAGCCGTAGCGCGAGAGAACCTCGATGTTCTCGACCGGCACATAGAGCTTGTCGCCGCCCTCATAGATCAGGCGCAGGCAGTCGTGCGGCGCGCCCGTGACCTCCAGCGTCTCCAACCCGTCGTAGCGCCCGATGCCGTGGTCCATATGGACGACGATGTCGCCCTCATGCAGCGCCGAATGTTCGGCGATGAAGTTGGCGGCCTTGCGCTTTTTCTTGACCGGACGCACCAGACGGTCGCCCAGAATGTCCTGTTCGGTGATGACCGCCAGATCGGGGGAGACGAAGCCATGCTCCATCCCCAGCACGATCACGCCGATGACGCCGCGATCAAAGGCGCGGACGTCGGCCATGCTGTTGGCCGGCTCCAAACCGGGGATGCCATGGTCGGCCAGCACGCCGGACAGACGGTCGCTCGACCCCGCCGAATAACCGGCGATCAGCACCCGTCGCCCGTCGGCGCGCAATGCCCCGATGTGGTCCTTCACCGCGTCGAAGACGTTGACGTCGGGTCGGTTGCGCTCCTCGGCGAAATCATGACCGCGCTTGCCGCCCGCGTCGGAGGTTCCCTTGACGCCCGGCGGCACGGCGAAGGGCTGCAACTGCGCCACCGCCCGTTCGCCCAACAGCGCGTCCCAGCCCAGCGCGTCGAGAAACAGCGCCGCGACGGGAATCGGCTTGTAGACCGGCGCCCCCGCCCGCTTTTCAATCGACATCATGCCGTCGCGGGAGTTGTGGAAATCGACGATCTGGGCGATGCGCTCGTCGCGCGATTCCACCGCCTGATGGTCGAGCGAGACGATGCCGCGCGGCAGATAATCGAACAAAGTGTCCAGGCTGTGATGGAACAGCGGCAGCCAATGCTCCATCCCGCCATAGGAACGGCCCGCCGAAATCGCTTCATACAGCGGATCGTCGCCGGTGACGGCCCCGAACAGTTCGCGGTAGCCGGACCGGAAGCGGGCGATCCCCGCCTCGTCGAGGAAGACCTCCGACATCGGTTTCAGCTCGACCCGGTCGCGCTTTTCGGTGGTGCGCTGGCTCATCGGGTCGAAGGCGCGCACCCCCTCCAGCTCGTCGCCGAACAAATCAAGGCGCAGCGGCTCGTCGGAGCCGGGCGGGAACAGGTCGATGATGCCGCCGCGAACGGCGAACTCGCCCGCCTCCCGCACCGTCTGGGCGCGGGTGTAGCCGTTGCCGGTCAGATAGCGTTGCAGCTTTTCCAGGTCGATCCGGTCACGCAGCTTGGCCGTGAACACCGCGTCCTTGAAGGCCGAACGCGGCGGCAGCTTTTGCAGAACGGCGTTGACCGTGGTCAGCACCACCAGCGGCTTCCAGCCTTCCTTGGGCGGCGTTCCCTGACGGGCCAGCAGACGGGTCAGCGTGTCGATGCGCTTGGCGACGATGCCGCCGTTGGGCGACACCCGGTCATAGGGCAGGCAATCCCAGGCGGGGAAGGTCAGCACCTCCAGCCCCGGCGCGAAGAAGGCCAGCGCCTCCGTCAGCAAGGCGGCGCGCGTGTCGTCAAGCGCCACATGGAGCAGCCCGTAAGACCCCGCCTTCTTGGCGAGTTCGGCGAGGATGCGGGCGTCCTGCCCTTCCGGCGCGCCGCCAATCAGAAGACGGGCGGCGCGACCGGGCTGGAGATCGAAACTGACCAAGGGAGAAGCCTCAACAAACGCGAATAAGGACCGGACCGGCGCGTTTGCGCGCGTCAGGAGCCTTGACGCGGGGTGTAGCGGAAGGCGACCAGCAACTTCATGATGTCGTTGTCATGCTCGACCGGCACCGGCTCGCGCCCCGACATCCAGTTGTAGAGATCAGGGTCGCTCAGTTCCAACAGCGCCTCGTAACGGTCGAGCATCGGGGTGTCGAACCCGCCGACATGGGTGTCGGCGAAGCTGCCGATCAGCAAATCCATCTCCCGCATCCCGCGATGCCAGGACCGGAAGCGCAGCCGCTTGCGGCGGTCTTCAACAGCGTTCTCGGCGGCGTCCGCCATGGCGTGGGCTTGATCGGTCATTCTGTCTCAACATCGAAAGCCCTGCCGCCGCCCACAGCGTTGGCCGGAGGCGCGAAAGGGGGAACCATTCAGGAACCCCATCCTGCACGGGCCGCGTCGGCGATGCAACCGCTTGCGCGCGGCGGGCTGGGGATCGCTTGAACAAAGAGATCGGGGATGTCTGACAAGATTTGACACGGATTTCACGGACTGACGCACGGATTTCACGGCTGTCTGTCAATGAGCGAAGCTTTCGACGCCGTGGGCCTTGGTCCAAATAAGACGTCCGTGAAATCCGTGTGAGAATTCGTGAAATCCGTGTCAAAATTTGCCTCGGGATCGCCAACAGCGTGTTCGAGCGATTGCCTTGGCGTCGCTTACCCAGCCGCTTGACCCGGCGGGCGGCGCGCCCCACATGCAACGGTCAGCCCGGCGGGGACGACCCCGCGCGCCAAACGGGATCGCCAAAACGCGCGGGGACGGCCCTGCCTTCCAAGACAGACGGAGGCGCCGTCATGGCGTGGGTTGCGTTGTTCTTCGCCGGATTGTTTGAAATCGGCTGGGCCGTTGGCCTGAAACACACCGAAGGCTTCAGCAAATTCTGGCCCAGCCTGTGGACGGGCGCGGCGATGCTCGTCAGCGTTCTGTTGTTGGGCTACGCCTTGAAAAGCCTGCCGCTGGGCACCGCTTACGCGGTGTGGACGGGGATCGGCACGGTCGGCACGGCGGCGTTGGGGATGATTCTGTTCGGCGAACCGGCGGGGGCCGCGCGGCTGTTGTGCATCGCGGCCATCGCCGGGGGAATCGTCGGGCTGAAGCTGTTGCCGGGCTGACGCGCCCGGCTTCCGCGTCAGGGGGCTTCGACCACCTCGAAATCATGGGTGATCGTCGCCGTCTGCCCCAGCATGATGGAGGCGGAACAGTATTTTTCCGCCGACAGGGCGATGGCCCGCTCCACCTTGGCCGGGTCCAACCCGCGCCCGGTCACGGTGAAGCGCATGTGGATCTTGGTGAAGACCTTCGGGTCGGTCTCGGCGCGTTCGGCCTCGATGCTGGCGACGCAGTCGGTGATCGCCTGACGGCCCTTTTCCAGGATCATCACCACGTCGAAGCAACTGCACCCGCCCATACCGATCAACAGCATTTCCATGGGGCGAATCCCCATGTTGCGCCCACCGGATTCCGGGGCGCCATCCATCACCACGGCATGACCGCTGCCGGATTCGCCGACGAACATCTTGCCGTCCACCCAGGCGACGCGCGCTTTCATGATCCACACTCTCCCAAAACAATCGGTTGACGGGCCTCATCGCCCGTCCGCGCGACGACACTAAGCGGAGCGGCGGCGGTTCGGCAACGCTTTGCCCTTGCCGCGCCGCAATGGCTGGCGATAATGCCGACAGAGTCCGGTCGCCCGCCCCGACCGACCGCCCATCCGTTCCCGGAGGTGCAATGATGCGCCGCTTTCTGACCACCGCCGTTGCCCTGCCGCTCGTTCTCGCCGGAACTCTGACCGTCGGCGCCGCCCAAGCGCAAGAGGTCCCGACCTTCACCGAACAGGCGGTCATCTCCTGCCTCAGCGGGGCCACCGTCAGCGGGCTGACCAGCGGGTTGATCCTGATGCCCTTGGTCAACAGCGGGGTCGCCACCTCCGTCGCCGTGTCGGCGGTCGCCGCGTCCGCCACCATCGGCTGCGGCGCGGGCGTCGCCTACATCGCCGCCTACGCTGGCTACAGTTGGGCGTGGCATGGCATGGGCGAGAAAGCCACGACACAGCCGACAAATCCGATGCCCGCCACAACCGTCAAGGGTTTGATCCATGCCGCATGGTGACGATCACGCTTGCGGCCACGATCATGGCGCCGACGACGCCCACGCCGGTCACAGCCACGCCAAGCCGCATGCGGGCCACTCCCACGGTGGCCACTCGCATGGCGGGTTGGGCGGCGGCCATCACCACGGCCCGGTCTCCTACGACCGTTCTTTCGCGTTGGGCGCGGCGCTGAACATCGGCTTTGTCGTGGTCGAGGCGGTGTATGGCCTGATGGCCAACTCCACCGCGCTGCTGGCCGACGCCGGGCACAATCTGGGCGACGTCATGGGGTTGTTGATCGCCTGGGCGGCGGTGTGGATGGGACGGCGGGCGCCGAACGGGCGCTACACCTATGGATTGGGCAACGCGTCGATCCTCGCCTCGCTGCTCAACTCCATGATCCTGCTGATTGGCGTTGGCGCCATCACCCTGGAATCCATCAGCCGTTTGAGCGCGCCGGAGCCGGTGGCCGAAACCACGGTGATGATCGTCGCCGGTATCGGCATCGCCATCAACGGTTTCACCGCGCTGTTGTTCATGGGCGGACGCCACCAGGACATCAACATCAAGGGCGCCTATCTGCACATGGCCGCCGACGCGGCGGTGTCGCTGGGCGTGGTGCTCGCCGCCGCTTCGATCGGTTTGACCGGCTGGCAATGGTTGGATCCGGCGACCAGTCTGGTCATCGCCGCCGTCATCACCGTGGGCACCTGGGGCCTGCTGCGCGATTCCACCCGGCTGGCGCTGGCCGCCGTGCCGGACGGGGTCGATCACCCCTCGGTCGAGCGCTACCTCGCCGGGCTGCCGGGCGTGACCGCCGTGCACGACCTGCACATCTGGCCGATCAGCACGACCGAAACCGCCCTGACCGCCCATCTGGTCCGCCCCGGCGACGCCCCGGACGACAGCCTGCTCGACAGCGTCGCCAAGACCCTGAAGGAGCGCTTCGGCATCGGCCATTCCACCGTGCAGGTGGAGCGCGACGGCGCCTTCTGCCGCTTGGCCCCGCCCGACGTGGTGTAAGGGTCGATAGGGCGTGAGGGTCGGCAGAATTCTGTCGATGGCCGTCCGCAGGCGGGCTATGTAGGGGGATGACGACAACCGCCCCCACCCCCGCCGATCTTCTGGAACTTTTCCTTGTGACCGCCCCCGGTCTGGAACCCGCCCTGCTGGCGGAGGCCCAAGCCAAGGGTTTCGCCGACGCGGTCGCCATCAGGGGCGGAGTCACCGTCACCGGCGGCTGGCCGGAGGTGTGGCGGGCCAATCTGGAGCTGCGCGGCGCCACCCGCGTGCTCGCCCGCATCGCCTCCTTCCGCGCCCTGCATCTGGCCCAGCTCGACAAGCGGGCGCGCCGCGTGGCCTGGGGCGACACGCTGCGCGCCGACGTTCCGGTGCGGGTGGAGGCCTCCTGCAAGGCGTCGCGCATCTACCACGCCGGGGCGGCGACGCAGCGGATCGAGCGGGCCATCGCCGAGACTCTCGGCGCGCCGATCTCCGCCGAGGCGGACATCTGCGTCAAGGTGCGGATCGACGACGATCTCTGCACCATCAGCCTCGACACGTCGGGCGAATCCCTGCACAAGCGCGGCCACAAGGACGCCGTCCACAAGGCCCCGATGCGGGAAACGCTGGCCGCGCAGCTTTTGCGCCTGAGCGGTTACGACGGGCTGGAACCCGTGGTCGATCCCATGTGCGGGTCGGGCACCTTCGTCATCGAAGCGGCGGAGATCGCCGCCGGTCTCAATCCGGGCCGCACCCGCAGCTTCGCCTTTGAACGCTTTGCCAGCTTCGACCCGGCGGTGTGGGAGCGGATGCGCGCCGCCACTCCCGCCACTCCCCCCACCCAACGCTTTTACGGCAGCGACCGCGACGGCGGCGCCATCGCCATGAGCCGCGCCAACGCCGAGAAGGCCGGGGTGGCCGATTGGGTCCAGTTCGACCAGCACGCCGTCAGCGATCTGCCCCGCCCGGACGGCCCGCCGGGTCTGGTCATCGTCAACCCGCCCTATGGCGCGCGCATTGGCGACCCCAAGGCGCTGTTCCCGCTGTATCAAGCGCTGGGCCGCACCCTGCTGGCCCGCTTCGGCGGCTGGCGCGTGGCCGTGGTGACAAGCGACGCCGCCCTGGCCCGCGCCACCGGCCTGCCCTTCGCCCCCACCCCGCTGTCCTTCACCAACGGCGGCCTGCGCGTGGCGCTCCACACCACGGGGGCTTTGCCGACCGAGGCGACGGCAATCGAATTGGTGGAGCCGGAAGCCACCCCCGAAGACGTGGCTTCAGGTTTGACCGCCTAAGCCAGAACCGCCGCGACGGGCCGCCGCGCGGAAAAAGGCCGCGCGGGGCCGTAGCCGAAACGCATGACAAGGTCAGGGCGGCGCCCCGATACGCCGACGAGCGCCGCGAGTTCGGGCCGGAGGCTGGGAACCTCGACCGGCTGGTTGATGAAGGCGTGTTTCATGCCCAGCGCCGTCGCCTGCAAGGCAAAGCGTTGGCACGCGCGCCCGGCCAGAACCCAATGCTCAGGATCGTTCTTTTGGGCGACGAACACCGCGACGCCAGCGGACGACGCGATCTGACGGGCGTATGTGGCGTTCTCCGCGTCCGCCTTGAAGACAAAATCAAGCAGAAGCGGGCCAAGCCAAGCGGGAAGCGCGGGATTGCCGCTTGTCGCGCTGAACAGGCCATCGCCCGTCTCAATCGCTTGACGCGGGCTGAAGCGAAGCCAGCTCTTCAGCTCCCGCAGGAACGACGGGTCCGCCATTTGCGCGCTGTTGCCCGCGATCACCAGATCGCGGATCCGGTCGATCTGGGCGCGTTCCGTCACCAAGACCAGATCGACGCCCGGAAGCGCCGCCGCCCTGGCAAGCATGGCCAGATCATCGGCGCTGACCGGCCTGCCGTCAAAATCGCCCCGCGTTGATTGCCGTTTCGGGATCGCGTCAAAAAGAGCCGCCTCTCCCGTCGAGCCGTTGCCGAAGGCGAGGGAGACAGCGCCGCCATCCAAGGGGTTGAAGCGGATCGGACCCGATTTCCCGCGCATCGCGGTTGCGATCGCCAGATTCTCCGCCGCGCAGCCCAAACTTGCGAACAGATGATGGTCGTCCGGATCGACGGCGGCCAAGCGCCGCGTCAAATCTGGAAGGATGTCGATGCGGCCTTGATGGACCTTGAAACGCCACGGTTGCGTGTTGTGGCTGTTGGCCGCCAGCGTCGCGCAACGGATGAAATCGCGCGCCTCGGGCGCCTCCACCAGGGCCGCGCGCGTTTCAGCGACGGAATCGTTGTAATCCGTCATCGACCCCATGTTTTGCAGGGCGGCGTACGCCCCGCCCGCCGCCGCGACCGCGACAACGCCCCCACCCAACAGAATTGACCGTCGGTTGACCATGTCCGTCCCCCTTCCCACTCCCGGCCAAACGCCAAGCATAGCCATGAGCAAATGGCTTACAGCAATCGACCGTCAGCCTTCTCGGTTCGGAATTCACTCACGCGGAATGGTCATGCGCGTGAACAAGGAATTTCCATTTTAGAGCGCGTTGATCCGTCTCCAAGCTTTTTTCAACGGTGGGTTTCCTCCGTAATTTATGATATTAAGAGTTACTCGCAACTGATAAGGAATAGCCAAAACCTATCGGTCCCCGAAAAACAATCAATTAGACCTTTGCCGTTGGCGCGCCCATCTTTGGTCCATCGCCCATGTCCCACGACCGTCGCCAGCGTCGTTCAGGAGTTTCCAGCGTGACCGCTTTCTCCCCCACCGCAGGACGCCCCGCCCCCGCTTCGGCTCCGCCGCGCCGGTTTTGGACGATGATGGGACCGGGCTTCGTCGTCGCCGTCGGCTATATGGATCCGGGCAATTGGGCGACCGACATCGCCGCCGGGTCGCGCTTTGGCTTCGCGCTGCTGGCCGCCGTGCTGCTCGCCAGTCTGGCCGGGATGTTTCTGCAAGCGCTGATCGTCCGGCTGACGTTGGCGAGCGGCCAGGATTTGGCCCGGTTGATCCGCAACCGCTTTCCCCGCCCGGTGTCGCTGGCGATCTGGGGCGTGTCGGAACTGGCGATGGTCGCCACCGATCTGGCCGAACTGTTGGGCAGCGCCATCGCCTTGAAACTGCTGTTCGGCGTGCCGATTTTGGGCGGCGTGTTGATCGCGGCGGCGGCCACCTTCGCCATTCTGGCGTTGCCGGGCGCGCGGGGCCGGGCGCCGGAGCTGGTGGTCGGCGTGTTGATGGCGGTGGTGGTGGTCTGTTTCGGTTGGGAGCTGTTGATCGCCAAGCCCGACGCGGGCGCGCTGTTGGCCGGTTTGGTTCCCAGCCTGGACATGGCCCGTGACCCGGAGATGCTGTATTTGTCGCTGGGCATCGTCGGCGCGACCGTCATGCCGCACAATCTGTTCCTGCACTCCGGTCTGGTCCGCTCGCGGTTGGCGGCGGAGGCGAGTGACGCCGAACGGCGGCGCGCCGCCCGTTGGCTGACCATTGATCTGACCGCCGCGCTGGCGCTGGCCGGGCTGGTGAACGGGGCGATTTTGGCGGTGGCCGCCGTCGCCTTCCAGGACGTCGCCGCCACCGGCGCCGTCCCCGGCATCGAAGACGCGCACGCCCTGCTGAGCGGCAACATCGGCGGCGGCGCGGCGTTGATCTTCGCCGTCGCCTTGCTGGCCGCCGGGCAAAGCTCCACCACCACCGGAACCATGGCCGGGCAGATCGTGACGGAGGGCTTTCTCGACATCCGTCTGCGCCCGCTGGTCCGCGCCGCCATCACCCGCAGCGCGGCCCTGGTCCCGGCCTTGGCGATTTTGGGGAGCGCGGGCGATGGCGCGGTCGATGAGTTGCTGGTGATGAGTCAGGTGGTCTTGGCCTTGACCCTGCCCTTCATCCTGCTGCCGATGCTGCTGTTGCTGCGCGACCGCGACGTGATGGGCGGGTTGGCCATGGCCCCGCTGACCCTGCGCTTCGCCAACATCCTGGCTCTGGTGTTGACCGGCCTGTCCGGTTGGATGGCCGGAACCACGGCGCTGACGTCGTAAGCCCGGCGCTCAAAACAAGCGGGTGACGGGGGGCGGGGAATGGTCCATCTTGCCGCCCGCTCTCCGCCACCGACTGGATCCCGCCGCCATGGACCCCGCCCTTGAACTGCGCCTGACCGATCTGGAAAGCCGCGTCGCCCATCACGAGCGCATGGCCGAGGAGATGTCTCAGGTGATCTTCCAGCAAGGCCAGATGATCGACCGCATGACCGCACAGTTGCGCCGCCTGCGCGACCAGTTGGCCGACGCTGAATTCAGCGGGGGCCGCTCCCCACAAGACGACCGGCCCCCGCCCCATTACTGACCCCGGTCAGGCGTAACCGTCATAGACCAACTCCGTCATCATGCCGGTCGCCATGTGCAACAGATTGTGGCAGTGCAGCGGCCAGCGCCCCGGATTGTCGGCGTCAAAGGCGACGGTGACAGTCCCGTTCACCGGCACAAGCACGGTGTCGCGCACCGCCCCGGCGAAGGGCCGCCCGTCGATGGCGACCACCTGGAAATGATGGCCGTGCAGATGCATCGGATGAGACATGTCCGACGCGTTCTCGAACGTCAGAACCACCCGCTGCCCCGGCGAGACGCGCGAGGGCGCGTGCGTGCCGAACGCCCGGTCGTCGAGGCTCCAGGCGTAGGGCGTCATCGAGCCGGTCAGCCGCACCCGCCCCGTCAGATCCGCCGGACGAGCGGCCAGCGACGTCACGGCGGTCAAGGACCGCTCCAGCGCCAGATCGAGCGCGCCGCTGGCCGCCATTGACAGGCCCGACAGCTTGCCCACCGCCGCCCCGGCGGTCGCCAGGATGATCCCGGTGCGCTCCGCCGCCCCCTCGCGCAGCGCCAGAATGGGGAAGGCTCCCCCTTCGGCGGGCAGAGTCAGACGAATGTCCAGCCGCTGGCCCATCGCCATGCCGAAACGGTTGCCCGTCACCGGCTGAACCGGCGAACCGTCCACCGCGATCACCTGTCCGGTCAAAGCCCCCAAATCGATGTGGAAGGCCGTCGAGGTCGCGCCGTTGATGAGGCGCAGCCGCACCCGCCCGCCCCGCTCCACCCGCAGCACCTCCGGGTCGTCGAGCGTGCGGTCGTTGGCGAGATAGGCGTCATACTCCACATCGTTCATGTCCATGCCGGGCATGGAATGACCGGCCATCGCATGCCCAGACATCGAATGACCCACAGGCGGAGCCGCTTTCGCCGCGCCATGCCCCATGGCGCTGTGATCCATGGTTCCGGCGTTCATCCCGCCATGCCCCATCGCGCCATGCTCCATCGCCATCGCGCCGCCGGTCAGCCCGGCCAGCAAGTCCGCCGGGTCGCGAAAGGTGAAGTCGTGCAGCAGGATCACCACCTCCTGCTCATCGGCGCGGAGATCCTCGTCCGTGCGGACGATCAACGGAGCGGCCATCAGCCGCTGTTCCTGCAAACCCAGATGCGAGTGCATCCAGTGGGTGCCGGGCCGCGCCGCGTAATCATAGGAGGCCGACGCTCCATCGCGGATCGCCGGGCGGTTGACGTCCACCACCCCGTCCTGAACATAGGGCGGCGTCTGGCCGTGCCAGTGGATGATCGTGTCCTCGCCCGCCCGGTTGGCGAGATCGACGCGGAAGCGCTGCCCCGGATCCAGGACCAGCCCGGCGGTTCCGTTGGGCTGGCGGATGCCGAACATGGTCGCGGCCTTGCCCTTCACCTCCAACACGCGGCGTTCAACCGTCAGACGGACAGGAGTTTGGGACTCGGTGGCCGACGCGGCCAAGGCGCGGCGCGGCAAGGCGGGCAAAAGCACGGCGGAACCAACGAGCGCCGACGCCGTCAGCAGACGACGGCGGGAAACGGTGAGAGCCATGATGGCCTCCGGCAAACAGGGATGGGGAGTAAGAGAGGCGCGGAACCCGACGCGGGTCGCGCGCGGCGCTTCATCCCCGTCGCGGCGGCGGCAGATCGGGCGGCGCCGCGACCCCCGCGAACAACGGCCCAGCCGCCGGACGATCCGGCGCGCCCACCCCCGCCATCAGCGGAAACAGGCCGACGACCATCAGTCCGACATGCATGGACAAACAGTTGGCCCCGGCGCAGCAAGGCGGAACCGAAGGGGCGGGAGCCGTGTGGCAGGGCGCGCGGTCCATCTCTCCGGCCCAAACACGGACCATGGCCGCCTCGACCGAAACCGGGACGCTGACCGCGTGATGATGCCCCGCATGACCGTCCTGCGAGACATTGCCCGCCAAAGCCGGGCCGGACCACAGGGCAAAGCCCAGCGCCAGCGCGATCATCAGCGCCGCCGCCGCCCCCAGCCGTCCGAACCACGAACCCAGCCGCATCCGCGCGTTTCTCCGGTCTTTCCCCTTCGTCACATAGGCCCATCCGCCCGGCGGGTCAACCGCCCCTGCCCTTCGGCCATGCGGTGAACCGATTGGTGATAGGCGTTTTCCCGAGCATGAAAATGAAACAGTCCGCGCCTATATTGCGGGTCTCTTGAAACCACAGCCTTTGCTCGTCATGTCCAGTTCCGCCCGCAAGGGTCCGATCCCAACCCGTCAACTGCACTGCGCCTGCTGCGGTCGTCCGTTCGTCCGCCCGTCGCTGCGGGGACCGGCGCCGCTTTACTGCTCGCCCGATTGCCAGAAGCAGATGCGCGTCCGTTCACGGGTGTGGAGCCTGTCGCAAGGCGAGACCGCCCCGGCGCCCCGGCGCGCGCGCGCGCTGCTCAAAGCCTCCTGAGTTTCATCACCGCACATCCACCAGGGCGCTGTCGCTGCGCCCATCCGCGTCCAGCACGGTGACGCGCACCGGCCCCGGTCCTTCGGGCCGCCACACCACCTCGCGGGCGATGGGCGACAGGGCGATGCGCCGCCCGTCGATCAACCAGGACAGCGGACGCCGCCCGCCCGTGGCCGAGAAGGTCAGCGGATCGGCCCGGCCATCCGGCCCCAACGCCTCCACCACCATGTCGCCGCCGGGAAACACCAGCCGCAGCCGGTCGGGTTGGCGCACTCCAACCGCTTGCCCGGACTCGCCCGCCTGCAAACGGCGCAGCAGCTCCGGCGGCGCTTCGGCGGTGACGGGACCGGCGGGACGGCCACGGTCGGCGGGCAGCAGATCGAACAGTTGGAACAGCAGCGGGGCCGCCGTGTTGCGGCCATAGCGGTCGGGGCTGGGCGTGCCGTCCGGGCGACCGACCCAGACGCCGACGGTGTAACGCTCCGTCACGCCAAAGGCCCAGGCGTCGCGAAAGCCGTAGCTGGTCCCCGTCTTCAGGGCGATGGGACCGGCCCCGCGCAACGCCTGCGCCTGGACGATTCCGGGCGGCGGCGGGGAGCCTTCCAGAATCGCCCGCACCTGCTGCGCCGCCGAGGGGGAGAGCAGCCGGACGCCCCCCTCTTCCGCCGCGTCGGGCTGAAGCCGCAGCGGGGCGACCATGCCGCCGCGCGCCAAGCCGCTGTAGAGCGTCGTCATGTCCCACAAATTGATCGACGCGCCGCCCAGCGCCACCGGCAGCCCCGGAACCGCGTTGCGCGACGGCAGAACCAGCCGCGCCCCGACCCGACGCAGCGCGTCGGCGAAGCGCAGCGGCCCGACCCGGTCGAGCACCAGCACCGCCGGGATGTTCAGCGAGCGCTGCAACGCCTCCTCGATGGTCAGATCGCCGGTGAATCCCCGGTCGAAGTTGCGCGGGGCGTAATCGCCAAAGCGGGTGGAGACGTCGGCCACTTGGGTCAAGGGGTGGATCAGGCCATCGTCAAAGCCCAGCCCATAGATGAAGGGTTTCAGCGCCGACCCCGGCGAGCGCACCGCCCGCACCATGTCGATCGGGCCGCGCCGGTCCTCGTCCAGCGCGTCGGAACTGCCGAGATAGGCCAGAACCGCGCGGGTCCGGTTGTCCACCACCAGCGCCGCCATCCCGGCCCGCTGGTTCAGCGGCGCGACCTCCCGCCGGGCCAGCGCCTCGACCGCCCGTTGCAGCCCGCCATCCACGGTCGTCGTCAGGATCGTTTCGCCGGAGCGCCGCGCCCGCAGCGCGTCGGCCAGATGGGGGGCGGAGGCGGGCAGCGGTTGGCGGACCGACGGAACCGGCTCCGTCTTCGCCTCCGCCGCCGCTTTGGCCGAGAGAGCGCCCGCTTCGACCGCGCGGTCCAGCACCTTGTCGCGCGCTATCCGCGCCCGTTCGGGGAAACGGTCGGCGCGCAAACGGCTCGGCGATTGCGGCAGCGCGACCAGCAAGGCGGCCTCCGCCGCGTCCAGCTCGGTCGGCGCTTTGCCGAACAGGGTGAGCGCGGCGGCGCGGACGCCCTCGACGTTGCCGCCATAGGGGGCCAGCGTCAGATACATCCCCAAAATCGCCCGCTTGTCGTAGCGCCATTCCAATTGCGCGGCGCGCGCCGCCTCGATCAGCTTGGCCGACAGGCTGCGTGGGCGCGGCTCCAACAGGCGGGCGACCTGCATGGTCAGGGTGGACGCCCCCGACACCACCCGCCCGGCCCCGAGATTCTGGCCGAACGCGCGGAGCGCCGCCAGCGGATCAACCCCGGCGTGGCGGTAGAAGCGCCGATCCTCATAGGCCAGCAGCAGATCGAGGAACAGCGGGGCGACCGCGTCGGCCTCGACCGGCAAGCGCCACGCCCCGGCGGCGTTGGTGTAGACGCGCAGGGGCTGGCCGCTGCGGTCGGCCACCGTCACCGACAGATCGGCCAACCGCTCCAGCGGCGGCGGACACAGCCGGTCGAGCAGCAGCGCCGCGCCCGCCAGCCCGCCGACCGACAGAACGGCCAGCGCCGCGACGACGCGGCCACGGCGCCGCAAACCCCACCCGCGCAAACCCCAGCCCGGCAAGCCTCACTCCGCCGGATGCACGGTGATCCGCCCGACGGCTTGGCGGGCGAAGAAGCGCGGCTTGTACATGTCCTCCACCGACGCGCCGGGCAGCTCATAGACGCCCGGCGTCACGGCGCGGACGATGAAGGCCAGCTTGAAGGACGCCGCCTCTTCCGTCAGATCGAGCGCGGCGACGAAACGGTCGTCGCGGGCCTCCACGCTGTCGGGAAAGGTCAGCTTGTCCAACCACGGCAAGTCATCCGTTCCGCCCGCCCCCAGCTTGGCGTTTTCAATCTCCCAACCGGCGGGCAGCGGGTGGGTGATCGCCAGTTGGTGAAACAGCTTGGTGTTGGCCTCCCCCTCCAGCACGACGACGAAGACGTCGTTCTGGCGAATCGTGTCGAGATTCAGCGGCTCGCCCTTGCGGGTGAAGAAGTTGCGCTTCACGCGCAGCCCCTCGCGCGCCGCCGGTTGGGCGACGGTCGGAACGCCCGACAGCGACACCGCTTGCCACAGCGGCGCGCTTCCACTGTTGACCACCGGCAGCCCGGCGGTCAGTTGCGCCAGGGTGGGCCGCAGATCGACCCGCGCGCCCGCGCGCTTCTCGCCGTTGGGCAAGGTCACGCTGACGCTGGACGGCGCGCCGCGCGCCAGCGCCTCGGCGGCCAGCACCGCCCAGGCCTTTTCCTGCGTGTTGGTGCGGTTGACGGCGAGGTCGGACGCGGGCAGCCGGTCAAGCAAGGCGGGCAGCCGCTTGCCGGTCATGCCGACCTCCGACGCCAGCACGATCAGCGCCGCCGCGTCGCGGATGGTGGAGCCGTAATCGACGTTCCATTCGGCGCGGGCCAGATGATCGACGGCGGAATCAAAGGCGCTCGCCGCCCGTTCGCCGTCGCCCATGCGGGCCAACGCCGCCCCCAACTGCCCCTTGGCCAGCGGCGTCGGCAGCTTGTCGATGGCGGTGTCGTGCAGGTAGCGCGCCGGTCCGGGCAGCGACACCCCACCCAACGCCAGCGCGTGCAGGGCGTAGGCGCGCACCGCCAGTTCCGCCGGTTCGCTGGCCGACGCGATGGCCCGCTTGCGCAGCCAGCCAAGCGCGTCGTTCAGCGGCTTGTCGGGAACCGCGTTGCCCTTTTGCTTGGCGCGAATCAGGAACTCCGTCGCGTAGGCGGTCAGCCATTCGTCGGCCTCGCTCTGGGCGCTCCACAGGCCAAACGCGCCGTCGAAGCGCTGCTTGTCGAGCGTGCGCGACACCGCCTGTTGCACGCGGCCGTCCAACCCGTCGTCGGGCTTGCGGTCGGCCCCCAAGGCCAGCTCGACGTCGCGCACCGCCAGCAGCGGCAGGGCGCGGCTGACCGTCTGCTCCAGGCAGCCGAACGGATAGCGGTCGAGCGCGCGCAAAATGCCGCCGACGTCGAAGGGCGGCGCGTTGCTGAAGCTGACCGACCAACCCGCCGTTCCCGGCACATAGGCGGCCAAATCAGCCGCGCTGAAGCGCATGGTGTCGCCGGGGGGAACCTGCCGGGTGACGAGTTGCGTCTCCACCGCGCGCGCCGGGCGGACGGTGATGGCGTAGTCGTGCGTCACCGCCAGATTGTCCGGCCCGGCCACCGCCAACGACACATGACCGATTCCCGCCCCCACCCCCTTCAGGGGCAGGATCAGCGTCTTGCGTTCCCCCTTCGCCAGCGCGACCGACAGCGCGCCGCCGTCGACCGACACGGCGTCGCGGCCCGTCACGGTGACGGCGTAGGTTCCGGCGGCGGCCTCGACATTGTGCAGCGACAGCGTCACCCGGCTGTCGTCGCCGGGGGCGAGGAAGCGCGGCGTCACGGCGTCGGCCACCAGCGGATCGCGCACCGTCACCGGCCCCGCCGCCGACCCGATCCGGCTGCGGCTGTAGGCCACCGCCATCAGGCGCAACTCGCCGTTGAAGTCCGGCACGTCGAAGGCGATGCGGGCGGTTCCGTCCGGCCCGACCTTCACCGGCCCCTGGAACAGCGACACCACGGTGAAGGGCACCACCGGCAGCCCGACGCCGCTGGAATCGCCGCCCTGGCGCAGCGCGCCGAACGGCCCGTCCAGCGCGTCGATCAGATGGCCGTAATCGTCGCGAATGTCCAAACCCAGCGTGCGCTTGCCGTAGAAATGCTTGGCGGGCTGCGGGCTGACGAAATCGGTCAGCCGCAGGATCCCCTCATCCACAGCGGCGAGCGTGACGTAGACATCCTCCGCCGCGCCCTCGCCGGGCCGCGTCGGCTTGACGCTGACCCCGACCTCCAGACGGCTGCGCGGGCGGATCGTCGCCGGGGCGTCCAGCGCCACGTCGAGCGTGCGCACCGCCGGATCAATCCCGACCCAGGCGACGCCGACGGCGCGCACCGGCTGGCGCTCCTTGCCCGTCACCGGCGGACGGAAGACCGTGGCGGTCACATAGGCGCCCGGCCCCCAGGCGGCGTTGACCGGAACCTCCACCGTCGCCCCGTCGGCGGGAACGCTGATGTTGCGGACCTCGAACAGCCGGTCGGTCGCCACGGTCAACAACACCTCTCCCGCGAAGGGCGGGGTGATGCGGACGCGCGCGGTGTCGCCAGGGCTGTAGGCGGGCTTGTCGGTGGCGATCTCCAGCTTGTCCGGCGTGTTGCCGCTGTCATCCTCGTTCTGCCAACCGGCGGCGAAGCGGTAGGAGGTGGCGACGCCCGCCGCCTTGTCCGTCACCTCGATCCGGTAACGCCCGAACTCCCGCCGTCCCAGCGCCAGAGTCACCGGCTTGTCCGCCGTCGCCGCGATGGTCCCCGACGACAGCGGCACGTTGCGCGTCACCGCGTTGTAGCTGTAACGGCCATTTTGCCGATACCATTGGTAGCTGACCCGCTCCTCCACCAACTCCCAGCTCAGATTGGGCTTGGCGATGGCGGAGCCGTCGGGGGCCAGCGCGACCAGATCGAAGCTCGCCTCCTGCCCCTCGCCGATCCGGCCATCGGAAAAGCGCGGGCGCAGGCCGATGGCGTGCGCCTTGGCGCGGATGGGAACCGTCACCGCCTTGTGGACCGGGCGCCCGCCCGGCTCCGACAAGGCGACGCGGATCTCCGCGCGCAGCGGGCGGGTGGTGTCGGGCAGCGAGGGCAGCGCCACGGCGACGCGCGATTGCCCTAGCCCGTCCGTCACCGGAAACTCCAGCGTGTCGAGCTTGGACTCCACCGTCTCCTGCGTCCGTCCGAAGCGGTAATCCTTATAGGCCGGGTACGGCGTCGGGTCGGGCTGGATCGCCACCTCCGCCGTGCCGGACAGACCGGCGGCGGGCGGGCCGTAGAGGAAACGCCCGTTGGCGACCACCTCGAACGGTTGGCCCGGCGTGAGGACCGGCGCGCTGGCGGTCAAATCGAGCGCCAGCTTGACCGGGACGAAATCCTCCACCTGGAAGGCGCCGCGCCCGACCGGCTCGCCCTTTGGGTCGCCATAGACCAGCACCTGCCAACCGCCCAGCGGCGCCGTGCGCGACAGGGTCAGCGGCAGGAAGAAGCCGCCCGCCGCCTGCCCGGTCAGCGGGCCGGAGAAATACTCAGTGCCGCTGGGGCGCAAAATCTTGACGGTCAGCGGGAAATTCTCCACCGCCTCGGTCTTGTCGTCGCGCAGCAGGATCGACAGATTGACCGTCTCGCCCTGCCGGTACACGCCACGGTCGGCGTAGACGAAGGCGTCCATCGGACCCGGCGCGGCGCGCCCGCCGACCCCACGGTCGCTGAGGTCGAAGGCCGCCCCGGTCAGATCCTGCATGGCGAAATCGGCGCCGAGATAGGCCATCGCCATGTCCGGCGTGTTGCCGCCGGTCTTCAGCAGCCCCGGCGCGAAGCGCGCCCGGCCCAACTCGTCCGTCGTCGCGCGGGCCAGTTCGGCGTTGTTGCGGGCGACCAACGCCACCTCGACCCCGGCCAGCGGCTTGGCCGTGCCGTAGGAGCGGGCGAAAACGGTCAGCCCATCGGCGCCGCGATAGCTGGTCAAGCCGATGTCGGACACCAGCACCCATTGCGTCGCCAGATCGTTCCAGGGGTCGCTCGGCTCCACGTCGGTGGGTTGGGCGGTGACGGCGTAGAGGCCGGGTTTGGGCTGCTCGCCCACGGCCTGCCGGAAGGGCAAGGCCGATTGGGTCTGACGGTTGCGCTCGCCCTTCACCTCCAACGAGCCGGACCACACCAGCTCGCCGTTGCGGTCGGCCAGAGTTTCGGCGGAATTGCTGGTCAGCGGGTTGAACAGCCGCCCGTCGGCCATGCCGGGAACCAGCGCCCGGTCGGTGACGCGGTAGACCGACACCGCCAGCTTGTCCGTGTTGACCGAGACGATGGGGATGCCGTCCGGCCCGCTGCGCGGCAGGATGAAGGCCGATCCCTTGAAGGCGACCATCGGCGAGCGATCCGGCACGCGGACGCGCTGGGTCTCCTCGGCCTTCTGCTCCACCCCATCCTCGCCGGGCAGGCCCTGGCGCAGGGTGACGGCGTAGCTGGCGCCATGGGCGACGCCGCGCAGGCAGAGCGTGTTGTCGCGCGCGTCCACTGACAGCTTGGTCGGCGGCTCCACCCGCAGATAATCGTCAAAGCGCACGCCCTTGCGCGTGCTGAGCCGGTCGGAGAATTGGAAGCAGACCCGCGCCGCCGCGTCGTCCGAATTGACGGTGACGTCGCGCAGCGTCAGCCCGGCCTTGCGGCGCAGGGCGATCCAGCGCTCCTCCAGCTTCGGGGCCAGCGCGTCGAGAACGCCCGGCTCCAGCTTGTCCGCCATGGCGCGGATGGCCCCCAGCGCCTTGGCCGCCTCGTCCGGCTTGCCGAACGACTCGTCCATCAGCGCGGCGACGCGCAGCAGAACCCCGACCCGCTCATCGTCCTTCGGCTCGCCGATCCCGGCCTGAACGGCGCTTTGCAGCGCGCGGTCCTTGTTGGGGGTCGGCAGCGCCATCCAGGCGGCGCTCAACTCCAGCCAGACCGACGGGCTGGCCGCGCCGTTGATGATCGCCTGCTCGTATTTCGGCACGGCGGCGGCGCCGTCCTTGCGGGCCATGGCGGCGCGCGCCTGCTTCAGCGCCGCCTCGCTGACCTGCGGGGCGGGCTGCGGCGGAGCCTTGGCCGTCAGGCCACCGACATAAAGCGTGGTGTCGACCCAGTTCGGCACCGCGTAGGGCTGCCGTTCGGAGGCAAGGGAGGGAACGGCGGTCGAGAGGGCCATCGCCATCACGACCCACGCCAAAGTCAGCAACCGCCTCATCGCACCGCCCCTGCCCGAATTTGCCGATCAGCCCTTATACGCCTGACAACAATCGCTTGACGACAGCGGCGGCGGGCGGATGACCGGATTTCCGCAAGACGGACTGTCCGTCACCCCCGACAGCCGACTGTCGGCGGCGGCGGACAGGCGCGCCGCCGTCACGGGCCGTCCCATCCGGTCAAACCACGTCGGTTCAATGGGTTGCACCGTGGGTTGCAAGAACAACCCATGCGGCATGGTTTTTGCTGCCTACAATCCGCCTTGCGGATGATGGAAACGCCGCCGCAAGGCGCAACGACAAGAACCACCACGCGCGAGGACACCATGGGATTGTTGCGAAGCGTCATCGTCGGGGCGTTCTGCGCCGCCGCGTCCTGGATCGCCATTGGCAGCGGGCAAGAGGCCAAGGCGTTGAGCTGCGGAGGCTTCGCCTACCCGTACTGCCAGGGATCGCAGACGCAATTCGCCGGGGGCTTCGCGCCGGGCGTCGGCTCGGGCGGGTTCGGCGGGGGAAGCTGCACGGCGACGCGCACGCCCATCGTGTTCGTCCATGGCAACGGCGACAGCGCCATCGGTTGGGCCAGCCCGGCCAACACGGCGCCCAGCGGCTACGCCGCGCCGGGCCAGTCGGTGTATGATTACTTCAAGGCCCAGGGCTACAACGACTGCGAGCTGTTCGGCGTCACCTATCTGGATTCCAGCGAGCGCGGGACGCCCGCGCTGAATTACCACTCCTCGGCCAAATACGCGATCATCAAGACCTTCATCGACAAGGTGAAGCTCTACACCGGCAAGACGCAGGTGGACGTCGTCGCCCATTCGCTGGGAACCTCGATGGCGCTGGCGACCTTGAAGACCTACGGCAACTGGTCAAGCGTGCGCCGCTTCGTCAACATCGCGGGCGGGGTGCGCGGTTTGAACTCCTGCCTCTACACCGGCTACGCCAACGCCTACGCCACCACCTGCGGGTCGGAAAACCTGTTCAACAGCAGTGTTTTCGGCTTCTACCCCGACAGCGGCGTCTATGGCTATGGCAACAACCGCTGGACCGGCGCCGGGTCGTCGGGCCTGCGCAACCTGCCCGCCGTCGGCGCGACGGTGCAGTTCTACACCATCGGCGCGGGCCAGCAGGACCAGATCCATTGCTCGACCGCCGCCGGGTGGAGCAGCTGCGCCGCCGGTCCCACCTTCACCGCTCGGTCGAACGTCGTGGCCCAAATCAACATCGGCGCCGGATCGACGGCGGCGGCCATCGACATGAATCTCAGCGACAATTTGTGGACCAACGCCAACGGCGGCGACACCAACGGCGTCGGCCATTTCAAGGCGCGCAACAACAGCGCGACCATCATCCACCGGATGCTGACGACCACCTGCGCCGGGCTGTCCTGCGCGTCGGCCTACAGCTTCGGCCCGAAGGTCTCTTACTGAGACTGAAACTTACGCCGCGCCGTCGTCCTCCAGCGCCAGCCGGATAAAGGCCCGTTCGGCGGCGCTGCGGTGACGGTCGCGGTGGCGCAGCAGATGAAAGGCACGTTCGGGCAGATCCAGCCCGTCCAGCGCCACCACGCGACCGTCGCGCAGCGCGTCGTCCACCACCAGATCGGACAGCACGCTCACCCCCAAACCGGCAAGCAGAGCGTGGCGGATCAGCGCGCCGTCGGGCAAGGTCAGGGCGACGGTCAAGGTCGCCGGGTCCAGCCCAACGGCGCGGATCGCCCGCTCAAACAAAGCGCGGGTGCCGGAACCGGGTTCGCGCAGAATCCAGCGCGCCGCCGCCAGATCAGCGGGCGACGCCGCGCCCCGCATCGCCGCTCCCTCGGTCGCCCAGGGATGATCCCGCCCAGCCAGCAGCAACAGCCGGTCGCCGGGAATCGTCTCGGTCATCAAGGCCGGGTCGCTGACCGCGCCCTCGGCGAGGCCCAACTCGGCGCGGCCATCGCGCACGGCGTCGGCGACGTCCTGCGTGTTGCCGATGGACAGATCGACGCGGATGCCGGGAAAGGCGGCGGCGAAGCGGGCCAGACGCGGCGGCAGCCAGTGATGCCCCACCGTCTGGCTCGCCGCCAAGCGCAGCGCGCCGCGCGTCAGCCCGGTCAGCTCGGCCAGCATCGACCCGGCGTCCTCGACCTTGCGCAGAATGGCCCGCGCCTCGGTCCGCAGCAGATCCCCGGCGGCGGTCAGCTCCACCCGGCGGCCAATGCGGTCGAACAGCCGCAAGCCATGCTCGGCCTCCAGCGCGGCGATGGCGGCGCTGACGGCGGGTTGCGACAGGCGCAGGCTTTCCGCCGCGCGGGTGAAGTGCAGAAGATCGGCGACCGTCACGAAGATCCGCAATTGCTCCAGGGTCATCGGCGGCGAACGCTCCACGGGGTTGGCCTCACGCCAGCCACACAATGCCCAGCAGGCTGAAAGACGCAAGGAACAGAGTCGCCCCCACCCCCAACAGCAGCGGGCGCGGCCCGCGCGCCCACAGCTTGGCCGGGTCGGCGTCCAGCCCCATCGCCCCCAGCGCCATCGCCAGCAGAAAGGGCGCGGCCTGCCCGGCCCAGCCGCGCGCCGTCTCCGGCACCAGACCGACGCTGTTCGCCGCGATCAGGATCAAAAAGCCCGCGACAAACCAAGGCAGCGGCGCTGGGCGCGGCCCCGCCGCCGGGCCGCTCCCCACGCTCCGGGCCAGCGTCGCGCCCATGCCGACCACCACCGGGGCCAGCAACGCCACCCGCCACAGCTTGGCGATGGTCCCGGTCTCCCCCGCCTCCCGCCCATCCTGAAAGGCGGTGGCGACCGCTTGGCCAACCTCGTGGATCGACGCGCCCGCCCACAGGCCGAAAACATGCGGGTTCAGCGCCAGCGCCTCGGCCAGCAGCGGATAGACCAGCATCGACAGGGTGCCGCACAGGGTGACGCAGGCGATGGCGTAGGCGACGTCCTCCTCCTCCGCGCCGGTCACGCTGTTGACCGCCAACACGGCGGACGCGCCGCAGATCGAGGTTCCCGCCCCGATCAGCCGGGCGAGACGCGGCTCCACCCCCAGCGCCCGGCCCAGCCACCCGGTGAACCACAGGCTGGCGAGCAACGACGCGGCGACCACCGCCAGCCCCGCCCCGCCCAACGCGCCGATCCGTCCAACCGTCACCTGCGCGCCCAACAGCACGACGGCGACGCGCAACAGCGGGCGGACGGTGAAGGCCACCCCGGCGCGCGCCGCCTCCCGCCCGCCTGGACCCAGCAAGCGGCGCGCCGTCATCCCCAGCAGCACCGCCAGCACCAGCGGGCTGAGCGCCCGCCAGCCCAACGCCTGGGCCAGCGCGAAGGCCGCGACGGCCAACCCCGCCGACAGGGCGACGCCGGGCGTGACACGAGCAAGAAAGGTGGGAACGGCGCGGAACAGGGCGATGCGGATCATGATGACGGCCTCCAATTTCACAAGGAAACTGGCGGGAAATCGTCAATCCGTCCAATTGATTGAAATTACCGTTTCGATCAGAATTTCAGATCAATCACGCTCTTGGCTCCGTCAGGCGAACAGCCCGGTGAAGGGCAGGAAATCGACCAGATCGCCGGGCTTGATCGCCACCGCCTCGGCGGGCATGTCGACCAGCCCGTCGGCCTCGACCATCGAGGTCAAAACGCCTGAGCTGTTGCTGGGGAATTTGATCGCCAGCGGACGGCTATCGGGCGCGCGCTCCAACCGGGCGCGCAGGAACTCGCGCCGCCCCGGCTTTTTGGTGAAGGAGAAACCGGCCACCACCAGACTGCGCGGGGTCGCCGCGCTCGACGCCCCCGACAGCCGCAACACCAACGGACGCCCAACCAGCAAGAACGTCACCATCGCCGACACCGGGTTGCCGGGCAGGCCAAGGAAGGGCGTGGTCCCGACCCGGCCCAGCGCCAGCGGCTTGCCGGGCTTGATCGCCAAGGTCCACAGATCGATGGAGCCAAGCGCGCTGACCGCCGCTTTGACATGGTCCTCCTCCCCCACCGACACGCCGCCGCTCGTCACCAGCAGATCGGCCCGCTCCGCCGCCTCGGCCAGCGCGGCGCGGGTGGCGTCGGGACGGTCGGGCAGGATGCCAAGGTCGATCACCTCGACCCCCAGCGCGTCGAGCTGGGCGGCCAACGTGTAACGGTTGGCGTCGTAGATGGCGTGGTCGGGCTTGGGCGTTCCCGGCTCCCGCAGCTCGTCGCCGGTGGAGAACAGCGCGACGCGCAAACGCGTGCGCACGGTGACGGTGGAGCGCCCGACGGCGGCGGCCAAGCCGATTTCCTGCGCGCGCATTCGCTGGCCCGGACGCAGAACCACCGACCCGGCGGTCATGTCCTCCCCCAGCGGGCGGATGTTGGCGCCGGGCTTCAGCCGGGCGGGAACCCAGACCGCCACGCCGTCCGCCTCGGCCCGGCAATCTTCCTGCATGGCGACGCGATCGACGCCGGCGGGAATCGGCGCGCCGGTGAAGATGCGCACCGCTTGCCCCGGCGCGACGACGCCCGCGAAGGACGATCCGGCGGGAACCCGCCCGGCCACGCTCAAGCGCCGCTCGCCCTCGCCCATGCCCTCGCCCGCCGCGAAGCCCCAGCCGTCCATCGCCGACACGGCGGCGGGGGGAACGTTGACCGGGGCCGTCACCTCCTCCGCCAGCACGCGGCCCAGCGCGGCGCGCAGGGGCGCCGCCTCCGTCCCCGTCACCGGGCCATAGCCCTGGTCGATGCGGGCCAGCGCCGCGTCCAACGACAAGGCGGTGGGGCCGTGAGCGGTGCAGTCGTCCATCAGAATCGTCCTTATGCCGGGCAAGCGCGGCGGGTTGCGGGTCCAGCCTCTTTAACGCACAGCCGACACCGGCCCCTTGTCCAAGGTCAAGCCCTCAGACTCGCGTGTCTGGGGCGAATCGGCGGAATGGACGCCCCCAACCTTGCCGAGTCTGGATTGTCTCCCCATACTCCTCCAAACAGCATAATGTCGGGCGTTGGTTTTGGAGGGCAGTCTGTGGTTGGTCGTGTCGTGTCGGTGGTTTTGGCGGCGTTCATCGCCCTGACCGCGCCCGCTGTTTTCGCGGCGGAGAAACCGGCGCCCAACGTCGCCCAATTGGCCGCGCCAATCACGCCCATGGCGGCCAAGCGCGTGTCGGATTGCGAGGCCGCCGAACAGGGCGACCCCAACGCCGCCTATCGTCTGGCTCGTCGCTATCTGTTCGGCATCGGGGTTGGCCGCGACCGGCGGCTTGGCACGGCATGGCTGCGCGCCGCCGCCTCGCGCGGGCACAGCGAAGCCCGCCGCATGGTCAATTACGTTCCCGGCGGCATGGGCCGCATCCGCCCCTGGTGCCGCCCCGGCGGCGCGCCGGTGCGCAACGTCGCCCCGCCCCCGGCGGAAATCGTCCGGTTGGTCGAAGCCATCGCCCCTCGCCACGGCGTCGATCCGGCCCTGGTCCTGGCGGTGATCCAGGCGGAAAGCGCCTTCCGCACCGACGCCGTGTCGCCCAAGGACGCCGCCGGTCTGATGCAGTTGATCCCCGGCACCGCCGACCGTTTCGGCGTGTCCGACGTCTTCGACCCCGCCCAGAACATCACCGGCGGCGTGCGCTATCTGCGCTGGCTGCTGGCCTATTTTCAGGGCGACGTGACGCTGGCGCTGGCCGGTTACAACGCCGGAGAGGGCGCGGTGGACCGTTACAAGGGCATCCCGCCCTATGAGGAAACCCAGAATTACGTGCGCATCATCCGCCGGATTTACGGGGCGACCCATCACCCGTTCGACCAGCGCGTGGTCGATCCGTCTCCGGCCCTGTCCGGAGAGGCTGCGGAGTTGCCACGCACCGGGAAATCATCGAAAAAGGGCTGAGCCGTTTCCGTTCCCCCCTGTTGGGAGTTCCCGCCCCGTGCCGATGTCCGAACGCAGCTTTCTCGGCCTCAGCGCCGCCGGGTTTCACCGGGTCGCCTACACCCAATGGGGCCGCGACGACGCGCCCGCCGTCCTGTGCGTCCATGGCCTGACCCGCAACGGGCGTGATTTCGATCCGCTGGCCTTGGCGCTGGCCGACCGCCGCCGGGTCGCCTGCCCCGACGTGGTCGGGCGCGGCAAAAGCGCTTGGCTGCCAGTTCCGGCGCTCTACGGCTACCCGCAATATTGCGCCGACATGGCGGCGTTGATCGCCCGGATGGGGGTGGATCAGGTCGATTGGGTCGGCACCTCGATGGGCGGCTTGATCGGCATGACGCTGGCCGCCCAACCCAACAACCCGATCCGTCGTCTGGTCATCAACGACGTCGGCCCGCTGATTTCCAAGGTCGGGTTGCAGCGCATCGCCGATTACGTCGGCAAGGACCCGGTGTTCGAGGACGTCGCCGCCGTCGAAGCCTATCTGCGCTTCACCCTGATGGGCTTTGGCCGTTTGACCGATGGGCAATGGCGCCATCTGGCCGAGCACAGCGCCCGCCAGCGGCCCGACGGCCTGCTGGGCCTCGCCTATGATCCCGGCATCGCCGACGCCTTCAAGGCGCAGCCGATGCAGGACGTCGATCTCTGGGCCTTGTGGGACCGCGTGACCTGCCCGGTTCTGGTGCTGCGCGGCGCCGAATCCGATCTGTTGACGGCGGAGACCGCCGAGGAGATGACCCGGCGCGGCCCCGGCGCCCGGATCATCGAGATCCCCCACACCGGCCACGCCCCCGCTTTGATGAGCGAGGAGCAAATCGCCGTCGTCCGCTCCTTCCTGTTGGACGCGTAGGCCGGGCGATGGGAGGCGGGGCAATGCGGCGCGCGACATTGATCGGCGCCCTGCTGGGCGGTTTGGCCGCCGCCCCGCCCGCCGCCCTGCCCGCATTGGCGCAGGACGGGCCGAAGCGCGACGCGCTGGATTGGCTGGCCGGGGAGCCGATGACCCTGCTGGATTGGGGAATCGCCCGGCTGCGCAACGATCTGGATTTTGCGGCGGCGGACGCGGCGGCGGCGGGACGCTCCACGCTGGGGCGCAGCGGCGTGTTCTACCGCCCGCAGGACCGCAAGATCGTCGGCTACGCCAGCTTCGTCGAACCGGCGGCCAACCGGACGGACGCGGTCTGCGTCGAGCTGTTCGCGCGGGTGGTCGGCGCGCTCGTCCATGGCGCGCCGCAAGGATCGGGCGGGGCGAGCTGGTATCTGGAAAGCCTCTTCGGGCACGAGACCCGCACCGCCACGCGGCCCCAGGATTTGGGCGACCAGATGGCCGAGCGCGTCGCCCTGCAAATCACGGTCGGCCCCCGCCCCGCCGCCGCGTTCGAGGATTCCCGCCGCGTCGTCTGCACCGGGCGACTCGACTCGCCGCCCGCCGGTCTGGCCTTGCGGATCGAGGGCTGAACGCAATCCGGCTGCTGACGCGCGAGCGCCCTTGGGCTTATAAGACGGGATGACCGACCCGACCGCTCTTCCGGCCCCTGCGCCGACGTTCGACCCGCACGCCTTGCCGCCGCTGCGCGAGGTGATCGCCCGTTTTGGCCTGGACGCCAAAAAGTCGATGGGACAAAATTTCCTGCTCGACCTGAACCTGACCGGACGCATCGCCCGATCCGCCGGGTCGATGACGGGAATCACCGCGATTGAGGTTGGTCCCGGCCCCGGCGGCCTGACCCGCGCGCTGCTCGCCACCAACGCCCCGCGCGTCATCGCCATCGAGCGCGACCGCCGTTTCATCGACGCGTTGCAGGATGTGGTCGAGGCCTCCCACGGGCGCTTGACCATCGTCGAGGCCGACGCGCTGACCGTCGATCCCGAACAATTGGCCCCGGCCCCGCGCGCCATCGTCGCCAACCTGCCCTACAACGTCGCCACCCCGCTGCTGCTGGGCTGGCTGGCGCGGATCGAGGCCTATGTCAGCCTGACCTTGATGTTCCAAAAGGAGGTCGCCGACCGGCTGGTCGCCAAACCGGGCAGCAAGGCCTATGGCCGCCTGTCGGTCATCACCCAATGGCGGGCCGACGCGCGGGTTCTGTTCAACCTGCCGCCGCGCGCCTTCACCCCGCCGCCCAAGGTGGAATCGACCGTCGTCCAACTGGTGCCGCGCGCCAACCCCGAACCGGCGGAGTGGCGGATCCTGGAAAAAGTCACCGCCGCCGCCTTTGGCCAGCGCCGCAAGATGCTGCGCCAGAGCTTGAAATCGCTGGGCGACGCCGAAGCCCTGCTGGAGCAGGTCGGCATCAGCCCGACCTCGCGCGCCGAGGAGGTGGACGTCGCCGGTTTCGCCGCGCTGGCCCGCGCGGTCCAGGCGCGAGAGGCCGCAAACCCGCCATGCCCCTGATCCGCGTCACCCACCGGATTTCCATCGACGAGAACGAGTTGGAGGAATCCTTCGTTCGCGCCTCGGGTCCGGGGGGCCAGCATGTCAACAAGACCGATTCGGCGGTGCAGTTGCGCTTTGACGTCCGCAACTCCCCCAACCTGCCCGACGACGTGCGCGGGCGGCTGGTCCGGCTGGCCGGGTCGCGGTTGACGCTCGACGGGGTTCTGGTGCTGGTCGCCGACCGTCACCGCTCGCAGATGCGCAACCGGGTGGACGCGCAGGAACGGCTGATCGACCTGATCCGCGAAGCCGCCGCCCCGCCCCCGCCGCCCCGCCGCGCGACCAAGCCGACCAAGGGTTCCAAGCAACGCCGCCTGGACGGAAAAGCCATCCGGTCGGAGGTGAAGAAAATGCGCGGGCGCGGCGGAGAGGATTGAAAGGCCGGAGGGTCGTCGTCGCTTTCCCCCTCCCCGACCCTCCCCCGCTTAACAGCGGGAGAGGGGGACAGGAGCCTTGTCAACGCGCGGCCATGTTCCCTCTCCCGCACAGCGGGGGAGGGTTAGGGAGGGGGCGACCATCGCCGAACCTTTCCGCCTAAGCCGCCGCAGGCAGGCAAACCGTGACCGTGGTGCCAAGGCCGACGCGGCTGTCGATGGCGATTTGGCCGCCCAACGGGCCGACCACGGCGTTGTGGACTATGGACAGCCCCAACCCCGCGCCGCCGCCGATGGCGCCGTCGGTGTAAAAGGGATCGAACACCCGCTCCAGATGCTCGGGCGCGATGCCGCAGCCGTCGTCGGCGACGGTCAGCGCCACGCGGCCCTCCGGCTCCGGGCGCGCCCGCACCGTCACGGCGCCCGCCCGACCGTCGGGGAAGGCGTGGCGCGCGGCGTTGCTGACGGTCTGCTGAAGAACGACGTCGAGCAGATTCGGCGCGCCCAGAACCCGCAACCCGGCGGGGGCGTCCAACACCAGCGCGACGCCCGGCGGCATCATCGCCTCGATGATCGGGCGGTTGCGGGCCAGCAGGTCGCGCAGGTCCACCACCCCCATGTCCTGCTCCGCGCCGACCTCAAGCTGTTTGAGAGCGTCGACGAGGTTCGCCATCCGTCGGGCGTTGTCCAACAGGATGGATCCAGACTCGCGCGCCGTCTCGACGAATTCCGCCAAATCCGCGCGGCGCACGGCGCCCCCGGCCATCGTCCGAGCAAAGTTCTCCGTCGTGTCGGCGAGATGGCTGGCCAGACTGATCTGGATGCCGACGGGCGCGTTGATCTGATGCGCCAGACTGGCCACCAGCCGCCCCAGCGCCGCGCTCCGCTCCACCGTGACCAGTTGCGCCTGGGTGTCCTTCAGCGTCGCGTGAGACTCCTCAAGCTCCTGATGCGCGTGTCGGAGATTCTCGTGTGACCGCGCCAGATCACGCTCGACCAAAAAGCTCCGCCGCCAATGCTGATCGAAAAACCAACTCGCCAGCAGCGTGATCGCGGCGACGATTCCGCCGCTGAACAGGCGCGTTCCCGCGCTCAAAACGTCAAGACCAAGCAAGGGCATGTGGACAAACGAAATCGTCACGACCACAACGCCAACCAGCGCCGCAAAGCGAAGACTGAAGGAAAAGGGAGCAAGCAAGAGAAGGGCGATGCCAACGGTCGAATTCACCAATGGTCCCTGCCAGGGAGCCACGGCGTAGGCCGTGGCCATAAACCCGGATCCCAGCAAATACCCCACGCCGACCACCAGATGCAGATACCCATAGGTGACGCGATGGAAGGACGCCACGAACAGAATTGAAAAACAGGCGATCCCCAACAGTCGGAACAGGATTCCTTCAGGTCGAAGATCTGGAATCAGGTGCATGTCAAAAAGCAGACGGGACATATGGCCAGAAACCACCAGCGTCGCGACGACGCGAAGTGCGATCTGGTCACGACGGCGCGCCCGGTCGCGATAAGCGGCGGCATCCTCCCCACGCAGAGTTACGCGGTTCGTCAGACAGGATGGCGCCCGCATCGGACCTCCGCCGCATCGCTCAACACGGTGCCCGCCTCCCCTGGCTTGGCCGCTCCTGGGTTGGCGGCTCCTGGTTTGACGGTTGTGCGCGCCGTTTGCGCGCCTCACCGCAATGATTAATTCGAGGTTGTCCAGGCGGCAAGCGTCATACAACAGCTCATCATCAAACGTCGCAGGCGGAGCGCCGCAAAACGCTCTGGCCAACGCCAAAAATCTGGTCCAAGCCAAAAGGCAACGGGGTGGCGGCATGACACAGTCATAGGATCGACCGAAAGAATGGACGGCCAAACAAGGCCGAATCAACGACGGCGCCGTTGTTTGGGTGTCACTGCCCTTTCAAAAACATCGGAGCCACCCAACATGCGCCGCAACCTCATCGCCGCCGCCACCACGCTGGTTCTTCTGTCCGGCGCGGCGGTTGCTCAATCCACCACGCCGACCACAACCATGCCGGCGGCCCCCAACCTGTCGGTCGCCGCCGTCGGCCCGGCGGTCAGCGCCGACTCGCTGATCGGAAAGACGGTCTATGGCCGCGACAACAACAAGATCGGTGAAATCGACGACGTCATCCTCGATTCCAACGGGCAAGCCAAACAGCTCGTCATCGGCGCCGGCGGCTTCCTCGGCATGGGCGAGAAGAAGGTCGCCATCGACTACGCCGTGGGCGTCTGGGACCGGGCGCAGGACCGCATGAACCTGACCGGCCTGATCCGCGAGGATTTCAAGACGATGCCGGACTTCAAGTATGACGACGCGATGAAGTCGATCAACCGCAACAAGAAGCCCGCCGAGACCACCACCGTCAAATAACCGCTCAAAACCGACCACGCGCCCCTTTCCCCAACCGGAGAAAGGGGCGTCATGGTTTCAATCAACCGCGCAGCAAATCCACAAAGCGGCGGCAATCGGCGATGTCGGCGCGCAGATTGACCCGGCGCTTGGTCGATTCCGAATCCTCGCCCCAATGCTCGATCTGATAGGTTTCGTCGAGCTGCGCCGCCTCGAACGCCTCGTCGGGGCTGATCCGGCCCTCCAGCAGCGCCAGCGCCACCACCAGCGAGCCGCAGGCCCCGGTGACGGTCTGCAAGGCGACCAGTTCCCAATCATCGCGCGTCTCGACCACCGCGCGCAGGGCGCGCAAGGCTTCCGGCGGTTGCGGCTTCGGCATCAGCCCGTGACAAACCTGCAAGGGCGCGTCGTGCTGCAAGGCCACCCAATCCAACAAGGGCTGCCATACCCGCGCCTGCCGTTCGACCAGCGTTTGCGGGTGTTCGGCGTGATAGCACACCAGATCGGTTTCCGCGTAGGCGGCGACCGCGTCGATGATCTCGCCGCGCTTGACCGGAACCAGATCCACCGCCGTGCTGGACAGTTGCATCAGCGGCATGGCGTGGGGATCGACCTTGTCGCCCTGCGCGTCCCATTCCGCCGCCACGCCACGGGCCAACGCCTCCGACGGGAAGACCAGCGCCGCCTTGGCCGGGCTGCGGATCGGGCGGCCGTCAAGCTCGACCTGGAAACCACCGGCGGGCGCCGCCGCGACGCCCGCCGCCGTGTAGAAACGCTTCATCGTCCGTTCTTCTCCAACAAGCCCAGCACCGCTCCGGCGACCTCGCGCCCGCGCTGAACGATGCGGTTGGCCCCCGCCGCTTCCAGTTCCGTCACCAGATGATAGCCCCAGGACACGCCAACCGACGCCACCCGCGCGTTGCGGGCCATTTGAATGTCATAGGTGGTGTCGCCGATCACCACCACCCCGGCCTCCGCCACGCCGGTTTCGGCCAGCGCGCGCTGGACCATGTGCGGGTTGGGCTTGCCCGGCCCGGCGTCGGCGGTTTGCAGGGTGACGAAACGGTGCGTCAACCCATGCTCCTTGAGCACGGCGTCCAGCCCGCGCCGCGACTTGCCGGTCGCCACGCCCAGCAGCACGCCCGCCGCCTCCAGCGCGTCCAGAGATTCGAGGATGCCGGGGAACAGCGGCTCATCGACCTCGCCCCGGCGACGGCTGGCGGCGAAGGCGTTCTTGTAGCTTTCCGCCACGGCGACATGCTCCGCCGCCGAACGCTCCGGCAGCAGCGCCGCCACCGCCTCGACCAGCGACAGGCCGACGATGCGCCGGACCTCCGCCGGGTCGGGTTCGCCCAAACCATGCTCGACCCAGGCCCTGGTCATGGCGTCGATGATGGCGAACTGGCTGTCCACCAGCGTGCCGTCGCAATCGAACAGAGCCAGACGCGGCAAGCCGGTCATCGCCCCGCTCACTCCACATCCTCGAACGGGTCGTCGCGCAGGTTGGCGCTGTAGCCCAGATATTTCCAGGTCGCCAGCATGTGGTCGGGCAAGGGCGCCGTCACGTCGATGGTTTTGCCGCCGCGCGGGTGCGGCAGGATCAGGCGGCGGGCGTGCAGATGCAGCTTCTTCGCCACCTCGGCCCCCGGCAGATTGGCGCCTTGGCCTGCGTATTTGCCGTCGCCCAGAATCGGCGTGCCGATGGCCGCCATATGAACGCGAAGCTGGTGGGTGCGCCCGGTGCGCGGCCACATGGCGACGAAGGCCGATTGCTTGCCCGCGTTTTCCAGCACCGAATAATAGGTGACGGCGCGTTTGCCCTCTTCCTTGTTTTCGGCGACACGCTCGCCGTTCGGGCCGCCTTCCTTGGCCAGCGGCAGATCGATCTTGCCCTGATAGGGCTTCGGCACGCCGACCGTCGCCGCCCAATAGGTTTTGCGCACGTCGCTGCCCCGGAACATCTCCGTCAGCTTGGTGGCGGCGAAGCTGGTGCGGGCCAGCAGCAGAACGCCCGAGGTGTCCTTGTCCAGCCGGTGGACCAGCTTGGGCCGCTCATGCCCGTCGAAACGCAGCGCGTCGAGCATGGCGTCCAGATGCTTGGCGGTTCCCGTGCCGCCCTGCACCGCCAGACCGGCGGGCTTGTTCAGCGCGATGACGTCGGCGTCCTTGTAGAGCACCAGCGCCTGAAGCTCGGCGGCCTGCTTGTCGGAGATCGCCGGTTTCGGCTTGCCCATGGGAACCGCGCTGCGGGTCGGCGCCGCCCAATCGGCCAAGGGCGGCACGCGCACCACCTGCCCCGCCGCCAGCCGGTCGGAGGTTTCCGCCCGCTTGCCGTCGATGCGCACCTGCCCCGTGCGCAGCAGCTTTTGCAGATAGCTGTGGTTGACGTCGGGGAAATGGCGCTTGAACCAACGGTCGAGGCGCATGTCGGCCTCGTCCCCCGTCACAGTGCGGTTTTCCACCCGGCTTTCGCCCGCAGGCTTGGCCTCGGGCTTCGCGTCGGGTTTGGCGGCAGGCTTGGCAGAGTCAGTCATTACAGAGACACCGAAACAAGAGAACGCACGGCCCACAGGCCGGCAAAAAAGCCCAGGATGGTCAACACCACCGAGGCCAGAAGATACGCAAGCGCCGCCGCCAATTCGTCCCGCCCCACCAGCCCGCCGAGATCCAGCGTGAAGGAGGAAAAGGTGGTGAAGCCGCCCAACACGCCGACCAAAATCAGCGCCCGCATCTCGGTGGACGGCGCCCAGGTCAGCGCCGCCAGTTCCGACAACACGCCCATGGCGAAGCAGCCCAGCACGTTGACGATCACCGTGCCGAAGGGGAAACGCGCGCCGATCCACTGGCCGACCGCCAGAATCAGCAGGTAACGCGCCACCGATCCGGCGGCGCCGCCCACGGCGACCGCGAGCAGCGAGACAGGCGAAGCGAGCACGGCCCCTCCAAAACAGGACGTCGAACTGGAAACGGATGGCGGCGATTGCGATCCGAGGCGGATTAGAGCCAGAAATGCGCCCACTTGTCACGCGGCGGACGCTTCGGGCAAGATGGCGGGCATGAAAAGCTTGCCCGCAAACGCCGCCCTGCTGGTCATCGACCTGCAAAAGGCCATCGACGATCCCCGTTGGAGCCGCGTCGGCCCGCGCAACAACCCGCAGGCCGAACGCAACGTCGCCGCCCTGCTGACCGCGTGGCGCTGGCGCCAGCGCCCGCTGGTCCACATCCGCCACGATTCGGTCGAGCCGGATTCCGCCTACCGCCCCGACCGCCCCACCCACGCTTTCAAGGAGGAGGCCGCGCCGCTGCCCGACGAATGCGTGATCGGCAAATCGGTGAACAGCGCCTTCATCGGCACGATCCTGGACACATGGCTGCGCGACAAGGGCATCGACACGCTGGTCGTCACCGGCGTCATCACCAACAACAGCGTCGAGGCCACCGTCCGCAACGCGGGCAATCTCGGCTACGACGTCCGGCTTGTGCAGGACGCCACCTACACCTTCGCCATGCGGGATTGGTCGGGGCGTCTGCGCACGGCGGAGGAGGTTCACGACCTGTCGCTCGCCAACCTGTCGGGCGAATACGCGACGATCACCGACACGGCGGACATTCTGGCGGCGCTCGCTGGGTGAGTCGTTATTTTCTCCACCGATCATTTTCCGCGCCAGCTTCGCCGCCCCGCCCCGTGAAACGGTCGCAACGGTTGGGATGGAGCGTCGTTTCTCGAACGACGTCCGCCCCGCCGCCGCGTGCCGTTGAACAGGGAGTCTCCGATGGCTGGACAAAACACCCGCGCGCCGGAATGGAAGACCAAGATGGGCTTCATCAAGGACGCGCTCGATCAGTATGAGGCGAAGAAAATCAGCCGTTGGCAGGTCATCAACCGCCTGCTGCATGTCGGCGTCTCGGCGGACGACGCCAACCAGATCGCCGACCGGGGAACGATTCCGCACAGCCTGACCCGCATGCTGCTGGAACCCTACAGAACGCCGTAACCGTCCGATTGGGACATCCCCACCCCGAAAATCCAGCCCTCCAGCCGTCGCGCCCGCTCATCCAGCGCGGGCGGCGTCCACACATCGGGTTGGGCCGCCAGCCAGCGCAGCCCCGCCGCTGACGCCAGCGCGTCGGCCGCGTGGTCGCTGACCGCGCCGCTCAAGCCCAAGGGGCGCGACGTCAACCGCGCCAACGCGGCGTCAAGCTCCACCCCGTCGCGGATTTTGCGCTGGCCGAATCCGGCCTGTTTCAGGAACAGGCGCGGGTAAATCTCGGTCAGCGCGGTTTGCCCCGGCTTCACCGCGTCAAAGGGCCAGACCGCCACCGCGTCGGGCGCCGCCGCGCGCAAGGCACGCAGCACCCGCATTCCGGCCAGACCGCCCTTTCCCACCTGTTTGGCGCCGATCAGCTTGTAGGGGCTTTGCGGGCTGCCCAAGCCATCGGCGCGGCAGGCGATTTCCGTCGCCCGGTGGGGATCGTCGTACCAATCCGGTTGCGGCCCGCCCCGCCAGAATCCAACGCCATGGATCGGGTGTTCGGCGAAGGGCGCGCCGCCGAAATCGGGTTCGTCGGCGCAGATCTTTTCGATCTCGTTCCAAAGATCGAAGACGCCCGCGCCGGCGGGCAGCGTCCGCCCGGCCACCGCGAAGGGCAGCGAAAAGGCGCAATCAATCCCGACCAGCGCCGCCCCATCCGCCAACCCGGCGCGCAGCCAGTCAAACACCGCCGTCCGCGACCACCAGCCGCCGGGCGGCTCCACCAACCGGGGCGCGGCGTCCCCCACCCCGCACTCCGCCACGGCGATTCCGGCGTAGCGCTTGCCCCGCGCCCCGGACCAGTCGATGGCGACGAAGCGGTCGAAAGGCAACAGAGTCACGATTCACACCACGATGTCGGCATGTTCTTTCAACTCGACCGGAGCGTTGGCGCCCAACGGATCCAGGACGATCCGAACGCCTTCCCGACGGGCGAATTTGAACGCCGGTATGAAATCACGATCCGCCGTGACAACAATGATGCAACGGACCATTTCACGCAAAGCCAAGCGGGCAATGTCCATGCCGATGCGCATGTCCACGCCCTTTTGCTCCACATTCAGCTCAAAATCACCGTCTTCAAGCGTTCGTCCGCTCTTGACCAACGATTTTCGCGCGTCGCCTTTCAGGATCCAGCGGTTTTCGCCGAGATAGGTCTCGCCAAGCCGCAAAGCCATGTTCGGTTTGAGCTTCAGCTTGTCGTACAGACTTTGCGCGTGGCGATGACGCTCCGACGCCCCCAAGGCCCAATTCGCTCCCGTCACCGGGCGGGCGACGTTCCCCGACAAGGGGGGAGCGTCGTAATAGTAAATCCGCAAAAGCTCGTAATCCGCCACCCACGCCAGATTTTGCAAGCGCGCGCATTCCGATTCAATGTCGTCTGCGCTGGTAAAGGTGGCGTCGCCAGCGGCCCGCTTGCGCGAATTCAGGATCTTCGTGGCAAAGCCGCCATCAATCATGATGGCGTAACGGGCCTTGAGCATGGAGCCTGCGCAAAAAAAATGGGGCCAACGCATTCCTCCGCGACATGCGTCGCTTCATCGGAAAGACGTTGGCCCGCTCGTTTATGCCGTTGGGAGCGCAATCAGCGCACCCTATGACGCCACTTTAGCGCGTGCCGACGAAAAGACCAATCAAAAGATTGGCCGGACGAAGGGTTACAATTCCACCACCTCGACCACCCCCGGCACCGCCTTCAAGGCGGAACGGCTTTGCGCGGTGATGGCGTAGGAGCCGGGGAGTTCGATCTCCACCTCCTTCAGCGGTTCGATTTCGACCAGGACGTTGATCTTGCTCTTGCCGCGCGACAGGCGCTCCAGGGTGCCGCGCATCGCCTCGATCGGGCGTTCGTCGCGCAGGACGACGCGCAGACCGGCGCTGACCGACGCCACCGCCTCGTCCAGCGGTTTGATCTCCTGGCAGGTCAGGCGGACCTCTTCGCCGTTCAACTGGGCGTCCACGGTCAGCAGCACCGGGGTTCCCGGCTCCAGCATCGCCCGGTTGACCGCCAGGATCTCCGAAAACAGCGTCACCTCATAGCCGCCGGTGGCGTCGGACAACTCAACGAAAGCGAAACGATTCCCGGATTTCGAGGTCTTTTCCTTCTTCGAAACGATAATGCCCGCCATCTTGTAGCGGGTGGAGCCGCCCTTTTTCATCGCCACCGCCAGATCGGCGGAGCGCACCACCTTCATCCGCCCCAGCGGACCGGAATAGGCGTCCAGCGGGTGGGCCGACAGGTAAAAGCCGATGGCCGAGAACTCATGCTTGAGCTTGTCGAGCGGCTCCCAATCCTTGACCTTGGGGAGGTCCGGTTCGGGCAAGCCGCCGCCCCCGCCGCCGAACAGATTGCCGATGCCGCTGTCGCGCTCGGCGGCTTCGGCCTGGGCGTAGCGGATGATGGTTTCCAGGGCGGCGTGGACCTGCGCCCGGTTGGGGTTCAGCCCGTCGAAGGCCCCGGCGCAGGCCAGATTTTCAAGCTGCCGCTTGTTGATCGTCTTCAAATCCAGACGGCGGGCGAAGTCGAACAGGCTCTTGTACGGGCCGTTCTTCCGCCGCTCCTCCACCACCGCCCGCATGGCCGGGGCGCCCACGCCCTTGACGGCGGCCAGCGCGTAGCGCACCGCCTTCACCCCCTCCCCCAATTGTTCGACGCCAAAGATCGCGTCGGATTTGTTGATGTCGGGGGTCAGCAGCTTGACCTTCAGCCGGGCCAGTTCCTGCCGGAAGATGTTCAGCTTGTCGGTGTTGCCAAGGTCGAGCGTCATCGACGCCGCCATGAACTCCACCGGGTGGTTGGCCTTCAGATAAGCGGTGTGATAGGCGACCAGCGCATAGGCGGCGGCGTGGGATTTGTTGAAGCCGTAACCGGCGAATTTCATCACCTGATCGAAAATCAGGCTGGCCTGTTCGGCCTTCACCGCGCGCTGTTCGGCCCCATCGCAGAAGATCTTCCGCTGGGCGTCCATCTCCTCCTTGATCTTCTTGCCCATGGCCCGGCGCAGCAGATCGGCGCCGCCCAGCGAATAGCCGGACAGCACCTGGGCGATCTGCATCACCTGCTCCTGGTAGATCATGATCCCGAAGGTTTCCTTCAGGATGCCTTCCAGGGAGGGATGCATGTAATCGGCGGGTTCCTCGCCGTTCTTCACCCGGATGTATTTTGGGATGTTGTCCATCGGGCCGGGTCGGTAGAGCGAGACCAGCGCGATGATGTCCTCGAACCGATTGGGCTTCAGCCGCCGCAGCACGTCGCGCATGCCGGAGCTTTCCAACTGGAACACGCCCGTCGCCTCGGCGCGGCTGAGAAGCTGGAAGCTCTTTTCGTCGTCCAGCGGCACGATGGTCAGATCGGGTTTTTCCGGGATCAGATTGACCGCCACTTGCAGCACGGTCAGCGTCTTCAAACCCAGAAAATCGAACTTCACCAGCCCGGCCTGTTCGACATACTTCATGTTGAACTGGGTGACGGGCATGTCCGAACGCGGATCGCGGTACAGCGGCACCAGATCATGCAAGGGCCGGTCGGCGATCACCACGCCCGCCGCGTGGGTGGAGGCGTGGCGGTACAGCCCTTCCAGCTTCAGCGCGATGTCGATCAGATGGCGCACCGTGTCGTCGCCGTCGCGGGCGGCGCGCAGCATCTCTTCGCTGTCCAGCGCCTGTTGCAGCGTGACCGGGTTGGCCGGGTTGTTCGGCACCATCTTGCAGATCTTGTCCACCTGCCCATAAGGCATCTGCAAGACGCGTCCAACGTCGCGCAGCACGGCGCGGGCCTGAAGCTTACCAAAGGTGATGATCTGGGCGACGCGGTCGTACCCGTATTTGTCCTGAACGTAGCGAATGACCTCTTCGCGGCGATCCTGGCAAAAGTCGATGTCGAAGTCGGGCATTGAGACGCGCTCGGGATTCAAAAACCGCTCGAACAGCAGGCCGAAGCGCAGGGGATCCAGATCGGTGATGGTCAGCGCCCAGGCGACGACGGACCCGGCGCCCGACCCACGGCCCGGCCCCACCGGAATGTCCTGATTTTTCGCCCATTTGATGAAGTCGGCGACGATCAGGAAATAGCCGGGGAACTTCATGTTGACGATGACGTCCAGCTCGAATTCCAGCCGGTCAAAATACGTCTTGCGGGTTTCGTCCCGCTGTTCCGGCGTCATCGACGGGGTGTAGACGGCCTTTTCCAGCCGCATCTCCAGCCCGGCGCGCGATTGGGCGCGCAGCTCGTCATCCTCCGTCCGCCCGCCTTCGCAGGCAAAGGGCGGCAGGATCGGCTTGACCGGGCGCAGCAGATAGGAGCAGCGGCGCGCGATCACCAGCGTGTTGTCCACCGCCTCCGGAAGATCGGCGAACAGCTCCCGCATTTCGGCGGCGGATTTGAAACGATGGTCGACGGTCAGCCGCCGCCGCTCGCTCTGGCTGATGTAGGCGCCCTCGGCGATGCAGAGCAGCGCGTCGTGCGCCTCATACATGTCGGCGGTGGCGAAATAACAGTCGTTGGTAGCGACCAGCGGCAAATCATGGGCGTAGGCCAGATCGATCAGCGCCGGTTCAATCGCGTCCTCGTTGGCGGCGAAGGGCGCGCCATGCCGCTGCAATTCGACATAGAGCCGTCCAGGAAACAACCGCTTCAGCCGCTCCAGCACGTTGAGCGCCAGATCCTTTTGCCCCTCGCCCAACAACCGCCCGAGCGAGCCGCCAACGCCGCCGGTCAGCGCGATCAAGCCGCCCGAATGCCCCTCCAGCGCGTCCAACGCCACCTGCGGCCCGGCCAGCGGATCGGATTCCAGGAAGGCTTTCGACACCAGAACCATCAGATTGCGGTAGCCCTCCTCGTTCTGGCAGAGCAGGACGAGTTGGTCGGGGGTTGACGCCGCCTTGCCGGGCAGGCCGGGCTTGGTCGCCGCCGGGCCGACGCGGGTGATGCCCAGCACCGTGCCGATGATCGGCTGAACGCCGCTGTCCGCCGCCGCCAGCGCGAATTCCAGCGCGCCGAACAGGTTGCCGGTGTCCGTCACCGCCACGGCGGGCATCTGCTGCTTCTGACAGAGCTTCACAAGCTCCTTCACCTTGATCGCGCCTTCCGACAGCGAATAGGCGGAATGGACGCGCAGATGGACGAAGTCGGCGTGGGGCATGGCAACCATGGGCGATCAGGACGGGTGTACGGGTTCTAGCACAGCCGCCGCCCCCATCTCCACGCCCGCCGCCTGCGCGGTCGCCCCCCGGTTACATTCGTGCTATGCACAAGCAATAGAAACGCCAAGAACGATGGGGAGGATGCCGCGATGGATCGGCTGCGCCTTGGTCGAGCGGTTGGATGGATCACCCTGTCGGCGGCCCTGCTGACGACGGCGGCGTGCCAGACCACGACCGCCCCGCCCGCCTCTCCGGCGGTCAGCGGCTTGGCGAGCGGGCCGGAGCGCCCCTTCCGCAGCGGGCGGGGTTGGACCGTGACCATTCAAAAGCCCGACGGCGGCAAGCCCTTTTGTCAGGCGACGCGCAACCCCGACGCCGCCGCCGACAGCGGGCCGCGCATGGTCTTCCGCACCGCCGCCGCTGAATCGGGATTCGTCCTTTCCGGCGTCAGCCATCCCGCCACGCCCGGCGAGCGGTATGAGTTGACCGCCAGCTTCGACCAGGGGGCCAAGCTGACTCTCAGCGGGCGCGGCCTGCCGGACGGCTCTCTCCACGTCGCCATCCCGTCAAAAAGCTATCTGGACGAGTTGGATCCCTTCGCCCGCAACCGGCGCGTCATTTTCCGCAGCGCGACCTTGGGCGATCTGGGGGCCATGGCGCTGACCGGCACCTCCTGGGCGATCAACGCGTCGGATGAATGCCGCATTCTGAACGCGGATCCCTGACCCGCGCGCCGCGCGGGGTCGGCGCGGATTGACGGGAAACAGCGTGCCTGTCTAGCATCCGAACAATGCGCACTCCCCACATCCTTTTGGCCGTCGCGGTCGCCGCCGTCTGGGGCCTCAACTTCGTGGCGATCAAGGTCGGCCTCCGCGACTTTCCGCCGATTCTCTTCTCCAGCCTGCGCTTCGCCCTGGCCGCGTTGCCCCTGCTGATTCTGGGCCTGCGCGGCGGGCCGCCGGTGCCTTGGCGCTTCATCGTCGGCATCGGCGTGACGCTGGGCGTCGTCAAATTTCCACTGCTGTTTCTCGGCATGGACGTCGGCATGCCCGCCGGGTTGGCCTCGCTGGTGCTGCAATCGCAGGCCTTTTTCACCGCGATCTTCGCCGCCTTCGTCTTGGGCGACCGGCCCGGCCCCAAGCAGGTCTTGGGCATGATCGTCGCCTTTGCCGGGGTCGGCGTGATCGCGACGGAAATGCCAGCGGGCGATTCGCTGTTGGGCCTCGCGCTTTGCGTCGCCGCCGCCGCCGTCTGGGGCGTGTCGAACATCATCATGAAGCGGGCCAAGGCCCCCGATCTGTTCGGCATGATGATGTGGGTCAGCCTGATCCCGCCGATCCCCCTGCTGATTCTGTCGTTTCTGGTCGAGGGGCCGGACCGGATCGCCCACGCCTTCGCCACCTTGAGCTGGCTTGGAGTCGGCGCGCTGGTCTACATCGCGGCGGGGGCGACGCTGTTCGGCTTCGCCGCGTGGGGCTTCCTGATGCGGCATTACCCAGCCAGTTTGGTCGCGCCCTTCTCGCTGCTGGTGCCGATCTTCGGCATGAGTTCCAGCGCGCTGCTGCTGGGCGAAACCTTCTCCACCCTCAAACTTCTGGGCGGACTTCTGGTCTTCTGTGGCCTCGCCCTGTCCGTTCTGAAACTCCCAACCCTGGCCCGCGCCAGGGCGTGACGCGTTCCCTCTCCTGCGCCAGCGGGAGAGGGGCGCGTCAACCGCTCACGCCAGCTTGGCCTTGAGAAAGTCCAGGCTGCGGGTCCAGGCCAGTTCGGCGGCGTCCTTGTTGTAACGCTCCGCCGAGGTGTCGTTGTGGAAGGCGTGGTTCACGCCGTCATACATGTGGATTTGGTGGGCGACGCCCGCCTTGGTCAACGCCTCGTCATAGGCCGGAACCGTGGCGTTGATGCGTTGGTCAAGACCGGCGTAATGCAGCAGAAGCGCCGCCTTGATCCCGCCAACCGCCGTCAGATCGGGAGTCGGCCCATAGAACGCCACGCCCGCCTTGAGGTCCGGCGCTGCGATGGCCAGCCGGTTGACCATGCCGCCGCCCCAGCAAAAGCCGACCGCCCCGACCTTGCCGGTCGCGTTGGCGTGTGCGCCCAGGAAAGCGACGGTCGCCGTCAGATTGGCCACCGTCTTGCCCGCGTCAAGCTGGCCGATCAGGTCGCGCGCCTTGTCGGGATCGGACGGCGTGCCGCCCAAGGGCGACAGCAGGTCGGGGGCCAAGGCCAGGAAACCGGCGGCGGCCAGACGGCGGGCGACATCCTCGACATAGGCGTTCAGCCCACGGTTTTCGTGGATGACGATGACGGCGGGGGCCTTGTCCAGCGCCTTGGGCCGGGCGAGATAGCCCGCCACATCGCCGCCAGCGCCCGGATAGGTGATTTTGGCGGCGGCGATCCGCCCGTCATCCTCGGCCACCAGGGCGGCGTTGGCGTAGTTCGGCTCAATGCTGGCGAGAATCGCCGGAATGGCGGCGGCCCCGCCGACCAGAGCGGTCAGACGCTCCAAAAACACCCGGCGCGCCAGCGGCGCGTGGGTGTATTCGTCGTAGAGATCGATGATGCGCTGGTCCATGACGGAACGCCCCTTCCCCGTTGATTGCGGCCCATTGACGGGCTGGCCCGTTGATCGGCTGGGGTCAAGAGTGGGGACGCGTTCGCCGTCTGGCAATGGCCCTGATCGCAACAATCAGAAGCAACAGCGGCTTTTACGCCGCCGTCTGCTCCACCAAAATCCCGTCGCGCATTTCCAGGATGCGGTCCATCCGGCGGGCCAACTCCATGTTGTGGGTCGCCACCAGCGCCCCGACCCGCGCCTGACGGACGATGGCGGTCAGCATGGCGAAGACATGATCCGCCGTGTGAGGATCGAGGTTGCCGGTCGGCTCGTCGGCGATCAGCAAGGACGGGGCGTTGGCCAACGCGCGGGCGATGGCGACGCGCTGCTGCTCGCCGCCGGACAGGCGGGCCGGGCGGTGGCTGCCCCGCGCGTCCAGCCCGACCATGTGCAGCAGTTCATCGGCCCGCTGCTTGGCCAGCCGTTTGGACACGCCCGCGATCATCTGCGGCAGCACGATGTTTTCCTGCGCCGAGAATTCCGGCAACAGATGGTGAAACTGGTAGACGAAACCGATGGAGCGCCGCCGCACCTCGGTGCGTTTGCCGTCGTCGAAATCCGACACGTCGGCCCCGGCGATGCGGACGACGCCCTCGGTCGGGCGCTCCAGCAGGCCGGCGATTTGCAGCAGGGTTGATTTGCCCGCCCCCGACGGGCCGACCAGCGCCACCAACTCGCCCGGTTGCACCGCCAGATCGGCGCCGCGCAGCACCTCCAGCACCGCGCCGCCCTGCTCAAAGCGGCGGACGATTCCCGTCATCTCCAACATGGCGTCACTCATAGCGCAGGGCCTCCACCGGATCGAGCCGGGCGGCGCGCCAGGACGGATAGATCGTCGCGGCGAAGGACAGGCCCAGCGCCATCACCGTCACCTGCGTCACCTCGCTCCAGTCAATCTTGGCGGGCAGTTGCGACAGGAAATAGATCTCGGCGGAAAACAGGTTGGTGCCGGTCAGCCCCTGGATCGCCTGCCGGATGGTCTCGATGTTCAACGCGAAGGACACGCCCAGCCCCAGACCAAGCAAGGTTCCCGTCACCCCGATGCTGGCCCCGGAGAGGAAAAAGATCCGCATAATCATGCCCCGCGTCGCCCCCATGGTGCGCAGGATGGCGATGTCGCGCCCCTTGTCCTTCACCAGCATGATGAGGCTGGAGATGATGTTGAAGGCGGCCACCATGATGATGAGCGACAGGATCAGGAACATCACGTTCCGCTCCACCTGAAGGGCGGTGAAGAAGCTGGAGTTCGACTGCTGCCAATCGACCACCCGCCCCGACCCGGCGACCACCGACTGCACGGCGTCGCGCGCCGCCCGGATCTGCACGGGATCCTGAACGAACACCTCCAACGACGTCACCGCGTCGCCGGTGCGGAAGAAGGCCTGCGCCTCCTCCAACGGCAAGAAAATGAAGCTGTTGTCATACTCATACATGCCGATGTCGAAGATCGCGCCGATGGGGTAGCTGCGCATCCGTGGCACGGTGCCAAAGGCGGTGACGTTGCCTTGCGGCGCGATCAGCGTGATCGAATCGCCGACCGACAGGCCCAACCGCTGCGCCATCCGCGCGCCAACCGCGACGCGATCCTCGCCAAACTCCTCCGCTGAACCACGCACCACGCCGCGCGCCAACGTCGGGCGCGCCCGAAAATCCTCGGGCCGCACCCCACGCACCACCGCGCCCGAAGCGATTCCGCGCACCGAAACCAGCGCTTGGCCCTCCACCGTCGGCGTCACGTTGGTGACGCCGGGCGTCTCGCGCAGACGGTTGGTCAGAATGTCGAAGTCGGGCAACGGCCCGCCCCGAACGTTGTAGACGTTGAGATGCCCGTTTAGCCCCAGCACCCGGCCCAGCAATTCGGCGCGGAAGCCGTTCATCACCGACATGACGATGATGAGCGTCGCCACCCCCAGCGCGATGCCGAGCAGCGAGAACCCCGCGATGACCGAAATGAACCCCTCCTGGCGTCGCGCCCGGAGGTAACGCATCGCGACCATGCGTTCAAAAGCGTTGAAGATCATGCGGTATACCCGGCGGCCAACAGGCAGGAAAAAACGGCGGTGAAGATCGTGCTTCACCGCCGGGAAGATAGGACAGCTTGCCGCCGCGCGCAAAGGCTGGCTTCTGGAACCGGACATTGTCACCCGATTTCCATCACCTCGGCAAAAGACGCGATCCTGAAAACCCCGCTGGGGCTGTTGGACACATTGATTCGAAGCTGCACCGCCACAGCTCCAGCCATCGTGCTCACGATGGCGTGGTTGACCGGCTGTGATGTCCACGGGGTTGTGTTGGTTCCGGGGATGTGCTGCGCCTCAGTCCCGATCCATGTCCCTGCGGTCACGTCGTACCAGGAGGTCCGGGCGCCCGCGTTGCCGGTGGAAAAGGACCAGGACAAGGCCGACATCAGACGAAACGTCCGGCCTTGAGGCAAGGTGATCGTGTAAGCGGAGATCCCAAGATTCCCCCCCGTCACCGTGTCAAACCGAATCGGACCGTTTACCCCCAGACCGACTGTTTGGTCTACCGACAGACCATAACTTCCCCAGGACTTTACGACCGGAAGCGGTTGGGCGACCGCGCGCAAGCCCATGTCACTCGCCTTCGCCGGTGGTGACGTCGAGAAGCGTGCCGCCGCTGACGCCGACGCCGGTCAAAAAGGCGTTGTCCTTGCGATCAAAGATTTCAACGGTGCGGGCCATGATGGTCAGCGTGTTGGCCGTGGTCGACGCGAAAGACTGGGTGAACTTGATCCGAGCGTCCGACGGGCCGAGGTTGGCGATCCGAACATTGCGGCCAACGCTGGGCAAGGCGTAGGTGCCCGCGCTCGCCGCCGCAAGGGTAAGGCGCTGATTCTCGATGGGGGAAAAGGCAAAGGTCATGACAGTGTCTCCCGTTCCTGGATTGCGTCGCCTTCCCAGCGTGCGACAGAATATTTCCAATCACACGCATGAAAAAACCTTAGGAAGCGTGCCCGAGAGGAGGGGCGCCGTCAAGCATTTTGGGTAAATATGCCTTTGAAAGGATATTATTACCACTACCGATACGCGAACAATCGACGACCCAAACGAAGGTTATGGATCGCGTCAGGCCAATCGTCATAGTCCGCCGCCGACTCAGAAAAAAAGCGCCGGGTTTCCCCGGCGCTTCGCGTCATCCCAAAATGGACGCTGTTCAGGCGGTCAGCTTGGCCAACGCCGCGTCGACCGACAGCTCTTCCTTCACGCCGGTGGCGCGGCGCTTCAACTCGACCACGCCGGACTTCAGGCCGCGCGGGCCGACCACCAACTGCCACGGCACGCCAATCAGGTCCATGTCGGCGAATTTGGCGCCCGGACGTTCGTCGCGGTCGTCGTAGGCGACGTCCAGACCGGCGGCCTGGAGCTTGCCGTACAGATCCAGGCAAACGCGATCCGTCTCGGAATCGCCGACCTTCAGATTGATGAGGCCGACGTTGAAGGGAGCGACCGAGTCCGGCCAGATGATGCCGTTGTCGTCGTGGCTGGCCTCGATGATCGCGCCCATCAGGCGCGACACGCCAATGCCGTAGGATCCCATTTCGACCGGGATCGACTCGCCGTTCGGCCCCGCGACCACGGCGTTCATCGGCTTGGAGTATTTGGTGCCGAAGTTAAAAATGTGGCCGACTTCGATGCCGCGCGCCGACACCAGATCGGCCTCGCCCACCGGGCAGTTCGCCGCGTCGTGCTTCTCGTCCGTCGCCGCGTAGATCGCCGTCGTCGCGTCGAAGAAGGGTTGCAGATCGTCGTCGAAGCCCGGCGCGTTCTTCAGAACGTCCAGATCCATCCAATCCTTGTGGCAGAACACGCCGCTTTCGCCGGTTTCGGCCAGAATGATGAACTCGTGGCTGAGATCGCCGCCGATTGGGCCAGTGTCGGCGCGCATCGGGATCGCCTTCAAGCCCAGACGGGCGAAGGTGCGCAGATACGCCAGGAACATCTTCTGATAGGACCGGCGGGCGCTGGCCGGATCGATGTCGAAGGAATAGGCGTCCTTCATCAGGAACTCGCGGCCCCGCATGATGCCGAAGCGCGGGCGGATCTCGTCACGGAACTTCCACTGGATGTGGTAGAGGTTCAGCGGCAACTGACGGTAGCTTTTGACGAAGGTGCGGAAGATGTCGGTGATCATCTCCTCGTTCGTCGGGCCGAACAGCATGTCGCGGTCGTGGCGGTCGGTGATGCGCAGCATCTCCTTGCCGTAATCGTCGTAGCGACCGCTTTCGCGCCACAGATCCGCCGACTGGATGGTCGGCATCAGCAATTCCTGGGCGCCCGCCGCGTTCTGCTCCTCGCGGACGATCTGCTCGATCTTCTTCAGCACCCGATGGCCCAGCGGCAGCCACGCGTAAATCCCGGCGCTGGTCTGGCGGATCATCCCGGCCCGCAGCATCAGGCGGTGGGAGACGATCTGCGCCTCGGTCGGGGTCTCCTTGAGGGTCGGCATGAAGAAGCTGGACAGCCGCATGGCTCTGCTCTCGTGTACAAGGTTCGGAGTCGCGCGGGCCGTCGGGTCCGCAACGCTGGTCGGGAAGGCGACTTTAGGTAGGACGCCCTCGCTTGTCCACTGCGGCGCGACCGGAAAGGCGCGGGTCAACGCCCCCGGCACAGCGCGACGAGTTCGGCCTCCGACGCGCCGCCCAAGGGTTGGCCGTTCAACAGCAGCCGCCCGCCGTCCAGCGTCATCCGGCCAATCTCCATGGCGCCGGGCAACCCAGCCGTTGGCAGCCCGGCGGTGGGAAGCTTCACCCCCAGGCGGCGCGCCAGATCCAGCGTCAACGGAATCTCGAAACGTTCGGTGGACAGGCTTGATCCCGCCGACCCCGGCAGATCGGCGGGGGCCACCGCCCGCCCCTTGACGTCCACCCCTGGCTTGTAGGCGACGTCCGGGGCCGGTTGATGGCGGGTGAGCGCGCGGCACAGCGCCGGATCGACGGTTGCCCGCCCCTGCTGAGCCTGGGCCGCGCCGCACAGGACCAAAAGGCCCGCCCCCACCATCAAGCCCACGCGCGTCATCGCCGTTCCTTCACAGGGTGTGGGTTTGCTGAACCACCACCGGATTCGACATGGTTTTCCAGTAAACCGTCAAATAGGGCATGCCCTTTTCCGCCTCTTCCTGGGTACGGGCGGATTGGCGGATGTATTTGCCGATGAAGGGCTTGTTCACATGCTCCAAATCCACGGCGGCCTTCAGCACCAGAAACTCGCCGATCTTGTCGGGCAAATTGTAATGCCACTTCTGCAAGCATTCCGACGTGACGCCGGGTTTGGCCTGCTCTTTCTCCGACAGATAGAATTCCTGGTGGTGATACTGGCTGATCTCCTTCCAGGCCTGGGCCAGACGCCCCGGTTTGACGCGCGGCATGCCTTTGAGGATGCGGACGTCGTCATGGAACAGCGGCAGAAATCCCCGCCGGTCAGCCAACTCGGTCAGCATGCTGTGCAGCCCGGCCATCACGATTTCGCCGTCCTCCGTTGACCGCTGATCCTTCTTCGGCTGAGACTTTCGACCAAACAGGCTGCTGAAGAAGCCCTTTTTTTCCTTGTTGGCGCCGCCGCCGGAATCGGCGCTGACCTTGCGTTCGTCCCACAGCGAATCCCAGGCGAAATCCCAGGCGGTGAACACGCCGTTGGAACGGTCGTCCAGCACCGTCAACAAATACTCCCGCCCTTCGCGTTTCCAATCGACGTCACCAACAATCGCCCGAACCGGACGACGGCTGAGAACAACCGGGAGAATGCCGACACGAACCAAATCGGCGTAAAATTCAACGAAGGATGGCGTCTGGATAAATGGCAATTTCGAGCATGGCTGTAGCTCTGGGGCCAGAAGCTCCATGCATTTTTTGGTTCGCTCCAACAGCTCGGTCGCCAAAACCGCAGCGAACTGGTCAAAGCGCTCGTTCTCGTTCGCGGCCATGAACGCCTCGACTGTCCTTCCTTCCGCGCCTGAGCGTGGTTGCTGCTCGCCCGGCTCCGCCGGTCACGTGCTAACCATGTGGTAATCGAAGCAACATTACCAAGTAAACCGTTAACGTTTTCTGCAACGCAAACGGAAAGGAACCAACCGTTGAATTCGTGGGGAATTGACCGGAAACGGACAAAAAAAGACCGCGCGGCGGATGCGGCGCGGCCTTTTGAGTTTAGGGAGGAATCGCCACCAGGCGTCGGACAAGAGGAAACATCGCTATTCCCTCCAATCACATGTGAAACTGTGAACCTGCACTGCCGGGTTGGCAAGATGAAAAGACAGGCAGATCGGCGCTGTGCCTAATATTTTTGCGATTCTGCCGACGCATTGATCGAATGATGAAAAGCACCGCAGCGTATTGCCTGAATTTCAATCAATCGAATCCGCCCTGTCTCGCGTCCGCCGCCAAATCCCGTTGGCCGACCGCGATTCAAGGTCCCCACCGCAAACCCTGCGGTCGGTCATAGGAGCAGGCGGCGCGCCGCCTCGGCGACGGCGTCCGCGATGGCCGTAAAAATCTGGGAGTGACCGCTCACATGTCCTTGATCATGTCGCGGAAGGACACCAAGCCGGACTGGCCGATGGCGTAGATCACCAGCCAGATCACCAAGGCGACCACGGACGTCGCCACGACTTTTTGCAACATGCGTGGTTCGACAGGGGCGCTGGACGCCATGCCGGGTTCGGGGTTGTCCGGTGTGCGAACGCCCCAAGGCAGCACCGCGAACAGCGCCACCCACCAGACCACGATGTAGACGAAAATGCCCGAGATCCAGCCGTCCATCGCGCGCCCCTTATTCGTTCAGGCCTCAGGCCTGTTCCAATTCCACCAGCGTGCCGCAGAAATCCTTCGGATGCAGGAACAGCACCGGCTTGTTGTGAGCGCCGATCTTCGGCTCCCCATCGCCCAGCACCCGCGCGCCCTGCGCCTTCAACTGGTCGCGCGCGGTCAGAATGTCATCCACCTCATAGCAAATATGATGGATGCCGCCCGACGCGTTCTTTTCCAGGAAGGGCGCGATGGGCGATTTTTCGCCGAAGGGATGCAACAGCTCAATCTTGGTGTTCGGCAGGGTGACGAACACCACCGTCACGCCATGCGCCGCCAGATCGACCGGGGCCGACACGGCGGCCCCCAGCGTGTCGCGGTAGAGGGCGGTGGCCGCCGAAAGGTCGGGAACGACGATGGCGACGTGGTTCAATTTTCCGATCATGGTGTCCTCACAAGCTCGTGGCCGCAGGCGGCGGGCCGCTAAACGCGGACCAAATGAACATCCGTGACCGGCTTCTTGCCATGAGACGCATTGAAGCAGCGGCGCACGGCGATGCGCGCCGCCTCCTTCACCTGGGCGTCGTCGGCGCGCGCGGTCTTCGACAAACCGGCCACCGCCTCGCGCACCGCGTCCACGACGTCGAGCAGCATGTCGCGGTCGGCCACCTCGTCGATCAGCCCCATCACCGCCACCTGCGGAGCCGTGACCAACTCGCCGCGCGCCGTCATCACCAGCGTGACCACCGAGGCGCCGTTGTTCACCATGCGGCTGCGCGTGCGCATCATGCCGTTGTCGAGCGGGATCAAGCGCTTGCCGTCCAACGCCATGCGGCCCGAGCGGACATGGGCGACGACGCGGGCCGGGCCGTCGGGGCCAAGCCGGATCAGCTCGCCATTCGCCGGAACGATCTGGTCGGGGATTTGGCAATCCTGCGCCAAGGCCGCGTGCGCCTGCTGGTGGCGCTGCTCGCCATGGACCGGCACGGCGATGCGCGGGCGCACCCACTGGTACATGCGCACCAACTCGTCACGCGCCGGATGGCCGGAAACGTGGATCGCCTCCTCGTCCGCCGTCACCAGCTCGATGCCTTGCGTCACCAACTGATTCTGCATCCGCCCGATGGCGCGTTCGTTGCCGGGAATCTCGCGCGAGGAGAAGACGACGACGTCGCCGCGCGACAGGGTGATTTGCGGATGATCGTTCCCGGCGATGCGGGCGAGCGCAGAGCGCGGCTCCCCCTGGCTGCCGGTGCAGATCAGCACCAGCTTTTCGCGCGGCAGATAGCCCGCGTCATGCTCCGACAGGAATTTCGGCACGTCCTTCAGATAGCCGTTGGCCCGCGCGGCGTCGTTGATCCGCCACAGCGACCGCCCGACCAGCGCCACATGCCGGTCATGGGCCGCCGCCGCCACCGCGATGCTTTCCAGCCGGGCGACGTTGGTGGCGAAGCAGCTGACCGCCACCCGCACATTCGGGTAACGCCCAATCAGATCGGTCAGGCTGGCCCGCACCGTCGCTTCCGACCCGGTCCAGCCGGGCACCAGCGCGTTTGTGCTGTCGCCGACCAGGGCCAACACCCCTTCGTCTCCAATTTCGCGCAACCGCTTTTCGTCGGCCACCGTGCCGATCAACGGATCGGGATCCAGCTTCCAATCGCCGGTGTGCACCACCGTCCCCGCCGAGGTGCGGATGGCGAGCGCGTTCGGCTCCGGGATCGAATGCGTCATGGTGACGTATTCCACCGCGAAGGGACCAGCCTCCAGCGACCCGCCAAGCGGGATTTCGTGGATCGGCACGACGCCGCTCAAGCCCCGCTCGTGCAGCTTGGCGCGCAGAACCGACGCGGTGAAGGGCGTGCAATAGACCGGGCAGCGCAATTCCGGCCACAGATACTGAACCGCGCCGAGATGATCCTCGTGCGCGTGCGTCACCACCAGACCGACCAAATCCTCCCGCCGCTCCACGATGAAGCTGGGATCGGGCATGATGACGTCCAACCCCGGCATGGTGTCGTCGGCGAAGGAAATGCCGAGATCGACCATCAGCCACTTGCCGCGATGGCCGTAGAGGTTGAGGTTCATCCCGATTTCGCCGGAACCGCCGAGCGCCAGGAAATAAAGCGCGTCATCCTCCGGAACGAAGGGGTCCGCCGGACTCTTGGATGCACCGGCGGCTGCCTGGGAGGATTGGGTCATTTGCTCATGTTGCGCTTGTGGATCAGAAGGAGACCGCGAAGCGTCAGCTCGCCGTCAGTGTGTTCGATGACATGGGTCGCCTTGGCGAAAAGAACAGCCAATCCGCCGGTGGCGATCACCGTCATCGGGGCGCCATATTCGGCGCGAATTCGGGCAACCAGCCCTTCGATGAGGCCGACATAGCCCCAGAAGATGCCGGATTGCATGCAGGCGATGGTGTTTTTGCCGATCACCTCGGCGGGCGGCTGGATTTCCACGCGCGGCAGCTTCGACGCCGCCTTCTGCAAGGCCTCCAGCGACAGGTTCAGGCCGGGCGCGATGACGCCGCCACAATAATTGCCCTCGGCGTCCACCACGTCGAAGGTGGTCGCCGTGCCGAAATCAATGACGATCAGCGGAGTCTTGTAGGTCGCCGCCGCCGCCACCGTGTTGACCAGCCGGTCGGCCCCGACCTCTTCCGGGCGGTCCACCAGGGCCTTGGTCCCCAGATCAACCTCGGGCTGGCCGACGATCACCGGCTCGCAGCCGAAATGATCCTTGCACAGCCGCTTCAGGTTGAAGGTGGCCCCCGGAACGACGCTGGCGATGACCGCGCCGTGGATGTCCACCGGCTTCAGCCCCTTCAGCGCCATCAGATGGGTCAGCCACACCATATATTCGTCGGACGTGCGCTTGGGATCGGTCGCGGTGCGCCAGATGCCGCGCTGGCGGTCGCCGTCATAAATGGCGAACACCACATTCGTGTTTCCGGCGTCGATGGCGAGCAACATGGCGAACGTCCGTTTCAGGCTGCGGGCGGTTGAGGGAAAAACACGTCGCCAGCGGTGATCCGCTGGCGGGGGCCACCATCCTGTGGATCAAGCAACAGAACGCCGTCGCTGTCCAGATCCACGAAGACACCGGAGATTGTGCGGTCGGCCAGACGAACCAGAATCGGGTCGCCCAAGCCGCGCGCGCGCTCCAGCCAAGCCGCCCGGATCGGGGCGAAGCCGAACTCCAGCCACCGCTCGTACCAGACGGCCAAATGTTCGGCATAAATTTCCAGCAAGGCCGACGGCGCCAGAACCGGCGCGCCCTCGGCTATCAAGGAGGTCGCGGCGTAATCCGACGTCTCCGGAAAATGGCGCAAATTGACGCCAACCCCCAACACCACCCAGGACACCAGCCCGGACGGCGTCGGTTCCGACTCCAGAAGAATCCCGGACAGTTTGCGCCCATGGATCAGAACGTCGTTCGGCCATTTGCAGCGGACGCCCGACGGATCGGGCAACACCGCCTCCGCCGTCTCGGCGATCGCCAGAGCGGCGACAAAGGAAATCTGCGCGGCGTCGGCGGGCAAGCGGTTGGGCCGCAGGATGATGGAGCTGTAGAGGTTGCCCTCCGGCGAGGTCCAGGCGCGACCGCGCCGACCGCGCCCACCCTCCTGACGCCGCGCCCAGACAACAGTCCCCTCCCCGGCCCCCGAACGCGCCAAAGCCTTCGCTTCGTCGTTCGTGCTGCCGACGGAGTCGAAGGCCTTGATGCGGAAGCCGGGAGGCAGACGCAAGCGCGCCGCCTCCGCTTCGTTTGAACCACCGCTCATCCGGGAATCATCACCCGGCGAACAGCGCGGCCGCCGCAGCAGCGGCGCCGTTCAGGATCGGGGCCGGAGCCACGAAGAACAGCAGCGTGAACAGGCTGGTGACGACCAGGATGCCGGTCATGCCGTCATCCTCGACCTTGTCCACCACCACCAGCGGCTCGTCGAAATACATGATCTTGACGATGCGCAGGTAGTAGAAGGCGCCGACCACGCTGGTCAGCACGCCGATGACGGCCAGCGTGTAATCCTGCACCTCGATGGCGGCCAGGAAGACATAGAGCTTGCCGAAGAAACCGGCCATCGGCGGGATGCCGGCCATGGAGAACATGAAGATCGCCATGGTCGCCGCCAACATCGGGTTGGTCTTCGACAACCCCGAGAAGTCCTTGATCTGCTCCAGCATCAGGCCCTTGGCCTTCATGCTGAGAATGACGGCGAAGGCGCCGATGTTCATGGCGACGTAGAGCGCCATGTAGATCAACACGCCGCGCACGCCGTCCTGGTTGCCCGCCGCCAGACCGACCATCGCGTAACCGACATGGCCGATGGAGCTGTAGGCCATCAGACGCTTGATGTTGGTCTGCATGATCGCGGCGAAGGAGCCGATGAGCATCGACAGCACGGCGGTGGCGACCAGAACCTGATGCCACTGGGCGGTGAGATGACCGAACGGCTCGATCAGAACGCGGGTGAGCAGCGCGATGGCGGCGACCTTGGGGGCGGCGGCGAAGAAGGCCGTCACCGGGGTCGGCGCGCCTTCATAGACGTCCGGCGCCCACATGTGGAACGGGGCCGCCGACACCTTGAAGGCCAAGCCCGTCAGCACGAAGACCAAGCCGATGACCACCCCCGGCGACGCGTGGGCGCCACCGGCGAACAGAGCGGCGATCTTGTCGAAGGAGGTCGTCCCGGCGAAGCCGTAGAGCAGCGAGGCGCCGTACAGCAGCATGCCCGACGACAGCGCGCCGAGAACGAAATACTTCAAACCGGCTTCCGACGACTTCGCGCTGTCGCGGCGGAAGGCCGCGATGACGTACAGCGCCAAGCTCTGCGTCTCCAGACCGACATAGAGAGAGATGAGATCGTTGGCCGAAATCATCATCAGCATGCCAAGCGTGGCGAACAGCATGAGCACCGGATACTCAAACCGCGCCATCTGCTCCCGCTCGTTGAAGCCGAGCGAGAGGATGACGGACAGCGCCGCCGAAACCAGAACCAGCACCTTCATGAAGACGCCGAAGGCGTCCATCACGAACATACCGTTGAAGGTGACGACGCGGCCCGCGCCATAGCCCATCGCCAGAATGGCGGCGAGCAGCATGACGACCACGGTCAGATAGGACACGGGGCGGGTGAACCCGTCGCCGCGAAAAACGCCGATCAGCAGCAGAGCCATCCCCGCAACCGCGAGGAAGATCTCCGGCAGGGCCGGCCAGATGTCGGGAAACACTGCGGTCATGTCGAAGAACCCCTTAGCGCGCGGCGACCGACACGCCGGACGCGGCGTGCGACGCGGCCAGCTTGGTCTGGTAGGTCTGGATCAGATGCTCGACCGACGCCGAGGTCACGTTCAGGAAGCTGCTCGGGTAAACGCCCATCCACAGAACCACGGCGACCAGCGGCACGAAGATGGCGACCTCGCGGGCATTGAGGTCGAACATCGCCTTGACGTCCGGCTTCACCAGCTTGCCATAGACGACGCGGCGGTAGAGCCACAGCGCGTAGGCGGCGCCCAGCACCATGCCCGTCGCGGCCAGCGCGGCGACCCAGGTGTTGTCGCGGAAGACGCCCAGCAGAACCAAGAATTCGCCGACGAAACCAGCGGTGCCGGGCAAGCCGACCGAGGCCATGGTCATGAACAGGAAGATCACGGCGTATTTCGGCATGTTCTTCACCAGACCGCCGTAACGGGCGATCTCGCGGGTGTGCAGCCGATCATAGACGACGCCGACGCAGAGGAAGAGCGCGCCCGAGACGACGCCGTGCGACAGCATCTGGAACACGGAACCCTCGATGCCCTGCTGATTCAGCGCGAACATGCCGATGGTGACGAAGCCCATATGCGCGACCGACGAATAGGCGATCAGCTTCTTCATGTCCTCCTGCGCCAGCGCGACCAGCGAGGTGTAGATCACGGCGATGACCGACAGGGTGTAGATCAGCGGCGTGAAATACTCGGTCGCTTCCGGCAGGATCGGAATGTTGAAGCGCAGGAAACCGTAACCGCCCATCTTCAGCAGCACGCCGGCCAGAATGACCGAACCGGCGGTCGGCGCCTCGACGTGGGCGTCGGGCAACCAGGTGTGCACCGGCCACATCGGCACCTTCACGGCGAAGGAGGCGAAGAAGGCCAGCCACAGCCAGAGCTGCATGTTGCGCGGGAACTGGGTCGCGGTGATCGTCGGGATGTCGGTGGTGCCCGCCACATAATACATGGCCAGGATGGCCAGCAGCATCAGGACGGAACCGAGCAGCGTGTAGAGGAAGAATTTGAACGCCGCGTAGACGCGACGCCCGCCGCCCCAGATCCCGATGATGAGGAACATCGGGATCAGCACGCCCTCGAAGAACATGTAGAAGAGAACGAAATCCAGCGCGCAGAACATCCCGATCATCAGGGTTTCCAGCGCGAGGAAGGCGATCATGTACTCCTTGACCCGCATCTGCACCGATTCCCAGCTCGCCAGGACGCACATGGGCATCAGGAAGCCGGACAGGACGACGAACAGCACCGAAATGCCGTCGACGCCCATGTGATAGGTGATGCCGAAATCCGGGATCCACGGCGCCTTCTCGACCAACTGGTAGCCGGGATTGCGCGGGTCGAAGTTGATCCAAATGAACAGCGTCAGCACGAAGGTGACGAGTGTCGTCCACAGCGCGATGTAGCGGACGTTCCGCACCACATCCGGCGACGTGCCCCTGCAAAACAGCAGGATCAACGCCACACCGACGAGCGGCAGGAAGGTCGTGAACGACAGGAGCGGCCAGCTAGCCATTTTTGTAGTTCCCCCTCAACCGCTCAACCGAACACGGAAAGCCAAGCGATCAGCAGAACGACGCCGATCACCATGGCAAACGCGTAATGATAGACATACCCCGACTGCAACCGGCTGGCGCGGCCCGCGATGTCGCGGGTGGCCGCCGCGACCCCATCGGGGCCGACGCCGTCGATCAGCGCGCCGTCGCCCGACTTCCACAGACCATAGCCCAGGGCCTTGGCCGGGCGGACGAACAGCGCGTCGTACAACTCGTCGAAGTACCACTTGTTGTACAGGAACTGGTGCAGCCCCTTGAACAGCCGCGCGAAGGTCGCGGGCAGGCTCGGGATCTGGATGTAAGCGATGTAGGCGGCGGCGATGCCGATCAAACCGACGACCAGCGGCGCAATCCCGACCCAACCGGGCAGATGATGGTGCGCGGCCTCGATGCTGTCATGCTCATGCAGCGCCAGGATGGCCTTGCCCCAGAACTCCGCCCGGTCATGACCGATGAACCACTGGTGGAAACCGATGCCGGCGAACAGCGCGCCCAGCGCCAGAACCCCCAGAGGGATCAGCATGGTGATCGGCGATTCATGAGCGTGGTCATAGACCGACTTCTCCATGCGCGGCTTGCCATGGAAGGTCATGAACAGCAGACGCCAGGAGTAGAAGGCCGTCAGCAGAGCGGCGGCGATGCCCAGCGCGAAGGCGAAGCGACCGACCGGGCTGCCCGAGGCGTAGGCCGCCTCCAGGATCATGTCCTTGGAATAGAAACCGGCGAAGAAAGGCAGACCGGCGAGCGCCAGATTGCCAATCCACATCACCGCGTAGGTGAAGGGGATCTTGCGCCAGACGCCGCCCATCTTCCGCATGTCCTGCTCGTGATGCAGGGCGTGGATGACCGAACCGGCGCCCAAGAACAGCAGGGCCTTGAAGAAGGCGTGCGTGAACAGGTGGAACATCGCCGCGCCGTAGGCCGAGACGCCCACCGCGAAGAACATGTAGCCAAGCTGGCTCATCGTCGAATAGGCGATGACCCGCTTGATGTCGAACTGAGTGAAACCGATGGTCGCCGCGACGAACGCGGTCAAACCGCCGACCACCGCCACGATTTCCAACGCCGACGGCGCGTATTCAAAGACCGGCGACAGGCGGCACAGCATGAACACGCCCGCCGTCACCATGGTGGCGGCGTGGATGAGCGCCGACACCGGGGTCGGGCCTTCCATCGCGTCCGGCAACCAGGTGTGCAGGCCAAGCTGCGCCGACTTGCCCATCGCGCCCATGAACAGCAGCAGGCAGGCGATGGTCAGGCCGTTGAAGTCCCAGCTCAGGAAATGGAACGTCACCCCGGTGATGGTCGGAGCCTTGGCGAAGATCGCGTCGAACTGGACGGAGCCGGTCAGCACGAAGATCGCGAAGATGCCGAGCGCAAAACCGAAATCGCCGACCCGGTTGACCAGGAAGGCCTTGATCGCGGCGGCGTTGGCCGAGGGCTTCTCGTACCAGAAATTGATGAGCAGGTAGGACGCCAGACCGACGCCTTCCCAACCGAAGAACATCTGCACGAGGTTGTCCGCCGTCACCAGCATCAGCATGGCGAAGGTGAACAGCGACAGATAGCCCATGAAGCGCGGCTTCTGCGGGTCTTCGGCCATGTAGCCGACGGAGTAGACATGCACGCAGGCCGACACGGTGTTGACCACCACCAGCATAACGGCGGTGAGCTGATCGACGCGCAGCGCCCACGACACATCCAGACCGCCGCTGCGGATCCAGGTCGCCAGCTCGATGGTGCGCGGATGCCCGCCGACGGCGACGTCGAAGAACAGCAGCCAGGACAGGAACGCCGAGAGCAGCACGGCGCCCGACGTGACGAACTGCGCCGCGCGGTCGCCCGATGTGGGCGGCGGCGCCACGGCGTGATGGTCGTCGTGACCATCGTCGTGCGCGTCATCATGATGCGCGTGGTCGTCATGACCATGCGCGTGGTGATCGTGACCGTGGTCATGACCATGCCCGTGACCGGCAGCCGACGGCGTGGCCTTCGGCCCGCCGAACAGCGCGATCGATCCGGCGATGAGGAACGCCAGAAGCGGGAGGAATACGACAAGCACTTCCATGGCGCCGCCTCAGCCCTTCATCATGTTGATGTCTTCGACTCGGATCGAGCCACGGTTGCGGAAGTAGACCACCAGGATGGCCAAACCGATGGCCGCCTCGGCGGCGGCCACAGTCAGGATGATCATGGCGAAGATCTGACCGACCAGATCGTGCAGATGCGTGGAGAAGGCGACCAGATTGAGGTTCACCGCCAACAGCATCATTTCGATCGACATCAGGATGACGATGACGTTCTTCCGGTTCAGGAAGATCCCCAAGACACCCAGAGTGAAGACGATGGCCGAGACCGTCAGATAATGCCCGAGACCGATCTCCATGATTACACGCCCTCCCCGGACGAAACCTTGCGGATGGCGACCACCTCGTCCCGACGACGGGCGAGTTGATCGCCAATGTTCTGCTTCCGCACACCCTCGCGATGACGCAGCGTCAGCACGATGGCGCCGATCATGGCGATCAGCAGGACGATGCCGCAGGCTTGGAACAGATAGACATACTGGGTGTACATCAACTGGCCCAAAGCCTGGGTGTTCGTCACCGACGTGATCGCCGGAGTCGGCGCGGCGGCGAGCTTTTCAACGCCCGGCGCGACGATCCAGCCGCCGACGACGGCGGCCAGTTCGGCCAGCAGGATCAAGCCGATCAAACCACCCAGCGGCAGCACCTCAAGAGCGCCCTGCCGCAGCTCGCGGAAATTGATGTCCAGCATCATCACCACGAACAGGAACAGCACCGCGACCGCGCCGACATAGACGATGATCAGGATCATCGCGATGAATTCGGCGCCCATCAGCAGGCACAGACCCGCCGCCTGGAAAAAGGCGAGGATGAGATACAAAACGGAGTGAACGGGATTCCGCGACGAGATGACCATCACACCGGAGGCCACCAGCAGCGCGGCGAACACGTAAAAGGCGATGCCTTGCAGTATCATCGAATTTCTCGCTTCCGCTTACCGGTATGGAGCCTCGGCCGCGAGGTTCTGGGCAATCTCCGCCTCCCAGCGGTCGCCGTTCGCCAGCAGCTTCTGCTTGTTGTAGAAAAGCTCTTCACGATTCTCGGTGGAGAACTCGAAGTTCGGCCCCATGACCACCGCGTCCACCGGGCAGGCCTCTTGGCAGAGACCGCAGTAGATGCATTTGGTCATGTCGATGTCGTAGCGCGTCGTCCGGCGGCTGCCGTCGTCGCGCGGTTCGGCTTCGATGGTGATGGCCAGCGCCGGGCACACCGCCTCGCAGAGTTTGCAGGCGATGCACCGCTCCTCGCCGTTCGCGTAGCGGCGCAGCACATGCTCGCCACGGAAGCGGGAGCTGATCGGCCCCTTCTCATACGGGTAGTTCAGCGTGACCGTTGGCTTGAACATATAGCTGAAGGTCAGCGCAAGGCCGCTCACCAACTCGGTCAGGAACAGGCTGCGCGCCGCGCGGTCGAGGAACGCCATGGCCTCTTCGTCTCCTTCCTTGCCGACGGGCCGCGATGGGCGCGTCGGCATCTTCAACGACATTCAGTGATGGGCTTGATCGGACGGCTTACTTGGGCAGCCAGCCGAACGTCACCAGCACACCGGCGGTCAGAACGACCCAGAACAGCGAGAATGGCAGGAAAACCTTCCACCCCAACCGCATCAGTTGGTCATAGCGGTAGCGCGGCATGGTGGCGCGAACCCACACGAACGTGAACAGACACGCCGCGATCTTCAACGCGAACCAGACGATGCCCGGCACCCAGGTGAAGGGCGCGAAGGGCAAGGGCGACAGCCAACCACCCAGGAACAGGATGCTGGTCATCGCGCTCATCAGGATCATGTTGGCGTATTCGCCGAGGAAGAAGAGCGCGAAGGGGGCCGAGCTGTATTCCACCATGAAACCGGCGACCAGCTCCGACTCGCCTTCCGGCAAATCGAAGGGCGAACGGTTCGTCTCAGCCAGGGCCGAGATGAAGAACATGATGAACATCGGGAACAGCGGGATCGCGAACCAAACCTTCTCCTGCGCGTGCACGATGGCTGTCAGGTTGAGCGAGCCGACGCAGAGCAGGACGCTGATGATGATGAGGCCCATCGAGACCTCGTAGGACACCATCTGCGCCGCCGAACGCAGCGCGCCGAGGAAGGCGTAGCGCGAGTTCGACGCCCAGCCCGCCATGACGATGCCGTAGACGCCGAGCGACGAGATCGCGAAGAGGTACAAGACGCCGACGTTGATGTTCGACAGCACGACGCCGTAATCGAACGGGATGACCGCCCAGGCGACCAGCGCCAGGAAGAAGGTTATCATCGGAGCGATGTAGAAGACGACGCGGTTGGCGCCCTCGGGCAGGATCTGCTCCTTGGCGAACAGCTTCAGGCCGTCGGCGAAGGGTTGCAGCAGACCGAAGGGACCGACCAGCGACGGCCCTTGGCGAAGCTGCATCGCGCCCATGATCTTGCGTTCGGCGTAGGTCATGAAGGCCACCGCGACCAGCAAGGGCACGGTGATCGCCAGGATCTTCAGAACCATGATGATGAGCGGCAGCAGGAAGCCGCTAAAGAACTCAGCCATGGGTGCCAGTCCTCTCCTGAGCCGGGCCGACCAGCGCTTCCACGCAGTTGGCCATCGTCACCGACGCCCGGCTGATCGGGTCGGTCATGTAGAAGTTGGTGATCGGCGACACGAAGGGCGCCGAGTCAACCGGCCCTTGCGCGCCGAACGGCGACCAGGTCGCGGGCGTCATCTGGCCGACCGCCGCGAAGATCGGGTTCGCCGCGATCAGACGCTGGCGCAGTTGCGTCTGCGTGTCGAAGGGCAACGTGGCGCCCAGCGCTTCCGACAGGGCGCGCAGGATCTTCCAATCCTCGCGCGCTTCGCCGGGCGGGAAGGCCGCCAGACGGGCGAGCTGCGGACGGCCTTCAGTGTTGACGTAGACCGCGTTCTTTTCGGTGTAGGCGGCGCCCGGCAGGATCACGTCGGCGCGGTGCGCCCCGGCGTCGCCATGGTGCCCCTGATAGACCACGAAGGCCTTGCCCAGCTTGGCCGTGTCAATCTCGTCGGCGCCCAGCAGATAGACGACGTCAATCTCGCCCTTGCTCGCCCCGTCGAGGATGCCGTGCAGGTCGCGACCGCCCGGACCCGGCAGGAAGCCGGTCTCGATGCCGCCCACGCGCCCAGCGGCGGTGTGCAGCACGTTGAAGCCGCTCCAATCGTCGCGGAACATGCCATAGACTTCGCCGGTGATGCGGGCGGCGGCCTGAACGGCCAGTCCATCGGCGCGTTGGAACGCGCCCATGCCGACGATCATCAGCGGGTTCTTGGCGTTGCGCAGCGTCTCGGAGAAGGGGTGCGAGCCGTCGGTGAGCTGCTGGAGCGTCTCCGGCCCCGTCCCGATATGGGCGTAGGGATAGGTCAGATCCTTTTGCTCGCCGATCAACGCGATCTTGACCTGACCGGCCAGATAGCGCTTGCGGATGCGAGCGTTGACCAGCGTGCCTTCCCAGCGCGGGTTGGTGCCGACCAGCAGGATGACGTCCGCCTTTTCGATCCCGGCGATGCCGGAATTGAACAGATAGCCCGCGCGCACCGAGGTGTCGAAACGCGCGCCGTCCTGGCGGCAATCCAGGTTGGTCGATCCCAGACGGCCCATCAGCTCCTTCAGAGCGAATTGGGCCTCCACGTCGGCCAGATCGCCGGAGATCGCGGCGACGCGGTTGCCCGCCACGCCCTTGACCTTGTCGGCGATGGCGGCGAAGGCGTCGGCCCAGCTCACCGCGACCAGCTTGCCGTTCTTGCGCACATAGGGACGGTCGAGGCGCTGGCGCTTCAGCCCGTCATAGGCGTAGCGGCTCTTGTCGCTCAGCCATTCCTCGTTGATGTCGTCGTTGACGCGCGGGAGTACGCGCATCACCTCGGCCCCGCGCGAGTCGACGCGGATGTTCGAGCCGACGGCGTCGAGCACATCGATGGTCTCGGTCTTGCGCAGCTCCCAGGGCCGCGCCGTGAAGGCGTAGGGCTTGTGGGTCAGCGCGCCGACCGGACAGACGTCGGCGAGGTTGCCCGACAATTCCGACCCGATGGCCTTTTCAACGAAGGTGGTGATCTCCATATGCTCGCCACGGTACACGGCGCCCACGTCGGGGACGCCGGCCACTTCGTTGATGAAGCGGACGCAGCGGGTGCAATGGATGCAACGGGTCATGATGGTCTTGATGACCGGACCCATATATTTGTCTTGGACCGCGCGCTTGTTTTCCAGGTAGCGGCCCCGGTCGAAGCCATAGGCCATGGCCTGGTCCTGCAAATCGCACTCGCCGCCCTGATCGCAGATCGGGCAATCCAGCGGGTGGTTGATGAGCAGGAACTCCATGACGCCCTTGCGGGCCTTCAGCACGGTTTCGCTGTTGGTCTTGACGACCATTCCGTCGCCGCAGGGCATGGCGCAGGACGCGACCGGCTTGGGCGCGCGCTCCATCTCCACCAGACACATGCGGCAGTTGGCCGGCACGCTGAGGCGTTCGTGGTAGCAGAAGCGCGGAATCTCGATCCCAAGCTGTTCGCAAGCCTGGAGGATGGAGGTGCCCGGCTCGACCTCGATCTCGATCCCGTCGATGGTAAGTTTCGGCATGGGAACGGGAACTCCTTACTCAGCCGCCAGCGGCGCAGCGTTGCGGTAGGCCTGGATGCGCCGCTCGACTTCCGGGCGGAAGTGGCGGAACAGGCCCTGGATCGGCCACGCGGCGGCGTCGCCCAGCGCGCAGATGGTGTGACCTTCGACCTGCTTGGTGACTTGCAGCAGCAGGTCGATTTCCTCCATCCGGGCGTTGCCCGTCACCATCCGCTGCATGACGCGGCTCATCCAGCCGGTGCCTTCGCGGCACGGCGTGCATTGGCCGCAGGATTCATGCGCGTAGAAGCTCGACAGCCGGGCGATGGCCTTCACGATGTCGGTCGACTTGTCCATGACGATGACCGCCGCCGTGCCGAGGCCGGAGCGGACGTCGCGCAGCGAGTCGAAATCCATCAGAACGGTGTCGCAGATCTCTTTGGTCAGCACCGGAACCGAGGAGCCGCCGGGGATGATCGCCAGCAGATTGTCCCAACCGCCGCGCACGCCGCCAGCGTGACGCTCGATCAGCTCCTTCAGCGGGATGCCCATCTCTTCTTCGACGTTGCACGGCTTGTTGACGTGCCCGGAGATGCAGAAGAGCTTGGTGCCGGTGTTCTTCGGACGGCCAAGACCGGCGAACCAACCGGCGCCGCGCCGCAGAATGGTCGGAACCACCGCGATCGATTCGACGTTGTTCACCGTGGTCGGGCAGGAATAGAGACCGGCCTGGGCGGGGAACGGCGGCTTGTTGCGCGGCTGGCCTTTCTTGCCCTCGATGGACTCGATGAGCGCGGTTTCCTCGCCGCAGATGTAGGCGCCGGCGCCCCGGTGGATGAAGACGTCGTAGCTGTAGCCGGTGCCGCAGGCGTTCTTGCCGATCAACCCCGCCGCATACGCCTCGTCAATCGCGCGCTGGACGTTGGAGCTTTCGTTGTAGAACTCGCCACGGATGTAGATGTAGCAGGCGCTGGCCCCAATGGCGAAACCGGCGATCAGGCAGCCTTCGATCAGCTTGTGCGGATCGTGGCGCAGAATGTCGCGGTCCTTGCAGGTGCCAGGCTCGCCCTCGTCGGCGTTGATGACGAGATAGACGGGCTTGTCGGTCACGTTCTTCGGCATGAAGGACCACTTCATGCCGGTCGAGAAACCGGCGCCGCCGCGTCCGCGCAGGCCCGATTCCTTGACGTTGTCGATGATCCACTCGCGCCCATTCTGGAGAATGGCCGCCGTGTTGTCCCAGTCACCACGCTTGCGGGCCGCCTCAAGACCGAAGTCCTGGAAGCCGTAGAGGTTGGTGAAGATGCGGTCCTCGTCGCGAAGCATCGCGGTCTCCCCCCTCAGTCGTCAGCTTGCGTGGTGAAGGCCGCCAGGGTGGTCGGACCGCCGAGCGGCTCCGACGATTGGCGACCGATCTGCGACCCGGCCTTGGGCTTTTCACCGCGCTTGATCGCCTCGATCAACCCGTCGATGTGCTCCGGCGCGACGTCTTCGTAATAGTCGTCGCCGATCTGGACAACCGGCGCGTTGACGCAGGCGCCCGAGCATTCGACCTCGCCCAGCGTGAACTGGCCGTCCGCCGTGGTCTCGCCCAGCCCGACGCCCAGCTTCTTCTTGCAGGCGTGGACGATGTCGTCCGAACCGCGCAGCCAGCAGGGGGTCGTGGTGCAGACCTGGATGTGGTGCTTGCCGACCGGATTCTTGTTGTACATCGTGTAGAAGGTCGCCACCTCATACACGCGGATGCGCGGCATCCCCAGCAGGTCGGCCACAGCGTCCATGGCGACGCGGGGCAACCAGCCGCCATTTTGGCGTTGGGCGACGTCCAGCAGCGGCATGCAGGCGCTGGCCTGCTTGCCTTCCGGGTATTTGGCGATGATTCGCTTGGCCAGTTCCAGGTTTTCCTGGGTGAAGGCGAAGCTCGTCGGCTCGTGGCCGTGATCGGAAGCGGGCGCGCTCATCGATCGATCTCTCCGAAAACGATGTCCATGGACGCGATGTTGGCGACGGCGTCGGCCAGCATGTGACCCTTGGACATGAAGTCCAGGCCCTGAAGATGGGCGAATCCCGGCGCGCGGATCTTGCAGCGGTAGGGTTTGTTCGTGCCGTCGGACACCAGATACACGCCGAACTCGCCCTTGGGCGCTTCGATGGCGGTGTAGGTCTCGCCCGCCGGAACGTGGAAGCCTTCGGTGAAGAGCTTGAAGTGATGGATCAACGCTTCCATCGACCGCTTCATCTCGCCGCGCGGCGGTGGCGACACCTTGCGGTCCTCAATCTTGTAAGGACCGTCCGGCATCTCCTTGCAGCACTGGCGGATGATGCGCAGCGACTGGCGCATCTCTTCCATGCGCACCAGATAGCGCGCCCAGCAATCGCCCGTCAGCCCGACCGGAATGTCGAAGTCCATGCGGTCATAGACCTCATAGGGCTGCGACTTGCGCAGATCCCAGGCCACGCCGGAGCCGCGCAGCATCGGGCCGGTGAAGGCCCAATCAAGCGCCTGCTCCTTGGTGACGATGCCGATGTCGACGGTGCGCTGCTTGAAGATGCGGTTGTCGGTCAACAGATTGTCGACGTCTTCCATGAATTTCGGGAAATTCTCGGTGAACGCCCAAATATCCTCAAGCAGGCCATCCGGCAGGTCCCAGGCGACGCCGCCCGGACGGAAGTAATTGGCGTGCAGACGCGCGCCCGACACCCGCTCGTAAAACTCCATCAGCAGCTCGCGCTGCTCGAAACCCCACAGCGGCGGGGTGATGGCGCCGACGTCGATGGCGCCCATCGTGACCGCAAGAATGTGGTTCAGGATGCGGGTGATTTCGGAGAACAGCACGCGGATGTATTGCGCGCGCAGCGGCAGCTTGATCTGCAACAGATTCTCGATGCCGAGCACGAAGGCGTGCTCCATGCACATCGGGCTGACGTAATCGAGGCGGTCGAAATAGGGCGTCGCCTGGATGTAGGTCTTGTATTCGATCAGCTTTTCGGTGCCACGGTGCAGCAGGCCGATGTGCGGGTCGCAGCGCTCGACCACCTCGCCGTTCAGCTCCATCACCAGACGGAGCACGCCGTGGGCCGCCGGGTGCTGCGGCCCGAAATTCATCGTGTAGGGCTTGATCTGCGTCTTGGCGGCCGGGCCGCCAGGGCCAGCCACGACGACGCCGGTCGCCGTTTCGCTCGTCACGGTCGTCATGCTCACGGCTTCTTGCTCCCGTCCTGGAGGGCGGCTTTCTCGTCACCGGGCAGCATGACGTTGGTCATGCCTTCCCACGGGCTGAGGAAGTCGAAGCTGCGGAAATCCTGCGTCAGCCGCACCGGCTCGTAAACCACGCGCTTCTGGTCTTCGTCGTAGCGAACCTCGACGTAGCCGGTCAGCGGGAAGTCCTTGCGGAACGGATGCCCCTCGAACCCGTAATCGGTGAGGATGCGGCGCAGGTCCGGGTGGTTGTCGAAGAAAACGCCGAACATGTCCCAGGTCTCGCGCTCGAACCAGTTGGCCGCGCTGTAGATGGACACCGCCGACGGGACGGGCGTGTCCTCGTCGGTGGTCAACTTCACGCGCATGCGCCGGTTGTGCTTGTAGCTGAGGAGTTGATAGACCACCTCGAACCGCTCGACGCGATCCGGGTAATCCACCGCTGTGACGTCGGTCAACTGCTCGAACGAGCAGGCCGGATCGTCGCGCAACGCGGTCAGCACAGCGAGGATGGCGGCCCGCTTGACCGTCACCATCAGCTCGCCGAGCTTCACCTCAACCGTCAGGACATCGTCGCCGCATTTGGCGGCGATGACGTCCCCGAGTTCCTTCAACGCCTGTTCGGACATGGGCCGTACCCTGCCTTCTGACTGGTCTTAGCGAGCGATGCGGTTGCCGCGCCGGATCTTTTTCTGAAGCTGGAGGATGCCATAGACCAGGGCTTCCGCCGTCGGCGGGCAACCCGGAACATAGATGTCCACCGGCACGATCCGGTCGCAGCCGCGCACCACCGCGTAAGAGTAATGGTAGTAGCCGCCGCCGTTGGCGCAGGATCCCATCGAGATGACCCAGCGCGGTTCCGGCATCTGGTCATAGACCTTGCGCAGCGCGGGGGCCATCTTGTTGGTCAGCGTGCCGGCGACGATCATGCAATCGGACTGGCGCGGGCTGGGACGCGGAATCACGCCGAAGCGGTCCAGATCATACCGGCTCATGTAGGCGTGGATCATCTCCACCGCGCAGCAGGCCAGACCGAAGGTCATCGGCCACAGCGAGCCGGTGCGCGCCCAGGCCAACACATCCTCGTACTTGGCCAGCACATAACCCTTGTCCTGGATCTCGTCGGAGACGGCGCGGATGTACGCGTCCTGTTCCGGTCCGGGCGGAATTGGCGCCAGCGGCTTGGCGACCTCTACTCCCATTCCAGCGCTCCTTTTTTCCACTCGTAAATGAAGCCGATGGTCAGGATGCCCAGGAACAGCATCATCGACCAGAAGCCGAACAGCCCGATGTCGCCCAGCGCGATGGCCCAGGGGAACAGGAAGGCGACTTCCAGATCGAAAATGATGAACAGGATCGAGACCAGATAGAATCGAACATCGAACTTGGTGCGGGCGTCCTCGAACGGCTCGAAACCGCATTCGTAGGGGGAGACCTTTTCGGCGTCCGGGTTCTTCGGGCTGATGATGTAGGACGCGCCCACCATCACCACGGCCAGCGCGATACCGATCAGCAGAAACACCAGGATCGGAAGATACTCAATGATCAGCGGAGTCGACACCGCGTTCCTCCCATAAGCCCACAGCCACGGACGCCGTTCCAACCGCTTGATCGGTGGACGCGCGCGACGCGGCAGGAATGCCTTGGATTAGCCCATCAGACGGGCCGGAATATATGCCGAGAGTGAGAGCAAGGAAAGGGCTTTGAACGCTTCCCACAACGCAAAAGGGGCTGCTTGATTGCAGAATTACCCTTGGTAATACCACGCTTTACGCGCCGTTGAGGGAGAAAGAACGCAAATGCAAAAAGGCCCGCGAAACGCGGACCCTTTGAAAATTATTCGCAAGAGACTTTTAAATTTCAAAAGAGAGAATGGCGCGAGTGACGGGACTTGAACCCGCGGCCTCCGGCGTGACAGGCCGGCGCTCTAACCAACTGAGCTACACCCGCGCTGAGCGACTGTGGAATTCGGCTAACGCCTTGAGGCGCCTTCCGTTTTCCGAGGGCTTCGTGGCCCCGTCGTTCGGTGGGCGGTTTTTAGACGCCAACCCTTCCCCTGTCAATCACAAATTTGAAAAAATTTTAGACCCTTGTTTTTGCTCATCCTGCGGCAATCGGGCGCAAGGCCGTTCAAGACAGGCTGTGTTCGGCCCGGCGCAATTCGTCCAGCTTCTCGAACGCTTGGATCATGCCTTCGGACAGATCGCGATGGTCCACGGCGTCCGGGCCGCCGAATCGCGTCAAGGCGTCTTCCAGCGCGCGCGCCAAATGCTCGGCCACGTCCAGATGCCGTTGCTCCACCGCCAAATCCAGCGCGGCCAGGATGCGGTCTCCCAAGCGGCGTTCGTTCAAGGTCATGATCGTTTCCCCCAATCCCGGTTGTTTCGGCGTCACCGAAGACTATCAGAATCAGCTGTGGCGCGCCGGGGATTTGTGAATCGTGACGCGGCTTAACCGGCCTTGATCGAGCGCCGTCGGGGGGCTTTCGACCACATCCGGCGCGTGCCATACTGTGGGCATGCAACAGTCCCTCCCCGCCCCCGCCGCCCGTTTTCTGGGCGGCACACCCTGGCGATCCCTTGCCGTCGCGCTTTGTCTTGTGGCCGTCGCGCCCAGCCTGGCCAGCGCCGCCGCCAACGTGTCGGCGGGGCAAGCCGAAGCGAAGGAGGTCGCCAAATCGCAAGGGAATTGCACCCCCGCCAAGGTTGACGTCATGCGCTATGCCCCCGGACGGGAAGGAAGCACCGTGTTCAAGATCGGCTGTTCGGAAGACAAGGACGCCTTTGTCCTGGTCCAATGCCGCTCACGGATTTGCGCGCTGCTCCGATAGAGCCATTTAGGAGTTGTTAATCACGTTGGCGCGCAATGCGACGATTGGGGATGGAGTCGGCCTCCAGCGCAGGAAAGCCGCCACGCACGTCACGGATCGGGATGAGCAGAATGAAAACCGCAACGACGCGACGCGGCCCCCCCCCGGTCTGGATGGCGGTTTTGCTGGCGTCTTGGCTGGCGCAGAGCGGTTGCACCGCGACTCAGTTGACCGGCGCGGCGGTCGGCGTCGACGTGGTCAGCTTGAACACCACCAAAAAAACCATTGGCGATCATGTGGTGTCCGGCATCACCGGGCAGGATTGCTCGATCATCAACCTGACCGAGACGGGAACCTATTGCCCGGAAAAGCTCGTCGTTGACCGCTCGCGGCTCTATTGTTACCGGACCTTGGCCGATGTGGAATGCCACCACATCCCCGATCCCTACAAGAACGGCTACACCGCGCTCGCCAGCCCGCCGCCGGATCTCAAACCCGCCGCCCCAAAGGCCAAAGGCTGGTTTGACGATTGAGCCGGAGCGCGGCGTTCGCCGCGCCCATCAGCGGATTTTCTTGGCGACGAAAGCCTTGGCGATGGCCATCATCGCCTTTTCGTGATTGGGGCCGCCAGCGGCGGCGGGTCCCGTTGAGCGCTGCGCGTCGTCGACCGGAGCCGCTCCACGCGACGACGCCCCGCCATCCCCGTCTCCCGCCTCGCGCCCCAACTGGTTCAGCACATTTTCCAGCGCATCCCGGCTCAATCCCGAGGCCGACGGACGCGCGCCGCCCGCCGCCGCGCCCGACCGGGCGCGCGTGGGCGCGCTGGATTGTGGACGCGCCGCCCGCTCGATGGCGGCGGCGACAATGGCCTTTAAAAAGGGTTGCGCCATGCCGCGCAGCAAATCGGGATCGCTCGCCGCCCAACTCATCAGGATTTTTTGCGCCAGCGCCCGGCTGCCCTTCGACGCCAGGATCGCTTCGCGCACTTTGCCGTCAACGTAGGAATTGCTCATCGCCCGCGCGCCCTTGACACGACCGCGACCAAGACGCCGGGGCCGGGTTCGACTGTCGGTCCATATCGGTTAACAAAGTGTTGCGATGAACTAATCGTTGCCCATCGGCGCCCGCGCGGCGATAGTGGTGGGCATGCTGATCGAAACCTTCGCCGATCTGATTTGCCCCTGGTGCTACATCGGCAAGAACCGATTGGCCCGCGCGCTGGACTCGCGGCCCGGACTTCGCCCCGACATTCGTTGGCAGCCTTTCCAGCTCAACCCGGACATGCCGCCGGGCGGGATGGCGCGGTCCGACTATCTGGCGCTGAAGTTCGGCGGGCCGGAGCGGGCGCGGCAAATCCACCGGATGGTCGAGGACACCGCCGAACGCGATGGCTTGCCGCTGGCGCTCGACCGCATCCGCCGCACGCCCAACAGCTTTGACGCGCACCGGGCGATTCGCATCGCCGGGCGGCAAGGGCAGAGCAACGCCATGGCCGACGCGCTGTTCACCGCCTATTTCGTCCAAGGGTTGGACATCAGCGATCACGAGATTCTCGCCGCCACCGCCGCCGCCCTTGGGCTGGACGGGGCGGAGGTCAAACGCCTGCTCGCCACCGACGCCGAAAGCGCGACGGTTCAATCCGCCGACGCGCTCGCCCGTCAAATGGGCTTGCAGGCGGTCCCCTGCTACATCTTCAACCGGCGTTACGCGCTGTCGGGGGCGCAGGAACCGGCCAGCTTCCTGCCGCTGCTCGATCTTGGCGTGGATGACGCCGAGCATTTGTCTGTGGTCGGCGGCTGAAAAAGGCCGCCCTGCCCGCCCCTTACGCCCGCTTGTCCCAACCGCCGCGTTCGTTCTGCTGCCAATAGGTCAGGCCGTGGCCGGCGGCCTTGCAGGTTTTCCAACGGTCGCGCGCCGCCAGCACCGCGTCCTCGTCGTTGCCGTCAAACAGGTCGCACACCAGATCGAAGCCGTCCATCCGGTCGCTGACCGATCCATCGACCACCACCAGCACGGTGGCGTTGTTCGGATTTTCATCCTCCGCCGTCAGCCAGATCGGCTGTTTGTCGGCGAAGCCGTCACGGGCGGCGCCGTGCGGCAGGAACGAGTTGGGATCGTAGGTCCACAAAAGCTGATTGAGCGCGTCCACCCGCTCCGGCGAGGCCGCCAGCACCACGGCGCGCCAATTCCGCTCCAAAACCTTTTCCAGGATCTTGGGCAGCGCCTGTTCCAGCGTGCGGCGTTGCAGATGATAAAAGCGGACTTCGGTCATAGTGAAATGGTCGCGTTCTCGCTCGGTCAACGAAACGCCCCGCCGCCAGACTCACCGGCGGCGGGGCGATCCATCATCTCACGATCTCAGCCCCCGTGGAATCAGGCTTCGTGGAATCAGGCTTCGTGGAAATCAGCGACGAAGCGGTCGAGCAGACGCACGCCGAAGGCCGACGCGCCCTTCGGCACCGTGCCGCTGTCCTTCTTCGCCCAGGCCACGCCCGCGATGTCGATGTGCGCCCACGGCACATCGTTGACGAAACGCTTGAGGAACTGCGCGCCGACGATGCTGCCGGCCCCGCCGCCCGACCCGACATTCTTCATGTCGGCGGCGGGGGTTTCGATTTCCTTGTCGTAGGCGTCGTTCATCGGCAGGCGCCACACCGGCTGACCGACCTTCAGACCGGCGGCGGTCAGATTCTGCGCCAGCTCGTCGTTGTTGGCGAACAGCCCCGCGTGCTCATGACCCAGCGCGACGATGACCGCGCCGGTCAGGGTGGCGAGGTCGATCATCAGCTTGGGCTTGAAGACGTCCTGCGCGTACCACAGGCAATCGGCCAGCACCAGACGGCCTTCGGCGTCGGTGTTGATGACCTCGATGGTCTGGCCCGACAGCGAGGTGACGATGTCGCCGGGGCGCTGCGCCGTGCCGGACGGCATGTTTTCCACCAAACCGACGATGCCGACAGCGTTGACCTTGGCCTTGCGGGCGGCCAACGCGTGCATCGTGCCGATGACGGTCGCCGACCCGCCCATGTCCCACTTCATGTCCTCCATCCCGGCGGCGCCCTTGATGGAGATGCCCCCGGTGTCGAAGGTCACGCCCTTGCCGATGAAGGCCAGCGGGCGCTGGTCCTCGCCGTCGCCGTTGCCGTTGTAGCGCATGACGACGACGCGCGCCTCGCGCGCGCTGCCCTGGGCCACGCCCAACAGCGCGCCCATGCCGAGCTTGCGCAGCTTCTTCGGCTCCAGAATCTCGACCTCGACGCCCAGTTCCTCCAGCGCCTTGGTCCGGTCGGCGAGGCTTTCCGGGTAGATGACGTTCGCCGGTTCCGACACCAGATCGCGGGTGAAGAACACCGCGTCGGCCAGCGTATCGAGCTTGGCGAAGGCCTTCTTGGCCTCGTCCGCGCCGTCGGCCAGCAGCGTCAGCTTGCCCAGCGACGGCTTCGGCTCTTTCTTCTCGGCCTTTTTGTCGTTGGTCTTGTATTTGTCGAACTTGTAGGAGCGCAGACGCGCGCCAAAGGCGATTTCGGCGGCGGCGGCCGCGCCGGTCAGCGCCGCGCCCTCCGACAGATCGACCAGCACCGACGCCTCGTCGCCCGCCTTGTCCAGCGTGACGAACAGCGTGCCGCCGACCGATTGCAGGGTCAGATCGGTGATCTCCTCGGCCTTGCCGACGCCGACCAGCAACACGCGCTCCAGCTCGACCCCCGACGGGGCCAGCAGAGTCAGCGTCTCATCCTTCTTGCCGGTGAAGCGGGCGGCGGCCATGGCGCGGACGAGCGCGCCGCCGGTCTTCTGGTCAAGCTCCTGCCCGAGCGCGCCGAGGCTGCGGTCGGTGGCGACGGTGACGGCGAGGATGCCGGGCTTGCCCAGCGCCGACGACAAGGACGGCTTCGCGAAGGAGAACTTCATGTGGTCCTCTTGAATTGGCCCGACAACGCCGACGGCGCCCGGAAGGAAGACGGCGCCGACGGCGCCCGGAGGAAAATGGCGGGTGAAACCCTAACCCAGCGATAAAGGCCGCGCCACCCCGCCTGTCAAGGCCGGGGGCGGAGATTGGATTGGTTCTGCGCCGCCATGCCCCCTCCCCAGCCCTCCCCCGCTGCGCGGGAGAGGGAGCATGGGAAAGCAGGTGCCAGTCCCCTCTCCCGCGTTCGCGGGGGAGGGTTAGGGAGGGGGCAAACCGGAGCGCGGTTCAAACCACAAGCCGCTCAGGCGTCGGTCGCCGTCGCGATGTCTTGCGGATCGACCTCGCCCAGTTCGGCGCCGTCCAGATCGGCGACTTCAAACTCAGCGGCCTCCGCGTCATCCGCCGCCTCGTCCGTCGTCTCCGCCGCGACCTCTTCAGCCTTGCGGTCGAGGATGGCGGCGAAGAAGCCGTCGGTGTCGTGGCGGGCTGGGGTCAGGCGCAGATAAGGGCCATCGCAGGGAACGGGGCCATAGGCCTCTTCCGCCCACACGTCGGCCACCGGCTTGACGGTGAATTCCGGGTGGGTTTCCAGGAAATGGGCGATCTGCCCCTCATTCTCGTCAAACAGCATGGAGCAGGTGGCGTAGATCAACCGCCCGCCCGGCTTCACCAGCCGCGCGGCGCTGTCCAGAATGTTGGCCTGCAACGGCACCAGTTCGCTCAGGCCCGGCCCGAGTTGCCGCCAACGGCTGTCCGGGTTGCGCCGCCAGGTGCCGGTGCCGGAGCACGGCGCGTCCACCAGAACGCGGTCGAACTTGCGCTTGTGGCGCTTTACCCAGGGATCGCGCTCGCTGGTCAGCGGGTGCGCCTCGATGTTGTGCAGACCGGCGCGGCGGAACCGCTCGGCGGCGCGCTTCAGGCGACCGGCCAGCACGTCGCAGGCGACGACGCGGCCCTTGTTCTTCATCATGGCGGCGATGGCCAGCGTCTTGCCGCCCGCGCCCGCGCAGAAATCAACGACCTGATGGCCCGGCTTCGCGGCCACCGCCAGCGCGACGAGCTGCGAGCCTTCGTCCTGGATCTCGACCAGACCGTCCTTGAACGCGTCAACGCCGCCCAACGGCGGACGGCCCTTGACCCGCAGGCCAAACGGCGACCATTGCGTGACTTCGGCGACGATCTGCGCCTTGGCCAGCGCCTTGATGGCGCTCGCCTGGTTGGCCTTCAGCGGGTTGATGCGCAGGTCGAGCGGCGCGGCGTCGAGCAGCTTTTCCATCTCCACCGCGAAACGGTCGCCCAGCGAGGCGCGGATCGGACCCTCGGCCCAATCCGGGCATTCGACGCGCACCGCTTCCGGCATCTCGGGATGCTCCAGCGTGTGGGTGTCGAGCGCGCCGACCAGCGCCAATTCGTTTTCGGTCATGCGTTCGGGCGCGAATTTGCCGCCGCTGAACATCTCCAGCACGACGCCCGCGTTGCGGCGCTCTTCCAGCAGCGCGTAGGCCAGCGTGCGGGCGCGCGGCGTCGGGCGATGCCCGGCGCGCTCGATCCACCAGCTCAGCCGCGCGTGACGCCGCAGGATCGCGTAGGTGGTCTGCGCGACGTTGCTGCGGTCCTTCGAGCCAATGTAGCGACGGTTGCGAAAATACGCGCTCATCACCGCGTCGGCGGGGCGGGCGATGTCGTCGATCTCGGTCAACAGCTCGATGACCGCCTGAAGGCGGGCGGCGGGTGTCATGGTGGCGGAATCCTTCGGGGGGCAAATGCGGCGGACGCAAAACGGCGTCGGCCCACCCTGTCGATACCGCGTTTTGCGGTCGTTTGTCACGTCTTGCGCGCGACGGCGCTTGGCGGGGCTGTCATCGGAGGCCGTGACATCGGCGCGCGGGGACCGGAACCAGGGCAAACAGCCGTTGACGCTGCCGACGCCGCTCGGCACAAACGGGCCGGGGATGTGACTTTGGCGTGACAAGCCGGGACGCGCCCCAAGGACTTTGAAACAGCGCGTCTTGGGCAAGGGGTGGCGTGATGGCGGTTGCGGGCTGGATGACAGTGCGTCGAGTGATCGGGCGCGCGGTTGGGTTGGGCGCGGTCTTGGCCCTGGCGGCTTGCGCCGGAACCACGCCCATCGCCCACCTGCCGGGCGGCGGCAAACGGCCCTATGTCAGCCCTGAACAGATCGCCCCGGATTTCCGGGGGCTGGCCGGTTGGGGCGAGGACGATCACGCCGAAGCCCTGCCCGCCGTGCAGCGCACCTGCGGCTGGGTGAAAAGCCAACCACCGGGCAAGCCGTTGGGCGCGCACCGCGCCGCCGGAACCACCGACGATTGGCGCGCCATCTGCGCCGCCGCCAACCGCTTGGCCCCCAACGACCCGGAAGCCGCCCGCCTGTTTTTCGAGGCGAACTTCACCCCGGTGACGCTGGGCGCGGGGCAAGAGGGGCTGTTCACCGGCTATTACGAAAGCGAATTGCGCGGCAGTTGGACGCGCAGCGAGCGTTTCAACACCCCGCTCTACCGCAAGCCAAACCAAGGAAACCTGCCGTCGCGCGCGCGCATCACCAGCGGCGCGTTGAACGGCCGGGGCCTGGAACTCCTGTGGGTGGACGATCCCATCGACGCCTTTTTCCTGGAAATCCAGGGATCGGGCCGGGTGCGGATGACCGACGGCTCTTACGTTGGCCTCAGCTTTGGCGGGCAGAACGGCCACAGCTATTACCCGATTGGCCGCCACATCCTCGACCGGGGCGACGCCACGCCGGACCAGATGTCGCTGCAACTGATCCGCCGCTGGCTGAAGGAGCATCCGGGCGAGGCCAACGACGTGATGAACCTCAACCCCTCCTACGTCTTCTTCAAGCAGCGCACCGAAGGCGGACCGCGCGGCGCCCGCAACATGGAGCTGACGCCGGGCCGCAGTCTGGCGGTGGACGTCGAGCATGTGCCGTTGGGCGTGCCCCTGTGGCTGGAGGTGCGCGAGGCGCCGGTGCCGGGCGGCGGCTTCAAACGGCTGGTGCTGGCGCAGGACACCGGCGGCGCCATCAAGGGGGCGGTGCGCGGCGATCTGTTCTGGGGCGCCGGGACGGAGGCCGAAGAGGGTGCCGGAGTGATGAAGGCGCGCGGGCGCTTCACCATGCTCGCCCCGCGCAACGCGGCGTTCCAGACGGCGCAGGTCCCAACGAAGTAAATGCGGCTGGTCCGTCTGACCGATCTGGCCGACCAAGAATCGGCGTTGGACGCGCTGGAGGCGATCTTTTTCGCCTCCACCACCCGCACGGACTTCGCCAACGCGGCGGAGCGCGCCGCCTTTCTGGCGACCTGGACCGGCTGGTTCGTCGCCCACGCCCCCGCCGATCTGTGGTTCGCGGTGGCGGAGGACGGGACCATCACCGGCTATCTGACCGGCTGCAAGGACAGCGCCGGGGCGACGCCGCTCGACCGGACCATCCCGAAATACGAGGTCTTCGCCGATCATTTCGCCGCCTACCCGGCGCATTTCCACGTCAATGTCCGGCCCGGCTGGCGCGACCGGGGAATCGGGCGTCTGTTGGTGGACCGCTTCGCCGAGGATTGCCGGGCCGACGGCTTGCCCGGCCTGCACCTCGTCACCGGGATCTTCGCCCGCAACATCGCCTTCTACCAGCGCGCCGGATTCACCGACGCCCTGCAACGCGGCCCGCTGCTGTTTTTGGGGCGGCGGCTGTGCTAACACGACCATAGAAGCTTTGGCGTCGCTTTCCCCCTCCCTACCCCTCCCCCGCTTCGCGGGAGAGGGAACTCCGCTGAACGCCGACAAAGCCGACAAAGCTCAAGGCCCCCTCTCCCGCGCAGCGGGGGAGGGTTGGGGAGGGGGCCATCCCGCCAACTGCCCGCCCGAAAGCCCGCCGCATGACCCGCCCGCCCCTGCTCATCGAAAGCCCGCAGAACCCGCAATTCAAGCTGTGGGAATCGGCGTTGGACGGGCGCGGGTTGAAGAAGAACGGCAAATTCCTGCTGGCCGGGCTGAAAACGGTGCCGGAGGCGCTGCGCCAGCGCCCCGACCGTTTCGAACGGCTGCTGTTCACCGATCCCGCCCAGATCGCCGGGTGGCCGCTGCCGGCGGGGGTCGAGCCGGTGCAACTGGCCCCCGCCCTGTTCCGGGCGCTGGACGTGTCGGGAACCGGCTTCCCGCTGCTGGTCGGCAATGTGCCGCGTTTCCCGATGATCGACCTGAGCCAGCCGCCGCAGGGGTTGGAACTGCTGTGCGCGTTGGGCGATCCCAGCAATCTGGGGGCGTTGCTGCGCAGCGCGGCGGCCTTCGGCGCGTCGCGCGTCGTGTTGCTGGAGGGCGCCGCGCACCCCTTCCACCCGAAATGCCTGCGGGCGGCGTCCAACGCGCAATTCTCGCTGACCCTGCTGCGCGGCCCGCGCTGGGCCGAGGTCAACGCGGCGGCGGGGCCGCTCTACGCGCTCGACGGCGGCGGAACCGACCTGACCCGCTTCGATTGGCCGACCGATCTGCGGCTGATTTTGGGGGAGGAAGGCCAAGGCGTCCCGGCGGACTGCCCGGCGGTTCGCCTGTCGGTGCCGACCACGGGCAATGTGGAGTCGCTCAACGCCACCGTGGCCGTCAGCGTCGCCTTGTTCGCGCGGTTCGCGGCGCTGCGATAAAAAGAAAATCCCTCCCCCGCGCGAGCGGGAGAGGGAGACGCAAACCATCAGCCTCGCGCCCAATCACCCCTGACGGTAGTTGGGCGACTCATTGGTGATGGTGATGTCGTGGACGTGGCTTTCGCGCAGGCCCGCGTTGGTGATGCGGACGAACTGGCACTTCTCGCGCATCTCGGCGATGGAGGCGCTGCCGGTGTAGCCCATGGCGGCGCGCAGGCCGCCGACCAACTGGTGGATCACCGCCGACACCGGCCCCTTGTAAGGAACGCGGCCTTCGACGCCTTCCGGCACCAGCTTCATGGTCGAAACCTCCTGCTGGAAGTAGCGATCCGCCGAGCCGCGCGCCATCGCGCCGACCGATCCCATGCCGCGATAGCTCTTGTAGGAGCGGCCCTGGAACAGGATGACCTCGCCGGGGCTTTCGTCGGTGCCCGCGAACAGGCTGCCCAGCATGGCGACGCTGGCGCCGCCCGCGATGGCCTTGGCCAGATCGCCCGAATATTTGATGCCGCCGTCGGCGATCACCGGAATGCCCTGCTTCTCGCACTCCTCCACCACGTCCATGACGGCGGTGAGCTGCGGCACGCCGACGCCCGCGATGATGCGGGTGGTGCAGATCGACCCCGGCCCGATGCCGACCTTGACGGCGTCGGCGCCCGCGTCGATCAACGCCTTGGCGGCTTCCGCCGTGGCGACGTTGCCCGCGATGACCTGGGTGTAGTTGGACATGGCGCGCGCGGCGCGCACCTGCTCCAGAACCTTCAGCGAATGGCCGTGCGCGGTGTCCACCACCAGCACGTCCACGCCCGCGTCGAACAGAGCCTCGGCGCGGGCCAGACCGTCGTTGCCGGTGCCGGTGGCGGCGGCGACGCGCAGACGGCCACGGGCGTCCTTGCAGGCGTTCGGGTGGGCTTGCGCCTTTTCAATGTCCTTGACGGTCAACAGGCCGATGCAGCGGTAATCCTCGTCCACCACCAGCAGCTTTTCGATGCGGTGTTGGTGGAGCAGGCGCTTGCCCTCGTCCTGGCTGACGCCCTCGCGCACCGTGACCAGATCCTTGGTCATCAGCTCGCTGATCGGCTGGCGGGGGTCGTCGGCGAACCGCACGTCGCGGTTGGTCAGCATGCCGACCAGCTTGCCGACGCCGCGCGCGTCGCGGCTTTCGACCACCGGAATGCCGGAAATCTTGTGGTGGGCCATCAGGTCCAGCGCGTCGGACAGCATCGCGTCCGGCGTGATGGTGATCGGGTTGACCACCATGCCCGATTCGTACCGTTTGACCTTGCGGACCTCTTCGGCCTGCTGTTCAATGGTCAGGTTGCGGTGGATGACGCCAAGACCACCGGCCTGCGCCATGGCGATGGCGAGGTTGCTTTCCGTGACCGTGTCCATCGCGGACGAGATCAGCGGGATGCCCAGTTCGATGGTCTTGGTCAACCTTGTCCGGGTGTCCACATCGTTCGGCAGGACGGAGCTTTCGGCTGGAACCAAAAGGACGTCGTCGAAGGTCAGGGCTTCGCGAATTTTCGTGACGCGCGCCATGGTGTGGATCTCCCGCAAGAAAAACGTGGCGCACTATACACAAGCCCATGGGCTTGTGAAGCCGTGCGCACACTGCATCTGTTATGCAAAGGCGTAACGCGGCTCAGCGCGCGTCGCGGCCCTCATCCTGGTCATCGTCCCCGCCCTGGTCCCGGTGATCGCTGGTCTTGACGCCCCGGAAGCCGGTGGCGACCACATAGGTTTCCGAGGATTCGGCCCGGCTGGCCGCCGGTTTGGCGTGCTTGACCACGGCGAAGGCCTTCTTCATCCGGTCGAGCAGATCGCGTTCCGCCCCGCCCTGGAACAGCTTGGCGACGAACACGCCGCCCGGCGCCAGAACCTCTTCGGCGAAGTCATAGGCCGCTTCGGCCAGACCGGCGATGCGCAGATGGTCGGTCTGCTGGTGGCCGGTGGTGGGGGCCGCCATGTCGCTCAACACGATGTCGGCGGGACCGCCCAGCGCCTCTTTCAACCGAACCGAGGCGCTTTCCTCCAGAAAATCGGCCTGCATGGTGACGGCGCCGGGGACGGCGTCCATCGGCAGGATGTCCAGCCCGACGACCTTCCAGCCCTCTTTGCTGGTTTGCACCTTCTCCACCGCGATCTGCGTCCAGCCGCCAGGCGCGGCCCCCAGATCGACCACCCGCATGCCGGGCGCGAGGAAATGGAACTTCTCGTCAAGCTGCAACAGCTTGAAGGCCGCGCGCGAGCGATAGCCGCGCTTCGTCGCCTCGACCACATAGGGGTCGTTGAGGTGACGCTCCAGCCAACGCTTGGAGGATTCCGACCGTTTGCCCGCCGTCTTGACACGCACCGTGGCTTGGCGCCCACCCGGACGCGACGACGGAGTCTTTTGCACCATAATGCTTCACTGCCCTTGGTTACTCGCCGGTGGCCCCGATCAGGTCCACCAGAATGCCTTCGCGCAAACCACGGTCGGCGATGCGCAGACGCTCGACCGGCCAGACGTCGCACAGCGCGTCCAGCACGGCGCAGCCCGCCACCACCAGATCGGCGCGGTCATAGCCGATGCAGGGATGACGCGCCCGGCCGTCAAAGTCCAGCCCGACGAGATGTTCGATCACCGTGCGGGCGTGGTCGATGCGCAGATAGCTGCCGTCCACCGCCCGCCGGTCGTAACGCCCCAGCCCCAGATGCACCCCGGCCAGCGTCGTCACCGTGCCGGACGTGCCGAGCATCTGCACCTGCCCGGCGGCGACGCGGTCCTGGATGCGGTTGCGCGCCTCGAACGGGGCGATGGCGTCGGCCACCGCGTCGATCATGCGGTTGTACATGGCGGGGGTGACGTCCGGCCCGCCGAACTCTTCGGTCAGGCCGATGACGCCGCAGCGGATGGAGATTTGATCGAGGATGCGCGGCGGCCGCCCGTTTTCCAGCGCCAGCCACATCAATTCGGTCGATCCGCCGCCAATGTCGAACACCAGCGCGTAGGGAGGGCTGCGCTCCAGCAAAGAGGCGCAACCGGCCAGCGCCAGACGCCCTTCCTCTTGGCTGGAGATGATTTCCAGGGCGATGCCGGTTTCCCGCTCCACCGCCGCGACGAATTCCGGGCAATTGACGGCGCGCCGACAGGCCTCGGTCCCCACCGCGCGGGCGGAGGTGACGCCGCGCCGCTCGATCTTCGATCCGCAAACCCGCAACGCGGCGATGGTGCGCTCCATCGCCGGATCGGACAGCCGGTCGTTGCGGCTCAGCCCCTCGCCCAAACGCACGATGCGGGAAAAGGCGTCGATGACGCGAAAGCCGCCGCCGGGGGCCGATTTGGCGATCAGCAGACGGCAATTGTTGGTGCCGAGATCCAGCGCGGCGAAAACCGGACGCAGCAGCGCGGGCGAACGCAACCGTCCGGTGTCGCTCTGCCGCTCGCTGTGCACCTGAAGATCCACGAACCCCGTCCCGCCGCGCGTAAAGAGCGGAGCATAACCCGGATTGCGGTCCGGCGGGAACCCCCCATCCGGGATTTGCTCCCGGATGAAAGGAAACCGCCCTTTGGTCCGGGCCGGTTACTTGCCGGTGATGAAGGGACAGGCGCTTTTTTCCAACGGCAAAAAGGCCTCCGCCGCCGGAATGCTGCGGACCTGGGTGTAATAGTCCCACGGGGCCTTGCTCTCCGCCGGGCTTTTCACCTGATAGAGCGACAGGTCATACAGGACACGGCCATCCTTGCGGACGCTGCCCGGCGTGCCGAAATAATCGGTCGGCATCGCCTTCATCGCCGCCGTCACCGGCTCCGCTTCCGTCCCGCCCGCCTGCTGAACCGCCTTCAGCCAGTGGGTGGTCGCCAGATAGGTGTTCGCCTGCTCCTTGCTGGGCATTTTGCCGTGACGGTCAAAGAAGCGCTTGGACCAGGCCCGCGTCTTGTCGTTCTGGTCCCAATAGAAGCCTTCGGTCACATACAGCCCCTTGGCCAACTCCAGACCCAGCGAATGGACGTCGGTGATGAAGACGATGTAGCCAACCATGCGTTGACCACCGGCGATCAGGCCGAACTCGCCCGCCTGCTTGATCGCGCCGATGGTGTCGGCCCCGACGTTGGCCAGCGCCACCACCTTCGCCCCGCTGCCCTGGGCGTTCAGCAGGTAGGATCCGAAATCGCTGGTCCCGATGGGGTGTTTGACCCCGCCCAGCACCGTCCCGCCCGCCGCCTTGATCGCCTCGGTCGCCGCCTTTTCCATCGCCGTTCCAAAGGCGAAATCAGCGGTGATGAAGTACCAGGACGTGCCGCCCGCCTGCACCACCGCGCGGGTCGCGCCCACCGCCAGCGACGCCGTGTCGTCCGCCCAATGGATGGTGTAGGGCGAGCATTGACTGTTGGTCAGCTCCGTCGTGGTCGCGGCGCTTATCATCAGCACCTTTTTCTTTTCACGCGCCACCGCCTGGACCGCCAGCGCCACCGACGACACCGGGATGTCCGTCACCATGTCCACGCCATCCACGTCGAACCAGCGGCGGACGATGTTCGACGCGACGTCCGGCTTGTTCTGCATGTCGGCGGCGATCACCTCGATGGGGCGGTCCAGCACCTTGCCGCCGAAATCCTCCACCGCCATTTGGGTCGCCAGCGTCGCTCCCTTGCCGCCGATGTCCGACGCGAACCCCGCCTCGTCCACCAGAACGCCGATCTTGACCGGCTTGACGCCCTGCCCCCAGGCCATGGTCGCGGTGGTCGCCAGCAACGCCGCCGCCAGGGCGAAGGGCCGTATTGAAACGCTCAAGGCTTCCTCCCATAGGATTTTTTTGGTCACAGGATTTTTTGGTCTTGCGCTGTCCGACCGCCGACGCCCGACCCGCGACATGATGGATTTATGAAACTATCAGCGATCACGAACAGTATCGTATGAAACCTTATCGCTGTCGAGCGTGTTCAACGCCCCGGCTTTCGGGCATGAGCGGCGGCGAAGGGTTGACCGCACGCAAAAAGAAACCCCCGCGACGATGGCGGGGGTTTCCGAAACGGATATGGGACATCCGCTGAACGATCACCAATCGGGCCAAAAACCCCGATCAGTCGAAGGTGCCTTGAAGATTGCGTGTTGAAAACATCGACTTCATCAAGTAAGCGCCGGTGGAGTCATGATCTTACTCACCCTCCCTGGTTTCGGGATCACCATCAATCTCAAGACAGGATGCTTGAGAGACGTCAAGAACGCGAAAGCCGTTTTCTTCACCTCGACGATTACTGTAAGACAAAGACTGCGCCTGTTCCGAAAGACTGTCAAGCCGGTGTTGGCGCTTCTTTTGAAGATTTTTGACAACAAGCCAAAGACAACAAAAAGAAACCCCCGCACAATCGGCGGGGGTTTCTGTTGCGGGCATCCGTAGCCCACATGTCGGTCGCCATCAGGCGAAATAATTCCAAATTGTCAGGGCCGAACAGATCGGCATGTTCAAGTAAGCGTCGGTGGAGTCATGATCTTACTCACCCTCCCTGGCTTCGGTTTGAACGATGGACACCCAAGACGGACCGCTTGAGAGACGTCAGAACCCCGGAAACCGTTTCAATCACCTCAGCGATTACTGTAAGACGGAGCCTGCTCCTGTCTGGCTGGACTGTCAAGAGCCTGTGTGGCGACAAAAACGCTCTCAATCGCCCCTCAGTTGGGCGCCCCTCAGTTGGACGCCCCGCAGTTGGGCGGTGCGCCACGTCAGGGTGGCGCTGACGGCGAAGGCCCCGACGGTCAAGGCCAGACACCACAGCAACAGGCCGAACGCCCCGCCGTCGCGTTGGATCGCCAGCCCCAGGGCCGCCGCCGCGCACACCGCGCCGGACAGGCGCAACCGCTGGACCGTGCGGCGCAATGGGCCGTTGCGCCGGTCCACCAGATCGCGCCAATGGCGATCCAGCGTCATCGCCAACGCCGCGCACCCCAGATAGAGCAGCGCGAACACCGCCAGCAGCGTCAACGCGTCACGCATGTTTGGCCTCCTCCACACCAACCCGGCCTTTCGCCGGGCGACCAAGCCGCAACGCGGCGGCGAACGCCAGCGCGGCGGTCAGCAACAGAACCGAATCCACCCCAAACACCGCCATCTTGCCATCGGCCAGAGCCTGAAACGGGTGATCGCCCGTCGTCAGCCCGTTCAGCGCCACGCAGGCGACGGCCAGCCCCGCCGCCGCGCCGGTCTGGCTCCGCCAGGGCGGCCCCCCGGCGCTGCGCGCGCCCGCATGAATGGCGCTGGCGATCCAAACCCCGAAAAACACCGCGACCTCCATCATCGCGCGCGACGGCGCGTCAGCGGGCAGCGCGCGGTTGGCCGCCATCATCGCCAGCGTGGCGAGCAGCAACCCGACCGTGGTGGCGCAGGACATCGCCGCGACCACCCGCCAGCCGACCCCGGCGCGGACTCCATGGGCGGCCCGTCGCTTCTCCAGCCAACACAGCAGCCCGCTGCCGATCAGGGCGCAGCCCGACAGGCCAAGCAGGAAATACAGCCACCGCAACGACCAATGATGAAACGCCACGATGTGCAGGCCCGAAAGAAAGCGTTGCGCCGCCACCACCGGCCCCAGCGGCGCGTGCTTCACCACCGCCCCGGTCACGCCGTCGAAGACCACCGGCTCGTTGTTCAGGCTGATGCGGTCCTCCGTGCTGCGGCTGACCCGCACATAGGCGGCGGCGTCGCCCGGATGGAGAACCTGGACGTAACCGACCTTGCCGCCGCCCCAAAGCCGCCGCGCCTCCGCCACCATCGGGTCCAGCGGGGCGAGCGGCGCCGCCGCCCCGGCGCGCGGGCGGTCGAAGCCGCCGATGGCGTCGTTGTAAAAGCCCTCGATCCCGCCGCCATACAGCGCGTTCACCCCCGACGGCAGCACGATGGGCGCGATGATGACGACGCCGGTGAAAGAGATCATCAGATGGAAGGGCAGCGCCAACACCCCGGTCAGATTGTGCAAATCCAGCACCGACCGCCGGGTCTGCCCCCAGGACCGGAAGGTGAAGAAATCCTTGAAGATCCGCGCGTGGATGATGACGCCCGAAATCAACCCGACCAGCATCGCCACCGTGGCGAAGGACACGATCCAGATGCCGATGAAGCCCATCCGCAGATGCAGGCTGTAATGCAGCGGGTAGAAGAAGGAGGAGGCGCCGAGCGTGCCGACCGGCGGCAGCATCGCGCCATCGGCGCTGGCGACCCCGTCAATGACGCCGCCCTCCGCCCGCAGCCGCAGAGTCAGAACGGGATTGCGCTCCTCCGGCAGCCGCACGAACCAGCCTTGGACGGTTCGCCCGGCGGACAGGCGGTCCACCAGTGGGCGCACCGCCTGATCGAGCGACACCGGCCCCTCCGGCGCCGCCAGCCGGGTGGACGGCATCATCCAGCGGTCGATTTCCGGCGCGAAGACCGACAGCGATCCCATGAAAAAAATCACCATCAGCATGCCGCCCAGCGTCACCCCGGCCCAGGTGTGCGGCCACAGCATCGCCAGACGCAGCGCCGGTTTGATGAACGGCGTTTTCTTCATGGCGCCGCCGTCCGCATCAAGCCGCCCAACAGCGTCAAGGCCGCGCCGCCGCCGCCCAGCGCCAGCCACCCCACCGCCGCGCGGGGAACGGCGAAGGCCCACAGGGAGGCCAGCGGCAGGACCAGCAACCCGATCAGGCTGGCCAGCATCACCGCGTCCGCCGGAGACAGGCCCGACCACACGCCCAACGGCGCGCCGAACGCGGCCAGCCCCCAGGCGAGGCCATAAGCGCCGAAGATCGCCGCCGTCGCCCGCGCCGCCATCCTCATCCGGCCCCTGTCGCCGCCCCGGCTCACAGCTTGGCCCGCAGGGTCAGCATCACCGAACGCGGATCGCCATAGATGTTGCCGGATTGCGGCGTGCCGACGCGCTGGTAATAGACCTTGTCGAACAGGTTCTTGACGTTGACCGCCGCCGTCACCTTCGGGGTCAGGTCATAGGCGACGCGCGCGTCCAATGTGGCGTAGCCCCCTTGCGTCAGCCGGGCGCCGCCCAGCGTGGGGAACTCGTTGTACATCGCCGTTTGCGCGTTGACTCCCGCCCCCACACTCAGCCGGTCGTCGATGGTTTCCGGCAGACGGTAGCTCGCCCACAGTTTCGCCTGATGGGTTGGGGCGATGGCGGTGAAGGCGCTGGCGGCGTTGGCGCTGCTGTCCAACGCCTTGGCGCGGGTGAAGGTGTAACCGGCGAACAGGTCCAGGCCGGGCAGGACGGTTCCCGAGACGTCAAGCTCCAGGCCCCGGCTCTGCGCCTTGCCCGAGGCCAGATAGATGGACTGGTTGGGGTAACGCGGATCCGACTGGGGCCGATTCTCCTCGACAATGTGGAAGAGGGAGGCGGTGGCGTGCAGCGCGCCGCCGAAGAGATCCGCCTTCACCCCCGCCTCATACTGACGCCCCTTCAGCGGCTGCAAAATCTTGCCGGAGGCGTCGACGTAGGATTGCGGCTCGAACACTTGCGAGACGCTGGCGTACAGGGCGTAGACGCTGTTCACGTCATAGACCAGCCCGGCGTAGGGCGTGACCTTGCCCGTGATCGACGCGCTGGTTTGGGCGGTTCCGACGGGAATGTCGGTGTCCACCCGCGTGTCCCACCAATTGACCCGACCGCCGACGATCAAGCGCAGCGGTTCGGCCAGACGGAAGCGCAGCACGCCATAGCCACCCCAACTGTCCGTGCTGGTGGTGGCGTCGCGTTGCCAATTGGCCCAGGCGGGTTCCGCCGCCGTCGAGACGGGAGCGAAGATGTTCTGCGTCGCCGACCAGGTTGTCGATGGGTTGGCCGAGCGGGCGCGGAAGACCGTGCGTTCGTAATTGGCGCCGACCGCCGCCTCGTGGGTTTGCCCGAACAGGGCGAAGGGGCCGGTGGCCGACAGATCGACGCCGGTCTGCTGTTGGTCGTACCGGACCTTTTGGGCGTAGAGCGTCGTCCGGTTGACGCCCGGCGTGACCGGGGAATAGGCGTAGGCCATCACCCGGTCCATCTGGTTGTCGATGTGATGGGCCGCCAGCGTCATGGACCAGCCGCTGCCGCCGAAACGGTGTTGAAGATCGCCAAAACCTCCTTTCGTGGTGAAGACGTCGCGATTCCACTCCTCCCCCAGCGAGGTCGAGCGGGGAAGATTCAGCAAGCTCAACTGCGTCTTGCCATTGACCGTGCTGACGGCGCCCGGCAGGTTCCAGGCCCCCTTGTAGCTCATGCGCTGATACCAGGCCCCCGCCGTCAGGGTGGTGTCGGGCGTCAGATCGGCGGCGAGGCTGCCATAGCCCATGGCCCGCTCTTGGGTGGTCCAATCCTGGAAGCCGTTGCGGTCCTGATAGGCGCCGACGAAACGCCCGCGCAGGCTGCCGGACTCGTTGAGCGGGCCGGTGACGTCCCCCTCCCCCCGGTAATTCGCCCAGCTTCCGGCGGACAGTTCGCCATAGCCTTCCAGCGTCTTTTTCGGGGTTTTGCGGACGATGTTGACCGCGCCGCCCGGCCCGCCCATGCCGTTGAGCAGCCCCGCCGGTCCCTTCAGCACCTCGACCCGCTCGAACATCGCCAGATCGGGCGGCACGAAAATACGGTCGTCCAGCGTCGTCGGCACGCCGTCATACTGAAGGTTGGTGATCTCGAAGCCACGGGCGTAGAAATTCAGACGGTTGCCGTCGATCGGCTCCACCGTCACGCCCGGAGTCTGGCGCAGCGCGTCTTCGAGGGTGAGCAGCTTTTGCTCCTCGATCCGCTGGCGGGTGACGCTGGTCACGGTCTGCGGCACTTCGCGCGGGGCCAGCGGCAGTTTGGAGCCGACGGCGGTGGCCGGGTTGGCGTCGTTCACCGGCTTGGCGTTGACGTCGATGGCGGGCAAGGTCAGCGCGTCGGGCGTGGACGCCGTTTGCGCCAGGGCGGCGACCGGCAGCAACAGCCCGATCAACGCCACCGAGCCAAACATGCGGCCTCGCCGCCCCGCGCTGGTCCGATCCCCGCTCTTCCGCGTCACGCTCACCATCCCCCAAGCCCCTTTCCGTCAGTCCGTCTTCGACCTCCCTCCAACCCCAAGAGAGAGACGATATGCAAATAAGAGTTATTATCATTTTATGGCCCGGATCGGCATGATGCGTCGATCCGGGCCAGGCGTGCTCCCCGGCCTCCTTTTATTGATAACGATTCTTATTTGCAAGTCATATGAACACACGCGCGTCATCAAAATGACGGCGGCGGACTCACACCGGCGTGGCGGCGGCGTCGGGGGGCTTGGTCGCGGCGTGGCGCTTGACCAGACTGTCCATCTCCTTGGCCCAGCCGCTGTAATTGCGGTGATACTCGGCCAAGGCTGGATCATCGCGGGTCCGTTCGGCCAGCGCGTGGAGCAGCGGCGCCTGGGACGCCGCCAGCGCCGCCGCGTCGGGCCGCCGGGTGGCGGTGAGGAAGGAGGACAGGTTGGTGACGAGGTTGCCGCCGGTCGGCTTCGCCGCCAGCGTGGCGAGGCTGTCGAGGACCCAGGGCATGTATTTCAGGACATAGGCGGCGTAGATCCGCATCACCGGGGCCTGTTCGATCAAATCGGCGCGCTCGCGGTCGAAGTCGCCCGGATCGACGATGGCGTGGTCGCGGTACACCTCCGGCGCCGCCGCCGAGGTGTCGCACTCCCACCCCTTGCGCGGGACCAACAGATCGGCTTGGTCCTTTTCCTCGCGGTAGGGGTAGAAGGGCATGGTCCGGCAGCGCGACGGCTTGTCGGCGTGGATGCCGCACAAACGATCCGGCCCCAGTTCCGGGCAGGGGTAGGAGGGCGGCAGATAGGCGGTCGGCGCGATCAAGACCGCCACACTCTTGCGGTTGGGCAAGCGCACCGTCGTTCCCAAACGCCCGGTCAGGTCAAAGGACTTCGCCCCCGACCGCACCGGCGTCCACACCAGCGCCAAGGGAAAGCGCCCGGCGTGGGCAATCGCGTCCTTCAGGGTCAGCGGCAACCAGCCATGGCAGCATTTGCCGCAAGCGGTGCAGGAAAAGCGCGGGGCCATGGCGGTTCTCGGCGGCGGCGGTTGCGGTCAAAAGGCGTGGGTCAAGAGCAGGGCAATCGCTCAAACTGTCAAACATTGCGAAAGCCCTTCTCCCGCAAGGGGAGAGGGGCTTTTTCCGATGTCCTATCGTGCGAGCGATTGCCCTGGGGTCAGGCGCCGCAGCAGGTTTTGAACTTCTTGCCGGACCCGCAGGGGCACGGCTCGTTGCGCCCGACCTTGACGACCCGGCGGGGCGGATCCTTCGGGTTGACCACGCCGCTGACATAGAGCCAGGCCCCATCCACGCGGCGGAAGCTGGCCCGTTCATGGTGGCGCATCTCCTGCCCGTCGCGGCGGAAGCGGATGAGGAATTCGACGGTGGCGTCGTCGCCCTCCTCCGCCGTCTTCAGGATCTCCAGACGCTCCCACGCGCATTCGTCGGCAACCCGTTCGGCCTCGGCGCGGTTGAAATCGTCGCGGACCTCCGGCGCGTGGGTGCGCTCGACATGGTCCAGATCATGGCGGACGAAGGCGGTGTAGCGCGAGCGCATCACCGCTTCAGCGGTCAATCCCGGCGCGCCGCCCAGCAACGGGCCACAACAATCCTCATAAGCGCGGGCGGAGCCGCAAGGGCAATCGGTCATGGAACGGAAAATCCTCAAGAAGCGCGAACATATCCGCCGCACTCTGTCATCTTTGGCCCGGCGAATCCATGCGGCGGAAGCGGCGGCGCGTCCGGATCACCCGCAGACTCCGCAGGCCGCCGACGCCACCCGGTGGGGCGGCTTGATCGCGGGTTTGCGCGGCGGCCAGGGCGCGGCGGCGGTCGGGGCCGCGTCCTCCCCCTCCGGGCGCAGGGACGACAGGCGGCTTTCCGCCTCGTCCACCAGGGCGACCGCGTCGCGCCACGCCCCGGTTTGGAGCAGCCCGCGCCAATCGCAGCCGAACAGGCCGGAAATCAGCCAGCCGCACAGGATGACGACGACCAATTGTTCAGAAAACCCGCCGGTCTTGATGATCGGCAAGGCGAAGGTGCGCCGCCGCTTCAACGGGTAGAGCAGCGGCAAGCCTGATGGCGACAGCAGATCCCCGGCCAGATGGGTCAGATAGCCGACGAGAAACGGCGCGCTGTAGGCCGCATGAACGCCGCTTTCGGAAAACAGCCAGGCGCAACCGGCCACGGCGAACAGCGAATGGGTGATGCCCCGATGGCCGAACACCAGAGAGATCGGCACCGAGATCGGTTTCAGCCGACTGCCCAGGGTCGATTTCGGATGGTCGATGTCGGGGGCGAGCGACCCCAGCACCGCCAGACCGAGTCCCAGCGGCTCCAGCGGCGGCAGGCCGAAACGGGCCGCCAGCCACGTCCAGGTCGCGGCGCCGACAATGATGTGTGAGGACGCCATCATCGCGCGCCGTCCCCCTTCGATGCCCGCACCCTGGAATCCTCTCCGCACGGTCTTCCGCGCGTCATGGGCGCGGAAAACGGAGGGTAATCCTAGCATCGGAACGGAATCAGAACAACCATGCGCCGCGTGTGGCGCGCAAAAGAAAGGCCCCTCTCCCGCAATGGAAGAGGGGCCTTGACGCGTTTGGCGGCGCGCCGACGGTCGGCTTACGCCATGCCGTCGCTGCTCTTGGCGTAGCCCAGCGTCTTCAGGGCTTCGGCGATTTCCGGCAGGATCCCCGGATCGTCGATGGTGGCGGGCATCTTGTAATCGGCGCTGTCGGCGATCTTCTGCATGGTGCCGCGCAGGATCTTGCCCGACCGGGTCTTGGGCAGACGGTCCACCACCAGGGCGCGCTTGAAGTCGGCGACCGGGCCGATCTGGTCGCGCACCAGTTGGACCACCTCCTTGACGATGTCCTCATGCGGGCGGGTGACGCCCGCCTTCAGGCAGACGAAGCCCAACGGCACCTGCCCCTTGAGATCGTCAGCCACGCCGATCACCGCGCATTCGGCGACGTCCTTGTGGCTGGACAGCACCTCTTCCATCGCGCCGGTGGACAGGCGATGGCCCGCCACGTTGATGATGTCGTCGGTGCGCGCCATCACATAGACATAGCCGTCGTCGTCAATGAAGCCCGCGTCGCCCGTCTGGTAGTAACCGGGGTAATCGGCCAGGTAGGATTTCTTGAACCGCTCGTCGGCATTCCACAGCGTCGGCAGCGTGCCGGGAGGCAGCGGCAGCTTGACGCAGATGGCGCCGATGTCGCCGCGCGGCACCTCTTGCAGTTCGGCGTTCAGCACGCGGACGTCCCAGCCCGGCATCGGGCGGGTGGCCGAGCCGTATTTGATCGGGAACAGATGGACGCCCAGCGGGTTGCCGGAAATCGCCCAGCCGGTTTCCGTCTGCCACCAATGATCGATGACCGGAACCTTCAGATTGTCCTCGGCCCAATGCAGGGTGTCGGGATCCGACCGTTCGCCCGCCAGGAACAGGGCGCGGAAATGCGACAGATCGTATTTCTTCAGCAGCAGCGCGTCGGGATCCTCGCGCTTGATGGCGCGGAAGGCGGTCGGCGCGGTGAAGAGCGTGCCGACCTTGTGCTGTTCGATCACCCGCCAGAAGGTTCCGGCGTCGGGCGTGCCGACCGGCTTGCCTTCAAACACCAGGGTCGTCGCTCCGGTCAGCAGCGGCGCGTAGACGATGTAGGAATGGCCGACCACCCAACCCACGTCCGACGCCGCCCAATAGACCTCGCCCGGCCCGACGTTGTAGATGTTCTTCATCGTCCAGCGCAGCGCCACCGCGTGGCCGCCATTGTCGCGCACCACGCCCTTGGGCTGCCCCGTCGTGCCGGACGTGTAGAGGATGTAGAGCGGATCGGTCGCCGCCACCGGCACGCAATCCGCCGGTTCGACGGTCTTCACCGCTTCGGCCCAATCAACGTCGCGCCCGGCGATCAGCGTCGCGGTTTCCTGCGGGCGCTGAAGGACGATGACGCTCGACGGCTTGTGATCGGCCTGCTCGATGGCGCTGTCGAGCATCGGCTTGTATTTGATGATGCGGTTGGTTTCGATGCCGCAAGAGGCCGAGACGATGGCCTTCGGCGTCGAATCATTGATGCGGGTCGCCAGTTCGTGCGGGGCGAAGCCGCCGAACACCACCGAATGCACCGCGCCCAGACGGGCGCAAGCCAGCATGGCGACGACCGATTGCGGGATCATCGGCATGTAGAGCAGGACGCGGTCGCCCTTGGTCACGCCCTGGTCGCGCAGCACCCCGGCGAAGCGCGCCACCTGATCTTGCAATTCGGCGTAGGTGATGGTCTGGACGGTCTGCGTCACCGGGCTGTCATAGATGATCGCCGCCTGCTGCCCGCGCCCATCTTCGACATGGCGGTCCACGGCGTTGTAGCAGGTGTTCAGCTCGCCGCCGACGAACCAGCGGTAGAACGGCGCGGCGCTGTCGTCCAGCACCTTGTCCCACGGCTTGAACCAGGTGATCTCTTTGGCCGCGTCACCCCAAAATCCTTCGGGATCCGACAGGGAACGGGCGTGCATGTCGTCGAAGACGGCGGCTGTGCTTTGGCTCATCGGGGGCGTCCCTTATATTATAATTGGTTAGCATTTCCTCGCGAACGCGCAACGATCCATCGCGCGCCCCGCTCCAATCTGCTCCAATTGTATAAGCACACGCAAATGTCAGAAGGTCGGGGGTGCGACGGGCTGTCGCATCCCCCAATCATCCCAACCACGCACAGCCGTCAGAACCCGACGCAGGCCGGGCGCAGGACGATGGCGACCGCCTGCTGTTTGAAGCGCTTTTTGTAGATGTCGGCCAGCTCGTGAATTTTGGCGAGCGACGCCGGATCCTGGCCGGTCAGCAGGGTCAAAATCTTGCTCGGCTCGCGCACAAGCCGCCCGGTGGCGCTGTCGCGCCAATGGCCCGCCGCGTCCTGGATGGTCAGCCCGTCGGGAAAGCGCGGGGCGATGTCCTTGGTCACGAAGCGCGCCCACGCCTTGTCGGTCACACCCAGCCGGTCGCCGATGTTGCGGCCAAAGAACAGCCGCGCCTCCACCATCGGGCTGCCCGACAGCAGGGCGCAGTCGGGGCCGGACGGCGGCGTTTCCGCCGTGGTTTGAGCCAGCGCCCCGCCGCCAAGCGACACCGGAACCAGCAAGGCCAGAGACAGCAAAGCCGCGCGCATCCTCATCGTCGCCCTCCTGAAAAAGCCTGTCGATGATAGGCGCTTTCCCGTCGCCCGCGAAGCCCGCCGACCAACCGGCGCACAAAATGTTGAGCCTTGCGGGCGCTCGCCGAAAAAAAACCACAAACGCCGCAGGAGCGCCAACGCCCCTCCGTACAAATCTCAGATCAACGCCGCGCCCGAAGTCAAAACAAGACCACCGTCCAAACGCCCAGAATCCGCCGGACAAGGAGCCGTTGCTTTATGCTGCCTTCACTGCGGAATCAGCCCATCGCGGAACGTCTGGAAACTGGGTTGCGTCTTCACGCCGCCGGAAATCTGCCGGACGCGGCGGCGATTTACACCTCGGTGCTTGAAAAGGACCACGACAACGCCGACAGCCTGCATCGGCTGGGGATGATCTTTCATCAGGTGGGGCATGTGCAGATCGCCGTCGCCTGCTTTGAACGGTCGCTCGATCTGGCGCCGTCGGTGGCCAACTGCCACGGCAACTTCGCCTACGCGCTGCGCGACCTTGGCCGCCTCGACGAGGCCGTCGCCCATTTCGCGCTCGCCGCCCGTCTGCGCTGGGATTCGCCGCAGATCCTGTGCAACCTCGCCACCACCCTGTGCGAGGCGGGGAAAGCGGACCAAGCGATGGCCGCCTACCGCCGCGCCTTGGCGCTGGATCCGGCCTTGACCGAGGCGTGGTTCAATCTGGCCGCCCCGCTGGCCGCCGCCGGAGACCCGGATCGGGCGGAGCGTTTTTACCGCCGCGCGCTGCGCCTGGATCCCGGCTTTGCCGACGCCGCCTTTCAACTGGGCAACCTTCTGTTCCAGTCCCGCCGCCTTGACGCGGCGGAGGCCGCCTTCCGCGCCGCCATCGGCGCGCGCCCCGGAATCGCCGATCACCACAACAATCTGGGCGTGGCGCTTCAGGAGCAATCCCGGCTGGAGGAGGCCGCCGCGCGCTACGCTGAGGCGCTCGCCCTCAACCCCGACCACGCCGACGCCGCGTTCAACCGGGGCAGCGTCCTCCTCGCCCAAAATCGGCTGACCGAAGCGACCGCCGGATTTGAACGGCTTTTGGAGCGTCATCCCCACCACGCCGCCGCGAAATTTGCCCTCTGCATGGGCCAATTGCCGGTTCTCTACGCCACGGCGGAGGAGATTCCGGCGCGTCGCCGCGCCTACGCGGAGCGGTTGAACCGGCTGGCCGAAAGCGCCGGGCCGGACGCCCAGGCCCTGGCCGACGCCATCGGCTCCAGCCAACCCTTTTTCCTGCCCTACCAGGGCGAGAACGACCGCGACCTTCAGAGCCTTTACGGGGCCATGGCCTGCCGTCTGCTGGCGGATCCGCGCCCCTTGGCGGCGCGGCGGCGGCGCCGGCGGCCGGGCGAGCGGATTCGGGTTGGCGTCGTCAGCGGCTATTTCCACGAGCACACGGTGTGGCGGCTGTTCATCGACCGTTGGTTGAGCCAGATGGATCGGACCCGCTTCGCCCTGTTTGGCTATCACACCGGGCTGACGCGCGACGCGCGCACCGACGAATCCGCCCGCCTGTGCGACCGCTTCGTCGAGCGTCGGCAGAGCGGCGCGCAGTGGCGCCAAACGATCCTGGCCGATTCGCCGGACGTGCTGCTGTATCCAGAGGTCGGGATGGATCCGATGGCCGGTCATCTGGCGGCCCAGCGCTTGGCCCCGCTGCAATGCGTGGCTTGGGGGCATCCCAACACCACCGGCATGCCGACGATGGATTGCTTTCTGACCAGCGCCTTGATGGAGCCGCCGGACGCCGACGCCCATTACACCGAAAAACTGATTCGCCTGCCCAATCTGGGCGTCTGCTATGGCGCGCGGGACTGGTCGCCGACTCCACCGCAGCGGGCGGCGCTGGGGTTGCGCCCGTCGGCGATGGTCTATTGGTCGGGGCAAGCGCTGTACAAATATCTGCCGCAGCATGACGCGGTCTTTCCGCGCATCGCCCGCGCGGTCGGCGATTGCCAATTCGTCTTCATCGCCTTCGCCAAGAGCCAAGCGGTGACGGATCTGTTCCGCGCGCGGCTGAAGCGCGCCTTCGCCGCTTATGGGCTGCGCGCCGCCGACCATTGCGTGATTCTGCCCTCGATGCCCGAGGAGCGCTTCATCGACGCCGTGCGCCAATCCGACGCGCTGCTCGACACCATCGGCTGGTCGGGCGGGAAATCGACGCTGGATTGCCTGTCGGCACACGACGCGCCCATCGTCACGCTGCCGGGGGACTTTCTGCGCGGTCGCCACAGCGCCGCCATCCTGACCCGGCTGGGCGTGACCGACACCATCGCCGAGTCCCTCGACTCCTACGTCGCCATCGCCGCCCGTCTGGGACTGGACGCGCAGTGGCGGAGGGACCTCCGCCGCCGGATGGCCGCCGCCCGCCACCGGGCCTTCGACGACCGCGCCTGCGTGGAGGCGTTGGAGTCCTTCCTCGTCGACGCGGTGGAGCGCGCCGGGGACAGCGTCCCGGTCCGGGCGGATCCGCGTTTCTCTTGAAGCGGTTCGCGCCCCTTCGCGCTGGTCAGACGCCCGCCGGGCGGCTATGCATGGCCCATGGCTTCCGACCCGCCCATCACCGGCATTCGCCCGATCCTCACCGTCGTTCAGAGCAACGGCGAACGGCTGATCGTGGCCCGGCTGACCAATCTGGGCGGCGGCAGCCAATCGAACCGCTTCGTCCTGCGCCAATCCGATTTCCGCCCGCCCTGGACCCACCCGGACAAGGGTTATTTCGGTTACGCCGAGGTCGCCCGCGCGCTGGACGCCAACGGCTGGCGCGGCTGCAAGATCGAAGCGATGCCCACCGCCGACCTGGAAGAGCGGCGCGCCCGCCTGCTCGCCCGCAAAAAGCTGCATCTGCAATGCGTCGAGGCCGCCATTCGCCGCGCGCAGGAAAGCATCGCGACGTAATCGTCACGCGAAGCCTTCCGGTCGCCGCCGACTGCGCCTATATCCCTGACACCGTTTGTCTGGAGGGATTTTGATGACCAGCAGTGCCGCCTTGGCTGCAACCGACAGCCCCGATTTGGGCACGCTCCCCGCCTGGGATTTGAACGACCTCTACCCCGGCATGGACGCGCCGGAGTTGAAAGCCGACATCGACCGCGCCGACGCGGCGGCCAAGGCGTTTCAGGAGCGCTACGCCGGAACCCTGCCCGGCCTGTCGGGCGACGCGCTGGCCGAGGCCATCGCCGCCTATGAGGCCATCGACGAAACGCTGTCGCGCGTCATGTCCTTCGCCAGCCTGACCTACAGCGGCGACATGGCCGATCCGATCATCGGCAAATTCTACCAATCCATGCAGGAGCGGGTGAACGGCGTCTCCACCCAACTGATCTTCTTCACGCTGGAGATCAACCGGCTGGACGAGGACGACGTGACGGCCAAGCTCGCGGCCTCGCCCGCGCTGGCGCGCTACGCCCCCTGGCTGCGCGACGTCCGCCTCTACCGCGACCACCAGCTTTCCGACGAGGTGGAGCGGCTGCTCCACGAGAAATACGTCGTTGGCCGCGCCGCCTGGAACCGCCTGTTCGACGAGACCATGGCCGGGCTGCGCTTCCCCATCGACGGCAAGGAGCTGACCAGCGCCGAGGCGTTGAACCGCCTGTCCGACCGCGACCCGGCCAAGCGCCGCGAGGCGGGCGAGGTGGTGGGCCGCGTCATGGGCGCGAACGCGCGCCTGTTCGCGCTCATCACCAACACGTTGGCCAAGGACAAGGAGATCGAGGACAACTGGCGCCATTACCCGTCGCCGACCTCGGCCCGCAACCTGTCCAACCGGGTGGAGGATGAGGTGGTGGACGCCCTGGTGGCCGCCGTCAAGACCGCCTACCCCGACCTGTCGCACCGCTATTACGCGATGAAGGCGAAATGGTTCGGCCAGGATCATCTCGATTACTGGGACCGCAACGCCCCCCTGCCCAACGACGCCGACCGGACCATCCGCTGGGACGAGGCGCGCGACATCGTGCTGGGCGCCTATGGCCGCTTCTCGCCGGATCTCGCGACTCTGGGCAAGCGTTTCTTCGACAACCCGTGGATCGACGCGCCGGTGCGCCCCGGCAAGGCGCCGGGCGCCTTCGCCCATTCCACCGTGCCCAGCGTCCACCCCTATCTGCTGGTCAATTTCCAGGGCAAGACGCGCGACGTCATGACCCTGGCGCATGAGCTGGGGCATGGCGTTCACCAGATCCTCGCCGGGCGGCAGGGGCATTTCCTGTCCGACACGCCGCTGACGCTGGCCGAAACAGCCTCGGTCTTTGGCGAGATGCTGACCTTCCGCGCCCTGTTGGCGGCGGAAACCGACCCGGCCCGCCGCCGCCTGCTGCTGGCGGGCAAGGTGGAGGACATGCTGAACACGGTGGTCCGCCAGATCGCCTTCTTCGATTTTGAACGGCGCGTCCACACCGAACGGCGCGAGGGCGAATTGACCGCCGAGCGGATCGGCGAAATCTGGATGGCGGTGCAGAGCGAGAGCCTGGGTCCGGCCCTGCGCTTTGACGAGGGCTATCGCCATTACTGGTCCTACATCCCGCACTTCGTCCATTCGCCCTTCTACGTCTACGCCTACGCCTTCGGCGATTGTCTGGTGAACTCGCTCTACGCGGTCTATCAGGACGCCGAACAGGGCTTCGCTGAAAAATATCTAGCGATGCTGACGGCGGGCGGCACCCTGCGCCACCAGGACCTCCTGGCCCCCTTCGGCCTGGACGCCTCCGACCCGGCCTTCTGGCAAAAGGGCCTGACCGTGATTCGCGGCTTCATCGACGAACTGGAAGCCACCCCCGCCTAAATCGGGTCAATCCCAGCGCCTTAAAATCCCTCTCCCTATGGGAGAGGGATTCGCACATCCACCCGTTTGGCAAAACAGCGGAACAGAATGACGTTTGGCTTCGTCACTCCCACGAAGGCGGGGATCCAGGACTAACGTCGGCGAGAAACAAACCAACCTTCCTTTTCAGCTGTATACGCAACAGGCTTGATCGCCTTACGCGCCTGCCCCGTTATATGCGCGACAGCCTCATTCCATAGAAGCGCTGGATAGGCATCTGGGTTAGCAACCACCTCTTCTATCACATGATCAGGTAAAGAAGCGCGAGCACCATTACCCGTAATCCGAATAATCGAGAAAGTCGCATCACAATTGTAAGTGTCTCGAACTATTTTCAAAGCCTTTTCCCAGCTAATTTTCTGATTTATCGCAGCCATTAAAGCATAGACTTGCTGAAATTCAGCAAATTCCCTCTTGATCGGCGCTGAATTATTAAACACCAACAGGGAAAAGCTCCCCGCATATTTTAGCGGAAATTTAATAGAGGCCATGAACCCGAGTCGAAGAGAAGAACACATAGCTGGCAAAAGAGGATGATCCCAGTCTTTTGGGACATCGACCGAATGATAAACTAAGTATTCAAATTTAGATTTAAGCGCAATCCACTCAAAATCCTCAAGACTATCTAGGCTATCCGCTAAAATTTCCGCCATTTCTTCTAATATATCCTCAGAGATTGAGAGCCAGAACGCAAAGTGAAACAAGAGAGCATCCTCCTTTCTCTGAATTTGTCCATGCTGAAGCTTCCACCAAGCTGCATTCCTACTCTGGGAGCGAGCGTAGCGGATTCTTTCAACTATGGGAAAACTCAAGTCAAGTAGCTCCATAAATTTATATCGTCCCCTCCTACCTCTTTTAGCTTCACTCAGCGCCATTGCGCAGTCCAGCAAAGCCACACGATCTCCAAATATTTCTCGAGCATCATCAAGGAGGTTTTCCCATGTTTCAATCTTTACCAGGGGAAGCTCGGTCGGACCACTCAAGGTTCTATGTACAATTTCACTGAATTTCCAAGCTTTTGATGCAAAGCTATCTTGCCCATATTCATTGCACAGTTGCGTAATAGATTCCATTTTTGAAAAATCGGACAAGGCGGCACTAAATGCTTCACGTTGGTTCCAGGAGTAATCAAAATTAATAGATCCAGAAACTTCAAGAAATGGAAGGAGAAGAAAAGAAGGATAAGCACACTTCCATTGATTATACCGAACTTGACAATTAAGTATATACCCCCCCATTTTGTCTGACATTTCAACATCACCGGAGAAAAAATCAAATCTCTGATGAGATACAAGAAGAGACAACATTCCTTTTTCCATATCCCCAGACAAATTTTCCACTAGAGAATGGACTGGAGCATGCTCAATACATTCAAGGGCCGACCCTATACGCAGCCACCTTGCTTTATTATGTAACAATCGAGCTTTAGCATCTCCAAGCCACCACTCGATAGTTTCTTGAGGGCTGAGATTGTTCTGGAGAAAGACAATAAAATTTATGAAAGTATCCCAACGCGCCGTCCCACTGATGAGGTGCTCAAAGATACTTGAAACAATGGTATTCCCTCCGCTACGTGCGGGAATCTGCACACTTAAATCAGAGCGATGCCTCGAACGTGAAGGGCAAAGGTACCGAAGAGTTTCTGCCTCAGCTAGGACTGCCGAAATCTCGTTGATTGCCCGAGGGCTTTGTGAAAAGACAGAATCAGCGAGAAGCATCGCCGCAAGCATTGCAGGGTGGTGTGTGCGGCCAATAACGGGATCTCTGGTCAACTCTCGAACTCGGTCAGCGAGATCTAATAGCTCACCCTTACCAAAACAACCACAAAAAAACCTAACCACATTAAGCCAATAGAAATTACGAGCAATTGCATCAAATCTATCTGGTTTGGTTCCTGAACTTTCCAGTCCAGGAGGTGAATACGAGGCTGTGTCATATAAAAAGCGTGCCGCAAAATACTCCTGGAGTGGTTGCACCTCAAACTGGTATGTTCCTTCAACCCGCGATACAAGCATGAAGACTCGAGTCATCATCGCTTGAAATATATCATCAATGATTTTTGTGTCTTGCTGCTCTCTCTCAAGGTATTCTTTTAGCAAAATCTTTAGATCCGAAAGAGCAATCTTCCCTCCGTTTGCAATTTTTTTGCGACCTCGGATGTTTTCAGCTGATGAATGGAGTACCCACGCAACATATCCATGAATATCTTTTAAGAGATCGAGGTATTGGCTAACCACGGCGGTTTTTCCCGCTTCTCGGCTGAAAAACCTATCAACATAGTAATAATATAGGCTTGTTCTTTTATCCGGAAGTGCTGGGCCTTCAGTATGAACTAAACTTAAAAGAATAGCTAGTTGCATTGGGTTTCTTGCCAAATCTCTTATGTGAGGCTCATCAAGTTTTGTCTCAAGCGTCTTGGTCAAGTCAAGCTTCTCTCTCCAATTGAAATTTCTTGCGATCATCCAGCGCTCTGCGTATTTGAAGATTTGTGCTTTTGTAACTGATCCTAATTGAAGAATAGGGTAATGGTTTTGGTCAAAACCAGGCGAGTTTTCAAAATTTGACGGGCGAGAGGTGATTAAAATTTTTAGACCATGACAATTCTCTCGGAGTCGAGGCGCCGCTTTCGTGACCAGCATAACTATGTCCCGTCGCCTCGGGATTTCCGCGACTTCGTCCAACCCATCTAATACGATAAACAAGGGAGCGAGCTTAGACACTTCAAGCAGGTCGTTGACATCAAAATCAATGCCACCACTTTGGTAGCCAATGAGAAAGGCCAAAAAACCTTCAAGAGATCGATTTACTGCGGGCGTAGAAATAACTTCATTTGGAATAAAGGGGTTTACGCCAGAAATCCAAGTGGAGAAATCTCGCAAATCAACTTTAATAGGAAGTCGTAGCGGTGATGTTTTGTGGGCATCGGGCAGTTTCTCGAAATCACTAACCTTATTTAACCAACGTATACGTTGCACTTGACATAAATACTGTACAATAGTTGATTTTCCTTGCCCAGGCGCACCCTCCATCACTATCTGGCTCAGGAGGTCTCCACCGAAGTTACTCAGCAAGAATGTCGCCGTCCCAACCGAGTCTTCTGATTCTGTTTTGTCACATATAATTAATTTTCCGCGCTTTTCGTGTTCGAAGATGCGAAGATACGAAGATACGAAGAAATAATTTTTGAATTATCATCAACAATGCAGTATTTATTACTCACCGCAATGCTAAATGGAAGATCTATAAAAATATCAAGAAGCTTTGTCTGAAAATCAATTTGCCTAAATTTTACTTCTGAATCATCATTATACTGCTCTGCTAAAAATGCTTGCAGAGCATTGCGTCGCCTTGAGATATGCGCTCCATCTTGTTGTTCTAGTATCAATCTGAGGAAATCTTGCCCCGTCATAACATCAGGATATTGAAGTTTTATGTTCCAGTCATTGTCAAGATAAGCATCAATATCGTCTCGCCACATAACACGCGTAGGGATTGAAAATTTATTGGAAATGGCCTTATTGAGCATATCAATCGACCCAACGTCAAGATGAGCTGTGCCCTGTATATTAGTAACAAGGATATAATTTTTTGCACCTCGCGCAATTAATCTCTGAACTTTCTCAAATTCTCCATCAGATATGTTGTCAACCCACTCTCGCGGATTCTCGACATCGCCTTTTCTAACAAACTTTATTTGAAACACATTAAAATCATTAATAGATGCATCTAGATATTGGATAGCATCGCGACCACCATCTGGCTGCCCCACCGGAAAGCACTGAATTCCAGAGTATTTAGAAACTAAGATTGACTGGCAAAGTTGCTGGAACCGCTCAGGCCCAAGGCTTTCAAGATTGTAACGCATTGAGGACCTCCCAAATGAATGTTATACAATCAATTACCGCCTAGAGACGCTATGTCAAGATCGACCTCTGGGTAAAATTGATTCTAACATCAGCGATAGGCTTTATGAGGATGCATAAGACTAAGAAATCAACATATCAGGGTATTCTATCATGCCTGCATGCCTATGATTGTCAGCGGTCATCCTCCCCAACCTCAATTCTACTATGTCATAAACTGAGTGAATAACGACAGCCGGACAGCATTCGTGCAGCCTATGACATAATGGAAGTAAGCGAATGCTGTATCCTCGCACAGAACGACTCAGCCACCAGCCCCAGAAACGCAAAAAGCCCAGCTCAAGGCCGGGCTTTTTGGGAACCGTTGGTGCGGTTCGGAAGATGGTGGGCGCACAAGGACTCGAACCTTGGGCCCGCTGATTAAGAGTCAGCTGCTCTACCAACTGAGCTATGCGCCCATCTGTGTCGTTCGTTTGGCCGCGATCACCCGCGAACCCAGCCGGAACCACACGGCTGTCAAGAGATGGTGGGCGCACAAGGACTCGAACCTTGGGCCCGCTGATTAAGAGTCAGCTGCTCTACCAACTGAGCTATGCGCCCATCTCTTGAGGATCACCAACCGCCGGGTTTGCGTCGCCGCGCCTCCAACCGACTGGTCATCATCCCGGGCCAGCGGTGAAGCCCGCCCGGTGTGGCGCGGTTTATAGCGAAGCCGTCCGGGGCTGTCGATAGCAAAATTCAGCGTCCGGCGGATTTTTTCCGGCGGCCCGTCGCGGGCGGGCCACGGACCCTCGCCGCGTCGGCACGCCCCCTCGCCGCTTGCGCGGCGGCGGCGGCGGCCCCGCCCCCGACCCCGTCAATGAAACACCGCCGCCCCGCCGGGCCGGGGCCTGTTGCACGGCCTGTCGCACGGCGACGGCTCGCCGTCGGTCGCAGGAGGCGCGGCGCCCCAAACGCCGCGCGGGCGCGGAACGGGCCGCTCCGCTGGCTCCAACCCCGCCAAACGCCTGAATTTTCGCCGGATCGTTGCCCCGCCGAACCGACCGCTGTAGGACTCGATGGAGGGTGGTTTCGCGGGGTTCCCCCAGACGAGCCGACCGGGCGGAGGGACGAATGGAACAAGTGAACAGCGCTGGAATGCCCCCCAATTTTGAGACTCTGCTAAAGTGTTCCGGCTCTCTTTGGGAGAGGACGGATGGGAGAGAAGCGAAGTGTTGAGTTCAAGGTTTCTCTGGTTCGTCGGCTTGAGGCTGGCGAGCGGGTGACGGACCTCGAACGAGAAAGTGGTGTGTTCCGTTCGCAAATTTACCGCTGGCGGGCGTCTTTTGCTCGCGATGGGGAGGCTGGGTTGGAGCGCGCTCCCGGTCGTCAGCGTGGCTATCGGCGGTCAGGGGCGGTTGAGGGAACGGCGCCGGAGGTTCCTGCTCCCGGCGCGCCGTCGGAAGCTGCTTTGGCTCAGCTTGGGCCGGAGGCGCGCGCCTGGGTGTCGGCGCTTGAGCGGACGGTCGCGCGTCAACAACTGGAATTGGATTTTTTCAGCGAAGCCTTGCAGCGGGTCGAGGAGTCGCGCCGGTCGATGAACGCGGCTGGCGAGAGGGCGTCTACGCCGCCATCCAGGCGATGACGCAGCGGCAAGGCAGGCTTTCGGTGGAGCGGATGTGCGGCTTGGCCCAGGTGAGCCGGGCCGGTTTCTACCGGCATTGGCGGGAGCGCGCTCCGAGGGCGGAGGATACGGACCTGCGCGACGCGATCCAGCGCTTGGCGTTGGCGCATCGGCATTACGGTTATCGGCGGATCACGGCGCTGCTGCGCCGTGAGGGGCGGCTGGCGAACCACAAGCGGGTGCTGAGGCTGATGCGGGAGGACAATCTGCTGAGCCTGCGGCGGGCGGCGTTCGCGCCGACGACGACGGACAGCCGTCATGACTTTCCGGTTTGGCCCAACCTGGCGCGCCGCCTGGCGTTGAGCGGGCCGAACCAGCTGTGGGTGGCCGACATCACCTATGTCCGGCTGGGCGGGGAGTTCGCCTATCTGGCGGTGGTGCTGGACGCCTGGTCCCGCCGGGTGATCGGTTGGGCGTTGGCCGACCATCTGCGCGCGGAACTGGCGCTGGAGGCGCTGGACGGCGCCTTGGCCGCGCGGGGAACGGGACCGATGGTTCACCACTCCGATCGTGGCGTCCAGTACGCCTGCCGGGCCTACATCGAGCGTCTGGAGGCCCACGGCGTCCAGCCAAGCATGAGCCGCGTGGGCTGCCCTTACGACAACGCCATGGCTGAAAGCTTCATGAAGACGCTCAAGACCGAAGAAGTCGATGGCCGCAGCTACGCCGACATCGCCCAAGCGCGCGCTTGCATCGACCGTTTCATCGACGAGGCGTACAATCGACAACGTCTCCACTCGGCCCTCGCTTACAGCCCGCCGGTCGAGTTCGAGGAAAAATCGCCGCCACCAGGGCCGGGCGGCCGCCCGGCCCTGGTGGCATGACCATGCCGGAACATTTTATCGACGTCTCAAAGATGGGGGGCGGTCCAGCGCGCGGAAAACTGTTTCATACTGTTTCAAACGTTCCATTCACCCCCTCCCCGCGTGGCGGCGCGGCGAGGCCGCTTGTGGGACGGGGCGGCGGCGGCTACACCGTCGCGGCGGAACGGGCGGCGGTTCCGGGGGGACGCCGCGTGGATGGATGGACGGGAGCGCAGGGCATGGGCGATAGGGCGGGCGGTTGGACGGACGGTTGGACGGATGGTTATGTCGGCGGGATCGACTACATCCGCGCCTTTTACCGCGACTGGTCCCCCGCCCTGCTGTCCTTCGCCCTGACGCTGCGGGGCTGGCGCCCGCCCGACGCGCTGCGCGACGGACGTTTCACCATGGCGGAGCTGGGTTGCGGCCATGGGCTGACCAGCGCGGTTCTGGCCGGGGCCAACCCGCAGGCCCGGTTCGAGGCGATGGACTTCAACCCCGCCCACATCGCGGGCGTCCGGCGGTTGGCCGGGGATGGCGGGCTGACCAACGCCCTGTTCCTGGAGGACAGCTTCGCCGAGCACGCCCGGCGCGACGGGCCGCCGCTGGACGTCGCCGCCCTGCACGGCGTGTGGTCGTGGGTCAGCGCCGAAAACCGCGCCATCCTGGTCGATCTGCTGCGCCGCCGTCTGGCGCCCGGCGGAATCGCCTTCGTCAGCTACAACGCCCTGCCCGGCACCCTGGCCCACATGCCGTTGCGCCGCCTGCTGGTCGAACGCTGCGCCGAGGAGTCCGGCCCGCTGCCCGAGCGGATCGAGCGGGCCGTCACCTTCGCCGCCCGGCTGGCCGCGCTGGGCGGCGGCTGGTTCGCCGGGGTGGAGGGGGTGGTGGAGCGCATCGACTCGCTGCGCGGCAAATCGGCCAACTACATCGCGCACGAGTATCTGAACCGCGACTGGACCGCCTTTTACCACGCCGACGTCGTCCGCGAGCTGGCCGCCGCCAAGCTGGAGTTCGCCGGGGCCGCCGTGCCGATGGAGCAGTTGGACGACCTCACCCTCTCCCCCGCCGCGCAAGCCCTGGCGGCGGAGGCGGGCGACCCCGCCCAGGCCGAAACCCTGCGCGACATCCTGACCAACCGCAGCTTCCGCCGCGACCTGTTCATCAAGGGGGGCGAGCGCCTGAGCGCCGCCGAGCGTCGCCAAGCGCTGCGCGCCAGCCGCTTCGCCCTGCTGGTCCCCGCCGACGATCTGCCGGAAAGCGCCTCCACCCCCGTCGGCCGCCTGCCCTTCCCCCGCGCGGTCCATGGCCCCCTGGCCGAGGCGCTGGCCGAAGGGCCGCAGAGCTTGGGCGCGCTGCTCGCCCGCACGGCGCTGGCCGCCCAAGGGGACGACGCGGTGGTCCGCGCCCTGGTGCTGCTGACCAGCCTGGGCCTCGTCGCCCCCGCTCTGGCCGAGGACGCGACCGGCGACCGGCAGGCGCAGGCCGACCGCTTCAACGCGGCGGTGCTGGAGCGTCACCGTTTTGACGACGCGCCCGGCCATCTGGCCGCGCCGTTGCTGGGATCGGGGGTGGCGGTGTCGCGGATCGAGGCGCTGTTCCTGCTGGCCGCCCGCCAGGGCGAGGATCCGGCGGAACGAGCCTGGACCCATCTTTCAGCGGACGGCGCCCGGCTGGGCCGCGACGGCCACTATTGTGAGAGCGCGGAGGAGAACCTCGCCGAACTGCGCCGCCGCCACGCAAGCTTCACAGCCCGGCGGCTGCCGGTGTTGACTCAATTGGGGGTGCGTTGATCGCAAGACAGGAGGGTTACTTGCCCGCGCCGCCGGTCGGTTTGGGCAGCTTTTCGGCGATGCCGTACAGCTCTTCCCGCCGCCGGATCTCGTCGAACACGTCGTTGGGCCGGATGTTCAAGGTCGCCCACAGGACCGACAGATTGTAAAGCAGGTCGGCGCTTTCGTTGATGACGCCCTGGCGGTCCTCGTTCATGGCGTCCAGCGCCACCTCGACCGCCTCCTCCCCGACCTTCTTGGCGATCTTCTTCGGCCCGGCGGCGATCAACCGCGCGGTCTTGGACTCGGCGGGGTCCATGTCCTTGCGCTCAAGAATGGCGTCGTACAGGCGGATCAAGGCGTCGGTCATGGCGGGCGATCGTTTCGAAAACAGGATGGAATGTTTCGGCAGCCTGGACCCGCCGAAACAATTTTTCCATAGTCCTGTCATATAAGGCGCGTTTTTGCCCGCCCGCCGTTGCCGAGAATCACCAATACCCTCAGGCGATCAGGGCGCCGGGTCGCAGGAACGGTCAGCCTTCGGGCGCTCGTCCAACAGGGGCCGCCCGGTGCTGACGTAATGCACCACCTCCGCGATGTTGGTCGCGTGGTCGCCGATGCGCTCCAGATTCTTGGCGATCATCATCAGATGCATGTGGGCGGAGAATTGGCCGGGCGAGGCTTCCGCCGACCGTTCGATCTCGGCGCACAGGCTGGTGTAGAGCGCGTCCACCTCGTCGTCCGTGCTCCAAATCCGCATGGCCGCCGCCGCGTCGTTGTCGACATAGGCGTCGATGACGCTGGTCAGCCGCTCGCGCACCAACCGCCCCAGATTGGGCAGGCCGAGCAGCGGGGCGGTGTCGGGAAACACCTCGATGGCCGCCGCGCGCTTGGCCGAATTGGCGGCGTGGTCGCCAACCCGCTCCAGATTGGCGGCGATCTTCAGGGCGGCGACCACCTCGCGCAGATCGTCGGCCACCGGCTGGCGCAGCACCAACAGGCGCATGCAATGGGCCTCGATCTCATGCTCGAAGGAATCGAGCCGGGCGTCGGCGCGGACGATTTCCAGCGCCAGATCGGGGTTGCGCTGGGTCAGGCAGGTCAGCGCCTGATCGAGCTGGGTTTCCGCCGCGCCCGCCATTTGGACGATGGCGGACTTCAGCCGCTTCAGAGCGTCCTCGAACGCGGACACGATGTGCGGGGTGGAGTTCGTCATCAATGCGGACCTTTCCAAGCGGCGGGCAACAGGATGTTTACCAAGCGGCACCATAGCGACGAAACGTTACCGGACCATGACGGCCCTGACCAGATCGTTGCGCCTCGACACGCTTTGTGAACCAAACTTGCGGGCCGGGAGGGTTGATTTTGCAGCGCAGCACTGTCACAAGGCGGGATATCGGGCGCCAAGGCTTCGGCCACAAGCAAGGCGTCCCGCACCCAAACGCCACGGACGACGATGCTCGCCATGATCGAACGCCGCTTTGAACAGATCATTTTCGCCAGCCGCTGGCTGCTCGCGCCCTTTTATCTTGGGCTGGTGATCGCGTTGGCCCTGCTGTTGGTCAAATTCACCCAAGAGGTCTTCCACATCGTCCCGCATGTGCTGGAGATGGCGGAAAAGGACGTGCTGCTGGCGGTCCTGACCTTGATCGACCTGTCGCTGGCCGGAAATCTGCTGCTGATGGTGATCTTTTCCGGCTATGAGAATTTCGTCTCGAAGATCGACGTCGCCAACCACGAAGACCGCCCGGATTGGATGGGCAAGGTGGATTTCAGCGGGCTGAAGCTGAAGCTGATCGCCTCCATCGTCGCCATCTCCGGCATTCATCTGCTCAAGGCCTTCATGAATCTGCCCAACGTCGCGCATGACGAGCTGATGTGGCTGGTCATCGTTCACATGACCTTCGTCGTGTCGGGCGTGCTGCTGGCGCTGATGGATCGGCTGGAAGGCCATCGCCACGGCCCGAGCAAGGACGCCGGGGAGCATTGAGCGCCAGCCCGCGCCGTCGCTTTTCGTCACAATCCCGTTGCGGCGCAGCATGAATCGGCCTAGACAGGGCCGAGACGAACAAGGGGCGCTTTTGCAGCCTGCGGCTCGCCCCGCTGGCGCCTCCCGCCCCCTTCGCCTCGCCAGAAACGCCATCGCCGCCGCTGGACGCCGTCGTCGGGCGGCGGATCGACGGAGAGAGTTTCGCGTTCGGGCGCACTCGGCGCTTGAGCGTGCCGGTGCATTCGTCTATGGAACCGTCGGCGGACGTGCTATGCCATGCCGCTGACAAGGCCGTCTCAACCGCTTTGAAGAGTCCGTCAACTCCATGCTTTCCAAACTGCTTGGCGTATTGTCCGCCGACATGGCGATCGACCTCGGGACGGCCAACACCTTGGTGTATGTCAAGGGGCGAGGCATCGTGCTGAACGAGCCGTCCGTGGTGGCCATCGCCAACGTGCGCGGCAAGAAGCAGGTTCTCGCCGTTGGCGACGAAGCGAAGATGATGCTGGGCCGCACGCCGGGCAACATCCAGGCCATCCGCCCCCTGCGCGACGGCGTCATCGCCGATTTCGAGGTGGCGGAGGAAATGATCAAGCATTTCATCCGCAAGGTTCACAACCGCCGCAGCTTCGCCAGCCCGCAGGTCATCATCTGCGTGCCGTCGGGGTCCACCGCCGTTGAACGCCGCGCCATTCAGGAATCGGCGGAAGCCGCCGGCGCCCGCCGCGTCTTCCTCATCGAAGAGCCGATGGCCGCCGCGATCGGCGCCGGGCTGCCGGTGACGGAGCCGACCGGCTCGATGGTCGTCGACATCGGCGGCGGCACCACCGAAGTGGCCGTGCTGTCGCTGGGCGGCATCGTCTATTCGCGTTCGGTCCGCGTCGGCGGCGACAAGATGGACGAGGCCATCATCGGCTACATCCGCCGCACCCACAATCTGCTGGTCGGCGAAGGTTCGGCGGAGCGGATCAAGAAGGAAATCGGCTCGGCCTGCCCGCCGGAAGACGGCGAAGGCCGCATCCTGGAGATCAAGGGCCGCGACCTGATGAACGGCGTGCCCAAGGAACTCATCATCTCCGAACGGCAGATCGCCGAGTCGTTGGCGGAGCCGGTCTCCGCCATCGTCGAAGCGGTGAAGGTCGCGCTGGAGCACACGGCGCCGGAACTGGCCGCCGACATCGTCGACAAGGGCATCGTCCTGACCGGCGGCGGCGCGCTGCTTGGCAACCTCGATTTCGTGTTGCGCCACGCCACCGGCCTGCCGGTGTCCATCGCCGACGACCCGCTGTCCTGCGTCGCGCTTGGCACGGGCCGGGCGTTGGAAGAGATGAAGACCCTGCGAAACGTCTTGGTCAGCGCCTACTGATTGGTGTATGTCTCGAAGGCCTCCGGTTCTTTCGCCATAGGTAGGGTGTAAGAGCCGGAGACACCCCCGTATCTGGACGGGAATTTCCTGTGAAGCCTCGCTCCTCCGGCTCTGTCGTGCGTCTTGCCGCTCCGTTGCGGGCATTGGCGCACCGCTTTTCCTTTCTGCTCTTGGTCTTGGCGTCGATTGCCCTGATGATGGTGGGCAAGATCGAATCGCTGTCGGTGGACACCGCGCGGGCGCGCGTGACCGACGCCTTTTCGCCGATCCTCGACGCTATTTCCCGCCCCGCCGCCACCGCCGCCCGCGTTATCGAATCCGTGGTCGAGGTCGAAAACGCCTTTGATGAAAATCAGCGGTTGAAGGCGGAGAACGCGCGTCTGCTGCAATGGAAGCAAGCGGCGCTGCGGCTGGAATCGGAAAACGCCAGCCTGCGCACCCTGCTGCGCGTCACGCCGGAACCGTCGGTCAATTTCATCACCGCCCGCGTCATCGCCACCCCCGGCAGCTCCTTCGTCCGCACCCTGGTGGTGACGGCGGGGCGACGCGACGGAGTGAAGAAGGGACAAGCCGCCTTGGCCGGGGCCGGTCTGATTGGTCGGGTGATTGAGGTGGGCGAATGGTCGTCGCGGGTTCTGCTGCTGACCGACATCAACGCCCGCGTTCCGGTGATTCTGGAAAGCTCCCGCCAACGCGCGGTGCTGGCCGGGGACAATTCCGATCAAGCCAGACTGCTCTATCTGCCGCCGGAATCGCCGGTGCAGGTGGGTGAGCGCGTCGTCACGTCGGGCCATGGCGGGCTGTTTCCCCCCGGTCTGGCGGTGGGCGTCGTGACCTCCGTCAGCGAGCGCGGCGGCGTCCGCGTGCTGCCCAACACCGATCTGTCGCGGGTTGAGCATCTGCGCCTGGTCGATTTCGGCCTGCCCGGCACGGAGTTCGACTCCTCGCCCGAATGGAAGTAAGGCGCGTGGGCGCGAAACCGATGGGCGCAAGCGTGTGGAGATGACCACAACCTTCTGGCAAAGGCTGGACAAGGCGGGGCGCAATCTTGCGCCCTTCGCCGTTACGGCGATGCTGGTGCTGGTCGGCATGATCCGCATCCCCGTCCCGGCCTACGCCCCCGTCGCCCCGAACTTGACGCTGATTTCCGTCTATTATTGGACGATCCACAGACCTGATCTGATGCGGCCGGGGGTGGCCTTTCTGATCGGGCTGTTGCAAGATCTGTTGATCGGCGGGCCGCTGGGCGTCAACGCTCTGATGCTGGTCGTCGCGCAATGGGCGGTGATGAATCAGCGCCGGGTGTTCCTGGCCAGCACCTTTGTTTTGCTGTGGATCGGCTTCGCCATGGTGATGATCGGCGCGGCCTTTCTGCAATGGCTGGCTTTTTCGGTGCTGAACGCCACCATCCTGCCGCTCAAACCGGCCCTGTTCCAAGGGCTGCTGACCGTGGCGATGTTCCCGGCGCTGGGATGGTTGCTGATCCGGGTTCACCGCGCCTTCCTCAACGGGTAACGGGGTTTCCCTCAGGGCTTTATGAGTTCCATTGACCGCGACACCGACCGATCCCGATTGCTGAGCCGCCGCGCCCTGGTGTTGGGCGGGTTGAAGCTGGCTGGCTTGTCCGCGCTGGTCGGACGGCTCTATTACCTTCAGGTGATTGAGTCGGCGCGCTACACCATGCTGGCCGAGGAAAACCGCATCAGCCTACGGCTGATCGCGCCGTCGCGCGGCACCATCATCGACCGTTTCGGCACGCCGCTGGCGATCAACCAGCAGAATTACCGCGTCGTCGTGGTGTCGGAGCGGACGCGCAACATTCAGGAAACGCTGGACAAGATTTCCCGCATCGTGCCGCTGACCGAGGGCGACCGCCGCCGGGTGCTGCGCGAGTTGCACCGCAAACGCCGCTTCGTCCCCGTCACCGTGCGCGAAAACCTGTCGTGGGAGCAGGTGGCGACCATCGAGATGAACACCCCCGATCTGCCGGGCGTGGCCATCGAGGTCGGCGAAATCCGCCATTACCCGCAGGCTGACTCGCTGGCCCACATCATGGGCTATGTCGGCGCGGTGTCTGAGGCCGAGTTGAGCGGCAACAGCGATCCCGTGCTGTCCCTGCCCGGCTTCCGCATCGGCAAGGCGGGCATCGAGAAGTTTCACGAAAAGGTCCTGCGCGGCACCGCCGGAACCAGCCAGTTGGAGGTGAACGCGGTTGGCCGCGTCATCCGCGAATTGTCGCGCGACGAAGGCCAATCGGGCCGCGAAATCCAACTGACCATCGACATGGGCATGCAGCGCTACGTCCAGCAACGTCTGGCGCAGGAGCAAAGCGCGTCCGCCGTGGTGATGGACATCCACACCGGCGGCATCTACGCGCTGTGCTCCCACCCCAGCTTCGATCCCAACCAATTCACCCTGGGCATCAACGCCGAGCTGTGGGAAGAACTGCTGTCCAACCCAGCGACTCCGCTGAACAACAAGGCGGTGGTCGGCCAATACCCGCCGGGTTCCACCTTCAAGATGATGGTGGCGCTGGCCGGGTTGGAATCGGGGGCGATCAGCAACCACCATTCCGTCTTCTGCCCCGGCTACATGGAGTTGGGCGACCACCGATTCCATTGCTGGAAAAAGGGCGGTCACGGCACCGTCGACATCGTCGGCGGCCTGCGCCATTCCTGCGACGTGTTCTTTTACGACGTGTCGCGCCGGGTCGGCGTGGACCGCATCGCCGAAATGGCCCGGCGTTTTGGCTTGGGCGACCGCACCGGGCTGGATTTGCCGCACGAGCGGCCCGGCGTGATCCCGTCCATCGCCTGGAAAAAGGCGACCTATGGCAAGGGCTGGGACATGGGCGAAACGCTGGTCGCCTCCATCGGCCAGGGCTATGTGCTGGCGACGCCGCTGCAATTGGCGGTGATGACCAGCCGCTTGGCCAACGGCGGTTACGCGGTGAAGCCGCATTTGACTCGGCAAATCAAATCGGTCAGCGGTGAACAGACCAGTTGGCCCAGCCTGGGGGTGAAAAAGGAGAATCTCGACCTTGTCCTGCGCGGCATGTATGAGGTTTCCAACGCCCCGAACGGCACCGCCTACAAATCCCGCATCGTCGAGGCCGGGTTCGAACTGGCGGGCAAAACCGGATCGGCCCAGGTCCGCCGCATCTCGATGGCCGAACGCAGCACCGGCGTGAAGAAGAACGAAGACATTCCGTGGCGCGAGCGCGACCACGCCCTGTTCGTCGCCTTCGCGCCCGTCCAGGCCCCACGCTACGCCTGCTGCGTCTTTGTCGAGCATGGCGGCGGCGGCTCCACCGTGGCGGCGCCCATCGCCCGCGACATCCTGCTGGAATGCCAGAAACGCGACCCAGGCCGCGCGTCGGTCGCTGAAAGCCCGCCAAACGGCGTCAAAGCCAGGCCGAGAGGGTAACTGCGTCAACCCTCTCGTCTGTCAACGCCGCGTCGTCGATTGTTTGACGGCGGAGTTGCCCCCATCGGCGAAGAGGGCCAATCCCGCCAGCGCCTAAAACAAACTCCCCTGCACCGGAACCGCGCGCGCCTTCTTGGCGTCCGGCTTCTTCTCCGCCTTGGCCTCGCCGCCATCCACCGTGGCGTCAACGCGGCTGTCGTCGCCAAAGCGCAGAGTCACCGCCAGACCGGGGCTTGTCTGGCTGGCCGAGGTGATCGGTTTGCCGTCGCGGTCCTCCACCAGGGCGAAGCCGCGCGCCAGCACGCTTTTGTGGCTGTAGCTCTCCAGCAATTGGCCCAGCGCGTCGAGCTTCGCGCCGCGTTCGGCGACGATCTTGCCGAAGGCGCGCTCCAGCCGGGGCGACAGATCGGCCAGACGGCGGGCGCCGTCGTCCAGACGGTGGCGGGCCGGGGTCAGCGACAGCCGACCGGCGACGCGCTGATAACGGCTTTCCGCCATCGTCACCGCGTGGCGCAGCGCGCCATCCAGGGCGCGGGCCTCTCCGGCCAGCTTTTGCCCGGCTTGCGCCAACTGGTCGCGCGGGTGGCGCAGGCTCGCCGCCAATTCGCCGACCCGCGTCCGCCGCCGCTCGACCAGCGCCGCCGCCGCCAAAGTCAGTCGCTCCGCCCGGTCGTCCAGCCGTTGGGCGTGGCCCTCCAGCAGGGCGCGGGGATCGCCCAGGCCGCGCGCCAGCCCTTCCACCCGGTTGCGCCGTTCGGCCAGCAGACGCCCGGCGCTGGCCAGCAGGCGGCGTTCGTCGTCCAGAACCTGCGCCAGCAGTTCGCCGCGCACCGGCACCGCCATTTCGGCGGCGGCGGTCGGGGTGGGGGCGCGGCGGTCGGACGCGTGGTCGATCAGCGTGGTGTCGGTTTCGTGGCCGACGGCGGAAATCAGCGGAATGGCGCTGGCCGCCGTCGCGCGGACGACGTTTTCCTCGTTGAAGGCCATCAGATCTTCCAGCGACCCGCCGCCGCGCGCGACGATCAGCAGATCGGGGCGCGGCACCGGGCCGCCGGGCTGGATGCGGTTGAAGCCCTGGATCGCCGCCGTCACCTCCGCCGCCGCCCGCTCGCCCTGAACGGCGACCGGCCAAATCAGGACATGGCGGGGGAAACGGTCGCTCAGACGGTGCAGGATGTCGCGGATCACCGCCCCGGTGGGCGAGGTGATGACGCCGATCACGTCGGGCAGGAAGGGAATCGGTTTCTTGCGCGACGGCTCGAACAGCCCTTCGGCGGCCAGACGGCGCTTGCGCTCCTCCAGCATTTTCAGCAGGGCGCCTTCGCCCGCCAGCTCCATCGATTCGATGATGAGCTGATATTGCGAGCGGCCCGGATAGGTGGTCATCCGCCCGGTGACGATGACCTCCAACCCCTCCTCCGGCTTGATCGCCAGCTTGGACATGGTGCCGCGCCAGCACACCGCCTCGATCACCGCCGTGTCGTCTTTCAGACGCAGATAGCAATGGCCGGAGCTGTGTTTCTTCGGTTGGGAGATCTCGCCGCGCACGCGGACGAAGCCGAACTCCTCCTCGATGCTGCGCTTCAGGCGGCGGGCGAGATCGCCGACCGTGAATTCCGGCAGGTTGGATCCGGGGCGCGGCTCGGGCGCGATGAGCGGCAGGGCGGGCGGCGGGGCGGCATCAAAATCTTGAGTCATGGCGTCGGCATGATACAAGGCGCGCTGTCGGCAACAAGCGCAGAAGGGGCGTTGCGTCATGAAAGTCCTCGTCGTCGGTTCGGGTGGGCGCGAGCACTCCCTGTGCTGGGCCATCGCCAAGTCGCCGCTGTGCGACGCGCTCTATTGCGCGCCGGGCAACGCCGGGATCGCCGACGTCGCGACCCTGGTCGCCATCGGGGCGGAGGATGTGGACGCGCTGGTCCGCTTCGCCCAGGACAACGCCATCGACTTCGTCGTCGTCGGCCCGGAAGGCCCGCTGGTGCTGGGTCTGGTCGACAAGCTGAACGCCATCGGGATCAAGGCCTTCGGCCCCAGCGCCGCCGCCGCCGCCCTGGAAGGCTCCAAGGGCTTCATGAAGGACATTCTGGCCAAATACGGCGTGCCGACCGCCTTTTATGGTCGCTTCACCGACGCGGACGCCGCCAAGGCCTATGTCCGCCAGCATGGCGCGCCCATCGTGGTCAAGGCCGACGGTCTGGCGGCGGGCAAGGGCGTGACCGTCGCCCGCACGGCGGAGGAGGCCTTCGCCGCGATTGACGAGGCGTTGATCGACGGGCGTTTCGGCGCGGCGGGCGCCGAAGTGGTGGTGGAAGAGTTCCTGGACGGCGAGGAGGTCAGCTTCTTCGCGCTGTGCGACGGCGAAAACGCGCTGCCGATGGCCTCGGCCCAGGACCACAAGGCGGTGGGCGACGGCGACACCGGCCCCAACACCGGCGGCATGGGCGCCTATTCCCCGGCCCCGGCGCTGACGCCCGACCTTCAGGACCGCGTGATGCGCGAAATCGTCGTGCCGACGGTCAAGGGCATGGCGGCGGAAGGCCGTCCCTTCAAGGGCGTGCTGTTCGCCGGTTTGATGATCGTGCAGACGCCGGACGGCCCGACGCCGAAGACGCTGGAGTTCAACGTCCGCTTCGGCGACCCGGAATGCCAGACGCTGATGGCCCGGCTGGAGTCCGACGCGCTGGCCGCCCTGGTCGCCGCCGCCGACGGGGCGCTGGACCGCATCGATCTGCGTTGGGCCGAGCAGACCGCGCTGTGCGTTGTGATGGCGGCGCAGGGCTATCCCGGCGATTACCTGAAAAACACCGAAATCAAGGGGCTGGACGCCGCCAACGCGGTGGAGTCGGTGACGGTCTTCCACGCCGGCACCAAGCGCGCCGAAGATGGCCGCGTGCTGTCCGTCGGCGGGCGCGTGCTGGGCGTCACCGCCCTGGCGCCGACCGTGGCGCAGGCGCAGGCGGCGGCCTATCGCGGCGTGGACGCCCTGGACTGGCCGGGCGGCTTCTGCCGCCGCGACATCGGTTGGCGCGCGGTGGGGCGGTAAGGGTGGCGCGATAAGGCTGGCCCGTCTCGTCGCCGCCCCGCTGTCAAACCCCCGCCGCTTGGGCTATTCTGGACGCGTCTTCGCAACGGAGAGGGTCGAGCGCCGTCATGGACACCGCCCCGCAAACCCGCGCGGCTGTGGCCGCCTTCCGCAGCGGCGCCGAACGTCTGTTCGGCCCGCGTCTGCAAGCGGTTTTGCTGTTCGGATCACGGGCGCGCGACGATTATCGCGAGGATTCCGACCTTGATCTGGCGGTGGTGCTGACCGACCGGCCCGACGATCCGTTGGGCGAGGCCGACCGCATCATGGACGCCGTGTTCGTGCCGACCATGGAGGCCGGACGGGTCGTCCAACCGCTGGTCCTGTCGGTCGAGGATCTGCGCCATTCGCAGCACCCCCTGATCCGCGACCTGCGCGCCCACGGGATCCCGGTGTGACGACGACGCCCGTGCAGCGCCTGGAGCGGGCGGAGGAAGCCTTGCGGGCGGCCCGCCATCTGCTGGACGGCGGCTTTGAGCGGGATTGCGTGAACCGTGCGCATCTGGCGATGGAGTTGGGCGCGCTCGCCATGCTCGCCACCAAGGGGCTGATGTCGAAATCGCACACCGGCGTGCAAACGCTGTTTTACGACCACATCGCCAAACCCGGCCTGCTGCCGATGGAGCACGCCCAAGCTCTGGCGGCGGCGTTGCGCGACCGGCTGGTGACGGATTACGAGCAACCGGCGGCGGACATCACGAGGCAGCGCGCCGAAAGGCATCTGGCCAGCGCCGCGCGTTTTTTGGACGCGGCGCGCGTGGCCCTCACCGCCGCTCTTTGAAAAAATCCCGCAGCAGCGCGCCCGCGCGCGTCTCGTCAATGCCGCCATACACGTCCGGCGCGTGGTGGCAGGTGGGTTGCCCGAAGAAGCGGGGGCCGTGGTCCACCGCGCCCCCCTTGGGGTCGTAGGCGCCGAAATACACCCGGCGGATGCGGGCGAAGCTGATGGCGGCGGCGCAGAGCGCGCAGGGTTCCAGCGTCACATACAGGTCGCAGCCGGGCAGGCGCGGCTGACCAACGGCGGCGCAGGCGGCGCGGATCGCCAGGACTTCGGCGTGGGCGGTGGGGTCGAAGAGTTCTTCGGTTCGGTTGCCCGCGCGGGCCAGCACGGCGTTGGTCGCCGGATCGACGATCACCGCGCCGACCGGCACCTCGCCCCGGCGGGCGGCGGCCTCGGCGTCGGCGAAGGCAAGCTCCATGAAGGACGGGCGGTTGGGGATCAGCGGCATGGCGCGGGCAGCCTGCCCAGCGGATTCCCCGCCCGTCAACCCGATTCCGGCGCAAAAGCGGGGGAAAGGGCCGGGACTCGTGTTGCGGGCCGGACAATCTGGCCCTATGGTCCGGCTTATGGATATGTCCGATACTGACCTGAACGCCGCCTCCTCCGCTGAGGGCGGCGAACGAATCGCCAAACGTCTGGCGCGCGCCGGCCTGTGCTCGCGCCGCGACGCCGAACGCTGGATCGCCGAAGGGCGCGTGGCCGTCAACAACCAGACGCTGGCCACCCCCGCTTGCGTGGTCCGCCCCGGCGACATCGTGCAGGTCGACGGCAAGGTGATCCCCGAACCGGAACCCGCCCGGCTCTGGCGCTATTACAAGCCCTCGGGCCTTGTGACCTCGGCCCGCGACGAGAAGGGCCGGGAAACCGTCTTCGACCGTCTGCCGCCGGAATTGCCGCGCGTGGTCTCCATCGGTCGGCTCGACCTGACCACCGAAGGGCTGCTGCTGCTGACCAACGATGGCGAGCTGGCCCGCTTTCTGGAGCTGCCCGCCACCGGCTGGACCCGCCGTTACCGCGTGCGCGTGTTCGGCGAGGTGGACGAGATCAAGCTGGCCGCTCTGGCCAAGGGTCCGACCATCGACGGCGTCAAATACGGCCCGATTGAGGCCGTGCTCGACCGCATCCAGGGCCGCAACGCCTGGCTGACCGTCGCCCTGAAGGAAGGCAAGAACCGCGAGATCCGCAAGGTGATGGAGGCAATGGGGCTGGTCGTCAACCGGCTGATTCGCGTCGCCTACGGCCCCTTCCAACTCGGCAAGCTGGAGGAAAGCGGCGTCGAGGAGGTGCCGAAGCGCATCGTCCGCGAACAGATCGCCAATTACTTCACCGGCGATTCGGTGGTGGGCGAAGGCGAGTCGAACACCAAGCTGCGCGCCAAGGCCCGCGCTGAGGCCAGCGCCACCGTCAAGGCCGCCCCGCCGCCAATCACCGAAACCCGCAGCCGCAGCGGCGCCCGCGTCGAGGTCGCCCGCAAGTCGGACACTCCGCAGGCCGCCCCGCTGCGCGCGCCCCGTTCGGCGACCAAGCGGTTGGAAGCGCAAGCCGCCTGGACCGGCGACGACGCCAAGCCCGCCGCCCGCCGCGCCGATGGCAAGCCGAGCCTGGGCAAGCCGAGCTTCAAACCGACCTTCAAGCGCGGCGAGGACGCGGGCGACCGCCCCGAACGCCCGGCGCGGGGCCGCACCCTGTCGTTGGACGACGCCAATTCGGGGGCCAATCCTGGGGCGAAGCCGACCCGCAGCGGCGGCAAGCCCGAACACCGCGCCGATCATCACCATGGCGCCGAAACCCGCGACTCAGCGGACGCCCGTCCGCGCAAGCCCTATGGCCCGAAGGCCGAAAGCGGCAAGCCGGAGGGTGGCAAACCGGCCCGCCCGCGTTTTGACGGCGCGAAGCCCGACGCCCGCGCCGATCATCGGGGCAGCGAATCCCGCGACACGACAGACGCCCGTCCGCGCAAGCCCTATGGCCCGAAGACCGACGGCGGCAAGCCGGAGGGTGGCAAACCGGCCCGTACGCGTTTTGACGGCGCGAAGCCTGACGCCCGCGCCGATCATCGGGGCAGCGAATCGCGCGACGCGACGGGCGCCCGCCCGCGCAAGCCCTATGGCCCGAAAGCCGACGGCGGCAAGCCGGAGGGCGGCAAACCAGCCCGTCCGCGTTTTGACGGCGCGAAGCCCGACGCCCGCGCTGATCGCCCGAAATCGGATCGTCCAAAATCGGCTGGCCCGAAAGCGGAACGTTCGCAGTCGGAGCGCCCCAAATCAGACCGTTCCCAATCGGACCGTCCTAAGTCCGGCGGCCCGAGGCCGGAGCGCAAGGAGGGCGGCAAGCCCTTCGCCGCCAAATCCGCCGCGCCCCATTCGGGGGCCAAGCCGTCTCCGAAGCCGACGGCCAAGCCCGCCGAGGCTGGCGCGCCCGCCGGTGTGAAGAAGCGCGATGGCCGCACTGACCGCCAGCGCGTGGAACGCCCGCGCAAGGACGCCGCCAACAAGGCTGGCCCACGCAAGGAAGGCCCCGGTGCGGATCGTCGGCGGTAAGCATCGCGGTCGCCGACTGGCCGCGCCCGAAGGCCGGGACACCCGCCCCACCACCGACCGCACGCGCGAGGCGATCTTCAACATCCTCGCCCACTCCGATTGGGCGCCGGAGATTGAGGGCGTGGTCGCCGCCGACGTGTTTTGCGGCACCGGCGCGCTGGGGCTGGAAGCCCTGTCGCGCGGCGCCGCACGGTGCAGCTTCCTCGACAGCGGCAAAGCGGCGCTGACCACCCTGCGGTCCAACATCGCCACGCTGGGCGAGGAGGACGCCGCCACCGTCCTGCGCGCCGACGCCACCCGCCCGCCCCCGGCCAGCGCCCCTTGCGGCCTGCTGTTCCTCGACCCGCCCTACGCCCAGGGCTTGGCCCCGCTGGCGCTGGCGGGACTGACCCGCAACGGCTGGCTGGCCGACGGCGCCGTGGCCGTCGTCGAGGTCGGCGACCGCGACCCCCTGCCCCCGCCCCCCGGCTTCACCGCGCTGGACGAACGCCGCTACGGCGACACGCGGGTCGCGTTCCTGCGCTTCGCGGCGGGGTGAGGAGCGGTTTCGCCAAAGGCCGTTGAAGAACCAATGAGGATGCGGAATGCCGACCTTTTATGAGTTCTTTGCGGGCGGCGGCATGGCGCGCGCGGGGCTGAGCGACGGGTGGCGTTGCGCCTTCGCCAACGACTTTGATGAGACGAAGGCCGCCGCCTATCGGCGGAACTGGGGCGACGGCGACCTTCTGGTGAGGGACGTCAATCGGTTGAGCGCCGCCGACCTGCCCGGCTGCGCCGATTTGTCCTGGGCCTCCTTCCCCTGCCAGGATCTGTCTTTGGCGGGGAATTACGAAGGAATCGGTCATTGGGCGTCGAAGGAACAGACCCGCTCGGGAACCTTCTGGCCGTTCTGGCGGCTGATGCGGCGGTTGGGCGATGAGGGCCGGGCGCCGCGTTTGATCGCGCTTGAAAATGTGTATGGCGCGCTGACGTCCAATGGCGGGCGCGATTTCGCCGCGATTGCGGCGGCTTTTTCAGGCGCGGGCTATCAGTTTGGCGCGATGGTGATTGACGCCAGCCTTTTCCTGCCACATTCCCGCCCACGTCTGTTCGTGTTGGGAGTGCGCAGTGATCTGACCGTGCCAGCCGCTTTGCAATCGGATGGCGCTCTGCCCGCATGGCATCCCAAGGCGTTGTTGTCCGCGATTGAACCACTGTCCTCCGAGGCCAAGCGAAAATGGATTTGGTGGAAACTGCGGGAACCGCCCCAACGCACAAGCCAACTTGCCGACCTCATCGAGGATCATCCGACTGGCGTCGCGTGGCATTCCCCAGCGGAGACGGCGACCCTTTTGACCCTGATGAACGAACGGCACCGCGCCAAACTTGACGAGGCGCGAACGGTCGGACGGCGGGTCGTGGGAAGCGTCTACAAGAGAACGCGCGTCGAAAATGGGGTGAAAGCGCAGCGGGCGGAGGTGCGGTTTGACGGCGTCGCCGGGTGCTTGCGGACCCCGGCCGGGGGATCGTCGCGCCAGACCATCATCGTCGTCGATGGCCCGCTGGTGCGCTCCCGCTTGCTGTCGCCGCGCGAGGCCGCCCGGTTGATGGGCCTGCCGGACGGCTATCAACTGCCCTCCGGCTACAACGACGCCTATCATCTGGCGGGGGACGGCGTCGCGGTTCCGGTGGTTCGTTATCTTGCCGAGACCCTGTTCGAGCCGATCCTCGCCGCCAACGCGCCGTCCGCCTCCCGTCAGGCGGCGGAATGACCCAATCGCCCGCGATGGCGCGGCAACGCTGACGGCAGGGGCGCCGATGATGGAGACGACGCCGAACATTGACCCGGAGCGATCCCGCGTCATGCGGGCGGTGAAGAGCGCCAACACCACGCCGGAAAAAATCATCCGGCGCGCCTTGTGGGCCGCCGGTTTGCGGTATCGCCTGCATGACAAGCGGCTTCCCGGCACGCCCGACGTCCTGTTCCCCAGCCGGAAGATCGCCCTGTTCGTTCATGGTTGCTTCTGGCACGGCCATGACGGATGCCCGCGCTACCGCGTTCCCAAAACCCGGCGGGAGTATTGGGAGGCCAAAATCGCCCGCAACCGCCAGCGCGACGCGAACGCCCGCGCCGCGTTGGAGGCGATGGGCTGGACGGTTCTGGTGGTGTGGGAATGCGAAACAAAGAACGCCGACCAGCGGGCTGCGCTGGTGGCGACGGTCCAAAACACGGCGCGGCGGCGCTGAGACGCCGCCGCGCCTGCCCTCACGCCGCCCCGGCAAAGCTCCAGCGCAGGGTTTCGCCGCTGCGGAAGGGCAGCACGGCGTCGCCCTCGCTGACCAGGATCACGTCGGGAACCACGGTCGGGCGGCGTTCCAGAACCACGCGCTCCTCGTTCGGCGGCAGGCCGTAGAAACGCGGGCCGTTCAGGCTGGCGAAGGCTTCCAACCTGTCGAGCGCACCCGCGTCCTCGAACGCTTCGGCGTAGAGTTCCAGCGCGTTGGCGGCTGTGAAGCAACCGGCGCAGCCGCAAGCGGCTTCCTTGGCCGTCACCGTGTGGGGGGCGGTGTCGGTGCCCAGGAAGAAGGGCGCTTCGCCGGAGGTCGCGGCCCCGACCAGCGCGAGGCGGTGGGATTCGCGCTTGGCGATGGGCAGGCAATAGAGGTGTGGGCGGATGCCGCCCTGGAAGATATGGCTGCGGTTGATGAGCAAATGATGCGCCGTGATGGTCGCGCCGATCCGCCCGCTGGCGGCGTGGGCGCGGACGAAGGCCACGGCGTCGGCGGTGGTCACATGCTCCAGCACCACGCGCAGGCTGGGGTGACGGTCGAGCAGCGGGGCCAGGGTGGAGTCGATGAACACCGCCTCGCGGTCGAAGATGTCCACGCTCTGGTCGGTGACTTCGCCATGGATCAACAGCGGCATGCCGATGTCGGCCATCCGCTCCAGCACCGGGGTGATGCGGTCGATGCTGGTGACGCCATGGGCGCTGTTGGTGGTGGCGTTGGCCGGGTAGAGCTTGGCGGCGGCGAACACTCCCTCCTCAAACCCGCGCGCCAGATCCTCGGCGTCGGTTCCGTCGGTCAGATAGGCGGTCATCAGCGGCGTGAAGGCCACGCCGTCGGGCAGCGCCGCGCGGATGCGGTCGCGGTAGGCGGCGGCGTCCGCCGCGTGGGTGGCGGGCGGCTTCAGGTTCGGCATGACGATGGCGCGACCGAACTGGCGGGCGGTGAAGGGCAGAACCGCCTTCAGCATCGCCCCGTCACGCAGATGGACATGCCAGTCGTCGGGACGGCGGATCACAAGTCGGTCGAGGGTCATGGCGGTTCCCGGCGCTGGCGTTGGGGCGAAAACAGGGCGTTGGATGACGTTCTATCGCCATCGCGGCCCCGGCTCAACGCTTGCGGGGAAAAAGGATCGGGTCTCTGGGTTCCCCTCTGGGGATCGGCGCGGTCCTGGCCCTCCTGCCGGCGTGGGAGGGTCGGAACGGGGGCCGCCCGTCAGGCAGGCCGCTTTACGGCTGGCGAGCGGTCACTTGACGCCGAGGATGGCGTCGATCTTGGCGGCCTGTTCGGGCGTCACCGGCTTGCCGCCGATGGCGGCGAGTTGCTGGCGGGCCTCGGTCACGGCCTTGGTCTTGGCGGCGGGGTCGGTCAGGGCGGTCGCCGCTTGGATGTCGCTGTGATATTTGGTCAATTGGCTGGTCAGCGCGTCCGACGGCTTGGCCCCCAACTCCTTGGCGACAGCCTCGATTTGGGTCTTGCTGATCTCGACGGCTTTGGCGGTCGAAGCGATCTGGACGGCGGTTGATTTGGCCGGGGCGGACGCCGAGGTCTGGGCCGCACCCTGGGGCGCCGGGGCCGGATCGACCGTGGCCGCCGAGGCAGACCCAACCGCCAAACCCGCCGTCAACAAACCGGCGACGGCCAGGGTCGAGATCGAGGAACGAACACGCGCGCCAAAAACGGTAACGGACATTTGGTTGTCTCCGTGTGAAACGCTGAACGGCGTTGAATGGTCAGGATTGCGGTGTTGCAAGCGGAGCGGTCACTTGACGCCGAGGATGGCGTCGATCTTGGCGGCCTGTTCGGGCGTCACCGGCTTGCCGCCGATGGCGGCGAGTTGCTGGCGGGCCTCGGTCACGGCCTTGGTCTTGGCGGCGGGGTCGGTCAGGGCGGTCGCCGCCTGAATGTCGCTGTGATATTTGGTCAACTGGCCGGTCAGCGCGTCCGACGGCTTGGCGCCCAACTCCTTGGCGACGGCCTCGATTTGGGTCTTGCTGATCTCGACAGCCTTGGCGGTCGAGGCGATCTGGACGGCGGCGGGCTTGGCCGGGGCCTGGATTGAGGTCTGGGTCGCGCCCGGCGCGGCCTGGATCGGGGTCGATTTCAGAACCGGCGCGGCGGTCGGGTTGATGGCGGTCGGCGCGGCGCTGGGGGCGGTCGCCGTCGGCTCAACCAGAGCCGCCGAGGCCGACCCGGCGGCCAGACCCGCCGCCAACACACCAGCGAACGCCAAGGTGGAAACAGACGAACGAACAAACGCGCCAAAGACGGTGCCAGACATGTGTGTTCTCCTGTTGGAAGAGCGATCCGCGCTGTTGGGATCGTGCTTAGGTGAACGTCGGCGCCACGATTTTCCTTCCACGCTTTTTCCAAAAAAATCGGGCCGCTCGAAAAATTTCCCCGCGCAGGTGACGGCGCGGGCGAAAGGGTCTAGAAAATGCCCAGTTTTCGCCTGTGACCTTTCAGCCAGCCCGGATGCCGTCGATGAGCCTGATTACGCCCCGCACCCCGCCCGGAACGATGGAACTGTTGCCGCGCCATCAGGTGGCGTTCCAGCGCCTGCTGGACACCATCCGCCGTGGTTACGAGCGGTTCGGCTTCCTCCCCGTCGAAACCCCGGTGTTCGAAACGGTGGAGACCCTGCTGACCAAATCGGGCGGCGAAACGGAAAAGCAGGTCTATTTCGTCCAGTCCACCGGCGCGATCCAGCAGGGCAACAAGCCGGAAATGGCGCTGCGCTTCGACCTGACGGTGCCGCTGGCCCGTTACGTGGCGGAGCATGAGCGCGATCTGGCCTTTCCCTTCCGCCGCTATCAGATCCAGCGGGTCTATCGCGGCGAGCGGGCGCAGCGCGGGCGTTTCCGCGAATTCTACCAATGCGACATTGACGTGATCGGCAAGGACAGCCTGTCGCCGCAATATGACGCGGAGATCCCGGCGGTCATCCACCATGTCTTCACCGAGCTGAATTTCGGCGGCTTCACCATCAACGTGAACAACCGCAAGGTTCTGCTGGGCCTGCTCGACGGGTTGGGCGTGAGCGAGGCCGACGCCCGCGTGCTGGTGCTGCGCGAAATCGACAAGCTCGACAAGATCGGTCGCGACAAGGTGCGCGACAGCCTGATCGGGCTGGGCATGGCCGACACGGCGGCGGACACCATCCTGTCGCTGATCGACGCCAAGGGGAGCAACGCCGACACGCTGGCCGCGCTGAACGCGCTGGGCATCGACAACGACACCTTCCGCCAGGGCGTGGCCGAACTGACCACCGTCATCGACGGCTTGCGCGCCTTCCAGGTGCCGGACGACGCGGTGCGCATCAACCTCGCCATCGCGCGGGGCCTGGATTACTACACCGGCACGGTCTACGAGACCTTTCTGAACGACCATCCCGGCATCGGTTCGGTCTGTTCCGGCGGGCGTTACGACAATCTGGCCAGCCACTACACCAAGTCGAAGCTGCCCGGCGTCGGCATCTCCATCGGCGCCACCCGCCTCTTCTATCAGTTGATGGAAGCTGGCCTCATCAAGGACGGCGCGCCGACGGCGCAAGTTCTGGTGACGCAGATGGATCCCAGCCTGTCGGCGGATTATTTCCGCATCGCGTCCGATCTGCGGGCGGCGGGGATCAACACGGAAATCCAACTGGACGGCGGCAAGCTGGCCAAACAGATGAAATACGCCGACCGCACCGGCATCCCGGTCGCCGTCCTGATGGGATCGGACGAAAAAGCGCGGGGCACGGCGACGCTGAAGCATCTGATCCGGGGCGAACAGATCGAAGTGCCGCTGGAAGAACTGGCGACGCGGGCCAAGGCGTTGCTGGAGGGGTAAAACGCCCCTCCACCTCTCAACCGTTTGATTCTTGCGGGGTCGGTCATGTCGGCAACCAATTTCAACACGAAGAACGACACGTTCCGCAAGTTGATGGGCAACGGCCTGACCTACCGCGTTCCCCGTTTCCAACGCGACTACAGTTGGAGCGAGGAGGAGTGGGACGATCTTTGGCAGGACATTGTTGGAACCGTCAAAGACGGCGGCGAACCAGCGCATTACATGGGCTACCTCGTCCTTCAGTCCACGGACGACAAGCTGTTCGACGTGATCGACGGCCAGCAACGGTTGACGACGCTGAACGTCATCGTTCTGGCCGCGCTGCGGCAACTCAAGCGGTTGATCGAACAGGGACGCGACGTTGACGCGACCAAACAGCGTCTTGAAGGATTGCGGCAGACCTACATCGGCTATCTGGATCCGGTGACGCTGGTCGCGCGCTCCAAGCTGTCCCTGAACCGCAACAACGACACCTATTTTCAAACCTATCTGGTTCCGCTGGTCGAAAACCCTCCGCAGCGCGGGATCAAGGCGTCGGAAAGCGCGCTGCGCAAAGCCTATGAATGGTTCAGCAAGGCGCTCCAGGACCATGTGCGCGGCGCGGCGGATCCCGGCATGGAAATCGCCCGCCTGATCGACACCATGAGCGACCGCCTGTTCTTCACCGTCATCACCGTGACCGATGAACTGAACGCCTACAAAGTGTTCGAGACGTTGAACGCGCGCGGAGTGCGTCTGTCGGCGACCGATCTGCTGAAAAATTATCTGTTTTCCGTCCTGCACCGCGAAGGCCAGCACGAGCATGAACTGCGCGCCCTCGACGACCGATGGGAGCGCATCGTCGGACAACTGCAAACGGAAAGCTTTCCCGATTTTCTCCGCTTTCACTGGATCAGCCGACGCAACTTTGTCCGACAAACCGACCTGTTCAAGACCATCCGCAGCCACATCCGGGGACGCGCCGAAGTGTTCGCCCTGCTCGCCGCCATGGACGAGGACATGGACACCTATTTGGCCCTAACCAGCCCGGATCACTCCAACTGGCCGCAAGGGTCGAAGGAGCAGGCCAAAATCCTCAAAATGTTCAGCGTCCGGCAACCCTATCCACTGCTGATGGCGGCAAAGCGTCAGTTGGGTGATGGGGATTTTGAGAGGTTGTTGAAGAGCATCGTCGTCATCTCCTTCCGCTACAACATCATCGGCGGTCTTCAAGCGGCAGAGCAGGAACGGACCTACCACGCCGAAGCGCAGCGCGTCACCAGCGGCGAACACACGTCGCTTCAGCACATATTGGAGGGGATACGCGGCGTTTACCCCACCGACGCGGCCTTCATCGCCACATTCGCTGAAAAATCCATCGGCGTGAGTCAATCGCGCAACCGCAAAATCGTCTGCTACATCCTGTGCGAGTTGGAACGGCAAAAGTCCGGAATTGATCCCGATCTGGAAAGCCCCACCCTCAGTCTTGAGCATATTTGCCCAACCCATCCAAACGGCGGATGGACGGCCTTCACCGACGAAGAGGTCGAAACCCTCACGTCGCGCCTGGGAAACATGGCTTTGCTGCAAACCAGCGCGAACAAGCAGCTTGGCAACGCCGATTTCGACGTGAAACGGCCAATTTACGCCAACAGCATCTACGCGCTCACCCGCGACGTCGCCGCAATCGACGATTGGACACCGAACGCCGTCGTTCGTCGCCAGAAAGATTTGGCGCGCATGGCCTCGGCGGTCTGGCGCATCCAACAACTGTCGTAACCCATCATTAAAGCTTTTATTAACCAAAACATCCCTACCCTCCGGCGCTATAGTCGGGCGGTCAACCATGCACAGGGTGTGAAGCCGGAATGGCGCAGAGGGGCGCTTTGGCGTGGACGCGGCGGGTCGCGTTGGGGGTGGCCCTGCTGGGGGCCGCCGCCGCCGCCGGATTCGCCGCGCGGGAGGAAATGCGGACCTCCCGGCTTCAGGCCCGGCTGTTGACCCCGCTGGCGCAATCCATGGGCTTTTCCCTGCGCGAGGGGCCGAATCCCGCCGCGCGCTATCCCACGCAAGGGCCGTACAACGAGCGGTTTGGCTACAGCGCCCTGCCCGGCCAGTTGCGGGCGCTGACCGGCGACCCGTCCGGCCCGCTTTACACCATCGAGGCGCAGGCAGCGCTCTCCCCGGCGCTGGACCGTTTCATGGCGGGCGGCGGCTTTCCGATCTACCACGAGAAAACCCAGGCCGGGCTGACCCTGCTGGACCGCAACGGCCATGTCATGCACAGCGCCCGCTACCCCGAACGGGTCTTCGCCGGGTTTGACGAGGTGCCGCCGCTGGTCGCCGACACCCTGCTGTTCATCGAAAACCGCGAGCTTCTGCGCGCCGACGAGCCGCGCCGCAACCCGGCGGTGGAGTGGGACCGTTTCGCCGGGGCGGTCGCCATGCTGCCGGTCCAGGCATTCCGGCCCGGCCAGCGCTCCCCCGGCGGCTCCACCCTGGCGACGCAGATCGAGAAATACCGCCATTCGCCCGACGGCCAGACCAGCGGCGGGGTGGAAAAGCTGCGGCAAATGGCGTCGGCCAGCGTCCGCGCCTATCAGGACGGTGAGGACACGAGCGAGGCGCGGCGGCGCATTCTGGTGGATTACCTGAACTCCACCCCGCTGACCGCGCGGGCCGGATTCGGCGAGGTGAACGGGCTGGGCGACGGGCTGTGGGCGTGGTTCGGCACCGATCTGGCCATCGCCCAGCGGGTGCTGAGCGAGCCGACGCCCGCCAACGCCGCCACCAACGACCCAATGGATCCCCGTCCGCTGCAACTGAAGGCGCTGGCCTACAAACAGGTGCTGGCCCTGCTGCTGGCCCAGCGCCGCCCGTCCTATTATCTGATCCAGGACCGCGCCGCGCTCGACCGGCTGGCCGACAGCCATTTGCGCGTGCTGGCCCAGGCCGGGGTGATCGACGAGGCGCTGCGCGACGCCGCGCTCGCCCTGCCGCTGGCCTTCCGCGAGGAGCCGCCCGCCCCGCCCTATTCCTCCTTCGTCGAGCAGAAGGCGACCAACGCCATCCGCGCCAAGCTGTTGAGCATGCTGGGGGTTCCGGGCCTCTATCAGCTCGACCGGCTCGACCTGACCGCGCGATCGACGCTGGACGCCCCCACCCAACAGCGGGTGGTGGAGGTGCTGGGCAAGCTGAACGATCCCGCCTACGCCCAAACGCTGGGGTTGACCGGCGAGCGGCTGCTCGACGCCAAAAACAACGACCTGTCGAAGATCATCTATTCGGTCACGCTGTACGAACGCGGACCGGAGGCCAATTACCTGCGGGTGCAGGCCGACAATTTCGACCAGCCGCTGGACATCAACGAGGGGGCGAAGCTCGATCTCGGCTCCACCGCCAAGCTGCGCACGCTGCTCACCTATCTGGAGATCATCGCCGAACTGCACGACCGCTACGCCCATCTGCCCAAAGACGCGCTGGACGACGTGGCGGAGGAGGCGTCCGACCCGCTGACCCAATGGGCGGTGGAATGGCTGGCGGCGGCGTCCGACCGGGGGTTGCCCGGCCTGCTGGCGGCGGCGATGGAGCGGCGCTATTCCGCCAACCCCGGCGAGGTGTTTTTCACCGGCGGCGGCCAGCACGCCTTCGTGAATTTCAACAAGGACGACAACCACCGGATCATGACGATCCAGGAGGCCTTGCGGAACAGCGTGAACCTGCCCTTCATCCGGCTGATGCGCGACGTCGTGCAGTTTTACATGGCGGAGGGCGGCGACGACAGCGACGACATCCTGCACGACCCCAACCATCCGGCCCGGCAAGCCTATCTGGCCCGCTTCGCCGACAAGGAAGGGACGGATTTCCTCAACCGCTTCTACAACGAATACCGCAAGCGCAGCCCGGACGAGGCGTTGAGCCTGCTGGCCAGCCGCGTCCGCCCGGCCCCGCACCGGCTGGCGGTGATCTTCCGAACCTCGCGGCCCTCGGCGGGGTTGGGCGAGTTCGCCGCCTTCCTGCGCGCCCGCCTGCCCGGCGCGGCGTTGAGCGACCGCGATCTCGGCCTGCTTTACGCGAAATATGGGCCGGACAAATTCCCACTGAACGATCTGGGATACCTCGCCCGCGTCCATCCGTTGGAATTGTGGATGGTCGCCTATCTGCAACAGAACCCGACGGCCAAACGCGCCGACGCGTTGGAGGCCAGCGCCGCCGTGCGCCAGGACAGTTACCGCTGGCTGTTCAAAAAGGGGCAGGCGGCGCAAAACAGCCGCATCCGCATCCGGTTGGAATCCGACGCCTTCCAACGCGTCACCGAGCAATGGCGCAGCGTCGGCTACCCGTTCGAGACGCTGATTCCGTCGCTCGCCACCGCCATCGGCAGCTCCGCAGACCGCCCGGCGGCGTTGGCCGAACTGGTCGGGCTGCTGCTGAACGACGGAATGCGCCAGCCGACAGTGCGCGTCACCTCCCTGCGTTTCGCCGCCGACACGCCTTACGAGGCCAAGGTCGGCTTGGGGCCGCTGACCGGCAAGCGGGTTCTGCGCCCCGAAGTCTGCGCCACCGCGCGCCGCGCCCTGATGGACGTGGTGCAGAGCGGCACGGCCCGGCGGGTCTGGGGGGCCTTCAAGGATTCAACCGGCGCCCCGATTCCGATGGGCGGCAAGACCGGCACCGGCGACCATCGCCTCGACCGCTGGGGGCCGGGCGGCGTTCTGCTGGACTCCAAGGCGGTGAACCGGACGGCGACCTTCGTCTTTTACATCGGCGACCGTTTCTTTGGCACGATGACCGCCTTCGTCCACGGCCCGGACTCCGATCAATACCGCTTCACCAGCGCCCTGCCCGCCCAATTGCTGAAAAGCATCGCCCCCGCCTTGCAGCCGTTGATCGAACAGAACGCCACCCGCACGGCGGACAAGGATCGGACGCCGACGGGGTTGTGAATCTGAAAGGCTGCTTCCACCATTTTTTGCGAAAGCGCGCGCGCAATGCCCAAGCGGTTCCTATGGCTTCTGACCCTTGTTCTGACGATGTCCCACCCCTTCGCCAGCGCCAGCGCCCGCGCCAGAGCCGAACCCGCCGTGGAGCGAGTCGCCATCGCCAGCGTGAACAGCCTTGGCTCCAAAACGCCGCTGACCTTGAACGGCGAATTCAGTCGACCGGACGGCCCCGGTCCGTTCCCGGCTGTGGTTCTCCTCCATGGCTGCGGCGGCCCACGCCCGAACGCCGCCCTCTGGCGACGGTTCTTCCATGACCGGGGCTACGCCGTTTTGGCGGTGAACAGCTTCGCCCCGCGCGGCGTTGACGAAATTTGCACCAAAACCGGCGTGGTGACGTGGAAGATGCGCGCCGCCGACGCCTTCGGCGCGCTGGAGCATCTGGCCCGCCAACCCGTCATCCAGCCCGACGCCATCCTGGTCATGGGATTCTCGCACGGCGGCGGCATCAGCTTGGACGTCACGTCCTCGTTTCGGCTGGACGCCCGCCCGGCGTCCTTGCCGCGCTTTCGCGCCGCCATCGCCCTTTATCCGCCCTGCGGACAGCCGCAGCGGAAGGACAGCCGCCGCATGGCGCCAACCTTCATCGGCATCGGCGCGGACGATGATTGGACCCCAGCGGAAGAGTGCAAGGCGCTGGCCGCCAAACACCAAGGGCCGGACGCCCTGGATCTGCGCGTCTACCCAAACGCCGCCCATTCCTTCGACAATCTTGATCGTCCCGTCACCCGTCTGACAAAGGCCCTGAACCGCCACAGCCCAACCGGCATGGGGGCCACGGTCGGCGGCAGCCCCAGCGCCACGGCGACAGTTCAAGAGGACGTCGCGCGTTTTCTGTCCACAGCGTTGGCGCGCTGAATCGCTCCGACCGGAAACGGAACGCCGCCTATCCGACCGCCTACCCCGCCAGCGAGCGCGGCAGGGTGATCGATGGTTCCATCTCCACCCGGTTTCGTCCGCCATTCTTGGCGCGGTAGAGCGCGGCGTCGGCGCGGGCCAGGAGCTGTTCGACGCCGCGATCCGTCGGCGTCATCCAGGCCAGACCAATGCTGACCGTCAAGCGCAGCTCGCCGCCCGTTTCCAGGGGAAGGGACGAGTCGGCGATCCGTTCGCGCACCCGCTGGGCGGCGGTGAAGGCGTTGACCGGCGGGGTTTCCGGCATGACGACGGCGAACTCCTCGCCGCCCAAACGTCCGACGATGTCGCAGGCCCGCAAGGACGCCTTGCAACAACGCACGGTCATCTTGATGGCCTCGTCGCCGGTGGCGTGGCCGTGGGTGTCGTTCACCTTCTTGAAATGGTCGATGTCGAGCATCACCACCGACAAGGGCCGCTCGTAACGGCGTGAACGGGTGAACTCCTCCGCGCCGCGCTCCAGGCAACGGCGGCGGTTCAGCGCGCCGGTCAGCGCGTCGGTGGTCGCCAGCCGTTCCAGGTCACGCTGCATCGCCACGACGCGCGAGGCCGCCAGCAACCGCGCCGTCGTCCATTTCCAATCCAACGGCTTGCGCAGAAACTCGTCGGCCCCGGCCTCGACCAACTCGTGGAACTGGTCGGTCATGCTGCCGGGGATCATCAAAATCAGATAGAGGTGCCGCAGCCCCTGGGCGGTGCGCAGATGCCAGCACAGCTCAATGCCGGTCATGTCCTTCAGCTTGATGTCCGCCATGACCACGTCGAACCGCTCTTGCGCCACGGCGTCGATCGCCTGGGCGCCGTTGGTCGCGATGCTGGTGCTGTAGCCGAGCTTGTTCAGCTCGTACACCATCATGTTCTGGTGATGCGGCGAATCGTCAACAATCAGAATGCGCAAAGCCGATGCTCCCGGCGGCAACGCCACTGTTTATGGAGCATGATGCAAGGGTGTGCAAATGCCGTTAACGACAAATGCGCGTTCCCCCTGATTCTCACGCCCTCAAAACGGGGGAGGAGCGCGTCGACGCCCCTCCATCCGACGTCTCCCGCCGCTCGATCAGGCGCCCGCCGTCCGCACCAGCGCGTCGTAATCGGCGATCATCGCCGCGCAGACCGGGCCGGGGGTGAAGCGGTGCTCGCCAATCTCGCCCACCGGGGTGACTTCCGCCGCTGTGCCGACCAGAAACACCTCCTGCGCCTTGGCCAGATCCTCGGGCGGGATGCGGCGTTCGATCACGTCAAGCCCGCGCGCGCGGGCCAAATCCATGATGGTCCGCCGGGTGATGCCGTCGAGGAAGCCGTCGGGAATCGGCGTGTGCAGCGCGCCGTCGATCACCAGAAACAGATTGGCCCCGGTCGCTTCGGCCAGAAAACCGCGATGGTCGAGCATCAGCGCGTCCTGGAATCCCTCGGCTTCGGCCTGATGCTTGGACAGGGTGCCGATCATGTACAGCCCGGCGGCCTTGGACGCGGTCGGCGCGCTGTCCGGCGAGGGGCGGCGCCAGGGCGCCCAAGCCAGCCGGATCCCCTTCATCTTCGCTTCCGCGCTGAAATAGCTGGGCCATTGCCAGACGGCGATGGCGAGATGAATGCGGCTGGCCTGCGCCGACACGCCCATCACCTCGCTGCCGCGCCACGCGACCGGACGGACATAGGCGTCGGCGAAGCCCATCGCCGCGACGGTTTGCCGAGTCGCCTCGTCGATCTCCGCCACCGAATAGGGGATGGTGAAGCCCAGCAGCCGAGCGGAGTTGACCAGCCGCTCGCTGTGTTCGGTCAGCTTGAAGACCCGCCCGTTGTAAGCGCGCTCGCCCTCGAACACGCTGCTGGCGTAATGAAGCCCATGGGTCAGGACATGGATCTTGGCCTCCCGCCACGGCGTCAGCGCGCCGTCGAACCAGATGAAGCCGTCGCGGTCGTCAAAGGGCAGAATGGACATGGCGATTCCCCAAAGCTCCAGGCACGCCCGTCCCTTGGCAAAAGCCGACCCATGGGCGCGACAAAGGGTTGCCGCGCATGAGCTTGCTCTTGTGTCCGGGCGCTGGATTGTTTATGTCTGAGTTACTGACCTATTTATAACGAATCGAACAAACCGCGTCAACATGGCTGACCTAAAAGCAGGCGTGAATCAACTTTTCCTCCGCGAGGAGGAATTGCGCACCGGGATGGAACTGCTGTTCTACGCCTACCGGGAATTCACCGCCGAACCGGACGAGATCCTCGCCGCCATTGATTTTGGCCGCGCCCATCACCGGGTGATCTATTTCGTTGGCCGCTATCCCAAGATCACGGTGTCGGAGCTGCTGGCGATCCTGAAGATCACCAAGCAAAGCCTGTCGCGCGTGCTGGGGGAGTTGGTCCGGCAGGGCTTCATCGACCAGCAAACCGGGGCGCGCGACCGTCGCCAACGCCTGTTGGAGCTGACCGAAAAGGGCGTCGAGCTGGAACGCCAATTGTCGGAAACCCAGCGTCAGCGCATCGCGCGCGCCTACAAAATGGCGGGCGCGGAAGCGGTCGAGGGGTTCCGCAAGGTCATGATGGGCATGTTGGATGACGAGGACCGGGCCAAATTCACGCCCCCGGCGCCGACCCGGCCCGTCACCAAACGCTGACTCACAACCAAGCGCTGAAAAGAAAATCCTCTGTCGCGAGGGTCAGTCGGCGGCGCTGTCGCTTCCGGCGGCCATCGCCTGCGGCGGCGCTGTCGTCGGCATCGCGGCCGGGGGCATCGCTCCGGCGACAGCCCCATCGGTTTTTCCATAATTCGCCGGACGACGGCGGAAGGTGCCTTTCCGGTACACCACATTGTCGGAGGAACCGGGCGCGCATTGCAAAATCTTGCCGCCCTTTTCCAGAAATTCACGGGTCATAGCGTCCAGGTCGTTACGGTCGGCAGACCTGTTGTCATCGGTCATCGTGATCGCTCCAGTGAACCCCACCGCGCACAGCCTAACACAAAATTTGGAAGAATCCGCCAACAGCCTTGCCTTTCGCGTCGCTATACGCCGGACGGTCGGGCGCGCTATAATCCCACTATGATGGAAGACCAGCCCCACATCCTGGTCGTCGATGACGACACCCGCTTGCGCGAACTTTTGCGCAAATATTTGGCAACCAACGGCTTCTTGGTGAGCACGGCGCGCGACGCCGCCGACGCGCGCGCGCAGCTCGGCGGATTGGCCTTCGATCTTCTGGTGCTCGACATCATGATGCCTGGCGAATCGGGGTTGGAGCTGACCGAATCGCTGCGCCGCGACCGCGACGTGCCGATCCTGCTGCTGACCGCGAGGGACGAGCCGGACGACCGCATCGCCGGGTTGGAGGCCGGGGCCGACGATTACCTCGCCAAACCCTTCAGCCCGCGCGAGCTGTTGCTGCGCATCAACTCCATCCTGCGCCGTCAGGCGGTGCGCCCGCCGGAGCCGACCGCCGCGCCTGCCCCTCCGGTGCGCCTCGGCCCCCTGCTCTATCTGCCCGACCGCGACGAGCTGCGCGCCGGGGACGAGGTGGTCCGGCTGACCACGGCGGAGGCCAGTTTGCTGCGGATTCTCGCCGCCTCCCCCGGCGTCACCTTCAGCCGCGAGGAGTTGACGGAGCGCAGCAAGGTTGCGGGCAACGCCCGCACCATCGACGTGCAAGTCACCCGCCTGCGCCGCAAGATCGAGGCGGACCCGCGCGAACCACGCTACCTCCACACCGTGCGCGGCGAAGGCTATGTGTTGAGGCCCGATCCGTGACGGTCACACCGGAATCGAGACCGGCGGCGCGCGCCGACACGACTCGTCGGGACCGGCGGTCGCGCGGTCTCTGGCTGAAGCGCTTTCTGCCGCGCACCCTGTTCGGGCGTTCCCTGCTCATCATCGTCACCCCGGTGATTCTCGCCCAAGGGGTGGCGACCTGGATTTTCTACGACCGCCATTGGGACACCGTGACGAATCGGCTGGCCTTCGCCGTGGCGGGCGACATCGCCACCGTGATCGCCCAGTTGGAGCATGACCCGTCCGAGGAAGGGCGCAACTGGATTCTGGCGACCGCCGCGCGCACCACCGACCTGATCGTCAGCCTGGAACCCAACCAACGCCTGCCCGAACAGGGCCAGCCCCTGCGCGGCCTGCTGGAGCGCACCCTGGGCAAGGCGCTGGACGAACGGATCGCCCGCCCCTTTTCCATCAACACCCGCGTCGCCCATGAATGGTATGAGATCCGGGTGGAGATGCCGAACGGCGTGCTGTCGGTGATGTCGCCGGAACGCCGCCTGTTCACGCCGACCAGCTATATTTTCATCCTGTGGATGATCGGTTCGGCCATCGTCCTGTTCGCCGTCGCCATCCTGTTCATGCGCAACCAGATCCGCCCGATCAAGCGGCTGGCCGCCGCCGCCGATTCGCTTGGCAAGGGGCGCGACGTGCTGAACTTCAAGATGGAGGGCGCGACCGAGGTCCGGCAAGCCGCGTCGGCCTTTCTGCTGATGCGCGAGCGCATCCAGCGCCAGATCACCCAGCGCACCGAAATGCTGGCGGGTGTCAGCCATGATTTGCGCACGCCGCTGACCCGGATGAAGCTGGCGCTGGACATGGTGGCCGAAATGTCCGGCTGCGACCCGGAAATCGAAGAGCTGATGGCCGACGTCGCCGAGATGGAGGCGATGATCGAAGGCTATCTCGCCTTCGCGCGCGGCGAGGGGGCGGAGTTGGTTCAGCCCACCGACCTGTCCCGCCTGTTGAACGAAACCGCCGCCAGCGCGCGGCGCGAGGGGACCGAGGTGACGCTGTCGGTCGAACCCCTGATGACGCTGCCGTTGCGCCCCAACGCGATGCGCCGCTGCGTCGCCAATCTGCTGAGCAACGCCGGGCGCCACGCGGGGACCGCCTGGGTGCGGGCCGAACGGCGCGGCGGCTCCATCGAGATCGTCATCGACGACGACGGCCCCGGCATCCCCGCCGCCGCGCGCGAGGATGTGTTCAAGCCCTTCTTCCGCATGGACCGCTCGCGCAACATCGCCACCGGCGGATCGGGATTGGGGCTGACCATCGCGCGCGACGTGGTCCGCAGCCACGGCGGCGACATCACGTTGGATGACAGCCCTTATGGCGGATTGCGGGCGATCATCCGCCTGCCGTTGTGAGCCAACCGCCGATCAGTAAAGCTGGCCGCCGTTCGGCACGGCGCGATCCGGGCCGACCAGAACCACCGCGCCCTCGGCGTCGGGAACGCCCAGGCACAGAACCTCGCTGGTGAAGGGGCCGATTCGCTTGGACGGGAAATTCACCACCGCCAGGATTTGCCGACCGATCAGCGACTCCGCCGGGTACAGCGTGGTGATCTGCGCCGAACTGCGCCGGGTTCCGATGTCGCCGCCAAAATCGACGGTCAGCTTGTAAGCGGGCTTGCGGGCTTCCGGGAAGGGATCGACCGCGATGATCGTTCCGACCCGAATGTCGATCTTGGCGAAATCATCGTAACTGATGGTCATCCGGCGCAATCCCACGTCATGGCTCCAACGCGCGAGCCTACCCCGGACCCGCGCCCGCCGGGAACGCAAAAAGGGCCGCCCCGATGGGACGGCCCTTTCGGCATCGTCGCTGAAACGATGAAGGCTTACTTGGCGACCTTGGCGACGGCGCTCTTCAGCTCTTCCAGGCTTTCCGACACGCGCTTGGACAGGACGTCGGCGGCTTCGGTGTTGGACTTCGTGACCAGCTCGGCCAGTTCACGGGCGTTGGCCAGAGCCTTTTCAAAGGCGGCCTTCACCAGTTCGGCCTGCTTGGCGGCCTTGGCTTCCGGGGTGCTGGCCGACAGCACGTCGTTGACGAAGCTGCTGGCTTCTTCGACCGAGGAGCGGACGATTTCAGCCTGACGGCGCAGGACGGCCTGGAAACCCTCGGCGGCCAACTGGTTGGCGGCGGTCAGGGCTTCGATGTTCTTGCGCTGGCTGGAGAGGATGGCTTCGACATCGACGCCCGGCAGCTTGAAATCGCCCATGAACTTGGACGGGTCGAACTCAAGGAAGGGGTTGTTCGTCTTCGTGGCCATGTTTCTCATCCCCAATCAGGAAGCGTTTCGCATGTTGCGACGCAACATTTCTGAAGCCGACTATGCAGAGTGCCGAAAAGTTAGTCAACGCGCTTTTGCGCCGCAGCATAATCGTCATCCAGCACCGCCCATCGCCCCGCATCCAGTCAACTGTTTGAGCCAACAGAAGGTTCCAGCGTCCGCGACGAATGGCGGAAGGTGCGACAAAACGCCGCATTAGAAAGTCTCGGCGCTCAGCCCTTGCGCACAACGTCCACGCGACCGCCGGTGATGCGCACCAACTCATCGGGCGTCAGGCGAAACACGGCGTTCGGGGTTCCCGCCGCCGCCCACAGGACGTCCAACGCCATCAGATCGGCGTCGATCAAAACCAGCGGCGGCACGGCGTGGCCGATGGGCGGGACGCCGCCGATGGCGAAGCCGGTGGATTCGCGGACAAACTCAGGGTCGGCGCGCTCAATCTTTTCGCCGATCAGGCGACCGACCGCCTTCTCATCCACCCGGTTGGCCCCGCTGGCGATCACCAGCACCGGGCGAGCGGTCTCTTTGGCGCGGAAAATCAGGGATTTGGCGATCTGCGCGACGTCGCAGCCGACCGCAGCCGCCGCGTCCTCCGACGTCCGGGTGCTGCCCTCATGCTCGACGACGCGAGGACCAAAGCCAAGGCTGTTCAACAGATCCTGGATTCGCCGCGCCGATGGGCTGAGTGCGTTGCTCATCACCATGCCCCCATGACGGCGGTGATTGTGGACATCAGGCGTTACTGGGCGAGTTCCCGCGAACGCCGCGTCGCGGCGGCGATGGCGGCGGTCATCACCGGCAGCACGCCATCCTCGGCCATCAGCACGTCCAGCGCCGCCTGAGTGGTGCCGTTCGGGCTGGTCACGGCCTTGCGCAGATCGGCGGCGGGTTGCGGCGACTGGTTCAGCAACTCCCCCGCCCCCGACACGGTGGCGCGGGCCAGACGCATCGCCAGATCGGCGGGCAAGCCGCTGGCCTCCCCCGCCTTGGCCATCGCCTCGACCAGCAGGAAAACGTAAGCCGGGCCGCTGCCCGACAGCGCCGTGACCGGGTCCAGCAGCGCCTCGTCGTCGATCCAAGCAACGTCGCCGACGGCGCGCAGCAGCGCGTCGCACAGCGCGGTCTGCGCGGCGGTGACGCGGGCGTTGGGCACGGCGACCGTCATGCCGCGACCGATGGCGGCGGGCGTGTTGGGCATGGAGCGGACGACGACCGCCCCCTCCCCCAAGGTCTTTTCAAAATAGGCGATGGTCTTGCCCGCCGCGATGGACAGGAACACCGTGCCGGGCCGCGCCAGGGCGCGATATTCCGGCAGCGCCGAGTCCATCACCTGCGGCTTGACCGCCAGAACGACGACGTCGGGAACGAACCCCTCGGGCAGATCCTCCGGCCCGGTCGCCGCGCTGACCAGCGGGTTGCCGACCAGCGCGTCGGGCAGTTCCGCCCGCTCGACGATCACGACGCGTGAGACAATGCCCGACGACAGCCAGCCGTCCAGCATGGCGCCGCCCATCTTGCCGCAGCCGACCAGAAGAAGCTTCGCCCCGCCCGTCACGTCGCTCATGCCGATCACGCCTCGCCCATGGTGTCGAGAATGGCGGCGGACACCGCCTCTTGCGCCGACTTGCCGCCCCAGATGACGAATTGGAAGGCCGGGTAGAAGCGTTCGCACTCCGACAGCGCGATCTCCACCAGATCCTCCAACTGCTCCACCGCCGCGCCGCGCGCGCCGCGCAGCAGCATGGTTTGACGGAACATCGGCGTGTGCTCTTCCGAACAGACGTCGAAATGGCCCAGCCACATGCGCCCGTTGACCTCGGCCAACAGTTCGGCGACGGCGACGCGGCGCGGGGCCTGCACCTTCATGTCGAACTGGCAGGAGAACTGCAACGCGCTGACGTCGGGTTGCCAGACGAAATACAGACGGTAATCGCACCAGCGCCCGCCGATCTCGACGACGAGTTCGTCGTCGGTCGCGCGCTCAAACGGCCATTCGTTGGCGGTGACGATCTCTTCAACCACGTCGAGCGGGTTGTGTGAGGAAGCGGTGGTTTCGACGGCGACAGCCGACATGTCAGCGTCCTCCTATGAAGGCGCGGCGGGTGACGCCCTGAACCCGGACTGGCCTGCGGGAACCGGACCGACACCCCAAGATGATGTGGCGAAAAAACGTGACAGCTACCACGGACAGAACGGTGCCAAAGCCGCTTCGCCGCCGCAACCGAATTCAGGCGCGGACGCCGTGAAGGGTTTGTGACAGGGCGCCGTTCAAGACGCGTCGTCGGCCCCATCCGCAGGTTCGTCCGCCGAAACCGCCGCCGGGGCGGACGTCAGCGACGCGACCAACGCTTCCAGGACGGCGAGCCGTTCGGCCATCACCTCCTGCTCCTCGCGGGCCTTGGCGGCCATGGCGCGAACGGCGTCGAACTCCTCACGGCTGACAACGTCCATCCGCGACAGGATGCGTTCAAGCTGGGAGCGCAGATGCCCCTCGGCTTCCTCGCGCAGGGACGAAAAGGCGCCGAGCGCGCCACCCGCCACACGGGCGATATCGTCCAAAATTTTGTTGTCGGCCTGCATCGCTTCAAACTTCCGGTTACTGTTCGACCATTATGGCGGTCAGACCGCCGGACTTCAACGCCCTTGCGCCACGTCGCTGCGACGCAGCATGCAAGCGTGCCATGCGGCCCCGCCCCGCGTCACGGCTTCGGCGGAGCTGGTTCCGCAGCGGCGGACGCCGCGAAATGCTCCTGCACCGCCTTCATGTCAAAGCTCTGGGTCGGCGCCGCCAACGGCCCGGCGACGCGCAGGGTCAGCGGCGGCAAGGGCGGTTCCGCCTTCACCCGCAAACGCAGCCCCAGATCGACCTGGGCCTCGGGCAGCGACCAGGAGCCGCTCAACAGCCCCTCCCCCGCCGCAGCGGTCAGCCGGGTGTCGTCGGTGCGCAGCGTGCCATGATCGATCGTGAAGCGGCCATCCACCCGGTCAATGCGGGTTTCGCCGCCCGGCCCGCCGCCGATCACCGCGCCCAACACCTCTTGCGGACGCGTCACCCGGCTCAGCCGGTCACGGACCGCCGTCAAATCCAGACCGCGCAACACCCCGCCGACCACCGCCACCCGCCCCCGACCGCTGAGCGAGCGCAGCACCGACTCCTGGTCGCCGCCCGATCCCGTCACCACCATGTCCAGGTCCACCGCGCCGCCGGACAGCGTCACGCCGCCCGCAGCGCCACCCGCCATGGCCGCCGTCAACCGGGCCAGTTCCGCCTTGACGACGGTGACGTCGGCCTCAATCGAGGGAGCGCGACCCGGCTGGGCGATCAATCGGCCACTCAGACCGATCTGCCCGCCCAGCCATTCGCCGTCCAACTGCTCCAGCGTCAGCGTGCCGCCGTTCAACGCCGCGCGCAGAGCCGGTTGATCGACCCGCGCCCCGCCCGCCGTCAGCGACGTGGCCGCCAGCGCCAGCTTGCCATCAGCCAGCCGCAGCCAGGACGGATCGGCGCTCTCCTCACGCTCGGTCAACGCCGTGGCCGCGACGGATTCGCGCGGTTGGCTTTCCCCAACCAACGGCGCGCCGATCAGCCGATCAAGGTCCAGATCGCCGGTTTGCAGGTCGGCGTCGATCTGGGGGCGCGGGCCGGTGAAATCACCGCTGATCCGCCCGCGCAACGGCACCCCGGCGACGATCCCCTGAAGATTCGCCAAGCTCGGCGCCGCCAGCGACCCGCTGAACTCCGTGTAAAGATCGAGCGGCCCATAGGCCCGCGCCTGCCCCCGGTCGGTGAACAGCGCGGCCAACCTTCCCAATTCAGGATGCGTCACCCGCAGCTTCACGTCGGCGGCGGGTCGGGTGTCGAGCGTCAGCAGCGATCCGCCCGCATCCAGCGCTCCACCGGCCACCCCGGCGGTCAGCTCCAAGGCCAAACGGCTGGCGTCGCCCGCCAGCCGCGCCTTGGCCGACACCGCGCCCAGCCGTTCGGGCGTCGGAACGCCGGCAGGCCAGGCCACGGCGCGCGGCAAGCCGCCCAGATTGGCCGCCTCCGCCGACACAGCGAGGTTGACGCCGCGCAGAGGCGACAGCCCGGCGATCTGCCCATCGACCCGGCCCTTCAGACCGACCAAATCATCGACTTTGGCCTCGCGGATCGTCACCGCGCCGCCAGCGACGGTGGCGTCGAGATGAATCCCCTGCGCAGGCAAACCGCGCAACGTCACCTGACCGATGGACAGATCCAGATTGGCGTCGGCCAACATCAGCCAGGACAGCGGCGACAGCGCCACCCGGCCCGTCGTCGCAGGCGCGGCGGCGGCCAACGGCGGCAGCGCCCGCGCCGACCCGACCGTGGGAAGGCCCGGCGACGGAATGGGCGGCAGATAGGCGTCGATGTTCAGCCGGTCCAGCTCCAGCCGCGCGCCAAAGGCCGGGCGGCCCCGGTCCACATAGGCGATGGCGCCGGACAGGCGGCTGCCGTCCACCCGCAGATCCAGCCCCGACAGCTCAAAACGGTTGGCGTGCCCCTGCACCCGCATCGCCAGCGAGGCCCGGCGCAGCCGATCCGCCGGAACGCTGCGGGCGTCCAACTTCATCCAGTCCAGCAAAGCGCGCAGATTGTCGGCGTTGGCCTCCATCCTCAGGTCGATCGTCGGCAACCCGCCCGGCGTCGTCACCTCGCCCGCCGCCACAATGTCCGACCCGCCGGGCAGTTGCGCGCTCACCCGGTCGATGGTCAGGCGCCCGGCCGCCAGGCTGGCCTCCAACCGGCCCTGGCGGACGACGGCGCCATTGTAGGTCAGCCCATCAACCGACAAATCAAGCTTGCCCTCCACCCCCACCGGCAACGCCCACGGCGCCGAGGCCGGGGCGACGGGAACAGCCGCCCCCCGCCCGGAGACGGACGGCGCGGATGGCGGCGCCGGTGGCGACGTCAGCCCCGCGCCAACCCGATTCAGCCACCCATCCAGATCCAGCCGGTTGATCGCCAGCGTCAGTTCCGTGCGGGCGGGTTCCCCCGGACGCAAGGTCGCCGATCCGGTCGCCCGCGTGTCGCCGATCTGCGCCTCAAGATTGCTGAGAACCGCCAGACTGGTTCCCGCCTCCACCGTCGCCCGCAGGCTGAACGCCTGACCAAGCGCCGCGCCGGAAGGGCTGTCCATCAGCTTGCCGAGATCGCTGCCTTCGGCCCGCAAGTCGCCTTGCGCGCGCAAGGCGCCGCCGCCGCTGACATTGCCGCTGCCGCCCGACAAAATCCCGGCAAAACGCAGGGTCGCGTCGGTTCCCGGCATCGACAGGGCGGCGCGCACCGGCACCGCCGCGCCATCGGCGAAGCGCCCGGCGGTCAATTCCCCATGCAGGGCCATCCCGCGCAGACGGAAATCGCCCTGGACCTGAAACGGCCCGGTCAAGCTTCCGGCGACGACGCGGGCGCTGACCCCTTCCAGCGTTTCCGAACGGCCCGACCGGCTGTCGCGGTACAGAATCGCGCCGTTGTCGACCGTCACCTGATCGAAGCTGATGGCCTCGGCCAGCCCATCGGTCGCGCTCGAACGGTTCGCCGTGGTCGCCACGCCCCCCGACAGGTCCCAGTTCAGCCGCCCATCCTTGAGCACCTCGACCACAAAGGTCGGCTCCACCAGCGTGATGCTTTCAACCTGGATTCGCCCGCTCAGCAGCGGCATCAGCGCCACACGGACGTCCAGCTTCTTCAGCCGGGCCATGTCCGGTTCGGTCGCGCCCGCCGGGTTGGCGAGCCGGGCGTCGCGCACGGTCAAGGCCGGGGATGGCAGCAGCGTCAACCCGACGTCGCCGCGCAGATCAACCGCGCGTCCGGTCGCCGCCGACACCCGTTCGGCGATCATCCCCTTATAGGCGTTCCAATCGATCAGGCTGGGCGCCGCAAGCACGCCACCGGCCAGCGCCGTCAATCCAGCCAATGCCGCGATCAGGATCTTGTTCACCGGGTCTCCGCCTTCCCTGCGCGTGGCCCTGCCCGTGGTCCACGCCCTCATCCGCTCATCAGACGGTCCCAAGCGGCCCCGTCCTTCTCGCTCGCCCTGTCTTTCGGTAAGCTATAGCCCGCAGAAGAAACAAGCAATTTGGGCGATCTCAGGGCCATCCCGCCGCCAGTCGCAAAAATCGTTCCGGTCGGCCGCCCCGGATCGCCGCTTTTCATCCCACCACAGCCGGAGAAGCCGCCATGGGCGACGTGGTCAACCTCAACCGCTTCCGCAAGACCCGCGATCGGGCCGAGCGCGCAAAAGACGCCGAGGCGAATCGGATCCGATTCGGCCGCACCAAGGCCGAGAAGGAGCGCGATCGCCAAGAGGCCGAGCGACGAACTCAGGCTTTGGATGGCAAGAAACTCGACGATCCGGATTAACCCGAATCGGCTTGGCCCTACCTTGCTTTGGCCAATCCGCCTAGCCGAACGGCATAAAAACCAACCATGGAAGTCGGATTAACCCCTCTTTTCGTGGTACAATTGACTCTCCTAACAATTGGTCCTTGCCACATTTGGCGAACTCGTGTGACAGTTCGGCTATGGGCGCCATCGGGCGCGCCGTCTGGCATTCGGGGGAGGCCCGGCTCATGGTTGACATGACGTCGTTTCGTGGTTCGGTACAGAAGCCTCAATCCACCGCCTTTCTTCCGCCGATCCATGCGGTCGAAAATGATCGCCCTTGGGTTTGGCTCGCCGCCGGATGGCGCGACATGATGGCGGCGCCGCTCATCAGCTTCGGCTTTGGCGCGCTGGCGGTGATCTCCAGCTTCATTCTGGTCGCTGGTCTGGCGATGCAGGGGATGGAGTATCTGATCCTGCCGCTCGCCGCCGGCTTCATGCTGCTGGGGCCGCTGTTCGCCGTTGGCCTGTATGAAACCAGCCGCTTGCTGGAACAGGGCGAACGCCCGACCCTGATGAAGGTCGCCTTGGCCTATCGGCGCAACGGCGTGCAGATCAGCGGCATCGGGCTGGTCTTGATGATGGCCGTGCTGGCCTGGATCCGGGTCGCCTTCCTGATTTTCGCCCTGTTCTTCTCGTCCGAGCCGCCCGCCTTCGACCAGTTGGTGGATCGCATCTTCTTCTCGGTGGAAACCATCCCCTTCCTGCTGACCGGCACCATGTTCGGCGCGGTCATCGCGGCGGGCGTGTTCTCCATCGCCGTCGTCTCGATCCCGATGCTGCTGGACCGCGACACCGACGTCTTCACCGCGATGGCGACCAGCATCGCCGTGGTTCGCGAGAACATTCGTCCGATGATCGTCTGGGCGTTCCTGGTGGCGCTGTTCACCTCGGCGGGCATGGTCACGGGCTTTGTCGGGCTTGGTTTGGCCTTGCCCTTGATCGGTCACGCCTCCTGGCATTGCTACCGCGATCTGGTTGGTCGCGCCCGTTAAACAAGAAACGTCCCCCTCAAAACGCCAAAAGCCCTTTTCCCGGTCGGGAGAAGGGCTTTTTTCTTGGGCAAACCCCAGGGTCACGGTTTTTTGAAGAAGGCCTCGGCGGCGGATTTTTGCGCTTCTTTGGCGGAAATCGCGGCGCGAGCGCGGGCGATTTCCGCCTCCAGCCCGGCGATGTAGTCCTGAAGCTCCGCCACGCCCAGCGCCGTCAAATCCTTGGGCGTCGGCTTGGCCGCGCGTGGTTCCAGATCGGCAAATTCGTCCTTGAAGGTCATGGCCGTTTCCCCTCCCCTTTTGGTCGTGCCGCCTTGTCAGGCGGGTCCGGCAAATCTACCTATCGCCTCCAACGAATCCTATCGGGGAAACAGCATGAGCCTCGCTCTGCCGGACAGCATGCGCTGCGTCGCCATCACCGAACCCGGCGGGCCGGAGGTTCTGCGCCCCGCCCAACGCGCCCTGCCCGTCCCGGGTCCGGGCGAGTTGCTGGTCGCGGTCGCCGCCGCCGGGGTCAACCGGCCCGACACCTTGCAACGCCAGGGCCTCTACAACCCGCCGCCCGGCGCCAGCGACCTGCCGGGGCTGGAGCTGTCCGGCACGGTGGTCGCGTTGGGCGCGGACGTCTCCGGCTGGGCCATCGGCGACCGGCTGTGCGCCCTGGTGGCGGGCGGCGGTTACGCTGAATATTGCACGGTTCCAGCGGTGCAGGCCCTGCCCATCCCGACGGGCCTGTCGTTGATCGAGGCGGCGGCGGTGCCGGAAACCTTCTTCACCGTCTGGACCAACGTGTTTGAGCGCGGCGGGTTGAAGCCCGGCGAAAGCCTGCTGATCCATGGCGGGTCGAGCGGCATCGGCACCACGGCGATCCAACTGGCCAAGGCGTTCGGCGCGACGGTTTTCACCACAGCGGGCAACGCCGAGAAATGCGCCGCCTGCCTCGCGTTGGGGGCCGACCGCGCCATCAATTACAAGACCGAGGATTTCGCCGCCGTGATCCGCGAGACCACCGGCGGGCGCGGGGTGGACGTGGTGTTGGACATGGTCGGCGGCGATTACATCGCCCGCGACATCGACATCATGGCCATGGACGGGCGGCACGTCTCCATCGCCTTCCTGCAAGGGTCCAAGGTCACGCTGAACATGGCCCCGGTGATGATGAAGAGGCTGACTTTGACCGGCTCGACCCTGCGCGCCCGCCCGGTGGCGGAAAAGGGCCGGATCGCCCGTGCCCTGCGCGAAACGGTCTGGCCGCTGTTCGGCGCCAGCCCGCTGAAGCCGCTGGTCCACGCGACGTTCCCGTTGGAGCAGGCCGACGAAGCCCACCGCCTGATGGAAAGCAGCGCCCACATCGGCAAAATCGTGCTGACCGTCGCGCCCTGATGCGATTTTTGCCCTTTTGTGGCCGTTCAACCCGTGGATGGGCTTGCCTTGACCGGGCAAGACGGGGTAGCAGAGGGACGTGGGCGACCGGGATTTCCCGGTGAGCCTGCGCAAGCATGCTTGCACGAACCGATGGCCGCCCCTTCACCGGAGCGACGTCGGTCGCGATTCCGCCCAGAGAGAAAAAGACTGATCGCGCCGCACGCCAGCGGGCGCGATCGGATGAGAGTTGTCAGGAGGGATGATGGCGCTGCCCTTGATGCCGAAAGCGACAGCCGTTTGGCTGGTCGAGAACACGTCCTTGTCCTTCGAGCAGATCGCCGCGTTCTGCGGTCTGCATTCGCTGGAAGTCCAGGCCATCGCCGATGGCGAGGTGGCCGTCGGCATGGTCGGCCTTGATCCCGTCGTCAACGGTCAGTTGACCAAGACCGAGATCGAGCGCTGCGAGAAGAACGAGGCCCTGCGCCTCAAGCTTCTGATCGTCGATCTGCCGCAGGTGACGGCGCGCTCCAAGGGGCCGCGCTACACGCCGATCACCAAGCGCGGCGACAAGCCCGACGCCATCGCCTGGCTGCTGAAGCAGCACCCGGAATTGTCGGACGCGCAGACCTGCCGCCTGATCGGCACGACCAAGCCGACCATCGCCTCGGTGCGCGAGCGCACCCACTGGAACGCCGCCAACATCAAGACGCGCAACCCGGTCCTGCTGGGCCTGTGCACGCAGCGCGAGTTGGAAGAGGCCCTGGCCCTGGCCATCCGTCGTGGCGGCACCCCCCTGCCCCCGCAGGAGCAGGAAGAGGGCTATGGCGACGACGAGCAGGGCGGTTCCTACAACGAGCGCAACGACGACTGACCCGTCAAAGCGCCTGTTGCGATGACGCACACCGCATCCCCCTTTCTCGACAAGGGGGATGCTTTGGGACATCCGCCGTCATGACCACTCCCCCCCGTCTCGTCGTCGGCATCAGCGGCGCCTCGGGCGTGGCGCTCGGCATCCGCACGCTGACCACCCTGCGGCGCATCGGCGTCGAATCGCACCTTGTCATCAGCCGATCCGCCGAGGTGACGTTGGCGCATGAGACGTCGATGAAGGTCGCCGAGTTGCGGGCGCTGGCCGACGTTCATTACGCCGCCGCCGACATTGGCGCGGCCATTTCCAGCGGCAGTTTCCGCACCTTGGGCATGGTGGTCGTCCCCTGCTCCGTCCGCACGATGAGCGAGATCGCCAGCGGCGTCACCTCCACCCTGTTGACCCGCGCCGCCGACGTGACGCTGAAAGAGCGGCGGCGGCTGGTGCTGATGGTGCGGGAAACCCCGCTGCATCTGGGGCATCTGCGCACCATGACCGCGTTGGCCGAAATGGGCGCGATCATCGCCCCGCCAGTTCCGGCTTTTTACGCCAAACCCAAGACCATTGACGATTTGATCGACCATTCGGTTGGCCGGGTTCTTGATCTTTTCGGCTTGGACGCAGGCAATCTGCGCCGATGGGGCGAGCCGACCGCGACACGCGCAACCGACTGACCAGCAACCCTTCTCCTGGTCATACCGCACAGCAACAGGCGGCTTGGACTGCGCCGGGAATGCCGCTATACCAAGGCAAGCTGGGTCGGCGTCGCGCCGGTCCACTGGACGAGAGGCAGAGCGACCCATGCCGTCACGCGAAAGAAGCCAACCAATTCGTCAACTTTTGGCTGGCGTCAAAGGCTTTCGCGCGCGCTATTACGAACGCCGCCCGGACAGCATGAAGCAATTGGTCGCCGAAGGGCAGCACCCGGAAATTCTGATGATCGGCTGTTCCGACAGCCGCGTCGATCCGGCGCTGCTGACCCAATCGGAACCGGGCGAACTGTTCATGGTTCGCAACGTCGCCAATCTGGTGCCGCCCTATCAGCCCGACGGCAGCTATCACGGCACGTCGGCCGCCATCGAATACGCCGTTCGCGTGCTGGGCGTTTCGGAAATCATCGTCATGGGCCATTCCCAATGCGGCGGCATCCAAGGCCTCATTCGCCTGCGCAGCGGCGAAGCGGTCCAGGATGATTTCGTGTCGCCCTGGGTGTCCATCGCCGGATCGGCGTTGGATCCTTACATCGACCAAGCGACCAGCCATGTGAAGGACAGCGAAGGGTCCGACCATTGGCCAAACGTGGTTGAGCGCGCCGTCGTCCGCACCTCGGTCGACAATCTGATGACCTTCCCGTTCGTGCGCGAGCGGGTGGAGCAGCGCACGCTCAATCTCCACGGTTGGTGGTTCGATCTGGGCAGCGGCGAGCTGTGGGGATTGGACACGACCACCAAGATGTTCGCGTTGATGGAATAGGGCGCGCGCCCGACCGATCATCAAACGGATCGGGGACTTTTTACCCCAACGCTGCGCAACCAAACCCTGCGACAAAATGTCAGAGGTTGTCTTGCGGGATTGTCGAGGCAGTCCCGGCAAACCATCATGCCTTGCTTTTGCCCGAACCGTTTAAGTTACGACTTCGGAGCGGCCCTGAGTGGTCAGGATTACGGCGTATTGCTAACATCCGGCATCATGATTGGTCAGAGTAACATGTTCAAACGCAAGACGCGGACTGTGCCGAGTATGACCGTACGCTTTATCCGACATTTTGTGTCGGCTTTGCCTCTTTTTGTGTCTTTGATTTCGCTTCTTGTCTCTGCCCCGGCATTGGCCAACGAAGGCGCGAAATCCAACGGCTGCCCATGGGCGCAAGACGTGTCGCTGGAAGTGAACGGCAAAACAATGACGCTCAACCAAGCGATGTTCGTCGGGCCGGCCAGCGAAGCCATCGTCATGGATCCCTACAAGATTTACCCGCTGGTCGATCAGTTGAAGCTGCGCATCGTCGGCCCCAAGGGACGTGAATGGGAAGCCTCGCTGACGCGGTTGGTCAGTGGCAAACGGTGCAGCGCCTTCTATGTCGGCAAGGCCTTTCTGGTGTCCGACCTCGAACAAAGCCCCGACAGCTTGATCCTGAACCGCTGATTTCAGCCCGCCAGCGCCGCCGCCAGAACCTCCAGCAGCGGATCGCCGCTTGGCGCAAGCAAGGCCATGTTCGCCAACGCCATGCGCGCGTCGCCGCCGGGCTGCGGCGTCAGCCCGCCCAGGGCGAACAGGCGGTCTTGCTGGATGCGTTCGGCCTCCAACTCCACCGCCTTCAGTCGCTGGTAAAACGCGTCATCCTCGGTCTTGACCCGGCGGCGCGCCGCGCGCAGCGGCCGCACCACCTCTTGCCGCCACCCGGCGATGGTCGAATCGATCGCCGCCAGCCGATCCGCCGACAACAGCGTCCCGCACGCCATCCCCGCCCAGGCGGCGAACAGCAGGACGTTGACGTCAAGACCATGACGATCCTGCAAGGCCACGCAGGCGGCGGGAACCCCTGGCCGTCCATAGACGGCCAGGGAAAACTCCCAGAAGGGGTTGGCGCTCATCAATCGCCAAAGCTGATGCTGAGGCCGCGCGCGGTCTTGACCAGGGCGCTGTCCAGCTCAACGCAGGAATAATGCGCGATGGCGTCGGTGATCGGCACGTCGATGACGCCGCGATTGGACCAGGCGACCATGCGGTCGAACTTGCCCTCAGCGATCAAATCCACCGCGTGAACGCCAAAGGCCGAGGCGACCAAACGGTCGCGCGGACTGGGCATGCTGCCGCGCTGGACATGGCCCAGAACGGTGACGCGGGTTTCCGCCCCGGTGGCGTCGGCGATCTTCTCGCCGATGTAGTCGCCGATGCCGCCGTAGCGCTTCTCGCCACCCTGAAGCAGTTTCTTAACCCCGGTTCCCTCCAGCGTCTTGACCGCTTCCGACACCACGACCAGGGCGAAGTTGCGGCCCGTCGCCCGGACCTCTTGAATCTTCGAGGCAATGCGTTCGATGGAATAGGGGATCTCCGGGATCAGGATCACGTCGGCCCCACCGGCGATGCCGGCGGCCAGCGCGATGTGCCCGGCGTCGCGGCCCATCACCTCCAGCACCATGACGCGCTGGTGGCTGGCGGCGGTCGGCTGCAAACGGTCCAGCGCCTCGACCGCCACGGCGACGGCGGTGTCGTAACCGACCGACACCTCGGTCATGCCCAGGTCGTTGTCGATGGTCTTCGGCACGCCGACCATGGGAAAGCCACCCTTCTGGGCCAGCTTGTGGAGAATGGCGAAACTGCCGTCGCCGCCGATGCCGATCAGGGCGTCCAGGCCAAGCTCGTGATAGCCGCCGATGATCTCGTCGGAACGGTCCTTCAGCGTGCCGTCGGCCATCGGATAGGCGAAGGGATCGCCCCGGTTGGTGGTGCCAAGGATCGTGCCGCCCTGGCGCATCATGGCGCCATCGACGTTCGTCAGATCGAGCGGGATGTATTGGACAGGCCGATGCAGCAGCCCCTGCGTCCCCTCCTTGATGCCCAAAACCTGCCAGCCGTAACCGGCGGCCCGGTGGACCACCGCGCGAATGACCGCGTTCAACCCGGCGCAATCGCCGCCGCTGGTGAGAATGCCGATGCGCTTACCGGCTGTCGTGGTGGCGTTCATTGGGGGATTCCGTCCCATTTGGGTTGTTTGTCGCACGCGGCCCCATGTTACCGGAACCGGCGTTTCCCGCAAACGGCGAAGGGACAACGGCAAGCCGGGGGCCTGCATTGTTGTCGAGCGATAACCGTTGGACAAGACTGCCGGTTTCGCGCTGCCGCTTTGCCGGAAATCTGATATAGTCCCGCGCGCCGAGCCAGGCGGCGCCACGGTTCCACCGCGATCACCACCAAGCAGTCGTAACGGACGCAATGAGCGAGCAAGAGATCTTAAACGACAAGCTGGCATCCCTGCGCAGCGAACACCGCGATTTGGACGACGTCATCGCTCGCTTGGTCGAACGCGCGCCCTATGACCAGCTTCAATTGCAGCGGATGAAAAAGCGCAAGCTGATGCTGAAGGACCAAATCCTGGTTCTGGAAAGCCGCCTGCTGCCCGACATCATCGCCTGAACGCCGCGTCATCACGACGCGGCGGCTTCCCCGCCGTTCAGGCTTCCGGCTTTTTCGGCACGGTGAAAAACTGGATGCCCATCTGAAAGCTGCGGGCGATGTTCTCCGCCTTGCCGATCAGAAAGGCCGCGCCCTCGCCGGGAAACAGCTCGTTGGCGGTTTCACGGAACAGGGACAGCCAGCGCTCGAAATGCGGCGGCTCCAGCCGCAACTGGATGTGGACCGGCATCGGTCGCCCGTCATAACGCTGGGTCAGCAGGGCGATGGACGACCAGAAATCCATCATTTTGCGCAGATGCGGTTCCCAATCGGTGATGGCCCGGCCAAAGATCGGCCCCAGAACGTCATCATCCATGATCTTGCCGTAAAAGCGACGGACCAGCGTCTCAATGGACGCCTCGTCGATGCCCAATGCGGTCATCCGCTCTTCCGCCATGGCGGTTCGGATGTCGCGGCGCTCCTCAGCGGTTTGATCGGTGGACATGGGGTGAGGGGCCGGGATGGGGGAAGCCGCGTCGGTCATGGTCGGGAATCCGGTGCAGAAAAGGCGTCAATTGGTGAAGGTCGGCAGCATAGGCCCGCCCGCCCCCGTGCGAAAGGATCGGATTGTCGCAGCGCAAGACTCGGTCTTTTGCCGCCTTCTTGCGGTGGAGCGTGGGGAAAGGCCGCGACCCACTGGACTCCGGCCTCACTCTTCCTATAATCCGCCGCTTTCCTGACCTTGTGGAAAGCGCCCCGCCGTGTCCGCCGAATCCCAGAACAGCACCCCGAACGGTTCGCCGCTGGTCGGCATCATCATGGGCAGTCAATCGGACTGGACCACCATGAAGCACGCCGCCGAAACCCTGACGACGCTTGGCGTTCCGCACGAGGTCCGCATCGTGTCGGCCCACCGCACCCCGGCCCGGATGGTGGAATACGCCACCACCGCGCAGGCGCGCGGGCTGAAGGTGGTGATCGCCGGGGCGGGCGGCGCCGCCCATCTGCCCGGCATGGTCGCCGCCATGACGCTGCTGCCGGTTCTGGGCGTTCCGGTCGAAAGCCACGCGATGAAGGGCATGGACAGCCTGATGTCCATCGTCCAGATGCCGGGCGGCATTCCCGTCGGCACGCTGGCCATCGGCAAGGCGGGGGCGATCAACGCCGCCCTGCTCGCCGGGTCGATCATCGCCCTGATGGATCCGGCGGTGGAAGACGCGCTGGACGCGTGGCGCGCCCGCCAGACCGCCGCCGTCGCCGAAGAGCCGGTGGACACCCCCGCCTGACACCCCCGCCTGAACCGGGCCGCACAAGGAGAGCCGAAGACGATGAGCCGCATTCCCACCCTGGCGCCCGGCGCGACCATCGGCATGCTGGGCGCCGGTCAGCTTGGCCGGATGACGGCCCTGGCGGCGGCCCAGCTTGGCTACAAGACGCATGTCTACGCGCCCGACGCCGCCGACAGCCCCGCCGCCCAGGTCAGCGCCGCCGCGACCATCGCCGGTTGGGACGATCTGGACGCGTTGGAGCGATTCGCCCGGTCGGTCGACGCGGTGACTCTGGAATGGGAAAATGTCCCAGTCGCCACGGTCGAGCATCTGCGCCGCTTCGCCACGGTCAATCCCGGGCCGAACGTGCTGGCGGTGGCGCAAGACCGGGTGGCGGAGAAATCCTTCGTCAACGGTTTGGGCATCGGCACCGCCCCCTGGCGCGCCGCCCACAGCGCCGCCGAGGTCGCGGCGGCGGTGGCGGAGATCGGCCCGCGCTGCGTCCTGAAATCCACCCGGCTTGGCTATGACGGCAAGGGGCAGGCGCGCATCGACGCCACGGTCGACCCGGCCCAGGCGTGGGAGTCGATCAAGACCAGCGCGGCCATCGTCGAGGGCTTCGTCACCTTCGCCTGCGAGGTCTCGGTGATCGTGGCGCGCGGCGGCGACGGCGCGATGGTGGCCTATCCGGCGGTGGAAAACCGCCACAAGGACGGCATCCTCGACGTCACCATCGCCCCGGCCAAAATCGCCCCCGCGACTCTGGCCGAGGCCGAACGGGTCGCCCGCCGCATCGCCGAGGCGCTGGATTTGATCGGCGTGCTGGCGGTGGAGCTGTTCGTCACCCCTGACGGCGGCGTTCTGGTCAATGAAATGGCCCCGCGCCCGCACAATTCCGGCCATTGGACGATGGACGCCTGCGCCTCCTCCCAGTTTGAACAGTTGGTCCGCGCCGTCTGCGGCCTGCCGCTGGGGTCGGTCGAGCGGGTGGCCGACGCCGAAATGACCAACCTGATCGGCGACGATGTTCTGCAATGGCCCGCGCTGTTGGCCGAACCCGGCGCGCGGCTGCATTTGTATGGCAAGGCCGAGGCGCGTCCCGGCCGCAAGATGGGCCACGTCACCCGGCTGTTCCCCAAAACCTCATGACCGGAAAACCCGCCCTGCTCGCTCTGGATCACATCACAGTGTCGGCGCGGTCGCTGGCGGACGGCGTCGCGGCGGTCGAGTCGGCGTTGGGGGTGCGGGCGCCGGTCGGTGGGGCGCATCCCAGCATGGGAACCCACAACCATCTTCTTCGCCTTGGCCCAAGCCTGTTCCTGGAGATCATCGCCATCGACCCAGACGCCCCAGCCCCGGCGCGGGCGCGCTGGTTCGGTCTGGACGATCCGGCAAGCGCGACGCCGCCGCGCCTGTCGACCTGGGTGGCCCGCGCCGAACGGCTTGACGAGGCCCTATCCACCATTCCCGGCGCCGCCGGGCCTGCGGTGTCGGTCAGCCGTGGTTCTCTGACATGGCGCATCTCGGTCCCGGATGATGGCTCCATGCCTTTCGACGGCGCCTTCCCCACCCTCATCGAATGGCCGACCGGCCCGCATCCGGCGGCGGCCATGGCCGATCTTGGCTGCGCCCTGCTGCGTTTCGAGGTGGAGCACCCCGCCGCCGAGGTCATCGCCGAATCCCTTGCGCCGCACCTGACCGACGAACGCCTGATCTTCCGCGCCGGACCGCAAAAGCGCCTGACCGCCCGCATCGCCACGCCGCACGGACCGCGCGTCCTGGTTTGACGCACGGCGCCGCCCCGAACCCCGGCGGGCCGCGCGGATATCTCCCTGCCCGACGACGGAAGGCGAGACCGAATCATGCGGCTTTCAACCCTTGCCGAACTCCGCTACTCTTCGACAGAAAATGGTGAAAGTCGTTAAACTTTGTTTCAAATTTTAAGTTAGGCTCCGATGACTGTTGCGCAGGACACGGCGATTCGGAAAACCTCGGCCAGCAACGCCGGGGAACGCCGCCCGCAGTCCAGCCGCGACCGGGACCGCTTTGTCGGCTTCGCCTTCGCCGCCGCCGATCTGCTGATCGAAACCGACAGCATGGGAACCATCCTGTTTTCCGCCGGCGCCCGCTGCCGCCTGACCAAGGGCGACGTTGGCGGGTTGGTCGGCACCAACATCCTCGACGTGGTCGCCCCCAGCGACCGCAAATACGTGCATGTGCTGTTCGACCGCATCCAGGAAAAGGCGCGGATCAAACCGGCCCGCGTCATCTTCCAGGCCATCGACGGCCAGAAATTCCCCGCCCTGCTGGGCGGCTGCCGCCTTGATTCCTGCCCTGGCTCGCTGTTTCTGACCGTGCTTCTGGCGTCCGGCCCGCGCAGCAGCGCCGGAACGACCCCGGCGGGCGAGTTGCTGGACGAACACAGCTTCAGCAACATCCTGGAAGAACGCATCCTCAACGCGCGGGAAAAGGGCCTGGACCATGGCCTGACCCTTCTGCTGGTCGAAGGCTTGCAGTCGATGGTCGAAGCCCTGCCGGAAGGCGCGGCGGAAGAGGTCAAGGAGGGCATCGACGCCTATCTGCGCGGCATCTCCGCCGACGGCGACAGCGCCGGGCAGTTGGGCGGCGACCGTTACGGCATCGTCCACGCCGCCGACATCGACGGGCGCGAGGTGCAGGGCCACATCGCCCAGATCATCCAGGCGGCGGGCGGGGCGTTGCCCGGCGGCATCCGATCCTGGACCCTGGACATGGCCGACGACACGCTGGGCGCCGCCGACGCCGCCCGCGCGCTGGTCTACACCGTGCAGGCCTTCGCCTCGGCCCAGGGCGGCGAGTTCACCATCTCCAGTCTGGAAGACGGCGCCAACCGCATGATGTCCGACGCGGTGGAGCGCATCGGCCGCCTGCGCGCCACCATCGAAAAGAAAGACTTCTTCGTCGTCTATCAGCCCATCGTCGATCTGGAGACCCAGGCGGTCCATCATCTGGAGGCGCTGACGCGGGTGGAGGGGATGAGTTCCCCCGCCGACTTCATCACCTTCGCCGAGGATGTCGGGCTGATCTACGACTTCGACCTGTTGCTGACGCAGACGGTGCTGGACACGCTGAAGGCCTTCCGCAAGGAACCGAAGCTGCCGGACGTCGCCATCAATTTGTCGGCCAAGACCTTGATGAGTCCGATCTTCCTCAACCAATTCCAATCCGTCGTCGAACCCTATGGCGACCTGTACAAAAAACTGCTGATCGAGGTGACGGAGACCGTCGTCGTCAACGACATCGCCAAGCTGAACGAGGTTCTGCAAAAGCTGCGCGCGGTCGGCTACCGGATTTGCCTGGACGATGTCGGGGCCGGATCGACGTCCTTTCAGTCGCTCTACGGCATTCAGGCCGATTACGCCAAGATCGACGGGAAATTCGTGCGCGGCGCGGTGGAGAATCCGCGCGACATGGCCATGCTGCGCTCGATGACCGACGTTTGCCGCCAGCTTGGCCTGACCTTGATCGGCGAGCAGGTGGAAGAGGCCGTTCACGCCCAGTTGCTGGCCGATTTGAACGTGCCGCTGGCCCAAGGCTTCCTGTTCAGCCGCCCATCCCGCGATTTCGCCTATTTCGCCAAGGATTGGTCGAAGGTGCGCGGCGGCGGCAAGGTCGTCTGGAAAAGCTGACCCCCGCCGGTCACGCCAGGGCGCGCGCCAGTTCCAACCGTTCGCGAGCCTCGTTCAGCGCCGCGCGCTTTTCCGCGAACGCGTCGGTCGTCACCCGGCCATCATACAACCGAAGCCGATTCAGCATGTCCTCGGCCTCGTCCAGAATGGACATGACGTCCCACGCGGCGCTCGTTTTAACGCTCATAACGTTCCCCTGAAATCAACCCTTGACGCCACGTCTGGTGGCAATCGCGCCTCTGCAATACGGGATACCCCATATGACCTATGGGGCAGAGGATACGCGTTTGGCTGGTCTGAAATCGAGGGTATTTGACCTATTATTATTGTTTTTTTAAGGAAGTTTGTTCCAAACGGTCGGTTTGAATCCGAATGACTTTCTCGGTCGCGGAGAAAGCCTGACGCCGGGTCAGCACAACAATGATGCCCGTCGTCGCCAGCATGAAGGACAGCGGCCCGACCACCCAGGCCAGCACCGCCAGCGCGAAGTAATAAGACCGCATCCCCCCGTTCAACGAGGTGACGGCCAGCGTCAGCGCGTCGCCAATGGCTTCCGCCATGACCTTCATCGCGTCGTGGGGCACCGGCGCGGCGGGGGCGGAACCGATCAGCGCGCAGCAATAATTGTATTGGCGCAAAGCCCAGGTGAATTTGAAAAAGCCGAAGGTGAAGATCCCGACCATCAGCAGCAGCTTGTATTCAAAAATCTGCCGCGACGTCTTCGCCGTGAAGGACAGGCCGGAAACCAGATCATGCGCGTGTTCGATGGCGCCAAAGGATCCGACCAGCCCCGCCAGCACCAGCATGTTGGTGGAGGCGAAAAAGGTGCAACTGTGCATCGTGTGGCCGAAGAGCTGCGAATCCATGATGCGGTTTTCGCGTTGCAGCATCTGCTCCATCCAATGACGGCGCACGATCTTCAAATGCTGGTTCACCCCCTGCCGCCCGCGCAGCAGATGATCCTGGATGATCGTGAAGCCGACCCAGGACGCGATGAACCAGAGAAAGGCGACCACATCGAGCGGCGCGAGATCGGACGGCACAGGGCGGCACTCACAAACGGATGGTCAAGACACAGGATTCCGGACGGAAGAGCCGCCCATCTACCGATCAACGCCGCGCCTGTCCAGCCGTTACGCCCGGTTCAACAGCGCGTTCAGCACATGAACCCGGATGGCGCTGGACAGATTGCCCGCGCGGGTCCGGTCGATGTCCTCGATCAGCGCGTTCACCGACAGCCCGCGCGTCTGGGCGACGCCCTTCAGCGCCTCCCAAAACTCCTCTTCCAGCGAGACGCTGGTGGGATGACCGGCGATCATCACCGAACGTTTTTTCATCGCGTGGAGCATCCAAACGGAGGACGAGGATTCGACTCCACACTACCCCAGCGCCGTCACCCCGGTCCAACCATGCTTTCCGGGCGGACCCAGGCGTCGAACTGCTCCGCCGTCACCAGCCCCAGCGCCAGCCCGGCCTGTTTCAGGCTGGTTCCCTCCCTGTGCGCCTTCTTGGCGATCTTGGCGGCGTTGTCATAGCCGATGTGCGGATTCAGCGCCGTCACCAGCATCAGGCTGTCGCCCACCAGTTGGGCGATGCGCTCGCGGTTGGCCGTGATGCCGACGACGCAATTCTCGGTGAAGCTGGCCGCCGCGTCGCCCAGCAGGCGGATGGATTGCAGGACGCTGTTGGCGATCACCGGCTTGAAGACGTTCAACTCGAAATGGCCGGTGGCCCCGGCGATGGTCACGGTGGTCTGGTTGCCCATCACCTGGGCGCACACCATGGTCATCGCCTCCGACTGGGTCGGGTTGACCTTGCCGGGCATGATCGAGGATCCCGGCTCATTCTCCGGCAAGGACAGCTCGCCAAGGCCGGAGCGCGGGCCGGAACCCAACAGCCGCAGATCGTTCGCGATCTTCATCAAGGACACCGCCAGCGTGTTCAGGCGGCCATGCAGATCGACCAGCGAATCATGGGTCGCCAGCGCCTCGAACTTGTTGGCGGCGGTGACGAAGGGCAAGCCGGTCAGCCGCGCCGCCTCCTCGGCGAAGCGTTCGGCGAAGCCAACCCGCGCGTTCAGCCCGGTGCCGACCGCCGTGCCGCCTTGGGCCAGCCGGTAGAGCTGCGGCAGGCCCGCGCTCACCCGCTCGATCCCATAGGCGATCTGGGCGGCGTAGCCGGAAAACTCCTGCCCCAGAGTCAGCGGCGTGGCGTCTTGCAGATGGGTGCGGCCAATCTTGACGATGGCGGCGAACTCTTCGGCCTTGGCGTCCAGCGCCGCGCGCAGCCGCTCCAGCGCCGGAATCAGGTGGCGGGTGATCTCCACGGCGGCGGCGATGTGCATCGCGGTCGGAAAGCTGTCGTTGGAGGATTGGCCGAGATTGACGTGATCGTTGGGATGCACCGGCGTTTTGGAGCCGACCACCCCGCCCAGCAGCGCGATGGCGCGGTTGGCGATCACCTCATTCGCGTTCATGTTGGTCTGGGTTCCCGATCCGGTTTGCCAGACCACCAGCGGGAAATGATCGGCCAGCCGCCCGTCGATCACCTCGTCCGCCGCCGCCAGGATCGCCGCGCCCAAAACCGGATCGAGCGCGCCCAAGGCGATGTTCACCGCCGCCGCCGCCCGCTTTTGCAGGCCAAGCGCGCGGATCAGCGGCTCCGGCATCCGTTCCCCGCCGATGCGGAAATTCTGGAGCGACCGTTGGGTTTGCGCGCCCCACAGCCGGTCGGCGGGAACCTCGATGGGGCCGAAGCTGTCGGTTTCGATGCGAACGCCGGTCATGATGCTTCCTGTGCGTGACCGCGCCGCGCGCGGCGTCGGTGCGATGGTGGCGGCGTCGGGCGCCGCGTTCTGCTTGATCTTTCCCCTTGATCTTTCCCTGCCCCGCCCGTCCGGCAAGGGGCATAGGGCGAAAAGCGGCGATGTTCCATTTTTGTTCTTGTCGAGGCCACGGGAAGGGCGTAGCGTTTCCGTCATGTCCGCATGGCCATGGGAGAGTCGAATGGGAGAGTTCACTCTGGACCAGGATCGCGCGCTGATCGCCCGCGCCCGCGTCGCCGAATTGAAAAGCTGCGGCTGGCGCGTGATCGGCCCCGGCGAGGAAGGCTCCGTCTGGATGGAAGGCCCGCCGCTGGCCGGACGACTCAACCGCATGACAGGCCGACGGATCGCCAACCACGCGCAGGACGAAGACTCCGCCCAACAGCCGGTCGGCGCCCTGTTCGAGGATCTGATCGCCCGCGCCCTGGCCCGCGCCGACGCCGCCATCAACGCCGCCCACGCCGCCGCCGACCGCGCCAAGCGTCAAGCCGCCTGAAACGCGCCGCGTCGGAAGGGTTCGCCGCCGGTTTGGACGCGCTCTACGCCGTCTCCGCCGCAAGCGCGGCCAGACCGTCGCCGGTCAGGCGGTAGGGCAACCATTCCTGCAACTGGCGAAAGCCGATCCGGTCGTAAAAGCCGCGCGCCGGATTCCAATCCAACACATTCAGGTCAACCCGGCGATAGCCGCGCTCCACCGCCCGCCGGGCGATGGCCGCCAAAAGCTTGCGCCCCACGCCATAGCGGCGGGCGGCGGGGGTGACGTAAAGATCCTCGACAAACAGACCGGGCCGCCCCTCCCACGTCGAATAGGTGCGCGAGGTCAGGGCGAATCCCACCGCCTCCCCGTCCAGCTCCGCGATCAACGCCTCGAACATCGGCGTCTCGCCCCACCCGTCGCGGCGCAAATCCTCCTCCGACGACTTCACCGACTGCGGTTCCCGCTCAAACTCCGCCAATTCGCGGACAAAGCGCATGATGACGGAACTGTCGGCCTCGACAGCCGGACGAATGACAACAGTCGGCATCGCCGCGCCTCTCCTGAATGACCAAAGCCCCAGACGATACCCGCCCAACCCGCCGCCGATCAAGGCGAAGGGTCGGGATTGATGGGGGGAAGCCGTGCTTCTCTCATGCAGAGGTGGGGGGCGGGTTGCCTTGTTTCGTGGATACCTTAATCGTTATGGAGGCGCTGAAATTACCATTTCAAATGATCGCTATAGACCAGGAGCGGACTTTCAAGCGTACCAATGCATGCCGGAGCGAAACCTCTCTGCGGACAAGATTAGGTTTTATGATGGTCAATTACCAAAACGTCCCAAGGCAATCCGCTTGTATCGCTTTTCGAATGCCTCCGTTCCACCCTCCATCACACGGCAAACTGCATCCCGAACTGCTTGTGACTGAAGCGAACCACGTTGGGCGACCACGCACTGCCCGTTCTTGAATTCCATTTCGAGAACCTTCTCCGCGTCACCGTTGACTACGATATTAGGGTTGTGGGTAATGACGATCACCTGTCGCCGGGTCTTGATCTGCCGGATTTGCTGGACAATGAGGTCGTAAATCAGCCTGTTGTCCAGATCGTCTTCGGGCTGATCGAGCACCAGAGGCTCCGTACCATAGGCCAGGATGAAAGCCAGTATGGCTGCTGTCTTCTGTCCGGGAGATGCCTGTTCGATGGGACGAAAGTTGCGACGGCTTGTTCCGTCAGCATTGTAGCTGACCTGTAATCCGTCTTCCGGATACCAAGTGCGAATTCGGTCGCACTGTTCAGGTGTCAGCTTTTTCAAGTGGTTGATAAGCGGCCTCTTCATGCCGACAGGTGTCGCTTCCCCCAGGGCGGCGGCAATCAGATTGGTCTTCATCTCTTCCAAGCGTGCCTCAATATCGGCAGCGGCGGATTGGGCATCACCGGGGACGTCCTTCAACAACCGCCCCAACAGGCCGTCCAGAGGTTTTCCGTCATCCTCCACCAGAATATCTTGGGCAAAGCTGTCATCGTTAGCACGATTGATCAAGGCACGGAATGTCACCTCAACAACAGAAAGCTCGGGCTGGTAAGGCAAAACCTTGATGCTTACATACCGATTGCTGACGAGAACATTATCGATGAAAGTTTGCCGCTTTCTAGTGATTTCCTGACGGAGAGCCTTAAGGCGGCCTAAGCTTTCCTGAGACTGCCTGAGAATATCCGTGCGGATTTCCTCGATCTTCTCCAATTCAATTATTCGTTGTTCGAATTCCTGGCGTTGCTGCACCACGATACTGTGCTGTGCAGGGTTCTCGAATCCTTCGTCGCGGAGCCTTGTAACGAGGCTTGTGTATTCCTCTTCACATTGGATAACACCACGATGCCATGCCGATCCGTCCCGTCGCGTCTCCCAATCGGCACGCCGACCAGCAGTTGCCTCAACCATGGCCTTCAGGGCTTTCGCAAGTTCCTGAATCTCGGCGTGTGCACCATCCAAGAGTTCGATGGCCTCCTTCTCCGTTTCGCTGCTCGGATCAGGGAAGGCCGCATGGTCCACGTTTGATAGCAGGATCGCCTTATGCACGGCGAGGATCTGATCCTCGACACTCACCCACCGATTCCGCCATTCATCTAGTACTCGAACCTGACGCTGCTTCGCCTGATAGCTCTTCAGTATGTCTGCGTGATGGGAGCCCTCGAATACTGACAACTTCCGGATGACATCATCTAAATCGCCGCGAACCTTTTCCATCTGGGACGACTGGACGTCCAGTTCCCGACACTTGGCCTTAAGAGAAAGATAGCGTTTCTCTTCCTGGTCCCACCGGACCTGCCACTCGGCTTTATTAACGCTATCGGCCTCGTCAATCACCCGCAGCAAAGCATCCTGATTTTCTGCCATAGTGAAAACCTGCTTCTGGCTGAACAGGCGGACCGGAAAACGAGATCGTACATCGCCTGGCACCACGACCTCCTGCCCACTCGCCTGACACTGAGTGATGACATGCGCATCGTCTGCTTGGCTCCACTGTATGCAGAATTCTGCGCCGTCCTTCCGGTACCTTATCTTTATAGCCGTGCTGCTTGTCAGCATTCCACGATCAGAGCGGCTGCCAAGTCGTTTGAAATTCGTAAAGTCATTCGCGAGAGAGGGCGGCACTTCGTCACCCCGACGAAGTCCTATCCGCATCATCTCTAAGATCGTCGATTTTCCGGAGCCGCGCCCACCGACAATGGTGCTTAGCCAAGGACTGAACCGCGCCCGAAGTGGTTGAGAACGCCCACACCGGAAAGCGTTTGAAACCTCTATAGAGTCGATCATCAAAGGCGGCAGGCGATTCTGCTCGCTCGGGTCCATGTCGCTTCGCCGAACGGAAAGCGGTGCACCGTCCAGCAGCGCCAAACATAGCCCCTCCAGGCACGGGCTTTCCATCTTTACCCAAGTGAAGTGGGAGCCCGGATATTGAGGTCCATTCGCTCCATCTGGATGATGGGAGTCCGACCCGAGAACTTCAGCCAATCCAAGGTTCAAATCTTGGTAAATCTGGGGCTTCTCGGCAGCATAATGGGTCAATTCAATTGCAGCCAAAAGGCCGCATTCCAAAAGCGGCTTCAGGGTGTTTCCGGTTAATCCGAAGGCACCCCGATCTCGATCAGCGTGGGCGAGTATTGGAAGAGCCCCGACAGCGCGAATCTCCTGGATTACGTCAATAACTGATTTGTTAGCTGCAATTTCGCTGTCCCCGAAGCTTCCACGGTAGTCGACTTTCGTAAGCAGGCGAACAATATCCAATGAGCTGGCAGAAGGATCGAAAATTGCCAGCACATGGGTCCCGCCGTTGGCGGTGATCTCGACGCCAGGGAACAGGGTGAGTTGTCGGTAGCCGTTCGGCTGGGGGGAAGATGCCGCCATGGTGGTCAGCGCCGTCTTCAACTTGTCGATCCACTCTCCGCTATTGTGGTCGCTCACCACCACGCAGTCGATTCGCTTGCGCATAAAGGCGAGCAACCACTCCTCGGGGGTGATCTGCTTCAGCGTACTCTGGGTTGGCCCCTTGCCATAGTCCGACGAGGCCGGCGTATGAGTGTGAAAGTCGAAAGCCCACCAAGAGGCACCGGCAAATCCAGAGGTAGGCATTTCTTAATCTCGCGTCATAGCTGAAATAATTTCATCGTGATCGCATTTTTAACACAAATTTGAATGTCCGCAATGGGTCAGAAGTGCTCACACACCAGCGTTCAACGAAAGAACGTATACGCAAGTCCTCACCCCCAACGCCCCTACAAGCCGCACACACCTAAATGGCGGCAGAAAGCGCCGAGGCGGAGCCGAGTCAGGCCATGGGGGTCTTGCTGTTCTTGCTGGACCAGCATCCCGATTTGCTCAAGGACATTCCGCCCCCTCCGGCGCCCTGAAACGCCTGCCCCACCCCATCAATCGTCGCCGCCGCCCTTCAGGTCCAGAAGGCCGCGCAGTTCCTGGGCGCGGCGTTCGGCGCTGTGTTCGGACAGCGCTCGTTGCCGGGCGCGTTGGCCCAGATCGGCCAGATGGTTGCGCGGCAGCATCAGCGCCGTGGTCACGTCGTCGGTTTGCGACGCCGCCAGAATCTCGCGCCCCGGCTCGAAAAAGCGGTCCAGGCCGTCCCAGCGATCCGACACGATGGGAACGCCGCTGGCCGCCGCCTCCAGCAGACGGTCGGACGGGCACCAGCCGACCTGACGTTCGTCGTCGCGCGCCAGCGCCAGCGTGACGGTGGCGGAGGCCAGAAGGGCGGCGCGCTCCGCCGCGTCCAGCTCGGGAAGGGGGCGCAGGTTGGGCGGCAGGGTCAGCGGGTCGGGCAGATCGCGCCCGGACAGGATGAAGCGGCGGCGGGTCAAGCGCTGCGCCGCGTCCAGGAAAAAGCGCTCCAGCCCCAGCCGCGCCGCGCCGTCCGGCGGAACCACACAGCAGAGATCGGCCAGATAGGCGTGCTTGGCGGCGGCGGGCTTGTGGGCGTCCGGCGCGATCCAGGGGTAGAGGGGGGCCACGGCGACCGCGCCCGCCCGCTGACGATACAGCTCCAGGGCCGGGCCGCCGCCCGACGCCAGCACCAGATCGAAACCACCCAGACCGTCGGCGGGCAGATGGTCCGGCGTTTCGCCGCGCGCCAGCGCGCTGAGCGACGCCGCCGCGTCGGGATCGTACAGCGCCCGGCGGGCCGCCCGCGACTCGCGCGCCAGCTCCGCCGCCGCCAACCCGTCCGGCCCCTGCGCCACGGCCAGCACCACCCCGGCGTCGTCGGCGTGGCGGGCCGCCGCGACGGCCACCGCGTCCCACGCGGCGTAGGTCAACCGCTCGCCGCCCGAAATGGTCCAGGCAGGGGTTAAGGCGGGCGTCGGGCCGACCCGCTCCACCGCCACCACCCGATGGCCGCGCGACGCCAGCGCCTGGATCAGCGCGCGCCAGCGCAGGCTGTGGCCGACATCATGGCCATGACCGCTGCTCAGGCCCAGGATCACAATCTTCATGGCGGCGTCACCCTCCCGACATCAATGACCCGGCGACACGGCGTCGCAAACGCCATCCGTCTGATATGGCCCGTTGCGACCACGCCGCAAGCGGCGGGTTTTCCCCGATTCCCCGCCCGCAAGCCGGTTCCGCTTTCCAGTTGAGCCGGACAGCCGCGCGCCCTAGGGTCAGATCATCGTCCCTGCGACCATGATCGAGCGCACGCCCATGCTGCCCCGCCCCCTGCTCCGCCCCTCCGCCCGCCTGCTGCTGGGCACGCTGCTGCTGGCCGGGTGCCAGACCAGCGGCGCGACCGCCCCGGCGACCGCCAGCGTCACCGCTCCGGCGTCCGCCGCCGGGCAGGCCATGGCGCGACAGAGCTTCGCTGACTGGTTGAGCGCCCTGCGCGCTGAGGCCATCAGTCAAGGCATCCGGGGACAGATTTTTGACCGGGCCTTCCAGTCGGTCAAGCTGTCCGACCGCGTGGTGGAGCTGGACACGAGCCAGCCCGAGTTTGCCCGGCAAGTGTGGCAGTATCTCGACAGCGCGGTGAATGAAAAACGCGTTCAGGCCGGGCGGCAGAAGATGCGCGACAACGCGGCGCTGCTGACCCGCGTCAGCCAGCGGTCGGGCGTGCCGCCGGAAATCCTGGTCGCCTTCTGGGGGATCGAAACCGATTTCGGCGCGTCCACCGGCGGTTTCTCGGTGATCGACGCCTTGACCACGCTGGCCTATGAGGGCCGCCGCGCCGCCTATTTCCGCACCGAGCTGTTGGCCGCCCTGCGCATTCTCGATTCCGGCGACATTCCGCCGGAAAAAATGTCCGGCTCCTGGGCCGGGGCGATGGGCCAGACCCAATTCATGCCCACCATCTTCCTGAAGCACGCGGTGGACGAGGACGGCGACGGCCACCGCGACATCTGGGGCAGCATGCCCGACGTCCTGGCCTCCACCGCGAAATTCGTGCTGGCCAACGGCTGGCGCACCGGCGAGTCCTGGGGGCAGGAGGTCCGCTTGCCCGAGGGCTTCGCCTATGAACAGGCCGAACTGACCGTGACCAAACCGCTGTCGGAATGGGCGCGGCTGGGGGTGGTTCCGGTCGATGGTGGCGTGTTGAGCGGCGAGGCCCCGGCGGCGATCATCGTGCTGGCCGGGCATCAGGGACCGGCCTTCCTGGTGCGCGAGAATTTCCGCGCCATCATGCGCTACAACCCGTCAACCAGCTACGCGCTGGCCGTGGCGCTGCTGGCCGACCGCATGGCCGGACGGGCGGGCGTGGTTGGAAGCTGGCCGCGCCAGGAAGCGGCGCTGAGCAAGGACGAGCGGTTGGAACTGCAACAGCGCCTCGCCACGCTGGGGCTGGAACCCGGCGCCGCCGACGGCATCGTCGGGGCCAACACCCGCAACGCGGTGCGGCGTTTCCAAAGCTCCATCGGCGCGATCCCCGACGGCTTCGCCACCAAGGCGCTGCTGGAGCGACTGCGCCAAACCTCCTGACGGAAGCAGGAACGCGGCGCGCGTGGTCAGCGCGCCGCCGCTTCCAACCGCGCGATGTCGCCGCTGGCGATGGCCGGGATGTTCCGGGTGATGGCGGCGGCGTCCCAATTCCACCAGGCGATCTCTTGCAGGCGCTTGATTGTTTCGTCATCGAAACGCATACGGACGACGCGGCCCGGATTGCCGACCACCACGGCGTAAGGCGGCACATCCTGGCTGACCACCGCCCGCGCGCCGATGATCGCGCCGTCGCCGATGGTGACGCCGGGCAGGATCAGACTGTCCCAGCCGGTCCAGACATCGTTGCCGAGAACGGTGTCTCCCCGGCTTGGGAAATTCGTTTCGTCCTCGTACCGACCGGCCCAGGCCCCGCCATGCATCAGAAACGGGTAAGTCGAAAACCCGGTCAGCCGGTGGTTCCCGCCATTCATCAGAAAGCGGGTGCCAGTGGCCATGGCGCAGAAACGGCCAATGCGCAGCCGGTCGCCGGTGAAGGCATAATGATAGAGCACGTTGCGCTGAAACGCCTCCGGCCCGTCGGGATCGTCGTAATAGCTGTAGGCGCCGATCTCGACGTTGGGCGGCAGCGGCAGATTGCGCGCGAACATGACGCGCGGATGGGCCGGAATCGGGTGCAGGGCGTCGGGATCCGGCCCCAACAACGGATCATGCGTCATCGAAACAATCGTTCTTTCGAAAGCGTCGTTACGATTCAAGAACGGGTGGCAGCGCCACGGCGAAGCTGCTGAGATCCTCCTTGTGGCGCTCTTCCAACGGCAGATGGCCTTTGACGAGGTAGAGGATGTTCTCGGCCACGTTGGTCGCGTGGTCGCCGATCCGTTCGATGGATTTCGCCGCGAACAGCAGATGGGTGCAGCCGGTGATCTGCGCCGGGGTTTCCATCATGTAGGTGAGGAATTCGCGGAACAGGCTGGTGTAAGCCGCGTCCACCTCGCCATCCCGGTCGCGAATGACGGTGGCCAAGGCGGCGTCCTGCTCGGCATAAGCGCGGCGCATGTCGCCGACCATGCTCAGCACCGTCCGCCCCATCCAACTGAGCGAGCCGACCGGCGGCAACGTCGGCAAACCGGCCAACGTCACCGCCCGCTTGGCGACCGATCCGGCGAAATCGCCCATCCGTTCCAGGTTCGACGCGATTTTCAACGCCGCCACGATGTCGCGCAGATCCTTGGCCATCGGCTGGCGCAGCGCCAGCAGACGGATGGACATCGCCTCGATCTCCATCTCCAACTGGTCGATGGCGGCGTCGCCGCTGATGACCTGGGTCGCCTTGTCGACGTTGGCCGTGGTCAGAGCGTCCAACGCCTCCGCCAACTGCCGTTCCACCAGCTCCGCCATGCGGTCGATCGCCGCGTGCAGAGCCGTCAATTCGGCGTCGAACGCCGCAACCGTATGCCCAACGACCATCCTTGACGTCCTTCTTCAAACAGATCCTTGACACCCATGCGCGCCGAACAACCATTCCGATGGTCTGACGAGAGCGTGTCAAGCGGGTTTCCCGCAATCACAGGGGCTATACCCAATGGCTCTTAACCTTTGGCATAGATTATTTTAAGACACTGGTCTATCGCTTGGACAACAACGCTTTGGTCCGAACCGCGCCCGGCGGCGCGACGGACATAGGCCCATGACAGTGGACGTGAGTCGATGACGCCACACGAGTTGGTCGCCATTCTGGAAAAACACGAACGCTGGTTGAAGAAACGAACCGGCGGTTCGCGAGCCAATCTGACCATGGCGAACATGGAAGGCTCCAACCTGTCGGGCGTCGATCTGACCCAGGGCAAATTGTCTGGCGCGAACCTGTCCCACTGCGACCTGAGCAACGCCAATCTCAGCAACGCCGATTTGTTCGCCGCCCATCTGACCAAGGCCGACCTGTCGGGCTGCAACCTCTACCGCGCCGATTTGCGCGGCGCCCACATGCGCGGGGCCAAGCTGAAACGCGCCATCCTGAAAGAGGCGGATTTGCGCGGCGGCGCCCTGCTTTATGGCGGTGGCGGAAAAGGCGGCAAGGGCGTGGATTTCATTCGCTCCGACCTGTCGGGGAGCGATTTCGACGACGCGTCGCTGAACAACGCCAACATGTCGGGCGCCGATCTGACCGACGCGACGATGAACGGCGCCGATTGCGAAGGGGCGTTGCTGACCGGGGCCACCCTGATGCGCGCCGTGATGAAAAGCTGCAACCTGACCAACGCCGACCTGCGCGGCAGCAACCTGTCCGGCGTCAATCTGCAAGGCGCGGTTCTGCGCAACGCCAATCTGTCGGGCGCCATGCTGGCCGGGGCCAATCTGCGCAACGCCGACCTGCAAGGCGCCAAGCTGGAGGGCGCCGATCTGGCCGGGGCCGACACCACCGGGGCCAACCTCGCCCGCTCAGCGGAAAATTTCTCGGTGCAGATTCAACAGGCGCTGCACAATCACTACACCTGGATCAACACCGGAGGCGCCATGGGATCGCGCGCCGATCTCGCGGGCGCCGACATGACCCACATTGATCTGTCGGGCGTCAATCTGTCCGGGGCCAACCTGAAACAGGCCAACCTGACCGGCGCGAAGATGCGCGAATGTCTGCTCATCATGTGCGACATTTCCGAGGCCGTCCTCAGCGGCGCGGATTTCACCGGCGCCATCCTGGATGGGGCCAATTTGCGCGGGGCCAATCTGCAAGGCGCCCGCCTCGACGGGGCCGGGATCGGCTGGGTGGACATCAAAGGGCAAGACGGCAAGCCAACCGGGCGTTTGTGGGCCGCCAACCTGACCAGTTGCAACCTGAACGGCGCGTCCTGCGTGCGCACCAATCTGCGCGGGGCCAATCTGTCGGATTGCGATTTCTCCGACGCCGACCTGACCGGGGCCATTCTCAGCGACGCCAACATCCGCGACACCCGCTTCACCGGAGCCAACCTCACCGGAGCCAGCCTGCCGCCGCCGCCCGACATTGACGATTGAACAGCGTGGCGAACCGCCCTTCCCCGCTCTCCCTGCCCGGCATCGGTCCCAAAACCACCATGTGGTTGGCGGACATCGGTGTTCATGACGTCGATTCGTTGCGCGCCGTCGGGGCGGTCGAAGCCTATCGCCGTTTGCGCATGGCCTCTCCGCAGCGTGTGAGTTTGAACGCGCTGTGGGCGCTGCACGCGGCTCTTCTCGGCGTGCCATGGACATCCATCGACGACGCGACAAAGCAACAGCTTCTCGACCGCCTCAACGCCCCATGAAGGGGGTGGTCGCGAGCCGTGCCGTTTGATCGGCCTAAAAATCAACCTCGTCATCCCGCCCTTGAGCGGCGGCGTTTAAATTGGCGCCGACCTGCCGAAGCACGGCGATGGCGCGCGCCACCTCATCCGGCGGAATCCCGACAACGGCAAGTTCGGCGATGTCCGATGCGCTGGGCATCATGGTGTCGCGCAAAGCCCGCCCCTTGTCGGTCAGATGGATGTTCATCTTGCGGCGGTCATGCACGTTGCGCACCCGCTGAACCAGCCCCTGACTCTCCATGACGTTGACCGCCGTCACCGTCGTCGGCTCCATCATGCCGACGCGGTGGCTGAGTTCGCGCTGGGTCAGCCCATCCTCATCCCACAGGGCGCGCAAGAAAAACCACTGCCCCATGCTGACGCCGGAACGGGCGATTCGGGTCTGCAACGCGCGGGCAAAGGCGCGGTTCACATCGCGGACGACGAAAGACAGGGCCGTGTCGGCGGCGGGGACATCCTCCTCCACCGCGTCGCCCGTCGTCGGCTCCCACCCTTTGAAACACGCCACCATCCCAACACTCTTCCTGCCCGTCATTCCCGCATCCGCTCTGGCGCGCGGCGGCGCCCCACGACCCAACCGCCACCTAGGCACGAGCGACATCCCCAATCTTTTCCAATCATAGCGTGTCGCGTCCGAAGCGCAAATCAAATGCGCAAACCTCATGCACAGACATGCAATGATATGTCAGTCTCCATTCAATGCTGATCGCAGGCATCAGACAAAATCAAACAAGCGGCCTCACCCGCCGTTTCTTTCCACAGTTTTCCCCTGCGCCAACGCTTTTCCATCCCATATCCCGATATGGGACGCCGAGATCGATTGCTGGAACCACGCTCTATTACTTCAGTTGGACAAAAACCCCTGACCAGAGAATATGAAGATTTCGCTAAAACCCTCCCTTTGGTTTTCGCGAAACTTGCCTGCGCTCCGTCATGCCGCCAGACTGAAATCTGCAAACTTCCTGTCCGACGTGAGGATCCGTCATGACCCCCACCGCCGCCGCGTCCCGCCTTGTCACCGTCGCCGCGACGCAAATGGCCTGTGGCTGGGATCGGGCCGCCAATGTGGCTGGCGTCGAATCCCTGATTCGGCAAGCCGCCGCCCAAGGCGCCCAAATCATCCTGCCGCAAGAGCTGTTCGAGACGCCTTATTTTTGCAAGGACCAAAAACAGGCGCTGTTCGACCTCGCCGCCCCGGTGGCCGATCACCCGGTGATCGCCCGGATGAGCGCGCTGGCGCGTGAGCTGTCGGTGGTGATTCCCGTCAGCTTTTTTGAAAAGGCCAACACCGCCTTTTTCAACTCGTTGGCCATGATCGACGCCGATGGTACGGTTCTGGGCGTCTACCGCAAATCGCACATCCCCGACGGTCCCGGCTATCAGGAGAAATTCTATTTCAGCCCGGGCGACAGCGGCATCGGGGTGTTCAAAACCCGTTACGCCACCGTCGGCTGCGCCATCTGCTGGGACCAGTGGTTTCCCGAAACCGCCCGGATCATGGCGCTGAAGGGCGCGGAAATCCTGCTCTACCCGACCGCCATCGGGTCGGAACCGCAGGATTCCAGCATCGACAGCCAAGGCCATTGGACCCGCGTCATGCAGGGCCATGCGGGCGCCAATCTGATGCCGCTGGTCGCCTCCAACCGCATTGGCCGCGAGGAGGGGGAAAGCTGCGGCATCACCTTCTACGGCTCCTCTTTCATCGCCGGACCGCAGGGTGACATCGTCGCTCAGGCCGACCGCGACAGCGAAACGATGCTGACCGCGCATTTCGATCTGGACCGCATCGCCGCGCAACGCGCGTCTTGGGGCCTGTTCCGCGACCGTCGTCCTGAGCTGTACGGCGCGCTGCTGACGCTGGACGGGGAAACCACGCCGCGCCGGTGACGAAAGGTCCGGCGTCAGCTTTGGGTTTACACCACGAAGCTGGCGCCACGGGCGGCCCCAAACGCCGCCGTCGCCCCAACCAGACCCAGCGCGCTGCCATAGGCCGCCGCCCCACGCGCCGACAAGGCGGGGGACGCCGACGCGTTTTTGCTGTCGCCATTCGCCGAGTCGCCACGGCTGGATGCCGAGTCGCCGGACTTTCCGTCCGCCTTGCCCGCCCCCGCCGTACCGCCCTGCTGACGCAGTTCCGATTGCGCCTTGAGCTTCAGCGCGTCGGCCTGGGCGGCGACGCGCAGATCCTGCGGCGAGGGATCGTTGGGGGCCAGCGCCGCCGCCTTGACCTGCTCCATCTTGCTGATGGTGGATGACGGCTCGTTTTCCGGGCTGATGTCGACCTGGACCTCGCCAGCGGTCGCGTAACTCTTGCCGTCCGGTCCACGGGTGTAGGTGAAGGACGCCGCCCCGGCGTTGCCGCCGCCCGCCGACTGATGCGCCGCCTCGTGCTGGCGGACGTTGGCGTCGGCCTGCTTGAGCTTTTGAACCTGCTGCTGGGCCTGCGGGGTTTGGACGGCCGCCGTGGTTCCGGTCGCGCTGGCGCCGTCCGTCGCGTCAGCGGATGACGCGCCCGCCCCACCGCCGCTTTTGCGGGAGGTTCCCGCAAGCGAGCGATACGTCCCAATGGACGAGCCTATGGACGACACCCCGTCAACCACCGTCCGCGCGCCTCACGCACCATGATCCGTGGGAATGATTTTAGTTCGATTCCACACCATCGACAACGCCATCCAGAACCGATCACGCAAATGGGAACGGCGCGTGAGGCCATTCCCATTTCACAGCGTCCGGCAAGGCCTCAGGCCCCTTCGAAGCCGGTCAGGACGTTGCCGACATTGACGCCCAAATCCGCCACCGCGTAACCGCCCTCCATCACGAACAGGGTCGGCAGATTCATCGCGGCCAGCGCCGCCCCCATCCGCAAAAAATCCTCCGACAGCAGCCGGAAGCGCGAGATCGGATCGCCGCCATAGGTGTCCGCGCCCAACGACACCACCAGCGCGTCCGGGGCAAAATCGCCGATGCGCCGCGCCGCCACGGCCAGGGCCTCGGCGTAGGCCGCCCAGTCGGTTCCCCAGGGCAAGGGCAGATTGAGCGTGGCTCCGGCCCCAGCCCCAGCCCCGGTTTCGTCGGCGTGGCCGCTGAAATAAGGAAACTCGTCGATGGGATCGGCGTGCAGCGACACGAACAGGACGTCGCCGCGCTCCCAGAAAATCTCCTGGGTGCCGTTGCCATGGTGGTAATCGACGTCGAGCACGGCGACTCGCGCCGCCCCGTTGTCGCGCAACGACTGGGCGGCGATGGCCGCGTTGTTCAGGAAGCAATAGCCGCCATAATAGGCCCGCCCAGCGTGATGCCCCGGCGGACGGCACAGCGCGAAGGCGCTGCGGTCGCCCGCGCGCAGCCGGTCGGCCCCGGTCAACGCGCTGTTGGCCGCCGCCGTCGCCGCCCGCCAGGTTCCGGCGGTGATCGGCGTCCCGGCGTCGAAGGAGTAATAGCCCAACCGCCCGTCGATGGAGCGCGGAACCACGCGCCGGTGCATCCCCGGCGCCACCCAATTCAGCGGCAAGGCGTCCCAATCGCCATGCTCGACCAGCCATTCGTCCCAGGCGCTTTGCAGAAAGCTGAGATAGCCCGCGTCATGCACCCGCGCCAGAGGTTCCAGACCATGGGGATCCGGCGTCACCATCGGACCAACGCCGATGGCCGCCAAGCGGTCGCGGATGATGTCCGCCCGCTCCGGCTTTTCATAGCAGGGGACCAGTTGCCCGTCGTTCAGCTCCGACCGGCCGGACTGAAGCCGGTGTTCCTCGCTGTGGATGATAATCACGCCGCGCTCTTCTTCTGCAAAAAGGGAATGCTGGGTGGATGATACGCCCGAGTCCGGCCCGGCGATCCATCGGCTTTTGCAGAGCGGCCCCGATGGAGCCGTTGCCTTTTCGCCAATTGCACGCAATAGTGTTCGCGTGTTCTCGTTTGGCATCGTGCCGAATGGTGACTGTGGTTTTTTGACATCCAATGTTTGCTGCTGCGTGCAGAATATTCGCCCGTTCGGTGCTGGCGGCACTGATGCTGTGGGCGTGCGCCGTGTTGGCTGCTGAGCCACCGCGTTCCCTTCCCTTTGCCTCGCCGCAAGATCTTTCCCCCCTGGAAACCGCCTTTTCCACCCGCGCCGGGGAGCCGCTGCGGCAGTTCGGCTATGACCTGTTCGCCCAGACCACCGACAACCGAACCCCCATCGGCGCGGTCCAGGGCGATTATGTGCTGAACACCGGCGACGAGCTGCTGGTGACGCTGCGCGGGCAGAAATCCTTCAGCAAACGCTTTCCCATCGACAGCGACGGCCTGCTGCTGGTGGACGAGTTGCGTCCCGTCACCGCCGCCGGGTTGACCTTGGCGGCGTTGCGCGCGGAGTTGACCGCCGCCGTCACCGCCGCCCTGCCCAACACCGACACCTTCGTGTCGCTGGCCGACATGCGGCGCATCGGCGTGCTGGTGACGGGCGCGGTCAACCGTCCGGGACGGCAGGAGGTCAGCGCCTTCGCCAGCGTGCTCGACGCGCTGTCCTCGGCGGGCGGCGTCGCCCGCACCGGCTCGCTGCGCCGCATCCGCCTGATCCGCGCTGGCGAGGCCGGGGGCGGACGGACGGTCGATCTCTATGGCCTGCATCTGAACGCCAGCGGCGACCCGAACGGCGCGGAGCAGCGCTTGCGCGACGGCGACCGTTTGTTCGTGCCGCCGCTGGGGCCGGTGGTCGCCGTCGCCGGGCCGGTCAAGCGCCCCGGAATTTACGAGTTGGCCAGCGACCAGCCGCGTCTGTCCGCCGCCGATTTGCGGGAGTTGGCCGGAGGGCTGCTGCGCCCCGGCGCTCACCGCGCCATCCGCTTTGGCATCGGCCCGGCGGGCGAGGAGATGACGGAGGAGGTCGCCAACGCCGAAGCCCGGCTGTTCGGCGACGGCGATCTGCTGACCCTGGCCCCCCAGCGCGAGGACCGCCGCAACGAGGTGCGGTTGGAGGGCCACGTCCACCGCCCCGGCCCGCGCGGTTTGGCCCGCGCCCGCACCCTGTCGGCGCTGGTCAGCAAGGCCGATTTGCGCCCGGATCCCTATCTGCCCTTCGCCGTGCTGGCGACCACCGATCCGGCCACCGCCGCGCGGGTGCTCCACCCGGTTGATCTGGCCGCCGCGCTGAAGGGACGGGACAGCCGCCGCCTGAACGAAGGCGACACCCTCTATGTGCTGAGCGCCGACGACGTCGATTTCCTGACGTCCGATCCGGTTCTGGCCCTGTTGCGCGGCGACCGCGTTCCGCCGCCCGACGCCTGCCAAGGGTTGGTCGTTCTGGCCCGCGCGCTGGCGGCGGCCCCGGATGGGCCGCTCGCCACCGGCCAACAGGCCCGCGCCGCCGCCGCGCTGACCGGCGCCCGCAAGCCCTGCCCGCCGCTGTTCGACGCCGTGCCCGATCTGCTGACCTTCGCCCTGGAACGCTCCGTCCTGCTGCTGGGCGGGGCGCCGCGCCCCGGATTCTACCCGACGACCGAGCGCGGCAACCGCGACGCCATCGCCGGTCTGGCCCGCGCGGCGGGCGGCGACGCCCAGGCCATGGCGTGGGAGGAGTCCGGTTCCACCGACAACGCCCCCGGTCAATCAAGCGGAGGGGCGATTCTCGACGCCGTGCGCCCGCAATATGAGCTGGTGGGCCATGTCCGCCGCCCCGGCAGCCGCCCGCTGACCGCCTCCACCAGCCTGCGCGGCGCGCTGGGCGATGGCGAGGGGATGAAGCGCGACGTTTACCCGCTGCTTGGCGTGATCGAACGGTTTGATTGGCGGAGCCTGACCCGCAGCCTGATTCCCTTTTCCCCGCAGGAGGTCGCCGCCGGGCGGGCCAACCGCGTTCTGGCCAACGGGGACCGCGTGCATCTGTTCGCCGCCGCCCGCCTGCGCCCGACCGCCACCGACCTCGACGCCACCAAACCAACCGCCACCGGCGCGACAGCGCCCCGCTCCCCCCGCAAATCGGGCAAGAGCGCGACCGCTCCCCCGACCGCTCCCGCAACCGACTCGGCGCCGGACAGCGACGGCAGCGACGAGTCCTTCGATCCGGCGATCACCGCGCTGATCGCCGAGCGGACGGTTCAACTGCGCGGCGCGGTGCGTCAGCCCGGCGGCTATCCGGTGGCCGACGCCACCCCGCTGTCGGCGTTGATCGCCGTCGCCGGTGGCTTGGCGAGCGACGCCGACCCGCAAGCCGTGGAGTTGACCAGCGCCGCCGGGGCGCGGGCCAACATCGACCTTGCCCGCGCCGCCGACGCCGCCCGCCGGGTTGGTCCGGGCGACGCCGTGCGCGTCAACCCGCGCGCACAGGCGCTGGAAGCCCGCGCCGTCACCATTCTGGGCGCGGTGCAGCGCCCCGGCAGTTACGACGTCGGGCGCGGCGAAGCCCTGTCCTCGCTGATCGCGCGGGCGGGCGGGCTGACCGACGACGCCTATCCGGCGGGGGCGGTCTTCACCCGCGAAAGCGAACGGCGGCGCGAGAAGGAGCAATTCGCCCAGCAGGCGCGCGAGTTGGAACGCGGCCTGACCCTGGAAATCGAAAAAGGCGAGCCGGTGAAGGCGGAAAACGTCGCGTTGGCCCGTCAATTGGCCGCCCAACTGCGCGGGGCCGAACCCTTGGGCCGCATCGTCGTCGAGGCCGACCCCGCCATCCTGCGCGCCCATCCCGAGCTTGACCCGCTGCTGGAGCCGGACGACCGCGTCACCATCCCCAAACGCTCGCTGTCGGTGGCGGTGACGGGCGAGGTGATGCACCCGACCACCGCGCAATTCGTCAGCGGCAAAAGCGCCGACCGCTATGTCAGCGAAGCCGGTGGTCCAACCCGCAACGCCGACACGGACCGCAGCTTCGTCATTCTGCCCGATGGCCGGGCGCAACCGCTGGCGCAAGCGTCGTGGAACCATCGGGTCGAGGCGATTCCGCCGGGCGCCATCCTGGTGGTGCCGCGCGATCCCAAACCCTTCGACGCGCTGGATTTCACCAAATCCATCGGCAGCCTTCTTGGCCAACTGGCGATCACCGCCGCGTCCGTGTCGGTGATCGCCCGATGACCGGCGCCCCCGCCCTTCCCGCCCCAAAGGGTCCGTTGGCCGTCTTGACCGTGACGCGCGACAATCACGCCGGGTTGCTGGCGACCCACACCAGCCTGCGCGGGCAGAGCGTGGATGATTGTGTCTGGCTGGTCGCCGATGGCGGTTCGACGGACGGCACGGCGGACTGGCTGGCCGCGCAATCGGACGCGCAATCCAATCTGGTTTGGTGGCGCTCCGCCCCAGATGGCGGCCCTTACGGCGGCATGAATCACGCGCTTGACGCGGCCTGCGCCTTGGGCTGTGGCCATGCGCTGTTTCTCAACGCCGGGGACCAATTGGCCGAAGCCGACACGTTGGCCCGTCTTCTCGACGCCATCCGGCAGGCTCCGGACGCCGCCCTGCTCTATGGCGACGCGCTGGAGAGCATGGGAGACGGTCGTATTCTTCTTAAAGTGGCGCGCACTCACAAACGAGCAGCCCTTGGCATGTTCACCCATCATCAGGCGATGATCTATCGAATCGGCGCGGTGCGCGATCTTCGATTCGACCCATCTTATGAAATCGCCGCCGATTACGCCTTCACGTTGGCAACCATGACGCGTGGACCTATTGCTCGTCTGCCCTTCCCGGTCTGTCTGTTTGCCGCCGGTGGATTGTCTCAACAGAAAATAATGCAGGGCCGCCGTGAACAAGCCCGCGTCCGTCGGGCGTTTTTTGGCCATGGTCGGCTCCGCGAATCACTGCTTTCGGCCTCTCAATGGGCCGCATCGGCCTTGCGACGTCACGTTCCTGCGGTTTATGAGTTCTATCGTTTCCGTAAATCAGAAAGATTCTTTCTTTCCTAAGGTCGAAAGCCACCTCCAATCATCAAACGGTTGATGCGCACAAATGGTTGCATAGAATTTACTTTCTGAACTAAGCATTCTCGCGGTGCCTTCCCTGTAGCTTCCCTCTTGAGGTACGACTTATGAGCGCGACTAAATCCAAACTCGCCCCCGCCCACACCCTGTCGCGCCGAGGCGAAGGTCCCAACCCCATCGACATCCACGTCGGCGCCCGCCTGCGTCTGCGCCGCACCCTGTTGGGGTTGAGTCAGGAAAAGCTGGGCGAAGCCGTCGGCATCACCTTTCAGCAGCTGCAAAAATACGAACGCGGGTCGAACCGCATCAGCGCCAGCCGCCTCTACAACCTCTCCCAGGTTCTCGGCGTTCCGGTCAGCTATTTCTTTGACGACATGCCGTCGCCCGACAGCGCCGTCACCGAATCGCTGACCGCTCTGCCGTCAGAAACCGACGAGTTTGAATCGATGGCCCGCCGCGAAACGCTGGAACTGGTCCGCGCCTATTACCGCATCGAGGATCCCGGCGTCCGCAAGCGGACCTTCGACCTGCTGAAGGCGCTGGGCGGCGACAAGCTGGTGCTTTCTGAAGAGTGAGCGGCCGCAGCCTGGGCCGCCTTCATCTTGACGGCCACTTGCCAATAGTAAAAGGCCCGTGACAGCGCGTGATCCAAACCGGCGCGCCCGTCCAAAACGCCAAGCCGCGCGACATAAGCGTGCAGAAAGGCAAGGACAGGCCGCCCCGGCGCCCGCTGGAACAGCCGTTTGAGCGCGCGCCGCCCGCCGCGCTCGCCGTCGATCAGACGCTCCATGCGCCCGTCGGCGCGCAGCGCGGCTTCCCAGTCGGAATAGCGGTTGTGACGGTCGAACCACGCCGACAGAGGTTTGTCGTCGGCGTGATCCAGCGGATGGCGCAAACGGCCCAACGGCCCGGCGATGGTCGGCTGGTAATGCCCCTCCACCTCCCACATGGCCGAGACGTCCAGATCGGGAATGTCGGGGAAGGCGGCGCGGCGGCGGTCGAGCAAGGCCAGCTTGCGGTTCCAGCAACCAAAGCGCAGCGGGCGCCCGTGCATCACCGGACGCCCGTCGATCCAATAGGCGGCGTGCGCCGGTCCCGTCTCGAACAGCCGGGCGATCTCGTCCACCAGGGCGGCGGTGGGCCGTTCGTCGGCGTCGATGAACAGCGCCCAGTCCTGGGTGAAGGGCAGATGGTCCAGGCACCATTGCTTCTTTTTCGGGTAACGCCCGTTCCAAACAAAGGGCACGACCCGCGCGCCCAGCGTCTGGGCCAACTCTGGGGTGCCGTCGGAGCTGCCGCTGTCCACGACGAAGCGTTCGGCGAAGCGGTCCAAACCGGCCAGACAGCGCGGCAGATTGACCGCCTCGTTCTTCGTCATGACGATGACCGACACCGGAATCATGCCCCGCCCTCCCGCCACGCCGCGCGCATCGACAGGGCGAAGGCCCCGGCCAGCAGGCCGACCAGCCCGGCCAGCGGCGTGACGAGCGCTGGGTTTGGCCAATCGGGCAAGGCCGAGGCGGTCGGCGCCTGGATGACGTCGGCGGCGAAGGGCAAATCAACCTCGATCATCATCGCCACCCGCTCTTGATCGGACAGCAGGTCGCTCAAGGCCCGGCGGTGCTCCGTCACCGTGACGCTGGCCAGACGCGCCTTGATGTGGGCGATCTGGGCGACGCTGCGCCGCGACGCCTCGGCCCGCAGATGCGCGTCGGTGGCCGCCGCGATCCGCCCCAGCAACTCCAGCGCCGTCGCCCGGTCGCGGTGGCGCAGGCTGATCCGGCGCATCGGCCCGGTGCGCACCATGTCGATCACCAGCCGGTCACGCAGCGTGCGCGCCACCCGCTCGGCGTCCGGCTCAACCCAATCCTGCCGCCCGACCAGCGCCAGCAGCCACCGCTTGACCGTCGGCGTCAGCCCCGGCGGCGGACGCCAACCGCCAGCCTCGGCGTCCCAGCGCCCGGCGAAGAGCGCGCGCAGAAAAGCCGGGTCAGCGGCCAGCCGGTCGGCCACCGCGCCATTGCCGAACAGTTCCAGATAACGGGCGTAGTCCGACAGCGATTCGTCCCCGGCCCCCGGCTCCGCCGCGCCCAGAGGCGTTTCGCGCCCGACCATCACCGGCACGCGCGCGCCCATCGCCGCCGACCCGACCCGCGCCGTCGGCCCAACGATCATCACCGCCGTGTGTTCGGGCGGCACCAACCACAAGACCGCCACCGCCAGGGCAACCGCCCCCAACGTCGACCCCAGCAGCGCCCGCCAGCCAGCCCGCGCCGTCTCCACCAAATCCCGGAAGCCGGAACGGCCCCGCGCGACCGACGGGCGCGTCGTCATCGTCCCATCAGGCATCGGAGACCACCCGCCGCCGCAACGCCCGACGAGCTGCCCCAAGCGTCGGCCAGCGCGTCCGCGCGCCGTTTGCGAAGGACCGACGCGCCACCAAATCCCGCGCCACCGCGTCAATCCGGCTGGCCGCGTCGTCGGCGCCCCAGCCCGCGACCGAGCGCAGGGCCACAGCGCCCTCCCGCGCGCAACGCGCCGGATCGGCGGCGTAACCGCGAATCCGCTCCGCAAGCCCCTGCCCGTTCTGTGGCTCCAACACCGCCCCGCAGCCCCAATCCCGGATGTGATGGGCAGCCTCGCTGTCCGCCGGTCCCAGAAACAGGCCGGGCCGCCCCGCCGCCAACCCGCCAAGCAGCTTGGACGGCGCCATCAGCCCAACCGCCGCCTTGTTCATCACCGTCAGATGGAGATCGGCGGCGGACAGGCTTTCGGCCAGCCGCTCCGCCGGTTGCCAGGGCGCCAGTCGGACGTTGGTCAGGCCACGCCGCTGAATCGCCTCGGCCACGGCGCCACGCCCCCGCCCCTCGCCGATCACCAGGAACAGGATGGCTGGATCGCTGGCCAGCAACCCCGCCGCCGCGTCCAACACCCCGTCCATCGGGTGGGCCAACCCCAGCGTGCCGGAATAGGCGACGACGAAGCGCCCCTCCAGCCCCTGTTCGGCGCGCCAACCGTTGACCGCGTGGGGAATCGGGCGGATGCGCGAATCGGGCCAGTTCGGGCAGAGAATGACCCGGCTCTCGGCAACTCCAGACTGAACCAAACGGCGGGCCATGCACCGGCCAATCGCCAGCACCGCGTCGTGCCGCCCCAGCGCCCGCGCCATCGACCGCTCCAACGCCTGAAACAGCGAAGGCGGCAGCGGCGCCCCAAGCACCGGCAGCAGGGCCGGAAACACGTCTTGGCTCCAATGGATCGCCGCCGCGCCATGCCGCGCGGCCAGCAACGGCCCAACCCGCCCCAGCAACGGCGGGTCGGTCATCGTCACCACCACGTCGTGGCGCGGCAGCCGCAAAGCCCGCCACGTCAGACGGAGCAACGAATCGAGATAGCCGCGCGCGTCGGGCCGGTCGCCCGCCGGGATCGCCCGTCCGGTGCGCCACAGGGCGACGCAGGATCGCCGCGCCTCCTCCTCCCCGCCCGCTCCATCCGCCACCACGCTGACCCGCCAGCCGCGCCGCGCCAACCGCTCCGTCAAATCCGCCAGACAGCGCCCGGTCGCGCCGCGATCCGGCGGGAACACCCTGTTGACGAAAAGGATTGATGGAGAACCTTCCGGCACGACGCACCATCGCGAGAATTGCACGCACAAGCATGCACAACCATCAAGGGTCCGACAACCCTTTCCTTTTCTCGTCGGACAACAAAGCCAGCGTCAGCAACAACCCGGTGTCGAGGTATTTGAAGCTTGTGAGAAAATTATGGCAAAACAGCCTGTTAAGGCTGCGTTTTCCCTTCATGAGCGCTCATGGCGTTCCTGATTTGTGGCAAACAAAACCGCCTCTTGTGGCGGAGTGGGCTGCGATGGCCAGCGGAGCCGAAGCTGATTTCGCGCCAGCCGAGGGTGAAGCGCTACGTCTTTAGGTAGCGCTTTGTGCCGAGCGATTTACGATCCGCCGGAGATCTTGAATTGCCCCCCACAGCATCGCATGCCGAGAGTCGCTTAGCGCCCCACCATCGGGGGCAAGGTGCGTGCCGGACCAAACGGCGCTGTAGGCGTCCGGCGATTCGGCGACAGTCGCGAAGACATGCAAAAGCTTCACCTCGACCCCGGCGGCGGTCTCGGCTGGCATCGCTAGCGCTTCCTCAGCCCGCGAAATGGCGCTCGAATAGGGCTGCCGCTCAGCCTCGGTTGCCGAGTCGGAAAGACTCTCTGCGGTCAAGCTGGCGCGGCACCATTCGTTAAAAGCCTCGATCAATCCAGCATCAGGCTTGCGCTCTGGTGGATTGGGGGTATCTTCGGTTCCGATCTTCACAGGTTCTTCAGTCCTTCGGGGATCGCGTTGCGATCAGGTTTCATTTCGGTTTCCTGGTCCGACATGGACGCCCGGCTGTTCGAGCAGCTGGGCGTTTGTCGTTCCGGGAACATTGGAACAATTGTGGAACAACGCTAAGCGACGCTACGTCTCTCGTCATCGACTTTCTGAAAAGTCCGAGACGACGGCCATCCATCCAACTCCAGCATCAAGGCGCGAGATTCGCACCGCTCGGCATCGTTCAGCAGCATGGCTGCGGTCTCGATAGATCGGCGTTGGATTGCGGCCTGGGCGTCCTCCCGGTCGTCCACAGCCCGCTGGCGCAGTTGCTCCGGCGTCAGATGGTCGATTTGAGGCAGGCTATCCCCTCCCGCGACGCTGACGGTGGCAAGCGCCATTCTCAACGCGACGCTGCCGACCGACTCGGGGATCGGGGGGTGAGCGGTTTGGGTGGTCTCTTCCTCGCCCGCGCCCTTCTCCGCTGCCGCCGAAGCCCAGAGGGCGCCCAACTCAAACGGCGACCGGCACCCGGTCCTGCGCATGATGTCGGCTCGGTGGCATTCGACCGTCTTGGTGCTGATGCCAAGATCGTCGGCGATCACCTTGCTCGAATGCCCGGCTACAATCCTGGCCAGCACATCCTTGCCGCGCGGCGTCAGCTTGGAAAGTCGAAGCGACGCCTGCGCGCCATCGGGAATCGTGGCGGCGGGTTTGTCAATTGGGGCGCAAGGATCCTTGCGCACCCCGCACGCGGCGGTATGCTCACTATCGATCATCGTTGCTTCCTATGGCTCGGGTGATCTGTCGTCTGGGAAACCGGCCGACCAGGGCGCTCGCTTGTTGGCGCAAGCGGGCGCCCATTGGCCTGGCGGTTGGAGATCAGGCTGCGGCCCGAATATCCTCCATGCGCCGCACCTGCGCGAGGCAAGCCATTGGCCGGAGCCCCACGGGAGCGTTCGAGGCGTCTCGGTAGTTGGCGGGCGGCTCCTGCGCGCCAGCCGCGCGGAATGCGGCGCGGGTGTTAGCCCAGCCCTCGTCAAACTCCGGAGTGCCGTAAGCGAACGGGTCGTGGACCGCCACCGTGCCGGGGCCGAAGACCGCCTCGCTGAAGCGCATCAGCCCGACCGTGTCAAGCACAAGGCCGTGCAACGCGTTGTCTGCGGCGACCGTCAAGGCAAACGGCTTGGTCGGGTTGGCTTCCATGGCCCGGAGAATGATGGTCAGGTCGGCCCAAGCGACGTCACGGTCAGTTTCCGAAAAACCGAAACGTTCAACCATAGCGTCACGATAGCGTGTAAAGTCGTAATCAAGAACCCTGCTCATGAAAGTCTCCGGTTGTCGTGCGCACGCGGTCGTGGGGCGCGGGTGATTGCTGAAATCCGAGTTACGAGGCTGGCAAGGGTCGCCAGATCGGTTGCGGCAAATTCGAAGCGCTCCAGGGCCACCTTGACGGCTTTGACCTGGAGGTAGGTTGTTCCTTCGGCGACGCCCCGTCGGCGCGCTATCTCCCTCACCGACAGCCCGGCGCCGAGCGCAGCCAGAACTTCGGCCTCGACCGGCGACAGGTCAAATGCCCGCATCAGCACCGTGGCGATTTCGCGATCATCCTCACCATCTCGTGCCACAGCCAGGACGGCGGTCTCTGGTGTGGTCCCGCTGCTCACGGCCATGATTAGCGGCGATCTGCCTGGACGGCGCAATGGCACATGGCAGGACGGAACGGCGCCCGTTGCGACATGCCCCAAAGTCTGGCGCAACACGAGGTCATCACAATCATCCAGCGCCATGACGGAGCCGTCGCTCGCCAGCGTGAGGCCGTCCGCCGCATCCAGCAGGGCGCCGAAAGCGGCGTTCTGATGGATGGGCATTCCGGTGCTATCCACCAATGCGACAGCAAGGCCGAGGTTGTCTAAGGCCGATTGTAGGCCACGCATTTCGCGCTGCACCCGCACAGCCCACATCACCCCCATGCCTGCGTCGTGGTCGCCGAAGTATCGGTCAACGCCAGACGCCTTCATGTCGAGACGCGCCTGGATGCTGGTCCCGTCGTCCAGACGGAGATGCGAGACGAGCATCCGGCCCCACGGATAGCTATTCACAAAGTCTAAGTTCGGGCTGCTGTGGCGCGCGGCGACGGTATTGGCAAGCCACGTCGCAGGGTCGGCCTTCGCCCCTTTGTTCCCCGTCAATCCAGATCGATACAGGCTCCAGAAAAGTGATCTATAGGTGTCCCTCGGGCCATATGCGCTGCACGGCATGATTCGGCGCTGTTCGTGGTTCGCGCCGATGATGTGGTCTTCCCGGTCGAATACGATAATCGCGCCGCCAGCTTTGTCGGTCGCCTGGATCAAGTCGACAGCGTGAGGTGGCAGAGGAGGTAAGGCCGAAAGCAGCGTCATGGGGAAAGCGCCACAGGTTGAACTTCCCGTTACGCTAGCAGGTCATTTTTGCTCTGAATATGGAAATTTCCATACCGACGATATATTTCGCATAGCCGAGCGGGCCAGTGACAATAAATAAAAACAACTGTTGCAATAATTACTGGAATCTATGTGCATATTCTTGTATTTTCATAAGATATTATCCGCCAGTCAAAGAGTAATTATTTCATTTATATCTTTCTTAATCCGATATTTTTTAGGTGAATTACCTTAAAAATTCCGCCATAACTGATGGTTCGTGCAAAATTTATGTGTGTCACTTTGCTTATTATAGTTGCCGCATACTAGCGGCCGAGGCGCGCTCAACTTGAAAAACACTAAGAGTTTCACCTCTGTAACGAGTGTCAAATTTTGTGACAGCCCGTTGGGTTGCGTATTTTTCCGCAGGTTGATATGGGGTGATGCGTCAAAATTTGCGCGACTCGGAGCGAAATGACCACTCCCGCCCCTCTCCTCAAGGCTGCGCTCTGGGCTGTCGGATCGGCCGCCGCCTTTGCCGCGTCTTCCGCCGCCGCAAAGTTCCTCGGCCAGAAGCTGCCAACCGCCGAGCTGGCCTTCTTTCGGGCGGCCTTCGGTGTCCTGCTGCTGATCGGGGTGTGGCGGTTCGTGTCGGATCTGGGCAAGGCGCGCGATCCTCGGGGGTATGCGATTCGCTGCGGGCTGGGCGTCATCGCCCTCTACAGCTTGATGTACGCCTTCACCGCCATTCCGCTCGCGCTCGCCAGCCTGATCTTTTTTACCCGCGTCCTGCTGCTACCAATCACCGCGCGGCTCATGCTGGGCGAGCGCTCCGGCACGGCGGTGTGGATCGCGGTCGTGATCGGGTTCGTTGGCGCTGCCCTGCCCCTCTGGTCGGCGCTTGCGCTGCCGGAACAGCGGTGGGGCGTCATCGCCGCCTTGGTCGCGTCGGTCGCTTCGGCGGGATCGCAGACGGCGGTCCGCCGACTGACGGCCACGAACTCGGCTGAACTGATCGTGCTGATCTACACCGCCGTGTCGGTGGCCGCGACTCTGCCTGTGGCGGTGCCGGTGTGGGTGTCGCCGCCGGTCGCCGACTGGCCGGTGTTGGTCGTGCTTGGGCTGTGCGCCGTGGTGGCGCAGTTGACCGCAGCGCGCGCCTTCGCCCTGGCCCCTGTGGGATTCCTGGCGCCCTTCGACTTTCTGACGGTGCCAGCCGGCGCCGCGCTCGGCTACCTGCTGTTCAGCGAGGTGCCGTCCGGCCTGGTGCTGGCCGGGTCGGTCATCACCCTGGCCGCTGCGGCGGTGGTCACGTCCGGGGCTTGGCGGGCATCAAGCGCGTGAGTCGTACAGGAGGATGGTCTTGTCCAGAGCGAGCAGCTACGGTGCTTCACGGATTTGGTTCGCTGTAATGGAGTCGCGGATGTTGCTCAGGACAATAGGCGTTGCTGCGACGCTCGTGCTCATGACCGTAACGGCGCAGGCTGCCGACACCGCTTGTCCGCAACATTTCGCCGATGGCGCGCCGCCGAAACTGGTCAACGAAAAGCTTTCCGCCAAGACCCAAGAACTCTGCAACGTCGGCTATGGCCTGCTGCACTCCGGCGTGACCCGCACCGGGCTATGGTCAGCAGAACACCTGACGCGCGAGCGGCTGGATCGGCAAAAAGGGCTGGAACGGAAAAACACGTTTCACTCCGAACAGAGGCTGCCGCCGGACGAACGCGCCGAACTGGCCGACTACGCTCGCTCCGGCTATGACCGTGGGCACATGGCGCCCAGCGGCGACATGCCGGACCCGGTGTCCCAGAACGAGAGCTTCAGTCTGGCGAACATGGTTCCGCAGAACCCCGCCAACAACCGGAACCTCTGGGAGGGCATCGAATCAGCGGTGCGTGACCTGACCCGGCGGAATGGCGAGGTCTACGTCGTCACCGGATCTATCTTCCAGGGGCAGAACCTGAAACGGATCGGGGGGCGGGTGCTGGTGCCGACTCACCTGTTCAAGGCGGTCTACGATCCGAAGAACCGGCAGGCCGCCGCCTACCTCGTGGCCAACGCTGAGGGCGACCAGTACCAGCGGGTGTCCATCGCCGACCTCGTGCAGGTCGCCGGAGTCGATCCGTTCCCTACCCTGCCGACAGCAGTCAAGGCGGCGGTGCTCGACCTGCCGCAACCCAGACCACATGGGAAGGGGGCCAAGAAGGCGCCCGAACCCATCCCGGAAAAATCTGTTTTGGATTACCTGAAACAACTCCTGCGCTGACGAGGCCCAACCACATGCCCACCATCAAGCCCTTCGCAAATGATGCGGACAGCATCGGGATCGGCGGTCTCACCATCGAGAACGGGGTCGATAAGATCGCGGTTTACGGCAACATCGATCTGACCCGCGACAAGGCGGGGCTGGTCCTGGCGCGCGAGTTGAAGGTCCTGGTCGATGGTGTCATCAAGGCGCTTGAGGCGGATAAGGGGCTGCCGGATCAGATCGAGTTGCCGAAGAAACCAGACGAGGTCCAGAACCCCTTCGGCTGAAACGGAGGCGTCATCGCCCCTGCTTCCATCTCGCCACCATGGCATCGGTCACGTCGTTCGCGTAGCAGATCGGTGCCCGACCACCCGGCTTTCTGTAGGCGCTCCGACCACCACACCGCCGACCGTTGCGCATTGTGCTGTAGGGGCAAGCGCAATTGCCGGGGTAGGATCGGATCGAATCGGCGATGATCTGTTGGCGAATCTCGTCGTCGGAGAGGATGGCGTTTCTGGCAAGCGCACTGCCTGCCAGGAACATCGCAATCACCATCGCAGAAGCGGCGCAAAATCGGACAATACCCCGGTTCATGATCGGTCATTCTGGTTCGGCTGACGCAGCTTCGACCATGCGCGCCAAATATAGAGCGTACCCAGCAGAGCCAGCAGGCTCGCAGCCTCCCTGACGATGCGGACGATGGAGATGGGGGTTGGCATGTCCTGTGCCATCGAACCGCCTACTGGACCGTGACGTAATCGGGAGCTGGCGCGAGACGCGGAAATTCGTCGCGAACCTCTTCCATCTCCATCACCCTGCACAGCGCCTCGCGGTAATATCGCAGCAGGTAAACGCGCAGCGCGCCGGTTGTCGACGCCTCGCCTCGTTGCAGGTCAACCTCCGAAACGAGCGCTGCGGGCGCGACGCCCTGAAGCGCAGCAACATGATTCAGAGCATCCCACATGTCCTGCTCCATCCGCAGGCTGGTGCGGCGACCGTTAATCTTCAGGTTGCGACAAATCACGGGAGACTCCGGAGGCTGCATGCGGGTTTATGCAGATTTGCCAGAAGCAACCCCAGACAGTATGTGAAGGACTTCACTCAGGGGGTCAGCTGTCGTAAAGTCGGGTTCCACAATCGCAGAACTCGGGTTGCCATCCATCATCGCCGCATGCCGATAGTAGGATGCGGGCAACACCCTTAGCGCCGACACCAAAGCGGCGGATGTATCGGTGACATCGCCATATCGTCGTTGACGTTCTTCCAGGCGATCCAGGACCGATGCGCACAAGCCGTCGATGTCGAGCTGCTCACGCAGGGCTATGTCCTCCAACGCTCCCCAGAGATACGGCTCAAGCTCGATCATCATATTGCCGATGTGGCGGGCGATAGGCAGTTGCAACATACCCCATCCTCAAAAATTGTTTTTCTTCATAGAGGTGATTCTTGTTAGGATAATCACAGTCAAAATAAATTTGAAACGATTAATGAATTCCCACCTTTGAAATATCTATGGGTGTACCAGCACCCCAAACAGCAAGCCCATCACGGTGATGAAGCAGATCGCTACCATGATGGACATGACCGTAGCGCTGCTGAACCAGCGCGGGCTTGCCCGGCTAGGCAAATCGGCTGCTTTTGCGGCCGGACTGGACAATCAGGCTTAGCCGACCGCCTTCCGCGCCACATCCGCAATCCGCGCCATCCCAGCGGCATAGGCGACCGGGTCCGCCGGGTTGAGTTCTGCGGCGATTTGACAAATCACCTCACCATGTGTCGGTTCGGCTTCAGGTTCGGGCCGCACACCCTGCCCAGCGATCACGGCCCGCGCGACCTTGGCAAGCGATCCGGCTAATGGCGGCTGTCCGGCGTTGCTAGCGTGCCGGACATTGGCGGCGACTGCCGACAGCAACTTGCGCGCCGGGAGCCAGGGAGAGTTCGGGGCGGGTTGGGGCAACAGAGCGTCGAGGATGGACGCGGCAGCCACCGCCATGGCCAGCGTGGCAACGATGCTGGGGTGATCGCCAAGCAGCGTGGCGAGCAGGGTTTCGATGTCCATGATGGTTCCTTTCGGGTTTTTGGTCATGAAAAAGCCCGCGACCGAATGGCGCGGGCGAGGAAGTTGGGAATATCGACCGTCTGGTCAGCGAGCGCGTCAGTTCCCCTTGGCCGGAGCCAAGAGCACCTCAACCTGATCGAGCGCGCCACGGGCCGCCGCCAACGACGCAGCCAGGGTGACACCATCCCCGACGGCTTGAGCCTTGGCAGCACCGTCAATCGCATCACCGGCGACGACGAACGCGGCGTCGATCAGCGGCAACGATTTTGCTGGAAGCCGATCACGGAATACAGTCGCGGTGACGCGCGCAGCTTCCAGCCCGACGCGGATGGTCTGGATGTCCGGGACCGACTGCCCGGTTGGCGTCGTGGTGCATGCGGCGACAAGCAGGCACAGGGCAGCAAGCGCCGCGAAAATGTTGCGGGTCATGATGGGCCTTTCAGGCATGAAAAAAGCCGCCGGGCGGATGCCGGGCGGCCAAGAAAACTGGACTGTTGTCGCGGTTGGGTTCAGCCGCCGGGCCAACCCAGATCAATCCCGGCGGCGTAAGCCGTCAGCGCGTCATCCATCGTTGTCGCCGCATCGATGGCGGCGCTCAACTCCTCCTCGCGGGCGAAGCAGGCCTGCACGAAAACCCCGATGGCCAGCCCGGCGGCGGCCAGGGCGGCCTTGCCGACGCGGGCGAAGCCGTCCGCCGTTTTCCAGACCGTCTCGAAGCCGCCACCGGCCAGCTCGACCTGATTGGCCAGGGTCAGAGCGGTGGACACGTCGTCGCAACTGGCCTTGTCGCTGCGCCAGCGTTGGCCGCCAATCAGAACGCCACGGTCGCGCTCGGTCTTGCGACGCTCGACGACAGCCGCACGCAGCTGGGCGAGCAGGTGGTCGAGCGTCGGCGGCTGGACAGCGCCGTCAACGCACACATAATCGTGCGTGGCCCAGACCGACAACGCGTCAGGAACCCGCACCCACAGAATCGATGGGTGATACAGGCCGGTCGGATCGTCGGTTGCAAACTCGGCGCAAAGGCCGACGTCAATGCGTGCCCACATCATCCACCCCACTTGATATAAACCGCCCCGACGCGACCGGGCGTTCCGGCCCCGCCGGTGAAGGCCAGAGATCCGCCGCTGCCGCCCCCGCCGTAACTGACCCCACCGAAGGTCGCGAATTGAGACCGATATTCGGGGTTGTAGTCACCGCCGATTCCTGTGCCGTCCGCGCCACGCTGGTTGAGATCGTTCGGTCCTGCCGCCCCGCCGGTCGCCGACAACAGCGTTCCGAAGGACGCGGACCCGCCGGGCTGCCCAAGTGATCCGCCCGCCGGAACGACGATGGTGAAAACCTGGCCTGGGGTCACAGGAAGATTGTACTTGATCGACACGCCGCCGTTTCCGGCGGGTCCGCCCTCGGATGAATCGTACTGGCTGGTGTCGTAACCGCCGCCACCGCCGCCGCCCACCACCGTCACCTGGGTCAGCAGCGTGACGCCCACCGGCACCGTGAATGTGGTCGTGCCAGGCGTGGAAAAGATCCATTCGCCCGCTCCAGCGCCTGCGGTGAAGGCCGTCGGCGCGGACCAATCGGACCAGCCCAGCGTGGCGCCTTGATGTTGACACTGGAAATAATAGACGGTCAGCGGCGTGAGAGCGGCGGTCGATGGCAATGTGACGGAGGTCAAGGCCCCGGCGCTGATCCCGCTGTCGTAGACGACCGTGTCGAAGCTGGGCACCGTCGAGACCCGCCAGCGTGACGCCGCGTGCGCGTCCGCTCCGGCGACAACCGAAAACGGCGAGCTGGTCAGGGTCGGCTGGAGCGCGGCCCCAGCCGACCCGTTGGCGGGCGTCAGGTTTGTCGGTCGGGCGACAAAGGAAAAGATCGCCGCGCAGGTGAAGGCCGTCGGCGTGCTGGGGGCCGACCAATGCCCCTCGACGTCAGCGTAAGCAGCCCGCCACCAATAGACGCCGGTCGTCGCCAAAACCAAGTCGGGGACGGCGTAAGAGGCCACGGCCCCCACCGTGCCGCTGTGCAGGATGGTGGCAAAGCTGGGACTTGTGGCGATCTCAAACCGCGCTTGCCCCTGAGCGACCCCGTAGAGCGAATAATAGGGCGACGCCGACAGCGTCGGCGTGCCGCTGACGCCGATCGCGCCCGCCGCCGGACCCAGGTTGATGGGTTGCCGCACCTGCGCCGTCGATGAAATCGTTCGGATGGCCTGGAGCAGCTGGGTATGGTCGCCGCCCGCTGGCGTGAGGCCTGCGGTTTGGATCACCGTCAGCATCTCATTCTGGACGCCGTTGAGCCAGTCGGCGGTGATGACGGTGGCGGGAAGGCCGGTGGCGGGGCTGCCCTCCGTAAAGAGCGACCGCCCCGAGGAGGTCGCGGCGGTCGGATGATCGATGGCGTCCATTCTCACACCTTGATTGTGGTTACGGTTTTGGCCAGCGGCAGATCGATCACGACGGTGACGGTCTCCATCACCGGGCTGCCGTCCACCACGAGGGGATTCCCCTGGGAATCCGTCGCCTGCCGCGTCACCAGAACCGGCTGCGGCGTCGTCTGGCTGCCTCCCGCAGCAAAGCGATATCGGGGCGGGATGTTAGGCAGGTTGAAGGTGGTCGCCCCGTCACCGGCGCCCCAGCGCGTTCCGATCACGCCGAAGAGGTCGAGGTAGGTCTGGCGGGACACCGCGCGACCATCGCAGGCCAGGCGATCCGGCGGCGTCACATCCCCCGCAAAGACCTCCAACGCCCCGGTGGGCGTCACCGCGCTCCGGCTGAACAGGGCGTTCAACTCGGTGCGGATGATCTCCAGCGTCTGACGCAGAGCGCTCAGGCGGGGTGCGGTGCGGAAGAGGCTGGGGTCTACAGAGCTGGTCACGTCATGTCTCCCAAATGGTGAACCCATGATCCCAGCCGATCAGGCCGTCATCCCACGGCGCGGCGTCTGGCGAGGTGTAGGAAAAGCGCACCAGCGTGTGCGCCGCAGCAACCCGGCGCAGGGCTGTCTCGAAAGCCGCCTCGCCCCACGCGGCGAGCGATTCGCCCGCCGCCGATTGACCAGCGCGCGCGTGCGTGGATGTCCATTGGACCAGGCCGATGGACCAGACAAAGGACCAAGCGTCGCCGCAGCAGGGACTCCCGGCTTGAGCGCCACCGGCGCGCGCCGGGCCGTATTGGGTGATGGTGACGTCGAAGCCCAGCGCCTTGGCGTAGGCGGTCAGGTAGGGGATGCTTTGGCCGCCCACGCCGATCAACTGCGCCACCACCGCCGCGCGGCGCTGCTGCAACGTGGTCTGGCCGCTGACCGCGAGCGTGGCTTCCCAATCCGGCAGCAGCTGGTGCGCGCCCGCCGGAAAGGCGTCGCTCAGCAGCGCCGCCGCGTCCGCGCTCTGTCGTTCGTAGACCGCCGCCAGCCCGTCGAGCACCTGGGCCTGCGTCGTGCCTTCCTCACGCGGCCAAATTCGCCCGGTCGGCAGCAGGGCTTGCAAGGCCGCGCGAAAGTCGGCGCGGCTGTAACGTGGCGGCATGGCGACCTCAAACGAAGGTGATGACGCCCAGCGTCAGCATGTGGCCGGGCGGCGCTGAGACGTCGTCCAGCGGCGCGTTGATGTCGAAGCTGGAATCGCCCAGCGCCACCTGCACCGCTTCCCACAGGCGGTTGATTTTCACCGTCCCGCCGGGCGTGGCGTCTTCGCGCAGGCGTTCGATCAGGGCGTCGCGCGCCGCCGCCTGCGAGGACAGGGGGATTCCAGCGATGGTCAGCACCAGCGGCGACGGGATCGGCGCGACGACATAGACCAGCGCCGTCACCGGCTGGAGCGGCCAGAGCGCGTTGGCGACGGTCAGCTGGTCGCCGGTGGCCGGTTGCGCGCGAGTTTCGGCGCTCGCCACGCCGTCCGACCCTTGCGGAAAACCACCATGCGCGGCCTGCGCGTCGTCGAACATCACAAACAGCACGACGGTGCCCAGCCCCGCGCCGTTGCGGACGCACCAGGACCGCGTCACGCCGGGGACGGCGAGCGCCCAGCTGACGAAATCGTCATGCGCGCCGCCCATCGCCGTGATCTGGTAGGCGGTCAGCATGCGGGTGCGCAGCTCCTCGTCCGCCTCGACATCCGCCCCGCCGATCAGCGCGCCGCTCGTGCCCGACGACGGCACGCCGGAAACCGCTTGCGACAAGGCGAAGGCCGCGCCCGCGTCGGTGTTGCCGCCCGCCCCCGGCTCGTCGGCGCGGACCGGGACGCTCGCCGTTCCAGCAACCCCAACGGCAACCGTCTGGGTGCTGGTGAACGCCCGGCCATCGGCGGCGCGGGCGATGGCCGTTCCGCTCGGGATCACGGCGCCGACGGCCCCGGCGAAGGTCACGATTCCGGTCGCGGCGGCGGCGGGCTTGCGGGTGACGCCCTTCAGGGCCGCCCAGCCCTCCAGGGCCTCGTCGGTGCAGGTGAAGGGGACGGCCTGCTTGGCGATCCAGTCCAGATAGCCGTAATGCAGATGCGCCAGCCCGGCTTGAGCCGCCCCCAGCACCCCAAGCACCGACCGCCGCAACAGGTTGGCCCCACCATCGACCGCCGAGGCGACGTCCTGCGCCACCTGCTGGCGGATGTCGGTGAGGGTTGGACGCGAAAACGGCATCAGGCGACTCCTTGCCAAGCCCAATCAAAGTTAAAGCTGGTCGATTGGCCGTCGCTGCGGTGGGCGATCACCCAGACGCCCAAGGTCGAGCGGCGCGCCCATTCCACGCGGATCGTGAAGCGCGCGACCACGCCGTCGTCGATCAGCCATTGCAGCGCCTCGGCGACGTAATCGGCGGCGCGCCGCCGGGTCTCTTCCGTCTGCTTGGCGCGGTCGAGCAGCCACAGCCGCGAGCCGATCTCGCGATCCCCCCACCACCCGCGCCGGTCGCCCGAGCCATCGGGCGGGCTGTCGGAGGCGGTCGCCGAGCGGTCGGTGAACAGGCTGAGAAGGATGGCGGTGGCCAGATCGTCGCCCGTGTCCAGATCGCCAGAGACCAGGGACCAATCGCCCCGCGCGTCGTTGGCGATCCAGGACACCAGGATGTCGGCCATGGCTATTCCTGTTGGTTGGGGATGGCCGTGCTGGCCCCGCCCGGCTGCACGCCGTTGTGCGTGTGCTCGTTATAAATGGCCCGCATGCTGGCCATGCTGCGCCCGCCGCCGCCGACCTGGTCAATGATGTCGCCCGTCACCTCCAGCAGCGGCGCCTCGATGCGGACTTTCGCGCTTGCCTTGATCGTCAGGCTGGGGGTGTCCTCAATCGTGATCGGCAGCCCCGCGCCCTTGACGACGATGCCGTTGCGGGTCAAATGGACCGATTGGCCGAGGTCGTCGTAGAGGCAGACCTCTCCACCGGCCAGCCCCTTTGGCCGAGCGCCCTGATTGCCGCTGGCCACCACCACGCCCATTGAGCGGTCGCCGCCGACGAACAGCAGCACGACGTCGCTGCCGATCGGCGGGACCGACGAGAGGCCGTATTCGATGAGGCGCGGGGTGTTGTCGCGCAGCTCATCGACGCCCAAGCGGACCTGCATCGTCTGCACCGCGCCGCCATCGGTGACGGCGGTGATCCGGCCCCGGCCAATCGCCAGCAGCGCGCGGGTGTAAAGGCGCTCGATCAGTCCCGGATCGCTCATGGCCGCGCCCCCGGCGTGACGTCTGACAGGATAGGGACCAGCACGGTCGGGGCCAGCTCGAAGGCGGATGGCGGCATCAGCACCAGGCTGGCCGAGGTGCCGGACGGGCCGCGCTGATACGTCACCTCGGCGATGATCCATGTTGCGTCCAGGTGCAGGCTGGGCAGCGTGACCCGCGCCAGCCGGTTCGGCGTCCACAGCTCGCCCGCCGCGTCGCGCCAGCTGTCCACAGTCAACCGCACCTGGAAGGAGCGCCCCGCGCGCCGGGCCATTTCCCAGCGGCCCCGCTGCTCCGACAGCCCCAGCGCCACGATCCCGGATTCGGCGATGATGAAGCGCTTGCGGTGGCGCGTCACCCCGGCGTCGCGCACGATGGCCCGGATGTCGCCGTCAGGACCAGCCTCGCCCAAGGGCGCCATGGAGAGGGAGCGCACGACGTATTCTGAAAAGCGCTGATCCATCGAGAACAGGGCGACGGCACTCTCGACATTCGCGCCCTGGGCGAAACCGCTGGCGTGCTCGACCGTTCCGACGCGCGACAGGACGAGGTTGCCGTCCGGCCCGTCGTAAGCCAGCAGAGCGCGAAACCGGGCGATCCGCTCGATCACCGCGAAGGGCGTCTCGCCCCACATGAGATTGATCTGCGGGATCGGCGGACCGACGTCGGTCAAGGCGCTGACCGTGACGCCATAGGGCTGGGCCAGCTTCGCGGCGATGCTCAACACGTCGGCGCTGCTGATCTGGTTGCTGGGCCATTCCGCCGAACAATCGACCAAATCCTGGCATTTCCCGCGCCCCGTCACCCGCAGGCTGTGCGACTGGCGGTCAATGGCTGGGATGAAGCGGTCCACATAGCCGGTCAGCACCAGATCGGAGCCGAGCAGCACCTGGCATTCATCGCCCTCCTTGACGACGACGCTCGCCACCTCGCCCGGAAAGCGCTCGGTGAAGGTGATGTCGAAGTCGGACGGCAAGCGTTCGACGCCGCGCGTCACCCGCAGCTGCTGCCAGCCGGAGAGCTTGCGCCCGGCGGCGCCGCCAATCACCAGGGTCAGGTCGTCGATCATCATCACTCCGCCAAGGCGTTGAAGGAGACCGGCAGAAAGGCCGGGTGGATCGCGCCGGATTGCTCGACCAGCTCGTCGCTGCGCGCAGGGTCCTGGTAGAGCCGCTGCGCCAACACCAAAGCGGGTTGCGGGCGGGCTGTGGACACGACCACGCGGCGCGTGAGGCTGGCTCCGCGCTCGGTCAAATCAACCGAGACGGCGGTGCGCAGGGCGCGCAGCGCCTGGTAGGTCTGGTCCTGCCCGGCGTCGCCCGCCCGCGTCATTTCGGCGTCGATCAGCTCCACCACCCGGCTGCGCGTCTCAACCGCCTGGTCGTGCGATGGCGGCTCATACCGCGCGGCGGCCCGCGCCACCTCCGCCAAGGCGGCGCGCCGCACCAGCGTGGCCGTGGCCGTGGCCGCCGGGGTCGGCGACGGCGACGGCCCGAAGGGGCGCCCCTGAACCGACGGTCCCTGAACTGACGGGGGAGACCGGCGAAAAACTGGCCAGCGGCGTCAGCAGGCGCAGCGCGTCCGTCGCGTTGGGGGTGGCGCGGGCGGCGGCGGACACCAGCGCGGCGACGCTCGCGGCGGCGGTTGGCAGGCTCGCCGCCGTCAACGCGTTCGCCTGCGCCATCGCGTCCGCGCCCGCCTGCGCCACCGTCGCCCGCCGCGCCGCCGTGGCGGCCTTCAGGGCGGGGAGAGTGGCGGGGAAAGCCGTCGTCGCGCCACGCCGCCGACCCTGGACCTTTGTGCCGCCGATGAAGCGACCGAACGCTCCGGGCAGGTCGCGCACGGCGTTGTAGAGGTTCGTCGCGTCGTCGATCAGGCGAAAGACCGCCCGGACATAGACGCCGACCGCGCTGACGATCTGCCGCAAGATGGCCGATCCCTGCTTGAGCAACCCGCCCACCGTTTGGACGAAATCCAGAACGGCGGCGGCTCCGACGGCGTCCGCCGCCGCCTCGATCTGGCCGACGCTGGTCGCGCCGCCCTCGGGAAACTGGAGCTTTCCCGCCTCGACGCAATCCAGCGTGATTTCGAACACCCGGCCTTCGCGGCGGCGCTCAACGACGTGAAAGCGCAGCAGAGCGACCGATTTCCGACCCAAGGTCGGATGAACCAACTCGGCCTCGCCCGCCGTCTCGCACGCCCGCACCAGCCGGTCGCGCTGGGCCAGCACGTCGCCCCCGCCATACTGGACCGACCCCTCGACCAGGAATCCGATCAGGCTGATGCGGCGCGGCCCGCGCCCCAAATCCTCCACCCACACCGAATCCCGGTAGGGGTATTCATGGACGGCGACGCGGCGGCCAAACTCCGAGGCCGATCCGATGACGCCGAAGGGCACGCCCCGAAACGACGCGGTCTGAAGGCGGGTGTGCCACGGCCCGGCGCCGCCGTCGAACCCGGCCAGATCGACGCCCAAGCGACCAGCGGCGTTGGTGACGCGATCCAGCGCGCCGCCAAGGGCCTGATAGGCGTTGCGGTTGGGCATCACGGCCTCGCAAAGTCGGGAGTGGAGTAATTGACGCGTGTTGGCGCGAAGATGCTGTCCGGCTGGCCCTGCACCGACGCCGTCGTTCCCGGCGGCACAGCGCCGGAGAAGCGCACGTCAACCTGGATCGGTTGCCCCTGTTGCGGCCCTGTTGGCCGGGTTGCCCCGGATTGGCGGTGGCCGCCCGCGCTTGTTCCGCCTGCGCCTTGGCGAGGTCCGACAGCAACACCGAATAATTCGGCACCGGCGTTGGCTTTTCCCCGAACACGCCGGGCTTGTAGAAGCTGTGGTCGCCGATTTCCGCCGACCGCAGATCGTCCCGGCCCCGACCGAAATCAGTGCCGCGCCGCTCGGAAATGTCGCGGTTGAGGAAATAGGTGGCGCCGCCGGTCGGGTCGGTCCGCCGCCCGCTGGCGATCCCGTCCAGGATGCCTTGCACCGTCGCCCGTTGCGCTCCGGATCCCGATGGCAGGTTCCGCCAGTCGCCACCCGCCCGCATCACCGGCTCGAACTGACCGCGCTGGTTGACCAGGTCGGGGATGGACCCGCCCCACGCTGGATGGGCCGATCGGTTCAGGACCGTCCGCACCACCCCTTCCAACCCCACAGCCCCCTGGTTTCCCGCCTCGGCGATGGCGACGCGGGTCAACGCCTCCACCGCCGTCGGATCGAGGGTGATCGCCTTGGCGTCCGCGCCGACCGTCACGGGCGGGACAGCCGTCGGCAGAGCGGCGGCTGTGGATTGCGGCGCGGCGACGGCGGGCGCCGACGGCGCGGCGGCGGGAGGCACGGCGGCGTTGGCGGGGGTGACGAACAGGCTCCGCCACCAGGATTTCTCCGGTGGCTGGCCTGGGGGCGCGGCGATGGCGGGTTTTTCCTCCGGCGTGGCCGATTTCAGGCTGAAATGTGGCAGCCAGCTCGGCCAGCCGGAATCTTCCCGCTGCTTCTTTTCTTCGGTCGTCTGTTCACGGACGCCAAACCGGAACGGCTCGGCTTTGCTGATCTTGTCCAGCTCGCCACGGACGAAATCGCCGATCCCGTTCCAATGTTCGTAGATCAGGGCCGCCCCCTGGACGATCCCCGCGATCAGGCCCAGCACCGGGTGAAACCGCGCCACACGGCCACCACCCCCAAAGCGACGCCGACCTCGGCCAATCCGCCGCCAACGGCTTGTTGGCCGCCGCCCAATCGGCGGTTTTGTCGATGATGCCGCCAAATCGGTCAGCGTAAGACGCCTCAATCGTGGCCCCAACGCCTTGGGCGGCGGCTTTCAGCCGATTGAGCGACTGTCCCAACTC
>NZ_QYUL01000002.1:0-565000 GCF_003590795.1 Azospirillum cavernae
CGCGGCTGCTGGCACGAAGTTAGCCGGGGCTTCTTCTCACGTTACCGTCATTATCGTCACGTGCGAAAGAGCTTTACAACCCTAAGGCCTTCATCACTCACGCGGCATTGCTGGATCAGGCTTGCGCCCATTGTCCAATATTCCCCACTGCTGCCTCCCGTAGGAGTCTGGGCCGTGTCTCAGTCCCAGTGTGGCTGATCATCCTCTCAGACCAGCTACCGATCGTCGGCTTGGTGAGCCGTTACCTCACCAACTACCTAATCGGACGCGGGCTCCTCTCTCGGCGTAAACTTTCCCCCAAAGGGCGTATCCGGTGTTAGCGTTCGTTTCCAAACGTTATTCCGAACCGAAAGGCAGATTCCCACGTGTTACTCACCCGTGCGCCACTAAGGCCGAAGCCTTCGTTCGACTTGCATGTGTTAGGCATGCCGCCAGCGTTCGTTCTGAGCCAGGATCAAACTCTCAGGTTCAAATCGACCTCCAGCGAACCGGAAACCGACTGAGACGGATCGTCCGAAAACGTCCAAACCCAAGCGTTAGAAAACCTGTTACAGTTAACTTGCTTCAACTTTGGATGCCTACAGACGTCCGTTGATGTGCCGATCCCAAACAAGATCAAAACCCAACGTCAAACGGTGCAATCCGCACCGCCGCCTGCGCATCCCTTCTCACAACACGGTATGCACTTGTCAAAAATCCCGCCACGATCAAAACAGACGCCGCGCTCGAACCCTCCGAAGAGGACCGAGCCGCATTGGCCGGTTTGTCTGGCACCCCGCCGCGTCCACCTCGCTCGCCGCGCTCCGTTCGGACCGCGTCGGCGCTGTTCGCGTCGGGAGGCGCTTTATAGGCGGACCAACCCGACCACGCAACTGCTTTTTTCGGTCATAACGCATTTTTTTCGGGAGGCCGGTTCAGAGGCTCGCCCGATAGGCCCGCCAGCCGCCGAAATGGGAGATGTCCGGCGCGCCGGTGATGGCTTCGGCCTCGCACAGGAAACCGCTGACCCGCCGCCCATCGGTCAGTTCCACCGCGCCGACGCCCAACGGCGCCGGAATGGCGGCGACGAAGCGGCCATAGGCTTCCGGCGTCAGCTCCCAAATCTCCCCTTCAATGGCTAGGCCGCCATCGGCGACCCGCAGCATGCCAGGGCGGGCGGGTTGGCCGGGCAACGCATAAAGGCGGTAGCGGGGCGCGGTCTGCGCCGTGGCGACCAACCGCCCGCCCACGCTGGTCAGTTGGTGGTTCAGCGGTTGCCCGGACAGATGCGCGCCCAGCACCAGCAGGGGAATCAGCCGATCCGCCCCATACGTGATGGCGCGCGGCGGCGGCACGGTGACGCCTGTGGCCCCCAACGCCACACCGGCGGCGCGGTGGGCCGCCGCCGCGACTGCCGCGACGGCGGTTTCCCGGAAAGCCGGGGCGATCAGGGTGATGCCCGCCGACCGACCATCGGCCTGAAAACCCGAAGGCACGGCGATGCCGCACAGATCAAGAAGATTGGTGAAGTTGGTGTAGCCGCCGAGGTTGGTGTTGAGCGCCACCGGATCGGCCAGCAACTCTTCCACTGTATAAATGGTGCCGGTGGTCGGCACAGCCAGGACGTCGATGCTATCCCACACCGGCGCGATGTCGCGGCGCAGCTCTTCCAGACGGTGGAAGGCGCGGAAGGTCTCCACCGCGTCGCGCGCGTGCCCGCCCTCGATGATTCTGCGGGTGACGGGGACGCCGGAGTTTGGGTGCGCCGCCAGAAAATCGCCGACCGCCGCCGTCCGTTCCGCCACCCATGGGCCGCTGTAGAGCAAAGCGGCGGTTTCGGCGAAGGGGGCGAAGTCAATCGTCACCGCCACGCCGCCCAAAGCGGTCAAACGGGCGAGCGCGGCGCGGTAGAGCCGTTCGGCCTCGGCGTTGCCAAAAAACTGGAGTTGGCTGTCCTGCGGGACGCCGAAGCGAAAGGGCGCGCGCAAGGCGGATGGCGCGGGCGGCGCGGCGCGGCTGTAGGCGTCGAGCGGATCGGGCGCCGCCATCACCGCCAAAGCCTCCATCGCGTCTTCGACCGTCAGCGCGAAAATGGACACGCAATCGAGCGAGCGGCAGGCCGGAACCACCCCCGCCGCGCTGACCAGCCCCTTGGTCGGCTTCAGCCCGACGATGTTGTTGAAGGCGGCGGGCACCCGGCCCGACCCCGCCGTGTCGGTGCCCAGCGCGAAGCTGACCAACCCCGCCGCCACCGCCACCGCCGAGCCGGAGCTTGACCCGCCCGGCACGCACAGCGGGTCGATGGCGTTGCGCGGGATCCCATAGGGGGAGCGCACGCCGACCAGCCCGGTGGCGAATTGGTCCAGATTGGTCTTGCCGATCAGCATCGCCCCGGCGTCGAGCAGCCGTTGCACGGCGGTCGCCGTCCGGTCGGGGCTGTAGGCGAATTCCGGGCAAGCGGCGGTCGTCGGCAAGCCAGCGACGTCGATGTTGTCCTTCACCGCGAAAGGCAGGCCATACAGCGGCAGGGCGGCCCGCTCCTCCGCCGTCAGCGCCGCCAATTCCGCCGCGCGGGCGAGCAGCGCGTCCGCCGGAACGCGACTGATCCAGACATGATCCTCGCCCGCCGCCGCGATCCGCGCCAGCACCGCGTGCGCCACCGCCGTCGGGGTGAAGGCCCCGGCGCGATAGCCGTCCGCCAGCGCTGCGAAATCGAGGCTGCCAACCGCGCCGTCGCCGAAGATGGGTTGCATCGGGGAAAACTCCTGAGCTTTGGAAAGTGGGGGTGGGTTAAGACAGCGTCGGATCGGCCAGCGGCGCGCGGGCGACTCCGCGCCGCTCCAACTCCGCCGCCACGCGCAGGCAATGATCCTCCCGCCAGGGCGCGGCGATCACCTGGACGCCGATGGGCATGGCCCCCGGCAACGCCATCGGCACGGCGCAGACCGGCAGGCCAATGCAAGAAATCGGCTGGGTGAACAGACCCATGTGCGGGCGCACCGGCAGTTCCACGCCGTCCAGCACCATGGTTTTTTGCCCGACCAGCGGGGCCGAACAGGGGGTGGCCGGGGCGAGCAGCACGTCAACCTCCTGGAACAGAGCCAGGACTTGCTCGTGATGCCAGCGCCGCACCCGCTGGGCCTGGACGTACCAGGAGGCGGGCAGCAGCGCCCCCGCCAGGAAGCGGTCGCGGGTGTCGGGATCGAAATCATCGGCGCGCGTCCGCAGCCGCTCCAGATGAAAGGCCGAGCTTTCGGCGTTGGTGATGATGTAGGCGGCGGCCCGGCCCAGCGCGGCGCTGGGCAGATCGACCACACGGTCCACGCCCAAAGCCGCCGCCGCGCGCGTCACCGCGTCGTGCGCCTCCGGCAGGCCGCCGCGCGCGAAATAGCCGCCCGCCACGGCGACGCGCAGCCCATCGGCCCCGGCGCTCAAGCCCGCGAGGGTTGGTTCCACCGCCCGCCCGGCGCAGGCGTGGTCGCCCTCCGCCGGTCCCTGCAAGAGGTCATAGACCAGGGCCAGATCGCGGACCGACCGGGCGAAGGGGCCGAGATGGTCCAGGCTGTCGCAGAAGGGGAAGGAACCGTGGCGGGTCAGCCTCCCATAGGTCGGCTTCAACCCAAAAATCCCGCAAAGCGACGACGGCACGCGGATCGACCCGTTGGTGTCGGACCCCAAGGACAGCGGCGCCAACCCCGCCGCCGTCGCCGCCCCGCAGCCCGACGACGAACCGCCGGTCATCCGCGCCGGGTCATGCGGGTTGCGGCAGGCGCCGTCATGGGCGTTCTCGCCGGTGAAGTCATAGGCGTATTCGCCCATGTTCAGCCCGCCAACCAGAATCGCCCCGGCCCGGCTCAGCCGCTGCAACAGCACGGCGTCGGAGGTGGCGGGCGGACGTTCGCGGTTGATTTTTGATCCGGCGCGGGTCGGCAGGCCGCGCACGTCCAGCAAATTCTTGACCGCCACCGGGATCCCGGCCAACGGCCCGACCGTCTCCCCAGCGGCAAGGCGGGTGTCGAGCGCCGCCGCGTCCGCCCGCGCCCGGTCGGCGGTGACGTCGGTGAAGGCGTTCAGCAGCGGGTTGAGCCGGGCGATGCGATCCAAAACCGTCTCGGTCACGGCGCTGGCCGACAGGGTTCCGGCGCGCACCGCTTCGGCGATGCCCGTCGCGTCGCCCGCCAGGGCGGCTTGGGCGGCGCTCACGCTTCACCCAAAGGGATGACGCCGGGACGAAAGACAGGGGCCGGGTCCAGCGCGTCGTCGGGCAGCGGGGCGGTCTGCAACGCCGTGGCCATGCTGTGGGCCAAGGTCAGGAAGGCCGCCACCCCCGGCTTATGCGCGGGATCAATGACCAGACCGCAGGTCGGGGCCATTGCCTCCATATGGGCCAGCGGGTCGAAGGCGGGGGACGGTTCGCTCATGGGGAGACTCCCGGCGGGACGGAACGGAATGGGCCTTGCACGGCAAAAATGGATTGCAAATCCGGGACCAGCGGAAAAAGCGGCGAAACCCGCGTCGCGTGACAGCCCATCGCTTAATCTGTATGCAGTGTTGCATGCAATTTGATCTCTTGCACCCTCTTTGCTCATTCGACGGAGACCGGCCCCATGACCGACAAAACCACCTTCCCAGCCGAGAGCCGCCCGCCCGACGTCAACCGCCCCGACGTGGTCGCCGAGGTGACGGAAGCCTTTGAGGCGTATGAAGCCGCGTTGATGAGCAACGACGTGGCGACGCTCGACGCCCTGTTCTGGCGCGATCCCCGCACGGTGCGGTTCGGGGCCGACGGCCCGGCCTATGGCTTTGACGCCATCGCCGCCTTCCGCCGCGACCGCGACGTCGCCGGGCTGGCGCGGGTGTTGGAGCGGGTGGTCATCACCAGCTTTGGCGAAAATTTCGCCACCGCGCTCTGCGCCTACCGCCGCACCGCCACCGGGCGGGTTGGTTGGCAAAGCCAAAGCTGGGTGCGGATGGCGGAGGGCTGGCGCATCGTCGCCGCCCATGTCAGCCTGGGGCCGGTCGGCGGGGAAATCCCACCCGCCTGAGCCGCCAACCCCGCGCGCGTCTCCTGCGCTTTTTCGCCCTCTGGATTGGCGGGCGGCGGCTCCTGTATACACGGGGGTCGAACCTGCGCGTTTTATGGACAAGGAACCACCCGCGATGATGCTGCGAGCCGCACAGGGGCCGCATCTGGCCCCCGACGACGACGCGGCCCCGCCAGCGACCGACCGCCAATCACGCGGAACGCTGGCGGAAACGCTGCGCCGCCAGTTGGCCGACGACATCCTCGACGGGCGTCTGCTGCCCGGCGTGCGGCTGGACGAAACGGAGTTGGCCGCCCGCTTTGGCGTCTCCCGCACCCCGGTGCGCGAGGCGTTCAAGCTGCTGGCCGCCACCGGGCTGGTCCAGGTCCGCCCCAACAAGGGCGTCATCGTCACCGCCATCACCCCGGAACGTCTGACCGAAATGTTCGAGGTGATGGGCGAAATCGAGGCGGCTTGCGCCCGTTTCGCCGCCCGCCGCATGACCGAGGCCGAGCGCGCCACCCTGGTCGCCCTGCACGCGGAGGCGGGAACCCTCGCCGAATCCGGCGACCGCGAGGCTTACGACAGCCTGAACACCCGCTTTCATTCGGCCATCTACGCCGGGGCGCACAATGACTTCATGGCGGAAACCGCCCAGGCGATCCGCCAGCGGCTGCGCCCCTTCCGCCGCGCCCAGTTCCGCCTGGACGGCCGACTGTCGCGCTCTTGGTTGGAGCATGACGCGGTGGTGCGCGCCATCCTGTTGGCCGATGGCGAAGCCGCCTATCACGCCATGCGCGTCCATGTGACGGCGGTGGGCGGCGCGTCCGCCGACTATGTTGGACGGACGGCAAACTGACTGAGTTTACGGCGGCGCAAGGCAGCGGCCTGCATTGTATGCACGACTGCATGCAGGTGGACGCCTCTGGGAAATTCTTTATTTTTCTTTTGAATCAATGAATTAAATGGAAAATCTCCGTCCCTCTGCGCTTACGCTGCGAACAGCGGGCCATGGTTTTTGCTGAAAATCAGGGCGGTTTCCAGGCGAGCGACCAGGGTTTGGGCAATCGCGGCGCGTCCTTACGCCGCAACCGCCCCCTCTCGAATGCAATCCGCCCGGAAACTGGCGATCTCGGAACAATCCATTCTCCTGGCACAGCGCTTGCGATGTCCCCGGCAAGCCAGCTTCACTTGAAAAAAGGGACACTCACCATGGGCAACGCGCTGCGTTTTTCCCGCCGCTCCGTCTTGAAAACGATGACCGCCGTCGGCGGTTTGGGCGCGCTGGGGGCTGGAATGCCGTGGACGTCGGCGCTGGCCAAGGATCTGGTGATCGGCTTCATCTATGTCGGGCCGCGCGACGATTACGGCTACAACCAGGCCCACGCTGAAGGGGCCGCCGCCGTCAAGGCGATGCCCGGCGTCAAGGTGCTGGAAGAGGAAAAGGTGCCGGAAACGGTCGATGTCGAAAAGACCATGGAAAGCATGATCAACCTCGACGGCGCGTCGCTGCTGTTCCCGACCTCCTTCGGCTATTTCGACCCGCACATGCTGAAAGAGGCCAAGAAGCACAGCGACCTGACCTTTCTGCATTGCGGCGGGCTGTGGACGCCGGGCAAGCATCCGGCCAACACCGGCAGCTATTTCGGCTACATCGACGAGGCGCAATATCTGTCCGGAATCGTCGCCGCCTATTCCAGCAAGACCAAAAAGCTCGGTTTCATCGCCGCCAAGCCGATCCCGCAGGTGCTGCGCAACATCAACTCCTTCACGCTGGGCGCCCGCTCGGTCGATCCGACGATCACCACGGCGGTCATCTTCACCGGCGACTGGTCCATGCCGGTGAAGGAGGCAGAGGCCGCCAACAGCCTGATCGACCAGGGGGCCGACGTCGTCACCTGCCACGTTGACAGCCCCAAGGTGATCGTCGAGACGGCGGAAAAGCGCGGCGTCTTCTGCACCGGCTACCACGCCAGCCAAGCCACGCTGGCGCCGAAAGGCTATCTGACCGGCGCCGAGTGGAACTGGGCCAAGGTCTACACCGATTACGTGAAGATGGCGCAAGGCGGGGTCAAGATCCCCAACCTCGTGCGCGGCGGCTTGAAGGAGGGGATCATCAAAACCTCGCCCTACGGCGCCGCCGTGTCGGACGCGGCCCGCAAGCACGCGGATTCCGTGAAGGCCACATTCATGGATGGCAGCTTCGTCATCTACAAGGGGCCGATCAAGGACAACAAGGGCAACAGCGTGATCGCGGCGGGCAAGGAGCATGGCCAGACCGACATCGCCCTGGAATCGATGAACTGGCTGGTCGAGGGCGTGGTCGGCAGCCTCGCCTGACGCCCCCCCCGCTTCGGCAAAGGGCGATGTCCGTGAAAGCGTGGGGAGGGAGGGCCGTTTGCCAGAATCGACGACGCAACGCGACCGCTCACCCCTCACCCTTCCCACCGCTGCGCGGCGGTCCCCTTCCCTCTCCCGCAACGGGAGAGGGACATTCCGACAGGAGTCCCGCCGATGGACCGCATCATGAACGCGCTCGCCGCGCTGTTGACCGCGCTGGTCGTGCCGGGGGCGGCGCTGCTGGCGTCTCTGGCGCTGTTCGGCGCCTTCGTCGCGCTGGTCGGCGTCAACCCGCTTGAGGTTTATGAACTGATGTACCGGGGGGCCTTCGGCTCCTGGTTCTCCTGGCAGAACACGCTGACGCGGGCGGCGCCATTGATCCTGACCGCGCTGTGCACCGCCCTGCCCGCCCAACTCGGGCTGGTCATCATCGGCGGCGAAGGGGCGCTGGTGTTGGGCGGCTTGGCGGCGGCGGCCACCGGGGTGGCGCTGGACGGCGCGCCGGTCGCCCTGGTGATGGGGGCGATGGGGCTGGCGGGGATGGCCGCCGGGGCGGCGCTGATCGGCGGGGTCGGGGCGCTGCGCCACCGGCGCGGCGTCAACGAAACCATCTCCAGCCTGCTGCTGACCTACATCGCCATCGCGGTGATGAACCACATGGTCGAGGGGCCGCTGAAGGATCCCGCCAGCCTCAACAAGCCGTCCACCGCCCCGCTGGCCGAGGCCTATCAAATCGGCCCGTTGCCGGGGATGGACGTGCATTGGGGGCTGGTTCTGGGCGTGCTTTGCGCCGTCGCCGCCTGGGTGTTGATGAGCCGGACGGTGTTCGGCTTCGCCGCCCGCATGGTTGGCGGCAACCCGCGCGCCGCCCGCATGGCCGGGCTGCCGGTCGGGCGGCTGTTGATCGTCACCACGGCGCTGGCCGGGGCGGCGGCGGGGCTGGCCGGGATGGTCGAGGTCGCCGCCGTGCATGGCCGGGCCAACGCCGCGCTGGTCGCCGGGTATGGCTCCACCGGCGTGCTCGTCGCCTTTCTCGCCCGGCAAAACCCGCTGGCGGTGATTCCGGTCGCCATTCTGTTCGGCGGCATCGGGGCCAGCGGCGGGCTGCTGCAACGGCGGCTTGGCCTGCCCGACGCCTCCGTCCTGGTGTTCCAGGGCATCATCTTCGTCGTGCTGCTGGCCAGCGAGGCGATGCAGGGCCGCGTCCGCCTGTTCGCCCCCGCCCCAATCCTCCCCGCCGCCGCAAAGGAAGCCTGACATGGATGATGGATCTCTGGGGTGGTGGGGCGTGCCGCTGGCGGTGCTGGCCGGGGCGATCCGCATTTCCACCCCCTTCCTGTTCGTCAGTTTGGGCGAATGCCTGACCGAAAAAAGCGGCCGGATCAATCTGGGGCTGGAAGGCACGCTGGTGATGGGCGCGATGACCGCCTACGCCGTCTCCTACGGCAGCGGCGACCCGTGGCTGGGCGTGCTCGCCGCCGGGCTGGCGGGAACCGCCTTCGGCGCGCTGCACGCGTCGATTTGCGGGCTGGAGCGGGTGAACGACATCGCCGTCGGCATCGCCCTGATGCTGCTGGGCACCGGCTTGGCCTTTTTCCTGGGCAAGCCCTTCATCCAGCCGCAAGCGCCGCAGCTTCCCGCCATTTCCTTTGGCTGGTGGAGCGGATCGGCGCAGGTGCGTTCCGCCCTTCAGGTCAACGCGCTGTTTCTCGTCGGGCTGGCCTTGGCCCCGCTGCTGCTGTGGGGGTTGCGCAACACCCGCTGGGGCATGGTTCTGCGCATCGTCGGCGAAAGCGCCGAGGCCGCCCGCGCCATGGGCTACAAGATCAATCAGGTCCGTCTGCTCGCCACCGCTTGCGGCGGTTTTCTGGCCGGGGTCGGCGGTTCCTTCCTGTCCCTGCATTATCCGGGAAGCTGGAACGAACGGCTGTCGAGCGGCCAGGGCATCACGGCGGTGGCGCTGGTGATCTTCGCCCGCTGGGATCCGATGCTGTGCGTCTGGGCCTCCCTGCTGTTCGGCGGGGCCAGCGCGCTGGGTCCGGCCCTGCAATCGGTCGGGGTGACACAGGGCTATTACCTGTTCAACGCCGCGCCCTACGTCCTGACGCTCGCCATCATGATCGCCACCTCCTCGTCCCGTCACCGTCTGGCCGGAGCGCCGGCGGAGCTGTCGGTCACGCGGTGACGCCCGCGCCCGTGGCTCCCACGACACCAGACCTCAGGAGACCGCCCGCCATGGTCGAACGCTTCATCCCCGCCGATCCCTACCCGTGGCCTTATAACGGCGCGCTGACGCCCGAAAACACGGCCTTGATCGTCATCGACATGCAGACGGATTTCTGCGGCGTCGGCGGCTATGTCGACGCCATGGGCTATGATCTGTCGCTGACCCGCGCGCCGATCGAACCGATCAAGGCGGTGCTGGCCGCCATGCGGGCCAAGGGCTACACCATCATCCACACGCGCGAGGGGCACCGCCCCGACCTGTCGGATCTGCCCGCCAACAAGCGCTGGCGTTCGCGACGGATCGGCGCGGGGATCGGCGATCCGGGGCCTTGCGGGCGCATCCTGGTGCGCGGCGAACCGGGGTGGGAGATCATCCCGGAACTGGCCCCCCTGCCCGGCGAACCGATCATCGACAAGCCCGGCAAGGGCAGCTTTTGCGCCACCGATCTGGAATTGATCCTGACGACGCGCGGCGTCCGCAACCTGGTTCTGACCGGCATCACCACCGACGTGTGCGTCCACACGACGATGCGCGAGGCCAACGACCGGGGGTTCGAGTGCCTGTTGCTGGAGGATTGCTGCGGCGCGACCGATCCCGGCAACCACGCCGCCGCCGTCAAGATGGTCACGATGCAGGGCGGCGTGTTCGGCTCGGTCAGCGCGTCCCCGGCTTTCATTGAGGCCCTGCCATGAACGAGATGACCCGCCCCCTGCCCGCCGAGATCACCGCGCCCGCGCTGGAGGCCGTCGCCCTGACCAAGCGCTTCGGCGCCTTCACCGCGCTGGATTCCGTGTCGATCAAGCTGCGCCCCGGCAGCGTCCACGCCCTGCTCGGCGAAAACGGGGCGGGGAAAAGCACGTTGGTCAAATGCGTCATGGGCTTTTACCGGCCCGACGACGGCGCGGTTCTGGTCAACAATCACGAGGTGGTGATCGGCGATCCCCGCGCGGCGCAAACCCACGGGCTGGGCATGGTGTACCAGCATTTCACCCTGGTGCCGCGCATGACGGTGCTGGAAAATCTGGTGATGGCGCGCGCCTCGGTCCCCGCCGTGATTGATTGGGCGGCGGAGCGGGCGGCGCTGGCCGCCTTTCTCGCCACCATGCCCTTCCGCATCGACATTGACGCGCCGGTCGCCGCGCTGGCGGCGGGCGACAAGCAAAAGGCGGAGATCGTCAAACAGCTCTACCTCAAGGCCCGCATCCTGATTTTGGACGAGCCGACCTCCGTCCTCACCCCCGACGAGGCGGACGAGACGTTGGGGCTGATCCGCGCCATGGCGTTGGCCGGGCGTTTGACCGTGCTCATCATCACCCACAAATTCCGCGAGGTGATGGCCTTCGCCGACGACGTCACCGTGCTGCGCCGGGGCAAGCTGGCCGGAACCGGGTCAGTCGCCGCCCACACGCCCGACAGCCTCGCCCGGCTGATGATCGGCGAATCCGCCATCGCCGCCCCCGCCGCCCGCGACGGCGCGCCGACGAACGAGGTTCGGCTCGCCGTCGCCGGGTTGCGCGCCGACGACGAGTCCGGGATGCCCGCCCTGCGCGGGGTCGATTTGCAGGTTCACGCGCGCGAAATCGTCGGCGTTGCCGGGGTGTCGGGGAACGGACAGGTCGAGTTGGTGCAGGTGTTGGCTGGGCAACGGACGGCGACCGGCGGCAGCCTGCGGGTGCATGGGGAGCTTTACGCCGCCGACCGCGCCGACATCCGCCGCCACAAGGTCCATTGCCTGCCCGAAGAGCCGCTGCGCAACGCCTGCGTGCCGGGCATGAGCGTGGCCGAGAACATGGCCTTCCGTTGCTTTGACGAGGCGCCGCTGGCGCGCGGCGGCTGGTGGCTGGATCTGGCGGCGATGCGCCGGGCGGCGCGCGACCTGATCGCCCGCTACCGCGTCAAAACCACCGGACCGGAGGCCCCCATCGCCACCCTGTCGGGCGGCAACGTCCAACGCGCCGTTCTGGCGCGGGAGCTGTCGCGCGACGTCGATGTGTTGATCGCCGCCAACCCGGTGTTTGGGCTGGATTTCGCGGCGGTCGCCGACATCCACGCCCAGATCGTCGAGGCGCGCAACCGGGGAACCGCCGTGCTGCTGGTCAGCGAGGATCTCGACGAGCTGTTGGAGCTGTCCGACCGGCTGGTGGTGATGTCGCGCGGCGTCATCGTCCACGAAACCACCCCCGCCGCCGCCGACCTGACAGTGATCGGGCGCTGCATGGCCGGTCACTGACCCGCCCCTTTCCCTTGGAGACCGCCAGCCATGCTGACCATCGACGCCCTGCCCTACGCCTATGAATTCCCGCTTGGCCGGACGGCGCTGATCGTCATCGACATGCAGCGCGATTTTCTGGAGCCGGGCGGCTTTGGCGCGGCGCTGGGCAACGACGTCCGCCGCCTCGCCCCGTCCATCGCGCCGACCCGCGCCCTGCTCGACGCCTTCCGCGCCCGTGGGCTGCCGATTATCCACACGCAGGAGGCCCACCGCCCCGACCTGTCCGACTGCCCGCCGTCCAAGCTGGAGCGGGGGCGCGGCACCTTGACCATCGGCGACGTCGGGCCGATGGGCCGCATCCTGGTGTCGGGTGAACCCGGCGCCGCCATCATTCCCGAACTGGCCCCGCTGCCCGGCGAAATCGTGATCGAAAAGCCGGGGAAGGGCGCCTTCCACGCCACCCCGCTGCGCGAACGCCTGACGGAGTTGGGCGTCACCCATCTGCTGTTCGCGGGCGTCACCACGGAGGTGTGCGTGCAAACCACGATGCGCGAGGCCAACGACCGGGGTTATGAATGCTTGTTGGTGGAGGACGCGACCGACAGCTATTTCCCGGAATTCAAGGCCGCCACCCTGGCGATGATTCGCGCCCAGGGCGGCATCGTCGGCTGGACCGCTTCCAGCAGCGCCGTGCTGGCGGCGTTGCCGCCGATTCCCTGACCGTCACGCCCCTTCGCGGTCCAGCAGCGCCCGTTTCCGCTCGACGCCCCAGGCGTAGCCGGACAGCGCGCCGTCGGTGCGCACCACCCGGTGGCAGGGGATGACGACGGCGGTCGGGTTGGCGGCGCAGGCCCGCGCGACGGCGCGGACGGCCTTGGGCTGGCCGATCTGTTGGGCGACGTCGGCGTAGCTGGCGGTGGAGCCTGCCGGGATGGCGCGCAGCGCCTGCCACACCCGGTGCTGAAACGCGGTGCCCTGGACGTCCAGCGGCAGATCGCAGACCTGCGCCGAGCGTTCGATGACGCCGATCACCGCCGCCACCGTCGCCTCAAACCGCGCGTCGCCGCCGACCAGCCGCGCTTTGGGGAAACGATCCTGGAGCGCTTCCGCCAACCGCTGTGGATTGTCGCCGAACTGGACGGCGCACACCCCCTTGTCGGTGGCCGCGACCAGCACGTCGCCCAGCGAACAGGCGGCGATGGCGAAGCGGATTTCCGCCCCGCGTCCGCCCGCCCGGTAATCCGACGGGCGCATCCCCAGCCGCTCGGTCGCCCCGTCGTAAAAGCGGCTGGACGACGAATAACCGGCGTCATAGATGGTTTCCGTCACCGCCCGGCCCTGCGCCAACCCCTGGCGGGCCAGCGCCGCCTTGCAGGCGTTGGCGAAGCCCTTCGGCGTCACCCCGGCGATGGCCTTGAACACCCGGTGGTAATGGAAGGGCGACAGGCCGCTGAGCGCCGCCAGTTCCGCCAAGGTCGGGGCGGAATCGCCGTCGCGCACCGCCTGTTCGATCCGGCGGCAGGCCTGGGCCACCCCGTCGGCGTGGCGGTCGTCGGCCCCGCTTTCCGTCGGTCGGCAGCGCTTGCAGGGGCGGAAGCCCGCCGCCGCCGCCGCCGCGTTGGTCGGGTGGAAGGTGACGTTTTCCCGCTTGGCCGGGCGCGAGGGGCAGGAGGGTTTGCAATACACCCCGGTGGTCGCCACCGCGTAGACGAACCGGCCATCCGCGGCGCGGTCCCGCCGTTGCACCGCCTCCCAGCGCTCTGCATCCCGGCCTTCGCCGGTTTCAGCGGATTCATCGGGGGAAAAAGGCGACGGTTGGTTCATGACACGGCTCCCTGACCAAGGTCAGCCCCGAACCGCCGGGGCTGATCGACGGTTGGAAGTCTGCCCGCGCGCGTCCCGCCGAACATCCCGCCCCTTGCGGTCGAATTACGCCAGCGTCTCACCCTCCGCCGCGACGGGCAACAGGCGGCGCAGCACCAGACAGAGCAGATCGCCGCTCACCCCGTCCGGCCCGGCGTGCGCCTCGACCGCGCGCAGCACCATCTCGGCGCGGTCGCGGGCCGACAACACCCGGCCTTGCTGAAGCACGACCCCCAACCGTTCGGCGGCGAAGGGCGCGCGTTGGGCGTCGGTGGTGTGCAGAACGCCATCGGTGCACAGGAACAGCGTGTCGTCCTGATTCAACACCGTCACCGCCTCGGCATAAGGCGCGGTTTTGCGCACGCCCAAGGCCGGGCCGCCAGCCTCGATCAACGCCGTGACCGCGCCGTCAGCCATAATAAGGCAGGCCCCGGGCAGACCGGCGGCGGCGTGGCGCAGGCTGCCCGTCACCCGGTCATAGACGGCGACGAACGCCGTGGCGAAACCGTCGAACGGGCTTTCGCTGCCCAACCGCTCGTTCGCCCCCGCCAGCAGGGCGGCGGGCGACACGCCCGGACGGGCCAATTCGCGGATCGCCCCGCGCACCATCAGCATCAAGAAGGCCGCCGGAACCCCACCGCCCGACACCCCGACCATGACCAGCAACACCGTGCGCTCGTCCAGTTCGATGACGTCGTAGAAATCGCCGCTGACCATGTGGGCGGGCGCCAGCGCCGCGAAATATTGGCTGTCACGCCCGGCGGGAAGCTGACGCGGCAGCAGACTGGTCTGCACGTCGCGGGCGGCCCGCTGCTCCTCCTCAATCAGATGTTCGGCGGCGCTCAGCTTTTCGCTTTTGGTCTCCAACTCGGCGCTGCGCATCAAAAGCTGGGAGTCCAACGTCTCTTCGCGCGCCGTGGCTTCCAGCGCCATGCTGCGGAAAACGCGCGACAGCCGCCCGAACTCGTCGTTGCGCTCGGTCGCCTCGTTCAAGGTGAAGGGGTTGAATCGCCCGGCTTCGACCGCCGCCACCGCCTCGCTCAGCCGCTCCACCGGGGCCATCTGCCGGCGGGCGAAACGGACGGAGCTGTAAACCCCCAGCCCCAGCACCACGACGCCCAGCAAGCCGCCGATCTTCAACTGACGGCGCAGCATCATGGCCGGTTCCCCGGCGGGCAGACGGACCACCGCCACGGCGGGGGCGCCCTGCCCGTTGGTTCCGGTCTTGATCGGGGCCAGCGCCAGCAGGCTGTCGCCGTCACTGACGACGCGGACGTCGCCGCCCGCCACCGCCGCCGCCTTGGCCGCGTCGGTTCCCGCCGTCGACAGCGGACCGCCGCCCGCCTCGCCAATCACCGCGCCGCGCGCCACCACCCGGCCCTCGCGGTCGAGCAGCCACGCGGCGTCCACCGCGCGGCTGGCCAGAAGGGCGTCGATCAACCCATCCGGTCCGGCTTTCTTGGCGATCTCGCTCAGCCGCTTCACGTCGGCGCCGACCTGGACGATGCGTTGCTTGTCCACCCCGGCCACCCCGGCGAACTTCATCAGCTTGCCGCCCTCCACCGCCGCGTCGGACACCAGGGAGACGGGCGTGCGGTTCAACAGCCCGGTGTAGGCGGCGTGGCGTGGCTGCGCCTTGGAATCCTGACCGAACAGCGGGTCGGCCCCCGGAAGATTGTGCAAATAGGCGCGGCCCCGGTTGTCGGTGATCCACATCTCATCCGGGCCGCCCGACTCGGCGATCTGCTTCAAGCGGTCGGAAATCGTCTTGGGCGGCAGCTTGGCGGTTTCGGCCAGCGCCACCAGATGGGCGGTTAGCGTCGCTTCCGACAGCAGACGCTCGCCCAGCAGAATTTCCACATCGCGCGGGATGTCGCGCGTCTGGGTCGCGGCGCGGGCCAGCAGACCAGCGGTCATCCGACCATCGCTTTCAATCCGCGCGGACAGGGCGCCCTGCGTCGTCCAGGCCAGCGCGGCGGTGATCGCGGCCACCGCCAGCAGCACCAGCCCCGTCACCAGCAGGATCAAACGTTGTTGAAACGTCATGGGAAATCGCCCGCCCTTCGTGCCTGTTCTCCCACCGCTTCTACCGGGGCGCGACGCGCAAGTCCAGGCGCGGGGGGCCGCACCCCGCCCAGCTTGGTGAATTCTTTGAAAACGCGCGCCGTGAGACCCGCTTTGCCGTTGTTTTGTTTGGAGGCCGAAGCGGCTATGCTCATTGGCATGGTTGGTTGCCCGCGCTGAAGAGGCCTTCCGCAATGTTCGCGTCACGCTCCATCCTGGTGGTCGAGGATGAAATTGTCGCCCGTTCCGTCACCGTAAGGCTCTTGCGGCAACTGGGCGTCGGATCCGTGACGGAGGCGGCGGACGGGGCGGAGGCGCTGGCCCGTTGCGACCGCGTGGCCTTCGACCTGATCCTGTGCGACGTGGAGATGGAACCGCTGGACGGTTTGGCCTTTCTGGAAAACCTGCGGGCGCGTGACGGCGCGCGGAGCGCTGACGCGCCGGTCATCATGCTGACCAAACACAATGAGTCGGACATCGTGATGGCCGCCCTTCGCGCCGGTGCCGTCGGCTATCTGGTCAAGCCTGTCACCACCGCCTCGCTGACCGACAAGCTGACGAAGCTTTTGACCGGATGATCCTGCGCAAGAAAACACCCTGCTCCATGTTATTATTGTTTTCGTAACCGAAGCTCATCCACCATCATGCTTGTTGTCTCATTGCCGGGCGGGTCGCCATGTCCTTGAACATCCTGGAAATCGCCATTTACGCCATGGTGCTGACCGCCGGTCAGCCCAACGCCTACGAATGCGTCGCGGTCAAGCCGGAAGGCGCCAACTGCACCAACGGTTTGGCCGCCAAAAACGACGGGCCGAACCTGCTGTTCAGCAGCGGCGTTCAGGTGCGCAAGGACAATCAGGGGCGCGTCAGCCTCAGCAACGGCCTGAAGACCCGCTTCGACGCCACCGCCTGGGTGGCGTTCGAGGACAGCGGCGGCAAGACCGTGGTCAGCGTCCGCAAAACCGGCCCGATGCGTTTCAAATTCTCCAACGGCTACCAGTGCGAGGCGATGGGCAACCCCGAAGACATGGCCCGCTGTTACAAGCCCTGAGCCTCAAAACCGGGACCAAGCCGCTCGCGTCCATGCGGAGCGTCCAGATCCAGAAGCGGCCCCTTCGGCACGATCCCCGTCGGGTTGATGGTGGGGTGGCTGCCGTAATAATGCCGCTTGATGTGGCTGAAGTCGACCGTCGCGGCGATTCCGGGGATTTGGTGGAGATCGCGCAGATAGCCCGACAGGTTCGGGTAATCGGCGATCCGCCGCTGGTTGCATTTGAAATGGCCGACATACACGGCATCGAAACGAACCAGCGTGGTGAACAGCCGCCAATCGGCCTCCGTCAACCGATTGCCGACCAGCCAGCGTTGACCGGACAGCCGCGCGTCCAGTTCGTCCAGCGCGGCGAACAGAGCGTCGAAGGCGGCTTCATACTTGTCCTGGACGGTCGCGAACCCGGCCTTGTAAACGCCGTTGTTGACGCGGTCATAGACGAAGGCGTTGGTCCGGTCGATCTCCTCCACCAGATCCGCCGGGCAATAATCGGCGTGGTTTCCGGTGATCCCGTCAAAGGCGCTGTTCAACATGCGGATGATCTCCGCCGATTCGTTGTTGACGATGCGCCCGGTCGCCATGTCCCACAAAACCGGCACCGTCACCCGCCCTGTGTAGTCCGGCTTGGCCTTGCCATAGACCTCGAAGAGACGGGTCGCCCCGGTGATCGGGTCGGGCGAGGGAAACACCCAGCCCTCGCTCAGCATCAGCGGATCGACGACGCTGACGCCGATCACCGCGTCCAAGCCCTTGAGCGCCCGGAAAATCAGGGTCCGGTGCGCCCATGGGCAGGCCAGCGAGACAAACAGGTGATAGCGCCCGGCCTGCGCCGGAAAGGGGCTGGAGCCGTCCGCCGTGATGCGGTCGCGGAACTGCGCCTCGGTGCGGACGAACGCGCCGCCGGTGCTTTTGGTGTCGTACCACTGGTCGTGCCAGCGACCCTCGATCATCAGCCCCATGGTCCTCACCCCTTTCGCGTTGCCGACCCAACGGAGCATTGGGACGGAGCGCGCGCAAGCTTTTTGGCAACCCAGACGTGACGATGGCGGTCTTGTGCGCCGTCAAAGGCCCGGCTATCCAACCGCGATGACCGCCACCGCCCTTCCCGCCCCCTCCGCCCTGCCCGCCGCTCGTTCCTCAAGCGATGTTCAGCGCGCCACCGCCGTTGGATCGCTGGCGATCCTGCTGTGGGCGTCGGCGGGGTTGCTGACCACGCTGGCCAGCGGCCTGCCGCCTTTCCAGATGATCGCCACCACCTTTGGGCTGGCCTTTCTGACGGGGACCATCGGCGGGCTGTCGCGTGGGCGCGACGTGATCGGTGTGTTGCGCCAGCCTTGGCCGGTCTGGCTGGTCGGGGTGGCCGGTCTGTTCGGCTATCACGCCTTTTATTTCCTGGCCTTCCACCTCGCCCCCAACGCGGCGGTGGAGGTCAATTTGCTGAATTACCTGTGGCCGCTGTGCGTCGTTCTGTTCTCCGCCCTGCTGCCGGGGGAGCGTTTGAAACCCGCCCACATTCTGGGCGCGCTGTGCGGCTTGGCGGGAACCGCGCTGATCGTCGCCGGGCGGGGCGGCGGGCTGGCGCTGGACGGCGGCCATCTGTGGGCCTACGCCTCGGCCCTGGCGGCGGCGGTGATCTGGGGTGCCTATTCGGTGCTCTCCCGTCGTTTCGGCAACGTTCCGACCGAGGTGGTCGGCGGCTTTTGTCTGGTCACAGCGCTGCTGGGGCTGGGTTGTCATCTCGCTTTCGAAACGACTGTCATGCCGCAGGGTTGGACGTGGTTGGCCCTGCTGGCGTTGGGAATCGGGCCGGATGGGCTGGCCTTTTTCCTGTGGGATTACGGCATGAAGCGCGGCGACATCCGGGCGCTCGGCGTGCTGTCCTACGCCGTTCCCCCGGCGTCCACGCTGCTGCTGATCGTCACCGGGCAAGCGGCGGGCGGTTGGAGCGTGTGGGCCGCTTGCGCCCTGATTGGCGGAGGCGCGCTGCTGGCCAGTTGGGACGTTATCCGCAAAAAGTAACGACTATTTTTCGAGCGCGCATCGTACCAAGGTCGTAATAAGGATGGCGTCCTGTCGGCATCCCGACCCGCCGATCCGACCCGACCCGTTGCGCCGCTGAGTTGAGAGTTCGCCCGATGCTTGATCGCCTGTCCGTTGTCCGCGCGTTTCTCAGCGATGTTTGGCGGTTGACCCGCCCCTATTGGTCGTCGGAGGAGCGATGGGCGGCGCGCGGTCTGCTCGCCGCCATCGTCGCCCTCAACCTTGGCGCCGTCGCCATCGAGGTGTGGCTGACCCAGGTCAACTCCACCATCTTCAACGCCCTGGAAGAAAAGAACCAAAGCGGCTTCGTCGACGCGCTGCTGATGTTCGGCGGTCTGGCCCTGGTCTTCATCGCCGTGGCGGTCTATCGCCTCTATCTGAACCAGATGCTGCAAATCCGTTGGCGTCGTTGGCTGACCGAGCGTTATCTTGGCGATTGGCTGGAGAATCAGACCTTTTACCGGCTGAACTTCACCAGCAACGGCGCCGACAACCCCGACCAGCGCATCGCCGAGGATCTGCGGGGCTTCGTGCAACTGACGCTCAGCCTGTCGTTGGGCTTTCTGACCAACATCGTCTCGCTGGTCTCCTTCCTGGCGATTTTGTGGGGCCTGTCGGGCGGCGTCAGCCTGTTCGGCGTGGAAATCCCCGGTTATATGGTCTGGGTGGCCTTGGTCTACGCCATTGGCGGCACCTGGATCACCCACAAGATCGGCAAACCGCTGGCCAAGCTGAGCTTCGACCAGCAGAAATACGAGGCCGACTTTCGTTTCGCCCTGGTCCGCCTGCGGGAAAACGCCGAAAGCATCGCCTTGCAACAGGGCGAGCGACAGGAAGCCCACCGCTTCGCCGACCGCTTCGGGCAGGTGGTGTCGAACTGGTGGGCGATCATGCGCACGCAAAAGCGGCTGGTCTGGTTCACCGCTGGCTATGGGCAAGTCGCCGTCATCTTCCCGCTGCTGGTCGCCGCCCCGCGCTATTTCAGCGGCGCCATCCCGTTGGGCGCGTTGATGCAGACCTCGCAAGCCTTCGGGCAGGTGCAGGGCGCGCTGTCCTGGTTCATCGACGCCTACACCAGCCTTGCCGACTGGCACGCCACGACCAGCCGTCTGGTCGGCTTCCACCACGCGGTCGAGGCGGTGCGCGCCGCCAACAGCCGCCACGCTGGAATCGAACGGGTTGAGGGAAGCGACGCGTCGCTTCACCTCGACGGGGTTGCGCTGGCGCTGCCAACCAGCGGCGCCCCCTTGCTGCGCGCGGATCTGACCGTGGCCCCCGGCGAGCGTCTGCTGATTTCCGGCGCGTCCGGGTCGGGGAAAAGCACGCTGCTGCGCGCCATCGCCGGAATCTGGCCCTTCGGCAAGGGGCGGGTGCGGTTGCCGGTCGGGGCCGCGTCGATGACTCTGCCGCAAAAACCCTACATGCCGATTGGCAGCTTGCGCGCCGCCGTCGCCTACCCGGCCAACGCCGACGCGTTCGACGAGGCCACGCTGCGCGCCGTGCTGGTCGATGTCGGCATGGCCGGTTTCGCCGACCGGCTTGATGAGGAGGATCACTGGAGCCAACGCCTGTCCGGCGGCGAGCAGCAGCGCGTCGCCGTCGCCCGCGCCCTGTTGCAAAAGCCCGCTTGGCTCTATCTTGACGAGGCGACCTCGGCTTGCGATCCCGAGACGGAGGAGCGGTTGTACGGCTTGTTGCGCGACCGGCTGCCCGCAACCGCCATCGTCAGCGTCGGCCACCGCACCAGCCTGATCGCCCACCACGACCGTCATGTCGCGGTGCGCCGCGATGACGCGCCCGACAGCGGCGGCGCCCTGGTCAGCGTTTCGTAACCCCGTTCATGGAGGCGGCGCGGTCAGCGTCACCGCGCCCTCATCGCGCCGCGCTCGTGTGGTCAACCAGGAGGTCCAGCCCAGACGCGGCGCGTCCGCCGTCGCCGCGTTCGTCAACAAACGCCCCGCCCCACCCAACCGCACGCCCAGCGCGCGCGGTCGATCCGCCAACATCCGGGGGGATTGCAGATGCAGCCGGTTGGAGCCAACCAGCCGGGTTCCCGGCACCGCCGCCGGACGCAGCCGCAAACGGACACGGAACTCGGTTCCCGCCCCGGCGTAAAACCCGGCGAGATCACGCAAGGCTCGCGCCGCGTGACCGCCCGGCAGAAAGGCGCGGAAGCCATCCAGGTCGAGCGGTCCAATCTCCAGCGTCACCGCCGCTTGCTGGTCCCACACCCGCCGCCCCAGCACCGCGCCATCCCCCAGAACCGCGTTGCGCTGCCCCAACCGGGTGATCTGCGTATCGTCCAGCGTCAGCCAGCCGCCCTGCAACGGAATCGCCCGGATCGGCACGCCCAAATGGTCGTTCAACAGGCATTCCAGCCCGTGCAGGCTGCGCGGTTGTTGGGCCAGCGCCCCGGCATGGTTCAGCAACGCCCGATCCGGCACCGACATCCGCCCGCGCAACCCTTGGGTGCCAAGGCCGATCAGGCTGTAGAGATGCTCGGCGAAGGGGCCCTCATCGGGGCGCTCCCGGCTCAGCGCCGGACGGTGCATGCGCCGCGAGCGATAGAGGATCGACACCAGCCGGTGATTGAAGATATCGAGGAAATCGCGGGTCGCGGTGTCGCCCGCCCGCGCCTGTTGGATGATGGCTTCGGTGAACGGCGCGGGCAGCGGCCCGAATCCTCCGGCCAAACCGAGGAAATTGACCAGCACCTCCCAATGCGGCATGCCGGGGCCGGGCGGGGTCGCGGCGCTGAGGTCGCTGGCCGGAAAGGCGGTGGTCAGGCTGGAGCGGAAACGCACGGCCTCATGCGCCGGGTTGCCGCCATCGCCGACGCTGCGCGCCTCTGGGCACAGCCGCTCAATCAGGCTGATCGCCTGAAGCGCGTCGAAACGGTGGGCCTCGGTGGCCAACTGTTCGATTACAGAACGGGTTGATCGCCAGCCAGAGGGGGCCATGTTTTCCAGATCCCGTTGCGTTGTCGGCTGGTCAGCACCAATTGCGTGAAGGAGTTGACGCCTGCGTACAGCCCGAAAAAGCGGTTGAGCACCGACGCCAGCAAAAAGGGATGGCTGCCGACGAAGCGCTCTTCGTCCAACTCCAGGCGGATTTCGGTTCCCCGGCAAAAGCCGCGCCAGGCTTCCCCGCCGATCCGTCGCACCACTTGGCCGCTGGACAGCCCCGACAAGCCGGACACTTGACCGGACACCGTGGCGTCGTCAAAGGCGGCGTAGAGGCGCAGGATTTCGCGCAGCGCCGCCAACCCGGCTTCGCCGTCCAACGACAAATGATTGAGGGAGAGATGCGACACCAGCCGCCACAGGGTCTGACCGCCCAGCGGCGGCGTGGCTTGGCGCGTTGGTTTGGTCAGGCAGACGATCCCCTGCAACGGGGCGTCCACCTCGATCTCCATCCGTGCGCCCGCTGGCATCTGCTCGGCCACGCCCCGGTTGGTGCACAGCGTGTGGGCGAACACCACCTGAGCCGGGGGGCGGGTCGGTTTGAAATCCAGATCCAGAAAGGACAGCATCAAATCCGTCCCCGGCAGATCCGCCCGTCCGGTCGGCTGGCGCCGCGCCGTCCAAAAGGCGCGCGAGTCGGCGCGCTGCGCCCCATGATCGAAGGAATAGAAGGGTTGGAACACCCGGCTGTCATCCTCGTAAGCCGAACTGGCCGACAGCTTGAGAATGGAGTGAATTTCGGTCGAGCGTTCGCGGTAGCTGTCGGGCGGCAGACGGTATTCGATCTGCGTCTGATCCAACCGCACCGGCTCCGACGTTTTGCGGAACAGATTGACGATGGGCGCGCAGTTCAGCCGGAGTGACGCGCGATCCACCGTGATCGGGCGGCGCGGCGGGTTGGCGAGCAGCACCAGAAGGTCAACTTCCTTGCCCTCGCCCAGGCTGGCCGTAAGCCCATCCCCCAACCCATCCACGTCAATGAACAGGTATTTTTCCGGGAAAACAAAATACTCCTGGATCAACCGATAGGCCTGATGGGCGTGGCGTGGCCAGGGCAAAACATCCTCGTTGGGCGCAAAGCCAACCGGACGCAGACAGGATGCCGGCAACTCACGCAGCGGAGCCGACGCGCCGACCGGGCGAACAGCCACCCCACAGGCCTCGTTCAGCAGCGTTTCATACAGCACGCCCGCCGCCGCGCCGCTGAGATGCAACCGCAGCCGCTTGGGCGCCATGTCGGCGAAGCTGAGCTTTCCCATGCCGCGCAACGTGATGCGCAGCACCGCGCCCACCGCACTGCGCCGATCCAGAAACGGGAAGGCCGCCGCCGCCTGGATGGCGGCGTCCGTCACCTCGATCGGCCAAAGCTCCACCGGGTAGGATGTTCGAAAACGGCAGGTCAGCCCATCGGTCGCCTCGGCGAACAGCGGGGTTTCGTCGGGCAGGGTGAAGCCGGTGGCGGCGCGGGCCTGATCGGGATCCACCAGGAACTGGGCCACCGCCATGCTCGGCACCGGAGCCACCAGATGCGGATACAGCACCCCCAACAGCGCCGCCGGAATTTGTGGAAAGTCCGAATCCAACGTGCGCTGGATGCGCGCGGTCAGAAAAGCGAAGCTTTCCAGCAGCCGTTCAACATGCGGATCGGGCGATTCCGCCCCGGACAGATCCAATCGCGAGGCCACGCGCGGATAACGCGCGGCGAAGCTTGCGCCCTCGTGCCGCAGATAATCCAGCTCACGCTGGTAATAATCCAACAGATCGTTGCGATCATCACGGCTCATCGCCATCCCCCGCGCTGTCGGTCAGCAGGATGGGGAAACTGACGGATTCGACGACGCCGTCAAGCGCGAAGGAACCCGACACCCGCGCGCGCAGCCGCGACCGCTCGTTGCCCACCCGTTCCAGCGTCACGGAGGGACTCAGCAGGCGCGGCTCGAACGCGACCACCGTGCTGGTCATCAGCCCGGCCAAGCGGGTTTCGCTGTCGGCGTCAAAGGGCCAGAACAGCGACAGATCCGGCAGGCCATAATCCAGGGTGCCGCGTGGCCGCAGACCCAATTGGTCGGCGGCCAGCGGCGTGCGCGTGTTCAACAAACGCTCCAACTCGCGCCGGATCGAGGCCAGCAGCCCGTCCCGGTCGAGCAGGCGCGGATCCTGCCGCCCGTCCGCCCCGGTGGAAGCGGCCAAGCGGTCGAACAGCGGCGCCCGGACACCCTGCGTGGCCCGAGGCCCCGGCATGACCGACCGTTACGAAACGACTTGCGCGCCGAGATCGTGCTTGACCGGCTGGTTGCCGCCCGCCGTGCCATCCGCCGTCTTCTGTTGGATGTAGGTGTATTGCACCGAATTGTAGCTGAGCGTGATGGTTTCCGCCGGAATGTCGCCGGTGCCGCCGCCAATCGAGAGGTTGGAGACGACGACGCCGGTCATCACCACCTCAAGATACTTGATGGCCTTGTTGTCGCCATCGGAGCGATAGGCGGTGAAGGTGGCGGTGCCGATCTGCTTGCCGCTCCAGCACATCTTCAGCAAATCGTCGGTCGCCGCGTCGATGTATTTGGTGAAGGAGAAATCAGAGTGGTTGGCCTGCTCGACCGTGCCCGAACCGGCGGAGCTGCGGGTCGGCGAGGTCGGCTGGTTGAAAGAGTGGCTCCAGGACAGAACCTGAATGGATCCGATGTTGCTGCTGTCGAGGCTTTCACCCGTGATGTCCGGGGTCTTGAAAGCGATGAACATATTGCTGGCCACGATGATCTCCCTCGTGTTGGCGAATCTGGGTGCTGGCGCGTGGACGCGCGATGCGGATGCCGCCCCCGCGCCCCAGCGTCAGACGCCAGAGCGCGGGAGTGTCGGAAACGCCTTACCGAGGTGACGGCGGCGGCAGTTCGGCAACCAGACGGATGGACGCGGTCAGCTCTTCCAATTGGAAATGCGGGCGCAAGAAGACCGTGGCGTTGTAACATCCGGGCTTGCCCGGAATGTCCGTCACGTCAACGCGCGCGTCGCGCAGCGGGTATTGCGCCTTCAACGCCTGCCCGGCGTCGTCCTTGCCCAGCACATAATCCATGAGCCACGTGTTCAGATAGCTCTGAACATTCTCCTTGGTCATGAAGCTGCCGATCTTGTCGCGCATGATGACTTTGATGTAGTGGGCAAAGCGCGACGCGTTCAGGATGTAGGGCAGCATCGACGACAGGCGGCTGTTGGCGTTGGCCGCCGCCGTGTTGTACAGCTTGGGCTTGTTGGTGGTCTGGCCGCCGAAGAAGGCGGCGTAGTCCGTGCCCTTGCAATGGACCAGCGCGACGAAGCCGAGATCGTTCAGCTCCTTCTCGCGGCGGTCGGTGATGGCGATTTCGGTCGGGCATTTCAGGGCGATGTCGCCCTCGTCGGTGTGGAAGGTGTGGGTCGGCAGACCTTCAACCTTGCCGCCGCCCTCAACGCCACGAATCGCCGCCGTCCAACCATGCTGGGAGAAGGCGTTGGTGATGCGCGCGCCAAGCATCCAGGCGGGGTTGCCCCACAGATACTTGCCATGCTCGCGCCCGTCGGTGTCCTCGACGAAGTTGATCCCCTCGACCGGCACGGTGTCCGGGCCATAGGGCAGACGCATCAGCACATGCGGCAGGCAGAGCGTGACGTAGCGCGAATCCTCGCTGGCGCGGAAAGAACGCCATTTGATGAGTTCGGCGCTCTCGAAAATCTTCGACAGATCGCGCGGAACGCCCAGTTCGGTGAAGCTGCCCATGTCGAACAACATCGGGTTGGCCGACGCGATGAAGGGCGCGTGCGCCGCCGCCGCGACGTTGGAGACCTTTTCCAACAGCGCCATGTCCTGCGGGTGGCGGCCGAACTCGTAATCGCCGATCAGCACGCTGTAGGGATAGCCGCCGAAGGTGCCGTATTCTTCCTCATAGACCTTCTTGAACAGCGCGCTCTGGTCGAACTCGACGGCCTTTTCCAGGTCCTTCAGCAATTCGCCCTTGGTGATGTTCATCAGGCGCAGCTTCAGCATGCTGCCCGTCTCGGTGTTGAACACCAGATAGGCCAGGCCGCGCCACGAGGCTTCCAGCTTCTGCAAATCGGGGTGGTGCAGAATGTCGTTCAACTGGAGCGAGATCAGATCGTCGATCTCGGCGATGCGGTCGGAAATGGCGGCGACGACGTCGCCCCGCACCGTGCCGCCGGTCTCTTCCAGCACCGAATTGACGAACTCGTCCACCAGGTCGCGGGCGTAGCCGCGCTGCGTCTCGTCGCGGGCCAGCTTGCCCTCGACCAGGATGCGGTCAAGGATTGACAGGGTTTGCGTTTGCACCGCCGCGCCGCCGCCTGCGGTTTCGGTCTCGTCAGCCATGGAATCCTCTCCTCACGCGGATGCCGTCGGGTTGTGTCCACGACGGCGTCTCATGATTGTCTCGATGGGCCTGTCAGGGGTCAGCGGATCACTCAGCCGCCGGATCCGCCGGAGGTTCCGCCGCAGCGGGGGCCGCTGGCGACGCCTTGGTCGGGCCGGCAAGCTGCGTCTTCAGCGCGGCCAGCTCTTCCGTGCTGGCCATCACCGACTTCAGCAGCGCGTCGAGATCGTCGTTGCCGTCCAGCTTGGTCAACAGATCGCGCAGACGCGAACGCGCCTCGAACAGCCGCTTCAGCGCGGGGACCTGCTTGATGACCTCGACCGGGCCGAAATCATCGAGATGCTTGAATCGCAGCTCGACGTTCAGGGAATCGGCGCTGCCCGGTTGCAGACGGTTCGGAACGCGGAAGGCGACGCGCGGGTTGATCGAGGACAACACGTCCTGGAAATTGTCGCGGTCAACCTCGACGAATTTGCGGTCCTTGACGGGCGGCAGAGCCTCCGCCGGTTTGCCCGACAGGTCGGACATGATTCCGACGATGTAGGGAAGCTCCTTCTTCTCGATGGCGTCGCCGATTTCCACATCATAGGTGATCTGGACGCGCGGCGGACGGACTCGGCTGAGTTTGTGCTGAGTGCTCTCGGCCATAGGGTTGACCTCTGCCAAATGTTGCGACGCACGCCCAACGAGACTATCAGGCGCGATAACGAGAGAATTTATCTAAGATTATAAGCAGTTACTCGCCGTTACAAGAATAATTCCGGTGACGGACCAATTCATTTTCCTGACTTTCCTCCGTTCTGTTGCGACATCTCGGTGAAATTGAAACCAAGAAAGTCGAAAACAGCCGACAAATCGTTTCGTCCACGGCTGACCTCCAACAAAACTTCATGCAGCGGCATGTTCGCCCAGCCCAACGCGCGGTGAATCAAATAGGGCGTCGGGCTGTGAGGTTCGCTGCGCAAGAGAAAATCAGCGGCCTCGGCCAGCCAGAAATAAGCCTCTTCGCGCGTCTGGATCGGCCCGGCGCCATAGACCGGCTCATCCTGGGGCGCCGAATCCGGGGCAAGGTCGGGGTCCATGCCATCCGCCGCCGCCGACTCGACCGGCGTCGCTTGGGTCATTTCCGGTTCCTCTCCCTTGGCGCGCAGCATGGTGTCGACCCACCCCTGCAAAGCGACGCAGCCCTCGCGCAGACCGACGAGTCCCGGCGCCTGCCGTCCACAATGATCGTCCAGCACGGTGGACAGTGCGTCGATGGCGACCAGCGCCTCCGCCAGACGATCATGCTGGGCGTGGTGAAAGGTCACGGCGGTGGCCTGCGCGCTGGCCTCAATCTCGGCCAGAGTCGGTCCGCCGCTTCTGGCCAGCGCCGCCACCACGCCACGCGGATCGCGCACGGCGGCGAGTTGATGGCGCTGGGCGTTCTCGTAATCGGCGAAGGAATAGCCGATTGGCGGCTGTCCGCCGGACCGGGTGAGCGGCAGGGTTTGCAGCCAGGTCGGCAGCTTGTCGTTCAGCCATTCGAGCGGGGCGACTCGCGCGCCGACGTCGCCCTCGCCTTCGGCCTCGTCGATTTCCGGGTGCAGCCCCTCGTCCCAAAAGGCGTCGCACAGATCGGCGAGCAGACGGATCGACGGCCCCAAGGCCGAAAAGCCATGACGATGGACCAGCGCCTCAGTCAACCAGCAGGCGATCTGAATGTCTTTGGACCGCTGGTCGAGAACCTCGCGGCACAGGCGGATCGCCAGATCCCAATCGGCCCGCTTGGCCGTCGTCTGCCAGACGCCAACGGGAAGCGACGGATCGTCCTGACGGCGCGCTTCGCGAATCGCGTCATAGACCGGGTCGTAACGCAGCGACGGGCCGACCGGGGAGTCGCCCGGCAACGGGGACAACGCCGCCGTGAAATCAAACGGGCCACCCGCAACCGGGGACAACGTGTCGGCGCTCATCGGTTGACCCTCCGCAACGCGGGTTTGCGCGGCACCAGACGCATGGCCTTGGTCCCGTCATAGATCTCTTCGTCGTAAGCGTCCGCCGGTTCCAGCGCGACCCGTGGCCCGACGGCATCCAGACGCGGCGCGGCGTAGGGGAAGACCGGCAACACCCGCGTCGTCTTGCTTTTGCCATCAGGATTGGGCGTGCTCAGCGTCAGGCGCAGAAAGACGCTGGTCCGTCCCCCCGCCAGCGGTTTGGTCGCCGCCGTGTTGGCCCCCGCCCCAGCGCCGGGCGTTTGCTCTGGCGCCGCTACGGTTGTGGTGTCGGCGGAAAACTTCAGCGTGTGCGGCTGTGGATCAGCCAGCTTGGGCAGATCGGCGGGCGGCGGGCGATGAGCCTGCAACAGACGCAGCAGGGACCAACGGTTGGCGAAGGCGAAACTGATCGCCCGGTCGGAGTCCACGGTCCCGTCCGGCCCAAGGATCGACAAGGGAACGACCGGCGCGTCCTTGGCCCAACGCAGCGTCACCGTCACCGGCAAGCCGGGGGTCCAACGGGCGGATTTCACCTCGCCGCCGCGCGTCAGCCGCTGATCGCCGACCGACACCGCCCAATCAATGATCTGATTGCCGCCGGTTTCGTGCGGGCGATTGACCCGGAACTCAGCGGCGACGTCGTATCCAGCGGGAGTTGCCGACGTCGCCCCGAGGAAGGGGGAGAGGAACTCGCGCACCGCCGCCATGCGGTTGAGGAACTCCAGAGCTTGCGCCCCGGCGCTTCCCGGCGTCGGGTTGCCCAGCCCCCGGCGGATTCCCGGCTCGGCGGCGGTCATCCGTTCCAGGAAGGCGGTCAGCGCGTCGAGATCGGCCTCCGGCGTGTCAGCCCCCTGGTAATCGGCGAACGGGTAGCGCCCGCCCAACAGGCTGTTGAAATCGGCGGACAACCGGGCGTAATCGGTGGAGGTGCTGCGCGCCGCCACCCGCTGGCATTGGGTCAAGGCCATCCGCCGCAGCGTGTCGCGCCGTTGCAGGAAGAAATCGGCGCCGCCGCCAAAGCTGCCGCCCGACGTTCCGCCAGCCAATTGCACAAAGCAATTGTCGGGTTTGACCGTCTCCCCCAGATCAAAGCGGATGTAGCGCTCCAGAATGGCAAGCGAACTGCCTGGATTGCCCACCTTGTAGCGCTGCTGTTCGATCAGGATGCGCTGCCATTTGGTCACGCGCGCATCGCTGCGCAGGGTGGTCGGCAACTGTTCGCGCAAGGCGAAATTGATGAGCGGAGTGGCTATTTCCGTCCCCAGCCAATCAAAACGCCCCCGCGTGTTGTCGAGATATTGCGCGACCTCGACATCGCTCAACGCCTGCCAGCCTTCGGCGTTCATCGGCAGCGTGCCGTCCCAGTCACGGAACTCGTTCAGCGGCAGATAGGGCGCGCCTTCTTCCGCGATGCGGTCGGCCTGCTCCAGCATCCCCAACACATGCTGGCTGAGGATGGTGGAGACGCTGGAATAGCCCTGCTCGAAACCGCGTCGGCTGAAGGCGGCCAGCAGGTCGCCCATTGGGCGGGCGGCGCGGGCGAACTGCCGCACCTCGCGCAACAGACCTGTCTCGTCGGAGGTCAAACGGAAATCCTGGCCGCGCCGCTCCACCACCTCGGACTCGGCGACGGCGGTCAGCATCGTCGCTTGCAGCCGCTGCGCCACCAACGCCTGCAACATCGGGCGCAGCGTTTCCGGGATGCGGCTCATCGGCCCGGCTTCCATCACCTCGAAGGCGCGGTACTGACGCACGGCCTTTTCCAACGGTTCCGGCATCCACAAAATGCTGCCGCCCCGCATCCCCAGAACTTCGGGCTGACGAATCGGCAGATCGGCCATGAAGTCGTAGCGCAGGATCTCCGGCAAGGCCGCCGCCAGTCCGGACAAGGCCGGAGACAACCGCAACAACCCGTCGGCGCTTTCATCCTCCACCATCAGCGGCCCCATCACTGGGGTGCGGATCGACAGCAGCGCCTTGCGCAGATCGTCCACGTCGTCGATGGCGATGCTCAGCACCTTGTCCGCCGCCGCGTCGCCCAGAAACAGGTTGCTGCGGATGCGCGGCAGCACCCGCTGCCACAAGGGATCTTTGTCGGGATGGCGCACAAAGAGCCAGCGCAAGGCCGGATCGGCCAGAGTGGCCTGCACATCCTGAAAGGCGACGCTGAGATCCTGAAGCGCCGCTCCCGCCCCGTCGGCGGCGGCGAAGCGGGCCAACTCGACCCGCTCCAGCGCGCTGGCCAACGTGCTCATTGGTCGAACCATCGGACCGTTGTGGTTGGTCAGCGTGTCGGCGTCGTTGGTCAGCCGGGTCAGCGTCGCCAACGAAGGGGCCAGATTCTGTTCGGTGTCGATCGGGCGCACGACCACGCCGTTCATCACGTCCGCGTAAAGCTGTTCATCGCTGCGCAACGTCGCGCCCAAATCAATCGCCAGCAACGATGAAACCAGCGCCGCAAAATCCTGAACCGGCAGTTTCTTGGTGTTGCGATAGAGGGTGACGTCGTTGGCGATCCGGTCCAACTCGTCCAGATAGTTGCGGACCCGCTGGAACGCCGCCAGATCGCCCGTGCCCGGCGGCAACGGCCCGGCGTAACGCTCCTGCACGCCCTTCCAGCGATTGATAAGCTCCAACCGCATGGGGTCGAGCACGACCAGCCGGAAGCCCTGGACAAGCTCCCCCTTCACCGCGTCGGCCAGCCCGCTGTACCAGGAGCTGGGCATGAAGGGAACCAGCAGCTCGCGCCCGCTCACCGTCTTGAAGGCTCCGAGAATCTGCGGCGCCACGTCGCGCAGCTTGCGGTAGGCGTTGAGCGTGTCGCCCGTTCCGCGCGCCTGATTCATCATGCGGTCGGCGTTTTCGATCACCGTCAGGGGCTGCGCCAGATCCTGCTGCGCCACATCGACCATGCGGGCTGAAAAACGCAGCCCCAGCGCCAGAAACACAGCCAAGGCGACCGTGGCGATCTGCATGTTGCGCACGGCCCGGCTGCGCACAACCAGACTGCGCCGCGCCGGTTGAACAATCCGCCCTTCGCGGAAAATCTTATCGCTGAACAGGCTGGTGACGAACATCGGCTGCACCGTCGGCGGGACCGACGAGGTGTCGTCAATCAGCGGCCCCGGTCCCGCCATCGCCAACGGAACGGGCAAGGCGCTGCGCGTCCGCGCCGTGGCTCCGCTCAACCCGCCCCCATCGCCGGTGAAATAGAGGCCCCGGAAGAAATGCGGATCCTGGAAGGCGTCGGCGCGGAACAGGGCGTCGGCCAACCGGGTCAACGGCAAGGCCAGCTTCTGAAATTCGGCGGGGAACAGGAACGCCATGTCGCTGATGCTGCCGCTCGACACCGCCGTGCCGATCAGGGTGCGGTGCAGTTCCCGCCCGATCACCTCGAACGCCTCGCCAACCAACTGCGGGCTGTGGCCGGTTTCCAGAGTCTGGTCGTTCGACCAGCCAAACATCTCGGCCCCACGCTCCGCCGCCAGCGGTTGCCAGAAGCTGCCAAACCCCAGCATCGCATCGCATTTGGTGACGACCAGATAGACCGGCAGGCGCAAACCCAACTGCTGTTGCAGCTCGCGCATCCGGCCACGCAGCTTTTTCGCCTTGGCGAACAGCGCGGTGGTGTCCAGCCGATCCGGGCCGATCAGATCGGTGCAGGGAATGGTCAGAACCACGGCGTCAAGGCCGCGTTCAGGCCGGTTGCGGAGCAACAGCGCCAGAAACTTGCGCCAAGCCGCCTCCGCCGCGCCGCCCTTCGCCCCCTCGTCGCCCCACAAGACGCAGCCCGCCGGGTCCAGCACGATCCCGCGCTCAAACACATGCCAGCCACAGCCCTGCGCGGCCAATTCGGGGTCGGTGTCCAGATCAAAGGGCCGACTGAGGCCGATGGCGGACGCGAGAGTCGTCTTGCCCGCGCCATGATCGCCCAGCAACAGCACCCAGGGCGCTTCATAGCGCCAGCCCGATCCCGGAACCGCCGCCTTCAGGCCGCGCATCGCCGCCGCAAAGCTGGCGCTCAACGCGCGGGTGTCCATCAGACGAAGCCGCCGCCAGCCCTTGGGCGCGTCAACGCTCTCGCTCTGTTGCGCGGCGTCCTCGGCCATCCGCTCCGACCGGCGGAAAAGCCAGACCACCAGGGACAGCACCGAGACCGCCAGAGTCACCAAAATGACGCTGAACAACAGCGGATAGGCCAGAAGAAAGGGCAGATCGACAGCGGGCCGCATCACTCAGCCCCCCGGCACGTCACGGCCCGTCTGCTCGATGCGCAGAAGGGCGTCGTTGAGATCGGCGGTCATCGAGATCCACAGAGCGTGGCTGCTGACCAGGAACAGAAGAAAGACAACGCCCATCACCATATACCAGGGACGCAGATGCGGCAGGCGCACCGCCCGCCCCCGTTCGATGACGTTGCTGTATGCCTGCTCGAACAGATGGCCGTCTTCGCGGGCGATGCTGGGATCCTCGCGCGCGATGATGCGGGACAGCGCGGTGCGGTAGCTGGCCAGTTGGACATCATCCTCCGCCCGCCAACAGCGCCCGCGAAAGCCCAGCGCCAGCGCCACCAGATAGATGGTGGCCAGATCGGAGGAGGCGCGCGGCCCGTCGGCCAGCAAGGCGTCCAACCGCTCAAACACCCGTTCCCCGGCGACCCGCGTGCCGAACAGAGCGGTTTCCAGCAGACGATCCTGCCAGATCATCCGCCCGTCCCAATTGACCCGCAGCAGCATGGTTTCGTCAGCCAACGCCGCCATGACATATTGCGCCTCGTGGTACAGCGCCTCGCCAAAGGCGCCGCCCCAATGACGGGCGCGCACGGCCTGCGCCTCCAGCATCATGCGCAGGCGCTGATGGACCATACCGGCCAGATCAACCGGACTCAGCCCCTCCCCAGCCCCCAGACGGCCAGCGGACAGCGCGTATTTCAACCGCAGAAGCTCAGCAAAAAAATCACCGAATTGCGCCAGCAACGAGTCGCCGCCGCGATTGCCCATCAGCAACGACGCGATGGCCGTTCCCGGCTCCTGGCCATCAATGTCGTCGCGGCCTTGCGTCGGCGTGCCCACGGCGGCTCTCCCCTTCCGTTCGGTCAGGTCGCGCCGCCCGCCGGGCGGCTGCCCGGCGGCGCGACAAACAAAGCGATTTCCGCTGGTCGCCGCACACCCTGGCGTTCGCCGGGGTTGGCGATTTCCAGAACCTGCCCCGGCTCGATGAAGGACGGATCGGCGGTGATGCGGAACAGCAGGACGCCGCGTTCGGGCGTCACCTCCAGCCGGTCGTCGCGCTCCACCCGTCCGCGCATGGCTCCGCGCAAGCGGCGCTCCCGCAGAACGCCCATGATTCCCGCCGACGCGATCAGACTGTCGCTCATCCAGGATTCAGCCTCCGCCTCGGTCTGGCCGGGGGCCAGCCGCAGGCCGACCAACAGCCCCGTCGCGCCCTCCAGCCACGCCGTTTCGATCTTCAGCCGGAAACCGGCCTCGTCGGCGGCGAAGCGGATGGTGGCGTAGCTTTCGCTGACCGTGTCGATCATCCGTTCAATGAAATCAATGATCGGGCGCAGCGACCCCAGCGGGTCGGCGTGATCGTAACGGTCGAACAGCGGCGGCAGCAGCCCCGGCCCCAGGGTCGAGACATGCCCGGCCACCGCGCAGAGCGCCCCATGCAACGCGAAGGGATGAAGCGGCCCCGCGCCCAACAGCGCTTCCAGCGGCGGCAATCCGGCGACCATGCATTGCACGGCGTGGCGGGCGTCGGCCAGCATCGACGGCTGCATCGCGCCGCCGGGCGCCCGCAAGCGCCCAGCCAGAAAAGAGGCCTTTTCGCGCAGCCGCTTGGCCAACGACCGCCCGGCGTCGGTCAGCGCCGAATCGCTGGCCGCCGCGAAACAGGGCGGTTGGTAGTCCGTCAGTTGAAAGGCTTCGTTCTGATAGGCGACTCGGGCGATGGGCAGAGCCGTGTATTTCTGCGGAACCTCGTCACCGATCAACAGCGACAGCCGGGGCCGCAGGCGGGGCATCGCCTGTTCGTTGTCGCCGGTGTTCTCATCGACCACCGGCGCGCCATCGACCGACCGGAAGCGCGCCAACTCGCCCCCCGCCGCCGCGCCGGGCTTGTAGACCGGGGCGACCAAGTGAATGGTGGCCGGGGCCTCCTTCAACTGATCGGCGTGGCCAACCAAACTGATTTGCAGATCGCCCGCTCCGTCGCTGGGGTGCGAGACCACCAACCCGTCGGGCAGCACCGCCTCCAGCGCCAGCACGCGGAACACCCCGACCACCAGCATCGCCGGGTCCACCTTCAGGCGGCCCACGCCGTAATGGAACGGCGACAGCCGCGCCATGTGGTAGTGCAGCACGGCGTCCTGACGCAGCCAGGATTGTTGGAAATGCTGCGGCGTCAGCAGCATGCCCTCGTACCACTGGATCGGATCGGGGGGTGGTTGGCTCATGCCGTCTCGGTTGTTTTGATGCGTATTTTAGGGAATATCACAGGGCGGGGACGGGCGGTTTGAAAAAGCCGCGCTCAAGAGGGCGGGGGCGCGGTCACGGCGAAATCCTTTTCCCCCAACCGCAGCAAAACGGCGGGCAACCCATCAATCCGGGCGCGGTGCGGCCCCGGCGTGTCATAGTTGGCGAACAGGAACGCGCCGACGGCGTCGCCGCCGCGCCCCGTTACGGAAAAGCGCGGCCCGCGTTGCCCCGGCATGACCTCGAAGGAATGAACCTCGATCCCCGTCGGGTTGGCGAGTTTCAACTGGTCGCGGTTGCGGAACCACGCGGTCGAGGCCAGATCGGTGAAGGAGGTCAACAGCGGCGTCTCATAAACCAGCACCAGATCGACGGCGACGGCGTTGTCGGCGTTGGCGTTGGGCGCGACCTCAAAGGTGATCGTCTCGGTCTTGATCCGAGGCTCCGACGTCGAGCATCCGGCGATCAGCAGCGAGGCGACAAGAGCGGCCCCCAGCCCCAAAGCCAGGACCGAACCGCCACAGCGCCGGGCCGTTTGTCGGATTGCGGCGTGGACCACCAAACACCCCTCCCCACCCAAATTTTGGGCCATCGTTGAACCGACGGCCACAGAGCAACGCCCATCCGGGAAACCAAAGCTAGGGAAGAAACAGCGCGGTGTCCACCGCCACCAACAATTTTTAGCCTGGAGAATTTCGCCCTGGGGTTTATCCCGATTCGCCGCTCCCGCGTCCAGCCGCCACCACAAGGCGCAATGACTCATCCGCGAGAAAACTTGCGCAACAAGGACTTGAGGGAATCCAGCAACCGCTCGCCCAATTTCTTGTGCTGCTCCTCGATGTTGGCGACCAGACGCAACTCAAGGTCGTTCATCGCCTGTTTGCGCGAAGCCTCGGCGCTGACAAGCTGGTCCACCCGATGCAGCAGCAAACGGTTCTGGGCGACGAGGTGCTCCAGCAACGGCGGCGACTCGACCGGGACAGGAACGCTGGGCAAGGGGGGCTGTGACGGGGTGGCGCGGCGCGGCGCGGCCTCCCCCGACTCCAGAACGACGCTCAAGCGGATGGGCAAAGGGGTCAAGGGCGTCGCCGCCGCTTCCGGCCCATCGAGCCAGCGCGACACTACGGAGTAGCTGATGTTCAATTCATCGGAAATACGGCGGTAACTCCAGCCCTGCTGGCGCAGCCGCTGCACCAGGGCGCGGCGCTCCTCCTCCTTCAGACGGCGTCCAGCGCTGGGCGGCAGCCGTTCGCTGGCGTCGGGCATCCCGGCAACGACCCGCATGTAACCGCCGTCGCCCCGTTGCATTCCCGCCCCCTCCGTCGCCGCTTGTCTTCGGTCCGCCGCGTTGGCGGGCGGAACGCGGCGTCATGCTTCAACCGGCTGACAGTCTAGCGTGATTTGCTCATCGGGCAAAAGGACCACTTGCGGGTCTTCTTGCCGATTGGCGGGGCGACGCCCCGAATGAACAGATCGACCGCCTTGGCGACGAAGAGGTTTCGCTCCTCCGCCGACGGCAAGGGAGCCAAACTCACGGCGAGCGCGCAATAGGGGCCGCCCTGCATCGCCACCAGAAACTGCCCCGCCACGAAGGCCGGATCGTCGATGTCGACCAAGCCGCGCTGGGCCAACCGCTCGAACAGGGCGACCAGCGCCGCCGTCGCCCGCTCCGGTCCGGCTTTGAAAAACAGGCGGGCGGCTTCGGGCACCCGCAGCGACTCGCCCATCACCGATTGGTGGACTCGAATGGCCGGCTCCGACCAGATCAGCTCGACAAAGCGCCCACCCACCTGGATCAGAACGTCGCGCAGCGGCAGGCCGTCGAACGATTCCGGCGCGAAGCGCATGCCATGCCGCTCGCACTCGTTGGAGATCGTCGCGGTGTAAAGATCTTCCTTGGAGGGAAAGCGGGTGTAGAGGGTGGTTTTGGACACCCGCGCCCGCTGCGCCACCAAATCCATCGTGGCGGCGGCGTACCCCAACTCCAGAAAAACGTCGCGCGCGGCGTCGAGAATCTGCGTGGTCTTCGGATCGGCGACGATGGGCGTCGGGGCTGCGCTGGACTGCACTGAACTGTACCGTTCACTCTTGACGAGGGGGTGTCTCAGGCGTAGGAGTCTATCAGTACGGTACAGTCCAGTCTAGTCCAGCGGGAGCAGGTGTGATGACCAGTCGGCGCATGCGGATCATCGGGCGCGGAATGACGGCGGCGGTTGGCGCGCTTTTGCTGGCCACAAGCTTGAGCGGTTGCAACGAAAGCCAATCGGCCCCCCAACCGGAAACCCAGGCCCGTCCGGTGCGGGTCGCCACAGTGGCCTTGGAACCGGCGACCGACAGCGTGCGCTACCCCGCCGTGATCCGCCCGCGCGTCGAGGCCGACGTCGGTTTCCGCGTCAGCGGCAAGGTCATCGCCCGGCTGGTCGAGGTGGGATCCCGCGTCGAACCCGGCATGGTTCTGGCCAAGCTCGACCCCACCGATCTTGACTTGCAGATGAAGGCGTCGCAAGCGCAAATGGCCTCGGCCCAGTCCGACGCCGCCAACGCGCGCGACGATTTCGCGCGTTACGCCACGCTGCGCCAGGGCGAATGGACGACCCGGCAGGAGTATGACCGCCGCAAAACCACGCTGGACAAGGCCGAATCCCGCATCCGCGAGGTCGAGGCGCAATTGCGCGTTCTGAACAACGCCTCGCACTACGCCACGCTGGTGGCCGACGCGGTCGGGGTCGTCACCGCGACGCTGGTGGAGCCGGGCCAAGTGGTGTCCCAGGGCCAGACCGCCTTGCGCATCGCCAAGCTGGGCGAAGTGGAGGCCGTCGCCAACATCCCCGAACAGCAGCTCGCCACCCTGCCCAAGCGGATCCTGTCGGTTGAACTCTGGTCGCAGCCGGGCAGCGCCATCGCCGGAAGCCTGCGCGAAATTTCGCCGACCGCCGACGTCAACACCCGCACCTTCCAGGCCAAAATTGCGCTGGCCGACCCGCCCCCCGGCGTTCAGTTGGGCATGACCGCCACCCTGACCGCCAAGCTGGATCGCGGCGACCTGATCGCCCGTCTGCCCATCAGCGCCCTGACCCAACGCGACCAAAAGCCCGCCGTCTGGGTGATCGCCGCGCCCGCCGACACGCTGGAGCTGCGCCCGGTCGCCGTCGCCGCCTACGCCGGGGATTTCGCCATCGTCGCCAGCGGCCTGAAGAACGGCGAGCGCGTCGTGACGGCCGGCGTTCACAAACTCGACGCCGGACAAAAGGTCCGCGCCTGGACGGAGCCGACGCGATGAACCACCACCGGGGCAATCTGTCGGCTTGGGCGCTGGCCCACCGCACGCTCGTGCTGTTCATGATGCTGGCCAGCGTGCTGGCGGGGGCGCTGGCCTACAAGAATCTGGGCCGGGCGGAGGATCCGTCCTTCACCTTCAAGGTGATGATCGTCCAAACCCAATGGCCGGGCGCCACCGCGCGCGAGGTGGAGCAGTTCGTCACCGACCGCATCGAAAAGAAGCTGGAAGAGGTCCCCTATTACGACCTGACGCGCAGCTACTCCAAGCCCGGCGAGTCGGTCATCTTCGTCCAGTTGAAGGACTACACCCCGCCGAAGATGGTGCCCGATCTGTGGTATCAGGTGCGCAAGAAGATCGGCGACATCCGTTACACCCTGCCCGACGGCGTCCAGGGACCGCTCTTCAACGACGAGTTCGGTGACGTCTATTCCGCCATTTACGCCTTCATGGGCGATGATTTCACGCCCGCGCAATTGAAGAAAATCGCCGATCAGGCCCGCGTGCGTCTGCTCAAGCTGCCTGGCGTCGAAAAGGTCGAGGCCATCGCTCCGCAGGAAGAGCGCATCTATGTCGAGATCTCCAGCCAGCGGCTCGCCAGCTTCGGCCTGCCGGTGGATTCGGTGATCCAGGCGCTTCAGCGGGAAAACGCGGTGGCGGCGGCGGGCGACGTGGACACCGGGTCGCAGCGCGTCTTCGTCCGCGTCGATCTGGGCCTCGACACCGCCGAAGCGGTGCGCGCCATCCCGGTGGAGATGAACGGGCGGATGCTGACCATCGGCGACGTCGCCGAGGTCAAGCGCGGCTATGTCGAACCGCGCCGCTACACCCTGCGTTACAAGGGCCACGACGCCATCGGGCTGGGCGTGGTGATGGCCAAGGGCGGCAACGTGCTGCGGCTGGGCGAACAGCTTGACCACGCCATGGAGTCGATCAAGGCCGAACTGCCCGCCGGGTTGGAGGTGACGCAGATCGCCGACCAGCCGCGCGTCGTCGAACATTCGGTCGGCGAGTTCACGGAATCCCTGGCCGAGGCGCTGGGCATCGTCATTCTGGTCAGTCTGGTCAGTTTGGGCTGGCGCACCGGCATCGTCGTCGCGCTGGCCGTGCCGCTGGTGCTGGCGATGACCCTGGTCGCCATGCAGATCCTGCACATCGACTTGCAGCGCATTTCCCTGGGCGCGCTCATCATCGCGCTGGGGCTGCTGGTGGACGACGCCATCATCGCGGTGGAGATGATGGTGGTGAAGATGGAGCAGGGGTGGGACCGGCTGAAGGCCGGGGCCTTCGCCTATGAATCCACCGCCTTTCCCATGCTCAGCGGCACCATCGTGACGGCGGCGGGCTTCGTGCCGGTCGGCTTCGCCGCCTCGGCGGCGGGCGAATACACCAACTCGATCTTTTGGGTGGTCGGGCTGTCGCTGATGCTGTCCTGGATCGTCGCGGTGATCTTCACCCCCTATCTGGGCTGGCTGCTGCTGCCAAAGCCCAAACACGTCATCGCCGAAGGGCATGAGCTGGAAATCTACGACACGCGCGGCTACCGTATTTTGCGGAAAATGATCGGCGCCTGCGTGCGGGCGCGCTGGCTGACCATCGGCGTGACGCTGGCGGCCTTCGCCACCGCGCTGGTCGGCTTCGGCCATGTCCAGCAGCAATTCTTCCCCAGCGCCAGCCGCCCGGAACTGCTGATCGACGTCCGTCTGGCCGAAGGTTCCTCCTTCGAGGCGACCTTGGCGGAGGTGCGCAAGCTGGAAGCCGTGCTGGCCAAGGATCCCGACGTCGATTATTGGGTCGCCTACACCGGCGGCGGCTCCCCCCGCTTCTACCTGCCGCTCGACCAGCAATTGCAGACCGCCAACTTCGCCCAGTTCATGGTGATGACCAAGGGGCTGAAGGAGCGCGAGGTCTTCATGAACCGGCTGGAGCCGACGCTGGAGGCCGATTACCCCGCCGCCCGCGTCCGCATCAGCCGCTTGGAAAACGGCCCCCCCGTCGGCTATCCGGTGCAGTTCCGCGTCACCGGCGACGATCCGGCTGTCATCCGCAAGATCGCCTATCAGGTGCGCGACACCATGCGCGCCCACCCGCACACCGCCAACGTCCATTTGGATTGGGACGAGCTGTCCAAGCGCGTCCGGCTGGAGGTGGACACCGCGAAGGCCCGCGCGCTGGGCGTGACCAAGCAGGATCTGTCCAACGCCCTGCAACTGCTGCTGAACGGCATGACCGTCACCCAGTACCGCGAGGGGACTGAGTTGATCGGCGTCATGCTGCGCACCACGCCGGAGGAGCGGGTCGATCTGTCCCGCCTGGGCGAGTTGAACGTCCGCACCAGCCGCAACACCGCCGTGCCGCTCAGCCAGATCGCCAGCGTGCGTTATGAGCTGGAAGAGCCGGTGCTGTGGCGGCGCTCCCGCGAAACGACGATGACGATCAAGGGCGACGTCACCGGCGGCCTGCAAGCCCCGGTGGTCAGCACCCAGTTGAACGCCGAGTTGAACGCTCTGCGCGCCACCCTGCCCGACGGCTACGCCATCGCCATGGGCGGCGCCATCGAGGAAAGCGCCAAGGGCCAGGATTCGATCAACGCGATGATGCCGCTGATGCTGCTCATCATGGTGACAACCCTGATGCTGCAATTGCAAAGCTTCTCGCGCGTCTTCCTGGTGCTGTTGACCGCGCCGTTGGGGTTGATCGGGGTGACGGCGTCGCTGCTGCTGTTCAACCTGCCCTTCGGCTTCGTCGCCATGCTGGGCGTCATCGCGCTGGCGGGCATCATCATGCGCAACTCGGTCATTCTGGTCGATCAGATCGAGCAGGACATCCGCAGCGGCAAATCCCGGTGGGACAGCATCATCGAGGCGACCGTCCGTCGCTCCCGCCCCATCGTGCTGACCGCCGCCGCCGCCATCCTGGCGATGATCCCACTGACCCAAAGCGTCTTCTGGGGGCCGATGGCCGTCGCCATCATGGGCGGTCTGGCGGGCGCCACCGTGCTGACCATCTTCTTCCTGCCCGCGCTCTACGCCGCGTGGTTCCGCGTGCCGCGCGCCGAACGGGAAACGGCGGAGGAGGAGCAAACCATGGGCGGCGCGGTGCCGAACGGGGCGATGGGGGATTGACCGGAAACCTTGCGTCGAGGCCCTGACGGGCGCTTCCCGTCGGGGCCAGACGCTTCAGGTCCCACTTGCTTCAGGTCCCACTTGCTTCAAATCATGGTGTGGTCGAACAGGATCTTGGCGCCGATGGCGATCAGCGTCAGACCGCCCGCCAGTTCCGCCCAACGGCCCATCCGATTGCCCGCCGCCCGACCGATCAGCACGCCGCCAAAAGCGACGGCGAAGGTGACGGCGCCGATCAGCAAGGAGGTTGTGACCATATCGACATCGACCAGCGCCAGCCCCGCGCCGACCGCCGCCGCGTCGATGCTGGTGGCGACCGCCGTGGTCATCAACGCCAGCCATTCGGCGCGCGCGCTGCGGACGGGCGGGCCGCAATCCTCGGCCTCGTCGTCGCCGCCAAAGGCGTTGCGAATCATCGCCCCGCCCACCGCCAGCAGCAGGGCGAAGGCGATCCAGTGATCGACCGCCTCGACCAGATTGGCGAAGGCGATGCCAACCGACCAGCCGAACAGCGGCATGGCGAATTGGCAGACTCCAAAGGCCACGCCGACCTTCACCGCTTCGGGCAGACCGGGACGGCGCAGGCAGGCCCCGCGCCCAAGGGCGGCGGCGAAGGAATCCATCGACAGGCTGAAGGCGAGCGCTAGGGAGGTGCCAATCACAAGAGAATCCTCGGCCAGTCGAATCGCAGTGGATTCAGACGGACTCCGGCTGGCCTTGCGGAGCGGTCTGAACCACTGGTCTCGCCTGGTCGGCCCCGCAGGGCCACTGTGCGCGCCATGGCGGTTGCGGCGGATGCCGAACCGGCCAAGTCTGTTGACGCGAACCCCTCACCGTTGCCGGAGGGTGGCTACTCCCCAATGACGGGGGAAGTCCTACAGAGAATGGGGGGATTGGTCAACCCTTTTGACCGATCACTCCGCCGTCGGCGCCGCGCGGTCGTAAGCCTTTTCGCCGCGCAGATAGGTGTGGGTGACGGCCCGGTCGTCGCCCAAAATCATCAGGACGAACAGTTCCTCCTCCAGATCGCCGTCGATGGCGTTCATGCGATGTCGCATAGCGGGCGTCGCCCGCGCGTCGAGCACGACCAGATCGGCCCAGCGCCCCGGCTCCAGCGTCCCGATCTCGTCCGCCATGCCCAGCGCCGCCGCGTTGCCGCGCGTCATCAGATCGAAGGCGGCGAGCGCCGACAGATTTTGCCCGCGCATCTGCAAGACCTTGTAGGCCTCCCCCGCCGTGCGCAGCATGGAATAGCTGGTGCCGCCGCCAACGTCGGTGGCCAGAGACTGCCGCACCGGGCGATCCGCCCGCGACAGCGCCGCCCGGTCGAACAGCCCGCTGCCGATGAACAGGTTCGAGGTTGGGCAGAAAACGGCGACCGACCCGCTGTCGGACAAGCGGCGCATCTCCTCCTCCGACAGATGGATGCAATGGCCGAACAGCGAGGTCGGGCCAAGCAAGCCGAAACGATCATACACGTCGGTGTAGTCGCGCGCGGTCGGGAACAGGCGGCGAACCGTGGCGATCTCGTCGAGGTTTTCCGACAGATGGGTTTGCATGTGGACGCCGGGATGCTCGCGCAACAGCGCGCCCGCCGCCTCCAACTGCGCCTCGGTCGAGGTGATGGCGAAGCGCGGCGTCACCGCGTAGCGTTGGCGGCCCCGCCGGTGCCAGCGTTCGATCAGCGCCTTGCTGTCGGCGTAGCCGCTTTCCGCGCTGTCGGTCAGGGCGGCGGGGGCGTGGCGGTCCATCATCACTTTGCCGGCGATCAGACCGGCGCCGCGTCGCTCGGCCTCGGCGAACAGGGCGTCCACCGATTGCGGATGGACTGAGCCGTAGGCCGCCGCCGTGGTCGTGCCGTTGCGCAGCAGCTCGTCCAGAAAGAAACGCGCTCCGGCGGCGGCGTGAGCCGGGTCGGCGTATTTCTGCTCCTCGATGAAGGTGTATTTTTCCAGCCAATCCAGCAGTTGCGCGCCGTAGGAGGCGATGACCTGGGTTTGCGGAAAATGGATGTGGGTGTCGATGAAGCCGGGCAGAATCAGGCCGTCGGGGTGATGATCGACCGCCACCCCCGCCGGGATCTGGTCTTTCAAATCGGCGTAGGTCCCGACGGCTTGGATGCGGCCATCGGCGATCAGCAACAGCCCGTCGGGGATGCAAACATGACTGTCGGCGTCTCCCGGCCCGGTCGGCGCGCGCCGGAAGCTGAGCAAACGCCCGCGCAAAGCGGTGAAACGGGGCGGGGCGGGCGAAAGGTCGGTGGCGTTCACGGCGAAAATCCCAAAGCGATCAGCGGGCGGCGTCGCCCGACCACGCGGCCAGAACGGCGCGCTCGTCGGGGGTGATGCCGGTGACGTTGGCGGGGGGCATGGCGCGGCTCAAACCTGCCTGGACGCGGATTTGCTCGGCGTGGCGGCGGATCGCGGCGGGGGTGTCGAGAACCACCCCGCGCGGCGGCGCGGCGATGCCATCCCACACCGGGGTTTCAGCGTGGCACATGCTGCACCGGGACAGCACAATCTCTTCAACCTGCGCGGTGGTCACGGGCAACGCGCCGACCTTGACCGATTTTTCCGGGCCGAAGCCGCTGAGCCAGACGGCGATCAACATCCCGGCGACGGCGACGCCCCAGGTCCACCAGGGCGATGGTTTCCCCGCGTGCTGGCTGTTGAAGAAATGGCGAATCGCCGCGCCGACCACCAGCACCAGGGCGACGATCACCCAATTGTACCGGGTGGACGTCACCAGCGGGTAATGGTTGGAAATCATCAGGAAGATGACCGGCAGCGTCAGGTAATTGTTGTGCAGCGAGCGCTGCTTGGCCTGTTTGCCCAGCGCCGGATCCGCCGCCTCGCCGCGCAGCAGGGCCGCGACCGTCTTGCGCTGGTTGGGGATGATGAGCATGAAGACGTTCGCCGCCATCATGGTCCCCATCAGCGCGCCCATTTGCAGCATCGCCCCGCGCCCGCTGAACACCCGCGTCATCGCCCAGGCCGTCGCCACCAGCAGAACGAAGCCCGTCGCGGCGAGCGCCACGTCGTTGCGGCCCAACGGCGATTTGCACAGGCCGTCATACCCCTTCCACCCCAGAAGGAGCAGCGCGACGCTGAGGCCCACCGCCTGCCAAGGGGCGAGCGTCACCACGTCCTGGTCGATCAGGAACAGGTCGGCCCCCCGGTAATAGAGCACGACCATCAAAAAGAAGCCGCTCATCCAGGTGGCGTAAGATTCCCATTTGAACCAGGTCAAATCGTCGGGCATGTGCGGCGGCACGACCATGTATTTGGTCATGTGGTAAAAGCCGCCGCCATGGATTTGCCAGGCGTCCCCCGCCGTGCCGGGCGGCGCGCCCTCCCGCCGCTTCAGCGAGGCGTCGAGGTGGATGAAGTAAAAAGACGATCCGATCCAGGCCACGGCGGTGATGACGTGCAGCCACCGCGCCACAGTGTTGATCCACTCCCACAGGATGGGTTCCATCGCGCGCGCTCCCCTTGTCGGATCGGATTGGCGAGTCTTCCTGTCCGCAGAGTACGGGCTTTTCCGCCCCATGGGAAACCGGGCCTGCGTTTCCAACAGCTTCAAAGAATGACGAAGAATGGCGCGCAGGATCCTCGCCGCCGCTCCGTCGAACCAACCGACCGCGAAAAGACCCTGGACAGCGCTTGGTTGCTGCGGTAAACGTCTTTTTGATAAGTGAGTGAGTGCTCACTTGAATGAAAATTCTTGAACTGTGACTCATCCATGGCCCCACGTCTCAGCAGCGCCAACCGCCGCAAGGCGATCCTCGACAGCGCCCTGCCGCTGTTCGCCCGCAAGGGTTTCGCCGCCACCACAACCAAAGAGATCGCCCAGACCGCTGGCGTCTCGGAGGCGTTGATCTTCAAACATTTCTCCTCCAAGGCCTCGCTGTATGAGGCGATCTTCCTCACCTGCATCGACGACGATCCGGAATACGCCCGGCTGCTCTCCCTGCCCGCGTCAACCGCCGCGCTGGTTCAGATGATTCAGGCGTTGGTCCGGTATTTCGTCGTCGATCTGCCCGACAACGCCGAAGAGCGGACGCGCCATCGTTTGACCATGCTCAGCCTGTTGGAGGATGGGGAGTTCATGCGGCAGGTCTATGACGGCTTGCATGAACGCTTCATGCCAACCTTCACCGCCGCCGTGAAGGCCGCCGCCGCCGCTGGCGATCTGACCGACCAGCCGGTCGGCGCGGAAAACGGCCTGTGGCTGGCTGACCATCTGAGTTTGGGGTTGGCGTCGGTTTGCCTGTCGGGTCGTCCGCTGGTTCCCTACACGGGCGACCGGATGGACTTGGCGCGGCAAACCGTATGGTTCATCCTGCGCGGGCTTGGGTTGCGTGACGACGTCATCGCCGCGCAGGAAAAAAATTCTCGCTTCCCTTTTGTGCCTTTTGATCCCATGTGCGTGCCCGGCGCAGCACCCGACCAAACCGATCTGATTCGGAGCAACTGACCGTGACCTTCGACAATTCCCCCAAGACCGAAACGTCGTTCGGCCATCCGGCGGCCTCTCCGGGCCATACGTCGGGCGGCCCTGGCGAGCGCCCGCCGGTCCGGCGCGGCGCCCTGGCCGTGCGGCTGGTCATCACCTTGATCGTGCTGGTCCTTCTGGGTGGCGCGCTCTACGGCTTCAACAGCTTCCGCGCCAAGGCCATCGCCGATTTCTTCGCCAACAACAAGCCGCCGCCCACCCCGGTGTCCCTGGCCGAGGCGACCGTCCAATCGGTGCCGAAATATCTGACCGCCATCGGCACGCTGGTCGCCGCGCGTCAGGTGACGGTGGCCCCCGAGGTCGCCGGACGCGTCATGCAAATCCCGTTCGAGTCGGGCGCCTCGGTCAAGACCGGCGACCCGCTGGTGCAGATGAACGATTCGACCGAGCAGGCCGACCAGTTGGCCCAACGCGCCCAAGCCCGTTTGGCCGAATTGAATCTGGAGCGTTACCGAGACCTGCGCCGCAGCCAAGCGACGCCGCAGAGCAACGTCGACCAGTATCAAGCCCAGCTTGATGAGATCAACGCCAACATGAAGCGCACTCAGGCGTTGATCGGGCAAAAGCTCATCAAGGCGCCGTTCGACGGCGAGCTTGGCATTCGCCAGATCAACGTCGGCGATTACGTGACGGCGGGCGCCACCATCGTGACGTTGACGGATCTGAAAAGTCTCTACGTCAATTTCTCCCTGCCGGAGCAGGCGTTTCCGAAGCTGTCCATCGGGCAGAAGGTGCTGCTGAACGCCGATCCGCTGCCGGGCCGCGATTTCGAGGCGACGATCAGCACCATCGAACCCCAGGTCAGCGCCGACACCCGCGCGGTCAAAGTCCAGGCGACGCTCGACAACCGCGAGCGGGCGCTGCGTCCGGGCATGTTCGCCAACGTCCGCGTCGTGCTGCCGCCGCAGCCCAACACGCTGACCGTGCCGGAAACCGCCATCGATTACACGGTGTATGGCGATTCCGTCTTCGTCGCGGTGACTGAAAAGACGCCCGACGGCAAAGAGCAGTTGGTGGTTCAGCGCCACCCGGTGAAGGTCGGCGACCGCACGCAAAACCGGGTGGAGATCCGCGACGGGTTGAAGCCGGGCGACCGCGTCATCGTGTCGGGACAGTTGAAGCTGTCGAACGGCGCGGCGATCACGGTGTCGGACAGCAAGGCGCTGACCGCGCCATCGTCCTTGCCGCAGAACTGAGGCCGGCGTCATGAAATTCACCGACCTTTTCATCCGCCGCCCGATCCTGTCGGTCGTGGTCAGCCTGCTGATCCTGCTGATTGGGTTGCGCGCCTTGCTGGAAATGCCGATCCGGCAATACCCCCAGCTTCAAAACACGGTCATCAGCGTCACCACCGCCTATCCCGGCGCGTCGCCCGACCTGATGCAGGGCTTCATCGCCACGCCCATCGAACAGGCGGTGTCGTCGGCGGAAGGCATTGATTACCTGACGTCGTCCTCCACCCAGGGGCAAAGCGTCGTCACCGCTCACATCCGGCTGAACTTCGACCCGAACGTCGCGATGACCGACGTGATGGCCAAGGTCAACCAGGTCAAATACCAACTGCCGAAAGAGGCCAACGACCCGGTCATCCTGAAATCGACCGGCGAATCGACCTCGATCCTCTATATGGGCTTCGCCAGCACCGAGCTGTCAGGCGCGGCGATCTCCGATTACCTGACCCGCGTCATCCAACCCAATCTGGCGACGGTGGACGGGGTGGCGCGCGCCCAGATTCTGGGCGGACAGACCTTCGCCATGCGCGTCTGGCTCGACCCGGTGCGGATGGCGGCGCGCGGCATCGCCGCTGGCGACGTGTCGGCGGCCATCACGGCCAACAATTACCAATCCGCCCCCGGCCAGACCAAGGGGGTGTTCGTCGTCACCAACGTCACCGCCAACACCGGCCTGACCGACGTCGAGCAGTTCCGCGACATGGTGGTGAAGGCCAAGGACGGCGCGCTGGTCCGCCTGCGCGACATCGGCACGGTGGAGTTGGGGGCGCAAAGCTTCAGCGCCAGCGTCGCCATGAACGGCCAGCAGGCCATTTTCATCGGCGTGGATTCGACGCCGACCGGCAACCCGCTCAACATCGTCGCCGCCATCAAGAAAATGGTGCCGGAGCTGCGGCGGAATCTGCCGCCCAACATGACGATGGAAATCGTCTATGACAGCACCCGCTTCATCCAATCCTCCATCGACGAGGTGGTGAAGACGCTGGTCGAGGCGGTGGCCATCGTCATCGTGGTGATCTTTCTGTTCTTGGGATCCTTCCGGTCGGTGCTGATCCCCATCGTGACGATCCCGCTGTCGATCATCGGCGCCTGCACCTTCATGCTGGCGCTGGGCTTCTCGATCAATCTGCTGACGCTGTTGGCGATGGTGCTGGCCATCGGTCTGGTGGTCGATGACGCCATCGTCGTCGTGGAAAACGTCCATCGCCATCTGGAGGAGGGAAAATCCCCCGTCGCGTCCGCCATCATCGGGGCGCGGGAAATCATCGGCCCGGTCATTTCCATGACCATCACGCTGGCCGCCGTCTACGCCCCCATTGGCTTTCTGGGCGGTTTGACCGGCGCGCTGTTCCGCGAATTCGCCTTCACGCTCGCCGCGTCGGTGATCGTGTCGGGCGTGGTGGCCTTGACCCTGTCGCCGATGATGTGTTCGGTCATTCTGACCGGCCATGGCGATCAGGGGCGCTTCGCCGCCTTCCTCGACCGCAGCTTTGACCGGCTGTCGGGCTGGTATGTCCGCCGTCTGGACGGCATGCTGAACTACCGCGCGGCGACGCTGCTGTTCGCCTTCGGCGTTCTGTTGAGCGTCGGCTATCTCTTCACCAACACGATGAGCGAACTGGCCCCGGAAGAGGATCAAGGCATCCTGTTCGGCATTTCCAAGGCCCCGCAATACGCGAACCTCGACTATGTCGACAGCTTCGGCAAAGAACTGGACGACGCGTTCAAGGCGTTCCCTGAGACCGACACCCGTTTCGTTCTGACCGGCATGCCGACCCTGACGCAGGGCTTCGCGGGCATGATCCTGAAGCCGTGGGACGAGCGCACCCGCACCGCCAAAGAATTGCAGCCGCTGGCCCAGGCGGAGTTGAGCAAGATCACCGGCATCAACGTCTTCCTGGTGTCGCCGCCCGCCCTGCCCGGCTCCACCGGCGGCTTGCCGGTGCAGATGGTGATTTCCAGCTCCGGCGATTACCGCACCATCTTCGACGCGATTGAGCGGATCAAGGAGGCCGCCAACAAAAGCGGCATGTTCATCGTCACCGACAGCGATCTGCAATATGACAGCCCGGTGATCCGGCTGAAGATCGACCGCGCCAAGGCGGCGGATCTCGGCCTGTCGATGAAGTCGGTCGCCGACGCGCTGGCGGTGATGGCGGGCGGCAACTACATCAACCGCTTCAACCTGAACGGTCGGTCTTACGAGGTGATTCCCCAGGTGCCGCGCGCCCAGCGCCTGACCCCGGAGGATCTCGCCAAATTCTACGTCACCACCGGATCGGGCGCGCAAATCCCGATTTCCACTGTGGTGTCGATTGAAACGGCGACCGAACCCAACGCGCTGAACAAGTACAACCAGTTGCCCTCGGCCACCTTCTCCGCCGTGCCGATGCCGGGCGTCACCATTGGCCAAGCGGTGGATTTCCTCGAAGAGCAGGCGCGCGCCCAGCTTCCCGCCGGTTTCAACCACGCCTATCTGTCGGAATCGCGCCAATATGTGACCGAAGGCAACCAGTTGATGGTGACGTTCGCCTTCGCGTTGATCGTCATTTATCTGGTGCTGGCCGCGCAGTTCGAATCGTTGCGCGATCCTCTGGTGATTTTGATTTCGGTGCCGATGTCGATCTGCGGCGCGTTGCTGCCGTTGTTCTTCGGCCTCGCCACCATGAACATCTACACCCAGGTTGGTTTGGTCACGCTGATCGGCCTCATCAGCAAGCACGGCATTCTGCTGGTGGAGTTCGCCCGCGAAATGCAGATCAACGAGGGGGTGGATCGCCGCACCGCCATCGAACACGCCGCCCGTGTCCGACTGCGTCCGATTTTGATGACGACGGCGGCGATGGTGGTGGGTTTGGTGCCGCTGCTGACCGCCGGCGGGGCGGGCGCCGCCAGCCGCTTCTCCATCGGTCTGGTCATCGTCGCCGGCATGATGATCGGCACCCTGTTCACCCTGTTCGTCCTGCCCGCCGTGTACACCGTGCTGGCCAAGGACCACCACGCGGCCACACGCACGCAACGGGCGGCGGAACTCACCGCCCTGTCGTAAGGCAAAAACCTGACGCTTCCCTCAAAGCCCTTCTCCCCAATCGGGAGAAGGGCTTTTTCTATCCCGCCAAGCCCTTGCAATCTGATTTGATCTCCAACGGAAAATCCGCTTCGTCAGCGCGCAGCCGTAGAAAACACACGGATCTCCAAAAGACATTTCCAATAATGAATGTTTACACCCGATACTTTCGGTAATTAATTTTTCGCTTTAGGCATTTTTCGAGGATAGCCAGAAAAATTTGTTTCAACGAAATTGCCATCCCCTTTCCACAAGCGACGAGGGGCGATGAAACTTCTGTTGTCTCTGTTTCCGTCACAAAGACCATGATATGAAATTTTCCCGTTGCGCCCACGGATTGCCATCCACAGCGGGCAACTCGGGTTCCCTTTTGCCAGAAAGCGCCCTGCCGATGCGCCCATTTTCCCTCGTCGCTTTGGTTGTGGTTGGCGCGCTGACCGCGCTGCTTCCCGCCACCGCCGCCAGGTCGCAAGACGCCACCCCCTTCCGCATCGGCATCGCTCCGCACACCAGCGCGCGCGTCATCATCGAGCAGTATCAACCCGTGCGCCGTGCCGTGGAGGCCGCCGTCGGGCAGCCGGTGGAAATCATCACCGCCCCAGACTTCACGGCTTTCGCCAAGCGGGCGTTGGAGCAGGATTACGACATCGCCGTCACCACCGGCCATCAGGCGCAATTGCTGAAAAATGACGCTGGCTATCGTCCCTTGCTGACCTACACCGCCGATTTCCGCGCCGTGGTCGTCACCGCTGCGGGCAGCGGGCGCGACACCGCCGAATCTCTGCGCGGCGCCACCGTTCTGGGGCTGAACCCGTCGTCTTTGGTGACGCTGTGGGGGCAACATTGGCTGAAGGACAAGGCCGTGCCCGACGTCCAGATCCGCTATGTCAGCGCCGCCGACAGCGTGGCGCAACTGGTGCTGTCCGGCGAGGCGGCCGCCGGTTTCATGTCGTTGGCCAACCGCCACAAGCTGCCGCCCGAGGTTCAGGCCAAGCTGACGACCATCGCCGAAAGCCCGGCGATGGCCGGGCGGGTCTATCTGCTGAACCCGCGCAAGGCGGCGCTGTTCGACAAAATCCACGACGCGCTGTTGGCTTTTGGCGTGACCACTGAGGGAAAAGCCTATTTCGACACCAACGCGCTGGGCGGCTATCGTGAGATCTCCGACGCCGAACTGGCCACGATGGAACCGCTGGCCGACGAGGTGCGCCGCGTTCTTAAGGCCAAACCATGATTCTGTCCCGTCTGGCCCCCTGGAAGACCCTGCGTGGGCGCATGCTGGCCGCCGCGATGGCGGTTGAAACGGTGATGCTGACGCTGCTGGTCGCCAACAGCGTTCGTCTCCTCTACAGCAGCCTGACCGAACAGGCGCAGCTTCACGCCGATCAGGTGACGCCGGTTCTCAACGCCGCCCTGGTCGCCCCCTTGGCCCAGCACGATTACGCGACGCTTCAGGCGGTGCTGGACGAAAGCCGGTCGGGCGGCGGGGTTGAGTATCTGGCGGTCAAAGACAGCGGCGGCAAGCTGGTCGCCATCAGCGGCTGGCCGCGCGACCGGGCGTTGCCGCCGCCGGAAAAGACCCTGACGCTGGAGCCAAAGGACGGCGCGGCCCGCTACGACGTGTCGGCGCCGGTGGCCTTGGCCGGGCAAAAGCTGGGCAGCGTCCAGTTCGGCCTGGATCTCCAGCACATCGTTGCGGCGCGCAAGGATCTGCTGCTCCAGGGCGTCGCCATCGCCCTGTCGGAAATCCTGCTGTCGGTGGGCCTGCTGACCTTGCTGGGTCTGTGGTTGACCCGGCATCTGTCGTCCTTGACCCGCGCCAGCGAACGGGTGGCGGCGGGCGACTACGCCCCGGCGGCCCTGCCGGAAGGAAACGACGACATCGGACGGTTGGGCGCCGCCTTCAACACCATGTCGCGCGCCATCGGCGAACGGGTCGATCAACTGACCATCGCGTTGGATGAACAGGAATCGCTGGCCCGCGACGTTGAACAGGAACGGGCGCGCTTGTCGGCCCTGCTGTCGGCGATGGATTTCGGCGTGCTGTTCGCCGGGCGCGACGGGCGAATCGTGTACGCCAACCCGGCCTTCGCCGTGCTGTTCGCCATCGGTGGCACGCCGATCGGGACCAAGCTGGGCGACGCGCTGAGCAACAGCGGCAACGCGCCACGCGACACCGACGCGTCGGATCTCACCGCCATCGACGATGACGAACGGCGCGAGATGACCTTGACGGACGGGCGCATTGTCAGTTGGCACAATGTCCCGGTGCGCAACGGCGGGGGGGTGACCATTGGCAAGCTGTGGCTGTGCATCGACGTCACCGAACCCCGTCTGGCCGCCCAACAGCTGATCCAAGCCAAGGACAGGGCCGAGGCCGCCAGCCGTTCCAAAACCGAATTCCTCGCCACCGTCAGCCACGAGCTGCGGACGCCGATGAACGGCGTGTTGGGCAATTTGACCCTGTTGGGCGACAGCAATCTGGGGCCGGACGACAAGCGGCTGGCCGACGTCGCCCGCCGGTCGGCGGAAAGCCTGCTGCGGCTGCTTGACGACATTCTCGACCTGTCCAAGCTGGAGGCCCGCCGGATTGAGTTGGAAGAGGCCGATTGCGCGCCCGCCCAACTGGTGGAAAGCGTGCTGGACGTGTTGCGCCCGCGCGCCAACGAAAAGGGCGTGACCCTCAACGCCCGCATGATGCCGTCGGTCCCCGACGTGATCGTCACCGATCCGGCCCGGCTGCGCCAGATCCTGTTCAATCTGGTCGGCAACGCGGTGAAGTTCACCGAGGAGGGGGCCGTGTCCGTGCGCGCCCGGCGGGGCGAGGACCGCGACAATGGGCGTTTCCTGCTGGAGTTCGAGGTGGAGGACAGCGGCATCGGCATCGCGCCGGAAGCCGTGCCCTCCCTGTTCGACCGCTTCACCCAGGCCGACAGCTCAATCACCCGACGTTACGGCGGCACCGGCCTTGGGCTGGCGATCTGCCGCGACCTGTGCATCATGATGGGCGGCGCCATCGGGGTTGAAACCGCGCCGGGACGCGGCAGCGTCTTCCGTTTTTCCATCGTCGCCCGGATCGGCGATCCCTCAGCCTTGCGGTTGGTGGAACCCAGCGTGACCGAGGCTGCCCGCAACGCCGCCCTGCCGCCGCTGCGTGTGTTGGCCGTCGATGACATTGACGTCAACCGCGACATCGTGCGCGGGATTCTGGAGCGCTCCGGCCACAAGGTGGCGTTGGCCGCCAATGGAAGCGACGCCGTCCGCATGGCGCGCGAGCAGGATTTCGACATGATCCTGATGGACATTCAGATGCCGGGCATGGACGGTCTGACGGCCACCCGTCGCATCCGCGACCTGCCCGACACGCGCGGTGCGGTTCCCATCATCGCCCTGACCGCCCACGCGTCGGGCAGTTCACGCCCGGAATGTCTGTCGGCGGGAATGAACGGTTTTGTGACCAAACCCTTGCGCCCGGTCGCCCTGTTTGCTGAAATGACCATGGTGTTGGCGGGGACGTCCAAGGCTCCTCCCGCCGCGTCTCTTGCGAAAGACGATGCGATCATGCCCCCGACCATTGCCCCCGCGCCGTCCGCTGACGATGCTCTTCTCGATCAGGAGCAGATCGACATCCTGATGGAGGTTCTGGAGCCGGAGGATTGGGAAAGCTCCCTGTCCGGCTTTGCCGAGAATGGCCGAATCACCATCGACGCGATGATCGCCCAAGCCCGCGCGGGCGAGCCGCACAACCGCAGCGCCCACACTCTCAAGGGCATGGCGTTGAATCTCGGCGCGGCGGCGGTTGGCAATCTGGCCAAAGAGCTTGAAAACGCCCCCTCCTCCGCCGTGCTCGACAATCTTGACCGGCTGTCCGACCTGTTCGACCGCTCGCTGGTCGCCATGAAAGCGGCGGTGCGGTCAACCGCCTGAACCTTGATCGCGACCGCCGCTCACCCCGGCTGACCATCCACGCGCGGGGCCAGCAGGATCGGCGCGTACACCAGCAGATACAGGGCGAAAGCGGCCAACCACGCCAGCCCGGCCCCTTGCAGACTGGGCCACACCCAATCCACCGGCAGCAGGGGCGACGCCGTGCGAGCCACCGCCGCCAGCGTCAGCAGGGCGTAGGCCATCACCGTCAGCGGCGCCGCCACGACCCGCCGCCCGGTGTGGCCCAACGCGGCCCGGCTCATCACCGCCAAAATCAGCGTGGCGAAGGCGCCGATGGTCAGGGCGTGGACGCCCGCCGCCGCCGGGATCCCGGCCAGCGCGTGCAGCGCCTTCAGCAGAAGCGCCGCCGGAATCCACAAATAGCCCAGATGCAGCGCCCACAGGATCGGTTGCCGCCACGCCCGCCAGCCGCGCCACCCGACCAGCCGCAAGGCGTGCGCCAGCGCCGCCGCCAGAGCCAGCCCACCGAACAGACGACCGTCCGCGTCGAACATCCCCACCGGAATCAGCGCCACGGTCAGCCCCAGCGTCGCCCGCTCCACCCATGGCCACGAGGTGACGTCCCCGCCATTCTTGCCTAAGCCGTTGCGGGTGAAGGCGGGCAGGATCCGCCCGCCAATCACCGTCACCATCATCAAGACCACGCCCAACCCCAACGTCAGCCCCAGATCGACGCCATCCTCGACCCATTCCAGCCATTCCAGATGGATCAGCAGGTTGGCGGTGAACAGCAGGGCGAGCAGCAGCAGAAAGGCGCTGTTGCGCGCCTTCCCCGCCCGCATCAAGGGACCGGCCAACACCACCGCCAGAGCTGGGAAAAAGGCCAAATCCAGCAGCGCGGCCAACAGGGGCGGCGCGCCGGTCCAGGGGAACAGCGCGACCCGCCCGGCCAGCCACAAGCCGCTCAAGCCGATCAGCGGCCAACCGGACGCCGCGCGGGTTCCGGTCCAGCTTGGCACGGCGGTCAGCAGGAAACCGGCGATGGCGGCGGCGGTCATGCCGAACAGCATCTCATGCGCGTGCCAGCCGCTCGCCCCCATCGGCCCGTCGGGCCATTCCCCGGTCAACAAAACGCCCAGCCACGCCGCCAGCAACCCACAGGCGGCCAAACCGGACAGCAGGAAAAAGGGGCGGAAACCATAATGGAACAGGATGGGCGTACGGGGCATCGCGGTCACTTTCCGATCAGGGTCGCGCCACTGTGCGGTCCTCGGCGTCGACCGCGCCTTGACGAACGTCAAGCGACGAACATCAAGCCGGGCGCGACAGGGCGCGCGACGGCGTCCAACCGACCCGCCCGAGTCTGATGGACGCACGTCATAGACGCCCTAAGACCTTCCATCTATGAATATTCAACTATTTGATTTTGATTGATTTTTTGTCGCTCAATTTTTTGAGTTGCGCACATCAAAATCTTGCGGGATGATCCGCGCCATGAACAGTCAAGATCTTCAATCAAACGCCACCTTGAAGGACGTGGCGGCGGCAGCGGGGGTCAGCCTCGCCACGGTGGACCGCGTCATCAACGGGCGACCGGGGGTCAGCGACAAAACCACGCGCAAGGTGAACGACGCGATCGAACGGCTGAATTTCCATCCGCTGGCGGCGGCGGCGGAGTTGGCGCGCAGCCGTCCCTGCCGCTTCGCCGTGCTGCTGCCGCGCGGCGACAACCGCTTCATGGCGGACATCGCCGACAACATCCGCGCCCAAGCCGCGTGGTTCCGCGCCCGGCGAATCGCGGTGGAGATCATCGAAACCAACGTGTTCGACGCCGACACGCTGGCCGCCGAACTCGCCGCCCTGACCGGACGGTTTGAAGGGGCGGCGGTCGTCGCGCTCGACCATCCCCGCATCCGCGCCGCCATCGACGATCTGGTGGAATCGGGCATGGCGGTGGTGACGTTGGTGTCGGACGTTCCCTCCTCGCGCCGGGCGCATTATGTCGGCATCGACAACATCGCGGCGGGGCGCACGGCGGGGTCGCTGATCGGGCGTTTCCTGGGCGGGCGGAGCGGGCGCGTCGGCGTCGTCACCGGATCCGCCGCGCTGCGCGACCACGCCGAACGGCTGTTCGGTTTCGGGCAGGTGATCGCCGAGGAGCATCCCGGCCTGTCGCTGCTGCCGCCGGTCGAGGGCCGCGACGATCCCCAACAAAACCGGGCGTTGGTCGCCCGTCTGCTGGCCGACGCTCCCGATTTGGTCGCGCTCTACAACACCGGCGAAGGGGCGGCGGGCATCGGCGCGGCGCTGGCCGACGCCGGGGCCGCGCGCCGCATCCTGTGCGTCGGGCATGAGCTGACCCCCGACAGCCGCCGCCTGCTGCTGGACGGAACCTTCGCCGCCCTGGTCGTTCAGGATCCGGGGCACGAGGCGCGGTCCATGGCGCGGGTGCTGCGCGCGCTGGTGTCCGGCCGCCCCATCCTTCCGGCGCAGGAGCAAATCCGCGTCGAGGTCATTCTGCGCGACAATCTGCCTTAACCCCCTCATCTCTCCGGCACGAAAGGCCGCAAGCCTCATGTTTCTTGGCATCGACATCGGCACATCCAGCGTCAAGGCGGTTCTGGTGAACGCCGACGGGGCCGTCGTCGCCAGCGCGTCCCGCCCCTGCACGGTGTCGCGCCCGCACCCGCTGTGGTCCGAACAGGAGCCCGAACAATGGGTGACGGGCGCCGTCGCGGCGGTGGACGAGTTGGCCGCCGGTTGGCCCGACGCGGTGGCCGAGGTCGTTGGCGTCGGCTTTTCCGGCCAGATGCACGGCGCCACCCTGCTCGACCGGGCGGGCAAAATCTTGCGCCCGGCGATCCTGTGGAACGACGGGCGGTCCTTCGCCCAATGCGCCGCGCTGGAACAGGCGTTGCCCGATTTCCGCGCGGTCAGCGGCAACATCGCCATGCCGGGCTTCACGTCGCCCAAACTGCTGTGGGTGGCGGAGCATGAGCCGGAGATTTTCGCGGCGGTGGACAAGGTTCTGCTGCCCAAGGCCTATGTCCGCTGGCGTCTGTGCAGCGCGATGGTGGAGGACATGTCGGACGCGTCCGGCACCCTGTGGCTCGACGTCGCCGGGCGCGGCTGGTCCGACGATTTGCTGGCGGCGGGCAAGCTGACCCGCGCCCACATGCCCGATCTGGCCGAGGGATCCGACGCGGTCGGGCGGCTGCCCGCCGATCTGGCCCGGCGCTGGGGGATGAAGACCCAGCCGGTGATCGCCGGTGGCGCCGGGGATTGCGCGGCGAGCGCGGTCGGGCTGGCCGCCACCGCGCCGGGCGACGCCTTTCTCAGCCTTGGCACCTCCGGCGTGGTGTGGGCGACGACCGACCGCTATCTGCCCAACCCGGCCTCGGCGGTCCACGCCTTTTGCCACGCGCTGCCGGGGGTGTGGCACCAGATGGGGGTGATGCTGTCGGCGGCGGCCTCGCTGGCCTGGGCGTCCTCCGTTCTTGGCGCGTCGGAGGCGGAGTTGCTGGCCCCGTTGGGCGAAACCGTGTCCGGCCCCTCCCCCGTCGCCTTCCTGCCCTATCTGTCGGGCGAGCGCACCCCCCACAACGATCCGACCGTGCGCGGCCTGTTCGCCGGTCTGGGAGCCGACACCGAACGGAACGCCCTCGTTCAGGCGGTGTTGGAGGGCGTCGCCTTCGCCGCGCGCGACAATCTGATGGCGTTGAACGCCACGGGAACCACCCCCGCCTCCATTGATCTGGCGGGCGGCGGCTCACGCTCCCGCCTGTGGGGGCGGATCTGCGCCGACATCCTCGGCGTCACCGTTCACCGCATCGAGGATGGCGAGGTTGGGGCCGCGCTGGGCGCGGCGCATCTCGGGCGGATGGCGGCGACCGGCGAAGCGCCGGGCGTCGTCTGCCGCAAACCCCGCCGTCTGGAATCCTTCACCCCCGATCCGGCCCGCGCCGACGCCTACGCCACGGCCTGGGAACGCTGGCGTCGGCTTTACCCGCTTGCCAAGGAGTACGCTTCGTGACGTCCGCCCCCTTCTTCGGCGATCTGGCGCCGATCACCTATCAAGGCCCCGACAGCCGCGACCCGCTGGCCTACCGCTGGTACGACAAGAACCGCGTCGTGCTGGGCAAGCGGATGGAAGACCATCTGCGCTTCGCCGCCTGCTATTGGCACAGCTTCTGTTGGCCCGGCGGCGACCCGTTCGGCGGGGAAACCTTCCTGCGGCCCTGGATGCACATGGCCGATCCGATGGAAGCCGCCCGCGCCAAGGCCGACGCCGCGTTCGAGATGTTCCGGCTGCTCGACATCCCCTTTTTCACCTTCCACGATCTGGACGCCGCGCCGGAAGGCGCGACCCTGGCCGAAACCACCGACAATCTGAAGGCGATCACCGACCTGTTCCATCGCAAAATGGAGGAGACCAACGTCCGCCTGCTGTGGGGCACCGCCAACCTGTTCTCGCACCGGCGTTACATGGCGGGCGCCGCGACCAACCCCGATCCGGCGGTGTTCGTCCACGCCTGCGGCCAGGTCCGCGCGGCGCTGGAGGCCACCCACGCGCTGGGCGGGGAAAATTACGTGCTGTGGGGCGGGCGCGAGGGCTATGAAACCCTGCTGAACACCGATTTGAAGCGCGAATTGGACCAGATGGGCCGCTTCCTGTCGCTGGTGGCCGAGCACAAGCACAAGATCGGCTTCAAAGGCCCGCTGCTGATCGAACCCAAGCCGCGCGAACCGACCAAGCACCAGTATGATTTCGACGTCGCCACCGTCTACGGCTTCCTCGAACGCTACGACCTGCTGGCCGACGTGAAGGTGAACATCGAACAGAACCACGCCATCCTCGCCGGGCACAGCTTCCAGCACGAAGTCGGGCTGGCCTACGCGCTGGGGATCTTCGGCTCGCTCGACATGAATCGCGGCGATGGGCTGCTGGGTTGGGACACCGACCAGTTCCCCAACGACATCGGCGAGATGACAATCGTCTTCCACGAGATTTTGAAGAATGGCGGGCTTGGGACCGGCGGCCTGAATTTCGACGCGAAGATCCGCCGCCAATCCATCGACCCGGCGGATCTGCTGCACGGCCACGCCGGGGGCATGGATTCCTCCGCCCGCGCCCTGCTCAACGCCGCCGCCATGCTTGAGGATCGCGCGCTGGAAGCCCCGCTGGCCGACCGTTACGCCGGATGGGACAGCCCAGAGGCCCGCGCCATCCTGGCGGGCGACGTCAGCCTCGCCACGCTGGCCGACCGCGCGCTCGCCAACGGCGCCGGCCCACAACCCAACTCGGGCGGTCAAGAGCGGTTGGAGAATATCGTCAACCGTTACGTCTGACGTCAGCGCTTTCACACGAGCGGTCGGCGCGACGCCGACCGCCGCAACACTACGGCCCCCGCAAACGACGGCGGGTCGATCTTGGGAGGAAAAACAACGATGAAACAGCGCATCGCGTCCACCGTCGCCGGTCTGCTTTTGACAATGACCGCCACCATGACCGCCAGCGTCGCTTTGGCGGCGGGGCCGACGGTCGGCGTGTCCTGGTCGAATTTCCAGGAAGAGCGGTGGAAGACCGACGAGGCCGCCATCAAGGCGGTGATCGAAAAGGCGGGCGGCACCTATGTGTCGGCGGACGCCCAATCCTCCCCCGCCAAGCAGCTTTCCGACATCGAGGCGCTGATCGCGCGCGGCGCCAAGGCCCTCATCATCCTGGCCCAGGATTCCGACGCCATCCGCCCGGCGGTGGAAAAGGCGGCGGCGGAGGGCATTCCGGTCGTCGGCTATGACCGGCTGATCGAAATCCCCTCGGCCTTCTACATCACCTTCGACAACAAGGAAGTGGGCCGGATGCAAGCGCGCGCCGTTCTGGCCGCCAAGCCGAAGGGCAATTACGCCTTCATCAAGGGGTCGCCGAGCGACCCGAACGCCGATTTCCTGTTCGCTGGCCAGATGGAGGTGCTGAAGGACGCGATGGCGCGCGGCGACATCAAGAATGTTGGCGAGGCTTATTCCGACAAATGGCTGCCCGCCAACGCGCAAAAGAACATGGAACAGATTCTGACCAAGGTGAACAACAAGGTCGACGCCGTCGTCGCCTCGAACGACGGCACGGCGGGCGGCGCCGTGGCGGCGTTGGGCGCGCAGGGGTTGGCCGGGTCGGTGCCGGTGTCGGGCCAGGACGGCGACAAGGCCGCGCTGAACCGCATCGCGCAAGGCACGCAAACCGTGTCGGTGTGGAAGGACGCCCGCGAGTTGGGCCGCCGCGCGGCGGAAATCGCCCTTGATCTGGCGAGCGGCAAGGCGATGAAGGCGGTGACGGGCGCCGCGACCTTCGAAGGCGGGCCGAAGAAGCAGAAAATGACCTCGCTGTTCCTGACGCCGATTCCGATCACCAAGGACAATCTGAACCTCGTCATCGACGCCGGTTGGGTGACGAAGGATGTGGTGTGTCAGGGCGTCAAGAAGGGGACGGCGAAGGTCTGCGACTGATCCTTTCCGTGTCTCTGGCCCCGCCGCGCGCCGCTGACGCGCGCGGCGGGGCTTTCCCGTCCTTAACGCCCCATCACCACACAATGGATCGAGCATGCGCGACGCCCTGCGAGCCTTGGAGCTGGATCTCCGCCTGATCGGGATGATCGGCGCGCTGGCCGTGATCTGGATCGGCTTCGACATCCTGACCGGCGGCGCTTTTCTGACCCCGCGCAATCTGTGGAACCTGTCGGTGCAGGCGTCCTCCATCGCCGTGATGGCGACCGGCATGGTGCTGGTCATCGTCACGCGGAACATCGACCTGTCGGTCGGCTCGATCCTCGGCTTCACCGGCATGATCATCGGTGTGGTCCAGACGCAGTTTCTGCCCGATCTCTGGGGCTTCGATCATCCGTTGACCTGGGTGGTCGCCGTGCTGGTCGGCGTGCTGGTCGGCGGGGCCATCGGCGCCGTTCAGGGCGTCATCATCGCCGTTCTGGGCGTGTCGTCCTTCATCGTCTCGCTCGGCGGGCTGCTGGTCTGGCGCGGCGGGGCGTGGTGGGTGACGACCGGCCAGACCGTCGCGCCGATGGACAGCCTGTTCAAACGGCTGGGCGGCGGGTTCGAGGGGGCCATCGGCGCCGGGCCAAGCTGGATGATCGGCATCGCCGCCACCCTGCTCGCCATCGCCGTCTCGCTCATCAGCCGTCGGCGGCGCGCGCAATATGGTTTTCCCGTCCGCCCGCCCTGGGCGGAGGGCGTGGTCATCGCCCTGCTGAGCGTCGCCATTCTGGGCGCGGTTCTGGTGGTCAACGCCTACCCCCTGCCCGCCCCCATCGTGCGGCGGATGCTGGAGGCGCAGGGGCTGGCGAGTGACGGCGACCTGCCGACCATCGCGCACGGCTTCGCCATTCCGGTGCTGATCGCGCTGGCGGTCGGCGCGCTGGTGACGTTCCTGTCCAGCCGCACCCGCTTCGGGCGCTACGTCTTCGCCATCGGCGGCAACCCGGAAGCCGCCGAACTGTCGGGCATCAACACCCGCTGGGTATTGGTGTCGGTGTTCGGCCTGATGGGCGCGCTGTGCGGCCTGTCGGCCTGCATCGCCACCGCCCGCCTGAACGCCGCGACCAACGCCAACGGCACCTTGGACGAACTTTACGTCATCGCCGCCGCGATCATCGGCGGCACCTCCCTGGCGGGCGGCGTCGGCACCATCCACGGCGCGATGCTGGGGGCGCTGGTGATGCAGTCCCTGCAATCGGGCATGGTTCTGCTGGGGGTGGACACGCCGATGCAGAACATCGTCGTCGGCATCGTTCTGGTCGCCGCCGTCTACATCGACACCATTTACCGTCGCGGTGTGAAATGAAAGGGCATGACATGAGAGACGCCACCATGCCCGCAACCCACGCCGCCGCCGCCGGGCGCGGCGTCCCGCTGGTCGAGATGCGCGACGTCTCCATCGCCTTTGGCGGCATCAAGGCGGTGGACGGCGTGTCGGTCGATCTGCACCCCGGCGAGGTGGTCGGGCTGCTCGGCCACAATGGCGCGGGAAAATCGACGCTCATCAAGATCCTGTCGGGGGCCTACCCCGCCGACCAGGGCGAGATCCGCATCAACGGCGAAACCGCCCACATCGCAAGCCCGCGCGACGCCAAACGCTATGGCATCGAGACGATCTATCAGACGCTGGCGCTGGCCGACAATGTGGACGCCGCCGCCAACATCTTCCTGGGCCGTGAACGGCTGACCCGCTGGGGTACGCTGAACGATCACGCGATGGAGGCGGAAGCCCGCGCCGTCATGGGCCGTCTGAACCCGCATTTCCGCCGCTTCAAGGAGCCGGTCAAGGCCCTGTCGGGCGGTCAACGCCAGTCGGTCGCCATCGCCCGCGCCATCCATTTCAACGCGCGGGTTCTCATTATGGACGAACCCACCGCCGCGCTGGGTCCGGCGGAGACCAAACAGGTTGGCGATCTGGTGCTGCAACTGAAAAAGGAAGGCATCGGCATCTTCCTGATTTCCCACGACATCCACGACGTGTTCGATCTGGCCGACCGCCTGCATGTGATGAAAAACGGCAAGCTGGTCGGCAGCGCCCGCGTGGCCGACGTCACCAAGGACGAGGTGCTGGGCATGATTATCATGGGCAAATGCCCGCCCGCCGCGACGCCGGGGCCGGGCGCGTCGAGTTGAAACCGCTCCCAGCGTGTCCGCGTTAAACGGGCGCGTGCTCCCTTCCCCGGCAAACAGGGCAAAGGGGACACGCGCCCAACCCATCTTTAGCGTTCGATTTCCTTGTTCCAGCGCTGGTTCCAATCCGGGCGCTTTTCGTTGATGACGTCCCAATCAACCGTGTTGGCGGTTTTCATGTAGCCCTGGAACTTGCCCATCGCGTCGGCCACTTCCGCCGGCGCCGACACCTTGGTGTTGGACGGAATCTGCGCGCCGAACTTCAGCGCGGCGAGTTGCGCCTCCTGGCCCAGCAGATAGGCGGCGAGCTTTTGCGCGGCGGCGTTGTCGGGGTTCTTGTTCACCACGCACTGGCCGACCATCAGCACGACCGAGCCTTCCTTGGGCTGGGCGTATTCCACCGGGATGCCCTTTTCCTTCAGGCTGCCGACGCCGGTCGGGGTCAGCGGGAAGATGGCGGCTTCGCCGGTCTGCACCATTTCGGCGATCTTGGCGGAGCTGGGGATGTATTCCAGCACGTTCGGGCCGATGGTCTTGCGCCAGGTGGTGAAGCCGGGATCGACGTTGGTTTCCGTCCCGCCCTGAATGCGGTTGTACATCAGGAAGGCGTGCAGGCCGAAGGTGCTGCTGGACGCCGACTGGACGACGATCTTGCCCTTGTATTTGGGATCGGCCAAATCCATCCAGGAGGTCGGGGCGGCCCAGCCCTTTTCGTCGAACATCTTCTTGTTGTAGGCCAGTCCGGTCATGCCCATGTTGACGCCGACCGCCATGTCGCCCTTCATGCGGGAGGACGGGTAGACCTCGTCCAGCACCGGCGAGGCTTCGGTCTTCTGGCACAGCCCCATGCCGATGGCGCGGTACATCAGGCCATCGTCCAGGAAGACGACGTGCATTTGCGGGTTGTCCTTCTGCGCCTGAAGCTTGGCGAGAATGTCGGACGAAGTGCCGGGTACCACCACCACCTTGATGCCGGTCGCCTTCTCAAAAGCCGGGAAGACGTTTTCGGTGTAGGTTTTCTCCATCGTGCCGCCGTTCATGCCGATGTAGACCGTCTTGGTCTGCGCGGCGGCGGGCGACGAGAGGGCCAGACCAACGGCCAGACCAAGGGCGGCGGTGGCAAGGCCGGTGCGGGGCAGCGAACGCGGGATGGGCATGGCGGTCCTCCTGGTTGGATGAAGTCTTACGGGGTGGGCGGGAAACGGTCGATGCGGAAGGCGTCCAGCGGGGCTGAGCTGTGGCCGTCGCGCACCAGTTCGGCCAACGCCTCCCCCACCGCCAGGCCGATCTGGAAGCCGGCGCCGGAAAAGCCGAAGGCGTGGAACAGGTTGGGGGTGGTGCGGCTGGGGCCGACAATGGGGTTTCGGTCGGGCGTGTAGCCCTCCACCCCGGTCCAGCAGCGGATGACATGGGCCTTGGCGATTTGCGGAAACAGCTCCGCCGCGTCGCGCATCAGAGTCAAAACGGCGTCGCGCTGCGGGCGGGCGCGGTCGGCGTCCAGCGCGAAGCCGCGCCCGCCGCCAACCACCATGTTGCCACGCGGCGCCTGCCGGCCATAAACCCCGCCGCCCTCGACCCCGATGTTGACGGCGAGAAAGCGCGGCAGCGGTTCGGTGACGGCCATGTTGGGGTGCAGGGATTCCAGCGGAACCGGCTCGCCAAAGGCCGTGGCGATCCGCTGTGACCACGCGCCCGCCGTGTTCAGCAGGAAACGCGCGTTCACCTCCAACCCGCCGCCGCACAGCAGGGTGAAGCGGTCGTCGTCGCGCTCCACCCGGTCCACCGGGGTCTGTTCGCGCACCACCGCGCCCAACGCGGCGGCGGCGCGGGCGAAGGCGGGGGAGACGAGGCGCGGGTTGGCGTGGCCGTCCTCCGGGCAGAGGGAGCCGCCGACCGCCCGGTCGCCCAGCGCCGGAAAGCGGCGGCGGAACGCGTCTCCGGCGATGATCTCCAGATCCAGGCCAAACCCGGCGCTGCGCTCCTGATAGTCGATCAACGCTTGCAGATCGGTTTCGCTGCGCGCCAGCTTGAGATGACCGGAGCGGATGTATTCGGCGTCGGTCCCCAGCAGCGCGGGCAGGCGGCCCCAAATAGCGTGGGCGCGCTGGGACAGCGGCAGTTGCTCCAGCGGGCGGCCCTGGCGGCGCACCCCGCCGAAATTGACGCCGCTGGCCTTGGCCCCGCACCAATCGCGCTCCAGCAGCGTGACGGTAAAGCCCATCTGGCGCAGGAACAGGGCGGCGGATCCGCCGACGATGCCGCCGCCGACGATGGCGACGTCGCACCCGATGATCTCTCTCATGACGCCGCCGCCTCAAACCGGGGGGTGGCGGAGACGGGCAAGGGCTTGATCGGCGGTTGGGCGCGCAACCGCCCCACCCCGTCCGGCCCGGTTCCCAGCGCGCGGGCCAGCAACTCGGTCGCCGCCGCCGCGCACATCCGCCCCTGGCAACGGCCCATCCCAAGCCGGGTCAACGCCTTGGCCCGGTTGATCTCGCGGGCCTGACTGTTGACGGCGACGGCGCGCAGCGTCCCGGCGGCCACCCCTTCACAACGGCAAATCATGGTGTCGTCGGCGATGGAGTCGGCCCAATCCGCCGGAAAGGGAAAGGCGGCGGACAGCGCCCGGCGAAAGGCGGCGACGCGCGACAGGCGGCGGTCCAGCGCCGTCGCCCGCCCGGCGTCGAACGGCAGCCCGGCGTCCTCCAGCAGCGCCAAGGCGGCGCGTTCCCCAGCCAATTCCGCCGCGTCAGCCCCGGCGACGCCGCCGCCGTCACCGGCGACATAGACGCCCGCGACCGAACTGCGCCCCGCCGCGTCGCGTTCGGGCAACCACGCCCGATCCATCGCGTCGAAGCGAAAACGGCAACCCGCGAGATCGGCCAGTTGGGTTTCCGACCGCAGGCCAAGCCCATAGGCGACGGCGTCGCAGTCCACCCGCATCTCCCGCCCACCCGCTTGCCCGGCGTCCCGCCAGACCAGAGCGCTCACCCGCCCGTCCCCCTCGACGCGGACGGGGCGGGCACCGTTGTGGATGGGCACGCCATGGGCGCGCAGCCAACCGACATACCACAGCCCCTTGGCCAGGGTGACGGGATCGCGCAGCATGCCCGACAGCGCGCGGGCCTGAACCGGCAGCGGCGTCGTGTCGAACACCCCGGCCACCTCGACCCCGGCCTTCAGATACTGATAGGCGACCAGATAGAGCAGCGGCCCGGTTCCCAAAAAGGCCACCCGCTTGCCCACCGTGCAGCCCTGGAACTTCAAGGCGACCTGCGAACCACCCAGCGTGAAGACGCCGGGCAAGGTCCAGCCGGGAAAGGGCAAAACCCGGTCGGTCGCCCCGGTCGCCAAAATCAGATGGGTGAAGGGAACCGTCTCCGTCCGCCCGTCGCACAACAGGTCAAGCGCGCTCTCTTCGCAGTTCCACACCAGCGTGCGCGGGCGGTGATCGACGCGGTCGCGCAAACCGTCCAGCGTCCGGTGCAGCGCGTCGGCCTTGGCGGCCTCGAACCCGTACAGCGCCGCTTTGGAACGGGTGAAGCCGCCGTCGGGCGGTTGGCGGTAAATCTGGCCGCCGCCACGCGCCGCCTCGTCGATCATCAGCGGGCGCAGACCGGCGGCGACCAGCCGTTCCGCCGCGCGAACGCCCGCCGGGCCTGCGCCGACGATGACGGGTTGGATGGCGCCCGGTTGGATCACGCTCGATTGAAACGGGGCCGTCATGACGCCGACTCCCCGGACGCGGCCTCGGCGGCCCATTCGCTGGCGCTGACCAGCCGCAGCCCCTCGGCGATGAAGGTTCCGCAGGCGCGCAGCCGCTCGCCCTCCTCCGTCCGCACCCAGCAATCCTGACAGGCCCCCATCAGGCAAAAACCGGCGCGCGGGCTGTCGGCGAACTCCGACCGGCGCAACTGGTCGCCGTTGGTCAACATGGCGGTCAGGATCGTGTCGCCCTCCAGCGCTTCGGCCGGGCGGCCGTCGAGCGTGAAGCGGACCACGCGGCGGCCCTGTTCGGCCACCCGCTGCAACAAAGCCATGACGATGCTCTTCCGATTGGGATTCGCCGGTCAGTGCTGACCGACGAGGATCCGGTCCAGGCCATAGACGCGGTCAAGCAGCAGAACCGCCACCGCCGTGATTCCCACGATGATCGCCGACACCGCCGCCATCATCGGGTCGATGGATTCGGTGGCGTACATGTACATCCGCACCGGCAGCGTCACCGTGGACGGCGAGGTGATGAAGATGGACATGGTCAGCTCGTCGAAGCTGTTGATGAAGGCGATCAGCCAGCCGCCGGTGACGCCGGGCAGGATCATCGGCAGGGTGATTCGGCGGAACACCGTCGCCTCGCTCGCCCCCAGCGAATAGGCCGCCTGCTCCACGCTGCGGTCAAAGCCGGTGATGGCGGCGATCAGCAGGCGCATGACATAGGGGGTGACGATGACGATGTGCGCCGCCACCAGCCAGCCGAAGCTACCCGTCGCCCCGACCAGCGCGAACAGCCGCAGCATCGCCACGCCCAGCACCAGATGCGGGATGATGAGCGGCGACAGGAACAGCGTGTTGAGAAAGCCGCGCCCGCGAAACTCCCAGCGGGTGATCGCCAAGGCCGCCGGAACCGCCAGCGCCACCGCCAGCGTCGCCGACAGCAAGGCCAGCCACAGGCTGTTCCAAAAGGATTGCACGAAGTCCGGGTGATGGAACACCGCCTGGAACCAGCGCAGCGAGAATCCGCGCGTCGGCAGCGACAGCGTGTTTTCCGGGGTGAAGGCGACCAGACAGACGATCACCAGCGGCGCCAGCATGAACAGGACGACCAGCGTGTGAAAGATCAGGGCCAAGGGTCCGTTGCGGGTCATGATGGCCTCACCCCAGTCGGCGGCGGTAGTGACCTTCCACGACGCGGTGGTAGGTCAGCATGACGATGAGATTGGCGGCCAGCAGCAACACGGCGACCGCCGCCCCCATCGGCCAGTTGAGATCGCTGAGATACTGGTCATAGACGATGGTCGCGACCATCTTCAGCCGCCGCCCGCCCAACAGCCCGGGAATGGCGAAGGCGCTGGCGCTGAGGCCAAACACGATCAGGCTGCCCGACAGGATGCCCGGCAGAATCTGCGGGGCGACCACCCGAAGGATCGCCGTCCCGCGCGACGCGCCAAAGGACAGCGCCGCCTGCTCCACCGCCGGATCCAGCTTTTGCAGCGAGGTCCAGACCGGGATGACCATGAAGGGCAGCATCACATGCACCAGCGCGACGATCACCGTCCCTTCGCTGTACAACAGCCGCATCCGGCCAAAGCCCAGCGCCATCAGCGCCGCGTTGATCGGCCCCTCCGGCCCCAGCAGCATGCTCCAGCCAAAGGCGCGGACGACGACGGAGACCAGCAGCGGGGCCAACACCACCAGCAGAAACACCGAACGCCACGGGTTGCCCATCCGGCTGAGGATGTAGGCCTCCGGCACGCCGATCACCACGCAGATCGCGGTCGCCAGGGCGGCCACGCGGAAGGTGCGCAGGAAGATTTCCAGATAATAGCTGTCGGTCAGCACCGCCAGATAATGGTCCAGCGTGAAGCCGTGGGTCCGCCCGGTCGCGTGCTCGAACTCGTTGAAGGACAACAGCGCGGTCAGGACCAGCGGCGTCAGGATCAGCGCGGCGAACAGCAGGGCGGCGGGGGCCGACAGGATCAGCGGCGTTGGAAAACGCGGGGCGGCGGCGCTCATCACTGCGCCTCCAGCGTCGGGTCCGGCGCTTCGGCCAGACGGCCCCGGTGGACGCGGACGACCGACGGGTTCCAATCGACACCGACCGGAACCCCGGTTTCCAGCGGCGCGGAACCGTCGTTCGGCGTCACCGCCATCAGCGTGCCAAGCGGCCCGTCGATGTGGTAGAGCCACTGGCTGCCCAGGAAATAGCGTTCGGCCACCCGGCCCGGCAAGCGCCCCTGCCCAGCCGCGATCAACCGCAGCTTTTCGGGCCGGACGCACAGAGTCACCGTCTCGCCGCTGACCAAACCCCCGGCGTCGATCTCCACCGGAATTCCGGCCAGCGACACCGAGGCGGCGAGACCGTTGATCGCCTGGACCGTTCCCGGCAGCAGGTTGGTCTTGCCGACGAAGCGCGAAATGAACTCCGTTTCCGGGTGTTCGTAGATGCGATAAGGCTGGTCGATCTGGGTGATGCGCCCGGCCTCCATCACCACCACGCGGTCGCTGATGGAAAAGGCTTCGGCTTGATCGTGCGTGACCATCACCGTGGTGGTGCCGACCTTGCGCTGGATGTCGCGCAGCTCGAACTGCATGGCTTCGCGCAGCTTGGCGTCCAGGTTGGACAGCGGCTCGTCCAGCAGCAGCACCGGCGGGCGGATGACGATGGCGCGGGCCAGGGCGACGCGCTGGCGCTGGCCGCCCGACAATTCGCGCGGGTAGCGCCCGGCGTAGGGCGACAGATGCACCAGCCCCAGCGCCTCGTCCACGCGGTCTTTGCGTTCGGCCTTGGGCACGCGCTGCATTTCCAGGCCAAAGCTGACGTTGTCGAACACCGTCATGTGCGGGAACAGCGCGTAGCTTTGGAACACGATGCCCAGCCCGCGCGAATTCGCCTTGGCGTGGGTGATGTCGCGGCCATCGAGCCGGATGGAGCCGGACGTCGCTTCGACAAAGCCCGCGATCATCTGGAGCGTCGTCGTCTTGCCGCAGCCCGACGGCCCCAGCAGGGAGACGAATTCACCCTTTTCCACCGACAGCGTCACGTCGCTGACCGCGTTCAGGGTGCCGTAGCGTTTCGTAATGTCTCTCAATTCGAGGAACGACACCGGGGTTACTCCCTCTTGGTCGGTTGAGCCTCACCTGTTGGTACGGATGGTTCCGTGTGTGACCGTTTGGCGTCAACGGGCTTTTCCACAGAGAGAAAACTATTTGAGAAAGTTTCCGATATGCGGAATAAGTGACCCGGAATCGCCATCATGCCTTTGGACAGGATCAACCGATGACCAGTGACGACGCGGGCGCGAAATCCAGCTTGCAACGTGGCGTCGCCATTTTGCGCCTGCTCGCCGACAGCAACGAATCCGGGGCGCGGCTGACCGACATCGCCCGCGATCTGGGCCTGACCCCGCCCACCGTCCACCGCATCCTGAAGACGCTGGTCGAGGAGGGCATGGTGGAATCGGACAAGACGACCAAGCGCTACCGGCTGGGCATCGACCTGTTCACCATGGCGGCGCGGGCGGGCAACCCGAACAATCTGCGCGACATCTGCCGCCCGATCATGCTGCGCCTGTCGGCCACCTTGCGCGACACCATTTTCCTGCTGGTGCGCAGCGGCTTCGACGCCGTGTGCCTGGACCGCAGCGAGGGGCCGTTTCCCATCCGCTCCTTCACCGGCGACATCGGCGGGCGGGTGACGCTGGGGGTGGGCCAGGGCAGCCTCGCCATCCTCGCCTTCCTGCCGGACGAGGAGCGGGAGGAGGTCATCCGTTTCAACCTGCCGCGCATGCAGGGCGTCGGCGTGTTGGACGAGGTGTATTTGCGCACCGAAATCGCGCGGGTGCGGGATCTGGGCTACGCCAGCCGCTCCACCGGCCTGTTGCCCGGCATGTCGGGCGTCGCCGTGCCGGTGTTGGACCGCGAAGGCCACGCCGTCGCCGCGCTCAGCGTCGGCACCATCACCGAACGGCTGAACGAGGAACGTTTGCCGGTGGTGGTGGACATCCTCAAACGCGAGGCCGCCGGGGTGCGGCGCCAATTGAACCCCTTCGATCCGGTGCTGCGCCGCCCGGCGGCGGTGCTGGGCAGCGGCGCGGCGTGACCGGAAGCCGCCGCCAACGGGACGATTTTATCGAGTGCTTTTTGCCATAAAAAGCACTCAAAGCAGGATATCGAGCGTTATCCCCGCCTTAGTCGCCTATACACACAATTGAAATGTTGTTTTTAACTCAGAGATAACCCTTATCGCCGCCCTCATGATTCCGGGTCATTTTTTAATAAATCACTGTGCATTATTAAATACGACAGACACGCAATCTTCCCCCTCAGAGTCACTCTATGACGATTGAAGATATTTTAGCCCGCGACCACCGGGGGCTTTCGGTTCTCATTATCGACGACAACAAATTCACCCGCGACTTGTTGCGCAAGATCCTGGTGTCCTTTGGAGTTTCCGACATCACCGCCGCCGCCAGCGGCGAGGACGCCTTGCGCCAACTGCACGCCAGCCTGTTCGATCTGGTGATCTGCGACATCGTCATGGACGGGATGAACGGCATTCAGTTCGTCAAATCCCTGCGCTGCAAAACCGTTCCCGCCGCCAACGCCGAAACGCTGCCCATCATCATGCTGACGGCACACGCCGATGAAAAACTCGTGATGGCCTCGCTGAAGGCCGGAGCCAACGGTTATTTGGTCAAACCGCTGATTCCCAAACGGCTGATGGCGCTGGTCGCCAAGCTCTGCCGCAGCACCTTGCCAACCCTGCGGTGTCACAAGCATGGATGATTCGCGTCATGCTTAAACATGGATTGATTGAATCAAAACATCGTAAAATTCTATAAATATTGATTCAATTCGCCGCTGAAATTAACCTGCGGATTGTTTGCTCATGCCATTATGCCGTCAGTGGAAACCCCTAGAAATTTTGTGACCTTCTTCAAGATTGCCTTCACATTTTGCCTTCACCATTGCGGCCAACGGCTTGTCTGGCAATGAGGCGCAATCATGGCGATCGACAACGCCTCTCCCCGCGATCACCATGGCTTGTCGATCCTGATCGTTGACGACAACAAATTCACCCGTGATCTGCTGCGGAAAATCCTGGTGTCCTACGGCATCGCCGACGTCGCCCCCGCCGCCAGCGGCGAAGACGCGCTGCGGCAGCTCCACGCCAGCTTTTACGATCTGGTGATCTGCGACATCGTGATGGACGGGATGAGCGGCATTCAGTTCGTCAAGGCCATCCGCAGCAAGATGACGCCCATCGTCAACGCCACGACCATGCCGATCATCATGCTGACCGCCCACGCCGACGAAACGCTGGTGATGGCGGCGATGAAGGCCGGAGCCAACGGCTATCTGGTCAAACCGCTGGTCCCGTCGCGCCTGACCCACCTGATCGAAAAACTCTGTCACAGCACCCTGCCGACCCTGCGTTGCGACGAACACGTCACCCGCTCGCGCGTTCCGCTGCCGCATCACTGATAAGCGCGCGCCTGTCGGGACCGCCGCGTGTATCATCGCGCCTCCCGTCCCCTTGCTCGCGCTTCGCCTCATGTCCTCTTCCGCCACGCTGTCCCTCCGCGACGCCCGCCGCATCGCCATCGCCGCCCAGGGATTCGGCGCGGCGCCCTCCGTCCACGCCGACGCGGTGGAGGCGCGCCACGCTCGCCGAATGATCGACCGGCTGGGGCTGGTGCAGATCGATTCGGTCAATGTGCTGGTGCGCTCCCACTATCTGCCGCTGTTCTCCCGGTTGGGGGCCTATGACGCCGGTTTGCTCGACCGACTGGCCTATGACGGCAAACGGCGGGCCTTGTTTGAATATTGGGGGCATGAGGCGTCGCTGATCCCGGTGGCGCAACAGCCGCTGTTCCGCTGGCGCATGGCGCGGGCGGAGCGGGGCGAGGGGACCTACAGCGGCTTGGTCCGCTTCGCCCAGGAAAAGCGAGCCTACATCGCCCAAGTGCTGGCGGAGATTACGGCGCGCGGCCCGCTTGGCGCCTCGGAGTTGACCGAGGCCGGGCGCGGGGCCGGAGGCTGGTGGGGGTGGAGCGACGGCAAACGGGCGCTGGAATTCCTGTTCTGGTCGGGCCGCGTCACCACCGCCGCCCGGCGCGGCTTTGAGCGGCTCTACGACCTGCCCGAACGGGTGTTGCCCGCCGCCGTGCTGGCCACCCCGACGCCGGAACCGGAGGAGGCGCAGCGCGCCTTGCTGCGCATCGCCGCCCGCGCCCATGGCGTGGCGACCGAACGCGACTTGCGCGACTATCACCGCCTGCCCACCGCCGACGCCAAGGCGCGCATCGCCGAACTGGTCGAAGCGGGGGAATTGCTGCCGGTGGCGGTGGAGGGTTGGGACCAGTCCGCCTATCTCTCCCCGGACGCCCGCCGCCCGCGCAAGGTTGCGGCCAACGCCCTGCTGTCTCCCTTCGATTCGCTGATCTGGGAGCGGCAGCGCACCGAACGGCTGTTCGGCCTGCGCTTCCGTCTGGAGATTTACACCCCCGCCGCCAAGCGCGAGCATGGCTATTACGTGCTGCCCTTCCTGATGGGGGACCGCATCGCCGCGCGGGTCGATCTGAAGGCCGACCGCAAAGCTGGCGCGTTGCTGGCGCAAGCCGTCCACGCCGAACCCGACGCCGCCCCCGGCCCAACCGCCGAGGCGCTGGCGGTGGAGTTGCGGCGGTTGGCCAGTTGGCTGGGGTTGGAGCGGGTGACGGTGGTTGGCGCCGGGGATCTGGCGCCCGCGCTGGCGGCGGCGCTGTGAGGCTTGGCTCCGAACACGACCCGGATCACTCCAGATGCGTCAGCGGCAGGCGCGTCTCGAATTTGACCTCTTTCAAGGTCACGCTGGACTTCACATGCGCGACCGCCGGAATCGCGAAAATCCGTTCGCTGAGAAAGCGCCCGTAATCCTGGGTGGACGGCACGACGATGCGCAGCAAATAATCGGCCTCCCCGGTCACGGCGAAGCATTCCAGCACTTCGGGCATCGCCGCGATGGCGGTTTCAAACTGATCGACGGCGTTTTCCTTGTGCCGCTCCAAGGTGACGTGGGCGAAGACGCATTCAGCCAGCCCCAGCTTGCGCGGGTCGAGATGGACGGTGTAGCGGCGGATGACGCCGATCTCCTCCATCGACCGCACCCGGCGCCAGCAGGGCGACGCCGACAGCCCGACCGCCTCGCCAAGCTCCTGCATGGTCAGGCGGGCGTTGTCCTGCAACGCGGCCAGAATGCCCTTTTCATGCCGATCCAGCTTGACCGTCACCGCCATCCGTTCCTTTCAGCGCTCTAGAAGGCCAACTTCTGGTCGATGGCCGCGTTCTTGATCGCCTTTTGCAGCTTCTCGAACGCCCGCACCTCGATCTGGCGGACCCGCTCACGGCTGATCCCGTATTTTTGCGAGAGATCCTCCAGCGTCGTCGGCGCTTCCCGCAGGCGGCGTTCCATCAGGATGTCGCGCTCACGCTCGTTCAAATGCTCCATGGCGCCGAGCAAAAGCTTGCGGCGCTTGCTCAACTCCTCGCTGTCGGCCAGGGTGATTTCCTGGTTGTCGGACTCATCGACCAACCAATCCTGCCATTCCCCCTCGCCATCAATCCGCAAAGGCGCGTTCAGCGAATGGTCGGGGCTGGCCAGACGGCGGTTCATGTTGATGACGTCCTGCTCCGGCACCTCCAGCTTGGTGGCGATGGCGTTCACCTGCTCCGCCGACAGATCGCCCTCTTCAATCGCCTGCATCTGGCCCTTCAGACGGCGCAGGTTGAAGAACAGCTTCTTCTGCGCCGCCGTGGTGCCCATTTTCACCAGCGACCAACTGTGCAGGATGTATTCCTGGATGGCGGCGCGGATCCACCACATGGCGTAAGTCGCCAGACGGAAGCCCCGCTCCGGATCGAAACGCTTGACCGCCTGCATCATGCCGACGTTGCCCTCCGAAATCAGTTCGGAGAGCGGCAGGCCATAGCCGCGATAGCCCATGGCGATTTTGGCCACCAACCGCAGATGGCTGGTGACGAGTTGGTGAGCCGCCCCGGAATCCTCATGCTGCTGCCAGCTTTTGGCCAGCATGTATTCCTTTTCCGGCTCCAGCATCGGAAATTTGCGAATTTCCTGGAGATAGCGGGTGAGGCTGCTCTCCGCGCCGATGGCTGGAACACTGGACGCTGACGCCATGACAAAAAACCTTTCTTCCACAACCGTTCCGCCCGAAGGCGGCGTGGGGCAAAGCCCCGAAACCATTGCGCGACTCTAAACCAAGAAACCGAGGGGGCCGAATTAATTTAAAGTGCTTGTAAGATGACAAGCAGTTCATCGAAATCCTTGGGCGTTGGCGCGCTGAAGCTCATAATCTCGGCGTTGCCCGGGTGTTTGAAGGTCAAGCCGACCGCGTGCAACGCCTGACGGGGAAAGCCGACCAGCGCCCCGCGCGCCGCGTCCGGCAGGTTTGAGGCGTGCTTGCCGCCCGGACGACCGGAGCGGCCCCGGCCATACAGTTGATCGCCGACCAGCGGGTGGCCGATGTGGGCCATGTGCACGCGAATTTGATGGGTGCGCCCGGTTTCCAACACGCATTCGACCAGCGCCGCCCCCATCCCGAAGGATTTCAGCACGCGGTAGCGGGTGGCGGCGTGTTTGCCGCCATGCTCGACCACCGCCATCTTCTTGCGGTCGGCGGTGCTGCGCCCGATGGCCCCCTCGATCCGGCCCTGGCGCGGGCTGGGAACCCCCCAGACCAGCGCGTGATAGGTGCGGCTCAACGAGCGGTCGGTGAATTGTTCGGTCAGCCCGTGATGCGCCCGGTCGTTCTTGGCCACCACCATCAGACCGCTGGTGTCCTTGTCCAGCCGGTGGACGATGCCGGGCCGCTTCACCCCGCCGATGCCCGACAGGCTGTCGCCGCAATGGCCCAGCAGCGCGTTCACCAGCGTGTTGTCGGGGTTGCCGGCGGCGGGATGAACCACCAGACCGGCGGGCTTGTCGATCACCAGCACATCCTCGTCCTCGAACACCACGGCCAGGGGGATGTCCTGGGCCTCTGGTTCGGCAGGCTCAGCCTCGGGGATAAAAACGTCGAAAGTTTGGCCGGGTTTGACCCGCAGGGACGCGTCCGTTATCGTTCGCCCCGCTTCGCGGACATGGCCCTGCTCCAACAGGGCCTGCACGCGCGAGCGCGAGAGGTCCGACAATCCGGCGGCCAACGCCTTGTCCAGCCGCTCTCCGCCGCCATCGACGGGTATCGTGCAGACGCGCGGCGCGCGGGCGTCGTCGGCGGCTGGGCTGGGGATCGGTTGGCTGTGGGGGGACTCGGGCATCGGTCGGCCATGTTCCAGTGTCAATTCATCATCACGCAGTCGCATCGTCGGGAGTGGACCCCAAACCGTGCAGATCCTCAAGGCACTCGTCGTCATTATGGGCGTTCTCATCATCGCGGGCTTCGCCGTTCTTGGCGTGGAGCTGTACAAGCGGATGTCGGACCCCAACCGCGCCGCCGCCCAAGCCATCGATTCCGAACGCGCGACGCCGTCGAGCCGCGATCCAATCGACGTCACGCTGGACGTTCCCGTCGGGTCGCGCATCGCCGAGACGCTGGTCCTCGGCAACCGCGTCCTGCTCAAGGTGACGCTGCCGCAGGGGTTGGACCGGCTCTATGTGGTGGACCCGCGCAACGGCGCCGTCACCGCCACCATCTCCGCCGGCAAGGCCGCGCCCTGACCCCATCCGGCGCGCCGGTACGCCCGCCCCCTGATACACCGATTGGATCCGCACCCATGCATGATTTCCGCAGCGACAATGTGGCGGGCGCCGCGCCGGAGGTGGTCAGCGCGCTCGCCACCGCGTCCATCGGCTCCGCTTCCCCCTATGGCGCCGATCCGCTGACCGCGCGCGTCACCGAACGCCTGTCGGCGATCTTCGAGACCAACGTCGCCGTCTTCCCGGTCGCCACCGGCACGGCGGCCAACGCCCTGGCCCTGTCGGCGCTGGTCCCGGCCTATGGCGCGGTCTATTGCCACGACGACGCCCACATCATGGTGGACGAGTGCGGCGCGCCGGAATTCTACACCGGCGGGGCCAAGCTGGTTCCGCTGCCCGGCGCCAACGGCAAGCTGACCCCCGCCGCCGTCACCCGCGCCATCACCCGCGCGGGCGTCGGCGTCGTCCACAAGGTGCAACCGGCGGCGCTCAGCCTGACCCAAGCGACGGAGGCCGGAACACTCTACACCCCGGCGGAGGTCGAGGCGCTGGTCGAAGCCGCTCATTCCAACGGCGTCGCCGTGCACATGGACGGCGCGCGCTTCGCCAACGCCGTGGCCCGTCTGGGCTGCGCCCCGGCGGACATCACTTGGCGGGCGGGCGTGGACGTGCTGACGCTGGGCGGCACCAAGGGCGGCTGTCTGGCGGCGGAGGCGGTGGTCTTCTTCAACCCGGCGATGGCCGAGGATTTCGGCTTCGCCCGCAAGCGCGGCGGCCATCTGGTGTCGAAGACCCGCTTCCTGTCGGCGCAGTTGGACGCGTGGTTGACCGATGATCTGTGGCTGCGTCTGGCCCGCCACGCCAACGCCATGGCCGACCGCCTGGCCGCTGGCCTGCGCGACCGCCCCGGCGTCGAGATCGCCTATCCGGTGGAAGCCAACGAGCTGTTCGTCCGCCTGCCCGAGACGACCATCACGGCGCTGGAAACGGCGGGTTTCCAGTTCTACCGCTGGGACGACGCCCTGGTCCGTCTGGTGACGGCCTTCGACACCCCGGCGGCGGCGGTGGACGCCTTTTTGGAAATCGTCGCGGCGAGCCAAGAAAAAGCTTGATCGAACCGGCGTGGGCCGCTAAAAACCCGCCCACGCCGCCACGATGTCCCCATCGTCTAGAGGCCTAGGACACCGCCCTCTCACGGCGGTAACAGGGGTTCGAATCCCCTTGGGGACGCCAATCTTTTCAATAGGTTGGGCGATATAGTGGATAGTGGACACGGAGCAATGTCCACTATGTGTCCACTATGGTGCGAAAAACCACAGAGAACTGACAGCAAACCAGCGCAAACCGCGCTATGGACTTCGCGTCGCGGCTGCTTATCATGCGGTCGCCAAAACCGGAGTCGCCATGCCGCGTCCTGTTTCCGAAACACGCCTGGACACGCGCGCTGTGCGGGCAAAGCTCAAGCCGCAACCAAAGCCCTATTGGCGATCAATCGAAACCGGCCTCCACATCGGCTATCGGAAATCGGCGGGCGCTGGAGCTTGGGTGGTGCGCTGGGGCACCAACGCCAGCGACTACAAGACGCAAACCATCGGTCGGTCTGACGATGAGCACGACGCAGATGGTCGCGGCACGCTCTCCTATCAGCAAGCCGTGGATCTGGCGCGCAAGACGGTTGCCATCGCGCGCCGCCCCGCCGAGGCCGAACCGGAGCCGAAAGCGCCATTCACGGTCCGCGACGCCGTGACGGAATATCTGCGCTGGGCCGACACGCACACAAAATCAGCAGCGGACACACGCCTCCGTGCGGATGCCCTCATCCTGCCGATGCTCGGCGACAAACTGTGCGCCGACCTGACGCCGCGTCTGTTGGCGGAATGGCGCGACGGGATTGCGGCGACTGGGCGGCGGCTGCGCACGAAGATCGGGGTGGAACAGCGCACGGCTGCGGCCCCGGACACGCCTGACGCCATCCGCCGCCGCCGGTCCACCGCCAATCGAACGCTGACGATTCTGAAAGCCGCACTCAACCACGCATGGCGTCATGGCGACATCGCGTCAGACGAAACGTGGAGGCGCGTGCAGCCGTTCGAGGGCGTCGATCACGCCCGCATCCGTTACCTGTCCATCGCCGAGGCGACCCGGCTGGTCAACGCCTGCGACTTCGATCTGCGCTTGCTCGTGCAAGCCGCGCTGGTCACAGGCGCCCGGCGTGGAGAACTGGCCGCGATGCTGGCGCAAGATTTCAACCCCGACAACTCGACAGTGCATATCCGCGAAAGCAAGTCGGGGAAGCCGCGCCACGTCGTGCTGACCGACGAGGGGGCGCGGCTGTTCGTGGCAATGACCGCTGGGAAGGCGCCAGAGGATCCGATCTTCACGCGCGCAGACGGGCATCGGTGGGACAAGGCATACCACATCCGACCGATGCAGGAGGCGGCAGCGCGCGCCAAACTGGGGTCTGAGGTGACATTCCACATCTTGAGGCACACATGGGCATCGCTGGCCGTCATGAATGGGGTGCCGCTGATGGTGGTGGCCGACAATCTTGGGCACGCCGATACGCGAATGGTCGAGAAGCATTACGGCCATCTGGCGGAAAGCTATAAGGCAAAGCTGATCCGCGAGAAGGCGCCAACATTCGGGATCGTGGCGGCCCCCACCGTGACGCCGCTGCGAAAACCGGGGGCTTAACCCCGGTTCGCCGCCTTGGCCCTGGCCACAGACGACTTCCCTTCCGAAATCGTCCATTCCGCCGCCATCCCCTCACGCCATTCCTTGGCGGCTTCCCGGCTGATGCGGACATCGCTGAGGCCGAAGCGCATGATCTTTGGCGCTTTTCCAGCGGACACCAAAGCGTAAAGCGCGGGCTTGCCGATTCGGTGCGCGGCACAGAACTCATCGATTGTGTAGGCTTCCGGCTCGTGGTTGTTGATGATCGTCTGAGGAACCTGAACTGTGTGGAGCGGCACGACCTGTGCCGGAGACCTCTTAGCCATTCCCTTCCCCCTCTCCCTCTTCCTGCGTTCCGCACTCCTCCAGGGGCTGCACCAGCCCATCACATTTCGGCTCCCACCGGATCAGGACGCCGGAGAAGTCGAGCACAGCCTCGTGCGTCTCAGCCCAGAAGTCGCGTAGGTCCGCCCAATCCTGAAATCCGTCGAAACGGGCGAACAGGTCCAGGCCCTTGGCGTCGGTGATGTTCGGCTCGCCCTTGATCTCGACCAGTTCGGCCTGACCGAGCATCAGCCGGACGGGCCGCACTGCGGTGCAGGTCGGTTTCCCCAGCAACTGGCACGAACTGGTGCGCATCCCTGTATAGAGCTGGAGTTCCTCCGTTGGCCGAGCGTGACGCTTGCGATTCGCGCGAATGGTCTGGCGCTTCGCCCCCGGCAGCAACGGGCCGGGTTTCAGCCCCAGGAGGATCGGAGGAGCGAATCTCTTTTTGAAGCTGTAGGCGACCATGAGTCACTCCGCCGCTTGGGTTGGAAGGAACGCCGTGTCGGCGCGGGCCATCTCCGGGACGTTCGCGGCGATGTGGGCGGCGGCCCACGGCGGCGAGACGCTGTTCCCGCACATCCCGATCTGCGCGGCCTTGCTGAAGGATCGACCGTCATGTCCGCAGTCGATGATGTAGCTGTTGGGAAAGCCCTGCGCTCGGAACAGTTCGCGCGGCGTCAGCATTCGCATGCCGATGTCCACGATCTGATAGGGATCTCCGTGCACAGTAACCAAGCCGAACCGGGCCTTGGTCGGGATGGTGTGCAGAGGCCCCCGGCAGTCCTGATCCTGGCCGCCCTCGCCGTAGTATTTCGTCAGGAAGGCGCGGATCTCGGCGACATGCCCGCCGCCCGCCGTCACGGTCGGCATGGGCTGGTCAGGGTGCAGGCCATCCCGGCAGGTGCCGTACAGCTTCATCAGGCTGGCCGCCGCCAACATCTGGTGCGACCCGGTGTTGAGGATGGTGGAGGTTGGGCCATCGACATGATGACCGACGACGCCGGTGTTCTGCTGCACCATCCAAGGGACCACCAGGGTGAGGCCTGCCCCGGCGGCGGTGACGGTGTGGGTGGGCTGGTCAGCGCCGTTGAACGGTTTCTCGGCGTTCCGCATCGTCGCGAGATAGGGCGCGACCACCGCGAATTCCCCGCCGTTGGCCGTGGTCACAGTGCGCAACGGTTCGTTGATCGCGTGCGCCCGGCTGTCTCCGCCGTGATGAGTGACGGGAATGATGAAAGGCTTGGCGTGGTCGATGACGTAACGCTTCAGTCCGGCAAAGATGCGTCGCATGGTGTTCGCCTCCAACGGGCGCTTGACCCGGAGCACGCGAGCCTCCTCCTTCGTCAGAAAGATGGAAGGGCACGGAATCGACCAATCGATGACGTCGTTGGCCGCCGTGCGATAGGGCTGCAACCGACCGGCCAACACCTCCGGATCGTCGGGCGCGCCATGCGACGGCTCGGGCCAGATGATGGGACGCCCGTCGCACCGAGCAATGACCGCCAGGCGCTTGCGAATCGTCGGCGCGCCGTACTGGCTTGCCCGACTCACCCGCCATTCGACCCGATAGCCGAGACGCCGCAGTTCAGCGACCCAGGCGCGGAACGTCTCGCCCTTCTGGTCCGCGTCCGGATGGCCGTCGTCACGCAGCGGCCCCCAGGTCAGGAACTCCTCGACGTTCTCCACCATGATGACGCGCGGGCGGATGCGCTTGGGCAGTTTGGCGTAAGCCACCACGATCCAAGCGAGATCCCGGATGTGCTTCTTGCGCGGGACGCCACCCTTGGCCTTGCTGAAGTGGGTGCAGTCCGGCGAGAACCAAGCAAAGCCGATGGGCCTTCCATCAGCGACCAACGCCGGTTCCGCTTGCCAGATGTTCTGGCACCAGTGCCGCGTGTCCGGATGGTTGACGGCGTGCATCGACACGGCGTCTTCGTTATGGTTCAGCGCCTCGTCCGGGCTGCGACCCAGGGCCATCTTGATGCCCTCGCAAGTCCCGCCGCCCCCGGCGAAGCCCACGACGATGATCTCGTCGTTGCTCGCTTCCCGGAAGGGCGTGCGCCGTGATCGGGTTGGCGGCAGTTCGAACAGCAATCCGTCCATCGTTCACTCCACGGCGTCGGGAGAATGGGCGGCTGGCGGCTGATCGCGCGGGATGACGATGAAGTTTGATGTGGCTCCCGTGGAGAGGGAGCGAACCGCATCACACAAGACCTCGTAGGCTTCGGCCACACGACCGCGCTCAGCGGAGGGACTGAAGATGTCGCCGAACCCGAATAGTGTAGTGGCGCAGATTGCGACGCGCCGAAGCTGGTTGCCCTCCGTGACCAGCACTGACATCCGGTCGCGTAGGGAGCGCGTCATGGCGGCGTCATAGCCAAGGGCTTCGTTTTCATTGGTTAGCGCCGCCGCCTGGGCAAGCGCCGCGTCGCGCTCGCCCCGGATCGCCTGGATAGCCTCGCGCATCGCCTCGTTGTCCTGCTCAACGCCGAGTTCTTCGGCAAGAGCGCCGATCACCCGGTCGAGAAGATCGAGGCTGTCTTTCCTTGTCTCACTGCTGTGGACCAACGACTTGACGCGACCGGCGAGGCTGCATTGATACGGTCCTTCCCAAGCAAGGGCTTTCGCGACTGCTGACAATTCGGATCGTGACGCAAGAATTGTCAGGCGCGCGATCTCTGCCGCCTGCGCACTCCATCCGTTCCAACGTCGGCAAATCTCCGCGCGAATTTTCTCGCGCTCGGCTTCATTGCCATAATGCGGGCTGACGTCGAGGACGCGGACAAGGCCGCTTCGTTCTCCATTCCTGAAGTAAGGCGCGAAGATCGCCCCCATCTCCTCAAGGGTTTCAGGGGTTTCCAAGCTCTCCGGGACGCCGCCCTCGCCCTGGATCGAGGCGGGCGGGACGGCGGGAGTCACGAAATCCGCGACCATCTCTGCGCTGATGCCGGGGCCATCCAGACGATCCCGCGCTCCGGAAACCGCCGCCACCAGCGATTCCAGATTGTGCCGATGCATGCCGCAGGCCGTAACCTTGACCTGACACCAACGCGGTTCGAAGGGGCGGTAGTCGAGCTTGGCGCCTTGTTGGAACAGCGCGACGATGGCCTCGCCGGTTTCGCGGGAGGGAACGAAGAAAGCGCAGTCGTGGCGCAGATCGTCAGCGACACCGCCGCAGACCATGCAGGCGCCCCGGGACAGACCTATGCCGCGAGGGTCGGCCCGATAAAGGCGGCGCTCGTGCGTCATCGCGTTGTCAGCCATGGTCATCCCCTCCCCATCGCCAATTGGCCGAAGAAGTCGTCATGGTCCAGGCCAGACACCTCCATCGCATAGGCGAAGGCCGCGCCGTCCGGCAGATCGAGGGCGTCGGCCATGTCGAGGGCGTCACGGGCGCCGAGTCCCGCCGTCTTCGTTTCGATCACGGTGCGCCGCTCCCGGCGGCGCAGGCTGCTGCGGCTTCCCCTGGCCATCACGCGGCCTCCTTCCGGCTCTTTGCAGCCAGCGCCTCGCCGAGCGGGCGGGCGATGCCGCCGTCGATCCAGTAGGCTCGGCCCATGCCGCGCACCTCCAGGTCCGGCACGACGTCGGGCGCGGAAAAGGTCATGCCGATCAGCGCGTCAATGCCGACGACGCGCAGCATCTTCAGCAAGCCGCCCCGGCCCTTTTGGTCGAGCACGTCGGCGCCGTCGAGGATGACCATCCCGCAGCCCTGCACCTGGGCGAGCGCCACCTGGAGCGTGGCGTAAACCCGGTATTGGTCGGAGGAGAGCTGCGGCCCCAGCCCGGCCAACTGCTCGTAGGGGCGTCCGTCGTGGGTGACGCCCATGTCCGCCTCGATCCGCACATCACGCCAGCCAGCGGCCTCGCACAGGGAGCGCAGCGGCCCGCCGTTGAAGGTGTCCAGCACCTTGACCAGTTTCGTCTTCTTCAGGCCGGTCGGGGCCATGATCGCCTGCATGGCGAGATTGACGGTCAGCAGCTTCGCGACGCGGTCGGCCTCGTCCTTGGCGGTCAGCGCCTTGAGCCGCGTCTCGGCGGTGGCGACGCGGGCGCGGATCGTGGCGACGTCATCGCCAGCGTCGCCGCTGGTCGCCTTTTCCCGCGCCTCCGCCAACTGGCGTTCGGCCTTTTGGGCATCCTGATAGGCGCTCTGGGCCATGGTCGCGGCCCGCTCGGCGGCGTCGTGCTCGCCCTTCAACCGCGAGAGTTTGCCGTCGGCGGACGCGATGGCGTCGCGGCGGCGCTTCAACTCGTCGGCGCCGATCACGTCGGCCTTCACCAGATGCTGGTTGGCCCCCGTGCGGTGGGACAGTTGGAGGGCGGCGTCGCAGCAGGGGCAGGTCAGTCCTGCGGCCTGGGCGGCGGGCGGCAGGGCGTCGCGCTCACGCTGAGCCTCGTTGTGGGCGGCGGTCAGCTTGGTCGCGGTCGTCCGCGCTTCGATGGACCGCTCCTTCAATTCGTCGATGTCGGCGCAGGCGGCGGCGAGCCGGTCGAGTTCCGCCTGTCCGACCGCCTGGGCGGCGACGGCGCGTTCCAACGTCTGCTTGGCCTCGCTGAGTTCGGCGGACAGGTCATCCGCCGACGCGTCGGCGAGATCCTCGGTCCAGCCCTCGGGCCGCCATGTCTTGACCTTCTCGGCCCCGAACTTGGTCCCCGCAGCGGCTTCCCACTGCGCCTTGAGGCGCGCGCCCTTGTCGGCGATGTCGGCGGCCTTGGCGTCCCACCCCTTCGCCTCGATGTCGTCCCAGACCTTGACGGCAATCTCCTCGGCGATGCTGACGTCGGTGCAGGCGGACACGAAGTCGTCGCGGTCGGGGGCCGTCTTCAGCAGGTCGCCCAACAGCTTGGCGCGGTCCTTCGCCGACAGGTCGAGCAGGCTCTCCAGCCCGGCGGCGATGGGCGACAGGGACAGCGGTTGCCCGGTGGTCGAGCGCTCGCATTTCGGCCACAGCGTCATGACGCTGGAATCGGCGCCCTGGTGGAAAGAGGCGGTGGCGGTCGAAGCGCCGTTGCGCACGAGAGCCTTGGCGTCCTTCTTGGCGAGACCGAACTGAAGCTGGCCGGTCAGCGCGGCGGCGGTCGCCTTCAGCACGCTCGACTTGCCCTGCGCGTTCTTGCCGGTGACGAGCACCAGCCCGCCGAGCAGGATGTCGGCGCGTTCGATCGCCTGGAAATCACGGATCTTGATCTGCATGGGGGAATCCTCCGGTGGGCGGGTGGTCAGGTGGCGGCGAAAAGGTCTTCGTCATCGTCGTCGCTGGCGGGCGACGCCGGGGCGGCGCGCTGGGCCTGCGCCGTTTCGCCCTCGATCACCACGCCGGTGTCGGGATCGTAGGGGGTGGCGGTCTGCGCCTGTTTGGGTTCGGGCTTGGGCTTGGCGGCGGGCTTGGGGTCCGCCTTCGGCTTGGTGGTCGCGGGATTCTGCGGCGCGGATTCGTCGTCAACCTCAGAACCCTCGGGGCTATCACCCTCGTCGGACTCGCCATCTTCTCCGCTGGGCAAGACGGTGAAATCGCCATCGAGCACCCGGTCGAGGCCCTGGGTTTCACCCCCCTCGGCCCGACCGTCGAGCGCGACGGCGCTCGCCAGTTCGATGGAACTCGGCAGATATTTCGTCAAACGGCGGATGACCGTCTTCTTGCCCATCTCCTCGTAGTTGCTGATCCAGGGCGTGTTGGTCTTGTTGTAGCGGTTGGCGGTTTGGTAGCCCTGCGACCCGTCGCGGACGGCGTTGATTTCGGCGACCGACATGAATTCGAACTGCACCCCGCCGCCCTTCAGTTTGGCGACGGCATAGAAGCCGGTGATTTTCCCCCGGTCGCCGCGCAGAAACGGCTTGTGCACGATCTGGTCGGCGGTGCCGTAATCAATGTCGAACTCGTCGCGCTCATGCACCACGCGAGCGGACAGGCTTTCGATCTGGCCGGATCGGCGCGCCAGATCGATCAGGCCCTTGTAGCCGACGATGATCTGCACCTCGGTCGTCTGCTTGCGACGGTTCTCGAAGGGGATCAGGTAGATGTGACCCTGCGGCGTGTTCGGCTCCAAGCCCATCTGGGCGCAGACGACGACCGAACCGAACAGGCTCTCGATGGTGCAGTCCATCAGTTTGGGCGTGGTGCGCAGCGCGCCGAGCGCGATCTTCATCATGCGCTCGGGCGTCATGTGGGCCGGAAGCAGGGCCTTCAGCGTCTCCTTGTTGGCGTTGAAGAAGCTGGCGACGGTGCCGCCGCCCGCCTGCTTGGCGACCAGTTTACCGGCGCGGCGGATGTCTTCGGGCGCGCGGGCGGAGGCGAGCGGCGGGCGTTCCTGTTGTTCGGTGGCGGCCATGGTGTGATTCACTCCTCGACGGCGGCGTGCTCGCGGCAGAAGTCGGTCCCGTGGGCGGGGCACCACTTTGCGGAGCAGAGTTTGGAAGACGGGTTGGCGACGAACGCCCAGGGATCGCCGGGCAGGAGGTGACGCTCCATGTCGCCGCTGCGGAAGGTGGCCAGATCGCTCTCGATGTGGCGCAGCACGTTCACAGCAGCGGTCTCGGCGATGGAGACGTCGTAGCGGTAGGTCACAGCGTCCGGCTGCGGCTTCTTCAGCGGCACGCGCGGAATCCAATCGACCACGGCGTCGGTGACGTCGATGGCGTTGGAGCGGGCGAGCAGGCTGTAGCTGCCGATCTGGGGGGCGTGCATGCCCATGACCTTGCCGCCCTTCAGGTCGCGCACCCGGCCCGGCTCGCGGGCGATCACGTCGGATTGGCCCGTGAGGACGATGGCGGGCGAGACCTGCGCCTCCAGCCGCTCTTCGACGATCAACGGATCGACCATGGGAGCGACCTGATGGCGGTAGACCTGCACCATGCGGGCGACCTGCAATTCCGCCTCGTTCAGGACAGGCGTCTCCTTGTCCCAGGTGATGCCTTGATTGACGGCGTTGCGCAGCTCCTCGACGGCGGCGTCGGTCGCCACGTTGAGCGGCGGCAGATTGCCGTTCGCGGCCTTCTCCTTGAGGATCATCGCGGCGGCGGCGTGCACGCCCGTGCCGACGGCGGCGCCGACGTTGGACGGCAAGCTGCGCAGCGTGTAGCCAGCGGCTTCGATTTCGCGCGGAAAGAGCTTGGTGGCGGCGCGGCGCGGGCAGTCCGGGTAGCCCGACAGGGATGAAGAGCGGACGAGGACGGAGGCGTAGGTGGGGGCGTTCATCTCACACCGCCTCCGCCAGCGAGGTCGCGTAGGGCGACGGTTCCTTCACCGCGTCGCCCTGGATCGCGAACCACACCGCCTTGACGCCCATGACGTCGATCATGGCGTTGTGCGCGCCGGACAGCGGCTTGCCGGTGAAGAACTGGTAGGCCTCGGCCAGCTTGGGCGGCTTGTGCGACCGACCGCGCCCGGCGGCGACCATCTTCTCCGTGGGCGGCAGCTTCACGATGGGCGTGGACAGGATTTGGGTGCAGGCGGCGGGGCCAGCCTTCCAATCGTCGGGGTCGCAAATGCCGCCGAACCGCTTGAGGCCGATCCGCAGGATCCGCGCGTCGAAGCTCTCGTTGTGGGCGATGCGGACGGACGCCCGGCGCCACAGAGCGGCGAAGGCGGAGAGCGCGACCGGCTCGGCCACCCCCCCCTGTTCGGCCCGCTCCATGGTGATGCCGGTCAGGGCCTGGAGGTCATCCGGGATGGTCCAGCCGTCGGGGCGCACCAGCAGGTCAAGGCTGGCCAGCTTGTTGCCCGCTTCGTCGGTCAGCAGCGCGGCGATCTGGGTGATGTGCGGCTGCGCCGGATCCTCCGAGGGCAGGCCCCAGTTCGGGAAACCCGTGGTCTCGGTGTCGTAGAACAGAAGGGTTTTCATGCGCGGTTCTCCTCGTTCCAGCCCTCTTCCAGGGCGGCGATGGCGTTGTCGATGTCGGGGCGCTCTCCAGCACGCCCACGATGAAGCGGGCGAGCCGGTTGTGATGCTCGGGGTGGTCGGACGAGAGGCCGGTGATCAGCAGGGCCTTGCCGTCGCGATGGATGATCGTGCCGAGGGCGCTGTCGTCGGATTCGGTCAGGGTGTAGGTCGCCATGGTCAGGCGTGACCCTGGACGCGGCTTGAGGCCCATGTCGGTCGTCCGTCGTTCGGGATGGTCAGGCCGCTGCCCAACAGCGCGGCGTGGACGGGGCGATGATCCTGCCGGGCAAGGCCGGAGATGTCGGAAAAGCCCCAGTCGATCAGCCCCTCGATCAGGCTGACCACGCGGACGGCGGCGGACTGCGTCTCGCTGCGCCCGAGCATCGCGCCGGTGGGCAGGTGCGTCAGAACCCAGCAAGTCGGATCAGCGCGGTGAATCCCAAAATGCTGGCGGACAACGCCATCGACGCGTTGTGAGCCGGTGATGGTCGCGATGCTGTAGGAGACGACCTCCCAATCGTCACGCCCGGTGACGTCGGTGTTCAGGGGGGTGGGCATGGTTCCTCACTCCGCAGCCGTCGGCGCGCGCCGGGTCGGCGATTCAAATTCAGCGTCCGGGTCGATGTCGGCGAGCAGCCCGTCGATGTCGCTTTCCAGATCGGCCACGGCGTCGCGCAGCGCGGCGATGGAGGGCTTCAGCGCCGGGAAGAGGCGTCCGTCTTGACCGGCCACATCCACGGCTTCGCCGATCACCGCGCCGATGCTGCTCCGCAGCCGACGCAGGTCCAGCGCGTCCTCTTCTCGGCGGGCGTCCATCAGGCGGCGCGGGCGGCGGCCTGAACGGGCGTCACGCGGTCCAGCGCGTAGCAGCCCCGGACGCCGACCAGGAAAAGCACCGGGCTATGGCCGCCGAGCACATAGGCGTCGCTGGCCGCTTTCGTGGTGACGAGACGACCGTCATCCAGGCGGACGGTGACGTCGGCGCCGATGCCGTGCTTGGAATTCCAGGCCTCGACCTGCGCCTGGATCTGAGAAAGCGTTTTGGGCTTGCGCATGAGGGGTTCCTCGTTCGCTGGAATGGGGCGAGGGAACCGGCCATCCATCTCAGGCGCCGACGCCGACCACGGGCCGCGCCTTGGTCCTGCCTGTGCAGTTTTCCCGGCCCGGCTGACTTGTCGCGGTTCCCTCTAACGCCTCAAGCCCCACCCGTGAGGGTAAGGGGCTGGAAATGATGCCGCCGGGCCGGGGGTGAACCCGGCGGCAAGTTTCGGGAGGAAACGCCCCACGGGGCGGGTGGACGCGGCGCGGGGCCGCGAAGCTCAGGCGGCCAAGCGGTTGACGGTGGCGGACAGTTCATCCATCCACCGGCCCCACAGCCATGCGTCGGCGCGATCCGGCGTGTCAAAATGCGCGGCCTTTGCGGCGTCGATCAGGTTCAAGGCCTCTTCGGGCAGGCTGGCGAGGCGGCGCTTGGAGAAGAGCGTGCCGTCGCCGCGCTTGATGAACAGCGCGACCTCGCCCGTGGGCTGCGGCTCCGCGACCAGGATGGCGGCGCCGACGTTCACGGACATGCGGTCTTCCAGGGTCGCGAGCTGGGCGTGACGCCGCCGCTCCGCCCAATAAGCCTCGCGTTCGGGGGTGGCTTGGCACTCGACGCGGAGGGTTTCGAGGATGGTGGTGTCGGGGGCGTTCGGCATGGTGGCCTCGGGGGTGCGTTTGGCGGGATCATATTCGCGCTATTGCACGAGTTTCGTCAAGGGGATAATTCGCGCTATTGCACGAATGCGTTTTTATCGCCGCCCGCTCATACTTCGGTTGCACAAAGCCGATTTGGATCGCGCTTCAGTTATCGGAGGGGATGATGCGGGTATGGATCGCCATCACAGCTGCCACTTTGTTCAGCCAAGCGGCGATTGCGGACACTTATGTCAACGGCTATGGGCGCCGTGATGGAACCTATGTCGCGCCACATTACCAGACCGCGCCAAACAACAACCCGTTTGACAATTATTCGACGCGCGGGAACATCAATCCCTACACGGGGCAAGCCGGGACGGTGAATCCCTACGTCACGCCCTCAGCGCCGACCACCCCCTATGGCGGCCAGCAGCGGACGCCCTGCTATGGGTTGAATTGCCGGTAAGGCGCGGAGGCGATGATGAAGCTTGGTTTTCTCTTGGGATGCACGGCTTTGTTGGTCTCGGGCGCGTCTGCGGCGGACAGTTTTTCCGTGGCGGGGTGGGATGGCGGTTCCTACTACCGCGATGGAGCGTTCAGCCACTGCGCCATTTCTGCCCGCTACAAAAGCGGGACATCGTTGCTTTTCGTGATCTATGACGATTCCGTCTGGGACATTGGACTTGCCGACCCTGCATGGTCATTGAAAGAGGCCGCTGAATTCAATACCACCTACTGGATTGATGGATTCGCGCCGGTCGAATCGGTGGCGACCGCTATAAGCAAAACACAAGTAAGGTTTAGAATACCAAACTCTGAAAATTTTATTGGGCGTTTGCGACTTGGACGTGAACTGGTGATTTCTGTTGGTGGAAAAGAGCGGCGGTTTTTATTAACAAGAACATCGCAGAGCTTGGACGCGCTGCAAGATTGCGCCAGACTGAAGGGGAGATACCGAGGGCCAGATACTTTTATCACTGCCCAGGCCCCCAAACCTCTAACGACATCCGAGCGACGCGCCGAAGCGATGAGCGCCGTCGCTGGGACAATCGCCCCGGCGGGCATTCCCGGATTTCGCTTGGTCTCTGCGGATGACGCGAAAAAAACAGCCGGGCGACCGGGCGACGCCGCATGGGCGGGCGACGGGGTGTTTGGTCTGGTTGAGGTAAGCAACGCCTCTGAAAAGCGCTCCATTGATGAACTGGCGGCGTCCATCACCAGCGAAGACGCAACGGTTTGCGGCGGGGAATTCCTCACCGGGCTGACCGGAACCGAAAAAGGGATGAAGCGGGTCTATTCCGTCTGCCGCCGCAAAGGAGCCTCACCGATCAACCTGTTCTACGTGATCGTTCCCCGATTGGGGGGCGGTTATCTCCAACTGTCTATCAGGTCAGAAGGGGCCGACGTTCCCGCCCGTCGGGCTGAAGCGAAGCTCCTTCCCGTGTTGTTTCCCTCTGAAGATCAACCGGCACCTCGCGCGAGTGCGCCGGGGGCCGATTCCGTGCTCGACACCACTGGGTTGAAGCCGCTTGATTTCTCGAAGTTTGGCAGGCCGGTCGATGATGGTGAGTTGTTCGATGACTTAATTCCAGAAACGAAAAAACCAGATCCCGCAGCGGTTGGCCCTCCCCGAACTCCGCCCACCACGCCATCCATCGAATCCCGTCTCGCCGCCATCAAGGATTTGCTCGACCGCAAGGTCATCACCCAGCAGGAACACGACGAGCGGCGGCGGGCGATCTTGGGGAGTTTGTGATGGGTGATGGGTCGGGATGCCAGACGGAGCTACAAATGAAGAGCCCGAAAATCAGAATTTCATAATCATATAGTTAAAATATGACAAAACATTCTGTTCGCTGGAGGGGTGCGTCATGTCATTGGAAGATTTCACAATACCAAAGGCATCAAATAAAGAAATTATAAACTTTTTTGTTGAGGTCATAGATGTATTCGAGTTGCCTGATTTCCAATATTCTATATTGGGATCGCACTCTAGCTATACGTTTAACAAATCATCTAAAATTTCAGAGTCCGTTGCGAGGCCAGATCATTTTTCTATCATATCTGCGTCTATAATAATTAACGAATATACAATTAAATTTGGGAGAGGATCTAGAGAACAACAGCCAAATATAGCATTTGATCATATCAGCATTGGGAGAAATTCTTACTCCAGTAACAGCTGGAGGCCCAACCAAGATCAAATTGTTAATCTTAATTCTCTTATTTATAAACATTTCGAAGCAAAGAAAAAGCATGCTTCATTTTTGTTTAATGATCCTAAAGCCTTTGAAAGCGTTATATCTTCGCATCAGTTGATACTTGCCAAACTTGAAGACAGCTTATCAAGTGTCGGAGAGCGCTTGGTTGAGGCGCGCGCGAAAATCGAGGACGAATTTCGGATAGCAAGAGAAAACCTCGAAGAACAGCATAGGTCAAGAACGGAGCGACTTGAAGCCTCCGAACTCGAACTCGAAGCGCGCCGCAAAGCGTTGGATGACCGAGACAACACGCATGCTCGACGCCAAATTCGCTCTGACCTGAAGAAGCGTATTGAAGACCACGCAACAACCTTTAGGCTAACAGCCGGAACTCGCACACTCCGACTACCAATTCATGTATTAACTTGGATCGGCTTAGCTGTATTGGGAGCCGCTACATACTATTTCAGCGCAGATATCAACCACATGGTGTCGGAAGCGGCAGCACGGGACAAAGCCATAGGAGCAACCGAGGTGGTCGTCCTGGCCTTGAAGCCACTTGGCCTGACCGTTGCTTTCCTTGGCCTACTGACTTGGTACCTGCGCTGGATGAATCGGTGGTTCGAGCGGCACTCGGAAGCGGAGTTTCAGTTAAAGCAGTTCGAACTCGACGTTGATCGTGCGAGCTGGGTGGTCGAGACGGCGCTTGAGTGGCGGCAGGAACAACAGGCCCCTATGCCAGATCACCTGATCGAAAGCATCTCCCGCAACCTCTTCTCGCGCTCCGAAAAGGACGAGGCGGCGGACATGCACCCGGCCGACTACCTGGCTTCTGCGCTCCTTGGGCGGGCATCGGGGTTGAAGTTGAAGCTTCCAGGAGCGGATCTCGAATACGACGGAAAGGCGTTGAAGGAAGCGCGGCAGACTGCCGACAAGGCGAGGCCTTGATGGGCGATTACTGGCGTTGCGCGGCGGCGGGGCTATCGACGAGGTCGGCACCGCGCAGCCCGGCTACACGGTCGAGGCTGGCTCCCACGCGCAGAATCCTCCGCCATTTATCCGTTGTTTTTCATAAAATCCTTCACGTCACCATGCGTCAGCGCCCCGCCTTTGGGTCGCGCAACGCATGGAGACATGAATGCACCCCTTTACGCTCAACGCCCCTGCCCGCCTGGCCGATCTGCCCGTCCCGGTCGGCCCCCTGCGCGGCCTGCTGCTGACCGCGCGCGATCACCTGTGCGCCCTGGCTGAATCGGCGGGCGTCACGCTGTGGGTCAACCCGCGCATGGAAGGGTTGCTCGCGGTCAATGATCGCGCGCGCGCCGCCGGGACGTGGGATGAGATCCTTCCGGCGGCGTCCATCCGGCACCGCAGCCTGAACCCCAGCAACGCCTACTGGATCGACGGACGCAACGCCGAGGGTGAGACGGTGACGGTCCAGGCGGGCTTGCTCTACGATTGCCGGGAGCGGTCGATAGGCCAGCGGTTCGCCGACCTGTCGGTGTTCTACGACGATCCTCAGCAACAAGCCCCGGCGGGCGAGTTTTGCGACGTGACGTCGGAGACAGCCCTTGGCCTGCGCGGGCGGATCGTGTGGACCAACGCGGGCTGGACCAAACCAGGGGCGGGAAAGCGCGGCCTGTTTCGGACGGCGCAACGGGCGAACAAGCTGGCGTCGTGGCTGCTGTGGCAGCCTGACGCGATGATTTCGGTTGTGGATCCCGACATCGTGCCGGTGTGGTCGCCCGAGCGCATGGGGATTCGGCACATGGATCCGGCTCCGACGATCACCTTCAATCAGGCGGGGGTTGGCTTGCTGCCGATGCACTTCGTCCTGTTCAGCCGGTCGCATTTCTTCGGCGATCTGGCGGCGCTGGCGGTCGATGAAGCGGCGGTCGCCGCCTAACCGGGCCAGTCGATGACGGTCAGCAACGCCCGCTGGCCGCCCGGCGAAACCCAGCCCATCAGGAGGTGGCTGTAGACGATTGGGCTGGCGAGTCCGTGGATAACCAGATGGTTGTAAACTGGCTCGCCGCCCTCTATCGCCTCCTGGTAATGGTCGGCCAAACTGACCGAATACTCGCTGTGCGGGTCGGCATGGTCCGGTTTGCCCAGCATGGACCGCGCCCATCCGACACCTAAGGCGCGGACGGTGGCGTCAGCAAAGCGCCGACAGGTCAGCGGCCCGCCGGGGGTGGCGTCAAAATACCCGCAATGCCGCAACAGCCCGGCGTCGGCAAGATCGCGCGCGAGCGTGACCGGAGGGGCTGCCTTGATGGCCTGCCACCGCTCCAGCAGCGCCGTTTGGTGGTCGGCGGCCACGCCAACCGGCTGCCGGTGGATCGTGACCGTGACGGCCTGCGGCGGTTTGGGCGGCGGGTCGCCCAACCGCCGAACAAAGGCCGGGATTTCCAGCCTCCGGGGTGCAAGCGACGCTGCCGACGGCAGGATCAGCGTCGCCGTCATCGCGCCCGCGCCACCGACAGGACCGCCGCACAGATCGAGCGCGCAATTTCGGGCGTCGCGGCTCCAGCCCGCAACGCGGCGTCGATCAGGCTGGGCCGGGCGTCGGCAGGCAGATCGTCGGCGGATTGCGCAAAGGCGACGGACGCCGCCCCGAATTGGCGCTCTGCGTGCATCAATTCCACAGTCTGGATGACCTCCGTGAAGCGATCCTGAAAGTACGACGGGATCGCTTCGTCAGCAATGGCGGCATCAATCGCGTTGCGCACTTGTTCTTCGCAAAAATCGAAAATGTCCGCATCGGCGCCCGATAGTCCGGCCTGCACATATCCGAGCAAAGCCGACAGCACTTTCAGATTCCTGTCGTCCGGTCCGAGATTCCAGCCAAGCCGCGATAAGTCACCGTTTTCCACGCGCGCAACTCCCGTTGGTGTCGAAAAAATCATCGCTGGAGCAACCGCCGCGACGCAAGCGCATTTTCGCGTCAAAGTAGCCCCTCGCGAGTCAGACCTTCCCGATCCAAGATCGCCACTCGACCTGCTTTGGCGATCAGGCCCGCGACGCGAAACGCGTCAAGGTGGCGCTGGATCGTCGAGCGCTGGACGGCTAGAATCTCAGCCAGTTCGATTTGGGTTAGCGGCACCGCGCCGGTGGTTGGGTCGGCGCGCGCGAGCAGCAGCCGGGCGAGCTGCGCGCGCAGGTCGTGCGTCCGAACCTTTTCATCAACAGCCTTGGCGTAGGCGAATTCGGCGAACCAGAGCGCGATGCCCCGCCAAGCCTCTGGCGTGAGCTCGAACGCGCCCAGAAGGTCGGGCGTCGCGATGCGCAACAAGGTGCAATCGGTTTCAGCGATGGCGGTCGCTGTCCGTGGTCGGTCAGCGAAAACCCCCAGATCACCAATCGGCGCGGGCCATTCCAGCAGGGCGAGGCGGACGTCCCGCGACGTCACCAGCACGCTTCCTGTTGCGATAATGTAAAGGGCGTCGCTTGGCTCGCCTTCGCGCACGATCAATTGTCGCGCGGCAAAATGCTGCACATGCGCGCTTTCGACCAATTTCCACAAACACGCGCCCGCAATGTGAGACAGGAGCGGACACGATGTTACGGTGTTAAATTGCTGATCTGTTAGCATCCGTTCATTAGATGGCGATATTGTAATAATTACGTTACGATTCGACGCAATTATTCTTGCTGGAATGACCGATTTCGGTCTGCGGTTTCGCTTTTCCGCGTGACCCTTCCTTCATACAATTGAATGGCGAGCCGATTGGAGCAATCGAATTATTCCCGCGTGCACTCAGAAGGGAGGGGGATTGGGAGCCAGCCGCAACAAGGCATGGGAGCCGGGCGGATCGGATAGCGTCAACCCGCGAGAAAATTGCGTCGGGCGGAGCGGCGCGAGGTGTGTGGGTGTGCTGGAATGGTCGGAAACAAATGCGCTGAGGACAATGATGAGCGATTCGCGGGCGGTTCTGGAAGAACGATTCTGGAGTCTTTGGGGTCAACTACCGTTAGAAAAGCGCCAGGGGGTGCTTAATGATTTGACTCACCATCTTGACTTGATGGAGGGACAAGGCTTTCAAGGAACGCAACCGCCTTCTCCATCTGGTCAAGCGTCAGGCGGCTGAGAAGTTTTGATGCCTTTTCGTCTAGTTCGGCGTTTGTCCCAATCAACTCAGACAAACGGACCTCCCGGCTAAGGAGTTCTCCGGCTCCTCGCGCCAATTTCTCATACGTATCTGCGCGCATGTTCTTGGGACGAGTGCCATCCAATATTTGCCGTAACGTGGCCTCGCCAATCCCTGATCGGGTCGCCCAACGATTGACGCTCTTCAAGCCGAACGGCTTGTTCGCATCAAAAAAAGCGCGCAACGCCTCGCGCCGCCGCTCACGATCCTGCTCTTCCAGATTCATTGAGCAAATTTCGCTCATTTCGCGCTTCTGCGCGACCGTGCTGTTGCACGTATTTGGAGCTTGACCGTATTCGTGCTTTAGCGCGAATATCAGCCCATGACGATCTCCCAAGGCATCCATCGCGCTCGCTCCTATCTCCAGGCGCCGGGCGTCAACCGGGCCAAGGTCGCGGAAGCGGCGGGCCTGAACTGGCACGCCGTCAACAACCTGCTGAGCGGCGATCCGCGCCTCTCCACGCTGCTGGCGATTGAGCGGGTCATCCCCCCCGATTTCGTGGCGCCGGAGGTTGCCCCCCTCCCCCACACCGGGGAGGCCGCCTGAATGCCTCCCCACCACCAGAAGGCGGCCAAAGGGCCGGAAGACGCATGCTCGCCCGCGACCTTTCCGCCGCGCGCGCCGCGCTGGTGATCGCCATCAATCGCATAGAGGGGACGTGACATCATGTTGCGGATGCTACGCGACGCGCGTGCGCAATCCACGGAAAGGCTTGTCCAAAAGCTGTCCAAGCAGCGCGGCGCCGGGGCGCGACAGGGGCTTTGGCTCCTGCGCGAGTTTGATGTGGACGGCCAAGGCCGCCCCCGTCGGTTGTCGGCCATCCACTCCATCGTCGCCGAGCTTTTCGGCGTCTCGGATCGGACGGCGCGCCGGTGGGTCGAGGGCGAACTGGCGGCGCCTCGCTATCTTGAGGAGATGCGGCAGCGCTGGGGCTTGGCGTTCGTCATCCACCTGTTTGACGACAGCGGCGATCCCGCCCGGCAGGACGCCATCTGGAAGCTGCGCGAACTCGACGACGGCATGGCCGTCATGGTGCGCGAGCGCGAGGCCCTGCTGGCCGAACTCGGGACCGGCGACCAATCGCTTTACCGCTCGGCCTCGGCCATCCCGCCCAGCGCGCGCGCGCTCCAGGCCGCCCGCATCTTCGCCGATCTCGTCGAAGCCGAACGCCGCGACCATCCGACCAGCTTCGTCGGGCGCCTGCGCGCCCGATTCGGGAGGGCTTAACCCATGCTCAACCCCACGCTCAGCCGCATGGCCCGTCTCGCGATGGCCGCCGCCCTGCTGACCGCCGAAGAGGAGCCGGGCCTGATCGCCGCCGCGCAGTCCGGCGACCGCCGCGCCATCGACTGCGTGATCCGGTCGCACATGCGCATGGCGGTCAAGGCCGCGACCAATTACCGGCATTACGGCCAGCCCCTTGATGACCTGTTCCAGGCCGGTTGCTCCGGGCTGGTGATGGCGCTCAACCGTTTCGATCCGAAGCACGGCGTCCGTTTCGCCACCTACGCCCAGTGGTATGTGCGCGCCGAGGTGCAGGAGTTCGTCTTTCGCAACACGAGCTTGGTTCGTCTCGCGACCACGGCGGCCGCGCGGACCCTGTTCTTCCGCATGCGGGCGGAACGTTCACGCATCGAGGCGGCCATGCCGGGAGCGTCGGTTGGCGCGGTCAACCAGGCTCTCGCCGCGCATTTCGGGGTGTCGGTCGGTGAGGTTGAGCGCTTGGCGGCGGCGCTCGACGTCGGGGATTGGTCGCTCGACACGCCGGTCTCGGAAGACGGCGACCTCCGCCACGTCGATGTCTTGGCGGATGATCGCCCTGATCCCGAGACGGCCTTCCTGGAGGCCAACGACGGGGCGGTCCTGCTGCGACGGCTGCGCAGCGCGGTCGAGGCTTTGCCGGAGCGCGACCAAGTGATCGTAGGTCGGCGCGTGCTTGCCGACGATCCCACGACGCTGGAGGCGATGGGCGCCGAGTTGGGTCTCAGCAAGGAGCGGATCCGGCAGTTGGAAAAGCGCGCCATCACGCGGGTGGCGGCCAGCATGGCGCAGGAGATGGCGTGATGACGCCGATTCCCGCGCCGCCCTTGGCCACCCGGTCGGCGAGCGTCACCCATCTGCATCGAGCGATCCCGGCGCCGCGCGTCTGCCAATGGATCGAGGGCGAGCCGACGCCAGACGATTCCTGCAAATGCGGCGCGCCGTCGGCGCCGGGCCACGCCTATTGCGGCCCGCACCTGCGGCGGGCGTACCGGATTCCGCCGGACGCCCAGCCGACGCCCTGATTTCCCACCAACCTGTTTCCCATCAAGGAGGCCCACGTGGCACGAGGCAGACGTTCATCGGGCGGAAAGTCCAGCAAAGCGGAGCAGCTCCGCGAGCGGTCGAAAGGGCTTCAGGCCCATCAGTTCCACCGCTTCCTCGACGAGGTCAGCACGAAGCGGCAGGATCTCAACGACGCCAACACCGAGCACGCCTCGGCCTGGAAACAGGCGGACGCGCTGGGCATCCATCCGCGCGCGGCCAAGCAGATCGCCCGTCTCGACAAGATGGACGCGCTCAAGCGGCAGGACGAGCTGCGCAGCTTCGACCAGATGCGCGGGTTCATGGCGGAGCGCTGGGGGGCGGAGCCTGACATCTACGAGCAACCGCCAGCCACACCGCTGGAGGTCGCCATCGAGGAGCGCTCTGGCGGCGGCGATGACGCCCCGCAATCGTTGGGCGATCTCGTCAATCACCTCGTCGAGGGCGCGGCGAACGAGGACGGTCCCAAGCCCGCCTATGACGTCGCCTCTCCGCCGGACCTGCCCGGCCCGTCGGACGCCGCCGCCCTTGAGGCGGATTGGGGCGAGGATGGCGCCGACGCCGCCAGCCCGGAGCTGGACAACGCCGGTTACACCTTCGCCAATGGCCGCGCGGCTGGCCGTGACGGAAAGGGGCCGGAGGCCAACCCGCACGCCGCGACGTCGCCGTCCCACGCGATCTGGGAGCGCGGTCGCGCCCAAGGGGCGGCGGCGGGCGACGCCGACGACCTTTACGAGGCGGTGGGCGACGATTCCCCGCCGGTGGAGGATGCGCCGAAGAAGCGTGGCCGTCGTCGCGCCAACGGATCCGACGCGGCTGGCGCCGCTGCGGTTCACTGACGGGGGCGATGATGGCTGGCGGCGTCCTTGCCCTCGATTTGGCGACGAACACCGGATGGGCGTTGGGGCGGTTGCCGTTGCAACCGCTCTTGCCCATCGAGGCCCGCGTCCAGAAGCCGCCGCAACCGATGTCCGGCTGGGTGCGCTTCGGCGCGCCCGGCTGTTCGGTCGGGGCGTTCGCCGACGCCGCCGAACGCTGGGGCCGCGCCTTTCTGACGGAACACCAGCCGACCGGAATGATCATCGAAAAGCCGATCCTGCCCCAGGAGACCAACCCCGACACGGTGTTGAAGCTCAACGGGTTGGCGGCGGTCTTCCTGATGCTGGCCCATCGGTTCAGCATCCGCTGGGTGCGCAACGCCCAGCCCTCCACCGTCAAGAAATCATTCTGCGGACGAGGCGGTCCCGGCAAAGAAGGGGTGCAGGCGGAATGTCTGGCGCGCGGGTGGCGGTTCGCCACCGACGACGAAGCCGACGCGCTCGCCCTCCTCGATTACGCCGGACACCTTGCCGCCAAGGAAAGGGCCGCCGCATGAGCGCCATTGTTTCCGGTCAAGCCTCGCTGTTCGCGTCTGACGTCCCCAAGCGCCCGACTCTGCGCCCCTATCAGGATCGCGGCGTTGCGGAGATCCTCGCGTGCCTGCAACGGGGCGTCGATCCCCTCTACGGGCTGCCGACCGCTGGCGGCAAGACGACGGTGTTCGTCGCGGTCACAGAATTCGTGGTCGGGCTGGGGTGGGAGGTTTGGATCCTCGTCCATCGCCGCGAGCTGCTGAAGCAGGCGAGCGCCCGGCTGCTGTCCATGGGCATTTCGCATGGGCTGATCGCGCCCGGCGAGCCGCTGACCGACGACCTGGTGCAGGTCGCCAGCGTGGACACCCTCGGCGCCCGGCTGGATCAACTGCGCCACCGCCTCGCCCGCGTCCGTCTGGCCATCATCGACGAGGCGCACCATGTGGTCGCCGCGAAGTGGCAGCGGGTTCTCGACGCCATGGTGAAGGCCCGCCGCCTGGGCGTCACCGCCACGCCGTTCCGCTACGACGGCCGAGGCTTGGGCGCGCATTTCCGGCAGGCCATCGAAGGACCGACCGTCGCCGAGCTGATCCGTGACGGCTATCTGGCCCGGCCCGCCATCTTCGCCCCGCCCGCCAAGCTGGACCTTTCCAAGGTCAAGAAACGCGGAGGCGATTACGTCGCCGCCGATCTCGCCAAGGCCGTCGACACCGATGAACTCACGCTTCCGGCGGTGCGCCATTACGCCCGCATCTGCGGCGGCGTTCCCGCCATCGTCTTTTGCGCTGGGGTGGAGCACGCGCGCCATGTCGCCCAGCAGTTCCAGGCGGGAGGTTGGGAGGCGGCGTCCATCGATGGCGAGATGAGCGTCCAGGAGCGCGACCGGGCCATCCGGCATCTGGCGTCCGGGCGACTGTCGGTTCTGACCAGTTGCGACATCATCAGCGAAGGCACCGATCTTCCCATCGTCGGGGCCGCCATCCTGCTGCGCCCGACGGAATCCACCGGCCTGTATCTTCAGCAGGTCGGGCGTGTCCTTCGAACCTACGAGGGCAAGGACAAGGCCATCATCATCGACCAGGTGGGCAACGTCGCCAAGCACGGCATGCCCGACGAGCGCCGCCTGTGGTCGCTGGATGGCGGCCTGAAGGGGTTGGAGCGGGCGGTCAACGCGACGCGGCGCTGCCGCCATTGCCACTTCGTCTGCGCCAAGGGGCCGAGCGCCTGCCCGCATTGCAGCCGCGCCTATCCGAAGCCGCCGATGGCCGCCGTGCCCGAGGTCGCCCTGGCGAGCATGCCCAGCATCGGCGGCGTTTCCGCCGAGATGATCGCCCGGATGAAGCTGGTCGACATCCTGCCGCTGGCCCAGACGGAGGAGGATTTGCGCCGGGTGGCGGCCATCAAGGGCTACAAGCGCGGGTGGGTGCAGCATGTGCTGAACGACCGGGCCGCCACCAAGGCGCATGGCTACATGCAGCGGAGGTATGGATGAGCCAGAACCGCTCACACGCCGTGATGGCGCAACGCGCCGAGCCGCACGACAGCCTGGATTTTTTCCCGACGCCGCCCTGGGCGACGCGGGCGTTGTGCTGGCACGTCCTCCGGGAAATCTTCGGCCCCACCGAGGACATGAGCGTCTGGGAGCCAGCCTGCGGCATCGGCGCCATGGCGATCCCGCTCAAGGAACGGTTCCGTCGGGTCTATTCCTCCGACGTCCACGACTATTCCCACATTTGGCCCGGTCAGGAGCGCGTCACCGACTTCCTCCTGCACGGATCGGAAAGCCCGTGCATCGAGACGCAGGGCGTTGACCTGATCGTGACCAACCCGCCGTTCCGGTTGGGCGTCCAGTTCGCCCGCCGCGCCCTGGAGGCCCCATTCGTCCGGCGCGGCGTCGCGCTGCTTGTCCGCACCGCCTTCTTGGAATCGGTCGAGCGGCACCGCCTATTCACCGATCACCCGCCCGCCGTCGTCGCGCAGTTCGTCGAGCGCGTGCCGATGGTCAAAGGTCGGCTCGACCGCAAGGCCAGCACGGCGACCAGCTACGCCTGGATCGTCTGGGCGCGCGGCCAGACCGACACGCGGATGCGGTGGATCCCGCCATGCCGCAAGGCGTTCGACCGGGACAGCGATTGGCCCGTCCAAGGATCACCATCATGAGCGCCGTCGCCGACATCAGGCCGGGCGTGGCCTTCGCCGTGTCGCATCTCCGCCGGTTGGCGGCGGATGCGCTGCGCGAGCAACCCACCGACCAGACCCGCCACCTCTGCCTGACCGACGCCGCCCTGCGGCTGGAACGGGCAGCCCTTCAGCAGGGCGCGGCGCGCCGGGCCGACCTGTTTACCTCTCATCAGCCAGCCAAGGCGGCGGAGTAGATCATGGCCACCGAACCCCTCCCCGATCCGCTGGTCCCCGCAGAGATCGACATCGCGAAGCTTGATGGCTTCATGCTCGACACCCGGCGCGTCCTGTCCTCCGAACTGTTGGCGCTTTCCAGCGGCGACGAATTCAAGGCGGCGGTGACGCTGTGGTGCCGGGCGTGGCAGCAGCGCCCGGCGGCCAGCCTGCCGAACAACCCGGCCATCCTGGCGAGCTTCGCCGGGGTGACGCCGCAACGCTGGGCCAAGATCAAGGACATGGCCCTCCGGGGCTTCATCCTGTGCAGCGACGGGCGGCTCTACCACAAGGTTCTCGCCGAAGACGCGTTGCGGGCTTGGGAGGCCCTGACCAAACGTCACGACCGCACGAAGAAGGCCACGGAGGCGCGCAAAAAAGGACGTGACGGTGATCGTGACGATGAACGTCACGATGCGGCGAACGAACCACGTTACGATAAACGTCACGTTGACCGTGACGACGTTCGTAACGACCCTCGTAACGTGGTCCCAACAGTTGTGCGCGACAGGACGGGACGGGACGGGACGGGAGAAAAGAAAAAAGAATCCTTGGCAGGCGGCGGCAACCGTGAGGCGGCCCGCCCGCCGCCCGATGATCCGGGGGATGGGGATTTGGGGGCCGATGGTCCGGGCGCCGATCCGAACGATGGGGTTCTCGCCATCCGGCGGGGCGTCGCCGCCGCGTTCGAGCGCTGGTTCGACGAACCCGACCGCCCGTTCAGCCCCGCCGACGACGAGCTGTTCGCCGCCTGGGTCGAGACCGGAACCCAACGCGGCCTGTCGCCCGCCGACAGCGCCGCCGCTGCGGTCGAGGAGGTCCAGCGCCAGTTCCAGCGGCTGGAGGGCAAGGGGGCCAGCCAGCCCCGCTCTCTGCGCGCCGTGCTCGACGCCGACGTCCGCGCCGCCATCCGCGGCGCCAAGCCGGTCAAGCCCTCCGCGCCCGGCAAGCCCCCCGCCACCGTGCCGCCGCCCTACGCCGGGCATTTCGAGCCGGTCGAATTCGCCGCCTGGATCGCGCCGTGCGTCGTCAGCGTCGCCGACGGCGTCGCCACAATCGTCGCCCCGACCCGGCGGGACCGCGATTGGGTCGCCCAGCGGTTGGAGGCCAAGCTGCGCGCCGCGCTGGGCGTCGATGCGGTCGAGGTCGTGGTGGCCGCCGCCGCGCCACGGAGCGCCGCCGCATGAACGCCGCCCAGCCCTCCACCCGGCAGCCCCGCCGCCGCGTCCCCGAAGGCCTGCGCCGCGCGTTGCCGATGCTGGTGCTGGTTCGCAAGCAGACCGACGCCCAGATCGCGGCGGATTGGGGGCTGGAGGCGTGGCAGGTGGCCTGTTCGCGCGCCAGGATCGGCTTGCCGAACCACGCCGGGTGGCCTTGCGGCGACGAGCATTTGCAGCGGCTGGTGCTGGTCGAGCGGCTGACCGACGCGGAAATCGCCGCGCACTACGCCGTTGGCCCGAGGGCGGTCGAGGCGCGCCGTCTGCGGCTGGGCTTGCGCCGACCGAACGATCCCCGGCCCGAGGCGCGGCGGACCATTGTCGTGATCCGTCGGGCAGAACCGTCGCCGCTCGACCGGGCACTCGACGGGCTGGGGAGTCGGGTAAAGCCGGGGCGGCATGGTAGCTGGATGCTCGATGGGCGTCCGGTCGGTGTCGTCACGGTACTTCGAGCGGGATTGGGCGACGTTCAGCCGGGTCGGTTTCAGGTGGGATGACGTCAGGGAGGCAGGCCTGTCCCAGTCCATTTGCGGCCATCCGGGAGAATGGTGTCTTTAAAAGTTGTATTGGTGAGGGAGGCCTCGCTCAGGTTTGCCTTACTCAGGTCGGCTTCGCTCAGGTCGGCTCCGCTCAGGTAGGCTCCGCTCAGATTGGCCTTCCTCAATTTGGCTCCACTTAGATTGGTCCCGTTCAGGGCGGCTCCACTCAAGTTGGCTTCGCCCAGGAAGGCCCTGCTCAGGTTGGCTCTGATCAGGAAGGCCTCGCTCAAGTTGGCCTCGCTCAGGCTTGCCTCACTCAGATTGGCTCCACTCAGATTGGCTCCACTTAGATTGGCCCAAGACAGGTTAGCCTTTCCAAGATCCGTTCGTGAAAGGTCAACCATGATCTTTTTCGCGGAGCGCTGCTCTTTCAAACGGCAAATGACGTCAAGAATCAACTTAATGTCCGTGGGAAACGGTGTTGTGGGAGGGGGCGCAGTTGTCCCGTCCGTTTCGACGGAGGGTAAAGCCGGGTGTATCTCGCGGACGTAAGCGCAAAGGATTTCAATGGATTGAGACAGAAGACGCGGGGCAGATTTTCCCAACGCCTCCAAGGCCAGCGCCGCACCCATGCGGATGGATGACGTGTCGTGCCCCAGTTGCTCGACCGCCTTGGCGAAGGCTTCGGCGTCCAGCTTACGCGCCGCTGTCATCCCGTCTCGGTGCTGGTTCCAACTGCGCCAGAAAGCCAGAGCCACGCCAATCAAACCAACCGGCCCCGCCGCGAGCAGTCCGATGGCCGCGACCAGCTTGCCATAGGCTTCAACCTGTTTGTCCGGCTCCTGGATGGTTTTGAAGGCCTTCAAGGCAAGGCTGGTGTTGGCGCCGATCAGGTCCCAGCCGCCAATGAACCACAGCCCCGGCCCCAACAGGGCCGCGACCACAACCAGGATCACCAAGGCGACCGTGGCGGCGGGATGATTGCGCCCCCATGCGACCATGGCGGCCATGGGAAGAAGGGCAATTTCAACCGCAAACCGTAACCAAATCTTCAGCGAATATGGCATTCTTATCATCTTCCCACAGCTTTTTAATTGCTCTCAATACCGAACCGCACGCAAAAAACAACGACTGAAAAAATACACAACTTTTACCATAACAGCCACACCTGCGAACCTCTTCTCACCCCGCCGCCTGCGATCCATGGTCGTGGCATGGCGACCCGTGCTGAACGTACCGAAGAAAAAAGAGCGGCCTTCCTCAAGGCGCTCGAAGAGAACGGCGGCAACATCACCGCCGCCTGCAAGACCGCGCGCTATGCCCGGCAGACCGCCTACGAGGCGCGCGAACGGGATGAGGTCTTCGCCAAGGCTTGGGACGAGGCGGTCGAGCGCGGCATCGACGCCTTGGAGGACGAGGCCCTGCGCCGGGGCAGCAGCGGCACCCTGAAGCCCGTCTTCTATCAGGGGGCCAAGTGCGGCACCGTCCGCGAGTATTCCGACACGCTGCTGATCTTCATGCTGAAGGCCAAGCGCCCGCTGAAGTTCCGGGACAACGTGGCGATTGAGCATTCCGGCAAGATCGACCACGGCGCGCTGTCGGACGACGAGCTGAACGCCAAGATCGCCAACCACATCGCGAAGCTGGCCGCCGGTGGCGGTGGTGACGGAGGGCATGGCGAATGATGGCCGCCCTCACGCCCCAACAGATCGCCGCCATGCCGCGCGCGGAGCGCGAGGCCCTGCTCGCCATGCTGGAAGAGCGGGAGCATCGGCTGTCGCGCATCGGCTTCGCCGCCCTGTTCCCCGAGGACGGGCCGCGCGCGCGCCACCTCTACCCGCGCCACATGGAGTTCTTCGCCAGCGGCGCGCGGTATCGGGAGCGCTGCTTCATGGCCGCGAACCGGGTGGGAAAAACGGTCGGCGGCGGCTTCGAGATGACCTGCCACCTGACCGGCGATTATCCCGACTGGTGGGAGGGCAAGCGCTTCCACCACCCGGTGCGGGCCTGGGCCGCAGGCAAGACCAACGAAACCACCCGCGACATCGTGCAGGGCAAGCTGCTGGGCGACATCCTGCGCGGCGCGGAAAAGAACGTCACCGGCACCGGCATCATTCCCGGCGTCAAGCTCGGTCGCCCGACCTGGAAGCAGGGCGTGCAGGATCTCGTCGACACCATCCCCATCAAGCACAAATCCGCCGGATGGTCGGTGCTGGGCTTCAAAAGCTACCAGCAGGGGCGCGGGTCCTTCGAGGGCACCGAACAGCACGTCATCTGGCTGGACGAGGAGCCGCCGATGGACGTCTACGGCGAATGCCTGATCCGCACCGCCACCACGCGCGGCGTCGTGATGATCACCTTCACCCCGCTCGAAGGCATGAGCGAGGTGGTGATGCAGTTCCTGCCGCAGGATATGCGGCTTTCCGAGATGTGAGGAGCGTCATGGAGTCCTTGCCCGCGCTTCGCGTCACCGAGCCGCGCCCGACCTTCCTGGGCGCGCCCATTCCGTTCCGCGCCTTCCTGCTGGTCAGCGCCGCGCCCCTGTGGGCCGTGGTCGTGCGTGGGGAGGGTTGACCGCATGTCCGTGAACATGGCGCTCCAGCCCTGCCGCGACTGCGGCGCCCGGCCCGGCATGGCGCACTTCGACGGCTGCCCGCAGGACGGCGCGCTGATGTCGGCGGTTCCCCTTCCGTCGCCCAGCGCGCCCCCTCTGTCCAGCGCCTCGCCCGTCGCGCCGCTGACGTCTCCGCCGAAATATCCGGTGGGCACGCCGCAGGCCGACACGCTGCACCAAGCCCTCAAGCGGATGGGCGGTTGATCCATGCCCGAAATAACTCCCAGCCGGTATTTGGTTCAGGCGGGCTGGTCGGATGTTCCGCATTTGGACGCTGATACCCAGCGCGAGCTGCTGGCCTCGACGCAGCCCTACCTGCGCGACGCCCGGTCCAAGGGCGTTCCGTCGCTCGGCGCCGGCGCCATCTATCCGGTCGCCGAGAGCGAGATCATGGTGGAGCCGTTCGCGATCCCGGCCTATTGGCCGCGCGCCTACGGCCTCGACGTGGGCTGGAACCGCACCGCCGCCGCCTGGGGCGCTCACGACACCAACACCGACACCCTCTATCTCTACGCCGAGCATTACCGGGGCCAGGCCGAACCCTCCACCCACGCGACCGCGATCCGGGCGCGCGGCGACTGGATGCCGGGCGCCATCGACCCCGCCGCGCGTGGCCGTTCTCAGCGCGACGGCGAGCAGCTCCTCCAGAACTACCTTGACCTTGGCCTCAAACTGACCAAGGCCGACAACGCGGTGGACGCTGGAATCGACGACGTTTGGATGCGGCTCGCCACCGGGCGGCTGAAGGTGTTCCGCACCTGCCTCAACTGGTGGGCGGAATACCGGCTCTACCGGCGGGACGAGAAAGGCAAGATCGTCAAGGCCAACGACCATCTGATGGACGCCACCCGCTATCTGATCCGCACCGGCCTGGGGCTGGCCATCACCGCGCCCGCCCACGCGCGCGGCGCCATCACGCATCACATTGTCGGAGATTCCCATGCCGGGTATTGACGTGCCGCTCGCCGACGCGATGGGGGAAGAGCAGGCTCGGCAGGAGGCCGCCACCGCCGAACTGCGGCTTCAGGACCGCGCCCGCCAGATCGCCAGCGACCTCGAACGGCTGGTGAAGGACGCTGTGACCAAGCGCGTGACCGTCGAAGATCGCTGGTACGACGATCTCCGCCAGTATCATGGCCGGTACGACGCGACCACCGAAGCGGCGCTGCGCAAGGCCGAGCGGTCGCGTCTGTTCGTCAATCAGACGAAGCCGAAGACGAACGCCTGGAAGGCCCGCCTGTCCGACCTGCTGTTTCCGACCGACGACCGCAACTGGGGCATCCAACCGACGCCGGTCCCCGAGTTGAGCGACGTGGCCAAGACGCCGAACGACCACCCCGACGAGCGGCGGCGGCAGGAGGGCGAGCAGGCCCGCGCCATGATGGAGGACGCCCAGCGCCGAGCCTCGGCCATGCAGACGGAGATCGACGACCAGTTGACCGAGAGCCGCTACGGCATCCACGCCCGCGAGGCCATCGACGACGCCTGCCAGCTCGGCACCGGGATCCTGAAGGGGCCGGTGGTGGACAGCCGGACGCGGCGGAGCTGGGGGAAGGTGCCAGCCCAGGGGCCGGACGGCACGCTGATCGAAATCGACGCTCTGGTCGAGGTTCAGGATCCACGACCGAAATACACCCGCGTTGACCCATGGCGCTTCTACCCCGACCCCAACGGGAACCGGGTCGAGGAATGCGAGTATTTCTTCGAGCTGCATCTGCTGTCGAAAACCGAGTTGCGGCGGCTGGCCAAGAAGCCGGGGTTCTCGCAAGACGCCATCCGCCGGTTGCTGAAGGAGGATTCCCGCGAGGCGCCGCCGCCCTGGATGGCGCAGGTCCGCTCGATCACGGACGGCGACACCGTGTCGGTCGAGGGCAAGTTCACGGTGTGGGAATACAACGGGCCGCTGACCGCCGAACAGCTCTGCTGTCTCTACACGGCCAACGGGAGGGCCGACGTGGCGTCCGAATACGCCGACATCGACCCGCTCGACGAGGTGCAGATCGTCGTGTGGTTCTGCCAGAACGAGGTGTTGAAGTTCGGCATCCATGTTCTCGACAGCCAGGACCCGATCTATTCGGCCTTCTGCTTCTCCCGCGACAAGGGCAGCTTCTGGGGGCGGGGTGTGCCGTCGCTGATGCGCGACACCCAGTCGGCGCTGAACGCGGCGTGGCGGATGATGATGGACAATGGCGGCCTGTCGACCGGGCCGCAGATCGTCATCAACAAGGAGCGCATCGAGCCAGCCGACGGCAAATGGGAGCTGAAGCCGCGCAAGCTGTGGTGGGCCAGGAACGACGCCTCGTCCGGCGCCGCTGGTCTGAAGGCCGTCTTCGAGACCTACGCCATCGACAGCCGACAGGCCGAGCTGCTGAACATCATCAAGGTGGCGAAGGAGTTCATCGACGACGAGGTGTCCTTGCCTCTGATCTCCCAGGGCGAGGCGGGCGCGCACCAGACGCAGACCGCCAACGGCATGTCGATGCTCCAGAACGCCGCCAACGTCATCTTCCGCGACGCGGTCAAGGATTGGGACGACGAGGTGACGACGCCGAACATCCGGCGCCTCTATGACTGGAACATGCAGTTCAACCGGAAGGACGGCGTCAAGGGCGACTTCGAGGTGGACGCGCGCGGCACGTCGGTCCTGCTGGTCCGCGAGGCGCAGGCGCAGAACCTGATGACCATGTGCCTTCAGTTCACCGGGCATCCGGTGCTGGGGCCGCTGGTCAAGGCCGCGCCCATGCTCCGCAAGACCGTGCAGGCGCACATGCTGTCCGCCGACGAGCTGATCAAGACCGACGACGAAATCGCCAAGGATCAGCAAAGCCAGCAGCAGGCGCAACAGGACGGCCAGCAGGATCCTCGCGCCGAGATCGAGATGAAGAAGATCGAGGCGGCGATGCAAAAGGCCCAGATCGACGCCCAGACGAAGCTTCAGGTCGCCCAGATCAACCGCGACACCGAACTCGCCAAGCTGGCCGCCGCGCAGAATCTCACGGTCGAGCAGATGCGGTCGAAGCTCCAGATGCAGGCCGCCGACCAGGAGCACAAGGAGCGCATCTTCGCCGCCGAGGTCGGCTTCAAGGACCGGCAGTCCGCCCGCGACCGCGCGCCGGTTCCCGGCCAGGCGTCGCCCGGTCTGGGCGGAGCGCCCGTCCATCCCGTTCAGCCCGCCTCCGGGACGCGGTTTGCCCCATGACCGGCATCGACAAGCATTCCGCCACTTGGGCGGCGGTCTCGGCATGGGCGGACGCGCGCCGAGCCGCCATCCGCGCCGAAATCGACAACCCCGCCACTGGGCACGACCGCACGCAGCTTCTGCGGGGCCAACTGCTGGAACTGTCAGGCCTGCTCGCCCTCACCGAGGAGCGCCCCACCATTGAGATCAACACGGAGACCTATGGGCTATGACGACCGCCACGCACCCGCCTGCCGACGAGCCGTTGACCGCCTCCACGACGGACGGAGCGGGCGATTCCTTCGAGACCGCCTTCGCGGAGTTCGCCGGGAGCCCGTCCGGCGCGGTTTCGGATGGCGCGGCGCCGTCCGAGCGATCCGACGCGACCGGCGGAGAGCGGACCGACGGCGCGCCGCCGCCCGGAGAAGCGGAAGGGGGAGCCGCTCCGGCGCAGGTCCAAACGCAAGGGGGTGGACACATCGCGAACGGCGACGATATATGGAACAGCGCAAGCGAGCAGCAACGGGCCGCCTTCGAGGCCGCCCAAGCCAAGCTTCACGCGCTGGACCATGACAGCCGCTCCAACCGGGGCCGCGTCGCGGCGCTCCAGCGCGAAACCGAGACCCTGCGAAAGCAGTTGGCCGCCCTCCATGGGGCCGCCGGTTCGACAGGCCAGGACCAGACGGACGCCTCCGACGCCGACATTCGTCGGCTCCAAGAGGAATATCCCGAGGTCGCACGCCCCGTCCTCAAGCAGATTTCGTCGTTGCAACGGCAACTCAACGAAGCGCAACAACGCCTCGACCGGCGGGAGTCCCTGGAGACCCAGCGGGAGCGCGAGCAGGCCCTGGACCGCGAGGAGCAGGCCCTGGCTCAGATGCACCCGGATTGGGACAAGGTGACGGCCCGGCCCGAATTCACGGCGTGGCTGTCCACTCAGCCGCGTTATGTGGTCGAAGCGATTCAGCGCAACGGCGAGGCCATCCAGGACGCGGCGGAGGCCGGTGACATCATCACCCGCTTCAAGCAGGCGACCGGGATCGCTCAAGCAACGGCGGCAGCCTCCGCGCCCGCAGCCGTCACGGCGACGGGCGCATCCGCGAACCTCGCGGCCCGTCGGCAACGCCAGCTCGAGTCAGGGGCGACGATCACCAGCCGAGGCGCAGGCCCGGCGGGCGGTCCACCCGACGACTTTGAAGCTGCCTTCGCGTATTACGCCAACAAGGGCCGCTAACCGCAGGGCAACGCCCCATGGCCATCGGTCAGACCACCTACGGCGACATCAACCAGCGCACCGCCGCCTGGGCCGCCAGCGAGATGCTGAAGCACGCCGAGCCGGTGCTCGTGCTGCAAAAGTTCGGCATGACGAAGCCGATGCCGAAGAACAAGGCGGACACGGTCAAGTTCCGGCGTCCGATTCCCTTCGGCGCGGCCACCACGCCGTTGGTCGAAGGCGTCACGCCGTCGGCCCAGAAGATGAGCTACGAGGACGTGACCGCCACCCTCAAGCAGTATGGCAAGCCGATTGAGATCACCGACGTCATCGATGATCTCGCCGAGGATCCGGTGCTGAAGGACGCCTCGCAGTTGGCCGGAGAGCAGGCGGCGCTGACGACCGAGATGATCACCTATGGCGTCATCAAGGCTGGCACCAGCGTCTTCTACGCCAACGGCTCCAGCCGCTCGTCCGTCAACACGCCGGTCAGCCTGTCCAAGCAGCGGGCTGTGACCCGTTTCCTGAAGGCGCAGAAGGCGATGAAGATCACCTCCGTGCTGGACGGCTCGCCGAACTACGGCACCAAGCCCATCGAGGCGAGCTTCATCGCGGTCGCCCACACCGATCTGGAATCGGACATTCGTGGCATGGCCGGTTTCACCCCCGTCGCCGAATACGGCAGCCGCAAGCCGGTGTGCCCGGAGGAGATCGGCAGCGTCGAGGATGTGCGCTACGTCCTGTCGCCCGAACTGAATCCTCTCACCGACGCCGGTGGGGCCTATGCCGGGTCGGGCACGCCGATGGTGTCCACCACCGGGACCAGCGCCGACGTCTACCCGGTCCTGTTCTTCGGCAAGGAGGCCTTCGGCACCGTGCCGCTGAAGGGCGCGGGCGCCATCACGCCCATGGTCCTTAACCCCGGCAAGCCGGACAAGTCCGACCCGTTGGGGCAGCGCGGCTACGTCTCGTGGAAGACGTACTTCACCGCCGTGATCCTGAACCAGAACTGGATGTCGCGGCTGGAGGTGGCTGTCACCGCCCTCTAATCGGCCCCTTCCGTGCGGGCCGACAGCACCGGCCCGCCGCATTCCCTCCGTCAAGGACACCCCGATATGGCCAGCAACATGCGAACCGGCGCTGTGACCGGCACCGGCGCCGCCATCAACGTCAGCCTCGGCTGGCAGCCCGATTACGTGAAGGTGATGAACATCGCCGACGCTGGGAATCTCGATCCCATCATCGAATGGACCAGCGACATGCCCGCCGCCGCCGGCATGAAGTTCCTGCGCGTCGTCGACAACGCGACCACGGCGAACAAGAGCCACGCCTACGTCACGGCGAACGGCGTCAGCGTCTACGCGGGCAGCGCTTCGGCGGGCGAGGGCTTCACCATCGGGGCCGACGCGGACGTCAACGCGGCGGGCGAGAAGATCGTCTGGATCGCCATGCGCAACCAGCGCGGCTGAGACCCTGGGTCGGGCCGTTGCGGCGGCCCCCTCGCCCGCTTGAACAGGAGCATGGCCCATGGCCGCGCGGACCGCCTCTCTCCAGCTCATCTCGAAAATCCACGCCGGTGATCGCCGCGCGCTGGACACCCTGCTGCGCACCCTGCACAGCGCGCCGACCGTCACGGCCCTGACCGACAGCACCGGGGGTTCCGCGAACGACACGCTGGTGGCCGTCGGCGCCACGAACGGCAGCGACGTGAGCGCGGCCATCAACAACAACTTCGCGGACCTCGCGGCCAAGGTCAACGCCCTCCGTTCGGCGTTGATCACCGCTGGCATCCTGCCCTGATCCCGATCATTCGAGAGGTTTCACCCCCAATGTCGAACGATGTGACCGTCAAACTCGCCGACGCCACCGCCGCGCAACTGCGCTATTTCGCCGAAATCGTGCTCGGGCTGTCGCTCGGCCCCAACCCCGCCATCAAGACCGAGACGCTGATCGCCAAGATCATGTCGACCGGCTACCAGCGTGACGACATCACCGTCCCGGCCAGCGTCGGCGGCGACGCGGCGTCGCAGGCTTCAGCGGCGGACACCCCGGCGCACGCGGTCGATCCCGGCAGCTATCAGCGCGGGCCGCGCGCCTCGATCCTGATCGAGCGCCAGGAAGGCCCCGGCGGCGACCGCGACGTCTTCGTGGCGGTCAACGGCAAGTCGATGCTGATTCCGCGCGGCAAGCCCTGCGCCGTCGGCCTCCCTTACGTCGAGGCGCTCCAGCACGCCGTGCAGACCCTCTATAACATGGAGGAGGACGGCTCCATCACGTCCCGCGAGGTGCCGCTGTATTTGATGCGCATCCTCTCCATGCCCGCCGCCGCCTGATCGGACGCTCCAGCGATGGCAACCTTCCTGCAACTCTGCCAGTCCGTGGCGCGCGACAGCGGCACCGTCTCGGGCGTCCAGCCGACCAGCGTGACCGGCCAGACAGGTCGGCTGGCGAAGATCGTGCTGTTCACCGCAACGGCCTGGACCGACATCCAGAACAGCCGCAGCGCTTGGGCGTGGATGCGGGCGGAGTTCGAGGGGGGTGCGGCGGGCGGGGTCGGCGAATACACCGCCGCCGCCTGGTCGCTCGACGACTGGGCCGAATGGGTCGTAAGCCCCGGCTCCATCACCCTCTACGATCCGGCGGTCGGCGTCGCGGACGAGGGCGAGATCGACATTATAGGCTGGGACGCCTACCGGCGTCGCTACGGTCGCGGGGCGCAGACCATCGGTCGGCCCATCGCCTGCGCGGTGAAACCAAACGGCGCGCTGCTGCTGGGACCGATCCCGAGGGCGGCCTACACAGTGCGTGGCGAATACCGCACGGCGCCGCAATTGCTGACGACCAACACCGACACGCCGAACCTGCCAAAGCGCTTTCACGACATCATCAAATGGCGCGCGCTGTTGCTGCTGGCCGAGTTCGACGAGGCGCCGACCGCCATGGCCACGGCCGCCACGAACTACCGCCGCATGCTCGGCGACCTTGAGCGCGACCAGCTCCCGACCATCACCGTTGTTGGAGGGGCGCTGGCATGACGCAGCAGACCCAGCATTTCCAAACGGTCGGCGGTCTCGATCTCGTGACACCGCCGATCAAGCGCAACCCCGGCGCGGCCATCGGCGGTGTGAACTACGAGCCCCGCCTCGAAGGCTACACCCGCATCGCTGGCTTCGAACGCACCGATGGGCGGCCCCTCCCCTCCTCCGCCACCTATTGGGTCCTGCCCTTCGACGCGGGCTCCGCCGTCATCGCCGAGGGCGCGACCGTCACCGGCGCGACCAGCGGCGCCGTCGGCGTCGCCCTGATCGATGGGGTGGTCGAGAGCGGGAGCTACGGCGCCAGCGACGCTGTCGGCCATCTGGTGCTCACCGCCGTGACCGGCGCCTTCCAGGACAACGAGGCGCTCCAGGTCGCTGGCATCACCAAATGCAGCGCCGTCGGCGCCGCGACCGCGCGGGGCGCCTTCAACGACGCCGACGACCGGACGTGGCTGCGCGACGCCATCGCGACGGCGCGCGCCAACATCGCGGCTGTCCCCGGTTCCGGCCCGATCCGGGGCGTCTGGAAGCACGAGGGCATCCTCTACGCCTTCCGCGACAACGCAGGCGCCACGGCCTGTGTGATGCACAAGGCGACGGCGGCGGGCTGGGTGGCCTGCCCGCTCGGCAACCGGGTGACGTTCGTCACCGGCACGGGCGTCATCACCGAAGGCCAGACGGTCACGGGCGGAACCTCCGGCGCCACGGGCGTGGTCACGCGGGTGGCGGTGCGTTCCGGCGACTGGACCTCCGGCAACGAGGCCGTGGGCCAACTGGCGTTCGCCACCATCACCGGCGCCTTCGTGATCGGCGAGGCGCTGAAGGTGGGTGGCGTCACGAAGGCCGTCGCCAACGGCGGCTCGTCAGCGATCACGCTGCTGCCGGGCGGGCGCTTCGAATTCACCACCTACAATTTCACGGGTCTCGCGGGTGCGGCTCGGATGTATGGCTGCGATGGCGTGAACCCGGCGTTCGAATGGGACGGGGCGGTGTTCATGCCGATCCTGACCGGCATGACGCCGGACGCGCCGAGTCACATCGCCGCGCACGCCAATTATCTGTTCCTCAGCTTCCAGGCCTCCGACCAGTTCAGCGGCCTGGGCGATCCCTATGCGTGGTCGGTGCTGAGCGGCGCTGGAGAACTCACCATCGGCGAGACCATCACCGGCCATGTCGCGGGCTATGCCGGCACGCTGGTGATCTTCGGCCGCAACCGCATCGGGGTGCTGTACGGCACAGTGTTTAGCGGCGCCAACGCCGACGGCGAGCTGAAGATCATCACCGAGGAGGCTGGCGCCATCGAATGGTCGGTGCAGGCCATGGGTCAGCCGATCTTCCTCGACGACCGTGGCGTGCGCAACCTCGCCTCCGTGCAGGAGTTCGGCGACTTTCAGGCCGGCACGCTGTCCCGCCTGATCAAGCCCCACCTCGACGCCAAGCGCCGGGCCGACGCCGGGGTGGTCGCGTCGCTGCGTGTCCGCGACCTCAACCAGTACCGGCTCTATTGGAGCGACGGCACCGGCTTGGTGATGGACCTCAGCGGCGCCGGACCCGCCTTCATGCCGGTCAAGATCAACATGGTCGTGCGATGCGCCGTGTCGGTTGAGGGGGCGGACGGAGCGGAGGAGCTGTATTTCGGCTCGGATGCTGGCTTCGTCCATCGCATGGACAGCGGAGCCAGCTTCGATGGCGACCCCATCGCGGCCTATGTGCGTCTGGCCTTCAACCACCTTGGCGCGCCCACGCTGAACAAGCGCTTTCACAAGGCGACGGTCGAGGTTTCGTCGGCGCCCAACACCACCCTCTACGCGTCGGCCGATTTCGGCTATGGCGACCCTGACCTTCCATCGGCGGCCGAGCAGACGTTCGATGTGGCCGGCGGGGGTGGCTTCTGGGACGAGGCGGCGTGGAATGAATTTTACTGGTCCACGCCGGTGGAGGGCACGGCCGAGGCGTACATCGACGGCAGCGGCGTCAACGTCTCGCTCGCCATCGGCACCGAAGCGACCCATGAGGCCCCGCACACCATCCACGGCCTGACGCTCCATTCCAGCGCACGGGGGCTGAAGCGATGAGCAACGACTATTTCACCCACGAGAACCCGGAGGCGCGGCGAACGGTTGCGCGCGCCGAGAGCGTGAACGGCACGTTCCAGGCGATTGAGGCTGGATTCGACAAGCTGCCCGCCGAGGGCCAGGTCAAGCGCGGGACCGTCAGCTACGGCGCCGACAGCGGGATCGCGAACGCCTATCGGGTGACGCTGCCGTACCCTCCAACCTCCTACACCGAGGGCATGGAGGTGTCGTTCAGGGTCGGCGTCGGCAACTCCGCCGCGAGCACGGTCGACCTCTACGGAGCCTCTGGGGCGTTGCTGGGCGTGAAGCCCATCCGTCGGCAGGATGGCGGCGACACGGTCGTCGGCGACATGCCGACCGGCAGCATGACGACTCTGCGCTACGACGGCTCCACGTTCCGTATCGTCAGCGTCGGCGCGATGATCACCAAGCCCCAGTTGGATGCGGCTATCGCCAACGCCGTCCTCCCGGTGGGTTCGGGTCAGGTGAAGATCACGGGCAACGACGCGGTCGGCCAATACCTTGATGGCGCGGTGGCCGTGACCGCGCCGATGACCAAGACGATCCAGAACCCTGGCGCCGACGAGGCGCTGCTGCTCGGCATCGACCCGCTCGCCATCACCAACCTCTCCGCCGGTCTGCGGGCCACCATTGAGCGCGCCGCGCGCCGCTCTTCCATCGCCTTCGACGGCGCCAAACTCTGAGGATCTCGACGTGGCCATCGACGCGAACGTTCCCGGCAGCTATCAAAAGTTTACGGAAAGCCTGACCATCACCAACGGCACGAACGCAAAAATCGTTGTGGACTGCCTGCTGCCGGGTGTGGTTGCCGCCATCAGCGGCGAGATGGCCTTGCCCGGCGAACTGCTGCCGCGACAGCGCGTCTGGCAGGGTGGCGGACGGGTGATCGGCGGGTCGATCTCCAGCACCGACGGCACGGCCAAGAGCCTCCTGATCTACGTCGGCCAGTTGCTGACGACGCAGGATGCCACGAACACGGGTGTTCTGGCCCTCACCGCCAGCGGCATTGCCCGCGCGACCGGCAGTTTCATCGCCGACGGCTGGTCCCCCGGCAACGCCGTCATGCTTTTCGGGCCTGCGGCGGCCCGCAACGTCGGCAGCGCCACGCAGGCCAACACAGGGCTTCTCGCCATCGTCACGGCGGTCTCGCCCCTGGCCCTGACCGTCAATGGCGCCTCGTTCACCGCCGATGCCGCACTGCCAGCCGGCGCCCGCCTGTTCCGTGTCGCCTTGCGGACCCGCCGAGGCGTCGCGGTTAACGCAGGTTACGCTGACAATACCCCACCGACCCCGCTGATGGGCGGGGTGCAAGACCCTGCGACCTTCTCGGCGCCTGACACCGGCTGGGAGTTGGGCCAAACGAACGCGCTGATCGTCGCCTTGTTCGCAGCCGCGAGTGCGTTGCCAGCGCGCATCGACGTGATGGCCGAAGTGGGGCTCCGCTGATGGGCCGCTCGCAATACACGGGCCTGCCGCGCGCACCGCATTTGATCGGCCTGCCCGCCGCAAGCATGCAAAACGGTGGCTGGAAGCCCGTCGCGGTCGAGTGCATCTACCTGTCCTCCTCCGAAATATACGCGCCGCTCTACCCGTGCGAGGTGGAAATCATCGTCATTTCTCCCGGCGGTCGGGGTTTTCTAAGCGGCGGCGGGGGCGGCGGCTGCGCCTACAAGCGCCGCCGCGTGCTACCGAACGAAAAGCTCATACTCACAATCGACCCGGGCACAACCGCCACGAACTTTTACGATACGCGCGGCAGCATCTCGATTGACGGCGTGACCGTGACCGGCGGTCAAAATGGTTCGTCGTCGCAGGCCGCTGGCGACCCATTCGGCGGGATCGGTGGCGTCGCGACCGGCGGACAAATCAACAACAACGGTGGTCAAGGCGGTCGGTGGTCCGGCGGAGGCGAGCGCGGTGGGTCCGCCGCCAGCTTGACGGGGCCTGGCCTGATGGCCTCCACCGCCAGCACCGGCCCCTATAGTGGTGGCGGTGGATCCGCAGGCGGCGGGCCAAGCTCGGGCGGCGGCGGGCAGAACTACGGTGGCGGTGGCGGCGGTGGCGGTGAGGGTGGCGGCCAAGGCGGAGCGCATCTGTGCATTCTCCGGTTTATCCCAGTTTGAGTGAGGCACGATGAACGCTATCTATCTCGAAGTCTCGCTGCCGACCCGCGAACCGCGAGCCGGTACTCCGGTCGTCTTGCCGGGTTGGCTGGCAGATCTCAACCTGTCCCCCGCCGAATTGGCCGATCTGACCGACCGTGGCTATTCCGACGTCGGCTATTTGCTGTTCGTGGACAATCCGCCGCCTGTCGCTCCGACCGGGTCGGTTGCCGAGCGCGCGGGCTGGACGCTGGGCGCGACGACGGCGACGCCAGCCTGGGCCGTCCGAACGCTCGACCCCGCAGTGTGGTCGGGCATCCTGTCCTCCGCTCGCTCCGCCGCCGTCGCTGCCAACAACGTCGCTGCCGGTCGGGCGCGCGAAGCCTACCTGACCGCCGTTCCCGGCCAAGCCACGACCTATGCCGCCAAGCAGGCTGAGGTGGAGCGCTGGATCGGCGCGGACCGTCCCGATGACGCGCCCGCCGTCGACTATCCGTGGGCTGGCGACCGCGCCGCGCTGCTCTCCACCACCGTCACCGCCGTCCTGGCCAAATGGGAGGCCGTCACCGCCGCATGGGAGATGGTGGGGCGGCAGATCGAGACGGAGCGGGAGCGCGTCAACCTCGCCATCGCCGACGCCCTGACGCCCGACGCCATCCAGGCGGCGCGGGACAGCGCCGTCTATCCAACGCCCGAACGACCCTAGCGCTGAACGCGCACTCCGTTCGCAGATCCCCATCTGGAGCCGACCATGCTCGACCACCCCGCCGACAACACGGCCATCGCGCTCACCCTCACCGCGCCCGGCTGGGCGGCTGTGCTCGCCGACGTCAACGCCGTGCTGACCACCACGTCGCTCCTGCTCGGCATCGCTTTCCTGCTGTGGCGGTGGCACCGCGCCAACCGCAACGGAATCGACCAATGAGCAAGCCGGTTTGCCAAGCCGCCATCGACCTCGTGAAGCGGTTCGAGGGCCTGCGCCTGTCCGCCTATTTCCGCCCGGCCTCGTCAAACGCCCCGCCGCCGAGCGCGCCCTGTTCCAGAAAGGAGCCTGACCCCATGGCTATGAACATCGTCACCATCGCGCGCGGCGGCATGCTGGCCGGCAAGAAGCGTTACCTGCTGGCCGCCCTGGCGCTCGCCGCGCCAACCGTCGGCTATCTCACCGGCGACCTCGATCTGGCGGAGCTGTTGACCGCCATCGTCCAGGCCCTGGCCGCATTGAATTGAGGAGGGCCGGTTATGGCCTACAACGCAGCAACCGGCGGCGGATCGACGTGGACGCCTGAGGATGACAAGGTCGATTCTGAGGTCTCCCGCATCACGTCGGCGGGCGGCCCCCTCATGCAGCAGGCCAAGACCGACGGTCTGGCCGGCGCGCAGCGGCGTGGCCTGCTGAACAGTTCAATGGCGGTCGGCTCCTCCCAGGCGGCGGTGCTGAACGCCGCCCTGCCCATGGCCGCGCAAAACGCGGCGCAAACCGCGCAGAAGAACCTGTCGGGCCAGGAATACGGCCAGAACCGAGGCTTGCAGGAACAGAAGTTCGGATACGACACGGCGCTGTCCGATCAGGGATATCGGCAAAACTCGGCGCTGTCCGATCAGGACTATCGTCAGAACGCGTCGCTGTCGGATCAAGGATACCGGCAAAACTCGGTGCTGTCCGATCAGGACTATCGTCAGAACCAGGGGCTCACCCAACTCAAGGGCGGGTGGGATTCCCGCCTTCAGGAAGAGAAGTCCGTCCAGGATAAAGCGCTCAGCGACCGCGATTTCCAGCAGAAGAAGGCGCTCCTCTACGACGACAACGTGTCGAAGGAGAAGATCGCCAGTTGGAACGTCAGCCAATACGAAAAGGATCGCGCCACGACGGCGCTGACCGCGATGGAGGGGCTGTACGCCAACGAATTTCAGAACATCGCTGGAAACGTCAACCTGCCCGCCGAAGCGCGCAACACGTACCTGCAACACATCGCGACGTTGCGGGACAGCACGCTGAGTATGGTCGAGCAGATGTACGGCATCAATCTGACCTGGGCCTCGCCCGCAACCCCCAACGTGGCGTAAAGCATGGAACCGCGCAGCGAGACATCCCGTCGGGGATTGGTGGCGGCGGAGAAGGCCGGGCGCGGCGGAGACCGCGCGCTTGGTCATTTGACGCCGGGCGAGCTTGTGGTGCCGCTGTCCTGTCAGACCCATGAGCTGATGGCGCTGTTCGCGCGGATCGCTCACCAGCGCGGACTGAACCCAAACCGCTTCATCGTGGGGTCGGAGGAGGCAAGCCGCAACCCGAAGACCGGGCTTCAGGAGTTCTTGGAGCGCGACAGCGGCGGGGTGGGCGACACCGGCGGGCGCAGCGGCGGCGGGCATGGCGGCGGCCATGATGGCGACGGCGCGAGCGCAGGCGGCGACGCGGGCGATGGTGGCGTCAGCGTCAGCCGCACGTCCACCCCGATGTCGCAGGATCAGCTTGCCGAGCGCGGCGTCACCAGCGTGACCGGATCGGACAAGGCCGAAGGCTTCACGCCCGGCGCGCTCGGGGTTCTGGGGTTCAATCTCGGCTCCCGCCCCAATTCCGAAGGCATGCTCGGCCTGGATGGGCCGGTTGCGGACCAACCGGCGACGCGGACGGTGGTGGGCTGGTCGCCGACCGCCGCCTTGGCGAGCGGCGTCGGGTTGGCGACCGGGTTGCCAGTTGGCTTTGTCGCCGACCAGTTCGGCCTGATCGACCCTCGGAGCTATTCCGAGGTGGCCGATCTTGGCGGCGTCGGCTCCATCCGCTCATCGGGTCAAAGCCTTGCCGATCAAAGCGTCGCCGGGTCATCTCGCGGAACTGGACAGGCTCAGGCCTCCGATCAAGAGGATGACCCCGCCGCGTCGCAGCGCCTGCGCCGTCGCGGCCTTCTGACGAGGAGGACGGCATGATCCGCCCCGCCAAATTTTCCGACATCCTTGGCCTCGCCGACCTGATCGCGGCGACGCACCAGCGCAGCGTCTACGCCGACCGCGCCACGCTGGACGTCGCACGTTTCAAGACCCTGTGCGTGTCGGCGATCCAGAGCCATGGCAAGGGGTCCTGCCTGTTCGTCGCCGTGAGCGATGACGGAACCATCGGTGGCTTCATTCTGGGCGTGGTGGACCGGCTCTATGGAATCGCCAAGGAGCTTTACGCCACCGACCTGTTTTTCTGCGTCGCCCCCGGGACCGACGCGCGGGCCGCGTCCGGTTTGGCTGACGCCTTTCTCAGTTGGGCGGAACGCGCGCCGGGCGTCATCGAGGTGCGGCCCGGCGTCTCGGGCGCGGTCGAGGGGTGGCGGCGCGCCGGAACGCTTTGGGAGCGCAAGGGACTGCGCCTGGATGGCGCGATGTATGTCAGGAGGGTGCGATGAGCGGCGTCGTGAAATCGATTGGCAAGGTGTTCAAGAAGGTCGTCAACACCGCGTCGAAAATCCTTCCCGTGGCGCTTGCCGCTGGCGCGGTGATGTTCACCGCCGGGAACGCGTTGGGGATCACGTCCAGTTGGGGCGAGGCGGTCAAGGGCGTCACCGACAGTTTGGGAGCGGGCAGCGGCCTGTCGAGCATCATCACAGGCGCAGTGACGAATGCCGGGTATGGCGCCGTGGCGGGCGCGGCGACCAGCGCGCTGTCCGGTGGCGACGCCCTGCAAGGCGCGCAGTATGGCGCGGCGGCGGGCGCGGTTCTGGGCGGGGCCCAGGGCGCTTACGACAGTTACGCCAGCGGATCGACGCCAGCGTCCGCCGCCACCGGCAACGACGCGGCCTCCAGCGGCGCGCGGATTGAGGGTGGCGGTCAGCCAAGCGACACGCCGCAAGGAGGCGTCGCCGGGGGCGGCGCGACGATGAAGCCCGCCGTCGCGCCCAGCGCCGTGACCAGCGGCGCGGCTTCGTCCAGCGCCGACGCTGGCGCCGGCATCATCGACAAGGGCGGATGGCTGGAACGCAACGGCGCGCTGGTCGGCAATGTTCTTCTCGGCGTGGGCAAGGGGCTTGCCGGTGCCGACGCGAACGCGCAGACCAAGGCGCTCCAGCAGCAGGCCGACATCGTCCGCCAGAATTATGGTTTGCCGCGCGTCGGGTTGCTGACCGGAACCCAGACCACCAACACGACCGTCGATCAAGGGCCTCCCCGCATGACGCCCGCGCAGCGCTTTAGCCCGACGGCCTACGGCGCCACCGGCCAGGGTCAATACGTCTATGACCCGAGCACGGGCCGCTACACCCTCGTGCAGAGCTGAGGAGCGACACAGGATGCCCGGACTTCTTTCTGGAATGCAGGGGCGCGGCGCTCCGATGATGAATGGCCCCGCCGAGGAGCGCGCCGAAGGTTCTGCCGGTCACAACCCGACCGAAGAGGCGTTGGAGGAGGATCAAGGTGGGCAGATTCAGGGCGATCAACCCAACGTCAGCCCGGAAGAACAGGCCCAGTACGACCAGTTCATGGATCAGGCGTTCCGCCTGATCTACGATCAAAAATCGTTTCCACAGGTCATGAAGCGCCTTGTCGCCACACCCGACCCGGTCGAAGGCTTGGCCGCCGTCGTCGTCATGGTGGTGCAGCGGTTGCAGGACACGGCGAAGCAGCAGGGCGTCCAACTGTCGGGCGATGTCCTCTACCACGGTGGCGCCGATCTGCTGGCCGACCTCGCCGACACGGCGGAGAAAGCGGGCATTCACACATTCAGCCCCCAGGAGCTGGAGAAGGCTCTGTATCGCGCCCTCGACCTTTATCGGACCATGGGGCAGCAGAGCGGCCAGTTGGATCCGCGCCCGTTTCAGCAGGATTGGGATGTCCTACAGCGCGCCGACAAGGCCGGTCGGCTGGACGAGGTTCTGCCGCAGTTCGGCAAAGGCCGGGAAAACAGAGGGGATGAGCCACAGCCATCGGGGCGGCGTGGGCTGATGCCGCCGCAGGGCGTCGCGCAGCAGCAGGGAGGGATGTGAGATGGCGGGGTTGCTGACGGCGCTGGGCGGCGCGGTTGCCGGGATCGGTCAGGGGTTGGCCCAGCAGGCGGAAGAGGATGGCAAGGCTAGGCGGAAAGCGCGGTTGCTTGAACTGCAACATGGCTACCGTATGGACGAAATGGGCGCGCAACAGAGGTTCCAGACGGGCGAGCGGACAGCCACGCAGGACTTCACCACGCAACGCGACACGGCGCGTTTCGGCCAGGAAAAAGATATGGCCGGACTTAATCACGGCTATCGCATCGGCGAGATCGGGGCCAGCGGCGCGAACACCCAGGCCAACACCAGGCTGTCGAGCGAGCTGCAATTGCAGCGCGATGAAAAGCAGCATGGCTACAAGATCGAAGAAATCGACCACACGGCGGAAGCCAGGGAAAGCGCAAAAAGGTCTTTGGGGGATACGTCGGGCCTGAGCGGCGACGACCAGCGGCAGTTCAAGGCGCTGAGCGGGCTGTACGGAGACGATCCGGACAGGCTGCGCCAAGCCCTCGCCGCCTCGGGAAACCCGCGCCTTTCGGCGTTGGCGCAGGGTGGTCAGGGCGGCGGCGCTGCCAAGCCGAAGAGGGCGGAGATGAGCGCCGACGACAAGCGGGTCTATGATGCGGTGATTGAGCGCTATACCGACCCGATGCTGAAAAAGACGGACTGGGCATCGGTTGGTCGCGACCTTCAGGCGGGCGGGCGTGACGATCTCGCGGCGTTTGCGTTCGGGCAGCCTGACCCGCAGGCTTGGCAGAGGCTGGACGTGCCGAAGGATCTCCAGCCACCATCAGGTTCCAGCAGCGGAAGCTCGTCGGCGGCTCGCCCCCCCACAGTATCAGCCGCTCCGGCGACGACCGCCCCCCCATCCGGTAAGGGAACGCAGACGGAGCCGTTCCAGGCAACCACTCAGGCCGACATCGAGTGGTTCAAGAGCAGCGCGCCGAAGGGCGCGGTGATCGTCGTCAACGGCAAGCCCTTCACGAAGTGAGATCAGTATGGCCTTCGATGTTTCGGGCCTGACGCCGCTCGACACCGCCGGATTGCGCCCTATCGGCGGAGATTCCCTCGACGTGTCCGGGCTGACGCCGCTGGATGTGTCTGGCCTCATGCCGATGGATGAACCGACGAAGCCCCCACAGCAGCCCAGCGGCCCGGTCGGCGGAGACCGCGCCTGGACTGACACCCCTCTTGTCGACAAGGTTCTGAACCCCCTGACGGCGGGCGTCCTCAGTTTGAAGCAGGGCGCCGCCGGTCTCGGGGCCGACCTGTCGGGTCGCTCGCTGTCCGTCATGGATCGAATCGATCAGGGCGAATCCGTGCCGGACACGGATGACCCGGTCGGCTACCAGCATATGTCGCCCGGCCAGCGAGCGGCGGCGCGGCGACAGGCGGAGACGGACATCAGTCAATCCGTCGGCATGGTGGCGTCAACCGGACGGCGGATCGCCGACCTTCCGCAGAACCCGGCGGCGCAACGCATGATGGGCGCGAAGAGCTGGGGTGACGCGGGTCGGGCGTTCTGGTCGGACCCTCTGGGCGTCATCGCGTCGGTGGGTCTGCAATCGCTTCCAGCCATGGCGCCCGCGATGGTCGCTGGCGCGGTCGGCGGCCCGATAGCGGGCGGTGTCGCCATGGGCGCGTCGTCGGCTGGCTCCGAATATCTCTCCTCGGTTCTGGAGGGGCTGTCCAACGAGGGCGTGGACACCAGCGATGAGGCCGCCCTCGTCCAGGCGTTCCGCAGTCCGGAAATAATGGCCCGCGTGCGTGATCGGGCCGCGACCCGCGCCGCGCTGATCGGATCCGTCGATGGCGCCACCATGGGCATCGCCGGAAAGACGCTTGTGCCGCAAGCGGTAAAGGGGCGCCTCGCTCGCGAGGTTTTGAACATTCCGACTCAAGTCGTGACGCAGGGAGCCGCCGGCGCCAGCGCTGAGGCTGGCGCGCAGATCGCCACCGAAGGGCGCGTCACCGAGCCGGGTCAAGTGCTGGGTGAGTTCGTCGGGGAGGCCTTCGGCGCTCCAGCGGAGGTCGCCGCGCTGCGCCATCATGCCGCCCGCCCGATGGTGAACATTGCCCCGCCCAACGTCACGCCCGCCGACGTGGCGTCGCCCATCCCCACGGAGCTGATCGCGTCGGGCCGGTCCATCGTTGACGGGCTGTTGGCGCCGAAGGCGGATATCGCCAATCTGCCGCAAGGGGCGGTCCCGGCGGAGCGGCTGCTGGGGCGGGTCGTGGAGCCGACAGCGACCAGCGCGCCCACCGTTCCGGCGGCTCCAGTTCAGGTTGCGCCCGTTCAACCCACCCCCAACGCGAACCCTGCGACGGAGCCTGCGACCGCAGATGCCGCCAGTTTGCCGCAACTCGCGTCAGAGGTCGCGCCGCTGGCCGAGATCCCCGCGCCCACACCGTTGGTTGACGAGTCGGCCCCGGCTTCAGGTTCTGTTGCGCAGGCGGTCAAGCCGCCGCCAGTCACTCAGGCGGTAGCCGAAACCCCCGCGTTCATTTCTCCAGCCGCACATGAGGCGGCGAAAATTAACACGCTCACCGCGCCCGCTCTCGATTCCAGCGCGCAGACCGAAAAGATTCTGCCGGATGCCGCTGCGCCAGCGTTGGAGCCTGCTCCCTTGTCGGTTGATGGATTGGCGCCGATGGCGCATCCGGTTGACAGCCCGGTATTGGGCTCGGTCGCCAAACCTGCCGAGCCGACGACCTTCCGACCGACCGCGCCAGCCTTCGACCTGACCGGCCTGCGGGAACTCGATCAGCAGGGCGCGCAGAACGATTTCCCCGGCGCGTTTCGACCGACGACCGTCGCCTCTCTCCCCTTGCCGCCAATTCAAAGCGACGACGCGCCGCCAGTTGGAAGCGCGCGAGCCTCCGCTCCAGCGCCGGTGGCGGCTCCCTTCATGAGGAAGGACGGCTCTCCGTTCTCCACCGCGAAGTCGGCGGAACTGGCTGTCCGGTCGCGCCCGGACCTGAAAGGGCAGTCGCTGGAGCCGGTGCGGGTCGATGGCGGGTGGGGGCTGCGGCCCCTCGGTAAGGTGGGTGGGGCGGGACGCCAGACGATGTTCGTCGAAAAGAACATCCCACCCGACGCGCATCCAATCGCCGTGCAAAAGAATGACCTGCGGCGATGGGTGAACCGCTTGACGGATGGTGATTACGACCGCTTGGCGTCGCAATACGGTCAGAACACCTTTGGCTGGAAATTTCCAGGAAACGCGGCCGATACGATGGAACCGGGCGCGCTGCGGCAGGAATGGGAGGGATTTCTCAGGTCCGAGGCATCCTTCGCTTCTCCCATGGAGGGTCAGCGCGCCGCGCCGCCTCCCGGACCACCATCCCGCTCCACCTCAGCCCAGCGTCCGCCCAGCCTCTTTGAATTCCTGGCCAGCAAAGGCGGCATCCAGGACCAGAAGGGGGAGTTGCGCGCCCTCGACCTGCGGCGCCAGTTCCTGCCCCGGCAGGGCGCCCTTGTCCGCCCTGGCGGCATGACGCTCGACCAGGCGCGCGAGCTGGCCGAGGAGGCTGGCTACATCCGGCCCGGCGACCGGGCCGAGGGGTTCGGTCGCACCGAGATCACCGACCTTCTCGACGCGATGGACCGGGAGGCGCGCGGCGGCAAGGTCTACCCCATCGACGAACAGGCGGATGTCGTCCAGCAAGACATCGCCCGCCGACAAGCGGACGAGGAGGCGACGCGCCGGGCCGGCGCCGAAGCCGATGTTGGCGCAGTGCTGGCGGATCACGGCATCAACCTGCCGGACGAGCACCGCCGCCGGGCGATTGAGGCGGTGATGCTGGGCGAGGATCCCGAGGATGCGGTGGTGGACGCCATCGAACGGGATGCAATCCAGAAGGAAGCGGCTTATTTTCAGGAAACTGGTGTCGATGCTGATCCACTTCCCTTTGAGGATATCACCCATGCGCAGCAGCGAGGACTACAGCAAGGCGGCCCAGTCGTTGCGCGCGAAGGCGGTGGACGAGAGCCCGCGCGTGACCGAGGGGACCCGGAAAGGGTTGTTGGACGCGGCGAAGAACTTGGACGCGGCGGCCCAGATCGCGGCAAAGCGCGAGGCGGCGAAGAGCAAGTAACCAGCCTCGACGCCGAGCGCGGTCGGCGTGCCTACAGTGGCATCAGCTTTGAGGCTGAGAAGCGGGCGGCCTCCGACATCCGGCAGTTCGAGCGCGCCGTCCAGGCGCTGCGCGACGATCTGTTGGCCCTTGCGAGGACCGACCAGCAGCGCGCGACCGTCGACCAACAGGTGGAGCGGTACCGCCAGGGCTATGTCACCCGCCAAAACATGATTTGGGACGCCAAGGCGCGAACCATGTCGCCGATGATAACCGGGCCGGCGAACTTTCCCGTCGCCCGGAACCAGAAGCGCATGGAGGTTGAGCGCAAGCGCGTCTCGGAGTTCTCCGAGTGGGAGAAGCGCGCCCGCGACGCCGCCCGGAAGGCCGTCTTGGGGCAGCGTACCGATGAGCAGGTGGCGTCCGACCGCTGGGGGGATCTGCGCAAGGAGATCGACAGAGACATAGCAACCATCAACGACATCGACGCAGGCTCGCTCACCTACAGCCGAACGGCCTTCACCAGCAGCATCTCCGGGCGGCTGCAACGACTGTCCACGAACGGCCAAGCCGCACTGGTCCGACAGGCTCTGGAACACATCCGGCAGCGGCAGGCCAGCATGCGCAAGCCGCTGTTCACCGACCGAAACACCGTTTGGACGCTGGCTGACACCGCTCAGGAGGCCGCTGTCGCCCCCAAGGGCACCGGCGAGGATGTCCTGAACGAGTATGATGGCGGTCGCATCGTGAACAACCACGATGCCGAGCGCGTTCAAATATTCCTGGACGTCAAGCCGGACGAGGCGTTGCGGGCCAAGCTGAAGGGATCCGGCTGGCGCTGGAGTCCGCTCGCAGGGGCGTGGCAGCGCAAGAACACGAACGCGGCGCTATCCAGCGCGACGCAGATGATGGCGGGGTTCGAGGTGAAGGCGGTCAGGGTCGCGGCAGAGTCCGCCAACCGACCGGAAGTGGTGATGCCTGCCACCGAGCGCACCGACCAGGGCGAGCAGTTCGTCGTCGATGGCCTGCGCCCCGTCACCGACCGTGATCGCGCCGAAGCGGCGATGGTAAAGCCGCTCCAACCCAAGAAGCGCCAGAAGGCGGCGGACGAAGGGCTGTTCGACGTTGCCGGACGCGGGCAACGGGATCTGTTCTCCAGGGAGGCCGCCGCTTCGGCTGGAGCGCGGTCGCTCGGGGTTCCGAAGATGGCCGATCCGCCCATCTTCAGCCATAGCGACAGCGCGCGCCTGAAGGATCATCCAGATTATACCGCCGCCAAGGCTGGCGACCGGGCCGCAGCCATCCGTTTCGTCTCCGACATCGTCGATCCTATGACGGTCGATGAGGCTCGGCGTCGGTTTGGTGAGGATGTGATCTATGCGCCAGCCGCCGCAGAGGAAGCGAGCGGTCGCAACGCCATCCCTGCCACGGTGGCGGCCTATTACGCGGAATTTTCCGGCGGCGCCGTCGAGCCGAGCATCATCCAGACGGTTCGCGCCCATCACACCGGCGCCAAACCGATGGAACGTCTGATCTCGCGCCCGCTGTTTGGCGGTCCGGTGAAGCCGGGCGGACGGTATGTCCTGGTCGATGACGTCTCGACCATGGGTGGGACGCTGGCCGAGATGGCGCACCACATCCAGGCCAACGGCGGGCAGGTGATTGGAACGATAACCCTTGCCAACGCCAGCCGCTCGGGCCAATTCTCTCCCACGCGCTTGCAGGTTCGCACCATCGAAGTGAGGTATGGCGATGCCATTCGACAACTCTTCGGGATCGCCCCCACCGGACTCACCGCCGACGAAGCCCGGTACATTCTTGGTTTCCGAGACGCTGACACCCTCCGAGCAGCAGCAGCTAAGGCAGGCGACGAAAGAAACCGCCGACTCGGCAAGGCAGGCGTTCAGAGAGATGCGGCGGGCGAAGGTTCCGCCGATTCGGTAAAGCCGAACGAGGACGATTCCCTCCGCCTCGCCCCGGAGTTCGAGCGCAGGCTGCCCGCCATCGAAGCCGACCTCCGGGAACGCCTCCAGCGCTACGGCATCGCCGACCGCGTTGGTCTGCGGCTTGTGGACGCGATCCGCGACCGGCGCACTGGGGAGCCGCTTGAGGGCGCTTCCGGTCGCTATGGTCGCCGCATCATCGAGGTGGCGCTCGACGCCCGAAATCGCACCTTCACCTTCGACCACGAGGTGGTGCATGCGCTGCGCGATCTCGACCTCATCAAATCGGCGGAATGGACCGCGTTGCAGCGGACGGTTCTCCAGGACAACGCGCGCATGGCTGACGTCCGCGCCCGCTACCCGGAGTTCGGGCGGACAAACAATCGGCCCGAACGAACCGAGCGCCTGATCGAGGAAGCCGTCGCCGACCTGTTCGGGGACTGGCAAGCGGGCCGGGTTCAGGCCAAGGGGTTCGTGCGCACGGCCCTGGAGCGCATCCGCGACTTCCTGCGCGCCGTTGGGCAGGCCTTGCGCGGTGAGGGTTTCCGCACCGTTGACAGCGTGTTCCGCGCCATCGACCTCGGCGAGATTGGGCGGCGGGGCCAGAAGGATGCGGCCTTTGTCGGCGCCCCGGCGGAAGCCCACCACGCCGAGACCCAGCCGCGCGGTGAAGATGGTCGTTTCGTGGCCGGTGACGCCTCCGACCGCTTCTCCCTGGAGCAGCCGGACCCGTCCGCCGCTCCATCGCCCCAGGCTGGCGAGCGTCGCCGCAGCATCATGACCCGACTGGCTGGCGCCCAGCCCATCGACCGCGTGGCGCGCATCCCCTTCGACCTGTTCGGCGGGATCAACGACCGCAACCAATGGAAGCCGGGCCTGCACCTGAACCGGCAGGCCGAGCGCCTCATCACCGAGGCCGAGTTCCAGGACGATGGCCGCATGGGGTGGATGAACACCGTGCTGCGCAACGCGCGGGCCGGGCTGATCGACCGCTATGGCTTGGACGCCGCCTATGTCGAGCGTGACCGGCAGCGCGGCCTTGATGAGCGCCGCATCATGGCCAAGGTCCCGGAGCTGATGAAGACGCTGGCCGACCAAGACGTGAAGCCGGAGGAGATGGCGACGCTTCAGGCGGTGTTGACCGGGGAGGAGGTCGCCGACGCGCGGTGGTCCGAGATCGCCTCGCCGATCCGGGCCGCCATCGACCAGCTCGGCGCGGAGGCGGTCGAGCTTGGACTCTTGTCGCCGGAATCTTTCGAGCGGAACCGTGGCACATACCTGCACCGGGTCTACGCCAAGCACGAGGCCGACCAGGGCAGCCTTGCCGCCTGGGTTGATCGCAAGATGACCGGCAGACGCCGCAAGATCATCGGCGACCAGTTCAAGGGTCGGGGCATGTTCATGGAGGTGACGCACGAAGCCTTGATGCGTCATACCGACGAAGCCCAAACGGCGCGCTCCCGATCTGGCCGTCTGCGGATGCTGGAGACGCGCCGCGACGATCTGCTGCGCCGACGGGAGGTGGCCCTCGCCCGCGCCGAAGAGCGCCACGACGAGATGGGGGCGACGCTGGACCGCCGTATGGACACCAGCGAGGCCTCCAAGGCGCTGAAGCGGTCAGGCGGCGCCACGGTGGTGCTGAAGCCAAACCAGTATCAAAAAGGACAAGTGCGTGAGCAGGGCGTTACCCTGACCCGGCTGAACATGAAGGGCCAGCGGGCGCGGGCGCTGATCGACAAGATCAACAGCCAGCTTTCCGACGTGAACAGCCGCATCGTCGAAACCGAGACGCGCATGTTCGCCGCCGACGACCTGCGGGCCGCCAAGGGCCAGAAGTTCCGCATTCTCGACAAGATGGAAGAGGCGAAGGAGGGGGGGCAACCGCGCGTCACCCATCGCGCCTATCTGCCGGAGGGGGCCGCGATCCCGAAGGAGCTGGAAGGCTACCAGGATCGCGGCGTTTGGGAAGTCCGCAGTGAAAAGGGCGGCAGCAAGGACGGCGAACGGCCCGGCAAGCCGGTGCTGTGGCGCGACTTCACCAAGGACGAACGCCAGTCGATGGGCGAGATCGTCGATGCCCGCTACACGGTCGCCAAAACATACATGCTGATGGCGCATGATCTGGCCACCGGGCGCTTCTTCCGCGACATCGCGCAGAACGCCGAATGGGCGCACGACGGCAAAGACGAGCCCCCGTCGGCCACCTGGAAGGAGGCTGGCGACTACAACAGCTTTTGGCACGATCCGGCGATCCAATGGGTGAAGGTGCCGGACACCAAGATCCCCAAAAGCAACACCAAGCGGTACGGCGCGCTCGCTGACCGCTTCGTCCGGGCCGAAATCTGGCGCGACATGGCCGAATTGGAGGCGCTGCAAAAGCCGGGCGTCTGGGACCACATCCTGCGGCAATGGAAGGCGAACAAGACCTATCGGTCGCCCGTGGTCCACATGAACAACATCATGTCGAACGTCATGTTCATGGACATGGCCGACGTCCGGGCAACCGATCTGGCGCACGGCGTTCGGTCGCTGCTGAAGCGTGACGACCTCTATCGCGAGGCGCTCGACCAAGGCGTTTTCGGGGTCGATATGCTGGGCCAGGAAATTCGCGAGGAGGTGCTGAAGCCGATCCTGGAAGAGATCGAGCGGCAAGGACAGGGAAACCAGGGGGGGTGGGAGGCCCGGTTTGGGCTGGCCGGGAAGCTAGCCGACCGCCTGTTCCACGGCGTGAAAACCGCCGACCAGAAGATGCAGCAGGCTTACCAGATGGAGGATGAGGTCTTCCGCATGGCGCTCTACGCCCGTCGGCGGGACCAGGGCGCCTCGGCTGTACAGGCGACGCTGGAGGCGCGCGACACCTTCCTGAACTACGACATCCGGGCGCCCTGGATCAACGCAGCCCGGCGGACGGTGCTGCCCTTCATCTCCTACACCTACCGGGCGGCGCCGATGATCGCCCGCACCATCGTGAACCGACCGTGGAAGCTGGCGAAATACTTCACCATGATGTACGCGTTCAACGCCTTGGCCTACGCCTGGGATAGCGGCGACGAGGATGAGGAGCGCCGCTCACTCCGCGAAAACGAACAGGGCTGGGCCTGGACCGGCATTCCACGCATGATGCGGTTGCCCACCCACGACCAGCACGGGAACCCGGTCTTTCTCGACCTTCGGCGCTGGATCCCGGCGGGCGACGTCTTCGATGCCGGACAAGGACAATCGGTGATTCCCCTGCCGGGTTGGATGCAGCCGGGAGGGCCGCTGGCTATCGGCGCCGAGCTTCTGCTCAACCGCTCCGCCTTCACCGGGCAGAACATCATCAACGAGCACACCGACACCATTGGCGAGCGAATCGGCAAGACCGCCGATTACGTTTACAAGTCCTGGATGCCGTCGGCGGCGTGGGTGCCGGGAAGCTGGTACTGGCAGCGCATCGCCAACGCCATGGAGGGAGCGCGGGATTGGTCGGGCCGCCCCTATTCGGTGCCGCAGGCGGTGGCGTCATCGGTTGGCATCAAGGTGAAGCCGCAGGATGTCGAGGATGGCTTTGCCGCCTGGGGTCGGGAATTCGACCGGGTCGAACGCGAATTGGAAACGGAAGCGCGCCGGGCGAGCAATGATCGGGACCGGGGCTTGCTCAGCGAAACGGGCTTCGAGCGGAAGATGGAGACGCTGACGAAAAAGTTCGAGCGGCTTGGCGAGCGGCGGCGGGAGACCTTCACAGGCTCCAGCCGATGAGCGCCAGAAAAGCGCCCACGGCAAGACCGGCCCATGCACCCATATCACGCCGGTACCAGGGCGGCGCGCTCCGCTGACGATGGATGTGGCGGTCGAGGCGATGCCCCAGGATCAGGGCGCCGCCCATCGTCCACAGGACCGCCCACCAATCCATCGCGCCGCGCAGGCTGAGGCGGGAGATGATGTCGCTCCACCAGGGCATTCGATACCTTTCGCCAAGTTATTGAAGTTGTTGGTAAGTGTTTATAGCGGATTGCCGAGGTGGCGCGGGAGGGACCTGCGTCTCCTTAAAGGAGATGCAGGCCGACCCGGTGAAAGGTTGGTCCCGCAAGGGTCTTGTCCACTATAATCCACTATTCACCCATAACCACCCATACCCACCACAAACCAATATGGCTCAAATAAAGGGGTTCATACTGGTTTGATAGGCCATGACGTCCATATTTTGTAGCTGTTACGCCCCTCTCACGGCGGTAACAGGGGTTCGAATCCCCTTGGGGACGCCATCCTTATTTTTCAAGGACTTCGCGGTCGGGTTGGCTACAGTAGAGACACTGTTTAGCTGCATAAGTTAGCGTCACATGATAGGCCGCACACGCTGTGCGGCTTTTGTCGTTTTCCGCCCTAGAGCGCGTGACGTTTGCAATTCCCAGGAAACGGTCGCCCATCGCCCTCCGCGCCACGGAGGTTGCCGGTCCTACTCCTTCTGGTAGACTGCCGCCGCTTTGCCTGACTGAAAAAGAGACGCTGGGTCCCCATGGCCGTTTTGACGCTCGACACCCTCGAAGGCCATCTGTGGAAGGCGGCCGACATCCTGCGGGGCGCCATCGACGCCGCCGACTACAAGCATTACATTTTCGGCCTGCTCTTCTTCAAACGCCTCTGCGACGTGTGGGAGGAGGAGTATGAGGACCGGCTGGCCAAATACGGCGACGCCGATCTGGCCGCCGACCCGGACGAGCACCGTTTCCACATCCCCCCCGGCCATTCCTGGCGGGACGTGAAGGCCAAGAGCACCGACATCGGCGCCAAACTGAACGAGGCGTTCCAGGCGATTGAAGACGCCAACCACCGGCTGCGGGGGGTGTTTCAGGATGTGGATTTCAACAACAAGGAACGGTTCCCCGACACCACCCTGGAAAAGCTGATCCAGCATTTCGACGCGCTGCGGCTCCGCATCGTCGATGCCGAGCCAGACATGCTGGGTCAAGCCTATGAATATCTGATCGCCAAGTTCGCCGACGATTCCGGCAAGAAGGGCGGCGAGTTCTACACCCCCAAGATGGTCGTCCGGCTGATCGTCGAGTGCCTGCAACCCGCCGAGGGCATGTCGATCTACGACCCGACCTGCGGGTCGGGCGGCATGCTGCTGGAGGCGATCCACCATCTGGAACGCCAGGGCAAGAACACCCGGAGCCTGTCGCTGTTCGGGCAAGAGCGGAACCTGAACACCTGGGCGATCTGCCAGATGAACCTGTTCCTGCACGACATCGACGACGCGGCGATCGCCCGTGGCGACACCCTGCTGGATCCCAAGCATCTGGTCGGCGAGGGCGCCAAGGCCATCCGCACCTTTGACCGCGTCTTGGCCAACCCGCCCTTCTCGCTGAAAAACTGGGGTTACGACACCTGGTCCAAGGGCGACCCGTTCGGTCGCGCCCGCTACGGCTGCCCGCCGAAATCCTACGGCGACCTCGCCTTCGTTCAGCACATGATCGCCAGCCTGAAGCAGAGCGGCCTGCTGGGCGTGGTCCTGCCCCACGGCATCCTGTTCCGGGGCGGGGCCGAGGGCCGCATCCGCGAGGGCTTGCTGAAGGACGACCTGATCGAGGCGGTCATCGGGCTGGCCCCCAACCTGTTTTATGGGGCCGGCATCCCCGCCTGCATCCTGATCGTCCGCAAATCCAAGCCGAAGGACCATGTCGGCAAGGTGCTGTTCGTCAACGGCGTCGAACAGTTCGTCGAGGGCAAGGCCCAGAACCACCTGTCGCCCGCCAACGTCGCGGCCTTGGCCAAGGCGTTCCACGATTACGCCGACGTGGACCGCTTCGCCCGCGTGGTGCCGCTGGCGGAAATCGCGGCCAACGACCACAACCTGAACATCAGCCGCTACGTCCACGTCACCGAGGACGCGGATGACCTCGACGTCGCCGAGGAGGTCGAGAAGCTGCTGGAACTGCGCGACCAGCGGGACGCGGCGGAAGCGACGATGATGGGGTTCCTGCGAGAACTCGGCTATCTGCCGGACGGGGCGTGAGACCGGCGATGGCGGACGGCGAACTCCTGCTCTACCGAACCGACGACGGCACGGCCCAGTTCCGCCTGACCCAGCGGGATGGCGCGGTCTGGATGAACCAGATCGAAATCGCGGAGCTTTACCAGACCTCCAAGCAGGCCATCAGCCACCACATCCGGAACATCCTCGCCGAGGGGGAGATCCAGGCGGAGGGAACTGTCAAAGATAATTTGACCGTTCAAACCGTGGGGCGGCGGCGGGTGTCCCGCCCCATCAAGATGTACCGGCTGGACATGATCCTGGCCGTCGGCTACCGCGTCCGCTCGCCGCGTGGCGTCCAGTTCCGGCAATGGGCGACGGCGACCCTGGGGGAGTATCTGGCCAAGGGCTTCGTCATGAACGACGAACGCCTGAAGAACCCCGGCGGCTGGGATTGTTTCGACGAACTCCTCGCCCGCATCCGCGACATCCGGGCGTCGGAAAAACGCTTCCACCAGAAGATCCGCGACCTGTTCGCCCTGTCGCGGGATTACCCCGACGATCCCAACGCCTCGGCCCTGTTCTTCACCGAGGTGCAGAACAAGATGCTGCACGCCGTCACCGGCCACACGGCGGCGGAGTTGGTCGTCGCACGGGCCGACGCCACCCAGCCCAACATGAACCTGCAAAGCTGGACGGGCGCCCACGTCCGCAAGGCCGACATGGTCGTGGCGAAGAATTACCTGACCGCGACCGAGATCGGCGAATTGAACCGGGTCGTCACCATGTTCCTGGATTTCGCCGAGGACCGCGTGTCGCAACGCAAACATCTGACGCTGGATCAATGGCGGACCAACCTGGACCGCTTCATCACCGTCTACGAACGCCCCCTGTTGACCGGAAACGGTCGGATCAGCCACGATTCCATGACACAGATCGCCCATGACCGTTACGACGCCTTCGACCAGCAGCGGAAACAGCGGGAGGCCATCGCCGCCGACGCCGCCGACCTGGACTCCCTGACCGCCATCGAAACCGAACTGGCGAAGACCCGGAAGGGAGACGGACGATGAGGGCGCCGGAGGGGTGGCGGTCGGTTCGCCTTAAGGATATAGCCTTCCATGTAACTGAAAAATGGGAACCGGGAGAAGGTGGTAATTACCCATATATTGGCCTTGAGAATATTGGACAAGGGACTGGAACTGTATTGGGCATCCAGAAATCAGAAGGTATTAGCAGCATTAAAACAAAATTTTCACAAAATGATGTTCTATTTGGAAAATTACGTCCAAACCTTAGAAAAACTGCATGCGTGAATTTTTCAGGAATCGCTTCAACAGATATTATTGTTCTGAGGGCAATAGAAAAAATTGAGCCGAAATTTCTATTTTTTATAGTGAATGAGGAATCATTTTTCAGCCTCGCGGTTCGTTCTGCTGCGGGAACGAAAATGCCCCGGACTTCGTGGAATTTGCTGGGCGAGTACCCAATATCCATTCCTCCACTCTCTGAACAACGCCGCATCGCCGAAATTCTGTCCAGCGTTGACGAAGCGATTGAGGCAACCCAGGCCGTTATCGAACAGACCCGAACGGTTAAGCAGGGCGTGCTCAACCGCCTACTGACCAAAGGCATCGGTCACACCCGCTTCAAGAAGACCGAGATTGGGACGATCCCTGAAAAATGGACCGTAGCCCCGCTCAAAACCGTGGCACATGTGCAGACAGGGGCTGCAAAGGGGAAGAAGGACATCGACAACCCGGTCGAGCTTCCCTATTTGCGGGTCGCCAATGTCCAAGATGGTCATATCGACCTGACCACCGTAAAAACCATCACCGTTTCAGCGTCACAGATTGAGCGTTACAGTCTTCAAGTTGGTGATGTCCTGATGACCGAGGGTGGTGATTTCGACAAGCTTGGTCGGGGTGACGTCTGGCGAGGGCAAATCTCACCGTGCCTGCATCAAAATCATGTGTTTGCCGTCCGTCCAAACCCTGATGTTCTCATGCCGGAGTTCCTGACGATATTGACGGGTTCTTCGTATGGGAAAAGCTATTTTCTAAGCTGTGCAAAGCAGACAACGAATCTGGCATCCATCAACTCAACCCAAGTCAAAGACTTCCCGGTCCTATTGCCAGACAGGGACGAGCAGGAGAAAATTGTCGCCGTGGTTCAGGCCTTATCAAAAGCGGAACAGTCCGCTCAAAATTCATTGGAGAAGACAATGAACATCAAATCCGCCCTCCTGTCCGACCTCCTCACGGGCCGCAAGCGGGTTCCCGCCGCCTTATTAACCTCCGCCGAATAACGCCAGACGCAAGGACATCACGCCGTGGCTCAAGGACTGGAATGGCACCTCGCCGAGCGACCGACCATCGCCTGTCTTGAGGGCATGGGCTACCGCTTCATCCCGCCCGGCGAGCACGCCGCCCTGCGGGACGGCGAGAATCAGGGGCTGTTCCGGCCCCATCTGGTCGCCGCCATCGAGCGGATCAACGGCGTCTCCCGGACCGACGCCGAGGCGGCCTATGGCGATCTCGCGGCGGTGTCCGACAACGCGGCGTGGCTGGCGATCCTGCGGGGCGATTTCAGCCGCCCGGTCCAGGGCGAAACCCGGCGGCGGACGCTCCGCGTCGTCGATTTCCTCACCCCGGCCAACAACCATCTGACGGTGACGCGCCAACTTCGCGTTAAGGCCGAGACGACCCGCATTCCCGACGTCGTCGTCCATCTGAACGGCATCCCGCTGGTGGTGATCGAATGCAAAAGCCCGATCAACCTCCAGGACAAGACCGGCGAGGCGTTCGAGCAGATCCGCCAGTATGAACGCGACATCCCCCGGCTGTTCCTGCCCAACCTGTTCAACATCGTCACCGACGGGACCAACTGCCTGTACGGCTCCACCGGCAGCCCGTCGAAATTCTACGCGGCGTGGCGGGATCCCTGGCCCCGCAAGGCCGAGGATTTCCCCGACGAGCTGAGCAAGGGGCTGTGGTGCCTGCTGGAGCCGTCGCGGCTGCTCGACCTGATCGCCCATTTCGTGGTGTTCGAGACCACCGAGAATGGCGTGGTCAAGAAGATGTGCCGCTACCAGCAGTTCCGGGCGGTCAACAAGATCGTTGATCGGGTGACGGAGGATCGCCACCGCCAGGGCCTGATCTGGCACACCCAGGGGTCGGGCAAATCGCTGACCATGGTGTTCGCCGCCCTGAAGCTGAAGACCCATCGGACGGTGGTCTCGCCGCATCTGACCAACCCCAACATCCTGGTGCTGACCGACCGGGTGGACCTGCACGACCAGATCAGCGGCACCTTCGCCGCCTGCGGCCTGCCGAACCCGGACGCCATGGACAGCATCCGCGATCTGCGGACCCGGCTGGCCAGCGGCGTCGACGGGCTGACGGTGCTGTCCACCATCTTCAAATTCCAGGGGTCGGAGGAGCCGATCGCCAATTCCGCCGCCTGGATCGTCATGGTGGACGAAGCCCACCGCACCCAGGAAAAGGATCTCGGGGCCTATCTGCGGAAGACCCTGCCGGACGCCCGTTTCTTCGGCTTCACCGGCACCCCGATCAAGACGGACGACAAGGACACCTACAGAAATTTCGGCGTGGTCGGCGAAGGCTATCTCGACAAATACGGCATCGACGACGCGGTGGCCGATGGGGCGACGGTGCCGATCTATTACACCGGCCGCAAGACCGACTGGCGCATCGACGACGCCAAGATCGACATCCTGTTCGACCAATGGTTCGCCGACCTGCCCGACGACAAGCTGGCCGAACTGAAGAAGCGGGGCGTCAAGATCACCGATCTGGTCAAGCACCCCCGGCGGGTGGCCCTGATCGCCTACGACATCTGGACGCATTTCAAGGCCTACGCCCGGCCCGACGGCTTCAAGGCCCAGATCGTCGCCATCGACCGCGAGGCGGTGATTCTCTACAAGCGCGCCCTCGACCGGGTCATCGCCGACGATTTGATCGGCCAGGGCCTGGACGCGGATGCGGCGATGGCCCAGGCGGCCAGCCTGTCGGCCTGCGTCTATTCCCTGTCGCAGGAGGACGGAAAGCCCAGCGAGGACGACCACACCCAGGCCATCCGCGACGACCTCCTGGCCCATTTCCTGGACGACAAGGCCGAGACCGCCGTCAAGAAGGCGTTCGGGTCAAAGGGAAACCCGCCGGATTTTCTGATCGTCTGCGACAAGCTGCTGACCGGCTTCGACGCCCCGGTGGAAAGCGTGATGTATCTCGACCGGCCGCTGAAGGAACATGGCTTGCTCCAGGCCATCGCCCGCACCAACCGGGTCGCCGACGCGAAGAAACGCAACGGGCTGATCGTCGATTACATCGGAGTGTCGGCCAAGCTGGACGACGCCCTGGCCTCCTACCGGGCCGACGACGTCCAGAACGCCATGCGGGATCTCGACGACCTCCGCAGCCAGTTGCGGACGGCTCACGCGGCGGTCGCCCATCTGATGAAGGGGGTGACGCGGACCCCCGGCAAAACCGTCAAAGATGGGCTGAAGGGCGAGTTCGACCAGTTGATCGCCCGGCTGAAACCGGAAAATCTGTGGCTCGATTTCCAGACCAGGGCGCGGGCGTTCATCGGTCTGTACGAGGCGGTCAGCCCGGACCCGTCCGTTCTGGAATTCACCGCCGACCTGAAATGGGTGGCCATCTTCCTGCAATACGCCACCCAGGTGTTCGAGAAGCGAGAGGCCTTTGACCAGCGGAGCTACAGCCGCAAGATCCGCGACATGCTGGACCAGCATCTCGACGCCACCGGCCTGAGCGTGACGGTGAAGCTCCGCCACATCACCGATCCGGGATTCTGGGAGGATTTCGAGGTCGCGGGAAAGAGCGAGGATGATCTGAAGACGGCGGCGATCCGCAAGACCACCGAACTCCGCAAGGTGGTCTATGAACGGCTGTCGCAGAACCCCCACCAGTACGGCAAATTCTCCGACCGGCTGCGGGAGTTGCTGGAGAAGCTGGACGGCGCCCAGATGTCCTGGGCCGACACGCTGAGGATGGCCGAGGATTTGGCCAGGGATCTGGACGCCGAGGCCAAGGCCCATGAGGGATCGGGCCTGTCCAAGGGCGCCTATGGGATCCTCCAGCTTCTCCGTTCCTTCGACGCCGGGGACGGGGATGGGGCCGCCGGGTTGGCGGTGGCGATCGAGACGCTGTACCGGGACGACGCCACCGCCCCGCCGCTGTGGCAGGAGAAGGACGGGGTGCGAAAACGGCTGCGGCAGCAGGTTCGGGAATTGGCCCACGCGGCGGGGCTGGGGGACTTGAAGGCCCTGTCCGAACAGGTCGAGGATTTCGCCCTCAAGCATTTCGCGACGGTGTGAGCATGCCGGTCCTGACCATCGGCGACGCGGAGATCCCCTACAGCCTGCTGCGGTCCGACACGGCGACGCGGGCACGCATCACGGTGACGCCGGAGCGGGTGGAGATCGTGGTGCCCACGGCGGCGACCGACGCCGAAATCGCCGGGGTGCTCCACCGCCGCCGGGCCTGGCTGTTCGAGCAGACCAGCGGCATGGCCGAGCGGATGGCCAAGTCCAACGCCGTCCGGCGATTCGTCAGCGGGGCCAAGATCCCCTACCGGGGCCGGTTGATGCGGCTGCGGGTGGAACCCTGCGACGACACGCTGGTCAGCGTCGCTTACCGGAATGGCTTCCTGGTCGGCTGCCCCCGCTCCCTGGCCCCGGCCTCGCATGACGAATTGATCGAGTCCGCGTTGCGGCTGTGGCTGCGAAAGCGGTTGCGGCAGGATGTCGCCGAGCTTGTGCGGCGTCACGGCGAACCGAACGGGCTGATCCCCAGGGGCGTGCGGATCAAGGAGCAGAAGCATGTCTGGGGCAGTTGCGGAATCGACCGTGTCGTGTCCCTGAACTGGCAGTTGGTCTTCGCCCCCCGGACCGTGCTGGAATACGCCGTGGTCCACGAACTCAGCCACCTCCGGCACCGCAACCATGACCGGCCCTTTTGGGGACAGGTGGCCACCATCCTGCCGGACTGGGAGGTCAGGAAGGCCTGGCTGGACCAGAATGAACATGTCCTGATGCTGCGGCGGATCGAACCGGAAAGCGTCCCTGGGTAGAAAGGGTGGCCAACACAGCCGTTGGCATGAAACGGGTCCGCGCACAAAAGCCCGTTGGATTTTGCGCGCGCCGATTTCAGGCGGGGGTATGGATGAAAGTTTTTATGTTTTCAACATGATGAGTTGGCTGGGGCGGGAGGGATCGAACCTCCGAATGGCGGTACCAAAAACCGCTGCCTTACCGCTTGGCGACGCCCCAACCGTCACGGCGACAACGTATCGCCGGAAGGAGCGGCACCATAATCGGAAGCGACGGGGAGCGCAACAGCCTGTTTGACGGGTCGTGCAATTTTTTTTCGGCCTCAACGTCCCTCCCGTCGCCACCCCCAGGCCAAGGCCACCAGCGCCAGAGCCAGCAGGGCGCCAACCGGGACCAGCGGCGCGTCGATGACGCCCGTCACGATGAAATCGCCGTTGGTTCGCAGGCCGATCCAGGTGGGGCCATTTTGGTCACGGTCGGGGCGGGTGCGGCGGATCTCCAGGCCGGGGCCGGTCTGGCTGTCGGCGATCCAATGGACGCCGCCGCGCGTGGCCTTGGCGACCGGGGCCAAACGGTCGCCGGTGGACCGCACGTCGGCCAGTTCCGGCGGGTTCACCGCGCCGACCACAGCCAGGGCCGTGCGCGCGCCGTCCGACACGCGGTAGATGCCCGGCGCTTTCGCCGTCACGGTCGCCGCAGCGTGGCCGTTGGCGTCCTCGGTCAGCGGCAGCGGGCTGGTTTCGTCGGACGGGGTGGTCAGCGTCACCGGACGCGGGTCGGGTTCCAGGGAGCGGCGCTCCACCGTGATGCGGTTGCCGTCCACCCGCGTGCGCAGGTCGTTTTCCTCAAGCTCCGGCTCTTTCATCAGCCAATGGGCCAGACGGCGCAGCAGCTCCGCCTGCGGGCCGCCGCCCTCGAACCCCCGGCTCCACAGCCAAATCTGGTCAGAGGCCAATTGCGCCACCCGCCCCTTCCCCACCCGGTCCAGCACCAGCAACGGGCGCTCGTCGGCCCCCTGCATGACGACGGCCCCGCTGTTGGGCGTCACCGCCACTTGATGGAACCAGCGGCCCCAGTCGGGTTCGCCGCCGACGCGGTCGCCGGGCAAATCCGCCGTCACCGGGTGACGCCGCCCGATCTCGGTGACGGTCGGGCGGAAGGGCTGGTCGATGGTCTGGCCGGTCGGCGCGGCGGGCAGGATCGCGCCCAGCGGCGTGCGGTAGAGCGACAGGGGGGAGGCGTAACCCTGCCCCGACGCCTCCAGCAGCGCGCCGCCCTTGCGCACGTAATCGGCGATGTTTTCCAAATACATTTGCGGCAGCACGCCGCGCCGCCGGTAGCGGTCAAAGATGATGAGGTCGAACTCGTCGAGCTTCACCTCGAACAATTCGCGGATGGGAAAGGCGATCAGCGACAGCTCGCGTATCGGCGTGCCGTCCTGCTTTTCCGGCGGGCGCAGGATGGTGAAATGGACCAGATCGACCGACGGGTCGGCCTTCAGCAGATTGCGCCACGTCCGTTCCCCGGCGTGCGGTTCGCCCGACACCAGCAGCACGCGCAGCCGGTCGCGCACGCCGTTCACCACCACGGCGGCGCGGTTGTTGGCCAGGGTCAATTCCTGCTTGGCGGCCTCGACCTCCAGTTCCAGCACATTCTGGCCGCCATGGGTGATGGCGAGGTCAATGCGGAAATCGCGGCCCACCGGAACCCGGAAGCTGCGCGGCGCGCCGCCATCCTGCTTCAACGTCACCGCCGCGTCGGGCGATTGCCGCCCCGGCATGTCGTCCACCCGGATGGTCAGATCGACCGACTTGCCGACCAGACCATAGCTTGGCGCCTGGACGATGGCGATGCGGCGGTCGCCCTCGTCATGATCGCCGGTCAACAGCGTGTGAATCGGGCCGATTCCCGCCAGCTTGGCGAGGGTGTCGGGAACGTCGTGAACCTGCCCGTCGGTGATCAGCACCGCCCCCGCCATCCGGCGGCGCGGCACGTCGGCCATGGCGCGATTCAGCGCGTCGAACAGATGGGTCTCGTTGATCGTCCCGCCGCCGTCGCCGCCCGCATGGACGACGCGCAGCTCCAGATCATCAAAGGGCTTCAGCTTGCGCGTCAGATCGGCCAGAGCGCTGTCGGCGCGCGCGCGGCGCTGCCCGATGGCTTGGCTGGGCGAGTCATCGACGACGACGACGACGACGTCCTTGATCGGCTCCCGCTTTTCCTGGATGAGGGAGGGATTGGCCAGCCCCAGCGCCAGAACCAGAACCGCCAGCAGACGCAACAGGCTTCCCCGCGCCCGCCGCAGGGCGGCAAGGGCGACCGCCAGCAGGGCGACGCCGACCAGCGGGGCCAGCAGGCTCCACGGCAACAGCGGGGCGAAGGCGAGCGACGCGCCGGACAGCAGGTCGGCGGGGATCATTGGCCAAGCCTTTCCAGGATGGCGGGCACATGGACCTGATCGGCCTTGTAATTGCCGGTCAGCGCGTACATCACCAGATTGACACCGAAACGATAGGCTATTTCCCGCTGTCGTTCGCCTCCCGGAACGACGGCGAACAGCGGCTGCCCGTTGCGGTTGACCGCCCAGGCGGAGGCCCAATCATTGCCGCCGATCACCACCGGCGACACGCCGTCGTTGCCCCTCCCCTCGCGCGCCTCGATCCACAGCTCGCTCCCGGTCGAGCGTCCTGGAAAATCTTGCAGAAGATAGAAGGACTTGCGCAACACATGGTCGGGTGGGACCGGGGCCAAGGGCGGGATCTCCAGCCCATCGACCAGCCGTTGCAGCGCGCGCGCGCCACCGCCGGGGGCTTGATCGCGGGTGTCGAACAGGATGGCCCCGCCGCCGTGCAGATACTCGTTCACCCGCGCCCGCGCCGGGTCGGACAGGTTTCGTTGCTTGTCCGAAACAGGCCAGTAAAGCAGAGGGTAAAAGGCCAGCTCGTCTCGTTCGGGATCGACGCCGACCACGCCCATGGTCTCCACGGCGGTGCGCAGGTTCAAGACCGCCGCCAACCCTTCCAGCCCGGCGCGCGCGGTGTCGTCCACCGCGCCGTCGCCGGTTTGCACATAGGCCAGATGGGTTTCCGCCGTCACCTTCACCGCCTGTTCGGCGTCGAACGCGCGCGCGGCCTCCGGCGCCAGCAGAAGCAACGCCAGAGCCAACCCGGCAAGCGCCCCGCCCCGCCGCCGCAGCGCCGCCGGAATGAGCAGGCCGCGCAAAGCCAACGCGATCAACAGATCGACGGTCAACAGGACCAAAGCCGCCGCCAGCAGAGCCGGTTTCAACGCCACCTCGCCATGCCCGCCATAGCCGGATCGGGTGACGCCGCCGGGCAAAGCGCCGAGCGGCTCCAGCGCGCCGACGGCGGGCGACAGGTTCAGCGCCCGGCGCGACTCCTCGCTTCCATAAAAACCGGGCGGATGGCGCGGGCCGACCACATCGACACCAGCGGCGTTGCCGGGGATCGGAAAGGCGGTGGCGGTCGGCGGAACCAACCGCCCGGTTCCGTCCAAAAGCTCAACCGGATCCAAGGCGGCGCTGCTGGTCCCGGCGCCACTCACGCCGCCGCTGAGCGCGATGACGCGGCGCAGCATGTCCACAAACAGGCCGGACAGCGGCAGGTTGGACCAATCCGGGCTGGCCGTGGTGTGAACCAGCACCAGCCAACCGTCGCCGCGCCGTTCGGACGTGACCAACGGCGTGCCGTCGGCCAACCGCGCCCAGGTGCGATCCGCCAAATCCAACGCTGGTTCGGCCAAAACCTGCCGATTGACCTGCACGTCGGCGGGAATGCTCAACCCCTCGAACGGCGATTTTGGCGGAAAGGGTTGGAGTTTGGCCGGTTCCGACCAGGACAGCGCCCCGCCCAGCGCGCGGTCGCCCACCCGCAGCCGCACCGGAATCAGCGAGTCGGCGTGCTGGGCCAAACGCGGCCCGGCGAAGCGCAGCAGAACGCCGCCCTTGCGGACCCAGCCGTCAATCGCCTGCGCCTCGCTGCCGTTGAGCGCGCCGATGTCCGACAGGATCAGCACGGCAAGGTCGCGTTTCAGCAACTCCAGCGTGCCGCCGCGCCGCACCTCGGTGTAGGGCGACAGCGCGCGGTCGAGGTAATGCAAATCCGACAGCAGCGGTTGGCTTTCTCCCTCGGGCCGACCGGACACCAGCCCGACCGGGCGCCGCCGCCAACGCTCGTCCAACAGCACCGTGGCCCCCGCCGTCGTGTCGCCCTCGATCCGCAGGCTGGCCGCGTCGTTGCGCAACTCGGCGGGCAGGTCGAGGCGCACCTCGCGCACCCGCTGCCCCGGCTCGAACGCCACGGTTTCGCGGCTCAGCAAGCGCCCGTCGGCGGCGACGAGGCGCAGCGTGACCGGCTCGGGCCGGGCGAAATCGGCGCGGATGACGCGCGCGACCAGGGCCGCGCCCTCCGTCGCTGGCGGCAGCAGCAGATGCGGCGGCTTGTCGGCGGAATCGTCCAGGATCTCCGCCGATCCCAGCCGTTGCAGCCCCTCGGCCAAGGCGCGGGCGGAACGGTCGCCCAGCCCGTCGCTCAGCCACACGGCGTGGGCCGATCCCTGGATGGTCCCCTGCGCGGCGAGCGCGCGGACGGCGGCGAGAGTCGCCGCGCGGTCGGTCGGCCAGGGCAACGGCTCCAACGCTTGGGCCAGACGGCGGGCCTCGCCTGCGGGCAGCAGCAGGGCGGGCGGGCGGACTTCGCCGCCGGGCGGCGGCGCGGTGGGCAGCAGGACAACCGGGCGGGCTTGACGCTCGGCCTGGGCGATCACGCTGTCCATCGCCTGTTTGCGGCTGGGCCAATCGCGACCCGACGCCCAGCCATTGTCCACGATCAGCAGCAGCGGCCCGCCGCCGGGCAGCGCCGCGCGCGGGTTGAGCAGCGGCCCCGACAGCGCCAGAATCACCAGCGCCGTCAGAACCAACCGCAGCAGCAACAGCCACCAGGGCGTGCGGGCGGGGGTTTCTTCCGGGGCGATCAGGTCGCGCAGCAGGGCGATGGCGGGAAAACGCACCCGCCGCGCCGCTGGCGGGGTGACGCGCAGCAGCCACCACAGCACCGGCAAAGCGGCCAGGGCGGTCAAGACCCACGGGGTGGCGAAGGCGATCGGTCCAAGACCCAGCATCGGCGCGTCTTACCGGGGTGAAGGGGAAAGGGGGGAAAGGCGGGCCATCATCACACCGCCTCCCGCGCCAAGGCGCCCCACAGGCCAAGCAGCGCGGTTTGCGGCGGCCGGTCGGTGCGGTGGGCGGCAAAGCTCCAGCCGGTCCCGCGCGCCAGGGCGGCCAGCCCGTCGCGTTGGGCTTGCAGGCGTTCACGATAGGCGGTTCGGATGGCGTCGACGCGCGGAATCAGCAAACCGCGCTCGCCCTCCAACCCTTCAAAGGCGACGCGTCCGTCATAGGGCAGACTTTCTTCCGCCGGATCGAGCACCTGCACCAGATGGCCGCGCAGGCCCCGCCCGCTCAACCCGGCGACGACGGCGTTGATCTCGGCCAGCGGGGCGAGCAAATCGCCAATCAGCACGATCTGCGCGTGGCGCGGCAACGGCTCCACCGACGGCAACGGATTTGGATCATGGGCGGTGTGCGGATCGGTCAACAGGCGGGCCAAACGGTCCACCGCCATCTTGCCATGGTCGGGCCGGACGCCGGAGTTCAGCAGCGCCACCCGCTCCCCCCCGCGCGCCAGCAGCACGGCGGCGGCCAGCAGCAGCAAATCGGCGCGCTCGCGCTTGGTCGGCAGCTCCGGGCCTGAGCGGAAATCCATCGAGGCCGAGCGGTCGCGCCACAGCCAGACGCTTTGCGCCGCCTCCCATTCGTTTTCGCGGACATAGACCGGCTGGGTTTTCGCCGATTGCCGCCAGTCGATCATCGACGGCGCGTCGCCCGTCTGATAGCGGCGGAATTGCCAGAAGGTCTCACCCAAGCCAACCCGGCGGCGGCCATGGACGCCAGGCGCGACGGTCGCCGCCACCCGCTCCGCCGCGACCAGCAGGGGCGGCAGGGTGGCGGCCAACGCCTCGGCCCGGTGGCGGGCGCGCAAGGGGGAGGTCGGCGGCGCGTTCGGGGCAGTGGCGGGGCTGGGCGGCATCGACGCTCCCGTGGGTTTGTCCGGCGCTGGGCTAAGGTTACGCCAACGGCGCGCACAGGCGGTCGATGACGTCGTCCAGCGTCACCCCGTCGGCGCGCGCGGCGAAGTTCAGGGCCATCCGGTGCTTCAAAATCGGTTTGGCGAGCGCCAGCACGTCGTCCAGCGACGGAGCCAGCCGCCCGTCCAACACGGCGCGGGCGCGGGCGGCCAGCATCAACGCTTGGCTGGCGCGCGGTCCCGGTCCCCAGGCGACGTGACGTTGCACCTCGACCAGATCGGTGCTGTCCGGGCGGCCCCGGCGCACAAGGTCGAGAATGCCGTCCACCACCCCCTCGCCAACCGGCAGGCGGCGAACCAGCCGTTGCGCCGCCAGCAGATCGGCGGCGGACAGAACGGCTTGCGCGCGGACGTCGCTGGCGTTGGTGGTGGCGATCATCATCCGGCGTTCGGCGTCGCGGTCGGGGTAATCGACGTCGATCTGCATCAGGAAGCGATCAAGCTGCGCCTCGGGCAACGGATAGGTGCCCTCCTGCTCCAACGGGTTCTGCGTCGCCAGGACGTGGAAGGGTTGCGGCAGCGGGTGGTACTGGCCCGCCACCGACACCCGATGCTCCTGCATCGCCTGCAACAGCGCCGATTGGGTGCGCGGGCTGGCGCGGTTGATTTCGTCGGCCATCAGCAATTGGCTGAACACCGGGCCGGGCAGAAAGCGGAAGGACCGGCGACCGCTCTCGCCCTCCTCCAGCACCTCCGACCCCAGAATGTCGGCGGGCATCAGGTCGGGCGTGCATTGGATGCGTTTTTCCCCCAGCCCCAGCACGGCGCCCAGCGTTTCGACCAGCCGGGTTTTCGCCAGACCGGGGACGCCGATCAGCAGCACATGACCGCCCGCCAGCAGAGTCACCAGGGTGCGGTCCACCACCTCTTGCTGGCCGAAGATGACGCGGCCAATCCCCTCGCGCACCTCGGCCAGCCGTCCGCCCAGCCATTCGATTTCAGCCATCAGCCGACGCGGATCCTCCGCCGTCGCCGGGGGCTGTCCTTGCAGGATGTCCGATGCGTTCAACGTCTGGCGCTCCCTCAATCAGGATCGGGCTGGCGGCGGCGGGGCGGGATGCCCAACTCTGGTGAATCAACTCTAGTGGACCTAGAGGCCGAGTGTGGCGAAAATACGCAGAAGAACGACGCAAAAACCGGATGGCCTGCATGAAAGTCGGTGACGAGATGGCGAATGACAAGCGCCCCCCGCGTCGGGCCGCGTTGACGCCGCCGGTCGGCGCCCCGCCCCTGCCCGCCCGCCTGCCAGGCGAGGAGGCCTACGACATACGCATTGCGCGTGACGGAACATGGTTCCACAATGGCGATCCGATCCGCCGGATCGAGCTGGCGAAGCTGTTCTCCACCATTTTGCAGCGGGATGAGGCGGGCGATTTCTGGCTGATGACGCCGGTCGAGCATGGCCGCATCATCGTCGAGGATTCGCCCTTCGTCGCCGTGGAAATGGCGGTGTCGGGCAGCGGTCCAGAGCAAATTCTGTCCTTTCGCACCAACCTGGACCAGTGGGTCGAGGCTGGACCCGATCACCCGATCCGGGTCGTCGACCACCCTGAAACCGGGGAGCCGACGCCCTACATAGAGATCAAGAGCCGGTTGGACGCGCGCATTCTGCGGCCTGTGTTCTACGAGATGGTGGAGCGCAGCGACATCCGCGTCCGCGACGACGGCGAGTCCGAGGTGGGTCTATGGAGCAACAGGGTTTTCTTCGCGCTGGGCAGACTGCCGGGCGCGTGACGTTGGAGGATGTGCGCCGCCGCTTCGCCGGGCCGGGCGACGACGCCGCGCGGGCCTTTGGCGTGCGCGGCGATCATGACCTGAACCCGGACTTCGCCCCGCTCGCCTCGACCGTTCTGCGCGACGCCGCCGTGCTGGTGCCGCTGGTGGACCGGGGCGACGAGGTGACGGTGATCTTCACCCAGCGCACCGCGACCCTAAGCGCGCACGCGGGCCAGATCAGCTTCCCCGGCGGTCGGCTGGAGCCGGAGGATTCCTCGGTGGAGGACGCCGCCCTGCGCGAAACCGCCGAGGAAATCGGGCTGTCTCGCGACCGGATCGCGATCATCGGTCGGCTCGACACCTATGTGACGCGCACCGGCTTTCGGGTGACGCCGGTCGTCGGCGTGGTGACTCCCCCCTTCGAGCTGTTCCCCGACCCGACCGAAGTCGCCGAGGTGTTCGAGGTGCCGTTGTCGGTCTTCCTCGACCCTGAACACCCCAAGCGCCACAGCCGCGAGTTCCTGGGCAAAGACCGCTTTTTCTACGCCTTCCCCTATGAGCAGCGCTACATCTGGGGGGCGACCGCCGGGATGCTGGTCAATCTGCGCGACGTGCTGGGGGCTGTGTTCGAGCCGACGGGATAAGCGCGCTTGCCCACATGGACTTCTGTTGGTTTGGCGACGCTTTGCCCCCTCCCCATCCCTCCCCCGCGTTGCGGGAGAGGGGGCTGGAGCTTTGTCGGGGGTCAGCGGAGTTCCCTCTCCCGCGTGAGCGGGGGAGGGCTAGGGAGGGGGCCAGCGCAAACGAGGCCGCCCCATTGCCGAAGCGATGGAACTCCGCGTAACGTCCCGCCATGACCGCCGCCGCCCGCCTTGCGCCCCAACCCTGGATGACCGCGCCCGAAAGCCGGGCGGTGTTCGCTGCGCTCGCCGCCGGGGGAGCCGACGCGCGCTTTGTCGGCGGCTGCGTGCGCGACGCGTGGTTGGGACGAGCGGTGAAGGACATCGACATCGCCACCCACGCCCCGCCCGAACGGGTGATGGAGCTGTTGACCGCCGCCGGTCTGCGCGCCATCCCGACCGGCATCGCCCATGGCACGGTGACGGCGCTGTCCGGCGGCAAGCCCTATGAAATCACCACCCTGCGCCGCGACGTCGAAAGCTTTGGCCGTCACGCCCGCGTCGCCTTCACCGACGATTGGGTGGAGGACGCCGCCCGGCGCGATCTGACGATGAACGCGCTGAGCTGCACCGCCGATGGGCTGATCCACGATCCCTTTGGCGGTTTGGCCGATCTGGCGGCGGGACGGGTGCGCTTCGTCGGCGACGCCGTGCGCCGCGTGACGGAGGACGTGTTGCGGCTGCTGCGCTTCTTCCGTTTCTACGCCCATTACGGGCGCGGCGCCCCGGACGCCGAGGCGCTGGCCGCCTGCGTGGCGCTGGCCCCCCGCCTGCCGACCCTGTCGGGGGAGCGGGTGCGCGGCGAGTTGTTCCGCCTGCTGACCGCGCCCAACGCGGCGCCGGTCTGGCGGCTGATGATCGACCAAGGGGTGATGGTCCATCTGCTGCCCACGGCGACCGACACCGCCCGCTTGGACCGTCTGGCCCGGCTGGAGCGTGACGCGGACGTTCCGCCCGACCCGACCCGCCGTCTGGCCGCCGTGCTGGTCGGCGACCGCGCCGCCGCCTTGCGGGTGGCGGAAACGCTGCGCCTGTCGAACGTCGAGCGCGACCGGCTGACGGCCTTGAGCGAACCGCCAATGGCGCTGTCGGCGACCGATGACCGGACGACGCTGCGCCAAGCGCTCTACCGCATCGGCGACGCGGCGCTTTACCGGGATCTTGTTCTGCTGGCGGCGGCGGATGCGCCCGGCCCGCTCGACCTCGCCGCTTTGCGCGCCGCTCTGGCGGTGGCCGAGGATTTGCCGAGCCTGCGCCTGCCCATCGCGGGCCGCGATTTGCTGGCCTTGGGGGTGGAGCGCGGCCCGGCGCTGGGGGCGCTGCTGAAACGGATTGAGGCGTGGTGGATCGCCGGGGATTTCCAGGCGGATCGCGCCGCCTGCCTGGAAGCGGCGCGGGGGCTTATGGGCGCCTGACCCTTACGGCCATTTCACCTCCGGCGGCAGGCTCATCAGGATGGCTTCGGTGTTGCCGCCGGTCTTCAAGCCAAAGGTGGTGCCCCGGTCATAGAGCAGGTTGAATTCGACGTAGCGGCCCCGGCGCACCAACTGGTGTTCGCGCTGTTCCGGCGTCCAGGGGCGGTTCATGTGGCGGCGGACCAGCGCGGCGTAGCTGTCGAAAAAGGCCCCGCCGACGTCCTGGGTGAAGGCGAAATCCGCCTCCCAATCGCCCGAATCGAGGCCGTCGAAGAAAATGCCGCCGACGCCGCGCGTCTCGTTGCGGTGCGGCAGGAAGAAGTAGCGGTCGCACCATTCCTTGTATTTCGGGTAATAGCCCGAGTCGTGGCGGTCGCAGGCCCCTTTCAGCCCGGCGTGGAAATCCGCCGTGTCCTGATCGTCGGCGACCATCGGCGTCAGGTCGGCGCCGCCGCCGAACCAGCCCTTGGTCGTCACCAGATGGCGGGTGTTCATGTGGGTGGCCGGGACCAGGGGCGAGCGCATGTGCGCCACCAGACTGATGCCCGCCGCCCAGAATTCGCCAGTTTCCGCCGCGCCGGGGATGGTGGCGCGGAATTCCGGGCTGAAGACGCCGTGCACGACGGAGATGTTGACGCCGACCTTCTCGAACACCCGGCCCTTCATCACCGCCATCGTGCCGCCGCCGCCCTCCCCGCCCGCATGGTCGGGGCGGGTCCAGCTTTTCCGCTCGAACCGGCCCGGCGGAAGATCGGCGTGCGTGCCGGTCAACTCGTCCTCCAGCGCCTCGAACCCGGCGCAAATGCGGTCGCGCAGGCTGGCGAACCAGGCGACGGCGCGGGCCTTGCGGGCTTCAACGAGGGCGGAATCGGGCGCGACGGAGTCGGTTGGGGCGGCGGCGGTCATGGCGTGCTCGTGGCTGCGGCGTGGGCGGCGAGATTGGCTGCGGCGACATCGGGTGAGGCGGTTTGCCGCAGCGCCTCACCCAACACCATCGCCGCGCTGATCGCAACGTTCAAGGAGCGGGCGGGCGGGCAAAGCGGAATGACCAGACGGGCGTCGGCGGCGTCGTGAACCGCGTCCGGCACCCCGGCGCTTTCCCGCCCCACGAGAATGCGGTCGTCGGGGGCAAAGGCGAAGGATGTGTAGGGCTGGGCCGCGCGCGTGGTCAGCAGCACCAGACGCCCGGCCTGCGGACTGGCGGCGTAGGCTTCCCAAGAGCTGTGGCGGATCCAGGTTAGATGGTCGAGGTAATCCATCCCGGCCCGACGCAGCCGCCGGTCGTCCAAAACGAATCCGCAGGGTTCGATGAGGTCGAGCGGCAGCCCCAACCCCGCCGCCAGCCGCATCAGCGTGCCAGTGTTCTGCGGAATGTCGGGTTCAAACAGGACGAGTCGCATGGGGAATCCTATGGAAAACGCTTTGTTATGTTCACAAACTAATGTTGCGATGCAGCGCGCGACACCATGTCCGGCGACAAAGCCTTTTCAAGTGGGCGTCGCGACGGTATACCGCAACCCCGAAACACCAGAGTCATAGGCTCTGGGACGACGCGGCATGCCCACAAGGTTCATCCACCCGGCGGACAAGCCCGTCAAGTCGTGCTACAGAACGGTCCATCGGTCGTCCGGCGTGGATTTGCGCACGTCGGGCATGCCTTGAGGAGAAACAGGCTTATGGCTCAGACCACGCATCCGCCCGGGACGGGTGGCCACGCGGCCTCCGGCGACGGTTCCACCCGCCGCGACTTTCTGTACCTTGCCACCGGCGCGGTTGGCGTTGTCGGAGCCGCTTCGGCGGCATGGCCCTTCATCAGCAGCATGAACCCGGCCGCCGACACCCTGGCGCTGGCGTCCATCGACGTTGATCTCGCCCCGGTCGCCGAAGGCCAGGCCATCACCGTGACCTGGCGCGGCAAGCCGGTGTTCGTCCGTCACCGCAACGCCAAGGAAATCGAGGAGGCCAAGACGGTCAATCTCGGCGACCTGCGCGACCCGGCGTCCGACGAATCCCGCGTGAAGAAGCCGGAATGGCTGATCGTCGTCGGCATCTGCACGCATCTGGGCTGCGTCCCGCTGGGGCAGAAAGTCACCGACCCGCGCGGCGACTTCGATGGCTGGTTCTGCCCTTGCCACGGTTCGCACTACGACACCGCTGGGCGCATCCGCAAGGGTCCGGCCCCCGCCAACCTCGTCCTTCCGCCGTACGCTTTCACGAGCGATACCAAGATCCGGCTCGGTTGAGCGGCACCAAGGTTCTGGAGACCCCGAGAATGGCTCAGGCTCAAGCCTCGAAATTCAAGAATCCACTCGTGAACTGGATCGACAGCCGTCTGCCGATCTTCACGATGCTGGATCACGAGTACAACCACTACCCGATGCCCCGGAACGTCAACTATCTGTGGGCGTTCGGCGCGATCGCCGGAATCATGCTGGTGGTGATGATCGCCACCGGCCTGTTCCTGGCGATGCAATATTCCTCGCACACCTCGCTGGCCTTTGATTCGGTCGAGCGCATCATGCGCGACGTGAATTACGGCTGGCTGCTGCGCTACGTCCACGCGAATGGCGCGTCGATGTTCTTCATCGCCGTCTACATCCACATGTTCCGTGGTCTCTATTACGGCTCCTACAAGGCGCCGCGCGAGATTCTGTGGATCCTGGGCGTCATCATCTTCCTCGTCATGATGGGCACCGCCTTCATGGGCTACGTGCTGCCGTGGGGCCAGATGAGCTTCTGGGGCGCGACCGTCATCACGAACCTGTTCTCGGCCTTCCCGATCGTGGGCGACCCCATCGTCACGCTGCTGTGGGGCGGTTTCTCGGTCGACAACCCGACGCTGAACCGCTTCTTCGCGCTGCATTTCCTGCTGCCCTTCGTGCTGCTGGGTCTGGTGATCCTGCACACGGCGGCGCTGCATGTCTGCGGCTCGAACAACCCGCTCGGCATTGAGCCGAAGGGTCCGCAGGACACGGTTCCGTTCAACCCGTACGTCACGCTGAAGGACGGCTTCGCCGTCGTCGTGTTCTTCATCGTGTTCGCGGCGTTCGTGTTCTTCATGCCGAACTACATGGGCCACCCGGACAACTACATCCCGGCGAACCCGTTGGTGACGCCCGCGCACATCGTGCCGGAATGGTACTTCCTGCCCTTCTACGCCATCCTGCGCGCGATCCCCGACAAGCTGGGCGGCGTCATCGCCATGTTCGGCTCCATCGCGCTGCTGCTGGTTCTGCCGTGGCTCGACACGTCGAAGGTGCGGAGCTGCAAGTTCCGTCCGATCTACCGCCAGTTCTTCTGGATCCTGGCCATCGACGGTCTGGTGCTCGGCTACGCCGGCGCCATGCCCGCTGAAGGGTCGTGGCTGCTGATCGCTCGGATCGGCACCTTCTACTACTTCTTCCATTTCCTGGTTTTGCTGCCGGTGTTGGGCAAGCTGGAACGGCCTTTGCCGCTCCCCAACAGCATCAGCGAAGCCGTTTTGAAGGGCGGTGCCCACGCCAAGCCGATGGAGAAGGCCTGATGCGCGCGTTGAAGACTGCAATCCTCTCAGCGGCGCTGGCTCTCGGCCTCGCCGGGGCCGCGCAGGCGTCGGAAGCCGTTCATCTCGACAAGCAGAACTGGCCGCATTCCGGCGTGTTCGGCACCATCGACAAGGCGGCGGCGCAGCGTGGCTTCCAGGTTTACAAGGAAGTCTGCTCGGCCTGCCATTCGATGCGTCTGGTCCCGATCCGCACGCTGGCGGGCATCGGCTTCAAGGATGACGAGCTGAAGGCTCTGGCCGCCGGTTACGAAGTCCAGGCCGGTCCGAACGACGCGGGCGAGATGTTCATGCGCCCCGGCCTGCCGGCCGACCGCTTCCCCTCGCCCTTCCCCAACGACAACGCGGCCCGCGCGGCGAACAACGGCGCGCTGCCGCCGGATCTGTCGCTGATCGCCAAGGCTCGCGTTGGCGGCGAAGACTACATCTACAGCTTCCTGACCGGCTTTGAGGATCCGGCGCCCGCTGGCGTCAACCTGATGCCGGGCATGAATTACAACAAGGTGTTCCCCGGCCATCAGGTCGGCATGCCGAACATCCTTCAACCCGACGGCGTGACCTACGCCGACGGCACGAAGGCGACGGTGGAGCAGGAAGCCAAGGACGTGTCGACCTTCCTCACCTTCGTGGCGGAACCGCACCTTGACGAGCGCAAGCAAATGGGCGTCAAGGTCATCCTGTTCCTGCTCGTGCTGGCCGGTCTGATGTACGCGTCCAAGCGCAAGCTGTGGAGCACGCTGCACTAAGCGGTCTGTTTCGCTGGTGTGATTTTCGACTGGACAGGGCGCCCCTTCGGGCGCCCTGTTTGGTTTTGGGGAACAGGGTCTGTCGGGCTTGAGAGCGAGGAACGGCGATGGTGGACAGTCTGATCGACGAGATCGTGGATTTTTGGTTCGACGACGCGATGAAGCCCTATTGGTTCCGCAAGTCGGACAGTTTCGACCGCGCGGTCGCCGACACGCTGGGCGAACCACACGCCGCCGCCGCGCGCGGCGATTGTGATTCCTGGATGGAGGATGTGGACGGCTGTCTGGCCCTGTGCATCCTGCTCGATCAAGTTCCGCGCAACATCTTCCGGGGCGATCCGCGCAGCTTCGCCACCGACGCCAAGGCCCGCGCCGTCGCCGAACACGCGCTGGCCAATGGTTTTGATCTGGAATGCACGACGGACGAGCGGATCTTCCTGTATCTGCCGTTGGAGCATCACGAGGATATGGACAGCCAGAACCGCTCCGTCGCGCTGTTCACCGAACGGGTGGGCGACGCCGTGACCGTTGACTATGCCAACCGGCACCGGGCGGTGATCGAACGATTCGGGCGCTTTCCCCACCGCAACGCCATTCTGGGCCGGGACTCGACGCCGGAGGAAGCGGCTTTCCTGCTGGAGCCGAACTCGTCCTTCTGACCGCTAAGCAGGTTTCTCCAGATCGGGCCACGCATGGCCCGGCCTGGAGAAACCTGCGGACTCTCTGTTTTGCAGGTTTTCCAAGCCCGCCCATATGTGGGCGGAGTTTGGAAAACCTGCTTAGGCGGCGGCCCCGCTCAACTGGGCGGGGTCAGCCAGCGTTCCAGAGCGGCCAGAAGGTCGGCCCGCCGCACCGGCTTGGTGACGTAATCGTTCATCCCCGCCGCCAGACAACGGCTGCGGTCTTCGGGCTGGGCGTTGGCGGTGACGGCGATGATCGGGATCCGGCCCCGGTCGCCCGTCAAGGACCGGATGGTTTCCGTGGCGGCGATGCCGTCCACGTCGGGCATGGCGACGTCCATCAACACAGCCTCGGGGGGAACCGCCGATTTGGCGACGGCGAGCACCGCCTCCGCTCCGCCGGTCGCCAACTCCACCGAAAAGCCGACCTTGGACAGCAGGCCCGCCGTGACCATCCGGTTGGTCGCGCTGTCATCGACCACCAGCAAACGACCGCCCCGCGTGCGCGCCCAACTCATCAGCCGTTCGGCGTCGGTCATCCGGGTGGGCAGTCCAATCGGCATGGTCAGAAAAATGGTCTGCCCGCTTCCAGGCAGCGGCTCGATGGTCAACCGCGCGCCCCGGTCGGCCGCCAGCCGCCGCGCCACTCCCAGGCCAAAGCCGTCGACCGCGCTGAAACACCCGCTCATCGCGATGCGCAAGGCTGCGTGATCGGGACTGTCGGACTGGACGGACAGGCGCAACGTCAGCGGGCAAGACAGGCTGTGGTCGATGGCGCTGAACAGCAAGGCGTTCACCAACGATCCGACCGCGCCGACATCCCCCACCAAACCGGATGGCGTGCCGGGCAGAACCGCCAGATCCAGGGTGACGCCACGCGATTCGGCGGCGGGTTTGACCGTGGCCGACGCCAGACGCAGCAGCGTGGCCGGGTCGAACAAGGCCCCGGTTTTGGCAGCACCGTGATGCAAAATGTCACCGTCCATGGCAGGTCTTTGGCAAAATGCAAATCAGGTTGCAGATCCGGTCCTGGAGTCGCACAGTGGCGGCGCCAAAATCGGCTTTGCGAGCTGTTCTCAGCAAATTGCGGGCCAACATTTGCCGCTGTTCGCAACAGCCAATCGGCGGACGCCGCCGCCCGGCCGCAAAGGCCTGAAACGGGATTTTTTATGACAGCGCTCAATCGTGGATGGATCGCCTTCGCAAGCGCCAACGGGGCCTTCGCCGTGGGCGCGGGAGCCTACGCCCGCCATGGGCTGGCGGCGGAGCCGCACGCGCAGGAGTTGTTTCGCATGGCCGGGGAATACCAGCTTTGGCACGCTCTGGCGCTGTTGGCGGTCGTGCTTCTGGTGGGGCGATCCAGCGGCGCGGCGCGTGGGCTGGCGCGGTTGGCCGGATGGCTGTTCGTCGTCGGCCTGCTGCTGTTCTGCGGAACGCTTTACGCCAACGCTTTGTCTGTGGCCTTGCCGGTCGCCATGACGGCCCCCTTGGGCGGAACGGCCCTCATCGCCGGATGGCTGGCTCTGGGCGGATCGGCGTTGGCGGGGCGTTGGGCGGACTGATCGGGGCGTTGATCGCCGTCTCAACCCCCAAAAAAGGGACTCAAGCCGGGGCGTGGTCGTGGTTGGACGGGGCCTCGGTCGCGTCGTGGTCGTCCGTGATCGTTTCGGATGGTTCGCAATAGAGGCTGTGCAGCGTGCCCATGATGGTCTGCGCCTCGTGCCCGTTCAGGGAGTAATAGATGTTCTGTGCGCTGCGGCGGGTACGCACCAGCTTGTCGCGGCGCAGCCGGGCCAGATGCTGCGACAAGGCCGACTGGCTCAACCCCACGAGATCCTCAAGTTCACCAACCGAACGCTCGCCCTGACTCAGGTAACAGAGAATCAGCAACCGGCGTTCGTTGCACATAGCCTTCAACAGCGCGCTGGCGCGCCGGGCGTTGGCTTGCAAATCCTCAATTTTCATCGGCTGTCGTCGCCTTGAGCAGTCCACGGAACGATTATGTCCGGGCGGCGAACGCCGTCCAGCAAGAAAATACTTCGTACTCAATCATATTCATGCTTGAGCGGTTTTGTCCACTTGTGGATATCCGGCATATGACAGACGGCAGGGAGGCTTCCCGCCACGGGGCAGGCCGACCGCGTGGACAGCGGGCGGCACCTCCGTTAAACTTGCCGTATGACTGATTACCCGTTGGACGCCAAGGGCTTGCAATGCCCGCTGCCGGTCTTGCGCGCGCGCAAGGCGCTGAAGACCATCGCCATTGGCGACACCCTGACGGTCGAGGCGACCGATCCCGGCGCGGTCAAGGATTTCCCGGCCTTTTGCGAGGCGACCGGAAACGCGCTGCGGTCGTCTGGGCAACGGGATGGGGTTTATCATTTCGTAATCGAACGGATCGTTTGAAACCAGCGGCGAACCCCCAACCGAAAGGGAATCGGCGCCGGTTGTGGATGTGACGAATCGTCCTGCATTCCACCTGTACTTTCATCAGCGATGCGGGAAGAATGGTGTTGGGAAACGTCCTGAACGCCAACGAAAAACGACCGAACCGCCATGTTCACCACCCTGTTCACCCACGCGGCTTGCCTGGATCACGACACTGGTCTTGGCCACCCGGAATGCTCCGACCGCTTGCGCGCTGTGCTCGCCGCGCTGGAAACGGAGGAGTTCCACATGCTCGAACGGCAGGAAGCGCCGCGCGCCACGGTGGAACAGCTTTTGCGCGCTCACCCGCAATCACACATTGATCGGGTGATGAGCGCCATCCCGGCGACCGAGCATGTCGGCATCGACGGCGACACCGTGGTGTCGCCGGGTTCGGGCGAGGCCGCCTTGCGCGCGGCGGGCGCGGTGGTCGCGGCGGTGGATTCGGTGGCGACCGGCCAGTCGCGCAACGCCTTTTGCGCCGTTCGCCCGCCAGGGCATCACGCCGAACGGGAAAAGCCGATGGGCTTCTGCCTGTTCAACAACGCCGCCGTCGGCGCCTTCCACGCGCGGGCCGCCCATGGCTTGCAACGGGTCGCCGTCATGGATTTCGACGTTCACCATGGCAACGGCACCCAGGATATTTTCCAGCACGATCCCGACATGCTCTATTGCTCGACCCACCAGTCGCCGCTCTATCCCGGCACCGGCGACGCGGGTGAAAAGGGCGAATATGGCAACTGCGTCAACGCTCCCCTGCCCGCCATGGCTGGATCGCCGGAATTCCGCCACGCGATGACCCACATCGTCTTGCCCGCCATCGACCATTTCAAACCGGATTTGCTCATCATCTCGGCGGGATTCGACGCCCATTCGCGCGATCCGATGGCGGGGCTGCACTTCATTGACGATGATTTCGTCTGGGCCACCCGCAAGCTGGGCGAATTGGCCCGCACCCATTGCGGCGCCCGCATCGTTTCGGTGTTGGAAGGCGGCTACAACCTGCGCGCTTTGGCCTCGGCCAGCGCGGCCCATGTGCGCGAGTTGATGTATTGCTGACGGGGTGAGGCCGCCCGCAAAGCGGCCCTCCGCGCCCTGTGGACAGGACGGCGAACCGCCACGGGTCTTGCGCCGGACGAAGGGGGAGCCTAACTTCGCCAACGCAGGTTCACCACGGTTCAGCCATGTCCTCTTCTTCGATGATCGCCTCCGCCCCGTCTTCGGCCTCCGTTCCGCCGGACATCGCCGCCCTCAGCTTCGAGGATGCCCTGGCCGAGTTGGAACGGATCGTCCGCCAGCTTGAAGAAGGGCGCGGCAAACTCGACGACGCCATTTCGTCCTACGAGCGCGGCACCGCCCTGAAACGCCATTGCGAAGCCAAACTGCGCGACGCCCAGGCCAAGATCGACCGCATCACCGTGAGCGCCGATGGAACCATCGGCGCCGAACCCGCCCGGATTGACTGACGTGCAGACCATTTTGAAACAGGCGATGGCCGATTGCGCGCAGGCCGTCGAAGACACCATCGGTCGTTTGCTGCCCTCCACCGATCTGGCCGAGGCGCGGGTGTTCGACGCCATGCGCTATGGCTGCCTGAATGGCGGCAAGCGGCTGCGGCCCTTTCTGGTCCTGCAATCGGCCGATCTGTTCGGCGTCAACCCCGATTGCGCCGTGCGCGTCGCGGCGGCGGTGGAGATGGTCCACAGCTATTCGCTGATCCACGACGATCTTCCGGCGATGGACGATTCCGACCTGCGGCGCGGCAAGCCGACCTGCCACAAGGCGTTTGACGAGGCGACCGCCATTCTGGCGGGCGACGGCCTGTTGACCCTGGCGTTCGAGCTGTTGGCCGATCACGCGACGCATGAGGATCCCAACATCCGCTGCCAGTTGGTCGCGGCGCTGGCCAAGGCGGCGGGCGGTCACGGCATGGTTGGCGGCCAGATGCTGGATTTGATCGCCGAACGCGAAGCCTTCGATCTGGGGACCACCACCCGCCTGCAACGCATGAAGACCGGCGAGATGATCGCCTTTTCCTGCGAAGCCGGGGGAATTCTGGGCAAGGCGCCGCCGCCGCAACGCGCCGCCCTGCGCGCCTACGCCCATGATTTGGGGTTGGCCTTCCAGATCGTCGATGATCTGTTGGACGTCGAGGGGACCGAGGCGGAAACCGGCAAAAGCGTCGGGCGCGACGCCGAGGCCGGGAAGGCGACCTTCGTCTCCATTCTGGGCCGTGACCGCGCCCGCGCCCAGGCCGACATGCTGGCCGGGCAAGCCGTGGCGCATTTGGACATTTTCGAGGGTCGCGCCCATCTGTTGAAGGCGGTCGCCGAATTCGTCGTCGCGCGGCGCGCCTGAGCGGAGGAACAACCGACGTGACCGTCACCAAAACCCCGCTGCTCGACCTGTGCCCGACTCCGGCCCATCTGCGGACGCTCAAGCCCGAACAGCTTCGGCAATTCGCTGACGAATTGCGCACCGAAACCATCGCCGCCGTGTCGGTGACGGGCGGCCATCTGGGGGCCGGGCTGGGCGTGGTTGAGTTGACCGCCGCCCTGCATTACGTGTTCGACACGCCCTATGATCGGTTGATCTGGGACGTCGGCCATCAATGCTACCCGCACAAGATCCTGACCGGACGGCGCGACCGCATCCGCACCCTGCGCATGGGCGACGGCCTCAGCGGCTTCACCAAGCGGACCGAAAGCGAATACGACCCGTTCGGGGCCGGTCACAGCTCCACCTCCATCTCCGCCGGGTTGGGCATGGCGGTGGCCAGCGTCATGAAGGGGGAGCGGCGCAACGTCATCGCCGTGATCGGCGACGGCGCGATGAGCGCGGGCATGGCCTATGAGGCGATGAACAACGCCGCCTCGACCAAATCGCGCTTGATCGTGGTGCTGAACGACAACGACATGTCCATCGCCCCGCCGGTCGGCGCAATGAGCGCCTATCTGTCGCGCCTGATTTCGTCCAAGCCCTATCTCAGCCTGCGCCATCTCGCCAAGGAGATCGCCGATCAGTTGCCGCGCCCGCTGCGCAACGTCGCCCGCCGGGCGGAGGAATACGCGCGCGGCATGGTCACGGGCGGCACGCTGTTCGAGGAGCTGGGATTCTATTACATCGGCCCGATCGACGGTCACAATCTGGACCATCTGCTGCCGGTTTTGCAGAATGTGCGGGACGCCGACGACGGCAAGCCGGTGCTGATCCACGTCGTCACCAAAAAGGGCAAGGGCTACGGCCCGGCGGAAGCCTCGGCGGACAAGCTGCACGCGGTGGCCAAGTTCGACGTCGTCACCGGCGCGCAGGCCAAACCAAAATCCAACGCCCCGACCTTCACCCGCGTCTTCGCCCAATCGCTCATCAAAGAGGCCGAAGCCGATCCCAGCATCGTCGCCATCAACGCGGCGATGCCCTCAGGCACCGGGCTGGATCTGTTCGCCGAGCGCTTCCCGGACCGCTGTTTCGACGTCGGCATCGCCGAACAACACGCCGTGACCTTCGCCGCCGGAATGGCGACGGAGGGGTTCAAGCCCTTTTGCGCCATCTACTCCACCTTTCTGCAACGCGCCTACGATCAAGTGATCCACGACGTGGTGTTGCAGCATCTGCCGGTGCGCTTCGCGCTCGACCGCGCCGGGTTGGTGGGGTCGGATGGGGCGACGCACGCCGGGGCCTTTGACGTCGCCTATCTCGGCTGCCTGCCCGACATCGTGCTGATGGCGGCGGCGGACGAGGTCGATCTGATGCACATGGTTGCTACCCAAGCCGCCATCGACGACCGCGCGTCGGCCCTGCGCTACCCGCGCGGCGAAGGCGTGGGGCTGGAGATGCCGGAACGCGGGTCCGTGCTGCCGCTCGGCAAGGGCCGCATCCTGCAAGAGGGAAGCAAGGTCGCCATCCTCAGCTATGGCGGACGTCTGGCCGAGGCCCGCAAGGCGGCGGCGGAATTGGCCGCGCGCGGCCTGTCCACCACGCTGGCCGACGCCCGTTTCGCCAAGCCGCTGGACGAGGATCTGGTCCGCCGTCTGGCCTGCGAGCATGAGGTGCTCATCACCATCGAGGAAGGCTCGGTCGGCGGATTCGGCAGCTTCGTGTTGCAGTTTCTGGCGACGTCCGGCCTGTTGGATCGCGGTTTGAAGATCCGCCCGATGGTGCTGCCCGACCTCTATCTCGACCATGATTCGCCCGCCAAGCAGTATGAGGCGGCGGGCCTGACCGCGCGCCACATCGTGGCGACCGCCGTGCAAGCGCTGGGCCTCGAAAACGCGGCGGCGCGAGCGTAAGATGGCGAAGCTGCGGGCCGATGTGGCGCTGGTGGAGCGCGGGTTGGTGGACAGCCGGGCCAAGGCGCAGGCGCTGATTCTCGCCGGGCTGGTCTATTCCGACACCAAGCGCATCGACAAGGCGGGCGACCTGCTGGCCGAAGACGCGCCGCTGGCGCTGAAAGGGCAGGATCACCCCTGGGTGTCGCGCGGCGGGCTGAAGCTGGTCAAGGGGCTGGACGTCTTCGCCATCGACCCGACCGGGCTAACCGCTGTGGACGTCGGCGCGTCCACCGGCGGTTTCACCGACGTGCTGCTGACGCGCGGGGCCGCCAAGGTCTTCGCCGTCGATGTCGGCCATGGGCAATTGGCCTGGAAGCTCCGCACCGATCCCCGCGTCGTGGTGCTGGAAAAAACCAACGCGCGGCGTCTGACCAGCGCCGAGATCCCCGATCCGGTCGATCTGGTGGTGTGCGACGCCAGCTTCATCGGGCTGGAGGTGGTTCTCCCGGCGGCGCTGGCCCTGGTGGTTCCCGGCGGTCGTCTGGTCGCCCTCATCAAACCGCAATTCGAGGTCGGCAAGGGCCGCGTCGGCAAAGGCGGCGTGGTCCGCGAACCCGAACTCCATCAAGAGGTCTGCGACCGCATCCGAGCGTGGCTGGACGGTCTGGACGGCTGGCGCGCGCTGGACATCACCGAAAGCCCGATCACCGGGCCGGAGGGGAACAAGGAGTTCCTGATCGGCGCGGTGAAGGATCAAGTTTTTGCAGACTGATGGGCATCAGGGGGAATGAATGTGCTTGGCGCAGCGCGTGCTGCCCGTTTGCGGTTTGAGCAGACAATTTCGCCCCTGACTTACAAGGAAGTAATCACACGTCGTTTTGGTGCTGCCGATTGAGTAATGCTGGGTCGCTGAATAATCGGTGTTCAGGCTTGTGCCGCTAAACCAAAACGGCACAGGTTGTTGGCTTGGGTAGAGCGATGTGGTTTGACCCGCCCATGACTTGACAACTTCCCCGACCGCTGGAACCATCGTGTCATAAATTGAACTTCCGCCAGCAGGCGTCGTGTGCATCTCAGCGGCGCTGATTGTGTGCCAAAGCGCTTCGTGCTGACCGAACACCGCATTTCCATGCCCATCAGTGCCACCACGGGTCGCCACCATCAAATTCCAGGGATGATAGGCGTAGGTTGGCTCAATGGATTTGTAGATGAGATGGTGAACCTCGGGATATGGTCGAGCGTACATATCATCATCAAATGGCACTGTGCTGTCCTCTAGAGCGCCCCTAAAGGTTGACGAGCTTCTAACATGCGAGTAAAGCGCCGCATTTTTTTTCGACCCGCTGTAACCTTTCACCACATCACTCCACCCCGTTTCCAGAGCGGGAACAGAGGCGACATGCATGCCCCGATGATTTTCCAAAACTTGCCAAAGCCTATCTTGGATATTTTTTGAAAATGCGGACGGGCTTGTTTTACTCATTGCTCCAGAGTTTGTCTTTACGATTTCCTGATGAATTTCGAGGGCGAAATTCTGATAATATTGCGCTTCCTTAGTGTCAAGATTGCGGTAAAGCTGATTAAACTCCGGTTCTGTTTTCTTCAGGCTGTAGATCGGCAAGCTCTGCATTTTTTGAATGGTTTGTGGCCTTCCCGCACTTGGTGGCGGAAGAAAGGTGGGTTTGGCTGGACGACCGTCGGCCTTGGCCTGCACAACGGGTGAGCCAACAGGTGAACGGGGCGGAAACCCGACGGGCTTTGACGTGACGGACGAAGCGGCAAAGCGGGTGGGTGGCAAGGGCGCGGTGGAAACTGGGCGGGGCGGGTGATTGGCTTTTGCCTGAAGCGTGGGGGCAACGCCAACGCGCGGCGGGATGATTGGCGCCGCCGCCGCGCTCTGACGGGCGGGCGGCTTGGGAGCGCTGGGTTTTGCTTGGATGGTCGGGGCCGCGAAGCGGGCGGGCGAAGGGGGAGGAACTGGCGCCAAGCCGGTTGGTTTCCCCGCTTTCGCCTGAACGGGGGGCGCGCCGAAGCGGGTGGGCGGCGGTTGCAACGCAGATGGACGAGCGGGCGTCGCGGGCCGAGCGAAAGCGTTGGATTTTTTCCCAGTCATCAGCAACCCCTTCACCCGGATTACAGCGCACGCCGTGGAGAGCCGTCCCAGACGAAAGGCTCCAACATCCGTGTGCTCACCAGCCGCGACAGTAGCACGACAACAAAGCGTCAGCCACTCGCGTCAAAGCGGTGTTCACGCTGTTTGGCTCCACCGCCGCCACAGCGCCCGGTACACCCGTTCCATCTGCCGGGCCTTATGCGGGCCGTTCAGGAAAGGCGCGGCGGCGACGCGGGCGCGCAGGCCCGCGCGCAGGGCGCTCAACCGCGCCGGGTCGGCGGCCAGAGCGGCGGCGATTCCGACATAGGCGTCGGCGCTCTCGGCGATCAGCGACGGCAGACCCACGGCGGAGAGGAGCGAGGCCGACCAGCGGCTCATCATGTTGCCGCCCGGCAGCGTCACCACCGGAACCCCCATCCACAAGGCTTCAAAGCTGGTGGTCGCGCCGCAGAAGGGGAAGGGGTCGAGGGCGACGTCGATTCCGTGATAGAGCGCCAAATGATGCTGGCGGTCCTGCAAGGCGCCGGGGGTCAGCACACGGGCGGGATCGACGCCTTGCTCCGCGACCACCCGGCGGGCGCGCTCGGCCAAGTCCGGCGCGGCGTAGAGGTTTTTGTATTTCAGCACCAGGCGCGAACCGGGAACCGCCCGCAACAGCCGCCCCCACAGCGCCAAAACCTCGTCCGATTGTTTGGCCGGGTTGTTGAAGCTGCCGAAGGTGACGAATCCCCGTGTCAGCAATGGCGGCGGAACCGGCGTAGGCGCGTCGGTGATCGGGGAATAGGCGAACAGGGTCGGCAGGCGAACCGGGCGTTCGGCGAAACGCTCGGCGTCCTCGCCCGCCCAGCGCCCGCGCGGCGTCATCACCCGGTCGGTGAGGATATAGTCCATCGCCGACAGGCCGCTGGTCGCCCCGTCATACAGGCTGATTTGCACCGGGGCCGCACGATGGGCGGCGACCAGCGGGCGGTTGGCGTCGAAACGCCCGGCGACGATCACCAGCAGGTCGATGGCGTCGGCGCGGATGCGCTCCGCCACCTCGGCGTCGCTCAAGGCGCCGACGTCGCGCCAGCAATCCATCATGCCCCGGAAGCGTTCGGTCACGTCGTCGGGACGGGCGACATGGGCGTAGGCGGTGATCTCAAACCGCTGGTGATCGTGGTTGGCCAGCACCGGCTCCAGATTGCGGGCCACCGGGTGGTTGCGGAAATCGGCGGACAGATAGCCGACCCGCAAACGGTGGTTCGGCTCCCGGCTGTTGGCGAAGGGATTGGCCAGCGGGGGGAGCGGCAAAGCGTGCAGACGCTCGAAACGGCGATGCTCGGCAAAGCGCATGGCCTCCGTCCATCCCGGATCATAGAGGATGGAGGAGAGAAGATTGCGGTGGGCGGCGACGCTGTCGGGCTGAAGGATTTGCGCCCGGCGATAGCCCGCCGTCGCTTCGGCGTAACGGGCCGTGGCCCGGACGACGCTGGCGAGGTTGCACAGCGCGTCGAGATGGGTGGGGTCGAGCGCCAACGTGTGGCGATAGCCCGCCGCCGCCGCGTCGATCCGGCCAAGCTCCTGCAAATCCAGCGCCCGGTTGAAGGCCGCGCCGACGTCGTCGGGCGTCAATTGCAAGGCTCGGCGGTACGACTCCACCCCCTCCCCCGCCCGCTCCAAGCTGCGCAGCGTGTGGCCGAGGTTGAAATAGGGTTCCGCCAGATCCGGGCGCAGCGCCACCACCACCCGCAGCGGCGCCAACGCCTCCGCCGGGCGCTGGTTGGCCAGACGCAGCAGCGCCAGATTGACCCAAGGGCGATGGTCGCGCCACGCCAGACGGGTGGTGCGGCAATAGGCCCGTTCGGCGAGCGACGGATCGCGTTTTGCGCTCGCCACCGCCAGGGCGAACTGCGCCTCGGCGTCGTCGGGCGCGCTGACGGTCCATTGGGTGAAGGCCCGCGCGGCGCCCGCGCCGTCGCCCGCCGCCAAACGGCAGGTGCCCAGCGCGTTCCACAGGATGGGTTCGCCGCCGCCCAGACGGATGGCCTCGGCGAAGGCGGCGGCGGCCTCTGCCTGCTCGCCGCGCGTATGGCGTTGTTGGGCCAGACCGCGCCACGCCCCAGCCTGCCGGGGGTCGAGGGCGAGGGCGTGCTGGTAATGGCGCAGCCCGGCGTCGCTGGTCTCCGGCAGACGGTTGCCGAGATTGACATGGGCGCCGACCAGGGACGGGTCGGCGACGACCGCCCGGCGCAGCGCCTCGGCGCTGTCGTCCAGACGGCCCAGCGCGGCGAGCGCCAAGGCCTGATGATACCACGCCGCGCCGAATCCGGGATCGGCCCGCCCGGCTTGCGCGAAGCTGTCGGCGGCCTCCTCCGTCCGGCCCAACGCGCGCAGGGCGAGGCCCCGGTTGTTGGCCGCCGCCGCGTGGCGCGGGTTGGCGTCCAGCGCCCGCCCGAAGGCCGCCGCCGCTGCCGCCCGTTGGCCCAGCCGGTCGAGCAGAACGCCGTGGTTGAATTGGCTGTCGGCGTGGTCGGGGGCGAGATCGGCGGCGCGACCGTAGGCGTCCGCCGCGTCCTGCGTGTTCCCCAGCCGGTCGAGCGCCATGGCGTGGTGGCGGTGGTACTCGGCGACGCCGGGATTCTGGCCGATGGCCCGCCCGATCAGTTCGACCGCCATGGCGAAGGCCCCGCACTGCGCCGCGAGCACGCCGAACAGATGCAGCGCCCCGGCGTTGTCCGGGTCGATGTCGAGGATCCGCCGGTAGAGGGTTTCCGCCTCCGCCAAGCGCCCGGACTGGTGATGGTCGGCAGCGACGGCAAGGGCTTCGGCGACGGTGGCCATGGCGGCGTCCTTGGACCTTGGCGACGGGGCGCTTGAGGTGGGCGGGACGCCAGAATAGGGGAAAAGGGAAAGCCGTGGCTATGGCGGAAACGCCGCCACTCCCGCCGTCACCCGCGCGTGAGGATCCCTTGACCGGGCAAATGGTCGCGCCCGTGCGGGCTGGTGAAATCCAGGATTGGCCCCTTGGGCACGATGCCGGTCGGGTTGACCGTGGCGATGGAGTAATAACCGGCCTTGATGTCGGCGATCTTCACCGTGTCGGCGACGCCCGGCCATTGGTGCAACTCGCGCAGATAGCCCGACAGGTTCGGGCAATCGGCGATGCGGTGGAGGTTGCATTTGAAGGCGCCGTGATAGGCGGCGTCGAAACGGACCAACGTGACGAACAGCCGCCAATCCGCTTCCGTCAGCCATTCGCCGACCAGATAGCGGTTGCGCGACAGATGATCCTCCAGCCGGGCGAGCGTGGCGAACAGCGCGTCGAAGGCGTCGTCGTAGCTGCTCTGCGTCTTGGCGAAGCCGCAGCGGTAGACGCCGTTGTTGACGGTCTCGTAAATCAGCCCGTTCCAGGAATCGATCTCGGCGCGCAGGGCCACAGGGTACAGATCCAGCCGGTTGCCGGTCAGCCCGTCAAAGGCGCTGTTCAGGATGCGGATGATGTCGGCGGATTCGTTGTTGACGATGCGTCCGTCCTGGCGATCCCACAGGACCGGCACCGAAACCTTGCCGCTGTAGGTCGGATCGCTGGTGGTGTAGAGCTGGTGCTGATGGCGGAAACGCGGCAGGGCTGGCCCGGCGTCCTCGTCGGTCGGGTAGGTCCAACCATCCTCGCCCAGCACCGGGCTGGACACCGAGACGCCGACGATGTCGTCCAACCCCTTCAGCGCGCGGACGATCAGGGTGCGCGAGGCCCACGGGCAGAGATAGGAGACATAGAGGTGATAGCGCCCAGGTTGGGCCGGACGCGCCGCCTCGCCTCGCTCGTCCGGTTCGCCCGTCGGGGTGATCCAGCCGCGAAAGCGGGTCGGCTCCCGGTGAAAGGCGCCGTTCTTGATCTCGCTGGCGGCGACGTCGCCCTTGACCCACACCCCGTTGACCAGTTCCGGCATGCCCTGTCTCCGCAAAAAGAAAAGGCGCGGCGACGAAGGCCGCCGCGCCTCATATCGTGTGCAAAATTTACTTGGTGGCTTCGGCTTCGACCAACAGTTCGATGTCGTCGCTGATGTAGGGCGCGCCGTACTTCATGCCGAAATCGGTGCGCTTCAGCGTGCCGCGCGCCGAGAAGCCGACGGTCTCCAGCTTCGTGGCCGGGCTGACGCCCTCCTTGTTGAAGGTGACGGTCAGCGTCACCGGCTTGGTCACGCCCAGCATGGTGAAATCGCCGGTCAGCGTGCCGGTCTTCTCGCCCGTCTTGACGATCTTCGTGCTCTTGAAGGTCAGCTTGGGGAACTCCTTCACGTTGAAGAAGTCGGGCGAGCGCAGATGCTCGTCGCGCTTGGCGTGGTTGGTGTCAACGCTGGCGGCGTCGATGGTCATCGACACGCTGCTCTTGTCCACGGCGTCCTTGTCAAAGCTGACGTCGCCCGAGGCCGTGTTGAAACGGCCAATCAGGTTGGAGAAACCCAGATGGTTGACGATGAAGGCGACGCTGAGATGGCCGGGATCGACCTTGTAGGCGACCGGGGCGGCGAAGGCCGGGGCGCTGGTCAGGGCGGCGAACAGGACGGCGGCGGAAACGAACTTTTTCATGGAGTCAGGCTTTCCAAATCATGAGTGGTTGAGGATGGCGGGATATTCAGAGACGCATTGAACGCGGAGGGAACGGGTCAGTAAGGCGACGCCTCGCCCCCGCTCAGCAGATAGGCGGCGGCGATGGCGACCAGCGCCGGGATCACCGCCAGGATGGTGACGACGACCGTCGCCAGGGCCGGGGCGAAACGGCCCTCGCCAATGGGCAAGCGGCGGCGCAGGCTTTCCGCCGCCAGGGCGGGCAGCGCGAGCAGCAGCGTGGCCGATTCGGCCTGGGTGAACAGGGTCAGGACGGCGGCGATCAGCAACGGCAGGACCAACGCCACGCGGCCCGACACGCCCCAGACGTGACGCTCCGTCGGCCAGTTCCACAGCAGGAACCCGCCGGTCGCGGCGGTCAGCGCCAGTCCCAATTGCGCGATGGAGGCGGAGGAGCCGATCAGCGCGGTGACGCCGACCGACAGGGCCAAGGCCAGCAGAACGGCGGCGGGCGCGGTGGTCTTGTCCGCCCCCGACAGGGAGTCGGCGAAGGACGCCCACAGCCCGACCGCCGCCAACACCGCCAGCGTGACGAAGGCGCGGGTCGAATCCAGGCCGGGCCAGGCGATCCAGACCAAGGCCAGAAGCAACCAACCACCAACCAGCGCGGAGGCGGCGCGGCCCCGCAGACTCAGCGCGTCGGCGGCCAGCCCCAGCAGCAGACCGGCGGCGACCGACCAGAACAGCTTGCCCATGCTCGACGGCGGCGGAAAGGCGGGAAGACCGATCACCAGGATGAACAGCGCCAGAAAGGCCAGGGCGATTCCGCCGCTGGCCCACAGCCGCCCGACCCGTCCGCCGATCAGGCGCAGCGCGCCGACCGCCAGCAGGCCGAGCAGCAGCGGCAGCACGCTGGATTGCACAAAGGGATCGCTCATCAAATCGGACATGACGGAACCATGGGTCGTGATCGTGAAACGCAGTCGCGTCGTGCTGAGACGCCGCTGTGCGCTCCGTTATTCCCACAGACGCTACACTGTGCGAAAATAAGCGGGAATTCAGTTTTGGCGCATATGGTATCTGCATGAATGCACAGAATGATTGGGACGACGTCCGCTATTTCCTGTCGGTGGCCCGGCAAGGGTCGCTGTCGGCGGCGGCCCGGCTGCTGGGGGTCAACCATTCGACCGTGCTGCGCCGCATCGCCGCCCTGGAAAGCGCCATGGGCGTCCGCCTGTTCGACAAGCTGCCGCGCGGCTACGTCCTGACGGCGGCGGGGGAGGATCTGCACCGCACCGCGTTGGCGATGGAAGAAACGCTGGCGGCGGCCAGCCTGCGTTTGTCGGGGCGCGACGCCCAGATCGACGGCACGCTGCGCGTCACCACGGTGGACATCATCGCCATGCACGTCCTGCCCCGGCATCTGGCGGCGTTCCGCGAGCGTTATCCGGGGATCCGGGTCGATGTGACCATCGCCGAGGCCTCGCTGAGCCTGACCCGGCGGGAGGCGGACATCGCCATCCGCCTGATTGGCCAACCGCCCGACACGCTGGTTGGCCGCGCGCTGTCGGGCTTGGCCTTCGCCCCCTACGCCGCCCTTCCGGTCGCCGAACGTCACGGCGGCGCCACCCTTGGGGAGGCTGACTGGGCTGGCGTGGACGAGAGTTTCGACCACACCAGCATGGCCCGCTGGATGAAAGGAACGGTCACGGCGGACCGCGTCGTCTACCGGGTCAATTCGGTGGCGGCGCTGGTCGAGGCGGTGCGCGCGGGGCTGGGTTTTGGCCTGCTGCCCTGCGCTCTGGCCGACCGGATGCCGGATCTGCGCCGGGTCGGCCCGCCGATGGAGGACACTGACATCAAAATATGGCTGCTGACCCACCGCGACCTGCGAATGATGGGCCGGGTCCGCGCCTTTCTGGACTTCATGGCGGTGGCGTTGGGCGGCGAGCGCGATTTGCTGGAAGGGCGGGGCGGACCCGCCTGACGCTCACAGCATCCGGGGCAGCGTCACCCGCACCCGCAGGCCGCCATCGGCGCGGTTGGACAGCTCGATGCGGCCCTGGTGGGCCTCGATGATCGACTTGACGATGGACAGGCCCAGGCCGCTGCCTCCGGTTCTGCGGTTGCGCGACCCTTCCAACCGGACGAAGGGCTTGAACACGTTGAGCAATTCGGCTTCGGGGACGCCCGGCCCCTCGTCGCAGACGTCCACGGTGATTTCGGCGCTGTCGGCGTCCACCGACACGAAGGCGCACTCGCCGTATTTCAGGGCGTTGTCGATCAGGTTGGCGAAGGCGCGGCGCAGGCTGGCCGGGCGGCCGGACAGGCGCAGCGGGCGCGGCTGGTCGAAACGGTCGGGGCTGGGGCCGCCGCCGCCGAAGATGGTGCGCACGGCGGTGAATTGCAGCGGCGGCGGCTCCTGGTAGATCACCGGCGATCCGGTGTCGGCGTAATCGTCGCACAGGCTTTGCAGCAGGCTGGCGAAGGCGACGACCTCGACATCCTCGCGCAGCACGTCGTCGCTGAGAAACTCCAGCGTCGCCGTGACCATCGCCGCCATTTCGTCGATGTCGGCCATCATCTTGGCCCGCAACGCCTCGTCCTCGACATATTCGGCGCGCAGGCGCAGGCGGGTGGCCGGGGTGCGCAAATCGTGGCTGATCGCCGCCAGCAGATGGGTGCGCCCCTCCATCATGTCGCGCAGCACGCCGCGCGTGCGGTTGAAGGCGCGGGCGATGGCGGCGACCTCCTCCGGCCCATCGTCCGGCAGGGGGCGCGGGTGCAGGCGGTCGTCGGGGCGGATCGCCTGCTCGGCCATCGCCTCCAGCGGGCGGACCAAACGTCCGGTCAGCCACAGCAGCAGCGCCACCGCCAGCCCAACCGCCCCCACCCCGCCCAGCAGCAGGCCAAAGGGGGTGGCGCGCGCCCGCCAATAGCGCGCGCTGGAAAATTCCAGCCAACCGCCGTCGCTGAGTTGCGCGTAAACCCGCGCGTCGCGCAACTGCGCCGCCGCGTCTTCGGCAACCGTGGACAGGGCCATGGCGAGGGTTGGCGTCGGGGCCGGGCGCGGCGGCGGCATCGCCCGCTCCCCCGCCACGAAGATGATTCGCGGGGCCAGCGGCACGATGTCGAGCTTCCACTGGGGCGGCGGGGTCGGCGTGCCGGGCGGCTGCCAACCGACGGTTAGATCCGACAGATCGGTCAGCGCCAGCGCCGGACCGGGGGGAACGCCGTCCAACACCGCGCGCTCCGCCGCCTCCACCGCCGCCGCCATGGCGGGGCCGAGGCGATGGGCGGTCAGCAGCTCATGCGCGCGGTCGTCCAAAATCCGATTGGCCAGCAGCGCCGCGCCATGGGTCAGCAGCAGCAGAACGCCGAAGGCCAGCAGGATGCGGTGGCGCAGCCGCGCCGACCGGAGACGGTCGCGCAAGGCGGCGATCACGGGCCGCTCAAACGTCATCAGCCGCCGCCATCAGCCGCCATCAACCGGCATGGCGGGCGACCGCCGCGCCGGATTCGCCCAGATCGGCGACCGTCGCGGTGAATTGATAGCCGATGCCGCGCACCGTCTTGATGAGCGCTTGGCCGCTCGGCCCCTCTTCCAGCTTTCGGCGCAGGCGGCTGACCTGGATGTCGATGCTGCGGTCAAAGGGAATCGAGGTGTCGCCGCGATGCTTTTCCAGCAGCTCCGTGCGCTCCACCACCTGTTGCGCCCGCCCCAGCAGGGTGGAGAGCAAGGCGTATTCGCCGTGGCTAAGGTGAACCACCACATTGTCGGGCGTCCGCAGCTCCCGCCGCCCCTGGTCGAGCGACCATCCGGCGAAGCCCAGCACGCGCGGGCGCTCCTTGGGCGGTTCGACGCTGCCGCAGCGGCGCAGGATCGCCCGGATGCGGGCCAGCAATTCGCGCGGGCTGAAGGGCTTCATGATGTAATCGTCGGCCCCGACCTCCAGCCCGACGATGCGGTCCACCTCGCCGCCCATGGCGGTCAGCATGATGACCGGGGTGGCGGATTTGGCCCGCAAGGACCGGCACAGGCTGGTGCCGTCCTCGCCCGGCAGCATCAGATCCAGGATGATGAGATCGACCGGCCATTGCGCCAGCACCTTCGCCATCTCCCGCCCGTCTCCGGCGGTGGACACGCGAAAGCCGCTCTTGACCATGAAGTCATAGAGCATGTCGCGGATCTCCGGGTCGTCGTCCACGATCAACAGGTGGCGGGCGCGTTCCATGGTCTTCGGTCTGTCCTCAATCCCGATCAACAACGCCGTCAGTCTAGCGCGTCTGGCGGATCATCCGCGAGGGCGATCATAGGACGTTTGCCGGTTCAACCGCGCGGGCGGGTTTGTAACGGCTGTGTAACAACGGCGCTTTGGTGAAAAGGCATTGTTACCAAATTGTCCGTGCATCGAACGGCCCAGCGATTAGAGTTCCCCTCAAGCGCCGCCCGGCGGTCGGCCCCATCGCCGATCACCACGCCGCGATGGCGCACTCCAATGAACAACGTCTAGGGGGAACGTCCAAAATGCGCTTTCTGCGTACGCCGCATGTTGCGATGACCGCGCTGGCCACCGTGCTGGCCTGTGGCCTGTTGAGCGCTCCGGCCAAGGCCGAGCCGACCGTCGAGGTTCTGCATTACTGGACCTCCGGCGGCGAATCCAAGGCCGCCGGCGCCCTGCGCCAGGATTTCGAGGCGGCGGGCGGCAAGTGGATGGACGCCCCGGTGGCGGGCGGCGGCGGCGACGCGGCCAGCACCGTTCTGCGCTCCCGCGTGCTGGCGGGCGATCCGCCGAACGCCGTGCAGCTCAAGGGGCCGAACATCAAGGATTGGGCGGCGCAGGACAAGCTGGCCAACCTCGACGACGTCGCCAAGGCCGAGGGCTGGGAAAAGATCCTGCCGCCGTTGATCCTCGACGTCGTCAAATACAAGGGCCATTTCGTCGCCGTTCCGGTCAACATCCACCGCGTCAACTGGCTGTGGATCAACCCGCAGGTGTTCGCCAAGGTCGGCGTCTCCGCGCCGAAGACCTGGGACGAGTTCAACGCGGTGGCGGGCAAGCTGAAGGCGGCGGGAATCATCCCGTTGGCCCATGGCGGCCAGCCCTGGCAGGACGCCACCTTGTTTGAAAACGTCGTGCTGGGCCTCGGCGGTCCCGACTTCTACCGCAAGGCGTTGGTCGAGCAGGACAAGAAGGCGCTGACCGGCGACACCATGATCAAGGTGTTCGACCAGATGCGCAAGCTGCGCGGCTTCATCGACGACGGTTTCCCCGGTCGTGAGTGGAACCGCGCCGCCGCCCTGCTGATGAACGGTCAGGCGGGCATGCAGATCATGGGCGATTGGGCCAAGGGCGAGCTGCTGGCCGCAGGCAAGGTGTCGGGCAAGGATTTCGTCTGCGCCCAAATGCCGGGTCAGGCGGGCTACATCGTCAATTCCGACAGCTTCGTGATGTTCAAGTCGGGCAACGCCGACCGCAGCGCCGGTCAGGCCCTGCTGGCCAAGCTGATCCTTGGTCAGAAGTTCCAGGAAACCTTCAACCTGCTGAAGGGGTCGATCCCGGCCCGCCAGGACATGGCGCGCGACAAGTTCGACGACTGCGCCGTCAAGTCGATGGACGATCTGAAGTCGGCGGTCGCCGCCAACGGTCTGGTGCCGTCGATGGCCCACGAGATGGCGGTTCCCGGCGCCGTGCGCGGCGCGTTCCTGGACGTTGTGACCTCGCATTTCAACTCCTCCATGACCTCGCAGGACGCGGTCAAGAAGCTGGCCGAAGCCGTCGATCTGGCGAAGTAACGCCGCCCACCACGCCGGTTTTCCGCCCTTCCCGGCAATCGTCAAACGCCGGGACGGGCGGGCCACGGACGGGGCGCGCGCCGTCGCGCGTTTCCGCCACGGGCTGGATCGGCGTCGCCGGTTCGGCCTTTTCCCACGGGCCATGCCCCGCCCCCGCTTCATCGCAACGATGAACGCCAGCGGCCCCATCGACTGCGGACAATGCGGTTGCGGACGGGCGGCGGCGGACGGGGCTGCCTATCCGTCAAGTCTGGAGGACAATGCCAATGTCACGTTTTGCACTGCTGCTCGGCGCGGCCACGGTCGCGCTTGCGTCCGGTTCGGCCATGGCGCAATCCAAGTCGAAGTTCGACATCACCGTCGGCGGCGACGCCTATTTTGAAGCCGGTTTCGTCGGCCAGGACCGCGACGCCGGTCTGCGCTCCACCGATTTCCGCAACCGTCTGCGTCTGGTCGTCACCCCGATCGCCAAGGCCGACAACGGTCTGGAATATGGCGCCCGCATCCGTTTCGGCACCGACACGCCGAACGCCAACCGCGCCACCGTCGCCGACCGCGCCTACATCTTCGCCAACGGCAGCTTCGGCACCGTCAGCGCCGGCATGCAGAACGGCCTGTCCGACGAATACGCCATCATCGCCCCGTCCGATTGGGGCACCGGCGGCGTCGACGGCTCCTTCCCGGCCTATTTCGGCAACACGTCCTCGCCCGGCACCACCGGCAATCTGCGCACGCTGATTTCCGGCAACAGCTCGACCCGCCTCACCTATCTGACGCCGAAATTCTCCGGCTTCCAGTTCGGCGTGACCTATCAGCCGAACTCCGACAGCGTGAACACCGACATCAACCGTCTGAAGACCGCCGCCCCGAACGGCAACATCACGGGCGCCTACCGCGACATCTATGAAGTGGGCGGCAACTACGCCGGGGCCTTCGGCGACGTGACGCTGGGCGCCAGCCTCTATTATTCGGGCGGCAAGTCGAAGAACTCCTCGACCACGACGGCGACCTACGAGGATCTGTCCTCGACCATGGCCGGTCTGTCGGTCGGCTATGGTGGCTTGAAGGTGGCGGGCAGCTACGCCTGGTCGGGCGACAGCGGCTACGTCAAGCGTTCCAGCCTCGCCACGGCGACCAGCCGCGAGAAGCAGAGCGTCTGGACCGTCGGCGCGCAATACACCTTCGGCGCGACCACGATCGGCGCGGCTTACCTCGACGCCCAGGACGCGGGCAGCCTGACGGCGGCGGGCAAGGCCAAGACCGAACTCATCACGCTGGGCGCCCGTTACGTCATCGCCCCCGGCTTCTCGGTCGGGCCGGAATTCAACCATTTCAAGATCACGTCTGACGTCGCTGGCGCCAACGACAAGGGCAACATCTTCATCGCCCGCACCGATCTCGCTTTCTAAGCGGCGGAGCGTTTTGAACCCGGACGGCCTCTTTGAGACGGGGGGCCGACCGTGGCTGCGGCGCGCCGTACTCGCGCCGTCGTCCATGCGTTTGACGGTCAATTTTGACGCGTGTGGACGCTTCATGGCGTTGGCCCGGTTCGCCGGACCAGCGGTCTCATTCTGGTGTTGTCCTCCAACCTCTCATGATTCTCCTGGGGAGAGGTTCCCTTATGGCCGGACGGCGACGTCCGGCCCTTTTTTGGCGTTCTGGAACAGCGGGCGCCGTCGCTCGTTCCGGCTGCCGGTCAGCCGACGCGCAGATCGCTCAAGAAGGCGGCGACCCGCGTTTGCAGCCCGTCGGTCTGCGCCGACAAGGCCCCCGTCGCCTGCCCAACCTCCGCCGTGGCCGCGCCGACCTGATCCGCGCCTTCGGCCACCTGCTCAATGTTGCTCGACACATCCTCCGTGCCGTCCGCCGCCCGTTGGACGTTGCGGGCGATCTCGGCGGTGGCGGCGGCCTGCTCCTCCACCGCCGCCGCGATGGCGGCGGCGATGGCGTTGACCTCTTCAATGATGTCGGCGACGGTCTGGATGCTGTCGGCGGCCTTGCCCGTCTCGCTTTGGATGCCCGCGATCTGGGCGGAAATCTCCTCCGTCGCCCGCGCGGTCTGGCTGGCGAGATTCTTCACCTCGCTGGCGACGACGGCGAAGCCCTTGCCCGCGTCGCCCGCGCGCGAGGCTTCGATGGTGGCGTTCAGCGCCAGCAGGTTGGTCTGCCGCGCGATGGTCTGGATCATGTCCACCACCGAGCCGACCCGGCCCGCCGCCTCGCGCAGATCCGACACCCGCGCGTTGGTTTGGCGGGCCATCCCGGCGGCGCGCCCGGCGATGCCCGAGGATTGCGTCACCCGATGGCCGATCTCGCGGATCGAGGCTGACAATTCGTCCGCCGCGACCGCCACCGCCTGCACGTTGCGCCCCGCCTCTTCCGCCGAACGCCCGGCGGCCTGGGACCGCGCGCTGGCCTGATCCGTCGCCAGGGCCAAACGCTGGGCCGCGCCGTTCATCCGATCAACCTCATGGGCGACCAGATCGACCACGTCGCCGACATCGACGCCGAAACGGTCGGCCAACTCGTTCAAGGAGCGGCGTTTTTCATCCTCGGCCCGCCGCGCCTCCTCGGCCTTGTCCTCTTCCAAACGCCGGACCATCACGGCGTGCTCGCGCAGTTTGCCGACCGAGCGGGCCATGCGTCCGATCTCGTCACGCCGGGCGGCCCCGTCAATGGTCACGTCGAGCGTTCCAGCCTCCAACGCCTGCATGGCCGTGGATAGACGCGACAAGGGGCCGGTGATCTGGAAACGCACCAGCAGAAGCGCCGCCGCGACCGCCAGGACCAGCCCGGCCACGGACAGCAAAAGGATGGTCTCCAGCACGGAATCATAGTCGGTCTGCGAGGCCGCCGCTTCGCGAGTCAGAGTCGCCCGGCGTTCCGTCACCACGGTCTGAAGCGCGGCGTCGGCGCGGCCATAGGCGGCGGAGGCGTCCTGCAACAGGCGGTAGGCGTCGCGACTTTGGTAGGTCATCAGCGCGTCGCGCACCCGCCCGACAATGTCCAGATAGGTTCCGAGTTCGGTTTCGATCACCGCGTAATCGGCGGCGTTGCGTTCGGCGAAAAAGGCGCGGTTGGCGGTCAGCCGCCCGGACAGCGTCGCGATGGCGCTTTCGGCCTCGCCTTCCAACCGCTTGATTTCGGCGGAATCCTCCGACGCGTAATAGGTCAAGAGGATGCGGTGCGCGCGGCCCATCGCCTCGGACATCTCCATGGCGAGGAACAGACCTTGGGCGTCGTTGCCGACGATGGATTGCGTCCGTCCGTTCAAGCTGGACAGCGCGTCAACGCCCTTCACCGCCACCCCGACGCTGAAAACGGCGAGAAGACCAAGAGACAGCAGGATCTTGGCGGAAATGCTGATGTTTTCAAGCCAACGCATCGGGGGTCTCCAAAGCGAAAAGCCGCCCGCCTCCACTGGGGAGACGGACGGTGAAACGGAACGCGGCGCGTCAGACGGCGGCGGTGACGACGACTTCGATCTTGATCTCCGGCTTGCCGAGATCGGCGACGCCGATGGTGGCGCGGGCGGGCAGATCGTCGCCGTTCAGCCAGGACAGCCACGCCTCGTTCATCTCGTCCTTCAAGGACATGTCGGTGATGAAGAGTTGCGCCGACAACAGCTTCGTCTTGTCGGTCCCGGCGAGCGCCAGAACCTGTTCAAGCTTGGCGCAGATCTGCGTGACCTGACCGCCCATGCCGACGCTGACGTCGTCGGCGATGACGCCGCCCAAGAAGGCGATGCCCGAATGCACGACGACGCGGTGCATGATCTTGGTCTTTTCAATGCGCTTGATCACAGAACACTCTCCGGTTTGGTGAAGGGTTGAAAAGCGGGAACGCGGGGGAATCAGGCGGCGAAGCGCCCGATGTGGAAGGGGGCGATGGGCAGGTCACTGCGTCCCGTCGCAATCAGATCGGCGATGATCCGCCCGACGATGGGGCCAAGTTGGAAGCCGTGGGCGGAGAAGCCGAAAGCGTGGAAGACGTCCGGTTGGGTGGCGCTGGGGCCAATCACCGGGATCTGGTCGGGCATCCTCGCCTCGATCCCCGCCCAGGAACGGACGATGGTCGCGCCACGCATCACCGGAAACAGATCCCACACCGTGCGGGCGTTGACCGACACTTGCGAGAAATCCAGCTCCGTCCGGTTTTCGTCGCGCACCGCCCGCCCCAACAGACCGCCGCCGATCAGCACGGTGCCGTTGGGAAACTGCTTGAAGGACAGGGTGCGCCCGCAGGCCCCGACCACCGGCTTGATGAAGGGCGGCACACGCGCCGTTATCATCAGCATCGGCGCGATGACCTCCAGCGGCGCCCGCTCGCCCAACTGCGCGGCGACGCGGTCGGCCCAGGCCCCGGCGCAATTGACCAGGATCGGCGCCGCGTGACGGTCGCCGTCGGTGGTCTCGACGCTCCAGACGCCGCCGCTGCGGGTCACGCGGGCGACGGTCGCGCCTTCCTGAAACCGCACGCCCAGCGCCTGCGCCTTGCGGCGGAAGGCGAAGGTGGTGCGGAAGGGAATCGCCGCCCCGTCGCCGCGCGAGATCAACGCGCCGACGCAATGATCGGCGATGGCGGGGACCAGATCGCGCAGTTCGGCCTGCCCGATCACCTCCTCATGCTGGAAGCCCAGGGCGCGCAGTTCGGCGGCGCGCGCCTCCGCTCCGGCCAACTCGCCCTCGGTCTCGGCGACCTTGATTTGGCCGTGGCTTTCAAAGCCGCAATCATCGTCCACCAGATCGCCGATGCGCCGCCACAGCGCCATCGCCGCGACGGTCAGCGGCAATTCGGCGGTGTGGCGGCCCAACTGCCGCACGCCGCCCGCGTTGACGCCCGACGCGTGACGCCCGACATGGTCCTTCTCCAGAACCAGCGCCCGGACACCACGCAGCGCCAGATGCAGCGCGGTCGAGCAACCATGCAGGCCGCCGCCGATGACGATGACGTCGGGAGCGCCGAGGGGGGTGCCGGGGGCGGTCATCGCGTCATCCTCAATGCTTTTGCACGGCGTTGACGTCGGCCTCGGTCTTCGGCAGCGCCGCGAGTTCGGCCAGCGTGATCGGCTTGACCGGCGGGCGTAGCCGGTAATAACCGACCTCCGCCGGAGACACCCCTCGCTCGGCGGCGATCACCTCGGTCACGGTCGGGCCGCAAAGCCGCCCCTGGCACGGCCCCATGCCGCAGCGCAGGAAGGATTTCGCCTGATTGGGGCCGCTGCACCCCAGCCGCACCGCCTCGCGCACCGCGCCCGCCGTGATCTCCTCGCACCGGCAAACGATGGTGTCGTCGGCGGGCACGCGGAACGCGGCGCTTGGGCGATAGAGCGTGTCGAGGAAGGCGCGGCCCCGCAAGGCGCGCTCCAGCCCTTCGCGGTGAGGAATGGCGGCGGCGTCACGCTCGGCCCGGTCGATGCGGCCCAAACGGCGCAGAATGTCGAGCGCGGCGATGCGTCCGGCCTGCTCCGCCGCCACCGCCCCGCCGATCCCGGCGCCGTCGCCCGCCAGCGACACGCCTTCGACCGACGTCGCGCCCCAATCGTCGGTGGTCGGACGCCAGCAGCGTTGCCCCTCGTCCCACTGCTGGGCGCAGCCGGTGGCGTTGGCGAGATTCAGATTCGGCACGACGCCGTGATGCAGCAGCAGCGTGTCGGCGGCGAGGCTGCGCTCCTCCTCGTCTCCGCGCCGATAGACGACGGCGGCGAGCTGGCCCTCCCCCACCGCCCGCAACGCGGTGACGTTGTCGACGACCTTGACCTTGCGGCGGACGTCCAGCAGCAGCTTGGCCCCCTTGCCCAGATAGGGCGAGCGCAGGAAGCCCGGCAGCAGCGGCAGCGCCGCCCGCCAGTTGGCGCGGGGCGTGGTGTCGAGAATGACGTCAAGCGCGACCCCGGCCCTCAGATACTGCCACGCCAGCAGCCACAGCAGCGGCCCGGTTCCCGCCAGCGCCACGCGGCCCGACGGCGCCAGCCCGGAGGTCTTCAGCAAAATCTGCGCCGCCCCGGCCCCCAGCACACCGGGCAACGTCCAGCCGGGAATGGGAAAGGGCCGTTCCAGGGCGCCGGTCGCCATCAAAACATGGCGCACCGTCAGCATCGACGCCGCCCCGTCGCGCGACAGGCCGATCTGGAGCGTGCGCTCGCTCGTCCCCGCCGCTGCCGCCGCGTCCTCGTCACGCGGACGGGCGACGCTCCACACCGTGCTTCCCGGCCAATGAACCGCGCCGCTGTCGCGCAACGGCCCCAGAAGCTCGGCCCCGCGCCAGTAATCCGGACCCAGCACGCGACGGTCGCGCACCGGGGTGTCGGTGATGGCGCGGTAGATCTGGCCGCCCGCCTCGGGTTGCTCGTCGAGCAGCACGGTGGACAACCCACGCGAGGCCGCCAGGGCCGCCGCCGCCAGACCCGCCGGGCCGGACCCGATCACCGCCAGATCGAAATCAGCCGCGCTCATCGTTCAACCTCCCGTTTGCCGTCCTGGGTTTCCACCGCCATGCCGGGCGTCACGCGCACTTGGCAGCCTTGGCGGTTGCCCGTCCCGTCGATCGTCACCAGACAATCGAAACACACGCCCATCATGCAGTAGGGACCACGCGGCGCGCCCGACACCGGGGTGTTGCGGCAGGCGGCGATTCCGTTCGCCAGCAGGGCGGCGGCGACGTTGTCGCCGGATCGGGCCTCGGCCGGGCGGCCATCGATGGTGAAGGACACGCGGTCGCCCGCGATGTCAGGCAGCCTGCGGAACATGGAACCTCCGGGCGCTGAAAACGGTGAACGCGTCGGTCAATCCCCCCGCCGCGATCAGCGGGGCGAGGACCAGCGCGTGGTTGGAGGCGAGCGTCACGCCGCTGTGGCAGGTGACGACGAAGGCGCCGGGCATGATGGTCGATTGCTCATAGATCGGAAAACCGTCGGGGCTGAGCACCCGCAACGCCGCCCAACTGCGCACGACGTTCAACTTCGCGAGCAACGGGAAGAACCGAATGGCGCGGGCCGCGATGGCCGAGGACACGCCGGGTTGCAGCGTCGTGTCGAAACCGGCCTCCTCAAAGCTGTCGCCGATCATCACCCCGCCCTCGTCGGTCTGCCGGACATAGCCGGTGGGGTGACGCAGGAAGGGCGCGGTCTTTTCGGTGACGATGACGTGACCGCGCTGGGGCCGCACCGGCGCTTCCAGCCCGACCATCGGGGCGAGCCGGGCGCTGTCATGCCCGGCGGCCAGAACCACCTTTCCGGCCCGGATCTCGCCGCCCGCCGTGGTCAGGCGAAAGCCGTCGTCTTTCGGGTCGATCCGCTCAACCCGATGGTTGGGGCGGTAGGCGACGCCGTTGCGCTCCATGCCGCTGTGCAGGGCGCGCAGCAGGCGCAGCGAGTTGCAGTGACCGTCCAGCGGGCAATAGGTGCCGCCGACCACCTCGGGACCGATGAAGGGCATTTCCTTCAGCAGCGCGGCGCGGTCCATGACTTCGTAAGGGTAGCGCACCATGTCGGGCTGGTTGTGCAGCCGCATCATGGCGTTGGCGCGGTCCTCCAGGTCCTTGTCCGACAGGGCGGGCATGAAGCCGCCGGGCCGTCGATAAGCAATGTCCACCCCGGTCTGCTCGCGCAGCGTCTCGGCGAAGCCGCCCCAGGAATCGGTCGCGGCCTTGGTCCAACCGGCGTATTCCGGCATCCCCAGCCCCTTGCCCTGCAACCAGACCAAGGCGAAGTTGCCGCGCGAGGGGCGCACCGCGACGTCGCCCTCGTCCAGCACCGCCACCTTTTGCCCGGTTTGCCCCAGGCCCCAGGCCAGCGCCGTTCCGACCAGCCCGCCGCCGACCACCACGATGTCGAAGTCTTCGCCCCGATTGGCCTTGCCCTGATTGGGCTGCGTCATGATTCCCACTCCCGTCCTCGACCTTGTGGCGTTCTTGCGCCGTCTCCGCGTCCCCCCCTCCCCCCGGGGACAGGGTTGGGATCAGGGGGGAAATCGCGGCGGCGGAACGCTGGATTGTGCGCTTGGAAGAACAGGCCACCGTTATGCTTGCGGCAGCATCGTCGGCGAACTTATAACTGTCAAATCAGATAGGAGGGGGTATTCATGCGTGAATGTTATGTACGGCCCCCGACAGGGCGCGGCGCGGCAAGGGGACGGACGGCATGATAAATCCACGGCAGATTGAGGCGTTCCGCGCCGTCATGCTGACCGGCGGCATCACCTCGGCGGCGGAGTTGATGAACATCTCCCAACCAGCGGTCAGCCGCCTCATCAGCGACCTGCAACACGCCTTGAAGCTGACGCTGTTCGAACGGCGCGGACCGCGCATCGCGCCCACCAGCGAAGCGATGTCGCTGTTCCAGGTGGTTGACCGTTCCTTCGTCGGGCTGGACTTGATCGAGCAAACCGCCCGCGATCTGACGGCAAGGCGCAGCGGCGCCTTGCGCGTCGCCTCCATGCCCGCGCTGGGCGTCGGCTTTCTGCCGCGCTACGTCGCGCGTTTCCTGGCCGAACGGCCAAAGGTGGACATCGCCCTGCGCGGCAGCACCTCGCCGATCATCCTCGATTGGGTGGCGACCGGGCAGTGCGAGCTGGGTTTCGCCCACACACCCATCGACCACGCCGCCGTGCTGACCGAAAAGCTGGTGGGGCTGCCCGCCGTCGCCATTTTGCCGCCGGGTCATCCGCTGACCGCCAAGGACGTGCTGACGCCCCAGGATTTCGCCGGGGAGCGGTTCATCTCCACCACGCCGCCGACGTTGCTGCGCTACCGCATCGACACCATTTTCGCTGACCATGACGTCTCCCGCATCATGCGGACGGAGGTGCAATTGACGATGAGCGCCTGCGCCATGGTCGCCGCCGGTTATGGCGTGTCGATCGTCGATCCCTTCACCGCCTGCGAATACACCGGGCATGGGCTGGTCATGCGCCCCTTCGCCCCGCGCGTCGCCTTCGACCTCGCCATTCTGCGGTCGGCGCAGATCCCGCTGTCGATGATCGCTGAGGATTTCCTGGCCGGTTTCCAGGAAGACGTGAAACGCTTCCGCGCCGAGATTGGCGACCTTGACGAGGCCCCGAAGTGATTGGGAAGGCGGAATTATAACATTCCCGGATGAATGATGGCGGGAATTCGATTTGACGGTTATGTGATCGCGCCGCCACCCTGCATCGGCGTCACGAACACGCGACGGCCAGCGCCCAAGACACGGCGCAAGCGCCGATGAACAGGGACAAGAAGGAGATCAGACGATGCGGTCGATGGTGTGCGGCTTGATGGCGACGACGGCCCTGTGGTGCGGCGCGGCGCTGGCCCAGGACAAGACGATCTATGTCGCGGCCTATGGCGGCTCCTTTGAGCAGACCATGCGCAAGGAGGTCATTCCCGCCTTCGAGAAGGCCACCGGCGTGAAGGTCGAGTATGTCGCCGGGAACTCGACCGACAACCTCGCCAAGCTCCAGGCGCAGAAGGGCAACCAGCAGATCGACGTCGTCATCCTCGACGATGGCCCGATGTATCAGGCGGTGGCGCTGGGCTTCTGCGCCGATCTGGCCAAGGCCCCGGTCTATGACCAGCTCTATGATCTGGCGACGATGCCCTCGGGGAAGGCGGTCAATTTCGGCGCGGTCGGCACCGGCATCGTCTACAACAAGACCTATTTCGAGGAAAACAAGCTCACGCCGCCGTCCTCTTGGAAGGACATCGAGGATCCGGCCTTCAAAAAGAAGCTGGTGATTCCGCCGATCAACAACAGCTACGGCCTGCACGCGCTGGTGATGATGGCGCGGCTGAACGGCGGCGGCGAAAAGGCCATCGACCCCGGTTTCAAAGAGTTCAAGGACAAGATCAACCCCAACGTTCTGGCCTATGAACCCTCGCCCGGCAAGATGACGGAGCTGTTCCAGAGCAATCAGGCGGTCGTCGCCGTTTGGGGGTCGGGCCGCGCCAAGGCGTTGGCCGACACCGGCTTCCCCGCCGCCTTCGTCTATCCCAAGGAGGGCGGCGTCGTGCTCGGCTCCGCCGCCTGCCAGATCCCCGGCAGCAAGAACGCCGCCGAGGCCCAAGCCTTCATCCAGCACATGCTGGCGGTCGAGGCGCAAACCTCGCTGGCGGTCAGCGCCGGGTTCGGCCCGGTCAACAAGACGGTGGAACTGCCCGCCGACAAGCAGGTCGGCATTCCCTACGGCCCGGAACAGATTGGCAAGCTGCTGGTCGTCGATTGGGCCACCATCAACGCGAATCGCGAAGTCTGGAACAAGCGCTGGACCCGCGAAATCGAGCGTTGACGTTTGAAAGGCTCCTCTCCCGTCGCGGAGAGGAGCCTTATAGGCCCGGAGATGACGGCATGCCTTACTTGGTTCTCGACCAACTGACCAAACGCTTCACCGGCTGGACCGCCGTGGACGCGCTGTCGCTCACGGTGGAGCAGGGGGAGTTGATTTCCCTGCTGGGGCCGTCGGGCTGCGGCAAGACCACGACCTTGCAGATGATCGCCGGATTCCTCGATCCCAACGCCGGACGCATCACGCTGAACGGTCAGGATCTGCTGGCGAAGAAGCCGAACGAGCGCGGCCTCGGCATCGTCTTTCAAAGCTACGCCCTGTTCCCCCACATGACCGCCGCTGAGAATGTCGCCTTCGGGCTGGAGATGCGCAACGTCACCCGCGCCGACCGCGACCGCATGGTCGCCGACGCGCTGAAGCTGGTCGGGCTGGACAGCTACGGCGACCGTTACCCCCGCCGCATGTCGGGCGGCCAACAGCAGCGCGTCGCCTTGGCCCGCGCGCTGGTCATCAAGCCGAACCTGCTGTTGCTGGACGAACCGCTGTCCAACCTCGACGCCAAGATGCGCGAAGAAATGCAGATCGAGCTGCGCCGCATCCAGCGCAGCGTCGGCACCACGATGATTCTCGTCACCCACGACCAATCGGAAGCGATGGCGCTGTCCGACCGCGTCGTGGTGTTGAACAAGGGCCGCATCCAGCAGGTCGCCACCCCGCAAGAGGCGTATGACCGCCCGGCCAACGCCTTCGTCGCGAATTTCCTTGGGCGCACCAACCTGCTGCCGGGCCTTGTCGAACAGACCGCGCAGGGCGTCAGCATCGCCGTCGCCGACGCGCGTTGGCCCGTCTTGCAGTCCGTCCCGCCGGGGCCGGGGGCGCTGGCCGTCCGCCCGGAAAAAATCAGCTTCGTCGCCGAAGCCGGTCTCAGCGGAATCGTTCAGGCCCGCGTCTTCCAAGGCACGCAATGGTTGTTCGAGGTTGAAACCGCCGCCGGACGCATGATGGTGATCCGCCAGCATGACGGCGGCGTCCTGCCCAACGAGCGCGAGCGCGTGATGGTCGGCTGGCGCCCGGAAGACATGGCGGTGATGCCCGCCCAGGAGGCGGCATGACCATGGCGGCTCCCGACGACGCCACCCTCGACGCCGCCGACGGCGCCACGCCCTCCCCCGCCGTCGCCCCCGCGCCAATGCGGGCGGGCGAACGCTGGTCCTGGACGCCCTATCTGCTCAGCCTGCCCGGAATCGCGCTCTGCGCGGTGTTCCTGCTGGTCCCGCTGGCGATGACGGCGCTGCTGTCGCTGAACAGCTTCAGTTTCTACGGCGGCATCGCCGATGTCTGGAAACTCGACAATTACGCCGACATCCTGGCCGACAGCTATTTCCACGAAATCTTCCTGCGCACCTTCCGCATCGCCGCGCTGGTGACGCTGTTTTGCGCGGCGCTGGGCGCGCCGCAGGCCTACATCCTGCGCCGCATGACCGCGCCTTGGCGCAGCCTGTGTTTGTTGATCGTGCTGGGGCCGCTGCTGATTTCGGTGGTGTCGCGCACGCTGGGTTGGGCCTTGCTTCTGGGGTCGACCGGGCTTTTGAATCAGGGGCTGCTGGCGCTGGGTCTGATCGCCACCCCCATCGAGTTCATGTACACGGAAACCGGCGTGGTCATCGCCTTGATCCATGTGTTGGTCCCCTTCATGGTGCTGTCGGTCTGGGCCTCGCTGCAACGGCTGGATCCGCAGGTCGAAAACGCCGCCATGTCGCTCGGCGCCGGTCCCACCACGGTGTTGCGCCGGATCGTCTTTCCGCAGATCGTGCCGGGCATCCTGTCAGGCTCGATCATCGTCTTCGCGCTGGCCGCCAGCGCCTTCGCCACCCCGGCGATCATCGGCGGGCGGCGGCTGAAGGTCGCGGCGACGCTGGCCTACGACGAGTTCCTCAACACGCTGAACTGGCCGCTGGGCGCCACGGTGGCGATCCTGCTGCTGCTCGCCAACATCGTCATCATCGTCGGCTGCAACCGTCTGGTCGAACGGCGCTACAAACAGGTGTTTGAATGAACCGCAATGGGCCGCTCGCGCTGATCTTCAACGCGCTGTTTCTCGGGTTCCTGCTGGCGCCGATCCTGGTGGTGTGCGCCGTGGCCTTCACGCCGGACGGTTATCTGTCGCTGCCGACCAAGGGCGTGTCGCTGCGCTGGTTCAAGGCCATCGGCGACAACCCGGAATTCGTCCGCGCCTTCAAAGACAGCCTGCTGTTGGGCGTCGCCTCCTCGACCTTGGCGATCATCGTGGCGGTTCCGGCCGCGCTCGCCATCGCCCGCCACAAATTCCCCGGACGCGAGGCGGTGCAGGCGCTGTTTCTGTCGCCCCTGATGGTGCCGCACATCGTGCTGGGCATCGCCTTTTTGCGCTTCTTCACGCAAATCGGCTTGGGCGGAACCTTCGTCGGGCTGGTGTTGAGCCACGTCGTCATCATCCTGCCCTTCGCGTTGCGGCTGATCCTGGCGGCCTCCACCGGGATGGACCGCTCCATCGAAAACGCGGCGGCCTCGCTCGGCGCGTCGGCCTGGACCAGCTTCCGCCGGGTGACGCTGCCCTTGATCCTGCCCGGCGTCGCCAGCGGCTGGGTTCTGGCCTTCATCAACAGCTTCGACGAGGTGACGATGACCGTCTTCATCGCCTCCCCCGAAACCACCACCCTGCCCGTCCGTCTGTTCCTTTACATTCAGGACAACATCGACCCGCTGGTCGCGGCGGTGTCAGCCCTGCTGATTTTCATGACGGTCGCCGCCATGCTGGTGTTGGACCGCGTGTATGGGCTGGAGCGGCTGCTGGTTGGACGCGGGCGGGACTGACATTGCCCAACGGCACGGTCGCGCTGAACGTTGTCGAACGCGCGGCCTCACCCGTTCAAAGACGCTCCGCCGTTGCGCGCGTCGAGTCCTATAAAAAGATTGTAACCCATTCCACGTTGTAATCGTTCTAAATGAACGTCATGATCGGCAACGACAAGGCGCAACCCGCTGTTTCCTGTTTGGAGTGGCTGATGCTGGAGCCGTCCGCGATCCGCCGGGCCATTGACGAGGTGGAGCTTGCGGTTGAAAACCTGCCGCCCGACCGCCCGACTCCGGTTCAAAGCGGATCGGCGCTTGGGAAACTCTACACCGTTTATGCGCAAAGCGTGCTGAACGCCCACGGAATCATGGCGGATCTCGACGATCTGTGCTGCCAATGCTGCCGGGTCTGCCCACCCGGCGACTGTTTCCGGGACCGCAACCGGGCTTGAATCAAGCGGGGCGCATCGCGCCCTATTTGTCCCCGATGAATCGAACCCAGGGAAAATCCACCCAATCGAACCAGCGCACGGTCGGCGCCGCGCCGCGCGCCGTCAACGCGTTCAGCACGCAAAAGGGCGCGGCTTGGTCCAGCATCCAATAGCCCTCGCCCCGCCGCAACGCGTCGGCGATGTAGGCGGCGGTGAGGGCCAAAAAGGCGCGAGACGCTTCGGTCGGTTGAAACCACGCGAAACAGACCGTGATTTCCCGCGTCGGCCCCCGTCCCCGACCATCGCGCAACAACCCGACATCCACGCCGCGCAGCCCATCGGACAGGCTGGTCAGATCGGCGCGCAGCGTGCAATCGGCGTCGACATGGACCAACGGACGGGATAGCCGCGCCAGCAACTGATGCCAGCGCAGAAAGCGGACGCAGGCGTAATAGGTGGTCCGGCGGTGATCGTCCCAACCGCTGAAATCCAGCCGTTCCCGGCTGTAGCCGATGGGCAGGCGAGTCCGCCAACGCTCAAGGGCCGCTTCGGTCTCCGGCGATGGGTTGACGACATGGACATGCACGCCGCCCCCGCCGCCGGGCGGCAGGGTGGCGGCGATGGACTCCAGCAAATCACCGACGAAGCGCTGGAAATAGACGTCGTCGCAGGACACCGCGATCAACGGCCCATCCCCCGGCGGCGGTTCGATCATCATCTCCAGGGGTGGAAAATCCGGCAGCAGCGACTCCAGCGTCGGCAAGCGGTCCAACATTCCCCGGTCGGTCTGAATCAGCGACCAGACGCGCAGCTCGAAATCCGCAACCCGTTCGTCGGCGGTGAAACGACGGCCAACGCGGCGCATCCAACGCGCGCCCAGATCGCTGCGGCCTTTCCGGTAAAAATGATAGGCGATCACCGCCGCCGCGCGGGTGTCGCGTGGATCGCGCCGCAACACCTGCGGCGCGGCGCGGGCCGCCGCCATGACCAGCCCATCATCGGCCAGCCCCGCTTGCAACAGCTTCAACGCCGCCCCCAGCAACGCCCCGCCCGCCGCCGGGTGGTCGGGGCGAACCACCAAGGCGCGGCGCAGCCAGCCCAAACCGCGCGCCAGCTTCGCCCGGTCCAGCGGTCGCCCGGCCACCACCGGCTGGTCCATCCCGGCCTCGCTCAGCAGGCGAACGGCCAGATTGTGCAGCGCGTCGGCAAAGGCCGGCTCCAACGCCGCCGCCTGCCGTCGCAAGCGCGCCGCAGCGGCCAGACGGCCCAGCGCCGCCAGCGCGTTGGCCCGGTTGACGCGCGGCTCCGCCGCCTCGGGCCGCTGGGCGATGGCGTGGGCGAAGGCGTCGGCGGCCTCAGCGGTTTGCTCCAGGACCAGCAAGGCCATGCCCAGATTGTTCCAGGCCTGCGGATAGACGGCCCGCTGGGCCAGCGCCTGCCGGTACGATTCCGCCGCCGCCGCCGCATCCCCCCGCTCCAGCCACAAATTCCCCAGATTGTAGGCGGCTTCGGCCAACCCTGGTTCCAGCCGCAGGGCGCGGGCGAAAAACGCCGCCGCCCGCTCCGTTTCGCCGACCGTCCGCAGGGTCAGGGCCAGATCGCTCAGGAAATCCCCGTCGCTGGGCCGCGTGGCGACGGCCAACCGCAAGCGCCGCAGGGCCAGCGCCGCCCGCCCGCTCTGCCCGTCCAGCACGCCCAGCAGATGCAACGCGTCGGGCTGGTCCGGCACGGCCCGCAGGATGCTATGATACAGCGCCTCGGCCCGATCCAGGCGGCCCGCCTGATGGTGGTCGACCGCAGCGGCCAAGGCGTCGCGAAGTGAAACCATGCCGCCTGTCTACACGCAGGCCAGAGAACGAGCAAGAATCGCCATGACCGCGCCCGCCCCCGATTTCGGCCCCGGCCCTCTGGTCAGCGTCGTCACGCCAAGCTGGCGGCGCGAAGACTGCCTGCCCCGGCTGCACGCCTGCCTCCAGGCGCAGACCCACGCGAACATCGAGTGGTTGGTGTTCGACGACAGCCCGCACCCGTCGGCCTATCTCAAGCCCTTGGCCAGCCCGCGCCTGAAGTATTTTTATGCGTCGAGCCGCTACGCCATCGGCGAAAAGCGCAACATTCTGGCCGAACACGCCAGCGGCGACGTCATCCTCCACATGGACGATGATGATTTCTACGCGCCCGGCTATGTCGCCCGCATGCTGTCCTGGCTGGATCAGGGCTATGACCTCGTCAAGCTGTCGGGCTGGTTTCTGCACAGCGCCGTCCATGGCCGGTTCGGCTATTGGGACACGGCGCGCGGCGGCGCGCATCATCGCTGGGGCCGCAACGCCTGCGCCTATGTCGAGGCGCCCGACGCCCCGGCGTCCGCCGACAATCTGGATGGTTACGGTTTTTCCTACGCTTACCGCCGCGCGGTGTGGGAGGCCGGACGCTTTCCCCCCCTCAACGCCTGCGAAGACGCGCCCTTCGTCAAGACCGCGCGCGAACGGTTCCGCGTCGGCGCCTTTCCCGACGCCGAAGGTCTGTGCCTGCACACGCTGCACGCGCGCAGCACCAGCCTGTGCCTGCCGCAATATGAATTGCCGATGCTGCTGCTGGAACGCCTGTTCGGCCCGACCATCACGGCCTACACCGGCGCCGACACCGGCGGTTGAGGCGTCAGATCTGCACGTCCAGGAACATGCCGCGCCGGTAATTGCGCGGCAGGGTCAGAATGCCGTTGACCACCAGAGCGGCCAATTCGCGGATGCTGGGGACGCGCTGACGGCCCTGGCCGACGCCCTCGGCGCGGGCCTTCAGTCCAACCGGCCCGCCGGACCCGACACGCCCACCGCCGGGATCCGAACGGATCGCCTCGTTGGAACGGTCGCCTGTGCGTCGTGTTTCAACCATGGTCCCAACCTACCAGATCCGCCGAACCCCGGCAAGCTGGGCGCCGAAGCGGATTTACCCCTCGCCCTGCGTCACCTGCTGGGCGCGCTGTCGGGTGTCGTCGGTCAGGGCCGCCAGACCGCGCATGGTGGCGGCGATCTCTTCGCTGGCCGACGCGTTGGCGTGGGAAATGTGGGACAGTTCCATCAGCGTCTCTTCGATGGCGTCCACGCTCAGGCGCTGGCGCTCCACCTCATCCACAATGGTCTGCGACAGGCGGTCCGTCTCGGCGATGGTGGCTGAGACCTCTTGCATCCGCTGGCCGACCGCCGCCGCGACCTCCAGGCCGCGCGCGATCCGTTCATGGCTGCGGCGGGCCAGACTGGCGATCTCTTGCGCCAACCCCAAGGTCTGCTGCGCCAGGGCGCCGACCGCCCCCGCCACCACGGAAAAGCCACGCCCATGCTCGCCCGCCCGCGACGCCTCAATCGAGGCGTTCAGCGACAGAATGTTGGAATGAGCCGCCAGTTTGCTGATGGCGACGGTCACACGGTTGATTTCGTTGCTCATTTCGGCGATTTCGCGGACCGCTTCGGCCATCGCGCCGATGTCGGCCAAACTCTCCGCCAGCCGATCGGCGGAATCGCGTGAACGCTCCTGCCCGGTGCGCGACACGGCGGCCACCGCCGTCATCGCCTCGCGCGTGTCCAGGAAAGACCGGCGCAGCCGCTCCACCGAGTTCATTTGGCCATGCGCCCCGTCCGACACCTGGGCGATGGCGGCGGCGGCCTGCCCGGTGGCGATGGACACCTGCATGGTCGCCTGCACCACCGTGTCGGACAGCGAGCGGGTGTCCTCCAACGCCTTTTTGAAGCGCTGCATCGCCTTGCCCAGATCGGCGACCTCATCGTCGAATCGGGTTTGCGGCACCGAGACGGTGACGTCGCCATCGGCCAAACGGCCCAGCGCCTCCGTCATTCGGCGCAACGGCAGGATCACGCCCAGCCGGACAATCGCCACCACCACCGCAAAGGCCAGCAGCGACAAACCGCCCGCGATGGCGCCGATGCGCAGGCGTTCGCGATTCAGCCGATTGACCCGCGCCTCCACCACATCGATGAACTGGCTGTTGGCGGCGCTGTAAAAATGATCGATGGCGTCAAAGGTCGCGGCGAGCAGCCCCGGCTTGCTGTCTCCATTGTCCAGCATGGTCATGGCGTGGCCCATCATCAGGCCGAAGGGCTGGAAGGTTTCGTTCAGCGTGTCCGCCATCGCCGGGTTGCCCTGCGGCCCGGTGGCCGACGCGATCGCCTCCTCAATGTCTTGCAACAGGCTCTCGATCCGACCGCTGAGCAGCTCGATTTTCCCGCGCGCCGACTCCTTGTCCTGAATGTCGGCGTTTTCCCCGCCGCGCAGTTCGATCAACAACTCCCGCAAATCAGCCAGACGCAAAACAAACACGTCCCCCAGATAGAAGGAGGCCATTTCCGGATCCAGCGGAATGCCGGAATGGTTGGCGACCAATTGCGCCAATTTGCGCAAGGCCCGCCGCGCCTCGACCTTCATCGGGCTGCGGTCCTTGGCGCGGACCAGCGCCTCGACCTCCAAAGACAGATCGTCGGCGCCCAGAATGGCGCCGTAACGCTCCCGCAACTCCACCAGGCTTTGGGCCAAGCCGCCGCTGTCAAGCCGCTCCCGCAGCACCAACGACCGGCTGATCGCCGCGTGCACCTTGTCGATGCCGCGCAGATACGCCGCCCCGTCGGCTTCCCAGCGGGCTTGCGCGATCAACACGCTTTTGGACTCATTCTGACTCCACAGGCCATAGCCGATGGGAATCAGAAACAAGCAGGCGGCCAACCCAAGGCGGGTCGCGATGCTCAAACGGCGGAGCATGGGTCCTCCCTTTCACCGCTGCGGCGGTCCGGGTTGGCGTGAGGGGGCGGTTCCAGCCAATCCACCGCGCGGGCGAACAGGGCCGGGGTGTCGAGCGCGAACATGACGCTGCCCGCGCCGATCACCGCCGCTCCGGCGATCAACGCGTTTCCTTCGATCAACGGGTGCAGGCGTTTGAAGAACACCTCGCGCCGCACCGCCAGCCGGTCGATCATCAGCCCGATCTGCGCGTCGCCGTCATCGGCCACCACCACGGTGCGGCGAACGGTCGGCGCGTCGGCGGACGGCGCGCGCAACCCCAACAGCGCGCCCAGATCGACCACCGGCAGGAAACGCCCGCGCAAGGACAGGCTGAGCCGCCGTCCGATCCGGCGCAGCCGGTCCGGCGTCACCTCCACCACCTCGCGCACCGAGCGTTCATGGATGGCCACCATCTGCCCGGCGACCTCGGCGGTCAGAACCCGCTGCATGGCGGCGGACACCGGAAATTCGATGGTCATGCGGGTGCCAAGGCCAGGGCGGCTGTCGATGGCCAGATGGCCGCCCAGCTTCTTGATCGCCGTCAGCACGATGTCCATGCCGACGCCGCGCCCGGAGGTCGCCGTCACCTCGTCACGGGTGGAAAAGCCCGGCAGCAGGATCAGGTTCAGCGCCTCGCCGTCGGGCAGGGACGCCGCCTCCGCCGCGCCGATCAACCCCTTCGACACCGCCTTGTCGCGGACGCGAGCCACGTCGATGCCGCCGCCGTCATCCTCCACCTCGACAATGGCGAGGCTGGCGGTTTGCCGGGCGCGGATGCGGATGGAGCCTTGCGCCGGTTTCCCCGCCGCCGCCCGCCGTTCGGGCGATTCGATGCCGTGATCGACGCTGTTGCGGACAATGTGGGTCAAGGGATCGACCAGCATCTCGATCATCGCCTTGTCAACCTGGACGTCTTCGCCCGCCGTGGTCAAGGCGACCTCCTTGCCGACCAACACGGCGGTGTCGCGGATCGGGCGCAGCAGGCGGGTGAACAGCGTGCCGATGGGCACCACGCGCAGGGCGATGGCCCCCTCGTACAATTGCCGCACCGCGCGGTCGAGGCGCCGCATCTCGTCGTAGGTCGCGCGGGCCGCCGGGTTGGTCGGGCGCGCGCCCTCCTCCCCCAAACTGAGAGACAGGGCGGTCAGGCCAAGCCGCAATTCGCCGATCACGTCCATGAAGCCGTCGATGGCGGCGCTCGGCACCCGAACCATCGCGTCGGCGGGACGCGGCGCGGCGGCGGGCGTGGTTGCAGGTGCGGCGACGGATGGCGCGGCCATTTGGGCGGCGACCGGAGCGGCGGGCGAGGACGTAGGCGGATTTGGAACCGACGGCGCGGTGGCGGTCGCGGCCAGCGCCGGAAGGAGAACGGGGGCCGGGCCGGGCGTCGCTCCACCAATCTCAGCCCCCGGCGTGGCGCTGGCGTCGGTGACGCGGATGGAGCGCACACAGGCGCGGCCCGGATCCAGCTCCGCCAATTCGCGGGCGAAGCCTGTGGGGTCGCCACGCACCGCCACCACATACTCAAACATGCCGCCGCGCAGATCCAGGCGCGAGCGGTTGTACAGGCAGCGCTCCTGCCGCAACCGTTCGCTCACGGCCTCGGCAACCGCCGGATCATGCTCCAGATCCAGCAGAACCAGCAGCAGCGCGCCGCCGTCGGTCTCGGCCACCGCCATCCGCATCAGGATGTCGGCGGGCCATGCGTGGGCGTGCTCCACCGGCAAGGCCACCGGGGCGTCTTCGGCGACCACCCCCTCGGTCCCCAGCCAGCGGTCGCGCAGCGCGGTGATCTCGTCGCGCGGAATCTCCATGCCGGAACTGACCGAAATGCCGGTCAAGGCGCAGAGATCGGCCAGATCATCGACGTCCGGCGTCTCTTCCCCGCGCAACAGGCGGGCGGCGATCAGATCGGCCAGCTCCGCCCCGGCCTCGACCTCCAACCCGACGAACAGGCGGGCGGCGTGCAGCCAGACGGCGGGGTTTTCGGGGGTGGATTTCAGCGCGCCCGCATGCTCCAGCAGCAGGTCGGCGAACAACCCCTCCAGCGCCGCCGACAGGGCGAAGGCCCCGACGCTCTGCCCGCTGGCGCTTTCCACCCCGCGCAGCCGCAGCACCAAATCCAACCAGCCCCAGCGCCCGGCGGCCCCACCGGCGATCCGCAACGCGGCGCCGACGATTCCGTGCAATTCGGCGGGTTCCGCCGCCTCGGCCAGCGCCAGCGCCGCGTCGCCCGGATCCTCGGCGTCAATCGCGCCGATCAGGCCCAGCACCGCGTCCTGAATCGCTTCCAACACCGACGGATCAACCGTCAACGCCGGAGCGGCGGGCGGGCGTTCCGGGGCGGCGACCGCGTTCGGGACGGGAGACGGGGCCGATGCAACCGGCGCAACCGGGGCGGCGACCGGAGCGACCGGCGCGGCGGCGGGCGCGCCGCCGGTCAAATGGGTTTTCAGCCGGGCGACGATGGCGCCGTTCACCGGCTGGTCGGTGCGCGTCGCCATGGCGGTGTCTTGCAGGCGGCGCATCTCGTCCACCGCCTCCAGCAAGGCGCTGACCAGATCGGTGCTGAGCGTCGTCTTGCCCGCGCGGACCAGATGCAGCACGTCTTCCGCCGCGTGCGCCACCGTTTCGATGCAGCGCAGCGCCAGCGCCGCCGAACCGCCCTTGACCGAATGGAAGGCGCGGAACAGCTCGTCCACCCGCGCCGGATCAACCGGGCTGGCGGCCAAAATGCTTTCGATGGCGGCGAGATACTCGTCGAGTTCCGCGCCGAACAGCGACCAGAATTCCTCGATGGGATCGTCCAGGTCGCTCATCCCTCTCTCCCCGCCATGGCGGCCAACCGTCGGCCAAGCGCCGCCGGTTCGGCCACCTCGCTCGCCAGCCCGGCCTCGATGGCCGAACGCGGCATTCCCCAGATCACGGCGGTGGCCGGATCCTGCACCAGCACCGGCGCGCCGCGCTGGGCCAGCGCGCGGGCGCCGTCGCAACCGTCGCTGCCCATCCCGGTCAGGATCACCCCCACCGGACGCCGCGCCGTCAAGGCGGCGGAGCGGAACAGAATGTCGGCGTTCGGGCGGTAGACCGCGCTGCCGCCGTCCAGCAGCCGCAGGGCGAAGACGTTGGGGCGCACACGCGCCACCTCGCCGTTGCGCCCGCCGGGCAGCAGATAGACGGTGTTGGCGGTCAACTCCTTCCCGTCCTCCGCCTCGACCACCGCGACTCCCAGGGTCGAGGCCAGCGAATCGGCCAAGCTGCGGCTGAACACCGCCGGAATGTGTTGGGCGATGACGATGGGGGCGGAATAGGGGCAGATTGGACGCAGAAAATCCGGCAAGGTCTGCGGCCCGCCGGTCGAGGCCGCGACCACCACCAAATCGGGCGCGCCAACCATGGTGACGCTGCGCAGCGGGGGCGCCGCTGTCGGCGACGGGGCGGCGGCCCTGCCCTCGCCAACCGGCGACGACACAGGCGCGCACGAGCGCTCCGCCGACCTGTCAACCGCCGGGGCCAACGGCTCCGCCGGGCGCGGCTTGGGCGGCGGGCTGTCGCGTCCGGTCAGAATGGCGGCGGCTACCGCCAGCTTGCTGCGCAGCAGCTCGCCGACCTGGGCCAGATCGGTTTTGAAATGCTCCGACGCCTTCGGCACAAAATCAATGGCCCCGGCGCTGAGCGCCGACAGGGTCAAGGCCGCGCCTTGGGTGGTGAAGGCGCTGACCATGATGACCACCGGCGCGCCGCCGCGCGGCGGGCGCACCCGCTTCAACACGCCGATGCCGTCCAGGCCCGGCATGTCGAGATCCAGCGTCACCACGTCGGGCCGCAGGTTGCGGATCGCCTCGACCCCGGCCAAGCCGTCATTGGCCTCGCCCACCACGGTGAAACCCGGCGTGTGGCCGACGATGTGGCGCAGCGAGGCCCGCATGAAGGCGGAATCGTCGATGATGAGAACGCGCAAGGCTTTCGGATTCGGCAGCGTCAGCATCAGGCCCCCGCCCGTTGCGCCGCGTCGGCGTTGACCAGATCACGCAACAGAGCCTCGCCGGTGATGACGGAATAGGCGTGATCGTCGCGGCGACCGATTCCATCAACGCCGGGCGACGGGAACCATTCCGGCTCCGTCACATCCCGGCGCAACGGCAGTGGGCGGAGGATTTCGTCCACCCGCAAGGCCAACGACCCGACCGACGACGACAAAACGACGAAATCGGCGCGTTCGGGCAAAATCTCCGGCTCCGCCAGATCCAGCACGGGAACCACCGCGCCGATCACCTCGACCGCGCAGCGGATGCGCCCCTGCGCGCCCGGCACCCGGAACAGGCGCTGGCGGTAGAGAATGCGGCGGACGTCGGCGTAGCTGGCGGCGAAAGAGCGACCGGCGATGGTGAAAATCAGATGCATCGGCCCGACAGACGCGTCGTTCGCCTCGGCCGCCACACTGTTGGACGGCCCGCCGCTCGCGGCGGAAGTCGGCGCGACCGGGGCCGACGGCACATCGCCGATCCCATCGGCGCCCAGCACGAAGGCCCGCCCGATCCCTTCGATCACGGCGGCGGAGCGGCATATCCGACCCGGCGGAATCCAGGGCGCCGACCCGAACGCCGTCGGGTTGCGGAATCCCAGAACGCTGTCGGCCAGCAGACCGACGGTTCCCGCCGGACCATGCAGCAAAATCACGTCGCCCCGACGCTCCGGCGGTTGATCGAACAGATTGGCGGGATCGACCACCGGGATGAAACAGCCATTGTGCAGCAGCACCGCCGCCACCAGCGGCGTCGGATAGCCGGGTTGGTCGAGAATCGGCTCCTCGACGATCTCCAACACGTCGGCGGTCGGACAGCAATAGGTCTGCCCGCGCCGATCAAACACCAAAACCGGGGTCAGGGCGGCGCCGTCTTGCGTGGTTGCGGCGATGTCAGCGACCATGTCAGCGGCCTGCCGGGCGGTCATCGGCGTTCCCCTTGACGAACAGCCCGGTTCCGTTGCGGAACAGGGGTTGAAAGCCGAACTGCTGCGGGTCGGCGGGCGGCGCGCTGTCCCCCGGCCCCAGCAGCAGCAACCCACCGGGACGCACCGCCGCGCCCAACGCGGCGAAGGCCGCTTGGCGCGCGGCGTCATCCATATAGATCAACACGTTGCGGCAAGCCACCGCGTCGAAAAACAACGGCGCGGGCGGCATTTTGAGGATGTTGTGCTCGGCGAAGCGGACCACGGCGCGGATCGGGTCGGCGACGCGGCGGCGGCCATCCTCGGTCAGCGGCAAATCGGCCTCGTCCTCCGCCCCCACCTGACGGCAGGGCGACATCGGGCCGGTGCGGTACAGCCCCTCGCGCGCCACCGCCAGCGCCGAACGGGAAATGTCGGTGCCCAGCACGCTGACATTCTGGCCCAGACGGCGCAGCGTGATCGCCAGCGAATAGGCCTCCTCCCCGGTGGCGCAACCCGCCGACCACAGGGCCAGCGTCGCGTCGGACCGGGCCGGAGCGCTGGCGTCGCACAGCAGGGATCCCATCAGCGCCAGTTGGCGGCGGTCGCGGAAAAAATAGGTTTCCCGGTTGGTCGCGCCGTCGATCAGCCGGGCGACCAGCGCGTCGCGTTCCACCCCGCTGGCGAGCGCCGCGCCCGGTGGCAGATGGTCGCAGGCGTCGATCAACCGGGCGCCGACCGGCCCGGCGGGGTTGGCGCCAATCAGACGGCAGGTGTCGAGCGCCAAGGAGGAGGCGACGATGGGAGGGCGCGCGGGCGGCGGATCCAGCGGCGGCAGGGCGGCCATCAGCCCTCCTCGGGCGGGGCCAGCGCCGCCCGCATCGCGGACAGGATGGCCCGCCCGCTGACCTCGACCAGATCGGCGCTGACCGCGCCCGACGGTTTGGCGACGACGGCGGCGGCCCCGGCCATCAGGCAGGCGCGGCGTTCCGCCGATCCCGGCCCGGCGATGGACGACACCACCACCACCATCGCGTCGCTGACCGCGCGGATGGCGGGCAAGGCGTCCAAGCCGCCCATCACCGGCATTTCCAAATCCAGCAAACACAGATCGGGCCGCAGCTCCCGCGCCTGCTCAATCGCCGCGCGCCCGTCCGCCGCCGTGCCGACCACTTGCCAGCGCGCCGCCCCATCGGCGTCGCGGTCGCTGTCCAACAGCCGGGACAACAGGCTGCGCATCATCGACGAATCGTCGGCGATCAGCACGCTTGGCGCGACGGCCCCCGGCATCACGCCGCCTTGTCCGAATCGTCGTCGGCCTCGTCATCGCCCAAATCAATGACCACGCCGCCGTCGGTCGCCGCCGGATCCGACGCCTTGCGCCGCCGCCCGGATTCGGCCATCCGCCGCGTGCTGTCGGCCAGCCGGGTCAGTTCCACCATGGTGGCGGAAATTTCCTCGCAAGCGGTGGCGTTGGCGTTGGCGGTTTCGGTCAGGCGCTGCAAGCTCGCCTCGATCTGCTGGAGCACCGCGCCCTGCTCCTCCATCGATTTGGCGATGTCTTCGGACAGGCTGTCGGTTTCGTTGATCGAACCCGCGACGCTGTTCATCACCCCGCCAACGTCGGTGGCGATGCTGACGCCGTTTTGGATGCGCTCGCCGCTGTCGGCGGCCAGAAGGGCGATTTCCTGAGCCAGATCGGCGGTTTGCTGGGCCAGATTGCCGACCTCTTCGGCGACCACGGAAAAGCCACGCCCATGCTCGCCCGCCCGCGCCGCCTCGATGGCGGCGTTCAGCGACAGGATGTTGGAGCGGGTGGCCAGCTCGCTGATGCTCTGGGTGATGGCGTTGATGCGGGCGCTGGTGACGGCGATTTCCTGAACCGCGCCGGTCATCGCCGTCATCTGGGTCAGTCCCCCGGCAAGCTGGGTCGCCGCCTTGCGCGAGCAATGCTTGGCCGACAGGCTGACCGACGCGATGGTGCCGATGATCGCCGTGGTGCGCGACACCGAATTGGTGATCGCCTCGACCGACTGCATCTGACGTTGGGAGCCGCCGGACACCTGCTCGACCGCCGCCGCCGCCTGGCTGGTCGCGGCGGCGACCTGTTCGGCGGTGGATTGGGTGCGGCGGGCCAACTCGTCCGATCCGCGCAACGTGTCCTTCAAAAGCTGGACGGCGCGGGCAATGTCGCCGATCTCGTCGCGCCGGTCCAGCCCGCGCACCCGGCGGTCAAGGTTGCCGCCCAACAGCGCCTTGGCGGTGCCAATCAACGTGTGCAGCGGGCGCACCACGGTCAAGCGCAGCAGCAGGAAGGCGAACAGGAAGGCCCCGGCCAGCGTCAGCCCGACGATGCGCACCACCAGCGTGCTGGCCGCGTCGGAATTGGCCGACGTCGCGCGGGCCTGGTTGCGCGCCTGTTCTTGCGCCTGTTCGATCAGCCTGGTCATCAAGCCGTCGAACTCTTCGACCGACGCGGTGACGGCGCGGCCCAGATCGCGCAGCGAGTCGGGCGGCGCTCCGGCGGCCAGGGCAAATTTCGCGGCGACCAAGGTGTCGATGCGCTGGCCCAGCCGGTCAAACCCCTCGCGCGCCACCTTCAATTCTCGCGACAGGCTGGGCAGGTTGCGCTCCGCCTCCGTCATCTGGGTGATGAAGGCGATGGATTCCTCCTTCAAACGCCCGGTGGTCTGGCGGGCGCGCAAACCGCTCGGCTCGCTCAGCGTCTCGAAGGTCAGACGGACGGCGTTCATCGCGGTCGCCCGCGCCCGCGCCATCCAGACGATGCCGACCGCGTCATGGTCGATCAGGCTGATGAGTTCGCTTTCGGTGTCGTCCTGGATCTTGTTGATCCGGTCAATCCCGACGAACACGACCACCGCCAGCACGGTGAGGATCAGCAGAACCTTGCCGATCAGCGGCACAGACAGGGCCGGTTTCATCGCCATCCCCCCAAAATCAGGTCAGTTTGCCAAGGGCCGCTTCGACCCGAACCTTCAGATCCTTGACCGCCACCGGCTTGCGCAAGAACAGCCGGACCCCGGCGGCGATGGCCGTCTTGACCGAGCTTTCCTCGGCGTTGCCCGTCACCATGATGATCGGCAGCTTGGCGGTTTTCGGGTTGCCGCGCAGCATCTTGAACAGCGTCAGGCCATCGGTGCCGGGCATGTTCCAATCCAGCGTCATCAGGTCGAATTCGGTGGTCAGCACCGCGTCGATCGCCGCCACCGCCGACGTGCATTCGGTGACGTTGCGCACGCCCAATTGCGAAAACGCGTAGCGATGCAGGCGGAGCATGCTGTCCTGGTCATCGACGCAGATGACCTTGAGTTGATCGGCCCGAGGCATTCCTTGCCCTTTCGGTGCGAAGATTGGCGAGATGACGCAATGTCTCTAAAGACACGGGAAATCTTAATAAAATGCGAAACACTTGGCGCCAGGGCTGCGGTAAATTCACACAGAATGTGACATGACCTTGCGCGCGCCGCGCAAGACTCCGATCACGGCGGCAACCAACTGACCATCCAGGTGTCGAATCCCTGCGCCTCAGCCTCTTTGGCCAAGCGTTTTGCGTGCGTCGCGTCCTCTTGCGGCCCCAGCGTCACCGTCAGCCAGCCCGTCGCGTCGGGCGGATCGGCGACGACGACGACCGGGGTGAAGCCCTTGGCCGCCACAGCGCTGGACAAGGCCCCGGCGCGGGATTCAATCAGAAAGCGCCCGACCGCCACCGAATAGACCATCGGCGGGGCCGGATCTTTGACGGGCGCGGCGACGGGCGGCGGCGGGACAGCGGCGGCGACCTGCCCCGAATCGGCGGGCGCAAGGGCGGGCGCGGCGGGCGGCGCGTTGGACGCCTGCTCCAGCAACGGCCCGCGCAGGTCCGAGTTGGGCGGGGCGGATGGCGGTTCGCCGAAACCAAAGCCCTTGACCTTCACCGTCTTGATCGCGGGCACCGCCTCGCCGCTGGGACTCGGCGCATTGGAACTGGGGGCGTTGGAGCCGGGGGCGCTGGGGTTTGCCGGAGCGGCGGGCGCGGCGGCAGGGGGGGTGGCGCGGGAGCGGCGGCGGGAGCCGGGGCCGAGGGCGTCGGCGCCGGAGCCGGAGCCGACAAGGTCGGAGCCGGGGGCAAAACCGGGATCGGCGGCGCGGTGACGGACGGCAGCGCAAGAGACGGCTTGGCCATGGGCGGCGCGTCTGGAACTCCCACCAGATTGGCGCCGACCACCATCCCGAACAGAAAGGTCAGAAGACCGAACAGCAACACGGCCCCGATGAGGAGCGGCAACGAACTGCGCAACGCCGCCATTCATCGCCCCTTCGCGGCGGCGGCGGACGTCGGAGCCACCGACGGCGCGATTGACGACGATGCGGGCGCCGCCGACTCGGCGCGCGGTGGGCTGACCGCTGGCGCGACGGGTTTGACGGCCTGGGCCGGTTCCGCTGAGGCGGCTTTTCCCGATCCACGGTCGCCCGACGCGGCCCCCGTCGCAGGCAAAGGCGGTTGCAACCGGGTCGCCTGCGGCTTTTCGGGCGCGACCGAGGCGCGCTGGTCGCTGAACATGCCGCGTTGCAAGCCAACCCCGCCCATCTGGAGCTTCTGCCAGGGGATGAAGCGCTCGTCGGGCAATTGCGCCTGCTGGCGGAAGGCGGCCATCGGCTGATAGGTGCCGGAATAATTGCTCCACCAGTCGAGCTTGCCGCCGTCAAACCGCATGGTCCCGGCGTAGAGCACCGGACGCCCGGCGGCCAAACCGGCGTGACCGCTGCGAGCGGACACATAGGTGTGCTGATCGTTGCGAGTGTTTCCCTGCACCCGAACGAAATTGTAGGTGCCGTTGGGCCGGGTCCGCAGATTGCGTTCGGCGCTGCTCAACAAAAACTCGTCGCCTTGGCTCCGCACCAACTCATCCCCAGCGCTCGCCCGCTCGCTCTTGCCCGCGCGCAGCGGCGTGAAGGTGGCCATCCGCTGCACGGTCGCGCCGCCCCCGGAGGCAGCCCCAGAGGCGGGCCAGCGCGTTGGCGGCGGGGCGAAGCGTTTGGGCGGATTGGACATGCGGAACCCAGCGATGGGAAACTCGCCCCAGTATAGCGGAACCACCCAGCCCCGCAACCGCAGCGCCGCCTCACACTTGCGTCTGGAACTGCCCGGCCATGTTGATGCTGATGGAGCCGCCCCAACTGCACAGGCATTTGCTGCCATTGTCCAGGGTTGGCATCTTTCCGATCATCACCGTGGGAATGCCGGGCATCCAGGGGGCCGCCGTCATTGGGATGCAGGGCATCGGCGTCAACACCCCCAGCGCCGCCGCCGTCGCCGCCGCGACCATCGGGTTGGCCATGCTGTTGCACATGCCAAAGGGCAGGATGTTCACCATCGGCTTGTAATCCATGATGTTGGCGGCGGGAACGCCCCCGGCCATCACGCAATTGGCGGGCAGAACCATCAGGCTGCCCGGCGCCACGCCGAAGCTGCACTGGACCAACGCCCCCATCACCACCTGCATGCCCATGGCGCGCCTCCCGCTTTCGTCTCACTTGCCCAACAAACGGCCCAACAGCGACGTCTTGGCCGGAGCCGCCGGATCCTCGAAACGGGTCGGCCCCTCCACCGCCACGCCCGCGCGGAACAGCGTGCGTTCGGCGGGCGCGCCGCCGGGGTGGAACTCCAGCGACTCGCCGTCGGCCAGCCCATCCTTGTAGGGGGTGCGGCGACGCGGCGTCCCGTCGGGGAAATATTCGGTGGTCGGGCCGTGCTGGCGGTCGTTCTCATAGGCCATGCTGACCAGCGGCGCGCCGTCGGGCGAAAAACACTCGGTCAGGCCATGCTTGCGCCCCTGGACATAGCGCACGACGGAGGCCAACCGACCGGCCAGATCATAGCCGCGCAACGCGCCGTCCAACTGACCGGCGGCGTAGGTCAGTTCGGTTTGCAGCCGACCGTCGCGGTAGATTGTGGCGGGGCCGTCCGGTTGACCGGCGCGGTAGCCCATCCGCATCTGCACGCGTCCATCAGCGGCGTAGGCGATGAAAGGCCCATCCATCGCCCCGTCGGCGTTGAGATGGGCGACCGACAGCAAACGCCCATCCTCCGCGCGGGTTTCCACGCGGGTCAGGCCGGGCGGCGGAGCCTCGTCGTTTGGAAGAGCGGCGGGGTCGGAAAGTTGGGTCATCGTCCGTTCGTTGGGTTCAGTTCAACTGAATCAGCCCGCCCTTGACCGTGGTCATGCCGCCGCCGTCGATGGTGGCCTGGGCGCTGCCCTTCACCGTCACCGTCGCCCCGCCCTGAAGCGTCGCGCCGGTGTCGGCCTTCACCGTGGCGTTCATGCCCTGCAAGGTCGCGTCGCTGGTCGCCTTGGCCGTCAACGCGGCGGAGGAGGTGAGGTTCATCGCCTGCCCCGAACTCATCGTCAGCCCCTTGCCCGCCTTGATGGTCACGGCGCCGCTGGCCTCGATGGTGATGTCGCCGTCGACCTTCAGGGTGTAATCCTTGGTCACGTTTTGGGTGAAGGCGTCCTTGTTGGTGCGGGTTTCCGCCCCCTCCACCGTCACGCCGCGCGTGCCTTTGACCGAATGGGTCTCGTTGCCCTTGGAAATCGCGGACGTTCGGTTGCCTTCGGTGACGGTCAGCGTGTCGTTGCCCTTGGTGATGGTGACGGAACGGTTGCCCTTGTTCAGAGTCAGTTTGTCGTCGGCGGCGTCCACCGTGGTGGTGCGGCTGTTGTTGATGAGGACGGTCATGTCCTTTTGCGCCTGGACGTAGATCTCCTCCGAATCCGCCTTGTCTTCAAAGCGGATTTCGTTGAAGCCCTTGCCGCCTTCGGAGCTGTTGGACTTGATCGTGCTTTTGGTCTGATCGTCGGTCAGGGTGTAGGGCGTGGTGTTGGTGCCGTTGTAGACGCAGCCGGTGATGATCGGTTGGTCGGGATTGCCGTCGAGGAAGCTGACGATCACCTCCATGCCGACGCGCGGCAGGAAGAAGCTGCCCCAGCCCTTGCCCGCCCAGCCCTGCGCCACCCGCACCCAGCAGGAGCTGTTTTCGTCGTTCTTGCCCAACTGGTCCCAATAGAACTGAACCTTCACCCGGCCATACTGGTCGGTGTAGATCTCCTTGCCCGATTTGCCGACAACGATGGCGGGCTGGGTTCCGGCGATGCGCGGCGCGACGGCCCGGCGCGGAGGGCGGTAAACGGTGGCCGAGGGCAGCGCGGAAAAGCGGTTGTCATACTCCCGGTAGGTCGCGCGGTGCTGGACCGCGTGCAACACCCACTCGGCGTTCAGATCGGCGCGCGGGTGGCCGGACAGGGTGAATTTCTGCCCCGCCGTGAAGCCGCGCACGACGCTGGCCCCGCTCAGCCGCTTGGCGTCGGCCTGCAAGGCGGCCAAGCGGACGCTGGCGAAGCCGTCGCCCTGCCCCTTGCTGGTGTAATTGCCCGGATAATCATAGATTTGCGGCGCGCCGGACTTTCCGGTGACGCTGGCCTTCAACTCGGTCGCGGGCGTGATGAAGTTGTAATCGTCGGCCTGATAAGCGCCGCTGGTGACGGCCTGCTCCAACGAGCAACTGGTCACATGCGCCCCGTCCACCCAATCCTTGCCGCCCGGCAGCGCCATGTACGGCACCGGCGACACCCCCGCCACCGCCGTGAAGGCGGAGGAATCATCGGCCAACACCAAGGTGTGGGTTCCCGCCGCGTGGGTGAAGAAATAGCAGATGCCCTCTTCCTCCATCAGCCGCGAGACGAAGTTCAGGCAGGTCTCGCCATACTGCACGCAGTAATCGCGTTTGGTGTAGGTGGCGGTCGTCGAATCCTTGACGTCGCTGTAACCCAGCGTCGTGAACACTTTTTTGATGATCTCGACGGCGGTCATCGTCTGGTAAATGCAGTTGTCGCTGCTCAGCCTCAACATCCACAGCCAGGGGCGCAATTCGGCGACGTAGGAGGTCGCCGTCTGCACCACGCGGACGCACAGCCCGTCTATGATCCGCTTCGCCCCCGCCCCATCGACCAGCGTCACCGTCAGATGCGCGCCGACCAGCTTGGACAGATCCAAATCCTGCGCGCCGCTGGACGACTGCATGACCAGCGTGAAGTCGAACAGGTCGGAGACATACTCGCTGCCGCTGAACTCCGTCAGGATCAGCGCGTCCTTGCCCAGCGGCGTGCTGACCGACAGCGAGGCGTTGTCTTGCGTGGTGGCCTTGTCGCTCACGATGAGGCTTTCACAAGGGGGGCTTTCACAGGGGGGCGCTTAAACGCGGCGAATGGCGGGACCGTCGAAGGTGTAACGCAGCGCGCCGAAGGCGTCGAGATCGACATGAACCGACTCCAGCGGCGCGCCGGTCGCCAACCGGGACAGCAGTTCCGAGGACAGATCGGGCAGCAGCGTGTTGGTCAGCAGGTGATCGATGGCCCGCGCGCCCGCGTCGGTCGCCGCGCAGCGGGCGGCGACACGGGCGACCACCGCGTCGTCATAGGTCAGTTCCGCCCGATGGGTGTCCAACAGGCGTTCCTGCACCCGCGCCAGCTTCAGCCGGACGATGGCGTGAATGCGCGGTTCGTCCAACGGCACATAGGGAACCACCACCATGCGGCCCAGCAGCGCCGGTTTGAAATGGCGCGTCAGTTCGGGGCGGATCGCCTCGGCCAACCGATCCGCCGCCGTCACCCCGCCCGCCGCCAGCCGGGCGATGGTGTCGGACCCCAGGTTGGACGTCAGCAGGATCAGCGTGTTCTTGAAATCGACCACCACCCCTTCGCTGTCCTCCAGCGTGCCCTTGTCGAACACCTGATAGAACAGCTCCAGCACGTCGGGATGGGCCTTTTCCACCTCGTCCAGCAGCACCACGGAATAGGGGGCGCGGCGCACCGCCTCGGTCAACACGCCGCCCTTGCCGAAGCCGACATAGCCCGGCGGCGCGCCCTTCAGGCCGGACACCGAATGGGCCTCCTGATACTCCGACATGTTGATGGTGATGAGGCTGCGCTCCCCGCCGAACAGCAGATCGGCCAGGGTCAGCGCCGTTTCCGTCTTGCCGACGCCGGACGGCCCGACCAGCAGGAAAACGCCGGTCGGCTTGCCCGGCTCGCCCAACCCGGCGAAAAAAGTGCGGATGCGGCGGGCCACGGCGTCGAGCGCGGCGTCCTGCCCGACCACCCGCTCCGCCATCCGCTCGCGCAGGCCCTGGGCCGCGTTGCGGTCGTCGACAATCATCCGCCCGACCGGAATCCCCGTCCAGCCCGCCACCACCGACGCGACGGCGCGGTGATCGACGTCGAGCGGGACCATCGGCTCCCGGCCCTCCTGCATCATGTCCAGTTCCAGCCGCAAGCCGTCCCGCTTGGCCCGCGCCCGCAGATAGGCCTCGCCGGAAAGGTTGGGGAGTTCATCCTCCAGCGCGCGGATGCGTCCGGCGATTTCCGTTTCCTGCTGCCAGCGGGCGTTCAGCCGGTGGCCTTCATCCTCCGCCGCGATCTGGGCGCTTTCCAGTCGGTCAATCCGCTCGTCATGATCGCGGCCCGAAACGCTTTCCCGTCTCAGCAAGGCCAATTCGGCGGCGTGGGCCTTGGCGCGGCGTTGGGCCTCCTGCAAGGCCGGGGGCGGGGCGGTTTGCGCCAGGGCCACGCGGGCGCACGCGGTGTCGAGCACCCCCACCGCCTTGTCCGGCAATTGCCGGTCGCTGATGTAACGGTGCGACAGGCGGACGGCGTGCTCCACCGCCTCGTCCAGAACGCGCACGCCGTGATGCGCCTCCAGCGTCGGGATCAGGGCGCGCAGCATGGCGACGGCGGTCGCCTCGTCCGGCTCCGCCACCTTGACCAGTTGGAAACGCCGGGTCAGCGCCGGATCCTTTTCGAAATAACGCTTGTACTCGGCCCAGGTGGTGGCGGCGATGGTGCGCAACTCGCCGCGCGCCAGCGCCGGTTTCAGCAGATTGGCGGCGTCGCCCTGCCCCGCCGCGCCGCCCGCGCCGACCAGCGCGTGCGCCTCGTCGATGAACAGGATCACCGGGTTGGCGGCGGCGGCGACCTCGGCGATCACCCGCTTCAGCCGGTCCTCGAACTCGCCCCGCACGCCGGCGCCCGCTTGAAGCAAGCCAAGATCAAGGATGCGCACCGACACCCCGCGCAAGGACGGCGGCACCGCCCCCGCCGCCACCTGCTGGGCGAAGCCCTCCACCACCGCCGTTTTGCCGACGCCGGGATCGCCGGTGAGGATCGGGTTGTTCTGCCGTCGCCGCATCAAAATGTCGATGACCTGCCGGATTTCGGCGTCACGCCCGATGATCGGGTCGATCTTTCCGGCACGGGCCTGCGCGGTCAGGTCGATGGTGTAGGCGTCCAGCGCCGGGGTTTTCGACGGCCCCGCCGCCGCGCCTGAAGCCGACGCCGCAGCGGTCGCTGGGGCGGCGAATGCGCCGGTCGGCCCGCCCTGATCCTCCACCCCGCCGCGCAACAGGTTCGGCAACTCTTCCAGCAGGGCGCCGCGCGGGACGCGGACCAGCGTCGGCGCGGCCTCCAGCGCCATGCCGCGCAGCAGGTCATCATCCAGCAGCGCCGCCAGGATCGCCCCGGAGCGGATCGCCGCCCCGCCCAACCGCAGCGACGACACCACCCAGGCGCGTTCCAGCAAGCGCAACAGATGCTCGGAAAAGGCCGGGGTCTGCCGGTTGCCGCGCGGCAGCCGTTCCAACGAGCGCATCAGGTCGGCGGACAGCCCCCCGGCCTCGACCCCATAATGCCGCAGCAGGCGGGCGACGTCGGAGTCGGGCAGCGCCACAAGGCAATGCAGCAGATGCTGCACCTCCACCGCGAAATGGGTCTGCGTCAGGCAAAGCTGGGCCGCCGTCTCAAGCGCGCGCTTGGCCGTGGGGTTCAGTTTGCCGATGAGGGGCTTCAAGGGGGACATGCGAGGAACCGATCTTAAAAGCGCCGACGATCACCGCAAGACGCGCGGTCGCCCAGCAACAGCAATTTTTTCAGCGGGCGTCATGCGCGTGGGTCCGCGCAACCGGCAACGCCACGTCCCGCAACGCCCTGTAGGTGTTGTAGAGTCGATCCGACGTGGCGTCGAACCATGCGTCGAAGTCGTTGCGGCGACCGACGTGCAACGCCTCACGCCTTGACATTTTTGCCGTCTGATTGATCGTCCAGTAGCTTATTTCGTCAAGATACCGATTCAACATGCGACGCGACCACCAGTATCGGAGGCTGAAGAGGAGGTTTGCTCATGCGGGCGCTCCAACGCGTCAAATCTTCCGATAGAAATCCCGTGGCCCCCGGCTGGCTCCCGCTCCCAACGCGTCGTCCACCCCCGCCGCCTTGACGACGTCCCCGGCGAAGGCGGTGCATTGGCGGCGCGCCAGGCTGAATTGGACGTTGCCGCCCCGGTATTCGGCGATCTTGGCCATCGCCTTGTCCGCCTGCTCCGCCGAAATCGGGATGCTGCGGGTGCGCACGCCGGGCTTGGCGAAAGCGCTTTCGTCGCGGTGGACCCGCCCCGGCACGCCGGTGGTCAGACGGCCCAGATCGCGCTTGGCGTCCAGTTCGGACAGGTTGGCGGGGGAAAAGCCCCAGGCTTCGCGTTTGCCGCCGGGCCGCTCGACGGCGACGAAGCCATGCCCGGCCATCGCGTCGGGCAAGCCTGATTCCTGGTGCAGATAGGCGCCGACGATCAGGCGGTAGCCCGACCCCACCGCCGCCCCGGCTTTGGGTTGCCCGACGTTCGATTGGGACGACGGAAGCTGGCCCGGCTTGGGCGCGGCCATCTTGGCCTGAAGGCTGGGCGCGACGACGTGCGAGGCGGCGCGCAGGCCCATCCGGTCGGCCTCCGACTCCAGCGAGGGATCCTGCACCACGGCGATGCCGTTGCCGAACGGGTTGCGCACCCGGCCCGACCGTTGCTGGACCACATGGGTCAACTCATGCCCCAGCAATTGCTGGCCCTGCGGGGTGTCCGGGTTGTACTGCCCCGGCGCAAAATAGAGGTTGGATCCAAGCGTGAAGGCCAGCGCGCCGATGGACGGCGCCTCCGCCCCGACATGCACGCGAACGTCGGAAAAATCGGTCTTGAAAAAGGATTCCATCTTCTGCCGCACCGACTCGGGCAAGGGCCGTCCGCCCGCCCCCATGCGCAGCAGGCCTGAGGGCAGTTGCTGCGCGTTGCCCTGCGCCATCGGCTGCGCCGTTCCCGTTCGGCCCGCCATCGGCAGGCGCGGACCAGACGCGGCGAAGCGGCCCTGTATGACGCGACCTGACATTCCGTGATCCCGCAGAGCTTGAGACGGCATGGAACACACCTCCCGCACGTTGTCCCATCTTCCCGGAGCGCGCGCGGCCTGTCAATGCGCCGTCATCGGCTTTCAGTCCGCCGCCATCAACCGACCGACGCCGGTGGAGCGCCGCAGGTTCGACAGCATGTCGGCGGCCAGATCGGCTTCCCCGGCGAAAGTGCCGCGCGGCTCGCCCGGGCTGTCCTGCGCCAGCAGGGCGGCGGCGGCGCGGCTCAGCGTGTCGGCGGCGTCCGGGTTGTGGGCCAGCAGGACGCCCAGCGTGTCCATGGTGATCTCGCCCACCAGCGTTTCGGCGCGGCAGCGCACGGTTTCCCCATGGGTCGTGCCAAGCAGCAGGGCGTCCATGCCGACCAAACGGCCCGGCCCCAACGGGACGGGGGGCGGGGCCGCCGCGCGCCCGCGCGGGGCCTCGGCGGTCATCAACCCTTCGATGACGATGTAAAAGGCCACCGCCGCCTCCCCCGCCTGGACCAGCGTCAGCCCGGCGGGCAGGCGGCGTTGGCGAATCTCCGCCGCCAGCACGCGGCGGTCGGCCTCGGCCAGGGCGCTCATCGGCGCGGTGGTCGCCAGCAGCCGGGACAAGCTGTCCGCGTCCATGGTCCGCCCGGCGAGGCTCGTCGGATCGCCCGCCGCCTGTTCCTGCTTCGGCCAAGCCGGGCGCAGACCGGCGCGGTCGAGATGGCGCAGAATATGCTGCAAAATCAGGCTGCGCACGCGGTAACGCCGGTCGATGGGCGGGCTGAAAAACACCGCATACTCGACCCCATGCGGGGTGATCGCCCGCACCCGGCTGTAGGGCGGCGGCGCGTCGGGCAGGGCGTGGGGCAGGATCGCCTCGATCGCCGCCGCCTCCAGAATGCGCAAGGCGCGCTCCGTCGGCACGCTGGCGTCGAGCGTCACCGTGGTCATGAACTCGAACCACGGATTGGGCAGCGAATGGTTGGTGATGGTGGACGCGGCGATTCGGCTGTTGGGGACGATCACCAGATTGCCCGCATCGTCGTTGAGCCGGGTGCTGCGCCAACTGATTTCGGCGATGCGCCCCTCCAACACCGTGTCGCCCGCCTTGTGCAGCACCACATGGTCGCCGATCTTGATCGGGCGGTCGAGGTTCAGCGCCAGCCCGGTGAAGATGTCGAGCAGCAATTCCCGCAACGCCATGCCCAAGACGACGCCCGCCACGCCGGACGCCGCCCACAGGACCGTCAGATCCTGTTTGAAGACGAAGCCCGCGATGGCGCCGAAGGACAGCAGGAAGATCAACAGGCCCGACAATTGGCTGAGCAGGCGCGGCACCGGCGCGCCCAGCGCCGCCGCCACCAACCCGTCGAGCAGGACATACTGCACCACCCGTTGCAGCAGCATGCCCAAGGACAGGATCAAGCCGATGCTGAGCGCGTAGCCCAACACGCGCCAACCGCTTTCCAGCGCCTCCGCCCCGGCGGCCTGATAGGCGCTGCCCTCCAGATACAAGGCGCCGCCCAACAGCAGACACCCGGCCAACGGCAAAAACAGCTTGTTCAGCCGGGATATGATGGTCGGCACGGGCATCGGGCGGTCAGGCTCCTCACACGGTCAAATCACAGGGTCAAACAGGGTCAGACGAGCCGGAAACGGCCAATCTGGTCGCGCGCCCGGTGGACCATGCGGGCCAGATCCTCCATCGTCGCGCTGATTTCCTCGGCGGCGGCGGCGTTGCCCTCGCTGCTGGTCCGCAGTTCGGTCAGGCGTTGGGCCAACTCCTGCACGGCGGCGGTCTGCTGGGCCATCGCCGCCGAAATCGCCTGCACAGCGGCGCCGCTGTCGCGCGCGGCCTCGGCGATGCGGTCGATGGAGCCGCGCGCCTCGCCCGCCGTCGCCACGCCGTCGCGCACGGTGTGCGCCGATTCGGCGACGATGCCCTCAATGTCGCGCACCGCCAGCGCGGCGTCTTCGGCCAGACGCCCGATCTGCTGAGCGACGATGCCAAAGCCCATGCCCTGCTCGCCCGCCCGCGCCGCCTCGATCCCGGCGTTCAGCGACAGGATGTGCGTCTTGTCGGCGATGCGGGTGATGGTTCCGGCGATCCGTTCGATCCGGTCATGGGCGTTGGCGATCCGGCCCACGGCGTCGGACAGTTGGGCCAGCTTGCCGCGCCCCTCGTCCGCCAGGGTGGCGGTGACGGTCGCCAGATCGCGGCCCCGGTTGGCGTTGGCGGCGATGTCCTCCACCGACTGGGCGGTCTGCGTCACCGCCCCGGCGACGGCGATCAGGCTGACCAACTGGCGATCCGATTCCTCGGCCACCTGCCGGGCGGCGGCCGATGTTTCGGTGGCGGCGACGGCGATCTGTTCCGTGTCGCCCGCGACGTTGCCGATCAGCTCACGCAGACGCTCCAGCCCCCGATTGACGTTGCCCTTCAAGATGGCGAAATCGCCCTGGTAGGATCCGGCGACCGTCGCGGTCAGGTCGCCGTCGGCCATCCGCCCGGCCAGCGCGCCGACCTCCCCCAACAGGCTGACCAGCGCGTCGAGGCTGCGGTTCATGTTGGCCTTCAGCGCCCGCAAATCGCCGTCGTAATGGCCGGTCATCCGGCCCTTCAGATCGCCAGCGGCCAGAAGCTGCATGACGCCGACCACCTCATACAGCGGCTTGGTCAGCGTTTCGATCAGAAGATTCAGCCCGCCGACCAGCGAGGCGTATTCGCCGTGATGCTGGCCCTTTTCGGCGCGAGCGGCCAACGCCCCGGCCTGGGCCGCGTCCACCAGGGCGCCAAGATCCTTGGCCAACCCCTTCACGGCGACAATCGTCGCCTCGGTGGCGCGGGCCATCTCGCCGATGTCGTCGGTCCGCTCGGTCATGCCGACGGTCACGTCCAGATCGCCCGCGCCGACCTTGCGCAAGCTGCCGGTCAGTCCGGCGACCGGGCGGGAGATCAGCGTCTCCACCAACCACATGCAGACCAGCGAAAAACCGATGGCCAGCGCCAGACCGATCAGGATGACCGCCCGGCCACGGGTGGCGACCTGCTTGGCCTGCTGGCTGGTTTCCTCGCTGGAGGCTTGCGCCAGCCGCACCAATTCGTCCAGATCGTCGCTGAAACCCAGGAACAGCCGGGTCGCGTCCGCGACCTGCGCGTGGGCGTCGGTGTTCTCGTTCTTGCGCGACAGCGCCAGAGTCTTGTCGCTGCCGGTCAGGTAGGTGGCGTAATCGCGGGAGAAATGGCTGTAGCGCTCCCGCTCCACCGGGTTCTCGATCAACGGCTCGTAACGCTTGCGCCACGTCTCGATCTCCGCCCGCAGACGGGAGATCTCGATGTCGAGTTCGCGCATCTCCTGAGAGTCGGTGGACAGGATGTGCCGCAATTCCGCCGCCCGGTGATCGCTGGTCGCCGTGTTGACGGCGTTGACGGCGACCACGGCGGGGAGAATCCGTTGGGTGATCGTGTCGACGTCCGCCGTCAACAGCTTCAGCGCGTGCATGGCCACCCCGCCGAACGCGGCGAACAGGACGATCACCAGCAGGAAGGCCAGACGAAGCTTGGTCTTGATGGTCATGTTTTGGCAATCACGGACGGTTTCGGGGCAAAATCAGGGTGGGACATCGTGGTGGACGCTGGAACCGGATCGCTCCCGTCCCGCCATCCGGCGTCGACCCAATCCCGCCAGGCCGCCACCAACAGCCGCCGCACCGGCCAAGGCAACCCGCGCGGCGCATGATCCACAGAATCGTCTTTCAAACGGAACGTCCAGCGCCCAGTCGTCGCGTCGAACCGGGCCGCGTCGAACAGCGCCGCGACCACCGGGGGCGCCCCCTGAACGCTCCGCCACGCCGCCGCGCCGCCATCCAGGGCGTTCACCCGATCCACGCGCAACGGATGCCGACGCCAACGGCCCGGCCCGGCCAGACGCACGCGGTCGGCGGCGCCCGCCGCCTCATCCGCCCCACGCCCGGCGCCCCCGCTCGTCACCTGGGCGACCAGCGCGAGGGGAATCGCCACGGCCACGCCCTCCCGCTCCACCACCAGCCAGCGCGGTTGGCCACCGCCCGAATCGCGCGTCGTCAGCGTCGCGGCGGCGGACTCGGTCGCCGCGTCGTCCGCCGGAGACCAGCCAAACAAGGGGCCGGGATCAACCACCCGCAAGGGCGGGGCGTCGGCGCGGCGCCACCAAACCGATCCCCCGCCATCGGGATGGCGCACCGCGAACAGGGCGTCCGGGGGGCAGCGCTCCACCCCAATCGCGCGATCAACCAGCAAGGCCGCGCGTTCCCCCGGCGCGTCGCCCCGCAGCACCACCGCGTGCCCGGCCAGCCCCCGCGCGCCATCGCCTCGCTCGGACAAGGTCCGACCGGGCAACAACCCACCGCCGACGGCGACCAGCCACGCCGACGAATCGGGCAGCGGCGCCACCGGCTCGGCCCGTTCGATCCGGTCCAACCGATCAAGCCGCAACGCCAGCTCGCCGCCGCCTTCTTGGCTCACCCGCAACAAGGAACGCTCCGCAACCTGCGGCGCGCAAACCGAGGGGGCCGCCGATTCGACACGCCCCACCACGCGGAAGCCGCCACACCAGGGCAGCAAATCGGCAAGCTCCAGGACCGGCGCGCTGTCCTCGCGCGCCCACCGGGCGTCATCGACGCGCAGCGCGACATCTCCGACGACCGTCGCCACCACCACGACCACACGCCCGCGCCGACCGGCGCCGGATACGCTGGAGGATTCCGACCCAAGCCCCAACGCGCCGACAAGATCGACGCAGACCACAGGGGAATCATTGACGCTGGCGATCCCATCGACCCAAGGAACCACAATCGGCAGGGGCGTGACCGGCCCGGCTTCGGCGATGGTCCGCACGCTGGCCACCGGCACGGCCCAAACCCGCCCGGCAACCGTCAGCCACACGGGCAGAGACGCCGTCGCCAGCGCCGGCGCCGTCCCAGCGGCGGACGCCAGCGCATCCGAGACCCCTATCGCCATCCCCCGCGCCAAACTTGACCCCGATCCCCGTTGCCGCCGGAGAGACAAAGCGCCACCGACGTGTTGAGCGACAGACTAGGGCAACCCACGTGTTATCCAAGCGCAAATTCGCGCCGACAACACCGAAAGTCGGCGGCTGTCACGAGCTGTTCACAAAGCTCCGACCGCGCGCCGACGTCGCCACCTGGCCCTCACGTCAGCGGCGGCGGGACGCTGCGGCTGGGACGACGGCGATCAAAGGCGGTTTCCTCCACGGTTTTTACGCCTATTGATTGTTCTCTTGCCAATCGCCTCCAGCCTCACATCTTAAGGGTGCAAAAAGGCGTCATGGGTTTCCCCTATCGACAGAGGTCTGTTCCTGCGTCACCATCACAAAATTGGCTGTTCTGTTCAAAAACGGCGCCGTCCGATTGATGGGCTTGGAGTCGTTCGAGCCGTGTCACGCGATCATGAGGCAGCCGCCGGGCGGGGTATTCTCTGATGAGCGCACAAGATCAGGATGACATCCTCGCGATTATTGAGGATGACGAGCCGACGTCCAGCGCCGCGCCCCCGGATCGGGTCTGGCGGATGCTTCTGGTCGATGACGACGACGAGGTGCACCTCACCACCGCCTATTCCCTGCAAGGCGTTGAGATTCTTGGCCGCAAGCTGGAGCTGTCGCACGCCCGATCCGGGGCGGAGGCGCTGGAGCTGTTGCGCCGCGATTCCGATTTCGCGGTGATCCTGCTCGACGTCGTGATGGAGACGCCCGACGCGGGCCTGCGGCTGGTCCGCATGATCCGCGAGGATCTGGCCTTGAGCAGCCCGCGAATCATCCTGCGCACCGGCCAACCCGGCTACGCCCCGGAAATGGCGGTGATCCGCGATTACGACATCAACGACTACCGCACCAAATCGGAATTGACGCGCACCCGGCTGCTGACCTCGCTCTATGCGGCCTTGCGCGCCTACAACCACATCCAAGCGCTGGAAACCAGTCGGCGCGGGCTGGAACAGATCATCGGCGCGTCCGCCGAGCTGTTCCGCCGCAACTCGCTCACCGCCTTTTGCGAAGGCATCTTGACCCAGTTGGGCGGCCTTCTGGACATTGAAGCCAGCGGAATCGTGCTGGCCCGTACCAAACCGGCGCTCAACGGCCTGCGCCACGAGGTGGGAAGCGACGAGCCGGTCATCCTGGCCGCCGCCGGTCCCTTCCGCCATCTGGCGGGCGCGCCGTTGAGCCAGATCCCCGACGAATCCCTACAGACGCTGCTGCGGACAACGCTGGAGCAACGGACCAGCATCTTCCAGGATCACGCCACCGTTTTGCACATTCGGGGCCGGTCCGGGGACGATCTGGCGATCTTTTTGGCGACCGGCCGCAAGGTTGGCGCGGTGGGGCGGCAGTTGCTGGAGGTCTTCTCGTCAAACGTGGCGTTGGGGTTCGACAACGCGTCGCTGCTCGACCACATCCGCGCGCTGGCCTATTTCGACCCGCTGACCCGCCTGCCCAACCGCACCCTGTTCCAGGACGAGGTCGCCGCCTCGCTGACCCGCCTGCGCTCGGAAGGCGGCGGCAGGCTGGCCATCCTGTTGATTGATCTCGACCATTTCCAGACGGTCAACGACGGGCTGGGCTACCGCACCGGCGACGCCCTGCTCCAGGCTGTCGCCCTAAGACTGCATGACAGCTTCGCCGAAGCGGGCGCGGTCAGCCGCTTGGCGGGCGACCTGTTCGGCGTGCAGGTCCGGCTGCTCAACCAAGGCGACGAGAACATCCTGCTGCGCGCCATCCAACACTGCTTCGCCGAGCCGTTCCTGATCGCCGGGCACCCGATCACCGTCCGGGTCTCGGGTGGCTACACGCTGGCCGACGCCGCCGAACTGGACGTGAACCGCCAGATTCGCCGGGCCGGGATCGCGTTGAAACGGGCCAAGCGCGACGGGCGTGACAACATTCTCCACTTCGACGCGGCGATGGAGGATGAGTTGCACCGGCGCCTGTCGCTGGTCAACCGCATCGCCGAAGCGCAATCGACCAACCAATTCTCGCTGATGTACCAACCGCAGTTGCGCCTGTCCGATGGCGCCGTCATCGGCGTGGAGGCCCTGTTGCGTTGGCGGCGCCCGGATGGAAGCTGGATCCGCCCCGACACCTTCATTCCGGTGGCCGAGGACGCCGGCCACATCGTGTGGCTGGGCGAATGGGTCCTGCGCGAAGCCTGCCTGCACCTGACTCGGTGGCATCAACGGGGGCTTGGCCGTCTGCGCATGGCGGTCAACGTGTCGGTGCGCCAGTTGCGCGACGACCATTTCCTGTCCATGACCGAACACGTGCTGAAGGAATGCGGGGCCGACCCGACCGACATCGAGCTGGAGATCACCGAAAGCAACGCGATGGAGGACGATCACATCCTGTCGGTGGTGCAGACGCTGCGCAAAATGGGGTTCAGCATCGCCATCGACGATTTCGGCACCGGCTATTCCTCGCTGTCGCGGCTTCAGAAGCTGCCCGCCTCGGTCCTGAAAATCGACCGTTCTTTTGTCATGGACATCGACCACCGGCCGGAAAACCGCTCCATCGCCGCGATGATCGTCAAGGTGGGGCATGAGTTGGGCATGATGGTTCTCGCCGAAGGGGTGGAAAGCCCGACACAGGAAAACACGCTGCGGGAACTGTCCTGCGATTCCGGGCAGGGCTACCTCTACGCCAAACCCCTGCCCTTCGACGCGCTGGAAATCTGGCTCCAGAGCCGCAAACTCGCCGCCCTGTGACGGCGGCCCGCGTCAGCCGCCCGGAGACGTCTCCGTTGAATGGATCGGCGCGACCCGTGGCAGAATCATGGTGAATGTGGTCCCAAGCCCAACCCGGCTTTCCACCGTGACGCTGCCGCCCAGCACCCGCGTGACGATGGCGTAAACAATGTGCAGTCCAAGGCCGCTGCCGCCCGCGCCGAATTTCGTGGTGAAAAAGGGATCGAAAATGCGTGGCAAAATGGCGGCGGGAATCCCCACCCCGTCGTCGACCACGCACAGCCGAATCCGGTCGGCGTCCCCTGCTTCCTCCAACCTCTGCGCGAACACCCGGATGGAGCCGCCCTCCGCGCCCTCGGCAAAGGCGTGCAGCATGGCGTTGGCGACGAGGTTGGTCAGAATCTGCCCCAGGGCGCCCGGATAGCTGTCCATGACGATGCCCGGCGGCAAATCAAGGGTGAAGACCACCGGCGACCGCTTGTAGCTGGGCGCCAGCATGGCGATGATCTCACCGCACACCACATCCAATTCGAAGGTCCGGCGCAACTCGCTGGTCTGATCGACCGCGACCCGCTTGAACCGGCCAATCAACTCGGCGGCGCGCGTCAGATTGCCGACCAACAGCCGGTTGGCGGTGTTGAAACTGTCGGAATAATCGCGCAGCACCGACCGCCGCAGCTCCTTCCCTTCCAACAGGGCGCGGAATTCGGTGATCTTGTCGCCCAGCGTGGTGGCGACGGTCAGGCCATTGCCAAGCGGCGTGTTGATCTCATGCGCGATCGCCGCGACCATCCCGCCCAACGCCGCCATATTTTCCGTGCGCACCAGCTCGCTTTGCGCCCGTTGCAGGGTTTCCAGCGCGTCACGCAACTCCTGGGTGCGTTCGGCGACCGTGCGCTCGACCTCCTCCATCTGGTGGGCTTGGCGTTCGATGAAGCGGAGCCGCTCGGCCTCATGCTCCTTCAGGGTGCCCAGCGCCACCGTCATACGCCCGACCTCGTCCATCCGCCGGGCGACGGGAATCGGCACGTCCACGACACCGGCGGCCAACGCCGTCACGCTGCGGGTCATCGCCCGAATCGGCGCGGTGACGCCCCGGACGATCAACGCCAGCAAGCCGCAAATCGCCATCAACAGGCCAAGCCCCATCAGGGCGATGTTGCGGGCGCGCTCCAAAATCGCCGCCTCAGCGCGGGCGGTGGCAAGGCGAAGCTCCAGCGCGCCGATCCGTTGCTCTCCCGGCCCCTGCCGATGACGAAGCGTCTCATGCTCGACAATCAGCCCTTGGGCGGGCGCGGAAAAATCGCCGAAGGCGGCAAACACCACGTCATCCTGATCCAGAATCCGCATCGCGGAAAAATCAGGGTCGGACAGAATCGGCTGCAACACCGCTTCCGCCGCCATGCGGTCCATGTTCCACAGCGCGTCGCCGGCGCCGCCCGCCAGCAGAGCCACGGTTTGGCGCGCCCGCTCGCTCAACGCGCGGCGGGCGTCCTGGTCGGAATAATCAATCGCGACCACCACCGACACCGCGACCACCAGCAGCAACGGGGCGCAAATCAGCGCCACCGTGCGCGCCAACAGACTGCGGTCAAAGATGGTCGGCATCCCGGTTCTCCCGATGGCCATTGGCGCGGACGCCCACATGACCACCCGGAGGACCAGGGGTCAGCGTCGAACGCCCCGCTTGCGATAGCCGCGCCCAACCGGCGCCGGGGCGGGCGCGCCATCGGGGGATTGTGGCCGCAAACGCGACCAATTCCAACGGAGGCTTGTCACCTCGGGCAAACCGTCGCGCAGCACGGCGACGATGGCCGGAGCGGCGTCGATGCCCACGCCCTCATGACAGGCGAGCACATTCCAGTTGAGCGTCTTCTGGTCCAAGACTTCGATGGTGAGGCGCATGACACTCCCGTTGGCAATCGACCGAAGGAGACGAGACCCTACGCGTGATTTGTGACCGTATCGTTTCGATTGTCTGACGATTGAAGGGTACAACCAAGCCCGCCGATCATTCCACGCCTTTTTCGACCTGGAACTCCGCCTTCATCCGCGCCACCCGGTCCGTGTTGGCGGCCATCCAGGCGTTGAACGCGGCGATCACGTCGGGACGCTTGATGGACGACAGATGGTAATCGCTGCGGGTGTGCGGCAGGCCAGGATCGAAGACCAGCGCGCCGGGCTTGTGCAACACGCGTTCAAGCTGGTGGTTGACCACCGCGACGTTGGCGTAAGCGCCGTTGTTGCGCCCGGCGATGGTCGTTTCCAACAAGGCGGGGAAACTGTTGTTCTCGTGCAGGGAGACTGTTCCCGCCATGATCCGGTCCTGCCAGTCCCAGGCGGTGAAGCCGCGCATCAGCCCCAAGGACCGAACCGCGTCAACGGTCATGCCCTTGCTGGCCGGAACGACGCTGACGCCGTCGACATAGGCGATCACCGGAACGCTGTAAACGACGTCATGCCCCGTCTTCTGGCTGGCCGACCACATCGCGTTGTCGGGGAACTTCAGGTCAATGTTGCCCGCCAGCAGTTCCGAAAACAGTCGGACCACCGGCAAAGCCTTGTACTCAAGCCGATAGCCCTTGTCCTGGGCGAAAGCGTCGAGCAAAACGCGGGCAAAGCCGGTGTACTCGCCATTCTCGTAACTGTAAGCCGGGAGGTACTGACTGCTTTCCACGCCAACCGTCAAAGTCTGGGCGCGGGCCGGAAGCGCCGTCAGCAAGACGGAGAAAGAGAGGCCCATCATCAGGCTGGAAAACATTCGGTTGAACATCATGGTCAATCCCATCCAAAAGCAAAATGCGCTCTCGGCATGCTTACGCCGGTCCAACGACCGCGATGGGTCAGTTTTATGATTTTTTGCCGAACGCCGCGCCTTGACCTCCGGCATCGGACGGCGGACACAAAAACTTTACAAAACCGCCGCAAGAATTCAACAGGCCAGGGGATAGAAGGGAACGCTGAGGACAGACGGCGCCCGTTTGATCCCAAGGCTTGCGGACATGTCCTGATGACGATTGAGCCAGACAACGGACCAGCCGGATCCGACGCGGCGGCCATCCACCCAGATGACGGCGCGGCCAACGATCATCTGACGATCATCGAAGACGGCCCCAACGACGGATCGCCCGAACCGGACGCGCGCTGGCTGCTTCTGATCGTGGACGACGATCCGTCGGTCCACTCGATCACCCGCTTCGCGCTGGAGGATTTCCGCTTCGAGGGGCGGCGCCTGTCCTTCCTCAGCGCCTACAGCGGCGGAGAGGCGAAGGCGATCCTCAGCGACACGCCGGACATCGCCGTGGTCCTGCTCGACGTCGTGATGGAAACCGACACCGCCGGGTTGGAGGTGGCCGAACACATCCGGGGCCGACTCGACAACCGCTTTGTCCGCATCATCCTGCGCACCGGCCAGCCGGGGCAGGCTCCCGAACGGGACGTCATCGTCAATTACGACATCAACGACTACAAGGCGAAGAACGAGCTGACGGCGCAAAAGCTGTTCACCGCCGTCCTGGCGGCGCTGCGCGCCTACAACCAGATCGCCGCGCTGGAAATGAGCCGCCGGGGGCTGGAGAAAATTCTCGCCGCCTCCACCACCCTGTACGAACAGCGCTCCGTCGCGCAGTTCGTCGATGGCGTGGTTTTGCAAATCCGCTCGATCATTCACGACGCGCAAGGGGCGTTGCTGTGCGCCGTCAGCGGACGGCATTTCAACGGCGATCTGGACGATGTGCGGGTGGTGGCGGGAATAGCGCCCTTCGCCTTCCGCTCCGGCGTGCCGATCCGCACCACCCTGCCCGACGCGGTGTGCCATGAAATCGCCGCCGTGCTGGAGCGGGAGGAGAGTTTCTTCGCCGACGACCGTTGCATCATCTTTTTCAAGACGGCCAACCATTCGGCCAGCGTCGTCTATCTGTGCGGCCACCGCCCCTTGACGGTGATCGACCGCAAGCTGCTGGAGGTCTTTTGCTCCAAGGTCGCCATCGGTTTCGACAACGCCTATCTGTTCGAGCAGATCACCCACGAAAAGACTCACGACGCCGTCACCGGGCTGTGGAACCGCACGGCCTTCGTCGAGTCCCTCAACGCCCGGCTGGCCGACGTCGATCATCGGATCGAGATGGCGATCTGCGTGCTGGATTGCGACCGCTTCCGCGACGTCAACGAAAGCCTGGGCTATGAGGCGGGCGACCGGCTGCTGGCGACGCTGGCGCGGCGGATCGAATCGGCGCTTGACGACGGGGATGGGGGCGGGGGCGACGTCGCCGCCCGTCTGGGGGCCGACCAGTTCGTCGTGCTCAAGCGCGGCGACCGCGCGGCGTTGGAGATCTGGGCGGAACGGCTGATGGCGGCGGTCGGCGCCTCGCTGATTCTGGATGGCTGCGAGGTGATCCCGTCGATGGCCGCCGGCCTGACCATGGTCAGCGACGACCGCCGGGCCGAGGATCTGATCGCCGACGCCGACCGCGCCATGCGCGGGGCCAAATGGCTGGGCGGCGGGCGCTATGAATTCACCGTCCACCGCCCGCCTTTGAGCGGCGAAGGGCGGTTGATGCTGGTCACGCAGTTGATCCACGCCATCCGCCGCCACGAGTTCGAGCTGTTCTACCAGCCCATCGTGCGCACCGCCGATGGCCATCTGTGCGGGTTCGAGGCGTTGATCCGCTGGCGCCACCCCCATCGCGGCCTGCTGGCGCCGGGCGCCTTCATCGGCGTGGTCGAGGAAACCGGCTTGATCCTGCCGCTGGGCAGTTGGGTGTTGGACCGCGCCGCCCGGCAATTGGCCGAATGGGGGGCCAGCATCCCCGGCGCGGAACGCTTGCAAGTCAGCGTCAACGTGTCGGCCCGCCAATTCATGAATCACGATCTGACCGGGGAGGTCGCGGCGGTGCTGGCCCGCACCGGCTTGGCCCCCGAACGGCTGAAGCTGGAGATCACCGAAAGCCTCATCATGAACGAGCCGGACACCGCCGAACGGCTGTTGCGCGCCCTGAAGGCGTTGGGCGTTCATCTGGCGCTCGATGATTTCGGCACCGGCTATTCCAGCCTCAGCTACCTCGACCGCTTCCCCTTCGACGTGCTGAAGATCGACCGCTCCTTCGTCAAGGCGATGCTGCACCGGCGGGAAACCATGACGGTGGTGCAGGCGATCTGCACGCTGGCCAGCAATTTGGGCATGGAGTTGGTCGGCGAAGGGGTGGAGGCCCAGCCAGAAGCCGACGCGCTCGGCGCGCTCGGCTGCCGCTGGTCGCAGGGCTATCTGTTTGGCCGCCCGATGCCAGCCCAGGAGGCCGCCGCCCTGATCCACCGCAGCGCGCCGCTGCTGCTGGCTCCCGCCGACTGACCCACCGCCGTCAGGGCGCGACCAGCGGCAGCCACGCGACGAAGCGGGCGCCGCCGCCCTCGGCGTCCTCCACCCGGATGCCGCCGCCCAGCCGTTGGGCCAGCAAATTGAAAACGATGTGCAGGCCAAGCCCGGTGCCGCCCTGCCCGCGCCGGGTGGTGAAAAACGGGTCGAAGACGCGCGGCTGGACGTCCGCCGGAACGCCGCCGCCATTGTCGGCCACCACCAGTTCCAGCGCGTCGCCCGCCAACGGCTCGACCGTGATCGTCATCCGGCGCGGACGACCATCGGTCCAGGCGCCGCCGGGGCCGGGCGCGAAGGCGTGGGCGACGGCGTTCATCACCAGATTCGTCAACACCTGCGCGACCGCGCCCGGATAGCTGTCCAACTCCAGATCGGGCGGACAAGACAGGGCGACGCCCACCGCCTCCTTGCGCAGCCGGGGGTTCAGGCTGAGCATCACGTCGTCCAGGCATTGAGCCAGACGAAAATGGCGGCGTTCGTCGCTGGTTTGATCCACCGCGATCTGCTTGAAGCCGGTGATGAGTTCGGACGCGCGGCGGATGTTCGCCTCCATATAATCCGACGCCTCCAGCGCCGCGCCGACGAAGCGGTCGATGTCGGTGCGACGGATGCTGCCGCCGCCCGCCAGCGCGCCGAAACTCTTGGCCCGCTCGCCAAAGGCGGTGGCGGCGGTCAGGGCGGAGCCGATGGGGGTGTTGATCTCATGCGCCACCCCGGCGACCAGCGCGCCCAAGGCCGCCATCTTTTCCGACTGCACCAGGCTGGCCTGCGCCTCGCGCAGATGCTCGTTCGTCGTGGCCAACGAATGGGCGACCGCCTGAAGCAGATCAATGCCGGTGACGATCCCGGCATAGGCCCCGTCCTCGGTCACGATGAATCCGGTGTGCAGCGCCTTGGGGTTTTGCGTGAACAGACGGCGGCTGACCTCGTCCACCGTCAAGGCGGCGTCAACGATCAAGGGGTCGCGGTCCATCATCTGGGTGATCGGCTTGTGGCCGAACAGGTCGCGGCCATAGCGCGCGGCGAAGCGCGACATGAAGCCCAGCCGGTCGATCAAACCAACCGGACTCCGTCCGCGCAGCACGGCGAAAGCCGGAACGGAACGGTCCTCTTCAAACAGGCGGGCGACCTGCTTGCCCAGCGTCTCCGGCGGGATGGCCGGGGCGGGGCGCCGCAAGGACCGGACAACGGCCACATCTCCACCCGCCACCGACATAAGCACACCCACCACCTGATTGACGCCAACGGCGATGGGTAGCAGACGCGCGTTACAGTTTTCCGCGCGGGCGACGATCACGCGGACGACGGGCCGTCAAACGCTCAGCGCCGCCGCGCCTCGGCGGTCAGGCGCGGACCGGCGCTCAACTCCTCCCGGCGGCGTGTTCCGAAGCTGGGTTCGACGCGGGTCTCGCGCGGCGCCTCGTCGGCGGGACGTTCGACCGGCGACGCGCCGCGACCGCTGCGCCACCAGGCGAAACCGATTCCCCCCAACGTCGCCGCCAGCAATCCCATGACGCCATAGCGCAGGCCGCTGGTCATCCAGCCAGGCATCCCGGCGGGACCCATCGCGGGCGGCTCGACCAGCGGGGCCGGTTGCCCTGCGGCAGTCGTCGCCGTGACCGCCGCGCGGGGCGCGGCCAAGGGAACGGGACCATCCGCAGCGGCATGGTTCACCGGGGTTTCAGCGACGGATCCTTGCGGTTGGGCAGAGCGCGCCGGACTGCTGCCCCCGCTGCTGGACGAGGAGGGCGGAGCCGAACCGAATTGCGCCATGCCGCCGACCGTCTCGTTGCCGCTGTCCACCCGGTGGGTCGGGACGGCGCGGGGAACGACTTCCTTGTCGCGCGGAGACTGGCCGATCTGGCTTTTCGACAGGCTGCCCATGGTCGGGGCTGCTTTTTTCTCGCGGTCGCCCATCATCCGGGCGGTGGTCGCGGCGTCGAGCTGGCCGGTGGCGGGCAAGCCGACCGACTTCTGATAGGCGCTGAGCGCGGCACGGGTTTGCGCCGTCATCTGGCCGTTGGCCCGACCGCCGATGTCGAACCCCTTTTCCTTCAGAATGGTCTGCGCCCATTGGATGTCGGCGGTCGCGGACTGCGCCCGCGCCTCCGTCACCCCGGCCAAACAAACCACCGCCGTCGCTGCGACGACGACGCGCAGCGTCCGCCACCGATCCCCAGACATGCTTCTCCCCTTCCACCCGTGGCGTTCCGCCACGACCGATGCCTGTCAACGGTGTTACCAGATTGCGGCGGCTTTCCGGTCGCGAATTTTGGAACGCGGCCATGTCCGTCGCGCAGCGTTGCCAAAAAAGCGCGCCCATAAATGGAAGGACGGGCCACCGCGTGTTAGCCTTGGCCCTTGGGGGCTTCGGACAAGGGACAGGGTCATGACCATGGTGAAAAGCGCGGTTCTGCTGGCGGGCGTCACGCTGCTGGCCGGTTGCAGCAGTCCCCCGTCCTACCGGGAATGGACCGCCAGCAAGGAGGTTCCCAGCGTGGCGTTCGACGAATGCACCGAAGAGGTGGACGTCACCATGCGCCTGCGCGGCTATCCCAACCGCCCGCTGCCGGAAACCCCGCAATTCCAGTACCGCAAGGAAATCTTCGGCCAATGCATGCGGCGCAAGGGCTACACGACGGAATGACCGCTCCCTACCGCCCCGGAGTCGCGTACCGCAGATAAGCCAGCCCGCCGACCAGCAGGCCGATCAGGATCACCGCCAGATAAAAGCGCACCGGCAGCGGCACCCTCTCCTTGCCTTTGACCGTCGCCGGTCGCGACGGATCGCGCGGTTTGCCTCTCGTCGGTTTGGCGGCGGGGGGCGGCTTGCGGACGCCCTTCTGAGTCGGGTCGTAGAGTTCGATCAGCGTCCAGTTGAACTCCATGCCCTCGTAATCGGCCTCGGCGTTGTAGTCCAACTGGATCAGCCGGAAATAGGCGCGCGGGTTGACGCCGATCATCGTCTCGAACCGCGCCTTGGCGTGGGGCAACTCCTCCCCCACCTCCAGGGTTTTCCAGCCCTTGCCGCGCGCCTTCTGGATCGCGAACCGGGTGGGGTGGGATGCGGGGGGAGCGGCCATGATCGGGAACGGTGCGTCGCGGCGGGTCAAAGAGCGGACGCGCACTCTAGCACAGCCCGCCCGCCATGGTAGGATCGCCGCGCCATGGGTGTTCAAACCATCCTCGCCCGGTCCCCTCCGCGCCGGTCAGGCCGTCGGCACGGCGTTCTTGCGGATGACCTTGGCGTACCAGTCGTAGCTGGCCTTGGGTGTGCGGGTCATCGTCTTGCGGTCCACCTGGACCAGCCCAAAATGGCGGCGGTAGCCCTCCGCCCATTCAAAATTGTCCAGCAGGGTCCAGACCAGCCAGCCCTTGACGTTGGCCCCCTCGTCCATCGCCTTGCGGGCGGCGAGCAGATGTTCGCGCAGGAAGGCGATGCGGTCGCCATCCTCGACCCGACCGGAGGGGCCGACGGTGTCGACGTAATCGGCGCCGTTTTCGGCGATGTAGACCGGCGGATTGCCGTAGCTTTCCTGCAACTCGCCAAGGATCTCGGCCAGTCCGTCCGGTTCAAACGGCCATTCCATGGCGGTGCGCCGCGTCCCTTCCGGGGGCGAGCCGTAGCCCGTGCCGAACAGCCCCTGCGGGTCGGGCTGCTGGTGCATCCGGCTGTAGTAATTGACGCCGAGGAAATCGAGCGGCTGACGGATCGCCTCCAGATCGCCGGGCTTGGCGATGGCGGCGAACTCGGCCTCCAGCTCCTCCGGGTAACGGCCCTTGAACAGCGGGTCGAGGCAGGAGCGGTTCCACAGCGCGTCCCACATCTTCGACGCCGGGTAATTGGCGTCCAGCCCGCCGACCGGCCAGGAGGGTTGCAGCGACAGCACGGTGCCAAGCCGCCAGCCCTTGCCCCCGCCAACCGCGCGCAGGGCCGCCAACGCCTTGCCCTGCGCCAAATTCTGGTGATGGATCGCCGTCAAGCAGTTCGTCCGCCCGGTGACGCCCGGCGCGTGCAGGCCAAGCCCATAGCCGAAGATGGCGACCACCGACGGCTCGTTCAGCATGGTCCAGTTTTTGGCCCGGTCGCCCAGCCGGGCGGCGACGGTCAGCGCGTAGTCGGTGAACCACGCGGCGCTGTCGCGGTTGAGCCAGCCGCCCTTGTCTTGCAGGGCTTGCGGCAAATCCCAATGGAACAGGCAGGGCCACGGCTCGATCCCACGGGCCAGCAGCGAATCGGTCAGACGGTCGTAGAAATCCAACCCCTTTTGATTGACCGCTCCGGTCCCCTGCGGCAGCACGCGCGGCCAAGCGATGGAAAAGCGGTAGGCCCGCATCCCCGCCTGGGCCATCAGATCCACATCCTCCTGAAAGCGGTGGTAGTGGTCGCAGGCCATGTCGCCGGTGTCGCCGTTGGCGATGCGGCCAAAGCTGTGGCTGAATTTGTCCCACACGCTGGGGCCGCGCCCATCCTCAGCCACCGCCCCTTCGATCTGATAGGCGGAAGTCGAGCAGCCCCACAGGAAGCCTTCGGGAAAGGGCTTCATCGTCCCGACGCCGGGAGCCGCCAGAACCCGCGCCCCGCCGCCCGCCGACGCCAGGGTCGCCGTCGCCGCCGCCACTTTCAGGAACGTCCGCCGCCGCATCACACCGTCACTCCACCATAGCCACGCGCGCGCGCCATTCTTTGGCCGCCGTCCCGCCGCGCACTCTAAGCCGCGCGGCGGCTTTCGCAACGGATGGATTGACGCGATCTTGTTTATAGGACTATAAACTTAACAATCAACGCCATCCATGCGCCCGCAGGCTCCCCGCCTACGGGCGTTTTTCGTTTCAATTTGCCCTCTGCGGAGTGAGCCAGCCATGCCGACCTTTTTGCCGCGCGACGAAGATTTTCATCCTATCCCCGCCTTGCGCCTGAAGCCGGGCGGCGCCCACGCCGTGCCGGTGGGCGACAGCAGCGCCCGCAACGCCGCCGCCTTCGCCGCCGACACCCGCGTGATCGCGGTGCACAGCGACGTTCCCGCCTTTCTGCGCAGCGGCGACGCTGCGGTCAGCGCCAGCGCGTCCGACCATTTCCTGCCCGCCGGGACCTATCTCTATCTGTCGGTCGGCGACAACCGGCAGAGCGTCCGCCACACCCACATCGCCGCGTTGGCCGCCGATTCGGCGCCCGGAACGCTGCGCGTGTCCGAGATGGAGTGAGCGCCATGCTGATCCGTCTTGGCCGGGGGCTGGCCCCGCTGGCCGCCCGCCTGTGGCGCGTCGTTCTGCTGACCAGCCAGTCCGGCGCCCGCCTGTCCACCGAATCCGGTTTTCCCCTGCGCGCGGAGTGATCCCATGCCCGCCTTGCCCATCAGCCAGCTTCCCACCAGCGCCGCCCTGACCGGCGTTGAACTGCTTCCCGCCGTGCAGGACGGCGCCACCGTGCGCGCCACCGTGGCGCAACTGCGCGCCGGTCTGGCCGAGGTCGCCCACGGCCACGCGCTGGCCGACGTCAGCGGCCTGCCCGCCGCGCTGGCCAGCAAACGCGCGGTCGGTCGGCGCAGCCTGTGGCTTCCCGCCGCCACGCTCAACGCCCCGGCCAGCGGCGGCGCGGTCGCCGGATCGACGGACAGCCCGTCCCACGGAGTGGTCCTGCGCACGCTCGACTTCGCCGCCGACGCGGTGACGACGGCCCAGGCTCTGATCGCTCTGCCAAAAGCCTGGAACCGGGGAAGCCTCACCGTTCAACCCCTGTGGACCGCCAGCGGCGGCGGTGGGTCCGTGGTCTGGTCAGTCGGCGGCGTGGCGCTTGGCGACGGCGACGGGTTGGACGCGGCGGGCGGCGCGCCTGTGACGTTGACCGACGCGCTGACCACCGCCGACGCCCTGCACGCCGCCCCGGAAAGCCCGGCGATCACGCTGGCCGGAACCCCGACGGCGGACGGGTTGACGCTGTTGACCATCGCCCGCGCGGCCGAGGACGCCGCCGACACGCTGGACGCCCCGGCCCGGCTGCTGGGGCTGCGCGTTTTCTACCTGGTGGACGCGGCCAGCGACGATTGAACCGTGTGATGATGATCGACGCCGACGCTCGCCGTCGCCATAGGCGGCGTCCGTCCGCTGCGGTATAGTCGCGTTCATGAACGGACTTTTCCCTATCCTCATGATCGTGGCGATGCTGGCGGTGGTCGGCTCGCTCTTCGTCGGTCTCTTCTTTATGGCGCGCGGCGGCGGGGGCGACCCGCAACGCTCCAACAAGGTCATGCGCGTGCGCGTGGCCTTGCAGGGGCTGGCCCTGCTGCTGTTCGTCATCGCCATGCTGACCCAAGGATAAACCAACCATGGTCAGTCTGACCCGCATCTACACACGCGGCGGCGACGCCGGGGAAACCTCGCTCGGCGACGGCTCCCGCGTGCCCAAACACGACCGCCGCGTCGCCGCCTATGGCACGGTGGACGAGGCGAACGCCGCCATCGGCCTCGCCCGCCTCCACACCAAGGACCAACCCGCCATCGACGCGATGCTGGGCCGCATCCAGAACGACCTGTTCGACCTGGGCGCCGACCTCTGCACCCCGGAGGAGCCGGAGCCGAAATACCCCCCCTTGCGCGTCCTTCAGTCGCAGGTGGATCGGCTGGAGGCGGAGATCGACGCGATGAACGCCGATCTCGCCCCGCTGAAATCCTTCATCCTGCCCGGAGGCTCTCCCGCCGCCGCGCATCTGCATCTGGCCCGCACCATCGCCCGCCGGGCCGAGCGGCTGATGACCGATCTGGCGCGGCACGAGCCGGTGACGCCCGCCGCCCTGAAATACGTCAACCGGCTGTCCGACCACCTGTTCGTGCTGGGGCGGGTGGTGAACGACAACGGCGCCAGCGACGTGCTGTGGGTTCCCGGCGCCAACCGTTGAGGCGGCGCGCGCCCAACGCTTGGGCGACATTGACAGTGGAAACGGCAAATCCTATGGTCCGTTCGCAACCACAGCAATTTTTCGCGGTGTTCGCCCCAAAAGGCGCGCGCATAACCAGTCAGGGTGGGTTATGAAAGTTCTCGTTCCCGTCAAGCGAGTGGTCGATTACAACGTCAAGATCCGCGTCAAGGCGGACGGCAGCGGCGTTGAAACCGCCAACGTGAAGATGAGCATGAACCCCTTCGACGAAATCGCCGTCGAAGAAGCCGTTCGTCTGAAGGAAGCCGGGAAGGCGACCGAAATCATTGCTGTGTCGGTCGGCCCCACCACCGCCCAGGAAACCCTGCGCACCGCGCTGGCCATGGGCGCGGACCGCGCCATTCTGGTCCAGACCGACGCGGAAACCCAGCCGCTGGGCGTCGCCAAGGTGCTGAAGGCTTTGGTTGATCGGGAAGGCCCGACGCTGGTCATCCTCGGCAAGCAGGCCATCGACGATGATTGCAACCAGACCGGCCAGATGCTGGCCGCGCTGCTCGGTTGGGGCCAGGGCACCTTCGCCTCCAAAATCGTTCCCGGCGAGGGCAGCGTCGCCGTCACCCGCGAGATCGACGGCGGTCTGGAAACGGTGGACCTCAAGCTTCCGGCCATCGTCACCGCCGATTTGCGCCTGAACGAGCCGCGCTACGCCTCGCTGCCCAACATCATGAAGGCGAAGAAGAAGCCGCTGGAAACCGTCACGCCGGACGCCCTGGGCGTGGACGTGACGCCGCGACTGACCACGCTGAAGGTGGTGGAACCGGCCAAGCGCAGCGCCGGCGTGAAGGTGGCTGACGTCGCCGCCCTGGTTGACAAGTTGAAGAACGAAGCGCGGGTGATCTGATCATGGCCATTCTCGTCATTGCCGACCACGACAACGCGGTCCTCAAGCCCGCAACCCTCAACGCCGTCACCGCCGCCGCCAAAATCGGTGGAGACGTCCACATCCTGGTCGCAGGTCATGGGGCGCAGAGCGTCGCGGACGCCGCCGCCGCCGTCGCCGGGGTGAGCAAGGTCCTGCTGGCCGACGACGCGGCCTATGCGCACCAGTTGCCCGAAGACGTCGCCCCGCTGGTCGTCTCGCTCGCCAAAGCTGGGTACGGCCATGTGCTGGCCGCCGCGACCTCGGTCGGCAAGAACCTGCTGCCGCGCGTCGCCGCCTTGCTGGACGTCGCCGCCATCTCCGACATCACCGGCGTGGTTTCGGCGGACAGCTTTGAACGCCCGATCTACGCGGGCAACGCCATCGCCACCGTCCAGTCCAAGGATTCGGTGAAGATCATCACCGTGCGCGGCACGGCCTTTGACAGCGCCGCCGCCACCGGCGGTTCGGCGTCGGTCGAATCCGTCGCCTCGGTCGGGGCCGTCGGTCTCTCCAGCTTCGTCTCGGCGGAGTTGACCAAGTCGGAGCGTCCCGAACTGACCGCCGCCCGCGTGGTGGTGTCGGGTGGTCGCGGCATGCAGTCGGGCGAGAATTTCCCGCTGCTGGAGGCGCTGGCCGACACGTTGGGCGCCGCCGTCGGCGCCAGCCGCGCCGCCGTGGACGCCGGGTTCGTTCCCAACGACTATCAGGTCGGCCAGACCGGCAAGATCGTCGCGCCGGATCTCTACATCGCCGTCGGCATTTCCGGCGCGATCCAGCATTTGGCCGGGATGAAGGACAGCAAGGTCATCGTCGCGATCAACAAGGATGAGGAAGCGCCGATCTTCCAGGTCGCCGATTACGGTCTGGTCGCCGACCTGTTCAAGGCGGTGCCGGAGCTGACGGCGGCGCTGAAAGCGTCCTAACCGGCGCGGTCTCCGTCGATCCTCGGTCCACCCACCCTCATCCCTTCGGGAAAGCCCAATGTCCACGATCAAGAAGATTGGTATCATCGGCGCCGGCCAGATGGGCAGCGGCATCGCCCAAGTCTGCGCGCAGGCGGGCTATGATGTGAGCGTTTCCGATCTGAACGAACAGGTTCTGGAAAAATCCCTCGCCGGGATCGCCCGCAACCTCGACCGTCAGGTTCAGAAGGGCAAGATCAGCGAGGCCGACAAGGCTGCCGCGCTGGGCCACATCAAAACCGCCACCGACCTGTCGATCTTCGCCGATTCCGATCTGGTGATCGAGGCCGCGACCGAAAATGAAGCGCTCAAGCGCGACATTCTCAAGAAGCTGGTGCCCCACCTGAAGCCCGAGGCGCTGATCGCGACGAACACCTCGTCGATCTCGATCACGCGGTTGGCCGCGTCCACCGACCGTCCGGCCAAGTTCATCGGCATGCATTTCATGAACCCGGTGCCGGTCATGCAGTTGGTCGAACTCATCCGTGGCATCGCCACGGATGAGCCGACCTTCAACGCGGTGATGGAACTGACCGAAGCCATCGGCAAAACCGCCGCCGTGGCCGAAGATTTCCCCGCCTTCATCGTCAACCGCATCCTGCTGCCGATGATCAACGAGGCCGTCTACACCCTGTATGAGGGCGTTGGCGGCGTCGAGGCCATCGACACCGCGCTGAAGCTGGGGGCCAACCACCCGATGGGACCGCTGGAACTGGCGGATTTCATTGGTCTGGACACCTGCCTGGCCGTCATGCAGGTGCTCTATGAAGGTTTGGCCGACAGCAAATACCGCCCCTGCCCGCTGCTGGTGAAGTATGTCGAGGCGGGTTGGATCGGCAAGAAGTTCGGTCGTGGGTTCTACGACTACTCGCAGACCCCGCCGGTTCCGACGCGCTGATCGGACGAGAACCAACAAAAGCCCGCTCCGGCATCTCCGGAGCGGGCTTTTTTATTTGGAGTCCCCAAAAATAAGGAAGCGGCCAAGCGGGGAGCCGCTTGGCCGCGAGTTAGCCTCTGCCAGGAGAGCATAAGAGGCGGACGCACTCGGGGGAACGAGCACGCCGGGACGCCCCATCGCGGCGGGATGGACGAACGCCGCGACGGAGCGAAGTCAAACCACCAGGAAAAACCGCCGCTTAGAAAGCGAGATCGGTGCGGGCGATGAAGATGTTGCCCTTGTCGTTGGCGCCAGCGACGTCGGACGTGATCTTGAAATGGTTGAATTCCGGCCCGACCGAGAAGCCGGGGGCGATGACGTAACGGGCGCCCAGCGTGATGAGTTCGGTCTTGGCCTTGCCCGCCGCCGTCAAGCTGCCCGCGTCCTGGGCGTCGAGGTAAGCCGCGCCGATCGTGGTCGCGCCGAAGGTGTATTGCGCGCCGACGGTCCAGACGCTCTGCTTCTCGCGGCTGGTCGCCGTGGCGAGGCTGGAACGCTTGACGTAGCCGCTGTCGCCCGACCAGGCGTAGCTGCCCGCCACCTTCAAGCCGCCATAGCCGACCGACAGACCGGCCATGGTCGAGGACAGATCCTCGTAGGTCGCCGTCGAGGTCGAGGAGTTCTTCGACTTGCCGCCCGAATAATAGAGGCTGGCGCCCAGCGTCACGTCGCCGAAGGCCCCGGCGTAGTTGCCGCCCACCTCATAGATGTCGCGGTAGGCGCCCGTGATGTTGCCGTTCGGGGCGGCGGTCTTCAGACGGTTGATGTCGGTGTTCACGCTGTCGGAGTTCGGCTGATAGGTCACGCCGAACTGGAAGCCGGAGAATTTCGGCGTCAGATAGGTGAGGCGGGTCGAGCTGTTGCCGGAAATCAGCGTGCGCAGATTGCCGGTGGTGCCGGGCGAGGAGGTGTTGCCGAAATAGGCCGGGAAGGAGCCGTCGACACCGCCGGTGCCCCAATCGGACGGGGCGATGATGGCGTATTCGTCGGACAGGCCGTTCTGCATGCCGGCGCTGACGGTGCCGAAGCTGCCGTTGGCGAAGATGTACGCGCGGTCGGCGACGGTGGCGCGGTTGGCGTTCGGCGTGTCGGTGCCGAACCGGATGCGGGCGCCATATTCCAGACCGTTGTCGGCCTTGGCGATCGGGGTGACGACCAGACGCAGACGGTTGCGGAAGTCGGTGGAGCGCAGACCGGCGTCGCGGTCCTGGCCGACGAAACCGGCTTCAAAATAGGCGTCGCCGCCGACGGTGATGTCGAACTTCGACTTGGATTGCGCCATGGCCGAACCGGACGCGAGCGCGACCGTGGCTGCGCCGAGCAGCAGTGCAAAACGTGACATGTGCGTGTCCTCACTGATGATGAAGAGGTTGTTGTTCTTCTTGGGTGATGGGTGCCCGCACCGGCGACAAGACGGTGCGGGCGGTGGAAAGCCAAGCGCGTGACGCCGGTCGGATCGGTTTCGGGGTGATCGGCCCCAGCCTGACCCGTCGGCGCTCGTCGTCAGTCCGTTTCGTCGCAGCAAGCCGCCCGAACCGCGTTCTCTTCGAACAATCTTGCACACGAACTATAGGCGGTCAATAAATAAGTCACAGTGATGTATTTTATCCGCCAACTCCGCCAGCCGCCGCCAGAACGCCGTCAACGCGCCGCCACAAACCCAGCGGGTTGCCGTCGCGCAACGCCTCGGGCAGCAGGGAATCGGGGATGTCCTGGTAACAAACCGGGCGCAGAAAGCGGCGAATCGCCAGCGTGCCGACCGACGTCGTCCGGCTGTCGGAGGTCGCCGGGAAGGGACCGCCATGCACCATCGCGTCGCACACCTCGACGCCCGTTGGCCACCCGTTCGCCAGGATCCGCCCGGCCTTGCGCTCCAGCACCGGCAGCAGGGCGCGGACGGCGTCGGCGTCGGCGGCATCCATATGCAGGGTGGCGGTCAACTGGCCCTCAAGCCGCTCCAGCACCGCGCGCAGCGCCGCCACATCCGGGCAGCGGATCACCAGCGACGCCGCGCCGAAAATCTCCTCATGCAAGGCCGGGTCGCTCAGGAACGCCTCAGCGCTGCTGGTGAACAGACCGGGGCGGCACTGGTGCGGCCCAACGGTCTGTTGACCGCGCGCCAGCACCTCAACCGCCGGGTTGGCGGCGATCCGCGCCACCCCCTCGACATAGGCGGCGTGAATGCCCGGCGTCAGCATGGTGGAGGGGGCAGCCCCGCCCAACGTCTCCGCCGCCGCCGTGAGAAACCGCTCCAAATCCGGTCCATCAAGCGCCAGCACCAGACCGGGGTTGGTGCAGAACTGCCCCGCCCCCATGGTCAGCGAGCCGACGAAGCCCGCGCCCAACGCCTCGGCCCGCGCCGCCAGCGCGGCCGACAACAGGATCACCGGGTTGATGCTGCTCATCTCGGCGTAAACCGGGATGGGTTCGGCCCGCGCCGCCGCCACCTGCGTCAACGACACCCCGCCCCGGCGCGATCCGGTGAAGCCCACCGCCTTGACGCGCGGATCGGCGACCAGAGCCGCGCCGATGCGGCTGCCCGAGCCGAACAGCAGCGAAAACACCCCCTCCGGCAAGCCGCAGGAGGCCACCGCCGCCTGCACCGCCCGCCCGATCAGTTCGGACGTGCCGGGATGGGCGGAATGCGCCTTGACCACCACCGGGCAACCGGCGGCCAGCGCCGACGCGGTGTCGCCGCCAGCGACCGAGAAGGCCAAGGGAAAATTGCTGGCCCCGAACACGGCGACCGGCCCCAGCGCGATGTGGCGTTGGCGCAAATCGGCGCGCGGCAGCGGCGCGCGGGTCGGTTGCGCCGGGTCGATGCGGGCCTCCAGCCAACTTCCCTCACGCACCGTGCGGGCGAACAGGCGAAGCTGGCCGACAGTGCGCCCACGCTCCCCCTCCAATCGGGGGCGCGGCAGGCCGCTTTCCGCCATGGCGCGGACGATCAACTCATCGCCGATGGCCAGAATGTTGGCGGCGATGGTTTCCAGGAAGACGGCGCGCGCCTCCAACCCGGTTTCGCGGTAGAGGTCGAACGCCTCCCAGGCCAGCGCGCAGGCGCGCTCCACCTCGGCGGCCCCGCCGCCGCCAAAGCCCGGCTCCAACGCCGCTCCGGTCGCCGGATCGATGGCGTGGAATTCAGTCTCGGCGCCGCGCAAGGCGGTCGCGCCGATCAGCATCTCGCCACGGATGGTCATGGTCGCAATCCCAAAGCTGTCCCGTGGCGCGAGCCGGGGACCAACTCCCCAGCGCGCGCGAACGGGTGAAACAGAGTGAAACAAACGGTCTTAAAGCGGTTTGACGGCCCGGTAAGGCGTGTCCGCCGTTCCCAACGGGTTGCGCAGAGGCCGACCGAAATCGGCGACCTCGATCTCCATCACGTCGCCCTCGGCGATGCGCAGCCCGTCGCTGAAGCTGAGCGTCGCGGTGCCGAAGCAATGGACATGCACGTCGCCCGGACGGCAGAACAGCGGGTATTTGAAGTGGTGGGCTTCCAGATTGGCGATGCTGTGGCACATGTTGGATTCGCCCGACAGGAAGGGCTTCTCCCAGATCACCGCGCCATCCCGCAGCACCCGCGAGGCCCCGCGCAGATCGGTCGGCAGCGCCCCGGTCAGCAGCTCCGGCCCGACCGCGCAGGCGCGCAGCTTGGAATGGGCGAGGTAGAGGTAGTTCTGCCGCTCCGTCACATGATCGGAAAACTCGTTGGCGAGCGCGAAGCCCAGCCGGTGCGGCGTGCCATCCGGGCCGATCACATAGATGCCCGCGATCTCCGGCTCCTCGCCGCCGTCCAGCGCGAAGGAGGGCGAGGCCAGCGCCGCGCCCGGCGCGGTCAGGATGGAGCCGTCGCCCTTGTAGAACCATTCCGGCTGAACGCCAAACTCGCCGGGTTCCGGGCGACCGCCCTCCACGCCCAGGCGGAACATCTTCATCGAATCGGTCTGCTTGGCCGGGTCGGCCAGATCCTTGTGCATCTTGTCGCGCCCTTCGGCGCTGCCCAGATGGGTCAGACCTGTGCCGGTGACGAACAGATGCGCCGGATCGGGATGGTCGATGGGCGACAAGAGACGACCATCGGCCTCGACCGCCGCCAGATCCACGACGTCGCCCAAGCCGTGACGCTCCACGACCACCGCCAGCCCGACGCCGTCGGCGATGGCCTCTTGCGCCAAGGCGAAGGTGGACGCGGCGTCGTTGACCAAGCGGGCCACGCCGTCATCCCCAGTTGCGGCCACCACGCGCGCGCCAGCGGCGTCGAGACATTGCACCAGCCTCATCAATCCTGTCCTCTTCTCAAACGATGCTCGGCGCCCCGAAACGACCCGGGGGCAAGCCCGTGACGCCGGGGGAGCAGACAAACACGCCACCGGCCAACGGCTCATGCGTCCGTTCATGGGCGGCGGTGGTGATGACCAATTGGTCCAGAGCCGGACCGGCGAAAACGCAGGAGGTGACGCGCGAGGCCGCCACGCGAACGACGCGGTCCAGCGTTCCATTGGGCTGGAAGCGGCTGACCCGTCCGCCGTCCCAATGGGCGACCCACAACCCGCCCTCGGCGTCGCAGGTCATGCCGTCGGGGTAGCCGTCGGCCTCGGTGAAGCGGATGTGGACGCGCTTGCCGGTCAGGCCGCCGTCGGCGGCGACGTCGAAGGCGTAGATCCGCCGGGCGGCGCTGTCGGTGTGGTACAGAACGCGCCCGTCCGGCGACAGGGCGGGGCCGTTGGCCACAACATAGCCCTCGTCCACCCGCGTGACGTCACCGTTGGGATCCAGACGGAACAGGGAGCCGGTCGCCACGCTTTCGGCATCGTCCATGCTGCCGATCCACAGGCGGCCCAGCGAATCGGCCTTGGCGTCGTTCAGGCGGTTGCCCGGCGCGTCGGGATCGAGCCGCGCCAACTCCGCGACGATCTCCACCTGCGGGCCATTGAGGCGCAGATGGACGACCCGGCGGGAGCGCAGACCGGCGACGAAACCATCGCCGTCAGCGCGCTGAACCAGCCAGCAGGCCGCGTCCTCCAGCGCCCAATCCCGACCCGTTTCGCCGACCATGTCCCAACGCAAGATGCGGGCGCCGCGAATGTCCACCGCGTAGACCGCGTTCTCGTCGGGCGCCCACAGCGGTCCTTCGCCCAACACGGCGCGGGCGGGCCAAACGCAGCGCGCCTCAATCGTCATCCCGCCGATGGTCATCCGCTCGCGCCCTCCCCCGCCTTGCGCCGCCTTTTGCAGGCCGCGTTGCTTTGTTTACGAGACAAACGATAAAGCCCGATCCGATAACCGTCCAATATGAATGTTTGCTATAACGATACCTGTTTGGCTATCATGACGCCGCCTTCCCCGACCGGAGTCTCCGCCCTTGGCCCCGCCGCGTTTCCCCGCCGACTGGTTCCAACGGGTGCGGCTGAAGCTGCGCCATCTCCAGCTTTTCATGGCGCTGGAGGAGCACCGCAACCTGCACCGCGCCGCCGCCAGCCTGAACATGTCGCAACCCGCCGCGTCCAAGCTGCTGGGCGATCTGGAAGACATGTTGGGGATCGAGCTGTTCGACCGCCATGGCCGGGGAATTGAGCCGAACTGGTACGGCAGTTTGATGATCCGCCACGCCCGAATGATCCTCAGCGAGCTGAAGGAAGCCGGGGAGGAGTTGAACGCGCTCCAGGCCGGGCACAGCGGACGGGTGTCGATCGGCACGGTGATGGCCCCCGCCGTCGAGCTGGTGGTGCCGGTCGTCAGCGCGATGACGCAGGAGCATCCCGGTCTGAAAATCGCCGTCGGCGTCGAATCGAGCGACGTGCTGGCCGAGCGGGTCCATCAAGGCACCATGGATTTCGCCATCGGCCGCCTGCCCGGCGGCATGGATCCGCTGACCTTCGTCTATGAGGAGATCGGCGACGAGGAGCTGTGCTTCGTCTGCCGCGACGATCACCCGCTGCTGGATCTGGGCCGCGACGTGGTGGTCGAGGATCTGGTCGGGGCCACCTGGATGCTGCAACCCGTCGGCACGCTGCTGCGCGAACGGGTGGACGCTCTGTTCCGCTCGCGCGGCCTGCCGCCGCCGCAACGGGTGATCGAAAGCGCCTCTCCGGTCATGTCGATGGCGATGATCGCGCAAACCGACTCGCTGACCGTCTTCGCCCGCGCTTTGGCCGAGCTGTACTCCACGCCGGGCCGCTACGCCATCGTGCCCTTTTACAAGCGCTTCAGCGTTGAACCTTATGGGATTTTTCGACTGCGCGAACGCCCGCTGTCGCCCGGCGCGCAAACCCTGCTGACCGCGCTGCGCGCCGCCGCCATCGGCAAGGGGCTGGGCCGGGGGCCGACGCCGACGGATCTGTGACGCTCTTTTCCCGACTGTGAAAAGACGCGAGCGCTCGCTTTGATTTTCATGGGCATCACCTTCGCCCTGACTGGCTTTGCCCGCGTCGATTCTTGCCCGCCGCCAGAGCGGAGCCATCTCCTCTTATTATAAGGAACTGTTTTACCGCCTGGGGTTCCCACGTTAATCTTTGTCCGCAGAGACGCAACCCGCGCCCTTCGGCGCGCGTTCACCAGCCTGGCGCGGATGAGCGAAGCATTGGGAATGTCGATGGACACAGGCCCCTACGCCCTGATGGCCGACCTGCTCGACAGCGTCAATGTCGGGCTGTGTCTGTTCGACGACGGCGATCACGCCCTGCTGTGGAATCGCACCTTCCTCGCCCTCTTTCCCGAACATGATGGGCACATTCGGGTGGGCGAGCATTATTCGGCCAATCTGCGCCGCTTCTACATGGGGCGACTCGACGCCGACGAGTTGCCGATGATCGACCGATACATCGCCGAAGGGATCGCCCGCCACCGCAGCCAGAGCCAACCCTTCGTCTTCGTCCATCGCGGGCAATGGGTGCGGGTCGCCTCGCTCCCCATCGACGGGCAGGGCCGCATCCGGGTGTGGACGCCGTTGGCCTCGCCCACCGGCGGCACGCAATGGGAACGCCCGACCGGCGGTCAAGCCGCCAGCCCCGAAAACAGCTTTATGGAGCATGTCGCCGATGGCGTCATGCTGTTGGACAGTCAGGGTCTCATCACGGCGGTGAACGAGCCGATTCTGTTTCTCTACAACCTGCCGCACAAGGCCGACGCCATCGGGCTGCGGTACGAGGAGTTGCTGAGCCGGGTGTGGAACGGCGACGCGGCCCGACTGTCGGCGACGCTGGTGGAGCGCCAACGCTTCCCCGGCGCTCCGTTCGAGGTGGAGTTGCCGCACAATCGGTGGCTGCGCGTGGTCGAGCAGCGAGGGGTGGAGGGCCGCGCCTACAGCAGCCATGTCGACATCACCGAGATGAAGCGGCTGCAAAGCGCGGCGAACGCCGCCCGCGAAGAGGCGGATCGGGCCAACGCGGCGAAATCGCATTTCCTGGCGATGATAAGCCATGAAATCCGCACGCCGATGAACGCCATCATCGGCATTGGTCGAATCGCTCTGAAATCCGCCCAGGAGCCGGCCCAGCGCGGCTATTTGGAAACCATCAACAATTCCGCCGGGCGGCTGTTGGGCATCATCAGCGATCTGCTCGATTTCTCGAAGATCGAAGCGGGCAAGGTGCAGATCCTCACCCAACCCTTCGCCTTGGACGAAGCGCTGGAACCGCTGTGCGATCTGATCCTGGGCAGCCCTGGAGCCGAACACGTCGAGGTGACGATTCGCGTCAAGCCGGGAACGCCCGACCGGCTGATTGGCGACCCGCTGCGCCTCAGCCAGATTTTGGCGAATCTGACCAGCAACGCGCTGAAATTCACCGAACGCGGCGACATTCTGATCGAGGTGGAAGAGATCGCGCGGAGCGGCGACCGCGCCACACTGCGCTTTTCCGTCACCGACACCGGCATTGGCGTCGATCCGGCCCAACAGGCCACCCTGTTCCAACCCTTCGTCCAGGCCGATGATTCAACCACCCGCCGCTATGGCGGCACCGGGCTTGGCCTGTCGATCTGCAAACAACTGGTCGATCTGATGGGCGGCTCCATCGCCCTGTCCAGCGCGCCGGGCAAGGGCAGCCGCTTTTCCTTCGAGGTGACGTTGGGGGTCGACGCCGCCGCCAACGTCCCCACCCCCGACCGGGGAGCCGCGCGGATTTTGGTGGTCGACGATCACCCCGCCGCGCGCGCCGCGCTGGTCGAGATGGTCAACGCGCTGGGCTATCAGGCGACCGCCGCCAATTCCGGCCCGGCGGCGTTGCTGGCGGTCGATCAAGCCGCCAGACAGAACGCGCCCATTCACGCCGTTCTGCTGGATTGGACGATGCCCGGTTGGGACGGCGCGTTGACCGCCGAACGGCTGCGCACCAGCCGCCGGGCGGCGGGGGTTCCCGTCATCCCGATGATCGCCGCCACCGCCCGCCACACCCTGTTTTGGCCCGCGCGCGGCGGTGGGCAGACCGACGTCCTGTTCAAGCCGGTTGTTCCGGGGCGGCTGCGCGCCCGCTTGGCGGAGATTTTGCGCCCGCTGGGCGGCCCCGCTCCTGACGCCGTTTCCCCCATCCGTCCCGATCTCAGCCGCCTGCACGGCGCCCGCGTGCTGTTGGTGGACGACAACGCCCTGAACCGCGAGGTCGCCCTGCATCTGCTGGCCGAGGCCAAGGTCACGGTCGATGTCGCGGAAGACGGCGTTCAGGCGGTGGAACGCGTGTCCGGCGGCGATTATGATCTGGTCCTGATGGACATCCAGATGCCGGAAATGGACGGGCTGGAAGCCACGCGGCGCATCCGCCAGATGGAGCGTCACCGTCATCTGCCCATCGTCGCCATGACCGCGCACGCCATGTCCGACCATCGACAGGCCAGCCATCAGGCCGGGATGAACGACCATCTGACCAAACCAATCGACCCGGATCTGCTGCACAAAACGATGATCCGCCTGATCGACCCGACGCGATTGGCGAGCCGCCAAAAATTCGGCGCGGCGTCGGGAACTGACGCCCAGCCCCAAGAGCGGGCCTTGGCGCCGACGTCCAGCGACGACTCGGGCCAAGCACAACCGCCGTCGTTGGACGTCGGCGCCAAGGCCCGCCGGATAGGGCTGGATTGGGACGCGGCTTTGCGGCGGGTGGATGGCGACGTCGCCATCTTACAAAAGCTGATTCGCAGCTTCTGCAAGGACATGGCCAGCTATGGTCAGGAGTTGAAGGCGGCGGCGGCGGCGGACCAAACCGAACGGATTCGCTTTCTATCGCACGCCCTGCGCTCGTCCGCCGCCTACATCGGGGCGATGGCGCTCTCTTCGCTGGCAAGCCGGACCGACGAAACGGCTCGGACCGGACATCGCCCGCTGGCGAACAGTCTTGCCGACGAATTGGCGACGGAACTGGAACAGGCGCTGGCCACGCTGCCAACTCTGTTCGCCGCCCCCACGCAGACGGAAACCGGCGACGGCGCCAATCTGGAACCGGCGATTCGCCACTTGGTCGACCGGCTTGAAAACGCCGATCTGCGGGCCGAGGATGCGTGGAACAAACTGCGCGCGCTGCTCACCCCCGCGCACCGGGATTTCGCCGAGGCGTTTCCCGTGCTGCTTGACGATCTGCGCTACGCCGAGGCGCTGGACCGCCTGCGCCGTTTCGCCGCCAGCCAGGGCGTTGATTTGCTCTCCCACCCCCAATGATGGCAACGCTCCATCACAACACGACTTTCTTGGGCGATTTTTCTGGAAAACCGCGCCCGAACACCCGACCTTGGCGGGAAGCGGACTCAAGCGCGCAGGGGACATCATGAAAGCGGCGGACATCCGAACGACATCCAAACCCTGGTTGCGATCCAGCGCGCTGGCCTTGGTCTTGACCGCCGGGATGCTGGGACACGCCCTCGCCCAAACGCCGGTCCCCCCGCCTGCCCCAACACCGGCTGAACCATCCAGCGAAGCGCCCGCCGCAGCCCCCGGCTCCCTGATGGCCCCGATGTCCGAGACCGAGACCGCCAGCATGGGATGCGCGCTGGCGGCGGGCGCCGTCGGTCTGGCGACCTTGACGGCGGGCGGCGTCGCCTTCATCGCGGCGGAGGCCGGAGCCGGGGCCGGCGTCACCAGCACGGCGGTGGCGGTTCCCGTCGTCGTCGCGACCATGGCCGCCGGGTGCAATCTGGGCGCCTTGGCGACCCCCGCCTTTTTGTGGCTGAAGCACCAGGGCCACACGCTGGGCAGCGCGGCGACGGCCCTATGGACGGGCGGCGGCCCCTAACCGAAATTGCGACGCGGCGTCAGCCCTTGCTCTTCCACAGGGTGATGATCATCACACCGGCGACGGTCAGCGCCGCGCCCACCACTTGCAGCCATCCCAACGGTTCGGCCAGCACCAGATAGCCGAAGATCGCGGCGCTGACCGGCCCCAAGGCCCCGGACAGCGCCACCAGCGTCGCGCCCACCCGGCGCAACGCCTCGGCGGTCAGGAACACCGGCAGGACGGTGCACAGCGCCGCCATCACCGCCGACAGCCCAAACACCTCCTGCGGCAAGGCCAGCGCCGACAACGGGCGCAGGACCAGAAACTGCGCGATGCAGCACAGGCACGCCGCCGTCATGGCGTAAGCGGTGAAACGCATCGACCCGACCCGCTGCACCACCTGCGAACTGCCGACCAAATAAACCGAATAGAGAAAGGCCCCGCCGAAGACCAGGGCCGCGCCGACGGCGAAATCGGGATTGCCGGTTCCCACCTCCGACCAGACGACCAACCCGACGCCCGCATAGGACACCAGCAGCGAAACGACCTCGCGCAAACCGATTCGTTTGCCGAGGAACAGCGCCGACAGAAGGACGACGATGGTCGGGTAGAGGAACAGCAGCAGCCGTCCCATTCCGGCGCTGACGTAACGCAAGCCGAGAAAATCGCAGAAACTCGCCGCGTAATAGCCGGTGACGCCCAAGCCGATGGTCAAGGCCAGATCACGGCCCGACACCCGCCCCCGCCCGCCGCGCCAGCTCTGCCACGCCGCCACCCCGAGGAAAAAGGGCAAGGCGAAGACCATGCGCAGCATAATCAGCGTCACCGGATCGACGCCGTAACCATAGGCCAGCTTGATGATGACCGGGCGCAGGGAAAAGGACAGCACCCCGCCGACGGCGAAGGCCACCCCGATCCATTGGTGCAGCGACAGAGCCGACCTTGCGGCGACGGCGGACGGCAAGGCGGAGGAGGACGACACGGCTTTCAGCGCTCCAGAAACAGGGAGGGCCATTCAACCACCCCACGACGCGCTTGGCTTGCGCCATGAGCGTCGCGGGGCATGACGCCACCCGGTCCCTGGATTGCGTGGGCCGCGTGTTGGGGCGGTCGCCCCAACACGTCAATGCCCAACCCCATCAATGCCCAACCTGGTCAATGATTGTCGCGCGGGATCCCCATGGTCTGGGCGACGCGCTGGTACTTGACCGCCGGTTTCAGCACCATGCCCTCGTCGAGCTGATCGACGATGCCGCGCTGGATCTCCTGCCACGGCGTTTGCGAGGCCGGAACCTTGTAGCCGCCCGCCGCGTCGAGCGCGGCGCGACGTTCCGCCAGCTCCTCATCGCTCACCAGAATGTCGGCGCTGCCGCGCCGCAGATCCAGCCGCACGATGTCGCCGCTGCGCAGGATCCCCAGATTGCCGCCCGCCGCCGCTTCCGGCGAGGCGTTCAGCACCGACGGCGACCCCGACGTTCCGGACTGCCGCCCGTCGCCGATGCAGGGCAACGAATGGATCCCCTGCTTGATGAGGTAGGCGGGGGGCCGCATGTTCACCACTTCAGCCGCGCCCGGATAGCCAAGCGGCCCGGTCCCGCGAATGACCAGGATGGTGTAGGCGTCGATCGCCAGCGCCGGATCGTCGATGCGGTGGTGGTAATCCTCCGGCCCGTCGAACACCACGACCTTGGCCTCGAAGGCTTCCGGGTCGGCGGGGTTGGACAGGTAGCGGTCGCGGAATTCCGGCGAAATGACGCTGGTCTTCATGATGGCGCTGCCGAACAGATTGCCGCGCAGCACGACAAACCCGGCGTTGTCCTTCAACGGCGCGTCGAACGGCCAGATCACCCGGCTGTCCAGGATCTCTTGATCGCGGCAATTGTCGCCGATGGTCTTGCCGTTGACGGTCATCGCGTCTTCGCGAATCAAGCCCTTGGTCATCAACTGGGCGACGACGGCGGGAACGCCGCCCGCCCGGTGGAAATCCTCGCCCAGATATTCGCCAGCGGGCTGGAGATTGACCAGCAGCGGGATTTCATGCCCCTCCGTCTGCCAATCATCGACGTTCAGCTCCACGCCGATGTGCTTGGCGATGGCGTTGATGTGGATCGGCGCGTTGGTGGAGCCGCCAATCGCCGAATTGACGACGATGGCGTTGTGAAAGGCGTCGCGGGTCAGAATGTCCGACGGCTTGATGTCCTGGCGGACCATCTCGACGATGCGCTTGCCGGTTTCATAGGCCGCCTGCTGGCGTTCGCGGTAGGGGGCGGGGATCGCCGCCGAACCGGGAAGCTGCATGCCCAGCACCTCCGCCAACGAGTTCATCGTCGAGGCGGTGCCCATGGTGTTGCAATAGCCGGTGGAGGGGGCCGACGAGGCGACCAGCTCCAGAAAACCCTTATAGTCGATCTCGCCCGCCGCCATCATCTGGCGGGCCTTCCACACGATGGTGCCGGACCCCGTGCGCTCGCCCCGGAACCAGCCGTTCAGCATCGGGCCGACCGACAGCGCGATGGCCGGGATGTTGACGGTGGCCGCCGCCATCAGACAGGCGGGGGTGGTCTTGTCGCAGCCGATGGTCAGCACCACGCCGTCGAGCGGGTAGCCGTACAGCACCTCGACCAGCCCGAGATAGGCCAGATTGCGGTCCAGCGAGGCGGTGGGGCGCTTGCCGGTTTCCTGAATCGGGTGGACGGGAAACTCAATGGCGATGCCGCCCGCCGTGCGGATGCCCTCGCGCAGCCGTTCGGCCAGAACCAGATGATGACGGTTGCAGGGGCTGAGGTCGGAACCCGTCTGGGCGATGCCGATGATCGGCGCGCCCGATTGCAGCTCTTCCCGCGTCAGGCCGAAATTCAGATAGCGTTCGAGGTAGAGCGCCGTCATGTCGGGGTTGTCGGGGTTGTCGAACCACGCGCGGGACCGCAGCCGCTTTCCCTCGGTCGCCGTGGACCCGTCGCCAAAGGCGGATGCGGGGTTGGCGTTGGTGGGGTGGGACATGGGGTGCTCCTTGTCGGACATCGCGAATTGCCAGTGTCGTCGTTGTTGGGCGTCGCTCTTGGGAGCAAGCGCCGATGGATGGGAAACAGGCCGGATGCCGGGCGTCAGGCCGCCCGCATCTCGGCCAGGAAATGGGACACGCGGCCCCGCAGTTCGGTCGCCTCGCTCGACAGCCCGTCCGCCGCCTGCCACACCCGTTGCGAGGCGTCGCCGGTGGCGGAAAAGGCGCCGGTCACACCGGCAATGTTGTCGCGGACGTCCTGGGTGCCGCGCGCGGCGCGCTGGATGTTGCTGCTGATCTCCTGCGTCGCCGCGCGCTGTTCGTTGATCGCGGCGGCGATGCTGGTGGAGATGTCGTTGACCTGGGCGATGACCCGGCCAATTTCGGTGATCGCCCCCGCCGCCTCAGCGCTGACGCGCTGGATGGCGCCGATCTGGCTGCTGATGTCTTCGGTCGCCTTGGCGGTCTGGGCGGCCAAGCTTTTGACCTCGCCCGCCACCACGGCGAATCCCTTGCCCGCGTCGCCCGCCCGCGCCGCCTCGATGGTGGCGTTCAGCGCCAGCAGGTTGGTTTGCGCGGCGATGCCGCTGATGAGCTGCACCACGTCGCCGATCTGGCGGGCGGCGTCGGTCAGGCCGCGCACCGTGTTGTCAGTGACGCGGGCGATGGACACCGCCTGTTCGGCCACCTGCGTGCTCTGGGCGACCTGCTGGCCGATCTGGGCGATGGAGACGGACAATTCCTCGGCGGCGGCGGCGACGGTTTCGACGTTGCCGGTCGCCTCGCTCGACGCCTTGGCCACCGCGTCGGCCTGTTGGGTGGTCTGGCGGGTTGCGGTGAGGATGCCGTCCGCCGTCGCCTGCAACTGACCGGCGGCGTCCGACACGCGGCCCAGCGATTCCACCGCCAGCCGGTCGAACTCCTGCGCCAAACGGTCGATCCGCTCGCCCCGGCGGCGGCTGGCCTCGTGCTGGCTTTCCTGTTCGGCGGCCAGACGGTCGGCCTCGATCAGCTTGGCCTTGAAGACCGCCACCGCCTTGGCCATGCCGCCGATCTCGTCGCCGCGCTCCAGGCCGGGCACGGGGATGGCCCGGTCGCCGTCGGCCAAGCGGGTCATCGCGTCGGTCATCGCCACCACCGGGCGGGACAAGCTGCGCCCGATCAGCAGCGCCGCCAGAAAGCCCAGCAGCAAGCCGCCCGCCGAGGCCCCGATCAGCGTCCGCCGCGACGCCGCGATGAATTCCATGGTGTCGTCGCGCAGCGTGCGCACCCGCTCCACCCCCTGGTCGGTCAGCGCGCGCGCCTGTTCGCCCACCGAGGATCCCAGCGGCAGCAGGGCGGTTTCCACCAGCTCGTCGCGCCGGGTGGTCGCCGCCACCACCTTGTCGAACTCCACGCCATAGCTGGCCAGCGCCTTCAGAAAGACGGTGGCCAGACCGCGCCGACCGGGATCGGTCAGGGTCGCCACCATCGCCTCTCCCTTCTGGGTGGCGTTCTTCAGCTCCGCGCGGGTGGCCGAGGCCAGCCCGGACGAGCCTTCGCCCAGATAGCGCGCGCCAACGATGCGGGCCGACAGGAAATGCCCCATCGACAGGCTGGCCAAATGCAGCGCCTCAAGATCGCCGCTGGTCTTGGCCCCGTTGACGATGGTGTTGAGCGTGGTTTGCAGGCGCGAGCCGATCTTGGCCACCTCCGCCGCCGCCGCGACCCGTTCGGCGTGCGCCTCTTGGACCGAGGCGAAGGCGGCGCGGTAGCGCGTCATCTCGTCGTTCATCTTGGCCGCCGTCTCGCGCAACGCCGGATCGCCGCCCGTCGCGACCGACTGGCCGATGAGGTCCGTCGCCTCCGTCGCCAGCGCCTGGACCGCCGTCGCGTCCTCCTCCCGCCCGTTCAGAAGGAAGGCGGTGGCCTTCAACCGCATGTCGAGCATCAGCGTCTGCATCCGACCCAGATCGTTGGTGCGCTTGCCCAGCGCGCTGTAGGTGTCCACGACCTCCCCGGTTTCCGACAGGCTGGAAATCCCGATCCCGGCGACCACCACCAGGAACAGCAGGATTCCAGCGCTACCGGCGGCGATCCGAGGACCAACCCGCAATCCGTTGACGAGGTTCATGGCTCCGCTTCCTTATCCTCAGAACATCCCGCTCTACCAGTCGAACGCCGCGACCGACCGGCGGCGGCCGACCGAATAGGCGTCGGCGATCAAATGCAGCGGCGTCGCGTCCACGTCGCTGACGCCCCGGTCGATCAGGTCGCGGAAATGGCGGTAGATGCGGCGGTATTCGGTGTCGGGTTCGGCGACCGTCACCACCCCGTCCACCGCCAGACTGGCCCCGCCGCGCGTCAGATCCAGCCGACGCCCGTCGGCCATCTCCACGACGATGCTCCAGGTCTGTTCGCCCAGTTGGAGAAAATCAAAATGCGCCGTCACCGGGCCGCTCACCGCGTCCGAAGCCGGGCGGAAATCCAACCGCGCCTCAATCGGCGTGTCGCGGTTCTCCGGGACCAGCAGCTCGGCGGCCTGGACGAAGACCGGAACCGGCAGGATGCGGGTCAGGATCGACAGGGCGTTGATGCCGGGGTCGAAGACGCCGAAGCCGCCCGCCGCGAAGATCCAATCCTGCCCCGGATGCCAGCGCCGCACATCCTCCCGCCACGTCACCGCGACCGAACGGATCCCGCCCCCGGCCAGCAGCGCCCGCGTCGCGTCCACGGCGGGGTTGAACTGGGAATGCCACGCGGTGAACAGCGTGCGCCCGGCCCGTTCGGCCTCGCCCGCCAGATCATGCAGCTCCGACACCGTGGCGGCGGGGGGCTTTTCGATCAGCGCGTGCTTGCCCGCCCGCAGCGCCTCGACCGTCAGGCCGTGGCGGACGCCAGGCGGCGTGCAGATCGCCACCGCGTCCAGGTCCGGCAGGGCCGCCAGCATCTCGGCCTGGCTGCGGAAGGTCGGCACGCCCGGCAGAGTGACGCCTTCCGGGCTGACCAGCGCGGCCAGATCGAAGCGCGCGGTTTCGGCGATGGAGGGCAAATGCTGGTCGCGGGCGATCTTGCCCACGCCAACAAGGCCGAGGGTCGGGTTGCTCATGTGGCGTATCCTGGAAACGGCGCGCGGGAATGGAACGGGGCGGCGGCGAGGCCGCCCGTCCCGCTTTTACGACTTGCTCTTGTTGTAGACGTCGAAGAACACGGCGGCGAGCAGCACCAGACCCTTGATGACCTGCTGCCAATCAATGCCGATGCCGATGATCGACATGCCGTTGTTCATCACGCCCATGATGAAGGCGCCGATCACCGCGCCCGTCACCCGACCGACGCCGCCCGAGGCCGAGGCACCGCCGATGAAGCAGGCGGCGATGACGTCCAGCTCGAAGGAGACGCCCGCCTTGGGCGTGGCGGTGTTGAGACGCGCGGCGAAGATCAAACCGGCCAGCGCCGCCAAAACGCCCATGTTCACAAAGGTGTAGAAGGTCAACCGACGGGTGTCGATGCCCGACAGCTTGGCCGCCTTCTCGTTGCCGCCCAGCGCGTAGACGCGCCGCCCGATGGTGGTGTCGCGGGTGACGAAGGCGTAAAGGCCGATCAACACGACCATGATGATGAGGACGTTGGGCAAGCCCTTGTAGGTCGCCAGCAGCGAGCCGATGTAGGCCATCGCCGCGAACAGGCCGAGATTCTTGACGATGAAGAGCGGCAACGGCTCCTGATCGATGGCGAAGCGGTGGCGGCGGATTCGGGCGGCGACGTTCAGACCGATCATCGCCAGCGGGGTGACGACGCACAGCAGCAGCGTCGTCAGGTGATAGCCCTCCATCCCGAAAACGTCGGGGATGAAGCCGGAGCTGAGGCGCTGGAACTCCACCGGGAAGGGACCGACCGACTGACCGGCCAACAGGGCGAGGCTCAGGCCCCGGAAGACCAGCATGCCCGCCAGCGTCACGATGAAGGACGGAATGCGGAAATAGGCCACCCAATAGCCTTGGGCCGCGCCAATCGCGCCGCCCGCCAGCAGACAAATGATGGTGGTGGGGATGAAATGCAGATGGTACTGCACCATCAAGATGGCGGCGAGCGCGCCGATGAAGCCGACGATGGACCCCACCGACAAATCAATGTGCCCGGCGACGATGACCAGCAGCATGCCCAGCGCCATGATGACGATGTAGCTGTTCTGAAGCACCAGGTTGGTCAGGTTCAGCGGGCGCAGCAGCGTGCCGTCGGTCATGTATTGGAAGAATGCGACGATGGCCAGCAGCGAAATCAGCATGCCGTAATCGCGCATGTGACTTTTGAAGAACTGCGCCATCGAGGCGTGCTTGGCCGGAGCCGGCAGGTTCACTTCTGCGCTCATTGCAACTTCTCCCGAGACGGCGTGCTGGCGGAGGGTCTGCCCGTCGAGGACATGATCGCTCCCATGATCTTTTCCTGGCTGGCGTCGGAGGCGGGCATTTCGGCCACCATCGCGCCCTCGTTCATCACATAGATGCGGTCGGCGATGCCCAGCAGTTCGGGCATTTCCGACGAAATCAGGATGACGCCGCGCCCTTCGGCGACCAGTTGGTTGACGATGGTGTAGATTTCATACTTCGCGCCGACGTCGATGCCGCGCGTCGGCTCGTCCAGGATCAACACCTGCGGGTCAGAGAACAGCCATTTGCTGAGCACGACCTTTTGCTGGTTGCCGCCGGACAGGTTCACGGTTTCCTGAAACACGCTGGAACAGCGGATGCGCAGGCGCCGCCGGTATTCGTTGGCGACCTCGATCTCGCGCTCGTGATGGATCACGCCCTTTTTCGAGACTCCGGTCAGATTGGCCAGCGAGACGTTGTGGCGGATGTCGTTGTCGAGCACGAGGCCGTAATGCTTGCGGTCTTCGGTGGCGTAGGCCAACCCGCTGTTCATCGCCCGGCGGATGGTGGAAACGTCGATCTCCCGCCCATGCAGATAGGCCTTGCCGCTGATGTTCTGGCCATAGGCGCCGCCGAACAGGCTCATGGCGAATTCGGTGCGCCCGGCCCCCATCAACCCGGCGATGCCGACCACCTCGCCCCGGCGAACGCTGATGCTGACGTCCTTGACCATGCGGCGTCCGGCGTGGATCGGGTGATCGGCGTTCCAGCCCTTCACCTCGAACAGCAATTCGCCCGGCGTGGTGGTGCGTTTGGGGTAGCGGTCGGCGATCTCGCGCCCGACCATGCCCTTGATGATGCGTTCTTGACGAATCGGCGCTTCGTGGCAATCCAGCGTTTCCACGGTGGAGCCGTCGCGCAGGATGGTGACGCGGTCGGCGACCTTGGCGATTTCGTTCAGCTTGTGGGAAATCAGGATGGAGGCGATGCCCCGCGCCTTGAACTCCAGCAGCAGCGCCAGCAGGGCGTCGCTGTCGCTTTCGTTCAGGCTGGCGGTCGGCTCGTCGAGAATCAGGAGCTTGACCTCCTTCGACAGCGCCTTGGCGATTTCGACAAGCTGTTGCTTGCCGACGCCGATGTTGGTGACGAGGGTTTCCGGCGAATCGGACAGGCCGACCATGCGCAGCAACTCGCGCGCCTTCACCGTGGCCGCCGACCAGTCGATGACGCCCTTTTTCGCCCGCTCGTTGCCGAGAAACAGATTCTCGGTGATCGACAGCAGGGGAACCAGCGCCAGTTCCTGGTGAATGATGATGATGCCCAGCTTTTCGCTGTCGGTGATGCCGCGAAACGTCGCCTCTTGATCCTGGAAGCGGATTTCGCCGCTGTAGGAGCCGTGCGGATAGACGCCGCTCAACACCTTCATCAGGGTGGATTTCCCGGCCCCGTTCTCGCCGATCAGAGCGTGGATTTCACCGGCGCGAACCGACAGGTTGACGTTGTCCAGAGCCTTCACGCCCGGAAACGTCTTGGTGATGCCGCGCATTTCGAGAAGTGGTTTCATCGGATGACCTTGATCCGGCGGGTCGTCAGCGACCCGGCGTTCACCAGCAGACCAGCGGCGGGGCCGCGTCGGAACGACGCGGCCCCGCCCCCGTCACTCAACGAATCTGGCTTTCCTTGTAATAGCCGCCGCCAACCAGAATGTCCTTCCAGTTGGACGCGTCCACGCTGACCGGCTTCAGCAGAAAGGCCGGGACGACCTTCTTGCCGTTGTCGTAGGTCTTGGTGTCGTTGATCTGCGGCGTGCCGCCCGCCAGCAGGGCGTCGACCATGCCGACCGTGACCTTGGCCAGCTCACGGGTGTCCTTGTAGACGGTGGAGCGCTGCTCGCCCGCCAGGATCGACTTGACCGACTGGACTTCGGCGTCCTGGCCCGTCACCACCGGCATCGGCAGCGACGCCGAGCCATAGCCCACGCCCTTCAGCGAGGAGATGATGCCGATGCTCAGACCGTCATAGGGGGAGAGAACAGCGTCGACGCGGGCCTTGGTGTAGTAGGCGCTCAGCAGATTGTCCATGCGGGCCTGGGCCACGGCGCCGTCCCAACGCAGGGTGGCCACCTTGTCCATGCCCATCTGGCCGCTGCCGACCTTCAGCTTGCCGCTGTCGATGTAGGGCTGAAGCACCGACATGGCGCCGTTGTAGAAGAAGAAGGCGTTGTTGTCGTCGGCGGAGCCGCCGAACAGCTCGATGTTGAACGGACCCTTGCCCTCTTTCAGGCCCAGCGCCTTTTCGATGTAGGAGGCCTGGAGCACGCCGACCTGGAAATTGTCGAAGGTGGCGTAATAGCTGACGTCGGCCGACCCACGGATCAGACGGTCATAGGCGATGACCTTCACGCCCTTTTCCGCCGCCTTGTGCAGCACGTCGGTCAGCGTCGTGCCGTCGATCGCCGCGATCACCAGAACCTTGGCGTTCTTCGTGACCATGTTCTCGATCTGGGCGAGCTGGTTGGGGATGTCGTCATCGGCGTATTGCAGATCGGTCTTGTAGCCCTTTTCCTGGGCGTATTTGACCATGTTGGCGCCGTCGTCGATCCAGCGGGCCGACGATTTGGTCGGCATCGAAATGCCGATGGTGCCCTTGTCCTGCGCCACCGCCGTGGTCGCGAAGGGGGCGGCCAGCGCGAACAGGCCAACGGCGACACCGGCCAGTGCGGACGTGAACGACTTCATCAGTTTCTTCCTCCCAGTTGCTTGACGCCGCCTCTCGCCGATGGAGAGGGGGGTGTGTTCCCATATCGAAACCGCCACGCCGGGCGCTCAATTGATCGTCAGACGGACTGTCCGTTGAGCGCCGGATTGTCGCCGTAGATTCGGTTTGTTTGAGATAACTGTCAAATGCGTATATTGCTTTTTTCGATATCTATTTTGATATCGAACAGACCGCAGAGGGGGACTGTCTCCGTCAAAGGGAAATCATCAGCGCCACGAACAAAATGAACGCTACCGGAGTTTCGGCAAGCCTTCCAGCCATTGATTTTTTCGCCGGATCCCACCGGGCCGGGCCGCAACGAAAAACGGCGGATGGTAAGGTCCATCCGCCGTTTTTCGTTCGGTGTGATCGTTAAGAAGGGACGTCAAGGCTCAACCCGCGCGCCCCCTCCCCGACCCTCCCCCGCGTTGCGGGAGAGGGGGCCTGGAACTTTGGCGATTTGCAGCGGAGTTCCCTCTCCCGCGCCAGCGGGGGAGGGTTAGGGAGGGGGCAAGACTCCGCAACCCACACGCAAGCTACTGCTTACATCCCGCCGGGGTAGTTCGGCCCGCCGCTGCCTTCCGGCACCACCCAGTTGATGTTTTGGGTCGGATCCTTGATGTCGCAGGTCTTGCAGTGCAGGCAGTTCTGCGCGTTGATCTGCAAGCGCGGGCTGGTTCCGTCCTCGTTGCGGACGATTTCATAGACGCCCGCCGGGCAATAGCGGGTTTCCGGCGCGTCGTAGAGCGCCAGATTGACGCTGATCGGCACCAAGGAATCCTTCAGCGTCAGATGCGCCGGTTGGTTTTCCTCGTGGTTGGTGTTGGACAGATAGACCGACGACAGGCGGTCGAAGCTGATTTTCCCGTCCGGCTTGGGATAGGCGATCTTCGGCGCCTCGCTGGCGCGGACCAGCGACAGATTGTCGGCGTGGTGCTTGAGCGTCCAGGGGGCCTTGCCCTTGGTGACGGTCTCGAACCCGGCGTTGAGCAGGCCGAACCACAGGCCCTTCTGGAAGCCCGGACGGATGTTGCGCACCGCCTGGAGTTCCGGCCACACCCAGGACTCCTTCAGGCGCAGCGGGTATTCCGTCGCCTCGCGCGAGGTCGCGCCGCTGGTCAGATGCTCGAACACCGCTTCCGCCGCGACCATGCCCGACTTCATGGCGGTGTGGTTGCCCTTGATCTTCGGCACGTTCAGGAAGCCCGCCGCGTCGCCGATGATGACGCCGCCGGGGAAGGTCAGCTTCGGGATCGACTGGAAACCGCCCTCGCTGAGCGCGCGCGCGCCATAGGACAGGCGCCGCCCGCCCTCGAAGGTCGGGCGGATCGCCGGGTGGGTCTTGTAGCGCTGGAACTCTTCGAACGGGCTGAGATGCGGGTTGGCGTAATCCAGGCCGACGACGAAGCCGACCGACACCAGATTGCCTTCCATATGGTAGAGCCACGACCCGCCATAGGTCTTGGGATCCATCGGCCAGCCGATGGTGTGGACGATCAGGCCGGGCTTGGATTTGGCCGGGTCGATCTCCCACAATTCCTTGATGCCCAGGCCATAGGTCTGGTGGTCGCAATCGCGGCGCAGGTCGAACCGCTCGAACAACGTCTTGGTCAGCGAGCCACGACAGCCTTCGGCGAAGATGGTCTGCTTGGCGTGCAACTCCATGCCGGCTGTGTAGTTGCCGGTCTTTTCACCGTCCTTGCCGATGCCCATGTCGCCGGTGGCCACGCCCTTGACGGCGCCATCCTCGTCATACAGCACTTCAGCGGCGGCGAAGCCGGGGTAAATCTCCACGCCCAGCTCTTCGGCTTGGGCGCCCATCCAACGGGCGAGGTTGCCGAGAGAGATGATGTAGTTGCCGTGATTGTTCATCTGCGGCGGGGCGACGGGCGACTTGAACGCCTTCGTCTCGGTCAGGAACAGGAAATGATCTTCCCGCGCCGGGGTGGTCAGCGGCGCGCCCTTCTCTTTCCAGTCGGGGATCAGTTCGGCCAGCGCGTGCGGCTCGAACACGGCGCCGGACAGCAGATGCGCGCCGACCTCCGAGCCTTTTTCGATGACGCAGACGCTGATGTCCTGCCCGGTTTCGGCGGCGCGCTGCCTCAGGCGGATCGCCGCGCTGAGACCGGCCGGCCCGGCGCCGACGATCAGGACATCATATTCCATGACTTCGCGCGGTTCGCGTTCCATGTCCTAAACTCCCCCACCTTCTTGTTTTGGCGCTTGCGCTGTTCTCGTCTGTCCCCCCCGCCTCTCCTGCGGGTCGCTGCTTGTAGCACAGGATGCGGTGCAACCAAATCCGGCAAGGATCATGTAAGACCACACGATCTGTGGTAAGGTCAAACGATGATTGACGTATGCGACATCCTCGACGCGCTGCGCTGGCACGCCGACATCGGCTGCGACGAAGCCATCGGCGACACGCCAACCGATTGGGCCGCCTTGACGGCCCGCGCGCCCATGCGCCCGGCGACGCAAACGGGTTTCGCCCCGAACGGCGGCGCGACTCGGGACGGCGGAACGCGGGCCGCGCCCGCGACCGGCATGCCCCGCCCGGCCCCGCGCCCGGCGGCGGCAATGGTCAGCGCCGACCAGCCGCTGGGGGCGAGCGAGGCCGGAATCAGCGCCCGCGCGCGCGCCGCCGAGGCGAAGACTCTGGCCGAACTGGAAGCCGCCTTGCGCGATTTCGACGGCTGCCCGCTGAAGGCCACGGCGATGAACACGGTCTTCGCCGACGGCGCCGACGACGCCCCGATCCTGCTGATCGGCGAAGCCCCCGGCGAGGACGAGGACCGGCAGGGCAAGCCCTTCGTCGGGGTCAGCGGCAAGCTGCTGGACCGCATGTTGGCGCAGGTCGGGCTGGACCGCAGCCATGTGCGCATCACCAACATCCTGCCCTGGCGCCCGCCCGGCAACCGCAGCCCGACCGCCGCCGAGGTCGCCGCCTGCCTGCCCTTTCTGGAGCGTCACGTCGCCTTGGTGAAGCCCAAGATCCTGGTGGCGCTGGGCGGCGTGTCGGCCAAGACCCTGCTGGACCGGCCCGACGGCATCACCCGCCTGCGCGGTCAATGGCGCGACTACCCGACGGCGGACGGCCCGCTGCCGCTTCTGCCGATGCTCCACCCCGCCTATCTGCTGCGCAACCCCATCGCCAAGCGCGAGGCGTGGCGCGACATGCTGGCCTTGCGGCAAAGAATCGACGAAGTCGGCATCACATTTCAGTAAATAAATATGAACCAAAACCAACACCGACAAATTGTTTCCAGGCTGATGGAGCAAACAGGCCGTTTTCACCGATGACGTCGCGTCCGGCCCATCTTCCGCACGATCTAATCCCATTGTCCAGATCCGCATAACCCGTTGGCCGCGCAGCCGATTACCCGACGGGGCGCAGGGCGCGTGAATCCTTTGCTTGCGGTTCGGTCCAAACTGGGTTAATTGGATCGAATGCTCTGGAAATTGTGCAGTGCAGCATACAGGGCCGCGCACGCGGTCCGGCTGCGACGCAACCTTCTGGGCGTTCTGGGAACAACGGCGGTCGTCGCTGTGGTTCTCGCCGGATCGGGCGCTCCGCGCCCGGCTCGCGCCGCCCTTGTCATTCACGCCCCGGATGGGCAAACCGTCGTTCCGTCCGGCGCCGAGACCATGCCCGAACCGCTGCTTTTGGCCTCGGACCTAGAGGCGCGCGCCGTCCAACTGACGCAAGACGACGCGGCCCGCTACGTCCGCGTTTTCACCTTGCAGGAACGCGCCGACTGGGACGCCGCCGACGCCGAAATGCAGGGGCTGAAGGACCGGCGGCTGCTCGGCTACGTTCTGCGCCAACGCTATCTGCACCCCGACCGCAAGGCCAACTTTGACGAGTTGGCGCTGTGGATGCAGAAATACGGCGATCTCGCCGGGGCCGAGCGCGTCCACAGCCTCGCCCAGCGCCGCCAGCCCTCGGGCGACCGCAGCCTGAAGCCGCCGCGCGGCGACGACGCGGTGCGGCTGAACGGCTCGCTGGAGCAGTTGGGCGGCCTGCGCACCGTGTCGGCCAAGGCCGAATCGTTGGCCGAGGAAACCGGCGCCGCCGACGGCCCGGACAGCGTCACCGTCGCCCCGCGCAGCCGCACCGTCACCCGCGCCCGCGCCGACCGCGCCGCCGTGGCGCGGGTGGAGGACCTGTTGCGGGCGGGCCGCGCCGGGGCGGCGCTGGCCCTGCTGGGGCAGGACGACTTCTCGCGCAATCTGGATTCGGTCCAGTATGACGACGCCCGCGCCCGCATCGCCGCCTCTCTCTATTACAATGGCGAAATCACCCAGGCCCTGGCGCTCGCCTCGGCCAGCGCCGCAAGGTCGGGCGACGCCCTGCCGGAAGCCCATTGGATCGCCGGGTTGGCCGCGTGGCGGCTGAAGCAGGTGGACCGCGCCTCGCGCCATTTCGACGGCATGGCGGCGTCCGGACCGCGTTCGCCCTGGCTGGCCGCCGCCGCCGATTACTGGGCCGCCCGCGCCCACACCCGCCGGGGCCACGCCGCCGAGGCGTTGACCCACCTCGCCGCCGCCGCCCGTTACCCGCACACGTTTTACGGCCTGCTCGCCCGCCGGGCGTTGGGCGGGGTCGATCAGGTGGAATGGCGGGCGCCCGAACTGACCGGGGTGCAGTTGGCATCTCTGGCCCGCAAACCGGCGGGCGCCCGCGCCATCGCCCTGCTGCAAACCGGCCAGCGCGATCTCGCCGAGTTGGAGTTGCAGCGCGTTCACCCGCAGGGCAACCCGCTGGTCGAACAGGCCCTTGTGAGTCTGGCCGACCGGGCCGGGCTGCCGACGCTGTCGCTGCGCCTGGGCAACGCGGTCGCCGGGCCGGATGGCTCGGCCTACGCCGCCGCGCTCTACCCGCTGCCCTATTGGAAGCCGCGCGACGGCTTCACCCTCGACCCCGCGCTGGTCTTCGCGGTGATGCGGCAGGAATCGCGCTTCGACACTCGGCTGGTCAGTTCCGCCGGGGCCACCGGGCTGATGCAGATCCTGCCCAGCACCGCCCAGCATGTGCAGGAGCGCAACCCCGACCTGACCAGCGCCGACGCCGACCGCGCCGCGCTTGTCGATCCCGCCCGCAACATGGAGCTGGGGCAGCGCTATCTGAACGAGCTGTTGGCGATGCCCGACGTCGGCGGCAACCTGTTCCTCGCCACCGCCGCCTACAACGCCGGGCCGGGCACGCTGTCGCGCTGGCGGCGCGAGATGAGCGACGTCGCCGACCCCCTGCTGTTCATCGAAAGCCTTCCCTTCGCCGAGACTCGCGACTATGTGGAGAAGGTGATGGCGAATTACTGGATTTACCGTCTGCGGATGGGCCAGGAAAGCGCCTCGCTGGCTGCCGTCGCCGCTGGCAAATGGCCGGTCTACACCGCTCCGGCCTATGCCGAGGGCGCTCCCGCCCCGGCGCAGGTCGCTTCGCGGCCCGCGCCGATGGTCGAACAGGTCGCCGAACAATCGTCGGGCAGCCCGATCCAGTGATGGAGCGGGTGGCCCGCTGGCCGCCCATCCCTTGATCGGAACCCGCATGCCGAAGATTGACGAAAACCGCCCCTTCCTGCCCGTCAACATCGCGGTCGTCACCGTGTCCGACACCCGCGTCGCCGCCGACGACCGATCCGGCGACGCGCTGGTCGAACGGCTGACCGCCGCCGGGCATCGGCCGGCGGCGCGCGCCATCGTCAAGGACGACGTCGCCGCCATCCGGGCGCTGGTCCAGGCCCACATCGCCGACCCGCAGATCGACGTCGTGCTGACCACCGGCGGCACCGGCGTGACCGGGCGCGACGTCACCCCCGAAGCGGTCGAAGCGCTCTATGAAAAAGCGATCCCCGGCTTTGGCGAATTGTTCCGCCAGCTCAGCTACGCCAAGGTCGGCACCTCGACCATCCAGAGCCGGGCGACCGGCGGCGTCGCCAACGGCACTTACATCTTCGCCCTGCCCGGCTCGCCCAGCGCCTGCCGCGACGCCTGGGACGACATTCTGGTCTGGCAGCTCGACAACCGGCACCGCCCCTGCAATCTGGTCGAGCTGATGCCCCGCCTGCGCGAGCATCAGATCTGACATGACCGACCTGCGCCTTCTGTTGGAAAGCGGAGCGGTGATCGACGCCCTGCGGCGGCTGCCAAACCTCGACGCGCTCAATCTCGACGCGCTGGAGCCGCTGCCGCTGAAGGGCGTCGCCCACGACCATGTCCGCCTGCGCGACTGCGCCCTGGTCCTGCGGATTCCGCGCTGGAGCCAGATGGGGCTGGTTCCCGCCGCCGCGCTCGCCCATCAGGCCGCCGCCTTTCAACGGGCCGAAGCCTCGGGCCACACCCCCCGGCTGGTCGCCACGTTGCCGCCGGGGGAGGCGTTGCCGATGGGCGCGCTGCTGGTGACGGAAATCGTCGGGCGCACCCCACTCCTGCCCGCCGACATGGCGAGCATCGCCCGCGCGCTGGCCGCCTTGCACCGCATGCCGCCGCCCGCCGATCCGGCCCCGCTGCCCTGCCCCGCCGACCCCGCCGCCGCCCTGCTGGCGCAGGTCGAACGGCAAGCCGCCTGGTTCGACGCCGCCCGCCTGACGCCGGAGGCCCGAGGGCTGATCGCCGAGGAGCTGGACGCCGCCCGCCGCGACCGGGTGGCGTCGCCGATGCCCATCGCCACGGTCGGGGTGGACGTCCACCCCGGCAATTTCCTGATCGACGACACAGGCAAGGCGTGGTTCACCGATCTGGAAAAGCTGCAATACGGCCATCCCGCCATGGATCTGGCCCACGCCAGCCTCTACAGCTCGACCAAATGGGATCCGGCGGTCAACGCGGCGCTGAGCGCCGCCGAAATCGCCGCCTTTCACGCCGCGTGGGTTGCGGCGGTCCCGCCCGCCTTGGCCGAGGCGACGCGCCCGGCGTTGGGGCCGCTGCGCCGTCTGACGTGGCTGCGCACCCTGTCCTGGATGGCCCGCTGGTCCACCGAGGGCGCGGCGCTGTCGCCCGGCATGCCCGACGCGCTGCGCGCCCATATGGACGCCCACGCCGCCGACATCCTGCGGGCCGAGCGGATCGAACGGATTCGCCGCGATTGGCTCTAGACCTTTGCCGCCGATTGCGCGGTTAATAGGGATGGTTGAGACAAACATGACAGCGCGCAAGGCGAGGCACAGCATGACGAGATTCCAAAACAGGGCGCGTCTGGGATCGGCCCTGCTGTTGTCCGGCCTGCTGTTCGCGCTTCCCCCCAGCCCAGCCCAAGCGGTCGAACCGCCCGGCCCGGCGATCGGCAGCTATCTGGCCGGGCGCTTCGCCCAGCATCAGGATGATTGGACCGCCGCCGCGCTCTACATGGCCCAGGCGCTCGCCGCCGACCCCGGCGACCTCGCCCTGCTGCGCCGCACCTTCCTGCTGAAGCTGGGGGAGGGCAAGATCGACAGCGCGCTGGAACTGGCCCAACGGGTTCTGCAATCGGACAGCGACCCGCAAATGGCCTTGGCCCTGCTCGCCGCCGACGGGTTGGCCAACGGGCGGTTGGGCGACGCCGAGGCGCTGGCCGCCCGCATCCCCGCCGACGGGTTGGGAAAATTCATCGGTCCGCTCACCAAGGCGTGGCTGGCCCAGGCGCGCGGCCAAACCGACAACGCGCTCGCCGCGCTGGAGCCGTTGACCCAAATCAGCGGTTTCGCCGCCCTGCACAATCTGCACGCCGCGTTGATCCTTGATCTGGCTGGGCGCACCGAACAGGCGGCGGCGCGTTACGCCAGCGTGACGGAAAGCGCCGCGCCGTTGCGCGTGGTGCAGATCGTCGGCAATTTCATGGAGCGCACCGGGCGCGTGGCCGAAGCCCGCAAACTCTACGAAACCTTCCGGGCGGGGGCCGCCGACAGCCTGCTGGTCGAACCGGCGGTCGACGCGCTGGGCGGCGGCGCGACCACGGCCCGCACCGTCCGCGATTCCCGCGATGGTCTGGCCGAGGCGATGTTCGATCTGGCCAGCGCCCTGCACCACGAGAACGCCGACGAAACCGCCCTGCTGTTCGGGCGGCTCGCCCTGCATCTGCGGGCCGATCTGCCGCTGGCCCGCCTGATGATCGGCGACATCATGACCATGCGCGACCATCACGAGGAGGCGTTGGCCGAATACGGCTTTTTGGCCAAGAACCCAATTCTCGGTTGGTCGGCCCGGCTGCGCGCCGCCGACAGCCTCGCCCGGCTCGACCGCGCCGACGAGGCCATCGCCAGCCTGACGGCGCTGACCGCCGAACACCCGGAGCGCACCGACGCGCTGATCCGGTTGGGCGATCTCCAGCGCTTCGCCAAACGCTACGCCGAGGCCGCCGAATCCTACAGCGCCGCCCTGACCCGGATGGCCCCGCCGGACGAGCGGCAATGGCCCCTGCTCTACGCCCGCGCCATGGCCTATGAGAAGGTCGGGCGCTGGCCCGAGACGGAAGCCGATCTGAAAGCGGCGCTGGCGGTGAAGCCCGACGAACCCAGCCTGTTGAACCATCTGGGCTACAGTTGGATCGAGCGCGGCGAGAATCTGACCGTCGCCAAGGGCATGGTCGAACGGGCGGTCGCGCTGCGTCCGCGCGACGGCTACATCATGGACAGTCTGGGCTGGGCGCTGTTCAGCCTGGGCGATTTCAACGGCGCGGTCGACAAGCTGGAACGGGCGGTGGAGATGAAGCCGGTCGATCCGACGATCAACGACCATCTTGGCGACGCCTATTGGCGGGTCGGTCGCCGCAACGAGGCGCGCTTCCAATGGACCCGCGCGCTCCGCATCGCCGACGAGGACGAGCAGAAGGAGGCCATCCAGGCCAAGCTGGACAAGGGCCTGCCCGACAACCCCCACGCGGCCACCGTGAAACGCTGACCGGCCCCATCTCCCAAGGCCCATCCCCCGCATGACCACCGCCAGCCTGACCATCTTCCGGGGCCGCAGCGGCGACCGCAACCCGCGCGCCATGGCCGGGGCAGAGCGGCTGGGATCCGACCTCGCCCGCCGCCTGGGGCGGACGATCACCGCCATCGGCGCGGCGGAACCGCCGATCCCCGGCCTGTGGGACGTTCAATTGGCCGCCGCCCGTCCGGCGCTGCGCGGCCTTGCCGACGCGGTGGCTCTGGCGCTGACCGAACCATCGCCGACCGTAACGGTGATGGGCCGTTGCGCCGCCGCCCTGGCGACGCTTCCCGTGATTGCTCGCCAACGACCCGACGCCTGCGTGGTCTGGTTCGACGCCCATGGCGACGTGAACACGCCCGGGGCGTCGGACAGCGGCTATCTCGGCGGGCTGGTGGTCAGCGCGGCTTGCGGCCTGTGGGACAGCGGGCTTGGCGCCGGACTGGCGTTGGGCAAAATCGTTCTGGTCGCCGCGCGCGATCTCGATCCGGCGGAATGGGCGCTGATCGAATCCGGGGCCTTGCGCCATGTCCCGGTCGGCCCCGATCTGGCGGCGCGGCTGGCCGAGGCGGTGGCCGGTCGCCCGGTCTACATCCATCTCGACGTGGACGCGCTCGACGCCGGCCTTGTCCCCAGCGAGTATCAGGTGGCCGACGGCCTGTCCTTCGCCGATCTGCGCGCCGCCTGCGCGGTTCTGGCGGAACGTTCGATCATCGGCCTGGAAATCACCGAGTTTGAGGAGTCCTGGCCGGACGGTCGCCCCGGCGAGACCGGCCCGTTGATCGACGCGCTTGATCCGCTGCTGCGCGTTCTGACCGCGCCGTAGCGGGTCAGCGCCCGCGCAAGGCCCCCGGCGTCACGCCACGGCGGCGTTTCAGGCTGCGGGTCAGGGCGCTCTGGTCGGAAAAACCAACGGCCAGCGCCACTTCGGCGGGCGGCAAATCGCCGCTGCGCAACAGCGCCTCCGCCCGGTCCAGCCGCAGATCATTGAGGAAGCGGGCGGGCGTCGTCCCGGCGCGGGCGCGGAAACGCTCGTGAAACTGGCTGGGGGACAAGCCGACGGCGTGGGCCAGATCGACGACGCTCAGCGCCTCCCCGCAGCGCGCGCGCATCAGCGCCTGCGCCCGCGCGATGGGATCGCCCGCCGCGCCGTCCGGCGACGGCGCGCGCCGCCGTTCCAGCGCGCGCAGCAGCAGGGCCGCCGCGTGGTGGGCGGTGGGGTCGTCGAGCGGCGCGTCCGCCGCCTCGCTCGCCAGATAGCGGATGAGCGAATCCAACGCCGCGTCCACTGCGAAAAAGGCGTCGGCCTGACGCAGCGCCGCGTCGGGCAACAGCGCGTGCGGCGGCAGGTCCAGCACGACGAAACGGTTGCTGCCGCGCGCCAGAAAGCTGTGCGGCGTGCCGTCAGCGACGATCACCCCTTGCCCGTCGCCGACGCGGCCCTGTTCGGCGTCCACCGCCATCTCCAGCGATCCGGCGACCGGCAAGACGATCTGGTGAAAGCGGTGCGCGTGCCGCCGCTCCCGCCCGTCATAGCTGCGGGTGGCGACGGTCAGGCGGTGGGGCTGGGCCACGCGGGCAGGCTCCTGTCACGACGATGCGAGCCGCCATGCTACGCCGGGGAGGACCAAGCCGTACAGGCGGGATGCGCGCCACCGACCGGAGTTCACCGACCGGAGTTTCGGTCAAAGCAGCCCGGAGTTCGGGACAAGACCACGGCGGCGCGTCCGGCTATGGTCCAGCTTCCGCGCAAGCCCGCGCCCTCTCTGGATTTCGCCATGACCGCCGCCGCCGCAACCGCCCGCCCATCCGTGTCCCGCGCCACCGCCATCGGGGCCACCGCGATTCTGATGTGGTCCACTCTGGCCCCGCTGGCGACGTTGGCCGGGCGGGTGCCGCCCTTCCAACTGGTGGCGACCTCCTTCCTGCTGGCCTTTCTGGTCGGCAGCGGTTGGACGGCGGCGCGCGGCGGCAACCCCTTTTCCTATTTCCGCCAATCCCTCCCCGCCTGGGCCTTGGGGGTGGGCGGCCTGTTCGGCTTTCACTTCCTCTATTTCATGGCCCTGCGCGCCGCGCCGCCGGTGGAGGCCAACCTCATCAACTATCTGTGGCCTCTGTTCATCGTGCTGTTCTCCGCCCTGCTGCCGGGGGAGCGGTTGCGCTCCTGGCACGTCGCTGGGGCGGTCGGCGGTTTGGCCGGAACGGTTTTGCTGATTTTGCGCGGCGGTTCGGGCGATTCCGCGCAAGGCTGGCTGACAATCGAGGCGGCGCATCTGCCGGGCTACGCCGCCGCGCTGGGCAGCGCCGTCACCTGGGCCGGTTATTCGGTGCTGCGCCGCCGCCTGGGCCAGATCGGCGACGCGCCGACCGACGCGGTCAGCGCCTTTTGCCTCGTCACCGCCATCCTGTCGCTGCTCTGCCATCTGGGCTTGGAAGAAACGGTGTGGCCGACCGACGCCCTCGGCTGGGCGGCCCTGCTGCTGCTGGGGCTGGGGCCGGTGGGCGCGGCCTTTTTCGTCTGGGACCATGGCGTGCGGCACGGCGACATCCGGGCGCTGGGGGCGCTGTCCTATCTGGCCCCGCTGCTCTCCACCCTGCTGCTGGTCGCCTGCGGATTGGCCCCCAACAACGGAGTCATCTGGGTGGCCTGCGCGCTGATCGCCGGCGGCTCCCTGCTGGCCAGCAAGGATTTGCTGAAACGGGGCTGAGGGACGCGAGACGCCCTCTTTTCAGCCAAGGGCGATCTTGGCAATATGCCGACCTCCTTGACCTCTTTCCTTGGGTATGTCCATGAAAAAAATAGCGCTTTTCTGTGTCGCCGCCCTTTTGGGCGGCATGGCCGCCACCGCGCAGGCCGCCGACAGCTACAAGTTCAACCTGCACAACAAATCGTCGGATTCGGTCATCAACGGCTTCCGCACTTACGAAAAAGGCGCCTGGAGCAAGAACTGGATCGACTTCACCCTGAAGCCCGGCGAATCCGCCGAAATGGATTGGGGCAGCAGCGATGGCAATTGCGTCGTGCCCTTCAAGGTGAGCTGGATCGGCTATGACGCCGAAGAGTTCAAGGTGGATTGGTGCAAGGTCCGCAACGTCTACATGCTGGACAAGGGCTTCCGCTTCGACTGAGCCGGACGGCCTTGACCGGAGCCGGAACGGGGCGCCGCCGCCCAAACGGCGCCGAACGCCCCGTCCGGCCTCCGACAGTGCTTCCGCGCCCGCGCGCCATATTGACACGCGATCCGCCCATCCCCTCTCATAGCGGTCTGTTATCGTTGTGGGAGGCTCGGGCGCCATGGATCTGCGGCAGTTGCGCTATTTCCTGGGCATTGTCGAGCATGGCTCGATCTCCCGCGCCGCCGAGGCGTTGCGGGTGGCGCAACCGGCGCTCAGCCTGCATTTGAAGCGGCTGGAGGAGGATTTCGGCTGCCAACTGGTGTTGCGCACGGCGCGCGGCGTCGTGCCGACGGAAAGCGGGCGGCGGCTGGCCCAGCGCGCCATCGGCCTGATCGAATCGATGGACAGCCTGCGCGACGACGTGCGCGCGGTGGAATCCGTGCCGTCGGGACCGGCGACCGTCGGCATCCCAACCTCTCTGGGGCCGGTGCTGACCGTGCCGCTGGCGCTGGCGGTGCGCCGCGCCCACCCGTTGATCCGGCTGCGCGTGGTCGAAGGGCTGTCGGGCCACATGCTGGAATGGGTGCTGTCCGGGCAACTCGACCTCGCCTTGATTTTCGGGGCCAAGGACATGGGCGGGCTGAACACCGAATTCGTGGCGCGCGAACAGCTCCATCTGGTCGGCCCCGCCGACGATCCCCTGTTGCGCGGGCGCGCCGCCATTCCCTTCGCCGAAGCGCTCGCCCTGCCGCTGATCTTGCCCGGCCGCCCGCACGGCCTGCGCGAGGAGGTGGAGCACGCCGCCCTGCTGGCGCGCGGGTCGGTCAATGTGGCGATGGAGATCGACGCGCTGGAGCAGATCAAGGCGCTGGTCGCCGAGGGCTGCGGCTACACCGTGCTGTCGGAACGGGTGGCGCGCTACGGCGCGGCGGCGGAACGCCTGACCGGCCTGCCCATCGCCGACCCGCAGATCGACCGGACCATCCTTTTGGCCCACGCCACCGGACGCCCGATGCCGGTCGCCGCCCGCGCCGCCCACGCCATCCTGCGCGGCCTGCTGGCCGATCTGACGCAGGATGGCGCGTGGAAGTGACGCATCCCCTCAGGCGAGCGTTCCCGCCTTGCGCGCCGCCCGCATCAGCGCCGCCCCCCGTTCCGCGATCATCACGGTGGGCGTGTTGGTGTTGCCCGACGTGATGGTCGGCATGATCGAGGCGTCGATCACCCGCAGGCCGCGCAAGCCCTTGAAACGCAATTCGGTGTCGGTGACGGCGGTCGGATCGTCGGCGCGGCCCATCTTGCAGGTGCCGATGGGGTGGAAGATTGTCGTGCCGATGTCGCCCGCCGCCTTGGCCAACTCCTCCTCGCTCTGATAGGACGGGCCGGGCAGATGTTCGCGCGGGTGGAAGGGGGCCAGCGCCGGTTGCCCGACGATGCGCCGGGTCAGCGCCAGCGCCTTGGCCGCCTTGGCCCGGTCGGCGGGATCGGTCAGATAGCGCGGGGCGATGGCCGGGGGGGCGAGCGGGTCGCGCGAGACGATGCGGGTCCAACCGCGCGAGGCCGGGCGCAGGTCGCAGACGCTGGCGGTGAAGGCGGCGAAGGGGTGCAGCGGCTCGCCGAACTTGTCGAGCGACAGCGGTTGCACATGATACTCCAGATCCGGCGTCGCCACCTCCGGCCCCGACGCGACGAAGGCGCCGAGCTGGCTGGGGGCCATGGTCAGCGGCCCGCGCCGGAACAGCGCGTATTCCAGCCCCATCATCGCCTTGCCGATCAAGCTGTTCGCCCGCTTGTTCAGTGTGGTCACGCCATCGACCTTGAAGATCATCCGCATTTGCAGATGGTCCTGCAAATTGCCGCCCACCGCCGGGGCGTCCAGCGCCACGGGAATGCCCAAATCCTTGAGATGCGCCGCCGGGCCGACGCCGGAGCGGTGCAGAATGGCGGGCGAGCCGATGGCCCCGGCGGACAGCACGGTTTCCAGCCGGGCGTCCGCCCGCGCCGCCTGCCCCTTCACCGAGAACTCCACGCCGGTGACGCGCCCGTCGGCGATGGTCAGCCGGTCGATGACGGCGTTGACGACGACGGTCAGGTTGGGCCGCATCAACACCGGGCGCAGAAAGGCTTTCGACGCGCTCCAACGCACGCCGCCGCGCTGGTTCACCTCGAACGCGCCGACGCCCGCGTTGGTGCCCCGGTTGAAATCGTCGCTCGGTAGAACGCCCGCCTGCTGCGCCGCCTCGGCGAAACGGTCGAGCAGGTCCCAGCGCAGCCGTTGCCGCTCCACCCGCCATTCGCCCCCCACCCCGTGCAGGTCGCTGGCCCCGCGCCAATAATCCTCGCTGTCCTTGAAGACCGGCAGAACCTGGTCCCAGCCCCAACGCGAATCGCCGGTCAGCGCGGCCCATTCGTCGTAATCGCGCACTTGGCCCCGCATGGCGATCATGCCGTTGATCGAGGAGCAGCCGCCCAGCACCTTGCCGCGCGCGTAATGGATGCTGCGCCCGTTCAGTCCCGGCTCCGCCTCGGTGCGGTAACACCAATCGGTGCGCGGGTTGCCGATGCAGAACAGATAACCGGCGGGGATGTGCAGCCAGATCCAATCATCCTTGCCGCCCGCCTCCAGCAGCAGCACCCGCATGTCGGGGTCCAGCGACAGCCGGTTCGCCAGAACGCAGCCCGCCGTGCCGCCGCCGACGATGACGTAATCGAAACCGCCGAAATCCTGCCTGTCGCTCATCGGACGCGTCCCCCGGTCGTTCTTGCTGTTTCGCCGGGGTCATTAGATTGCTGACCGAACGGATGATCCAATGATTTATCGCAAAGCCTGATATTGGATTTGCTTATAATGCGGGGCATGGACCACCAGCTTCTCCGCGCCTTCGTCACCATCGCCCGCGAAGGCAACCTGACCCGCGCCGCCGAACGGCTGTGCGTCAGCCAGCCCGCGCTCAGTCTCCAACTGAAGAAGCTGCACGAACAGATCGGCCACGCCCTGTTCGAGCGCACGGCCCATGGCATGCGGCTGAGCGAGGCGGGGCGCCAATTGCTGCCCGCCGCCGAACGGGCCTTGAGCGCGCTGGCCGAGTTTCGCGGGGTGGCCGACGGCTTGTCCGGCGCCGTCGCCGGGCGGCTGCGCATCGGCACCATCGTCGATCCCGAATTCCTGCGCCTCGGCCCCTTCCTGAAACGGCTGGTCGAGCGTCACCCGCGCCTGACCACCGACCTGTCGCACGGCATGTCCGGCGCCGTGGCGCGCGAGATCGTCGCCGGACGGCTGGACGTCGGCTACACGCTGGGCGCCCCCGGCCTGCCGGAACACGCGGAGCGCTGCGCGGTGACGCCGCTGGCGGTCTTCGCCTACCGCGTCGTCGCCCCGCCCGGTTGGGGGGAGCGGGTGCGCGGGCGCGGCTGGCGCGAACTGGCCGCCCTGCCCTGGATCGGCACGCCGCCGGATTCCGCCCATCACCGCCTGACCACCCGCGCGTTCGAGCGCGAGGGCGTCCGCCCGCAGATCGTCGCCCAGGTCGATCTGGAGGCGTCGATGCTGGATCTGGTGCGGTCGGGCATCGGCCTGTCGCTGGCGCGCGACAGTCTGGCCCTGCGCGCGGCCCACGCCGACGGCGTCGCCCTGGCCGACGCGGTGTCGGTCGAGGCCAGCCTCGGCTTCCTCTGCCTGAAGGAGCGCCGCCACGAATCCGCCATCGCCGCCGCCCACGCCGTGATGGCCGACGTGTGGAGCGACGGCCCGTGGAAAACCCTCGATTGACGGAAGAATCGTCTTAAAAATTCGGCTGGTGATCGGGCAAGAGGGCTGCCCAATTCCGGTGTGAAATCAGACGCTTGGTTTGGGTCATAGCCGGTTCGTATTGTGCATGGCGCTGCAACAATAAAGGGGCATGATCGCGAAAATGTTGACTCATGCGTTCAAATAGCCAACAGTGGTCTTTGTTGCGCCACAGCATGCCCTCATGCGTGGCCATTTTGGATGAACAACATTGTGAGGCCGACGTGCCGGGAACAGCCATCAGGCATCCCTCTGCGCCGCAAAACGGCAAGACCAGGAAGCCGGACTTTTCTCGTGTCGTGCGGATCGCGGCGCTTTCCATTCTCCTCGGGGGCCTCTCTCTGTCGGCGTCCGCCGCTGAGCCGCACCGTGCAAAACCCAAACACAAGCCGACCGGGCAGGTCGGTCAAGCGTCCTGGTACGACTACAAGGACGGCAGCAAAACCGCGAGCGGACAGAAAATCAGCGCCAAGGCCTTGACGGCGGCGCACCGGACCATGCCATTCGGCTCCAAGCTGCGCGTGACCAACATCCGCACCGGCAAATCGGTGATCGTCGTCGTGAATGATCGCGGCCCGTTCCACGGCAAGCGCATCATCGACGTCAACCGCCGAGCCGCGCAAAAGCTGGGCCTGATCCAGATCGGCGTCGCCCAGGTCCGGGTGGAGCGCGTCGTTCAGGTCGCCGAAGCGAGCGACTGACCGGCCCCACAACCCGGTGAACGCAAAAAGCCCCTCGTCCCGAACGGACGCAGGGGCTTTTTCGTTTTGAACGCCCTCTCCCGCCGCGCGGGAGAGGGTGTTCATCAGCGTTCCGCTTACTTCAGGAACGGCAGGTTCAAGCCCTGCTCCTTCGCGCAATCAATGGCGATGTCATAGCCCGCGTCGGCGTGGCGCATGACGCCGGTCGCCGGATCGTTCCACAGCACGCGGCCAACCCGGCGCGCCGCCTCGTCGGTGCCGTCGCAGACCACGACCATGCCGGAATGCTGGGAAAAGCCCATGCCGACGCCGCCGCCATGGTGCAGGCTGACCCAGGTCGCCCCGCTGGCGGTGTTCAGCAGCGCGTTCAACAGCGGCCAGTCGGACACGGCGTCCGAGCCGTCCTTCATCGCTTCGGTTTCGCGGTTCGGGCTGGCGACGGAGCCGCTGTCCAGATGGTCGCGACCAATGACGATGGGGGCCTTCAACTCGCCCGACTTCACCATCTCGTTGAAGGCCAGCCCCAGCCGGTGGCGTTGCCCCAGACCGACCCAGCAGATGCGCGCGGGCAGGCCCTGGAAGTGGATGCGCTCGCGCGCCATGTCCAGCCAGTTGTGCAGATGCGCGTCGTCGGGGATCAGCTCCTTCACCTTGGCGTCGGTCTTGTAGATGTCCTCGGGATCGCCCGACAGCGCCGCCCAGCGGAAGGGGCCGACGCCCCGGCAGAACAGCGGACGGATGTAGGCGGGGACGAAGCCGGGGAAGTCGAAGGCGTTCTCCAGCCCCTCTTCCTTGGCCATCTGGCGGATGTTGTTGCCGTAATCGACCGTCGGCACGCCCATGGCGTGGAAGGCCAGCATGGCTTCGACATGGACGCGCATCGACTTGCGGGCGGCGACGGCGACCGACGCCGGGTCGCTTTCCCGCGCGGCGTCCCACTGGGCCAGAGTCCAGCCCTGCGGCAGATAGCCGTTGACCGGATCATGGGCGGAGGTTTGATCGGTGACGATGTGCGGACGAACCGACGGATCGACGGCGGCGCGGCGCGCCAGTTCGGGGAAGACGTCGGCGGCGTTGCCCAGCAGGCCGACCGAAATCGCCGCGCCTTTCGCGCAAGCCTCCTGAATCCAGGCCAGCGCCTCGTCCAGGCTGGCGGTGTGGCGGTCGAGATAGCCGGTGCGCAGGCGCATCTCGATGCTGCTCGGGCGGCATTCGACGGCCAGCATGCAGGCCCCGGCCATAGTCGCAGCCAGCGGCTGCGCGCCGCCCATGCCGCCCAAGCCGCCGGTCAGGATCCATTTGCCCGTCAGGCTGCCGTCGTAATGCTGACGCCCGGCCTCGACGAAGGTTTCGTAGGTGCCTTGGACGATGCCCTGGCTGCCGATGTAGATCCAGGACCCGGCGGTCATCTGGCCGTACATCGCCAGCCCCTTGCGGTCCAGCTCGTGGAAATGCTCCCAGGTCGCCCAGCGCGGCACGAGGTTGGAGTTGGCGATCAGCACGCGCGGCGCGTCGGCGTGGGTGCGGAAGACGCCGACCGGCTTGCCCGACTGCACCAGCAGCGTTTCATCGTCGTTCAGATCGCGCAGCGCCGCGACGATGCGGTCGTAGCTGTCCCAGTCGCGCGCCGCCCGACCGATGCCGCCATAGACCACCAGCTCTTGCGGGCGTTCGGCGACGTCGGGGTCGAGGTTGTTCATCAGCATGCGCAACGGCGCCTCGGCGAGCCAGCTTTTGCAGCTCAACGCGGCGCCATGCGGCGCGCGGATGACGCGATGGTTGTCGAGACGGGACGACGACATGGGGCGTGCTCCTGGTGGGAGGGGGAGGGGTGGGAGGGGTGGATGTGGATGATGGCGGTTGCCCCCTCCCCGACCCTCCCCCGCTCACGCGGGAGAGGGGGCCTGATGGGAAGGCGGCGGCAGTTCCCTCTCCCGCTGACCAGCGGGGGAGGGTTAGGGAGGGGGCCGCGAGAGGCTTACGGCGGCGGCGCCTGGAAACGCGCGCCCAAACGGTAACGGCTGCCGGGATGCACCAGCATCGCCACCGTCACGACCTGACCATTGACCCAGGTGCGGCGGGTGACGCGCAAACAGGGTTCGGTCGGCGGGATTTCCAACAGGCGGGCGATGTCGGGGGTCGGGGCCACCGCCTCGATCACATGCTCGACCTGGGGGGAGGATTCCAGCCGCATCAGATAGGCGCCGGGGGTCTGTTGGGTGAAATCCTGGTCCAGATAGTCGGGCGCGACCTCTGGGTTGACCCAGCGCTCTTCCAACTGCACCGGCACGTCGCTTTCGCGATGGACGACGATGGAATGGAACAGGGCCGACCCGACCGGCCGGTTGAAGCGGCGGGCCAGACCGGAATCGGCGGTGACGGCGAACAGGCTTTCGACCGCGCAGGAATGGCGGTTGCCGCGCGCCGCGATCTCGTCGGCGATGCTGCGCAGCTCCACCACGTCCATGCTGGTCGGGCGTTCGGCGACGAAGGTGCCCAACCCCTGCACGCGGGTCAGCAGCCCTTCGTCGGTCAGGTCGCGCAAGGCGCGGTGGACCGTCATCCGGCTGACCGAGAACTCCTCCAGCAGCTTGTGTTCGGACGGGATTTGAAAGCCCTCGCGCCAGTGGCCGGACTGGATGCGGCGGCGGATCGTCTCCTTGATCTGGGCGTAGCGCGGTTGCGCGGCGGACACGGCGCTCATGATCGGCTCTTTCAGGACAAAATGCGGGGCGCGCGGACGATTCCCGCGTTCACCACCGCCCGGCAGGGGTTGAGGCCGATGGCGTAGGACAATTCCGCCGGATGGTCGATCCCCCACAGAACCAGATCGGCCCGCATCCCCGGCGCGATGACGCCCCGGTCGCTCAAACCCAACGCGCGGGCAGCGCAGCGCGTCACCCCGGCCAGCGCCTCCGCCGGGGTCAACCGGAAGAAGGTGCAGCCCATCGACAGCATCAGCAGCAGCGAGCAGACCGGCGAGGTGCCGGGGTTGTTGTCGGTGGACAGCGCCATCGGCACGCCGTGGCGGCGCAGCAGATCAATCGGCGGCAGCTTGGTTTCGCGCAGGGCGTAGAAGGCGCCGGGCAGCAGCACCGCTGCCGTTCCGGCCCGCGCCATGGCGACGACGCCCTCCTCATCCAGATGCTCAATGTGGTCGGCGGACAGGCCGCCGAACGCGGCGACCAGCTTGGCCCCGCCCAGATTGCTGAGCTGTTCGGCGTGCAGCTTCACCGGCAGGCCATGCGCCCGCGCCGCCTCGAACACGCGGCGGGTCTGGTCGATGGAAAAGCCGATGCCCTCGCAAAAAGCGTCCACCGCGTCTGCCAACCCGGCCTGGGCGACGGCGGGCAGAGTTTCGGCGCAAAGCTGGTCGATGTAGCCGTCGGGGTCGCCGCGCCGTTCCGGCGGGACCGCGTGGGCGCCCAGGAAGGTGGCGCGGACATCGACCGGACGAACCTCCGCCAGACGCCGGGCGACGCGCAGCATCTTCATCTCGCTGGCGGTGTCCAACCCATAGCCGGATTTGATTTCGACCGTCGTCACCCCTTCGGCCAGCAGGCTGTCCAGGCGCGGCAGCGCGACGGCCAGCAAGGCGTCTTCGTCCGCCGCGCGGGTCGCCGCGACGGTGGAGACGATGCCGCCCCCCGCCCGCGCGATCTCCTCATAGCTCGCGCCCTGGAGCCGCATCTCGAACTCGCGCGCCCGGTTGCCGCCATAGACAAGGTGGGTGTGGGCGTCGATCAGCCCCGGCGTCATCCAGCCGCCGCCGCCCGAATGGACATGCGCGGCCAAAGACTCCATAGGCCCCGGCAGGGCCGCGCGCGGACCGGCGAAGACGATTTTGCCGTCCTTCACCCCCACCGCCGCGTCCGGAACCGCGCCATAAGCGTCCGCCGCCCCATCAACCATGGTGGCGAGCGACAGGTCGATCCACAGGGAATCCCACAGCGCGGCGGTCGGCATCGGTTGTCCTCCGGTGGTCCTCCGCCGGGCGCCCTTGCGAAAGGCGCTTGGCATCGGGTTGCCTATACTTGTATAGTGTTGTCTATAATAACGAGGCCGCTTGCATGAGCAACCTGTTTTTTGCCGCCGCGCTGTTGCCCCAGGGATGGGCGGACAACGTCGTCGTCGCGCTGGACGACCGGGGCCGCATCGCCGCCATCGCCGCCGACGCCCCTTGCCCGCCGGGCGCGGAGCGGTTCGACGGGGCCGCCGTCGCGGGAATCGCCAATCTGCATTCGCACGCCCACCAGCGGGCCATCGCCGGGATGGGCGAAGCCTCGGGCGAGGGCGCCGACAGTTTTTGGAGCTGGCGCGACGTCATGTACCGCGCGCTCGACCGCATGACGCCGGAGGATTTTGAGGCGGTCGCCGCTCAGCTTTATATAGAGACGCTGAAGGCGGGCTTCACGGCGGTCGCCGAATTCCATTATCTGCACCATGACCGCGACGGCAGCCCCTACGCCGATCCGGCGGAGATGAGCCACCGCGCCGTCGCCGCCGCCCGCGCGGTCGGCCTGCCGATCACCCTGCTGCCGGTGCTCTACGCCGCCTCGGGCTTCGGCGGAACCGCCCCCACCCACGGCCAGCGCCGCTTCATCCATGACGGCGACGGGTTCCAGCGGCTGACCGGAGCGTTGCGGCGGGCCTACGGCGCGGACGACGACGTTCGGTTGGGCATCGCCCCCCATTCGCTGCGCGCCGTGCCGGAAAGCCTGTTGGCCGAGACGCTCGCCGCCCACCCGACCGGCCCGATCCACATCCACATCGCCGAACAGCGCAAGGAGGTGGAGGATTCCCTCGCCTACAGCGGACGCCGCCCGGTGGAATGGCTGTTGGAGCGCTGCGCGGTGGACGCCCGTTGGTGCCTGATCCACGCTACCCACATGACCGACGCGGAAACGCGCGGCGTGGCGGCGAGTGGCGCGGTGGCCGGTCTGTGCCCGACGACGGAGGCCAACCTTGGCGACGGTTTTTTCCCCGCCGAATCCTACATGGCGCAGGGCGGGCGCTGGGGCGTCGGCTCCGACAGCCACATTTCGGTCAGCCCGGTCGAGGATCTGCGCTGGCTGGAGTATGGCGCGCGGCTGACCAGCGGGCGGCGCACCGTGCTGGCGGGCGGCCCGCGCCGCGCCACCGCGCGGCGGCTGGTGGAGGACGCGCAGGCGGGGGGCGCGCAGGCCACCGGCTTTGACGCCGGGCGGATCGCCGTCGGCTCGCGCGCCGACATCGTGGTTCTGGATTCCGATCACCCGCTGCTCGCCGCCCGCCGGGGCGACGCGTGGCTCGACAGTTGGATTTTCTCCGGCAACGCCGGGCTGGCGCGCGACGTGATCGTCGGCGGGCGGGCCATCATCCGCGACCGCCGCCACCCGCGCGAAGATGAAATCGCCGAACGCTTCAAAAACACCTTGGGGAGACTTTTGGGATGAGCGACACCGTGCCGACCACCGACACCACCATCACCCTGGTTCCGGGCGCGCTGTCGCTCGACACGCTGCGCGCGATTTATCACGGGCGGCCCACCCTGACGTTCGATCCGGCGGCCTACCCGCGCATGGCCCAATCGCGCGCCCTGATCGACAAGATCGCCGGCGGGACGGAGGCGGTGTATGGCGTGAACACGGGCTTCGGCAAGCTGGCCCACACCCACATCGCCGCCAGCGATCTGGAAAAGCTTCAGCGCAACCTGATCCTGTCGCACGCCACCGGCGTCGGCCAGCCCTTGGCCGACGAGGTCGTCCGCCTGATCCTGGTCATCAAGGCGGTCAGTCTGGCCGTCGGCGCCTCGGGCATCCGGCCCGAACTGGTCGACGCCCTGCTGAAACTGCACGCCGCCGACGTCCTGCCGCTCATCCCCGGCAAGGGATCGGTCGGCGCCTCGGGCGATCTGGCTCCGCTGGCCCATCTGTGCGGCGTGCTGCTTGGCATCGGTCATGTCCGCGTCAACGGCCAAATCCTTCCCGCCGAAGAGGGCCTGCGCGTCGCCGGTCTGCCGCAGTTCGAGTTGAAAGCCAAGGAGGGCTTGGCGCTCATCAACGGCACCCAGGTCTCCACCGGGCTGGCGCTGGCCGGGCTGTTCCAGATCGAGCGTGATTTCAACGCCGCCCTGGTCGCGGGCGCGCTGTCGGTCGAGGCGGTCAAGGGCAGCCATCGCCCGTTCGACGCCCGCATCAGCGCCCTGCGCGGCCAGCCGGGCCAGATCGCCGTCGCCGCCCTGTTCCGCGACGCGCTGACCGGCAGCCCGCTGAACGCCAGCCATCAGGGGCCGGATTGCCACCGCGTGCAGGATCCCTATTCGCTGCGCTGCCAGCCGCAGGTGATGGGCGCGGTGCTCGACCAGATGCGCCAGGCCGCCCGCACCCTGGTGATCGAGGCGAACGGCGTCACCGACAACCCGCTGGTGCTGGTGGACACCGGCGAGGTGCTGTCCGGCGGCAATTTCCACGCGGAGCCGGTGGCGATGGCCGCCGACCAGCTCGCCATCGCCGCGTCGGAGATCGGCGCGCTGTCGGAACGCCGCATCGCCATGCTGATCGACACCACCATCAGCGGCCTGCCGCCCTTCCTGGTGGCCGAGCCGGGGCTGAATTCCGGCTTCATGATCGCCCATGTGACGGCGGCGGCGCTGGCCTCGGAAAACAAGACCCACGCCCACCCGGCCAGCGTGGACAGCCTGCCGACCTCCGCCAACCAGGAGGATCATGTCAGCATGGCGACCTTCGCGGCGCGGCGGCTGGGCGACATCGCGGGCAACGTCGCCGACATCGTCGGCATAGAGCTTTTGGCCGCGATTCAAGGGTTGGAGTTCCACCGCCCGCTCGCCACCTCGCCCACGCTGGAGCGCGCCATCGCCACGGTGCGCGCCGTCGTGCCGCGTTACGAGGTGGATCGCTACTTCGCCCCCGATCTGGCGGCCATCGGCGCCATGGTGCGCGACGGCGCGTTGGACGGCGTGATGCCCGCGTCGCTGGAGGCGTGATGGAGCCGATGTTCGACCTGATCCGGGGCGATGGGCCGCTGGTCATCAGCATGCCCCATTGCGGCACGGCGCTGTCGCCGGGGCTGGCGGAGCGGCTGACGCCGGAGGCGCTGACCCTGCGGGACACCGATTGGCACATCCCCCAGCTTTACGCCTTCGCCGAAAGGCTGGGAGCGACGCGGCTCAGCGCGCGCTTTTCGCGCTGCGTCGTCGATCTCAACCGCCCGCCGGACGGGGCCAGCCTCTACCCCGGACAGGCGACCACCGGCCTGTGCCCCGACACGCTGTTCGACGGGCAACCGCTCTACAAGGACGGACAGGCCCCGGACGCGGCGGAGATCGCCGAGCGGGTCGCGCGTTATTGGCGGCCCTATCACGACGCGCTGGCGGCGGAGCTGGCGCAGGCGAAGGCCCGCCACGGCTTCGCCCTGCTCTACGACGCCCATTCGATCCGCAGCCGCGTGCCGCGCCTGTTCGACGGGCGTCTGCCCGACCTCAACCTCGGCACGGCGCGCGGAACCAGCGCCGCGCCCGACCTGATCGCCGCCGTGGTGGCGACGATGGAGCGGGCGACGGCGGCGGAGGGTTTGACCTGCGTCGCCGACGGGCGGTTCGTCGGCGGCCACATCACCCGTTTCTACGGACGACCGGCGGACGACGTCCACGCCCTGCAAATGGAGCTGGCGCAAGACCAATATATGGACGAGGACGCCCCGCCCTTCGCCTACCGCCCCGACCGGGCGGAACGGCTGCAACGGGTGTTGCGCCCGCTTTTGGAAACGCTGGCGGGGTGGCGGCCCGACGCCTAAACCAACGCCTCCAACCGCAAGGGCAGGCGTTGGCCGAGCCACGCCGCGTGGGTGGTGTGGTCGGCCAGATCGTCGCCAGTCGCCGGGTGAATCAGCACGTCGAGACCGCCGTGGTTCAGCATCAGCCACGGCGTCACCCGCGCGAACTCCTCGGGCGCGAAGGAGACTTGATACATGCTGGCGGTGTGGGGGCCGACCAGCGCGTCGTGCCAGCGGCCCAACCGCACGGCGAAGCGCGCCCCCAGCCCCTCCCGTAAGGCGGCGGCCTCCGCCTTCGTCTCGGGCCGGTAATAGACGTGGGCGTGGTATTCGGCGATCCGCGCGGGATCGGCGCTTGGCGGCGGCGTCACGGTCATTCCCCAACCCGCGCGAGGAAGGCGGCGAACTCCTCCGCCGTGGCGTAAGCCGCTTGCGCGCCGCGCTTGGTGATCGAATCGGCGGCGTAGCGCGCCGCTGTGCGCAGGGCCGCCGGAACGTCGCCGCTCTCGGCGAAGACCCGCGCGAAGGCGCCGATGAAGGCGTCGCCCGCCCCGGTGGTGTCCACCGGCGTCACCGGCACGGGGTCGATCAGGGTCGCCGTCTGCGCCGTCACCAGCAGCGCGCCGCGCGCGCCCAGCGTGACGATGACACAGCGCACGCCGCGCGCGATCAACAGCCGGGCCGCCGCCTCCGCGTCCGCCGGGCTGTTGACCGAACAGCCGGTCAAGCTGGCCAACTCGGTTTCGTTCGGCACAAAGAAGCGGACGCCCGCCAGACGCGCCGGGTCCAGATCGCTGCGGGCGGGGGCCGGGTTCAGCAGAACCGGAACGCCATGGGCCACGCCAAAGGCGATGGCGTGATAGACGGTGTCCAGCGGCACTTCCAATTGCAGGACGATCAGGCGGCAGTCCTTCAGATCCGCCGCCGCCGCGTCGATGTCGGCGGGGCGCAGATGGTCGTTCGCCCCCTTGGCGATGACGATGCGGTTTTCCCCCGACGGCTCCACCAGGATCGTCGCCACGCCGCTCGCCACGCCCGCCACGCGCCCGACATGACGCGTGTCCACCCCGGCGCGGGCGAGCGCCGCGAGCGTCGCGTCGCCGAATCCGTCATCCCCCAGCTTGGCGACGAACAGCGCGTGCGCCCCCAGCTTGGCCGCCGCCACCGCCTGGTTGGCCCCCTTGCCGCCGCCGCCCTGGCTGAAGGACACCCCCTCCACCGTTTCGCCGCGTTCCGGCACGCGGGACACATAGGCGACGAGGTCGGTCATGCTGCTGCCGATGACGGCGATCTTGGGCCGGGTCATGCTCTCTCCTCAAACACGCGGGCAGGACGACGACGATAGCAAGCGCGCGCGCCGAGCCAAACGAAAAGGCTCCGCCCCTTGCGGGACGGAGCCATTCCATGTCGAGAACGCTTGCTGATTCGGCGTTAGCTGCCGATGCGGCCGCCGTCGGTGCGGCGCACGGCGACGACCGCCGGGCGCGGAACGCTGCCGGTCGGCCACACGCTGGTCCGGCGCAGCTTGCTGTTGGTGGCGGAACGGTCAACCACCGCGCCATCTTCGCCCGGATGCTGGACGGCGCAGAAGAAAGTGGTGTCGTCCGGCGACAGCAGCGGGCCGCAGATCTCGCATTCCGCCGGACCGACGAGGAAGCGCTTGACCTGACGCGGGAAGCCCCCGGCGGTGGACGTCACCAGAACCTGATCGTTGCAGGTCGGCGTCGTCGGCGCGGTGCCGTCGGTGGCGATGAACAGGTTGCCGGTGCTGTCAAAGGCGATGTTGTCGGGCGCGCCAAAGGCCGGACCCTGGAAGGTCGGCACGCCGTTCCACACCACGCTGGTGTTGGTCCCCGCCGCCGCCGACGGGTTGCCCGCCAGCAGGAAGATGGTCCAGGCGAAGCGCGTGGCCGCCATGTCGTTGTCGGCCTCGGTGATCTCCAGAATATGACCCGAAATGTTGCTGGCGCGCGGGTTCGCCGCGTTCGGCGCGGTGGTCCCGGTCGCCGTGCGGTTGCTGTTGTTGGTCATCACCATGTAGACTTTGCCGTTGCCCTGCCAATTGGCGTCGCGCGGGGCCTCGATGTCCTCCGGGCGGTCCATCGGGGTGGCGCCCAGGACGGCGGCGGCCTCGCGGGCGCGGATCAGCACGTCGGCCTGGTTGCGGAATTTGCCCGGCGACAGCAGGTTGAGCGTGGCGAAATCCAGCGGCAACCAAGTTCCCGTGCCGTTGTCGCTGAATTTGGCGACGTACAGCACGCCCTCGTCGAGCAACGTGTCGTTGGCGGCGCGGTTGGCGGCGTTGTAACGACCGTTCGAGACATACTTGTAGGCGTATTGGAAACGCTCGTCGTCGCCGGTGTAGACGACCAGACGATTGCTGGCGTTCAGCACGCTCTGGGCGGCCTCATGCTTGAAGCGGCCCAGCGCCGTGCGCTTCTTCGGGCGGGCGCCAGGGGTGTAGGGATCGATTTCGACGACCCAACCAAAGCGGAATGGCTCCTTGACGCCTTCGGCCTTCGACAGGTCGAAGCGGCTGTCATAAGCCTCCCAGAACAAGGTGAAATCGGTCGAGGTCGCGGGCGTCGCCGCGTTGTTCATCGACGACCAGGACGCGTGCAGCGTCTTCAAGGTCGCGTCGGTGACGGCGGAGCGGTTGTTGAAATAGCCGTCCCAATTCTCTTCGCAGGTCAGATAGGTGCCCCACGGGGTCAGGCCGCCCGCGCAATTGGCGAAGGTGCCCTTGATCAGCACGCCCGTCGGATCGGCGGGGGTCTGCAACAGCGTGTCGCCGCGCGCCGGGCCGGTGACGTCCATCAGGGTGGTGGCGGTGACGCGGCGGTTGTAGGCCGAATTGACGTTCGGCACCCAATTGCCGTTGATCATGTTGATCTCGACCACCGAGACGCCGACCGACTCCATCTGCGTTTCGACATGGTTGCGCGTCGGCAGGGTGCGCGGGGCCAGCGTGGCGTCGCGGCTGACCGGGATCGGGTAATCGGCGAACTGGCCGACGCCGGTCGCGTATTCGTGGTTGACCGCCATCAGATAGGACGGGTGCGAGAAGCGGCCGCCAAGCTTCGGCTGCGCGCCGTAGGGCAGCGGGAACAGGGCGACCATGTCGTTGTTGAAGCCAAAGCGGCGGGCCTGTTCCGCCGGGGTCTGGGCGTTCAGGTCAAACGGCGCCATGCCGGCAAACAGCGGGTCGCCCCACTGGATCACCACCTGCGACTTGTAGCCCGGCGGAACCGTGACGGTGTCGGCCTTGGTCACGCCCAACGACTCGAAGGTCAGGGCGGCGGGCGCGGCCTTGGCCTCGCCCGAGAAGCCGGTCAGCGTCGCCGGAACCGAGGCGGCGGCCCCCGCCAGCGCCAGCCCCTTCAACAGCGAACGGCGCTCCAGATGGCGTTCGGCGATGCGGGCGAAGGTCAGGCTTTCATCAACGCCGCGCGCGGCCAGCGACGCCTGGTCATAAGCGTCGGTGTCGGCGTCTTGCGGCAGAGCTTGCGGCGTGTCGTGCGACGTCATGGAACAATACCCCTGTGGAGGCAACCGATCAGGTTGCGCTTTGATGCCGTGTCTGCGCCGTACCTGCCTGATTGTCTTTAAAGTTTTATGTCAAACCGATGAAATTGTTCGTCGGCGCATCTTTCCAATTTCCGCAACAAAATACTCACGTTTGCGTCATCACCCTCGCCTATAAGCCAGTCGAATTTCCGCCCGCCGTCCGATCGGTCGCCGGGCGACACGACAGACAAAAGAGAGACGGGTCATGACGACGAACGCGGGCCGCAACACGGCCATTTCGGCGGCGCTGGGCGCCCTTCTGGCCTTGGCCGCGCCGGTCGAATCGGGCGCGGCGGAAGCCCAAGGCGCCTATGTCCGCGCCGACATCGGCGGTTCCTTCGCCCGCTCGCCCGGTGGCAGCGTCGCCGGCGGCAATGGTTTTTCCGGCGATCTCGGCAAGTCGGCGGTGTTCGAACTGGGCGCGGGCTACCAGCTCCCCTACAATCTGCGGGCCGAGCTGACCGCCGGGTATCGCCCCAACTTCGCCGTCCGGTCGCGCGAGTCGCTGAGCGGGATCCCGCTGTCCGCCGACGCCAAGCTGCGGACCTGGACCGTGATGGCCAACGCCTATTACGACATCGACACCGGAACCGCCTTCACCCCCTATGTCGGGGCGGGCGCCGGGGTGGCCTTCAACCGGCTGAACACCGTCACCTATCGGCTGGGCGCGGCGGAATTCCAGGAAAGCGGCAAGAACACCAGCCGCTTCGCCTGGTCGGTGATGGCGGGCGGCGCCTACGCCGTCACCAGCGCGATCAAGCTCGATCTTGGCTACCGCTATCTCGACGCCGGGCGCTTTGAAACCAGCGGAAACACCACCAACGGCCCGGTCACGCCGGTGAAGGGCGACGTCCGCAGCCATGAAATCAAACTCGGCCTGCGCTACGCCTTCTGACGCGGTGCAGCATTTTGGCAACATCCGGGAAGCCTGATTGTGTCAGGAATTCCCGGACAGCGCAGGAAGCCGTTGAACGGAAGGTGCTTTTCCCGGATTGTTGGGTATCGCCGCAACTGTTTTGACGGCGGCGCCCGACCGGCCTTGACGACAAGGCCGTCGCGGAGAAAAGGATCGACCACGAGATGCATGACGCCAGCGAGCGGCCGCGCCGCCCCGACGACCACCCCAGCCACCGGCCTTTGCCGACCGGCTGTTTCCGGGTGCAGCGGCCCATTCGCTTTTCCCACAGCGACCCCGCCGGAATCGTCTATTTTCCGGTCTATTTCGACATGTTCAACGGCGCGGTGGAAGACTGGTTCACCCAAGGGCTGAACATCGACTACGCCAGCATGATCCTGGACCGGCGGCTGGGGTTGCCCATCGTCCACGCCGAATGCGATTTTCTGGCCCCCAGCCGGATGGGCGACACGCTGACGCTGGGCGTTTTGATCGAGCGGCTGGGGCGCAGTTCCCTGCAACTGCGCATCAACGGCGAGGTGGACGGGCAAGTCCGCCTGTCGGGCAGCCTGACGGTGGTGACGACCTCGTTGGATGATTTCGCCTCGATGCCGATCCCCGACGACATCCGCAGCGCGATGGAACTCTATCAGGCCCGCTGCGAGTCGTAGCCCGCGTCACAAGCCGATGAAGGGCTGCATCAGCCGCCCCATCAGGCCGGTGAAGCGCAGCGGCGCGTCGGTGGCGATCAGGCACAGGCACTCCTCATGGCCGTCGGCGATGGGCTGGTGACGCACCTCGTCGTCGGCCTCAGCGACGTCGCCCGCGACGTAGCGGCCCAGCTCGTCGGTGAAGGATCCCGACAGAACCACCGTCAATTCCAGCCCGCCATGCCCATGATGGGGCAAGGCGGTTCCCGGCGCGATGCGCAGCAGTTGCGCCGACCCGCCGCGCGGCGTGCGCGGCAGCAGCTCCACCCGCCGCACGCCCGGCGCCAACCGCTGCCAGGGCGCCGCCGCCAGCGAGCCGACGTAGGGGCGCAACAGACTTGGCGTCCTGGATTCGCCCGGCGGGACAAAGTGGCGGCTGGGCGGACGGCGCTCTGGGCGCGCCGCGTCCAGGCAGGCCAGGGTGTCGGCCAGCGTCAAGCGTTCCAGCGGTTCCGGCGGCAACGCCTCCAGCAGCGCTCCGCCGACGGCGTCGATGTCGGCCAGCGCCGCGCGGCACTCCGGGCATGAGGCGAGATGGAGCGCCAGCGCCAGCGACAGGCCTTCGCCCAAACTGCCCGCCCCATAGCCGACCAGCAGCGCGTCGCTGGGGTGATGCTTCGGGTGGTGTCCGGTCTTGCAGGCTCCGGTCATGGCTCGTCTCCCAGCGCCTTGCGGATCTTGCCCATGGCAAGGCGCAGGCGCGACTTCACAGTGCCCAAGGGCAGGTTCAGGCGCTCGGCGATCACCGGATGCGCCAAATCGGCGAAAAAGGACAAATGCACCACCTGCGCCTGCTCCGGCGTCAGGTCGCTGAGCGCGCCGCGCAGGCGCTTGGCCCGCTGGGCGCCGTCCAACAGCGCGTCGGCGCGGGGGCGGTCATCCTCATGTTCGGCCAGCGCGTCGTCCGACACTTCGGGGTGGCGTTCGCGGCGCAGGGCGTCGATCCGCAAATTGCGGGCGATGGTGAAGACCCAGGTCGCGGCTTCGGCCTTGGCCGGGTCGAACAGTTCGGCCTTGCGCCAGACCGCCAGCATCGTGTCCTGCGCCAGATCCTTCGCCCGCTGCGGCGGCGCGCCCAGCTTCAGCATGTAGGATTTCACCCGTGGGGCGAAATGGGCGAACAGGCGGGCGAAGGCGGCGCGGTCACGCACAGTCGCCACCGCCAGCAGGGCGCGCGACATCTCATCGGTCGGTTCCAACGGATCCCGCTCGGTCATGGACGGTGAAGAAAGGGGGGCAAGGCCACGCATAGCCCCCTTTACGCGACGACCGCCGCGTCGGATCACCGTCCGAACGCCCGATCAGGGTGTTTCCCTATTGGAGCAGGAAAGCGCCGTCGGCGGTGATCCAGCCGCCGCCCTTGGGCGTAAACCTAATTGTTCCGCACCCGAACAGGGGCTTATCGCCAATGACCAGCGCCGACATTCTGCCGATCCGTTCTGTCCACACCTCTCCATCCCAACCCCAATCCGTCGCCGTCATTGGTTCCGGAATCGCCGGGCTGTCGGCGGCGTGGCTGCTGTCCAAGGCGCACCGCGTCACCCTGTTCGAGAAGGAAGACCGCCCCGGCGGCCACGCCAACACGGTGGACACCGACCTCTGCGGCCCGGTGGACACCGGATTCATCGTCTACAACGCGCCGAGTTACCCGAATCTGGTCGCCCTGTTCGATCATCTGGGCGTGGCGACGCGCCCCACCGACATGAGCTTCGCCGCTTCGCTCGACGGCGGGCGGATCGAGTATGCGGGAAGCTCGCTTGGCACCCTGTTCGCGCAGAAAAGCAACCTTCTGCGCCCGCGCTTCTGGCGGATGCTGCGCGATTTGGTGCGCTTTTACCGCGACGCGCCCAAGCAGTTGAGCGCGCCGGACGCCGAAAACCTGACCTTGGGCGAATTGCTGGACCGGGGCGGCTATTCCGACGCCTTCGTCCGCGACCATCTGTTGCCGATGGCCGCCGCGATCTGGTCCACCCCGGCGGAATCGATGCGCGATCACCCAGCCGCCGCCTTCGTCCGCTTCTGCGAGAATCACGGGCTGCTGAAGATCACCGACCGCCCGATCTGGCGCACGGTGGAGGGCGGCAGCCGCGCCTATGTCAACCGCATCCTGGCCGACATGCCGAACGCCCTGCGCCTGAACAGCGCGGTGGAGTCCGTGTCGCGCGAGGGGGGCCGAGTGCGGATCCGCGACCGGCGCGGGGCGCTGCACGAGTTCGACCATGTGGTGATCGCCGCCCACGCCGATCAGGCGCTGGCCCTGCTCGACGACCCCAGCGGCGAGGAGCGCCGCCTGCTCGGCGCCTTCGGGTACGAGCGCAACCTCGCCATCCTGCACGAAGACGACACGCTGATGCCCAAGCGCCGGGCGGTGTGGTCAAGCTGGAATTACCTGTCGCAACCGCGTGTTCCGGGCGCGGGGCCAGAGGGCGACGCGGTGTGCGTCACCTATTGGATGAACCGGCTGCAAAGCTTCCTGCCGCCCGAACGCGACCTGTTCGTGACCCTGAATCCGATCCGCCCGCCGCGCGAGGGCAGCATTCTGCGCAGCTTCCTCTACGACCACCCGGTCTTCGGGATGGGGGCGCTCGCCGCGCAAAAGCAATTGTGGAGCCTGCAAGGCCAGCGCAACACCTGGTTCGCCGGATCCTATTTCGGCGCGGGCTTTCACGAGGACGGGGCGCAAGCCGGGCTGGCGGTGGCCGAGGCGCTGGGCGGGGTCCGCCGCCCCTGGTCGGTGGGGAATGAATCCGGTCGCATCCATCTCGGCCCCCATCCGCGCGCCGCCGCGCGCGAGGCCGCGTGATGGAACCGTTCGCCTCCGGCCTCTATGTCGGCGCGGTGACGCACCGCCGGGTCAAGCCGGTGGCGCACCGGCTGTCCTACCGGGTGTTCAGCCTGTTGATCGACCTGGACGAGTTGCCCCGCCTCGACGCCGCCTTTCGCCTGTTCGCCCACAACCGCTTCGGCTTGCTGGGCTTCCGCGACCGGGATTTCGGCGCGAAGGCCGACCAGCCGGGCGCGGAGTTGCCGCTGAAGGATTGGGCGGCGCGGCATCTGGAACGGGCCGGAATCGTCGCCGACGGGCCGATCCGCATCCTGTGCTTCCCCCGCGTTTTGGGCATGGTTTTCAACCCGCTCAGCGTCTGGTTCTGCCACCGGGCCGACGGCAGCCTCGCCGCCATCATCCACGAGGTGTCGAACACCTTCGGCCAGCGCCATTCCTATTTGATCCCCGCCGAAATCGGCGCCGATGGGCTGGTGCGGCAGAGCTGCGACAAGCGTTTTTACGTCTCCCCCTTCATGGACATGGAGACGGCCTATCATTTCCGCATCCGCCCGCCCGCCGACGATCTGCTGCTGGCGATCCGCCAGACCGACGCCGAGGGGCCGGTGCTGCACGCCACCCTGGCCGCCCGCCGGGTGGAGATCAGCGACGGCGCGCTGCTGCGCGCCTGGGCGCGCCATCCGCTGATGACGCTCAAAGTCGTGGCGGGCATCCATTGGGAGGCGCTGCGCCTGTGGCGCAAGGGCATGACCATCCGCCCGCGCCCCGACGCCCCCGCCGATCCCGTCACCATCGTGACGCCCGCTCTGGCGTCGCCAACCTCCCTGTCATCCGCCGCCCTTTCCCCCATCATCGCCCCCAGCAAGGGAATTCCCGCATGACCGACGTTGCAGCAACCGCCGTTCGTCCCTGGTGGCGGCGGCTGACGCCCGGCCGCGATCTGTGGACCAATCTGTTTTTGCGCGCCGCCTCCCGCATCCGCCATGGCAGCCTGACCATACGGCTGCCCGACGGGCGGTCGATGGAGTTCGGCAACCCGGCGGACGGCCCGCGCGCCGACCTGACGCTGGACGACCCGACGGCGGCCCGTCATCTGCTGTTGGGTGGCGACATCGGTCTGGCCGAGGCCTATGGCGATGGGCTGTGGCGCAGCTCCGACCTGCCCGCCTTGATCGAGCTTGGCATCCGCAACGAGGCCGAGTTGGGCAGCCAGATCCTGGCCTCAGCCGCCCTGGCCTTCGTCAACCGGCTGCACCACCGGCTGCACGACAACACACGCGGCGGCAGCCGCCGCAACATCGCGGCGCATTACGATCTGGGCAACCGCTTTTACCAACTGTGGCTTGACCCCGGCATGACCTATTCCTCCGCCCTGTATGAGCGGGCGGGGCAGAGCCTGGAGGACGCGCAAGACGCCAAGATCCGCCGCGTCGGCGACCTGTTGGAGCTGTCGCCGGGCCAGAGCGTGCTGGAAATCGGCTGCGGCTGGGGCGGCATGGCGGAGCATCTGACCCGCGCGCGCGGCGTCTCCGTCGTCGGGCTGACCCTGTCCACCGAACAGCTCGCCTTCGCGCAAGGGCGCTTGGCCGACAGCCCCGAATCTGGGATGGCGGAATTCCGTTTGCAGGATTACCGCGACGTGGAGGGCCAGTTCGACCGCATCGTCTCCATCGAAATGATCGAGGCGGTCGGCGAAGCCCATTGGCCGCGTTACTTCAGCACCCTGCGCGACCGGCTGACGCCCGGCGGCTGCGCCGTCGTCCAGGCGATCACCATCGAAGACAAACGTTTCCCCGGCTACCGGCGCGGCTGCGATTTCATCCAACGCCACATCTTCCCCGGCGGGATGCTGCCCTGCCCGTCGGCGATGCGGGAGCAGGCGGCGCAGGCCGGGTTGGTGATCGACCATGTCGAAACCTTCGGCTTCAGCTACGCCGAAACGCTGGCGGAATGGCGGCGGCGCTTCCTGGCGGCGTGGCCGCAGGCCGCCGCCCAGGGCTTCGACGAGCGGTTCGGGCGGCTGTGGGACTATTATCTGGCCTATTGCGAGGCCGGTTTCCGCGCCAAGACCATCGACGTCGGCCTCTGGCGCTTCCGGCGGCCATCATGAGCGTCCAAACATGACTGGCCCGCAATGACCAGCGGCGGGGCGTTGTCGGCGCGGCGGCTAGCGCTCTACGCGCTGCCCGCGCTGCCGCTGGCGCTTCCCACGATTCCGGTGGCGGTGCTGCTGCCCGCCCATTACGCCGAAACGCTGGGCCTTGGGTTGGGAAGCGTCGCCTTGGCGCTGACGGCGGCGCGGGCGCTCGACCTGTTGACCGACCCGCTGGTCGGCGCGCTCAGCGACCGCAGCGGGCGGCGCAAGCCATGGATCGCGCTGGGCGGGCTTCTGGCCGGGCTTGGCCTGCTGGCGCTGTTCAACCCGCCCGATCAGGCCGGGGCCGCCCATCTCTTCGGCTGGAGCCTGCTGCTCTATGTCGGGTGGAGCATGGTGCAAATCCCCTATCAGGCCTGGGGGGCGGAGTTGGCGACCGGCTATGACGCCCGCGCCCGCGTCAGCGGCGCGCGCGAAAGCGTCGGCGTGCTCGGCCTGATTCTGGCGGGCGCGGTTCCGGCGGGGGCGGCGGCGCTGGGCTTCAGCGCGGCGCAGGGCTTGAGCCTGCTGGCCATGGTCACGGTGGCGCTGGGCGCGCTCGCCCTGTCGGGCCTGCTGTGGGGCGTGGCGGAGGTTGGGCGGCCTGCCGGTGAAGGGCAACCACGCGCCTTCCCCTCTCTGCGGCCGATCCTGTCCAACCGCCCCTTTCTGCGGCTGCTCGCCGCCTGGATGGTCAATGGGCTGGCGACCGGGGTTCCGGCCACGCTGTTTCCCTTTTTCGTCGGCTCGGTCCTGATGGCGGGCGACGTCGCCAAGGGCGTCTTTCTGCTGGTCTATTTCCTGTCCGCCGTCGCCGCCGTGCCCTTGTGGCTGCGGCTGGCGGCGCGGGTGGAAAAGCACCGGGCCTGGTGCCTCGCCATGCTGACCGCCTGCGCCGCCTTCGCCCCGGTTCCCTGGCTGGGGGCGGGCGACCTGCTGGCCTTCGGGCTGGTCTGCGTCGTCACCGGGGCGGCGCTGGGCGCGGATTTGGCCCTGCCCCCGGCGATGCAGGCCGACGTCGTCGATTACGCCCGCTGGCGGGAGCGCGGGCCGCCCCGCGCCGGGCTGCTGTTCGCGCTGTGGACCATGGCGTCAAAGCTCGCGCTTGCGCTGTCGGTGGCGCTCGCCCTGCCGCTGGTCGCCGCCTTCGGCTTCGATCCGCGCGTCGCCACGCCGTCCGCGTCGGCGCTGTTGGCGGTGGGGGTGATCTACGCCGGGGTTCCCACCGTAGCCAAATTGATCGCGGTCGCGTTGGTCTGGGGCCACCCGTTGAGCCGCCGACGCCACGCCGCCATCCGCAACCGGCTGGATCGCCGGGCCACCGCCCAAGGATTGGACCCCGCATGCTGACCCGCCTGCTTCCATCGCGCCTTTTGCTGACCGCCGCCGCCCTGCTCTTCGCCTTGAACGGATGCTCGTCGATGAAGGTCCAGGATTTCGCCGACCAGAAACCCGTCCTCAAAATCGAAGAGTATTTCGCCGGGCGCACCAAGGCCTGGGGGATCTTCGAGGACCGTTTCGGCACGCTGCGCCGCAGCTTCACCGTCACGATTGACGGCGCGTGGGATGGGCGGGAGCTGATTTTGGACGAGAATTTCCTCTATTCCGACGGCGAGAAGGACCGCCGCGTCTGGCGCATCCTGAAAACCGCCGACGGTCGCTATGAGGGGCGGGCCGACGACGTGATCGGCACGGCCATCGGCGAATCGGCGGGCAACGCGCTGAGCTGGAATTACGAGCTGATGATGAAGGTCGGCGACGGCGCATGGCGTGTGCGCTTTGATGATTGGATGTGGCTGCAACCCGGCGGCGCCCTCATCAACCGGGCCAACGTCTACCGCTGGGGCCTGTGGATCGGCACCGTCAGCCTGTTCTTTCAGCCCGAGGGGCGCGGCGTCATTCCGACAAGCGCCCCGCCGCCGTTGAACCCATCGGCGGACAAACGCCAAGCCGCCGCTGGATGAGGCGCAGCGGCGCGCCCAGCAGCGGCAGCCGCGCGTAGACATGCTCGCCCGAGTCCCAATGGTCGATGTGCTCCGACACCCGGCCATCGGCGGCTTGCACGACCTCGCTGGTTCCGATGACGTCGAGGCGCCCGATCACCGGGAGCGTCGCCTCGAACCGCCAGCGCAGCAGCGCCAGATCCGGGGCGAACAGACGGTGCGTGACGGTGAACCGCAAATCGCCGCAGCCCGCCAGCGTGTGTTCCATCACCGCGCGCAGGGCGGCGCGCCCCCGCGCGTCGTTGAAGGGATCGCGGAAGCGCACGTCTTCCGTCGTCAGATCGGGCAGCCGATCCAGCGCGGCGGGGCTGAGTTCTTCGAAAAAGCGCACCCAGCCATCCAGACCGGCGCGGCGGGCGTCGTCGCTCATCCTGCCCCCGTGATTTTGCGGACCAAGGGAAAATACACGCCATAGGGCAGAAGGCGCAGCGCCTTCATGATCCGGGCGAAGCGTTTGGGAAAGATGATCTCGAAGGCCGATCCGCCAAGCCCCGCGACGATGCGCTCAGCGGCCTCCTCCGCGCCGATCAGGTCGGGCATGGGAAAGGGGTTGCGCGCGGTCAGCGGCGTGGCGACGAAGCCGGGGGAGATCAAATGCAGCCGGATCCCGGCGCGGTCGCAATCCAGCTTCAGCGATTCGCACAGATTGATGAGCGCCGCCTTGGTCGGCCCATAGGCCGCCGCCGTCGGCAGCCCGCTGTACCCAGCGACGGAGGCGACGACGGCGACCACGCCCCGGCCCCGCGCCCGCAGGCGCGGCAGAACGGCGTCCAGCCCATGGACGACGCCCATGTAATTGACCTCCATCAGCGTCCGCGCCGTGGCGGCGGCGTAATCGTCGAGCGACATCGGGATGTGGGTTCCGGCGTTCAGCACCACCTGATCGAGCGGGCCGTGCCGTTCCTCGATCGCCGCGACGCAGGCCGCCACCGCGCCCGCGTCGGTGACGTCGAGCGGGAAGGCGTGGATCCGCCCCGGCGCCAGCGCCGCCAACTCCGCCAAGGACTCGACGGAGCGGGCCGAGGCCGCCACCGTCGCGCCGTCGCGCGCCAACCGCAGGGCCAACGCCCGCCCGATGCCGCTGCCCGCCCCGGTGATCCAGACCAGCGGCGGCCTCACCTCAGGCGCGCTCATTGCGGACGCTCCGCCAATGCGGGATCGGGGCCGCAGCGTTGGCAGACATAGTCGATGGTCGAGCCGTCGCTCGCGGCGAAACGCAGGCCCGTCCAATGACCGGCGTCGTCGTACCAGACCGTCGCCCGCATCTCGCCGTCATAGGCGTAGCGGGTGGAGGGGCGGCTTTGCGCCCCGGTCGGCACGGAATCGCGCCCCTGGGCGGTCATGGTCACGCGGTTGATTTTGCCGGTGATGGTGTTCAGAACCTCGGTCGCGCCGATCACCCCCGGATTCCAATGATCGGTCGGAAACAGGCCGGGCGGCGCCTTGGCCACGCCGTCCGGCCCGGTGACGAGCAGGCTTTGGCCCTCGGCGCGGGCTGACACGCTGGTGACGGTTCCGTCATCGTCCGTGCGGCTGTCCAGCGCCGTCATCCGCCCGGCGGTCCATTGGCTGGTCGAGCGGTAATCGAAACGGTAGACGGGGATTCCCAGCAGGCGGACGACGATCCGGCTGGTCGCCGCCGCCTCCACCCCGTTGGCGGCGCGGCGCAGGGTGACGCGGTGCTCGCCGACCGGCGCGCCGTCGCGCCGGATCTCGAACCGATAGTCGTTTTCCGCCGGAAGCGGGGCGGACTGGGCGGGGAACGCCGCCAGCAGGGCGGCGGCCAAGGCGTGTCGCAAAAGGGCCGGGGGCGGCATCGCGCAATCCTCGTCGGGTGTCCACTGCCCATGGTTACGCCACCGGGACGATTGTGGATCACACCACCCGACCAAAGGCCGAGACGCGCCGCCTAAGCTCAGGCCCCAAGCTCAGGCGTTGAAGCTCAGGCGTTGAAGCTCAACAGGATCTCGCAGCGCCCGCCGTTGCGGACGGAGGAATGGACGTTGTTCGCCATCCGCCCGATCATGTAAGAGGCCAGACGCCGCATGCCGTCGTCGTCCTCCAGGATTTCATCCTCGGTCGGGCGGCTCTTTTCCATGGTCAGCGGCAGGCCGCTGTAGGTGACGGTGACGGAAAAGGTGAACTCGTCGAACAGGGTTTGCAATTCCAGCGGGCGCCGCCCGCCCGCCTCCGTCATCACCATGTCGTTCTGGCCCAGCAGGTCGAACACCTCCTGCAAGGCGAAGCGGACGCGGTGGATGGTTTCCGGCTCCGCCGCCCAAAGCTGGCCCTGCTCCGTCACCACCTCGGTCAATTGTTCGGGCGTCAGATGGGCGATGTCCAGCCGCACCCGGCTGCGGGTGCCGGTGCCGATGCGCAGGGTGGCGTTCAGCAGGATGACCAGCGTCACGCTGACCGTCAGCGGCGAGCCGACCCAGGGCTGAAGCCAGCCCGGCAGGGTTTCAAAGAAATGCGGATCGACCAACCGCCCCAAGCCAAAGGCCAACGCGATGCCCAGCACGAAGATCTTGCGCGAATCGAGCATGCGGGAGCTGATGACCTGGATGCCGTTCATCACCAGGAAACAGCCGCTGGACATCAACGCCGCGCCGATCACCGGCGGCGGCATGATGAGCAACGCGGTGGCGATCTTCGGTGAAAAGGACAGGCCGACCAGCAGCGTCCCCACGCCAAGGCCAATATACCGGCTGGTCGCCCCCGTCGCCACCGACAGGCCGACCGCGCCGGAGGTCGCCGCCTGCCCAACGCCGCCGATCAGACCGGCGAAGACGTTCGCCACGCCGTCGGCCAGAATGCCGCGCCCGATGTTGCCCATGTCCGGGCGCTTCCAATCCGCGTCGTTGGCCTTCTGCGCCGCCGTCACCGCCCCCACCGAATTCAAGGTCATCGCCAGCGCGGTGATGATGAAGGGCAGCAGCAGTTCGACGTCGAAGGCCAGCCCGAAGCTTCCCGGCTGGGGCATGGCCAGCAACGGAGCCTCCTCCAGATGCTGGATGTCGAGCGGGGCGAGCCAGCCCTCCGCCATGCCCAGCGCGTAGCCGAACACCACGCCGATCAACGAGCAATAGAGCCGCAACCGCTTGCCGCCCCAGACGTTGAAGCCGACGATCACCGCCAGCACCGGCAGGCCGACCGCCGCGAAGCGCAGATACTCGCCGTCCGCCTGCCCCATGCCGACCAGTTGGCGCACCGCCAGGATCATCACGGTCAGGCCGATCATGAAGACGACGAAACCGGCGATTTCCGTGGGAAACAGCGGCCTCAACCGATGAATGACGCGCGACAGCCCCATCACCAGCAGGCCGGAAAACAAACTCATGCCGAACAGCAGCGGCAAACCGCCCTTGGCCAGCGCCAAGGCGGCGGGCGGCAGCAGAATGGTGGTGGTGGTCGCCGGAACCATGAAGCCCGATCCCAGCCCGCCCCGCCCCAGACATTGCAGGATGGTGGCGACGCCCCCGGCGATCATGGTCAGGCTGACCAGACGGCTGCCCGCTTCGGTGTCGAGCTGCGCCATCCGGGCGATCGTCACCGACACCACCAGAAAGATCGCCACCAGGGCGAAATGCTGAAGCGACAGCAGGACCAGAGCCAAGGCGGGGGGCTTTTCATCGACCCAATAGGTGATCTCTGTCGGTCGCTTGGCCATGATGCTCGCTGTGCGGGATCAGTCGGAAGCACGCACGATAGGCGGTCCTCACCAACCTGCCAAGCCACCCGTCATCCCATTGACAGGCCGTTCACATTCCAGTCACACGACTTCAAACCCCAACCGCCGTTCAACCGGGCGTCGCAGCCTTCTCGCCGTCCTGGTTTGGACGCCCGCTCTGCGGAAATCGGTTTCGCCCTTTTTCCGACAGCTCGGCGCCCGAGGATGTTTGGTCGTTTTGCGTCGGGGTGATCCTCGGGTTTGGGTTTAGGCCGCGCGCCGCCGCTGGCCGAGCGTGGTCAGGGCAAGGAGGAAGGCCGCCGCCGACATGGCCGAAGCGACGCGGAACGCCGCGCGCATGCCGTCCGCCACCCTGTCGGGAGTCGCGGTGGCGGCGTCGCCGACGGCGTGGGCGAACAGCGCGCCCATCAAAGACGCGCCGGTGATCAAGCCGAGATTGCGGGCGAGCGCCAGCAAGCCGGAAACAAGGCCGCGCTGTTCGGGACGGGCGTCGGCCATGACGGCGGTGTTGTTCGGCGTTTGAAAAAAGGCAAGGCCAACGCTGATGAGCAGGATGGCGACGATGTAGATGGCCACCCCGCCCGACAGAGAGACCCACGACATCACGAAGGCGCCGACGGTGAAAACGGCAAGCCCGGCAACCATGGCAAGCTTTGCGCCGATGCGGTCGGCGGCAGCGCCGGCCGGCACGCCCATGATCGCGGCGGCGAGCGGCCCAACGGTCATGACCAGACCGACCATGCGGGTGTCAAGACCAAGCGCCTTGGCGAGGAAGAACGGCCCAAGCACCAGCGTCGCCATCATCACGGCATAGACGAGCACGCTCATCACCATGCTGGTGGACAAAAGCGCGTTGCCGAACATGGCGAGCTTCAGCAGCGGCGCGCGCGCCTTGATCTGCACAGCCAGGAACAGCGCAAGGCCGACGACCGCGCCAAGACCCAGTTGCAGAACAATCGGCGCCGCAAAACCCTGCTTGCCGGAAAAGGTCATGGCCAGCGAATAGGCGCCGAGGGTGAACGCGAGAAGGATCGTGCCGAGCCAGTCGAATCGGGCGGCGGGCAGGGGGTGTTTCGGAGCGTCGACGGCGTTGGGCAGATAGCGGCTCACCAGCAAAAAAGCGAGCAGGCCGAAGGGAAGATTGACCCAGAACACCGCTTGCCAGCCGAACGCCGCCAGCACCAGCGACCCGAGCGAGGGACCAAGCGCGATGCCGAACGAAACCATGGTGGAGAGCACCCCCATGGCGAAGCCGGCGCGCTCTTTTGGAAAGATCTCGCCGACAAAGGCGAAGGACAACGCCATCAGGATCGCCCCGCCCAACCCTTGCATGGCCCGACCGACGATGAGCATGGGCAGAGTGTTGGACAGAGCGCAGAGCGCGGAGGCCGCCATGAAGATGACAAGCCCCCAGAGATAAAGCCGCTTCTTGCCGAGTTGGTCGCCGAAACGACCGACGCCGACGATGAGGGCGGTGACGACGAGCAGATAGCTCACCACCACCCATTGCACGGATCCGAACTCGACCCCAAGCGCGTTCACCAGGGTCGGCAGCGCGACGTTGATGATGTTGGTGCCGAGCTGCGAGAGCAGAATGGCCAAAGACAGGCCGGTGAGAACCATGCCGGAATGGATGGATCTGTGCTGGACCGCCTGCGCGGCGCCATGCGGGTGTGGGTGTGGGTGCATGATGGGTCCAATCGAAAGGGTCCTCAGCGGGACTGTTGATGCCCTCTTTCGATAACGGGCATGTTCAATTGCATACAGTGCAATTCATCTATTGTATAAGTGCATAGTATGCACTCAACCGGAGCGGAAACGCCCATGTCCGCCAGATCCAACCCAAAGGCCCATGTTTCACTCGACATGAACCTTCTGGTGACGCTCGACGCCCTGCTGGCCGAGGGCAGCGTCGCCGGGGCTGCGCAGCGCCTCAACCTCTCGTCACCGGCCATGAGTCGGCAACTGGCCCGCATCCGCCACCTGCTGGCCGATCCAATTCTTGTCCGGGCCGGGCGTGGTCTGGTTCCGACGCCACGCGCCGAGGCCCTGCGGGAGCGGTTGAGGCGTCTCGTTCTGGAAGCCGAGGCGCTGGTGCGCGGCGACGACGAATTGGATTTGATGCGGTTGGAGCGCGTGTTCGTGATCCGGGCCAACGACGGTTTCGTCGGAAGCTTTGGCGCCGTTCTCGCGTCCTGTGTGGAAGCGGAGGCGCCGCGCGTCCGGCTTCGCTTCGCCCATCAAGACAAGGAGGACGTCGAAGCGCTGCGCGAGGGGAAAATCGACGCGGACGTCGGCGTCATCGGCGCGATGGGGCCGGAAATCCGGCTGCAAGCGTTGTTTCATGATCGCTTTGTCGGCGTCGTGCGCCCCGATCACCCGCTCGTCAACGCGGTGACGCCGCAGCAATTCGCCGCGTTCCCGCATGTTTCGGTGTCGCGGCGCGGGCGTTTTTCTGGACCAATCGACGACGGCTTGGCGGCGCTCGGACTCAAACGCTTCGTCTCCATCGCCGTGGCGAATTTCGCCGACGCCCTCGCCATCGTGCGCACCTCGGACCTTGTCGCCGCCGTGCCGGCGCGCCTGACCGAAGCGGCGCGAAGCGGCCTTGCGAGTTTTGAGCTGCCGGTGAAAACCGACGCGCTCACCATTTCGCTCGCCTGGCATCCACGATTCGACGCCGATCCGGCGCATCGCTGGCTGAGATCCGTCATGCGGAAGGCCTGCGGTCAGGCTGCTCGCTGACGGTTGGGAGCCTGCGAGTGGGCTTGGACTTTGATAGCCAAACCCCGATTGCCGCGTCACGGTCGCCCTTTGAAACTGGAGCGATCAACGGAACTGCGGCGTCCCTTCATCAAACTCTTGCGCAATCGGCAGTTTAGCGCCACATTCTCGACCCCTGGATGGGCCTGTAGTTCAGTGGTTAGAACGCGCCGCTCATAACGGTGTTGTCGTCGGTTCAAATCCGGCCAGGCCTACCATCTTTTCAATGGGTTAGCTCTCTTCTGTTTTGGGAAAGCAGCCCATGGGAAAGCAATGGGAAAGCAGAGTGGCTATTTGGTCGCTCTCAGGGCCAGGGCTTCAGCCCGGAGGACCTTGCGGATTGAGCTGATCGTGCCGTCCGAAACGCCGGTCAGCTCCTTCACTTTGGCGTGTGGAACGCCTTCCAGGATTAAGCGGCGGACCTGCTGGCGCTTCTCGTCGCCGATGCCGTGGCGGATGGCTTTGCCCGTCGTCTCGGCATCGGGGGCGGGCCTATGGCTGTTCCTGACCAGTGCGGCGAGTCGGTGCATCACGTTGTTGATGGCCGTTGCCGCATCGGCCAGATATTCAGGTTCGTAGGGCGCATAGACGGCTGTGGTGCTGGCGGCGCCCGACGGCAGGTGGCCAAGGAAGAGGCTGATCTGTTCGCCCGGCACGCGGGCTTTGCGCAGCTCCCGCGCCATGGTGTGGCGGATCGAATAGGGCGTCACGCGCGCGTCCAGCCCGGCGGCGGCTCGCGCGATTCGGAAAGCGGCGATGATCGACGTGATCGGCTTGCCGCGATAGGTCACATACCGGCCCGTCTTCGCGTCCGCCGCGTCGGGGGCAAGCCAAGGGACCAGAGCGGCGGCGACCGGAACCACAGGCCGCCATTTCTTGTTCTGGACGCGGCCCGGTGGGTTGAGCGTCAACACACCATTGTCGGCGTCATACTGCGTCACCGTCAGATCAAGGATAGCCGCCGGACGGGCGAGCGTGCCGATGGCCAGCCAGAGATAGGCCAGCGTGTGGCGGGACTGCGCGCCGTCGATCAGGCGGGCCAGCTCTTCCAGGGTCAGAGGACGGCCCTTCGGCTCCCGTGACCGCAGCTCTTCCGTTGGCCGAAAGCCCGCGATGAAGGGGATCGACTCGACCTCTTCGTTTTTTCGCGCGTGGTTCAGCGCCGCGCGGAAGGTGGACAGGATGCGGTCGATTCCGCCGGGGCCGGTCCCCAACTCAGTCAAATGCTGGCGGAAGCGGCGTTGTGCGTCCGGCGTGATGTCGGCGACCGTCTTTCCGTCCCACCAAGCGTGAATCAACCGCAGCTCCCGCTTGATCGTTTTGGCCGATGGGCGGGATGCGGCGTGGTCGGTCCAATAACGCAGCGTGATGGCGTCGATCAGGGCCTGAGACCGGGGGGCGTGGCGCGGTCGTTCGCTGTTCAGAACCCAGGCGATCAACGCCCGCTGGGCTATCGAAAAGTCTCGCTCGCCAGTCGAGACGCGGCGGACCTGACGGCTGGGTTGATCGTACCATGCGCGATACCAGACCCCGGAATCGCGTCCGGGCTTCTGTTCGAGCCAATAGCCTTGGAAGTATCCAGGCTTGTCGCTGTGGTCTGGCATGGTTCAACGCGTTGGTTGTTGAAGTACGCTTTGAGTTGGTCGGGCAGGTAGTAGATTTTGTTGAGGATGCGGACATGACCGATCTGGCCGGATTTGCGCAAACTCCGCAGCGATCCGCGTGAGATGCCGATTTCCTGCGCGGCCTCTTCTTCGGTCAGCCGCTTCGGCAGGACGTCGCCGCCATTTCTGTCGGTCACGATCATCCCTCCTGCGACGGGAAGAGGATGTCCGTCACCTCGTCCCAACGGTTTGACGCTTCTTCGAGCTGGTCGCGGTACTGCGATTCGCGCATCACCGCCTCGTCCCAAGCGGGGCGGTCGATCAGCTCGTTCAGTTGGTCGCGGATCAGGCCGTCAATCACCGTTGGATCGAGGGCGTCCAACTCCCAAGACTTCGACCCGTACTTCTTGACGTAGTCGGCGAAGCGGCTGTCGGCTTCCTTTGCCGGGTTGGGCGGCGGCTTGAATCTGCGGATCTGATCCATGTTCAGGGCGAGCCGCCGGATTTCTACAGCCCCCGGCGCCGCCGCGAAGAGCGCCAACCGTTCGTCGTTGTCGCGGGTCATATCCAGACCGCTGGGGTCGTGGTCCCCCAAATGCAGGATCACCACCTGTTTGCCCCGGTTGTGGGCGCGGCGCAGCCGCTTCCCCGCGCGCCATTGTTCCGACTGGCTGCTGTAGCCCCGGCAGGCGAAGAACGGAACGTAGTGGTCGTTGCACACCCGCTCGATCACGCCGACCAGCGCCTCTTTCTCGATCCACACCTCGACGTGGGCGGGCTGGTCGGCCCAACGGTCCACGCGGAAGCTGCTGGCGGCTGCCGCGATGATGTCCTCCGGGTCGTTCCAGGTGCTGACCTGTTGCAGGTTGCGGGTGCGGTCCTCAATCGCTTCCCAATCGACCAGCCCGGCCATGCGGGCGTCGTTGACGATCTGGCCGAGACGCTTGTAGCTCTGCTGACTGTTCTCGATCAGGGCGCGGGCGACGAACTGGTAGTAGAGCTGGCGCAGCGTCAGCGTGAAGCCTTGTCGCTGATAGTCGGCGATGATGTCGTTCGCCTGTTCGATCACGACCGCGTTTCGACCGATGAAGCGCTTTTGCACGAAGCATTCACAGGGCATGGTCGGCATCCTGCTGAAAGCGGTTGAGCAACCCTTCAACCTGCTGCCGCAGATTCAGAACGGCGTTGCGCCCGTCCAACGGGCAGGGGCCAGCGGCTTTCAAACCGTCCAGAACGGTTTCGAGTTTCGTTACGGCGGCAAGACCCGCTTGATGAAGCTTCTGCTGTTTGGTCATCGCCCAGCCTCCGCGTTCGCCGCGTCGTCGGCCAGCTTCAGGCACGCGCGGGGGAGGAAGCAGCCGCCAAGCTGGGCGTCCTCTGTGCTGATGTGGCGGTGGATGCCGGTGACGTCGTGCAGCAGATTGAAGTCGTCGGCGGCCAGCAGCTTTTCCAGGTCCAGCGGGCAGCCGTTGGCGTGGCAGGCGGTCAAACTCATGGCCACGTCGTGGCGGTCGAGCTTCGGCGCGCCTGCAAGCCGACAGGCGGCAGCCGCGCGGTTCACGATCTTGACGATGAGGCCCGCGTCACGGGCTGAGACGTCAAACGAAATCATGGCGTGTCCTTTTGGTTGGTCACTGCACCCGCAGGCGCAGGTTCAGGAAATAGACGATGCTGGCCTTCTGACGGTTCAGGCCGTGGCGCGCGATCTGGAGCAGCAGGCCCTTGCGGGTGATCGGTTCCAGGCCGCGCGGTTGGCACCAGCCGAGATAGGCGCACCACAGGGCTTCGGCCTTCAGGCGGGCGCCGGGGGCCGGTTCGGTGCAGTCGGCGAGGAAGGAGTCCACCCAATCGGGCGTGTCCTTTCCCCGGCGCGCCGCGTCCAGGGGCGGCAACGGCGATTGACGCCACAGCCGCCGGGCCGCGTCGCGACCGCCCAGCATGCGGGCTTCCCGGATCATGTCGATCCACAGGCGATAGACCGCTTCAAGATCGGGGTCGCTGGTCTGCGGCGCGGCGGGCAAAGCTCCGCCGTTCGCCGCCGGATGGGGCGTTTCGGTCATGATCCTGTTCGTGTGGTGATGCGGGGCCGTTAGGCCGGGCGCTGTGTCGTTTGGGTTGAGACGGGTCTTTCGGCTCTACTCGTTCCCGCGTACCATCGGGGTTGCAACACAACCGATGGAGCGTGCGAATGTCGTCAAAAGGCTTGAGTGTTGACGAGGTTGAGTTCCTTAAGGGGCGCATTGAGAAATACAGACTTCCGCCCCCTGATGCTCACGACATAGAAAAAGCGCTTCACGTTTTAAGTTTATCTTCAGTGACTCTGGATAATGGCCTAATTGCTCGGCTCGTTGTGAACAAGGGCGGCCATTCAGAAACGATTGATTTAGCTTTTGACCCCCTTGTTGTTCGCGAGATGATCGGAATTCTGAAGAATTCTGGATTGGAATTGGGTTGGTTGGACGCAAAGGGTGAGGTTCGCGTTGCCAAGCCCAAAAAGGTTGGACAACCGCGCTCTTAACCTTTCCACTCTTCGACAGCTTGTAACGGCTCCACACGCCGCCAGATGCCAACGTCTTGTTCGGTAATGGCGGGCCGATGGTTGGTGACCGGCCCTTCGATAAAGTTGACCCGGACGCCGTGCAACTTCCGGGTCTCCATCGGTTCGCCGCCGGTCACTTCCTTGACCAGACTTTCCGACAACCCATCGCCCTTTTCCGGTTCGTCCGTCAGAACGAGCCGCACGCCCGGCAGTTTGGCGATGGACGGCTTCCGATCAACGGGGGTGGGGTGTTTCATGCCCAACAGCGCGCGGGCGTGGGCGCGGGCGGCGGGGCCGTGTTTGGCGAGGGCGGTGGTGGTGAAGTCGGTCAACAGATCGGCGTCGGTCACGACGCTGCCGTTGGCGGCCAGATCGGCGATGCGGCGGCCCATCTTGCGGGCGGTGGCGTGCAGACCATGGGCGCGCTGGGCGCGGCACGTTTTCTTCATGGGTTCTCCTGTGCGGTTTGGTTGAGCCGGACCTTTCGGCCCGGCTCAACCGCGCGTACCATCGGGGTTGCAACACAACCGATGGAGCGTTCCTATGACGGAAGACGAAATGCAGGAGGCGATTCACCGCCTCGAATGCCAAGTGGTCGCTCTTGCTGCGGTGTGCGGTCATCTGGCAAGGGGCTTGGTTTCAAAGGAGGTTCCTCAGGACGATGTGGAATCGCACCTGCGGGATGCCCAAGCCCACCTGCCGCATTCGGTGAAGACCTATGGTGAACCCATCGTGAAAATGATCGTCGCCACCCTCAAGCACGGCTCTGTTGAAGCCGAGGACTGACCGACCTGTTGGGTCGGGGGGAGCAGGCGCTTCAACAGAAACGCCCGTTCTTTTTCGGTCGGCCAATACTCAGGCTTACCCCAGGTCATGTTTCTCCAGATGACGAAATCCGTTTCATCTTCAGCCGTCCATTCTCCGGCGGCCTGTTTCCTCTCTCGATGCTCGCGAAAAAGGGAGCGCAACATCCCAACGGGGCACGGGAACGTCACGGTTGCGCCCATCTTGCAGGCGGTGGCGTGCAGACCATGGGCGCGCTGGGCGTGGGTTGGTTTCTTCATCGTGCTTCCTGTGTCTTGAAGGTTGAGCCGGACCTTTCGGCCCGGCTCGCCCGCGCGTACCATCGGCGTTGCGACACAACCGATAGAGGCGCGAACATGGGTCTGTGGGATCGATTGAGCGGGCTGTTCCGGCGTACCGAGAACCGTCCGCCCGCTATGCCGCCGGACTTCCATCCGGTGGGACTGACCGCTGATGATGACGCCGACATGGTGGGCGTGGCCGTCACCATCACGGAAACCTATGTCGTGGTGGACAGGCCGGTGCATGACGCTTCCTCTGACCGGCTGAAAGCCGTTGAGGAGTTGGCCAGACAGGACGCCCTTGAAGCCATGGCCGGAGGCAGGGCGCAGGAAGCGGTGCGCCCGCGCCGAAAGCACTTCATGGTTGGCAACGCGGAGTTTGAACCGCTCGCCGAAGATGCGGCGGGCATGACCTTCGCCATCGACTATCGCGATTCGAAAGGGAACCAGAGCCGTCGCCGCATCACGATGCGGGATTTGTACAGCGATGGCGCGCGAACCTACATCCAGGCTTATTGTCACGAGCGCGGCGCGCCACGCGCTTTTCGGTTTGACCGCATCGTTGACGTGATCGACGTAGACGGTGAATGCCACAGCCCGCGATCCTTTTTTGTGGATCAACTGGGGCTGGAGATTCCCGACGATCCGGTTGAACCGACAGCGCCAACGCGCCGCGAGCGCGCCAAGCCCGCCCCGGCGGAAGATCGCGCGCCCGAATCCGTCCCGTCGGCGGCAGTTCCAAGGCTTGCCTCCGTGGTGGCGCCCATCGACATCAGGCCGACGGACAAACCGGGCATGGCCCAACGGCGCGCCGCCCGTGACGGCATTCGGATACTGACCGCCTTGGCGCGTTCCGATGGTGTGATGCAGGATGAAGAAATCAACGTGATCCTGTCCTACATCACCGTTCGGGCTGAAATGGCCGGGATCGCGACCGATCAAAAGGATCGAGAGGCGCTGACCCGTTACCTGAAGCGACAGTTCCCAAGCGCCGATGTGCTTTCGGAATGCTTGATGGCCCTGAACGCCGCGCCGATGGAAGAACAGCGCCTGTTGGTCAGCCATGCCATCCAGTTGATGGACGCGGACGGCGTGCAAGACCCGGCTGAGGTCGAGCTTGTCATGCGCATTCAACAAGAGCTTGGCGGCTAAAACCATTCGTTCGCCCTGGAAAATCCCCTGGACGGAAGCAGGTCCGTCCAGGGGGAGTTTAGGGAGGCGCTTGCGCGGTATTCCTGCAAGCAGAAAAACGTTATGCGCATACGCATTCGATACGCAATAGAAAAATGCGCAAACGCATAGTTTTTTAGGGCCGGTGATTTCCGGCTTGATGTGGCCTTAGACCATCCGCTCCGCGCGGAGAGTGGCTATATGTGAATGCTACAGTATGCAATTATTACAATTCTGAAGCAACAATAGACTACCATTGAATGCGCTGTGGCGATAACATGAGGTGATGCACAAGCCCAAAGTGCAGAAAAGCCTAGATGCGGTGGGGACCACATCTAGGCTCTTACGAGGCTCCCACCTCGCCGGGTATTGTCGCCGCGCTCATGCGCATGAGGCGTCAACTCACTGTCTGCGCCCGATCAGGCAAGGCAGAGATTCGCATGTGGTGGGAGAAATGGGAAGTTCTTGCGATATCGGGATATGTCCCAATTGCAGCAGGCGGCCTGCTTCTCTCGGTTGAATGTTCCCGCTTGCTCGATAGATTTTCTCTTCGATCAAGAGGGTGGCCTGTATGTTTTGGGGGTTCTCGTGTCAGAAGATCGACTTGATGATTTTATCAAAGACTATTCAATCTTGCCGCCGGATATCCAGCGCGAGATTCAGTTGTTGATTATTCGGAAAGCCCGAGACGTGCGCGAAAAGTCTCGGCTTGCTTATGAGCATAGTCTTGAAAATTCTTCCGCGCTTCAGGATCAACGCTGCCAATAGTGCGCATGTCGTCAATCAGACGTGCCATGGCTGCGTCATCTGAGATCGTAGCATCGACGCTTTCCGACAACAGGAAGTCATCGACGGTTTGGCCTATAAAAGAGGCCAGGGCGATCAGATTTTCTGGTTTGATGTCAGCGCCTTTCGTCCACCTGTTCACAGTTGACTGATGGACGCCGATCTTCTCAGCCAGCTCAAGCTGCGTCAGCTTGTGCTGGTTCAGGAGACGAATGATCTTCTCTGCCAGATTTACCATGCGTATAGGCATATAGCGGCTCGCTAGGCTGTGCAAATGCGCAAGCGCATTTTTCTGTTGCCAAACGATGCGTATGCGCATACGGTTTTTGCCATGAACCAGATGCAGCATATCCGCACGATAATTCTCGGCATTTCGCAAAAAGAAATGGCCGGGATTGTCGAGCGTGACCAAGCAACCATCAGTCGGTGGGAGCGTGGTTCTCTCGAACCATCGCGTGATGATTTGGTAAAAATCAGAAAATTCGCGATGAATCGTGAATCTCTAACATGGTCTGACTCTCTTTTCTTCGAAGTTCCTTCGCCTTCAAATTCGCCATGACTGAGACGGATAAAAAAACTCTTGGGAGGGGCGTGGCCGTGCTGCTGGCCTGCCTTGTTCTGGCGGGCTGGCTGCTGTGGGCGGCGGTGCTGCGTCCGGCGGTGAGTGTGGTCCATGCCACAGTGTGGCCGGGCGATCATCAACAGTCTTGTTCAATCATCACGCGAGTAACGGACAATGACCAAAAACCATGACGAACAGTCGCCCGCTGCTCCGGTCGAGCGCGTGAAAATGAAGTTTCCCAGAGGCCAGATCGTGCCGTTTGTCGAGCCAGAGCTGGGCGCGCCGATGGACCCCGCTCTGTTCGCGCATCTGGTCGCCAACGCTCCGCCCGTGACTTACTATCCGATCAGTCGCCCCTATCGGAAGAAGCAGGGGTGATGTTCCCCCGCTCATCCAACCAGCCCGCTTGCCAGCCGCCCGCAAGGATCATGTCGGCAAGATGTTTCGCGGCGACCGGGTTGAAGAACAAGACCTTTGTGGTGTCCCGCCCTTCGTCGCGGACAACCAGTGAAAAGGCGACGCCATTATCCACTGCGGCTGACGTCATGCTGACCACGTCCGGGGCTTCCTCGATCTGCGCCCCGGTTGGGGCGGTGGGCTTTTCGTCCTCGAATTCCAGGCGGCAAACGGTCAGCGCTTCTTTGGTCATCGGGTTCAAAGCCATTGGCGGTCTCCTTTGTCGAGTGATGGTGTCGGATGGTAGCGCGCGCGACCGTCGCGGTCACGGTCTGAGCTGCCACTCGCGCGCGTCACAAATGCAGTTCTTTTCCCAAAAAGCGAGTATCGGACAATGACCAAGCGCCGTGACCCGCTGTCGCTGGAAGACGCCGTTTTTTTGACGCACGCCGTGTTGGGCGACGCGACAATCGAAAGCGTCACCGGCAAAAGCGCGCGTCTGGCGCGCGCCTGGTCGGACCCCGACGACGACGGCCATAATATCCCGCTGTTCCAGGCCCTGCGGCTTGACCGGGCGATGGTGGCGCGCGGCGAGACGGCTTTGATCCTCGCCGCCTATCGCGCCGATCTGCGCAAGGCGGCGGAATTCGCCAGCGGCATCACCGACCCGGTGGCGCGGCTGGCCGACGCGATGGCCGAAATGGGCGATCTGGCCACAGAGCTGCGGCGCGCGCGCTGCCCATCGGGCGACGGCGGGCGACAGATCACGCCGGAGGAGGCCCGAGCCGTCCTGCACGCCCTGTCCGACCTGCGCGGCGTGCTCGACGCGCTGGAACAGGATGTCCTCGCCGCGCTGCCCGCCCCGCGCCCCGTCGGGGTGGCGTCATGACCGCCCGCGCGCTGGATCCCGGAATCGCCCTGTCGGTCGCCTGTGGCCAAGCCCTCTTGGGTCGCAGGCAGGACGCCGACCGCGAGCGGTTGTCCGCCGCCGTCGCGGCTGTGCCGGACGTCCCCAGCGCCGCGCGCGGTCTGGCGCAGGTCGCCGCCGCGTGGCTGGCCGGGGACATGGACGATCACGCCCTGTCCGTCGCGCTCGCCAATTTCAACGCCCCTTTCTGCGCGGCCTACCGCCGCCGTTTCGATCTGGCGCAGACCGGGACTGTCGAAACCGACATGCCCCTGTTCGCGCCGTCCGCCTCAACCCATGCCGCGCACAGCGCGGACGCCATGGAGGATTGACCCCGTGACCCCACGACATCTGACGATCTATTTGGCAAGACGGACGATGGCCGCACCCGGCCTGTCGATCACGACGCAAGCGCTTTTCGCCGATTATCGGCAGTGGTGCGCGCGCTTCGCCATCCGCCCGCTGGGGCGCCAACGGTTCGGAAAAGAGGTCCGTCCGACATGGTGCCCGGTTACGCGGACAACCACCGTCTATGGGCTGGCGCTGCTGCCGTACGGTGAAACTCCCGCGCAGGACTTGCGGCGCGGGAGTTTCACCATGCCGATCCTGGTGCTTCGCGAGGGGCTGACGGCGGACGACGTGGTGGCGCTGTCGCTGGTGGCCGACGAGTTGGCGCGCCAGCGGTTGGACGAAGGCCATTCGGCGGAGCGGGACGACGTTTATCCGCCGGGCCTGCTGGACACCGCCGGTGGCGAATATCTGTCCCACGCGGGCTACCACCGCCGCGACGACTTCCCGCCGGGCCAACCGTCCGATTCCTGGCCCTGGTCGGCGGAGCATTGGAAGCCGAAAGACCCGATGCGGGACGCGACGCGCGGCTGCGCGCTGGGCGTCGCCGGGATCGCCCGCCGCCTGCGGGCCGGTGAACAGCCGGTGGGAGCGTGACGTCATGGCGAGCAAGTCATCTGTCCTCGTGTTCGACGTTTGGGGCGGTCCCGACAGCATGGATCATCTGGCGCGTCGTTTCTTTGACTTCGGCGACGCCTCTTGGCCCGCCGTCGCCGCGTCCGAGGTTTCCGCCGGGTTCCTGGTGAATGTTCGGATGATCGGCCCCGGCGAAGGCTGGGGCGACCGGCAAGACTTCGACCACCGGGGCGCGTCTCCGGCGGGTCGGGCGTGAAGGGGGCCGCGACCATGAAAAACTCCATTCGCGCGGCGTTCGAGAACGCCCGGCTGATGCGCCAGTTCGGCGACGATCTGCCCAAAATGCCCGCGCTGTTCGACCGCTACCGCAGCAACCTTGCGGTGATGGCCGCAGACGCCCAACACGCCGCTGACCGGCGACGGCTGCCGCTTGGGGAGGCTTGAGCCATGGGCGATCACTGCACCATAGAGTGGCTGGTCGCGTTGGCGCAGGCGCGCAACGCCATCCCGGCCAGCATCAACCCGATCCGGGGATGCAGCCGCGCGAGCGAGGCTTGCCGGAACTGCTACGCCGCTGGCATTGCCCACCGCTTTGGGCACAAGGGCAACGGCATCTGGGGCGGTCTGACCGATCTGGACTCCAACGGCGTTCCCCGCTTCAACGGCACCCTCCGGTTCGTCCCGGAGGCGCTGAGTGTTCCGATCAAAGCGAAGCGGAGCCGGGTCTATTTCGTCTGCGACATGGCGGACCTGTTCCACGCCCGCGTCGATCAAGATTGGATCGATCAGGTGTTCGCGATGATGGCCTTGTGCCGTCATCACCTGTTCCTGCTGCTGACCAAGCGCCCGGATCGGATGCGGCGCTATCTGACCGCGCGGGAGACCCCGTATCGGATCAACAGGTGCCTTTACACGCTTGGCAGCCAATCTAACCGGGCCGGTGATCTGCACTTTGCGCTGAAGGTGGTGGACGAAAGCGGCAAGGATCGGTTGCCGTACTGGCCGCTCCCCAATGTCTGGACGGGGGCGACCGTCGAAAATCAGCCAACAGCGAACGAGCGGGTGTCGGAGCTGCTGGGCGCGCCGTCGGTCCTGCGCTTCCTGTCGGTGGAACCGATGCTTGGGGCGGTGGACTTGACGGCGGTGGAAAGCCTGTTTTGGGATATGGGAGACCACGGAGGTCAACGCAACGCCCTAACCGGAGAACTCTACATTCCCGGTTGTGCGGGCGAATCGTCTCGAACCCTGTCCGGTGGGTCACGCCTGGGATGGGTCATCACCGGGGGCGAAAGCGGCCCCTGCGCGCGGCCCACGCACCCGGATTGGTTCCGGTCGGTGCGCGACCAGTGTGCGGCGGCGGGAGTTCCCTTTTTCTTCAAGCAGTGGGGTGAGTGGCTCCCGGCGGAAGATGTTCCGAGCGAGGCGCAGGAAAGCTTGGAATTGCAGAACCGTGATGGCTACGCGGGCGGCGAGGACAATCTCGCCCTCCTGTACCGCGTCGGCAAGAAGGCTGCCGGTGGCCTGTTGGACGGACGCACCTGGGACCAAGTCCCGGAGGTGGTCTGATGGTGGCCTATTCCTTCAAAAAGCGATTCGCCCCGCCGATCCTCTTGGGGCTGGAACCCGGCCCGTTGCAGCCGGGCGCGAAGCGCCAGACCATTCGCGCGGATCGCAAGCGCCATGCGCGGCCCGGCGAAGAAATCCAGCTCTACACGGGGATGCGCACCAACTCGTGCCGCTTGCTGGGCCGGGCGATCTGCACGGATGTCTCCGCGATCTGCCTGTCGTTCGGCGCGTCGCCGTCGGTCCAGATCGGCCAAGGAACATTCTGCAACGCCGTTGAGCTGGACGCCTTCGCGCGACAGGACGGCTTCGTGGATTGGGCCGATCTGGCGCGGTTCTGGGCGTCGGAACATGAGCAAACGCCCCTGTTCGACGGCGTTTTGATCCGGTGGGAGATTCGGCCATGACCGAAAAGCCCGGTCCTGAGCTGGTCGCCGCCGCCGCTGACTATGCGGCGCGGGGGTGGCCGGTGTTCCCCTGCGTCGCGGGGCAGAAAATCCCCTACAAGGAAAAGGATTTCTTTGAACACGGCGTGTTGGACGCCAAGACGTCGGCCTATTGGGTTGGGCAGTACTGGCGGCGGTGGCCGTCGGCGAATGTTGGGCTGGCGGTGGGCGAGGCGGCGGGCTTTTGGGTGCTCGACGCCGACGTCAAAGAGGCCGTCGGCGACAAGCCCGGCGAAAACGGCTTTGAGACGCTGGCGGTGCTGGAAGGGCTGTTCGGCGAGCCGCTGCCCGCCACGCTGGGGCAGGAAACGCCCAGCGGCGGGCGGCACTGGCTGTTCAAATGGCCGGGCCGCGCGGTCAAAAACAGCGCGCGGTCGCGGCTTGGCCCCGGCCTCGACACCCGGTCCAGCGGCGGCTACATCCTCGCCGCGCCGTCGATCCACCCCAATGGCGGGCGCTACGCCTGGAGCGGGCCGGTGGAGACGACGCCGATTTTGCCCGCGCCGGAATGGGTGGTCCGCCTGTTGATGGGCGAGCCGGAGGATCTGGAGTGGTTGCGCCTGCGTTTGGATGGCCGGGAGATTCCGGCGTTTCTCGCCAAGCGCGTTGGCCAGCCCGTTCCAGCGGCGGCGCGCGCCCGCCCGACGCCGAAGCCGGAAACCCTGTCGCCCTACGCCCGCGCGGCGCTGGACGATGAGGTCAAGACGGTCCGCCAGACTGGACCCGGCAATCAAAACAACGCGCTGAACGAGGCCGCGTTCAAGCTGGGCGGGCTTGTGGAAACCGGGGCGTTGCCGGAATCCCTCGTGCATCAGCATTTGATGGCCGCCGCGCTGTCCTGGGCCATCGACCCGCGCAAGGGCGGCTGGAGCCACGAACATCTGACCAAGATCATCACAGGCGGCATCGCCTCCGGGCGGAAAAGCCCGCGCGACGTGCCGCCGCCGCCGGAGCGCGCGCCCCGCGCCGCCCCCCGCCGTCGTCGGGCCGACGCGCCAACGCCGGTGGCGGTGGGCGTGCAGATCGCGGCGGGGCGCGCGGTGTGGTCGGCACGCCAACCGCTGGCCGACACGCCCGCCGCCGCCTTTTTGACCGCGAACGGCGTGAACGCGGCCAATGTCGGGCCGTGGTTTGGTTTTGGCGAGGTGGAATATCTGCATGCGCCGGACGGCGGCGAGCCGCTGTGTCTGGGGAAATTCCCGGCGCTGCTGGCCGGGATGGCGCGCTGGGCCGACCAAGGCCAGCCAGAAGTGCGGGCGGTCAACGTCACCTATCTGGACGGCGCGGGCCGTCCGGCCAGCGTCCATGATCCGCTGACCGGCGAGCTGCTGCCGTCGCGCGCGCTGATTGGCGCGTGGCACGGCGCGGCGGTGCGGTTGGGCAAGCTGGCCGGTGATCGGCTGCACCTTGCCGCCGGGGTTTTGGGCGGGTTGCAGGCGCGCAGCGTCTATCCGGCGATTCCAACCTGGATCGCCGGGCCGCCATCGGCGATGGCGCATCTGGCGCTGCCCGCCGCGATCCGCACCGTGATCGTGATCGGCGCGGGCGACGCGCCGGAGGAACTGCGCGCCCGCGTGGCGCGGTCGTTGGGCGGCGCGGATGGCCGGGTGACGGTGCGTTTCGCCGACGCCCGGCGGCGCGCCAGCGTCGCGGCGGGGAGTGGCCATGGATGACGCCGCCGCCCGCCTGCTGGCTTTTGAATTCATGGTGGCGACCGACCGTCGCGCGGTGGACGTCTACCGCCTGTGCCGCCGGGTTCTGGGCCACCGCGCCACGCGCCGGGAATGCCGGGCGCTGTGGTCCGACGCCTTCGACCTGTTGGTCGTTCTGATCGCTGATTCCGAAACATTCGCCGCAGGCATCCGCCGCCGCGTTCGCGCGGCGGGGCGGCGATCCGACTGCGGTCATGACCGAGAAAGGATGCGGGCATGAAGCCTGACATCAGCCTTCCATCACGCCGCGCGCGGCTGAATGTCGGCGATGTCCGTCGCGGCCTGCGCGGCGGCGGACAGATCGTGCAGCGTTTGCAGGTTCATCCAGAATTCCGGGCCGGTGTCGAAATAGCGGCCCAAGCGCAACGCGGTGTCCGCCGTGACCGGCGTTTCCTCGCGCGCCAGCCGCTCGATGCGCGTGCGCGGGACGCGGCACGCCTGCGCCACGCCGTAGGGCGTCAAGCCCAAGGGAATCAGGAACTCTTCCCGCAGGATTTCGCCCGGATGCACGGGCGGGTTGGGACCGATCATGGCGGTGTCTCCTCAATGATAATCGACGATTTCGACGTCATGGGCCGCGCCGTCGCGCCAGACGAAGCAAACGCGCCATTGGTCGTTGATGCGGATGGAGTGTTGCCCGGCGCGGTCGCGCTTCAACGCTTCCAGCCGGTTGCCCGGCGGCTGACGCAGGGCGTTCAGATCAATGGCCGAGGCCAGCATCGCCAGTTTGCGTTGGGCCGGGCGGATCAGGTCGGACGGAAAACCCTTGGCCGCCGCGCCGTTCCAAATCGCTTCCGCCAATTTGCCCTTGAAGCCCGCGATCATCGTCTTGCCCTTGATTGCCGTGCCATGAACGTATCGCGTCGCGATACGTTAGTCAAGGGCGGCGTATCATGGCCTGATACGTATTTTGGGGGTGGGTCATGACGGATCGCCTCTCCCCCGCCCCCCTCCTGTTCGATCTTCCAGCGATTGGGGGCAATGCTCCCTTGCGGGCCGGAACGCTGTCGGGCGCGCCCGCGTCCTGGTCCTTGAAACCGCTGTTGCCGGGCGAATACACGCTCGTCATGGCTGATCCGCCGTGGCGCCTCGCCTTGCGCAGCAAAAAGGGCGAGGCCAAATCGCCGCAAGCTCATTATGACTGCATGCCTTTGGCCGACATCAAGGCCCTGCCGGTTGGGCATCTCGCCGACAAGCGCGGGTGTCTGCTGTGGCTGTGGGGGACATGGCCAATGCTGCCCCAAGCCATCGAGACGGGCTTGGCATGGGGGTTCCGCTATGTCACCGGATTCCCATGGGTCAAGCGGACGGTCAACGACAAGCTGGCGTTCGGGACGGGCTATGTGGTTCGGGTCTCGACCGAACATGTCACCTTGTGGGCCATTGGCGACCCGCCTTATGGGCCGGGCTGCAAATCCGAACGCGGCATCCTGCTGGACGGCGGCGCGGCGCTGGACGCCAAGACGCGCGAGCACAGCCGTAAGCCCGATGAGCAATACGCGATGGCGCGCCGCCTGATTCCCACGGGTCCGGCCTGCGAGCTGTTCGCCCGCCAATCCTGGCCGGGCTTCGACGTTTGGGGCAATCAGACGGACAAATTCCAGGCGGATGCCGGGGCGGGCGGGCTGTGACCGTTCCGCGCCCTCCCGCGCCTCCCCCCCGCCCCCTCAAGATTGGCCCGCGCGAAAGAGGGGTGGGCTATGCCCGATGACGCACGGGGCATTCCCGAGGCGCTAGACGACCTGCGCGCCCAGATCGACGGGGCCGTCGCCGTCGATCTGGGCGCGGGCGGCGGCGTCCTGCCGCCCGACGACGACGAAGATGGCGCGCCGCCGCCGGATCGCGAGCTTGCGGCCTTCGATCAATCCGACAAGGGCAACGGCGAGCGGCTGATTCAGCGTTCCGGCGACAAGCTCGTCTTCGTCGACCAAAACGGTTGGGCGGTGTGGGACGGCAAGCGCTTCGCCTATGAGTTGGGCGAGGGGGCCGCGACGAAGCTGTGCCACCGCATGGTCGAAAAGCTGCGCGACGAAGTGATGGCCCTGCGCGATCTTGGCCCGCCGCCCGCGCCGCCAACCGAGTTGGACGAGCCGGACCCGATGATCCAGGGCAAAATGCGGCTGGAGCGGATCAAGGCGTGGGAACGCGGCCTGAAAGCGTTTGAGGCGTTTGCGGTCAAGTCCGGCAACACGCCGCAGGTCAAGGGGGCGTTGGCGCAGGCCGCGCCGTACCTGTCCAAGCCCGCGCGGGCGATGGACGCCAACCCCTGGCTGCTGACCGTGGACAACGGCACGCTGGACCTGCGCCAGCAGCCCGAGACGCTGGACGGCATGCGGCTGGGCGGGTTCCGGCGCGCGAACCTGATAACCCGGCTGGCCGGGGCCGGGTTCAGCCCGCAGGCCGCCGCGCCGCAGTTCGAGCGTTTCATCAACCGGATTTTGCCCGACCCCGAGGTTCGGTTGTTCGTGCAAAAGTTGTTGGGCTATTGCCTGACCGGGGACACGTCCGAACAAATATTTGTGATCTTCTATGGGACTGGCAAAAATGGCAAATCAAAGCTGGTTGATCTGATCCGAAAGATATTCGGAGACTATGCCGCGACCATTCCGGTTGGCGTTTTTCTTGACGGAAAGGAGAAGAAGGCGGACGGGCCGAAGCCGTCCATCGCCAAGCTGCCGGGCGTGCGGCTGGTGCTGATGAGCGAGCCGGACAAGGGCGAAGCGCTGTCGGAAGGGCTGGTCAAAGAGGTGACGGGCGGGGAGCCGATGGAGACCCGCAAACTGAACCGCGACCCGTTCGAGTTCCGGCCAGAGTTCACGCCGATCATGGTGACGAACCACCGGCCCATAATCCGAGGGCAGGACGTTGGCATCTGGCGACGGGTTATCCTCGTTCCATTTGAAGTGTTTATCACCCCGGAGGAGCGCGATCCGCACATTCTGGACAAGCTGCTGGAAGAGAAGGAGGGCGTCCTCAACTGGCTGCTGACCGGGCTGTGGTTGTGGCGCGAGGAAGGGCTTGACCCGCCCGCGAAGATCATGGCGGCGGTCGAAGAGTACAAGCGCGATCAAGACCCGCTGGGCGATTTTCTGGAAGCGGAGGCGGCTGGCATCCAGGGCAAACGGGTGACGGCGACGGCGCTCTACGCCGCCTATGCCGTGTGGTGCGAAAGAAACGCGGTGGAACCGCTCAAGCAAAACGGGTTCGGACGAAAGATGAAAGATCGTGGTTTCCGCACTGTCAAAAGTTGTGGTGTCAACGAGTATGTCGGGCTGTGCCTGCTCACCACGCCCCAGACGGTCGCCGCGCCGCCGCCCGAGGCGTGGTGAGCGCGGTGACGGGCAGGGAGCAATTCCCCCGACAGGGATCAATCGCGGGCATGCCCCCCTTGGTGAAAGGCGCGGAAATGCTGGGTTTAGGGAGGATAGGGAGCGAAGGGAGCGATTTTCGGACATCACCCTCATGTGCGTGTGTGCGTGCGTGGGCGAGCGCGCGCGTATAGGCCACCGGCGAATATTGCTCCCTATCCTCCCTATCCTCCCTAAAATGAGGATTTCCAAGGGTTACAGAGAGGGAGCAATCCAAAAATCCAGGGATCAATCGGTATTTTCAGGGAGCAATCGGGCATGGGCGTCGTGGTGAACGTCACGGATGATGCAGGCGCGGCGGTCGTGACGGGCCGGTGGCGCGATCTGCCGGAGCGGGGCGACCCTGTCGTGCCTGGGTTGGCTGGTGGGCGCGGTTGGGTGGCGCTGATGTACGCGCGGGGCCGGATGGACGCGGCGCAGCTTGCGGCGGCGGTGGACATTGGGCGCGGGCTGATGGTGGACGCGGTCGCGGCCAGCGGCTTGCGCGCCGTCGATCCGGCCCGGCTGGTAGTGGACGGTGGGAACCGGACCAGCCCACCGGACTTTCCGTCGGGCGGTTGCGCGGCGGGTGGCGGGTCGCCGTCGTCGCGGCGGGTCGCGGAGTGGCGTCGGTCGCTGCGCGCGGATGAGAAGGCGGGCTTGCTGCGCGGTCGTCATCGGGCGCTGTGGTTGGACGTCGCCGTGGTGCGGGTGGTGATGGGCGAGGATGCCCCGACCAAGCTCGATGAGCGGTTGGGGTTGCGCAAGGATCGGGTTCGTGACGCGGTGTTGACAGCGTTGGCCGGGTATGCCGCAACTTTCCGTCTTGCTGTGCCGAAAAAAACCACTTGACGGACGCGGGGGTGTTTGTGCCAGTGTTTCACGTAGATTGCCATAGTGCGCCCGGCCAGAGTGTTCCTCTCGCCGGGCGCACGGCGTTTCAGCCCCATGCAAGACACTCACATCCCCCTTTCCGCCGCGCGCGGCGCGCTCATTTGGCCGATGGCCAGAGGGGTGGTCTGTCCATGATTAAGATCGACGTCAAGAATGGCGAAGTGGCCATCCGTCTGGTTGGCGGCGTGTCGCAGCAGTCGCGCCGCATCATGGCCACAGCGCTGACCGAAACCGCCTGGATCGCGCAACGCACGCTCCGCGACGACATGAAGCGCGTGTTCGACCGTCCGACGCGGTACGCGCTGAATTCGCTGAGCGTGTTGAAGGCCAGAAGCTCCACGCTGACCGCCAAGGTCTATTTTCGCGACGCTTGGGACAAAGGCGTTCCTGCGGCGAAATTCATGGGGCCAGAGGTTTTCGGCGGTCAACGCTCGCACAAGCGTGGTGAAAATCAGCTCATTCGCGCGGGGAAGATGCCAGCGGGGCGCTTTATTCACCCTGGCAAAGAGGCTGACATGGATGAGCATGGCAACATGGATACCGGCCAGATCATCAAGATTATCTCGGCTCTAAAAGCCTTTGGCGAAGTCGGCTATCTGGCAAACCGGAATAAAAAGAACCGTAGCCAGGGCAAGCGGAAAGATGAGTTGTACTTCGCCATCGGCGGGGCTGGCGCGCACCTGCGCCCCGGCGTCTATCGGCGAACGGGTGGGCCGGGCAAGAAAGGCGGAATGCCGCGCGGGATCGAACCCGTGATGGCCTTCGTTCGCGCGCCAACCTATGCGCCGCGCTTGCCGATGGCCGCGACGGTCGAAGGCGTGGTCGTCCGCGAGTTCCCCGACCAGTTCCGGCGCGCCCTGGAACGGGCCGCCGCCCGTGGCCGCTGACCGGACCATGAAAATCAACGGGTCCCTCCCGGCGCTTCCCCCACTGCGGGAAGTTCGCGCCGTGGGGGTTTGCCAGAGAAACAGCGATTTCAAAGCCTTAAATTCACTTAACTGGCTTTAAAGTCCACACCGCACACCGATGAACCTCAGCAAATCCGAGTTCGCGCGCCATCGCGGCGTGTCGCCTGCCGCCGTGTCGCAATGGATCAGCAATGGCCGTCTGTCTGGATCGGCGCTGATCGGCGCTGGGCGGACAGCGAAGATCAACGTGGAAGAGGCTGACCGTCAACTCGGCGTCACGCTGGACTTGGGCCAGCAGATGGCGCAACAGGCGCTGCGTCCGTCGCCCCCTTCGCCGCCGTCTTTTCGCTCGCCTGAAGACGATCACGCCGCCCGCTATCAGAAGGCGCGGGCGGACAGCGCCGAAATCGACGCGGAGCGCGCGCGACGCCGCGATCAGGCGGAGCGTGGGCTGTATCTGGAGACCGACGCCGCCCGCGCGGCTTGGGCGAAGGAGCTGGGCGGCCTGTTGACCGCCATGGACCAGTGGATTTCCGATCTGGCCCCTGCCCTTGCGGCGACGCCGAGCCGTGATCCGAAGGAACTCGCCGTTCTGCTGCGCCAGCGGTGGCGAGAGTTCCGCCAGCAACAGGCCGATCAGGCCCGCGCCACCCGCGACGCGGTTCCGGCGCTGACGGTGGAGACCGCCACCACCAACGCCGCCGCCGTCGGCGCCGAAGCGGAGGACGCTTGATGCCGTTGGACGGCGATTTCCTAGCAAATCCGGCCCGTGTCGTCGCCGACGTCATGGCCGATCTGCTGCAACCACCCCCGCCGGTGGATTTCAACGTCTGGGCCACCATGAATCTGGTGTTCGGGCAGGAAAGCCCGTTTCCGGGGCCGTACAAAGACCAGCGGTTCCCCTTCTTCCGTCGCGTTCTGGAAGTCTTGGGGCCGGATCACCCGGCGCGCGTCGTCCTCATGATGAAATCGGCGCAGTTGGGCGGCACCGTGCTGGCGCAAATCTTCCTGGGCGGGGCGCTGGACCTCGACCCCGGCCCGTTCATGTACATCCACCCCAGCGAGGGCAACGCCACACGCTGGGCGCGGACAAAATGGCGGCCCATGCTGCGCAACACGGCGGTTCTGACCAGTTTGTTCGGCGCGGCCAGCACGCGCGAGGGTGGAAACAGCACGCTGTATCAAGAACGGCGCGACGGTCGCGGATTCCTTCAGATCAGCGGCGCGAATTCCGAAGCGTCGCTGTCGATGATTTCCGTTCCGCGTCAAGTTCAGGACGATCTGTCGAAATGGGAGATGAACAACGCGGGCGATCCCGAAACCCAAGCGGACAGCCGGTCAAAGGCGTTCGAGTGGGCGAAGATCTTCAAGATCAGCACGCCGCTGATTGAGGACAATTGCCGCATCACGCGGGCGTTCGAGAAATCGACGCAAGAACATTACCATGTGCCGTGTCCCGATTGCGGTTTCCTGCATCGTCTGGAATGGGAAAACCTGCTCGCCAATCTGGACGAGGCCCATCCCGAAGACGCGCATTTCACCTGCCCGGATTGCGGCGTGGAAATCCATCGCCACCAGTTGCCGGACATGCTGCTGGCGGGTCGTTGGGTGGCGGACAACCCCGGCGCGTCGATCATCGGCTTTCATCTGTGGAGCGCCTATTCGCTGCTGGAAAGCTGGCAGCGGATCGCGGAAGCCTGGATCGCGGCGAAAGGCGATCCGGCCAAGGAACAGGCGTTTGAGAACGACACGCTGGGCCGGGCCTATCGGGCGGCGGGGGAAAGCCCGCCGTGGGAGGGCTTGCGCGACCGCGCGGAAGCGGGCGAGCGCCGCCGTGGAATCATCCCGCGCGGGGCGCTGCTGCTGGTCTATGGCATGGATTGCCAAGACGACCGCGTCGAATGGCAATTCGTTGGTTTCGGGCGCGACCTTCGGCGCTGGACCATCGACTATGGAACCGTGGAGCATCACATTTCCACGCCCCAAGCGCTGGACGGTCTGGACGCGCTGATGAAGCGCTCGTGGCCCGACATGTTCGGCAACAAGCGCGAGGCGGCCTTGGCCGCCATCGACGGCAACGCCTGGACCAACGAGGTGTTTGATTGGGTCAAACGCTGGCCGACCAACCGCGTCATCATGGTGCGCGGCGTCCACCCCGACACCGCGCCGCCGCTCGCCTTGGTGCGCAAGGAACGGGGCCGGGACGGCAAGCTCAAACGCTATCAGAAGCGCTTTTTCAACGTCGGCGTTTCCGGCCTGAAGTTGGGTTTCTACAAGAACTTGACCAAGCTGGACCCGTTGGAACGCGGCTATGTCGATTTTCCGGCGGGACTGGGCGAGGAGTTCTTCCGTCAAGTGACCGCCGAACGGCGCGTCCCGGTGAACCGTCGCGGTTTCACCGTCTGGCGTTGGGTGAAAGCGCGCGATCAGGCCAACGAGGGGTTGGACACGGCGATCTACGCCGAGGCGGGCGCCATCAAGTTGGGCTGGCGGACCAAAAGCGACGCGGATTGGGACCGGCTGGAGGCTGAACTGGAAACGCCGCCCACCGTCGGCCAGCTCGACCTTGAGGATCTGATGACCGGGTTCGCGCCGTCCCCTGCGGTCAAGAGCGACGCCGCGCCTCAAGCGACAACCTCCGACAAGCCGCCGGAGCGGCCCCTGTCCCTTGCGTCACGTCTTGCCTGAACGGTGGTTTTGATGATCGATCCCCAAATCCTCCGCGTTCGCCTGTCCAAGCTGGAAGCGGCCAAAGACGAGCTTTTGACCGGAAAGGCTGTGGTGTCCATCACCGACGGCGGGAAGGCGATGACCTTTAGTCGGGCGAAGCTGTCCGATCTGAACGCTGAAATCATGGGCTTGAAGTCGGCTTTGGGTTTGGCACGTCGCCGCGCCATCGGCGTGAGTTTCGGGCGATGATCGTCAACAGCGACGGGACGCCCATGCGCGCGCAGGCGTCGGCCCCGACCGCCTATCAGGCGTCGGACCCGATGAGTCACGAGCTGGCGGGGTGGCATCCGGTCCTGGGGTCGGCGGACGCCGATCTTCTGCCGGAGCGCGCGGACATCGTCGCGCGCATCCGCGATTTGGCGCGCAACAACGGGTGGGCGTCCGGCGTGGTGCGGCGTGAAATCGACACCGTCATCGGGTCCGGCCTGCGCCTGTCCTGCAAACCCGATTACCGGGCGTTGGGCTTGTCGGCGGAGTGGGCGGCGGAATGGGCCGATCAGGTCGAAGGCCAGTTCCGACTTTGGGCGGACGATCCGGGCCGCTGGTGCGACGCCACCCGTCATTACACCTTGGGTGGTCTGTTCGGTCTGGCCTATCGCCATTACGTGATCGACGGCGATGCGGTGGTGATCCTGCAATGGCGTCCGCACGCCGGACCCTACGCCACCACCATCCGCGTCGTGGACCCTGACCGTTTGTCCAACCCGCAAAATGTGATGGACACCGACACGTTGCGCGGCGGGGTCGAGTTTGATTCCTGGGGCGCGGCGGTCGCCTACCACATTCGCAAGCGGCACCCCAACGACTGGCCCAACGCCGGGCGGGACGCCTATGTCTGGGAGCGGGTGCCGCGCGAAACCCCCTGGGGCCGCCCGATCACCGTTCATTTCTTCGACAAGGAGCGTGACGAACAGTCACGCGGGGTCGGTCGTCTGACGCCGGTGCTGGAGCGGTTGAAGATGCTGGACCGCTACGACAAGGTGGAGCTTCAGGCGGCGGTGCTGAACGCCATCCTGGCGGCCTTCATTGAAAGCCCGTTCGACCACGACCTGATCGCCGACGCGTTGGAAGACGGCAAGCTGTCCGGCTATCAGGATCTCCGCAAAGCGTTCCATGAGAACCGCAACATCAGCATGGGCGGTGTTCGTCTTCCCACCCTGTTCCCTGGTGAGAAGATCGGTTTTCACACCGCGACCCGACCGAACCAAGCCTATGCCTCGTTCGAAGCGCAAGCCCTGCGCAACATCGCGGCGGGCACCGGCTCGTCCTACGAACAGATATCAACCGATTGGTCGCAAACAAACTACAGTTCCGCCCGCGCTGCGTTGCTTGAGACGTGGAAGACGATGATTAGCCGACGCAAGGCATTCGCAGGCGGCCTCTGTTCGCTGATCTACGTGACGTGGTTGGAAGAGGCCATCGACGCGGGCAAGGTGGTGCTTCCTGTCGGCGCGCCCGATTTTTACGCCGCGCGCGCGGCCTACGCCCGATGCGATTGGATCGGCCCGCCGCGCGGTTGGGTGGACCCGGTCAAGGAACGCCAAGGCGCGTTGCTGGGCGTCGCCGGTGGGCTGTCCACCCTGGACGATGAATCCGCCGAGCAGGGCAAGGATTATCAGGAAACCTTGGCGCAGCTCCGAATCGAAATCAGCGAAATGCCGCCGGGCGTGCTGCATCCGGCGCAGGCGGATTTCGCCAAGCTGATGGCGGGTGCCGCCGCCAGTCTGGGCGCGGATGAATCCCGCCAGAGCCAGCCGCAGCCGTAAAGGACGGACGACATGTTTTCGATGTTGCATGGTCCGGCGCTTTTGGCGCCGGAGTGGGAGGCGGCTGCCGCCGACGCGCTGATCCGCTTCCGGTCTGAGCGTTCCAACCCGCCACGCGGCGCGCTTGCGCTGGTGGGGGACGTTGGCGGCGGCCAGCGGCTCTACGGGGTGGCCGACGGTGTGGCCGTCATCCCGGTGTCTGGCCTGTTGGTGCAAAAGCTGTGTTGGATCGGTTGGGGCTATATCACCGGCTATGACGGGTTGCGCGTGCAGCTCGCCCGCGCCTTCGCCGATCCCGAGGTGAAGGCCATCGCGCTGGACATCGACAGCGGCGGCGGCGACGTCGCCGGATGTTTCGATCTGGTCGAATGGATTGTGGCGGCGAAGGCCGCCGCCGGAAAGCCGGTGGCCGCCATCCTGTCGGAAATGGCCTATTCAGCGGCCTACGCCATCGCGACGTCGGCGGACAGCGTCGCGGTTCCGCGCACCGGCGGGCTGGGGTCGATTGGGGCGCTGTGCGTCCATTGGGACTTCTCGGCGCTGCTGAGCCGGGAGGGCGTCGCGCCCACCCTGATCCATTCCGGTCAACACAAGGTGGACGGCAACCCGTTCCAGCCGCTGCCCGAGGATGTGCGGGCGCGCTGGACGGCGACCGTGGATGATCTGCGCCGCCTTTTCGCCGATGTCGTCGCGCGCAACCGCCAGTCGTCCGGCGCCGCGCTGACGATGGAACAGGCGATGGGCACGGAAGCCCGTTGCTTCACTGGCCCCGCTGGTGTGGCGGAGGCGGTTCGTTTGGGATTGGCCGACGCAATCCTGTCGCCAGACCGCGCGTTCGCCGCCCTGGTCAGCCACGCCAGCACGCTTTGACCAACAGTTTTTTGAGGAGAACATCGCCATGATGAGATTCAGTTTTTCCCATCTGTTGCCGGGCGGGCGTTCGCGCGCGCAGGGGAGCGAGGCCCCGCCGGGAAACAGCGACGCCCCGAACGAGGACGCCCCCGCCGACGGGGAGTCCAGCAAGGACAAACCCGAGGGCGATGGAGAGGGCGACGCCCCCAACGAGGATGGGGGCGATGGGGACGCCGCCCCGGAAGACGACGACCCGCAGGACGCGACCGCCCGCGCCTTCGCCAAAGGCTGGTCGGCGGGGCGGGCGCGGTGCGCCGCGATCTTCGCCAGCCCTGCCGCCGCCGGAAACATCGCCGCCGCGTGCGAATTGGCCTTCAACACCACGCTGCCGGTCAAGCAGGCCGTCAGCGTTCTGGCCGTCACCGGCAAGAGCGGCGGCGGGTTGCGGCAGGCCATGGCGTCCCTGTCCGGGCCGCAGATCGGCAGCGACGGGCCGGGGGCTGGCGGCGACGCCCCGTCCGGCGCGAAATCCAACCCGTTGGTGGCCGCGCGCGCCAAAGCGACGGGCCATCGCCCGCGCCCCCGTTGAGGAGATGAAGCCATGATTGTTGAACGTTACACCCCTCAAACGCTGTTCAGCGGGTCTTTCCCGGTCCACAGCGAACCCCGCCGGATCGCCGCCGGGCAGACGCTGGCGGCGTTGTCGGTCTTGGGTCGGGTCACGGCGACCGGGGCGCTGACGCTGTCCGTGCAGGCGGCGACCGATGGGTCGGAAAAGCCCGTCGCCATCCTGCTGGCCGCCACCGACACCAACGCGGGCGCGACCGACGCCCCGGTCTATCTGGCGGGCTGCTTCAACCCGGCCCTGTTGGTCTACGGCGCGGGCCACGACGCGGACAGCGTCAAGGCCGCCTTGCTTGGCTCGCCGCTGTTCCTGCGCGCGATCCTCTGACCTCTTGTTTGTGGGAGTTTACGACCGATGAGCATCACCCTGTACACCACGCGCCAGATGATGGGCGTGTTCGAGGAATACGACGCGCCCGGCACGCATTTTCTGGACCGATATTTTCCGCGCCTTCAGACCTTCGACAGCGAGCTGATCGACTTCGACGTGATCGAGAAAGGCGGCGTCAAGCTGGCGCCCTTCGTCATGCCCACCGCCGCAGGCGCGCCGGTGCGCTCGAAAGGGTCGGTGACGAAGACCTTCAAGCCCGCCTACGTCAAGCCGATGACGGAAGTCGATCCGAATCGCCCCTTCACCCGCCGCCCCGGCGAACGCTATGGCGGGGACATCACCCCCGCCGAACGCCGGGCGGTGGTGATCGCCGACATTCTGCTGGACCATCGGGCGCAGATCATCCGGCGCAAAGAGTTCATGGCGGCGGAGATCCTGCGCAGCGGCATGGTGACGGTGGTCGGCCCGGACTACCCCAAGGTGCTTGTCGATTTTGGCCGTGATCCGGCCTTGACCGCCGCGTTGACCGGGGCCGCGCGCTGGGGCGAAGCGGGCGTCGATCCCATCAAGACGCTGGAAGACAAAGCGGCGTTGACGCAGGAAAAATCGGGACTGCCCGCCACGGAGGTGACGTTTTCCCCCACCGCCTGGTCTTTGTTCCGCGCGTCGGATCGGGTCGAACGGTTGTTGGACCTGCGGCGTCAATCGTCCGGCGACGTGGAGATGGGTCCCATCGCGCGCGGCGGTCCCGACAAACCCAAGCAACGTTTCGTCGGTTCCATCGGCGATTTTGATTTCTGGGTCTACAACGACGTGGCCGAAGATGACGGCGGGGCGACGATCAAGCTGATGGGCGACTATCAGGTGGTGCAGGCCGCCCCACAGGTCGATGGCGTGCAAGCGCAGGGCGCCATCCGTGATCCGCGCGCGGGCTATCAGGCGTTGGAGTTCTTTCCGAAGAACTGGATCAACGACAACCCCAGCGCCGAATTCGTCATGACCCAATCGGCCCCGTTGGTGGTGCTGCCGTTGCCCAACGGCACCTGCTGCACCACGGTGCGCTGACATGGCCGCCGCAAAAAAGCGCCGCGTCGTGGCGCGCGTCACCCTGATTGCGAGCGATCAGGGCAAGACGCAGGAAATCGCGCCGGGGCAGGAAGCCGACATCCTGGCGGATGAGGCCGACTCCTTGGTCCGTCGCGGGTTCGCGTCCTGGGGCGCCGCCAAGCCGCAAGCGGCGGACGGCTCCCCCGGCCTGCCGCTGGAAGACGCCGACGCATGAACGTGTGGGCGCAAGCGTCGGCGGAGCTAGCCGACGCGTGCCTCGCCACGTTTGGCGAGGCCGCCATTCTGTTTCCCGGCGTCGCCGGGGCGCGGGAGGTGACGGTGATCTTCGATGAACAATGGATCGAGACTGATCCTGAAACGGGCGTCGGCGTGTCCAGCAGCGCGCCGCGCGTGCGCGCCCGTCCGTCTGATTTTGACGGCGTTCACGCGGGCGACCGCATCCGCGTCCGGGGCAAGGCGTGGACTCTGGCGGACCTTCAGCCTGACGGCCATGGCATGACGATGGGGGTGCTGTCGCGATGACGACATCGGCGCGCCAGACCATTCGCGACGCCTTCCGCAATCGGTTGAGCCGCGTCGGGCCGGACGGCGTTCACCCGACGATGGCGGGCGCCCGCGTGTTTTCGTCCCGCACCCGTCGCATCGGCTTGCGGGACATGCCGTGCATCCTGCTGTTCGCGCGTGGTGAAAAGGTGCTTGGCGCGCCGCTCAACGACGGAACGGTGGAATACACCGACCGTGAATTGCGGCTGACGGTCGCGGCGATCTTGGTGGAAATCCGCAGCGACGCGGACATCGAGACGGAAGATCGCCCGGACAGCCGCCTGGATGATCGGCTGGACGAGATCGCGGAACAGATCGAGCGGACGCTCGCCGGTTGGGAAATCCCCGGTTTCGAGGGCGCGGACATCGCGCTTGTCGAAACCGAGCTGTTTGTGGATGTGGACGGCGCGGAGCCGCACGGCAACGCGCTGTTGACCTACGCCGTCGCCTACCGGCTGGCCCGCGTCCTGCCCGGCGCGGAAGACCCGCCGATTCCCACAATGGTGATGGCGTCCTGGTCGCCCGACATTGGGCCGCCGCACGAAGCCGACTATCGGCCCGTCGCCGATCTGCCGGTCCTTTTGCCCGTGGAGACACCGTGATGGCGCGCCAACCGGGCGAAATTGTGTCGGACCTGGAGCGTCGTGTGGGCAACACCATCGCCTATGGCCGCATTGAGGCGGTTGACTACGCCAAGGCGCGCGCGCGTGTGCGCACCGGCGAAAACGTCACCGCCTGGATACCCTGGGGAACGGCCCGCGCGGGGGGGGATCGGACGTGGCACCCGCCGGAAATCGGCGAACAGGTTCTGGTCGCGTCGCCCTGCGGCGACCTGTCCCAAGGCTGCATCGTCACCACGGTCAATCAATCGGCGCACCCGGCCCCCGGCGACAAGGCCACGGTGTCGCGCGTCGTCTATCAGGACGGCGCGGTGGTCGAATATGACCGGGACGGCCACACGCATGCGATGCGTCTGCCAGCGTCCGGGACGGCGACGGTGGAGGTGGGGGCCGCCACCATCGTGACCACGCAGGACGGCATCACGCTGACCTGCGGCGGGTCCTCGTTGCGCGTCACGCCCGCAGGCGTCTTCCTGTCCGGTCCAACGGTCGGCATGACCGCCGACGCCGGAAACGGGTCGGCCACGTTGAGCGGCCATTTCAAGATGGTCGGACAGCTTGCCGTCACCGGCGACGTGTCCGCCACCGGCGACATGCTGAACGCCGGTCAGAACAGCAACCATCACAGTCACTGACGGACGGAGAGGGTCATGCAAGGCATGAACGCCGCCAACGGCCAGCCGTTGAGCGGGCTGGACCATTTGCGCCAGTCGATCACCGACATTCTCACGACGCGGATCGGCACGCGGGTGATGCGGCGGGATTACGGGTCCGATCTGCCCGCCCTGGTTGACGCGCCAATGAATCCGGGGCTGTCGCTGGACCTGTACGCCGCCACCGCGACGGCGTTGCGGCGTTGGGAACCGCGCATCCGCTTGTTGCGCGTGGCCATCGCCGCCGCCGCCCCTGGTCGCGTGGTGCTGCGTCTTGAGGCGCAATATCTGCCGGATGGCGCGGCCATCACCATGGACGGCATCGTGGTGGAGTGACGGGAAATGGCGTCCTCTTCGATTGATCTGTCCAGCCTGCCCGCTCCGGCGGTGGTCGAACCCCTGTCGTTCGACAGCGTCGTCGCGGCGATGCGGGCGGATTTCCTGGCGCGCTACCCGGCCTTTTCCGCCATGCTGGACAGCGATCCGGTGATGAAGCTGCTGGACGTCGCGGCCTATCGCGAAGTGTTGATGCGTCTGCGGGTCAACGAGGCGGCGAGGGCCACCATGGTGGCTTACGCGCGTGGCGCTGATTTGGAGAATTTGGGCGCGCTTCTGGGGGTCGGACGGCTGTCCACGAACGGCGTGTCGGAAGACGATCAGCGCTTTCGCAGCCGCATCGCCATGTCGCTGGAAGGCTATTCGACCGCCGGTTCGCGCGGGTCCTACCTGTATCACGCCCTGAGCGCGTCGGCTTTGGTGAAGGACATCGGCGTGGACACGCCCATTCCCGGCGTCGTCCGCTTGACCGTCTTGTCCACCCATGCCGATGGCGCGCCCGATCTTGCGACGCTGGCGGCGGTGCGGGCGGCGGTAAACGACGACCGTGTGCGCCCGCTCACCGATCGGGTTGACGTGCAGGCGGCGGCGATCCGTCGTTACGACGTGCGGGCTAGTCTTGACATTGATCCAGGCCCGGACAGCGGCACGGTGCTGGCCGCCGCATCCGCCGCGCTGCAACGCTATGTCGCCCAGCGCCATGGGTTGGGCGTGACCGTGCCGCTGTCCGGCTTGATGGCCGCCCTGCACCAGCCGGGCGTGGCGGCGGTTCGGTTGACGCAGCCTCTCGCTGACATCGTTCCAGCGTCCACCGAGGCCGCTTTTTGCGCCTCCGTCTCGCTGGCCATGGGGTGACGGGCATGGTCGATTTGCTTCCGCCCAACGCCACGGCGCAGGAACGGGCGATCAGCGTCACGCTCGCGCGGTTGGCCGACGTGCCGGTTCCGATCCGGGATCTCTGGAATCCGTGGACCATTCCCGCCGAGCTGCTGCCCTGGCTGGCCTGGACCCTGTCGATTGACGAGGAGTGGGAAAGCGCCCGCACCGATCAGGACCGCCGCGCCCTGGTCGCGTCGGCGGTGGAGTTGCATCGCTACAAAGGGACGCCTTACGCCATCCGCCGCGCGCTCGCCGCGCTTGGCCACACGGTGGCGTCGATCACCGAGGGCTTGCCCAGCGTTCGACACGACGGCGCAGGGCGGCGCGATGGCGGCGCCCGTTATGACGGGGCGGCGCGCTGGGCGCTGTTCCGCGTCGCTGTGGTGGCGGGCGACGCTGGGCTGACCCGGTTGGACACGGGGCGCATCGTGACGGCGATTGGCCACGCCAAGAACGCCCGTTCGGTGCTCCACGCGCTGAGGCTGCTCGTGAATCCAGAGACGACGCGGGACAGCGACCCGGTTGCCACGCCAATGTTGCGCGTTGGGCTGACGATTCCCACCCGTCGCGTGGGGATCCGCGACGGCACCCGGCGACGCGGCGGCGTGGTGGCGCTGCGGCGCGACGGCAGCGTGCGTTATGACGGCGCTGAAACTCGCGCGGGTCGCGTCATCCCCTCTCCGGTGTTCGTCGAAAACAGTTTGCGCCTGCGGCTGCGGCTGGGCCTGCGGTTGGAGTGCGCGCGCGCGCCATACCTGCCGCGCGACGGATCGGTGCGCTACGACGGGTTGGTCAACCGTCGTCACGATGGGCCGTTGTCGGTCCTGAGCTTGCGTCTCCGCCGCCGTTCCGCCGCGTCCGACGCTGAAGTTCGCTTCCTCGTCGCCGATCCCATCGCCGAATCCAGCCAATTGGCCGCCGTTCGGCTGTCCGGGCCGGACGGCGTGGACAGCCGAACGGCGGTGACGATCCGCGTTCAGGGTCACGAAACCCTGGTTGATTGGGCCGTTGCGGCTGACGCCGCCCCCGACCTCACGCGGGTGTCGGCGATCACCTTGCTGCGGCAGGACGGCTCCACCGTCTGCGCCCTTCTGTTCGATTCCCCTGCGGATCGCCTGCCGTCCGATCCTTGGTCGGGCGCTTGGGCTTTGTCACCATTACCACAGCGAGACACGCGCATGACAACGACTTACCTGCCCGCCTATTACGACGGCGTGCGCCGTCTGCTCACGACCGGCGACCCGGCGTTGCTTTTGTCACACGTCGCTTTCGGCGAAGGATTCGCGCCGGACGCCGACGCCATAACCAACCCGGTGTTGGTCCCGATTGGTGGGATCGTGTATCCGCCCGACGAACCCAAGCGAATGTTGGTCCATTGGGTGCTGCCGCATGAGGCGGCCAACGGTCTCATGGTTCGGGAAATCGGCCTGCTGCGCGCCGACGGCGTTCTCGTTGCGCGCATGGTGCGCAGCGCCATCGAAAAAACGCCGGATCTGGAAATCGGCGACGTCTGGAAACTCGACGTCTGAGGAGGACACGACCATGGGAACTCTTGTCGATCCCGACAATCCGGCTTGGACGGATGTCTACCAGTTGGAAATTGATGACGAGGTGGCGGGCGGCCCGGACGGCGTGGACAACCGGCCGCACAAAGATCTCGCCGAACGCACCGCCTATTTACGCCTGGGACACGAGGCGCTTGCCGCAACGGTGGACGATCACGCCAGACGGCTGACCGACATCGAGGGCGACAGTTCGGCGGTTGCGGGCCGGGCGCAGCGCCTCGTCTGGGGATTGGGCGACAGCGGGTATGATTGCGAGCTGTTCGTCGCCGACGGCTACAGTTGGCGCGACATGCCCGTCGTCGGCGACGTTGTGACGGTCGCCGGTGACGACAGCGTCGATTGCGCGTCCACGGCGCGGCTGTTGGTCGGCGGCAGCTATGTGGTGTGGGCGGGGGCGACGCGGGCCACGGTGACGGTGGCGCAAATCCTCTCCGCCACCCGGTTGCGCGCGACGGCTCCCCTCGTGGTGTCGCTGACCGGCGGGCAGATAGGGCGCACCGATTGGGCCGTCGGAACGGGATTCGCCGACGCCCCTGTCGGCGGCGTGCTGTTCAGCCGGGCCTTGTCGGCGGTGCGTTACTACGCGGAAGGTCGCGTGGTCGTGCGGCGCGACGTCGGCGACGCGGTTCTGGACGTGGCGTGGCGCGGGGCGGGCGGCAACCTCTGGACGGCGGGCGCGCGCGTCGAAACGCTGGAGGCGGAGGCAGGAACCCGTGACGAGGTGTGGGCGGTCGGCGGCGGGCCGATGGACATCCGTGTGACCGTTTCCGCCGGGCCGTCCGGGCTTGGCGCCCGCGTCCATTCCATGGTGGCCTACACCGCGCCGAAAGCGGGCGTCGCTGATTTTGTGCAACGGCCCGTCGCTCTGTCGCCGGTCGACGGGGCAGAGAACGCCAGCGAGACCCCCACCTTGACGGCCTCGCCCTATCGGTCGCTGTACGGTCTGCCGCAAGCGTCGTCACGCTGGCAGGTCAGCGAGGACCCCGCCTTCGGCACGGTGCTGCACGACCACGCCGACGGCGCCGTCGCCAATTACCAGCTTCCGGCGGGCGTTCTGGTGACGGGGCGCGCCTATTTCTGGCGAGTCAACAACACCGACAGCGACGGCAATGTGTCGCCCTGGTCTGAACCGGGAGCATTCACCACAGGATCGACCTTTGAATATGTCGTGAAACCGGCGGCGGTCGCGCCAGCGGCGGGCGCGACCGGGGTGTCGCGCACGCCGACTTTGCAATCGTCGGGCTTTGCGTCGGTTGGTGGAGCGGACACCCACGCGGCGAGCCGCTGGCGGGTCGGCACATCGGCGGCGATGACGACGCTGGTGCATGACAGCGGCGACGACGCCGCGCATTTGACCAGCTACACCGTGCCATCGGCTGCCGGGCTGGCGCTGCTGACCAGCTATTGGTGGCAGGCGCGGCATATCGGCGCGCGCATTGGCGCGGGCGAATGGTCCACTCCGACCGCCTTCACCGTGCAAGCCCTCCCCGCGACGCCGACCAATCTGGCCCCGGCGGCGGCGGTCGGCGTCAGCTTGACGCCGACGCTGCAATCGTCGGGCTTCTCGATGCTGGCGGGCGGCGCGGACGCGCATCTGGCGTCGCGGTGGCAAATCGCCGCTGACGAGTCCTTTGCTGTGATTGTGCATGACAGCCTGGAGACGGCCAGCCTGACCAACTACGCCGTTCCGTCGGCGCTGCTGGCCTTGACCTCGTACCGCTGGCGCTGTCGGCACAAAGGCGCTGTTTCGGGCTGGTCCGATTGGTCGGTTCCGACAGCCTTCACCACCCGCCAACCCGTCGGCGAACAAGAGTGGACGACGCCGGGCGTCTACCAATTTGTTCCAGAACCGGGTTGTACGGCGATCTGCGGTGTGGCTGTGGGTGGCGGCCACCCGAACGGCGGCGGCGGCGGATTGCGCTGGGCCAACGAAATCCCGGTGACGCCGGGCGTCCCCGTGACCATCACCGTCGGCGGGCCGGGCGAATCCTCAAGCATTGGCTCCTGGCTTGTCGCATTTGGCGGCACGGCGACGGCGGGCGGCGCGGGCGTGGTCGATCCGAGCTTGGCCGACCGCAGTGGCGGCGGCGCCGGCGGCGCGCCGGGAACAACCAGCGAGGGGAACGTCAGCGGCGGTGGTGACGGCAATGGCGGCGGCGTCGGCCTGCGTGGTCAAGGGAACAACGGGGCTGGCGGCAGCGGGAGCAATGAAGGCGGAAGCTCCGGCAGTCCTGGAAGCGGCGGCGGCGGCGGCGGGGCTGGCGGCGGGGCGGGCAATCCTGGCTACAGCGGCGGCCCCGGCGGTCGCGGCGGCGCTGCTGGCTATATGGGCAATGGCGGGCGGGGCGGCGACGGGGCAGGCAGCGGAAACACCAACCCGCATTCAGGCAACGGTCAACCGGGGTCGAACGGCGTCGGCCCGCAGTATGGCGGCGGCGGGACCGGGACCGGCGGCGTCCGGGTGATCTGGGGTCCGGCCCGGTCCTATCCCACCAACGCGGCTTGAGGGAGGCTTTCATGTGGTGTCGCGAACAGGATGGATCGGTCGCTGAGGTTACGACGACCGATCCGGCGGGCCGCTACCCAGCGGCTGTTGTGTGGATTGAGGTCCCGCTTTCTCTGCGAAAGTGGATCGCCACCGATTGGATCATCGTCGATGGCGTTCCAGGCCCGCCAACGCTGGACCATCTGGTCGACCAGTTGTTGGCCAAGGTCGCCGCGCGCGGCGAATCCGAGGCCGCGCGCGGCGTCGTGATGCCGGACAGCTATCGCGTGGACACGTCTGAACGCGGCAGAACGTTGCTTCTTGGCGCGTATCTTCGGGCCGCGCAACTGGCGCAAAGCGCGCCTCAAGCCTTGATTCGCTGGAAGCTGTCGCGGCGTGTTTTTGAATCGGCGTCGGTCAGCACGGTGATGCGGCGGGGAGCGGCGGCCATCGACCACGTCCAACACTGCATCGACCGTGAGTTCACGATCACGCAAGCGATCTTGGCGGCGGCGGATGTCGCCGCCGCCATCGCCGCTTACGATGCGGCGATTGACGCCTATGGGGCCACCGGCGCCACGGGGTGGCCGGGTCCCGCGCCGGGCGATCAGCAAGGCTGATCGGCTCTCCCCCCTTCTTCTTCAAAAGCTTGCGCCCCGCGTCCACCCCGCTTTTGCGGGGCGCCGCGTCCTGCGCGTTTCATGGAGTGTCCGTATGCCCGAACAATTTTTGCATGGGGTTGAGGTTGTCGAGATTGACGATGGCCCGCGCCCAATCCGCACCGTCAAATCGTCGATCATCGGGGTGGTCGGCACCGCGCCCGACGCCGACGCCGCCGCGTTTCCGCTGAACACGCCGGTGTTGGTGGCCGGGTCCCGCGCCGCGTCCGCGAAGCTGGACATGATCGGGGAGCGAAAAGGCACCTTGCCCGGCGCGCTGGACGCCATTTTCGACCAGATCGGGGCAATGGTCGTGGTGGTTCGCGTCGCCGAAGGGGTTGGGGACGGGGCCGTTGCCGCGACCATGGCGAATGTGCTGGGCGGGGTGGACCCCGTCACCGGCGCGTATCGGGGGGTGCACGCCCTGCTGTCCGCGCGAACGGAATTGGGCGTGATCCCGCGCGTTCTGATCGCGCCGGGCTTCACCCACCAGCGCCCGGACGATCCTGATTCCCCTGGTCAGACGCTGGCCAACCCGGTGGTGGCCGAACTGTTGGGCATCGCCGAACGCACCCGCGCCGTCATCGTGAAGGATGGCCCGAACAGCAACGACGCCGCCGCCCTGACGGATCGCGCGGATTGGGGCAGCGCGCGGGTCTATCTGGTCGATCCTTGGGTGAAGGTGCTGGCCGGAACCGCCGTCGTCAACGAACCGGCGTCGGCCCGCGTCGCCGGGTTGATCGCCAAGATCGACAACGACCGTGGCTTTTGGTGGTCCCCGTCCAACCAGACGATCAACGGCGTGCTTGGCACCAGCCGCGCCGTGGATTTCACGCTGGGCGACGCCAATTGCCGGGCCAATCACCTGAACGAGCATGACGTCGCCTGCATCATCCGTGAGGACGGCTTCCGCCTGTGGGGCAACCGCACCTGCGCCAGCGACTCGAAATGGGCGTTCCTGTCGGTGCGCCGCACCGCCGACATGATAAACGACAGCCTTCAGCGCGCCCATCTGTGGGCGGTGGATCGCAACATCACCAAGACCTACATGGCCGACGTCGCCGAAGGCGTGAACGCCTATCTGCGGTCGCTGACGGCGCAAGGGGCGATTCTCGGCGGTCGCTGTTGGCCGGACCCCGACCTGAACAGCCCGGCCAACATCGCGGCGGGCAAGGTCTTTTTCAACTTCGACTTCACCCCGCCGTATCCCGCCGAACACATCACCTTCCGGTCGCAACTGGTCAACGACTACATCGTGGAGATCCTCTGATGCCGATCCAGTTTCCACGGGTTCTGAAAAACATGAACCTGTTCATCGACGGTCGCGGCTATGCCGGGCGGGTGGACGAACTGACCTTGCCCAAGCTGACCTTGCAGACGGAAGACCACCGGGCCGGTGGCATGGACGCCCCCGTCGATCTGGAATTGGGCATGGAGAAGCTGGAAGCCGCCATGACGGTGTCCGATTTTGACCCGGATATTTTCAAATCCTTCGGGCTTTTGGACAGCGCCGCTTTGCCGGTCACGGTGCGCGGCGCGTTCCAGGCGCAGGGTGGGACCGTGCAGGCGGTCACGGTCAATCTGCGTGGCGGGTGGAAGGAAATCGACCTGGGGACGTGGAAGCCGGGCGACAAATCCGCCCTCTCCCTGGCTTTCACCGGCTTCTATTACAAGCTGACCGTTGACGGCGGCGATCTGATTGAGATCGACGTCATCAACATGAAGCGCGTGATCGACGGCAAAGACCAGCTCGAAGCCCAACGGACGGCTATCGGTCTGTAACTCCCGGCCTGTAACCCCGATCAATCCGTCGGCGTTCGTCCGGCGGAATGCCCATTCTGATTGACCAGCAAGGATTTCGACCATGACCGAACCCACGACCCGTGGCGCGCGCGCCATCCCGCTGCCTGAGCCGATCACCATCGGTGGGCGCGTCCTGACGGAAATCATCCTGCGTCGGCCCAAAACGGGCGATCTGCGCCGCATGGACAAGGTTGGCGGCAGCGACCTGAACAAGACCCTGTGGATGATCGGCGCGTTGGCCGAACTGTCTCCGGCGGAGGTTGACGATATTCCGGCGGATGTCCTGCCGCTGATCGCGGAGGTGGTCGCGGATTTTACCGGGACGGCGCGGGGCTGAGTCCCGACGCCGTGTGGGCGGCCATGGCTGACGTGGCCGCCGTGTTTCATTGGTCGCCGGACCTCATGGACATGATGGAACCGGAGGAGCTGCTTCGGTGGCGTGGTCTGGCGCGCGAGCGCGCCGGGCTGGCGTAGGGGGTGAACGTGGCGAAAGCCGAAGTATCCGTCATCGTTTCAGCGGTGGACCGGCTGACCGCCCCGATCACCCGCATGAACGCGGCGATGGCGCGTCTGGCCGCACCGGCGCGCGCAGTGAACATGGCCATGGGCAATCTCGCCAACGTGTCGGGTGTGACGGCTCTGGGCGCGCGGTTCCAGGCTGTGGGCGGCGCGATCCGGTCGGTGTCCGGGCATGTCGGGGCGCTGACCGGAAAGCTGGCGGGGTTGGCCGGGATCGGCACCATCGGACTTGGCGCGGGCGCGGTCGCCATGGGCAAGTCCGTGGTGTCGGTTTCCGCCCAGTTTGAAAAATTCGAGACGATCTTGACCACCATCATGGGTTCCAACGCCAAAGCGAAGGAAAGCATGAAGTGGGTGGCCGACTTCGCCGCCAAGACGCCCTACGAGTTGGACGGCGTCATGGACAGCTTCGTGAAGCTGAAATCCTACGGCATCGACCCGACCGATGGAGCGTTGCAGACGCTGGGCGACGCGGCGGCGGCGATGGGCAAGCCGCTGAATCAGGCGGTGGAGGCCCTGGCCGACGCCGTGACCGGCGAAATGGAGCGGATGAAGGAGTTCGGCGTCAAATCGAAGACCGAAGACGACATCGTGTCGATGGCCTTCACCGACGCGAAGGGGCGGCAACGCACGTTTCAGGCGGCCAAGGACGACGCCAAGGCCATGAAGGCGGCGGTTCTCGCCATCTTCAAGGCCAAGGGCTTCGATGGGGCGATGGACAACCTGTCCAAAACCTGGGACGGCATGGCGTCGAACATGATGGACAACATCGCCGGGTTCTGGCGGTCCATCGGCGACGCCGGTTCCTTCGACGCGCTGAAAGGCAAGCTGGCCGGATTGCTGGCCTGGATCGACAAGCTGAAGGCCAACGGCACGTTGGACGCCTGGGCCAAACGAATCTCCGACGCCTTCGTCACCGCGTTGACCGCCATCGAAAACAAGGTGATGTCGGTCGATTGGGAAGCGGCGTGGGTGCGGGTCAGCGGAGCGGTCGCGGATTTCGTCGGATGGGTCCAGCGCGCCGTGACCTTCGTCGGCGGGTGGGAAAACGCGGCCATTGGCGCGGCGGCGGTGATGAACGGCGCGCTGATCGCCGCCGCGCTGAACCTTGGGTTGGCGCTGGGCGGGGTGACGATGGGGCTGGCGCGTGTCGGCATGAGCATGGCGGCTCTGGCTACGGGCGGGGTTTTGTCTCTTGCGTCGGCGTTTTTGCGGCTGAATTTCGCCATGACGGTCACGGCGGCGCGGATGGCGCTGCTGCTGTTCGCGCCGTTGGCCGCCGCCGTCGGGAATTTTGTGACGGCGTTGCGCGCCGGTTATGGCGTCATGGCGGCGTTCAACCTTGCGATGGCGGCAAGCCCCATCGGCCTTGTCATCGCCGCCGTGGCCGTGTTGGCGGCTGGCGCGGCGCTGCTTTACCAGAATTGGGACGGGGTGTCCGCGTGGTTCGCGGGGCTTTGGGCGCCCGTCAGCGCCGCGTTCAACGACGGGTTTGTCCAAGGCGTCGTCGCGCTACTGAGCCGGTTCAACCCCGTCTCGTTGGTGGCGCAGGCCGTGAACGACCTGATCGCCTATTTCACCGGGATTGACCTTTACGCCTTGGGCGCGGCCTGGGTTCGCGGCTTTCTGGATGGGTTCAAGGACGAATGGGCGGTTCTGACCCGTTGGGTGTCCGGCGCCATGGCGGAGTTGACGGGCTGGTTGCCGGATTGGGCGAAAGACAAGCTTGGCTTGTCAGCGCCAAAAGGTGATTTGAGCGCCTCCGCCGCCAGTTCGACCGGGGGCAAGACGGCCCCTCAGGCGGCACCTCAGGCGGCACCTCAGCCGGTGGGCGCTCGCCCGTCTGGGGTGACGGCGGTGGCGACCGCTCCGGCGGCGATTCCCTCCCCAGCGAATCGCCTGTCCGATCCGACGCCGTCACCGGCGATCACCGCCGTGGCGAGCGCCCCGGCGTCGATTCCATCCCCGGCAAGCCGCGTGCCTGTCCCGAAGCCGTCGCCGACCATCGCCGTCGTGGCCGCCGCCCCAGCGGCCATACCGTCCCCGCGCCCCACCCCGGCGGCGGCGGCGGCGATCCAGGCGGCGGCGTCACCGGGCGTCGCGCCCCCGCCGTCGCCCGGCGTGAAGCCGTCGCCTCCCACCCAGACCCAGACCCCGGCCCCGGCAAAGCCGCCGGAACCGGGGTTGGTGAAGTCGGCCAGCCCCACCACGACGATCAGCGCGCCGGTGACGGTGTCGATCACCGTCAACGGCGTGGCGGAACTGGACCTGTTCAAGCGCGAAGCGCAGGCCGTGGTGGAGCGGGCCTTGGCCGACTGGCGTTCAGCCCTGCAATCGGACGCGGCGGCGTCCCTGTACGATCATTGAAAGGTGAAGGCCAATGGCATTCGTCTTAATACTTGAACCCTGGAGTTTGGCTGCTCGCCGATTGCTCCATATTGATGCAACCTTGCAGAATGGAGTAAGAGCCGCCGCCGCCAACGCTTGCCACCATGTCGCAGTGTTTTCGCATGGCTTGCGGCAATCCGGCCCACAAAGGCTTCAAACCGTTGTAAGCCGATTGCTCCATTTGAAAGCACCCGTTGCGGATGACTTCAGACGGCGCGCCCCCACCCGCAGCGGCAACGGATCCGCAATGTTTGGCCACGTCATAGCGCGGAATGTCCTGTGCCGACGCGGTTCCGGCGATCATGACGACCATCGCCACACCGATGCGTGCGCCCATCATGGCGTAACACCCGAAAAAACACGATTTTCTCTTTCCACGGCGTCCTCCCGATCATTGTGCTTTTCGACTCCTACCACCAAAAAAGGCGCAAGGAAAACCCATCATCGACAGGGGGCGTCACCATGTCAGACCGAATCATGATGGGGCTGGGCGACTTCCGGTTTGAAATCGGCACCGCCGCCTATCAAAAGCTGCAACGCACCCAAGGCTTCCGTTGGGAAAAGCAGGACCGCATTGGTCGGGCGCCAGCCCTGCAATTCACCGGGCCGGACCTGATCGCCGTGGAACTGGAAGGCACCATCTACACCGCGTTCAAGGGCGGTTTGGGGCAGGTTCTGAAAATGCGCGAGTTGGCCGCCAAGGGCGAGCCGCAGGACCTTGTGGACGGAACCGGCAAAGTCTGGGGGCCTTACGTCATTCTTGACGTGGCGGAAACGCAATCGGTGTTCCTGGCGGATGGCCGTCCGCGCCGGATTGATTTCACCGTCAAGCTTCAGGAATACGGCCAAGACGCGGGGGCCGCGTGATGGCCGCGCGTTATGTCACCCGCGACGGCGACACCGTCGATTGGATCGCCTGGAAACATTACGGCGCGGTGGGTGGAGCCATGGAGGCCGTGTTGCAGGCCAACGACGGGTTGGCTGACGCGGGTCCGCTGCTGCCCGCAGGTCGGACGATTCTCTTGCCCGACCTGCCGTCGCCGACCGTCCAGACCCTTGTCCGCATCTGGGGGTGACAGGCCATGATTCCCGTGTTTCGGCTGACCGCCGACCGCAAGGACATCACCGCCGCCATCGCGGATCGGTTGATTTCGATATCCTATAAGGACGAGGCGGAAACAAAATCGGATCGTCTGACCTTGCGGTTGGACGACCGCCCCCGCGACGGCTCCTATCTGGCGATGCCCAGCGTTGGGACCAAGCTGGAATTCGCCATCGGCTACAAGGATGGCGGCGCGGTGTCGATGGGGTCCTTCACCGTGGATGAGATCAAATACAGCGGCCCGGTGGCGACGCTGGAAATCGGGGCCAAGGCTGCGGGGATGGAGACCAGCTTCCGTTCGCCCGTGTCCAAATCCTGGAACGACACCACGCTTGGGGCCATCGCCGAGGCCATCGCCAAAGAGCATGGCTTCACCGTGAAGGCCGACCCGGTCTTAGCCGCCGTTCCGGTGCGGCATGAGGATCAAACCAACGAAAGCTCCATGGCTTTCCTCACGCGGCTGGCGTCCGCCCACGACGCGGTCGCCAAGCCTGTGGACGGGTATCTGGTGCTGGCGCCGAAGGGGCAAGCCAAGGCCGTGACCGGCAAGGCGTTGCCCGGCGTCACGCTGCGTCCGGGCGACCTGACGTCTTGGACCTACAGCTACTCGGCGCGGTCGGAAGCGGGCGAGGCCGACAAGGACGGCGCGGACAAACCGGGGTCAAAGGGCGGAACCAAGGCCGTCTATTGGGACAAGGACACGGCGGCGCTGAACGCCGTCACCGTCGGAGACCCGCCCTATGAGAACGTCAAATTCGTGTCCAGCAACCCGGAAAAGGCGGCGGCGGACGCCAGCACGAAGAAGAACGAGAAAGACCGGGAGAAAGCCCGCTTCAATGGATCGGGTCCCGGAAATCCCCGGATGATGGCGGAACAGCGCCTCACGCTGTCCGGCTTCAGGCCGGGGGTGCCGACCGATTGGCGGGTCACGTCGGTGGAACACAAGCTGGACAAAGGCGGCTACACCTGTTCGCTGGACGCCGAACAGTTCAACGAGGGGCAACAGAACGCCGCCGCCAACGCCGCAAAGCTGGCCAAGGTTGGCGCGGATGGGTCTGTCCCGGACGCGGACGTGGTCCGATTCTGACCGCGACAACAATCCAGACCGCTTATCACTTTCATATAGGAGGATCCACTGTGGGAATCGATGAACTGTCGCAGACGCTTGGCCGGTTGGAGGCTGGCCAAGATCAGGTTGCGCAGCAATGCCGGTCTCTTTTCGTCAAATACGATGAAGGGACCGCCCAATTGCATTCGCTCGCGGCCACGGTCGAAGGGTTGGGGGAATCGCTGGTGGAACTGCGAAAAGCGGTGGGTCAATTGGCCCAAGAAACCGGCGAGCTTCGACGCTTGCGGGATCGGGGTATGGGTGTTTTGAGCGGCATGACGCTTTTGGGCGGTGGCGCGGGCGTTGGAGCGGCGAAGCTCCTTGGTCTTTTTCAATAGGCGCTATTCGCCTTCCTGATCCAACCGAACTGATCCCGATCACCATCCCGTGTTTTCCAGCCGCTGGCATCCCGCCTGCGGCTTTTTTGATGCCCGAAGGAGGGGCATAGCATCATGAACTATCTCATTTCCCGTCTGTCCGAAGCGTCCACTTGGCGCGGCCTTTCTCTGCTGGCCGCCGCGCTTGGCGTCAACATCGCGCCGGAGCTTCAGCAATCCATCATCACCGCTGGCATCGCTGTGGCAGGGTTGGTGGGTGTCGTCACCAAAGGGTGATCGAGGAGCGGGGCAGGTTGATCCTGCCCCGTTTGGGAAAGCAATGGGAAAGCAATGGGAAAGCAGACGACAAAAAGTCCTTGTTTTCCGCCATCGCCGAAAGCCAATTGCGCACGTTAAAAAGCGAGGAAATCCGCCATTGTTCAGCTAAAACTTGCCCGCTCATAACGGTGTTGTCGTCGGTTCAAATCCGGCCAGGCCTACCAGTTTTTCAATGGGTTCGCTCTGGTGTGTTTTGGAAAAGCGCCCGTTGGGACAGCAATGGGAAAGCAACGCCTCTGTTTTGACGCTCGCAAGACCGGCGTTTCCTACAAAGTCTCTCCGAATTGAGCGGAACGCCCCGCCGGGAACGCCCTTGAGGATTCCCTCAAAAGCCCGCTCAAGCGTTCTTGATGTAGGGCTTGTACAGCGCGTCGGTCTGCTGGATGTGTTCAACAAACCAGTCCTTCAACAAAAGGATCAAATCCATCCGCAGCATCGTCGTGTCGTCGCCATCGAACTCTTCGCACAGCTTGGCGACTTCGGCGGCGAAATAGCGGTGCGCGGCGATGTGCTCCTCAAGATTGGGGTAGGAGCCACCCGCCATCAGCCCCTCCTCCCGCGCGAAATGGACCGCGACATAATCGTTCAGGCTGGCGAGCAAACCGGACAATTCCTCGCGGTTCGACGGCGTGATGCCGCTTTCCAGCAAACCGTTGAACAGCTTGAGAAGATGCTGGTGCTCCCCGTCCAACACGGCGACGCCGACGCTCATCGTTTCGTCCCAGACAACGTGATCCATGGCCCCATCCTCCCCCCGCGCGCGCCCCTGTTTTCCGGGGCGACGGCTGGCCGAACAGTCTAAATTGTCGATGTCTTGACAGGGATCCTAAAACCGGCAACGGTGCGAAGACAAAGCGGCAAATCCCCGCAGGGGGGTGGTCATCCCGGTCATCACGCGGGGCCAAGCCCCCGCCGCAAGGCCCCTCTCCCGTTGATGTCTGGTGTTTTTCGGAGAATCGGCCCATGGCCCTGCATGATGAGATCGCGGACAAGAAACGAGTGCTCGACGGCGCCCGCCCGCTGCCGCAGGACACGGTCCATGATCTGGCCGACTGGTTCGAGATGGAATTGACCGTCGCGGCGGTGGGAATCGAGCGGGTGCCGCTGAACCGCGCCGACATCAAGGCGATCCTGGACCGGGGAACCCTGTTGCGGCACCGGGCGGTGGAGGAGCAGCGCTTCACCCTCAACCATCGCGCCGCGCTGGAACTGATGGCCCGCCTGTCCTTTGAACCGGCGGGCGTGGTCAACGAGCGGACCATCGCCGCCTTCCACGGCGTGCTGCACCAGGGCATCGACGACGAGGCTGGAAAATACCGCAACGCCCCGCCCAAGGACGACGAAACCGGCAACGCCCCCGACTCAGCCAAACTGCGCGTGTCGATGCCGGCGCTGTCGGGCTGGCTGCGCCGGGCCGAGGCCGCCCCCGACACCGCGTTCGAGGCGCATCACCGCCTGATGGCCCTCCGCCCCTTCAACAGCGGCAACCGCGCCACCGCCCTGCTGCTGTGCAATCTGCTGCTGAACCGCGCCGGTTATCCCCCGGTGGTGGTCCGGGCGGAGGATCGCGCGCTGTACAATGATCTGGTCGAACGGGCGTGGGCGGTCGGCGACAAGACGCCGTTCCGCGACCTGATGATGCGCTTTCTCGATCAGAGCCTGGATGTTTGTCTGGTCGCGGCGGCGAAGGGACCCGCCGATCCCATCATCCCCCCCTTCGACGCCGAAGCGTGATCCTCCCCGTCGCGGGACAACGGCAAGGGCAAGGGCAGACGCAGGCGTGACGGGCGGTCGGGGCCGCTGTGGATCAACAGGGTGATCGGCAGCGCGTCCACCCGCCGGGTTTCCCCCGGCTCCGCCCCGGTTCCCGGATTGATCGGATAAGCCGGGAAGCAAGCCCCGGCAAGACTGAGGCGCAGGGCCGACCCCGGCGCCAGCGTCGCGCACACCCCGCGCAGGGCGATGGTCAAGGGGCGCGTCGGATCCCCCGGCTCCACCCGCGCGTGGCCTTGAGTCAGCGGCAGCACGCGGCCATCTGGGCGCAGCACCGACAGCACGGCGTTGACGTCGAAAGACGGCGCGTCGGCCTCAATCCACAAATCCAACGCCACCCGCCCGGCGAGACGCAACGGTTCGCTCACCGGCAGGCTGGTGTAAACCGCCACGTCGGGCCGCCGGTCCAGGCTGGCCCGGTCAAAGCGTCCGGGGTCCGGCACGGCGTGGCCGCCAAGCGCCGGGACCGGGCCGCGTGGGTCATGGACCAGCACGTCCAATTCCGCCAGTTCCCCCGGCTCCGGCGACAGCCGTCCGCCTTGGCGGGTCGCCAAGCCGTCGCTGGACAGCCAGAAGGCCGTCGTCGCCGCCGGAAGATCGGGCAAATCATGCCAACGCCCGGCCTCGACGTCGTGCAGTCGCACCGCGCGACCGCGCTCGACGGCCTGCGACGCCTCCCCCTTCAGCACACGGTCGAACCACGCGAGTTGCAGACTGTCGAGCGAGGGGCCGTCCTGCGGCCCCGCCGCCGTCCAGGGGCCGACCACCAGCCGAACCGGCGCGCGGCTGCGGCCCGCCAGCGCGTCATGCGCGTCCAGCGTTCCGGCCAGCCGGGGATCGAACCAGCCGCCAATCTGCATGATGGCGACGTCGGGCGGCATGTCGGCCAGCAGGGCGCGCGGCGACAGCGCGTCCCAGCTTTGTCCCGGCGTCGGCATGGTCAGCCAATCATCGTAATGGGGGGCGTAGCGGGCGTAATCGCGCAGCGCCTGCGGGCGCGAGGGGATTTCATCATCCAGCGGCAGGCGCAGCGCCGCGTCGCTCAGCGCGCGGTGAGCCGCGCCATCCTCCACCCGCCGCGCCGAATCCGCCGCCATGCGCAAGGCCCAGCCCATGGCGTCGGCCAGACGGAAGGCTCCGCCCTCATACGCCCAATCGGAAAAGACGTCCCACCCGGCGAAGGCCGGGGCGACCGCGCGCAGAGCCGACGGGGCCGCCGCCAGCGTCAGCAACTGCGCCATCCCGGCATAGCCGCAGCCATACAGCCCGACCACGCCCGAGGATCCCGGCAGCGACGCCGCCCAGGCGACCGCGTCGGCCCCGTCCTCGCGCTCCGCCTCAAAGGGACGGAACCGCCCGTCCGAGGTGCCGCAGCCCCGCACATCCTGCACCACCACCACATAGCCGCGCGCCGCGTACCAGCGCGGGTGCGCGTAATGGCTGGTCAACGCCGTTCGCCGCCCGCAGGCGACGCGCAGCAGCAGCACCGGCCAAACCCCCGCCGCGTCGGGCCGATAGAGATCGGCGTCCAAACGCACCCCGTCCCGCGTCCGCATCGACACGGTTTCAGGAGGCCGGACCGGCAGCAGAATGGTGGAGGATTCGATGAGCACAGGGGCCAGATGGGTCATGCGGAGACGGCGTTGTGGGAGAGATACGTCACCACTTGGCAAAGCCTGTGCCAGAGCCGGTTGCGCGCGCCGGATGCGGTCTTTTGTCCCGCGCCCGCGACACGGCCCGCGCCATGGCGCACGGGCAAAGGCTTCCGCGTCGGTCGCCGGGGCCGGATGACCTGGAGCCTTGGAGGTGTTCGGACCGGCGCGGGATCCCACACCCGCGCAAGTCCGCCCATTTCACAATCAATCGCCTAAAAAACAGACAGACGCCCGTTCACGCGGCGATCAGCTCGAAGCGGTCCACATCGACCATGCCCCGGTCGGTGATCTTCAGATGCGGGATCACCGGCAGCGGCAGGAAGGCCAGTTGCAGGAAGGGTTCAGCCAGCGGGCAACCCATGGCGCGGACGGCGGCGCGCAGGGCGCGCAATTGAACCTCGACCGTCTCGAACGGCTCCAGGCTCATCAGGCCGGCCAGCGGCAAGGCCAATTCGCCGACCACCCGCCCGTCGCGCACGGCGACGAAGCCGCCTTGCAGTTCGATCAGCCGGTTCACCGCGACCGTCATGTCGGCGTCGCTGGCGCCGACGACGCAAATGTTGTGGCTGTCATGGCCAACCGACGACGCCAAGGCCCCCGCGCCGATGCCGAAGCCCTGGACGAAGCCGCGCCCGATGTTGCGGTTGACGCCATGGCGGGCGAACACGCAGATTTTCAGCAGATCGCGCGCCGGATCGGCAACCATCCGGCCATCGACGACAGGAACCTCGATCCGGCGATGCTCGGTGATGATCTTGCCGGGCAGCAGCCCGATGACCGACTGCACCGATCCGCCCGCCGGAACCGCGAAATCGCCAAGCTCGACCGGATCGAGCTTCACCGAATCCAGCCCGACCGGCGCGACCGCCGGGCGGTTGGCGAAGCTTTCCGCCGTCACCACCCGACCGCCCCGGATCACCCGGTTGACCGCGCAGTCTTCCAGATCGTCGAGCAGCACCAGATCGGCCCGTTGCCCCGGCGCCACCAGCCCACGGTCGAACAGGCGGAAACCGCGCGCCGCCGACCAGGTGGCGGCGCGGTAGACATGGGCCACCGGCGCGCCCAGCTTGATGGCGCTGCGGATCAGATGATCCATGTGGCCTTCTTCGGCGATGTCCAGCGGGTTGCGGTCGTCGGTGCAAAAGCCCAGAAAAGGCGAGGTTTCCGGGGTGATGACCGAGGCCAGGGCGTGAACGTCCTTCGACACCGAGCCGTCGCGGATCAGCACCTGCATGCCCTTGCGCAGCTTCTCCATCGCCTCGGCGGCGCTGGTGGTTTCGTGGCAGTTGCGGATGCCGCAGGACAGATAGGCGTTCAACTCCTTGCCGGTGACGAGCGGGGCGTGGCCGTCGATGTGCCGCCCGTCAAAGGCCGCCAGCTTGTCGAGCACCCCGTCCACCTTGTGGAAGACGCCGGGGAAATTCATGAATTCGGCCAGCCCCAGCACCTTGGGGTGGTTCATGTGGCGGACCAGATCGGGGGCCTCCAACCGCGCTCCGGAGGTTTCCAGCTCCGTCGCCGGAACGCAGGAGGACAATTGCACGAACAGGTCCAGCACCGTGCCGCCCGCGCTGTCGAGGAAATAGCGCAAGCCCTGCTCGCCCAACACGTTGCAGATCTCGTGCGGGTCGCAAATCGCCGTGGTGGTGCCGCGCGGCAGAACGCAGCGGTCGAATTCGCTGGGGGTGACGCAGGTCGATTCGCAATGCAGATGGGTGTCGATGAAGCCCGGAACCACGGTCAGCCCGCGCCCGTCGATCTCCTCCACCCCATCATAAGACTCATAGGTGCCGACGATGACGTCGCCGCACAGCGCGATGTCGCCCTGCGCGATTTCCCCGGTCACGACGTTGAGAAAGCGCGTGTTTTTGATGACCAGATCGGCCTTGTGGTCGCCCAACGCCTGCCCGATCCGCGTCTTCAACCCATCCCGTCCAACCGTCATCGCCGTCGCCCCGTTCGTTTGCGCGCCTGTGCGGCAAGGTGGCGCGGCGGCGCGGGTTGCGCAAGCCTGCGTTCAAGATTCGCTTGGCAAGCGGCGGGCGCTTGGGTTAGGGTCGTCTTATGCAACACGCGCTTTTCCTCGCTCCGTCGGGCTTGTCCCGATATTTTGGCCGCTGGTTTCCACCGGCGGCCTAGGATCGCGCACATGTTGCCCATCCCGAAGCCGCCCCAAGTCCTTGAGGCGGCTTTCGTGTTTCGTGTCCCCAGGCGGCGCGGCATCCAATCCAAATCACAGGACCGATCCACAGCGGATCACCGGGGCGGCCTCATCCTGATTGAATGAGGTTGTCATGTTCGATTTCGACGTCGTCACCGGCCCCACCCAAGCCCCCCAGCCTCCGGCCAGCGAACCCGCCCCGGCGGCGAACCCCGCCCCAACACCGGCCAAGGCGGACGCCCCGACGCCGTCCTGACCGGGGATTTCCCGGCATGACGGCGGCCAACGCCCGCCCGGAAAAACGTCCGAAAAAAATTCCGATGTCCGCGCAGGAGCCGCGCCCCCCGTCCGTATCCCTTCACACAGGGATGTCTGTGCAGGACGGGGCGGCGGGCCGCGTCGGAACGGAAAGGATGCCGGGTCATGGCCGACGATGCAGTCTCAAGCGTCAGTTCCATGGTGTCGAGCCTCAACGCCTCCATCGCCAACGCGGTGTCGGCGCTTCAGGCCTCGCAAACCACCACTTCCGCTGAGGAGGTGAAGACCTACGAGAAGACCGTCAAGAAATCGACGCTGAGCAACTCGGGCGCCGCCACCGACATCGGCATTCTCGCCAAGAACACCACCCGCCTGAACGTCGCCAGCACGCTGGCCGCCAACGACACCGTTGATTTCTACAAGTTCAAGACGACCAGCGCGGGCGAAGCCACCTTGGGCCATGTCGGCGACGACGGGGTGCATGTCCAGTTGATGAACCGGCTGGGCACCGTTCTGGCCGACAGCGACCCCAAGGCCGGGGATCGGTACGACTCCTTCAAATCCTTGGAAAAGGGCAATCTGACCCTCGACAAGGGCGACTACACCCTGCGCATCACCCGCGACAAGGGCGAGTCGGCCAAGGATCCGAAAAACTACGCGCTTCAGCTTGTGATGGGCAGCTACAGCCAGGATTACGACACCGTCGCCAAACAGCCCGCCAAAGGCGACAACCCGTATCAATTGTCCACCGGCCAGCAAGCCATGCTGGACGGCTTGAACACGGCGATCAGTTCGATGAATTCGATCACCACCGGCCAGACCGGCACCGAAAAGCTGATGGGCAGCTTCAGCCTGTTCGTCTGAGCGTCGGCAATGCTATGAGGCGTCTCCCGCCCCGCCGCCGGAGACGCCCCCATGCCGTCCTACACCCTGCTCACCCCCGCCGATTGCCGCCGCGTTCCCTGGAAAAACGGTCTGGGGACGACCACCGAAATCGCCGTCGAGGCGCTGACCGCCGAGCGTTTCCTGTGGCGCGTCAGCATCGCCGACGTCGCCGCGCCCGGCCCCTTTTCCAACTTCACCGGCTATGATCGGCTGATCGCCGTGATCGAAGGGGTCGGCATGACCCTGTCGGTGAATGGCGGCGCCCCGGTGGCGCGTCGGCGGATGGAACCGGCCTTCGCCTTCCCCGGCGAGGCGGCGGTCGATTGCGCCCTGCTCGACGGGCCGATCCGCGATTTCAACCTGATGCTGGACCGCGCCAACGCCACAGGGGCCGTCACGCTGCTGAGCGGCGGCGACTGCCTCGCGTCGGGCGAGGTGGTGCTGGTCCACGCGCTGAGCGGAACCACGCGGGTGCGACCCGCCGACGGCGACGCCATCCCGGTTCCGCCCGGCCACAGCCTGTTGTTGCGCGGCGTGACGACGGCTCTTGTGTCGGCTCTCGACGGGGCCGAGGCCGTCGTCGCCGAAATCCGCCGCCGTGAAAGCGGGGTTGCGGCCTGAGCGCTTGACCATGTCGGCGCATCTTTGTACCGTTCGGTCATAATTTGAACGAAAGGTACAAAGATGCGCCGTTACCTCGCCCCCCATCTGCCCGCCACGCCGCTGACGCGCAGCCTGCTCGCCGGGCTGGGGGCTGTTCTGGCCGTCGGGCTGGTCGGGGGCTTGAGCCTTCAGGTGGGCACGCCTTTGCTGATGGCGCCCTTCGGGGCCAGTTGCGTTCTGCTGTTTTCCGTACCGGGCAGCCCGCTGTCGCAGCCGATGCACGTCGTCGGCGGGCATCTTCTGTCCACACTGGTCGCCTTGACGCTGCGTCTGGCTCTGCCGAACGAGTGGTGGGCGGTGGCGCTGGCCGTTGGGTTGGCCATCGCCCTGATGGCGGCGTTCCGCGTCACCCACCCGCCCGCCGGGGCCGATCCCATCGTGGTGTTCGCCGCCGATCCCGGTTTTTCCTATTTGCTGACGCCGGTGCTGGCCGGGTCGGTCAGCATGGTGTTGATCGCCGTGCTTTACCACCGGCTGACCAGGACCCCCTACCCGATGAAGCCCGCCTGATGGCCCGCAGCGTCGCCGAACGCGCCGACGTCCTGCCCGTTCTGGGCGAGCTGTTCCGCGCCCATGGTTTCGAGGGGGCCAGCCTTGCCGTGATCGCCAAGGCCACCGGGCTTGGCAAGGGCAGCCTGTATAATTTCTTCCCCGGCGGGAAGGAGGAGATGGCGGCGGCGGTCCTCGCCAACGTCGAAGAGTGGTTTGAAACCAACCTGTTCGCCCCGCTGTCCGACGCGCCCGACGGGCCGGCGGCCATCGCCGCGATGTTCACGGCGGTGGACGGCTATTTCCGGTCGGGCCGCCGGATGTGTCTGGTCGGGGTCTTCGCGCTGGGCGACATCCGCGACCCGTTTAGCGCGCGGATCCAGGGCTATTTCCAGCGCTGGGTCGATGCTCTGGCCGCCGCTCTGGTCCGCGCCGGACAGGACCCGGACGAGGCGCGGGGCGTGGCCGAGGAGGTGGTGGCGGGCATCCAGGGCGGGCTGGTGATGGCGCGCGCCACCGACGACCCGGCGCTGTTCGGGCGCGTGCTCGACCGTCTGCGGCGGCGCTGCGGGCTGGCGGAATAGCCGCCGTCAGGCGGTTCCCAGCGGCTCCATCGTCGCCAAGCCGTCCCGGCCCTTGTCGCTCCGATCCGGGCCGCTCCGATCCGCGCGCGCCGCCGCCATGGTCAACGCCTGCCAATAAAGATCGAGCAGCGGGGCGGGCATGCCGCCCTCCTCATGGCCGGGCAGCGGCAGAACAGCGGCGGCGTGGGCCAGCGCGGCGGTGGCCGCGTTCACGCTGCGCGTCGCCGCCTCGCCAATCAGGGACAAGGTTTGCGCCAGCGCCGCCGCGTCGAAACGCAGCAAGGCCGGGGCGACGGTCAGTTGCGCCGCGCCGCCGCGCAGACGACCAATCGCCACATAAACATCGAGCAGATCGGCGCGATCCTCCGGCCGCAGCAACGCGGCGACGACGCGGTTGCCGGTCAACGGGCCGCCGCCGTCAAACTCGTACATCGTCGCGCGTTCTGTCTGCCGCAAACGGCCCAGCGGGTGGATGCGGGCGGTCAGCGGCGCTGCGGTCAGGCGCGCGGCCTCGTCGAACAGGTCGGGGTGGCCGCCCTCGCTGAGCACCACCAGCGGGGCGTCGGTCGCCGCCGCCGTCGCCAGCAAGCGGGATAGGAACGCCAGCGGGTCGGTCGGCGTCGCCGCGTCGCTGGCCGCATCCGCCGCCGCGTCCTGCAACAGCCCGGCGCCCCGGCGCAGCATCGCCTCGGCAAAGCTGATGTCGGTGTCCATGGCGCCTCTCCCCTTGTTCGCGGTTGGGGGCTGTTTGTAGGACAAGCGGGCGGGTCGGCTCAACCGTTTGCGCGTCAGTGGGGCGGATAGACGCTGGTGACGCCGGACAGGATGGTCTGCGCCGCCAGCGCCGCCAGCACGATGCCCAGCACCCGGCTGACCGTGTGGATCACCGTGCGGCCCAGCATCTTGCGCACCATGTCGGCCCCCAGCAGAATCAGCGTCACCCCGCCGATCACCGTCGCCGCCGCCCCCAGCACGCTGAGTTGCCCGGCCACCGAGCCGCCGGAACGGTCCATCAGCAGCAGGATCGAGGTGATGGCCCCCGGCCCGGCGATCAACGGCACCGCCAGCGGAAAGACGGCGACGTCGTGGGCGTCCTCGTCGGTCAAGGCCGCGTCGGTGTCGCGCTCCTTACGGTCGGAGCGTTTGCCGAACAGCATTTCAAAGGCGATCCAGAACAACAGCGCGCCGCCGGCGATGCGGAAGGCGGGCATTTCGATGGTCAGGGTTTCCAGGACCAGCTTGCCAAAATAGGCGAAGAAGACGAGCACGGCGAAGGCGATGGCCGTGCCGCGATAGGCGATCATCCGCTTTTGCCGCGCCTCGAACCCGCGCGTCAGCGCGATGAACAGCGGCACCAGCCCCGGCGGATCGACCACGACGAAAAAGATCACGAGGTTGCTGATGTAATCGGACACGGGCGCGGCTCCTGTCGCAAGAGTGTCAAAGACCGACGGCGGGCTGCGGCGGCCCGATTGGATCCCCCTGGACGCGCCCGAACCAACGAGCGTCGTGATAGGCGTTCTTGAACCAGCCCCGCCCGCGCGTCGTTCCTTCGTACCGGAAGCCAACCTTTTCCAGCACCCGATCCGACGCGCCGTTGCCCAGCAGCGTCCACGCTTCCATGCGGTGGAGGCCGAACAGGTCATGGCCGCAGACGACGACGGCGCGCATCGCCTCCGTCATCACGCCCCGGCCCCAGAAAGCGGGGTGAATCTCATAGCCGACGCCCGCGCAACTCCACTCCCGCATGAAGTAGTTGAAGCGCACGGCCCCGATGAAGGCGGCGGTCTGGCGTTCTTCAATGATCCAGGAGCAACCAAGCCCATGGGGGAAGGCGCCCGCCATCATCTGGGCGAACTCCCGGCCCTGCTCTGGCGTCGGGTCGTCGGGCCAATTGGAAAACTCCGTGACGCCCGGCGTCGCCAGCAGCGCGCGAAAGGGTTCGGCGTCCTGCGGCGTCACCGCGCGCAAAAGGAGCCGGTCGGTGGTCAGCACCGGAAACTCCGTGACCTCGGCCATCGGCATTGCGCGCGTCCCCTCGCCCGTTTGTCAAAAATCGGTTTGTTGGCGCAATCATAGGCGCGCCCAGCCTGGGCGTCACGCCCCGTTCAGCGCCGGACCGAAAGCGTCCAGCCCGGCAAAACCGGCGGGGGTCAGGCGGTAGGTTCCGCGCGCCACCCGCTCGAACCAGCCATAGACGTCGCGCTGCAACAAAGCGCCGACGTCCTTCGGCGCTCCGGCGGCCCGCAACGCCGCCACCGTCTGCGGCCCGTCGCGCAACAGCCGGGCGCAGCGCAACGCGTCCTGGCGATAGGCGGTGACGATGGGCACGCGGGTCGAGCCACCCCGGTTGTGATCGCCGACCCGGCGGGCGTGTTCGCCCAGCAAGCGGGTGGTTCGTTTCTTGTCCTTGCGCGGAACATAGGGGACGGGGTCGAGCAGGACGGTGACGCGATGCCCCTCGGCCAGCTCTGGATCGACGATCATCAGCCCAACGCCCAGACGGCGGCAGAGCTTTTTGACGCCCGAATCCAGCGGCGAGGCCCCGGTCGCCCGCCGCCCCGGCTGCGGCACCGCCAGATAAACCAAATCGGTCACGGCCAGCCGGTCCACCCCCTGAAGCACCAGATCCAGGGTGAAGCGCCGTTTCAACTCGACGATGACCGGCGGCTCGTCGCCGCGCACGGCGACCAGATCGCAGCCCTTGACCTCGCCCTTCACGGCGTAGCCCTGCCCTTCGAGAAAGGCTTTCACCGGGGCGTAGAGGTCAGTTTCAGCGGCGACGGTCAAAAGTCGCCCGTCAGCACGTCGATGGCGCGGCGGATCTCCGCGCGGGCCGTGAGCAAAGACGCCACCACCGGCCCGATGTCGGACACGGCGACCGCCGCCATTTCAGGCGTCATCGCGACGAACGTTTCATCCGCCACGGTGACGACCGGCATGATGTCCCGAATTGGCTTCGGCGCCTTTGCCTGCCGCACCAACGGAACCACCAACTTGGAGCGGCTCACCTCGACATAGTCGCCCTGAACGATCAGCAAATAAGGAACCGGGTGATCGCGTCGGCTTCCCGCAACCGGATTGCGGCACACATCCAGGAAACGCATCAAAAAAGCCGTAGCTCGTCGCTGAACAGGCCATTGGCGTCAATGTAGGCGTCATAAGCGGCGAAGGCTTCCCGATTCTCCTCGACCCATTTCTGGATCTCGGCTTCGGTCGCGCGGGGTTTTTCGCGCGAAGTCTTGGCCGCGCTCTCTTCGACCACGGCGCGGTGAACGGCGAAGCGGCTCATGACGGTCATCTCCTGCACCTTGACATGCCGAGTATGACCCATGAGCCGAACGCCGTCCAGAGACGCGGGGGGCGGAGGCGCAGGCGGAGCGTTACGCCGCCGCCTTCTTCTTGCTCAGAATCGCCAGAATTTCCGCCGCCGCCTTGGGGATGTTGGTGCCCGGCCCGTAGATGGCCGCCGCGCCCGCCTTGTAGAGGTAATCGTAATCCTGCGGCGGGATCACGCCGCCGCACACCACCAGAATGTCGCCCGCGCCCTGGCGGCGCAGCTCCTCGACCAGTTGCGGCACCAGCGTCTTGTGACCGGCGGCTTGGCTCGACACGCCGATGACGTGCACGTCGTTTTCCACGGCTTGGCGCGCCGCCTCGTCCGGGGTTTGGAACAGCGGGCCGATGTCCACGTCAAAGCCGATGTCGGCGAAGCTGGTGGCGATCACCTTGGCCCCACGGTCATGGCCGTCCTGGCCCATCTTGACCACCAGGATGCGCGGACGGCGGCCTTCCTCGGCGGCGAAGGCGGCGACGTCCTCCTGGATCTTCTTGAACCCGGCGTCGCCCTCATAGGCCGAGCCATAGACGCCCGACACCGAGCGGATGACCGCGACGTGACGGGTGAAGGCCTTTTCCAGCGCGTCGGAGATTTCGCCGACGGTGGCGCGGGCGCGGGTGGCGACCACCGCCAAGGCCAGCAGATTGCCCGACTTGTCCGTCGCCGCTTGAGTCAGCGCGTCCAGCGCCGCGCGGCACGCCGCCTCGTCGCGGCTGGCGCGGATGGTCTTCAGGCGGGTGATCTGCGATTCGCGGACGGCGGTGTTGTCGATGTCGAGAACGTCCACGCCCTCCGGGTTTTCCGGGCGGTATTTGTTGACGCCGACGATCACCTCTTCGCCCCGGTCGATGGCGGCCTGACGGCGGGCGGCGGCCTCCTCAATCAACAGCTTGGGCATGCCGCTTTCCACGGCCTTGGTCATGCCGCCCAGCTCTTCCACGCGGTCAATCAGCTCCATCGCCGCCTTGGCGAGGCTGTGGGTCAGATTCTCGACGTAGAAGGAGCCGCCCAGCGGATCGACCACCTTGGTCACGCCGGTTTCCTCGGCGATGACCAATTGGGTGTTGCGGGCGATGCGGGCGGAGGTCTGCGTCGGCAGGCCCAGCGCCTCGTCAAAGGCGTTGGTGTGCAGCGACTGCGTGCCGCCCAGCACCGCCGCCATCGCTTCGATGGTGGTGCGGATGACGTTGTTGTAGGGGTCTTGCTCCGTCAGGCTGACGCCCGAGGTCTGGCAATGGGTGCGCAGCGCCAGCGAGCGGGCGTCCTTCGGCGCGAATTTCTCCTGCATCAGGGTGGACCACAGCAGGCGCGCGGCGCGCAGCTTGGCGATCTCCATGAAGAAATTCATGCCGATGGAGAAGAAGAAGGACAGGCGCGGCGCGAATTTGTCGACCGGCAGACCCTTTGACATCGCGGCGCGGACATATTCCAGACCGTCGGCGATGGTGAAGGCCAGCTCCTGCACCGCCGTCGCCCCGGCTTCCTGCATGTGATAGCCGGAAATCGAGATCGAGTTGAACTTCGGCATGTGCTGCGAGGTGTACTCGATGATGTCGGCGATGATCCGCATCGAGGGTTCGGGCGGGTAGATGTAGGTGTTGCGGACCATGAACTCCTTCAGAATGTCGTTCTGAATGGTGCCGCTCAACTTGTCCTGGGACACGCCCTGCTCTTCCGCCGCGACGATGTAACCGGCCAGGATCGGCAGAACCGCGCCGTTCATCGTCATCGACACCGACATCTTGTCGAGCGGGATGTCGGAGAACAGGATCTTCATGTCCTCGACGCTGTCGATGGCGACGCCCGCCTTGCCGACGTCGCCGACGACGCGCGGGTGATCGCTGTCATAGCCGCGATGGGTCGCCAGATCGAAGGCGACCGACAGGCCCATCTGCCCGGCCTTCAGGTTCGCCTTGTAAAAGGCGTTGCTGGCCTCGGCGGTCGAGAAACCGGCGTATTGGCGGATGGTCCAGGGCTTCACCGCGTACATCGTGCCGCGCGGGCCGCGCGTGAAGGGCGGGAAGCCCGGCAGCGTGTCGAGTTCCAGCCCTTCCAGATCGGCGGCGGTGTAGAGCGCCTTGACGTCCAACCCCTCCGGCGTCTTCCACACCAGCTTGGAGAGGTCGGCGTCGGCGCCGAGATCCTTGGCGGCCAGCTTGTCCCAATCGGCAAGGCTCTTCTTGGGGAACTCGGTCATCGACGCCTCCTGGTGGCTTCTTGTGCGCGTGGGCGGTCTTTGAAACCCATCCCCCGCCGTTGCTGAGCGGCGGCGGGGGATGGGTCGGTGCAGGGCGTTTCCAACCCCAGTTACGCGAATTCCACGATCTTTTGATCGACCGCCAAGCTGCTGCCCGGGGCGGCGTGGATTTTCGCGACCGTGCCATCCTGGGATGCCCGCAGGATGTTTTCCATCTTCATCGCCTCGACCACGGCCAGCACTTCGCCCGCCTTGATCTCCTGCCCTTCCGTCACCGCCAGCGAGACCAGCAGGCCCGGCATCGGCGACAGCAGGAACTTCGACATGTCCGGCGGCGCCTTCACCGGCATCAGCGCGTCGAGACGGGCGGCGTTCGGCGTCAGCACCTTGACCATCGCCTGCGCGCCGGAATGGTGCAGGCGGTAGCCGACGCCGACGCGGTCAACCTGGATGCAGACATGCTCGCCGTTCACCGTGCCACGGAACAGCGGCTCGCCGATCTGCCAATCGCTCCACACCGTGTGGTGCTTGCCAGCGATGTCCACCGTGTAGCCGACGCGCTGCGGGCTGCCGTCGGCGGGGTGCAGATGCACCGGGTGCGGCGAGCCGTCGAGCACCACGACCCAATCATCGCGCACCTTGACGGTGTTGCCCGCCATCTTGCCGGAGATCTGGATGTCGCGGTCGTTCAGGCTGCGGTGGATGACCGCCGCGACCGACACCAGCACCGCCGGATCGTCGGGCGGCAGATCGGAGGCGTGGAAGCCGTTCGGGTATTCTTCGGCGATGAAGTTGGTGGTCAGACGGCCATCGACGAAGCGCTGGTTCGCCATCAGCGAGGCCAGGAACGGGATGTTGTGGCTGACGCCCCGGATGTAATATTGGTCGAGCGCCTCGCGCATCCGGCCAATCGCCGCGTCGCGCGTCGAACCCCAGGTGCAGAGCTTGGCGATCATCGGGTCGTAGAACATCGAGATCTCGCCGCCCTCGAACACGCCGGTGTCCACCCGCACATGCGGGTCGTCCGACGGCGGCCGGTAATGCGACAGACGGCCGGTCGAGGGCAGGAAGTTGCGGAAGGGATCCTCCGCGTAGACGCGCGCCTCGATGGCCCAGCCATGCAGACGGACGTCCTCCTGCTTGATCGTCAGCTTCTCGCCCGCCGCGACGCGGATCATCAGCTCGACCAGATCAAAGCCGGTGATGAGTTCCGTGACCGGGTGTTCGACCTGAAGACGGGTGTTCATCTCCAGGAAGTAGAAATTGCGGTCGCCATCGACGATGAATTCGACGGTGCCCGCCGATTTGTATTGCACGGCGTCGGCCAGCGCGACGGCCTGTTCGCCCATCGCCTTGCGGGTGGCGGCGTCCAGGAACGGGCTGGGGGCTTCTTCGATCACCTTCTGGTGACGGCGCTGGATCGAGCATTCACGCTCGCCCAGATACAGCGAGGTGCCTTGGCCGTCCGACAGAAGCTGAATTTCGATGTGGCGCGGCTGCTGAATGTATTTTTCGACGAACACACGGTCGTCGGCGAAGCTGGAGCGCGCCTCGTTGGTCGCCGACCGGAAGCCCTCGCGCGCCTCCTCGTCGTTCCAGGCCACGCGCATGCCCTTGCCGCCGCCGCCCGCCGACGCCTTAATCATCACCGGATAGCCGATCTCGCGGGCGATTTTCACCGCCTCTTCGTCATCCGCGATGACGCCGAGATAGCCGGGAACGGTGGAGACGCCCGCCGCCTTGGCCAGCTTCTTCGATTCGATCTTGTCGCCCATCGCCCGCATGGCGTGGGCGTCCGGGCCGATGAAGGCGATCCCGGCGGCGGCGAGCGCCTCCTGGAAGCCGGGCTTTTCCGACAGAAAGCCGTAGCCGGGGTGGACGGCCTGCGCGCCGGTCTTCTTGCAGGCGTCGATGATCTTGTCGATCAGCAGATAGCTTTGCGCCGAGGCGGGCGGGCCGATGTGAACGGCCTCGTCGGCCATTTCGACATGCAGGGCGTTCTTGTCGGCGTCGGAATAGACCGCCACCGTCTTGATGCCCAAACGACGCGCCGTGCGGATGACGCGGCAAGCGATTTCGCCACGGTTGGCGATGAGAATTTTCTCAAACATGCGGCCAGCCCTCACAGCGGAATGTTGTCGTGCTTGCGCCAGGGGTTCTGGAGCTGCTTGTTTTTCAGCATGGACAGCGCCCGGGCGACGCGGCGGCGGGTGCCGTGCGGCATGATGACGTCGTCGATGTAGCCGCGCGAGGCCGCCACGAAGGGGTTGGCGAATTTCTGGCGGTACTCTTCGGTGCGCGCGTCGATCTTCTCAGCGTCGCCGATGTCGCCCCGAAAGATGATCTCGACCGCGCCCTTCGACCCCATGACGGCGATTTCCGCCGTCGGCCACGCGTAATTGATGTCGCCGCGCAGATGCTTGGACGACATCACGTCGTACGCGCCGCCGTACGCCTTGCGGGTGATGACCGTCACCTTCGGCACGGTGGCTTCAGCGTACGCGTACAGCAGCTTGGCGCCATGCTTGATGATGCCGTTGTATTCCTGGCTGGTGCCGGGCATGAAGCCGGGGACATCCACCAGGGTCAGGATCGGAATTTCAAAGGCGTCGCAGAAGCGTACGAAGCGCGCGGCCTTCTTGGAGCTGTCGATGTCCAGGCAGCCCGCCAGCACCATCGGCTGGTTGGCGACGATGCCAACCGTCGAGCCGTTCATCCGGCCAAAGCCGATCAGGATGTTCTTGGCGTATTCCGGCTGAAGCTCGAAGAAATCGCCCTCGTCCACGATCTTGAGGATCAACTCCTTCATGTCGTAGGGCTTGTTGGCGTTCTCCGGCACCAGCGTGTCGAGCGAGAAATCCTCGCGGTCCAGCGGGTCGGCGCAGGGCCGGACCGGGGCCTTTTCGCGGTTCGAGGAGGGCAGGAAATCGACGAAGCGGCGCAGTTGCAGCAGCGCCTCCACGTCGTTTTCAAAGGCCAGATCGGCCACGCCCGACTTGGTGGAGTGGGTGATGGCGCCGCCCAGCTCCTCGGCGGTCACGACCTCGTGGGTGACGGTCTTCACCACGTCGGGGCCGGTGACGAACATGTAGGAGCTGTCCTTCACCATGAAGATGAAGTCGGTCATGGCCGGGGAATAGACCGCGCCGCCCGCGCACGGCCCCATGATGAGGGAGATTTGCGGAATGACGCCCGAGGCGTCGACGTTGCGCTGGAACACCTCGGCGTAGCCGCCGAGCGAGGCGACGCCCTCTTGGATGCGCGCGCCGCCGGAATCATTCAGGCCGATGACCGGCGCGCCGACCTTCAGCGCCTGGTCCATGATCTTGCAGATCTTCTCCGCGTGGGCTTCGGACAGCGAGCCGCCGAACACGGTGAAATCCTGGCTGAACACAAAGACCAAACGACCGTTCACCGTGCCGTGGCCGGTGACGACGCCGTCGCCGGGAACCTTCTGGCTTTCCATGCCGAAGTCGATGCAGCGGTGTTCGACAAACATGTCGAACTCCTCGAACGACCCTTCGTCCAGGAAGAGGTCGATGCGTTCGCGCGCGGTCAGTTTGCCTTTGGCGTGCTGACCGGCGACGCGCTTTTCACCGCCGCCCAGCCGCGCGCCGGCGCGCATGGACTCCAACTTGGCCAGAATGTCTTGCATCGGGCGTTCCCAATCCTGTCGTCGCGTCCTGATCTTCCGCCCCGGTTGCGGCAGACGCGTTCCCTCACCGGATCGACGCGGATTATTCACAAACTTCGCATGGGTTCAAACAAGCTCTTCGCAAAAACGTGCGAAGTTGCGAATGTCTTTGCAAAGCAGGCTTTAACTTTGCCACACTTGCGAAGAATGGCGGTTTTCCAAGGCCGGGGAATCACACGTATGCAAAAGAAATTATTCCTTGGCTACAAGCTGCGCCGGTTGCGCGAGCAGCGCGGGCTGACCCAGGCGACGCTGGCCAAGGCGCTGGATCTGTCCCCCAGCTATCTCAACCAGTTGGAGAACAACCAGCGCCCGTTAACCCTGCCGGTGTTGATGAAAATCTCCGCCGTGTTCGAGGTTGAGCTGTCCGCCTTTCTGGAGGATGAGGACAGCCGCCTTGTCGCCGATTTGCGCGAGGCGCTGGCCGACCCGCTGTTCGCCGGGGCGCCGCTGACGGCGGCGGAGCTGCGCAGCGCGGTGGGATCCAGCCCTGAATTGGCCCGCCGGGTGCTCAGCCTGCATCAAGCCTATCAAAAATTGCACGAGCGGGTGCATTCGCTGGCCGACAGCCTGTCGAACCAGGAGCAGGGCGACAGCTTCGCCGGGCCGCAATTCCCCTATGAGGAGGTGCGGGACTATTTCCACTATTGCAACAACTACATCGGCCCGCTGGACGAGGCGGCGGAAAAGCTGTGGAACGACGAGAAGATCCACTCCGGCTTTCTGCTGAACGAACTCGCCGCCTATCTGAAACGCCGCCACGACGTGCGGGTGAAGATCGTCGCCGACGAGGCGGGCGACACCGCCATGCGCAGCTACGACGCCTCAACCGGCACCCTGCGCCTGTCCGCCCTGCTGAACGGGCCAAGCCGGGCCTTTCACATGGCCAACCAGATCGCCCTGCTGGGCTATGGCGACGTCATCGACCAACTGGTCGAGCAGGCGAAATTCTCCAGCGAGGACGCCCGCTCGGTTTGCCGCGTCGGTCTGGCGAATTACTTCGCGGGCGCGCTGGTCATGCCCTACCGCACCTTCGCCGCCCAGGCCCGCGCCCTGCGCCACGACATCGAACAGTTGCAAAGCCGCTTTTCCGCCAGTTTCGAGCAGGTGTGCCATCGGCTCTCCACCCTGCAACGGCCGGGCGCGCGCGGCCTGCCCTTTTACTTTGTCCGGGTGGACATGGCCGGGAACATCACCAAACGCCATTCGGCGACCCGCTTCCACTTCGCCCGCTTCGGCGGCGCCTGCCCGCTGTGGAACGTGCACGAGGCTTTCGCCCAGCCCGGCAAGATCCTGGTGCAGTTCGCCGAAATGCCCGACCACACCACCTACATCAGCATCGCCCGCACCGTGACCAAGCGCGGCGGCGCCTATCTGAAGCCCTCCCGACAATTCGCCGTCGGCTTGGGCTGCGAGACCAGCCACGCGTCGGAACTGGTCTACGCCGCCGGCATCAACACCGCCGATCTGAAGGCCGCCGTCCCCATCGGCGTCAACTGCCGCCTGTGCGAACGCACCGACTGCCAACAACGCGCCTTCCCCCCCATCGGCAGCGCGCTGCGGGTGAACGAGCATCACCGCAGCTTCGTGCCTTATCTGTTCGATCAGCCGGGAAAACGCTGACCCCGCCGGATCACCGCGTCACGGCGGCCAGATCGCTCTTCGCCCGCCGTTCCCGATGGCCAAGGATTTGCGCGCCCAGCGCCACGGCGGCCAGGGCGACGCCGAACAGGCTCACCGCCCACCAGCCGCCGTTGTTCCAGGCCACGGTCGCCCCCGCCGAACCAAAGGCGCCGCCCAGGAACATGCCGGTCATGAACAGCGTGTTCAACCGGCTGCGCGCCTCCGGGCGCAGGGCGTAAACAACGTGCTGGTTGGAAATCAGCGCGCTTTGCATGCCGAGATCCAGCACGATCACCCCAACCACCAACCCGATGAGGCTGTTCCACAGACCGAAGATCAACCAGGACGCCAGGACCAGCGCCGCGCCCAACAGAATGACCAGATGCGGCCCGCGCCGGTCGGCCAGACGTCCGGCGATGGGCGCGGCGAACACCCCGATGGCCCCGACGACCCCGAACAGCCCAGCAGCGTCGGCCCCCAAACCGAAGGCCGGTTCCTCCAGATGCAAAGCGAGAATGGTCCAGAAGGCGGAAAAGCCGCCGAACAGCGCTGATTGGGTCAGGGTGGCGCGGCGCAAGGTCGGCTCCTCCCGCCACAGATGCCGCAGCGAGGCCAAGGCCGCGCCATAGCGCAGGCCAGAGGCCGGGGCGGCGTGGCGCGGCAGGGCGAGCGCCATCGACAGGGCGCCAAGCAGCGCCAGCGGCACGCCCACCCAGAACATCGCCCGCCACCCGGCGTGGGTGGCGACGAAACCGGCCAGCGTCCGGCTGAACAGGATGCCGCAAAGCAGGCCCGCCATCACCGTGCCGATGACCCCGCCCCGCCGCTCCGGGCTGGCCAGCGCCGCCGCGAAGGGAACGATCTGCTGCGCCACCGCCGCGTTGGCCCCGACCAGCACCGAAGCCAGCAGCAAAAGCGCGGCGGTCGGGGCGGAGGCGGCCAGAACCAGCGCCAGCGCGATGCACAGGAATTGCGCCACGATCAACCGCCGCCGGTCCATCAGATCGCCCAACGGCACCAGCAGGAACAGCCCCGCCGCGTAGCCAAGCTGGGTGGCGGTCGGGATCAGGCCGGTGGCCGTCTGCCCCACGAAACTCCGCTGGATCTCCGCCAGCATCGGTTGGTTGTAATAGATGTTCGCCACGGCGACGCCGCAGGCGGCGGCCATGGCGAAGGTCAACCCACGGCCCAGCGGAGCTTGCGCGTCAGCCGAGGGAGCTTGGGATGGGGCGGCGGCCAGAGGCGGGGTCATCGGTCAGACCTTTCGAAGGAACACAGCGTTGGCGCACTGTGGCAGCTTATCGGAAAACGTTGTAGATGGAGTGTTTGATAGGCCGGTTTATCAAAAGGCGATGGAATGGACACGGACGCGGTGGCGGTTCTGGTGACGGCGGCGGCGGCGGGCAGCCTGTCGGCGGCGGCGCGGCGGCTGGGCATCACCCCGATGATCGCCACCCGCCGCTTGGCGGCGCTGGAGCGTGATTTGGGCGTCACCCTGATGCACCGCACCACCCGCTCCCTGTCCTTGACGCCGGAAGGGGACGCCTTCCTGCCCTACGCCCAGGCGCTGGTGGAGAGCGAGGCGGCGGGCCGCGCCAATCTGCGCGCGGCGGCGGCGGGGGCGTCGGGCCTGCTGCGGGTGTCGGTCTCCACCGCCTTTGGCCGGAAGATCGTGGCGCCGCTCGTGCCCAGCTTGCTGCGGGCGAATCCCGATTTGCGGATTGATCTGGATTTCACCGACCGGGTGGTCGATGTGGTGGCCAGCGGGGCCGATCTGGCCATCCGCATCGCCCATCTGCGCGACAACAGCCTGATCGCTCAAAGGCTGGCCGATGGTCCACGGGTTCTGTGCGCCGCCCCCGCCTACCTCGCCGAACGCGGTGCGCCGACCCGGATCGAGGATTTGGCCGACCATGATTGCCTGCTGCTGAGCGGGGCCACCCACTGGCCCTTCCAAGTGGAGGGGCGGGAGCGTCGGGTGCGCGTGCAGGGCCGCTTCTCCGCCAGCAGCATCGAGGGGCTGCACGAGGCCTGTCTTGGCGGCGCGGGCATCACCCTGCTGGCCACCTGGAACGCGCGGGAGGATTTGCGAGCCGGGCGTCTGGTCCCGGTTGTTCTGAGCGACGCGACGTTGGAGGAGTTGCCGATCTGGGCCGTCTACCCGCCCGCCCGGCTGATTCTGCCAAAGCTACGCGTGTTCATCGCGGCGCTGAAACAGGCGTTGGCCCAGGACGCGACGACCGCGCCCCAGGCCAAACCCGAACCCTCGCCGTAACCCAAAAACCCCGGCGTCAGCCGTGCAGCTTGCTCGTGATCTCAGCGACATGGCGGCCCTGGTAGCGGGCGCCGTCCAACTCCACCGCGCTCGGCTGACGCGAGCCGTCGCCGCCAGCGATCGTGCTGGCGCCGTAGGGCGAATTGCCCATGACCTCCGACACGCCCATCTGGCCCTGGAAGGCATAAGGCAGGCCGACGATCACCATGCCCTGGTGCAACAGCACGATGTGGGTGCTGAGGATCGTGCTTTCCTGCCCGCCATGCTGGGTTCCGGTCGAGGTGAAGACGCTGCCGACCTTGCCGACCAACGACCCTTTCATCCACAGACCGCCGGTCTGATCCAGAAAGTTCTTCATCTGCGAGGCCATGTTGCCAAAGCGCGTCGGCGTGCCGAAGATGATGGCGTCGTAGCTCGCCAACTCGTCCACCGTGGCGACGGGCACGTCGCTTTCATCCTTGTAATGGGCGCTCTGCCGCGCGGCCTCCGGCACCAATTCGGGAACCCGCTTGACCGTCACCTCGGTTCCAGCGACGGAGCGGGCGCCCTCGGCCACCGCCTGCGCCATCGTCGAAACATGCCCCCAGCTGCTGTAATAAAGCACCAGAACCTTGGCCATCGTCAGCACTCCCCATGGTTGGCGCGAACACCGCCGATGCACGTTCCGGCGGTCGCGGTCCCACAGAGATAGTGCGCCGGAGACGATCTGGTAATGGAGGTTCTTGGCACATCATTGTTTCTGGGTGTAGAACAATGCCATGGACCGACTCGACGACATGCTCGCCTTCATCAAGGTGGTGGACACCAAAAGCTTCACCGCCGCTGCGGATCGACTGAATCTGTCGAAATCCGTGGTGTCCCGCCGCATTGGCGAGCTGGAAAACCGGCTGGGCGCCCGGCTGCTCAACCGCACCACCCGCAAGCTGAGCCTGACGGAAGTCGGACAGGCCTATTACGAACGTTGCTCCCGCATCCTCGCCGATCTGGAAGAGGCGGAGCAGGCGGTCGCCGACCTGCACGCCGCGCCGCGCGGGCGGTTGCGGGTCAACGCGCCGGTGTCCTTCGGCGTGCGCCATCTGGCCCCCGCCGTCGCCGAATTCCTCAACCGCTACCCGTTGATCGAGGTCGATCTGGAACTGAACGACCGCTTCGTCGATCTGGTGGACGAGGGGTATGATCTGGCGATCCGCATCGGTCGGCTGCGCGACAGCTCCTTGATCGCCCGGCGGCTGGCCCCGGCCCGCGCCGTGGTCTGCGCCAGCCCGGCCTATCTGGAACAGCACGGCACGCCGCAGACGCCCGAGGATCTGAGCAACCATCGTTGCCTGATCTACACCAATCTGCCCACCCCTGAGATCTGGCATTTCAAGGTGGATGGCGAGGTGCGCGGCGTGCGGGTGTCCGGCCCGATGCGCGGCAACAACGGCGATCTGCTGCGCGACGCCGCCATCGCCGGGGTGGGAATCGTGCTGTCGCCGACCTTCTTGTGTGGTGACGCCTTGTCGTCGGGCGCCTTGCGCCCCTTCCTGAGCGATTGCATGATCGCCGAGGCCAGCGTCAACGCGGTCTACCCGCAAAACCGCCATTTGTCGCCGAAGGTGCGCGTCTTCGTGGACTTCCTCGTCCAACGCTTCGGCCAACGGCCCTATTGGGATTGCGCGCTGCTGGAAACCTTGCAGCCGGACGCCGAACGCGACATCGAACTCTTCGAGCCAAGCTGACCCTGCCCGTCGCGCGGCGAAGCGTTACGGGGTGGAGCGACGGCGCGAGCGGAGATTGAGCGCTGTGATGAGGCTGGGTTGCTGGCTGACCACCGGCCCCTGCTGCGTCACCGTCTTCTTCGGCGCGGTGGACAGGAAACCGCCAACCCGCGCCCGCAATTCGACCGAGCTGTGGGCGGCGACGTCGGCTGTGCTGGCGACCTGACGGCGCACCGCCGGATCCAACGTGTTGAAGGCGCGGGACGCGAACTCGAAGGCCGGTTGCGATTTGGTGGCGATCACCTGCCGCAACGCCTTGGACACCAGAACCGTGTCGAGGCCGCCCGGCCCATCCACCCCGTCCAACACGTCGGCCAGAATGCCGATGGCTTGCAGCGTCTGGCTGTCTTCCAGGGAAAGGTCTAGAGCGGTCATGCGGTTCGTTCCGTTCGTCTCAGGCGGGACAGGCCGAAGCCCCGCCCGGATTGCACGATCCTCAAAGCATAATCCGTGCGCCGCCGTCTGGCAATCCGCCGTTACGCCCGATTGACAAGCGCCACGCCCGCCACCGCGACCGCCATTCCGGCCAGCGCGACCAGCCCCAGCCGCTCGTCGAACATCGCCCAGGCGACCAGCGCCGTCACCGGCGGGGTCAGATAGAACAGGCTGGCGACCCGCGCGGCGGCCCCCCGGCGGATCAGGCCGAACAGCAGGAAGATGGCGCCCACCGACAGAACGAAGCCCAACCACAGCAGGGCGAAAAGGAACTCGCCGGTCCATTGGACCTTCATGGTCTCGCACAGCGGCGCCAGCACGGCCAGCGCCAGAGCGGTGGCGGCGTATTGGATCGCCGTGCCGCTGCGCAGATCCATCGCCGCGCCGTGCCGCTTCTGGTACAGCGTGCCAAAGGTGATGCCGATCAGGGCCATGACGGCGTAGCCCATGCCGACCAGATGATCGGCGTCGATGGAAAATTTCTCACGCACCACCAGCCCGACCCCAGCCAGCCCCAACAGCAGCCCGGCCCATTGCCGCCCGGTCACGCGCTCGCCCAGCAGCGGGCCGGACAGGGCGGCGATCAGCAAGGGCTGAATGCCGACGACCAGCGCGGTGACGCCCGCCGGAAGCCCGTGGGCGATGGCCAGGAACACGCCGCTGAGATACACGCCATGGACCAGCAGCCCGGCCAGCGCGATGCGGCCCACCGCCCGCCAGTCCTGCGGCCAGGGCGCGCGGGTCGCCAGCGCCACCAGGGCCAAAATCAGCGAGACCAACCCCAGACGCCACAGCAGGAAGGTCAGCGGTTCGGCGTAGGGCAGCCCGTATTTGGCGCCGATGAAGCCGGTGCTCCACAGCAGCACGAACAGGGCGGGGGCCAGACGCACCCAGCCGGGGTTGTCCTGGGTCGTCATCGTGGTCATGGCGGCTTTCGCGTCCCGTCGTCAGCTGACCGCCGGGGCTGGTTGCGCCGGTTGTTGACGGCGCGCCTCGGCGACCGCCTGGAAATGGGACCGGAGATTCGGATCCTTCTGCACCAGTCGGCGGAAATCCTTCTCATCCAGCACCAGCAATTGGCAATAGCCCATAGCGCGCACGTCTGCATTGCGCCGCTGGCGGGTCAACAGCGCCATCTCGCCGAAAAAGTCGCCGGTGCCCAGCTTCACCGGCTCCGCCAGATTGGGAACCAGCACCTCCACCGCGCCGGATGCGACGAAGAACATCGCGTCGCCCCGCTCGCCGCGCCGCACGATGGTTTCCCCCGGCAGGGCCAAACGGGCGCGCAGCAGGGTGGCGATGGTGGACACCCGCTCCTCCGGCAGCCCGGCGAACAGCGGCACCCGGCGGATCAACTCGGCCACGTCGAACCGCACGTCCAACTGGGGCAGCCGCTCCAACGCCCGGCGGCGCACGTCCAACTCCCGCTCCAGATCGCTCAAGACCTCTTGGCTGATGATGGATTCGGCGCGCATGGCCCGGTAATCGGCGTGCTCCAGCCGCAAGGCGGCGCGGCCGACGTAGCGGCCTTGCAGGACCATGGCGTAATCGGGGTATTGCAGCTTCATCGCCGACAGCGCCTGTTCGACGATGCCCAGACGGCCAACCAGCATGCCTTCCAGCTCGAACGCCACATCCTCGCCCAGCAGGCGGGCCAGCTTGTCGCGGGTGAAAGCGAGCAATTCGCGCAGCACGGTGCGAACGGCGACCAGCACCTCGAACCGCATCGACAGGCGGCGGGCCAACGGGGCGTGAATCCCAAAGCGCCGTTGCAGCCAGCTCGCCCCGCGCATCCACACCGAAAAGGCGATGAACGGCTCCTCAAAGGCGCGGTAGCCGTTGCGGCCTTGAGTCTTCACCGCGTCCAGCAACCGCCCGGACCGCCCGGCCAGCATGTCCATCACCGCGCGCGACACCACCCCTTCGGAGAAGTGGGCGTAATACAGCTCCTCCTCCCGGTTCACCAGGATGACCAGCCCGATGGTGACGCGGTCCTCGTCGCGCAGCGGCGCTTCCTTCTGCCGCTCCAGGTCGATGGCCTTCAAACGGTCGGCGTAGCGCGTCAGCATCACGTCGGTGACGGCGGCGTCCACCTCATAAGTGCGGGCGACGGCGCTCACCCGGTCGCGGATGTTGTCCATCGACAGCGCCAGCGCCCGGTTGCGCATGGCGCGCTCCACCGGGCTTAGGCGGTCCAGCTTCAGCAGATGGATCAAGGGCCGCAGCGTCGCCCCGTTGATGAACAGGGTGACGAAGACGAAGCCCGTCACCAGCACGGCGATGAAGCCCTGCACCCGCTCCGGCACCCGGACATTCTCGGTCACGGCCAGCGCCAGCGTCAGCGACACCGCCCCGCGCAAGCCCCCCCACAGCATCACCGCCTTGTAGGAATGGCTGACCCGTTGCGACAGCCCGGCCCAGGAAAACAGCGGCAGCAACCCGAACAGCACCAGCCCGCGCGCGGCGAAGGCGGCGACGGTGACGACCAGCACCAACCCGACCTCCTCCAACCCAGCCTGCGCCAGAAGGCGCGGCACCAGGATGGCGGTCAGCAGAAAGATCATGGAGTTGGCCCAGAAACCCAACTGGCGCCAGACATGCTCCAAGGCGCCCCAGGTGGTGGGGGAAATGCGCGTCCGCCCGACCGAACTGATGACCAGCGCCGAGGTGACGACGGCGACGACGCCCGACGCCCCGACATAATGCTCGGCCAACACATAGGCGAGGTAGGTTTGGGCCACGGTCAGAGTGATTTCCGCCATCGGCTGGTTGCGCACCGGCTCCACCAGCATGCAGACCACCCGCCCACAGATGTAGCCGACGATGACCCCGCCCGCGAAATCACGCAGAAACTCCAACGCCGCCATCATGGCGCCGCCTTCGGCCTTCCGCGTCAGCATCCCCAGCAGCAGCGTAAACAACGCGATGGCCGCCGCGTCGTTCAGCAGGCTTTCGCCCTCGACCAGCGTGGTCAGGCGGCGCGGCGCGCCCAGATCGCGGAAAATGCCGATGACCGCCGCCGGGTCGGTGCTGGCGACGATGGCCCCCAGCAGCAGACAAGACACCAGCCCCAGCGAGGTGAACAGGCTGACCGCGTAGCCGACGGCGAAGGTGCAGACGAACACCGCGACCACCGCCATCAACAAAATCGGCGCGATGTCGTCGAACAACCGCCGGACGTCCACCGCCAGCGCGGTTTCAAACAACAACACCGGCAAGAAAATATGCAGCAACACTTCGGACGAGATGTCCAACTCGGCCAGCGAGTTCAGAAAATCATGGAACGGCCCGGCCCCCGGCATCCCGGCGAAGGTCTGGATGACCGCCCCCAACGCCACCCCGACCGCCGCCAACAGCACGGTGAAGGGAACCTGGAAGCGCGCCGCCAGCGGCGGCAGGAAGCTGACCAGAGCCAGAAGCCCGGCGACTCCAAGAACCTGAATGACGATGTCGTGCATGAATCCTTGCTGCGCCATCTGCGACCGTGGGGCTGCACGGTATCGTCCACTTATGGCGGGAGCAAGGCCAAGCCGTTCCTCGACATGCGGCAAATGTGGGACGGACGGCGATGCCGAACCACGAACCGGGCTGGCGATGATACGCCCGAAAACAAAGAAACCGGCGTCGCCCTGAAGGCGCGCCGGTTCTTGAACCCAAACAATCGGCGAAGCGCCACCCGGTCAGATCGAAATTCGCAGCGATTCGCGGTTGACCGCCGGGGCGTCGGCGGCGGGGACCGGCGGACGCGGCATTCCGGCGGCGGGGCGCAAGCCCGGAACGCCCCCACCCCCGCCAACGCCCGGCGGCAGCGGAGCGGCGGCGACCGGCGCGTCTTTGGCCGCTTGGGCGGCGATGAAATCATTTTGCGCCATCAAACCGCTGGCGACCGTCCGGTTGATGCTGACCAGCGTCTCGATCTTGGAGAAATCCAAGTCGATCAGACGCGCGGTCGTTTCACGGTCCACCAGCAGCGACAAGGCGGCGAGGTTGGTGCGCACCTCTTGCGGGTGGCCGCAATCCTCTTCGGTCAAGGCGGCCTGGAAGATCGTCCAAAGCCGTTGGTTAAGCTGCAAGGCGGCCTGAAACGCCTCCTCATCCTTCGCGTGGCTTGACGAGATCAGGCGGCGGGCGGCTTCGGCCAAGGCCCAGGACTCGACGTCGCGCGAATTGTCCGAGGTCGGTTTGTTGACGTAGGTGGGTGTCGGCTTCATTCCAAACCCTCGGGTGACAGACCCAATCGACCGCAGACGGACTGCCCGCGTTCGTTTCATTGCGAAGTGTCGATCATCCTCGCGGTTTTGTCAACGCAAGGGGGCCATTTCCACCAATTCGCAAGCATTTGCCACAACTTGACTATGTTTTGTGCGCGCCATCCAACAGAAGATGAGCCGCCTCGGCCACCCGATCTTCCGAAACACCGTCCATCAGACCCGGAGCGTTGGCGTCCACCGCCACCCGGCGCAGCAACTCATCACGGGGAATCGACCCGGTGACGGCCTGGGCATGACGCCCCCACGGCCCATAAATTTCAGGGAAGCCCGGACCAAACAGACCGACGGTCGGCACGCCCGCCGCCGCCGCGATGTGCATCAAACCGCTGTCGTTGCCGACATAGAGCGCCGCCCGCCGCAAACAGGCGGCGGCGGCCAACGGATCGGTGCGCCCGGTCAGGTCGATAGCTTGATCGCCCAACGACTCCAGCAGAGGGCGGGCGCGTTCCCGCTCCGGCCCGGCGGCCAACACCGCCACACGCGCGCCGGGCAACGGCCCGTCCGGGCCGGTCAAGCGCTGCGCCAGCCGGGCGAAGCGATCCACCGGCCATTCCTTGCTCAACCAGTTGGCCGTCGGCCCGATGGCCAAAAACGGCGGGACGCCCGAGGGAAGCAGGGCGTCGGCCTCAGCCTCCGCCCGCGCGTCAATCCACAGGCGGGGGCCGGGCGGCGGGGACAGCCCCAGAACCGCCCCAATCTCCTCCACCTTGTGCATGGGCCGGGCCGCCTTGCTGTGGAAGGCGCGTTGACCGGCAAAAACCAACCGTCCAACGGCTGAATTGCGCAGATCAACCACCAGATCCCAACGCACGCCGACGCAGGCCAACCACAAACGCAGCCAATGCCGGGCGTAGGATTGCTTGGCCAGCGGAATCAGACGCTCCAGCCCCGGAACGGCGCGAAACAGCGGCGCTGGAAGGGGGCCGCAAACAACCGTCACCCGCGCGTCGGGGTGTCGCTCGATCAGGTGCCCGAGCAGCCCGGTGGACAGAACCGCATCCCCCAAACGGTTGGAGGTGATGAACAGGATTCGCGTCACGACGCCGGTTCCGCGACCGGGGGCGCCGCCGCATGGCGGCCCGGCTTCAGATGAAGGCCGCGCGACATCACCCAGATGGCGGGCAGCAGGACCAAGAGCGGCAGCAGATACATCAACGGAACAAAGACCGTCATCTTTCCCGCCAGACTGGTCAACCCCAGGGCCGCCGCCTGCAACCCCATCACCAGCAGAATGGCGATGGTGACGCGCATGGATTGGCCCCGGCGATTGAACTCGCCCGACAGCAGCGCCGCCAGCGCCACGGCGGCGTAAGCCAGCGCCAGCAAGGGCGAGGCGAAGCGGTGGTGCAGCTCGGCGATCAGGCCGCGCCGCATCCGGTCGTCCTGCGCGATGGCCCCTGGCTCCATCAACTCGGCGGTGGAGCGTTCGCGCGCGTCGGGCCAACGCTCCTCGGCGGCGGGGGTCAGCACCTTCAAATCAACGGCGTAGCGTTCAAAATAAAGCTGAGACAGCCGCCCGGTCTTGCGGTCCAGTTCCTGCCGGTTGCCGTCAAAGACGACGAAACGGGCGCCCTCCGGCCCGGTCAGCATCACGGCGCGGTCGCCCATCACGGTCACGGGCTTGCTCTCCTCACGCCCGTCGTGAATCAGCACCTTGTGCAGATTGCCATCGGAATCGCGTTCGCGCAGAAACACGCTGAACCGCTCGCCGACCTCGTTGAACACGCCCTCCCGCAGGAACAATTGCGAATAGTCGCTGCGCACCGCGTATTCCATCCGCACCAGCTCACGGTGCGCCGACGGCGTCACCCAGACGTTCAGCGTGTAGACGGTCCCCACCACGATCAACGCCAGCACGATCGCCGGTTGCGACAGGGAAAACGGCCCGACTCCGGCGGCCCGCATCACCACCAGTTCGCTGTCCGTCGTCAGCCGGTTGTAGGTGAACAAAATGGCGCCAACCAGCGCCAACGGCAACACAACGCCAAGAAAGGTCGGCACGGTCAGCAGCAGGAGCCACAGGAACATCTGCATCGGCGCGCCCGCGCTGACCACGATTTCGATCAGGCGCAAGGACTGGCTCAACCAGATCGTCAGCGTCAGACCGGCGGTGGAATAGAGCGTGGCGATCAGCAGATTGCGAAACAGATACCGTTGCAGTCGGTTCATGGGCCTAGCCAAAGATACAGCACGCGCGGCAAGCTGACCGTCTCCGCCCGCCGGGTCAAGCGTTGAAACAGCGGCGCGTTGAAACACCGCCATGCGAGCGACGCCCTTTGAAAAATCCGCGTCGGAAATCGCTGGCGCGGCAACCACCGAGGCGGTTAGACAGACCCCCATGGCGACGATTCAAGACGTGTTGACGGCGGCCCTCGCCCACCATCAGGCCGGGCGGCTGAACGAGGCGGCGGCGGGCTACCGCGCGGTGCTGGACGCCGTCCCCAACCACGCCGACGCGGCCCATCTCCTTGGCGTCGCCCATCTCCAGGCCGGACAGCCCGCCGAGGCGGAACGCTGGATCCGCGCCGCCATCCAAAGCAACCGACGCGCCCCCGATTATCACGACAATCTGGGCAGCGCCCTGAAGGCGCAGGGCCGACTGGACGAGGCGGTGACCGCCCACCGGCAGGCCATCCGGCTGCGCCCCGATTTCGCCCAGGCGCTCTACAATCTGGGCAACGCGCTCGACGCGTTGGGACGGCGGGAGGAGGCCGTCACCGCCTACCGGCAGGCCGCCGCCCGCCGCCCCGGCTACGCCAAGGCGCGCTTCAATCTGGGCAACGCCCTGACCGCGCTGGGACGCCGGGACGAAGCGGACCAGGCGTTTCGCGCCGCCATCGCCGACGATCCGAGCTTTGTCGAGGCGCACGCCAACCGGGGGTCCCTGCTGCTGTCGCTTGGCAAGGCGGTCGAATCCAACGCCGCGTCGGCCCGCGCCCTGGCCCTGCGACCGGACCACCCCACGGCGCTGACCAACCGGGCGGCGGCGTTTCTGGCCGCTGGCGACGCGGCGGCGGCGGACGGCGCGGCCCGCCGGGCGGCGCGCGCCTGTCCCGATCTGGCCGACGCCCGGCTGCGGTTGGGCGAAGCGCTGCACAGGGCCAACCGGCTGGCCGAAGCCGGAGACGCCTACAGCATCGCCCTTGCCCTCGCCCCCGATCTGGCCGAGGCGCTGGCCAACCTCGCCGTGGTCCGCCAGACCCAAGGTCTGCTCGACGACGCCGAACGCGGCGACCGGCGCGCCCTGATCCTGCGCCCGGATCTGGCGGAGGTCCGCTCCAACCTCGCCTATCTCCAGCTTTTCCAACCCGGCGTGACGCTGGCCGGGGTTCTGGCCGCGCACCGCGCCTGGGACGACGCCCATGGCGCGCCGCTGCGCGCGGGCTGGCCGAAGCCCACCGGCAAACGGAAGACCCCCGCCAACGGGGCTGAGCCGCCGCTGACCGTCGGCATCCTGTCCGGCGATTTCCGCCGTCACCCCGCCGGTCAATTCGCCATCCGCGCGGTGGAGGCCCTGCCCGCCCACGGAATTCGCCTGTTCCTCTACGCCAACCAGACCGAGGCCGACGATCTGACCGCGCGCTTCCGCGCGGTGGCCGAACGCTGGACGCCCGTCGCCGCTTTGTCCGACGCGGAGCTGGCGGAGCGGATTCGCGCCGACCGGCCCGATGTGTTGATTGATCTGGCCGGACACAACGCGCGCGGGCGGCCCGGCGTCTTCGCCCGCAAACCGGCGCCGATTCAGGTCGCTTGGTCGGGCTATATGGCGACCACCGGCATGGCGGCGATGGACGGCTTGATCGCCGACCGCCACCATGTCCCCGACGGGGCGGAGGTTCATTACCGCGAACGCGTCCTGCGCATGCCCGACGCCTTCATCGCCTATGACCCGCCCGACGGCGCCCCCGACGTGACGCCGCCGCCCTGCCTGTCCGGCGCGCCGGTCACGTTCGGATACTTCAACATTCTGACCAAGCTGAACCCCGAGGTTCTGCGCGCCTGGGCGGCGATCCTGGCGCAGTTGCCCGATTCCCGTCTGTTGATGAAAACCAAGGCGCTGTCTTGCCCAATCACCGCCGCCCTGTGGCGGGATCGGTTGACCAAGGCCGGAATCGACGTCAATCGGGTGACGATGATCGGGGCCAGCACCAATCTGGAGCATATGGGCTGGTGCGCCTCGGTCGATGTGGCGCTTGATCCCTTCCCCTTTTCCGGCAGCACGACGACGCTGGAGACCCTGTGGATGGGCGTGCCGGTGGTGACGCTGCCGGGGGAAACCTTCTCAAGCCGCCATTCCCTGGCCTTTCTGGAGGTCGCTGGTGTCGAGGGCTGCGTCGCGACGGACGAGGCCGCCTATGTGGATCTGGCGGTTGGTTGGGCCACAGATCCGACGCGGCTGGCCGCGCTGCGTAACAGCCTGCGCGCCCGCATGGCCGCCGGACCGCTGTGCGACGGAGACCGTCTGGCGGGGTCCTTGGCTGAGGCGTTGAAAAAACTGGCGTCCTGAAACAACGCGGCGCGCCGACGGGGGACAAGGCCCCTCGCCAACGCGCCGCGCCCATCACGTCAAACCGACAAGCCGATCCAGAAGACCGAGCATGCGGTCGAGACCGCTGTGTTGGTGAAGCTCACCGTGTATTCGGCGCCGCGCGCCACCGGGAAGGTGAAGCTGTTGTAGGGAACATAAACGTCGTCGGCGCTGTAACTGTGGACCGAGCTGTTCGCCACCATGGTGGAGGCCGGTTGACCGGCGGCGGAGCCGGCAAAGCCCTGCATGACGCCGCGCGAACCATCCTGCCCGGCGGCGTTGAGGAAGCTGATGACAAAGCCGTCGGTCGACGCGGTGTAGGTGGTGTTGGCGCTGAGCGACGCCGGCGCCTGCAACAGAGGGCCGTTCGGCGACAGCAACGGGATGGTGGTGATCGTCACCAGCGGGTTGATCGCGGTCGGGGTGTAATCGACGCTGTAGCTTGCCCCCTGCGGCACCGGCATCATGAAGCTGGCGTAGGGAACGTGGATGTCGTCGGTCATGAACCAATGCATCGACGCGGCGGCGACCTGCGTCCCGTTGATCGAGCCGGTCACATAGCCACGGTCGCCGTCATTCTGTTCCTGAAGGGTGACGCAGACGAACAGATCGGTCGCCGCCGTCGCCGTCACGGTTTTGGCCACGGTGCTGGTGATCGGCGTTGACCAACTGCCCAGCGCCACCCCAGGCGGAAAGGTGAAGGGAGTGAAGGCGGCGGCGAAATGCGGTTCGCCCGCCGTCGGCGTGTAGACGACGTTGTAACAATCGCCCTTGCGCACCGGGGTGACGCCATTGCCCGACGGCACGACGATGCCGTTGCCTGAATATTGGTGCATCGACCCCATGGCCTGGATCGTGGTGGGGTTGAGGCTGCTGTCGGTCGCCAGGGTGAATTGCCCACGGTCGCCGTTGTTCAGCATATAGGCGAAGGCCGACAGGACACCGTCGGTTTCCGCCTGGACGACCGTGGCGGACGTCACCGTCGTCGGCTGCCCGATCACCGACAGCGCCGGATTGAGGTAAAGCGACAACGCCTGCTGATAAGCGGCGACCATCGCGGCGGAAGCGGGGGCGGCCATCAGATCGGTCATCGGGCCGACCACCGCCTTGGGCGCCACCGAAGGGTTCATCAACAGCACCGGATCCGACGAGATTCCGCCGATGAAGCTGTCGATGGTGGTGACGGGCTGCCCACCCATGGTGAAGAAGCTGAAGCTGCTGGAACTGGAGAAGGAGGACACCGCGCTGCCCGTCTGATCCAGCGCCGTGACCGACAGCGACCCGCTGGCCACCACGTCGTTGAACCCGGCGGTCAGCGCGGTGGACACCTGCGAGGAGGTCATCGTGCTGATGGCTGAGGTTTCGATGGAGCTGACCATCAGGTAAGAGCCGCCAAAACAGCCGGATTTCAGGTAATGGGTGCCGTATTCGTCAAAGAACGCGGCGAACTCCGCCTGACTGCTTGACGGAGTCAGGGCGTTCAGTGCGGCGGCGAAGCCGGTGGTCAAATAACCGCTGGCCGGGATGCTGGTCGGCAGATTCCGGGCGACGGAGAAGACGACCGCGCCGCCAAAATTCAAACCATAGGTTTGGCTGCTGGAAATCGCGATGTTCTGGGAATAGACGGTGGAGGCGCTGGCCTGGACCGAGGCGATTTCATAGGAGCCGCCCAACGACACCGAATTGGCGACGTAGCTGCTGTAGTCAGCCTGATTTTGAATGATCGACGAGGACACCGACTGATAGGTGCCGTTGTGGGACGGATCATAGAAGATCTGATCGGGGACTTCATACGGTCCGGTCTTGCCATCCACCGTGTATTGGGCGGTCTTGCCGTTGGTGAAGCTCTGTTCAAAGGCCGCCGCGCTGGCGAAGCCACCAGTCTTCAGATTATAACCTTGAGTTGTGTATACCGCCAGATTGGGAAGCTGATTTTGCGGGGTGGAAACGCCACTGGACGGAAGCTTTACGGCAACAACAGTCGTCGCAGACATCGCGTTTGCTCCTGAAAGGACATTCCATGGATGGATGAATTGCAATCACGAGATCTACTCCCATAGAAAATCTCCTCAAGGAAGAAGTTATGCCGACTTGTTCTTAAATGAATCAGGTTGTTTTAAAAAATCTATTTTAAAGAGATGTTTGTTGCACGTCGTACACAAAGGAGGGGCCTCATCATAAAAATCGACACACACGACGAGCCATCCAACATATGCGAACGCGCGACGAACGACGTCGTTCGCCAACCAAACCACTCCGGGCTGTTCAACGCTGTTCTGATTTCCTGACGCCGGGGCCGTTAAATTTTACCCTGCGACGCCCATTCCTCAGGCATCGACGCAGCGCCCGCATAGCTTTTTGAGGACCGCTTCCAATCTGGGGCCTGCCCAAGCGCGTCAGCCTGTTGCGTTGAGGCGCTTGGGCAGGCTGCAAAACGATCCAGCGCCTCCCCCCAATTCTGGGAGACACTGTGTCGCTTGTCTGGCTCGTCGCGGCTCCCTGCGTCAGGGGTTGGAACCGCCGAACACTCCGGCCTGGTTCAACAGGGCGTCGCCGGTGTCCTTGCGGAACAGATGCATCTTGTCCGTGTTGATCGGCACGCGGATGGTGTCGTCGGGTTCAATGCGCGCGTGCGCCGGAACCTGGGCGGTGAACGGCGCGCCGCCCACCGTTCCGATGACCAAAGTGTGCGGTCCCAGCGGTTCGACGTCTCGCACCTTCAAGGTGACGGTCGGCAGGTCGCGGCCCTCGGCGACCGTGTGTTCGGGACGGATGCCGAGCACGACGGCCAGTCCGTTGGTGGTCTCGGATCGCAAGGGCGTCGGGATGGCGACGCCGTCGGCGGCGCGGAACAGCGGCCCTTCCGGGCCGGTCGCCAAATGACCGTCCAGGAAATTCATGCTGGGAGAGCCGATGAAGGCGGCGACGAAGAGGTTGCGCGGCGCTTCATAGAGGGTGATCGGGTCGGCGGCCTGTTCGATCCGGCCCGCGTTCATCACCACCACGCGGTCGGCCATCGTCATCGCCTCGACCTGATCGTGGGTGACGTACACCACGGTGGTTTCCAGCCGACGGTGCAGCGATTTGATTTCGGTGCGCATTTCGATGCGCAGCTTGGCGTCCAGATTGGACAGCGGTTCGTCAAACAGGAAGACGTCGGGTTTGCGCACGATGGCCCGGCCAATGGCCACGCGCTGGCGCTGACCGCCCGACAATTCGCGCGGTTTGCGGTGCAGATAGGGGCCGAGATTCAGGATGCGCCCGGCCTCCGTCACGGCGGCGGCGATGTCCTCCTTGGGAAGACCGCGCACCTTCATGCCATAGCCGATGTTCTCGGCGACGGTCATGTGCGGGTAGAGCGCGTAATTCTGGAACACCATCGAACAGTTGCGCAAGCCGGGGCGCTGGTCGGTCACGTCGCGGTCGCCAATCATGATGGTTCCCGACGTCGCCGTCTCCAAACCCGCGATCATGCGCAGCGTCGTCGTCTTGCCGCAGCCCGACGGGCCGACCAGCACGACGAACTCGCGATCGGAAATCTCAAGATCAAGCGGCGGGATCACGCTGTGGTCGCCGAATGACTTGGTGATCGACTTCAGACTGACTCGGGACATGACGGGTTTCTTCTCTGTTCGCGGCCTCCGCCCCGACCAGGCCGGTCGGGGCGGAAACTTGCGGGCCTTGGTTTGCGTGAACGGATATCCCCGCTCCGGTTATTTCGCCGCCAACCCCATGGCGGCGCGGTAGGCGACGCGTTGCTTGTCACGCCCGAACTCGTCGGTCAGGCGGTTCCATTCCGTCGCCACCGTATCCAACGCCTGTTTGGGCGTGACCTGCCCGGCGAGCGCCTTCGACAACTCGATCTCCAACACTTCGGTGTAGGAGAAATAGCCGGGAAGGCGCATGTCGAGCGCCACATTCTTGGCCGCGATCGACGCCGCTTGCGCGCCAAGATACTCCTTGGCCTCCCGGTCGGTGAACAGCTTCGACCACAGCGCCAGATTGCTGGTGTGCGAGGCGCGGTAGGGGTTCACGCCGGTGCCGCCGGTGATGGCGGCCAGACCGGACACCGCCGGGCTGGTCACGAACTGAATGTAGTTCCAGGCCGCGTCCTTTTTCGTCGAGGTCGCCGGAACCGCCGTCTGCCAGCCGCCAAAGGCCATGAAGGGCGAATAGACCACCTCGGCGAATTTGTCCCACTGCTTGGTCTTGTAATTGTACAGCTCGTTCGAGCCGGGCAGGATCGCCGAGCCGACCTTGCCCGCGATCTTCGACTGCTTGGGATCGGCGGCGATCACGCCGGTGTCGCCCCAACCGATGGATTCCGCCACCTGCCCACCGGCCACGGCGGCGTTGACCTCGCCAAAGGAGAAGTTCAGCGCGTTGGGCGGGGCCAGCTTCGAGACGCGGATGTATTCTTCCAGGCCGCGCACCCAGCCGGGATTGTTGACCTGCGCCGCCATCGTGTCGGGATCGAAGAACATCGAGCCGGGGTTGCTCGGATGGTTGGTGTAGGCGGCGACATGGCTGAACAGGAACCAGAATTGTTGCCCGCCCCGGCGGAACGCCTCGGCGGTTCCCCACAGATTTTTGTCGGGGCGGGTGAAGAATTCCGCGATGTCCGTGTATTCTTTCCAAGTCTTGGGAATGGCCAGCTCATAGCCGTATTTGGCTTTGAAGGCGTCCTTTTCCTTGGGATCCTCGAACAGGTCGATGCGGTAGGTGTAGGTGTGGACGTCGCCGTCCATGCTTTGCGACAGGGTCTTGCCGTTCCACACCATCAAGCGTTCGCGATACACCGGCGCGATGTCGTCCCAATCGGCTCCCTGGCGCATCGCGGCGGGCATTTCCGACAGGCTGTCGGCAAAATCCGGCGTCCAGGCCGGGGCGAAGGACACCACGTCAAAGGCGTCTTCCCCCGAGGTCAGCGACGTGACGATCTTGGGATACAGCTCCGACCAGGGGAATTCGACGACGTTGACCTTGCCGCAGGTCTTCTTGGTCCATTCGTCGCCCGCCATCTTCAGGGCCGAGGCGATGTAGGGGCCGGTCTGGGCGGCGACGGTCAGCGTGACTTTGGAGTAATCAGGGCTGCACGCGGCAATGGCCGCGCCGGAACCGGCGATGGACAGCGTGACGGCGGTGGTCGTCGCGAGAAGCCAGGATTTCATCGTTTCACTCCCATGGATGATTTTTTGGAACGGAGCGGTCATTTGATCGCGCCAAGCAACAGGCCGGACCGCATCAACCTGCTGAGAAGAGCCGCCATGACCATCATCGGGATGATCGCGATCAGGGCCGCCGCAGAAATCGCCCACCATTCATCCCCGCGCTGGCTGTTCTGACCGGCGACGAGAATGGGAAGCGTCTGCCATTTGGAGGTCGTCAGGAACAAGGCGAACAGGAACTCGTTCCAAACAAAAGCCAGGGTGATCATGAAGGTGGCGATCAAACCCGGCATCGTCATCGGAACGACGATGTCGGTGAAGATCCGCCAGGAGGGGACATTGTCGACCATCGCCGCTTCCTCGACCTCGATCGGCAAGGCGGCGAAGAAATCGCGCATCAGCCAAACGACGATCGGCAGCGAAAAGGCGACATAGGCCAGCGTCAGCCCGAGATAGGTGTCCACCATCTTGAACCCCATGCGCCCGAACTCGGTGTACATCAGGAACAGGGCGAAGGCGGCGACGATGGGCGGGAACATGCGCTGGCTGACGAACCAGAACACGATGTCGTCGTTGCCCAGCACCGGACCCGGCAAGGGCAGCCGGTTGGCCAACACCGACAAAAGCAGGGCCGCCGCGAAGGCGTCGAGCATCGCCGGAGCGCGCGGCAAGCCAAACCAAAGAGTGCCCGCCAGATACCCGCCCAACGCGACCACGAAAAAGAGGATCGCCGACCCCAGCCGAACCCGGAACGGGAAACGAACCAGCGCGTAGGCCGCCATCGCGCCGATGGCCGTGGCGATCACCGCCGCCGTCACCCCAATCAGCGAGGAGGCCAGGAAGGTCGAGGAGAATTGACCGCGATTCCCGGAAAACAGATCCCGCCACGCGTTCAAGGTCGGCTCGAAATCAATGAAGGGCAGATAGGTCGGGCCATCGACCACCGACACCGGCGTTTTGAAGGACGTGATGACGATCCAGTAGAGCGGAAACATGGTCAGGACGAACCAGATCAGGCAACCGGCGAAGGCGAGCAGCCGCCCGCCGCCCTTGAGACCCCGGGCGCTCATCGGTATTTCTCCAGATAGGGTTTCAAGATGGCCAGATAGACGACGCCGATCACGGTGATGACGATCAGGAACAGGAAGCTCAGGGCCGACGTGTAGCCCAGGTTGAACTTCTTGAAGCCCTCTTGATAGGCGAACAAAGTCAGGGTTTCGGTGGACACGCCCGGCCCGCCGCCGGTCATGACGAACACGGTGTCGATGATCTTGTAGCTTTCGATGATGCGGACGAAGACCACGGCGACCGACACCGGCAGCATCATGGGAAAGGTGATGCCCCAAAATTGTTGCCATGGCGTGGCGTTTTCGATGTCCGCCGCCTCATACACGTCATGGGGCAGGGTTTGCAGACCGGCCAGCAGCATCAGCACGACGAACGGCGTCCATTGCCAAACCTCGACGGCGATGATCGCGCCCAACGCCCACGGGGTTTCGGTCAGATAAGGCAGATTGGGAAAGCCCAAACGCGTCATCAGATGGTTGAGCGGCCCCATGGTCGGGTTGAACATTTGGCGGGCGATCAGCGCGACGGCGACGGGGGCGATCAGCATCGGCAGCAGAAAGCCGACCCGGAACAGCTTTTCGCCGGGAACCCGCGCGTTGAGCGCCAGCGCCATGGTGAAACCGATGACATACTGCAAGGCGACCGACAGGAAGGCGATCAAACTGGTGGTGCCAATCGCGTTCCAGAAGCGCGGATTCTGCAAAAGGCTGGTGTAATTGTCGATGCCGACAAAGCGCGACGGCGTCGGCGGCACCAAACGGAAGCTCATGAAGCTCGTGGTCAGCGAGTAGATCAGCGGAAAGATCGACACGCCCAGCACCACCAGCAGGGCGGGCCAGATGAAAAAATACTTGATCGGGTCGTTGCGCATCGCCGTGTCACGCCTTCGCCAACAAGGCGTCAACCTCGGCGCGGGTCGGCATCGCCGGGGCGGTGCCGCGCCGCGTGACCGCAATTCCGGCGACCGCGCCGCCAAAACGCGCCGCCGCGACCGGATCCTCGCCCCGCGCCAGAGCGGCGGCGAATCCGCCGACAAAGGCGTCGCCCGCCCCGGTCGTGTCGATCACCGTTCCAGCGGACAGCGCGGGCAGATGGATCGACCGATCCCGGTTGTGAAACAGCGCGCCGCGTCCGCCCAACGTAATCAACGCCGTTCCCACGCCGCGTGCCAACAGCGCGTCGCCCACCCGTCGCGCGTCGTCGAGCGTGTCGACCGGCAAGCCGGTGAGCGCCGCCGCCTCGGTCTCGTTCGGCACGATGTAGTCGCACAGGCCATAGATCGCCTCGGGGACCGGCTCCGCCGGGGCTGGGTTGAAAATGGTGGTGACGCCCGCCCGCCGGGCGATCTCCAACCCGCGCCGCGCGGCGGCGACCGGCTGCTCAAGCTGGGTGACGAACACCCGCGCGGCCTCGATCACGGCGGCGGCCTCGTCCACATCGGCGGGCGACAGGGTGGCCGCCGCGCCGGGATAGACGATGACCGCGTTCTCGCCGGTCTGGTCGTTGACATAGATGAAGGCGGCGCCGGTGGGGTCGGTGGCCGATTGCGGCGCCCGCGCCGTGACGCCTTCCCGCGCCCAGGCGGCCAAGGCCATGTCGCCGAAGGTGTCGCGTCCGATCTTGGAGATGAACGTCACCGCCCCACCGGCGCGGGCCGCCGCGACCGCTTGGTTCGATCCCTTGCCGCCCGGCCCCATGGCGAAGCCCGACCCGGCGATGGTCTCGCCGATTTTGGGCAGCCGGGGGGCCAGAAAGGCGACGTCGGCGACGAAAATGCCCAAAATGGCGATGCGCGCGCTGTTGTCCGTGGTCGTCATGTCCGTCACTCAGCCGTCGGCGGGATGACGCCCTTGGTGAACAGGAAGCAGCCGTAAAAGCGCGTCTCGCCGGTCGCGATCACGCAATAGGCGCGCTTGGCCTGCTCGTAAAAGGCCATGCGTTCGACCGAGACCAACGGCCAGGAGCGGCCCTCGGCGTGGTCGATTTCGCGTTGCAACTCCTGCTGGACCGGGGGCAATTCGTCGGGGCTGCCGACAATTTCCATCCGGGCGGCGGCGTCATCGACAAAGCTGTCGAGCGGCATCACCGACAGGATGGCGCGGGCGGCGCGGGCCGCCGACACCCCGTCGATGCGCAGCAACCGGCCAAGCGCGGTCTGCCGGGCGATGGAGTCCGCCGGGAAATTGGTGTCGCACAACACCAGCCGGTCGCCATGCCCCATCGCCTTCAAGGCGTAGAGCACATCGGCGTTCAGGAGCGGGTCGAGGGTCTTGAGCAAGGCGTGTCCTCCTGTCTTGGCGTGGAACGGTTGCGATTCGGCGGCTCACTCGCCGTAGGGAATCCAGACATTCTTCACCTGAACGGCGTGGGGCAGGAAAATCCGGCCTTCCGCCGCCGCCGGGTCGTGCCAATCGGTCAGCAGCCCGTTGTCGACCAGCGTCCGTTTCAGATTGCCGACCGACAGACGTTCGGCCAGCGCCGAAACCTCCGCGCTGTTGAAGACCCACAGCGCGTCGACGTCGTCATGCTCGGCCAGCGTTTTCGCCAGATCGGCGGACGCGCCGGTGACGATGTTCACCACGCCGGCGGGCAGATCCGATGTTTCCATCACCTGATAAAAGTCGGTGGCGGCCAGCGGGTGGCGTTCGCTTGGCGCCACGACCACGCGGTTGCCCATGGCGATGGCCGGGGCGACCAAACTGATGAAGGCGAGCAGCGGCGCCTCGTCGGGGCAGACGACGCCGACGACGCCAATCGGCTCGTTCAGGGCCAGGGCGACGCCGCGCAGGGGCGGCGTGTGAACAGTCCCTTCATACTTGTCGGCCCACGCGCCATAGCTGAACAGGCGGGCGACCGCCGCCTCCACCTCGGCCAGCGCCTTGGCGGGCGGGGCGTCGGTCATGGCGGCGATGCGGGCGGCGAACTCGTCGGCGCGGGCCGACAGGTTTTCCGCCAGATAATAGAGAATCTGAGCGCGGTTGTGCGCCGTCGCCCGCGACCAACCGTCCGCCGCGCGCGCCGCCGCCACGGCGTTGCGGATGTCCTTGCGGTTGCCTTCCCCGACCTCGCCCAGCCGAACGCCCTTGGGCGACAGCACGGGCCGGGAGTGATTGCCGTCCGGTCGGGCCTGCTTGCCGCCAATGAACAGCTTGGCGGTGCGATCAAGCGTCGGCGTGGCGAAGCGTTGCTCCACGCGCCGCGCCGTTGGCGGCGCGGCGACCACGCGCGGCTTGCGTCCGGTCCAGGCTTTCGGCTTGAGATACTCCAGAACGCCCTCGCGCCCGCCTTCCCGGCCAAAGCCCGATTCCCGGCAGCCGCCGAACCCGACGGCGGCGTCGAACAGATTGGTGGCGTTGATCCACACGACGCCGACCTGAAGCTTTGGCGCGATGTCCAGCGCAAGGCCTATGGTCTCGCTCCACACGCTGGCCGCCAGCCCATAGCGGCTGTTGTTGGCAAGCGCGACGGCCTCGTCGGGCGTGCGGAAGGTCATCGACACGACCACCGGGCCAAAGATCTCTTCACAGGCGACGGTGGCGCTGGGCTGCACCCCGCTCAACAAGGTCGGCGGATAAAAGCAGCCGGTTTGCGGCAGCTCCACATCGGCTTGGTGCAAGGTGGCGCCTTCGGCCACCCCGATGGCCACCAGCCGCTGAATCCGCTCCAACTGGACCGGGGCGACGATGGCGCCGAGATCAATGGTTTTGTCGAGCGGATGGCCCACCCGCAGCGTCGCCATCCGCCGCTTCAGCTTGTCGAGGAAGACCGGGGCGACGCTCTCTTGCACCAGCAGCCGCGACCCGGCGCAACAGACTTGCCCCTGGTTGAACCAAATGGCGTCCACCACCCCCTCGACCGCGCCGTCGAGATCGGCGTCGTCGAACACGATGAAGGGCGATTTGCCGCCAAGCTCCAGCGTCAGCGACTTGCCCGACCCGGCGGTGGCGGCGCGGATCATCCGCCCGACCTCGGTCGAGCCGGTGAAGGCGATCTTGTCGACATCGGGGTGGGCGACCAGCGCCGAGCCGGTCGCGCCGTCGCCCGTCACGATGTTCAGAACCCCCGGCGGCAAACCGGCGTCGGCGGCGATTTCCGCGAAGAGAAGCGCCGTCAAAGACGTGAACTCCGCCGGTTTCAGCACCACCGTGTTGCCGAGCGCCAAGGCGGGGGCAATCTTCCAGGCCAGCATCAGCAGCGGAAAATTCCACGGAATGATCTGGCCGATCACGCCGACCGGCCCATGGTCGGGAAATTCGCGCTCCTGAAGCTGCGCCCAACCGGCGTGGTGGTAGAAATGGCGGGCGACCAGCGGCACGTCGATGTCGCGCGTCTCGCGGATCGGTTTGCCATTGTCCAGCGCCTCCACCACGGCCAACAGCCGGGCGTGACGCTGAACCGCGCGGGCAAGCGCGTAGAGATGGCGGGCGCGGCCATGGCCGCCCAGCTTGGCCCAGGGCGCTTGCGCCTTGCGCGCGGCGGCGACGGCGGCGGCGACGGTGGCGGCGTCGCCCTGGGCGATCCTCGCCAAAACCTCGCCGGTGGCGGGGGCGATGGTGTCGAAACGGGCGCCGTCGGTCGGCGGAACCAGCGCGCCGCCAATGACGTGATGAAAGCCCTCGGCGTGACGTTTCAGCCAGGCGCGCGCCTCGCTGTCGGATTCAGGGGCGGGGGCGTAGGACATTTCGTCGAAATACCGTGCGACGTTCATGGTCTCAGCTCATCGGGTGACGGTTGAAGGCCGAATAGCGGCCTGTCACATGGTGTTCGAGTTGCCGTTCAATGTCGGCGAGCAGGCTCGACGCGCCGATGCGGAACAGGGTCGGCTCCAGCCACGGGCGGCCCAGCTCCTCCTTCATCAAAATCTGATAGTCGAGGATGTCCTTGGCCGTCGAAATGCCGCCGGCAGGCTTGTAGCCGACGATGGCGCCGGTGCGGCCGTGGTAGTCGCGGATGGCCCGGATCATCGCCAGCGTCACCAGACGGGTGGCGTTGACGCCCTCCTTGCCGGTCGAGGTCTTGATGAAGTCGGCCCCGGCCATCATGCAAACCAGCGAGGCGCGAACGACGTTGCGCAGAGTCTTGAGATCGCCCGTCGCCAAAATCGCTTTGACGTGGGCGTTGCCGCAAGCGGCGCGGAAATCGCGCATCTCCTGATACAGCGCGGTCCAATTGCCGGTCAGCGCGTGTTCGCGGGTGATGACGATGTCGATTTCGGCGGCGCCGTCGCGCACCGACGCTTCAATCTCCCGCAGCTTGACGTCGTGCGGCGCCAGACCGGCGGGAAAGCCGGTGGACACGGCGGCGACGGGAACGCCGCTTCCGGCCAGAGCGTCCACCGCCGTCGCGACAAAACGGTGGTAGACGCAGACCGCGCCGGTGGTGACGCCGCGTTCGGCCATGCCAAGGGCGGCGAGCACATCGGGACGAACCGGCGAACGGGCCTTGGCGCAAAGCCGCTTGACCCGTTCCGCCGTGTCGTCGCCGTTCAGCGTCGTCAGATCCATGCAGGTGACGGCCTTCAACAGCCACGCCGCTTGCGCGTCCTTCTTGACGGAGCGGCGTCCGGGCAGGCTGGCCACGCGGCGTTCCGCCGCCGAAAGATTGATCCGAACATCCTGAACCCAGGACAAATCAAGCGGGATTCCGCCATTGCGCGCGGGATGGGCGTCACCGGACCGAACGTCCGAAGCGAGCGCAAGATGAGTCATGAGACGCCTCCTGACGTCGAAACAAGAGATGCCGAACACCGGACGGCATGGAGGGCGCTCAAGGCCGCGCGGCGCGGGCCTCGCTCCAACCCACGCGCTTGGCCTTGGTCGGGTCTTTGGGTGCTTCGTTCGTTCAACGAACAGATTGAACACTGAAGGACAATGTTAGGATCGTCAAGGAATTTTGCGCTCGCACGTCACTTTTGTTATTATTTTAACATTACTGACCGGCGGCGCGCAGGCGCGCCTCGGCAAACGTCGCCAAGCCGCGCAACCGCTTATTCAGTCAGGACATGATGGAAACGCCACAGAAGGCGATCACCGCGTGGCGCGCACGCCCTCTTCGGTGACGATGGCGTGGAAATCGGTGAGTTGGGCAAAAAAAGCGGGGCGAAGACGCCCGATCTTGCTGGTGTCGACCACAAGATAGCTGGCCAACGCGCTGGCGATGGCCTTTTGCTTGATCGCCACTTCGTGAAAATTGGAACAGCTGACGCCGCGCGCGGCGTCAACGCCGCCCGCCGACAGGAACGCCTTGTTGATGCCAAAGCGACTGAGCGTCTCGCCAGCCTCCCCGCCGGAAAAGGAGGCCGACACCGGGTGATAGAGGCCGCCAAGCAGAATCAGGCGGACGCTGGGTTTGCGGATCAAGCGTTCCGCCACATTCATCGAATAGCAGATCGCCGTGATGGAAAAATCATCGGGAATCTGGTCGATGAGATGAACCAGCGTCGTGCCGCAATCGATGAAAATCGTGTCGTCCGGTTCGATCAGCCGCCCTGCGTTGGCGCAGGCGCGAAGCTTGGCCTCGGCATGGCTGCCCGCCTCTTGATCGATTTCATAATTCTGGCTGCCGCCAATGTCGCCAGCTTTGACGATGTGACCGCCCAGATACGCAAAACGGTCAGGGTCGGACGCGATGTCGCGCCGGACGGTCATTTCCGACACATTCAGCATCTCCGCCGCCTCGCGAAGACGCAGCACGCCACGTTTGGCCAGAACCTCGGCCAAAAGAATGGCGCGCTCCGCTCTGCGGTTCGACATGATCGCGACGCGTCTCCCAGCGCTTACCACCATGGAATCAACGATCCGCACTCCGCAGACCGTCCATGGGCGCTTTCAGAGTGGGATCCGAGACGGCTTGATGTCAACAGAAACTGTCCATTTTATAACATTTGGTGTTATTGACGCCGATTGATGGGGATCGTCCTGATTCGCATCCCTCGCCTCCGGGCGTCGCGCGCCCGGCGGCCTGTCTGGTGTCACGCGCCTTGGGAACGACGCCCCTCGGCTATCCCATCAGCGCCAGCGCGTTGGCGAAGAAATCCCGCCCGCCGAAATTGCCTGATTTCAGGGCCATCAAGCGGTCCCCGCCAGCGAGACCGGCGGCGCGCAGAACCGGCACGCCAGGGGCGATTTCCGGGCCGACCAGGAAGGCCGGAACGACCAGCCGATCCACCACGGCGCCGGACGTCTCGCCGCCCGCCACCACCAGACGCCGGACGCCGCGTTCGGTCAGGCCCGCCGCGATGTCCGCCAACGCCTGTTCGACGCGGTGGCCGACCGCTTCCCGGCCATGGCGGGCTTGCAGCGCGGCGACGCGCTCCGGCGTGGCGCTGGATGCGATGACGACCGGCCCAGCGCTCAGACGCGCGTCGGCGAAGGCCAGCGCGCGGGCGACTTCGGCGGTGGGGTTGTCCAGCAGCGCGTCGGTGTCCAGGCGCAGGACCGGATACAGCGCCTCCGCTGCGGCGAGTTGCTCCAACGTGGCTTTGGAGCAGCTTCCCGCCAGGATCGCCGCCGGACCGCCAACCGGACGGGCGACGTCCGCCACGCCGTTTTCCGCCGGACGGACGCGCCCCGACGCGACCAGCGCGCGGGCGAGGCCCAGCCCCAACCCCGATGCGCCAGTGGACAGCGGCCCGTCCAGCGCCACCGCGCCGATGATCGCCAAATCGGCGTCGGCCACCGCGTCGATGATGGCGGCGCCCTGCCCCGTCGCGCCCAATTCGTCCCGCCGCGCCCGCACCGCGTCGGCGCCGCGCGCCACCGTCATGCGGTCGATCAACCCGACCCCGGCCTGCGACTGGCGGGCCAGCACGCGGACCAGATTGGAATCGCGCATCGGGTTCAGCGGGTGATCCTTCAGCGGGCTTTCGTGCAGCGGTTGGCTGCCGACGAACAGATGTCCCATGAAAACGGTGCGCCCGGTTTCCGGGAAGGCGGGCGTCACCAACACCGGGCCGCCGCCGCAAGCGGCGCGCAGCGCGTCGGTGACGGGACCGATGTTGCCCTGATCGGTCGAATCGAAGGTCGAGCAGATTTTGAACAGCGTGTGGCCTGCGCCGCGCGCCGCCAGCCAACGCTGGGCGTCCAACGCCATGGCCACCGCCGCGTCCGCCGCGATGGAGCGGCTTTTCAGCGACACGACGACCGCGTCCACCTCCGGCAGCTCCAACCCGTCGGCGGGCACGCCGATGGTCTGAACGGTGCGCAAACCCGCGCGGGTCAGGGTGTTGGCGAGGTCGGACGCGCCGGTGTAATCGTCGGCGACGCAGCCAAGCGCCAGGGTTGTTCCAACGGTCATCGCCGTCACTCCCCCGCGCCGGTGGAGCGCTGGGGCGTGAACCAGCCCAGACCGGCCAGGGTTCCGGCGCGCGGGCGGTATTCGCAGCCGACGAAACCCGCATAGCCCAGCCGATCCAGCTCCTCGAACAGGAAGGGATAATTCAACTCCTCCCCCGCCGGTTCATGGCGCGAGGGGACCGACGCGATTTGGATGTGGCCGGTGATCGGCAGCAAACGGCGCAGCGCCATCGTGCAATCGCCATGCAGGATCTGCCGGTGGTACAGGTCGAACTGAAGCTTGACGTTCGGGCGGTCGAGGTCGGCGATCAGCCGTTCGGTCGCGGCGAAATCGTTCAGGAAATAGCCGGGCATGTCGCGCCCGTTGATCGGCTCCAGCAGCAGATCAAGGCCGCGTTCGGCCAGCGCGTCCGCCGCGTGGATCACGGCGCGGCGGTAGCTGGCCCGCGCCGCCGGGTCCGCCGGATCGGCCAAACCCGCCATCAGATGCAGACGGCGGCAGCCGGTGGCCTCGGCGTAGCGCAACGCCGTCTCAACCCCGGCCTGAACCTCGGCGAACCGCTCCGGCAAGGCCGCCAGCCCGCGTTCCCCCGCCGCCCAGTCGCCGGGCGGCATGTTGAACAGCGCCTGGGTCAAACCGTTGCGCCGCAACCGCGCCGCGACCGCGTCGGGCGGATGGTCGTAGGGGAACAGATACTCCACGGCCTGGAATCCGGCGTCGGCGGCGGCGTCGAAGCGGTCCAGGAACGACCATTCATTGAACATCATGGTCAGGTTGGCGGCGAAGATGGGCATGGCGGTCACGGCCTCTTGTCGGCTTTGGCGGCGGTCTCAGGCGTCAGCGTCTTAGACGGCGGCGTCTTAAACGGCGGCGTCTTGGGCGCTGGTTTTGGCGGCGTCGGGCAGAACCGCGCCGGACAGCGCGGCGTAGATGCGGGCCAGCGACGAATCATCGTCCCGCCCCATCCCGGCCCCCGCCGTGGCGAGATACATCTGCAACGCGGCGGCGGCCACCGGAACGGGATAGCGCGCGCTGCGCGCCATGTCCTGGATGATGCCCAGATCCTTGACGAAAATCTCCACCGCGCTCAAGGGCCGGTAATCCCCGGCCAGAATGTGCGGCACTCGATTCTCAAACATCCAGGAATTGCCCGCCGACGCGGTGATGACCTCATAAACCTTGCCCAGATCCAACCCCTGCTTGGCGGCGAAGGCCATCGCCTCGCAGGCGGCGGCGATGTGGACCCCGGCGAGAAGCTGGTTGACCATCTTGAAGGCGGCGCCGGTCCCCGCCGACTCGCCCAGCTCGTACAGCTTGCCCGCCATGGCGTCGAGCGCCGGGCGCGCCTTGGCGAAGGCGGCCTGCGAGCCGGAGGCGAGGATGGTCAATTGCCCCTGCGCCGCTTTCGCCGCGCCCCCGCTGATCGGCGCGTCCAGATAGAGCCGCCCGGTCGCTTCCAGCCGGTCGGCCAGACGGCGGGCGATCTCCGGCGCCATGGTGGCCGAGGACAGGAAAACGGCGCCGTCCGCCATCGTCTCCGCCGCGCCCGCCGGGCCGAACAGCACGGTTTCGGTCTGGTCGGCGTTGACGACGACGCAGACCACCACGTCGGCGTCGCACGCCGCCTCCGCCGGGCTGGCGGCGGCGTGACCGCCCTCAGCCACCAGCCGCTCGACATTCGCGGCGGTCACGTCGCAGCCGACGACGCGGAACCCAGCCCGCAGCAGCGATTGCGCCATGCCGACCCCCATCGATCCCAAACCGATGACGGCGGCCTTGCCCCCGGCGGGCGCGGCGTTGGACGAAACACTCATCATTCACACTCCAGTTGGATGGCAACCGCGCCAGACGCGCGAAAAAAGGGGCGGGACGCCGGGTCGATGTCACGGCGGCGCGGCGTCCCGCCCAAGGTTCGCGCACCAGCGCGCGGGAGGACCCTCAGCGATTGACCAGCTTGGCCGGGACGGTCAGGACGGCGCCCGCGCCGATCACCAGCACGGCGGCCAGCGCGTACATGCCAAACGCGGTGCTGCCGGTGAAATCTTTAATCGCGCCAATCAGATAGGGACCGGCGAACCCCGCCAGATTGCCAACCGAATTGACGATGGCGATGCCCGCCGCCGCGCCGGTTCCGGTCAAAAAGGCGGTGGGCAAGGACCAGAAGAGCGGGGCGCAGGTGATGACGCCGGCGGCGGCCACCGACAGGCAGGCGATGGCGAGCGGCGTGCTGGTCGCCGTCGCCGCAACGATGAAGCCGACCGCGCCGCAGAGAGCGGGAACCACCAGATGCCAACGACGTTCGCGCATCCGGTCGGCGCTGCGACCGCACAGGATCATGACCACCACGGCGCACAGGAAGGGGATGGCGCTGATAAGCCCGATGTTGAAATTGCCGACCACGCCGGTCGCCTTGACCAGAGACGGCATCCAGAAGGTCAAGCCATACTGACCGATGACGAAGGTGAAGTAGATCAGGCACATCAGCCACACCCGGCCATCCTTGAAGGTGGCGGCGGTGGTCTGCGGGCTTTGCTTGGTCCGGCTGTCCGCCTCGATGTTGCGGGCGAGCAGCTCCTTTTCGTCATCCTCCAGCCACGCCGCATCCTTGATCGAGTTGTCGAGGTGGAGGAAGACGGCCACGCCCATCAGCAGGGCGGGAACCGCTTCGATCAGGAACATCCATTGCCAGCCCGCCAGACCATGGCTCTGGTTGAAGCTGTCCATGATCCAACCCGACAGCGGGTTGCCGAAGATGCCCGACACCGGGATCGCCGACATGAAGATCGCGATGATCTTGGCCCGACGGTTCGACGGATACCATTGCGTCAGATACAGAATCACGCCGGGGTAAAAGCCCGCCTCGGCCAAACCCAGCAGGAAGCGCAGGGCGTAGAACATTTCCGCCGAATCCACGAACATGAAGGCGGCGGAAATGACGCCCCACGTCACCATGATGCGGGCGATCCACAGCCGCGCGCCGACCCGGTGCAAAATCAGGTTGCTCGGCACCTCGAACAGGAAATAGCCGAGGAAGAAGATCCCCGCCCCCAGCCCGAACACCGTTTCGCTGAAGCCCAACGCCTGCGACATCTGGAGCTTGGCGAAGCCCACATTCACGCGGTCGAGATAGGCGACCACATAGCACAGCATCAAAAACGGCACGATCCGCCAGAACACCTTGCGGTAGGCGCGCGTCTCGACGGCTTCAACCGGGCCGTCCGCCGCCAGCACTTGCTGCGACATCGTTTCCTCCAAGGGGTTTTTCCTGCGGGCGTTGCGTCGCCCTTTCGCCGCCGCCAGAGTCAAATTTGAATTGGCAGCGCTGCCAAATGGTCATAACATTCATTGGCAGCGCTGCCAATCAATTTTGGTGGCGCTGCCAACAATTGTTGCGGCGCACCGGCGGAAGGCGGAGAATGTCCAAAGTTTTGAAGCTTTTAAGGACATGCGACGGTGGACGGACGTGCCAAATCAGCGGCGGCGGTGACGCTGGCGGAGGTCGCGGCGGCGGCGGGGGTGGGGGAAAGCACCGTGTCGCGCGTGCTGCGCAACCACGGCTCCTTTTCCGCCAAAACGCGGGACCGGGTGATGGACGCGGTGAACCGGCTGGGCTACGTCCCCAACATGATCGCCGGGACGTTGGCCTCGGCGGGGTCGCGTCTGGTCGGCGTGATCGTGCCGTCCTTTTCCAACATCGTCTTCGCCGACGTGCTGCGCGGGGCCAGTCAGGCGCTGGACGACAGCGGCCATCAATCGGTGATCGGAGTCAGCGACTATGACCCGGCGCGGGAGGAGGAATTGATCGCCTCGATGCTGTCCTGGCGTCCGGCGGCGATCCTGCTGGCCGGGCTGGAGCACACCGAACGCGCCCGCGCCATGCTGAAGGGCGGCGGCGCGCGGGTGGCGGAGATGCTGGACATCGACGGGAACGGCCTTGATCTGGTCGTCGGTTTCGCCACCGCCGAAACCGGACGGGCCAGCGCCCGCCATCTGCTGGCGCGCGGCTACCGGCGCATCGGCTATGTCGGCCATGATCTGAGCCGCGACACCCGCGCCGCCAAGCGGCTCGCCGGGTTCGAGGACGCCTTGGCCCAATCCGGCCTCTGTCTGATCGACCGCGAGATCGCGCCGGTCCCCTCCTCCGTCGAGGTTGGGCGGGATGGGCTGGAGCGGTTGCTGGCCCGCCGCCCGGATCTGGACGCCGTCTATTTCTCCAACGACGACATGGCGGTCGGCGGCTATTTCCTGTGCCTGTCGCGGGGAATCGCCATTCCGGGGCGGTTGGCGCTGTTTGGTTACAACGGTTTGGACGTCGCCCGGCTGACGCCGCAGCCCATCGCCACGATCCGCACGCCGCGCGTGCTGATCGGCGAAACGGCGGCGCGGCTCGCCCTGACTGGCGCGCCCGCGCAAACCGTCGACGTCGGGTTTGAACTGATCGAGGGGGCCACGGCCTGACCGCTGGCCCGACAACAGGCAAGGAAGCAGCGATGAGCGACAGCAAACTGCGCGAGGACATGTGCCGCTATGGCCGGTCCCTGTTCGAGCGCGGCCTCACCCCCGGATCGTCGGGCAACATCTCCATCCGCCTGGACGATGGCGGGTGGCTGGTGACGCCGACCAACGCGTCGATGGGTTTTCTCGACCCGGCCCGGCTGGCCCGGCTGGATCGGAATGGCCGTTTGCTGTCCGGCGACCCGCCGACCAAGGAAATCCCGCTGCACAGCGCGCTGTACGACACCCGGTCCAGCACCCAGGCCATCGTCCATCTGCACTCCACCCACGCGGTCGCCGTGACCATGCTGCCGGAAATCGACCCGCGCGTGGTTCTGCCGCCGATGACGCCCTACGGCCTGATGCGGGCGGGCCAGACGGCGTTGATCCCCTACTACCGCCCCGGCGACCCGGCGGTCGCCGACGCCATCCGGGGGTTGGCCGGGCGCTACTCCTCCGTTCTGCTGGCCAACCACGGGCCGGTGGTCGCCGCCACCACGCTGGAGGGCGCGGTCTTCGCGACGGAGGAGTTGGAGGAAACCGCCAAGCTCTATCTGCTGCTGCGCGGCATGAACCCCCGCTGTTTGACCCCGGCGCAGGTCGCCGACCTTGTCGCGACCTTTGGCTTGGAACTGCCGCACCCCGATCATGTCCATGGGCATGATGGGCGTTGTCACGGGTCGGAGGATTGACGCCCCCTCAGCGAAAACTCTCGATGGGCAGGCCCAGGCGGCGCAGGCGGTCGTAAAGCGTCTTTTTCGGGAGCTTCAGCGCCTCGCTGGCCGCGCCGACGTCGCCGCCGGTCAGCCGCATGGTTTCGGCGATCAGCGAGCGCTCGAAGCTTTCCAACTGCTCCGCCAGGGACGGTTCCTGCTCGCTGGGTTTGGCGGTCAGGTCGATGACGCCGCCCTGGACGCGCAGGACGAAGCGGTCGGCGATGTTGCGCAATTCCCGCACGTTGCCGGGCCAGGCGTGCGCCATCAGGCGCAGCATCTGGCCCTGCGTGGCGATGGGGGCGTCGCGGCCATAGCGGGCGGCGGCCTGAAGGACAAAATGCTCGAACAGCATCGGAATGTCCTCCCGCCGTTCGCGCAGCGGCGGCAGGTCGATGGTGACGACGTTCAGACGGTAATAGAGATCCTCGCGGAAGCGCTGCTTGCGGCTCAGCTCGACCAAATCCTCCTTGGTCGCGGCGACGACGCGCAAATCAATGGGAATCGGGCGGTTGGCCCCCAGACGCTGGACCGAGCGCTCCTGAATCACCCGCAACAGCTTGACCTGAAGCGCGACCGGCATGGATTCGATTTCGTCCAGGAACAGGGTGCCGCCGTCGGAATATTCGAACTGCCCGACCCGCGTGCGGATCGCCCCGGTGAAGGCCCCGGATTCATGGCCGAACACCTCGCTTTCAAACAAGGCTTCGGGCATGCCGCCGCAGTTCAGCGCGACGAAATTGCGGTCGCGCCGGTTGGAATATTGGTGCAGGCAACGCGCGACCATCTCCTTGCCGGTCCCGGTTTCCCCCCGGATCAGCACGTCGGCGCCGGTGTCCGCCACATGCAGGATGGTCGCCCGCACCGCCACCATGGCGGGCGACTGACCAAGCAGCAGCGCCTCGACGCCCTGGCGGTCGCTCAAGCGGCGGCGCAGCGTGTCCACCTCCAGCATCAGGCTGCGGCGCTCCAACGCCCGCTGCGCGGCGTCCACCAGCCGGTCGGAGGCGAAGGGCTTTTGAATGAAGTCATAAGCCCCGCCGCGCATCGCCTCCACCGCCATCGACACGTCGCCATGCCCCGTCACCAGCACCACCGGCAACCGGGATCCACGGCGATGGCGCGGCGCAGCAGCTCCAACCCGTCCATGCCGGGCAAACGGACGTCCGTCACCAGAATGCCGGGGAAATCCGCGTGGATCAGGGCCAGCGCCGGGGCGGCGGACATGAAGCCCCGCACCTCCAACCCGGCCAGCCGCAGCGCCTGGGTGGCTCCGGCCAGAACGTCGGCATCATCCTCGACCAGCAGGACGGTCAGGCTGTGGGGCATTGCGGTTCCTTGATGGTGGGAAGCGGAAGCGGGTCGGCGGCGGGCAGGTCCAGCGTGAAGACGCAGCCCCCGCCATCCTCCGGCGTTTCAGACTGGTGGCGCAGGGTTCCGCCGAGTTCGCCGACGATGGCGGCGGAGATCACCAGCCCCAACCCCAGCCCCTGGCCAATCGGCTTGGTGGTGAAGAACGGCTCGAACAGGCGTGCGGCCACGTCGGGGGGAATCCCCGGCCCGTTGTCCTGGACCTCGATCACCACGCGATCCGCGACGCGGGCCGCCGACACGCGCAAACAGGGCGCCTCGCGTTCGGCCAGCGCGTCGAGCGCGTTGCTGAACAGGTTCAACAGCACCTGCTCCAACCGTTCGGGATCGCCGGGGACGGCCAGCCTGTCGGGAATTCCGGCCTTGTCCACGCGAACTCCCGCGCGCCGTATCCGCTCGTCCAGAAAGGACAGGGCGTTGGCGGCGCAGCTCTGAATCCGGCAGGGCACCGGATCGCCCGAGCGATGGGCGAAGGAGCGCAACGGCCCGGTGATGCGGCCCATCCGGTCCACCAGCCGCGTGGACGACGCGAGATTCTCCAGCACCGCGTCGGGCTGCTCCCGCCGCAAAAAGACGGCGGCGTTGTCGATCATCATGCGCAGCGCGGCCAAGGGCTGGTTGAGTTCATGCACGATGCCGGCGGCCATCTGCCCCAAGACCGCCAGCTTTTCTTTCTGGATCAATTCCGCCTGCGCGGCGCAAAGCGCGGCGGTGCGCGCCGTCACCCGTTCCTCCAAAACATCGTTGGCCCGTTGCAAGGCCGCCTTCGCCGCCATCTGCTGGCGGAACGCGGCGTGGCGCTGGGCCAGCGCCAGCAGAATCAGCAAAAGCACGACGCCGCCAAGACCGCTGACCAACGCCGCCTCCCGCCCGGCTTGGCGAAAGGGATCGAGCGGCGACAGGATCGTCATGCGCCAGCCAGTGCCGGGCAAGGGGCGGGTGTGGGCCAGATAGGCGACGGTGGGCGCGTCGTTTTCGGCCAGAGCCACCACCCGCGCGCCGTCCCCCGATCCTCGCGCTCCTCGACCGGCAGGGGTTTCAGCGTCACCGCGCCATATTGGCGGGTCAAGCTGGCCGTCGTCCACATCGGTTCGGACAAGGCGGCAGTCATGCCGAATTTCCAGGAGGGAACGGACGTCAGGATGACGACGCCCAGCCCGTCGGCGACGAACACGCGCTCGTCGCCGGGCGCCCAGCTCTCTTCGATCCGCTCCAGGCTCACCTTGGCCGCCGCCACGCCCAACACTTGATCGCCATCGCGGATGGCGACCGCGAAATAATAGCCGGGCCGCCCGTTGGTGGTGCCGACGCCGTAAAAACGCCCCTCGCCCCGCCTCCCCGCGTCCTGGAAATAGGGGCGGTAGGACAGATCCATGCCGACAAAGCTCAAAGGCGCCCGCCAGTTGCTGGCGGCCAGCACCCGGCCCGAGGGATCAAGCAGATAGAGATCCCCTGCCCCGGCCTCGGCGTTCAACCGCTCCAGATACTGGTTGGCCGTCGCCGCGCGCGCGCCGTCGCCGGGATGGCGCAGCGCGTCAAGGACGGAGGGGTGCAGGGCCAAGGTCTTGGGCACATAATCATATTTCGCCAGCGCGCTTTCCAGACCGGCGGAATACAGCTCCGACACATGACGGACGCGCTGCCCCCAGGCGGCCATGGCCGCGCGTTCGGCCCAGCCGCCGCCGACGGCCATGACGACCGCCAACAGGACCAGGGCCGCAAGCCCGACAAACAACCGGACGGCGAAGGACCCAGTCCGCATCACGCTCGTCGCCTTCCCCGCTTCATCCTAATGCAGCTTAACGCGCGGTTCGGTGCGATGCACGATCATGCGGGCCAGGGTGTCCAGCGTGGTCTTGATCGGGCCATGCAACGCCAACTCATGCTTCTTGTAGAGCGACAGATACATCAGGCGGGCGAACAACCCCTGCACCACCAGACTGCCGCCGACCAGCCCGCCCATCAAGCTGCCGACCGTGCTGTAGGCCCCCAGGGAGACCAGCGATCCGAAATCGCGGTAGCGGAAGGCGGTCAGCGGTTGGCCCGCGATGCGCCGCTTGATCTGCCGAACCAGATGCGCCGCCTGCTGGTGCGCCGCCTGCGCGCGCGGCGGCACCGTGCCGCCGGTTTCCGGCCAATGGCAGGACGCGCAGTCGCCCAGCGCGAAAATGTCGGGATCGCCGACGACCTGAAGCGTCGGTTCGACGAGAAGCTGGTTGATCGGGTTGGTTTTCAGCCCGTCCAGGGTCGCCAGCACTTCCGGCGCCTTCACCCCCGCCGCCCAGACCACCAGCTCGCTGTCCAGGAACCGGCCATCGGTCAGCCGGACGCCGCCGCTTTCGACCGCCGCCACCCGCGCGCCGGTGACGACCTCCACCCCCCGGCTGCGCAACAGCTCCTCCGCCGAGCGCGACACCCGGTCGGGCAGGACGGGCAACAGGCGATCCGCCGCCTCCAGCACCGTCAGGTGGATGTCCTTGCCCGGATTGATGCGGTCGAGGCCGTAAGACACCACGGCGGGCGTGGTCCGTTGGAGTTCCGCCGCCAGCTCGACCCCGGTGGCCCCGCCGCCGATGATGACGACGTGCAACTGTTCGGGCCGCACCGTGCCGGGCTGGGCGTGGGCGCGGATGCAGGCGTTGACCAGACGACGGTTGAAGCGCGCGGCCTGCGCGGCGGTGTCAAGCGTGAAGGCGTGCTCGCGCACCCCCGGCGTGCCGAAATCGTTGGAGCGCGCGCCGACCGCGATCACCAGCGTGTCATACCCGATGGAGCGCAGGGGCGTGATGAGCTGGCCGTCCTCGTCATGGGTCGGGGCGATCAGCAGCTTCTTGCCGGTCCGGTCGAGGCCGATCATCTCGCCGTAGCGAAAGCGGAAGCCGTGCCAATGGGCTTGCGCCAGCAAATCGACCTCATGATGGTGCAGATCCATGCTGCCCGCCGCCACCTCGTGCAACAGGGGTTTCCAGACATGGCTGCGGCTGCGGTCGATCAGCGTCACCTGCGCCCGCCCCCGACGGCCATAGCGGTCGCCAAGGCGGGTGGCCAGCTCCAGCCCGCCCGCCCCGGCGCCGACGATGACGATCTGATGCCGGGACGGGTCGCGCCCCTCCACCAGCGACGGGGTGGACGGGTCGTTGTCGGGTGGGACGGGATCTTGCGGCATGATGGGGCGTCTCCGTCAGATGGCGAATGGGGGACCGGGCCGGGTTCCGCCTCGCCTGCCCCCTCCCCAACCCTCCCCCGCTTTTCAGCGGGAGAGGGGGCCTGGAGCCTTGTCGGCGTTCGGCGGAGTTCCCTCTCCCGCCAAGGGCGGGGGAGGGATAGGGAGGGGGCAAAGCGTCGCAAAACCCGCGCCTGTCTGTTGGGCGATCAGCCTCAACCGGCCGATTTGGCGGCGGCGGGGCCAAGGCCGATGCCCATGGCCTCCTCCTCGCTGACCAGCACGGATTCGGGATCGTCGGCTTCCGCCTCGGTTTCCTGATTCAGATGCCGGTGCAGCTTGGCGGTGTCGAGCGCGCCCTCCCACTTGGCGATGATGACGGTGGCGACGCCGTTGCCGATCAGGTTGGTCAGCGCGCGGGCTTCGGACATGAAGCGGTCCACCCCCAGGATCAGGGCGATGCTCGCCACCGGAATGGTGCCGACCGAGGCCAGCGTGGCGGCCAGCACGATGAAGCCGCTGCCGGTCACGCCCGCCGCCCCTTTGGAGGTCAACAGCAGCACCCCGACGATGCCAAGCTGCTGGACGAAGGTCAGATCCGTGCCGGTCGCCTGGGCCAGAAACAGCGCCGCCATGGTCAGATAGATGCAGGTGCCATCCAGATTGAAGGAATAGCCGGTCGGCACCACCAACCCGACGACGGACTTCTCGCAGCCGAGAATCTCCATCTTCGCCATCATCCGGGGCAGCACCGATTCCGAGGAGGAGGTGCCAAGGACGATCAGCAGCTCTTCCTTGATGTAGGCGATGAACTTGATGATGCTGAATCCGGCCAGCCGGGTGACGGCGGCCAAAACCACGAAGATGAAGATCAGGCAGGTCGTGTAGAAGGCCGCCATCAGTTGGCCCAGCGACAGCAGCGTGCCGACGCCGTATTTGCCGATGGTGAAGGCCATGGCGCCGAAGGCGCCGATGGGCGCCGCCTTCATGACGAAGCCGACCACCTTGAAAAAGGCGTGGGCGCCCTGGTCGATGATGCCCAGCATCGGCTTGCCGCGCTCGCCCAGCGCGAACAGCGCGAAGCCGAACAGCAGCGAGAAGAACAGCACCTGAAGGATTTCACCCTGGGCGAAGGCGCCGACCACGGTGTCGGGAACGATGTGGGTGATGTAGTCGATCACCCCCTGTTCCTTGGCCTTGGCGGTGAAGGTGGCGACGGATTTGGCGTCGAGCGCGTTGGGATCGATGTTCATCCCGGCGCCGGGCCGCCAGATGTTGACCACGGCCAGACCGACGACCAGGGCCAGGGTGGTCATCACCTCGAAATAGATCAGCGCCTTCACCCCGACGCGCCCGACCTTCTTCATGTCCTCCATGCTGGCGATGCCGTGGACGACGGTGCAGAAGATGATCGGGGCGATCAGCATCTTGATCGTCTTGATGAACAGGTCGCCCAACCATTTCAGGCTGGCCCCGAAATCGGGAAAGAAGTGACCGACAAGGACGCCGACCACGATGGCGCTGAGAACCTGGACATACAGGTGTTGGTAAAACTTCTTGTGCTCGGCGGGGGTGCGGACGGGCGTGCTGGAAACGGACATGGCGCGCTCTCTTTCTACTCAGCCGCAAGGGCGAGGGATGATGCGGCGGGTTGCGTCAGGGCATCGACCGCCGTCAGGGCGGTCATGTTGACGATGCGGCGAACCGTGCTGGTCGGCGTCAGAATGTGGGCGGGCTGCGCCGCGCCCAGCAGGATGGGGCCGACCGTCACGCCGTCCCCGGCCACCGCCTTCAGCACGTTGAAGGTGATGTTCGCCGCGTCCAGGTTCGGCATAATCAGGAGATTGGCCTCCCCAGTCAGGCGGGATCCTGGAAAGGCGCGGTCGAGGATCAGCTTGGACAGAGCGGCGTCGCCGTGCATCTCGCCCTCCACCTCCAGATCGGGCGACAGGCGTTGGATGAGCGCCAGGGCGGCCCGCATCTTCCGCGCCGAATGGGTGTCGGCGCTGCCGAAGTTGGAATGGGACAGCAACGCCACCTTCGGCGTCAGGCCGAAGCGCCGCAGTTCGGCGGCGGCCAGCCCGGTCATTTCGGCGATCTGCTCGGCGGTCGGGTCGGGGTTGATGTAGGTGTCGCAGATGAACAGCGTGTGACGCGGCAGCATCAGCAAATTCATCGCCGAAAAGTCGCGCACCCCCTCGCGCAGCCCGATGATGTCGGACACGTTTTTCAGATGCGTGCCATAGGGGCCGGAGGTGCCGCAAAGCAGACCGTCGGCCCGCCCCTGCCGGACCAGCGCCGCGCCCAGCAGCGTGGCGTTGCCGCGCGTTTCGGTGGCGGCGTAGGCCCGTTCCAGCCCGTGGCGGCGGCGCAGCTCGTAATAAAGATCCGCCGCCGGGCCGACCACCGAATCATCGTCCAGACCGGCGACCTCGTAATCGCGCCCGGCTTCCAGATGCAGGCCAAGGGCGGCGATCTTGTCGGTGATCGCGGCGGCGCGCCCGACCAGGATCGGGCGGGCCAAGCGTTCGTCCACCACGACCTGAACCGCCCGCAAGACGCGGTCGTCCTCCCCCTCGGCGTAGACCACGCGCTTGGTTTCAGCGGCGGCGGCGGCGGCGAAAACCGGCTGCATCACCGTGCCGGAGCGGTAGACGAAACCGGCCAACTGGTCGCGGTAGGCCTTGAAATCGGCGATGGGGCGGACGGCGACGCCCGAGCGCATGGCCGCTTCCGCCACGGCGGGGGCCACGCTGGTGATGAGGCGGGGGTCGAAGGGGTTGGGAATCAGGTAATCCGGGCCGAAGCGCTCTTGCCGCCCATAGGCGGTGGCGACCACGTCGGACGGTTCGGCGTGGGCGATGGCGGCGATGGCGCGCACCGCCGCCAGCTTCATCTCTTCGTTGATGGTGGTGGCCCCGACGTCCAGCGCGCCCCGGAAGATGAAGGGGAAGCACAGAACGTTGTTGACCTGATTGGGATAATCCGACCGCCCGGTGGCGAGGATGGCGTCCGGGCGGACGGCCTTGGCCAGCTCCGGGCGGATTTCCGGGGTGGGGTTGGCCAGCGCCAGGATCAGCGGGCGATCCGCCATATCCTTGACCATCTCCGGCGTCAGCACGCCGCCCGCCGACAGGCCGAGAAAGATGTCGGCCCCCGGCACGACGTCGGCCAGGGAGCGGGCGTTGGTCTGGCGGGCGTAGCGCGCCTTGTTGTCGTCCATGTACTCGGTGCGGCCTTCGAAGACCACGCCCTTGCTGTCGACGACGGTGATGTTCTGTTTGGACAGGCCAAGGCTGACCAGCAGATCCAGGCAGGCCAGCGCCGCCGCCCCGGCCCCCGAACAGGCCAGACGCACCGAGCCGATGTCTTTACCGACCACCTTCAAGCCGTTGAGGATGGCGGCGGCGGTGACGATGGCGGTGCCGTGCTGGTCGTCGTGGAAAACGGGGATCGTCATGCGGTCCCGCAGACGGCGTTCGATCTCGAAGCATTCCGGGGATTTGATGTCTTCCAGATTGATCCCGCCAAAGGTCGGCTCCAGGCTGGCGATGATCTCCACCAGCTTGTCGGGGTCGGTTTCGTCGATCTCGATGTCGAAGACGTCGATTCCGGCGAATTTCTTGAACAGGCAGCCCTTGCCCTCCATCACTGGTTTGCTGGCCAGCGGGCCGATGTTGCCCAGCCCCAGAACGGCGGTGCCGTTGCTGATGACCGCCACCAGATTGCCGCGCGCGGTGAGGTTCAGCGCCTCCAGCGGTTCTTTCTGGATGGCCAGACAGGGGGCGGCGACGCCCGGCGAATAGGCGAGCGACAAATCATGCTGGTTGGTCATGCTTTTGGTCGGCGTGACCGCGATCTTTCCCGGCGCCGGAAAGCGGTGATAGTCGAGCGCGCTTTGCGTCAGTTGCTCGTCGGCAAGATGAGTGTCCACGAATGCCTCCCTGGGGCGGTGCTGTGTGGCGGGGGCTTATTTGCGTTTGGGCAGATAGAGGTCGGTGATCGACCCCTCGAACACTTCGGCGGCCAGACCGACGGTTTCGGACAGGGTCGGGTGCGGGTGAATGGTCAGGCCGATGTCGTGGGCGTCGGCCCCCATCTCGATGGCCAGCGCGGCTTCGGCGATCAGATCCCCGGCGTTGCTGCCGACGATGCCGCAGCCGATCAGACGCCCCGTCGCCTCGTCGAACAAAACCTTGGTCAACCCCTCGTCCCGGCCCAGCGACAGCGACCGACCGTTGGCGGCCCAGGGGAAAACGCCCTTGCCGTATTTCAAGCCCTTGGCCTTGGCCTCAGTCTCGGTCAGGCCGACCCAGGCGACTTCGGGATCGGTGTAGGCGACCGACGGGATGACGCGGGCGTCAAAGACGCTGGCGTGGCCCGCCGCCACCTCCGCCGCCACCTTGGCCTCGTGCACCGCCTTGTGCGCCAGCATCGGTTGGCCGACGACGTCGCCGATGGCGAAGATGTGCGGCACGTTGGTCCGCATCCGCTTGTCCACCGGGATGAAGCCGCGCTCGTCCACCGCGACCCCGGCCAACTCGGCCCCGATCAAACGACCGTTCGGACGACGGCCCACGGCGACCAGGATTTTGTCGAAACGGTCGGTCGTCGCCCCCGTCGGCCCTTCAAAATGGACGGTCAAGCCATCCGCCCCGGCGTCCACCCGCGTGACCTTGGTTTTGAGGTGGATCGCCTCATACTGGCGCTGGATCCGCTTGGTCAGCGGCGTGACCAGATCCTTGTCGGCGCCGGGAATCAACTGGTCCATCCATTCGACCACCGTCACCCGCGCGCCCAACGCGCGGTAGACCGTGGCCATCTCCAGCCCGATGATGCCGCCGCCGATCACCAGCAGCCGATCCGGCACGCCGTCGAGCGCCAAGGCGCCGGTGCTGTCGATGACGCGCCGGTCGTCGTGGGGGATGAAGGGCAGAGTCACCGGCTCCGACCCGGCGGCGATGATCGCCTGATCGAAGGAGACGCTTTGGCTGGATCCGTCCGCCCCCGTCACCACCAGCCGGTTGGGTCCGGCGAAGCGGGCGGTTCCGGTCAGGGTGGCGACCTTGCGTTGCTTGGCCAGCCCGGCCAAACCGCCGGTCAGCCGCTTGACCACGCCGTCCTTCCAGGCGCGCAGCGCGTCGAGATCAATGGTCGGCGCGCCAAAACGGACGCCGTGCGCCGCCATGTCCTCCGCCTCGTCAATCACCTTAGCCGCGTGCAGCAACGCCTTGGACGGGATGCAGCCGACGTTCAGGCAAACGCCGCCCAGCGTCGGCCAACGATCCACCAGCAGCACCGATTTGCCGAGATCGGCGGCGCGGAAAGCCGCCGTGTAGCCGCCCGGCCCGGCCCCGATCACCACCAGCTCGGCGTGACGGTCGGCCTTGGGCTGGTTGTCGGGCGCCGGGGCGGGAGTTGGGGCCACGGTCGCCGGAGCCGCGACGGCGGGTGGCGCGGCTTGCGGCGCGGCGGCGGCCCCGCTGTTCAGCACCAGCAGCAGGTCGCCTTGCGACACGCGGTCGCCGACCTTGACCTTCACCTCATGGACGGTTCCGGCGCGGTCGGTGGGGACCTCCAGCGTGGCCTTGTCGGATTCCAACGTCACCACCGGATCCTCGGCGGCGAGCGTCGCGCCCGGCGTCACATGCAACTCAATGATCGGCACGTCCTTGTAATCGCCGATGTCCGGGACGCGAATCTCGATCATGCTCATGGGGTATTCTCCGCAAACGGTGGAACGCGATGAAGGGCGGACGGGGCGCCGCGTCCGGCGCCCGCCCGGTCAGTGCAGCAGACGGCGCACATCCTCCAACACGTGACCCAGATGCCGGGTGAAGCGGGCGGCCAGCGCCCCGTCGATCACCCGGTGGTCGTAGGACAGCGACAGCGGCAGCATCAGGCGCGGAACAAAGTTTTCGCCGTTCCACACCGGCGCCATTTTGGAGCGGACCACCCCAAGGATGGCGACCTCCGGCGCGTTGACGATGGGGGTGAAGCTGGTGCCGCCGATGCCGCCCAGGCTGGAGATGGTGAAACCCGCCCCCTGCATGTCGGCGGGCGTCAGCTTGCCGTCCCGCGCCTTTTTGGAGGCGCTGGCCAGCTCCTGGCTCAGCTCCACAATGCCCTTGCGGTCCACGTCGCGCAGAACCGGCACGACCAGCCCGTCGGGCGTGTCGGCGGCGATGCCGAGATGGTAGTAATTCTTCAAGATCAAGCTGTCTTTCTCCGGCGACAGCGAGCTGTTGACCTCCGGGAAGGCTTTAAGCGCCGACACCGCCGCCTTGATGAGGAAGGCCAGCAGGGTGACGCGATAGCCCTTGTCCTTGGCCGCCGCGTCCAGCTCCTTGCGGTAGGCCTCCAGATCGGTGATGTCCGCCTCGTCGGTGTGGGTGACGTGCGGGATGTTGAGCCAGGCGCGGTGCAGATGCGGCCCGGACAGTTTTTTGATGCGCGGCAGCGGGCGCGTTTCGATGGGGCCGAATTTGGAGAAATCGACCGCCGGGATCTCAGGAATCCCAGCGCCGCCCGCCGGAGCGGCGGCGACCGGGGCGGCGGCGGGGCCGCGCAGGAAGGCGGTCAAATCCTCTTTGGTGATCCGGCCCTTTTCGCCGGTTCCCTTCACCTTGGTCAGATCGACGTCCAGTTCACGGGCGGCGCGGCGCACGCCGGGGCTGGCGTGGACCTGCCCGAAATCGATGATCGGCGCGCGGCCATCCGGGAGCGCTGCGGCGGGCGCGACCGGGGCGGGCAGGGCCGCCGGGTGCGGCTCTTGCTGGCTGAGCAGGGTGTTCGGTTGCGACAGCCCGCCGTCGCCCGCCGTCAGCTCCAGAACCGGCGCGCCCTGGCTGACCCGGTCGCCGACCTTGACCAGCAGCTTGCCGACGGTCCCGCCGAAGGGGGCCGGAATCTCCATCGTCGCCTTGTCGGATTCCAGGACGAGCAGCGGATCCTCGGCGTTGATCCGGTCGCCTTCCTTGACGTGGATCTCGATGATGGGAATGTCTTTGAAATCACCGATATCGGGGACCGTCACCGTCGTGATGGGCATCGTGTTTTCCACCATGGTCGTCAGTTCCTATTCCCAGCGCCCCGCCGTCTTCGCGACGACTCGGGCGCGGCGTTGTCTATGCTGCCGAGCGGGAGCGCTCAGGTCCGGGCCGGGTTGTTTTTGTCGGGATCGATGCCAAAGCGGCGCATCGCCTCGGCGACGGTGGCGACCGGAATCGCCCCCTCCTCCGCCAGCGTTTTGAGCGCGGCCAGCGCGACCCACCGGCGATCCACCTCGAAATGGTGGCGCAGCTTGCGGCGGAAGTCGGAACGCCCGAAACCGTCAGTGCCCAACACGCGGTAACGCCCCGGAACCCAGCCCCGGATCTGGTCGGCGAACAGGCGGGTGTAGTCGGTGGCGGCGATCACCGGCCCCTCGCGGCTCTCCAGACAGGCCTGGACGTACGGCACGCGCGGCGTTTCCGTCGGGTGCAGCAGGTTCCAGCGTTCGACGTCGATGGCCTCGCGGCGCAGTTCGGTCAGGCTGGGGGCGCTCCAGACGTCGGCGGCGATTCCGAAATCAGCCTCCAGCAGGGCGGCGGCGGCGATCACCTCGCGCAGGATGGTCCCGCTGCCCAGCAGTTGGACGCGCGGGCCGGGCTTGTCCGCCGCCCCTTCGCGGAACAGATACAGCCCCTTGACGATGCCCGCCTCGGCCCCCTCCGGCATGGCGGGATGCTCGTAATTCTCGTTCATCACCGTCAGGTAATAGAAAACATCCTCCTGCTCGGCGAACATCCGGCGCAGGCCGTCCTGAATGATGACGGCGACCTCATAGGCGAAGGTCGGGTCGTAGGACACGCAGTTCGGAATGGTGCCGGACAGCAGGTGGCTGTGGCCGTCCTCATGCTGAAGCCCTTCGCCGTTCAGCGTGGTCCGCCCCGCCGTGCCGCCGATCAGGAAGCCGCGCGCCCGCATGTCGCCCGCCGCCCAGGCGAGATCGCCGATGCGCTGGAAGCCGAACATCGAATAATAGACGTAGAAGGGAATCATCGGCACGTTGCTGGTGCTGTAGGCCGTGGCGGCGGCGATCCAGGACGACATCGCGCCCGGCTCGTTGATGCCCTCCTGCAACAGTTGGCCCTGCTTGTCCTCGCGGTAATACATCAACTGGTTGGCGTCTTCCGGGCGGTAGAGCTGGCCGACCTGCGAGAAGATGCCGAACTGGCGGAACATGCCCTCCATGCCGAAGGTGCGGGATTCGTCGGGCACGATGGGCACCACGCGCTTGCCGATCTGCTTGTCGCGCAACAGCGTGTTCAGCAGCCGGACGAAGGCCATGGTGGTTGAAATCTCGCGCCCCTCGCTGCTTTTCAGCAGGGCGTCGAACGTCGACAGCGGCGGGATCTCCAGCGCCTCCGACTGACGGCGGCGCGCGGGCAGGCTGCCGCCCAGCGCGGCGCGGCGGGCCTTCAGATAGACGTCCTCCGGCCCGCCCTCGGCCAGCTTCAGGAAGGGGATCTCCATCAACTGGTCGTTGTCGATGGGCAGGCTGAAGCGGTCGCGGAACTCGCGCAGCACCGCTTCGCCCATCTTCTTTTGCTGGTGGGTGATGTTCTGGCCTTCGCCCGCCTCGCCCATGCCGTAGCCCTTGACGGTCTTGGCCAGGATGACGGTCGGGCGCTCGACGCTGCGCGCCGCCTCGGCGTAAGCGGCGTAGACCTTTTGCGGGTCATGGCCGCCGCGCGTCAGCCCCCAAATCTCGTCGTCGGACATGTGGGCGACCATCGCCAACAACTCCGGGTTTTTGCCGAAGAAATGCTCCCGGACATAGGCGCCGTTCTTGGACTTGAAGTCCTGGAACTCGCCGTCGACGCACTCCTCCATCCGCTTCAGCAGCAGGCCGTTGACGTCGCGCGCGATCAGCGCGTCCCATTGGCTGCCCCACAGCACCTTCAAGACGTTCCAGCCCGCTCCCCGGAAATCGCCTTCCAACTCCTGCACGATCTTGCCGTTGCCGCGCACCGGGCCGTCGAGACGCTGAAGGTTGCAGTTGATGACGAAGATCAGATTGTCCAGCTTCTCCCGCGCCGCCAGCGCGATGGCGCCCAGGCTCTCCGGCTCGTCCATCTCGCCGTCGCCCATGAAGGCCCAGACCTTGCGGTTGGCGGTGTCGGCCAGACCGCGATGGTGCAGATATTTCAGGAAGCGCGCCTGATAGATCGCCATCAACGGGCCAAGCCCCATCGACACCGTGGGGAACTGCCAGAAATCCGGCATCAGCCACGGGTGCGGGTATGAGGACAGGCCGACGCCGTCCACCTCCTGGCGGAAATTCAGCAATTGATCTTCGGTCAACCGCCCTTCGACGAAGGCGCGGGCGTAGATGCCGGGCGCGCAATGGCCCTGGATGAACACCAGATCGCCGCCATGCCCGGCGCGCGCGGCGTTCCAGAAATGCATGAAGCCGACGTCGTACAGCGTCGCCGCCGATTGGAAGCTGGCGATGTGGCCGCCCAACTCAGACGATTCCTTGTTGGCCTTCAGCACGATGGCCAGCGCGTTCCAGCGGATGATCGACCGGATGCGGTGTTCGACGGCGCGGTCGCCGGGATGCTGGGATTCCTTGTCGGGCGGGATGCTGTTCAGATAGGGGGTGTTGATCGAATAGGGGACGGGCGCGCCTTTGCGCCGCGCCTCCGCCACCATTTCGGTCAGCAGGAAATGCGCGCGGTCGGTTCCCTCGAAATCAACGACGGCGCTCAGCGCCTCGCGCCATTCCCGCGTTTCCTGCGGATCGCGGTCGCCGGATCGTTCAATGCTGTCCATGTCGGGTGGTCCTCACAAGATCGAAAGTCGGTCGGGTCGGCGTCTTGCGGGCGGGGCGTCAGTACATGTGCTGACCGCCGTTGATCGACAGGGTCGAGCCGGTCATGAAGCCGTTGTCGTCGCTGACGAGATACAGAACCGCGTTGGCGATTTCCGACGCGCGGCCAAGCCGCCCGACCGGGATGCGGGCGACGATCTTTTCCAGCACGTTGGCGGGGACCGCGCGCACCATGTCGGTGTCGATGTAGCCCGGCGCGATGGCGTTCACGGTGATGCCCTTGGCGGCGCTTTCCTGCGCCAGCGCCTTGGTGAAGCCATGGATGCCCGACTTGGCGGCGGCGTAATTGACCTGCCCGTATTGACCGGCCTGCCCGTTGATCGAGCCGATGTTGACGATGCGGCCAAAGCCGCGCTCGCGCATGCCGTCGATGACGTTGCGGCACATGTTGAAGCAGGAGGACAGGTTGGTGTGGATCACCGCCTCCCACTGCTCGTAGGTCATGCGGTGCATGACGCCGTCGCGGGTGATGCCCGCGTTGTTGACGAGGACGTCGATGGGGCCGAGATCGGCGGCGATCCGGGCGACGCCGTCCTTGCAGGCCTCAAAGCTCGCCACGTCGAATTTGTAGGCGGGGATGCCGGTGCGGGCGGTGAACTCCTTCGCCGCCTCGTCGTTTCCGGCGTAGGTCGCGGCGACGCTGTAACCGGCCCTCTTCAAACCAACGGCGACCGCTTCGCCGATGCCGCGCGTTCCACCCGTGACGACCGCAACTTTGGACATGAACAAACACTCCCATCAGGACAGGGTCCGTCGCGCCGCGACGGCGGCGGCGACGGGGAATTTTCGTGTGAGGTTTCGTGTGGGGGGTTGGGGCGCCGACTAATCGCGGGCGACGCAGAGCGCGATGCCCATGCCGCCGCCGATGCACAGCGTCGCCAGCCCCTTGCGGGCGTCGCGGCGGCGCATCTCGTGCAGCAGCGTCACCAGCACGCGGGCGCCCGACGCGCCGATGGGGTGGCCAAGCGCGATGGCCCCGCCATTGACGTTCACCTTGGCGACGTCCCAACCAAGATCCGTGTTGACGGCCAGCGCCTGCGCGGCGAACGCCTCGTTCGCTTCGATCAGGTCGAGGTCGTCCACGGTCCAACCGGCCTTCGCCAAGGCCAGACGCGAGGCCGGGATCGGACCCGTTCCCATGATCGCCGGATCAACCCCGGCGGTCGCCCAGGATATGACGCGGCCCAACGGCTGGATGGCCCGGCGGGCGGCCTCCTTGGCGCTCATCAACACCAGGGCGGCGGCGCCGTCGTTGATGCCCGACGCGTTGCCCGCCGTCACCGTGCCGTCCTTGGCGAAGGCCGGGCGCAACTTCGCCAGCGAGTCCACCGTGGTCCCATGCTTGGGGTGTTCGTCGTCCGACACGACGACGTCGCCCTTCCGGCCCTTGATCGTCACCGGGATGATTTCCTCCTGGAAACGCCCGGCCTTCTGCGCCGCCTCGGCCTTTTGCTGCGAGGACGCGGCGAAAGCGTCCTGCTCCTCGCGCGTCAGGCCCCATTGGCGGGCGACATTTTCCGCCGTGGTTCCCATGTGATAGCCCTGGAAGGCGTCCATCAGCCCGTCGCGCAGCATGGTGTCGATCATCTCCGCCGACCCCATCTTGACGCCGCCGCGCAGATGCAGGGCGTGGGGCGCCTGGCTCATGCTTTCCTGGCCGCCCGCCACCACGATGGTGGAATCGCCGTTGCGGATCGCCTGGAAGCCCAACGCCACCGACCGCAGGCCGGACCCGCAGAGTTGGTTGATTCCATAAGCGGTCTTCTCGACCGGAACGCCCGCGTTCACCGCCGCCCGCCGCGCCGGATTCTGCCCGGCGCCCGCCTGGAGCACCTGCCCCAACACCACCTCGGACACGTCGGCGGGATCCACGCCCGCCCGCGCCAGCGCCGCCTGGATGGCGACGGTTCCCAAGGCGTCCGCCGACAGGCTGCTGAGCGCTCCGTTGAACGCGCCCACCGGCGTCCGCGCGGCGGCGGCTATGACAATCTCGGACATCGCGTGCTTCCTCTCCCCTGGGCGTTTTCGTCGTCCAGACCGCCCGCCTTGCGGCGGCGACGGCGGTCTGTCGCCCAGGGGACAACGCATGTTCCGTGCCATGTTTCAGGAACCGCGCGCGATCAATCAACCCATTGAAACGGCGTTTATTTTCTCATTCGCGCAACGGCGTTTCCCCGCGCGTTTCCGAAAATTCGGAACATGTATGTTTATATGGCTGATTGTACGGACAACAAGCGTTAAGCGGCGGTGGACCGCGCGAGACGCTGGATCCCGTGGTTCCAGAGCGACAGGGCGCCGGATGTCAATCTTCACGCCCAAACCTCAGCCGCGTCGCCACCCAACGCCGCCAGAGCGCGCGGTAGGCGCGCTCGATCTGCCGCGCCCGCAGCGGCCCGTTCAGCGTCGGCGAGGCCGCCAGCCGCTGGCGCAAACTCGCGTGGTACAGCGCCCGGCGGTCGGGCGCGGCGGCCAGATCCGCCGCGATGGCGACGAACTCATCGGCGTCGCGGGCGATCAACTCAGGCGCGCCCACCGCCTTCAGATGCGCGGCGGACACCCGGCCCATCATGTTGGTTCCCGGCAGCGTCACCAGCGGCACCCCCATCCACAGCGCCTCGAAACTCGTGGTCGCCCCGCTGAAGGGGAAGCTGTCGAGCGCGATGTCGATGTCGTGATAGATGGCCAGATGATGCCGCCGGTCGGTCGCGCCGTCGGGAAACAGCAGGCGGTCGGCCCCAACGCCGCACCCCGCCAGAACGCCGACGACGTGGCGTTGCAAGGTCGGCTCCAGAAACTGCCCCTTGTAGCGCAGCAGCAGCCGGGCGCCGGGAACGGCGATCAGCGCGCGCGCCCACAGGGCGAGCACCGCGTCGTTCACCTTGGCCGGGTTGTTCAAGCTGCCGAACACCAGCGGACGCCCCGCCGCCAGTTCCACCGGATGGGGCGGCGGGGCGTCGAGCGGGACCGGAAAGGAATAGAAGCCCGGCAAGCGGAACGGCCGTTCGGTGAAGCGCTCCGGCCCGCCGCGCGGGGCCAGGATCCTGTCGGTCAAAAGCGCGTCCACCCCCGCCAGACCGCTGGTCCCGCCGTCATGCGCGCTGACCAACAGCGGAGCCGGACGGTGCGCCGCGACCAAGGGCCGGTTGGCGTCAAACCGCCCGCCCAGCATCACCAGAAGATCAACCCCATCCCCCCGGATCCGCTCGGCGATGGCGGCCTCGCTCAACCCGTCCACCGGGTGCCAAAGGTCGGCCCAGCCGCGCAGCCGCTCCGTCATCGCGTCCGACCGGGAATCGCTGGAATACAGCGCGATCTCGAACGCTGCATGGTCGTGATTCGCGAGGATCGACTCCATGTTCCGGGCAATCGGATGATCGTGAAAATCCGACGACAGATAGCCAATCCGCAGCCGCCGGTCGGGCGTCGGGTCGTTGCGGAAAGGGGGGGCGGCGACCGACGGCGCCCGGCGATGGGCGAAGGCCAACGCCTCGGCGAAGCGCGCCTCTTCGTCCAGGGTGGGGTCGTAGAGGATGGCCGACAACAGGCCGCGTTCGGAATCGTAATTGCCCAGCCGCGCGCCGCGCCGCAACAGCGGCAGCCCCGCCGTCACCGCCCCCAACGACCGCAGGCCGCTCGCCAGATTGCTCAAGGCCGGGCCGCAAGCCGGATCCAGGGCCAACGCCCGCCGAGCGGCGGCGACGGCGGCGGCGTGGCGGCCCATCCCGAGAAAGGCCGCGCTTCGGTTGATCCAGGCGGCGACCAACGTCGGGTCGGCGACCAGCGCGCGGCGTCCGCCGGTCAGGGCGGCGGCGACCGCCCCGCGCTCGTCCAGCAGGGCGGCGGCGTTGGCCCAGGCGTCGGCCCGCTCAGGGGCCAGCGCCAGAGTCCGGCGGAATCCCGCCTCGGCGGCCCGGCGGTCGCCCGTCGCGTAGGCCAGTTGCGCCGCCTCGAACCGTAGATCAGCGGAGTGGGGGGCAAGCGTCAGCGCCCGCCGCAACAGGCCGCGCGCGTCCGCCAGCCGCCCGGCCTCCCGCTCCCCCAAGGCGCGCCGGCGCAGCAGCAGGACGGCCCGCCCGGCGGACGCGCCGTCCGACGGGTCCAGCGCCGCCGCGCGGGTCAGCGCCGCGATGGCCCCGTCGCCATCGCCCAGCCGATGGCGCGTCGCCCCCAGCCGCGCCCAGGCGGTCGCGAAATCCGGGCGCAGCGCCAACGCCCGGCGATAGGCCGCCGCCGCGCGCTGCGGCTCCGCGTTCGCGTCGAACAAGGACCCCAGATTCGATGGGTAATCGGCGGCGTCGGGCCGCAGCGCCATCGCCTGCCCGATCAGGTCGATCCCCAAGGCGGCGCGCCCGGTCTGCCCGGCCAGAACCCCCAAAAGATGCCGTGCGTCGGGCTGCGCCGGGTCGGCGTCGAGAATGCGGCCATAGAGGGTTTCGGCAGCCTCCAGCCGCCCGCCCAAATGATGGTCCAGCGCCAGCGCCAGCGCTTCCGCAATCGTCGCCACAGCGTCCCCAACGGATCCAGGATTGTCCGCCCCTGTTGTCGCCCGGCCTCCGGGCCACGTCCAGGAAATCCGCGCCCGCCGGATTGGTCACGCCCACGGAATCGCACAGCCGCTCTTCAATTCTGACAGGCTGCGGCGCAGGCTCGATGACGGCAGACTGCGACCAACGCCCACCAAACAGGATCACGCCCCATGGCCGACGCCACGCCGCCCGCCGTCCCCAACGCAACCGCCCCCAACCCAACCGCGATGAGCGACCGCATCCGCGTCCGCGACGTCACCGTGTTGTCGAACGACTGGTATGTGCTGAAGAAAACCACCTTCGACTACCGCCGCCGCGACGGATCGTGGCAGACCTTGAGCCGCGAGACCTACGACCGGGGCAACGGGGCGGCTCTGCTGCTCTATGATCCGACGCGCGGCACGGTGCTGTTGACCCGCCAATTCCGCTATCCGGCTTACGTCAACGGCCACCCGGAACCGCTGCTGGAGGTTTGCGCCGGTCTGCTCGACGACCGCAGCCCGGAGGACGCCATCCGCGCCGAGGCGGTGGAAGAGCTGGGCGTCGCCGTCGCCGCGCCGCGCCGGGTGTTCGACGCTTTCATGAGTCCCGGCTCCGTCACCGAAAAGCTGGCCTTCTTCGTCGCCGAATACCGCGCCGCCGACCGGGGCGAGGGCGGCGGCAATCTGGAGGAGGGGGAGGACATCGACGTCGTCGAGTTGACCTTGGCCGACGCCCTTGCCATGGTCGAACGCGGGGCCATCGTCGATGGCAAAACCATCATGCTGCTGCAACACGCCGCCTTGCGCCGCCTGATGGAGGTCTGAGCCATGAATCCAGGCGGCGACGGGGGATGGATGATCGACGATGGGGCGCTTGATTGGGAGGACATCCGCGCCTTCCTCGCCACCGCCCGCAGCGGCAGCCTGACCGACGCCGCCCGCGCCCTGGCGCTCAGCCAACCCACCTTGGGGCGGCGGTTGAAACGTCTGGAAAACGCTCTCGGCGCGCCGCTGTTCGACCGTCTGCCCAACCGGCTGGCGCTGACGCCGCTGGGCCGCGCCGTTCTGGAGTCCGCCGAGGCGATGGGCGCGGCGGCGGCGGCCTTCGCCCGGCGGGCCGACCGGCAGGTCGCCGTTCCCCAGCCGGTGCGGGTCACGGCCACCTCGTCGGTCTCCACCTTTCTCACCATCCATCTGCCGGAGTTGCTGAGCGACACCGGCGCGGATCTGACCATCCTCAGCACCCGCGCCGCGCTCAACCTCGCCCAGCGCGAGGCGGAAATCGCCCTGCGCATGGACCGCGTGCCGGTGGAAGGCGATCTGGTGACGCGGCGGCTGGGGCGCTTCGGCTTCACTCTCTACGCCGCGCGCGGCTTGCGGCCCGACTGGTCGGGGCCGTGGAACGGCGCGCCGGTGATCGGCCTGCCGGAAACCCGGCGGCGGCCCTCGCAATCGGGTTGGGTGGACGACACGGCGGCGGCGCGGGGCGGGCGGATCGTCGCTCGGCTCAGCGAGTTGCCAATGCGGCTCGACGCTGTCCGGCGCGGGTTGGGTGTGACGCTGCTGCCCTGCGTGCTGGGCGACCGCGACGCCGATCTGGTCCGCGTGGTCGAACCGCCCGAAGAATTGCGCGAAGACGTCCATCTGCTGACGCACCGCGACGTGCGCGAGCTTCCGGCGGTGGCGGCGGTGGCCGAGGCGCTGGTCCGCCTGTTCCGCCGCCACGCCGACGCCCTGGCGGGCGTTTGAGACCCTGGCGGGCGTTTGAAACGTCGGCTCAGTCGTCGCTGAGCGGCAGCGACACTTGCGCGGAATCGGCGGCCAAGCGTTTCGCGCGCTTGCCGCGCATGTCAGCCGCGTCCACCGTCTTCAACGGCACGAAGCCGTCCGGGCGCATGGCGGTGCCGACGATGGCCTTCAACAAATCGATGTTGGTGCGCTGGACCCGACGGCCACGGCGGACCTGATCGAGGAACTTCGCCGACGGCGTCAGCAGATAGTCGATGGCGTCGATGCGCTTGCCGACCTTGGTGTATTCCTTGTCGGCCCGATCCAGAATCCCCTCGTCCACCAGGGCGTCCACGGCGGCGGTGACGACGCGCAGCGTGTCGCGCAGGCGCGACCATTCGTTCATGCCGCTGTTCTTGATGATCTCGTCGGCGCTGATCGCCACCGGCTTGGCCTCATCCTCCGCGCTGTCGCATTCGATGGACAGGCGGTTGTAGAGCCAGCGCGACACCGGCGATTTCAGCTTCATCAGCCAAGCATACGAGATGGGCTTGAACTCCAAATCGCGGATGGCGGCGGAGACCAGCGGGTTGAATTCCAGATAGGTTTCCTCGACGCCGCCGTCCTCGTCCACCAGATCCGGGCGCGAGCGGATCGCCAGCACCGGAAAAGCGGTCGATTCCAGCAAATTCTGGCCCCGGCTTTTCTTGCCCGGCTCCGGCGCCGGGCCGGTGGAGATGATGATGCGCGAGCGGGCCAGAATGGTCAGCGATTCGCGGATGTCCTGGATCGACAAAGTGTGATTGACCGCCCGCAGCTCCCGCTGAATTTCATACAGGCTGAAGCGCATCTGCACCTTGTCGTGATTTTCCCCGGTCAGCGACAGGCGCGAACGATCCATGGCGAGGCGGCGGACGACCTGCTCCACCACCTGCTCGCGTTCGGACGGGAAAATCTCGACTTCCACCAGATCCGGGGCGGATCCGGGGGCGCGGTCGTCTTTGCGCTGGGCGCTGAGCCGGTCGATACGGGCGGGTTGCACGGTCAGGCGGTAGTTGCGGCCACGGAAGGAAAACTCCCGGCGCACCGACTTGATGAAGCTGTCCTTGGTGACGATTTCGCCCTTGTCCTTGGCCTCGTTGTCGCGCGACACGAAAACGAAGCGCGGCGCCAGATCATACAGCGCGATCAAATGCGACTGCGAACGGTCTTCCAGCTCAAACAGAATGAGCTGGGCCGCGCTGGTCGGGGCCAATTTGGACATCGTCATCTCCGAAGGTCGAGAGTCAGCATGGCGCGGCCCGACGCTTCGCGCAACAAAAGCGCCGAATCCCCCCGTCGCGGCGTGGAGCGACGGCCCGCGATCATAACGCTTTTCCCCGCGATGATGGCGCGACAGCCCGCGATGATGGAGCCTTTGCCCGCGATTCGTCGCCACACCAAGCGAATCGAGAGGCCCTGGCGGAACCGCGAGCAAACACTCCATCCCGAACGGCGAATCGCGGGCTAAAACTCCACAAAAGCCGGTTGCCCGTTCCATCATCCGTTCCGACCAAGGCTGCCCGCCCGAAGAGTGACAGAAAAAAGTCCCTTTTCTTTGCCCTCTCCCTCCTCTGACCAAGGCTTTGCGGTCATTCCCATCCCTTCATCACCGCCAACCGGGATCAAGCCCAAGTCACGGCGGCTAATCGCGAGCAATCGCTCCAGGGCATTTGGCCGGGAATCGCGAGTCAAGGCTCTATAGTCGCGACCAAAGACACCAGGAATCCGATTCGGGCGGGCATCGCGAGCTGCGACTCCATGGTCGCGGGCTGTCGCGTCATGGTCGCGGGCCGTGGCTTTCGGGCCGCGAGCAATGACGTCATAGAGCGCTTGCCCGCGATTCGACTTTCCCACCGTCCGCTCCGAATCCTCGCCGCCAATCACCCCATCACGACTGGCGGAGGCCCATCCCCATCATGACCCATGACCCGAGCGAACACAGCGCCCCGCCCGAACGCGGCGGGACGCGATGGGGGCGTATTCCCGCCTGGTGGCTCGACCATCCGGATTTGGACGCCGACGGGCTGGCCGTGCTGGCAGCGCTGAGCACCTACGCCGATGAGGCGGGAGTTTGTTGGCCCTCGCAAACCACCTTGGCGGCCAAGCTGAAACGCAGCCGCCCGACAATCAACCGCATCGTCGGTCGGTTGGAGGCCATCGGGCTGGTCGCCGTCGAACACCGCAGCGCGGCCAATGGCGGACGTTTGACCTGCCGTTATCGGCTGTCGCTGACATCGCCCACCCTGACTCACGCACAAACAGCCCCTGACTCGGCAGCGGACTCCCCCTGTTCAGCCCCGAGTCACGAACAGCTTCAAACAAAACAAATTCCAGACTCGCTCTCCAAGCGCGAGCGAGCGGCTTCACCGTCAGCCTTGATCGACGAAGTTCCGGACAACTGGTCGCCGAGCGCCGATGACCGCGTTTGGGCGACGACCCGCTTTCCGGACGCCGACCTGGATCGCCACGCCGAACTCTTCGTCCGGCGCTGCCAAGCCCACGGCTACCGTTACAAGGATTTTGGCGCGGCGTGGCGGTCCTGGCTGTTGCAGGATATTCCGGCGCAAACGCGCGTTGCTCCGCCGCCCCGCAAGGACAGCGCCGCCGCGCGTCAAGACGCCGCCGACAACCGTTTGTCCGCCTGGACCAGCGTCGCCAACCGCTTGAACGCCGCCGTCCCCCCCTCACCCTGGGCGTAAAAAATGGCTAACCTGCATTCCCTGCCCACGCCGCCGACCCGCCCGCCGGTCAGCTTGGCCTTCGACCCGGCCTTGCCCGCCGCGCGGCGCCGCCAAAGCCTGATCGACGCCTTGCCCCCCGCCTTGCGGACGGTGTTGGACGGCGGACGGATCGACCGACGCAGCCGCTTCACCGAAGACGGCTTCGTCGGCATCGCCGAAGATTGGACGCCACCCGACGACGTCACGCCGCGTCACGCGCTGTTGGCCCGGCAGGCGCTGAACGAGCTGGTTGTGGAGATTTTGGTTCCCGCCACGCCCAACCATTTGTTGGGCCGGGTTCTGGCGTTGCTCAGCCATTACCCGGCCAAGGCGACCAGCCCGGATGTGGAGCAATTGCTCGCGATGGACTGGGCCGACGATCTGGGCGAGTTTCCCGCCTGGGCCATCGACCACGCCGCGCGGATCTGGCGGCGCACCCGCAAATGGCGGCCCAGCATCGCGGAAATCCGCGCCTTGTGCGAGGATGCCTGCGCCTCGGAACGCGCTCTGGCCGACCGGCTGCGCGCGGTGATCCAGGCGGGGGAGGCCGCTTCAGGGGGCGCCGCCGACCGTTCCGCGCCGCGCGCGGTTACGGCGACGGTGCGGCGCATGCCGGGGGTGTGACCGGCAAATACAAAGCTAAGACATGTCTTAACTTTGCCCCGCGCCACGGGTCTGCTATCAGGGGACGGCGCGCAGGAATTTGGTGAAAAAGGAACGGGAATGACCATCATCGATGGGCAAGCGCCCTTGAAACGGCTGTTGGTCAACGGCCCGAAGGGGGGCGTCGGCAAGACCACCCTCAGCCGCAACATCGCGGTGGCGGCAGCGCTGGATGGCTGCTCCGTCGCGACGCTCGATCTCGACCCGCAGCGCAGCCTGACCAAATGGTTCGCCAAGCGTCCCGACGGCATGGCCCCGATCACCCATTTCGAGGCGGGCATGACCCCCGCCGACATCCGCGCCGCGCTGGTCGGCATCAAGGGCTTCGATCTTCTGGTGATCGACACGCCACCCTCCATCGAGGATCACCCGGAGGAGTTCAAGCTGTTGGCGCTGTCGTCCGACCTGATCGTCGTGCCCACCGGCCAGTCCGACGATGATCTGGATTCGGTGCGCCCCTGGATGCGCTTTGTCCGCCGTTACGGCAAGAACGCCGCCTTCGTGATGAACCGGGTGAAGCCGCGCACGCGGGGCTTCACCGAGGCGCAGCGCAAGCTGTTGGGCGATGGGCGGATCTGCCCGGTCGAGGTGCCGGATTACGAAGACATCCAATTCACCGCCGGGCGCGGCCTGGGGCTGCTGGAGTTGAAGGGCGGCAAGGGCATCGAGCATGTCGCCGGGGTGTGGGCCTTTGTCCGTCACGAGCTGGAGTTGGGGCAATGAGCGGCTTCAAGCAGGTTTCCAAGGCGCAGGCCCGCCGTCACATGGCGGTGGATGAGCGGATCGAGCGGATGGCCGAAGCGCCGCTGGATCTGCTGCTGCGCGAAGAGTTCGTCCATGAAATCGCCACGCTGTGGCGCAGCGCTCAGGAAAAATTCCTGCTGATCGGGCGCTATCTGGTGCAGGCGCGCCAGCGGCTGCCGCATGGCGAATTTCAGGCGATGGTCGAAAACGAACTGCCCTTCGGCTATCAGGTCGCCTATCAGCTCCGCATGGTGGCCGAGGCGGTGGACAGCGGGCGTTTGCCGGGCGCCAAGCTGCCGCCCAGCTACGCCACGGTTTACCAATTGGCGACGCTGACCACCGAACAGCTTCGCTTGGCCGACCAGCGCAACCTGATCCGCCCGGACGTGACGCGGCCCGAGATCGTCCGCTTCAAGCGCGATTTGCGGGAAACCGCCATGCCCGCGCCCGACCAGCGCGAGGCGTTGATCGCCGAACGCGACCAGTTGCGCGCCCGTCTGGCGGTGATCGAAGCCGCGTTGGAGTCGTTGGGCGAGGTCTGAGGCTGGACCGAAGGGACGGGCGATGCTGGATCTGAAAGCGCTGGAAACCTTCATCTGGACCATGCGGTTGGGCGGCTTTCGCAAGGCGGCGGAGCGTTTGAACACCACGCAGCCCGCCATTTCCGCCCGCATCGCCCAGCTTCAGGACGAGTTGGGTGTGTTGCTGTTTGAACGGGTCGGGCGGCGGGTCGCCCCCACCCCACAGGCGATGGTTCTGCTGACCTACGCCGAACGGATGATGGCCTTGCGCGCCGAACTGCTGGACGCGGTGGCCGACCGCCAGGCGATCCGGGGCGTCATTCGGCTGGGGGTGGCCGAGACGGTGGTTCACACCTGGCTCAGCCGCCTGATCGAACGGTTGAACGCGCTATACCCCGCCGTGTCGCTGGAGATCGAGGTGGAAACCTCGCCCAGCCTGCGCGAGGCGCTGTTGCGGCATGAAATCGACATCGCGGTGATGCTGGGGTCCTACACCGACATCCGCTTCAAAACCGTGCCGGTTGGCAATTACCCGTTGGGTTGGGTGGTCAGCCCGGCGCTGAATCTGCCGCCGGAGCCGGTTTCTCTGCACGAGCTGTCGGCTTGGCCGATCATCACCTTTTCCCGCACCACCCAGCCCTATGGGGTGATCCGCGAGTTGTTTTCCTCGCAAGGGATTCCGGTGCGGATGTTCGGCAACAGCTCGCTGGCCAGCGTGGTGCGGATGGCGCTGGATTCCGTTGGGGTCAGCGTCATCCCCATCGCCATCGTCCAGCGGGAATTGACCAACGGAACGTTGCGGCTGATCCGTTCGCAGTCGCCGCTGCCGGATCTGTCCTTCTCCGCCGCCTACCCGGCCAACCACGACAACCACATGGCGGCCATCGTCGCGCAGCTCGCGGTTGAGGTGGCGACCGACTATGGCGCGTTGGGGCCTGAGTCGGGCGATTGATAGAAATCCGTTATCAATCTGTATCAAAATATTCGATTGGACGGCATCAGTACTGTTCGTGCCATCATCGGCTCAAGCGCACAATCATTTCAGCCGACAAGGCAGCGCCTCAGCCAACGACGAAAAACGACGGCACGAACAGAGGAGATTTTACGATGCGGTTTACGGTTGCGAAGGCCAAGGGTCAACACGCCGCCACCCGCCGACAGACGATCACGCGGTTGATGGCGACGGCGGCTTTGCTGGCGACCACCGCGCTGACCGGCCTGGGATTTGGCATGAGCAGCGCGCGGGCGGAGGACGAAATCCGCATCGGCGTGATCTACCCGCTGACCGGGGCCGCCGCCTCGACCGGCGTGGAGCTGAAGGCCGCCGCCGAGCTGGCCGCCGCCATGGCGAACAAGGAGATCGCCACGCCGGACGGTCTGGTGGTGGGCGCGGGCATGCCCCATCTGAAGGGCGCCAAGATCAAGCTGATTTTCGGCGACCATCAGGGCAACCCGCAGGTGGGCGCGACGGAGGCCGAACGCCTCATCACCACCGAAAAGGTCGTGGCGCTGACTGGCGCCTATTTCTCCAACGTCACCGCCACCGCCAGCCAAGTGGCCGAGCGCTACGGCGTGCCGTTCCTGAACGGCGAATCCTCCTCGGCGTCGCTGACCCAGCGCAAATTCAAGTGGTTCTTCCGCACCACGCCGCACGACGATCTGTTCGTGACCAACTTCTTCACCTTCCTTGAGGAGATGGAGAAGAAGACCGGCAAGGAGCTGCGCACGCTGGGCCTGTTCAACGAAAACACGCTGTGGGGCAACGAAACCACCAAGCTCCAGGTCAAGCTGTCGGACGAGCGCAAGTTTAAGATCACGGAAAAGATCATCTACCCGGCCAAGACCACGCAAATGACGTCGGAGGTGCAGCGCCTGAAGGCCGCCAACCCGGCGGTCATCATGCAAAGCTCCTATCTCGGCGACGCCATCTTGTCGATGAAGACCTACAAGGAGTTGGGCTTCTCGCCGAGCATGCTGCTGGCCAACGACGCCGGGTTCAACGACAGCGAGTTCCTCAAGACCCTGGGCAAGGACGGCGAATACATCATCAGCCGCGAGGTCTGGGCGCTCGATCAAGCCGAACGCAACCCGCTCATCAAAAAGGTCAACGACCTGATGCGCGAGCGGTCCGGCGTGAACTTCAACGGCAACTCGGCCCGCGCCTTCACCGGCATCGCCGTGCTGGCCGACGCCATCGACCGCGCCGGGTCGACCAAGCCTGAGGACATCCGCAAGGCCCTGCAAGAGACCAACATCCCGGCCAGCGGCCTGATTATGCCTTGGAAGGGCATCAAGTTCGACGCCAGCGGCCAGAACGAGCTTGGCCAGGGCATCATCGTGCAGGTCCAGGACGGCAAATACATGACCGTTTGGCCCTTCGACGTGGCGACCAAGGACATCGTGTTCCCGATGCCCGCTTGGGACAAGCGCTGAGTTTCTGACGCTTTCACAGGGGCTTTGACGGGGGTGAGTCCCTCTCCCGACGCGGGAGAGGGCGGCGCGATCCGCGCCGGTTGAGGGGGCTTTTCAGGATCGGCGCGTCCGGTCCCCGCCGTCCCCTCGCCCTTCCCATGCCATCGGGCATGGCCCCCCTGCCTCTCCTAGACCGGGAGAGGTCCAGCAAAGCCCTTCGGCCCACCCTGTTTCATGGGGGCGCGGCAATGACCGCCGACATTCTCCTTCAAGTGCTCGTCTCGGGCCTGCTGATCGGGCTGATCTACGCCCTGGTCGCGGTTGGCCTGACGCTGATCTACGGCGTGATGGACATCGTCAATTTCGCCCATGGCGAATTTCTCATGCTGGGCATGTACGCCAGCTTCTGGGCCTTCACCCTGTTCCACGTCGATCCGGTGATCGCGCTGCCCATCACGGCGGTGCTGCTGTTCGGGGTCGGCATCGTCGTCTATCAGACGGTCATCCGCCGGGTGTTGAAAGCGCCGATGCTCTCGCAGATTTTCGCGACCTTCGGCCTGATGATCCTGCTGCGCGGTTTGGCGCAATTCTTCTGGAAGCCCGATCACCGGCTGATCCCCGATTCTCTGGTCAGCGGCAACATCGCCCTGGGGCCGGTGCAGTTCGGTCTGCCGCAGGTGATCGCGGCGCTGGGGGCGGTGGGCGTCACCGGGGCCTTGTGGTTCTTCCTGCACCGCACCCGTCTCGGCACCGCGCTGGAGGCCACGGCGATTGACCGCGAGGCCGCGACCCTGATGGGCATCGACGGTCAGAAGATGTTCGCCCTGGCCTGGGGCATCGGCGCCGCCTGCGCCGGGATCGCCGGTGGGTTGATCGCCACCTTCTTCCCGATCTTCCCGGAGGTTGGCTCCAACTTCATCCTGATCGCCTTCGTCGTCGTCGTGTTGGGCGGGTTCGGCAGCGTCGCCGGCGCCTTTCTGGCGGGCATCATCGTCGGCCTGATCGAGGTGGTCGGCGGGTTTGTGATCGGCCCGGAATACAAGACCGCCATCGTGCTGTCGTTGCTGCTGATCGTTCTGCTGGTGCGCCCGAAGGGCCTGATGGGGAAAGCGTGATGTCGAACCGACCCGTCCTTGAACCGCGCAAGGCCCTGGGAGCGCTCGCTCTTCTCGCCTTCGCCCTTGTTCTGCCGCTGAGCGTCAGCGATCCGTCGCGGCTGAACTTCTTTGTCCTCATCCTGATGGGCGCGCAAATGGGCGTCGCCTGGAACATCGTCGGCGGCTACGCCGGGCAGGTCTCGCTGGGCCATGCGGTGTTCTATGGGATCGGCGCCTACACCTCGACCATGCTGGCCCTGTCGCTGGGGCTGTCGCCCTGGATCGGCATGTTGGCCGGTGGGCTGGTGGCGGTGGTCTTCGCGTTGGCCATGGGCTGGCCCTGCTTCCGCCTGAAGGGCCATTACTTCGCGATGGCCACCATCGCGGTGGCCGAGATCGTCCAGATCCTGGTGACGAACAGCGATTTCCTGGAAGGCGCCGTCGGCCTTTCGCTGCCGCTGGACCGCAGCGGTTGGGGCGCGATGGTCTTCCTGTCCAAGCTGCCCTACTACTACATCATCCTCGGCCTGCTGGTGGTGACGATCCTGGCGGCCTGGGCGATTGAGCGCAGCCACATCGGCTACTACTTCCGCGCCATCAAGGACGAGCCGGAAGCGGCCCGCGCGCTGGGCGTCAACCTGACCCGCTACAAGCTGATCGCGCTCAGCGTGTCGGCCTTCCTGACGGCGGTGGGCGGCAGCTTTTACGCCCAGAAGGAAATGTTCATCGATCCGGGTTCGGTCTTCGCCACCTCGATTTCGATCAAGATCGCGCTGGTCGCCATCCTGGGCGGCGTCGGCACCCTGATGGGGCCGGTGCTGGGCGCGGTGATCCTCATCACCATCGAGGAATACAGCCGGACCCTGTTCGGCAGCACTGGGTCGGGCACCGACATGATCATCTACGCCCTGATGATTATTCTGGTGGCCGTGTTCAGCCCGGCGGGCGTCCTGGGACTTTTGCAGGATTTGCGCCGCCATCTGCCCGGTTCGGGCAAGACTTCGGAGACGCGCTGATGAACGCTCCCCCTCTCTTGGCCGTGGACGGCCTGGGCAAGGCCTTTGACGGTCTGGTCGCCAACCGCGACATCAGCTTCATCATCCACCACGCCGAAATCGTCGGCCTGATCGGCCCCAACGGGGCGGGCAAGACGACGCTGTTCAACTGTCTGGCCGGGTTCCACACCCCGACCACCGGGCGCATCAGCTTCGAGGGCCAGGACATCACCGGCACGACGCCGGAAGCGGCGGCGGCGCTCGGCATCGCCCGCACCTTCCAGATCGTCCGCATCTTCCATTCGATGACGGCGTTGGAAAATGTGATGGTCGGCGCGATGCTGCGCAGCAAGCGGGTGGCCGACGCGCGATACCGGGCCGAACAGGAGTTGGCCTTCGTCGGGCTGTCGCACCGGGCCGACAATCAGGCGTCGGATTTGACGGTGTCGGAGCAAAAGCGGCTGGAGGTCGCCCGCGCGCTCGCCACCGAACCGAAGCTGATCCTTCTGGACGAGGTGATGGCCGGTCTGAACCAGACCGAGGTGCGCGAGGCCTCGCAACTCGTCCACCGCATCCACCAGCGCGGCATCGCCAGCATCATCGTGGAGCATGTGATGGAGGGCATCATGCCGATCGCCCATCGCATGCTGGTGTTGGATTACGGCGCGAAGATCGCCGACGGCACCCCGGCGGAGATCGCCGAAAACCCGGCCGTCATCGCCGCCTATCTGGGGGAGTGAGACCATGCTTGAGGTCCGCAACATCCAATCCAGCTACCGCCGCGTCCCCGCCATCCGCGACGTCAGCCTGACCCTGAACAAGGGCGAGATCGTCGCCATCGTCGGCGGCAACGGCAACGGCAAATCCACCACGCTGCGCGCCATCGCCGGTCTGAACGCGCTGGACGGCGGCTCGATCACCTTGAAGGGGCAGGATCTCTCCACCGTCCCGGCCCATGAGCGGGTCAAGAAGGGGCTGGTCCTGGTGCCGGAAGGCCGCCGCCTGTTCCCCCGCCTGACGGTCGAACAAAACCTGATGCTGGGCGGCTTCACCACGCAGGACGCGCACAAGCGGCAGGAAACCATGCAATTCGCCTACGACACCTTCACGGTGCTGGGCGAACGCCGCCGCCAGCAGGCGGGCACCCTGTCGGGCGGCGAACAGCAATTGCTGGCCATGTGCCGGGGGCTGATGAGCCAGCCGGATCTGCTGATGCTCGACGAACCGTCCTGGGGCGTCGCGCCGAAGCTGGTGACGCGCATTTTCGAGACGATCCAACTCATCAGCCAACGCGGCATCACCATCCTGCTGGTCGAACAGAACATCCACCGCGCTTTGGAAATCGCCGACCGAGGCTATGTCATTCAGACGGGCCGCGTGGTGATGGAAGGCAGCGGCGCCGATCTGCTCGGCAACGACGAGGTGCGGCAGGCGTATTTGGGCATGTGAGCGCTCTTCCGGTTGCCCCCTCCCCAAACCCTCCCCCGCGTTGCGGGAGAGGGGGCCTTGCGGAGAACCGGCATCCGTCCCCTCCACCGCCGCAGGCGGGGGAGGGTTAGGGAGGGGGCTTTCGAAGCCTGCCTTTTTGATCCCATGGACCACCCAACCCCGGAACTCCATCCATGACCATTCTCTCCGCCGCCGCTGAACGCCTCCGCATCCGTTCGGGCGCCTATTCCGGGCAGACCGCCGGGTTGGCGCGCGGGCATGTTCAGGCGAACCTCGCCATTCTGCCCGCCGATTGGGCGGGGGATTTCCTGCGCTTCTGCCAGGCCAACCCGAAGCCCTGCCCGCTGCTGGCGGTGTCGGAGGTTGGCGACCCGACCTTGCCGACGCTGGGCGCCGGCATCGACATCCGCACCGACGTGCCGCGTTACCGCGTCTACCGGGACGGCGTGTTGATGGACGGCCCGACCGACATCACCGACCTGTGGCGCGACGATTTCGTCAGCTTCCTGATCGGCTGCTCCTTCTCCTTTGAGGAAGCCCTGTTGGCCGACGGCGTGCCGGTGCGCCATGTCGAGCTGAACCGGAATGTGCCGATGTACGAAACCAACATCGACTGCGTCCCCGCCGGGCGCTTCTCCGGCAAGATGGTGGTGTCGATGCGGCCGATGACGCCGCGCGACGCCATCCGGGCCATTCAGATCACCTCGCGCTTTCCCTCGGTCCATGGCGCGCCGGTGCATTTCGGCGATCCCGCCGCCATCGGAATCCGCGACATCGCCGACCCCGAGCATGGCGAGGCGGTTCCCATCGCGCCGGGCGAGGTGCCGGTGTTCTGGGCCTGCGGGGTGACGCCACAGGTCGCGATCCGCACCGCCCGCCCGCCCATCGCCATCACCCACAGCCCGGGAACCATGCTCATCACCGATCTTCTGAACACGCATTTGTCAGTCTTGTAATTCGGCTCGCCTCTTCGTGGTTCCATCAGTCCCCTCCGCAGAAGAGGGGAATCGCGAACAAAGACTCCATCGATCCGACGAACAGCGGAGGCTCCTTCCATGTCCCACATCAGCAAGACCGGCGTCCTCGCCACGACCATGCTCGCCACCGGCCTTTTCACGGCCTTGCCCGCGTCCGCCGACGCGCTGCGCATGGTGGCGCTCAGCTTTCCGCCCTTGATCTACGACGACGGCGGCAAACCGGCGGGCATCGCCTATGAGATCGTCACCGAGGCGATGAAGACGGCCGGTCACACCGTGTCGGTGGAGATCATGCCCTGGGCGCGCGCGCTCGACACGGTGAAGGAGGGCGGGGCCGACGCCATCTTCACCGCCTACAAGACTCCCGAACGCGAGCAGTTCCTGAATTATTCGACGGAGGTTCTGGTCCCGCAGGTGGTGTCCTTCTTCGTCACCAAGGATTCGGCCATCACCTTCGACGGCGATCTGACCAAGCTGGGCAAGGCCAAGATCGGCGTGGTCAACCAGATCAGCTACGGGTCGGTGATCGACGAGGCCATCAAGAGCGGCGTTCTGGCCAACGTCGAGAAATCGAACGACAGCGACAGCAACGTGAAAAAGCTGCTGTCGGGCCGGTTCGACGTGATGCCCAGCAACCGCTACGTCGCCCAGTATTTCCTGAAGCAGCAAGGCGCGCTGGATCAGGTGAAGGAACTGACGCCGGAGGCGCAAAACCTGCCCAGCTACATCGCCTTCACCAAGGCCCGCGACACCGCCAAGCTGCGCGCCGATTTCGACGCCGGGGTGGCGGCGATGAAGGCCAGCGGCGCTTATCAGCAGGTTCTCGACAAATACGCGCGCTGACCCGCGCCTGAAGCGCGCTGGGGGCGGACCCTCCACCCCCAGCGCGCCCCTCATCCCATTCCCTTTCTCGTTCCTTGGGACCGACCATGAGCGTGACATCACCGTCGTCGCCCAGCCTGTCGCCGCGCCTGCTTGCCGCCGGCGACGGCGCGCTGATCGTCGAATTGGGCGAGGGCGTCGCCCCCGCGCTGAACGCCGCCGTCCACCGGCTGGACCGCCGCATCGCCGACGCCGGTTTGCCGGGGGTGGTGGAGACGGTGCCGACCTACCGTTCCGTTCTGGTCGTGTTTGATCCGGCGCTGACCTCGCCCGACGCGCTTGGCCCGGCCTTGCTGGACCTGGCGCGGGATCTCGCCCGCCCGACGGCGGAGCCGCAACGGCGTTGGATCGTGCCGGTCTGCTTTGGCGGCGCGCATGGCGAGGATCTGGACGACGTCGCCCGCCGCGCCAACCTGACCAGCGACGAGGTGGTGGCCCTGCATTGCGCCGCCGATTATCGGGTCTACATGCTGGGCTTTTCGCCGGGCTTCGCCTATCTCGGCGGGCTGCCGGACGCGCTGCACCAGCCGCGCCGGGAAAATCCGCGCATGGTCACTCCGGCGGGCAGCGTCATGCAGGGCGGGGCGCAGGCGGCGATTTCGCCCATCGCCATGCCCAGCGGTTGGCATCTGCTGGGGCGCACGCCGATCAAAACCTTTGATTTGCGGCGGACCCCGCCCTTTCTTCTGGCGCCCGGCGACCGCATCCGTTTTTCCCCGATCACGGCGGCGGAGTATGACCGTCTGGCCGCGCGCGACGGGCTGTCGCCCGACCAGGAAACCGTGACCGACGACCAGCAGGGAGCCGCCGCATGACCACCCATCTGCGCGTCGCCGCCGCCGGTCCCAGCTCCACCGTGCAGGATCGCGGACGGGTCGGCTATCAGCGCTACGGCGTGTCGGTGGCGGGCGCCGCCGATCCGCTGCTGCACGCCGTCGCCAACGCCCTGGTTGGCAATCCGGCCAGCGAGGGGGCGGTCGAGTTCACCATGCTTGGCGACACCCTGACCGTCGAAGGCGGGCCGGTGCGGCTGGCGGTGGCCGGGGACGCCGCGCTGTTCGTCGATGACCAGCCGGTTCCGTCCTGGACCAGCCTGCGCCTGCGCGACGGCGAGACGCTGCGCGTCGGCGCCCTGCGCGAGGGCACGCGCGGCTATTGGGCGGTGGAGGGCGGCTTCGCCCTGGATCCTGTGCTGGGCAGCGTCGCCACCCACAGCCGCAGCCGCATGGGCGGCCTGCACGGCACGGCGCTGAAGGCGGGCGACCGCATCCCGCTGCGGCTCGACGCGGCGGCGGATCGTGGCGAAGCCACCCTCGACCCGTCGTTGTTGCCGACGCGCGGCGAGGCGATCCGGGTGGTTCTGGGGCCGCAGGACGACGCCTTCACCCCGGCGGGGATCGCCGCCTTTCTCGACGGCGATTACAGCGTCAGCCACGAGGCCGACCGCATGGGCTACCGCCTGACCGGCCCGGTGATCGAACACGCGCGCGGCTTCAACATCACCTCCGACGGCATCCCCTTGGGCGCGGTCCAGGTGCCGGGAACCGGGCAACCCATCGTGTTGCTGGCCGACCGGCAGACGACCGGCGGCTATCCGAAAATCGCCTGCGTCATCGGGCCGGACGTGGCGGCGCTGGCGCAGAAGAAGCCGGGCGACCGCCTGCGCTTCCGCGCCGTCAGCGTCGCCGAGGCCCAGGCGATCCACGCCCGCCACCGGACGGCGTTGGCGGGTCTGCCCGGCCTGTTGCGCGCGGCGGGCGGCTTCGCGTTGTATGACAGCGCGCGGCTGTTGGGCTTCAACCTGATCGGCGGGGCCGTGACGGGCTGGGAATAGAGGGGGATTTGCGGATCATGCCGACCATCGATCTGAATTGCGACATGGGGGAAGGCTTCGGCGCCTGGGCGATGGGCGACGACCGGGCGATGCTCGACATCGTCACCTCCGCCAACATCGCCTGCGGCTTCCACGCCGGGGATCCGTCGATCATGGCGGAGACGGCGCGGCTGGCGCGGGAGAAGGGGGTGCGCGTCGGCGCCCATCCCGGCTTCAACGACATCCTCGGCTTTGGCCGCCGCAACATCCAGGGCGACAGCCCGGCGGTGATCGAGCGGATGGTCGCCTACCAGATCGGCGCGTTGCAGGCCTGCGCCGCGCTGTCCGGCCACCGCGTCACCCATGTGAAGCCGCACGGCGCGCTCTACAACATGGCGGCGCTGGACGCCGACATGGCCCAGGCCATCGCCCGCGCGGTCAAGGCGGTGGATCCCGCCCTGCTGTTCGTCGTGCCGCCGCTGAGCGCCATGGACAAGGCGGGGGAGGCGCTGGGCCTGCGGGTGGTGCGCGAGGCCTTCGCCGACCGCAGCTATGAGGATGACGGCACGCTGACCCCGCGCAAGATCGCCGGATCGGTGATCCATGTCCCCGAATTGGCGGCGGAGCGGGTGGTCCGCATGGTTCTGGACGGCGCGGTGACGAGCCGCCATGGCAAGCGCCTGCCGATCAGCGCCGACACCATCTGCGTCCATGGCGACACCCCGACCGCCGTGGCGATGGCGGCGGCGGTGCGGGCGGCGCTGGAAGCGGCGGGGGTGACGGTGCGGGCGGTCGAATAACCCCTTACAGCGAGGTCGCCGCCCGCGCCGCTTGGTCGTAGATGCCCGACAGGGCGCGCAGCAGGTTGGCGGCCTCGCCGATCTGCTTGTGATCGACGGTGCCCAACGCCTCCAGCGAACGGATCAGGCAATCCTCGCGGATGGCGCGGTAGCGGTTGACGGCGTCCTTGCCGACGTCGGACGTGCGGTAGGTCACTTCCTTGCCGCGCTTGCCGCGTTCGACCAGCCCCAGCCGGTGCAGCTTCTTCAGGGCGTAATTGACGATGTGGGTGTCTTCGATGTTCAGGACGAAGCTGATGTCGGCCAGGCTTTTGTCGCGGGCGCGGTGGTTGACGCTGTGCAGCAACAGAACCTCCAGCGCCGACAGATCCGGCAGGCCCGCCGCCGTCATGCAGCGCACGACCCAACGGTGAAAGGCGTTGCCCGCGACGATCAGGCCATACTCGAACTCGCTGGTTTCGCCGCTGTGTTCGGACGCCAGATGGGATGACGAAACGATCGGTTGAGCGTTCATCGGGTCGTTTTCTTTCGCCAAGCCCCCGAACGCGCGCCGAAGACGCAAGGTTTCAGAGGTCAATTCGCAATCTTGCTTGGCAATTTATCGACATATCGCCGTCGTCTCAACCGGAACCGATGATCCGGTCGTCGATGGCGATCCCGGTTCGGGCGGCCAGCGGTCCGCCCGAAGGCGTCGGCTGTCCTTGTCTCCCCTGCATGTCCGGGGCGGTCGCCGCCACTCCTCCCGACTGGAGCGGGTCCAGCCTTCGCGCTGGACCCGTCTTTTTTTGGGCGAAACCGGGCAATCGCGGGCGGGGACTCCATAGGCGCGACGGATGAGGGCGACCGGCGGAATGTTGCGCCGCACAAAGATCGCTTGCCCTTTCCATCATGGGCTTTACAAACGCTCTCCTCTGTCACAGACGATTCGGGGGACGCGTCGATGATCAAAGTGGTTCGGGCGAAGCTGCATTGCCTGCGGGTGACGGACGCCAATTTGAATTATCAGGGGTCGATCACGCTCGATCCTGAACATTGCGAGGCCGTCGGCATCGTGCCGCTGGAGTTCGTCGAGATCTGGAACAAGAACTCCGGCACGCGGATCAGCACCTATGTGATCTATGGCGAGCGCGGGTCGCGCGCCTGCGTGCTGAACGGATCGGCGGCGCGCAGTTGCCAGCCGGGGGACGAGGTGATCGTCGCCGCCTCCTGGTACTGCCAGCCGACGGAGATCGCCACGCTGAAACCGCGCGTGCTGACCTTCAACGCCGACAACAGCGTCGACAAGGCGCTGCATTACGACGTCACGGCGCTGGAGGAAGGGCGCTACGGCTTCGCCATCCGCGAGGGGTTGATTCCCGAAACGGCCTAATCAGCGCCGCATTGGCGCGGCGCGGCGGACCAGACGGCGGTCGAGGTCGCCGGACCCGACCGTCGGTTCGCCCAGGCTCTGCATGGCGAAGGCGAAGGTGTCCATCACCCGGTCCAGCACGATTTCCTGATCGTCGGGGCGGCGGCTGACCGCGATCACCGCGTAACCGGCGGCGCGCGCCACCGCCGGATCGCCGCGCAAACCCCGCACGCCCCAGCCCGACAGCGCCGCCTTGCAGCGGAACAGCTCCGCCGCGAAACCGCTGGTCGATTGGGCGCGGCCAATCACATAGGCGGCGGCGACCGCCAGCGGGGCCAGCAGCCCGTCCCAATCCAGGCAATCCTCCCGCGACACCCAAACCCCGCCGACCGAGCAGGCGGCGGGGCCGACGGCCTCGCCCAGCCCGGCGCGGAAGGCGCGCAGCGACTCCACGGCGTCAATCGCGGGCATTGGCTCCACCCGTTGCCCGTCCGGCATCAGCATCAAACGCCCAGCCCACTCGGCGGACGGCGGAAGCTGTTCGGTCAGGCGAGCGATCAGCGCCGCGCGGGCGGCGGCGAAGGGGACGACCTCGGGCATCGGGGCCTTGTTGCGTCAGGGATGCGGATGTGGGGGGAGAAGAAGCCGCAAGACGCCGGATTTGTCAAGATGTTGGCGGCTACTCCTCAATCAGGAGATGTGAAGGCATGCGACAGCAATGAAAAATCACACCCTTTGGTAAAAAACGCGACGCAACGCGATTTTGTGCTTGCCAGACCCTGCGATCACCCTTATAAGCCGCACTCCGTTCCCGGTTAGCTCAGTTGGTAGAGCAGCGGACTGTTAATCCGCTTGTCGCTGGTTCGAGTCCAGCACCGGGAGCCAGACGCGGGTGTAGCTCAGTTGGTTAGAGCGCCGGCCTGTCACGCCGGAGGCCGCGGGTTCAAGTCCCGTCACTCGCGCCATTCTCTCAAAGTCTCCCCCCTTTCTGGGGGAAAACCCCCACGATGATTGCACGCATTGGCGCCTGCCCCTCGGGCTGGCTTCGCGCTATCATGCGCTGTTTGCCATGCGCCAATCCGCCGCCCGAATGGGCGGCCATTCCGTGGGAGGATCGTCTCATGCGTCTTGCGGGCAAGGTTGCCGTCGTCACCGGCGGTGGTTCGGGTTTCGGGGAAGGCATCGCGCGACGCTTCGCGGCGGAAGGGGCGAAGGTCATCGTCGCCGATCTGGACGAGGCCGCCGCCGGGCGGGTGGCCGATTCCATCGGCGACGCGGCGCTGGCCGTCCGCGCCGACGTGGCGGTGGGGGAGGATTACGGGGCCATCGTGTCCGCCGCGCTGGGGGAATTCGGGCGGCTCGACATCCTCATCAACAACGCCGGATACACCCACCGTTACGGCTCGATGCTGGAGGTGGACGAGGCGACCTTCGACCGCATCTACGCCGTCAACGTGAAGTCGATCTACCACAGCGCGATCCACGCCGTGCCGGTGTTCCGCGAGCAGGGCGGCGGGGTGATCCTCAACATCGGCTCCACCGCCGGTCTGCGCCCGCGCCCGAATTTGACCTGGTACAACGGGTCGAAGGGGGCGGTCATCACGCTGACCAAATCCATGGCGGTCGAACTGGCGCCCGACAAGATCCGCGTCTGCGCCATCAACCCGGTGGCCGGGGAAACCGGCATGCTGCACCGTTTCATGGGGCAGGATTCGCCCGAACGCCGGGCGCAGTTCCTCGCCTCCATCCCGGCGGGCCGACTGTCCACCCCGACGGACATCGCCAACGCCGCGCTGTATCTCTGCTCCGACGAGGCCGAGTTTCTGACCGGCGTTTGCCTGGAGGTGGATGGCGGGCGCTGCGTCTGAGTCCGCTGGTTGGGTCAGCCAGAAACCCGGCGGGGGCGGACGCGGATCAGGCCGCTGCCCTCCGGGTCGGCCCGGTCGGGTTTCAGCATGGCGGCCAGAAGCTTCTCGTCGCTGGTCCAATAGGGCACATACCAGCTTCGGTCGGGATCCATCACCAGAACCCGCCGCGTCGCCGCGTCATAGGCCCCCAGCGGGGCGATGTGGCCGGCGCCGACGTCGCCGGTCAGCGTGCCCTGGTCAAAGGCCAGGAGGATGATGTCGCCGTCGCTCTGCTCGTTGTCGGCCAGGATGCGGCGCAGGGCGGCGAGCGTGCGCGGCGAGTCGTCTTGCGGGCGAAAGACCTCGACCTCGGCGTCAAGCCCGTAGGCTTCAAGGCTGCGGCGCACGTAATGGGCCAGATCGGTGAAGGAGATCCCCTCGCCATCCTCGGCCACGGCGTCGCGCCAACGGTCGTCGTCCACCGCGTCGAGAAGCTGTCTTTGTGTGACGATCCGATCCGCCGCCGCGTTGGGCAGGCCGCGCAGCGCGTTCATCATCATGGCGACGCTGGCGACCGAACAGGCGCTGCCCGTGACCTGTGGCACGTAGAAGGGGGCGAGCGCCCAGTAATCCGGGGCAGGCGCGCTGCGCACATAGCTGGCGGCGCGGGTGATCGGCTCCGCGTCCGGGCCGAATTTCGCCTTGATCGCTTCCTCCGCGTGGACAGGGGTCATCGCGGCCAACCACAGGGCGACGCCAACCGTTGTGATTCTGCGCATCATCGACACACCCCTTCCGTCACCGATCCCATCCCTGCGTTGCTGGGCGCGAGAAGCCCATATGGTGCAGCGCACTGGGATCGCCAAGAGGCAATGACGGCGAGATATGGAGCGTTTGCCCGCGCTTGTCCCGTGGTCCGGCCCATCACGTCGTTGACGGCGGTCGGGCGCCTCGATACCGTACTTTTGAGTAACATATCTTACTCCAAATCAATCAGCCCGGATCCCGCCGCCCGCGCGATCCCATGTGGAAAGGCCCGCTTCCGATGAACGACGCCGACGCGCCGGTCCTGCTGTCCCGCGAAGGGGATGTGGCGTGGATCCGCTTGAACCGCCCTGCCGTTCTCAACGCTTTGGACGAGCGAATGGCCGCCGCCCTGCGCGACGCCTGCCAAGCGGTGGCGGATGCGCAGGGGGAGGGTGGCGCGCGTTGTCTGGTGCTGGCGGGGAATGGCCGGGGTTTCATGGCGGGCGGCGATGTGGCGCGCTTCCACGATGATCCGGCGGCGGCCCCGGCGGTGGCGACGGCCATCATTGATTTGTTGCACGAGGCGCTGCGGATTCTCGACCGGCTGGACATGCCGGTGTTGGCCTCGGTCCATGGCCCGGTGGCCGGGGCGGGGATGAGTCTGGCTTGCGCCGCCGATCTCTGCGTCGCCGCCGACGACGCGCTGTTCACCACGGCCTACGCCCGGCTGGGGACGACGCCGGACGGCTCCGGCACCCATTCCTTGCCGCGTCTGGTGGGAACCCGCCGGGCGCTGGAGCTGGCGCTGCTGTGCGACCGGGTGGACGCCGCCGAGGCGTTGCGGCTGGGGCTGGTCAACCGCGTGGTTCCCGCCGCCGCTCTGGTTGACGAGACCCGCGCGCTGGCCGAACGGCTGGCCGCCGGGCCGACGCGGGCCTACGCTGGGATCCGCCATCTGATGCGGCAAAGCTGGACGGCCTCGCTCGACGAGCAGCTTGACGCCGAGCGCGCGTCCTTCCGCGCCTGCGCCGCGACCGGGGATTTCCGCGAGGGCGTGTCCGCCTTCCTCGCCAAGCGCAAACCGACGTTCCAGGGCCGCTGACGGCCCGTTCCAACCAACAGCCTCCAGCCAACAACCAGAAAAACCACCGGGAAGGATCACCAGAATCATGAAGCAAGACATCGTCATCGTCGGCGCCGCCCGCACCGCCATCGGCGCCTTTGGCGGCAGCCTCAAGGACGTGCCGCTGACCACGCTGGCCACCACGGCGGTCAAAGCCGCGCTGGAACGGTCGGGGACGGCGCCCGACAGCATCGGCCATGTGGTGATGGGCAACGTCATCCCGACCGACACCAAGGACGCCTATCTCAGCCGCGTGGCGGCGATTGACGCCGAGATCCCGCTGGAAGTTCCCGCCTTCAACGTCAACCGTCTGTGCGGCTCCGGCCTTCAGGCGATCATCTCGGCGGCGCAAGCCATCGCGCTGGGCGACGCGGACATCGCCATCGGCGGCGGCGCCGAATCCATGAGCCGTGGCCCCTACATCGTGCCGACGGCGCGCTGGGGCGCCCGTCTGGGCGACGGCGCGTTGGTCGATTACATGAACGGCATTCTGCACGACCCGTGGCAGAAGATTCACATGGGCGTCACGGCGGAAAACGTCGCCGTTCGCTATGGAATCAACCGCGACGACCAGGACGCGCTGGCGCTGGAAAGCCAACGCCGCGCCGCCCACGCCATCGCCGAGGGCCGTTTCAAGGAACAGATCGTCCCCGTCGAGATCGCCACCCGCAAGGGCGTCGTCCGCTTCGACACCGACGAGCATGTCCGCGCCGACGCGACCCTTGAGTCGCTTGCCAAGATGAAGCCGGTCTTCAAAAAGGACGGCACGGTGACGGCGGGCAACGCGTCCGGCCTGAACGACGGCGCCGCCGCCGTGGTGCTGGCCGAGGCGGGCCGCGCCGCCGCCCTGGGCCTGAAGCCGCTGGCCCGTCTGGTCGGCTACGCCCACGCGGGCGTCGAGCCGGACCATATGGGCATCGGCCCGATCCCGGCGACCCGCAAGGTGCTGGAGCGCACCGGCCTGACCATCGCCGACCTCGACGTCATCGAATCGAACGAGGCCTTCGCGGCGCAGGCCTGCGCGGTGGCGCGCACGCTTGGTTTCGACCCGGCCAAGGTCAACCCGAACGGCTCGGGCATTTCGCTGGGCCACCCGGTGGGGGCGACTGGCGCGATCATCACGGTGAAGGCGATCCACGAACTGCACCGCGTCGGCGGGCGCTACGCCCTGGTGACGATGTGCATCGGCGGCGGCCAGGGCATCGCCGCGATCTTCGAGCGGGTGTAAGAAAAAGCTTACGGTTGCGCCGGCGCGTCAGCGCGGGCGCAACCCGTTCAGCAGCAGCGCGATGGATTGCTGGGCCACCGCGTCGGCGTCCAGCGCGCCGTCGGGCTGGTACCAGCGGGCGATCCAGCTCAAGGCGCCGGACAGGGTGAAGGCGGCGATTTTCGGGTCGCAGGCGGTGATCGACCCCTCGGCGACGCCGCGTTCGATCAGGCTGCGGAATTTCAGGTCGATGCGGCGTTTGAGCGCGCGCAGCGTGCGGCGGCTCTCTTCGGTCAGCGGCTCTTCGCCGACGCGGATCACGCACATGCCGAAATCCATGGTGACGACGCCGACATAGGCGGTCATCACCGCCACCAGCTCCTCATAAGCGCTGCCGCCGTGGCCGATCACGTCGTTCGAGGCGGAATCGAGCCGCTCCAGCCCGATGCGCACGCACTCGAACAGGATCTCTTCCTTGTTCTTGATGTAATAATAGATCGTCGGTTTGGTGACGTTCAGCCGCCGGGCGATGTCGTCCAGCGAGGTGTTGTAATAGCCGACTTCGTTGAACGCCTGCGCCGCCGTCCGCAGGACGGCGATTCGCTTCTCTTCCCGTTCGTTCCGTCGATCGGTGGATGATTTCCACGGCGATTCCGACATCGTGCGTTTGCTCCTGTGCCGCAATCGCCCTTCCTTCCCACCTCGCCCCCGGATGTCCAGCCCCCGCGTTGTCGGCTGTGCGGCAAAATGGTGGTTTGACGAATTGTTCGTAGCACGCCCTTGTGCCTCGTCCTACTTTTAAGTAACGTTCCTTCCAAGAAGTACAAAGGCGCGGGCCGCCGGTGGCCGCGCGCGCGATCGGGGAGGAAAAACGGCCATGGACAGCATCGTAGCCGCGCGGGGAACCAGCATTGGCGGCGCTTTGGCGCGGGCGGCCCGCCGCCACGGCGACCGGGTGGCTCTGCGTTACGCCAGGCGGGAGTGGAGCTTCGCCGCGTTGAACCAAGCGGCCCGGCGGGTCGCCGGACGGCTCCGCGATCTGGGCTTGCGGCCCGGCGACCGGGTGGCGGCCTTCGGACGCAACTCCGACGCCTATGTGGTGGCGTGGCTGGGCTGCGCGGTCGGCGGCTTCATCCATGTGCCGGTCAACTACGCCCTGACGGGGGAGGAGCTGGCCTACATCCTGGGCCAGTCCGGCGCGCGTCTGGTTTTGCGCGACGGCGATTTGGCGGGCGTTCTGGACAGCGTCGGCGACGGAGTCGCGGTGGAATGGACGGGGAGTTTCGCCGACGGCGCGGCGACCGGCGGCGCAGCCTTCGACGCGCTGGCCGTGGCGCTGGATCCGACCGCGCCCGAGCATGAAGGCGCGGCGGTCGAGGCCGACACGGTGGCGCAGCTTCTCTACACCTCCGGCACCACGGCGGCGCCGAAGGGCGCGATGATGACCCATGGCGGCTTGCTGGCGGAGTATCAGAGCGCCATTCACGATTGCCGGTTCTCAGGCGCCGACCGGGCGCTGGCGGCCCTGCCGCTGTACCATTCGGCGCAGATGCATGTTTTCCTGATGCCGCAACTGATGGTCGGGGCGATGACGCTGCTGATCCAAGCCCCGGCGCTGAAAAGCTGCCTGGAATTGATCGAGGCGCATCGCGTCACCTCCTTCTTCGCGCCGCCGACGGTGTGGGTGGGGCTGCTGCGTCACGCCGATTTCGACGCGCATGATCTGGGATCGCTGGAAAAGCTCTATTACGGCGCGTCGATCATGCCGGTGCCGGTGTTGCAAGAGCTGCGGCGACGGCTGCCCAACGCCCGCCCCTTCAACTGCTACGGCCAAAGCGAAATCGGCCCGCTCGCCACCGTCCTGTCCCCGGAAGAGCATGAGGCGCGTCCGGCCTCCGCCGGGCGTCCGGTGCTGAACGTCGAAACCCGGGTGGTCGATCCCGACATGAACGACGTGCCGGTTGGTCAACAGGGTGAAATCATCCACCGCTCGCCGCAATTGATGATCGGTTACTGGGGCAAGGAGAAAGAGACGGCGGAAGCCTTTTCCGGCGGCTGGTTCCATTCCGGCGACGTCGGCGTTCTCGATGCGGACGGCTATCTCACCATCGTGGACCGCATCAAGGACGTCATCAACACCGGCGGCGTTCTGGTCGCCAGCCGCGAGGTGGAGGAGGCGCTCTACACCCACCCGGCGGTGGCGGAGGTCGCGGTGGTCGCCTTGCCCGATCTGAAATGGATCGAGGCCGTCGCCGCCTTCGTCGTGCTGCGCGAGGGCCGCAGCGCCGACGCTGAGGAGTTGATCGCCCATTGCCGGGCGCATCTGGCCCCCTTCAAGCTGCCCAAACAGGTGCATTTCGTCGACGCGCTGCCGCGCAACACGGCGGGCAAGCTGCTGAAACGCGAATTGCGCCGCGCATACGCGGATGCGGCGTCGTGAGCGTCTATCAGCCGCCGCTGCAATCGCTGCGCTTTCTGCTGAACGCGGTGTTGCGCGCGCCCGAGGCATTGGCCGAGGCGGGGTGGGAGGATCTGTCCGCCGATCTGTTCGACGAGGTTCTGGCCCAGGCCGGGCGCTTGGTCACGGACCGATTGCTGCCGCTCAACCTATCGGGCGACGAGGAGGGCGCGGCGGTGGTGGACGGGGGCGTGCGGACCCCCGCTGGTTTCGCCGCTTTCTGGCAGATTTGGCGGGCGGGCGGCTGGGCCGGGCTGGCCGGGGATCCGGCCTATGGCGGGCAGGGGATGCCCGCCGTGCTCGACACGCTGGTCACGGAAATGCTGTGCGCCGCCAATCTGGCCTTCAGCATCACCCCCGGTCTGACTCAAGGGGCGATTCGCGCGCTGGCCGCCCATGGCGACGCGGCGATCAAGGGCTGGTGCCTGCCGCCGATGATCGCCGGGGAGTGGACCGGCGCCATGGCGCTGACCGAACCGCAGGCGGGCACCGATCTTGGCCTGCTGCGCGCGCGGGCGGATCCGGATCCGGCGGGCGGCTTTCGGTTGACCGGCCAGAAGATGTTCATCTCGGCGGCCGATCATGATTGGACCGACAATCTGGTTCATCTGGTGTTGGCGCGTCTGCCCGACGCGCCGCCGGGAACGCGGGGAATCAGCCTGTTCGTCGTGCCCAAGCGTTTGGCCGACGGCGCGCGCAACGGCTGGTCGGTCCTGTCGGTGGAACGCAAGATGGGGCTGCACGCCTCGCCGACCTGCGTCGTGTCCTATGACGGGGCGTTGGGCTGGCTGGTGGGCGCCCCCCATCGCGGTCTGACCGCCATGTTCACCATGATGAATCACGAGCGGCTGTTCGTCGGGCTTCAGGGCGTCGGCGTCGGCGAATGCGCCGCGCAATCGGCGCTGGCCTACGCGCAGGAGCGTTTGCAGGGCCGGGCGCCGAGCGAGAGCAAGGGGGGCGGAACCGACCAACCCGCCGACCCGATCATCCGCCATCCCGACGTCCGCCGCATGGTGTTGACCGCGCGGGCGCTGACCGACGCCGGGCGGGCGCTGGCGGCCTGGACCGCCCTGTGGCTCGACCGCGCCGAGAAAAGCGCCGATCCATCCTTGCGGCAGGAGGCGGAGGATTGGGCGGCGCTGCTGACGCCGATCATCAAGGCCGCCGGGACCGATTTCGGGTTTGAGGCGGCGGTGCTGGCCCAACAGGTGATGGGCGGTCACGGCTACATCCGCGACAACGGCGTCGAACAGCTGGTCCGCGACGTGCGCGCCACGCAGATTTATGAGGGCGCGAACGGCGTCCAGGCGCTGGATCTGGTCCAGCGCAAGCTGACCCTGCATGGCGGGCGTCCGCTGGCCCGGCTGGTCGCGGCGGTGGAGGCGGCGTTGGCCGATCTGGCGGCGGATCCCGCCACGGCGGCGCTCGCCCCGCCCCTGCGCGACGGGCTGGAGCGCCTGCGCGCCTGCGCGGCGTGGCTGACGGCGGCGGAACGCGGGCCGCGCGACGCGGCGGCGGGGGCCAGCGATCTGCTGCGGCTGGCGGCGCTGGTCGTCTATGGCTGGATGTGGGCGCTGATGGCCGTGGCGGCGGCGCGGCGGCCCGCTGGCTACGACCCGGCTTTCCTCGACGCCCGCGTCGGTCTGGCTGGATTTTTCATGGAACGGCTGTTGCCGGAAACGGCGGCGTTGGAAGCCCGCGCGCGCGGCGGCGACGCCAGCTTGCGCGGGCCGGGGCTGGCCGAGGATTTGGCGGCGCTTCAGGGTTGAGCGTCGCCGCAGGTCAAACACCACACAAAAACAGGCAAAATGGGGGAGAATGCTTCATGACGCGGATTCTTTTGGCGGTTGGCGCCTGCGCGCTGGTGGCGCTGGCGGGAGCGGCGCGCGCCGAGATCTCGGATGATCGGGTCAAAATCGCCGTGCTCAACGACATGACCGGCCCTTACGCCGACCCGACCGGGCTGGGATCGGTCGAGGCGGTGCGCATGGCGGTGGCCGAGTTCGGCGGCGTGGTCGGCGGCAAGCCGATCGAAATCGTCTTCGCCGACCACCAGAACAAGCCCGACGTCGGCGCGGCGCTGGTCAACGCCTGGATCGACTCCCAGCAGGTGGACGTGGTCGTTGACGTTCCCACCTCGTCGGTGGCGCTTGCGGTGCAGGAGATCACTCGGCGCAAGAACCGCGTGTTCCTGATTTCCGGCGGCGGCGCGGCGCAATTGACCGGGACATCCTGTTCCCCGACCACCGCGCAATGGACCTACGACACCTACGCGCTGGCCCAAGGCATGGGGACGGCGGGCGTCAAGGCGCTGGGCGGGAGCTGGTATTTCCTGACCGTCGATTACGCCTTTGGCCACGCGCTGGAAAAAGATCTGACGGCGGTGCTGAAGGACAACGGCGCCACGGTGCTGGGCGCGGTGCGGCACCCGCTGAACAGCGCCGATTTCTCCTCCTATATTTTGCAGGCCCAGGCGTCGAAGGCGAAGGTCGTGGCGCTCGCCAACGCCGGGGGCGACACCACCAACGCGATCAAGCAGGCGCAGGAGTTCGGCCTGACCCAAAGCGGACAGACCCTCGCCAGCCTGTTGATGTTCCCGACCGACATCCATTCGCTGGGGCTGGCGGCGGCGCAAGGCTTGGTGATGATGGACGGCTGGGATCCCAACCGCGACGACGACAGCCGGGCCTTCGCCGCCGCCTTCCGGACCAAGACCGGGCGGATGCCCAGCATGCTCCAAACTGGCAGCTATTCGGCGGTGCGCCATTATCTGAAGGCGGTCCAGGCGACGGGCAGCGACGAGGCCGGAACGGTGATGGCCCAAATGCGGGACACCCCGGTCAACGACGCCTTCGCCAAGGGTGGGCGTTTGCGCGTCGATGGCCGCATGGTTCACGACATGTATCTGATGCAGGTGAAGACCCCGGCGGAATCGACCGGCCCGTGGGATTACAGCAAGGTTCTGAAGACCATTCCCGGCGATCAGGCCTTTCGCCCCTTGGACAAGGGCGGTTGTCCGCTGGCGAATTGATCGGCGCAAGGAAAGCCGCCCGCGCCGGGATGGTCTCCCGGCGCGGGCGGCGTGGGTCGCTGATGGATGGAATCAGGCGGATGGAATCAGGCGGCCCGCACGGTGTTGAGGAAGCCGCTGACCTCGGTCCGCAAGGTTCCGGTCTGTTGGGACAGATGTTGGAAGGCGTCGAGCACCTCGCGGGCGACCTTGCCGCTTTGATCGGCGGACGCGGTGACGCCGACGATGGAGGCCGACACCTCGTTCGTGCCGCTGGCCGCCTGCTGGATGTTCCGGGCGATTTCGCGGGTGGCGGCGCCCTGCTCCTCGACCGCCGAGGCGATGGACCCGGCGATCTGGTTGAGCTGGGTGATGACGTTGGCGACGCTGTTGATTTCGGTCACAGTTTCGCCGGTCGCCGATTGCACGCCCGCCACATGGGCGGCGATTTCCTCCGTCGCCTTGGCGGTTTGGCTGGCCAGTTGCTTGACCTCAGACGCGACGACGGCGAATCCCTTGCCGGCCTCTCCGGCGCGGGCCGCTTCGATGGTGGCGTTCAGCGCCAACAGATTGGTCTGGCTGGCGATGGAGTTGATGAGATCGACCACCGCGCCGATGCGTTCCACCGCCTGCGCCAACCCGGCGATGCGGCTGTTGGCGCGTTCGGCCTGATGCTCCGCCGTCGCCGCCATGGCGCTGGATTTGGCGACCTGCGAGGAAATCTCGTTGATCGAGGCGGCGAGTTCTTCGGATGCCGACGCCACCGTCTGCACGTTCACCGCCGTCTGTTCGGTCGCCGCCGACACGGCGGCGGCCAGCCGGTCGGTTTCCGCCGTGGCTTCGGTTATGGCGCGGGCCTGCTGTTCCATCGACGCGGTCTTTTCGGCGACCGAGCGGATCACGCCGCCGACGGTGCATTCAAAGGTCGAGGCCAGGCGCTCCATCGACTGGCGCTTTTCGGCGACGGCGCGCTGTTCGGCGGCGACCTGTTCGGCTTCCAGCCGTTGTTTGGCGACGGCGTTGTCCTGAAACACCTGGACCGCGCGGCCCATTTCGCCGATTTCATCGCCGCGCCCGGCTTCTGGAAAGGACAGATCAAGGCGCCCGGCGGCCAGAGCCGCCATCTTGCCGCTCAACCCGCGCACCGCGTCGCTGATGCTGTGCCCGGTCCAGGCGATGGCGGCGATCACCGGCAGGGCGAAGCCAACGACGATGAGCGCCAACCACAGAGCGTGGCGGCGGAATTCGGCTTGCAGATCATCCATATACACGCCGGTGGAAATGAACATGCTCCAAGGGGTGAAGCTCTTCACATAAGACGCCTTGGGCGAGGGTTCGGTCTGGCCAGAGCGGGGAAACGAGTATTCGACCACGCCCTCGCCATGGGATTTGGCGACGTTGACCATCTCAATGGCGAAGAGCTTGCCATTGCCATCCTTCACCTGGGCCATGGATTTGCCCACCAAGTCGGGGCGCGCCGGGTTGACGATGTTGACAGCATCCATGTCGGCGACAAAGATGTAGTCGCTCTTGTCCGCGCCGTACCGCATGCTGTTGAGGGTGAAGCGCAGGCGCGTCAACGCCTCGTCGCGGCTCATCGCGCCCTTTTGCACCTCGCCATCCAAAGCCGTGGCCAGACCATGCGCCGTTTCAACCACGGTGCGCAGGCTGGCGATGCGGTCCTCGTACATTTGCTTGTAGCTAAGCCACAGCCCGCCACCGGCCACCGTCAAGACGGCCAGGGTGGTCAATGCGACCAAACCCATCAGCTTGGCTTTCAAAGACAATGTTTTCATGGCTGGTTCTTTCTGGCTTTAGCGAGTGCTCTAAAAGGAGGCAAAAAGCGCGCCAATTTCACGAGTGGGTGGATGGAAAATGTTGGGCTGCAAGATTCTTGAATATTAGGTGTTTATGATGCGAAGTTGAGGCGTTCCAAGCGGCTGAGGGCGGCGGCCTGCCGTGGAAACTGCAAATTGCAGTGCATATTGGGGCATGCATTTTCAGTATGCGAAAACCGACAGGCCGCGACGGGCGGAATGGGAACGTCCTCCGTCGCGGCCTTGCCGAGCGTCACGTCGTCGGGCGTTCCACCAAGATCACCCGGAAGTCGTTGACGTTGGTCCGCGTCGGGCCGGTGACGACCAGATCGCCCAACGCCTTGAAAAAGCTGTAGCCGTCGTTGTTCGCCAGGAAGGCTTTGGCGTCCAGGCCAAGGGCGGCGGCGCGCGCCAGCGTGTCGGGGTGCAGGATGGCCCCGGCGTTGTCCTCCGTCCCGTCGATGCCGTCGGTGTCGAAGGCGGCGGCGTGGATTCCAGGATGGCCGCCCAGCGCCACGGCGAGCGCCAGCAGGAATTCGACGTTGCGCCCGCCGCGCCCGGAGCCGCGCACCGTCACCGTGGTTTCGCCGCCCGACAGGATCACGGCGGGGGCGGGCGCCGGTTGGCCGTGGCGGGCGATCTGGCGGGCGATTCCGGCATGGACCTTGGCGACCTCGCGCGCTTCGCCTTCGATGGCGTCGCCCAGGATGATTGGGGCGAAGCCGCGCGCGCGGGCCAGCGTCGCGGCCGCTTCCAGCGCGTCTTGCGGGGTGGCGATGATGGTGGTGACGGCGCCCGCCAAACGCGGATCACCGGGCTTGGGCGTCTCGTCCGCCCCCTGGTCCAAATAGGCGGCGACGGCGGGCGGCGGGGTGATGCCATGCTTGGCGAGAATGGCGCGGGCGTCGGCGACGCTGGTCGGGTCCGGCACGGTCGGGCCGCTGGCGATCACCGACGGGTCGTCGCCCGGCACGTCCGACACCAGCAGCGACACGACCCGCGCCGGGTGCGCCGCCGCCGCCAGCCGTCCGCCCTTGATCGCCGACAGATGCTTGCGCACGCAATTCATCTCGGCGATGTCGGCCCCGCTTTTCAGCAGCGCCTTGCCGACCGCGCGCTTGTCCTCCAGCGACACGCCGGGCGCGGGCAGGGCCAGCAGGGCGGAGCCGCCGCCGGAGATCAGGCACAGCACCAGATCATCCGCCGTCAGCCCCTGGACCATCTCCAGAATCCGCCCCGCCGCGTCCTGCCCCGCCGCGTCCGGCACCGGGTGGCTGGCCTGCACCACCTCGATCCGGCGGGTCGGCAGATCATGGCCGTAGCGGGTGACGACCAGCCCGGACAGCGGCCCCGGCCAATGATCCTCCACCGCCTTCGCCATGGCGGCGGCGGCCTTCCCGGCCCCGACCACGACGGTGCGGCCCTTGGGCGGGGGCGGCAGGGCGGCGGGCAACCGGCTGTCGGCGGTCACGGCGGACAAGGCGGCCTGGAACAGATCCTGGAGCAGGGCGTCGGGGAGCAGGGCGTCGGCGGTCATGCGGACTCGGGTTTGGCTGGTGGTTGGGCGTGGTAGAATGCACCGGATCGCTTTGAACGCAAATGGCGAGACGACCCACGCCGCCACCTTGTCACGACGGAATGAAATTGACCTTTACGTAAACGTCATCTAACTTTCGCGTCACGGATGATCCGTGATCCCAGCGCCATGAAGAGCGCCCTTGTCCGCCGGAGGAATCGCCCCGTGAGCCAGCCCGCCGCCAGCCCCTACCCGCATCTGCTCGCCCCGCTCGATCTTGGCTTCACGGTGCTGAAAAACCGCGTGCTGATGGGGTCGATGCACACCGGCCTGGAAGACCGCCGCCGCGACTTCCCCAAGCTGGCCGCCTATTTCGCCGAACGGGCGCGCGGCGGGGTCGGGTTGATGGTGACGGGCGGCTTCGCGCCCAATGTGGAAGGCTGGCTGTCGCCCTTCGGCTCGACCCTGGCCCGTCATTCGACGGCGCAGGCGCACCGAATCATCACCGACGCGGTTCATGCCGAGGGCGGCAAGATCGCCCTGCAAATCCTCCACGCCGGGCGCTACGCTCACAGCCCGCTGTCGGTCGCGCCCTCCCGCATCAAATCGCCGATCACCCCCTTCACCCCGCGCGCGCTGACCAACCGGGGGGTGGAGCGCCAGATCCGCGCCTTCGTCCGCTGCGCCACGCTGGCGCGCGAGGCCGGGTATGACGGGGTCGAGGTGATGGGGTCGGAAGGCTACCTCATCAACCAGTTCCTGGTGACGCACACCAACCAGCGCACCGACCGCTGGGGCGGTTCCTACGAAAACCGCATGCGCTTCCCGGTGGAGATCGTCTCGCGCATGCGCGAGGCGGTCGGGCGCGACTTCATCATCATCTTCCGCCTGTCGATGCTCGACCTTGTCCCCGACGGCAGCAGTTGGGAGGAGGTCGTCCAACTGGCCAAGGCGATCGAGGCGGCGGGCGCCACCATCATCAACACCGGCATCGGCTGGCACGAGGCCCGCGTCCCCACCATCGCCACCAGCGTGCCGCGCGGGGCCTTCGCCTGGGTGACGCAAAAGCTGAAGGGCGAGGTGTCGATCCCGCTCTGCACCACGAACCGCATCAACGCGCCCGACGTCGCCGAAGGCATTCTGGCCGACGGCTGCGCCGACATGGTGTCGATGGCCCGCCCGCTGCTGGCCGACCCGGAGTTCGTCAAAAAGGCGGCGGCGGGCCGCCCGCAGGCGATCAACACCTGCATCGCCTGCAACCAGGCCTGTCTGGATCACGTTTTTTCGCGCAAGCTGGCGAGCTGTCTGGTCAACCCGCGCGCCTGCCACGAAACCGAATTGCCGACGGCCAGCCCGGCCAAGCGGGCCAAGCGCGTCGCCGTGGTCGGCGCCGGCCCGGCGGGCTTGAGCTGCTCCACCGAATTGGCGGCGCGCGGGCATGAGGTGCATCTGTTCGACGCGGCGGCGGAGATCGGCGGCCAGTTCAACATGGCCAAGCGGATCCCCGGCAAGGAGGAGTTCTTTGAGACCCTGCGCTACTTCGCCAACCGGCTGGACGAAACCGGGGTGCGTCTGCATCTGGGCCAAAAGGTGACGGCGGACGAGCTGGCGCGCGGCGGCTTCGACGATGTGGTTCTGGCGACCGGCGTCCGCCCGCGCGACCCGAAGATCCCCGGCCAGTCGCACCCGATGGTGCTGAGCTACATCGACGTGCTGCGCGACGCCAAGCCGGTGGGCCGCCGCGTCGCCGTGGTGGGGGCGGGCGGCATCGGCTTCGACATCTGCGAGTTTCTGTCCCAAGACGGCCCCTCGCCCAGCCTGGACATCGACCTCTGGCGGCGGGAGTGGGGCGTGGGCGATCCGTCCGCCGCGCGCGGCGGCGTCGCCGGGATTCGCCCGCACGTCGCCCCGGCGGAACGCCAGATCACCCTGCTCCAGCGCAAGGCGAGCAAGCCGGGCGCGGGCTTGGGCAAAACCACCGGCTGGATCCACCGGGCGCAGTTGAAGATGAAGGGCGTCGAGGCGCTGTCCGGCGTCAATTACGAGCGCATCGACGACGACGGCCTGACCATCAGCTTTGGCGAGAAGCGCGAAAAGCCGCAATTGCTGGCGGTGGACAACGTCATCCTGTGCACCGGGCAGGAGCCGCTGCGCGAACTGAGCCACCCGCTGGAGGCGGCGGGCGTCCGCGTCCATCTGATCGGCGGGGCCGACGTGGCGGCGGAGTTGGACGCCAAGCGGGCGATTGACCAGGGGGTGCGGCTGGCGGCGACGCTGTGACGGCGGACGGTCGGCGCGTGATCTATCGGCGCGTTCTGGCCATCGCGTGTTTGATCCGTGTGTTCTATGCTCCCGACGCCAGCGGCGCGCGCGCCGAGCCTTGCCAGGAGTCCTGATATGAGCGTCATTGCGACGGAAGTTCCCTTCACGCTTCCCATCGGCTACCGCGACGCGGACGGCGCGCTGCACAAGGACGGGGTGATGCGTCTGGCCACGGCGGGCGACGAGATTCTGCCGCTGAAAGACCATCGGGTGCAGTCCAACCCGGCCTATCTGACCATCATCCTCCTGTCGCGGGTGATCGTGCGTTTGGGAACGCTGGACATGATAAACACCAAAGTCATTGAGGATCTGTTCGCGGCGGACTTCGCCTATCTGCAAAAACTCTACGACACCATCAACAATGTGAAGGGGGAGGCGGAGTAAGCCGCGCGCGGCGGACTCACCGTTCCATTTTGGTGGAGAGGACGATGGACGACATCGTTTTTTCCACCCCCGGCAGCCGCCCGATGGCGTCGAGCGCGGCGTCCATCGCGTCGTGGCTGTCGGCGCTGACGGTGGCGCACAGGTCATATTGGCCGCTGATGCTGTGCAGGCGGGTCAATTCCGGCATCTTGCGCAGGGCGTGCACCACCCGGTCGGCCAGCTTGGCGTTGACCGTCATCATCACCAGCGCCGACACGCCGCGCCGGGGCGCGGAATCGCCCAGCCGCACCGTGTAACCGGCGATGGCCCCCGTCCGCTCCAGCCGCGCCAAGCGATCCTGCACGGTGGAGCGCGACAAACCCAGCGCGCGGCCCAGCGCCGCCGTGCTGGTGCGCGCGTTCAACGTCAACAGGTCGATGAGTTGGCGGTCGAGATCGTCCATGGGCGTGCCGGGTCGCGTCCTGCGGGGTGGTGATCGTGACCCGCTTGATATCCGGCGGTGCGTCCAGCGGCAAGGCCGCTTGGCGGTTCCGTCATTCGGCGTTCAGCGCCGCCCAAGCCTCGACGAAGCGCTTGGCCCGCACGGCGATGTGCTCCACCGGCAGGCCGGGGCTGTAGAGCGCGGATCCCAGCCCGAACCCGGCGGCTCCGGCGTCCACATAAGCGCGCATGGTGTCGGGGGTGACGCCGCCGACCGGCAGCAGGCGCAGGTCGCGCGGCAGCACGGCGCGCAGGGCCTTGACGATGGCGGGCGGAATCATCTCCGCCGGAAACAGCTTCAGCGCGTCGGCCCCGGCGGCGAGCGCGGCGAAGGCCTCCGTCGCGGTGGCGACGCCGGGCGTGCAGATCAGACCATGGGCCTTGGCGGCGCGGATCACCGCCGTGTCGGCGTGCGGCATCACCACCAGATCGGCCCCGATTTCGGCCAGCCGCTCCACCGCCTCCACCGTCAGCACGGTCCCGGCCCCGACCAGCGCGTCGGGCGGCAGGCGGCGGCGGATCGCGGCGATGCTGGCGAAGGGATCGGGCGAGTTCAGCGGCACCTCGATCAAGCGAAACCCGGCGTCGTAGAGCGTGACCCCGACCTCTTCGGCCTCGACGGGTTTCAGGCCGCGCAGAATGGCGACCAGGGGCAGGGTGGCAAAGGCGCGGTCGAAGCGGGTGGCGATGTCGGTCATGGAAAGGCTTCCTCGGGCGGAGCCGCAGGGGCGGCGAAGGGTGGGCGCAGGGACTCAGGGCGCGGCGGCGATCAGCCCGGCGGCGGCGGCGAATTGGAACAGCCCGCGCGGGGCCGTGTTGCCAAGCTGGGCGGTGACGGTCGCGCCGAAATGGTCCAGCGCGCGGGCGTAGCGGCGGCACAGCCCGGCGTCGCCGATCAACAGCAAGGGAGCGCCGTTTGGCCAAACCCGCCGCGTCATGGCGAGGCTGGCGGTCAGCTCATGCCCGATCAACAGGCCGGACAGGTAATGGCTCAACGCCTCGGGCGGCAGGCGGCGGGTCAGGCCGAGCGTGCGGGTGGCGAAGAGTTGGTGCGGCAGGGCGCCGGGTTCGCCGTCGCGGGCGGCGTCCAGGCCCAGGGCGAAGGCGGCGGCCTCGTCCTGCGGGCTGGCGACGCCCTCGGCGGGCATCAGCCGCCCAAGCAGCGAGTGGTTTTTCAGCACGGCGAACAGCTCGCCGGTCATGTGGGTGGCGAATCCGACGATCTTGCCGTCGGCGACCCGCACCCATTTGGAATGGGTGCCGGGCATGGCGACGCAGGCGCTGGCCGCCCAAGCCGGGTTTTCGGCGAGCGCGCCCGCGATCTGCACCTCTTCCCCCCGCATCACGTCGGGAGCGGCGTCGGGCGGGTCATACAGCACGCCCGGCGCGATCAGCAGACGCCGCCCGTCGGCGACCTCCACCCACGCCGCGTGGTCGGCCAGACTGCGGGCGTCCGCCGGGCAGGGGACATAGGGGGCCTCGACCCAGCCCTGGGCGCTGCCGACCATGCCGCCCGCCACCACCGGCAGATCCGGGCAGGCCGCCAGCCAATCGCCGCACAGCGCGGCGAAGGCGGCCTCGAACCCCGCCGCGCCGGGATGCGGCAGATGTTGGATGCCGTGCGGGCTGGCGCGTTCGGCCAACACGCCGCCCGCCTCGTCCATCAGAAAGCCGCGCAGGCTGGAGGTTCCCCAATCCAGCGCGACGAGAACCGGGGAGCCGGTGGAATCAAAATGGTCGGTCATGCCGCAGTCCATCCCAAATCACAGGAAATCGCGTCCGCCGCCGCGCGGACCAGGGGGCCAAGCGCGCGCATGCGGTCGTCGGGCATATAGGGGGTGGCGCTGGCGACGCTGATCGCCCCCGCCACGCCGCCGCGCGCGTCGCGCACCGGGGCGGCGACGCAGCGGATCCCCAACTCATTCTCTTCCAGATCAAAGGCCCAGCCCCAGGCGGCGTAATCGGCCATCCGCGCCGCGAATTCCGGCCAGGGCGGCGGGCGGGGCCGGTCGGCGGGGGTGGCGGGGGCGGCGGACTCCTCCGGGCAGGCCCGCGCGTGCAGTCCGGCCCAACGCGCCGGATCCAGCCCCAGCATCAACGCCTTGCCGATCCCGGTCGAGGCCAGCGGCATCCGCAGCCCGGCGCGCGAACGCATCTCCAACCCGCGCGTTCCGGCGATCTTGTCGAGATAAAACACCTCGTCCCCCTCGGCCACGCCAAGATGGACGGTGTCGCCGGTCTGGCGGGCCAACGCCTCGATGCGCGGGCGGGCGACGGCGACCAGCGGGCGCTGCTCCAACGCCTTCTGCCCCAGTTGGATCAGCTTCGACCCCAGCAGATAGCCCTTGTGCGGGATGTGGTGCAGATAGCCTTCGGCGACCAAACTGGTCAGCATCCGGTGGGTGGTGCTGCGCGGGGTTCCCAGCCGCGCCGCGATCCCCTTCACGTCCCCCACCCCCGCCGCCACGCATTCCAACAGCGTCAACCCCCGCAGCAAGGTCTGCGTCCCGGCGGGCTTGGCGGGGGCGTCGGCGTTGTCGGCGTCGTCAAGAGTCATGGGGGCGGTCATGGGGGGGCGCGCGTCGTCCAGGAATGGCGCGATGCTAGGGCGATGGGTGGTGTTGTGTCAAATAGTAAACGTATGTCTCATATAATGAGATAATTGGGTCGATCACGCCGCCCTGTGCAGGCGACCGTCCTGCAAGCGCAGGGTTTGGTCGGCCCAGCCGGTCAGCGGGTTGTGGCTGGTGGACAGGATGGCGGTTCCGCTGGCGCGGGCCATGTCGGACAGAACGGCCAGGGCGTGGGCGGCGCGGGCCGGGTCCAGGCCGCGCAGCGGGTCGTCCAGCAGCAAAAGCCGGGGGGTGCCGGCCACCAGACCGGCCAGAGTCACCAACCGGCGTTCCCCCGCGCTGAGCGCTTGCGGCGGGCGGTCGGCCAGTGGGGCGAGGCCGAAACGGTCGATCGCCTGTTCGACCCGCCGCCGCCGGTCGGGCGGGCGCAGACCGGCGCGGGTCAGGGCGAAGCCGATCTCCGACCGCACGGTTTCCCCAAAGAAATGCCGGGGCGGCTCTTGCGGCAGAAAGCCCACCCGGCCCGGCAGGTCGCGCGGCGCCGGGTTGTCCACATCCATCACGGTGACGCTGCCGCCCGCCACCGGCGCTGCCCCGATCAGGCAGCGCAGAAGCGTGCTTTTCCCCGCCCCGTTCAGGCCGCAAATGTGGGTTCGCCCGCCCGCCGCCACGCTCAGGGTCAGCCGGTCGAGCAACGGCGCGCCATCCTCGCGCAGCACTCGCAAATCCTGCGCCCGCAGCACCGCCCGCCCGGCGTCGGCTGTGGCGGCGGTGGGGATGTTTGGATCCGTCGGCTCCTCCGCCCAGGCCAAGGCGGCGGCGCCCGCTGTCTGCGGAAGCGGCATGCGCAGATGGACGCTGCACAGCCCGACCGCCGCGCCCTCCGCGTGGGCGGTCAGCAGGATGATCCTCCCCGCGCTCAAGCGCCGCCGGATCGCCGCGCGCAGCCGTTGCACGCCGTCGTGGTCCAAGGCGGCGAACGGCTCGTCCAGCAGCAGAACCGCCGGATCGCGGGCCAGCGCGGCGGCGATGGCGACGCCGTGCCGCTCCCCCATCGACAGGCTGTCCACCCGGCGCGCCGCCAAGCCGCTCAGCCCCATGTCAGCCAGCGCCCCGGCGATCCGCCGCTCCCGCTCCCCCTCGCTCAGCGGCAACCCGCGCAGCGCCCGCCCGACGGCTTCGGCCACGTCGCCGCGCGGGGCGTCGGTCTCAGCGATGTGCGGGACCAGGGCGACGGGGCAGGCGGTTCCCACCGGCACGGCGACGCCGCCATCCACCGCCAACACCCGGCCATCCCACCCGGCGACGCCCGCCAGCGCCTGCAACACCGAGGTCTTGCCGGTCCCGGTCGGCCCGGAAATCAGCCCGCATTGCCCCGCCGTCAAGTGAATCCGGCCAAGCCGAACCCACGCGGTCCCCTGCCCGACGATGAGGATGGGAGGCTGCATCGCCAATCCTTTCTGAACCCGCCAGTATGACCCCGCCAACCGCGCGGGGCGCCGCTGCGGCAATCGCTATATTCAGTAGGATATAATGATTGTGTGCGGCGCACAAGACGGCTCCCCCCCCGCCATTGCCCATTCTTTGACCACGCCCTTTTCGTGATCGTTTGAAAGTCTTTTCAGCCGGGCCGATCTGGTGGACAGTTCATGGTGGTGAAACACTGGAAGGGTCGCAGCGTCCCCGCCACCCGAACGAACCAGCAGGATTCGGCCCATGCGCGAAAGCCTTCGCTTTTATCTGGGGGATGAGTTGCGGGAGATCCGCGACGTTGATCCGACCCTGACGGTTCTCGACTGGCTGCGGCTGGACCAGCGGCGCACCGGCACGAAGGAGGGCTGCGCGGAGGGCGATTGCGGGGCCTGCACCGTGGTGGTCGGGCGGCTCGATTCCGATGGCGCCCTGCGGTATGAGGCGGTGAACGCCTGCATCCGCTTCCTCGCCACGCTCGACGGTTGCCAGTTGTTGACGGTGGAGCATCTGCGCGGGCCGGACGGCGCGCTGCACCCGGCGCAACAGGCGATGGTCGATTGCCACGGCTCGCAATGCGGCTTCTGCACGCCGGGCTTCGTCCTGTCGCTGTTCGCGCTCTATCTGAACGAGGATCGCCCCGGCTCTGAGCGGATCAACGACGCGCTGGCCGGGAATCTCTGCCGCTGCACCGGCTATGAACCCATCGTCCAGGCGGCGCGCCGCATGTATGAGTTGGGCGACCGGGCGGCCGACCGCTTCGCCGACCGCGCCGCGACCGCCGCGCGGCTGGCGGCGCTGGCCGACGCCGACTGCCTGTCGGTCGGCGCGGCGGGCCGCCGCTTTCTCGCCCCCGCCACGGCGGATCAATTCGCCGACCTCTACGCCGCCAACCCCGACGCCACCATCGTCGCCGGGGCGACCGACGTCGGGCTGTGGGTGACGAAGTTTCAGCGCGTGCTCGCCACCGTGCTTTACACCGGGCGGGTTCAGGAGTTGCGCCGCGTCGTGGATCGTGGCGACGCGCTGGAGATCGGCGCGGGCGTCACCTACCGCGACGCCGCCGCGCCCATCGCAGCGCTCTACCCGGATTTCGGCGAGTTGATCCGCCGCATCGGCGCGGAGCAGGTGCGCAACGTCGGCACCATCGGCGGCAACATCGCCAACGGCTCCCCCATCGGCGACAGCCCGCCCGCGCTGATCGCGCTGGGGGCGTCGATCCGGTTGCGGCGGGGGTCGGAGCGGCGGGTCTTGCCGCTGGAAGACTTCTTCCTCGCCTATGGCCAGCAAGACCGCCGTCCGGGCGAGTTTGTCGAGGCCATCCTGTTGCCCAAACCGCAGCCGGGCGAGCGGTTCCGCGCCTACAAGATCGCCAAGCGCTTCGACCAGGACATTTCCGCCGTCTGCGGCGCCTTCCGCCTGCGGTTGGACGCGGACGGGCGGGTGGCTGACCTTCGCGCCGCCTTTGGCGGCATGGCCGGAACGCCCAAGCGCGCCAGCGGCACCGAAGCGGCGCTGATCGGCCTGCCCTGGACCGAGGCCAACGTCCGCGCCGCGATGACGGCGCTGCGCGGCGATTTCACCCCGCTGTCGGATTGGCGGGCCAGCGCCGCCTACCGCAGCGAGGTGGCGGCCAACCTGCTGCTGAAGCTCTATGTCGAGACGACCGACCCCGACGCCGACACGCGTCTGGTCGGCGACCGGAGGCTTGCCCATGCCTGACGCCGCTCTGCCCGTCCCGACCATCTCGGCCATCGACGGGGCCGTCCACTCCCCGCGTCCGCATGAAAGCGCGCACAAGCATGTCAGCGGCGAGGCGGTTTACATCGACGACATCGCCGAACCCGCCGGGCTGCTGCACGTCGCGCTAGGGCTGAGCGCCAAGGCGCACGCGCGCGTCACGGCGCTCGACCTGTCGCGGGTGCGCGCCGCGCCGGGGGTGGCGGTCGTCGTCACCGCCGCCGACGTGCCCGGCGTCAACGACATTGGTTACATGGGCAAGGGCGACGAGCCGCTGTTCGCCAGCGATCTGGTCCAGCATGTCGGCCAACCCCTGTTCGCCGTCGCCGCGCACACCCGCGACCAAGCCCGCCGCGCCGCCGCGCTGGCCGACGTGACCTATGAGGATTTGCCCGCCATCCTGACCATCGCCGCCGCGCGCGACGGCGAGCGGACGCTCGTCACCGCGCCGATGACCCTGACGGTGGGCGACAGCGCGGCGGCGCTGGCCGAAGCGCCGCGCCGCCTCGACGGTCGGCTGGCGGTCGGCGGGCAGGAGCATTTCTATCTGGAAAGCCAGATCGCCCTGGCGATCCCCGGCGAGGATGAGGAGGTGCTGGTCCATGTCTCCACCCAGCACCCGACGGAGGTCCAGCACATCGTCGCCCACATCCTGCACGTCCCCAACGGGGCGGTGACGGTGGAGGTGCGGCGGATGGGCGGCGGCTTTGGCGGGAAGGAGACGCAAGCCAACCTGTTTGCCGCCTGCGCCGCCCTGATCGCCAAAAAGACCGGGCGCGCCGCCAAGCTGCGCCCCGACCGCGACGATGATTTCCAGATCACCGGCAAGCGCCATGACTTCGAGATCGACTATGCGGTGGGCTTCACCGACGAGGGCCTCGTCACCGGGGTGGAGATGCTGTTCGCCGCGCGGGCGGGCTACGCCGCCGACCTGTCCGGGCCGGTGACGGACCGCGCGCTGTTCCACGCCGACAATTGCTACCACTACCCCGCCGCCCGGCTGGAATCGCTGCCGCTGAAGACCAACACGGTGTCGAACACCGCCTTTCGCGGCTTTGGCGGGCCGCAGGGCATGGTCGCGGCGGAACGGGTGATCGACGAGATCGCCTTCGCGCTGGGCGCGGATCCCTTGACCATCCGCAAGCGCAATTTCTACGGCGTGGAGGACCGCAACCTCACCCCCTATCACCAGATCGTCGCCGACAACATCATCCCTGAACTGGTGGCGGAGCTGGAAGCCGATTGCGGTTATTGGGAGCGCCGGGCCGCCATCCGCGCCCACAACGCGCGCAGCCGGATCTTGAAAAAGGGGCTGGCGCTGACTCCGGTGAAGTTCGGCATTTCCTTCACCGCCACCCATTACAACCAAGCGGGCGCGCTGGTTCATGTCTACACCGACGGCAGCGTCCAGGTGAATCACGGCGGGACCGAGATGGGGCAGGGGCTGCACACCAAGGTGGCCCAGATCGTCGCCGAGGAATTCCAGATCGACATCGCCCAGGTCCGCCCGACGGCGACGACCACCGGCAAGGTGCCCAACACCTCGGCCACCGCCGCGTCTTCGGGGACCGATTTGAACGGCAAGGCGGCGCAGAACGCCGCCCGCGCCATCAAGGAGCGGCTGGCCGCCTTCGCCGCCGAACGCTGGGGCGTCGCCGCCGACGCGGTGGTCTTCGCGCCGGGCCGAATCCAGGCGGGCGACCAGTCGATGAGCTTTCCCGAACTGGTCCGCGCCGCCTACATGGCGCGGGTGCAACTGTCGGCCACCGGCTTTTACAAGACGCCGAAGATTCATTGGGACCGCGCGGCGGGGCGGGGGACGCCGTTCTTTTATTACGCCTATGGCGCGGCGTGCAGCGAGGTGACAGTGGACACGCTGACCGGGGAGTATGTGGTGGACCGGGTGGACATTCTGCATGATTGCGGACGCTCGCTGAACCCGGCCATCGACAAGGGCCAGATCGAGGGCGGCTTCGTCCAGGGCATGGGCTGGCTGACGATGGAGGAATTGTGGTGGGACGGGCAGGGCCGCCTGCGCACCCACGCGCCCAGCACCTATAAGATCCCGGCCTGCGGCGACCGTCCGCGCGTGTTCAACGTCCGCCTGCTCGACAACGCCCCCAACCGCGAGGACAGCGTGTTCCGCTCCAAGGCGGTGGGCGAGCCGCCCTTCATGCTGGGGATGTCGGTGTTGCACGCGCTGTCGGACGCCGTGGCCAGCGTCGCCGATCACCGTTTCTGCCCGCAACTTGACGCGCCCGCCACGCCGGAACGGGTGTTGGCGACCATCGGGCGGCTGCGCGCCCGCGCCGCCGGGGTCTGATGGGCGGGTTGTCCGAGACGCTGGCCGACTGGCTGGCGCGCGGCGAGGCGGCGGTTCTCGTCACGGTGGCCGAAACGCGCGGCTCAACCCCGCGCGAGGTCGGGGCGGCGATGCTGGTGACGGCGCATGACAGTCGCGGCACCGTCGGCGGCGGACGCTTGGAATGGACGGCGGTGGAGCGCGCCCGCGCCATGCTGGTCGAGGGCGTCACTGCCGACCGGCTGGATCTGCCGCTGGGTCCGGCCATCGGGCAATGCTGCGGCGGCCATGTTGCGCTGTCGTTGGAACGCGCCGACGCCGCGACGGTCCTGGCGCTGGCCGAAGGGGAACGTCGCGCGGCGGACGCCCGCCCGACCTTGCTGCTGTTCGGCGCCGGGCATGTGGGAAAGGCGATGGCGACGGCCTTCGCGCCGTTGCCGCTGCGCCTGCGCTGGATCGATTCCCGCGCGGGCGAGTTTCCCGAGGTCATTCCGCCGGGAGTCGAGCGAATCGTCACCGACCGACCGCTCGACCATCTGGCCCAGGCCCCCGCCGGGGCGGGCTATCTGGTGCTGACCCACAGCCACGCCCTGGATTTCGAGTTGACCGACGCGGCGCTGCGCCGGGGCGACGCGGCCTATGTCGGTCTGATCGGCTCCGCCACCAAGCGCAGCCGGTTTGAGCGCTGGAGCGCCGCCCGCGCCTATGACCCAGCCTTGCGTGATCCGGCCTTGCTGTCGCGGCTGACCTGCCCCATCGGCGCGGCCTTGACCGGGGACAAGCGCCCGGAGGTCATCGCCGCCCTGGTCGCGGCGGAGCTGTTGGTGGCCTTCGCCGCGCGCGGTTCATAAGCCCCCTCGACCACCGCCGGAGCGGAAAGCCGAGGGGGCGGACTCACAATCAACCCAGAAATCAGCCCAGATCGAACTTGATGCCCTGGGCCAGCGGCAGCGCCGCCGAGTAGTTCACCGTCGCGGTCTGGCGGCGCATGTAGGCCTTCCAGGCGTCGGAGCCGGATTCGCGACCGCCGCCGGTTTCCTTTTCGCCGCCGAAGGCGCCGCCGATTTCGGCGCCGCTCGGGCCGATGTTGACGTTGGCGATGCCGCAATCCGACCCCGCCGCCGACAGGAAGCGTTCGGCTTCGCGCAGGTCGGTGGAGAAGATGCAGGAGGACAGGCCCTGCGGAACGCCGTTCTGCAAGGCGATGGCCTCCTCCAGCGTCTCATAGGTCAGGACGTAGAGGATCGGCGCGAAGGTTTCGTGGCGGACGACGTCGGTCTGGCCGGGCATCTCGACGATGGCCGGGGTGACGTAATAGCCGTTGGGGAAACGGTCGGTCAGCGTGCGTTCGCCGCCCGTCACCACGCCGCCCTCGGCCTTGGCCTTGGTCAGCGCGGTCTGCATGGCGGCGAAGGCGTCGGAATCGACCAACGGACCCATCAGCACGCCGGACTCCAGCGGGCTGCCGATGGGAACGGAGGCGTAGGCGGCCTTCAGGCGCAGCAACAGCGTCGGCGCGACGTCCTTGTGGACGATCAGGCGGCGCAGCGTGGTGCAGCGCTGGCCGCAGGTGCCGACGGCGGAAAACAGGATGGCGCGCAAGGCCATGTCGAGATCGGCGGACGGCGCGACGATCATCGCGTTGTTGCCGCCCAACTCCAGAATGCTGCGCCCGAAGCGTTCGGCCACCAGCTTGGCGACCTCGCGGCCCATGCGGGTGGAGCCGGTGGCCGAGACGATCGGCAGGCCGGGATGGGCGACCAGCGCCTCGCCCACGGCGCGACCGCCCTGGACGACCTGATTAAGATGGGCCGGGGCGTCGCCGAAGCGGGCGACGGCGCGCTCGAAAATCACCTGACAGGCGGCGGCGGTCAGCGGGGTCTTTTCCGACGGCTTCCAGATCACCGGATCGCCGCAAACCAGCGCCAGCGCGGCGTTCCACGACCACACCGCCACCGGGAAGTTGAAGGCGGAGATGACCAGACACGGACCCGTCGGGTGCCAGGTCTCGCGCATCGCGTGGCCCGGACGCTCCGACGCGATGGTCAGGCCGTAAAGCTGGCGCGACAGGCCGACGGCGAAGTCGCAGATGTCGATCATCTCCTGAACTTCGCCCAGACCTTCCTGATAGATCTTTCCGGCTTCCAGCGACACCAGACGGCCCAGATCCTCCTTGGCGGCGCGCAACTCCTCGCCCAGCAGGCGGACCAACTCGCCCCGGCGCGGGGCGGGAACGGTGCGCCACGCCTCGAACGCGCGGGCGGCGTTGGCGACGAGGTCCGGCACCAGCGCCGGATCGGTTTCCGCCACGGTGGCGAGCGTCGCGCCGTCCACCGGCGACCGCGCGGTCAGACCGGCGCCGGTCGAGGAAGTGAGGCCGAAACGGGAAAGGATGTCGCTGTGCTGCACCGGGATGGTTCCTTCTGACAAAACTTTGCGCGTCGCGTTGACCGACATTAGCGCTTCGCGCTGACAGGCATTAGCGCTTCGCGCCGGCGGCGCGGATTTCGGACAGGGTTCGGGTCGGCGTCAAGGCTTCCGGGTCGATGACGACGTGCAGGATCGCGGGCAGGCCGGACGCGCGGGCGCGTTCAAAGGCCGGGGCGAACTCCTCCGTCCGCTTCACCGTTTCGCCATGACCGCCATAGCTGCGGGCCAGCGCGGCGAAATCGGGGTTGCGCAGGGCGGTGCCGGACACGCGGCCCGGATATTCCCGCTCCTGGTGCATGCGGATGGTGCCGTACATGCCGTTGTCGATGACCAGCACGATGATCGCGGCCCCCTCCTGCACGGCGGTGCCGAACTCCAGCCCGGTCATCTGGAAACAACCGTCGCCGGCGAAGCAAATCACGTCGCGCTCGGGAAATTCCAGCTTCGCCGCCAGCGCGGCGGGCAGCCCGTAGCCCATCGAGCCGCAGACCGGCGCGGCTTGCGTGCCGAAGCGGCGGAAACGGTGGAAGCGGTGGATCCAGGTGGCGTAATTGCCCGCGCCGTTGGTGAAAATGGCGTCGTCGGCCAAGGTCTGGTCCAGCCAGCGCATGACCGCGCCCATCTGGACGTCGCCGGGGATTTTTTCGGGTGGGGTGCTCCACGCCTCAAACGCCGCGTGGGCGGTTTCGGCGCGGGCGGCCCAGGCAGGGTTCGGCGTCACGGCGACGTCGGCCACGGCGTCGAGGAAGCCGCCCGGCGTGGCGACGACGCCCAGCGTCGGGCGGTAGACGCGGCCGATCTCTTCGGCGCCGGGATGGACATGCACCACCGCCTTGCCCGGATCGGGAACGCCGAGCAGCGTGTAGCTTTGCGACGGCACTTCGGAAAAACGGTCGCCCAGCAGGATCAACAGGTCGCTGTCGGCGACCAGCGCCGACAGTTTCGGGTTGATTCCCAGCCCGATGTCCCCGGCGTAGAGCGGGTGGTTGTGGTCGAACAGCATCTGGCGGCGGAAGGTGACGGCGACCGGCAGGGCCAGCCGTTCGGCGAAGCCGCGCAAGGATGCTGCCGATTCCTCGGTCCAGCGCGAGCCGCCGACGACCAGCAACGGGCGTTCGGCCTTGGCCAGCAGCGCGGCGAAGGCGGCGACCTGCGCCGGGGTGGGGGCGCTGTCCACCGGCTCGGCGCGCGGGGCGGCGAGGGCGTCGGCCACTTCGGTCAGCGTGTCTTCCGGCAGGGCCAGCACGACCGGACCGGGACGGCCCGCCATCGCGGTATGGAAGGCGCGGGAGATCATTTCCGGCACGCGGTCGGCGCTGTCGATTTCGGCGACCCATTTGGCCATGCCGCCGAACAGCCGCCCGTAATCGACCTCCTGGAAGGCGTCGCGCCCGCGCATGCCGCGTTCGATTTGGCCGATCAGCACGATCAACGGGGTTTCGTCTTGTTGGGCGACGTGGATGCCCGACGCCGCGTTGGTCGCGCCGGGGCCACGGGTGACGAGGCACACGCCGGGACGCCCGGTCAGCTTGGCCTGCGCCTCGGCGGCCATGGCGGCCCCGCCCTCGTGGCGGCAGACGACCATCTCGATGGGGCTGTCGTGCAGGGCGTCCAGCACGGCGAGATAGCTCTCGCCCGGCACGCCAAACACCCGCCGCACGCCCTGCGCCTCCAGCGCTTCGACGATCAACTGCCCGCCGGTCTTCATTCCGTTTCCGTCCTGTCTGTCCTGATCTGCGACCATACCGACGTTGCCCCCTTGCGCGCCATCCCGCAACCGACTTTCTTTCCAGGGGTCATGAGCTGTGGTAATGATGAGGCATGGATCTGCAACGGCGACTCCTCCCTTCGATGAGCGCGTTGACCGCGTTCGAGGCGGCGGCGCGCACCGGCAGTTTCACGGCGGCGGCGAACGAGCTGTCGCTGACCCAAGGCGCCGTCAGCCGCCAGATCAAGGCGTTGGAGGAACAGATTGGCACGCCGCTGTTTGTCCGCAAGGACCAGCGCGTGACCCTGACGCCGACCGGCGCGCAGTACGCCGAACCGATCCGCGACGCGCTGCGCCAGATCGCGGCGGCGACGGTGCGGACCATCGCCGCGCCCAAGGGGGGCGAGTTGAATCTCGCCATTCTGCCGACCTTCGGCACCCGCTGGCTGGTGCCGCGCCTGCCCGCCTTTCAGGAGGCGCACCCCCATGTGGTGATCCATTTCACCACCAAGCTGGCCCCCTTCGATTTCCGCACCCACGACATCGACGCGGCGATTCATTACGGGCTGGGCGATTGGCCCGACGCGATTTGCGATCATCTGCTGGATGAAGAGGTGTTGCCGGTCTGCGCCCCGTCCTTCCTAAAGGCGCACCCCATCGCCGAACCGACGGATCTGATCGCTTTGCCGCTGCTGCACACCAGCACGCGGGCCGACGCCTGGGCCGAATGGTTCGCCGCGCAGGGGCTGGCGGCGCGCACCGGGGCGGGGATGTTTTTCGAGCAGTTCATCACCACCGCCCAAGCCGCCGAGGCCGGGTTGGGCGTGGCGCTGTTGCCGACGCTGCTGGTGCATGGCGAATTGCGCGAAGGGACGCTGATTCCGGCGCTCGACCGACCGCACCGCAGCGCGCGGGCCTATTATCTGGTCCACCCGCGCAACAAGGCCAACCACCCGCCGCTCGCCGCCTTCCGCCGCTGGCTGTTGGACGCGGTGGGGAAGGGGCGCTGAGGGGCGGGGGCGTTCTTACATCGCGTCGTCGTTGGCGTTGTCGCCGGTGTCTGACTCCTCAACGACCTGGGCGTCAGGGCCGTCCAGTTGGATCGGCGACACCACGGCGAAGCTGGAGCCGTCGCTTTTGGGTCGCGCGAGGTTGAGTTGCGTGCCGACCACCAGATAATGGATGGTCTCGGCGATGTTGGTCGCGTGGTCGCCGATGCGCTCCATGTTCTTGGCCATGAACAGCAGATGGGTGCAGGGCGTGATGTTGCGCGGGTCTTCCATCATGTAGGTCAGACCTTCGCGGAACAGGCTGGTGTAAAGATCGTCCAGCTCCTCGTCGCGCTCCCAAGCGGCGATGGCCTTGTCGACGTCGCGTTCGGTGTAGGCGTCCAGCACGTCTTTCATGATGGTTTCGACCAGACGGCCCATGCGCGGAATCGCCACCGCCGGGCGGACCAGCGGCATTTGCGCCAGCGCCAGCGACCGTTTGGCGATGTTGGCGGCGTAATCGCCGATGCGCTCCAGATCGGCGGCGATCTTCAGCGAGGACACGATTTCGCGCAAATCCTGCGCCATCGGCTGGCGCAGCGCCAGCAGGCGCACAGCCTCGGCGTCGATGTCGCGCTCATAGGCGTCCAGCCGGGCGTCGGCCTGCATCACCTGGGTGGCAAGCCCGACGTCGCGCCGGGCCACCGCCTTGACGGCGGCCTCGACCTGGGCCTCGGCCACACCGCCCATCTGGGTCACGAGGTTGGAGAGGCGCAGCAATTCTTGCGCGAAGGAGCGGACGATGTGTTCCGTGCTCATGAGTCGCCGACCTGCCCCATCCGTTTGTTCTCACGCGGATGTGTGCGAATTCGCACACACGCGATGGCGCAGAATAGCCGGGGGCGATGACGCGCCGGTTGCGGCGATGTTGCGGTTTTATGACAATCCGCCCCTTGCGGACGATTGGTCCCCCGGTCCTTTCCCCGGCCATGCGATGGGGTTTGAAGTGGGTCGGTAACTTCGCTAAAGGATAGACGCAGCGATTCGTCCGTTTGACCGGGGTCTTACGCCCTCCGTCACAGACCAGGAGGTTTCAGCCATCATGACCGTGACGTTCCAGACGCCCTTGCGGGCGCTCGCCGTCGGCGCCCTGTTGTGGCAGTTCGGCGTTTCGACCGCCGCCGCCGCCCCCGTCGCGCTGGTCGAGGACGTGTCCGACGGCGTGGCGGGCGTCCAGCCGATGGATTACCTCAACGCCGGTCAGACCGTGGCCTTGGCGGCGGGCCAAGTTCTGACTCTGAGCTACCTCGATTCCTGCGTCAACGAGACGATCACCGGCGGCGGCGTCACCATTGGTACGCGGGAATCGGCGATCTCCGGCGGGACCATCAACCGTCACACCCTGCCGTGCGACGGCGGCAAGCTGCTGTTGGCCGCCAGCGAAACCGGCAAGGCTGGGGTGACGGTGTTCCGCAGCGTCACCGTCGCGCTGCCGGGGGCCAAGCCGAAAGCCGATCTGACGCTCTACAAGACCCGCCCGCTGCTGGCGCTGACCGCGCCCGGCCCGGTGAGTTTCGAGCGGCTGGACGAAGCGGCGCCGCCCGTCACCATCGACGTTCCCGGCACGATGCTGGACACCGCCAAGAGCGGCGCGGCGCCGGTTCCCCCGTTGGTTCCGGGCGGGCTGTACAAGATCGCGGCCGGGGCCAAATCCTACATCGTCAAGATCGACCCCCAGGCCAAGGACGAGGCGGGTCCGGCGCTGGGCCGTCTGATCCGTTTCTGATCCCGGCCTGCGTGTGACGATCCGGCTGTCCCGGCGTTTTCGCCTGATCCTTTTGGGAGCCATGACGCCGCTGCTGGCGGCGTTCCTGGTCCTGAGCTTCAGCGCGTCGTTGCAGGGGCCGTCCATCGACACGCTGTACCGGCTGCGTGAGGCGGCGCATGGGCCGAAGCCCGCCCCGAACCCGTCGCCGGTCGTCGTCGTCGGCATCGACGAGGAAACCTACCGTCGCCCGCCCTTTGTCGGCACGCCGCAAGCCCTCTGGGGGCCGAAGCTGGGCAAGGTTCTGGCCGGAATGCTGGATGGCGGCGCGGCGGCCATCGGGCTTGACCTTGTCCACCCGACCTCGGTCGAAACCCTGATTCCGGGCTTTGAGCGCGAGTATCTGTTGACCCTGCGCCGGGGCGGCAAGGAGGGGCGGTTGGTGCTGGCCAAGGTCCAGCATCAAAGCAACCCGCTGATGCCCTATCGCGGCTATCTGATCGCGGCGGGGGCGGGGAACGTCCGCTCGGTCAATCTGGTGGAGGATCCCGACGGCGTGCTGCGGCGGATTCCGGTCACGCTGCTCGTCACCGATCCCAACGGCGGCAACCCGCGCCCGGAACCCGGCATGGCGGCGGAGGTGGCGTCGCGCGCGCTGGGCGCGCCGGTGGTCCGTGGGGAGGATGGCTGGACTACGCTGGCGGGCTATCGGCTGCCCGGCGGGACGAGCAACCGCATGCTGGTCAACCACGCCACCATGGCGGGGGCCATCCCGACCTATTCGCTGGCCGACCTGTTCGCCTGCGCCGAGGCGGGCAACGCCGCCTTTTTTGAAAAGCACTTCAAGGGCAAGGCGGTGATGGTCGGCACCGTCCTGGACGTCGAGGACCGCAAGCTGTCGTCAAACCGTTGGGTGACGAAGCCGGAGGGGCTGAACCTGCCTGAACGCTGCGCCCTGCCGGTGATGAGCGACCTGTATGTCGATGGCCTGCGCCGGGATTCGATCCCCGGGGTTTACATTCACGCGGCGGCGATCTCCAACCTGATGACCCGCGACGGGCTGGCGGAAACCGGCAAACCGGCCAGCGTGGCGTTTGTCCTGCTGTTGGCGGGGCTGGCCGCCGCGATCACGTTGGCGACCCGCCCGGCGCTGGCCGCCCTTGGCCTGCTGGTCGTGCTGGCGCTGTGGAGCGGGGCGGCGGTGGAAAGCTTTCAGAACGGGCTGGTTCTGCCCTATCTGCAAGGCGTCGTCGCCATTGGCTTGGTCTTTCCGTTGCTGCTGGGCTTTCGCTTCGCCGTTCTGGACCGCGACCAGCGGCAGATCCGCAACGCCTTCAAGCTCTATCTGCCCGGCTCGTTGATCGACGACATGATCGCGTCCGGCCAATCGCCCAGCCTGGGCGGGGAAGAGCGCGACCTGACCATCCTGTTTTCGGACATCGCCGGTTTCACCAAAATGTCGGAGGGGATGGAGCCGGAAGCCCTGGTTCTGGTGTTGAACCGCTATTTCACCGTGATGACCGACATTGTCGAAGCCCATGGCGGCTTTGTCGACAAATACATCGGCGACGCGGTGCTGGCGGTGTTCGGCGCGCCCTACGCGCTGGACAACCACGCCCGCGCGGCGGTCAACGCCGCCTTGGCGATGGCCCGGGCGATGGAGGATGATCCGACCTTGCTGGCGACCGACAGCGGACGCGGAACCGCCCGCATCGGGTTGGCGACCGGCCCGGTTCTGATCGGCAACATCGGTTCGCCGCGCCGCTTCAACTACACGGTGATGGGCGACACGGTGAATCTGGCCTCGCGGTTGGAAGGGGCGAACAAATATTACAGCACGCCGATGATGGTCAGCGGCGAAACGATGGCCCATCACGGCGACCCCGCCGCCTTCCGCGCGCTGGACATCGTCCAGGTGGTGGGCCGTCATGAGCCGGTGGCGGTTTATGAGCCGCTGTCCGACGCCCGCCGCGCCGACCTGGAGGATGGCGCCCGCCGCGCCGCCTACGCCCGCGCGCTGGCCGATTGGCAGGCCGGGCGCTTCGACGCGGCGGCGGCGGGATTCCGCGCGTTGGCCCCGTTCGACAGCGCCGCCGCCACCATGCTGCGCAAGGCCGACGCGCGGGTGGGCCGCGCGCCGGAACCGGGTTGGACCGGCGTGACGGCCCTGACCGAGAAATAGCCGATGCGCAGCCCCCGCTTGTCCCGCCCCCGTCCGTCTCGCTGCGGTCTGCCCGCCGCCCTGCTTCTCGCTTCGCTCTGCGGCGCGTTGACCGCGCCGTCGGCTTTGGCGCAGACCGCGCCGCCGGTGGTTCTGCCGCCCTCGCTCGACCCCAATCGGCTGGAGCAGCGCTTTGAGCGGCCGTTGACGCCGCAATCTCTGCCTGAAATCGAGATGCCGACGCCGGAGAAGGCGCCGCCGCCCAAGGACGCCGAGCGCGTCACCCTGACCCTGACCGAGCTTCAGGTCAGCGGCAACAGCGTCTACGACGTTGAAACCCTGTCGCCGCTGTGGCGTGACCTGCTGAATCGCCCGGCGACGCTGGCTGACCTTTATGGGGTGCGCGACGCCATCACCAGCAAATACCGCAACGCCGGTTACGTGCTGTCGCAGGCCATCGTTCCGGCCCAGCGCATCCGCAACGGCGTGGTGCGGTTGGAGGTGGTGGAGGGGTATGTCAGCGACGTGCTGATCCAGGGCGAGGCGCGCGACCGTCTGGGCCTGCTGCGGCGGATGGGCGAAAAGATCAAGGACTCGCGCCCGCTGCGCATGGCCGACATGGAGCGTTACGTCCTGTTGGCCGACGATCTGCCCGGCGTGGCGGTGAAAACCGTGCTGGAGGCCGCGCCCGACACCCCCGGCGCCTCGCAATTGACGATGACGCTGGAACGGACGCCGTTTGACGGCTCATTGGCGCTGGACAATCGCGGCACCCGCTCCGTCGGGCCATTGCAACTGACCGGGGTTTTGAACGTCGAAGACCAGTTCGGTCTGTTTGAGCGGACGACCGCTCAGGCCATCGGCGCCCAGCAATGGCGCGAGTTGCGGTATCTGGATCTGGGCCAGTCGGTCCCGCTCGACGCCGAAGGCACCACGCTGAATGTCGGCGTCCGCCGCTCCTGGTCGCAGCCCGGCGACAGCGTGCGGTCGCTGGAGCTGGACAGCCTGACCTCCTCCGCCCGCGTCGGGCTGTCGCATCCCTTTTTGCGCAGCCGGGCGGAAACCCTGCGCGGAGAAATGACCGTCACCTTTCGCGACAGCCGCACCACGGCTTTGGGCGATCCCCTGTCGGAAGACCGGCTGCGCATCCTGTCCGCCGATTTGTCTTACGACGTGTCCGACGATTGGGACGGCAGCAACGTCCTGTCGCTGCAACTGTCCAAGGGGCTGGACATTTTGCACCCCACCCGCAGCGGATCCGCCGGTTTGACCCGCGCGGGCGGGCGCAGCGATTTCCGCAAGATGAACGTGACCGCCCAACGCAATCAGAAGCTTGGCGACGCCCATATCCTGGTGTTGGCGGGCGAGGCGCAATACAGCCCCGATGAATTGTTGTCGTCGGAGGAATTCGGCGTCGGCGGCAAGGCCTATGGCCGGGCCTTTGATTCGTCGGAGATCAGCGGCGACAGCGGTTTTTCCGTGCGCGGCGAGCTTCAACGCATTTTGGAGGTCTCGCAGGACGGGCCGGATTATGCGATGATTTACGGCTTTGGCGATTATGGCGCGGTGTGGAATTACGAAAGTGGATCGCGCCATGGCCGCCGGTCCTTGGCCTCGGCGGGGGCAGGGGTGCGATTTGGACTTTTTAAACAATTCGACGTCAGCCTGGAACTCGCCAAGCCGTTCATCGCCGTTCCCACCAGCACGTTGGACCGTGGGATGCGGATCTTTTTCAATCTGTCCACGCGCTTTTGACCGCAAGGTTTGCACAGGATGAGGACGCCCCAGCCACCGCAAGACGCCGCCCGCCGCGCTGAACCGCGCGTCGCCGCGCGGCTGCGCGGGGCGACGGCGTTGGCCGGGCGCGCCGGAATGGTGATCGTCGCGGCGATGCTGGTTCCGGGAACCGCCTTCGCCAACCCCGAGGGCGGGGTGGTGACGGCGGGAAGCGTGGCGATCCGTCCGGGCGGGCCGGGACAACTCGACATCGTGCAGACGACGTCGAAGGCGATCATCGACTGGCAGCGTTTCGGCGTGAAGGAGGGGGAACACACCCGCTTTCAGCAGCCTGACTCAAAATCCATCACCTTGAACCGGGTGGTTGGGCCGGATCCCTCGGCGATCCTGGGGCGGCTGTCGGCGAACGGGCAGGTCTGGCTGGTCAACCCGAACGGCATTCTGTTCGGGCGCAACGCCCAAGTGGACGTCGCCGGTCTGATCGCCACCACCCACGACATCCGCAACGATGATTTCCTGGCTGGCCGCTACAATTTTGAAGGCCGGTCGGGTTCCACCGCGACGGTGGAGAATGAGGGCGTCATCACCGTGGCCCAAGCGGGCTTGGCCGCCTTCGTCGCCCCCGGCGTCGCCAATCGCGGCGTCATCGAGGCGCGGTTGGGCGAGGTGGCGTTGGCGTCGGGGCGGCGTTTCGTCGTCGATCTGTTCGGCGATCAAAAGATCAATCTGGCGCTGGACGCCAAGACCGACGCCCGGCCCATCGGGGCCGACGGCAAGCCGGTCGACGCCCTGGTGCGGAACGACGGCCAGATCTTCGCCGACGGCGGCCGGGTCCGCATGTCCGCCGCCGCCGCCAAGGGGCTGGTGGACAGCGTCGTCAACATGTCGGGTCGCGTCCAGGCGCGCAGCGTCGAGGAGCGCGACGGCGAGATCATCCTGAGCGGCGATCCTGAGGCCGGAACGGTGCGCGTGTCCGGCACGCTGGATGTGGCGGGCGCGGACGCCAAACGGACGGGCGGCGCCGTCACCGTCACCGGCGACAAGGTCGAGTTGACCGGAGCCGCGCGGGTGGACGCCAGCGGCGCGGCGGGCGGCGGAGCGGTTCTGATTGGCGGCGATCTTCAGGGCGGGCGGGCCGACGCCGCGACCTACGCCCTCTACAACATCCGTCCGGGCCGCAAGCCGGTTCCCCCCGCCCGCAATCTGACGGTGGAGGACGGCGCGGTCATCGCGGCGGACGCCACCAACCAAGGCAAGGGCGGCAAAGTCATCCTGTGGTCGGACGAGGCCACCCGCTTCGACGGCGTCATCACGGCGAAGGGCGGGCCGTCGGGCGGCGACGGCGGTTTTGTTGAAACGTCCGGCAAGCTGACGCTGCGCGCGCGCGGCGCGGTGGACGCCAGTTCCAAGGGCGGGTTGGCCGGGCACTGGCTGCTTGACCCGCGCAACGTGACCATCACCAACACCGGCTACGACCTCAGCGCGGGCGGCGTGTTCGATTCGGCGACCGACGATCAAGAGGTCTACGCGTCGTCCATCGTCGCGGCGCTGCAATCGGGCAACGACGTCACCGTCACCACCGGCAGCACAGGCGCGCAGACCGGCAATCTGTTCGTCACCAGCCCCATCGCCGTCACGCTGACCGGCGGCGACCGCAGCCTGACCCTGAAATCGGCGAATGATCTGTTCGTCACGGCGAACATCACGGCGGCGGGCGACAACAAGCTCAACCTGACGCTCAACGCCAATTCCGACGCCACCGACAGCGGCGCGGTCGAAATTCAATCGACGGCGACGATCACCACCAACAACGGCGCGCTGACCATTGGCGGCGGGACCAACCCGGCGACCACGGCGGCGAAGGGCGACAACAGCTCCAGCAAGGTCGGGGTGTATCTGAACGGCTCCACCATCAACACGGGGACCGGCGCCGTCGCGATCAGGGGCGAGGGCGGCGGGTACACGAGCGGCAGCAACATCGGGGTCAACGTCAGCGGCGGGTCGATCACCACCAGCTCCGGCAACATAACGATCATTGGGCAAGGCGGTTCGGCGAGCGATGGCGTCAACACCGGAATTCAGGTGGGCAACGGCGCGACGATCACCACGGTTTCAGGATCGCTGACGTTGACGGGAACGGGCGGTTCGGGCGTGGCGACCGGATCAAGCAGCGGCGGCAATCATGGCGTCAGTCTTTTGGACGCTTCAGTGGTCAGAACCAATTCCGGCTCCCTCGCCGTCAACGGCACGGGCGGAACCGGGATGGGCGGAGGCAATCACGGCGTTCATCTGGCCGCCGCGTCGGAAATACGTTCCACCACCGGGTCGGTGGCGCTGACCGCCATCGGCGGCAACTCCGGATCCTTGAACGAGGGGTTGCGGTTGGAAGTCACGTCGAAGATTTCCTCCTACGGCAGCGCGCCGATCAGCATCGCCGCCTCGACCCCCGACACGGCGAACTCGATCGCCATGACCGCTGGCGGCGGCAACAACACCATCGGCGGGGCGTCGGCCACTGGCGCCATCACCTTCACCCTCGACAGCCTGGACGCGAGCAGCGTCGGCACGGTGCGGAGCACCGGGGCCTTGACCATTCGACCCAACACGCTGTCCACCCCGATCAACGTCGCCACCGGGTCAACCGGCCTGCAACTGACCAGCGCCGCCCTGGGGGCGCTGCAAGACGGCTTCTCGTCGATCACCATCGGGCGGGCCGACGGGACCGGCGACATCAATGTCGGAACCGTGTCCTTCATGGATCCGCTGGTGATGGCGACGGGCGGCAACATCACCGTGTCGTCGTCGCTTGGAACCGGATCGGGATCGCATGTTGGCTCTATCGCCCTGCGGGCGGGGGGCGACGTCGCCATTCTGGGGTCGGGCCTCAGCACCTATGGCGAGGCGATCATCCTGAACGCTGATCGCGACGCCACCGACGGCGGGGCCATCGAAACCAGCGCCGCCGTCATCAACAGCCATGGCGGCGCCATCACCATGGGCGGCGGCGCCGATCCGTCCACCATAGCGGCCAAGGGCAGCGCCACGCGCGCCTATGGCGTGCGCCTGTCGTCGGGGTCGGTGTCGTCGGAAGGCGGCAACATCATCATCAATGGCGAGGGCAAGAACGCGGACGGTGGCCATGGTGTGAGTTTTGTCAACGATCTGACCCTGGATTCCGGTGCGGGAACGGTTCAGATCAAAGGCAAGGCGGTCGCGACCACCGGCACGGTGGGCGGCGTGGTCATGGACGGGAACGGCAACGCGCTGACGGTCCGTTCGGCGGCGGTGAACACTACGGCGATCCAGATCGAAGGGGACGCCAGCGCCGCGAACGCCACCGACGCCTATGGAATCGGGATTCGCGCCGATACCGACATCAAGGCCACGGGCGCTGACGGTGGCATCACGCTGACCGGCAAAGCGGGGCGGTCGGTGACAGCCGGGATCGCCGGGGTGTCGATCTTGCAATCGGGCGGTTCGCCCTACGTCGAAGCGGCCAGCGGTCCCATCGCCTTGAATGGAACAGCGGGATCCGATTCCGACTCGCTTGGCATTGCGTTGGGTGGCCCAGTGAAGATCGGCGTTGGCAGCCGCACCGGCGGCAGCACGTCCAACATCACCCTGACCGCCGACCGCATGAATTTGGCCCAGACCAGCGGCGCCGAAATCAAGAGCAGCGGCGTTCTGACCCTGCGGCCGGAAACGATGTCCGCCAGCATCGGGTTGGCGGGCGGGGCCGGGGGCTTGTCGCTGTCGAGCGCGTCGCTGGGCACGCTGGCCAGCGGCTTTTCGGAGATTGTGATTGGCCGGTCGGACGGAATCGGCGCCATCACGGTGGGCGGCTCCACGAGTTTTTCCAGCAATCTCAAGCTGCTGAGCGGTGGAACCGCGAGCGGCGGCATCGCCATCAACGGCGCCCTGTCGGTCGGCGGCAACCGCCTGACCATGAACACGACCGGCACGGTGTCCCAGACCTTTGCGATATCGGCGGATTCGCTCGAGCTTTTGGGAGCTGGCAGCGATTACACCCTGACTGGGGCGAACGCGGTCAACACTCTGGCGGGGTCTGTCGGTCGTCTGTCCTTCCACAACGTCAAGGGCTTTGTCATCGGGACGGCGGGCGGCTCCAGCGGGTTGACGATGGAGACTGGTTCGCGCCTGTCCTTGGCCACGGACAACGGGTCGGTGACGCAAACCGCAGCAATCCGGGCTGCCGATCTGCAAGTGGTGGGCAGCGACGCGACCTACATTCTGGACCATTCGGGCAACGCGGTCGACACTCTGGCGGGCGCGGTCGGCACGCTGACCTTCCGGGACAGCGTCAGCCTGAACATCGGCACGGTTGGCGACCGCAGTGGCCTGGAGGTCGCGGGAACCACTCTGCGGCTGACGTCCGACGGCGGTTCCATCCAGCAAACCCAATCCTTGCGCAATGTCGGCACGCTGATCCTGGCGGCGGGCGGCGGCGGCATCACGTTGGACAGCGCCGGCGTTTCCAACACCATCGCCAATTTGGGCGAGGTCCGTCGGGCTGGCGCGTTTCGGTTGTCGGACAGCGCGGGCGGGCTGACGGTGACGGACGCCGTGTTGGCCGACAGCAGCGACGTGTCGATCCGCACCGTCGGGGATCTGACGCTGGCGTCCGGCGCGTCGATCACGGTCGGGGGGGCGCATGATTTGGTGTTGGCCGCGACCGGGAATTTCATCAACAGCGGGACCGCGTCCATTCTGTCGGTCAGCGGTGGACGTTGGTTGATCTACGCCGCCAATCGCGCCGCCATGCAATTGGGCGGCTTGGCCGGAAACACGCTCTACAGCCAGACCTACGCCAGCCTGCCGCCCGCGTCGGTGACGACGACGGGCAACCAGTTCATCGTCGCCAACGCGGATCCCGCGTCGGGCGACTCTGGCGCCTCCAACACGTCGGACACGCCTCCGCCGGTGTCGCCGCCTGTTTCACCGCCGGTATCGCCGCCTGTCTCACCTCCGGTGTCGCCTCCGGCGCCGCCGCCAGTTTCACCTCCGGTGTCGCCGCCGCCTGTTTCACCTCCGGTGTCACCCCCTGTTTCACCGCCAGTGTCGCCGCCTGTGTCTCCACCACCGTTTCCGCCGGTCGTCGTCGCGCCGGTGGCGACCAGCACGACGGTGACGAGCGCGGTCGTTCAGTCGGTGTTGCAAACCGTGAACACGGTGATCGTCGCCCCACCACCTCCGCCGCCTCCTCCTCCGCCGCCAGCGGTGGCGGCGGTGGTCGCCAACGGGGCGACCAGCGTGGCGGCGTCGCGTGGCGCGGAGCCTAAGACCTTCCTGGCCGTGTTGGAAAACAGCGGCTCGTCCTCCTCGGCGGCGCAGGTGGATGCGGCGGCTCCGGCGAACGGCGCCGCCGGGACAGGCTCGTCCGCCAGCGCGGCGCAAGCGTCTTCTGGAACGGCCAGCGGAGGGCAAACCGCGAGCGCGCGGTCGCCGGACCCGACATCGCCGCCGGTTGCCCCACCGCCAGCGGCTCCGGCGATCGTGGCGCTGGCGGGCGGCGGAACGGCGACATTTTCCTCGACCGCGACGGCGGCCTACACGACGGGCGCCACCTTGTCACAACCCGGCCCGCAGGTGTTGAGTTCGCCGGTGGTGCAGGCGGCGGCGGGCGGCATGGTCCAGGCGGCCAGCGGCGGAACGATCACCCAGGCGGTGACGGCGGTCGCCAGCAGCGGCATGACGATCACCGAGCAAAAGGCGGTCTTCCAGAGCGTCCCCGTCGCCACCATCGTCAGCGGTCTGGTCAACAGCCCCGACCCGGTGGCCAAGCAGGTGGGCGGGTTGCTGCAAACCACGTCAAACAGCGGTCGCGCCGCCTATGCCGAGGTGAAATCCGTCCTGAAGCTGGCTGGCTACGATCAGGCGACGACCAAGACCTATCTGGCCATGTACCAGCGGGTGCGGCGGGAGCAGCGGACGCGCTCGCTGGCCGGGGCGTTGCGGCAGTTGACGGCGGATCCCTCGGCGTCCGATTTGTTTCCTTCGCACACGGCGGACGGCACGCCGCCGCCCAACATCGTTGAGTTTTCCAACGCGGGGGCGCGGCGGACGCGCGCCATCGTGCGCGGGTTGATCGAAAGCAACGAACGGGTGGCCGAGGCGCGGGTCAACGGCCAATGGGTCTTCGTGGACGAGCAGGGCCGTTTCGGCGCCAACCTCACCGTCGCCCCCGGCCAGACGGAGGCGGTTTTGACGGTGATCGACGACACCGGCGCGTCGTCGGAACGGCGCATCGCGGTGCAGGCGCCGCCCGCCGCGTCGGCGTCGGCGCAACCAGCCGTGCCCGATGGACGCAAGATCGCCTTGATGATCGCGGTGGACACCTACCGCAACCCGGAGATCCCGGCGCTCGGCACCCCCGCCGCCGACGTGGCGGAGGTCGGCCGGGCCTTGAACGACCGCTTGGGCTACGAAACCCGTGTGTTGCGAAATCCGACCAAGGCGCAGATCGCCGACGCTCTGCGCAAGCTGGGGCGCGAGGTGACGGAGCAGGATCAGGTGATGGTCTATTACGCCGGTCACGGTTATGAGCTGGCGGAAACCGGAACCGGCTATTGGCTGCCGTCGGACGCGGAGACGACCAGCGCCCGCAACTGGGTGTCGAACAACGACATCGCCCGTTTTCTGAACCGGATGCCCGCCAAGCAGGTGCTTTTGGTGTCGGACAGTTGCTATTCCGGCGCCTTCACCAAGGAGCAGAAGCTCGACGCCTCGACCCGCGCCCGCACGGGCGAGGAACTGCGGCAACGCCGCTCAGTGATGGCGCTGTCGTCGGGCGGAGACGAGCCGGTGGCCGATGGCGAGGTGAACTCCCCCTTCGCCACCGCCCTGATGACCCGCATCCGCGCCCTGCCACGCGAAAGCGGCGGGTTCGACCTGTACGAGCAGGTTCGCGAGGACGTCACCCGCGACGTGCCGCAAACCCCGCAATACGGCGTCATCAAGGCGGCGGGCTATGATGAAGGCGGCGATTACGTGCTGTCGCCGACGCGGGCCGTCATCAACTGACAGGCGGACGGGATGCCGATCAAGCCCGCCCCGCTTGTTTCGGCGGCGTCGGCTCATATCGTATGGCGCGTCCGCTGTTCTTGTAATTGCTTCCGTAATGGGCCTTTGGCAGTCAAGCCCCCGCATGCGTCACGTCGCCGGTTTCATGCTTCCGTCCGTGGTCGGCGCGTGGCCGCCACGCCATGCGGTCAGTAGGAACCCGCGAGCGGATCTCACAGAGCGTGATCCGGCGGGGCGGAGTGGTCACAATGCGCCTGCGGCAGCGACCCAGCCGCGAAGTGAGAAAGCGGCATAGAACAGCGCAACATCCAGAAAGCCGGCTTCGCGCAGGAGTTCTTCTTCGTCGGCGGGTGCGAGCAGCGGCAGGCGTTCGGCCAACATCCTGCCCGACGCCCTGGCCTTTGCCTGATCGAAGTCGGCGCGATCGCCAAAGGCGGCCAAGCGCTCCATCCAGCGCGCGGCGTCGTCGACAGGCGGCGAGTGATGGACGACCACGATGGTTGCGCCCGGCTTCAGGCGGCGACGGATGTCTTGCAGCGTCCGCAGCCGCTCGGTTCGGTCGAGAAAATGCAGAACGAGAAGGCAGGTTGCCCCGTCGAACGGACCAGCCGAAGCCTGATCGACCGTGCCTGTCACGAGATCAACGCGATCCGCGAAGGGCAAGACGGCCTCGCGCGCAAGGTTCAGCATCGCGGGCGAGGGATCGACGCCAGTAAAGCGCCAGTCCGGCCGTGCCTCGGCCATGGCCTTGAGTTCCAGCCCGCCCCCGGCGCCGACGACGAGCATATGCGCCACGCCCGTTGCCGACTCGGCAAGGAGGAGCGTCACCATGCGATGGAGATCGGCCAGCCCCGGCACCTTGCGTGGGGTTTCCACCGCGTAGGACGCGACGGCGGCCGGATTCGCAAAGGGGGAGGGATTGTGTTGCGTCATGCTTCCATCCTTTTCCATCAGGCCGCGAGCGGCTCGAACACCAGAGACTGGTGGAGCGAGACACCCGCCGTGACGCCATCGGCAGCCGCCCAGCTGGCGTTGTGCGGCGCGCGTGCGGCGTCGCCTGCGGCATAGACGCCCGGCACGGTGGTCAGCTTTGCCGCGTCTGTGCGGATCACCGCGCCGAACGGGCCATCATCGAGCGCGCAGCCGAGCTGTTCGGCGATTGAACTGTTGAGGCGGGAGCGCGGTGCGAGATAGAGCGCGTCGATCAGCGCCTCCCGCCCGTCCGCAAGCGTCATCGAGGACAGGGCTGTGTCTTCTCCGCGAAGCGACAGAATCGGCGTCGGCTCGATCACCACGCCACGACGGGCCAGCTTCGCCTGCGCCTCGGTGTCTGGCATGGCGCCGCCGTTGAGATACAAGGTCGTTGGCCCCCAGTCGGCGATGAGCAGCGCCTGATGTGCCGACATCGGCGTCGTCTGAAGGACGCCCAGACGGCCATCGGCATATTCGAAGCCGTGGCAATATGGGCAGTGCAGCACGCTTTTGCCCCAGCGTTCCGCCAAACCGGGCAGCTTCGGCAGCACGTCGGATATGCCGAAGGCGAGCACCAGCTTGGCCGCCGTTAGCGTATCGCCGCCGACCAGCTTTACTTCAAATCCACCCGCGATGGCGGACGCGTTGATCGCTTCGTCGGCCACAGCCCTTACGGTGGGATAGCGTTGAAGCTGCGCTAGCGCCCGGGCGATCATGGCGCGCGGCTCGTTGCCGTCCTGGCCGAAGAAGCCGTGAGAAGCATCGGCGAAGCGGTTGCGTGGACTACCGACATCAATGACGCAGACGGAGCGGCGCGCGCGTGCGATATGAATTGCGGCGGACAGCCCGGCAAAGCTGCCGCCAATGACGATCGCGTCATGCTGCATGAACAGTCTCCAGATCGATGGATTTGCCGCTTGCCACCATGCGCGCGTGGAAATCGGCGCTCAGCGCCGCCAGCGTCACCGCGCCGAAGCGGTGGAGCAGCAGCGCGGCCGCGTCTTGAAAGGCGCTGTCCAGCGCGGCGTTGACCGCCTGCTCGACCAGACAGCCTGGTGCGTCCGCACGGTTGCCCATGGCAAACGGCTCTGGCGCGCCAAGTGCCGAATACACGTCGCGCAATGTGATGTCGGCAAGATCACGGGCGATGGTCCAGCCGCCGCCATGACCCTTTTCCGAGTGGACGAAGCCAGCATCACGCAGGCCCGCCATGACCCGGCGGACCACCACCGGGTTGGTCTGCATTGCCTTGGCCATGGTTTCCGATGTGACCGGCCCGTCCGCTTCGGCCATGTGGAGCAGGACGTGAAGCACGCCTGACAGTCTGCTATCGCGTTTCATGCACTTTCATATGTTGCGAGATCGGAAGGAGTCAACCCTTCAGCAGGCTTGTGTCGCGAAAATGACGGCCTTCTCGGCGGTCGGACGTTAGGATTGTCGCGACGGAGCATCTCGAAGAAGGAAAATTTTCTTTGATTTGAGCGCATATTCGGGCAGCGCTTGATTGAAACAGCGGGACTGACCGCAAACATCGACCGCTTTGGCGTCCAGATTGAGCAGGCCCAGCAATTGGCCGTCATCGTGCTGGGCTGCGTCAGTGACGATGATTGGCGGGCGGTCGTCCTTCGAGCGGCCCTTCCGGCCAAGCGCCCAATCCGGACGCAGACAGAACAGTTTGAAACCCAACACCAAAGACAGATTTTCATAAACTCAAACCGACGCATCGACTGAGTTTGACTTTCAGAACAAGGAGGCTGGAGACAATGGTCAGGGGTGATGTGCCCGCGCGATCAACTCGGCGTACCAGCGTGACGACGCTTTGGGCGTGCGTTTCAGCGTGGCGAAATCGACGTGGATCAAGCCGAAGCGTTGGCCGTAGCCGCTGCCCCATTCGAAATTATCCAGCAGCGACCACAGGAAATAGCCGCGCACGTCGGCGCCTTGCGCCATCGCGTCGCGCATCGCCGCGTTGTAGATGGTCAGGTAATTGATGCGGTGCGGGTCGTTCACCGCGCCGTCGGCCTCCACCACGTCGCTGCCGCCGCAACCATTTTCCGTCACCACGATGGGCAGCCGGTAGCGGCGCTGGATGGTCAGCAGCTCGTCGCGGAAGGCGTCGGGGAAAATCGCCCAGCCCACGCCGTGGGTCGGCGAATCCGGCGGCGCGTCGCCCCAGCCATAGCCCCAGACCCGCGACGGGTCGGCCTTGGCGAAGATCGGGCCGTAATGGTTCAGGCCGAACCAGTCGGTCGGTTGGGCGATGCGCGCCATGTCGCCCGCCTGGACGTAGGGTTCGATGTGTTCGGCGGTCTGCGGCGGGTAATGGCCGAGGATCTGCGGATCGCAGAACACCAGATTCCAATGCTCGTCCAACAGGGCCGCCGCCGCGCGATTGTCCGCCGTGTCGGTTTCCGGGATGACGATCTGCCGGTTGTGGATCGCCCCGATGGAGGCGTCGGGAACCAGCGCGCGCAACACCGCCACCCCGTCGCCATGGGCGAGGTTGACGTGGTGGATGGCGCGCAGATGCTGGGCGCGGTCGACGATGCCGGGGGCGGCCCATGGGATCGCGTAGCCGAACAGGGTGAAGACGGAAAATTCGTTGAAGGTGATCCAGCGCTTCACCCGGTCGCCGTAGCGCTTGGCGCAGAGCGCGGCGTAATCGGCGTACCAGCCCGCGCAATCGCGGCTCGACCAGCCGCCCAGATCATGCAGGGCCTGCGGCAGATCCCAATGATACAGGCACAGCCACGGCTCGATCCCGGAGTCCAGCAGGCGGTCGATCAGCCGGTCGTAGAAATCCAAGCCCGTCTCGTTCACGGCCCCACGCCCGCGCGGCAGCACGCGCGGCCACGCCACCGAAAAGCGGTAGGCGTCCACCCCCAGCCCCTTCATCAGGGCGACGTCCTCCTCCCAGCGGTGGTAATGGTCGCAAGCGACGTCGCCGGTGTCGCCGCCGACCACGCCGCCCTGGGTGCGGCAGCGGATGTCCCACACGCTGGGGCCGCGCCCGCCTTCGGCGGCGGCGCCCTCGATCTGATAAGCCGACGTGGAGACGCCCCAGACGAAACCGGGCGGATAGGGGTTCGTCGTCATGCGTCCTCCCGGCTGGGGGCTTTGGATAAGGGGGCGGTCAGGCGATGGTGTTGATGGCGCGGCAGCGGGCCTCGAACCCGTCGGAAATGAATTCCGGGCGCTTGTAATAGCCCTTCATCCAACTGGCGAGCAGGCACAGCTCTTCCAGCTTCACCAACTCGTCCAGCGTGCCTTCGGGGAAGCGGATGCCAAAGCTCTCGGCGATGATGTCCAACAGCTCCTCCACCTTGTCGATGGTCAGGCCGATGTCGGTTTCCAGCGTCGCGTTCCGAGTCAGCAACGCTTCATCAATGCCGTAATCGTCGCGAATGAGTTTCACGATCCAACGGAACATGTGCATCCAGTTGGAGATGCCCTCGATCGATTTGCTCATCACGACACTCGTTGCGGTTCCCGGAGGGGAAGGGCGTTTGAGAGAACGGGGTCAAGCAGGTTTTCCGAACTCCGCCCACACATGGGCGGGCTCGGAAAACCTGCAAAACCATAGAGTCCGCAGGTTACTTCAGGCCGGGCCATGTGTGGCCCGATCTGGAGTAACCTGCTTAGGCCGAACGGCGAGGACTATACACGACCGCATCGCAAGAAGAACTCAGGATCATCAGCAATCCCCTGCGCGCAAGGGCAAAAAATTGGTGGACTTTTGCCACCCCAACGGGCGGGTTGGAGTCACCTTGATAGGAATGTTGGGGCGTGTTCCACCTTTTTCGCCGTCAAAGCGTCGGCTTTTGCCGCGTCAACCCGCCGACGGGCCGCGCGCGCCCATGCCGCGCGCCGGGGAATAGCCGCGAATCGCCAGGGCGGCGAACAGCAGGGTGGATCCGGCGACCACGGCCAGCGCTTCGGCTTCGATCTGGCCGTAAAGGGCGAATCGGACCAGCTCGACGCCGTGGGTGAAGGGGTTGAGTCGGCACAGCCACCACAGCAACTCCCCCGCCTCCTCCATCCGGTAAAGCGGGTAGAGGGCGGAGGACAGGAAGAACAGCGGGAAGACGACGAAATTCATCACGCCCGCGAAATTTTCCAACTGGCGGATGGTGGAGGCCAGCACCATCCCCAGCGCCCCCAGCATCAGGCCGTTCAGCAGCAGCGCCGGAATCACCGTCAGCGGCGCCCACAGCGGCAGGGCGATGCCGTAAAGCCGAACGATCAGCAGAAAGGCGGCCACCTGAACCACCGACACCACCACGCCGCCCAGCAGGCGGGCCACCAGCAGAAAACCGCGCGGCAGCGGGCTGGTCAGCAGCACGCGCATGCTGCCCATCTCGCGGTCATAGACCATCGACAGCGAGCCTTGCATGCCGTTGAACAGTTGGATCATGCCGATCAACCCCGGCACGATGTAAACCTCGTAGGGGATGTAGGTTTCATAGGGCGGGATGATGGCGATGCCCAGCGCGGCGCGAAACCCGGCGGCGAAGACGAACAGCCAGACCAGCGGGCGGACCAGCGCGCCGAAGAAGCGTTCGCGCTGGTGCAGAAAACGCAGCATTTCGCGCGCGACGATGCCGTAAAGGGCGATTCCCCAGCCGGTCATGCGGCGGCTCCATCGGCGTTGGGGGCGGCGTTGGGGATGGCGGGACGGGCGGTCAGCCGGTCGAAGCTGTCGGCGATGCTGGCCCCGCCGGTCTGCGCGTTGACCGCCGCCACCGTGCCGCTCGCCCGCACGGTTCCCCGGTGCAGCACGACGACGGAATCGGTCGCCGGGTCGATCTCGTCGATCAAATGGGTGGCCCACAGCACGGCGATGCCGTCTTGCGCGCACAGCGCGTGGACATGCGCGATCAGGCCGCGCCGGGCCGGAATGTCCAACCCAACCGTCGGTTCGTCCAGCAGCAGCAGCGCCGGGCGGTGGAGCAGGGCGCGGGCGATCTCCACCCGGCGGCGGTGGCCGCCGTTCAGCGCGCGGATCTTCTCGCCGCGCCGGTCGGACAGAGCCAGCCGCTCCAACTCCCCGTCGATCCGCCGGTCGGCCTCGGCGCGTGGAATGCCGTGGAGCGCCGCGAAGTACCGCAGATTCTGCGTCACCGTCAGGTCAAGATCGAGGGTGGGTTGCTGAAACACCACCCCCATCCGGGCCAGGGCCTTGCCCGGCTCGCGGGTCAGGTCATGGCCATGGACGCGGACCGTCCCGGCGGTTGGCCGCAACAGCCCGGTGGCGAGCGCGAACAGCGTGCTTTTCCCCGCGCCGTTGGGGCCAAGCAAGACTGTGACGGCACCGCCCGCCGCCCGCAGGCTCACGCCGTCCAACGCCGGAACGCCGGGGCGGTAGGCGTGACGCAGACCCTCGATCTCCAGCGCCGCTTGGGTCATGCCCGGTTGTCCCCCTTACCCCTTGACGGCCACGCCCCAGGGGAAGCGGCCCACCTTGACGGATTTGGTCACGGTCAGGCTGTTGACGTCGATCACCGACACGTCGCCGCTGACGCCGTTGGTGGTGTAGAGCGTCTTTTGATCCGCCGTCAGCGCCATTTGCCAGACGCGGCGGCCCACCAGCAGATAGTCTTTCACCTCATAAGTCTTGGCGTCCACCACGGCGACGTGGTTGGCCGGGCCAAGCGCGACGAAGGCGTAACGGCCATCGTCGGTCAGCTTGACGCCGACCGGCTGGATCTTGTCCTTGGCCACGCCCTTGATCTTGAAGTCGATGGTTTTCTGCACCTTGCGGGTGCTCACGTCGATGACGCTGACCGTGCCGCCGATTTCCGACGACACCCACAAAAGCGAGCTGTCCTTGTTGAACTGGGCGTAGCGCGGGCGGGCGCCGACCAGCGTGTTGTCCACCACGGCGCGCTTTTCCAGGTCGATCCAATGGACCATGCTGGTGGTTTCCGAGGTGCTGACCGCCCATTTGCCGTTCGGGCTGGCGTCCATCCCCTCCGGCTCCACCCCGACATCGACCTGGAAGGCGACCTTGCGGTTCGGCACGTCCACCACGGTGACGACGTTGCTGTCCTCGTTGGCGATGAACAGATTGGTCCCATCCGGCGACAGGGCGAATTGTTCAGGATCCTCGCCCGAGGGCAGGTTGTGCAGCAGCTTCTTGCTGGCGAGGTCGAGCACCTGGACGGCGTGGTCGTCGCTGGCGCAGATGAAAAGCTGCGTGCCGTCTTTGGACAGGGTGATGCCGCGCGGGCGTTTGCCGACCTTGATGGTGTCCGTCACCGTGTTGGTCTTGGCGTCGATCACCGACAGGCTGTTGTCCTTCTCGTTCGACACGTAGATCGTCTGGGCGCTGGCCCCCTGCGCCAGCGCCGCGCAAAACAGGCTGGCCAGCAGGGAAGGGAGCGCGTGGCGGCGGATGGCGCGGGTGGTGGCGCGGGTGGTCATGGCGTTTTCGATCCTCGTGTCTTGCAGAGCGTTTCCGGTTGGTCGAACCCCAGCGTGTCGAGTTCGGTTCGGGGGTGCAGAAAGCCGTCCTGCGGCGACACCGACACGAGCGAGCGGTCGGCGGCCAGCAGCACCGGCTGGCGCAACTGCCCGTCCCAGGCCCGCAGGCTGAAGGGCGTTCCGCGAAAGGCGGACAGGGTGAAGGCGGGGCCGTTGATGGTGGCGATCAGCCGATCCGGGTCGGCGGAACGGGCCTGCGCCGCCGCTTCCCCCACCACGCGGACGGCGGTCCAGGAATTGTGGTCGCGCGCGGTCATCGGGCGCTTGGCCGCCGTCTTGAAGCGCGATTGCAGTTGCGCCGCGCCCCATTGCTCGTGCGTGCGGTGCCAGACGGTGGGAACCAGCCCTTGCGTTCCGGCGACCGGGCGCGGGTCGGTCGTGCGGTAGGCCAGATAATCGCCGAACTCGTCCAACTCGTCGGCGACCACCAGCACGTCATAGGCTTTCACCTGAGTGAAGACGGGGATTTCCGCCTCGGCGGTGCGGTTGACGTCGCTGTCGGCGGTCCAGGTCTTTTCGGCGACGATCTGCGCGCCAAAGCGTTTGGCGGCGCGGCGGATCGCGGCGGCGTACAGCGCGTCTTCCGGGCGGCGGCCCGTCACCAGAAACCAGCGGGTCCAGCGCTTTTTCACCAGATATTGCCCCAGCGCGTCGGCCAGCATGGCGCGGCTTGGCCCGACATTCAGCAGATGCGGGGCGCAGGATTCCGCGCGCAGGGAATCGTCGGGCGCGTTGGCGTTCAGCAGCAGCAGGCGCGCGGCTTCGGGCAGAGCGGACAAGGCGGTTACGGTCGATCCCGGCGCGTCCACCACGATGAAACGCGCGCCGCGTCCGACCAGCTCGCGCAGGGCCGCCGCCGCGTCGCCGTCGGGCGGCACGTCCACTGCGTCCAGCTCGAAGCTCTGGTTCAGGAATTTGCCGGTGGTGGCGTTGTCGGCCAGCGCCAGCCGCGCCCCGGCCAACCCGTCATCGGCGGGCGGCTCGTCGGGGTTGGCGACCGACGGCGGCGGTTCGGGCGTTTGCGACAGATAGCCGATGCGGATGAGATCCGCCGCCGCCGCGCCCGACGCCGTCCCCAGCAGCAGGCTCAACGACAGCGTCAGAGCGGCGCAAAGCCGGCGGGCGGGCGGGGGAGCGGTCATGGCGTCCGTGGCGTGGAAAGAATGGGTGGAGCGAACAATTGGCCCACCACCCTATCGGGCAAAGCCCCCGGTCGAAATGAGACTATGGGAGGATGGACGGGCGTTGGATTGGGCGTCGCGCCGTCTTGTACGAAAGTCCAATTATTCGCTGTGCAAACGAAGGCGTATGGTCGGCGTCCAGACCACGCCGCTCCGGCTTGACGCCCATGGGATTCCCGCGCATGCCCGTTTTGACCCGCCGCCGTCTTCTGTCCGGTCTCGCCGTCGCGGCGGCGGCCCCGCTGGCGCTGGCGGGGCGTCCGTCGCTGGCCCGTCCGTTGGACGACGTGGCGGCGCGCGGGCGGCTGCGGGTGGCGGTTTACCGCGATTTTCCGCCCTTTTCCTTCCGCAAGGACGGGGTGTTGACCGGAATCGACGTCGATGTCGCCGATCTTATCGCCAAGAAACTTGGCGTGCGGTTGGATTGCGCCGATCAGATGGCCGGGGAAACCGTGTCGGACGATTTGCGCGTCGCGGTGTGGCGCGGCAGCCTGTTCGGCGGCGAGATCGCCGACATTATGATGCACGCCCCCTATGACAAGGAATACGGCCTGCGCAACCCGGAGGCCGTGCTGTTCGCCCCCTATCATCAGGAAGGCTTCGCGCTGGCCCGCAACCCGGCGCGCGTCCCGTCGGCGATGCTGGCGACTCTGCCCGATGAGCCGATCGCCGTGGAAAGGGACAGCGTCCCTGATTTCTTCCTATTGGGCCTGCAAGGCGGGCGGCTGCGCAACCGGCTGATCCATTGCCGCACGCCGGAAGCGGCCATGGAGAAACTTCTGTCGGGGGAAGCGTCGGCGGTGCTGGCCCCGCAAAGCCAGATCGAGGCGGCGCTTGGTCCCCGCGCGGCGGAATTCCCGGTCACGAGCGTCATCCTGCCCGGCATGATGGCGTCGCGCTGGAACATCGGCTTGGCGACCAAGGAAAACGCCCGCGACCTCGCCTACGCCGTCGGCGACGCCATCACCGCGATGATCGAGGATGGGACGATGGCGGCGATCTTCCGCCGCTACGGCGCCACCCACACCCCGCCGCCGCTGGTGGACTGACGGACGCGGCGGAAAAAACAACGACAGAAGGGGAGGAATGGCCGATGACCGGATTGTGGACGAACGGCGCGATTGCGGCGCGCGGGGCGGTGGTCGGTCTGGCTCTGTCGGCGGGCGCCGCGCTTGCCGCGCCGCCCGATCCGGCCAATCCCCCCGATCCGCTGGGGTCGGTGATGTGGGAGGCGCTGCGCGACCAGTATTTCGCGGGCGCGCCGGTTCAATTCGACGACCGGGTGAAGGTGCGCGCGCCGCTGGACGCCGAGGACACCCGCGCGGTTCCCATCGCGGTGGACGCCACCGCGCTCGATCAGGTGGTGGAGGTGGCGGCCATCGCCGATCTCAACCCCTTTCCGCTGGTTCTGCGCTATCACCCCATGGGGGCCGCGCCCTACATCGCCACCCGCATCAAGATTCAGCAGGCGACCGCCGTGCATGGCGCGGCGCGCACCGCCGATGGCGTGTGGCATGTGTCCGGCGTGATGGTGGACGCGGCGGGCGGCGGGTGCAGCGCGCCGCCGCTGTCCTACGCCACCAAGGATTGGGCCGACCATGTCGGCGAGGTTCAGGCGCGGGTTTGGCGAACGGATGAGGGCAAAGCCGCGCGGCTGCGGTTGCGCATCCGTCACCCGAATGACACCGGCTTGGTTCCCGGCATTCCCGCTTATTTCGTTGAAAGCCTGAGCGTCCGCGCCCGCCTGGACGGCGGCGTCAGCGGCCCGGAGCTGGCCCGCATCGACAGTTTGGAGCCGGTGTCCGAGGATCCGGTCTTCCTGCTCGACCTGCGCCCGCCGCCGGGAACCACCGCCTTGATCCTGCGCGGGCGCGACAACCAGGGCGGGGAGATTTCGGCGACCGTGCCGCTGCCAGCCCTCATCCCCGCGCCCGACCTGAGCCGGAGCGTCGGCCAATGATCCGCCCCCTTCTGCGCCGTTTGGCGCTGGCCGCCAGCCTTGCCGCTGTGTCCACAGTCGCCCTGTCCACGGTCGCCGTCGCCGCCGGGCCGCTCAGCTATGATCTGACGCCGACGCGGGTCGGTCCCGACACCTATGTGTTCGTCGGCTCGACCGAGCATTTCACCCGCGCCAACGGCGGCAATATCCTGAACGCCGGGTTCATCGTCACCAGCGACGGGGTGATCGTCATTCAGACCGGCCCGTCGCGCCGCTATGGCGAGGAGATGCGGGCCGCCATCCGCCGCGTCACCGACAAGCCGATCCGCAAGGTCTTCATCAGCAACCTGCACCCCGATTATTTCCTGGGCGCGCAGGCCTTCGCCGATGTTCCCATCGCCGCCCTGCCCGGAACCATCGCGGGCATCCAGGAGGAAGGGCACGGCATCGCCGACAACATGTACCGGCTGGTCGGCGATTGGATGCGCGGCACCGAGGTGGTGATTCCGACCGAGCCGGTGTTCGGTTCCACCGTCGTGTTTGGCGATCATCGGCTGCGCTTGATCCCGCTGAACGGCCACACCGCCGCCGATCTGGCGCTGTTGGACGAGACCACCGGCATCCTGTTCACCGGCGGCGTGGTGTTCTGCGACCGCACGCCGACGACTCCGCACGCCGACGTCGCCGCCTGGCTGAAGGAGTTGGACGCGCTCGACGCGCTCGACGACGTCCGTCTGGTCGTGCCCAACCATGGCCACATCCGCCCGGACAAGGCCTGCGTCGGGCAAACCCGTGACTGGCTGATCTGGCTGGACGGCACGCTGCGGGCGGCGGTCGAGGCCGGGCTGGACATGACCGACGCGCTGGAACTGCCGATCCCCGACCGCTTCGCCGGACTGGACGTGCTGCGCGCCGAATACCGCCGATCCGTCGCCCATCTCTGGCCGAAGATCGAACGCGAAAGCCTGCCCCGCGTCCATTGACGTTCGCGGCTGCTACTATCCGACAATTTACCCCGCCAACCGTCCGCCTACACTGCCGATCGTGTGACACGAAGCGGTTTTCCAAAGAACCGCCGCCCTTCACCCGCCGTTCCGCCCGACCCGCCCCGCCGACCCGCACGTCGGCGGACACGGTCGCGCCATGCCCGGACGGCGCCCGCGCAACCGGCCTAAAGCACCACCCGTCTTGGGCACCACCAGTCTTGGGAGGCAACCACACCATGAAGCGTCTGGTATCGAAGCGCCTGGTATCCACATTCGCCCTGGCCGTCGCGATGACCGCCGCCGGGATGACCGCCGCGTCCGCTGGCGGCCCGACCAGCGAGGATTTGCTGAAAAGCGCCACGACCACCGATTCGGTGCTGACCTACGGCATGGGGCCGCAGGCCCAGCGTTTCAGCCCGCTGACCGATCTGAATCCCGACACGGTCAAGAAGCTGGTCCCGGTCTGGTCCTTCTCCTTCGGCGGCGAGAAGCAACGCGGGCAGGAAGCCCAGCCGATCATCTATGACGGCACGATCTACGTCACCGGCTCCTACTCCCGCCTCTACGCGGTGGACGCGCGCACCGGCCACAAGAAGTGGCAATACGACCATCGTCTGCCCGACGGCATCATGCCCTGCTGCGACGTGGTCAATCGCGGCGCCGCCATCCTGGGCGACAAGATTTACTTCGCCACGCTCGACGCCCGTCTGGTCGCGTTGAACCGCGAAACCGGCAAGGTGATCTGGAACAAGAAGCTGGCTGAGTACAAAGAGGGCGCGTCCAACACCGCCGCCCCGATGATCGTCGACGGCAAGATCATCACCGGCAATTCCGGCGGCGAGTTCGGCGTGGTCGGCATGGTCGAGGCGCGCGACGCTGAAACCGGCGAACTGATCTGGCAGCGCCCGACCGTCGAAGGCAACATGGGGACGCTGAAGGGCAAGGATTCGACCGTCACCGGCACGCTGAACGCGAGCTGGCCGGGCGACCTCTACAAGACCGGCGGCGGCGCGACGTGGTTGGGCGGCACCTACGATCCAGAAACCAAGTCGCTGTTCTTCGGCACCGGCAACCCGGCCCCGTGGAACTCACACCTGCGCCCCGGCGACAACCTTTACACGGCCTCGACTCTGGCCATCAATCCCGACAATGGCGAGATCAAGTGGCACTACCAGACCACGCCGCACGATGGTTGGGACTTTGACGGCGTGAACGAGTTTGTCTCCTTCGATCTGAAGAAGGACGGCAAGATCATCAAGGCGGGCGGCAAGGCCGACCGCAACGGCTTCTTCTACGTCATCGACCGGACCACCGGAAAGCTCATCAACGCCTCGCCCTTTGTCAGCAAGATCACCTGGGCCAAGGAAATTGATCTGAAAACCGGCCGCCCGGTCTACAACGACGACAATCGTCCGGGCGCCCCCGCCGAGGGCGAGGCGCACGGCGCCAAGGGCAAATCGGTCTTCGCGGCTCCCGCCTTCCTGGGCGCGAAGAACTGGATGCCGATGGCCTACAACCCGCAGACCGATCTGTTCTATGTCCCGGCCAACGAGTGGGGCATGGACATCTGGAACGAGGCGATCACCTACAAGAAGGGCGCGGCCTATCTCGGCGCCGGTTTCACCATCAAGCCCCTCTATGACGATTACATCGGCGCCCTGCGCGCCATTGATCCGAAGACCGGCAAGATCGTCTGGGAATACAAGAACCCGGCCCCGCTGTGGGGCGGCGTCCTGACCACCGCCGGAAACCTGGTCTTCACCGGCACGCCGGAAGGCTTCCTGAAGGCGTTCGAGGCCAAGACCGGCAAGGAAGTCTGGAAGTTCCAGACCGGCTCGGGCGTGGTCGGCAGCCCCGTCACCTGGACGATGGATGGCGAGCAGTATGTCGCCGTCGTGTCCGGTTGGGGCGGCGCGGTGCCGCTGTGGGGCGGCGACGTCGCCAAGCTGGTGAAGGACATCAACCAGGGCGGCTCGCTCTGGGTCTTCAAGCTGCCCAAGGCTTGATCCCAAGGCTTGATCTCGGCCTGGTTGTAAAGAGCCTTTTGTGAGCATCGCGGCGGGCCGAATTCGTTCGGCCCGCCGCAGCGCATGAAAAGAACAAGAATTAGCCGATAAATGAAAAATCATACCATAGTCCAATTAAGAAAAGACCGTGGCGCTGGTAAATTCTGGACATGATCCTGACCGCTGAAAAGCGACCACGCACGACAAGGAACGCCAGACCGATGAACACCCGGCTTTGCCAGATCGCCGTTGCCGCCTTCTTGATTGGCGCGAGCGCCTCGACCACAGTTTTCGCCCATGGCGACGTCACGCCGCAGGCGGTGGACACCACCGGGCTTGATAAGCTCGGGGCCACATGGAAGGACAGCAACCCCTTTCGGGGGAACCCGCGCGCCATCGAAATCGGCGCGTCGGCCTTCAACCAGAATTGCGCGCGCTGCCACGGGCTGGGCGCGGTGTCGGGCGGCATCGCGCCGGACCTGCGCTATCTGGAAAAGGACGACGCCGGGGACGAATGGTTCAAGGAACGGGTCATCAACGGCTCGATCCGCAACGGTGTGACCTACATGCCGCAATTCGGCGACGCGCTGGGGCAGGAAGCGCTGTGGTCGATCCGCTCCTGGCTCGACACCGTGCGCGCCGACTGACGCCGCGCGCCGACCGATCCGACCGTCTGTTTTTGAAAGGGTTCGTCATGCTTCGCAAAGCCGTTTCCCGCCTCGCCCCCGCCGCGCTGTCGCTCGCCCTTCTGATGGGCGCGTCGGCGGCCAGCGCCACCGACCATTCCGCCCACGCCACGCCCGAACAGGCCAAGGCGCTGGTGGCCGAGGCCGTCGCCTATCTGAAGGCCAAGGGGCCGGAGGAGGCGACCAAGGCCTTCCAGGACGCCAAGGGCGCTTTCCGCCGGGGCGAGCTGTATGTCTTCGTCTTCGACGGGGCCGGGCGCTACGTCGCGTCGGGCGGCAACCCGCGTCTGGCCGGGACCGACGCCGCCAACCTGAAGGACGCCGAGGGCAAGCCCATCGTCCAGGCGATGATCGCCGAGACCAAGGACAAGCCGAACGCGGTGATCGATTACGTCTGGCTGAACCGCCAGACCAACAAGGTCGAGCACAAGCATTCCTACGTCACCCGCGACGGCGGTTACATCGTCGGGGCTGGAACCTACGATGATTGATTGAGTCCGGTCGGATCGGGTGATGACGGCATGAGGATCCTCGCGCGGGCGCGTTGGCTGGTGGGCGTGGCGGCGTTGTTGTTGTTCGCCGTCCTGTCGCTCTGCGTCGGCCCGGCGGGCGCGGCGGATCGGCCCGTGGTGCGGGTGGGCGTGTTGAAGTTCGGTACGGTGACGTGGGAACTCGACACCGTCCGCGCCAACCATTTCGACGACGAGGCCGGGATCACCCTGCAACTGGTCGAGCTGGCGGGCAATCCGGCGACGCAGGTGGCGCTTCAGGCCGAGGCGGTGGACGTCATCGTGTCGGATTGGCTGTGGGCGTCGCGGATGCGGGCGGCGGGAACCGCCCTGTCCTTCATCCCCTATTCGACGGCGGTCGGCGCGCTGGTGGTTCCCAACGGGTCGCCGATCCGAACGGTGGGCGATTTGAAGGGCAAGCGTGTCGGCGTGGCGGGCAGCCCGCTGGACAAAAGTTGGCTGCTGTTGAAGGCGGTGGCGCGCGACCGGCACGGTCTGGCGCTGGAGCGTGAGGCGCAGGCCTTTTTCGCCGCCCCGCCCTTGCTGAACCGCAAGCTGGCCGACGGCGAGTTCGACGCCGTGTTGACCTTCTGGCCCTTCGCCGCGCGGCTGGAGGCCGAAGGCATGCGGGTGGTGGCGAGCGTGGCCGATCTGTTGGCGGCGCTGGGCCTGTCGGCGGAGGTTCCCGCGCTGGGCTACGTCTTCCGCGAAGAATGGGCGGTGAAGAACCCAGCGGCGCTCGCCGGATTCCAACGGGCGACGGCGCGGGCCAAAAGCCTGTTGGCCGACTCTGACTCCGCCTGGGACCGGCTGACTCCGCTGATGCAGGCGGAAAACGAAACCGTGCGCCTGCGTCTGCGCGACCGCTACCGCGAGGGGATTCCCCGCCGTTGGGGCGCGGAGGAGCAAGCGGCGGCGGCGCGGCTGTACACGCTGTTGGCCGGTTTGGGCGGGCGCGATCTGGTCGGCGATTCGCCGGTCATCGCCGAGGGGGTTTTCTGGCCCGGTCCCGCCCCCAACCTCGCTCCATGAGGGTTCCGCGCGCCCTGTTCCCCCTGCTGTCGCTCGCCCTGCTGCTGGGGCTGTGGGAGATTGCCGCGCTTTGGGGCGGCGGGCGCGTGTTGCCCACGCCGGGGGCGGTGGCCTTGGCCTTGGCGCGCGAGGCGGAGAGCGGCGCGCTCGCCCATCATCTGGGCGTCACGCTGCTGCGGGTTCTCGCCGCCTTTGTTCTGGCCCTGTCGGTTGGGGTGGCGCTGGGCGTGCCGATGGGGCGTTCGCCGCTGTGCGACCGGCTGTTCGGGCCGTGGCTGGTGTTTTTCCTCAATCTTCCGGCGCTGGTGGTGATCGTTCTGGCCTATGTCTGGTTCGGCTTGACCGAAGCGGCGGCGGTGGGCGCGGTTGCGGTCAACAAGATCCCCAACACCATCGTTCTGGTCCGCGCGGGCGCGCGAACCATCGACGAGGGGCTGATCGAGATGGCGCGCGTCTACCGCATGTCGCGCCTGGACCGGCTGCGTCATGTGCTGCTGCCCCATCTGGCCCCGACCATCGCCGCCGCCGCCCGGTCGGGGTTGGCGCTGATCTGGAAGATCGTGCTGGTGGTCGAGCTGTTGGGGCGCGGCGACGGGGTGGGGTTCCAGATCAATTTGCTGTTCCAGACCTTCGACGTCGCCGGAATCCTCGCCTACAGCGTCGCCTTCGTCGCCGTCATCCTGCTTCTGGAGTATGGCGTCTTGCAGCCCATAGAGCGGCGCTGTTCGCGCTGGCGGCGGTCGCATGCTGAGGCTTGAGATCCGCTCCAAACGCTTCGGCGCGGTGGAGGCGCTGCGCGGGTTCGCGCTCACCGCCGCGCGGGGGGAGGTGGTGGCCCTGGTCGGCCCGTCCGGCTGCGGCAAGACCACGGCGCTTGGCGTCGTCGCCGGGCTGGACCGTGATTTCGACGGAACGCTGAGCGTCGCGCCCGGTCCCGACGGGCGTCCGCCCCGCATCGGCATGGTGTTTCAGGAGCCGCGCCTGTTGCCTTGGCGCACGGTGCGGCAAAATCTGGCGCTGGCCCTGCCGCGCGCCCTGCGCCGCGATCCCCGGATCGACGCCACCCTGGCGCTGCTGGATCTGTCGGCGTTGGCCGACCGCTTTCCGGGGCATTTGTCGCTGGGCATGGCGCGGCGGGCGGCGTTGGCGCGGGCCTTGGTCGTCGATCCCGATCTTCTGCTGTTGGACGAGCCGCTGGTGTCGCTGGACGAGGTGACGGCCCAGCGGCTGCGGGCGTTGCTGGCGCGGGTGCTGGACGGGCGGCCCAGAACGGCGCTGCTGGTCACGCACAATCTGCGCGAGGCGCTGGCGCTGGCCGACCGTTTGCTGATTCTGGCCCCGTCGCCGGGCCGGGTGGTGGCGGAGATCCCCATCGCCACGCCGCGCGCCGCCCGCGACGACGCCATGGTCGAGGCGCTGCGCGCCGATCTGCTGGCGCGCGCCGACCCTGTTTTTCGTCTGTTGGCGTGACGTGACTCTCAGGGGGAGGGACGGGTGATGGTTGCTGGATGGTTGATCCGGGTCGCGTGCGTGGTTCTGGCGCTGGCGGCGGTTCTGCCCGCCCGCGCCGCGCCGGTGGAGGAGTTGACGGGCTATCGCCTGTCCGATTACCGCGCGCCAACCCCCGCCGGGCTGACGGGCGCGGTGACGCTCGACGCCGACGGCGTGCGCGGCCTGCTGGCGCGGGGGGAGGCGCTGCCGCTGTTCGTCCAACGGCTGGACCGCAGCCCGACCTTGCCCGGCGCGCCTTGGCTGCTGTCAAAGCCCTACCGCCAGATACCGGGCAGCGTCTGGTTGCCCAACGTCGGGCTGGGCGCGCCCGATCCGGCCACTTTGGCGTGGTTCCAACGGCATCTCGACCGTTTGAGCGGCGGCGACCGCGCGCGCGGGCTGCTGTTCTATTGCCTGTCGGATTGCTGGCTGTCCTGGAACGCGGCCAAACGCGCGCTGTCCCTGGGCCACACGCGGGTTTACTGGTTCCCCGCCGGAATCGACGGCTGGCTGGAAGCCGGTCTGCCGAGCGAGGAGGCGACGCCGCTTCCCGGCCCCTAAAGCCCCCTATTGCACCATGGTATCATGGCGGGATCAGGCCCCCGCCCACTAGTATGACGACCGACCAATCATCCTGGTCGGCAACAGTCAGATCGTGGGAGAAACCGCTATGAAGTCCTGGCGCAAACCGAAGACCACCGAGATCGCCGTCGGCACGGAAATCAACGCCTACGCCTGCGCCGCGCTGTAACCACAGCCGGATGATACGGACGCTGTGACCGGCTTTCCGGTTGGAACCGGACGCGGCGTCCACCCCTCTTCAAGCCCCCCAACACGCCGGTTTCAAAGGCCGCTCCCATGAAAATTCTCGTGCTTGGCTCGGCGGCGGGCGGTGGGTTTCCGCAGTGGAATTGCGGTTGCGTCGGCTGCCGCCGCGCCCGATCCGGCGACCCGGCGGCCAAGCCGCGCACGCAATCCTCGCTGGCGGTCAGCGCCGACGGGCGGCGCTGGGTATTGCTGAACGCCTCGCCTGATTTGGGCGCGCAACTTCTGGCCTCGCCCGCGCTGCACCCGCCCGCCTCGCCTGGGGCCAGCGTCATGCGGGGCAACCCGATCGCGGCGGCGGTGTTGACCAACGCCGACATCGACCATGTCGCCGGGCTGCTGACCCTGCGGGAATCCCACCCCTTCGCGGTTTACGCCACGGCGCGGGTTCAGAGCGTTCTGGCGGCCAATTCGGTGTTCAACGTGTTGAACCCGGCCCTGGTCCCGCGCCGGGTCATGAACCTCGGCGCGCCCTTCCAGCCCGCCGACGCCGACGGCGTTCCGCTGGGGCTGGAGATCGAGGCCTTCGCCGTTCCTGGCAAGGTGGCGCTGTATCTGGAGGATGAGGCCGCCGGTCCCTCCTTCGGGTCGGTGGCCGAAGACACGGTGGCTCTGCGCGTCCGCCCGACGGACGGGGCGAGCGACGGGTTTTTCTACATTCCCGGCTGCGCCGCGCTGCCGGGCTGGCTGGCCGACCGGCTTTACGGCGCGCCGCTGGTGCTGTTCGACGGCACGACCTGGACCGACGACGAGATGATCCGCAGCGGCACCGGCGTGAAGACGGCGGCCCGCATGGGCCATATGGCGATGTCGGGGCCGGACGGCAGTCTGGCCGCCTTCGCGCCCCTGAACATCGCCCGGAAAATCTACATCCACATCAACAACACCAACCCCGCGCTGCTGGAGGACTCGCCCGAACGGCGGGAGGCGGAAGCGGCGGGCTGGCGCATCGCCCATGATGGGCTGGAGCTGACGTTATGAGCGATTTTCTGTCGGTTGACGCCTTCCGCGACGCCCTGCACGCCATCGGCGCGCGGCAATACCACGACCTGCACCCCTTTCATCAATTGCTGCACGGCGGCGGTTTGAAAAAGGGGCAGATCCAGGCCTGGGCGCTGAATCGCTTCTATTATCAGGTGTCGATCCCGCGCAAGGATCTGACGATCATGGCGCGGATGGACGATCCGGCTTTGCGCCGGGCCTGGATGCAGCGGGTGCTGGACCATGACGGGCTGACCCAAACCGGGGCCTTGGACGAAACCAAGGTCGGCGGCATCGAACGTTGGTTGCGGCTGACCGACGGGCTGGGGCTGGACCGCGATTACGTGCGCTCGCTGGACGGGCTGCTTCCGGCCACCCGCTACGCCGTGGACGCCTACGTCAATTTCGTCCGCGACCATTCGCTGTTGGAGGCGGTGGCCTCCTCCCTGACCGAGCTGTTCGCCCCGGCCATCCACCGCGAGCGCATCGCCGGGTTTGAGCAGAATTACGCCTTCGCCAACGACAGCACCCTGTCTTATTTCCGCAAGCGGCTGGACGAAGCGCCGCGCGACGTCGAGTTCGGCCTGAATTACGTGCTGACCAACGCCCGCACCGCCGAACAGCAGCAACAATGCCTGCGCGCCCTGCGCTTCAAGACCGAACTGTTGTGGGCGCAGTTGGACGCGCTGCACCACGCCTACGTCACGCCGAACCTGATCCCGCCCGGCGCCTTCGTTCCCGACGACATGACGCCGACCGAGTACCGGCGGTGAGCGCCGCCGCCCTCATCGACGAGGCGGCGCGCGTCCGGCTGGCGGCGGGGGTGATGCTGCGGCATGACCGTCGGCGCGGCCAATGGATGCTGATGGCCCCGGAACGGCTTTTGGTGCTGGACGACATGGCGCTGGCCGTGCTGCGCGCCTGCACTGGGGCTGAGGATGAAGTGGGCGGCGCCATCGACCGTCTGGCGGCGGAGTATGACGCCCCGCGTGGCGAGATCGCCGCCGACGTGCTCGACCTGCTCAACGATCTGCGCAACAAGGGGTATGTCGCCGCATGACCTGCGCCCTGCCGTCCCTGGCGACCGCCGCCGCCGAACCCGCGCCGCCGTTTGCCGTTCTGGCCGAACTGACGCACCGTTGCCCGCTGCGCTGCGCCTATTGCTCCAACCCCGTCACGCTGGAACCGGCGAGCGCGGAGCTGGACACCGCCACCTGGAAACGCGTGTTGGACGAGGCCGCCGACGCCGGGGCCTTGCAGGTGCATTTTTCCGGCGGCGAACCCTGCGTCCGCAAGGATCTGGAGGAGCTGGTCGCCCACGCGACTGAGGCCGGGCTGTACAGCAACCTCATCACGTCCGCCGTGCTGCTCGACGCGGATCGGCTGGCGCGGCTGAAGGCCGCCGGGTTGCAGCATGTCCAGATCAGCGTGCAGGACAGCGAGGCGGAGGGGGCCGACTGGATCGGCGGCTATCGCGGCGGCCACGCCCGCAAGCTGGAAACGGCGCGGCGGGTGGTGGACAGCGGTTTGGCCCTGACTATCAACGCGGTTCTGCACCGTCACAACATCGAGCGGGTCAACGCCTTCATCGACCGGGCGCTGGAACTGCGCGCCGGGCGGATCGAGATCGCCAACGTCCAATATTACGGCTGGGCCTTGGAAAACCGCGCGGCGCTGATGCCCTCGCGCGAGCAGCTTTTGACCATGGACGCCGCCGTGCGCGCCCGGCTGCCGGAATTGGCCGGGCGGCTGGTCGTCGATTACGTGGTTCCCGATTATTACGCCCGCCGCCCGAAATCCTGCATGGGCGGCTGGGGGCGGCGTTTCATGAACGTCACCCCGCGCGGTCGGGTTCTGCCCTGCCACGCGGCGGAAACCATCCCCGGCCTGAGCTTTGAGACGGTGTTCGACCGCAGCCTGTCCGACATCTGGCGCGACGGCCCGGCCTTCGCCCATTACCGGGGAACCGCCTGGATGCCGCAACCCTGCCAATCCTGCGATGATCGCGAAGAGGATTGGGGCGGCTGCCGCTGTCAGGCGCTGGCGCTGGCGGGAGACGCCGGAGCCGCCGACCCGGTGTGCGAATTGTCCCCCTCCCACGCCGCCGTGGCCCTCCTGCGCGACCGCGACGCCGCCGCCCTGGGCACGCCCTGGCGCTATCGCGGCGGGTGAGGGGGGCTGATTTGGCGGGGTGTGGCCCTCCCTTTCGCGACATTGGTTCGGGTATCGAATCTACGCCATGCACATCCACCGGATGCGCGGAGATCTTGATCGTCACGGGTCTGTTGGCGAGATGATCAACCAAGATAAGATAGAGAATAGTGTTTGCTGATTTTGGACGTTGTTGACCGCGCACTGCAAGTCGGTAGTCAAAATGTTCTGCCGATTGCACCTGCGTTGTCCAGTAATGGTTAGGGAGTTATGGTGTACCAATCTACCGAAGGGTCATTCTGGAACTGCCATCCGTCGATGGTTACAACCCCGCTGGCATCGAGCGTTACCGCTGCGGTCATTCTATCAATGGCGTTTGCACGAAACGCGTCGAGAAATTCATCCGGTTCGATACCGATCTGCTCTAGATCGGCAGTTGAAGGAATACGGTTCATTCTCATCGTTGCCACATGATCACTAAGATCCTGATCGTAATCCTCCTTAGTCTTAAGCATGGTCTTCCACACTTCGCCCAAAAGCTTCACGGGATTTTCGTCAAGATGCCGGAAAAGGGAGTCGATAACCGGAAACCCCTTGCTGATCGCAGCGCGTATCGCGGTTACAGATTCCGAGGTGTAATGATGCTCGATGTCATTGCGGATTTTGTTCAGCGCGTTGAGCGCGCCAGGATCCAGCGGTATTCCAAAGGTGCGCGCTCGCTCACCAATCTCTTGAAAGTCAATTGTCGTATGGCCGGATTGTCGCATCGCAATACCGCCAGCCCCATCAGGGACAGGCTTAATCTTGGCACCGATAACCAGAGCAGGATCTGCCTTAGGTGCAGCCCGAACCAGTGCTTCTTTTGCGAGCAGGAGGGTTCCCGCATATAAATTTCGAACCGCAGAGATATCGCGATCATGATCCTGTTGACGGAAATCTTCTATTCCCATTCGAATGGACGCTATTGCGTTCTCAAACATTGATGACACTTTGTCCCTCCAAAGATTTTATCTTTTCGACGCAAAATCAGCCTCTCAAAAATTGTCATACCGTCTTAATTGTGCGCAACTTTGCTCCAGAGGCTTTAGGAATTCACAATATCTCATTCTCGCGAAAAGCGAGCATGAGAAAATCATATGCTGGTTGGTTTGGAGTGACGAGATGGCGGTCGTTTTTGCCGATTTGCAAAAAGGATTTGCACTTGATCGTTAGGCAGGTATCCTGAACATCCGATCCTGATATCCCTTGAGGGGTATCCACAGCAGATGGATAGATTGATCCATCGCGTTGCCCTATCCATGTAGAGGGTACGCATCAAACCCTGACTTCGGGGCTGGAGAGCCTTAAGTCGCCCTCTCTACGGGGAAAGGGGGAGAACGACTGTTGGTCGGCATCCAAGGTGGCGTCCTCCGCGCCCGCTTGATTCGCTATACCTAAGACACGGCCGTAGCGCATGGGCTTATGGCGTGTGTCGTAGCGAAGGAACAAGTCGTTGAAAAAATCTCGACGCAATGATGGCCCATCTCGTTCCAGTGGTATCTTATTCGTTGCTTCGGCAGCGAAGCACCATACCCAAAGAGAACTTCGAGAGGAAGCGCAAATCTTTAAGAAGGGACGACTGATCAGAAAGCTATTGCCGAATGCTCCAGAGATTGCACGCGATCTTTTAGAACAAGGACTCACTCACGCGGAGGTCGGCGCGAGGTTGGAGGCAATGGCAAGAGTCAGGTAACGAGATGGGCGGCGCTTCGGTGCCGCCCTGTTTTTCTTTCCTTGCCAGCATTGCGGTGTTCAAGAGAACGACGATATGCATTCAGCAGGAAGCCCACCTTTCGCGGCAGTGAGGCCGTCGGCACCCAGCCGGTGGCCTGCGCCATTTTCGGGGCATGGGGCCGCAGTTTTCAGCACATTGGCCAGGGATCTAGTGTTCCACTCCCATCCTTAAATTCCGAACAATCGGATCACTTTCGTGCCGTACCCCTTCCTCCGCGTCATCGGGGGAGGGCAGGCCGTTGCTGAGACTCTGGCTTACGCCGCCGTCCTTTCCCCGCCCGCGCGCAGCCGTTCCGTCAATTCTCGCCAGCGCGGTTCCACCGCCGCGACGGCGCGCTGTTTGACCGGGCCGAAGCCTCGGATGTCCAGCGGCAGGGCGGCAAGCTCCACGGCGAGCGGCAGGCGATCCGCCGTCAGGGTGGCGGCGATGTCGGCCACCGCCGCCTCATAGCGGGCGATCAGGGCGCGTTCCATCTTGCGTTCTTCCGTATGGCCGAACGGGTCGAAGACAGTGCCGCGCAGCCGTTTCAAGCGGGCCAACCCCCGGAAGACCGGCAGGATCCAGCGCCCGAACGCCATCTTGCGCGGTTCGCCCACCGCGTTGCGGGCGCGGGACAGCAGCGGCGGGGCGAGGTGGAAGACCGGGGTCCAATCGCCTTCAAAACGGTCGTGCAGGCTTTTGAGGAAATCGGGGTCGCCGTGCAGGCGGGCGACCTCGTATTCGTCCTTGTAGCTCATCAGGCTGAAGGCGGCGCGCGCCACCGCGTCGGCCAGCGCGGTGGAGGCGGGGGCGACGCGCGCCTCGGCCCGGCGGGCCTGTTCGACCAACGCCCGGTAACGCGCGGCGTAAGCGCGGTCCTGATAGGCGGTGAGGAAATCGGCGCGGCGTTCGATCAGGCTGGCCAGATCGGCGGCGGGCGGCTCCTCCGCCGCGCCCAGATCGGCCAAGGCGGCGGGCTGGTGGGCGGCGAGGCGGCCAAAGGCGAAGGCGCGCTGGTTGGCGGCGACGCCGGTTCCGTTCAGTTCGATGGCGCGGGTCAGCGCCTCCAGCCCAACCGGCAGCAGACCCTTTTGAAAGGCGTAGCCGAGCAGGAAGACGTTGGCGAGGATGCTGTCGCCGAACAGCGCGGCGACGCGGCGGTTGGCGTCCACCACCTCCACCCGATCCGGCCCGGCGGCGCGGCGCAGGGCGCGCAGCAGGGCGTCGGCGTCGGGCAATTTGGCGCCGTCGCGGGTGAAGGCCCCCGTCGGCGCGACATAGGCGTTGGCGATCACCCGCGTCCGCCCCAGCCGCACCGTGCGCAGCGCGTCGGGCGCGGCGGCGACCATGGTGTCGCAGGCCAGCACCAGTTGCGCCTGGGCCGGGTCGATGCGGGCCTGATGCAGCCGCGCCGGATCGCGCGCCACCCGCAGGAAGCTGCACACCGCGCCGCCCTTTTGCGCGAAGCCCATGAAATCCAACACCGACGACGCCTTGCCCTCCAGATGCGCGGCCATGGCGAGCAGCGCGCCGATGGTGACGATTCCGGTGCCGCCGACGCCGACGATCAGGATCTCCGCCGGGTCATCGGCGGCGACCCGCAAGGGGGTCGGCAAGGGGGGCGGCAGATCGGCCAGCGCGTCGGCGAAGCGGGCGGCGACCGCCGCCGGGTCGGGCTTGCGCAGACGCCCGCCCATCACCGAAACGAAGCTGGGGCAAAAGCCCTCGACGCAGGAATAATCTTTGTTGCAACTGGATTGGTCGATCTGGCGCTTGACGCCGAACTCGGTGGCTTTGGGCAGCACCGACAGGCAGTTCGATTTCTTCCCGCAATCGCCGCAGCCCTCGCACACCCGGTCGTTGATGACCAGACGGCGGGCGGGATCCTCCAGCGTGCCGCGCTTGCGGCGGCGGCGTTTTTCCGCCGCGCAGGTCTGTTCATAGATCAACGCGGTGACGCCGGGAATCTCCCGCAATTCGCGCTGCACGGCGTCGAGATCGTCGCGGTGATGGATGGTGGTGAAGGGGGCGAGGCCGGAGCGTGGGCCGTATTGTTCCGGCGCGTCGCTGACCAGGGCGATGCGGGTCACGCCCTCCGCGCTCAATTGCCGGGTGATGGCGTCCACGGAAATCGGCCCGTCCACCGGCTGGCCGCCGGTCATGGCGACGGCGTCGTTGAACAGGATTTTGTAGGTGATGTTGATGTTGGCGGCGACCGCCTGCCGGATCGCCAGACTGCCGGAATGGAAATAGGTGCCTTCGCCCAGATTTTGAAAGATGTGCGGGCGGGTGGAGAAGGGCGCCTGCCCGACCCAGCTTACCCCCTCGCCCCCCATCTGGGCGAGGCCGACGGTGTCGCGGTCCATCCAGGAGGCCATGAAATGGCAGCCGATCCCGGCCAACGCCTTGCTGCCCTCCGGCACCTTGGTCGATGTGTTGTGCGGGCAGCCTGAGCAGAAATAGGGGGTGCGGATGGCGGGCGGCTTGGCGATGGTTTCGGCGGGCAGGAGGGAGGCCAAGCGGTCGGTCGCATGGCCGACGAAGGGATGGTCGGGGAAACGGCGGCGCAGCCGTTCGACCAGCGCCTTGGCGACGATCCAGGGGCGAAGCTCGCCGGTGGCGGGCAGCAGCGGCGCGCCCAACTCGTCGGTTTTGCCGACCAGCGCGCGCGGGCGCTCGCCGTCGGGCAGATGGTAGAGCAGATCCTTGAGCTGCCCTTCGACCAGCGGGGCCTTTTCCTCGACCACCAGAATTTCCTCGGCCCCGCGCGCGAAGGCCAGAGCGCCGTCCGGCTCCAGCGGCCAGGACAGGCCGATCTTGTGAACCGACAGGCCGATCTCCGCCGCCTCCGCGTCGCCGATCCCCAGCAGGCGCAGGGCTTCCATCAGGTCGAGATGGGCCTTGCCGGTGGTGACGACGCGCAGCCAGCCGCCCCGGCCCAGCACCGTCCGGTCGATGCGGTTGACGCGGGCGAAGGCCTTGACCGCCGCGATCTTGGCGGCCAAACGCTCCTCGATCCGCAGGCTGGGCAGGTCGGGCCAGCGGCAATGCAGGCCGCCCGGCGGCGGGGTGAAGTCAACCGGGGCGAACGCGGCGTCGAGCGGGGGAAGCTGGACGGTCGCCCCGCTCTCCACGCTTTCGGAAATCGCCTTGAAGCCGACCCAGCAGCCGGAAAAGCGCGACAGGGCGTAGCCATAGAGGCCGAAATCAAGATACTCGCGCACGCCTGACGGGTTGAGAACCGGCATCGACCAGGCGACCATCGCCAGATCGCTTTGGTGCGGCATGCTCGACGACACGCAACCGTGATCGTCCCCGGCGATGGCCAGCACGCCGCCGCGTGGGGAGGTTCCATAGGCGTTGGCGTGCTTCAGCACGTCGCCCGCCCGGTCCACCCCCGGCCCCTTGCCGTACCACAGGCCGAACACGCCATCGACGGTCGCCTCGCCGGAGGATTCCACCCGCTGGCTGCCCATCACGGCGGTGGCCCCCAGATCCTCGTTGACGCCGGGAACGAAGGTGATGGCGCGGCGGTCGAGATGCGGACGCGCCTGCCACAGCGCCATGTCCAGCCCGCCAAGCGGCGAGCCGCGATAGCCGCTGACGAATCCGGCGGTGTTCAGCCCGGCCCGCTGGTCGCGGTCGCGCTGAAGCAACAGCAGGCGCACCAGCGCCTGCGTGCCGGTCAGGAACACTTGCCCTTGCGCGCGGGTGTAACGGTCGTCCAGGCGATAGCTCTGGTCGATGCGCGCCGGTTCGTCCCACAGGCCGCCGCCCGCCATGCCGTCCATGTCTCGTCCCTCGGTTCTTTGGTGCGTTGAACCGAGTGTGCGCCGAACCCGCGCGAAGGATTGTGCGCGTTGGGTCCGGGTTGGGGGTCATCTGGGCATGGCGATGCGGATTGTTGGCAAGGTGCGCAAAAATCATGCGCGCTTCGGCGTGCGGCGCGAGAGGTCTACTCCGGATTGTGGGATCGGCGGATCAGATCGGCGTACCAGCGCGCCGACTCCTTGGGGATGCGGGCCTGCGTCGCGTAATCGACGCGGACGATGCCGAACCGGGTGCCGTAACCGCCGCCCCATTCAAAATTGTCCAGCAGCGACCACACGAAGTAACCGCGCACGTCGGCCCCCTCCGCCCGCGCTTGGCCCATCATGCCGACGCAGTCGCGCAGATAGGCGACGCGCTTGTCGTCGATCACCCGCCCGTCGGCGTCGGGCGTCTCGTCGGCCTTCGTGCCAAAGCCGTTTTCCGTCACGTAGATCGGCAGCCGGTAACGCTTGGTCAGATCCAGCAGAACCTCGCGGAAGGCGCTGGGGTCATAGGGCCAACCGACGTCGGTGCGCGGCATTTCGGGTGGCGGGGAGCCAAAGCCAAAGCCCCAAATCAGGCTGTCGTCCTTGCGGCCATAGACCGGGGCGTAATGGTTCAACCCGAACCAATCGACCGGGCGGGCGATGCGCGCCATGTCGCCGGGCTGGACGTAGGGTTCGATGGCGGCGGCTATGCGCGGCGGGTAATGGGCGCGCAGTTGCGGATCGGGGAAGGCCCAATTCCAATGCTCGTCGAACAGGGCGGCGGCCTCGACATCCTCCGGCTGGTCGGTTTCTGGGCGCATCGGCTGGACGCTGTGCACCGCGCCGATGGAGGCGTTGGGAACCAGCGCGCGCAGCGTGTCCACCGCCGCGCCATGGGCGAGGTTGACGTGATGGATGACCTTCAGATGGACCGCCCGGTCGGCGATGCTGGGCGCGCCCCAGCCAAAGGCGTAGCCGAACAGGGTGAAGACGGAAAACTCGTTCACCGTCGCCCAGCGCTTCACCCGGTCGCCGTAGCGCTTGGCGCAGAGCGCGGCGTAATCGGCGAACCAGCCGACGCTGTCGCGGTTCGACCAGCCGCCCAAATCCTGCAAAGCCTGCGGGAAATCCCAGTGATAGAGGCAGAGCCAGGGTTCGATTTTGGATTCCAGCAAGCGGTCGATCAGCCGGTCGTAAAAATCCAACCCCTTCTCGTTGGGCGCGCCGCGCCCGCGCGGCAGCACGCGCGGCCAGGACACCGAAAAGCGGTAGGCGTCCAGCCCCAACCCGGCCATCAGTGCGACGTCGTCGGCGTAACGATGGTAATGGTCGCACGCGACGTCGCCATTCTCGCCATTGTCCACCCGGCCTTTCAGGTTGCAAAAGCTGTCCCAGACGCTGGGCGCGCGGCCATCCTCCCGCGCCGCGCCTTCGACCTGATAGGCGGAGGTTGAGGCCCCCCACAGGAAATCTTTGGGAAAGGCTGGGCTGTCGGTCATGGCGGAACGCCTTCCAGGGTAATGTCGCCCTGCCAGCCTACCCGTTTCCCGGTTGGAGGGAAGGGGCTGAAAGGTCGCTGCCTCAATCGGCCAGGATCGCCGCGATCAGCAGCCCGGCGGCGCGCTCCACCTCCTCCGCCATGGTGGTTCGGCCCAGACCGAAGCGCAAGGTCGCGTGCGCCTCCTCCACCGACCGCCCCATCGCCAGCAGGACGTGCGACGGCTCCGCCGCGTCGCTGTGGCAAGCCGATCCGGTGGACAGGGCCAGATCGGGCAGGCCGAGCAACAGATCGGCGGCGTCCAGGCCGGGCAGGGTGACGCTCAGGCAACCCGGCAGCCCGTCCGGCGGGCTGTTGCGGCGCAGCCTCGGCAAGGCGGCGGACAGGAGGAACCACAGCCGTTCGCGCAACCCGGCGATCCGCCGGGAGTCCTCCGCCGCGCGGTCGCGGGCCAAGCGGCAGGCCGCGCCCAACCCGACGCAGAGCGCCGTCGGCAGCGTGCCGGGGCGCAAGCCCCGCTGTTGCCCGCCCCCCGCCGACGGCGGGCGCAGCGCTGCCCCGTCGCGCGCCGCCAACGCCCCGATCCCCATCGGGCCGCCCAGCTTGTGGCCGGACAGGCTGAGAAAATCCAGGCCAAGCCCATCCATCGACAACCCGCCGCCGCCCGCCGCTTGGGTCGCGTCGCTGTGGATCAGCGCGCCCCGCGCCCGCGCGACGGCGGCCAGTTCCGCCAAGGGTTGGAGCGTCCCGACCTCGTTGTTCGCCGCCATGACGGAGACCAGCGCCGGGCCGGGCGGGCGGTGCTGGGCTGTCTCAAGCGCCGTCTCCAGCGTCGCCGGGGCGAGGCGCCCGTCGGACTCCACCGGCAGGATCGTCACCGGGCAACCCCGCCGCCGCAACTCCGGCAAACAGCCCAGCACGCTGGCGTGCTCGACGGCGGAAACCAGACAGGCCGCGCCCGGCGCCGTGCCGCCCAGCAGGGCCAGCGTGTTCGCCTCCGTCGCGCCGGAGGTGAAGAGAACCGCGCCCGGCGGCGCGCCGATCAGGGCGGCGACCTCCGCCCGCGCCGCCTCCACGGCGTCGGCGGCGCGCCAGCCGGGCCGGTGCGCGGCCTGCGGGTTGCCGACCGCCGCCGGGGAGAACCAGGGCAGCATGGCGTCCAACACCAGCGGGTCGAGCGGCGTCGAGGCCAGATGGTCGAGGTAAATCGGCGTCGTCATCCGTTTTCCGCCATGCTCCCGCGCGTCGCCGGAACGTTGACAGGCGCCAAGCCGTCCGGTTACGCAAGGGTGCCGTCCCTTGCGGGGCGGCGTCCATACGCTTGTTCTCAGGGCAGGGTGAAATTCCCGACCGGCGGTATTCCGTTCTTCCGAACGGGCAGCCCGCGAGCGCCCATCGCCCCCGTGGCGGTGGGGTCAGCAGATCCGGTGCGACGCCGGGGCCGACAGTCACAGTCTGGATGGAAGAGAATGAGCCGATCTCGAAGGCGTCCGCGCGACTGCGCGTGGGCGTCGTCGCGGATCCGCGCGCGGCGTTCCGGGGCTTCAACCTTGGCGCGCCGAACCCTCTTTTGCGCCCTGATTCAGGCTCGCCCAATCCAGGAGTGAGTGACATGAATCAGATCAACCACCAAGACAGCCTGCTCAGCCCCTTCGGCGATCCGCAGGAGCGGGTCGCCCGCGCGGTCGAAGCCGTCCGCAATGGCGGCGGCGTCATCGTCGTGGACGATGAGGACCGCGAAAACGAAGGCGACATCATCTTTCCCGCCGACAGCCTGACGGTCGCGCAGATGGCCCTGCTGATCCGAACCTGTTCGGGGATCGTCTGCCTGATCCTGACCGACGAGCGTCTGAAGAGGTTGGAGTTGCCGCCGATGGTGGCGTCCAACTCCTCGCGCTTTGGCACCGCCTTCACCGTGTCGATCGAGGCGCGGGTGGGCGTGACCACCGGGGTGTCCGCCGCCGACCGCGTCGTCACCGTCAAAACGGCGGTGGCCGACGATTGCCGACCGGAGGATCTGGCCCGGCCCGGCCATGTCTTTCCGATCCGCGCCCATCCGGGCGGTTTGGCCGTCCGTCGGGGCCACAGCGAGGCGACCATCGCCCTGATGCGATGGGCCGGACGGACGCCTGCGGGCGTGTTGTGCGAGGTGACGAACCCGGACGGATCCATGGCGCGGTTGCCCGATCTGGTGGTCTTCGCCCGCGAGCAGGGCTTGCCCATCGTCAGCATCGCCGATCTGGTCGCCGCTGAAACGGCGCGCGCCGCCGCCTGATCAGACTTGAGGCCTCTCGGACATCTGTCCTATAATTAGGAATGGGGCAAAGGTCCGGGAAGCGCGGTCAAACCAAGGGGAGCGGGGGAGCTTTTCCCCCGCCGACCGCCGCCGGGTCCGGCTTTTTTGAAAGGGAGAAGGATGGACGCGACGATTCCCGGCCCGGATGGCCGACCCCGCTGCCGCTGGTGCGCGGCGGCGCCCGAGTTTTTCGCCTATCACGACGCCGAATGGGGCTTTCCCGTCGGCGACGACCGGCGTCTGTTTGAAAAGCTGTGTCTGGAAGGCTTTCAATCGGGTTTGAGCTGGCGGACCATTCTGGCCAAGCGGGAAAATTTCCGCGCCGCCTTCCACGGCTTCGACATGGATCGAATCGCGGGCTTCACGGACGACGATTTGGCGCGGTTGCTGACCGACGCGGGCATCGTCCGCCATCGCGGAAAGATCGCGGCGGTCATCAACAACGCCCGCCGCGCTCAGGAGTTGGTTCGGCAGGAAGGCTCGCTCGCCGCCTATGTGTGGAGCTTCGAGCCGTCCCCCGCCGATCTGCCGCCGCCGCAAACCGTCTCCACTTCGGCGGCGTCCGTGGCCTTGTCGAAGGATTTGAAAAAGCGCGGTTGGGCTTTCGTTGGGCCTACGACGGTCTACGCCTTTATGCAGGCGATGGGGCTGGTCAACGACCACGCCGAAGGCTGCGCCATCCGGGCCGAGGCCGAACGGGCGCGGGCGACCTTCATCCGTCCGCAGCGCTGACGGCGCGCGACTGCGCGCGAAATGGGCAAAAACCGATGATTTTTCAGGCGCTTCCCGTGCTCTTGCGTGGGGAGGCGGCTTTTTCTCGCCGCAGAGCGGTTCCGTGACGAATCAATGGTGGCTGGTCGGTTGAACCGCGTGCCATGATCGTCGCGTCGGGGGCCGTCGCCCCCTGTTGTCCCGGTCAACCCGGTCCCCGTACCCGGTTCGCGCCCTGCGGCCGTGGCCCGCCCGTTCGCCCGCTTCAGCGCCGGGCTTATCCTGTGGAGAGTGTTCCATGCGCATTCGTCTGGGCTACGAGTTGACCTATTCCTTCGCCGCGCCGACTCCGATGATCGTCCTGCTGAACGTGCATTATTCTCGGGTCGCCGGTCTGGAAAGCCCCGATCACATTTTGCCCAACCCGCCGGTTCCCATCCAGGGCTACCGCGACAGTTTCGGCAACTGGTGCAGCCGTCTGGTCGCGCCCGCCGGGCTTTTTTCCCTGACCACGGACAGCGTCATCCGGGATGATGGCCAACCGGATCCCATCGTGGTGAACGCGATTCAGCATCGGGTGGAGGATTTGCCGACGGACGCGCTGCTGTTTCTGTTGGGCAGCCGCTATTGCGAAACCGACGTGCTGGCGGATGAGGCGTGGCGGCTGTTTGGCGCGACGCCGCCGGGCTGGGCGCGGGTGCAGGCGATTTGCGATTTCGTCCACAACCACATTGTTTTCGGTTACGAGCATTCGCGCCCGACCCGCACGGCGGTGGAAGCCTACACCGAGCGGCGCGGCGTGTGCCGGGACTACGCCCATCTGGCCGTCACCTTCTGCCGCTGCATGAACATTCCGGCGCGCTACTGCACCGGCTACATCAGCGACATCGGCACGCCGCCGCCCTATTCGGCGGGGGATTTCGCGGCCTGGATGGAGGTCTATCTGGGCGGGCGCTGGCATGTGTTCGACCCGCGCAACAACGCCCGCCGGATTGGCCGCGTGTTGATCGCGCAAGGACGCGACGCCGCCGACGTGCCGTTGACTCACACCTTCGGCCCCAACACGCTGACCGGCTTCCGCGTCTGGACCGACGAAATTCCGGGCTGAGATTTTGGGCTGAATTAGGGCGGCGCTATTTGCGTGGCGCGCGCCGCTTTTTCACGGGGGGCGTCAGATCGGCGGGCAGCGGGCGCCACCCGGCGATGGTGCGCGCCCAGCGCCCCGCCTCGTCGTCGTTGTCGAGGCCGGGGATGTGCCGTCGCAGGATCAGCACCGCCGCCGTCACCCCGCTTTCGGTGTAGGCGGTGCGGATCGCGGCGGCAATGGCGTCATCGACGACGAACATCGGGTCGAGCCTTTCAAGACCAGGGGTGACGCGCGGCGCGAACGCCAAGCCACGCCGCAATCAGCAGCGCGCCGACTCCGCCGACCAGCATCAGCGGTTCCGACGGGGCGCCGGGGGCGTCGGGTGGTCGGGATTGTCCATTCCAGGGCCGTTGCGCGATCAGATCGCGGGATCGCTCCTGCGCCCAGGCGGTTTGCGCCTGTTGGGCGGCGGCGACGGCTTCATCCGACCCGGACCGGGGGGCGCCATTGAACAGCAGGATGCCACCAACCACGGTGAACATCAGGCAACCCGAAAAAAGGATGGTGTTTCGTAATGTCATTATCGCTTGAACCTATGCCTGTTGAGCATGAATTTCAATGTTTCCGCATGAGTTGACTGATAAAATTCAGGAAATCCTCTGAAAAATATTTCATGTCATTCGGTTTGATAGTGTTTTGAAATTCATCGAATTGCGCCCATAGTGATCAAATATCTTTGAAAACAACTGAATCGGCGATGACAAACGGCAAAGAGACGCCCTTCGCCTCGCGTGGCAAGGATGAACGTTGGGAGCGTGTGGCGTTTCTCACCGGCAAGCTGGCGGCGAGCGTCGGCTCCGCGCGGGAAGAGAACCCGCACCCACAGGGCAGCCGGTCCGCGCAGGGCTGGTTCGCCGGCTGGCAGGCTCACGACGGCGAGGCGGTCGCTCCGCCGACCAGGCGTGTCCGCATCGCCGTGAAAATCTCGCCCGCCCCCCGACCGATCCGACTGGAAAGCGACCTGACGATGGACATGATCGAACGACTGCCGGGCATGGGCGACGACGACCTCCGCACCCTGGGCGTCAACGCCGAACGGCTGGCCCTGACTGGGACGCCCAAGCAAAAAGCCTCGGCGCAGGCGGTTCTGCCCGCCATCCAGGCGGAAATCGCCGAGCGGCTGGCCAAGAAGATCGCGGCGGCCCCGCCGAAAAGCGCGGCCACCTTGAAGCGGAAAGCCGCCGCTGTCGCCGCCGCCGCCGCCGCTCGCTCCGCATGATTGTCCTGCGGGGCTTCCCCACAAGCTGTGTCCGCACGGCTGGAGACGCGCCATGAATGGCCAGAAATACCATGTCGGCCAGATCGTTCATTTCGCCGAACCGGAGGTGAAGCGCGGCGCCCCGCGCGGCGATCACCGGGTCGAACGCTTCTTGCCGCCGGACGCTGGCGAGTATCAATACCGGGTCAAAGGGCTGGAGAGCGGGCGCGAGCGGGTGGCGCGGGAAAGCCAGCTTGGTGGGCAGATGGCCGTCGAAACGCTGGCGCAAAGCCTGTATGAGGCGGAAAACGCCACGAAAGTGCCCTGGTCGCAGCGCGACCGCACAATCCGCGCCCCGTGGCTGAAAGAAGCCCTGCACCAGCTCGCCAGCCCGGAAAAGGTGTGAGTCACGACCGATGTTCGAACGCAAAAGCCAACGCACCGTCACCTTCGTCAAGCCCTTTCAATTGTCGAGCGTGGACGGCGTGCAGCCGCCCGGCGCCTACAGCGTCGAGATCGAGGAAGAGCTGATCGAAGGGTTGTCCTTCCCGGCCTACCGCCGGGTGTTGACGGTCATCCTGCTGCCGGGACCGTCCGGCAGCGGGATTCTTGTGCAGGCCGTCACCGTCAATGGCGACGAGCTGGACGAAGCCGAACGGCTCGACGCGCTGCCGTAACGGCGCTCCTCCCGCCGTTCAGCGGCTGACCCGGTAATCCTCGCGGTGGATGGCGGTCAGCAGCGGGCCGTCGGCCTTGGCGATGCCCCGGTACATGCCCGAACAGTTGAAGGGCAGCGACACCCGGCCCTCGCGGTCCACCGCGACCAATCCGCCGGATCCGCCGATGGGGCCAAGCTGGCCGACCACCACCGCGTCGGCGGCCTCGAACAGCGATTGCCCGCCCCAGCGCATGCGCGCGGCGATCTCGTGGGCGACGACGTGGCGGATGAAATGCTCGCCATGGCCGGTGGCGGAAATCGCGCAAGTGTCGTTGTCGGCGTAGGTTCCCGCCCCGATCAACGGGCTGTCGCCGACCCGGCCCACCGCCTTGGCCGTCATGCCGCCGGTTGACGTGGCGGCGGCGACGTCGCCATGGACGTCGCGGGCCACCGCGCCAACGGTGCCGTGGCGGCGCTGCTCGTTGCCATCGTCGGGCGCGCCGGAGCGGCGGAAGGCGAGTTCGGCTTGCAAGGCGTCCCAGCGGGCTTGCGTGAAGAAATAGGGCGCCTCCTCCATCACCAGCCCGGCGCGGCGGCACAGATCCAGCGCGCCCTCGCCGATCAACAGCACATGGTCGGTGCGCTCCATGACAGCGCGGGCGGCGAGGATCGGGTTGCGCGGGCCGAACAGGCCAGCCACCGCGCCCGCCGCGCGGGTCCGCCCATCCATGATCGCCGCGTCCATTTCATGCGCGCCGTTGGCGGTGAAGACCGCGCCCCGCCCGGCGTTGAACAGCGGCTCATCCTCCAGCGCCATGACGGCGGCGGTGACGGCGTCCAGCGCCGTGCCGCCAGCGGCCAGCACCTCGCGCCCGGCCAGCAGCGCGGCGCGCAGACCGGCGTGGTAGGCGTCCTCAAGCTCCGGTGTCAGCAGGGACGCGTCGATAGTTCCGGCCCCGCCATGGATGGCGAGCGCGAAGGGTTGCGGGTTGTCGTCATGGGTCATGATTCTGCGCTCAACGGAGGGAGGCCGACATGGCCGACAGGCTGTTGATCCAGCCGAGAATCCCGGCCATCCGGTCGGCGGTCAAGCGGATGGTGACGGGGTCGAGGCGGACGGCCACCGGAATCAGCGCCGCCAGATCGGCCAGCGCCGGGCTGTTCATTTCGATCTCAAGGCGATAGGGGGCGCCGTCGCGTTCGGCGGGGATGCGGAAGGGCGTGACGCTTGCCGCATGTTCGACCGCGCGGCGGCTGGCCGCGCGCAGCCGGTCGCGCGCGATCATGGGCGCGACGGAACGGGCGGCGCGCTGGCCCAGCGCCTGTTTGACCACGACCCGCTCAGCCTCAGGAAACAGCGATTCGACCTCTTCGGCGAAGCGGTCGTCGCCCGACAGCAGGATCACCGGCACGCCGAGTTCACCCGCATACGCGCCGTAACAGCCCGCCTCGCCCAGTTCCAGCCCGTTCACGCGGACCCGGCCGAAGGCGAAGCTGTTGGTGGTGTGGGCGAGAATCCCCGACCGGCGGGCCGACCCGTGGAAGCCCAGACACAGCACGCCCGCGAAGTCCGGTTCCAACCCGGCGAACATGCCGTTGGGTTTGGGGCGGCCCAAAATAAGCTCGGCGGCGGGGTGCAACTCGTCGGGCAGCAGATTGAGCATCGGGCCGTGGCTGTCGTTCACCAGGATCTCGGTGGCGCCCCCGGCCAGCGCGCCTTCGATGGCGGCGTTGACCTCGGTGGTCATCAGACGGCGGGCGCGTTCATACTCCGGGTTGCCCGGCGTCACCTGGTTGGGGGCGACCACCCCGGCGACGCCTTCGATGTCGGCGGAGATGTAGATCTTCACGGCAGGCTCCCAGCGGTCAGCATAAGGCGATCAGAATGCGGCGGTCAAAAGGGCGGACAGGCAGGGGCGGGTCGCGCCGTCCCGTCCGGTCACGGGGGTGGCGGCGACCAGCGCGTCGAGAACCGCCTCCTGCGTCGCCTCGGCCATCGCCTCGAACAGGGCGTCGATGCGGCGTTCGTTCAAGACGCGGAAGGGGACGCTGTCGGCGGTTTCGTCATGGTCGATGCGGTTGGCGGTGGTGAAGCCCAAGGCGATGTCGCCGCTGCCATGGCCCCAGAAGGAGCCGACGCGGGCCAACCCCACCCCGGCGCGGCGGATCACCCGACGCAATTGCCGATGGTCCAACGGCGCGTCGGTGGCGGCGATGACGATGACCGATCCCTTTTCCGGGTCGGAGTCCTGCGGCGGCGGGCCGACGCGCCGCCCGTCGGGCAGGCGCAACTCGCCCGCCCGTCCGAAATTCGCCAGCACCAGCACGCCAAGGTGACAGCGTTTGCCGTCCAGCTTTATCCGGCGCGACGCGGTGCCGATCCCGCCCTTGAAGCCGAAACAGGACATGCCGCGCCCCGCCCCGACCGAACCGACGGCGACCGCCGCCCCGTCGGCGGAGGCCAAGGCCTCGGCCAGCGCGGCGGCGGCGTGCGCTTCCGTCACCGCCAGGGCCTGGATGTCGTTCAACGGGCCGTCGTTGCACTCCATTACCACCGGGTTGACGGTCGCGGTGGTCCGCCCGATGTCGGGATTCGCGGCGATGGCGTGGCGGATCAGCGCGGTGGCGACCGTGCCGACCGACAGGGTGTTGGTCAGCAGGATCGGCGTTTCCAGCGCCCCCAACTCCTCCACCTGCGTCAGGCCGACGCTTTTGCCAAAGCCGTTCAGCACGTCCGCCGCCGCGACCGGCTTGTCGCGGTAGAGGTTGCCGCCGTGCGGCAGGATGGCGGTGACGCCGGTTTGCGTCGCGCCGTCGCTCAGCGTGCAATGGCCGACGCGCACGCCCGGAACGTCGGTGATGGCGTTGCGCGGCCCCGGTTTCAGCCGTCCGCAGGCCAGCCCCACATCGCGGGCGCGACGCGGGGCGGCGGCGTCAGCGCAGCTTGGGGTCGAGGGCATCGCGCAATCCGTCGCCAAGCAGGTTGAAGGCCAGCACCGTGATGAAGATGGCCAGACCGGGGTAGAAGGTGACGTGGCTGGCGACGCCGATGTAGCTGCGCCCGTCGGCCAGCATCGCCCCCCATTCCGGGCTGGGCGGCTGGGCGCCAAGCCCGATGAAGCTCAGGCTCGCCGCCGTCAGGATGGAGGTGCCGATGCGCATGGAGAGGTAGACGATCACGCTGGGCAGGGTTCCCGGCAGGATGTGGCGCAGCATCAGCATGCGGTCGCGCACGCCGATGGCGCGGGCGGCGTCGACATAGACCGCCTGTTTCAGCGACAGCGTGCTGCCGCGCACCAGCCGGGCGAAGACCGGGATGGAGAAGATGGCGACGGCGTAGATGACGTTTTCAATCCCCGGCCCCAGAACGGCGACGATGCCGATGGCCAGCAGAATGCCGGGGAAGGCGAGCAGCACGTCGCACAGCCGCATGATGAGGGAGTCGATGAACCCGCCGCGAAAGCCGCTGATGAGACCCAGGGTGATGCCGACGATTCCGCCGAGCAGAACCGACAGCAGGCCGACCGACAGCGAAATCCGCGCGCCCCACAGGATGCGGCTGAAGATGTCGCGCCCGTAAGAATCGGTTCCGGCCCAATGCGCCCAGGATGGCCCTTCGAGCACCCGGTCGTAATCGAAGCCCGCCGGGTCGTAGGGGGCGATCCAGGGCGCGGCGGCGGCGGCGAGCGCCAGCAGCAGCAGGCAGGCCCCGGCGACCACGGCGGTGCGCCGCCGCAGGAACTTGCGCCAGAACTCGCCCAGCGGGGAGCGGATGGAATCGGTGGCCGTCGCGGCCTGCGCGGTCGTGCTCATGAGTAGCGAATCTCGGGGTTGGCCAGCGCGTACAACACATCGACCAGCAGGTTGATGAGGATGAATTCCAACGAAAACAGCAGGATTTCCGCCTGAATCACCGTGTAGTCACGGTAGGACACGCTGTCCACCAGCAGCCGCCCCAGCCCCGGCCAGGAAAACACCGTCTCGACGACGATGGATCCGCCCAGCAGAAAACCGAATTGCAGGCCGACCATGGTGATGATCGGGATCATGGCGTTGCGCAGCGTGTGTTTCCACACCACCAGCCGCGACGGCACGCCCTTGGCCCGCGCGGTGCGGACGTAATCCTCGCGCGCGATGTCGATGAAGGCGGAGCGGGTGAAGCGCGCCATCACCGCCGCCACCCCCAGCCCCAGCGTCAGCGACGGCATGACGAAATGCTGCCATGTGCCGTAGCCGCTGGTCGGCAGCCAGCGCAGTTGCACCGAAAACAGGTCGATCATCAACAGACCGAGCCAGAAGGACGGAAAGGCGATGCCCGACACCGCGACGAACATGCCGACGTGATCCTGCCAGCGCCCGCGCTTGGTCGCCGACGCCACGCCGATCAACAGCCCCGCCAACGTCGCCCAGGCCATCGCCGCGCCGGTCAAATACAAGGTGGGCAGAAACCGGCTGCCGATCTCTTCGGAGACTTTCCGCTTGGTCTTCATCGACCGCCCGAACTCGCCCTGGACCGCGTTGCCGAGGAAGCGGCCATACTGGACCCACAAAGGTTGATCGAGGCCGAGATCCTGGCGCACCAGTTCAATGTCGCTGGCGCTGGCGTCGCTGCCCGCCACCAGCCGCGCCGGATCGCCGGGCAGCAAATGGACGAAGCCGAAGACGAAGACGGAAATCACCAGAAGCACCGGGATGATCCCGGCGACGCGACCGACAAGATATTTCAGCATGGGGCAATCGTCCCGGAAAAGAAGGCGCGGGAGGCGCCCGACCGTTTGGCCGGGCGCCTCCCGCTGGCGCTCACTGGATGTCGGCTTCTTCGATCTGCAAGCCGCCGTCGGCGACGTAGTTCAGGCCGGACAGGCTCTTCGTCTGGGCAGCCAGCAGATTTTCAACGCCAAGGAACAGCCACGGGGCGTCCTTCCAGATCTGCTCCTGGGCGACGCGGTAGGCTTCGGCGCGCTTGGCGGTGTCGGCGGTGGCGATGCCCGCCTCGATCGCGGAGTCCACCGTCTCGTTCTTGTAATAGGCGGTGTTGAAGAATTTCGGCGGGAAGCCCTTGCCATACAGCAACGGACGCAGACCCCAATCGGCGTCGCCGGTCGAGGCTGACCACCGAGTGTACTGCATCTGTATTGTGGCGTCCTCCGGCTTCTCCACGCTCCAGACGCGGGCGGTTTCGACACCGGCTTCCAGCGGCGTGACCGTCAGCTTCACGCCGACCTGGGACAATTGTTGCTGAATGAACTGCATGCCGCGAATGAAGTTCGTGCTGTTGCGCGAGAACATCTCGGCTTCAAAGCCGTTCGGGTAGCCGGCCTCGGCCAGCAGCGCCTTGGCCTTGGCCAAATCAAAATCATACTGCTGGGCTTGAGGGACGTGGAAACCCAGCTTGGGCGGCAGCGGCGAGGGCAGCGGCCCGGCGTAGCCGCGATAGACGATCTTGGCCCAAGCGTTCTTGTCGATGGCGTAGTTCAACGCCTGACGAACGCGGACGTCGTTGAACGGTTTCTTCATCGTGTTCATCGCCACATAGTAGGCGATGATCGACGAACCGTTGGTGACGCTTAGCGCCGGGTTCTTTTCCACCATTCCGACCATTTCCGAGGGCAGCGGGTAGACGAACTGCGCCTCGTTGGTTTGCAGCATGGCGATGCGGCTGCCGTTTTCCGGCACGCTGCGGAAGGTCACGCTGTCCACCTTGGGCAGACCGGGCTTCCAATAATTGGTGTTCTTGACCGCCAGCATGGTGTCGGCCTGCCAGCTCACGAACTTGAAGGGGCCGGTGCCGACCGGGTGCCGACCGATGTCCTTGCCATAGGTTTCCAGCGCCTTCGGGCTGTGGATCATGGCGCCGGGGTGGGCGAGGTTGTTGTTCAGCGCGCCGAAGGGCTGCGACAGCTTCAACGTGATGGTGGCGTCGTCCACCACCACGGTTTCGGCCAGCATCGACAGCAGGCTTTGGCGCTTCAGCTTGTTGGCCGGGTTCGACAGGCGGTCGAAGTTGGTCTTCACGGCCTGGGCGTTGAACGGCGTGCCGTCGTGGAAAACGACGCCCTTGCGCAGCTTGTAGGTGTATTCGGTCGCCGTGTCGTTGACGGTGAAGCTCTCCGCCAGTTGCGGGACCAGCTTCATGTCCTTGTCGAAGGCGAACAGGCCCTGGAGCATGGTGCGGGTCGCCGACTGCGACAGGGTGTCGTTGACGTCGGCGGGATCCAGGGTGGTCAAATTGTCGGGAACGCCGACGACCAAATCCTTGGCGGCGAAAGCGGCGTTGGTCAGCGCGGTGCAGCAGAGCAGACCGGCGACCAGGGGAAGGGCGAAGCGCGTCACGTGAACTCTCCCGTTTTTTTGATTCAGAAATCGCCGCCGACCGCGTGGCGGGCGACGTAATGGTCATTCCCCACCGCGACCAGCGGCTGGACCTGCGGCTCGTCGCCGAGGTTGCGGATCGGGCTGGGGATTTCGCCGGTCAACAGCGTCAGCTCTCCCGTGCGTCGGCTGGGATCGGCGACTGGCACCGCCGCCATCAGGCGGCGGGTGTAGGGGTGCTGGGGATTCTCGAACACGGCCCGGCGCGGGCCGATTTCAACGATCTGCCCCAGATACATCACGGCGACGCGGTGGCTGATCCGCTCCACCACCGCCATGTCGTGCGAAATGAAGAGATAGGACAGCCCGCGCTTGGCCTGGAGATCCATCAGCAGATTGACGATCTGCGCCTGGATCGACACGTCGAGCGCCGCCACCGCCTCGTCGGCGATGATGAGCTTGGGGTCGCAGGCCAGCGCGCGGGCGATGCAGACGCGCTGCCGCTGGCCGCCGGAAAACTCGTGCGGGTAGCGGTGGGCGTGTTCCGGCTTCAAGCCAACCTGGGTCAGCAGATCGGCCACCCGCTCCTCGATGGCGCGGCGGCGCGACAGGCCGGGGCGGCCGTTGGGGACGTAATCATGGACCAGCATCGGTTCGGCGATGCTGAAACCCACGGTCATGCGCGGGTTCAGCGAGGCGAAGGGATCCTGGAAGATGTATTGGATCTTCTCCTTCAGCTTGGCCTGACCGTTGGAATCGAGCGCCACCGTGTCCGCCCCCTCGAAGCGGATGGCCCCGGCGGTCGAGCGTTGCAGCCCCATGATGGTGCGGCCCGTGGTGGATTTGCCGCAGCCCGATTCCCCGACCAGCGCCAGCGTTTCGCCCGGACGCACCGAGAAATTGACCTGTTCCACCGCGTGGACGCGGGCCTTCAGCGTGCCGAACAGGCCCTTGCGCACGTCGAAACGGGTGACGAGGTTGGACACCTCCAGCAGCGGGGCGGCGGCGTGTCGCACCGTGTCCTGTTGGTGGATGGCGGGGGCTGTGTCGCTGTTCGCCGGTTCGTCCACCACCAGCAGGGGGAAGCGGGCGGGCAGATCCTGGCCGCGCAGCGCGCCCAGCTTGGGCACCGCCGACAGCAGGGCCTTGGTGTAGGGGTGTTTGGGGGCGGCGAAGATCTGTTCGACCGTCCCTTCCTCCACCTTTTGGCCGCGCCACATCACGACGACGCGGTCGGCGACCTCGGCCACCACGCCCATGTCGTGGGTGATGAAGATCACGCCCATGCCCATGTCGTGTTGCAACAGCCGGATCAACCGCAAAATCTGCGCCTGGATGGTGACGTCCAGCGCCGTGGTCGGCTCGTCGGCGATCAGCAGCGACGGGCGGCAGGACAGCGCCATGGCGATCATCACGCGCTGGCGCATTCCGCCGGAGAGCTGGTGCGGGTGGCGGTCGAGCAGGCGGGCCGGTTCGGGGATGCGCACCCGTTCCAACATGCGCAGCGCCTCGGCCCGCGCGGCCTTGCGGTCGACGCCCTGATGCAGCATCACCGCTTCGGCGATCTGGTCGCCGATGGTGAAGACCGGATTCAGGGACGTCATCGGTTCCTGAAAGATCATGGCGATGTCGTTGCCGCGCATGGCGGTCAACTCCTCCGCCGGGGGAAGCGCCAGATCGCGTTCCCGCCCGTCGCGGCCCCGGAAGCGGATGGCCCCCTTGGTGATCCGCCCGCCCGCGTAATCGACCAACCGCATCAGCGACAGCGAGGTGACGGACTTGCCGGACCCGGATTCGCCGACGATGGCCACCGTCTCGCCGGGCGCGACGGAAAAGCTGACGTCATCGACCACGGTGATCGGGCCATGCTCGCCCTGGAAGGCGACCGACAGCCCTTCGACCGACAGAAGGCGGTTGTCGGCGGGCGCGTTCATCGGCTCTGGCTTTCGGCGAAGAGGGCGGCGACGCGGCTCCACACCGGGCCGGGCTTGCCGGTTCCGACCAAACGACCGTCGATGGTGGTGACGGGGGTGATTTCCTTGGTCGTGCTGGCGATCCACACCTCATCCGCCGTGGCCAGTTCGATGGCGCGGACGTCGCGCTCGACAAAGGGCAGACCCGCCGCCGCCGCCAAACGCTGAATCACTTGGCGGGTGATGCCGATGAGGATGCGGTGATCGGCCACCGGGGTGGCGATGACGCCGTCCTTGACCACGAAGACGTTGGTCGCCGCGCCTTCGGTGACGAAGCCGTCACGGATCTGGATGGCGTCCACCACCCCGGCGTCGGTGGCGGCCTGCTGGGCCAGCACGCTGCCCAACAAAGCGATGGTCTTCAGATCGCAGCGGCCCCAACGGATGTCGGGCATGGTCAGGGCGGCGACGCCCTGCTCGCGCCAGGAATCGGGCGGGCGCTTCAGCGGGCTGACCATGCCGAAGATGGTCGGCGCGACCCCGGCGGGGAAGCCGTGGGCGCGGGCCGCCGCCGCGCCGCGCGTGACGTGCAGATAAACGGTCAGATCGCCGTCGATGCCGGACTCCGCCGTCAGCCGCTCCAGAATGGCCAGCCAATCGCCGTCGCTCATCCCGGTTTCGATGCGCAGGGACGCCAGACCGCGTTGCAGGCGGGTGACGTGGGCCTCGGCCTCGAACAGGCGCCCGTTGTAGGCCGCCGTGACCTCATACAGACCGTCGGCGAACAGAAAGCCGCGATCAAGCGGCGACACCTGAACCTGATCCAGCGGCAGGTAACGCCCGTTCCAGTAAGAGATGGTCATCGGTTTCAGCCCTGGTTGAAACGAAGGAAAGTTGTGGCGGCGGATGGTTGGGGGCGGCTCATCGCTCCTCTCGGTCCGGCTTGGCCCGGCCCGGTTTGGGGACGACGTGCAGATAGGGCAAAATGCGCTCGGCCATGTCGGCGGCGCGGTCCACCGTGTTGTTGCCGCTGCGGGCGAGCGCCGCGCCCAGCGCCATAATCAACGCCATCATGCCGGTGGTCGAGCTGTGCAAAACCCCATGATCGGCCCCGGCCAGCAGGGTGACGTCGGCCAGAGGCACGACGGGGGAATCAGGGGAATCGGTCAGCGCCAGCGTGCGCGCGCCCTGCTCCCGGCAATGCTGGACATGCTCCACCGTGCGGCGCGAATAGCGCGGGGTGGTGATGGCGATCATCAGATCGCCGGGTTGAACCTTCATCAGGCGGCGGATCGAGCGTTCCGGGCCGGCGAACTCCACCGTGGCGATGGCCTGATCGACGTAGGGGTCGAGCATGTCGGCCAGAAAGGTCGCCATATAGGCGCTGTCGCCCATGCCGCAGGTGTAGACGCGCTTGGCGCTGCGGATCAGGCGGATGGCCTCTTCGCACTGTTCGGGTTGCAGCAGGTCCAGGGTGCGGGCGATGTTCGCGGCGTCGCAGGCCAGCGATTCCCGCATGATTTCGGCGTTGGACGTGTCGCGCGACACCGCCGCCCGCAGCTTTTCCACCGGGGCGAAGGTGGATTCAAAGGCGCGCAACAAATCGTCGCGGAACTCCGGATACCCCTCATACCCCAGCGCGGTGGCGTAGCGGTTGACCGAGGCGACCGACACCTCGGCGGCGGCGGCCAATTCGCCGATTTTCAAGGTGGCGGTGCGGAACGGGTAGGCCAGCGCCCAGGCCCCGACCTTGGCCAGCGCCGGGGGCAACCGGGTCTGGTGCTGCTGCATCCGCATCAGCAGGGATTCGGTCGCGGCGGGTGGGGTGGGCTGGTCCATGCGTCGGCGTCTCGGTTCGTGAGGTGTCACCAGCGATGGATCACCCAGTTACACAAATCGCTCATTTCTGTAAATCTATTTTCACAATCGGCGCGATGAGACGATTCGACGAAGGGAATGGGCTGGCACCTGGATTTTTCTGCGACGGACGGCAATCCTTACGATTTGTTGAGCGTGCGCCCCTATGGTGACGGTCTCGTGGCTGATTCTGAGAGAGTCTGACGTTCGATATGCTTCCGTCCGGTTATGGCGCTCTTGAGATCCTCATCGTCGACGACATCGCGAACACCCGCCAGATTCTGCGGGCGATTCTGCGTCACCTGGGCTTTGCCCGCGTCACCGAGGCGGGCGGCACGACCGAGGCGCTGGCGCTCATCAAGGAAATCGGCCCCGATCTGGTCTTCACCGATTGGGACATGCCGGGGGCCAGCGGCCTTGACCTGATCCGCATCGTCCGCAGCCATCCCGAATCGCCCGACCCGACCTTGCCGATCGTCCTGCTGACCGCGCATGGCGACCGCCAATATGTGAAGGCGGGCCGCGACGCCGGGGCGACCGATTTCCTGGTCAAGCCCTTGGCCCCGGCGCGCATCCGTGACCGAATTTTGGACGTGGTCAGTCGTCCGCGCGGCTTCGTGTCCGCCCCTGGCTACAAGGGGCCGGACCGGCGGCGGCTGGACCGGCCCGTGGCGCAGGATCGCCGCTCGCCCGAGGCGCCGGCCCCCGACGTGATCCTGTTGCCGCCCGATGGTCTGCTGATGGCCAAGGTGTCGGGCGACGAGATGGCGGTCAAGCGCGCCCAGCAAAGCCGGGTGTCGATTCTGCGGACGCTGGCGGCGGCGCAGCAGAATCGCGCGACGTCCGGGATGATCGCCGCCGCCAACGCCGCCGCCGTCCGCGACGATCTGGACCGGCTGGTCAGCGAGGCGTTGAGCGCGCTGGACCGTTGCGCCGACGCCCTGGCGCGCATGGGCGAGCCGTTGGAACGGTTCCGGCGCGGCGCGCTGGACCAGATGCCGTCGTCGGCGGGGCGGGTCATCGGATCCCTGCAACGGCTGATCGCCGACCCGGCGCGCGTCATGGGCGATCCGGGAATCATCCGTCTGCATTTGTTGGCCATCCGCGCCATGCTGCGCGTCGGCGCCGATCCGGGGGCCGAACGGACGGCCACCGAACTGGCCAGCCAGATCGAGGCGCTGACTCAACGCCGGTCCGACTGAGGGGCCGGTCCGACTGAGTCGTTGGTTGGACGACGAGGCCGGTCGCTGCGGCGGAGCGTCGCAGACCATTTCCTTAGCCCTATCCTAAAGCGCGCTTTAGATCATTAAAGTTGACTTTGCGGACTGTCCATGGCGGAATCGTCGGCGTGGGGAGGGCGTTCATGACCGACAAGAACCGGGTGTACGGCGTCACGGAGTTGGCGGCGGAGTTCGATCTGACGCCGCAGGCGCTGCGCTTTTACGAGGAAAAAGGGCTGCTGTCGCCGCAACGGGCGGGCGGGCGACGGGTTTTCACCTACCGCGACCGGGCGCGTCTGATCCTGATCCTGAAATTCCGCCGCGTCGGTTTTTCGCTGGAGCAGATCGCCGAGTATCTCGCCCATTACCGTTCTGGTCGGCCCAGCGCCCGGCAATACCGCGACGGGCTGACGAAAATCCGCGACCGGCTGGCCGCCCTGGAGCGTATGCAGACGGAAATCGCCGAGATCGTCGGCGAATTGAAGGCGATGGAACTGGATGCCGAAGGGCGTCTGGCCGCCTGCGAACCGGCGCTGGCCGCCGACTGAACGTGTGACGACACACAACGAACCGAAACAAATCAAAGAACTGGGAGAGAAACCGATGCTGCGTGGATTGATGATGGGTGTGCCGCTTTTGGTGACGACGGCGTTGCGTCACGCCGCGCTGTACCACGCCGACACGGAAATCGTGTCGCGCACCACCGAGGGGCCGATCCATCGCTACAGCTACGCCGACGCCTGGGCGCGCGCGCAAAAACTGGCCCACGCGCTGGCGAAGCTGGGGCTGGAGCCGGGCGACCGCGTCGGCACGCTGGCCTGGAACGGCTATCGCCATCTGGAATGCTATTACGCCATCGGCGGTTCCGGCATGGTCTGCCACACCATCAACCCGCGCTTGTTCCCCGAACAGATCGCCTACATCGTCAACCACGCGCAAGACCGCGTGCTGTTCACCGACCTGACCTTCATCCCGTTGCTGGAGGGGTTGGCCGAGCATCTGACCGGGGTGAAGGCCATCGTCGTCATGACCGACGCCGCCCACATGCCGACCTCCAGCCTGCCCAACCTTTTGTGTTACGAGGATCTGCTGGCCGACCAGCCCGACCATTTCGATTGGCCGGAGCTGGACGAAAACACCGCGTGCAGCATGTGCTACACCTCCGGCACCACCGGCCACCCCAAGGGGGTGATGTACAGCCACCGTTCGGCCATCCTGCACGCGCTGGCGGCCTGCCTGCCCGACGTGTTCGATTTGTCGGCGTCCGACGTCGTGCTGCCCGTGGTGCCGATGTTCCACGTCAACGCCTGGGGCATTCCCTACGCCGCGCCGATGGTGGGGGCCAAGCTGGTGCTTCCCGGCGCCAAGCTGGACGGGGCCAGCCTGCATGAGCTGTTCGTGAGCGAGGGCGTGACCAACACCGCCGGGGTGCCGACCGTCTGGCTGGCGCTGCTGAACTGGCTGGACGCCAACAAGAAGGGCCTGGGGATTCTGCGCCGGGTCGCCATCGGCGGCTCCGCCTGCCCACCGATCATGATCCAGCGCTTCAAGGAGCATGGGGTCGAGGTTCTGCACGCTTGGGGCATGACGGAAACCAGCCCGCTCGGCCTCGCCAACATGCCCAAGGCCAAGCACGCGGGACAAAGCGCCGACGACGCGCTGGCGCTGGCCTCCAAGCAGGGCCGCCCGATCTGCGGCATCGAGTTCCGCGTCCTGGACAGCAACGGAAACGACGTGCCGCGCGACGGCAAAAGCTTTGGCCGGTTGCTGGTGCGCGGTTCCTGGGTCTGCTCGTCCTATTTCGGCCTGGATTCCAGCCCGGCGCACGAAACCGTCCCCGGCTGGTTCGAGACGGGCGACGTGGTGACGATGGACGCCGACGGCTATGTGCAGATCGTCGACCGCACCAAGGACGTCATCAAGTCGGGCGGCGAGTGGATCAGCTCGATCGATCTGGAAAACATCGCCGTTGGCCACCCCGCCGTGCAGGAGGCCGCCGCCGTCGCCATTCCCGACGAGAAATGGGGCGAGCGCCCGCTGCTGGTCGTCGTGGTGAAGGAGGGGGCCAGCCTGACCAAAGAGGAACTGTTGGCGGTCTTCGACGGCAAAATCGCCAAATGGTCCATCCCCAACGACGTCCGCTTTGTCGAGGCGCTGCCGCACACCGCCACCGGCAAGCTGTTGAAAAGCAGCATCCGCGACATGGTGACGACCCCGCCCGCCGCGTGATGACGTCCGCCGAATGATCCAGCAGCGGGGAGTCGTCCGGTCAGACGGTTCCCCGCTCGGTCATCCAATCGGTTTGATTGGCTTGATCGGTTGTTGGGGCGGCGGTGTTGCGCAGGATCAAGATGGTCTGGTCGTCGTCCATCGCCGTCCCATCGCGCAGCAGGACGGCGGCGGCCAGGGTCGGATCCACGCTGTGCAAGTTGCGCTCGATGAACAGAACCGGCAGGCGGACGCAGCCATCGCTGTGCAAGATGACGTGATCGCCCGCCGTCCACAAAAGATGAACGCAGGCGGGAATTTGTGGGTTGTAACCAACCATGGCCCAGCGCGCGGCCAGCGACGTCACCTTGCGGTCACGGATGACCGCCCCGGCGACGGTGCCCAGCGCGGTGTAATCCACAGCCTCTCCGCTTATTCGCAACACCGCCACGGTGCCGGTCGGCGTGTCGGCGATGTCGCGCCGGATGGCGCCCACCACCATTTGCGGCGACAAGCCGGGGGTGGTCGCGGCGGCCACCGCTTCGACGCGGCGGGCGCTGGCGCTGGCGCCCGGTATCCCATCGATGACCAGAGCCACGCCGTTGTTGGGGTTGTCGCAACGGAAAAACCATCCATCGCCGCAGGCGTCGGCCCCAAGCCGGGCGACCATCACCGCCCCAACGTCAACCACAGATCCGGGGGATGGCGCGGCGGCGCCATCCATCCGCCAGACTCGCGCCAAATGGGCGCTGCCGACGGAGGGGGTGGTGTGGGTTGCGAACTGGCTGGCTTGGGCCTGAACCACCGCCAGCGCGGCGGCGCCAGGGTCGTCGTCGGCGGAATCGGCGGGCGGGTTTCGGTCGAAGGTGAGACACTCCACCCCTTCGGCGCCCCAGCGGCGCATCAAAAACGTGGCTCCGCCCGTCAAACGGCTGGCGCGCTCACCCAGCGCCGACACCACAACGTCCAGACGTTGGCGGTCGATGTCGGTGAGCCGCCCCTCCGCCAAGGTCATCGCCAAACGTCGCGCCGTGATGATGTCGTCGGTCGACGCGACATCAAAACGATGATGGCAATGCCTGGGCAACATAAGAACGCTCCACTGAACGCGGTGTGGGATCGACGCGCGGGAGTGTAAGGCCAGCGGCGGCACTAACCCAAGCGTTAGCCTGCCATATGGACAACAACCCTAGCATCACCCCGTTTTCACGCCCAATGTCTCGCTTGAGGGATGGATCAGGGGGCGGCCATTTCGACCAAAGCGGGCATCATGGGGATCGACCGGGGAATGCTGTGCGCGCGCAGCATCTCCGCCGCTTCCCAGAGTCGGCCCAGACCAACGATCGACCGGCAGCCGGTTTTCTCCATGATGCGGGCGCGGTGGACTTCCACCGTCTTGATGCTGATGCCCAGATCCCAGGCGATGGTCTTGCTTTGCTTGCCTTCGACGATCAGGCGCAGAACCTCGGCCTCGCGGCGGCTCAGCAGCGTCAGACGGCGGACGGCGTCGCGGCCCCGGTCGCGCTGTTGGGCATAGGGGCTTTCGGTCGTCAGGCAGGCGCGGACCCGATCCAGGAAGGTCGGCGTGGCGAAGGGGTGCGCCAGGCAATCGGTGGCCCCCGCCTTCATGGCGCTGACGGCGGCGTCGACGTCGCCATGGTCGGTGATGACGAGGACCGGCAGATCATGACCGTGCAGCCCGGCTTCAGCGATCAATTCCTGAGCGGTCATGTCCGGCAATTCGTTGCGCACGACCAGACAGGTCGAGCCGGTTCCCAAGACGGACAGCGCGTCCGCCCCGGTGCTGTGAACGCGGCAAGCGATGCCGACGGCCCCCAAAGCGCGCGCCAAGGTGCTGCGCAGCAGCAGGTCGCCATCAACGATATGAACAAGGCAAGCGGTTTGCGTGAACATCAGAACGGTCCTCCACCAGACAGATCCAAAACCGATGTTGGCGCCGGTTTTGATTGCTTGATGATCCGCTGTCTCCACGAACCACCATCTTGAAACCCAGTGTAGCGGCGATGGCCTGCATATTTCTGCATGCACGAGGGATAGCGGAGCGGGCAAATGGGATACTGGGGATAGTATCCGGGGAAACAGTCGGCAGAAGATTGGAGAGCGCGGGATAGCGGAAAGGCGACCATAAATCGCAGGCGTTGAAAAACCAGCGGTTACTGTCGCGTGAATTGGTGGTGGTCACGGCGAATAAAAGAACGCTTCTTCCGTTGGGATGTTTTTAGCGGCAAAGATCCGCAGGATATTGCAGAGCAAAAGAAATTTTTGCGCACGGCGCGCATCATAAAATGTCGCTGACATTGATTGGTTGGCTTCGCCCCGACTCGGATGACGAATCGTCTCAGGAGGGCGTGGATTCGACCCACGCGCGCCACAGATCCCGATAGGCCGCTTCCAGATGGTGGGCGAAACGCGGCCCGTCGCACAAGGCGGACGCCGCCATCCGGCCCCGCAACCCCGCGCGCAAGGCCGCCAACGCGGCGCGGTCCTGCGTCAACCCGGCGGCGATGTCCAGATAGGCGTCGGCGTTGGCGGCGATGAGTTCGGGAAGCCCGGCGGCGGTGAGGTGGGCCACGGAATGGCGAGCGCAAAAGCGGTCTCCTCCGCCCAGCGTCACCACCGGAACGCCCATCCACAGGGCTTCCAGCGTGGTCAGCCCGCCGGAGTAGGGGAAGGGATCCAGCGCCACGTCGATGCGGTTGTACCAGCCGGGCAGATCGGCGTGCCGGGCGGCTCCCGACAATTCCACCCGCGTCGGATCGCCGCCCAACCCGACGATGGCGGCCAACAGCTTGGTCCGCACGCCCGCGTCGTCGAACTGGTGGGTTTTCAGCAACAGCCTTGCCGTCGGCAGGCGGTTCAGCAGGCGCACCCACAGGGCCAGGGTTGGTTCCGACAGTTTGGTCCGGTTGTTGAAACAGCCGAAGGTGACAGGACCACTGCCTTCGGAGGGCAGCGGCCCAACGGCGGGAGCGTCTTCCCGTGGCAAAACGCACACGTAATCGTCGGGCAGGCGGACCACGCGTTCGACCACGCTGGCGTCGCTGCCGGGCGGCATCTGGCGCGGGCAGGCGATCAGCGCGTCCATCGCCGACAGGCCGGTGGTGCCGACGTAACCGGCCCAGGTGGCTTGGACCGGAGCGGGTTTGCGGGCGAACAGGGGCAGCCGGTTGTTGGCGGTGTGCCCGGCCAGATCGACCAGGATGTCGATTCCGTCCGCCGCGATCAGCGCCGCCGCCGCCGCGTCGTCCAGACCATGGATCGAGCGCCAGCGGTCAGCCCCGGCGATCAGGCGGCGGGTCATGCCGTCTTCGCGCGGTTTGGCGTTGTAACAAAAAATCTCCACCGCCGCGCGGTCGTGGGCGGGCAGCAGCGGGGCCAGGAAGTAACCAATGGGGTGATAGCCGAAATCGGCGGAGACGTAGCCGACGCGCAAACGTCGCTCCGGGTCGGGCGCGTTGGGGTGGCGCCAGCCCGCGCGCGGGGCGCGGGGGCGACCATGCCGGTCGTCCCACAGCCGGTGTTCGGCCAGCAGGGCGGCGGCCGTCACTTTTGGGCTGTATTGCAAAGACAGCAGCAGGTTGGAATGCAGGTCGGCGCGGTCGGGAGCCGCCGCGACGGCGCGGCGGTTGTCGGCGATGGCCGTGTCGAGGTCCCCCAGATCCTGACGGACCACCGCCCGGTTGACCAGCCCGCCGACCAAAGCGGGGTCGAGCGCCAGGGCGCGGTTGCAGGCGTCCAAACCAGCGGAGATCCGCCCGGCCCGCCGCAGCATCGCCCCGCGATAGGCCCAGCCGTCGGCGTCCAGCGGCGTCAGCCGCAGCGCCCGCGCCATCAGCGCCGCCGCGTCGCCCGGCTGGTCCAAACTTTCGCAGACCAGCGCCAGATTGTTGAGAACCGCCGCAGAGTCGGGGGCCAACGCGGCGGCGACCCGCGCCTCGACCATGGCCTGCTCGGGCTGGCCAAGGTCGCGCAGCGCCAGCGCCAGATTGATTCGTCCGCCGCCCAGATCAGGGTGCAGGACCACCGCCCGATGGAAGGCGTCGCGCGCGTCGCGCGACCGACCGATGCGGCGGGCGAGCAAGCCGCGCGCGTTCCACGCCTCCGCGTCGGCGGGGGTCAAGGCCAGCAGGCGGCGCACATGCGCGTCGGCCAGAACGGGGCGATCCGCGCGCAGTCGGGCCAAAGCGGCGTGCAGATCAGGGGAGTCGGGCCGCAGCCGCAAGCTCCAGCTTTTCAAGCGCTCGGCGGCGGCGGTCTCCCCAACACGCAGCCGACAGCGCGCCAAGCCGGTCAACACCGAGGCGAAGGCCGGATCCAGCGCCAACGCGCGGGCGAAACCCGCCATCGCCCGTTCGGCGTCGCCCACCCGGTCGAGAGTCATGGCGAGGTTCGTTTGGGTCCGGGCGTCCAGCGGCGTCAGGCGCACGGCTTCGGTCAACGGTTCCACCGCTTCGGACGCGCGGCCCAACGCCCGCAAGACCAACCCGAGATTGTTCCAAGCTTCGGCGTGGGTGGAGGCGTGGGCCAGCAAAGCGCGGTAGGCGACGGCGGATTCCTCGCGTCGCCCGACGGCGTCCAAGCAAGCGGCCAGCCCGAATCCGGCGTCCACCCGCTGCGGCGCGAGCGCCAACGCCCCCTGATAGGCGTCGATGGCCTCGGCGGTTCGCCCCAGCGCGCGCAGGGCGTTGGCGAGGTTGACATGGTGATCGGGGGCCGCCGGGCCATGCCGCACGGCCAACCGCAGCAGCGCCGCCGCGTCGGTCAAGCGCCCGGTCTGCGCGCACAGCACGCCATGCAGGTGGAGGGCGTCGGCGTTCTCCGGGTCCACCTCCAGAATCCGGCCATAGAGCGTGTCGGCCTCCACCACCCGCCCGGCGAGATGATGGTCGAGCGCCAGCGCCAGGGCTTCGCGAATCGTGGCCATGCTTTATCCTCGCGGCAAAAAGCGCGCCCGGTCCAGGCTGTGGCGGGCCATTTTTTCGTTCAGGGTGCGGCGGGGGATGTCCAAAAGATCCATCACCGCCTTGATGTCGCCCCGGCAGCGGTCGAGCGCCTGTTCGATCACCCGCTTTTCAAAGGCGTCCATTTGATCGGACAGCGCGCGGGCCGCCGCCCCGTCGCCGCCGACCCCGCCGACTGGACGGCGGCGCAGCAGCGTGGCGACGCTCGACCGACCAACCGACAGGACATGGCGTTCGGCGAGGTTGCGAAGCTCGCGCACGTTGCCCGGCCAGTCATGCGCCTGAAGAGCGTCCACATCGTCGGCGTCCAGCGGGCGCGGGTCGCGGATGTGGTGGGCGGCGCTGTCGGCGACGAAGGCGTCGAACAGCAGGGGGATGTCCTCGGCCCGCGCCCGCAGCGGCGGGATGTGCAGTTCGGCGACGTTCAGCCGGTAATAGAGGTCGGCGCGGAACCGCCCTTCCTCGCTGAGGTCGAGCAAGTCCACCTTGGTCGCGGCGATCAGGCGGAGATCGACGGGCAGCGGCTTGTTGGATCCCAGCCGTTCGACCGTCCGTTCCTGCAAGGCGCGCAGCATCTTGACTTGCAGGGCCAGCGGCATGCTTTCGATTTCATCAAGGAACAGGCTGCCGCCGCTGGAATGCTCCAACTTGCCCGCGCGGCGCTGGGTGGCGCCGGTGAAGGCGCCCGGCTCATGGCCGAACAGCTCGCTTTCCGCCATGCTGTCGGGAATCGCCCCGCAATTGACCGCGACGAAGGCGCCCTTGGCGGCGCGCGGGCCGAAATCATGCAGGCAGCGGGCGACCAGTTCCTTGCCCGCGCCGGTTTCGCCGTGAATCAGCACGCTGGCGCTGGTGGCGGCCAGATCCAGCACCTCCCGCCGCAGATCGTCCATGGCGCGGGAGACGCCGATCAGCCGGGCCTCGATCCCCGCCGCGCCGCCGATCCGACGGCGCAGACCCCGGTTGTCGAGCACGAGGCGGCGCTTTTCGCAGGCCCGCCGGATGACGGCGACCAGATGATCAGGGGCGAAGGGCTTTTCGATGAAGTCGTAGGCGCCGCGCCGCATCGCCTCCACCGCCAGGGTCACGTCGCCATGGCCGGTGACGAGGATCACCGGCAGGTCGGCGTCGCGCTCCAGCGCGCGGGCCAGCACGGCCATGCCGTCCATGCGCGGCATCTTCACGTCGGTGACGAGGATGCCGGGAAAATCCGGCGACAGCCGGTCGAGCGCGCGCTCGGGCGTCTCAAACCTCTCCGCCGCGAATCCGGCCAACTGGAGCCATTGCGTGACCGACACGCGCATCGCCAGCTCGTCGTCGATGAACAGGACGGGGGTGGGCGTGGTCATGGCGGGGAAACCTCCTTGGCGTCCGGCAGGCGGATGACGAAGCAGGCGCCGCCGTCGGGGTTGTTTTCCGCCCGCAGGCCGCCGCCAAAGTCGCGGACGATTCCATAGGACAGCGACAGCCCCAGGCCAAGCCCCTGGCCAACCTCCTTGGTGGTGAAAAAGGGGTCGAACAGGCGGAACTGGTCGGCGTCGGCGATGCCGGTTCCCCGGTCGCGGATGCGGATTTCCCACGCCGCCGCGCCGTTGTCCGTGACTGGGGCGGCGGACAGGCTCAGGCGGCGGTCGTCCGCGTCGGCCATGGCGTCGGCGGCGTTGCGCAGCAGATTGACGAAGACCTGCTCCAACCGCACCGCGTCGCCGCGCACCAGGGCGTCGGGCGGGATCTCGATGTCCAGCGCGATGTCCTCCTCGCGCAGGCGGGGGGCCAGCAGGGTCAGCGCGTGGTTCATCGCGCGGGCGACCGACACCGCTTCGACCCGCGCCGGACCCTTGCGGGCGAAATCCTTCAAATGGCCGGAGATCACCGCCATCCGTTCGGCCAGATCGCCGATCATGGCGAGGTTGCTTTGCACCAGCGCGGCCTCCCCGCGTTCGGCCAGAATACGGGTGGAGGCGACGAAGGTGCGGATCGCCGCCAGCGGTTGGTTGATCTCGTGCGCCAAGGCCGCCGACATCTGGCCCAAGGCGGCCAGCTTGCCCGCCTGCACCAGTTCCTCCTGCGCCTCGCGCAGCACGCGGTTGGCGGCGACCAGTTCGGCGGTGCGCTCGGCCACCCGGCGTTCCAGCAGGGCGTGCGTTTCGCGTTGCAGGCGCAGGGTTTGTCGCCGTTGCTGCCCCAGCGCCGCGCCGGTCGCCAGCAGCAGAACGGCCAGCGCCGCCAGCAGGGCGGCGGCGTTGGCCTGCGTCCGAACCGGCTCCAAATCGGACAGGAAGCGGATGGTCCAGCCGAATTCGGGCAGGGCGCGATCTTGCATCAGATAGGCATGACGTTGGCCGTCCGGATTGGGCGTGGAGTCCGGCGCGGGCAGGCTGACCAACTGGGCGCCGCCGCCCATCAGGGGGCCTTCGCGGAGACCCAGCGCGTCCAGCGCGCTGCGGTCATACTGGCGGGTTTCGGCCAGCCGGGCGCGCACTTCGGCGGGCAGGGGGCGCAGGGCGCGGTATTTCCAAGCGGCGTGGCTGGCCAAAAAGACAACGCCGTTGTCGTCGGTGACGAGCACCCGTTCGCCGCCCGCCGCCCAATCCCGCTGCACCGGCTCCAGATCAATCTTGACCACAGCCAACCCGATCACCCCTTGGTCGGTTTGGGCGGCGTGGGACAGGAAATAACCGGGCTGGCCCGTCGTCACGCCGATGCCGAAATAGCGCCCGCTGCCGGTTTCCATCGCCTGCCGGAAATAGGGGCGGAAGTTGTAACGCTGGCCGACGAAGCTTTGCGCCGGGTCGCGCCAATTGCTCGACGCCAGCGCCAAGCCGCCGCCGTCCACGACGTAGAGCGCGGCGGATCCGGCGGTGGCGTTCGCCTCTTCCAACCGGCGGTTGACGACATCGCGCTGGGCGTCCGACGGCGCGGCCAGCAGGGCCAGAACATCATGGTCGCGGGTGGTCAGGGCGGGCAGGTAATCATACCGCCCGACCGCGTTGCGGATGCTGCTGGCGTAAAGGCCCAAGCGCTGCTCGCCATTGACGATCAAGTCGTCAAGCGCCAGCGCCTCCGCCCAGCGATGGGCGCCCCAGGCGGCCAACCCGGTGACGACGACCAGCGCCAGGGCGAGCGGGCCGACGTTGCGGCGACGGCGGTTGATGGCGGGGCGGGGCGGTTGGGGCATGCCCTCTTTCCTAGGGTTCCGGGCGGGGCGCTGTCCAGCGCCGTCGCGCATCGGGACTCTGCGTCACTTTCATGACGGGGCAAAGCCCGCTATGGTCCCGTCCGCAACGGGTTGCTGAGGGGATTTCGCCATGGACGCCGTTTCCATCCGCGCCGCTTACCGGCGTTACGCCGGTTTTTATGACCGCGTGTTCGGAACCTTGCTGGCCTCGGGCCGTCACGCCGCCGTGGCGTGGCTCAATCGGCGCGGCGGTTTGCGCATTCTGGAGGTTGGCGTTGGCACCGGCCTGTCGCTGTCGGATTACCGCAAGGACAACCGCGTCGTCGGCATCGATTTGTCCACCGACATGCTGAAGGTCGCGCAAGAGCGGGTGGCGCGGGAAAATTTGGCCCATGTCGAAGGGCTGCTGGAGATGGACGCGGGCAAACTGGCCTTCGCCGACGGCAGTTTCGACGTGGTGGTCGCCATGTATGTGATGACCGTGGTGCCCGACCCGCAAGGCACGATGGCGGAGTTGGAGCGCGTCTGCAAACCCGGCGGCGATATCGTCATCGTCAATCATTTCGCCGCCCCCCGGCCCGGCATCCGCCGCACGGTGGAAAACTGGTTGGCGCCCTTGTCGAAGAAGCTGGGCTGGCGGCCCGATTTCACGTTGGAGTCGCTGCTTCAGGGATCCCCCTTGGCGGTGCAGAGCGTCGAGACGGTGCCGCCCTTTGGCCTGTTCAGCCTGCTGCATTGCCGTCGCCAAGGGGCCTGACGGCTTCACCTGTTGTGGTAGGGTAAGCGTCAGCACGGCAGGCGACAGGAGCGCATCATGGGCGGCGGCGATCTTTCAGGGCGGCGGATTCTGGTGCCGGAAAGCCGGGATTTGGATCTGTTCGCCGGGATGATGGAGCAGCATGGCGCGGAAACCATCCGCTGCCCGATGGTCAAGATCCTCGACCTCGACGATCCCGCCCCGGCCCGCGACTGGCTCGACCAATTGACCGCCGGAGCCTTCAACGACGTCATCCTGCTGACCGGCGAGGGGCTGCGGCGTTTGATGACCGTCGCCCGCGCCGACGGGCGGGAAACCGAGGTTATCGCCGCGCTGGGCCGAACCCGCATTTTCGTGCGCGGGCCGAAGCCGGTGAAGGCGTTGCGCGAAATCGGTCTTGGCCCTTACCGAATCGCCCCGGCCCCGACCACCGACGGCGTGATCCAGGCGCTGGCCGAGGAGGATTTGAGCGGGCGAACGGTTGGGGTGCAGCTTTACCCCGGCAACCCGAACGAGCTTTTGCTTGACGCGGTGCGGGCGCGTGGCGGGGCGCCGGTGGCGGTCACGCCCTACCGTTACGCGTCCGATTCGGAAACCGTCGCGGTTGAGGCGGCGATTCGCGCCATGGCGGCGGGACGCATTGATTTTGTCGCCTTCACCGCTTCCCCCCAGGTCCGCCGTCTGCATGAGGTGGCCGAGGCGTGTGGTTTGGCCGACGAGTTCCGCGCCGGATTCCGCAACACCCGCATCGCCGCCGTCGGCCCGGTGGTGGCCGAGGCGGTCGTGGCGCTGGGCGGAACCGTCGCCGTGTCGCCGGAATCGACCTTTCACATGAAGCCGCTGGTCAACGCCATCCGGGATTTGTTGGCCCGCGATTCATCCGCCCAGCGGGGCTGATCGACCTCAGCCGCCCCAGGCGTCAACCGGCCCAGACATCAACCGCCAAGATCGTTGCGGAACAACTCCAGATCCAAATGCTCCATACGCATGCGGCGCTGACCGGCGGCTTTGCGGACGAAGGGACGACGCAGCGGGCGGCGCAGGGCGGCGCGGGCGCGGCCAATCAGGGAGGTGCAGCGGGCGGTGATGGTCGTGCGCATGGTCCGGCTCATCCTCAAGGTGAAAGCGTGGTCGGTGGTCGCGGGTCACAAGCTCCTATCCAATCACGCGACCATGACGCAGGCGTGTGACAGTTTTCGTCTCCGCTTGATTGCGGAACGATGTCATCAGCGTGGCTTTCGTCATCCGATGGACAAGAAAAAGGCGGGGGCCGAAGCTCCCCGCCTTTGATCCGCTCTTGCCGCCTCAGTGCTTACCTCAGTTCCCGCCTCAGTTCCCGGCGGCGGGGCCGAGGAAGACGCTGGCGTGGCTGTCCTTGTCGGCGTTGGCGGTGTCCGACAGATGGAAGGTCAGCGGGGTGGAGGCCGCCGTCACGTTGCCGCGCGGCGCGGTGACGTACACGCGGTAGGTCGCCACGCTGTCGGGCGAGGCGGAGATGGTGGCCGCGTGGTCCTTGCTCTCCGCGCCTTCGGCTTCGCCGATCACCTTGATCTCGGCGCCGTTCAGACCGCTGACGGTCAGGGCGTAGGCGCGCGATTGCCGGGTTTTGTTGGCGACCTTGAAGGTGTAGGCGTTGCGGAGGCTGCCGTCCGACAGGGTGACGAACAGCGGGGCGCGGTCGCGCAGCACGGTGATGTCCAGGCGCGGGCGCAGCGCGAAGCTCCAGGCCATCGCCCCGCCGATGACCAGCATCAGCAGGCCGTAAATGATCGTGCGCGGGCGGATCAGACGCCACTGATAGGTTTTGCCGCTGGCGCGGGTTTCGTGCGCCGCCAGCGAATCAAAGTCGATCAGCTTGGGCGGCAGCCCTTGGGCGATCATGATGCTGTCGCAGGCGTCCACGCACAGGCCGCAATTGATGCAGTCGGCCTGCTCGCCGCTGCGCACGTCGATGCCGATCGGGCAGACCTGCACGCATTGGCCGCAGTCGATGCAGTCGCCAAGGCCCTTTTCCCGGCGCTCGTCCCAGCTTTCCGACTTGCGCTTCGGCCCGCGATTGTCGCCCCGGTCGGCGTGGTAGGTGACGACCAGGCTGTGCTCGTCCAGCATCGCGCTTTGGATGCGCGGCCAGGGGCACATGTACATGCACATCTGTTCGCGCGTCCAACCGGCCATCAGATAGGTCATGCCGGCGAACAGGGCGAAGAAGCTGGTCGCCTCATAGGAGGCGTCGAACGTCACCAGTTGGCGCGCCAGGGTCGGCGCGTCGGCGAAGTAAGAGACGAAGCCGAAGCCGGTGACAAGGCTCAAGGCCAGCCAACCGGCGTGGGTGCCGGACTTGCGGGCCAGCTTGCGCAAGCTCCAGGGCGCCATGTCGTTTCGGATGCGCTCGGCCCGGTCGCCTTCAAAAAAACGCTCGATCCAGACGAACAGGTCGGTCCACACCGTGTGCGGGCAGGCGAAGCCGCACCACACCCGCCCGGCCAGCGCCGTCGCCAGAAACAGCCCCAGCGCCGCGACGATCAAAAGGCCGGTCAGGTAATAGATCTCCTGCGGCCAAATCTCGATCCAGAAGATGAAAAAGCGCGGGGTGTTCAGATCGAACAGCACCGCCTGGGCCGGGGCGTCGCCGCCGCGCTCCCACCGGATCCAGGGCGCAAGGTAGAACAGCGCCAGAAGAACCGCGAAGGTCGCCGTTTTCAGCCGCCGGAAAACGCCCTTCACCGCCTTTGGGTGGATCTTTTTCTGGCTTTCAAACAGAACGACTTTTTCGGCTGGGGCGGGCGTGGCGGCCGATTTGGGGGTCGGCTTGGCCTTCGTCGGCTGAACGATGCTACCGTCTGGCATGTGGAGGCGCCTGGGTTCCGGGTCAGTGAGCGATACGGACCATAGGCGCACGCCATCCCGTTCCCATTGACCGCGATCAAGTGGGACGCAAGAGAAAAACCACAATCACGCTGCGGCTTCTTTGGGGTGTGCGGACAATCCGCGTTTAAGCCAGAGGTGATACGCCGGTGCGCCGCCGTCCTCAAGCGTCTTATTGCGTCGCAACATGCCGTATTACTGATAGTGATTGGACGCAACAATCAGCGCGATGTAACGCCCCGCCTTGCCCAGCGTGACCAAAACCAAGAAGAGTCGCCAGTCCACCCGCAGGATTCCCGCCACCAAGGTCAGCGGATCGCCGATCACCGGCAGCCACGCCAGCAACAACGACCACACGCCAAAACGCTGAAACCAGCGGGTGGCGCGTGCGACCATCGCCGGAGACGCCGGGAACCAGCGGCGGTTTTGAAAGCGCATCAAAAAGCGGCCCAGCGCCCAGTTGGACGCCGACCCGGCGACGTTGCCCAGAGTCGCGACCAGGACCAGCAGGATGTCGTTGTAACCACCCGCCCGATGCAGGCTGACCAGCAGCAATTCCGATTGCGCGGGCAACAGGGTGGCCGCGACCAAGGCCGCAAGGAACAGGCCGACATAAGCGGCGACATCCGGCATGTGTTGCGAGCCTTTTCAATCCTGCGGCGACCCGGCTCCATAAAGCGGGGGAGATTGGGCAAGACAAGGAAAAACGAACCGTTGCGCCCTGGACAGCAAGACGAATCCCGCTTGCTCAACAACCGATGAGAGATAAGAATGCGCACGCGATGCGCGTCGCGTGTCAAAGTCTGGCCCAGTGAGCCTGGCCCGGCGAACTTGGTTGGGCGTGCGGTGAGACAATCGTCCGGAATCTCTGAGAGGAGCGGGGCAGGCGCATGACGGACACCGGGTTTGCCCGTTTCGGCGCCGATGATCGGTTGGTCTGGTGCAACGCGGCCTTTGCCGCATTGTTTGGCGTGGCGCCCGGCGCTTTTTCCTCCGGCGTCACCATCACCGGGCTGCTGGGCGATGTTGGCGCGCGCAGGCTGCGGCAGGCTGGTTTTGTCGATCACCCAGCTTGTGGTGGTGGGCGCGCGCGGCTGTCGGCGGGGCTGGGGGAAGCGGGGGAGCTTTTGCTGTCGGCGCGCCTTGCGGATTCTACGCCCCATCAGCCCGCCCCCCAACCAAGCGGGCTGGGCGATCCGATCACCCTGTGGGAAAAAACCAGTCTGGTTCTGGAATGCATGAGCCAGGGGGTGATGGCGTTCGACAGCAATTTGGAACTGGTGGCCTGGAATCGCCGGGTTCTGGACTTGCTGTCGATCAACCCGGACTTTCCACGTTACCGCCAGCCTTACGAGGAGGTGGTCCGTCACATCGCCGAGCGCGGAGGCTATGGGGCGGGCGATGTCGAAACGCTGGTTCAGCAACGGTTGGCCCACATCCGCAGCGCCTCTTGGCCCTTTTACAACGAACGCATGCACCCCGACGGTCTGGTTATTGAAACGGTGACGTTGGCGTTGTCGGGGGGCGGATTCGTCACCACCTACACGGACATCACCGAACGCAAGCTGGCCGAACGCGAACTTGCCGCCAGTCGCGAATTGTTTGAGTTGGCCATCCGGGCCGCGCGCGAGGGAATCTCGCAATGGGATTTGCGCGATGACACGCTGTGGCTTTCGCCGCAATGGTGGGCGCTGCTGGGTTATGACTCGGTGGACATCGGCGACAGCCGCGCCTGTTGGGAAAGACTGATCCACCCCGATGATCGCCCCGCCGCTTTGGCCCTGGTGGACGACGTTAGGACGGGGCGGGTGGCGGAAAGCCAAGAGCTGCAACGCTATTTCCACAAATCCGGCGCCATCGTCCATCTCGACACCCGGTCGATCGCGGTCTCAGGCCCGGATGGGCGGCCTTTCCGCATCGTCGGCTCCTACACCGATGTGACCGAGACGATTCGCGCCGCCGAGGCCGTCCGCGCCGCCAAGGACGAGGCCGAACGGGCCTTGCAGGATCTGAAAGAGGCCCAGGTTCATCTGATCCAGGCGGAGAAAATGGCGGCGTTGGGATCGCTGGTCGCCGGGGTGACGCATGAAATCAACACGCCCATCGGCATCGCGCTGAGCGGAGCGTCCTTGTTGGCGGACAAGGCCCGTGATCTGCGGCTGTTGTTTGACGCGGGAACGATGCGCCGGGGCGATTTCGCCGGTTTCATGGAGACGGTGGACGAAGCGACCCATCTGATGCTGCTGAACATCGAGCGCGCCGCTCGTTTGATGCAAAGTTTCAAACAGATCGCCGTCGATCAAGCCAGCGAGGAGCGTCGGGTCTTTGATTTGAACGATTACATTCATGAGGTGTTGCGCAGTCTTGGCATGCGCGTCCGCCGCTCCGGCCACGCCGTCCGCGTGAGTTGCCCGGAGGATTTGACGCTCGACAGCTATCCAGGCGCGATCAGCCAGATCCTCACCAATCTGGTGATGAATTCGATCATTCACGGCTATGATTCCGGGGAAATCGGGCGCCTGGACATCGCGGCGCGCTGTGACGGCGATGCGGTGGAGTTGATCTACGCCGATGACGGAAAAGGAATTCCCGAGGCGATTCAAGCGCGGGTGTTCGAGCCGTTCTTCACCACCTGCCGTGATCGTGGCGGGAGCGGCCTTGGCCTGAACATTCTTTACACGCTGGTCACGCGCACCCTGCGCGGCACGGTGCGTCTGGACAGCGGGTCGGGGCGGGGCGCGACCTTCATTCTGCGTTTTCCCCGTGCGATGGCGCGGGCGCGGCGTTTGGCCTGAGCCAAGAAACGCTTGAGCCAAGAAAAAGCCCCCGCGCCGAACGAACGGAGCGGGGGCTTTTTAGAGCAGATCGCGTTAAATCGGGATCGATTTGACGCGTGAATCTGCTCGATAAATCAAAGATTAGAGCGCCGCGCTGTTTCAGATTTAGCGCGCGGCGCTCTAAACATTCAATGGTCGCGACAAACCGCCGGTTACTGCGGGCGGCGCGACGCGCGGTGCGCCGGGATCGGGATCGGGCGAATCGCCTGCTCCTCTCGGCGGCTGGCCGACATGTCGATTTCAATGCGCGACAGCGCCTTGCGCAGTTCGTGCACGGTTTCCGACAGGGACTGGATCGTGCCTTCGTTGGGCTGTTGACGCCAGCCGCGATAGGCGGTGATGCAGGCCTTGGCGGTGTCGCGCAGACGCCCTTCCACCGCATCGACCGGCGGCACCGGGCCGGAGGTCGACGCAGCCGGACGAGGCGCGTCCGTCGCGACCGGCGCCGGAGCGGCGGCGGGCGACGCAACCACCGGCTGTGGCGCCGGTTCCGGGCGGCTCAAACGCAGGGTCTCCGAGGGGGCCGCTGGAGCCGAACCGGCGTCGTCGGCCCGCGCTTCTGGCCGGGTCAGGCGGGGGCGAAGTCGGCTGCCCGCCGTGCGATCCGCCGAGGTCTCGCTCTCCGTCACCGTCGTCGAGGGCGCGGCCTCAGCCACCGGGGCGGCCTCAACCATCGGGGCGACGGGCGCAACCGAAGCGGGATTTGTCTGAGGTTCCGCCGCTGTCGCGGGCGGCTCGATCGCGCCGCTGTCGCTGACGTTCAGCTCCCCTTGACCGCTGGCGGCTTCCGCTTTTTTGATGATGTAGGAAATCGCGCTGGGCGTGCATTCAAACTCGCGCGCGATGGCCGACAGCGTCGCGCCACCGTTGTAGCGTTCAAGAATTTCCGGCCAGGCCGATTGAGGAATGCGGCCGCGCTTCTTGGGAGACTCCGGTTCGCTCCCGGTATCTGCGTTCATTATGTCGCTCGGTTGCCAAAGTGAATTTTGAGTCATTCGTCAGCATGTTTCGCCGGATCGCACGCTTTTGACGCAGGAACACGCGGGCGCGTGCGTCAACATCATCGGGCTTCACGCTGGCGGGCGATGTTTTCGGTACGGATGACTATCGGAAACTCTTGTCAAAAACGCCAGCATAACTTTGCAGAGAATCGCGAATTTGTTGGGGTCAGCCACCGGATGGCGGGTGGATGGATTTAAAAACCACCAATGGTGAGAGCGATTTGAAAACAACGAGGGATGCGGGCGATGGCGTCGTCCTGACAAAAAACGCCGAACGAGCCGCAGCGCCCGCCGTTGCGGATCGGGCGGGGCTGGCTTCCTCATGTCGGCATCCTTTTCCTCTACCGCTCATCGCGCCGCGAGAGTATTTTGCCGCCCGTTCGATGAATAGGATGGCCGCAGTGAGCATTTTTTCGGAAGGCCGACCGCCGGTGCGGCTGTCGGTCGTCGTTCCGGTTTTCAACGAAGCCGACAACGTGCTGCCGCTGCTCGACGAAATCGAGCGGGCTTTGGCCCCGCTTGGCGGTTTTGAAGTGATCTTTGTTGACGATCAATCCGACGACGACACCCAGGCGCGCCTTGCCCCGGCGATTGCGGCGGGACGTTTGCGCGTTCTGCGGCATCACAGCCGGTCCGGGCAGAGCGCCGCCGTGCGCACCGGCGTGAAGGCGGCGCGTGGCGAATGGGTGGTGACGCTGGACGGCGATGGACAAAATGACCCCGCCGACATTCCAGCCTTGTTCGCCTTGGTGTCCGACGGTCAGGCGGGAGCGCCGGTTCTGGTCGGCGGCATTCGACAAAAGCGCCAGGACACGCTGTCCAAGCGTTTGGCCTCGCGCTTCGCCAACGCTGTTCGCCAAGCGTTTCTTCAGGATGGCTGCACCGACAGCGGTTGCGGGTTGAAGCTGTTCCGGCGCGACGCCTTCCTGGATTTGCCGTTTTTCGGCGCCATTCACCGCTTCCTGCCCGCCTTGTTCCGGGCGCACGGCCATCCAGTGGCTTATGTGCCGGTCAATCATCGCCCGCGCGAACGCGGGGTGTCGAAATACAACAATTGGCGGCGTGGGCTGATCGGCGTGGTCGATCTTCTGGGGGTCTATTGGCTGAAACGGCGAACCAAGCGGTCGCCTGTTTCTGAAGATTTGTGAAATTGTCGATCACGGAAGTCCACCATGCTTGAACGCGCCATCGCCTGGTTCCAGGACCAGAGCACGACCGATCTGATCTGGATTGGCTTGGGCTTCTTCGCGCAGTTTCTCTTTATGATGCGCTTTGTCGTGCAATGGATCGCCAGCGAACGCGCCAAAAAAAGCGTCATGCCGGAGATTTTCTGGTATTTCTCCATTGGCGGCGGGATTTTGCTGTTGGCCTATTCCGTCTATCGGGTTGACCCGGTCTATATGTTCGGGCAGGGGCTGGGGCTTATCATTTATTTCCGCAACCTCTATTTTGTCTGGAACAACAAGAAACATGGGAGAGAGGTGTGACGAGCCGTCTGCCGCTCTACGCCTATCTTTTGCTGGCGCTGTTGAGCGCCGGGTTGTTCCTGCCCGGCTTTTCCAACCTGCCGCCCTTTGACCGGGACGAGGCGCGTTTCGCTCAAGCCTCCTCGCAAATGCTCGACAGTGGCAATTACGTCGATATCCGGTTCCAAGAGGAGACGCGCTACAAGAAGCCGGTCGGGATTTACTGGCTGCAAAGCGCCTCCACCGCCCTGGCGTCGGCGGTCGTTGGCGACTCAAAGGTGATCTGGACCTATCGGATCCCGTCCTTTCTGGGCGCTGTTCTCGCCGTTCTGGCCAGCGCCTGGGTTGGGGCGCGGCTGTTTGGCGGCGCCGCTGGGTTTCTCACCGGGTTGATGATGGCGTCCTGCGTCGTGCTGGGCGTTGAAGCCCGCATGGCCAAAACCGACGCGGTGCTGCTGGCCACCGTGGTGATCGGGCAGGCGGCGTTGGCGCATCTCTATTTGACTCGCGACCAGGATTCGCCGATGGGGCGGGCCGCCTGGACGCTGCCGCTGCTGTTCTGGGTTTCGGCGGGGCTGGGCATTCTCATCAAAGGGCCGATTGTCCTGCTGGTGTCGGGCAGCACGCTGCTGGTGCTGGCGCTGTGGGACCGCAAGGCGGCCTGGATGAAACGGCTGAAGCCGCTGGCCGGTCTTGGAATCGTGCTGGCCATCGCCGCGCCCTGGCTCATCGCCATCGCCATCAAGACCAACGGCGCCTTCTTCGCCGAATCCGTTGGTCACGACATGCTGGGCAAGGTCGCCGGTGGGCAGGAGGGCAAGGGGCTGCCGCCGGGCTACTATCTGGGCAGCTTCTGGATCACCTTCGCGCCCTGGTCGTTTCTGGCTCTGCTGGCGGTTCCCTGGGTGTGGGCGAAGCGTCGGGACGACGCCGTGCGTTTCTGCATCGCCTGGATCGTGCCAAGCTGGCTGGTGTTCGAGGCGGTGCCGACCAAGCTGCTGCACTACACCTTGCCGGTTTTTCCGGCGATCGCCGCGCTGGCTGCGGCGGCCCTGATGGATCGGTTCGGTCGGACCCAAGACCACCCGCGCCGCGTCCTGACGGCGCTGGCGGTTGGTTTGGGGGGCTTGGGCTTTGGCGCTTTGACCTTGGCGGTGGCCGCGCTCCCCTATCTGGTGGATGGGCGCATCGATCCGGTTGGTTTGGCGCTGGTTCCGGCGGTGGCCGGGCTGTTCGCCCTGTCGGTGCGCGGCTTGCTTCACGCCCAACACCGTTCCGGCATTCTGGCCGGGTTGGCGGCGGCGGGGTTGCTCTACGCGGGAACTTATGGCGCGGTGTTGCCCGCCATCAACGGAATTTGGATCAGCCGACAAGCGGCACAGGCGGTGGCGGCGGCGCAGCCCTGTCCGAACAGCGTGGTCGCCTCGGCGGGCTATTCCGAACCGAGTCTCGTCTTCCTGCTCGGCACGCCGACCAAGCTGGGCGGCGGCGGCGCGGCGGCGGCGCATCTGGTGGCCGATCCGGCTTGCGCCCTGGCGCTGGTGGAAGATCGCGAAGAGGCGGCGTTCCGCGCCGTCACCGATTCAGCCTTCGGTTTGCGCGGCCCCGCCCGCTTGGCCGAAATTTCCGGAATCAACTACAACACCGGCAAGCGGGTTCACCTGACCCTGTACGCCCGTCCGGGGAACTGAGGGGCGGGCGCGTTTGCGGGGTCGCGCGGCCCCTCGTCACGCGGCGTCTGGATGCTCCTCGGGCCGCCACAGCCAGGCGGCGCCGCGCACGCCGCTTGAATCGCCGTGCAAGGCTTGACGCACCGGCGTGTCGAAACGGTCGCTGAAGACCCAGCGGGCGATGGCCGACGGCAGCCGCTCATACAAAATGGCGGCGTTCGACAGGCCGCCGCCCAACACGATGACGTCGGGATCCAGCAGATTGACGACGCTGGCCAAGCCACGGCCCAGCCGGTCCACCAGCCGGTCAACGCTGGCGGCGCAGGCCGCGTCGCCGTCGCCAGCGCGGGTGATGATCGCGTGGGCGGTCAGCGTTTCGCCGGTCATGGCCAAATGGTCGGCGGCCACCGCCGGGCCGGACAGGTGGGTTTCCAGGCAGCCATGACGCCCGCAATAACAGGCCGGGCCGGGGCGTTCCGCGTCGGTTGGCCAGGGCAGCGGGTTGTGCCCCCATTCACCGCCAATGGCGTTGCGGCCCGACAAAGGACGGCCATGGGCGACGATCCCGGCCCCGCAGCCGGTGCCAAGAATGGCGGCGAAGACCACGCCGCACCCGGCGCCAGCCCCATCCGCCGCCTCCGACACCGCCAGACAATTGGCGTCGTTCTCAACCCGCACCGGACGGTTCAGGGCGTCGCTCAGGTCACGGTCGAGCGGATGCCCGATCAACCATGTCGAGTTGGCGTTCTTCACCAGCCCGGTGGCGGGGGAGATGGCACCGGGAATGCCGACGCCGACCGTCGCCCGCCCGCCGATTTCGCTTTCCAGCGCCTGAACCAGAGCGGTGATGGTGGCGAGCGTGCCGGCGTAATCGTCGCGCGCCGACGGAACCCGCCGCCGCAGCAACGCGCCGCCGTGGCGGTCGAGGACGATGCCCTCGGTCTTCGTGCCGCCAAGATCAATGCCGATGCGATACATGACCGCAGCAATAGCGGCGAAGCCGCTTGGCATCAAGCCGTCCTGTGACAAGAGAGGCGAAGAGGCTGGGACAAATGGCGCGGGCCGGGCAAATCGCTTGGAGCGGCTGGGGCGATGCGGTAGAACGTCGCCTTGGCTGCGTGACGGCTGTTTGTTCACCAGCCTGCCCGTTCAAACGAACCGCGCCACCGGAGCACAAGATGAGTCGCCTGCGCGCCGCCCTTATCCCGTCGTCTTTCCCGTTGCGCCGCATGGCCCTGCTGGGCACCGTGTTGGCGGCCCCGCTTGTCCTGTCTGGGACGGTCATGGCGGCGGAGTCCAAGCCCGCCGCCGCCAAGCCGCCGGTTGTGAAGGCCGCCATCTCCAAACCGCAAGCCTGCTACACCCGCAGCGAACATGCGGCGGAGCAGTTGATTCGCATGCACACGGAGATGATGATCGTCGGCTTGACGTGCAAAAACGTCGTGCCGGAAAGAAATCCGTTCGGTGTGTATCAGGATTTCTCGGTCAAGAATCGCGCCCTGCTGTCCAGCTCGGAAGCGACGATTATCGGCCATTACAGGAAGACCAGCGGCTCCAGCGCGACCAAGAATTTCGACACCTTCCGCACGGAGCTGGCGAACGAAAGCAGCCGTCGCGCCGCGACCATCGGCATTCCACAATATTGCGAGACCTTCGTTGACCGCTCCCAAGCGGCCAAGGAACTGACGCCCGACGATTTGCGCGTTTTGACCAGCGACGAGAAGAACGCCGGACTGATGCATCTGGCGAGCAAGCCGCTGTGCGACGTGAAGGTGGTCAGCGTTCCCGACACCAGCCCGTTCCAGGTGGCGCAGGCGCCGGTCTCCACGACCGCCAAGCCTGCGAAGGCGAAAGCCAAACCCGCCGCCAAGGCTCCGGCCAAGCCAAAGGTCGCCGCCGCTCCGGTGTCGCAGACCGTCGCGGTTCGCTGAGAGCGGCGTTCCGCATAAGATTTTGGTGATGACGAAGGCCCCATCCGCAACCAGCGGGTGGGGCCTTCGTCGTTTTCCGCCGTGCGGGACGCATGCGCAGCACACAAATCTGTCTTGCAAAAATCCACCGGGCTGGTACTACCAAAACAAGGCGTGGGTTTGCCTCCGTCCCGTCCAAGGCGGAGCGTGAGGGAGGCCCTGAACGCGAAAAATCATGGCCCGTCAAATCAATAGACGGGTGGACCAGACAGGGGGCTGCTGTTGCGTGATCGGTGTGCCGTGTGTGCCCGTGTCATGGCGCCCTGCCTTTGCGACGCGCTGAAGGTGGGGTGACGCTATGGAATATTTTCTTCAGCAATTGATCAACGGGCTTTCGCTAGGGGCCATTTATGGTCTGATCGCGATTGGCTACACGATGGTTTACGGGATCATCGGGATGATCAATTTCGCGCACGGCGAGATCTACATGATCGGGTCGTTTGTGGCGTTGATCACGTTTTTGGCGCTGGGGGCGTTGGGGATCACCTGGGTGCCGTTGGCGCTGGTGGTGATGCTGGCGGCGTCGATGCTGTTCACCAGCGTGTATGGTTGGACGGTGGAGCGGATCGCCTACCGGCCCTTGCGCAACTCGCCGCGTCTGGCCCCGCTGATTTCGGCGATCGGCATGTCGATCTTTCTGCAAAATTACATGCAGATCCTTCAGGGCGCGCGGTCGAAGCCGTTGCAGCCGATCCTGCCGGGCAATTTGACCATTCTGGACGGCGCGGTGTCGGTCAGCTATGTGCGGTTGGCGACCATCGTGCTGACGCTGGCGTTGATGATCGGCTTCACCATCCTCATCAACAAGACCTCGCTGGGTCGGGCGCAGCGCGCCTGCGAGCAGGACAAGAAGATGGCCGGGTTGCTGGGCGTCAACGTTGACCGGATCATTTCGCTGACCTTCGTCATGGGCGCCGCGTTGGCCGCCGTGGCGGGCATGATGGTGCTGTTGATCTATGGCGTGATCGACTTTTACATCGGTTTCCTGGCGGGCGTGAAGAGCTTCACCGCCGCCGTTCTGGGCGGGGTCGGGTCGTTGCCCGGGGCCATGCTGGGCGGGGTGGTGATCGGGCTGATCGAATCCTTCTGGTCGGGCTATGTCGGCTCCGAATGGAAGGACGTCGCCACCTTCACCCTGCTCGTCCTCGTGTTGATCTTCCGTCCGACCGGCCTGCTGGGTCGGCCGGAAATCGAGAAGGTGTAAGGCCATGACCATGCCGTCTCACGCCGCTGGCGCGCCCCCTCATGGCGCCCCGCACGTCGCCGCCAAGGCCGTCGACTGGTCGGGCAGCCTGCGCGACGCGGGCTTCGCCGCCTTCGTCGCCCTGCTGTTGACCGTTCCGCTGGTCGGTTTGCGCACCATCGACCGCCCGACCGGGCTTGGCATCGAAGCCCGGCCCGAGGAGGTCGTCGCCTCTGTCCTGCTGGTTTTCTTCGGTCGTCTGGGCCTGGGCCTGATCGGCCAGGGTCTGGCGCTGCCGGTGCTGTTTTTGGCGCTGGCCGCCGCCGCCGTCGGTCTGGCCATCCCGCTGCCGACGCAGGTGCTGCGTCTGGTGCTGGTCGCGGGCGGCGGCATCATCGCGCTCCGCGCCGCCTTCGCCGTCACCACCCACCGCTCGAAGCTGACGCTGGCCGAGCGCGACCGCAAGATGGACCGCGTCGCCGCCCAGGTGCAGCACGCCACCAAATACATCGCCCCGGTCGCCTTCATCGGCGCCGTCCTGTTGCCGATGACGCCGCTCGCCGACCGCCAGTTGCTGGACATCGGCATTCTGCTGCTGACCTACATCATGCTGGGTTGGGGATTGAACATCGTCGTCGGTCTGGCCGGTCTGCTGGATTTGGGCTATGTCGCCTTTTACGCCGTCGGCGCCTATTCCTACGCGCTGCTGGCCCATTATTTCGGTTTGAGCTTCTGGGTGTGTCTGCCGTTGGCCGGGTTGCTGGCCGCTTTTTCGGGCGTGTTGCTGGGCTTTCCGGTGCTGCGGCTGCGCGGCGATTACTTCGCCATCGTGACCTTGGGCTTTGGCGAGATCGTCCGCATCATCCTGGTCAACTGGTACCAATTCACCGGCGGCCCCAACGGCATTTCCGGCATTCCGCGCCCGAGCTTCTTCGGCCTCGCCGAATTCTCGCGCACCCCGGCGGAAGGGATGGCGGCCTTCCACGAGCTGTTTGGCCTGGAATTCTCGCCGCTGCACCGCATCGTCTTCATGTATTACCTGATCCTGGCCCTGGCCCTGGCCGTCAACCTCTTCACCCTGCGCATCCGCAAGCTGCCGCTGGGCCGCGCCTGGGAAGCCCTGCGCGAGGATGAGATCGCCAGCGCCTCGTTGGGCATCAACCGCACCAACATGAAGCTGGCGGCCTTCGCCATCGCCGCGATGTTCGGCGGCTTCGCCGGGTCCTTCTTCGCCACCCGCCAGGGCTTCATCAGCCCGGAAAGCTTCACCTTCATCGAATCGGCGATCATTCTGGCCATCGTCGTGCTGGGCGGCATGGGCAGCCAGGCGGGCGTCGTCGTGGCGACGCTGCTGGTCATCGGCCTGCCCGAAGCCTTCCGCGAACTGGCCGATTACCGCATGCTGGCCTTCGGCATGGGCATGGTGGTGATTATGCTGTGGCGTCCGCGCGGCCTGCTGGCCCACCGCGACCCGACCATTCTCTTGCACGGCGGCAAGAAGCCCGCCACCGGGGGGGCCGCCCGATGAGCGCCGTGACGAGCACCGCAATGACGGACGACAAGCCTTTGCTGAGCGTTGAGCATCTGACCATGCGCTTTGGCGGTCTGGTGGCCAACAACGACGTGTCCTTTGTGGCGCGGGCGGGCGAGATCACCGCGCTGATCGGCCCGAACGGGGCCGGCAAGACGACGCTGTTCAACTGCGTCACCGGCTTTTACACCCCCACCGTGGGGCGGTTGACGCTGCGCCATTCCGACGGCAAGGAATTCCTGCTGGAACGGATGCCGGGCTACCGCATCGCCCAACAGGCGGGCGTGGCCCGCACCTTCCAGAACATCCGCCTGTTCGGCGGCATGAGCGTTCTGGAAAACCTGATCGTCGCCCAGCACAACAAGCTGATGCGGGCCTCGGGCTTCGCCATCGCCGGGTTGCTGGGGCTGCCGACCTACCGGGCGGCGGAAAATGAGGCGCTGGAGCTGGCCAAATATTGGCTGGACCGGGTGAAGCTGACCGAATTCGCCGATTGGGAGGCGGGCAATCTGCCCTATGGCGCGCAACGCCGTTTGGAGATCGCGCGCGCCATGTGCACGGAGCCGGTGCTGCTGTGCCTGGACGAACCGGCGGCGGGCCTGAACCCGCGCGAATCGGGCGATCTGGCCGAAATCCTGACCTTCATCCGCGACGCCCGCAACCCGAACGGGCGGCAAACCGGCGTGCTGCTGATCGAGCATGACATGAGCGTGGTGATGCGCATTTCCGACCATGTGGTGGTGCTGGATTACGGTCGGAAGATTTCCGACGGCGACCCGAATTCGGTGAAGAACGACCCGGCGGTGATCCGCGCCTATCTGGGCGAGGACGAAGACGCCGACCTGCCGCCGGAGATCGCCGCCGATCTCAGCGTTTCGGCTCCCGCCGCGCAGAAGGGGGCCTGAAGCCATGAGCGAACCCATGCTTAAGGTGTCGGGCGTCCACACCTTCTACGGCGCGATTGAAGCCTTGAAGGGCATCGACATCGAGATCAACGCGGGCGAGATCGTCTCGTTGATCGGCGCCAACGGGGCGGGGAAATCCACCCTGCTGATGACGCTGTGCGGCAGCCCGCGCGCCCGCCAGGGCCGCGTGCATTTCGAGGGCGAGGACATCACCGACCTGCCGACCCACGAGATCGTGCGGCGCGGCATCGCGCAAAGCCCGGAAGGCCGACGGATTTTCCCGCGCATGAGCGTGCTGGAAAACCTGCAAATGGGGTCCATCGTCGCCCAACCGGGCAGCTTCGACCGCGAGTTGGAGCGGGTGCTGACCCTGTTCCCCCGCCTGAAGGAACGCATCGCCCAGCGGGCGGGCACCATGTCGGGCGGCGAGCAGCAGATGCTGGCCATCGGCCGGGCGCTGATGAGCCAACCGCGCCTGCTGCTGCTGGACGAGCCGTCGCTGGGTCTGGCCCCGCTGATCGTCAAACAAATCTTCTCGGTCATCAAAGAGATCAACCGCGAGCAGAAGATGACGGTCTTCATGGTCGAGCAAAACGCCTTCCACGCGTTGAAGCTGGCCCATCGCGGCTATGTGATGGTGAACGGCAAGATCACGATGACGGGGTCGGGCGCGGCGCTGCTGGCCGACCCGGAGGTCCGCGCGGCCTATCTGGAAGGGGGACACTGAGATGGACGCTGTTTTGGGATCGTCGCTGTCGGTGTTCGTCTTTTTGACGATCCTGGTCTTCGGCGGCTTCGGCGTGCTGACCGGCCAAACCCTGGCCGAAGGCTGGAAGCCGATCTCGGCGGTCTGGGCCTATTCCCTCCTGCTGGGGGTCGGCGACCGCTTCCTCGCCTGGGGCCTGGCGGGCGAAACCCTGCTCGCCCCCTGGGGCTTCATCGTCCACACCGCCGCCATCGCCGCCATAACCGCAACCACATACCGAATGGCCATCGCTCGCAAAATGGTCAACCAGTATCCGTGGATCTATGAGCGGTTCGGACCCTTTCACTGGCGCGAGCGCGCCGGTGGCGGTTTGGCGGAATGACGCGCGCGATAGGGCTTGGCGAACGGCCTTGAGCGAATAGAATAGACCATATGATCCGCCCCCTTCGCAAAACTGTCGCAGTGGCGACCGGGTGGATTGTGGTAAAAAGGACATTGCCGGAGGGGACCCGGCGATGAAGGCCCGCAAGGGCCGGGGGTATGTTGCAACAGGGACCTTCTCAACGAACAGGGAGCTAGCACACCCATGAAATTCAAGCTGTCCCTTCTCGCCGCCGTGGCGGCGACCGCGCTCTCCGTGACGGCCGCCAAGGCCGACATCTCGGTGGCGACCGCTGGCCCGATCACCGGCCAATACGCCACCTTCGGCGAGCAGATGAAGAAGGGCATGGAACAGGCCGTGACCGACATCAACGCCGCTGGCGGCGTGCTCGGTCAGAAGCTGAAGCTGGAAGTCGGCGACGACGCCTGCGATCCCAAGCAGGCTGTGGCCGTCGCCAACCAGCTGGCCAAGGCCGGTGTGAAGTTCGTGGCCGGTCACTTCTGCTCGGGTTCTTCGATCCCGGCGAGCCAGGTCTACGCCGAAGAAGGCATCCTCCAGATCTCCCCGGCTTCGACCAACCCGAAGCTGACCGAGCAGGGCCTGAAGAACGTCTTCCGTGTTTGCGGTCGTGACGATCAACAGGGCATGATCGCCGGCAAGTATCTGCTGGACAAGTTCAAGGGCAAGAAGATCGCCATCCTTCACGACAAGTCGGCTTACGGCAAGGGTCTGGCCGACGAGACGCAGAAGTCGCTGAACGCGGGCGGGCAGAAGGAAGCCATCTACGAAGCCTACACGGCGGGTGAGAAGGACTACTCCGCTCTGGTCTCCAAGCTGAAGGCGGCGGCGGTCGATGCGATCTACATCGGCGGCTACCACACCGAAGCGGGCCTGATCGCCCGTCAGATGAAGGACCAAGGCCTGACCGCCACCCTCATCTCGGGTGACGCGCTCGTGACCAACGAGTATTGGGCGATCACCGGCTCCGCCGGTGAGAACACCATGATGACCTTCGGTCCCGATCCGCGCGAGAAGCCGAGCGCCAAGGCGGTGGTCGAGAAGTTCCGCAAGGCGGGTTACGAGCCGGAAGGCTACACCCTGTACACCTACGCGGCCGTGCAGGTGTGGGCCGAGGCCGTCAAGACCGCCGGTTCGACCGACGTCGCCAAGGTTGCCGCCGTGCTGAACAAGACCACCTTTGACACCGTCAACGGCAAGGTCAGCTTCGACGCCAAGGGCGACCTGACCACGCCGGACTATGTCTGGTACAAGTGGAGCAACGGCGCCTACGCTCAGGTCAAGTAACCGCTTCTCACGGTTGTTTGGGTGAGACGAAAGGGTCCGGCAAGCGATTGCCGGACCCTTTTTTCGTTCGGCGTTTCATGCGCCGGGTTACGGAATGGGCCGGTTGACGCGGATGGCGTCGGCGCGGGCGATGGCGGCGAGCGCGGCGTCGTGCCCGCCCTGTTGGGCCAACAGGCGTTCGGAGCTTCGCAGAACGTCGCGCCAGAAGGCGGCGGCGCGCGGCTGGTCGCTGGCTGTCAACTCCACCCAATGAACGTGGCTGAGTCGGATGGCGCTCCCCCCCAGTTCCGAGACCAGGCGAGTCGCGAAGGCCAATGTGTCGAGGTCGGTGTCCATAGACCGATGAACCCGCCCTGATGACGTTTATTCCACGGGCAAAGCGATCACAGGTGGCGTCGATTGGATTTGTTGCGGCGCTACCAGGGTTGGATTGTGGCGATGCCGTGGCAATTGACGGACGCGCGCCACGATGGGGATGTTTTGTGTTTCAATGGCGCTTGTCGGATCGCTCGGGATGGGCGGTCCAGGGTCGGGATGGGTTTTGGAGAGCGATATGCGCCGAAAGCGCGAAGTTGTTGAAGGTCAAATCTACCGCAAGCTCGGCCCCAGCGGCGGTTTCTGGCAGGTCGTGGCGATCCGCAAGGACGGCATGGGAACCCAGCATGCCCAGCTCAAACGCACCGACGATCCGAAGACGCTGAAAACCCTGTCGGTCATGGCGTTGCTCGACAACCAGCAATTCGAGATCGCGACGGAGGCCTAAGCCCGTCGCTGGTAGAGATCGACGCCGTCCGGCCCGTCGTGGCGCTCCAGCGCGCCGCGACGGATCAGGTGGTTGAGGTGGGCAATGGCCTCACCCATGGCGAACACCATCTGATGCGGGTCGAGCGGGCGCTTGAACAGGGTGCGCGTCACCATCGCGGCGGTTTGCGGGCTGGCGCATTGCAGGGTGATTTCCGCCAACCGCGCGCCATGATGGGCGTGCAACTCCGCCGCTCGGGCGTGCAGCCCGTAAAAGGGCAGGCCGTGCGAGGGCAGGACCAGGGTGTCCGGGGGCAGGGCGGACCACGCTTCCAAACTCGTCAGATAGTCGGTCAGCGGGTCGGCGTCCGGCTCGGTCGGCCAGACGCTGATGTTCGGGCTGATGCGCGGCAAAATTTGATCGCCGGGGATCAGCAGGCCGCGCGCCGCGTCGTGCAGACACACAGGCTCGGCGGTGTGGCCGCCGCCGCCGATCACCCGCCACGTCGAGTCGCCAATCGTCAGATCATCGCCCGCCCGCAAGCGGGTCAACACCGCCGGAACGCTGGGCACGCCGCGCGGGTAAGCGCTTTTGCGGCCAAGCACGGCGGCCAGAACCTCGCCCTCCAGACCGCTGCGCTGGTAAAAGCGCTCGACCGCCCTGTCCATCGCCGGGCTGTTGCCAGCGGACAGCATGCGGGCGAACAGCCATTCGGTGAGGGACGCGGCGAAGGACGCGCCGGTGCGCTCCACCAACCATCCCGCCAAGCCGATGTGATCGGGATGGAAATGGGTGGCGATGATCCGCTCCACCGGGCGGTTTTCCAGCGCGCCGGTGAACAGCCCCTCCCACGAGTCGCGGGTGCGGGCGTCGCCCAGGCCGGTGTCCACCAGCGTCCAGCCCCGCTCCCCGCCCTCCAGCGCCCAGACGTTGATGTGGTCCAACTGGAAAGGCAGGGCCAACCGGATCCACAGGACACCCGGCGCCACGGCGCGGGCGCAGCCCGGTTCCGGGGCGCTGTCGAAGGGATGGCGGAGCGCGGCATCGGGTGAAAGGGACATGGTGATCCGCTGGTTGGGTGGTTGATGGCGTTCCGACCATCGGAGGGGCGGATCATGGGCAAGAGCAAGCGTGCAAAAATGCAACAGAGTGACGGTTGTTGCAACGGCAAGAATTTGCGGTGGAACCCAGGGCGATCCGGTTGGTTACGGGATGGGCTGTCGTGAGGCGGTTCTGGGCTGGGGCGATGGCGTCCGTCCACTGCGGGCCGACAGGCCGATGGGGACTGAGGTGTTTTGCCTGGCTCCCCTGTCAACCTCGGAAGGATTAGAATGATGATGCGACGTATTTTGTTTGGCGCCGCGCTTGCCGCTGCGCTGCCCTCCGTCGCCATGGCCGCGACCGAGGGCTTTTATGTGGGCGCCGGCGCTGGTGGGAATTGGACCCGCGACGCGGATCTCAGCAGCTACCCGACGGCGACGACGGGCTTGAAGGAGACGTTCAAGTCTGGCGGAATTGGCGATGTGTCGATTGGTTACGGAACCCCCACGGGGCTGCGCGCCGAGCTGGAATTCGCCTGGCGGTGGCGCAACGCGATCAAGGACACGGAGAGCGGCACGCCTGCGCTGCGTGGCCTGGGCGGCAAGACCAGTTCCATCGCCTTCATGGGCAACGGGCTGTATGACATCAAGACCGGCACGGCCTTCACCCCTTACCTCGGCCTTGGCGCGGGCGTCGCGCAGGTTCGCCAATCCCTGAACGGGGCGAGCGACAAGGATTGGGTGTTCGCCTATCAGGGCATCGTCGGCGCGTCCTACGCGGTGTCCGACGCGGTGGCGGTGACGCTGGATTACCGTTATTTCGCCACCCTCGACCCGGAATTCACGTTGGGGCCGGTGACGTCGAAGGGCGAATACCGAAATCACACGGTTCTGGCTGGTCTGCGTTACAGCTTTGGCGCGCCGCAACGCCCGATGACGGCGACGCCGGTCGCCACCGCCCCCGCCCCGATGGCGCAAGCCCAATCGGAGTATCAGGTGTTCTTCGATTGGGACAAGGCGGCGATCACCCCGACCTCGGACAAGATCATCGGCGACGCGGCGGCGGCGGCGGGCAAGGAGCGTCCGGTCAATATTCAGGTGATCGGCCACACCGACACCTCCGGGTCGCCCGCCTACAATCAACGCCTGTCGATGCGCCGGGCCGAGGCGGTGAAGCGGGCCTTGATCGCGCGCGGAACCCCGGCGTCCCTGGTCTCGATCGAGGGCAAGGGCGAGTCCCAGTTGATGGTCTCCACCGGGCCGAACGTGCGCGAGCCGTCGAACCGTCGCGCGCAGATCCTGATCCGCGTGCAGTGAGGTTCTGACGGGAGGACGCCGCCACCGTTGGCTTCGCCGCGCCGGTCCTGTTTTGGGGATACGGCGCTGGAAAAGTCAGCGGCGCGGCGTCCTTTTGCCGTTTGTCGAATGGCCACACGCTAATGGGGTGGCGTGAAGCGTTGCGTCAGCGTATGACGATGGTGGTGCAACGCGCATTTTTGGTTCGGGACGTTTCATGCAGGTTCTGATCGCCGACGATCATTCCATCGTCCGCAGCGGCTTGACCCATTTGGTTGGGGAATTGGATGAGCAGGCCACGGTGGTTGCCGCCACCAGCTTTGGTCAAGTCGGCGCCATTCTCGACCAGGGAACCAGTTTTGATCTGATCGTCATGGATCTGCGGATGCCCGGCCTTGGCGGTCTTGACGAGGTTGAGGCGCTGGTCAAGCGGGTGGCTCCGGTGCCGGTCGCCGTCTTTTCGATGATCGAGTCGCCTGATGAAATGCGCGCGGTGCTGTCGCGCGGGGTGCGCGCCTTCATCCCGAAATCGACCGACGACGTGTTGGTGGTCAACATCCTGCGGCTGGTGATGGCCGGGGGATCCTATGTGCCGCCGGTTCTCGGCATGCCGGGGGGCGCCGCCGCCGCCACGGCGTCACGCGCCGCTCCCCCCAGCCTGTTCGACGGGTTGACCCGCCGCCAGTTGGAGGTGCTCGATCTGCTGACTCAGGGTTTGTCCAACCAGGACATTGGCGAGCGGCTGGGGCTGAACCTGTCCACGGTCAAAACGCATGTGACCGGCGTGTTGAAGGCGCTGGGCGTCGGCAGCCGCACGCAGGCGGTGCTGTTGGTCAAGGAAACGGGGCGCGACCGGCTGGTTTGAAAGCCGGAGACATCGGCCAGAACCATCGGCCAGAACCATCGGCTAGAACAGGGCGTTCATCAACGAGCCGCGCCCGCCATAGCTGCCGCTCGACCCCAGCAGGCTGAGCGCGCTGCTGGCGGTGGAGGAACTGCCGCCGTTCAGCATGGCCGCCAGCCCTTGAAGCTTGGTGTTGCCGCCGAAGGGGTTGGACCCTTGGGCCGGTTGTTTGGCGATGGTGTCGTAATCCTTGCTGTAGCTGCCCATGCGGAACTGCACGCCATAGCTTTTGGCGTCTTTCACCGGCACGTCCTTGTCACGGGCGACGCGCACCGTGTAGTCGCCCTTGTCCAGTTCCAACTCGCCCTTTTGCATTTTCTTGAAGGCGTCGTAGGCCGATCCGGAATCTTTGTTGCTGTCGGCGACGACTTTGCCCTGCCGGTCCATCAACTGCACGCGCACCCCGGCGTCGCCGACGGTGCCGATGGTGGCGTTGCCCTTGGCGACGACCGAGAATTTGTAAAAATCGGCGGGATCGTTCGAGGCCAGCGAACTGAAAACGTTCAGGCGGCTGTTGTCCTTGATGAGCGTGCCGATGTTGGTCGCGAAGGGGGCGGTGTTGGTCGCGGATTTGGCGACCGACTGTTCATACTCCTGCACCTTGCCCTTGGCGCCGGTGTCGGCGGTCCCCGACGCCTGTTGCTGCACGCGCTTGACCGCCGCGTCGATCGACTGCTGGAGGCTCTGCGCCATGCCGCCGATATCGCCGAAACTGGACAAACTGACCATGACCGCTCTCCTCGCCTGCCCCCGGTTCGGCGTGTCCGCGCCGGAGTGATCCACATCACAGGGAATGCAGGAAGCGGGCCAGAATGGTGAAGCCAGTGTTTGCAAGGATTCTGTCGGTTTGAACCAACGGTTGTTCCGGACCGCCCGGCAAGAATCTCAGGGCGACGGCAAGATTTTCCCGTTGCGAGTAGCCCATTGTTACCCACCCGTGCGGGGGCGGTGGGATAGTCGCTCTGCCGGATGATCGGCTCCGCAATCCAATGCGCAGATACGGGAGGGTTCCATGGCCGCGAAGAAGATCCTGATGATCGTTGGGGATTACGCCGAGGATTACGAGACGATGGTGCCGTTCCAGGCGCTCGCCATGGTCGGCCACACCGTCCACGCGGTGTGTCCGGGCAAGCACGCGGGCGACCGCATCGCCACCGCCATCCATGATTTCGAAGGCGATCAGACCTACAGCGAAAAGCGCGGCCACAATTTCACCCTCAACGCCTCGTTCGAGTCGGTCAGCGCCGCTGGGTACGACGGGCTGGTCATTCCCGGCGGGCGGGCGCCGGAGTATTTGCGGCTGAACGCCGACGTCATCGCGCTGGTCCAGGCCTTCTTCGCGCAAGACAAGCCGGTGGCGGCGGTTTGCCATGGCGCGCAGCTTCTCGCGGCGGCGGGCGTGCTGAAGGGTCGCCGGGTGTCGGCCTATCCGGCCTGCAAGCCGGAGGTCGAGTTGGCGGGCGGCGAGTACGCCGACATCCCGCTCGATTCCGCCGTGGCGGACGGTAAACTGGTGACGGCCCCGGCCTGGCCGGCGCACCCGGCGTGGCTGGCGCTGTTCCTCACGGCGCTGGACGCCGAATAAACCAAAGGTCGGACCAAAGCCGGGACGAAGGAGAGCGGCGCATGTGCGAGATCTACGTCAAGGCTGATCCGATTCTCTACGAATGCCGGTCGCGCTCGGTGCGCATCCACGGGGTCGTGACCAGCATTCGCCTGGAGAATCTGTTCTGGGACGTGCTGGCCGACATCGCCGCGCGCGACGGCATGACGGTCAATCAATTGATCGCCAAGCTGTATGACGAGATCGTCGAGGCGCGCGGCGAGGTGCCGAATCTCGCCTCGTTCCTGCGGGTCAGTTGCATGCGCTACCTCACCCTGGTTCTGGGCAAGGAGGAGGCCGCACCCGCCCCTCGCCCGGTTTTGCGGCGGGAGGCGGAGGTGGTGGCGTTGCGGCCTTAACCCAAACAGGGTTACTCGTCGTAGGCCATCAGCGAGACGCTGGGGACGTCCAGCTTGTCGCGCCCGTTCAGGAAGGTCAGTTCCACCAGGAAGGCGGCGGCGCGGACGTCGGCGCCGACCTGACGCAGCAGGCTGATCGCGGCGGCCATCGTGCCGCCGGTCGCCAGAAGATCGTCCAGCATCACCACGCGCTGCCCCGGCGTCACCGCGTCGGCCTGCACCTCGATGGTGTCGGTGCCATATTCCAGATCATAGGAATGCTTCACCTTGTCGCCCGGCAGCTTGCCGTGCTTGCGCACCATGACGAAGCCGATGCCCAGCGCCAGGGCCAGCGGCGCGGCGACCAGGAAGCCGCGCGACTCGATGCCGACCAGCAGATCGGGCTTGTGCGGGCGGATCGCCTCGGCCAGTTGGTCGATGGCGGCTTTCCAGGCCGGACCATGGGCCAGCAGCGGCGACACGTCGTAAAACAGGATGCCCGGCTTCGGGAAATCCGGGATGCCGCGAATGTGGGTTTTCAAATCCATGGGGAAAGGTCCGTCCAAGAGCGTGGCGCGACGCCGACCAACGACGCACTCTATCGGGCGGGATGAACGCGCGCAAACAGGCGTTGCGCCGCAGGGGGTGGGGCGCAGCCATCGGGCCTATGCATGCGCTGCGGGGTTGACCCGCCGCGTCCGCATCGCCACCGTCTAGCCCGCAAGTGTGACACAGGGGCGGAGCGGGTGCGCGGCGTGGTGGCGGAACGGGTGTGGATCAAGTCGCGGCAAGGCGATGCGGGGAGCGACGGGGCGACCGGCGAGGGGGCGTGGCGCCTGGACGCGGGCGGACGCTGGACGTTGGACGCCGCCGACGCGGCCACCGCCGCGCTGGACGCGATCCAGCTTGCCAAATCGGCGAGCGCCGTGCGCTTTGGCCTTGCCGGGCTTGAGGCGCTCGACACCGTGGGGGCGTGCCTGTTGATGGGGCTGGCCGACCGGCTGACGGCGGAAGGCCGCAAGGTGACGGTCCTGGACGCCCGGCCCGAGCACGCCGCCTTGATCGACGCGGTGCGCGGGGCGGGCAAGGCGGCGGTCAAGATCGTCGCGCCGAGCCATCACCCGATCATCGACATGATCGCCGGAATCGGCGAGGACTCCATCGCGGCGGGAAAAGAGGCGCTGGATCTCATTGGCTTTCTCGGCCTTGTCACCATCACCTTCGCCCGGCTGCTGCTCCACCCGTCGCGGCTGCGCGTGACGTCCGTGTTCTACCACATCCAACAGACCGGCTTGAACGCGCTGCCGATTCTCGGGCTGCTGTCCTTCTTGATCGGCGTGGTCCTGGCCTTCCAAGGGGCCGACCAGTTGAAGCGCTTCGGGGCGGAGCTGTACGTCGTCAATCTGCTGGGGGTGTCGGTTCTGCGCGAGATCGGCATTTTGATGACGGCGATCATCGTCGCCGGACGCTCCGGCTCCGCCTTCACCGCGCAGATCGGCACGATGAAGGTCAACCAAGAGGTGGACGCGATCGGCACCATGGGGCTGGATCCCATCGAATTGCTGGTGGTGCCGCGCGCCATCGCCCTGATGGTCAGCCTGCCGCTGTTGGCCTTTTACGCCGACATCATGGGGCTGTTTGGCGGCGCGGTGATGAGCTACGCGACTCTCAACATCACCTTTGGTCAGTTCATCCTGCAACTTCACACGGCGGTCGGCATCGGAACGGTGATGGCCGGGTTGATAAAGGCGCCGGTCTTCGCCCTGGTCATCGCCATGGTCGGCTGTTACGAGGGGCTGAAGGTGTCGGGCAGCGCCGAAAGCGTCGGAACCCTGACCACCAAATCCGTCGTCGAGGGGATCTTTCTGGTGATCGTCATCGACGCGCTGTTCTCCGTGCTGTTTTCGGTGTTGGGCGTGTGATGAGCGAAACAGTCGCCCCCGACCTGCCGACGACCGCGCAACCCGTCATCCGGCCCGTCATCCGGGTGCGGGACCTCGTCACCCGATTCGGCACGCAGACCGTCCATGACGGGCTTGATCTCGACGTTCAGGCGGGCGAGGTGCTGGGCGTCGTCGGCGGCTCCGGCTCCGGAAAATCGGTGCTGCTGAAGGAAATCCTTGGCCTGATAAAGCCCGCCGCCGGGCGGATCGAGCTTTTGGGGCACGACACCGCCGATTTGTCGCGGGACGAGCGCGCCGCGCTCCAGGCGCGCACCGGCGTGCTGTTCCAGAACGGCGCGCTGTTCAGCTCGATGACGGTGGCGGAAAACATCATGCTGCCGTTGAAGGAGCACACCGATCTGCCTCTGTCGCTGATTGGCGAGGTCGCGCGGGTGAAGATCGCCATTGCCGGGTTGCCGCCGGACGCCGGGGCCAAGCAGCCCTCGCAACTGTCCGGCGGCATGGTCAAGCGGGCGGCGCTGGCCCGCGCCCTGGCGCTCGACCCCGCCATCCTGTTTTTGGACGAGCCGACCGCCGGGCTGGATCCCATCGGGGCGGGGGCCTTCGACACGCTGATTCGCGACCTTCAACGCAGTCTGGGGCTGACGGTTTTCATGGTGACGCATGATCTGGACAGCCTCGTGACCATCTGCGACCGCATCGCGGTGCTGGTGGACAAGAAAATTCGGGTGGGCACGCTGGAGCAGCATCTGGCCGACCCACACCCCTGGATTCACGATTATTTTCACGGACCGCGTGGCCGCGCCGCGCGCCACGCGACGGATTGAGGCAAGCCATGGAAACGCGCGCCAGCTACATTCTGGTCGGCAGCTTCGTGCTGGTCCTGATCGCCGGTCTGTTGGGCTTCTCTGTCTGGATCGCCAAGGTCCAGTTGGAAGAAACCCGCCAGCCCTACCGGGTGTATTTCACCGGCTCGGTCACGGGCCTGCAACCCGGCAGCCCGGTGCGCTATCGCGGCGTGCCGGTGGGGACGGTGGGCGACATCCGGCTCGATCCCGACAATGTCACCCGCGTGCGCGTCACCATTCAGGTGCAGAACGACACGCCGATCATGGCCGACTCCATCGCGTCGCTGGAAATGCAGGGCATCACCGGCGGCGCCTATGTGCAGATTTCCGGCGGGACGGAGGGGGCGGAACGGTTGAAGGCGACCGCGCCGGATGGGATTCCAGTGATCCCCTCGAAAACCTCCTCTTTGTCGGCGGTGGTGGACAGCGCGCCGCAACTGGTCAGCCGGGCGTCGGAACTGATCGCCCGTTTGGGCGATATGATGAACGCCGACAATCAAAAGGCGATGACCGACATTCTGGCCAACGTCAGCCGCATCAGCGGCGATCTGGCCCGCGCCACGGCGGGGCTGGACGGCACGATGGCGCAGGCGCGGGACACGTTGAAGGGGCTGGAGCCGGTCGGCCCGCATCTGGATCAAACGATCATCCAGGCGCGCGACACGCTGGCCACCGTCAACAACAGCGCCAAGCAATTGACCGGAGACAGCCGCGACCTGATTCAGTCGCTCAAGCGCACGTCGACCGAGCTGACCGCCCTTTTGGGCGAAAACCGCGCGCCAATGCGCGACTTCACGGCGACGGGGCTGTATGACTTGAGTTTGTTGATCGCCCAGTTGCGCGACCTGTCGGGTCAGTTGTCGCGGGTGGTCACACGGATTGAAAATGACCCGTCGAACTTCCTGTTTGGCGGAACCCGGCAGGGTGTGGAGGTGCGGGGCAAATGAACGGTCGAACACGGATGATGGGGCGGTTGGCGTCCCTGGTGGGGCTTGGTCTGGCGCTGTTGGGGCTGACGGCCTGCTCGACGATCATCAACCCCACCGCGCCCAAGCTCTACACCCTGACGCCGCGCGCCGTGGTCGAGGCTGGGGCGCCGACGGTGACATGGCAATTGCTGGTCGAAACGCCGTCGTCGGCGGCGGGCGTCGACACGCCGCGCATCGCCCTGTCGCGCACGCCAACCACGTTGGATTATTTCGCCGACGTGTCGTGGGCCGACCGGGCGCCGAACATGGTGCAGGGGGTCATTGTCCAGTCCTTTGAGGACAGCGGGCGGATCCTGTCGGTCGGACGCGACACCATGGGGCTGCGCTCCGACCTTGTGCTGAAATCGGAGTTGCGCGACTTCCAGGCCGAATACGCGACGCCGGGCGCGACCAGCCCGGACCGCGTGCATGTCCGGCTGTCGGCCAAGCTGGTGGCGATGCCGCGCCGGACCATCGAAGCGGGGGAAACCTTTGACGCGGTGGTTCCCGTCCGTGGGCGGGATTTCACCGACGTGATCGCCGCCTATGACGTGGCGTTGGGTCAGATCAGCGGCGCGCTGGTGAGTTGGACGCTGCGCAATGGGCGCGCCGCCATCCCGTAACCGCTGGGCCGCGCGGAAAAACCTTGCCAGGGCTGCATATCCGCGTGCGTAATAGGGTTGATCGCGAGGTGGCGGACGGGCGTTGATGACGGAACTTTCGGGACTTCCCCGCGAGGAATTGGAGGCGATGGCCGAGGCCGGTCGGGAGGTTCGGGTCTGCCAGCGGGTGCTGGCCAAGACCGGCGACACCGTGGTCGGCGAATTGCTGCGTGGGCATGGCACGCTCTATGAGTGGCGCCACTACCCGCCGGGCGACGTGTATGACGCCGAGCATCACGCGCAATATTATTACCATTGTCACCCCGAAGACGAACGGCCCAAGGGTGAGCATGGCCATTTCCACAGCTTCCTGCGTCCCCACGGCATGCCCTCGGGAATCCGTCCGGCCCCGCTGCCGGACTACGCCCCGCCCGACAACGACAACGATGCGCTGTCCCATTTGATCGGCGTCGCCATGGACGTGGCCGGGCAGCCGGTGCGGCTGTTCACCACCAACCGCTGGGTCACGGGCGAAACCTGGTACGCGGCGGACGATGTGGTGGCCATGCTCGATTCCTTCATCGTCGATCACGCCCGCCCCTCCTGGCCGACCAACCGCTGGATCACCGGGCTGGTCCGCCTGTTCCGCCCCCAGATCATCCGCCTGTTGCGTGAGCGGGACGCGGCGATAGGTCGCTGGGCCAACCAACATCCCGACGCCTATGTTTATGAGGATCGGGGGTTGGAGGTCGCCTCCCAATGCCCCATCTCGGTGGAGGAGCAGATTGCCGAGGTGGAGATGCTGGCGCGTGGAACCCGCCGCCGTCGCTCAATTCTTCCAGAACCGCCCCGGTTTGTGGAGGACGAGGGGGGTGGTTTGACAATCTCCGCCGATCCGTCCCGCCTTCTTCGTTAATGAAGGTTCAACAGTTTCGTCACATCCTTTAACGTGAGGAAGTGCTCCCGGCCATAAGGGGGCAGACCAGGGCAGGAAGGGTCCGCGACCCATGACCGAGCATTTGACCCAAGCCGACGTCGTTCGACTGTTGTCGGACCCGTCGCCCAACAGCCGGACCGATCTTGCCGCCAAGATCGCCCGCCAATTCGGCGGCGCGGAACTGTCCGCCAGCGAACGAAAACTGGCGGAAGACATCATCCGGGTGATGGTGAACGACGCGGTGGTCAGCGTCCGCCAGACCTTGGCCGAGAATCTGAAATCCAACCCGGCCCTGCCGCGCGACGTCGCCCTGACCATGGCGCGGGATGTGGAGGCGGTGGCGATTCCGCTGCTCAGCGTGTCCACCGTGCTGACCAGCGCCGATTTGATCGAGATCTTGCGGTCGGGCGCCGACTCCAAAAGTTTGGCCATCGCCCAACGCCCGAACGTTCCCGCCGCCGTCGCCGACGCGCTGGTGGAAACCGGGTCGGAAAAGGCCGTGGCGGCGCTGGTCGCCAACGAAGGGGCGGAACTGGGCGAACAGACGCTGGGGAAGGTGATCGACCGTTTTGGCGCCAGCGAAGCCGTGCAGGATCCGCTGGTCCACCGGGGCAAATTGCCGATCACCATCGCCGAACGGCTGGTGGCGGTGGTGTCGGAAAAGCTGCGCCAACATTTGGTGTCGCATCATGAACTTCCGGCCAAGGTCGCGTCCGAGTTGATCCTTCAAAGCCGCGAGCGCGCCACCGTGGCGCTGTTCAGCGGCGAGAATGACGAAAGCGCGTTGGAGCGGCTGGTCGCCCAACTGGCGCGCACCGGACGCCTGACGCCGTCGTTGCTGGTCCGCTCGCTGTGCACCGGCGACATCGCGTTTTTCGAGCACGCGATCTCGCAGATGGCGAATGTGCCGATGACCAACGCGCGGCTGCTGATCCATGACGCCGGGCGGTTGGGGCTGAAATCCCTGTACGACAAGGCGAAACTGCCGTCGGCCCTGCTGCCCGCCTGCCGCATCGCCATCGACGTGCTGCGCGAGACCCCTTACGACGGCGAACCCGGCGACCGGGAGCGTCATCGCCGCCGCCTGATCGAACGCATTCTGACCCAGTATGAGGATTTGGCGCCGGAGGATTTGGATTTCCTCCTGACCAAGCTGGGCGACATGATGCAGACGGAGCATGAGGCGGCCTGACGGGGGCCTTCCGAGGCCGATGGGCGCTTGCGTCGGTGTGTCGTTTGGTCGCAGACTGCGTGACGGGATGGGCTTGTAGGGGCTGAAGGGATGAAGCGCGCGGCCTCGCCTCCGCACAGTCAATCCGCCGACCGCGCTTCCCAGACGTCCAGCGAGACGCCAGAGGAGACGATCCGTCGTCTCGAACGGCGCATCGCCGCGTTGGAGGCCCGCTCCGCTCTGGACCCCCACAAGCCGCGCGACGCCGGGCTGCGGGCCAGCGAAGCGCGATTCCGCTCTCTGGTGCAAACGGCGGCCAGCATCATTTTGGTTCTGGGCCAGGATGGCCGCGTGCAGGAGGCCAACCGCGAGGCCGAACGCGCCTTCGGTCTGAATCCCGACAGCGCCATCGGGCGGTCCTGGATGGAGGTGGTCGGGGAGCGGCCCGGCGGGGTGTTCGCCGCGCAACTCGCCATCGCTGGGGAAGGGCAGGAGGTTCGCAATTTCGAACAGGTGCAGCATGACCGCGCCGGGGTGGGCGAGCGGGTGCTGCTGTGGAACATGAACCGTCTGCCGGAAACCGAGGGGGTCGCCCCGGCGATCATCTGCGTCGGCCAGGACATCACCCGCCGCAAACGCGCCGAACTGGCGCTGCGCCACGCCCGCGACGAGTTGGAGATGCGGGTGGCCGAACGCACCCGCGCCCTGATGCAGGAGGTGCAGGAGCGCCGCCGGGCTGAACAGGCGCTGATCCAGGCCAAGGAACAGGCCGAACTGGCCAACCGGGCCAAAAGCGAATTTCTGGCCAACATGAGCCATGAGCTGCGCACGCCGTTGAACGCGATCATCGGCTTTTCCTCGATGATGGAAAGCGAGATCGTCGGGCCGATTGGCCACCCGAAATATCTGCATTACGCCGGGGTGATCGGCAAATCCGGCCAGCATTTGCTGGCGGTCATCAACGACATTCTCGACGTTGCCAAGATCGAGGCGGGCAAGCTGGACCTGTACCCCCAGCCGATGAACGTCCGCGACGCGGTGGACAGCTCGTTGCTGCTGATCGCCGAGCGGGCGGAGGAGGGCGGCATCACCCTGCTTGATTCGGTGGCCGACGACACGCCGTTGATGCTGGGCGATCCGGTGCGGGTGAAGCAGATTTTGCTGAATCTGCTGTCCAACGCCGTCAAATTCACTGGCTCTGGAGGTCAGGTGTCGCTGCGGGTGCGGCCCGACCATGACCGCATTTTGATCGAGGTGGCCGACACCGGCATCGGCATGAACGCCGAGGGCATCGCCATCGCCTTGCAGCCCTTCGGGCAGGTGGACAGCCAATTGTCCCGCCGGGCGGGCGGCACCGGCCTTGGCCTGCCGCTGGTGCGCTCCTTCGTCGAACTGCTGCACGGCACGTTGGACGTGCGCAGCCGGGAGGGGGAGGGAACGACCGTCAGCGTCCGCTTGCCGGTGGCTCGTCCCGACGAGGCGTGACCTCCGGCGCTTGGACGGAAAAGACGGCGCCTTTGCCTTCGACCGAACGCACCGCCACCGGATGGCCGAGCAACCGGGCCAGGCGCTCGACAATCGCCAGGCCCAAGCCGATTCCCTCGCTGCGGTCGCGGTCGGGGCGGTCGAGCTGGACGAACTCCTCGAAGATGCGGCGACGGTCGGTTTCGGCGATGCCGCGCCCGGTGTCGTAAACCTCGATCCACAGCGCGCCGCCGCGACGGCGGCAACCGACCAGAACGCCGCCCTGTTCGGTGTAGCGGATGGCGTTGGCGATCAGGTTGCGGATGATGCGTTCCAACAAGGCCGGGTCGCTGTGAACCACCACGTCGGTCGGCACGGCGCGCAGGCGCAGCCCCTTGGCGTCCGCCTGCCCCGCGAACTCCGCTTCCAACTGGTCGAGCAGGGGGGAGAGCGGGACGTCGGCGGGTTTGGGCAAGATCACGCCGGATTCCAGCTTGGAGATTTCCAAAATCGCGTTCAGCAGGTCGCGCATCGACCGCTGGGCCGCCTTCAGATCGGTCAGCATCGCCATCGCCTTGGCGGTCTGGCTCTGACGCTCCAGCATGCCGGTGAACATGCCGATGGCCTGCAAGGGTTGGTGCAGATCGTGGCTGGCGTGGGCGAGGAAGCGCGATTTGGCGCGGTGGGCCTGCTCTGCCGCGTTTTTGGCGGCGTGCAACTCGGCGGTGCGTTCGCGCACCTGCTGCTCCAGCGTGGCGTTGGCCCGCTCGATGGCGTCGGTCATCCGGGCGATTTCGGTGAACTGGTCGCGCACATGGCGGGTCATCGGGCGGAAGATGACCAGCGCCTCGAACAGCAGCGTCAGCAGCGTCAGGATCAGCGCCGCCAACCCCATCCGGTGCAGGGAGTGAAAGCCCGCCTCGCCCTCTTCCTGATAGAGCGCGACCATGACCTCCAACCGATCAAGCAGCGGCCCCAAGGCTTGGGTGGTCACGTAATCGGCATCGGCCATGCCGGGGGGCAAACCGCTGGGGGCGGCGGCGATGACGGCACGCAGGGCGGCGATGTGGCGGCTCACCAGCGGGTCGAGAGGATCGGAGCCGCCGAAAAACAAATCCTTGGGCGGCGGCCCCAGGGCCGGGCCGCCGGCGGGACCGGCCCGCCCGCTCAAGCGCCGGTGCGCCGCCTCGAACATGTCGGTCGCCTCAGCCAACTGGCGGCCCAGATCGGCGCGGGAATAGGCGTCGGGGTTGTGCTTGAGCTGTTCAACCAGCAGGGCGGTGCGTTGCGACAGCATGCGCTGGCGGCCCGAGACGTTGACCACCTCCAGCATCCGTTCATGCTGGCCGATCACCCGCTCGGTCATCACGAAACCGGCCAGCGTGCCCAGCGCGATCAACGCCAGGGCGACGCCGTAGCGCAAGGTCATCCAACGGGCGGTGGTGGCGCCAATGGGGATCATGCGCGTCCTCGGAATCGTCATGCTGCGACGCAGCGATGGGGAAGCCTACCCGTGAATCGGGTCTTCGGCAAACCCGCAAGCGGCCAGCGCCGCCCGCATGTGGGCGGGAATCGGGGCGACGGCGCCGACCGGCTCGCGCTTGGGGTAAAGCGGCAGGGAGATCGCGCGCGAATGCAGATGCAGCGGATGCCCCTCCGGCCCGCCATATTGCGGATCGCCCAGCAGCGGACAGCCGATGGAGGCGCAATGCACGCGGATCTGGTGGGTTCGCCCGGTGTGCGGGGTCAATTCCAGCCACGTTCTGCCGTTGGCCCGGCCCTTGACCACATAATCGGTGATCGCGGTTTGCCCGTCGGGCAGCCCGCCGACCATCCGCCAGCCGCCGGTCTTGTTCGAGACCTTGGACAGCGTCAACTCGATCCGCCCGGACTCCGCCGGGGGCGATCCGGCGACCACCGCCCAATAGGTTTTGTCCACCTTGCCGTCCTGGAACAGGATGCCGATCTTGCGCAGCGCCTTGGCGTGGCGACCGAGGATCAAACAGCCCGAGGTGTCGCGGTCCAGCCGGTGGGCCAGCGACGGGGCCTTGGGGAAGCCAAAACGCAGGGCGTCGAAATGCCGTTCCAGATTGGGACCGCCCGCTGGCCCGGCGTGGACCGGCAACCCGGCGGGCTTGTCGATGATGAGCATCAGACCGTCACGGAAGAGGATGCGGTCTTGAATTTGGGCGGGTGTCACGGGTGGTTTATCCCCAGGCGCGAGAAATCAACAAATCGAGCGCCGCAATGATGCGGTCGCCGTCGTCTGCGAGCGAACAGACCGTCTCGCCGAGATGGGAGGGAATGGACAAGCTCTGAAGCGTGTGCAAAACCACGGCGCGGTTTTCAATGATGAACACCGGATTTAAAGCAGCCTCAACCGGAGGATTGGCGCTCTTGTCAACCAGAGGAACAACAAAGCGCCGATGGAAATGATCGAAGCGGTGAGACTGAACGATGACGACATAAGGTATGATCGACCGTTGACCGCCCTTGGTCCGATGAACATCAAATTGGGACATCAGAGATCGTCGAGATACTGGTCAGCGAAGGAGCCATGAATCGCGTCGAACTCGTTCCAGGTGGCGATAACGGCGTCGAGCCGACGGTCCCGCTCGTCGCGGTCGCGCTCCTCCTGGGTGACATAGTCGGTCAACAGCTTCTCCACCCGATCCGACAGGTTGCCGGTCAGGGATTCCGCGCGGCGGACCAGATCCTCGTCCAGCAACACCGTCACCGGGCGTTTTTGCGCCGGTCGGTCCTGTATGCCGTCCATGCCGAAAGCCTCCCTCGCGTCCCGGCCATGATAGGCGCAGGACGCGAGGAACGGCAAGTCGGCCTTACGCGAGCTTCAATTCCTTGAAGAAATCATTGCCCTTGTCATCGACGATGATGAAGGCCGGGAAATCCTCGACCTCGATGCGCCAGATGGCTTCCATGCCCAGTTCGGGATACTCGACGCACTCGACCTTCTTGATGCAGTCCTGCGCCAGACGGGCGGCGGCGCCGCCGATGGAGCCGAGATAGAAGCCGCCATGCGCCTTGCAAGCCGCCGTCACTTCGGGGCTGCGGTTGCCCTTGGCCAGCATGACCATGGAGCCGCCCGCCGCCTGGAACTGATCGACGAAGCTGTCCATCCGCCCCGCCGTGGTCGGCCCGAAGGAGCCTGAGGCGTAGCCTTCCGGCGTCTTGGCCGGGCCGGCGTAATAGATCGGGTGGTTCTTGAAGTAATCCGGCAGAGGCTCGCCCGCGTCCAGACGAGCGCGCAGCTTGGAGTGCGCCAGATCGCGGGCGACGATCAACGATCCGGTCAGTGACAAGCGGGTGCGGATCGGGTGCTGGGACAGCGTGGCGCGGATGTCGGCCATCGGCTGGTTCAGGTCGATCTTGACCACATCGTCGGACAGATGCTCGTCGCCGATCTCCGGCAGATACTGGGCCGGATCGGTTTCCAACTGCTCCAGGAAGATGCCGTCCTTGGTGATCTTGCCGACCGCCTGACGATCCGCCGAGCAGGAGACGCCAACCCCGATGGGCAGCGAGGCGCCATGGCGGGGCAGGCGGATGACGCGGACGTCGTGGCAGAAATACTTGCCGCCGAACTGGGCGCCGATGCCCATGTTCTGGGTCAGCTTGTGAACTTCGGCCTCCATCGCCAGATCGCGGAAGGCGTGGGCGTCTTCACCGCCGCTGGTCGGCAGACCGTCCAGATAACGGGCGGAGGCCAGCTTGACCGTCTTCAGATTCTGTTCCGCCGACAGGCCGCCGATGACGATGGCCAGATGGTAGGGCGGGCAGGCCGAGGTGCCGAGATAGCGGATCTTGTCTTCCAGGAACTTCAGCAAACGGTCGGGAGCCAGCACCGACGGGGTGGCCTGATGCAGGAAGGTCTTGTTGGCCGACCCGCCGCCCTTGGCCATGAACAGGAATTTGTAATAATCCTCGCCCTCCGAATAAATGTCGATCTGGGCGGGCAGGTTGTTGCGGGTGTTCTTTTCCTCATACATCGAGATGGGCGCGAGCTGGCTGTAGCGCAGGTTGCGCTTCAGATAGGCGTCGCGGGCGCCTTCGGACAGCGCGGCCTCGTCGCCGCCCTTGGTCCAAACGCGGCGGCCCTTCTTGCCCATGATGATGGCGGTGCCGGTGTCCTGGCACATCGGCAGCGTCCCGGCGGCGGCGATGTTGGCGTTCTTGAGAAGGTCGAGCGCCACGAACTTGTCGTTGGCCGAGGCCTCGTCATCCTTCAGAATCGTCGCCAACTGGGCCAGATGGCCGGGGCGCAGCAGATGGTTGATGTCGGCGAAGGCCGCCTCGGCCAGCAGACGCAGACCTTCCGGCTCCACCTTCAGAACCTGCTCGCCGTCGAAGTCGACGACGGACACATGGTCGGAAGACAGCTTGCGGTAGGTCGTTTCGTCCTTGGCGAGCGGAAACAGGCCAGCGGCTCCGTTGGCTGAGGCGATGTCGTCGGGCATGGGGCGTTCCTTCGGCAATATCCGTGTGCTGCCCGCCGCTTCCCTGGCCCGCCGGATCGATCCCCGGCGCGCGAAAAGGGGCGGGGCCGCGCTCGGCCCCCCTTATACACCGCTGGGGGGACGACACAACGATAAGGCGGACGCGCCGGGGCGGTTGCGGCAATAGCGCCCAACAAAAAGGGCCGCGCCGAAGCGCAGCCCTTGATTGGTCGCGGCTTGACCGGCCGACCGCTTACGCCGCCGCCTTCAGACCGCCCGAGGCTGCGAACGGAGCCTGTTCCGCCGGTTCGGCGGGGGCGCCGACCCATTCGGTGTGGGCGGGGATGTCCTCGCCCTTCATCACCAGCGTCAACGGACCCAGCCGGGCGAATTCGCCGATGTGGGTGTCGTAGAGCACCGTGGCCCCGGCTCCGACGGTGACGCCTTGGGCGACCGACACGCGGCCAACCTTCATCACCCGATCCTCGTACAGATGGGTTTGCAAGGCCGACAGCGCGTTCACCGCCGCGTAATCGCCGACCGACACGCAATCGAACTCGGTGATGTCGGTGGTGTCCATGAAGACGCCCTGGCCGAACTTCGTGCCAAACAGCCACAGCACCCAGGGCAGCATCGGCGTGCCGCGCAGATGGTCGAGCAGCACCTTGCCCGCCAACCCCCAATAGAGCACAGCCACCGCTTCGGTCCGCATCGCCCACCAGGACCACATCGGCTTCATGGTCGGGGTGTAGCGGCCCATCAGCGCCCATTTGACCAGCACGACCATCAACACCATCGCTGAGGGAATGGCGACGCTGACGCCGATGAACTGCCACAGGAAATCACCGTAACGCCCGTCGATGATGGCCGGGGCGAACAGTTCCACCGCGAAGGTGCCGAAGGTGATGAACAGCATCGTCGGCATCGACAGGCTGAACGCCTCGAACAGGGCGCGGCCCAGACGGCGGGCGCGTGACGGCTCAAAGGTCCAATTGGACGAGATGTTGTCGAACTTCTGGCGCACCGGCAGCTTGATCGGCGGGCTGCCGAACCAAGTGTCGTTCGGCTGCATCTGGTCGTTGGTCGGCGGCTTCGATTTGATGCCGATCAGGCAGCCGGTCGGAATGACCGCGCCCGGCGGCACCACGGCGTCGTTGCCGACGAAGACGCGCGCCTCGGTCTTGACCGGCTTCAGTTCCATCCAGCCGCGCCGGATGTCCTCGTCGCCCAACACCACCTCGTCGGCGATGAAGCATTTCTCGCCGATGTCCACCAGATCATAGCGCCCGGCGAGGTTGGTCGAGATCTCGGCGTCGCGCCCGATCTTGGCGCCCATCAGCCGATACCACGCCCGCATGTAGACGGTGGCGTAGAGGGAGCTGAGGGTTTCCAGCATCACTTCGGTGGACAGGGCGACGATCCATTTGCGGACGTAGAACCAACTGTGGACCGAATAGGTTCCGGCCTGGACGCGCGGCAACAGCACCCAGCGCACCCCGGCGATCAGGAAGACGGTGACGCCGACCAGAGCCATCGCCGTCGGCCACGCGATGGCCGGGACGTAATAGAGGTAATTGACCCTGAACAGCCCGCCCATCATGGCGTCGAGCCGGTCGAACAGATAGAAGGCCGGATAGATCGGGATCAAGGCGATGGGTGGCAGGGCCAGCAGGGCCAGCGCGTAGATCACCGCCTGCGCCGCCTTGCGCAGCGGCCCGGCGGTCGCCTCCTCCGGCAACGCCTCGCGGTCCACCGCGCCGACCTTGCGGGCGGGCGAGCCGTCCCATTTTTCGTAAGCGCCGGTTTCTACCCCGGCGGGCAGCGCGGTCAGATCGGCGAGTTCGGTTCCTTCGCCAATCACCGCGCCATGCCCGATGACGCAGGAGGTGCCGATGTAGGCGTCCGCGCCAATGTCGATGGAGCCGATCACCAGCTCATTGCCGATGACCTCGGCGTTGGCCAGCTTGACCTTGCTGCCGATGGCGGCGCCATACCCGATGCTGACCAAATCCAGCGCCCCGGACTCGATTTCACCGATCAACGCCGCGTCGCCAACCTTGGCGCCCAGCGCGCGCAGGAAGACGCGCATCACCGGCGATCCCTGGAACCATTTCAGATGGACCAGACTGATGAAGCGTTGCGCCAGCCACCAGCGGTAATAATAAACGCCCCACAGAGGGTAGCGGCCCGGTTTGGTTCGCCCGATCACCAACCATTTGGCGGCGATGGCGATGACCAGAGTGGCGATGTTGATGACGGCGTAGACGCCCAGCAAGGTTCCAACCTCTTGGAACATCGTGGCGTCTTCGCCCGACAGCAGCATGTAGCTGACAAACACGCCCAACCATTGCGCCGTCATCAGCGCCAGGATGAAGGGCAGCGCCACCGCCTGCGCCAAACCGCAGAGGAAGCGCCGCATCAGGGGCGGCGGGGTGAAGGACAAATCCGGTGGCGCGGCGGCCTTGCCGCCCGCTCCGCGCGGAGCCTTGGCCTCCAGACGCTCGGCCATCGCGCGCAGGGTGCGGGCGCCGTAGACGTCCTGCAAGGTCAGGACGCCTAGCTCAGCGCTTTCCCGCACCGCTGACACGAAGCGCGCCGCCAACAGCGAGTGGCCACCGAGATCCAGGAAGAAATCGCCTTCCAACGGAATGCTCTGACCGGGGAAGACCCGGCGGGCGGCGCTCAGCAGGGCGGCTTCGGTCGCGCTGCGCGGCTCGTCCTGTTCGGCGGCGCCGTTGTCTTCCGTCAGCGTGACCGTTTGCAACGTCTTGCGGTCAGCCTTGCCCGAGGTCATCCGGGGCAGGCTGGCCACCCGTTCGTAATGGGCGGGGACCATGTAGCTGGGAAGCTGGGCGCGCAACGCCGCGCGCAACACTGCGACGTCAAGTTCGGCCCCAGGGTGGGCGACCAGAAAGGCGACGAGCCGATCCAGCCCGTAATCGGCGCGCAGCACGACGGTGGCTTGCGCCACGCCGGGAAGGTCGGTCAGTTTGGCTTCGATTTCGCCCAGTTCGAGGCGGAAGCCGCGAATTTTGACCTGATCGTCAATGCGGCCATGGAACAGAAGATTGCCGTTCTCATCCACGCTGACCGCGTCGCCCGACCGATAGAGCGTTGGGGCGGTTCCATCGGACTGGAACGGGTTGGCGATGAATTTTTCCGCCG
>NZ_QYUL01000002.1:572500-667500 GCF_003590795.1 Azospirillum cavernae
GGCGGACAGTTGACTAGAGCATCGCGCGTGAAATCTGAATCGAAGGCTTGCGTTTGTTTTTTCGCCATGATTCACGGTAGTTGGAGGTGAAACATGGGTCAGAGCTATTCGTCGGATCTTCGTGTTCGGATTTACGGTGAGATCGAGCAAGGCGGGTCACGCCGGGCAGCGGCGCGTCGGTTTGACGTGAGCGCCAGCACGAGCATCCGCCTTGCCCAGCGGATGGCGACGACGGGATCGCTGGAACCAGCGCGGCAAGGACGTCCGCCGGGAGGCGGCAAACTGGCTCCCCACGCCGCGCTTCTGATCGGTTGGGTGGAGGCGCAGGGCGACATCACCATGCCGGAACTGGCGGCCAAGCTGAAAGCCGAGCGCGGGGTCACGGCTCACCCCGCCTCGCTGTCGCGCTTCCTGATCGCCAGCGGCTTCACCGTCAAAAAAAACAGTGCTGGCGACCGAAGCCGGTCGCGCTGATGTCGCTGATGACCGTCGGACGTGGCGAAGCCACCGCCAGCCCCGGATGCGCGAGGAGCCGGATCGGCTGGTGTTCCTCGACGAAACCGCCACCACCACCAAGATGACCCGGCTGCGCGGGCGAGCCAAGCGCGGCCAGCGGTTCAAGGCCAAAGCGCCATTCGGCCATTGGGGCGCCCAGACCTTCATCGCCGCCTTGCGTTGCGATGGCCTTACCGCCCCCTGGATCATCAAGGGCGCGATGAACAAGGTTCTCTTCGAAACCTATGTCGAGACCCAGCTTGCCCCCACCCTGCGACCGGGCGACGTCGTCATCCTCGACAACCTGTCCAGCCACAAAAGCGAAAAGGCCAAAGCCATCCTCAAAGAAAAAGGAGCCTGGTTCCTTTTTCTGCCCCCCTACAGCCCCGACCTCAACCCCATCGAGATGGCCTTCGCCAAGCTCAAGGCACATCTCCGACGCATCGGCGCACGCACCATTGAGGAACTCTGGAATGCCGTCGGCTCCATCTGTGACCTCTATACGCATGAGGAATGCTGGAACTACCTCAAGCACGCTGGATATGCGCCAGATTAAGCGCTCGATGCTCTAAGCTCGAGGGCGTAGGAAACTCATTTCGTGGTCATGCCCAACAAGACGCCCCTGCCAGCCGTTGAATCTGGCGCTGCCCCTGCCAGCGGTGAGCCGCTGCGGGTTGTTGCTGCGCCCGCTGCGGCCTCCCCGGAACTGTCGCCCCGTCCGAAACGACGAACCTTCACGGCGGCGGAGAAGCTGCGGATTCTGAGCGAGACGGATCGGGCGGCGGACACCGGCGGGATCGCGGCCATCCTGCGCCGGGAAGGTCTGTACTCGTCGGCGCTGACGGACTGGCGTCGCCAGCGGGACGCCGGGGCCTTCGAGGCGCTGAAGCCGCTCAAGCGCGGGCCGAAAGCCGCGCCGGCCAACCCTTTGTCCGCCGCGTTGGCCCAGGCCAATCGGGAGAAGGCTCAGCTTCAGCGTCGGCTCGAACAGGCCCAAACCATCATCGAGATCCAAAAAAAAGTGGCATCCCTGCTGGGGATAACCCTGGCGACGTCCGACGGCGACGAAACGCCATGAGGGAAACGGTCGTGGCGATGGCGCCGTCCGGCGGTCTCACCACCGCCGTCTGCGCCGCGCTTGGCGTGTCACGGTCCTGCGTCCATCGCCATCGGACCCGCCGCGACGCTCCGGCCACGGTCGCCCGGCGGCGTCCCCGTCCACCGCGCGCTCTTGATCCCCAAGAGCGTCAAGCGGTGCTCGACCTTCTGCGCGGACCGCGCTTCGTCGATCTGGCGCCGACGGAAGTCTACGCCACCCTGCTCGACGAAGGCGTCTATCATTGCTCCATCCGAACCATGTACCGCCTGCTGGCCGACCATGGCGAGGTCCGGGAACGGCGGGATCAACTCCGCCATCCGGTCTACCAAAAACCTGAGCTGCTGGCGCAGGCCCCCAACCAGGTCTGGTCCTGGGACATCACGAAATTGATGGGACCGATGAAATGGTCCTATTATTACCTCTACGTCATTCTCGATATCTTCAGCCGTCGCGTCGTTGGCTGGTGTGTCGCCGACGCCGAGAGCGCCACCCTGTTCAAGGTCTTGTTCGACGACGCCATCGCCAAGCAAGCCATCATGCCCGGCCAGTTGACCCTGCACGCCGATCGCGGCGGACCGATGAAGGCCAAGGCCACAGCCCTCTTGCTCGCCGACCTCGGCGTCACCAAATCGCACAGCCGACCCCACACCTCCAACGACAACCCGTTCTCCGAGGCTCACTTCAAGACGCTGAAATACCAGCCGGAATTCCCCAAGCGCTTCGGCTGCATCGAGGATGCCAGGGCCTTCTGCCGTGACTTCTTCATCTGGTACAACCAGGACCACCATCACGCCGGGATCGGCCTGATGACCCCGGATCAAGTCCATTACGGGCAAGCCGACGCCGTGCATGCCGCCCGGCAGGAAACCCTCGACCGCGTCTTTCGCAGCAATCCAGAACGGTTCGTCCGCAAAAGGCCCGAACCGCCCGCCAAGCCAATCGAAGCCTGGATCAATCCACCAAAAAAGCCGGAATTCATCCAAGTCTAAATCGCAAATCGGCCCGTCTCATAATCGTTGACACGTTCCGAGACGGCCGAAAACCTCGCTCTGATGCGGGTGATCGACGAGCAATTCCTGGACACTCCCTGGTACGGCAGCCGACAGATGATGCGCCATCTTCGTTGGCTGGGTTATGCGGTCAATCGCAAGCGGGTTCGCCGCCTGATGGGGCGGATGGGGCTGCAAGCCGTCTATCAGAAACCGAAGACGACGGTGCCGCATCCCGAGCACAAGATCTGGCCGTACCTGTTGCAGGACATGGTGATCAGGCGAGCATGCGGATTCCGATGAAAGCGGCAGGGGATTCCGACATGAAGCCGGTCCAGCGTTCCAATTTGAAAGCGGTCCACGGTTCCGACGCGATGCCAGCCATGCTCGACCTGGGACGCCCGAACTCCGTCCGTAGCGCCCGAGCGAGGGAAAGGACAGAGGGGGCATCATCGCCAAAATCACCTCCATGCAACAGGCCTGCGCGGTTCACCAAACGTCGCCCCAAACAATTCAGGCGGCTGCTCGTACGAAAGATTTGGCGAAGGCGCGCCAACTCCGCTCTCCGAACATGAAGGCACGCCCCTTCTTGGCGCAGGCCCGCGCGGCTGCCCTGTCGGTGTAGAGGTGCTCCAACTGTTCGACCACCTCGTCCACGGCGGATTCGCCCCATCCCCGACGGGCGCCGGTGGGATCGGCCACAGGGGTCTGGTCACGGAGCGGCAGGCAATTGTCCTCACGGATCAGGTCGAGATGGCCGGTGTTGGCCGACAGGATCACCGGCACGCCGCAAGCCATCGCCTCCATGGCGACAAGGTTGGTGGCGCCTTCGCAGCGGTTGGGGAAAACGGCTGCGTGGCAATCGGCCAAAATCGGCGCGATCTGGCGCCGCGCGATGAACCCCATGTCGACGAAGCCCTCCGGCGGCACGCCATGCGCCATCGCCCATTCCACAATCCGCAGCTTTCCGTTTTCGCCGATCATCGGGGGCACGGGCGTCAACGGGGATTCGGCAATCGTTGCGGAGGTCTGCGGCCAGTAATTGTGCCACGCAGTGACCAGCAGCGCGTCGGGATGGCGCTCGTGGAAACGGCGGAAGGCGGCCAGCACGATGTCCTGGCCCTTGCGGAACTCCAGCTTGCCGCCGGAGAAGATGACGAAGCGGTCGCCGAACCGGCTGGCGGGAGGCAGCGCGGGGAGTTCACCTGGATCGATGCCCTGGAAAGCGCAGTCGACGTCCAGGATTCCTTGCTCCAAAAGCAAATCCCGGTTGTAGGTCGAATGCACCACGATCCCGTCATAACGGCGCGCGCGCTCCAGTGTGGCGGCGTCGAACCGGCTGTCCTCGAAGGCGATCACGCCGACGTTGCGGCTGCCTCGGAAGCGCGCGGATGTCGGCCCCTCGTTGAAGCCGTTGGACAGCGCGTGCAGCAGTGTCCAGTCCTTGATGACCACCACGGTGTCCGGGACCTGACCGGCGATGGCGGTGATGCGCTCGTATCCGGCCATCAGGGGCGTCAGCCTCTCCCGGTTCTCCGGCCGCAGGGTGTTCAGCAGCGGCCGTTCCAGCAAAAGCGGCGGGTGGCCGTGGTCCAACAGGTAAAGCGCCGTGTGCACGCCGACCAGACCCCAGCCATGGATTTCCGAAAGTTGCCAAGTCAACGCAAGGTTCTGTTCCACGCAGGGCCTTTCAACGCGCACCGCAAATGCCGGTTGACCTTCCTCCCGGCGACTGGTGCTATGCGGCAGGAAGTGCCAGCATCCGGTCGACCCATTGTTTAGCGCTGGCCCACCTCGACCTTCAAGGCATGACCGTCAAGATCGCATTCATAGACCCGACGAAGGGCGATTACACCCCCGAGACGCCGCGCCATCAGCCGCTTGGCGGGTCGCAATCGGCGCTCTGCTATCTTGGAGAGGCGCTGGCCGCCGCCGGTCATTCGATCACCATGGTCAACGGCAAGCGCACGACCGTCACCGCGCGCGGGGTGCGCTGCCTGCCGATCGCTTCGGTGAGCCTTGAGGATCTGTGCGCTTTCGACGTCGTGATCGTCCTCAACGGGTGCGATGGGGAATTGCTGCGTCGCCTGCGCGCCACGCTGGGCGGCGAGCGCAAACTCATTCTCTGGACACAGCACGCCGCCGACGAGCCGGCGGTGGCGAACCTGGCCGAGGCCGAGCTGCGCGACGGCTTGGACGGCATCGCCTTCGTCAGTCGATGGCAGATGGACGGGTATCTGAAAAGCTTCCGTCTCGATCCGGCGCGTTGCCGGGTGATGCGGAACGGGATCGCGCCAGCCTTCGCCGGCCTGTTCGGGCCGGACGAGGACGTCCTGGCGGCGAAACCCTGGCCGCCGGTGCTGACCTACACCAGCGCGCCGTTCCGTGGCCTCGACGTGCTGCTGGACAGCTTCCCGTTGATTCGGACAGCGATTCCGGGAACCCGGCTGCGCGTCTGTTCGAGCCTCGAAGCCTATCAGGTCTCCGGCGGGCGGGATCCCTACACCGCGCTGTACCAGCGCTGTCGCGAGACCGAGGGGGTGGAGTATCTCGGCGGCCTGGGTCAGGAGGCGCTGGCCGAGGTGTTGCGGGAGGCGACCTGCCTTGCCTATCTCAACCGCTTCGCCGAGACCTCCTGCATCGCCGTGCTGGAGGCGCTGGCCGCCGGCTGCCTGGTGGTGTCGAGCCAGTTGGGCGCCCTGCCGGAAAGCGGGGCCGGGTTCGCGCGGCTCATGCCCGTGCCGGAAAATCCGCAGGCGCACGCGTTGCGCTACGCCGAGGCGGCGGTGTCCGCCCTGACCGAGCTGCGGGAGGATCCCGGCGCCGGTCGGCGGCTGCGCGCCCAGATCGACCACGCGAACGCCGAGACGGCTTGGGCGGTGCGGGCGCAAGGCTGGATCGGTTGGTTCAAGGAGTTGCGGGAGCCGGTTCCAGTGGGGGCCGCCACGGCGATCACCGCGAAGATCGTCTCCGCTCAGCAGCAGCTCATGGAGGCGCTGGGCGCCCATCTGAATTCCGGGGGCGACCGCCGGTTTGCCGACCCGGCTTGGCGGGCCGAGGCGCGCGGCATGATCGAGCTGGTGGAGCGCTCGCTCCGCCTCGATCACAACGACGAGGAGGCGCGCACCGGCGTCTGGTCGGCTCTGCGCGGCTATGAAGCCTGGCTTTCCTACCACACCGCGTTGCCCGAGCTGCCGCCGCCGTCCCCGTTGCCGCCCGGCGGGCGGCGGATCTTCGACTGCTTCCAGTTCTACAACGAACTGGATCTGCTGGAGGTCCGGCTGGCCGAACTCTACCCCGTGGTGGACCGCTTCGTCCTGGTCGAGGCGACCTACACCCATGCTGGCGCGGCCAAGCCGTTGTATTACGCCGACAACCGGGCGCGCTTCGCGGCCTATGCGGACAAGATCGTCCACATCGTGGTTGCCGAGGATCCGGGCGGCTTCGCCTGGAACCGCGAGGCGTACCAGAGGGACGCGATCCTGCGCGGCTTGGGTGAGTGCCGACCCAGCGACATGATCCTCATCTCCGACGCCGACGAGATCCTGCGCGCGCCGGTCGTCGAGCGGCTGCGCTGGGAGCCGGACGAGGGCGCAGGTACGGGCGCCACGCTCTTCGCTCCCCATCTCGACATCTTCCTCTATTTCCTCGACCTGAAGGCGCCCGACCCCTGGGTCTCGGTGGCGGCCGCTCCCTGGGAGCTGATCCGCCGCATCGGCGCCAACCGCGCCCGCTACCTGACCAAGCAGGGGATCGGACGGGTTGTTCCAGACGCTGGCTGGCACTTCACCTGGATGGGCGGCGCCGACCGTTTCCGCGCGAAGCTGGAAGCTTTTGCCCATCGTGAGATGATCGCTGGCTTCAACCGCGATCCGCAGATCAACCAGACCCGGCTCGACCGTTTTTACGCCACCGGCCGTTTTGACGACGGCGCTTTGCCCGGCATGTGGACGGACCTTCGGCGCGTGCCCATTGACGGGCGTTATCCGGCCCGCATCCAGGAAACGCTCGCCCACTTCCGCCATCTCGGCTGGATCACCCCGCAGGCCGCCCCGCAGGCGGAACCCGCGCCGGAGGCCCTGCTTGAGGAAGGTCGGGCGCGGGAGGAGCGCGGGGACGGCGCGGCGGCCGAGGCGATCTGGCGCCGGGCGGCGGCACTCGATCCCACCCACATCGAGGCCTACCACGCGCTTGCCGAGCGGCGGCTCGCGCGGAACGCGACGGCCGAGGCGCTCCAGCCCCTGCGCTGCTGCACCCGGCTGGACCCCGAGGGAAGCTTCCACCTTTTCAAGCTCGCCCACAGCCTGCTCCTGCTCCGCCGGTACGAGGAGGGCGCAGCGGTCCTGAGAGAGCTGATTCGCCGCGAGCCGGAGGAGCATCGCGCCTACGGCAACCTTGCGGTCGCGCTGAAGAATCTCGGTCTCCACGAGCGGGCGGTGGCGGTCGGCCGCCGGGCGCTGGCGCTGATGCCGGCCGATGCGGGCCTGCTGAACAATTTGGGCCTCGCTCTGTCGATGCGGATCGGAGGAGACGAGGCGGCGGCCAGCGCCCTGTCGCGCGCCCTGGCGCTGGAGCCGAACCACACCGAGACGCGGATGAACCGCGCCCTGGTCCTGCGCAGCCTGCACCGGCTGGACGAGGCGGAGGCCGCGTGCCGACAACTCATCGCGGAACGACCCGACGAGGCCGGGGCGCACACCCTCCTGGCAACCTGCCTGCTGATGCGGGGCGATCTCGCGCCGGGGTTCCGCGACTATGAATGGCGCACCCGGCTGGCCGATGGACAGGTGGAAGCGCGCGGCCTGCCGACGCCGCTGTGGGAGGGCGGGGATCTCAAGGGTCGGCGCATCCTCCTGCACGATGAGCAGGGGCTTGGCGACGGAATCCAGTTCGCGCGCTACGCGCCGCTGCTGGCGCGGCGCGGCGCCCGCGTGATCGTGGAGTGCAACGACGCGCTGGCGCGACTCCTCGCCACGCTGCCGGACGTGGAAGCGGTGGTCGGGCGCTCCGCGCCGACACCGGCGCATGATGTTCATGCGGCCCTGATGAGCCTGCCGCATCTCCTTGGCACGACCCTCGCGACGGTCCCGTCGGAGGCGCCTTACCTCGCGGCCGAACCCTCCCTTGTCGAGAGGTGGCGCGACCGGCTGAAGCCGATGCGGGCGGGGCTGCGCGTCGGGCTGGTCTGGGCCGGCAACGCGGAACTTCGCGACGATCCGAAGCGTTCGCCGGGGCTGGAGCCGCTGCTGCCGCTTCTCGACCTTCCTGGCGTCGCCTTCGTCTCCCTTCAGAAGGGCGGCGGCCGGGCGGATCTGGAGCGGTTGGGCGGTGGGCTTCCGGTGGGCTTCCTCGATGTCGGCGGCGCGTTGGCGGACCTCGCCGATACCGCCGCCGTCGTGACGCAGCTCGATCTGGTCATCGCCGTGGACAGCGCGGTCGCCCACCTCGCCGGGGCGCTGGGGCGGGCGGTCTGGACCATGGTGCGCGCGGAGTCCGAGTGGCGGTGGATGCTGGAGCGCACCGACAGCCCCTGGTATCCGACCATGCGGCTGTTCCGGCAGACGCGGGCGGGCGACTGGAGCGACGTCGTGGCGGCGCTGCGCGCCGCGCTTCAGCAAGCGGTCAGAGAGGCGTCGCGGTGAGGGCGTCCTGCGCCGCGCGCCGCCGGACCTCGTCGTGGAGAGCCTTGCGGACGCTGGCGAAGACGGGCGCCCAGTCCAGCTCCGGCCCCTGGCGGAACAGGCGCATCGACGGGTACCAGGGCGTGCGCTCGCCGGTGAAGCCGTAGACCCAGTAGGGGACGTGCTGCACGAGATTCCAGATGGGGGCGCCGAGCGAACCGGCCAGATGGGCGACGGCGCTGTCGGTCATGATGACCAGATCCAGCCGTTCGATCATCGCCGCAGCATCGGCGAAATCCTCCAGATGGGGGCCGAGCGGCGCCACCAGCCGGCCCGCCGGGCCGAGCGCGTCCAGTTCGGCCTCCTGCGGTCCTTTCTGCAGGCTGTAGAGGCGCACACCCGGAATTTCGGCAAGGCGCAGGAAGGGCGCCAGCCTCGTGGCGCGCCAAGCGTTGTCGGCGAAGGTTGACCGGCCCGCCCAGACGATGCCCACGCGCAGCGTTCCCGGCTCCCGTTCGCCCAGCAATCGCGCGGCTTTCTCTCGGGCCTCCGCCGGAACGGTGAGCGGCGCCGGCGGCGGCACGGAGGCGAGCGTCGTGCCGAACAGCATCGGCAGGGTCATTTGCGACACCTCGACGTCGCAAGTCGGCGCGGGCGCTCCCCACGGCCTCCAATCGTCCAGGTCGAGGCCGGACAACACCCGCCGCAACTCCGAATGGCATTCGTAGATCAGCCGACCGCCAGCCTTCTTGACCATCGGCAGATAACGGGCCACCAGCAAGGCGTCGCCGAAGCCCTGTTCGGTCGTCACGAAGAGGCGGCGCCCGTCCAGGGACTGCCCGTTCCACGGCGGCGCCGAGGGCGGACGCGCGCGATAGGACGGAATCCGCCGTCGCGCCTCGTAATCGTCGAAGCCGTGCACATAATCGCCGATCTGCAACCGCGTCAGCGCCCGTTCCCAGCGCAGGAGCGCTGTCGGCCCGCCATTTTCCTTGACGGCAAGCTCGATCGCCGCCAGGGCGTCGGCGTACCGCCCCGCCTTGCGGAAGGCGACCGCTCGGTTGAACAGGACCGTCCGGTTGCGGGGTTCGAGCCGGAAGGCCTCCTCCTGCGCCGCAGCCCCCTCGGCAAGGCGTCCGGCTTCGGTCAGCGCGTTGCCGAGGTTGGTCCAGACGCTGCCGTTGTCGGGCGCATGTTCCAGCCCGCGACGGTGGCAGGCGATGGCCTCCTCCAGTTTTCCGGCGCGGCGCAGCAACAGGCCCAGGATGCTCCACGCCTCCGCGTCGGACGGGTCGGCGTCAAGCGCCGCCTCCGCAGCCTTGCGGAGCCGGTCCTCCTCATCGCGCGCTTTACCGGCGTCATCCGCTTCGCTCTGCATACTCAACCGTTTCGCGGGACCAGTTTGCTCGACACCCGCGCAAGTCTCCGCGCGCGGCAATCGAGGAAAGCGATTGTGACGGTCATAGCTTGAAGACCGAGGGGAGCGGGCGCTAAATACATGGGCGATGGAACCATTTAGGCGACAAGCCCTGCACCATAGCACCCGCCACCACCGGCATGAAGGTCTTAGGCTTTTGCGAAGTGCGACGCGGACATGCGAGCGCGGGATCGCCGCGCAGGCGGTGAACGGCCGATGACGGACGATCTCGATTCGATGAAAACGCATCGGCGGGCGCTGGCCGCCGATCCGGCGGAGGCCGTGTCCTGGCAGCGGCTGGCGTTGACGGTGCGTCAAGCCGGCAAAGGGCGGCAGGCCCTGTCGCTTTTCATCCGCGCCGCCCGGCTGCACGGAGACGGCGCCGTGCTGGAACGGCAGATCGAGGGGGTGATTACTCCGCTCCTCAACCAAGCCGTGCTGCTGATGCAGAACGGGCGGGTCGACGAGGCGGTCGCGGTTATTGAACCTTTGGCCGCAATCATCGCGCCACGCGGCGATTTCGCTCATATTCTCGGCGTTCTGCGGCTGGTTCAGGGACGCGACGACGAGGCCGCGCGTTTCCACGCCGCTTCCCGGATGGAGGACAGCGGCCTCGGCGTCGCCCTGGCAGGGATCGCCCGCCACCGCGCCGATTGGAATGTCATCGGCACGGTGGTGATTCCCGTTTACCGGATGGAGGACACGATCGAGCGGGCGCTTGACAGCGTGCTTGCGGCGGTCCGCTATCACCGCGCGACGTCCGGCGAGGCCGACGCGCAGGTCCATGTCTGCGTCGTGGACGACGCCTCCCCCGACGACACCGTGGCCCGGGCGCTGCGTTGGGCGCGGGCGCATCCCGAACAGAGCGTCGCGCTCGTCGCCAACAACCGGAACCGGGGTGCGGGGCGGACGCGCAACGCGGGCGCCGCCGCATCGCTGGGCCGCTATCTCTGGTTCCTCGACGCCGACGACCATTATCTGGAACGGCACCTCTTCCTGACGATCCGGGCCTTGGACGCGGCCCCCGACGTCGGCTTCGTCCGCACCGGCATGGTCTTCGACGTGATCGACGCCGAGATCACCCAAGATTGGCGGCAAGCGTCGGAAAACTGCTATCCCGGCAATCTCTGCGTCCGGCGCGAGTGCCACGACCGGATCGGCGGCTTTCCGGAGGAAGCGCCGTTTCACCCGGCGGTGGCCGACGATGTGGCCTACAGCCGCGTCTTGCACAGCCGGTTCGCTGGCTTGAAGCTTTCCGAGAAGACCGTCCACTACACGATGCGGCCGGGCAACGCGCTGGAGCGGCAGCGGGCCGAGATGACCGGCGGCCCCCCTTCGGCGGAGCGCCAGCGACCGGACAGCCGCTTCGTGGCCATCGAACTGCTGACCCAGCGCCGCCTCTACACGCTGGCGGCCAACGCGGCGCCCAAGCCGATGCCCAAGCCGCCAGCGCCGCCGATGGACGCCGCCGTCTGGCTGGAGAGGGCGAGGGAGTTGATTCGTGGCCAGCAGCCGGAGTCCGCCGTCGCCGCGCTGGTTCGGGCGGCGGTCCTTGATCCCGCCAACGCGACGGTCTGGTTCGAGCTGGGCTTGGCGGCGAACGGACTCAAGCGTGATGGCCTGGCGCTTCGCGGGTTCAAGGCGGTGGCGAGCCTTCACCCGGATGCGGGAGGCGCGCGCTTCAACCTTGCCTCCTTGCGGTTCGAGCAGGGCGCCCTTGATCCGGCCACTCGCCATCTGCGCGACGCGCTGGCGCTCCGGCCGGAGCATGGTGGGTCCCTGTTCCTGTTGGGGCGGGCGGAGCGGCGGCGGGGACAGGCGGGTGTCGCGCGCGGGATTCTCGGCCGGGCCACGCGGATTGACCCAGACCGGGGGGAGACCCGCGCGGAACTGGCGGAAGCGGCCCTCGACCTCGGCCACGCAACGGCGGCGGCGGAGCACGCACAGCGTGCCCTGGCCCTCACGCCCGAGCTGTTCGACGGCCACACCGCCCTTGCCGGCGCCCTGGAGGCGCTCGGGCGACCGGATGCCGCGCTGCTGGGCTGGGAGCGGGCGATCCGTGGCAATCCTGGCCGGGCGGAGGGCTTTACTGGGCGCGCCGTCAATCTGCTCACCCGGTGGTGCGGGCCGCCGCCCGTGCCGACGCCAAGGGCGGAGACGGGGCGTCGGCTTGCCTCCACGGCGCTCGGTCGGCATGGGCGGTTCGGCAATCAACTTCTGCAATATGGGGTCCTGCGTCTGTACGCCGCGCGGCATGGTCTCACCTTGGAAGCGCCGTCCTGGCCGGGGCGGCATCTCTATGGGCTGGACGATCCGTTGCCCGGCCCGGCCTTGCCCCGCCTGCCGGAGCGGGAGGTCGAGGCCAGCGTCATGGCGTCGCTCGGCGGCGCGAGACTCGGCGGCGCGGAAGGCGCGGTGCTGGCCGACCGTGACGTCACCGCCTATTTCTGCGGCGACACCAGCGTCCTGGCGCCGCATCGCGAGGCCTTTCGCGGCTTTTTCACGCCGGGGCCACACATCCGGCCTTGGGCGGACGCGCTGACCACCCGCCTGCGCGCAGTCGGTCGTACGGTGGTGGCGTTGCACATCCGGCGCGGCGACTTCGGCTGGGGTCCCTTCTGGATGGCGCCGGAATCCTGGTATCTGCGCTGGCTGGAGGCGGTCTGGCCCGGCCTTGACCGGCCGGTTCTCTACGTCGCGACGGACGATCCGCGCTGCCTCTCCGCTTTCGCCGCCTACCAACCGCTCTCCGCCCGCGATCTGGCGGAGCCGATCCCCGGAGCGGAGTTCCTCACCGATTTTCATGTCCTGTGCGAGGCCGATCTGGTGGCGGTGTCCAACAGCAGCTTCTCCTTCGTGGCGACCATGCTGAACCAGCGCGCCCGAAGCGTCGTCCGTCCCGACAAGGCCCGGCAGGCGCTTGTTCCCTATGACCCCTGGTCCAGTCCGGTCCTGCTGTGACGATGGAAACCAGCCGCCCCGACGCGCTGCTGAAAGCCGGAATCGCCCATCATGCCGCTGGCCGCGCGGCGGAGGCGGAAAGCGCGTACCGCGCGGTGCTGGCCGCCCATCCAGGCCATCCCGACGCCCTGCATCTGCTGGGGGTGCTGGCGCTTCATCATGGCCGGCCGGATCTCGCGGCGCGGCTCATCGGGGAATCCATCCGCCACGACCCCGGCAACCCGGCTGGTTTTTCCAACCTCGCCCGTGCCTTGCACCGGCTTGGCCAGCTTGGTCAGGCACGAACGAGCGCACGCGTGGCGCTGGCGCTGGATCCCGGCTTTCTCGACGGCTTCAACACCCTTGCCGACATCCTGTCCGAGCGGGGGGAGCATGGCGCAACGGCGGACGCGCTCAGCCGCGTGCTGGCGCTCAGCCCGTGGTTGACGGAACCGAGGCTGAAGCGCGCCCACGCGCTGCTCCTCGCCGGTCGGAACGAGGACGCGGTCGAGACGCTGATGACGCTGCTCGGCATGACGCCCCTGTCGGTGGCGGGATACACCAACATGGGCGTGGCGCTGCGTCGGCTCGGGCGGCTGGAGGAGGCGATCGCCGCCTATCGCAGCGCGCTGGGCTTCTCGTCCGGTGAACCGGGAACCCTCAACAACCTCGGCATCACCTTTCAGGATGTCGGTCGCTATGAGGAGGCCGCCGCCTGTTTCCGCCTCTCCATCGCGGGGCAGCCGGACGGCTCCCACGCCCATCTCAACCTCGGCCTCGTCGCGCGTGACGAGATGCGGGTGGACGAATCCATCACTCTGGCGCGCCGTGCCGCCACGCTGGAGCCAGCTCTGGCCGAGGCGCACACGGCTCTCGGCCACGGTCTCCTGCTCAAGGGCGAGTTGCGCGAGGGCTTCGCGGAGTATGAATGGCGGTCCCGCATGGCGGATTTTCCCTCGCCCCGCCGCGACTTCGCCTCGCCGGTCTGGGACGGGTCTTCTCTCGCGGGCCGCACCCTGCTGGTGCATGACGAGCAGGGGGTGGGGGACACGATCATGTTCGCGCGCTACGCCGCGCTGCTCCAGACGCACGGCGCGCGGGTGTTCCTGGATTGCAACGCGCAGCTCGTCCGGCTGCTCTCGTCGATGCCGGGGATTTCCGGCGTCGTTCCCCGTTACGAATCGCCCCCGCCGCACGATTTCCATGTGGCGCTGGCGAGCCTGCCGCACCGGCTGCGCGCCACCCTCTACACCATCCCCGCGCCGCTCGCCTATCTGAAGGCGGAACCGGCGCTGGTGGAGAGCTGGCGCGCGCGGCTCGGTTCCCGGCGCGGTCTGCGCATCGGGCTGATCTGGGCCGGCAACCCGGAGTTCAAGGGCGACCGGCTGCGTTCCCCCGGCCTCGCGGCCTTCCGGCCCCTGCTCGATCTGCCGGGGGTTTCGGTCTACGGCCTTCAGAAGGGGGCAGGGCGGCGCGATCTGGAGCGGTGCGGGCCGCTGCCGACGAGCTTCGTCGATCTGGGCGCGGACATCGCCGACTTCGCCGACACGGCGGCGATCATGGACAGCCTGGACCTCGTCGTCAGCTCCTGCACCGGACCGGCCCATCTCGCCGGGGCGCTCGGTCGGCCGACCTGGACCGTGCTGCCCTTCGCGCCGGATTGGCGGTGGCTGGAGCACGGCGTCTGCACGCCCTGGTATCCGAGCATGCGTCTGTTTCGGCAGGAGCGGCGCGGCGATTGGAGCGCGGTCGTGGCGCGGCTGTGCGGGATGCTGGAAGGGCTTACCGGCTGAGGCTACGGGGTCCAGGGCCGGAAAGGACAGCTCTCGCCGGGATCACGTCGGCTCCACCGTGAAGGCTTCCGGCGGCAGGCCCGCCGCGTGGCGGTCCCACATGATCCGGTACGCGCGCTCCAGATACCGCGTGAAGCGCGGGCTGTCGAACAGGGGCGCCGTGGTGCGCCCGACCTCCAGCCGACGGCGGTAGGCGGCCAGCGTCGCCAGCTCCCCGGCCAGCCGCACCGCCCGTTCCTCATACTCCGCGAAGGAGTGGGTGATCGTCTCCGGCAGGCCGCCCGCGTGCAGCAGACTGGCCGCGACGCTGGAGGCGAAGGTCTCACCCCGTGTCGTGAGGACGGGCGCCCCCATCCACAGAGCGTCGGAGGTGGTGGTGTGGCCGGTGTAGGGGAAGCTGTCGAGCGCCAGATCGGCAAGCCGGTAGCGGGCGAGATGCTCGGCCTGCGGACGGTGGGGGGCGAAGACCAGCCGCGCCGGTTCGACGTCCTGGCGCGCCGCCTCCAGCCGCAGGTTGACGGTGGCGTCCGTTCCCGCCTCCAGGAGCCAAAGCGTGCTGCCCGGCACGCGCTTCAGGATGCGCATCCAGAGGGCAAAGATGGCCGGGGCGATTTTGAAGGCGGCGTGGAAGGCGCAGAAGACGACGCCTTCGGCGGGCAAACCGCAGGCCGCGCGCGTCGGCACGGGGGCGCCGGTCGGCCGACGGCGGTCGTTGACCTGATAGCTGTCCGGCATCCGCACCAGCCGCTCCCGGTAGAAGGGCTGGTGTTCGGGTGGCGTGACGATGCGGTCGCCGATCACATAGTCCACCAGATCCGCGCCCAAGCTTCCCGGATAGCCCAGATAGGCCACCTGGATGGGCGCCAGACGCCGCGCCAGCAGAGTCAACCGGGCGTTCTGGGTGTAGCCCTTGAGGTCCACGAGGATGTGGATGCCGTCCTCGGCGCACAGCGCCGCGACGTCGTCGGGATTGGCGTGCCGCAGGTCGCGGAAGCGGTCGAAGCCAGCCTCCAGCCGCCGCCGCATGGGGCTTCCATCGTCCTCGCCGTAGGAATAGCCGAAGACGGCAAAACGCGTCCGGTCGTGCAGTTCGAAAAGCTCCGCCGTCAGGTGGGCGGTGGCGTGTTCGTGGAAGTCGGCGGAGAGATAAGCGATGTTCAGCCGCCCCCCAGGGGGGACGGGCCGCCGCACGACCGGAGCCGGTGAGGCCGGTCCGATGATCGCTGGCCCGATGATCGCTGGTCCGATGATCGCGCGGTGGAAATGGCGGGCCGCGCGGTCCTGCTGCGCCGGGTTGGTCCCGATGAGCAGGCTCAGCAGCGGCAGCACGATTCCCTGGTCGTGGTCGATGACCTCCAACAGCCGGCGGCAGGTCTCCTCGTGGGTTCGCCAGTCGCAGATGGACAGGCTTGCGAACAGGCGGTCGCAGAGCGATTCCGTCCGTTCCGGGGCCAGCCGATGGGCGTGGTCGTAGCCCTGGACGGCCTGCGCCAGCCGATTCGCCGCGCGCAAGCTGTGGGCGCTCTCGCGCCACGCCTCCGCCGATTCCGGCTGGAGCGCCAGCGCCCGCCTGTGGGCGTCCAGCGCCTCTCCGCCGCGCCGCTCGTCCCGGAGCAGGGCGCCGAGCCGGGTGAAGAGCAGGGCGTCCGACTGAAGGCGGAGCGCGCGCCGGGTCAGGGTCGCGGCGAGGCGGGGATGGGCATCGCGTTCCAACAGGGCGAGATTGCTGAAAGCATCCGCGAGATCCGGCTGTAAGACGATGGCGAGGGCGAAATGCCGCCGCGACTCCTCCAGCCGCCTCAGCGAAAAATCCACCACCCCGAGCAGGAAGGCCGCCGCTGGCTGGTCGGGCGACGCGGTGAGGATCGCCCGGCACAGCGCGCCGCTCTCCTCCGGTTTTCCGTGCTGATACAGGGCGAAAGCCCTGCCCAGCGCCTCTTCCGGCCCGGAGTTCGGCGACCCGTGGCTGAGCGGGCGCGTGACCGTGCCACCATCGGGCGTGGAGAGGGTGTGTGGGTCCTGCTTGCGGGGCAGGGGATAGCCCGCCAGATGCAGGATGCCGAGCGGGGCGTGGGGAAGCTCCGGCTCCAGCAGCAGCCGGCCGTCTGCGGAGCTGAAGGGCGTGGCCCGGAAGCAGATCCAGTTGCAGCGCGCCGGCAACTGGCTGAACGGCAGCCCCCCGGTGCGCAGGGCGAGGTTCAACGCGACCTGCTCGCTGACGAAGAGCACGGTCCGGCGGAGGGACTCCGCCAGCAGGCGCGCCCAGAGCGCCCAGTGCGGCGCGTCGCGGCGCGCGGCGAAGACCCCGCAGTTCAGCAGCGGGTAGGCGAAGAGCCGACGCGCGGTGGCCTCGTCGAAGCAGGCCTTGTACCAGTCATGGAGGTGATGGGCGTAGGGCGCGCCGTCGTAGAAAGGGGTGTAGGCGCGGTCAAGCTCCGGCACGATGGCGAAGCCGGTCGCCGCCGCGCCCGCCAGCAGCAGTTCGATGGCCGACCAATCCTGCACCCAGCAGTCGGCGTCCAGCCACAGGATGACGGCGGCGTCGGGAACATGGCGCGGGAGATGCGGGCGCGACACCATCGCCTTGAAATATTCCGGCATCGGTCGGTCGAACGGATGGTCCCAGCCGGGCGCCACCAGCCGCGCCCCTTCGTCCGTCAGCCAGCGCCGTTCCTCCGTCCCAAGCCCGAGATCGAGCACGACGATGGGAACCCCGGCCCCTTGTGGAAAGGCGCGGATCGAGCGGACCAGCCCCTGGAGCAGCGGGAAATAGGCGCCGTCGCCAGCCGTCGCAATCGCGAAGGGATGCACCGATCATCTCCCGGCCGACGTTCCTCTCCCACGGCGGGGGAGGGGTTGGCGATGAATGACATGTTTGAAACGGGAATCGGCGGCGTGTTCCATTCGTCCCGTCTTCTCGTTGATAAGGGCATCGACCCTGCATCATTGGCCGGGTCTTGGCAATCCTGCGGGCGCCTTGCCTCGCCGGTGTGTTCCAGCCCATGTTCCGTGTCCTTTGGTTCACGCTCGTCCGAGGTTTTGGTATGCCCCTTCGCCCGCGACAGACCTGCAGGGTCTGCGGTTCGCCGATCCTGCTGCCGGTCATCGATCTCGGTCCGCAGGTCTTGCAGGGAGCCTTCGCCAAGCCGGGACGGCCGACGCCGACCGAGGCGCCCTTTCCCATGCGGCTCGTGCGCTGCGGCGCCGACCGGGATCCGGCGGCCTGCGGGCTGCTTCAGACCGCCGCCAGCGTGCCCCCCGAACTGCTGTACCGGACCTATTGGTACCGATCGGGCCTCAACACGACGATGCGCGATCACCTGCGCGGCATCGCCGAGCAGGCCGGGGCGCTGGCCGGATTGCCAGCGCCGACGGTGCTCGACATCGGCTGTAACGACGGCACCCTGCTCTTTTCCTACCCCGCCGCGTCGCTGCGGGTCGGGGTCGATCCGTCCGACATCGCCGCTGGGCTTGAGGGCGACGTCACCGTCGTCAACGCCTTCTTCCCGTCCGACGCCGCCTTGACGGAACTCGCCGACGCCCGGTTCGACATCGTGACCTCCATCGCCATGTTCTACGACATCGAGGACCCCTGCGGGGCGGCGGCGGCGATCTCCCGGCTGCTCGCTCCGGACGGGCTGTGGGTGCTGGAGCTGTCCTACCTGCCGCTCATGCTGCTGCGGAACGCCTTCGACACGGTGTGCCACGAGCATCTGGAATATTACAGCCTCGCCGTTCTGGAGACCGTCGCGCGGCGGGCCGGGCTGCGGATCTTCCGGGCGGAGGTCAACGGGATGAACGGCGGCAGCATCCGCTGCTTCGCCTGCCACGCCGCGAACGACCGCTTCGGCACGGCGGAGGACCGGGCCTTTCTGGAGGCGCTGCGGCGGCGGGAGGCGGCGATGGGGCTGGCGACGGACCGTCCCTACCATGCCTTTCAAGCGCGGGCGGAGACCCTGCGGAAGGAGTTGGTCGGCCATCTGCGCGCCGTCCGCGAGGGAGGCGGGCGGGTGCATGTCTATGGCGCCTCCACCAAGGGCAACGTGCTTTTGCAATGGTGCGGCATCGGCCGGGATCTCGTCGAGTGCGCCGCTGACCGCAACCCCGACAAGGTCGGCGCCGTCACGCCGGGCACCGGCATCCCGATCGTCTCGGAAGCGGAGTCCCGCGCGCTCAGGCCCGACCTCTACCTCGTGCTGCCCTGGCATTTCCGCCGCGAGTTCCTGGAGCGCGAACGCGCGATGGTGATGGGCGGAACCAAGCTGCTGTTTCCGCTGCCCGGCGTCGAGATCGTGGAGGCGGGGAACTTCGAGCAGGCTCTGGCCCGTCTGGATTGCATGGAGGCGCTGCTGCTGGGACATGACCGAAGGACGGAGCCGGGCGGCGGCTCACCCCGGCCCTGATCCAGAAGGGGCGGGCGGGCGAGCCAGAACCTCATCCAGCAGAACCTCATCCAGCAACCTGCCGAGCGCGTCAAGTTCGATCCGCACGGGGATGTCCAGCCGGGCGAGCAGATCGTCGGGCCGGTCGGCGGGATCGTCGATGAACCGGCCGGCCAGATGGTGGAACCGGCCGAGCAGCGGGATCTGCACGCCCATCTGCGGGTTCCAGCGGGAGTCCGGATGGAAGAAATCGGGATTGCAGAGATGCACCCAGCGCCCGCCCGGCGGCAGGAAAACCTGGTTGGCGGTGGCCGCCCCGACCGGGGCCACCACCATTTCCGCCTCCGCCATCAACTCAATCGTTTCCAGCACGCCGAGCCGTTCCGGCTGCAATGTTTCGAAGCCCCGGTCCGCCAGCAGGGCCGCGACCTCGGCGTCGTTGGCGATGCGGTGCTTGGGCGCCGAGCCACGCCGCGACAGGTAGAGGCGCCGCGTCGGCGGGCCGTCGCCACGCCGACGCGGCAACAGCCGTTCCCGCAGCCAGCGATAGGCGACGGGATAGGGAATGGCCGATGGCGCCGCCGCCCGGCTCAGACGGTAGAGGAGCTGGGCGCCGTCCGAACCCGCCAGATCCCGCGCGTCGATGACCTGTTCGGCCGGCAGGCCGGCGAGTTGGAGCATTTCCCGATGGTAGGGACGCACGTCGAAGAGAAGCACCGGCAGGGAGCGTGTCTCGGCCACGCGCTCTCGCACCATCAACCTCGGCAGCACCTCCACGAGGAAATGCCAGTAATTGGGCGTGGAGGGGAGGAAGAGCACCGGCTGGTCGATCACCACCGTCCGGTAGAGCGGGCGGGGCAGGCGGAAGGCGCCCGCCGTGGCGCCGGGGGTCACGCCGACCAGCGGCACGCGGGAGCCGTGCACGACCGTGTCGGCCACCTCCCGCAGGAGGAAGCGCCGGTCGGCCAGCAGGTGGCTTTCGTAGTTGTCCTTGACGTAGAAGCCCTGAACGACCTCGATCTCCGCGTCGAGCGCCACCCCCACCGGCTCCCGCGCGAGCGCCGACAGCCGGTCGATCTGGGGGCGCAGCCAACCGGGGCTTGTCGATCTCAGTGTCGGGTCGGGTTCCTGGGCCGGGGCTTGCCACGTCTCGTGGCGGAAGCCAGCGGCGGCGCACCAGGCCGGGAAAGGCAGCAGGGTCAGAGGGAAGCGGTCGATGTCCCGGGGCGGGATTTCGGGGAAGTCGAGCGGGTCCTTGATCGCCAGAATCTCCATGGCGAGGGCCGGACGCTCGACGATCAGCGCCACGCGCACGAGCCGTTCCAGCAGGTCGCGAAGGGCTTCGGTGACGGCGGGCGCCTCCCGCAGGAGGGAGAGCGCCTGTTCGCAGAAACGCGCGGCGCCCTCGGGATCCCCGCCACCGAACGCGCGAACGGCGGCGCGCTCGCAGAAGCCCGCGTAGACCTCCCGCAGGGGCAGGAAGCCGGGCGCCCGCGTCACACCCTGCCGCAGCCAAGCGACCGCTTCCGGCTCGTCGCCGATCTCGCCGTGCAGCAGGGCCAGCGCGAGGTGGGTGGCTCCGTCCTCCGGCCGCAGGGCCAGAGCGCGCCGGTGGTGGCGGCACGCCGCCGCCGGGCGGCCGGCGGCCTGCTCCAGGATGGCGAGGTTGCGATGCGCGTCGAAGAAGGCGGGAGCCAGCGCCGCCGTGACGGCGAAGAGCGCGCCCGCCGCGTCCAGGCGGCCCTGCCCGAACGCGATGGTCCCCAGCAGGCAGCGGGTCTCCGCCTGCTCCGGCCGGGCACGCAGGATCGAACGGCAGAGGTCGCTCGCCTCCTCGGCGCGACCGGCCTGATGGAGTGCGAGCGCCCGGCCCAGGGCTTCGGCGAGCGTGATGGCGCCTTGCGGCGGAACGGCTTCCATCCGACAATGGTTAGCATTGGCCGCCGGCCCGCCGACAGGGCTTTTCCGGATGGCACTTTTTTTCGGTGGCGTCCGTGAGAGGGGCAGTCGTGGGCGAGGAAGCCTTTCTCCAGCGCTTCAACCAAGGGCTGCTTCACATCGAGGGATCAAGACTGCCGGAGGCGGTGACGAGCTTCCGGGCCGCCGCCGCCCTACGGCCGGAGCATCCGGTGATCTGGTTCCTGCTGGGGGCTACCCTGCGGACAGCGGGCCGCGCGGAAGCGGCCATGGCGGCGCTGCGTGTGGCGCTCCGCCTGCGGCCCGAGCATCCCGACACGCTCTTTCAACTCGCCTCCACCCACCTGGAGCTGCTGCGGCCGGACCGGGCCTTGCCAGCCTTGCGGCGCCTGATCGCCCTGCGGCCAAACCACGAGGGCGCGGCCTTCGCGTTGGGCAGCGCGCTGATGGCGCTCGACGACCCGGAGGAGGCGGAGCGCGCCTTCCGGCTGGCGGCGCTGTTGCAGCCCGATGGCGCGGCGGTGAACAACAACGTCGGCGCGGCGATCATGGCGCAGCGGCGGCCCGGGGCGGCGCTGGGGCATTTCCGACGCGCCATCCGGATCGACCCGGCTTGGCCCGAGCATCGCAAGAATCTCGGCATCGCCCAGCTCATGCGCGGCGAGCTGGAGGAGGGCTTTCGCGAGTATGAATGGCGCACCGGCCAAGCGGTCTGGCAATGGAACCAGAGCTTTCCGGGCAAGCCGGTCTGGGACGGCGGCCCGCTCGTCGGCCGGACCATCCTTGTCCATTATGAACAGGGGCTGGGCGACAGCGTGCAATTCGTCCGTTATCTCCCGCTGCTCAAGGCCATGGGGGCGCGAACCGTCTTCGAGTGCCAGCCGGTGCTGAAGCCGTTGCTCGCCACCGCCCCCGGCATCGACGCGCTGGTGGCGCGGGGGGAAGCCTTGCCCGATTTCGATTGCTGCCTGTCCCTGATGAGCCTGCCATTGCGTTGCCGCACCCGGGCCGACACGATCCCCCAGGAGATTCCCTATCTGCGGACCGATCCAGAGCGGGCGGCCTTCTGGCGCGAATGGATCCTCGGGCAAGCGCGGCCGGGCGAACTCCGCGTCGGCATCCAGTGGCGTGCCGATGGCGGCACCCGGTCCATCCCGCTGGAGTGTTTCGAACCCTTGTCGCGGATTCCCGGCGCTCGGCTCTTCAGCTTGCAGCAGGCTGTCGGGCTGGACGAGCTGGAGCGGCTGGGCGAGCGGTTCGGGATCGTCGACCCGCCGGGCCGACGCGCCGGGGCGGAGGGTTTCCTCGACACCGCCGCGCTCGCGGAGAGCATGGATCTCGTGGTTGCCTGCGATTCCGTGGTCGGGCATGTTGCCGGGGCGCTGGGCAAGCCGGTGTTCCTGGCGCTGCCCTGGCTGGGCGACTGGCGCTGGATGAACCATCCCGACCGCACGCCCTGGTATCCGGCGCACCGGCTGTTCCGCATGGCGCGCCGCAACGACTGGCGCGGGGTCATGGCGCGGGTGGCAGAAGCCGTTGCGGAAGAGGTTCGTCGTGCCTGATCTTGACCCTGCCATCGCGCTCTATCAGGCCGGCCGCCCGGCGGAGGCCGCCGCCGCGTGCCTTGCCCTTCTGGAGGCGAGATCGCGCGACGCCGACATCCTAAACCTGCTGGGAGCGGCGCTCGTCTCGACCGGCAACGGCGATACGGCCGTGGGGCCGCTGGAGGAGGCGGTGCGGATCACCCCCACCCACGTTGCGGCGCGGAGCAATCTGGCCCTCCTGCGGCAGCAGCGGCGCGACTGGGCGGCGGCGGAAGCGCATTTCGGCGTGCTTGCCGTGCTGGATCCGGCCTTCCGGTTCGCCCAGGACCGGCTCGGCGCCGTGCGGCAGGAGCGGGGCGACCTGGATGGGGCGGTCCACGCCCGGACGCGGGCGGTCCAGATCGACCCGTGCTCCGGGCTGGCGTGGTTCAACCTCGCCTCGGTGCGCATGCTGGCCGGCCTGTTCGCGGAAGCCGGCGCCGGGTTTCGCCACGCCATCGCCGAGGATCCCGCCGGCGCCCTCGCCCATGTCCAACTCGGCGAGATGCTGCTGCGACTGGGGGAGGTCGAGGGGGCGTCGGCGGTCTTCCGGCGGGCGCTGAGGCTTGATCCGGCCGCTCCGAACGCGGGGTACGGGCTGGCCCGCTGCGCACGCTACCGCGCCATGGCGGCCGTCACAGGCACGCCGACCGGCGGAGTGGCGATCCGTGGACCCTTCGAGAGCGCCACGGGTTACGGCTATTTCTGTCAGCGCCTCATCCGGACGTTGCGCGAAAGCCAGCGGGCGCCGCTGGAGGCCATCGGGATCAACGGCACGGAATCCTGGCCGGGCGGCACGCTCGACCGGCCCGTTGCGGCGCGGGCGGTGGTGAGCTGCCTCATCCCGCTGGCGGTGGAGCGGGTGCCGGGCCGGGCCACCGTGACCTTCTCCATGTTCGAGGGGACGCGCATTCCGCCAGCTTGGCGGCGGATGAGCGCGTTCAGCGACCTGATCGTCGTGCCGACCGAATCGTCGCGCCTCGCCTGGGCGGAGCAGGGCTTTCCCGAGGACCGTCTGCGCGTCTGTCCGCTCGGCGTCGATCCGGTGGAGCCGGGAAGCGTGCCGGTCCTGGTCGCTCCCGGCGGGCGGCTGGTGTCGAGCTACCGCCACCGCGTCCTCAACGTCTCGGACTTCAACCCGCGCAAGAACATCGACGGGCTGATGCGTGTCTGGTTGCGCGCCACCGCGTCCACGGACGATGCCGTGCTCATCCTGAAGCTGGGTCGAAGTCTCGATCCGGCGGCGCGGGCGGAACTCGGCGTGCTGGTGCGGGGGGCGGAGCGGGCCGTGGGCCGGCGGCTGGCGGAGGCCGCGCCGGTGGTGCTGATCGGCCGGCTGCTCGACGACGAGGAGATGACGGGCCTCCACCGCGCCGCCACCCATTACTGGAGCCTGTCGCACGGGGAGGGGTGGGACCTGCCCATGACCAAGGCCGGGGCCATGGGGCTGGGGCTGATCGCGCCCGCCCACTCCGCCTATCTCGCCTATCTCGACGAGGGGATCGCGCGGCTGATTCCCTCGGTCGTCGGTCCCGCCCGCGTGCCGGGGCAGGAGGGCTTCCACCCGCCCTTCCATGGGCTGGACTGGTGGGTGCCGGACGAGGAGGCCGCCGCCGCCATCCTGAGGGGCATCATCCGGGGCGGGGATCGCCTGCCGTCCGCCCGCGACCGTCTGGCCGGGCGCTTCACCTGGGAGCGCTCGGCCGACCGGCTGCTGGCCATCCTCGACGAGGCGGGGCTGCGCTGATGGGAACGGAGGAGATTTTCGCCGCCGCGCTGGCGGAGCATGAGGGCGGCCGACTCGCGGCGGCGGAGGCCGGCTACCGCGCCGCGCTCGCGCGGGAGCCATGCCATCCGCAGGCCAACAACAATCTGGCTGTCCTGCTGCGTCGGGCGCGGCGCTGGGGGGAGGCCGCCGTTTGCCTCCGCAAGGCCGTGGCGGGCTGGCCGGAGGATTCGGGCGTGCGAAGCAATCTCGCCTGCACGCTCGGCGACCAGGGGCGCGTCGCCGAGGCGATGGCCGCCATGCGCGTTGCGCTCGCACTCAGCCCGGAGGCCCCCGGTTCCTGGTTCAACGCCGGAAATCTTCTCAAATCGGCGCAGAACAACTCGGCACGGAATCCTGAGGGCGCCAAGACGGCCTACCGAAGGGCGATCCGCCTGAACCCGGACATGGGCGAGGCGCTGAGCAATCTCGGCGACTCCCAACGTGAAGACGGGGCGCTGACGCAAGCGGTGGACAGCTACTTGGCGGCGATCCGGGCGCGGCCGGATCTGCCGCAGCCCTTCGTCAATCTGGGAGAGGCGCTGAAGGACCAGGGGCGCATCACGGAGGCGATCGGAATTCTCCAGAAGGGGCTGGAGCATCACCCGGATATGGCGCTGATGCGCTCCAACCTTCTGTTGGCTCTCCATTACTCGCCCTGGGTTCCGCCCGAGGTCATCGCCCGTGCCCACGCGCACTGGAACAAGCGTCACGCGCAGCCGCTTTTCGACGGCGCGAAGCGCTTCGCCAATGACCGCGATCCGGACCGGCGGCTGCGGATCGGCTATGTGTCCCCGGATTTCTGCCACCATGCCTGCGCCCATTTCATCGAGCCTCTGCTGCGCGAGCATGATCGTGGCGCGGTGGAGGTTCTCTGCTACGCCACCGGGCGGCGGCGGGACGAGATGACCTTGCGGATGGAGACCCTGGCCGACGGCTGGCGCTCGCTGGCCGATCTCGACGACGCGGCGGCGGCGGCGCTGGTGGAGCGGGACCGCGTCGATCTCCTGGTCGATCTGGCCGGCCACACGGCGGGCGGCCGTCCCCTGCTGTTCGCGCGGCGGTCGGCGCCGGTGCAGGTCACGTGGCTCGGCTATCCCGACACGACCGGCATGCCGGTGGTGGACTGCCGGTTGACCGACGCCATCGCGGACCCGCCGGGCGGCGCCGATGGCTGGCACGCCGAACGGCTGGTTCGGCTGCCGCGCGGCTTCCTCGCCTTCCAGCCGCCGACCGGCGCCGACCGGGTCGGAGAACCGCCGGTGGTCGCCAACGGCTTCGTCACCTTCGGCTCCTTCAACAGCCTGGCCAAGGTGACATCGGAGGTGGTGCGGGTCTGGTCCGCCCTGCTGGCGCGGGCGCCGTCGGCCCGGCTGTTGCTGAAAAGCCGGGGGTTCGAGGACGTCGCGGTGCGCCGCGCCGTCCTTCAGGACTTCGCCCGCCGGGGCGTGGCCCCCGAGCGGATCGAGCTTCTGATGCCGACGAGGTCCGCCGCCGATCATCTGCGGGTCTACGACCGGCTGGACGTGGCGCTCGACCCCTTTCCCTACAACGGCACGACCACGACGTGCGAGGCCCTGTGGATGGGGGTTCCGGTCGTCACGCTCGCCGGCCGCCATCACGTGGCGCGGGTGGGCGCCAGTCTGCTGACCCGCTGCGGGCTGGAGGAGTTGATCGGGCGGGACGAGGCCGGTTATGTCGAGGTGGCGGCGGCGTTGGCCGGCGACCTCAAGCGGCTCTCCGGGCTGCGCCAGGGCATGCGGGCGCGGCTGGAGGGTTCGGCGCTTCTCGATCACCGTGGTTTCGCGCGGTCGGTGGAGGAGGCTTACCGAGCCATGTGGCGCGGTTGGACGTCAGGCGGCCGTCCTTAAGCGCATCGCCCCCTGTGCCGCTGGACCTCGTTGCGCCGATCTTCGGCCAGCCGGCTTTGCTCAATGCGCTGACGATTTGGAGCAGCACGGTGGCGTTGCGCGGCTTGAGCCGGAGCGCGTCCTCCTGCGTTGCCGCGCCTTCGTCCAACCGGGTGTTGTCGATCGGCCCGTTGTCCAATTTGGTTCAAACGCCCCAGCTCTCGGGCGCTCATGCTGGCGCCCCACGGGAGAGGTTGAAAATGGCAGATCGGGTTCAATCAGAAAATCGAGGTCACATAATTTCTTATCACAACCCGATTTTTGAATTTCGATCCAAATTATTTATTTACCATTATTAACTTCTTGCCGGCAGGGAATTTTGTCACAAATTGGCTGATTTTACTCTTGGACTTCTTTAATCATATCCTCTTAAGGTGGCTGTGGTCCGCCTTTTGTAAGCGTTACGCATTTTAGGCTGTGCCAATGGCTTGGCTGCGCTCGCGATGCGTGTCTTAGGCCCGTGATTCGTCAAGCTTCCCGCTGGGAAGCCTCTAAGTGGGGATTGTTATGGCTGCCGGTGCGACTCTGACCCTGACTGCTGGTACGGACTATCTCTTCTCCAAAACGGAGACTTGGTCCGGCATCAAGGGGTTCGGCACGCGTGGCGCGGTGCTGGAGACGCTGGGATACACCATCGCGGTCACCAACCTCGACCACATCACCGGCGGCAGAAACAGTCCCGGTGGCCTCTACAAGGACGTCATCACGCTGGCGGGCGCGGGCGGCAACACCATCACCGTCGCGGGACTGGAGACGCTGATCGGCAGTGCCGGCAACGACCGGGTCGTCGGCACCTCGACCGGCACGACCATGGCGGTGGAGTCGATCGAAACCTTCATCGGCGCCAGCACCGGCACCAACCTGATCGTCCTGACGAACAATGCCGGCAACACGATGTCGGTGGCCTATCTGAAATCTCTCGTCGGCAGCGCCGGCGTTGACGTCATCAACTTTGGCGCCGGCGGCCAGGTGGGAACCACCACCGTTGTAACGGCGGTCGAAACGCTGATCGGCACCTCGGGAGAGGATGCCATAGCGACCGTCTCGGGCGGCAGCAACACCGTCCGGGTGAATAGCATCGAGGTGTTTCTCGGCAACGGCTCCAAGGCCGGCGACACCGTCATGCTCGGCAGCATGGGCGGCACCATCGGCGCGACCTTCATCGAGACGCTGATCGGCAGCAGCGCCGCCGATGTCTTCACGATGGCCTACAAAACCGGCTCGATCGACATGAGGTCGGGCGGCGGCACCGTAACGGTGTCGTCGATCGAAACCATCGTCGGCGGAACCAGCTCCCGCAACGCCGCCATTCTGATGGATGTCGGCAACACCGTTACGGTCACCAGCCTCAACACCCTGATCGGCGGCGGCGGCAAGGACGTCGTCAACATGGCGTTCCGGGATGGAACGGCGATTGTCGGCGTGGGTCCCGTCGCCTGGAACACCGTCGGCAACACCATGCAGGTGGAAGCGCTCGAGACGGTGATCGGCACCGCCGGCGACGACGTGCTCATGGTGCTCGGGAACACCGGCATCACGATGAGCGTCACGGCGATCGAGTCGATCGTCGGAAAGGCAGGGACTGAAACGGTGCTGCTGGGCGCCGGCGGCAACACGGTCAAGGTCGCAGCGCTGGAAACGCTGGTCGGCAGCGCCGGCATCGACGTCGTGACCGTAACCACCGCCAGCGCCGTGTCCGGCATGTCCCTGTCGGTGACGTCGGTCGAGACGCTGATCGGCGGCACCGGCTACGACGTGGTGCGGTTCACCGAAGCCGCAGGCACCGTCTATGTGTCCGGGATCGACACCGTCTTCGTGGGCGGTCAGGCTATGGACATCGGCGGTGTCGACCGGGTGCTGGTCTTCCCGGTCGCGGTGTCCGCGCCCTCGGCCCCCATTCTCAGCTCCGGTTCGGACAGCGGCACGCTGGGCGACGACAAGACGAACGCGCCCCTGCCGACCCTGACCGGCACGGCTGCGGCGGGCAGCGTCGTCAATCTTTATGGCAACGGCATCGCGCTCGGCAGCGGGACCGCCGACGTGACCGGCCAGTGGACGGTCACGGCGACCACGGCGCTCGCCGGCGGCAGTTGGACGATGACGGCGAAGACCGTCGCCTCCGGCATGGAGAGCGCGGCGTCGGGCGCGCTGCTGCTGACCATCGACACGACGGCGCCGACGGCGCCGACCATCTCCTACACGCCAGGGTCGGACAGCGGCCGCTCGTCCTCCGACGGCGTCACCAACGTCACGACGCCGACCGTGACGGGCACGGCGGAGGCCGGAAGCGCGGTCACCCTGTATCTCGACGGGGCGAGCGTCGGAACGACGACCGCCAGCGGCGTCGGCGCCTGGTCGATCACCACGCCGACGGTCTCCCCGGGCGGCCACACCCTGACCGCCCGCGCCGTGGACACGGCTGGCAACACGAGCGCCGCCTCGACCGCCCTCCTGCTCACGGTGGACACCACGGTGGCCGCCCCCACCGGCGTGGCGCTGGCGACGGCGAGCGATACCGGGACGCAGGGCGACAACCTGACCAACGTCAACACCCCGGTCATCGTCGGCACGGCGGAGGCCAACGCCGTCGTCAGCCTGTACAAGGATTCCACCACCCTTCTCGGCGGCGCGACCGCCGACGGGAGCGGCGTCTGGCAAATGACGCTGGGCGCGCTGGGCGAAGGCGCGCACACCCTGACCGCGAGCGCGGTCGATCTGGCGGGGAACAGCAGCGCCGCCTCGACCAGCCTCACCGTCACCATCGACACCACGCCGCCGGTCGCCCCCTCCGCCCCGTCGCTGACGGCGGCGTCGGACAGCGGCAACTCCTCGTCCGACCACCTGACGAACGTCAAGACGCCGACCTTCACCGGCACGGCCGAGGCGAACAGCGTCATCGACCTTCTGGTCTCCGGCAGCGTGGTGGGAACGGGCGCCGCCGACGGCGCCGGCGCCTGGACCGTGACCGCCGGCAGCGCCTTGGCGGACGGCAACTGGTCCTTCTCCACCCGCTCGCGCGATGCGGCCGGCAACACGCGCGACGGCGTGGGGACTCTGAACGTCACCATCGACAGCACGGCGGACGCGCCGGGCGCCCTGAAGCTGACCGCCGCCACCGACAGCGGCCGCAGCGCGACGGATGGCCTCACCAACCTTCTCTCGCCCACCGTCGCCGGCACGGCGGCGGCCGGCAACGCCGTGACGCTTTACGATGGCGCTCTGGCGCTCGGCACGGTGACGGCCAACGGTCAGGGCAATTGGGAAATCGCGACCAGCGGCCTGACCGCTGGCGCGCACACGCTGACGGCCCGCGCCATCGATGCGGCGGGCAACACCAGCCTCTCCTCCTCCGCCTTCACGGTCACGGTGGACACCAGCGCCTCGGCTCCGACCGGGTTGACTCTGGCGATCGCGTCGGACAGCGGCGTCACCGGGGATTCGAGGACGAACCTCACCACGCCCTCGGTCACGGGTGGCGGCGAGGCCTTCAACATCGTCCTTCTGTACGAAGGCTCGACCCTGCTCGGCCAAACCACGGCGGGGGCCGACGGCAACTGGACGGTCGCGTCCTCCGCGCTGACCGGCGACACCCACACCCTGACCGCCCGCGCCGTCGATCTGGCCGGAAACACCTCCGTCGCGAGCGGCGACCTCGTCCTCAACATCGACCTGACGGCGCCGAACGCGCCGGGCGCGCTCACGCTGAATTCGGACAGCGGCACGCCGGGCGACAACCGGACCCAGGTGGCGGCCCCGGCGATCACGGGCACGGCCGAGGCCGGCAGCGCCGTGCAACTGTTCGAGGGCGTCACCCTGCTCGGGACGGGCACGGCGGATCTGTCCACCGGCGCCTGGACGGTCACCTCCTCCAGCCTGGCGGAGGGAAGTCACACGCTGACCGCGCGGGCGGTGGACACCGCCGGGAACACGGGCGCCGCCTCCACCGCCTTCGCCGTCACGATCGACCAAACGTCGGCTGTCCCGACTGGTCTGGCGCTGAGCGGCGCCACGAACAGCGGCAGCCTGGCCGACACCCTGACCAACGCTGTCGCCCCGACGATCACCGGCACAGCCGAGGCCGGCGCCATGGTCACGCTGTACGGCGGCGGCTCGACCGCCAGCGCGACGGCCGACGGTTCGGGCCTCTGGTCCGCCACCATCACCGGCCTTAGCGAGGGCGCCCACACCCTGACCGCCGATGCCGTGGACGTCGCTGGCAACACCAGCCAAATCTCCACTGGTCTGGCCGTCACCATCGACCGGACTGGGCCGGGCTTGTCGGCGCCGACGGCGGACACGGCCGGGGCTTCGGGCCAGTTCACCCCGATCCTGTCCGGCACCGCCGAGGTCGGCAGCGTCGTGACGCTGTACGACGGCTCCTCCAACGGGGCGGCGGTGCTCGGGGTCGCGACCGTCGGCGGCGGCGGCTTGTGGTCGATCACCACGCCGGAACTTGGCGGCGGCGCCTACACGATGACCGCGCGCGCGCTGGACGCGGCCGGCAATGAAACCAGCACGAACACATCGCTGTCCGTGACCGGGCGCATCGGCGTCCCCGGCGGCCTGCAACTCGTCTCCGATTCCGGCGTGGCAGGCGACGGGATCACCAACGTGGTCTCGCCGACCCTGACGGGAACCGCGCTGGCGGGCGCGACGGTCTCCCTCTACAGCGGCGTGACGCTGATGGGCGTCGGCACGGCCGATGGCGGCGGTCTCTGGACCGTCGTTTCGACCGGCACGCTGGCGACCGGCAGCGCCCACACGCTCAACGCCAAGATCGACGCCTATGGGACGGTCCTCACCTCCTCGGGGCTGACCGTCACCATTGACACGACAGCGCCCGATCAGCCGGGGGCGCTGGCGCTGCAAGCCGGATCGGACAGCGGCTCGGTCGGCAACGACCGCATCACCAACCTCGACGCTGTCACCGTCACCGGCACCGCCGAGGCGCGAAGCGTCGTCACGCTGTATCGCGACAATGGGAACACGGCGCTCGGCACGGCGACCGCCTCCGACGGCGGGATATGGTCGCTCAGCACGGGGTCCCTGGCGGCTGGCGACCACACGCTCACCGCCCAAGCGGTCGACGTCGCCGGCAACACCAGCGCCGCGTCCAGCGGCCTTGCCCTCACCATCGACCGCACGGCCGATGCGCCGACCGGCCTCGCCCTGGCAAGCGGATCCAACACCGGCCTGACCAACGACCTGATCACCAGTGTCCTCGCCCCGATCATCACGGGGACGGCGGAGGCTGGCGGCGCCGTCTCGCTCTACAACGGCTCCAATCTTGTCGGCGCCGCCACTGTGGCGGGCAACGGCAGTTGGTCGGTGACCACCTCCGCGCTCGGCAACGGCACGCACAGCCTGACCGCGCGCCTCGTGGACATCGTCGGCAACACCAGCGCCGCGTCCTCGGTCCTTGCGGTCACCATCGACGCCGCCGCGCCCGACGCGCCGGGTGGGCTTGCGATCAACCCGGCCGGCGACAGCGGCGTCCTCGACAACGTCACCAACATCGCGGCGCAGACCGTCACCGGAACGGCGGAAACCGGCGCCACCGTCGTTCTCTATGACGGCGCCACCGCGCTCGGCACGCAGGTGGCGACGAGCGGGTCTTGGACGATCGGGACGGGCGCGCTCGGCGTGGGCGGACACACGCTGACGGCGCGGGCCGTCGACGTGGCCGACAACACCGGGGCGGCCTCGGCGGCGTTGATCGTCACCATCGACACCAGCAGCCCGGCTCCGAGCGGCCTGGCCCTGACCGCAGCGTCGGACACCGGCTACAGCAGCACGGACCGCATCACCAATTCCACGACTCTGTCCGTGACCGGCTCCGCCGAGGCGAACAGCTCCGTCACCCTCTACGACGCCATTTCCGGCAGCCCGACGCCGCTGGCGACCGTCGTCGCCGATGGCGGCGGCGCCTGGTCCTACAGCGGAAGCGGGTTCGCCGAGGGGTTGCACACCCTCACCGCCACGGCGGTGGATCCCAGCGGCAACACCTCCAGCGGTTCCGGCACGCTGGTGGTGACGGTGGACCTGACCGTCGCCGCGCCCGGCGCGCCGGTCCTCGCCCCTGCGTCGGACACCGGGGTGTCGGGCGACGGACTGACCCGCCTGCTCGCGCCCACCTTCACCGGCACGGTGGAAAGCAGCGCCGTGGTGTCCCTCTACGACGGCGCCAATTTCGTCGGAATGGGCACGGCCAACGGCTCGGGCGTCTACTCCATCGAGACGCCGCTGAGCAACGGCGCGCACACGATGACGGCGCGCGTCGTCGATGCCGCCGGCAACGCCACGGCCGCCGCCTCGGCCCCGCTCACCATCACGATCGACTCCATCGCGCCCGACGCGCCGTCCACGCCGGTGCTGGCTCCGGCTTCCGACAGCGGCACGCTGGGCGATTTTATCACGTCCGCCGCCACGCCGACCGTGACCGGCACGGCCGAGGCGCTCAGCACCGTCCAGCTCTACATGGGCGGCGTCAGCGTCGGAACGGTCGTCGCCGACGGGGCGGGCGCCTGGACGATCATCACCAACAGTCTGTCCGACGGCGTGAGCACGCTGACCGTCCGGTCCGTGGACGGTGCGGGCAACACCAGCGGCGCCTCGGGTCAACTGCTGCTGACCATCGACACCACGCCTCCGACCCCGGGCGGCTTGGCCTTGACGGCGGCGACGGACAGCGGTCGCGTCGGCAACGACGCCGTCACGGCGGTGACGGCGCCGGTCATCACCGGCACAGCTCAGGCCGACAGCGCCGTCACGCTTTATTACTCGGACGGCGTCACCGTGCTGGGCGGCGCGACGGCGGACAGCCTCGGCCAATGGTCGGTCGCCAGCCCGACGCTGGCCGAGGGCCTGTACACGCTGTCGGCCCAGGCCGTGGATCCGGCCGGCAACACGGCGTTGGTGGCGGCGGCCCTCATCATCAACGTCGACCTCACCGTGCTGCCGTCGTCGGCGCCCAGCCTGACCGCTGGCTCCAACAGCGGCCTGACCAGCGATCTGATCACCAACGACACCACGCCCACGGTGAGCGGAAGCGCCGAGGCGCTCAGCGTCATCACGCTCTACGACGACGCCACCCTCGTCGGCACGGGAACCACCGACGGTTCGGGGAACTGGTCAGTGACCACGGGGACGCTCATCAACGGCAACCACACGCTGGTCGCCCGCGTCACCGATTTGGCCGGCAACAACACCGCTGCGGCGTCCGGCTCGTTGATCGTCTCCATCGACACCGAAAACACCACGATGTCGAATCTGGCCTTCGCGGTCGGGGACGACACCGGGGTGTCCGCCAGCGACGGGCTGACCAAGCTCGCCACGCCGACCATCGTCGGCACGGCGGAGAGCTTCAGCGTCGTCACCCTCTATGAAGGAAACTCCAGCGTCGGCATGGCGACGGCCGACGCGAACGGCGCCTTCTCGCTCACCACGAACGCCTTGTCGGCGGGCAGCCACTCGCTGACCGCGCGCAGCGTCGATCAGGCTGGCAACACGTCCACGGCGTCGAGCAACCTGGTCCTGTCGGTCGATCTGTCCACCCCGCAGCCCAGCCTGCTCATGGCCGTCTCGTCCGACAGCGGCGCCTCGAACAGCGATCACCTCACCAACAACTCCATCCTGCCGCTGAGCGGCACGGCCGAGGCGGACAGCACCATCGTCCTGTACGACGGCGGCGCCGCGTTCGGGACGGTCCAGGCCGACAGCCTGGGCAACTGGACGCAGCTGTCCCCCTCGCTGGCGGCGGGCAGCCACAGCCTGACCGCCGAGGCGACCGACGCCGCCGGGAACAGTTCGACCTCCACCGTTCTTGTCGTCACGATCGACACCACGGCGTCCGTGCCCTCGCTGGACTTGGCGGGCGCGAGCGACACCGGGATCACCGGCGATCGCACGACGAACGACGCCACGCCCGACATCGTCGGCACGACGGAGGTCGGCGGGTTCGTCTCGCTTTATGAAGGCAGCACGCTGCGCGGGACGACGACCGCCGACGGCACGGGCCTGTGGACCATCACCAGCGGCCAGATGGCCAACGGCGCGCACACGCTGACCGCGCGCGGCATGGACGCGGCCGGAAACACCAGCGATCTGTCCTCGGCGGTGGTTATCACCATCGACACCGTCGTGCCGAACGCGCCGACCAGCGTCACGCTGGCGTCCGGCTCCGACAGCGGGACGTCGAACACCGACCGCCTCACCAAGATCACGACTCCGACCCTGTCCGGCTCGGCCGAGGCCAACAGCACGGTCACGCTCTACAGCGGGGCCACGGTCGTCGGCACGGCGACCGCCAGCGGCGGCGGGGGCTGGACCGTCACCACCGCTTCGCTGGCCGACGGCGTGAACACGCTCACGGTGAAGGCGGCCGACGACGCCGGCAACACCAGCGCCGCCAGTTCGCCGCTGACCGTCACCATCGACACCACCCAGGCCGCCCCAGGCACGCCGGTCCTGGGCGCCGCCTACGACAGCGGAACTTCCAGCACCGACGGCGTCACCAAGACCGTCAACCCGACGATCACCGGCACCGGCGAGGCGGGCAGCGTCGTCACCCTTTACGACGGCGGCGTGAGCTACGGCTCCACCACCGTGAATGGCCTCGGCGTCTGGTCAATCGGGACCGGGACCCTTGCCCCGGGCATGCGGACCCTCACCGCCAGCGCGGTCGACAGCGCCGGCAACAGTTCGGTGGCCTCCGCCGGGCTGGTCATCACCATCGACACCACGGCGGCGGCGCCCGGCACTCCGTCGCTCGCCGTCGACAGCGGCGCCTCCAACACGGACCGGCTGATCAACACCGGCTCGCCGACCCTCATCGGCACGGCCGAGGCGAACGGCCTCGTTCGCCTCTATGACGGCGCCAGCCTCGTCGGATCCGGCACGGCCGACGGTTCGGGCGCCTGGACGATCGCCGCCAGCGGGCTGGGCGCGGGCGCGCACACGCTGTCGGCCCGAATGCTCGATGTCGCCGGCAACACCAGCGATCCGTCCACGGCGCTGACGATCACCGTGGACACCACGGCGCCCGGCGCGCCGGGGACCCCGGCGCTCAGCGTCGGTTCGAACAGCGGATCCACGGCCGACCGCATCACCTCGGTCTTCGCGCCGACCATCACCGGCTCGGCCGAGGCGAACAGCATCGTCACGCTGTATGACGGCGCGGCGAATCTCGGCACCGTGACGGCCAACGGCAGCGGCGCCTGGTCGCTCGCCACGCCGTCTCTCGCCGATGGTGTGCACACGCTGTCCGCAGCCGCGCTCGATCTGGCGGGCAACACCAGCGCCGCCTCGGCGGCGCTGACCGTCACAATCGACACCACGGCGGCGGCCCCAACGGCTCTCGCCCTGGCCGCCGCCTCCGACACCGGCCTCGTGGGCGACAACCTGACCTCCGCCACCACCCCGACCATCACCGGCCGGGCGGAGGCGGGGAGCGCCGTCGCACTGTTCGAGGGATCGACGGCGCTCGGCGCCACCACCGCCGACAGCTCCGGCGTCTGGTCGATCACCAGTTCGGTTCTGACAGGCGGCAGCGCAACGGCGCATTCACTGTTCGCCACGATGGTCGATGCGGCGGGCAACACCAGCTCCGCGTCCGGTTCGCTGAACTTCACCATCGACACCGTGCCGGATGCGGTTTCGATTGAGCTTGCCTCGTCTTCGGACACCGGGTCCTCCAACAGCGACCGGATCACCTCCAACACCACGCCGACGCTCAGCGGCATCGTGGGAACGGACAATACGGGCACGGTAGGCCCGGGCCGGATCGTCACGATCACGAGCGCGTTCAATGGGGGAACCTCCCAAGCCGTCGGAACGGTGACGGCGGACGCCACCACCGGCGCCTGGAGCTTTACGCCGTCGAGTTCTCTCGCCGCCGGTGTCTACAACTTCGGCGTTTCCTCCTTCGACAACGCAGGCAACCCCGGCGTCAACGGCGTCACAGTCACCATCGATCTCACCGCCGACACCCCCGGCGGGCTGGATCTCGCCACCGCATCGGACAGCGGTCGGAGCACGACCGACGACAAGACGAACGTCGCGACCCCGGTCATCACGGGCACCGCCGAAGCGGGCAGCGCCGTCACGCTCTATGACAACGCCGTCTCCGTCGGGACGGTCACGGCGAGCGGACTCGGCACCTGGTCCTTCACCACGCCGACGCTGGCCGACGGCGCCCACACCCTCACGGCCAGCGCCGTGGACGTCACCAACAACACCAGCGGTCTGTCCGCCGCGCTGGTCGTCACCATCAACACACAGGCCGCCGCGCCGAGCGGTCTCGACCTGACGACCGACTCCGGCGGCAGCGCAACCGACGACCGGACCAACATTGCATCGCCAACGATCCGAGGCACGGCCGAAGCCTCCAACCTCGTCATGCTGTATGACGGCGGGGCGATGGTCGGCATGTCGACGGCGGGTGTCGATGGCAACTGGACGGTCCAGGCCATCGGTCTCGGAGACGGCACGCACACCCTGACGGCGACGACCGTCGATCAGTTCGGCACCACCAGCGTCGCATCGAGCGCCCTGCTCGTCACCATTGACACCGCCGCGCCCCAGCCTTCGTCGCTCACCTTGACGGCTGGCTCCAACAGCGGCTCGACCGCCGATCTGGAGACCAACAGCGCGACGCCGGTTCTGAGCGGGACGGCGGAGGCGAACAGCGTGGTGACGCTGTACGACGGCGCGACCCTGCTGACCACGACGACGTCCGACGGCGCCGGCGCCTGGACGATGACGTCGGCGTCGCTGAGCGAGGGCGCGCACAGCCTGACCGTTCTTTCCCAGGATGTGGCGGGCAACACCGGCGCGGCCTCGGATCCGCTCGTCATCACCATCGATCGCACCTCGGCCACGCCCACGGGGATGAGCCTGGGCACCGGCTCCGACAGCGGCTCGTCGGGCGACCGCATCACGAACGTCGCTACACCCACGGTTCTGGGCGTGGCGGAGGCGAACAGCGTCGTCACGCTGCGCGACGACGTCAGCGCCCAGGACGTCGGCGCCGCCACCGCCGACGGATCGGGCGTTTGGTCCATCGCCGTCGCCGCGACGCTCGCCGCCGGCGCGCATTCGCTGACGGCGACCGCCGTCGATGTCGCGGGCAACACCAGCGCCGCTGGCGCGCTCGTCGTCACGATCGACACGACGGCGGTCGTTCCGACCACGCCGGTGCTGACAGCAGGCTCCGACCTCGGACGCTCGAACAGCGACCGGCTGACCGCCGACAGCACGCCGACGGTGAGCGGAAGCGCCGAGGCCAACAGCGTCATCACCTTGTACGAGGGCGGCGTCTTCGTCGGGCTTGGAACCGCCGACGGCAGCGGCCAATGGTCGGTGACGGCCGGCGCCCTGACGGAGGGCGAGCACACGCTCACCGTGAGGGCGACCGACGTGGCCGGGAACACCAGCGACGCCTCGGGCGGGCTGGTCGTGACCATCGACCTGACCACGGCGGTCCGTACGGTCATGCGGGCGAGCGGAAGCGCGGATGCCAACAGCGTCGTTTACCTTTACGAGGGCGTGAACCTCGCCGGCGAGGGGATTAATTCCTTCGGGTCGGCGACGGCGGACGGCAGCGGCCTGTGGACCCTGACGGCAAGCGACCTGGGCGTGGCCGACCGCACATTGACGGCGGTGGCGCCCGGCGCGAACAGCAACACCGCAGGCCCGTCCGCTCCGCTTGTCACCATCGATGTTGTGACCCCCGTCCGCTCGATGCTGCTGACCCAGGCGTCCGACACCGGCAGCGGGCGCGACGATCTGCTCACCAACACCACCACGCCGACGCTCGTCGGCATGGTCGAGGCGGACAGCGTGGTCACGCTGTACGACGGCAACAGCGCGGTGGGCACGGCGACGGCGGACGGCTCCGGCGCCTGGACGATCACGGCGGCGACGCTGAGTTCCGGTGTGCGCCAGCTCTCGCTCACCACGGTCGACAAGGCGGGGAACACGGCCACCTCCGCGTCGGGGCTGGCGGTGACGATCGACACGACCGCACCCTCGGCGCCCGCGACTCCGGCGCTCAGTCCCGACAGCAACAGCGGCTATCTCAACACCCCCGTGACGAACGTCCGGCAACCTGTGCTGACCGGCAACGCCGAAGCGAACGCGCACATCCTGCTGTTCGCCAATGGCGCGCTGGTTGGCGAGACCGATGCGGACGGGTCCGGGAACTGGTCGGGAGGCGCCTCGACGCTGAGCCTCGGCGCCCAGTCCATGACCGTCAAGGCCGTGGACGCGGCGGGCAACACCTCGTCGGCAAGCGGCGGCCTGACGCTGACCATCACGCCGGAAAGCGCCGCTCCGACGAGTGTTGGGTTGGCCTCGGCGTCCGACAGCGGCGTTCCGGCCGACGGGCTGACCAACGTCCGGACCCCGACCATCACCGGATCGGCGGTGGCGAACAGCGTGGTGACGCTGTACGACTACATCACCGTCATCGGGACCGGCACGGCGGACGGCAGCGGCCTTTGGTCGATCACGACCGGAAGCCTGAGCGGGTCAAGCTACACCCTCACCGCCACGGCTCTGGATACCGACGGGGTCGAATCGGCGCTGTCGGGACCCTTCATCTTCAGCATCGACACCACGGCGCCCACGGCGCCGACCGGCCTCGTCCTCGCCGCTGGCAACGGCGCTCTGACGAACAACGCCACGCCGCCGATCACTGGCACCGCAGAGGCTGGCAGCACGGTTCAGCTGTACGATGGCAACACCCTCGTCGGCTCGGCCACGGTCGGCGGCGGGGGCTTGTGGACGGTCAGCCCGTCCTCGACCCTGTCCGACGCGGCGCACAGCCTTACGGTCCGTGCGGTCGATGCCGCCGGCAACAGCTCGGCGGCGTCCAGCGCGCTGATCGTGACCATCGACACGTTCGCGGCGGCGCCCGGCGCCCTCGACCTGACGACGGACAGCGGCAGCAGCAGCACCGACAACCTGACCAAAATCGCCACACCGACCATCGTCGGCACGGCGGACGCCGGGAACAGGGTCGTGCTGTACGATGGCGCCGCCGCCGTGGGAACGGCCGTCGCCGGAGGCGGCGGGCTTTGGACGATTGCGGCCTCCTCCTTGTCCGACGCGGCGCGCACCCTCACCGCCAAGGCCTTCGACGACGCCGGAAACACCTCGGCGGCCTCCGGCGGGCTGATCGTCACCATAGACACCGCCGTGTCGGCTCCGACCGGCCTCAACGTTGTCAATGACGCCGACGCGCTGACCACCAACACCACGCCGACGATTGCCGGCACCGCAGAGGCGGGCAGCACCGTCGTCCTGTACGAGGGGGCCTCCGCTCGCGGCACGGTCACGGCCGACTCGACGACGGGCGCCTGGAGCCTCTCCATGGCCTCGTTGAGCGAGGGGGGGCACACGCTGAGCGCGACGGCCGTCGATCTGGCTGGCAACAGCTCTTCCGCATCCAGCGCGTTCATCGTGACCGTCGATACGGTGGCGCCGACGCTCCTGACGACGTCCTCTGTCGACAGCGCGGCGCTGACCCTGACCTTTGCCGAGGCGGTGAGCCTCGCGGCGGCCCCCAATCAGACCGCTGGCATGAGTGTCCTGGTCGATGGCGCGGCCCGCGCCATCACCGCCGCCTCCGGCACGGGCGGCAACACCGTGACCCTGACGCTCGCGTCCGCCCTGTCTTCCGGGCAGACCGTGACCTTCAGCTACGATCCAACGCTGTCCGGCAGCGCCCTGTCCGACGCGGCGGGCAACGAAATGGCCAGCCTCGTCGGGCAGGCGATCATCAACGCCACCCCCGCGCCGCCGTCCCCGCCACCGCCGCCGCCGCCACCACCACCGCCGACGCCGACGACGGTGGTGGACGGCGCGCTGCTGACGACGACGACGGGCGCGGACAGCACGGGCCGTCCCACGGAGTCCGTGGTGATCGCTCCGGTCACGGAGAACCGGACCGACACGGACACCAAGACCAGTTCGGCGGACGTGGCGCTGGCCGGAACCACCGCCAATCCGGTGCTGGAAGCCAGCCTGCCCACGGGCGTGGGCATGACCTCCACCGGCGTCACCTCCGGCCTGACGCTGGGCGATCTGGCCGCCGCCTTCTCCAACCAGCTCGGCACGCTGGGCACCGAAGCGCCGTCGAACTCGACCGTGCCGAACGCCGGACTGACCCAACTGTTGCCGTCCACCACCACGGTGACGTTGCGCAGCGTCACGCCATCGGTGGCTTCGGGTGTGGCGCCGACCACGCCGATCACCATCACCGGCTCGGCTCCGACCGGGCAGGCATCGGCCGTGCTGCTGGATGCGCGCCAGCTTCCGGCCGGCACGGTGGTGAACCTGCAGAACGTGGACTACGCCGTCATCACCGGCGCGGTCACGGTGGGCGGCGGCTCCGGCTCCAACGTCGCGATCGGCGACAGCGCCAACCAGACCATCATCCTGGGCGTCGATGACGACACGCTGCGCGGCGGCGGCGGTGACGACACAATCGGCAGCCGGGAAGGCCGCGACCTGCTGTACGGCGACGCTGGCAACGACTTCGTGTTCGGCGGACTCGGCTACGACCGGCTCCAAGGCGGCACGGGCAACGACACGCTGCATGGCGATGAGGGCGTGGACGCTGTCCGCATCGAGGCGAACTTCGCCGATGTGGGCCTCGCCCGCGATGCCTACGGGGCGCTGACCATGACCAGCGCGACGCTTGGCGTCGACACCCTGCAGGGGGTGGAGTTGCTGCGTTTCAACGACCGGGTGGAACTGGTCAACGCGCCGAACGCCCCGATCACGAAGTCCGGCAAGGGGCTGTTCTTCGAGAGCGACTACCTCGCCGACAACCCCGACGTGGCGCAGGCCGTCGCCCGAGGCGAGTTCGCCAGCGGCCTGCAACACTACGAGGTCTACGGCGCCACCGAGCAGCGGCTGGGGGTCGTGTCCCTGGACGAGCAGTTCTATCTCGCCCAGAACCAAGACGTGGCCGCCGCAATGGAGCGGGGCGAGTTCGCCAGCGGCTTGCAACATTATATGGCCTACGGCGCAAAGGAAGGCCGCGACCCGAACGCGCTGTTCGACGAGGCCTGGTACCTCGAGCACAACACCGACGTCGCGGCGGCGGTGCAGGCCGGCGGCTTCGAGAGCGGCTACGAACATTACGAGGCCTTCGGCTGGAAGGAGGGGCGCACGCCATCCGCCTGGATGGACACCACCGCCTATCTGACGGAGAACCCGGACGTCGCGATGGCCGGCATCGATCCGCTGTCGCACTTCCTGGACTTCGGCGCCCGCGAAGGCCGCATCATCAAGGCGGTCGATAGCGATCTCTGGCTGAGCTGACGTCGGCCGGAACAGGAAAGGGGAGGGGCCGTTCCGGCGACGGAGCGGCCCCTTTGCCTTGCGGTCTCGACCAAGGGCGCCGTCGCCTCCGGTCGGGTTCGTGCTCGCAAACCAGCCGCGCCGCGCGCCCGGGCCTCTCAGGGGCGTGGCTGGCCGCTGTCCGCGTCGTCATGAGGACCCTGTCATCTCAAGACATGGGGGCCTCGAGACACCCGACGCGGTTCAGTTCGAGTTGGGCGTCTCGCAAGCGGCGACGATCATGCAACCAGCTTGTGCAGGGCGTCCGCAACGCGCAGCCCCACGGTGGTCCAGTCCCCCGACATGGTCTGGCGGAAGAGCCGCATGGTCGGGTACCAGGGCGTGTCGTCGCGGTCCTGGAGCCAACGCCAGCAGCCGTCGTAACGCGACAAAACCCAGACCGGCTTGCCGAGCGCTCCGACGAGATGGGCGACCGAGGTGTCCACGGTGATCACGAGATCCAGCCGCAGCACCAGCGCCGCCGTGTCCGCGAAATCGGTGACGGCCCCCATCGGGTCGTGGATGTCCATCCCCGTCGGCGGATCGGCGAGCTGCGCTGCCGCCCCGCCCATCTGCAAGTTCACGAAGCGCAGGTTCGGCACCCCGGCCAGTGGCGCCAAGTCGCGCAGGGTCATGCTGCGCCGCCGGTCGGTCAAATTCGCGCGCAGCAGGCCTGGGCGGGGGTCTCCCGACCACACCAGCCCGACCCGCAGTCCGGCGCCCGGCAGGGGCTGGCCCAGCCATTTGCCGATCGCCTCGGCGGGCGGGAAAAGGTAGGGGATGCCGCTGGGGATCGTGCCCAGCTCGGTGCCGAGCAGCCGTGGCAGGCTCATCAGTGGGCAGTGGAAGTCCGGCGCCGGGAAGGCGTCGGTCAGCGCATGGACCGCAGCCACACCGGGCATGCCGGCGACCAGCCGCTTCAGCGCCGGCTGGACCGCCAGCACCACGCGCCCGCCCAGCGCCGCGACCAGCGGAGCGTAGCGGACGAAATGCAGGGTGTCGCCATGTCCCTGTTCAGCGTGCAGCAGGATGGTGGCGCCGTTCAGCGGCTCACCCTGCCAAGCCCGCAGTTGCGCGTTCACCATCGGGAGTTGACCCGTCTCCCAGCGGGCTTCGTAAAAGCCCCACCCTTCCTTGAACCGGCCGGCTTTGAGCAGGGCCAGCGACAGGTTGAAGCGCGCGTCGGGATGCTTTGGTTCGGCGTCCAACGTGCGGCGGAACAGGCGCTCCGCCTCGTCGAGATGGCCGAGGTCAAGGTTGACGATGCCGAGATTGTTCAGCGCTGAAACATGCGATGGGTTGATCTGCAAGGCTCGTCGGCACAGCGTCGCCGCCTCGGCGAAGTCGTCGCCGTTCTGGGCCTGCGACCGCTGGACATAGCCGAGGTTGGCGTAGGGATCGGGATGGTCCGGCTTGAGGGCGACGGAGCGGCGGCAGAATCTGACGGCGCCTTGGCCGTCGTTCAGCTCCCACACCGCGCTGGCGAGGTTGTTCCAGGCTCCCGGATGGTCGGGGGACAGGCGCAGAGCGCGGCGGAAGGCTGTAGCGGCCTGCGCATAGTGCTTTTCCCGAGAGGCGGTCGCGCCGAGATTGACGTAGGCCTGCACCGTCGCCGGTTCCAGCGCCACCGCCGCCCGATAGGCGAGGTTGGCGTCGGCCAGCCGTCCCGAGAGCAGGCGGGAATCGGCAACCGCCAGGATTTCGCTCGCTGACGCCAAGCGCAGCCGGCAGAAGCGTTCCAGCAAGGCTGACGCGTTGTCGCCCGGCTGGGGCTGCCTAAGAAGATTGGCAAGCGATTCCGGATAGGCCGGACTGAGCGTGAGCGCCAAGCGGTATTGCTCCCGCGCCTCGTTTGGTCGGCCGAGCGCGCGCAGCGCCTCACCAAGGCTGTTGCGGTAGTAGGCCTGCGCCCTGTCGATCACGAGCGCCCGGCGCAGCCAGCCGCTGGCCACCTCCGCCGTCCCGGCCTGCAACGCTGTTACACCAAGCAGGTGGAGGACGTCGCCATGCGACGGCTCGGCCGAAAGAATGGCCCGGTACAAATCGCCCGCTGCAGCATCCCCCGCTTTATGCCGAGCCACCGCCGAGGCAAGCATTGACCTCACGTCGGGCAGCGCGGCCCCTGCGCGTTCCCCGACCTCGAGCTTGCAGGCCAACTGGCCCATATCCTCACCTCATCTCCGTGGCGCCAGGAAGTCTCTTGAAACACATAGCGCTTTTCGGCGCCAAAGCCAGCATCGTCCACGCCAGGGCAATCGCTTGAACGGTTGCGCATCGAAGAAAGGGTGTTGGTGCAGCGAGGTCGGCGCGGAGGCGCCGAAGCCTGACACGACCTTCGATCCGGCGGCGCGGACGGAGTTCGGGCGTGCTTGATCGATCATGCGGTTGAGGACGGCGACGCCGATGGCGGCTTCGGCCTGCTGCCCGGGAAGCGTGCGGGCCTGAAGCTGGCCGCCGAGGATGCGCTTATAGCGCGCCATCGCGGTTTCTGCCTTGCTCCGCTTCCCATACTCGGTCTGTCGTTGCGCAGATTCAAGTTGAAGTGCGACGTCGGATGATTTTGTGTGACTACAATCCTTTTTGTGTTTTCGTGAGGTCGTCCCGGCAGTCCACAGGCTTGATCCGACGGCTCCCCATATAGCCAAGGCGGATCAAGCCTGTGGACCCACCGGGGCGAGCGGTCGGGAGAGAGGATGTTCAGGATTTCCGACCTGGGCCGAGATGGCTTCAAGCGCCGCCGCGCCCGCCGATCCTGTGCGTATTTCTGGGCGCTCGTGCTGCACAGGATAGAACCCACCCCGCCTACACGCTAAAAACACATAATTTTCATTATGGAAATTAACTTAAATTCCGATGATCGAGATTCCGCCGTTCGGGCTGACCACCTGTCCGGTCATCATCGCGGCTTCCGGTCCAGCCAGCCACGCCACGGCGAAGGCCACCTCGTCCGCCCGCGCGATGCGGCCCAGCGGGAATTGGGCGGCGCGGCGGGCGACTTCGTCGGCGCCCAGGCTATCGAGGGTCAGCGGGGTTTCGACCAGACCGGGGGCCACCGTGTTGACGGTGATGGTCCAGGGGGCGAACTCCACCGCCCAAGCGCGCGTCAACCCATGCAGCGCCGCTTTCGCGCCGGTGTAGTGGCTGGCCCCGGCGCTGCCGGACATGGCGAAGTTGGAGGAAATGTTGATGATGCGGCCAAAGCGCCGCTCCTTCATCCCCGGAACCACCGCTTGGGTGAAGAAGAAGGCGCCCTTCACATGGGTGCCGAACATGCGGTCGAAGGCCGCCTCGTCGATGTCGGCGACGGGCAGCGCTTTGCCGCTGACCCCGGCGTTGTTGACCAGAATGTCGACGCGGCCAAAGGCGCGCTCCGCGTCAGCCACCGCGCGACGGGCGTTGCCGACCGATTGGTTGTCGGCGATCAACGGCAACACCACGCCGCCCTCGGCGACGATGCGCTCCTGCGCCTGCTCCAGGGCCAAACCGCTGACGTCGGTGATGGCCACCCGCGCCCCGCGCGCGGCCATCAGGCGGGCATGCTCCAGCCCCATGCCGGACGCGCCGCCCGTGACCAGCGCGACCAGCCCGTCGAGATCCTTGCGCCGTCCCCCCGCCGGGATCGTCGTCATCACGCCGCCTCGCTCTTTTCGGCCAGTGAACCGCCCAGGAACAACTGACCGACGCGCGGATCGGCCAGAATCGCCGGGGCGTCGTCGAACATGCGGGTCTGGCCCAACTCCAACACCAGCCCGTAATCAGACATGGCCAGCGCCGAGCGGGCGTTCTGCTCGATCATCAGCACCGACACGCCCTTGTCGCGCTGTTCCAGCAGGATTTGAAAGGTTTCGGCCACCATCATCGGCGACAGGCCGATGGACGGCTCGTCAATCAGGATCAGTTTCGGGTCGAGCAGCAGGCCACGCACGATCTCCAACTGCTTTTGCTGGCCGCCCGACAGGGTGGAGGCCTGCTGGTCGGCCTTTTTGCGCAGGATGGGAAAGCGGTCGAGCGCCGCCTCGATCCGCGCGGGCAGATCGGTGAGGCCGCGCCCGGCGGCGACCGTTCCCAGCTCGATGTTGTGGCGCACCGACAGTTCGGGAAAGATGTTGCGGCCCTGCGGGACATAACAGATCCCGGCCTCCAGCAAATCGCGCGGCGGTCGGTTGGTGACGTCGCGCCCGTCAAAGGTCACGCTGCCCTCGCGCGCGTTCAGCAGGCCGAAAATGGTCTTGAAGACGGTGGATTTCCCCGCCCCGTTCGGCCCAATCACCGTGGTGATGGAGCCGCGCGGCACGGAAAAGCTGGTCCCGTTGAGGATCGTCATCTTGCCGTACCCGGCGACGACGTTGGACAAGGTCAGGATGGGGTGGGCGGAAGCGGGAGCGGTCATGGCTTGGGGTTCCCTGTTCTGCGATCAATGGCCGAGATAGGCTTCGATGACGTCGGGGTTGGCGCGGACGGCGGCGGGCGCGCCCTGCGCCAACACCTTGCCTTCGGCCATCACGACGACGCGCGAACACAGGCTCATGACGAAATCCATGTTGTGTTCAATGACCACGAAGGTCGCGCCCAGCTCGCGGTTGATCGCCCGCAACCGCTCCTTCAAATTCTCCAGCATGGTCAGATTGACTCCGCCCGCCGGTTCGTCGAGCAGCACCAGACGCGGCCCCGCCATGAAGGCCATCGCCGCGTCCAACAGCTTTTGCTGGCCATAGGACAGGCCGCCCGCCTTCTGTTCGGCCAGATGGTCCAGCTTGAAAAAGGCGATCATCCGGTCGGCCTCCGCCGTCAACCCGGCGTCGCGCGGGCCGAACAGGCGCTTCAGCATCGTGCCCTTGTGCTCCTGCCCGGCCAGGATCAGGTTTTCCCGCACCGACAGGTTGGGAAACACCTGCAAAAGCTGGAAGGTGCGCGACACGCCCAGCCGGTTGAGCTGCGACGGGTACAGGCCGGTGATCGGCTTGCCGTCCAACCGCACCTCCCCCTCCGACGGGGTGAGCTGACCGAGGATGCAGTTGAACAGGGTGGATTTGCCGCAGCCGTTCGGACCGATCAGGCCGAGGATTTCGCCCTCGTCCACGTGGAAGGACACGCCGTCCACCGCCTTCACCCCGCCGAAATGCTTCTTGATGCCGGTGACGTCCAGGACGCGGGTCATGACGCGGCTCCCTGTTCCTTGGGGTTGGTTTCGGCGCCGTTGGCCAGCGTCGGGCGGGCGGCGGCGCGGATGGCGGCGGCCTTGCGTTGGGATTGGTGGTCGCGCCAGCGGTCGATCAGGCCCAGCAGGCCGGTCGGGCTGACCATCACCAGAACCAGAACCACGGCGGCGTAAATGATGAGATACCAACCGCCGGTCGCCCGCAGCAGTTCCGGCAGCATGTAGGAGAAGAACGCCCCGACGAACGGCCCGAAGAAGGACCCCGCCCCACCCGCCACCACCGTCAGCAGCAGCACGAAGGAGGCCGACAGGGCAAAGGGGGACGGGTCGATGAACTCCACCAGCGGCGCGTAAAGCGCCCCCGCCGCCCCGCCAAAGGCCGACCCGATGGCGAAGGCCAACAGGGTGTAGGCGCGGATGTCGACGCCCAGGCTGGCGGCGCGCGTTCCATTTTCGCGGATCGCCTGGAAGGCGCGGCCCCAGGGCGAATGCAGCAGCCACCACATCACCAGCGTCAGCGCCAGCGTGACCACCAGAACCACCCGGTAAAAGGCCAGCCCGCCGCCCAGATCGGTTCCGAACAGCGTCGGGCGCGGGATGTTGGCCAGCCCAAAGACGCCGCCGGTCAACCATTGCTCGTTCCGGGCGATCAGGAAGACGACGACCGAAAAGGCCAGCGTGACGAAGGCCAGATAATGATGCTTCACCCGCAGCGCCGGAAAGCCCAGCACGACCCCAACCAGAAAGGACAGGCCGGTGGAGACCAGAAAGGCGGCGGGCAACGGCCACCCGGCCTTGACCGTCAAAATCGCCGTGGCGTAGGCGCCGATGCCGAGAAAGGCCCCTTGCGCCAGCGACGTCAGCCCGGCGTAACCCAGCGTCAAATTGAGGCCCATCGCGGCGATCGACATCACCAGCCACAGCGAGACGACGTAAAGGCCGTAGCTTTTCAAACCGGCGGGCGCGAACCACAGGATCGGGAAGGCGATCAGGATGATGAGCAGATCGGTGTTCAGCTTGAGGCTCATACCGTGCGCTCCTCTTTGCGGCCCAGCAGACCTTCGGGCTTGACCAGGATGACGACGACCAGAACCACCAGCGGCACGGCGGCGCGGTAGGCGCTGGAGACGTAGGCGGCGGCCAGATTGTCGATCAACCCGATCAGGAAACCGCCCGCCAGCGCCCCCCGGATTTGGTTGAAACCGCCGACGATGGCGGCGATGAAGGCGGCCAACCCGATGGTCTCGCCGTTGGAGAATTTCGCCAGATAGACCGGCGAGATGAGGTAGGAGGCGATCAGCGCCAGCGCGGCGTTGATGAGGAAGGTCAACAGGATCATCCGCTCCACCGGCACGCCCAGAATGCGGGCGACGGTGGGATTTTGCGCGGTCGCCTGCATGGTGCGCCCGGTGCGGGTGCGGGTGATGAAGGCTTGCAGGCCCAGGATGGCGGCGACGGCGACGACGAAGATGGCGATGTCGCGCGCCGACACGGCGGCCCCCAGAAACGACACGGACCCGTCCGGAACCAGCGAGGGGAAATGCTGCGCCTCCGCCGAAAAGCCGTTCTTGGCGGCTTCCTTGATGAGCACCGACAGCGCCATGGTGGCGATGGCCAGGGGCAAGACGCCGTGGCGTTGCATCGGTTCGACCAGAAAGCGTTTGAAGCCGAAGCCGAACAGCAGGATGAAGGCCGCGCTGCCGACGATGAAGGCCAGCCACATCGGCAAACCGACATGGGCGGCGGTCAACACCAGAATGGCGGGCAGCATGACAAACTCGCCCTGGGCGAAATTGATGGTCTGGGAGGTCTGCCAGACCAGGGTGAAGCCGATGGCGGCCAGCGCGTAAATCGCGCCCGTCGCCAACCCGGCGACGATGAGCTGAAGGAACTGGTCCATGTCAGCCTCCGTGAATTTTTGAAAGAATGGTCGCGGCGCGCAGGCGCCGGGCGTGGGGAATCGGGGCGGCGGTGACGAAACCGCTCGCCCCTCCCCATCATTCCACTGGCGCGCGGCACAGGAAGGCGCTCGCACGTCTCGCGACGGCAGTTGCGCCTTCGATCACCTTTGGCGCCCGTTCGGCCTTTGGCCGTCGGCTCCATGCCCTCCCCCCAAACGGGAGAGGTCTATTCAGGCTTACGGGTTAATCATCGGCAGGGTGGTTTTGACCACCGGCTTGCCGTTGGTGATTTCAACCAGGAAGCTTTCGCGGTCCACGTCGCCGGTCGCCGTCCATTTGGTGTCGATCAAAATGCCCGGCTCCTGCGCCACGTCGATGCGCGCGCCGTGCAGGGCCTTGGCGAAGGCCTCGCGGTCGAACTTGCCGATCCGTTCGGTGATCGCCTTGACCGTGTAAACGGCGGTGTAGCCCTTGATGCCGTTGTGGTCGGAGGTGAAGCCGTACTTGTCCATGTATTTCTTGCCGAATTCGGCGAAGCTGGGCTTGGGCGCGTCCACCAACAGGCCGACATGGCCCTTGACGCCGTTCGCCGCGTCGCCCGCCAATTCGATCACCTTGGCCCCCAGCAGGGTGGTTTCGCCGATGATCGGCTTGGCGATGCCCTGCTGACGCGCGGCGCGCAGGAAGCGGGCGCTTTCCTCTTCGTTCAGATAGACGAAAACGGCGTCGGCGTTGGCGTTCTTCACCTTGATGGCGTCAGCGGCGAAATCGGCCTGCCCGGATTCCGTCGCGATGTCGGCGGCGATCTGGATGCCGCGCTTTTGCAGCTCCGGGATCATCGCGTCGCGGCCGCCCTTGCCGAAATCATTGTTGATCCACACCACGGCGACCGACTTGGCCTTGACCTCGTCGCGCAGGTAATTGGCCAGCTTCGGCATCGAATCGGCTTGGTTCAGCGAGGTGCGGAAGATGTAGTTGTTGCCCTGGCGGGTGAAGGCCGCCGCCTCCCCGCCGACGATCTGCGGCACGGCGGCGCGCTGGGTGATCTGCATCGACGCGCTGATCGGGCCGGAGAAGATCGGCCCCAGGACGACATAGGCGTCCTCGTCCACCGCACGCTGCACGGCGGCGCGGGTGGCGCCGGGGTTGGTCTGGCTGTCGTAATGAATAAGCTCGATCTTTTGCCCGAGGATGCCGCCCTTGGCGTTGATCTCGGCGGCGGCCAGATCGGAGCCGTTCTTCCAGTTGGTTCCGGCGGGCGCGCCCGGCCCCGACAGCTCGATCACGTCAATCAGCTTGACGGTGTCGGCCAGCGCCGATCCGGCGAAGGCGGCGGACAGGGCGACGGCGGCGGCCATGGTTTTGAAAAGCATCTCTGGGTCCTCCCTTTTGGTTTTTGGTCGCGTGCTTGTTTGAAAACATCACTCATAAATCGGGTGGGCGTCAGTCGGGGATGGCCCCCAGAACCAGCGCCGGATCGGCCTCCACCCCGAAAAAGCGCAGCAGCGGGGCGATCTGATGGTCGAGCATCAAACGACCCGGCTGCGTCGGATGGCCCAGAGCCTGCGCGGCGCGCAGCAGCGGCGTGACCGGCGGCTTCATGATGGCGTCGGCCACCAGCGCGCCGGTGGGCAAAAGCGCCGGATCGAAGGGCAACGGATCCTCAGCCTTCAGCCCGCAGGGGGAGGCGTTGACCGCCAGATCGCAGCCCTCGGGCGGGCGGCCCGGCTCCGCTCTCGTCAGCGCGACGGTCGGGTGGAGCGCGGACAGCCGATTCAGGCAGGCGTCGGCGCGGGCGGGATCCAGGTCGGTCAGCGCGAGGGCGGAGATTCCAGCCTCGCACAGCGCCGCCGCGATGGCCGACCCGGCTCCGCCGCCGCCGACCAACCAAACCCGCCGCCCGGCTGGCTCGAAACCACGGGCGCGCAAGCCTTCGACAAAGCCGACGCCATCCACGATGTCGGCGGTCAACGTCCCGTCGGCCTCGACCCGCAGCAGATTGGCGGCCCCGGCGGCCTTGGCCCGGTCGCTGGCGCGGTCGGCCAGGGCCAACGCGTCCGGCTTGTGCGGGATCGTCACCGACAGCCCGGCGAGATTCCGAACCCGCCGCAGCCCGTCCAGCGCCGCGCCCAATGCGCCCGGCGCGATGTCCAGCGTCAGCCACGCCGCGTTCATCCCCAGCGCGGCGAAAACCGGCGGCATGATGCGGGGCATGCGGATCTGCGCCACCGGATGGCCGATGGTGAAGAACAGCCGCGTCGATCCATCAAACTCCAATCCGTCGCGCATCGTCGTCCCCCTCACCCGACCAGCGTGTCGTGCGCGCCGAGCTGGCTGGAGGCCGCCATGCGGATGGAGGCGTTGGCCGCGCCATACTGGTCATAGCCGCCGCGCCGCTCCACCAGCTCGAAGAAGAAACGCCCCTCGAAAGGTTGGGTGTAGAGTTGAAAGAACTCGCCGTCGCCCTGGCGGTCGTACAGGATGTTCAGCCGCGTCATCGTCGCCAAAAGATCCTCGTCCAGATCGAAGCGGGCGGCGAGGTCGTCGTAATAATTGGCGGGGATCGGCAGGATCGCCACGCCGGTCGCCCGCAGCCGCTCCGCCGCCGCGAACAGGTCGCTCGTCTCCAGCGCGATGTGATGGACTCCGGCCCCCAGATAGGTAGACACCGATCTGGCGGCGCTGGTGTTGCGCCCGCTGGCGATGTTCAGCGGAAAACGCACCCGGCGGCGTTGGTCGGAAATCGCCCGGCTGCGCACCAGCCCGAAGGGGTCGGCCAACACGACCACCGGCTCCGGTTCCAGATCCAGCACGGCGCGGTGGAACAGAATGGCGGCGTCCAGTGCCCCTTCAGGCAGCACCTGCGCGATGTGGTCGATGCGATGCGCGGCGTCCGGTTGCGCCGCGCCGCCGTCGTCCAACAGGAAATCGGTCTCGAAATCAATCGAGCCGTCGGCCCGCCGCCGGGTGAAATAGACCAGCTCGCCGCCGATGGAGCGGATGCCGGGCAAGGACAACTCGTTCGGGCCGACCCGCCCCTCGAAACGCGGGCAGCCGAAGGCCTCAGCCCGGCCCACCGCGCGCAACGGGTCGTCCACCTCATAGGCGATGGCGCAGACCGACGCGCCATGCAGCAGGTAATAGGAATGGGCCGTCGAATGCGGTTCGGCGTTCAGCACGAACCGGATGTCGCCCATCCCATAGAGATCCACATCCTTGCTGCGATGACGGCCCAGACGGCGGAATCCCAGCCGTTTCAGCTCGTCGGCCAGCTTGGCTTGCGCGGCGTGGTTGACGGCGAATTCGACGAAGGCGACGCCGTCCAACCGGGCCGGGGTCGGCGGGTCGAACAGCTCCACCCGGCGCGGCGCGGTCGCAATGCTCTTGGTTTCAGCCACGCCGTCGCTCAGGATCCGCCGCGCCGCCTCGACCCGGCGGACCTGCTCCTCGACATGCAGGAGGGAGCGCATGCCGTCCTTGGCGGTCTGCCGCGTCGGCGCGCTGCGCAGGGCGTCGTTGAAGATCTCCAGCGACAGCGGGCCGGTGTAGCCCGCCCGCAGGACCGCTTCGGTGAAGCCGCCGACGTTCAATTCGCCCTGCCCCGGCAAACAACGGTGATGGCGGCTGAGCATCAGCGTCGCCATGTCCAGGCGCGGCGCGTCGGCCAGTTGCACGAAGAAAATCCGCTCGCCCGGCAGATCGGCGATGCCGCTCCAATCATGCGGCAGCGCCAGGGTGTGGAAGCTGTCGAGGATCAGGCCAAGATGCGGGTGGTCGGCGCGTTCGACCAGACGCCAAGCGTGATCGAAGGTGGAGACATGGGTTCCCCAGGCCAGCGCCTCGTACCCCAGCCGGATGCCGCGCGCGCCCGCCCGCTCGGCCATCGCCCGCAACTGTTCGGCGGCCAAGCCGTCATCGTCGATGGCGTCGGGTTCGACGTTGGAGCAGACCAGCATCAGCGGCGCGCCCAACTCCTCCATCAAATCCAGCTTGCGCTCCAGCCGATGGAGCGTCCGTTGGAAGGCGGCGGGTCCCAGCCCCTCGGCGTTGCGGAAGGGCTGGAACAGCTCGATGGTCAGGCCAAGATCGGCGGCCATGTCGCGGATGTCGCGCGGGCGTCCGGGAAAGCCGGTCAGGTCCGGTTCAAAAATCTCCACGCCGTCAAAGCGCGCCGCCGCGATAGCCTCCAGCTTTTCCGGCAGCGTGCCGCTGAGCGACACGGTGGCGATGGACCGACGCATGCCCTGACCCTCCCCTTGGCGGGCCATTGCGACCCGTTCTTGAGGGCGCAGTATCCAGACCGACCGTCCACCTGGATAGCTGCCGGGCGTCACATTGCGACATGACGAAAGTCACAATCCTAAACTATCAGTCAATTCCCCTATGTTTGTTGATGACGCGACGCCGGACCAGACGGTCATCAGGACGACAGGGTCGCCGGGTCGGTGTTGCCGCCGCACAGGATCACGCCAACGCGCTCCGTCGCCCCCGTCTGATATCGCCCGCTCGTCAACGCCGCGAGAGCGACGGCGCCGCCCGGTTCAGCGACAAGGCGCAGCTCCTGCCAAAGCCGCCGTTGCGCCTCGCGGATCTCATCGTCCTCCACCAGCAGGCTGGCGTGCAGGTGAGCCTGCGCCAGAGCAAATCCATGATCGCCGATGCGCCGCGCGCCCAGGGAATCCGCCGCCAGCCCATGAACGTCAACCTCGACCGGATGACCCGCCGCCAACGCCCGCGCCAAGGTCGGGGCGCCGACGCTTTCAACCGCGACGATGCGGACGCCCTGCCCCGCCAGCGCCGCGATCACCCCGCCCAGCAGACCGCCGCCGCCAACGGCGACGAGCACGGTGTCCAGCCCGCCAAAGCCCTCGACATTCACGGCCTGATCGGCGAACTCCGCCGCCGCCGTTCCTTGCCCGGCGATGATCTGAGGATCGTCATAGGCGTGCAGCAGCCGCGCTCCGGTCTGCGCCTGATGCTCCAGCGCCGCCGCGAAGGCGTCGGCATAGACCCGACCCACTCGGTGAACGGCGGCGTTGCAGCGCGTCAGACGATCCACCTTCACTTGCGGGGCGGTTTCGGGGACGAAGATGGCGGCCGGATGACCCAAACGCATCGCGGCGTAGGCGACCGCCGCGCCATGATTCCCGCCCGACGCCGCCACCACGCCCGCGTCGGGAACCGGCGCGGCCAGCAGGGCGCTGAAGGCGCCGCGCGCCTTGAAGGACCCCGTGCGTTGCATAAGGTCGAGCTTGAGCAGAACCGGCGCGGCGACGCCGCTGACCTCCTCGCCGACGGCGATGACCGGGGTGCGCCGGATCCAGGGGCGAATGCGGGCGTGGGCGGCGTCGACGTCCGCCCGATCAGGCAACAGAATCATGATGAACCCGTGGCTGGTGGGAAACGGGCAAGGGCTACACCAGTCTCCGCGTCCTACGCTTGGACGGATGTGCAGGACGCCGCGAATTGCCCCGGCGTGACGCCGTACCCTCTCTTGAAACGACGCGCCAAGTGGCTTTGGTCCGCGAATCCGCAGGCGGCGGCCACCTCGGCGGCGGGCATGCCAGCGGCAAGCCAACGGCGGGCCTGACGCAAACGCAGATCCATCAGCCAGTCATGAAGCCCCAGACCATAGTTTTGCCGAAAGCTGCGCGACAGGACAAAGCGGCTGGAGCCGACCGCTGCGGCCAAGCTGGCCAATGTCCAAGGCTCGGCGACGTCGGCCCGCATCATCTCCATGACGCGGGTCAACATGCCGGGCGTGGCCCGCTCACGAGTCTCCCAACCAGGCTCGGCTTCGGACACGGACGCGATCATCCGGGCCAAAGCCGCGTCGAACAGCAACGCGTCGCGCTGTTCCTGAGCCGCAAAGACGGCGCGGAGCAAGCGGACGGTTGGCGGATGGCGCCACACCGGAGTCCGCCGATGGAATCCGTCGCGCCCCGTCACGCCGCTCCACAGCTCTGGCGGAATCAGGGCTTGCCGATAGGAATAACCCGTCGCATCCGCAGCCCCCCCGTCATGGGCGGCGTCTGGCGCGAGGATCACCAGATCGCCAGCCTCGGCACGTTGAGCCACCCCATCGCAAGTGAAACGGTAACAGCCAGAATCAATAACGCCGACATGCACGTCGGGATGGGCGTGAACGGGAAAATGATGACGGCGATAGGACGCTTGGCACAACTCCACACCGGCCCAAACACCCGTGGCCCGCCACGCCGTCATGCGGTCTTGAACCGGCTCCATGCCGTTCACGGGCGTTTCGTTCGAACGAACACCAGCAGCCGGATGTCGCGGTCGGGGATGAAGTTGGCGATCGTCGATTCAAACATCGTCGGCCCGGTTTTCGTCAGGCCGTTCCAGCAGAGCGACAGGACGTTTTCGGGCGCGCCCTTGTCGATGGTCAAATGAAAGCGGCCAATCGGTCCCCGCCAGTTGCGGGCCGTGGTCACGATGTATTCGATCTCCGCCGCGCTGAAGGACATGGGGTCTTTCGGGTTGCGGGCGGCTGCCGCCGCCACCGCCCGCCGGGTCGCCGCATCCAGGCAATAGCGGTCGCCGCCGTCCGAGGCGCCCGTCTCCTCAACCAGACGCCCGACGGGCTTGCGGCCATCGACCTCCGCCGCCCGGCCAAGCAGCGCGCTGCCGACAAAGGGTTTGTAGACGTGGCGGACGCGGACCTCGCGGCCCGGCGGGAAGGTCTGCCGCCAGAAATAGCGGGCGCCGAGCCGCCATTGCGGGGTGTTCTCGTCCTCCCCCTGTTGGATCAGACCGGCGGCGCGCAGGCGGGACAGCGCGGCGGGATCCAGCGTTTTGGCCAGATCGTCATAGGCCCCCGGCGCCCAGGGCGTCAGGACCAGCGCCCCCGCCGCCGCGACCGTCGCGGTCACGTCCTGGCCCTTGTGGAAGGCCCGGCGCTCCAGGGAGGGCTGAACCGGCTGGTCGTCGATCCACAGGCGGAATCCCAGAAAATCATCGGCCTGCTGCGGAAAGCCCCAGGCCGGTTCGGTCAGGCCGCGCGACAAATCCAACTCAGGCAGCGGAAACGCCACCATCGTCTCGACCGGCTGGGCGCTGACGTTGCGAAAGACGTAGGCGACGCGGATTTCGTCCAACCCGATCCGCAGATCCTCCGACACCATCTCAATGGCGTCGGTGCTGGTCAGCTCGATGCCGCCGGTGCCCTGAAAGCCGGTGCTGTCGTTCGCCGCCGCCCGTTCCAGCCCCAGGAAAAGCGCCGCCGACAGCGCGAGAGCCACGCGGATTCCAGCCCCGATCATCGCCCCTCTCCCGTCGCCTGCCCTGCCCGTTCCCCGATTCTACCGCATCGGCGCGGCGGGCCGCCAGTCAGGCTTTCGGCGTTCGCACGGCCTTCACCGCCAGTTCGGTCCGCGACTGCGCCCCCAGCTTTTCCATGATGCGGCTGACGTAATTCTTCACCGTGCCTTCGGCCAGAAACAGGCTGGCGGCGATCTGCCGGTTGCTCTGCCCCTGGGCGATCAGGTCCAGGATGGCGCGCTCGCGGTCGGTCAGATCGGTCAGATCGGGCAATTGCGCGCCGGACGGCAGCTCCACCGCGCGGGAGCGGCGCAGCTCGTCGAACAGCTTGCGGGCGATGTGCGGCGAGATGCGGGTTTCCCCGCGCATCACCCCCCGGATGGTGTCGAGGATCTCGACCTCCGAGGCGTCTTTCAGCAGATAGGCGGCGGCCCCGGCGGAAATCGCGCCGAACACCAGATCGTCGGTGTCGAAGGTGGTCAGAACCACCACCTGCGTGCCGGGAAATTCCGACAAAATCAGCTTGGTCGCGGCGATGCCGCCCAGACGCGGCATCTGAATGTCCATCAGCACCACGTCGGGGCGGAAACGGCGGCACAGCTCCACCGCCTCGGCCCCGTCGGGGGCGAGGCCGACGATCTCGATGTCGGCCTCCAGCGACAGGAGGTTGGCGAAGGCGCGGCGGATCAGTTGTTGATCCTCGGCGATCACGATGCGGATCGGCGTCATCAGGGATCCCGGTTCCAAAGGTCGTTCAGCAGAGACGCGTCGCCGTCGTCGGTCAAGACCCGTTGCAGCCGTCCGAAAATTGGCGAGGGCAAGCGCGCCGCCAGCAGAGGCAGCAGGGCGTCGAGCGTCGCCGCCGTCTGGGCGACCGGAACGCCGGATCTGGCCGCGACTTCCTCGACAACCGTTTGCGCCGTATGCTTCATGATGCCGCCTTCCGATGAACCAACAATGACGCAAGCCCATCCTCGGCGACACTGACGAAAGACACGGATCGCGCATGACGAACGTCACTTTCGAGCGGGACGGACGCAACCCGCCGCTACGGCCGCCGCAACGGCGGGCGCGTCGGCTGTTGCGCGCCCTGGATCCGCGCTGGCGCTTGGCGGCGGCCATCGGCTGGTCCATCGCGCTGGTCTCGCTGGCGGTGGCGCTGTTCGTCGGTTTCTGGACGATGCGCGACGCGCGCGAGGCGCTGGAGCGGGAAATCGGCCTGCTCTACGCCACCCACGCCCAGCGCTTGATCGACACCATCGACACCAATCTGGCCGGGCGGCGGGAATGGGTGGCGGCGTCGGCGACGTTGATCGGCGTGCGCGACGGGGATTTGGCGGGACCGGAGGCCGACCGGGCGCTGACCGACCTGAAAGGGGCGCTGGGCGAAATCGAATGGGCGGGCATCATCGACCTGAACGGGGCCATCGTCTCTGGAACCGACGGGGTGTTGCTCGGCCAGTCGGTGGCGGCGCGGCCCTGGTTCACCGGGGCGTTTCTCGGCCCCTACATCGGCGACGTCCACCGCGAATTGCTGCTCGACCGCCTGTTGCCGCCGCTGCGCAACGGCGAGCCGCGCCGCTTCGTCGATCTGTCGGCCCCGGTGCGCGACCGCGCGGGCGACATCCGGGGCGTGCTGGCCGTCACGCTCGGCTGGTCCTGGATCGAGGCGTTGCAGCGCGGCACGCTGGCGACGCTGAAGGACCGCCCGGGGGCCGAAGTGCTGCTGCTGGGCATCGACGGCACGGTCCTGTACGGCTCGCGACAGACCCCGCGCGGCAGCCGCGTCGATCTGTCGGCCCATCCCTTCGGCACGACCCACAGCGTGGACCAGGGTTTGTTGAGCGGCATCGCGCGCAGCAGCGGTTTCGCCGATTTCCCCGGCCTGGGCTGGAGCGTCATGGTGCGCGAGCCGGTGGCGACCGCTTTCCGCACCGCCGACCGGGCGTCGGCGTCGATCTTCACCGCCATCGCGCTGGGCGGGTTGGTCGCGACCCTGGCCAGCGTGCTGATCGCCAGCCGGATCATGCGCCGCTTGCAGGCGATGGCCGAGGCCGCCGACGATTTGCGCGCCGGGCGGACCACCAGCTTCGTCGGTCCCCAGGGCCGCGACGAGGCCGGGCGGATCGGGCGGTCCATCGCCTCGCTCGTGCGCACGCTGCAACAGGCCAACGCCGGTCTGTCCGACGTCAACGAAAAGCTCGACGCGCGGGTGGAGGAGCGCACGCGCGAAATCGAACGCCTCAGCCACGAAACCCGCGCCGCCGCCATCGTGCGCGAACGGCTGCGCATCTCGCGCGATCTGCACGACACGGTGGCCCACACGCTGCTGGGCCTGCTGACCCAGATCCGGCTGATCCGCAAATTGGTGGAGGTCGATCCCTCCCGCCTGCCCGACGAGATCCGCCGCGCCGACGAAGCCGCCCAGGAAGGGTTGGCGCACGCCCGCAGCGCGGTGTCGCAATTGCGCTATTCCCCCGTGCGCGACGACGGTTTTGGTCCGGCGCTGCGTCGGCTGGTCGCGCAGGTCCAGGACCGTACCGCCTCGGCCCTGGCGCTGGACGTGGCGGAGGCTGCGGAGGCGATGACCGGGCAAACCGCCGAAACGCTCTACCGGATGATTGAAGAAGCGTTGCGCAACGCCGTCCGTCACGCCAACGCCCCGTCCATCGCCGTGGACATCGCCGCTCAGGAGATTGAGCCGGGGCAAACGGCCCTGTCCGTCACTGTGCGGGACGATGGCGCCGGATTCGACATCGAAACCGACCAAGCCAACCATTTCGGCTTGTTGGGCCTGCGCGAACAGGCCGAACTGATCGGCGCCGCCCTGTCGGTGACGAGCGCGCCCGGCGGCGGAACGACCGTCGCCATCAAGGTCGCCCTGCCCCACCGCCCGCTGGCGGAACGACGGACGCAAGGGGTGGACGCGTCGCCCTGACGTCACCCGTGCGCCGTCCGCCGCTCCGGCCCGCGCCAGCGCGCCAGCCTGTCCAGTTGGGCGACCGCCTCGGCGCGATCCGTCGGAGCCAACCGGGCGAGAAGACCAGCGAGATGACCAACCGCCAGACTGGCCCCACCCGTTCGGGGATGCGCGCTGTCGTCGCCGCAGCGGCGCGGACAGGCGCCGTAAGCGCCGGGGAGGATCGACAGTTCGCCCGGCGCGCAACGCGCGTCGCCGGTGGCGGCGATGACCCCCGGATAAGCGGCGGGCCACACCGGGGCGCCGCGCGCCGGACGGGCGGCCACCAGCAACACCCCGGAATCCAGCGCGTCCTGCACCGCCGCGCGCAGCACCGCGCGGTCAGACGGCAAACCGAAGCTCATCGTCGCCAGCCGCGCGCCCTGCTCCACCGCCCAGCGCAACCCGGCGGCCACCACCGCCGCCGAGGTGGTTGGCGCCTCGTCAAAGATTTGCGCGTCGAGCAGCGTGGCGTTTGGGGCCAAGGATCGGACGATGGCGGCGACCGCGCCGCCATGGCCGATGCGGTCGGGATGGGGCGTCACCATCCCGGCGACGCCGTCGCCCAAGGCGAAAGCCGCCCGCGCCGCGACGGGCGGGGCGGGCGGCGGCAGGGTGACGCCGCTGTCGATGATGGCGATCCGCATCAGGCCGCCTCCCCCACCCGATCCGATGAGTCGACGCGCAGAACGCCGTTTTCCAGGCGATGCACGGCGGCGCAATCGGCCAACGCCTCCGCCCGGTGGCTGATGACGATGCGGGTGCGCCCAGCGAACAGACGGTCGATTTCAGCGGAAAGGCGCACAGCGGACTCCGCGTCCAGCGCCGACACGGGTTCGTCCAGCACCAGAACGTCGGGTTGGCGCAGCAGGCAGCGGGCCAGCGCGATCCGTTGGCGTTGCCCGCCCGACAGCGACGACGCCCAGGCCCCGACCGGCGTGTCCAGCCCGCGCGGCAGCCGGGCCAGCCAATCCGACAATTGCGCCGCCGCCACGGCCTCCCGCAAGACGGCTTCGTCCACCCTTTGCAGGCCGAAACGCAAATTGTCGGCGATGCTGCCGGGCAACAGCGGCGCGTCCTGCCCCAGCACCGCCACCCGCGCCCGCAGGGCGGCGGGCGCCATGGCGCGCAGATCGATGCCGTTCAAGAGGATACGCCCGGCCTGCGGGTCGTAATGTCGGTGCAGAAGATCGACCAGCGTCGATTTTCCCGCGCCGGAGGGGCCGAGAACGCCGATCTTCGCCCCGGCTGGAACGTCCAACGACAACCCACGCAGCACCGGCGATCCGGCCTCATGCGCGAAGACGACGCCCTCGACCGACAGCGCGCCGCCGCCGGACGGCGGTTCGATGGGCTGAGCGGGGGGGAGAACCGCCGGGCGCTCGTGCAAAAGCTCCGTCACGCGGTCCAGCGACACCCGCGTGCGCTGCGCCGCCGTCACCAACCCCAACAGGGTCTGCGCCGGCCCGGTGGCCCGCCCGAGATAGGCGGTGAAGGCGATCAGCGCGCCCAGCGACAGGCCGCCCTCGATCACCCGCAAGCCGCCCCACAGGAACACCGCCGCCGTGCTGGCCGACGACATCAGCCCCGGCACGCCCCCAACCGCGAACGACATCATCTGTTGGCGCAGCAGGCTCGTGAGAAAATCCTGATTCAGCCCGGCCAGCCGCCGCGATTCCTGCGCCTCCGCCCCAACCGACTGAATCAACTTGATCGCCGACAGACGTTGCACGAAAAAGCCGCTCACCCCCGCCGCGCCCTCGCGCACCGCGCGGGTGGAGCGCTCCACCCAGGGGCGGACGCCGCGCAGGAACAGGATTTGCGCGGGCAGCAGAACAAAAGCCACCAGCGTCAAGGCGGGGTCGAGCAGCGCCATCAACGCCACCGCCCCAATCAGCGTGAAGATCGCGTTGACCGCCGACAGCGGCGCGTCCACGGCGAAACGCTGCACCTCCGCCAGATCGCCGTCCAACCGGCTCAGCACGTCGCCCGCCGACCACGTCGCGTAAAAACGCGGCGGCAGCGATTGCAGATGGCCGTACAGGCTTTCGCGCATGGCGAACAGCACCAGGGCCGAAGCCCGGACATAGACCCAGCGATTCACCCCCGACAGCAGGTTGGACAGCAACCCAACCCCAACCATGCCGATGGCCAGCGTCACCAACAGGTTGGCGTCGCCCGCCATCAGACCATCATCGACGATCCGCTTGGTCAGCCATGGTTGCGCCAGCCCAACCGCCACCCCGACCAGCGACAGGCCAAAGGACAGCAGCAAGGCGGCGCGGTGGGGCTGGACAAAGGACCAAGCCCAACGCGGGGAGGAGGACGGCATCGGCGCTCCTGTCGGTGACGGAAGCCCCTCTCCCATGTGGGAAGAGGGGCGAAGCAGATAAGACGCCTGTTCCGTCAGCGCCGGATCATCCGCAGCGAGGCCACCCCCTGGTCCGGGCATCCGGCGATCTCGATCTGGCCGAGGCGATCCAGCGTGTCCGTGCTGTAAACCCCGACGTCGCAGGCGGTGCCGCCGACATAGACCTCTTTGCCGTCGCCCGCGATGTTGATCGAATAGTAGGTGTGCGGCAGATCCACCCGCTTCACCAGGGCGCCGCCCGCCGCGTCGATCTTCGACAATTGGGTGTAAACCGAAAACAGCTCATCCCGCTTCTTCGGGTTGACGACGGATGAGAAGATCACCGCGCTGGTGTTCTCGAAATCCTTCATCTCCAGCTTGCCCGACGCCAGATCCAGGGTGAGGACGCCGGTCTTGAAGGCGCTGGGGTCGGTTGGCGGCAGATCGGTGCGGGATGTGAAGTAGGGGGTGGAGAACACCGCCGCCTGCTCGAACTGCGGCCAGACGTCGAGAATGTCGGGCGGGCCATAATTCTCACGGGTCCAGTTCAGCACCTGGCGCGTTTCGCGGATGGCCCCGGTCTTGGGATCCAGCGCGTAGAGATCCCAGCCCAACGCCCACAGCGTTCCGCCATCCTTGGCGAAGGCCAGCACGGCCAGCCGCCGGGGAGCGGGAAGCAGCCGCACCGGCTTGGCGCCGACCCCGTCGGCGGTGCGGTACACGGCGATGCGGGTGTCTTCCACCTTGTATTCACTGGGCAGCAGGCGGACCGGCGACTGGAAGACGAACAGCTCCTTGCCGTCCGGGCTGACGTCCATGGCGAACATCGCCTTGACCCGCAGATTGTTGCCCGAGAAATCGGCGCGGAAGACCTCCTTGCCGCTCTCCAGGTCGATGCCCGACACGCTTTCCAGATGATTGGTGACGACATAGGCGATCTTGCCGTCGGGCGAAGGCACGATGGTGCCGGGGGCGACGCCCGCGCCCGGAATCTTAAAGCTCTTCTCAACCTTGCGGGCCGCCGGGTCGATGACCACCAGCCCGTTCGGCTTGACCCCGGTTATCAGATACTCTTTGGCGCAAGTCGGGACGGCGGCGAGCAGCCCGGCGCAGCACAGGGCGGCGAACAGCCCCCGGATGAATGGCGTTTTCATGATCTTTCTTCTCCCCGCCCCGGTCATTTCTTGGGAAACACCGACTGGAGCGCGCGCCAGTCGTTCTGGGCCGAGGCCGCCTTGGCGTTCCAATCCGGGTAGGTGTTGATGGTGTCGGGCACCTGGGCGGGCCACCAGCAGGGATCCGAACAACCGTAGAGGTCGGCCTCCATCGGCGCGCACAGCGCGGCGACGCTGCCGAAGGGATCGACCTCCCATCCCGGATCGAAGGTCGCGGCGCAGCCGACCACCACCTGCATGGCGACGACCTCGTCCATCTGGCCGTTCTCGACCGCTTGATCGACCAGCGCGGCCTTTTTGTTCAAGGGCTTGAGGTGTTTCATTGTTTCCCCCTGCGCGGCGCGACGTGCCGTTCGATGAAGCTTGGGTTGGCGACCGTGATTTCCGCGTAGGCCCGGATCCCGAAATCGATCCAGTCGCGCATCAGGTCGCAGTAATGGTAGGTCGGGTGCGCCGGATCGGCGTAGCGGGCATAGGATTCGTGGTAGCAGCCGCCCGCGCACAGCTTGCGGATCCAGCAGGTCTCGCAATCGGTGCCGGTGCGGTTGGCCATGCCCTCCAGAAAGGCGCCCAAACTGTCCTTGGCGATGCCGTCCTCGACGTTGCCGTAGGTCGGTTGGGTCGATCCGGTGAAGCGGTGGCAGAGGTGCAGATCGCCTTCCTTGTCCACCGCCAGCATCCCCAGCCCGGCCCCGCAGGGCAGCGATTTGGTCGTGCCTTCCGACAGGTCGGTCATCAACTGGTGCATGTTGGAAAAGCCAATGTTGTCGCCGCGCTTGGCCGCGTCGACATAGCGTTGCCCAAGGCTCTTCATGTTGGCGAAGACCAACGCCAACTCGTCCCCCGTCAGGTTGAAGGCGGTCATCCCGCCCGACGTCACCGGCGAGAAGCCGACCTCGAAAAAGCCCAGATCGTCCTTCAGATGATCGTGGATCGCCTGGACGTCCGTGACCCCGGCGGTCAGCGTGACCCGCGCGCCCACCGGCCGCGAGCGGTAGCGCGCCAGCAGCATCCGCGCCTTGGCCGACACCAGATCATAGGAACCCTTGCCGCTGACCGTCTTGCGGTTGCGGTCGTGCAGCGGTTTCGGCCCGTCCATGCTGATGGTGATCCCGAAGCGGTGGGCGTCGAGCCAATCGACGATCTCCTCGGTCAGCAGCACCGCGTTGGTGGTCAGCGAGAAGTCGACGCGCTTGCCAGTTTCGCGGCCCCGCCGCTCGGCATACTCAACCACCTGCCGGATCAGGGGCATGTTGGTCAGCGGTTCCCCGCCGAAGAACACGACGTTGACGCTGTCGCGCGCCGTCGCTTCCTGCAACAGCAGATCGACGCTGCGCGCGGCGGTGTCGAACTCCATCCGCTCGCCCTTGGCGGGGGTGGTCAGATCCTCTTTGTAGCAATAGGTGCAACTCAGGTTGCAGCCGGTGTTGACGTTCAAAACCACGGTGCTGAGCGGAAACTCCGTGATCGTGATCGGATCCTTGGCCGGTTTCGGCAATCCGTCGTCGATAACCCGCAGGGTGACGAGTTCGCACAGGGTTTCGATGACCATCTCGGGGTCGGCCACGCCGTCGAAACAGCGGCGGATGTCGTCCTCTCCCACCTGCCCCAGCTCGGCGAACAGGTCGAACAGGCGGCTGCCCACCATGTCCAGTTCAAACAAACCGCTGGTCGGGACGTGAAACAGCACGCGCCGGTCGCCGACCGTCAGGTCGCGCACGTCGTTGTGCGCCAATTGCAAGGTGCTCATAGGCTCTCTCCCAATCCGAAGGGGGAATCGGTTGCGACGGCGGTCAGCGGATGGGCGGATCGTTCCAGCGCTGCACCGTGCTGATGAGGCGGCCTTCCCCGGTCAACGACGCGGCGCCGTCCCTGACCGTCGCCACCACCTTCAGATCGCCAATGTTGTTGGTGCTGAAGGCGCGCTGCGGGTTGGGACCGGCGGCGGCGGGGGCGAACAGGCCGGACGCGGCGATGGTTCCGGCGAACTTCACGTCCTCCATCAGCTTGGCGGCGTCGTTGAACGGCTCCAACGTCCAGGCGGCGGGCAGCGCGCCGACGCGGATGTCGTCCTCGGTGCCGGCTTTGCCGTCCGGGCCGTTCAGATAGCCGACCGCCTCGAACTGGGCCGAGACCGGAGCGGTGGTTCCGCCATTGCCGCCGACGCGCGCGATGGTGAAGGCCGGTTCGACCGCGACGCTGTCCAGCGCGGCATAGACGGTGAAGCCCATCCCCGTCGCCTTGCCGACGCTGACCTTGCGCGGGCCGGGCGCGGCGTTGGCGGCGGCGGCGACCTCGACCACCACGGCGGTGGCGCTTTGCGACACGGGTTTGACCGTCACGCCGGGACCGAAATCAACCGGCCCGCCATCCAAGCCGCTGCCCCACACGGTGACTCGCGCGCTGGCCCCGGTCTTCAGATGCTCTTGGCTGAAGCCAAGGATCGTGGCCGGGGCGGTGGTGGTCTTCACGGCGGTGACGCTGGCGCCGACCTCGTCATGATCGGCCAGGAACCAGCGTCCGGCCAGCGTTTGCCCATCCTTGGACGCGGCGAACACCTCGCGCAGCTCCTTGCCGCCGAGCGTGGTCGCCCCACGCCATTCAAAGCCGGTGTAGACCAGCGCCCGCCCGGTCCCGGTCAGCGGTTGCCCGACGGCGTCGGTCAAATCGTAGCGGACGCTGTAACCGTCGCCGTCCGGCGCCACCGTGGCGGTTCCGCCATAGGTTCCAAGGCCGGGGCGATGGCCGCTGATCGCCCAGACGCCCGCCAGATCGGGTTTCGCCGCCTTTTGCCAATCGGCCCATTCCGCCGTCTTCATTGGGAATTTTTGGCCCAGCAACTCGGGCGTTTGGGTGGAGGCGATCTCCCACCATTTGCGATCACGGCCCAGCGCCGAATATTCGGTGGTCGGGAATTGCCCGAGATGGAAATTGGCGAGCCGCCGCCATTCGTCGGCGTCGCGCCGTTGCAAACCGAAGCGGGCGGCGCTGTGGCAGCGCGCGCACATCACCGACAAATCCCCCTCGGCGATCGGCGTTTCCACCATGGAAGGCTGACGTTCCAGGATGTAGCGGAAGGGCGCGGCCTCCTCCGGAGCCAAACCCTGGCGGCTGGACAGATAGGCGACCAAGGCGCGGCTGTCGGCGGCGGACAGATTGGCCCCGTGGATTTGGTTCATGCGGAACAGCGTCATCGTCCAGCCTTCCGGCGTCTTGCGGACGTGATCGATGCGGTTCAGCGTGCCGTCGGCCTGCCGTTCGTGGCAGGTGGAGCAGCGTTCGGCGATGATCGCCTTGGCGTTCCCCTCGTCCGGGCGCGGCGGTTCGGCGGCCCAGACCGCCCCACCCCCGGCCATTCCACTGGTTGTCAACGCTCCCGCCAGCGCAAGGCCGCTGGCCAGCCCTCTCATTCGACGCATCCCACTGTTCTCCCCTTTTTTTGTCAGACCAGCGGCAACCCGCCGCCGCTGTGCAGAAAGCCGTTCTGGCGCAACCAGCTCAGCGCCGTGCCGACATGGGCGGGCGTGTGGCCGACGCGTTGCGCCAGTTCGGTTGTTGACTCGTGCGCCCCGGCCAGCCGCAGCAGCGGGGCCAGTTCCACCCCCTCGATGGTCAGCACCCCGCGCGGCATGCGGGGCGTCACCAGAACCTCGCGCTCGACGATCCGGCCCTCGACAACGACCGGCTGGCGGCGCAACCCGGACGCGGCGGCGGGCGAGGGAGCTGAGGGCCACGCCGACCGTTCCCGCCAAAAGAGGCGTTCAGGCCAGCGGCGTTCCATTCGATAAAAAGCGTTGCCGACCGCCGCCGCATGGCCGAACAGGTCGGCGTTTCGCTCCTCAACAAAGCGCTGGACCAGTGGCAGCGCGTCGGGTGCCGCGCGCAAACTGGAGATGACCGCCGCCGCCGCGAAGGCGCTGCCCAGCGCGCTGTGGACGCCATGGCCGGACAGCGGGTCGCTGGTGAAGGCCGCGTCGCCGATCCGCAGCCAATCAGCCCCGACCAGCCCGCCCCGCAGCGCCGCCGTGGCGTCGCGCGCCGTCGCCACGCCCAAGGGCGCGCGTCGGGCGATCCACTCCGCCGCTTCCGGCACGGCGGCGGCAAGGCTGGCGTGAAAGTCCGACAGTTGGACGCGCGGCGGAACCAGCGCGGCGTCCACGACGAATTGCAGCAGCCGACGCCCGTCCGGCAAGGCCGCCATCCAGACCCAGCCATCGGCGAAGGACGCCGCCGCGCTGGCCGCCGGGCCGGGATCGCCCTGATGGATGCGGGCGATGGCGACGGTGCGCGGCCCATTGTCCAGCGTGACGCCCGCGCTGGGCGCCCGGCGCCCCCGCGCCTCCACCAAAAAAGCGGCGCGGGAGAGCGGCGCCCCCGACACGTCGAACGCCTGCCACAGCCCGTCAACCCGGCGAAGGCTGGCGACGCTGGCCTCGGTCAGCCGCGCGCCAGCGGATCGCAGATCGCGCCTCAGCGCCGCGTCGAACCGCGCGCGTTCGACCAGATGCTCGTGATTGAGCGTCGAGCTTTGCCCGTTCCAATGCGCGGCGCGTCGGGCCGGTTCTCCAGCGGCGGCCACCGCCGCGCCGCACCCCGCCCGCCGCAAGCCGACGATGACGCGCGGTGACAGCCCTTCCCAGGCGGGCGACCGCCGCGCCGCGATCACGTCCACCAACAGCCCCTGCGCCGCCAGTCGGCAGGCCAGAGCCACCCCCGCCGGACCAGCCCCCAGAATCAACGCGTCGGCTGCCGCCTGCATGAATCGCCCCTCCGCGCCCTGTGTGTGATTGAGACGTGGAGTGTGCGTCCGTGCCGCGCGGCCGATCTATCCGCTATGCGAAATCGCGGCTTTATCTTTCATGATTTGGCCAAAGGAGCTTTTTTTTTGGATCGCATCAAGATATTTTCCGACAAATTTGCCTACGCATCGATCAAGTCACACAAAATCTGTGGTGATTTTTTGCGCGTTCCGTTTATTGGGGGATCACAATTTAGGCAGGATTGATGAGTTCCAAAGAATTTAATAAATTATAATCAACGAATTTAATAATAAAGACCAATCCGCCAATGCCCCTCCATCAGATATCCATTTGATTTATAATTTATAAATACTGTTGTGGTGTTTTTAGTAATTGCATCATTTGAAATGCGGTAAATACATAATAATTCTTGCTATATGCGAATTTTATTGCCTATTCTTAAGTATCAGACAGAAATTCGGAATTTCGCTCGAATGCGTTGTTGTGCGTGGGGCGCAATGATTGCTTAGCCGACAATCTTGTTTGACATCGGTCGGCAAAGCGATCCAAATCATGCGCCCCACACCAAATTTGTGCGGCGCATTGAACGCCGTTCGCCCCTTCGCGCTCCGAGAGTCACCGACAGGGAGTCATCGACCATGAACAGCCAGCAAACGATCCGGGTGGTGACGGACACCGCTGCGGACGTGTGCGAGCAAGAGCAGGCGTTGCGGGGCTGGACCCAACATTACAGCCAACTGCAACCCGGTCGTTTCACCGGAGAGTTGCGCGAATTCGGCGTTCCCGGCATCCAACTCATCCGCGAAACCACCAACCTGCGTCTGCACCAGCACACCGCTCCGCCGCCGAACACCCTCGTTCTTGGCGTGCCAATGGTGGGTTCCGCGCCGTCCCGCTTTGAAGGCAAGCCGGTTGGCGTTGGCGACGTCATTCTGTTCCGGGGCGCGGCGGTGTGCGATTTTCTCTGCTCCGGCCCGATGTCGATTCTGGCCGTCGCCATTGATCTTCCCCGCTTGACCGCGTTGCGGGCGCCGACGCCAAACGCCGAAGCGTTGCAAAGCGGAACCTTCCTGTCGGCGCACGCCCCCGCGTTGCGCAACGAATTGAACTGGCTTCTTGCCGAACAACAGCCCGGAGCCGACATTCTGCGCCACGCCAGCGTGCGTTTGGCGATCCTTGACCGCTGCTGCCAGGTCGTCGAGCGGATCACAAGCAGGTTGGAGGGGGAACGACTGATCCCGCTCTCGCAGCGGCAAAATCTGGTCAACCGTGCGCGCGACTATGTGTCGGCCCACCCGGACGACGTGCTGTCGGTCGCGCAAATCGCGCAAGGGGTCGGTGTGACGACGCGGATGCTGGAATACAGCTTCGCCGATGTGATGGGGATGTCGCCCACGGCGTATTTGCGAATGATCCGCTTGAACGCCGCCCGTCGCGCTTTGCGGGTCGCCGACCCGCGCCAAACGACGGTCGCCGAAATCGCCATGGATCACGGCTTTTGGCATTTGGGCCGCTTTTCGACCTATTATTCCCAGATGTACGGCGAAAAGCCATCAGACACGCTGAAACGCCGTTCGGCGGCTGTGGCCTGACGCGGCGTTCCCGCCCGCATCAGGCCGAACAAACCGGCCGTGGCGTTGAAGGGCCGGAAGAGGGGTGGACTGAACACACCCCGTTGACGGTCAATCAACTGTGCAGGCCGGGCGCCTCGTGGCCGGTGCGCGCCACATACTCGGTGTAGCCGCCGCCATATTGGTGAATGCCCTCCGGCGTCAGCTCCAACACCCGGTTGGACAGCGTCGCCAGGAAATGCCGGTCGTGCGACACGAACAGCATAGTCCCTTCGTAAGCGGCCAGCGCCGCGATCAACATTTCCTTGGTGTCGAGATCAAGGTGGTTGGTCGGCTCGTCGAGCACGAGGAAATTCGGCGGGTTGAACAGCATGATCGCCATCACCAGCCGGGCCTTTTCGCCGCCGGACAGGACGCGGCATTTCTTTTCCACGTCGTCGCCGGAAAAGCCAAAGCAACCGGCCAGCGCCCGCAACGACCCCTGCCCCGCCTGTGGGAACGACGCCTCCAAGGATTCAAACACCGTCTGCTCGCCGTCGAGCCGTTCCATCGCGTGCTGAGAGAAATAGCCCATCTTGACGCTGGCCCCGACCACGACCGTCCCAACATCCGGTTCGGTCGTTCCCGCCACCAGCTTCAGCAACGTCGATTTTCCGGCGCCATTGACGCCCATCACGCACCAACGCTCTTTGCGGCGGATGGTCAGATCAAAGCCCTGATAGATGCTCCGCTCGCCATAGCCCTTGTGCACGTTTTTCAGGACCGCGACGTCCTCGCCCGAACGCGGGGCGGGCGGGAAATCGAACGCCACCACCTGACGGCGCTTCGGCATCTCGAAACGCTCGATCTTGTCCAGCTTCTTCACCCGGCTTTGCACCTGGCTGGCGTGCGAGGCGCGCGCCTTGAAGCGTTCGATGAATTTCAGCTCCTTCGCCAGCATGGCTTGCTGCCGTTCGAACTGGGCTTCCTGCTGCTTCTCGCGCAGCGCCCGCTGCCGTTCGTAAAAGGCGTAATCGCCGGAATAGCTGGTGAGCGTCCCGCCGTCGATTTCGATGATCTTGTTGACGATCCGGTTCATGAACTCACGGTCGTGCGAGGTCATCAGCAGCGCGCCGTCGTAGCCCTTCAGAAACCCTTCAAGCCAGATCAGGCTTTCCAGATCCAGATGGTTGCTCGGCTCGTCCAGCAGCATGGCGTCGGGCCGCATCAGCAGGATGCGGGCGAGCGCCACGCGCATTTTCCAGCCGCCAGACAGGCCGCCCACATCCATGTCCATCATCTCTTGGCTGAAGCTCAGCCCGGCGAGCACCTCGCGCGCGCGACCCTCCAGCTCATAGCCGCCCAACTCCTCGAAGCGGGCCTGGACTTCGCCGTAACGCTCGATGATCGCGTCCATCTCGTCGGCGCGGTCGGGATCGGCCATGGCCGTTTCCAACTCCGCCAGCTCCGCCGCCACGGCGCTGACCGGCCCGGCCCCGTCCATCACCTCGGCGGTGGCGCTGCGGCCCGACATTTCACCGACGTCCTGATTGAAATAGCCGATCGAGACCAGCTTCTCGACCGCCACCTGGCCCGTGTCCGGCGCCTCCTCGCCCGCGATCATGCGGAACAGCGTCGTCTTGCCCGCGCCGTTGGGGCCGACGAGACCAATCTTTTCACCCCGGTTCAGCGCGGCGGACGCCTCCAGAAAAAGGATCCGGTGGCTGTTTTGCTTGGTGATGTTGTCGAAACGAATCATGTCCGGCTGAGTTCCCGTGGCAAGGTTGGCCCCTTATGCCACAGGACCGCGTTGGATTTGCCCGGAAAAATGGAGGGGATAGCGCAGGTTCTCTTCACCCTCGGCGCACATTCGCCAGGAAATCGCCGACACGGCCCGTAAGATGGCCAACTTCGTTGGTCACGCTTCCGGCGACGGCCAGCACCGATTGAGCGGATTCCCCCGCCTGCCCGGCGGTGGCGCGCAAGTGGCGGATGTTGGCGGTGGCCTCCTCCGTTCGGTCGGCGGCTTCGCGGACGCTGCGCGCGATTTCGGCGGTGGCGGCCCCCTGTTCCTCGACCGACGCGGCGATGGTCGCGGCGATGTCGTTCAGGCGGGCGATGGTGGCGCTGATGACGCGGATCGACCCGACCGCTTCGGCGGTCGCCCCCTGCATCGCGTTGATCTGCGCGGCGATCTGCCCGGTCGCCTGCGCGGTCTGCGTCGCCAATTGCTTGACCTCATGGGCGACGACGGCGAAGCCCTTGCCCGCGTCCCCTGCGCGGGCCGCTTCAATGGTGGCGTTCAACGCCAAGAGGTTGGTTTGCCCGGCGATGCCGCTGATGAGGTCCAGCACCGCGCCGATCCGCGCCGCCGCCTCGTCCAGACCGCGCATGGTCGCGTCAGTGCGTTCGGCGTGCTGGGCGGCCTCCCCGGCGATGGTCGCGGATTGCGTCACCTGACGGGAGATCTCCTCAATCGACTGCGACAGCTCTTGAGCGGCGGCGGCGGCGCTGTCGACGTTGGCCGACGCGCGTTCCGCCGCCTGGGCCGCGTCGCTCGCCTGCCGAACCGTGCCGTCGGCCATCGTCACCATGCCCTCAGCGGTCTGGTGCATGCGGTCGGACGCGGTGGACACGCGGTCCACCACCGTCTTCACCCCCGCCTCGAAGCCATCCGCCAAACCCAACATCGCGGCGCGACGGTCGCGCGCCGCCTGTTCGCGCTGAACGTCGGCCTCGGCGCGGGCCGATTCCACCGCGCGCGCGGTGTTGCGGAACACGCGCAGCACCGCGCCCATCTGAGTGATCTCGTCGCTGCCGCTGGTGACGACGTCGCGCGCCAGATCACCGTCGGCGATGCGCTGCATGGCGTCCTTCAGCAGCAGAAGACGACCCACCACGCGCCGCCCGACATAAAGCCAGACCACCAGAATGGAAATCAGCAGGCTGGCGGCGCAAACGGCGACCTGCGTCCGCCCCCCGGCGTCAAGCAGCGCTTCGGTCGCCCGGTTGGCCTGGTCGATGCCGCCGCGCTGGTCGGCCACCAGGGCGGCGATGTCGGCGGCCACGCCGTCGGCCAGCTTGCGGTTGTCGGCCATCAGAGCGTTGGCGCGCTCGACGATGGCGACCTCGCGCCGCCGCACGCCGATCAACCCGTCGTCCCCCGCCCCGACCGTCGTCAAGGCGGCGAGTTCGCTGGCGATTACCGCGCGGAGCTTTTCCGGCAAGCTCTTGCCCGCCGCCCCGGCGGCCAGCAGCGAGGCGCCAAGCCGGGTGCGCAGACGGATCAGCGACGCGTCGTCGGTCGCCGCCGCGCTTTCCAACAGCAGGCTGGTGGCGTTGGCGGTTTCCTCAATGGCGGTGCGCAGCGGCCCCATGACGGCGCGGGTTTCAGCGAGCAGCGCCGCCGCCGCGCGCATCTCCTCCGGCGAAGACGCGCTGTCGGCCAGCTTGCCATGCGCGTCCTCCTCGTCCCCCTCCAAAGAGGTTTTCCAGAAGGAGGTGGCGCGCTGAAGCTGGGTTCCCGCCTCCAAAATGCCGGGCAGCAGCGCGGCGCGGCGTTCGGCCTGGGCGATGCGGTCGGTGGACACCGCGTCCAACGCGGCCAGATTGTCGAGCAGCGCGGTGGACGCGGTCAGGATGGTGGCGAGCCGTTCATGCGCCGATCCGGTGGCGCGCAGCCGCTCCAACTGGTCGGTGAAGGCGGCGCGGCTGTCACGGATGCGGGCGGACACCGCGTCCAACGCCGCCCGGTCGGCGGCGGCGGACAGGGCGGGGGCCAGCGCGACCAGCGTTTCAGCCCGTTGCGCCACGCCCATGCTCTCAACCATCGCGGGCAGCGCGTGATTGAGGATGACGGCGTTGTTGGCGCGCACGTCGGCGTAGCCCAGCAACGCGACCGCCGCCGCGATCAGGGTTCCCGACAGGACGACCCCGATGGCCGCCATCAGCCGACCACGCAGACCGACGCCGCGCGTCAGGCGGCGCAGGGTGAAGGACGGGCGCGGGTCGGCCTCGTCGCCGCTCTGAAATGCGGATGACATCCGTGTTGCCTCCGATGGTGTGGAACGCGAACTGGCGCGCTCAACGCGCGGTCAGGCTCATCAAATCGGCGTCGCTGCGGTGACAGGCGATTTCGCTGCCCTGCGGCGTCACCCGCAACGGCGGCCGCTCGCGGTCGCAGGTTCCCGCGATCCCCAGCGGGCAGCGCGGGTAAAAGGCGCAACCGCTGCGGCTGAACAGCTTCCCGCCCTTGGTCTTGTCGGCGGGGTCGATGAAGTTGCTGGCGTGGGCGCCCGCCCCTTCCAGCCAACCCATCCGCATTTCCGGGACCGAGGCGGTCAGCAAATCGGCGTAGGGGTGGCTTGGCGGTTCGGCCATCGCCTCGCGGCTGCCCGCCTGCACCTTGCGGCCCGCGTACAGCACCATGATGTCGTCGCAGATCGCCCGCACCGTCTTCAAATCATGGCTGATGAACATGTAGGACACGCCCAAGTCGCGCCGCAGTTCCACCAGCAGATCGAGCACGGCCGCCGCGACCACGGTGTCGAGCGCCGACGTCACCTCGTCGCACAGGATCAGGTCCGGCTCGGCGGCGAGCGCGCGGGCCAGATTGATGCGCTGCTTCTGCCCGCCCGACAGTTCGCCCGGTTTGCGGTCCGCCAACCCGCGCGGCAGCTTGACCAGATCAAGCAGTTCAAACACCCGCCGGTCGAGCACGGCGCCGGTCAGCCCGTGATAGAAGGTCAGCGGGCGGCTCAACGCCTTGGACACGCTGTGCGCCGGATTCAGCGCCGTGTCGGCCATCTGGAAAACGATCTGGATGCGGCGCAGGTCTTCGCGGCTGCGTCCGGCGATGGTCGGCGGCAGCGGACGCCCGTCCAGCGTCACCGCGCCGCGCGCGGCGGGCATCAGCCCGGCGACGACGCGGGCCAACGTGCTCTTGCCGCAGCCGGATTCGCCGATGACGCCCAGGGTGGAGCCGCGCTGGATGCGGAAGCCGACGGCGTCGAGGATCGGAAAATGCGGCATCCCGTCGGCGTTCAACCCGCCATAACCCGCCGACAGGTTCGTGACCTCCAGCAGCGGCGCCGGGGTTTCGCGCAGCGGCGCGGCGGCGCGCGGTTGCGGTTCGGCGGCGGCGATCAGGCTGCGGGTGTAGTCGTCACGCGGCGCCTCGATGATCTGGCCGGTCGCCCCAACCTCACGAATGGCGCCGTCGCGCAGCACGACGATGCGGTCGGCGACCTGCGCCACCACCGCCAGATCATGCGAGACGTACAACCCCGTGGTGTCGCGGTCGCGCACCACCGCCTTGAAGGCCTTCAGCACCTCGATCTGGGTGGTGACGTCCAGCGCGGTGGTCGGTTCGTCAAAGATCACCAATTCGGGATCGGTGATGAGCGCCATGGCGGCCAGCAGCCGTTGCAACTGCCCGCCCGACACCTGATGCGGGTAGCGGTCGCCGACCCCGTCGGGATCGGGCAACGCCAGCGCCGTGAACAGGGCGCGGGCCTTGACCTCCGCCTCCGCCTTGGTGGCGGTCTTATGGATCAGCGCGCTTTCGATCACCTGCGCCATGATGGTGCGCGACGGGTTGAACGCGGCGGCGGCGCTCTGCGCGATGTAGGCGACGCGGCGACCGCGCAGATCGGCCAGACCGGACTCGCTGAGCGCCGTCACCTCGCAATCGCCCAGCCGCACCCGACCTCCGGCGATGCGGCAGCCGCTGCGGGCGTAGCCCATCACCGACAGGGCGATGGTGGTCTTGCCCGACCCGGACTCGCCGATCAGGGCGACGACCTCGCCGCGCTTCACCGAGAAGCTGACGTCCTTGACGATCGGGAACTCGCGCCCATCCTCGCCACGGGCGACGACCTTCAGGTTGGCGACCTCGACCAGCGGGGCGGCGTCGGCGAACCGGGTGGGGGCAAGCGGCGCTTTGGAGAGCGGCGCGTTGAGCGTGGGGGACGGCGTCGTCATGTCTAGGCGGCTCCCTTGCGGCGAAGGCTGCGGCCAAACAGGCTGTCGATCAGCATGTTGACGCCAATGGTCAGGCTGGCGATGGCCAGGGCGGGCATAATCACCGCCGGGGCGCCGTAGGGCAGCCCGCCGATGTTCTCGCGCACCAGCGATCCCCAATCGGCGTCGGGCGGCTGCACCCCCAGCCCAAGAAAGCTGAGGCTGCTGAGCAGCAGCACGACATAGACGAAACGCAGCCCGAAATCGGCCAGCACCGGCCCGACGATGTTGGGCAGCACCTCACGCGTCATGATGTGAAATTTGCCCTCGCCACGGGCGCGGGCGACCAGAACGAAATCCAACGCGGCGACGTTGACCGCCACGGCGCGGACGAGGCGGTAACAGCCGGGCAGATAAATCACCGCCAGCGTCAAAATCAGCGCCGGGATGGAGGAACCGAAGGCGGCGACCAGAATCAGCCCGAACATCTTGCTGGGGATCGACACCAGCGCGTCGAGCGTTCGGCTGAGCAGGGCGTCGAACCAGCCGCCAGTGACGGCGGCGGCCAACCCGCCGAGCGCCCCGCCGAGCGCGGCAAGGCTGGTGGCGATCAAGGCGATGCCCACCGTCTGGCGGGTTCCAGCCAGAACGCGGCTGAGAATGTCGCGCCCCAGATAGTCGGTGCCGAAGGGGTAGAGACGGCTCATCGGCTCGAACACGTCGGCGTCCAGGATCTCGCCGACGTCGTAGGGGGCGAATTGGTTGCCGAACAGGGCCATGACCAGCCAGAACAGGACAATCATAGCGCCCAGCATGCCGACCACGCCGATTTTAGGAAACGACAGGTGGCGGCGGGAAGACGGCGCGCTCAGGCTGTCGGTTGACGGCCCGCCCGCCGGGGGCGCTTCGGCGAGCGCCGGGGGAGGGGTTTCATGATGGGTCATCGATGGCGCAGCCGGGGGTTGGAGAGGATCGCGGCGATGTCGGCCAGCATGACCAGCAGCAGATAACCGGCGCAAAAAATCAGCGCGCAGGCCTGGACCACCGGCAGATCGCGCGTCGCCACGCCATCGACCATCAGCTTCGCGATTCCCGGATAATTGAAGATCGTCTCGACGATGATGACGCCGCCCAGCAGAAAGGACAGGCTGAGCGCCACCGCGTTGGCGATGGGGCCGATGGCGTTGGGCAGGGCGTGGGTCAGCACTATGCGGATCGGCCCCGCCCCCTTCAGCCGCGCCATTTCGACATAGGGCGCGGCCAGCGTGTCGATCACCGCCGCGCGGGTCATCCGCGCCATCTGGGCGACGATGACGAAGGTCAGCGTGACGATGGGCATGGCGAAGCTGCGCATCAGGTCAAGCAGCCCGTGGCCTTGCGGCGCTTGGGCCAAGGCGGGCAACCAGCGCAGCTTGACCGCGAAAACCAGCACCGCCAGCGAGGCGACGAGGAACTCCGGCACCGACACGACGAAGATCGTCGCCGTCCCGACCACCCGATCATAAATCGAACCGCGCAGCATCGCCGAGCTGACGCCCAGCAGCAGGGCCAACGGCACCGACACCGCCGCCGTGACCGCCGCCAGCAGCAGCGAGTTGGACAGCCGCCCACCGATCAGCGTCGCGACCGGCACGCCGTTGACCAGCGACAGGCCGGGATCGCCGACCAGCAGCCCGCCCAACCAGGACAGAAAACGTTCCACCGGCGGACGGTCCAGCCCCAACCCATGGCGCAGGGCCGCGACCGCCTCCGGCGTGGCGCTCTGGCCCAGGATTTCCTGGGCCACATCGCCCGGCAGCATGGTGGTGGTGACGAACACGGCGGCGGCGACGAACAACAGCGTCCCCGCCGCCGTCGCCAGCCGCGTCAAAAGCAGCCTCGACATCCCGGCGTTCATCATGATCTCCATCCTGGGGCGCCGTCGCTGGCGCGACGATAGCGGCGGCGCCCGGTTGCCGAGAAGGACGACGTCAGGCGTCGAGCCAAACATGCTCGGCGAAGCCGTACCCCATCATGCCACCGTTCGGCATCGGGCGCAGACCTTTCAGCCGCGAGACGTGGGCGTCGAGGTTGTTGATGAAGACGGGAATGCCAATGCCCGACGACTCATGAATCATCGTCTGCATGTCATGGTACATCGCCTTGCGCTTGGACTCCTCGGCCTCGGCGCGGGCGGCGGCGAGAAGCTGGTCGAATTTTTCGTTCTTCCAGGCGGACTCGTTCCATGGCGCGTCGGATTTGAAGAACAGGCTGAACAGGATGTCAGCGGTCGGGCGCGGGTTGATGTTGCCGAAGCCGACCGGCGCCTTCATCCAATAGTTCGACCAATAGCCGTCGCCGGGGACCTGCTTGATGTCGATCTTCAGGCCGATCTTCTGGGCGGCCTGCTGCATGACGACGGCCATCTCCACCGAATTGGCGGCGGCGACGGAGGCGACGATCTGCAACGGCGAATCCAGCGCGCCCGCCTTCTTCAGGTGGAACTTCGCCTTTTCCGGGTCATACGGGCGCTGCGGGACGTCGGCGGAGTAGTAGCGGTTGCTCGGCGCCAGCGGATGATCGTTCGCCACCTCGGCGAAGCCCCGGAAGATCGACTTCTTCATCTGCTCGCGGTCGAACAGATACTTCATGCCCAACACGAAATCCGGGTTGTTGCCGGGCGCGCCGTCCATCCGCATGACCAGATCGGTGTAATTGCCCGACTTGGTTTCCAGAACGTTGAAGCCCTTGGCGTCCATCACCTGACGGGTCGAACGCGGGTCGATGGAGCCGATGAAATCGACGTCGCCCGACAGCAGCGCGTTGACGCGCGCGCCGTTGTCGGAAATGCCAAAGAACTCGACCTCGTCCAGCCAGGGGCCGACGCCCTTCCAATAATTCTCGTTGCGCACGGAGATGGAGCGCACGCCCGGCTGGAACTCCTTGCATTTGAAGGGGCCGGTGCCGATGGCGGTGCTGAAGTCGGTGGTTCCGTCCTTGACGATGAAGAAATGATGGGTGCCGAGGATCACCGGCAGATCGGCGTTGGGGCCGCTCAGACGGATCGTCACCTCCAGCGGGCCGGTCGCCTTGATCTCCTCCATCTGGGCGGCCAGCGCCTTCGCCTTCGACCCCACCGCTGGATCCTTGTGGCGGTTCAGCGAATAGACCACGTCGTCGGCGGTCAGCGTCTTGCCGTCGTGGAATTGCACGCCCTTGCGCAGCGTGATGGTCCAGACGGTGGCCTTGTCGTGGCTGATGGATTCGGCCAACGCCAGTTGCGGCGCCATGCGCTCGTCCAGCGTGGTCAGGCCGTTGTAGAACATGCTGCACCGGACATAGTCGGTGGACAGCGATTGTTTGGCCGGATCCAGCGTGTCGGCGTTGGAGCTGGAATACCCAGCGGCGCGGATGCGCCCGCCCTTTTTGGGCGTTTCAGCGGCGAAGGCGCCGCCCAGACCAGCGAACAGGCCAGAGCCGAACGCTCCAGCGGCGCCCGCCAAGCCCAACAGGCCCAGCACGTCACGGCGGTTGGCCCCACGTCCCAGGGCGTTCAGCACGCGATGACGGTCTTCGGCGGACAGACGCTCAAAGGACGAGGTGTTTTTCGTTTCGCTCACGTGAAGTCTCCGTCTGAGTGGGTCAAGGCGCGGCGCTGTCGCGTCCGCCATTTTCCAGTCCATGTGGAGACAGGATGGACGGGGTCGCCGCCGGTCCTGTCGCCTCCCACGCGGTCGTTTGCCGACCGTCATCGGTGTTGCGGGGTCGCCCTTTGCGCGGGCGTTCCCGGTGTCGTCGTCAATGCAGAACGTCCATCAGGCGGTAATAAGCGCCGACGACGGGCAGGAACCAGGGCTTGCCGAAATGGCCGGGGATCGCCGGCCAATCACGGTCCCGCCAGGGGTTGACGGCGCGGCCGCCGGTCATGATCTCGGCCATGACGTCGCCCATCAGAACCGACATCTGAGTCCCGTGGCCGCTGTAACCAAGCGCGTAATGCACGCCGTCCCGCTCGCCCGCGTGGGGAAAGCGGTCCTGCGTCATGTCCACCAGCCCGCCCCAACAATGATCGATGGGAACGGCGCCGAGTTGGGGGAAGGTTTCCGCCAGGCCCTTTTGCAGAACATGACCGCTCTTCTCATCCGATTTGCGGTCGGACATGGCGAAGCGGGCGCGTCCGCCAAACAGCAGACGGTCGTCGTCGGTCAGCCGGAAATAATGACCGATGTTCTTGCTGGTGGTGCAAACCCGGTTGCCCGGCATGATGTCGGCCAGCGCCGCGCGGGGCAACGGCGCGGTGACGATGATGAAGCTGCCCACCGGCACGATCCGCCGCCGAAACCAAGCGAACGGCCCCTTGGTCGAGGCGCCGGTCGCCACCAGAACCCGGTCGGCTTCGATGACGCCGTTGCTGGTGGCGACGCGAAAGCGCGCCGGGCCAAGCCGGTCGATGGCGGTGACTGCGCTGTTTTCATGGATGCGCGCGCCGCGCCGCGCCGCCGCTTCGGCCAGACCGACGCCGAAACGCCCCATGTGCATGCGGGCGCTCTTCGGGTAGAGCAAGCCGCCGTGGAAAATCGGCGAGCCGACCTCCGCTTTCAAATCCTCGGGCGAGAGGACGCGGATGTCGGGATCGGCCTCGCGGGCCAGCAGCTCGGCGCTGCGGGCCAGCTTGGGGAAATGCTCGGGCTTGGCCGCCAGCTTGATCTTGCCGCAGCGGGTGAAGCCGCAGTCGATGGCCTCCTCGGCCACCAGCCGCTCCACCCCGTCCACCCCGGCGTCGAAGGCGTGATACAGCTCCCGCGCCCGCTCAACCCCAAGCGTGGCGGCGACCCCGGCGAAGTCGTGGGCCATGCCGTTGTTGCAATGGCCGCCGTTGCGCCCGGACGCTTCGCCGACCACGCGGCCCGCCTCCAACACGGTGACGGACGCGCCTTTGCGGGCCAAGGACAGGGCCGCCGACAGGCCGGTGAAGCCGCCGCCGACCACCGCCACATCGGCCCGGCCCGAGACCGGACCGGCGGTTCCACCCTGAAAGGGTGGCGCGCTGTCGAGCCAATAGGAGCTGAACTTCATCGCATCCGATCTCCTTGAAGGGCGAGGCGATTGGCCGGAACCGCCTCGCCGACGCCGCTGTTAGAGACCGGCGGCCTCGGCCAGCCCGCCAATGTCCTGGATCTCCTGATAGCCATAGGCCGGGTTGGCCGGTTCATGCCCCCGGTTGACGAAAACGCGCTTGCCGATGCGCAGGTCGTGCGCCGTCATCAGGTCGTAACGCAGGCTGGAGGACACATGCATGACGTCCTTCGGATCGCAGCCCAGACGGTCGAACATGTGCTCGAACGCCTGCATGCGCGGCTTGTAGGCCTGCGCGTCCTGCGCCGTGCACACCGTGTGGAAGGGCGCGCCCAGCAGTTCGACGTTGCTGTGGATCTGGTCGTTCGAGGCGTTGGACAGGATGACCAGCGGGATTTCCTTGGCGACCGCCAGCAGACCCGCCGTCACGTCCGGGTGCGGCCCCCAGGTCGGCACGGCCTCGTAAAAGCGCGCGGCCTCGGCCTCGTCAAAGGCCAAGCCCCACAGCTTGCAGGTCCGCGCCACCGCGTTGACGATCACCTGACGGTAGGGTTTCCAGGCGCCCAGCACCTCGTCCAGCCGGTAAGCGGCGAAGTCGCGCACGAAAGCGTCCATGCGGTCAGCGGCGACGCGGTCGGCGAACAGTTCGCGCGCCAAGTCGCCCATGCGGAACTTGGTCAGCGTGCCGTAGCAATCGAAGGTGATGAATTTCGGGCGAAAAATCGTCATTCTGTCTCTTCCATGGATTGGAGTGAGAGTGCGAACCCGTCGGCTCTGATCGCCGACGGGCGATGTTTTGTCTGCGTGCCGCAGCGCTCGATGAAACCTTGTGGAGGTATTAACGCACGGGTTCCGAAGACGGTGATTTCGAGATGCAGGACTTGCGAAACAGTTTGTGTGGTTCGGATGGGGCGCAACGGTATGGATTGCCGTCTCCGCTTTTGAGACCGGCGCCCTTATGACGCCGCCCCCCTATGACGCCGCCCCCTATGACGCCGCGATGTCGATGAGAACGCTCTTGGTGCGCAGATTGGCCTCAAAGGCCTGACGCCCCAGATCCTTGCCGATGCCCGACTGCTTGTAGCCGCCGGTCGGCATCATGAAATCATTGCTGCGGCCATAGCGGTTGACCCAAACGGTTCCCGCCTCCAGCCCGCGCACAAAACGCAGGGCGCGGCCCAGATCGGCGGTGTGAACCCCCGCCGCCAGCCCGTAGGCGGGATGAGCGGCCAGCGCCAGCGCCTCGTCCTCCTCGCGGAAGGTCTGCACGGTCAGCACCGGGCCGAACACCTCCTCCATGACGATGGCGCTGTCGGCGGCGACGCCGGTCAAAAGGGTTGGCCGGTAAAAGGCCCCTCCGCTGTTGGTTTTCGCCCGCTCCCCACCCGTCACCAGCGTCGCGCCGGAGGCTCTGGCGTGTTCGACGATGCCCTCGATCCGCGCGCATTGCGGCTGCGAGATGATTGGCGACAGGGTGGCGTCGTCCGTCCAGGTCGCCCCCGGACGGAGGGTGGCGAAGGCGGCGGCGATGCGGTCGATGATCTGGTTCGCCGCGCGCTCCTCGACGATCAGGCGCGATCCGGCGACGCAGACTTGCCCGGCGTTGCCGGTGATGGCGCGGGCCACCGTGGCGGCGGTTCGGTCCAAATCGGCGGCGTCGGCGAAGACGATCTGCGGACTTTTGCCGCCCAACTCCAGCGTCACCGGCTTGGTGCCATGGTTGGCGCAGGTCGCCATGATCGCCGCGCCGGTGCGGGTCGATCCGGTGAACGTCACTTTGGCGACGCGCGGGTGACGGCACAGCGCGTCGCCCGTCACCCGCCCGTCACCCTGGACGACGTTGAAGATGCCGGGGGGGACGCCCGCCTCGACCGCCAATTCGGCCAGCCGCAGGACGCTGAAAGGCGTCAATTCCGACGGCTTCAGCACCACCGCGTTGCCGGCGGCCAGCGCCGGGGCCAGCTTCCACGACGCCATCACCAACGGAAAATTCCATGGCGCGATGGCGCCGATGACGCCATACGGCTCGCTGATGGTCAGGCCGAAGCGGTCGCTGTCGGTCGCCACCACCTCCCCACCATGCTTGTCGGCGTGTTCGGCGTAAAAGCGGATGCCCTCCGCCGCAAAGGGAACATCCCAGCTCGCCGCCTCGCGGATCGGGCGGGTGGACCCCAGCGCCTCCAGCGGGGCCAGCCGCTCCACGTCGTCCTCGACCAGATCGGCCCAGCGGCGCAGGATGCGCGCCCGGTCACGGGGAGCCATGCGCGGCCAGCCGCTGGTTTTGAAAGCGGTCCAGGCGTTTTCAACCGCGCGGTCGACATCCTCGGGCGTGGCGATGGGCAGCCCGGCGTAAATCCGGCCATCCGATGGGCGGGCCACGTCGATGCTGCGGGATTGGCTGTCGGTGAAGCGTCCGCCGATGTAATGGCCGGTCGGGACGGAAATCTTGTCTGGATCGAAAGCGCTCATGGCTGACGTCTCCGCTGGGTCGTTGTCGCACCGTCGTCCAGGAAAAATGGTAAGGCCGCTCCCCCGGCATTTTTCGCTGCTGTCGTGGAACCCGCGTGGCGAAGCTGCCGATTTGCGGGGGTTCACGGCACGCTGTGCTTGGCGCGTCCGGCGGCGTCCAGGGGCGCAGAAGCTGCCGGTATGGTCGGGAATTTCGGCAGCGCTTGCCGTCCGGCGGGACGCTTCGGCGTCTTCCGCCGCGTTGGTTTCCTTAGGCTTGACCCCACCCAATCCCCGCTTTCAAGCCGGAGGCCCCCGCCCGATGTCCGCCGCCGCATCCCGTGACGCCCTGGCCGCCGTGGATGACCTGCTGTCCCCGTTGACCGCCATCCGCCGCGACCTGCACGCCAACCCCGAACTTGGGTACGCCGAACACCGCACCGCCGCCCGCGTCGCCGACGAACTGCGCGCGTTGGGGCTGGAGGTGACGGCCGGAGTCGGCGGCACCGGCGTCGTCGGCGTGCTGCGCAACGGCGCCTCCGACCGCCGCATCGGCCTGCGCGCCGACATGGACGCTCTGCCCATCGTCGAGAACACCGGCCTCGCCCACGCCAGTTGCCGCCATGGCGTGTTCCATGGCTGCGGCCATGACGGGCACACCACCATGCTGCTGGGCGCGGCGTGGCATCTGTCGCGGACCCGCCGTTTCGACGGAACCATCGTCTTCGTCTTCCAGCCCGCCGAAGAGGGGCTGGCCGGGGCCAAGGCGATGATCGAGGCCGGATTGTTCGCGCGTTTCCCGATGGACGAGATTTACGCCCTGCACAATTGGCCCGAACTTCCGGCGGGGGAGGCGCGGACCCGCCCCGGCGCCATCATGGCGGCGGCGGATCGCTTCGATTTGCTGGTGGAGGGACGCGGCGGCCACGCCGCCCAGCCGCACACGACGCCCGACGCGGTGCTGGCGGCGAGCCAACTGGTGACGCAACTCAACACCATCGTGTCCCGGCGGATTGCCCCCTCGGCCTCGGCGGTGCTGTCGGTGACGCGGATCGAGGGCGGCAGCTCGCACAATGTGCTGCCCGCCAGCGTGGCGTTGACCGGCACCGTGCGCAGCTTCGACGCGGCGGTGCAGAACCGGATCGAGGAGTCGTTGCGGGCGGTCGCCGCCGGGGTGGCGCTGGCGACGGAGACGCGGATCGACGTCGCTTACACCCGTTATTACCCGGCGACGATCAACGACCCGGAGTGCGCCGCCCACGCGCTGGCGGCGGCCAAAATCGCCTGCGAGCGGGCGGAGATGGCGGAACACCCATCCTTCGCGTCGGAGGATTTCGCCTTTCTTCTGCAAGCCAAGCGCGGAGCCTATCTGTGGCTGGGTCAGGGGCGCGGGCTGGGATTCGGGAATGGCGACGCGCCGTTGCATCATCCGTCCTACGATTTCAACGACGCGATCATCGGGCGCGGCGTCGCCTGGTACAGCGCCCTGGCCGAAGCCCGGCTGTCGGCCTGAGGCGCGCCGCCCAATCCCACGCCGCCCAGCCTCTCCCTTTCTCTGGAGCTTTTCCCATGAGCGACACCCTGTCCCGTCCCATCCTCCTGCGCCTTGACGACACCGACGCGCCGCTGATCCCGACCTCATTGGGCAAGGCCGATCCCTTCGCGGCGCGGCGCGGCGTCGCCTGGAGCGGTGAAACCGCCATGGCGGCGGGGCGCGTCGCCTGGGAGGGCGGAACTCTGTTCATGTCCGCCTTTCCGCACACCGAACTGCTCATCGTCCAAGGCGGGGCGCTGACGGTGGAAAGCGGGATGGAGACGGACGCGCCCGTCACCCTGCGGCTGGGCGTTGGGCAGGCCGCCGTCTTGCCGCGCGGCGCGGCGCTGCGTTTGCGGGCCGACGCGCCGGTGTCCTGGAGCTTCTGCGCGGCGGTTGCGCCCGCGTCGGCCCCCGCGCTGGGCGTATTCGCGCTTGTGGTCGATCCGCAGCCGGTTCTGTCGCCCTCGGCGGCTCCGGCGGCGGAACTGCTGCTTGGTCCGGTTCCGGCCTGCCGCAGCGCCAATCAGGCGCATGACGCGGCCACCGGGCTGCGCGTTGGCGTGTGGGACTCCACCCCCTACGCGCGCCGCCTCATTCCCCACCGGGTCAACGAGCTGATGCACATTCTGGAGGGCGAGGTGACGTTGACGGACGAGTCTGGCGCGGCGCACAGGGTGGTTGCGGGCGACACGGTGTTTGTGCCGCGCGGCGCGCCTTGCGCCTGGACCAGCGCCATTCACGTGCGCAAAATCTACGCGGTGCAAGACGCGCCCGCTTGATGGGAAAGCCGCAGCATTTGCTGCCGCGTGATCGCGCCGGACGCACGGAAAATAGCCGATCCAAGCCTGAGAACAGCAGCGCATACTTTGTCGAAACGGTCAGAATAACAGTGTGACGAAGGCCGGTCCGGCAAGCCGTCGGACCCCGCCTTCGGAACGTCGCCCTTGAGGCGGCGCACCAGAGGAGCCAAACGTGACCGATGCAGTGACGCAGCCCGACGTTTCGTTGCGCCCGATGACCGCCGATGATCTGGCCGCCGCCCACGGCCTGTGCCGGGCCGTCAAATGGCCCCACCGGATTGAGGATTGGGCGTTCAACCTCGCGCTGGGCCAGGGTTTGATCGCCGAACGCGGCGGCGTGGTGATCGGCACCGGCATGTGCTGGCCCTATGGTCCCGACGCGGCGACGCTGGGCATGGTCATCGTCAGCCCGGATTGCCAAGGCGGCGGCGTCGGCAAGCGTCTGATGAACGGTCTGTTGGACGCGCTTGGCGACCGCGCCGTGTTCCTGAACGCCACGCAGGCGGGGCTGCCGCTGTACCGCGCCTTGGGCTTCGCCCCCATCGGCGAGATCCACCAGCACCAGGGCGCGGCCTTTTCGGTGCCGGTGGTGGCGTTGGGCGAAGGGGAGCGCATCCGCCCCATCGGGCGCGGCGACGCCGCCGCGCTGGTGGCGCTCGACGCCAAGACGGTCGGAATGCCGCGCGGCCCGCTGATCGCCGCGTTGCTGGAGGAGGCCGAGGGCGTCATCCTTGACCGCGACGGCGAGCCGGTCGGCTTCGCGCTGCTCCGCCGCTTCGGGTACGGCGCCGCCGTCGGGCCGGTGATCGCCCCGACCATCGACGGGGCCAAGGCGTTGATCTCGCACTGGGTCGCCTCGAATCCCGGCATGTTCATCCGGGTGGACGTGCCGGGCGACAGCGGTCTGTCGGAGTGGCTTGATGATCTGGGGTTGGTTGGTCTAAGCCCGGTCATCACCATGCGGCGTGGGCCGGAACAGCCCCGCAGCCAGACGCCGCGCGGTTGGGCCATCGTCAGCCAGGCGCTGGGCTGATTTTCCTTCCTTGCCGACAGGATTTTCCATGACCTTCCTCTACAAGGCCGAAGCGGCGCGCGGCGCCGAATGGGCGCGGCTGTTCGCGGAACAGCTCCCCGACCTGGCGTTTCGCCAGTGGCCGGACGTCGGCGATCCGGCGGAGGTCCGTTACCTGATGGCCTGGATGCCGCCCGACGATCTGGCGACGCGCTTTCCCAATCTGGAGGTTCTCTTTTCGGTCGGGGCCGGGGTCGATCAGTTCGACGTGACGGCGCTGCCGCCCGATCTGCCGGTCGTCCGCATGCTCGACCCCAGCATCGCCGACGGCATGGTTGAATATGTGACGCTGGCGACGCTCAGCCTGCACCGCAATCTGATTGACTATCTGGACCAGCAGCGGGCGAAGGTCTGGACGCAAATCCGCCTGCGCCCCGCCACCAAGCGCCGCGTCGGCGTGCTGGGATTGGGCGTGCTGGGCACGGCTGTCTTGGACAGGCTGCGCGGCTTCGGCTTTGACTGCGCCGGATGGAGCCGCTCGCCGCGCGCGCTGGACGGCGTGCGCACGTTCGCCGGAGCTGATGAGCTGCCCGAGTTCCTCGCCCGCAGCGACATTTTGATCTGCCTGCTGCCGCTGACGGACGAGACGCGCGGGATCCTGAACCGCGACCTGTTCGCCCAATTGCCCGATGGCGCGGCGCTGGTCAACACCGGGCGCGGCGGGCATCTGGTGGAAGCCGACCTGCTCGCCGCATTGGACGGTGGCCGTCTGTCCGCCGCCGTGCTCGACGTGGCGGAGCAGGAGCCGCCGCCGCCCGATCACCCATTCTGGACGCACCCGCGCATCATCCTGACGCCGCACATCGCCAGCATGACTCAGCCGGAGAGCGCCTTCGCCATCCTTCTCGACAATCTTCAACGCCACCGGGCGGGAGAGCCGATGCGCGGCCTCATCGACCGGACGCGCGGTTACTGAGGGCCGTCCCCATGCCCAGCATCGAGCTTCGCGATCCGTCCCTGCTGATTCAATCCGCCTTCGTCGGCGGTGATTGGGTCGCCGCCGCGTCCGGCGCGACCTTGCCCGTCGAGGATCCGGCGACCGGCGCCGTGATCGGAACCATCCCCGATTGTGGCGCCAGCGAGACGCGCGACGCCATCGCGGCGGCGTCCGCCGCCTTCGGACCCTGGCGCCGCCGCACCGCCGCCGACCGCGCCGCCTTTCTGGAGCGCTGGCACGCCCTGGTGCTCGACAACGCCGAGGATCTGGGCCGCATTCTGACCGCCGAGCAGGGCAAGCCGCTGGAGGAGGCGGTGGGCGAGGTGCGCTATGGCGCGGCCTTCATCAAATGGTTCGCTGAAGAGGCCCGGCGGATCGGCGGCGGCAGCGTCCCCGCCCCGCAGACCGACCGCCGCATCCTGGTGATGAAGGAGCCGGTCGGCGTGACGGCGGCGGTGACGCCGTGGAACTTCCCCATCGCCATGATAACCCGCAAGGCCGCGCCCGCGCTGGCCGCCGGTTGCACGATGGTGGTCAAGCCATCGGAACTCACCCCTTATTCGGCGCTGGCGTTGGCGGTTCTGGCCGAACGGGCGGGCCTGCCCAAGGGCGTCTTGAGCGTCGTCACCGGACGGCCCGACGCCATCGGGGCGGAGCTGACCGGCAACCCGACGGTCGCCAAAATCTCCTTCACCGGATCGACCCGCGTCGGCGCCCTGCTGATGCGGCAATCCGCCGACACCATCAAGCGCTTGAGCCTGGAGCTGGGCGGCAACGCCCCCTTCATCGTCTTCGACGACGCCGATCTCGATCAGGCGGTGGCCGGGGCGATGGCCAGCAAATTCCGCAACGCCGGGCAAACCTGCGTCTGCGCCAACCGCATTCTGGTGCAGGACGGCGTTCACGACGCCTTCGCCGCCCGGTTGGCTCAGGAGGTGGCGCGGCTGCGCGTCGCCCCCGGCACGGCGCCGGGCGCGACCATCGGCCCGCTCATCAACCACGCCGCCGTGACCAAGGTGCGCGAGCATGTCGAGGACGCGCTGGCCCATGGGGCCACGGCGTTGACCCACGGCGCGCACGATCAGGATCCGGGCCGCTTCGTCGCCCCGCTGGTGCTGACCGGGGCCACCACGGCGATGCGGCTGGCGAACGAGGAAACCTTCGGCCCGGTCGCCCCGCTCTTCCGCTTCCGCCATGAAGAGGAGGCGTTGGAGATCGCCAACGGCACGCCCTACGGCCTCGCCAGCTACTTCTACACCGAGAATCTGCACCGGGCCTGGCGGGTGGCCGAACGGCTGGAGTTCGGCATGGTCGGGCTGAACACCGGGTCGGTGTCGATGGAGATGTCCCCCTTCGGCGGCGTCAAGCAATCGGGTCTGGGCCGCGAAGGCGGCCAGATGGGCATCGAGGAATATCTGGAAACCAAGGCCTTCCATCTCGGCGGCCTGAAGCTGGGCTAATCCCAGCCCACCCCCCCATCACGGGAGCGCAACAGCATGGCGCGGAAAAGCTACCGCATCGCCGTCATTCCCGGCGACGGCATCGGCAAGGAAGTGGTTCCCGAAGGCGTCCGCGTTCTGGAAGCGGCAGCGGCGCGCTTTGGCTTCACCATTGAACAGCAATGGCATGATTTCGCCTGCTGCGACTATTACGCCCGCCATGGCGCGATGATGCCGGAGGATTGGAAGGAGCGCATCGGCGCCCCCGACGCCATTTTCTTCGGCGCGGTCGGCTGGCCCGCCACGGTGCCCGATCACGTCTCGCTGTGGGGATCGTTGATCCAGTTCCGCCGGGAATACGACCAGTATGTCAATCTGCGCCCGGTGCGGCTGATGCCCGGCGTCCCCTGCCCGCTCGCCGGGCGCGAGCCGGGCAGCATTGATTTCTGGGTGGTGCGCGAGAACACCGAAGGCGAATACTCCTCCGTCGGCGGCCGCATGTTCCCCGGCACCGAGCGCGAGGTGGTCATTCAAGAAACCGTGATGACCCGCCACGGCGTGGACCGGATTCTGGCCTACGCCTTCGATCTCGCCCAAAGCCGCCCGAAAAAGCATCTGACCTCGGCCACCAAATCCAACGGCATCGCCATCACCATGCCCTATTGGGACGAGCGGGTGGAGGCGATGGCCCGGAAATACCCCGATGTCCGCTGGGACAAGCAGCACATCGACATTCTGACCGCGCAATTCGTCCTGCACCCCGACCGTTTCGACGTGGTGGTGGGATCGAACCTGTTCGGCGACATCCTGTCCGACCTTGGCCCGGCCTGCGCCGGAACCATCGGCATCGCGCCGTCGGGCAACATCAACCCAAGCGGCGCCGCGCCCTCGCTGTTCGAGCCGGTGCACGGATCGGCCCCCGACATCGCGGGCAAGGGAATCGCCAACCCGGTCGGGCAAATCTGGTCGGCGGCGATGATGCTCGACCATCTGGGCGAGCGCGAGGCCGCCGCCGCGATCCTGTCCGCCATTGAAACCGTGCTGGCCGAACCGGCCTTGCGCACCGCCGACATCAAAGGGCGCGCCGACACCGTCACCTGCGGCAAGGCCATCGCCGACGCGCTGGGCTGACCCCCCGCCGGAATTGCCCGCAGGCTCTGCCGCGTGGCGGCTCACAACGACATTTCTCACCGATCCACGGCCCAACCCCGGATTTTTGCGCGGCATCGCCGGGGGTATCATGGGTTCACACACGAAAGATGGGGACAGCATGCGCCCGAACTCCCTGCTCGAACTTGACCGCGATCACCTGATCCATCCCGTCACCTCCTTTCGTGGCCACGAGGCGCGCGGCGTCACCGTTTTGGAATCCGGCCAGGGCATGTTTCTGCGCGATTCCGAAGGGCATGAGCTGCTCGACGCCTTCGCCGGGCTGTGGTGCGTCAATGTCGGTTATGGCCAGAACAGCATCGTCAAGGCCGCCGCCGACCAAATGACCCGCCTGCCCTACGCCACCGGCTATTTCCATTTTGGCAGCGAACCGGCGATCCAACTCGCCGCCCGTCTGGCCGAACTGGCGCCGCCTGGCCTGAACCGGGTCTATTTCACGCTGGGCGGGTCGGACGCGGTGGATTCCGCCATCCGCTACATCGTCCATTACTTCAACGCCACCGGACGCCCCGCCAAGAAGAACATCATCGCGCTGGAGCGCGGCTATCACGGCTCCACCATGATGGGGTCGGGCCTGACGGGATTGCCGGCCTTCCACCGCAATTTCGACGTGCCGCGCCCCTGGCAGCATCACATCCCGTCGCCCTACCCCTACCGCAACCCGCTTGGCGGCGATCCGGCGGCGGTCATCGCCCAGTCGGTGGCGCAGTTGAAGGCCAAGGTCGCGGAACTCGGGGCCGACAGCGTCGCCGCCTTTTTCTGCGAGCCGGTGCAGGGATCGGGCGGGGTGATCGTGCCGCCGCCGGGCTGGCTGACCGCCGTGCGCGACGCCTGCGCCGAACTGGACATCCTGTTCGTCGCCGACGAGGTCATCACCGGCTTTGGCCGCACCGGCCCGCTGTTCGCCTGCGAAACGGAATCGGTGGTCCCCGACCTGATGACGGTGGCCAAGGGCCTGACCTCCGGCTATGCGCCGATGGGGGCGGTGCTGATGTCCGAACGGATCTACGCCGGAATCGCCGACGGCGCCACGCCCGATCTGCCCATCGGCCATGGCTTCACCTATTCCGCCCACCCGGTCAGCGCGGCGGTCGGGCTGGAGGTGCTGCGGCTCTACACCGAAGGCGGGATCCTCGCCAACGGGCAGGCGGTGGCCCCGCGCTTCAAGGCCGGGCTGGAGGCGTTGACCGATCACCCGCTGGTCGGCGACGCCCGCAGCGCCGGTTTGCTGGGCGCGCTGGAACTGGTGGCCGACAAGACGACCAAGGCCCGTTTCGCCCCCGATCTGCGTCTGGCCGACCGGCTGGCCGCGCGCGGCTACGCCAACGGGATCATCTTCCGCGCCTTTGGCGACGGCGTGATCGGACTGGCCCCGGCCCTCTGTTGCAACCATGAGGAAATGGACCTTCTGCTGGCCCGTCTGGCCCTGACGCTCGATCAAGTCCTGGATGAACCGGAGGTGCGCCGGTCGCTGGCGAAGGCGTAGGCTGGGGGCGGCATTGATTGCGCCCCCGCCGCCGGGGCGACATGATGCCGCATTGGCGAAAGACCCCTTTTCCTTCCGCCCCCTTCACCGACGCGACGATCAGGACAGGCAAGCCCGATGAACATGCCCTTCAAGCTCGACCGCATCGACCTGAAGATTTTGGGACAGCTCCAGAAGAACGGACGCGTGACCAACGTCGATCTGGCGGACGCGGTCGGGTTGTCGCCCAGCCCCTGCCTGATGCGGGTGAAGCGGCTGGAAAAGGCCGGTTACATCACCGGCTACGGCGCGCAGATCCAGCTTCAGAAGCTGGGCAACACGCTGATGGTGTTCACCGAGGTGACGTTGTCCGATCACCGGCGCGACGATTTTTCCCGCTTCGAGGCCGCCATTCGCGGCGTTGATGAGATCATCGAATGCCATCTGGTCAGCGGCGGCTATGATTATCTGCTGAAGTTCATCACCCAAGGGGTGAACCACTATCAGGAAATCATCGAAGAGCTGTTGGAGCGCAACATCGGCATCGAGAAGTATTTTAGCTACATCGTCATCAAGTCGCCCTTCATCAAGAATTACTACCCCATCGAAAGCCTGTTCGGACGCCAAAAGGACGAATGAGGCGCCCGCGCAGGGTTGGTTCCCCATCAGGAGGACACCCATGCATCGAGACCCCGACGGGTCGGACAGGGTTGGGCCAGACGCCGGTCCGCCCCGACACCCCCGCTTTGTCCGGTTGGACGAGACCGGACGCACGCCCGTGCGCTTCACCATCGACGGACGCGCAGCCACCGCCCTGGAAGGCGACACGCTGCTGGTGGCGCTGCTGTCCAACGGCGCGGCTCTGCGTCGGTCGGAGTTTGGCGACGGCGTCCGCGCGGGCTTCTGCCTGATGGGCGCCTGCCAGGATTGCTGGGTGTGGACCAGCGACGGCGGGCGTTTGCGCGCCTGCTCCACCAGCGTCGCCGATGGCCTGTCCATCGCGACCGAACAGCCGGAGGCGTCGTGGCCGGTTCTCGCGTGATCGTGGTCGGTGCCGGCCCCGCTGGGGTCCGCGCCGCCGAAATTCTGGCCGAGGCCGGGCTTGCTCCCATCGTCATCAATGAGGGATCGCGCGATGGCGGCCAGATTTACCGCCGTCAGCCCGACAATTTTTCCCGCCCGCCGTCCAAGCTTTATGGGACCGAGGCGGCCAAGGCGACGGCGCTGCACGCCGCGTTCGACGGTTTGCGCCGCCGGGTTGATTACCGCCCCGACACGCTGGCCTGGAACGTGACGCCGGGTGTCCTGCACACCGTCCACCATGGCCAGACGCAGGATATTCCCTTTGACGCGCTGATCGTCTGTTCGGGGGCGACCGACCGGCTGATGCCGGTCAAGGGCTGGAACCTGTCGGGAACCTACAGCCTGGGCGCCGCGCAGATCGCGCTGAAGGCGCAAGCGGTGTCGATCGGTCGGCGGGTCGCTTTCCTTGGGACCGGGCCGCTGCTTTACCTCGTCGCCTCGCAATATCAGGCGGCGGGGGCCGAGGTGGCCGGGGTGTTCGACACCTCGCCCTTCGCCTTGCGCGTCAAGGCGCTGCCCAAGCTGCTGGCGCGCCCGGCGGTGCTGGCCAAGGGGTTGGCGCTGGTCGCCAAACTGAAGCGGGCTGGCATTCCCGTGGAAACCGGCGTCACCCCGGTGGAGATCGCCGGGACGCCCGACGCCGGGGTGTCCGGGCTGGTTCTGCGCGACCGCGCCGGACGGGTGCGGGAGATCGCCTGCGACGCGGTGGCGTTGGGCTACCACCTGCGCCCGGAAACCCAACTGGCCGATCTGGCGCGCTGCGACTTCGCCTTTGACGCCGAAAGCCGTCAATGGCTTCCGACAATCGACGCCGACGGACGGTCGAGCGTTCCCGGAGTCTATCTGGCGGGCGACGGCGCGCGCATCCTGGGGGCCGACGGGGCCGAAGCCGCCGGAGCCTTGGCGGCGTTGGCCGCGCTGCGCGATCTGGGCCATGACGTCGCCGACGGGCGGATCGACGCGCTGCGCCGTGATTGCGCCCGCATGGACCGCTTCCGTCGTGGCTTGGTCGAGGCTTTCCCCTGGCCCGCCGCCAACGCCGCCGCGCTTCCCGACGAGACCGTCGTCTGCCGTTGCGAGGCGATCACCGCCGGGGAACTGCGCCGCGTCGCCCGCGCGATGGGCGCGACGGAGGCCAACCGCGCCAAGGCCTTCAGCCGCGTCGGCATGGGCCGCTGCCAGGGCCGCTATTGCGGGCAGGCCGGGGCCGAAATCATCGCCGCCGCCATCGACACCCCGGTGGAAAGCGTCGGGCGGCTGCGCGGTCAAGCTCCGGTCAAGCCCTTTTCGCTCTCCGCCACCCCCTTGGCCGATCAAAAGGGAACTGAACAGGGAACCCCGGCATGAACCCGATCAAGACACCGACGGCCCAAGCCGACGTCATCGTCGTTGGCGGCGGGATCATGGGCGCCGCCTCCGCCTTCTTTTTGCGCCAACGCGGGCGTTCCGTCATTTTGCTGGAACGCGGGCTGGTCGGCCAGCAGGCCAGCGGCGTCAATTTCGGCAACGTCCGCCGTCAGGGCCGCTTCCTGCCGCAATTGCCGCTCGCCAACCGTTCCCGCGCCATCTGGGGCCGCTTGAACGAGCTGTTGGGCGAGGACGCCGAATTCCTGCCGACCGGCCACATCCGCATTTGCTACCGCGACGAACAGGTTGGCGTGTTGGAGCAATACGCCAAGGACGCGCGGACCTATGGCCTGGATCTGGAGATGATCGGGCGCAACGCCCTGCGCGAACGCTTCCCCTTCATCGGGCCGGAGGCGTTGGCCGGTTCCTATTCGCCGACCGACGGCCACGCCAACCCGCGTCTGGCCGCCCCCGCCTTTGGCCGCGCGGCGGCGCGCAACGGGGCGCAGGTGTTTGAAAACACCGAAATCGCCGTCGTTGAAAAGACGGGCGAGGATTTCCTGGTCTCCGCGACCGACGGACGGCAATTCCGCGCGCCCGCCCTGCTGATCGCCGCTGGCGCTTGGGGAACGCATCTGTCCAGCCAGTTTGGCGAGCCGGTGCCGCAGAGCGTTCACGGCCCGCAAATGGGCGTGACGGAGCCGCTGCCCTACCGGATCCAACCTGTGCTGGGCGTCTCCACCACCGTCACCGAAGAGGTGGTCTATCTACGCCAGATCCCGCGCGGCAACGTGATCTTCGGCGGTGGCAACCGGGGGCCGGCCTATCCCGACCTTCGCCGCTCCTATGTGCTGCCGACCAACACGATGAATCAGTTGCCGCAGTTGAAGCGGCTGGTTCCGGCGCTCGCCAACGTCAACATCATCCGGGTGTGGAGCGGGATCGAAGCCTATCTGCCCGACGACCGTCCGGTGATGGGGCCAAGCAGCCGGGTTCCTGGACTCTATTACGCCTTCGGCTTCTGCGGCCACGGCTTCCAGCTTGGGCCGGGGGTCGGCGACGTCATGGCCGAACTGATCGACGCCGGCGCCACCTCGACGCCGCTGGATCCCTTTTCCATCGCGCGCTTCCTGCAAGGCTGACGCGCCAGCCGCCCCGCATCCATCACTGGAGTCTCTCCATGTCCGCCACCCTTCAGGCCGGTCACGCCGTGACCGCCAACGACCACGCGCGCCATTTTCACGACGAAAATTTTGTCTTTGACGGCCTGTCCATCGCGTATGTGCTGCGCGAACCCTACACCGAGCGCTGCCTGTCCGGCGGCGTCAACGGAACCAACGTGACCGTGGCGTTGGAGGAAAGCTGGGACAAAGTGCTGCGCACCATAGACGGCCATCTGAACGCCATTGAAAAGAACCCGCTGCTGACGCTCTGCACGACGGCGGACGAATTGCTCGCCGCCAAGGGCAAGGGCAAGCTGGGCGTGGTGTTCGGCACCCAGGGCGCCAGCATGCTGGAGGATCAATTGTGGCGGCTGGAGTTCCTGGTGCGGCTGGGCGTCCGCTTTTTCGGGCTGGCCTACACCACGGCCAACGGCTTTGGCGACGGCTGCGGCGAAAAGCGCGACGCCGGATTGACCTATCTGGGCGAGGAATTGATCGAGCTGGCGAACGGTCTGCCAATCATGCTCGACCTCTCCCATTGCGGCCATCGCACGCGGGCGGAGGCGACGGCGCTGTCGCGCGCGCCGGTCTGCACCCATTCCAACGCCGACGGCCTGCGCCGCAACGGCCGCAACACCGAAGACGCCACCGTGCTGGCGATGGCCGCCAAAGGCGGCATGATGGGCGCCTGCGGCCTGCCGCAATCGCTGGCCGATGGAACGCCTACGCTGAACGACTTCCTCGACCACATCGACTATCTGGTCAAGCTCAGCGGCGTCGACCATGTCGGCATCGGCGTTGATTACGTTGAAGCCTATCAGGACCAAGCGACGGTGGTCGCCCCGCCCAGCGTGGTGACGTGGCGCACCCGCCGCCCCGACATCTTCGGGCCGCTGTCCTCCTTCGGGCGGCAGAGCTACCCGACCGGCATCGATTCCGTCGCCAAGCTGGCCAACCTGACCCAGGGTCTGTTTGATCGCGGTTATTCGGAAACCGACGCCGCCGCCATCCTCGGCGGCAACTGGCTGCGCGCCATCCGTCGCTTCTGCGGCTGAGCGCAGACCAAACCGTCCTTCCTCGTTCCAGCTTGATCGGGTTGCCCTGGCTGAGATTGCGCTCAAATCTCTCTCCAT
>NZ_QYUL01000002.1:675000-1794749 GCF_003590795.1 Azospirillum cavernae
ATTTCCAGCGCGACCTGCAACCCGGCGACCGTTTTGAGATTCTGTATGAAAAGCTGGTCACGGTGGACGGCAACACGGTCGGTGACGGCGACGTGCTCTACGCGTCCCTGGTGTTGAGCGACGAGGAGATGCCGATCTACCGGCACAAGACCCGCGATGGCCGGATCGACTATTACAACCGCGACGGCGAGAGCATCCGCCGCGCCCTGCTGCGCACCCCCATCGACGGCGCCCGGATCACCTCAGGCTTTGGCATGCGCCAGCACCCGATCTTAGGCTTCAGCAAGATGCACCAGGGCGTCGATTTCGGCGCGCCGAAAGGAACGCCGATCTACGCCGCCGGTCGCGGGGTGATTGAGGAGGCCGGACCGCACGGCGCTTATGGCAATTACATCCGCATCCGCCACAACACCGACACATCCACCGCCTACGCCCATCTCAGCCGTTTCGCCAGCGACACAAGGCGCGGCGCGCGGGTCGATCAAGGCGACATCATCGGTTATGTCGGGGCGACCGGACGCGTCACCGGCGCCCATCTTCATTACGAGGTGTTGAAGGGCGGCCATCAGGTCAACCCGCGCTCGGTCGATCTGCCGACCGGGGAAAAGCTGGATGGCCGCGAACTGCAAGAGTTTGTGCAAACGGTGCGGTCGCTCGACAAGGCTTATGAGGAGACGCGGGGCGGCCTACAACTGGCGCGCAGCCCTGGCGGTCCGCATTCCGGGCTGTCCAGCGACAAGAGCTGCAAGACGACAAGCTGCTGATGGGGAGCGGCTGTCGGCGCAGCGGCCCCGATCAATCCTGGTGCATCATCCGGCGCAGCGCGCCGACGAATTGTTTGCAGTTGGCCTCGTCGTCCAGCATGCGTTGCAGCTTTTCGCGCATCAGCATGGCCTTTGGTTTTTGGTTCATCGCGCGTTCGATGGCGAGTTCGGCCTCGCCCTCTTTCATCGCTTCATTGTCCGACATGGCGCACGCCCTGATTCTTCCTGAACGGATGCTCAGGCCCCATCCTGCGCCAAGCGGCGCGCCGCCGCAATCACCACGCGTTCAGCGGTATTGACCGACGGTTTCCACCGCTTGGCCGCCGGTTCCGAGCTTGAACTCGGTCACGCCCGGCGCGCTGTCCGGGTTGACGCCACCCAGATCCAAACGGCGGACGCCGCGTTCCTTCAGCGCCAGAATGGCCCGCCACAGCACAAAACGCATCGCGCCGCTCTTGCGGCCAGCCTCGTTCGCCCAACTGATCTGGCTGGTGGCCGCCGCCCCATGGCGGAAGAACAAACCGCTGGCCACCGGCGACCGCTTGTCCATCGCCGTCACCATCAACGCGCCGGACTCGGCCCCTCCCGCTTTCACCAGAGCGTTGCGCAGCCGCACCGCCAAGGCGCCGGTCATCGGACGGAATCCCTTGCCCAGCGCTTGGTCATGCTCCTGCTTCATCAGCCACGGGAGGTTGTCGGCCTGCCAATCCGCGTCGATCACCAGGGCGCTTTTCTCGGCCCCCCGCAGACGCTGTCGCCAATCCCGCGCCAGACCGGCGCGCAACGCCTCCTCGCTCATCCCAAGATCGAGCCACACCGTCTGATAGCCCGGACCATGGCGATGAAAGCCGCAGCGCTTCAGCAGGTCTTCGTTCTCCGGCGAGACGGAAAGCTCAGGCAAGACGCTGGCGCGGCTGAGCAGAGAGCGCGGGCAAGCCTTGCGCAACAGGCGGAAAGTGGCTTCCAGCGTTTCCGAATCCGGCTCGATCCCGTCGAGCCAGAGGGGGCCACGATGGAACTGCCGGTCGTGGAAGATCTTCAACAGGCGCCGTTCGAGGATCTGCGCCAGCCCGATGGGAACGCCGTCGCGGCGGATCACCCCCAAGAGGGGCAAATAGCCGTAAGTCCGCCCCATGGCCCGGCCATAGGCGAAGCTTTGCAGCAGGGTCGAATAGGAGGCGCGGGCGAACAGGGAATCCCACTCGCCGACCGTCCCCTCGTTCCAGGCGATGGAGATCTCCGCCATGACGCTGGATCGTTCAATCAGGCGGGCGGCAAGGCGCCGGTCGCCTCTTCCACCTGGGCGAAGGTTGGTCGGTATTCGGGTTCCAGCACGTTTCGGGCGTATTCCACGGAAATCGCCGGAGCGTAGCCGGAGAGATGGGCGATCATCCCGGTTTTCATCGCCTGATAATATTTGCCTTCGGCGTGGTAGATGCTCTTCAGGCCGCTGGCCATCGGGGCGAAAAAGCCATAGGCCACGAGAATGCCGGTGAAGGTGCCGACCAGCGCGCCGCCGATCAGCTTCCCCAGCACTTCCGGTGGTTCGGAAATCGATCCCATGGTGTGAATCACGCCCAGCACCGCCGCGACGATGCCCAGCGCCGGCACCGCGTCGGCCACGGCCTGGATGGCGTCGGACACGCGTTGATGTTCGTGGTGCATGGTTTCGATGTCCTCGTCCATCAGATCGACGAGTTCATGCGGATTGTCAGCCCCCAACGACATCAGCCGCAAATAGGTGCACAGAAACGCGATGGCGTGATGGTCGCTGTAGAATTTTGGGAATTGCTGAAAGAGTGGGGAATCTTCCGGTTTTTCAATGTGCTGTTCCAGCGCCAACAACCCCTTGGTCTTGGCGATCTTGAAGACCTGATACATCATCGTCAGGGCTTCGAGATAATCCTCTTTCTTATATTTTGGCCCTTTGAAGAGATGGCCGATTTCTTTTCCGGTGTGCGATATGACGGATTTTGGGTTTGCGATGAAAAAGGCGCCCGCCGCCGCTCCCAGAATAATCATGAACTCGAACGGCATCCACAGCACGCCCATGTGGCCGCCGCCCATGACATAGCCGCCGAACACGCAGAAGATCACGACGCCGAAACCGATCATCACAAACATGGGGTCTCTTTCCTCCTGAAATCCGGCGCCATCGCCTGCCGACGCCCAGCGTCAACCTGCGCCAATCTTATGGCGGCCTTGTGGCGGGAGACTCCATGCTCGGCCCGAAAATCCCCCAAACGGCCTACCGCTTTCGCAGAAGGCCCGTTTGATCCTAAACGCGCCGGAACCTCCTGTCACGACAGGACTGGCCAATCAGGGTTTGTCGGGGGGCAGCAGCGCTTTGATCCGGTCGCGCAACGGTCCAACCTCGTCCAGCGGCACGGCGAAGTGACAGGCCAGCGTGCGCGGAATCGACAGGGCCGATTGGCGCAGAGCCGTTCCCGCCTCGGTCAAGGCCACGATCACACGGCGTTCGTCCGCCGGGTCGCGGCGGCGCTGGACCAGACCATTCGCCTCCATCCGCTTCAGCAGCGGCGTCAGGGTGCCGGAATCGAGATCCAAGGCATCCCCCAATTCGCCGACCGTGCGGGGAGCGCGCTCCCACAGCACCAGCATCGCCAGATATTGCGGGTAGGTCAGGCCAAGCTTGTCCAGCAAGGGCCGGTACAGCCGGGTGATTCGGTTGCTGGCGGAATAAAGGGCAAAGCAAAGCTGGCGGTCGAGCCGCAACAGCTCGCCGCCAGCCGCGTCATCCGCGTCGGTCACGGTGGGGAGCGGCGCCGCCGCCCCCCGGTCCTGCATTTGGTCCTGCTCGTCGATCATGCCGCCTGTACGGTGAGAGCCACGTCGATGTTGCCGCGCACGGCGTTGGAATAGGGGCAGACGCGGTGCGCGGTGGCAACCAATTCTTCCGCCGCCGCCTGGTCCAGCCCTGACACGGTGACGGCCAGCGCCACGCCCAGATAGAAGCCGCCCTCGGCGTTCTGGAACAGGCTGACGCTGGAGGCGACCGAGGCGTCGGTCACGGGCAGCTTTTGCGTGCGGGCGACGTGACGCACCGCGCTTTCAAAGCAAGCGGCGTAGCCCGAGGCGAAAAGCTGTTCCGGGTTGGTGGCGTCGCCCTTGCCGCCCAGGCTCTTGGGCATGGCGAGCTTGAGGCTGAGCAGACCGTCGTCGGTCTGGACATGGCCATCGCGGCCACCGGCGGTGCGGGCGTGGGCGGTGTAGAGAGCGGTCATTGGGGTGATCCTTATGTGTGGGAGTGTGGGGTGGTTCGTGCTGGGGCTATTGATAGCGTCATATTTAATTGTGTGCAATATAATTGAGCGTCATTGAGGTGCGCGGCGGGAGGATGGCAGGGATGCGCGGGGATCGGGGGGTGGCGTGGTGTCGGCTTGCGATGCCCCCACCCCGACCCTCCCCCGCTGACGCGGGAGAGGGGGCCTGTCACAAAGGCCGCGCCGATTCCCTCCACCTCGAAGAGGGGGAGGGTTAGGGAGGGGGCATCGCAAGCCGACGCCGCGCCACAACGAAAAAGGGGCCGCCTCACGGCAGCCCCCTTCTCAACCCTTACCGCTTGAACCGGCGGATCAGCCGATGCGCCAGACGTCCGGGCTGCTTTCCAGACGCTTCAGCACGGCGACGCGCTGCTGTTCAATCTCGTTCGGCAGACGGTCGCCGAAGCGGTTGAACAGCTCTTCCTGGTCCTTGGCTTCCGCCTCGGCTTCCTTGCGGTCGATGTCCATGATCTTGCGGAACTTGTCTTCCGCGAAATCCAGGCCGCTCCAGTTCAGATCGGCGTAGCGCGGCGAATAGCCGAACGGCGACTCGGCGACGTCCGTGGCCCGACCGCGCGCGCGATCAACGATCCATTTCAGGACGCGCATGTTGTCGCCGAAGCCCGGCCACACGAACTTGCCGTTCTCGTCCTTGCGGAACCAGTTGACGCGGTAGATGCGCGGCAGGCTTTCAACCTTGCCTTCCATCGACAGCCAATGGTTCCAGTAATCGGCCATGTTGTAGCCGCAGAAGGGCAGCATGGCGAACGGGTCGCGGCGGATGGCGGCCTGGCCGACGGCGGCGGCGGTGGCTTCCGACCCCATGGTCGCCGCCCAATAGACGCCTTCGCGCCAGTTGTACGACTCGAACACCAGCGGGAAGGTCTTCGACAGGCGGCCACCGAAGATGAAGGCGCTGATCGGAACGCCGGCGGGATCCTCCCACGCCGGATCGATCGACGGGCATTGCGCCGCCGGGGCGGTGAAGCGCGAGTTGGCGTGCGCGGCCACGCGGCCACAGCCCGGCGTCCAATCCTTGCCCTGCCAGTCGATCAAATGATCGGGCGGGGTGTCGGTCAGCCCTTCCCACCAGATGTCGCCGTCGTCGGTCAACGCGACGTTGGTGAAGATGACGTTGTGGTCGAGTGTCTTCAGGGCGTTCGGGTTCGACTTCACGCTGGTGCCCGGCGCGACGCCGAAGAAGCCAGCCTCCGGGTTGATGGCGCGCAGCGTGCCGTCGGGCTGCGGCTTGATCCAGGCGATGTCGTCGCCGATGGTGCGGACCTTCCAGCCCTCGAACTCCTTGGGCGGAACCAGCATGGCGAAGTTGGTCTTGCCGCAGGCCGACGGGAAGGCGGCGCCGACATAGGTCTTCTCGCCGGTCGGGCTTTCAACGCCCAGGATCAGCATATGCTCGGCCAGCCAACCCTGCTCACGGCCCATCGACGAGGCGATGCGCAGGGCGAAGCACTTCTTGCCAAGCAGCGCGTTCCCGCCATAGCCCGAACCATAGGAGACGATGGAATGCTCTTCGGGGAAATGGACGATGTATTTGTGATCGGCGTTGCACGGCCACGCCACATCGGCCTGACCGGGTTCCAGCGGCGCGCCGACCGAATGCAGGCAGGGCACGAAATCGCTGTCGCCCAGCACGTCCAGCACCTTCTGGCCCATGCGGGTCATGATGCGCATGTTGACGGCGACATAGGGGCTGTCGGAGAGCTGCACGCCGATGTGAGCGATGTCGGACCCCAGCGGACCCATGCTGAACGGCACCACATACAGGGTGCGACCGCGCATGCAGCCGTCAAACATGCCGTCCAGCTTGGCCTTCATCGCGGCCGGGTCCATCCAATTGTTGGTCGGACCGGCTTCCTCCTTGGTCTTGGAGCAGATGTAGGTGCTGTCTTCGACGCGCGCGACGTCGCCCGGATCGGAGCGGCAGAGGAAGGAGTTCTGGCGCTTGGCCTCATTCAGGCGAATGAAGGTCCCGGCCTCGACCATTTCATTGCACAGGCGGTCATATTCCTCCTGCGACCCGTCGCACCAGTGAACCCGCTCCGGCTTGCATTTCAGGGCGATTTCCTCGACCCAAGCCAGGAGCTTCTTGTTCCGCGTCCGCGTGTTTCCAGTCATCGTCGTTCTCATCCGTTGCGCGCCGGTCTCGGTCCATGCCCGCCATCCGTCAACCCGCCTGTTGCGTGCGGCGACGGGTCGCGCCACGCGCTGATTGCGCGTGACGGTGCGGCGGCGGCCGATCCGGCTTTGATCGTTGTGTCCTGTGTGAAAAAGCGGCGTCAGCCGCCGGTTCAGCGGCCCGGCGCGGCGGCGAACCGGAGGAAGCCGAAGCCCCCCGCGATTCCCGCTGGGCCGGAGCCGAGACAAAACGGTGCAAAGGGCGGTCCGAGGGCGAAAGGCCCGGACGGAAAACGGGTCGATCCGTTATGGTCCACTGAAGTGATCTCCTGGTTGCGCTGGTCATGCGCCGCGTTGTTTTTTTTGGTGCGGCGTCTGCTGGTGTCGAACTGGTTTCCGGCTGTGCTTTCTTGTTGTTGGGCGCGGCGCGCCTTCAGACGATCGTTGCGTCGGAAGGCCCGGCGCCGGATCGTCCCGGATCAACCGAAACGACGGGGCCATCGGATGCTGGGCCATCGGATTGGGAGCCGCCTTGGCGGACCCATAGCGGAAGACCAGCCAAAGCCAGTCTAACCGATTCGGAATCATTTACGCTCTGATTGAAATCAATCCGCGCCACCGCCCCGCCGCGACGCAGGTCGCAGCCGTCAGGATCGATTCCGGTCACGGTCCAGGGGCCGCCCGCGCTCGCCCCTTCGGACGCGGCGGCCAGCGCGCCGTTGACCTCGTCGAGAAGCCCGGCTTCGTCCTGCGCCAGCGCGGCGGCCAGCGCGGCAGGATGCTCCGGCAAACCCAACTCGTGGGCGGTCAGCCAATGGATGCGCCCGAACCCGGCGACCAGATGGGCGCGGTCAATGGCGACGCGGTACAGCGCGAAATCGGCGAAGTCGGCGTAAAGGGCGGCGTCGGGGTGGCGGCGCAGGAAGCGCGCGCGATGGCGCGGTTCGTCGGAACGGGCGACGCGACCCAGAACCGACAGGCGGGCGCCGGTCAAGGGTTGGTCAAGCCCGACCGTGCCGTCGAACAGCAGGCCGATCCGAGGGTCGGCGGCCAGATTGCGGGTGTGTTCGGCAAGGGTGGACATCAGCAGCAACGGGCTGCCGTCCAGATCGAAGGCGACAAGGACCAGCGACGGATAAGGCCATCCGGCGGACGGGTCGCCGTCGTCCGCGCCGCGCCGCGCTGTGGCCAGAGTCGCGCGGTCGCAGGCGCGCATCAGGCGGCGCGCCGGATCGGCGTGTGGCTTGGCCGCCCCCATGGGCGACGCGCCGTCCGTCCCGCCTGGGGAGGACGCGCCAAGGGCTTGCGTGAAACTCATGCCAAAAAACGAGTGCGCTCTCCCGCGCGGCGCCGTTGTTCAGCGCCGCATTGCCGCCATATTGGACCAGAAAAATACCCTGGGAAAAGCGAAAACTGCCTTAAGAGGCTCCTGTCTGTCATAATCTGCCGGAATGGCTCCTTCCTTTTTCCGGCGCCCGCCACCCTAGAGAGACTGACCAACGACCATGGCCCACACCGTCGCCTTGGTGGATGACGACCGCAACATCCTGACCTCCGTCTCCATCGCGCTCGAAGCCGAAGGGTTCGAGGTGCGGACCTACACCGACGGGGCCGAGGCCCTGCGCGGCCTGACCCAGCGTTTGCCCGATCTGGCTGTGCTGGACATCAAGATGCCCCGCATGGACGGGATGGAGCTGCTGCGCAACCTGCGCCAGACCTCGCAGATCCCCGTCATCTTCCTGACCAGCAAGGACGACGAGCTGGACGAGCTGATGGGCCTGCGCATGGGCGCCGACGACTACATCAAGAAGCCCTTCTCGCAGCGCCTGCTGGTCGAACGCATCCGCGCCCTGCTGCGGCGCGAGGCGCTGCGCGGCGACAGCGCCGCCGTCGCCGATCCGGGCCAGATCATCACGCGCGGGCCGCTGCTGCTCGACGGGGCGCGGCACGCCTGCTTCTGGAACGACCAGCCCATCGACCTGACCGTGACCGAATTCCTGCTGGTCAAGGCCTTGGCCCAGCGGCCCGGCCATGTGAAGAACCGCGACCAGTTGATGGACGCCGCCTATGGCGAGCATGTCTATGTCGATGACCGCACCATCGACAGCCACATCAAACGGCTTCGCAAGAAGTTCAAGGCGATTGACGCCGATTTCTCGCAGATCGAGACCCTCTATGGCGTCGGCTATCGTTACAAGGAATAGCGCCTCCCCCTCGGCGGCTTCGACCGAGGGCCGCCCCCACCGGCGGCGGCGGATCTCGCCGCTGACGCTGCGCATATTGGCGGTCAACGTCCTGGCGCTGGCGCTGCTGGTGGTTGGCCTGCTCTATCTGGGCCGCTACCAGGACCGGCTGATCCAGGCGGAGATGGAGGCGCTGGCGACGGAGGCCCGCATCTTCGCCTCCGCCCTGGGCGAAGGCGCTGTGAACCGCATCCTGACGCCGCCCGCCCCGGCTGGCGAAAGCGTCGGCGAGGATGTCGGGCGCGAACGCTTCGAGCTGGAACCCGAACTGGCCCGCCCGATGATCCGCCGTCTGGCCGAGGCGACCGCCACCCGCACCCGCCTGTACGACATTGATGGGCGCATGCTGTCCGACAGCCGGGTGCTGACCGGATCGCAGGGGCGGATCGAAATCCGCGAGCTGCCCTCCCCGCCCGCCGGAGACGCGCTCTCGCAGGCGATCAACAGCTTGTACAATCGTCTGATTGACGTGGTTCCCAGCCGCGAGGGATTGCCGGTCCACCGCGAGGAACGGGGCAAGCCCTCCTCCGACGTCGAGCGCGCCCTGACCGGCGAAACCGGGGCGACCGTCTGGCGCGTGGAGTCGGCGACGGGCGATCCCGAACTGCTGCTGACCGTCGCCGTCCCGGTCCAGCGTTACCGCGAGGTCCTGGGGGCGGTGCTGCTGACGCGCGGCGGCGGCGAGATCGACCGGGCCATCCGTTCGGTGCGCTTCGACATTCTGAAGGTGTTCGCCGTGGCCCTGCTGGTGACGGTGGCGCTGTCCGTCTATCTGGCTGGAACCATCGCCCAGCCCATCCGCAAACTGGCGCAAGCCGCCGACCGGCTGCGCACCGGCCATGGCCGCCACACCGAGATTCCCGACTTCACCCACCGGGGCGACGAAATCGGCGAGCTGTCGGGCGTGCTGCGCGACATGACCGCCGCGCTGTGGGCGCGGATGGACGCCATCGAACGCTTCGCCGCCGACGTGGCGCACGAAATCAAGAATCCGCTGACCTCCCTGCGCAGCGCGGTGGAAACCGTGGTCCGCATCGAGGATCCGGGCCGTCGCGCCCGGCTGCTGGCGGTCATCGCCGACGACGTGCAGCGGCTCGACCGGCTCATCAGCGACATCTCCAACGCCTCGCGCCTGGACGCCGAACTGTCGCGGGCGGAGCTGGAGCCGGTGGACATCGGCGCGATGCTGGCGATGCTGGCCGACCTTCAGCGCAGCGTGGAGGAGACGGACGGGGAGAAGACGCCGGAGGACGCGGCCGACCGCGCCCCGCCGCGTCTGGTCATCGACGCCCCCCCAGACGAACGGCTGATCGTGCCGGGTCTGGAAGGACGGCTGACCCAAGTGTTCCAGAACCTGATCGCCAACGCCCTGTCCTTTTCGCCCCCCGGCGGCGAAGTGCGGGTCCGCGCCCGACGGGTCGGGCGGGCGATCGAGGTGGTCGTGTCCGACCATGGCCCCGGCATCCCGGAGGGCAAAGAGCAAGCGATCTTCGAGCGCTTCTACACCGAGCGCCCGGCAGGCGAGAAGTTCGGCACCCACTCCGGTCTTGGTCTCTCCATATCACAACAGATAATCAGTGCCCACAATGGTTCGATACACGCACAGAATAGACGTGTAGCCGATGGTCGCATTGACGGCGCTGACTTTCGCGTCACGCTGCCGTTGCTGTGAATTTTTGCGGAAAAGTTGTAGGCCCTCGCGCTATGCTGTGGACAAAGCCCGAGTATAGGTCAATTCTGTTGACGGTCATTCTTCGTGCACGCTCGTTTCTCGCTTTCGCTTGCGCGCGCCTGACCGTGGCAACTGTGTGAGGTTTCCATGTCCGGATCCGCTCAAGTCATTGATATTCGCCGATATCGCCTCGCAAAGCTCATCAGCGACGCCGGTCGTCAGCAAGGTGAGCTGGCCCGCATGATGCGCGATTCCGCGCAGGAACGGACCCAACTGGCCGAGGCGCTGAACGGCGCGCAAAAGCATCTGGCGCGGATCGCCGACAGCTACAAAGTCCTGCTGGTCCGGTTGAAGCGTGAAAAGGATTTCCGCGACGCCTGCCAGGAGGCCGCCGAACTGGAGGATCTCGACGAAATGATCCGCCGACGCGACGCGCTGGTTCGTGAGTTGGAATCCATCCGCCGCGCCCCCCGCGAATCCACCGGAACCTGACCCGGACGCTGACCCCGGACGCGTTGACCGGCGATCCCGGATCGGATCGCGCGGTCTGCCCTTCGCCCCCCTCCCCACATTCGAGTCCATTGACAGACGACGCGGCACGTCTCACCTTCGATGGATCATGGTGACGATGCACGGCACCTGCGTTCTGATCTCCACCATCGGCGTTTTGCTGAGAGGGGATTCGGGAAGCGGGAAATCCGATCTGGCTTTGCGACTGATCGACGAAGGCGCACGGCTGGTCGCCGACGACCAAGTTTCGGTGCGTGTGGAGGGGGATCGCTTGATCGCCGCCCCACCGCCGTCGTTGGCTGGATATCTGGAGGTGCGGGGCGTTGGAATCATGCCGGTTCCGTCCGTCGCCTCGGCTGAAATCGGCCTGATCGTCGATCTGGTCCCACGCGACCGGATCGAGCGTCTGCCCGATGTGGAACATGAGACGATCCTGAGCGTTGCCCTGCCCCATCTGAACCTGCACCCCTTCGACGCCTCGGCCACGGCCAAGCTGCGTCTTGCCGTCGTCGCCGCGCGCGACGGCGCTCTTGGGAGCGTTCCCGCCAGCATGGCCGCTTTTCCATGACCATGGCGCCCTCCCCCCCTGCCCCCGCCGCCGAACCGCCCGGTCGGGTCGTCCTGGTGACGGGCCTGTCTGGGGCCGGCATGTCGGTGGCGTTGAAGGCGCTGGAGGATCTGGGGTACGAGGCGGTGGACAATCTGCGCCTGTCGCTGGTTCCCGCCCTGCTGCGACAGGCCGACCCCCGCCGCCGCCCGCTGGCCCTGGTGATCGACAGCCGCACCCGCGATTTTTCGGCGCAAGCCTTCCTGGACGAGTTGGAGGATCTGCGCGCCCGCGACGATCTCGACGTCCGGATGGTCTTTCTGGATTGCGGCGACGAGGTGCTGCAACGCCGCTTCACCGAAACCCGCCGTCGTCACCCGCTGGCGGAGGACCGGACGGTGCCGGACGGCATCGCGCGCGAACGCACCCTGCTGTTTCCGCTGAAGGAGCAGGCCGACGTCACCATCGACACAACGCAACTGTCCATTCACGATTTGCGGCGCATGCTGTCGGGGCATTTTCAACGCGACGCGCAGGCGGCCCTTCAGGTGTTCGTGACGTCCTTCTCGTTCCGGCTGGGTTTGCCGCGCGAAGCCGATCTGGTGTTCGACGTGCGGTTCCTGACCAACCCCCATTACGACCCGGCCTTGCGCGCCTTGACCGGGCTTGATCCCGCCGTCGCGGCGCGGGTGGCGGGCGACGCCGATTTCCCGGCCTTTTTCGCCAATCTCACCGGCCTGCTCCGCCCGCTCCTGCCCCGCTTCACCCAGGAGGGCAAAAGCTATTTGACCATCGCCGTCGGCTGCACCGGCGGAAAGCACCGCTCGGTGTTCGTCGCCGAACAATTGGCGGCGTGGCTGACGGAACTGGGCATCAGGGTCAATCTCAGCCACCGCGACCTGAATCGTCAGAACGCCCGGCCCAACGGAACCGGGTGATGCAATTTGCACCTTGACGACCCAGAGCCAACGAACGATCCAGATGATCGAACGATCCACACAAGCGACACAAAATTTCCTGGGGAGGATCCAACCTTGAAGGATGTCCCATGATCGGTATGGTTCTTGTCACTCATGGGCGGCTCGCCGAAGAGTTCATCGCCGCCCTGTTCCATGTGGTCGGCGAACAGGATCAGGTGCGCGCCGTGTGCATCGGTCCCGAAGACGACATGGAGCAGCGGCGCCAGGACATCCTGAACTCGGTCGCCGAGGTGGATGACGGGTCCGGCGTGGTGGTTCTGACCGACATGTTCGGCGGCACCCCGTCCAACCTCGCCATTTCCATCATGGACAAGGCCAAGGTCGAGGTGATCGCCGGCATGAATCTGCCGATGCTCATCAAGCTCGCCAGCGTGCGCAAGACCGAAACGCTGGACAAGTCGGTGATCTCCGCCCGCGACGCCGGGCAGAAATACATCAACGTCGCCTCCTCCCTGCTGTCGGACTGACCCCTGCATGAGCCATTCGGACGACGCCCTGGCCCCTGGCGAGCTTCGCCGCGCCGCCACCATCACCAACCAGCGCGGCCTGCACGCCCGCGCCTCGGCCAAATTCGTCAAGCTGGTCGCCACCTTCGACGCCGAAATCATGGTGCGCCGGGGCGAATCGATGGTCTCGGGCGAGTCGATCATGGGGCTGATGATGCTGGCCGCCGGTCCCGGCACCTGCGTGGAACTGCGCGCGCAAGGCCCGCAGGCCGACGACGCGATGACCGCTTTGCTGGACCTGATCAACCGCAAATTCGATGAAGAGTGATTCCAAGCACGACGGATCGGGAGGCCACGCCGCCACCGGCCCCAACCGTTGCCTGCGTGGTCTGGGCGTGTCGCCCGGCGTCGCCATCGGTCCCGCCCATGTGGTGGAAAGCGGTTCCGTCACCATCCCCGAATACACGCTGGCCCCCGACGCGGTGGACGGCGAGGTCGCGCGCTTCAACGAGGCCGCCGCCAAGGCGCGGCGCCAGATCAAGAAGCTGAAAAGCAAGGCGCTGGTCCTGCCCGACTCGGCGTCGGAGGAGATCGGCTTCCTGCTCGACGCCCATCTGTCGATGGTGACGAACTCCCGCCTGACCCGTGGGGTGGAGCGTCGGATCAAGCAGGACCACATCAACGCCGAGGCGGCGATCCAGGCGGAAATCGCCAGCATCGCCCAGACCTTCGCCGAGATGGACGACGCCTATCTCGCCGCCCGCATCGGCGACATCCGCGAGGTTGGGCGGCGGCTGACCCGCAATCTGCTCAAGCACGAATACCGCGCCTTCTCCACCCTGCCGCCCGGCAGCATCATTCTGGCCGAAGAGCTGACGCCCGCCGACACCGCCCTGCTCGACCCCAAGGCGGTCGGCGGCTTCGCCACCGTGCTGGGCGGGGCGGAGGGCCACACGGCGATTCTGGCCCGCTCGCTGGGGCTGCCCGCCGTGCTGGGGGCCGCCGGGCTGCTGGCCGGGGTGCGCAACGGCGTGACCGTCATCATCGACGGCGTTCAGGGCCGCGTCGTCATCGACCCGGCGCCCGAGGTGCTGGACGAGTACCGCAACCGCCGCGCCGCCCGCGAGCGCGAGCGCGAGCAGTTGAAAAGCCTGCGCAAGCTGCCCGCCGTGACCCGCGACGGCATGGCCATCACGCTGATGGCCAATCTGGAAATGCCGCGCGACCTGGAACACGCGCTGGAGAACGGCGCGCAGGGCATCGGCCTGCTGCGCACCGAATTCCTGTTCATGAACCGCGATCAACTCCCCGACGAGGAGGAGCAATACACCGTGCTCCGCGCGATGGTGGAGGGGATGGGCGGGCGCACCGTCACCGCCCGCACCATGGACGTCGGCGGGGAAAAGCTGGCGGGCTGGATGGCCGGGCGCTATGGCGAACCCGCCAACCCGGCCTTGGGCCTGCGCGCCATCCGCCTCAGCCTGCGCGAGCCGAAGCTGTTGGAAACCCAGCTTGCGGCGATGCTGCGGGCGGGCGCGCACGGGCCGTTGCGCATCCTGCTGCCGATGATCTCATCGGTGTCGGAGGTGCAGCGGGTGCGCGACATCATGGGGCAGGTCGCCCGCCGCCTGCGCCGCCGGGGGGTGGCCATCGCCGATCCCCTGCCGCCGGTCGGCGTGATGATCGAGGTGCCGGGCGCGGCGCTCGCCGCCGACGCGCTGGCCTACGCCGCCGATTTCTTTTCCATCGGCACCAACGATCTGACGCAATACACGTTGGCCATCGACCGCGCCGACGAACAGGTGGCGACGCTGTACGACCCGCTGCACCCGGCGGTGCTGCGCCTGATCCAATTCACCATCGAAGCGGCGCTGCGCTCGCGCATTCCGGTGTCGGTGTGCGGCGAAATCGCCGGGGATCCGCGCTACACCGCCCTGTTGCTGGGGTTGGGCGTGCGGGAGTTGTCGATGTCGCCGCCGTCGGTTCCGGCGGTGAAGAAGCGCATCCGGGGCCTGGATTTGATGGAAGCCAGCCGCCGCGCCCGCGTCATCATGGACCAGAGCGACACCGGACGCATCGCCACCCTGCTGGATGATTTCAACAGCATGGCGTGAGGGGGCTGCGTTCGCCCCCTCCCTAACCCTCCCCCGCTCACGCGGGAGAGGGGACTGCCGCTCTCTTCCCCTCCACCGCCAAGGGCGGGGGAGGGAGGGACCTGCGAAGCGGGAGGGTGGGGGCCGTCGAAGCCGACGCCCCCGCCCCACTCACTCCCCGTCGTGGCTTTGGATGAAGCTGCGGATTTCCGGCAGGATGCTTTCGCGCCAGCGGCGGCCGTTGAAGATGCCGTAATGGCCGACACCCTTCTGGAAATGCGTCTTGCGCATGCTGTCCGGCAGGGACGAGCAGAGACGCTGCGCCGCGATGGTCTGGCCGGGGGCGGAAATGTCGTCCAGCTCGCCTTCCACCGTCATGACCGCCGTCTTGGTGATCGCCGCCGGGTCGATCTTGCGCCCACGCGACACCCAGGTGCCGTTCGGCAGGGCGTGCTTCTGGAACACCGTCTCGATGGTTTGCAGGTAAAATTCCGCCGGCAGATCCATCACCGACAGATATTCGTCGTAGAAACGCCGATGCTGTTCGGCGGAATCGCCGTCGCCGCGCACCAGATGGCGGAACAGGCCGATGTGCTCGCCAATGTGGCGATCAAGATTCATCGACATGAAGCCCGACAGCTGGATGAAGCCGGGATACACGCGGCGGAAGGCGCCCGGATAATAGACCGGCACCGTGGTGATGACGCTGCGCTCGAACCATTTCAGCGGGCGTTCGACCGCCAGCTTGACCGGAGTCGTCGGGTTGGCCATCGGGTCGATCGGGCCGCCCATCAGCGTCATGCTGCGGGCCTGCACCGGCTCGTTCGCCGCCGCCATCAGCGACACCGCCGCCATCACCGGAACGGCGGGCTGGCAGACGGCGACGATGTGGGTGCGTTCGCCCAGAAAGCGGACCAGCCCGGCGACGGTCTCGATGTAATCGTCCAGATCGAAGCGGCCCTTGGCGCCCGGCACCAGACGGGCGTCGATCCAGTCGGTGATGAAGACGTCGTGATCCTGGATCAGCGCCTCGACCGTGCCGCGCAGCAGGGTGGCGTGGTGGCCCGACATCGGGGCGACCAGCAAGACGCGCGGCTGCCGGGGCGTGCCTTCGGGCTTGGCGAAATTCAGCAGATTGCAGAAGGGCGTCGCCGTCACGATCCGTTCGGTGATCGCCACCGTCTGGCCCTGGACCGTCGTTTCCTTCAAACCAAAGCTCGGCTTGGCGAAGCGCCGGGTCGTCCGCTCCATCAGCTCGGCGCCAGCGGCGACCGTGCGGCCCAGCTTGGTGTAGGACAACGGCACCAGCGGATTCTGAAAGGTCTGTTGAGCGGCTTCGGCCCAGAAACGCATCGGCCGCATGGCCGCGTGTTGCATGTCGTACAGGTGGTACAGCAAATCCCGTCCTCGCGTCGTGCTAATCCCGGCGACCTTGGCCCTCTGGGCGTCCGGCTGATGGGGTGGCGTATTGATCGTATGACCAACTGTATCTTGCAGTGCGGTGTTCGTATAGGTCAATAGCCCCTATGATGCGCGCAAGGCTCTGTTGTGCAAAGAACATTGCGAGGCGCCATTTTGCTGTCCTGCACAAGACCTAGGGGCCAGCCCCTATCACCATAGGTCTAAATGACCAAACCATACGGATCGGTCAGGTCAAAGCCAGGGTGGCGCGCACCGGCAGATGGTCCGACGCCCGCCGGGTCAGCGCGGTGCGGACGCTTTCAAAAGCGGGAATTTGCAAGCCTTCGGACACGTAAATCCGATCCAGCCGCAGGGTGGGCAGGCGGGCGTGAAAGCTGCGCGGGTCGGCGACGTCGGCGAAGAACTCCCCCAGCGTCCGCAGCCGGGGCGAGGTCGGCGTCCATTCGTTCAGATCGCCCATGAACAGGGTCGGCAGGTCCGGCTGCGCCGCCACCCGCGACAGAATGACGCTGATTTGCTCGGCCCGCTCCCACGGGTCCAAGCCCAGATGGGCGACGATCACCCGCACCGGACGCCCCTGCGCCTCCACCACCGCGTCGATGGCCCCGCGCGGCTCCCGCCGCCCGATGGACAGATCGACGCCGGTGAAGGAGCGCACCGGCAGCCGGGTCAGCAGGGCGTTGCCGTAATGGGCGCGGTCGTTGTGCTTGGTCGGCGCGGCGTATGCGGTCAGGCCGGTGGCGCGCTCCAGATAGTCGAACTGGTCCAGCCCCGGTTCGCCACGATGGTGCCAGCCGATTTCCTGCAAGCCGATCAGATCGACGTCGAGGTCGCGGATCACCTGGGCGACGCGGTCGGGGGCGAAACGGGCGTCCAACCCGACGCAACTGTGGATGTTCCAGGTCGCCACCGAAAAGCCGACCAGCCCATCGGGAACCGGGTTGAAGCGCCCTTCGGGACGGCGGCCCGGACGGCGCGCGCCAGCGGCGCGCAGGGCGGAGGCGATGCGCTCGACACGCTCACGGCTGAATCGGATCACGGCAGGTCGCTTCCCTTCGTCGTCTTCGTCGCGGCGGCCCGCGCCGCCCAGCGCGCCAGCCACCCGACAATCAGCAGCAGCGCGGCCAGCGCCAGACCATACTCGGCCAGCATACGACCCAACCAGCCTTCAACCATGGTGACGGCGCGCAGAAACCGCGCCAGCCCGACCATGGTCGCGACGCTGTCCTCGTCCCACCCCTCGGCGGCGGTGGGGGCCAGCGCCAGCAGCAAGGTCAAAAACCCCAGCCCCAAAATCAGCCAGCGGTGACGGCGGGGAATGCGCGAGGGCAACACCCGGCGCAGAATGTCCACCGCGTCCACCGGACGTTCGGGGTCGAACACCCGCGCCTCGGCCACCGCCAGGGTCAGCCCGTCCAACTCCGGTTCGACCAGCGGCTCCAGCCGCCGCCCGTCGGGACGGCGCAGCGCCTCGATGGCGGCGATCAGCGAGCCGCGACGGCGGAACTCCCCGGCGACAATATCCGGCGTAACGCCCAGATGCTCGGCGACCAGATCGTCGCGGCTGTGGGCGATGGCCCGGCGCAGAGCGGCGTCCGCCGGATCGTCGGGCCGCGCCTCCAGCGCCAGATCGCATTCGGTGTCCAAGCCCATGGAGCGGTTGTTCAGATTGGCCGAACCGACGCGCAACAGCCGGTCATCGACCACCATCACCTTGGCGTGGACGGTGATGGCGGTTCCGTCGTCGGCGCGCGGGCAATAGAGGGCGAAGCGGCCATGACGGTCCGCCGCGCGCAACGCCTGGGCGATGGTGGCCCGCGCGCCCAGCATCACCGTGTTTTCCAGCCAACTGGTGGAGCGCGCCGGGTTGACCACCACCACCTCCGGCCCGTCGTCCTCCCCCAGCCGCGCCGCCAGCGCGTCGGCCACGGCGGTTGAGGCGAGATATTGGCTTTCCAGATAGATCACCCGGCGGGCCTGGGCGATGGCGGCGAGGAACAGCGCCTCGACCTCCCGCACCTCCGCCCGTCCGTTGCAGGCGGGGTCGGTGCGGCTGAGGCCGACGCGGGCGCCCGTCACCAGCGGGGCCAGACCGGGCGGCCAAGGGTCGGCGGGCGTCCGCCGCAGCAGAAAGCGCCGGTAGGCGAAGCGGCGCGGCGGCGGCAACGGCGCGGCGGGGGGCGTCAGTTCCTCCCCCGTGGCGCGGAGCCAGCGCGCGCGGAACAGATCGCCCAAGGCGCGGGCGGCGTCGCCGTCCACCGCCATCATCACGTCGTGGAACGGCTCATAAGGCGCGCCGTCGGGCTGGCGGCGCAACCGCTCCTGCCCCCGGTGGGCGCGGGTGTCCCAACGGTTGGCGGTCAGATCCAGCCCGCCGCAAAAGGCCAGGGAATCGTCGATCACCAGCAGCTTTTGATGATGGCAGGCCCCGGTCGGGTGGTCGCCGTCCAGCCGGTATTGCAGACGCGGGTGAGTCAGCCAGTTGCGCAACAGAAAGGGATGGGTCCAACGCGCCAGATCGAACAGTTCGGCGTAATCCCATTTCAACACATGGATGCGCAGATCCGGGCGGCTGGTCGCCAACCAGTTCAGCAGATGGCCCAGCCGGTCGGGGCGGTGGGCGCGGCGGCTCTGCGGCGTCAGCCGGATGCGCGCGTCGAAATCCCAGGCCGACAGATACACGCTGCGCCGCGCCCGGCGCAGCGCCGCCTTGGCGTGGAGGAAATACGCCTCGGCGTCGACGATCACCGACAGGCGGTTCGTCCGCTCGATCCGCCAGCAGGTGCGCCCCGGCTCCAGAATCGCCGCCGTCTCCAACGACGACGGCGCGATCCCGGACAGCCCGGCGGCGTCGGGAGGCGGGGCGAGCGAGGAAGGTGGGTCAACGGTCATCCGGGCGGGTCCAGGGCGGCGAGGAACGACATCCTGCCTCATGTGGGGACGCGCGCTCCATCCTGCCGCAGGGCGAGCGGGGAAAATTGCGCGCGCCCGCGTCGCGCCCGCGCCAATTTCGTTGCCCCGCCGGGGTGGGCGCGCTTACGGTTCGGCCTTGAGCAGAGTTGCGCCGGTTTGGCGACGCTTTGCCCCCTCCCTAGCCCTCCCCCGCTTGCCAGCGGGAGAGGGAACTCCGCCGAACGCCGACAAGGCTCCAGGCTCCCTCTCCCGCCACCGGCGGGGGAGGGTCGGGGAGGGGGCAAACAAGGCCGAACCTCCACATCTTTGCCCCGTCCCACCCCCGCCTTTTCCGAAGATCGCCCCGCCCCCGATGCCGCGCACCGTCGCCTCCCGCCTGATCGACACGCTGCCCGCCACCCTTCTGCCCATCGCCGCCGGGACCGCCCTGGCTTCGGCGCTGGCCTGGGCGACGGGCCTGGACGCGCTGGGCGCGGCGCGTGCGCTGTTGGCGGCGCTGGGCCTCTCCTTCCTGCTGATCGCCCCCGCGCTGTTCCTGGGCGCCGCGCTGGGCGCGCTGGCCGGGGCCTGGGCTGGGCTGGCCCCGCAAACGGGAAGCGGTCTGGCGGGCCGCGCCCTGATCGCCGCCGGGCCGCTGCTGCCCGGCTTTCTGTTGGCCGCCTGCGCCGCCTTGGCGGTGCGCGCCGGGGCCGCCGCCGCGCCGCTCGCCTGGGCGGCGCTGGCCCTGCCCGCCGCCTGCCAAGCCGCCCGCCTCGCCCGCCCGGCGATGACGGAGGCGCTGACCAGCGACGCCCTGCGCATGGCCGAAGGCTTCGGGCTGGACGACCGCGCGGTGTTGCGCCACCACGCCCTGCCCGCCGCGCTGGCCCCGGTGCTGGGCGGCTTCGCCAACGCCACGCTGGCGGCGCTGGCCGGAGCGGTGGCGCTGGAAAGCCTGCTCGACCTGCCGGGATTGGGCGCCCGGCTGATCGACGCCGCCCGCGCCGGATCGACCTCCGGCGCCCTGCCCGCCCTGATCGCGCTCGGCGGCTTGACCGGGCTGCTGACCGCGCTGGGAACCGCCCTTGGCGCGTGGCTCCAGCCGCTCGCCGGTTCCGGCGGGAGGGGCCGATGAACCCGCGATCCGACCATCACACGCGCCGCCATGGCCGGGGCGCCGCCGGGCTGGCCCTGCTGGCGGCGCTGGCTCTGGCCTGCACCGTCGCGCCGCTGCTGAGCGACGGCGCCGCCCCGCTGCGCGCCGACAGCGATCCGGTTCTGACCGCGCTGACCGACGGGCGCGGCAGCCTGTCCTTCGCCCTGTTGAGCGGGTTGTTGGGCGCGGGGCTGGGGCTGGGTTGGGCCGTGCTGGCCACCGCGCTGGGGGAACGGACGGAACGCCGCCTGATGGCCGCCGCCGCCCGGTTGGCGGGGCTGCCGCTGGCGCTGCTGGCCCCGCTGGGGGCCGGGTTGATGGGCGGCGGCTTGCCGCTTCTCGCCCTGCTGGTGGCGGTCAGCGCCGCGCCGCTGGTCGCCGGGCTGGCCCATGGCGAGTTGCGCGACCTGCTGCGCCGGGAGTTTCTGATCGCCGCCCGCGCCGCCGGGCTGTCGCAGGGGGCGATCCTGCGCCATCACCTGATTCCCAACGCCGTCCGCCCGCTGCTGGCCGCCGGGGCCGTCGCCCTGCCGCGCGCGCTGGCGGTGGAAAGCTTCGCCAGCCTGCTCGGCCTTGGCCTGCCGTCGCCGGTGGGAAGCTGGGGGGCGACGATCGGCTTGGCCGCGCGGCTGGGCGACGGGCTGGCCTTGATCCCGGCGGCGCTGCTGCTGTCCCTGTCCCTGTGGGCGCTTCACGCCGTGGCGGACGAAGCGCTCAGCCTCGCCGCCGAAGGGCCGCACGGCGGCGCGGCCACGGACGCCCGCGCATGACCACCATCGCCCCCGCCCTCGCCGACCCGCCGACGACCAACCCGCCCGTCGCCGCCGATGGGCTGACCCTGCTGGCGGGCGACCGCGTGCTGATCGACCGCGCCGACTTGCGGCTGGAGGCGGGCGCGGTGCTCGCCCTGACCGGCGGGGCCGGAGCGGGCAAAACCCTGCTGCTGCGCGCCCTGGCCGGGCTGCCGCTGCCCGGCGTGGCGCAGGCCGGACAGGCCCATGTGGATGGTCGCCGCCTGCTGATCGCGCAGGGCGGACGGATGGCTCCGCAACGCCCGCTGGCCTTGCAGGCGGCGGACGTCATCGGCCATCATCTGGGGCTGGACACCAGCGCCGCGCTGCGCCGCATGGCCGACGCGCTCGACCGCATGGGGGTTCCCGCCGCCGCCCGGCGCTTCGACCTGCCGCCCGACCGCCTGCCCGACTCGCTGCGGTGGGCGGCGCTGTTCGCCTTGGCCATCGCCGTCGGCCCGGCGGTTCTGCTGACCGACGCGCCCGCCGCCGGGCTGGATCCCACCGTGCGCCTGCGCCTTCTGCACCGGCTGGCCGATTGGGCGCGCGAGAGCGCCGTCGCGCTGATTGTCGCCGGGCGGCCCGAAGACGGGCTGGACGGCCCCGCCGACCAGCGTTTGGCCCTGCATGGCGGGCGGCTGCTGCCCACCCCCGCCGACCCGACCCCGCTGCCCGCCCCCAACCCAGCGCGCGGGCGGGCGGGAACCGAGGTGATGACCGCGCGCAGCGTCACCGTGTCCTTTCCGCTGGGCGTCAGCCCGACGGGGGAGGAACGGCGCCTGACCGTGGTCCATCCGTTGGATCTCGATCTGGCCGACGGCGAAACCCTGGTCCTGCTGGGCGAAACCGGCAGCGGCAAGGCGATGCTGGCCCGCGCCCTGCTGCACCTGCCGCCGCCCACCAAGGGCCATGTCGCCTGGATGGGCCGCGATCTGGCCAAGGCCGACGCCGCCGGGATGCGGCGGATTCGCCGTGACCTGCAACCGCTGTTTCCCGACCCGGCGGCGGCGCTCGATCCGGCGATGACCGTTGGCGGCCAACTGGCGACGGTTCTGGAATCCCTGCGGCCCGAGATCCCCGCCGACCGCCGCGCCCATCGGGTCGCCGACGCCCTGCGGGCGGTGGGTTTGTCCGCCGACACGGCGACGCGCTGGCCCGCGACCCTGAATCCGCCCGAAGCCGCGCGGGTCGGGCTGGCCCGCGCCCTGATTCCGGAGCCGCGCGCGCTGGTCTGCGACGAGCCTCTCGCCACCCTGTCGGCGGAGGAGCGCGCCGATTTCTGGGACGATCTGCTGACCGCGCGGGACCGGCGGCGGCTGCCCGTCATCCTGACGACGGAGCGGGTGGAAGAGGGCTTGCGCCACGCCGACCGCGCCCTGGTTCTGTTGATGGGCCGGGTGGTTGAAAGCGGCGACGCCGACGCCCTGCTCCACCACGCCCGCCACCCCTACACCCAGGCGATGCTGAGCGCGGCGCGCGGCGAGGCCCCGGCCTTGGACGGCGACGCGCCATCGGCCTTGCGCCCGCCCGACGGCTGCGCGCTGCGCCTGCGCTGCCCCAAGGCGCGAAGCTTTTGCGCCCAGGCCGTCCCGGCTTTGGAACAGGTCGCACCCGGCCATCAGGTCGCCTGCCATTACTGGGACACGCCCTAAACAAGCGGCGGACGTCGCTCCACGCTTTGCCCCCTCCCTAACCCTCCCCCGCTTGTCAGCGGGAGAGGGAACTCCGCCGCGCGCCGACAAGGCTCCAAGCCCCCTCTCCCGCAGCGCGGGGGAGGGTTGGGGAGGGGGCAAACGGCGCCGAACTCGCGCAACGCTGCTGAAGCGCAACACCATCGCATGGCTGTTTTCCCGGCGGCGACGTAGTAGACTGCGCTGACCGCTGGATTGATGGGACGCCGATGGCCTTTCCCCAGATCGAAGACTCCGGGTGTTTGGGTCTCGACCTTTTGGCCGGGCTTGCGGTTCCTTTGTGGCTGGCGCAGCCGGATGGCTTGGTCGTTTGGTTGAACGACTCGGCGCGCGGCTTGCTCGATCTGCCGGACGCCGCCGACGAGTCCGCGATCCGCCTGCGCGCCGACGCCAAGGCCAGCGCCGCTTTGACCTCCTGCCTGACCAACGGACGGGCGACCAACGCCACCATCGCCTTCCAAACCTGCTCGACGGCGCCGCTCTTGGATCTCGACGTCCGCGTCACCCGCGCGCCCGCCAGCCGGTTCGGCACGGCGACGCCGCTGCTGTTGATCGAGGCGACCGCCGACCACGTCGCCCGGCAGGAACTGGCGCGGCTGACCGAGCAGCTTGTGGCGCTGTCTTACGCCTACCCCGATGTGCGGTTCGAGCTGCGGCGCGACGGCTCCATCCTGGATTTCGCCACGGCCAGCCCGGCGGAGTTGAACATTCCGGCGGAGCGCTTTCTCAACGGTCGGGTGCAGGATGTTCTGCCCGACCCGGCGGGCGCCCTGGTGGCTGACGCGTTGGAGCGCCTGTCCGCTGGCGAAACCGTCGTCGGCGTCGAATTCACCCTGCCCGCCCCCTCCCCCCGCCAGAATGACGCCACCTTTGAGGCCCGGTTGGTCGCTTTGATGGATGGCGACCGGGTGCTGTGCAGCGTCCGCAACGTCAGCGAACGGGTCCGCGCCGAACGGGACGCCCGGCAGTCGCACGCCCGACTGCTCGACGCCATCGACAGCGTGCCCGACGGTTTCGTCCTTTACGACGCGCAAGACCGGCTGGTTTTGTGCAACCAGCGTTACCGCGCCCTGTTCGCCACGCACCCGGACCTGCTCGCCCCCGGCACCCCGTTTGAGACAGTCCTGCGCGAAACCGCCCGTCGCGGCGTCTACCGGATGCCGCCCGAGGCGCTGGAATCCTGGATCGCCCAGCGCCTCGCCCTGCACCGCGACGGCGGCCCGCCGGTCGAGGTGGAGTTGCAGGATGGCCGCTGGCTGCGCATTGAGGAACGGCGGACCAGCGACGGCGGCGCCGTCGGCGTGCGCACCGACATCACCGACCTGAAAAACCGCGCCCTGGAGTTGGCCACCGCCCGCGACGAGGCGCAGCGGGCCAACCGCCACAAATCCGATTACGTCCATCATTTGAGCCACGAGCTGCGCACCCCGCTGACCGCCGTGATGGGATTCGCCGAGATCCTGCGGGACGAGGTGATGGGACCGCTGGACAACCCGCGTTACCGCGACGCGGCGGCGCAGATCGCCACCGCTGGCGAGTATATGTTGGAGCTTATCAACAACCTGCTCGACCTCGCCCGGATCGAAGCGGGCAAGATGGAGCTTTATGAGGAGCCGTGCAATTTGCCGCTCATCATCGACGCCACCACCGCAATGCTGGGCGCGCGGGCGCAAGGGGCCGGGCTGGCGCTGAACAGCAGCGTGGCCGATGACCTGCCCTGCCTGTACGGCGACCCGACGCTGATCCGCCAGATGCTGACCAATCTGGTCGGCAACGCGGTGAAATTCACCCCGCCCGGCGGACAAATCGGGGTGGCCGCCCATCTGAACGACGGGGGAAGCCTGAGCCTGTCGGTCAGCGACACCGGGCGCGGCATGGCGCCGGAGCAAATCCCCCTGGCGCTGACCGCCTTTTCGCAGGCGCATGACCGGATGACAACGACCGAGCACGGCTCCGGCCTTGGCCTGCCGCTGACCTGCGCCCTGCTGGCCCTGCACAACGGGCGGCTGGACATCGACAGCGCGCCGGGCCGGGGAACGACCGTGCGCTTGACCTTCCCCGCCGAACGGGTTGGGGTGGAAGAGCGGGTCTGACTCCCCCTAAGCAGGTTTCTCCAGATCGGGCCACACATGGCCCGGCCTGGAGAAACCTGCGGACTCAATGTTTTGCAGGTTTTCCGAGCCTGCCCATGTGTGGGCAGAGTTCGGAAAACCTGCTTAGACGACGACGCGGCTTTATCCCGCCCGCAGCGCCGACAAAAAGCCGTCGACCTCGGCCCGCATGCGGGCGGTGTCGCCCGACACGGTTTCAACCGTGCCGACCATCACCGACGAGGCCTGTTCGGAGGACGCGGCGGCGGCGGTGACGGCGGCGATGTTCCCCGACACGTCGCGGGCGCCGTCGGCGGCGTCGTGGATGTTGGCGGCGATCTCGCCGACGGCGGCGGTTTGCTGCTCCACCGCCGCCGCGACGGCTCCGGCGATCTCGTTCAGCTTGGCGATGGTGCGGGTGACGGCGTCGATGCTGTCCACCGCCGTGCCGGACGCCGTTTGAATCTCGGCGATGCGCGCCTGGATCTCGGCGGTCGCCTTGGCGGTCTGCCCGGCCAGAATCTTCACCTCCGACGCGACCACGGCAAAGCCCTTGCCCGCCTCGCCCGCCCGCGCCGCTTCGATGGTGGCGTTCAGCGCCAACAGATTGGTTTGCCCGGCGATGCCGGAAATCAGATCGACCACCTTGCCGATCTCCGCCGCCGCGTTGGCCAGACTGCCCATCACCACGGTCCCGCGTTCGGCGTCGCGCGTCGCCGTGGCGGCGATGCCCGCCGAATCGCCGACCAACCGGGCGATCTCAGCGAAGGACGCCGACAGCTCCGCCGTCGCCGCCGCCACGCTGTCCACATTGGCGGACGCCCGGCCCGACGCCGCCGACACCGCGTCGGCGTGGGCGGCGGTGTCCGCCGCGCTGGTCGCCATGCCGCTGGCCGCCGTCGCCAAGCTGGCGGTGGAGTCGGCCAGCGCCTCGACCAGCCGCTTCACCGTCGCCTCGAAGCCCTGGGCCAGTCTTTGCAGCTCGCGGCGGCGCTCTTCGGCGGCGGCGGCCTTCAAGCGCTCCTGTTCGGCCTGGAGCCGTTCGGCCTCCAACATGTTGTCCTTGAACACCCGCGCGGCGGCGGCCATCCGGCCAATCTCGTCCCGCCGTCCATCGTCAAAGGACGCCGAGAAATCGCGCGCGGCCAACCGTTCCAGCGCCGACGCCACCGCCAGGATGGGCCGCGACACGCTGCGGACCAGCGCCCAGCCAAAGGCCAGCGACAGCAGCGTGCAGAGCGCCACCACGCCCATCACCTGGGAATGCGCCGCTGTGTAGACCTCGCCCCCCCGGTCGGCGACCGTTCCGGCTTCCTGGATCGCGCCGTCCACCAGAGCGGTCAGGGTTTCCTGAACGCGGGCGAAGGCGACCGCGCTGGGGCGTTTGAAGACGCTGGCGGCGGATTGGCTTTGGTTGTCGCGGACCAGACTGCGCACCCGGTCGGCGGCGGACGCGTAGTTTTTCCACGCCTCGTCAAAGGCGGTCAGCCGCTCCGCCGTGTCGCCGCTGGAAAACAGCGGCCCGGCGGCGGCGCGCAGGCGGGCGACGTTCGCCTCGGCGGCCTTCAGGTTGGTTTCCACCTGATCGATCTGCATGGCGTTGGTGGAGAGCGCGTAAGCCGCCTCGGCGATGCGGTAGCCCTGCGCCGCCGCCGTCAATTGCCCGGCCAACTGGGTGCTGGGCAGCGAGCGGCCCCGCATGGTTTCCGCCGCGCTGTTTAGAATATCAAGTCGATCCAGCGTAAACAGACCAAAACCACCGGCCATCACCACGGTCCCGAGAACCGCGACTATGATTTTCGCGCGAATGGTGAATCGTGAAAATGCCTGCATTTTAGCCATTCTCAAGACTCCTCCGCGCGCCCGTCAGGGCGGTGATTGTGGGAAATATCCGATCATTCGGTGTCTAATTTTCCTACGGGATACGTTTAAAATTATCAACACAGATCTTTCACGCAAACGCAAAACGACCGCCGCGCCCGGGGCGCGGCGGTCGTTCAGCAACCGCAGATGTCAGATGGCGTGAAGCGGTCAGGCCGCCGCGCGCAGAGCGGCGGATTCGCCGAACAGCTTGACCACCGCCTCAACGAACTCGGCGAGCTGGTCCTGGCCCAGCGCGCTGACGGTGATCTCATCGACCACCAGAGCCTCGTCGCTGATCTTGCCGCCAGCGGCGATCAAATTGGCGCGGTAGGCTTCCGGGGCGGCCAGCAGACGGCCACGCAGCTTGCCGGGGATGGCGAGCAGTTGGATTCCGTGGTCGATCGCGGCGATCGGCTTCCCGGCGTCCAGGAAATGGCCGACGATGCGGCGGGTGTGGGCCGATTGCTGGAGCTTGGCGACGCTGCGCTCGCCACCCGGCAGCAGCAGCATGTCGAAATCGGCGCCCAGCGCCTCGCCCAGCTGCTTGTCGACCGGGAAGTAGTGGCCCCAGGATTTGCCGTGCCAGCCGTTCACCAGACCCGTCTCGGTCGAAATCGTGCGCAGGGTCGCGCCGGTCTTCAGCAGAGCGCGTTGGGGTTCGGTCATCTCCGCTTCTTCAAAGCCGTTGGAGACGAGAATAGCAATGGTCTTTCCTGTGAGCGAATAATCCATACTGCACTGTCCTTTCATCATGTCGATCAAAAGCGCCGAGGCCGGAGGCGACGGGGCGGCAATCACCGGGGTGAACATCCACGCGGAAAGACGCGGGGGCGAAGTCGACCGTCACGGCGCGACAGGCGTCGCGCAGAGGCGGGACCCGCCGCCGGACTCCGCGTTGGGCGCCCGGCGTGGAGGGACCGTTACGTCCCGGATCGGTTTGTTTTCAGCATGCGATGTAAGTGGTCTTGAAGCGTTCTCAAGTCAACAGGGGATTCCGCGCCGCAGCGGAAGAGATACGGACGGAACAACAACACCAAATCGGCGTTTTCCCGTGCTGTTCAAGACTTTCGGCCCAGTTTACCGACGACCCTGAATTGAGGCCGCGCAAGGCAGCCATACCAGGGGGGCGGGGCTATGACGGCGAACGGCGAGCGTTTGTCACAAAAAAGCGGCCGGAGGTTTCCCTCCGGCCGTTGAAAAGTCAAAGCATCAGCCGTTCAAAACGATCCGGCTCGCACACCGGATCACGGACCAACTCCCGATCAATGGAACTGGTCAGCCTCGGTGGAGTCCTTGTACGCGGTGGTCGAGGAGGTGCCGCCCGAGATCGCCGTGGCGACCGCGTCGAAGTAGCCGGTGCCGACTTCGCGCTGGTGCTTGGTGGCGGTGTAGCCGTCCTTCTCGGCCGCGAACTCGGCCTGTTGCAGTTCGGAGTAAGCGGCCATGCCGCGCTCGGCGTAGCCCTTGGCGAGCGTGAAGGCCGAGTAGTTCAAGGAGTGGAAGCCCGCCAGCGTGACGAACTGGAACTTGTAGCCCATGGCGCCCAGCTCGCGCTGGTACTTCGCGATGGTCGCGTCGTCCAGGTTGGCCTTCCAGTTGAAGGACGGCGAGCAGTTGTAAGCCAGCATCTTGCCGGGGAATTCCTTGTGGATCGCCTCGGCGAAACGACGGGCGTCGTCCAGGTTCGGCTTGGAGGTTTCCCACCACATCAGATCGGAATACGGCGCGTAGGACAGGCCGCGAGCGATGCAATGCTCGACGCCCAGGCCCTTCTTCAGGCGGTGGAAGCCCTCGGTGGTGCGGCCCGACTCGAAGTCGATGAAGGGATGATCGCGCTCGTCGATGTCCGAGGTGATGAGCTGCGCCGACTCAGCGTCGGTGCGGGCGATCACCAGGGTCGAGGTGCCGCAGACGTCGGCGGCCAGACGGGCGGCGTTCAGGGTGCGGATGTGCTGCTGCGTCGGGATCAGAACCTTGCCGCCGAGATGGCCGCACTTCTTTTCCGAGGCGAGCTGGTCTTCCCAGTGCACGCCCGCCGCGCCAGCCTTAATCATGGCCTTCATCAGCTCGAACGCGTTCAGCGGGCCGCCGAAACCGGCTTCGGCGTCGGCGATGATCGGCGCGAACCAATAGGTGTCGCCCTTGCCTTCGGAGGTCTGGATCTCGTCAGCGCGCTTGAACGCGTTGTTGATGCGCTCGACGACCGCCGGGACCGAGTTGACCGGGTACAGGCTCTGGTCGGGGTACATCTGACCGGCGCTGTTGGCGTCGCCGGCGACCTGCCAGCCCGACAGGTAGATGGCCTTCAGGCCGGCCTTGACCGCCTGCATCGCCTGGTTGCCGGTCAGCGCGCCCAGCGTGTTGATGTACGGCTCGGTCTTCAGCAGTTCCCACAGGCGTTGCGCGCCGAGTTCGGCCAGCGTGTGCTCGATACGGACCGAGCCGCTCAGACGCTTGACGTCCTCCTCGGTGTAGTCGCGGCGGATGCCTTCGTAGCGGGCGGCGCGGAGGGCGGTCTTGGTCTTTTCGTCGAGCGACATGGTCGGTGTCCTTCTGTCCGTAAGCCCCGGTTCAGGGGGCAAGTCAAGAATTCTCGGGGCGGGCCTTGTTCGGTCCCAACGCTCGTTGTCCAGATTTTGTCTGGGCCGAGCCTTTTGTCTGGCGCCGTTGGCTTTACAGCGCGGCCATGGACAGAGTGTTACGCCGGGCTTCTGTGCGTTGCAATAAGCCCTTGTTTGTAAAAAGGTCGGTTTGTAAACTGTCGTCGGAAAAACTCTGTAAATCGGTAAAGTTTGTAAAGTTTACAGGCGCCGGGACGCCGGGGCCGGGCGGTCGAGGGCAAGGGCATGGACAAGAAGGCGATGCTGGGGCCGAAGGTGCGGCGGCTGCGCCGCGACCAGGGGCTGACCCAGGCGCAGATGGCCGACCAGTTGGGCATTTCCCCCAGCTATCTGAACCTGATCGAGCACAACCAGCGCCCGGTGACGGTGCCGCTGCTGCTGAAGCTGGGGCAGAATTTCGGCGTCGATCTCCAGGCCTTCGCCGAAGATGAGGAAAGCCGTCTGGTCGCCGGCCTGCGCGAGGTGTTCGCCGATCCGCTGTTCAACGGATCCGACATCAAGAACCAGGATTTCCGCGAATTGGCCGCCGTCGCCCCCACCTTGGGGCAGGCTGTGGTCGCGCTCTATCGCGGCTTTCGCGGCGCGCGCGACGATCTGCAAGCCCTGTCGGAACGGGTGGCCGACCGGGAAAAGCTGCATCTGGTGCAAAGCAGCGGCTTTCCCCAGGACGAGGTGCGCGACCTGTTCCAGGCCCATTCCAACCATTTCCCGGAGTTGGAGGACGCCGCCGACGCGCTGTGGAAGGACGGCAATCTCGAAAAGGGCGATCTCTATCGCGGGCTGGTCGATTGGCTGAACACGCAGCACAGCGTCCGCGTCCGCCTGTTGCCGTCGGAGGTCATGGGCTACGCCGTTCGCCGCTTCGACCGCCACAGCCGCCGGGTGCTGCTGTCGGAGATGCTGGCCCCGTCGGGCCGCAATTTTCAGCTCGCCTGCCAAATCGCCCTGCTGCGCCACCGCGAGCTGCTGAACCGCATCGTCGAGGCCGCCAACCTGTCCGACGACGAGGCGCGGCGGCTGGCCCGCATCGGGCTGGCCAACTATTTCGCCGCCGCCGTGCTGATGCCCTACCAGCGCTTCCACGAGGCCGCCACTCAGGTTCGTTACGACATCGAAATATTACGGAGGCGGTTCGATGCTTCGTTTGAGCAGGTGTGCCAACGTCTGACCACCCTGCACCGCAGCGGGGCCAAGGGGGTTCCCTTCTTCTTCATGCGGGTGGACAGCGCGGGCAACGTGTCCAAACGCTTCTCCGGCGCCGGATTCCACTTCGCCCGCTTCGGCGGCGGTTGTCCGCGCTGGATCGTTTACGAAGCGTTCCGAACGCCGGGCAAGGTTCACAGCCAAGTCGCGCAGATGCCCGACGGGACCACCTGGTTCTCCATCGCCCGCACCGTGGTCAAGGCGGGGGGCGGCCACCGCAGCCCGCCGCAGCAATTCGCCATCGCGCTGGGCTGCGACGCCCACCACGCGGCGCACGTCACCTATGCGGACGGCTTTGATCTGGGCAACACCGAAGCGGCGACGCCAATCGGCGTGAATTGTCGGCTCTGCCCCCGGCTGGATTGTTCGCAACGGGCGTTTCCGCCGCTGAATCATCGGCTTATCGTCGATGAAAATCTGCGCGGCCTGTCGCCCTATCTCTTCGCCCCGCCCAGCGCCGAGTGAGCAGCCATTGATCTGCGTCAATGTTCTACTTTGATTTTTGTGTTGTTTGTCCGCAGACTCGTCAGATGGACTGGTATAAAGCCATGGCCTTCTGACGGAATTGTTGCTAGGTTTTCGACCGTCGCGCGGCGGCAGCCTGTTCACAGCCACCTGAACGCGCCCCGAACCCGAAAGCCGGCTCTGGCATTGCTACTGTCTTTGGAATCTCCATGAGCAACCTCATTCAGGAGCGCGTTCTGCGCGTTCACCACTGGACCGACACGCTGTTCACCTTCACCACCACGCGTGACCCGTCCTTCCGCTTTCTGCCGGGCCAGTTCACGATGATCGGGCTTGAGGTGAACGGGCGCCCGCTGCTGCGCGCCTACAGCCTCGTCAGCGCGCATTACGAAGAGACGCTCGAGTTCTTCAGCATCAAGGTGCCGGACGGCCCGTTGACCTCCCGCCTTCAGCATCTGAAGGAAGGCGACACGGTTCTGGTCAACCGCAAGGCGACCGGCACGCTGATTTCCGACAATCTGCTGCCGGGCCGGAACCTCTATCTGCTCAGCACCGGAACGGGTCTGGCCCCCTTCCTCAGCATCATCAAGGATCCCGAACTGTACGAGAAGTACGAGCGGGTGATCCTGACCCACGGCACGCGCACGGTCGCCGAACTCGCCTACGACGATTTGATCCAGCACGAGCTGCCGGAGAATGAGTTCTTTGGCGAACAGGTGAAGGAAAAGCTGCTCTATTACCCCACCGTGACGCGCGAGCCGTTCCGCAACAGCGGGCGTCTGACCACGCTGATGGAAAATGGCAAGCTCTACAGCGACCTTGGCCTGCCGGAGCTGGATCCGGCGCACGACCGCGTGATGATCTGCGGCAGCCCGGCGATGCTGACCGAAACCACCAATATGATGGACCGCAAGGGCTTCGTCATGGGGACGAACGGCGAGCCGGGCAATTACGTGATCGAAAAGGCGTTCGTCGAACGCTGATGGAATAATGCGGCGCCCGCCGCTGTTTGATCGGGGAAACCATCCTCAACCTTGCGACAGGCGCGTTTTCCATGATGGGGAACGCGCCTTTCTTTTGGTCAACCGTCGCCCTTGGCCCCCTCCCCGACCCTCCCCCGCTCACGCGGGAGAGGGAGACGATGGTCGGCCCGCACCCGTCCCCTCTCCCGCTGACAAGCGGGGGAGGGTTAGGGAGGGGGCAACGCGAATCACCAACCCCGTTCAACCCGCCCCGCCTTTGGTGTAGACATCCCGCCCATGCGCCTGATCCCGATCCTCGCCGCGATTCTCGTCGTCGGCCTTGCGAACCTCGCCGTGTGGTCCTTGCCGAACCGGCCGGTTCCCCTTGAACCGCCGCCCGGCGGCAAGCTGCGAAGCGTGTCCTTCGCCCCCTTCCGCGACGGGCAAAGCCCGTTGACGCAGATCTTCCCCAGCCCGGCGGAGATTGAGGAGGATTTGGCGGCGCTCGCCCCGCAGGTCGCCGGAATCCGCACCTACACGTCGCTGGAAGGCTTGCAGATCGTGCCGGAACTGGCGCGCAAGCATGGGCTTCAGGTGACGATGGGGGCGTGGCTGTCGTCGAAGTCGGAGAAGAACGAGGCGGAAATCGCCTCGCTGATCGATCTGGCCAACCGCTTTCCCGACACCATCACCCGCGTCATCGTCGGCAACGAGGTGCTGCTGCGCCGCGAGCTGACGCCCGATCAGGTCGCCGGTTACATCGACCGGGTCAAGGCGGCGGTGAAACAGCCGGTGTCCTACGCCGACGTCTGGGAATGGTGGCTGAAATACCCGCAGATCGCCGACCATGTCGATTACCTGACCATCCATCTGCTGCCCTATTGGGAGGACGTCCCCGCCGGGGTCGCGGGCGCGACGGAGCGCATCCGCTCCTCCTACCACGTCATCGCCCAGCGCTTTCCGGGCAAGCCGATCCTGGTCGGCGAAACCGGCTGGCCGACGGCGGGCCGCTCGCGCGGGGCCGCCGTTCCGGGGCTGGTCAACAAGGCGACCTTCGTCAACGGCTTCGTGCGCATGGCCGCGCAGGAGGGCTTTGACTACAACATCATCGAAGCCTTCGATCAGGATTGGAAAGCCAAGCTGGAAGGCACCGTCGGCGGTCATTGGGGGCTGTATGGCGCCGACCGCGTGGCGAAATTCTCCCTGGCCGGGCCAGTGGTGGAGAATCGCGACTGGCCGCGCCTCTACGCCGTCTCCGGCGGCCTCGCCCTGCTTCTGCTGGCCGGGCTGGCGCTGCGCGGCGGGCGGCTGACCAACGGCGGGTGGACCGGCGTGATCCTGTTGACGCAAGCGCTGTCCACCTTGTTCGTCCAGGCCGTTCACGCGGCGTTTCACGGGAAACATTATTGGCACGACACCGCCTTGGCGGGCATCATGCTGGCGTTGACGGCGGCGCTGTCGCTGGCCGTTCTGCTGACCGCGCAACGGACGCTGGCGGGCGGCGGGCTGGCGCGGGAGCCGCTGGCGGGCCTGCGGGTCAACCGTCCGTCCCTGTCCGCCGTCGAGTCGGTTGGCCGCTGGTCGGCGCTGGCCCTGACCGGGCTGACCCTGGCGTGGGCGGTCTTGATCGTCTGGGATGGCCGTTACCGCGACTTCCCCAACCCCTATGTCATCATCCCCGTCGTCGGGCTGTTGGGGCTGGGGCTGGTCCGCGCCGCCCGCCGCCCCGTCGGCGCCACGCGGGGTGCGGCCAGCGCCATCGCCGGTCTGTTCCGTCCGGCGGTGCCGATGACCGACGCGCCCGCCCGCTGCCTGTGCGGGGCCGCCCGCCGCCTGCCCGTCGAGTCGCTGCTCGCCGCCGGGCTGCTGTTGACCGCCCTGCTGACCGTTCTGGCCGAGGGCTTCGTGCCGCTGGAATCGCTGATTTACGGCCAACTTCCCGTCCGCGAGGCCCTGCACGAGGTCGATTGGACCCTGCCGAACTGGGAGGCGCTGGGCTGGGCCGCCCTGCAAGCTCTGCTCGCCCTTCCCTACGCCGCCGGAGTGCTCAGCGCGCGACGTTGACAAACTCTCATTATTAATCCGAAAATTGTATCGGTTGCGGCGCAACACACGCCGATGGATCCGATGTGATCCGCCGACAAGAAACAATCTGACCGGCGGGGGCCGAACTCATGACAGGGGCGGTGGAAACGACGGGCGAGATCATCAGCGACGATCTGCTGTTCGCTGATGAAAGCACCGACGAAGCCGCTCTGGCCGCCCTGCGCAACCCGCCTTGGCTGGTCCTGATCGTCGATGACGACCACGAGGTCCACGCCATCACCCGCGTGGTGTTGGGCGACGCCAGTTTCGAGAAGCGCCATCTGCGCTTTCTGTCGGCCTATTCGGCCAAGCAGGCCCGCGCCCTGCTGGCCGAGCATCGGGACATCGCCGTCATCCTGCTCGACGTCGTGATGGAAACCGACGACGCCGGGTTGACCCTGGTCCGTCATATCCGCGAAACGCTGGGCAACCAACAGGTGCGCATCATCCTGCGCACCGGCCAGCCGGGACAGGCCCCCGAACGCGCGATCATCGCCACCTACGACATCAACGACTACAAGGCCAAGAGCGAGCTGACCGCGCAAAAGCTGTTCACCGCGACCGTCGCCGCCCTGCGCTCCTACCAGCACATCACGCTGATCGAGCGTGGACGCTTGGGGGTGGAGGCGGTGATGGACGCCGCTGACCATTTGTTTGAACAGGCGAGTCGCGCCGATTTTCTCCGCGCCCTGCCCGAACGGATGGCGGCCTTGCTGCCCGTCGCCGGGTCGGTCCTGCTCTGCGTCGGCGCGCCCGATGGCGCACCAGATGGCGCGCCGCGTGTGCTGTCCGCCGCCAGCGCGGGTGGCGAACCGCTGGACGCGCCCCTGCCCGACGCGGTGATGCGGGACGTCCGCGCGGCGTTGGCCGATGGCCGCTCCCGCTGGGGCGACCGGCACGGCGTCGCCCTGCTGCGCAGCCGCAGCCAAGCGCCGCACGCGCTGTGCGTTCTCGCCGACGCGTCGTTGCCCGAGGTGGAACAGCGCCTGATCGAGCTGTTTTGCGCCAAGGCCGGGACCGGATTCGACAATCTTCATCTGGTCGAACGGCTGCAAGAGGCGCAGGTGGCGACCGTCCACGCGCTGGGCAAGCTGGCCGAATACAAGGACGAAGTCACCGGCGACCATGTGAAGCGGCTGGGCCGCTGGGCCACCGCCATCGCCCATGAGCTGCGCGCCCGCGACCTGTTCCCCGATGAGTTGGACGAAGAGTTTTGCGGCATGATCGGGCTGGCCAGCGTCCTGCACGACGTCGGCAAGGTCGCCATCCCCGACGCCATTCTGCGCAAGCCGGGGCGGCTGGACGCGGAGGAAATGCGCCACATGCGCGAACACGCCGCCATCGGCGGCGCCATCCTGCGCGACGCCGGGGGCGACGGGCCGCGCAACTGCCTGTCGATGGGCGCGGAAATCGCCGAAAGCCATCATGAGAGGTTCGACGGCGGCGGCTACCCCCACGGCTTGAGCGGCGACGCCATCCCGCTGTCGGGCCGCATCGTCGCCGTCGCCGACGTCTTCGACGCCCTGCTCCACCGCCGCCCCTACAAGAAGGCGTGGGAGATCGAGGAGGTGTTGGACCTGCTGCGCGCCGAGTCGGGCCAACATTTCGACCCGCGCGTGATCGACGCCTTCCTGGCCGTTCTGGCGCGCGACGGGTTGCCGCTGGTCGCCTGACCGTCAACTGTTCCTATGCGGAGGTCGGAGGTTGGTCGGCGTTTTGCCCCCTCCCTAGCCCTCCCCCGCCTGTGGCGGGAGAGGGAACTCCGCCGCAAGCTGAGCCACAAGCTGACAAAGGTCCGGCCCCCTCTCCCGCAAAGCGGGGGAGGGATGGGGAGGGGGCCAGCAGCGCCGAACCAGCGCGACACGGCTTGGAAATGGTTACAGCCCCAGCACGTCCTTCATGCTGTAGAGGCCCGGCGTCTTGTCACGCGCCCACAACGCGGCGCGCACGGCGCCCTTGGCGTAGATCTGACGACCGGATCCCTTGTGGGTCAGCTCGATCCGCTCGCCGTCGCCCGCGAACATGACGACATGGTCGCCGATGACGTCGCCGCCGCGCAGGGTGGCGAAGCCGATCTCGCCGCGCGGACGGGCGCCGGTGATGCCGTCGCGGGTCTTTTGCCAGACATCCTCCAGCGCGACGCCGCGACCCGCCGCCGCCGCGCGGCCCAACCCCAGCGCGGTGCCGGACGGCGCGTCCACCTTGTTGCGGTGGTGCATCTCCAGGATTTCGATGTCGTAGCCGTCATCCAGCGAGCGGGCGACCTGCTCGACCAGCGCCAACAGAAGATTGACGCCCAACGACATGTTGGGCGATTGCAGGATCGCCGTGTGGGTCGCCGCCTGGGCGATGGCCGCCTGTTGCGACGGGTTCAGGCCGGTCGTGCCGATGACCAGAACGGTTTCCGCCTGGGCGGCCAGCGCGGCGTGACGCTCCGTCGCTTCGGGGTTGGAGAAGTCGATCACCGCGTCGGCCTGGGCGAAGAGCGCCACCGGATCGTCGATGGCGACGACGCCCAGCGCGTCCAGCCCGGCCAGCAGCCCCAGATCCTTGCCGATGGCCTCGCCGCCGACCTTGTCGGTGCCGCCGATCAGCGTGCAACCCGCCGTCGCCGTGATTTCCCGCACCAACATCTGGCCCATGCGCCCCGCGCAGCCGATGACACCGATCTTCATGACGCCTCACTCCCTGACCAAACAGCCGGACATTCCCGTCAAGCCTTTAGCACAGGGACAGGCTTCGCTTAAGCGCCAAGACACGCGCGCAGCGAGGCCGCCAGATTGCGCATCAGGGTCGGGTAGAGCGCCGGGCCTTCGGCCAAATCCGCGCCTTCGGGATCCAACACGCCGGTCTTGGCCTTGGTTCCTTCGGCCACCGTGCGGACCAGGGCCGGTTCAAACTGCGGTTCGGCGAAGACGCAGGCCGCTTCCAACCCGGCGATCTTGGCGCGGATCGCCGACAGGCGCTTGGCTGAGGGGCGACGATCCGGGCTGACGGTGATCGAGCCGACCGCCGACAGGTTGTAACGGTCCTCGAAATACTGGTAGGCGTCGTGGAAGACGACGAAGGGCTTGCCCGCCACCGGAACCAGCGCCGCTTTCAGCTCCGCGTCGAGCGCGTCGATGGACCCAAGCGTCTTGTCGGCGTTGGTCCGGTAGGCTTCGGCGTTGGCCGGATCCTTGGCGGTCAGCGCCTCGGCGGTCAGGGTGACGATGCGCCGGGCGTTGGCCGGGTCGAGCCAGATGTGGGTGTTCACCTCGTCATGGTCATGCTCGTCGCCATGATCGTGCTTGGCGTCGTGGCCCTTGGCCTCATGCTTATGCTCGCCGCCTTTGTGCTCATGCCCATGGTCATGGCTTTCCCAGGCCCCGCCCTCGCGCGCGTCCAGCAGGTGGAGGCCCTGGGCGTCCATCAGCGTCAGGATTTTCGCCTTGCGGGCGTTGCTGGAGAGCGGCTTTTCCAAAAAGCCTTCCATCTCCGGCCCGACCCAGACCACCAGATCGGCGGTGGACAGGCTTTTCGCGTCCGACGGCTTCAGCGTGTAGGTGTGGGGCGAGGCGCCGCCGCGCACCAGCAACGCCGGTTCGCCAACCCCCTGCATCACCGACGCCACCAGGGAATGGATCGGCTTGATCGACACGACCACCTTCGGCGCGTCGGCCAAGGCCGGAGCCGCCGCCAACATCAGGGTGACGGCGGCCGCCGGGAAACACGCGATACGGCGCATGGGTGCAATCCTCTTTGTCATTCTGGACAGGATGAAGCTTTGAGAGCATACGGATGAACCGGCCCTCATTTGTCACGTTATAACATAACATGTCAATCACCCACCCACACGCTCCCACCACGTCCCCCGCCCCCGATCCGCTGGTGTGGACGGAGAATCTCTCTGTGCGTCTCGGCGGGCGGCTGGTGCTGAGCGGCGTCACCATGGCCGTCAACCCTGGCGAGGTGGTGACGCTGATTGGCCCCAACGGGGCGGGAAAGACCACGCTCGCCCGCGCCGTTCTGGGGCTGGTCCGCCCGTCGGACGGGCGCGTGACACGACGTCCGGGTCTGCGCGTCGGCTACATGCCGCAAAAATTGACGGTGGACGCCACCCTGCCGCTGACCGTCCGCCGCTTTCTAACGTTGTGGCGCCCAACCACGCCCGAGCGGATCACAACAGCCCTGGAGGAGGCGGGCGTCACCCGGCTGGCCGACGCGGCGGTGCAAACCCTGTCGGGCGGTGAGATGCAGCGGGTGCTGCTGGCCCGCGCCCTGCTGAGCGATCCCGATCTGCTGGTGCTGGACGAACCCGACCAGGCGGTGGACGTCCATGGTCAAGCCGAACTGTTCGCCCGCATCGAGCATGTCCGCCGTCATCGCCGCTGCGGCATCCTGCTGGTCAGCCATGATCTGCACACGGTGATGGCGCGGACCGACCGGGTGATCTGCCTGAACGGCCATGTCTGTTGCCACGGGCGGCCCGAGGACGTCAGCCGCCACCCGGAATACCACGCGCTGTTTGGCCGCCACGCGGCGGAACTGGCGGTCTATCTGCACCATCACGACCACGCGCACGACCCGGAGCGCGGCGTGGTCAGCGGCCAGGACGGGGGTTGCTGCCATGGATGATTTTTTGATCCGCGCGCTGGCCGCCGGTTGCGGCATCGCCGTGCTGGCCGGGCCGCTGGGATCCTTCGTGGTCTGGCGGCGCATGGCCTATTTCGGCGACACCCTGTCCCATTCGGCCCTGCTGGGGGTGACGCTGGGCTTTCTGCTGGGCGTCAACCCGATGATCGGGGTGATGGTCGTCTGCGTCGCGCTGGCGCTGGCGCTGGTCGGGCTGCAACGGCGGCGCACGCTGGCCGCCGACACGGTGCTGGGCATCCTGTCGCACGGCTCGCTGTCGCTGGGGCTGGTGGCGCTGGCCTTTTTGGAAACGCTGCGCGTCGATCTTATGGCCTATCTGTTCGGCGACATCCTGTCGGTGACGGCCAATGATCTGGTCTGGATCTACAGCGGCGGCACGGTGGCGCTGACCGGGCTGGCCCTGCTGTGGCGGCGTCTGCTGGCTGTGACGGTGGATGAGGATCTGGCGCGGGTGGAGGGCATGCCGGTGGACGCCCTGCGTCTGGCCTTCATGCTGCTGATCGCGCTGGTGATCGCCATCGCCATGAAGATCGTCGGCATCCTGCTGATTACATCGCTGCTCATCATCCCGGCGGCGGCGGCCCGCCGTTTCACCCGCACGCCCGAAAGCATGGCGGCCTTGGCCTCGGTCTTTGGCGTGGTCGCTGTGGTCGCCGGGCTGCTGGCCTCGCTGACCTGGGATCTGCCGGGCGGCCCCAGCGTGGTCGTGGCGGCGGCGAGCCTGTTCCTGGTTGGATCGCTCATCCCCATGCGGGGGTGACGCGCGCGGGCGACACCCGCCGGTGGAACACAATTGTATTTTTGCGCGCTTTTGTCAGAATCACCCGGCGGACGCGATGGCGGACTGGCCGCCATCGCCGCCGCACTACCGGGAGGTGCTGAGGATGGAAAAGATCCTCGCTCTCCTGATCCTGGTGCTGGAGATCGTCAAGCGGTTGCTTGACCTTCTGCACTAAGATCGGGCGGGCGGACAGGGGCCTTCATCCCCTGTCCGCCTACCCCCAATATTGGTGAGCGGACCGGCGGCTGTCAATCCACGCTCCGACGAATCACTCGTCGATGTTGCGGGCGAGAACCTCGCGCTTGCCGGAATGGTTGGGTTTGCTGACCACGCCCTCCGTCTCCATCCGCTCGATCAGGCGGGCGGCGGAGTTATAGCCGATGCGCAGTTGGCGTTGGATGAAGCTGGTGGACGCCTTGCGCTCGCGGCAGACCACGGCGACCGCCTTGTCGTACAGATCATCGCCCGACCCGCCGCCGTTGGCGGCCAGCGCCCCGCCCTCGTCAAAGCTGGTGTCGCCGTCCTCATCCTCGGTGATCGAGTCGACGTAATTCGGTTCGCCCTGCGACTTCAGGAAACGAACGATTTGCTCGACCTCATGGTCAGAGACGAAGGGGCCATGAACGCGGGTGATGCGTCCGCCGCCCGCCATGTAGAGCATGTCGCCCTGCCCCAAAAGCTGCTCGGCCCCCTGCTCGCCCAGAATGGTCCGGCTGTCGATTTTGCTCGTGACCTGGAAGCTGATGCGGGTGGGGAAATTCGCCTTGATGGTGCCGGTGATGACGTCCACCGAGGGGCGTTGCGTCGCCATAATCAAATGGATGCCCGCCGCGCGCGCCATCTGGGCCAGGCGTTGGATCGCCGCCTCGATGTCCTTGCCGGCCACCAGCATCAGATCGGCCATCTCATCGACGATGACGACGATGTAGGGCAGTTCGGTGAGGTCGAGCGGCTGTTCCTCGAACAGCGGCTTGCCGGTATCGGGGTCGAAGCCGGTCTGCACCCGGCGGGTCAGCGACTCGCCATCCTCGCGGGCTTCGCGCAGGCGGGCGTTGTAGCCCTCGATGTTGCGGACGCCCAGCTTGGACATGTTGCGGTAACGGTCTTCCATCTCGCGCACCGCCCATTTCAGGGCGACCACCGCCTTTTTCGGGTCGGTGACGACCGGCGTCAGCAGATGCGGGATGCCTTCATAGACCGACAGCTCCAGCATCTTGGGATCGACCATGATGAAGCGGCAGCGTTCCGGCGGCAGACGGTAGAGCAGCGACAGGATCATCGTGTTGATCGCCACCGACTTGCCCGACCCGGTGGTTCCGGCGACCAGCAGATGGGGGAAGCGGGCCAGATCGGCGACCACCGGATGCCCGCCAATGTCCTTGCCCAGCGCCAGCGCCAGCTTGGCCCCGCTCTTGTCGAAGCTGTCGGACGCCATCAGTTCGCGCAGCAGCACGGTTTCGCGCCGGGCGTTGGGCAGCTCGATGCCGATGACGTTGCGCCCGGACACCACGGCGACGCGCACCGACACCGCGCTCATCGAGCGGGCGATGTCGTCGGCCAGTCCGATGACGCGGGATGATTTGGTGCCGGGGGCGGGTTCCAACTCATACAGGGTGACGACCGGGCCGGGATGGACCTTCTGCACCTCGCCACGCACGCCGAAATCGCCGAAGACGCCTTCCAACTGGGCGGCGTTGCGCTGCAACTGGCCTTCATCGACCTGCTCGCCGCGCGCGCCCTGCGGCGGCGCTTGCAGCAAATCGAGCGGCGGCAGCTCGTAACTCTCCTCTTCGTCCTCCTCCTCGATCATCTCCAGCGGCAGAGCGCGTTGGGCGGGGAGCGCCGCGTCCTCGTCCGGCTTGCGGGCGACGACCGGAATCGGGCGCGGCGGTTTGGCCTCCGCCGCGCCGTGGGGCGGGTGATGGAGGATCGGCGCGGCGTCCAGCCCGGCGGGGTGGACCTGCGAGGGGCCATGCGCGCCCGAGTCGAAACGCGGCGCGTCGTCAAAGCTCGGCACGGCGCGGCCCCGGCGGTCGATGCCCGGCGTCCGGCGCAACAGCGCGTCGTCCACCGCGCCGCTGGCGGTCTGGGCGGCGGCTTGCGCGGCGTTGCGGGCGGCGATGACGCCGCGACGGCCCAACGTGTTGACGGCGTAATGACCGCCGCGAACGGCGAAGCGCGTCGCCGTGACGGTGCCCGACCCCAACGCCTTGAAGCCCGTGACCCATTCGGCGATGGACAGACCGGCGGCGAGGAACAGAACGAAACCGCCGGAAAAGGCGGCGACCGTCGCCACCATCGGCGTGCCGCCGAACAGGTTGCTGACGCCGTGCAGCATGACGTCGCCGACGCTGCCGCCGGGCAACGCCGCCAGCGGGTCCGACGATTCGGTGGTCAGCCCGGCCAGCGCCATCGCCACCAGGATCACCCCCCACAGCGCCAGCACGGTGCGGAACATTGGGTTGCCCAGGCCGCGCTGAGCGCCCAGACGCCAGCCCCAGAACATCGGCACCAGCGCGATGACGAAGGACGCCCAGCCCAAGGACTGGATCAACACGTCGGCGAGGTAGGCGCCGGGAACCCCGAACAGATTGTGCGTCTTGCCGACGCTGGCCGGAACCGAGTTCCAAGAGGGATCCGCCGGGTCGTAGCTGCCCAGCAGCACCATCAGCATCAAACCAAACAGACCAAGAACGAACCCCATGGCCTCGCGCGCGCGGGCCACCACCAAGCGCCGCGTGGCGGGGGAGAAGAAGGGCGGTTTTTCCTGGCGGGCGGTGGGCGGACGGACCCGGTCCTTGCCCGTGTCCTTGCCGGTGATCTTTTCCTCGCGCGCGCCAAGGCGCGCGGTGGCCGTCCGTCCCAGACTGGGCCGGGGGCGCGCGGAAGGAGGACCGGCGGGTCGGGCCATGGGTCGAAACCTCGTTCTCGGTCCACCCCGGAAGCGGGGCGGAGGCGGCGGTCAGAAAAGCTCAGCCAAGAATGCGGACGATGGCGGCGCAGGCCTGGCCGACGGTTTCGGCGTCCTGCACCAGCGCCACCCGGATGAAGGCGGCGCCGGGGTTGGGTTCCCCCGGCACGGAATGGGCCAGATAGCCGCCGGGCAGCACGCGCACGGCGCCCTCCGCCCACAGGCGCTTGGCCGCCTCCTCGCCGTCGCCGACCTCCAGCCACAGGAAGAAACCGCCGTCCGGGCGGTAATAGCCGTAACGGCCCTGCAACTCGGCCTCGGCGGCGGCGAATTTGGCGCGGTAGAGGCGGCGGTTTTCCTCGACATGCGCCTCGTCCCGCCACAGCGCCGTGCTGGCCGCGACCACCGGCAGCGGCATGCCCGCGTTGGCGTAGCTGCGCAGCCGCGAAAAGCGCCCGATCAGCGCCGGATCCCCGGCGACGAAGCCCGACCGCAAGCCCGCCGCGCTCGACCGCTTGGACAGGGAATGGAAGACCAGCAGATTGGACCAAGGCGCATCGCCGTGCGGCAGGGAGGCCGCGACCTCAAGCGCGCCGATGGGCGGGCGGTCCAGGTAAATTTCGGCGTAGCATTCATCGACCGCCAGCACGAAGCCATACTCCCGCGCCAATCCGATGGCCTTGGCCAGATAGGCGGCGGACGCGGCGGCCCCCTGCGGGTTGGCCGGGGTGCAGAGGTAGAACAGCGCCGTGCGCTCCAGCAGCTCCGGCGTCAGCGCGTCCAGATCGGGCAGGAAGCCGGTGGCGCGCGTGCCGGGCAGGAAGACCGGCTCCGCCCCCGCCATCACCGCCGCCCCCTCGTATGGCGCGTAAAAGGGGTTGGGCATCAGCACGGCGGGTTGCTTGCCCGCCTTCTGCGGCGGAACCGCCAGCAGGGCCAGCATGAACAGCGCCTCCCGCGTGCCCGACACCGGCAGCAGCGAGGAGTCGGCGTGCAGCAGCCCGGCGGGCAACCCATAGCGGCGGGTCAGCCAGTCACCGGCGGCGGCGCGGAATTCCGGGGTTCCGCCGACCGGCGGGTATTTGCCCCACCCGGCGGTGTTGGCGCGCAACGTCTCGTCGATCAGGGCGGGGGGCGTGTGCTGCGGCTCGCCGACCGTCAGCACGACGGGCGCGACGTTGGCGCGCGGCGTGACGCCCGCCAGCAAATTGGCCAATCGTGTGAATGGGTAATCGCTGAGCCGGTCAAGCCGGTCGTTGCCAATCGCCGCGCTGAACGCGGCGCCGGAATGAACGCTGAAATCGGCAGACACCATAACGCCGCGCACCTTCCCCAGTAAGCGCCCCAATCGCTGCGCAGCCTCCCGATTATCGAGACAACCGCATCCGCAAGAACGCGGACGATCCTATCGGCGGAATCGGAAGGCGACAAGCATGGACCACGCTAGCAGGCAGTCATCTGTACGCGTAGGTTAAATTACACCTTAGAGCTAGCCGCTTGAGTTATATTTTTAACAACCTCAACAACTTTAGCACCACCTTCAATAGATACATCATTGCTATCAAGATAACCACTGGGCGTTATAGCAAAGATTGAACGCGTTGTTTCCATAAGAATTGCTTCGCGTATTGGCTCTGTCCCCGCCGCTTGAACAAAAGCCTGAAACGTTTTCAAGGCATTTGCACGATGGCGATTAGTGGCTTCTTGGTGCTTGGCAGCTTTATAAAGGCGACCGCACCATATCGTCGCCGCAAGGAAAAGCCCAAGAAAAACAAGTTTTGATGAAATTCTATTAATGAAAAATGCAACAGATGCATCGTGAGAAATTTCTATGAAAAAAGACAAAAACGCAAATATTGCAGTCAAACAAGCAATTATCCCTGTAGCAATCAACCAATTTTTAGCGGCATTTCCGTGCATTTCAGCAGCATCGTTAAAATCATGCGTAAAATGTGCTACACCGGCCTTGACCGAAGCTTCACGCGCCGCCGCCACAATATTATCAATTTCTGATCTTTTAATATCAAAATCAGACCTAGCCTCAGATACTATTTTATTTCCTTTTTCAACAGAACGAACCAATTCTTCAATATTGCGCTGAACGTCAGCCCGAGCATACGCCATAAAAGGAATATGTGGCGTTATAATGGGATAGGCATTGTCAATTTGCACTTCTATTTCATGACATATATTATCACGATTACTAGTTGGGCTGTCATTGACAATTGAAAAATTTCTAATTCTATTGATTGAACTTTGAAGCCCCTGAAGATGAGGCAACATTCCTTCCGCCACCCTCTGGGGAAGAATATCCAAAGGAAGAACTTTCAGAGGAGCAACTAGAGATTGCAATCTCTCAAGACTCTGTATTGCTTTTTCAAAGTCAATTTTTCCCCATTCTGGATTGTGAACAAGATTTTCAATTTTATCAGAAATAATATCACTAGCACATTCCTGTATTTTTTCGACTATTTCTTTGTTTGCCATTGGGAAATCCTTTTACATTATAATTTTATCTATTTTAATCAAACCACAATTACAATAATGCTCGAAATTTCCTTGACTTTCCCCATATCAATTCAAGTGAACAGATGTATTTAAAAACTTTTTGGTAAACTTCTGCAAGAAAAAATTAACTCAAGCGCCGTCCGGGTCCGTCCCCCGCAGAGACGAACCCGGACCAAGGCCGGAACCGCCCGCCCGGACGAACCGGGAGGGGCGGCTGTCAGAGCGCCTCGCCGTTGGTCTCGCCGGTGCGGATGCGCACGGCTTGGGCAATCTCCAGAACGAAGATCTTGCCGTCGCCGATGCGGCCGGTGTTGGCGGCCTTCTGGATCGCCTCGACCACCTGCTCGAACTGGTCGTCGGACACGGCGACCTCGACCTTCACCTTGGGAAGGAAGCTCACCGAATATTCGGCGCCGCGATAGATTTCCGTCTGGCCCTTCTGCCGACCGAAACCCTTGACCTCGCTGACGGTCAAGCCCTGAATCCCAAGCGACGTCAGCGCCTCGCGCACTTCGTCCAGCTTGAACGGCTTGATGATGGCCATAACCAGTTTCATGTGGCTTCCCCTAAAAAGCGTTGTTCCGGTCTTGGCCGATCAGATCGACCCTTCGCGGTTCTTCCCCGTCGCCGGGTTGGCGACGGCGATCCCGTTCAGGTGCAAGCCTGTTCGTCTCGACCGCAAAAATCAATGACTTCAAGAATCGTGCCGGTTGATTTCTACCGCAACCGCGAGGGTATGCCTGCGGATTGGGCGCTTAAAACGGCAGCATGTGCCTATTAATTGTTCAGCGACAATCTGTCCGTCGCCGAAGCGGCGCGGCGGCACTGGACATCGGCCCGGCGGAGGACAATTGTCCATCGCGACCCCGGCGGCGGCGACCCGTCGCCGGGCAGGATTGCGAAGCGAAGGACAGCGCATCATGGCCGAATCGGGCAACCCGACCGCGAACACGCCCCCCTCCCCCACCGCTGACGGCGGCGACCTCGCCGCCGAGGTGGTGATCCTGGGCGGCGGTCTGGCCGGACTTTCCATGGCGGCGGCGCTGGCGACGGCGGGCGTCCCCGTGGTCTGCATCGACCAGGACAGCCCCGACCGGCAGGCCGACGACGGATTCGACATCCGCACCACCGCCATCGCCTACGCCTCGATGAAGGTGCTGGAGGGGGCCGGGGTGTGGAAGCACATGGTGGACAAGGCCGGGCCGATGCTTGACATCCGCATCGCCGACCAGTTTTCCCCGCTGTTCGTCCATTACGACCACACCGAATTGGCGGTGGACGGCCAGCACCGGCCCTTCGGCTGGATCCTCGACAACAAGGACATGCGCCGCGCCCTGTTCGCCCGCGTGGCCGAGCTGCCCGGCCTGATCCATCTGGCCCCGGCCAAGGCCACCGCCATCACCCGCAACCGCAGCGGCGCGTCGGTGAAGCTGGCCGACGGGCGGGTGGTGCGGGCGAAGCTGGTGATCGGCGCCGATGGCCGCAAGTCGCTGGCGCGCGAAGGCGCGGGCATCAAGGTGCGGCGCTGGTCCTACGACCAGAGCGCCATCATCTGCACGATCCACCATTCCGAACCGAACAAGGGAATCGCGGTCGAGCATTTCATGCCGAACGGCCCCTTCGCCGTCCTGCCGATGACCGAGAACCGCTGTTCCATCATCTGGAGCGAAAAGCGGTCTCTGGTGCAAACCTACCTGGATTTGCCCGACGACCAGTTCATCGAAGAGCTGTCCCGGCGGTCGGGCGGCTATCTGGGCGAAATCACGCTGGCCACCCGGCGCGAGGCGTGGCCGCTGTCGGTGCTGCTGGCCGAACGCTTCATCGCCGAACGCCTCGCCTTGATCGGCGAGGCCGCCCACGCCATCCACCCCATCGCCGGGCAGGGCCTGAATCTGGGGCTGCGCGACGTCGCCGCGCTGGCCGAGGTGATTGTGGACGCCCACCGTCTGGGGCTGGACGTCGGCGGGCCGGAGGTGCTGGCCCGCTTCCAACGCTGGCGCCGCTTCGACACCGTGCTGTTGGCGGCGGTGTGCGACGGGTTGGTCCATCTGTTCTCCAACAACATCCCGCCGATCCGCCTGGCCCGCGATCTGGGCATGGGCTTGGTCAACCGCCTGCCGCCGGTCAAACGCTTTTTCATGAAGCACGCCATGGGCATCGTCGGCGATTTGCCCCGGATGATTCGCGGGCAACCGCTGTAAGGCGGGCGGGATCGGACGAGAGCGGGGCAAGGGCGCGCCACGCCCCGCTTTCCCCCTTGGATTTCCCCCTTGGATTTTCTGGGCATCCGCCTTATGTCCGCCACAACGCCCGGTTATGACGGTCGGGTTCACGCTGTCCAGGGATGACCGCCCGTGCTTGCCCGCTTCTTCGCCGCCCTTCCGCTGACCGCCGCCGCTCTGGCCGCCGCGCTGACCATCGCCCCGCCGAACGCCAGCGCGGCGCCCGCCACCGCGACGCTGTCGGCGCAGGACAAGGCCACCATCGCCCAGGTCGAGCAGTATCTGAACGGCGTGCAGAGCCTTCAGTCGAAATTCATCCAGGTGGCCCCCGACGGGCGGCAAGCGTCCGGCACCTTCTATCTGTCGCGCCCCGGCAAGATGCGGCTGGAGTATGACAAGCCGATCAAGGATTTCGTCGTCGCCGACGGCAGTTTCATCTTTTACTGGGATGGCGAGATGCGCCAGCAGTCGAGCGCGCCCATCGGCACGACGCTGGCTGACGTCATCCTGCGCAAGACCATCCACCTGTCGGGCGACGTGACCGTCACCAACCTGTTCCAGACCCCCGGCGTCGTCGAGGTCAGTCTGGTCGAAACCAAGGAAGCGGGCAAAGGCACGATGACCCTGGTGTTCGAGGATCACCCCTTTCAACTGCGCAAATGGCGCGTGCTGGACGCCCAAGGGCTGACGACCGAAGTCGCTCTCCTCAACCCGCGCACCGACGTGACGTTCGACTCAAACCTGTTCTATTTCAAAGAACCCAAGACCGGGTCGGATTACGGCAAGAACAACTGATCCGCCCCGCCCCCACCCTCTGGGCAAGAGCTGGGCGAGCGCGCAGAATGGCGGCGGGTCCGCGCACCGGAGGACATCCATGACGCAAAAGCCGCTGATCGGCATTCCCGCCTGCACCCGCCTCATCGGCGAGCACCCGTTTCACGTCTGCGGCGACAAATATGTCCGCGCCGTGTCTGACGGGGCGGGCGGCGTGCCGCTGCTGATTCCGGCGTTGGGTGGAACCCTCGACATTGATGATCTGATTGGGCGACTCGACGGCCTGCTCATCACCGGCAGCCCGTCCAACGTCGAGCCGCAGCGTTACGGCGGCGAACCAAGCGAACCGGGAACCCTGCACGATCCCGCCCGCGACGCCACCACCCTGCCGATGATCCTCGCCGCGCTGGACATGGGGGTGCCGCTGCTCGGCATCTGCCGGGGGTTTCAGGAGTTGAACGTCGCGCTGGGCGGGTCGCTGCACCAGCGGGTGCACGAGATCCCCGGCTACACCAACCACCGCGAGGACAAATCCGCGCCGCTGACCGTCCAGTACGGCCCATCGCACCGCGTCCATCTAACGCCGGGCGGAATTCTCGCCGGGTTGGCCAACGGCGCCGACTCGGTGGCGGTCAACTCGCTGCACGCCCAGGGGCTGGACCGACTGGCCGACGGCCTGACCGTGGAGGCGCGGGCCGAGGATGGCTTGGTGGAAGCCGTGCGGGTGACGGCGGCCCCGGCCTTCGCGCTCGCCGTCCAATGGCACCCGGAATGGCGATTCTGGGACGATCCGCTGTCGGCGGCCCTGCTGCACAGCTTTGGCGCCGCCGCCGCCGCGCACGCGCGACGCCGCCTGCGCTGAGGCCCACACGCAAACAGGGGACCGCGCGCGTCGCACGGTCCCCTGTTCACGAAACTCTTCAAGCCCAGACCAATCGGCCTTACTTCGCGCGGGAAACCCGGCGGAGGAAGTCGATGAACTGGCCCTGCTCTTCCGGAGTCAGATCCTTGACCATGCCTTGATCGTGCGCCTGAACGCGGGGGATCAGGTCATCCATCATGGCTTGGCCTTCCGGCGACAGGCGCAGGGCGTAGGACCGGCGGTCGTTCGGCGAGGGGGCGCGAACCACCAAGCCACGCGACTCCAGACGGTCGATCACCGCGACCATGGTCGAACGGTCGATGCCGACCGCCGTGCCCAGATCGGATTGCGACAGCCCTTCGTTTTCCCGGATCATGATGAGGACGCCGAACTGGCCGGGCGTCACATCCTGCGGGGAAACCGCGTTTTGGAAGCTCTGGAACAGCGCAACCTGAGCCTTGCGCAGGTTGTAACCCACGAGGTCGGGAAGAGGGCCAAGGGCGAGCTTGCCGTTTTTGCCAGGACGCAGGCGCGAACGCCGGTCGGCGGGGGTGGAACGCTCGTTGTCAGTCACCGCGAATGCCGTAGTTGAATGAGACTGTGGGATGAACGGATAAAATGGGGCCGAAGAGTCGCTTTGTCAGCAAGAACCGTACGGCCCACAGCGAATGCATACCAATCATGCGTTTTTTACATTGGTTGTGCATCAAACAAACGCCACCTTGATGAATCAAGAAGCGATCGCCCCCGGTTTCGGCAATGATCGCCCGCCCAGCGGTTTCCCCTGCCGCCTGCGGGTTCCGGAAACGGAGCTTCCGACGCCCGGTTCCCCCAGACCGGGCGTCTTCGTGTCCGCCTTGCCTCTACCGAGTCGGCGTTCCGGCGCGCGGGTTGGGGGCTTGGTCGGGCGGGCGCTTTCGGGTACCTGTGGGTGACGCATTCCCCACCGCAAGAGCCGCCCCATCATGGCCTACGCCGTTCCCCTGTGGTCCCAGCCGACCGTTCCCGTGACGGGCGGCGATCCGTTTCCCGTCCGCCGCATCTATTGCGTGGGCCGCAACTACGCCGCCCACGCCCGCGAGATGGGGGCCGACCCGACCCGCGAGCCGCCGTTTTTCTTCATGAAGCCCGCCGACGCGGTGGTTCCCGACGGCGCGACCATCCCCTACCCGCCCAAGACCGCCAACCTGCACCACGAGATCGAGCTGGTGGTGGCCATCGGCGGCGGCGGGCGGGACATCCCAGTGGATCAGGCGTTGGGGCATGTGTTCGGCTACGCCGTCGGCCTCGACATGACCCGCCGCGACCTGCAAAACGCCGCCAAGAAGGACGGCAAGCCCTGGGACATGGGCAAGGGCTTTGACCAGTCGGCCCCCTGCGGGGCCATCCGCAAAGCCGCCGACATCGGCCACCCCGACAAGGGCGCGATCACCGTCGCGGTGAACGGCGCGTTGCGGCAGAGCGGCGACCTGTCCGATTTGATCTGGTCGGTGGCCGAAACGATTTCCTACCTGTCCGGTCTGGTCGAGCTGCGACCCGGCGATTTGATCTACACCGGCACGCCCGAAGGCGTCGGCCCGGTGGTCAGCGGCGACGTGCTGACCGGCGCGGTCGAGGGCGTCGGCGCCCTGACCATCACCATAGCCCCCTTGACCAAAACGTGAGCGGCGGCACGATGCGCATCGCAACCTGGAACATCAATTCGGTCCGCATGCGTCTGGACCTCCTCCTCCGCCTGATCGCGGAGGAGCAGCCGGACGTGATTTGCCTTCAGGAAACCAAGGTGGTGGACGCCGATTTCCCGCTGGCCCCGCTGGTCGCGCAGGGCTACGTCCACACCCACATCCACGGGATGAAGAGCTACAACGGCGTCGCCATCCTGTCGCGCCTGCCCTTCGCCGCGCAGGACGTTCAGCATTGGTGCGGCAAGGAAGACCGCCGCCACGCGCACGCCACGCTGGCGAACGGGATCGAGCTGCATTGCGTCTACATCCCGGCGGGCGGCGACATTCCCGACCCGGCGGTGAACGACAAATTCGCCCACAAGCTCCAGTTCCTCGACGAGATGACGGCGTGGCTGGGCGGCCAGCGCGCGGCGGATCAAAAGATGGTGCTGGTCGGCGACCTGAACATCGCCCCGCTGGAACAGGATGTGTGGAGCCATAAGGAGTTGCTCTCCGTCGTCTCCCACACGCCCATCGAGGTGGAAAAGCTGCTCGCCATGCAGGCGTCGCTGGGTTGGGTGGACGCCATGCGCCATTTCGTGCCAGCGGACGAAAAGCTTTACACGTGGTGGAGCTACCGGGCCAAGGATTGGGCGGCGTCAAACCGGGGCCGCCGCCTGGATCATGTCTGGGTCACGCCGCCGTTGAAGGACGCCTTGCGCGGCCATCGCGTGCTGCGCGACGTCCGGGGCTGGGAGCCGAAACCGTCCGACCATGTGCCGGTTCTGGTCGATCTGGACGCGTGATTTTAGGAATGGGGGGAGCGGCGGCGACGGCGTTCCCCTGCCCTTACGGCTGCGGCTTCTTCTTCGCCGGCGCAGGTCCGGGCTGTTCCTTCAGTTGGGCGAGCACCGCCCGCACCTGGACCAGATCGGGCGGAACCGGGGCCTTGGCGACCGCCCGCTTGTTGAGTCCTGGTTTTGTCCCCACCGTCTCCTTGACCGGAACAGCCCGCGCCGGGGTCGGCTCCGGCGCCAGAATGCCGGGCGGCAGGACAATCGGGCCGGTGGGCAACGGACGGTGTGGAACCGGCGCCGCGTCGGCCATTACGATCCGCTCCGGCGCCCGGTCCGGCGCCTTCGGCGGCGCGCGTTCCGGCGCTCTGGCCTCTTGCAGAACCGGGGCGCCGCGCGGTTCCCCGCCGCCGCCCTTCGGCGTCCAGGTGCGGAAGGGGCCGGTGTCCACATGGACGTGCCCGGTGCTGGGGTACATCGCGTAGCCGCCGCGCCGCATCGTCGCCGCCTCCTCGGCCAAACGGGCCGGGGAAACGCCGGGAATCGAGAAATCCGCCGCCTGACCGCGCATGTGATAGGAGTTGTCGGCCACATTCGCGTTGCTCCGCGCCAACAGCGCGTTGCTGGCGGGCGAACGATAGCCGGAGGTCAGACGGATCGGCGCTTCGGGCGGCGCGCCCGTCCGTTGACGCAACTCGACCAGCATATCGACCAGCGCCGGATCGACCGGGATGACCTCGCCGCTGCGACGGTCGCGGAACAGCATGGAGATCTCACGCAGCGCGTCGGCGTCATACCCGCCGCCGGGCCGCCAATAGGTGACGGCGACGGTTTCGCCGCTGGGATGGTTCAGCACGACGGAGCGCGGCCCGTCCCCCAAACCCATCGGTTGGGAGGCGCAGCCCGCCAGACCGGCGGCGACCAGCAGAAGCGGCGCACACACCCGAACGGCACAAGCACGCTTCACAGCGGCACGCAGCATCATCCGCATCGCTTCCCCCGGAGCGCCGCCGCGCGGCCCCACCCGCATCATTCCGCACGGACTTGATTGGAGTCGTTTCTACCAGAATTGTCACAGCCTGAAACTGTGACATCGACTCCCGTTTGGGGGGAAATGAGCAGAAAGACGACGGCTGTGGCCCCGCCGGTTCGCTCAGACCGTCAGCTCCATGCCTTCGCGGGCGACCAGGGAGCCGGGCCGCATCGCCTCAGCCTCGGCGGCGATGACGTCCAGTTCGGCGTCGGTGCGGGCCGGGTCATGGTGGAAGATCACCGCGCGGCCAACTCCGGCGGCCTCGGCCAGCCGCAGGCACTCCTGCCACGTTGAATGCCCCCAGCCGACGCGGGCCGGGTATTCGGCGTCGGTGTAGGTGCTGTCGTAGATCATCAGATCGGCGCCGCGCAGCAGCTCCAGAATGATCGGGTCGCGGCCCTGCGCCGGGTGTTCGGTGTCGGTCAGAACGCACAGGCTGCGCCCGCCGAACTCGACCCGATAGCCGGTGGCCCCGTCGGGGTGGTTCAGCGGGGCGGTGCGGACGATCACGCCAGGTTTTGGCTCCAGCGTTTCCCCGGCGGCGAAATCGCGGAAGGAGCAATCGGCGCGGAAAATCTCGACCGGCACCGGAAACAGCGGCGCGCTCATCATGCCCGACAGCACGGTGCGGAAGGGCCGCTCCGGCGGCAAATGCCCGGCCCAAAAACGCAGCCGACTGTCCGGGTGAAAGGCCGGGGCGAAAAAGGGCAGCCCGCAAATATGGTCGAGATGGCTGTGGGTCAGCAGCAGGTCGATGTCCACCGGCCCACCGCGCGCCAACAGCTCGCCCAACGGGCGAATGCCGGTGCCGCAATCAAAGACGATGTGGCAATCGCCGCAACGCACCTCGATGCAGGCGGTGTTGCCGCCATAGCGCACCGTGTCGGGACCAGGGGACGCAATGCTGCCCCGAACGCCCCAGAACCGGACGGTGAAGGGCGCGGGGGCCTGGGCGGGGAAGGGCGCGGTTCCGGCGGTCATGGTTCGGTCATGGTGGCGACGCCAGCCGCCCAAGTCGAGCAATTTTCCACCACCCGCCCCGCCCGGCTTCGGCGGATTGCCGGGCTTCCCCCAATGATGGGAATGTGGTGAAGCCTATAAGATGTGGTAGCGTGCCGCACATCGCGCACAGCGCGGCCTCCCCTTCGCAACCACCCTTGCGGCGGCGGGGTCGGCGGACCTGACGACGGACCTGACGACGGATGGATCCAGACAAACTCGCCAAAGTCCTGGCCATGGCCGAGTCGGAGCATCAGGGAGAGGCGCTGTCCGCCCTGCGCGCCGCCCGAATCATGCTGTCGCGCGCCGGTCTGACCTTCCGCGATCTGGCCGAACGGGCGCGGAACGACCAGCCGTCGCCCGAACCGCCGCCCACCATCGTCACCCCGACCACCCCCGCCCAACCGCCGCCGCCCGACGAGCTGGTCCACGGCCTGCGCCGTCAAGTGAGGGATCTGGAACTGGAGCTGGCGACCCTGCGCCGCCAGCTCGACAAGACCACCAACGATCTGGACCGCCACAAGGACGAGGCGGAACGCTGGCGCACCCTGGCGCGCGAGACGGCGGAAAAGCTGTGGGACGTCGGCAAGGCGCTGGAACGCAAACACTCCCGTCACACCGACATCGACAAGCGGCGCGCCGCGCTCGACCTGTTGCAGGATCCGGCCAGCGCCCTGCTGTCGGATCAGGAGATCGCCCGGCGGATCGGCCTGTCCGCCCACATCGTCACCCATTGGCGGCGGCGTCTGGCCATCGTCGGGCGCAAGCTGCGTCTGTTGCCGGTGGTGGCGCGCGGGCGGGGGCTGTGGGGGTTGCCGGGCAAGAAGCCGCTGGCGCTCGACCGCGCGCGGCAACGCTGGCCCGCCGTCACCGCCCAAATCACCATCGCCGGGGGCGGCGGCCAAACCAGCGCCCGCAGCGGCGGATCGCCTTACGGCACCAAACGGTAGCCGCCGGGTTCCGTCACCAGGATTTCGGCGCTGGACGGGTCGCTTTCGATCTTCTGGCGCAGCCGATAAACGTGGGTTTCCAGCGTGTGGGTGGTGACGTCGGCGTTGTAGCCCCACACCTCGCCCAGCAGAATGTCGCGCCCGACCACCTGGTCGCCCGCCCGGTAGAGATATTTCAAGATCGCCGTTTCCTTCTCGGTCAGGCGGATCTTGCGGTTCTTCACCTCGTCCAGCAGCAGCTTGGCGGCGGGGCGGAAGCTGTAGGGACCGATGGCGAACACCGCGTCCTCGGTCTGCTCGAACTGGCGGAGCTGCGCGCGCAGCCGGGCCAGCAGCACCCCCAAGCGGAACGGCTTGGCGACATAGTCGTTCGCCCCGGATTCCAGACCCAAGATCGTGTCGGAATCGGTGGCCGACGCCGTCAGCATGATGATCGGGCAGCGCACGCCGTCGCGGCGCAGCAGCTTGCAGACGTCGCGCCCGTCCATGTCGGGCAGCCCGACATCCAGCAGGATGGCGGAAAAACCGCCCTCGCGCGCCAACGCCAGCGCCCCGGCCCCGTCGTCCGCCTCCGCCGTTTCGAACTCCTCCAACAAACGGAGTTGCTCGGCCAGCGATTGACGCAAGGCGGTGTCGTCATCGACCAGAAGAATGCGTTTGAACGACGTCATGAGCGGACGAAACCATGCCGGGAAAATCGCCCGGACCTTACCATGGGCCGCGACTCCTTGTCGTCGGCCCCGTTACAGAGGCGGCGTCAAAGCGGCGCCGCCTCTTCCGCCGCCAACCACCCGACGCGGTCGGCAAGCCGGGCGAGCAGAGCGCGCGCGCCCGTTTCATCCGCCGTCGCAATCAGCACGACGTCCGCCGCCACCCCCAGCGCGACGACGTCGGCGGCGACGGCGGCGGTTGGCGCGACGATGACCCGCATCAGGGCCAACACCCCCTGTTCCAGATGGCGGCGCGCCGCCGCTTCCTCCGCGCCCACCCCCGGCTCGGTCCAGCGCAGCCGCTCCACCAGAGCGACGGGACGCAAACGGCGGTCGTCGAGCGACAGGGCGGCGGCCAGATTGAGCAGCGTCGCGCCGTCGATCAGCGTCACCGCCCCGTCGGGCAGCCGCGACACCAGCAGTTCGGCGGCGAAGATGGCCGAGGGGGCGACCTCCGGGTGCGGGCCGGGCAGCCGGTGCAGGGTCGCCGCCGCCCCCGTCACGCGATCCAGCGCCGCGATCATCCGCAAGGCGTAGGACAAGGCGGGCGAAACGTTGGCGACCACGGCGTGAAGGGACACGAAACAGGCTCCTTGGCTGATGTTTCACTATTTTAGCTGGTTGCGCCGCAACATGCCCCCTGCCCTTTGGTCGAAGGCTCTGCGGACCGTTGCGGCCACCGCAACGGTCTGACGCGCGGGAAACGCTGGACAGGGGCGCGCCACCTGCGCTTTGCTTCGCCCGCCCCGCGCACCATCTTCCGCTTTTGCCACGAAGTATTCCGACGATGCACGCCGAACGCCGCCCTGACAGCATTCCCCCGATCAACGAAGCCGCCGTGCGCGCCGTGGACCGCGCGCTCGCCGCGCTGCGCCGGGGCGAGGTGGTCGCCATCGAGAACACCGACGGCTCCATCGGCGCCGCCGTGTCGGTGGAATCCGTGGCGCTCGACGCCGTGCAGCGGCTGAAAAGTCTGACCGGCGGCACCCCCAGCCTGGCCGTCACCCGCCGCCGCGCCATCGTCCTTGGCCTGCTGGCCGAGGGGGAGGATGATTCCCCCGCCCTGTCCGGCAGCGTCGTCGCGCTGGGCTGCGTCGGCGGCCTGACCGCCGATCAGGCGCACGCCCTGGCCGATCCGGAGCAGCGTGGCGAGGTCGTCGCCTTGCCCCCCGGCCTGACCGCCACCCTGATGGACGCCCACACGCGCGACGCGGCGGCGGTCGATCTCGCCCGTTTGGCGCGCCTGCTGCCCGCCGCGATCACGGCGGCGGTGGCGGACACCAACCGCAGCGCCGCCGATTGGGCCGCCGAGCATGATCTGTTGCTGGTGCGCGCCCGCGACGTGGCCGATTACCGGGTGCATGTGGTGCGCACGCTGCGCCGCGTCGCCGACGCGCGGGTGCCGCTGAGCGGCGCCGAGAACACGCGGATTTTCGCCTTTCGCCCCGCCGACGGCGGGCCGGAGCATCTGGCCATCGTCATCGGCGATCCCGACCCCGCCCAGCCGGTGCTGGCCCGCCTGCATTCGGAATGCTTCACCGGCGATCTGCTGGGATCGCTGCGCTGCGATTGCGGCGACCAGTTGCGCGGGGCCATCGCCGAAATCGCCCGCCTGGGCAGCGGCGTTCTGCTGTATCTGGCCCAGGAAGGGCGCGGCATCGGGCTGGTCAACAAGCTGCGCGCCTACCGCATCCAGGACCAGGGATTCGACACGGTGGACGCCAACGAGATCTTGGGGTTCGAGGCGGACGAGCGGGTTTATCTGCCCGCCGCCGAAATGTTGCGTCAACTCGGCTACGACTCCGTGCGGTTGATGACCAACAACCCGGAGAAGCTGCGCCAGCTCGCCCGCTGCGGCATCGCCGTGGTGGAGCGCGTCGCCCACATCTTCCCGGCGAATGGCCACAACGAAGCCTATCTGCGCACCAAGGCCGAGCGCAGCGGCCACATGTTCTGACCCGCCCCGACGAAGGCGGGACCGGGGCAGGAATCGCCCCGCCCCCGGCAGTTCTTGCCGCGTTCCGCCCCACGGGGAATCCGATTCCGGGCGAATCGGGGGAAAACACTCCAAAATCCTGGCACAAACCTTGCTTACCTTGTCGATGACCCTCGTTCCGGGAGAACGCTCATGGCCATCGACGCCGCCTCATACGACAGCACCGCCGCCGCCCGCCCGGTCGTCGCGCGCGAGCGTGAGACGTCGCCGTCGGTCAGCCGCGACAGCGAGCCGGTCGAGATTGAAGGCGACCTGTCTTTTGGCGATTTCCTGGACGTCATCAACCCTCTGCAACATTTGCCGATCATTGGCACGCTGTATCGCAGCCTGACCGGCGAGACCATCCAGCCCGCCGCCCGCGTTATGGGCGGCATTCTGTATGGCGGCGTCATCGGCGGTTTGGCGTCCATCACCAACGCGGTGATCGAGCAGGCCAGCGGTCAGGATGTCGGCGATCAGGTCATGGCCTCGCTCGGCTTCGGGGAAGGCGCCCATCCCGCCGACTCCGTCGCCGTCGCGGCAACCACGGGGGGGCGGCGCCCGCCGCCTCCCCCGTGGCCCTTGCTTCGAGCGCGGCCCCCGCCGCCGGGACGCCCCTGACAACCCGCCAAGCGTCCGTCCCCGTTCAAGTGGCCCAAACCGCCCCACAAACGGCGCAAAAGACCGCCGACCCGGCGGCGGCCAGCGTCGGCGCGCCGATCAAACTTGCGGCGGCGGCGCCCACTGCGGCGGCGCCCGCTTCCGCGATGCCCAGCTCCGCGATGCCCAATTCCGCTCAGGCCGGTCCCACCCAGGCGTCCCTGTCGGGCGGCCCGACTCCGACGCTCAGCAAGATGCCCGCCCGCGACACCCCGCTGGCCAGTTCGACCATGGTCAAGCACGCGGTTCCGAAATATGCCGCGCCAATGCCCGGCTCCATCCCGGTCAGCGCCCAGGCGGCAAACGCCAACGCCGCCGCGTCGCCGGAAGCCCTGTCGGAAACCATGATGCGCAACCTCGCCAAATACGAACAATCGCGCAAAGCCGCCCAATCCGCCGCCCCGGCGATGCGGGTGTCCAGTTGAGCGGAGCCATGGAGAGCGGGGCCATCGAAATCGCCGTCTACCCCGACGGGCGGCTAAGCTGGCCGAATCACACGGTGCGTTGCGCGCTGGGTCGGGGCGGCATCCGCGCCGACAAGCGCGAAGGCGACGGGGCCACGCCGGTTGGCCGCTTTCCCTTGCGCCGGGTGCTGTGGCGGGCCGACCGGCTGGAGCGCCCGGACAGCGGCCTTCCCACCCAACCCATCGCCCCCGACGATGGTTGGTGCGACGCGCCCGAGGATCCCGCCTACAACCAGCCAGTCACGCGCCCGCACCCGACCAGCCACGAGTCGCTGTGGCGCGAGGACGGGGTTTACGACGTGATCGTGGTGATGGGCCACAACGACGATCCGGTCGTCGCCGGTTTTGGCAGCGCCGTGTTTTTGCACGTCGCCCGCCCGGATTGGCAGCCGACGGCGGGCTGCGTCGCCCTGCCCTTGGACGATCTGCTGGCCCTGCTGAAGGATTGCGGACCAGGCAGCGCGTTGACCGTTCCCGACCCGTCCGCCCAAAACCCCGCCTAGGTCAGGCCGCCGGGTAGGGGCGCGAGCCGAAAATCGCCGTGCCGACCCGGACATGGGTCGCGCCAAAACGGATGGCGGTTTCAAAATCGCCGCTCATCCCCATGCTGACCTCGGCCAGCCCGAGGCGGCGGGCCATCTCCGACAGCAGGGCGAAATGCATCGCCGGTTCCTCGTCCACCGGCGGAATGCACATCAACCCCGTCACCGGCAGCCCGAGTCGATCCCGGCAATCGGCCAAAAACGACTCGACCTCGGCGGGGGGAATGCCGGCCTTCTGGGGTTCCTCGCCGGTGTTGACCTCGATCAGGCAGCGTGGGCGACGCCCGGATTTCACCATCTCCTCGGCCAACGCCTCGGCCAGCTTGGGCCGGTCCAGCGTTTGGATGACGTCGAACAGGGCCACCGCGTCCTTGACCTTGTTGGTTTGCAGCGGACCGATCAGATGCAGTTCCAAATCGGGGAAGCTGGCCTTCAGATCGGGGAATTTGCCCTTGGCCTCTTGCACGCGGTTCTCACCGAACACCCGCTGACCGGCGGCCAAGGCTTCCGCCACGGCTTCCGCCGGGTGGGTTTTCGACACCGCCACCAGCGTGGGCGCGCCCGAGTCGCGACCGCAGGCGGCGCTGGTTTGGGCGATGGCCGCGCGCACGGCGGCCAAACGCCCCGTAACATCGGTCACGGCGACGTCGGCCCCTGTGACATCGGTGGGACGGGCGGGGTGCGTCGGGGTCATGGCGGCTTTCCCTATGATCGGGGCGGGTGTACAGCGAACCGTGCGGCGTGTTAGCGGACAGTCGTCGGAAAGGCAAGCCTCCCACGGAACGCTTCGCCACCCCAAACGCTTATCTTTTGAAAACGCTCAAGGAGACCTCCGCATGCGGAGTCTGTTTCGCCCCCTGCTGACGGCCCTGACGCTGAGCTTGGCCATCCCGACGATCGTCAACCCGGCCCTGGCCCAAGACGCCGCCAAAGACGCCGCCAAACCTGCCGCCAAGCCCGCCGCCAAACCACCCACGCAGAAAGCGGCGCCAGCCAAGCCCGCGATGCCGCGCACCATGCCGGGATCACCGATGGCGCAGATTCCCTTCGCCGATCAGCCCTTTCCTCTTCAGGACGACGGCACCTTCCGAGGCATTCTCGACAAAATCGCCGCCGACGCCAACCGCCGCTGCACTCGCCAGGAACAATTCGGTTGGGAAATCGCCAAAGGCGATCAGGAGCGATTGGACCGCATTTTTGGCGGCACAATGGCCGCCTTTGAGCAGAACGGCTATCTGCTCGGTCAATTCACCGCCAAAAGCGCCCCCAACCCGGACATCGTCACCTATCTGGCCGACAAGGACAAACGACGCCTGCTGCTGGTCTGGGCGCCGATGACCGATTCCGCCATGTTGATGATGTGCGACACGGATTCCTTGGGCGCGCACAAACCCTGAGCAATCATCCAAACGAAAAAAAAGGCGGCGGATTTCTCCGCCGCCCTCGTTTGCTGCCAGAATGCGTTCGATTAGAACGACAGACGGGTGTCGATCAGGAACATGTTGGCCTTGTCCTTAGCGGCAGTGCCAACCTTGTTGTCAAAGTAGCTGTATTCCAGACCCGTGGTCAGGCCGGGAGCGATCGTGTAGGTCGCGCCGACCTGGTACAGCTTGGCGCGGGCGTTGTCGGCGACGGTCGAAGCCAACTGGCCCGTGGCGCCACGGCCATCGGTGTAGGTCGCGGCCAGGATGACCGGGCCGACGGTGTACTGGGCGCCCAGGATCCAGACCTGCTGGTTGTCAACACCGCGCGAGGACTTGGTGTAGCCGGACTTGCCGCTGTTGGCGTAGCTGCCGCCAATGACCAAAGCGCCATAGCTGACGTTCAGGCCAGCGTGGATCGAGCTGAGATCCTTGGTCGTGGCCGCTTCGGCGTCGGCGAACTGATAGGCCACGCTGCCTTCGAGGCCAACGGCGCCGACCGTGCCCTTGTAGTAGGCCTGGACTTCAGCGACGTCAGAGTAGATCTTGCTGCCCTTGACGCGGTTCACCGAGGTGGCGGTGTCGCTGTACTTCGGAGCGTAGGCGGCGCCGAGCTGGAAGCCCGAGAAGCTCGGGGTCAGGTAAACGAGCTTGGTGGCGTTGTCACCCGACTCGAGGGTGCGCAGCGCGCCCATGACGTAGGGCATCGAGCCGTTGTAGAAGGTCGACCAGAAGCCGTCCGGCGAACCCGAGATGCCGTCGACGTTCGGGCCGATGACGCCGGATTCGTCCGACAGGCCGTTGATCGTGCCGGCCTGGACCGTGCCGAAGCTGCCGTTGGCGAAGATGTACGCGCGGTCGGCGGTGACGGTGTTGCTGGGGCCGGAAGTGCGGATGCGCAGACGCGCGCCGTATTCCAGACCGTTGTCGGCCTTGGCGGTCGGCGTGAACTTCAAACGCATACGGTTCGAGAATTCGGTCTTGCGCAGGTTGCCGTCGTTCTTCTGGTCGGTGTAACCGGCCTGGAAGAAGGCGTCGCCGCCGACCAGAATGTCGAACTTGGTCTTCGACTGGGCGGAGGCGGAGCCGCAACCAGCGGCGAGGGCAACTGCGGCGCAGCCGATGACGAGAGAACGCTTCATGGATTGTCCATCCTTATGGCAGTCGCCCCTGTTCCGGGGCTGAGCGGTTTTCCTGGTCCTTTGGAGATACCCTCTTCGCGTTTGCCTCGGCAAGCACCAAAACAACCTTGAAACACGAGCGTCATCACAGCGTGACATCAAAGACACAGGATTAAGCTGTTGTATTTGCTTTCATTTGCTCATCTGCATGCAAATTTGGCGCATCGCTGCTCGCAATTTGTGCGATGCGTCACGAATTGAGGCGGACCGTGTTTGGACAAGACGACATTTGGACAAGAAAAAAGGCGGTGACAAACGTCACCGCCCTTCTTCAGCAAACGGACGAAGCGTTGATTAGAACGCCAAGACCGAACGCAGGATCACGACATGGCCCTTGTCGTCATCGTCGCCGGTGACAACGGTGTTGACCTTGTCGCTCTTAGCCGTGAAGTAGTCGTACTGAGCCTGGAGAGCCAGACCCGGGGCGACGGTGTAGCTGGTGCCCAACTCGTAGACGTCCAGCTTGCGCTTGCCAGCCAGGATGGTCGAGCCGGGATCTTCGCCGTGCTTGTAGTTGGCGCCGACGACGATCGGGCCAGCGGTGTACTGCACGCCGACGGTCCAGTTGGACACGTCGCCGGTGTAGGTGTAACGGGTGTTCTGGCCCGACTTGCCGAAGTCGACATAGCCGCCGCCGAGCACGAAACCGGCGTAGCCGATCTGCGCGCCAGCCTGCCAAGCGCTCAGGTTCTTGAAGCTGTCAGCCGCGTTGCCGCTCTTCGAGGTCGTGCCGCCGGTGTAGGCCGCGCTGCCCTTGACCGTCACGCCACCGAAGGTGTCGCTGAAGTTGGCGCCGATTTCGAAGACGTCCTGGTAGGCGCCCGAAGCCTGGGCGGCCGCCGTGGTGACGTTCTTCACGCGGTTCACGTCGGTGTAGTAGCTGTCCGAACGCGGGGTGTAGGCGGCGCCGAGCTGCAAGCCCGAGAAGCGCGGCGAGTAGTACACGACCTTGGTCGAGTTGCCGCCCATCGGATCGAGCGTGGCCCACACCAGGCTGTTGCCGCCGTTGACGGTCTGCGCGACGCCGCCGTTGCTGCCGATGTCGGCGCCGGCGTAGCGGCCGTTGATGGTGGTGCTCGCGCCGTTGCTGGCACCGATGTACGCGGTCACGCGGTCATAGAGACCGAGCGGCAGGTAATCGATCGGGGTCGAGACGGCGGTGTCGTCGTTGAACTCGTTGGTCGAGCCGAGACGAACCTGACCGAAGCTGCCCTGCGCGAAGATGAACGCGCGGTCAGCCGTCACGTTGTTGTTCGTGCCGTTGCCAGCAGCGCGGAAGCGCAGACGGGCGCCGTATTCCAGGCCGTTGTCGGCCTTGGCGGACGGGATGACGGTGATGCGCATCCGGTTCGCGAATTCGGTCGAACGCAGGCCGGTGTCGTTGTCTTGCGACACGAAGCCAGCTTCGAAGTAGGCGTCGCCACCGATCTTCAGATCAAACTTGGTCTGGGCGTTGGCGGCGCTGGCGCCGACCACGAGAGCGACGGCGGCGGAGCCGGCGAGCAGATAACGGTTCATAATTGTTGCCTCCATCCTGGCAGCAGATGTTTCAGCCTGGTTGACGTCCTGGCTGTGACCTAGGTACGCACCCCGGCCCAACCCAGCAAGCGGCAAATCGAGACGAATGCTGCATTGAAGGGACAGTGTGTCGCACGGAGCACACTAACAACGGGTGATGACCGTCTGTGACTTGGTTGTTCCGCAACTGCGAAGCCCCGCTTCCGCTGTTGCGCGGGGCCGTCCATTTATGGTCTTTTCAGCGGCATTCCGCGCGTGACTCACGCGCGGCGCCCTTCTTTCTTGATCCGGGTTCCCGACCATGCGCCGCTTGACCGCTTTTCGCCTTGTCCCCGTTCTGCTCGCGGCGTCCGTGACGGTCGCAGGCTGCGCCGATTGGGGCGGCAAGACCGAGACCATGGAAGAACAGACGAAGAGGCAGGACTACAAGTTCGGCAGCATCCTCGGCACCGAGGGTGGCTTCAATCTGTTCGGCAAAAACAAGCGCGGCAGCGGCGACCAGGACAACGCCAACGGTCTTGGCGTCAACAGCTTCCTGTGGCGCGCCTCGCTCGACACGCTGTCCTTCATGCCCATCGCGTCGGCCGATCCGTTCGGCGGCGTCATCCTGACCGACTGGTACACGTCGCCGGAAACGCCGAACGAGCGTTTCAAGGTCAACCTCTACATCCTGGACAAGCAACTGCGCGCCGACGGCGTGCGGGTGTCGGTGTTCAAGCAGCAGCGCAACGGGGCCGACTGGCGTGACAGCAACGTTGGCGCGGAAACCGCCGGCACGCTGGAAGACGCCGTGCTGACCCGCGCCCGCCAGTTGCGCGTCGCCGCGCAAGCCGCCGCGCGTTAAAGACCCCGCGCGTTAAAGAGTTGGGACCGGCGGGGCGTGACCGGCACGCCCCCCACTTCTGTCTCCGCAAAGCTGATCGATTCAACGGGAAACGGCGTCCTCCTCATGTCGCGTTACAATGTCAAGGAAACCGAAGCGAAGTGGCAGAACGCGTGGGAGAGCCAAGGCTGCTTCACCGCGCGTGAGGACGCGTCCCGTCCGAAATACTATGTGTTGGAGATGTTCCCCTATCCGTCGGGGCGCATCCACATGGGCCATGTCCGCAACTACACCATCGGCGACGTGATCGCCCGTTTCAAACGGGCCAAGGGCTTCAACGTCCTGCACCCGATGGGATGGGACGCCTTCGGCCTGCCCGCCGAAAACGCCGCGCTTGAGAAGAAGACCCACCCGGCGACCTGGACCCGCGAGAACATCGCGACCATGCGCAGCCAGTTGAAGACGATGGGCCTGTCCATCGACTGGGACCGCGAGATCGCCACCTGCGACGTGGAGTATTACCGCCACGAGCAGAAAATGTTCCTGGATTTCCTGAAGGCGGGCCTCGCCTACCGCAAGGAAAGCTGGGTCAATTGGGATCCGGTGGACAACACCGTGCTGGCCAACGAACAGGTGATCGACGGGCGCGGCTGGCGCACCGGCGCGCTGGTCGAAAAGCGCAAGCTGTCCCAATGGTTCCTGAAAATCACCGCCTTCGCCGAGGATCTGCTGAAGGGCCTGGAAACGCTGGACCGCTGGCCCGAGCGCGTCCGCATCATGCAGGAAAACTGGATCGGCAAATCGACCGGCGTGCGCTTCCGCTTCGCGCTGAAGGACCGCGCCGACACGCTGGAGGTGTTCACCACACGGCCCGACACGCTGTTCGGCGCCTCCTTCGCCGCGATTTCGCCGAATCACCCGCTGGCCGCCGAATTGGCCGCGTCAAACCCGGAACTCGCCGAATTCATCGCCGAATGCAACCGGCTGGGCACCAGCGAGGAAGCCATCGAAACGGCGGAAAAACGCGGTTTCGACACCGGCCTGAAGGTCGTTCATCCCTTCGACTCGGGCTTGGAGCTGCCGGTTTACGTCGCCAACTTCGTGCTGATGGAGTACGGCACGGGCGCGATCTTCGCCTGCCCGGCCCATGACCAGCGCGATCTGGACTTCGCCCGCAAATACTGCCTGCCGGTGCTGCCGGTGGTCGTTCCCGCCGACGCCGATCCGGCGACCTTCACGGTGGGGACCGAGGCCTACACCGGCCCCGGCCTGCTGCGCAACTCGCGCTTCCTTGACGGACTCGACACCGAGTCGGGCAAGCAGGAGGTCGGCAAAAAGCTGGAAGAGGCGGGGCAAGGCGAACGCACCACCCAGTACCGTCTGCGCGACTGGGGCGTGTCGCGCCAGCGCTATTGGGGTTGCCCGATCCCGGTCATCCATTGCGACTCTTGCGGCATCGTCCCGGTTCCCGCCGACCAGTTGCCGGTCGTGCTGCCCGAAGACGTGACCTTCGACAAGCCGGGCAACCCGCTGGCCCATCACCCGAGTTGGAAGCACACGACCTGCCCCGACTGCGGCAAACCGGCGCTGCGCGAAACCGACACCTTCGACACCTTCATCGAGTCGTCGTGGTATTTCGCCCGCTTCTGCTCGCCCAAGGAAGACTCGACCGCCTTCACCCGCGAGTCGGTGGATTACTGGCTGGGCGTTGACCAGTACATCGGCGGCATCGAGCACGCGGTCCTCCATCTGCTCTATTCGCGCTTCTGGACCCGCGCCCTGAAGACTTGTGGTTATCTGAACCTGGACGAGCCGTTCACCGGCCTGTTCACCCAGGGCATGGTCAACCACGAGACCTACAAGGACGCCGACAGCGGCGCCTGGCTCGCCCCGACCGATCTGGAAAAGGACGACGCGGGCCAGTGGGTCCGCGCTGACAGCAAGGCCCCGGTCAATGTTGGCCGCGTCGAAAAGATGTCGAAGTCCAAGAAGAACGTGGTGGACCCGGCGCACATCATCGGCACCTACGGCGCCGACGCCGCCCGCCTGTTCATGCTGTCCGACAGCCCGCCGGAACGCGATCTGGAATGGACCGAATCCGGCATTGACGGGGCGTGGCGTTACATCAACCGCCTGTGGCGGATGATGACCGAGACGCCGGTCGCCCTGCCCGCCGCCGGATCGCCCAAGCCCGCCGCCTTCAGCCCCAAGGCCGAAGCCGCCCGCCGCCTGGTCCATAAGACTATCGCCGGAATGTCGGAGGATCTCGACAAGTTCCGCTTCAACAAGGCGGTCGCCCGCGTTCGTGAACTGTCCAACACCCTTGGCGAGTTGGACGGCAGCGGCGAGGGCGAAGCCTGGGCGCTGCGCGAGGGCTTCGAGTCGGTCGTCCGCCTGATCGGCCCGATGATGCCGCATCTGGCCGAAGAGCTGTGGATCGAGCTGGGTCACAGCGGCCTGCTGACCGATCAACCTTGGCCCGAGGCCGACCCCGCTTTGGTGGTGGAAGACAGCGTCACCATGGCCGTTCAGGTCAACGGCAAGCTGCGCGCCACGCTGGAGCTGCCGCGCGACATGGCCAAGGACGCCGCCGAACAGGTTGCTCTGGCGGACGCCAACGTGCAACGTGCGTTGGAGGGCAAGCCCGTCCGCAAAGTCATCGTCGTCCCGAACCGGGTGATCAATGTCGTCGTCTGACCTCAGCGCTTTCCGCCGCGCCTTGGCGCCCGCCCTCAAGGGCGGGCTGCTGGCTTTTGCCCTTGTCCTCCTGTCCGCCTGTGGTTTCCAGCCGCTGTACGGCGACAAGAGCTATGGGGCGGGGGCGACGGAAAAGCTGAGCGAGGTCGACATCGGCCCAATCGCCGACCGGGAAGGGCAAAAGCTGCGCAACCTGCTGATCGACCGTTTCTATCCGTCGAGTCGGCCCAGCAGCACACGCTACCGTCTGGAGATTTCCCTGACCGCCAGCGAACAAAAGCTGGCCTTGCAGAAAGACGCCTCGGCGGTGCGCGCCCAGCTCAACGTGATGGCGCCCTACCGGCTGATCGACACCACCAACGGCGCGGTGGTGTTCAAATCCAACTCCCGGACGATCATCAGCTACAATGTTCTTGAGCAGCATTACGCGGGCGTGTTGACGGTCGAAAACGCCTATGATCGGGCGTTGCTGGACATCTCGAACGACATCACCACCCGCATCGCCATGCATCTTGGCCGTCAACCGTAAGCGCGTCCGCCTGCGCGGCCGGTCGGAAGCGCCGAAAATCTCGGCACAAGGACCCCGTTTGTGAAGCTGCAAGCCAGGGCGATTGATGGTTTTCTGCGCAACCCGGACCCCAAGGTCCGGGCTGTGTTGCTTTATGGCCCCGATGGCGGGCTGGTGCGTGACCGCGCCCAGCAATTGGGCCGCAAGATCGTCGCCGATCTGTCCGATCCCTTCCGCGTCGCTGAATTCACCGGGCGGGCGCTTGCCGACGATCCGGCCCGGCTGGTGGACGAGGCCGCCGCCCTGTCTTTCACCGGCGGGCGCCGCCTGATCCGGGTGCGCGAGGCCGAAGACAACGCCACCGCCGCCTTCGCCGCCTTTTTCGATCCGTTGCCCCTCGGCGACAGTCTCATCGTCGTCGAGTCGAGCGATCTCGGCGCCCGGTCCAAACTGCGCCTGCTGTTCGAGGGGGCCGAGGGCGGCGTCGCCATTCCCTGTTACGTCGAGGATGAAGCCTCGCTGGGCCGGGTCATCGCCGACCTGCTGCACGGCCATGGCCTGAGCGCCGACCCCGACGCACTGGAATTTCTCAGCGCCCATCTGGTCGGCGACCGCATGGTGGCGCGCGGCGAGGTCGAAAAGCTGGCGATCTACATCGGCGAGGCCAAGCGTGTCCGGCTGGAGGACGTCCAGGCCTGCGTCGGCGACAGCGCCGCCCTGTCGATGGACGAACCCATTTGGGCGGCGGCGGAGGGCGACTTCACCACGCTCGACCGCTCGCTGGCCCGGCTGTTCGCCGAAGGAACCTCGCCGGTGCCGATTTTGCGCGGGGCGCAGCGGCATTTCCAGCGGCTGCATCTGATCGGCGGCCAGATTGCGGCGGGCAAATCCGCCGAGGCCGCCGTCGAGTCGATCCGCCCGCCGGTGTTTTTCAAGCTGAAATCCCGCCTGATCGCCCAGACCCGCCGCTGGTCGCCCAACCTCGTCCGTCAGGCGCTGGAACGGCTGGTGGACGCCGAGGCCGATTGCAAAAAGACCCACATGCCCGACGAAACCATCTGCGCGCGGGTGCTGTTTCAATTGGCGTCGCTGGCCCGGCGGTAAAGCGTCGGCGTCGCGGCCCCCTCCCCATCCCTCCCCCGCGTTGCGGGAGAGGGGGCCGGAGCTTTGTCAGGGTTCTGTTTTGTCGGGGTTCTGCAGAGTTCCCTCTCCCGCAAAGCGGGGGAGGGTTAGGGAGGGGGAAAAGGTTGCGGCGGCGAGATTGTGAGAAACCCGCCCCTCACTGCCCCAGAACGTCAAAACTCGGCGGGGCCGCGTCCACCACGCGGGCGCCGGTGGGCGCGACCTCCAAAACCGCCAAGCCACGCTCCACCAAACCATTGGCGCGCAGGCGGAACAGACCGTCCAGCCCCTCGAACCCACTCGGGTTGGTCATCGCCTTGCGGTCCATCGCCCCGCCCGCGCGGCTCAGCACGGCGGCGACCGACGTCGCGTCATAGGCCAGCGTGGCGATGCGCGGCGGCTTGCGGCCATAGGTCTGCTCGAATTTCGACTCGAAGGCGGCGCGCGCCTGCGGCGTCGGGGCGGCGTACCAGCCGCCGACCAGCGCCGGTTCCTGGCCCAGCGCCGCCGTTCCCTGCTGCGCGTCGTCCCACAGGCCGGTGCCGAGGAATTTGACCTGCTGCGGCGACACGCCGTTCGCCGCCAGCGCGGCGGCCAGCCCTTGGGCGCGGTTGCCGCCCTCGGCCAACAGAACCGCTTGCGGCTGACCCACGCCCTGCGCCACCTGCTTGGCCGGACCCGACAGATCGGTGACGGCGGCGTCGTAGCGCTCGACCTGCGCCACCGCCCCCAACCGCTCGGTCGCGCCCTGCATGGCGCTGACCACGGCGTCACCATAGGGGGTGCGCGGAGCCAGCACGACGAAACGGCTGACGCCGCGCGATTTGGCGAAGCCCGCGACCCGCCCAACCTGATCGGCGGGAACGAAGCCCATCACGAAGGCGCCGTTTCCGGCCTGGGTCCAATCGTTGGTGAAGGCCAGCACGTCAACCCCGGCGTTCTGCGCCACCGGCTTGACCGCCGCGACCTCCGCCGCGAAGAGCGGGCCGAGGATGAGGCGCGCGCCTTCGGCCAGCGCCTGTCGCGCCGCCTCGGCGGCTCCGGCGGGGCTGCCCTTGGTGTCGCGGGGCAACAGCTCGAAACGGTCGCCCGCCATGTCGAACAAAGCGAGCTGCGCCGCGTCGAGCATTGACTGACCAATGCCGGCGCTTGGCCCGGTCAACGGCAACAGCAGCGCCACCTTGACCGTTTCCGACGCGTCGGCGGACGATCCCGACGCCGACGCCGAGGTGGCGCCCGGTTGCGGCCCTTGTGCCACGGGCGGCGGGGCCGTTACAGTCGAGCACGCCGACAAACCGCCGGCGATCAGCAAGGCCGCCACGCCGTGACGTTTCAGACCCAGTGAGAAAGCTGTTGCCAAGCGTGCCACCGATTGTCTCCACATCCGCTACGGCTCAAACCGAAGGCCAAGGTAGCGGCACGGAGTCCGTAAGTAAACTCGCGCCCGGTCTGTATGTCGTGGCGACCCCCATCGGGAACGCCGCCGACATCACCCTGCGCGCCCTCGACACCCTGACCCGCGCCACAGCCATCGCCTGCGAAGACACCCGCGTGACGGCGAAGCTGATGGGGATGCACGGCATTCACACGCCCTTCGTCTCCTACCACGAGCACAACGCCGCCAAAATGCGCCCGATTTTGATCGAGCGGATGAAGGCGGGCGACTCCATCGCGCTCGTCACCGACGCGGGAACGCCGCTGGTTTCCGACCCTGGCTACAAGCTGGTGCGCGAATGCGTCGCGGCGGGGGTGGCCGTCACGACCCTGCCCGGCGCCTCGGCCCCGCTGGTGGCGCTGGTGCTGTCCGGCCTGCCGACCGACCGCTTCCTGTTCGCCGGGTTCCTGCCGAACAAGAGCAGCGCGCGCCGGGCCACCGCTGGCGAGTTGAAGGGCGTTCCCGCCACCCTGGTCTTCTTTGAATCGCCGCAGCGCCTGCCGGAATCGCTGGCCGATCTGGCCGAGATTCTGGGGCCGCGCGAGGCCGCCGTCGCCCGCGAACTGACCAAATTCTACGAAGAGGTGCGGCGCGGCACTCTGCCCGAACTGGCCGCCCATTACGCCGAGGCCGGTCCGCCCAAGGGCGAGGTGGTTCTGGTCATCGGCCCGCCCGGCGAAGAGGCCACCCCCAGCGAAGCCGACGTGGACAGCCTGCTGCGCGAAACGCTGACCCGGCTGTCGGTGCGCGACGCGGCGGCGGACGTCGCCGCCCGCACCGGCCAACCCAAACGCGCCGTCTACGCCCGCGCCCTGGAGCTGGCGCGGGACGAGGGAAAAGGCCATGTCTGACCCCGATGCGATGCGCCGACACGCCGAGAGTTTCGGGCGCTTCGCCGAGGGCCTTTGCCGCTGGGCCTTGCGCCTGAAGGGCTACCGCATTCTCGCCAACCGGCTGCGCACGCCGCTGGGCGAAATCGACATCGTGGCCCGGCGCGGCCAGACCATCGCCATGGTCGAGGTGAAGGCGCGCCGCGACTGGGATTCCGCCAACGAGGCGGTCAACGCCCGCCAGCGCGGTCGGTTGGCCCGCGCCGCGCATGTCTATCTGGCGGCCAACCCGCAATATGCGGGCTATGTCTTGCGCTTCGACGTGATGCTCGTTACGCCTTGGTCCTGGCCCCGCCACCTGATCGACGCGTGGCGACTCTGACCACGGGACAGAGACAGCCCCCTCCCCCTTGGAAGGACAGAAGGACAGGCCTTTGACCAGCCACGCCGAAGCCCGCGAGATCCTGCGCCAGATCGGCGACCAACCCGACGACGCCATCAATCTGGCCGAAGCCGCCCTGGCGCTCGCGGCGCTGGACGTGTCCACCGCCGACCTCACCGGCTACCGCCGCCACATCCAGGCCATCGTCGCCGATCTGGCCGAACGGGTTGACGACGCCTTTCGGGAGGCCGACAGCCTGGAGGCCCGCATCGCCCTGCTGCATCAGGTGATTGGCGAGCGCCACGGCTATTCCGGCGATCACGACACCTACGATGATCTGCAAAACGCCAACATGATGCGGGTGATCGACCGGCGGCGCGGCCTGCCGGTGGCGCTGGGCATCCTTTACATGCACGCGGCGCGCTCGCAGGGCTGGTCCATCGTCGGGCTGAATTTTCCCGGCCATTTCCTGGTCCGCGTCGATCTGGGATCGGCCCGCGCCATCATCGACCCGTTCAACGAGGGGCAGGTCCGCAGCGTCGTCGATCTGCGCGACCTGCTGAAGGCCACGGCGGGCAGCGCCGCCGAGCTGTCGCCCGACCATTACCAGCCGGTGGCCAACCGCGACGTGCTGCTGCGCCTGCAAAACAACATCAAGCTGCGCCACCTGTCGGCCCACGACATCCCCAAGGCGCTGGAGATTCTGGAGGGCATGCGCCTGTTCGCCCCGCATGAACCGGCCCTGTGGCGGGAAACCGGCCTGCTGGAAGCCCACACCGGCAAGCTGGCCGACGCCATCACCGCGCTGGAAACCTTCATGGCGCTGAGCGGCGACGAGCACCAGCGTCACCAAACCGCCTCGCTGATCCAGACCTTGAAAAAGCGTTTGAACTGAACAGGTCTTTCGCGCCGAACACCCGAACCAACCGACCAAGCAATCCCTAGGGCCGTTTGAAGGCCGGAGACGTCGCCATGAGCCTTGCCGTTGCGTTCCAGATGGATCCCATCGAGTCGATCAACATCGACACCGATTCCAGCTTCATGATGGCGCTTGAGGCGCAAAAGCGCGGCCATCGCCTGTACCACTACCACCCGCGCGACCTGATCCTGACCGGCAACCGCCTGACCGCCCGCGTCCGCGAACTGACCGTCGCCCGCCAGCGCGGCGCGCATTACACGCTGGGCGAGCCGGTGATGACCGACCTGTCCACGCTGGACGTCATCCTGCTGCGCCAGGATCCGCCCTTCGACATGGCCTACATCACCTCGACCCATCTGCTGGAGCATGTGCAGCCCAAGGTTCTGGTGCTGAACGACCCGGCGGAGGTCCGCAACGCCCCGGAAAAGCTGTTCATCACCCGCTTCCCCGATCTGATGCCGCCGACGCTCATCACCAGCGACAAGCAGGCGATCCTGGATTTCCGGGCCGAGCACAAGGACATCATCGTCAAGCCGCTGTTCGGCAACGGCGGGGCCGGGGTCTTCCACCTGAAGGCGGATGACGAAAATCTCGGCTCCCTGCTGGAGATGTTCACGCAGTTGTACCGCGAGCCGGTGATCGTCCAACGCTACCTGCCGGAAATCCGCCAGGGCGACAAGCGCATCATCCTGATTGACGGCGAACCGGCGGGCGCGGTCAGCCGCATGCCGCAGGCTGGCGAGGCGCGCGCCAACTTCCACGCCGGGGGCAGCGCCAAGAAAACCGAACTGACCGAGCGCGAGCGCGCCATGTGCGCCGCCATCGGCCCGGTCTTGCGTGAAAAGGGGTTGGTCTTCGTCGGCATCGACGTGATCGGCGATTACATGACGGAGATCAACGTCACCTCCCCCACCGGCATCCAGGAGATCAACCGCCTGGATGGCGTTCAGTTGGAATCCCTGCTGTGGGACGCCATCGAACGCCGCCGCGCGGCGGCCTGACGTCTGGGTCTCTGCAATCTTTTCGTGCGTTTGGCGGCGTCCCCCTCTTGCGGTCAAGCGGGCGTCGTCTTATCTTCGGGATCAAGGGGACGGTGGCTGTCACCACCGTCCCCCCGGTCCGGTCCTTAGCCGAGAAGGTCAAGCAGACGCTTGATGACTTCCAGGATCAGGACCAGAAGGGTGAGGATCTCTTTCATCCCCGATTCCTTCTTCGTGTGGCGGGGGCGGCCAGTCCGCCCCCTCCCGACCACACGGATTGGCGGTAGCACACGACGGTGTGCTGCACAACCGAAACAACGCATCCCCCGGTTGCCAAATCCTGCGCCGTCACACCCGCGAACCGCCCCCATTTTCGCGCCGCGCCTTGACCACCGGACCGCAGAGGGCGATAACGTCGGCCTCCCAGAGTTTTCGAGCGAGACCACCCGTGAACCGCATTTTCTCCGGCATGCAGCCGACCCGGCAGCTTCACCTCGGCAACTATCTGGGGGCGCTGCGCAATTGGGTGGAGTTGCAGAACAGCTACGAATGCATTTTCTGCGTCGTCGATCTGCACGCCCTGACCATCGACCAGGACCCCGAGGTTCTGCGCAACAACATCCGCGAGGTCACGGCGGCCTACATCGCCGCCGGCATCGACCCGGACAAGAACATCCTGTTCAACCAATCCTATGTCTCGGCGCACGCCGAGCTGGGCTGGATCCTGTCCTGCCACACGCCGCTCGGCTGGCTGAACCGGATGACCCAGTTCAAGGAAAAGGCGGGCAAGCAAAAGGACATGGCCAATCTGGGCCTGTACGCCTACCCCACCCTGATGGCCGCAGACATCCTGCTGTACAAGGCGACCCATGTGCCGGTCGGCGAGGACCAGAAGCAGCATCTGGAGCTGGCCCGCGACATCGCCGGGGCCTTCAACCGCCGCTATGAGACCGATTTTTTCCCGCAGCCCGAGCCGCAGATCCTGGGCGAAGCCACCCGCGTGATGAGCCTGCGCGACGGCAAAAAGAAGATGTCGAAGTCGGACGAATCCGAATATTCGCGCATCAACATGACCGACGACGCCGACACCATCGCCCAGAAGATCCGCAAGGCCAAGACCGACCCGGAACCCCTGCCCGAAACCGTGACCGAACTGGAAACCCGGCCCGAGGCCGACAACCTCGTCACCATCTATTCGGCGCTGTCCAGCCAGACCCGCGAACAGACGCTGGCCCAATTCGCCGGCGCCCAGTTCTCCGGCTTCAAGGCGGCGCTGGTCGATCTGTCGGTCGCCAAGCTGGCGCCGATGACCACCCGGATGAAAGAGCTTCTGTCCGACAAGGGCGAAATCGACCGGCTGCTGCGCCAGGGCGGCGAGCGCGCCGCCGCCATCGCGGAAAAGAACCTGAACGACGTCAAGGACATCATCGGCCTGCTGCGGCCATAAGGGGAAAGACCCGCGCGATGACGCCCCCGATCCTGCTCACCGGCTTCCAGCCCATGAACGATGACGCGGTCGATCCGACCGCCATCCTGATGGACCGGCTGGCCGGGGAGCCGGGGGTGGCCGCCGCCCTGTTGCCCCCCGTCTATGACGCCTGCGGCGACGCCTTCGTCGCCCTGTTGAACGAGCATCGCCCGCTGGCCGCCCTGTGTTTCGCCGCGTCGGCGCGCAGCGACAGCGTCCAGATCGAGCGGCTGGCCTGGAACCGCGACGAAAGCGAACAGGCCGACGCGGCGGGAAGCATCCGCCTCGACCAGCCCATCCTCGCCGACGGGCCGACCGCCTACGGCTCCACCCTGCCGCTGCCGCGCGTGATGCGGGAATTGGCGATGGCCGGGGTTCCCGTGACCTTCAGCGATTTTGCCGGGGGCTTTCTCGGCAACCACCTGTTCTACCGCGCCCGCCACGCCATCGACCGCGCCAACCTGGACGTGCCGATGGGCTTTTTCCACATGCCCTTGCTGCCCGGACAGGCGCAGGCGGTTCCGGGGCGGCGCGGCATGGGTTTGGAGCGTCAGGAGTTGGCCGTGCGCACGCTGGCGACGATGCTGCGGCGGGCGCTGGTCCCCACCGCTTAAAACTATACGGCCATCAAGCGGATTTGACGGCGACGGCCCGGCGGTTGTCCGGCGGGTTCACGATGGCGCGCAGTTCCGCCAGAAAGGCGCGACCCTGGTCGGTCAGCGTCACGATCTTGCGGCGGCGTTCGCGCGGGTCTTCCTGCGCCTGGACCAGATCCAGCCCGGCCTTGCCGAAGCTGTGCCAGCGGCTGAGCGCGGCGACGTTGCGCGAGGCCGAGGATTGGGCGATGGCCAAACGTTCCGCCAGCTCGCCGATGGAAATGCCGTCGCTCTGCGCGATGGTCATGAAACTCAACGCGTATTGAATCGGCAGGTCGGGGTCGAGCTTGCGGAACGCCTCAAGCACCTGGACGACGGTGGCGACCTCGTCATGACGAACACGGTTCGGCATCAGATCGCCCCCGCCATGTCCAGCGCTACGCGGAGCGCGACGGTGGTCCCCAACGGGCCGGTGTGTAGATGACGTTCAAACGTCCAAGCCATAGGATGACTTCCCCGTTTTCCCGCCGCAGGTCGAACGACCCGGTCGGCGATGCCCAAAGGGCGTGTTCAACGAAGAGACGATGGCCGCAAAAGCCCAGAAAAACACTCATAGGATCCTCTCGATGTCCGAAAGTCGCGTTCGCTCAAAGGTTCGGGGGCGGCGTGATATTGGCGATTTGGCGTTGCGGCGTGATTGGCCGGACCGGCGGTTCGGCAAGTCCAAGTGGCGGGTACGACGGTTTTCATCGTGGTTCTCCAAGGGTTGAACAGAATTGAGGGTTGATGTGAGGGCCGGCGCGCAAGCGGCGTCGGCGGATCGGGTATCGCCGCTCAGCGCTGCGCTTGCAACGCCAAAAAGCTCCGCGCGTCGGTCAGGCTGCGGTCGCGGATCGGCGTGGGGGTCTGGAACCGCTGGTCTTCGCGGGGCAGCCCGATGTCGCGCCGCAGATGGTCGTTCAGACGGTCAAATCCAACCAAACGATCCATCCCGGCGCCGCCGTCGGAATCGAGCCAGCGACTCCGCAAGGCCGTCCACAGGGTCGGCATGATGATGCTCCTTTCATGAGCGGGGGAGACGACCGGATCGGTCGCCTCCTGCTCACGAAATAATTCCGCAGGCGGATGTGTTGCGTCAAGCAGCGATCCGCCATCCGCCGTGTTTTCCAGACGATTTTGTGACGGGTGTGTGTTTCAGAACGCGGCGGAGCCAAACCGGAAGGTTCAGCGTCCGCCGAACCGACGGGCCAGCGCCGCGTCCAACGACCAGGAACCGGCCCCGCGCGCGATCAGCAACAGAAAGCAGGTCGCCCACACGCCGTGAGTCGGCCAAGCCGCCGGATAGACGAACAGTTGGATGACGGCGGTCATCGTCAGCAGCGCCAACGCCGACAGGCGGGTGGCGAAACCGGCCACCAGCAGCAGGGGAAACAGATGTTCGGCCAACGCCGCCAGATGCGCGGCGACGGCCGGGTCGATCAGCGGCAAGCGATACTCGTCTTCAAACAGGAACAGGGCGTTGTCCGACAGCCGCCACCCCGCCATCTTGGTGCGGCCCGATTGCCAGAACAGCGCCGCCGGAAACAGACGGGCCGCCAGCAGCAGCGCCGCGTCGGGAATCCGCGCGAGCCTTGCGGCGGCGTGGGTCAGGCCGGTGAGAGCGGTCATGACGAGTCCCCTGGCTGGCGTCTGAGTCAGGTGGGACGCTTCACGGGATCCAGCGATCCCGGCCCAAAGGGCGTGGTGATGCTGGTGCAGCTCCCTTTCGGCGTCAGCTTCCAGGCGTCGCCCTGGTAATCGACCTTCGAGGTTCCGGCGCAGCTTGTGCCCGGCGTGGCGCAATCATTCTGACCGGCCAGCGAGACGCCGTAGCATTTTTCTTTGCCGCTGTTGGTTCCCGCCTGCGACGGCAGCGCGGCGAGGGCGAGCGTGCTGGCGATCGACACCGCCAGCGCCAGTTGGAAATCGCGACGATTCATGATGGATCCCTTTCAATCGAAAGACGCTCGGGTCTTTGGAAACAAGGCCGGGGCAGGCGGGATCAACGCCCGCCCGCCGCCGACCGTTGATCGCCTCAGTTCAGATCCTTCGGGGCCTTGGCCTTGATGTCGGGCCAATTGGTTTCGGCCTTGGCGATGTTGCCGGGAACGTCGCGGCTCCACGCCTTTTGAACATCGGCGTTGACGTTCAGGAACAGCTTGCCGTCCACCACCCGGAACAGTTCGGGGTCGCCGTCCAGCTTCTTTTCCAGGGCCACGCCCATGGCGCAGAAGCCGCCATAGGCCGGTTCGTATTTCGCCGGGTTGGCCTTGAACAGATCGCGGTTGGCCGCCGAGACGAACTGATAGGTCGCGCCGTTGTGGCTGGCCGAATATTGAGCCATCCCCTTCATCGCCTTGTTCTGGGTCTGATAGGCGACGGCGTCGTAACCGCGCAGGATCAGCGTGTTCTTGTCGATGTTGATCGTCGCGGTCGAGGCCGGGTCATAGGCGAAGCTGGGCGACGGCGCGACGGCGACCGCCAGACCGGCGACGGTCAAACCAACCAGCGCGGCGTGGCGCAAAACGGACAGAGTGGTCACGGGCATGATGTGAGTCTTTCTTGCGGGGATCGCAGCGGCGGCGATCAGGCCGACAGCGGGCGGGCCGCCGGGAAATCGATGGTCGTTTCGGCGATGTGGTTGGCGTAGTTGGTCAGGATGTTCAGGACGACGTTCGCCAGAACCTCCAGAATCTCGCCGTCGTTCAGGCCCCCGGCGCGGGCGGCGTGCAGGTCGGCGTCCGACAGCTTGCCGTGATCGGCGACGATGGCGCGGGACAGCCGGACCAGCGCCAGACCACGCGGATCGGCGGCCTCGCCCTTGCGGGCGGCGTCGATCTCATCCGGGGTCAGACCAGCGCCCTTGCCGATCAGGCTGTGAGCGGCGAGGCAATAGTCGCAGGCGTTGACCTCGGCGACCGCCAGCGCGACGCGCTCACGGTCCGGCGCGGAGAGCAGACCCGCGCCGACGGTCTCGGCCAGACCGAGATAGGCGTTGAGCGCGACCGGCGACTGGCCCAGCGTGGCGACCAGATTCGGCACCATGCCCAGCTTGCCCTTGACGGCGGCGAATTGCGGGGCGACGGAGGCCGGGGGAGCGTTGCGGTCCAGCGGAAGAATGCGCGGCATCGGGAAAATCCTTGGTGCAAGATCGCAGGGTCTGCGGTGGGGGGAGAGCGGGGAGCCGCTCGACACAGGACGGAGAGTGCCGTACCCTTCGATACAAATCGTCCTGATGAAATTGCAGATCGTCCAAATGACCACGCTCGCGATCAGCGCCTCCGATCAATTGGCCGCCGTCTTCAGCCGGGTCCGCTTGACCGCGCGGGTGTTCCACACCGGGGTGCTGTGCCAGCGCGTCGATTTCCCGGCGGGCGGGGCCGGGCATCTGCATCTGTTCCGATCCGGACACTTGGAGGTGCATGGCCCAGGAGCGGCGCGGCTGTCGCTGGACCGCCCAACCGCCCTGTTCCTGCCCCGCCCGGAGGATCACCGCTTCGTCGTCGGCGACGAGGGCGCCGATCTGGTTTGCGCCGAGATTGATCTGGGCGGGCCAGGCAACCCGTTGGAAAGCGCCCTGCCCGCGATGATCGCCCTGCCGCTCGACCCGTCGGACATGCTCAGCGGCTCGCTCGGCCTGCTGTTCGGCGAGGCGATGGGGCATGGCAGCGGGCGTCAGGTGGCGTTGGACCGGCTGGCCGAGGTGGTGGTCATCCACCTGCTGCGCCGCTTGATGGAAACCGGAGAGAGCGACGTCGGCCTGTTGGCCGGGATGGCGCACCCGGCGCTGTCGCGCGTTCTGGCCGGGCTGCACGCCAACCCCGCCGGATCCTGGACGTTGGAGCGGATGGCCGACGAGGCGGGCATGTCGCGCAGCGCTTTCGCCGAGACCTTCCGCAGCGTCGTCGGAACCACGCCCGGCGATTATCTGCGCGAATGGCGGCTGCAACTGGCGCGAACCGGCATCGCCGCCGGTCAATCGCTGAAGCGCGTGGCGGCGGAGGTCGGTTACGCCAGCCCCGCCGCCCTGTCGCGCGCCTTGGGGGAAAGCCCCAGCGGCTCCCTGCGGGTTCTCCGCCGTCTTTGGCAGGAATAGCCGCGCGGCGGCGGGCGCGACTGTGGCAATTTCGCATCGCTGCGGCGGCGTTTTGCTGCGCGGAACGTGACGATCCGGCACATCTGGACAAGCGGCGGCGGCTCGGTCAAACAATCCGCAGCCGTTTCGGGGGCTTGGCCCCACCCCTTCCCGCCAGCGAGACCGTCACCGTGCCTGTCCGCGCCACCTCCGCGCCGCTCCGGCGGTCGTCAATCGCTCGATTGGGTCCGGCGGCGCGCGTGGCCGCCGCCGCTTTTGGAGTCGTCGTCGGCCTGGCCGCGTTGGCTTGGTCGCCGCCGCTGCGGGCGGAGCCGCGCTTCACCCCTGGCCCCTGCTGGTTCACCGTGCCGGATGGCGAGGCCGCGCTGTGCGGCACCGTCGCCGTGCCAGAGCGGCGCGACCGCGCCGGATCCGGCAGCTTCCGTCTGCCCGTGGCCGTGCTGCTGAGCACCGCCCGCCAGCCCGCCGCCGATCCGGTCCTGTTTCTGGAGGGCGGCCCCGGCGCCTCCCCCTTCGGCAGCGGCGAGGCGACGGAAGAGAGGATGGAGGTGTGGTGGGAACTGTCCGCCCCCTTCCGCCGGTCGCGCAACCTCATCCTGTTCGACCCGCGCGGGGTTGGTCGGGCCGCCCCCGACACCGATTGCCCAGAGCTGGACAGCGTCGACGCCTCGCCGCGCGCCCGCCCCGTCACCCGCGAACAGCGGGCGGCGGCGGAACGCGCCGCCGTCACCACCTGCGCCAACCGCTTCAAGGCCACCGGGTTGAGCGGCGCCCTGTTCTCCACCCCCATCTCCGCCGACGACGCGCTGGACGTGGCGACCGCGCTGGGGGCGCAGCGGGTCAATCTGTTCGCCGTGTCCTACGGCACCCGCGTGGCGCTGGAGATTTTGCGCCGGGCGGGCGGGCGGGTGCGCAGCGCCGTGCTGGATTCGGTCTACCCGCCCGACGTCAACGCGCAAGAAGAGGCGCCCTGGCTGGCCCAGCGCGCCTTCCGGCGGCTGTTCGACGATTGCGCGACCAACCGCGCCTGCCGCGCCGCCTATCCCGATCTGGAAAAGCGCTTCCTCGCCATGGTCGAGCGGCTGGACCAAAACCCGGTCGATCTGGTGGTCGGGGAATTCGAGTCGCGGCGCGCCTTGCGGCTGACCGGCGCGGCGGTGATCGCCGCCGGGTTGGAAGCCATGTCCACCGGCGAGGCGTTGGCCAGCGTCCCGGCGATGCTCGACCGCGCCGCCCGTGGCCGGTACGACGCGGTGGCGGAATGGGCGCCGACCAGTTGGTTGGGCGACCCCGACACCGCCGACGGTCTGGCCTTTTCCATCGAATGCCGCGAGACGGTCAATCCCGCCGACCCGATCAAGCAGGCGGAAAGCGCCCGCCGCTATTCCCCCTATGGCTCCGTCGTCGCCGACGATCCGGGCCAGCGCGTGTGCCGTCTGTGGCCCGCCGGGCAGCAAGAGCCGTCCGAACGTCTGCCGGTCGCCAGCCCGGTTCCGGTCCTGCTGCTGTCGGGCGCCTATGACCCGGTGACGCCGCCGGACTGGGGCGAGCGCGCCGCCTCCACCCTGCCGAAAAGCCGTCACCTCGTCTTCCGCAGCGCCGGACACATCGTCACCGCGAGCGAGGATTGCGCGATGACCGCCGCCGTCGCCTTCGTCGACAACGAAACCCTGCCCGCCAACGCCTGCCCCGGCGCGGCCAAGCCGCCGCAGTTCGACGGGCCGTGACAGGATCCCGCCATGCCCTTTTCAAACGAGGAACGTGACGCCTTGTTGCGGGTCAAGGGAGTCGGCCCGAAGGTCATCGAGCGGCTGGAACAGCTCGGCATCGACAGCTTCGCCACACTGGCCCAGCAAAACGCCGCCGCCGTGTGCAGCGCCGCCGCCGCCGCGCTGGGCAGCTCCTGTTGGAAAAACAGCCCGCAGGCGCGGAAAGCCATCGAGGCCGCCATCGCCCAGGCCGCAAGTCTTCGCTGACCGTTTCGCTGACCGACGCGCTCACCGCCCCGGCGCGATCCGCCGGTAGCTGAGCGCCTCGGCGATGTGGCGGCGGCGGACGCCGTCCAGCCCGTCCAGATCGGCGAGCGTGCGCGCCACCCGCATCACCCGGTGATAGCCGCGCGCCGACAGCTTCATCCGCTCCGCCGCCTCGGTCAGCAGGCTGCGCCCGGCGGCGTCGGGGGCGGCGATTTTTTCCAGCAACTCGCCGTCGGCTTCGGCGTTGGTGCGAACGACTGGGACGCCCGCCGACCGGGAGAACCCCGCCCCGGTGAGCGCGGCGAAACGCTCCGTCTGGATGGCGCGGGCGACGGCGACGCGGGCCGCCACCTCGGCGCTGCCCTCGGCGGGGGGCGGCAGGCTGAGATCGGCGGGGCTGACGGCGGGCACGTCGATGTGCAAATCAATCCGGTCGAACAAGGGGCCGCTGATCTTCGACTGATAGTCGGCGGCGCATTTCGGCGCGCGGGCGCAGGCGAGCGAGGCGTCGTCCAGATAGCCGCAGCGGCAGGGATTCATCGCCGCGATCAACTGGACCCGCGCCGGATAGGTGACGTGGTGGTTGGCCCGGCTGACCACCGACTTGCCGGTTTCCAGCGGCTGGCGCAACGCCTCCAGCAACGGACGGGGAAACTCCGGCAGCTCGTCCAAAAACAACACGCCCTGATGGGCCAAGGAGATTTCCCCCGGCTTGGCCCGCGTGCCGCCGCCGACCAGGGCCGGCAGGCTGGCCGACTGGTGCGGCGCGCGGTAGGGGCGTTGACGCAACAGCTTGCCGTCCTCCAACAGCCCGCCGACGCTGTGGATCATCGACACCTCCAGCGCCTCCGCCGGGTCAAGCGGCGGCAGCAGGCCGGGCAAGCGGGCGGCCAGCATCGACTTGCCCGATCCGGGCGGGCCGATCATCAGCAGATTGTGCGACCCGGCGGCAGCGACCTCCAAGGCGCGCTTGGCGGTTTCGTTGCCCTTGACGTCGCGCAGGTCGAGCGGCGGCGGCCCCGCCTCTTGCAGGCGCGGCTTGGGCGGGGTCAGCACTTGGCTGCCCTTGAAATGGTTGATGAGCGCCAAAAGATTGGCGGGCGCCAGCACGTCCAGCCCCGGCCCCGCCCACGCCGCTTCGCCGCCGCAGGCCGCCGGGCAGATCAAGCCCCGGTCGTGGGCCAGCGCGTCGATGGCGGCGGGCAGCACCCCCGCCACCGGGGTCAACGCCCCATCCAAAGCCAATTCGCCCAAGGCGACGTAGCGGGCCATTTCGGCGTCGGGCAGCACACCCATGACGGTCAGCAGCGCCAGCGCGATGGGCAGATCGAAATGGCTGCCCTCTTTCAACACGTCGGCGGGGGCGAGGTTGACGGTGATGCGCTTGGCGGGCAGCGCCAACCCCAGCGCGTGCAGCGAGGCGCGCACCCGTTCCCGGCTTTCCCCCACCGCCTTGTCGGGCAGGCCGACCACGGTGAAGGCGACGATGCCGCCCGACATTTGGACCTGCACGTCGATGCCCAGCACCTCAATGCCCTGAAACGCGACGGTGTTGATGCGAGCGACCATCGTCTTGTCAGCCTTGTTGGCGATTATTTTGGGAGTACCGCGAGAATGATCGGCAAAGCCCATCGCCGACGACCGAATCCGCCGGTAAGAAGCTTGAGTTGTTCGTCGCGTACGGCCAACTCCCATTCACCGCAGAAGTCCCTGCGGAAATCGTCCAGCGCAATGCCCTGGCACGCAACTGGCCCACCGTCAAGATTGAGAGCCATCGTCAGGTCCAAAGGCGCATTTTTGAGGAAACTGGCCAAACGCTCCAAGGAAAAGAATGCGTCTTTCGTCGTCCCAAGAATGATGCGACCCGAACGATCAAGCGCGATGAAGCTCCGATTGGCCAGCCAACGGCTGTCGCCATTAACGCGGCTTCGCCCCTCGGCGTCGATCAGAATTGGATAAGAGACCATGGCGTCATCGGCGTCGCGCAGCACATCGCGCCATGTTTTCCCTGCCAAATCTTCAATTGTCGCCTTGCCGGACATGGACACGAACGCGCCATGGCGCGCGTCATAGTCTTGCGGACCGAGCGCGAGGCCATCGCTTATGAACGGCGTATCTGGAAGCCCCCGACGCGAATAATAGCTGCCATTGATGACCGCGACGGCGCCAAGCATGTCCATCCAGTCGGTCAACTCCCGGTCTGCGGTTGGAGCATTGCGGACAATGAAGCGGAAGCGGCTCGGCTCAACGCGCGCCAGAAGCAGATGGTCAACCGAAACGCCTTCAGCCAATACCGGCAATTCAGCAACGTCGAAGCCAGGGCGGATTTCACGCCACTTGAAATCACCGGCTGTAACGGTGAGGGTCTTGGCTTGCAAGGCAAGCCGCATGGAAGCGGACAAGCGAGGATCGTCTTCGGTGACGGACACCCAGTAACTGCCGCCTCGTCGCAACAGGACATTGATACCGTACAAACCACCGTAGGCGTAGACGCCGACCAACAGCAGAAGCAAGACTAAGATGGCGCTGACGACGGCGGTTGATCTTTTCAGCCATCTTCCCCTTAACAAACGCATAAGCGCCTCACTTCCGAAATGGCCCCGATCATCAGCGGATTGCGCGACTCGGCGGCAGCGACTTCTACCGCGCGTTTGGCGGTTTCGGTACCCTTGACGTCGCGTAAATCGGGCGGCATTCGCCCAAGGCTACGTGGCGGGCCATTTCACCCCCGGGCAAGCCGACCACGGTGAAGGCGACGATGCCGCCCGACATTTGGACCTGCACGTCGATGCCCAGCACCTCAATGCCCTGAAACGCGACGGTGTTGATGCGAGCGACCAAGAGCGGACCCTCGTTGCGGAGGCTGATTGCACGCCAGTGTATGGCGGGAGAAAACCTGTCCGGTCAATCCCGTTCCGCGATGATCCCGGCGTTGACGATCACCAAAGATGGCGTTTTCCAACTCGCCCGGCTTGCCCGCTCGACAAAGCGGATTACATTAGAAAAAAATTATGCAATAGATGGGGCGTGGATGAAGCGCCCGGCGCTTGGCGAAAAACGAGGTGACGCGATGGCGGGTCCAATCGAGGCTTTGATCGGCGGCGCGCTGATTGGCGCGGCGGCGGCGGGGATGCTGTTGGTGAATGGGCGGGTCGCCGGAATCAGCGGCATTCTGGCCCGCGCCGTCCGTCCGGGCGGCGCGTCTTGGCAATGGGCCTTTGTCGGCGGCCTGATCCTCGCCGGGCTGGCCGCGCGGCTGTGGGGGATTCCGACCCCGGAGGCATTCGCGCTGCACCCGGCGTCGCTGTTGATCGCCGCCGGGTTGATCGTCGGGATCGGCACGCGGATCGGGTCGGGCTGCACCAGCGGACACGGCGTTTGCGGCATCGCCAATCTGTCGCCGCGTTCGCTGGCCGCCACGCTGGTCTTCATGGCCGTCGCCGCCGCGACGGTCTTCGTCATCCGCCATCTTTTGTAGGAGACTGACGATGCGCAGCCTCACCGCCGGGCTTTTCGGCTTTCTCTTTGGGATCGGGTTGATCGTCGCCGGGATGACCGATCCGGCGCGGGTTCTGGCCTTTCTCGACGTCGCAGGTGCCTGGGATCCAACCCTGGCCTTCGTCATGATCGGGGCCATCGCCGTCGCCGCCCCCGCCTTCGCCCTCGCCCGCCGCCAGCCGGTCGCCCTGTTGGGCGAGACGATCAGCCTGCCCGACACCAAACGGATCGACGCCCGGTTGATCGGCGGCTCCGCCCTGTTCGGGTTGGGCTGGGGGTTGGCCGGGGTGTGTCCCGGCCCGGCGCTGGTTCTGCTGGGCAACGACGGCCTGTCGGCGCTGCTGTTCGTCGCCGCCCTGCTGGCCGGGGGCTGGATCGCCGATTTGGCGTTGCGGCCCTGGAATGGCCTCCATCGCAAGGTCCATCGCCCGGCGTAAGCGTCCGCCGCATGGCGCCCCCCACGCCGAGCGGGGTTGGTCGAGCAAACCCGCCGTCCTATGTTGGTGGGACCAATCACCCCGGCGGGAAGAGACAACCGTGCAACTGCATCTCAGCACCTGGATCGAGGTCGAATCCTATCTGACGACGTCCAAGGGCGTCATCATGCCCATCGGTTCGACCGAGCAGCACGGGCCGAACGGTCTGGTCGGCACCGACGCCATTTGCGCCGAGGTCCTGGCGCGCGGAGTCGGCGACGCCACCGGCGCCTTGGTCGGCCCGACGATTCCAGTCGGCATGGCGGTTCATCACATGGAATTCCCCGGCTCCATGACGTTGAAGCCGTCCACCTTGATCGCCGTGATCCGCGATTACGTCAGTTCGCTGGCCGAACACGGCTTTGAGCGTTTCTTCTTCATCAACGGCCATGGCGGCAACATCCCGTCGATCCGCGCCGCTTTTTACGAGGTTTACGCCGAACAGCGCGCCTTGAAGGGCCGCGCCGCTCCGGATCTGCGCTGCACCCTGGTCAATTGGTGGGAAAGCCCGGAGATTGGCCGCCTGTCGCGCGAGTTCTACCACGGCAAGGAAGGCTCGCACGCCACCCCCAGCGAGGTCTCCTTGACGCAATACGCGTACCCCGAGGCGATCAAGCGCGTGGCGATGGAGCCGGAACAGGCCCCCGCCGGTGGTTTCCACGACGCCCGCGATTTCCGCCGCCGCTACCCCGACGGGCGCATCGGCTCGGCCCCCGGTCTGGCCAGCCCGGAGGATGGCAAGCGCCTGTATGACGCCGCCGTAACCGCCATCGCCGCCCAATACAGCGCCTTTGTCGCCGACGCGTGAGGAAGCTTGCGCCCCGCACGTTGATTCGGCGGTCGGACCTGCCTAAATTCGGACGGCGTTGACGCGCTTCGCCCAACGCCGTCCAACCTGTTCAGGCCATGATTACCGAGTTGAACCTGCGGTCGCGCGAAATTTTCCGGTTGATCGTCGACGCCTATGTGGCGTCGGGCGAGCCGGTGGGGTCGCGCACGATCTCGCGGCGGCTCGGCATGAGCCTGTCGCCCGCCACCATCCGCAACGTCATGGCGGAGCTGGAGGAGCTGGGGTTGCTCTACGCCCCGCACGCCTCGGCGGGCCGCATCCCGACCGACGCGGGGCTGCGCATGTTCGTCAGCGGCCTGCTGGAAATCGGCTCGCTGAGCGAAGACGAACGGGTGTCGATTGAGGCGCAATGCGCCGTGTCGGGCCGCGCCCTGTCCGACGTGCTGTTGGAAGCCACCGGCATGCTGTCGGGCCTGTCGCGTTGCGCCGGGCTGGTGCTGGCCCCCAAGACCGACCGACCGCTGAAACACATCGAATTCGTCTCGCTGGGGCCGGGCCGCGCGCTGGTCGTGCTGGTCAACGAAGACGGGCTGGTGGAAAACCGCGTCATCGAGGTGCCGCTCGGCCTGCCCGCCTCCACCCTGCAACTGGTGTCCAACTATCTCAGCGCCCGGCTGGTCGGCCGCACGCTGGACGAGGCCCGGCAGGGCGTTCTGACCGAAATTCAGGAGCAGCAGACCGAGCTGGACGAATTGTCCCGCCGCGTCGTCGCCGCCGGTCTGGCCACCTGGTCGGGCAGCGCCGGGTCGAACGCCGGGCAACTCATCGTGCGCGGCCAGTCCAAGCTGTTGGAGGACGTCACCGCCCTGTCCGACCTGGAGCGCGTGCGTTCGCTGTTCGAGGCGTTGGAGACCAAGGAAGCCATGCTGCGCATGCTCGACGCCACCGGCCAGGGCGACGGCGTGCAGATTTTCATCGGGGCGGAAAATGTCCTGTTCAACCACAGCGGTTGCACCATGATCATCTCGCCCTTCCAAAACAGCCGCGAGCAGGTGATCGGCGCCATCGGCGTCATCGGCCCGACCCGCATCAATTACGCCCGCATCATCCCGCTGGTGGATTACACCGCCAAGGTCATCAGCCGCCTTGTCGGCTGAGCGGCCAAGGCCCACAACCAGCACCACGCAACCCGCCTCAATCGACCGAACCAAGAAGCCGAGAATCCCATGAGCGAAGAGCAGAACAAGCCCGCCGACGCCGAGATCGACCAGACCGCCGCCCCCGAAGCCGCCGAGGATCGCGTCGCCACGCTGGAGGCCGAAGTCGCCAGCCTGAAGGACCAGCTTTTGCGCGCCGTGGCGGAAACCGAAAACACCCGCCGCCGCGCCCAGCGCGACCGCGAGGACGCCAGCAAATACGCGGTGTCGAGCTTCGCCAAGGAGCTGGTGACGGTGGCCGACAATCTGCGCCGCGCCCTGGACGCCGTCCCGGCGGAAGGCCGCGAGCAGGACGAGATGCTGAAGGGCTTGGCCGTCGGCGTCGAGGCGACCGAACGCCAGCTCTTCGCCGCCTTCGACCGCGCCGGGATCAAGCGCATCGACCCGACCGGCGACATGTTCGACCCGAATTTCCATCAGGTGATGTTCGAGATCGAAAACACCGGCAAGGCGGCGGGCACCGTCGTTCAGGTGCTCCAGCCCGGCTACACCATCCATGGCCGCCTGCTGCGCGAGGCCATGGTCGGCGTCGCCAAGGCCAGCGCCAACGAGGCCGGCGGCCAGCACGTCAACACCACAGCGTAACGGCCAGCGCGGCGTGACAGGATGGCGGCGGAAAAGGACCGCCGCCGCCTTCCTGTTGACGCTGTCGGCAAAATTGCCTAGGGCTTCGGTATGACCACCGGCCAAACCAGCGGCGAACAACGACCAAGCCGCTGGTTTCCAGGCCGATCCCGAGGAAGCGATCCCCATGGCCAAAAGCGTTCTGACCGTCGATGATTCCAAGACCATCCGCGACATGGTCGGTTTCACCTTGCAGAAGGCCGGTTACACCGTGGCCGAAGCGGCGGACGGCAACGCGGCGATGCTGCTGGTCAACCGGCAGAAATTCGACTGCATCATCACCGACCTGAACATGCCCGGCATGGATGGTCTGGCCTTGACCAAGGCCATCCGGGCCAGCGTCAGCAACCGCGCCACCCCGGTGCTGCTGCTGACCACCGAAGCCGACCCGGCCAAAAAGACCGCCGGGCGCGAGGCCGGGGCCACCGGCTGGCTGGTCAAGCCCTTCAACCCGGAAAAGCTGGTCGAAACCGTCAAGAAGGTCTGCCCGTAACCGGGCGCGGGACCAGAAACGCACCCATCGGGTCATGCTGGGCGAAGCGCCGTTGCGCCGCCGCCCGGTCGGCCACGGCGTAACAATAGACGCAACCGTGCGGGCAACTGTCATAATCGCCGATGTCGCGGCTTTCCGCGCACAGGCAGCCCGGTCGGTTGCCCTTTTCCCGCGCCGCCAGAGGGCGCCCGGCGACGTCCGACAAACGCCCGGCGTCCACGCAGCGCGCCGCTGACGCGCCGGGCGCGTCAACCAACTCCGGCTGCGTGCACAGGGTCAGGCTCATCCCTTCCTGCGCCGCGATCTCCGCCAGATCGGCCAGCAGCGCCCGTTTTTCCTCCCGGTCGGGATCGCGCCAGCCAATCCCGGCGGCGGCCAGATTGCGCGCCGTCTTGCGATAAGGCTGAAGGAAGGACGCCGTCACCTCGTCCGTCACCCCGCGCAGCGCCTGGGCCAGCGCCGCGAAGGTCGCCCGGTGCCAGGACGGCGGCGTGGCGTCGGTGATGATGATCGGGTCATAGCGCCACACCGCCGCGCGCGGCCCCCAGCGGTCGCGCACCCCGGCCAGATGGCCCACCGTCACCCGCCAGTCGGGGACAGACCGCTCCAGCGCGCCCGGCAAGCCCCCGCCCGGCAATCCGGTGACGCTGTGCTGCACGACAAAGGGAAAGCCCCGCTCCGCCACCCCATCGAGCGCGCCGAGAAACGGCCCGAGATTCTTGGTCCAGAAGACGAAACCGTCCACCGCCGGACGCGTCAGATCCACCCGCAGGCTTTTCCCGCTGTAGGGATTGACCATCATGCAAAACCCGGCGTCGAGCCGGTTGAGGAACCAGCGGCCGTAAAAGGCGGGAATGTCGGTCTTGTAGCTGGCGGAGACGATCATCGGGCAAGGATGGCGCGCGCGCCCGGCGGCGGCAAGCCTGAGCGTTCGTTGCCGCCCGCGCGTGAGGGATTGGATCGCGCCCTTTGTCCGCCTAGAGTGCCGCGCAAGCGAAGAACCACGACCCCAAGGACCATGAGATGAGCGGCGCGCAAATCCCGAACGGCGACGGCGAAGCGGAAGGCCGGATGACCGAAGGCCGGATGATCGGCTGGAACGACACCGTGCGTTTCCGCCTGCCCCCCAACTGGGCCGCCGAGGTGGAGGAGCATGAAGGCCAGCCGGTCGCCACTTTCCGCCCGCCGCCGCCCGCTGGCGGCACGCTGCGTCTGGTCACGGACCGGGTGACGCCGAAGCCGGACTCCGGCGGCGTCGCCGGAACCTTGCAGGAAATGGCCTTGCGCTTTGTTCGTCCCCACGATCAACGGGCGGGGGACCGCACCGTGGAAGCCCGCCCCGACGGCGGCGTGATCGCCCAGGCGATGATGCGGACCGACGAGGAGGGTCGGGCCGAAACCCATTATCTGTGGCTGATCGGCGCCGACCGCGACGGCGTCGCCGCCGTCGCCATGTTCAGCGTCGCCCTGCCCGCCATTTTGGATGGTGATGAATCCTGCGCGGCGATGTTGGGCGACATTGACGACGCCATCCGCGCCGCGCGGATTCTTTAAAGCCGACCTGTCGGGGCAAGCGCATTCGTCGCCCGAAACACGGTCAGCAATGCCCGGCGTCGCTCTCCATCAGGACTTTCAGGCGCGCTGCCTGTGGGTCATAGGCGGCGACCGCGTCTTCCGCCGCCAGGGCCGCCAAGCTGATGAAATGCGCGAGGTCGCCCAGGTCGCAGCGCGCGGCGTCGCTCATCAGACTGTCCAGGCAAGACTTGATGGCCAAGGCCACATCGCGTCGTTCATCCATCATCGCGCTTCCCCTCTACGCTGAGCTGTCCTTAAAGCGCGGCGCCGCCAGCGACCCCAAATCACAAGCAGCCCCCAACCGCGCAAAATTGAAGCGCGATCAGCAAGGCGGCGGCCAGCAACACCATCGTGCATGAAAAGGAGATAGCACAATCCTTTGTCCATTTCACGCACAGAATCACAATGAGACCAATAAAGACAGCAACTCGGAATTGATTTCCTTCTATTAATCACCCGGATGCTTGTTAATGAAAAGTTAAGACTGCGCGTGCCTTTTGGTGTTCTTGATGAACGACTTGTAACATCTGCTACAATTTGTCTCATCATCAGTGAATACCCCGGTATATAACCGTCTGTGCTTGAATACGCGGGTATTCTATTCGGGTTGATCGGCAGGGTCCGAAGCGACGCAATCCGCCGTCAGGGCGGATTTCCCGGAATTTCCCGGATTTTGCGTCGGGATCTGTTCAGCGCACCGTTGCAGCCCGAAACGCACCCGCCTATATCTCGCCCAGCAGTGATCCACGTGAAACCGTTCCACCGACCCCAAGGGGATCGCGGCGGCGCCGGACTTGACGGGCCGCTACGCATCTGCCGAACACAAGAGGCTGAACATGAGCAAAGTCATCGGTATCGATCTCGGCACCACCAACTCCTGCGTCGCCGTGATGGAAGGCGGGACCGCCAAGGTCATCGAGAACGCGGAAGGCGCGCGCACGACGCCGTCGATGGTCGCCTTCGCCCAGAATGGCGAGCGTCTGGTCGGCCAGCCCGCCAAGCGCCAGGCCGTGACCAACCCGGAAAACACCCTCTTCGCGATCAAGCGTTTGATCGGCCGTCGCTACGACGATCCGCTGACCAAGAAGGACCAGGGTCTGGTCCCCTACAAGATCATCTCCGGTGACAACGGCGACGCCTGGACCGAATCCCACGGCAAGAAATACAGCCCCAGCCAGATCAGCGCCTTCATCCTGGGCAAGATGAAAGAGACGGCGGAAAATTATCTGGGTGAGAAGGTCAGCCAGGCCGTCATCACCGTCCCCGCCTATTTCAACGACAGCCAGCGCCAGGCGACCAAGGACGCCGGCAAGATCGCCGGGCTGGAAGTCCTGCGCATCATCAACGAGCCGACGGCCGCCGCGCTCGCCTATGGCATGGAGAAGAAGGGAACCGGCATCGTCGCGGTCTATGACCTTGGCGGCGGCACCTTCGACATCTCCGTCCTGGAAATCGGCGACGGCGTGTTCGAGGTGAAGTCCACCAACGGCGACACCTTCCTGGGCGGCGAAGATTTCGACGCCCGCATCATCGAGTTCCTGGCCGACGAGTTCCACAAGGAGCAGGGCATCGACCTGCGCAAGGACAAGCTCGCCCTTCAGCGTCTGAAGGAAGCCGCCGAAAAGGCGAAGATCGAGCTGTCCTCGACCACGCAGACCGAAGTCAACCTGCCCTTCATCACCGCCGACCAGACCGGGCCGAAGCACCTGAACATCAAGGTGACGCGCGCCAAGCTGGAAGCGCTGGTGGATGATCTGGTCCAACGCACGATCGAGCCGTGCAAGGCCGCCCTGAAGGACGCCGGTCTGAAGGCCGCCGAAATCGACGAGGTGATCCTGGTCGGCGGCATGACCCGCATGCCGCGCGTCATCGACGCGGTGAAGCAGTTCTTCGGGCGCGAGCCGCACCGTGGCGTGAACCCGGACGAGGTGGTCGCCATCGGCGCCGCCATCCAGGGCGGCGTGCTGAAGGGCGAGGTCAAGGACGTCCTGCTGCTCGACGTCACCCCGCTGTCCTTGGGCATCGAGACGCTGGGCGGCGTCTTCACCCGCCTGATCGACCGCAACACCACCGTGCCGACCAAGAAGGGCCAGACCTTCTCGACCGCCGAGGACAATCAGAACGCGGTGACGATCCGCGTGTTCCAGGGCGAGCGCGAGATGGCGCAGGACAACAAGCCGCTGGGTCAGTTCGATCTGGTCGGCATCCCGCCCGCCCCGCGCGGCGTGCCGCAGATCGAGGTGATCTTCGACATCGACGCCAACGGCATCGTCAGCGTCACCGCCAAGGACAAGGCGACCGGCAAGGAGCAGCAGATCCGCATCCAGGCCTCGGGCGGTTTGTCGGACGCCGACATCCAGAAGATGGTGAAGGACGCCGAAGCCCACTCCGCCGACGACAAGAAGCGTCGTGAGCTGGTGGACGCCCGCAACCACGCCGACGCCCTGATCCACACGACCGAACGCACCATCAAGGAAAACGCGGACAAGATCCCGGCGTCCGACAAGACCGCCGCCGAAGCCGCCGTCGCCGAGTTGAAGGGTGTGATGGACAGCGAGGATCTGGAGACGGTGAAGGCGAAGACCGAGGCTCTGGCCCAGGTCTCGATGAAGCTGGGCGAAGCGATGTACAAGGCTGGTCAGGCCGAGGGCGCCGGCGACGCCGCCGCGCCGCAGCAGCCCAAGGAGTCCGGCGTGGTTGACGCCGACTTTGAAGAAGTCCATGACGACAAGAAGAAGTCGGCCTAAGTCAGCCGTTTCTTTTTGATCTGGACGTGATGCGAGCATCGTTGGCCCGCCGCCTTTGACCGGCGGCGGGCCTTCGGTATGCTGGGGTCAAGGTCCAGCGTGACCCGGACCCAGAACGATGTGAAGGCGGTCGGCCCCCATGGCGAAACAGGATTATTACGAGCTGCTCGGTGTGGAAAAAGGCGCCAGCGCGGACGAGCTGAAAAAGGCTTACCGCAAGATGGCGATGCAGTACCACCCGGACCGCAACCAGGGTGACAAGGACGCCGAGCACAAGTTCAAAGAAGTCAGCGAAGCCTATGAGGTCCTGAAGGACGATCAGAAGCGCGCGGCTTACGACCGTTTTGGCCACGCCGCCTTTGAAAATGGCGGTGGGCGTGGCGGGCCGGGGGCTGGCGGCGGCGGCTTCAACTTTGATTTCGGCGGCTCGGGCGGTTTTGCCGACATCTTCGACGAGATGTTCGGCGAATTCATGGGCGGACGTCGGGGCGGCGGCGGCGGCGGATCCGCCGGTCGCGGCCAGGATCTGCGCTACAATCTGGAGATCGGCCTGGAAGAGGCGTTCAAGGGCACGCAAACCAACGTGCGCGTCCCCACCTCGGTCCAGTGCGACGGCTGCAACGGCAACGGCGCGGCGGCGGGCACCCAGCCGATCACCTGCCCGACCTGCCAGGGCCACGGCAAGGTGCGCGCCCAGCAGGGCTTCTTCACCATCGAACGCACCTGCCCCGGCTGCCACGGCGCCGGCAAGGTCATCAAGGACGCTTGCAAGACCTGCGGCGGCGCCGGTCGTCTGCGCAAGGAAAAGACCCTTCAGGTCAACATCCCGGCGGGCGTCGAGGACGGCACCCGCATCCGCTTGGCGGGCGAGGGCGAAGCGGGCTTGCGCGGGGCGCCGGCGGGGGATCTCTACATCTTCCTCGCCATCGCGGCGCACCCGATCTTCCAGCGCGACGGGGCCAACATCCATTGTCGGGTGCCGATCCCGATGACCACGGCGGCCCTGGGCGGCACGGTCGAGGTGCCGACCATCGACGGCACCCGCACCAAGGTGACGGTGCCGCCCGGCACCCAATCCGGCCATCAGTTCCGCATCAAGAGCAAGGGCATGTCGGTGCTGCGCAGCCCGCAGCGCGGCGACATGTACATTCAGGCCGTGGTCGAAACCCCGGTCAATCTGACCAAGCGTCAGCAGGAATTGCTGCGCGAGTTTGAGAGCGGCGGGAAAGAAGGATCGAATCCGCAATCGGAGGGATTCTTCGCCAAGGTGAAGGAGCTTTGGTCTGACTTGAAAGATTGATGCGTTGGGTTTGTTTCATTGAGACAAAAGAAGCGGCGAAAGCCGCTTCTTTTCGTTTTGGCGCGCTTTGTCGCAGCCGCAACCGCCCAACTCCCGCTCCATTTTGGCGAAAAGCGTTGCCGGGCTTTGAATGCCCGTGTAATCAGCCCAGATCATGTTCACTTCGGCTGTTGCTGGGAAAATCCCGCGTGATGCTCGGTAAATTGTTCCTCACGGACCTTGTTCGTGGCGACCAGCTTCGTGACCTGATCCGTCCCGACCGCCACACGCCGATCTTGAGCCGCCGCCGGGCCGCGATGATCCAATCGCGCATCCGCATGGTGGCCTTGGTCTTCGGCCTGTTGACGCCGCTGTGGATCATCATCGATGTCAGCGTCTTCAATTGGCCGCTGTCGGGGCAGTTGATGGCCTTGCGGCTGACCGCCAGCGCCGCCTTCCTCGCCCTGGCCCTGGATCCCCGCCCGTGCGAGGACATTCAGAACGCGTGGCTGCGGCTCAGCGCCCTGCTGGCCATCCCCACCCTGTTCTTCACCATCTCCCACCCCCTGCTCTACGCCGAGGGGATGGATGATCTGCGCATCGCGGTGACGGCGGGATATGGCTATCTGCCCTTCGTCATGGTCGCGGGCCTCAGCGTCTTTCCGTTGACCGCCGTTGAGGGCGCGCTGTTCGCCGCGCCGATGCTGGCGGCGCATCTGGGGGCTGGGTTCTATGGCTCGCTGGTGCTGCCTTTCCCGTCTTATCTCAGCGCCCTGTGGCTGCTGGTCCTGATCGCCGTGGTGGCGACGCTGGCCGCCATCAGCCAATTGCATTTCATGATCGCCCTGCTGGAACAGGCGGCGCACGATGTGTTGACCGGCGCCTTTTCCCGCCGCATCGGCGAGGAGTTGTTGAAGCTCCAGGTCGCCAACGCGCAACGCTCGCATCAACCGCTGTCCACCGTCTTCGTCGATCTTGATGATTTCAAGACGGTCAACGACCGCTTCGGCCATGACGAGGGCGACCGCGTGTTGCGCCACGCCGCCACGACGATTCGCAGCATGCTGCGGGAATCCGACGCGCTGGTCCGCTGGGGCGGCGAAGAGTTCCTGCTGATTATGCCCGACACGTCGGCCAGCGGGGCGATGATCGCCATCGAGCGGATGCGGCTGGTCGGTTTTGGCAAGCGCCCCGACGGCAGCCCGCAAACCGCCAGCGTCGGCCTCTCCGAGCAGGGCGCCGACCGCCTGTTCGATTGGGAAGCTCTGGTGGATCTGGCCGACCACCGCATGTATCAGGCCAAACAGGCGGGCAAGAACCGGGTGGTCGGCGTCGAAACGAAAGAGGCGTCACCCGCCGATTGAACGACCGCGTGAGACGATGGTTGCCGCCACATGCTAAGATGCGCGCGCGCCCATCGTCGGAGACTCCACCTGTGCCGTTCAGCAGCATCCTCGGAAAATCGCTGGCCGTTCTGACCGCCGACCGGCTCAACGCGCGCAAAGCGCTGACCCAACTGGTGGATGTCGGGCCGGGTTTGGGAACCTACGGGCGGCTTCTGCGCCCGATCCTGCCGCAAGCCCGTTTCATCGCCGTCGAGATCTGGGCGCCCTACGTCAAAGAATTCGGGCTGACCGAGATCTATGACGAGGTCCACATCGCCGACGCCCGCGTCTTCGATTACCGGCGGCTGCCCACCGGCGGTTTGGCCGTGCTGGGCGACATGCTGGAGCACATGACGAAGGACGAGGCCCAGGCGGTGGTGCTCGCCCTGCTTGACCGTTGCGACGCCGTCCTGCTGTCGATCCCCATCGGCCATTGGCCGCAGGATGAGTTCATGGGCAACCCGTGGGAGGCCCATGTCGCCAGCTATGGCCCCGGCGACGTCCGCCGGGTGTTTCCCTACAGCATCGCCGAAATGACCTTCAACATGAGCGAGGACAGCGGCATCGGCGTCTTCGTCCTGTCCCAGCGGCTCGACTTGCAGGATCAAATTTCCGCCTGCTTCATGGAATCGGTCGAACTCATCAAGGCGAACAACGGTTTGGTCTTTTGCGGCCTGCAACATTTGTCGGACCTGTCCGACCCGGCCAACGCCCAGCGCTTTTTCGAGGAACTGACGCCCTTCCTGACCAACCCACCAGCCTGACCAACCCACCTTGAATCAGCGCAAACGAAAACCGCCCGGAAGCAGGGTGCTTCCGGGCGGCTTGAAGGCTTGGCGTCAAGACGGCGGGTTACTCGTCGCGCTGCCCCAGGAAGTGCAACAGGAACTGGAACAGGTTGACGAAGTCGAGATACAGCGTCAGCGCGCCCATCAGGGCCAGCTTGCCGTTGCTCTCGCGGTCGTAACCCTCGGCGTAGCTTTCCTTGATCGACTGGGTGTCATAGGCGGTCAGGCCCGTGAAGATCACCACGCCGATGGCCGAGATCGCGAAATGCAGGGCCGGCGACTGGAAGAAGATGTTCGCCAGACCGGCGATCACGATGCCCAGCACGCCCATCATCAGGAACGACCCCATCTTCGTCAGGTCGGCCTTGGTCGTGTAGCCGTAGAGGCTCATCGACAGGAAGGTCGCGGCGGTGACGAAAAAGGTCAGCGCGATGGAGGCGCCGGTGAAGACCATGAAGATGGACGCCATCGACAGGCCCATCGACGCGCAATAGCCCCAGAAGACGAGCTGCGCGGTGGCGAAGGACAGTCGGTTGATGCCGAACGACAGCACCATGACGAACGCCAACGGCGTCAGCATCACCACCCATTTCAGGGGCGTGCCGAAAATGGCGGCCATCAGGGCGACGTTGGTGGACACCAGCGCGGCGATCAGGCCGGTCAGCACCAAACCAGCGCCCATGTAATTGTACACGCGCAGCATGTGCTGGCGCAGGCCTTCGTCGAAGTATCCCCGATCTGTCGCGCGGCCCATGGTCGCGAAGCGGTTAAAGGTCGGGTCAGCCATGGTTCAATCCTCGGTCATAGTAGGTGGTCCCGGTGCTCTGACATATTGGCGAGTCCTCCCAACGGTTCAATAGGAATCGAAAGAGGATTCGTCGGATAAAAAAGACGTCATGATTCGGCGTCTGTGAAACTCCTTTGGACACAACGCGCGTTCATGGTCATTCGTTGCGCAGCAGTGGGGCCGACGGCTGGCCCAGCGCCCGCCATGTCCCGTAAAAGCCGAAGGCCAGCGTGATCGCCGTGCTGAGCAGAATGGTCGTCAGCACCGCCGACGGCTGAAAGCCCCAATCCCACCGCATCAGGAACCGCAAAACCGCCCAGGCGGCCAGCGTGCCGATAGCTCCGGCGATGATGGCGGTCAGCAGCCCCAACAGGCCGTATTCCATCAAAAAGGCGCGCAGCACGTCGGCCCGCGTCGCCCCCAGCACCTTCAGCACCACGGCGTCATAGACCCGGCGGCGATGCCCGGCGGCGACCGCCCCGGCCAGCACCAGCGTTCCCGCCGCCAGCGTGATGAGGGCGACGACGCGCACCGCCGCGCCAATGTGGCCCAGCATGTCGCCCACGGTGTCGAGCGCGTCCTTGACCCGCACCAGCGTGATGTTGGGGAAATGGCTCAGCACCGCCTTTTGCACCGCGCCTTCGGCCTCGGGCGTGGCGCGGACGGTGGCGATCCAGGTTTGCGGCGCGCCTTCCAGCGTGCCGGGGGCGAACACCATGGTGAAGTTGATCGCCATGGAGCTGAATTCGGCGGCGCGCACGCTGGCGACCGTCGCCTCGATGCCGCGCCCCAGAATGTTGACGGTCAGCTTGGCCCCAGGCCCGATGTTGAAGGCGTCGGCGACGCTCTGGTGAATCGACAGCAGGGGCGGCCCGCGATAATCCGCCGCCCACCAGTCGCCCGTGACGATCTGCGAATGCTCCGGCAGGGTCGCGGAATAGGTGATGCCCCGGTCGCCCGCCAGAATCCAGGCCTGTTCGGGGTTGACCAGCGCCTTTTCCGCCTCCACCCCGTTCACCCGCTCGATCCGGCCGCGCAAACTGGGCACCGCCTCGAACGCGCTGGTTCCGGGAACCCCGGTCACGGTGTCGCGCAGGGCGGCGAACTGGTCGCGCTGGATGTCCACGAAGAAAAAGGCCGGGGCGTCCTTGGGGATGGTTTCCGACACCCGGCGGGAGAAATTCGCCTCGATCTGCGCGACCGCCACCAGCACGGTCAGACCCAGACCCAACGACAGCACCACCGCCGCCGTCGGGTTGCCGGGCCGGTGCAGATTGGCCAGGGCCAGCCGCAAACCCGGATGGCGCACGCGCCCGACCCGCGCCGCCGCCAGCGTGATGAGCGCCGCCGCCCCGCGAAAGGTCAGAAAGGTGGCGATGGAGCCGCCGACGAACCACAGGGCGAACAGCTTGTTGTCCGCCGTCGCCACCGCCAGACCGGCCAGCGCCAGCGCCGTCAGCGCCAGGGCGATCAGATAGGGCGCGCGCGGGCGGCCCTGCGCCGGGGCGATCACGTCGCGGAACAGCGCGCCCGCCGGAACCTCGCGCGCCCGGCCCAGCGGCCACAGGGAAAAGGTCAGCGCCGTCAGCAGCCCATACAGCGCGGCCAGCGCCAGCGCGCCGGGATACACCCCGATGTGGGCCGACACCGGCAACACCCCCTCCAGCACACGGCCCAACGCCAAGGGCGCGACCGCCCCCAGCGCCAGCCCGGCGAGAATGCCCAGCAGCGCCAGCGCCAGGATTTGCGCCAGATAGATCTCAAACACCAACGCGCCCGGCGCGCCGACGCATTTCAACGTGGCGATGCTGCGGGCGCGGGAATCGAGATGGCTGCGCACCGCGTTGCCGACCCCAACGCCGCCGACCAACAGCGCGGTCAGACCGACCAGCGTCAAAAACAGCGTCATCCGCTCGATGAAGCGTTCAACCTGCGGCGAGGCGTTGGTGACGTCGCGCATCGTCCAGGGCGCGGTCGGGAAGCGGGCCTTCACCTCTTTCTGCCAGGCCCACGCGTCGGTCCCCGGCGGCAGGGCGATCTTGGCGCTCCACCACGTCAAACTCCCCGGTTGCAGCAGCCCGGTCGCCTCCAGCGACGGCAGGGCGACCATCAGGCGCGGCCCCAGGGAAAAGGCGTTGGACGACGCGCGATCCGGTTCGCGGTCCAGAACGCCCGCCACCCGATAGACGCTGTCGCCGACGCGGATCGGATCGCCCAGCGCCACGCCCAGCCGGTCCATCAGGCTGGCCTCGACCACGGCGCCCCATTGGCCGTCGCGGCGGGCCAGCGCGCTTTTCAGATCGACGCCGTCGCGCAAGCTCAACGCGCCATAGAGCGGGTAAAGATCGTCAACCGCCTTCAACTCGACCAGCGACGCCTTGCCCTCGTCCAGCGCCCGCGCCATGCCGCGCATTTCGGCGGCGGTGGAAACGCGCCCGGCCCCGGTCAGGAAGGCCGTCTGTTCGGTGGTCGGCGGGGTGTAAAGCTGGCGGACCGCCACGTCGCCGCCAAGAATGGCTTGCCCATCCTGATTCAGCCCGGCGAGCAGGCCGCTCGACACCGACTGCACGGCGGCGATGGCGGCGACGCCCAGCGTCAGACAGCCCAGAAAAATCCAGAAGCCCTTCAAGCCGCCGCGCAGCTCGCGACGCGCCAAGCGCAGGGCGAGCCAGAAGGTGAAAAACGGCGAGGGCGCCGCGCTGTGAGCCATCCCCCTCACTCCCCGACCAGCGCGGGCCGCGCGCGCCGGGTGGCGACGCCGTCGTCGGCGATCCGCCCGTCGGCCAGCCGCACCGTGCGGTCGCAGCGCGCCGCCAACGCCGGATCGTGGGTGATGAGCACCAGCGTCGTCCCGCGCCGCTCGGCCAGATCGAACAGCAATTTGACGATGGTGACGCCGGTGTCGATGTCGAGATTTCCCGTCGGCTCGTCGGCCAGCAACAGCGACGGTTCGGTGACGAAGGCGCGGGCCAGCGCCGTGCGCTGTTGCTCGCCGCCCGACAATTGCCCCGGATAATGGTGGATGCGGTGGCCCAGCCCGACCGACTCCAGACCGGCCTGCGCCCGCGCGAAGGCGTCGCGCACCCCGGCGAACTCCAGCGGGATCGCCACATTTTCCAGCGCCGTCATCGTCGGAATCAGATGGAACGCCTGAAAGACGATGCCGACATGGTCGCGGCGGAAGCGCGCCAGACCATCCTCGTCCAGCCGGGCCAGATCCTGCCCGGCCACCCGGATCCGGCCCGAACTGGCGCGCTCCAGCCCCGCCATCACCATCATCATGGTGGATTTTCCCGAACCGCTGGGACCGACGACGCCGACCCGCTCGCCGCGCTCGACGTGAAGACTGACGCCCCGCAGGATGTTGACGGGTCCGGCCCCGCTGTCCAATCTCAGATGGACGTCGTCGAGATCGACGATGGTGTCGGACGGCGTTGCGTTGGAGTGAACCCTGGACATGCGTCTCTCGATCATGCGGAAAGGACGTTCGCCATATGGCATGGACCGCCGCGCTTTCAACGGTCGCGCGCTGGTCGCCGCCGCAGCCCTGCTGCTGGGCGTCGGCGTCGTGACCTCCCCGGCCCCCGCTTTTGCCGCCCCCGCGTCCGCCGCCCCGCCGGTCAAGCTGCTGGCCTTCGGCGACAGCCTGACCGCCGGTTACGGACTGCCCGAGGCGCAGGGCTTCACCAGCCAGTTGCAACGGGCGCTGACCGCCAAGGGCTACGCCGTCACCGTCATCAACGCCGGGGTGTCGGGCGACACCACGGCGGGCGGTTTGGCCCGGCTGGATTGGGCCTTGGCCGACCAACCCAACGCGGCCCTGGTCGGGTTGGGGGGCAACGACATGCTGCGCGGCCTTGATCCGGGCGCGGCGAAGACCAATTTGGACGCCATCCTGACCCGTTTGGGAGAGCGGAAAATCCCCGTCCTGCTGCTCGGCATGCTGGCCAGCCCCAGCCTTGGCCGCACCTACACCGAGCCGTTCAACGCGCTCTATCCCGATCTGGCGGCCCGCCACAATCTGCCGCTCTATCCCTTTTTCCTCGACGGGGTGGCGACGGATCGGGCCTTGATCCAAGCCGACGGGCTGCACCCCAACGCCCAGGGCGTGGCGGTGATCGTCGAACGGATGCTGCCCGCCGTCACCAACCTGCTCGATTCCCTGCCCAAAGCCGGAGGCTGACGCCCCAATGAGAACCGCCTCCGCCCCGCCCGACCAGCCCTTTCACGCCGCCAGCGCCACCGGCGCCGATTGGGGGCTGGCGACGAAAGCCTGCCTCGACCGGCTGGGGCCGGTGGCGGGCTGCAATCTGGGCCTGCTTTACATCACCGACGGGCTGGCCGAACACGCGACCAGCATCGTCACCCTGTTGCGCGGCGTCACCGGCATTCAGGATTGGGTCGGCACCGTCGGCATCGGCGTCGTCAGCACGGACGGCGTGTTCTTCGACGAACCGGCGATGGCGGTGATGGCCGTCCGTCTGCCCGAGGACAGCTTTCGCCTGTTCCCGATGCTGACCACCGACCTCGACCCGCTGCGCCGCGCGGCGGGCGGCTGGCTGGACAAGCATGGCGCGGCGCTCGCCCTGGTCCACGCCGACCCGCGTTGCCAACAGCTCGCCAGTCTGGTCGCCAACCTGTCGGACAGCGCCAGCGCCTTTCTGGTCGGCGGAACCAGCGCGTCGCGGGCGGAGTTTCCGCAATTCACCCAGACTGGCGACAGCAGCGGCGGCGCCGTGGCCGATGGCGGCCTGTCGGGCGTGCTGTTCGCGCCCTCGATCACGGTGGCCACCGCCAAGACGCAAGGCTGCCTGCCCATCGGGCCGAAACGGACCATCACCGCCAGCGACGACAATGTGATCCTGGAGATCGACGGACGCCCAGCCCTGGAGGTGTTCAAGGAGGACATCGGCCCGGATCTGGCCAATGATCTGCGCCGCGTCGCCGGGTTGATCTGCGCCGGTCTGCCCATCGCCGGGTCGGACACCCAGGATTATCTGGTGCGCGACCTCATCGCCATCGACCCGCGCGCCGGGTGGCTGTCCATCGCCGAGCCGGTGACGACGGGGCAAAGCATCCTGTTCACCCGCCGCGACGGCGACAACGCCGCCGCCGACATGCGCCGCACGCTCGCCACGCTGAAAAAGCGGGTGACGTCGCCGCCCAAGGGCGCGGTCTATGTCAGTTGCATCGCCCGTGGCCCCAGCCTGTTCGGCGACCCCAACGCCGAATTGGCGATGATCCGCGAGGCCTTCGGCGACGTGCCGCTGGTCGGCTTCTACGCGTCGGGCGAGATATCCCACAACCGCCTTTATGGTTACACAGGCGTATTGACCCTTTTCCTGTAAGGATTGTTTCGGATGCAGTATCGTTCCCTTGGCCGCAGCGGCCTGTCGGTCAGCGCCATCGGCCTTGGCACCATGACCTGGGGCGCCCAGAACAGCGAGGCCGAAGGCCACGCCCAGATGGACGCCGCGTTGGAGCGGGGCGTCACGTTTTGGGACACGGCGGAAATGTACGCCATCCCGCCGACCGCCAGCAGCTATGGCAAGACCGAGGCGATCATCGGTTCCTGGTTCCAGTCGCGCGGCCAGCGCGACAAGGTGATCCTGGCGACCAAGGTCATCGGCGGCGGCGGCGGATTCGCCTGGGTGCGCGACGGCAAATCCCGGCCCGACCGCGCCAACCTGTTCGCGGCGGTCGAGGCCAGCCTGTCCCGGCTGAAGACCGACTACATCGACCTTTACCAACTCCATTGGCCCGACCGCGCCACCGCGCGTTTTGGCGCGCGGCTCTACAGCCACACGCCGGAGAAGGACGGCGTGCCGATTGAAGAGACGCTGGCGGCCTTCGCCGATCTGGTGACAGCGGGCAAGATCCGCCATGTCGGCCTGTCGAACGAAACCCCGTGGGGCGTCATGCGCTTCCTGCGCGCCGCCGAAACGGTCGGGCTGCCGCGCGTCGTCTCCATCCAAAACGCCTACAATCTGCTGAACCGGACCTTTGAACAGGGGCTGTCGGAGGTTTCCCTGCGCGAGGAGGTCGGGTTGCTGGCCTATTCGCCGCTGGGGGCCGCGACCTTGACCGGCAAATACCTGAACGGCGCCGTGCCGCCCGGTTCGCGCCGCGCGCTGGATCACCGCGCCTCGCGCTACGCCACCGCCAACGCCGACGCGGCGACGCTGGCTTATCTCGACATCGCCCAGCGTCACGGCTTGTCGCCGTCGCAAATGGCCATCGCCTTCACGCTCCATCAGCCCTTCGTCGCCTCCTCCTTGATCGGGGCGACGACAATGGAGACGCTGATATCGAACATCGAAGCCATCGACGTCACCCTGTCGGACGAGGTGCTGGCCGAGATCGACGCTGTGCACAACCGCCTTCCCGACCCCTGCCCCTAAGCCCCCTGCCCCGAACCCAGACGCGGACCCGCCGCCGATGATCCGTCTCTTCGTCGCCATCACCATCGCGGACGCGGTTCGCCAGCGCCTCGCCGGATTGTCCGGCGGGGTGCCGGGGGCGCGCTGGATGGAACCGGAGAGCCTGCATCTGACCCTGCGCTTCATCGGCGACGTCCATGAGGATCAAGCCATCGACATGGATGAGGCGTTGACGGCGCTGCGCGCGCCGTCCTTCGCCTTGACGTTGGAAGGTGTCGGCGTTTTTGGCTCCGCGCGGCGCGCCCGCATCCTATGGGCCGGGGTGGAGCGGAACGAGGCGCTGAGCCATCTTCAGGCCAAGGTGGAATCGGCGCTGGTCCGCTGCGGCCTGCCCGCCGAGGAGCGGAAATTCTCCCCCCACGTCACCTTGGCCCGGTTGCGCGACCCGCCACCGGATCGGCTGGGCCGCTTCCTGACCGACAACGGCCTGTTCCGCGCCGGGCCGATGGTGGTTGATCGCGTCACCCTCTACCGCAGCCATCTCGGCAACGGCGGGTCGGTGTATGAGGCGTTGAGCGATTACCCACTGGCCGGGCCGCTGGCCGGATCCGGCCCCTGATGGGCGCGCTGAAGACGGGAGCGTTGCGGCGACAGCGATTGACAGCGGAGCGCTGTCGGGATTTATGCCCCCAACCCCCGAGCCAACCGCTCCAGCAGATCGAAGAAGGTTCGCGCCGATGACCCGCCGACGCCTGCCCACGCCTGAGGAGCGGCATTTGTGGCGGATCGCCATGCGCGACGCCGACCCCATGCCGGGCCGGGCGCTCGATCCCGAACCGGAACCGCCGCCGCCCGCGCTCGACGAGCCGGTGGCGACCCGCCTCGCGCCGCCGCCCACCGCCCAGCCGCGCGCCGCCGCCGCGCGACCGGGCCGCAGTCTGGCCCCGCTGACGCCGGGATCGACCGCCAACATCGACCGCCGCACCAGCGACCGTTTCCGCAAGGGCCAATTGGTGATCGAGGGGCGGATCGACCTGCATGGCATGACCCAGGCGCAAGCCCACATGGCGCTTGCCGGATTCGTTCATCACGCCTGGAACGACGGGCGGCGCTGCGTGCTGGTCATCACCGGAAAGGGCAGCGACAAAAGTGGACTGGGGGGAGGATTGGGCGTGTTGCGTCAAGCCGTGCCGCGTTGGCTGGGCGACCCGGCCCTGCGCCCGATGATCGTCGCCATTCAACCCGCCCAACCCAAGGACGGCGGCGACGGCGCCTTGTATGTCTTGATAAAAAGGCGGCGCGACCGTAAGGACTAAGCACGTCCTTGACCCTTTGGGAAACTCCCCGATGACTCCGTTCGGCGAACGGGTCCGTTCGCTGCGCGACGCCAAAGGCGTGACGCTGAAGCAGATGGCGACCGACCTGTCGATCTCGTCCGCCTATCTGTCGGCCTTGGAGCATGGCAAACGCGGCCAGCCCTCCCCCCAACTCGTCCGCCAGATCTGCGCCTATTTCGGCATCATCTGGGACGAGGCGGAAGCGCTGGAGCGGCTGGCGGATCTGTCCCACCCGCGCGTGACGGTGGACAGCTCCGGCCTCAGCGCCAAGGCGACCGAACTGGCCAACCGCCTGTCCGAACGCATCGGCGATCTGGACGAGGAGACGCTCGACCGCCTGCTGACGATCCTCGACGCCGTGCCGCCGCGCAAAACAATCGGCGTCCGCCGGGTGGCCGGACGGCGGCGTTGAGCGGTCCAACGTCGCCACCTGTCAGGCAGGCGCCCAGATTGTGAAGGACAGACAATCCAGTTACACACACGCAATATATAGATTCTATCCCTTGCGGGGTTCGCGTATTTTTCTTACGGTCGCCGGACAAAATTCTTCTCATCCGGGGTCCTTGCCATGATGTCTCCTAAAAACATCGAGATGGTCACTGTTTCCTTTGGTCGCCTCGCTCTGTCCAAAGCAAAAGTCGCTGACGATTTTTACAACCGCCTCTTTGAGATTGATCCGTCTCTGCGCAAACTCTTCAAGTCAGACATGAAGGCGCAGGGCGAAAAGTTGATGATGACGATGTCGATTGCGGTCAGCAACCTCAAGAATCCAAACGCCATTCGCAACACGGTCGTCAATCTGGGAAAGCGCCACGTCACGTATGGCGTGACCAAAAAAGACTATCAAACGGTGGCTCAAGCGTTGCTGTTCGCCATCGAAAAAAATCTGGGCGACGCGTTCACGCCCGAGATCAAGACCGCCTGGGTTGAGATGTACACGGTGGTCGCCGGGATGATGCAGGAAGCGGCGTAAATCACCCGCCTGATCGGCCCCACGGCGGCGGCGAACCCTTGGAAAAACAGTTGGGAACGTCGGCTGTCCCCTGTCGGACTCCCGGCCATCGTCGTTGCCGCCAAGGCGGAGACGACGCCTTGAAACAACGTGGCCACTTCAAACAGCGCTGAATGATGAGGGGAAACGCCATGAGCCGATGCGCGGTCGTCACCGGAGGCCAGTCGGGCATCGGGCGGCGTCTGGTCACAGCGCTCGCCCAGAACGGCTTTCGCGTGGCCTTCAGCGACCGCTCCCTGTCAGACGCCGTCCAAACTCTGGAATCGAACGCCGAGAGCCATGGCGGAGCGATCCGTGGCTTCCCATGCGACGTTGGCGTCGGTCAGGATGTCGACCGATTCTATCAGGCGGCCGCCGATTGGTTTGGGACCGCGCCGGACGTTCTCATCAACAACGCCGGGACGCAAAGCTGGTCGAGCCTGTTGGAGTTGGATGAGGACTCCTGGGACAGCGTCATCCGCACCAACCTGAAGGGCTGCTTCCTGAACACCAAGGCCGCCGCCCGTCTGATGATCGACGCGGGCAAGCCGGGATCCATCATCAACATCGGCTCCGGCTGCAACAAGCTGGCCTTCCCAAAGCTGGTTGACTACACGGCGTCCAAGGGCGGCGTCGAGCAATTCACCAAGGTCGCCGCCGTCGAATTGGGGCCGTATGGAATCCGGGTGAATTGCGTGGCTCCCGGCGCCATCGCGACCGAACGCACCAGCGGGGAAGCGGCGGGTTATTCGGAAAAATGGGCGAAGATCACGCCCTTGCGCCGGGTGGGAACGCCCGACGACATCGTCGGCCCGGTGATGTTCCTGACCAGCGAGTCCTCATCCTTTGTGACCGGACAAACGCTGTGGGTGGACGGCGGCGTGTTCTCGCAAGCCAATTGGCCCGACTATTGACAAAAAGCCCCTCCCCACGGCGGAGGAAGGGCTTTTGGCCTCGGCAAACCGCCCTTACAGAATGAACTTCGACAAATCGGTGTTCTTGGCCAAGGCGGCCACCCGGTCGCGGACGTAAGCGCCGTCGATGGTGATGGTCTCGCCGCTCTTGTCGCTGGCGGTGAAGCTGACCTCTTCCAACAGACGTTCCAGCACGGTGTGCAGACGGCGGGCGCCGATGTTTTCGACCGACGCGTTGATCTCGGTCGCCAGACGGGCCAGCTCGTCGATGCTGTCGTCGGTAAAGACCAAATCCACCTCTTCGGTTTTCAGCAGCGCCTTGTATTGGCGGATCAAGCTGGCTTCCGGTTCGGTCAGGATGCGCTTGAAATCATCCTGCCCCAGCGCCTTCAGCTCGACGCGGATCGGCAGGCGGCCTTGCAGTTCGGGCAGCAGGTCCGACGGCTTGGCGATGTGGAAGGCGCCCGACGCGATGAACAGGATGTGGTCGGTCTTCACCGCGCCATGCTTGGTGGACACGGTGGTGCCCTCGATCAAGGGCAGAAGATCGCGCTGCACGCCTTCGCGGCTGACGTCGGCCCCGCCGCGCGTGTCCGACCGGGCGGTGATCTTGTCGATTTCGTCGAGAAAGACGATGCCGTTCTGCTCCACCGCGCGAATCGCCTCGGCGATCACCGTGTCCTGGTCCAACAGCTTGTCGGATTCCTCGGCCATCAGCACGGTGTGGCTGTCGGCGACGGTCAAGCGGCGCGGCTTGGTCCGCCCGCCCATCATCTTGCCGAACATGTCGTTGAGATTGAGCATGCCCATCTGGCCGCCCGGCACGCCGGGAATGTCGAAGGTCGGCAGGGCGCCGCCGGATCCGGTCTCGGCGACCTGAATCTCGATCTCCTTGTCGTTCAGCGTGCCTTCGCGCAGCATCTTGCGGAATTTGGCCCGCGTCTCGGCGCTGGCGCTGTCGCCGCACAGCGCGTCGAGCACGCGCTCCTCCGCGCGCAATTCGGCCTTGGCCTCGACCTCTTTGCGCAGCTTGTCGCGGGTCATGACGATGGCGGATTCGACCAGATCGCGGATGATCTGCTCGACGTCGCGCCCGACATAGCCGACTTCGGTGAATTTGGTCGCCTCGACCTTCAGGAAGGGGGCCTGCGCCAGCTTGGCCAGACGGCGGGCGATTTCGGTTTTGCCGACGCCGGTCGGGCCGATCATCAGGATGTTTTTCGGCTGCACCTCGTCGCGCAGCGCCTCGGGCAGTTGCTGGCGGCGCCAGCGGTTGCGCAGCGCGATGGCGACGGCGCGCTTGGCGTCGTTCTGGCCGATGATGTAACGGTCGAGTTCCGAGACGATCTCGCGGGGGCTGAAGGCGGCGGTCATGGCGGATTCCCCGGTCAGAGCTTTTCAAGCGTGACGTTTTCGTTGGTGTAGACGCAGATTCCGGCGGCGATCTTCATCGCCTTGCGGGCCACCGCCTCGGCGTCGAAGCCGTCCAGGTCGATCAACGCGCGCGCCGCCGACAGGGCGTAGGAGCCGCCCGACCCGATGCCGATCAAGCCGTCTTCGGGTTCCAGCACGTCGCCGTTGCCGGTCAGCACCAGACTGACGTTCTTGTCGGCCACCGCCATCATCGCTTCCAACCGGCGCAGATAGCGGTCGGTGCGCCAATCCTTGGCCATCTCCACACACGCGCGGGTCAATTGGCCGGGATGCTGCTCCAGCTTCCCTTCCAGCCGCTCGAACAGGGTCATGGCGTCGGCTGTCGCCCCGGCGAACCCGGCCATGACGCTGCCGCCCGCCAGCCAGCGCACCTTGCGCGCGTTCGACTTCATGACCGTCGGGCCGACCGAGACCTGACCGTCACCGGCGATGACCACCTGCCCGTTCTTGCGCACCGACAAAATCGTCGTGCCGTGCCACTGGATCGGGTCATGGGGGTTGGACGCGTGAGAAGACATGGGACAACCGCGCTTGTGAAAAGGACCTGCCGAACCCACGGCGACGGTCATAAGGATGACACGCGCGCGGGCCTGCGGTCTATGTGGGAGGGTCGCCGTTCCCGTCAAGCTCCGCGTCGTGGTCGTTGTCCGGGGAACGGTCCCGATCCTTCCGGCTGACCGGCGCCGCCCCCTCCTGCCGCAGATCCACCCCAAGGCGCGACAGGATGCCGCTGACCGGCAAGAAGGCCGTCAGACCCGGCGGCGCCGTCATCGCCATGCCGGACGACCCCAACGCCACGCCAACCAACGCGCCGCTGTCGTCCAGCAGAGCGTCGCCCGCCTCGACGCGTCCCCCCGACGGGTCGGCCAACCCCAGATCCGCCTGGATCACCGCGACTCCACGCTGGGGATCAAGCGGCAGACCGCCGACGATGCCCTTGGCCTCGCGCTGTCCATCCTCGCCGCCCGACCGCGTCATCACGACACGAACCGGGTCGCTGACCCGCAGCGGCGCGCCCCGCACCGCGACGGCGGTCAGCCGCGCCGGAACACGGACCAGGGCGAAGCCGCTGACGGCGTCCCAGTCCTCCACGCTGCCGGTCAACTCCACCCCACGCGCCGGATGAACCATGACGCTATGGCCAGGACTGATCTGCGGCGCCAGCAACAAGGAGTGCCAACCACCATCCCGAGACACCGCGCCAATCACGAGGCCATGGCCGGATCCGGCCCGGATCCGGGCCGCGCCAAGCCGCGCGTCCATTCTGTCCGAACCGCCACGCTCCGCCGCCGGAGTCAGAATGGTCAGCGTGGACGCTGGGCGGCCCGGCGATGAGTCCAAGCCGGGATCCGCAAGACCGCGCCCGACCGTCTCCCCCGCCACCGCCGCCGATCCGTCGCCGCCGCCCAAGCCGCTGCCGCCCGAGGGAACCGGCGGGCCACCCCGACGCAGCGCCGCGCGGAAACCAGGGTCGGCGGCCAGACGATCCGCCGCCGCCGCGAAGGCTTCCTCAATCAACAGGATGTCGCCCTGGGGAACGCCGCTGTCCTGGCGGCTGACCCCGCTGGTGGCGGCGCGGTGGACCAGCCGACCATCGCGCGCGTCATAGACCGACCAATCGACCCGCGCGCTGCCGGTTCCCGACACGCCCTTGTTGGCGCCGGTCAGCCAGTTGTTGCGATGGCACAGCTCCAGCCGGATGTCGCGCAACTCTCCCTGCACGGTGAAACGCGCCCGGTTGTCGCCGCCGCTTGGCGCGTCCGGCCCGCCGTCGCGCCCAACCACGTCAAAGCCGGTGTCGGCCATCACCTCGCCAAAGCGCGCGTCAATGGTGGAGCCGCGCCGCATGCCCGCGCCGCTGGTCCAGAACACCGGGTCATAGGGCGGGGCGCAATCCAGATCCCAGACATAGCGCCCAATCTCCATCCCCCGCCGCATCGCGTTGATCGACAGCCCGCCAAAGCGCAGCGGCTCGGTGGTTCCCGGCGCGACCCGCGCGGCGGGGTCGGGACGTGGTTGGGTCGTCGCGGTCAAACAGCCCGTCAATGGCAAGGCGGCGGCCATCACCAGGAGAATGACCGCGCAAAGGCGGCGCCAGGGTCGCGGCTGGATCGACATATCGGGCTATGCTCGTAATGCGTGTGTTCAACAGTAATTCACACACGCGCATCCGACAATCGTCGGAATTGAATCACCGACAACAACAAGCGGGCGGCCAAGCGCGCCGCCGCTGGCGCCCCTGCCCGCTTCCTGCTACAAAATCAGCATGGACCAGAGCCTTGCCAATGGCGTCCGCCGCGCCTCGATCGAGCGGAACACGACCGAAACCCGGATCCGGGTTGCGGTGAATCTGGATGGAACCGGCGTGTATGACGTCAAAACCGGCCTCGGTTTTCTCGATCACATGCTGGAGCAACTGTCGCGTCACAGCCTGATGGACCTGACGGTCCACGCCGACGGCGACCTGCACATCGACGGCCACCACACCACCGAAGACAGCGGCATCGCCATCGGCATGGCAGTGGCGAAGGCGCTGGGCGACCGCAAGGGCATCCAGCGCTACGGCCACGCCTATGTCCCGATGGACGAGACGTTGACCCGTGTGGCGTTGGATTTCTCCAACCGCCCCTACCTGATCTGGAAGGTCGCCTTCACCCGCGACAAGCTGGGCGATTTCGACACGGAGCTGTTCAAGGAATGGTTCCAGGCCTTCGCCATGGCCGCCGGGGTGACGCTGCACGTCGAAACCCTGTATGGCGAGAACAACCACCACATCATCGAAAGCTGCTACAAGGCGCTCGCCCGCGCCCTGCGCGCTGGGGTGGAGATCGACCCGCGCAAGCGCGACGCCGTGCCATCGACCAAAGGCACCTTGGGCGGGTCTCTGTAAGGCCAAGGACCTTGTTTTTCTGATTGGGTCCTTTTGACTGGGGTTTGAGACGTTCATGGAAACGGTCGCGCTGATCGATTACGGCTCTGGCAACCTGCGCTCCGCCGCCAAGGCGATCGAGCGCGCCGCCGGTGAGGCCGAAGCCTCTTACACCATTCTCGTGACGTCGGACGCCGACGCGGTGCGCCGCGCCGACCGCGTGGTTCTGCCCGGCGTCGGCGCCTTCGCCGACTGCAAACGCGGCCTGTCGGAGGTTCCCGGCATGCTGGAGGCGTTGGACGAGGTGGTCCACCGCCGCGCCCGTCCCTTCCTGGGCATCTGCGTCGGCATGCAGTTGATGGCCGAACGGGGCCGCGAATTCGGCGTGACCGAGGGGCTGGGCTGGATCAAGGGCGAAGTGGTCAAGCTTCAGCCGTCCGACCCGTCGCTGAAGATTCCCCACATGGGTTGGAACGAGCTGAACATCCAGCGCCCCCACCCGGTGCTCGCCGGGTTGCCGGAGGGCGCGCACGCCTATTTCGTCCATTCCTACCAGTTCAAACTGGACGACCCCGACACGCTGATCGCCTCGGTCGATTACGGCGGGCCGTTCGCCGCCGTCATCGGGCGCGACAACATGGTCGGCACCCAGTTCCACCCGGAAAAGAGCCAGGCGACCGGCCTCGCCTTGATCGCCAATTTCCTGCGCTGGAAAGCCTGAGACATGGCGCACATCGCCATCGAGCGGGTGGACGCGCTGAAAAACGGCGACCTGCATGATTTGTGCGACGCCGCCAACGACGCCATCACGGTCGGCGGCGGCTTTGGCTGGGTCGATCCGCCGTCGCGCGACGTCATGGAACGCTATTGGAAGGGCGTTCTGGTGGTGCCGGAACGCATCCTGTTCGTCGCCCGGCTGGACGGCGTCATCGCCGGATCGGCCCAACTGGTCAAGCCGCCGCGCAACAACGAGGCTCAAGGCCACGCCGCCACCTTGACCACCGCCTTCGTCGCGCCCTGGGCGCGCAGCCATGGTCTGGCCCGTCTGTTGACGCAAGCGGTCGAGGAAGAGGCACGCGCCGCCGGATTCCGCGTGCTCAATCTCGACGTCCGCGAGACCCAAACGGCGGCGATCGCGCTGTACGAGACGCTCGGCTTCAAGCGTTGGGGCACCCATCCCTTTTACGCGCTGGTCAAGGGCGACCGGCTTGCCGGACATTTCTATTCCAAAGACCTCGGACCCAACACGCCACAAGACGGAACGCCGCCATGATCATCTACCCCGCCATCGACCTCAAAGACGGCGCCTGCGTCCGCCTGCTGCGCGGCGAGATGAGCCAGGCCACGGTTTTCAACACCGATCCGGGCGATCAAGCCCGCCTGTTCCAAAGCCAGGGGTTCGAGTGGCTGCATCTGGTCGATCTGAACGGCGCCTTTGAAGGCAAGCCGGTCAACGGCGCGGCGGTTGAAAGCATCCTGAAGGCCGTGACCATCCCGGTGCAGCTTGGCGGCGGCATCCGCGATCTCAAGACCATCGGCATGTGGCTGGAAAAAGGCGTCAGCCGCGTCATTCTGGGCACCGTCGCCCTGCGCGATCCCGACTTGGTCAAGGCGGCCTGCCGCGAATTCCCCGGCAAGGTCGCCGTCGGCATCGACGCGCGCGAAGGCTATGTCGCGGTGGCGGGCTGGGCCGAAACGTCGGACATCAAGGCGCTGGATCTGGCCCTGAAGTTCGAGGATTGCGGCGTCGCCGCCATCATCTACACCGACATCAACCGCGACGGCGCGATGGGCGGGGTGAACGTCGAATCCACCTCCGATCTCGCTTTCCATCTGACCACGCCGGTCATCGCGTCGGGCGGCGTGTCGTCGATGGAGGATTTGATCGCGCTGAAGACCGAGGAGGACACCGGCATCGAGGGCGTCATCTGCGGCCGCGCCCTCTATGACGGGCGCATCGACCCGAAAGAGGCGCTCGCCCTCCTGTCCGCCCCCGCCGTCGAGGACGCCGACTGATGCTGAAGATGCGCGTCATCCCCTGCCTGGACGTCAAGGACGGGCGGGTCGTCAAAGGGGTCAATTTCGTCGATCTGGTGGACGCTGGCGATCCGGTCGAACAGGCCCGCGTCTATGACCGCGAGGGGGCCGACGAGCTGACCTTCCTCGACATCACCGCCAGCCACGAAAACCGCGACACCATCTATGACGTGGTGCGCCGCACCGCCGAACAGGTGTTCATGCCGCTGACCGTCGGCGGCGGCGTCCGCGTGGTCGAGGACATCCGCAAGCTGCTGCTGGCCGGGGCCGACAAGGTGTCGATCAACACCGCCGCCATCCACCGGCCCGAATTCGTCCAGGAAGCCGCCCAGAAGTTCGGCGCGCAATGCATCGTCGTCGCCATCGACGCCAAGAATGTCGCCCCCGGCAAGTGGGAGGTGTTCACCCATGGCGGGCGCAACGCCACCGGGCTTGACGCCATCGAGTGGGCCAAGCGGATGGAATCGCTGGGGGCGGGCGAGATCCTGCTGACCTCGATGGACCGCGACGGCACCAAGAGCGGCTTCGATCTGGCGCTGACCCGCAAGGTGGCCGACAGCCTGAAAATTCCGGTCATCGCGTCCGGCGGCGTCGGAACGCTCGACCATCTGGTGGAGGGCATCCGCGAGGGCCACGCCACCGCCGTGCTCGCCGCGTCGATCTTCCATTTCGGAACCTACACCATCGGCCAGGCCAAGCAGGCCCTGAGCGACGCCGGAATTCCGGTGCGCCCGGCCAACAACCAGGGAGGCGCCCGTCATGGCTGATCCCAAGACGCACAAGCTGTCGGGCGAGACGCTCGACCGGCTTTACACCATCGTGCTGTCCCGCAAGGGGGCCGACCCGGAAAGCTCCTACACCGCCAAGCTCTACAGCCGGGGAACCGCCAAGATCGCCCAGAAGGTGGGTGAAGAGGCCGTCGAGGCCATTTTGGAGGCGGTGCGCGGCGACAAGGCGGCGCTTGCGGCGGAATCGGCGGACCTGCTCTATCACCTGATGGTGCTGTGGGCCGACGCTGGGTTGGATCCCGTCGTCGTCTGGGAAAAGCTGGCCCAACGCGAAGGCGTCAGCGGCCTGGATGAGAAAAAAGCCCGCAAGTCCTGACCGAACACACAAGGACCCGCCCGATGGCCAAGAGCTACGATTCCAACAACGTCTTCGCCCGCATCCTGCGCGGGGAAATCCCCTGCAAGAAGGTGCTGGAGACGGAGCACGCCCTCGCCTTCCACGACATTGAGCCGCAGACCCCCACCCATGTTCTGGTGATCCCCAAGGGCGCCTACATCGATCTGGACGATTTCACCGCCAAGGCGTCGGAGGCGGAAATCGCCGGTCTGTTCCGCGCGGTGGGCGAGGTCGCCCGCATGACCGGCGCGGCGGAACCCGGCTATCGCATTCTGTCCAATTGCGGCGAAGCCGCGCACCAGGAAGTGCCGCACCTGCACATCCACCTGTTCGCCGGACGCGACCTGGGCCGGATGATCGGCAAGGCGTAACGGAACGGGCGCAACCCATTCCGATCACTCGGCGGCGACGACGTCCTCCGCCAGAATGGTCCGGTTGCGCCCCTCTCGCTTGGCCCGATAGAGCGCCTGATCGGCGAGCATCACCAGACTTTCTGGCGGATCGCCGAATCCTGGAACGCGCACCGCCACCCCCGCGCTGATCGTCACCCGCGACAAGGGCGACATGGCGTGAGGAATCTCCAGCCCTTCCAAAGCCTTGCGAATGGTTTCCGCCAGCGCGAAAATCGCCTCGTCGTCCATCCCAGGGGCCATGAAGGCGAACTCTTCCCCGCCATAGCGGGCCACCAAATCGCCCGAACGGCGCGCGTGTCCATGCAGAAGCTGAGCGACCTTGCGCAGGCAATCATCGCCCTTCAGATGGCCGTAATGGTCGTTGTAATTCTTGAACAGATCGACGTCGAACAGGATCAAGGCCAGCGTCTGGCCGCTGCGCGCCGCTCTGTTCCATTCCTGAGCGAAGGTTTCGTCAAAGCGGCGGCGGTTGGCGATGCCGGTCAAGCCATCCGTGGCGCTGAGCGCCGACAGCTTGCGGTTCAACTCCTCCAGATCGCGGGTGCGATCCGCCACCTTGGCCTCCAGTTCGGCCTTTTCCTCAAGGGTCTTCAAGGTGGCCACCCGTTGCCGCCAACCGCGAGCCGTCTGAATGGTTAGAGAAAAGAAAACCAGTGTAAACAACAACCATATGACAATTAATGTTATCGCGTTTGTTTTCCATCCCTCCAACGATTCTTCTATGCTCAATCCGACTGAAATATAAAGTTCATATCCTGTTATTTTTCGACTGGAGTATATGCGATCAACACCATCAACCTGAGATATTGCTCTTTCGGCGTTTTTACTTTTTCCTGTCTTAATCAATTCTTGAAGTAAATTTGAGTTTACCTTTTTCCCAATGGCGCTGCCGAATCCGTTCTGCTCGGGGTAACGGACAACCAGAGCCGCTTCGCTGTCGAACAAGGACACGGCGCCCTGCTGGCCAACCTTGATTTGAGAAAATATCTTTGTGAATGATTCAAGATTTATCGGGGAAAACACCACGCCTGCAAAAGAACCATCCGGCTTGTTCATACGGCGGGCAAAAATAACCGCCCATTTTTTGCTGATCCGACCAATCAAAGGCTTGGACATCGCCAAACCAGCGTTGGGATCGTCGCGAAGCTTGATGAAATAGTCGCGCCCCACCGCGTTGGCGCCGGGAAGCACCCCTTCGCCATACAGGGTTGCGCCCTCGGCGTTGGTCGCCCGCAACCCATCCGCGTTGGGAAGGCGGGCGTTCTGGCGGGCAAGAAAGGCGTTGAAAGACACGGGATCAAGCCCGCCGCCGTCCTGCATTTGTCGGCTGGCTTCATCGCTGGCCGACAGCAGAGCGTGATCGATCAGAGTGATCGCGCCCCCCAGGCTTTGCTCGATCACCCACGACAAATTTTCAACGGTGACAACCGCCTGCTCCTCGCGTTGCCGGAACCCCTGAACCAAGACAAGCGCAACGAGAAAACCAACCAAAAGGCTGGCAAGCACGGCGCCGACCACCATTCGCCGTACAAAATTTTCCTGTCTTATGTTGCCAAGCATGGGAATTCGCAGCCACATTCTTTTGGGTATCCGCGATTGCCGCTGTGGGCGTTTCACACTCTAACCCAAACAACATTTAAGCGCAAAATTGCTTCGTTCGTTTCCTGCATTCTTATGTATTATTTCTTTGTTGTAATTTTTACCCCTTGGGGCAGAAGCAGAACATAGCCACCCTTGCTTTTCATCACCCCGGCCTTGCTCTCAGCCTCCGCGCCATGCCCCCAGAACACATCGCCGCGCACAGGGCCACGAATGGCCCCGCCGGTGTCCTGCGCCACCAGAAGACGGCGCAAGGGCTGGTTGGGGTCGAGCGGGTCTTCCGCGTCCAGCCAGACCGGAACGCCGTAGGGCAAGAATTTGGAATCCACCGCCAGACTGCGGCCCGGCGTCAGCGCCACGCCCTGGGCGCCGATCGGTCCATCGCCCTTCATCGTCTGGAAAAAGACGTAGGACGGATTCTTATTCATCAAGGCCTGCGCCTCGTCGGGATGGGCGATCAACCAAGCGCGGATGGTCTGGAGCGAGACCTCCTCTTTCTTCAACGCGCCCCGCTCGATCAACTCCTTGCCGATGGCCACATATTTGTGGCCGTTCTGCCCGGCGTAATTGACCCGCTCCTCCGTCCCATCGGGCAGGCGCACGCGCCCTGAGCCTTGGATGTGCAGGAAAAAGGCGGCGATGGGGTCCTTCAGCCACAGCAGTTCCAGCCCCTTGCCGCGCAAGGCCCCGGCTTCGATGGCGGCGCGGTCTTCAAACGGCTTCAAACGCCCGTCCACCACCCGCCCGGCGGTGCGTTCGCCCTTCCAGCGCTCGGCGAACTCGCCAAGATCGACCATCACCAGATCGCTCGGCCGTTTGTAGAGCGGCACGGGATAGGCCGGATCCGGCTGGCGGGAGCCTTCCAGCTCGGTTTCGTAATAGCCGGTGAACAGCCCCTTGCGGTCGCCGTTGTTGCCCGCCGCGTAGGGGGTGAAGTGCGCCTCGAAATAGCTGCGCGCCGTGGCGTCGTCCGCCGAGGCCAGCAGCGCCAGCCGGGTGCAGGGCGTCTGCCAATCGGCGATGGTCCCGGCGATCCCGCCCGGCCCGACCGGACGGTCCAGCGGCAGGCTCATCATCCGCTTGCAGGAGCGCGCCAAGGCTGGCAGCGCCGCCGATTGCGCGTCAACCGTCCAGCCGGGCAGATCGGCAAAGGCGAGTGGGGACAGGGTCAGCGCGTCCGGCGGCGAAGCCGGTTGCGCGGGCGCGGGCGGCGGCGCCTTGGCCTCCTCCTCCTTGCGCTCGCAGGCGGCCAAGGCGACCGCCAGAAGCAGAAGACCGACAGAAACCCGACGCCAGCCCGCCACGATCAGTGGATCGCCCGGATTTCGCTCAAGACCCAATTGGGGCTGCGCGACTGGGTGTCGCGGGCGAAGGTCCAAACATCGTTGGCCTCGACCACCGCCTTCGGATCGCCCTCGATCACCGCGCCGTCGCGACCGCGCAGAACGTTGATTTGATCGGAGACCAGACGCACCGTCACCACGGCGTAGCGGCCCTGGTCGAGACGGGCCTCCACCACCTCGGCCTCGCGCACGCGCTCGACGCGAGTGTCGTCGGTTTCGCCCCGGCTCTGACGGTCGCGGATCACCCGGTCGAAGCTGGCGAACACGTCGTCGGCCAGCAATGGGCGCAGGGTCGCGGACTCGCCACGGGCGAAGGATTCGACGATCATCTGGAAGGCCGCCTTGGCGCCGTCCAGGAAATGCTTTTCATCAAAACTGGAATCGACGGCCTTGATCTGGTCAAGCGACCCGGCCAGCGACAGCGGTTCGTCCGACACAACCGCGTCATCGGGACGCGGACGGTCGCGGTTGGGCAAGGGAATGACGTTGTCGGGCTGCCCGGCGCGCGCGGTGAAGGGGTTGGGGCGCGGCTGCTCCTCGCCCGTGCGGCGACCGAGAACGCTGCGCAGGCGGTAAACGAGAAACGCCGCGATCATCGCGAAGATCACGATCTCGATGAACACGAACCCATCTCCCATTGTCCACATCCTTCCGGTTTCACTGTCCAGAGCGGATCAAACCCGATGATCGCACCGGCTTCCCCCTGGACCCATCGCCCGCGCCACATTACCTGTAATCGACAGACGCGCAATTGGCGCGCGTCCGGTCCTTTTGATCGACCGGACGGCTTAGCCAGTTGTAGATAGGGCTTGAAGGCCCGAAGAGCAAGGACAGCCATGCCCATCCTGTTGTGGTTCCTTTTGCTGCCGATCCTGGAGATCGTCGGTTTCATCCAGGTCGGCGACTGGATCGGCGCCGGGCCGACCATCGGGCTGCTGCTGCTGTCGGCGGTGATCGGCGTTCTGTTGATCCGCCATCGCGGTTTGGCCTCCCTCAGCCGCGTGCAGGGGGCCGCCCTGCAAGGCGACGCGGCGCTCAGCGGGCTGCTGGACGGCGTGTGCGTGGTGATCGCCGGCATCTTGCTGATCATTCCGGGATTCTTGAGCGATCTTCTGGCGCTGGTCCTGCTGATTCCGCCCTTGCGTCGGCTGATGGGCCGCTGGCTGGTCGGTCGGTTGGCCGCTGGAAACGCCTTTCAAGTTTTCGGATCGGCGAGTTTTTCTCAAACGCCCGGCGGTTTCCAGCCCGGATCTGGATCGGGGGCCGGATCCGGCCCTGCCGGGCCATCGTTCCAGGCGCAACCGGGGGTGATTGACGGGGATTACCAGGATGTTTCCGACCAGACGCCGAACGCCGCCCCCGGCACGCCGCGCCTGTCCGATTCCCAATGGGGCAACCAACCACCCGATCGGCGGCCAAACAGCCGAGACTGACCCTCGCGCTTTCCGTTGGCAGGCCCCGGCGATCCATGATAGCCAGCCTTTTGGCGAAAGCTTCTCCACCTCAACCCATCGCGGCCCGCCGCCCCCAGGACGGACGGACCGATGATTCAGGAGTCCGTTATGTCCGATCAGCTGAGCAATGGCGCCGAGCAGACCCAGGCGTCCTCGCTGCCGATGCACATCCTGGCCCAGTATGTGAAGGATTTCTCCTTCGAGAACCCCAACGCGCCGCAAAGCCTGCTGCCCAACCAGCCGCAGCCCCAGGTGAACATCGGCGTCGATGTTCAGGCCCAGGCCGTTGGTGAGGACATCTACGAGGTGGTTCTCCAACTCCGTTGCGAAGCCCGCCAGGGCGAAGGCGTCGCCTTCCTCGCCGAGCTGACCTATGGCGGCCTGTTCCAGCTTCCCGGCCTGCCGCAGGAGCATCATCGCCCGGTGCTGATGATCGAAGCCCCGCGCATGCTGTTCCCCTTCGCCCGCTCGATCATCTCGACCGCGACCCGCGAAGGCGGCTATCCGCCGCTGATGATCAACCCCATCGACTTCGCCGACCTGTACCACCGCCAGGGTCAGGCCGCTGCGGCGACCGCCGAGCAGCCGCAACAGCCGCCGTTCTAAGGCGCTGTTGCGCAAGCGGGGCCGGATCCGGCCCCCGCTTCGGACGATGGCGAGCAAGAAAAAAGGCGAGAGGCCATCGGCCCCTCGCCTTTTTCATGTCCAAAAACCAATAACTTTATTGGTTCATGCTGTCGAAGAATTCGCTGTTCGACTTGGTGTGCTTCAGCTTGTCGACCAGGAAGTCGACCGCGTCGGTCACGCCCATCGGCATCAAGATCCGGCGCAGGATCCACATCTTCGACATGGTGCCCTTGTCGACCAGCAGCTCTTCCTTGCGGGTGCCCGACTTGGAAATGTCGATGGCCGGGAAGGAACGCTTGTCCGACAGCTTGCGGTCCAGGACGATTTCCGAATTGCCGGTGCCCTTGAACTCTTCAAAGATCACTTCGTCCATGCGGCTGCCGGTGTCGATCAGCGCCGTGGCGATGATGGTCAACGACCCGCCTTCCTCGATGTTGCGCGCCGCGCCAAAGAAGCGCTTGGGCCGCTGCAACGCGTTGGCGTCCACGCCGCCGGTCAGCACCTTGCCCGACGACGGCACCACCGTGTTGTAGGCGCGGGCCAGACGGGTGATGGAATCGAGCAGGATGACGACGTCGCGCTTGTGCTCGACCAGACGCTTGGCCTTCTCGATGACCATTTCGGCCACCTGGACGTGGCGGGTCGCCGGTTCGTCAAAGGTCGAGCTGATGACCTCGCCCCGCACCGAACGGGCCATGTCGGTCACTTCTTCCGGGCGTTCGTCGATCAGAAGAACGATCAGATAGGCTTCCGGGTGGTTGGTGGCGATGGAATGGGCGATGTTCTGCAACATCACCGTCTTGCCGGTGCGCGGCGGCGCGACGATCAGACCGCGCTGCCCCTTGCCCAGCGGCGCCACCAGATCGACGATGCGTCCGGTCAAATTCTTCTTGGTCGGGTCTTCGACCTCCATCCGAATCCGCTCTTCCGGGTAGAGCGGCGTCAGGTTGTCGAAGTTGATGCGGTGACGGACCTTGTCCGGCGCGTCGAAATTGATCGTGTTGACCTTGAGCAGGGCGAAATAGCGCTCGCCGTCCTTGGGCGACCGGATCTGCCCTTCCACCGTGTCGCCGGTGCGCAGGCCAAAGCGGCGCACCTGGCTGGGGCTGACATAGATGTCGTCGGGACCGGGCAGATAATTCGCCTCGGGCGAGCGCAGAAAACCGAAACCGTCCTGAAGAACCTCCAAAACCCCGTCGCCGAAGATCGGAATGTCGTTTTCGGCCAGTTGCTTGAGGATCGCGAACATCATGTCCTGCTTGCGCAGGGTGCTGGCGTTTTCGATCTGCAACTCCTCCGCAAACGCCAGAAGTTCGGCGGGGCTTTTGCACTTCAGCTCTTGGAGATGCATGGGTATGCCTGTGATGTCGTCAGCGGGGGAGCGCCTGAAATCCCGGCCGACAGCGCATGCGTGGGGGCGGTCGCGTCGGTTGGACGGCGATGGAATCCTGGCGGAGTTGAACAGACTCGCCAGCCACCGCGTCCGGCTCAAGGAACGAGCGTCGGAATGGCGGATGTGGGGATGGGTGCCGCAGGGCGAAAAACCCCGTGGTGAAAACAGGATTATCGGAAGGATCGGCGCAAGTCAAACGAAAGCGGGGCGGATCCGGCGCGACCCGCCCGCTTTTCCCTCAACCAAACAAAGGGGTTGGTCAGAAGGGTTTGACGATGACGAAAATCACGATGCCGATCATCAACAGGGTCGGAACCTCGTTGGCGATCCGGTAGAAGCGTTGGGGCCGCTGGTTGCGGTCCTCGGCGAACTCCCGCCGCCAGCGGGCCATCATCATGTGGCTGACGGTCAACAGCGCCACAAACAGCAGCTTGGCGTGCAGCCAACCGCCTTGCTGGAAGATCGACAGGTCCATGGCGATCATGGTTCCGCCGAACAGGTAGGAGGCGATCATCGCCGGGTTCATGATGGCGCGCAGCAAACGCCGTTCCATGACCTTGAAGGTCTCCGACGCCTCGGATCCGGGGGCGGCCTGCGTGTGATAGACGAACAGGCGCGGCAGATAGAGCAGCCCGGCCATCCAGGCGATGACGCTGATGACGTGCAACGCCTTGATCCACAGATACAGCACCGGAAACCCCTTTTTGAGCGTCGTGTCAGAAACAATCGCCGTCAGCGGTTGGCGTGCGGACAACCGGAGAAGTTCGACGGGCAGATCCGCCCGCCGGTGTGGCTGCACAGCGGCGCCTTGGCGGCGACCGTCTGTTGCACCAGCCCGGCCAGCCCGCTGATGAAGATGGGGTTGGTCCCCACCGTCGGCACGCGGGTGAAATGCGGCACGCCGCACTCCTTGGCCATATGGCGGTATTCGATTTCGATTTCGACCAGCGTTTCGGAATGCTCCGACACGAAGGCCATCGGCACGATCAGGATCGGCACGCCGTCCTGCCCCGCCCGCTTGATCTCGGCGTCGGTGCTGGGGCCGATCCACTCCATCGGGCCGACGCGGCTCTGGTAGCAGTTGATCCAATCGAGATGGTCGACGCCCAGCGCGGCGGCGATGGATTCCGCCGTCCGCTCGCACTGCCACTGATAGGGGTCGCCGCCGCTGACCACCTTCTTGGGCAGACCATGGGCGGAGAACAACACGCGCGGCGTCCCATGGGCGGACGCCGCTTCGTACAGGGGCCGGATCTGGTCGGCGACCGCGTCGATGAAACCGGCCTGCGTCGGGTAGCAGCACAGGCGTTTGGTCGGAACATCCAGCCCGACCGTCTTGGCCGCCTCGTCCCACGCCTTGAAGCTCGACGCCGTGGTGGTGGTCGAGAATTGCGGGTAGAGCGGCAGAAGCACCACCAGATCCGGTGCGTAGTCCTTCACCTTGGCCGCCGTTTCCGCGCTCATCGGGTGCCAATAGCGCATGGCGATGAAGACGCGCGACTCCACGCCGCTCTCGGTCAACTGGCGTTCCAGCGCCTGGGCCTGGGCTTCGGTGTTTTCCAACAGGGGTGATTTGCCGCCGATCTGGGCGTAGATCGCCGCCGCCGGTTTCGCCCGCCGCCCGGAAATCAGGCTGGCGATCAGAAAGCGGAACGGGTTGGGCAACCGGATGATCGCCGGATCGGCGAACAGGTTGAACAGGAACGGGCGCACCGCCTCGGGGGCGTCAGGGCCGCCGAGGTTGAACAGAACGACGGCGACGCGTCGCGGGGAAGCGGAGGGGCTGGACATGGTTCGCTAAACTGGGGTCTTCCCCCGCCCCTGTCCAGCCCCCTTGCATCGCTTTGTTGCGTCGCGTCGTTGCGTCGCGTTGTCCCGCTGTTATGTCTGGGCGTCAGCCCAGATCCGGCCAACGGCGCAGTTGCCGGGCCAGATCCGCCACATGCTCGGGCGGCGTCGTCTGGATCACGCCATGGCCCAGATTGAACACGAAGGGCCGGGCGGCGAAGGATTCCAGAATCTCGCCAGTGGCGTCGGTCAGCGCCTTGCCGCCGGTCGCCAGCATGATCGGGTCCAGGTTGCCCTGCACCGGCAGGCGGGTTTGCAGGTTGCGCGCCGCCCACAGCGGCGACACCGTGGTGTCGAGGCCGACGGCGTCCACGCCGCTGTCAGCGACGTAATCCTCATAGGCGTGGCCCGCCCCGCGCGGAAAGCCGATGATCGGCGTTTCCGGATGCCGGGCCTTGACCGCCGCGACGATGCGCCGGGTCGGCTCGATCACCCAGCGGCGGAATTGGCCGATGGGCAACACCCCGGCCCAACTGTCGAAAAGCTGAACCGTTTCCGCCCCGGCCTCGATCTGGGCGCACAGATAGTCCGCCGTCACCTCGACCAGAAGATCGATCAGCCGGGCGAACCCCTCTGGATCGCCGTAGGCCCAACGCTTGACGTGGGCGTACTCCTTGGAGCCTCCCCCCTCCACCATGTAGCAGGCGATGGTCCAGGGAGCGCCCGCAAAGCCGATGAGCGTGGTTTCGGTGGGGATGGCGGTGGTCAGACGGCGCAGCGTCTCATAGACCGGGGCGAGAACCTCGTGAAAGCGTTCGCGCGACAGCCGGGACAGCTCCTCCGTCTTGCGGATGGGGTCGAGCTTCGGCCCCTCGCCTTCCAGATAGGCCAGCGGTTGGCCCAGCGCGTGCGGCACCACCAGAATGTCGGAAAACAGGATGGCCGCGTCCATGCCGTACCGGCGCAGCGGCTGCAACGTCACCTCGACCGCGAAGTCGGGATTGTAGCAGAGATCCAGAAAGCTGCCCGCCTTGGCCCGCAGCTCGCGGTATTCGGGCAGATAGCGCCCGGCTTGACGCATCAACCAGAAGGGCGGACGGGCGCGCGCCTCACCAGCGAGGGCGGCGAGCATCGGCTTGCGAGCGGGGATGGTCACGGACAAGGCGGACATTTCCTGAACAAGGTTTCTCTCTTCCTCTTCATTATTCTTTTTATGGTTTGAAAGGAAGTAGAGGTAGTGGATGCCTGTGGATAACGGTAATCCCCGTCATGCCCCGATCTATCCACAGATCTGGCCCCCGGTTTCGCCCTGTGCGCGAGCCTGTGGATGAATCGGAGGGCTACCCTCGGAAATGGGGGAAATGCTATAGCTGGAAGCACGGGAGTCCCGTGGATAACAGCGTGACGAACAGAGGATTCTCCCAGCTCGCAAACAGGTCAGCCGACTTGTTCGCCGGGGGGCGGTAAAGGGGATGGGGAGTCCCCCATTCGGGATGGAACGGAGGGTCTTCCGGTTGTCCACAAAATGGGCCGGGTTCTCCACAGCATGTTGAGGACGGATGAAACAGTTCCACCTACATCTCGTGTCGGACGCCACGGGTGAAACGATCAACAGCGTGGCGCGCGCCTGCGTGATCCAATTCGACGCGGTGCGCCCGGTCGAGCATTTCTGGAATTTGGTGCGCACCGACCGCCAGCTCGATCTGGTGCTGGAGGGGATCCGGGCCAACCCGGGTCTGGTGATGTTCACCCTGGTCGATGAGACGTTGCGCCGCAGGCTTCAGGAGTTCTGCCGCGAGGTGCAGACGCCCTGCATCGCCGTGCTCGATCCGCTCATCAACGCGCTCGCCGCCTTCCTCGGCATCGAGTCCCAGCGCCAGCCGGGCCGTCAGCACATGCTGGACGCCGAATATTTCAACCGCATCGACGCGGTGGATTTCGCCCTGTCGCACGACGACGGCCAATCCAATTGGGATTTGCACGAGGCCGACGTCGTGCTGATCGGCGTATCGCGCACCTCGAAAACCCCGACCTGCATCTATTTGGCCAACCGGGGCATCAAGGCGGCCAACATCCCCCTGGTTCCCGGCGCCACCCTGCCCGCCGAGATTGATCTGTTGACCAGGCCGTTGATCGTCGGCTTGACCAAGGACCCCGACCGTCTGGTGCAGATCCGCCGCAACCGGCTGAAGCTGTTGAATCAGGGCGAAACCTCGTCCTACGCCGATCCTGAGATCGTCCGCAACGAGGTGACGGAGGCCCGCCGCCTGTTCAGCCGCCGCAAATGGCCGGTGATCGACGTGTCACGCCGCTCCATCGAAGAAACGGCGTCGGAAATCATGATGCTGCTGGCTCGCCGCCAAAGCAGCGGCCTGTTGCCGGATGGCGGCAAACCGGATGGAACCAAACCGGATGGAAGCCTGCCATGACGCCGACTCTTGTTCTCGCCTCCGGCTCGCGCACCCGCGCGCTGATGCTGGAAAAGGCCGGGTTGCGCCCGATCCTCGACAAGCCGCTGGTCGATGAGGAGGAGGTCAAGCTTGCGGGCAAGGCCGAGGGCGTCGGGGCCGACGCGGTGGCCGAGGCGCTCGCCGAGTTGAAGGCCCAGCGCGTCACCCGCCGCCATCCCGGCGCGCTGGTCGTCGGGGCCGACCAGATGCTGGAGTGCGAGGGCGTGTGGTTCGACAAGCCGTCCGACCGGGCGTCGGCGCGCGCGCAGTTGCTGGCGCTGCGCGGCAAGACCCACCAACTGGTCAGTTGCGCGGTGATTGTGCGCGACGGCGAACGGCTGTGGCACAAAACAGACCGGGCGCGGTTGACCATGCGGAATTTTTCGGAAAACTTCCTTGACGGCTATCTCGACGCGGTTGGCGACGAGGTGTTGCATTCGGTCGGGGCCTATCAGTTGGAAGGGCTGGGGGCGCAATTGTTCCAGCGGGTGGAGGGGGATTTCTTCACCATCCTTGGCCTGCCGCTGTTGCCCTTGCTTGGTTTTCTGCGCGTGCATGGAGTGGGGACGGAATGACGATCAGCGGCAAGGCGAAGCTGGCCGGGGTGATGGGCTGGCCGATCGGTCATTCCCGCTCGCCCCGTTTGCACGGCTATTGGTTGGCGCGTTACGGCGTCGATGGCGCCTATGTCCCCCTGGCGGTCGCGCCGGAGCGAGCCGAACAGGCGATCCGCGCCCTGCCCGCCTTGGGCTTTCGCGGCTGCAACGTGACGGTGCCGTTGAAGGAAATCGCCTTCCGCACGGTGGACCGGCTGGATCCGGTCGCCCGCCGCATGGGCGCCGTCAACACCATCGTGGTGGATGGCGACGGCGCGCTGGTCGGCGGCAACACCGACGGCTTTGGTTTCCTGGAAAATCTGAAGGCTGGTTGCCCGGATTGGAGCGCCGAGAGCGGCCCGGCCGTGGTGGTGGGCGCCGGCGGCGCGGCGCGGGCGGTGGTGGTCGCGCTGCTCGACGCGGGCGCGCCGGAGGTCCGTCTCATCAACCGCACGGCGGCGCGGGCCGAGGAGCTGGCGGCGGATCTGGGGCCGGATTTGGCCGGGACCGTCACGGTGGTCGATTGGGTTTCACGTGAAACGGCGCTCGACGGCGCTGCCTTGCTGGTCAACACGACGACGCAGGGCATGGGCGGGCAACCGGCGCTTGATCTGCGGCTCGACGCCCTGCCCGTCTCGGCTCTGGTCAACGACATCGTTTATGTTCCCTTGGAAACCCCGCTGCTGGCGGCGGCGCGGGCGCGCGGCAACCGGGTGGTGGACGGCATCGGCATGTTGCTGCATCAGGCCCGCCCCGGATTCGCCGCTTGGTTCGGCGTGGAGCCGGAGGTCACGCCGGAGATGACCCGCTTCGTTCTGGAAGGCTGATCCGTCGATGTTCGTCCTGGGGCTGACCGGATCCATCGGCATGGGCAAAAGCACGGCGGCGAAGATGCTGGCGGCGATGGGCGCGCCGGTCTGTGATTCCGACGCGCTGGTCCATGGCCTGCTCGCCAAGGGCGGAGCCGCCGTTCCCGCCATCGCCGCCGCCTTTCCCGGCGTGGTGGTGGATGGCGCGGTGGACCGCCGGGCCTTGGGCGCGGCGGTGTTCGGCAACTCCCCGGCGCTCGCCCGGTTGGAGGCGATCCTCCACCCGATGGTGCAGAGCGCGCAGCGCCGGTTTCTTGGGAGGGCCGCCCGGCGTCGGGTCCGCGTCGCCGTGCTCGACATTCCGCTGTTGTTCGAGACGAAGGGGGAGCGTCGGGTTGACGCAACTCTTGTGGTGTCGGCCCCCTTCCGCGTGCAGAAAAGCCGGGTGCTGGCCCGGCCCGGCATGACGGCGGACAAATTCGCCGGAATCCTCGCCCGCCAGACTCCCGACGTGGAAAAACGACGGCGCGCCGATTGGGTGATCCCAACCGGGGCCGGGCGGTTGGTGACGCGGCGGGCGCTTGCGGGCATAGTGCGGGACGTGCGGCGGCGGCGCGGACGGCGGTGGCCGCCGCGCGGCTATCACCCCATCTGAAATCCGTTTCCGTCAAAGCCCGTTTTCCAGAGCCAGAGTGTGACCATGCGTGAAATCGTTCTCGACACCGAAACCACGGGTTTCAAGCCGGAGGAAGGCCACCGGCTGGTGGAAATCGGCTGCATCGAGCTGGTGAACCATGTTTCCACCGGCGAACGCTTTCACGTCTATATCAACCCCGAACGCGACATGCCGCCGGAGGCTTTCGCCGTCCATGGGCTGAGCGCCGAGTTTCTCGCTGACAAGCCGCTGTTCACCGACATCGTCGCCGATTTCGTCGCCTTCATCGGCGACGCGCCGCTGGTGATCCACAACGCGGCCTTCGACATGACGTTCCTGAATTGGGAATTGAAGATCGCCGGATACCCGACGATGCCGAAGGACCGAGCCATCGACACGCTGTTGATGGCCCGCCAGAAATTTCCCGGCTCGCCCGCCAGCCTCGACGCGCTGTGCAAACGCTTTGGCGTGGACAACACAAACCGCTCGCTGCACGGCGCCTTGATCGACGCCCAATTGCTGGCCGACGTCTATCTGGAATTGCTGGGCGGGCGTCAGGCTGGTTTGGCGCTCGCCTCCGGCCCGCTGTCCAAGGGCGGCGCCCCGGCGGCGCGGCTGGAGCGCCCCTTCCGCGAACCCCGCCCCTTCTCCGCCAGCCCGGAGGAGATCGCCGCGCACGGCGACCTCCTCAAGAAGCTGAAAAACCCGCTGTGGCTGGCCGAGTGACGGAACGCTTGTGACGGAATGCTTTTGTTCGGGGTCACTTCGACAGGCCGCTGACCCCCAGCATCAGGCCGAAGCCGACGAGGAGCGCGCCAAAGCTGCGGTCGATCCAGTGGCGGACGGCCAGGATCCGCTGACGCACCGCCCCGGCGGAAAAGAACAGGGCGACCAGCGCGAACCACAGGATGTGGGCGGCGGCGATGAAGGCCCCATAGCCGATCTGCACCGGCAGCGCCGTCGCTGGTTCAACCACCTGGATGAACAGGCTGACGATGAACACCGTGGTTTTCGGGTTCAAGGCGTTGGTGAGAAAGCCGACCCGTAACGCCTGACCGTCGCTGAGCGTCGTGGCGGCGCTTTCCGTCATGTTCCCGCCCGGTTTCGCCGCCAGCATCCGCGCGCCCAGCCAGACCAGATAGGCGGCGCCCACCAGCTTCAGCGCGTGAAACAGCGCGATGGAGTTCTGGATCAGCAGCCCCACTCCCAAAATCGTGTAGGCGACATGCACCAACACGCCGCCGCCGATGCCCAGCGCCGTCAACAACCCGGCCCGTCGGGACAGCAGCAGGCTGTTGCGCGAAACCATGGCGAAATCCGGGCCGGGGCTGATGACGGCGAGGATGGTGATGGTGATAACGGCGAGAAGCTCTGTCATGATCGGCCTTGCCTGTGGTGGTGAAGACAAGACCGGGATAGCCGATCCGAACGCGCTGGAATAACGATGGTTTCTGACGGAATGGGTGAGCAGGACTCACAGATCGGGGCGACCCGCCTGCCGCCGCTGGCCGCCTTGCGCTGCTTCGAGGTCGCCGCCCGGTTGGAAAGCTTCAGCCAGGCGGCGGACGCCCTGCATCTGACCCACGGCGCGGTGAGCCGGGCGGTGCGCGCGGTGGAGGAGGATTTGGGCGTCGCCCTGTTCGAACGGCGCAACCGCCGGGTCTTCCTGACCGCCGCCGGTCGCATGCTGGCCAACGCCGTGCGCGAGGGGCTGCGCACCATCGAGGCGGCGACGCGCAGCCTGCGGCAAACGGCGCGCAACGCGCCGCTGACGGTGTCGTGCGAACCGACGTTGTTGATGCGCTGGCTGATCCCCCGCCTGTCCTCCTTCCAGGCCGCCCACCCCGACATCCCCATCCATCTGACGGCGGGCGGCGGCCCGGTCACGCTGGGCCATGGCGTCGATCTGGCGATCCGCCGCGATGATTTCCTGTGGGCCGATCATGTGAGCGCAAACCGACTGTTCGCCGAACGGGTCGGGCCGGTCTGCCGCGCCGACCGGGTGGAGGCGTTTTTCGCCAAGCAGTGCGACGGATCGCCTGTTTTGCGTCCGACCGCGCCGCGCCTGCACAGCCGCACCCGCCCGGGGGCCTGGGACCATTGGAACGCGGCGACGGGCCAAACGGCGCCGGATGGCCCGTCCCAGATGTTCGAGCATTTCTATTTCAGCCTTCAGGCCGCCGTCGCCGGGTTGGGCGTCGCCATCGGCCCCTGGCAATTGGTGCGCGACGATGTGGAGAGCGGCATCCTCGCCGCCCCGCTCGGCTTCGTCGAGGATGGCTCGGCCTATCATCTGCTGTCGCCCGATCCGCTCGCCGATGGCGGGCGGGCGGCGCCGTTGCTGGAATGGCTGCGGCGCGTGGCGGAGTGAGGGCCGGATCCGGGGATGTCCCCGCCGGATCCGGCCCGCGTCTTACGGGATAAGCGCGGTCGATCCGGTGGTCGCCCGGCCTTCCAAGGCGCGGTGCGCGTCGGCGGCGTCGCGCAGGGCGAAGGTCTGACCGACGGTGACGCTCAACCCGCCCGCCGCGATCGTGCCGAACAGATCGGCTGCCGAAGCGACCAGATCCGGGCGCGTGGCGATGTAGGTCGCCAGCGTCGGACGGGTGACGTAGAGCGAGCCTTTCGCGGCCAGCAGCCCCAGATCCAGCGGATCGGGCGCGCCCGACGCCGCGCCGAACAGAACCATCAGCCCGCGCGGACGCAGCACGTCCAACCCCTTCAGGAAGGTGGTTTTGCCGACGCCGTCATAAACGACGGGAACGCCCTTGCCGTCGGTCAGCTCCTTCACCCGCGCGACGAAATCCTCGCTGGTGTACAGAATGGCGTGGTCGCAGCCATGCGCCTTGGCGAGGTCGGCTTTCTCATGGGTGCTGACGGTGCCGATGACGGTGGCGCCCAGATGCTTGGCCCATTCGCACAGCAGCAGCCCGACCCCGCCCGCCGCCGCCTGCACCAGAATGGTGTCGCCCGGCTGCACCGCGTGGGTGGAGCGCAGGAGATACTGCGCGGTCAGACCCTGCAACAGCATGGCGGCGACCGCCTGCTCGTCGGCCCCGTCGGGCAGAACCACCAGCCGGTCGGCGGGAACCAGCCGGGCTTCGGCGTAGGCGCCGATCAGCATGGCGTACCCCACCCGGTCGCCGATTTTGACCGACGTGACGTCCGGCCCGACCGCCTCGACCACGCCGGTGGCGGCGGTGCCCAGCGTAGCGGGCAGCACTGGCAGCTTGTACGCGCCGGAGCGGTGGTAGGTGTCGATGTAGTTCAACCCGACCGCCGTCTGGCGGATCCGGGCCTGTCCGGGGCCGGGTTCGCCGACCTCGACCGCGTCCCAACGCAAAACCTCCGGCCCGCCGTGTTCATGGATGCGGATGGCGTGAACCATGATCGTGTTCAATCCTTGATGTGATGGTGGGGTGGGTGAGGAGGATTCAAAGCAGCGCGCGTTGGCTGTCCCGCGCCGTTGATTGGATGAGCGATTGGGCCGTCGATTGGGCGGGCGCGTGGCGGCGTTCCAGCGTCAGCAGGAACGCCTTGGTGTCCAGCCCGCCAAAGCCGGAATAGCCGCCCGGCGCGCCGCCGCTGGCCAGCACCCGGTGACAGGGGATGATGATCGGAATCGGGTTGGCCCCGCAGGCCCCGCCGACGGCGCGCGGGGCGCTGCTCAGGGCCTTGGCCATCCCGCCATAGGTCGCGGCCTCGCCATAGGGAATGGTCAGCATCAAATCCCAAACCCGTTGGCGAAAGGGCGTTCCCGCCGGGTTCAGCGGCAGGTCGAAATTGTGCAGCCGTCCGGCAAAATAGGCGTCCAACTGGCGGGCCGTCTCCTCCAACAGCGGATCCGACCCCGGATCCGGGTGTTGATCCGCCCCAGTTCCGTCCCGGTTGACCCAATCCAGCGCCGTCAGCGCCCGCCCGTCGCTGGTCAGCCGCAGCGGCCCCAGCGGGCTGTCGATGATCCGTGTCCCCATTCCAGCATTCCCCGATCAAGCCCGTCAGGCGTGGCGATGGTTGAGCGCCCGGACCAGATCCGCCGCCGCCGTCACCGGGGCGGAGCAACTGGTCCCGACGCAGACATAAGCGGTGGCGGCGCCGTCGCGCATCCCCTTGCCCTGGGCCGGGTGGCCGGGCGGCAGCATTGTCAGGATGCGGTTCGGCAGCGAACAGCCCAAGACGGCGCGACGCAGGGCCTCGGTCTCCGGCGTTTTCGGCGGGCCGACGATGACGATCTGCACCGGGCGGTGCAGACGCTCCACCGCGTTGAGGAAGGTCGGCAGCGGAAAGAAGTTCCGCGCGATCTCGCCGGAAAAGGCGTCGGCGAGCGCTTCGGCCCGCTCGCGGTAGGCCTCCTCCCCGGTGCGGCTGTGCAGGGTCGCCAGCACGGCCAGCATGGTCCCGTTGCCGTTCGGCGTGGCGTTGTCGTAGGCGCTCTTGCTGCGGACGATCAGCCCTTCCGCGTCGTCGGCGGTGAAGAAATAGCCGCCGCTGGCGTCATCCCAGAAATGGGCGTCGACCACCGAAACCCAATCGCGCGCCTGATCGAGCGCGGCGGGATCGCCGGTCGCCTCGTGCAGCGCCAGGGCGGCGCGCGCCATCGCGGCGTAATCGTCAAGCATGCCGGGATGCTTGGCCTGCCCGTTCCGCCAACTGTGGCGCAGCCGGTTTCCCTCATTCATCCGGTCGCGGACGAAGGCGAAGGCGCGGGTCGCCGCCGCGATCCACTCCGGCTCGTCCAGCGCCAAACCGGCGTGGGTCAGCGCGGCGATCATCAGGCCGTTCCAGTCGGCCAGCACCTTGTCGTCCCAACCGGGCCGCACCCGCTTTCCGCGCGCGCGCAGCAGGGTTTCCCGCGCGGCGGCCAGCTTGGCTTCGGTGGCGTCGTCGGCCAGATCCAGCCCGCCCAGCCGATTCAAAATCGTCGCGCCTTCCCAATTGCCGTGCGGCGTGACGTCGTAGACCCGCTTGAACAGCGCGGCGTCGGGGCCGAGAAGCCGGTCGATCTCCGCCTCGTCCCACACGTAAAAGCGGCCCTCCTCGCCCTCGCTGTCGGCGTCGAGCGTCGCGGCGAAGGCGCCGCCGTCGGCGATCATCTCGCGCAGCAGCCAGCCGACGGTTTCGCGGATGCGCGCCTCGAACAGCGGGCTGCGGGTGTCCTGCCAAACCAGGGTCAGCAGGTCGAGCAGTTCGGCGTTGTCGTAGAGCATTTTCTCGAAATGCGGGGCGAGCCACCGCTCGTCCGTGGAATAGCGGGCGAAGCCGCCGCCGAGATGGTCGTAAATCCCACCTTGAGCCATGTTGGCCAACGTGTTCAGCACCGCCTCGCGGTAGGGTTCTTTCCCAGTCCGCTGCCAAGCCCGCCACAGGAGTTCAAACAGCGGGACTTGCGGGAATTTCGGCGCGCTGCCGATGCCGCCATGGATGGGATCGACCTCGCGCGCCAGACGCCCGGCGATCTGGTCGATGGCGGCCAGATCCAGGGTTCCGCCGGATCGGTTTTCCGCCTGAGTGGTCAGCGCGCTTTTCAGCGCCGCGACGTTGCGCGACACCTTGTCTTGCTCGTCGCCGTAGGTTTCGGCGATGCCGCGCAGCACCTCGGGGAAACCGGCCCGGCCATAGCGCGCCGCTGGCGGGAAATAGGTGCCGCCCCAAAAGGGTTCGGCGTCGGCGGTCAGGAACATGGTCAGCGGCCAGCCGCCCTGTTGCCCCAGCATCGCCAAGGCCGACTGGTAAATCTGGTCGAGGTCGGGGCGCTCCTCGCGGTCCACCTTCACGCTGACGAACAGCTCGTTCATCAGCGCGGCGATGGCCGGAGTCTCGAAGCTCTCGTGCGCCATCACATGGCACCAGTGGCAGGCGGCGTAGCCGATGGACAGCAGCACCGGCTTGTTTTCCGCGCGGGCGCGGGCGAAGGCCTCCGGCCCCCAGGGCATCCAGTGAACGGGATTGTCCTTGTGCTGCAACAGATAGGGACTGGTTTCAAATTCCAGCAGATTGGCGGTCATGGCGGGGTTCCGTCGGGTTGGCCGCCATCGCTGTGGCGTTGCGAATAAGGTGGGGTGGTGGTGGCGTTGCGCCAGTGCGCCCTATCTGTATAGTGGGGCATGAGCCGACGCGGCGCTCAACCCCAAAAATTCTGTTGTGCGGATGAGTTCCATCCTCCGCGTTGTCAGAGGGGTTCGGGCATGAAGATCACCATCGACATCGATTGCACCCCGGAAGAGGCCCGGCATTTTCTGGGCCTGCCGGACGTCAAGCCGATGCAGGACGCCATGATGCGGGAGATTCAGGAGCGGATGAGCGCCAATCTTCAGGCGATGGATCCCGACACCATGCTGAAGACCTGGCTTCCCGCCGGACTTCAGGGCATGGAGCAATTCCAGAAGATGTTTTGGACCCAGATGGCCTCGGCCATTAAACAGGAAGGACGAACGTGAGCGACCCGAAGCCTTATTTTGAAGCCCATGTGTTTTGCTGCACCAACCGCCGCCCCGACGGGCACAAGCGCGGCTCCTGCGCCGCCCACGGGTCGGAAAAACTGCGCGACTATATGAAGGTGCGCGCCCGTGAGTTGGGGTTGGATGGCCGCGTGCGAATCAACGCCGCCGGATGCCTGGACCGTTGCGAGCTGGGGCCGACGCTGGTCGTGTATCCCGAAGGCGTTTGGTACGTCTATCAGACCACCGAGGATGTTGACGCCATCCTGCAAACCCATTTGGTCGAAGGCCGTCGGGTGGAGCGGCTGATGCTGACGCCGGAGCAGCGGGAGTTGCGCCCGGACCAGCGCGGCTGAGAACGGATCACGCAACCATGACCGCGACCATTTTCGCGCTCGCCACCGCGCCCGGACGTTCCGGCGTGGCGGTGGTTCGCGTGTCCGGGCCAGATTCCGCCGCGACGCTGGCCGCTCTGACAAACCGGCCTTTGCCGGAGCCGCGCCGCGCCGCTCTGGTCACGCTGCGCGACCCGACGAGCGGCGACGCGCTCGACGACGCGCTGGTTCTGCGCTTCACCGCCCCGGCCAGCTTCACCGGGGAGGATGTGGTGGAGTTGCACCTGCACGGTGGGCGCGCGGTGGTCGCCGGGGTGATCGCCGCCCTGGCCGCCCGCCCGGGCCTGCGTTTGGCCGAACCCGGCGAATTCACTCGCCGCGCCTTTGAAAACGGCAAGCTGGATTTGACGGAGGCCGAGGCCGTCGCCGATCTGATTGACGCTGAGACCACGGCGCAGCGGCGCCAAGCCCTGCGCCAGATGGACGGCGCGTTGGGGCGGCTTTACGACGGTTGGCGCGACCGGCTGACCCGCGCCCTCGCCCACATCGAGGCCGACATCGACTTCGCGGAAGACGATCTTCCGGGCGGCGTCGCCGACGCGGTGCGTCCGGTGATCGAGCGTCTGTTGGGCGAAATCACCGAACATCTGAACGACGGCGGGCGCGGCGAGCGGCTGCGCGAGGGGCTGCACATCGCCATCGTCGGCGCGCCCAACGCCGGGAAATCCAGCCTGCTGAACGCCCTGGCCCGGCGCGACGCCGCCATCGTCTCGGCCCGCGCCGGAACCACCCGCGACATCATCGAGGTGCAGTTGGATCTGGGCGGCTATCCGGTGGTGCTGGCCGACACGGCGGGCCTGCGCGAGGCTGCCGCCGACGAGGTGGAGGAGGAAGGCATCCGCCGGGCGCGTGACCGGGCGGCGCGGGCCGATGTGAAGGTCGCGGTGTTCGACGCGACCGCCCTGCCCGATCTGGACCCGGCGACGCTGGCCCTAATCGACGCCGACAGCGTCGTGGTTCTCAACAAATGCGACGTGGCGACGGCGACGCCACCCAATGTCGCTGGCGCGTCTCCGGTCCTTGTGTCGGCCCGCACCGGCGCGGGCTTGCGCGATTTGGAGCAGCGTTTAACCGCGTTTAGCGCGGATCGCCTGGCCGTGGGCAGCGCCCCGTCTTTGACCCGCGCCCGCCACCGCGCCGCGCTGGATGAATGCCGCGCGGCGCTGGATCGCGCCTTGACGGCCCCCCTGCCGGAACTGGCGGCGGAGGACATTCGCTTGGCCAGCCGGGCGTTGGGCCGCATCACCGGGCGGGTCGATGTCGAGGATTTGCTCGATATCATCTTCCGGGATTTCTGCATCGGCAAGTGAATGCGTGACGCGTGGATCGGCGGTGTTTCACGTGAAACATCGTCGATCCATTCGCCTGCATGGCGGGGCGATTCTCATGAGTAAGCGATGTTCACACGGATGAACACGGATGTCGCCTGTGGCGACGCACGGGTCAACACGGATGAAACGATGCCTTTGATCCGTGTCCATCCGTGAACCGACGCAGTCGGTATCCGTGTTCATCCGTGTAAAAAGTCTGTCTCCAACGCCATCAAACCGCACGTCAGCCCCCCTTGGCGAAGCCCATCGCTTCGGGTATGGTCCCGGCCATGCAAAGCTTTGATGTCATCGTTGTCGGCGGCGGTCACGCCGGCTGTGAAGCGGCCGCGGCTGCGGCGCGCATGGGCGCGCGCACCCTGCTGCTGACCCACAAAATCGAAACCATCGGCGAGATGTCCTGCAACCCCGCCATCGGCGGCTTGGCCAAGGGGCATTTGGTGCGGGAGATTGACGCGCTCGACGGCGTGATGGCCAAGGCCATCGACCGGGGCGGCATCCAATTCCGCATCCTGAACCGCAGCAAGGGACCGGCGGTGCGCGGCCCGCGCGCCCAGGCTGATCGCAAGCTGTACCGGCAGGCGATGCAAAGCCTGCTGGCCGAACAGGCGAATTTGACCATCGCGGCGGGCGGGGCCGAGGATTTGATCGTTGATGGCGACGGTTGGATCACGGGCGTCGTCACCGGCGCGGGCGAGCGCATCGCCGCCGGGGCGGTGGTGCTGACCACCGGCACCTTCCTGCGCGGCCTGATCCACATTGGCGAGGAACGCACCCCGGCGGGCCGCGTCGGCGAAGCGCCGTCGCTGGGTCTGTCCGACACGTTGGCCCGCTTGGGCTTCCCGCTGGGCCGTTTGAAGACCGGCACGCCGCCGCGTTTGGATGGGCGCACCATTGATTGGGACGCGCTGGAAAAGCAGCCCGGCGATTTTCCGCCGCCGCCCTTCTCCTATCTGACCGAGCGGATCGACACGCCGCAGATCGACTGCGCCATCACCTGGACGACGCAGGCCGCGCATGATCTGATTCGCGCCAATCTGCACCGCGCGCCGATGTATTCCGGCCAGATCACCGGCACCGGCCCGCGCTATTGCCCGTCCATCGAGGACAAGGTGGTGCGCTTCGCCGACAAGGAGCGTCACCAGATATTCCTGGAGCCGGAGGGGCTGGACGATCCCACCGTTTACCCCAACGGCATTTCGACCTCCCTGCCCCGCGACGTCCAGCTTGGCATCTTGAAGTGCATGCCCGGTCTGGAACGCACGGTGATGATTCGCCCCGGCTACGCCATCGAGTATGATTACGTCGATCCGCGCGAGCTGAAGCCGACGCTGGAAACCCGGCGCGCCCCACGCCTGTTCCTGGCCGGTCAGATCAACGGCACCACCGGCTATGAAGAGGCGGCGGCGCAGGGTCTGATGGCGGGAATCAACGCCGCCCTGACGGCGAGCGGTTCGGCGGAGGGCTTCGTGCTTGACCGCGCCGACGCGTACATCGGCGTGTTGATCGACGATCTCATCGGGCGCGGCACCAACGAGCCATACCGCATGTTCACCTCGCGCGCCGAATACCGGCTGCTGCTGCGCGCCGACAACGCCGACCAGCGTTTGACCGCCAAGGGCGTCGCCATCGGCTGCGTCGGTTCCCACCGTCGCGACGTCTTCGCCGCCAAGAGCGACGCCTTGCAGGTCGGTCGCGCGCTGGTCAACGCGCTGCAAGCCACCCCGGTGGAACTGTTGCGCCAAGGCGTCGCCGTCAACCAGGACGGCGTGCGGCGCAGCGCGGCGGATCTGTTGCGCTACCCCGACATCGACCTGTCGGTGTTGACTCGGCTGTGGCCGGAGTTGGCCGAGATCGGCCCGGTGATCGCCGAGCAGTTGGAGATCGACGGCAAATACGCTGGTTATCTCGGACGGCAGGAGGCCGACATTCGCGCCTTCCGCAAAGACGAGGCGTTGGCCCTGCCCGAGGATCTCGACGTGGACGGCATCGGCAGCCTGTCGGCGGAAATCCGCCAAAAGTTGCGCCAGTCCCGCCCGGCGACCTTGGGCGCGGCGGCGCGGATTCCCGGCATGACCCCGGCGGCGCTGGTGTCCTTGCTGCGCCATGTGAAGCGGCGCGATTTGCAGGCGGCGGAATGATGGCCCAGCTCAACGCTTCAACCTTCGACGCGTCGGCCTTTCAAGAGGCCACGGGTGTTTCACGTGAAACACTCGACCGGCTCACCGCCTATGAAACAATGCTGCGCAAGTGGCAGCCGAAGATCAATCTGGTCGGCCCCTCCACCCTGCCCGATCTGTGGCGGCGGCACTTCTATGATTCGGCGCAGCTTCTGCCGCTGCTGCCGGATCCGGCCCGCGTTCTGGTCGATCTGGGCAGCGGCGCCGGTTTCCCCGGTCTGGTGCTGGCGATCCTGGGCGTGCACGAGGTTCATCTGATCGAAAGCGATTCGCGCAAGGCCGCCTTTCTCCGCGAAGCGGCGCGGGTGGCGGGCGCGGCTGTCACCGTTCACAACAAGCGAATTGAGGCGGTCAGCGGTCTTGCCGCCGACGTCGTCACCGCCCGCGCCTTGGCCCCGGTCGCCGATTTGCTGGCTTGGGCGGTTCCGCTGATGGGACCGCAGCGGGTTGGGCTGTTCCTGAAGGGGCAGGCTCTGGACGACGAATTGACCGCCGCCGCCAAAAGCTGGACAATGCGCGCCGAACGTTTTGACAGCCGCACCGATCCCACCGGAACCATTTTGCGTGTGAGCGGAATCGCGCGTGTCTGAGACCCGCGCGACTCCGCTCATCTCCTGTCCCGAGGCTTCCCAAGAGGCTGCCATGTCCGACGTCATCACTCCTCCCGCCCGCGTGGTCGCTGTCGCGAACCAGAAGGGTGGCGTTGGCAAGACGACGACGACCATCAATCTGGCCACCGCGCTCGCCGTCATCGGCAAGCGCGTGCTGGTCATCGACCTTGATCCGCAGGGCAACGCGTCCACCGGCTTGGGCATTCCGCGCTCCGACCGGCGGATCGGCATTTACGACGTGCTGTTCGACAATGTGCCGTTGGAAGACGCCGCCATCGAATCCGCCGTGCCGAACCTGTCGATCATCACCTCCTCGGTTGATCTGTCGGGCGCGGAGATTGAGTTGGTCGGGGCCGAGCGCCGCGAGTTCCGCCTGCGCGAGGCGGTGGCCAACAGCGCGCTTGAGTATGATTACGTGCTGATTGATTGCCCCCCGGCGTTGGGCTTGCTGACGCTGAACGCGCTGGTCGCCTCGCACGCGGTCATGGTGCCGTTGCAGTGCGAGTTCTACGCGCTTGAGGGTCTCAGCCATCTGGTCCGCACCATCGAGCGGGTGAAGCGCGCTTTCAACCCCAACCTCGACATTCACGGGGTGGTGCTGACCATGTTCGACAAGCGCAACAATCTGTCCGACATGGTCGCCGCCGACGTCCGGGGCTTCTTCGGCGAAAAGGTTTACGACACGGTGATCCCGCGCAACGTCAAGGTTTCCGAGGCGCCGTCGCACGGCAAGCCGGTGCTGATCTACGACATGCGTTGCCCAGGATCGCAGGCTTACATCCATTTGGCGGGCGAGGTGCTGCGCCGCGAAAAGAGGCTGTGCGCATGATCGACGACGCCAAGCGTATGGATGGTGGAGGGGCGCGCCGCGCCAGTCTCGGCCGTGGCCTGTCCGCCCTGTTTGGCGAGACGACGGAGGATTATTCGGCGCTCGACAAGGTGCGCCAGTCCAAACAGGTGCCCATCGAGTTCGTCCATCCCGGCAAATACCAGCCGCGCCGCAAGTTCGACGAGGAGGCTATCCAGGGCCTCGTCGAGTCGATCCGCGACAAGGGCATCTTGCAGCCCCTGCTGGTCCGCCGCGATCCCGAGACGGCGAACGCCTATGAGCTGATCGCCGGTGAACGCCGCTGGCGGGCGGCGCAGATCGTCGGTCTGCACGAGGTTCCGGTCATCATCCGCGATCTCAGCGACCGCGAGGCGCTGGAAATCGCCCTGATCGAGAACATCCAGCGCCAGGATCTGACCCCGCTGGAAGAGGCGGAGGGCTACCGCCGCCTGATGGACGAGTTCGACCACACGCAAGAGGATCTGGCCCGCGCCCTGGGCAAGAGCCGCAGCCACGTCGCCAACATGATGCGCCTGCTCGCCCTGCCCGATCCGGTCAAGAACATGGTGCAGGACGGCGCGCTGACCGCCGGTCACGCCCGCGCGCTGTTGACGGCGACCGATCCGGTTCTGGTGGCGCGCGAGGTGGTGGCGCGCGGCCTGAACGTGCGGCAAACCGAAGATTTGATGCGGGGCGACCAACCCAAGCCCCGCAAGGGCGAGGCCGGATCCGGCGGCGCGGCGAAGGCCCCGGCGGTCAAGGACGTCAATCTGCTCAATCTGGAAGAGGAAATTTCCGCCCGGATCGGGCTGAAGGTGGCGATCAACCCGCAAGGTCAACGCGGAACCATCACCATCCATTACCAGACGCTCGACCAGTTGGACGACGTGCTGCACCGGCTGGGCGGCGAGGCGTAAGGCTTTTGGGGGCGTGGCGGGGACTTAACCCTCGCCAAGGCCCGACGTCACCCGCTCGCAATCGACATACTGAAACCGCAGGCCGTTTTCCTCCTGCGGCGGGCTGGACCAGCGCTCGACCCAGTCATCCCCCAGCGGCGGCAAAATGGTGTCGCCGTCGATAGTGTGGTCGATGCGGGTCAAGTGGATGCGGGTGGCCAGCGGCATGATGTCGGCAAACAGAGCGGCCCCGCCGATGACGCACAGTTCCGCCGCGCTCGTCTTGCGCGCCCAATCCAGCGCCCCGGTGTAATCGCGGAACCAATGAGCGCCGTCGCGCGGTCCTGTTGGTTGCGTTCGGCTGACGACCAGATTGTCGCGACCGGGCAACGGCCGGCGGGGCAACGAGTTCCAGGTCTTGCGGCCCATCAGGATGGGCTTACCGAGCGTCAACTCTTTGAAGCGCTTGAGGTCGCTGGGCAAATCCCAAGGCAAGCCGCCGTCTTTGCCGATCACGCCGTTCGCGGCGGCGGCGACCACCAGGGTGATGCGCATGGGCAGCGTGTTCCTTTTTCTCAGGCCAGCAAGGCCGCCAACACCGCGTTCAGCCTTTGCCGTCCCTCATGGGTGGCGCGCAAACGGTCCTTCTCGACCGTCAAAAACCCGCCGTCGGTCAGCCGTTTCAGGGCCGCTGGATCAATGAAGGCCCCCAGATCCAGGCCGGATTCCTCGACCAGACGGGCGAGCGGAACGCCTTCGGTCAGCCGCAGCCCCATCATCAACAGCTCGGCGCCGCGCGCCCGGCGGTCGATGGGATCGGGCGTCGCCGCGCCGTGGCCATCGCGTTCCACCCGCTCCAGCCAGATTTCCGGGGCGCGGTGGGCGCGGGTCGCGACTTTCTCACCATCCAGGGTCAAGCGCCCATGCGCGCCCGGTCCGACGCCGATGTAATCGCCATAACGCCAATAGGTCAGATTGTGGCGGCTTTCCTCGCCGGGGCGGGCGTGGTTGGAAATCTCATAGGCCGGAAGCCCGGCGCGGGTCAGCAGGCTTTGCGTGGCCTCATAGAGGTCGCCAGCGAGATCCTCGTCCGGCAACACCAGATCGCCGCGCGCGTGCAGGGGGAAAAAGGCCGTCCCCTCCTCGATCGTCAACTGATAGACCGACAGATGACCGACGGCGTGGTCGAGCGCTTGCGTCAACTCGGCCTCCCACGCGGCGACGCTCTGGCCGGGGCGGGCGTAAATCAGGTCGAAGGAAAAGCGGTCAAAGATCGTCGCGGCCAGCGTGATGGCTCCGGTGGCCTCCGACGCGCTGTGCTGGCGACCGAGAAAGCGCAGGGCGTTGTCATCCAACGCCTGGATGCCCAGCGACACCCGGTTGATTCCGGCGCTGCGGAAGGCGCGGAACTTGTCGGCCTCGACCGAGGTCGGGTTCGCCTCCAGCGTGATTTCCAGACCGTCGGCGACCGGCCAGCGTTCGGCGATGCGGTCGATCACCGCGCCGACCGTCGCCGGTTCCATCAAGGACGGCGTGCCGCCGCCGAAAAACACCGAGGTGACGCGGCGTCCGGCGGTCTGGTCGGCGTAATGGTCCAGCTCCCGCAACAGACCCGCCCGCCAGCGGTCGTGATCGACCCGCTCGCGGACATGGCTGTTGAAGTCGCAATAGGGGCATTTCGACTTGCAGAAAGGCCAATGGACATAAATGGCGAAGCCAGGGGCCGCGAAGCCCGGATCTTGGCTCACTGGAAGCAACGCTCCACCAACTGGGCGAAGGCGTCGGCGCGGTGGCTCATCTCGTGCTTTTCCGTCGGGTCCATCTCGCCGAAGGTGATGGCGTAGCCGTTGGGGCGGAACATCGGGTCATAGCCGAAGCCATGCTCGCCCTGCGGCGGCCACACCAGCGTGCCGTAACAACGGCCTTCCACCGTTTCGACATGGCCGTCGGGCCAGGCGAGCGACAGGGCGCAGACGAAATAGGCCGAACGGTCGGTCTTGCCCGCCAACCCCTCCTCCACCTTGGCCATGGCGAGGGCGAAATCCTTCTCCGGCCCGGCCCAGCGGGCGGAATAGATGCCGGGATCGCCGTTCAGCGCCGGAACCACCAGCCCGCTGTCGTCGGCCAGCGCGATGTGACCGGCGGACGCCGCCGCCCGCGCCTTCAATTCGGCGTTGGCGACGAAACTGTCGCCGGTCTCCTCCGGTTCCGGCAGGCCAAGCGCCCCCGCCGTGGTGAAATGCGCCGCATAGGGGGCGAGAAGCTCGGCGATTTCGCGAACCTTGCCCGAATTGTGGCTGGCGATCACCAGGGTGTCGCCGGTGAAGCGGCGGGGTGCGCTCATGGTCATTGCCCTTACTTGACGCCCAAAACGGATTTTTGCAGCGCCACCAGCTCGTCCACGCCCTTGCGGGCGAGCGCCAGCAGCTCCAGGAATTGCGGTTCGGAGAAGGGGGCTTCCTCGGCGGTGCCCTGGATTTCGACGATGCCGCCCTTGCCGGTCAGGACGAAATTCGCGTCGGCCTGGGCGTTGGAATCCTCGGGGTAATCCAGATCGAGGACGGCGTTCCCCTTGTAGAGGCCGCAGGACACGGCGGCGACCTGATCGGTCAACGGCATGGTCTTCAGCGCGCCGATGTCGATCAGATGCTGAAAGGCCAGATGCAGGGCGACGTAACTGCCGGTGATGGCGGCGGTGCGGGTGCCGCCGTCGGCCTGGATGACGTCGCAGTCGATCTTGATCTGCTTTTCGCCCATCGCTGCGCGGTTGGTGACGGCGCGGAGCGCGCGACCGATCAAGCGCTGAATCTCTTGCGTGCGGCCCGACTGCTTGCCCTTGGCGGCTTCACGGTCGGTGCGGCTGTGGGTGGAGCGCGGCAGCATGCCGTATTCCGCCGTGACCCAGCCGAGGCCCGTGTTCTTCAGAAAGCGCGGCACCGTCTCGTCCACGCTGGCCGTGCACAGCACATGCGTGTTGCCGAAGCGCACCATGCAGGACCCTTCGGCGTATTTGCTGAAGCCGGGTTCGAGCGAGACGGTGCGCAGTTGATCGAGGGCGCGGCCTGAGGGGCGCATGGGCATCATCCAAACGGTCGGTTGTCAAGTGGCCGCAAGCTACCGACTCCGCCCCACCGCGTCCAGCGCCGCAACGGCGGGGCGGGAGGCGCGTTCCAGCCACAGGGTCAGCAGCGGCACGGCGAGGCCGATCCCGATCGACACCGTGGCCATCAGCGGAACATGGACCAGCGCGCCATCCGCCGCGTTTTCCAGGATGTGGGCGGACAGAAAGGCGCCAAAGGCCGAACTCATGTGCTGCACGGCGGAGACGAGCGCCATGAACCCGGCGCGCTCCGCCGGGTCGGGAACGCGCGACAGGGCGGTGCCGTTGGCGACCATGCGGATGCCGATGAACATCATGAACAGCGGGAACACCGCCAGCACCGGCATCCAGGCCGGGTAATTGACGAAGGCGACGTAGATGACCGCCGTCAGACCAACCGTCCCCGCCAACGTCACCGGCGACGCCCCCACCCGGTCCACCAGCCGCCCGGCCCAGCGCGTGGTGAGGAAGCTCAAAGAACCGCCGATCAAATAGAACAGTCCCAGATGCTCGCGCGGAAAGCCCAGATTGCCCTGCACATAGGAGGCGATGTTGGGAATAATCATGAATTGCTGGATCTGGATCAAAGCCACGGTGGCGTAAGCCAGCCACGTCTTGCGTCGGGTCAACAGCGCGGTGAAGCGCACCCAGGCGCCGGGGCCGGTCTCGCTGGTCAGATGGCCGCGCTGCGGCGGCAGAATGGCGAGCGCGATGGCGGCGACGACCAGCCCGGCGGCGGCGACGGCGAAGAAGGGCAACCGCCAGCCGCCCAGCCGCGCCAGCTCCAACCCCACCGGAACCCCGGCGATGGCGGCCAGCGAGAAGGATGACATGACGATGCCGGTCGCCTGCCCGCGCCGCTCCGCCGCCACGCTGTCGCTGACCACGGCGATGGCGATGGCGACCGCCGGGCCGCCGAACAGCCCGGCCAGCACGCGGGCGGCCAGCAGCGAGGGCAGATCCCACGCGAACCCGCCGAGCGCGGTGGAGATCACCAGCCCGGCCATCGCCACGGCCAGAGCCTTGCGCCGGTCAAAGCGGTCGAGAAACAGCGAACCAAGCAGCCCGGCGACGCTGGCCGCCGCCGTGTAGCTGCCGCCAATGTAGCCGATGTGGGCGACCGGAATGTCGAGCGCCTTGGCGAAATCGGGGCCGAGCGGCATCACCATCATGAAATCCAGGATGTTGATGAACTGCACCGCCGCGATGACCAGCGTGAGGCGGCGTTCCTGCGGGGTCAGGGACAAGCGGATGGCTCCGACGGAATGGGAAGGGAAGAGACGTGAACGCACTGTAGACACGCTTTGCGCTCCCGCCAAATCGCGGCGGCCATGCGGGAAACGATTGCCCCCTCCCCGGCCCTCCCCCGCTTCGCGGGAGAGGGAGGCTGGAGCTTTGTCAAGGCGCGGTGGAATCGGACGGCCCGCGTGCGGCTTGTTGCCGCTTCATGACGGGTTATGTCGCGGACGGCTCTTTTTTCGCATCTTTCGTGCGAGAAACCACAAAGCGGGCTTGGCGAGGCCGCCATGGGGAGGCTAACATCGCAACCCCACCGTCGGCAGCGAGACCCACCGGGACACAACCGCAGCAGGCCCAACGACGACCGACGGGCATCAGCTCTCCGTTGAGGAACACGACACCCATGTCTGACAACAAGCGCGTCACCGACGAAGAAGCCCTGCTGCTGCATTCCAGCGGGCGGCCCGGCAAACTGGAGATCACGCCGACCAAGCCGTTGACGACGCAGCGCGATCTTGCGCTGGCCTATTCGCCCGGCGTGGCGGTTCCCTGCCTGCGCATCGCCGAGGATCCCTCGCTGGCCTATGACTACACGGCCAAGGGCAATCTGGTCGCCATCATCTCCAACGGCACGGCGGTGCTTGGCCTGGGCGATCTGGGCGCGCTGGCGGGCAAGCCGGTGATGGAAGGCAAGGCGGTGCTGTTCAAGCGCTTCGCCGACGTGGATGGCATCGATCTGGAGGTCGACACCCGCGACGTGGACGAGTTCGTCAATTGCGTGCGCTTCCTCGGCCCGACCTTCGGCGGCATCAATCTGGAAGACATCAAGGCGCCCGACTGCTTCATCATCGAAGAACGGCTGCGCGAGCTGCTCGACATTCCGGTGTTCCACGATGACCAGCATGGCACGGCGATCATCGCCGCCGCCGGTCTCATCAACGCCTGCGACATCACCGGGCGGAACCTCAAAGACATCAAGATGGTGGTGAACGGGGCCGGCGCGGCGGGCATCGCCTGCGCCGAGCTGTTCTGCACCGTCGGTGTTTCACGTGAAAACATCACGCTGTGCGACACCAAGGGCGTCGTCTATCGCGGCCGCACTGACGGCATGAACCAGTGGAAATCGGCCTTCGCCACCGACACCGACCGCCGCACGCTGGTTGAGGCGGTGGCTGGGGCCGACGTCTTCGTCGGTCTGTCGGCCAAGGGGGCGATGACGCAAGAGATGGTCAAGTCGATGGCCCCCAAGCCGATCATCTTCGCGCTGGCCAACCCCGACCCGGAAATCACCCCGGAAGAGGTCAAGGCGGTGCGCGGCGACGCCATCGTCGCCACGGGGCGGTCGGACTACCCCAACCAGGTCAACAACGTCCTGGGCTTCCCCTATCTGTTCCGGGGCGCGCTCGACGTGCGGGCGACCACGATCAACGAGACGATGAAGGTCGCCGCCGCCAAGGCCATCGCCGCCCTGGCGCGGGAGGACGTGCCGGACGAGGTGGACGCCGCCTATTCGGGCCGTCGCCTGCGCTATGGCCCGGAATACATCATCCCGGTGCCCTTCGATCCGCGCCTGATCGTCACCATCCCCGCCGCCGTGGCGCAAGCCGCGATGGAGTCCGGGGTGGCGCGCAAGCCCATCGTCGATCTGTCGGCCTACCGCCACACCCTGCGCACCCGCCTGGATCCGACGGCGGACAGCCTGGAGCTGATTCTGGAAAAGGTGCGGACCAACCCGCGCCGCGTCGTCTTCGCCGAGGGCGAGGAGGAGCGGACGATCCGCGCCGCCATGTCCTTCCGCAGCGCGGGCTATGGCACGCCGGTGCTGATCGGTCGCGAAGAGGTCATCAAGGAGCAGTTGGCGGCCATGGGCCAGCCGAATGTGACCTTTGAAATCCACAACGCCCGCCTGTCCGACGCCAACCGCCGTTACAGCGACCATCTGTACCGGCGCCTGCAACGCAAGGGCGCCCTGCTGCGCGATTGCCAGCGGATGGTGAATCAGGACCGCAACGTCTTCGCCGCCTGCATGGTGGCGCAGGGCGACGCCCACGCCATGGTGACGGGCCTGACCCGCAGCTTTGGCGTGGCGTTTGAAGAGGTGCGCCGCGTCATCGACGCCAAGGCGAGCGAGCCGGTGTTTGGCCTGCATCTGTTCATCACCCGCAACCGCACCGTCTTCATCGCCGACACCACGGTGCATGTCCGTCCCGACGGGGCGACACTGGCCGACATCGCCGTCGGCGCCGCCGCCAAGGCCCGGCAGATGGGGCATGAGCCGCGCGTGGCGCTGCTGTCCTTCTCCAACTTCGGGCAGACGCCGCACCCCAACACCGACCCGATCCGCGAGGCGCTGGCCATCCTCGACAGCCGCCGAGTCGATTTCGAGTATGACGGCGAAATGTCCGCCGACGTCGCGCTGGATTACCAGTTGATGAAGCGGGTTTACCCGTTCTCGCGGCTGAACGGTCCGGCCAACGTGCTGATTATGCCGGGCCTGCATTCGGCAAACATCTCGGCCAAGCTGTTGAGCAAGATGGCGAGCGGCCAGATGATCGGCCCGTTGCTGATTGGTTTGGACAAGCCCGCCCAGATCGTCAGCATGGGGTCGTCGGTCAACGACATCGTCACCGCCGCCGCGTTGGCGGCGCATGATTCGCTGCCCTGGTAAACGCTGCCCTGGTAAGAGGGCGCCGTGGCGCGCTCCACCACGATCCTTCGGGATTGTGGGGGAGCGCACGCCAGCGTGTGCGGTGCGAGTGAATCTTTTGTGACCATCGCGCAAGAGACACAGTCCTGGTGTAAAACGGCGCATCGTTTGTCCCTTCCACCATTCCGGTGCCGCCATGCGCCTCAAGGCGATGCCGCCCTTCCGATTGATGATCGCCGTTGGCCTGATGCTGACGCCGCTGCTGGTGGCCGTGGCGCTGGCGGTCCGGTCCGAAGCCTTGGGGCCTGGTTTGGCCGCTTTGGTTGGTTTGCTGCCCCTGCTGGGCGCGGCCTTGGCCTTACGGATCCACCAGCGCGAGGCCGCCGCTGTGGCCGATTACGCCACCCGGCTGAGCGACGCGGGAAGTCCGACGCCTCCGGCGGGAAACCCGGTGGCGCTGGGGGGGCTGGTCGCGGCGGTCGCCCGGTTGCACCGCGCCGCCGCCCGGCGGACGGAAAGCGTTCAGGCTCAATTGGACGCCAACGACTCGATTCTTGACGCGTTGCACGACCCGCTGGTGGTGATGGACGCCTCCCGGCAGGTGGCGCGCGCCAATTTGGCGGCGCGGGACCTGTTCGGCGACAAGGTGTTGGGCCGCGATCTGGCCTCCACCCTGCGCAACCCGCATGTGCTGGAGGCGGTGGACGCCGTGCTGCGCGGCGGGGCGACGCGGGTCATCGAATTCACCCTGCCGGTGCCGGTCGAACGAACCTTTGAAGCGCAGGTGAAGCCCTTTCAACGCAGCCTGCCCGCCGTCGATCCGCTGCCGGATCCCGTCGATGGCGTTGTCACATCGCCGTCGCCGCCGCCGCAGATCGCCCGCATGGCCATTCTGGCGCTGCACGACGTCACCGCCGCCCGCCGGTCGGAACAGATGCGGGCGGACTTCATCGCCAACGCCAGCCATGAGTTGCGGACGCCGCTGTCCTCGCTGCTGGGCTTCATCGAGACGCTGCAAGGACCGGCGCGCGACGATCCCGACGCGCAGGAACGCTTTCTCGCCATCATGCACGATCAAGCCAGCCGGATGAGCCGTCTGGTCAACGATCTCCTGTCGCTGTCGCGCATCGAATTGGACGAGCATATGCCGCCCAACGGTCGAGTCGACGTGCTCGACGAGTTGGAAAACGTCATCGCCGCGCTGGAGATCAAGGCGGCGCAGCGGCGGATTCGACTGATCCTGGACGCGCCGGAAGGGTTGCCGCGCGTGGTCGGCGATGACGACCAGTTGACGCAAGTCTTCCAAAATCTGGTCAGCAACGCGATCAAATACACCCGTGAAAACAGTGACGTGACGGTCAGCGTCGCGCTGGTTGACGGTTCGGCGGTCGGTTTCGCCGGGCTTCCTGCCGTTGGCCGCCGGGCCGGGCGTACGGGCGCGGCGATGGTGTCGGTGTCGGTGCGCGACCAGGGCGACGGCATCGCCCGCACCCACCTGCCCCGTTTGACCGAACGCTTTTACCGGGTGGACGCGGCGCGCTCCCGCGCCATGGGCGGAACCGGGCTGGGGCTGGCCATCGTCAAACACATCCTGAACCGCCATCGCGGGCGCCTGACCATCGAAAGCGAGGTCGGGATCGGCAGCGCCTTCACCGTCTATCTTCCGGCGGCGGACGAATTGGCCGACGCGGCGGCCCGCCGCAAGGCGGGGTGAGCGGGCTTTTGCGCCGGTTGGGCGCGCCATCCGCCCGATCGGCGCAGTCCAGCCATCCGCCCCGGACACGACGTCATGAAACTGTCATAAATGCGTAATCATTGCGTCTCCCTCCCCGACTAAGGTCCGGCCAACCGCGATAGGGGTCTTCAGACCTGACGCGCAACGGGGCAAGGCCAGCGGGCCGCGCTCGCGAACCATCGGCTCAATTCGGAGGGTTTACCCGTGATCACCAGGAAGCACGTCTTCACCGCAGCGGCGGCTGTGGCTCTGACCGTCGCCGTCACCGGCGCCAGCACCTCCGCTCAAGCGCAGTCGCGCGACCAGATCCGCGCCGTCGGCTCGTCCACGGTGTTCCCCTTCACCACCGCCGTCGCCGAAGCCTTCGGCAAGGGTGGCAAGTTCAAGACCCCGGTCATCGAATCGACCGGCACCGGCGGCGGTTTGAAGCTGTTCTGCGCCGGCGTCGGCCCGGCCCATCCGGACATCGCCAACGCCTCGCGCCGCATCAAGAAGTCGGAAGTCGAGCAGTGCGCCGCCAACGGCGTCACGCAGATCACCGAACTGAAGATCGGCTATGACGGCATCGCGCTCGCCTATTCCAAGAAGGCCCCGGACGTCGCGATCAGCACCGCCGTGATCTGGAAGGCGCTGGCCAAGGAAGTTCCGGTCAACGGCAAGATGGTCGCCAACCCCTACAAGAAGTGGTCGGACATCGACGCCAAGCTGCCGAACGAAGAGATCGAAGTCATCGGCCCGCCCCCGACCTCGGGCACGCGCGACACCTTCAACGAGCTGGCCATGCTCGAAGGCTGCAAGAAGGTTCCCGAGGTCAAGACCTTGGTCGCCGACGAGAAGGCCCGTGAAAAGGCTTGCATGACCATCCGCGAAGACGGCGGTTATGTGGAAGCTGGCGAGAATGACAACCTGATCGTTCAGAAGCTGAACGCCAACCCAGGCGCCTTCGGCGTGTTCGGTTACAGCTACATCGACCAGAACCGCGACAAGCTGAAGGCCGCGAAGATGGACGGCGTCGAGCTGACCGCCGAGAACGTCGCCAGCGGCAAGTATGAGCTGTCGCGTCCGCTGTTCGTCTATGTCAAGAACGCGCACGCGGGCGTCATCCCCGGCATCCGCGAGTTCATCGCCGAATACACCGCCGAGCGTGCGGTCGGCGACGACGGCTATCTGGTCGACAAGGGCCTGATCCCCGAGCCGAAGGCGGCCCGCGAGGCGGCCCGCACCTCGGCGATCAACCTGACGCCGCTCCAGCTCTGATCCTTACGCGACGCGCGGACGGCGGCCCTTCACGGGGCCGCCGCTTCGCGCGTCGAAGTGGGCGTTTTGGCCCCCGACCCGGCGGTTCCGCATGCAAATCACTGTTCTTGTCCTCATCTTGGCCTTGCTCACCGTCTCCGGCTACCAGATGGGCCGGACGCGTGCGGCCGCCTCCGTCGGTGGCCGTCTCGTCGAGCTTCACTCGGTTCCGTCCTATCACGGCTTCTACGTCGCCCTGTGGGCCGGTCTGCCTGCGCTGTTCCTGTTCGTGCTGTGGACGGCCTCGGAAGGCTGGCTCATCATGCGCATGGTCATGTCGGCCCTGCCCGACCGGCTGAGCGGCGGCGACCCGCAGGTTTTGAACCTGCTGAAGGCCGACATCCTCAACATCGCCCACGGAATTTCCACCGGGCGCGACGTTGATCCGGCGGTGACGGCGGCGGCGGCCCATTACAACAGCCTGCGCGCGATCAGCGACTGGAGCCTGTTGGCCATCGGCGCCAGCTTGGCGGTGGTTGGACTGGCCTATGGCCGCCAGCACATCAGCCCGAACCTGCGCGCCCGCAACCGGGTCGAGCGGGTGGTCAGCATCGCGCTGGTGATCTGCTCGATGGTCGCCATTTTGACGACGGTCGGCATCGTCCTGTCGCTGCTGTTCGAGGCGCTGCGCTTCTTCACCATGGTTTCTCCCATCGACTTCCTGTTCGGCGTCCACTGGAGTCCCCAGATGGCGATGCGGGCGGATCAGGTCGGCTCCTCGGGATCCTTCGGCATCATCCCGCTTTTCTCCGGCACGCTGCTCATCACCGTCATCGCCATGGTCGTGGCGGTTCCGGTCGGGTTGATGTCGGCGATCTACATGTCGGAATACGCCAACCCGAATGTGCGGACCTGGCTGAAGCCGATCCTGGAAATTTTGGCGGGCATCCCGACGGTGGTCTACGGCTTCTTCGCCGCGCTGACCATGGCCCCCTTCGTCCGTTCGATTGGGCACGGGCTTGGCCTGGACGTCAGCTCTGAATCGGCGCTGTCGGCGGGCATCGTCATGGGCGTGATGATTATTCCCTTCGTCAGCTCGCTGTCGGACGACGTCATCAACGCGGTGCCGCAGTCGCTGCGCGATGGGTCTTACGGTTTGGGCGCGACCAAGTCGGAAACCATCCGTCAGGTCGTCATCCCCGCCGCTCTGCCCGGCATCGTCGCCGCCGTCATGCTGGCGGTCAGCCGCGCCATCGGTGAGACGATGATCGTGACCATGGCCTCGGGCCTGACCGCCAATCTGACGGCCAACCCGCTGGACGCCGTGACGACGGTGACGACGCAGATCGCCACGCTGCTGGTCGGCGACCAGGAGTTTGACAGCCCCAAGACGCTCTCGGCCTTCGGCCTTGGCCTTGTGCTGTTCCTCGTCACTCTCTCCCTCAACATGGTCGCCCTGCGGGTGGTCCAGAAGTATCGAGAGAAATATGACTGATCTCGTGCAACAGGATACGCGGGCCATGTCCGTCGCCGCTTCCAAATCCCATTACCAGAGCGAAGAGTTCGCTCGCCGCCTGCGCGGTCGCTACGCCGCCGAGCGCAATTTCAAGATCGCGGGCGTCGCCGCCTTGGCGCTGGCTTCGATGATGCTGGTGGTGCTGCTCACCTCCATCGTGTCGAAGGGCTACACCGCCTTCTGGCAGTCGCAGATCCGTCTTGAGGTGACGCTGGACAAGGCCCAGGTGGAGGAGCGGAACTTCACCGCCATCCTCCGTCAGGCGATCTACGCCCAGTTCCCGCAGATCACCGACCGCACCGGCAAGCGCACGCTGAACGAGCTTCTCTCGTCCGGCGCGCCCTATGAGCTGGAGGCGTTGGTCAAGCAGAACCCGGCCATCGTCGGCACGACGCAAACCATCTGGGTGCGGTCGGACGACGAAATCGACCAGTTCGTCAAAGGCTATTTCCCCCGCAACGCCCCGGAGGCCGAGCGCCGCCTGAACGACGCGAAGATCGCCGCGATTGACACGTTGGTCGCGCAAGGGTCGCTGGTCCAGTCCTTCAACACCACCCTGTTCAGCGCCGGCGACAGCCGCGAGGCCGAACAGGCGGGCATTTGGGGGGCCATCGTCGGCTCCATGCTGACGCTGCTGGTGACGATGGCGCTGTCGGTTCCCATCGGGGTCGCGGCGGCGGTCTATCTGGAAGAGTTCGCGCCCAAGAACAAATGGACCGACCTGATCGAGGTCAACATCAACAACCTCGCCGCCGTGCCGTCGATCATCTTCGGTCTGCTCGGTCTGGCGGTGTTCCTCGGCTTCTTCGGTCTGCCGCGTTCGGCCCCGGTGGTCGGCGGTCTGGTGATGGCGTTGATGACCCTGCCGGTCATCATCATCTCCGCCCGCGTCGCCCTGAAGTCGGTGCCGCCGTCGATCCGCGAAGCGGCGCTGGGCATCGGCGCCTCGCCGTTGCAGACGGTGACGCACCATGTGCTGCCGCTGGCGATGCCCGGCATTCTGACCGGCACCATCATCGGCATGGCCCGCGCCTTGGGCGAAACCGCGCCGTTGCTGATGATTGGCATGGTCGCCTTCATCGTCGACATCCCGCACGGCATGACCGACAGCGCGACTGTGTTGCCGGTGCAGATTTACATGTGGGCCGACAGCCCCGAGCGCGCCTTCACCGAACGCACCTCGGCGGCGATTATGGTCCTGCTGGGCTTCCTGATCGTGATGAACGGGTTGGCCGTTTTCCTGCGCAAGAAATTCGAGAGGCGGTGGTAAGCCATGAGCGTTCAGACCCAGATCCACACCAAGCCGCAATCCGCCGGGCGCACCGCTCAGGTCGTGCCGAACAAGATGATCGCCCGCGACGTCAAGGTGTTCTACGGGGCCAAGCAGGCGCTGAAGGGCATCAACGTCGAGATTCAGGAAAACAAGGTTCTGGCGTTGATCGGCCCGTCGGGCTGCGGCAAATCCACGTTCCTGCGTTGCCTGAACCGGATGAACGACACCATCGAGAACTGCCGGGTCGATGGCCTGATCGCGCTCGACGGCGAGGACATCTACGGCAAGAGCATCGACGCCGTGCAGCTCCGCGCCCGCGTCGGCATGGTGTTCCAAAAGCCGAACCCCTTCCCCAAGTCGATCTACGACAACATCGCCTATGGCCCGCGCATCCACGGCATGGCCACGGGTCGTGAAGAGTTGGACGAGGTCGTCGAGAAGTCGTTGCAGCGCGCCGGCCTGTGGAACGAGGTGAAGGACCGCCTGCGCGAACCGGGGACCGGCCTGTCGGGCGGTCAGCAGCAGCGTTTGTGCATCGCCCGCGCCATCGCCGTCAGCCCGGAAGTCATCCTGATGGACGAGCCGTGCTCGGCGCTCGATCCCATCGCGACGGCCCACATCGAAGAGTTGATCGACGAGCTGCGTGAGAATTTCACCATCGTCATCGTCACCCACAACATGCAGCAGGCGGCCCGCGTTTCCCAAAAGACCGCGTTCTTCCATCTGGGCGACATGGTGGAGTGCGACGACACCGAGGAAATCTTCACCAACCCGCGCGACGAGCGCACCCAGGGCTACATCACCGGCCGCTACGGTTGATCGCCGCCGCGCTCTCCCTCTCCTGTTTCGGGAGAGGGAGTTTCGGGCGGGCTTGACGCCTTGTTATGTTGAAGGAACAGAAGATGCTGGGTAACGTCGAAGCGCGCGCAGTCAACGGAGCCACCATGAACGCGGCGCTGAAGCCGCTCGTCCTGATCGTCGAGGACGAGGCCGACATTGTCACCTTGCTGAAGTACAATCTGGAAAAGGATGGCTTCCGCGTCGTCACCGCCACCGACGGCGAAGAAGCCCTGCTGCTGGCCGGGGAACAGACGCCGCACATCGTCCTGCTCGACTGGATGCTGCCGCTGATGAGCGGGCTGGAGGTTTGCCGCCAGCTTCGCCGCAACGCCAAGACCCGCGACATTCCGATCATCATGCTGACGGCGCGCGGGGAAGAAGGCGACCGGGTGCGCGGCCTGAATTCCGGCGCCGACGATTACATCACCAAGCCCTTTTCGCCGACCGAACTGGTCGCCCGCATGCGCGCCGTGCTGCGCCGCGCCTCGCCCGGCATGACCGACGAGACTCTGCAATTCGCCGACGTCACCATGGATCTGGCGGCCCACCGCGTCCGCCGCAACGGGCGCGACGTCCATCTCGGCCCGACCGAATTCCGCCTTCTGCGCCATTTCATGCAGCATCCGGGGCGCGTCTTCTCGCGCGAACAGCTTCTGGATCTGGTCTGGGGGCATGATGTTTACGTCGAACCGCGCACGGTCGACGTCCACATCCGCCGCCTGCGCAAGGCGATGAACGAAGAAACCGAGCTGGATTTGATCCGCACCGTGCGCTCGGCGGGCTACGCGCTCGACACCAAGTCGATTTGAGTTTTATTGGGTAAGCGCCTTTTGCCCCCTCCCCAACCCTCCCCCGCTTCGCGGGAGAGGGAAACAGGAGCTTTGTTGCAGGGCAGCCTTCGTCCCCTCTCCCGCGAAGCGGGGGAGGGTTAGGGAGGGGGCATCGAAGCCGAAACGCGGCCCAAACCTCCCCTACCCCACCAGCACCCAATCCCCCACCGCCAATCCCCAATCCCGGTCGGCCCGCCCGCGATTCACGGCGATTTCCGCCAGATCGTTGGAATTTTCGTACCACAGCGCCGCCCCCACCGGGACGTCGGCAAAGGTCCGGCCCCGCCGCGCCACGCGCTCGCCAACCCGCAACAGCGCGGTGTCCGGCAGGCTCGCCGCCCGCAACCCGGTCATGGCGTTGCCGTAGACGTCCACATAGACGATCCGCGCCAGATCATCGGGCCAGTCGGGCCGCGCGATGACCGCCGGATCCAACCCCTCGCGCTCCACCGCCTGCCCCAGCGCCAAACGGGCCGCCACCGGCGCGAACAGGTCGCGCCCGTGAAAGCTGGCCGATAGCCGTTCCGGTCGCCAGTCGATCCGCCACACCCGCAGCGTCGTGGCGCGCCGGGCCAGAATCGCGAACAAGCCGTTGTCGGGACCGACGAACAACCGCCCGTCGGCCTCGACGATCAAGGGATGGCGGTCGGTGCCGACGCCGGGATCGACCACGCACAGAAAGACGCTGCCCAGCGGCAGGGCGGGGGCGTAAGCGGCCAGCAGATAGGCGGAGAGTTGCGGGTCGAAGGCGGGGGCGTCGGCGAACAGGTCGATCACCGGAACGCCGGGCGCCTGTTGCGCCAGCGCCGCCTTGACCTGCCCGGTGTAGGGACCGGACAGGCCGAAATCCGTGAACAGAAGGATCATGGGCGGCAGCATAGCCCGCCCAGGATCGGAAGAAAACACCACCACGCGACCCAACCCACCACATGACCCAACAGGGTCAAACGCGGCTCAGCCGCCGCTCTTCAACGCGTCCAAACGCGCCTTCAACAGGGTGTGCTCCGGGTCGCCCGGCTTGAATTGGGCGATCAAACGGCCCCAGAACTCTTGCGCGTCGGTTTTGTGGCCTGTGGTCATGGCGTCCAGGCCCAGCAGCCACAGGGCATCGCGGTTGGTTGCGTCAACCGCCAGCGCTTGACGCAAGGCCGCCGTCACCTCGCCCGGCATCGGGGCGGGGGTGTCGCTGCGCGGGATGGATTGCAGGATCGCCCCGGCGTAGGCGACCAGCACGTCGGGCCGGTTGGGCGCGCGCTCCTTGGCCTTGGCGGCGGCCTCCATGGCCTTCGCCCGCTCGCCAAGCACGCCATAGGAGCGGACCAGCTTCAGCCAGCCGTCGATGTCCGACGGATCGGCCTCCAGCTTCGTCGCCAGATTGGCGACCATGCCGCGAATCATCTGGTCGCGGTCTTCGGCGCTGGGTTGTCCCGGGGCGCTGGGTTGACCCGGCGCTTGTCCGGCTTGTCCAGGGGCGGCGGCTTGCGGCGCGGCGGCGTTGGCGGGGGGCTGTTCGGGCGGCAGCGGCGACGGCGTGACGCTGGCGGGGTCGAGGTTGAGGGCGACCGCCGCCTCGCGAATTTGCGCCTGCACCATCGGCACCCAGGGGGCGTTGGCTGGGGACTCGGCCAGCAGGGCGCGCCAGCGGTCCAGCGCGTCGCGCTGGGCGCCCGCCTGATAGCGGCCCAGCGCGGCGAAGAAGCGGGCGCGGGCGTCCTTGGGATCCTTGAGCAGGACCTGATCGAAGGCGTTGCGCGCCTCTTCCGTCACCGTGCCGTCGTTGGCGTCGGTCAGCACCTCGCCAAACAGGCCGAGCAATTCGGCGTCGTCCTTGCTCAGCGCGACGGCGCGGCGCAGGGCGTCCACCGCCTCGGTCGGGCGGTTCATCTTGACGTAGGCTTGGCCCAAAATGGTCCAGCCCTGGGGATCGTCCGGGTTTTCGGCCAGTTGCTTTTTCAGCGACTCGACGGCGGCGAGCACCGATTGCGGCGGGCCGGAGCGTTCCTTTTCCAAGGCGCGCGACGCCAGCGGCTGGGCTGGCGCGTCGGGGCGGCCCAGCACGGCGTAGACGGTCACGGCGCCAACGGGGACCAGCAGAGCCAGCAGCAGGGCGAGAACCCGCGCGGCGCGCGGCGCGGTGGCGGGGCTGGCGGCCGTTTCGCTTCCGGCCAGCATTCGCCGCCCAATCTCCGCCTTGGCGGCGTCGGCCTGGGCGGCGTTGATGAGGCCGCGCGCGTGGTCGCGGTCCACCTCGCCCAACTGGTCGCGGTAGACCTCGCGGTCATACGCCTCGCGGGTGGGGGCCTGAGGGGCCGCGTGGAACAGCGGCGGCAGGATCAGCAGCAGCGCCGCCGCCGTCATCGCGGCGGCGAGAATCCAGAACAGCATCAGACGTCGTCTTTCCGCAGCAGCGCGTCCAACCGACGCCGCTCATCCTCGCTCAAGGGGGCGGTGTCGGCCCCCGCCGTCACGCCGCGCCGTCCCCGCAGGAACAGCGCGGTCGCCAGACCGCCCAACGCCAGAATGGCGAAGGGGGCGATCCACAGAACCAGCGTCGTCGCCTTGAAGGGCGGGCGCAGCAGCACGTAATCGCCGTAACGGGCGGTGACGTAGGCCATCACGCCATCGTCGTCGTCGCCCGCCGTCAGCCGCTCCCGCACCAGAACGCGCAGGTCGCGGGCCAGCGGGGCGTTGCTGTCGTCGATGGATTGGTTTTGGCAGACCAGACAGCGCAAATCCTTGCTGATGTCCCGCGCGCGGGATTCCAGCGCCGGGTTGCTCAGCACCTCGTCGGGCTGCACCGCAAGGGCGGGCGACAGGACCAGCGCCGACAGCGCAAGGGCGGCGGCGAGACGAATCGCGCTCATCCCTGCCTCAGATGCTTGACCATGGGAAGGATCTGCTCCTCGATCACTTGCGGGGTCAGCGGGCCGACATGCTTGAAGCGGATGCGGCCCTGACGGTCGATCAGGAAGCTTTCCGGCACGCCGTAAACCCCCCAGTCGATCGACGTCCGTCCATCCAAATCCACGCCGATGCTGGCGTAGGGATCGCCGTTGCGGGCCAGCCAACTCAGCGCGTCTTCGGCCTTGTCCTTGTGGTTGATGGCGCGGACGGTCACGCCCTGCTCGCGGGCCAGCCGGGTGATGACCGGGTGTTCCGCCTTGCAGGGGATGCACCAGGAGGCGAAGACGTTGACCAGCGTGACGTCGCCGGTCAGCCGGGCCGACGACAGCCCTTCCGCGCGCCCCGGCAGCGGCGGCAGGTCGAAGGCCGGGACCGGCTTGTCGATCAGGGCCGACGGGATGTCGCGCGGGTCGCGCTGGAACCCCAGATAAAAGGCCACGCCGACGCCGATGAACAGCAGGAAGGGCAGCAGGTAGAGCAGGCGGCGCATGACGGCGTTCTCGTCTTCATTCGGCGGGCTGGGCCGGGGCGGAAACCCCGGCTTTGGCGGCGCTGCGGCGTTCGGGCGCGCCGATGCGGAACCGGCGGTCGGTCAGGCTGACCAGCCCGCCCAGCATCATGCCGACGCCGCCGATCCAGATCCAGGGCACCAGCGGGTGGTGATAGATGCGGACGATCCAAGCCGCGCCGTTCTGCGTCGGGTCGCCCAGCGCCACATACAGATCGGAAAAGATCGTCGTGTGGATCGCCGATTCCGTCGTGGTCATCCGGGTGACGGGGTAGCTGCGGCGTTCCGGCGTCAGGGTGGCGACGGGCTGGCCGTCCTTCGTCACCGTGAAGACGGCGCGGTCGGCCTTGTAATTCTCCCCCGCCACCGGGCCGACGCTGTCGAAATGGAATTCGTACCCGGCGAGGCTGGCCGTCTGCCCCGGACGCATCGCCTCGATGGATTCGCTCTGCCACGCCGAGGTCGCGGTCATGCCCGCGATGGACACGCCCATGAAGGTGTGGGCGATGGTCATGCCCCAGGCGCTGCGCGGCAGATGGACGGCGCGCGTCCAACTGTCGGCGAGCGGCACGCGGAACAGGCGGATGCGCTCGGCGAACTCGACCAGCGAGCCGACGATGGCCCAGGCGGCCAACGCCACCCCGACCAGCGCCAGCAGCGGCCCGCCGCCCGCCGTCAGATAGGCGGTGACGGCGACGCAGACGACCACGACCACCCCGGCGACCCACAGCCGGGTCAGCGCCGCGCCCAGATCCGCCCGCTTCCACGACAGGAAGGGGCCGACGACCATGGCGGCGACCAGCGGAATGGCGATGGGCACGAAGGTGGCGTTGAAGAAGGGCGGGCCGACCGACACCTTGCCCATCTTCAGAATGTCGAGAAACAGCGGGTAGAGCGTGCCGATGAAGACGGTGGCGGTGGCGGTGGACAGCAGCAGATTGTTCAGCACCAGCGCGCCTTCGCGGCTGACCGGGGCGAACAGCCCGCCCGCCTTCAACGCCGGGGCGCGCAGGCTGTAGAGCAGCAACGACCCGCCGGTGGCGATGGCCAGCAGCACCAGGATGAAGGCCCCGCGCGCCGGATCGACGGCGAAGGCGTGAACCGAGGTCAAAATGCCCGAGCGCACCAGAAAGGTGCCCATCAGCGACAGCGAAAAGGTGATGATGGCCAGCAGAATGGTCCAGCTTTTCAGCGCGTCGCGCTTTTCCACCACGATGGCGGAATGCAGCAGCGCCGTACCGGCCAGCCACGGCATGAAAGAGGCGTTTTCGACCGGATCCCAGTACCACCAGCCGCCCCAACCCAACTCGTAATAGGCCCACCAGGATCCGAGAGCGATGCCCATGGTCAAGGTGGACCAGGCCGCCAGCGTCCAGGGCCGCACCCAGCGCGCCCAAGCCGGATCGACCCGCCCCTCGATCAACGCGGCGACGGCGAAGGAAAAGGCCATGGAGAAGCCGACATAGCCCGCGTAGAGGAAGGGCGGGTGGAAGGCCAGCCCCGGATCCTGCAACAGCGGGTTCAGGTCGTTGCCGTCCAGCGGCGCTGGGATCACCCGGATGAAGGGGTTGGAGGTGGTCAGGATGAACAGCAGAAAACCGATGCCGATCAAGCCCTGCACCGCCAGAACCCGCGCCTTCAGCGTCGGCGGCAGGTTGCGGCCAAAGGCGGCGACGGCGGCCCCGAACAGGGTCAGCATGACGATCCACAGGACCATCGAGCCTTCGTGGTTTCCCCAGACGCCCGACACCTTGTAGAGCATCGGTTTCAGCGAGTGGCTGTTCTGCACCACATTCTGCACGCTGAAATCCGACACCACATGCGCCCAGGTCAGCGCGCCATAGGCGACCAGGACCAGCAGCATTTGGGCGATGGCGGCGGGGCCGGCGACGTTCATCCAGGCGGCGTTGCGGGTGGCCGCGCCGATCAGCGGCGGCCCGGCCTGGACAAAGGCGACGAACAGCGCCAGCACCAGCGCGTAATGGCCGAGTTCGGGGATCACGGTCCCGCTACTCCTTCTTCGTCGCCGCAGGGGGGGCGTTGGTGGGCGCGGCGTTGGCGGCGGTTTTGGCGTCGGTGTTGTTGGGGGCGGGCTTCTTGTAGACGCCCGCCTGCTTCAGCGCCTCCGACACCTCCGGCGGCATGTAGTTTTCGTCATGCTTGGCCAGCACCTCGCGGGCGACGAAAACGCCGCCGCTCAGCTTGCCTTCGGCGACCACCCCCTGCCCTTCGCGGAACAGGTCGGGCAACTGGCCGCGATAGCGGACGTCGATGGTGTGGGCGGTGTCGGTGACGCGGAATTCGGTGGTGACGCCGTCGGTCAGCTTGCGGACGCTGCCCTGTTCGACCAGCCCGCCCAGACGGAAATTGCGCTCGCCGACCTGTTGGGTCTGCAACTGGCTGGGGCTGTAGAAGAACACGATGTTGTCCTGGAACGCGGTCAGCGTCAGGGCGGTCGCGGCGCCAAGCCCCAGCAGGGCGAGGCCCAGCATGTAAAGGCGGCGTTTCTTCTTGGTCATCCTTCGCTCGCTTTCCCCGGCAGATCGGGGGCGCTGTCGGTTTCGGGTTGGGCGGCGGATCGTTTGGCGGCGGATTGGGCGCGGCGGCGGGCCGGTCGGACGCTTTCCAGCGCCTTGACCGTGGCCTCGGCCTCGCGCAGCCCCTTCAGGCTGGCGATCAACAGGCCCAGCAGCACCAGCGCGGCCAGCGCGTAGGACGGCCAGACGAAGGCGGCGTAACCGCCCATGGCGAAAAAGTCGGTCATGCTCTTACCCCGTCGCTCCGTCGCCCGCGACGCTGAAGCGCAGCGTCTGGATCTTGCGATGCGCGATTTCCGTCCGCAGCCGCAGGATGACGACCGCGATGAAATAGCTGGTGAAGGCCCCGGCCATGACCAGCAGAGGAATCAGCATGCTGGAATCGATGCTGGGGCCGCCCATCTTGATGACGCTGGACGGCTGGTGCAGCGTGTTCCACCAATCGACCGAGAATTTGATGATCGGCACGTTGACGATGCCGACCAGCAACAGGACGTTGCCCGCCCGCGTCCCGCGCTGCGGATCGTCGAACGCGTTCACCAGCGCCATGTAGCCGAGATAGAGGAAGAACAGGATCAGCACGCTGGTCAACCGCGCGTCCCACACCCACCAGGTGCCCCACATCGGCGCGCCCCACAGCGAGCCGGTGACGAGGCACACCAGGGTGAAGCCCGCGCCGATGGGCGCGGCGGCCTTGGCGAACAGATCGGCCAGCGGGTGTTTCCACACCAGCCCGGCGGCGGCGGCGGCGGCCATGTTGGTGTAGACGAACAGGCTCATCCAGGCCGCCGGAACATGGATGTACATGATCCGCACGGTGTCGCCCTGCTGGTAGTCGGGCGGCGAGCCGAACAGGCTGAGATACAGCCCGACGATCAGCAGGACCACGGTGGCCCCGGCGCTCCACGGCAACAGCAGGGTCGACAGGCGCAGAAAGCGGGCGGGATTGGCGAAACGGTGCATCGGGCTGGGCCTTACGGATGGGGGCCTTCAATCGCTCTTGCCGAGGATATAAGCGCATGGGTGCCAGAGCGCGAGGGGTTTCGCCTTGATCTTGGTCAGGTGGGGCCGCCTGTCTATCCCCGATCCGACGATGGTATGAGATTGCTGAACCGGGCCTGAACGACAGACGCCGGGGAGTGGGCGTTTCATCCCTCTCCCCGGCGCCGACGTGGCAAAAATTCTTTACAGAAGAACTGGCTGGGCCGGAGCCGGAAAGGCGGCGCCCATCGCCTGGGCGATGAGGTCGGCGTCGTGGTCGCTGACGGCGAACAGGCCGAAGCGGAGCTGATAGCCCCAATTCTTCACCCCGGCGGAAAAATCGAGCCGGTCGAGCAAGGGCTGGATCGGCGTTTCCACCCCGTCCAGCCACGCCACATCGCGCCGGAACGGCACGAAGCCGCCGCCCATGTCGAAAGGATAAGGCTCGCGGTCGCGCACAACGCCGATGGCGGTGAAGGATTGGGCGCGGTCCTTGCCGCCGAAACTCTCGGTTGGCGAGTAATAGGCGACTCGGTCGCCCGGTTGAATGCGGCGCAGGGGCGCGGCCTTGCCGTGGCACACCTGCATGAAGCCGCCCGCGCGCCCGCGCCGGACATGCTCGGCGGCGGCCACGGCGATCCAGTTCCGGCCCATGGCCCGAGATCCTTGAATCAGGCCGACGGCGGGGCGGACGGCGCGAACACGCGCAGCCGGTGCCCGTCGGGGTCGAGCGCGACGAAGGTATGGCCGAAATCCATCGCCGTCGGCGTCTGGATGATCGGCAGGCCGCGCGCCGCCCAATCGGCGTGGGTGGCGCTCACCGTGTCGGCGTCGGCGACGGCGAAGGCGATCTCCGACCCGCCGCCGCCCGCGCTCGGCGCCGGTTCCACCGTGTGGCGCGACCACAGGCCCAGCATGACGCCCGATTCCATGGCGAACATGGCGAAGCTGGGGGAGGCTTCCACCGGCGGCTTGCCCAACAGGTCGGCGTAAAAGGCGGCGCTGGCGGTCGGGCTGTCCACATAGAGCAGGACGAAATTCAGATCGGGCATGGGTCGCTTCCGTTTGGTTGGTCGTGTGACCCGGTCGGGGGCGTCCCGTCCGGCAAAACCGACCTTAGGCGGACCTGCTGTCAGATTCTGTCAGCATAGTGGAGTTGCGCGTGACGCTGGGTGGTGGGTCGATCCGGCGGGGTTCTGCAAATGACTTTCAACGACCTCGACACCGTCCAGAGGATAGTCAACTCGACCAGCCTTCAATCAAGATCGAAGGCTGTCCGACAAATCGGAGAAATTAGAGACTGGTTTTACGGATGGTGTCCATGAATCTGCCGAAATATTATCTTTTTGCTCCAGGCAAGCGACCGTACAAAGAGACAGGCGCTTCCCAATTCGGCGCGATACGCGACAACTCACAAATATCAAAGTCAGAAATATTTCCTTTGAGAACTCGACAATCACCGAATTTCAGGCCAAAATGTCCATAAATCTTGTCAAGATCGGCATAGGGAACAGGGCGGGGAAGACCCCGCATCTCCAAGTGCATGATTTTACCTTGACTGTCGTTGATGGCGTCCTGAACCCGCTTCAGCATTGGTTTGGAGTCACCTCCTGTGAAGAAGTAGTTTGACCCGATTCCAACAACGCGCACGGATGTTGGCAGAAACGACGCAAACGACCCAATCCCGTTGCCCAGAAGAACGACCGATCCCGGCGGCAGATCCGGATTTTCAATCTCGTACCACGACTTGCCCCATTTTTGCAGGCGCGCCCAATCCATCGGCAATGTTTGCGAGGACACGACAAGCGCGCCAACAGCGATTCCCGCGATCATCGCCCGCGCGTCTCGTGGCAGCGGCAGCGCCGCCAGCAAAGCCACGAGAATGGCCTGCATCACATAATCAACGATGAGGAGATAGCGGGCGTAGTAGAACATGGACACCCACAGAACGAATCCTGTCAGCACGAAGATGACAGCGAAGACCAATGGCCGGTGGTTGTTGGCCGGTTCGGTGCTGGCGGCAATTGAAAGCGGACGGCGCAGCCGATTCGCCAGTGTGACAACCGCTGTGATCGCGAGGACAACCAGGAACGTAAGCCACCGCCCATCGCTCATGCCACCCTCGACGAATCTCTTCCCATCCACAAAGAGATGGTACGGCGCCAGAAGAAGATCGCTGATTCCCTGGGCTTGCCAACGGGCGTCGCGCCAGTTGACGATGTCGTAGAGCGGCGACTTGAACAGCGCGTTGTAATAGGGAAACATCGGGCTGTCGTAATGTGATTGCATCAACATCAGCCAGTAACCGTTTGACAGCGCGAAGCCGGCGATCATGGACAGACCAAGGATGGTGGTCGGTTTGATGGCGCGCGAGGTCACAAGATACGCAAAACCGAAGGCGATGCATGGAACCAGATTGGTGTTCTTCAGTCCGCCGCTGAATCCGACCAGAGCGCCGCCAATCAGCAGAAGCACGACGCCAAGATCAGCCCGTTTGAGCTGCCGAATCACCAACAGCGCGCCGAACAGGAACGGAACGCTGCCCCAATTGTCGGCAAAACTCCGCCCCAGCTCCAGGATATTCATCGGCAGCCAAGCCGCCAGAATCACGGCCCCAAAGGCAAAGGCGAACCTTGCGGACGTCTCGCGCCGATCAACCAACTGCATCGCGATCAAGAAGACCGCAACCAGATTCAATCCCTGAAACGCTCCGATGAGAAACCCGACCACCGACGCCGGAAGGGCATGCGCCGCGAGGAAGAATGGCAGGAATGGCAACGGGTTCGTGAAGGTGCCCAGTCCGCCTGCGGCGATGTCCAGCTCAAACCGATCATCCAGCAAAAGATGCGGCGTGTAGAGATGATACATCAACTGATCGCCGTTGATGTCCTGACCAACCCAAACGCTGGCGGCGCCGGCGGCAAGACAAATCAGGGTGAGAAAGACGGGCAGTGCGAGCCGGTGGATCAGAGCGGTCATCAGCGTTCCAGATGAAAAGAAAGGGCGCCACGGGAGCGAGCTGGAATATACGGGAAACGGGCAAAGAGAAACCACACTGGCGATTGCGAGAGGCAAACACCTTCTTCACCGGGGCGTCGGGATTCCCTCCGCCGCGCGCCATTCCTTCAGCATCGCCTGACGGCGGCGGGGGTAACGGGTGTCGGTGGGGGTCAGGGCGACGATGCGGTCGGTGCGGAAATGGCGGAAGGATTGACGCAACTCGCACCAGGCCACCACCACCCGGACCCGGTCGAAAAAGCCAAGCGCGAAGGGCCAGATCACCCGGCGGCTTTCCGAACCGTCGCGGTCGCGGTAGGAGAGATCCAGCTTGTGTTCGGCGCGGATGGCTTGGCGGATGGCGGCCAACTCGGCGTCTCCGGCGGCGATGGGTTCGCCCGGCCCGACCAGCAGGGCCGACCCGTCCATCCCCTCGCGCCGGTCGGGCGGCAGAACCGCCGCGATCTTGGCCAGCGCGTTGCGCGCCGCGCCCGCCAAGCGGCTGTCGCCCCGGTCCACCACCCAGCGGGATCCCAGAACCAGCGCCTCCACCTCCTCCTCGGTGAACATCAGGGGCGGCAGCAGGAAGCCGGGGCGCAGGACATAGCCGACCCCCGCCTCCCCCTCGATCCCCGCGCCCTGCCCTTGCAGGGTGGCGATGTCGCGGTAGAGCGTGCGCAGGCTGATCCCCAGCTCCGCCGCCAGCGTGGGGCCGCTGACCGGCTGGCGGTGGCGCCGCAGGATCTGCATCAAATCAAGAAGCCGTTCGGCGCGCGACATCGCGGGTTTGCTCCTTCCGGCCCCCTCCCTAACCCTCCCCCGCTTGTCAGCGGGAGAGGGGACTGCCGCCGACCCGCTCAACCCGCCGTGATCGGGCAGACCGTCGCCTTGGCGATTCGGGCGAGGTCGGCGGGGGCCAGCAGGATTTGCAGGCCGCGCCGTCCGCCATTCACCACCATCTCGGCCAAGCCCTCGGCGCTGGCGTCCACGAAGGTCGGCAGGGGCTTTTTCTGGCCAAGCGGGCTGATGCCGCCGACCAGATAGCCGGTGGTTTTTTCGGCCAGGGCCGGATCGGCCAGATCGGCCTTCTTCACCTTGGCCGCCGCCGCGATGGCCTTCAAATCGAGCTTGGCCGCCACCGGGATCACGGCGCAGGCCAGCCCCTTCGGCTCCAACTGGACGATCAGGGTTTTGTAGACCAGCGCCGGATCCAGCCCCAGGGCGGCGGCGGCGTGCAGGCCGATGGCGTCGGCGGACGGGTCATAGTCGTATTCCATCAAGCGGAAGGCGACTCCCGCCGCCTTCGCCGCGTTGACCGCCGGTGTCACCTTCGCCGCCATCGCTTCCCATCCATGAGACCGTCAGCCCGGATCACTCGCCGCGCGAGGCCGGGTTGCCGATCATGGTCAGAAATTCACGCCGGGTCGAGGGGTCGGTGCGGAAGGCCCCCAACATCCGGCTCGTCACCATGGTGACGCCGGTCTTGTGGACGCCGCGCGTGGTCATGCATTGGTGCTGCGCCTCGATCACCACAGCCACCCCTTCGGGCTGCAACACCTGATCGATGGTGTTGGCGATCTGCGCCGTCATCTTTTCCTGGATTTGCAGGCGCTTGGCGTAGGCCTCGACCAGACGGGCGAGCTTGGAGATGCCGACCACCCGGCGCTTGGGCAGATAGGCGACGTGGGCCTTGCCGATGATCGGCACCATGTGGTGCTCGCAATAGGATTCGACGCGGATGTCGCGCAGAATCACCATCTCGTCATAGCCGTCGGTCTCTTCAAAGGTGCGCTGGAGCAGATCGACCGGATCAACCGTGTAACCGGCGAAGAACTCTTCATAAGACCGGACCACGCGGTCGGGCGTGCCGACCAGCCCTTCGCGCGACGGGTCGTCGCCCGCCCAGCGCAGCAGGGTGCGCACCGCCTGTTCGGCCTCGTCACGGGATGGGCGAACGATCGCGGGCGCGGCGGCGCGCGGCAGGCCGGGGCCGGGAACCACATTCTCGGCGAGCGGGGTCTTGGAAGCCGTCACGGGGAAAACCTTTCGATGCTGGGCCGCAATCCCGGCGCCCGTCTGTCGTTGGGCGGCCCGGTCCGGCGTGTGCGCGTCGATACGCGGCGAAGGCTGGCGTGGATCATCGGCTCAAGCCTGTTTGCGCAAATCCCGAGCCTTGACCCGCCAGCCGGTCGAGAGTCCAAAAATTGCACAAGTCCCACAACTTTCAAGGGACCAAATGACCACAAAATCGCGGGGGCATCAGTTGAGGCGCATCGGCTGGTGCGGGCTGTCCAGCGAAAAGGCGGGGATGGCGATGTCGAAGGCTTCGCCGTCGGCGTCTTCCATGCCGTAGCTGCCGACCATGATGCCCGACGGCGTGCCGAGCGGCGTGCCGCTGGTGTATTCAAAGGAGCCGCCCGGCTCCAACACCGGCTGTTCGCCGACGACTCCGGGGCCGCGCACCTCCTGCATCCGGCCCATGGCGTCGGTGATGCGCCAATGGCGGGTGCGCAGCCGAACCGTCTCCTCCCCCTCATTCTCGATGCGGACGTGGTAGGCCCAGACATAGCGGCCCTCGGTCGGGGCCGACTGGTCTTCCAGAAAAACGGGCTGGACGGTGACGCGGATCGCGCGGGTGACGGCGGTGTACATCGGGTGGCCTAACAGGGCGACAGGAGCAACGACGATCACCATAAAGGCGGGTGTCCCCCACTGTCCAGACACCGACTCGCCCGCTCCGTCACCAGCCTGCGCAACCCTGGCCAACCCCCTTGGAAAGCCTGTGAAAAATCAGGGACGGCGGGTGGAGGCAGTCATGCGTCTCATAGGGGTCAACATCGTCTTGCGCTGGGGGGGTGTGGGTGTTATATGCGCAATTGTCTGAAACGGCCCATGAGCCTACGCAATGTCTCGTTCGCACGCTCTTCGTATCCGACGACGGAGCCACGCCCCGCAAAACGCGGGTGCGGCCGTCCTTGGGTCGCGTGCGAACGCCAAAGGCCACAGCGGGACCTGATCCCCACGGCCACCGGCGACGGCGCGACCCGCAGCAGAAGACCATTCTTCCCGCCGGGAGCCATCGCATGATTATTACGGTTGAACAGCCCAAGCACGCCTGCGTCATCGAAGCCCTGCTCGACGCCTCCTTTGGGCCTGACCGTTTCAAAAAAACCGCCTATCGGCTGCGGGACGGCATCGACTCGATCCCCGAGTTGAACCTCGTCGCCATCGACCATGACGAGCATGGTCATGAAGTCCTGCGGGGCACCATCCGCTATTGGCCGATCATGGTCGGCGCCACCCCGTCGATCATGCTTGGCCCCATCGCCGTGTCGGGCGATCTCCAGGGCGGCGGTTTGGGCAGCAAGATGATCCGCATGAGCCTGAACAAGGCGGTGGCCTTGGGCTACAAATCGGTGATCCTGGTCGGCGACGCCCCTTATTACGAGCGGTTCGGCTTCACGCGGGCGCTGACCATGGGCATGCAGATGCCCGGCCCGGTGGACATGAACCGGCTGTTGGGTCTGGAACTGGTCGACGGCGCGCTGGACGGCGTGGCGGGCATGATTGGTCGGGTCCCGCCGCAGGGCGTCACGCTGGTTCCCGAGATTGAAGAGGCGGCCCCGCTGTCTTTTCTCTTCTCCCGGACCTGGCGGGATCGGATGTGGTCGGACGCCGCCAGCGCGGCGTGAGGTTGTCGGCCCTGACCGGGACGGCGCAGGCTGATCCTGTTGGGACGGAAGAGTGTTGGGCCGAAGAACGCGGGGCGGACGGGCATTGACTCGCTTTGCCCCGCCCGTGCTACCATCTTGCTTCACAGCGACGCCGATTGAACGGCGACTCGCGCGCCACGCCATGCCGCGTGGCGCGCTGTTTGTTTTTGCGCCGGGCGTTTCGACGCCGGCTTTTGTGCGGAAGGGTGCGGGTTGAGCAAGAAGCTGTTCATCAAGACGTGGGGCTGCCAGATGAATGTCTACGACTCCGCCCGGATGGCGGATGTCCTGGCGCCGCTGGGTTATCGTCCGGTCGATGAGCCGGACGGCGCCGACATGGTGATCCTCAACACCTGCCACATCCGCGAAAAGGCGGCGGACAAGGTCTTTTCGGAATTGGGACGCTTGCGCATCCTAAAGGATGAAAAGGCCAGCGCCGACGATGGCAAGATGATCCTCGCCGTCGCCGGTTGCGTCGCCCAGGCCGAGGGTGAGGAAATCGTCGCCCGCGCGCCTTATGTGGACATGGTGTTCGGCCCGCAGACCTACCACACCCTGCCGGAAATGGTCGCCAAGGCCAGCCGCGCGGCGGGCAGCGTGCTGAACACGGATTTCCCGGCGGAGTCGAAGTTCGATTTCCTGCCGGAAGAGGCGACCAGCCAGGGCGTTTCCGCCTTTCTGGCGGTGCAGGAAGGGTGCGACAAGTTCTGCACCTTCTGCGTCGTGCCCTACACGCGCGGCTCCGAATTCTCCCGCCCGGCGGACCAGATTTTGGTCGAGGCCAAGCGGCTGGTGGCAAGCGGCACGCGGGAAATCAGCCTGCTTGGCCAGAACGTCAACGCCTGGCACGGCGACGGTCCCGACGGATCGACCTGGGGGCTGGGCCGTTTGATCCGCTCCTTGGCGGAGATCGACGGGCTGGCGCGCATCCGCTACACCACCTCGCACCCGCGCGACATGGACGACGAGCTGATCCGCGCCCACGCCGACGTGCCGCAACTGATGCCTTACCTGCATCTGCCGGTTCAGTCTGGGTCGGACCGCATTCTGGCGGCGATGAACCGCAAGCACAGCGCCGACGATTACCGCCGTCTGGTGGACCGGCTGCGCGGGGTCAACCCGGATCTGGCGCTGTCCAGCGACTTCATCGTCGGCTTCCCCGGCGAAAGCGACGCCGATTTCGCGGCGACGCTGAAGCTGGTGACGGAGGTCGGCTACGCTCAATCCTATTGCTTCAAATACAGCCCGCGTCCGGGAACCCCGGCGGCGCTGGAAAGCGCGCAGGTGCCCGAAGACGTGAAGGAGGCCCGCTTGCAGGCTCTCCAACAGCTCATCGGCGCGCAGCAGGTCGCCTTCAACCAGGGCTTCGTCGGGCGGACCATGCCGATTCTGTTCGACCGCAAGGGCCGCCGTCCCGGCCAATTGCTGGGCCGCAGCCCATGGATGCAGTCGGTCCACGCCGAGGCGAACGAGCGGCTGCTCAACAGCATCGTCGAGGTGCGGATCGACGACGCCCGGCCCAACAGTCTGGCGGGCAGCGTCGTCACCGGCGATTACGCCTCGACCGCGCACAACCCTGTCCATGCTCTGGAGGCACGCGCTTGAACGGCCAGCCTGATCGGCGGATCGACGTTCAGTTTGACGACAACCGGCTGCTGCCGATGCTGTACGGGGAGCATGACCGCCACCTCGCGCGGATCGAGGCGCTGTTGGGGGTGTCGCTGACCTCGCGCGGCAACACGCTGATCGTCTCCGGCCCGTCCGACGCCGCCGACGCGGCGCGCTCGGCCCTGAACGCGCTGTACGCCCGGCTGAGCCGGGGGTTGCCGGTGGGGGCCGGGGAAATCGACGCCGCCGTCCGCATGGCGACCTCCGACACCGATGAGGAAACCCGCTTGCAGACCTTGGCGACGGTGGCCTCGACCGAAATCACCCTGCGCACCCGGCGGCGCGGCTCGATCACCGCGCGCTCGCCGATGCAGGCGGCCTATCTCCAGGCGCTGGCGGAAAGCGAGCTGGTGTTTGGGTTGGGACCGGCGGGCACCGGCAAGACCTATCTGGCGGTGGCGCAGGCGGTGGCCCTGCTGACCACGGGTCAGGTGGACCGCATCATCCTGTCGCGCCCGGCGGTGGAGGCTGGGGAGCGGTTGGGCTTCCTGCCCGGCGATCTGAAGGACAAGGTCGATCCCTATCTGCGCCCGCTCTACGACGCGCTGCACGACATGCTGCCCACCGAACAGGTGAAGAAGCGGCTGGAATCGGGCGAGATCGAAATCGCTCCGCTGGCCTTCATGCGCGGGCGGACGCTGGGCAACGCCTTCGTCATTCTGGACGAGGCGCAGAACACCACGCCGATGCAGATGAAGATGTTCCTGACCCGTCTGGGCGAGGGCGGGCGGATGGCCGTGACCGGCGACATCACCCAGATCGACTTGCCCACCGGGGCCAGATCGGGCCTGCGCGACGCCATGGAGATCCTGAAGGGGGTCGAGGGCGTGCGCTTCGTCCAATTCACCGACGCCGACGTGGTCCGTCACCCGATGGTGGCGCGCATCATCCGCGCCTATGACCGGGCCGACGCGCAGCGCGCGACGACGGCGGCCCCCCGCGCCTGGGAGAACGCGCGATGACCGAGGCTGAGAACGGCATGGACACTCCTGACACGGCTGCCCCTGAGCTTGAGGTGTGCGTTTCACGTGAAGCGGGCGCCTGGCCGGACGGCGCCGAGGCGCTGGCCGAACGCGTCGCCTACGCCACGCTGGCCGCCAGCTACCCGCCCGACGACGGCCCCGCCGAATTGTCGGTGGTGCTGGCCGACGACGCGCTGGTCCAGCAGCTGAACCGCGACTATCGCGGCAAGGACAAGCCGACCAACGTGCTGTCCTTCGCCCTGACCGAAGCCGAAGAGCCGGAGCTGGAGGAGGGCGCGCCCGTCCTGCTGGGCGACGTCATTCTGGCCTATGAGACGGTTCAGCGCGAAGCCGCCGAGCAAAACAAAAACCCAGACGATCATTTGACCCATCTTGTCGTGCATGGTGTTTTGCATCTTCTGGGGTACGATCACGAAACGGACGACGAGGCCGAAGAGATGGAGGCGCTGGAAACCCGGTTGCTCGCCACCCTTGGCATCGCCGACCCCTACGCCGTCAACCATGAACCGCCGGACCAATGAGCGAAATTTCCGACAGTCGCACGCCCCGTGACGACGGGGCCGAAGACCATCATTCCCTGGGCCATCTGTTCAAGGGATGGCTCCGCACGGTCATGGGGGGGCGCGGCGATTCCTCGCTGCGCGCCACCATTGAGGAATTGATCGACGATTCCGACAGCGCGGAAGAATCCGTGGGGGCGGGCGAACGCGCGCTGCTCACCAACATTTTGAAGCTGCGCGGGCGCACGGTCGCCGACGTCATGGTGCCGCGCGCCGACATCGTCGCGCTCGACATTGAGACGCCCTTTCCCGCGCTGATTCAGAAGATCGCCGAAGAAGGCCATTCGCGGCTGCCGGTGTTCCGCGAGACGCTCGACGACGTGATCGGCGTCATCCACATCAAGGATGTGCTGACGATCATGGCGCGCCAAGCGCTGGGCGAAGGCGCCGACGCCGATTTGCAAAGCATCGTCCGCGAGGTGAAGATCGTCGCCCCGTCGATGCGGGTGCTCGACCTGCTGGTCGAGATGCGGCAGAGCCGCAGTCATCTGGCTCTGGTGGTGGACGAGTTTGGCGGCATCGACGGGCTTGTCACCATCGAGGATCTGGTCGAGGAAATCGTCGGCGAGATCGAGGACGAGCATGACGAGGCCGCCGCCCCCCGGCTGGACGAACGGCCCGACGGCAGCCTGATCGTCGACGCCCGCCTGCCCATCGAGGATTTCGAGGAGCGCGTCGGCCCGGTTCTGACCGACGAGGAGCGCGAGGACATCGACACGCTGGGCGGCTTGGTCGTCTCGCTGGCGGGCCGCGTGCCAGCCCGGGGCGAATTGCTGACCCATCCGTCGGGTCTGGAGTTCGAGATCATCGACGCGGATTCCCGGCGTCTGAAGCGGTTGCGCGTGCGCAACGCCCCGGCGAACATGTCGGCGCTGGCTGAAACCGCCTGACGATCCCGTTTTTGTCACACCCCCGCGCCGTCCATCCCGACCAGGATTTGACGGAGCGGGGTTGTGTTTGTCATGAGCGGCGCCATTTATGGACCGCATCGCATCCGCCGTTCCCGGAGTTCTTGTTGTGACCGTCCTTGATACGGCGCCCAATCCGTCGTGGCTGGGCCGCGCGCGCGCGTTCCTGCTGTCCTTGAGCGGATGGCGGCGCTGGGCGATGGCCGCCGCGCTGGGTGGGCTGGCGACCTTCGCTTTGCCCCCGGCCTACGCGCTGCCCGTTCTGTTGATCGCCTTTCCCGGCTTGATCTGGCTGCTGGACGGGGCGACGTCCGGTCGCCGGGCCTTCGCGGTCGGCTGGTTCTTTGGCTTTGGCCATCACCTGTTGGGGCTGTATTGGATCAGCGCGGCGCTGTTCACCGACATCGACCAATTCTGGTGGGCCTTGCCCTTTTCGGCGGTTGGGCTGCCGGTGCTGCTGGGGCTGTTCACCGGGACGGCGGGCTGGCTGTTTCACGTCTTGCGCGCGCGCGGCTGCGGCGGTGGGCTGGCCGGGCCGCTGCTGTTCGCCGGGTGCTGGGCGCTGCTGGAATGGCTGCGCGGCCATGTGTTCACCGGCTTTCCATGGAACCTAATCGGCTATGGCTGGGTTGACGTCTTGCCGGTTCTGCAAAGCGTGTCGCTGGTCGGAATTTACGGGCTGTCGCTGCTGACGGTGTTGGCGGCGTCCCTGCCCGCCGCGCTGGCCGATCCGACGGTAAGACCGACGCGGGCCTGGGCGGCGTTCGCCGCCGGGTTGGCGCTGTTCGTCGCGCTGGGCGGTTGGGGAAGCTGGCGGTTGGCCACGGCGTCCGACGCGGTGGTTCCGGGCGTGCGGCTGCGGCTGGTCCAGGCGGCCATCGACCAGAAGCTGAAATGGGCCAATGGCCAACGTGAAAAGAATGTTCAGGAGAATCTCGATCTTTCCGCCCTGCCCGCGTCCGAGCCGATCACCCACATCATCTGGCCGGAAACCACGGTTCCCTTCTTCATCGAGCGCGACGCCCGGATCCGGCAGGTGTTGGGATCGGTGACGCCGTCCGGCGGCTTGCTCATCACCGGGGCGCCGCGTTCGGAAACCGGCGCGGACGGGCAATGGCGCTATTACAACAGCTTGATCGCGGTGGACGGCAGCGGCGCCGTGGCGGGAAGCTACGACAAGGCCCATCTGGTGCCGTTTGGCGAATACATGCCGCTGCGGCGTTGGATGCCGGTCGGCGCCATCGCGGGCAACGGCGCCGAATTCTCGCCCGGTCCCGGCCCGAAGACGCTGCGCTTGGCCGGGTTGCCGCCCGTCAGCCCGCTGATCTGTTACGAGGGGATCTTCCCCGGCGCCGTCACCGACCCGACCGACCGGCCGCAATGGCTGCTGAATCTCACCAACGACGCTTGGTACGGCCACACCGCCGGTCCTCATCAGCATTTCGCCATCAATCAGGTGCGCGCCGTGGAAGAGGGTTTGCCGCTGGTTCGCGTCGCCAATACGGGTATTTCCGGGCTGGTGGACGCCTATGGCCGTGTGAGACAGTCACTCGGGTTGGGGGAACGCGGGATCATCGATACCACGTTGCCGAAAGCGCCGGACGGAACCACTCTTTATAGCCGTGCTGGGGATTGTCTCTTCGGCTTCGGGCTTGCCGCGTGTTTTCTTGTTTCCGCTTTCGCCCGACGCGATCCACGAGGCGCAGATCTGAGCAAATTTTCTCCTTTGACATAAGGGAAAGGGAGCGGTGGGCTTGACTGCATACGTGGATATGCCATATCAAAGTTGCACAACTGTTACAGGGATTAGCCAGATGCAAGCAGCAACAGGGGCGCCACGCGGGCGCCGTGCGGGTGCGGGTCGTCCGAAGACCGGAAAGCCGAACCCGATCGACGTTCATGTCGGATCGCGCGTCCGGTTGCGCCGGACTCTGCTGGGCATGAGCCAGGAAAAGCTGGGCGAGGCCATTGGCCTGACCTTCCAGCAGGTGCAGAAGTACGAACGCGGCGCCAACCGCATCGGCGCGTCGCGTCTGTTCGACCTCAGCCGCGTGCTGGATGTGCCGGTGTCTTTCTTCTTCGACGACATGCCGGCCGAAGCGGCTGCGGCGCGCATCGACGATGACGAGGACGCGGCGGGCGGCGAAGAGCGGGCGACCGGCGGTTACGAACCCGATCCGATGGCCAAGCGTGAAACGCTGGAGCTGGTGCGCGCCTATTACAAGATCAACGATCCGTCGGTGCGCAAGCGCCTGTTCGAGTTGACCAAGGCCGTCGCCAACGCCGCCGTCGCCGAAGCGGCGGAATAACGTCGGATCATGCCGATCATCGAAGGGGAATGCGATTTTTAGCCGCATTCCCCATTCGATGATGAAAAACAGCGTTCGCCGTCATTATTGACGACGTAAGTATGTTGATCGGGGAGATTGCTTGACCCCGGGGAAAATCCTTGTCAAATACGAAATTGGGTCGGTGTCCTGCGGGCGCTGTACCGATCTGTCGTATCGACTTGTGAAATAGCGCGCCGCCAAAAGCCGAGGTTCCCCGTGGCTAAGCTGAACTACGTCTTCACCAGCGAATCCGTGTCGGAAGGTCATCCCGACAAGGTCTGCGACCGCATTTCCGACGCCATCGTCGATCTCTATCTGTCGCACGACCCGCAGGCCCGCGTCGCCGTTGAGACTCTCGCCACCACCAACCAGGTCGTTCTGGCCGGTGAAGTCCGTGGGCCGGACAGCATCAAGGCCGACCATCTGGTCGAAGTCGCCCGCGCGGCGGTGAAGGACATCGGTTACGAGCAGGACGGTTTCCATTGGGAAAAGATGGACGTCAAGTGTCTGGTCCATTCCCAGTCCGCCGACATCGCCGTCGGCGTTGACGCCGCTGGCAACAAGGACGAAGGCGCCGGCGACCAGGGGATCATGTTCGGTTACGCCTGCCGCGAAACCCCGGCGCTGATGCCCGCGCCGATCTATTACTCCCACGCCATTCTCAAATCCTTGGCCGAGGCCCGTCATTCGGGCGCGGCCCCGCAGCTCGGTCCCGACGCCAAGAGCCAGGTGACGCTGCGTTACGTCGACGGCAAGCCGGTCGGCGCCACCGCCATCGTGCTCTCGACCCAGCACGCCGAAGGGCTGGATCAAGAGGCCGTGCGCGAGATCGTTCGCCCGCACATCCTCAACTGCCTGCCGGACGGTTGGATGTGCGACGAGGCGAGCCTGTACGTCAACCCGACCGGCCGCTTCGTCATCGGCGGCCCGGACGGCGACGCCGGTCTGACTGGCCGCAAGATCATCGTCGACACCTACGGCGGCGCCGCCCCGCACGGCGGCGGCGCTTTCTCGGGCAAGGATCCGACGAAGGTTGACCGTTCCGCCGCCTACGCCGCCCGCTACCTCGCCAAGAACGTCGTCGCGGCGGAATTGGCGGAGAAGTGCACGATCCAGGTCTCCTACGCCATCGGCGTGTCGAAGCCGTTGTCGGTCTATGTCGACACCCACGGCACCGGCGTGGTGGACGAGGATCGCCTGTCGCAGGTGTTGCAGCAGCTTGTCGATCTCAGCCCGCGCGGCATCCGCACGCATCTGGGTCTGAACAAGCCGATCTACGCCCGCACCTCCGCTTACGGTCATTTCGGGCGCAGCCCGGACGCCGATGGCGGCTTCTCGTGGGAAAAGACCGATCTGGTTGGCGATCTGCGCAGCGCGCTGCTCTAACGCGCGTCGCCCGTCATCGGATGTGACGAAACAGCAGGGGCCGTTCGCGGCCCCTGCCGTGTTTTTGAAGCCTGGATTTTTTGAAAAGCGTTCCGCCCCGCCATGACCGACTCGACCCTTTCCACCGACGCCGCCGCCGATTCCGAGACTGAGACCACGTCCGGCGATGTGAAAAACCGCGTGTATGGGCGCCGCAAGGGGCGGCCCCTGCACAAGCGCAAGACCAGCCTGTTGACCAGTTTGTTGCCGACGCTGGAAATCCCCACGCCCGCGCCCGGCGACCGACTCGATCCCCATGCTGTGTTCGGCGCGCCGGTCGAGGATGTCTGGCTGGAGGTGGGCTTTGGCGGCGGGCATCATCTGGCCCAGGTCGCGACCGACAACCCGACGGTTGGCGTGATTGGGGCGGAACCCTTCATCAACGGCGTGGCCAGCCTGCTGGCTCTGGTCGAGGATGCCGGGCTGGACAAACGGGTGCGGATTCTGCCTGACGACGCCCGTCCGCTCATCAACGCCCTGCCCGACGCATCGGTCGGTCGCGCCTTTGTTTTGTTCGCGGATCCCTGGCCGAAGACCCGCCATCACAGCCGCCGCTTCATCGGGCCGGAAAATCTCGCCCGCCTGTCGCGCGTGCTGAAGGACGGGGCCGAACTGCGCGTCGCCAGCGACGACATGGGGCTGGTCCGCTGGAGTCTGGAGCATCTGGTCAAGCACCCGGATTTCACCTGGACGGCGCGGGTCCCGTCGGACTGGCGCGTCCGCCCGTCCGATTGGCCGCCCACCCGTTACGAGGAAAAGGCCATCGAAGCCGGGCGCAAGCCGGTCTTCCTGCGCTTCGTCCGCAACCCGCGCGACTCCGCTTAAGTTTGGATCGGACTGGGCGCCGTCACCACTGGCTCGGCGAAATGCTCGACCAGCGGGAACGGGTCATAAAAATGGTGCAAAAGCGCCTTCCACCGCGCGTAACGGTCGGAGCCGCGAAAGCCCTCCGTGTGGTCCTCCAGCCGCTCCCACTGGACAAGCAGAAGGTAACGGTTGGCGACCTCCAGACAAGGCCGCAGCTCCAGACCACGAAAACCGGGCGTGGCGGCGATCAAGGGGCGGGCGTCCGACATCGCCCGTTCGAAATCCTGCTCCTGTCCTGGTCGGACCATCAACAAAGCCGCTTCCAAAATCATCGTCGCGCTCCCGCAAAATCATGACCCGACCCCAGCCTTGCTTGCCGCGCGGGACAAGGCGAGGGAAAAAGCTTGCGGGATCGAACGGAATGACTATAGTCAGCCTTCATGAACCCATACGGATCGGCGGCCCGGGAAACTGGACCGGCGAGACGCTTTGCGGGTGGGCCTTGGCCCACTTATTTTTTTATCAGCGTGCGGCGACGCACGGGTGAAACCTGGATCGGTTCAATCCCGGTCACAGGCTGTAGGTTGGTGGATATGGACGCATCAGGTCGCATCGAACAGATCATCACGCCGTCGGTCGAGGCCATGGGCTACGAGATCGTGCGTGTTCAGATTTCGGGCGGCCAGCGGTCGATCCTTCAGATCATGGCGGAACGCGCCGATGGCGCGGCCATGACGGTCGAAGATTGCGCCGACATCAGCCGTTCCGTGTCCGCCCTGCTGGATGTCGAAGATCCGATCCGCGAAGCCTACACGTTGGAAGTCAGCTCACCCGGCATCGACCGGCCATTGACCCGTTTGAAAGATTTCGCCCGGTTCGCCGGTTTCGAGGCCAAGCTGGACACCCGTCTGGCCTCAAGCGACGGACGCAAGCGCTTCCGAGGCATATTGAAGGGCGTCGAAGACGACCTCGTGTGCATCGACACCGAACAGGGAGCCGCCCGGCTGGAGTTCGACAACATCCTGCGCGCGAAGCTGGTTTTGACGGACGAATTGATCCGCGCCAGCCAAGAGCAGCAGGGTTGATCCCTCTGCCGCCTCACCCCTAAGACCACACGCCGACCCAGGAAGTGTAACGGATGGAACTGCTGCAAGTCGCTGACGCCGTCGCTCGCGAAAAGAACATCGACCGGGATGAAGTCCTGGAGGCGATGGAGCAGGCGATTCAGAAGGCCGGTCGGTCCAAATATGGCCACGAGCACGACATCCGCGCGCGCATCGACCGCAAGAGCGGCGACATCCATCTGACCCGCCATCTCGAGGTCGTCGAGGCGGTGGAGAATGAGGCGACGCAGATCACGCTCGCCTACGCCCAGCGTCGCAAGGCGGGCGCCAAGGTTGGCGACTTCCTGGTCGATCCGCTGCCGCCCATCGATTTTGGCCGCATCGCCGCGCAGACCGCCAAGCAGGTCATCGTGCAGAAGGTGCGCGACGCGGAACGCAAGCGCCAGTTCAACGAGTACAAGGACCGCAACGGCGAGATCGTCAACGGTCTGGTCAAGCGCGTCGAATACGGCAACGTCACCGTCGATCTGGGTCGCGCCGAAGCGATCCTGCGCCGCGACGAACTGCTGCCGCGCGAGCATTTCAAGAACGGCGACCGTGTGCGCGCCTACATCTACGACGTGCGCGAAGAGCCGCGCGGTCCGCAGATCTTCCTGTCGCGCACCCATCCGATGTTCATGGCGAAGCTGTTCGCCCAGGAAGTGCCGGAGATCTACGACAACATCATCGAGATCAAGGCGGTCGCCCGCGATCCCGGTTCGCGCGCCAAGATCGCCGTTCTCAGCCACGACAGCTCGATCGATCCGGTCGGCGCCTGCGTCGGCATGCGCGGCAGCCGCGTTCAGGCGGTGGTCGGCGAGCTTCAGGGCGAGAAGATCGACATCATTCCGTGGGCGAGCGAGGCGGCGACCTTCGTCGTCAACGCGCTGGCTCCGGCGGAAGTCGTCAAGGTCGTGCTGGACGATGAGAATCGCCGCATCGAGGTGGTGGTGTCGGATGACCAGCTTTCGCTGGCCATCGGTCGCCGTGGCCAGAATGTGCGTTTGGCCTCGATGCTGACCGGCTGGGACATCGACATTCTGACCGAGCAGGAAGAATCGGACCGTCGTTCCGACGAGATCCAGAACCGCTCGGGCGTCTTCATGCAGGCGTTGGACGTTGACGACGTCATCGCCCATCTGCTGGTCGCCGAAGGCTTCTCCTCGGTCGAGGAAATCGCCTATGTCGAGACCGACGAGCTGGCGGAAATCCAAGGCTTCGACGAGTCGGTCGCCGACGAGCTGAAGCAGCGCGCGCTGGCCTTCCTGGATGAGCAAGACAGCCAGGCGAACGAGCGCCGTTTGGAGCTGGGCGTCGAAGACGTCGTGGCCGAACTGACGGGCTGCACCGCCGCGCAACTGGTCAAGCTGGGTGAGAACGGCGTGAAGACGCTGGACGATCTGGCCGATCTGGCGGGCGACGAGCTGGTCGAGATTCTCGGCAAGGACGGCCCCTCGGAAGAGGAAGCCAACGAGATCATCATGGCGGCGCGCGCTCACTGGTTTGAGGGCGAAGGCGCGGCGGCTGGCGGCGACGCTGGCGAGCAGGGTCAGGGCGCGTCGGCCTGATTGGCTGGATGCGACGGACAGGCGTTGAGTTTTGAGGACCGCGAAAGGCGGATGACGAGCGGATGACCGAGCGGGAAGACCCACAGGCGCCGAACGCCACCGACGACGCGGCCCTGGAGGTGGTGGACCACCAACCGGCGGACGACGAGAAGGGGCCTTTGCGCCGCTGCATCGCGTCGGGAACGGTTGGGCCGAAGGATGGGATGATCCGTTTCGTGATCGCCCCCGACGGCGAGGTGGTTCCCGACCTGGAGGAATCGTTGCCCGGTCGTGGCCTGTGGGTCACGGCGGATCGGGCGGCTCTGGCGAAGGCCATGGGGAAGTCCGTCTTCGCCAAGGCCGCGCGTCGAGCGGTGAAGGTGCCGCCGGATCTGGCCGAAAGGCTGGAACGGCTGCTGGAACGGCGTTGCTTGAACGGTTTGGGCCTGGCCCGCCGGGCGGGCCACGTTCTGGCCGGGTATGAGAAGGTGCGTGAGGCGTTGAAGGTCAACCAGGTTGGTCGCGCGGGTCCCCCGCCGGCTCTTCTGGTCGAGGCCGTCGACGGCTCGCTCGACCAACGCGGCAAGGTGACGGCGCTCGCGCCGACGCTTCCCGTGATCGATCTCTTCGAGTCGGCCGCTCTGGCCGCCGCGTTGGGACGCGAACACGCGGTGCACGCGGTGGTGGCGCGCGGCAGGCTGGCCAAGGGGCTGGCGCGCGATGCGGCCCGCCTTAAGGGGCTTAGGGGGCAGGTGCCCCCGGTGTGTGATAAGGGCTTGGGAGTCGGCGATGGCGCCGACCGGCCTGCGATGTAACGTCTGACCATTCGGGAACCGATGACCGACAGCAACGACCAGGACCAGAAGAAAGTCTTGCACCTCTCCGGCTCCGGCAAAGGGAAGCTGGAGTCGAAGAAGCCGGTCGAGACCCAGGTCCGGCAGAGCTTCTCCCATGGCCGGTCTAAAGCGGTGACCGTGGAGGTCAAGCGCAAGCGTCACGTAGAAAAGGGCGCGGTCCCCGGCATCGCCGATGGCGGCGCCGCCGCTCGTCAGGCCGCTCAGGGCTTGCCCATCCGTGGCGCGGCCGGTCAACGACCGCGTGGCGGCGCCCCCACGGGCGGCCGCAAACTGACCAGCGAGGAGTTGGAATCCCGCATGCGCGCCCTGCGTGGCGCCGTGCAGGAGGAAGAGCAGCGCCGCATCGACGCCGAGGACGAAGCCGTCCGCGCCGAAGTGGCCGCCGCCGAAGCCGTTGAAGCGGCCGCCGCCGCCGAAGCCGCTCCGCCGCCCGCTCCTCCCGTCGAAGAAATTGCCCCGGTCATTCGGGACGCCGAAACCCTCCGCCAGCGCGAGCTGGAAGAGATGCGGGCGATCCAGGAAGACGAGCGCAAGGTCGCCGAGGAGGCCGAGCGCCGCCGCAAGGAAGAAGAAACCCGCCGCAAGGAAGCCGAAGAGGCCAAACGCCGCGAGGCCGAACCGGCCCCGCGCCGCGAAGCCGCTGGCGGTCGTGATGGTCGTGACGGCGGTGGCCGTGATGGCGGCGCGGGCGCTCGCCCCGCCGGTGTCGGTCCGTCCCGTTCGGGCGGCGACGCTCGTCCCGGTTCGTCCGCCGCTCCGGCCCGTCCCGGCGGCGCCGACAACGCCCGTCCCGCGCCCGGCGCGTCCGCCGTTCCGGTTCGCGCCGAGGAAGAGGACGACAACCGCCGCAAGGGTGGCCGCAGTGGTCCTGGTGGTCCGGCGAAGGCCGCGCCCGCCCGCCCCGCCGCGAAGGCTCCGGTCGGCGGCGACCGCCGCAAGGGGTCGAAGATGACCGTGTCGCAGGCGCTCAGCGACGATGGCAGCGACCGCACCCGGTCGCTGGCCGCCGTCCGCCGCGCCCGTGAACGCGAGCGTCTGCGTCTGATGAGCCGCCAGGAGACGGCGAAGGTGACGCGCGACGTCGTGTTGCCGGAAGTCATCACCGTGCAGGAACTCGCCAACCGTATGGCCGAGCGTGGCGCCGACGTCATCAAGGCGCTGATGCGCATGGGCGTCATGGCCACGATCAACCAGCCGATCGACGCGGACACCGCCGAACTGCTCATCACCGAATTCGGCCACCGTGTGCGCCGCGTGTCGGAATCGGACGTCGAAATCGGTCTGCGCGCCGACGAGGAGGCCGATGCCGTTCTGGTGTCGCGTCCCCCGGTCGTCACGATCATGGGTCACGTCGACCACGGCAAGACCTCGTTGCTCGACGCGCTGCGTCAGACCGACGTGGTGTCGGGCGAGGCCGGCGGCATCACCCAGCACATCGGCGCCTATCAGGTGACGTTGGAGTCGGGCGCCAAGATCACCTTCATCGACACCCCCGGTCACGCCGCCTTCACCGAGATGCGCGCCCGTGGCGCCAACGTCACGGACGTGGTGGTGCTGGTGGTGGCCGCGAACGACGGCGTCATGCCGCAGACCATCGAAGCCATCCGTCACGCCAAGGCGGCCAAGGTTCCGATCATCGTCGCCATCAACAAGTGCGATCTGCCCGACGCCAAGCCGGAACGGGTCCGTCAGGAGCTGCTCCAGCATGAGCTGGTGGTGGAAGAGATGGGCGGCGACGTGCTCGACGTCGAGGTCTCGGCCAAGGCCAAGCGGAACCTGAACAAGCTGGAAGAGGCGATCCTTCTTCAGGCTGAAATTCTGGAACTGCGCGCCAACGCCAACCGCAGCGCCGAAGGCGTCGTCATCGAGGCGAAGCTGGAGCGTGGCCGTGGTTCGGTCGCCACCGTGCTGGTTCAGCGCGGCACGCTGAAGGTCGGCGACGTGTTCGTGACCGGCGCCGAATGGGGCCGCGTCCGCGCCCTCATCAACGACCGTGGCCAGAACGTCGCCGAGGCCGGCCCCGCCGTCCCGGTCGAGGTGCTGGGCCTGAACGGCACGCCGATGGCGGGCGACGACTTCTCGGTCGTCGAAACCGAAGCCCGCGCCCGTGAAATCGCCGAATTCCGTCAGCGCAAGAAGCGTGACGCGGCGGTGGCGGCGACGGCGCGCGGCTCGTTGCAGGACATGTTCAGCCGCATCCAGGCGGGTGAAGCCAAGGAACTGCCGGTCGTCATCAAGGGCGACGTGCAGGGGTCGATCGAAGCCATCGCCAGCTCGCTGGAGAAGCTCACGGCCGAAAACACCGAGGTCAAGGTCCGCGTTCTGCACAACTCGGTCGGCGCGATCAACGAATCCGACATCACGCTCGCCAACGCGTCGAACGCGATGATCATCGGCTTCAACGTCCGCGCCAATCCGCAGGCCCGTGACATGGCCAAGCGGGATGGGGTGGAAATCCGCTACTACTCGATCATCTACAACGTGATCGACGATGTGAAGGCGGCGCTGACCGGCCTGTTGTCGCCGACGCTGCGGGAACGCTTCATCGGTTACGCGACGATCCGCGAGGTCTTCAACATCACCAAGGTCGGCAAGGTCGCCGGTTGTATGGTCACGCAAGGCACCGTCAAGCGCGGCGCCGGTGTCCGACTGCTGCGCGACAACGTCGTCATCCACGAAGGCACGCTCAAGACGCTCAAGCGTTTCAAGGACGAAGTCAAAGACGTCCGCGAGGGTTACGAGTGCGGCATGGCCTTCGAGAATTACGACAACATCTTGCCGGGCGATCAGATCGAAGCCTTCGAGATCGAGGAAATCGCCCGCGAGCTGTAAAGCCAAGCGGGTTTGGATCGCCCGCCCGCCCCTGGTTGTCTCAACCAGGAGCGGGCGGGTTTTCCGCATCCTTATCGGAAGGGCGTGACGCATGGACCGGGTGCCGCTGTCGGAAGCCGATGGCCACATGGCCGAGCTGGTCGGACGGGTGGAGAATGGCGAGGAAATCGTCATCCTGCGCGACGGCAAACCGGCGGCGCGGTTGGTTCCCATTGGTCAGGCGGGTGGCGACGTCGATGCGCCTCGTTCTCGGCGGCTTGGTCTTGCCAAGGGGAAAATCTGGGTCGCGGATGACTTTGACGAGACGCCGGACTGGATGATCGACGCGTTCCACGGAATTGACGCCGATCAGCCCTTTCCCGAACCCGAAGCCCATGACGTCGAGGCGATCAAGGCCCATCGGGCGAAGACAGGATCGTGAGGCTTCTTCTCGATTCCCATGTCCTGCTCTGGGCGCTGAATGATCCGGGTCGGTTGCCGCCCAGGGTGTCGGCGCTGCTGGTCGATCCGGCCCTTGCGGTTTTCGTCAGCATCGCCAGCCTGTGGGAATTGCGCATCAAGGCGGCCTCCGGGAAGCTGGATTTGCCCCCGAATCTGCCGGATTTGATACGAGCCAGCGGATTCGATTTTTTACCCATCGACCTTCGCCACATCGACCGTTTGAGCGGGTTGGCGACTCACCACCGGGATCCCTTCGACCGGATGTTGATCGCTCAGGCTCTGGCGGATGACCTGACCCTGGTCAGCGCCGACCGAATGGTCACACTTTATGACGCGCCGGTTCTCTGGTCCTGAACTCCGGTTCCGGTTCCGCGACCCACAGCCGTCCGACACGACACGACAGCGACGAAAGACGAACACCCCATGGCGAGCAAGAAGCGCAGCGCGGTCAACGCCGGAAAACCCCCGTCCCAGCGGCAATTGCGCGTCGGCGAAGAACTGCGCCACGCGTTGGCCGATCTGTTCCGCCGTGGGGATTTCTACGATCCGGAACTGTCCTCCTTCAACATCACCATCACCGAAGTGCGAATCAGCCCGGATCTGAGCAACGCCACGGTGTTTTTCGCCACGCTGGGCGGCGGTCAGATGGAAGAGGCGTCGGTGGCCCTGCGCCGGGCGGCGGCCTTCCTGCGCGGGCAAGTCGCCCGCATGGTCAATCTGCGCCACGCCCCGACCCTGTCCTTTGAGGGCGACACCTCGTTCGACTACGCCCACCACATCGACACCATCCTGCACAGCCCGGCGGTCGCCCGTGATCTGAGCCGCGTCAACGGCGACGATGACCACGACGACGAGGATGACGACGAGTCGTGGGATGACGAGGAGGAGGACGACGAGTCCCCCGACGCGGAGGAGGACGACCTCGACCGCGAGGGCGACGAAGACGCCGCCGCGCTGGACGACGAGGACAAGAGCGGCAAGGGCGAGCGTCGTGGCTCGTAAGCGCAAGGGCGAGCCGATCCATGGCTGGATCGTGCTCGACAAGCCCGAAGGCATCAGCTCGACTCAGGCGTTGTCCAAGGTGCGGCGCCTGTTGAACGCGGAAAAGGCCGGTCACGGCGGCACGCTCGACCCGCTGGCCACCGGCATTCTGCCCATCGCGCTGGGCGAGGCGACCAAAACCGTCTCCTACGCGATGGACGGGGCCAAGACCTACCGCTTTTCCGTGCGCTGGGGCGAACGCACCAGCACCGACGACCGCGAAGGCGAGGTGATCGACCGTTCGACCCTGCGCCCGACCGTCGCGGCGATCAACGCCGCCCTGCCCGCCTTTTTGGGCGAGATCGACCAGGTGCCGCCGCAATATTGCGCCATCAAGATCGACGGCGAGCGCGCCTATGACATCGCGCGCGAGGGCGACGTGGTGGATTTGGCGTCGCGCCGGGTGCGCATCGACCGCTTCGTTCTGGTCGAGATCATCGACGACGACCACGCGCTGTTCGAGGTCGATTGCGGCAAGGGCACCTATGTGCGCTCGCTGGCCCGCGATCTGGCCGAAGCCTTGGGCACGGTCGGCCATGTGGCGCTGTTGCGCCGTTTGCGCGTCGGCCCCTTCACCCTGGACAACGCGATTTCCCTGGACGAATTGGCGGGCTTGGAGCAAGGTGCCGCCGTCGAACGACTTCTGTTGCCGATCGAGACCGCGCTGGACGACATCCCGGCGCTGGCCCTGACCGAAGCGGAAGCGCACCGACTGAGACACGGCCAGACGGTGGCTCTCCTCACCCGACAAGACCGCGAACGCCTTGAGGCGCTTCGCGGGGCTGTTGGTGGGGATGGCGTCGTCATTGCGCTTTTCGGCGGAAAGCCGGTGGCGTTGGCGCGGGTCGAGGGGGCGGAGGTCCGTCCGGTGCGCGTGCTCAACCTCTGAAAATTTAGGAGACCCCGATGTCGATTACGCCCGAGCGCAAGCAAGAGCTGATCAAGGAATATTCGCGCGGTGAAGCCGACACCGGCTCGCCCGAGGTCCAGGTTTCGATCCTGACCGAGCGGATCAGCAACCTGACCGAACATTTGAAGGGCCACAAGAAGGACTTCCACTCCCGCCGTGGTCTTCTGGTGATGGTTGGTCAGCGTCGTCGTCTTCTTGATTATCTCAAGAAGAAGGACCAATCCCGTTACGCCACGCTCATCGAGCGTCTGGGCCTGCGTCGCTGATCGACGCGCCGTCCAGCCTGTGACCGGATACGACGCCCTGACCAGCCATCGCCTCGCCGCGCCTTCGGGTTCCGGCGGGCGCGGTGCGCCGGTTGGGGCGTCGCGCGTTTTGGGAAGCGTGCATTTTTTTGTGTCATTGGTGTTTAGAGCTTTGTGAGGAACAGGCCGGCCCGATGCCTCGGGAACCGGCCTTTTTCACGCCAATTCTCTGATGTTTCGACGATAATTTCTCTGCGGGGCCTTACGACTGGCGGCCCTGGCTCTGGGCGGCAATCCGGCCGTCTCGGGTGTCGGATGGAAGGAAAGACTCAATGTTTACTGTGCATCGTAAAGAAATCGAATGGGGCGGCCGCAAGCTGGTCATGGAGACGGGCAAGATCGCTCGTCAGGCCAATGGCGCCGTGCTGGTGACGTATGGCGACACCACCGTCCTGTGCACCGCCGTCGCCGCCAAGGCGCCGAAGCCGGGCATCGATTTCTTCCCGCTGACGGTCAATTATCAGGAAAAGGCGTTTGCCGCTGGCAAGATCCCCGGTGGGTTCTTCAAGCGCGAAGGCCGTCCGACGGAAAAGGAAACGCTGGTCAGCCGTCTGATCGACCGGCCGATTCGTCCGCTGTTCGCCGAGGGTTTCCGCAACGAAACCCAGGTGGTTTGCACCGTTCTCAGCCATGATCTGGAAAATGATCCCGACATCGTCGCGATGGTCGGCGCGTCCGCCGCGCTGACGATTTCGGGCATTCCGTTCCTCGGCCCGATTGGCGCGGCGCGCGTTGGTTACAAGAATGGCCAGTACATTCTGAACCCGACCGCCGACGAGATCGCCGACACCGACCTGAACCTCGTCGTCGCCGGCACCACCGAAGGCGTGCTGATGGTCGAGTCGGAAGCCAAGGAGCTGACCGAAGAGGTCATGCTCGGCGCCGTCATGTTCGGCCACAGCCATTTCCAGCCGATCATCGAGGCGATCATCGACCTCGCCGAGTTGGCGGCGAAGGAGCCGTGGGATCTGCCCGCGTCGGCCTATGACCGCAAGGCGCTGAAAGCCCGTCTGCGCGACACCGTCGGCGCCGCCGTCGAGGCCGCCTACACGGAAACGGTCAAGCAGTCGCGCTATGAAAAGGTCGGCGCCGCCAAGGCGAAGGCCCTGGAGACGCTGGCGGGCGAGTATGAAGCCCAGCAGATCGGCGTCGAGTTCAAGGAGCTTGAGGCCGACATCCTGCGCGGCGCGGTTCTGAAGACCGGCCGCCGCATCGATGGCCGCGACACCAAGACCGTCCGCCCGATCGTCTCGGAAGTCGGCGTTCTGCCGCGCGCCCATGGCTCGGCCCTGTTCACCCGTGGCGAAACCCAGGCGCTGGTCGTGACCACGCTCGGCACCAGCCAGGACGAGCAGATCATCGACGCGCTGGAAGGCGAATACCGCGAACATTTCATGCTGCACTACAACTTCCCTCCGTATTCGGTGGGTGAAGCGGGCCGCATGGGATCGCCGGGTCGTCGTGAAATCGGTCACGGCAAGCTGGCGTGGCGCGCCATCCATCCCCTGCTGCCGAAGAAGGAAGATTTCCCCTACACCCTGCGTGTGGTGTCGGAAGTCACCGAGTCGAACGGCTCCTCCTCGATGGCCACCGTTTGCGGCACCTCGCTGTCGCTGATGGACGCGGGCGCGCCGCTGCTGCGTCCGGTGGCGGGCATCGCCATGGGCCTCATCAAGGAAGACCACGCCTTCGCGGTTCTGTCGGACATTCTGGGTGACGAAGATCACCTGGGCGACATGGACTTCAAGGTGGCGGGCACCGAGGTCGGCATCACCGCGTTGCAGATGGACATCAAGATCACCTCGATCACCGAGGAGATCATGAAGATCGCTCTGGGGCAGGCCAAGGACGGCCGCCTGCACATTCTCGACGAAATGTCCAAGGCGCTGACCGGCGCCCGCGACGGCGTCAACGAGAACGCCCCGCGCATCACCGTCATCAACATCCCCAAGGAAAAGATCCGCGACGTGATCGGTTCCGGCGGCAAGGTGATCCGCGAGATCGTCGAGCAGACCGGCGCCAAGATCGACATCGACGATGACGGCACCGTCAAGGTGTCGGCGGTTGACCAGAAGAAGGCCGAAGCGGCCATCGAATGGATCAAGGGCATCGTCGCTGAGCCGGAAATGAACGTCGTCTACATCGGCAAGGTCGTGAAGGTCGTCGATTTCGGCGCCTTCGTGAACTTCCTGGGTTCGCGCGACGGCCTCGTCCACATCTCGGAACTGTCGCCGCAGCGCGTCGCCAAGGTGTCGGACGTCGTGTCGCAGGGCGACGCGGTGAAGGTCAAGGTCATCGGCTTCGACGATCGCGGCAAGGTCAAGCTGTCGATGAAGCAGGTCGATCAAGTCACCGGCGAAGACCTGACCAAGAAGGCGGAGTGATCCGCTGACGGGTCTGGGCCTGGGGGCTTCGGCCCCCGCGCTCACGGGTTTTGGAAAGGGCGCCTCCCTCGCGGGAGGCGCCCTTTTCCGTTTGGCCGCTTGGCGTTAATCAGTGTTTCACAGTGCCGAACATAGATTTGACTGGGTGTTTCGGCGCCATGTGATCGGGGTATTTTTTCGGGGCGGGCGGGCTGATGATGATCCGAATCCTGGTGATCCTGCTGCTGTCCCTGTGCGTGGTGACAAGCGGCTCCGCCGGAACGCTGGACCGGGTGCGTCAGGCGGGCGTCTTGCGCTGTGGCGTGGCGTCCAGCGGCTTGGGCTTGTCGACGATGGACGAGTCTGGGGTGTGGCGGGGCTTTTTCCCCGACATGTGCCGCGCCGTGGCCGTCGCCACGCTGGGCAAGGCCGAGGCCGTGGCCTTTGTCGAGGTTGGCGCGGAGAATCGCTTCGCAGTCTTGCGCGACCTTGCCGTCGATGTGGTGATGGACGCGACCACCTGGACCCAGGAACGCGAGCGCGGCCAGGGAGTCGCCTTTCCCGTCGTCTATCTGTTCGATGGTCAGGCCCTGATGGTTCACCGCTCGCTGAAAATCGCGACGCTGGCCCAAGCCGGGGCGGCGAGCGTGTGCGTGGTCGATGGGACCATGGCGGCGAGCAGCCTGGAAAGCTGGATCAGCCGCAACGGCGCCCGGCTGGTCGTCAAGCGGGCGCGCTCCACCGAAGGGGCGCTGGGCGCCTTCTTCAACCATCATTGCGACCTTTACAGCGGCCATCGCCTCGCCCTGCACGGCCAGCGGGCGCAAAACGCGCCGAACGCCGGGGATTACCTGATTTTGCCCGACGTCATCGCGCGGGAACCGCTGGCCCCCATGGTGCGGAGCGATGATCCGGGATGGGAGGGCGTCGTGCGCTGGACGGTTCTGGCGCTGCTGGTGGCCGAGGAAAAGGGCGTCACCAGCGCCAACGCCGCCGCCCAAAAAAGCATTGGCGACGCCGAAACCCGCCGTCTGTTGGGAAGCAGCCCGGGATTCGGTCAGGATCTTGGGCTGGACAATGATTGGGCGCTGCGGGTGATTGGAAAAATCGGCAATTACGGCGAGATTTTCGAGCAGAATTTGGGCCGCCGCTCGGGGCTGCGGATCGAGCGCGGGGCCAACGCCCTGTGGAACGCCGGTGGCCTGCTCTACGCGCCGCCATTGGGTGGGTGAAAGTTGGGTGGATGAATTGGGCGGCTGACGCGCCGCCCGCCGCCCCGGTTCACGCCGTCCTGGTTCAGGCGATTCCCGTGGAGCCGAACCCGCCGACGCCGCGTTCGGTTGCGTCAAGTGTGGCCACCTCGACCAGCCGCGCCTGGGGCGCGCGGGCGATCACGCCCTGGGCGACGCGGTCGCCATGGGCGATGGCGAAGGCTTCGTGTCCCAGATTGACCAGACAGACGCCGACCGGGCCGCGATAGTCGCTGTCCACCGTGCCGGGGCTGTTCAGCACGGTGACGCCGTTCTTCACCGCCAGCCCGGAGCGCGGGCGGATCTGCATCTCCCACCCCGGCGGAACGGCGACGGCGAAGCCGGTCTGCACCAAAAGCCGCTGACCGGGATCCAGCCGCAGGCTTTCCCCCGGCGGCACGGCGGCCCGCAGATCGAACCCCGCCGCCCCGGCGGTGGCGTAGGCGGGGACGGGCAGATCGTCGTTGCCGGGAAGGCGCAGGAAGGCGATCACAGGAGTGTCGGCGGTCATTGGCGAAAGGTCTCCAGTCAGGGCGCGGCGGATCAGGGCGTGGGTGTTTGAAAATGGGCGGCGATGGCTTCGGCCAGACGGGCGCCGACGGCGTCCTTGCCCATGGTCGGCCACGCCTCCGCCCCGTCGGCGCGAATGACGTGGACCGTGTTGTCGGCCCCGCCAAAGGTGGTGGTGCCGAGCGAGACGTCGTTGGCGACGATCCAGTCGCAGCCCTTGCGGGCGCGCTTGGCCGTGGCGTAAGCGACGACGTCGCCGGTTTCCGCCGCGAAGCCGATCACCAGCGCCGGGCGGCGCGGCCCGGCTTGCGACAGGGTGGCGAGGATGTCGGGATTTTCGGTCAGGGACAGGCTGGGCGGGCCGCCGCCGTCCTTTTTCAGTTTGCGGTCGGACGTCCCGGCGACCCGCCAATCGGCGACCGCCGCCGCGCAGACGGCGATGTCCACCGGCAGGGCGGCCTCGCAGGCGGCCAGCATCTCGCGCGCTGTTTCGATGGCGACCACGGCGCAGCCCGGCGGGTCGGGCAGCCGGGTCGGGCCACTGACCAGGGTGACGGCGGCCCCCAGCCGGGCCAGCGCCTCGGCGATGGCGTGGCCCTGTTTGCCGGACGAGCGGTTGGCGATGTAGCGCACCGGGTCGATGGGTTCATGCGTCGGGCCGCTCGTCACCAGGGCGCGCTTGCCCGACAATGGCGTGTGGGCTTGGGGCTTGTCCGCTTGGGGCTTGTGCGCGGCTTCGGCGAAATGGGCGGCGATGGCGTCGATGATTTCCATCGGTTCGGCCATGCGGCCCGGCCCGAACTCGTTGCAGGCCATCACCCCGTCGTTGGGACCGACGCGCCGGACGCCGCGACGCTCCAGCCGGGTCATGTTGTCCTGCGTCGCCGGGTGTTCCCACATGCGGACGTTCATCGCCGGGGCGACCAACACCGGCTTGTCGGTGGCGAGCAGGACGGTTGCGGCCAGATCGTCGGCCATGCCCGCCGCCATGCGGGCCAGCAGATTGGCGGTGGCGGGGGCGACGACGATCAGGTCGGCCTCGCGCGACAGGCGGATGTGGCCCATCTCCGACTCGTCGGTCAGCGACCACAGATCGCGGTAAACGGTGTCCTCGGTCAACGCCTGGACCGACAGCGGGGTGACGAAGCGGGCGCCCGCCTCCGTCAACACCGCGCGGACGCGGACGCCGCGCTCGCGCAGGCGGCGGATCAGGTCGAGCGACTTGTAGGCGGCGATGCCGCCCGCGATCACCAGCAGGACGCGCTTGCCGGACAGACTGGCGTGATCGACCATGGCCCTACCCCATCTTCCCTGTTGGTTCGCGGGCTGCCCCGACCCGTTGCAGATATTCCATCGCGCCGACCACGACAAGCGCCCTGCGGCGTTGACTCCCTTCCGCGCCATTTCCCATAGGTCAACCCGGCGCAGCAATCTTGCCGATCACGATTGCGTCTGTTTCATCAGCGTTGGCGATTGTGCAGGGTGGGTTTTCGCAAAAGATCTGCTAGACATAGAACGCGAACCATTTCCCCCTCCACCACCGCGTGCCGATTCCGCATGCCCATTGGCTCCATTCCCGTCCTGCTCATCGAAGACACGCCGTCGCTGGCGCGTGTCTACGCGGAATTCCTGAAGAAGGAAGCCTACACCGTCGTCGCGGTGGAAACGGGCGCCGCCGCCATCGACCAACTGGCCGATGGCGCGCCGAAGGTGGTTCTGCTCGACCTTCAGCTTCCCGACATGAACGGGATGGAGGTGCTGAAGCGGATCAACGCCCAGGCCCTGCCCTGCGCCGTCATCGTCATCACCGCCCATGGGTCGGTGAACGCGGCGGTCGAGGCGATGCGGTACGGCGCCTATGACTTCCTGGTCAAACCCTTCTCGGCGGATCGGCTGGTCGTCACCGTGCGCAACGCGGTGGAGCGGCTGCGGCTGGCCCAGATCGTCGACACTTTTGAACAGGATCTCGGGCGGGCGCGTTATCACGGCTTCATCGGCTCGTCGCTGGCGATGCAGGCGGTCTATCGGATCGTCGACAGCGCCGCCTCCTCGCGCGCCACCGTCTTCATCACCGGCGAATCGGGCACCGGCAAAGAGGTCTGCGCCGAAGCCATCCACCGGCAGAGCCAGCGGTCGGGCCGCCCCTTCATCGCCATCAATTGCGGCGCGATCCCCAAAGATCTCATGGAAAGCGAGATCTTCGGCCATGTGAAAGGCTCCTTCACCGGGGCGGTGGCCGACCGCGAAGGCGCGGCGGCGCGGGCCGACGGCGGCACCCTGTTCCTGGACGAAATCTGCGAACTGGCGCCGGACCTGCAAACCAAGCTGCTGCGCTTCATCCAGACCGGCACCTACACCCCGGTTGGCGGGTCGCGCTTGGAAAAGGTCGATCTGCGCATCGTCTGCGCCACCAACCGCGACCCCCTGCACGAGGTCGAGGAAGGCCGCTTCCGCGAGGATCTCTATTACCGCCTGCACGTCATCCCGATCCACCTGCCGCCCCTGCGCGAGCGGGAGGACGACGTGCTGGAGATCGCCCGCCATTATCTGGCCGAATTCACGGCGGAAGAGAAAAAGGGCTTCACCCATTTCTCGCCGGAAACCGAACAGGCGCTGCGCCATTACCATTGGCCGGGCAATGTCCGGCAGTTGCAGAACGTCGTGCGCATCGTCTCCGTTTTGCACGATGGCGACACGGTTCTGCCGCAGATGCTGCCCGCGCCGCTGGGCGCGCCGGGGCTGATTCCGCTGACGCCGATGCCGCCGACCGCGTTCGAGGCGGCCGCCGCCCCGGTTCCGCGCGCGCCGCAGCCCTTGACGCCCGACGCGATCAAGCCGCTGTGGGAGGTCGAAAAGGACGCCATCGAGGACGCGATCACCGCGTGCGACGGCAACATCCCGCGAGCCGCCGCGCTGCTGCAAATCAGCGCGTCCACCATCTACCGCAAGCGTCTGGCCTGGCAGGCCGAAGGCAAGCTGTAAGGGCTTCGCCGGGGCTGTCCGTCGCCGTTTCCGCTGCGCTTGCCCCCTCCCCGACCCTCCCCCGCTTATGCGGGAGAGGGAGCCTGGAACCTTGTCGACGCGCGGCGGAGTTCCCTCTCCCGCCAAAGGCGGGGGAGGGTTAGGGAGGGGGAAAACCGTGTCGATGGTGGCGCTGGCGACCGCTCAGGGCAGGTAGCCGGCGGCGCGGTAGGCGGCGATGGCCTCCTCGGCCAAGCGGGGGATGTCGAAGCGCAGCGCCCGCACCTCGGCTTCGGCCTTGGCGTGGCAGGACATTTCCAGGGCGCGGGCGGCGACGCACAGCGCGTGCGCGCCAAAGGTTCCCGCCGTGCTTTTCAGCGTGTGCGCCTCGCGCGTCAGGGCGTTGAGGTCGGGTTCCTGGATGATGCGGACGATGCGGTCCTGCGTTTCGGCCAGAAACTGTTGCAGCACTTCGGCCAGAACATCCTCGTCCAGATCCTCGGCCAACTGGCGCAGCACGTCGAGATCCAGAACCGCGTCGGCGGTTCGGTCCAGGGCGGGCGCGCAGGGGGCCGACGGGCCGCGCTGGTCCGCCGGTCGCAGCCAGCAGGCGACGACGCTCAACAGTTGGGCGCGCTCAACCGGCTTGGCGACATGGTCGTTCATCCCGGCCTCCCGGCAGCGCAGCCGGTCGGCCTCGTCGGTGTCGGCGGTCATGGCGATCACCGGCACCTGTCCGGCGGGTCCGGGCAAATCGCGCAGCAGCCGGGTGGCGGTCAAGCCGTCCATCTCCGGCATCGACAGATCCATCAGGATCAGATCGAAGCCGCCGGCCTGCGCCGCCATCACCGCCTCAAGCCCGTTGTTGGCCATCTCCACTCGATAGCCGACGGAGGTCAGAACCGCGTTGACGATCATTTGGTTCAGCGGGCTGTCCTCCACCACCAGGATGCGGCGCGGCGCGGTCGGTTCCGGTTCCGTGGGGGAGAGGGGGACAGGCATGGGCGGCGCTCTCCGAAAACAACCGTGGGCGTGGGGAAACACTGTAAGCGCCCGGCCCATGGGCGGCAACGCCGCTTGTCGAGACCGTGCGCCGCTCCATCTCCTGATGCGGCGCCGCGCAACGGTCTGATTTGCGGGATTGATTTCCCCGATGATTGGCCGGACGCTTCAAATCGGCGCGCGTCACCGCTATGGTGACGCCTTTGACGGCGCGTCAACCTCGCTTCAGGCAGTTCCCCAGACGATGACCAGACCCAACACCTACCGCTCCGGTCCCGATGAACAGGGGCATTTCGGCATTTATGGCGGGCGCTACGTCGCCGAAACGCTGATGCCGTTGATCCTCGACGTGGAAAAGGCCTACCGCGAGGCCCGCGCCGACCCCGCCTTTGAAGGCGAGATGCGCCAACAGCTCAAACAGTATGTCGGGCGCCCCAACCCGCTCTATTACGCGGAACGCCTGACGGAGATGCTCGGCGGCGCCAAGATCTATTTCAAGCGCGAGGAGCTGAACCACACCGGCGCGCACAAGATCAACAACTGCATCGGGCAAATCCTGTTGGCCCGGCGCATGGGCAAGACCCGCATCATCGCCGAAACCGGGGCCGGTCAGCACGGCGTGGCGACGGCGACCGTCTGCGCGCTCTACAACATGCCCTGCGTCATCTACATGGGCGAAACCGACATCGCCCGTCAGGCGCCGAACGTCTTCCGCATGAAGCTGTTGGGGGCGGAGGTTCGCGCCGTCACCTCCGGCGCGAAGACGCTGAAGGACGCGATGAACGAGGCGCTGCGCGATTGGGTGACGAACGTCGCCGACACCTTCTACATCATCGGCACCGCCGCCGGTCCCCACCCCTACCCCAGCATCGTCCGCGATTTCCAATCGGTCATCGGCGACGAGGTGAAGACCCAGATGCAGGAGCAGGAAGGCCGCCTGCCCGATTCGCTGATCGCCTGCGTCGGCGGGGGATCGAACGCCATCGGGCTGTTCCACCCCTTCCTTGACGATTCCTCGGTCAAAATGATCGCGGTCGAGGCCGCCGGGCGCGGCATCGAGAAAGGCCCGCTGGACCACGCCGCCTCGATCAACGGCGGGCGTCCGGGCGTGCTGCACGGCAACCGCACCTATCTGTTGCAGGACGAGGACGGCCAGATCCTGGAAGGCCATTCGATTTCCGCCGGTCTGGATTACCCCGGCGTCGGCCCGGAACACGCGTGGCTGCACGATGTTGGCCGCGTGGAATATTCCTCGGCCACCGACGCCGAGGCGTTGGAGGCGTTCCAGCTCTGCGCCAAGACCGAAGGCATCATTCCGGCGCTGGAATCCGCCCACGCCATCGCCGAAATCATCAAGCGCGCCCCGACCCTGCCGAAAGACCATCTGATGGTCCTGTGCCTGTCGGGCCGTGGCGACAAGGACATCTTCTCCGTCGCCCAGCATCTGGGAGTCAGCCTGTGAACGCCGTTGCCGAAAGCCGCCCGCCTGAATCGCGAATCGACCGCCGCTTCCAGGCGCTGAAGGCCGAGGGCCGCGCCGGTCTCATCACCTTCATCACGGCGGGCGACCCCGATCCGGCCTCTTGCCAGGCGTTGCTCGACGGGCTGCCCGCCGCCGGCGCCGATCTGATCGAGCTGGGCGTGCCCTTCACCGACCCGATGGCCGACGGCCCGGCGATTCAGGCGTCGTCCCTGCGGGCGCTGGCCGCCGGGATGAGCGTGCGCAAGACGCTGGAGCTGGTGCGGAATTTCCGCAAAAAGGACGCGGACACCCCGATCATCCTGATGGGCTATTACAACCCGATCTACGCCTATGGCGTGGACCGCTTCCTGGTGGACGCCAAGGCCGACGGGGTGGACGGCCTCATCATCGTCGATCTGCCGCCCGAAGAGGATGGCGAGCTGTGCGTCCCGGCGGTCAAGGCCGGGGTGAACTTCATCCGCCTGACGACGCCGACCACCGATGAGAAGCGCCTGCCCGCCGTTTTGCAAAACAACTCGGGCTTCATCTATTACGTGTCCATCGCCGGAATCACCGGCACGGCCAGCGCCGCCAACACCGCCGTGGACGCGGCGGTGGCCCGGTTGAAGCGTCACACCGATCTGCCCATCGCCGTCGGCTTCGGCATCAAGACGCCCGCCCAAGCCGCCGAGATCGCGCGCGTCGCCGACGCCGCCGTCGTCGGCTCCGCCATCGTCACCCGTCTGGCCGACGGGCTGGACGAGAGCGGGGCTTTGCGTCCCGGCGTGGTCGAGGATGTGCTGGGCTTCGTCCGCGAACTGGCCGCAGGCGTGCGCGGGGCGCGGGGGTAAGATCAAGGCCGCCCGCCGTCCTCCGACGCAGGGGGGACGGCGGGCGCTTTTTTGCGCGGAGCGCGCGGGCCGCCCTTTGGCGGAACGGTTTACAAGCGCGCAAATCCGCATTACCACACCGGCAGCAAAAACCGCTCACGGCAACCATCAGACCGAATCGCTTGATGTGGTCCAGTCGGCTGCCAACATCCAGCGCGTCGCCGTGCCGTTGAAAGGCGTTCCATGAACTGGCTTACCAATTACGTCCGCCCCAAGATCCGCGCCCTCTACGCCCGCAAGGAGGTTCCCGACAACCTCTGGCACAAATGCCCGAGCTGCGAGGCGATGCTGTTCCATCGCGAGCTGGAAGAGAATCTGCATGTCTGCCAGCATTGCGGCTTCCACATGCGGCTCGACCCGATCAAGCGGCTGCAATCGATTTTCGATGACGGCGCTTATGACGGGGTGGAACTGCCCAAGTCGGTCGCCGATCCGCTGAAATTCCGCGATCAAAAGCGCTACACCGACCGCCTGAAAGAGGCGCAGGTCAAGACCGGGCGCACCGACGCCATCGTCGTCGGCAACGGGCTGATCGGCGGGTTGTCCGCCGTGGTCGCCGTGTTTGATTTTGGCTTCATGGGCGGCTCGATGGGCATCGCCGTTGGCGAAGGGCTGCTGACCGCCGCCAAGCTGGCGGTGGCGAAGAAGGCCCCGCTGATCGTCGTCCCGGCCTCGGGCGGGGCGCGGATGCAGGAAGGCATTCTGTCGTTGATGCAGATGCCGCGCACCACCATCGCGGTGGAGATGGTCAAGGAAGCCGGGCTGCCCTACATCGTCGTGCTGACCGACCCGACGACCGGCGGCGTCACCGCGTCTTTCGCCATGCTGGGCGACATCCACATCGCCGAAAAGGGCGCGCAGATCGGTTTCGCCGGCGCACGCGTCATCGAAGGCACGATTCGCGAGACCCTGCCCGAGGGCTTTCAGCGGTCGGAATATCTGCTGGAACACGGCATGGTCGACATGGTCGTCCACCGCCGCGACCTGCGCGACACTCTGGTTCGGGTGATCGACCTGTTGACGCAACCCGTCCGCAGCGAGATCGAGGTGGTGGACGCCGATTTTGAAGAGGCTCCGGTCAGCAACGCCGTGGTTGTGACGACGGCGTCGGCGTCCCAGCCGGGGGCGGGCGACGACTGACAGCGTCCAAAACAGCGGACGCGACGGGCAAGAGGGCGCAAGGGACAGCGGGCGCAAGGGACAGGCGGCGATGACCGACACACACCGTTCCGATCCGGTTCTGGATCGTTTGAAGGGGCTTCATCCGAAGGTCATCGACCTGTCGTTGGACCGGGTGCACCGGCTGCTGGCGGCGTTGGACCATCCCGAGCGGCGTTTGCCGCCGGTGGTCCATGTCGCCGGAACCAACGGCAAGGGATCGACCGTCGCCTTCCTGCGCGCCATCCTGGAAGCCGCCGGTTATCGGGTCCATGTCTACACCTCGCCCCATCTGGTGCGCTTTCACGAGCGCATTCGGTTGGCGGGAACCTTGATCGACGACGACCACCTCGCCGCCCTGCTGCAAGAGTGCGAGACGGCGAACGCGGGCGGCCCGATCACCTTTTTCGAGGTGACGACGGTCGCCGCCTTCCTCGCCTTTTCCCGCGTTCCGGCGGACGTCGTGCTGCTGGAAACCGGCTTGGGGGGGCGGCTGGACGCCACCAACGTCATCGACCAGCCCGCCGTGACGGCGATCACCCGCATTTCTTACGATCACCGCCAGTTTCTGGGCGACTCGCTGATGGAAATCGCCAGCGAGAAGGCCGGAATCTTCAAGCCCGGCGTTCCGGTGGTGATGGCTGAGCAACCGGCGGCGGACGCGCGCAAGGCGCTGAGCCTGCGCGCCAACGCCATCCACGCGCCGATCCACGCCTGGACCGCCACGCCGCAGCCGGGCGGCTTCCGCTTTGACAGCGCGGCGCGGACGCTCGACCTGCCGATGCCCGGCCTGCCCGGCGCGCACCAGATCGGCAACGCCGGTCTGGCGCTGGCCTGTCTGGATCATCTGCCGCTGGCGGTGGACGAGGCGGCGATTCGTCGGGGGCTGGCCTCGGTCGAATGGCCCGCCCGGCTGCAACGGCTGACGCGCGGTCCGTTGGCCGAGTCCCTGCCGTCGGGGTGGGAACTGTGGCTGGACGGCGGCCACAATGATTCGGCGGGCGAGGTGTTGGCCCGGCAGGCGGTGGATTGGTCGGAAGCGGATGGCGCCGGTCCTGACGGCGCCCGCCCGCTGCTGCTGATCTACGGCATGTTGGCCAGCAAGGATCCCTACGAGTTCCTGGCCCCGCTGGCCCCCTTCGCCCACGCCATGCGCACTGTGGTGATTCCCGGCGAGGAAGCCTCGCTGACCGCCGAGGAATCGGCGGAGGCCGGTCGGACTTGCGGCATCGCCGACACGGCGGCAACGGAGAGCGTGGCGACGGCGCTGGCCGCGTTGGTCGCCGGGCGCGACGACCCGGCCCGCGTGCTGATTTGCGGCTCGCTCTATCTGGCCGGGTCGGTTTTGGCGGAGAATGGCTGACCGGCGACGCCGTCAGCGCTTTTTCCGCCCGTCCAATTCCAGCATCCCGCGCAAGGTCGCGATGGTCTTGCTGAGCGGGCTGCCGTCCTTGGTCGGCTGAGGCGGCGGCGGAGGTTTGGCGCTGGGCGGCTCGTCGTCCATGGCGCGCCGGGATGGCGCGCGCGCTGGCGGAGCGTCGTCGTCCTCATCCCATGCAGGCCGCCGGGGGGCCTTCGCGGATTCGCGCGGCGGGGCGGCGCTTTCGGGCGGGACGTCGTCCTCGTCCTCATCCTCGACCAGATCGCGCAGGGCCTTCATCGCCTCTTCAATCTCGCGCTCCTGGGCCGATTGCTTGGCGTTGCCGCCCTTGCTGGCCGACGGCTTGCCAACGGGTTTGCGCGGCGGCGGAGGCGCGTCGTCATCCGCGATGGCGAAGGGCGGGGCGGACCCGTCGTCCGAATCACCCTCGTCCACCACCGGCGGCGGGGCCGCTTTGGCTTTGCGGCGCGGCGCGGCCTTCGGCTCGGTCGCCGCGTCTTCGATCATCGAGCGCAGGGCCGCGATGGTCTTGTCGAGTCCGCCATCCTCCTCGCCGTTGGCCGCGCTGGCGGCGGCGCGCTTGGCCGGGCGTTCGGCCTTGGCCCGAACCGGCGGCGGGGGAGGTGGCGGCGGTGGCGGCGGGGCGGGGGCGAGCTTTTCCGGGTCGCGGATGGCGAAGGCGAGGATCTCCTCGTCCGTCGGCTCCTCATCGTCCAGGATGTCGGCCCAACCGCGCCCGTCCGCTTTGGCCGCGATCTCGTCGTCTGAATCGCCGTCCGCGAAATCCTCCTCGGACAAAGTGTCGTCGTCGTCGATATCCTCGTCGAAATCGCGGCGGACCAGGGCCTTGTGCGAGAAGGCCGACTCCGAATCCTCCGTGGCGCGCGCCCCGTCTTCGGTCGGTTCGGCGTCTGGCGTGGCGTCGCGGTCGTCCATCCACGCGGGCATGGGGCGGGGCTTGGCCGCTGGAGCTGGGGCGTCCTCCTCCTCCTCAAGATCGGCTTGGGCGAAGAAACGGCGCATGGCGTCCAGCGTTTCGTCGGCGGGGACATCGTCGATGGCGGCGGCGCGGGGCGCGGGCTTGCGGGGGGCGGGGGTCCAGTCCTCCGCCACCTCGTCCTCATCCTCAACCACGGGCGGCGGCGCGCCGTGGCGGTCGGCCATCTCGGCCAGCGACACGGGTTCCCACAACGGATCGGCGTCGTCCGCCGGGCCGTCGGCGACCAACTCTTCAAGCGGGCGGGCAGGCGGGGAACGGTCGGGCTTGCGCGGGGGATCCTCGATGCGGTCGGCCAGAGTCCGGCGCCAATCGGCCCAATCGGGCAGACCGTCGGCCTCGTCGTCGTCGGTGTCGGCAAGGCCGCCGCGCGCTGGCGGATGATCGTCCAACGGGTCGGGCGGATCGTCCTCCGGCGGCAGGGCGTCCAGCGGGGCGCTGCTGTCCAGGTTCCAGTCGGGCATCGAGTCGGGCGGCGGGCCGTTCGCCCGTCTCGGCGCGTCCTCCGCCTCATCGGACCCGCGTATCGAGGCCAACAGGCCGTTCAGCGCCGCCAGAGAGGCGTCGAACGACGGATCGGGCGCGTCCTCATGCTCCAGCACCGTTGGCAAAACCAGCGCCGGGCGGCTTTCCGTGTCGCGGGAATCGCAGCGCGAGCAGCGGTAATGCGGCGCGATGGACAGAACCGGATAGCTCTCGCCGAAGCGGCGCACCAGCATGGAACGCGGCAACAGGCCGCTGTGCCCACAGGCGCAGCAACGCAGTTGCACGTCGGAATCGATGTCGCGAAGGAACAGCATGCGGGCCATGATGGCCGCAGTATACGCGCGCGATCCCGGCTTTCCCAACCGTTTCCGACGGTTGGCGGCGCGTGCGTCCGGCTTGCGGCGCGGCGGCGGCTGGCCTCATAGTGCAGAGTCGGAACAACCGAATCAAGACCATGGCCCCACTTCCCGACGACGCGATCCCCGACGACGATCAGCCCGTTCCCTCGCCCTGCGTGCGTCACTGCACGCTGGACAACGCCGACGTCTGTCTGGGCTGTTTCCGCAGCCTGGACGAGATCCGCGATTGGAGCCGGTTGGACGGCGCCGGTCGCCGCGCCGTGCTGGAGAACGCCGAACGTCGGCGGGCGGCCTCGCCAACGCCGTCCTGGTGGCGGTCGAGGGTTACGCGGCGCGGGTGATGGTCAGCCCCAGACGGGTCAGGCTGGCGTTCAGGTCCTGGAACTTGCGCAGGTAACGCTGCTTGTAATCGTTGAAGTCGGCGGCGATGGCGGCGTCGGCGTTCGGCGATTTGGCGAATTCCGTGATGCGGTGCTGGTTTTCCGCCTGATACAGGGCAAAGGCGCCTTGGGTGATGAGATCGTCGGCGGCCATCGGTTGCGTCCTCGAAACGATGAAGGAAAGGGGTCGGCGTCACCGCCGCATCCAACGTTACGCCCCCGGAATGCTGCGGCGCAACACCGACCCGCCTTCATCCATCGCTTATTCCGCCGCCAAACCGCCGCCCAACTCGATCCGCACCTCGACCACGCCCGGCTCGTCCATGTTCTCTTTGCGGACGAAGCCCAGGGCGCGGCACATGCCCAGCATGTTGGTGTTCTCGCGCAGAACCTCGCCATAGACCTCTTTGATGCCGCGCGAGCGGGCGTAATCCAGGATCTTGTTCATCAGGATGTAGCCCAACCCTTGGCCCTTCATGTCCGACCGCACCATCACGGCGTATTCGGCGCGCAGATTGTCGGGGTCGGCGTTGATGCGAACGACGCCGAACATGATGGTGTTGCCGGTGTCGGGATCGGGGCCGATGGCGATCAACCCCATTTCGCGGTCGTAATCAATCTGGGTCAGCCGCGCCGCCGCCTGATGCGACAGCCGTTTCAGCGGAGCGAAGAAGCGCAGGCGCAGATCCTCCGCCGTCTGGTTTTCCACCAGTTGATGCACCAGCGGTTCGTCTTCCGGCAGGATCGGGCGGACGACGAATTGGCGGCCATCCTTGATGGTGATGCGGTCTTCCAGCGCCTTGGGGTAGGGGCGGATCGCCAGCCGCTTGGCCCCCGACAAAGCGGGAACCCCGACCTTGATGCGGGCGTCGAGCGCCAACACGCCCTCGGAATCGGCCAGCAGCGGGTTGATGTCCAACTCGGCGATTTCCGGGAAATCGACGATCAGTTGCGACACCTTGTTCAGCGTCAGCGCCACCGCGTCGAGATCGACGGCGGCGCGCGAGCGGTAGCCCTGCAACTGCTTCCAGATGCGGGTGCGGCTCATCAGATCGCTGGCCAGCCGCATGTTCAGCGGCGGCAGGGCCAGCGCATAATCGTCCACCACCTCCACGCCGATGCCGCCCTCGCCGAACAGCAGGACCGGGCCGAACAGCTCATTCTCGGTCATGCCGACGATCAGCTCATAGGCGTCGGGGCGCACTGCCATTTCCTGAACGGTGAAGCCCTCAATCCGGGCGTCGGGGGCGTGCTCGCGCACCCGCTCCAGCATCGCTTCGGCGGCGGCGCGCACCTCCTCCGGGCTGGTCAGGCCCAGAGCGACGCCGCCGACGTCGGATTTGTGGGTGATGTCGTGCGACAGGATTTTCAGGGCGATGGGGCCGCCGATGATCTTGGCGGCGGTGGCGGCCTCCTCCGGCGTTTCGGCGACGCGGGTGTCCACCACCGGAATGCCGTAGGCGGCCAGCACGCGCTTGGCCTCATACTCGCTGAGCCAATCGCGCTTTTCGGCGATGGCGCGCGAGATCACCCGGTTGACGGCGATGCCGTCGGGCTGGAACTCGTCGGCGACCGAGGGCGGCGTCTGCATCAGCAAATCCTGGCTGCGCCGGTAGCGCACCAGATGCAGGAAGGCGCGCACCGCGTTGGACGGGCCATCATAGGTCGGGATGCGGTTCGCCGAGAACAGCTTGCGGGCGTCCGCCGCCGACCCGTCGCCGATCCAACTGGTCAGCACCGGGTGGCGGCGCGACTTGTTGGCGACGACGGTGTCCGTCACGGCTTGCGCGATGGCGGCGCTGTCGGTCAGGGCGGATGGGCAGTGCAGAACCAGCACCGCGTCGTTGCTGGTGTCCTGCATCAGCGCGTTCAGCGCGTCGGCGTAGCGTTTGGGCGAGGCGTCGGCCCCGACCAACAGCGGGTTGCCGCGTGGGCCGCCGCCGGGAACGGCGCCCAGCGCCGCCGTGATCGCCTCTTGGGCGTCCGATGACAGGCCGGCGAGTCGACCGCCGGCGTGGATCAGCTTGTCGGTCGCCATCACCCCCATGCCGCCGCCGTTGGTCAGGATGGCCAGCCGGTCGCCGGTGATCGGCACGCCGGTGCCCAGCGTCCCGGCGGCGTCGAACAGCTCGGCCAGATCATTCACCCGCAGGATGCCCGCGCGGCGGAACACGGCGTCATAGACGGCGTCTGACACCGCCAGCGCCCCGGTGTGGGAGGCGGCGGCCTCTTGCGCCTCGTCCGACCGTCCGGCCTTGATGACGATGATCGGCTTTTGCCGGGCGGCGGAGCGCGCCGCCGACATGAATTTGCGGGCGTGGCTGATGCTCTCGATGTAAAGCAGGATGGCGCGGACGGTGACGTCCGACGCCAGATAATCCAGCAGATCGCCGAAATCGACGTCGCCCCGGTCGCCCAGCGACACCAGATGCGAAAAGCCGATCCCGCGCGAGGTCGCCCAATCGGCGATCGAGGTCACGACCATCGACGATTGCGCCACCAGGGCCACGTCGCCCTTTTTCGGGGCCACCGGGCCGAAGCTGGCGTTCATGCCGCGTCCGGGAACCATCGCCCCCAGGCTGTTCGGCCCCAGAACCCGCATCAAATAAGGCTTGGCGGCGTCGAGCATCGCCTGGGTTTGTTCAGCGGTCATGCCGCTGGTCATGACGATGGCGGCCTTGGTGCCGCGCTTGCCCAGCGCGTCGATGGTCGCCGCCACGCTGGCGGGGGGCGTGCAGATCACCGCCAGATCGGGGGTGATCGGCAGGCTGTCCACCGTTTTGTAGGTCAGAACGCCTTCGACCGAGCGTTCGGTGGCGTTGACCGGCATCACCGGCCCGTCGAACCCGGCCTGGAACAGGTTGCGGGCGACCACCGCCCCCACCGTGCCCGGCTTGCGGCTGGCCCCGATCAACGCGATGGAGGCGGGCTTGAACAGCTTGTCGAGGTTGCGAACGGTCATGACCGGATCCGGTGCGAGGGTAGCCGCGTCAACGCAGAATACCCCGCGTCGGCGACGGTTTTTGTGACGAACAGCGCAGGCTGGCGATTTCATCCATTTTGCTGCGCCGCAACATTACGGGTTGGTATGACCATTGGACAAGGGGACGTTTCGTCGCGCCCTGCGGAAAGTTCGGTGGTGAAAGATCCGTGGCACGGTGTGTGCGCTTGCGCGCCGCCGCCGTCGGTCGCAGGCTGGGGGCGCAGGCTGGACGGGCGCGCGTCAGAAAAACAGGCATGGGAGGAAGCGGACATGAAGGTTGGCATCGTTGGGGCGGGCTTCGTCGGCAGCACCGCCGCCTTCGCCATGGTGACGACCGGCGCGGCGAGCGAGATCGTCCTGGTGGACGCCAACGCCGCGTTGGCCAAATCCCAGGCGCAGGACATCGCGCACGCGATTCCCTTCACCCACGCGGTCGCCGTCCACGCCGGTCCTTACGCCGCGCTGGAGGGGGCCGGGGTGGTCGTGCTGTCGGCGGGGGTCGGGCAAAAGCCGGGAGAGACTCGACTCGATCTTTTGGAACGCAACGCGCGGGTCTTCGCCGAGGTGATTCCCGCCGTGCTGGCCGCCGCCCCCGACGCGGTGTTGCTGGTCGCCACCAACCCGGTGGACGTGATGACCCAGATCGCCACCCGCATCAGCGGCCTGCCGCCACACCGGGTCATCGGTTCCGGCACGGTCCTGGACACCGCGCGCTTCCGCGCTTTGCTGGGCGCGCGTCTGGGGGTGACGCCGAAATCGGTTCACGCCCACGTCGTTGGCGAGCATGGCGATTCGGAGGTTCTGCTGTGGTCGGGCGCGACCGTCGCTGGGGTTCCAGTCTACCGCGCCGCCGCCCAGCTTGGCCGCCCCCTGACCGCCGAGGACCGCACGGCGATTGACGAGGGGGTGCGCCGCGCCGCCTACCACATCATCGCGGGCAAGGGTCACACCGCGTTCGGCATTGGCGGCGGGTTGGCCCGTCTGGTTGCCGCCATCGCCGGGGATGAAAAGCTGGTGACGACCTGCGCCTTGCTGAACGAGCTGGTGGTCGGCGTCCCCGACGTGGTGCTGTCGCTGCCCCGCGTCATCGGCGCGCGCGGGGTGATCGACACCATCCTGCCCGATTTTGCCCCTGATGAAGAAGCCGCGCTCCGCCACAGCGCCGCCATTTTGAAGGAGGCCGCCGACGGGGTGGAACAGCGCATGGGGTGGGGGGCTTAAGCGGGGAACTCCTTGCCCCCTCCCTAACCCTCCCCCGCTTCGCGGGAGAGGGAACTCCGCTTCAGGTCGACAAGGTTCCTGTCTCCCTCTCCCGCGTGAGCGGGGGAGGGTCGGGGAGGGGGCGAGGCGCCGCCGAACCATCAGGTTGCAACCGACTCAAGCGCCAGCGGGCGGAACCTCCGCCACATAGGCGCTCAACCCCTGGACCAGCCCGTCGAACACGGCGCGGCAGCGGGGGGTTGAGCGCAAATCCTCGTGCATGGCGACCCAGACGCCCATCGACAGCTCCAGCGAGTCGGGCAGCAGCCGGACTAGGCCTGAGTTGCGGCGGGCCAAGGGGATTTGGCAGATGCCGACGCCGAATCCGGCCTCGATGGCGGCGAGCTGGGCCAGATCGCTGTCGGTGCGCAGGGCGAAGGGCGTTTCCAGAAAACCCGGAACCCGTTGGGCCATGGCGCGGATCGCCGGGCTTGGCCGGTCAAAACCGATCACGCTGTGGCGGGCCAGATCGGCCAGTTCCTCCGGCGCGCCCTGGCGCTCCAGATACTCCCGATGGGCGTGCAGCCCCAAGGCGATGGAGCCGATCTTGCGGACGACCAGCGCCTGTTGGTCCGGCTCCACCATGCGGACGGCGACGTCGGCGTCGCGTTGCAGCAGATTGTCCAGGCTGTTGGACAGGACCAGCTCGATCACCAGCTCCGGATGACGGGCGCGCAAGTGGGCGAGGATGGGCGGCAGGACGCGGGCGCCGACGATCTCGCTGGCCGTCACCCGCACCGGGCCGCGCACGGCGTCGCCCAGACCCGAGGCGGTTCGCCACAGCGCCGCCGCCGTGGCCTCCAGCGACTCGGCCTGCGGTTTCAACGCCAGCGCCGCGTCGGTCGGCTCCAACCCGCGCGGGGAGCGGACGAACAGCGCGCCGCCAACCGCCTCTTCCAAGGCGGCGACGTGCCGGGCCAGAGTCGGTTGCGTCAAGCCAAGCGACCGCGCCGCCGCCGACAGCGAGCCGTCGCGCAACACCGCCAGAAAGCTGCGGTAGAGATCCCAACTGGGCGGTTCCGGGTTCATCGATTTCAGTATAGCGACTCCACTCCGTTCGACAATTTCCTTCATCCCCCATCCTGTCATCCTGAGGGCCGATCACAGCACGACAGACGGAGCGGCAGGATGACCACGGATCAAAAGACGGCGCTGGTTTTGGGGGCGAGCGGCGGGATTGGCGGGGAAATGGCGCGGCGGTTGGTTGCGGCGGGCTGGCGGGTGCGCGCCCTGCACCGCGACCCGGCCCGGCAGCGCGCGTCGGACGACGGGTTCACATGGATCAATGGCGACGCCATGCGCGCCGCCGATGTGATCGCCGCCGCAGACGGGGCCTCGCTGATCGTTCACGCGGTCAATCCGCCGGGCTATCGCAACTGGGGGCAACTGGTGTTGCCGATGGTGGAGTCCAGCATCGCCGCCGCTACGGCGCAGGGCGCGCGGATTGTCCTGCCCGGCACCGTCTACAATTACGGCCCCGACGCCTTTCCGCTGGTGGGGGAGGACGCGCCGCAAAACCCCGTCACCCGCAAGGGCGCGATCCGGGTGGAGATGGAACGCCGCCTGCGCAAGGCGGTGGAGCGGGGGGCCAAGCTGTTGATCCTGCGCGCGGGCGATTTCTTCGGCCCACGCTCCGGCAACACCTGGTTTGCGCAAGGGCTGGTCACGCCGGGCCGTCCGGTCCGGCGCGTGGTCAATCCAGGCCGTCCCGGCATCGGCCATCAATGGGCCTATCTGCCCGACGTGGCGGAGACGGCGGTCCGCTTGTTGGAGCGGGCCGATCAATTGGACGACGCGGCCACCTTCCATTTTCAAGGCTTTTGGGACGCCGATGGCGCCGCCATGGCGGCGGCCATCGCGCGGGCGGTCGGCGACTCGGCGCTGCCGATTCGGCGTTTTCCCTGGCCGCTGCTGCGGCTGGCCGCGCCCTTTGTGCCGCTGTTCCGCGAATTGGCGGAGATGCGCTATCTGTGGGAACAGCCGGTGCGGTTGGACAACCGCCGACTGGTCGCGTTTCTCGGCGAAGAACCCCACACCGGGCTGGACGAGGCGGTGCGGCGGACCCTGGTCGGGCTGGGCTGTCTGCCGGGCGCGTGAGGCTGGGCGTTACGAGCCGGGGCGCCGCCAGGGAAACAGGGTCGGCGCGGCGGTCGGTTCCTTGGGCTTCGGCAGGGCCGACATGGGCAGCCGCCCGGTCGCGACCATCGCCAACAGCAACGCGGGGTGGATGGTGGCGGCGGATTCTTCGGTCGCGGGGGTGTCCGCGTCGGCGTTCAACGCCTCATTGATGCGGGCGAACGCCTCGATGTCTTTGATGTGCAGCATGATCCGGTCCCTCGGCTCGACATTGTGCGTCGCAGCAAACGCGAAGGTAACAGCGTTGGACCGGAAAATCTCTCAGTTTGCGGCGTTCTGACGCGGCAGGGCCGGTTCACGCACCCTCAGCATAAGCCCGAAACCGATGACAAAGAAAGCGAGAACGGTGCCCATGCCCGCGCGCTGGCTGGCGAAGGCCTCCGTCGCCAGCCCGAACAGCAGCGGGCCGAAGAAGCCGACAAAGCGCCCGGTCAACCCATAGAGGCCGAACATCTCGCCGGTCATGCCGGGCGGCGACAGCCGCGCCATCATCGACCGCCCCGCCGCCTGGGCCGGGCCGAAAAAGGCCCCAAGCCCCAGCGCCAACAGCCAAAACCACAGCTTGTCCGACACCAGCAGCAGCGGCAGGCCAAACAGAAGCATCCCCGCCAGCGCGGCGAGAATCACCGGCTTGGCCCCCGCCCGGTCGTCCATCCAGGCGAATCCGATGGCCCCGAATCCGGCCACGACGTTCAAAGCGATGGCGAAGAGGACGATTTCCTCAAAGCTCATGCCGAAGGTTCCGGCGGCGAACAGCCCGCCAAAGGCGGTGATGGTGTTGATGCCGTCGCGGTAAAAGGCGCTGGCGATCAGGAAGCGCACCGCCTGCCGGTGTTGTCCGGCGTGTCGCAGAGTGCGGCCCAGCATCGCCACCCCCTCCCGCGTCGCCTGGGCCAGAGAGCGGCCATTCGGCGGCTCGTCGGGAACCCACAGGAAATAGGGCAGGGCGAACAGCCCGTACCACAGGGCGACCAGCAGCGCCGTGGCGCGGATGTTGGCCTGCGGCCCCCATTGCTCCCAACTCAGCCCAAACAATCCAAACAGCGGCGCTTCGGCCTTCACGAAGCCGAACAGCGCGACGACCAGACAGACCAGCCCGCCGAAATAGCCGACGCCCCAGCCCCAGCCCGACACCCGCCCCAACAGGCGCGGCGGGACCAGAGCGGGCAGGCTGGCGTTGTAGAAGACGTTCGCCAGTTCAAAAGACACGGTGGCGACGACGACGCAGACCAGGGCGAACAGCGCGTCCGCCGGATCGGGCCGCACCCACCACAGCGCGGCGCTGAGCGCCACGGTGATCCCGGTGAACAGCGCCATCCAGGGCTTGCGCCGCCCATGCCGGTCGGCGATGGCCCCCAACAGCGGGCTGAGCAGGGCGATGGCGATCCCGGCGATGGTCATCGCCGCGCTCCACCGCGCGGTTCCGGCGACCGGATCGCCAACCACGCCACGGGCGAAATAGACGGAAAAGACGAAGGTGGTGATGATGGTGTTGTAGGCGGAGTTCGCCCAATCATACAGGCACCAGGACGCGACGGCGCGGCGGTCCACCGCCGTCGGGTGGGACGGCTGGGGCGTGGGCGGCGTCATTCCGCCGCAGGCGGAACCGCAGCGATCCGGGTGGGGATCAGGGCGTTGATGGTGGCCCGCTGCTCGTCCATCCGCCCGTCGATGCGGGCCATGAGTTGTTGGATTTGGGACATCACGCCTTTGACCTCGGCCATGCTTTGCTTCAACCCGCCGACATCGTTTTTCAGACCGGAGACGTCGGTTTTCAGCGCGGCGATGTCATGCTCCATGCGGTCGAGGCGGGAATCGATGCCCATTTTGAACACTCCAGAATGCATTCGACCACTCTACTCAAATCCAGCGCCGAATCCAATCACAGGATGTGGACGTGCGGGGGTTCGGCGCCCGCCGTGCTCAGCCCCCGATGCCGAACGAAATCTGGTTGTTGTCGTAACGGGCGATCACGGTCAGACGGTCGCCGGGGCGGACCTTGATCGGCGATTCCAGGAAGGTCATCGCCTGTTTCCAGTGGTTGGTCCGCGCCAGGCTTTCCGATTTGTAGACCACCTCCTCGTCCATGACGAGGTCGAACCAGAAGGCGACGCCGTGGCAGGTTCCCTCCTTCGTCACCGTGACTTCGATCTCCCGCTCGCCCTCTTCGGGCATGTTGCGGGTGAAGTCGAAATCCAGCGCGGTGAAGGAGTCCGACAGCGCGCTGTGCGCGTCGGCGGCCAGATCAAGCTGTTGATAGCCGGGGGAGCGGAAGACGTCGAAGCTGGACATGTCGAAACCGTCGATCCGGTTCACCGGGTTGATGCGGGCCAACTCCGGCGTTTCGATCAGCATGGCGTAAACGGTGGAGGCGCGCGGGATGATGGCCCCGCCCGGCTTCACCAGATGGGTGCGGGCGTGTTGCAGCACCGACAGCATGCGCGGGGCCAGCATGCCGATGTTGATGAGTTCCGACACGAAGACGTCGGCCTTTTCCGGCAAATCGCCGCCCTCGCCCACCGTCAATTGCGTGGACAGGAGGGGCACCACGGTGACGCGGTCGGCGTAGCCGTTGTTGGCGACGGTTTCCTTGGCGACGCGGGCCAGGATCGGGTTGACCTCGCAGGTGACGACCTGTTTGGCCCCGGCGCGGGCGGCCATCATGGCGACGATGCCCGATCCGGTGCCGATCTCCAACACCAGCGAGTCGGGCTTCACCGCGCGTTCCAGCGATTGTTTGTAGGCGTCGTTGCGCTCAAAATCATTGATCATCGGCAGATGCCAGCCCGGCACCGCGCTCGAATAGATCAGGCGGCGGGTGAACTGGATCATCGGATGATCGGGGGCCTGTTCCCGCGCCGCCTCGATGGCGTCGATGGCCTCCGACGCGCGATCCAGGCTTTGCAGCGCGTGGGCCAGACCGACCTGGGCCGGGACGAAGCGCGGCGCGGCGGCCAGCACGGTGCGGAAGGAGGCTTCGGCCTTTTCCAGCCGCCCTTGGGTGGAGAGCAGTTCGGCCAGGCTGTAATGCACGTCCAGATAATCGGGGGCGAGTTCCAGCGCCTTGCCGAAATGCTCCTCCGCCGCCTCCAACTGGCCCAGTTCGCGCAGGGCGATGGCCAGGAAATGATGCATTTCCGGGGCGTTGTCCTTCAGCGCCAGCGCGGCGCGGAAACTCTCCACCGCCTCCTCCAGCCGCCCCAGGACTTTCAGCGCGTTGCCAAGATTGCCATGCAGTTCCGGGTGTTTGGCGTTGACCGCCAACCCGGCGCGAAAGGATTCCTCGGCTTCCGCCGTCCGGCCAAGCTGAAACAGCAGGCTGCCCCGGCTGTTGTGGAACGAGGCGTCGCTGTCCAACTCGGCGATGGCCTCGCCAAACAGGACCAGCGCGTCGTCCGGGTGGCCAGTGTGGGCGGCGACCAGCCCCAGCAGATGCACGGCTTGCGCGTTGTGCGGGTCGATGGCGAGCAGCGCGCGGCACATCGCCTCGGCGCCCGGCAGGTCGTTGGCCCGAAACAGGCGGGCCGCGTCGAGCAGGGTGGGGGCGGGCGTGTCGGTCATCGCGGCGGCTCCGGTCGTCGGGAACACGAAAAGATGACGGCACCATAGCGGGAAACGCGTGGTCGCTACAGTGTTTCGATGCAACCCGCCGCAACCGTCAAGCCCTTGGTATTTTGCACAATTGCCGTCGATTCGCGGTCGCCGATTGCGTCAGGGCGATTATGTGGGTCAGGATTCGCGCAATGGATGATTGCGGGAGGACAAACCCATGACACGCGTGTTTTCGACGCTGGCCGCTCCGGCGCTGGCGGCGTTGCTGTTGGCTGGTTGCGCCACGATGGCGCCCGGCCCCACCACCGGCCCCACCACCGGCGCTGTCGGCGACGCTCAGCCCGCCGTCGCCGCCGACTCGGCGGCGGCCCGGCGGTTCGAGGCGGTGCGCAACAGCCCGCCGGAGCTGCGCGCCTTCCTGTACCGGATGCCCAAGGGGGCCGATCTGCACAGCCACCTGACCGGGGCGGTCTATGCGGAAACCTATCTGCGGTTGGCCCAGGCGGCGAATCTGTGCTTTGACCGCGCCGCCAAGGCGCTGGTCGCCCCGACCACGAACAAGCCCTGCGGCACGACCAAGGACAGCCCGCAGCCGGCGGCCAGCGTGGTCATCGCCGACAGCGTTCTCTACCCCGTCGCGCTGGACGCGCTGTCCACCCGCGACGCGCTGCCGATCTCCGGCTACAGCCTGCACGATCAGTTTTTCGCCACCTTCGGGCGTTTCAGCCCGGCGACCGGCTCGACCGGCGATCTGTTGGCCGAGGTGGTGGACCGCGCCGGACGCCAGGGCGAACAGCATGTCGAACTGATGGTCTCCTTCCAGACCTGGGCCGCCGCCAACATCGGTAAGGCGACGCCCTGGACCGGCGACCTGCCCCAGATGGCCGAAAGGCTGACCGCCGCCGGTCTGCCCGCCCTGATTCCGCAGGCGAAAAAGGACATCGACGCGGCGGAAGCGCGGATGCGCGCGCTGCTGGGCTGCGGCACGTCGGCGGCCAAACCCGGCTGCGGCGTGTCGGTGCGCTACCTCCAGCAGGTGTCCCGCACGCAGGCGCCAAGCCCGGCCTTCGCCGTCACCCTGTTCAACGCCATGCTGGCGGCGCAGGAGCCGCGCGTCGTCGGCCTGAATTTCGTCGCGCCGGAGGACAACCCGGTGGCGCTGGCCGATTACGACCTGCACATGCGGATGATCGCCGAAACGCGCCGCCGCTTCCCCGACACCAACGTCGCCCTGCACGCGGGCGAGCTGACGCTGGGTCTGGTGCCGCCGGAAGAGCTGCGCAACCACATCCGCAAGGCGGTCGAGGTCGCCGGGGCCAAACGCATTGGCCATGGCGTCGATCTGATGTTTGAGGATGACCCGCAGGGCCTGCTGCGCCAGATGGCGGCGCGCAAGGTGGCGGTGGAAATCAACCTGACCAGCAACGACGTGATTCTGGGCGTGGTGGGCAAGAACCACCCCTTCCCGATCTACCGCGCGGCGGGCGTGCCGACGGTGATCTCAACCGACGACGAGGGCGTGAGCCGCATCGACCTGACCAACGAGCTGGAACGCGGCGTGACCGAGTTCGGTCTGGGCTATGGCGATCTGGTGCGTTTGGCCCGCGCCAGCCTGGAGCACAGCTTCCTGCCCGGCGACAGCCTGTGGACGGCGAACGGCTGCGTGGTCGGGGAAAGCGCGTCGGCGGCGTGCCAGACGCTGTTGGACCGCAGCGAAAAGGCGCGGCTGCAATGGAGGCTGGAAGACGCCTTCCGGCGTTTCGACCGCGAGGTCGCGGACGGAAAACTCTAAAACTCTGACGCGGAGAACCGGGGGCCACGAGTTGTGGCCCCCTGTTCCATCACATGGCCAGGATCAAACGATGACGCCCGGCTTGCCCTTGTTGGCTTCGGCGGCGCGGGCCAAGCCATCTTCGATCTTCTTGGCGGCGGCTTCGGCGTCGCCCCAGCCCAGAATCTTCACCCACTTGTTCTTTTCGAGATCCTTGTAATGCTCGAAGAAGTGGGCGATCTGCTCGGTGAGGATCGACGGCAGGTCGGTGTAGTTCTTCACGTCGGTGTAGAATGGGTGCAGCTTGTCGACCGGAACGGCCAACAGCTTCTCGTCCTCGCCGCCCTCGTCTTCCATGTACAGGACGCCGATGGGGCGCGAACGCAGGATCGCGCCGGGGATGACCGGAACGCGGCCAACGACGCAGACGTCCACGGGATCGCCGTCGCCCGACAGGGTGTGCGGGATGAAGCCGTAGTTGCAGGGGTAATACATCGCGGTGTGCAGGAAACGGTCGACGAACATCGCGCCCGATTCCTTGTCGACCTCGTACTTCACCGGATCACCGCCGACGGGAATTTCGATGACGACGTTGACATCCCAGGGCGGGTTCTTGCCCACGGCAACCTTGCTCAGATCCATCTTCTCTCGTCCTTCGACTGGCGTAACAGGGCACGTTTTTATTGGGCGCCGATGCTGCACCGACGCCGCCGGGGGCGGAGTTTAGGCGCAAGCGCGCCCAAGGCCAAGGCACTCTTGCGCGGGTGCGGCAAAGGGGCAACCCTGTCGGCATGATTCGCCCCCTCCTCATCGCGCTGGCCCTGCTGGTCGGTCCAATGGCCCAGGCGCAGACCCTTCCGGCTCCGCCCGATACGGCGACCCACGGCGTCGCCATGCACGGCGATTTGCGGCTGCCGCCGGATTTCTCCGCGCTGCCCTACGTCAACCCTGACGCGCCCAAGGGCGGGACCATTCGGCAGGCCGTGACCGGCAGTTTCGACACGCTGAACCCGCACATCGTCAAGGGCGTTCCGGCCCAAGGGTTGGGATACACGTTCGAGACGCTGCTGACCCGCTCGTGGGACGAACCCTTTTCGCTCTATGGCCTGCTGGCGGATCGGCTGGCGGTGGCGGCGGACCGTTCCGCCGTGACCTTCCACATCAACTCAGCAGCGCGCTGGCACGACGGATCCCCGGTGACGGCGGACGACGTCTTGTTTTCGCTGGAGACCCAGCGCGTCCACGGCACGCCCAACCGGCGGCTGTTCTACGCCAAAGTGACCAAGGCCGAGGCGTTGGACCCGCGCAGTGTTCGCTTCGCCTTCGCGCCCAACGCGGATGGCGGGATCGACCGGGAAATGCCGCTGCTGATGGGGCTGATGCCGATCCACAGCAAGGCGTGGTGGGCCGACAAACCGTTCGACCGCACGACTTTGGAGCCGATCCTGGGCAGCGGCCCCTACCGGGTGGCGAGCGTCGACGCGGGCCGCCGAGTCACGTACGAGCGCGTTCCCGATTATTGGGGCCGGGATTTGCCGATTCGCCGGGGCCTATTCAACGCGGATCGGCTGGATTTCGTCTATTACCGCGACGATTCGGTGGCGTTGGAGGCGTTCAAGGCCGGGGACGGCGACGTGCGCCGCGAAAGCGACCCGGCGAAATGGGCGACCGGCTATGACAGCCCGGCCCTGCGCGACGGACGGATCGAGCGGGAGGAGTTGGCGCACCAGCGCCCCGACGCGGCGCGCGGCCTGATCTTCAACACCCGCCGCCCGCTGTTCGCCGACGTCCGGGTGCGGCAGGCTCTGGGCATGGCCACCGATTTCGTCTGGATCGGGCGAACCCTGTTCCACGGCGCGCTGACCCGCACCGCCAGCTATTACCCCAATTCCGAACTGGCCGCCCAAGGGCTGCCGCAGGGGGCGGAGTTGGCCGCGCTGGCCCCCTTCCGCGACCGGCTGCCGCCCGCCCTCTTCACCCAGCCCTTCGCCTTGCCCGTGACCGACGGCAACGGCCCGGCGGGCGGGCGGGCCAACCGGCGCGCCGCGCTGGGCCTGCTGGCCGAGGCCGGATGGACGATCCGCGACGGCCGTTTAACCGACGCGGCGGGCCGGCCCTTCGCCTTTGAAATTCTGTTGGCCGATCCGGCGGAGGAGCGGGTGGCGCTGGAGTTCGCCCGCTCGCTCGACGGGTTGGGAATCGCCGCCCGCGTCCGCGCGGTGGACAGCGCCCAATTTCAGGCCCGGTTGGACCGTTTCGATTTCGACATGGTGATGCGCTGGTGGGCGTCCAGCCTGTCGCCGGGCAACGAGCAGCTTTATTATTACGGATCCGATGCGGCGGAGCAGGAGGGCAGCCGCAATCTGGCGGGCATCCGCGATCCGGTGGTGGATTCCATCGCCCATTCCATCGCCGAAGCGACGACGCGCGCCGATTTGGTGGCGCGGGCGCGGGCGCTCGACCGGGTGCTGCTGTGGGGGCACTATATGGTCCCGCTGTTTTACAGCCCGGTGGACCGTCTGGCCCATTGGTCCCGCCTGCGCCGCCCCGCCGTCACCCCGCTCTACGGCCCATTGATCGAAAGCTGGTGGGTTGTGGATCCGCGTTAGGGTTTGGGGGGCGGCGCAGGGCGGCGAAATAAGGTTAGTGTGGCAGCATCTCAAGACCGCAAAATGATATCCAACACGGATAAACACGGATGCCGACTGCGTCGGCTCACGGATGAACACGGATCAAGTAAATTTTTTTATCCGTGTTCATCCGTGGGTATTCGTGTTCATCCGTGTTTCAAATTTGTCTTCCACGTCAGTAACGTTAGGTTAGCCTAGCTTCGTTGCCCTGGGAGGGGGCAAAGCCTCACGCCGGGCGCAGCGTCACCTTGACGTCGGCGGGCGGGCCGAAGAAGGGGGCGGACGTCACCAGCAAGCGGCATCCGGCGGCGGCGTAGGCGGCGGCGTTGGCTTCGGTGACGCCGCCCGCCGGGGCGACCATCGGCGGAGGGGTCAAGGCGCGGGTGGCGGCGATCACGGCGGCGGCGGCCTCGGGCGGCAGCTTTTCCAACTGGATGACGTCGGCCCCGGCCTTGGCCAGCGCGACGGCCTCCTCGACCGATCCGGCCTCCACCACGATCTTCTTTTCCGGGGCCTTGCGGCGCAGGGCGGCGATCCAATCCTCGGGCGGGCCGGGCAGGAAGGCGCGGTGTTCGGGGAAGACCAGCAGGGTTTCCGACAGGCCCAGCCGGTGCATCACCGCGCCCCCGGCGATCACCGCCTTGACGCTGAGATCCTTGGCGCCGGGGAAATTCTTGCGGGTGCAGGCCACGGTCACGCCGGGGGCGGCGTCCACGATCCGCCGGGCGCGGCTGGCGATGCCCGACGCGTATTCGGTCAGCGTCTGCGCCACCTTCCACGCCCGGTGCAAGGCGCCGGCGGGGCCGTCGGCCTCCAGAAAGACAGCCCCAGCCTCCAGACGGGTTCCGCTGGGGCTGACCCGCGTCACCCGCCCGCCCGCCTTTTCCACCAGACGGGCGGCTTCCTCGCTCCCCGCCAGCACCATGGCGGCGCGCGCGGCGAAACTCATCCGGGCGGGTTGATCGGCGATTCCCAGGGAGTCGGTGGTGAGGTCGCCGTAAGGAACATCCTGGGCCAGCAGCGCGTCGAGCGCGGAATCGGACAGGACGATCATCGGCGGTTTCCTTTTCAGAGTCGGCGAAATCCCGTCACAGCCAGCCGCGCCGCCGGAAATACCAAAGCGGCACCACCGCCGACAGAACCATCAGCAGAATGGCCATGGGATAGCCATAGTCCCAATTCAATTCCGGCATGTGTTTGAAATTCATGCCATAGGCCGACGCGATCAGCGTCGGCGGCATCAGGGCCACGGCGACGACCGAGAAAATCTTGATGATGGCGTTCTGTTCGATGTTGATGAGGCCCAGCGTGGCGTCGAGCAGGAAATTCGCCTCATGCGCCAGAAACCCGGCGTGCTCGTTCAGCGAACGCAAATCGCGGGTCATCGTTTTCAGCGCGGTTTTCTGCTCTTTGGTCAAACGCCCGCCGCTGACCGAGGTCAAAAACACCACCAGACGGTCCAGACCGGCCAGACTGTCGCGCACCTTGTGGGTCAGATCGCCCGCCCGCCCGATGCCGCGCAGCACGTCCTGCAACTCGTCGGGCTTCTTGGCCGCCTTGCCGAAGCCGCCGCTGTCCAGAGAATCGTCGAAAATCCGGGCCGACAATTCGTCGATGCGCCCGCCGACCAGCTCCAGCACGTCGGCCACCCGGTCGATCACGGCGTCGAGCAGGCCGAACAGCGCGGTTTCGCCGGTGGTCAGCAATTCGGGCTGGCGCACGCAGCGGGCGGCGAAGGTGATGACCGGCAGCGGTTCGGTGTAGCGCAGGGTGATGAGGTGGCGCGGCGTCAGGACGAAGGTCAACTCGCCCTGTTCGGGGTGCGGCGAGGTGGCGCGCGAGATGATCGAGGAGGTCATGTAGACGCCCTCGCCCTCGGTGTAGAGCTGGCTCGACGCCTCGATCTCTTTCATCTCGGCGCGGGTCGGCAGGTCGCAGCCGGTCAGCGCGCCGACATGGGCGCGCTCCGCCTCGTCCGGGCGCAGCAGGTCGATCCACACCGCGTCGGGGGGCAGCGGTTCGTCCAGCGCCAAAGGCTGGCGGACGACGCGGCCCTCGACGCGGGCGTGGACGGTTATCACAGCGCCGCCTCGGCGGGGATTGGGGCGCCCGCCGCGCGGCAGGCGGCGGCCAGCGTGTTCAGCATCAGGCAGGCGATGGTCATCGGCCCGACGCCGCCCGGCACCGGGGTGATGGCGCCCGCGACCTTCACCGCTTCGGCGAAAGCGACGTCGCCGACCAGCCGGGTCTTGCCCGGCCCGGCGGCGGGATCGGCGGCGGGAACCCGGTTGATGCCGACGTCGATGACGGTGGCGCCCGGCTTGATCCAATCGCCGCGCACCATTTCGGGCCGCCCGACGGCGGCGACCAGAATGTCGGCGCGGCGGCATTCCTCGGCCAGATCGACGGTGCGCGAATGGGCCAGAGTGACCGTGCAGTCGGCCTGAAGCAGCAGATGCGCCATCGGCTTGCCGACGATGTTGGACCGGCCCAGCACCAGCGCCCGCTTGCCCTTCAGGTCGTGGCCCAGCGTGTCGCGGATCAGCAGCAGGCTGCCCAGCGGCGTGCAGGGCACGATGGCCCCCGGCTGCCCGGTGGCGAGCAGACCGGCGTTGACGACGTGGAAGCCGTCGGCGTCCTTTTCCGGGGCGATGCGGGCCAGAATCTTTTGCGTGTCGATGTGCTTGGGCAGCGGCAGTTGCACCAGAATCCCATGCACCGCCGGATCGGCGTTCAGCCGGTCGATCAGGGCCAGCAGGTCGGCTTCGGCCATGTCGGCGGCTTCGTGATGGTCGAAGGAGTTCATCCCCAGCTCGACCAGCGCCCGTTCCTTGGACTTCACATAGACCTGGCTGGCGGGATCCTCGCCGACCAGCACCACGGCCAGACCGGGGGTGACGCCGTGGCTGGCCTTCAGCGCGGCGACGCCGTCGGCCACCCGCGCCCTGAGACCGGCCGCGAAAGCCTTGCCGTCGATGATCTTTGCGTCCGCCATGGTCGCCTCCACACTCACTCTGAAACGCTGTCAATCAAGGCCGTCAGGCGGGGCGTCAACGCCGCCGGATCGCCGGCCACATGGATGATCTTGTTGCGGTCGGTCGCCCCGGCCACCACCGTCAGGCTGGTTTTCGGCAGTTTCCACGCCTTGGCCAGCAGCTTGACGACCGCCTCGTTCGCCTTGCCGTTTTCCGGCACGGTCGTGACCGTCACCTTCAAAACGCGCCCGCCGTCGGCGACGTCAACCAGCCCGACGATGGCGTTGCGGGACGCTTTGGGCGTCACCCGCAAGGTCAAACGCAGGCCGTCGGCCACCGGCTCCAGCGGGCCAGCCATCAGAAGCGCGGCCAGTATTGCGCCATCAGGTTCTGAACGAAGGAAATCCCCAGCAGAACGACGATGGGCGACAGATCCAACCCGCCCATGTTGGGCAGAACGTTGCGGATCGGGCGCAGCACCGGCTCGGTCACGCGGTAGAGGAAATCGCCGATGACGTAGACCGCGCGGTTGCGGGTGTTGATGACGTTGAACGTCACCAGCCAGCTCAGCACCGCCGAGAGGATCAGGACCCAGAAGAAGAGGTCGAGGATGGTGTTGATGAGCACATACAGCGCGATCATGCCCGGCCTGCTCCGTATCGGTTTTTCGGGCGGCGGTCCCAACGCGGGCGCCAACGTTTGGCCGCACCCTAACCACGGGGCGCAAAGCTGTCCAGCGCCATGCCCACGCCGGGCCTGGACGAACGCGATTGGTCATAGGCCGCCGCCAGGGCGCGACATTTTTCTTGAATCAATCGCTTGACAGCCCCCCCCGGAATGGACAATAACCGCGCCACGCCGGACGCAAGACAGCGTTCGTGCCGTGTGTGGGGCCGTAGCTCAGCTGGGAGAGCGACGCGTTCGCAATGCGTAGGTCGGGAGTTCGATCCTCCTCGGCTCCACCAATTTTCCCTCAGAACATGTCTGGTTCGGAACGCAGCGCCCTTTTGGGCGCTTTTTGCGTTTCAGCGGCCTTGCGCCCCCATCGCCCCGCCCGTCTTACACCTCCTGCGGGATGACGAGAGTCACGCTGGTTCCGGCGCCGGGGCGGCTGTCGATGGACAGGCGGCCACCCATCGGGCCGGTGACGGTGTTGAACACCACGGCCAGACCCAGCCCCTTGTGGCCGCGCCCGCGCGCGGTGGTGAAAAAGGCGTCGGTCAGCACCGGCAGATGCGGCGCGGCGACGCCAACCCCCTCGTCGCGCAGGATCAGGCGCCAAGCCGCCTTGCCGTCCAGCAGGGCGGGGGCGAGCGTGATCGACGCGTCCGCCGCCGCTGTTGCCGTCGCGTCGGCGGGGTAGGCGTGGGCGCGGACATTGTCGAGCAGAAGGTGCAGCACGCGTTCCAGATGCGCGGCGTGGCCAAGCCAGGGGCAGGGCGGGCCGGGGGTGATTTGAACCGACGGCGCGGTCTGTGGATGCTGCGCGGCGTAGAGGGCGACGGCCTGTTCGGCGACCTCGCGGGCGTCCAGCGCCTCCAACGGCCCGGTGTGCTGGCAGGCGGCGATCGCGGTGAAGGCCTCCACCAGATCGACGGCGCGGGCGAGGTTCGATTGCAGCAGCGCCGCCGGTTCCTGCACATCCTCGATTCCCTGACCGGCCAAATCCTGAAGATGGCTGGCGGCGGTGACGCAGACGCCCAAGGGGGTGTTCAGTTCATGCGCCAGCCCGGTGACGGCCTGGGTGATGGCGCGGTGGCGGGCCAGCGCGGATTCGGCGATGCGGGCGCGGCGCTCCAGATCCTCGCGCACCACCCGCTCCGACACGTCGCGGATCATCCGGCTCAATTCGCGCAGCAGCTTGGCCAACAGATCGGGCGAGGGCGAAATCAGGGACAGGAACAGATCCCGTTCCAACTCGAACACCGTCACCGGCGTGGCGGCGATGATCGAGGCCGAGCGCGTGCCGCCATCGACCAGGGCCATTTCGCCGAAACACTCCCCAGCCTGCCGGAATCCGACCTCCACCTGACCGCCCATGCCGTCGTTGCGCACCACGCGGACGGTTCCCGACAGCAGGACATAGAGGGATTGCGCCTCCGTCCCCTCGCTCATCAGCGCGTGGCCTTGGGGGGCGTCGAACACCCGGCCCTGGGCTTCGACCGCCGCGCGTTCGTCGCGCGTGAAGGAATCGAAGAGGGCTATCCCGTCGAGAACGCCGTTGGCGGTGGGCATGATCGTCGAAGGCTCCGGGGGCTGAATCCTTTCTTTATAAACCATTGGCGGGGGCGGCGGCGAGACGCTATCGGTCCCAGCCGATCAATGAAAGTTACCGATCCGGGCGAACGCGGGCCAGCAGCCCGGCGGCCCCCTGTTCGCACAGGTCGAAAACCCGCTCGAATCCGCGCGCGTCCCCGTAATAGGGGTCGGGCGTCTCGCGGACGCCGACGTCCGGCGCGTCGTCCAGAAACAGCGTGACCGCCGCCCGGGCGTCCGCCGGGGCCATGCGCCGCAGATGCGCCAGATGGCCGTCGTCCATCGCCAGGATGTGGTCGAACTCGTAAAAATCCTCCGGCGTCACCTTGCGGGCGCGCAAGCCCGACAGATCGACGCCGCGCGCCTTGGCGGCCTGCTGGCTGCGCGGGTCGGGCGGCTCGCCGATGTGGTAGCCGTGGGTTCCGGCGGAATCGACGCCGATCCGCCCGTCCAACCCGGCTTGGACGACCCGATGGCGGAACACCCCCTCGGCGGTGGGCGAACGGCAGATGTTGCCGGTGCAGACGAACAGAACCTTCACCATCGCCAACGGCCTCCGCCTGTCGAACCAGGGCGCAAGGCTAAAGCGGATCGCGCAAAAGCGGAATCGGTTTGACGGGCGAATCCGCTCGACACAGCAAGGCTTGGCGTCGTGGGCGTTTGGCGACAGGCAGGCCACGCCCGGCGTCTCCGGTTTCCCAGAGACGCGAGCGCGGCTCTGCGGCGACGTCAGCTTTCCGTGAGGCGGTCGGCGGACAGGCGCTGGCGACGGAATTCGGCGACGGGCAGACCGCCGACGCCCCAATCCTCAAGCGCCACCTCGTCGATGACGACGAAGGTGGTCGCCGGATCCTTGTTCAGAACCTCGACCAGCAGATCGGTGACGCCCCGGATCAGCGCGGCCTTTTGATCGGGCGTGGCGTCTTCACGGGTGATCTTGATGTTCACATAGGGCATGGCGGCGTGTCCTCATCCAATCGACGGGGCGTCGACCGGCTCGCTGTGGAAAATTTTGGCGATGATTTGCCAACGCCCGTCGAGGAAGACGAGGGTCAGCAGATCGGTGAAGCGCTTTGGCCCGATGGCGCAAGCGACGCGGGCGAAGCCGGTGACGGGTCCGGCGAACTCGATCGCCAAAATTCGGTCGGCCCGCTCCTCGTTCCGGCTGGCGGGCGACGGGCGTTGATCGACGACGGGGAAATACTCCTCCATCGTCCGGTGCAGCAAAACGCCGTCGCTGGCGGTGGCGTAGATCGCCTGGGGATGGAACACGGCGCGCAGCCGCTGGGTGTCGCTGTGGTGCAGACCGTCGAAATACTGCCCCAGCAGGGCGATCACCGCGCCAAAACGCGGGTCGCCCGCAAACGCCGCCGCGCTCACGCCGCCAACCCTTCGGCCCGCAGCGCCGCCTGAACGGCGGGCCGCTCCGCCACCCGCGCCGCCAAGGCCGACAGCTTCGGCCAACGCTTCAGGTCAACGCCGGTCGGGCCGGTCCAGGTCGTCATGACGAAAAAGTAAGCGTCGGCCGCCGAAAAGCCGTCGCCCAGCAGATGCGGGCGGCCATCGGCCAGCGCGCCTTCCAGAAAATCCAGGCGGACGCCAACCTTCGCCCGCGCCGCCTCTTTCGCCTCCGCCGTGCTTGACGGGGTGAACAGCGGAACGAACGCCTTGTGAAGTTCGGAGGACAGGTAGTTCAGCAGCTCTTGCAAGCGGACGCGGGCGCGCGTGCCGTTGGCCGGAGCCAACCCGGAATCGGGATGCTGGTCAGCGATGAACTGGACGATGGCGACGCCTTCGGTCAGCAGGTCGCCATCGTCGAGCCGCAGGGCCGGGACATAGCCTTTGGGGTTGACGCTGTAATAATCGACGCCGGTCTCCGTGCGGTGGGTCGCGGTGTCGACCCGCTCCAGGGTGAAGGCGGCCCCCGCCTCGCGCAGGCAGATGTGGGGCGACAGCGAGCAGGCTCCGGGGGCGTAATAGAGCTTCATGGGATGATCTCCGGTGCGTGTTGGGATGACGCGCCGACGTTAACCAGAGGAGTTACCTTTGTATATCTGGTAACTTTCCGTTATCTTCTTTCCCAGTAACCGGGCCGTAACCGGAATGTTCGCATCCTCCTGACATGGCGGTGTTTATGGTCTTGAAAGTGCGGAAAAGCCGAGCCGAGCGTCTGCCGCCGACCTGCGAGGTGGGCGAATGCATGGGCCTGTTGGGCGGAGCCTGGACCCCCAACGTGATCTGGCATCTCAGCGGCGGCCCCCGGCGCTTTGGCGAGTTGCGGATCGACATGCCGGGGATTTCCGCCAAGATGCTGAGCGCCCGGTTGAAGGATTTGGAGGAAAAAGGCGTGATACGGCGCACGGTGGCCGCCACCTCTCCCCCGTCGGTCGAATACGCGCTGTCCGATCTGGGGCGGGAACTCGTTCCCGCCATCACCGCGATCGCCGCCGTCGGGGCGCGGTTGAAGGCCCGACGCTTGGCGGTCGCGGCTGCCGACGCGCCGACGGGTCAAGAAGCCACGGTTCAACACAAGGATGAAGACTGATGCCCGCGCTGGATTCCGTGCGCCTGAACCCGACCGATTCCATCGTCATTCTGACTGGGGCCGGGATTTCCCAGGAATCCGGGCTGGACACCTTCCGCTGCGCCGGGGGCATCTGGTCGAAGGTTGATCTGGAGGATGTGGCGACGCCGCAGGGCTTCGCCCGCGATCCCGATCTGGTCCACCGTTTTTACAACGACCGCCGTCGCGGCCTGCTGGATCCGGCGATCCAGCCCAACGCGGCGCACGCGGCCTTGGCGGCGTTGGAGCGGGGTTGGCGCGGCAATCTCCTGCTGGTGACGCAGAACATCGACGATCTGCACGAGCGCGCCGGATCCACGGCGCCGCTGCACATGCATGGCGAGCTTTTGAAGGCGGTGTGTCTGCGTTGCGGGACGGTGTCCGACTGCCGCGACGATCTGTCGGTCCATGATCTGTGCCTGAGCTGCGGGCGCAAGGGCGGGATGCGGCCCGACGTCGTGTGGTTCGGCGAAATGCCCCACCATATGGACCGCATCCAGGCGGCGCTGGAGGATTGCGACCTGTTCCTGTCGATCGGCACCTCGGGCCACGTCTACCCCGCCGCCGGTTTCGTGGCCGAGGCGCGGGCGGGCGGCGCCCACACGGTGGAGCTGAATTTGGAGCCGTCGGAGGGCGTCAGCCGTTTCGACGCGGCGATCCACGGCCCGGCGACCGCGCTGGTCCCCGCCTTCGTCGCCGAATTGCTGGCGCTTTGAGAAACTTTCGGGTGAGCGGCGCGTCATGAGTGATTTGGCCGCCCTGTTCGCCGAGGTCCGCGCCTGCGCGCGTTGCGCCGGGGCGTTGCCGCATGGTTGCCGCCCGGTGCTGCGCGGCGCGGCGTCGGCCCGGCTGCTGATCGTCGGGCAAGCGCCGGGCGCGCGGGTTCACGCCAGCGGGATTCCGTGGAACGACCCGTCGGGCGACCGGCTGCGCGCGTGGCTGGCGCTGGGGCGCGAGGGTTTTTACGACGAATCGCGGATCGCCATCGTGCCGATGGGGCTTTGCTATCCCGGAACCTCTCCCAAAGGCGGCGACTATCCGCCGCGCCCGGAATGCGCGCCGCTGTGGCACCCGCCGCTGTTGGCGGCCTTGACCGGGGTTCGGTTGACGCTGCTGGTCGGGCAATACGCCCAGGCGCGCTATCTGGGCGCCCGGCGCAAGGCGACGATGACCGACACGGTGGCGGCGTGGCGCGACTATGGCCCGGAGTTTTTGCCCCTGCCGCACCCGAGTTGGCGCAACAGCGGTTGGCTGGCGAAAAACCCGTGGTTCGAGGCCGAACTGGTCCCCGTCCTGCGCGCGCGGGTGGCGGCGGTGCTGGAGGGGGCTGGTTGACCGCCCCTCACTCCATCGCTTCGATCCGCTCCATGTCCTCGTCGGAATGGCCGAAATGGTGGCCGATCTCGTGGATCAGCACATGGCGGACGATGGCCGCCAAATCCTCCCCCGTCTCGCACCAGTAATCAAGGATCGGGCGGCGGTAGAGAAAGATCATGTCCGGCCCGCCGCGTACGTCGGCGACGCTCTGCCGGGTCAGATCCACCCCGCGATACAGCCCTAGCAGGTCGAAGGGGCTTTCCAGCTCCATCTCCTGCTCCGTCTCCTCGTCGGGGAAATCCTCGACATGGATCACGAGGTTGCTGATTGGGGCCAGCAGTTCCGCCGGGATGGTGTCGAGGGCGGCTTCGGCCATGCGCTCCAGGTCTGCGACCGAGGGCGGGACCGTGTGGGGGATGGGGCGTGTCATCGCCTGTAGATAGGGGAAGTCCCGCCCCGCGCCAAGCCCGACGGTTCAATGCGGAGGCTGTTCTGGAGCTGAGGGACGGTCATTTTTTTGAAACAAATCATCGCAATGTTGCGCTGTTGAAACATCAGAATTTTCGGATTCTCGGTTGCGGAACGACAAAAGATTGCATAAAATCGAACTCAACATACGGATAATAACAATTCAATACAACGCGATCTCTTATGCGTGTTGACTATATTGGAGTATGCATCTCTTCGTAAGCGTACGATCAAGTTTCACCCACCGGCCATGGAGATTGTGCGTCTGACGCGCCGTCCTGCGACGCCCCGCCCCTCGAACGTTGTTCGACGCCGGGCTGGGCGCGCGCGGGCGTCGTCGGCCTCACGACTCCTTTCGCGATCATCACCCCACCGTTCAACCGTTCGGCGTGGCTGTTCTGGGGATCGGCGATGTTTCACATCGGATCGACCGTTCCAGCGGCTTGCGCGACGGACCCAACGGGGGAACCCACCCACCAAGGACGATTCGATGCGCATTCCGTTCCAAACCGCCTCCCTGAAGAGCGTCCCTCTCTCGCTCGCCGTCGGCGTGGCCTCGCTCGCCGCTCTGTCTTCTGTCGCTCTGCCTTCGGCGGCGCTGGCCGACCCGCTGCGGGTGGCGGTGATCGAAAGCCTGTCGGGCATGCAGGCGTCCACCGGGCGCCCCTATCTGATCGCCGCGCATTATGTGCTGGACGCGCTGAACGCCAAGGGCGGCTTCAACGGCGAGAAGGTTATCCTCACCGAATACAATTCGGGCGGCAAACCGTCGGGCGCGTCGGAAAAATTCCTGCAAGCCGCCGCCGAGGGCGCGAACATCGTGATTCAGGGATCCTCCTCCCTGATCGCCGCGCAATTGTCCGACGACATCCGGGAGTACAACAAGAAGAACCCCGGCAAGGAGGTCATCTACTTCAACGTCGGCGCCGAGGCGATGGAGCTGACCGGCGAGAAATGCCACTTCCACGCCTTCCGCTACACCGCGACCGCGCCGATGCGCATCGGCGCGCTGGTCAGCGTGATGAAGCAGGAAGGGGTGCTGGGCAAGCGCGTCTATTCGATCAACCAGAACTATTCCTGGGGCCAGGACGTCGAGGCCAGCATCAAGGCCAACGCCGCGCCGGGCGGGTATGAGGTGGTGGAAAGCGTCCTGCACGACGTCGCCCGCATTCAGGATTTCTCGCCCTTCATCGCCAAAATCAAGGCCGCGAATCCCGACACCGTGCTGACCGGCAATTGGTCGAACGACCTGCTGCTGCTGATGAAGGCGGCGGGCGACGCCGGGTTGAAGGTCCGGTTCGGCACCACCTTCCTCGATCAGGTCGGCAACATCAGCAACGCGGGCGAGGGGGCGTTGGGCCATTACGTCGCCCACCCCTTCAACATCGAACTGACCGATGGAGCCTTCGCCCAGGATTACCTGAAGGTGACGGGGCATCTGCCGGTTTATGTCGAGCCGAACGCGGTCAACGCCCTGAAGGGGCTGGTCAAGGCGCTGGAAACGATCAAGCCCAGCGGCGGGGCGATCAAGGGCAACGACATCGCCCTGGCGCTGGAAAACACCACGATCCAGACGGACATCGGCCCCATCGCCATGCGCAAAGAGGACCATCAGGCCTTGCTGCCCATCGTGGTGTCGCGCGTTGAAAAGGGCGTGAAATACCCGGTGGACGGCACCGACATCGGTTTCAAGCCGGTCAAGGTCATCGCCCCGGACGCGGTGGTTTATCCGGTCCAGGCCAAATGCGTCATGCAGCGCCCCTGATCCAAGCGACGGCGGGGCGCCCGGCGTGACCGGGCGCTCCGCATCCGGGGGCTGAGGAACATGTGGAATCCAATGTGATGATGAGCCGAATTGCAAACGGCGCGAGAAGCCTGACCGGCAAGCTCATTCTGTGGGTCGTGGTCATGCTCGCGATCATTTTCGCCGGTGGCGTGGCCGCGCTGTCGACCGTCAACAGCGGCGTCATCGGCGATCTCGCGCTCAAGCACAGCAGCGAGGTGGGGGAACACCACGCCGCCGGGGTGCAGGGGGATTTGAACCGCGCGATGGCGACGGTGGAGGCTCTGGCCAACGCCTTTGGCATGATGCGCCGCAGTTGGGTGACGGACCGCACCGCCTACAACGAAGTCATGCGGGCGATGTTCGAAAGCGATCCCGACCTGTTCAGCCTGTGGGCCGGGTTCGAACCGAACGCCATCGATCCCGACGCCGACCATCTGGACGACATCGGCTGCAACGGCAAGGGCCGCTTCCTGGCCCAATGGTTCCGCGAAAACGGCCAACTCGACGTCCGCGCCTTCGACGAGCCGAAGGCGGGGGATCCGGGTTCGGCTTTCTATTTCCGGCCCAAGGATTTGCGCAAACCCGTCGTCACCGAACCCTATGAGTACATGGTCGGCAGCCGCAAGGTGCAGATGGTCTCCCTGGTCGCCCCGGTGATCGTGGACCGCCGGGTCATCGGCGTGGTCGGCCTCAGCCTGCCGCTCGACCGCTTTTCCGAATCCTTGGGGCGGGTGCGCCCCTTTGAAACCGGACGAATCAGCCTTGTTTCGTACCAGGGGAGCTGGGCGGCCTATCACCAGCCCGACGCGCTGGGCAAGCCGGTGACGGCGTCCGACCCGGAATTGGCGGGCATCCTTGACGCGGTGAAGGAGGGGCGGCGCAGCGACTTCATCACCCAGGATCCGGTGATCGGCGGGCCGGTGCAGAATTTCCTGATTCCGATCACCATCGGCGCCACCGGCACCCCGTGGGGGATGCTGACCACCATTCCGTTGGACAAGGTCAACGAACCCGCCCGGATGATCCAGAACTGGACGTTGGCGGGCAGCGTGGTGACGCTGGTCATTCTCGCCTCGATCCTCAGCCTGGTCGGCATGATGGTGATCGGGCGGCCTTTGGCTCGCACCGTCGCCGTCATCGGGCGGCTGGCGGGCGGCGAATACGCCTTCGCGATCAGCGGGGTGGAGCGCAAGGACGAGATCGGGCAGGTCAATCGGGCGCTTCAGATCTTCCAGAAAAACATCGTCCGCGTCGCCGAGATGGAAAAGGAGCGGCGCGATCAGGAAGAGCGCGCCGTGGCCGTCCGCGCCGAGGAGATGGGGCGGTTGGCCGACAGCTTTGAAGCGGCGCTGTCGGGCATCGCCGGGGCGGTGTCGTCGGGCGCCGGCGAGCTGGAGGAGAGCGCGGTCTCCCTGACCGGCATCGCCGAGGAAACCAGCCGCCAGAGCATCGCCGTGGCCGCCGCCTCGGAACAGGCGACGACCAACGTGCAGACGGTGGCGGGGGCGGCGGACGAGCTGGTTTTCTCCATCAACGAGATCACCCGGCAAATCACCCTGTCCGCCGACACCGCTCGGGCGGCGGTCGGCCACATCGACCGCACCAACGAAACGGTGGAGGGGCTGGTCGCCGCCGCCCAGCGGATCGGCGACGTCACCGGCTTCATTCAGCAGATCGCCAGCCAAACCAATTTGCTGGCGCTGAACGCCACCATCGAGGCGGCGCGGGCGGGCGAAGCGGGCAAGGGCTTCGTCGTCGTGGCGTCGGAGGTCAAGAATCTGGCCAACCAGACCGCCAAGGCGACCGACGACATCCGCGTGCAGATCCAGCAGATGCAGGAAGTCACCGGCGCGGCGGTGGAGGCGATCCGCGAGATCGCGCGGATGATAACCACCGTCAACGACAATATTTTGGCCGTCACCAGCACGGCGGAGCGGCAAGGCGCCGTGACCGCCGAAATTTCCGAAAACATCCGTCAGGCCGCCGACGGCACCCGCGACGTCACCACCAACATTGGCGGCGTCACGATGGCGTCGGGCGAAACCGGGCGGATGGCGCAAAATGTCCTGGACGCGTCGCGCAGCTTGACCGAGCAGTCGGTCCATCTGCGCAATGAAGTCCAGGCCTTCGTGGCTAAAATCCGCGCCGCCTGATCGCGGCGGCGGTCCTTGATTGGACCGCCGCCCATCCCACACACAGTCTTGCCATGGGGCCGATGCGTGGCGACGCTGAGGTGTGGACGCCCAGCGTCACCACAGCGTGGGTCAATCCAAGACGCGATTGCCGGTTCCGCTGTTGATGAAGGGGGAAGCGCACTGCGCATAGGCATTTGGGCCTAGGACGATTTTGCTGGTGTTGTTCTGAAGCCAAATTCCGGTGTTCTTGATTTTTTCCACGGTGTTTCCAAGAATCGTCATGCCGCGATCCGCGTTGTTCGCGTTTTGAATGACGATGCCATTTTCATACGACGAGGTGGCCGCAGACCCGCAACCACGAATGATGTTTCCGGTGATGGTGGTTGAGCCGGTGCGGTTCATGTCGATGGCGATCCAATCCTCCGAACCATTGCTGTTCCCGGCTGTGCTGTTGAAGTTGTAGAACAGAGAGTTCGAGATGCTGCTGTCATAAACGCCCCGGGTGAGGATGTTGCGGACGGCGGCGTTGATGTGGCAGTTGTTCATGGCCAACAGGCTTTCGGCGCCATTTTCACCGCAATCCCAATAGACCCCATATTTCACACCAACAATTGAACAATTTGTCATGTAGATGCCTTCGCAGTACTGCGTCGCCAACACAGCCGTATGGCCATAGACAAAATTGCAGGCTGTGATGGTGTGGTCCGTGGCGTCTTTCCCACTGGCGCTGGTCCAATAGACGATGGATCGACCTTTGAATTTACCCTCCCCGCAGACAATGAACTCGCAATCTGTGACGTGACTGTTCGACGCGTCCTGGATGACAAGGCCGGTCCACCACCCCTCCTCCATCGTGGTGGCGCCACGGAAGGCGACTCGGGAAATGGTCGGCGACGGCATCGGTCGTCCGACAAGACTGCCGCCGTCGAACCACAGGGCATGCCGGGTGTTGCTGGTCGATGTGGTGGACAAGGTCAGATCGGACGCATGAAACGCGGCGAATTGCTGACCGCCAGCGCGCAGCCAGTAATTGCCAGCCCCGGCGGTCGCCTTGAAACCGTCCACGTCGGTGAAACGGATTTCAGAAACCTCCATGCCATCGCCTTTGATCGACACCGCCTTTTGGCCGGTCATGTCGATCGTGATGCTCTGGCTCAGGATGTAGATGCCCGCCGGAAAATACAGAACGCCGCCGCCAGCGGCCACCAGCGCGTTCCGCGCCGCGTTCACAGCGCCGGTGTCATCGGTCGAACCATTTCCCGTGGCGCCATAGGATTTGACGTTGAAGACATCCATGTGAGTGCTCCGTCGTTTGGTGAGAACGGGGAGAATGTAAATTTAAGGAATTTAAACCTCAATAGAAAAAGAAAAATATCCTATTTCACGACAGTCAGCCTACGCCAGGCGCCTTGGCGGCGCGACGCCGCTCGGAGCGTCCAAGATGGCGGTCGCCGTCCGATGACGCTATCCTAACCGCCCATTGGCGAAGCGAGCGATGAATGAGGGGATCAAGGGCTAAAGAAGCGCCTAAGGAGATCCTTCCTCCGTTCAGCCTTCAGGTGGATCCGAACGCCATCGTCGAACAGGATCACGACCAAGCTTTCATGGACTACAAAGCGGGTCAGACGCTGTCGCCCCTGCTGCTGCTGGGCGACGCCAAGGAGGTGCTGCGGGCGCTGCCCGACGATTGCCTCGATTGCGTCATGACCTCGCCGCCCTATTGGGGCAAGCGGGAGTATGAGGCGGGCGGCCTGGGGCTGGAGGCCGATCATCGGGAGTATGTGACGGCGCTGGCCGCGATCATCGCCGAGGTGAAACGGGCGCTCAAGCCCGAGGGATCCTTCTGGCTTAATTTGGGCGACAGCTACCAGGGCAAGGGGCTGGTCGGCGTGCCGTGGCGCGTCGCCTTCACCTTGATCGACCATCAAGGCTGGATTCTGCGCAACGAGGTGGTGTGGAACAAGCTGAAGGGCGGGATGGACACCAGCAAGGACCGTCTGGCCAACCTGCACGAAAGCCTGTTCCACTTCGTCAAACAGCCAAAGGGCTATTACTACGACGCCGACGCCATCCGCTCGAAACCGCGCACGGCCAAGATCGTCAACGGCGCGGTGGTGTCGGCCACGGGCGTGTCCGGGGTTCGCTACAAAAGACAGATCGAACTGTCGACATCGCTTCAGCCCTTGGAAAAAGAGGCGGCCTTTGCGGCCCTGGAGACAATCTTGACCGATGTGGCGGAAGGGCGGCTGTCCGATTTCCGCATGGTCATCCGTGGGCAGCAGCGGACAACCCACTCCGACAACGTCAAGCTCTCCGGCCGCGCCAAGGAACTGCTCGACAAAGGATTCTACCTCCTCAAATACCACCCAAAAGGCAGCAAGCCGGGCGACGTTTGGGACATCATCCCCGAGGACACGCAGGGCCGCGCGGCGCATTTCGCCGCCTACCCCATCGACCTGTGCCGCCTCCCGCTGCTGGCGACCTGCCCGCCGGGCGGAATCGTCCTGGATCCCTTCTGCGGAACCGGCACCACCCTGGTCGCCGCGCGCTTGCTGGGTCGGAAGTCGGTCGGCGTCGATCTGTCCCGACGCTACCTGGAACTCACGCAGGAACGGCTGCGCGCCACCCGGTGAACGTCGGCGTCCGCCGCTACAAACGGATCAGCACGACGCCCACAATCAGAGACGCGGCGCCGACCAACCGGGTGAGGCTCAACGGGTGGTGGGAAAGCCCGAACAGGCCGAAATGCTCGAAGGCGAGCGAGCCGACCATCTGGCCGACGACGATCAAGGCGAGAACCGTCGCCGGACCAAGGCGAGGGACCATCAGAATGGCGACGCTGATGAACAGCGCGCCGAAAAGCCCCCCGCTCCAGGACGGCCAGGACGTGGATCCCACGAGCGGGATGGACAATGGCGGCCCTGGGGCGGTCAGCGCCACCGCCAACATCGCCAGCATGCCGACGCAATAACTCACGAAGCCCGCCCACCAGGGCGACCCCAGTTCCGTGCGCAGATTTGCGTTCAAGACCTGTTGCAACGCGACGCTCGCCCCGGCGCCGACCACCAAAAGATAGGAAAACACCGACACAGCGGACGTCATGCCGCGATCTCCCCAGCTACGCGCCGATTCGCAGCGGAACCATTCCCTGCGGCGCTTCTGGGCGGATGGATAGCAAGCTTGGGCGATGGCGGTCTGGAACGGATGTGACCTACCCCGCCCGATACCGCCCCGGGGTCACGCCGAAGGCGCGTCGAAAGCAGCGGCCCAGATGGCTTTGGTCGGCGAAGCCGGTTTCGGCGGCGACCCCGGCGATGGAGTCCCCCGCCCGGAGCAGCCGACGCGCGTCGTTCAGTTTCTCCAACAGCCAGAAGGCGTGCGGCGGCAGGCCGCAATCCCGTTTGAAGCGACGGGTGTAGCCCTCGCGGCTCAGGCCGACCCGTTGCGCCGCTTGCCGGACGCTTTCCCAGGCCTCGCCGCCCAGCCGTTCGGTCGTTGTGCGTTCGGTCGTCGGGCGCGGGCTGCGCGCCGCAACACACCGATGGTCTTCGACCATGGCTCTCAGATCGCGCCAGTCGAAACGCCCCTTGCCGCGCCAATGACGAGCCATGCTGTCCATCAAATCCGGCGCGGCGTGCGCGCCCGGCGGCAGATACAGATTGACGCAAGCGACGTCGTACGGTTCGGACAGCGAGCGGTGGGGCGTTCCCGCAGGGATGCGCGCGCCCTGACCGGAAGACAGCGTGACCACCTCATCGCGGATGACAAAGCGGCGGCGTCCCGACAAGACGAACGTCACCTGATCGTCGTCATGAAAGTGGGGCGGCAAGGCCACATCGCAGCCGCGCACCGTTCCAAACTCGACGATGTCGCTGCCCGTTTGGCGCGAATACTCCCAGGTTCCGTTTCGATTTTGAACGGGTCTTGGGATCGTCGAAAGCAGAAGCGACGGCATCGCGGCAGTCCCCCGTCTCGGCTGGCGCCCTGTCGCGCCAACGTCTGTGCGAAAGAGTTTTCAACCCGCCCATTGGACGGGGAGCCGCCAACGCCCACAATGCTTTTTGATGTTTGGCGTCACCCAATCGCCGACACTGTGCCAAAACTGTGACAAACAGCGTGATTCGGACGATTTCGGGACGGTCGCGGCACTCTTCACTGCGGGACAAACGACTGATTTTGCAGCGGTGCGCGCGTTGGAGCGGGTGAAGGGAATCGAACCCTCGTCGTAAGCTTGGGAAGCTTCTGCTCTACCATTGAGCTACACCCGCGCGCCCGGTGTTTATAGGCGAGCGTCGCGCCGGATTCAAGCGTTCCTGCAACGGAAACGCAACGCCGCCGCACAATCGCCGCCGCACAATCGCCGCCGCACATTCAGGGCGCGACGGGGGCCGGGGTGGTTGCGGCGGCGGCGGCGGTGGGGGCCGGGCGGCCCGACACGGCGCGGGCGACGCCTTCGGAGATCACCCGTTGGCAATGCTCGGCCAGCGCCTTGCGGCTGGAGAAGTCGTCGATGGTGACGGGCGGGTGAAAGTCTATTTCCACCGTCATGCCGCCCAACTGGAAGACCTGCCACAGGTGCGGGGCGAGGTCCATGTCGCCGTACCAAGCGTAAAAGGGGCGGAAGGCGATGCCCATCGGGATGCCGTCCAGCCGCGTCGGCGTGACGCTGACCGGCTGCACGGTCAAGGGCCGGTCGCCGATCCGGCGGGCGGCGACGGCGAACAAGGCGGTCTTGAAGGGCAGGGTGCGGTTGCCGTCGCTCGACGTGCCTTCGGGGAACAGGATCAGGCTGTCGCCCGCGTCCAGGCGGGCGCCGATGTCGTCGCGCTGCTTGCCAACCTCCGACCGCGCCTTGCGCTCGACGAAGACGGTGCGTTGCAGCTTGGCCAGCAGCCCGAAAAAGGGCCAGCCCGCCACCTCGGTCTTGGCGATGAAGGAGCCGGGGATCAGCGCGCCCAGCACGGTGATGTCGAGGTAGGAGGAATGGTTGGAGACGAACAGCACCGGCCCTGCCGCCGCTCCCGCCGCCTGTTGGCCGCGCACCACCAGATCCAGACCCAGCAGACGGGCGCATTGGCGGTGGTAGAAGACCGGCAGGCGATGGCGCAACGGCCAGCGCAGGGCCACCGCCAACGCCTGAACCGGAATCAGCAACAGCGTCCACAAAAGATAAACCGTCAGACGGAGCGCGCCGCGCCCGACCGATCCCAACGCGCGTGCGGTGTCCGTCATGGTTCCTGTCAGCCGGGTTGGCTGTCGCGGCTGCGACGCTCGTAATGTTTGAAATATTTGTCGGTGATGAGGTCGGTCTTCACCACGATGCAGACGTCGGTGGTGTTGAACTGGTGGTCGATCACCACCCCGTCGCCGATGAAACCACCCAGCCGCAGATAACCCTTGATGAGCGGCGGCAGCACGTTCAGGGCGCGGCGCGGGTCGATCTGATCCTTCTCCATCAAATTCATCGAGACGTAACGGTCGGGCAGCGCGGTGGCGCGAAGCTCCGGCGGGGCCAGATGATGGTGATGGAGATAGGCCAGCGGCTCGGCCAGCGCGGCGGGGTCGGTGCCGGGCAGGCTGGCGCAGCCGAACATCAGGGCGATGTTGTGCTGGAACACATAGGCGGCGATGCCGCGCCACAGCAATTGCATGCTGCCGCGCGTGCGGTATCCGGCGTCCACGCAGGAGCGCCCCAACTCCAGGACTTCGCCGGGGTAGTTGAGCAGCGGGCTGATGTCGTATTCGTCGCTGGAATAGAAGCAACCGGCCTTTTCGGCGACGGGGCGGCGGATCAGCCGGTAGGTGCCGACCACCATGTCGGGGCCGTTGCCGCGCGCGTGGTCGATCACCAGCAAATGGTCGCACAGCGCGTCGAAAGCGTCGAAGTCGCGCAACTGCGCCTTCATCGCGTCCGTCGGGATGGCCGCCATTTCATCGTAAAAGACCCGGTAACGCAGCGCCTGCGCCCAGTCGATCTCAGCGGCGGTCTCGGCCAGCCGCACTTCCAGGGATCCCATCCGAAGCTCGGACGACTCGCCCTGGTCCACGCTCGTATCAGCCATATCGAGGGTTCGCTGCCGTGGTTCGCGACGATGCCGCGCGCCGCAACCCACCGTCACCGGGAGCAAGAGACCGGATGCGAGGGGCAGAGCGCGCACGCATCGCAAGGCATAACACAGAGCGACGGGCGACGGTCAACCGACATTGTCCAAAACGGCAGCGTCGATGTGACCGTCGAGGCCCATCAGGTCCCAGTGGGACAGGCTCAGACCGCGCCGCGACGGGCGCGCGTGCCCAAACCGATCTGCTTGGCCAGCGAGCTGCGCTGGCGGGCGTAGTTCGGCGCGACCATCGGGTAATCGGCCGGCAAACCCCAGCGGTCGCGGTATTCTTCCGGCGACATGTTGTAGGCGGTCTTCAGATGGCGCTTGAGCATTTTCAGCTTCTTGCCGTCTTCCAGACACACGATGTAATCGGGCGTCACCGACTTCTTGATGGGAACGGCGGGCTGCGGGCGCTCTTCCGTCACCACCGGCTCGTTGCCGACGTTGGCCAGCGACTTGTAGACCTGTTCGATCAAGGTCGGAAGATCGCTCAGAGCCACTGTATTGTTGGAGACATGCGCCGCAACGATCTCTGTGGTCAGAGACAACAGCGCGTTGGAAGGGGACCCGGTGGTCATGTAAGCTTGCTCCACAGCATTCGTTCCTCTCCATATAAAGAGGTTTTTCCCAAGGTGCAATATCCATCCTTTGCTCATAAAGAGGAAGCAGTGAGCCAAAAAATCTCCACCGACTTGTTTATCGACATCACCAGCGAGGTCTGTCCATTGACCTTCGTCAAAACCAAGTTGATGGTGGAGCGGATGGCGGTTGGCCAGACCCTTGAAGTCCGCCTGAACGCTGGCGAACCCTTGGAAAATGTTCCCCGTTCCTTGGCGGAACTGGGGCACAGCATTCTGTCTCTGGATTTGGAGCCGACGGAGGGTGACGGGAGCGTTCACCGTCTGCGGGTGCGCAAAAATTAGCCATTACACCTTGCGGATGGTGTGGCGCAGGACCAGCGCGGCGACCGGGCCGCTTGGTCTTTTGTAGTAGCCGGGGCGTCGGCCAACCGAAAAAAAGTCGTTGGCCATGTAGAGAGTCCGCGCCGCCCCGTTGTCTTCGGCGACTTCAAGAAACAACGCCTCGGCGTCGAGTTGTCGCGCGTGGGCCAACGTCGCTTCGACCAGCCGTCGGCCAACGCCCGAACGCCGTTCGGCGGGCAGCACGCCGATGACCAGAATCTCCCCCTCGCCCGCCGCCGCGCGGGCCAGGACGAAGCCGACCGGCTCGTCCCCGCGCAGGGCCAGCAGGGCGAAGCCCTCCGGCGGGGCGCACAGGCTGGCGATGGACCCGGCGTCCCACGGCTCTTCGGGGAAGCAGGCGCTTTGCAGGGCGGCGAGAATTTCGGCGTCCAGAGGGCCGGCGGTTTGCAGATGGACACCGCCGCGTTCCTCGCCGGGCCTCTCGTCGCGGTCCGACGCGGTCACGCTTTGGCCTTCGGCAGGCTGACGTCGGGGGGACGCAGGTAAAAGGGATCGACCGGGCCGCCCACCGGGCGCGTCGCCCCCAGCCGGGCGACCACGGCGGCGTCGGGGATGCCGTCGCCGTTGGCGAAGGTCAGATCCGCCCGTCGGTCCAGCGGCGCGCGCAGCAGCCCAGCCCCGTCGCCCGCGACCAGCAGCGGGCCGGAGGGCCACAGACCATCCAGCCAAGCCGCGATCGCGGTCGGTTCCAGCATCGCCGGATCGCCGATGGGCGTCAGATCGGGGGCGAAGAGCTGCAAAAAGGGTTCGGCCCGACGGCTGTCCACCGCGACCAGCACGGCCCGCCCGGCGCGCTCCGCCTCGGGCAGGCCGTGGGCGATGGCCTCGAAGCTGGTGACGCCGACCACCGGCGTGTCATGGGCCAGGGCGAAGCCGCGCGCCGCCGCCAGCGCGATGCGCAGGCCGGTGAAAGCCCCCGGCCCGACCGTCACCGCGATCCGGTCCAACGCGGCGAAGGCGACGCCCGCCTCGGCCAGCACCGCTTGCGCCATTGGCGCCAGAACCTCGGCCTGACCGCGCGCCATGGGCGCGCTGCGTTGGACGATCACGCGCCCGCCCGGCACGCCGTCATCCCGCGTGTCGTCATCCCACAGCGCCGCTGAGCAGCCCGACGTCGCCGTGTCCAGTCCCAGAATCTTCATCGCCGGGCCACGCCCGTGCTAGACAGCACTCTTCCGCCCTCCCATTCGCACTCAAACGGTTTTACGCACCATGCTGATCGAGATCGCGCCACCGGCGTACGACGTCGACTTGGACCTTCTTTACGCCACGGCGGACAATTTGTCCGGCGCGCCGATCTACCGCGCCCCGGTGTGCCTGCTGCACCCCGACGCCGCCGCCCGTTTGCGCCCCGCCATCGCGCTGGCGCGCGGCGTCGGCTGCCGGTTCCGGGTCTACGATGCCTTCCGCCCCGCCGAGGCGCAATGGCGGCTTTGGCACGCCTTTCCCGATCCCGCCTACATCGCCGATCCCCGGTTGGGATCCAACCACACGCGCGGCGTCGCCATCGATCTGACGCTGGTGGATTCGTCGGGCCAGCCGCTGGACATGGGGACCGGCTTCGACGCGATGACCGAACGCTCCCACCATGGCCGCACCGATCTGACCACCGACCAGCAGCGCAACCGCGCCCTGCTGTTGGGGGTGATGAGCGCGGCGGGCTGGGACCATTACGCCACGGAATGGTGGCATTACCAGTTGCCAGACCCGGAACGCTACCCGCTGCTGACCGACGCCGCCATCGGCGGTCGGATGATGTGAGGCGCTGGGGACCGAGGATTTGGATTGGGGTGAAGCGCGGACGGATTGTTGCACGCGCGCATCGCAATCCAGCCCTTTGCGGGAAACCGCCGTTGTTAACTTGTTTGGACGGCGGGGATTATGGCACATCTCTTGCCTTGATCCGGGCTTCAATCCGGGCGTCCTCTGCCATGGGCCGTCATGCCGTTCCGCCGCGCCGTTCGGGTGCTCGTCACCGCCGCCTTGACCGTTTGGGCCTCTGTGGTCCCGACGTCGCGCATGGCTGCGGCGGCGGAGGCGCCGACCGGCAACAGCGCGGTGGTCTTCGCCTATGACCGCTTCGGCGAGGATCAAAACCCGTCGCTCAGCATCCGCCTCGACCAGTTCGAGTCGCACCTCGACGAGTTGACCGACGGCGATTACGAGGTTCTGCCGCTTCCCCGGATTTTGGAGGCGCTGCGCACCGGCAAGCCATTGCCCGACCGCGCCGTCGCCATCACCATCGACGAGGCCAGCCGCTCCGCCTACACCGAAGCGTGGCCCCGGCTGAAGGCCGCCGGTCTGCCCTTCACCCTGTTCGTCGCCACCGACGCGGTGGATCGCGGGTCGCCCGCCCACATGACCTGGTCGGAAATCCGCCAGATGGCGGCGGCGGGCGTCACCATCGGCGGTCTGGGCGGCTCCACCCAATCGCTGGTGCCGCGCACGGCGGCGGAGGTCGCGGCGGAGCTGCGCCGCATGTCCGACCGTTTCCAGGCCGAATTGGGCCAGCGCCCAACCATCTTGGCCTACCCGCAGGGGGAATATTCGCTGGCGGTGCGCAAGGTGGTGGCCGAACAGGGCTTCGTCGCCGCTTTCGGCCAGCAATCGGGCGTGCTGCACCCCCAGGCCGACCCGTTTGGCCTGCCGCGTTTCCTGATGAACGAGACCTATGGCAGCGTTGACCGCTTCCAATTGGCGGCGAACGCGCTGCCGTTGCCGGTGTCGGATCTGACGCCGGACGATCCGCTGTTGACCGTCAACCCGCCGCCCTTGGGCTTCACCATCAGCGACAGCGTCGGCGACAGCAGCAAGCTGGCCTGTTTCGCGGCGGGCCAGGGCCGCACCGCGTTGGAGCGGATTTCCGACGACCGGGTCGAGGTCCGCATCAAGGACGCCTTCCCGCCGGGCCGCGCGCGGGTCAATTGCACGCTGCCCGCCCCGGATGGGCGCTGGCGCTGGTTGGGCGTGCAGTTCCTGATTCCAGAATAAGGTCGAACCAGGGACGCGACGCCGCGCCCCCAGTTCCGGCGACGGTCCTTACTGAACCGCGCGAACCTCGAGCACCTCGGGGATGTAGTGGCGCAGCATGTTTTCGATGCCGTGCTTCAGCGTCGCGGTCGAGCTGGGGCAGCCGGAGCAGGATCCCTTCATCGCCAGATAGACCACGCCCTTCTCGAACCCCTGGAAGGTGATGTCGCCGCCATCCTGCGCCACCGACGGGCGGACGCGGGTGTCGAGCAACTCCTTGATCTGTTCGACGATCTCGTCGTCGTCGCCGTTGGCGCTGGCGGCGTGGCCGTCCCCGGCGTCGCTCAGAAGAACCGGGCGGTCGGCGGTAAAATGCTCCATGATGACGCCGAGGATCGACGGCTTCAGCAGGAACCATTCCTTGGCGTCGGTCTTGGTGATGGTGACGAAATCGGCGCCCAGGAAGATGCCGACCACGCCGTCGATCTCGAACAGGCGCTGGGCCAGCGGCGACCGGGCGGCGTCCGCCGCGTCGGTGAAATCGGCGGTGCCGCGTCCGAGCACGTCACGCCCCGGCAGAAACTTGAGAGTCGCCGGGTTGGGCGTCTGCTCGGTTTGAATGAACATGGTGCTATCCTCCATCGACGCCGAACTGGACCTAGCGGCGTTTCCGAAATTTGGGCAGAATCCCCGCCGGGATCAAGCACCAGATTGGTCCGATTTCGTCTTTGTCGCTCTGACCGCCCGTGGTGCCGATGACTTTCGACCAAGCGCTCCCCCCCGCCGCCTTGCCGAACGCTCCCGTTGCGGAGACGCACAACTGCGGGGCGGTGGTCGATTGGCTGTTGCAGGAGGGGCGTCAAGCCCCCGACGCCGAAACGCTGGTCGATGAGTTCGGGCGCCGCTTGAACGCCATCGGCTTGCCGCTGGCGCGCAGCGTGCTGGTTCTGCAACTGCTGCACCCGCAAATCCGCTCGATGATCTATTTTTGGCGCGACAACGGCGACCCGGTGCGGACGGTGATCGCCAACCATGGCGACGAGCAGAGCGAAACCTATTTGAAAAGCCCCTTCGCCACGCTGGTCGAGGATGGCGCGCAAGGGCTGCGCTATCGGCTGGAACGGATGAGCGCGCCGTGGCCCTATCCGGTTCTGGGTGATTTGGCCCGGCAGGGGGCCACCGATTACGCGGCGATGGCGGTGCTGTTCGCTGGCGGGCGGCGCAACGCCATCAGCTTTTCCACCGAACGGCGGGGCGGTTTTTCCGTCGCCGATCTGGCGCTGCTCGACGGGTTGCTGCCCGCCTTGGGCGCGGTTCTGGAAACGCTGGCGCTGCGGCGGCTGGCGGCGACCGTGCTCGACACCTATGTCGGGCGCAAGACCGGGGAGCGGATTTTGTCGGGCGACATCCGGCGCGGCACCGGGGAGAACGTCCGCGCCGTGCTGTGGTACTGCGACCTGCGCGGCTTCACCCCGCTGGCCGACCGTCTGCCGCGCGAGGAGTTGATCGCCCTGCTGAACGGCTATTTCGAGTCGATGGGCGACGCGGTGGAGCGCCATGGCGGCGAAATCTTGAAATTCATCGGCGACGCCATGCTGGCGATCTTCCCGCTGACGCCGGAGGATGAAACCGGGTCCGCCGCCGCGATCAAGGCGCTGTCGGCGGCGACCGACGCCCTGACGACGATGAGCGGTCAGAACGCCGAGCGCGCCGCCTGGGGGCAGCCGACCCTGCGTTGCGGCGTCGCCCTGCACATTGGCGAGGTGATGTACGGCAACATCGGCTCGACCGAGCGGCTGGACTTCACCGTGATCGGCCCGGCGGTCAATCTGGTCAGTCGGATCGAGGGGTTGTGCGGGCGGCTTGACCGCACCGTGTTGACCTCCGCCGACTTCGCGGCGCTGGTTCCCCCCGGCGGGCGTCACCGGCTGGACAGCATCGGCCCGCATGTGGTCAAGGGGCTGGTCGAGCCGCTGGAGGTCTTTGAGCTTCAGCTCCGCCCGCCGACCGCCGCCGCCGCGCCGATCCTTACGTGATCGCGTCCAGCGCCTCGCTGCTCAGGCCGCCGGGCACGATGGTCAGCGGGATGCGCAGGCGCGACAGGCCGCGCCCGGTGTAATAGGAGATCAACGGCCCCGGCCCTTCCGGGTCGGTGTCGGCGGCCAGCACCAGGATGGAGATGCTCGGCTCCTCGGCGATCAGGGCCAGCACCTCTTCGTGGCGGTTGCCCTCGCGGACGTAGAGCGCGGGCAGGGAGCCGGTCAGTTGGATGACCTCGCGCGCCAGCTTTTGGAGCTTGCGTTCCGCCTCGTCGCGCTTTTCCTCACGGATCAGGTTTTCCACCGCCAGCCAATGCTGCATCTCTTCCTTTTCAATGACGGTCAGCAGGGCGACCTTGCCGCCCGATTTGCGGGCGCGCAGGCAGGCGTAACGCAGGGCCACCTTCAATTCCGGGCTGTCGTCGGCGACGACCAGGAAGATGCGCACCGGCTTGGCGGCGGCGTCCGGCGGCGTGGATTCGGTTGCTTCGGTCATCGGTTCTCTCCTCCCTGGCAGCCTGTTCTACACCCGGCGGAAGGCGGCGCCCGCCGCCCAACCCGCCGCCACCGCGCCCAGCACCGCCAGCACGCCATAGGTGATCGGGCGGTAGCGGGCCATGTCGTAGACCTCGGCGCTGAAGCCGACCTTCGACACCACCAGCGGCGTGGTTTGGGCGCTGACCACCTCGCCGTCGCGGATCAGCAGCGCTTCGACATTGTACAGCCCGGTCGGGACGTTGGCCGGGAAATAAATGTTGGTGCGGAACAGCCGCTCGCCCAGAAAAGACACGGCGCCGACGTTGGTCCCATACAGCCCCGCCCGCTGCTTGTTGCGGATCAGCGCGGCGCGGAACGCCGCCAACTCCTGCGGATCCAGATTTTCCTGCGGGTCAAGCTGAAGCTGCGGCGCGCCGATCTGCTGGCGCTCCAACGCCGTCTTGGCGACGATCTGGTCGAGCGGGCGGCTGGCGGCCACGCTGTGATAGCTGGGGGCTTGGGAAAACCGGACGCTGTCCGTGTTCATCCACATGCCGAGCACCCGCTCCTTGCGGCGGACGATGGCGGGCAGGCGTGGGCCGTTGACGATGATGGCGACGTCGCCCACCCCATCGGTGGCGCCGAACAGCACGACCTCGGTGCCGGTGAAGCCGGTGGTGATGGCGATCAAATGGCTCGACAGGTCGGCGACCATCTGTTGCGCCCAGACCGTCGCCGCGAAGGTCACGCCCAACCCCAGCCCGGCCAACGCCGCCAGCCCCTGGACGACGCCCCGGACGACGCCCCTGCGCGTTGGCCAACGCATCAGGCGATTCCCATGCTGAGGGTGTAGATGTCCAGCGGCGGGGCGAACAAATCCCAGGCCAGCTTCAGCGCCACCCCGACGACGATGGTGGCCAGCATCAGGCGGGCCTGTTCGCCGGGAATGCGGCTGCCGACCTTGGTGCCGAACTGCGCGCCGACGACCCCGCCGACCAGCAGCAGCAGCGCCAGCATGGCGTCCACCGTGTGGTTGGTCGCCGCTTGCAGCAGCGTGGCCGCCGCCGTGGTGAAGATGATTTGGAACAGCGAGGTTCCGGCGACCAGACCGGCGGGCATGTTCAGCAGATAGATCATCGCCGGGACCAGCAGAAAGCCGCCGCCGATGCCCATGATCGCCACCAGAATCCCGCCGACCACCCCGATGCCCGCCGGAAGCAGGGCGGAGATGTAAAGTTTTGAGCGATGGAACCGCATCTTGAAGGGCAGGCCGTGCAGCCAGATGTGGCGGTGCAGCTTGCCGCGTTTGGCGGTGGGGGAGCGGCGGCGGATGATGGCCCGGCTGCTTTCCAGCATCATCATCCCGCCGATGGTGCCCAGGAAAAACACGTAGGACAGGGTGATGGCGATGTCGATCTGGCCCAAGCGCTGAAGAACGCCGAAGATCCACACGCCGATGCCGGTGCCGATGACGCCGCCAATCAGCATCACCACCCCCAGCTTCACGTCGACGTTGCCGCGCCGCCAATGGGCCAGAACGCCCGACAGGCTGGCGGCGACCAACTGATTGGCCTGGGTGCCGACGGCGACGGCGGGGGGAACGCCGATGAAAATCAGCAACGGCGTCATCAGAAAACCGCCGCCCACCCCGAACATGCCGGACAGAAAGCCGATCAGCCCCCCCATGCCCAGCACAAGGAGCGCGTTGACCGACATTTCGGCGATCGGCAGATACACTTGCATGGTGGGGAGCGACCGCGACGGAGGGAAGGCCAGCTTACCCGACCCGCTCCACCGGCGAAAGGCTTGGTCGTCGCCAAACGGCTCAGTGAACGGCGGCGGCGCGAACCGTGCCCGTCGACAGGCTGCGGGTGTAGCCGGCCTTTTCCGGGAAAACCCGCTCCACCTCGCGCCGGGCGGAATCGATGTCGGAGGCGTAGACCACCAGTTGGTTGGCGTAGTGCCAGGCCGGGCTGACCGCCCGCCCGGCGGCGCGGGCGGCCAGACTGTCGAACATCACCTCGCCATGGAAGGGGCGCACGCTGGAGCCGGGTTGGCCCAGCGTGTGGACGAAGATCGGCGGGGTCCGTTCCAACTTGGAGATGTCGCGCCCGATCTGCACCAGCCGGTCGTCCAGCACGCCGATTTGGTGGTGCGTCTCTTCGATTCGACCGCGCAAATCCTTGTAGATTTCGTTTTCCGCGACCCACTGGTCGTGCAGCGGCGTCAGGTCCCGGCGCAGGCGGTTGATGCCGATCAGGCCGGTCCAACCGCGCCGCACGCCCCAAAAAGCCAGTTGCGCCACCACGCCCAACGCGGCGGCGGCGGGCAGAAACGACGTCAATGCGGTGGTCATCCCGAGCCTCCTTGTTCTGAGCCTTCGTGTCCGAAGCGATGCGCCCTCCTGGCACAGCGCTTGCTGTGTTTCTGGAAAGCCAGGAAAGAGCAGCAAGGATCATGCCGACCGCGATCCTGAAAGAGGCCCTCGCCGTTGTCGGCGGGGCCGATGAAATGTTGGAGGAGCCGTTGCACGGCGCGGCGCTGGATTTCGGCGCGCTGCCGCCGTTGACCCGTGGCGAGCGCTGGTCGCTGGGGCTGATGCGGTTTGGCCTGTCGCGGGGCAACCCGCTGTTGCAGGAAAAGCTGCGCGTGCGCCGGAGTCTGGCGGAACTGCCGACCCGTTTCGGCGCGGAGGGGCCGGGTTTGACCCATCCCAGCCAACTCGCCCCGTATCTGGAGCGTCTCACCGATCTGCCCGACGCGCTGTCGGATGAGGAGATCATGCTGGAATCGGCGCTGGCCGCCCTGCTGATTGAATATCGTTTCAAGCATTCCGTCCAGCGCGGTCTGATGTGCTATTATTCGAAACTGGCAAAAAGCGCATTTTCCGAAGGTTACAAGAAGCAAAAAATCGTTGGTAAAATCGACAGCGCCGATGAAATGGCGCAAATTCTCGGCGGAATACGGGAAAAATACCTGCTTTTCATCCGGGATTATCTCTACGCGATTTTGACGCGGGAGGATGTTCTAAAAGGAAAGCCTTTGTTCACAGATCTTTTGACCGCCGTTTTGTTTCTCAGCCGCATCGGCGAGGGCGGCGTTTTGGGCAAGGAGCCGGACGAGCGTCGCTTGCCCGGGCGGTCCAGCCTGCTGTTCGTCGCCCTGCGCGATCCGGTCCTGCTGAAGGCGGCGCAGGACAGCGGGTTTCAACGGAGCTTGTCCCGATCAATCAAGGAATTTCCAATCAAGGAGGTGGTGGCGTGATGACGGGCTTCTCAGGAGGCGCGAACGCGGCGAACGAGGTGATGGCGTTGGGCGTGGTCGGCGTGTTGCTGCTGGCCTGCCTGATGTGGATCGGCGCGTCGGTTTTGCGCGCCGCCCGCCATATTTTGGGGGTGCGGCGGCGCTATTCCTGGCTGATCAAGAAGCACGCGACCCTGGAACGCGATCTGACCACCGTCCGCCACTCGATTCGCCAGGAGGAAATCGCGCTGAGCAAGGCTGAAGAGGTTCTGCGCGCCCGGCGGGAGGAGATCGCGGCGGCGGAGGAGCGGTTGCGGACCACCCGAACCACCTGCGTCCGGGTCTATGACGTGCTGATCGAACGTTACGCCGACAAGGATCGGCTGTGGCTGCTGGCGGACGGGAAAAACGGAGCGACGGGCCGCTGGGCGGTGGCCGCGCCCGACGTCAAAACCGCGACGGAGATGGTGATGAAAAAGAACTCCGGCGTCGGAAAGCTGGCGCAGGAAGGCCAGATGTGACCGACGGGCCGGGCGCCGACGGGGCGTCGGCCTGTGTCAAAATGCAAAGACCCGGCGGGCGCGTTGCATTTTGACACGCAAGACGCATGGGCGCGCCCACTGGCGGGCTTTTGCATCTTTTTGGAAGAGGAAAACAACGAGGTGGTGTCCGCGGCGGGATTCGAACCCACGGCCCCAGGATTCATCCCACTTCGGCTTTCGCCGCCGCCCTTGTGGGGCGTTCGTGGTCTGGACTGTCCCTTCGCCCTAGGCCCGAAGGCCCGTAGGCGCCGCCCGTCCAGTCTCTACACCTTCCCCCTCGCAGGGGCTTGGCTCGGGATCGGCATGACGCAAGCGCGCCGCAGCGTTCCCCGACTTTGAGCGGATCCACTGCGTCGTTTCCGAACGCAGCGCCCAATTCATACTTAGGAATCCTGTGCTCTATCCTGCTGAGCTACGCGGACCTAACCTCGTTGTTCCCCACTCTCTACCCTGAACCGGATGATCCGGCAACACCCGTCGCCACAGAAAGCGGGGCGAGGCGCGTCAATCGGAGTAGCGTTCCTCGGTCCAAGGGTCGGCGTGGTTGTGATAGCCGCGAACCTCCCAAAAGCCGGGATGGTCGTCGGCCAGCAGCTCAACGCGCTTCACCCATTTGGCGCTTTTCCAGAAATACAGCTTGGGCAGGACGATGCGCACCGGCCCGCCATGGTCGAGGCTGATCGGTTGGCCCTGCCAATGGGTGGCCAGAAGCACGCCGTCCTCGGCGAAATCGGCCAGCGCCACGTTGGTGGTGTAACCGTCGAAGGAGTGGAAGACGACGAAGCGCGCCTCGGGCCGTGGCCGGGCCAGAGCCAGCAGATCGCGGGCGCTCACCCCCCGCCATTGGTTGTCGTAGCGTGACCAGGTGGTGACGCAATGAATGTCCGATTGGGCGGTGGTCTGCGGCTGCGCCTGGAGATCGGCCCAGCGCCAGGACAGCGGCTGTTCGACCAGCCCATCGACGGCCAGCGACCAATTGTCCGCGCTGACCTTGGGCGTGATGCCGAGGTCGAGCACCGGCCAATCCTCCACCAGCCGTTGGCCGGGGGGCAGGCGGTCGCGCGGGGTTGTCTCGCTTGAGGCGCCGGTCAGCCCGCGCCCGTCGCGCGCCCATTGCTCCTTGGTCGCGATCAGCTTGGGGCGGATGGCCCCGTCCTGCTCCAGGTCGGGGGCGTCGTCGGGCGTGTCGGCCATGGCGTGTCCTTAAGACAAAGGGGCGCGGGGACAAAGATGCGGCGGGCGATCTGAAAAGCGATTGGATCATAAAAAGGATCCGCCCGGCGGGTTGGCAAGCGGGAACAGGGCGACTACCTTCGGCGGATTCCGTTTTGGCAGTTTTGAGTGATGGTTTGATGGATCGGTTCGCAACGCCCGCAACGTGTCGGCGCGGGTTGGCCCGCCTGTTCGGCGCGCTGGCTTTTCTGACGCTGGCTTTGGCTGGCCCCGTCACCGCCGCCGCTCCGGCGGCGGGCGGCGGCGCTGCGGTGGCCCCGGTCCCGGCGGCTCCCGCCGCGACCGCCCCCGCTGGCGCGGTCGCGGCGGGGGAGCCGACGATCCAACAGTTGGAGGCGATGGCCTCCACCCTGGAAAACCCCGAGGCGCGGGCCAAGCTGGTCGAGCAGCTCCGCGCCCTGGTCGCCGCGCAAAAGGGCCTGACCCCGGCCAAGCCGCCGGAACCGGAAGCCTCGCTGCCGCAAACGCTGGGCGCCCGCGCGTTGGGCTTTCTGGCCGATCATATGGATGTGGTCAGCCGCCAACTGGTCCAGGTGGGCGACATCTTCGCCGATCTGCCGGGCACGGTCGCCTGGATCAACCGGCAGATGGAGGATTCCTCGGCCCGTGACCGCTGGTCGCAGATCGGCTATGAGCTGCTGCTGATCCTTGGCGTCGGCGGGACGACGGCCTGGGGGATCTGGTGGCTGCTGGGTCGTCCGCATCGGGCGCTGGCGGCGCGGGTCGTGCCCTCGCCGTTGATGCGGATTCCAAGGCTGTTGGCGCGGGCCGCGCTGGAGCTGGTTCCCATCGTCGCCTTCATCGTCATCGCCTACACCGTGCTGTCGGTGACGGAGCCGGGGACGCGGGTGCGGCTGGTGGTGCTGGCCGTCATCAACGCCTCGGTCATCGTGCAGGCGCTGTTGATCGTGGTTGGCATGCTGGTGGCGCCGGGCGCGCCGCATCTGCGGTTGATCCGCGCGGGCGAGGCGGGCGCGCGCCGGGCCTATGTCTGGATCCGCCGTCTGATCGCCGCCGCCGTCTATGGCTATTTCCTCGCCGAAGGGGCCTATGTGCTGGGGCTGCCGCTGGGCGCTTATGGCGCGTTGCTGAAGCTGTTGGGCGTCTTGATCGCCGGGATGTTGATCGTCCTGATCCTGCAAAACCGCGCCAGCGTCGCCGCCTGGATGCACGGCAACCCGCTGTCGGGCGACGGCGACCCCGACGCGACGGCGGAGCGCGAGTCCGAGGGGCAGGGCGCGGTCCTGCGTTCCGCCCGGCGGCGCTTCGCCGACATTTGGCATGTGCTGGCCATCGCCTATGTCAGCGTGACGTTGGGCGTCTGGGTGCTGAACGTCTATGGCGGGTTCGAGTATCTGGCCCGCGCCACCGCCATCACCATTGTGTCGGTGGTCGCCGCCCGTCTGTTGGTGACGGCGCTGAACCGGGGGCTGCGCCGCAGCCTGACCGCCAACCGCGACCTGCGCGGCAGCCTGCCGCAGCTTTACGAACGCACCTTTTTCTACCTGCCGATCCTGCAACGGGTTGGCAAGACGCTGATCTGGCTGGTGGCGTTGGGCGTGGTGCTGGATGGCTGGGGCATTGATTCGCTGGCCTGGACCGAGTCGGCGCTGGGCCGCCACATCGTCGGCAGCGTGCTGTCCATCAGCCTGCTGCTGTCCGGCGCGGTCGTGGCGTGGGAGGTGGTCAGCGCCTTGATCGAGCATTTCCTGACCTCCACCGACCATGACGGCACGCGCATCGAACGCAGCGCGCGGGTGCGCACCCTGCTGCCGCTGCTGCGCAACGCCTTCCTGATCCTGCTGGTGACGATGGTGTCGCTCATCACCCTGTCGGAGTTGGGCGTCAACATCGCGCCGCTGCTGGCCGGCGCCGGCGTCGTCGGCTTGGCCATCGGTTTTGGCTCGCAAAGTCTGGTCAAGGACATCATCACCGGCCTGTTCATTCTGTTTGAAGACACGGTGTCGGTCGGCGATTCGGTGGATGTCGGCGGCGGTCATTCCGGGACGGTGGAGGCCATCTCCATCCGCTCGATCCGGCTGCGCGACGGCGCCGGGGCGGTGCATTCCGTGCCCTTCAGCGCCGTCACCACGGTGAAGAACATGAGCAAGGATTTCTCCATCGCTCTCTTCAACGTGTCGGTGTCCAACCGCGAGGATCCCGACCGCGTCATCGCCGTGCTGAAGGAGGTGGGGGCCGAGGTTCAGGAGGACCGGAGGTTGGGTATGGACATCCTGACCCCGCTGGAGGTGATGGGGGTGGACAAGCTGTCCGACACCGGCATCAACATTCTGGCCCAATTCAAAACCCGCCCGACCAAGCAGGCCGGGGTGGCCCGCGCCTTCAATCTGAGCATGAAGAAGCGGTTCGACGAGCTGGGCATCGCCATGCCGAGCCAGTCGATGCAGTTGGTCGTCGGCCAAGGCGCCCACGACCGCGCGATGGCCGAGGCGTTGAGCCAAGGCTCGTAACGGCGGGTCAGGCGGGCGGCGGCGGTTCTGTCATCGCCGCCGCCCGTTCCCGCTTCCCCTGCTCCCAGGCCAGCAGGGCGCGTTTGCAGGGAACGCCGTAGCGGTAGCGGTGGATGATCCCCGATTTCTGGATCGCCCGATGGCAGGGAACCAGCAGACACAGCGGATTCCGCCCGCCCGCCGCTCCCACCGCCCGCAGCGCTGCCGGGTTGCCGACCGCTTGGGCGAGCGACTCGTAGGACGCCACCGCCCCGATGGGGATGCGCATCAGCGCCCGCCACACCGCGATCTGAAAATCGGTTCCCTTCAGCAACAGGCGGATCGGTTCGTTGGCGCTTTGGACAGCGTTTTTCCCCCTCCCTAGCCCTCCCCCGCTGGCGCGGGAGAGGGAACGGTTTTCGCGCGTTACCAAAGATCCTGTCTCCCTCTCCCGCGCAGCGGGGGAGGGGCGGGGAGGGGGCCGGAGCGCTCCCTCCTCCGGCAGCGGGGTGAGGCCGAACACCCGATCCGCCAACGGGCGGGTGGCCCCATCGTCGGCGACCCGTTGGGCGTCGGGCCAGAAGGCCGCCAACTCGGCCAAGCCGTCGCGGCCATCCTCCGCCGTGGCGAAGCCCAGCCAGCACAGGCCGCGCTCGCTCGTCGCCAGCAGGGCGCGGCCAAAGGGGCTGTCGTGCCACCCCCAGCGGATGACCAATCGCTCCCCCAGCGCCTTCGCGTCGGCGGGGGAAAGCGTCTCCACGACCGGCGGATCGGGGGCGTCTGGCGCGGGGATGGCCAGTTGCCGGGCGATGTGGTCGGGCGCCAGAAAGGCGACGAAGCGCTCCGGCTCAACCCCGGCCCAGTGGGTGAACCGGCGCCGCAATTCCTCCAGAGCCAGCCCCGCCGAGTCGGCGAGCCGGTCGAGCGCCGCGTCGTCCACCCCGCGCTCTTGCAGGATGCGCAGCGTGTCGGCCAACAGGCGGGCGCGTTGCGCGGAGTCCAGGGCGGGCATCGACGGCTTATCCGGCAGGGGCGGGCGGGCAGGGCGGGCGGCGCCACGCCCGCAGCGCGTCGTCCAGCGCCAGGGCGAAGGCCGCGCGCTCCTCCGGCGACAGGAAGGATCCGACGCCCACCGATCGCCCGTGCGAGGACAGCGTGACCTGCGGGCCGTGCGCGGATTGATCGTCCTGGCGAACGCGCAGCCAATAGGGATGAAAGCGGGTCAGCCGTTCCCGCGCCCGTTCGTCCACCCGCCGCACGGTCAGATCGGCGTCGGTCAGACGAACCTGCTCATAGCGCCGGGCGGCGCGGGCGTTGACGCGGAAGGCCAGCCACAGCAGGAGAACATCCAGGCCGCAAAAGGGGGCGACCGGCCAAGCGCCAATGGCCCAGGCTCCCCCGGCGATCAACAGATTGAGCGTGATGACGACGCCCATCAGGGCGCGAACGCCGCCACGCCCCAGACTGCGGTGCGGGTGGAGGATGGCGTCGAAAAACACACGGGACGCGCCGCCTGTGGATCCGTCGCTGGGCATCGGAGCAGAGTAACGGAGAAGGCCGGGCGGGAGAACGGCGAAGATCCCGCCCGATCCGCCCACCCCATTCGCCCACCCCATCCGATTGGCTGGCCTTAGGCGGCCATAGACACCAGCGGAACGACGCCGCCATGCAGAACCCAGGGCATGGCGATTTCGCAACCTTCATCGGCCCAATCGGGCAGGACGAAGATGCGGACCTGATCGGTGGCCCCGGCGGCGATCATCGCGTCGGCCAAGGCGGAGGCCCATTGCCAATCGGTCAGCACGATGGCGCTGCGCAGATGCCCGCAGGATCGGGCCAGACGCATCAGTTCGACCACCCGTTCGGGCCGGAAATTGTCGGCCTGGAAATGGTCAAACTCGATCAAGCTGGTCCAGGCGCGTTCCCGCAAGCTCAGACAGCACTCTTTGATTTGAGCGATGGCGGCGTCGCGCTGCGCCATCGACAGATCCCCTTGCATCCGGACATGCAAGCCCCAACTGGTCGGGGCAACGGCGTAAGAGCCTGTCATGCTTTCTCCACCTCGCTTCCGAAACAGACGCTGCGTCTGGTTCCGGTTGGGCCAACTCCGCCATCGGTTGTTCCGATGGAAAGATTTTTTCACCAAAGCCATTCAATGAAATACGCTCGTCTGCTTTATCAATACCAAATCAATGCAGATGATGGAAGACTTAACTGTTAAGAAAATCTGACAAATTCATTCCTATATTGCGATTTGATTTCCAATTTGCAAAAGAGACTCTCAAATTGCGACGAATTCTGACGAAACCAGGGGGCAGGTCGCCCCGCCGACTCTGATTGGCGACGCGCAACCAGGGGCTGGCCCGGTTGGCGGGATTGCGGTTATGCTGCCCCCCATGAAACCCGCCGCCGTTCAGGAATTCTTCCGCCGCCTGTCCGCCGCCAACCCGGAACCCCGGAGCGAGCTGGAGTATGTCAACCCTTACACGCTGCTGGTCGCCGTCGTGCTGTCGGCGCAGGCGACCGACATTGGGGTGAACAAGGCCACCGGGCCGCTGTTCGCGCAGGTGGACACCCCCCAGGCGATGGTCGATCTGGGCGAGGAGCGTTTGCGCGGCTTCATCAAGACCATCGGCCTGTTCAACACCAAGGCCAAGAACGTCATCCGCCTGTCGGAACTGCTGATCGAGCGGCATGGCGGGGAAGTGCCGCGCGACCGCGCCGCGCTGGAGGAGCTTCCCGGCGTCGGGCGCAAGACCGCCAACGTGGTGTTGAACGTGGCGTTCGGCGAGGAAACCATCGCGGTGGACACCCACATCTTCCGCATCGGCAACCGCACCGGGCTTGCGCCTGGCAAAACGCCGGACGCGGTGGAGGCCAAGCTGTTGAAGGTCGTGCCAAAGCTCTACCGGCGGCACGCCCATCATTGGCTGATCCTGCACGGGCGCTACGTCTGCAAGGCGCGCAAGCCGGATTGCCCGGTCTGTTCGGTCGCCGATCTCTGCGGCTTCAAAGACAAGATCATCGCCTGACCGGACACGCAAAAAAGCCCGGCGCGGGGGTTCCGCGCCGGGCTTTTGCGTTGAACGACGCGCGAAACGGCGCTTAGAACGCGTCCGGCTTGGTGGTCGCCGCGTACATCTGGATGTCGCCCGACAATTGACCGCCAGCCTCGACCGAAATCTCGCCATACTTGATCGAGCCGGTGATCCGCCCGGTCGAACGCACGGTCAGACGGCCGCGCACGGCGATGTCGCCCTCGAACCGGCCGCCGATGTCGGCCTCGTCAATTTCGACCGATCCCTTGAACAGGCCGCCGTTGGCGACCTCGATCGAACGGCCCTCGCGCAGCTTGGCTTCCACCGTGCCTTCGACGATCAAGACGTCGCAGGAGCCGATTTCACCCGAGAGCGAGATGTCGCGCCCGACCGTCAAACGGCGCTGTTCCGGCAGGGCCGGGGTCAAGGGGGCCAAAGGCGCGGCGGGGGCGGCGCCCAGCGGCGCGGAGGGCAGGCCAAGGCCGCTGGGCTGGCGCGGGGAAATGCCGGGGGTGTCGAGGACGCGGCGCGGCACGTCGGTCTTGTAACCGGCGCCCGGCAGGGAGGGAGCGGTCGGGGGCTTCGGGCTGCTGGTGTTCATCTCGGTTCCCTTGGAGGAAGGCGTCGGATCGAAAGAGGCCGGACGGGCGGCGGCGCCGGGCGCCGCGTAGGGAGCCGGACCGGATGGAGCGTGACCGGACGGGGCGTCCGCCGCTGCGGTCAGCGAGGCCAGGGGGGACAGGGTGGTGGCCGCGTCGTCGGGCTTGGCGAGCGAAGCCGGACTCGGGGCCGTGGCCGGAGCGGCGCTGTCGGTTTTGGGTGCGGCGGGCGGAGTCTTGCGTCCGAACAGCATGAACGATGATCCCCAATCAGGAAACGCGGGTGGGCAGAACGGCGACGCTGGGCCGGGACGGGCGGCGCGCCGACGGATCGTCCGGGGACCGGACGCGACCGCGCCGCTTGCGGCGTAACACGGTCATCCGACCCGCCGCAAGGGGCCTGTCATGGATTGGAACACATGAACCATGAAGGCGCTGGCGACCACGGGAACCAGCAGATTGACGATGGGGATTGTCGAAAGAAAGGCAATGACGACGCCAGCGGCGAAGGGCTTGAACGGACGCGCCCGCCGCAGCAGCCGGGTTTCGCGCCAATCCATCCGGCGGTTGGCCACCATCTCGAAATACTCCCGCCCCAGCAGATAGCCGTTCAGCGTGTAGAAGACGAGGATGTTGAGGCCGGGCAACGCCAGATACAGCGGCAACACCAACAGGTTGGCGGCGATCACGACGCCCAGGAAACGCAGCGCCGTCGCCAGTTCCACCGTCCAGCGCGACCGGCGGGGCGGCGGCAGATGGGGGTAATGCCGGGCCTCGACCCGGTTCACCACCTCGTCCAGAAACAGGCTGGACACCGTGCCGACGGTGGCGGGGAACAGCATCCACGCCAGCAGCAGCACGACCAGCCCGCCCAGCAGGTCCAGCACGCCGTCAACCCAGTCGTAGCCGGTCAGCGGCGTGTGGTAGAGCGCCCACCACAGGGCGACGCTCAGCAGGCCATAGGCGCAGACGGCGCCGAACACGCCGATCCACACCACCTTGCGCGTGCGCGGATCGGACAATTGACCAAAGGCCAGGGACAGGGCGTGGATCATGCGGGGGCCTGATGGGCTGGGGTCGTCAAAGCGGCAAAACGCCTGAGAGGTTGGTGGCGCGCGCCTTCTGTCAAGGGGGCGTCGACAGGATGCCATGAGGCGGCGGTCCTGGAGTAACGTTCATGGGGCAGCGTGTGGCGTGTGGAGCCAAGACCAAAGGGTTGTCGATCTCCGCGCCCAATCGCGCGTTGCGGGTGAATTGCGCGCCAGGGCCGGGCTGTGTTATGCCAGCAGGACCGAATCGCCGGGCGATGGACGGAGGGGCAGGGACGGCATGCGGGTTCCCCGGCGAAGCGTGGCCTTCCGCATTCTGGCGGGGTTGACGGTGATTGGCGGCCTCGCCGCCGCGACCAGCGTCGTCGCCGTGTCGTTGTTTTCCCGGTTTCATCAGGGGTTTGAGCAGATCGCCACGGCCAAGGTGCCGGGGTTGGTCGCCTCCTCGCAATTGGCTCAGCAGAGCGGCACGGTGGCCGCCATCGCTCCGGCCCTGGTCGCGGTGCAGGATCAGGCGGCGCGCGAAGCGGTGATGGCCCGGCTGGGCGACCAGATCGTCCTGTTGGAAGAGTTGATGGCCCATCTTCTGGCCAGCGGCCAGGGCGAGGGCGTGACCGATCTGAACGAGCTGGAGCGCCGCAAGAACGAGCTGGTCGCCAATCTTCTGAATCTCAACGCGCAGGTCGGCGCCCAATTGGCGCAGACCGCCGACAGCAACGCGCGCGCCCTTGGGCTGTTGGAGCTGTCCGCCCGCCTGCGCGCGGCGGAGGTCGAGGAAAGCGCGCGCGCCGATTCACCGGCGGAGCTGGAGGCGATCCGCCGCTGGGACCGCGATTCGGGCGAGGCGGTGACGATCCTGCTGGCGGCGCTGCGGGCCGATCATGAAACGCGGCTCGACCGTCTGCGCGCCGACATCCGTCAGGCGCTGGACCGCGCCGGGGCGGCTCTGGACGGGGTGTCGGCGGATCGGAAAACGCGGCTGGCCGCGCTGCACGCCGAATTGTCCGCCGCCGCCTTTGGCCGCTCCACCATCTTCGCCGCGCGGGCCAATGAGCTGGCCTTGCAGCGCGCCATCAAGGGGGCGACCGCCCACAATCAGACGGTGTCGGATCGGCTGGTCGCCACGGTGTCCGATTATTTCCTGATGGTCGAGCGCGACATCGCCCGCCGCTCCGACGAGTTTGAACGGGTGATCGGCGACGGTGAACGCGCCGTCATCGCCATGGCGGTGCTGTCGATTTTGGGGGCGGCGGCGATCTTCTTCTACATCCACCGCAACGTCGTGCGGCGGTTGCGGGCGCTTCAGGCGGCGATGATGGCCTATGAATCCGGCTCCGCCGTCGTCATGCCGGTCCAGGGCGATGACGAGATCGGCGAGATGGCCCGCGCGCTCACCTATTTCGTCGGCACGATCAGCGCGCGGGAAAGCGCGCTCAGCGACAGCGAGCGGCGTTTGCGGGCGATCCTGGAGCAAAGCCCGGTGGGCGTGTCGATTGGTCGGAGCGATGGCCGCGTCGCCTTCGCCAACGCGCGCGCCGCTGAACTGGCCGGGATGGCGCCGGAGGAGTTCATCGGCAGTCAGAACACATTGGCGCTGCCCGGCGTCACCGTCCACCGCCGCCGTTCGGGGCGGACCGCTCCGAACGTTGAGCCTGTTTCGGGCGATGACGGCCCCAGTGGAGATGGCCCCAGTGGAGATGGCGACGTGGTCGCCCGCGACGTCGAGGTGGCGGTGGACCGGCCCGACGGCACCCGCGTCTGGGCGTTGCAGACGCTGCAACGCACCGCCTTCGAAGGGCAACCGGCGGTGCTGGCCTGGAGCTATGACATCACCGAGCGCAAGCGGGCCGAAGAGGCGCTGCGCGCCGCCAAGGAGCAGGCCGAGGTCGCCGCCCGCTCCAAATCCGAATTTCTGGCGACGATGAGCCACGAGATCCGCACGCCGATGAATGGCGTGTTGGGGATGTTGGAGCTGACGGCGCTGACCCCGCTGGACGCCGAACAGCGCACGCTGGTCACGACGATGCGCGACAGCGCCACCTCGCTGCTGCGGATCATCGACGACATTCTGGATCTGTCGAAGATCGAGGCCGGAAAGCTTGATCTGGAGGATCAGGATCTCCAACCGGCGGAGTTGCTGGAGGGGGTGGCCGATCTGTTGGCCCCGCAGGCCCATCAAAAGGCGCTGGCGCTGATTTGCGACATTGACGCGTCGGCGCCGCCGCTGGTGCGCGGCGACTCGGGCCGTCTGCGGCAAATTCTGTTCAACTTGACCGGAAACGCCATCAAATTCACCGACCGGGGCCGGGTGATCCTGCGGGTGAGCGCCAGCCCGCTGGACACGGCGGAGGGGGACGAGGCCCCACGGGTTTGTCTGCGTTTCGCGGTCGAGGACAGCGGCATCGGCATCGGGCCGGATGGGCAGGCGCGGCTGTTCCAACCCTTCAGCCAGGCCGACAGCTCCACCACCCGGCGCTTTGGCGGCACCGGCCTTGGTCTGGCGATTTGCGCCCGTCTGGTCGAGATGATGGGGGGGAAAATCGGCGTCGAGTCGGCGCCGGGCCAGGGATCGACCTTCTGGTTCACGGTCGCGTTGCCGACCGTCCCGGCGGCGGTGGCGGCGGACGCCGCGCCTTTGCGCGGCCTGTCCGTTCTGGTGGTGGACACCGACCCCGTTCAGCGTGGCGTTCTGGCCCGCTATCTGGCCCACAGCGGCGCCGAGGTCGCGGAGGCTGATTCGGCGCCCGACGCGGCGGGGCGGCTGGTCCGGCCCGGGCTGGATTTGCTGGTGACGACGGTGTCGTTGATCGAGCGCATCGGTCCGATGACCGGCGTTCGTGGCCCAGCCCTGCCGCGTTTGCTGGTCGGCGACGCGTCCGTGTCCGCAGCCTCGGCCAATGGTTCGGCCAACGGTTGGGCGACGTCGGGCGGTGGTTTGACTCAGCCGGTCCACCGCGCCGCCCTGATTCAGACGGCCTTGGCGCTGACCGGACGGGGCGGGACGTCGTCATCGTTGGCGGCGGCGGCGGCGGCGCTGCGCTCGTCCGCCCCATTGGGCGCCATGCCGATGGACGCGGCGTCCGGCGCGCTGGCGGGCGAAGGGGTGATTTTGGTGGCCGAGGATCATCCGACCAACCAGCAGGTCGTGTTGCGTCAACTGCGCCGTCTGGGCTTCCAGGCGGAATTGGCCGAGGATGGGGTGGAGGCGTTGGCGGCGTGGCGGCGCGGCGCCTTCCGGTTGCTCATCACCGATTGCCACATGCCGCGCATGGACGGGTATGAGTTGGCGCGCAGCATCCGCGCCGCCGAGGCGGCGGCGGGCGGCGGGCGACGCTTGCCCATCGTGGCGATGACCGCCAACGCCCTGTCCGGCGAAATGGAGCGCTGCGTCGCCGCCGGAATGGACGATTACCTCGCCAAGCCCGTCACCTTGACGCAACTGGCGTCGGCGCTGAACCGCTGGCTGGTCGCCGCCCCGCCGCCCGCTGAACCGGCTGGGACGGAACCGCCCGCTGTTGAGCCGCCGCCGCCGGTTCCGCCCATTCCGCCGGATGTGCTGGTGCTGGATCTGGACCATCTGCGCGAAACCTTTGGTTCGCTGGATGGCGGGACGCTCGACATGATGGATTATTTCCTGGAAACCACCCGCCCCACGCTGGATCAGGCGCTGGCCGCTCTGGCGTCGGGCCAGATGGAGGACGCCCGCGCCGCCGCCCACTCGGTCGCCGGGGCGGCGCGGACGGCGGGGGCAAAGCGCCTGGCCATTCATTGCACCGCGATGGAGCGCGCCGTCATCGAGGAACGGCTGAGCGACGCGCGGACTCACGCGGCGGCCATGGCGCAGGCCTTCCCCGAGGTCGAGGCCGCCATCCGCGCCTTGCGTCAACTGGCGGCGCCGACGCCGTAATCCGCGCGCCCGCCTTGTTCGCGTCCGGGGGGTGAACTAGTCTCGGTCGGTCGGAAACGCGGGCGGGGATGGCGGACGTGGCGGGTTTGGGCGGCTGGTTCTGGAACAGAGCGAACCGGCGGCGCGCCGCCGAACAAGACGCCATGGCGCGGGACGCGGCGGCGCGTCTGGCGGCTGATCACGCCGGGCAATTGGCCGCCGCGCAACTGGAAGCCTCGCCCTGGCCCTGGTGCGCCTGGAGCGCGGCGGGGGAGGGGCGCCTGTCCGCCGAGGCGGGCGCCCTGTTGGGAATCGACCACGCCGACGCGCTGACCCAGACGTTGAACGCCCCGGACCTGCCCGACGCGCTGGTGGCGCTGCGCCGCGACGGAACCCCGTTCCGCTGCGTGGCGCAGACGACGGATGGCCGCTCGCTGGCGCTGACCGGGCGGCGGGGCGGGGCGGACGCAGCGTCTTGGAGCGTTGTGTGGATCGAGGACGTCACCGCCACCGCCGCCGCCACGAACGCCGCGCGGGAGCAGGACGCCGCCCGCGCCGCCGCCGAAACCGCCTTGGCCGATCTGCGCGCCGCCGTTGACGCGTTGCCGATTCCGGTTTGGCTGCGCGACGGGGCGCTGAACCTGTCCTGGTGCAACCGGGCCTACGCCCGCGCGGTGGACGCCTCCCCCGCCGCCGCCTTGGCCGAACGAAGCGAACTGGCCCCCGGCGGGGCTGGGCGGGCGCTGGCCGAACGGGCGCGCGGCGGCGGCTTTGCCCAGTCGGCGCGTTTTCCGATCGTCATCGGCACCGAGCGCCGGTTGCTGGACGTCACCGAAGCGCCGCTGTCCGCCTCCCACCCGGCGGCGGCGGGCGGGGGAGTCCAACTGGTCGGCTACGCGCTGGACCAGACGCCGTTGGAGGAGGCGCGGGACGAACTCAGCCGCCATCTTGCCGCCCACGCCGAGGTGCTGGAACGGCTGGGCAGCGCCATCGCCATTTTTGGGGCCGACACCCGCCTGAAATTCTTCAACCAGGCCTACGCCCGCCTGTGGAATCTGGATGAAGGGTGGTTGCGCGGCGAACCGACCAACGCCGAAGTGCTGGAGGAGCTGCGCAGCCGCCGCCGCCTGCCGGAATACGCCGATTACCAGACCTTCAAGCGCGAACGGCTGACCCGCTACACCCATTTGATCGAGCCGGTGGAAGAGCTTCTCCATCTGCCCGACGGCACGACGCTGCGCCACATGGCGGCCCCGCATCCGCTGGGCGGACTCATCACCATTCTGGAGGACGTCACCAACACGCTGGCGCTGGAATCCTCCTACAACACCCTGATGGCCGTGCAGCGGGAGACGCTGGACAATCTGGCGGAGGGCATCGCCGTGTTTGGCGGCGATGGCCGCTTGAAGCTGTTCAACCCGGCCTTCGCCCGCGTCTGGGATCTGCATGACGAGGATTTGCAGGGGGAACCGCACATCGCCGACGTGATCGAGCGGATGCGCCCGCTTTTGCACGCGGCGTCCTCGGATGATCGTGATCCGGCTTTGGCGGATGGGCCGGATGGATCGGATTCTGCGCTGGATGGGGCGGCGGATGAGGATTGGGAAGCGCTGAAGGACGAGTTGATCGGCGCGACGCTGGAACGCGCCGTCCGCTCCGGCCGGGTGGAGCGCAGCGACGGTTCTGTGGTGGAGTTCTCCACCCTGCCGTTGCCCGACGGCGCGGTGTTGAACAGCTATCTGGACGTCACCGACGGGGCGCGGCTGGAACAGGCGCTGCGCGCCTCCAACGCCGCGCTGGAGGCCGCCGACCAGTTGAAGGGGGAGTTCGTCGCCAGCGTCTCCCACCATCTGCGCGCGCCGCTGACCGGCATCGTCGGGCTGGCGGAAAGCTTGACCGCGCCCGCATCCGGCGGGTTGAGCGCGGCGCAGGCCGCCTGCGTCCAGGGCGTGCTGGACACCGCAAAGCGGGCGTTGGACCTGATCGGCGACGCCGCCGGGCTGACCAGCCTGGGGGTGGGCGTCACCACGCTGGAGCGCGGCACGGTCGACATCGCCGAGTTGCTGGACGGGGTGGCCGGGCTGACGCGGGAATGGGCGCGTCGCGCCGGTTTGCGGCTGGAATTGCACGCCCCGGCCCGGCTGGGCAGCGTCGAGGGCGACGGCAAGCGGCTGAAACAGGCGCTGTTCACCCTGGTGGTCGCCGCCATCCGCCACCCGCCGCCTGACCGCCGCATCCGCCTGTCCGGCCAGCGCGCCGACGACCGGGTGATCCTGGCGGTGAGCGCCGCCGCCCAACCACCGGGCGACGCCGCCCCGGCGGCGACGGTGGTGTCGGCGCTGTCGCTGGCCCGCAACGTCGCCGAACTGCACGGTGGGCGGCTGGAGTCGGGGGACGGCGGCGGGCGCGGCGCGCTGGTCCGCTGCGTCCTGCCGCTGCGGGCAGCGGTGAACGGCGCGCGCGGGTAGGCCGATGCAAGGGCGGGCGCGCGCATTTGGAAACAAGGCCGTCGCTTGAGGAGAAAGACCAGCGCAAACAGCGCCATGCAGGGTTGATGTGTTGAAAAAATTGCCGTGTGATGGTGTTGTAAGAGATGAACAATACGCGACAGAGCGCTTCTCAAGCGCAGGTGATCGGTTGGCGCGCAACGCCAAAGGGGTGTCGGCAGCCAGATGCAAGAGGTCACGGTCCGTCTGCGAAATCTGATGGAACACCGCGAGGCCGCCAGAACAGCCGCCACTGCAAGATATAGGTTGTATGATGTCGATCTATAGGAAAAAACCGTCCTTGACGCGTGCGTTGCGTCTTCTTTTGGCTTTTTTTATCGCTCCATCTTTATCTTCGGCACCTTTTTTCCTTATTCATTTTATTCCAGGTATTGTAACATTAATGTATGGTTTGTTTGTAAGCGTATTTTTTGGCTTCCCTGCGTACACAATCATGAAATCGAAGAAAATTGTAAATCTTAGATCTTATGTATTAGTGGGGGGATTTGTTGGTTCAATTCCAGTACTTTCATTGTCTATATCTGCGCTTTTTTCTGGTCATGGAATTGAACCATTCCTTAATATTTTCGCTATTTGTGTCCCGGTGGCCGGCTTCAGCTCCATCGGAGGGTTGCTCTTCTGGCTGATTGCGCGGCCCGACCTCACATAAAGGCGCAGGGGGCGTACCCTCTTTGTTTTTGGCGCTTCATCGTTGTGAAAGGAGCGAATGCCAAGATGGCCCATCCCCCAATGCCCGTGATGCACGCGCCACCTCCGGCTTGGGTGGCGGGCGTAGGGACGGGTGGGGATCAGCGCGGCAGCGTCACCGTCACCCGCAAGCCGCCCTCCGCCCGGTTTTCGAGCGCGATGTCGCCGCCATGGCCGCGAATGATGGTGCGCGCGGTGGACAGCCCCAACCCAACCCCGCCGGTGTCGCGGGAGCGCGAGCGCTCCAGCCGGTAGAAGGGGGCGAAGACCTTCTCGAACTCGTCCACCGGGATGCCGGGGCCGTTGTCGTCGATGGCGACGCGGGCGTGGCCGTCCTCCAGCGTCAGACGGATGGTGAAGCCGCCGCCATAGGCGATGGCGTTGTCCATCAGATTGGCGAAGGCGCGGCGCAGCGCCACCGGGCGGCCCTCCGCCACCGCGTGGGCCGGACCGTCATAGACGGCGTCATGGCCGGAATCGACGCGGTCGTCGCACAGGCTTTGCAGCAGATCAGCCAGATCCAGCCGCCCGCGCGGCTCGCGCTTGGCGTCGTCACGGGCGAAGGCCATGGTGGCGGCGATCATCGCTTCCATTTCGTCCAGATCGGCCAGCATCCGGCGCTGCATCTCCGGGTCGTCCACCAGCTCGGCGCGCAGGCGCAGGCGGGTCAACGGCGTGCGCAAATCATGGCTGATCGCCGCCAGCATTTGCGTGCGGTCGGCGACGAAGCGGGCCAGCCGCCCTTGCATCCGGTTGAAGGCGCGGGTGGCGGCGCGCAGCTCGCGCGGGCCGGTTTCGGGCAGCGGTTCGCTCCCCTCTCCCACGCCCAGCCGTTCGGCGGCGCTGGCGAATCCGGCCAGCGGCGCGGTGAAGCGTCGGGCCGCGAGCAGCGACAGCGCCATAATCACCGCCACCACCCCGCCCATCCACAAGGCGAAGCGCAGCAGCCGGAACGGCCCGTCCAGCGGATCGCCGCCGGAAAAACTCAGCCATGAGCCGTCGGTCAACTGCACCGACAGCCGGACATGCGGCCCCCAGCGCCGTTCGTCAGACTCGCCGGGAAAGGGCGGCGGGCCGAAGGGGCGGCGCAGGTCGGGCGGCGGGCCGTCGCCGGGCGGCGGTCCATCGGGGCGGCGCGTTCCATCGGGGCCGCCGCGCCGCTCAACCTCGACCAGAATGGCGCGGGCGGGCGACCCCAGCGATTCGCGCAGATGCCGCCGCAGCCCGTCCCACCGCCCGCCGCCCATGTCCTGCCGGACGGGTGGGCGTTCGCGCGCCCATTCGACCCGCAACACCGGATCGTCGAGCGCCCCGACCAGACGGTCGCGGTCGGTCTGCGGGGTGCTTTCCACCAGTTGGACAATCGCGGTGACGCGTTGAATCAGCACGCCGGGGCCATGGATCGGCGGGCCTTCGCTGCGGTCGGTCAGATAGATCAGGGCGCTGACCGCCTGGGTCAGCAGCAGGGCCAGCACGACGGTCAAGGCCATGCGGGCGGCGATGCTGTCGGGAAAGGCGAAGCGGCGCAGGGCCTTGGCGGTCATAGTCAAGCGCCCGCGCTGACGGTCGGGGTGAACAGATAACCGCCGCCGCGCACCGTCTTGATGAGGGTCGGTTCCGCCGGGTCGGGTTCGATTTTGCGGCGCAGGCGGCTGACCTGGACATCGACCGAACGGTCGAACGGAACCGCCGACCGCCCGCGCGCCAGATCCAGAAGCTGGTCGCGGTTCAGCACCCGTTGGGGATGTTCGACAAAGGCGACGAGCAGGTCGTATTCCCCGGCGGACAGTTGCACCAGCACACCGTCGGCGGAGCGTAGCTCGCGCTTGGTGATGTCCAGCGACCAGCCTTCAAAGCGCATCACCGTGCCGGCCCCCCCGCCCCCGCCGCCCGCCACCGGCGGGGCCGAGGCCCGGCGCAGCACCGCCTTGATCCGGGCCAGCAATTCGCGCGGGCTGAAGGGTTTGGCCAGATAATCGTCGGCCCCCATCTCCAGCCCGACGATGCGGTCGGTTTCCTCGCCCATCGCCGTCAGCATGATGACCGGGGTTTGCGCCGTGGCGGGCACGGCGCGCAGGCGGCGGCAGAGCGACAGCCCATCCTCCCCCGGCATCATCAGATCCAGAACGATGAGATCGACGCGCGCGCTGTCCAGCGTGCGCAGCATCTCCGCCCCATCCTTGACCCCGGTGACACGGAAGCCGTGCTTGGTCAGGAACTGGGCGACGAGCGAGCGGATTTCGCGGTCGTCATCGACGACCAGAAGGTGGGGGATGCGGTCCATGCCGACCATGATCGGGCGGCGCGTGGCGCAGGTGAAGGGAAAATGTGTAACGCTCGGTTACGGGAACTCCTGCGGTTACACAGCGTTACCAAATGACCGGCTTGCGGACATCGTTCGGCAACGTCGGGGGCGCATCGTCTGGTCATCGGGAACGCGGCGCCTCACAGGCTTTTCTCTCCGCCGCTCCCTCCGACATCGCCTTTTCATTCGTGCTCTTAAGGAGTCTCCACCATGAAACGCGCCCTTCTGACCTCCGCCGTGCTGATCGCTGGCCTCGGCCTGGCTCTGCCGGTCTTCGCCCAGCCCGACCGCGCGCCGGGCATGGGCGGGCCGGGCCAGGGACCGGATCGCCACTTCGGTCGGATGTGCGAGGACCAGGACGCCCATCTGGCGGGCAAGCTGGCCTTCGCCGAAAAGAAGCTGCGGATCACCGACGCGCAGCGCCCGGCCTGGACCAAATTCGCCGACGCCGCCCGCGCCAGCCTGAAGCCGACGCAGGATCTGTGCGCCAAGATGAAGGACCAGCCGATGCCGACCGCGCTGCCGCAGCGGCTTGAGCGGATGGAAACCATGATGCAGACCCACCTGCAACAGATCCAAGGCGTCCGCCCGGCCTTGATCGACCTGTACGCCCAACTGACGCCCGATCAGCAGAAGACCGCCGACAGCCTCCTGCCCCATCGCGGCGGGCCGGGCATGGGCGGAATGGGCGGCGGCATGGGGCATGGCCCCCGCCATGACGGCGAGCGTGGCCCCGGCCCCGGCGGCAAGCCGCAGGACGTCAAGTAAAGCGCAGGAGTTGCGCCCAGACCACCGTATCAACCCGTGCAACCAAGGAGACCTGATCCACGCTTCCCCCCTGAGCGACGGCTGATCCCCAGCCCCCCAAGCAGCCGCCGCCAAGACGCAGGCCGCCGGATCCCCCATCCGGCGGCCTGTCTTGTTTTGGTCTGCCTTGTTTGGCGGGTCGGCTTGCCTTCGCCGCCGCGTCAGTCCGGCCAGAAATCGGCGTCGATGACGCGCTCGAACGGCCAGGGGCAGAGCGTCGGGAAGGTCGCCTCAGGAAGGCCGGTTTCCCGTTCGGCCCCAATCAGGGCGTCGCTGTAAGCGTCGGCGATGGTTTCGTCGAGCATCGCTTGCAGGCTGGGATTTTTGCGCAGATGGCGGGCGATCCGGTTGCGCTGTTCCTTGATGGTCAAACGCCAACTGTTGCCACGCAGATTGGGTTGAAAGCGCCATTTCAGCAGGTGCAGGAGCAGAACGGTCAGCCGGTTTTCCAATTGCTGCTGTTCGCTGCGCCCCATGCTTTCGATCTCCTCGGCGATGTGCGCGACGTCGGCGGAGGACAATCGACCCGAGCGCAACAACGCCGCCTGTTCGGTTGTCCAGGCGTAGAAATCACGGTCGTAGAGGCTGGCGCTCATGGCGTGTGCTCCCGATGTCGTTCGCCGCCGTCGCGTCGGGGAACCGGGACGCCGGGCGGGCGTCGCCAGTTTACGCCCGGAGTCCCTGTTGGGCCAATGGAGTTGGCTCAGGCGCCCGGCACGCCCTTGGAGGTCGAATATTCGAAATGCAGGGCTTCGCCCGGATGGACCATCGGGTGGATGGCGTGGGCGGCCTGGGCCGCTTCGGAGAAGCCGCACAGGATCAGCTTCAGCTTGCCGGGGTAGGTGGCGATGTCGCCGATGGCGAAGATGCCGGGCGCGCTGGTGGCGCAGCCGGGCAGCGACACGGCGATGTGGCTGCGCTCCAGATCCAGGCCCCAATCGGCGATCGGCCCCAGATTCATCGACAGGCCGAAGAAGGCCAGCATGGCGTCGGCGGGAACCGCCTTTTCCTCGCCGTCCAGGGTGGCGACGCGCACGGCGGTCAGTTGACCGTCGGATCCCTCCAGCCCGGCCAATTGATAGGGAACCACCATCTCGATCTTGCCCTCGCGCGCCAGCGCGTCCAGCCGGGCGACGCTTTCGGGCGCGGCGCGGAATTTGGCGCGGCGGTGGACCAGCGACACCTTGTCCGCGACCTCGGCCAGCGACAGCGCCCAATCGACCGCCGAATCGCCGCCCCCGGCGATGACGACGCGCTTACCGGCGAAATCCTGGCGGCGGCGCACCATGTAGAAGACCGACGTTCCTTCAAACGACTCCAACCCGTCGAGCGGCGGGCGATTCGGGCCGAAGGCGCCGCAACCGGCGGCGATGATGACCGCCTGGGCGTCGATCCGAACGCCCTTGTTGGTTTCGACCAGCCAACGCCCCTCGTCGCTGCGGGTCAGTTTTTCGACCTGCTGGCCCAGATGATAGGTGGGGGCGAAGGGCGCGGCCTGCTCGGCCAGACGGTCGATCAGGGCGGCGGCCTCGATGGCCGGGTGGGCGGGGATGTCGTAGATCGGCTTTTCGGGGTACAGCGCCGTGCATTGGCCGCCGACCATGTCGAGCGCGTCCACGACGTGGCAGCGCATTTTCAACATGCCGCATTCAAACACGGCGAACAGCCCGACGGGACCGGCGCCAACAATGACGACATCGGTGCGGTGGACACTCTGCGACATGAAAGCCAGTTCCTTGACATCGGATAGGGGGAGACAAAGCTCATCCATTGTCCGATTTTCCGGCGCGGTCAACCCCCGCCGACAGCGCAGCGCCGCCTGGCTTGGCGCGCGCGGCCTAGGGACAACCCTGATTGGGCGGGTTTGGGGGAATTTGACGGAATTCGTCGGTTGCGCGGGGCCGTTTCCCGCCGGAGAATGTGAAGGGAGCCGCCGCAATCCGGCCCCGTCGTGCTGGAGGCCATGAATGAGAGAGCTGCGTTGTCTGGTCTTCACCGAGCAAGAGGTGGTCAAGGCGATTTTTGATCGCCGCCGCCGGATGAACGAGCCGACGCCGACCGGCACGGTGGACAAGGTCGTTTATAAGGATGGCGACAGCGTCGACACCGAACTGTCCATTGTTCACGACGACGGAACGCGGGAAAGCCTGACCCTGCCGGAAACGGAGGTGGCCGCCGCCCTGGTCGGCCATTGCATGAACCGGCGCATTCCCCTGCCGGTGGCGTCGGACAAGATGCTCTACATCATCAACGGCGCGCTGACGTTGATGATTACAATGAACTTCAACAAGGCGCCGCGTCTGGTGGTGACGCCGACTGCCGCCGCCGACGACAGCGGGCCGGGATTCCGCCCGGCAGCCCGGCGCCGCCGGATCGGCGGCTGACGCAAACCGTCTGATCCGACCGCCGGACGTCGCGTTTCCCGCTTTCCGGCTTGCGGGCGGATGGGCGCTTCGCACAGTATCCGGCCCATGCTGGACTCCGATTTTCTCCTGTCCCTGACCCTGCCCGACGAAACGGCGACCGAGCGTTTGGCCGGGCGCCTTGGCGCGTTGCTGCGTCCGGGCGATCTGGTCGCCTTGCGCGGCGATCTGGGGGCTGGGAAATCCGCCTTTTCCCGCGCGTTGATCCGCAGCGTGACCACGCCGGACGCCGAAGTGCCGTCACCCACCTTCACCCTGGTGCAGACCTACGACACCGACGTCGGGCCGCTGTGGCATTTCGACCTTTACCGCCTGTCCGGTCCCGACGAGGTGATTGAGCTGGGGTGGGACGACGCGCGGGCCGAGGCTGTGGCGCTGGTCGAATGGCCGGATCGGCTGGGGCCGCTGCTGCCCGCCGACCGGGTCGAACTGGCCTTGAGCTTTGACGGGCCGACCGCGCGCCGCGCGTCCTTGAGCGGGCATGGCGCGCTGGCCGCAAGGCTGGCCGCCGCCGATTGGGCGCTGTGATGAGCGACGACCTGTCCGCGCGCGCGGCTGAGATCGCCGCCTTCCTCGCCGCCCACGGTTTGGCCGACGCCGCCCGCGCGCCCCTAACCGGCGACGCCTCCGCCCGCCGGTACGAGCGGCTGACGCGCCCCGATGGCCGCAGCCTGATTCTGGTCGACACCCCGGTCCCCGCCGAGGATCTGGTCCCCTTCATCGCCATCGGCGCTGTGCTGGACCGCGTCGGCCTGTCGGTTCCCGTCATCCACGCGGCGGATTGCGCGCTTGGTCTGGCGGTGCAGGATGATTTTGGAAACGAAACATTCCTCCGCCTGTTGGTCGAAGGCGCGCAGGCCGAACCGCTCTACGCCCTGGCGACCGACGCGCTGATCGCCCTGCACCGCTCTTGGCCGGAGGGGGAGGGCGAAAGGCTGGGCCTGCCGCTCTACGACGCCGACCGCTTCATCGAGCAAACCCTGTTGTTCGCCGACATCTATTGCCCGGCGGCGCTGGGGCGTCCCTTGAGCGCACAGGATCGTTCCGATTTCGCAACGGCGTGGCGCGTGGTGCTGGAGCCGGTCTGCGCCGGGCCGCGCTCGTTGCTGCTGCGCGATTATCACGTCGAAAATCTGATGCGGCTGCCGCGTCCGGGCGTGCGCGCGGCGGGGCTGATCGACTTTCAGGGGGCCGGGCTTGGTCCGACCGCCTATGATCTGGCCTCGCTGTTGGAGGACGCCCGCCGCGACGTTCCCGCCGATTTGGCGGACGCGATGACCGCCCGCTATCTCGCCGCCTTCCCGGCGCTGGATCCGGCGGAGTTCCGCCGCGCGCTGGCGGTTCTGGCGGCGGCGCGCCACACCCGGATCATCGCCATCTTCGTTCGTCTGGCGCTGGCCCAGGGCCGCCGCGCCTATCTGTCCCACCTGCCGCGCGTCTGGCGTTTGCTGGAAAACCATCTGGCGAAGCCGGAGTTGGCTCCGGTCGCCGCCTGGTTCGCCCGCCGCCTGCCGCCGGGAACCCGCGCTGATTTTGTCGTTCCGGAGACGACCTGACATGACCACCCCCGTTTCGAGTCCGCAAACCGCCATTCCCCAAACCGCCGTCCCGCAAACCGCCATGGTGCTGGCCGCCGGTCTTGGCCTGCGCATGCGCCCGCTGACTCTGGACCGGCCCAAGCCGCTGATCCCGATTTTGGGCAAGCCGCTGCTCGACCACGCGCTCGACCGGCTGGCCGCCTCGGGCGTCACGACAGCGGTGGTGAACAACCATTATCTGGGCGGCATGATCGTCGATCATCTGGCCGACCGCCGCGCGCCGACCATCGTCGCCTCGCCGGAAAAGCGGATTTTGGAAACCGGCGGCGGAATCAAACACGCCCTGCCGCTGTTGGGCGACGCGCCGATTCTGACGGTGAACGCCGATATCCTGTGGCTGGACGGCCCGACTCCGGCCTTGCAACGCTTGGCCGCCTTCTGGGATCCCCAGACGATGGACGCGCTGCTGCTGATGATGGCGACGACCAAATCGGCGGGCTATGAGGGGCCAGGCGACTACCACATGGATCCGCTGGGCCGTCTGATCCGGCGCGGCGAGAGCGAGCTGTCGCCCTTCGTCTTCGCCGGGGTGCAGATCGTCAAGCCGGAGCTGTTCGCGCAAGACACCCCCGACGGCGCCTTTTCCACCAACCTGATCTGGGACCGCGCGCAAGAGGCCGGGCGGCTGTACGGCATCGCCCATGACGGCTTGTGGTTCCACATCGGCACGCCGGACGGCCTGACGGAGTGCGAGGAGTTGCTCGCCATCGGCGGCGTCCGCGCCGTCGCCCACTGATTCTGTTCTCAGCCCCGAAGGCCCCCCGATGACCGCCGCCGCGCCCAAGGTCTACAGCATCCCGTCCGGCGCGCCCTTCGTCGATCTGTTGGCCGAGGGCATCGTGGCGCGGGTGGGGGATGACCCGCTGGCGCTGGCGGAGGCGACGGTCCTGCTGCCGACCCGCCGCGCCTGCCGCTCCTTGCAGCAGGCCTTTCTGCGGCGGTCGGGCGGGCAGCCGACGCTGCTGCCGCGCCTCAGCCCGCTGGGAGAGTTGGACGCGGGCGATCTCAGCCTGACCGACGAGGAGTTGCCCGGCGTCCCGCTCGACCTGCCGGGGGCGATGTCGGCGCTGAACCGGCAAATGACTCTGGCCCGCCTGATCCTGAGCGCGGAGGGCATGTCGGCGACGACGGCGCAGGCGGTGCGGCTGGGGGCCGATCTGGGGCGGTTGATCGACGCGGTGTGGACCGAGCGGATCGGCTTTGACCGGCTCGACGCCCTGGTCCCCGCCGATTACGCCGAGCATTGGCAAACCACGCTGAAATTCCTGACCATCGTCACCGAGGTCTGGCCCGCCATCCTGGGCGCGACCAACGAATGCGATCCGGCCCGCCGCCGCAATCTGGCGCTGGAAACCCAAGCGGCGCTGTGGCGCGCGGCCCCGCCCCGTGGGCTGGTCATCGCCGCCGGGTCCACCGGCTCGATCCCCGCCGCCACCGATCTGTTGGACGTCATCGCCCGGCTGCCGCAAGGCGCGGTGGTGCTGCCCGGCCTGGACCAGCGCGCCGACGACGCCGTTTGGCAAGCCATCGAGGGGGACGAGGCCCACCCCCAGCACGGCCTGTCCCATCTGATCCGTACCCTGGGCGTCGCGCGGGAGGAGGTCCGCCCCTGGACCGACGCGCCGGAACCGCGCGGCGCCCGCGCCCGGTTGATCGCCGAAGCGCTGCGCCCCGCCGCGACGACCGACGGTTGGCGTCAGCTCGACGCGTCCGCCGACCAGCCGGAGCCTTCCGAGTCGGGTTTCGACGCGGACGCGCTGGACGGCCTGACCCGCATCGACGCCGCCACGTCGGAGGAGGAGGCGCAGGCCATCGCCCTGCTGATGCGCCAAGCGCTGGAGACCCCGCAAAAGACGGCGGCGCTCATCACGCTGGACCGCAATCTGGCCCGGCGGGTCGCCATGGCGCTCAGCCGTTGGGGAATCGCGGTCAACGACTCCGGCGGGCAACCGCTGGCCCACACCGCCGTCGGCACCTATCTGCGAATGACGGCGGAGTTGGCGGCGACCCGCGTCCACCCGCTGGCCCTGCTGGCGCTGGCCAAGCACCCGATGGCGGCGGGCGGGCGCGACTCGGCGGATTTCCGCGCCGCCGCCCGCGCGTTGGAGCGGGTGGCCCTGCGCGGCCCCCGCCCGGCGGAGGGATTCGCCGGGGTGCGCGCCGCGCTCGACCAGGCGGTTCGCTTCGACCATGACGAGCAACCGGCGATCCTGCGCGACTGGCTGGACGATCTGGAACGGCGCGCCGCCCCGTTTCTGGCGGCGATGCGCGGCGAAACGCCCCTGGCCGACCTGCTGCGCGCCCACATCGCCTTCGCCGAAACGCTGGCCGCCGACCATGAATCCGAAGGGCCGCAACGGCTGTGGCGGCAGGAGGATGGGGAGGAGGCCGCCCGCTTCGTCCATGATCTGCTCGACGCCGCCGAAGGCTTTCCCGCCTTGCCCGCCAGCGATTACCCGGCCCTGCTCGACGCGCTGATGAGCGCGCGGGCGGTGCGTCCGCGCTTCGGCCTGCACCCGCGCCTGTTCATCCTGGGTCCGATGGAGGCGCGGCTCCAGCATCTCGACCTGACCATTCTGGGCGGCTTGAACGAGGGAACGTGGCCGCCCAACCCGGCGGCGGATCCCTGGATGTCGCGCCCGATGCGCCGCGATTTCGGCCTGCCCAGCCCGGAACGGCTGGTCGGCATGTCGGCCCACGATTTCGCCCACGCCTGCGGCGCGCCGGAGGTGGTGTTGACCCGCGCCGCGCGGGTGGACGGCACGCCGACCGTGCCGTCGCGCTGGCTGCTGCGGCTGGAAACCGTCTTGAAGGCGCTGAAGCTCAGCGGGCGGATCGAGGATCAAGGCGCCTGCTGGCTGACCTGGGCGCGGCGGTTGGACGAGCCGGACCGCGTGCAGGCCGTCGCCCCGCCCGAACCCCGCCCGCCGCTCGCCGCCCGCCCGCGCCGCCTGTCGGTGACGGCGGTGGAAACCTGGATGCGCGATCCTTACGCGATCTACGCCCGCTATGTGCTGGGGCTGAGCAAGCTGGATCCCATCGCCGCCGATCCCGGCGCGGCGGATCGCGGCCAGATCATCCACGCCGCGCTCGATTCCTTCGTCCGCGCCTTCCCCGACGCGCTGCCGCCCGACGCGCTGTCCCGCCTGCTCGACATCGGGACGGAAGCCTTTGGCCCGCTGCTGCGCAGCCACCCCGACGTCTGGGCCTTTTGGTGGCCGCGTTTCGAGCGGGTCGCCGCCTGGTTCATCGCGCTGGAGCGCGAGCGCCGCCCGCAGTGGCGGACGCTGGCGACCGAGGTGACGGGAAGCCTGATCCTGCAAGGGCCGGGCGGCCCCTTCACCCTGACCGCCAAGGCCGACCGGATTGATCGCGGCCCCGACGGGCTGGTGGTGATCGACTACAAGACCGGAACGCCGCCCTCGACGCGCGAGATCGCCCTGGGCTTCGCCCCGCAATTGCCGCTGGAAGCCGCGATGGCCGAAGCGGGCGGCTTCCGCGACATCGCGGCGGGCGCGGTGGCGGAGCTGGCCTTCTGGCGTCTGGCGGGCGGCGACCCGCCGGGCGAGGTCAAGCCGGTCAAGGGCGACCCCGCCACGCTGGCCGCCGAGGCCCGCGCCGGTCTGGAAGAGCTGATCCGCCAGTTCGACGACCCCGCCACCCCCTACCGCTCCCGCCCCCGCCCGGCGATGGCCCCCCGCTACACCGACTACGCCCACCTCGCCCGCGTTCAGGAATGGTCGCTGGGCGGCGATGGGGACGGGGAATGATGAGCGCCGACGATTCGATGATGGACGACGCGATGGCCGACCCCGCGATGACGAACAGCGGGCTGACCGACCCCGCCCCCCGCGTTCTTCCCCCCGATCCCAACGTCGCGCAGCGGCGGGCGTCGAATCCGGCGGCGTCGGTGTGGGTGGGGGCGTCGGCCGGGTCGGGGAAGACCAAGGTTCTGACCGACCGGGTGCTGCGCCAGATGCTGGCCGGAACGCCGCCCGCCCGCATCCTGTGCCTGACCTTCACCAAGGCGGCGGCGGCGGAGATGGCCAACCGGGTCAACCGCACGCTGGGCGATTGGGCGACGCTGCCCGACGGCGCGCTGGAGGACCAGCTCGCGGCGCTGTGCGGTGAGCGGCCCAGCCGGGAAACCCGGATCAACGCCCGCCGCCTGTTCGCCCAGGTGGTCGATTGCCCCGGCGGCATGAAGATCCAGACCATCCACGCCTTTTGCCAATCGCTGCTGCGCCGCTTCCCGCTGGAGGCCAAGCTTGCCCCGCATTTCGAGGTGATGGACGACCGCACCGCCGCCGGTCTGCTGACCGAGGCGCGCGACCAGGTGCTGCACGCCGGGCGGATGGCCCCCGACAGCCCGCTGGGCCGGGCGATGGCGCGGCTGACCGCCGATCTGAACGCGGAGGATTTCGCCAGCCTGCTCGCCACCTTGACCAGCGAGCGCGGGCAGTTGCAACGGCTGTCCGGGGCCTTCGCCGGGTTGGACGGCTTGATCGACGCCGTCCACCGCACGCTCGCCGTCGCCCCCGGCACGACGGAGTTGTCGGTGCTGGCGGCGGCCTGCGCCGACGACGCGGCGGACGTCCCGGCCTTGCGCGCCGCCTGCGCCGCGCTGGCGACCGGCAGCGCCGCCGATCAAGAGCGCGGGATCGCGATCCAACGCTGGCTCGACGCTGACGAGTCCCGCCGGATCGCCGGATTCGCCGCCTATCAGCGCCAGTATCTGACGGTGGAGGGAACGCCGCGCAAAACCCTCATCACCAAGAAAGCGGCGAGCGCCGCGCCGCTGGCCCCGGCGGATCTGCTGGAGGAGGCCGAACGGCTGGTCGGCGTCGCCGAACGGATCAAGGCGGCGGGCGTCGCCGCCTCCACCGCCGCGCTGCTGACGCTGGCCGAAGCGATGCTGGACGCCTACCGGGCGCGCAAGACCGGGCGGGCGCTGCTGGATTACGACGATCTGATCCTGTCGGCCAACCGGCTGCTGCACGGCGACAACGGCGTTCGGGCGACGCCCTGGGTGCTCTACAAGCTCGACGGCGGCCTCGACCACATCCTGATCGACGAGGCGCAGGACACCAACCCCGAGCAGTGGAAGATCGTCGAGGCGCTGGCCGAGGAGTTCTTCGCCGGGCTGGACGCGCGCGGGGAGGATGGGACGGTGCGCACCGTCTTCGCCGTGGGCGACGAAAAACAGTCGATCTTCAGCTTTCAACGCGCCGACCCCGCCGAATTCGCCCGGATGCGCCGCCATTTCCAGGAGCAGGCGGAGGCGGCGGATCGGCTGTGGGCGGCGGTTGATCTCGACATTTCCTTTCGCTCCACCGCCGCCGTGTTGGAGGCGGTGGACGCGGTGTTCGCCCTGGAGTCGGCGCGCGACGGCGTGGCGTCGGACGCCAGCCCGGTCATCCGTCACCGCGCCTTTCGCCAGGGGCAGGGCGGGCGGGTGGAGCTGTGGCCGCCGGTGAAACCCGTCGAGGCGGTGGACAGCCCGGCCTGGGCGCCGCCGGTGGCGCGCGAGGCCGCCGATTCGCCGTCGGCCCGGCTGGCCGCCGTGCTGGCCGGAACCGTCGCCGACTGGCTGGCGCGCGGCGAGCCGCTGGAGGCCAAGGGCCGCCCGATCCGCCCCGGCGACATCATGGTTCTGGTCCGCCGCCGCACCGATTTCGTCACCGAACTGGTCCGCGCGCTGAAGGAGCGCGGCGTGCCGGTGGCGGGCGTCGACCGCATGGTGCTGACCGAACAATTGGCCGTCATGGATCTGATGGCGCTGGCCGATTTCCTGCTGCTGCCCGACGACGATCTAACGCTGGCCACCCTGCTGAAAGGCCCGCTGATCGGCCTGACGGAGGAGGAGCTGTTCGCTCTTTCCCACGGTCGGCGCGGCACGCTGTGGCGGGCGCTGGTGGCGCGGGCGGAGCAGGACGCGGCCTTCCGCCCGGCCCGGCGTTATCTGGGCGATCTGCTGGCGCGCACCGACTTTTCCGCCCCCTATGAGCTGTTCGCCGGGCTGCTGAACCGGCCTTGCCCCGCCGACACCCGGTCGGGCCGCCGCGCCATCCTGAAACGGCTGGGGCCGGACGCGCAGGATCCGTTGGACGAGTTCCTCGCCACCTGTCTGGCGTTCGAGCGCACCGAACCGCCCTCCCTGCAAAATTTCCTGGCCTGGATGGCGGCCAGCGAGGCGGAGATCAAGCGCGAGCTGGAGCAGGGCGGCGGCATGGTGCGGATCATGACCGTGCATGGCTCCAAAGGCTTGCAGGCCCCCATCGTCTTCCTGCCCGACACCATGGGCAGCCCGACGCAAAGCCCGGCGATCCTGTGGCCGGACGCGCATTGCCCGGTGCCGCTCTTCGCCGCCCGCCGGTCGCAGGAGGATGGCCTGAGCGCGCAGGCCCGCGCGCGGGCCAACCAGCGGCGCGACCAGGAATACCGCCGCCTGCTCTACGTCGCCCTGACCCGCGCGGAGGATCGCCTCTATGTCTGCGGCTATCAGGGCCGCCGCGAGCCGTCGGAGAGCTGCTGGTATCGCTTGACCGAAGCGGCGTTGCGGACGGTCGGCCAACCGCTGGCCTTCGACGCCACCGATCTGGACCCGCAGGGCTGGAGCGGCGAGGGCTGGCGGCTCGACGGGCCGCAGACCCAGCCGCCGCCCCCGCCGACCGCCGAGGCGGACGCCGCCGCCGATCCCGGTTCCCCCCCCTGGCTGACCGCCCCCGCGCCGACCGAGCCGGAGCCGTCGCGCCCGCTCACCCCCTCGCGCCCCGACGGCGAGGAACCGGCGGTGCGCTCCCCCCTGGGCGACGACGACGGCCAGCGCTTCAAACGCGGCCTGCTGGTCCATCGGCTGTTGCAAACCCTGCCGGAGCTGGAGGAGAGCGCCCGCCCCGCCGCCTGCCATCGCTTCCTGGAGCGCCCGGCCCACAAGCTGGACCCGGCGCAGCGCGCGGCCATCGCGGCGGAGACGTTGGCGGTGCTGAGCCATGCGGACTTCGCGCATCTGTTCGGCGCGGGATCGAAGGCGGAGGTCCCCCTGGTCGGCGTCGTCGGCGGGCGGGCGCTGGCCGGGCGGATCGACCGTTTGGCGGTGCGCGGCGACGCCGTGTGGATCGTCGATTACAAGACCAACCGCCCGCCGCCGCGCGTTTTGGATGATGTTCCATCGGTTTACCGCCGCCAGATGGCCGCCTACCGCGCCGCGCTGCGGGCGGTCTATCCGGGCAAGGACGTGCGTTGCGCCCTGTTGTGGACCGATGGTCCGTTCATCATGGAACTGCCGCCCGACCTGCTGGACGCGGTGGAATTCGGCCCCGGCGCGGCGGCGTGACCGCCCGGCCCCGGTGTGACAAAATGGGGTCACTTGACCGGCGTGGCCGGTACGCCCTACATTTTGCTCAATTCCACAGACAGGGGTGGAGTCGCCCGCCCGCGCCTGCGGGATCGCGGCGCCCCTGAATTCAGGCACGAGGTCACATGAGCAGCACCATCAAGGTTACGGACGACAGCTTCGAGCAGGACGTCCTGAAGGCGTCGGGTCCGGTCCTGGTCGATTTCTGGGCGGAATGGTGCGGTCCCTGCAAGATGATCGCCCCGGCGCTGGACGAGCTGGCCGCCGAGAAGCAGGGCGCCGTGACCGTCGTGAAGCTGAACATCGACGAGAACCCCAACACCCCGACCAAATACGGCGTGCGCGGCATCCCGACCCTGATGCTGTTCAAGGACGGCAACGTCGCCGCCACCAAGATCGGCGCGCTGCCCAAGGGCGCGCTGTTCCAGTGGGTCGAAGCCTCGCTGTAACGCGCGTTCCGCATCCCTGCGGGTCAAACAACCCCGTCGCCCCCCGCGACGGGGTTTTTGTTTGCCCGCGCGCCGCGACGCTTTTCCTCTCCAATCCGCCGCAATCCCCTGCTACGCTTCCACTCCTACGGGAACAACGCGCAAGGGAAACGCCAGGATGGACGCCGTCACAATCGCCGCTCAAACCACAGCCCTGCTGTCGCCGCTGTTGCCGATGATCGTGGAAGGCGGCGCGAACGAGGTTGGCAAGCTCATCCTCGGCGACACGCTCACCAAGGCGAAAGCGGTGTGGGGCCTGCTGACCAGCGCGCCCAAAGGCGACACGGTCCTGGCGAAAGCCAAACAGCTTGCCGCGACCCCCGACGACGAAGACGCGCGCAACGAACTCGACGACGCCATCACCGGCCTGCTGAAACGAAACGCCGATTTGCTGGAAAAGGTCGCCGCCGCGTTGGCCGACGGCAAGGGCGGCAACACGGCCATCGCCTCGGGGGCGGGAGCTGTGGCGATTGGCGGCAACGCTAACAACGCGCGAATCAACACCGCCCTGGAGAAAAAATGACATCCCCCGGGAACTGGGTGGAGGCCGGTGGTCAAGGGGCCGTTGGCATCGGTGGAGACGCCAACAACGCAATCATCAACCCAACAATCAACCTGCCCACGCCACCCGCCCCGCCCAGCGCGCTTCATCAATTGGCGCGGGAGTTGTCGGACTTCATCGGGCGGAAGGCGGATTTGGACACGCTGGAAGGGGCGCTGAACCGAGACGATGGCGCGACGGTGGCGATCACCGCCTTGCACGGGATGGGCGGGGTGGGCAAGACCACGTTGGCCCAGCACGCCGCCCGGCGCGTGATCCATCGTTACCCCGACGCGCAGATCGTCGTTGATCTCAACGGGCATGGCGAGGGCGCGCCCACCGCGCCGCTGGACGCGATGCTGCGGGTGATCCGCGCCTTTCATCCCAACCTGCCGCCGCTGGACGACCCCGCCCAGGCCCGCGCCATCTACCACTCCACGCTGTCCGGCAAGCGGGCCTTGATCCTGCTGGACAACGCCGCCAGCGCCGACCAAATCCGCGATTTGATCCCGCCGCCCCACTGCGGCGCCATCATCACCGCGCGGGCGTTGGTGCAACCGCCGGACTGCAAGGTGCTGAAGCTCGATCTGCTGTCGCCGGACGAATCGGCAGCCCTGCTGCGTCGGCTCGCCCCGAACGCGCCGGGGACGGACGACGACTGGACCCGCTTGGCCGACCTCTGCGGACGGTTGCCGCTGGCCCTGCGCGTCGCCGGATCGACGCTGGCCGTCACCGACGATCTAACCCTGCCCGACTACCTCGCCGAATTGGCGGACGAGGCCAGCCGCCCGCACCGCCTGACCATCGACGGCGACGCCAGCGCCAACGTCGCCGCCGTGCTGAGCCACAGCCTGCGCCGCCTGATCGACCAGGATCCCACCCTGGCCGCGCGCTGGCAGGTGTTGAGCGTCTTCCCCGCCGATTTCGACCGCGCGGCGGCGGCGGCGCTGTGGGAAATCGCGGACGCCGCGCCACCGCTGCGCGCCCTGCGCGCCCGCTCCCTCCTGCTGTTCGACGAGGCGACGCGCCGCTACCGCCTGCACGATCTGATGCGCCCGCTGGCCAGCAGCCTGTTCGCCCCCGATCCCACCCAAGACCCGGCGCCGGGAACCGCCGACCGCCTCGCGACGGCGGAGGGCCGCTTTGCGCTGCATTTTATTGGGGTGTTGGAGGAGGCAAAGGAACTTTACAAACGCGGCCATGACGGGGTGGTCGCCGGGCTGGCCCGCTACGACGCCGACACCCGCAACATCGCCGCCGCCGCCGCCTGGGCCATCGCCCACGCCGACCACGACCCAACGGCGCAACAGGTCGCCGCTTGGTTGCCCAACGCCGGGGTGTATGTCCTGGATCTGCGCCTGCACCAACGGGAGTTGATCGACTGGCTGACCGCCGCTGCCGCCGCCGCGCGCCGGATGGGCAACCCCGGCCTCGCCGCCAACCACCTCGGCAATCTGGGCAACGCCCACGCCGATTTGGGCGAGACACGGCGCGCCATCGAGTTTCATGAACAGGCCCTCGCCATTTCGCAGGAGATCGGGGATCGGCGTGGCGAGGGACAGGACCTCGGCAATCTGGGCAACGCCCACGCCGCTTTGGGCGAGACACGGCGCGCCATCGAGTTTCACCAACAGGCTCTCGTCATTTCGCGGGAGATCGGGGATCAGCGCGGTGAGGGAGGCCACCTCGGCAATCTGGGCCTCGCCCACGCCGCTTTGGGCGAGACACGGCGCGCCATCGAGTTTCATCAACAGGCTCTCGTCATTTCGCGGGAGATCGGGGATCGTCACGGCGAGGGAAGCCACCTCGGCAATCTGGGCCTCGCCCACGCCGCTTTGGGCGAGACACGGCGCGCCATCGAGTTTCATCAACAGGCTCTCGTCATTTCGCGGGAGATCGGGGATCGTCGCGGCGATGGACAGAGCCTCGGCAATCTGGGCAACGCCCACGCCGCTTTGGGCGAGACACGGCGCGCCATCGAGTTTTATGAACAGGCCCTCGCCATCGGGCGGGAGATCGGGGATCGTCGCGGCGAGGGAATCCGCCTCGGCAATCTGGGCAGCGCTCACGCCGCTTTGGGCGAGGCACGGCGCGCCATCGCGTTTCACCAACAGGCCCTCGCCATCGCGCGGGAGATCGGGGATCGGCGGGGCGAGGGACAGGAACTCGGCAATCTGGGCAACTGCTATGCTGAATTGGGCGAGACACGGCGCGCCATCGACTTTTACGAACAGGCCCTCGCCATCGCGCTGGAGATCGGGGATCGGCAGGGCGAGGGAAGCTGGCTTTACAACCTTGCGGACGAACTCGCCAAACTGGGTGATGTCCCCACCGCGATCAGCATGACCGAACAAGCGCTGGCGATCTTGGTCGCCATCGAAAGCCCGAATGCGGAAAAAGCGCGTCAGCGACTTGCCCGCCTGCGCGGGGAGGCGGCGGGCGGCTGAGGGACGGCGCGTTCCACCCCGTCTTCGCTTCCTCTCCTTCTGGGAGAGGGCAGGGAGCCGACGGCCAAAGGCCGGACGAGCGCCGAGGGTGGTCGTCGGGGCAAGGCCGTCGCGAGACTGTGATCGCCACCGCCGACGTCCGGCAGGGCGATCCTCATTCTGACCGGAAGGACGCCACAGCATGACGGCGACGATCCCGTTTGACGACATCCTCGCCGCGATGCCCAAGGACGAGCGCGCCGCTGTGGACGCGCGGGCGTCCGACATGCTGGCCGACATCGACGGGCTGGCGGAACCCCAGCCCCCCACCGATGTTCACCGCGCCGTTGCCGGAGGTCGCGCAGCGGGCTAGGAATGATAGCCCAATTCCTCACGGTTTCCCCATGCCCCACGCCCCCAACCCGCCCACTGTTCCAAGGCTGGCCGCACTTGGCGATCATCGCCCTCTCCCTCTGGGAGAGGGAGGGGACCCACGACGTGGGGAGGGTGAGGGGTTGCCCGAAAGGCCAGAACCGCGTGGCTTCTTGGATAACCCCTCACCCTTCCCACCGCTTCGCAGCGGGTCCCTTCCCTCTCCCAGAGGGAGAGGGCGGTTCGACGCCAAAGGCGATGGCCTGGATTGAACAGTTGAACAGGGTCGGGAAAACTGTTTCACAGCGTTTCAAACGTTCCATTCGCCCGCCGCAGCGCCCCGGCTCCAATCACACAAGAATACACACAAACCATTGCAATCATTGCGGAAAACGCCGTTCGTCGCCGGATGGGCGGTCGCGACGCCGCCGACCGCTCCTGTTTCATCCGTCGCGCGCCCTGTTTCATCGGGGGCGGGCCGCCCGCGCGCCGACTTGCGCTTGGTCCCGCTGCGCCGCATCATCGCGGCAACGAACAAACGGGGGAGTGGCGCCATGATGATGAACCGCGCGCGGAGTTTTGCCGTGGCCACGGGGGTTTTCGCGCTGGCCCTGGTCGGCGGGGCCGCCGCCTGGGCGCAGGCCCGCACGGATCTGGTGATCGGCATGTCGTTGGAGCCGCCGCACCTCGACCCCACCGCCGGGGCCGCCGCCGCCATCAAGGAAGTCACCTACGCCAATCTGTTCGAATCGTTGGTCCGCGTCGATTCCAGCGGCGCGCTGGTCCCTGGTCTGGCCGAAGGCTGGACGGTGGCGGACGACGGCAAGACCTACCGCTTCACCCTGCGGCCCAACGCCAAATTCCACGATGGCGCGCCGGGCGACGCGGCGGCGGTGAAATTCTCGCTGGACCGGGCGCGCGGGGCGGAGTCGGTCAACGGGCAGAAGGGCTATTTCGCCTCCATCGCCTCGGTCGAAACGCCCGATCCGCGCAGCGTGGTCGTCACCCTGTCGCGGCCCGACGGGCTGTTCCTGTTCCACATGGCCGCAGGCGACGCCGCCATCGTCTCGCCGACCAGCGCGGCGACCAACAAGCAAAAGCCGATTGGCACCGGCCCCTTCACATTCGACCGCTGGGCGGCGGGCGACCGCGTCGTGCTGACCCGCAACCCGGAGTATGACGGGCCGAAACCGGCGCTGGAGCGGGTGTCCTTCCGCTTCATCAGCGACGCGGCGGCGCAAATCGCCTCGCTGAAGGCCGGGGACGTGGACGCCTTCGTCCAGTTCAACGCGTTCGAGGCGCTGCCCGAATTCCGCAACGACCCGAAATTCGCCGTCACCGTCGGCACGACGGAGGGCGAAACCCTGCTCTCCACCAACAACGCCCGCAAACCCTTCGACGATGTGCGGGTGCGCCGCGCCATGGCCCACGCCATCGACCGCAAGACGCTGATCGACGGGGTTCTCTACGGCAACGGCGTTCCCATCGGCAGCCATTTCCCGCCGCACCGCGCTGGTTACGTCGATCTGACCGGCCTGTACCCCTATGACCCGGCCAAGGCGAAGGCGCTGCTGGCGGAGGCCGGCTATCCGAACGGCTTCGACGCCACGCTGCGCCTGCCGCCGCCGCCCTACGCCCGGCGCGGCGGCGAACTGGTCGCCGCGCTGCTGGCCGAGGTCGGCATCCGTTTGACCATCGAGCCGATGGAATGGGCGTCCTGGTTGGACAAAGTCTTCAAGGGCAAGGATTACGACCTGACCATGATCGCCCACACCGAGCCGCTGGACATCGACGTCTACGCCCGGGACTCCTATTATTTCAACTACCGCAGCGCCGCGTTCGTCCGGCTGGAGGAGGAGCTGAACCGCACCCAGGATCCGGCGGCGCGCAACGCGCTCTATGGCCAGCAACAGCGGCTGTTGGCCGACGACGCGGTCAACGGCTTCCTGTTCATGCTGCCCGCCGTCACCGTGCAGAACGCGAAAATCAGCGGCCTGTGGGTCAACCGCCCGATCCAGGCCAACGACGTCACCGGCGTGACCTGGAAGTGAGGGGGGAAATGACCGGGGAATCGGGGAGGATCGCGGCGTGCTGGCCTTCGCCCTGCGCCGGTCGCTGACGCTGGCGCTGACGGCGTGGCTGGCGACCATCGTCGTCTTCGCCGTGCTGGAGCTTGTGCCGGGCGATCCGGCCCTGCTGATGCTGGGCGTCAACGCGCAAGCCGACACGCTGGCCGCCCTGCGCGCCCAGATGGGCTTGGACCATCCGCCGGTCGAACGCTATCTGCGCTGGGTCGGCGGGTTGCTGCGCGGCGATCTCGGCGTCAGCCTGACCTACGCCCGGCCCGTCGCCGATCTGGTGGCGGAGCGGCTGGTGGTGACTCTGCCGCTGGCGCTGTTGTCCCTGGCGCTGAGCACGGCGGCGGCGATTCCGCTGGGGCTGCTGGCGGTGGCGCGGCGCGGGCGCGGCGGCGATTGGGCGGTGCTGGGCTTCGCGCAAATCGGCGTGGCGCTGCCCAGTTTTTGGATCGCCATCCTGTTGATCCTGGTCTTTTCCGTCACGCTCGGCTGGTTTCCCGCCGGGGGCTTTCCGGGGTGGGAGGCCGGGGCGCTGCCCGCGCTGCGCGCCCTGACCCTGCCCGCGCTGGCGCTGGCGATTCCCGAGGCGGCGATTCTGGCCCGCGTCACCCGCACCGCGATCCTCGACACGCTGGGGGAGGACCACATCCGCACCGCGCGGGCCAAGGGCGTCAGCCGGACGGCGGTGCTGCTGCGCCACGCCCTGCCCAACGCGCTGTTGCCGGTGGCGACCGTGCTGGGGCTGCAACTGTCCTTTCTGGTCGCCGGGGCGGTGGTGGTGGAGAATGTCTTCACCCTGCCGGGTCTGGGGCGGCTGCTCTATCAGGCCATCGGCCAGCGGGATTTGATCGTGGTTCAGGGGGTGGTCGTGCTGCTGGCGGTCTTCGTCGTGCTGGTCAACGCCCTGGTGGACATCGCCTGCGCGGCGGCGGACCCCCGGCCCAAGGCGGCGTCGTGAGGCGGCGGCTTCCCTGGTCCTTCTGGTTGGGGCTGGCCCTGGTCGGGCTGCTGCTGGCGGTGGCGCTGCTGTCGCTGCTGTGGACGCCCTTTCCGGTCGGGCAGGTGCGGGTGGTCGCCCGGCTGCGCCCGCCGGGGGGCGCCAACTGGTTGGGCACCGACCATTTCGGGCGCGACGTGCTGTCGCTGCTGATGGTCGGCGCCCGCAACTCGCTGGCCGTCGCGGCGGCGGCGGTTGGGCTGGGGGCGGCGCTGGGCGTGCCGCTGGGCTTGGCGGCGGCGGCGCTGGGGCGCTGGGGGGACGAGCTGGTGGCGCGGCTGGGCGATCTGGTCTTCGCCTTTCCCGCTGTGCTGTCGGCCATTCTGCTGACTGCCGTTCTGGGCGCGGGGGCGGTCAACGTCGTGCTGGCTTTGGGCCTGTTCAACGCCGCCGTGCTGGCGCGGGTGACGCGCGGCGCGGCGCTGGCGGTGTGGCGGCGGGAGTTCGTCCGCGCCGCGCTGGCGCTGGGGCGCGGGCCGCTGTCGGTCACGCTGGTCCATGTGCTGCCCAACGTTCTGGGCGTGGTGGTGGTGCAGACGACGGTGCTGTTCGCCGTCGCCATCGTGAACGAGGCGGCGCTCAGCTACCTTGGCCTTGGCGTCCAGCCGCCCAACCCAAGCTGGGGCAAGATGCTGGGCGACGCGCAAACCCACCTGTTCACCGCGCCCTTGCAGGCGGTGTTTCCGGGACTCGCCATCGCGCTCAGCGTTCTGGGCTTGACCCTGTTGGGCGACGGTCTGCGCGACTGGCTCGACCCGCGCCATCGCTCGTCTGGATTGCTTTAGCTGGCGGCGCGGCTGGCGCGGTCGGACAGCTCGATCAGGTCCATCAGCTCGTTGCTTTTCCAATAGCGCGACTTGCCGACCTCGGCGCGGGCGGTGGCGACCAGATCGTCGATGATCGTCTGTTCTTCGGGGCAGCGGTCACGGACCCGCTCCAGCCGGTGCGACAGCAGCGTCGTCATGTTCTGGCTGAAGGTGGGAATCCAGGCGCTGACCCGTTGGCCGAACACGCCGCTCAGCTCGTTGATGCGCAGCAGATGCTCCATCCGTTCGTCGAGCGGGTCGTTTTCCTCGAACTTCATCGCCTTTTCGACGTTGGCGCGCATCTCCTCCAGCAGGGTGTCGCGCCATTTCACCAGATCATAGGTCTCGAAACCGAAATCCCGCGTCATGCTCTGCCAGCGCCACAGCAGCCGGTCCAGCCACACCACGTCGGCGTGGTCGATCACCGGCTGACGCCGGGCCGCCGCCGCCTGGCCTGACCGCTCCATCGCCACCGCCGCGACCCGCGCGCCGATGAGCTTGCTGGCGTTGCCCCAGGCGTTGCGGAAGGCCGGTTCGCTGCGACGGTCCTCCATCAGACCGGCGGCGGCGGCGGCGTGGCTCAACTCGACCAACCGTTCGGTCAGCGCCTCCAACCGGGCCTTTTCCTTGGCGCTGGGGCGGATGGCCGAACCGGGAACCCGCTCGTTCAGCTTCAGAATGACGTTCAGCGCCGCCGTCAGGGCGCGGGTGACGCCGATGAAATGGCCGGTCAACGCCGCCGTCACCGCGTCGCCGCGTCCGGGATCGACGCCGCTCTGCCGGATGTACAGGGCGATGACGCCGTAATTGCGGTGGACGGACAGCACCGACAGCGGCAGCAGATTGGCCGCCTCGTCGCCGCAGCGTTCGCGCAGCGTCTCCGTGGCGTCGATCAGAGCGTCGGCCTTGCGGTTGTGTTCGGCCTCGCTGGCGTGGGGGCTGGCGGCGAAGCCGTCCAACCGTTCGGCGACCAGCTTCATCGGCCCGTCCGACCCGGTCAGGATGGCGTGCATCAGGCGCAGCGTGCCGATCTCGACCGGCGGGGTTTTTTCCAGGAAGCCCGACATCAGGCGGGTGCGGCGGGGCCGGTTGCGCGACAGGGTGGCCAGAGCCTCGTCGGTCGTCTTTTTGGCGGCGAGCAGGGTGTCGAGATGCTTGATCGCCGCCACCCGCATCCGCTCGCGCAAGACCATGGCGACCGGCGATTTCAGCACGCGGTCGATCACCTCGCCGCGCGCCATTTCGTCGAGCAGCTCTTGCGCCTCCACCGCCAGCAGGGGGAAGGCGTCGCGGCTCAACAGCTCCCACAAGGCGCCGGCGTCAACCCGCTGGACCATGCCGGGGATGGCGACGCCGGAATGGTAGAGCACGTCGTCGTCGATCAGGAAGGTTTCAAACAGGTTGGTGAACAGGCGGCGGGCGCGGTTGGTGCGCTGCCGGTTCAAAAATTCGATGACGTATTGGCGGACCAACTGGACGCGGTCGGTCGGCTCGCCGTCCATGCCCTCGATTTCGCTCAACAGGCTGTAGACGAGGCTGGACGGCAGGCGGTTGACCAACGCGTCGATCTTGCTGCGCAACGGGTCTGGGGGAGCGTCGGTCATACGCGGGGCGTCACGGAGGCAAAGGGTGGGCTGAAAACAGATCCGACCGGCCCGGTGGGGCGCCGGGCGATTCAGCCGAGGGGTTCAGCCGATCAAACGACGGCGGTGGTTAATTTTAGCGTAACGAATCAGTCGCGTCGATCAGGGTTGGCCCCCAAGTTTTGGAACTGGCCAGCCCCGATCCGACGTTGAGGACGCGATCAGCCGTTGTTGCGCTGCTTGGCGATCGGCTGGGAGAATTGCAGTTCGATGTCCCAGGGGAAGTGAATCCAGGTGTCCTGGCTGACCTCGGTGATGAAGGTGTCGACCAGCGGGCGCCCGGCGGGCTTGGCGTAGACGGTGGCGAAATGCGCCTTGGGCAGCATCTTGCGCACGATCACTGCCGTTTTTCCAGTGTCCACCAGATCGTCGATGATGAGCCAACCCTCGCCATCCCCGGCGTTGGAGCCTTCGGTCCCCTTCAGGACCATCGCCTCGCGCTGGTTCTGGTGGTCGTAGCTGGACACGCAAACGGTGTCGATCATGCGGATTTCCAGCTCGCGCGCGATGATCGCAGCGGGCACCAGACCACCGCGCGTGATGGCGATGATGCCCTTCCACGGGCCTTTGTCGATCAAACGCCAGGCCAGCGCCTTGGCGTTGCGGTGCATCTCTTCCCAGGACACCGGGAAATGCTTGTTGAAGGGGGCTTCGGCCACGGGATGGACACTCCAAAAACAGGTGAACCCTGTATATCGCAGGCGGGCGGGGCGGGCAATCCGGGCGGCGGTCGCGAAATTGGACAAAAAAAGCTCTTGCGGGGTGGGCGGCTTTTGAGTAGGTTGCGCGCCTCGACGCCGACGGCCTCCGCCGACGCCGGGACGCGTGATGGTTCAGGTATGCGCCCGTAGCTCAGCTGGATAGAGCATCAGACTACGAATCTGAGGGTCAGGAGTTCGAATCTCTTCGGGCGCGCCACCTGAAACACTCCGCACACGACGACAAGGCCGCCTTCGGGTGGCCTTCGTTGTTTTGAGAGAGAGTTTCGCGTCTTGGCGGCGTCCGCCGCTGGTGACGAAATTCTTTCAGAGAAGGGCTTGCGCGGCCCGATGGATTTGAGTAGGTTGCGCGCCTCGACGCCAATGGCGTTCGAGACATGGTTGGACAAGGCGCCCGTAGCTCAGCTGGATAGAGCATCAGACTACGAATCTGAGGGTCAGGAGTTCGAATCTCTTCGGGCGCGCCATCCTCCCAAAACAGCACGATACGACGACAAGGCCGCCTCAGGGCGGCCTTCGTCGTTTCCGGGCGTCGTTTTCAGGGGCGGCTTGTCGTCGCCGCGCCCAGCAGCGTAACGGCGTCCGGCCCGGCCCGATCCGCGAGGACTCGGTCGAACGTGACCAAACGCGCCGCCTTGGCCTTGCCCGCTTCAAACAGAATCACCCCGTCGGCGAAGTCGCCACCGGCTTCCAACAGGCGCAGACCGGCTTCGGCGGCGGCCCGGTTGGTGTCTATGCTGCGGCTTTCGATCAGGCGGCGGATGGCGGTCGCGATGTCCGCCGTCGGGTAGCGGTAGGCGCGTTTGAGGACCCAGACCAGTTCGCACAGCACGATTGTGGAAATGAAAATTGCTTCGGCGCTCTCAATCACGCGGGCCGCTTCGGTGGCTTGCGCCTCGTCGTCCCAGGTCAGAAAGCGAACCAGAACGTTGGTGTCCGCCGCGATTTTCACCGTTCGCCCGCCTCTTCGATGGCGCTTTGCATCTCTTCCAGAGACAGGGGGCGCTGCCCCACCCGCCGCAGAGCGCCGCGCAGGTCGGCCACATCGGCGCGCGCGCCAGCGGGCCGCAACTCCACCCGGCCATCGGGCAACAGTTCCACATCGACTCGTCCGCCGGGCTTGACGCCGAGATGGTCAAGCACAGCCTGCCGCAGCGTCACTTGCCCTTTCGCGGTCACGGTCAGTTCGGCTCTCATGGCGCGCCTCAAAGTAAGGGGAAGGCTGCCTTACTTTAAGGCGGCGGGCGCCGAGCGTCAAGAACGCCCCCGCCTCCGCTCAATGCGTGTGGCTGTGGTGGGCGTCGGGGAAGTGCGGGTGGCTGTGGCGCAGCGGGCGGTGCCGGTGCGGGTGGCTGTGCGCGGCTTCGGCGGCGGCGGGGAGCGGGCCGTCATGCTCATGCTGGTGATGCGCGTCATGGACGTGCGGGTGGTCGTGGTCGAGGTCGCTATGGTCATGCTCGTGCGCGTGGGATTCGGTCAGATGCAGCCAGACGCCCAACCCCATCAGGGCCGCCGCGATCAGCAGAGGAATGGTCACGGGTTCCCGGAACAGCGCCAGCGCGGCCAGTGCGCCGACGAAGGGCGCGGTCGAGAAATAGGCCCCCGTTCGCGCCGCGCCAATCCAGCGCAGGGCCAGCACGAACAGCGCCAGACTGACGCCATAGCCCAGCAGGCCGACGGCCATCGTCGCCGCCATCAGGGCGGGGCCGGGCAAGGAATCGCCAAGTGCGAGCGCCAGGGCGACGTTGACGCTTCCCGCTGCCAGCCCCTTGATCATGGCGACGTCCACCGGATCGGCCAGCGCGACCTTGCGGGTCAGATTGTTGTCGAGCGCCCACATCAGGCAGGCCCCGATGATGGCGGGCGGCCCCCATCCGGCGAAAAGCCCGCCCAACGACAGGGTGGCCAGCGACGGGGCGGCGCCATCCCCGGGCCAGGACAGCGCGACGGCCCCAGCGACGATGGCGGCCATTCCGGCGACCAGACGGCGGTCGAAGCCTTCCTGAAAGACGAACCATGCCAGCAGGGCGGTCAACACCCCTTCCAGAGTCAGCAGCAGTGAGGCGGTGGAGGCCGCCGTGCTGGTCAAACCGATCATCAGCAGCACCGGCCCGGCGATTCCGCCAGCGGCGACGGCGGCCAGCAGCCAGCCCCATTCGGCGCCGCGCAGGTTCCGTTCCCCGCGCTTGCCCGGTCGCGTCAGGCCGCGACCCAGGCGGAAGGCCCCAAGGCCAAGGCCGGAGCCAAGATAGAGCGTCCCGGCCAGCATCCAGGGCGACAGGTCGGCGACCAGCAATTTGGCCAGCGGCGTGCTGAGGCCGAACAGAACCGCCGCCGCGATGGCGAGCGATGGGCCAAGACCGATCATGATAACGACGCCTTGTTGTGGAGTCAGCGGGGGCGGGCCAGTGTAGGCGCTTCGCCCGGCGCGGATCCCGCAAAGTTTTCGTGATGGCGGACCCGAGTCGGGTGATCCGGCGGAGCGTGGGGGGCGTAGCAAGCACAGCCGGAGCGCCAAGACGTCCCTCTGGCGTCCACGATCACGAACGGATCACCGCGATGACCGCCCGCACCCGCTTTCGCTCCAGCGCGCTCGCCGCTGTCCTTGTCCTGATGGGAGGCGCTTCCGCCATGGCCGCCACCGCCTATGACTTCACCTTTCAAGGCATCGACGGCCAGCCGCTGCCGCTGTCGCAATTCGCGGGCAAGACCGTTCTGGTGGTCAACACCGCCTCGCAATGCGGCTTCACCCCGCAATACAAGGGGCTGGAAGCGCTGTGGGAAAAATACCGCGCCCGTGGGCTGGTGGTGCTGGGCGTGCCGTCGGACGATTTCGGCGGGCAGGAGCCGGGCAACGCCGCGACGATCAAGGATTTCTGCGAGGTCAATTACAAGATCGACTTCCCGCTGGCCGACAAGACGGTGGTGTCGGGCGACAAGGCCCACCCCTTTTACCGCTGGGCCGGGGATGAACTGGGCATCCTGGCCAAGCCGCGCTGGAACTTTCACAAATATCTGATCGGCCCGGACGGCAAGCTGGTCTCCTGGTTCTCGACCATGACCGACCCGGAATCGGACAAGGTCCGGGAGGCGATTGAGAAGCTTTTGCCGAAATCGTGAGGCGCGCTCACTCCACCGCTTGGCGCAGAGCCGCCGCACCGGCCCAGGGGGCCAGCGGCAGGGCGGCGGCGAGGATGCCGGCCAGCAGCAGCAGGTGCGGGCGCGGCGTCAGCCCGTTGATGGCGGCGTCGATGGCGCCCGCCCCGAAAATCAGCACCGGGATGTAAAGCGGCAGGATCAACAACGACAGCAGGACCCCGCCGCGCCGCGCCCCCAGCGTCAGGGCCGCGCCGATGGCCCCGATCAGGCTGAGAATCGGCGTGCCGATGGCCAGCGTCAGCACCAGAACGCCAAAGCCCGCCCCGTCCATGTTCAACAGAACCGCCAACAGCGGGGCGGCGGCGATCAGCGGCAGGCCCGTCACCAGCCAATGGGCCAAGGTCTTCGCCAGCACCACCGCCTCCAGCGGCAGGGCGGTCAGCGACATGAGTTCCAGCGAGCCGTCCTCATAATCAGTTTGGAACAGCCGCTCCAACGACAGGAGCGAGGCGAGCAGGGCGGCGACCCAGATCACCCCCGGCGCGATGCGGGCCAAAATGTTCGGCTCCGGCCCGACGCCGAAGGGAAACAGCACGACGCACAGCACAAAGAACATCACGGCGATGGTGGCGTCGGAGCCTTGGCGCAGCGCCAGCCGCAGGTCGCGCCCGACCAGACGCAGAAAGCGGTTCATGGCGCGGCACCCTCTCGAACGTCATCATCCTGGCCGCCATCATCCTGGCCGTCGTCTTCGTCGTCCGTCTGCGGCGTGAAGTCGTCGAGTCGCAGCTCCTCCCCGCCCGGAGTCGCGATGTCGGTGTGGGTGGACAGCGCCACCATGCCGCCCGTGGCGCGATGCTCGGCGATCAGCCCCTCGAACAGGGCGATGGCGGCGCGGTCGAGCGCGACGGTGGGTTCGTCCAGCAGCCACAAGGGCGCGGGCGCGGCCAGCAGGCGGGCGAGATTCAGGCGGCGTTTCTGCCCGGCGGACAGGCAGCGGCCCGGCACGTCGGCGATCTGCGGCACCCCCAGCCGGTTCAGCGCGTCGCGCGCGCGCGCCATTGGGTCGGCGGCCCCGCCCAACGCCGCCCAGAAGGCGAGGTTTTCGGCGGCGGTCAGCACCGGCTTCACCGCGTCGAGATGGCCGACATATTGAACGTTGGCGCGGTGGGCGTCGGGATCGTCGGCCACCAGGGCGCCGTCCCAGCGCAAGGCCCCGCGAAAGGGCCTCAACAGCCCGCCCATCACCCGCAGCAGGCTGGATTTGCCGCTGCCGTTGGGGCCAAGCAGCACCAGCGCGCCGCCGGGTTCCAGGCGGAAATCCAATCCGGTGAACACCAGCCGGTCGCCGCGCAGGCAGGTCAGCTCGGATCCGGTGAAAACGGGCATGGCGGTTCGGCGGGCGGAGCGGTGGAGGGGGAAAGGGGACCGGCGCTGCTATAGCACAGCCCAGGACCGGAGCCGGAAAAAAGAAACGGCCACCGCGAGGGGGTTCTCACGATGGCCGCGCGTCCAGTCGGGGTCTGACTGGTGACTGCTCGGTCGTACAGCGGCCTGTCCGGTTGCGGGTGGCGTTAGGGGGGACGCCCAATGTGCAACAGGCGGCTGCCGTTTGGTTGCCACTACGACTAATCCAAGAAAGTGGCAAAATTTGGATGAATTGGGGCGGCGGCGTCCCTCTTGTGATTTTTTTGAGGCATTGTTCTGAATCAATGGTTTCCCAAGGCGGTTTGGCCATCGTTCCCCGGCAGCCGTGCCCTGGTTGCGCCGTGGCGCTGGACTCGCTCGGTCGCCGTATTTCGTCCCTCTTTGCCGGATTGGCCTCGCATGACCACGCTGCTCGCCCTGTTCAACGGTCTGCCCGACATCGCGCGGATCATGCTGCTGCTCAGTCTGATCGCCGCCGCCGGATTGGCGTTTGGGCAAATCAAGATCAAGGGCGTGGGGTTGGGCATCGGCGGGGTGCTGTTCGCGGGAATCGCGGGCGGGCATCTGGCGGCCGTCGCCGGGGTGAAATTCGACCTGCACGTCCTGCATTTCCTGCGGGAGTTCGGGCTGATCCTGTTCGTCTACACCATCGGGGTTCAGGTCGGGCCGGGCTTCTTCGCGGCGCTGAAGCGGTCGGGGTTGACGCTGAATCTGCTGGCGGCGGCGCTGGTCGGCTTGGGCGTTCTGGTGGCGGTCGTCATTCACAAGGTCGCGGGCGTGCCGCTGCCCGCCGTGCTCGGCCTGTTTTCCGGGGCCGTCACCAACACCCCCTCCCTGGGCGCGGCGCAACAGATTTTGGCGGAGGTCGGCGCGCCCGCCGCCGCGCTGGAGACGCCGAGTCTCGGCTACGCCATCGCCTATCCCTTCGGCATTGTCGGCATTCTGATCGCCATGATGACGGTGCGCGCCGTCTTCCGCCTGGATCCGGCAGCCGAAGCGAAAATCTTCGACGACCGCCGCCGGGCGGAGGCGGAGACCCTGGAAACGCTAGACGTCGCCGTGCGCAACCCGACGGTCTTCGGTTCGGCCCTGCGCGACATCCACCTGTTCGGCGATCTGGGCATCGTCGCCTCGCGCATGATGCGCGGCGGGCGGCTGTGCGTGCCGCACCCCGACACGACGGTCCAACCGGGCGACGTCTTTCATCTGGTCGGCCCGCGCGCCAAGCTGGAACGCCTCCGCGCCTTTCTGGGCGAGGTGTCGGATGTGACGTTGACCACCAAGGGCACGGATGTGCGGTGGGACCGGCTGGTCGTCACCAGCAACCATGTGCTGGGCAAGACCATCGGGCAGTTGAACCTAGCCGACGCTTACGACGTGGTGGTCAGCCGGGTGAATCGCGCGGGCGTCGAGCTGGTGCCGTCCCCGGCCCTGACGCTGCAATTCGGCGACATCATGACCGCCATCGGCAAGCCGGAGGATCTGGCCCGCGTCGCCCATCTGGTCGGCAACGCGCCGCGCCGCTTGCAGCAGGTCGATTTCATCCCGGTGTTCATCGGTATCGCGCTGGGCGTGCTGCTCGGCTCGATTCCCGTCTATGTGCCGGGGATGCCCGCGCCGTTGAAGCTGGGGTTGGCGGGCGGGCCGCTGGTGGTGGCGATCATTCTGGCGCGGCTGGGGCATTTCGGCCCGCTGGTCTGGTTCATGCCGCCCGCCGCCAATCTGGCCCTGCGCGAGATCGGCATCGTGCTGTTTCTGGCGGTGGTCGGCTTTCTGTCGGGCGACCGCTTCCTCGACACCCTGCTGCACGGCGACGGGCTGGCCTGGATCGGCTATGGCGCGGCCATCACCTTGATTCCGTTGCTGATTGTCGGGCTGGTCGCGCGGGCGGTCTTCAAGCTGAACTATCTTACGGTCTGCGGCCTGCTGGCGGGCAGCATGACCGATCCGCCCGCGCTGGCCTTCGCCAACGCCTTGTCGCCGTGCGAAGCGCCGTCGCTGGCCTACGCCACCGTTTACCCGCTGGTGATGTTCCTGCGCATCCTGGCCCCGCAACTGATTGTGCTGTTTCTGTGGTAAGGGCGTGAAAAACTGTGAAATCCGCGTTGCGGAACCTATGCGTCACGGTCTAGCCTGTGTTGCATTGGTACGACCACAACCGATCCGGTCCTTCGCATGCATCGACACCCGCCTGTCAGTGACGCCGCCACCGCCGCCGTCGTCGTCGAGGATCTCCACAAACGGTTTGGTGAACTGGAAGTTCTGAAAGGGGTGTCGCTGACCGCGCGGGAGGGCGACGTCATCACGATGATCGGCTCGTCGGGATCGGGCAAAAGCACGCTGCTCCGCTGCATCAACATGCTGGAGATCCCCGACGATGGTCGCGTGACCATCAGCGGCGAGACCATCGGCCTGAAGAAGATCCGCAACGGCCGCGCCACCGTCCCCGCCGACGCCCGCCAGGTGGAGCGCATCCGCACCAAGCTTGGCATGGTGTTCCAGAGCTTCAACCTGTGGACCCACATGACGATCCTGGAGAACGTCATCGAGGCGCCGGTTCATGTGCTGGGCGTGCCGAAGGCCGAGGCCATCGACCGGGGCCGCATGCTGCTGGACAAGGTCGGCATTCTGGCCAAGGCGGAATCCTACCCCATTCAACTGTCCGGCGGTCAGCAGCAGCGCGCCGCCATCGCGCGCGCGCTGGCGATGGAACCGAAGGTCATGCTGTTCGACGAGCCGACCTCCGCCCTGGATCCCGAACTGGTCGGCGAGGTGCTGCGCGTCATCCGCCAATTGGCGGACGAGGGCAACACCATGATTCTGGTGACGCACGAGATGGGCTTCGCCCGCGAGGTGGCGTCCAAGGTCGTCTTCCTGCACCAAGGCCGGATCGAGGAGGAGGGCGCGCCCGACAAGGTGCTGACCAACCCCGATTCCGAGCGGGTGCGGCAATTCCTCGCCCGTCACCTGTCGGGAGCGGCGTGAAGCGCGGTTTCGCTTGAAACTTTTGACGAAATGGTCAGCTTTGTCGCGGGGGGTCCGCAGAACCCTCGACCAGACCAAACACCACGCAACCGCTTGAATCAACCATGCCCGAATCAACAAGGGCAATCCTGAACAGAGGAGAGTTTCCGTGAAGAAGATCGTTGCCGCTCTGGCGCTTGGCGCCCTGATGGTTGTCACCGGCGGCGCCGCCGAAGCCAAGGATTGGAAGAAGATCCGCATCGCCACCGAGGGCGCCTACGCCCCCTGGAACGCCACCGATCCGTCGGGCAAGCTGGTCGGCTTTGAAATCGACCTCGCCCAGGATCTGTGCAAGCGCATCGGCGCCGAATGCGAAGTGGTCGCCCAGGATTGGGACGGCATCATCCCGGCGCTCCAGCAGGGCAAATACGACGGCATCATGGCCGCCATGTCGATCACCGCCGAGCGCAAGAAGGTGATCGAATTCTCGAACCCCTACGGCACCGAGCCGTCGATGTTCGGCATCCCGAAGACCTCGCCGCTGGCCGCCGCCAAGTTCGGCGCCGAGCGCGTCGATCTGACCAAGGACACGGCCGAGAACAAGGCGGCGCTTGCCAAGCTGGGCGAAGTCCTGAAGGGCAAGACGGTCGGCGTCCAGACCTCGACCATTCAGGCCAACTTCATGGAAAAGCTGCTGCCGTCGGTGGCGATCCGCACCTATGACAAGCTGGACAACGCGGGCATCGACATGGCCGCCGGTCGTGTCGACGCGATCTTCGGCGACCGTTCGGCGGTCAGCGCCGTTCTGGAAGCCGACGCGGCCAAGGGCATGGTTCTGTTTGGCCCGGCCTTCTCGCGCGGCGTGCTGGGCGACGGCGTCGGCGTCGGTCTGCGCAAGGCCGACAAGGACCTGAAGGAGAAGTTCAACAAGGCGATCGCCGACGCCACGAAGGACGGCACGATCACCAAGCTGAGCACCAAGCATTTCGGCTACGACATCGCCATCAAGTAAGGATACCGGCCCCTTTCCCATCCCGTGGGAGAGGGGCCGTCCGTTTTCGCCCTCACGTCCTACCTTGAGCGGCCCATGCTCGAACTTCTTTCATTCGGCCCGAACGGCTGGGGCGGACAGCTTTTGAGCGGATTGGCGATGACCATCGCCGTGTCCGTCTCGTCCTTCACGCTGGGCATTCTGTTCGGCTCGGCAGGGGCGGCGGCCAAGCTCAGCCACAGCCTGATCCTGAACGGGATCGCCGAACTTTACACCACCGTGGTGCGCGGCGTTCCCGAGTTGCTGGTCATCTATCTGCTGTTCTTCGGCGGCAGCGGCATGATTATGGCCGTCGCCGGGATCTTCGGCTACGACGGCTACATTGAGATCAACGCCTTCTCCATCGGCGTCGCCTCGGTCGGTCTGATTTCCGGGGCCTATTCGACCGAGGTCATTCGCGGCGCGGTCCAGTCGGTTCCCTTTGGCCAGATCGAAGCGGCGCGCGCCTGCGGGATGAGCCGTTGGCTGATCCTGCGCCGGGTGCTCGTGCCGCAGACCTTGCGCTACGCCCTGCCGGGGCTGGGCAATGTCTGGCAATTGACGCTGAAGGACACGGCGCTGATTTCGGTGACGGCGCTGGCCGAGATCATGCGCGTCGCGCATGTCGCCGCCGGATCAACCCGCCAGCCTTTCCTGTTCTACACCACCGCCGCCGTTCTCTATCTGCTGCTGACCACCGTTTCGACGGTCGCCTTCGAGCAGGCCGAACGGCGCGCGAATCGCGGCGTGCGGAGGGCCTGAGGCATGGATTGGGAACTGATGTGGGACAGCCTGCCCCGCCTGTTGGGGGCCATGCCGCTGACCCTGCTCCTGGTCTTCGCCGCGCTGTTCTTTGGCGCGGGCGTGGCCTTCGCCACGGCGCTGCTGCGGCTGTCGGGGAATCGCGTGGCGGAAACCCTGACCGCGGCCTATGTCTTCGTCTTTCGCGGCACGCCGCTGCTGGTCCAGATCTTTTTGATCTATTACGGGTTGGGCCAGTTCGAGGCGGTGCGCGACAGCTTTCTGTGGCCGATGCTGCGCGAGCCGATGTGGTGCGCCATTCTGGCCCTGACGCTGAACACCGGGGCTTACACCAGCGAGATTCTGCGCGGGGCCATCCTGTCGGTGCCGCTGGGGCAGGTGGAGGCGGCGCGGGCCTGCGGCATGTCGCGGGTGTTGACCTTCCGCCGGATCGTGCTGCCGGTGGCGATTCGCCAGATGCTGCCCGCCTATGGCAACGAGATGATCTTGATGGTGAAGGCCAGTTCGCTGGCCAGCACCATCACCATGCTGGAAATCACCGGGCTGGCCCGCAAGATCATTTCGCAAAGCTTCGCCGTGTTCGAGATCTTCATCCTGGCCGGGGCGATCTATCTGCTGCTGAACTTCCTGGCCGCGCGCTTTATCAAATACACCGAATGGCGGTTGACGCCCTATCTGCGGGCGCGGGCGTGATTTTGGCGGCTTGATCCCGCCCCGCGTTGGTCCACCTTGAGGATGAGAGGGGCGGTTCGCTCCCCTCTCAACAACTGACGGGCAATCAGCAGATGGGGAGGGAGCACGCCATGACCGTTCTTCTGCGTTCCGCCGCCAATCCGAGCGGATCCACCACCGAACAGCTTCTGAAAACCGTGCGCGCCGATGTGATCGAGCGGATGCAGGCCTACGCCGCCGATCCCCGCCCGGAAATCGCCCGCATCCTGGCCAACAACATCCGCATTTTGACGCTGCTGACCGAATCCATCGAGTTGGCGGAGGCCAACACGAGGATTCTGTCGTCCAACGATTGAGGGCGTTTGGCGGGCTTGATCCGTCGGCCTGACGCTCCATCTGACGGGGCATGACCGACACGACCCACTCCCCCGCCAAGCCGCCCCCGTCTTTCGTTCCGCTTCGGCAACGATGGTGGCCGCCCCTGCTGTTCTGGCTGCTGGTCAATGTCTGGGGCTTTGTCGAGCGGGGCGGGCAGCCCTTCGCCGGGCATCAGCCCTCGCCGTTGCAGCCGCCGGGCTGGGTGTTTCCGGTGATGTGGTTCACCCTGAACGTCTTTCAGATCTGGGGCGGTTTGCGCCTGCTCGACCCGGCGCGGCCGATCCGCCACCGGCGGGCGGTGATCGCGCTTCAGGCCGTCACCTGGGTGATCTACGCCACCTTCAGCGCCGTCTATTTCACCTTGGGCAGCTCGATTCTGGCGGCGGGCTGGACGGTCGGCTTTTTCGTGCTGACGGTGGCGTCCATCGCGCTGGTGGCGCGCGACGACCGCAGCCTCGCGGCGATCTGGCTGCCGCTGATCCTGTGGACCGGCTTCGCGTCGGTCGTCGGGGTTCACAACGCCCTCATCAACCCCGACCCGCTGTTCGGCACGGCGGCGCTGAGGCTCAGCCGCGATAGCGGTGGGTTTGGCCGGTAAAGTCCGTCACGCTGTAAACCCCGGCCTCGTCCGTTTCCTGGATCCAGGCCGGGGCGGCGGGGGCCTTGCCGTGGCCACCGGGGATGTCCAACACGTACGTTGGCTGGCACAGGCCCGACACCCGCCCGCGCAGGCTTTTGACCAGGGCCTGCCCCTCGGCCAGCGTGCCTCGGAAATGGCTGGTTCCGGCGGCCAGATCGGGGTGATGCAGGTAATAGGGCTTCACCCGGTTGCGGACCAGGCCGCGAAACAGCGCCTCCAGCGCCGCCGGATTGTCGTTGACGCCCTTCAGCAGCACGGTTTGCCCGAGCAGCGGGATCCCGGCCTCCACCAGACGGGCCAGCGCGGCGCGGACCTCCGCCGTCAACTCGTCGGCGTGGTTGATGTGGACGGCGACCCAGGTCGCCAGATCCGGCGCGGTCAACGCGGCGATCAATTCGTCGGTGACGCGGCCCGGATCGGCGGCGGGGATGCGGGTGTGCAGGCGTACGACGCCGACCTGCGGCATGGCGGACAGGGCTTGCGTGATCGTCCGCAAGCGGCGCGGCGACAGCAAGAACGGATCGCCGCCGGTGACGACGACCTCCCACACCGACGGGTTGTCCCGGATGTAGGTAAGCGCGGCGTCCAACTCGTCCCCGCTCAGCGCCTCGCCGCCGGGGCCGACCATCTCGCGGCGGAAACAAAAGCGGCAATAGACCGCGCAGGCGTGCAGCGGCTTCAGCAACACCCGGTCGGGGTAGCGGTGGACGATGCCCTTGACCGGGCTGCGGGCGACGTCGCCGATGGGATCGGCCAACTCTTCCGGCGTGGCGTACGCCTCGGCGGGGGAGGGGACATATTGGGCGTACAGCGGGTCGTCGGGCGTACGCCCCTGCAACTGGTCGCGCAAATACGGGGTCAGCGCCACGGCGTAGCGTTCGGCCACCGTTTCGACGGCCTTGCCCGCCTCAGCGGTCATCAGCCCGGCGGCCACCAGATCGGAAACGCTGTGCACGGCCTTCATTCCTCTTTCCCGCCCCGGCGGATTGCGTCATTAGGAAAGGGATCGCTCTTACTCCCGTGAGACCCATGCTGTCGACTCTTCCCCGCCTGATCGGTCATCGCGGCGCCAAGGAAAACGCGCCGGAGAACACGCTCGCCTCGATCCGCGAGGCCGCCCGCCAGGGCGCCCGCTGGGTCGAACTGGACGTCATGCTGTCGCGCGACCAACGCCCGGTCATCATCCACGACGACACGCTGGACCGCACCACCAGCGGGACCGGCCCGGTGCCGCTGCGCGACGTCGCCGACCTGCGCGCGCTTGACGCCGGAACTTGGTTCGATGCGAAATTCGCGGGCGAACCGCTGCCGACCCTGGAAGAGGCGGTGGCGCTGATCGACGCGCTGGGGCTTGGCCTGAATCTGGAAATCAAACCCTATCCGGGGCAAGAGGTCGCGACCGCCACGGTGGCGCTGGAAACGCTGCGCGCCCTGTGGCCCGCTGGTCGCCCGCTGATGTTCTCCAGCTTCGAGATCCCCTGCCTGGAGGTGGCGCGAAGCCTGTGGCCGGAAATCCCGCGCGGCTATCTGATTTGGGAGGAGCCGGAGGATTGGGCGGCCATCGCCGACCGCGTCGGCGCGGCGACCTTCAACGTCAATCATGAATGGCAGACGCCCGAGACCATCGCCGCCTACCGCGCCACCGGGCGGGCGGTTCTGGCCTACACGGTCAATGAGGCGGAGCGGGCCAAGACCCTGTTTGACTGGGGCGTGGCGGCGATTTTCACCGACGCGCCGGGGCGTTTGGAGTCGGAACTGTCCGGTTCTTCCGTTCGCGACGAGCGGAAATCCTGAACGTTTTTTGCGTGAGGGTTCGAATCCGCTCGTAGGGAGCGCCGATTCCTCATATATAGAACCGCTTGGCGCACCCTGCCGGAAGCCGTCCGGTTTTCGACGGGGCCTTTTGTCGTCGGGTGTCCGCCGTGTTGATCCGGCGTCCTGGTTTGGGCGCGCGTTCGGTTTTTGGAGGGTTCGTTGAAGGCGTTGAAGCCGTTGCCGATGTCCGGTCGGGATGTTCTGCCGCTCGTCGAGGGTGGCAAGGGGATTGCCGTCTCCAACGGCGAAAGCTCCGGCGCCTGGGCGGCGGCCGGTGGGGTTGGCACCTTTTCCGGGGTCAACGCCGACAGCTATGACGAAGACGGCAACCTCCTGCCGCAGATCTACAAGGGCAAGACCCGGCGCGAGCGCCATGACGAGTTGATCGCCTTCGGCATCGAGGGCGGCATCGCCCAGGCCCGCATGGCGCACGAGGCGTCGAACGGCCAGGGCCGCATCCACATGAACGTCCTGTGGGAAATGGGCGGGGCCGAGCACATCCTGAACGGCGTGCTGGAAGGGGCCAAGGGCCTGATCCATGGCGTCACTTGCGGCGCCGGCATGCCCTACAAGGTCGCCGAAATCGCCGTTCATCACGGCGTGCATTATTACCCCATCGTGTCGTCGGCCCGCGCCTTCCGGGCGCTGTGGCTGCGCGCCTACAACAAATTCCGCGAGAATCTGGGCGGCGTCGTCTATGAGGATCCGTGGTTGGCGGGCGGCCACAACGGCCTGTCCAATTCCGAGGATCCGCAGAAGCCGGAGGATCCGTTCCCCCGCGTTCTGGCCCTGCGCCAGATGATGAACAGCTTCGGCCTGAACAACACCCCCATCGTCATGGCGGGCGGCGTCTGGTGGCTGTCGGAATGGGAAGACTGGATCGACAACCCCGATCTGGGGCCGATCGCCTTCCAGTACGGCACCCGTCCGCTGCTGACGCAGGAAAGCCCGATCTCCACCGCGTGGAAGAATCGGCTTTTGAACCTGAAGCCGGGCGACGTCTTCCTCAACCGCTTCTCGCCGACCGGCTTCTATTCGTCGGCGGTCAAGAACCCCTTCCTGCTCGATTTGATGGCGCGGTCGGAACGGCAGATCGCCTATCTGCCCAAGCCGGTGGGCGAACATTCCGCCGAATTCCCGGTCGGCCCGCGCGGACGCCCGGTTTACGTCACGGAAACCGACAAGGTCCGGGCGGAAGGCTGGCTCAGCCAGGGCTTCACCACCGGCCTGAAGACGCCCGACAGCACGCTGATTTTCGTCACGCCGGAACAGTCGGACAAGATCCTGCGCGATCAGGTCGATTGCATGGGCTGCTTGTCGGCCTGCGGCTTCTCCAACTGGATGCAGAACGACGCCGGGACCACCGGCAAGAAGGCCGATCCGCGTTCCTTCTGCATTCAAAAGACGCTCCAGGCGGTCAGCCACACCGACGATTGCGAAAATCAGTTGATGTTCGCCGGACACAACGCCTATCGCTTCGCCTCCGATCCCTATTACGCCGACGGTTTCATCCCGACGGTGAAGCAGTTGATCGAGCGGATCGCGTCCGGCTACTGATTTTTGCTTGTGAGTTCAGGGCTTTCCCCAATGGGCCGTGCGACGCGCAGTGTTGCGTCGCACGGCCCATTGGCTTTAGAATGGCTCGAATGTGACGGAGCGACCCTCCGCCGCGCGACCCGCGATTGACGCCGTTCGGCTGAGGGGGGCTTTGCCCATGATGACCGCCAACCGCCCTTACAAGCTGGTCCTGGACCGTCTGAACGGCGTTGGCCTGCGTCCGACCCGTCAGCGTTTGGGGTTGGCCCGGCTGTTGTTCGAGGGCTGCGACCGCCACGTCACCGCCGAACAATTGCATGGCGAGGCGCTGTCCGCCGATCTGCGGGTGTCGCTGGCGACCGTCTACAACACGCTGAATCAGTTCACCGAGGCCGGTCTGCTGCGCGAGGTGGTGGTTGAAGCGGGCAAATCCTATTTCGACACCAACACCAGCGAACACCATCACTTCTTCCTGGAAAACACCGGGCGCTTGGAAGACATTCCCGGCGATCATCTGGTGGTGCAATCCCTGCCGAAAGCCCCGGTGGGGACGCGGATCGCGCGGGTGGACGTGATCGTCCGCTTGGTCGAAGACGCCAGCCCGGCGACTGCTCCTTTTTGCGATTGATTCGCAAATTGTGCGACGCTGCGGCGTCTTGGCGCAGTCTTTAGAGTTCTTCCAGATTGTTGACGCGACCAACGGTTGGCGCCACTATTCCCGTCACGCCCGCGCGGGTGTGACGCACGCACGGTGACGCTGGGCGCAATCGTCTGGAGGACCCCGTCATGGCGTTGAAGGGCAGCAAGACCGAAGACAATTTGAAGGCCGCGTTTGCCGGTGAAAGCCAGGCCAACCGCCGTTATCTCTATTTCGCGCAGAAGGCCGACGTCGAAGGCTACAACGACGTGTCCACCGTGTTCCGCTCCACGGCGGAGGGGGAAACCGGCCACGCCCACGGTCATTTGGAATTTCTGGAAGAAACCGGCGACCCTGCCACCGGCCTGCCCATCGGCGCGACGTCGGACAATCTGAAGGCGGCCATCGCGGGCGAAACCCACGAATACACCGACATGTATCCCGGCATGGCCCGAACCGCCCGCGACGAGGGGTTCGACGAAATCGCCGATTGGTTCGAAACGCTGGCCAAGGCGGAAAAAAGCCACGCCGGGCGCTTCCAAAAGGCGTTGGACAGTCTGAACTGAGGAACGCCGTCCTCCTCTCCCCCGTCCCCCTTCTCCGTTGGCGGCGGGGGAGGGGTGGGGCTTGCGCGTCCGACGCCGCGACACCCATTCCTCCGAGGAGACCGTTCCATGCGCGAAGGCAGCCTGGGGGCGCCGGTCCGTCATCCGCTCGACTGGCAAAACCCTGATTTTTTTGACGAGGCCAAGCTCGACGCCGAGGTGCGCCGGGTCTTCGACATCTGTCACGGCTGTCGGCGCTGCTTCAATTTGTGCGACAGCTTCCCCCGTCTGTTCGATCTGGTGGATCAGGCGGGCGACGCGGAACTGCACGGCGTGCCGTCCGACGCGTTCAAGGGCGTGGTGGACGCCTGCACGCTGTGCGACATGTGTTTCATGACCAAATGCCCCTATGTGCCGCCGCACGAATGGGCGTTGGATTTCCCGCATCTGATGGTGCGTTACCGCGCGGTCGAGGCGAAAAAGAACGGGATTCCCTTTGCGCTCAAGCAATTGACGCAAACCGACCGCAACGGCGAACTGGCGCGCCCGGTCGCCGCCATCGCCAATTGGGCCTCGGCGGAGACCAACAGCCTGACACGCCCGCTGCTGGAACAGGTGGCGGGCGTCCACCGCGACGCGCATTTGCCGCGCTTCACCGGCAAAACCCTGACCATGCGGGCCAAGGCCGAACCGCTGGCGCTGAATCGCGACGCCCCGGCCTTTGGCAAACGCAAGGCGGTGCTCTACGCCACCTGTTCGGGCAACTACAACAACCCGTCCATCGGCATGGCCGCCCGCGCCATTCTGGCCCGGAACGGCGTCGAGTCGGAGGTGGTCTATCCCGGCTGCTGCGGCATGCCGCAGCTTGAACAGGGCGATCTGGCGCGGGTGGACGGCAAGGCGGCGACGGTCGCCACCGCGCTCGCCCCCTGGATCGACCAGGGTTACGACGTCATCGCCCTGGTGCCGAGCTGCGCCCTGATGCTGAAGCTGGAATGGCCGTTGATCGCGCCAAAGGGTGCCCCCCACCGCGCGGCGGTCGAAAAACTGGCCCAGGCGACCTACGACGTCAGCGAATACATCGTCGACATCGCCCGCAAGGAAGGGCTGGCCCCCGGCCTGGAACCGCTGCCGGGCGGGGTGGCGCTGCACATCGCCTGCCACGCCCGCGCCCAGAACATTGGGCAAAAGGCGGCGGAGATGCTGCGGCTGATCCCGAAGGCCGATCTGAAGGTGATCGAACGCTGCTCCGGCCATGGCGGCTCTTGGGGCGTGCTGACCGAGAATTTCCCGCTGGCGCTCAAGGTCGGCAAGCCGGTCGCCGCGCAGGCTTTGGCCTCGGGCAAGCGTTTCGTCGCGTCGGAATGCCCAATCGCCGGGCCGCACATCATGCAGGGGATCGAGCGGTTGGCCGATCCTGAACTGCCGTCCCCCCGATTGGAAAACCTGCACCCCGTCGAACTCTTCGCCCGCGCCTACGGCATTGCCGTCTGAGCCGGACCCACCAGGAGCCAGCCATGGCCGCCAAGACCGAAATCACCCGCGCCGACATCCTGCCGATGGCCCAATACACCGCCGAGCGGGCGGAGCGCCGGAAGGCGCTGGTGGCGCTGAAAAAGAACCGCCGCCTGTCGGTCGGCCCGCACGCGACCTTCTTTTTCGAGAATTACGAAACGATGTGGCAGCAGATCCACGAGATGCTGCGCATCGAAAAGGGCGGGGAGGAGCAGATCGCCGACGAGCTGCGCGCTTACAATCCCCTGATTCCCAAGGGGCGGGAACTGGTCGCCACGGTGATGTTCGAGATCGACGACGCCGACCGCCGCCACCGCGTGTTGAGCGCGCTGGGTGGCGTCGAGGCCCATATGGAGATCAAAATCGGCGGCGAGACCGTTCCGGGCCGCTCCGAGGCCGACGTCGAACGCACCAACGCGGCGGGCAAGACCTCGTCGGTGCATTTCATCCATTTCGACTTCACCGACGCGCAGGTGGACGCCTTCCGGCATCCAGGCGCGCCGGTGATGGTCGGGATCACCCACCCCAACTATGGCCATCTCGCGGTGATGCCGGAGGCGGTGCGGGCGGCTCTGGCGGAGGATTTTGCGTGAGGGGACGTTTTCCCCCTCCCGAACCCTCCCCCGCTCACGCGGGAGAGGGAACTCCGCTGAACGCCGACAAGGAACCAACCCCCTCTCCCGCAACGCGGGGGAGGGATGGGGAGGGGGCCATCCACACGCGCGCGTCTCACGCCGCTTGGGTCGCCGCCTCGCCGCCTTGCAGGGCCGCCGCCGCCAGATGGGCGGCGTGGCTGCGGATGTCTTCCGGCCAAGCCTGGATCAACGCGCTGAAGCGGTCGGCGTCCTGGGCGTAGAAGGCGCGGACGGCCTCCTCATACTGGGGCAGATCACCGGCCATGACGGTCATGAAACGGTGGACGGCCTCGCTGGCGCGGCGGGCGCGGTCCTTGTCCAGGCTGGCCCGCTTGGCCTCTTCCACCAGCTTGCGCAGGGTGACGGAGGCGCCGCCGGGCTGGGTCGCCAGCCAATCCCAATGGCGGGGCAGCAGGGTGACTTCGCGCGACACCACGCCCAGCTTGGGACGGCCCGGCCCGCTCTTGCGCGCGGCCTCCGCCGGGACGGGTTGCGGCAGACGGGCGAGCACGTCGTCCAGGCTGCCGCGCAGGTCCAACTCGATCCGGGCGCTGGTCGCGGCCTCAAAAATCAGGATGGGGGCGGAATCGTCGCTGTCGCTGTGCGCCTTCACCGCGCGGGCCAGCGTGGTCAGCGGACCAAGGGCGATGCGGCGCGATCCGGCGAAGGCGATGCAGGCGGCGGTTGGGCTTAGGGTGCTTAAGCTGGTGTTGGCAGGCGTGTCGCTGCTGGTCACGGTGATCTCTCCTGGCCTTGCCTTGGCGCGCCCGTGCGGCGTCGTGAAGGCGGCGGGCGTTGTTTAGCCCGGATGATGGAGCAGCGTCAATAACACCGGGGTAAAATCACTCGATTTTTTCACCGGGGTAGGTTCCCCAGAATTCCGACCGTTGCAGCCAGCCGCGATAGCCCTTGATGTCGATCTCGCACCAGTCGCCTTGGCATTTTTTCAGGGAGCCGATGACGCCGATCTCGGCCCGGGCGACGACCGGCGCGTCGCTTTGCGGGGCTTTGCGCAGGGAACGCACCTGCCCGATGACCAGCGCGCCGCGCTTTCCGGCCAGCGCGCTTTGATGCACCCAGCCCTCGCTGCCCTCCCAATCGCGGATGCGCCGCCAGGTGTCGAACTCCTGGATGATTTCCACCGGCATCTCCTTGCGGGTGAACACCCAGTCGATGGGGTAGCTGCCGTTGGGGCCGGAGCGCAAATTGACCTCGCCGACGCGCAGGGTGACGAATCGCGGAATCGCCAAGCCGGAGGCGTGGGTCGGATCCTTTTCCTTGCGCGGTTCGGCGGCGCTGACCGGGAACGCCAAACCGCACCCGGCCCCGATGAGCAGGGTCAGCGCGACAAGGGCGAAGCGGCGAGCGGGCATGGAACACACCGAATCAGGGGCGGGCGATTTTGGAACGGACATCGGTCTTGGAACCAGGGGAACCGGGCCGCACTATAGTAAGGTTGGCTTGGTCGGGGCAAGGATCGCCGCCCAAACCGGGCCGCCGCGCTGGTTTCAGGGCGGTCATTCGTCACAGCGATCTGGACAGTGAAACAACCGCTTGGTATGGCAACCGCAGGCCGTCTTGCGCATCGCAGGCGCGGTCATAAGGTTAGGGGAGGCGCCGCTCGATGACCGACAAGAAAAAGCCGCTCGTCGTCGTTACACGCAAGCTGCCGGATGTCGTCGAAACCCGGATGATGGAGCTGTTCGACACCCGTCTCAATCCAGACGACGCGCCGCTCAGCGCCGCGCAGTTGGTGGACGCGGTGGCCAACGCCGACGTGCTGGTTCCCACCGTGACCGACCGCATCGACCGTGAGTTGCTGGACAAGGCCGGGCCGCGCCTGCGCCTGATCGCCTCCTTCGGCACCGGCGTCGATCACATCGACCTGAAGACGGCGCGCGAGCGCGGCATCGTCGTCACCAACACGCCGGGCGTGCTGACCGACGACACCGCCGACATGACGATGGCGCTGCTGCTGGCCACCGCCCGGCGCTTGGCCGAGGGCGAACGGCTGGTCCGGTCCGGCCAATGGGCTGGCTGGGGGCCGACCACCATGCTGGGCCACCGCATGACCGGCAAGCGGCTGGGGATTCTCGGCATGGGGCGGATCGGCCAGGCGCTGGCCCGACGGGCGCGGGCGTTCGGCATGTCGATCCACTACCACAACCGCCGCCGCGTTCACCCGGATCTGGAACAGGAGCTGGAGGCGACCTATTGGGCCAGCCTGGACCAGATGCTGGCCCGGATGGACATCGTGTCGATCAACTGCCCGCACACCCCGGCCACCTATCATCTGCTGTCGGAACGCCGGCTGAAGCTGCTGCGCCCGCATTGCTACGTCGTCAACACCTCGCGCGGCGAGGTGATCGACGAGGTGGCGTTGACCAAGATGCTGTCCAAGGGCGAAATCGCCGGGGCGGGCCTGGACGTGTTCGAGCATGAACCGGCGGTCAACCCGAAGCTGCTGCGACTCGACAACGTCGTCCTGCTGCCGCACATGGGATCGGCGACCATCGAGGGCCGCATCGACATGGGCGAGAAGGTCGTCATCAACATCAAGACCTTCATCGACGGCCACACCCCGCCGGACCGGGTGCTGGAAACCCTGCTGTAAGGGCGATCCTGAGTTTCCCTCTCCCGTTTTGGGAGAGGGAAAAACAAGCGTGGCTTACGCCGCGAACAATTGTTCGTCGCTGAGCGCCATCACCGAACCCGATCCCGCCACCACCGTCGTCCGCAACGCCGCGACGCGGGGCAGGAAATGGTCGGCGAAGAAGCGGGCGGTCAGCGGCTTGGCCGACAGGAACGCCGTGTCGGGATCGCCCTCGGCCAGCTTCGCCACGGCGACGCGCCCGGCGCGGGCCAATTGCCAGCCGCCGACGACCAGCCCCAGCAGTTCCAGCAGAGTGACCGAGGCCGCCGCCGGAACGCGGACGTCGTCGGCCCCCGCCGTCAGCAGCCATTCCACCGCGTCGCCCGCGTGAACCGTGCTGTCGAGCAGGGCGAGGCCGGTGACGCGCAGCGAGTCGTCGGCGCCGTCGGCCAACTCACGGCCCAACGCGGCGATGTCGGCGAGCAGGGCGCGCGCCCCGGCCCCGCCGTCGCGCAGGATCTTGCGGTTGACGAGGTCGTTGGCCTGGATCGCCGTGGTGCCTTCGTAAATCGTCGTGATGCGGGCGTCGCGGTAATGCTGGGCGGCGCCGGTTTCCTCGATGAAGCCCATGCCGCCATGCACCTGCACGCCGTCCGACGCCAGGAGCTGGCCGGTTTCGGTGCACCAGCCCTTGGCGATGGGGGTCAGCAGATCGACCAGCAGACCGGCGCGCTTGCGTTCGGCCTCGTCCGCGTGGTTGTGGGCGACGTCCACGGCGGCGGCCGCCGTGTAGAGGATGCCGCGCATCGCCTCGATCCGCGCCTTCATGCCCATCAGCAGGCGGCGCACGTCGGGGTGATGGACGATGGCGAAGGGGGCGTTCCCGGTCCAGCCCAGCGGCTTGCCCTGCACGCGGTCGCGGGCGTAGGACAGCGCCTGCTGATAGGCGCGCTCGGCGATGGCCAACCCCTGCATCGCCACGTTCAGCCGGGCGTGGTTCATCATGGTGAACATGTATTCCAGGCCGCGATTCGGCTGGCCGACCAGCCAGCCGACAGCCCCGCCCTCGTCGCCGAAGGACAGAACGGCGGTCGGGCTGCCATGGATGCCCAGCTTGTGCTCCAGCGACACGCAGTTGACCTGATTGCGGGCGCCGATGGAGCCGTCGGCGTTGACCAGGAATTTCGGCACGACGAACAGCGAGATGCCCTTCACCCCCGCCGGCGCGTCGGGCAGGCGGGCCAGCACCAGATGGACGATGTTCTCCGTCAGGTCATGGTCGCCGTAGGTGATGAAGATCTTCTGGCCGCTGACGAGGTAATGATCGCCGTTCGGCACGGCGCGCGAGCGGGTGGCGGCGAGGTCCGACCCGGCTTGCGGCTCGGTGATGTTCATCGTGCCGGTCCATTCGCCCGAAATCATCTTGGGCAGATAGATCGCCTTCAGCGCGTCGTCGGCGTAGAGCTGCATGGCGTTGACGGCGCCTTGCGTCAACATCGGGCAGAGCGCGAAGGCCATGTTGGCCGACTGCCACATCTCCTGAACGGCGGTGTTCAGCAGGTTGGGCAGGCCCATGCCGCCCTGTTCGGGATCAAAGGGCAGGCTGTTCCAACCGCCCTCGACCAGCGTCTGCCACGCGGCGCCCCAGCCGTCGGCGGTGCGGGCGACGCCCGCCGCGTCCAGCTTGGCCCCTTGGCGGTCGCCAATCTCGTTCAGCGGGGCCAGCGTGTTTTCGGCGATCTTGGCGGCCTCGCCGAGAATGCTGTCCACCATGTCGGCGGAGGCGTCCTCAAAACCCGGCAGCGCCGCGACGTCGGCCATGCCGGCGAGATGGTCGAGAACGAAGCGGATCTCTTTGAGCGGCGGAACATAGGCGGTCATGAGGACGCCTCCCTAAGAATGGGGTGAAGAACGCCCTCTCCCGGTTCGGGAGAGGGCGCAGGCATGGGCGCGTTACAGCTCGGCGGACAGTTCGGGCAGGGCCTTGAACAGGTCGGCGACCAGACCGTAATCGGCGACCTGGAAGATCGGCGCTTCCTCATCCTTGTTGATGGCGACGATGATCTTGCTGTCCTTCATGCCCGCCAGATGCTGAATCGCGCCGGAAATGCCGACGGCGATGTAGAGATCCGGGGCGACGATCTTGCCGGTCTGGCCGACCTGATAGTCGTTCGGCACGAATCCGGCGTCCACGGCGGCGCGCGACGCGCCAACGGCGGCGCCCAGCGTGTCGGCGATGGCCTCCAGCAGGTGGAAATTTTCGCCCGACTGCATGCCGCGTCCGCCCGCCACGACGATGCGGGCGGCGGTCAGTTCGGGGCGTTCCGACTTCGACAGATCCGCCGAGACGAAGCGCGACAGGGCCGGGTCGGCGACGGCGGCGACCGCCTCGACCGGCGCGGCGGCGGCCCCATCACCGGCGGCGTCGAAGGCGGTGGGGCGCACCGTCACCACCTGGACCGAATCCGCCGATTCGACGGTGGCCAGCGCGTTTCCGGCGTAGATCGGGCGGACGAAGCGGTGCGGCGAGACGACGCCGGTGATCTCCGACAGCATCGCGACGTCAAGCAGCGCGGCGACGCGGGGCAGGGCGTTTTTCGCCGTCGAGGTCGCCGGGGCCAGAATGTGGCTGTAGCCGCCCGCGAGGCTGACGATCAGGGCGCTCAACGGCTCGGCCAGCGGGTGGGCGTAGAGCGCGGAGTCGGCGACCAGCACCTTGGCGACGCCGTCGATTTTTGACGCGGCGTCCGCCACGGCGGCGACGCCCGATCCGACGACCAGGACATGGAGGTCGCCGCCGATGGCCTTGGCGGCGGTGACGGCGTTGCGGGTCGCGGCCTTGAGCTGACCCTGTTCATGTTCGGCGAGGAGGAGGACGCTCATGGGATGACCTTCGCTTCGTTCTTCAGCTTGGCGACCAGGGTGGCGACGTCGGGAACCTTGACGCCCGCGCTGCGGGTCGGCGGCTCCTCGACCTTCAAAACCGTCAGGCGCGGGGTCAGATCGACGCCGAGCGCGTCGGGGGCGACGATCTCCAGCGGCTTCTTCTTCGCCTTCATGATGTTGGGCAGGGTGGCGTAACGCGGCTCGTTCAGCCGCAGATCGGCGGTGACGACGGCGGGCAGGGGCAGGGCGATGGTTTCCATGCCGCCGTCCACCTCGCGGGTCACGGTCAATTCGCCGTTGGCGGCGGCGATTTTGGAGGCGAAGGCCCCTTGGCCCCAGCCCAGCAGCGCGGCCAGCATCTGGCCGGTCTGGTTGCAATCATCGTCGATCGCCTGCTTGCCGACGATGACCAGACCGGGGGCTTCCTTGGCGACGATGGCCTTCAGCGCCTTGGCGACGCCCAGCGGCTGGGTTTCCAGGTCGGTCTGCACCAGGATGGCGCGGTCGGCCCCCATGGCCAGCGCCGTGCGCAGGGTTTCCTGCGCGGCGGTCGGGCCGACGGCGACGACGACGATCTCGGTCGCCGCGCCTGATTCCTTGAGGCGGACGGCCTCCTCGACGGCGATTTCGTCAAACGGGTTCATCGAGAATTTGACGTTGGCCGTCTCGACGCCGGTTTGATCGGTCTTCACCCGGATTTTGACGTTGTAGTCCACGACGCGCTTCACGGCGCAGAGGATTTTCATGGCGGGGATCCTCGGGGGAGTGGTGGTGTTTTTGTGGCGTGGGAGCGCTGGGCGGAGTTTGCCCCCTCCCCATCCCTCTCCCGCGCAGCGGGGGAGGGTTAGGGAGGGGGAAACGGCGGCCCGCAAAGAGGGGCCGAACGCGCCCTTTACAGTTCCTCGGTCTGCTTGCGCAGGACGAACTTCTGGATTTTGCCGGTCGAGGTCTTGGGCAGCGGGCCGAAGACCACGGTGCGCGGGGCCTTGAAATGGGCCATGTGGGCGCGGCAGAAGGCGATGATGTCGGCCTCGGTCGCGCTGGCGCCGTCCTTCAGGCTGACGAAGGCGCAGGGCGTTTCGCCCCATTTCTCGTCATGGCGGGCGACGACGGCGGCCTCCATCACGTCGGGGTGCTTGTACAGCACATCCTCCACCTCGATGGACGAGATGTTCTCGCCGCCGGAGATGATGATGTCCTTCGAGCGGTCCTTGATCTCGACATAGCCGTCGGCGTGCCAGACCGCCAGATCGCCGGTGTGGAACCAGCCGCCCGCGAAGGCTTCGTCGGTCGCCTTGGGGTTCTTCAGATAGCCCTTCATGACGTTGTTGCCGCGCATCATGATCTCGCCCATCGTCCGCCCATCCTTGGGCATCGGCGCCAGCGTGTGCGGGTCGGCGATCATGATTTCTTCCAGCATCGGGCCGCGCACGCCCTGGCGGGCCTTGATCGCCGCCTTGTCGTCGATGGACAGGTCGTTCCAGCGGTCATGCCAGACGCAGACCACGGTCGGGCCGTAGCATTCGGTCAGGCCATAGACGTGGGTGACGTCCCAGCCCATGCGCTCCATCCCTGCGATCACGGCGGCGGGCGGCGCGGCGCCCGCGACCATCACCTTGACCTTGTGGTTTATGCCCTCCTTCAGCGCGGCGGGCGCGTTGTTCAGCATGTTCAGCACGATGGGGGCGCCGCAGAAATTCGTCACCTTCTCCTCGCGGATCAGATTCAGCACGGCGTCGGGACGGACTTGACGCAAGCAGACGCTGGTTCCAGCGGTGACGGCGATGGTCCAGGGGAAGCACCAGCCGTTGCAGTGGAACATCGGCAGCGTCCACAGATAGACCGGCGCGTCGCCCATGTTCCAGGACAGCGCGTTCGACACCGCGTTCAGATAGGCCCCGCGATGGTGGTAGACGACGCCCTTCGGGTTGCCGGTGGTGCCGGAGGTGTAGTTCAGCGCGATGGCCTGCCATTCGTCGGTCGGCAGGATCCAGGGATGTTCGGTCCCGACGTCGGCGAGGAAGGATTCGTAATCGCGGTCGCCGATCAACTCGCCGCCGACATAGGTCGGATCGTCGATGTCGATCACTGGGATCGGCGCGTCGAGCAGGGCCAGCGCCTTTTTCGCCACGCCGGAGAATTCGCGGTCCACGATGAGAAGCTTGGCTTCGGCATGCTTCAGGATGAAGGCGATGGCCTCGGCGTCGAGCCGGGTGTTGATCGCGTTCAGCACGCCGCCGGTCAGCGGCACGCCGAAATGCGCCTCGAACAGTTCGGGCGTGTTGGCGGCCAGCATGGCGACGGTGTCGCCTTTGCCGATGCCGACGTTGGCCAGCGCGGCGGCCAGACGGCGCACGCGGGAAAAGGTTTCCGCCCAGTTGCGGCGGACGGCGCCATGGATGACGGCGGTGCGGTCGGGCCAGACCGACGCGGCGCGCTCCAGATAGGTCAGCGGCGTCAGCGCCACGAAATTCGCGGCGTTGCGGTCGAGGTCGCGTTCGTAAGCGTTGGCTTCACTCATCGGACCATTCTCCCCAGGGGTGATTCTTGTTGGCTTTGTTCGGCTTCGGCTTTCGCCAAAAACGCCAGCGGGCCGGGCGTTGCGGCTCTGGACCGTTCCTGTAGCAGCTCAGCTTTGCGAAACTTTCTCCAGATTATGACCAATTGTTGCGCTCGCCCGGCGGGCAGGGACGTCACCGCAGCCAGACAACGTCCCCGGCGAACAGATAGCCCGCGCCATAGACGGTTTTGATGAGGCGGGGGGAGCGCGGATCCTCTTCGATCTTTTTGCGGATGCGCGACACGCGGACGTCGATGCTGCGGTCATAGGGAAAATCGTCGCGGTCCAGATCGGGGCCTTGCAGATGCTCCCGCGACAGAACCCGCTTGGGCGCTTTCAACAGAGTCAGCAGCAGGGCGGCTTCGGCGGCGGTCAGGCTGTCCTGGCGCCCGTCGTCGGCGGTCAGCGTCAGGTCGCCCAGATCGAACACCCAGCCGCCAAAGCGCGCCCGTCCGGTTTCCGCCGTGGCCGCCGCCGCCGTCAATTGCTCGCGCCGCCGGATGGCGCTGTTGACGCGCGCGACCAGTTCGCGCGGCTCGAAGGGTTTGACGACGTAGTCATCGGCCCCCAGCTCCAGCCCCAACACCCGGTCGGACGTGCCGCCGCGCCCGGACAGGATGATGACGCCGAAACGGACATCCTCCCACAGCTCGCGCACCAGGGTCAGGCCGTCCATGTCGGGCAGGCCGAGATCGACGATGCACAGGTCGGGGGCTTGCCGCTGGATCGCCTGCCGCGCCTCGCGCCCGCTGCCCCAGGCCGATACTTCGTAGCCATAGCTTTCCAGCACCCCGGCGACGAGGTTGCGGATGTCGGCCTCGTCCTCGACCAGACAGATTCGTTTTTTCTGCGTCACGCCTCGTTCCCCCCACCGCGCGCGTCGGCTTGCGCGTCGGCTTGCGCTTGCGTCCGCGCGGGTTCGCTGGCGTGGCCGATGGCCGCGACCAGGTCCCGCTTGTCCCACGGTTTGCGCAGTATGACCGCGTCGGGGGGCGGCTCGCCAGACTCGACTGAGAATCCGCTGACCAGAACCACCCGCAACGCCGGGCGCAGCCGCCGCGCCCGCCGGGCCAGCTCGATCCCCGACAGGCCGGGCATGACGATGTCCGACACCAGCAGCGACAGGCCGTCGATCTGTTCGATCAACTCCGCCGCCTCGTCGCCGCTCGCCGCCTCGACGACGGAAAAGCCCAGCTCGACCAGTTGCTGGCGCATCACCTGCCGCACATCGTCGTTGTCCTCCGCCACCAGGGCCAGCTTGCCGCGCCAACCGCTGTCCAGCGCGTCGGGCAGGGGCGTCGGGGTAGGGAGGTCGGGCAGGCGGGCGACCGGCTCGGCGCGCGGCAACAGCAGGGTGACGGTTGTCCCCCGGTCGGCGGCGCCCTGGCCGGGCTGGCTGTCGATCTGGAAATAGCCGCGCGATTGCTTGACGAAGCCATAGACCATCGACAGACCGAGGCCCGAGCCTTGCGTCTTGGTGGTGAAGAAGGGTTCGACGGCGCGGGCCAGCGCCTCCGCCGTGAAGCCGACGCCGCTGTCGCGGACGCGGATCTCCAGATAATCGTCGGGCCGCACCGGCTCGTCGAAGACCAGCCCGTCGGTCACGCCGCGCCGGGCGATGGCGATGTCCAGCCGCCCGCCGTCGGGCATGGCGTCGCGCGCGTTGATCGCCAGATTGACCAGGGCGTTTTCCAACTGGGTCTGGTCGGCGATGGTCCAGAAATCCGGGCCGTCTCCCGGCACATGGATGTCGATGCTGCTGGGGAAGGAGCGGCGCAGCAGAACCGCCATGTCGCGCAGCAGGCCGCACAATTCGATGGGTTCCGGCTTCAACGGCTGTTGGCGGGAAAAGGCCAGCAGACGCCCGGTGATGTCGGCCCCGCGCCGTCCGGCGCGTTGGGCCGGTTCGAGATAGGCGTCCAGCCCCTCCACCCCGGCGTAACGCTCCCGCGCCGCCGACAGGTTGCCGATGATGATCGACAGCAGATTGTTGAAGTCATGAGCCAGCCCGCCGGACAATTGGCCGACCGCCTTCAAACGCTGCGCCTCGATCAACTGGCGCTCGGTCTGCTTTTCGTCGGTGACGTCGAGGGTCAGGACGAACAGGCCGGAGACCGCGCCGTCGGCCCCAGGATGGGGAATCAGCGTCGTTTTGGTGATGAGCGTTTTTCCGCCGCGCGGCAGGCTGTACTCGAACGTCACCACCTCCCCCGCGCGGCAGCGGTCGAGATGGGGGGCCAGCGCCTCGTGCGCGCGGCGTCCGACGATGGACATCAAGGCTTGGCCGATGACCTCGGCCTTGGTCCGCCCGACCAGCTCAGCCCAGCGGCGGTTGGCGAAGGTCAAACGCTCGTCGCGGTCCAGACCGGCGATGCTGGCCGGGATGGCGTCGAGGATGACGCGCTGGCGCCCCTCCGACTCGGCGAGCGCGCGGCGGGCGGTGTCCTGGCTGGCCATCGCCGCGCGCAGGCGGGTGTTGGCGTCCTCCAGCGCGGCGGTGCGGTCGCGCACCCGGCTGTCCAGCGTGGCGATGTTGTCGCGCACCCGCCCGACCATGCCGTCGAAGGCGGTGGCGAGCAGGCCGATTTCGTCGTCGCGGCGGATGCCGCTTTCGGCGTTCAGGTCGCCCGCCCGCACCTGCGCGGCGGCGTCGGCCAGCCGCCGCAGCGGGGCGACCAGCCGCCGCACCGCGACATAGCCAAGCAGGCCGCCGGTCAGCATCAGCGCCACGGCGATGGCGAGAATCCGATTGCCCAGCGCCACCGACGACCGCCGCAACTCCTCCACATAGACCGAGGAGGCGATGTACCAGTCGAATCCCTGGAAATGCCGGACCCAACTGATCTTTTCATAGGCGTAGTTGCCGGGATCGTCGGGCTTGTCCCACAGATAGGTCAGCGGCTCGCCCTTGGCGGCGGCGATTTTCAGCTCTTCGCCGATGGGCTTGCCGGTGACGGGGTTCACCAACGTGCCGAAGGCGGTGTTTTCGATGTTGGCGTTGGGATGGATAATCATCCGGTTCGCCGAATCGAAGATGTAGAGATAGCCGGTGCGGGCGATGCGCAGATTGCGCAGGGCCTGGCGCAGATCCTCGATGGCTTCGGCCTTGCGGCGCTCGACCTCGGCGTCGACGTCGGCCAGATAGGCCCCGGTGCCGACGACGACGCCGCGTTGGGGCAGGTCGCGGAAATAGCTGAGCTTGGGCGCGCGCTCGTCGCCGTTGGGCCGCCACCAGGGATAGGTCAGGAAGCCTTCGCCCTCCCGCCTTGCCGTGGCGATGATGGTGGGCAGGATGTAACGGCCGGTGTTGTCGCGCAGGTCGGACTTGTCATGGCCCTGATAGTCGGGCGACGGGTGGGACAGGATGACCGAGTTGTAATCGGTCGCCCAGATGTAGCCGTCGCTGCCGTAACGCAGGGCCTGAAGCCCTTCGGCGACCAGCCGATTGGCCTCCTCCCGCGTGATTTCGCCCCGGTCGGCGCGGGCGTGGACATGGTCGATGGAACCGGCGGCGGCGGACACCATGTCGCGCAGGCGGGTCTTGTAGGACTCCACCGTGATCGCCCGTTGCTCCTCCAACCCGCCCCGGATTTTGCTGACCAGCTCGAACACGTTGTCGAGGATGGTCCGGCTGGCGTCGCGCTCGATCTCGTAAGCCGTCTCTTCGATCAGCGGGACGGACAGCAGATAGACCGCCGACGAAAACAGCCCCAGCGTCAGCAGGATGGCCGAAAACAGCCGAAGAAACAGACGCGAGCGGAACAAACGCGAGCGGACCATGGGACGGCGTGACCGGCGGCGGGAGGGGCGGGAGAGAAAACCCCCTCATAGTTCCAGCTTCCCGCCGGTCGCTCAATCGCAAACGATGCGAAAATTGCTGAATCTCCCCTGCAACAATTCGTCATATTTCCGGGAAATTTGGGCAAAACTGTTGGCGTAGGCGATGGCGCAGGATCCCCCATTGAGGGGCCAAGCAACGAGAAAAGACGGCCATCGTCTGGAGGAAGCATGTCAAACCCCGTCTACGCGCGGGTTCGCCAGAACCCAAAATTCCATGAGTTGGTGAAGAAGCGGAGCCGTCTGGCCCTGGGCCTGTCGGCCATCGTGTTGGTGTCCTATTACACCTTCATGATGGTCGTCGCCTTCGCGCCGCAGGTTCTGCGCGCGCCCTTGTCGGAGGAGTCGGCGTTGAGCGTCGGTTTCCCCGTCGGGGCGGCGATCATCGTCGTGTCCTGGCTGCTGACCGGCGTCTATTCGCACTTCGCCAACGGCGAGTTCGAGACGCTGAACGACGAGATCACTCGGGAGACCCTGCAATGAGCCGCGCGATTGGAAAGACGGCGGGGCTTGGCCTCGGCCTTGCTGTGGTCCTGACGCTGGCGCTGAGCGTTCCGGCGCTGGCGGCGGGCGGCGATTTGGGCGCGGTGGACAAGCAGCCGGTCAACGTCTCGGCCATCGCCATGTTCCTGGCCTTCGTCGTCATGACGCTGGGCATCACCTATTGGGCGGCGAGCCGGACCAAATCCACCTCTGATTTCTACACGGCGGGCGGCGGCATCACCGGCTTCCAGAACGGGTTGGCCATCGCGGGCGACTACATGTCGGCGGCGACGCTGCTGGGTCTGTCCAGCCTGGTGTTCGCCAAGGGCTATGACGGCTTCGTCTACACCATCAGCTTCTTCGTCGGCTGGCCGATCATCCTGTTCCTGCTGGCCGAACGGCTGCGCAACCTCGGCCATTTCACCTTCGCCGACATCGCGTCCTACCGGCTGGACCAGAACAAGATCCGCACCTTCGCCGCCATCGGCTCGCTGACCGTGGTGTGCTTCTATCTCATCGTCCAGATGGTCGGCGCGGGGCAGCTCATCAAGCTGCTGTTCGGTCTGGATTACAACGTGGCGGTCGTGGTCGTCGGCGTGCTGATGGTGGTTTACGTTACCTTCGGCGGCATGATCGCCACCACCTGGGTGCAGATCATCAAGGCGGTTCTGCTGCTGGGCGGCGGGATCGCGCTGACCTTCCTGGCCCTGTCGCGCTTCGGCTTCAGCCTGGAGGCCATCGCCAAGAGCGCCATCGCCTCGCACAAGGACGGGATCAAGATCATGGGGCCGGGCACGCTGCTGGCCGATCCGGTCTCGGCGGTGTCGCTGTCGTTGGGGTTGCTCTTCGGCACGGCGGCCCTGCCGCACATCATGATGCGCTTCTTCACCGTTCCCAACGCCAAGGAAGCGCGCAAGAGCGTCTTCGTGGCCTCGGGCTTCATCGGCTTCTTCTTCCTGCTGGTCTGCATCCTGGGCATGGCGGCGATCACCATCGTCGGCACCGATCCGCAGTTCTTCGAGGGTGGAATCGTCGGCGGCAAGCTGATCGGCGGCGGCAACATGCCGGTGATGCATCTGGCCAAGGCGCTGGGCGGCGACCTGTTTCTGGGCTTCCTGTCGGCGGTCGCCTTCGCCACCATCCTGGCGGTGGTGTCGGGTCTGGCCTTGGCCGGGGCGTCGGCCATCGCGCACGACCTTTACGCCCGCGTCATCCGCAAGGGAACGGCGACGGAGCGCGAGGAGATGCGCGTGTCCAAGATGGCCTCGCTGGTGCTGGGCGTGCTGGCCGTCGTGCTGGGCATCGCGTTTGAAAAGCAGAATGTCGCCTTCCTGGTCGGCTTGACCTTCGGCATCGCGGCGTCGGTCAATTTCCCGGTGCTGATCCTGTCGATGTACTGGAAGGGTCTGACGACGCGCGGCGCGCTGGCCGGTGGTCTGGCCGGTCTGGTGTCGGCGGTGACGATGGTCATCCTGTCCAACGCCGTTTGGGTGGTGGTGCTGAACAACCCGGCGCCGATCTTCCCCTACGAGCATCCGGCCCTGTTCTCGATGACGCTGGCCTTCCTGGTGACGATCGTCGTGTCCAAGCTGGACGGCAGCGCCTCGGCGGCGGCGGAGCGGGTGGCGTTCGACGACCAGTTCGTCCGCTCGCAAACCGGCATCGGCGCGGCGGCGGCGTCGAACCACTGACACTGACCGCCGGGTTCCGATCCGAGCGTTCGGGCGTTTGAAGAAATCCTCTCCCGCGACGGCGGGGGAGGATTTTTTTATGCGGGTCAGGCCCCCGCCGACACCGTGTTGTCCTTGCGGCGAGACAGTTGGACCTGACCGTCCAGGCATTTGACGTAGCCGGTCTTGCCCAGCTTCAACCCGTCGAGGATCGTCACCAGGGCGCGCGGGATGGCCCCGAACTCCTTCGATCCGCGCGATTGGCTGTTGTAGTTGGCGATGTGGGCGCGCAAATCGGCCTTGGACACCGGCTTGCCGTCGTTTCCGATCATGATCTGGCGCTTTCTGGTTTGTGAGGTGGCGGAAGGCTGGGTTACGCCGATGGGCTTGTTTCTGCAACCGCGCCCGCCGCCGTCCGTTCGATCCGGGTGGCGGGAAACAGGATGCGCACCGTGGTGCCCCGCCCCAGCGCGCTGTCGATGGTCAGACTGCCGCCGTGCAATTCGATCAGGTTGCGGCTGATCGACAGGCCAAGGCCGCTGCCGCCGAAGCGGCGGGCGATGGAACTGTCGGCCTGTTGGAAGGGTTCGGCGATGGTGAGCAGCGCGTCCGGGGCGATGCCAATGCCGGTGTCGCGCACGGTGATGACCAGATCGCCGCTGTCGATTGGAATCCCCACCTCAACCTCGACCCGCCCGCCCGACGGGGTGAATTTCACCGCGTTGGCCAGCACGTTCAACAGCACCTGCCGCACCGCGCGTTCGTCGGCGAACAGCCGGGGCAGGGCGGAGGGCGCGGTCACGTTCAACCGCAAATTCCCACGTTCGGCCGGAAGAATGGCGAGCGCGCGGCAGGATTCCAGCGCGTCGGCGACGTCGATCCATTCCTCGTCCAGGGTGAAGCGTCCGGCCTCCAGCTTCGACATGTCCAGAACGTCGTTGATGAGGTCCAGCAGATGGTGCCCGCTGTTCTGCACATGGCGGGCGTAGTCGCGGTAACGCGGACTGCCCAGCGGCCCGAACAGCTCATGCAGCATGATGTCGGAAAAGCCGATGATGGCGTTCAGGGGCGTGCGCAGCTCGTGGCTCATGGTGGCCAGAAAGGCGCTTTTGGCGCGGTTCGCGGCCTCGGCCTGCTCCTTGGCGGCGGCCAGACGGTCTTCGGCTTCGACGCGGTCGGTGATGTCGCGCACCAGCATCAGCATGCTGGGGCGGGCGCCGAAATCATCGGCCAGCATCTGGGTGCGCGCCTCGAACCAGCGCACGCCCGCCTGTACGGTGAGTTGGTATTCCATGCGCTGCGGCTGGCCGGTCGCCAGGGTCTGGCGCAAGCTTTCCATCAACTGCCGCCCCCGCCAATCCGGCAGCACCTCTTCGGCCCGGCGACCAATCATCCGTTCCGGCGGCAAAATCAGCAGATCGTTGGTGTTGGCGAAGATTTCACGGTAACGGCCTTCGTCATCCAGGATGAAGACCAAATCGGGCAAGGCGTGAACCAGGGCGGTCAAACGCGCGGTGCTGGCGCGCAGGGCCTCTTCGGCCAGACGGCGTTCGGTGACGTCGCGGGTGACGCCCAGATACAGGCCGTTGTCCAACCGCACCGCGTTGACCTCGGCGCGCAGGGTGGCGCCGTTCTTGTGACGCAGGGCCATTTCGCCACGGAACAAGCCGAGCCGTTTGACGGTGCGAAAGCCTTCGACGCTGCTTGGTCCCATCGGATGGTCGCGCGCGATGAGGTCCAGCACCCGCATCGCCAGGATCTCGTCGCGCGTGTAGCCCAAGGTTTGGAAACCCGCCGGGTTGACGTCCACATAGCGCCCGGCCTCGTCGCTGATGAAGAAGCCCTCCATCGCCGCGTCCAGATAGGAGCGCAGCCGGGCTTCGCTGTCCCGCAGGCTGTTTTCAAAGCGTTTGCGTTCGGTGATGTCGCGGGCTTCCGTCACCAGCAGCGTGACGCGCCCGGCCTCATCGAAGATTGGCTTGATCGAGACGTCCATGATGCGGACGTCGTCGGTCGTGTGGATGTCGGTTTCATAGCGGACGAACTGTCCGGCGGCGGCGGTTTCGATGGAATGGCGAAACTGTTCTGCGATTTCGGGTGTGCGCGCCCAGCCTCGAACGTTCCAGGCCGGGCGCCCGATCACCGCTTCGGGCGGCAGATTGGCCAGCGCGCAAGCGGGCTGGTTCATCGCCACGACCAGCCCGTCGGGCGACAGCAGGCCCATGATCTGAAAGCTGCTGTTGAACAGGGCCTGGGATTGCCGTTCGCTGGCGTCCAGGGCTTTGGTGGTTTCCTCCAACCGACCAAGATGGCGCAGGAGTTGGGCGACCAGGGCGATCAGCAACGCCGACATCGCGGCTGTTTCCAAAACGCGACGCCACAGGTCGGCGCGCCAACTGGCCAGATAATCGCCCGAACTCAGGCGGACCAGCACATGCAGCGGCAGCCCTTCGACCGCGCGCACGACGCCGATGCGGTCCTCGCCGTCGTAGGGGGAGACTCCGCTCAGCGTGTGGGTTTGCTCCCCATCCTCGAAGCGCGGCAAAAAGCGCGCGTTGGCGTAAGGATCCGCTTCGATCAGCGAGACCGCGCGCGAGTTGGCGAGCACCGCGCCGTCGCTGCGCCACAAGGTGACGAAGCCGCGCGGCCCGATGTCGAGCGTGGCGTAAAAGCGGGCGAAGCGGCGCAGGTCGATGATGGCGGCGGCGATTCCGGCGAATTGGCCGTCCGCGCTTGGCAAGCGGCGGCTGACCGCGATCCGCCACCCGCTGTTCTCCCCGTCGCGGAAGGGAACGGACAGGTGAAAGCCGCTGGTCTTGGCCGCGCGCGGCGCCTCGAACAGATCCAGCCCGCCGACTGAAGACAGAGAGGGCGCGCCCGTGCTGTAGCGGATGGACCCGTCGCGGTTGGCCAGCAGAAGGGTGCGGACGGCGGGGATGGAATCAGGGGGAGGCGCCCCGTCCGACGCGGCGCTTTCGCCCGCCGTCTGCGGCGACGGGGGGGAATAGGCGTTGTCGATCAGGGCCAGAACCGACTGTTCGGCGGACCGGATGGTGTTGAGGACGTCGGCTTCCAGGGTGATCGCCAGATTGCGGCTTTGGCGCAGGGCGTCTTCCTCCACCCGCGTGCGGGCGCGTCGCAGATCCTCATAGGACACCAGGGCGAAGCCGCCGATCACCGCCGCCAACAGGCCGATTCGCCAAGCGACGACGCGCTTGGACACCGTGGCGGGCTTCGATCCAGGGAATCGCCAGCCGAAGGAGCGGTGGGGCGAACCGATCCCATGGTCGGGGGTGTCGGGCACTGGACAATCCGCTCCGTTGGTTCCATCGGCGCCGTCTGCGGGCGCAAGCCCGTTGGGACGTTCGTATGGCGGAGTGTAACACGGCCCCCCGCCCGGTCCATCCGTTCCCCGAACCGTTGGAGAAGACCCTGATCGGAACGCCTGACCGCCGGGCGTCGACGGGGTGGGACGTTTTCCTCGACAAACCGGGCCGTCCGCGCTTCTCTGGGGACCGCGTGATCGGTCGCCCCGCCAGAGAGGTTTTGTGTTGGAGTTCCTTCAGGACATCGTCAACAGCCCGCTGTTCGGGTTGCTGCTGTTCGATCTGGCCATCGTCTGGCCGCTGTGGCGCATTCTGCGCCGGGCCGGTCTGTCGCCCTGGTGGGCGTTGCTGGCGCTGGTTCCCTTCGGGCTGGTGCCGGTGATCGGCGTTCTGGCGCACAGCCGCTGGCCGGTTCTGCCGGTGCGGGAGAAACGCGCGACCAAAGCCCGCAGGAGCCTGTGATGGCCTTCATCAACGATCTGGAACCCTGGCAGTTTTATCTCATCATCTCGCTGGTCATGACCTACAGCATGGTCGCGGGCGGCTGGGTGGTGGCCAAGGCCGGGCGCAGCCCGCTGTGGGTGCTGTTCCTGCTGGTTCCCTACGTCAATGTTCTGGCGATTTGGCTGTTCGCCTACATCCATTGGCCCTTCGTGGACCGCGTGGCGGCCCCGCCCCCGGCGGAGGACGACGCGGACGCCTGAAAGCAGGGACGGAACGGGGGTTGAAGGCGGGGGGGAAAGGCCTTACGGTCGCGCCCTATGTCCCTTTTCCCACACCGCAAGAGCAGTCCCATGAGCGGCGCGTCCAAGAAGCAGGTCAAGAAAGTTGTGCTCGCCTATTCGGGCGGCCTCGACACCTCCGTCATTCTGAAATGGCTTCAGGAAACCTATTCCTGCGAGGTGGTGACGTTCACCGCCGACCTCGGCCAGGGCGAGGAGCTGGAGCCGGCCCGCAAGAAGGCGGAGCTGCTGGGCATCAAGCCGGAAAACATCTTCATCGACGATCTGCGCGAAGAGTTCGTGCGCGACTTCGTCTTCCCGATGTTCCGCGCCAACACGCTGTATGAGGGCACCTATCTGCTCGGCACCTCGATCGCCCGGCCGCTGATCGCCAAGCGCCAGATCGAGATCGCCAACCTCGTCGGCGCCGACGCCGTGTCGCACGGCGCCACCGGCAAGGGCAACGACCAGGTCCGCTTCGAGCTGGGCTATTACGCGCTGCGCCCCGACATCACCATCATCGCGCCGTGGCGCGAATGGGAGCTGAACAGCCGCACCACGCTGCTGGACTACGCCGAAAAGAACCAGATTCCGATCGCCAAGGACAAGCGCGGCGAAGCCCCCTATTCGACCGACGCCAACCTTCTGCACATCTCCTACGAAGGCAAGGCGCTGGAAGACCCGTGGGTCGAGCCGGACGAGGACATGTACACCCGCTCGGTCGCCCCGGAAAAGGCGCCCGACACCCCGACCTACATCGAGGTGGACTTCAAGAACGGCGACGCCGTCGCCATCAACGGCGTCGGCCTGTCCCCGGCGCAAATCCTGACCGAACTGAACCGTTTGGGCGGCGAGAACGGCATTGGTCGCCTCGATCTGGTCGAAAACCGCTATGTCGGCATGAAGTCGCGCGGCGTGTACGAGACGCCGGGCGGCTCCATCCTGCTGGTCGCCCACCGCGCCATGGAAAGCATCACCCTGGATCGCGGCGCCGGCCACCTGAAGGACGAGCTGATGCCGCGCTACGCCGAGCTGATCTATTGCGGCTATTGGTGGTCGCCGGAGCGTCTGGCGTTGCAGGCCCTGATCGACCAGACCCAGGATGTCGTGAACGGCACGGTCCGTCTGAAGCTGTTCAAGGGCACGGTGTCGGTGGTCGGCCGCAAGTCGCCGAACTCGCTCTACCGCATGGACTATGTGACCTTTGAGCAGGACAGCGTCTACAACCAGAAGGACGCCGAAGGCTTCATCAAGCTGAACGCGCTCCGCCTGCGTCTGGGAGCAATGGCCAAGCAGAAGTTGGGGTAAGCAGAGAAGCGTTGGCGGGGAGGGCGCGGCCCTCCCGCGACCCTCCCGCCAAGGGCCGAAAGGCCCTTGGGACCCGGTTGTGGGGTCAGTCGGACGTCAGGCTCAAATTCCCTGCCTCGTCCAACGGGAAGAAGGGGTTCCAGGCGATTTCCCACAGATGGCCGTCGGGGTCGGCGAAATAGCCGGAATAGCCGCCCCAAAAGACGTCCTGCGCTGGTTTCACGATGCGCGCGCCCGCCCGTTCGGCCTCGGCCATCAGGGTGTCCACCTCTTCCTTGGAACGCAGATTGTGCGCCAGCGTGATTCCGCCGAAGCGTGCCGGATCGCCCGCGTCGGTCAGATGGGCGTCTTCGGCCAGCGCCGCGCGGCCATAAAGGCCCAGCGCCATGCCGCCCAACTGGTAAAAGGCGACATTCTCGTTGCCCGCCGGAGAGGGCGTCCAACCCAACCCCTGCTCGTAAAAGCGCTGCGCGCGCGGCAGATCGGCGACGCCCAGGGTGACAAGGCTGATGCGTGGCTGCATTGGGGTCCTCTGGGAAAGGGAAAGGCGGGTCAGGAGGGCGGAGTCTCCACCGCGCCGCACTGGCGTCGGTGGGCAAGCAGGCAGTCTTCCAGTTTCGATTGCCGCGCCAACGCCCCGGTCAGCCAATAGCCGAGCGCCAACAGAATGGCGACGGCCACAAGCGCCCCCAGATTGGCGGCGACGCGGGCGCGGTCGTTGGCAGGCGGCGGGGTGGGCATCGGGGTGGCTCGATCATGCGGGCTTGCGGGATCCTACCGCGTTTGCGTCAACCGCGCACGTTCGCCTGCCGCTGGGTGTAGACTGACCGACGACCCGATCCTTTTTTGTTTCGGCAAGGCGGAGGCAAGATGACCGACAGCGCGCAAGACCGCCGCCTTCAGGCGATGACCGACGCCTTGCGGTCGATCATCCACGAAGCGGGATCCGCCCGATCCGCCCTGTGCGAACACGAACTCGTCATCCGCCTCGACACTATTCTGGCCGTGGCGCGGGCGGCGCTGGACGCCGATGAGGCGGCGCAGGGCGGAATGCCCCCTTTCAGCCCTTGACCGCGTCGGGCGCGGCGCCATCGCTCACCAACCGCAACAGGGCGTGCGCGACCACCTGTTCGCTCATCACCGTTTCGCTCGCGCCGCAGGCCCGCAGATGGGCGGCTCCGGCGTCGGAATGGGCGCGGGCCAGAATCTCCAAGGTCGGGTTGGTTCCGCGCGCCTGCTCAACCACCTGCCCGGCTTCGAACGCGTCGGGGATGACGACGACCAGCCGCCGCGCCGCCGCGAGGTTGGCGGCTTGCAGCACGGTCGGATCGGCGGCGTTGCCGAACAGCACCTCCGCGCCGTCGGCGCGGGCGGCCTGTGACGGGGCGGCCCGGTCCTCGATGACGACGAAGGGCGCGCCGCTGTCTTTCAGACCGGCCCCGATCACCGACCCCACCCGGCCATAGCCGACCAGAATGGTGTGCCCTTCCAGACGCGTCGGCTCCAGGGTCGGCGCGGCGTCGGCGGTCGCGGCTTTGGGCGTCGCCGCCTCTTCCACCGGGACGAATCGGAACAGCAGGGCGAACAGGATCGGGTTGAGCAGAATCGACAGAATGGCCCCGGCCAGAATCAAATCTTGCCCGATTGGCGGCAGAATCCCCAAACCAACGCCCAAACCGGCGAGAATGAAGGAAAACTCGCCGATCTGCGCCAAGCTGGCGGAAATGGTCAGGGCCGTGCCGGTGGAGCGGCCAAAGGCCCGCACGATCAGGAAGGCGGCCAGCGACTTCCCCACCAGAATGATGAGCAGAGTCGCCGCCAATTCCAACGGCGCGCGGACCAGGATGGACGGGTCGAACAGCATGCCGACCGACACGAAGAACAGCACGGCGAAGGCGTCGCGCAGCGGCAGGGTTTCTTCCGCCGCGCGCTGGCTGAGCGCCGATTCGCTGAGGATCATCCCGGCGAAAAACGCGCCGAGCGCAAAGGACACGCCGAACAACTCGGCGGCGCCAAAGGCCACCCCCAACGCGATGGCCAGCACGGCCAGCCGGAACAGCTCCCGCGATCCGCTGTGCGCCACCCAATGCAGAATCCAGGGAATCACCCGCCGCCCGGCGATCAGCATCACGGCGACAAAGGCCGCGACCTTGCCCAGCGTCACCAGCAACACCCCGGTCAGGCCAAGCCCGAAGGGGCCGCCCGCGACCCCAACCGCTCCGCCCGCGTCGCCTTTCATCGCCCCGGCCACCGCTGGAATCACCACCAGGGCCAGCACCATGGCGAGATCCTCGACGATCAACCAGCCGACGGCGATCCGCCCGCGTTCCGTCTCCACCAGCCGCCGCTCCTGCAAGGCGCGCAGCAGAACCACCGTGCTGGCGACCGACAGGGCCAGACCGAAAACCACGCCCGCCATCAGCGACCAGCCCATCAGCCAGCCCAACCCAACGCCCATCAGCGTCGCCACGGTGATCTGAACCACCGCTCCGGGCACGGCGATGGTCTTCACCGACAGCAGATCTTTCAGGGAGAAATGCAGACCGACGCCAAACATCAGCAGGATGACGCCGATCTCGGCCAATTCGTTGGCCAAGCCTTGATCGGCGACAAAGCCCGGTGTGAACGGCCCGACCACCACCCCGGCCAGCAGATAGCCGACCAGCGGCGATATCCGCAGCCGGTGCGCCAGCGCGCCAAAGATAAATGCAAGGCCGATGCCGGCGACGAGGATGGCGATCAAGGGACCGGAATGCATGGATCTCCCGCGCAAGGTTGGGGGCGAAGGGAAGGGGCGAGGGTATAAAGATTGGGAGGGCAGGTCCAGAGTTCAACCAAATCAACCGTCAACGCGCGAAACAGACCCCAGAAACGCGAAACGGCCCCGGTGAGGGGGCCGTTTCCAGAGATGCTTTTGCGCGCAGCCCTTATTGCGGGGCCATGCGGATGGCGCCGTCCAGGCGGATGACGTCGCCGTTCAGCATTTCATTCTCCAGAATATGCGTACTGTAACATGGCCAATCATCATTCAACATTTTCTGTTTGAAATCATTGAGATAGTGACGCTACACATATACTCGGGTAACATGGAAAAACGCAGATAGACACACCTCTCGTTACCCAACGCGTTACCCGAAGGAGGTGCCTCATGCCCAAAGTGAAGCTGACCACCAAGGCGGTCGAGAGCGCGAAACCGCCCGCTCCCGGCCAGCGCCTCGAATTGTTCGACGCGTCACTGCCGGGGTTTGGCCTGCGGGTTGGCGACTCGAATAAATCGTGGTTCGTTTTCTATCGCTTTGCCGGAAAACAGAAGCGACTGACCATCGGTCATTTTCCATCCATCGGCCTTGGGGAGGCGCGGGATAGGGCCGCGAAGGCGTTGCAATCGGTGGAGGTCGGCATTGACCCGGCCGTAAAGAAGCTGGCCGACAAGATAGAAAAGCAATCAGCAGCGGAGCGCAAATCAGCAACCGGCTACGCGCCGGGGTCTTTCGGCGAAATTGCAACCCTTTACATCAAGCAGGAGTGCCCCTTGCTGCGACGGGGGCGAGAGGTCGAATCGATCATCAATCGAGAAATACTCGCTCGCTGGAAAGATCGGGCGGCGGTCGATTTGCGGCGCAAGGATCTTGTGTCACTCCTAGATCCGATAGTCTCGGCGGGACATGCGCAGAAGGCGCACAGGGTTCGTGGCCTCGCGCTCAGAATCGTGAATTGGTCCGTTGATCGCGGCGATCTGGAGGCAAACCTACTCGCAAGTCCAAGCCGGGGCCGGAGGCGGGGCGGGGCTATCCAACGGAATGGTCGGGATAGGGTGCTGGCTGCCGATGAGATCCGCGATATCTGGCTGGCATGCGATGATTTGAAAGGCCCCTTTCCTGGGCTGGTCAGGGTGCTGATGCTGACGGGCCAGCGGCGCGATGAAGTGAGCGGAATGCGGTGGTGCGAATTGGATCTCGATGCGGGGCTGTGGACCATCCCGTCTGAGCGCTACAAGACCGGCGTCGTCCACGCCGTGCCGTTGACCCAGACGGCTCGCGACATCATAGCCAGCCAGCCAAGGGTCTCCGACAAGTTCGTGTTCACGACGGCGCCAGACAGCGGGTTTAGCGGATATAGCTGGGCAAAGACCGTTCTCGACAAGAAGGTCAAGGAGCGGCGAGCCTCCAGGGGGCTTGAAGACATGCAGCCCTGGAGGCTGCATGATCTGCGGCGCACCCTGCGCACCGGCCTGTCAGAGTTGCGGGTTGGAGGCGATGTCGCTGAGCGCGTGATTGGACACGTCATTGGCGGGGTGAGGGGCGTCTACGACCGGCACGCCTACATGGACGAAAAGCGTGACGCGCTGGAACGGTGGGGCGCCAAAGTGATGGGGTTGGTTGACCCATCGCCAGACGATCACCTCACGGGCGCCAGCGTCGCCAGAAAGGTCGAAACTTGACCGATGGCCCGCGCATGGTCGTTGCTGGTGCCTCCGGTCACGCCAAGAGGACCGGCAAGCATTCTCAGCTTCACCATGGCGTCGCCCAGGGTGATGGGCGGCGTGGCGTGGATAGCCTCGGCGGCATCGGTGACAGCGACCCAATCGGCATCGGCATCGCTGGCTGGGTTGGTCGCGGCTTCGGCTTCGGCGAAACTCAGCCCAAGGGATGGAATGACGCTGGTTTCGGTGGTAATTGGCGGGCGCGCCACCTCAACACCCTTGCGCTCCGCGCCCCAACGGCTATCTTCGGTTCCGATCTTCATGGGTTCTTCAGTCCTTCGGGGATCGCGTTGCGATCGGGTTTCATTTCGGTTTCCTGATCCGACACGGACGCCCGGCTGTTATAGCAGTCGGGCGTTTGTCGTACCCGGAACAATTGCGGAGCGCAGTTAAGCGGCGCGGTGACGCCTGTCGCCGACTTTCTGAAAACATCATCGCCTTTCGGCTGGGGTTTGGCGCGCTCGTCAAGTCGCTCAACCTCGGGTCTCTGCTCATTAGCGCATACGGGAATACTCCGATTGCCTCAATCTCGCTTGCCATCCAATTGTATGAGGGAAGGGTCAAGTGACAAAGAAAAACCAATGACCGATTTCGGTCATTTCGGTCAGAATAATTGCGTCGAATCGTAACGCAATTATTACAATCTCGCCACTTAATGAGCGAATGTTAACAGAACAGCAATTTAACACCATAACAGCGTGTCCGCTCCTGTCACATGTTGCGGGCGCGTGTTTGTGGAAATTGGTTGAAAGCGTGCATGTGCAGCATTTTGCCGCGCGACAATTGATCGTGCGCGAGGGCGACCCAGGCGACGACTTGTACATTGTTGAATCTGGCAGCGTGCTGGTGACGTCGCGAGACGTCCGTCTCGCCCTGCTGGAGTGGCCCGCGCCGATTGGTGATCTGGGGATCTTCGCGGACCGACCACGGACGGCGACCGCCATCGCTGAAACCGACTGCACCTTGTTGCGGATCGCGACGCCCGATCTGATGGATGCGCTACGGCTCACGCCCGAGGTGTGGGAGGGCGTCGCGCTCTGGTTCGCGGAGTTCGCCTACGCCAAAGCCATGGACGAAAAAGTTAGGACGCACAACCTGCGCTCACAGCTCGCCCGACTGCTGCTCTCTCGCGCCGACCCAGCCACCGGCGCTGTGTCGCTTACCCAAATCGAGCTGGCCGAGATTCTGGCCGTCCGGCGCTCGACGATCCAGCGCCACCTTGACGCGTTTCGCGTCGCGGGCCTGATAACCAGATCTGGCCGTGTGGCGATCCTGGATCACCAGGGACTGGAGCGCGAGGGCCTACTTTGACGCGTAAATGCGCTTGCGTCGCGCCGGTTGCTCCAGCGATGCTTTTTCCGACACCAACGGGAGTTGCGCGCGTGGAAAACGGAGACTTATCGCGACTTGGCTGGAATCTCGGACCGGACGCCGGAAACCTGAAGGCGCTGTCGGCGCTGCTGGGCTTCGTCCAAGCGGGACTGGATGGCGTCCCGCCGGATGTCCTGGATTACCGGGATGAAGAGCTGCGCAACGCCGTGAACGCGGCCATCGCCGACGGCGCGATCCCCGACCATTTCCGCGACCGCTTTGATGGTGTTGTGGCGGCTGTGGAATCACTCTACGCCGACCGCCAGTTCACAGCGGCTGTGGTGGCGTTCGAGCAACCCCCCGACGACCTGCCCGCCGACGTCCGCCCCAGTCTGATCGACGCCGCGTTGCAAGCTGGCGCCCCAACCCTGGAGCTTGCGCGCTCGATCTGCGCGGCGGTCCTGTCAGCGGCGCGGGCGCGATGACAGCGACGCTAATCCTGCCGTCGGCAGCATCGCTTGCGCCCCGGAGGCTGGAAATCCCGGCCTTTGTTCGGCGGTTGGGCGACCCGCCGCCCAAACCGCCGCAGGCCGTCACGGTTACAATCCACCGGCAGCCGGTTGGTTTCGCGGCTGGGCCTCAATCTGAAATCCTGAACCTTTGGCCTTCTATCCGGACGGCGCCGCCGGTCACGCTCGCCCATGATCTGGCCAACTCCGGGCTGTTGCGCCATTGCGGGTTCCTCAATGCCGAACCGGGCGGGCCGCTGGTGTTCCGCCGGATCGCCGACGCCACGGTTCGGGCGCTGGGTCGGGATTGGGCTATGCAGCAGCTTGGAAAACCGAACGACGACGACCCATACAGCGAATACGCGGTCCAATTGGCCGCGCACTATGAAGAGGCGATCAAGGGCGGGGAGCCTGTTTACAACCATTGCGTCATCCACGGACTCGCCCGCCCCGTCGTTTACAGCCACCTGCTGGTCGGCTGGACCTCACCATCCGGCCAGAAAGCGCTTCTCACGGTGATCGACTGGCCAGGCGCTTAGGCGGCTTAGGCGGCCTCGCTCATCGTCATGGCGGCGAGATCGCCAAAAAAGTGCGACCTTGTGAACAAGACGAAATGCATCGGGAACTCGCCATTCCCGACTTGGTGATAGTTGATCGACGTCGCGTCATCCATGTGGCGGATTCCCATCCTGCTGGGCGACCACACCGGCACGATGTGAGGCTCGACCACCGACACCATCGCGTCAGGCTGCCAAAGCAGCCACGACGCCAGCTTGTTCGCCCGCTGCGCCGTCCGAAACAGGCCGCGCTTTCCCGCGCCCGGCTTCGTCCAACCGGCATTGGTCCATACCACCCGCCCGCGCAGACCAAGAGCAACCTCCGACGTCACGTCGCAAAACTCACCCACCGGGGCTTGCTGTTCCGGCTCGTCGTAGAACACCGATAGGTCGGCGAACCGCTGGCCTATCGAGCGCTCCCGGCAATCGTAGAGCAAGCCCGCCTGGACCGTCACCGTCTCGCCCTCGGCGTTGCGTCCGTCGATCCAATAGGCGTTGCTGCGGTTCAGGCTGCGGTGCCGGACGGATGCGGCCGGAAGGATCTCATCCCACGTTCCGGCAGCGCGCGCGCGATCATTGACCGCGAGCAACCCTTCCATGTGCGGGTTGACCCATAGCGTGACTCCCGCCGATTCTGCCAGGGCGCACAGGTGATCGCGCGCAGATGTGAGAAGGCCAGAAAGAGGGCCGACCGGGACGGGCAGATCGGCGAGACGGGCGGGGGCGTTGAGCGTAAAGTGGTGCATCTGCATCTCCATGCGTTGCGCGACCCAAAGGCGAGTCGCTGGTGCATGGTGACGCGAAGGGCGCGCCTTACGAAACTGCGCGGACGCAAGATAACTATATTTTACATTAAATGCGGATAGTTGCGCCGATCTTCGTCGGCAACTCCACGAACGCCAGCGCAACGAGGTGTCGCGATCACCCCGCCACTGTAGCCGTGTCCATCCCTATCTGCTCGCGCCCCTAACCGGCTCACACCCCCGGTCGTCTCAGTGAACGCATTTTACCCCCGCCCGGCGCGCTGCTGAGCCAGCGCGGGCTTCCGGTAGCGGCTCCTGGAGTAGGTGTTGGCCGTCGTTCAAGACGGTTGTGGTGTTAGTTGGAATTTCCCGCGCGTGCAACGGGTGAGTTCTGGTTCACGGGCCGACCCAGGCTCGCCACGCATCGCCACGCTGGCGCAGCGCGTCAACGTAGCCGACCAACGCATCCCGACCGGCGGGATCGACGCAGGCGACCGACGACACTCCGGGCGCAGTGAAGATGCGGCCCGGCGGCGGGATGGCCACCATCAACTCGGGGGGCGGTTCGAGGCGCTGCGGGACCGGAACCTCGACGGGAGGAGGCGGTGACGAAGCGCAGGCAGCAAGCGCCAGGACGGCGCAGATGGTCAGGGCGAGACGAGCCATTGATTGAGCGCCTCCACGGTCGCTGCGTTGGGTTTCGGGCGGGGCTTCATGACCGCTGTGGCGCGCTGCGATGCGGCCTGAGACGCGGCCAGTGCGTCGGAGCGCATTTTCTCGGCGGCGGCGTTCTGGGTGGCGATGGCCGCGTCTCGCTGGGTGACAAGTGCCTTTTGCGCGGCGACATCGGCCTCAGACCACGACAGGCGAAGCGTCTGGACGCCGACAGCGATGGCGAGCAATGCCGCAAGGGCGGCGGCCCCCATGGCCCCGGCCCGCGTGCCGAGAAGGCTGAGCAGGAAGGTCATCGGATCACCCCTTCGTCAAGATGCCAATAAACCCGGCAACCGCCATACCAAGCGGGATGATCGCCTCGGCCTGTTCGGGGGACAGGGCGACGCCAAAGGCCGTCAGCAAGGTGGCAATGCCGCGCCACGTAGTCGGCTCCTGTAGGCGGGCGAGCAGGTAATCGCGCGCTTTTGGGGACATGAGGGACTCCTCGGACATGAAAAAGCCCGCACCGAATGGCGCGGGCGGTGGTTGGATTCTCAAGTCGGCAGGCGCATGCTGGGCTGCACCCGGATCATGGAGGCCCGTATGCCAAAGCCGCAGTACAGCGCTCGCGTGCATGCGCAAGCAGTCCTGTCGCGGTCGCAGATCCTCTGCCTGCTGACGGCGGACATGGATGGAGATATCTACCCGGAGGCGACGGACACGCCTGAGTGGCTACTGGCAGAGATGGAGATTCGCGGGTTGATCGGTCTGGGTCATGCTCCCGGCGTGTGGAGGCTGACCAGAGACGGCCTTGATGCGCGTGAAGCGCTGCTGGAATAAGGCTGAGTCACCCTGCGGCGGGCAAGCCCATCGCCCGCGCCGTCACCGGCCCAACCAGGCCATCGGCGACCAGTCCATGCGCCGTCTGCCACCGGGCCACAGCGGCCTTGGTCGCGGGGCCATAGACGCCACCGACCTGCGCGCCGACGACACGCTGAATCGCCCGCACCCGGTCGTCAGCCATCGGTGGCGCGGCCTCACCATTGACCAGCGGCCAAATCCGCTCAAACCAAGCTCGCCGGTCGTCCAGCCCGTTGTAACCGCCGTTGATCCGGCGGGTGATGGCGCGGATGTCGTTATTGTCGGCGGCGGCGTTCAGGTTGCCTTCGCCCCACTCATGCAGGGCCGGTTTCAGGGCGTGTTCGGGGGCGACGACCAGGCCGGGACGCACCTCCGGCCCGGTGTGGCCATAGCCAATGGTCCAGGGCGCGCCGCCGCTGGCCGGATCGGGGTAGGCCGTCAGGCGAAGGCCTTCCGCGTCTTTGACCAGGTCGATGACGGGTTGAGGAACAGGGCGCATGGAAATCCTCCTTCTGCGCATGAAAAAAGCCGCCGGGCGGATGCCGGGCGGCTGAGAAAACTGGAATGTTGTCGCGGTTGGGTTCAGCCGCCGGGCCAACCCAGATCAATTCCGACGGCGTAAGCCGTCAGCGCGTCATCGACGGTCTCGGCGGCATCGATGGCGGCGCTCAACTCCTCCTCGCGGGCGAAGCAGGCCTGCACGAAAACCCCGATGGCCAGCAAGGCGGTGGCCAGTGCGGCCTTGCCGACGCGGGCGAAGCCATCCGCCGTCTTCCAGACCGTCTCGAAGCTGCCACCGGCCAGCTCGACCTGACTGGCCAGGGTCAGATTGCTGGCCACGTCGTCGTAACTGGCCTTATCGCTGCGCCAGCGTTGGCCGCCAATCAGGACGCCACGGTCGCGCTCGGTCTTGCGACGCGCGACCACAGCCGCGCGCAGTTGGGCGAGCAGATAGTCGAGCGTCGGCGGCTGGACGGCGCCGTCAACGCACACATAATCGTGCGTGGCCCAGGCCGACAACGCGTCAGGAACCCGCACCCACAGAATCGATGGGTGATACAGGCCGGTCGGATCGTCGGTTACAAACTCGGCGCAAACGCCGGCATCAATGCGTGCCCACATCATCCACCCCACTTGATACACACCGCCCCGACGCGACCGGGCGTTCCGGCCCCGCCGGTGAAGGCCAGAGATCCGCCGCTGCCGCCCCCGCCGTAACTGACCCCACCGAAGGTCGCGAATTGAGACCGATATTCGGGGTTGTAGTCACCGCCGATTCCTGTGCCGTCCGCGCCACGCTGGTTGAGATCGTTCGGTCCTGCCGCCCCGCCGGTCGCCGACAACAGCGTTCCGAAGGACGCGGACCCGCCGGGCTGCCCAAGTGATCCGCCCGCCGGAACGACGATGGTGAAAACCTGGCCTGGGGTCACAGGAAGATTGTACTTGATCGACACGCCGCCGTTTCCGGCGGGTCCGCCCTCGGATGAATCGTACTGGCTGGTGTCGTAACCGCCGCCACCGCCGCCGCCCACCACCGTCACCTGGGTCAGCAGCGTGACGCCCACCGGCACCGTGAATGTGGTCGTGCCAGGCGTGGAAAAGATCCATTCGCCCGCTCCAGCGCCTGCGGTGAAGGCCGTCGGCGCGGACCAATCGGACCAGCCCAGCGTGGCGCCTTGATGTTGACACTGGAAATAATAGACGGTCAGCGGCGTGAGAGCGGCGGTCGATGGCAATGTGACGGAGGTCAAGGCCCCGGCGCTGATCCCGCTGTCGTAGACGACCGTGTCGAAGCTGGGCACCGTCGAGACCCGCCAGCGTGACGCCGCGTGCGCGTCCGCTCCGGCGACAACCGAAAACGGCGAGCTGGTCAGGGTCGGCTGGAGCGCGGCCCCAGCCGACCCGTTGGCGGGCGTCAGGTTTGTCGGTCGGGCGACAAAGGAAAAGATCGCCGCGCAGGTGAAGGCCGTCGGCGTGCTGGGGGCCGACCAATGCCCCTCGACGTCAGCGTAAGCAGCCCGCCACCAATAGACGCCGGTCGTCGCCAAAACCAAGTCGGGGACGGCGTAAGAGGCCACGGCCCCCACCGTGCCGCTGTGCAGGATGGTGGCAAAGCTGGGACTTGTGGCGATCTCAAACCGCGCTTGCCCCTGAGCGACCCCGTAGAGCGAATAATAGGGCGACGCCGACAGCGTCGGCGTGCCGCTGACGCCGATCGCGCCCGCCGCCGGACCCAGGTTGATGGGTTGCCGCACCTGCGCCGTCGATGAAATCGTTCGGATGGCCTGGAGCAGCTGGGTATGGTCGCCGCCCGCTGGCGTGAGGCCTGCGGTTTGGATCACCGTCAGCATCTCATTCTGGACGCCGTTGAGCCAGTCGGCGGTGATGACGGTGGCGGGAAGGCCGGTGGCGGGGCTGCCCTCCGTAAAGAGCGACCGCCCCGAGGAGGTCGCGGCGGTCGGATGATCGATGGCGTCCATTCTCACACCTTGATTGTGGTTACGGTTTTGGCCAGCGGCAGATCGATCACGACGGTGACGGTCTCCATCACCGGGCTGCCGTCCACCACAAGAGGGTTCCCCTCGGAATCCGTCGCCTGCCGCGTCACCAGAACCGGCTGCGGCGTCGTCTGGCTGCCTCCCGCAGCAAAGCGATATCGGGGCGGGATGTTGGGCAGGTTGAAGGTGGTCGCCCCGTCACCGGCGCCCCAGCGCGTTCCGATCACGCCGAAGAGGTCGACGTAGGTCTGGCGGGACACCGCGCGACCGTCGCAGACCAGGCGATCCGGCGGCGTCACATCCCCCGCAAAGACCTCCAACGTCCCGGTGGGCGTCACCGCGCTCCGGCTGAACAGGGCGTTCAACTCGGTGCGGATGATCTCCAGCGTCTGACGCAGAGCGCTCAGGCGGGGTGCGGTGCGGAAGAGGCTGGGGTCTACAGAGCTGGTCACGTCATGTCTCCCAAATGGTGAACCCATGATCCCAGCCGACCAGGCCGTCATCCCACGGCGCGGCGTCTGGCGAGGTGTAGGAAAAGCGCACCAGCGTGTGCGCCGCAGCAACCCGACGCAGGGCTGCCTCGAAAGCCGCCTCGCCCCACGCGGCGAGCGATTCGCCCGCCGCCGATTGACCGGCGCGCGCGTGCGTGGATGTCCATTGGACCAGGCCGATGGACCAGACAAAGGACCAAGCGTCGCCACAGCAGGGACTCCCGGCTTGAGCGCCACCGGCGCGCGCCGGGCCGTATTGGGTGATCGTGACGTCGAAGCCCAGCGCCTTGGCGTAGGCGGTCAGGTAGGGGACGCTTTGGCCGCCCACGCCGATCAACTGCGCCACCACCGCCGCGCGGCGCTGCTGCAACGTGGTCTGGCCGCTGACCGCGAGCGTGGCCTCCCAATCCGGCAGCAGCTGGTGCGCGCCCGCCGGAAAGGCGTCGCTCAGCAGCGCCGCCGCGTCCGCGCTCTGCCGTTCATAGACCGCCGCCAGCCCGTCGAGCACCTGGGCTTGCGTCGTGCCTTCCTCGCGCGGCCAAATTCGCCCGGTCGGCAGCAGGGCTTGCAAGGCCGCGCGGAAGTCGGCGCGGCTGTAACGTGGCGGCATGGCGACCTCAAACGAAGGTGATGACGCCCAGCGTCAGCATGTGGCCGGGCGGCGCTGAGACGTCGTCCAGCGGCGCGTTGATGTCGAAGCTGGAATCGCCCAACGCCACCTGCACCGCTTCCCACAGGCGGTTGATGTTCACCGTCCCGCCGGGCGTGGCGTCTTCGCGCAGGCGTTCGATCAGGGCGTCGCGCGCCGCCGCCTGCGAGGACAGGGGGATTCCAGCGATGGTCAGCGCCAGCGGCGACGGGATTGGCGCGACGACATAGACCAGCGCCGTCACCGGCTGGAGCGGCCAGAGCGCGTTGGCGACGGTCAGCTGGTCGCCGGTGGCCGGTTGCGCGCGGGTTTCGGCGCTCGCCACGCCGTCCGACCCTTGCGGAAAACCGCCGTGCGCGGCCTGCGCGTCGTCGAACATCACAAACAGCACGACGGTGCCCAGCCCCGCGCCGTTGCGGACGCACCAGGACCGCGTCACGCCGGGGACGGCGAGCGCCCAGCTGACGAAATCGTCATGCGCGCCGCCCATCGCCGTGATCTGGTAGGCGGTCAGCATGCGGGTGCGCAGCTCCTCGTCCGCCTCGACATCCGCCCCGCCGATCAGCGCGCCGCTCGTGCCCGACGACGGCACGCCGGAAACCGCTTGCGACAAGGCGAAGGCCGCGCCCGCGTCGGTGTTGCCGCCCGCCCCCGGCTCGTCGGCGAGGACCGGGACGCTCGCCGTTCCAGCAACCCCAACGGCAACCGTCTGGGTGCTGGTGAACGCCCGGCCATCGGCGGCGCGGGCGATGGCCGTTCCGCTTGGGATCACGGCGCCGACGGCCCCGGCGAAGGTCACGATTCCGGTCGCGGCGGCGGCGGGCTTGCGGGTGACGCCCTTCAGGGCCGCCCAGCCCTCCAGGGCCTCGTCGGTGCAGGTGAAGGGGACGGCCTGCTTGGCGATCCAGTCCAGATAGCCGTAATGCAGATGCGCCAGCCCGGCTTGAGCCGCCCCCAGCACCCCAAGCACCGACCGCCGCAACAGGTTGGCCCCACCATCGACCGCCGAGGCGACGTCCTGCGCCACCTGCTGGCGGATGTCGGTGAGGGTTGGACGCGAAAACGGCATCAGGCGACTCCTTGCCAAGCCCAATCAAAGTTAAAGCTGGTCGATTGGCCGTCGCTGCGGTGGGCGATGACCCAGACGCCCAAGGTCGAGCGGCGCGCCCATTCCACGCGGATCGTGAAGCGCGCGACCACGCCGTCGTCGATCAGCCATTGCAGCGCCTCGGCGACGTAATCGGCGGCGCGCCGCCGGGTCTCTTCCGTCTGCTTGGCGCGGTCGAGCAACCACAGCCGCGAGCCGATCTCGCGATCCCCCCACCAACCCCGCCGGTCGCCCGTGCCGTCCGGCAGGCTGTCGGAGGCGGTCGCCGGGCGGTCGGTGAACAGGCTGAGCAGGATGGCGGTGGCCAAGTCGTCGCCCGTGTCCAGGTCGCCAGAGACCAGGGACCAATCGCCCCGCGCGTCGTTGGCGATCCAGGACACCAGGATGTCGGCCATGGCTATTCCTGTTGGTTGGGGATGGCCGTGCTGGCCCCGCCCGGCTGCACGCCGTTGTGCGTGTGCTCGTTATAAATGGCCCGCATGCTGGCCATGCTGCGCCCGCCGCCGCCGACCTGGTCAATGATGTCGCCCGTCACCTCCAGCAGCGGCGCCTCGATGCGGACTTTCGCGCTTGCCTTGATCGTCAGGCTGGGGGTGTCCTCAATCGTGATCGGCAGCCCCGCGCCCTTGACGACGATGCCGTTGCGGGTCAAATGGACCGATTGGCCGAGGTCGTCGTAGAGGCAGACCTCTCCACCGGCCAGCCCCTTTGGCCGAGCGCCCTGATTGCCGCTGGCCACCACCACGCCCATTGAGCGGTCGCCGCCGACGAACAGCAGCACGACGTCGCTGCCGATCGGCGGGACCGACGAGAGGCCGTATTCGATGAGGCGCGGGGTGTTGTCGCGCAGCTCATCGACGCCCAAGCGGACCTGCATCGTCTGCACCGCGCCGCCATCGGTGACGGCGGTGATCCGGCCCCGGCCAATCGCCAGCAGCGCGCGGGTGTAAAGGCGCTCGATCAGTCCCGGATCGCTCATGGCCGCGCCCCCGGCGTGACGTCTGACAGGATAGGGACCAGCACGGTCGGGGCCAGCTCGAAGGCGGATGGCGGCATCAGCACCAGGCTGGCCGAGGTGCCGGACGGGCCGCGCTGATACGTCACCTCGGCGATGATCCATGTTGCGTCCAGGTGCAGGCTGGGCAGCGTGACCCGCGCCAGCCGGTTCGGCGTCCACAGCTCGCCCGCCGCGTCGCGCCAGCTGTCCACAGTCAACCGCACCTGGAAGGAGCGCCCCGCGCGCCGGGCCATTTCCCAGCGGCCCCGCTGCTCCGACAGCCCCAGCGCCACGATCCCGGATTCGGCGATGATGAAGCGCTTGCGGTGGCGCGTCACCCCGGCGTCGCGCACGATGGCCCGGATGTCGCCGTCAGGACCAGCCTCGCCCAAGGGCGCCATGGAGAGGGAGCGCACGACGTATTCTGAAAAGCGCTGATCCATCGAGAACAGGGCGACGGCACTCTCGACATTCGCGCCCTGGGCGAAACCGCTGGCGTGCTCGACCGTTCCGACGCGCGACAGGACGAGGTTGCCGTCCGGCCCGTCGTAAGCCAGCAGAGCGCGAAACCGGGCGATCCGCTCGATCACCGCGAAGGGCGTCTCGCCCCACATGAGATTGATCTGCGGGATCGGCGGACCGACGTCGGTCAAGGCGCTGACCGTGACGCCATAGGGCTGGGCCAGCTTCGCGGCGATGCTCAACACGTCGGCGCTGCTGATCTGGTTGCTGGGCCATTCCGCCGAACAATCGACCAAATCCTGGCATTTCCCGCGCCCCGTCACCCGCAGGCTGTGCGACTGGCGGTCAATGGCTGGGATGAAGCGGTCCACATAGCCGGTCAGCACCAGATCGGAGCCGAGCAGCACCTGGCATTCATCGCCCTCCTTGACGACGACGCTCGCCACCTCGCCCGGAAAGCGCTCGGTGAAGGTGATGTCGAAGTCGGACGGCAAGCGTTCGACGCCGCGCGTCACCCGCAGCTGCTGCCAGCCGGAGAGCTTGCGCCCGGCGGCGCCGCCAATCACCAGGGTCAGGTCGTCGATCATCATCACTCCGCCAAGGCGTTGAAGGAGACCGGCAGAAAGGCCGGGTGGATCGCGCCGGATTGCTCGACCAGCTCGTCGCTGCGCGCAGGGTCCTGGTAGAGCCGCTGCGCCAACACCAAAGCGGGTTGCGGGCGGGCTGTGGACACGACCACGCGGCGCGTGAGGCTGGCTCCGCGCTCGGTCAAATCAACCGAGACGGCGGTGCGCAGGGCGCGCAGCGCCTGGTAGGTCTGGTCCTGCCCGGCGTCGCCCGCCCGCGTCATTTCGGCGTCGATCAGCTCCACCACCCGGCTGCGCGTCTCAACCGCCTGGTCGTGCGATGGCGGCTCATACCGCGCGGCGGCCCGCGCCACCTCCGCCAAGGCGGCGCGCCGCACCAGCGTGGCCGTGGCCGTGGCCGCCGGGGTCGGCGACGGCGACGGCCCCGAAGGGGCGGCCCCTGAACCGACGGTCCCTGAACTGACGGGGGAGACCGGCGAAAAACTGGCCAGCGGCGTCAGCAGGCGCAGCGCGTCCGTCGCGTTGGGGGTGGCGCGGGCGGCGGCGGACACCAGCGCGGCGACGCTCGCGGCGGCGGTTGGCAGGCTCGCCGCCGTCAACGCGTTCGCCTGCGCCATCGCGTCCGCGCCCGCCTGCGCCACCGTCGCCCGCCGCGCCGCCGTGGCGGCCTTCAGGGCGGGGAGAGTGGCGGGGAAAGCCGTCGTCGCGCCACGCCGCCGACCCTGGACCTTTGTGCCGCCGATGAAGCGACCGAACGCTCCGGGCAGGTCGCGCACGGCGTTGTAGAGGTTCGTCGCGTCGTCGATCAGGCGAAAGACCGCCCGGACATAGACGCCGACCGCGCTGACGATCTGCCGCAAGATGGCCGATCCCTGCTTGAGCAACCCGCCCACCGTTTGGACGAAATCCAGAACGGCGGCGGCTCCGACGGCGTCCGCCGCCGCCTCGATCTGGCCGACGCTGGTCGCGCCGCCCTCGGGAAACTGGAGCTTTCCCGCCTCGACGCAATCCAGCGTGATTTCGAACACCCGGCCTTCGCGGCGGCGCTCAACGACGTGAAAGCGCAGCAGAGCGACCGATTTCCGACCCAAGGTCGGATGAACCAACTCGGCCTCGCCCGCCGTCTCGCACGCCCGCACCAGCCGGTCGCGCTGGGCCAGCACGTCGCCCCCGCCATACTGGACCGACCCCTCGACCAGGAATCCGATCAGGCTGATGCGGCGCGGCCCGCGCCCCAAATCCTCCACCCACACCGAATCCCGGTAGGGGTATTCATGGACGGCGACGCGGCGGCCAAACTCCGAGGCCGATCCGATGACGCCGAAGGGCACGCCCCGAAACGACGCGGTCTGAAGGCGGGTGTGCCACGGCCCGGCGCCGCCGTCGAACCCGGCCAGATCGACGCCCAAGCGACCAGCGGCGTTGGTGACGCGATCCAGCGCGCCGCCAAGGGCCTGATAGGCGTTGCGGTTGGGCATCACGGCCTCGCAAAGTCGGGAGTGGAGTAATTGACGCGTGTTGGCGCGAAGATGCTGTCCGGCTGGCCCTGCACCGACGCCGTCGTTCCCGGCGGCACAGCGCCGGAGAAGCGCACGTCAACCTGGATCGGTTGCCCCTGTTGCGGCCCCTGTTGGCCGGGTTGCCCCGGATTGGCGGTGGCCGCCCGCGCTTGTTCCGCCTGCGCCTTGGCGAGGTCCGACAGCAACACCGAATAATTCGGCACCGGCGTTGGCTTTTCCCCGAACACGCCGGGCTTGTAGAAGCTGTGGTCGCCGATTTCCGCCGACCGCAGATCGTCCCGGCCCCGACCGAAATCAGTGCCGCGCCGCTCGGAAATGTCGCGGTTGAGGAAATAGGTGGCGCCGCCGGTCGGGTCGGTCCGCCGCCCGCTGGCGATCCCGTCCAGGATGCCTTGGACCGTCGCCCGTTGCGCGCTGGATCCCGATGGCAGGTTCCGCCAGTCGCCGCCCGCCCGCATCACCGGCTCGAACTGACCGCGCTGGTTGACCACGTCGGGGATGGACCCGCCCCACGCCGGGTGGGCCGATCGGTTCAGGACCGTCCGCACCACACCTTCCAAGCCCACAGCCCCCTGGTTGCCGGCCTCGGCGATGGCGACGCGGGTCAACGCCTCCACCGCCGTCGGATCGAGGGTGATCGCCTTGGTGTCCGCGCCGACCGTCACGGGCGGGACAGCCGTCGGCAGAGCGGCGGCTGTGGATTGCGGCGCGGCGACGGCGGGCGCCGACGGCGCGGCGGCGGGAGGCACGGCGGCGTTGGCGGGGGTGACGAACAGGCTCCGCCACCAGGATTTCTCCGGTGGGCTGGCCTGGGGCGCGGCGATGGCTGGTTTTCCTCCGGCGTGGCTGATTTCAGGCTGAAATGCGGCAGCCAGCTCGGCCAGCCGGAATCTTCCCGCTGCTTCTTTTCTTCGGTCGTTTTCACGGACGCCGAACCGGAACGGGTCGGCTTTGCTGATCTTGTCCAGCTCGCCACGGACGAAATCACCGATCCCGTTCCAGTGTTCATAGATCAGGGCCGCTCCCTGGACGATCCCCGCGATCAGGCCCAGCACGGGTGAAACCGCGCCACACCGGCCACCACCCCCAAAGCGACGCCGACCTCGGCCAATCCGCCCGCCAACGGCTTGTTGGCCGCCGCCCAATCGGCGGTTTTGTCGATGATGCCGCCAAATCGGTCAGCGTAAGACGCCTCAATCGTGGCCCCAACGCCTTGGGCGGCGGCTTTCAGCCGATTGAGCGACTGTCCCAACTCTTCGGACTTCGCCTGCGTGTCCTGCGACACCTCCGCGTATTTCTGGACGTCGGCCAAATACGCGTTCCAGCCCGCCCGGCCCCGGCGCAGCATCGGCAGCAGCGGCTCGACCCCGAACATTGAGCGACGCGGGCCTGAGTCTGCGGGTTGCTCTGCCGACTGATCGCGTCAGCCAGATCGCCCATCGCCCGCTCGGCGTCCACCGCGCCAGAGCCGTTCGGCTCATGCGGATGTTCAGGACGTTCAGCATCGCGGCGGCTTCCGGCGCGCGGCCATAGGCGGCGTCCTGCAACGTCGCCCCCAGAGCGCGCAGGCTGCCGGTCATCGCGCCCGCCTCCAACCCGGCCAGCCCCGCCGCGCTGCCCAACGTCCGCAAGCGACCGGCGGCGATGCCGATCCCCCGGCGGCGTTCGCGGTGGCGACGCCAACCTGCCCCCACTGGTTGACCAGCGCCGCCACGCCCGCGACGGACCCCACGCCCGCGATGGCCCCACGGACCCGCCCAGCAGGCCAAGCCCACCGGCGGCCTCGCGCGCCATTCCGCCGACGTTGGCGACCCGTGACCAGGCGCCCAACCGGTCGCGTCGCCCAACCCGGCGACCGCCGACCGATCCGGCATGGGCGGCGGATTTGGCCGAGCGCCGACCCGACCTTGGCGACGACGGCGGACGCCTGTCCTTCGCCGTGATGACGATCTGGAATTGGTTGGTCATCGGGCTTCCGCCTTCATCATCCGCACGGCCTGGTCAAGCCACCAGGACAGCTCCGTCCAGGTGAGCGACCACGCGTCGCGCGGCCCCCAGCCATACCACCGGTCACCTCGGCTAGGACGTCGCGCCAGTTGTCAGGCCACCGCCCGTAAAACCCATCAGGTAACGCACCGCCTTCTCGAAATCGCTGTAGGGAATCCGCTCGACGACAGGTTTCGGAAGGCCGGAGACCAAGGACACCATCACGATGTCGCTCATTGTGGGGGACGCGTTCGGCCCGATCAGGGCCTTTTGCGCCTTCTCGACCTCGCCCGCCGTCGGCTCGCGCAGCCGGATCTCCGTGTAGATTCCAACCCGACCTCAATCGGCTTGCGCAGCTCGATCACGAGTTCGTCCGGCAAATGATCTTGCTCATGGTTTACGCCTCCTCGACCAAAGCGGATTCGAACTTCACGTCGAAGGTCGAATCCGCGCCCTTGACCTCTGGCTGTCACCGTCCAGGCGTTGCGCGCCGTGACGATCTTGCCGTTGGCCAGCTCGATCATGACGGTGACGTTCGTCATGGCGTTGAAGGCCGCGACGGACAGGCTGCCCGCGTCGCGCAGGGTGGCGGAAATGAAACCGGGGATCGGCGTCTCCTTGTAGCCATGGACGCCGTCCATGCCGCTGATGGTCTCGCGTTTGACCTGCGCCGGGAGTACTGAAATCCCGGCCAGCATGCAGCTGACGCCATCGACGGTGAAATAGGCGACTCCCGCGAGTCGGCGGCTGGTGTCGGCCATGGGCGAACCTCCTTATTGCAGGCGGAATTGGGCCAGCAGCGCGAAGATGCGCAGCTGGTTGATGAGGGCGCCGGGCCACAGCACGTCGACGCGGTTCGGGTTGGTTTTGTTCTTTTCGACGATGATCTCGGCCTTGAAGACGTCGCCGTTCTGGACGTAGCCCTCGGCCTCCAGCTCGCGGTACGCCGCGATCAGGTCCGCCTTGATGATGTTCGGCGTCACCACGTTGGCGCCGGGGCCAAAGCGCGTGCCGTTGGCCGCCAGCTTGACCCGCGCGTATTTGCTGGTGATGACGCTCTTCATCCGGCGCAGGATGAAGGCCAGCAGGAACAGCGTCTCCACCTCCAGATAGCTGTCGTCGGCGGCCCCGAAGCCGTTTTTCTGATAGGTCGTGATGACGTTTTCGAGACGACAGGTCCCATCGTCGGCGGTGACGAAGGTGCTGACGCCGTCCCACAGCAGCACGTTCCGCTCGGCGATGGCGAAGCGGCTGGCGATGGGCGGGGCCAGCATGCTGGACAGCGCCAGCGTCTGGAGCGGCGTGCCGGGGTCGGCGCGCAGGCTGACGGCGGCGGTCCCAGCGAAGTCCGCCGCCACAATCCAGGCCGGGGTCGGGCTGTCGTAAAAGCCAAGCACCGAGACGTGCTGGTCGTTGCGCGTCGTGCCGAAGCTGGTCAAGGCCCCCAGCGTCCCGCGCTTGGCCGCGAAGGCGTGCCCGTAGATTTGCTGGGACCAGCTCCAGCGGCCCGACACGTCGTTCAGCAGCGCCTTGACCGCGTCCAGGCTGGCCGCGTCGGTGTAGGGAAAGACGATGAAGTCGAAGGCCATGTCGCTCAGGCCCGCGAAGGCGGCGGACAGGTCCGGCGGGGTCGCGCCCGACGCCATGGGGGTTACGGCGACGCTGAGACCGACGGGCGAGGCCTCGCCGCCCGCCGCCCCTCGGTAATTGAGGCGGAGGTCAATCTCGTTGCCCGCCGGTCCCTTGTTTTTGGCCGTCAGCGTGACGACCCCGGCGTCAGCGGACGCCGTCACCGGCAGGTCGATCATCGCGTTGACCGTCGCCGCCAGGGCCGTCGCCGCCGTCGCGCCGGATTGGCCGCTGGCGACCGCCTGGGACACCAGCGCGCCGCCGACGTAGAGCGACAGCACCCCCGTCGCCGTCGCGCCGCCCGTGAGGGTGACGCCGCCGCTGGCCGCCACGCCCGCCTCGGAGTCGGCCAGCGGCAGGAACCAAACCTCGCCGAAATTGTCCGCTTTGCGGTAGGCGGCGGTCATCAGCGCCAGCATCGAACCAGGGCCGCCCTTGACCACCGCGTCGGTGGCGCCCTGGCAGATCGACGCCTGATTGGGCGTGGCGGTTCCGGCGGCGGTGATCTGGCCGACGATGAGGGTTCGCATGGTCTGCGCGGCGCTGTTGGCCTTGGAGTTGTCCACCTCGGCGTAAAACAACGGCACACGAAGATTTTGAGGGACGTTCTTGAACGGGATCACGGCTTGTCCTCCTCGCGGGCCACAGGAACGACCAGCGTCACGTCGCCAAAGACGTGCAACAGCCGGTTCCAATAGGGGGTGTCGGGAACCTCTCGCCCGTCTTCGGGCAAAAAATCCTTCAAATCCGGGTCGCGCACGGCGACGCCCGGAGCGGGTTTCACGCGCATGGCGCGGCTCCTTAAAAGGTGATGGAGAGCGCGGCCTCATCCCGCCCGTCCGGGCCGGACGTCCGGGGGGCGGGACGCGCCGCCTCGGGGAAGGGCGCGTCGGGATAGACGCCCGTGGAGTCGAAGGGGTCGAGCAGGTCGGCGTGGACGTCGAGGCCGTCGAGCTGGTCGGTGATGACCGGCTCGAAATCCTCGGGGTAGCGGAAGGCGAACTGCATGCGCAGCTCGCCGACATGCTTTTTGCCTTCCGCCGAAATCGCGGTTTCGGTCCGCACGCCCACCACCTGCTCGACGCTGGCGACGATGCTCCAGTCGGTCAGCGCCGCCACCTTGATCTGGCGGCGCAAGTGGACAGGTCCGCCTTGACCGCCTCCGACGTCTCCCGCTCAACCTTGGCCTCGACCAACAGGATGGCCGTCGTCAGGAAGGCGGGAAAGCCTGCGTTGCCACGGCTTTCGCTGTCCTCACGCTGATCGTCGACCATGATCGCGGGCAGCTCGCTGCTGGCGAGCGGCGTGTCGCGGGGGGCGAAGACGTTGGCCCCGGCGAGCGTGTTCGCCGCCTTGAGCGCGGCGATCACCAGTTCGCGGAGCTGTTCAGAAAAGAGCACGGTCATCCCGACACCCAATTCAAAAAGAGCTTCGCCCAGCCATGGCCATCCGGCTCCACCACCGAGACGACATAAACGGTCCCGCTGGCCAGAATGGTCAGTTGGTCCTTGATGTCCGGCGGCGTCGGGAATTGAGACAGCTGGACTCCCAAAACCGGGCTGGCCGAGGCGACCGGCTGGTCGGCCAGTTCCTGCACCTCGGCGTACGCTTCATCGAAGACGCCGGTGATGGTGAAGGGCGCGCCGCCAGCGAAGGGCGCGTACAGCGCCGCCTGGCCAAAGGCGTCGGCCACCGGCCCGTGAACCAAGCCATCCCAATCCACCGCCATGGATCAAGCCTCCGCCGGATCGTTGGTCGCGACCGCGACCGGCTCCGGCAGGGCAAAGCCAAGCTCGCGCAAGCGCTTGGCCTCGGCAGGCTCGACGTCCAGAGTCTCGCCGGGGCCATGGGCGATCAAGGTCGGTTCCCCGTCTTCGCCCTTGCCCGCCCGATGGACGGCGCGGCGCGGCGCCACGGTGATCGCGACCAGCCCCGTGGTGGCCGGGTTCTGTTTCTCAGCCATGTCAATTCACCTGCACGAACATCGCGCCGTTGGCGCGGGAGGGGATGATGACGGGGGCCGACTGCATCAGGATCAGCCGTTGGGCCGGATCCTTTTCGACCCAGGACTTCGGGGCGTAGGCCAGCGGGCCATAGCCATGATCCGGGTCCAGGATCATGCCGAACGCGCGGGTACCCTGAAGGTCGGGGCCAGCCAGGACCACGCCGCCGTCGGGGATCATCGGCTTCTCGACATTGTCGTCCGGGTCGATGAACCAGTCGTTGTAGAGCCACAGCCGGTACTGGCCCCAGACGCCCTTGGACACCGCGCCGCGCTGCACCTGCGTGCCAAGCTGGATGCTGTTGCCGCCGCCCTGGCCGGGATACCAGTTGGCCGTCTTCAGAACCGGGTCTTTGATGAAGGCTTGCCAGCTTTTGGTGGTGAACACGACGTCCGTCACCACCGCACCCGACTTCTTCAGGACCAGCGTGGCCCAATTGTCGAGGTCGGTGGTCGGCGACGCCGTTTCGTTCTTGATGGCGTCGGCGGTCCAGCGGGCGCTGCCCGACAGGGCCACGGTCAGGGCCGGATCGCGCTGGAAGTCGATCACCGTGGTCGGGAAGCCGTCGCCCTTGATGGTGACGGCGCCGGTGCACAGCGCCGACGCCGCCATCCATTCCAGGCGACGGTTCAGCATGTCGATCTGGTCGGCCATCTCCAGTTGGAGGTTGGCCATCTCGCGCTCGGCCCCGCTCAACTCGCCGCCGATCCGCTCGCCAATCTGGCGCCGCACCGGCTTGCGCAGATCGGGCGCGCGCTTGTCCTTGATGTAGGCGGGCTTGAACTCGTTGGTCTGCATCCGGCGGCTCTCAACGAGCTTGCCAGCGACCAGCGGCGAGACGAAGGGCGCCATGCGGCGCAGGCCGACGTCGACGTCGATGGCCACCGTTTCCTTGTCGCTGGTGACGATGTTCGGGAAGAAGCTGTCCAGCAGCCAGTTCTGCGCCGTTTTCAGGTTCGGAACCACGCCGACCAGGACGGCGGTGCTGTAAATGTCCATGGGAATGCCTCCGGTCAGGACGGGTCGACGGCCAGGACGGCCGTCTTGAGGTAAATGCCCGCGTCGCGCAGCGTGTCCTTGACGCCGCTGGCGGTGTGGCCGGCGCCCAACACCAGACGACCGGCGTTGAATTCACCGGCGAGGTAGACGCCGACGAGCTTGTCGCCGCCGCTGGCGTCGACCGCGTCGGCCAGGATGACGGACGGCGTCTGGCTGCCGTCGTTGGCGGCGGCGGCGCTGAGGGTGTATTTGCCCGACGCGGCGATCTTGCCGAGCACCGCGCCACGGGCCAGAACCTGGCCGCTGACCAGGGTGACGGTGTCGGTCACGAGTTGCTGGCGACCCGCGATCAACTGGTCCGGCACAAACTCGTTCGAGGCCATGCCCGGCGCGAAGGGCGAGCTGGAGAAAGTGTTCATGGGCGGCTCCTCACTTCTTGGCCGCGCCGCTGGTGGCGCGGTTGTAGGCGTTGGTCATGCGCGCGACCGTTTCGGCGACGCTGCCCTTCTCCGGGCCGCCGCCGTCGGGGCCGACGGCTGGGCTTTCGACATGGGCCATGCGCTCGCCCAGACCGCGCTTGCCCTGTCCGACAGAGGCTGACGTCTCAGCCAGGAGGCCGACGGCTTCGGTGGCGGTGAGGTTGGTCGAGAAAGCGAGACGGGCCGCGACGTGAGCCTGACCGGCGGCGTGCGGGCTGCCGAAAATAAGGGCGCAGCGTTTGCGCTCGTCGGACCGGCCTGCGGAGTAGGTTTTTCCCGACTTCTTCGCCTTCTTGGACTCGCTCTCGTCGTCCTCCGCCTTCTCCTTCTCGTCGTCGGGATCGGCGTCGTCGGGGTCCTTGCCCTCGTCCTCGGCCTTTTCCTTCTCGTCGTCAGGATCGACGGCGTCGGGATCCTCGTCCTCATCCTCGGCGCGTTTGCCCTTCGTTTCGTCGTCCTTACGCTCGTCGCTTTCGGCCTTGGTTGCGCGCCGACCGAGGCCCGCCAGATGCGCGAATTGAGCCGCCGCGCCCATAAACGGGTGCCGCATGGGTGGTCTCCTTGCTGTGTTGTGAAATCAGCCCAGCTGATCGAGCAGGGCCAGGAAGGCGGCGTCGGGCGCCATCACCGCGTCCACCAACCCGAGCCGTTCGGCGTCAGCGGCCAGGAACGTCGCCGCCTGCGTGTCCCGGACCTTGGCGGCTGGGAGTCCTCGGTTGCGGGCGACGGTGTCGACGAACAGCGCGCCCATGGTGTCGATGTCCGCCTGGAAGCGCTCCCGCGCCTCCTTGGACAGCGGAATCTCCGGGTGCCCGTCAGCCTTGCGGTCGCCGTAGGTCACGAATGTGACCTTGATCCCAGCGCCGGTCAGGGCGGTCGACCAATCGACGTGCATCCAGATCACGCCAATCGAACCAGCGCCGCCGGTGCGCGGAGCGATCACCCGATCCGCCGCCGACGCGAGCGCGTAGGCCGCTGAATAGGCCCCCTCGGACAGGATGGACCAGATCGGCTTGTCGCCTCGCGCGCCATGGATGGTGTCGACCAGGTCGAAGCACCCGGCGACCTCGCCGCCGGGGCTGTCGATCAGAAGCACGATGGCGCGGACCTCCGGATCGCGCAGGGCGCCGAGAAACGCGGTGCGGATGCCGTCGTAGCCGGTCATGCCCGACCAAGGGCGCAGAGCGCCCAACTTGTGGACCAGCGTCCCTTCAATATGAATGACCGCCACCCCAGCGACGACGTCATAACCAGCGTCGCGCTCCCGCGACCGGCGGGGGCCGTCGCTGTCGTCGCTGTCAAAAAAGGCCTGCGGCGAGACGGCGACGGCGTCGCCGTTGACCCGAAAGAGGTGGGAAACGCCAAGGCGGTCGCTCAGCGCGGCCATGATGACCTCGGCCTTTTCAGGCCTGATCGCCAAAGGCGTGTTGAACAGCCGCTGGGCCAGATGTTGGAAGCGCATCATTGAGCGTCCGGTTTCTTCGGCGGCGCCGCCGCCTGGTTGGCGGGAATGTTCATCTTCGCCCAGCTGGGCGGTTCGAGACCCCGCTCCTTGAACCCCTGCATTTCGCGGGCGCGCTGGTCGAGCACCTCCTCCCAATCCTGGCCGGTGTTCTCCGCGCACTCCTCCTCCAGGGTCGAAAGGGCGGCGTCCATGCCGAGAACCGCGCCCTGCTTCTCGGCCACCGGATCGATCCAACCTCGGCCCGGCCCCATCCAGCGGCATCGGCTGTACGCGCCACGGGCGTCGAGGTAGTCGGGGACGACGCCGGACGGCATCGGCAGATTGTCGACCTCCATCATCTCTTCCAGAATAGCGCAGTAGACCGGCGAGCCGAACCCGACGGCAAAGTCGGTGCGACGCCGCGTCAGCGTCTTCCACGCCTCAAGGAGGGCGGCGCGGGCGCTGGAATAATTGACGTCCGACCAATCGTTGCTGAGCTGCTGCGCGCTGATGCCGATCCCGGCGGCGGCGTTGCGCAACACCGCCCCCTCGAAATCGGCAAAATTGCTGTTGGGTCGGGCCGCCGAAACCGTGTTGATGGATTCGCCGGGAAACAGGATCGGCATGCGCGCGCCGTTCAGGGTCGTGCGCCGCTCCTTGTGGTAGTTGGCGCGTTCGGTCTGGTAGGCGCCAACAGCGCCATCATCGCCCAAAGCCGCCTCGACGAGGGCCGGATCGAAGGGCGACTGCACATATGCAGCGAAAATCGCGTTGATGATGGCGGCGTCCAGTTCCGTGCCGTCGTATTTGATGAGCATCTTCAGCCGCTGGACCACGGGGGTTAGGACGCCAGCCCCCCCGCGATGTTGATCGGCCCGGTCAGCATCGAAATCATGGACGATGATCGGGCGCCCCCAATCGGTTTCGCGCGGGATGCGCTGCCAGGTCACGCTATCCGCCGCCGCGAACCAGTCGCCTTGGTGCGCCCTGCGGATGTGGTAGGCGACCGCCGCCCCGTGTTCATCGATCTCAACGCCGCCGCGCAGCTGACGCTGGTCAAACTGCACCTGCGGGTTGGACAGCCGGTCAGGGTCGATCAGCTGCACCACGGTGCAATATTTCGCTCGACCGCGACCAACCCGCTCTGGCATCCACGGCAGCCCGGCCAGGGCGTCGCCATCGACCAGCTTGTGCCGAAACGCCAGTCGGAATATCTGCGCCATGCTGCGCTGCCGCTGCGCGTCGCAATAGTGACCAGGATCATCCGCCCAAGTGCGCCAACCGGCCTCCACCGCCCGCCCAAACGCGTCAGCCCAGGACGCGTCAAATCCCTTGTTGCCGGTCATCAGGGCGAGCGCCCGGTAATCGGGCTTGGCGATCGGTCGGAAGGTCGCGCCGACCGCGTTGTCCAGAATACGGGTGATCGCTCCCGACGCCCAGCCATCGTTGACAGCCAAATCTCGCGCCCGCGACACGATGCGGTCGCGGTACATGTTGACGCTGTCGGGCGCCCAGAGGAAGGGCCGCCAGCCTTCCATATGCTGGCTCTGACTGTCGGCGGCGTCGTATGGCGTGTCCCCACCGCCGACCAACATGGAGGCCCGGCGTTGGGGTTGCTGGAGCGGATTGCCATCCAAGCCGAGGATCGTCGTCATGAATCAGAACCGGAAATGGATGGGGCGACGACCACGGCCAATGCCGAGCTGCGTCTGGATGGCGACAATCTGCGCGGTGATCCTCGCGCTGTCGGTCTGGCCGTAGCTGACCGACCGCGCGCCATTGCCTTGCGTGTAAGAGACCGTCACCGCCTTTTGCCCAAGGGACAGGTCGATCAGAGCCTTTTGCAGGGATGCCAGAGCAGTGCGCAGCGCGGTGTCGGACATACCGGCCAGGATGGTGGCGTTGAGATCAGTCATTGGATGCCCTTCAAGCCAAGCGGCTGGTGAAGCTGGCCGCGCGTGGGGTAGCCGGTGGCGGAACAACGGGCGGGGGTGCGATGCTGGTGGTTGGTGGCGAGACCGCCGGTTCGCTTGGCCCGACGCTGGTCGCGACAGCACCCCCGGTGATCGCCACCTCGTCGGCGCGTCGGTTCAGTTTCAGACCCATGTGGAGCAGTCCACACAGGGCAGCGTAGGCGTAGACCCGGCAGTCAAGCGCCTCATTCGCCCGCCCCGGCGGCAGTTCCCAAACCCGATACCGCTGACCGCCCAAGATTTTGAGCGCCGACCGTTCCGATGTGAGTTGCGCGAAATAGTTGATGTCGCGATCCGCCGGGAAATGCATGTAACCCGGCCCCGGCTCTTCGATGTGCAGCCGCGCGCGGATGGTGTCCTTGGCGGCGTTCACACCGAGGATGACCGGCCGGAACGTCGCCTTGGTCCGCGATGTTGGCCGCTTCGTCGGCCAAACCGGCGACCGCGCGCCGCCGCGCGCCGATTCCCCTTTGATGGCCCAGACCCGGCGGCCAAGTCGAGCCTTGGCAAATTCATAAACGGCTTGCGTGTGGTGTCCTCCGGAATCGATGCAAGCGGCCATAACCTCAAAACCGCGCCCATCCGCGCGTCGCCACACGCGACGCAAGTAGGCGTCAACCTCTGCCTGCACTTCAGGGTCCGAAAACGCGCCATCGATGACGTGATAATCGATGGACCAGCTTTCTTCGTTTCGCCCCCAGCCGACCGCCTCCAGCTCAACACGATAGTCCTGGACGTCGATTCCCATGCTCACTGAGGCCACGCCGTCCGGGACCTCAGCCGAGTAGACCTCGCAACGTGCGGCTAAGCGCGCCTCGTTCAACGCCCGCTCGCCGCGATCTTCGTAAGGCTCGCCCAGAACCAAATTGATGAAGGTCTGGCGCGACAGCGGGTCATCCTTCACCCGCAGCCATTCAGCCACCAGGTTTGGCCAAGAAGCGTTCGGAAACAGGCTGTAGCCCGCCCAGATGTGAAAACCCGCATGGCCGGAAAATGGCTTGGTCGCCCGCCATTCTCCGGCTGCGATCATGTCGGGCTTGTCAGTCTCGGCGATGACGCATCCGGCGACGCAGACGTAGTAGGCCGTCTCCGAGAGGCCGTTGCCTTCGGCGTCCTTGTCCCATTTCAGGCCGTGCGGCGTGTCCTTGCCACCCCACTCCAGCGGCTGAAACGTGCCGCAGTGAGGACACGGCACAAAGTAGCGGCGCTGATCGCTTTCATTCCAGGACCGTTCGATCCGGCTCAACCCCTTCACCGTGGGTGTGCTGCCCAGCACGATCTTGCGGTTCCAGAAAGTTTCGGAGCGCTTGGCTCCAAGCGCGATCTGATCGCCTTCCATCCCAGCGCCGCCCGTCGGGTAGCCGTCCACCTCATCGAACAGAACGATCCGGGCGGTGATCCGGCGGAAGCCGCCGGGGCTGTTGGCTCCAACCAGCGTCAGGCTTGACCCGTTCAGAAAGACCTTCTTCAGGATCGTGTTGCCCGAATCCTTGGCCTTAGGGTCTCCGGCGATCTCGGCCAACACCGGCGTGTCGCGGAGCATCGGCGCGATCTCCGACTTGCTGTAATCCTCCGCATCCTCGACGCGCGGCTGCACCACCAGGATGGGCGCCGGGTCTTGGTGCAGGTAATAGCCGACGACGTGGTCCAGCGTTTTGGTGTAACCGACACGGGCCGACTTCATGACGGTGATCCGCGTCACCGAAGGATCCGTGACGGCGTCTTGCATGCCCGTTTGGTAGCCGAAGGCCCGAAATCGCCCGGTCTGCGCGCTCGTCTCTTTGCTCAGGACCGCGTGCCGCTCCGCCCATTCGCTCAACGTCAGATTCGGCGGCGGCTGAAGGTTGCTGCGTCGGGCGTCGGTCAGGGCCGCCGCAAGCGCAGATTGCCCACGGACGTACCGATCAGGGTCAACCGCCACTCGCTCCGTCACGGGTCAACTCCTCAAGGGCTTCGGTGATGATGGAGCGCAGAGCCTCTTGCACTTCGACCACCGTCTTGCATCGGTGAAGGCGGGGCGCCTGTTCGGCTGGGATCGCCAACAATCGCGTGCGCACCTTGGCGTATTCACTTCCCACCGATTGGGCGACCTCAACCACCGGCACCACCGCGCCGGACTTCACGTCGTATTCAAGCTGGCGCAGCAGGGCGAGGTAGTTCTCTTTGACCCGCTCGGCCTCGGCCTGGGTCATCGTCGCGCCGGTGCTGGTTACGATGCGCTCGGCGGCTTGCTCCGGCGTTTCGACCGCCTGAAGGACTAGCGGCACCCCCTGCGAACCCTGCGAACCTTTTTGCGAACCTTTTTCGCTGTGGTTCGCACCCTCCCGGTTGGCTTTCCTCCAACCTGTTCCAACCAAATTCGGGTTCAGCGTCCCATCGGCCAACGCCTTGAGGCGACACGCTTTAATGGCTTTACGAACCAGAGTGTCGCTGCACCCTTCGCGTCGCGCAAATTCCCGGATAGGAATTCCTTCAGCCATGTGCGAACCCCTTTTGACACCCCACAGCTAGGGACGCATCGCGGTGTGCAATGCCCACGTTTGCCAACCCCCTGGGAAGGACCCATTGAGGGGGGCCTCACCTCTTGGCTGTCGCCAGAGCCGCGCCCATGGCCTTGTCGAACTCGGCCTTCAGCGAGGCCCGCACCACGTCCTTGGCCCGCTCGCTGTAGCCCAGGCGCTGCTTGACGGGCAGCGCGTCGCCGAACCGGACCAGCAGCTTCAGCCCGGTCAGCACGCCGTCCACCTTCCGCAGCTTGCCCTTGGTCCCGTAATCGCGCCAATAGCCGCGCTTGGGGTCCTCCCGCCGGTAGTCCCGCTTCGGTCTCTGCCAGACCCCGCTGACCGTCTGGCCAGAGCGGAAGTTGATGGTCCCGACGAAGGTGTCGGGCCGGGCGGCCAACCGACGGAGCTTGCCCTTGGGCAGGTTGCCGTACTGGTTCAGATCGACCGCCTTCGGGTTGAACAGCGTGCCGCCTCGCTTGGAAGGCGGCAGGTGATGCTGACCGCCCGTCTCGAAGGGTTCCAGATACTGCGCCGCGATGTCCTTGACGAAGACCGTGGCCGTCAGGTCCGCCTTCTTCGCCGCCGTCACGCCGATCGAGCGCTGGGTGAACAGCGTCGGTCGGTCGAAGACTTCGCTGAGGGCCTCCTTTTCGGCCCCTTGGACCCGCTTCGCCACGGCGGTCAAGGCGCGGGCTGTGGCGAAGGGGATTTGCTTCTTGGCCAGATCGCTCAACGTTGCCTGAAGCGGCTTCAGATCAACGCCGGCATTCAGGCCAAACATCTCAACTCGGCTCCCGCGTCGGCGCAGCCACGCCCTTGAGCCGCCACGACACAAACGCGTTGAGCACCTCGATCCCGACGTACCCGGCGGCGCAGCCGATGCCAGCCGTTGTGAGCGGATCGGCGTCCATCCGCTGCGCGACTGACCCAGCGGCGAGCGTCAACGCGCCCAGCGTCGGGCAGTCCAGCAGCATCATGCGGCGGAACGACTTGACGCGCCCAGCCTTGGCTTCGCGGGACCAGCGGGCGAACATGCCAAAGACAACCCCAACCAAGGACGGCAGCAGTGGCTTGGCCGCCTGGATCAGGTCGGGGTTGGGATCAGCGGCCATGGGTCAGTCCTCGGAGCGTGTTGGGTGCGCGCCAGCGGCGCGGGCGTAGGGGCGCACCGGATCAGGCTGACCGGCGATGGTTTCGCGATAGGCGGCAACAAGGTCGGTGGCGAGACCCAGAGGGTCGTCAAGCAGGATGGGCAGAACGAAGCGGCGACCACGACGCCAAACAACCAGCTCCACCTTGCCTTCCACCGTTCGGGCGTAGGCTTGCGGGCGGTCGCGCATGGACGGAACCCCAGATACAGAAACGCCCCGCACGGGACAACCCGGCGGGGCGCAGACGCAGCTTCTGTGAGTGTCATAAGTGGTACTTGAGAATTTAACTGCGGTCAAGAGGGCCTTGACGGCCAGATGCCGCACGCGCCTCGACGGCGCCCCAGTTGTCCGCATCGGTCGAGCTGAACTCAGCCCTCTCGCCCGCTCGCCCCATGCGTTGCTGACGGCTTTCTGGGTCGTAGCCGTAATGCCACGCCAACACCCCCAGAGACGCCACCAGAATGCCCTTGGCAGCCGTCGGGTTGAGGCTGCGACCCGCCCCAAAGATCGTCCGTTCCGCATGCTCCTTGACCGTCAGCCCCAAGCCAAGGACGTCCCAAACCGCGTTTGCGGCTGGGCTTCCCATTCCACCGAGCGCCCGGATCGCCCGGCCCACATCGTCCCGCGCCCGATAGACCTTGGCCGGTTGATCGCGGGTGACGCCGCCACCGCCACGCGACATATCCGCCGCTTTCAGCGGATCAAGATGCGCAACGCCAAAGCTGGTTTGGAAATGCTCGCCAGCCTCGACATGCCATGCCTGAATTTCCTCTTTGCGTTGAAGCGCGTGCAGAATGTCCACGACGCGGTAGGGGCTTCCAACGCTACCGGCGGCGTCAATGACGCTGCGGTCGTGGGATGGCTGAAGGATTGCCGATCCCGCGTGCTCCACCGCCTTGTGCTGACCGCGAATGGCGAGGGTGTCTGACGCAGGAGGATCATGACGGTCACGCGGGTGTCGCGCAGCGGGCCTCGCGGCGGTAACTTTTGTGCGGCTCATTTCGAGGCCTCCGCGACGGTCGCCGGATGGGGGATGATGGTGGCGGACGTTCCGCCACTTTTGGCGGGTTTGACTCGAGGGGCGACCTGGAAATCAATCTCATCAACCCCCAAGCATTCCCGCAGATCGTGGTCGTGATGCTGCCGCAGCCGGTCGGCGGTCAGTGCAGCAGGGGCCACGATGACAGCCCGGCGGTCGGCCTTGGTGATGGCGCATGGCTTGATCCAACTGGCCCACTGCACCGCCGAGAAATGCGTGTCGAAGGGTGGTGGGGCGCGATCACCTACCGTCACCTTCGGCGCATCCGCCACTTGTGGCGGACCACGGCGAGCGGTGGCGATGGCGCCGTTGACGTCCTTCGTGAGCATGGCGAGCGAGAACGGCGCTGACTGTTTTGGTTTTTCGGACAGGCGTTTGAGCTGTCGGTCCACAACGTCGCCGATCAGCGCCAGGGCGTCGGGGGCGGTCATGCCGGCCGTTTCCGCCACGGACAGCCAATCCCGGATGATCCGCGTATCCCCGATGGATCGCTCATTTCGGGTCACGTCAAACCAGTTCTCGACGCCCATCTCGACCATGACGAACACGGCGTCAACAGCCCCAGAACCAAAATCCTGAACAATGGCGGCGGCGGTCTGACCGCTTCCGCCCGCGACCGCGCTACCGCCAGCCGATGATTCATCGACTCTAGAGCTTATATCCTCCTCCCTCCTACCTCCTACCTCCTCCCTCTGAACGGCGAATTCCGTACCAGTTCCGTACCTGTGGGGAACTGGTACGGAACTGACGGCGCGTGATGTGGCATTAATTCCGTCAAGGTTCAGAACTGGTGCGGAACTGTCGGTTGTTTCAGCCATTGCCGGTTCGGAACCACTTTCGGACTGGTCCTCAACCAGTTCGTTTTGCGCTGCCTTTGAGCGCCTGTTCATTCCGACCCAATCCCGAACCTCTGGGGTAATGGGGTGGACTGCCTTCGGCTTTTTCGGGCGCTGCCACAGGACGAAATTGCGGATCGCCCCGTAGGCCTTGCCATCGACCTCATAGGGCAGGATCTGTCGATGCGCGGACAGCTCGCTCAGAAGATCGCTGATGTCGCTGTCGTCGGCGGGCAGCAGCCGCATCTTCAGGGCGCGCGGCTTCCACTCAAAGACGCCGTGGTCATCGGCTTCGTTGCGCAGGCCGATAGCCAGCAGGCGGGCCAGGGGGCTACACTCGACGAAATCCTCATCGGTCCATTGGCCCGGAAAGCACGATCGGATGCGAGCCATCATTCCTCCTTGGGCGCGATAGCGCGCCCGCTGGGCGGCGGATCGGGGTTTTTCGACCCAAGCGCCGGGGTGGTGGGGACGAGGCGAACACCAAGAGCGGCGCACCACAGGAACAGATTGAAGGCGTGCGGCTCCGCTTGCGCGGCCTCCCAACGCTCCAACGAGCGCAGGCCAAACCCGGCAAGGTTGGCGACGTCAGACTGCCGCAGCCCCAAGGTTTCGCGACGCTGAAAGAGCGTGTTCCGTAGCTGGCTCCAGTCGCTCATGGGGTTGGGGGCGTTGAGGGCGCTCATTCCACCATCCCCAACGCTTCTTTGTAGAGGTCGAGCAGGGCTTCCTGCTCCTGCCGGTCGGCCTTGTCCATTTTGCGCAGACGGATGATCTGGCGGATGATCTTGGTGTCGAAGCCGGTGCCCTTGGCTTCGGCGTAGACCTCCTTGACGTCCTCTTGCAGACCTTTCTTTTCCTCTTCCAGGCGCTCGATGCGCTCGACAAAGGATTTCAGACGGTCCGCCGCAATGCCGCCGACATCGGGCGCGCCAGCGCCACCGGAGTTGTGTCCCATGCCGGTCATCGCGCACCCCCACAAGCCCGCAGAATGGCCCGGTTGATCGCCTGGGTGTCCGCCGCATCCACGGCCACCCCAGCGGCGCGGAGCAGATGTGCGGCGGCTTGCAGCGCCTCCAGCAGGTCGGGTGCGGCGGCAATCAGGTTGGCGTTCGCCTCGATCTCCTCGTCGGACAGACCATTGATGCTGAGGCGGCAAACGTGGGTGTTCCGACCAGCGAAGATGACCGAATACTTGTGAGCAGGCGGGATGTTGCGGTTCCAGCCTCCGGGGGTGTGGTTGGCGGGAATGCGGTCGATCAGGGTGGTGGGCGTCCGGGCCAGCAATCCGGCGGTCGCAGCCTTGCGAATGAGCGCGCTCATGCAATGGTGGCTAGCCATCGCGTCGGTGCCGGGGTCGCTGTGTTCATCGATGAAGACCGCCATCACGTCGCGTGCGCGGGTCATTTCAATCGCCAACTCCACCGCCAGCGCGGTCACGTCAGTGAACGCGGCGTCGTAATCGTCCAGCATCGATTTCAAATCGTGGGCGTAATACCCATCGGGGTCGGGGTCATCGATACCGACAAGATCAAGGACGGCCTGAACCACATCGCCGGACCACGCTTCATCTTCCTTGATATGATCGGCAAGCTGCGCTTCGGCCTTGGTGGCGCGGTCCTTCATGGCAAGGAATTCAGCCGTCCGCGCGGCCAGCTCCCGCGTCACCAAGTCGTAATCCGCTTCGAGGGCGCCCTTTAGCCGCACGATCTCCGTCGCCTGCGCTTCGGAGTGCTGTCGGATGATCTCGGCGGCAAGCGCCGGTATGCGGTCGAGCACATGCTCCGGGATATCGCCTGGGCGACCGATGGCGATCATCCGCCAATTATCCATCTCGTGGTCGGGGCCGCCGTCTTCGTCCGTGTAGGGGATGACGGTCGCCACCTGCCCGCCATATGTGGCGGACGCAGCGACCGGGGCGACGCTCCACCCATGGAACCAAGCGAAGGCGGCATAGGCGGCCACGTCGATGGGATCGCCCTTGTGGACGTGGCGCAGCAGCTCGACCGCCAACTCGGCGCGCCAGTCCCTGCGCATCCAGTTGGCCGTCCAGCCATACTTGATCTCGGAGGCGCGGAGCTTCTTCGCCATCGCCTCGGCAAAGTCGCGGACCAGCGTGGCGGTGTTGTGGTGCAGCCCTTCCGGGATGGTGAAGGCGGCGGTAGCCTGGGGCTGTTTGGTGTTCGTCATGTCGGGATGCCTCAATTCGTCCGGGCGGGGCGCCAGTGCGTGGGCGCGCCTGCGGGATCGGATTCGTTCCAGGTGAGGGAGTGCGGGCCGGGGTGGTCGGGCGTGACCCAGAAGCCGACGATGCCGGGGAACAGCGCGTTCTCGGCGTCAGCCTGCCAGCGCATCTCAATGACCATGTCCGGGCGACCGTTGCTGTCGAAGGCGGCCAGCTCAATGACCGTGCTGTCGCGCGGAGCGGTGTGGATGGGCAGAAAATCAACGGTCGTGAGGATGGCGGCGCTCACCATGACGCCTCCACCAGGTCGAAGAGCGACCCGTAAGCGCTGACCTTCTCCTCTTCGGCCAGGAACTTGGCGGCCTGCTGGAAATAGGTCGGGTTGAGTTCGGTGCCGATGAATTTGCGGCCCATGGACAGGGAAGAGACGCCCTCCGATCCGATGCCAGCGTAAGGGGACCAAACGACATCTCCCTTGTTCGTGTAGAGTTCCAGGGCGCGCTTGGTGATGTTCAGCGGCATGGGGCAGAGGTGGCGCTCGGCCCGCTCGTCCTTGGCGATGGCGACGTTCAGGACGTCGGTGGTGGGCAGGTCAGCATCGCCCTGCCCCGGCTCCTTCAGGTTCCAGACCTGGGAATGGGGCGTCCGGCGCGGATCGCCGTAGGGCAGCCACAGGTCGATGTCGTTCGTCCGCCAGATCGGGGACGCGAGGTCCTGCCATCGGGCCAGCGGAACCTTGTCCTTCGGATGAGCGACGGGGCGAACGAGGTCTTCCTCACCCGGCTTGGCCCATTTGCGATAGACCATCAGGTATTCGGGCATGCCAACCCGGCAGAAGCTGGAGTCGGCCTGGAAGGTCTTCCACAGCAACCCGTGGGCGTTCGTTTTGGCCCGCTCCAACACGGGATCACGGTAGATCGTGATCCGGCAGTGGAAGGCGAAGCCCTCCTCCAGATGGACACGGGTGCAGCCGTCGGAGAAAGCCCGCAACCCCGCCGATCCGTCCTCGCTGCTGTTCTGGTAGTAGACCAGATCCTTGACGTGGATGGCGGTCAGACGTCCAGGGCGGAGGATGCGGAACTTTTCACGAACAAGGTGGCGGTAGTGGTCGAAGAACTCGGCGTCCGTGGCGCAGTTGCCGTGATCGGCGATGGATTCGCTGTAGACGTAGAGGTTGCTGAACGGCGGGCTGTAGACCGCCAGATCGACGCTGTTGTCCGGCAGGTTGCGGGCGAAGCTAACGCAATCGGCGTTGTAGAGGCTCCAGGCCTCGCCGTTGGCCTGATCGAGGACCAGCGGGGGAATGTCATGCATGGACGGAATCCTTGCTGACGGCGGACCAGTCGGTATCGACGCCGAGGTCACGGGCGAAGCGGGCGATGCCCCTGCGCGTCACCATCACTGATCGGAACTGCCTCGGTGCCGTCGGGTTTCGGAAAGGTGTGGAGCTTGTGCGCGAGCAGCTTCGCTTGGATGCTGGACTGGTAGGCAAGGAGGCGGGTCGAGTCGGGGCGGCGGTAGGCGTAACGCCTGGAAACCAGCCATTCGCGGAAGGCCTTGGGCTGTTGACCCAAAACCTTCGCAGCGTCGCGGAGGCAGAGGAGGCCTTCAGTTCCGGCGATCCGCTCCAGCGCGCCGGTGGCGATTGACGCCTCACCCTTTGCGGCGGTCAGTGCCTTCTTGGTCGTCTCGACTTCGGCCGAGTAGGACAGCAGCAGGGCGCGAAGCTGGGTCGGATCGTTCAGGTCGATCTGCGGAGCCGGGGCGCCGTAGGAGCCGGTCTTGCGGATTGTGGGCAACACATCCGCCGTGACCCACTTCTTGAAGCGCTTCGCCGCCGGTTTCCGGCTGGTCAGGATCAGGCTGTAAAGGCCGGATTCGTTGATGATGGTGAAGGACTGGGCGCCGCCGCGCTGACCGGAATGACCCTCGGTATTGTCGAGGGTCATCTTTTCGTCGTCATCCACCCGCTTGGCGGCGTCAGACGGATTGCCGATCTCCAGCACCCGGCACACATCCGCCAGCACGAACCAGGGATCGCCCGCGCGGTCGGTGATGCGAACGTCAAGGCCCTCGAAGGCGAAGACCGTCATGGACGAATTCGTCAGGACCGCCGATGCAGTGGGCGACGCAACCTGCTGGTCGGCGTGGATTGCGGGGATCGCCACCGACACAAGCCACGCCTTGAACCGCTGGGCGCTCGGTTTCCGGCTGGTCATCACGAGCGACCACAGGCCCATCTCGTTGATGATGGTCATGTCCTGAACGCCGCCGGTGGTCTGGATCGGGGTCCAGTTCTTTTCGTCGGCGCTCAGTCGGCCCACGGCGGAGGCGGGGGTGCTGATGTCCAGCGCCACACAAACGTCGACCAGCACAAACCATGGGTCGCCGTTGATCCGCAGCGCGCGGATGTTGATTCCCTCGAACGTGAGGGTGTGGTTATCCATGGGTGGCCTCCCGCGCCGACGGATAACCGGCTTCGCGCCACGCGTTCCACGCAGCGCGGTCATCCTCGCCCCAGAGGGTGACGGTCTCATCGCCAGCCTCCCACCGCGCCCTGTTCTCGCCGCCAGGGAAGCGAAACGTCACCGCAGCGACGCTATGGATACGTCCACCCCGGAATTCCTGGCTGACGCGCGCATGGAAGTCGCTCCCGCCAGGAAACAGGGTGCGGCATTCCCGATCCACCTCGGCGCACCGGGTCTTCTCCACGCCTCGCTCCACGATGTAATCCAGGCGGCACCAGGGGCAGCAGAAGACACTCTGGCCGTCGTAGACGGGCTGGGCGGTCTCGCCGTTCACCCGACGAAGGCAGCCGCAGCATTCGAATTGCCATCCATTCCCGATCAGCGCCTTGGTCGGCACGGGGCCGGGGGCGTATTGATCCAAGGACTTCGCGCGGCGGCAGAACTCGACACCGCTCCAATCGCAATCCATCTCGTTGGCCGCCATCCGGCGAGCGGGGGCGTTGCTGGTGGCAAAAACCACGCACCATCCCTCATCGCCATCGTGGGCCTCGTAGGCCAACAGGGGCTTGCCCTTCTTGAGAATCATGATAACGGCCTCCCGGCGCTCAGGGCGCTTCAGCGGTGTGGGTGGGCGCGACGCCGGACAGCCAGGACGGCAGGGCGGGCGCGATGGTGGGGGCGTAGGTGAGCTTCACGCCGCGCGGCTGGCCGATGCGGGACATGGCGGCGGCCATCTCGCGCTTCATGGCGATGTGGTCGGCTTCCTTGCGGGCGATCGCGGCGGATGCGTGGGCTTCGGTGTCAGCCTCGGCCGTGTGAACGTGGACCGGGCGCTTTTGGCCGAACCGCCAGAAACGGCGGATGGCTTGGTAATAATCCTCGTAGCTGTAGCTGCGACCGACGAAGGCGGTGCGGGCGCAGTGCTGCCAGTTCAGACCGTAACCGGCGATGGACGGCTTGGTGACGAGCCGACGGATTTGACCGCGACCGAACCGGAGGAGGCGCTCCTCCTTCAGATCTGGCTTCATTGACCCGCGCACGGCGACCGAGTCCGGGATGAGGGCTGTCAGCGCCTCTTCCTCGTAATCGGTGTCGCACCAGATCACCCACGGCTCATCGGGTTCGGCCATCACCACGTCGGCGATCAGCCGGGCGCGGGCCTCGACCGTCAGGCGCTTTTCCTTGTGCAATTCAGTCGCGGATGTGCCGGGCAGGCGCAGGAGCTGCATCTGGCCATCACGATCCTCACCGGCCCCTTGGGTCAGATCGGCGCGAACGGTGTGGTTGACCGTCACCAGCTCCGGCATCTCGAACCCGGCGTCGCTGTACCCGAGGTCCGAGGGCTTGGAGATGCAGCGCGCCCAGGTGCCGACCCAGCTCCAGAAATCCTCGACGGCGAAGCGCTTCAGCCGATACCGGCCCATGTGCTTCTGGTCGTTGATGAACCAGCGGGTCAGCATTTCCACCGAGTCCATCACCCCCAGAAACTGGCAGTGCTGGCCCAACTCGGTGTGGTCGTTCGGCGCCGGGGTGGCGGAGAAGCAGGCGCGGTAGGGGATGACCGAACCGAAGGCCATCAGCTTGCGGGTGGTGACGCCGCTGAAGCTCTTCAGGATCGACGATTCATCCAACACCAGAGCGCCGAAGGTCTCCGGCTGGAAAAGGTGAAGGCGCTCGTAGTTGACGATGTTGACGCCCGGCCGGACATCGTCCTGGCTCCGGATCACCCGGACATCGTCCAGCCCCATGTCCCGCGCTTCGGCGACGTGCTGGTGTCCAACGGCAAGCGGGGCGAACAGCAGAACGGGCTTGCCGGTGTGTTCGGCCATGATCCGGCCATACTCCAGCTCGATGCGGGTCTTGCCGAGGCCGGTGTCCAGAAAGCCAGCGCCACAGCCGATGCGCAGGAGGAATTCGACCGTGTCGCGCTGATAGCCGAACAAGCTGGACGACAGGGGGGGAATGCTGTCGAGGCCACGCGCGGGGGCGGAGATCAGCTTGCGGGCCAGGACGTCGGCGTATGAGGGGGCGTTGCTCATGACCGCGCCGCCTCTCTGCGTGCCGCTTCGCGCTTCCGCGCGGCGGCGGCTTCGGCGCCACGCCGTGCGCGGGTGCGGATGCTCTTTGCCCAAGCGGTGGGCGGGGCGTTGTCCCGCACATCCTCGGCGGTGATGACGCGCACCGGAAACCCAGAGGCCAGCGCCTGGGCGACGTCTTCGGACATCGACTTCGCGCCCCGGCGGTGATGCGCTTCAGCTTCGGTGCGGAGCGGATTGGGGTGGGTGTGGCGCATCAGGCGGCGCTCCCCATCCGATGGGCGCGGATGGCCCGATCAATGCGCCGACCGATCCAGGCCATGACCGGGACCGACATGCTGTTGCCCAGCGCCTTGTAGCGCGGCGAATCAGCGGCGATCTCGCCACGAACCAGGATGGCGGTGTAGTCGTCAGTGAAGCCCTGGAGACGCTCGCACTCGACGGGCATGAGGCGCCGGACGCCGGAGGCCATCATCGCGTGGGGTTTGTCACCCCCTCCCCCGCCACAACGAAGCGCGGGCATCACGTCGCCGCCCAGCTCGGCGCTTCCGCCACCCTCCCGACCGCGAAGGCTCACGGCGACAGCAACTTGACCTCCGCCGTTCATGTGGCTGGCGTCATGCCCCATAGCCCGGAGGGTTGGAGCAACGTCCGACGCGTCGCCGCCATGATCTTTGCAGGAGAAGGCGACAACGGAAGCGCAGGCGTCCGTCCCGGTGGTCAGAGGGGCGGTGACGTTGCCTTCCTCGTAGACGGCCCCATCGCCAGCGGTGCGGTAAGCGGTGACGACGCCATGCTGCTTACCAGCCTGAAGCGTGAACATCGGGTCGCCGTCATCCCCGATCCCAATCCCGGCCCTTGGGTCAGAGGTTGAGGCTCCGGTGCGGGCGCCGACCTCCAGGATTGGATAGGCTGGCTGACAGACGAAGGTCTCGGTCTCGAAATCCAGGCGACCACTGGCGGTGTGTGAGGCGTTCAGGGCGGTTGCAACGTCGATTGGGCCGGAGGTGTTGTTGCCGCCAAAAGCAAGGGCTGCTTCTATGCAGTGGTTGGCCTGCGCTCGGTTGTCGTCGGGGCCGCCATTTCCAAGGCTTCGCGTAAGGGCTTGGGTAACTCGCGCCGCCGCTTCTCGGCGCGGCGGATGATCCCGTCGCAGGCCCTCCTGCTCAGGAAGTATTTCCGAGGGATCTGGCCCGTCCACAGGACAGCAGACAACGAACACACGGCGGCGTCGTTGGGCCAAGCCGAAATATTGGGAATCCAGGATGCGCCACGCCGCATTTCGACGGGGTCCAGCAACCAGACCCGCGTCGGTCCAGCGGAGTCCCGGTGGCGGAACGAGGGGGGTATCCGCGCCCACAAGCCCCGCGAGGAAACAGCCGAAGGCGTTGTCCTTGGTGTTGAGGACGCCGGGGACGTTTTCCCAGAGGATGACGAGGCCGGGCTTTCCAAACCGGAACCGCTCGCTGTCGATGGCATTGGCAAGCCTCACATACTCCAAAGTCAGGTTGCCGCGCGCGTCGTCGAGGGACTGACGCAAACCGGCCAGGCTGAAGGCTTGGCAGGGGGTTCCGCCGCACAGGATGTCCGGCAGTCGAATGCCCAACCGGCGGAAAAAGCGCATGCGCATGGCGGTGAAGTCGCCCCAAAGCGGGACACCCAAGGTCGCCGCGCCGGATTGGTTGGCGTTGACCGCCCGCTGACGTTGCTGGAGGACTTGGCGCGGGAACGCCTCAATCTCGCTGAAGAAGGTCGGCGCCCAGCCAAGCCCTTCCCAGGCGACGGATGGCGCTTCGATGCCAGAACACACAGTCCCGTAGGTGATCGGGTCCATGGATCAGCCCTCCGCCTTCGACAGCCGGTAGGGCATGACCACGATCAGGTGTTCGGCGGCGTTGATGTCCTCCTCCTGCGCGGCGCGCCAGAAGGTCGGGGCGTCCGGGCTGCCCATTTCGCAAGACAGGGAGCTGGCGTTCAGGGCCTCGACCGCCGGGACCAAGTATTTCGACGAAAACCCAATGCTGGCGCTTCCGAAGGTGAACCCCGTGTCCGTTTCCAGAACGTCGACGGCGTCGGCGCTGCCCCGCTCAGCCGTTTCGACCCGAACGCCCTCGGCGGTGATGGTCAGAGCGAGAGCGCGGTCTTTGTCGTCAGCCATGGAGCGGACGCGACGGATCGAGGCCAGGAAGTCGCCGCGCGGAATGGTCATCCGCTTGTTGGCAATCCCCAAAGCGTGGGAGATCACCCGCTCATAAGGGGCGAACGCGACAGCGGAAAGCGTGGTTCCGAAGCTGAATGGAAACAGGTCAAAGGTGGCGCGGCGCTGACCGATCACGAGACGCGCCTCGATCTCATCACCAACGACATCCAGTAGGCGGCGCAGCGCGGCGACCGAGGCGGAGGGGATCAGAACGCCGGGGAACCCATCACGGTTGCCGAACAGCGCCACGAAATTCTCGGCGCCCGTCGAGACGTTCAGGTCGGCGCGGGACAAGGCTTTCACGTTGCTGGTCACGACCCGCACCCCTTCAGGGAGGGCGTGGACGGCCATGCCCATCAGGTTTGGCTTGGTGTCGTCCGTGCACATGGTCCCAACAACCCGGTCAATCGCCTGCTTGAGCGCGGAGGCCGGGATGGTCATTTCTGCGCCATCGGCTGGGGCGAAGACCGGAAAATCCTCCGCGTAGCGTGTCGGAAGGTGGAAGCGGGTTTTGCCGCAGAGGATGCGGAGACGGACGCCGTCGGCGGTCGCGCCAACCGCCTCCAACGTGATCTGCGCGCCGTCCGGCAGAGCGTCGATGGCGGTCGCCAAGGCGGCGCCAGGAACGGCAAGTCTACCGGGCTGCGCTCCGATGCTGATCGGCATCGTCACACGCACATCTACCGCCATGTCCGAGGCGGACAAGGCCAGGACGGTGTCGGAGACGTCCAGCAGGACGCATTCCAGAATGGGGATTGCCGATTTCTTGGCGGCGAGCGCGACGACGCGCTTCAACGCCGAGAGGAACGGCCCCTTGTCGATGGTGAACTGCATGAGCGTGTTGCCCTTGGGGATGGCCTGCGGTGGCGCGCTCTGGGGCTGCGCCGGGGCGGCGGGCGGTTGGGTGGGGGGGATTGGGGTGACGTTCGTGGGTTCGGAAGACGGCGCGGACGGGGTCTGTTTGACCGCGTCGGCGATGGCGGCGACGTCGTTGACGGGAGCCGATCCATCGGTCTCTCCGTCGCCATCGCCGTCTTCGTCGTCAGCGTAAAAGTCGTCAAAGTCAGGATCTGACCCCGCCAACTCGGCGAGCGTGTCGAGCGTCCGGCCAAGCGGACGACCACAAGTCCCGTGCTGAGGCTCGTCGTAGATGGCGCGGGCGACGCGGTGGGACGCCGAATCCGGCTTGAAGGCGCTGGAGATCAGGTCTTCAATTTCGGTGGGCTGGCCCAACCGCTCCACCTCATCCGCGAAGACCCAATAGCCCTCTGGATCGGCATCTTGTGCGCCCCACATCGGGTCGATCCGGTCGCGGACGAGCCGGGCAAAAGCGCCATATGGAAGGTCTATCGGGCGGGCGACAACCTCCACCACCATCGCGCCTTTGGAGAGCGGGAGCGTGGTTGACGCCAGCAAGCCGCCGGGGCCGATCAGCCCGGCGTAGAGTGGGGCATCTGTGACGCAGGTTGCGGGGATGCGCATCGCTCACCCTCCGCTTTTGCACGCAACCGGCGGGCGCTTGATGGCGGCCAGCAGGTGGGCGCGGGCGTCGTCATGGAGGCAGACGCGCAGGCGACGGGTGGCGACGTCGGCGGGGGCGGCGAAAGCGGCGGCAAGGCGCGCGACGCAGCGCCGGATGATCCGGGCTGGCATCAGGCGGCGCTCCGGTGATAACCATGGCCGGTCCCGTCCAGGCTCCAAACACGCGCCCGGTTGACCGCCATCTTGGCGTCAATGGCCCCCTTCAGATCCCCAAACTCGACCAGTTCCTGAAGGGCGCCGATGATTGATTGGAGGATGGAGCGCGGGACACGCAGCCCGTCTTCTCCCCGCTCCGGATCAATTTCCGCGACCTCGCGGGCTAGACACCCAAGCTGGGTCACGACGAAGGCGACCAACCGCTCGGGCTGGCTGATGCATGTCTGACGGCCATCGGCCAGCCAGTCGGCAACCCCCAACAGCTCGCCGATGTCAGCCAGGATCAGGGCGACGTCGGCAGCCTCGACGGAGACCCGTGACGGGTCGGCCCCGCTGGTGACGGCGCGGAACAACTCGGCCGCCTCCTCCACGGCGCGCGCCATCTGGCGCATGGGCGTGCTGACGCCAAAGGTCGCGCGCTTCCATTCCATAATGGAGGCCTGCGTCTCCCCTTGCGGCGGGGCGGCGGGCGCCTGAGCCTTGACCTCCGGCGCCAACACGGCAGGCAGCAGGTTGAACGTCACCTCGGAAAAATGCTTGGCGTTCGGATGGCGGTATTCGAGAAGCCGATCAGCGGCAAGGGCCTGCGCGCGCGAAACCCTGCGCACACCCTCGACCGCCCCCTCAAACACCAGATGGCCGCGACCGCGCGCGAGCGGATTTCGGATCACCACCTTCCGACCAGCCGGGCAAGCCCGTTGCGCGTAGCGAAGGCCGTGCGGGAAGCGCAAGACGCGGCGGCGAGCGTCGGCGATCTCGACCAGCTCGCCGGGCGTAGCCTCCAGGTGCAGGACACCCCAATCGGCGTCCGGGTTGTGGCGGCGCAGGATGTCGACCACTTTGTTGGTGACGGCCCGGGTGAGATCGACCAGGGAGCCGTTCTTGAAATAGCCGCCACGGTGGCCGATGACGTCCGTCAACGTCGCGGCCCAGACTTGGCGGGTCTCGTCCATCTCACGCTTGAGCGTGCCGATGGCCACGCCGTCCAGCGTGATGGCGGGTTGGCTGGGGGTGATGACGAGGCGCGCCGCGACGGTCTTGTAATTGATGACCGCCGGAGCGGGCTGGGTGGTTGGGAGCTGGATCACCGCTGCGCCTCCATCTTCTTGAGGTGACGCTTCCAGGCTGGTGACGCGGCGGCGAACTCGGCGGCGAGCGCCTTCATGTTGATCCGGTGACGGACCTCGAAGGCCGGTTCGCCAATGGCGTGCTGTTCCTGGTGATGCTCGCGGCACAGGCTGATGGTCCAGTTGTCGGACGGCTTCAGTCCGGTCCCGCCATCGGTGCCGACGCGGACGTGGGCGACCTCGATCGGCACGCCCTTGCAGCCGGACACAGAGCATTCGTGACCACGGACAAAGGACAGGTGGGCGGGGGAGCGGGCGCGCTTGTCGCGTCCGGTCTCGGCGCTCTCGCGCTTTCGGCGGGCGGGGAGAGGCATGGCGGCGGTCTCCGATGGATGCGCCGCGCTCTATCGGGCGTGCGGCTTTCCGGCGGATCGCTGCTTGCGTCCGCAACGCCCTGTGGCCCCACCCACGGTGTGGGTAAGGGGCTTGGAAAGGTGCCGCCGGGTCTTGGGGGAAAGGCCCGGCGGCAAGGCTGGGAGAAAACGCCCTCTCGGGCTGGTGGACGCGGGCGAACCCGCGAAACTCAGGCCGCCAGTTGTGGCGGTTGAATGGGTGTGGCCAGGTCCGCGCTGCGTTGGTCAAGCCACTCGACCGCCTTGGTGGGGCAGCCGAAGTGCTGTTCCGCCGCCTCGAATCCCAACGTCACAGCCGCGCTGTGCGTCACGCTCGTCATGTAGCGGCAGCGGTCAGTCCCGACGTCTGCGACGCTGACGAACGCTCGACCAGGGCGCGGATCGCGCTCGATCAGCAGGGATGCGGCGCCCATGTTACGGATGATCCGGTCGGTCACTGGAGACCTCCACCCGGATGGTTGCCGTTGATCCCCTTGGCGCCGGGAACCATCATGGCGAGGCGGGCCAAACCCTTTGGGGTGACGTGGACGCGCTCGGTCGTTTTGTCCGATCCGTCCGGGCGCTGAACCGTCGTCACCTTGTGGACGAGGTATCCGTTTTGGATTTTGTCCTGATAGCCGATGTCGCCCGGCTTGCCGGGGCGGCAGTAGGTCCATTTGTTGGCGCGCATGAAGTCGAACAGAACCTTGGGCCGGACCTGCAACGCCTTCGCTGCGTCCGTCGGGCACATGGTGCCATCGGCGTTTGCGATCCGGTCGAAGGCATCCACCACCGGCTTGGCGGCTTCGATCTGCAATTTCTGCTTTTCGATGGTGTCGGCTTGATCTGCCGCCAGACGCAGCGCTTCGGAAAGGGTGCCGGGGATGGCGAAACCCGCAGCCCGGCTCTTCAGTGCCGATTCCATGGCGTTGAACTGGTCGATGTAGCGCAGCTTGAAGGTCAGCGCCTTGGACCCGGTAAAACCCATCGCCAACAACGTGAAGCCGTCGCGGGTCATGTCGTAATCGGAAACCGAAGGTCCAGTTAAGTCTTTGATTTCATTCGGTGCAAAATTGCGTTGAGCATGTTCCGGCGGAAGGTCGGCGATCAGATCGCGGATCGCCCGGTTAACGTCGGCGTTTCGCTTCCCGAAGAACGCCGACACGTCACGGCTGTTGGCAAACACCTTGCCGTCACGCTCGAACACGACGGGAAGCGGATCGCTCTCCGGTCCGGTTGAGGTGGCGGTAGCGCTGTTTATCATGGACAAACCTCTCCTGTTCGCGCCAGCGGTGATGGCACGGCTTGGGTTGTGGTTGCTCAATCAGCGAACAGAAATTCGACTTTCGCGATCACCCCAGCTACCATTCCGCTTGGTTCAAGCCATGGAGGTGGTGGTGGAAAATCGGTATATCGAAGATCGTATTTCTGAGTTGGAAGCAACCATTAAAGCGCTGTCGTCTAGATTTGACGCCCTTCAGGCGTCACACTCAAATCTCGAACAAGAAGTAGAGGCAGCAAAACAAACGATTGATTACGAACAAGACTACCGTATGGAGCTTCGCGGTGAAGTGATTGCCCTTTCTCATTTCTTGTTTGCGCTCGGTCGCTTCTTGGAGCGCGATTCAGATGCCACATATCCAGGATCAATGACTGAGGTTCTAAACGCCGCGCTAGAAAATTTACCAAAACTCGATAGAGACCAAGCTGGACGAGTCATTCAGGTGTTGAGTCGCTGGCGCTCCTAGCCCCCAATATCCCGGCCCTTTTCACGACTGCTGGTCTGGGCCATGGTGGCGGCCACTGAGGCCCGCGCTTGCCGCACCCTCATGTTCCGCCGGTAGCGGGGGGCGGGCGGCGCCTTTGGCAGTGGCGTTCCCGGCTCAATCCGTCCCGACTTCGGCAGTCGGTCGGGCTGTATCGGCTTGCCCATTGGTTCCTCTCTGTCGTTGGGGTTGGAGATACCCATCACCTTACGGAGCTGGGTGATGCGCAACGCCAGGAGGGCGTCCGCGCTTGCGGGGGGATTGGGATGCGGGGGCGGCCGGAGAATTGTTGGCATCAGAATCAAGGCTGACGACCGACGGCTGATGTCGAGCGTCCTTTCGCGACTTGATCCAGTCCTCGATTTCGGATTCATCCCAACCCACAGCGTTGCCGCCGATCTGAATGCGCTTGGGGAAATTTCCCGCCTTTTCGAGGCGGTCAACGTGCATTCGGCTGTATCCGCCGATGCGGCTCCGCACTTCAGGAAAGCGCAGGATGCGACTGGTCATTTTGCCCGCCCGCTAGGTGGTTGCGGTTCGTGTGGCTTGAGGTGCCGTCACGTTATGCGGGCATAATTTCACTCTGACTGAAAACCGTCAAGGATGATTTTCAGTCAGAGTGAAAAATCACTACGCTCCAGCCAGGAGCCTGGGGTTCGGCGAGTTAGCGCCAGGAAGTCGCTCGCTTGCGGTTTACGTCCTGCGCCCACGGTTCTCCGGCTTCTCGCGCTCAGATTTTGCCACCACTTCCGCGCCCTCGATAGACATGGCCACGGTATTTGATAGATTTCTTTTATCGCCAAAAAATAAATAATCAGACGAAACGCCGCATTTATAAAGAGGTGAAAGTCTGTATGGGGTAATCATGGTATTTCCTCTAATGTACTGAGTGTATGTGCTTCTGGCGCAGTCGAGAAGTTCACACATTTCATTTGGAGAAAGTCGCAATGCCATTCGTGCAGCTTCGAGTCTAATTCCAAAATCATAATTAAATGTATTTTGTTCAGCGTCAAACATTGCCATCCCCATCCATGCCATAACGGAACCAGCCGTTTTTCGATTGGACAGAAATAACACCGTATAACACTGCGTCACAAGCGCAAGTGAGTTACAGTCTGTTACCCAACTGTTACCCAAAAGAATGAAGCGGCCCAAGTTACAGCCGCTTCACGATGGAAACATAGACGATAAGTTATTGCGGGGCCATACGGATCGCGCCGTCCAAGCGGATGACGTCGCCGTTCAGCATTTCATTCTCCAGAATATGCTGGACCAGGCGGGCGTATTCGTCGGGGCGGCCAAAACGCTTGGGGAAGGGAACGGTGGCGGCGAGGCTGTCCTGCACCTCTTGCGGCATGCCCAGCAGCATCGGCGTGCCGATCAAGCCGGGGGCGATGGTCATCACGCGCACGGCGCTGCGCGCCAGATCGCGGGCGGCGCAGATGGTCAGGGCGACGATGCCGCCCTTCGACGCGGCGTAGGCGGCTTGCCCGATCTGCCCTTCATAGGCGGCGACCGAGGCGGTGTTGATGATGACGCCGCGCTCCCCCGATTCCAGAAGATCCAGCTTGGCCATGTCGGCGGCGGCCAGACGCAGAATGTTGAAGCTGCCGATCAGATTGACCTCGATCACCTTGCGGAAGGAGTCGAGCGGCATGGCGCCGTCGCGCCCGACGATGCGCTGGGCCGGCGCGACGCCCGCGCAGTTGATGGCGATGCGGGCCGGGCCGTGGGCGGCGCGGGCCGCCTCGAACGCGCGCTCCGCCGACTCGCTGTCGGTGACGTCGCAGACCAGCCCCAGCCCGCCGATCTCCCGCGCGGTCTGCTCGACGGCGTCCTTGTTGACGTCCAGCACCGTGACCTTGGCGCCCAGCGCGGCGAGATGGCGGGCGGTCGCCGCCCCCATGCCCGAACCGCCCCCGGTGACGATGGCGGACAGACCGGCGATGTTCATGCTGTTTCCTCCTGACGCGATTGGGCCGTGCGACCGGCCATGGGATGAGCGCCGTTATAGCAGAGGCGCGCGCCGGACCAAACTGTACCGTATGGTTAACGGTGCGCGTGGCAAAACATTGACGTCGTATGCGGTTGGGAGGATCGAACACGCTTGCCTAGGCCGCGCGTCGGCTTGGTTCCGGGTCGTTTCCCGCCCGCAACATGCGGGATTGCGCGACGTCGCGGTGCATGGTGTAGAGCGCCGATCCGGCGATCACCGCCGCGCCGACCCAGCCCCACAGATCCATCATGTCGCCAAAGGCGATCCAGGCGATCAGCGCGCTGAAGGGCAGCCGGGCGTAATCATAGGGCATCATCGCCGAGGCCGGGGCCAGCGACAGCGCCCGCGTCATCGTCAATTGGGCCAAGGTCAGGAGGCCGCCGAGCAGCAGCAACCATCCCATTTCGGTCCAGGTCGGCCAGATCCAAACAAACAGGGATGGCGCGACCAAAGCCGGAAGCCCCGCCATTGGCGCGGAAAACAGGCTGATATAGACGACAACGACCGGAATGCTGTCGGTCTGGGTCAACCCACGGGTCAACAGCAGGGCGGCGGCGGCGGCGGCGCAATGCAGCATCAAAATGGCGAAAGCGCCGTCGATTTGCCCGCCATCCGGGCGCAGCACGATCAGCACCCCAGCCAAACCGACGAACACCGCCCCCCAGCGCCGGGCCTGAACACGCTCGTGCAGAAACAGGGCGGCGCCAAGCGTGGCGAACAGCGGCGTGGTGAAGCTGATCGCCGTGGCGGTGGGCAGCGGGATGTGGGCAAGGCTGTAATACCAGGCCATCATCGCGGTGACGGTGATCGCCGCCCGTGACGCGAACAGGCCGAGCCGCCCGCCCGCGATCACGGCGCGGCAGGGCGCGGCGCCGCTGGTCAGCATCCAGGGCAGCATGAAGGCGACGGAGACCAGATTGCGGATGAAGACGATTTCCAGCGACGGCACGCTCATCGCCACATGGCGGACGGTGGCGTTTCCAGCGGCGAACAGCAGGGCCGCCGCCAGCATCCAGGCCACCGGCTCCACCATGCGGGGCAGGGCGGTGGCTGGCGTCACCAGCGGGGGGGACTGAGTGGTTGGCATGACGGCACGCCCCCGGTGTTGGCGGGTGAGGCCATCGCCCGGGCGGACAATGGCGTCAATGAACCATCATCATTCGCGCGCATTCCAGTTTTCGCAAGTCAAGAACAACCCTTTTGATTGTTCTATCCTAATGGCTATATCCTAAAAAGCTGCGAGATCGAAGCAATTTCCCGGATGCATACGTGAGTATATCGTCTTCGAGCGACAACCGGGACTGCCGTTTCTCTTGCCGGGGCGCGGCATCCATTTGGGCGCGCTTGCCGTCGTCGCGCAGAATGATCCGCCGCGCTTGGAAAAAACGCGGCGGATCATGCGCTTGATGCTTTTCAGATAATCTTCAGAACGATCACCGCCAGCAGCCCGGCGATCACCCACAGAGCGAGGCGGTCGCTGCGGCGTCGGCGGTCCCAGCCTTGCAGCATCTGGCGCACCGTCTGCGGGTGCAGGCGCAGGCCGCCGGTCGCCATGTCGGCGGTCACGCGTTCGGCCTCGCGGACCAGGGCGGGCAGGCGGCGGATGGTGGACAGGGCGGCGCCGACATCCTCGACGATCTGCGCCTCCGGCCCGCGATTCTCGCGCATCCATTGCTCGATCAACGGGCGGGCCAACTCCCACATGTTGATGGTGGGGTTCAGCAGCCGCCCGACACCCTCGGCGGTCAGCATGCTTTTTTGCAGCAGCAGCAATTGCGGCTGGGTTTCCATCTCGAACTGTTCGGTCACGGCGAAGAGCTGGGCCAGCAGCCGCCCGACCGAAATGTCGCTCAACGGCTTGTTCTGCAACGGCTCGCCGATGGCGCGGCAGGCTTGCGTGAAGATCTCGATGGATTGGTGGCGGGGGACATAGCCCGCCTCGAAATGCACGATGGCGACGCGGCGGTAATCGCCGGTCAGAAAGCCGATCAGCATGTCGGCCAGATAATAGCGCGTCGCTTGATCCAACCGCCCCATGATGCCGAAATCCACGGCGGTGATGGTGCCCTGTTCGTTGATGAACAAGTTGCCGGGGTGAAGGTCGGCGTGGAAAAACCCGTCGCGGAACACCTGGTTGAAGAAGCTGGCCGAGGCCATGGCGAGTATGTCGTCGCGGTTGAAGCCCGCCGCCTCAATCCGCGCCGCCTCGTCCACCTTGAAGCCGCGAATCCGCTCCAGCGTCAGCACGCGCCCGCCGGTGCGGTCCCAGTCGATGGCCGGAACGTTGAAGGTCGGATCGTCGGTGAAGTTGCCGCCCAGCTCCGACGCGGCGGCGGCCTCCATCCGCAGATCCATTTCCAGGCGGGAGGTGCGGGCGAAGGTGTCCACCACCTCGCGCAGGCGCAGCCGCTTCAGCCTCGGCAGCACCGCTTCGGCCAGCGCGGCCAGCCAGTAAAACAGGTCGATGTCGCGCTCGAACGCCGCCTCGATGCCGGGGCGCAGCACCTTGACGGCGACCTCCTGCCCGGTGGCGGTGACGGCGAAATGCACCTGCGCGATGGACGCGGCGGCGACCGGCTTGTCGTCAAAGCTGGCGTACAGCGCCGCCAGCGGTTGCCCGAACTCCGTCTCGATGATGGCGCGGGCGTCGCGACCGGGGAAGGGCGGCAGCTTGTCCTGCAACTCGGCCAGATCGACCGCCATCCGCTCGCCCACCAGATCGGAGCGGGTGGACAGCAATTGCCCCAGCTTGATGTAGGTCGGCCCCAGCTCGGCCAGGGCGCGGGCCAGACGTTGGCCGTCGCGTCCCGGCACGCCGCGCCGGGCGATCAACCGCCACAGCCAGGACAGGCCGGGGGCGGTGGCCAGCAGGCTGGCGGGCAGGGCGTCGTAACGGGCCGCCGTGCGGCCGATCACCGCCAGACGCAGCAGATTGCGCAGAATTCGGAACACGTCGGTCAGATCCGCCAGCCGGAATGGATGGCGGCGATCCCGCCCGTCAGATTGCGCACGCGCACCGCGCCAAAGCCCGCCGCCGCGATTCGCCGCGCCAGATCCTCTTGCGCCGGAAAGCGCCGGATGCTTTCGGCGAGGTAGCGGTAGCTGTCCTCGTCCTTGGCGACGATGCGCCCGATCTTCGGCAGCACCTGGAAGGAATAGAGGTCGTACAGCTCGCGCAGCACCGGCAGCACGACGTGGCTGAACTCCAGGCAATAGAATTTGCCGCCGGGCCTCAGCACCCGCCGCGCCTCCGCCAGCGCCGCGTCGATCCGGGTGACGTTGCGCAGGCCAAAGGCGATGGTGTAGGCGTCGACTGACCGCGACGCGATGGGCAGCTTTTCCGCGTCGCCGACCGTCCAATTCACCCCGGACAGGATGTTGCGGTCAATCGCGCGGTCGCGCCCGACGCGGACCATCGCCTCGGTGATGTCGCAGACGATGGCGGCCCCGCCGCCACGGTTGAGAAAGCGGAACGCGATGTCCCCGGTGCCGCCCGCCACGTCCAGCAGGGTCATCCCCGGTTTGGGCGCGACCATCTCCATCAGCGTGTCTTTCCACAGCCGATGAATGCCGCCCGACATCAGATCATTCATCAGATCATAGTTGGTCGCCACGCTGCCGAAGACGGCGCGGACGAGTCCCGACTTGGCGTCGGGATCCACGGGCTTGAAACCAAACCACTCGCCTTCGGAACCGGAGACGGGGCCAGGAACGGATGCGGTCGGATGGGGGGGCGTGTCGCTCATGACCGGGACCATAGCGCGGCGCGCGAAGCGATGCCAGCGGGCGGATTGCGCGGCGGGTGCGGCGGTTTGGGGAGGGGAAGGGCATGAATCTTTTGATTGCGAGCTAATTAAATAACCAAAAAGTCATTTTTAAACCCATACGTGATTGAAGGGTACGAGTGGCATGAATCAGATGTTTGACATCGCCAGATTGCTTTAGCTAAAAGGTAATACTACCGATCGGCTCAAAGCGAGCCGGATTGCCGGAGGCTTGGGCGAGATGGGTGATATCGGATGTTTACTTTGCGGGCATGATAGAACGGAAGGGATTGCCAAAAATGCACTAGGGCAACTATCTATTTCAATTAATAATTTCTCAGCTAGGGCGATCAAATTTCTTGCAGAAGATGCTTCCGAGGATATGCTGAGCTTCGGCCCCTTTTGTGCTCGTGTGCTCCTCGAGAATGCATCGGCAGCATTGGTTGGTCGTTTAGATACTTTCCGTATTTTGTATTTGAGTGAATTTCAGGCGCAGCCAGAATATGAATATGGGAAGCGAGCAAAATCTGCGTTCTCATGGGCTGGTGATGTAATTCCTGACGAGAAAAATTCGCAAAATTTGTGGCATGTAGATCACGATATACCAAAAATAAGCAGGGCTTTATTTTCTCGCCACGTTGACCACATATATTGGAAGCCAGCTGTAGACAAGATGCTTGATTTTATTGCTCCTTACAGCGGGAATCCCTCAGTTGCTGATTTGCTTCAATTAGACTCAGAGGATTATATAAACTCTGTTAAGGGTAAAAGCTCTCAGCTTTATTCTACTCTATCTAAAGGGGTGCATTGGGAATTTTTTTCAAGCGCTCTTATATTTGATGAGGAGACTATTAAGACTGCTATTAGGGATACATGTCTTCTTGTTGGGCATTTAGGATTAGTTTCTCATTTTATACCCACTGCTTATGCTTCCCTTTCGCCGGAAGAAGCGGTAAATGCCTACCTCTCTTTTAGAAAGGATGTCCCGTGACCTTTCAGCAAGATGATGAAGCGGACTCGGGGTTGATTCTTGCCGCTGAGGAATGTCCGCCAGAGCGATTTGCGCAGTTTCACAGCTTTTCATCTTACGATGATGCTATTATCCGTAAGCTTAGCGCTCATGGTCCAGTATTGATTCGTGGTGGCCGCGGAAGCGGTAAAAGTGCTCTTCTTCTGGAGGCATACCGGAGGATGCGGGGCGGAGAAAGCACATTTCCGGTTTACGTAAGCTTGAGATATCTCCCTCTTTTGCGGTCAGATGGTCAGGAGTACATAGGTCATTTTTGTATTCTTCTTTCTGGAGCAATAAAAAAGGAAATTGAAGAAAGGAATTTAGATTGTGATTTTGGCATAACATCTGATCAGGTTTCTATACAGTTGGGATTGACGCGGCTTTCCCAAGATATTGGGAAGCGAATTGTCCTTCTTTTTGACGATGCCGCACATATCGGTAGAGAGAAGCCTCTTGAGGTTTTCTTTGATTTATTCAGAACGCTTTCAAGCAATCTTACGGCTTGTAAAGCATCAATTTACCCTGGGGTTACAAAGTTTGGTATAAGATTTGATGTTTTCAATGACTCTACCGTCGTTGATATAGGTCGTTCTGATGTCTCAAGTTTTTCAAACTTTTTCCCTGACGTTGTTCAGGCTAGATATCCGAAATTGGCGGAACGTTCGACTTTTTCGGATCGTCTATCTCCTCAACAATTTGCAAATCTTCTTGGCAGGGCTGTTGTTGGAAATCTTCGAGGTTTTATACTTGCATGTAATCGATTTGAAGAAATGGACCGCATTGGTATACCTGAACTAACTAAGTGTATTTTAGATATGGCTACAGATTATTATTGGCCTCTTATGGAAGAAGTGGCGCCAAAGCTGGGAGTCTATGAGCCCCTTATCGAGCCTGCTCGCGATGTGGTGGAGATAATCGTTGAGCATGCGTGCAAGCCGGTTAAGGACCGTAATCGTTCTACTCTTATTGCGCAGGATCGTGTTCTTATACATAGGCATATTGTTGCGCAGTATAGTAAGATCTTCGAGATATTGGAGTATCTTGGATTTGTTGCTCGGAGAGAGGCGTCTCGCGCAATGAAATCCGGCGGTCGCGGGCCGGTGTTTGCGGTTAATTTGTGCAACATTCTTGATTGCATCCCTTCAAAGCGGCTAACATTTGAGATGATCGAAGAATGGATCGGTGGAGCTCTTGAACCTGCGGAATTGCACTCATCGGGACAAGCATTTAATGGAATTAAATTGCCCGCGCTTCCCGACGAAGACGGATTGGCGATTTTGGGAAGGCCAGTCAAAGTTCTCTCAAAATCCCTAGCTTACCCTTATGGGCTTACTTCATCTATGATAGAAAAGCTTGAGGGTGCTGGGATTATTACTGTTGGAGATCTTGCTGATGTGTCGGATGATAGGCTTTATAGAATAAAAAATATTGGGCCCATTACAATAAAAAGAATTCGAGATGTTGTTTATCAGGCAATATGGATGTGATTTCGGAGGGTATTGAAAGTCAAGCAGGAAATATCTGTGCTTACTGGCGTTGTATTTCTTGTGTATGAAAATAATATTTGGCGCTTACGGAAAGGTATAAACCAGTGAGGTATTCTGTTTTGGCTAGAGTAGGGTTTCAGGGCTTAGCAAATTAGATTACTCCAGATCATCCCCCTTGCCTTCCGTCCCCCTTCCCCCCACCCTGACGCCCATGCCTGAGCTTCCTGAAGTTGAAACCGTCTGCCGGGGCCTTGCCCCGCATCTCGAAGGGCGGGTTCTGGTCCGCGTCGATCAGAACCGGCCGAACCTGCGCACGCCCTTTCCGGCGGATTTCGTCGCGCGCCTGACCGGGCGGCGGGTCGAATCGGTGCGGCGGCGGGCGAAGTATATCTTGATGGGGTTGGATGACGGGACCGTCCTGATCGTCCATCTCGGCATGTCGGGGCGGATGCTGATCGCGCCGGAGCGGCCCGAGTCGCCGGGCAAGCACGATCATGTGGTGTTCGAGGTGGAGACGGGAACCACCGTCACCTTCAACGACGCCCGCCGCTTCGGCCTGATGGATCTGACGACGGCGGACGGGCTGGCCGATCATCCGATGCTGCGCGCCCTGGGGCCGGAGCCGTTGGGCAACGCCTTCTCCGGCCCGGCGCTGGCCGAACGGCTGGCGGGGAAAATGACGCCGATCAAGGCGGCGCTGCTCGATCAGAGCGTCGTCGCCGGGCTGGGCAACATCTATGTGTCGGAGGCGCTGTTCCTGGCCCGGCTCAGCCCGACGCGCAGCGCCGCCACCATCAGCGGGGCCAAGGCCGACCGGCTGGCCGCCGCGATTCGCGAGGTTCTGGGCCGCGCCATCGAGGCGGGCGGCTCGTCCTTGCGCGATTACCGGCAGGCGTCGGGCGAGCTTGGCTATTTCCAGCACCAGTTCGCGGTGTATGACCGGGCGGGCCAGCCTTGCCCCGGCTGCACCTGCGACGTCGCGGCGACCGGCGGCGTTCAGCGGATTGTACAGTCGGGGCGCTCGACTTTCTATTGTGCGGCGCGCCAACGCTGATATACCTGGGGGTATGACGGCTTTCTCGGCCACGCTTCGGGCGACGCTCGGCGCCCTCCTCCTTGCCGGCCCCGCAGTCGCGGGCCTGGGGAGCCTCGCTTTTCCCTTCATTCCGGCTTCCGCGTCAGCGGCGTCGCCCAGCGCGTCAGCGGCCTCGCCGTTCGTGCCCGGTCTGGCTGATGTTCCGGCGATGCCGGGACTCGACCCGGTGGACGCCGAACCGCTGGTCTTCGACAAACCCGACGGGCGGATCGTCCAGGCGGTGCTGTCGGGGATGGTGCCGCGCGGCGCGGTTCTGGCCTTTTACGACCAGACCCTGCCGCAACTGGGCTGGCGCCGCGCTGCCGAACGCAGCTTTGTCCGCGAGGGCGAGGGGCTGCGGCTGGATTTCGTCGCCACCGGCGCGCCATCGGACAAAACGACGGTGCGCTTCACCCTGACCCCGCGTTGAGGCGCGGGAAAACAGGGCAGGGCGGGGCAGAGACCAAACACACAACAAAAACAAAGAAACCGGACGCACACCACACGCGGGGCGGCAAGGCCGACCCCGCCCGATCGGGAGATTGCTGCAACCATGTCGTATGAAACCATCCTCGTTGAGACCCGTGGCCCCGTCGGCCTCGTCACCCTGAACCGTCCCAAGGCGCTGAACGCGCTGTGCGACCAGTTGGTGACGGAGCTGGGCCAGGCGCTCGACGCGTTCGAGGCCGACGCCGCCATCGGCGCCATCGTCATCACCGGGTCGGAGCGCGCGTTCGCCGCCGGCGCCGACATCAAGGAGATGGCGGGCTTCTCCTATATGGACGTCTACAACTCCAACTTCATCACCGCGAAGTGGGAGCGTCTGGCCAAGTGCCGCAAGCCGACCATCGCGGCGGTCGCGGGCTTCGCGCTGGGCGGCGGGTGCGAGTTGGCCATGATGGCCGATTTCATCCTGGCCGCCGACACCGCCAAGTTCGGCCAGCCGGAAATCACCATCGGCACCATTCCGGGCGCCGGCGGCACCCAGCGCCTGACCCGTTTCGTCGGCAAGTCCAAGGCCATGGAAATGGTCCTGACCGGCCGCATGATCGACGCGACGGAAGCCGAGCGTTCGGGGCTGGTCAGCCGCGTCGTTCCGGCGGCGGAGCTGGTCGAGGAAGCGGTGAAGGTCGCCACCAAGATCGCCACCCTGTCGCAGCCCATCGTCGCCATGGCCAAGGAGGCGGTCAACGCCGCCTATGAAACCACGCTGGCCGAAGGCGTGCATTTCGAACGCCGCGTCTTCCATTCGACCTTCGCCAGCGAAGATCAGAAGGAAGGCATGGCCGCTTTCGCCGAAAAGCGCCAGCCGGTCTGGAAGAATCGCTGATTCATCTGGTCGCCATCCCCCGCATCTTGCGGGGGATGGCGCTGTTTCCATCATGATGTTGTTTCGCTGCATTCTGATGGAATCAGCGAAGGTCGATGTCTTGACTCTCATTTAGCCTAAGCGTATAAGGCGCGCTCGCATTGCGACAGGCGTGTCGTTCGGAGTAGGGTTTCCATGGCCAATCATAAGTCCGCTGAAAAGCGCATCCGTCAGACCGAGCGTCGTACGGAAGTCAATCGTAACCGCGTCAGCCGCATCCGTTCCTTCGTGAAGAAGGTTGAGGGCGCGATCGAGGCCGGTGACAAGTCCGGCGCCGCCGAGGCGTTCAAGTCCGCTCAGCCGGAAATGATGCGCGGCGTCACCAAGGGCGTGCTGCACCAGAACACGGTGTCGCGCAAGCTGTCGCGCCTCTCGGCCCGCATCAAGGCTCTCTAAAGAGCCTCTTTGCCGGTTTCAAAAAGCCGCGCCCGAGACTCGGGGCGCGGCTTTTTGCGTTTAAAGCGAACCTGTGGGTTTTTTAACAATTGTTTTGGAACCCCAGAAAAGCGCCCGGTGATTCTGTAATGGAATCTTGGGGTTAGTTGGCGAGCCAGAGTCTTTTTGACCCGTTCGCCATCTGTCCCATTGCCAGCCATCTTGCGTGGGATTAGACTTTTGCTCTGTCCGGTGTTGCGAAATAGCGTGTTCATCACGCTCCGCGCCGTTCGGATAAGCGCAGAGATGACAAAGCTCTTGAACCAACCTGAGACGGATGAGTCGTGGTTGGCGCGATAACTTTGTTTTTCTTAAAACACGTTGCATCGATGATGAAATTTGCAATTGCATCATTGATGGGCGTTTGGCTTTCGCTGGTCTGATCGGCTGGCAAGGCGCGGATGGTTTTGACCCGGTGGGGCGTGTTGGGGCGGGGCGGGATTGACCCGCCCTTTCGGTGGCGGACGCCGCCGAGGGGAACGGGGCGGGGGTAGAGGAGCATGTCGGTCGGCGTGTCGTTGGATCAGCAGTGGGCGCGCATTCGCGGACGCCTGAAAGACGAAGTGGGCGAGATCGCCTACCGCAGTTGGCTTCAGCCCCTGTCCGTCGCCAGCATGACCGGCGGCGAGGTGTGCATCGTCGTGCCGACGCGCTTCATGCGCGATTGGGTTCTCACCCACTACGCCGACCGGATTCGCGCCCTGTGGTCGGGCGAAAACCCCGACGTGCATTCCATCGACGTGGTGGTCGCCTCGACCAACGCGCCCGCCGTTCTGACCGCCGACAACGACGACCGCGACGATCCTCCGCCCAATCGCGGCCATGATCGAGGAGCGGATCGGGCCGGGGACCGTGTTGCGGATCGCGGCGAGTCCCGTTCGCCCTTTTCGACCTCGCCCGAACGGCGGCTGTCCAGCGCGTCCGATTCGGGCAGCGCGGCGGCGGGGCATGTCGCGGCGGCGGCCTCCTCGCCCTATGGCGGGGCGGCGGCGGCGGTCTACACCTCGTCCTCTTATGGCGGGGCGTCGGACGAATCGCCGAACGGCGTTCCGGCGATTTTGGAGGACCGCTCCGACCTGTCGGCGGCGCTCGACCCGCGTTTCACCTTTGAGAATTTCGTCGTCGGCAAGCCGAACGAGCTGGCGCACGCCGCCGCCCGCCGCGTCGCCGACGCCACCACCGTCACCTTCAACCCGCTGTTCCTGTATGGCGGCGTCGGTCTGGGCAAGACCCACCTGATGCACGCGCTGGCCTGGCAGATCCGCAAGAATGATCCGAACCGCAAGGTGCTTTACCTGTCGGCGGAAAAGTTCATGTACCAGTTCATCCGCGCCCTGCGCTTCAAGGACACGATGGCCTTCAAGCAGCAGTTCCGTTCGGTGGACGTGCTGATGATCGACGACGTGCAGTTCATCAGCGGCAAGGATTCCACGCAGGAGGAGTTCTTCCACACCTTCAACGCGCTGGTCGATCAGAACCGGCAGGTCATCATCTCCGCCGACAAAAGCCCGTCCGATCTGGAAGGGATGGAGGAGCGCTTGCGCTCCCGCCTGGGTTGGGGTTTGGTCGCCGACATCCACCCGACCACCTATGAGCTGCGGCTGGGGATTCTCCAGGCCAAGGCCGACGCGCTTCAGGCGACGATTCCGCTGAAGGTGCTGGAGTTCCTGGCCCACAAAATCACCTCCAACGTGCGCGAGCTGGAAGGGGCGTTGAACCGCATCGTCGCTCACGCCGATCTGGTCGGGCGCTCCATCTCGCTGGAAACGACGCAGGAGGTGCTGCACGATCTGCTGCGCGCCAACGACCGCCGCGTCACCATCGACGAGATCCAAAAGCGCGTCGCCGAGCATTACAACATCCGCGTCGCCGACATGCATTCCGCCCGCCGCGCCCGCGCGGTGGCCCGGCCCCGGCAGATCGCCATGTATCTGGCCAAGCAGTTGACCGCCCGCTCCCTGCCGGAAATCGGCCGCAAGTTCGGCGGGCGCGACCACACCACGGTGATGCACGCGGTCAAAAAGGTGGACGAGCTGCGCGCCACCGACCCGTCCTTCGCCGAGGACGTCGAACTGCTGCGGCGGATGCTGGAAAACTGACCCGGATTCGGGGCAAAGCCGGGCAAAGCGGGGCGGGCGCGGCGAAGCGTATCAGCCCCTGACCTTTGGCTGGATTTATGTGACTTTTGGCTAGAATCCTGCGACAAGCCCAACCATCGGGTTGCATGGTTGGGGAGTTGACGCGCCATGGAGACCAGCGTCCTCGTCGTTGACGACTCGGCGGTTGTTCGCAGGATCATCAAAGAGCTTCTGGAGCGTTACGAGTACCGCGTCCTGCTCGCCAAGGACGGCGAGGAGGCGTTGGCGATCTATCGCCGCGAAGACGTCCATGTGGTCATCACCGATCTGGAAATGCCCAAGATGAACGGGCTGGAGCTGTGTTGGCTGATCCGGGCGGACGACGACCAGCACCGCACCTTCACCATCCTGATGACCACCGACGCCGACAGCCAACGCCGGATCGAGGCGTTTGACGCCGGGGCCGACGAGTTCCTGACCAAACCCATCGACCTGCCGATGCTGCGCGCCCGCGTGCGCGCCGGGGAACGCATCACCCGGACGCACCGCGTCATGGCCGACCTGCTGAACACCGATTATTTGACCGGGGTGATGAACCGCCGCCATTTCATGGAGCGGCTGGAACGCGCCCATGACGGGGCGGCGCGCCACAGCGCGCCACCGCTGGCGCTCGCCATGTTCGACATCGATCATTTCAAGGCGATCAACGACACCCACGGCCATTCCAACGGCGATCTGGCGCTGAAGCGCTTTGCTGAAAATTGCGCGGCGCTGGTCCCGGAGGGCGGCTTTCTCGGGCGGCTGGGCGGCGAGGAGTTCGGCATGGTCCTGCCCGCCGGGGATCTGGAGGCGACGGTCGCCGGGCTGGAACGAATCCGCGAATCCACCGCCGCGCTGACGACCGTCACGGCGGACGGCGTGGGCTTTCAATTCACGGTCAGCGTCGGCGTTTGTCTGGCGCCGGGAGCCGAGTCGGTCGCCGCCCTGCTGGCGCGGGCCGACGAGGCGCTTTATTTCGCCAAACGCAGCGGGCGCAACCGCACCGTCGTCTGCGGAACGGACGGCGTGGTCCTCAAGGCGCGCTTTTACGTGATGTGATCGGCCCCGCCGGATGTGACGGCGCCGAGTCGGCGCGATGACGACCGTATGAAGTTTGGCCAGATGGCGCGGTCCCCCATGGACGACCGCCGATTCTCTCGTGCACACTCCTTGCCCTATGCGGAAGCCGGACGACGCCTGCGCGGTCTGGCCCATGCCAACGCTTTGAGAACAGGGAGATTGGGCGCCATGCCGACGACCACGCCGACGCTTGCCACCGCCGCCGCCGCGATGACCGAATCCCAGCGATCCAGCGTCGAAACCCAACGCGCCGCGAAGAGCTTCTCCCGCCGCCTGCTGCTGAAGAGCGCCGCCGCCGTCGCGGGCGTCGCCTCGGTCGGTCCCTACATCCTGCGGGAAGGCCATGCGGCCTCCGGCTCCGTGAAGATCTTCTCCTGGGCCGGTTACATCAGCCCGGACATGCTGGCCGATTTCGAGAAGAAGACCGGCGTCAAGGCGACCCTGACCGAATACGGCACCAACGACGAACTGCTGAACCAGTTGAAGGCGACCGGCGGCGCCGGGTTCGACATCATCCACCCCACGGTGGACCGCGTGCCGAACTACGTCGAATTCGATCTGGTCCAGGCCATCGACGAGTCGAAGGTCAAGTGGGACGGCTGCCTGAAATCGTCGGTCGATGGGTCCGCCGGGATGGGCGGCGTCGTCGGCGGCAAGCGTTACTTCGCGCCGGCCGATTGGGGCACGGAGGCGCTGGCCTATGACATGAAGAAGGCCCCGCTGGTCTATGGAACCGCCAGCTACGGCGATCTGTGGTCGCCCGCCAACGCGGGCAAGGTGACGCTGCGCGGCCATTCCTCGCTGATCGGCATCGGCCTGTGGCTGGAAAGCCAGGGCAAGCTGCCGCACCCGATCCGCGACCAGTTCAAGGACGAGGCCAAGGCGCGCGCCAACTTCGACGCCATCCTGAAGGTCGCCGCCGCCAACAAGAAGTCGGTCGCCCAATTCTGGACCAACGAGAACGAGGCGCAGGGCGCCTTCCGCACCAACGGTTGCGTCATCGGCCAGACCTGGGACTCGACCGCCGTCGCGCTGCGCAAGGAAGGGCTGCCGGTCCGCTACATCGCGCCGAAGGAAGGCTCGCTGGCCTGGATGGAAGGCTTCGCCATTCCCAAGAAGGCGGAGAATCTGGACAACGCCTACGCCTGGATCAACTGGTTCTACACCCCGCAGGCGGGCGCGCTCTACACCAACTTCTCCGGCATCTCCAGCACGGCGGTTGGCGCGGAAGCGCATCTGACCGACCTGAACAAGCAGTTCTTCGCCGACGCCTATCCGGGCGACGCGCTGCAAAAGCTGTGGTGGTGGCCGATCCAGGAAGCCTGGTACGTCTCGATCCGCAACGAGTATCAGGACCGCTTCCTGGCGGCGTGAGGCTTGGCGTGATTGTGGGGGGAGCGCTTCGCCCCCTCCCTAACCCTCCCCCGCCTGTGGCGGGAGAGGGAACTCCGCTGGATTTCGGCAAAGCTCCCGCCCCCTCTCCCGCCGCAGGCGGGGGAGGGATGGGGAGGGGGCATGAGGTGACGGCATGAGCCAAGACGTTCAACTCGATTCCGTGACCATGCGGTTCGGCGCGGCGGTCGCCGTCAACAACGTGTCGCTGACCATCCAGGCCGGGGAGTTTTTCAGCTTTCTGGGGCCGTCGGGCTGCGGCAAGACGACGATCCTGCGGATGATTTCCGGCTTCATGGAGCCGACCGGCGGGGCCATCCGCATCGGCGGCGCCGACATGCGCGGCATCGGCCCGAACAAGCGGCCCACCGCGCTGATCTTCCAGAATCTGGCGCTGTTTCCGCTGATGACGGTGGCCGAGAACATCGGGTTCGGGCTGGAGGTGCGCGGCGTGCCCTCCGCCGACCGGCAACGCCGGGTGCGCGAACTGTTGGAACTGGTCGCCCTGCCCGAGACGGCGGAGAAGCGCGTCACCGACCTGTCGGGCGGCCAACGCCAGCGCATCGCCATCGCCCGCGCCCTGGCGGTCGAACCGGCGGTGCTGCTGCTGGACGAACCGCTGTCGGCGCTGGATCTGAAGCTGCGCCAGCACATGCGGGCGGAGTTGCGCGAGTTGCAGCGGCGCACCGGCGTGACCTTCATCTACATCACCCACGACCAGGGCGAGGCGCTGACCATGTCCGACCGCATCGGCGTGATGTCGCGCGGCGTGCTGGAGCAGGTGGGCGACGGGCCAAGCGTCTATGACCACCCGGAATCCGCCTTCGTCGCGTCCTTCGTCGGCGAAACCAACCGCTTTGACGGGACGGTGGCGGAATCGGCGGAGGGCTGGGCGGTGCTCGACACCGGCTTTGGCCGTCTGCGCGGGCGCAACCCCCGGCGGCTGGCGCCCGGCGACCGCGCCACCCTGTTCGTCCGCCCGGAACGGTTGACGCTGGGGCAGGACGAAAACGCGCTGGAGGCCCGCGTCAGCCACCGCGATTTCGAGGGGGCCTTCGTCAACGCCTTCCTGGACGGCGGGTTGATGGCGCAGGTGCCGCATTTGGGCCATGACCCGGCTTTCATCCCCGGCGAATCGGCCCGGCTTGGCTTCCGCGCGGCGGACGCGGTGGCGTTGCCGACCGCGTCCTGAGGCGCATCCTTACTTGTCTGGCCCTTGCTCGCCCACCGTCAGGCTGGCGCGGAAGATCGCCTTCTCGAAATCGTCGATCAGCGCGTCGACCCGGATGTCCCAGCGTCCGGCCAGCGGCAGGGTCAGGCCGTCCAAGCGATAGACGCCGGGGCCGCTGCGGGTTGGGCGGCGGCTCAGCGGCTCAATCCCGGCGGCGGGCTGCGACAGCTCCACCGACAGCTCTTTCGGGTCGAACGGGGCGCCGTCGGGCTGGGCCAGATGCAGGGTCAGCCGGTTGGCCCCGACGCGCGCGGGATCCAGGTCGATCACCGCTTGCCGTCCCTTGGCGGTCGCCACGCTGCTGTAGCCGACGGGGGCCTCGATCACCGGCTTGACCAGCGTGCGCGGCGGCGGCGTGGTTCCCAAGGCGGCGGTCAGCAGGACCACCAGCCCCATCACCGCGACCTCCAGCGTGACGCTCAGGCTCAGCAGCCGATTCGCCCGCTCCCGCGCCGCCCGCGCGCCGTTTTCCAGCGTCGGGGTCAGCCACAGCCGGTTGACGGTCGCCAACCCAAGCAGCAGCGCGACGCCGATCATCTTCACCAGCCAGAATTGCCCATAGGCGGTGGAGCCGATCCGGTCGGGATCGGTGATCTGAAGCGCGCTCAACCCCGCTCCGGCGACGATCAGCAGGGCGACGACCCAAACCGCGCCGTGGGAGAAGCGGCGCACGAGCCGCGCCGCCTCCAACGCCGGGGCGTGGCGCAGGATGGCGCGCAACGGCCCCAGCGCCCCCAGCCAGAAGGCGGCGGTCAACCCATGCAGCCCGACCAGCGGCGCGGCGAGCCAGGACGGCGGCGCGGTGGCGGCGTGGCCGGTGACGGTCAGCGCGCCGATGGCGATCAACGCGCCAAGCAGCAGCGTGAGGGTTCCGCCGACACCCGTCCGGTTGCGCCACAGCCCGACGGCCAGCAGGGCCAAACCGGACAGCGCGATGGCGGCGCTGGTCCCGCCGGTGCTGGCCAGAACCGCCCGCCAGGCCTCGGGCGTCAGCAGGGCCAGCGGCGACTCGCCGATCAGCAGCGCCCCGGTCAGCCCGAGATTGAGCGGAACCGCCAGCGCGGCCAGCGCGACCGTCACGCGCAGCCGGGCCAAACGGCCCAACGGCGCCCAATCCCGCCCGGTGCGGAAGGCCGCCCCCGGCGCCACCAGCGCGAGAAACAGCCCGCCGCCCGCCGCCGCCAGCAGGCTGCTGTAATGCAGCGCGCGGGCCGCCATGGCGGCGAGCAGGGCGAGGTTGCGGCCCCGCTCCTCCGCCTGTTCCGGGCGTTCGGGCGTCATGCCGACGCCGAACAGCAGGGATCCCGCCACCGGATGCCCGTCGCCCGACGTCACCCGGTAGCTGACCGTGTAGGGGCCGGGGGTGGCGGGCAGCGGCGGCAACGGCACGCGCAGGGCGTCGTCGCTGGCGACCGCCGGGCCGGGCAGAACCAGCGCGCCGCCCGGCCCGAAGGCGTGGATGGCGACCGGCGTCACCGGCTCGTTGAAGCGCAGGCGGATGTCGGCGGGCGGACGTTCCACCCGCGCGCCGTCCGCCGGGCTGGATTCCATCAGCACCGCGTGCGCCTGGGCCAGCGTCGGCAGGAGGACCAAGGCCAGGAGGAGGGCGAGAAGACGCGCCCAATCCCCTCGTCCCGCCGGGGGGAGAGGGGGCGTGGCGGGCAGGCCGGTCACGGCTTGGCCGTCAGCGTGACGCTGGGCGCCGGTTCCTTGTAATCATGGGCGTCCTTGCCGGGTTCGGGGATTTCGATCCAGCGGTTGACGCCCTTTTCGCATTCCTGCACCACCGGGACGTAAATCACGGTTCCGGCGGGCTTTTCGGGCAGTTTGGCCTGGAAGACGAACTCGTCGTACCAGGCGTCCGGCAGGTTGCCGCCGGTCCATGTCACCTCGGTCACGCCCTTGGTGATGGTCTTGCCGTGGCTTTCATAGGGGGTGGCGTAGGGGCCTTCGGTGGTGGTCAGCGTCCAGCCGATCTTGGGCATCGGCTTCACCGACACCACGCCCTCCGGGATGCGGACGCGAATCGCGGTGGTGGCGCTGCCGTCGCAGCCATGGCCGATGCGGATCACCGCCTTGTAATAGCTGCCGCTCGGGGCCTGCTTGGTTTCCAACGTGGCGTGGGCCGAGGCGTCGGCGGGGAGGATCGCGGCGGACAGGGCGAGGAGTCCGGCGGCGGCAAGCGCGGCGCGGGTGGGGCGGATCATGGATGGGCGCTCCGAAAAACACGGGTCTGACGAAAAAACGGATGGAAACGGTCAGACCGGGATCGGCGGGGCGCGGGCGGCGAAGGGGCGGGCGCTGCGGTCGGCGCGCAGGACGGCGCGGACCGGAATCGGCGCGGCGGAGGCGACGGAGGTCGGCGGCGAAAGCTGCGGCCCGGCGGCGGGGCCGAGCGCCCCGTCGGCGACCGACAGGCAGATCGGGCAGTGCTGGAGATGATCGCCGGGGGGCGCCGGTTGATCGGGGGCCGGTTGATCGGGAGAGGTCCGCCCGCTCCCCGGCGCTTGGCACAGCCCGCTTTCCAGACCGGCCAAGAGACGCAGGGACGGCGGGACATGCCAGCCCATGACCAGGGCGTGGACCAGCAGAACCGCCACGGCGACCAGCGCCGTCGCCGCGTTCCATTGTTCTGCGCCTGTTCGTTTGCGACCCTGTGCGACCATGGCGAGGACTATGGCGTTCGATCTTTTGTCTGCAAAGGGTGAAATGCGCCGGGAAGACCGCCGCTGTCACACGGGCGCGCTTGCGTCGGGCAAAAGCCCCATGATAGGCGTGGGTTGTTCGGTTTCGTCATTATTCACCCGTTCAACGATGGGAGCGGCCTGCGCGATGACCGAGGTGATTCGTCGTTACGGCCCGGTTCTGACCGGCCTGATCCTGCTGGCGGTGGCGCTGTGGCTGGCGTTGCTGGTCGTGCTGCCGCAGGTGATGATGGTGGACTTCTCCTTCCGCCCGGCGCTGCCGCCGTCCAAGCTGGGCGGGCCGGAAGACGTCTACACGGTCAAGAATTACGCCACGCTGTGGACCAACCAGATCCATCTGGCGATCTTCCTGAAGACCATCTGGGCCAGCGCCCTGGTCACGGCGGTGACGCTGGCGGTCTGTTACCCGGTCGCCTTCTATCTGGCGCAGGTCGCGCCGAAAAAGCGGCTGCCGCTGTTGATGCTGATGCTGGTGGTGCCCTTCTGGATCAACGAGCTGCTGCGCACCTTCGCCTGGTACATCATCCTGGCCTTCAACGGGCTGTTGAACACGCTGCTGGTGGCGCTGGGGATTTTCGACGAGCCGCAACGGCTGCTGGGCGGCGACGTCGGCGTGATCGTTGGCATGGTCTATGTCTACATCCTGTTCATGGTCTTCCCGCTCTACAACGCCATCGAATCGCTGGACCGCAACCAGATCGAGGCGGCGCGCGATCTGGGGGCCAGTTGGCTGCGCATCCATTGGCGGGTGGTGCTGCCGCACGCCAAGCCGGGCATCGCGGTCGGCTGCATCATGACCTTCATGCTGGCGGCGGGCAGCTACGCCGTTCCGGCCCTGCTGGGCGGGCCGCAAAGCCGCTGGTTCACCGAGGTCATCTACAACTGGTTCTTCGAGGGCGGAAACTGGAACCAGGGGGCGGCCTACGCCTTCATCCTGCTGGTTCTGTGCATCGGCGTCATCATGACCGCGATGAAGCTGTTCCGCGTCGGCCTCACGGATATTGCCAAGTAAGGATAGCCTGATGACCGCCGACCGTTTCCGCCGCCTGCTCACCACCTCCTATCTGGTGATCTTCTTCAGTTACCTGTTTTTGCCGCTGCTGGTCATGTCGGCGGCGACCTTCAACGCCAGCCGTTTTCCCACCGTCACGCCCTGGATGGGCTTCACGCTGGGTTGGTTTTCGGCGCTGTGGGCCGATCAGCGCATGTGGGCGGCGCTGGGGACCAGCCTGATTGTCGGGGCGGGGGTGATCGCGCTGGCGGTGCCGCTGGGGCTGGCGGCGGCGTTGCTGCTCGACCGGATGCACAGCCGGGCCAAGACCTTCCTTTACGCGCTGGCGGTGTCGCCGTTGCTGACGCCGGGGGTGATCGTCGGGATTTCCACGCTGGTCTTCTGGCGCGAGTGGTTCGGCGTGACCGGCGGGCTGTTTTTGACCATCGTCGCGCAATCCAGCTTCATCGCCGCTTACGCGATGCTGCTGTTTTCAGCGCGGCTGCAACGGTTCGACATGGCGCTGGAGGAAGCGGCCCTGGATCTGGGGGCAACGCACGGGCAGGTGTTCCGGCGCATCACGCTGCCCTATTTGACGCCGTCGATTTTGTCGGCGTCGCTGCTGGCGTTTCTGCAAAGCTTTGAGAATTACAACACGACGCTGTTCGTGCGCGGTCTGGAAACCACGCTGACCGTCTACATCGCGTCGAAGGTGCGCACCGGCCTTACGCCCGCCGTCAACGCGCTGTCGTTGATCCTGATCGGGCTGACCGTGCTGGGGGCGGTCGTCTACGAGATCCTGCGGCGACGCGAGGAGCGTCGGGCCGCAGGATCCGCAGCCGCAGCCGGTTAGGGCTTACAAACTTACTCGTCTTCTTCTTCGTCGGCGTCCGCTTCGATCTGCGAGGCGAGATCGCGCAGCATGTCGATGACGTCTTCGTGGCTCGTCTCATCGACCGCCGAATTCACGGCGGCTTCGATCATGGCGACGGCGATGTAGGGGCCAAGCGGGCCGCCTTCCTTGATCGCCTCTTCCAGGTGCTTTTCAGCGATCGACAGCGCCTTTTCAAACAGCGCTTCGGCCGTCTGGTTGGTGTCCTTGCTCATCGTCCGGTCCGTTGCGGATGGTTGGTTGGACTCCAATAACACGGCCCCACGCGGTGCGCGCGTGAATTCGCCGGGCCGTCGGCAAATACAGGCGAGGCTTGCGGGGCCGCCGCCCTTGCCCCACAGTGCCGACCCGCATTGACCCATACGGCATAGGGCGGACATGAGCGACAGCAAGGACCTGACCAACCCCGCGACCTTCCAATTCTGGTGGGAGGAGCGGGTGCGCTTCAACGATCTCGACGCGCTGGGCCACGTCAACAACAACGCGCTGGGCGTCTTTTTCGAGCAAGGGCGCATCGCCCTGTTGGAATCGGCGGGCGGTTTTCGCGACGCTGATGATTGGACGGTCGTGCTCGCCCGCAGCCTGATCGAGTATAAGGCGGAACTTCTGTACCCCAACACGGTGCGAATCGGCGTGTGCGGGCTGCGGTTGGGGACCAGTTCGATGACCATCGGCGTCGGGATTTTCCTGGGCGACCGCTGCGTCGCCACGCAGGAAGCGGTCTGCGTCATCGTCGACAAGAAAACTCACCGACCGACTCCGATACCGGAATCGTTGCGCGCGGCGCTGGCCCCGGCGTAAAGGGGGGCCATCTCTGCCCTTTTGCCCGCAAGGTTGCCCGCCATGAAGCGCCCCGCCCCCAAACGGCGCCCGCCCGCCGAACCGCGCGTTCTCGACGTCGCCATCGCCGAGATTGGCGGGCGCGGCGACGGCATCGCCATGGCCGAGGGGGCGCGGCTGTTCGTGCCGCTGACCGTGCCGGGCGACCGGGCGCGGGTGCGCGTCACCGAATCGCTGGAGGCCGGAACCGGCAAGGGCGAGGGCGTGCGCGCCGAACTGTTGGAAATTCTGGAGCCGGGCGCCGGGCGCGGCGACCCGGCTTGCCGCCATTTCGGACGCTGCGGCGGCTGCACGTTGCAGCATTTGAGCGACGCGGCCTATCGGGCCTGGAACGTCGCGTTGGTGCAAGGATGCTTGGCGCGGGTCGGTTTGGGCGACACGCCGTTTGAGCCGTTGGCCTGCACCCCGCCCGGCGCGCGCCGCCGCGCCCGCTTCGCCGCCCTGAAGCGTGGCAAGCGCGTGTGGTTCGGCTTCAACGAGCGGCAAAGCCATCGGCTGGCCGATCTGGAGGAATGCCCGATCCTGACGCCGCGCCTGCTCGCGATGATCGAGCCGCTGCGCGCGCTGCTGGGCCGACTGTTGCCGGACGGCGATGATTGCGATGTCGTAACGACGGATTTGGAGGGCGGGATCGATCTGCTTCTGGTCGGCCCCCGCCGCCTGGACCGGGCGGCGCGCGAAGCTCTGGTGGCCTTCGAACCAGAGTCGGTGGCCCGCATCGCCTGGCAGGCCGACAACCGCAGCGGCGCGGAGCCGGTGGCCAATCGTCGCCCCGCCGCAATTCGTTTCGCAGGCGTTCCCATTGTTCCGCCGCCGGGCGCCTTCCTTCAGGCGAGCGCGGAGGGGGAGGCGGCGCTGGTCGCCGCCGTGCGCGACGCGGTGGGAAGCGCCGGGCGGGTCGCCGATCTGTTCGCCGGGCTTGGCACCTTTTCCATTCCGTTGTCGCAACACGCGGCGGTTCACGCGGTGGAGGGCGACGCGGGCGCGGTCGCCGCGCTGAGCAAGGCGGTGCAGGGGCTGCGGCTGACGGTGGAGCGGCGCGACCTGTTCGAGCAGCCCTTGACGGCGAAAGAGCTTGGTCGTTTCGACGCCGTCGTTTTCGACCCGCCGCGCGCCGGGGCGGCGGCCCAGGCCGAAGCGCTGGCGGCCAGCAAGGTCCGGCGGGTGGTCGGCGTGTCCTGCAACCCGGCGACCTTCGCGCGCGACGCCCGGACGCTGGTCGATGGCGGCTATCGGTTGCTGAAGGTCTATCCGGTGGACCAGTTTCTGTGGTCGGCCCATGTCGAACTGGTCGGGGTGTTTGAGCGGGGGTGAGTGGGATCCTTGTGAGTGGGAGCCTTGCCTCCGGCCCCCTCCCTAACCCTCCCCCGCTTCGCGGGAGAGGGAACTCTGACGAGCGCCGCCCCCGAACGCCGACAAGGTTCCTGCCCCCTCTCCCGCCGCAAGGCGGGGGAGGGATGGGGAGGGGGCGGACTCGCGCGCCTCAATCCAACTGCAAAACCAACGCCTTCAGATAGGCCGACTCCGGCAGGTTGGGATGGACCGGATGGTCCGGCCCGGCCCCCGCGCTGCGCAGGATGCGTCCGGTGCGTCCGGCGTCGTTCAGGCCACGGGCGACCTGCTCGGCGAAGGTCGGCGGATCGACGTTGTGGCTGCACGAGCCGCAGAGCAGGAAGCCGCCCGGCGCGGTGATTTTGGCGGCGAGTCGGGCCATCTTGCGGTAAGCGCGGGACCCGGCGCCCAGATCCTTCTTGGCCTTCACGAAGGCGGGCGGGTCGGCGATCACCACCTCGAACCGCTCCCCGGCGGCGTCGAGCCGTTCCATTTCCTGGAAGGCGTCGGCGCGGCGGGCCTCGAAACGGTCGGCGACTCCGTTGGCGGCGGCGGCGCGCGTCGCGTTTTCCAGCGCCAGGGCCGAACGGTCCACGGCCACGACCGAGGTGGCGCCCGCCACCGCGCATTGAATGCCGAAGCCGCCGTTGTAGCTGTAGAAGTCGATGGCGCGTCCGCCCTTGGCCAAGGACGCGATGAAGGCGCGGTTGTCGCGCTGGTCATAGAACCAGCCGGTTTTCTGGCCGTCCAACGGGTTGGCGAAGAAGGTGACGCCGTTTTCCTCCAGCCTGATCGGGCCGTCGATCGCGCCCTTCACCAGCCGGGTTTCCTCCGCCAGCCCTTCCAGCGCGCGTTGGGTGCCGTCGTTGCGCAGAATCAGGGCGCGCGGGGCGAGAATCTCATCAATGGCGGCGAGAATCGCGTCGGTGTGGCGGTCCATGAACACGGAATTGGCCTGCACCGTCACCACGTCGCCGAATTGATCGACGATCAGGCCCGGCAGCCCGTCGGCCTCGGCGTGAACCACCCGGTAATAGGGGCGGTCGAACAGCCGTTGGCGCAGCGCCGCCGCCCGTTCCAGCCGGTCGGCGAAAAAGGCGTGATCGATCCGAGTCGTCGGATCGGACGACAGCAACCGGGCGGCGATCAGCGTGTGGGGGTTGAAGGTGGCGACGCCCAGCGGTTTGCCGCTGGCTTCCAGCAGCCGCACCGGGCTGCCCGGCGTCACCGCCTTGGCGGCGGCGTCCATCTGGACTTCGTTGGAGTAAACCCAGGGGTGGCCATGCTGGACGCGCCGCTCACGACCGGCCTGCATGTGAATCGTCGGGTATTTGACGGGGGTGGGGGCGCTGTCGCTCATGGGGCCGCATCCTAACGCCAAATCGGCGCGGCGCAACGGTTCTGCCGGGGGTTACTCCGTCTCGCGCCGCCCGACCCGTTCCGGCTTGCGGTCGGGCGAGCGGTTGTCGTTGACGCTGTCGAGCGACTTGCACAGGCGGACGGTCTCCCGCCGATGTCCTTCGGTGAAAAAACAATCCGCAATCGGATTGTTTGTTATGTCATCGAATACACAACGCTCCGGCAGGGTGGTGTGGATGGCGGCGCAGCCAAGCCCGCGCGCCAGGCCGTCCATGGCCTGCAACAGGGTTCCTGCGACGCCCGGAACATCGAACAGATCCAGCACGACAAAGTTCTCGACGGACATAACGCGACCGTGGCGCAAATGCTCCTCGATGGCGTAAGAGAACAGCCCGTGGAGGTACCCCCGCGCGTTCTGCACCGTCATGATGCCGGACCGCGCGGCGGCGTCCCCGCCCGCTTCCAGGACCGCTGCGGCAAAAGCGCGCCATTGCTCCACGGCAAGGCCGGGGGCTATGACGCAAACCAGCGGGTAAGCCTGGTCAATCTGACGCCGACCAAGGGGTTTCGCGATGAAGCTGTCGTCCATTTCTGTCCGGCCAATTGCAAGGACACTGAACGATGGCAGTCCTTGGCCTTTGACGGCGTTGACGTAGATCAATGTTGCGACAGCCACCCCTACACATAGTGGGATTATTGGAGGCAGGCGCGTCCGGCGTCGGTGTATGCGCACGTCATCGCAACCTGCCCCCCTCCTTAACAGTACGTACCCAGCGGTGGTGCAACCCAGAAGGCGCGGCTTCCGGCCGCCCGGGGCAAACGGGAGAGATTGTATGACATCAGCGACTCTGACTTCAGGGGCCACCCTGGGCAGCCAGCGGGTGTCGGAAGACGTGCGTTACTACGAAGACGCCATCCGACTCTTCGTTATCGCTGCGACGTTCTGGGGCGTGGTCGGCTTTCTGGCCGGCACGTTCATCGCCCTGCAACTCGCGTTTCCGGCGCTGAATCTCGGCTTCGAGTGGACGAGCTTCGGTCGCCTGCGGCCGGTCCACACCTCGGCCGTCATCTTCGCGTTCGGTGGCAACGTTCTGTTCGCCACCTCGCTGTACTCGGTGCAGCGGACCTGCCGTCAGTTTCTCTTCGGGGGCGAAGGGCTGACGAAGTTCATTTTCTGGAACTACAACGTCTTCATCGTTCTGGCGGCGCTGAGCTACGTCCTGGGCTTCACCCAGGGCAAGGAATACGCCGAGCCGGAATGGATCCTTGACCTGTACCTGACGGTCATCTGGGTGCTCTACGCCATCCAGTTCGTCGGCACGGTGATGACGCGGCGCGAGTCGCACATCTATGTGGCGAACTGGTTCTTCCTGGCCTTCATCCTGACCGTCGCCATTCTGCACATCGGCAACAACGTCAACGTTCCGGTCTCCATCACCGGGATGAAGTCGTATCCGTTTGTGTCGGGCGTGCAGAGCGCCATGGTGCAATGGTGGTACGGCCACAACGCCGTGGGCTTCTTCCTGACCGCCGGTTTCCTTGGGATCATGTATTATTTCGTGCCCAAGCGCGCCGAACGTCCGGTTTACTCCTACCGCCTGTCGATCGTGCATTTCTGGACCCTGATCTTCCTCTACATCTGGGCCGGTCCGCACCATCTGCACTACACCTCGCTGCCGGATTGGGCGCAGACGCTGGGCATGACCTTCTCGGTCATGCTGTGGATGCCGTCCTGGGGCGGCATGATCAACGGCATCATGACCCTGTCGGGCGCGTGGGACAAACTGCGCACCGATCCGGTCCTGCGTTTCCTCGTCACCTCGGTCGCCTTCTACGGCATGTCGACCTTCGAAGGTCCGCTGATGTCGGTGAAGCCGGTCAACGCCCTGTCGCACTACACGGATTGGACCGTCGGTCACGTCCATTCGGGCGCTTTGGGCTGGGTGGCCTTCATCTCCTTCGGCGCGCTGTATTTCCTGGTGCCGGTCCTGTGGAAGCGCTCGCAGCTCTACAGCCTGCGTCTGGTCAGCTACCATTTCTGGACGGCCACCGTCGGCATCGTGCTGTACATCACCGCCATGTGGGTGTCGGGCATCATGCAGGGCCTGATGTGGCGCGCGTACGACAACCTGGGCTTCCTCCAGTACTCCTTCGTGGAGACCGTCGCGGCGATGCACCCGTTCTACGTCATCCGCGCGATGGGCGGCGTGCTGTTCGTCGTCGGGTCGCTCATCATGGTCTACAACCTGTGGCGCACGGCGAAGGGTGACGTCCGCATCGAGAAGCCTTACGCCTCCACCCCGCATAAGGCGGCGGTTGGCGCGGCCTAAAGCCCAGGAAGGATGCTAGAAATGGCTCAGCAAAAAAAGGGCTTCAGCCACGACCTGATCGAGCGGAACACGCTTCTGCTCGTCGTGTTGACGCTGATCACCGTGTCGATTGGCGGTCTGGTGCAGATCGTCCCGCTGTTCACGATCGAATCGACCATCGAAAAGGTGGATGGGGTCCGTCCCTATTCGCCGCTGGAAGTGGCCGGTCAGTCGATTTACATCCGCGAAGGCTGCTACAACTGCCACAGCCAGCAGATCCGTCCGTTCCGTGACGAGGTCGAGCGTTATGGCCATTACTCGCTGGCGGCGGAGTCGATGTACGACCACCCGTTCCAGTGGGGGTCCAAGCGCACCGGCCCCGATCTGGCCCGCGTCGGCGGCAAATACTCCAACGATTGGCAGGTCGCCCATCTGGTCGATCCGCGCGCCGTCGTGCCGGAATCCATCATGCCGGGTTATGCCTGGATGAAGGATCGTCCGTTGAACTACGCCGACATCACCGACGTCCTCAAGACGTTGCGCATCGTCGGGGTTCCGTACACGGACGAACAGATCGCCAACGCCAAGGCTGACTTGGAAGCGCAGAAGAACCCGGACGGCGACGCCGCCCTGGCCAAGCGTTACCCGAAGGCCGTCGCGGCGAACTTCACGGGCAACAAGACCGTCACCGAAATGGACGCTCTCGTGGCCTACTTGCAGGTGCTGGGCACCCTGGTGGATTTCACCAAGTACCAGTCGCCGAAGCAGCTCCAGCAGTAATCGGGGGACAAATCCATGGATTTGGATTCGATCACGGTGATGCTTCGGTCGTTCTGGACCGTGTGGTTGATGGTGTTGTTGACGGGCATCCTGGTTTACGCCATGTGGCCCGGCAATCGCCGCACCTTTGACCACGCCGCCCAGATCCCGCTCAAGGATGATGGTCAGGAGTTTTAGGCCATGGCACAAAATTACAAGGACGAGTTGTCCGGCGTCGAGACCACCGGCCACGAGTGGGACGGGCTGCGCGAACTGAATAACCCGCTGCCCAAGTGGTGGTTGTACATTTTTTACGTCTGCATCGCGTGGTCGATGGCGTATTACGTGTTCTACCCGGCTTGGCCGTTGGGCAAGACCTACACGAAGGGCATCCTGGGCTATTCCCAGCGCGAGGATGTCGTCACCAGCATGGCCAACGCGAAGGCCGGTCAGGCGAAGTTCCTGACCGCCATCGCGGCCAAGTCGGTCGACGAGATCCAAAAGGACAAGGACCTGCTGGGCTTCGCCATGGCGGGCGGCCGGTCCTACTTCAACGAGAACTGCGCGGCCTGCCACGGCGCCGGCGGCCAAGGGGCCAAGGGCTTCCCGACGCTGGCCGACGACGTGTGGCTGTGGGGCGGCAAGACCGCCGACATCTACCAGACCATCCAGCACGGCATCCGTTCGGACGACGCCGACACCCGTGGCGTGCCGAACACCGGCATGACCGCGTTCGGCAAGGACGGCATCCTGAACCGCGATCAGATCGATCAGGTGACGGATTACGTCCTGTCGCTGAACAACAAGCCGGCGGACGCCGCCAAGGTCGCCAAGGGCAAGACCGTCTATGACGAGAATTGCGCCGCGTGCCATGGCGACGCCGCGCAAGGCGCGTTGGCCGCTGGTCTGGATGGCGTCGGCGCTCCGCCGCTGAAGCAGGCCAACTGGCTCTATGGCGGCGACAAGGCCACGCTGGTCGAGACCATCACCAACGGTCGCGCCGGCATGATGCCCGCCTGGTCCAAGCGTCTCGATGACGCGACGATCAAGTCGCTGGCCGTCTACGTCCACAATCTGGGCGGCGGCAAGTAAGCCGAACGCCGAGGTGGTTGGGTGATTGGAAACGCCGGGGAGGAGACTCCCCGGCGTTTCTTTTTGGGCCATGATGTGAGTCGATTCGGCGGGGGACGAGAACGTCCGGACGCTCCGCCTCGTTTGATCCAGCGCAATGCCGCTGCGGCATTCCGCCGCCATAGTGCTTTTCGCGCGCCCCACCCAATGTTGTTGGTGTGGATGCGGCGCCGACACCGGCCACCGCAACGCCCCAACGAGAAGGCGAGGGAATGAGCACGGCTACGGAAACGCCCAAGGTCCAGAACGCGGCCAAGGCCGAGAAGCGCACGGCGCAATCGCTCTTTCAGAAGCACGCGAAGGTTTATCCGAAATCCGTCCGTGGCCGTTTCCGCCAAATCAAATGGGCGGCGCTGAGCGCCATGCTGGCGATCTACTACATCCTGCCCTGGATTCGCTGGGATCGTGGGCCGAACGCGCCCAGCCAAGCGGTGTTGCTCGACATCGAGCACCGGCGTTTCTACCTGTTTTTCATCGAGCTGTGGCCGCAGCAAATTTATTATTTGACCGGCGCGCTGATTCTGGCGGCGCTGGGGCTGTTTCTGGCGACCTCGCTGGCTGGGCGCGTCTGGTGCGGCTACGCCTGCCCGCAAACCGTCTGGACCGACCTGTTCGTCTGGGTCGAGCATCTGGTGGAGGGGGAGCGTGGAACGCGCATCCGCCGCGACCACGGGCCATGGACCTTTGACAAGCTGTGGCGCAAGGCGGCGACCAACGCCATCTGGCTGCTGATTGGGTTGGCCACCGGCGGCGCCTGGATCTTCTACTTCACCGACGCGCCGACCCTGCTGGGCGAACTGGTCCGGTTCGAGGCGTCTTCGACCGCCGTCGGCTTCATCGGCTTGTTCACCGGCACGACCTATCTGCTCGCCGGTTTCGCTCGCGAGCAGGTTTGCACCTACATGTGCCCGTGGCCGCGCTTCCAATCGGCGATGATCGACGAGGACAGTCTGGTCGTCACCTATCAGGAATGGCGCGGCGAAGGCCGCGCGCCGCTGCGCAAGTCGCAGAGCTGGGAGGAGCGGGCGGAATCGGGCCTGGGCGACTGCATCGACTGTTTCAACTGCGTGCAGGTCTGCCCGGCGGGCATCGACATCCGCGACGGCTTGCAGATGCAATGCATCGGCTGCGGTCTGTGCGTGGACGCCTGCGACGAGATCATGGTGAAGATCGGCCGCCCGACCGGGCTGGTGACGTTCGACACCCAGACCAACCAGATCGCCCTGTCGGCGGGCGGCAAGCCGGTCGCGTCCAAATGGCTGCGCCCGCGCGTCATCATCTATTCGTTGAGCATGCTGGTGATCGCCGGGGCCATCGTCGCCGGTCTGGCCCTGCGGCCCGGTCTGGACATCAGCGTTCTGCGCGACCGCGCGCCGCTGTTCGTGGCGCTGGCCGACGGCACGGTGCGCAACGCCTACACCTTCAAGATTTCCAACATGACCCGCGACCCGCGCGACTATGTGCTGTCGGTCAGCGGTCTGGCCGGGGCGACCATCGCGGTCGCCGGGGACGGGCAGGATGAGCAGACGGTCCACCAGAGATTGACCGCTGCGCCCGACATGGTCGCCACCTATCGCATTTTTGTGACCATTCCGCGCGGCTCTTTGCGCGAGGCGTCGCAGCCGCTAAACCTCACCCTGACCTCGGCCAATGGGGAAACCGCCTCTTACCAGACGGTGTTCATGGGGCCGGGGAACTGAGTTGGTCTCGTAACTGATCCGTCGCTGATTTCGTGATACGGTCCCGCAACCGAAGGCCTACCGAGCATGACCATGACCTCGTCCACCGGACTCCGTCCGACCCGCGCGCCCCGTCAGAAGGGGTGGTACATCCCCTGGATTTTCGTGGGGCTTTTCCTGGTGGTGGCTGCGGTGAACGGGGTGATGATTCACTTCGCCTTCTCCACCTGGACCGGGTTGCAGACCGAGGAGCATTTCCTCAAGGGCATCAAGTACAACCAGGATCTGGCGGGCGCCCGCGCCCAGGCCGAGCGCGGCTGGCAGGTCAACGTCGATTTCACCAGCACCGAACCGCTGAAGGGCCTCGCCTCGCTGACTCTGCGCGACAAGAATGGGGCGCTGCTGGACGGGGCCACGGTCAAGATCAAGCTGATCCGCCCGACCAGCGTCGGCCATGACGTGACGATGGATCTTCCTTACCTGGGCGAGGGTCGCTACGCCGCCCCGGTGACGCTGACCCTGGAAGGCCAGTGGGACATGCGGGTGGAGATTCAGCACGCCAGCGGCGATTATCAGAATCAAAAGCGCGTTTGGGTGCAGTGAAGCGGCCTTGCCGTCGCGCGGGCGTCCGGGTGGCGGCGTTTCTTGGGTGATCTGACATGACCGTCTGCCTTCATTGCGGGCAGGAGCAAGGCGAGGGGGCCGCGTCGGCGGCCCTCGCGTCGGATGGGGCTGGGCCGTTCTGCTGCTCCGGCTGCGCCGCCGCCTATGACCTCGTGCGTGGCCTCGGGCTGGGGCGTTATTATGACCGGCGCAGCGTCGATCCGGCGGCGCGCCCGTTGCGCCCCGACGACGACGCCCCCGCCATCGATTATTCCCCGCACGCGCGGCTTGAGGCCGACGGGGCGCAAAGCCTGCATCTGATGGTGGACGGGCTGCAATGCGCCGCCTGCGTCTGGCTGATTGAAACCGCGCTGGGGCGGCAGCCGGGCGTCGTTCAGGCGCGGCTGAACATGACGACGCGGCGGCTGACCCTGCGCTGGAACCCGGCGGAGACCGACGCCAACGCCGTGGTCGGCACGGTGACGCAATTGGGCTACCGCGCGGTGCCGTTCGACCCGGATCGGCTGGGCGGCGCTCAGGCGAAGACCGAAAAGGAATTGCTGCGGGCCATGGCGGTGGCCGGATTCGCCATGGGCAACGTCATGCTGCTGTCGGTGTCGGTCTGGGCCGGTTACAGCCAGGGCATGGGGACGGCGACGCGCGACCTGATGCACTGGATTTCCGCGCTGATCTGCATGCCCGCCATCGCCTACGCGCTGCGGCCCTTCGCCCGGTCGGCCTTTGGCGCCTTGCGGCGCGGGCGGACCAACATGGACGTTCCCGTCACCATCGGCGTGCTGCTCGCCACCGGGATGAGCCTGTTTGAGACGATGAACAGCGGCCTGCACGCCTATTTCGACGGCGCGGTGATGCTGCTGTTTTTCCTGTTGATCGGGCGCTACCTCGACCAGCGGGCGCGTGGGCGGGCGCGGTCGGCGGCGGAGCAGCTTTTGGGCTTGCGCGCCAACGCGGTGACGATCCTGCGCGAGGACGGAACCAGCGCGGTGGTGACGCCCGAACAGGTCAGCCTCGGCACGGTGATTCTGGTCGCGACCGGGGAGCGCGTTCCGGTCGATGGCCGGGTGCTCGACGGCGTGTCCGACCTCGACACCGCGCTCATCACCGGGGAAGCGGTGCCGGGAAGCGTCCGGCCTGGCGATCAGGTCTTCGCCGGCATGCTGAACCTGACCGCGCCCTTGCGGCTGACGGTGACGGCGGTCGGCGAAGGAACCCTGCTGGCCGAGATCGTCCGCTTGATGGAGGTGGCCGAACAGGGCCGCGCCAAATATGTGGCGGTGGCCGACCGGGTGTCGCGGCTTTACGCGCCGGTGGTTCATGTCGCCGCGCTCAGCACCTTCGCCGCCTGGACCTTGATCGTCGGCGCGCCGTGGCAGGTCGCGTTGATGAACGCGGTCGCCGTGCTCATCATCACCTGCCCCTGCGCGCTGGCGCTGGCGGTGCCGGTGGTCCAGGTGATCGCCAGCGGCCGGTTGATGCGGCAGGGCACCTTGCTGAAAAACGCCACGGCGCTGGAGCGTCTGGCCGTCATCGACACCGTGGTGTTCGACAAGACCGGCACCCTGACCGAAGGCCGCCCGACGCCGCAGTTGGACGGGGTCGATCCCGAGGATTTGCGGCTGGCCGTGTCGCTGGCTGGGGCGAGTCGTCACCCGCTGGCGCGCGCCTTGGCCTCGGCCCTGCCCGGCGTGCCGGTGGCGGCGGGCGTGCGCGAGATTCCCGGCGCGGGGCTGGAGTGGGACGGCGCGGACGGGGTGATTCGTCTGGGCAGCCGCCGCTTCACCGGCGCGCCGGACGACACGCTGGACGCGGGCGGGCCGGAATTGTGGCTGGCCCGGCCCGGCGCGGCTCCGCGCCGAATTGTTTTCCTCGACGCGCCGCGCCCCGACGCGGCGGCGGTGGTCGCGGCGCTGAAGGCGCGCGGGCTGGACATTCGGCTGCTGTCGGGCGACCGGCGCGGCGCGGTGGCGGCGGTGGCCGAGCGGCTGGGCATCGCCGATTGGCGGGCCGAACAGACCCCCGCCGACAAGACCGCCGCGCTGGCCGAATTGGCCGGGCAGGGGCGCCGGGTGCTGATGGTCGGCGACGGGCTGAACGACGCGCCCGCCCTGGCGGCGGCGTCGGTGTCGATGTCGCCCTCCACGGCGGTGGACGTCAGCCAGACGGCGGCGGACGTGGTGTTTCAGGGGCGGATGCTGCGGCCCATCGTCGAATCGGTGGAGGTCGCCCGGCGGTCGGGCCGTCTGGTGAAGCAGAATTTCGCCATCGCGCTGCTCTACAATCTCTGCGCGGTGCCGCTGGCGATGGCCGGGTTGCTGACGCCGCTGCTGGCGGCGCTGGCGATGTCGTCATCGTCGCTGATCGTCATTCTCAACGCGCTGCGGCTGGCCCGTGGCTCTGTGGTCAAGGATTTGGGCAATGGACGAGCTTCTCTATCTGATCGCGATCGCGGTGAGCCTGGGCGGGCTGGGGCTGGCGGCGTTTCTGTGGGCGCTGAAGTCCGGTCAGTTTGAGGATCTGGACGGGGCGGCCAACCGCATCCTGTTCGACGACGACGCGCCCCTGCCCCCCAGCAAACCGGCGCCCAAAGGTCAATAGCCCCCGGGGCGACATGGACATAGGAAGGGGGGTGCGCGAGCATGGTTGCGATTCCCAACGATTGCCACCAATATGGGCTTTCGCACGGTAGAGGCTGGGTCCATCCATGCCACCTTTCGATATGGGTCGCGCTCGTGACAAGAGCGCATCGACGGAAATGAATCCCTGCGGGGCCTGTCCCGTGCGCAGCCTGACTGTGTGCGCCGCCTTGGACCCCGAAGAGGTGCGCCGTCTCGCCGAGATCCTCCAAACCATGCGGGTTGACGCTGGGCACACCTTGTTCAGCGAGGGCGACACCGCCGACGCGCTGTACAACGTCACCTCCGGCACGGTGAAGCTTTACAAGCTGCTGCCCGATGGGCGGCGCCAGATCACCGGCTTTCTGGTGACGGGCGATTTCCTCGGCCTGTCGGTCAATGAAAGCTACGCCTACACCGCCGAATCCGTCACCAGCGCGTCGCTCTGCCGCTTCCCGCGCAAGAAGATCGACGTCTTGATGGACGAGTTCCCCAAGATGCAGCGCCGCCTGTTCTCCATGGCGTCGAACGAGTTGGCGGCGGCGCAGGACCAAATGCTGCTGCTGGGCCGCAAGACGGCCAAGGAGAAGATCTGCTCCTTCCTGCTGATGCTGTCGCAACGCGCGGCGCGGCGCGGACACAAGGAAAACCCGGTCTTCGTGCCGATGAGCCGGGCCGACATCGCCGATTATCTGGGCCTGACGACGGAAACCGTCAGCCGCACCTTCACCCAATTGAAGACGGTCGGCGTCATCTCGCTTCAGGAAGGCAACAAGGTCCTGATCGCCGATCTCGACGCCATGTATGATCTGGCCGAGGGTAGCTGAGGGCGACGATCCGCCCCGTCCAGTCCGCTGCCCGGTCACGCCGGAGTGTTTTTTCCAGCCGCAAGCAGCCAATCGCGAATCCGCTGAGTCGGCCCGGGATGGCGGGCCTTGCGGGGCGCGACCACGTAGAAGCCCAACGGCCCCGTCAACACACCGTCGAACGGGCGAACCAACCGCCCATCCGCGAGATCCCGTTCCACCAGGAAGCGGCTGACCAGGGCGACGCCTTGGCCCGCCAGCGCCGCGTCCATCGCCAAGGCGGTGTGGCTGAAGCGAATCCCCCGCTGGGGTGGGGCGGAGAGTCCGGCCATGGTGGTGGCGATGAAGTCGGGCCACAGATTGTGGGCGTCGTGCAGCAGAACGAAACGGTCCAGCGCCTGCGGCGGCAAGGGCAGCGCCGCGTCGGTCAGCAAGGCCGGGCTGCACACCGCCACCACCTCTTGCTCGAACAAAAGATCCGCCGTCAATCCCGGCCCGAAGGGCGGCTTGCCCTGGCGGACGGCGACGTCCACCCCGTCGGTCTGGAAATTCGACAGGGATTCGGCGGCCAACACCCGCAAATCCAGATCGGTATGCGCGGCGGTCAGTTCGTGCAGGCGGGGAATCAGCCATTTCGAGGCGAAGGTCGGCGTCACGCTGATGGTCAGGCGCAGCGGGGTTGGGCGCAATGCCGCCGTCGCTTCGGCGATCTGCTCGAACGCGCGGCGAATCTGCGCGGCGTAGGTCAACCCCGCGCCGGTCAGCGCCAGCGAGCGGGACCGCCGTTCAAACAATTGCAGGCCAAGGGTGGCCTCCAGATGACGGACCTGCTGGGCGACGGCGCTTTGCGTCACCCCCAGAGCCTCGGCGGCGAGGCGGAAGTTCAGATGCCGCGCCGCCATGTCGAAGGCGCGCAGGGCGTTGAGCGGCGGCAGTTGGGGTTGCGGGTCGCTCATCCAGTAGATTTTCTATCGTGTGAAAGCCGGAAAACTGGTTTGAGCGGTGGATTGATCCGCGTCTAAGCTTAAGCATGAAACGCGTGCGGACGGCAGTTTTTCCCACGCGTCCCATTCAGGAAAGGCTTCACCATGTCGATGGAAAAAGTGGCGCTCATCACCGCAGGCGGCAGCGGCATGGGGGCGGACGCGGCGCGGCGGCTGGCGGGGGACGGCTTCCGGGTCGCCATCCTGTCCTCGTCGGGCAAGGGCGAGGCGTTGGCGCAGGAGCTTGGCGGACTCGGCGTCACCGGCTCCAACCGCTCCAACGACGATCTGGCGCGTCTGGTGGACGCCGCGATGGAGCGCTGGGGCCGCGTCGACGTGTTGGTGAACAGCGCCGGGCATGGCCCGCGCGGGCCGGTTCTCGACTTGACGGACGAGGATTGGCACATGGGCCTGGATGTTTACCTGATGAACGTGATCCGCCCGACCCGTCTGGTGACGCCGATCATGGTCGGGCAGAAGGGCGGGACGATCATCAACATTTCCAGCTTCGCCGCCTTTGAGCCGGACCCGCTGTTCCCGACCTCGGCGGTGTTCCGGGCCGGGCTGGCGTCCTACACCAAGCTGTTTTCCGACAAATACGCCGCCGACAATGTGCGGATGAACAACGTCCTGCCCGGCTTCATCGACAGCCTGCCGGAAACCGAGGAGCGGCGGCAGCGCATCCCGATGCAGCGCTATGGCAAAAGCGAGGAGGTGGCGGCGACCGTCGCCTTCCTCGCCTCGCCCGGCGGCGGCTACATCACCGGGCAGAACATCCGCGTCGATGGCGGCATCACCCGGTCGGTTTGATGTCCGTGGTTGTGTCGTCAACCGTCGGGTTTTTCTAGCTTTGCACGGAGGAACGGTTGACCTTGGCATTTGCCTTTGCCGGCGTTTGCTCGGCGCCTCCGCCGAGACCGCAAGCTGGGCGAGACGACAGCGATCATCTCGGATGAGAATCGGCCCGATCGGGCAACCGGCACAACAAAGGAAAACAGCGTATGCTCAAGGTCATTGCGCAGGACTTCATCAAGCCTGAAGCGGTTGAAATTGTCCTGCCTCTTTACCGGGAGCTGGTCGAGAAAACCCGACAGGAAGAACTCTGCATCGCCTATGATCTGTGTGTCGATCAGAAAGATCCCGGACATTTCATCTTCATTGAGGCGTGGCCGGATCGGGCAGCTCTTGATGCGCATTGCGCGAGCGAGCATTTCACGCGGCTGGTTCCGTTGATAAACGCGCATCAGCGGCAGAATGCGACCTTCATTCTCATGGATGATCTGCCCGTTTGAATCGCCCATCCTGGCCGGTGCTCACCGGCGCACCGGACGCAGTTCGTGCAGCAGCCACACCAGGGCGGAGACGACCAGAATCGCTCCGGCTTGGTGGGCGGCGGCGACCGGGATCCACACCACGGTCAGCAGGGTGGCGACGCCCAACCCGATCTGAATCAGCACCATCGCGCCCGCCGCCTGCGCGGCCTGAGTCGCGCGTCCGGGCAGGCGCGCGGTCGCCGTGCGAATCGCCAGCGCCAGCACGGCCAGCCCGGTCAGAAGCGCCAAGGCGCGGTGAATCAGTTGGATGGCCGCCGTGTTCTCGAACGGGTTGTGCCACCAGGGCGTCAGCGTGCCGACTTCCGGCGGAATGACATAGCCCTCCATCAGGGGGAAGGTGTTGTAGGCGTATCCCGCCCGCGACCCGGCGACGAAGGCCCCCCAGACGATGGTGACGGCGACCAACCCCAAGGCCCACCGGGCGTGGCGGCGCAAACCCGCCGACTCGGGCCGCCAGCCCGCCAACGGCAGCGGATCGAGCAGGCCAAGCGCCGTGCGCAGCAGCAGGGCGTAAATCAGAATCGCGGTTCCCAGATGCAGGGCGAGCCGGTAATGGCTGACGTTCGGTTGATCGACCAGCCCGCTTTTGACCATGAACCAGCCGATTCCCCCCTGCAAACCGCCCAACAGGAACAGCCCGGCCAGTTTGGGCCACAGATCCGCCGCGATTCGCCCCTGAATCCAGAAGCGCAGGAAGGGAAAGAGGAAAACAAAGCCGATCACCTGCCCCCACAGCCGGTGAAACCACTCCCACCAGAAGATTTCCTGGAATCCGGCCAGATCCATCCGGTTGTTGAAAATGCGGAATTCCGGCGTGTTCTTGTACAGGTCGAACACGCGATTCCATTCAGCGTCGGACAGCGGCGGCAGGATGCCGATCAGCGGCTTCCATTCCACCATCGACAGGCCGGATTCGGTCAGCCGGGTGATGGCGCCGATGACGGCCATCGCCAGAACCATCGCGGCGCACAGCAGCAGCCACCACGCGATGGGCCGGTTGTCAGGGGAGGACGAGGCGCGCAAACGGTCGGTGGCGAAGGCGGTCACGGGCGGCATTCCTGACGAACAAGGTCGGATGTTCGCCACTGTGGCGCTGGGAATCGGTCGCGTCAAACATTGCGCGGCTCTCGGATGATCCGCCTAAGCAGGTTTCTCCAGATCGGGCCACACATGGCCCGGCCTGGAGAAACCTGCGGACTCTATGGTTTGCAGGTTTTCCGAGCCTGCCCATGTGTGGGCAGAGTTCGGAAAACCTGCTTAGGGCATTTCCTGCACCGCGCCGCACAACACGAACAGGGCGAAGAGCAGGGCGAACAATCCGGCGATGGTGGTGAATTCCAGCAGCGCCTCGGTCAGCCAGAGGATGCGTTCCTGACGGTCCGCATTTTGTTTCGCCAAGGTGGCCATGTCGTCGTCTCCCATGAGGGGCGCCTCGTGAGGGTTGCCTCAAAACCAAATTCAATAAAATTTTAGCAAAATCACTGATGGCGCGCTGTGACGGTGGTCACAGGCGGCTTGGAATCGGCGCCGCGCGTCGGCTTGGGGGCGTGCAAGTGTGATTCTTTTGCGAAACAGGGAGCGTCCCGAATTGCCGTAAAAATGAAAATATATGTTTTAAAACAATGAATTATCAGGCGTTCATGGGATCCTCGCTGGTCCGCCTGCGCAAAAATCATCCGCAAGCCTCTTGAATCCAAAATCACCATCCATTAGCTGTCTGGCACTCGCCGGGTGTGAGTGCTAACAAGCGCGCCCCGGATTTCCAGATCACGTTCAAGCCTTATCCAAGGAGGCCGTCCCATGAAGTTCCGTCCGCTCCACGACCGCGTCGTCGTCAAGCGTCTGGAGTCCGATACCAAGACCAAGGGCGGGATCATCATCCCCGACACGGCGAAGGAAAAGCCGCAGGAAGGCGAAATCATCGCCGTCGGCCCCGGCGCTCGTGATGAATCGGGCAAGATCGTCGCGCTCGACGTCAAGGCCGGCGACCGCATCCTGTTTGGGAAGTGGTCGGGCACCGAAGTGAAGATCGAAGGCCAGGATTTCCTCATCATGAAGGAATCCGACATCATGGGCATCATCGAAGGCTAATGTCCTTCGCCCATCTTCGTTTCGACATTCGATACTCAGAGGAATTGAGATATGGCTGCCAAAGAAGTTAAGTTCGGCCCCTCCGCGCGCGAAAAGCTGCTGCGTGGCGTCGACATCCTGGCTGACGCCGTCAAGGTCACGCTCGGCCCCAAGGGCCGCAACGTCGTGATCGAAAAGTCCTTTGGCGCCCCGCGCATCACCAAGGACGGCGTGACGGTCGCCAAGGAAATCGAACTGTCGGACAAGTTCGAGAACATGGGCGCCCAGATGGTCCGCGAGGTCGCCTCGAAGACCAACGATCTGGCCGGTGACGGCACCACCACCGCGACCGTGCTGGCTCAGGCCATCGTTCGTGAAGGCGTGACCAAGGTCGCCGCCGGTCTGAACCCGATGGATCTGAAGCGCGGCATCGATCTGGCCGTCGAGACCGTCGTCGCCGACATCAAGGCGCGCGCCAAGAAGGTCACGACCAACGACGAGATCGCCCAGGTCGGCACGATTTCCGCCAACGGCGAAGTCGAAATCGGCCGGATGATCGCCCAGGCGATGGAGCGTGTCGGCAACGAGGGCGTCATCACGGTGGAAGAGGCCAAGGGCCTGGACACCGAGCTGGACGTCGTCGAGGGCATGCAGTTCGATCGCGGCTATCTGTCGCCGTACTTCATCACCAACGCCGACAAGATGATCGCGGACCTCGAAAACCCGTACATCCTGCTGCACGAGAAGAAGCTGTCGGGCCTCCAGCCGCTGCTGCCGGTTCTCGAAGCCGTCGTTCAGTCCTCGCGTCCGCTGTTGATCGTCGCCGAAGACATCGAAGGCGAGGCTCTGGCCACGCTGGTCGTCAACAAGCTGCGCGGCGGCCTGAAGATCGCCGCCGTCAAGGCGCCGGGCTTCGGCGATCGTCGCAAGGCGATGCTGGAAGACATGGCCATCCTCACGGGCGGTCAGGTCATCAGCGAAGACCTCGGCATCAAGCTTGAGAACGTCACCATCGACATGCTCGGCACCGCCAAGAAGGTGGTGATCTCCAAGGAGACCACCACCATCGTCGACGGCGCCGGCGTGAAGGCCGACATCGAAGCCCGTTGCGGCCAGATCCGCGCGCAGGCCGAGGAGACCACCTCGGACTACGACCGTGAGAAGCTGCAAGAGCGTCTGGCCAAGCTGGCTGGCGGCATCGCCGTCATCCGCGTTGGCGGCGCCACCGAGGTCGAGGTGAAGGAGCGCAAGGATCGCGTTGACGACGCGATGCACGCGACCCGCGCGGCGGTTGAAGAGGGTGTGGTCGCCGGTGGCGGCACGGCCCTGCTGTACGCCACCCGCGCTCTCGACAAGCTGGTCCCGATCAACGACGAACAGCGCGTCGGCATCGACATCATCCGTCGCGCCCTCCAGGCGCCGGTTCGTCAGATCGCCTACAACGCGGGCACCGATGGTTCCATCGTGGTCGGCAAGCTGCTCGATCAGGCTGACGCGAACTTTGGCTACGACGCCCAGAAGGGTGAATTCACCGATCTGGTCGCCGCTGGCATCATCGATCCGGTGAAGGTGGTTCGCACCGCCCTCCAGGACGCGGCCTCGATCGCTGGCCTGCTCATCACCACCGAGGCGATGATCGCCGAGAAGCCCGAGAAGAAGTCGGGCGGCGGCATGCCGGGCGGCGGAATGGGCGGTATGGGCGGCATGGACGACATGGGCTTCTAATCAGAAGTCCAGGGCGTTCCAACGCTTTGGTTTGGAAAGGGGTGCCCCTCGCAAGGGGGGCGCCCTTTTTCTTCGTGATGATCCGGCCCTGGGCATGGTTCCTGGGGGCGTTTGGCGGTTGCGCTCCGCTTTCCTGAATGTCAAGCCGAACTCTGGCTTGCTTTGCCACCGCTGGCTTCCAATAATCCGGCCTCCACGCCGAGGGCCGCCATCAAGGCCAGGGCGGATCGACCGCTTTCTTTTTACAACGAGGCTTTTCCATGCGCTCCTTCGAGGGCCAGCATTCCGACAACGTCGCCATCAAGCGCACCCGCGAGCAGAAGCAGCGGCAGGTTGCGCAGCTCAAGGAGCAGCTTGCGACGCTGAAGGTCCACGCCGCGCCCGCCATCCGCGAAGCCCTGGTCAAGCGCATCGCCGAACTCGACGCCGAACTGCGCCAACCGCCCAAGCCCGAGCGTGAAGGCCGCGAGCGTGACCGCGAGGACGCCCCGCGCGCTCCCCGCCGGGAAGGTCGGGCCAGCGTCTTCCGCAGCGACGACACCGGGCCGGGGGCGACGTCGGCCGCCGCCGCCGCGTCGGCCGCCTTCTCCTCCCCCCGCCGCCGCAGCTGACGCCATGGCCGATGATCGCGTTGCCCCAGCCAAAAGCCGCCGCCTGATGGATCAGGCGTGGCTGTTGATGCTGCTGCCGCCCCTGTTCTGGGCGGGCAACGCGGTCATGGGCCGCGCCGTCGCCGGGGCGGTGCCGCCCATCGGTCTGGCCTTCTGGCGTTGGACCTTGGGCACGCTCATCATCCTGCCCTTCGCCTGGAAGCATCTGCGTCACGATCTGTCGCCGCTGCTGGCGGGTTGGAAGGACGTGCTGGTGCTGGGCACGCTGGGCATCGGCCTGTTCAACACCTTTCAGTACATCGCGCTGAACTCCACCACGGCGCTCAACAGCGTGATGCTGCAATCGTCGATGCCGGTGCTGATCGTGCTGATGAGCCTGTTGCTGTTCGGCGACCGCGTGCGCCCCGCCCAGGGGCTGGGAATCGTCGTCTCGCTGATCGGCGCCACGACCCTGATTTCGCACGGCGACCCGGCGGTTCTGCTGGGTTTGCAATTGAACATCGGCGACGTCTGGATGCTGGCCGCCATCGCCATCTACGCCGCGTACACCACGCTTCTGCGCCGCAAACCGGCGGTCCATGGGTTGAGCTTCGTCGTCGCCACCTTCGCGGTTGGCGCGGTGGAACTGCTGCCCTTCTATGTCTGGGAAAGCATCACCCAGCGCGCGGTGGAGCCGACGGCGGTCACGTTTCTGGCGGTCGGCTACGTCGCGCTGTTCCCGTCCATCGTCGCCTATCTGTGCTTCAACCGCGTGGTCGAACTGGTCGGAGCCAACACCGCCGGTCTGGCGATCCATCTGGTGCCGGTCTTCGGCAGCCTGCTGGCCGTGCTGTTCCTGGGCGAACAACCGCACCTGTACCACGGCGTCGGCATCGCCTTGATCGCCACGGGAATCATTCTGGCGACCCGGCGGCGGGGGTGAGAAGACGTCTGATCCGTTACGGGAACAGCGGATTGTAGCTCGACAGCGCCGCGAGGAAGTCGTCCTGACTGGCGTGATTATCGCTACCAAGGGCAATATTAAGAGTGCTGTCGCAGCCCTTTGCGACAATCAGGCGATCTCTGATGGCGTCGAGTCCCAACCGTTCGATGATGGCGCGCAAGCAATCCTCAAAACAGATCAAAGACGCTCGCAATTGCCTGAAGACATCGGGATAGCGGGAGCGAAGGGCCTGGATGAAGCGTTTGTCTCCTGAAACCAACACATCAACAGCGGGCGTCGATAAGGCGACGACGGCCAATTGCGCTTCGCCCTGATCGATTCCTTCCTGTCCGGGAGCAAGCATGGCGTTGTAGAGGGGATTCTGAACCGATTCTTGGATCCAAGAATCTGGGATGACGGGAACCGTGCCTTGCAGGCCTTCAATCCTTTGGAGAATGTCCGCGCGCAGGGTGTTGGTTAGCGCATCGGGTGGCCTCCAGCGATTCAACGGAGTTTTTGCGCCCCTGACCGAGGCTGAGACAAGGCGGTAGGGATGGGTGATGCCCAAAGCCTCCAGACACTCCGCCCAAAGATCGCAGAAGACCAGTTTCAGGAACACATCCCGATCAAACAGCGCGTGACGGTCGGCCATGGGTCAGAGGACGCCCAGCCGTTCCAAAAATTCAAAGCTGTCGTCAGACAAGACGCCTGCATCAAGATGGGCGCGCAGTGCCTTCTGGCAAAGAGCGGATGTGTCTTCCCGCTCCGAAGCAAGAAACTTCAGGGTTTCATTGCCAAGCGGCCAAAGAGATTTCCCATTCTTCTTTGTATGCCGGACGGCGTTTAGAACGACATGACCGGGAGAAATTCCATATTGTCGCCCATAGCGGTCGGCGATTGCCGCAAGTTCTCTTGCACCCATGAGGTGTTTCAGGTTCAGCTTGCTGTTTTCGTTTCCGGTCAGCAGTTGCAACGCGTAGCGATTGGCGGCTTGCTCTTGCGCGTCCGACGATTCCACGTCGTCTTCTGAAACCTTCTCATCGACGATGGTGTCGCCATCATCGTCGATGTTCAGATGTCCAAGGGCGACGTGTCCCATCTCGTGGGCAAGAATGAAGAGAATCCAGGCGGGGAGATCATACTTCTTGGTGATAATGATGACAGGACGACCGGCGCAGGTCGTCACCATGCCGTCCATCTTCTTTTCCGCCGTCGGCAGGGCAGGCAGGTAAATCACCGGAACCCCGCTGCTCCAGCAGGCCTCCAGCAAGTCCGGCAACCCGACCCAAGGGGAATCTTTGCGTTGGAGACACGCCCCTCTCAGTTCCGAAACGGACGGCAACGCGCCGATCCAGGGCTGGGGCGTCGCTTGGGCGACGATGTGGGCGACGGCGGTCGCCAGGGCGCGCGGGGAGGCGATTTTGGCGGGGTCGGTTCCACCCCGGGTTTTGAAGCAGGCGGCGGGCATGGGCCGCTGTTGGAGTTGCCCGGCGCGGTCGATCTGGAGACCAAAATGCTTGGCGACGAAGCCGCGAATCTCATGGACGCCCGACGGGTACGCGATGGCGTCCCGCCACCAGTCGGGCAGGGTCTTCCACACCTCGGCAGCCTTCAGGCCAACGGCGGAGAATTCTGTGCTCAATAGGCTTTTCAGTTTGGCGGAGGAGGGGCTGTTCGCGGTCATGGGCTGCCTCCCTCGAATCCGGCGCTGCGACTCGGGATGTGATAGGTTAAAAGGGGCGTTTTGGCAAGCGAGAGACTCATGAAAGGTTGTGGGTGTGATTTTTTGGGATGGAGCAAGGGCCGTGGTGCGTCCTGCGATCCGCCACCTTATATAGGGCGCATCCTGTTTGTTTCATGTGCCACGGAGCCGTCATGCCCTCCCGCCGTTCTCTTCTCGCCGTCGTCGCCGTCGCCGTTTTGGGGCTGTCCGCCTGCCAGAGCGCGCCGCCGCGTCCCGCGCCGCGTCCGATTGATTTTTCCAACTTCGGCCCGATCATCCTCAGCGCCGGAGGCGTCGATGTGGTGAACGGCTATCGGCCCGGCGGCGGCAAGCATGTCGAGGACCGCTCGGCGGTTCCCCCGGTCGAGGCGGTGCGGCGCTGGGCGTCGGAGCGGCTCCAGGCCGCCGGTGGGGCCGGGCGGGTGCGCGTCACCATCAAGGACGCCAGCATCATCGAGGTGGCCTTGCCCAAAACCGAAGGGGTGAAGGGCTATTTCACCACCGATCAGGCCCAGCGTTATGACGGGCGGATCGAGGTCGAGGTGTCGGGCGACATGCCGGACAACAGCGCGGGCGCCTTTCGCGGCGCGACCAAGGCCATCGTCACCTATTCCACCACCGTGCCGGAAAACATCGCCCTGGCCGACCGCGAGGCCATCTTCCTCGACATCACCCGCCGACTGGTCGAGGATCTGAACGCCCGGCTGGACTCGGGCATCCGCAAGGATCTGGCGCCGATGATCCGGCGCTGACGGCGCTTTACCCGCCAATTTCACCACCAACGAAAAAGGGCCGCCCCACCGGGACGGCCCTTTTTCAACGCAAGACCGCTGTTTTTAGTAGCGGTAGTGGTCCGGCTTGTACGGGCCTTCGGTCGGCACGCTGATGTAGGTGGCCTGCTTTTCGGTCAGGGTGGTCAGCTTGGCGCCGATCTTCTCCAGATGCAGGCGGGCGACCTTTTCGTCCAGATGCTTGGGCAGGACGTAGACCTTGCGCTCGTAGGCGGCGGCGTTGGTCCACAGCTCGATCTGGGCCAGCACCTGGTTGGTGAAGCTGGCGCTCATCACGAAGCTGGGGTGGCCGGTGGCGCAGCCCAGATTGACCAGACGGCCCTGGGCCAGAACGATCAGGCGCTTGCCGTCGGGGAACACGACCTCGTCAACCTGCGGCTTGACCTCTTCCCAGACATAGTTGCGCAGGGAGTCGATCTGGATTTCGCTGTCGAAGTGGCCGATGTTGCAGACGATGGCGCGGTCCTTCATCTGGCGCATGTGGTCCAGCGTGATGACGTCCACGTTGCCGGTCGCGGTGACGAAGATGTCGCCGAGCGAGGCGGCTTCGTCCATCGTGACGACCTGATAGCCTTCCATCGCGGCCTGGAGCGCGTTGATCGGGTCGATCTCCGTCACCATGACGCGGGCGCCCTGCGAACGCAGGCTGGCGGCGGAACCCTTGCCCACGTCGCCGTAACCGGCGACGACGGCGACCTTGCCCGCCATCATGACGTCGGTGGCGCGCTTGATGCCATCGACCAGCGACTCGCGGCAGCCATAGAGATTGTCGAACTTCGACTTGGTGACGCTGTCGTTCACGTTGATGGCGGGAACCTTCAGAAGGTCCTTCTTCATCATCTCATACAGGCGATGCACGCCGGTCGTCGTCTCTTCCGACAGGCCGCGCACGTCGTCCAGCATGGCCGGATACTTCTCGTGCATGATCTGGGTGACGTCGCCGCCATCGTCCAGGATCATGTTCGGGGTCCAGCCATCGGGGCCGCGCAGCGTCGCCTCAATGCACTCCCAGAACTCTTCCTCCGTCTCGCCCTTCCAGGCGAAGACCGGGATGCCGGCGGCGGCGATGGCGGCGGCGGCTTGATCCTGGGTCGAGAAGATGTTGCAGGACGACCAGCGCACGGTGGCGCCCAGCGCCGTCAGCGTCTCGATCAGCACGGCGGTCTGGATGGTCATGTGCAGGCAGCCGACGATGCGGGCGCCGGTCAGCGGCTTGGAGTCGCCGAACTCCGCGCGCAGCGCCATCAGGCCCGGCATCTCCGTCTCAGCGATGTTGATTTCCTTGCGGCCCCAGGGGGCGAGGCTGATGTCTTTGACCTTGTAATCGGTGAAGGCGGCGGCGGCCATGGGGCGTCTCCTGAGCGCGGGGATGAACCGGCGGGCCGAAGGGGCCGCGCCTGAATTGCTCAAGGATGTAGCAGCGCGGCATCTGGTTCGCAAGCATAAAGATATCTTTATATCTGCAATATACGGAGATGGATCGCGGGACCGAAACGGGCGCGCACCGCAAAATCACAACCAAAAAGAGATTGATGAGGCGCGGCGCGGGCAAGTGACCGGAGATCGCGTGGGCTGTCTGGGAAGGACAAGGGCAAGGACAGAAGGCTTGGCAATCAAAAGCTTCTTTCGCGATGGATGCACGCGCCGGTATCCGTCTGATAATCCAGCCAATGTTGCATCGTGTCGTAATTAACGGTTTGTCAACCTGCTTGCGCATTACCGGATAAATAGATAGTCTTCAAACGCGAAACACGATCATCGGCTTGCTGAAAGTTGTGCGCACGCTAAGAACACTCATCGGCGCGCGGCTGGCCGCCTTTCAAGCGTCCAATCACAGCGCCGAGGCTTTCCAGGCGGTCTTGGCCGCTTCGGCGTGAATCATCGTCGTCATCGACACGCGCATCGTTCCACCGGCGGGCCGCCTCTTCAAGAACGGCTTCGCCGACTGTGTTTGGCTGTCCGTTTTCCTCCTGCAACGAAGGAATGAGGCTGTTCCATGGCTCTGCAACGCTATCACGTCGAATTTGCCCCCCTGTCGGCGGAAACGCTCGCCTTGTGGCGGAGCGTGCCCAGCAGCATCGCGTCCGACACGCAGAATCGTTGCCAGAGCATGGACGCGCGGATCAAGCCCTGCGCGCCGGGCATGCGGATTTGCGGACAGGCGCGGACGGTGGTGCCGATGCCGGGCGACAACAGCATGCTGTTGACCGCGTGCAGCATCGCCGCGCCGGGCGAGGTGGTCGTGGTGGCGGGCGGCGGGTTGGACGATGTGGCGATGGCCGGGGAATGGGTGGCGCGGAGCTGCCGGTCGCGCGGCGTGGGCGGTCTGGTGATCGACGGTTCGGTGCGCGACCTCGCGGACATTCGCGAGATCGGCTTTCCCGTCTTCTCGCGCGGCGCGGTGCCGCGTGGCCCGCACAAGGCGTTTGGCGGCAAGATGGACGTGACGGCGGCGGTCGGCGGCATCGCGGTCAATCCGGGCGACCTCATCATTGGCGATGACGACGGCGTGACCGTGGTGCCTCTGGCCGTCGCCGACGAAGTGCTGAAGCGTTGTCAGGCCTTGCTGGCCCATGAGCAGTATTTGTCGGAGGAACTGGACAAGGGGCGGACGTTGGTCGATGTTTTGGGGCTTCCCGAACCGGAACTGATCCTCACCCCCGGCGCCCGCTGACGTCGAAAAACCGTCCCTCTCATCATGGATGCCGCGCGGAGGTTTTGATCCGCGCGGCGACAGGCGTGCGCCCTTCATGACGCTGATTGTTCAGATCGTGTTGCCGATGTTTCTTCTCATCCTGGTCGGCTTCTACGCTGGCAAGTTTGGGAATTTCAGCAACGCGCTGTCTCAGGGCATTTCCCGTTTTTTGGGTCTGTACGCGCTGCCGGGGCTGTTGTTCGTCGCCATGGCGAAGGCGACGATTCCCGATCCCATCGAGTGGGGCTTTGTCGGCTCCTTCTTCATCGCCGCCTTTCTGGTTTTCGCCATCGGTTCGGGCTGGCGGTGGCTGGCGGGGCGGCGGGAGGAGATCGCCATCGTCGGTTTCGCCACCTCCTTCTCCAGCATTGGTTTGTTGGGCGCGCCGATTTTGATGGACGCCTATGGATCGGGGGTGGCCTTGCCCCTGATGCTGTTGATCGTGTTTCAATCGCCGTTGCTGTTCACCACCGTGACCATCATCGCCGAAACCCTGCGCAGCAACGGCGGACGCCCGATTCAGACCTCGTTGAACGCGATCAAGGCGACGCTGCTCAGCCCGATGATTCTGGCCATCGCGCTTGGGCTGGCCGTCAATCTTCTGCACGCGCCGGTGCCGGGCGCCGTGATGAAGGCGGCGACCTTGATCGGCGCGACGGTTCTGCCCTGCGCCTGCTTCACGCTGGGAACCGCCCTGTCTTACAGCCCCTTGACCGGGCGTTTGTTGCCTGCGACCGTCATGGCCTTGATGAAGGTGGCGCTGCATCCGGCCTTGACGTGGCTGTTAGCGGCGAAGGTCTTTCATCTGCCGCCCGATTGGCTGGCGCCGGCCGTCACGGCGGCGGCCTTGCCCATCGGCATCAATGTCTATGGCGTCGCCGAACGCTACCAGTCTGGTCGGGAACTGGTGTCGATGTCTCTCCTGATTTCCAGCCTGCTGTCGCCTTTGTCGATTTCCCTGGCTTATTGGGTGGCGACGCGTTGAGCCGGGTGACGTGATGTTTGCGAAAAGGGACGTTGTGATGGGGCTGCGCGCCAAAGTCTGGAAGCTCGTGGTCGGAGCGCTGCTGTTGGCGGCGCCGCTGGCCGTCCAGGCGGCCTACCCGGATCGCCCGATCACCCTGATCGTGGCCTATGACGCGGGGACACCGGCGGACGCCGCCGCGCGGCTGCTGGCGCCCTTTCTGGAACAGCGGTTGGGCGGCGCGCGCGTGCAGGTGGTCAACAAGCCGGGGGCCGGGGGCGAGGTTGGGTTTGCGGCTCTGGCCCAAGCGATTCCCGATGGTTACACGATTGGCCTCATCAACACGCCCAGCATTGTGACGATTCCGATTGAGCGGCAAGCGCGTTTTGCGCTGAGCGATCTGGATCCGTTGGTCAATGTGATTGACGATCCCGCCGTCTGGCTGGTCCCGGCGGACAGCCCGTTCGTGACGGTGGCCGACGTCGTCGCCCAGGCCAAGGCGACTCCCGGCGCTGTGACGGTTGGAACCACCGGGGCCGGGTCGGACGATCATTTGGCGTTGCTGATGCTGCAACGGCAGGCCGGGGCGTCGTTGCTCCATGTTCCCTTCTCCAACCTGCGGGCCAGTCAAAAGGCGATGCTGGGTCGGAAGATTCAGATCAGCGGTCAGTCGGTCAGCGACACCCTGCGCGGATCTGCGGCGGAGCCGCTGCGGCTGTTGGGGGTGATGAGCCGGGAGCGGGCGCCGGGCGCCCCCGATGCGAAGACCTTCGCCGAGCAGGGTTTTCCGGTCGTCATGGGCGCGTTGCGCGGCATCGGCGCGCCGAAGGGATTGCCGCCGGACGTGCGCGCGCGGCTGGTCGAGGCGATCACCAAGGCGGCGGAAGAACCCGATTTCCGCGCCAAGGCGGACGCGAAAGACAGCCTTCAGCCCTTGCGTCTGTTGTCGTCGGAGGAGTTCGCCGCCGAATTGGCGCGGTTGGACGACGCGTTGCGGTCGTTGTGGCGAAGCTCGCCCTGGCTTCGCTAACGTCGCGCGATCAACGCGCCTTGCGCACAACTGAACGCGCCTTGCGCGCAACCGTAAGATTTGCTGGATTGGCGGCGCGGACGCGGTGGCGGAAGGGCCGCCACCGCCGCCGCTAACCCGGAGGTGTTGAGGATGAGCAAGATCCTCGCTCTCCTGATCCTGCTGTTGCAGGTGGTCAAGGCATTCCTTGATTACCTGAACCGCTGATCGGGCGGGCGCGCTGGGGAGATCAGCCCCGGCGCGTCCATCCCGATATTGCCCCATCCACCGATCCGGTCAAGGGGGCTTGTTCAGCCAAACATCGCGACAAGGTTGCGGCGAGCGTTCACGCCCGTTTCCAGCTTGTCCCTTGCGGGCCATCTTCCAGGATGATTCCGTGATCGGACAGCTCTTTGCGGATGCGGTCGGCCTCGGCGAAGTTCTTGGCGGCGCGGGCCGCCTTGCGGTCGGCGATGAGTTGATCGACCGCCGCGTCGCTCAAGCCCTGCGCGCCGCCGGTCGGCGCCCAGCGGAACCACGCCTCGGGATCCTGCTGCAACAGGCCCAGTTGCGCGCCCGCCGCCAGCAACGCGCCTTTGGCCGCCGCCTTGTCCGCGTCGGTCGCGGCCTTGTTCACGGCGGTGGCCAGCTCGTGCAGATGGGCGATGGCCAGCGGCGTGTTGAGGTCGTCTTCCAAGGCCGCCAAAACATCGAACGGCAGGTCCGCCGCCTGGGGAAGCGGATCGCCGCGCAGCGCTTGATACCAGCGGTCGAGCGTTCCCTTTGCCTGGCGGATGCCGTCGCGGGTGAAGTCCAGCGGCTGGCGGTAATGCGCCGACATCAGGGTCAGACGGATGGCTTCGCCGGGAAACTCGTCGAGCAAATCATGGACGGTGAAGAAGTTGCCGAGCGACTTCGACATCTTCTCGCCTTCGACGGTGACGAAGCCGTTGTGCACCCAATAACGGGCGAGATGGTCGGATCCGTGGGCGCAACGGCTCTGCGCGATCTCGTTTTCATGGTGCGGGAAAATCAGGTCCAGCCCGCCGCCATGAATGTCGAAGGTGACGCCCAAATGCTCTTTGGCCATGGCCGAGCATTCGATGTGCCAGCCCGGACGGCCCCGGCCCCATGGGCTGTCCCAACCGGGTTGATTGTCGGCGCTGGGCTTCCACAGGACGAAATCCGCCGCGTCGCGCTTGTAAGGAGCCACCTCGACCCGCGCCCCGGCGATCATGTCGTCGAGCGAGCGGCGCGACAATTGCCCGTAGCTGGGCATCGACGGCACCGAGAACAGCACATGCCCCTCGGCGGCGTAGGCGTTGCCGCGCTCGATCAGGGTGGCGATCAGCGCGATCATGTGGGTGATGTGGTGGGTGGCGCGCGGCTCGATGGTCGGGCGCAGGGCGTTCAGCGCGCCCATGTCGGCGTGGAACAGGTCGGTCGTCCGCTGGGTCAGCGCCTCGATCGGTTCGCCGCTGTCGCGTGAGCGGTCGATGATCTTGTCGTCCACGTCGGTGATGTTGCGGACATAGGTGACGGACGGGTAAAGCCGGGTCAACAGCCGGAACAGCAGGTCAAAGACCACCACCGGGCGGGCGTTGCCGATGTGGGCGGTGTCGTAAACCGTGGGACCACAGACATACAGGCCGACATGATCCGGGCGAAGCGGCTCGAAGCGCTCCTTACGGCGAGTCAGCGTGTTGTAGAGGTCCAACGGCACGGTCTTGCGCTCCTGTTTTGGTCAAAAGGCGGGGGAAAACGGGTCAGGCGGTCTCGCCGTTCAGGCGGCGCAGGGCGCGCGCGCGACCGATCAAAGGTAGCAGATTCTTCAATTCCGGTCCATGGTCGCGGCCCGTCAGGGCGCGGCGCAGCGGCAGGAACAGATCCTTGCCCTTGCGGCCCGTCGCCCCCTTCACCGCGTTGGTCCAGGCGCTCCAGGTCGTCAGATCCCACGGCTCTTCGGGCAGAACTGCGGCGGCGTGCCGCAGGAACTCCGCGTCGTCGATCTGCGGTTCGACCGGGGCGTGGGTGACGGCCCACCAGTCGCGGGCGTCCTCCAAGCGGGTCAGGTTCGGGCGCACCGCGTCCCAGAACGCGGCGTCCACGCCGACGAAGCCCAGCGCGGCCAGACGGTCGGCCACCCGCTCGAACGGGGTCAGATGCAGGATGCGGGCGTTCAGGCGGTTCAGCTCTTCCGCGTCGAATTTCGGCGTGCCGCGCGCGATCTTGCCGAGATCGAATTCGGCGACCAACTCGTCGAGCGTCAGCCGCGCTTCGATGGGATCGGACGTGCCGAGCTTGGCCAGCAGGCTGTTGAGGGCCATCGGCTCGATCCCGTCATCGTCGCGCAGGCTGCCGACCGACAGGCTGCCCAGACGCTTGGACAGGCCCTGCCCACCGGCGTCGGTCAGCAGCGGCAGATGGGCGAAGATCGGGGCGACGGCGCCCATCGCCTCGAAAATCTGGATCTGCACGGCGGTGTTGGCGACGTGGTCCTCCCCCCGGATGATGTGGGTGATGGCGAAATCGACGTCGTCCACCACGCTGGTCAGGGTGTAGAGCGGGCGGCCATCCTCGCGGATCAGCACCGGGTCGCTCAGCACCGCGCCTTCGAAATGCACGGGACCGCGCACCAGATCGGTCCATTCGATGGGCGTCGGCGTCAGCTTGAAGCGCCAATGGGGCTTGCGCCCCTCGGCCTCCAGCCGGGCGCGGTCCTCGTCGGTCAGGCGCAGGGCGGCGCGGTCGTAGATCGGCGGGCGGCCCTGCGAGACCAGACTGGCGCGCTTCAGGCTGAGCTGTTCGGGCGTCTCATAGCAGGGGTAGAGCCGCCCGCTGGCCTTCAGGGCGGCGGCGGCCTCGTCATAGCGCGGGTAGCGGTCGCTTTCGCGGGCGAAACGGTCCCAGGTCAGCCCCAGCCAGGTCAGATCGCGGGCGATGCCGTCGGCGAACTCCTGAGTCGAGCGTTCCTCGTCGGTGTCGTCCAGCCGGAACAGGAAATCGCCGCCGGTCTTGCGCGCGAACAGCCAGTTGACGAGCGCCAAGCGCACATTGCCGACATGGATGCGGCCGGTCGGGCTGGGGGCGAAACGGACGGCGGTGGACATGGGACGGTTCGACTCGCTGGCAAAGAAGAAGGAATCGGCCATGTCCTAGCACGCCGCGCCGCTCTCTGAAAGCGATGCGGAGACGCCAGACAGGCAAACAGCGGGCAAGCAAACGGGCGCCCCCCGCAGCCGACCGTTTCAGACCGCGCCGTCGTCGGGATTGGGGGGCGTTGTTTCCATCCGACTGCCAAGCGCCTTGCGCAACAACAGCACTTGCTGGTTCAGCGCTTCGATCTGCGCCCGGTCCATTCCAGAACGCTCGACCAGCGTGTCGCCCAGGCAGTTGCTTTCCAGGAGCAGGGCGCGACCGGCGTCCGTCAACCAGACTTGGACCTGGCGTTCATCGACCCGGCTGCGTCGGCGCTCCACGAGGCCCGCTTGCTCCAATCGCTTGGCTGGCGGCGTGATCGTGCTCGATTCCAAGCCCAAACGTTCAGCAATGGCGCCGATCGTCGCCCCATCCTCGTCCCCCAAAACGCTCAGCATCAGGTATTGTGGATAGGTGATGCCCATCGCGTCCAGCATCGGCTTGTAGGTGCGGTTGATCGCGATGTTCGTCGTGTACAGCGCGAAGCAGAGTTGGTTGTTCAGTGGAACAGGGGTGGGTCGGGGCATGGGGCGTCCCTCCTGATGCGGTTGGTTTGCGTTTCCTATCACGGGATATAGTATCGCGATAAATATTTTGTGGACAGTTGGGGTGGAGCGCTGTAGGAAAATACATATCGCGATATCATATATCGCAACATCAATGAGGGGCGATCAAGATGGAACCATTGAACAGGGGCGCTTCCAGGCGGGGCGTGATGGCTGCGGGTCTGGGGCTTGCCGCCACGGCGGCGGCCCTGCCCATCACGCAAGCGGCACAAGCGGCGGAGACCCCGCCGAAAACAACCTCAGGAGACAAGAGCATGGGCAGCAGCACGATCACGACCAAGGACGGCGCGCAGATCTTCTTCAAGGATTGGGGTTCAGGGCAGCCCATCGTCTTTCACCATGGCTGGCCGCTGTCGTCGGACGACTGGGACGCCCAGATGCTGTATTTTCTGGAGCAGGGCTTCCGGGTCATTGCCCATGACCGGCGTGGTCACGGTCGCTCAACCCAGACGGCCACCGGCAACGAGATGGACACCTACGCCGCCGACGTCGCAGCCTTGGCGGCCCATCTCAATCTGAAGAACGCCATCCATGTTGGACACTCGACCGGCGGCGGAGAGGTCGCTCGTTACGTCGCCAAGCATGGCGGCGACGGTCGCGTCGCCAAAGCCGTGCTGATTGGGGCGGTGCCGCCGATCATGCTGAAGACAGCGGCCAATCCCGGCGGTTTGCCAATTGAGGTGTTCGACGGCTTCCGGGCCGCTCTGGTCGCCAACCGGGCGCAGTTTTTTCACGATGTGCCCGCCGGTCCGTTCTACGGCTTCAACCGCGATGGCGCGAAGGTCTCGCAAGGCGTGATCGAGAATTGGTGGCGTCAAGGCATGATGGGCGGGGCCAAGGCGCATTACGATTGCATCAAGGCCTTCTCGGAAACCGACTTCACCGAGGACCTGAAAGCGATCAACGTGCCGGTTTTGGTCATGCATGGGGATGATGACCAGATTGTGCCGATCGCCGACTCCGCTCTGCTCGCGGTCAAACTGCTCAAGAAGGGGACGTTGAAGGTCTACAAGGGGCTGCCGCACGGCATGTGCACGACCCATGCGGACGTCATCAACCCGGATCTGCTGGCCTTCTTCAAAAGCTGACCGTTGCGAATACCCCCCGGCTTAGGCCGGGGGGCATTCATGCCGGAGAGCCTCGCTGGCCGCTGTCAGCGGGCGCAATACTCTTCGGGCGAAACGATCTCGATCACCTTCACCTGGGTTCCGCCCGGCACGATGTATTCCTGCGCGCCGCGAATGTCGCTGGCCTGCGGATCCCAATTGTAGGTGTAGCCGAGTCGGGTCCAGGGATAGCCGGTCTGCTTCAAATCCGGCCCTTTGCGGTAGGAGAAGACCTGCTGATTGGCGAACCAGGACACGAAGGCTTGCGGGCCGTTGATGGTGTTGGCGCAGGCGGTCTTGGTCGGGTCGGGATCGGGGCAGGGGCGGAAGACGCCGCCGCCGGTCGGGCCGACCTTTTGCTGGGCGATGCTGACGCGGACGAATTTGGCGTTGCTGTCCGACGGGACCGCCGGTTGCAGGCCCAGCAGGTAATGGAGCTTCTGGATCACCTCGCTCCGCTGGTAGCCCTTGCAGATCTCCTTGACCTCCGGCTCCACCGTCACCCAGGTGCCATAGCTGTTGGTCAGGGTGACGGTCTTGCCCTCTTGCCCGACGGCCCAGGACGGGTTGTTGGTCAGGGTCAGGGCGGTCATCGGGTAGGCCAGCGGACGCAGCGGGCGGACGTTCGCCTCCTCATACACCGCCGACCGCTCCACCGCCGCGACGTAGAGCGCGGTGTCCGACGGCGGGGTCGAAGCCGCTTTTTCCGGGGCGGTGGCGCAACCGGCCAGCGCCAAAGCGGTGGCGGACAGCAGGATCCAGGTCGGCAAAATCCGGGGGTGAAGCATGGTCGGCGATCCCGTGTAAATTGAGTTTGAGAAGGCTATCACACGCGGCGGCGTCGGGCGATCCGATTTCCCGCCTTTTGGCGTTTGCGGCGTGCTGCGGCGCGGGTGGCCATCGGTTAGCCTGTCGCCATCCCTGCTCATCGGAACCACCGGAGGAACCAGCCAATGACGGACAAAATTGCGCGAATCGGCGTCGTGCTTGCGGGTTGCGGCGTTTATGACGGCGCCGAAATTCACGAGGCGGTCTGCACCCTGCTGGCGATCAGCAAGGCCGGGGCGGAGGCGCTGTGCTTCGCCCCCGACATGCCGCAGGCCCATGTGGTCAACCATCTGACCGGCGCGGAGATGGCGGAGACCCGCAACGTGCTGGTCGAGGCCGCCCGCGTCGCGCGCGGCAAGATCCAGCCGCTCAGCGCCTTTGACGCCGGGGCGGTGGACGCGCTGATTTTCCCCGGCGGCTTCGGCGCGGCGAAAAACCTGTGCGATTTCGCCTTCAAGGGCGCGGATTGCTCCGTCAACCCGGACGTCGCGGCGGCGGTCGCGGCGATGCGGGCGGCGGGCAAGCCGATTGGCGCCCTGTGCATCGCCCCGGCCATCCTCGTCAAGCTGTTGGGCGGGGAGGGCGTCGAACTGACCATCGGCGACGAGGCCGACACCGCAGCCGCGCTGGAAGCCTTGGGGGCCAAGCACCGCGTCACCGTGGCGGGCGAGGTGGTGGTGGATCAACGGCTGAAAATCGCGACCTCCCCCTGCTACATGCTGGATTCAAGCTTGGCGCAGATCGCCGAAGGGGCGGAGAACACGGTCAAGGCGTTGATCGCGCTGATGGATTGAGCGAACCCGCCGATGGGGAAGCGCAGATCTGTCTGCCTTCTTCCAAACGGGCTATGCAGCGAACGCTGACAAGATCAGCGCCAGTCAAGACTGGTCATCTCAAACACTCTGGCGTAAAAACGCCCGTCCTGCTGCACTGCGGGAACAGGGAATGTTCTGTCAGAAGACAGGACCGGGGAATAACCGTAATTTATTTGGGTGAATGAGATGACGGACCAAGCTGTCTGTGCCGACGCTTATCTTGAGGCGGACGAAAACCCCGCCGGGTTGTTGAGCAACTGGGGAAATTCGCCCTTTCTGGTTTTCCCGGCGATGATCCTGATTCTGATTATGCCGCTGGCGATCCTGTTTCATCCGACCTGGATCGTCCTGCCCGCCGTTCTGTGGGCCTTTGGCATGATCGCCACCATCGTCCGTCTGACGCTGGATTGATCCGCCGCCGACGGGCGGGGCGAGTCCCCGCCCGTCGGCTTGTGAGCGGCTTGTCTTGCGCGCGGCTTGTTTTGCGCTTCGCTCGTCTTGCCCGCTAGGCGATGGTGGTGACGCCGTTGTGGAGTGGGAAGCGTGGGGCATGCCCCGCCGTCCTCTGGGTGATCCGGGGACCGGGCGGGGATTGGCGGCGCATCGCCTCGGTCGCCTGCATCAAACGCCACACCCGGTTGACCATGTCGGCGTCCTGGCCCAACGAAGGGACGCTGTCGGCGCCCACGCTTGGCTTTTCGCCGGTCAAACGGTCCAGAAGAGCGTCCAGCGCGTCGGCGGGCGGCAAGCGGTCGCGGTCGTTGACGCCCGGTGTCGCCCTGATGGCCTCGCTGCGCGCCAGCACCCGTTCTGGAACCACCCGCCCGGCGGGACCGCGCCCGTCCGCTGGGCTGTGGGCGTTGCGCCAGCGCGCCAAGGCCAGCGCCATGCTTTGCGGCGCGTCGGCCAGGACCGCGTAACCGCCGAACAGACTCTTCACCAGGGCGGGGCTGCCGATCAACCGATCCGTTTTGGTGAGGGTGGAGAGCGCCACGGCGCCGATTGTTTCGGCCAAGGCGGTCAGGGTGACGCCGCGCGTGCGGGCGTGCAGAGTGTCCGTGGCGTCCTCAGCGTCGCGCCCGCTGAACACCGGGGCGAGGAGGCTGTCAAACGCGCGGGTGATGGGTTGGATGGGCAGCGTGTCGAAACGGCAGCCCAGCAGGGCGGCGATTTCCGCCGCGTCCGCCAACTCTTCCGGGGCGCTGTCGGGCGCTGGCGTCGTCACCGCGTGGACCCGGTCGGCGCCCAGAGCGTCCACGGCGATGGCGGCGACCAGGGCGGACGCGGCGTCGCCCGCCAGATCGACCAGCGCGCCGGGGGCGTGGCCCTTGTTCACATGGTCGCGCAGCCCCAGAACCAGCGCTCCATACACCGCCGCCAGCCCGTCGAGCGGGGGCAGGGTTTCCGCCTCGTGGCAGAACCAACCGTCGTTGGCGCCGCGTTCCCAGCGGGTCAGCAGCAGATGCTCGGCGAAGGAGGGGGCGTGGGCCGCGAGTCGGCCATCGGCCTCCAGGGCGAAGCTGGCTCCGTCAAACACCCAAGAGTCCTGTCCGCCCACCAGATTGACGTGCAGCAGCGGCAGGCCGGATTCGATCACCCGCGCGATGGCGGCTTGCTGCCGCTCGTCCGCCGCGTCGATGGCGAAGGGGGCGGCGTTCAGCGCGACCAGAATCTCGGCCCCGCTTTCGCTCAAGGTCTCGCTCACCTCCGGGTTGCGCAGATCCTGACCAAGGAGCAAGCCAAGCCGGACCCCACGCAGATTGACCGGCCCCGGCAACGGCCCCGCCGCGAACAGGCGCGACTCGTCGAGGTCGTCATGATCGGGGGCGGAGACCCGCAGGCGAACGGCGGCGATGGCCCCCTGGTCGAACAGCAGGGCGGCGTTGGTCAGTTGCCCCTGCTCGCGCCACGGCGCGCCGACCAGCAGGGCCGGGCCGCCGTCGGCGGTGTCCGCCGCCAGATCGCGCAGGGCTTGGTCCACCTGAGTCAGAAAGGCGGAGGTCCGCAGCAAATCCTGGGGTGGGCAGCCGGACAGCGCCAGTTCCGGGCAGACCAGCAGGTCGGCGCCGCGCGCGGCGGCCTCGGCCCGGGCGGCGCGGATGCGGTCACGATTCGCGGTGACGGCGCCGACGGTGGGGTTCATCTGAGCCAGCGCGATGGACAGACGGTCGGTCATGGCGGGATGTCCCGTGTTGAACGGTTTGTTGTGCGTCAAGCCTATCAGCGGCGTCTTTGGGGGAAAAGCCGCGCCTCGTCGCAGGTGGCGGAGCTGAACACTTCGGGTATGAAGCAACTTCCACCATAGCGTGCCAATCTTTTCGAAAATTAACGTGTGGTAAAGGATGCTGGTTGCATTTTGGTGGATGCGGGAAACGAATCGATGCGGGGGCATCCCATGTATTACGCAGAGCTGACTGGACCAAGCGGCGCGCCGACCGTGCTGACGGCCAACGCCAACACCACCAAAAAGGCGGCGGACGCCAAGGGCGCCGACGCGAAAAGCGCGGAGAGCAAGGGCGCCGCCCCCGCGACGACGGACGCCAAGGCGGCTTCCGGCAGTCCGGCCTACACCATCAGCGAATCGATGGAATCGCTGCTGGACAGCATGTCCGGCCAGGGCGCGAAGAACGCGGCGGCGGGCACGCCGTCCAGCGGCGTCGGCGCGTCCGGCGGCGGCCTGGACCGCGCCAAGCAGGCGCAAGGGCTGATGCAAAGCGCGCTGGACCATGGCAAAAGCCTGTCGGACGTCTTTGGCAAGGCCATCGACACGATGGCGCAAGGGCTGGGCGACGTGCTCGGCTCCTTGGGCGTGCCGCAGAACCGCATCGACGACGCCACGGCTGGCTTCGGCGACGCGATGAAGGGCAAGCTGGCCGACATGGATTTCAGCAAGATGGCCGTCGACATGACGGCGGCCCGCTCGCAATGGTCCATCGAGTCGCACGGCATCGAGCTGACCATCCAGGACGGCGACCGCAAGGTTCAAATTTCCTTCGCCAAATCCACGTTGGATTTCCGCAAGGACGAACAGCGGATGCAAGGCACGCTGGAGCGCGGCGGGAATGGATCGGTCGGCGTGCAATCGACCACCACCACGGCCACCGGCAAATCCACCGGCATGATCGTCCGCGCCGAAGGCTTCAGCCAGGATGAGATCAAGGACATCCTGGGCAAGCTGAACGGCATGGCGGCCAAGGCTGGCGGCGACGGGCTGAAGGGGTTGGCGGTGTTGAAGCCGACCACCGGCAAGGACGGCGTCACCCACATGAGCCTCGACATGTCGGTTCCGATCGAAGGCCTGACCGACGGCAAGAGCGCGGCGACCGCCGCGACCGCCGCCGCTTCGACGAACACGGCCAAGACGGCGGGCGTCAACGTCACCGCTTGATCGGTTGACCGCTTGATTTGGCGTCCGCGCGCGGGTTCCGTTTGGGGGAATGGAACGCGCGCGCGGCGCAAAACCGACGGATTGGATCAAGACGGCAGATTGAAGCTTCCCCGGCTGACGATCACCGCGCGTCCGCCAACATGAACCGCCGACAGGCCATTCGCCGCACGGTCCGCCGTCAGCAGGATGGTGCTGGGGCGGCCCATGTCGCCGCCTTGTGAAATCTCCCAGACGGTGCGGTCGGCGGCAGGGCGCTGTTGATCGAACAGATACCCGGCAAGCGCCGTGGCGGCGGCCCCGGTCGCCGGATCCTCGGCGATTCCCATGGCCGGGGCGAACATCCGGGCGCTGACGTGGCGACCGTGCGCCGAATCCTCCAATGCGATGGCGTAGATGTGCGGGGCCAGGCTGTCGGCCAGATGGTCGCGCCACACCCCGACGTCGAAGGCGATGGCCGACAGGGCGGCGCGCGAGGCCAGCGGAATGATGGTGAAGGGCACCCCGGCGCTGTAGGCGGCGGGCGGCAGGTCGGCTTGGGCGAGGGCCGTCACCGGCAGACCAAGCAGCGCGGCGAGAATCGCCGGATCGCGGACGCCGTCGATGGCGGTGGGAAGACGGGCGCTCGACAGGGTGGCGGTCATCGGTGCGTTGGTCGTCGCGGCGTCGGGGGCGGCGTTAGGGGCGGCTGTGATCCGCACCGGAATCGGCCCAACCTTTTCCCCAAACACAATGTCCCACGGGCCGTCGCCGTCCAACTCCCCGGTTTCGGCGAGGATGATGGCGGTTCCGACGGTCGGGTGTCCGGCGAAGGGCAACTCCATCGCGGGCGTGAAAATCCGCAGACGGCGGGTTTCCTGCGCCGTTTCCGGGGGCAGGACGAAGACCGTTTCGCTGAGATTCAGCTCGCGGGCGATGCGCTGCATGGTGGAATCGTCCAGGCCGCGCCCGTCGGGAAACACCGCGAGCGGGTTGCCGCCAAAGATCCGGTCGGTGAAGACGTCGGCGGTGATGAAGCTCAGGCTGCGCATGGTCGGATGCCCTTTCGAAGACGGGGAATTGCCGGGCGGCGCGCGCATCCTCCGGCGGCGGCGGGCGTCTGACAAACGCGGAATTCTTGGCTCTCGAATTAGAAAATCTTATCAACGAGGAGCTGGTTTGGCGGGAATGGGGCCGAGTCGCCGATTCCTGTTCCTCTGCCCGCTGGACCACTCTACAAGCGGCGGGAGGACGCCCATAGGGCGGCGCTTCCCCCATGTGATGTTGAGTTTCCGATGACCGACCGCGACACCCTGCTGGCTCTCAATCAGGCCTTTTACCGGGCCTTTTCCAACCGCGACGTCGCCGCGATGGCGGCCTTGTGGGCGGAGCGGTTGCCGGTGTCCTGCATGCATCCGGGTTGGGGCGCGCTGGTCGGGCGCGAGGCGGTGTTGGCCAGTTGGCAGGACGTGCTGCGCGCGCCCAGCGGCGTCATCGTCCGCCCGCGCCACGAGCGGGTGATGCTCTACGGCGATTCCGCCTTGGTGCTGTGCGAGGAGATTTTGGGCAACGCCGTGCTGGCGGCGACCAACCTGTTCGTGCGCGAGGATGGCGCGTGGCGTCTGACCCACCACCAATCCGGTCCGATGGCCCAGCCGCGCGCCGAGGTGGAGCGGCCCGACGACGACGCCCCGCCGCCCCGGCTGCACTGAGTCGGCGGCGCAACCAACGCCAAAAAGATTTCGGCCCGCTTTGCCCCCTCCCTAGCCCTCCCCCGCCTGTGGCGGGAGAGGGAATTCCGCCGCTCGCCAAGACTCCGTTCTCCCTCTCCCGCGACAGCGGGGGAGGGTCGGGGAGGGGGCCGCGTGGCGGAACCTCCGCAGGCTGGCCGAAGGCTATTCCGTCGGGATTTCAGCGGGCGGCGGGCGGCGGTCTTTGACGATGGACAGCGGCACGTCGTCCGCCGCGATTTCAAAAATCGGGTGGCCGTCGAGCAAGGTCGGGCAGCGCTTGACCTGGGTGAAAGCCAGGAAGAAATCAGCCTTGCGCCAATCCGGCTCGATCCCGTTGACCAGCTTCAGCCAGGACGGCAACTCGAACCGCACCGCCAGCGTGTTGCCGCAGACGGTCAGCGTGTATTGGCGCGGCGGCGCGTGGCCGTCATTTTCGCGTTCGACGAACTCGATCAGCTCTTGCAAGGCTTCGTGCAGCGAGTTGCCCCAGTAATCCAGCTCATACTGGCCGTCGGCGCCGCGCACGCCGCCGATGAACTGGTTGTAATAGACATATTGGTTGGGGTGCATGGTGCCGAGCTGCCAGGCGTAGACCACCGCGATGATGGTCATCGCCGAGGCGAACCACTGGCCGAAGGCGCGCCCGCCGCGCTCGGAAACGCTCCACAGCCGGTCGGCGGCGATGGCCGCCATCACCACAAGCGGCGGCACCAGAAACAGGAAATGGCGGATGCCGTTGTAGACCGATGGGCGCAGCAGCATGAACAGCAGAATCGGCAGGAAGGCCGACAACACCAGCGGCAGATAGCGCACCGCCGTGAAGGCCCCCGTCCGCCGCAACCCGCCGCGCAGCAGCCAGACCACCGCCAGCAGCAGAGCCGCCGCCACGCCGAGCAGCACGGCTTCGGGCAGCTTCACCGCCAGATAGACCGGCAGATAGAGGATTGGCGGGTCGTTGGAATGGACCATCTGGCCCATGAACAGCGTCTGGATGTCGATGGGGAAGTGGGAGACGACGCGCAGCGCCTCCAGCGGATTGAGGGGTTTTTGCACCGCCCAGGGCCAGAAAAAGGCCATGATGGCGTAGGCGACGGGAATCGCGGGCAGCAGCGCGACAAAGGCCAGCCGGGCGTCGTGCAGAACCCAGCGCAGCCCCTCTTGCCGGGCGACCAGGGCGAAATGCAGCAGCATGGCGACGGCCAGATAGAAACCGGCCAGCACCGCGCCAACCCGGATGGCCAGCGTCAGCCCCAGCACCAGCCCGAACTTCAACACCGCGCTGCGGCTGGGTTTGGGAAGCTGGATCAAGATGCGGGTGGCGAAATACAGCGTCCACACCATGCCCGCCGCGAACGGCACGTCCTTGGTGTTGTTGAACATCGCGCCGTAATAGACGCCGCACAGCGTCAGCAGAGCCGCCGCGATGAAACCGGCGCGCGGCCCGGCGAGCAGGCGGGTGTAACGCCACGTTCCGGCGATGCCCAGCACGCCGACCAGCGCGCACAGCAGATGCCGGGTTTCATACTCTTCAAAGGGCGAGATCGGGACCAGCACCGCCGTCACCAGGTCGAACAGCCCGCCATAGAGGTAGAGATCCTTGAAATGGAAGGCGGAACGGTCCTGGAAGCCGCTCATGTAATAAGACAGCAGCTTCTTGCCGTAGATGTGCTGGACCTCCTCGTCCGTGCTGATGCCGTAGGAGAGGAAGGTCAAGGCCGACAGAACCAGCAGCCCCAGCAGCAGCGCGCGGGTCAGATCGTCCCACAGCGCGCCGTCGCGGCGCGCGGGGCCGACCGACAGCGGCGCGGCGGTGTCCGGCAGCGGGGCGCGCAGCCGCACATGGTAATTCATCGCCGTGTCCCTCGGCGGTCCGACGCCGGTCTTGGCGCGTCGTCGTCCTCGCCATCCTCGCCCCCCCCATTATCACCGACAAAGCCATGGGCGGAGCGGACGATGTAGAGCGGGCGGCCCTTCACCTCCGCGAAGACGCGGCCCAGATAGTCGCCGATGATGCCCAGCGTGATGAGCTGCAAACCGCCCAGAAACAGCACGGCGACCAGCAAGGATTCATAGCCCGGCACGTCGATGCCGTGGAACAGGGTGCGGATCAGGCGGATCAGGATGTAGAGGAAGGCGACGCCCGACACCGCCATGCCGACCACGCTCCACACCCGCAGCGGAAAGGTGGAAAAGGCGGTCAGCCCGTCGAAGGACAGGCGCAGCAGCTTCAGGAAGCCCCATTTGGTGTCGCCCCCGGCGCGTTCCCCCTGGTGATAGGGGATCGCCGCCTGACGGAAGCCGACCCAGGCGAAGATGCCCTTCATGAAGCGCGTGCGCTCCGGCATCCGGTTGATGACGTCCACCACCTTGCGGTCCATCAGGCGGAAATCGCCGACCTCGCGCGGCAGCTTGACCTCCGACAGATGGTCGAAGACCCAATAGAACATCCGGGCGAACATCCGGTGCTTCAGGCTTTGCCCAACCCGCGCGTGGCGGACGGCGACGACGACGTCGTAGCCCGCGCGCCATTTCTCCAGAAAGGCGGGCAGCAATTCGGGCGGGTGCTGAAGATCGGCGTCCATCGGCACCACGGCGTCGCCGGTCGTGTGCGACAGCCCGGCGGACAAGGCCAGCTCCTTGCCGAAATTGCGCGACAGATCGACCACCTTGATCCGGGAATCGCGGTCGTGCGCGTCGAGCAGCCGGTCGAGCGTGTCGTCGCGGCTGCCGTCGTTGACGCACACCACCTCCCACGCCACGCCCAGCCCGTCCAGCGCCGGGGTCAGCCGGGCGAACAGGGCGGCGATGTTGGGGCCTTCGTTGTAAAAGGGAATCACCACCGACAGCCGAGGGTGACTCGGTCGGTCCAGGCGGCGGGCCGTGTCGCCGTGGGCGGTCGGTGCGACCGGAACGGGCGCGTCGGAAAGGGGCATGGCCAGCCGTCGTGTCAGTGCGTCGAATGCCGGAACGAAGCGATGCGGACGACGGCCCCGGCTGGCCGCTGCGCCCTTTGGCATATATCACGATCCATAGGAATCTTCAAAACGCCCTCTCAATGGCGCGAATGCCCAAAAAATGGACTGTTGCCGCGCGCCTGGGCAGAACCAGTCATCCCGCATCCACCAACACCCCTGATAGCGCTTTATTCCACCCTGGGGAACATGGCGGTTTCCCTTACGTCAATCATGCTGCGTCGCGGCAGGACGACCATACGCCGGTGTGTGGCACGCTTCATGAAATGGTGAACAGGGGCTGCCTTGTTTCATGCGGCAACTGTATCGCGTCTGCGCCGACGGAGGTCTCTCGCCATGAGCCTGTTCAATCGTTTGAGTGTCGGGACCAAAATCACGGCGGCCAGCGCCGGGATCCTGGTGTTTTTGGTGCTGATCGGCGGCATCGGCGTGGTGGCGCTGTCGGACACGGGCGGAACGGTGCAGACCTATGGGCGGCTGGGTCAACAGACCAACGCGCTTGGTCGCGTCGAAGCGCTGATGCTCGACATGCGGCTGAAGGCCACCGCCTTTCTGCTGAACGGAGATGCGGCGGTCGGCCAAGCGGTCAGCCAGCAGGCGGGGGAGGCCGCCGCCGCCATCGCCCAGGCCCGCGCCCTGTTCACCGACCCGGCCTTGCTCGCCACCGTCGATCACATGGCCGAGGAAATCGCCCAATATCAGGGCGCCTTCACCAAGGTGATGGAGTTCCAGGAGCAGCGCGCCAAGGAATCCGCCGATCTGGCCGACATCGGCCCGCGTCTGGAATCCGCCCTGGATTCGATCATGGACAGCGCCAGCGCCGCCGGGGACGCCGACGCCGCCTATTTGGCGGGCATGGCGCTGCGCCACATGCTGGCCGCCCGCATCACCGCCGGGCGGTTCAGCGTGGACGGCACGCCGCAACTGGCCGCCCAGACCCGTTCGCAATTCACCGACGCGTCGAGCCGTGGCGGGGCGATGATGGCGCGGCTCACCGATTTCGACCGCCGCAAGCTGGCCATGTCCTACACCGCCATGCTGCGGGTCTACATCACCACCTTCAACCGGATGGCGGAGGCGACGACCGGGCGTGACCGTCTGGTGCGCGAGGTTCTGTTGCCGGTTGGCGCCGCCATCGCGGCGGAAGCCCAGCAATTGACCATCGCCAGCGTCGCCGAACAGCGCGCGCTGGGCGAAAGCGCCGATGATTACATTTCCGGCGCCCGCCAGATCATGATCGCCGCGTCGCTGGCGGCGGTGGCGCTTGGGTTGCTGACGGCGGCGCTGATCGGGCGGGGGCTGTCGCGTCCGGTGGTGGCGATGACCGACCGGATGACCCGGCTGGCGGCGGGCGACCGTTCGGTCGCGATTCCCGGCCTGGAGCGCGCCGACGAGATCGGCGGCATGGCCAGGGCGCTGGCCATCTTCAAGGACAGCTTGATCGAGAGCGACCGCATGGCCGCCGCCCAGAACGCCGAGCATGAAACGCGTCGGGCGCGTGGCGAGCGCATCGACCGGCTGACGCAGGAGTTCGACCGGCTGGTCCTGTCGGCGCTGGGTCGGGTGTCGGCGGCGGCGACCCAGTTGCAGGCGACCGCGCAAACCATGTCGGCCACCGCCGAACAGACCACCAAGCAGGCCGACGCCGTCGCCAGCGCCTCGCACGAGGCGACCGGCAACGTCGAAACGGTGGCCGCCGCGACGGAGGAACTCTCCTCCTCCATCGCCGAGATCGGTCGTCAGGTCGCTGACAGCGCGCGGATCGCCGGGCAAGCGGTCGCCACCGCGCAAAAGACCGACGCCACCGTGCGCGGTCTGGTGGACGCCGCCCAGCGCATCGGCGAGGTGGTCCAGCTCATCAACGACATCGCCAGCCAAACCAACCTGCTGGCGCTGAACGCCACCATCGAGGCGGCGCGGGCGGGCGAGGCGGGCAAGGGCTTCGCCGTGGTGGCGAGCGAGGTCAAGAACCTCGCCAACCAGACCGCCAAGGCGACCGAGGACATCGGCAACCAGATCGCCAGCATCCAGCAGGTCAGCCGCGAGGCGGCCTCGGCCATCGCCGACATCGGGCGGGTGATCGACGAGATCAACCACATCTCCGCCGCCATCGCGTCTTCGGTCGAGGAGCAGGGAACGGCGACGCGGGACATCAGCCGCAACATCCAGCAGGCGGCGCGCGGCACGCAAGAGGTCTCCGGCAACATCGCGGGCGTGTCGGAAGCGGCCAGCTCGACCGGCGAAGCCTCCCGCGAGGTGCTGACCGCCGCCGACGGGCTGAATCACGAGGCCGAGGATCTGCGCGGCTTCGTCTCGCGCTTCCTCACCGACATGCGGGCGGCGTAAGGACAGGGGTGGTCGGGGGCTGCATGGGGGAGTGTCTGGGGCGACATTCCCCCTTGCGCCGCGCGACGGCGTTCGGCACATAAGCGGCATGATCCTGTCCCCCATCGCTCCCGACGACATGCCGACGGCGCTTGCGGCGTTCGCGGCCCATTTGGAGGGCCACGCCGAAGCCTTGGCCGCCTTCCGTCGCATCGCCGCCACCTGGCCGGTTCGCCCGGCGGACGAGCCGGGCGGCGGGGTCGACACCCCCGAACATCGGGCCGAAGCGGTGAAGCTGGCCCACGCGCACGGCGTCGAGACGCTGGACGAGCCGCCCAGCAGCTCCTTCATGTGGGACGGCAAGGTCATCCGCACCGACGTCGAGGCGACGGTGATCGTGCATGAGGTGACGCACTGGCTGTGCGCCGCGCCGGAACGGCGGACGCTGATTGATTACGGCCTCGGCCCCGGCCCGGAAACCACCGCCCGCAAGGAAGCCCGCGCCGACAAGCGCCTGTGCTTTGAAGACTGCATGCATGAGGAGCAGCAAACCTCGCTGCTGGGCGTGCTGTGGGAGGTTGAGTTGGGCCAGCCCGGCATCCTCGCCTTCCTGGAGCAGAATTGGATGGAGCATTGGGAGCGGGCCAGCACCGCCGCCTTCTTCATCCGCCACGCCGAAGAGCTGTTCGCCCGTGGTCTGATCGACGCCGACGGGCGTCCGACCACCGCGCGCGCCTGGGCCGACGCCCGCCGGGCCGCCCCCGCTTCATCACACAGCGCCGATTCGCAAAGCCGCGCCGCATGAGTTTTTAGGCGCTGACCAAAAAACCAACAGGAAGGCTGGACCGTCCATGACTCGCTTGGCCATGATTCGCTTGCCCATGACCCGCTCGCTTCTCGCCGCGACGTCCGCGTTCGCTCTGTTGGCCGCCGCGCCGGTTCTGGCCGATCCGCTCAAGGTCGGCATGATAACCACCCTGTCGGGACCGGGGGCGGGGCTTGGCATCGACATCCGCGACGGCTTCGCGCTGGCGACCGAGCATTTGGGCGGCAAGCTGGGCGGGCAGGACACCCAGATCATCGAGGCCGACGACCAGCAAAAGCCCGACGTCGCCGTTGGTCTGGCCAACCGCATGGTGGAGCGCGACCGGGTGACTGTCGTCACCGGCATCGTTTGGTCCAATCTGGCCTTGGCGATGATGCCGACTCTGGCCGCCGGGCAAACCCTGTTCGTCAGCCCCAACGCCGGGCCGTCGCAACTGGCGGGCGCCCAGTGCAATCCTTACTTCTTCAACGTCGCCTACCAGAACGACACGATCCACGAGGCGATGGGCAAGCATGTCCAGGACGCCGGGTTCAAGAAGGTCTATCTGCTGGCCCCGAACTACCCGGCGGGCAAGGATTCGCTGGCGGGCTTCAAGCGCTATTACAAGGGCGCGGTCGCGGGCGAGGTTTACACCCAGGTCGGTCAGCTCGATTACGCCGCCGAATTGGCGCAGGTGAAGGCGGCGGCCCCCGACGCGGTGTTCGCCTTCTACCCCGGCGGCATGGGCATCAACTTCATCAAGCAGTATGAGCAGGCCGGGTTGAAGGCGGCGGCCCCGCTGTTCGGCCCCGGTTTCTCCTTTGACCAGGACATTCTGGCGGCGGTGGGCGACGCGGCGCTGGGGGCGAAGAATTCGGCGCAATGGTCGCCCGATCTGGCGACCCCGGCCAACGCCAAATTCGTCACCGACTTCAAGGCGAAGTTCAACCGCCTGCCGTCGATGTACGCCGCCCAGGGCTATGACGCCGCGTTGCTGATCGACGCGGCGGTCAAGGGCGTCAACGGCGACCTGAAGGACAAGGACAAGCTGCGCGCGGCGATGAAGGCCGCCAAGTTCGACGGCTTGCGTGGCGCCTTCCGCCTGAACAGCAACCAATTCCCGATCCAGAACATCTATCTGCGCGAGGTGGTCAAGGGCGCCGACGGGGCCGTGACCAACAAGCTGGCGGGCACGGTCTTCACCGACCACGCCGACGCCTACGCCAAAGATTGCGCGATGAAGTGAGCCTGTCTTTCCCCTCTCCTGCAAATGCAGGAGAGGGCATCTTCGACGATTCACCTCATCTGAGTGACGCCACCATGATCCGCGCCCGCCTCATAGCCCCGCTGCTGTCCGCCGCGCTGGCGCTCGCCGCCGTTCCGGCGCTCGCCGCTGAACCCCTGCGCATCGGCCTCATCACCACCCTGTCGGGTCCGGGCGCCGTGATTGGCGCCGACATCCGCGACGGCTTCGCGCTGGCGGTCGAGCAGGCGGGCGGCAAGCTGGGCGGTCTCGACACCCAGGTGATCGAGGCCGACGACCAGCAAAAGCCCGACGTCGCCGTCTCGCTCGCCGCGCGGATGACGGAGAAGGAGCGGGTTCCGTTCGTCACCGGCATCATCTGGTCCAATCTGGCGCTGGCGATGATGCCGACGCTGTCGGGGGGAAACGTCTTTCTCATCAGCCCCAACGCCGGAACCTCGGCGCTGGCGGGGGCGCAGTGCAGCCCGTATTTCTTCAACGTTTCCTGGCCGGTGGACAGCATCGGCGAGGCGGCGGGCGCGGCGGCTCAGGCGCAAGGCGTCAAGCGCGTCTACGCGCTGGCCCCGAACTATCCCTCGGGCAAGGACGTCGTCACCGGCTTCAAACGCGCCTTCAAGGGCGAAATGGCGGGGGAGGTCTACACGCCCTTCGGCCAGCTCGACTACGCGGCGGAGATCGCGCAGGTGAAGGCGGCCAAGCCGGACGGCGTGTTCATCTTCTACCCCGGCGGCATGGGCATCAATTTCCTGAAGCAGTACGACCAAGCCGGGTTGCTGGGGCAAATCCCGCTGACCGGCCCCGGTTTCAGCTTCGACCAGGACATTCTGCCCGCGATTGGCGACGCGGCGCTGGGGATCAAAGGGCCGCTGCAATGGTCGCCGGATCTCGACAACGCCGCCAACCGCGCCTTTGTCGCCAGCTTCCGCGCCAAATTCGGGCGGATTCCATCCTATTACGCGGCGCAGAGCTATGATTCGGCGCGTTTGATCGGCGGCGCGGTGGCGGCGGTCGGCGGCGATCTGGCCGACAAGGACAAGCTGCGCACGGCCCTGCGCGCCGCGCCGTTTGAATCGGTCCGTGGCGCCTTCCGCTTCAACAGCAACCACTACCCGATCCAGAATTATTACCAGCGCGAGGTGGTGCGCGAGGAATCGGGGATGCTGACCAACCGGATCATCGGCACAATCTTCACCGACCATGGCGACGTCTACGCCAAAGACTGCCCGATGAAGTGACCCTTTGGGTCTGAGCGAGAAGAGGCGCCGCGCCGATGGATGTCCTGCTGCTGGCCGAACAGGGGCTGAACGGGCTGCAATTGGGGGTGATGCTGTTCCTGATGGCCGCCGGGTTGACGCTCGTCTTCGGCATCATGGACCTCATCAATCTGGCCCATGGCTCCTTTTACATGGTCGGTGCTTATCTGACGGCGGCGCTGGTCCCGGTTTTGGGCGGGTTTCTGCCCGCGCTGGTCGTGGCGGTGCTGCTGACCGCGCTGTTGGGGCTGGTGGTGGAGGCGGTGGCGCTGCGCACGCTCTACCGCCGCGACCATCTCGATCAAGTGCTGGCGACCTTCGGCTTGATCCTGTTCTTCAACGAGTTGATCCGCATCCTGTTCGGCCCGGTGCCGATCTTCCTCAACCCGCCCGCCGCGCTGGCCGGAACCGTCAATCTGTGGGGCCTGACCTACCCGGCCTTCCGGCTGGCAATTCTGGGAACCGGGTTGGCGGTGGCGGTCGGGCTGTGGCTGCTGATCGCGCGAACGCGGGTCGGCATGTTGATCCGCGCCGGGGCGACCAACCGCGAGATGGTGATGGCGCTGGGCGTCGATGTCCGGTTGCTGTTCGGGCTGGTCTTCGCGCTGGGCTGCGGGCTGGCCGGGTTGGCCGGGGCGATGGCCGGGCCGGTGCTGGCGGTTCAGGTCGGCATGGGCGAGCAGATCCTGATTTTGACCTTCGTCGTCATCGTGATCGGCGGCATCGGCTCCATCCGGGGGGCCTTCGCCGGCGCCCTGCTGGTCGGGGTGGTGGACACGCTGGGCCGGGCGTTGCTGCCCGCCAGCTTCCGTTTGGTGATGGACGCGGCGAGCGCCAACGCGGCGGGGGCCGCCGCCGCGTCGATGGCGATTTACATCCTGATGGCGCTGGTGCTGGCGGTGCGGCCCAAGGGGCTGTTTCCCGTCGGGTGATTAGGCTTTTGCGGCGTAGGCGATGGGGTCTGTCAACCCGGCCTCGGCGAAGCCCTTCAGCCGCAACAGGCAACTGTCGCAGGCCCCGCAGGACTCGCCCGCCGGGGTGGGGTCGTAGCAGGAGTGGGTGAGGCTGTAATCGACGCCCAGCTCCAGCCCGCGCCGGACGATGGCGGCCTTGTCGAGCGTCATCAGCGGCGCGTGGATTTTGAACCGGCTTTGCCCCTCCACCCCCGCCTTGGTGGCGAGGTTGGCCAGAGTCTCGAAGGCCGCGATGTATTCCGGGCGGCAATCGGGGTAGCCCGAATAATCCAGCGCGTTGACGCCGATGAACAGGTCCGACGCCCCCAGCGTTTCCGCCCAGGCGAGCGCGAAGGACAAAAACACCGTGTTGCGCGCCGGGACGTAGGTGACGGGAATCCCGCTGTCGAGCGCGGCGGCGCTGTCATGCTTGGGCACGTCGATGGCGGCGGTCAGCGCCGATCCGCCAAAGGCCCGCAGATCAATCGTGGCGATGACGTGCCGCTCCACCCCCATGGACGCCACCACCCGCTTGGCGGCCTCCAACTCCACCGCATGGCGCTGGCCATATTGGAAGCTGAGCGCGTTGACCCGATAGCCCTGATCCTTGGCGATGGCGAGCACCGTGGTGGAATCCAACCCGCCGCTGACCAACACCACCGCATCCTTACCCGTCATCGCGCCTGTCCTTCTCGTCTGGTGGGGCGGTTCCCCTTGCCTGCGCTCACCCACGGAGCAGCGAAGGGTTTTGACACAGATGAACACAGATGGACACCGATGAAGGTGGATGGGGGAGGCTCTGTTGGTAAGGCGCCGCTGATCCAGGTGATGTTTGAGAGCTTGCGGGCGTGCTTCTGTTTTGAATGAGTGGCTGAATCAGTCATCCCAATCTGATCCGTGTTCATCGGTGTCAAACATCCCCAATGCCCCATACGGCCGTACAGGAAAGGGGGAAAACACCGCTAAAAATCACCCGAGTCAGCGGAACGCGCCCAACAAGGCTTTCCGCATCCATGTTCATCGGTGTCCATCTGTGTTCATCTGTGTCAAAAAATATAGTCGCACCCGCCATTTTCTCGCGGCAAGGTGGCTGCCATGATCGTTCTGATGGTGAACACCGATGACCATGAATGCGGAAAGCGCAGTTGGTAGAGATCCGCTGACCCAAGCGGTCATTGGCGCCGCGTTTGAGGTCGCCAACATCATGGGCCGGGGTTTTCTGGAGGTGGTTTACCGCAAAGCGTTGACGCACGAGTTGCGCAGCCGTGGCGTGCCGGTGCGCGAAGAGGTTGAATTCAAGATCGACTACAAAGGCGCCTCTGTCGGGCGCTATGTGGCCGACATGATTGTCGCCGACGGCCTCATCGTCGAAATCAAGGCGGTGGACGCCATCGTCTCGGCTCACGTCGGGCAAACCTTGAACTATCTGCGCGCGAGTGGCCTGAACACCGGGTTGATCCTGAATTTCGGCTCTTCCCGGTTGGGTTTCAAACGGGTGACGCTGTAACGGAAAAGCCGCCGCTCCTCCGCGTTCATCGGTGTTTATCTGTGTTCATCTGTGTCAAAAATCCCCGTCCTCCCCGCCCTTCCGCCGCAAGCGTCCATGCCCCCCCTGATCCGCTCCCCCCTCGCGCCTCGTGTCGCTCTCGCCCTTCTGTTGATCGCCGCGTTGGCCCTGCCCACCGTCGCCGTCTGGGCGGGGGAGCCGTTTTATTTGCGGTTGGGGGCGCGGATTTTGGTGTTCGCGCTGGCGGCGGTCAGCCTGGATCTGATCCTTGGGTTTGGCGGGATGGTCAGTTTCGGGCACGCCGCCTTTGTCGGAATTGGCGGCTATGTCGTCGGCATTCTCTTCGCCCATCAGGCCGACGGATCGACGCTGTTCGGGTGGCCGGGGACGACGAACGGTTACATCGTCTGGCCGCTCGCCATGCTGGCCGGGGGGCTGGCGGCGTTGCCCATCGGGGCGATCTCGCTGCGCACCAGCGGCGTGCCCTTCATCATGATTACGCTCGCCTTCGCGCAGATGCTCTTTTACCTGATGACCGGGTTGAAGGCCTATGGCGGCGACGACGGCGTCGCGTTGTGGAGCCGGACGAGCTTCCCCGGCGGTCCCAACATCGCCGACCACGCCACCTTTTATTACGTGTCGCTTGGCCTGCTGGTCGCGGCTCTGCTGGTCTGTTGGCGGCTGGTGAACTCGCGCTTTGGCCGGGTCATTCGGGGGGCCAAGGACAATGAGCGGCGGATGCGGGCGTTGGGCTACCCCGTCACCCGCTACAAGCTGACGGCCTTCGTCATCGCCGGGGCGCTGGCCGGGCTGGCCGGGGCGCTGCTGGCCAACGCCACCCTGTTCGTCGGCCCGCAATATCTGCATTGGAGCCGGTCGGGCGATCTGATCGTCATGGTGGTTTTGGGCGGCATCGGCACCTTGATCGGCCCGGTTCTGGGGGCCGCCGCCCTGCTGCTGCTGGAGGAGTTCGTGCCTGAGGCGATGAATCTGGTTCACGCCGGGTTGGGCGAGCATTGGAAGATCGTGCTGGGGCCGATCCTGCTGGGGCTGGTTCTGTTCGCCCGCAAGGGGCTGTGGGGCCTCGTCACCGGGGGGAACCGGCCATGACCGGGACGTCAACGTCTGCCGCGCCGATGCTGGAAACCCGCGCCCTGGTCAAACGCTTTGGCGGGCTGGCGGCGACGGATCATCTGTCGCTCAGCGTCGCGGTGGGGGAGTTGCACGCGCTGATCGGTCCGAACGGCGCTGGGAAAACCACGCTGATCGGCCAGTTGTCCGGCGAGTTGACGCCCGATGCGGGCCGCATCCTGTTCGACGGGCGCGACGTCACCGCGTTGCCGGTGGACCAGCGGTCGCGGCGCGGGTTGGCGCGGAGCTTTCAGATCACCTCGGTCTTTCCCAGCTTTTCCGCGCTCGACAATGTGGCGCTGGCGGTGCAGGCGCACGCCGGGCACAGCTTCCGTTTCTGGCGCGACGCGGCGCGCGACCGGCGCTTGAGCGACCCGGCCCGCGCGGTGCTGGAACGGGTGGGGCTGGGCGCGCGTGCCGACGTCCCGGCCTCGGCCCTGGCCCATGGCGAAAAGCGCCAGTTGGAGTTGGCGATGGCGCTGGCGACCGGGCCGAAGCTGCTGCTGCTGGACGAGCCGATGGCGGGCATGGGGCCGGAGGAATCCGCCCGCATGGTCGAACTGCTGGCCGAATTGAAGGGCGGCGTCACCATCCTGCTGGTGGAGCATGACATGGACGCGGTGTTCGCGCTGGCCGACCGCATCACCGTTCTGGTGCGCGGGGCGGCGCTGGCCAGCGGCAGCCCCGCCGCCATCCGCGCCGACGCCGCCGTCCGCGAGGCCTATTTGGGCGAAGAGGGGGAGGCGGTCTGATGGAACCCCTGCTGCGCGTTGATGGCCTGACCGCCGCCTATGGCCAGAGCCAGGTTCTGTTCGGCCTGTCCCTGACGGTCGGGGCGGGGGAGGTCGTCACCCTGATGGGCCGCAACGGCATGGGCAAGACGACGACGATCCGCGCCATCCTGGGTCTGACGCCCCCCACCGGCGGCAGCCTGCGTTTCCAGGGGCGGGAGCTGTCGGGCCAGCCGCCGCACCGCATCGCGCGGGCGGGAATCGCCCTGGTGCCGGAGGGGCGGCAGGTCTTCCCGACGCTGACCGTGCGGGAAAATTTGATCGCCACCGCCGCCAACCGCCACAAGCGCGCCAACCCCTGGACCATCGAGCGGGTGCACGCCCTGTTCCCGCGTCTGGCCGAACGCGCCGGGAATCTGGCCCGCAACCTGTCGGGTGGCGAGCAGCAGATGCTGGCCATCGGCCGGGCGCTGATGACCAACCCGACCCTGCTGATTCTCGATGAGGCGACGGAGGGGCTGGCCCCGCTGGTCCGCGCCGAGATTTGGGCCTGCCTTGCCCAACTGAAGGCGGAGGGCCAAGCGATTTTGGTGGTGGACAAGACCGTCGCCGCGCTGGCCCGTCTGGCCGACCGCCACCACGTCATTGAAAAGGGCCGTCTGGCCTGGAGCGGCGATTCCGCCGCGCTGCTCGCCGATCCCAGCCTGAAGGAGCGTTATCTTGGTGTCTGACACGCTGAGCTATCGCGGCATGGACGCCGCCGAGATCGAACGGCAATACAATTTCCGCGCCATGGTTCCCGAGCATGTCGGCGTCATCGAACGCTGGCGGACGGACAGCGACCGAACCCGGCGGCGTCCGGGCGCGCTGTTGGACATCCCCACCGGCCCGCACCCGCGCCAGCGGATCGACCTGTTTCCGACGGAGCGCGGCGCGGCGGACGGCAAAGCGCCGCTGCTGGTCTTCATCCATGGCGGCTATTGGCGCGGCCTGTCGAAAGAGGTGTTTTCCTTTCTGGCGGACCCCTTCACCGCCCGTGGCGCGTCGGTCGCGCTGGTCGGTTATGGCCTCTGCCCCGAGGTGAGTTTCGACACGCTGATCGACCATGTCCGGGGCGGCGTCGCGTGGCTGGCCGCCAACGGGGCGGCGCATGGGGTGGATTTGGGCCGGATCGTCCTGTCCGGCCATTCGGCGGGCGGCCATCTGACGGCGCTGCTGGCGTCCGAGCCGGACAATGGTCTGGCGGGCGGCCTGTGCCTCAGCGGGATTTACGATCTGGAAGCGATGCTGCCCTTCAGCGTCAACGAGGCGCTGAAGCTGGACCGTGACCAAGCGCGGCGGCTCAGCCCGCTCAATCGCGTTCCCAACGGCGCGGCCCCGCCGCTGACGCTGGCCTTGGGCGGCGACGAAAGCCCCGACATGCACCGGCAGCAAGCCGACTACGCGGCGGCCTGGGCCAAGCGCGGCCACGCCGTTCGCGCGCTGGCTGAGGCGGGAACCAACCATTTCACCGTGGTGGACCGTTTGGCCGATCCGTCCAGCGCCCTGTTCGCCGAGGCGCTGGCGCTTCTCGGACTGGCCCCTCACAACAGCGACAACTGATCCCCTGGCGCGGGCGGTGGTTTGAACTGCCCGCAGTCCAGGCGGAAATGGCGGGCTTCCAGCCCCAGCTTTTTCCGCGCCAGCAGGAAGCGGTTGCGCAGCAATTCGGCGTAGACGCCGCTTCCCTTCATCCGCGTGCCGAAATCGGATTGGTAGAGCGCGCCGTCGCGGGTGTCGCGGACCAGCGCCATCACCCGGTCAGCCCGGTTGGGGACATGGGCGCGCAGCCACTCCTCGAACAGATCTTTGATCTCCAGCGGCAGCCGCAGCAGGATGTAGTTGGCCATGCTCGCCCCGGCCTCCGTCGCCGCCGTCAGGATGGCTTCCAACTCATGGTCGTTCAGCGTCGGAATCATCGGGCTGGCCAGCACGGCGACCGGCACCCCGGCCTCGCTCAGGGCGCGAATCGCGGCGATCCGGCGCGGCGGCGTGCTGGCGCGCGGCTCCATGATGCGGGCGAGGTCGCGGTCCAGTGTGGTGACGGAGACGCCGACGAAGGCCAAGCCGTCCTCCGCCATCGGGGCCAGAATGTCGAGATCGCGGACGACCAACGCCGATTTGGTGATGATGCTGACCGGCTGGCGGAAGTCGCGGCAGACCTCCAGGATGCTGCGGGTGATCCGCTCCGTCCGCTCGATCGGCTGGTAAGGATCGGTGTTGGCCCCCAGCGCCAGCGGCTTGCAGACATAGGATTTGGCGCGGAGTTCCTTGACCAGCAGCTCCGCCGCGTTGCGTTTGGCGAACAGCCGCGTTTCAAAATCCAGCCCCGGCGACAGGCCGAGATAGGCGTGGGTCGGGCGGGCGAAGCAATAAATGCACGCGTGCTCGCAGCCCTGATAGGGGTTGATCGACTGGTCGAACGGCACGTCGGGCGACTGGTTCCGGCTGATGATTGTCCGGGCGGACGCCGGGGCGACGTGGGTGCGCACCGTCTCGGTCAGCGCCTCGTTTTCGCCCCAGCCGTCATCGGCCAGCACGCGGGTTTCGCGTTCATAGCGGGCGGTGGCGTTGCTGATCGCCCCGCGCCCCTTCACCTTCTGCCGCTGAAGCTCGTCCATGGCGGTCAGGATAGACCGGGTGGATAAGAACGTAAAGTGAACATTTGTGCCGACGAGCATCCTTGCGGGAGGCCCAAACGACGAGGAGCGGCGGGCTTGCGCCACGCCGCTCCTGATCGTCACCGATCAAGGCGATGCTTTGTCAGGGCGACGTCTTCGCCGGAGCGTCCGGCGCGGGCGTCGCCGGAGCGGGGACGGCAGCCGGAGCTTCGGGGGCGGGCGTCGGCGCAGGAGCCGGAGTCACCGGAGCGGGGGCGGCAGCCGGAGCTTCGGGAGCAGGCGTCGGCGCGGGAGCGGCAGCCGGAGCTTCGGGTGCGGGCGTCGGCGCAGGAGCCGGAGCCATCGGAGCGGGGACGGTAGCCGGAGCTTCGGGGGCAGGCGTCGGCGCGGGGGCCGGAGCGGCAGCCGGAGCTTCGGGAGCGGGCGTCGGCACTGGGGCCGGAGTCACCGGAGCGGGGACGGCAGCCGGAGCTTCGGGTGCGGGCGTCGGCGCAGGGGCGGGAGTCGCCGGAGCGGGGACGGCAGCCGGAGCTTCGGGGGCGGGCGTCGGCGCGGGGGCGGGAGTCGCCGGAGCGGGGACGGCAGCCGGAGCTTCGGGTGCGGGCGTCGGCGCGGGGGCGGGAGTCGCCGGAGCGGGGACGGCAGCCGGAGCTTCGGGTGCGGGCGTCGGCGCAGGGGCGGGAGTCGCCGGAGCGGGGACGGCAGCCGGAGCTTCGGGTGCAGGCGTCGGCGCAGGGGCGGGAGTCGCCGGAGCGGGGACGGCAGCCGGAGCTTCGGGTGCGGGCGTCGGCGCAGGGGCGGGAGTCGCCGGAGCGGGGACGGCAGCCGGAGTTTCGGGAGCGGTCGTCGGCGCCGGGGCCGGAGCCGCCGGAGCGGGAGCGGCAGCCGGGGCTTCAGGGGCGGTCGTCGGCGCCGGGGCCGGAGCCGCCGGAGCGGGAGCGGCAGCCGGGGCTTCAGGGGCGGGCGTCGGCGCAGGGGCCGGGGCCGCCGGAGCGGGGACGGCAGCCGGAGCCTCGGGGGCGGGGGTCGGCGCAGGGGCCGGAGCCACCGGAGCGGGGACGGCAGCCGGAGCTTCGGGAGCGGGGGTCGGCGCGGGGGCCGGAGCCGCCGGAGCGGGGGCGGCAGCCGGGGCTTCCGGCGCAGGCGCGGGAGCAGCCGCCGCCGGGGCGGGCGTTTTCGCCGCCGCCGCTTCGGCGGTCAGGGCGGCGTCCACGCAGTCGGCCAGGGCGGCCAGGGTCTTGGTCGCGCCGATCAGCGGGAAGCTGGCGGTGATCGCGCCCGCCGTCACCGACAGGGCGCGGCCCGCGCGCAGGCCCTGGGTCAGCGTCGGGTTCTGGGTGATGTCGAGGACGGCGCCCTGTCCGGCGACGACCGGCACGGCTTCCGGAGCGCCGCGCCCCTTGTCCACCCCGACCCGGATGGTGGAGGTCCCGCCGAAATTCAGCGTCCATTTCGGATGGTTGACGGCCAGGAAGAGGGAGCGGTCGCGGTCCTGCGCCAAGGTCAGAAGACCGCCGCCGGGCGGGGTGAGGGAGGCGGCGCAGCGCGCCAGCTTTCCATCGCTGTCGAAGGAGCGGACGCCGGTCCAGCCCTTCGCGTCTTCAATGGGAAAGGATTCAACGCGCTGAGCCAGCGCGGTCCCCGAAACGGTCGCCATCATCATGGCGCCCCAGAAAGCCATCGACTGTCGCATAAGCCATGCCTCCAGAATATCCCCGCAACAGGGATAGCCAAGCCATGGACGCAAGTCAAAGAAACTGCCTGCATCTTTTCGGCTTTCGCGCGGCGTTTCACCCTGTTGTTGCACGCGCGAAAGAAGGTCGCGCGCGCAGGCTTCGCCTTTACTGCGCGCGCGTCCCCGTCTTGATCCGCTCACCGCAAGGCGGCGAACAAATCATCGTCGAAGCTGATTGCCTGCGTGATTTTCTGGCCACTGAGGGCGGCGACATGCTGTTTCAGGTAATCGGCCAGTTCCGACACGCTGATCATGCCGTTTTTGTCGCGGTCGGCCCCGTCGTGGAAGGCGTCGAGCAACGCCTTGCTGAAAGCGCCATGCCCCCATTCCGGGCGCTCGCGCGAGGGCTGGTCGGCGCTGGAGGAGGTGAGGACGCTGACCCGCGAGGTTGCGCCCCTCAGAAATTCGGCGTTGGGCGTGGAACTGGTGGCGGCGCCGGAATGGCAGGTGTCGAGCAGCAACAGAACCCGGCCCTGGTCGCCCAGCTTTCGCACCTCCTCCTTCAACTCGGTCAGCGACAGGCCGGTGCTTTTCACGCCGATGCGGTCGCGGGCGTCCACCCCGTGCGGCAACAGGTAATACTCCCCATCCACCATGGCGCCATGGCCGGAAAAGAGCAGAACGGCGACGTCCTGGCCGCCGCCGGAGGCCATCGCGCCGCGCAGCGTCTCAAACCCCCGCAGCATGTCGGATTTGCTGGCGTATTCGTCCGACAAAACCTGTTGGCTGCCCTTGGCGAACGGGCTGCCCGCGTCGCCGGTCAGGGCGCTGGCGACGTCGCGGGCGTCGGCGGCGGCGTAGTTCAGGCGCAGATGGCTGGCCTTGGGGCCGTAATCGTTGATGCCGACGGTCAGCGTGTGCAGCCGGGCGCCGGGGGCGACGCCGGTTTGCCGTTCCACCTCCCGCCGGGCGGCGGCGATGTCGGCCAGCCCCAGGGCGCGGGCGGTGTCCATTTCCCGCAGCACCAGCGGCAGGGCGTCGGGCCGGTGCAAATTGGCGATGGCGGACACCGGCAGGCTCTTCGCCGCGTTCCAGCCATGGTTGACGTGCCAGCGCAGGACGCTGCGGGCGCCGGGGGTGGAGGCGTAAAACCCCTCCGGCGTCCAGGCCACCCAATCCTTTTGGTTCACCGCCTTTGGATTGGCCAGCGGCATGAAGGCCAGCAACTCCCGCCCATCCTCCATCCGGTGCCAGCGGATGGTGCCGTCGCCATAGGCGGCGACCACCAGCCGCCCGTCGCCGCTGATGTTCACCGCCCACACGACGTCGGGGACCGGGCGGCGCCACAGCGGCGCGCCGTCCGCCGCGAAGGCGCGGAGCCACCAGTCGGTCCCCAGCACGAAGCGTTGCGCCCCCGGCTGCACGGCCAGACTGTGGGAGTTCTCGAAAGGCTTCAACGGCAGCGCTGTTCCGGCAAGCTTGGGGCTGACGGTGTTGATCCAGTCGGTGATCGGCAGGGCGTCTTGATTCGGCGCGCTGGCGCCGCCATCGGCGGCGGGGGCAAGGGACAGAGTCAGGCTGGACAGATCGAAACGGGCCGGTTCCTTGCCCCACGCTTGATAGCTGAAATCGACCCGCAGACCGTCCGCCGACAGGGCCAGGGTGCGGCGTTGACCAGAGAAATCAGCCTGCGGCGGCCCCTGCGTCCAGACCGCCGCGCCCTCGGCGCTCAGGCGCGCCAGATAGGGATCCTGCGCCGCCGCCAGCAGCCCGCCATCGGCCAGCGGCGCCAGACTACTCAGCGTGTCTTGCCCCGCCGCGATCATCCGGCGCTTGCCCTGCCCGTCGTCCGCCCAGGCCACCACCGGGACTCCGGCGCCGTTTTGATAGCCCCCCCCCGCCAGCAGGGTTCGGCCATCCGCCGACCATGCGACTATGAAAAGATTGCCCTTGTCGATGCCGCTGCGATCCGGTTCGGCCAGTGGGGCGAGGCTGCGGCCATCCAGCAGGGCCACGCGGGTCGAATCGGTAAAGCCAACCGCCAGCCGTCGCCCGTCGGGGGAAAAGGCGACGCCGAAGGGGCGCTGCCCGCTCCCGCTGTCCCACACCGCCTGACGGCGCAGGGCCGCGTCGTACAGCCGAACCTTGCCGTCATAGCCGCTGGTCGCCAGCCGCCCATCCTGGCTGAAGGCGGCGCCATAGCTGTCGCCGCCATAATCAGCGTCGCGCGCCGTTTCGGCCCAGTTCCGCTCCCGGTCATACAGCCGCACCCCGTTCGCCCCGCCCAGCGTCGCCGCCAGACGACGACCATCGGGGGAGAAGGCGAGATGAGTGACCACGTTCGACAACCCGCCGATCCGCCCGACCGTGGCGCCGCTGGCCCGGTCGAACAGATGGATTCCCTCCGGCTTGCTTTCATCCGCCGTCCAGCCCCCCGCCGCGATCAGCGCGCAGTCCGGGCTGATCGCCACCGCGAAGATTTTGCCGACGTTGCCCGGCCCGGCGGGAACCCGGATGGTCTTCTGCAACGCGCCGTCGGCCAGCGACCAGACCCGCAGCGTCTTGTCCTCCGATCCGGTCACGGCGAAGCGTCCGGCGGCGTCGACCGACGCGCGGCGGATCGGCGCGGTGTGCCTGCCGGGATCGACGACCAGCACCGAGCGGTCGTACAGGCCGGTCGTGTCGTCCGGCGATGGGGGGGCCGACGACGCGCTGTCCGCCGCCGGGGCCGGGGCGGGCGTCAGGGCCAGCAGGGTCAGCAGCAGCAGGGCGGCGGCCCGCAGCGCCGTCGGGGCGGAACGGGCGCGCATCAGCGATTCTCCGGGGTGATGGCGGCGAAGCTTGGCCATTTGGTTCCCTCCAACTGGCTTTTGATGGTGGCGCGGCGTTGGGCCTCGCGCTCCCATGTGTGATTCAGAACCTCGACCAACAGATCGGTCAGCGGCTCCAGCACGGCGCCGAGAATCTCCCAGCCGCCGCCCCTCTCGCCCGCCCCGTCCAGACGCAAGGCGTTCGCCCGTTCGCACAGCGCCGCCCGCCCGGCCTCAACGCGCTTCAGTCGAGCGGTCAGGTCGCTCAGAGTGTCGGGCCTTTTGTCCAGCTCCAGCGCCGTCGCCAGACCGTCGATGGTCCCGTTGATCTCCGCCCGGGCCTCGTCATAGGTCTGGTTGGCGCTGGCCTGTTCCGCCGCCGCGCCGCGCGTCTTGATGAGGCGGACGCAGCCGGTCGCCTGCTCCCTCTCCTGCGACAGCCGGGCCACCGCGTCCGGCCAAGTCGCGCCGCTCGCCGCCGACGCGGCCCCCACCAGAACGCCCGCCGCCGCCAGCGCTGCGAGAAAAACAGAAGACACAGAGTCGAACCGCATGATGATCCGCCATCCAAGATCGCCGAATGGGGGAATGGTAATGGAATTCTTCGCCGCATCAAAGCGCGCCCGGCCGCGCCGAATCCCCTGGGGTGAGAAACGCTCACCCGGCGGTGAGTTTTACGATGTTGCCGCGTGGATCGGTCCCCGGCTTTGCTGGACCAACGGCGGACGCTCCGCCGCGCCGCCCACATGAGAGGGGATGAGACGCCATGCCGACGCTTCTTGACGCCGACCAGACCGCCCGCGTTCACGCCAGCTTTGACGCGCAGGCCTTCATGCGCACCCTCGACGCCCGGATGACCGGGTTGGCGGCGGGGCAGTGCGAGTTGTCCATGCCGATCCACGCCGCCTTTGCCCAGCAGCATGGGTTTTTGCACGGCGCGGTCGTCACCGCGCTGTCGGATTCCGCCGCCGGTCACGCCGCCCTGTCGCTGATGCCGCCGGGATCCTCGGTTCTGGCCATCGAATACAAACAGAATTTCTTCGCCCCGGCGGTTGGCGATACGCTGATCGCGCGGGCCGAGGTGGTCCGGTCGGGCAAAAGCGTCAGCGTCGTCACCGCCAAGGCCTTTTCCATCGCCAAGGGGGTGGAAAAGCCGGTCGGGCTGTTGGTGGCGACGATGATGACCATGCCCGACGCCGCTTGATATTCGCGCGGCGGGCCGTTCCCCGCCGCGCCGTGACGCCGGAGCCGTATGATGGCCTACAAGCTGCCGCCCCTGTCCACCCTGCGCGTTTTCGAGGCGGCGGCCCGGCTGCTCAGCTTCAAAGAGGCGGCGGACGAGCTGCTGTTGACCCCCAGCGCGGTCAGCCGCAGCGTTCAGGCGCTGGAGGATTGGTTGGGAACCCCGCTGTTCGTCCGGGGCCTGCGCGCCGTGGCGCTGACCGAGGCCGGGGTCGCCTACGCCCCGCAGGTGCGCGCGGCGCTCGACGGGCTGGCGCGGGCGACGGCGGCGGTGCCGGGGCGGCGCGCGCATGGCGCCTTGTCGATCAGCGCCGCCCCGACCTTTGGCCTGCGCTGGCTGATGCCCCGGCTGCGGCGCTTCAAGGCGCGGCATCCGGGGATCGCCATCACGCTCGACACCAGCCGCCGCCCGGTCGATTTCCCCCGCGACGGCGTCGATCTGGCCATCCGCATGGGAACCGGCCCCTGGCCGGGGCTGGAGGCGCTGCATCTGGCGACGGAATCCCTGATTCCGGTCTGCGCCCCGGCGCTGGCGGCCTCCATCGCCCGCCCGGAGGATTTGGCCGGGCAACCGCTGCTGCACGTCACCCAGGTCAGCCAGGAATGGGCGCATTGGGCCGCCGCGCGCGGAGTCGCCGGGCTGGACGTGTCGAGCGGCCTGCGGTTCGACACCATCCAATACGCCGCAAACGCCGCGATTGAAGGGCTGGGCGTCGCGATGGGCCGTCATCCGGTGGTGGACAGCGATCTGGAGTCCGGCGCGCTGGTCGCCGTGCTGGGACCGGCGGTCCCCTCCTCAACCGCTTACTGGCTGGTGTGCGCCCCGGAATCGCTGGAGCGCGCCGACGTCCGGGCCTTCCGCGACTGGATCCGCCGCGAACTTGCCGACGATGGGCGGGACCTTCACCCGTCTTGACGGCGGCGGGGGAGCGACTCTAGCTTGCACTTTGGAGTTGTTCCAAACAATAAGCGCGGGTTTCACCATGATCGCGACGAGATGGGCGGGCGTCGCCGCGTCGGCCTTTGCGTTGTTGGCGCTGTGCGGCTTCCTCTTCGCCAGCCGGATCATGGTGGCGAAGGCGGCGCTTGGCGTCGGCGCGCATCCCTTTCAGCTTGGCGTCGTCGGCAACGCCGGGGCCGGGCTGTGCCTGTTGCCCTGGCTGCTGGCCTCCGGGCAGGCGATCCCGCTCGGTCGGCGGTCGCTGATCCTGTATGGCGTGCTGGGGGTGGTCAGCGTCGCCATTCCGACGGTGCTGTCCCATTTCGTGGTCCAAAAGGTCGGCCCGGCCTACGCCGCCACCGTTTACGCGCTGTCGCCCTTGCTGACGATGAGCTTCGCGGCGGGGCTGGGGGTGGAGCGGATGTTTCTCCGCCGCTTCGCCGGAATCCTGCTCGGCTTTGTCGGGATGGTCACGCTGGTGCAGCAGGAATTGGCCCATCTTGATTTGGGCCAACCCCTGTGGGTGATAATTGGCTTGGCGGTTCCCGCCTGCGCGGCGCTGGGAAACATCATCCGCTCGGCCTATTGGCCCGCTGGGTCCTCGGCCTTGGCCTTTTCCTGCGGAACCCTGTTCACGTCAAGTCTGGCCGTCGCCGCTCTTGCCCCGGTCTTTGACGCTCCGGGGGAGTGGCGCTTCGCCGATCCGCCGCTTCTGGCGTGGCTGCTGGTTTTGATCGTCGTGTCAGCGCTGTCCTATGTGCTGAATTTCCGCCTGCAACAGATCGGCGGGCCGGTGGTGTTCAGCCAGATCGGTTATTGGGGAACCGGATTCGGCGTGTTGCTGGCCGCCGTCCTGTTCGGCGACGTGCTGACGCCGCTGTCGTTGCTGGGGCTGGGTTTGATCGTGTGGGGCGGTCTTCTGGCCCGCCGCCCGGATCGGTGATTTCGGCTCAACCGGGGTTGAACGCTTGTCGTTTGTCGGCGTGATCCCGCCTTGTCACAGTCGTCTCAGAAGAAATTTTGAGGTGACGCATGACAAAACACGCGCAGGCGCAGGATTGGCGTGATCTTGCCGCCATGCTGACCTTGGAGGGACGGGCCTTCATCGACGGCTCCTTTTGTGGAGCGGCGGGCGGCGTGACCTTTCCTTGTGTCAACCCGGCGACGGATCGGGTGATCGCTGAGGTCGCCGCTTGCGGCGCGACGGATGTGGACCGGGCGGTGGCGGCGGCCCGGCGGGCTTTCGCCGATGGCCGTTGGCGCGGGTTGCCCCGGCGGACGCGGAAACGGGTTCTGCTCGACCTGTCGCGGTTGATGATGGCGAACCGCCGGGAATTGGCGCTGCTCGAATCGCTCGACATGGGCAAGCCGGCGCGCGACGCCCACGCCGTGGACATCCCCTTCGCCGCGGACTGCGTCGCGTGGTACGCCGAGACCATCGACAAGCGCTATGACGAAATCGCCCCGTTGGATGATCCCGTCACGGCCTTGATCCGGCGGGAGCCGCTGGGCGTCGTCGGCGCCGTCACGCCGTGGAACTTCCCGCTGCTGATGGCCTGTTGGAAGATCGCCCCGGCGCTGGCGGTCGGCAATTCGGTGGTGGTGAAACCGTCGGAGCGCGCTTCGCTCAGCGTTCTGCGCTTCGCCGGGCTGGCCCATGAGGCGGGGTTGCCGCCGGGCGTGCTGAACGTGGTTCCCGGCCTGGGCGAAATCGCCGGGCGGGCGTTGGGCGAGCATGGCGACGTCGATTGTCTGGCCTTCACCGGATCGACCGAGGTCGGCAAGCGCTTTCTGGCCTATTCCGCCGCGTCCAATCTGAAGCCGGTCTGGCCTGAATGCGGCGGCAAATCGGCGCAATTGGTCTTCGCCGACAGCGATCTTGATCTGGCGGCGCAGGGCGTGGTGGACGGGATTTTCTTCAACCAGGGGCAGGTCTGCAACGCCGGATCCCGCCTGCTGGTCCAGGAGGAGATCCACGAGGCGCTGTTGTCCCGGATCGTCGCCCACGCCGAACGGCTGCAACCGGGCGACCCGCTGGATCCCGACACCCGTTGCGGCGCGGTGGTGGACGCCGCCCACGCCGCCGCCATCCTGCGCGCGGTCGATGGGGCGCTCGCCGAGGGCGCCGATCTTTTGGCGGGCGGGGTTGGCGTGCGGATCAACGGCGCGGGCAGCTTCGTCGCCCCGACCATCCTCGACCGGGTGACGCCGGAGATGGCCGTCTGGCGTGAGGAGATCTTCGGCCCGGTTCTGGCGGTCGCCAGCTTCCGCAGCGAGGCCGAGGCCTTGCGACTGGCGAACGACAGCCCTTACGCGCTGGCGGCGGGGCTGTGGACGCAGGATATGGCGCGAATCAACCGGCTGACCGGCGCGCTGCGGGCGGGGACCGTCTGGGTCAACAGCTATGACCGGCACGCGATGGCCACGCCCTTTGGCGGTTTCGGTCAATCCGGCTATGGCCGCGACCGTTCCCTGCACGCGCTCGACAAGTACAGCGGCCTGAAAACCATCTGGACCCACGCGGCCTGAGCCAACGGAGCATTGACCATCATGACCGACATCGTTCTCAGCGCCCGCAAGGGGGCCGTCGTCACCCTGACCCTGAACCGCCCCGAAAAACTCAACGCCATCGACTTCGCCACCATCGAGCGGTTGCACGCCCTGCTGGATGGAATCGAGGCCGACGAGTCGGCGCGCGCCGTCATCCTGACCGGAGCCGGGGAGCGCGCCTTTTCCGCCGGGGCCGACATCCGCGAATTTTCCACCACGGTCTGGGCCGGGCCGGAAACCGCGCTGCGGGAGTTTGTCCGGCGCGGGCAGCGGTTGACCAGTCGCCTGGAATCCTTCCCCAAGCCGATCATCGCCGCCGTCAACGGGCTGGCCTTTGGCGGCGGTTGCGAGGTGACGGAGGCCGTGCCGCTCGCCATCGCCAGCGAGCGGGCGCTGTTCGCCAAATCGGAAATCAAGCTGGGCTTCCCGCCGCCCTATGGCGGAACCCAGCGGCTGCCCCGCCTGATCGGGCGCAAGCGGGCGTTGGCCATGCTGCTGACCGGCGACAGCGTCAGCCCGCAAGAGGCGCTGGCCGCCGGGTTGGTCAATCGGGTGGCGCCGCACGACCAGTTGCTCGACGCCGCGCAGGAGCTGGCCGAACGGATCGCGGCGATGCCGCCGCTGGCCGTCGCCGCCTGTCTGGCCGCGACGACGCGGGGGCTGAATCTGTCGATTGACGAGGGCTTGGCGGTCGAGGCCAGCCAGTTCGCCCGCGTCGCCGCCACCCAGGACATCCGCGAGGGGATTTCCGCCTTTTTGGAAAAGCGCCCGGCCCACTTCACCGGGCGTTGAGCGGGGGGCGTTTAGACCTGAAACAGCTCCAGCACCGCGCCGGAGGAATCCAGACCGGCGCACACCAGATGGCCGCCAAAGCCGCAACCGCCGTCCAGCGAGACTCCGACCGTTCCGGCGGACACGCCCTGTTGGGCCGGGTCAAAGCCGCGCACCACCCGGTTGAAGGCGCCATAGGGGCTGACGAGTCGGGAAAACGCGCCGCCGCCCCACCAAAAGGCGTCGCCCTGCTCGCCCAAGGGGCGGGTAGGGTCAAGACCGGCGCTGACCAGCAGCACGCCGCCCTCGCCGCCCGCCGCCGCGTCGGAGCCGTCGGCGTTGCCGGTGTAGGCGGCGCGGCGCAGGGCGTTGAACAGGGCGTCATGGCCGGGATGGGCCTGCATGGCTTGGCGCAGCTCGCGCGTCCAGCGGCCCAGCATCACCGCGCCGCCGCGCGCGGCGGCCATGCCCGCTTCCGGCGTGCCGCCATAGGCGGCCAGCGTCGGGCCAAGCCCCTGCTTCAGCATCCAGTCGAGCACATGGCGGGGATCGGGGGCGAAATGGAGTTGCAGCAGCTTCTGCCACATCTCTTCCTGCGCGCCGCGCAGATAGACGATGTCGGACGCCAGCATGCCCGGCACGCCCAACAGAGCGCAACGAAAGGACAGCAACTGGTCCATGGTTTCGATCACCCGGTCGCCGCGACCGATCATGTTGCCGAGATAGACCAGCCGGTCGCCGGGGCGGAAACGCTGGGCGATGGCGTGGTGCATCGCGTCCAGATGATCGGGCTGGGCGTGGATGGCCCCGATGGCCCAGATGTGCCGGGGACGCCCGAGAACGGCAAAGCGGGTGTCGGCAATTTTCTGCTGGTCAGCCATGCCTGTGCAAACGCCCACACTCTGCCGGGGAAGATTCCGCAGCGGAGTGTAGGCGTGTCGCGCGACAGAAACAAAGCTGAAAAGAGAAACCGGAAGCGCGGCTTAGCGACACAATCAATCAAGCTGAGCCGCGCCGGTTTTCAACGCATTTGACGCAAAGACCAACTAAGATCAAGCGGCCTTGGACAACACCGATTCCAGACGCTCGGTCGCCTTCGTCTCGTCGATCATTTCGACGGCGGCCAATTCGCGGGCCAGACGCTCCAGCGCGGCCTGATAGATTTGGCGTTCGCTGTAGGACTGGTCGGACTGGTCGGCGCCACGGTACAAATCGCGCACCACCTCGGCGATGGAGACCGGATCGCCCGAATTGATCTTGGCCTCATACTCCTGAGCGCGGCGGCTCCACATGGTGCGGCGGACGCGCGAACGGCCTTGCAGAGTCTCCAGCGCGACCTTGATCCGGTCCTTGGTGGACAGGCGGCGCAGGCCGGAGTTGCGGGCCTTCGGCACCGGAACCTTGAGCGTCATCCGCTCTTTCTCAAACGTGATCGCGTAAAGCTGAACCTCAAGGCCAGCGATGCTGTGGGTTTCGATCCCTTCGACTCGACCGACGCCATGAGCCGGATAAACGACGAAGTCGCCGGCTTCGAAGTCAAGCTTGTTCAACATGTGGGTTGGCTCTCACTTCTCGCGATCACGCCATTTTGCCGCCCCGGTGGAAGGGACGAAAAAAGACCTTGAGACGGTTGTGGCGCCGTGGGGATGGGATCCATCCACGACGATCGCAAACATCGGTTCGGTCCTTGGACGTTGGGAAAACCGGCAATGGCGCGAAGGCCGGCTCCGGGCGCGCATTATAGCGATGTTACGCCCAAGTTACAAAGGGAACGCGCAAGCCGCCGGACGGTTTTATCCACCGTCCGACCATGGCCGACCCGTCCATTTTGCATGGCAACATATTTGGCGGACGGGGGTGAAACCGCCGCGACTCCGTACTTAGGCGCCGGAACCCGGCTTGGGCGACAGCAGATCGAGCTTGCCGGATTTGCCCTTCCACTCGTCGGCGTCGGGCAGGGCGTCCTTCTTGCGCGTGATGTTCGGCCATTTCGTGGCGTAATCGCGGTTCAGCTCCAGCCACTTGGTCGCGCGGTCGTCGGTGTCGGGGACAATCGCCTCGGCCGGGCATTCCGGCTCGCACACGCCGCAGTCGATGCATTCGTCCGGGTGGATCACCAGCATGTTCTCACCCTCGTAGAAGCAATCCACGGGGCAGACCTCGACGCAGTCGGTGTACTTGCACTTGATGCAATCGTCGGTGACGACGTAAGGCATGATGTTCTCTCTCCGCTGTTCCAGCCGAACGATTCGGATCCGTCTTATCCGAGGAAGCCGCGCCGGATTGCCAACCCGCGCCTCCCTAGCACGCCGTCGCGAGCCTCTTCAACCCTGTGTGTGGTGTGGGCGCTTGCGTCGCGGGATGTTCGGACACCGCGTCCAGGAAGGCGCGCAGGCTGGCCGTCTCGACGCCGTCGGCGCGGCGGACGAACAAGGTGGGCATCCGGGCCAGGGAGTCGGGCAGCGGTCGCCAGGCCAGCGTGCGGCGCCACGGCTCGCGCTCCACCACCGAACGCGGCATGACGGTGACGCCCATGCCCGCCCCCACGCATCCCAATATGGCGTCGAGCGAGCCGAATTCCATGACCCGGTACGGCACCCGCCCGGCGTCGCGCATCGCCATCTCCGCCCGCCCGCGATAGGCGCAGGAGCGAGCGAAGCCGATCAGCGTGCGGCGCCCGGACTCGCTGGTCAGACCGGATACGGGTTCGACCAACACCAACTCTTCGTCAAAGACCGGAACGGCGATCAGATCGGGGTGATCGACCGCCCCGCCGACAAAGGCCCCGTCGATCCGACCGGCCAGAACCTCGATCAACAGCGTCTCGGTCGGGCCGGGGGCGATGGTCAACTCAACCGTCGGGTGATCGGCGTGAAAGCGCGCCAAAATCGGCGGCAGGCGCACCGCCGCCGTCGATTCCATGGCGCCGATGGCCAGCCGCCCGCCACGCCCGGCGGCGTCGGCCACCGCGTCGCGCGCCTGGGCGACCAGCCGCAGCACGCGGTCGGCGTAATCGGCCAGCACCCGCCCTGCCGGGGTCGGGGCCATGCCCCGGCTCATTCGATGGAACAGATCGACGCCCAGATCCTCTTCCAGCCTTTTGATCCGCGCCGTCACGTTCGACTGGACGCAATGCAGCGTTTCCGCCGCGCGGCTGACGCTGCCGGTGTCGGCCACCGCCTTGACGACGCGCAACCCTGCCAGATCCATGCCCGCTTCCTTTCCGCCGCCCATGCCCTGCCGCCGACGGGGCCGCCTGCTTTTTGCGCAGATCTCCCATCACTGAAAGTGGAGTGTATCATCAGAACAATTCATTGGAAATGAGTGGCGAGCCGCGATCATGATGGTTGGCGACACCAAGTTTTTCCTTACGGCCACAGGCGGATCCCACCATGTTTCGCGTGCTCATCGGCGGCGTCATCGCGCTCGCCATCGCCATGGGGGTGGCGCGCTTCGCCTTCACCCCGATCCTGCCCGCGATGCAGGCGGCGACCGGCTTGGGGGCCGATGGGGCGGGCTTCCTCGCCTCGCTGAATTATCTGGGTTATTTCCTGGGGGCGCTGGGGGCCGGGCTGGTCCCGCATGGCCCCGTCCGCACTGCCGTCTTCCGCGCGGCGCTGGCGTTGAGCGTCGGCAGCACGGCGGCGATGGGGCTGGATTTCGGCGACGCCGAATCCGCGATGTTGCCCTGGAGCGTTTTGCGTTTTGTCTCCGGCGTGTCGAGCGCCGGGATTTTCATTCTGGGCATCGCCATGGTGCTCGACACGCTGGTTCGCGCGCAGGGCGAACGCTGGGCCGGGTGGCTGTACACCGGGGTTGGGGTGGGCATCGCCTCGTCGGGGCTGTTCGTGGCGCTGATTGGGGGGCGGCTGAGCTGGACCGGCGATTGGTTGGCGTTGGGCGGGATCTGCGCGGTGGCTGGGTTGTTCCCTGCGCTGTGGGTGACGGATCCGCCGCCGGTGGCTGCGCCGCCGGTTTCTGGGGCGGACGCGGGCGGTGGCAAGGCGGCGGCGCTGTCGCTTCCCTTGCTGCTGCTGACCGTCGCCTATTTCCTGGAGGGCGGCGGCTACATCGTGTCGGGCACCTTCCTGGTGTCGATTCTCAAGACCATGCCGGAAACCGCCGCCGTCGGTCAGGCGGCCTGGATCGTCGTCGGGTTGGGCGCCATGGGGGCGGGGGTGTTTTGGGCGGCGGTGGCCCGACGCTTCGGCTCCTGGTGGGCGTTGATCCTGGCCCATCTCGCGCAGACCGTCGGCATCCTGCTGCCGATGACCGGATCGCCGGTGGCGGCGGTGCTGTCGGCCCTGCTGTTCGGCGGCACCTTTGTCGGCATCGTCTCGCAGGCCTTCGCGCTGGGCCGCTCGCTGTCCAGTGGCGGCGCGGCGCGGGTGGTCGGGGCGCTGACCGCCGTCTATGGGGTCGGGCAGATCATCGGACCGCTGCCCGCCGGGCTGGTGGTGGCGCGCACCGGCAGCTTTGACTCCGCCTTGCTGGGGGCCGCCGCCGCCGTGGTGCTGGGCGCGCTGTTGCTGGCGCTGGGGGCCTGGATTGCCGGGCGGCAAGCGCGGGTGAGGGCGGTGGCGTCGATGGGCGCGGCGTCGTAAGGGGTAGGCGTCGGACTGCGACAATACGCGTCCGTTTCCATAACCCGCCGTCGCTTCCGCCGATCATCCGCTTTGGTTACAGTTCCCCCGCACCGCACAACCGACTGTGCGGGACAACAAAATGGGGGAATCATGAAACGCAAGCTCGTCCCGGACGTCGTCAAGTCGCAGGAACTGATTCTGGTGTCGGAAGACACCTCGGTCGCCACCGTGTCGAAGATGATGGCCGACAACAACATCGGCGCGGTGCTGGTGGTCAATCACGGCGCGCTGGTCGGCATCGTCACCGAGCGCGACCTGAACAACAAGGTTCTGTCGAAGGATCTGGATCCAGCGTCGGTCGAGGTCGCCAGCGTGATGACCCGCAATCCCGACACCCTGCCGCCCGACGCCGACGCGGTCGAGGCGTTGACCCTGATGCATTCCAAGCATTACCGCCATCTGCCGATCACCCAGGGCAAGCGCGCGGTCGGCATCGTGTCGATCCGCGACCTGTTCAAGGTGGCGTATGAGCATCTGATGGCCGAACAGGCGACGGCCTGAACCGTCGCCTGCTATTCAATTGGCTGGATCGGAACCCGGCGGGGCCTCAGTGCCCCGCCGCTTTCTTTCGGCGGGCCAACGCCATCAGGTTGAGCGATTCGACCAGCGCCGAGAAGGCGATGGCGAAATACAGATAGCCCTTGGGAATGTGGAAGCCGATGCCGTCGGCGACCAGCGCGACGCCGACCAGCAGCAGGAAGGACAGCGCCAGCATCTTCACCGTGGTGTGGCGGTTGACGAAATCGCCGACCGGACCGGAGGCGAACAGCATCACCGCCATGGCGATGACGACCGCCGCGATCATCACCGGCAGATGATCGGACATGCCGACCGCCGTGATGACGCTGTCCAGCGAGAACACGATGTCCAGAAACATGATCTGGATGACGACGGAGCGGAAGCTGGCGATTTTGGGCGCCGCCCCTTCCTCCTCATGGCCTTCGACCGTGTGGTGAATCTCCAGCGTGCCTTTGGCCAGCAGGAACAGGCCGCCGCCAATCAGGATCAGGTCGCGCCCCGACACCGCCCAGCCCAGAATGGTGAACATCGGTTGGGTCAGTTGCGCCACCCAGGCGATGGAAGCCAGCAGCATGAGGCGGGTCAGCAGCGCCAGCGCCAGACCGACCTGACGGGCCTTGTGCTGCTGGTGGGCGGGCAGCTTCGACGCCATGATTGAGATGAAGATGATGTTGTCGATGCCCAGCACGATTTCCAACGCGGTCAGCGTCAGAAGGCTGGCCCAGACATTCGGGTCGGCGAGCAGGTCGAACATGAGGCGGTGGCTCCGGGAAGCGCGGGAGGATGGGGAGCGGGCGCCGAAGGGCGTTCCCAGACCGCGACCACATGAGGGCGCGTTGACCGTCCTGCAAGAGGGCGCGGGAGAATTTCCGCGATCATCCGACAGGTTCAGGCCGACGACCTGTTCACGCGATGGCGCTCTGTGCGGGGAGTTTTAACCGTGGCGCGTTTTCGATCAAGCGCGATGGAGCGCCGGTGTTTTGGGCGCGGCGGGTATCGCCTGTTTTTGCGGCACAATTCCCTGCGCACAAAAAAACCGCCGCTAAGCCGGGAGGCCTAGCGGCGAGTTGAACAGGGAGGCTTCACGTCTGGGAGACGCTGGGTCGGGAGACCCAACCCCGGAGGGGATGCCCCCGGGACGAAACATCGAATGCTGCGTCGCAACATCCAATGATCGAAATTTGACCATTTCTCTGCCAAGTTTCCAGGCAAAAATACAGAAAACTACCATGCGCAACGCGCATGGCTTGCAGTGCTCTGAATCTGCGAACAAAAATGCCGAAACCAACCGGGTGGACGTTGGAAAGACGTCAACACCGGGTTGATTTCGGCAATGCTGTTACCAAGGGCGCAAAAAGGCGGCGGATCAGAAGGGCGTCTCTGCCACTTTTTTGACCAGAAAGTCGCGGAAGACCGCGATGCGCTTGGAATGGCGCAATTCTTCGGCATACACGAAATAGGCGTCCACTTTCGGCCCGTCCACGTCGGGCAGAACGCGCACCAGATCCTTGGCTTGGCCATCGACCAGAAAATCGGGCAAGGCGGCGATGCCCAGGCCGCTTTCGACCGCGCGGTAGATGGCGTAGACGCTGTTGACCTGAAGAATCGGGCGGCGGGCCGCCGACGGCTCGCCCACATCCATGATCCAGTTCACGTTCGGGATCGGCGCCCGCACGTCCGGCGGGTAGGCGATGATGTCGTGGCTGTCCAGATCGTTCGGCGTCTTCGGCGTCCCGCGTTTCTTCAGATAGCCCTGGCTGGCGTAGAGGTGGAAGCGGATCGACATCAGATGACGCTGAATGAGGTCCGGCTGGCGCGGCGTGTTCATGCGGATGGCGATGTCCGCCTCGCGCATGGCCAAATCCAGCTCGTCGTCGTCGATCAGCAGCGTCAGTTGAATGTCGGGGTAAATCGACATGAATTCGTTGATGCGCGGCGTCAGCCACGTCGATCCGAAGGCGACCGTCGTCGTCACCCGCAACGGCCCTTTGGGATGCTCCCGGCTTTCGGTCAGCATCGCCTCGGTCATCGAGAGTTTGGCGAAGACGTCGCGGGCGGTGCGGTGCAGCAGTTCGCCCTGTTCGGTGAGGATGAGGCCACGGGCGTGCCGGTGGAACAGGGGAACGCCCAGACTTTCCTCAAGCGCGCTGATCTGTCGGCTGACGGCCGACTGGCTGAGGTTCAGGGTCTCACCGGCGTGCGTGAAGCTGCCGGCTTCGGCCACCGCATGGAAGACGCGAAGCTTGTCCCAATCCATCATACTGTCCCGCTCTCGCGCGCGATGACGGAGAGCCTCCCATTTTTTGAAGGCGGCGCATAGCCGCCATGCATCTTTATAGCGGGAACGCGCCCGGAACGCACGCTCTACCGCGCGGGATTCGCACGAAAATTAATCATGATCGCCGGAGTTATTCTCATCCGAACCCGCAGCCTTTGCAGAGTTGCGTGGGGTGGCAGGTGCGAAATGTCGCAGCCTATGGCGGCGGATGGGTGCTTTTCATCACCCCTGGTTGCGAAATTAATAACCTGTAAACGGTAATAAAATTACTCTTCACGGATTGGTTGCTTTTGGGGAGCGCGCATCATGTCCGTGAAGCCCTTATCCGGGCAAACGCCCAATATTTTCACCACCACAACCCTGTCAAGCGCCTCGCTGTTCGTCAAGACGACGACCGCCAGCGGCGCGGCCAGCAAAGCGGCGACCTCGGCCGGGCCGGTCGACGCGGTGACGTTTTCAGCGAAGGCGCTGGCGTCCCTGAAGGGGCAAGCGGCCACTGCGGCGTCTCCAGCGGGGGCGGAAACCGCGACCGCTGCGGCGAAGACCACGGCGCCAGAGGCCGGATGGACGGGGCCTGCCATCCAGTTCAAACGACCGACCTTGACGCTTGAGGGCGACCAGCCCGCGTTCGCGCCGGGGGCGAATCAGGCGATCATGGATTATCACCGCGACAAGATGGCTCACCGTTTTGGGATGATGAGCAGCGTGCGCGAGGCGCTTGGCCTGTCGGCCAACATTGATGACGGTGGCGGCGTCGCCCTGACCGGCAAAATCGCGGATGTGATTGACAAGACGTTGGCGTTGGACGGCAAGGGCGGCCCCCAAAAGCCCCCGGAACTTCTGGCGCGGGAGGCGGCCCAGCAGGGGACGTCCGGCATGCCGGAGGGAACCGCCAAGACCTCCATGATTACGCTGTATCTGCCGGGAACGCAGGGGACCGGCAGCGAGCAGATTGAAATCATGATCGACGATTCGGCGATGGAAAAGCTCGCCGCGATGTCGCCCCAAGCGGTGAAGGACGGGTTGGTCGACATGCTGGGCGGCGGCGACGAGGCCAAAGCGGGCAACGCCGCCATGAAATCCGGCGCCTTCGGCAAATTCATGGAGGAGAACAAGGATTGGCACCCGGAATTCGCCTCGTCCAAGGCGCGATTCGGGCTGTTTGACCCGGACAAGGGCAACACGGCGCAGCCCATGCTGATGATCCAGTCGGAAAGCCGCCCCGACTATGTGCGCGACCATGTCGGCCAACTGGTGGATGGGGTGATGAAGTTGTTGCGCGGCGCGGCCCCGCCAGCCGCGACGGCGGCCACTTCGGAGGCTCCTGCGGCGGTCAAGGGCTGATCGGTCGCTGAGGCTCAGTCCGCCGCGTCGGTCAGGCGGGGTTTGGCGGCGTTGTCGTTGCCGATTCGGTGGCCGCTGATCTCCGCCCCGGCGTCGGCGGGCAGGCGCCAGAAAAACAGGCTGGAGACGCAGGCCAACGTCCCGACGATGGCGAAGGCCGGGACGAAGGCCGCCGCGTTCAGCGGCCCGCCGCTCCACAGCAGGGTCAGATGCAGGGCGCTGGCCCCCACCGCGACGCCAAGGCTGAGCGAGACCTGTTGCATCACCAGGGCCAGCGTGTTGGCGCGGCTGGTCTTGTCGCTGGGAACCTCGGCGTAGGTCAGGCTGTTGATGCCGGTGAATTGCAGGGAGCGAAAGAAGCCGCCCGCCAGCAAGGCCGCCAATATCAGCGTGTGCGGCGTGTCGGGGCGGAAGGCGCCATAGCCCGCCAGAATGACGCCGCTGACCAGGGCGTTGACCATCAGCACGCGGCGGAACCCGGCGCGGCGCAGGATCGGCCCGGCCAGCGCCTTCATCGTCAAGGCCCCCGCCGCCCCGGCGAAGGTCAGCGCCCCGGATGCAAAGGCGCTGAGGCCAAAGCCGATTTGCAGCATCACCGGCACCAGAAACGGAACCGCGCCGATGCCGACGCGGAACAGCGTGCCGCCAAAGATCGCCGCCGCGTAGGTCGGCAGGCGCAGCAGGGATGGGTCCAGCACCGGGCGCTCGACCCGGCGGGCGTGGCGCAGATAGAGCAGGGCGGCGGCCAGCGCCACCGCCAACAGGGCGACGACCGCCAGCGGCGGCAGCAGATCGCGCCCGACATTCTCGAAACCAAACATGAAGGCGGCGAGAGCGACGCCGCTCAAGGCGAAGCCGACGCCGTCGAAGGGGTCGCGGTTTTCTTCGCGGTGGTTGGGAATCAGGCTCAGGACCAGACCCAACCCCAACAGGCCGATGGGGATGTTGATGAAGAAGATCCAGCGCCAGGAGGCGTAGGTGCTGATGGCCCCGCCCACCAGCGGCCCCAGCGCCGGGCCAATCAGCGCGGGCAAGGTCATCCGCGCCATGGCGGCGACCAACTGGCCTTTCGGCACGCTGCGCAGCAGAATCAACCGCCCGACCGGCGCCATCATCGCCCCGCCGATCCCCTGGAGGATGCGGGCGGCGACCAGCTCCGCCAAGCCGTTCGACAGGCCGCACAGCACCGACCCGGCGGTGAACACCGCGATGGCCGACGCGAAAACCGTCCGCGCCCCGAAGCGATCCGCCGCCCAGCCGCTGAGCGGCAAGAACACCGCCAAAGCCAGCATGTAGGAGGTCATGGCCAGACTGAGGTGCAACGGATCCTCGCCCAGCGACCGCGCGATGTCGGGCAGGGCGGTGGCGATCACCGTCGCGTCCAGATTCTCCATGAACAGGGCGCAGGCGACGATCAGCGGAATGACGCGGGGGGAGGCGGCGCGGGGCATGGCGGGGAGACCGACGGCAACGGAGCGTTGTTTCCCAATCTGAGGCTATTCGCCGCAATGACCATCGCCGATGCCATGACCCAGACATGCGCGCGCGGTGGAGGACGCGCGCGCAGAACCTTGGGTGTGAGGGGGCAAGGCGCAGATCGCGTCCTGTCTGCCGCGCGTCAGGGCGTTTGCCGGGATGGCCGCTGATGGCTCGCCCTCCCCTGAGGAGCGCGGAGGATCGCCCAGCGGTCGGGCTTTCAGGGTATGGGCTCGGGGCGTCCAAAAACAAGTAATTCGCACACAAATACCCGAATTAAGAATTTTGATTCAATATAATACAATTTTTATTATTGACGATAAACAAGTTCCTTCCTCTATTCGAATGGGACTGGAAGTTGACGCCGATCATCGTCGGATGGGGAGCTTTCAGGGAAAACTTCATAAAATATCAATCGGGGGACCGTGATGGCCGAAAAAATTTTCGAGACAAAACAGATGACGGGAAACAGAGCTGTTATTGTTTATGGTCAAAATGAAAATATTATGACGTGGACCGGGCTGGACAGTGTCGTAAATGTCTCAAGCTCGCCCATGGATACATTTAATTTTCCTAGCGTAAAAACACAATTTAAGACATTAAGCGGGCCGTCGCTGGTTATGTTTCCTTCTGGAGGTGGCGGCTATCTAATTTGGGCTGCGCAGTCAAAGGTTGATGGTGGATACCAAATTTATTGCGCAGAGGTGCAGAGAGGCGCTGACGGAAAGCTGGTCGTTTCCACCACCAGCCAGGAGGTGATATCCGCCGTCAGCCTGGATGGGATTATCGCCGCGATGTTGGGCACTCAAAACGGACAGTTGGTCATCAACCTGGCGTGGCGGGATCCGCGCGAGCATTTGTGCCTGACCCAGTTCCAGCCTTGGAAAAAAATCCAGACAGGCTGGATGCAGATCCAACTTGATCAGAAGGCGTCCAGCGGTCCCGCCATGACCACGATCAACGGTCGTCCGATCATGACCTATTTCGACGAGAACAAACACCTCAACATCCTGCTGGCGTCGAGGAACACGATCAATTTCGACATTCATAACCGATTGATATTTAAGGAAATATCCAGCAAATTCGCTCCAGCTATGGTCATTCAGTCCGCTGGCATCGGGTATGTCTTTTGGGTTGACGGCAGTGACTCGAAATTGGCCTACAACCAGATCGGGATGAACTCCCGTGGCTCCGTCGTCTTGAACACGCAGGTGGAAGGGTCTGGCAAAATCAAAGACGCCGTCTCTATCGCCGCTCCTTCCGCCCGAATGGTCTCCCGTGAGCAGGATGATCGTCACGTGACGTTGTTGCAGGTCGTTTGGCCGCAAAGCAGCAAGGGAGACATCAAAGTTGCCGAGTTCGAGCCGCATTACACGGCGTTGACCTGAGGTGGGAGTCCGTCCGGTCCGGTCCGGCCTGCGCCGGACCAAAGGGCGGGCGCCGCATGATCGGACCCGGTCGCCGACATGGCCGGGTCCGGGCGTTCTTTCACACGCGCTCAGTCCTCTCCCGCCGCGAAGGCGACCGCCGCCGCCGTGTGCAGGGCGGTGGTGTCGAAGACCGGGAAATCGGGGCGGTCGCTCTGGTCGATCAGCAGGAAGATTTCGGTGCAGCCCAGAATGACGCCCTGCGCGCCGTGCGCGCGCAAATCATCGACGATCCCCAGATAGGCGGCCTTGGATTCGGGCCGCAAATCGCGGCGGACCAACTCATCGAAGATGATGCGGTCGATGGTGGCTTGGTCGTCGTCGGACGGCGTCATCAAATCGATGTCGAAACGATCCTTGAAGCGGGCGCGTAGAAGCTCCGATTGCATGGTCGCCCGCGTGCCGAGCAGCGCCACCCGCGTCAGCCCGGCGGCGCGGATCGCCGCGCCAGTCGGGTCGGCGATGTGGATGAAGGGGGTGGCGCGGCTCGCCATGATCGGTTCGACCACCCGGTGCATGGTGTTGGACGCGCACAGGATGACGTCGGCCCCGGCCCTTTCCAGCGCATCGATCTTTCCGGCTAGGTAACGATGAGCGCCGTCCCAGTCGCCGGAGCGGATGAAGCGCTGGATGTTGCCGAAATTGACGCTGACGATGACGATCTCGCCAATGTCCCAACCGCCGTAACGGGCGTTCAGCCCGGCGTTGAGCAGGCGGTAATAATCGGCGGTGGCTTGATCGCTCATGCCGCCCAGCACGCCGATGGTCTTTTGCGGCAGGGGGTGAGGCGTCGTCAGCGTCGTGGTCATCGGTCAGCGGCCTTTGAAGACGGGTTTGCGTTTGTCCAGGAAGGCGCGATAGCCCTCGCGGAAATCCTCTGTACCGAAACACTCGTAGCATTCGGCGATCTCGGCCTCGGTCAACGGCGCCGGGTTGGACAGGCGGTGAACGAAGCGCTTGTGCAGCGTGGCGGCCAGCGGCGCGCCAGCGGCGATCCGGTCGCAGGTCGCAACAATTTCGCTTTCAAAATCATCGTTGGAAACGACGCGGTGGACCAGCCGCTTGTCCTTGGCCTCGGCGGCGTCGAACACGCGGCCTTCCAGCAGGATTTCCATCGCGGCGGGACCGCCGGCGATGTCGTGGACCAGCTTCAGTTCCGGCAGGGCCATGGAAATGCCCAACCGGCTGACCGGCACGCCGAAACGGCTGTTGTCGGTGCAGATCCGCAGATCGCAGGCCAGCGCCAGGGCCAAGCCGATGCCGCAGCACGGCCCGTTGATCGCCGCGATCACTGGGTGGCGCAAGCGGCGCAGCCCGTCCAGCCCCTCGTCCATCAATACGCCGTAGGCGGCGCCCTGGTCCGGGCTGTCGCGTTCGCTGGCGAATTCGGAAATGTCGGCGCCGGGGCTGAAGGAGCGCCCGCCCGCCCCGCGCATCACGACGACGCGGACGGACTCGTCGGCCTCCAACGCCGCCAAATGACCAATCAGGTCATGCCACATCGGCTTGTCGACGGCGTTCAGCTTGTCGGGGTTGGTGAGGGTGAGGGTTGCGACCACGCCCTCGCGGTTCAAGGTGACGGCGCCGACCATGCGGTGTTCCTCCATGCGTTCCCGTATGGACGGCTGACCACAGGGAGTGGGGCGGCGTCAAGGGGGCGAGAAGCGCTGGGGCCTCGCTCTCAACCTTTTATAGCTTAGTTAAAATAAGGAGCGCACCTAACGATTCCACAGAACGCTTCTGCAAGCTGGTGGGAGAAATAGTGACACATACCTGATATGTGCTGACGTATTCTGATTGCTAAAACTTAATCCATATACGTCAACGCTTGACATTTTAGCACGATAACATTAGGTTCTTAGACGGTAGGCAACGCCGGGAACTCCGAGTCGCTAATTCGCTGCGGCAGTCGTGGCTAGCTCACGATGGTACAGGGGCCGGGGGCCTACCGCCTTTTTATCCAGTCTGGTGCACTGTAAATGTCAAATATGCGAGTCTGTTGAGCTGTTAATTCGGCCTTCTTAAGAGAAGGCAACAATTTTACTCCATAACCAAATCTCCGTCTATATTTGTCGCCATCTCTAGCCATCTCAACTTTGAAGGCTACAGTTTTTTTCAGCATCTTTGCGAATTGTGGGTCGCATTCACGGGTTGGAGTCTCTGCTACAGCTTGGTAGAATGCGCTCGCAACGACGTCGGCTAGCTGAAGTCCTGCCATGCTCTTATGGTCATAAGCAAATATTTCTTGATGATCTATCGCGGACCACCGAAGATCTCCAAATTTATTGTATAAAGAACCGCTGATACTCTGCCCGTGAAGCTTTATTAAATAATCGCGGAAATGATTGTAATTCATTCCTCCGCGTCGAGAAAATATAATGCGCAATTTCTGCGGGGATTTTTTATCTTTTAATGATTGTATTTCGCATTCCTCTGTCACGCGTTCCAAAAGACAGCGGACAGTCCACCAATATAAGAAATTCTTATCGCCCTCCGCGTACTCTGGTCTTCCTCGAATTTTCTCGTTGTAATAATTTTGCATGTTCTTTTTGTTTGACATCACAACAAAAGATCTAATCTTAGCCAGCGCTATTGCCTCGCAGGCGATTTTCTTTTTTGCGGGAATAAGGTCTCGATAATGTATATCCATGCGCTGCGAATTTTTAAACTGCGATACAATGCTTTTCACAGTGTCAAGCATCAGATGGTCGTTTTCCGCCCTGACTAAAAGGCAAGATACAATGAACCACTCTGATGATCCGTTCTCATAAAACGGATAGACGCGTTTCAACCCATCATCCCCAGCTTCGTCAATGTATGCAACATAATCAACAGACATGTTTTTCCTAATTATCTTAATGATAAGCCCACACCCTAGCGTAAGACAAAAACATATTTATGTCGAGTATTTTGCTCGCTAGGGTTACGAAATCGCGCAACGTGATCGGTAGCAAGTCCAAATTTCTGACAGTGATAGGGCAACAACCTGCAAAGTTCTATTGAACCTTTAATCAGGCCTCCATTTGAGGGTGGAAGAATACCCCCTACTTCCTCCGCTGAAACAAAACCTTGCCGTCCACCCGGGGCAGCAGGCGGATGGCGTAGGGGCTGGTCTGGGTCAGCGCCACCGCCTCGGTCGGGCCAGGCACCCGCTCGTGGTAGCCGACGCGCAGGCCGCCGTCCGTCGTCTGGGCGCCGTCGATGACCACGCCGAACCCGGCGCTGTCGCGGGGACCGAGGAAGACCGCCGCCGCCATGCGGTCGCCGGGCAGGCTGACCGGCGCGGCCTCGCCCACCCGCGCCCACAGGTCGTTCCACTCCTGCGCGGTGCGGGCGACGATCTGGGCACGTTCGGCGGCAAGGCTGCGGTCGCCCCGCCAATAGGTTCCGGCGGGGGCGTCGGCGGGAACGACGAGATCCGCGCCGCGATCCGATCCACTGGTTTGACAGGCGGTCAAGGACAGCGCGCCGAGCAACAGAAGGGGGAAGGAGCGGCGGCGGATCATGCGGGTCAAGCGCTCCGGGGCAGCAGCGTTTCGACCAGGGAGGCCCAATAGCTGGCCCCGGTGGTCAAAATCGCGTCGTTGAAATCATAATGCGGGTTGTGCAGGCGGCAGCCCGGCCCGCTGTGCCCGCCATGGCCAAGCCAGATGTAGGCGCCGGGCCGCTGCTGAAGCATATAGCCGAAATCCTCCGCCGCCATGGTCGGCGGCGGCGCCCAGACGACATTGTCCGATCCCACGACTTGGGCGGCGATCTCGGCGGCGCGGCGGGCCTCCGGCTCGGTGTTGATGGTGGCGGGGTAGCCGCCGGGGCGGATGTTGACCACCGCCTTCGCGCCGAACCCTTCGGCGATGCTGGTCGCCAGATGGGCGAGCTGGGTCTTGATGCGGCTGCGCGTCTGTTCGGAAAAGGTGCGCATGGTGCCGCGCAGCGCCGCGCTGTCGGGGATGACGTTGTAGGCGGTTCCGGCGTCCACCATGGTGATCGACAAAACGGCGCTGTCGGCGGGGTCGGTGCCACGGCTGATGAGGCTTTGCGCCGCCGTGACGATGTGGGCGGCGACCAGAACCGGGTCGATGCCCCGGTGCGGCATGGCGGCGTGCGCGCCGTGGCCGCTGACGATGATTTCAAACTGGTCGGCGGCGGCCATCACCGGGCCGGGATGGACGGCGATCTTGCCCGCCGCCAGTTCCGGCCAATTGTGCAGGCCATAGACCTGCTCGCAGTCGAATTGCTCGAACAACCCATCCTCGATCATCTTGCGACCGCCGCCCTGGCCTTCCTCGGCGGGCTGGAAGATGAAGTGGATGGTTCCGTCGAAATTGCGGGTTTCCGCCAGATAGCGGGCCGCCCCCAGCAGCATGGTGGTGTGGCCGTCATGGCCGCAGGCGTGCATCTTGCCGGGATGGCGCGAGGCGTAATCGAAGTCGTTCGCTTCCGGCATCGGCAGCGCGTCCATGTCGGCGCGCAGGCCGATGGCGCGCCCGCTGCCGGTTTCCAGCCCTTTCAGCGTGCCGACGACGCCGGTTTTAGCCAGACCGCGATGCACCGTGATGTTGCCGAATTCCGCCAGCTTGGCGGCGACGATGTCGGAGGTGCGGTTTTCCTCGAACCCCAATTCGGGATGGGCGTGGATGTCGCGCCGCCAAGCGGTCATGTCGGTCTGGAGCGCGGCGATCTTGTCGATGATGGGCATGTCTCGAAACGCTTCTTTTTGCGATGCTTGTGTGGGAAAGGCCCGGTTTTCACGCGGGCGATGGTCAGTCGGGAACCTGCATGCCGCGTTGCACCGCCGGACGCGCGGCGACAAGGTCGTGCCAGCGCTTCAGGTTGGGGAAACGATCCAGCAGGCTGCCGCCCGCGACCGCCGCCGCCGCGATGAAGGGGAAACAGGCGATGTCGGCGATGGAAAAGCTGTTGGCGAGATGCTCGACCGCGCCCAGACGTTCGTCCAGCGCGCCGTAGCAGCGCATCAACTCGCCCTTGTAAAGGTCGATGGCGTAGGGGATCTTTTCCGGGGCGCGGACGGAAAAGCGCAGCATGTCCACCGCCGTCGGCCCCAGATCGCTGATGCCCAGCATGAACCAGCTCATCGCTTCGGCCTTGTCGTCCAGGCTGTCGGGAATGAGGCGTCCGGTGCGTTCGGCGAAATGCAGCATGATCGCGCCCGATCCGAACATCCGCCGGACCTTGCCGCCGGGCAGCTCTTCGACCAGCGCCGGGATCTTGGTGATCGGGCTGATCGCCAGAAAATCGGGCCGCTTGTTCTCCCCCGCCTGCAAATCGACCCGGTGGACCTTGTAGGTCACGCCGAGTTCTTCCAACAGGATGGACGCCTTGCGTCCGTTGGGCGTGGGGAAGGTGTAGAGCGTAATCATCGGAGCCGGTTCCTCCCGCCGCGAACAGGGTGACGCGGCTGCATGCGTCACTCTGGCCGATTTGTCGGCGCAACGCCAGAGGGCGCCGCTGGGGAATTGCCGCGCGCAGGTAAGGATACATTTTCATAAAATGCCGAATAATTTTGTGCGAGAGCGCGCAGGACTCCCCCCGTCCCCCCGTATGTCTGGATATCAGGGCGCCTTTCGGTCAACCGCCGCCGGACGCCAGGCCATTTCCCGGGGGGCATCCGGCCATGATTTCCTCACTCGGCAGTTACGGGAGCAGCGGCACGACGTCGATGCTCCAAAAGTTCTTCTCCAAGGCGGACGCGAACAGCGATTCGTCCCTGTCGAAGGACGAGTTGGTCAGCTCCCTCAGCAAATCCGACAAAACGTCGAGCGTCAGCGGCGGCAAGCTGTCCTCGGCGGTCGATGATCTGGTCAGCAGCCTGGATTCAGACTCGAACGGCTCGCTCAGTTCGACGGAGTTCAGCTCCTTCGCCAGCCAGTTCGACTACAGCAGCGGCAGCACACTGTTGGCGGCGCAAGAGGCCAGCAGCCAGCAGCGCTTCCAAAGCTTTTACTCCAGCCTGGACAGCGACAGCAGCGGCGGCGTCAGCCAGGACGAGTTGAGTTCGGCGATGTCCTCGGCCCTGTCCTCCTCGGGATCATCGTCGTCGTCCTCTTCCAGCGCATCTTCCAGCACGGCGGCGTCGGAGCTGTTCAGCAGCCTGGACAGCGACAGCGATGGATCGGTGTCGAGCGACGAATTGTCGAGCGCGATGAAGGCGGCGGAAAGCCAACGCCGCCCGCCGCCGCCGCCCGCGAACGATCAGACCTCGGCGTCGGACAGCTCGTCCGACCCGTTCCAGAGTCTTTACTCCAGCCTGGACAGCGACAGCAGCGGCGGCGTCAGTCAGGATGAGCTGAGTTCGGCGGTGTCGTCCTACCTGTCCTCCTCCGAACAATCCTCCTCGACCGACAGCAGCGCGCTGTCGTCCGACCTGTTCAGCAGTCTGGACAGCGACAGCGATGGATCGGTCTCGCAGGATGAGTTGAGCAGCGCCCTGAAGGCCGCCGAGAGCCAGCGTCCGCCGCCGCCGATGGGGCCGCCGCCCGCCAACGACGCCGGATCGTCGAGCGACACGGCGTCGAGCGACTCCGCCACGTCGAGCAGCTCGTCGACGTCGAGCGCGTCGTCCACCGCCTCGGCCAGTTCGTCCAGCACCTATGATCCTCTGGACACCAACCAGGATGGTTACGTGTCGGCGGAAGAGCGGCTGGCGGGCGCGACCGGATCGACCAGCCAGCAAAGCGGCGTGAAATCCAGCCGCCTGAGCAGCGACACCCTGCGCTTCCTGATGAGCAGCATGAACGAAGTCGCGGCGTAACGCGGCTCAACCCAACGTTTTTTGGGACGGAAACGGAAAAGGGGCTGATGGCGCTTCACCATCAGCCCCTTTCCGTGCCGGGATCGTTCGGACGTCAACCGCCCGGCGCTTTAAGCCCAACCTTACACCGCCCGGCTGTGCCGCCCGGCGCCGCTGGCCAGATGGGTGTCGAAGCGGGCGGCGACGATCCGCATCAGCGGGCGCGCGGCCTCCGGCACATGGACGCGGCGGCCTTCGATCACCGCGACGCCGTCGGCGACCAGATCGGCCATGTCGGCCAATTCGGCGTCGAACAGGCTTTCCTCCTGGCCATGGGCCTTGGCGACGGCCCCGGCGTCGACCGACAGGTCGCACATCAACCGCATAATCAAATCGCGGCGCAAACGGTCGTCGTCGGTCAGGGCGATGCCCTTGGCGGTCGGCAGGCGGCCTTCCTCAATCGCCGTTGCGTATTGGTCGAACGGCACGGCGTTCTGGACATAGCCCTGCGGCAGCGCCCCGATGGAGGACGCGCCAAAGCCCAACAGAACCTCCGCGTCGTCGGTGGTGTAGCCCTGGAAATTGCGGCCCAGACGCCCTTCCTCCTGCTGGATCGCCAGCTCGTCGCCGGGGCGGGCGAAATGGTCCAGCCCGATGGCGCGGTATCCGGCGGCGTCCAGCGTGTCGGCGATGGCGGCGAACTGCTCCCAGCGGCCCAGCGTGTCGGCGAGAACCGACTCGTCGATCTTCTTCTGGTGCGTCTTCATCCACGGCACATGGGCGTAGCCGAAGACCGACAGGCGATCCGGCGCCATCTCCAGCGCGATTTCGGCGGAGCGGGCAACGCTTTCCACAGACTGGTGCGGCAGGCCGTACATCAGATCCAGATTGACGTTGTCGATGCCCGCGTCGCGCAGCCAGCCCAGCGCTTGCTCGGTGGTTTCGCGCGGCTGCACGCGGTTGATCGCCTCTTGCACCGTCGGGTCGAAATCCTGCACGCCGAGCGAGGCGCGGTTGACTCCGGCGCGGCCCAGAGCCGCCGCCATCGCCGCCGTCAGGGTGCGCGGGTCGATCTCGATGGCGAGTTCGGCGTCGGCGGCGACGTCGAACCGGCTTCGCATCAGGTCGAACAGCGGCCCGACATCCTCGGGGGCCATCATGGTCGGGGTGCCGCCGCCGAAATGGATGTGGCGCACCGCCAGCCGACCAGGGATGCGGTCGGCCACCATGGCGATCTCGCGGCGCAGATGGCCGAGATATTCGGCGATCGGGGCGTAGCGCGCGACGATCTTGGTGTGGCAGCCGCAGTACCAGCACATCTGGTGGCAGAAGGGGATGTGCAGATAAAGCGAGCCGGAGCGGCTGAGGTCCATCGCCTCCAGCCAGCCGCCATAGACGTCGGCGTTCACGGCGGGGGTGAAGTGCGGCGCCGTCGGGTAGCTGGTGTAACGCGGCACCCGCAGCCCGTCATATTTGGCGAGCAGGGCGGCGTCCACCGACGCGGCGGAGGAGCGGGCCAGGGACCGGGCGGCGACGGGGGAGGAGGCGAGTGCGTTCATGGGCGACAGAGTGCCGCAGGCGGGGCGGATCTTTCCTTGATCCACGTCAAGCTTTGGAGAGCGTTTTGCGGAGGTTGCTTACGGATCCGGCGGGCGTCCGCCCAGCCGCTCCTCCAGATGCGCGTGCAGCAGATTGACGTTCATCCGGTTGGCCTTGAACGCGACGTCAAAGATCGTGCCGATCACCGGAACCGACCCGAACAGCCAGTCGATCCCGACATTCAGCAGCATCCGCAGGATCAGCGATTTCGGCACGTCGAAGCGCGTGGCCTCATAGACGATCCACAGCGAGACGAAGGCCGTCAGCGTGTCGCCGACCACCGGGGCCAGACTGGCCAGCCCATCCAGGCCGATCCGCACGCGGATGATGGGAATCCGCCAACGCGTGTCCATCAGGCGGGCCAGCCAACGCAGCCGCTCCAGCCGCCGGAAATCGACGGCCATCGGCGGGCGGGGCCGGTCGGCGGGAAAACCGGCGGCGGCGGCGCGGCGGCGGGCGCGGGTGAGGTTCATCGGCGACACCGGACGGGGGCGGGGCAACCTGAACAAGATGGGGCGCGCGCGCCGACGCGCCAATGGCGCGCAAGCGCATAGGCGGTCTGGCGAGGGGCTTTACCGGCGCGTGGTCGAACCCGCCCCCAGCAACAGCAGATACCCGACCAGGGCCGAGGCGATGGAGCCGGTCAGCACGCCCAACCGCACCGCCACCGTGTGGGCCGGGTCGGGGAAGGCCAGCGTGCCGATGAACAGGCTCATGGTGAAGCCGATGCCGGTCAGCACGGCGACGCCATAGACCTGCGTCCAGGACGCCCCGGCGGGCAGGCGGGCCAGACCCGACCGCACCGCCAGCCAGACGGCCAGATACACCCCGACCTGCTTGCCGATGAACAGGCCCAGCGCGATGCCCAGCGGCACCGGGGCCAGCAGGCTCGCCGGGGTGATCCCGGCCAGCGGCACCCCGGCGTTGGCCAGGGCGAAGATCGGCATGATGGCGAAGGCGACCCAGGGGTGCAGCGCGTGCTCCAGCCGCAGCAGCGGGGCCTCGTCAAGCGCGCGCTGCGCGCTGCGCACGGGATCGCGCAAGGGGATGGCGAAGGCCAGCGCCACCCCAGCCAGCGTGGCGTGAACGCCCGACTTCAGCACGCAGACCCACAGGACCAGCCCCAGCAGCATGTAAGGCGTCAGCGACCGCACCCCGGCCCGGTTCAGCAGATACAGGCCCAGTCCGGCCAACCCCGCCAGACCCAGCGCCAGCGGGACAAAGCCGTGGCTGTAAAACACCGCGATGATCACGATGGCGCCCAGATCATCCATGATCGCCAGCGCCAACAGGAAGATGCGCAGGCTGGCGGGAACCCGCGCGCCCAGCAGCGCCAGAACGCCGACGGCAAAGGCGATGTCGGTCGCCGCCGGAATGGCCCAGCCCTGCAACGCCCCCGGCTCGTTCTGGGCGAAGGCGCAATAGACCAGGGCCGGGGCCGCCATGCCGCCCAGCGCGGCGATGCCGGGCAGCATCGCCTTGGCCCGGCTCGACAGCTCGCCCTGCAAGACCTCGCGCTTGATCTCCAACCCGACCAGCAGGAAGAAGATCGCCATCAAGCCGTCGTTGATCCACAGGATCAGCGGCTTGTCCAAGCCGACCCCGCCCGCCGTCATGGTGACGGGCATGGCGAGCGCCGCCTCGTACAACGGCGCGGCGGGGGAGTTGGCCAGGATCAGGGCCAGCGCCGCCGCGATCATAAGAGCCACGCCGCTGGCGCTTTCGGTTTTCAGGAAGGCGCCAACGCGCGACAAGCTCATCTCTCGTGCCTCGGATGGGGAAGGGGCTGTTTGGATGTAAGGCGAATGGCGGCGGGTTGAAAGCGGAACCGGCGGTTGGTGGGGGGCCGCCCGTCGAATCCGGGTCAGCGGCGAAGTGACGCGCCGGGCCGCCGTGATCGTTTCTTTTGAAAGGATATCAAGGGCCAACCCGGGGGAAACCCAGCCGGGGCGGTCATTGTGCGTCTGCGTCTATGCGGTTTGGCGAGTCGCGTTCGATCCAAAAGAAAATCAGAATATACGCAAGACAAAAAGAAGACCGCCGTCACGGCCCTCGGCCCTTTCGCTGAGGGGAATGTCCGGGATGGTCGCGGCGAGCGGCGCCTCACCCATGGGAGGACCATCATGAACAATCTCTATTGCGCCTGCTGTGGGCGACCCTTTGTCCGCCTGTCGGCGCGCGGGCCGACTCCCTGCTATTGCTCGCGCGATTGCCGTTTGCAGATGGCGGCGCGGCGTCGCGCTTGGTTGGCGGTCGCCGCGCCATCCGCCCAAACGGCCAGCCCGCCGGGCGCGGCCAACGCCAGTCAACCATCTGTTGTGTGGGAGTGGGAGCGCGCGAACGCGGGGCGGCGCGTCGCCTGAAACGCGGCGGCGTCGCGGGGCAGGATGAAATCGGTCGATTTGAAATGATTCTGTCACCGAGACCATGCTCTTTGGTCCGGTGCCGGAAAATCCGACATACCCCCCTTCAAGGGACGCGCGGGCATCCCCATGTGCAGACGCATCCCTAGACCTGATGGTTGCTGCGATCATGACTGAGAACACCCGACCTACCACCGTTTCCCCGACGTCTGTTGTGCCGACCAGCGGCGTTTCAGCGTCGGGCGCACGGCGTTTGACCGCCGTGGCGGTTGCTTTGATGATGGCGCTGTCGGCGGGAAGCGCTGACGCCCGCGCCGCGAAAAGCACGTCGTCCGGCAGCCGTGGGGAGCGCACCACCAGCGCCCCGGCGGCCACCAACACGGCGCCGAGCACGGCGGCCCCGATGGAGCGCACCGCCGCCCCGGCCGCTCAGCCCGGCGCGCAGCGTCCGACCGCTCCGGCGGCGGCTCCGGCCCAATCCGGCGGTTTCTTCCGGGGCGGCGGCTTTATGTCCGGCCTCATGGGCGGTCTGATTGGCGCGGGCATCGGCGCGATGCTGTTCGGCGGCGGTTTCTTCGAGGGGTTGGGCAGCTTCGCCGGAATCCTCGGTTTCATCCTTCAGATCGCCGTGGTCGCCCTCCTGGTGCGTTTGGCGGTGGGGTTCTTCCGCAACCGTTCCGCCCGCGCGTCGGGCGCGCCGCTGGGGGCCACCCCGGCTTATGCCGGCGGCCCGCTCAATCGCGACGCGACGGAGGCCGGTTTCAACCCGCAGCAAGGCGGCGGCCCGCTGGGCGCTGGTTCGCTTGGAGGTGGTTCGACCGGCCGCGCCGCGTCGCGCCAGCCCGACGAGATCGGCGTGCAGCCTGCGGATTATGAAGCGTTCGAGCGGCTGCTGGTCGGCGTTCAAACCGCCTATGGCCGTGAGGACCTCGATGAGCTGAACCGTCTGGCGACGCCGGAAATGCTGTCTTATTTCAGCGGCGATCTGGCCGACAACAAGGCCAAGGGCGTCGTCAACAAGGTGTCGGACGTCGCGCTGTTGCAGGGCGATTTGTCGGAAGCCTGGCGCGAGGGCAACGTCGAATACGCCACGGTGGCGATGCGCTTCTCGCTGATCGACGTCACGCTGGACCGCGCGTCGGGCCGCGTGGTGGAGGGCGACGCCAGCCGCCCGTCCGAGGCGACGGAGCTGTGGACCTTCGTCCGTCCGCTGGGCGGCGCCTGGCATCTGTCGGCGATCCAGCAGACCCGCTGACGGGCGCAGGGATAGGGTTGAAAAAAGAACGCCCCGGCTGTCAGGCCGGGGTGTTTTTTTGTGGTCGGTTTGTTGTCGGGTCGGTTTGTTGGAGACGGGACAAACCGACCGCCGTCCGACGTGCGACGGCGACCGTTCCGACCAAGCGCGGACGCCTGCCGCTCAGTAGCGGTTGGTCCAATCCGGTTCGCGGCGAGCCGCCACGGACTCGTCTTCCGGGTCGGTCAACCAGCGGGGATCCTCCGCGTGGAGCGGCAGTTGCCGGGCGAACTCCGCAGTGTCCGCGTCGCGGCGCTGCTTCAACAAGCGGTCGGCCAAATGTGCGGGCAGCATGGCAGGTCTCCTTTTGAGCGCCGGGGAAAGTCCGGGATCGACCCTGTGGTCGAGCTTGGTTTTCCCCGTCCTGTTTGCCTGGAACCGTAACTCGCAAGTTCCAGGCCAGCCGTGATTTGCGTCACACGAGTCCATGACACACGAGCAATCCTCTACAAAAGGTTTATGCGGACTGGGGGACGTCGCCCCGGCCCGATAAAGGCGATGCTGTGCTTTTGCCGCGCCGGTGATGAGATGTGGTTCCCTTCCGCGCCATTCCAACCCATAGTCGCCTCAGCCCAGACCTGCGGCTGCTTTTGTTCTCAAGGATCGCGCTCGACCCATGCACAGCACCATCGCCCCTGAAACCTGCCCCACTTGCCTAAAGCTTCAGCATTTGTGCGTTTGCGAGGCGGTGGAGCCGATTCGGACTCGCACTTTCCTTCTCGTTTTGCAACACCCGCAGGAAAAACGCGAAAATTTGGGAACGGCGCAGATCGCCCATCTCCAGTTCCCCAACTCCGCTCTAAAGGTGGGGTTGAGCTGGCCGAATCTGAAACGCATTCTGGGGCATGAGGTGGATTACAAGCGCTGGGGCGTCTTGTATCTCGGCCCGGTCAAAGCCGACGCGCCGAAGGCGACGCGGGAGGTGGCTGTGGTCGACAAATCCGGCGCGCCGCAAAAGGACAGCGACTCGGTGCTGGGCGGTTTGGAGGGCGTCATTGTGCTGGACGGCACTTGGAGCCAGGCCAAGACCCTGTGGTGGCGCAACGCGTGGCTGCTGAAATGCCGCCGCGTCGTGCTGAACCCCAACTTCACCTCGCTGTATGGGCAGGCCCGCAAGGAGCCGCGCCGCGACAGCGTGTCGACGCTGGAGGCGAGCGCCTTCCTGCTGTCGCGGCTGGAGGCCGACCCGACGATCATGGATCGGGCGTTGAAGCCCTTCGCCCTGCTGCTGAAGAAGGTCCGGACGCCGCGCCCGCGCCCCGGTCCGACGGCGCCCGAGGCCGCGCCGGACGGTGACGAGGTCGGCTGAGACGGCGTGAGGCCGGGGGGATGAATTGTCTGTGAACAAACGGTTCCCCGGTTGACGGCGGGCGGGTTGGGCGCGTCCAATGTCGGCCCGCTTCCCCGCCGCGTTCCGGTTGCGGCGCGCTGTTTCGGATGAGCCTGCAAGAGAGAGCATCATGGCCAGCGATTTTGTTCCCTTCGGTTTGACCGTCTGCGGCCTTGACGAGTTGGAGGGCTTCGGCGCCGCCGGGGTCAGCCATGTCCTGTCGATCCTCGACCCCGACCACCCGGAACCGACGGCCTTCGGCGCCTATGGCGAGCATCAGCGCTTGGAGCTGCGCTTCAACGACATCATCGACCTGACGCGCGGGCAGATCGCCCCGGAGAAGGCTGACGTTGAGCGCATCCTGGCTTTTGGCCGCGATCTGCTGGCCGAGCCGGTGGAGTGCCGCCATCTGCTGGTCCATTGCCACGCGGGCATTTCCCGCTCCACGGCGGCGCTGACGATGATTTTGGTTCAGGCCCGTCCCGAACGTCCGGCGGCGGAGGCGATGGCCGCTGTCGCGGCGATCCGAAGCAAAGCTTGGCCCAATCTGCGGATGATCGAGTTCGCCGACGCCCTTCTGGGCCGCGACGGCGATCTGATCGCCGCCGCCCGCGCCCGTCACCTGACGCTGGGGCGGCAGCGGCCCGAACTGGTGCAGTTCATGATCGACAATGGTCGGATCCGCGAGGTCGAGGATCTGATCGACTGAACGCGCGGCGGTTTTTCCGTCAGCGCTCCGTCACGGCCAGCCGCAGGCCAAGCCCGATCAACAGCGCCCCCAGCGTCCGGTCCAGCCACAGGGCCAGACGCTGGCTGTGGCGCAGGCGGGCGGTGACGCGGTCGCCCAACAGAACCAGCGGCGGTTCGATCACGGCGGCGACGGCGATGATGAGCACGCCGTGCAGCAGCAATTGCGCCCACACCGGCCCGGCCCCCGCGACGACGAATTGCGGCAGGAAAGCCAAAAAGAAAATGGCGACCTTCGGATTCAGCAGGTCGATCAACGCGCCCTGCCGGTAAACCGCCCACAGATCGACGCCGCCCGCCTGTTTTACTTCCGCCGACTCGGCGAGGAACGCGCCGCCTTTTGAGCGCAAGGCCTGAAGGCCGATCCACAGCAGATAAGCCACCCCCGCCCATTTGACGACGGAGAAGGCCAGGGCCGACGCCGCGACGATGGCCGACAGGCCCAGCGCGGCGAGCAGGACATGGCCGAAGGCCCCGGTCCAAATCCCCAGCATGGCGGCGGTCCCCGCCCGCGCCCCGCCCTTGACCGTGTGGCCCAGGATGAACGCCATGTCCGGTCCCGGCGACAGGTTCAGCAGGGCCGCCGCCGCGAGAAAGGCGGACCAGTGGGCGAGGTCGTAGGTGAACATGGGCGCAGACTCAGGCTTTACGGGAAAACAAATCAGCGGATCAGCGGATTGGCGCGGTGACGATGTCGGCGGCTGTGCTGACTGCCGACCCGGTGACGCTGACGGCGGTTCCGGCGACGCTGGCCGCTCCGCTGACGACGCCGCAACCGGCCAGCAGACAGGCCGTGACGGTGGCCATGGACAGGGCGAGAAGCAAGCGGGTCATCAGGGCGGCTCCGAACCAGGGCTTGAGGGAACGCAGGTCGGATTGGACCATTCCAATCGCCAGCGTTCCGTTAAGAGTTTGGCAGATCCGCCGGGGGTGGGAAAGCCTGCGGCGCGGCGGCGATGGCCGCCGCCTCCTCCGCCAACCACGCGCAGAATCGTTCGGTCTTCCGGTTGCGCCGCCGCCATTGGGCGACATAGACGTAACCGCTGGCGTGAAAGCCGCAGGGGGCCAGCAGACGCCCGCTGCGCACGTCGTCGGCGACCAGATGCCAGGGCGCGACGCAGACCCCCAGCCCGGCCAGCGCGGCTTCCAGGGTGTAATAGTAATGTTCGAACTCGGTGGAGATTCGGGCGGGATCGGGCGGCGGGAGGTTGGCGGCGGCGGACCACATGGCCCAGGCGTTGCGCCGGGTCTTGGTGTGCAGCACGGGCAGGGGCCGCAGGTCCGCCGCCCCATCGGGCGACGGGGCGGGGAGCAAGGCCGGAGCCGCCACCGGCCCCAACATCTCGGCGAACAGCGTCAGCGTTGCGGGCGGCGTGGCGGCGGACGGCGACTCGTCCACCGTGATGATGACGTCGAAGCGTTCGCGGTCGATGTCCACGGCTTGATCGGCGGCCCGCAGCCGCACGTCGATGCCGGGGTTGGCCGCGTTGAAGCGGTGCAGGCGGGGGATCAACCAGCGCATCAGGAAGGTGCTGAGGCAGGACACGTCAAGGGTCGCGCCGTCGGCGTCCACGCAGGCGCGGACGGCGGCGTCCATCCGGTCGAAACCGTCGGTCAGGCCGGGCAACAGCGCCCGACCGGCGTCGGTCAGCGTGGGCCTCGCCTTTGAACCGGCGAACAGGGGAACGCCCAAGACCTCTTCCAGATGGCGGATCTGGCGGCTGACCGCGCCGTGAGTGACGGCCAACTCGTCCGCCGCCGCGCTCATCCGGCCCAGGCGGGCGGCGGCCTCGAAGGCGCGCAAGGCGTTCAGGGAGGGAAGGCGGCGTTTCATTCTGTGAGTTTACCGCACATAGGATGGGCGGGGAAATCGCTTATGCCGCCCCGCGATTCTTCCTAAACAGCGAGGGCCAGCGCGGTTGACGCCGAGCGGTTTCCCCAAGTCCGTCAAGAGGTCGTCATGCCGTTTGTCCGCACCGCCATTCACAAAGACACCCCTCAGGACCGCAAGCGGGCCATCGTCGATGGGATTCACCGGGCCTTGGTGGACGCCATCGGCATGCCCGCTGACGAGCTGTTCAATCTGGTGTCCGGCTATGACCCGGATGATTTTTTCTATGACCGGCGGTTCAATGGGATCGCCCGTTCCGACCAACTGGTGGTGGTGGAGATCACCATGCGGCGGGGGCGCAGCGACGCGATGAAGCGGGATTTGTACGCGCGGATCGCCGCCAATCTTGAGGCGGCGGCGGGGGTGTCGCCGCGCGATCTGTTCATTTTCGTCCACGAAAATGACTATTCGGACTGGTCGGTTGGCAATGGCGTGTTCGCCATGGCTCTGGCGCAGCAGCGCGGGCAGGATTCGTAAGGCGTCCGGTGGTGAAAACGGCGCAAGGATCGGCGCGGGTGTCCGCCGGACGCGGGCAAGGGCGTCCGGCGGACACCAGGGCAATCGCTCGAACGCTTCCACATCCATGAAAGCCCTTCTCCCCTTGCGGGAGAAGGGTTGGGATGAGGGGGGGCAGCCCGGCCATGGGCCGGGAGGTCGCTTTGCCACCCTCACCCCAACCCCTCTCCCGTCAAGGGAGAGGGGCTTTATCAGCACTCAATGGTTCAAGCGATTGCCCTGCGGCGGACACCCGCGCGATCAGAACTCCTTCCAATCATCGTCGTCGCTGACGCTGTGTTTCAGCACCGTGCTTTGGTTGGGCGCGGCGGCGGGGGCGCTGGCCACCGGACGCAGGGCGGGGCGAGCGACCGGCTTGGCTGCCGGAGCGGGCTTGGCGGCGCTGCGGACCGGGACCGGACGGGTGGGGGCCACCGCGCGGTGCAGGGCCGGGGCGTGATGGATGGCGGTCCGCGTCGGCGCGGCGGTGGCGCGGGCGGCGCCCTCCAGCTTGAAGAAGCCGATCAGCCCCTTCAGGTCGCTGGCCTGTCCGCTCATCGCCTGGGCGGCGGCGGTGGTTTCCTCAACCAGAGCGGCGTTCTTCTGGGTCATCTCGTCCATGCTGGCGACGGTCGCGTTGATCTCATCCAACGCGGTCGCCTGTTCCGCCGAAGCCGAGGCCATTTCGGAAATCAGCGTCGCCACCTGATGGACGCCCGACACGATGCCGCCCAAGGCGTCGCCCGCCTTCTTCACCAGATCGACGCCGTCCTTGACCTGGGCGTCACTGTCCATAATCAGGCCCTTGATCTCTTTCGAGGCTTGGGCGGAACGCTGGGCCAGTTGCCGGACCTCCTGCGCCACCACGGCGAAGCCGCGCCCGGCGTCGCCCGCGCGGGCGGCCTCCACCGCTGCGTTCAGCGCCAGCAGATTGGTTTGGAAGGCGATTTCGTCGATGACGCCGATGATGTCGGTGATCTTGCGGCTGGAACTCTCGATCCGGCGCATCGCCTCGATGGCCGATCCGGCGACGCCGCCGCCCGATTCGGCGGCGGTGCGGGCGTCAGCGGCCATGACGTTGGCGCGTTGAGCGTTCTCGGCGTTCGAGCGCACGGTGGCCCCCAGCTCTTCCATGCTGGCGGCGGTTTCCTCCAGGCTGCTGGCCTGCTGCTCCGTCCGCTCCGCAAGGTCCGACGAGCCAAGCGACACCTCGGCCGAGGCCGACGCGATGGTCTCGGCGGCGGCGGTGATGTCGCCGACGATCTCAGCCAGCTTGACCGAGGTGGCGTTGACGTCGGTCTTCACCTGCTGGAAGGCGCCGTGATAGTCGCTGGTGACGCGGCGGTTCAGATCGCCCTGGGCCAGCGCGCTCAGCACCTCGCCCAGATCGGCGATCACGCTTTGCACGGTGTTGGTCAGGCGGTTGACGCCCTCGGACATGGTCCGATAGAAGCCGTCCTTGCCCGCCAGATCGATCCGGCGCTCCAGATCGCCCTTCGACACCGCGTCGATCAGGGTGGCGATTTCCTCGCCGATGGCCTGTTCGCGGGCGCGCTGCGCCTCGGCGGCGCGGCGTTCGGCTTCCAGCCTTTCGCGCTCCGCCTCGTCCATCCGCTTTTTCTCGACGGCGTTGTCTTTGAAGACCTGGACGGCTTTGGCCATCTGGCCGATTTCGTCCTGATTGTCTTGGGCCGGAACCGTGATGGTCAGATCGCCCGCCGCCAGATCGGTCATCGCGCCGGTCATCTGGACCACGGGGCGCACGATGGAGCGCGCGGTCAGGAAGGCGACCAGCAGGCCAAAGGCGAAGGCGCCGCCAGCAATCCCGGTGACGAGCGCGATGGTGCGCTCCATGCTGGCGTGCATCTCGTCCTGAACCTGCTGGCGCGATTCGGTCTGCGACGCCAGGGTTTTCGTGGCCAGGGTGGCGAACTCCTCGCCTTCGGCTGGCATCACGCCGAAGGCCAGCGCCTGGGCGTCGTTGACGGACATGACAAGGCGCGTGAAGGCGTCGAGGTATCGGCCGCTTTGTTGGGCCGCGTCCTCCGCCAGTTTCCGGCGCGCCGGGTTGGTCTGGCGTTCCGCCAGAGTGGCGATGGTGGCGCGGAGGATGTCGTTCCGACCTTTCGCCTCGTCGATGAATTTTTGGCTCGGATCATTGAGGAAACGCTGGGCGCTGATCCGCGCCAGCATCAGCTTTTCCATCGCCAGCCCCGAAGTCGCCGCCGATTCCGGGTCGCTGTCGGTCATGGCGCTGGCGATCATCTGGCTGATCGCCTCCCGCGCCTTGGTGCCGGCCGGGTTCAGTTCCTTGTCGACCAGGGCGTCGCGCCGTTCACGAACCTCGACCAGCTTGGCGAAATTGGCGCTGTAGCCGTCCAGAAGCTGGAGCATCCGCTCGATGTTGGCGCGGCGTCCGGGATCCAGCGCGGCGTCGCGGTTTTCGCGCAGCTTGACGGCGAGGCCCTTCAAGTGAGCGCGGATTGGCTCGATCAGCGAATTTTGGCCGGTGAAGGAGTAGTTCACCACGCTGCGGCGCATGTCGGAGACGTCGCCGTTCACCTCGCTCAGCCGGAGCGAGTTGGTGGAGATGGTCGAATAGCGGCCAAACCCGACCTCCACATCGGTCAAGGCGCGGACGCCGAACACCGCGACCAGCCCAAGAAGGGCGAGGATCAGCAGGAAGCCGCTGTAAATGCGGGTTCCCACCTTGAAACGTCCGGCGAAAGTGGCGTTTTGCATGATCGGTGATGCCTTGATCTGCGGTTCGGGGCGCGCTGCGATGCGAGGACGACAGTAGGGTAAGAAGGTTTCCAGTTCGTTGCCAAGAGTTGTTCCATGACCGTTTCGCAAAACCAACGGATGGGGAGGCGGAATGGGGCCGCAGCGAAACGAACGCGCGGCCTTTGACGATGGGCGTGGGGCGTCTAGGTTAGGGGATGCGCGTCGCCGCGTTTCCGAACCTCCGAACATATGATTGCCGATCCATGCGCCGCAGCCTGCCATCCACGCCCGACAAAAGCCCCTTTCAGTCCAGCAACCTGGGTGATCTGGGGGTGGTTCGCTCCCTGGTTCCTTACATCTGGCCGCGCGATTCGCTGGAAACCCGGCTGCGCGTGGTCGCCGCCATGCTGCTGTTGATTGGGGCCAAGGTCGCCAACCTCTTCATCCCGATTTTCTACAAACAGGCCATCGACGCGCTGACTCCCGGTATGGCGGCTGGCGGGGTGGGGGCCAGTGGCGGCGCCAATGCGGTTCTGACCATCCCGTTGGGGCTGATTCTCGCCTATGGTCTGGCCCGAGTCGTCTCGCTGGTCTTCGCCGAACTGCGCGACGCGGTGTTCGCCACCGTGGCGCAGCGGACGATCCGACGCGTCGCCCTGTCGGTGTTCCGCCATTTGCATGGGCTGTCGCTGCGCTTTCACCTGGAACGCCAGACGGGCGGGCTGACCCGTTCGCTGGAGCGCGGGACGCGGGCGATTGAAGCGCTGTTGCGTTACACGCTGTTTTCCATCGTGCCGACCCTGGTCGAAATCGCGCTGGTCTGCGGCGTGCTGTGGAGCCTGTTCAGCGGCTGGTTCGCGCTGGCCACCTTTGTCACGGTGGCGGGCTACATCCTTTACACCTTCTTCGTGTCGGAATGGCGGATCAAGTTCCGCCGCCTGATGAACGACACCGACAGCACGGCCAACACCAAGGCCATCGACAGCCTGCTGAATTTCGAGACGGTCAAATATTTCGGCAACGAGGAGCATGAGGCGCGGCGTTACGACAGCGCCCTGCAATCCTATGAAAAGGCGGCGGTGCGCAGCCAGCAAAGCTTGTCCCTGCTGAACGTTGGCCAATCCGCGATCATCTCGGTCGGGTTGGCGGTGGTGATGGGCATGGCGGCCAACGGGATCGTGCAGGGAACCATGTCGCTGGGCGATTTCGTGCTGGTGAACACCTATCTGTTGCAGCTTTACCAGCCGCTGAACTTTTTCGGCGTCGTCTATCGCGAGATCAAGCAGTCGTTGACCGACATTGAATCCCTGGTGACGCTGTTGGGGGTGGACCGCGAGGTGGCCGACGCGCCGGGCGCGCCCGCTCTGGCGGTGGATGGGGCGGAGCTGCGGTTCGAGGGGGTGGAGTTCGGTTATGACCCGCGCCGTCCAATCCTGAAGGGCGTCAGCTTCACGGTTCCGGCGGGCAAGACGGTCGCCATCGTCGGACCGTCCGGCGCCGGGAAATCAACAATCAGCCGCTTGCTGTTCCGTTTCTACGACGTCAACGCCGGGCGGATTTTGATCGACGGCCAGAACATCCGCGACGTGACGCAGACCTCGTTGCGCGGGGCCATCGGCATCGTTCCGCAGGACACCGTTCTGTTCAACGACACCGTCTTTTACAACATCGCCTATGGCCGCGCCGGCGCCAGCCCGGCGGAGGTGGAGCAGGCGGCCCGGCTCGCCCATATCCACGAATTCGTCATGGGGCTTCCCGACGGCTATCAGACGATGGTGGGGGAGCGCGGGTTGAAGCTGTCGGGCGGCGAAAAGCAGCGCGTCGCCATCGCCCGCACCATCCTGAAGAACCCGGCGATCCTGCTGTTCGACGAGGCCACCAGCGCGCTGGACACCCACACCGAACGCGAGATCCAAGCCAACCTGCGTGAAGTCAGCCGGGGCCGCACCACGCTGGTCATCGCCCATCGCCTGTCCACCGTGATCGACGCCGACGAAATCCTGGTGCTGGACGGCGGTCGGGTGATCGAGCGCGGTCGGCATGCCGAATTGTTGGCCGCTGGCGGCGCCTACGCCGCGCTGTGGACCCGCCAGCAGGACGCGAGCCAAGGCGTGGTTCCGGTGGCGGAGGCCTTGCCGGAGGTCGTGGCGATGTGAGGGGGGATTTTTTGACACCGATGAACACAGATAAACACAGATGAAGAAAGATAAACGGAGCCGATTCTGGTGATGCCTGCCGTGATCTGCGCGGATGTGTTCGCGATATTTTTTATTAATAAAACATTCTTTTTCTGCATCGTGCTGAAACGGCAAATCCAAGCGCTAATTCGCGTCCATCTGTGTTTATCTGTGTTCATCGGTGTCACAAAACACCCTTCGCAATTCCCCGCCTCACCCAAGGAGCGCCATCGGTCCCGCCCGTCTCCAACCCAAGGGCTTTATCCGGGGCGCGGGCGCGGGTAGGGTGGCGGGATGATGACGATCACCGCTGTGGCTGCCGACCCGACCATGTCCGACTTCCGTGAATCCGACCCGACCCATCTTGCCGAAGCCGTTCGCGCCGGGGATCGCCGTGCGTTGGCCCGCGCCATTACGTTGATCGAATCGACCCGCGCCGATCACCGCGCCACCGCCGAGGCGCTGTTGGCGGCGTTGCTGCCCTTCACCGGGAATTCGGTGCGGTTGGGCATTTCCGGCGTGCCGGGGGTGGGGAAATCGACCTTCATCGAGGCGTTCGGGCTGCATGTCATCGGTTTGGGCCACAAGGTGGCGGTGCTGGCGGTCGATCCGTCGTCGCAACGCACCGGCGGTTCGATCCTGGGGGACAAAACCCGCATGGTCGATCTGTCGCGCGAGGCGAACGCCTTCATCCGCCCCTCGCCTGCCGGAGCGACGCTGGGCGGGGTGGCGCGGCGCACGCGCGAGGCGATGCTGATTTGCGAGGCGGCGGGCTTTGACGTCATCGTCGTCGAGACGGTGGGCGTCGGCCAATCGGAAACCGCCGTTGCCGACATGGTCGATCTGTTCATGCTGCTGCTGCTGCCCGCTGGCGGCGACGAGTTGCAGGGCATCAAGAAGGGCATCGTCGAGTTGGCCGATCTGGTCGTCGTCAACAAGGCCGACGGCGATCTGGCCGCCACCGCGCGCCACACGGTGGCCGATTACCGCCACGCTTTGACCCTGCTGCGCCACGGCGATTGGCGGGTGCCGGTGTTGAGTTGTTCGGCGGTTCACAAGAACGGGGTGGACGCTATTTGGGACACGATCGGCGAGCACAAGGCGATCACCCAGGCCAACGGCCAGCGCGCGACCCGGCGGGCCGATCAAGCGCGCGCCTGGCTGTGGAGCGAGATTCGCGAAACGCTGATCGACCGTTTCCGCGCTCACCCGGCGGTGCGCGCCGATCTGGCGCGACTCGAGGCAGACGTCACGGCGGGCGCGATGATCCCGACCACGGCGGCGCGCGCGCTGCTGGGGAGTTTTCTGGGCGAGTCGGCGGTCCCCTAACGATTGGGCGGATTCTAGGCCAAACCGCTTATGTTGCACCGCAACATTTTCGTTGCGCCGCAACGCCCATGGGTTTAGTTTGGCAAAGGCGGGAAAGGAGCGTCTGCCAAAGACGCTTGGGCGAACGGTTGCCCGCAGTCTCCTGGGGTTTGCCGGAGCGGCCTTTCCGTTTCCGCCACACTGATTCGTCCACGGGAGACAACGCGCCATGACCGCCAATTTCTTCGGCCTGTTCAGCCAAGCCGGTTCGCTCGCCAAATCCAACGCCGAAACCACCGCCGCCAAGTCGGCCCGCGTCGCCGGGCTGGTGCAGGACGGCTACCGCCGCTGGTTCGACGGCGTCACCGCCTCGGTCAACGACGCTGGCCGTCTGGCTGGCGAGTTCGGCAAGGTCCGCTCGCCCGCCGATCTGGCGGCGCTGCACCGCGAATGGCTGAACACGACCCAAGCCCGCGTGACCGAAGGCGTGCAGGGCTTCCTGGACGTGTCGGCCAAGATCGCCGCCGAGGTCGCCATCCTTCCGGGCGCCGCCCTCCCAGTCGCCAACGTGACCGTGGCCGCCAAGTCCGGCCCGGTCCTGGTGAAGCCGGTGGTCGTGGTCGCGAAGACGGAAGCCCCGGCGAAGGTTAAGGCCCCGGTCGTCGAGACGCCGGTCGTCGAGACTCCGGTTGTGGAAGCGCCGGTGGTCAAGGCTCCGGTCGTTGAGCCTGTCGTCGTTGAGGCCCCCGCGCCGGTCGTTGAGGCCGTCGCCCCGGAGGCTCCGGCCCCGGTGGCGGTTGTCGAGGCGCCGGTTGAGGCCCCCGTCGAGGCCCCGGTTGAAGCCGCTCCGGCGGTTGAGGTCGCTCCGGTCGCCAAAGCCGCTCCGGTGGACGCCGCCCCGGCCGAGACCGTCGAGGCCGCCGCCCCGGAGGCCCCGGCCCCCGTCGCCGCCAAGCCGCCGGTCAAGGCTGGCCCGCAGCGCCGCGTCGGCGGTCGTCCGGCGGGTCGGACCGGCGCCCAACGTTGAACGAAGTCCACCGCGTCGCCGTCTCTTGGCGTTGTTGAGAGACGGCTTGCGGTTCGACTCTGGGGTGTCTGCCGATTCTCTGGCTTGTTCTCGCGGATCCGTTCTTGACGACCCCTGTTTTGTTCGACTATATAGCGGCCTCCTTCGGGCGGCGTACCGCCCGTCACCGGGTTTCATTTGTTCAAGTAAAGGATTAGTCCGATGGCACGTCGGTGCTCCGTGACTGGCAAAGGCACGCAGTTTGGCAACAACGTCAGCCACGCCAACAACAAGAATCGTCGCCGCTTCCAGCCGAACCTCCAGGACACCTCGCTGCTGAGCGACGCTCTGGGTTCGCTGGTGCGTTTGCGTCTCTCGGTCCACGCGATCCGCTCGATCGAGCACAAGGGCGGCCTCGACGCCTTCCTGCTCGACGCGAAGGACGCGGTGCTGAGCGACGACGCCCGTCGCGCCAAGCGCCGCATCGCCAAGGCCCAGGAGAAGGCTCAGGCCGCCGCCTGATCCCCTGGTTTTTGGCGGCGCGCTAAGGCGGGGATGCCTGCATCCCCGTTGAGACAGGTTTTAGGGCGCCCACAGGACGAATCCGACTCCCGGTCGAGAGCGGCGCGCGATTTCCGATAAGGAGATCGCGCGTTTCGTCGTTTCTGGATCACGCTGTCTTCGGATCATTCGTCCAGCAGATCCGCCGGATCCTCGGCGTCGACCACGCGGCGGGCGACGTCATAACCGAATCCGGCGCGGCCCAAAGCCGCCATGTCCTTGTCGCGGTGCGCCGCGCGGGCTTCGGGCAGCCGGTAGACGCCGAGTCGCCGCCGTTTGGCCAGCGCCAGCGCCGCCGTCAGATCCACATTCGGCCCAACATCCTCCCGCAGCGTGTCCAGCGCCTTGTCGGCACCGTCGCGGTTGATGCCCTTGGCCGCCAGCTTTTGCGCGATGGCGCGGGTGGACGCGCCGCGCCGGTGCAGGCTTTCCGTCCGCATCTGGGCGTAGGTGTCGTCGTTCAGCAGATTGGCGCGGACGTAGCGTTCGATCAACGCGTCCACCCAACCCGCGCCCTCCTCGGGATCGTCGCCGTAAGCCTGGGCGGAGCGTTGGACCTTGCGCATCAGCACGCTGCGCAGATTGGCGGTGGAGCTGGCGAATCGCTCCAGATAATGCAGGGCCGAATTTTCCAGATATTGCGGCGTCACCCGCTTGACCGGCTTGGCGGTCGGGCCAGTTTGGCGGCGAGGCGGATTGTCGCGGGTCATGGCTGTCCTTGCGGTGGTGGCGGTTGCCCGGCGGGCCGGTGGGCCGTAAAGTCCGCCGTCCTTTTGTGAATCGTGAAGCGATGACTCATCCCCTTCCTCCCATGCCGCGCGTCGTCGGTCCCGTCAACTGGATCGGTTTGTGGACCCTGTACGCCCGCGAGGTGCGGCGCTTCGTCAAGGTGCACCAGCAAACCGTCTGGGCGCCGGTGGTGACGACGCTGCTCTATTACGCGGTCTTCGCCCTGTCGCTGGGCGCGGCGGTGCGCACGGTTGGCGAGGTGCCCTATCTGGAGTTCCTGGCGCCCGGCCTGATGATGATGGCGATGGTGCAGAACGCCTTCGCCAACACCTCCTCCTCCGTGGTGATCGCCAAGGTGCAGGGCAACATCGTGGACATCCTGATGCCGCCGCTGTCGCCGATGGAGCTGGTCAGCGGCTTTGTCTTTGGCGGCGTCACGCGCGGCCTGCTGGTCGGGCTGGTGACGGGGCTGGCGATCTGGTGTTTCGTGCCGCTGCACATGCCCCATCCGGGATTCGTCCTGTTTCACGCGCTGATGGCGTCGATGCTGCTGTCGCTGCTGGGGTTGATCGGCGGCGTTTGGTCGGAGAAGTTCGACAACATCGCCGCCGTCACCAACTTCGTCGTCACGCCCCTGTCCTTCCTGTCCGGCACCTTCTATTCGGTGGATTCGCTGCCCGGCGTCTTTTGGTGGGTGGCCCACGCCGACCCGTTCTTTTACATGATCGACGGCTTCCGGTACGGCTTTGTCGGGCGGGCCGACGGGGCGCTGTGGCTGGGCGTGATCGTCATGGCCGGGGTCAACGCCGGTCTGTGGTGGTTGGCCTTGAGGATGTTTAAAACAGGTTACAAGTTGAAGGCGTGACGCGGGGGAATTCCAGCCCTGTCGTTGCTGCTATCCCCTGTTGTCGCTGCTATCCGTTGACAGAACCTATCGTTCCCCGGATATTTGCCAGGTTCCCGGCGGGTACAATGCTCGCCGGGTTTTTCTGTTTTGGGAGGCCAGAGCCGTGATTCCCGTCGTTATGCCCACATACGCGCGCGCCGATGTTGTGTTCGAGCGCGGCGAAGGTCCGTATCTCTACGCGACCGATGGGCGACGATTCCTGGATTTCGCCGCCGGCGTGGCGGTGACGGCGCTGGGCCACGCGCATCCTTACCTGATTAAGGCGCTGACCGAGCAGGCCCACAAGGTGTGGCACACCTCCAATCTGTTCCGGGTCGCCGGGCAGGAAAGCCTCGCCAAGCGTTTGACCGAACTGACCTTCGCCGACACTGTGTTCTTCACGAATTCGGGCGCGGAGGCGTGGGAGTGCGGGGCCAAAGTGGTGCGCAAGTACCATTACGAGAACGGCAACCCGCAAAAGACCCGCATCATCACCTTCGAGCAGGCCTTCCATGGCCGCACGCTGGCCTCGATCTCCGCCGCCAAGCAGGAAAAGCTGGTGAAGGGATTCGGGCCGCTGCTCGACGGCTTCGATCAAGTGGCGTTCGGCAATTTGAACGAGCTGCGCAACGCCATCACCCCGGAAACCGGCGGCATCTGCGTCGAGCCGATCCAGGGCGAGGGCGGCATCCGCGCCGGTTCGGTCGAATTCCTGCGCGGCCTGCGCGAGGTCTGCGACGAGTTCGGCCTGCTGCTGTTCTTTGACGAAATCCAAACCGGCGTGGGCCGCACCGGCAAGCTGTTCGCCCATGAATGGGCGGGCATCACGCCGGACGTCATGGCGGTGGCCAAGGGCATCGGCGGCGGATTCCCGCTGGGCGCGTGCCTCGCCACCGAACGCGCGGCGTCGGGCATGACCGCCGGGACGCACGGTTCGACCTATGGCGGGAATCCGCTGGCGACCGCCGTCGGCAACGCCGTGCTGGATCTGGTGACGGCCCCCGGTTTCCTGGATGGCGTGCAGCGCATTTCCGGGATTCTGCAAGGCCGTCTGACGGATTTGATCGCCAAGCATCCGGGATTCTTCCTGGAGCTGCGCGGGCAGGGGCTGTTGCTGGGCCTGAAGGTCGCGCCGCCGGTGGGCGACGTGGTGGCCAAGCTGCGCGCCAACGGCATGCTGTCGGTTCCGGCGGGCGACAACGTCGTTCGTCTGCTGCCGCCGCTCATCATTGAGGAGCAGCAGGTGGACGAGGCGATCGCCATCCTCGACCAGACCGCGCGGGAGTGGACGGCATGAGCAAGGTTCGCCATTTTCTGGATGTTGATCGGCTCGACACCCAAACCCTGCGCCACATCCTGGACCGCGCCGTCGCCATCAAGGCGGACAAGGCGGCGTATCGCAGCCTGTTCCAGGACAAAACCCTGGCGCTGATCTTCGAGAAGCCCTCGACCCGCACCCGCGTGTCGTTCGAGGTCGGGATGCGCCAGTTCGGCGGCAGCGTCGTGGTGCTGAAGCCCGACGACATGCAGCTTGGCCGGGGCGAGACCATCGGCGATACCGCGCGGGTTCTCTCTCGTTACGTCGACGCTGTCATGGTGCGGACGACCGGCGAAGAGCGGGTGCATGAATTGGCGGCGCACGCCAGCATTCCGATCATCAACGGCCTGACCGACCAGACCCACCCCTGCCAGATCATGGCCGATCTGATGACCTTCGAGGAGCATCGCGGCCCCATCGCCGGGCGTTCGGTGGCGTGGCTGGGCGATTGCAACAATGTGGCGGTCAGTTGGGCGCACGCCGCCGTGCGCTTTGATTTTGAGCTGCGTCTGGCCTGCCCGGCGCAGTATGGCCCTTCGCAGGCCTTGCTCGATTGGGCGAAGGCGGAGGGCACGGGCCGTCTGGTCGTCACCGATTCGCCGGAAGACGCCGTGCGCGGGACCGAATGCGTCATCACCGACGCCTGGGCCTCGATGCACAACACCGACATCGAGGAGCGCGCGGCGATCCTGGAACCCTATCAGGTGAACGAAGCCTTGATGGGGTTGGCGCACCAGGACGCGCTGTTCATGCATTGCCTGCCCGCCCATCGCGGCGAGGAGGTGACGGACGGCGTGATCGACGGTCGCCATTCGGTGGTGTGGGACGAGGCGGAAAACCGCCTGCACGCGCAAAAGGCGATCCTCGCCTGGTGCATCGGCGAGTCCCTCTGACATCCTGTTTCCTCCCTCTCCCGCTTGCGGGAGAGGGACATCAAGGCTTCTCCCGTTTCGGGAGAGGGAGTTTAAGGCTAAAAAGGGGCTGCGCCGGGCGCGCGTCAGCCCCGCCGCCCTTGATTTGGCGGCGCGCGGCTCCGATCTTGCCGCAGACGCTCGTTTTTCCCGGTCTTTGCTCAAGGAATGCCTTCATGGACGATCCTTCCGTCCGTCCGCTTGCCGACGACTTTGTTCTGCCCTTTCAAATCGAGGCGTCGCGCCTGCGTGGCCGCATGGTCAAGCTTGGCCCGGCCATCGACGAGATTCTGACGCGCCACGATTACCCGTCCAGCGTCGCCCGCATCCTGGCGGAAACGGCGACGCTCGCCGTGCTGCTGTCCAGCATGCTGAAATATGAGGGCATCTTCACCCTTCAGACCAAGGGCGAGGGCGCCATCAAGGTGCTGGTCGCCGACGTCACCTCGGTCGGCGACGTGCGCGCCTACGCCCAGTATGACGCGGAGGAACTGGCCAAGGCCGAGCGCGACGTGGACATCGCCCCGGCGGCGGCGTTGATCGGCAAGGGCTACATCGCCTTCACCGTCGATCAAGGCGGGGACACGGATCGGTATCAGGGCATCGTCGAGCTGTATGGCAAGACGCTGACCGATTGCGTCCAGCATTATTTCCGTCAATCGGAACAGATCCAGACCGGCCTGTCGGTGTCGGTGGACCGCGCCGTGAACCCGGACGGCACGCCCGGCGGCTGGCGCGCGGGCGGCGTGATGATTCAGCGTCTGCCGCAGGAGCCGGGCGTTCAGGCGTCCGAGAAGGATGAGGATTGGGTGCGCGCCCTGGCGCTGATGTCCAGCGTCACCGGCGACGAGATGCTGGACGTCGGTCTGACGGCGTCCACGCTGCTCTATCGTCTGTTCCACGAGGATGGCGTGCGGATCTATGACGAGCACGGCCTGCGCTTTGGCTGCCGTTGCTCGCGCGAGCGGGTGGAGACGATGCTCGCCAGCCTGCCGCGCGCCGAGGTGCAGGAGTTGAAGATCGACGACGGGCGGGTCGAAGTGACCTGTCAGTTCTGCTCGACCGACTACCATTTCACCGACGCCGACCTTGATCGGGTGTATGGCGCGTAAGGATGATGGGGGAGGGGGCCGCGTGGCTCTCTCCCAAATCCTGTGTTCGGGACAGGCCGAAGAGCAAGACGCGAGGGGCAGGCGTTGAGAAGCGCTCAAGAGTTCGCGCGCCAAAACGCAAAAAAGACCGCAGCGTTTCCGCTCGGTCTTCCTGCAAGTCTCACAAGACCGAAGTCTTTGAGAGAAAATGGAGCGGGCGAAGGGATTCGAACCCTCGACCCCAACCTTGGCAAGGTTGTGCTCTACCCCTGAGCTACGCCCGCGCTCCGCATCCGCTGCTTGGTCCGTTCCGTCGCTGTCGCGTCGGCGTCCGGTCCAACCGGCGGCGTGCGGCGGACTATACGGATCGCGGAGCGCAATGCAAGCGTCTTGTTTCACTTTTTTTCGCCGACTGGACGAATTTCGGTCGGGCCGTTAAAAAGGGGCATGGACACCGTCACGACCCCTGACGCAACGGACGCTCCGTCGCCGGACCTTCCCTTGCCCACCTCGCCGGACGAGTTGCTGGCGCGGCTCGCCGCGCTGGGCATCGCCGCCGCAACCCACAGCCACCCGCCGTTGCGCACGGTGGAGGAAAGCAAGATCCTGCGCGGCGCGCTGCATGGCGGCCATTGCAAGAACCTGTTCCTGAAGGACAAGAAGGACCAGCATTGGCTGGTGGTGGCGCTGGAGGACGCGCGCGTCGATCTGAAGCGGTTGGACAAGGCCATCGGATCGGCCCGGCTGTCCTTCGCCTCGCCGGATCGGCTGTGGAGCCATCTGGGCATCCGCCCCGGCTCGGTCTCGCCGCTGGCGCTGGTCAACGACACCGAACGCCGGGTCAAGGTGGTGTTGCAGGAAGCGATGATGGCGCATGAGATTCTGAACTATCACCCGCTCATCAACGACCGCACCACCGCGATCCACCGCGACGATCTTTTGCGCTTCATCCGCGCCTGCGGCCATGAACCGGCCATCGTCGCCTTCGGCGGAGCCGACGACGAGGCTTAACGCGCCACAGCGCGCCGAGAGTGCTTGCCTGCCGGGCCGCGCGCGCTCATCTATGACGCAGACTGTCCAGACGACATCAACGGGAATCGACCTGCCATGTTCTCCATTCCGCCCGCCAAAGCCCCGAAGCCCGCCGCCGCGTCCGCCGCCGCCCCCGCTCCCGCTGGCGCTTCCGACGTCGTGAAGGACAGCACCGACCGCGACTTTATGGTCGATGTGATCGAGGCGTCGCGCGACGTTCCCGTCATCGTCGATTTCTGGGCGCCCTGGTGCGGCCCGTGCAAGCAGCTTGGCCCGATCATCGAAAAGCTGGTGCGCGCCGCCAAGGGCGCGGTGCGGCTGGTCAAGATCGACACCGACCAGCACCCGATGATCGCCTCGCAACTGCGCGTGCAGTCGATTCCCGCCGTCTACGCCTTTTTCCAGGGGCGTCCGGTGGACGGCTTCATGGGGGCCAAGCCCGAGTCGGAGTTGAAGGCCTTCATCGAAAAGCTGGTCAAGCTGGCCAAGGCGTCGGGCGCCGGCAGCCCCGACGACATTCTGGAGGAGGCCTTCGCCCAGGCGAAGGGGATGATGGAGGCGGGCGACCTGCAAGGCGCGCTGGATCTCTATGGCGAAATCCTTCACGCCGAACCGGAAAACGCGCAAGCCTACGCCGGGATGGTCCGCTGCTTGATCGCCGCCAAGGATCTGGAAAACGCCAAGGCGATGCTGGACCAGGCGCCGGAGAGCATGGCCAAGGACAAGGAACTGGCGAACGTCCGCGCCGCGCTGGAGGTGGCCGAGCAGGCCGCCAACGCCGGGCCGATCCCGGAATTGCTGGAAAAGGTCGCGCACGACGCCAACGACCACGCGTCGCGCTTTGACCTCGCCATGGCGCTGTTCGCCGCTGGCAAGCGTGAAGCGGCGGTGGAGGAGCTGTTGCAGATCGTCCGCCGGGATCGGACCTGGAACGAGGACGCGGCGCGCAAGCAGTTGGTCAAATTCTTCGAGGCCTTCGGCCCGACCGACCCCCTGACCGTCCAGACCCGTCGCAAGCTGTCGACGATTCTGTTCAGCTGACCCTCCTGTTTTTGTGGCGATGGGGTTCTATCTGATTGGTCATGACCCGGAACCCCTTCGACCTCAGCTTCGACCGTCTGCCGCCGACGCTGCCGATCTTCCCACTGGCCGGGGCGCTGCTGTTGCCGCGCGCCCGTCTGCCGCTGAACGTCTTTGAACCGCGCTATGTGGCGATGGTCGAGGACGCGCTGCGGGCGGATCGGATGATCGGCATGATCCAGCCGGTCAACCCGGATTGCCGGGCGCGAGACCCCGCTGTCTATGACGTCGGCTGCGCCGGGCGGATCTCCAGCTTCACCGAAACCGAGGATGGGCGTTTCCTCATCACCCTGTCCGGCCTGACGCGGTTTGGCGTTGAGCGCGAGATCGAGGGCGTGAACGGCTACCGGCGGGTGATTCCCTGCTGGGATTGCTTCGCCGAGGATCTGGAGCCGGAGCGCTGCGGCGAGATTGAGCGGGGTCGTCTGATGGCCCTGTTGAAGACCTATTTCCAGGCCAATGGCCTGTCGGTCGATTGGCAATCCATCGAAACCACGCTGGACGAGCGGCTGGTCAACTCCCTGGCGATGATCTGTCCCTTCAGCGCGGCGGAAAAACAGGGGCTGTTGGAAGCGCCAACCTTGGTCGAACGCGGGAAGCTCTTGATCGGATTGATCGAGATGGCCATTCTCGATTGCCGCGACGGTGACGGTTCCCCCTGTCACTGAGCGCTTGTTCCCTCTTCTGTGCGAGATGTTCCGATGACCACGCCCGACGACAAGACCAGCGACTCCAAGGGCGGCGCCCGCGTCGATCCCAAGCTGCTGGAAATCCTGGTCTGCCCGCTGACCAAGGGGCCGCTGCGCTACAACGCCGAACGCGGCGAACTGGTCAGCGAACGGGCCGGGCTGGCCTATCCGATCCGCGACGGCATCCCGATCATGCTGATTGACGAGGCGCGCAGCCTCGACAAGACCGGAGCCGCCTGATGGCGACGGAGGAGCGCTTCGCGTCGGAGCCGTTCGGCACGGCGCATTGGCCGCTGGAAATCCGTCTGAAGAAGGACGAGAAGCGGTTGGAGGTCGATTTCGACGATGGCCGCCGCTTCGCCTACCCGGCGGAGTTTCTGCGGGTGGTCAGCCCGTCCGCCGAGGTGCAGGGCCACAACGCCAGCCAGAAACAGACGGTGGCGGGCCGCCGCCATGTCGGGATCATGGGCGTGGAGTCGGTCGGCAATTACGCCATCCGCATCCTGTTCGACGATCTGCACGACAGCGGCATCTTCTCCTGGACCTATCTCTATGAGATCGGCGCGGAGCAGGATCGGCTGTGGGCCGACTATCTGGCCGAACTCGACGCCAAGGGGCTGAGCCGGGATCCGCTTCGGCGCGGGTGAGTTTGCCCGCTGGCGGCGCGATTGTTCCACGCGCCCCTTCCCCGCCGGGGTGGTGCGGGCAACGGGCTTTCCCGTTTTTCACCCTCTGCGTCACCCCGCCGCAGATTCCTCTCTTGCGCATTTGCATAAAATTTTATACAAAAGCCTATCGAATTGATGCTGTGTCGGCGGGGGCTGTCATGACGGCGACGGGATGGATCGAAAAGCGTCTGGAAGGTCGTCGTCAGTCCGCTCGCGCTCGGATGATCCGCCAGCACCGTCGGGTCAACGCCAAAAAGCGGGCGTGGTCGCGTGAGATCGCCCGCGTGATGCTGGTCGGCTCGATGCTGATGCTGGGGGTTTTGGCGGTCGAGATCGGGCGCAAGGCCGTGACCGTTCTGCACAACGCCAGCGTGACGAGTTCCGTGTCGATCGGCTGACCCGCAGGAGTTTTGCGGCCCCCGCACGCCAACCTCTCCCCCGCCCGGTTGGGACGGGTTCCTCCTTTGGCCAGGCTCCGAATCGCGGGCCAGCCGCAGCGGGGGAGAGGGTGGCGTGCGGGGGCTTTCGTTTGTCGGATCGGCGGATCAGTCGAGGACGACGACGTAGCGTTTGGTGGTCGTGGCGACCACGGTCCAGCTTCCTTCAAAGCCCGGCTCGATGACGAAGCGGTCGCCGGGTTTCAGCGTCCAACTCCGGCCATCGGCGTGGGCGACGACGCTTTCGCCCTCCAGTATTTCGCAATACTCCCACTCGTCATAGGCGATTCGCCACGCGCCTGGGGTGGAGCGCCAGATCCCGGCGAAGCGCTTGCCGTTGGTCGATTCGTAGCTGTTCCAGGTGGTGAAGACCGGCGACCCGCTCAGCAGCCGGTCGGGTGCGGGCGCGCCGGTTTCGGGAATGGCGTCGCCCAAAACGGACAGCGGCGCGGCGGTGGCGGTCATAGCGGTGGGAATCCTTTTTGCCGGGGGGGGGGGTGCGTGAGGCTTACCAAGCCGCCAGCAACGGCGGCAGGTCCAGGACGGAGTCGATGCGGCGGTAATGCTCGTCCGGCGGCTCGGCCTCTTCATGCGCCCAGGTGATGGCGTAGGGAATGTGGACGGCGTGGCCGCCGATGGCGAGAACCGGCAGAATGTCGGAGCGCACCGAGTTGCCGACCATGACGAAGCGGTCCGGGGCGACGCTGTGCCGCTCCAGAACGCGGCGGTAGCTGGCCGAATCCTTTTCGCTGACAATCTCCACCGCGTCGAAACGCCCGGCCAGCCCGGAGCGGGCGATCTTGCTTTCCTGGTCGAACAGATCGCCCTTGGTGATGAGGATCAGGCGGTAGCGGTGGGACAGCGCCTCGACCACGTCGGCGATGTCGGGCAGCAGTTCCACCGGATGCTCCAGCATCGCCTTGCCGAAATCGATCAGGCTTTGCAAATCGCGGGCGGGAACCCGCCCGTCGGTGACGGAGATGGCGGATTCGATCATCGACAGGACGAAGCCCTTGATGCCGTAGCCATAGACTTTCAAATTCGCCCGCTCCGCGTCGAGCAGGCGGCGGTCGAGATCGTCGGGATCGGCGGCGTGGGCCAACAGGGCGCGGAACCGCTCCTGAGTCATCGAAAACAGGGATTCATTGTGCCAGAGCGTGTCGTCGCCGTCGAAGCCGATGGTGTCAATCATGATGAAGGCCATATGGTCCGTAAGTAAAACAAAGATGACGGAAGACGGGGCGGCTGTCCAGTCAGGTGCTATTGTGGGGATCACGGACGATAAGCGTCCAAAATGACAGTTCCGCCACAGTTCGAAAACATTCCCTACTCAGTCCCTCGTTGCCTGCAAAGCGGGCATGTTGCTGAAGGGGGTGGCAGAGCGGGGCAAAGAGGCGTAACTATCTTTCCACAGACAGAGGACGTGATCGCCGCACTGGTGAACCCCTCGCAAAACAAAACATTAGGAATCACACCATGGCCACCCTCCTGCATTCGGCTCATGCCGATCGCGGCTCGCTCTCTTTGGCTAACCTGTTCGAAACGGGCTTCAGCATGGTCGGTTTGTGGCGCCAGCGCGTCGTGACCCGTCGTGAACTGAGCCGCCTGGACGAGCGTATGCTCCAGGACATCGGTTTCAGCCGCACCGACGCCGACGAAGAAATGTCCAAGCCGTTCTGGCGCGAATGAGCGCCCTTGGCGCGAAAAAGGGCCGCCTCCGATAAGGAGCGCGGCCCTTTTTCATGTCTGGATTTTGCTTGGAGTTTTGGGACCGCTGGTTTTCAGCCCGTTGATCCGACGACCGGGATGGATCGGTCGGCGGATCGCAGGACGCTGAATCGTCGCGAGGGGGCAGGCCCCCCGCGCAGTCTTCAGATGCAGTAATGCTTGAGCGGCTCGAAGCCGTTGAAGCAGACAGCCGAATAGGTCGTCGTGTAGGCGCCGGTGGCGTGGATGCGGACGCGGTCGCCCGCCTTCAGATCCATCGGCATCTTGTAGTCGGCGCGTTCATACATCACGTCGGCGGAATCGCAGGTCGGCCCGGCCAGGATGACGGCCTCGCGGTCGCCGTCCTGGTCGTCGCCCAGCACCTCGATCGGGTACTGGATGGCCTCGTCCATGGTTTCGGCCAAGCCGCTGAACTTGCCAATGTCGAGATAGACCCAACGCTTGTCGTCGTTCGCCGACTTGCGCGAGACCAGAACGACTTCGCTTTCGATGATGCCGGCGCTGCCGACCATGCCGCGCCCCGGCTCGACGATGGTTTCCGGCAGGTGGTTGCCGAAATGGGTGCGCAGCGAGTCGAAGATCGCCTGACCATAGGCGGTGGATTCCGGCACGTCGGTGCGGTAGCGGGTGGGGAAGCCGCCGCCCAAGTTGATCATGCCGAGATCGACGCCGAGGATTTCAAGCTCGCGGAACAACTGCGCCACCTGGAAGATGGCGTGGTCCCACTGCATCAGATCCTTTTGCTGCGAGCCGACATGGAACGACACGCCATAGGGCTGGACGTTCATGTCGCGGGCCTTCAGCAGCAGCTCGCGCGCCATGGTCAGATCGCAGCCGAACTTGCGCGACAGCGGCCATTCGGCGCCCTCGCCCGAGGTCAGGATGCGGCAGAAGACGCGGGCGCCGGGGGCGGCGCGCTCGATCTTCTCCAACTCCGGCTCGCTGTCGAAGGCGAACAGGCGGACGCCCAGCTCGAAGGCGCGGCGGATGTCGCTTTCCTTCTTGATGGTGTTGCCGAAGGAAATCCGCTCCGGCGTGGCGCCGGCGGCCAGCGCCATCTGGACTTCCGGGACCGAGGCGCAATCGAAGGCCGAGCCGAGGCGGGCCAACAGGGCCAGAATTTCCGCCGCCGGGTTGGCCTTCACCGCGTAGAAAATGCGGGCGTCGGGCAACGCGTCGTGCAGATCGTTGTAATTCTGCTCAACCACGTCCAGATCGACGACGAGGCACGGGGTCTGCGGGCGCTGCTCTTCGAAAAAGCGCGCAATCTTCTGGGTCATCTCAGTCTCCTGGGACGCAAGATGATGGATCGGAAAAGGCGGAGTCGGGGGATTGGAGCGGCCTAACGCTCAGCAGACCAACAGCAGATTTTGCAGGTCAGGCGTTAAAGGCCGCTGATACTGGTTTTACCCGTACACGATCGAATCGTGTTGGCGCGGGCCAGGACCGGCAGATTTCGGAGACGGGTGGACACACGCCCACCCACAACAACATGAACCATCGTAACCTCCAAGACGCCGCCTTGTTTAGGGGACGGTCGGGGATCACGCGTTACGTCGTTGCATAACCACATCTCGGCGGAATAGCCGAGGGGCGGGCCAGCGGCACGTGCGCTTGCGAGTTGCCGTTACATAGATCCATAGGGCCGCGATGCAAAGGGAAAAATGCCCAGCATTCCAAAAAAATCACAGCCCTGACGCTCGCGCGAAAACCCGTAACAAATTCAATGAATTGGTCATGTTGGTCCGGGCGGGCGGCCACGCGCCGCGTCGCGGGAAACGGGGCCTTTTCAAGGGCTTGGGGTGCTCTGTTCCGATCCCGGAACGACCAGCAGGCGGTGCGACAGCAACGCCCCCAGCCCAACCAGCCCGATGGCCCCCATCATCGGCAGCGCCGTGCCGTTGTGCAGATGGCCGACTCCAAGCCCGACCAGAGCGGCGATGGTCATCTGGAAAAAGCCCAGCAGCGACGAGGCCAGACCGGCCATCGTCGGGTAGGGGCCGACCGCGTTCGCGGTGGCGTTGGGCAGGGTCAACCCGGCCCCCAGAATGAACAGGAAGACCGGCGCGACGACGCTGGCGATCTGAAGCACGCCCGCCAGCGCCAACCCCACCCCCAGCGCGCCGCCGCTGACTGACACCAGCGTGCCGATGCGGATCATCCGGGCGCCGCCCAGCCGATGCGACAGCTTTCCAGCCAGCAATGAACCGAGCGTGTAGCCCAGAACGACGGTGGCGAAGCTCATCCCATACTGGGCGGGCGACAGATGCATTTGCCCGATCAGCAGAAAGGACGAGCCGGAAATGAAGGCGAAAATCCCGCTGTAAGAACAGGCGACGATCAGGACATAGCCGACGAAACGGCGGTTGCGCAGCAGCATCAGATAGTTGGCGGCCATCCGTCCGGGGTTCAGCGCCTCGCTGTCGCGCGCCGTGTTGGTTTCGCCCAGCAGGCTCCACACGGCGGCGAGGATCACCACGGCGAAGCCGGTCAGCAGGATGAAGTTGGAGCGCCAGCCGAACAGCTCGGTCAGCGCGCCGCCCAGCACCGGGCCGATGGCTGGGGCCAGCGTCATCGCCATCGACATGTAGGCCAGAACGGTCGCCGCCCGGTCGCGTCCAAAGACGTCGCGCACCACCGCCCGCCCGACCACCGGGCCGCAGCAGGCCCCCAACGCCTGAAAGAAGCGGGCGGCGATCAACCCCTCGACGCTGGTGGCGAGCGCGCAGACGGCGCTGGCCACCAGATAGACGCAGATGCCGACCAGCAGGGTCGGGCGCCGTCCGAAACGGTCGGACATTGGGCCATAGACCAGTTGTGAGACCGCGAAGCCGACCAGAAAGACCGACAGGGTCAATTGCACCATGGCGATGTCGGTGTCGAACACCCGCACCAAAATCGGCAAGGAGGGCAGATAGAGGTCGGTTGAGAGCGGGCCGAAGGCGACCAGCGCGGTCAACAGAACGCGGATCACCAGGGAATCAGAACGGGGCATGGACGGAGACAACCCAGGATGCGACACGGCGCGGCACTGTATCAGATGAAATCAACGCTCGCCTGCGCGGCGCGCGCGCGTCTGCCATCCGGGGAGCGCGCCGAGTCTGAAGCCGCAGGCTTTCACACGGCGGGGAAACCGTGACGGATGGGATCAGGTCAGGCCGCTGAGGCGGGGATCGCGGCCAAGCGTGTCGGAACCATGGCCGCCAGAATGCTGCGCTGCTCATCCAGCCGGGCCGACAAAACCGCCTGCCCGGTCTTCAGATCGACGTGCCCGGCCTCAAGCTTGGCAAGACCAGCTTCCAGCTTCGCCTGTCCGGCTTCCAGCCTGGCTTGGCCCTCTTCCAATTTGGCCTGCCCGGCTTCCAATTTGTCGAGTCGAGTCGCCATGGCGGTTTGCCCAGCCTTCAACTCGGTCTGGCCAACCTTCAGATCGGCGACCTCCTTGGTCAGCGCCTCCAGCATGGAGACGATGTGGGCCAACAGCTCCTTGGATTCAGCGCTCATGTCCGGCTCTCCTTGGCGCTGATCCTAGCGGAATTTCGGGGCGCCCGCCACTCCCTTGGCGTCGGCGGGCGAGCGTTGGGCGGAGCGCTCAACCGTAGCGCAGCAGGCGGGCGCCGTTGGTTTTCAGCCAGCCGCGCGGGGCGTCGACGTCCGGGTTTAGACCGGCGGTCAGGCTGGCGCACAAGGCCCAAAAGCGGGCGGAATGGTTCATCTCGCGCAGATGCGCCACCTCGTGGCCGACCACGTAGTCGAGCACCGATTCCGGCGTCAGGATCAGCCGCCAGGAAAAGGACAGCCGCCCGGTGGACGAGCAGCTTCCCCAGCGGCTTTTGGTGTCGCGCAGGGTGATGGCGGCGATCCGCGCGCCGATCAGCGTCGCCTTGACGCGCGCCCGGGTTCCGATCTCGCGCCGGGCCTCGTTGACCAGGAAATCGCGGACGCGGCGGGCGACATGCTCGGGCTGGCCGCCGACCAGCAGCGCGCCCTCTTCGATCCGGGTCGGGCCGCGCAGATCGGGGGTGTGACGAATCCGATGATCGACGCCCAGGTAAGGAATCACCACGCCGTCTTCAAAGGGCAGGGACGGCGGCAGGGCGGCGATCCGCGCCCGCAACCAGCCGTCATGCCGCCCGACAAAGCGCCGGGCGTCGCTTTCCGACACGCCGACCGGAATCACCACTTGGATCAAGCCGCGACCCGGATCAACCTTCAGCGTCATCCGGGTGGCGCGGGCGCTTTCGCGCAGCTCCAGCGGCGCGGGCAGGCCGGTGATCTCCAGGGCGCGCGGCGGCTTCGGCTTCACAGCCGGGGCGCGTTTGGGGCGGCGGGCGGGGGCGGGACGGCGAGACACCATGTCCCGTCTTATAGCCGGTCCGCCGGGGACGCGCCAATCAATCCCGACGGTTTACGCCGGCGGAGGGGGGGGACTGAGGGCTGAAGGTTGCCGTGGTCCGGCAGAGGCCGGGCACAGGCACAGAATGTGGAACCTCAATCTTATGGTGAGTTCACATGATGGGGTTGGACAATCGGGTGCGGAAGGCCACGCCGGTGGACTGGTGGTTCATATTTGGGAACGGCGCCCATTCCGCCAGCTAGTTGTTCCCGGCGGTCATCCAATAGACACCATGAGTGGGCGCGGGCATTTCCTCGATCGTCAAGTATGGGATGCTTGCGCCAGCGGGCCCAGTTCCGGCGGCCGTGTGATGCCCCATCCTCCATGTGAGCCGCCCAGCCGTACCCCCCCATTTTCGCGCCCAACCGCACGCGGCCCGCAGATCGGGTCAGGTTTGAAGGTGTTGAACCGTCGCCAGCTCCGGTATTGAGTTCGATCACGTCGAGAGGGGCTGATAGGTGGTGCGTCAACGCAGAGCCATCGCACAAAAATAGTCGTTTGGGCCGTGAGCGCCGGGCAAACGGAGATGAGGGCGCGGCGGGACGGACGCCAAAACACCACAGTGCTGTTCGTCATGGTTTTGACCTTTCGCTACGTTAGCAATAAGGATATAATACCTATTATAGGAAAAATAAAAATAAAAAGGAAAATCCTTACATCTCTCCAGTTCTCCGCCAATTGTACGCCCGCGCCTCACCGCCGAAGCTACGACCTGACCGCAAGTTCTATGAGGATCGTGCTGAGTTGCTCCCATGGCTGGACGCAGGTCAGATTTGACAAGATGGCCCCGTCGATCCGATAAATGGGGTAAGGTAGGACGTTCGTCTTTTAAAATCTTTCCGCCAATGTCCCAAAGACGTCCATGAGTAGACCGCCATGACTTTGACCGATGGGCATAGAACCAAGCGCGAGGATTTTCTCGACAGGCTGCTGTCGGCGAATGATGCGCCGCACGCGCTTTTGGATCTCGACGGTCGATGTCTTGCCGCGAACGGGGCGTTTTCTCAGGCTTTGGGACGGGATACGGCGGAGGTCGAGGGCAAACCGCTCGCCGCCGTCGCGGGCGCGGCGGCGTTGGCCGAGGCCGTCGACGCGCATCGCGCGGGGGTGGTGGAGACCGGCGAGGCGGTGGCGCTTCTCGGCGCGCTGGCCGGAACCGACGTCACGTTGCGTCCGGCGCGGGGGGCGGATGGCGCGGTGACGGCGCTGGCGCTCATCGGCGAGGACGCGCGCCTGACCCAGGCGCGGCGGGACACGGCGCAGGCGCAGGCCGCCACCGGGCGGTTTCTGGCCAAGGCCAGCCATGATTTGCGCCAGCCCTTCCAGGCGATGCATCTGTTTCACCATCTGCTGGCCGGGCGGCAGAGCGACCCGTCGGGAATCGATCTGGCCAACAAGCTGGGCCAGTCGATCCAGGGGGCGGAAAGCCTGCTGAACGCTCTGTTGGAGGTGTCGCGGCTGGAGGCCGGGCTGGTCGTGGCGCAGCCGCGCGCCTTTCCCATCGACGACACCCTGAGCCATCTGTTGCAGGAATTCGCCCCGGAGGCCGAGGCCAAGGGCCTGCGCTTCAACGTCCGCCCGGCGGAGGTCGAGGTGCTGAGCGACCCGCTGCTGTTGGAGCGGCTGTTGCGGCCCATTCTGGCCAACGCCGTGCGCTACACCCGCAAGGGCGGGATTCTGCTGGCGACCCGGCGGCGGCCCGCCCTGGTGCGGATCGAGGTGTGGGACAGCGGCGTCGGCATCGACCCGGCCAACCACGCGGTGATTTTCGAGGATTTCCACCGAATCACCCACGCCGAGTTGGAACGGCGCGCGGCGCCGGGGCAGGGGGTTGGTTTGGGGTTGGGCGTGGTCCGTCGGCTGGCGCGGGTGCTCAATCTCCCGGTAACGGTGCGCTCCAAGCCGGGGCGCGGGGCGATTTTCGCGGTGGACGTGCCGCGTGCGCCGCAACACGCATTGGCGGCTCAAGCGTCCGATTGACAGACGCCCAAAGCGGCGCGCACCCTAACGTTAACGGGAGCCAAACAATGGCCCCGGTGAAAAGCGTTTGGGGAGGTCATCGTCATGCCGCATCGGCCAGCACCGCCGAGCCGCCCGCCTGTCGCGCCGGGCCGCTCGCCGTCGTCACCCCTCTCTGTGACCCGATCGCGTCGTCGCGACGATCCGCCGGGCGGTCCCGCTTTTCAGGGTGGCCCCGTTTTTCAGGGCGGTTGACCGTCTGCGCATGTTCCCGTATGCGCTCGCCACAAAAACTTCATGCGTTCGTCTCGGGATCGCAACAGCTTGCGCTCATCCACATCACCCGAGACACAACCAACCCGGACAGGGAGATGCCCCTTATGTTGACCCGTCGCACGCTTGGCCTTTCGACGGCCGCCTTCGCCCTCACCGTCAGCCTGTCGGGCGCGGCCATGGCGCAGAAGACCGTCATCGAATTCTGGCACGGCCTGCCCCAGCCGCTGGGCGGCCAGCTTGAGCAGGTGGTGAAGGGCTTCAACGACAGCCAGGACAAGGTCCAGGTCAACGCGTCCTTCAAGGGCAGCTACCCGGAAACCATGCAGGCCGCCATCGCGGCGTTCCGCGCGGGCAACGCCCCGCACGTCGTGCAGATGTTCGAGGTCGGCACCGCCACCATGATGGCCGCCGGTCCGGCGATCAAGCCGGTGCACGAACTGATGAAGGAAACCGGCGCGGCGCTGGATCCCAAGGCCTACATCCCGGCGGTCGCCGGTTATTACGCGTCCAAAGACGGCAAGATGATGGCGCTGCCCTTCAACAGCTCCACCTCCATCATGTTCTACAACAAGGATCTGTTCGCCAAGGCGGGCCTGGATCCCAACAAGGCCCCCGCCACCTGGCCGGAGCTGATCGCCGCGACCAAGGCGCTGAAGGCGGCGGGCGTGGCCTGCCCCTTCACAACCTCCTGGCCGACCTGGGTGCAGTTTGAACAGTTGGGTGCGATCCATGACACGCCCTTCGCCAGCCAGTCCAATGGCTTTGGCGGGCTGAACGCCGAGCTGAAGATCAACGCGCCGCTCTACGCGAAGCACATCCAGATGCTGGTCGATCTCCAGAAGGACGGCCAATTCAAGTATGGCGGTCGCGACAACAAGCCGGACGGCCTGTTCCCGTCGGGCGAATGCGCGATCATCCAAGGCTCGTCCGGCCTGCGCAGCCGCATCGTCAAGGAGGCGACCTTCGCCTGGGGCGCCGCCCCGCTGCCCTACTGGCCCGACCAGATCAAGGGCGAGCCGAAGAACGGCATCATCGGCGGCGCGGCCTTCTGGGTGATGACCTCGCCCAAGCGCACGCCCGCCGAATACAAGGCGGTGTCGGAATTCTTCACCTACCTCGCCCAGCCGGGGATTGACGCCAAGTGGCACATGGACACCGGCTATGTCCCGGTGACGTTCAAGGGCGTGGAAAAGGCCAAGGCCGAAGGCTTCTATGAAAAGAACCCCGGCGCCGACGTCCCCGCCGCCCAATTGACCCGCACGCCGACCACCGAAAACACGATGGGTCTGCGTTTGGGCAACCTGCCGGAAATCCGCAACATCATCCAGGAAGAGCTGGAAAAGGCCTTCCAGGGCCAGCAGACCGTCCAGCAGGCGTTGGATTCCTCGGTCCAGCGCGGCAACGTCGTCCTGCGCAACTTCGAGCGCGCGAACAAGAACTGATGCGGTGACGCGGCTTCCCTCTCCCAAGACGGGAGAGGGATTCAATGGAAAGAGGCCGGAACTTTGCAGCGTCGTGTGATCTTTGACAACAAGCTGTTGCCTTATCTGCTGCTGGCGCCGCAGGTGGCGGTGACGCTGGTGTTTTTCATTTGGCCCGCCGCTCAGGCGATTTGGCAATCGGTCCACATCCAGGACGCCTTTGGTTTGCGCAGCGAGTTCGTGTGGTTTGAGAATTTCACCGCGATCTTCACCGATCCGAATTACGTCGGCACGCTGCGCACCACGGCGATCTTCAGCGTTTCGGTGACGGCGCTGTCGCTGTCGGTGTCGTTGCTGTTGGCGTCTTTGGCCGACAGCAAGATCAAAGGGGCGGCGGTTTACAAGACGCTGCTGATCTGGCCCTACGCGCTGGCCCCCGCCGTGGCGGCGGTGCTGTGGATGTTCATCTTCAACCCGGAAATCGGCTCGCTCGGGCGGTTGCTCAACGGGTGGGGGTACAATTGGGATTACCGGCTGAACGGCGATCAAGCGCTGACCATGGTCATCCTGGCGGCCAGTTGGAAACAGGTGTCCTACAACTTCATCTTCTTCCTGGCGGGTTTGCAGGCGATTCCGCGTTCGGTGCTGGAGGCCGCGAGCATCGACGGGGCCGGGCCGGTGCGCCGCTTCTGGTCGATCACCTTCCCGCTGCTGTCGCCGACCACCTTCTTTTTGCTGGTGGTGGACATGGTCTACGCCTTTTGCGAGACGTTCGGCACCATTCACGCCCTAACCCATGGCGGCCCCGGCAAGGCGACGGAGACCTTGATCTTCCGCGTCTATCAGGACGGCGTCGTCAACAATGATTTGGGCGGATCCTCGGCCCAATCGGTGCTGCTGATGGTCATTCTGATCGTGCTGACGACCATCCAGTTCCGCTTCGTCGAGCGCAAGGTGCATTACTCATGAGCAACCCCACGACTGGGCCGCACACGACTGGGCCGCACACCGCCGGGCGGCGTCTGATTGATCTGCTTCCCCACATCGTGCTGATCGTCGGCGTTCTGATTTTCGCCTTTCCGATTTACGTCACGCTGATTGGCTCGACCTGGGACGCCGCCACCATCGGACGCGGCAATCTGCCGATGATTCCCGGCGGCGAGGCCTTGAACAATTACGGCCACGCCTGGAGCGAATCCCACACCGAGCGCGCCATGTACACGCCGGTGCGCATCATGATGATGAACAGCGTCATCATGGCGCTGTCCATCGCGGTCGGCAAAATCGCCATCTCCATCCTGTCGGCCTACGCGGTGGCCTTTTTCCGCTTTCCGCTGCGCATGGTCTTTTTCTGGATGATCTTCATCACCCTGATGCTGCCGGTCGAGGTGCGCATCATCCCGACCTACAAGGTGGTCGCCGATCTGGGGATGATCGACACCTACGCCGGGCTGTCGATTCCGCTGATCGCCTCGGCCACGGCGACGCTGCTGTTCCGCCAATTCTTCCTGACCATCCCGGACGAGCTGGTGGAGGCGGCGAAGATCGACGGGGCCGGGCCGGTGCGCTTCTTCTTCGACATCCTGCTTCCCCTGTCGAAAACGAACATCGCGGCGCTGTTCGTCATCCTCTTCATTTATGGCTGGAATCAGTATCTGTGGCCGCTGCTGGTCACGAACAGCGCCGACATGGAAACCATCGTCATCGGCATCACCAAGATGATCGGCACCGGCGAGGCCGCCAACGACTGGAACCTCATCATGGCGACCACCGTGCTGGCGATGCTGCCGCCGGTCGCCGTCGTGATCTTCATGCAGCGGTGGTTCATCAAGGGCCTTGTGGACAGCGAGAAGTAAACAGACATGGCAACCGTAGAGATCAAAAACGTCCGCAAGTCCTATGGCCCGGTCGAGGCGATCAAGGGCATCGACATCGCCGTTCAGGATGGCGAGTTCCTCGTCCTGCTGGGGCCGAGCGGCTGCGGGAAATCCACCCTGCTGCGCATGGTCGCCGGGTTGGAGAGCATCACCGGCGGTCAGGTCGTCATCGGCGGGCGGGTGGTGAATGATCTGGATCCCAAGGATCGCGACATCGCGATGGTGTTCCAGAATTACGCGCTCTACCCGCACATGAGCGTGTTCGACAACATGGCCTATGGCCTGAAGATCCGGGGCGTGCCGAAGCCGGAGATCGAAACCCGCGTCGCCAAGGCCGCAGAGATTCTGGAGCTGGGCCGTTTCCTGACTCGCCGCCCCAGCCAATTGTCGGGCGGCCAGCGCCAGCGCGTCGCCATGGGCCGCGCCATCGTGCGCGAACCGGCGGCCTTCCTGTTCGACGAGCCGCTGTCCAACCTGGACGCCAAGCTGCGCACCCAGATGCGCATCGAGATCAAGCGTTTGCAGGATCGACTTGGCATCACCAGCCTCTACGTCACCCACGATCAGGTGGAGGCGATGACGCTGGCCGACCGCATCCTGGTGATGAATCACGGCGTCGCCGAACAGATCGGCACGCCGCTGGAGGTCTACCAGCGCCCGGCCAGCCTGTTCGTCGCCGGGTTCATCGGCTCGCCGCCGATGAATGTGCTGGACGGCGTCATCGACGCCAGCGGCCAGGGCGTGGTGATGCCGGGCGGCGCGCTGCTGCCGCTGCCCCGCCCGCGCCCCGACGACGCCAACCGCCCGGTCAAGCTGGGCATTCGGCCCGAGCATCTGACCATCAGCGACGGCCTCGCCGCCTCGCCGATCCTGGTCGAGTTGGTCGAGGCGTTGGGGGCCGACACCGTGGTCTATGGCCGCCTGCCTGACGGCGAATCGCTGTTGATCCGCATGGCCGGTCTGCCGTCCTGCACCGAGGGGGATCAACTGTCGGTCGCCCCGCAACCGGGCGCGCTGCATCTGTTCGACGCGGCGCATGGGCGGCGGTTGGCGGATTGATGGGGGATGGGGGCGGGTTGGATCTGGTCTGTGGGGTGACGCCACCCCATCTACCGGCCAGGACCAATCAACCGCCCAAAATGGGGTTCGCACCATGAAGCTCTATTACAAACCCGGCGCCTGCTCCCTCGCGTCGCACATCGTGTTGCGCGAGGCTGGGTTGCCGTTCGATCTGGTCAAGGTCGATTTGGCGACGAAGACTCTGGCGGACGGCAGCGATTTTCTCGCGGTAAATCCCAAGGGGCAGGTGCCGACCCTGGAACTGGACGAGGGCGGCGTTTTGACCGAGGGGTCGGTCGTCATGCAGTACATCGCGGACCGGGCGCCGAACAGCGGCTTGATCCCGGCGGCGGGCGGCATCGCGCGTTACCGGGTTCAGGAATGGCTGAGCTTTGTGTCGAGTGAGCTGCACAAGACCTGCGTCCCGCTGTTCCCCATGAATCGGGCGACCACGCCCGACGCCTATCGGGAGATCGTCAAGAAACGCTTTGAGGGGAAGCTGACGATCCTGGATCGCCATCTCGACGGCAAAAGCTATCTGATGGGTGACGGATTCACGGTGGCCGACGCCTACGCCTTCGTCGTGTTGAGCTGGACGCCCGGGCTTGGTGTTGATTTGGCGCTTTGGCCCGCGCTGGCGGCCTATGTCAAACGGATCGCCGCCCGTCCGGCGGTTCACGAGGCGTTGCTTGCCGAAGCTCAAGGCTGAGTCGGAGCCGATCACCAAAAGAAAAGCCCCGTCTCGTGAGAGACGGGGCTTTTTGTTGGGCGCAAACGCTGCCGGTTAAGCGGCGCTGGTCTTCTTCTTCAGGGGCGCGTCGGCGCTGGTCGGACGCGGCGCGGCAGACGCGTGGGCCGGGGGGCGCCGGTCGTGGCGGTTCTGCGGCGCGCCGGGCTTGGGCGTCTTGCTGGCCTGCGGGTGGGTGGCGGGCTTGGCCCCCTGCGGCGGGCGGGCTTGCGCGGGTTTCGGAGTCGCGGCCTTGGGCGTGGCGGCCTTCGGCTGGGCGGACGCCGCCGGGCGGGCCTGGGCGCTGCGGGCGGGCTGTTGCTGACCGCGACCGCCGCCGCCCTGATTTTGGTTCTGGTTGCGGTTGCTGCCCGGCGCCTTGGGGCGGGGGGGCGGCTTGGACGAGGCGTGGATCTGCGCCACATCCACCGCGTGGAACGGGTGGGTGTTGTCGATGGGAATCGGCTGGCGGATCGTCTTTTCGATGTCCTTCAGATAGCCGACCTCTTCATGGTCGCAGAAGGACACGGCGCTGCCTTCGCTGCCGGCGCGCGCGGTGCGGCCGATGCGGTGAACGTAGCTTTCCGGCTCGTTCGGCAGGTCGAAATTGATGACGTGGCTGATGCCGTCCACGTCGATGCCGCGCGCCGCGATGTCGGTGGCGACCAGCGCCCGCAGCTCGCCCGCGCGGAAGGCTTCCAGCGCGCGGACGCGGGCCGATTGCGACTTGTCGCCGTGGATGGCGTCGGCGGCGACGCCGGACTTCTTCAGATGCTCGGCCACCCGGTCGGCGCCGTGCTTGGTGCGGGCGAAGACGATGGTCCGCGCAACCTTGCTGTCCAGCAGCAGGTCGGCGAGCAGACGGCGCTTGTCGGAACGGTCGACGAACAGGACGCGCTGGTTGATGCGCTCGACCGTCGTCGATTGCGGGGTGACTTCGATCCGCTCCGGGTTGTTCAGGATGCTGTTCGCCAGCTCCGTCACCGCTTCCGGCATGGTGGCCGAGAACAGCAGCGTTTGGCGCTGCTTGGACATCACCGCCACGACCTTGCGGACGTCGCGGATGAAGCCCATGTCGAGCATCCGGTCGGCTTCGTCCAGGACGAAGAATTCGATGGCGTCGAGCTTGCAGTGATTCTGCGCCATCAGGTCGAGCAGACGGCCCGGCGTGGCGATCAGCACCTCGACCCCACGGGTCAACGCGGCGATCTGCGGGCTTTGGCCGACGCCGCCATGAACCACCGTGCGGCGGATCGGCAGATGGCGGCCATAGGTGCTGAAGCTGTCGGCGATCTGCAAGGCCAGCTCGCGCGTCGGCGTCAGGATCAGCGCGCGCGGCGACTTGGCGGCGACGCGCTTCTTGTTCTCAAACAGATGCTGGAGAATCGGCAGGGTGAAGGCGGCGGTCTTGCCGGTGCCCGTCTGGGCGAGGCCGAGCATGTCGCGCCCCTGCAACAGCAAGGGGATGGCGCCGGCCTGAATCGGCGTGGCCGTGGTGTAACCCTCTTCGGCGACGGCGCGCAGAATAGGCTCGATCAGGCCGAGGCCGGAAAAATCAGTCATGGAGGAAATGGTCCTGGTCCACCGGAATGGGGGCCGCGCCACAAGGGAGCAGCCGGGCTTGCGCGCTCCGCGGCGGGATGGCGCGGAGCCGTCGGCGCGGCGCGCGCGTCCATGGCGATGCCATCGGAACGCGGCTGTGGTGCCGTCCAACCCTGCACACATAAGGCTGATGTCTTGATTTGGCAAGAAAACTCGGCGCGCGGCTGGGCTGCGTCGGGGTGGACGGCGCGCGGACACCCCGACGGCGCGCTTATTTCTTGGTGATGACGCCGCAGCCGATGCGGTCGCCGGAGTTGCCCGCCGGTTGGCTGAGATAATCGTCAATCTGCGCGTGGACGACGATGGACGTGCCGCCGGTCTTGAACAGGCCGTCGGCGGCGTCGGTCAGGGTGACGCTGTGGGTGATCGCCTCGAACCCGGCCTTGCCCGCCTCGTTCGCCCAGATGTTGGGGAGTTCGCCGTAATGGCTGTGGTCGGCCTCCAACCCATGCTTGGCCCCCGCCGCCGCGAAATGCCCGCCCGCCGCCTTGAAATCAGGCGTGCAGGCGCCGTTTTCGTGGATGTGGATGCCGTGCCAACCCGGCGTCAGCCCGCTCAGCTCGCCGTGCAGGACGACGCCGTGCGGGTATTTGGTGAAGGTGACGCTGCCCAGCGGCTTGCCTTGCGCGTCGGCCACCGCCGCTGTCGCCAGCGGGGCGGGAGCCTGCGGGGCGGCGGTTTGCGCGGCGGCGGTCAGGGGAAGGGCGGTCAGCGCGGCGAGCGCGAACAGAGTGGGGGCGATGGTGGAGCGGATCATGGGCGTTGTCCTCCTGGTTGGTGACGCGATTTTGACAGTCTGTCGTTGAAACCATGTCGTTGAAACCGTCGCAAACAGCGGGTTGGGATTGCGAACGGTTTGCAGTATGATGGGGCTGTGGGATCAAAAGACCAAGGGTTCGTTCCGATGACGTCGCGGCTTGAAGCGTTGTGCCTGGAAAAAGGATTGAAGATGACCGGCCAGCGCCGGGTCATCGCGCAGGTGTTGTCGGACGCCGACGACCACCCCGATGTGGAAGAGGTGCACCGGCGCGCCGCGCTGATCGACACGCGCATCTCCATCGCCACCGTCTACCGCACCATGCGGCTGTTGGAAGACGTCGAGGTGATCGAGCGGGTCGATCTGGGCGACGGGCGCGCGCGGTACGAGGAAGCCTCGGCGGATCATCATCATCACCTGATCGACACCCGCAGCGGGCGCATCATCGAATTCGCCAGCCCAGAGCTGGAGGCGATCAAGGAACGCATCGCCCACGATCTTGGGTACAAGATCGTCGGCCATCGGCTGGAGATTTATGGAGTTCCGTTGGACGACGCCGGGGCGGACGGCCAGGGAGCAAACGGCGCGGGGCCAAACGGTGCGGGGCCAAACAGCGCGGGGAAGGAGCAATGAAGGGCGGCTTCGACCCTTGCGCGGGCGATCCCTGCCAGGGTGACGGGATGCCCGCCTGCCGCGACGCGGTTCAGCGCTGTTACACCGGCTTGTGCCAATGCGGCCAACCCGAACGCCACGCGCTGGAAGCGGCGGTGACGGTCTACCGTTACCACCACCCGGAAAGCACGCAGGCCCAGGCGGAAACCATCGTCAGCCATTGGGTGGCCGGGCCGGTTCGCCACTGAGCGGCGATGGTTTTATGAAAATAATCCTTTACGTGTTGGGCGCGCGGTCCTAAAAACAGTCCTGTCAAGGCCAGTGGTCCATCCCCCGGACTTCGGGCCGCGACGCCTCCCCAAACGCCTGTCCTGAAAGGGGCTGGCCGGACAACCGAAAGGCCCGGCCAGCCCCTTTTTTGTTTTCGCGTTCCGCCTGCGGCCGACGCCACGCTTTCGCGCGCGCGCCGACAACCGGGTGGCGGAACGGCCTTCCCCTGGACGGGATCCGCAAGGAACGCGAAAGGAACATCCTCGCCATGTCCACCAGCATCGCCCAATCCTTCGTCAAACAATTCGAGCGCGAGGTCCACGAGGCCTACCAGCGCATGGGGTCCAAGCTGCGCGGCACCGTGCGCACCAAGAACAACGTGCAGGGCGCCTCCACCGTCTTCCAGAAGGTCGGCAAGGGCGCCGCCTCCACCAAATCGCGCCACGGCGTGGTTCCGGTGATGAATCTCGACCACACCCCGGTCGAATGCCCGCTGTATGATTTCTACGCCGGTGATTGGGTGGATCGGCTCGACGAGCTGAAGACCAACATCGACGAACGCCAGATCATCGCCAACGCCGGGGCCTACGCGCTGGGCCGCAAAACCGACGAGCTGCTGCTGGCCGAGTTGAACAAATCCACCAACTTCGCGGGCGGCGACACCGACGGGCTGACCAAGGCCAAGGTGCTCGACGCCTTCGAGATGATGGGCGAATCCGACGTGCCCGACGACGGCCAGCGCTTCGCCGTGGTCGGCTGGAAGCAGTGGAGCCAGATGCTGGGCATTGAGGAGTTCGCCAGCGCCGACTATGTCGGGCCGGACGAGCTGCCCTGGCGCGGCACCCAGGCCAAGCGCTGGCTCGGCACGCTGTGGATCCCGCATTCCGGGTTGAAGGCGACCGGCAACGTCCGGCTCTGCCACTGGTACCACAAGACGGCGGTCGGCCACGCGGCGGGCGCCGACGTGAAGACCGACATCAGTTGGCACGGCGACCGCGCCGCCCACTTCGTCAACAACATGATGAGCCAGGGCGCCGCCCTGATCGACCCGACCGGCGTCGTCACCCTGCGCTGCCTGGAAAGCTGAAACCTTTCCGTTGAGCTGATTTTCGCCTTCCGACCTCACGGCGGAGGCCAACCCCATTTGCATGGAGACACCCCGATGACGACCTGTTCCTGCCTCGTCCCCACCGGCGCTCTTTTGGTCTTTGGCGGCGCTGTCGCGCCCGCTGGCTACCTGCTGTGCGACGGTCGCGCGGTTGACCGCACGACCTACAGCGACCTGTTCGCCGTCCTCGGCGTCAGTTTTGGCCCCGGTGACGGCGCGACCAGCTTCAATCTGCCGGATATGCGTGGACGTGTGCCCGCCGGCAAGGACGACATGGGCGGTTCGGCGGTCAACCGCTTGACCTCTGCGGGGTCGGGCATCGCCGGAACCACGCTCGGAGCGGCGGGCGGCGCCGAGACGCACACGCTGACGGAAAGCCAGATTCCCAATCATCGCCACGCGGTCTATCCGCACGCCGGTTACGTCGTGCCGTCGTCCGGCACGCGCGGCGCTGGCAGCGAGGATCCCAACAGCACGTCCAACGTGTCGCATTCCTTGACCAGCGGCGTCGGCGGCGGGCTGGCGCACAACAACGCCCAGCCCAGCCTGATCGTCACCTACATCATCAAGGCCTGACCCGCCGCCGGGCCGCCCCCTCTCACGCCCTCCCAGCCTTGTCGCGCAAGCTCCCGGTGGGGGCGTGACGAGGGGTGAAAGCGTCGATCGCCTCCAGGCGCCGCAAATCGGCGGCGATCCTCCTTTCGGCCCTGCGCTCTGTGGCGTGTTTTTCCGACCCCCAATCCCCGGAGACTTGATCCATGGCCTACGCGTCCAAGGATTTGAGCGTGCTTGCCTACGCCAACGGCTTCACGCTCTGGCATTACACCACCCACGACCTCGCCGCCGATGTCGACACCATCGGCTATTTCAACGGCGCTGCCGACCTGCTGCGGGTCGGCGACATGGTTCTGGCCAATTGCGCGGTTGGCGGCGCGCCGTCGGGCGGCGTGTTGATCGTCGCCTCCAACGCGGCGGGGGTGGTGGACGTCGCCAACATGACCCCGTTCGGCGCCGCCAACAGCGACTGAGGGGCCGGACCATGAGCGTGCTGACGAACGGGTGCCGGACCAGTCATCCGGCGGATGGCGCGCGGGCGGCCTTCGCCTATGGCTTTCGCATCCTCGACGCCGCCCATCTGACGGTGGCGCTGCGCGAGGCTGTGACCGGGGCGGAGACGGCGCAGGTCCTCAACACCCACTACACCGTCACCGGCGTCGGCGCGCCGGGCGGCGGAACCATCGTCTTTCCGGCGCCGCCGCCGCCGGGGCGCAGCGTGGTCATCGCGCGGACCATGCCCGCGCTGGACCATGGCTATCCCGGCGTTCCGGCGGATCAGGCGTTCGACCGGCTGGCGTTGCTGGCCCAGCAGGGGCAGGATTCCGCCAGCCGGTCAGTGCGCTTTCCGCTGGGCGACAGCCCGTCCCTGTCGGCGGAACTGCCGTCGAGCCAGGCCCGCGCCGGAAAGGCGCTGGCCTTTGACGGCAACGGCAACGTCGCCTTGGTGTCGTTGGCCTCGCCGACCTTTGAAACCAGCAATGTGGAATGGGCGGAGGTGCAAAACACCCCGCGCACCCTGTCGGGCTTCGGCATCCTCGACGCCACGCCGCTGTCCCATGTCGGGGCGGGCGGCGCGGCGCATGCGGTGGCGAGCGCGGAGGCCGATGGTTTCATGAGCGCGGCGGACAAGGCCAAGCTCGACCGTTACGGCGCGCTGGGGCCGCTGCGCGGCTGTCTGCTGACCTTGGCCGAGCCGCAGAGCTTCGGGCCGGGAGTCGGCGGGCGGGTGATCTGGACCACGGTGGTGTGGGACAGCGACGGCTGTTTTCAGCCGGTGACGCCAACCCGCGTGGTGACGCCGTCCTGGGCGCGCTTCGCCCGACTGACCGCCCGGTTGGAGATCGACCCGGCGATGGACGGTTTCCGCGATCTGACCATCCGGCGGAACGGCGGTTTCGAGTATCCGGGCCGGGCCGCGACCCATGGTCACGGCAACATGTCGCCGCGCAACGTCGCGCCGATGGCGACCACCCCCTGGTTGCCGGTGTCGGCGGGGGATTGGTTCGACGTCTATCTCGATCAGACCTCCTTCTCACCCTTCGACCTGCTGGCCAATGGCGGGACGTGGGCGCAGGCGGAGTTTGTCTGAGGGGGATCGCGGACGTCTTTGTCAACTCTCGCCGCGCCACGCTTGCCCCCTCCCTAACCCTCCCCCGCTCACGCGGGAGAGGGGATGGGCGCCGCTTTTCCCCAAGGCCCCCTCTCCCGCGCAAGCGGGGGAGGGTTGGGGAGGGGGCCGTCGTTTATCCATCCTCAACCCCATCTGGAGACTCCCGCCATGGCCCTCACCGCCATCGGTCTGTGCGGTCGCGCGCTCATCAAGATCGGCGCGACCGCCATCGCCAGTTTCGACGACGGGTCCGCCGAGGCGGAAGTGGCGTCGGCGCTTTATGGTCCGGCGCGCGACGCGCTGCTCTCGGCCAACGCCTGGAGCTTCGCCACCATGCAGGCCAATTTGCCGCGTCTGGCGGTGGAGCCGGTCGCCGATTACGCCAACGCCTTTCAGCTTCCGACCGATTTCCTGCGGGCGTTGGGGGCGGGCGGGACTGGGCGCGGGCGGGGCTTGGGCTACCGCATCGCCGGGCGGGCGCTGCATTGTGATTCCGACCAGGTGACGCTGACCTATGTCGGGCGGCCCGACGAGGAGGATTTTCCGCCCTTCTTCGATCAAGCGTTGATCGCCCGGCTGGCCGCCGAATTCTGCATCCCGCTGACCGAAAGCAGCAGCCGGGCCGAGGCGCTGGTCGGGCTGGCCGAGGCGGAGTTCCGCCGCGCCCGCCAGATCGACGCCCAGCAAGACAACCAGCCGGGCTTCGAGGATTTCACCCTGATCGACGCGAGGGCGTGATGGGCCGCTTGCAACAGGTCAAAACCAACTTCACGGCGGGCGAGATTGGCCGCCGTCTGTTGGGGCGGGGGGATCTGCGCGCTTACGACAACGGGGCGCTGGCCCTGCGCAACGTCTTCATCGACCCGACCGGCGGGGTGACGCGGCGATCCGGCTTGGCCTTCACGTGGCTGGCGCGCGGCGACGGGCGGCTGGCGGCCTTCGAGTTCAACACCGAACAGACCTATCTGCTGGCCTTTTCGGCGGGGAAAATCGACGTGCTGCGCGGCGGCGTCCGCTTGGCCAGCGTGGACACGCCGTGGAGCGGCGCGCAACTGGCCCAGATCACCTGGACGCAGAGCGCCGACACGCTGCTGATCTGCCACCCCGACGTCAGCCCGCGCAAGCTGACGCGCGGCGACAACGACGCCTGGACCCTGTCGGAGTGGGCCTATGTCGTCCAGAATGAGGTGATCCGGCTGCCCTTTTACCGCTTCGCCGATCCGGCGGTGACGCTGACCCCGTCGGGAACCGGCGGGGCGATCACCGTCACGGCCTCGGCCCCGGTGTTCGACCAGCGCCATGACGGGACGCGCATCCGCATCCAGGACAAGCAACTGCTCGTCACCGGCGTGGCGTCGGCCACCCAGATCAACGCCACCGTCAAGGAAACGCTGGCGGGCGTGGCGGCGACGACCGATTGGGAGGAGCAGGCCTTTTCCGCCTTGCGCGGCTGGCCGGTGTCGGCGGCCTTTCATCAGGACCGGCTGGTCATCGGCGGGTCGCGCGATCTGCCCAACCGGCTGTGGCTGTCGCGCTCCGCCAACATCTGGAATTTCGATCTGGGGACCGGGCTGGACGACGAGGCCATCGAGTTCGGCATCCTGTCCGACCAAGTCAACGCCATCCGCGCGGTGTTTTCGGGCCGCCATTTGCAGGTCTTCACCTCGGGCGCCGAATACACGGTGACGGGCGATCCGCTGACGCCGCAGAGCATCCAGGTGCATCGCCAAACCCGCATCGGCTCGCCGCTCGACCGCAGCATCCCGCCGCGCGACGTGGACGGGGCGACGCTGTTCGTGCCGCGCAACCGGCGGGAAATCCGCGAATTCCTCTACACCGACACCGAAGCGGCCTATCAGGCGAATGATCTGGCGCTGCTGGCCCGCCATCTGGTGGTGAACCCGCGCGACCAGGATTACGACCAGACCCGCCGCCTGCTGTTCGTGGCGATGGAGGATGGCTCCCTCTGCACCCTGACCGTCTACCGGACGGAGGACGTCACCGCCTGGACCCGGTTGGAAACCGACGGGCTGGTGCGGTCGGTCGCGGTGGTCGGCGACGACGTGTTCGCGCTGATCGACCGCGCGGGCGTGTGGAGCATCGAGCGGTTCGACGATTCGCTCAACCTCGACGCGGCGGTGGTGGCCGACAAGGCGGAAGACACCGCCGTGTGGAGCGGCTTCGCGCATCTGGAAGGGCGGACGTTGACCGTGCTGGCCGATGGGGTGGTGCGCCCGTCCGTCGCCGTGCAGGCCGGGACCATCACCCTGTCGCCGCCCGCCCGCCATGTCGAAGCCGGTCTGCCTTACAGCCACCGCATCGAACCGCTGCCCGCGAACCTGTTGGGGCAGGCGAGCGGGGCCGATCTGGTGCGGTTGATCGCCGTGACCTTCCGGTTGGAGGACACGGCGGCGCTGCGGGTCGATCTAGGGCGCGGGCTTCAGGATCTGCCGCTTCACCGGCTGGGACCGCAACCCGCAGACGGCGTGCCGCCGCGCGTGTCGGGCGACCGCCGGCTGCGGGCTTTGGGCTGGCGGCGTGACATCGACGTGCCGCTGTGGCGCATCGAACAGGACGCGCCGCTGCCCTTCACGCTGCTTTCCGTAACCATGGACATGAAGGTGAACGACTGATGGGTGGCATCACGCCTCTGGTGACGTCGGCCCTGCCGTTGGCGGGATCGGTCATCAACACGGTGCGCAGCACCAGCAACAGCAGCAGCAACGCGGCGGCGCAGCAGGCCGCCGCCCAACAGGCCGCCGCCGAGTTGGAATACAAGCGCCAACAGGACGCGCTGAAGGCTCAGCAGGAGGCCGCCGCGCTGGAGTATCAACGCCAGCAGGACGCCGCCCGCGCCGCCGCCGAGCAAGCGGCGCTGGATCGCAAATACAGCGAAGACCGCACCGCGACGGAGCGCGCGGCGGCGGCGGCGGAGGCGGCGCGTCAACAGCAGGCGCAATTGTCCGCCGACGCGCAGGCGCGCGAATGGGCGCGTCAGGACCAGTTGCGTCAACAAGACGCCGAACTCCAGCGCCAGAAGGACGAGGCCGCCCGCGTCGCCGCCGAACAGGCCCGCGCCAACGAGATGAACAGCTACCGCTCCAGCCAGGAACAGACGCTGGCGCAGTTGCGGGCCAGCCAGGAGGCGGCCTATCTGGCGCAGGACAAGGAGGCGCAGGCCCAATCGGCCCAACTGGTCGCCGCCGCCGACGCGGCGGAAAAGCGCCGGGTCGACGCCCTGCGCCAGAATGTCAGCAAGACCCGCGCCAGCCTGGGCGCGCGCGGCGTCGCCGCCGGGGACGGATCGGGCGAGGCCATCCTGTTGGGGCTGACCAAGGACACCGCGACCGAGCGGCAAAACGCCCAGGCGGTGGACCAGCTCAAACAGCAGGCGATCCAGCAGAATCTCGACGCGATCAGGCGGCGGAACCTGCTGGAACAGACGCAGCTCGCCGACCGGCAGAAGCTGGAATTCATGAGCAAATATTTCTGACGGTCCGCCGTGACCGGCGCCGGCAACGCGGAGCCTCCCGATGACCAGTTCCCTTCTCATCCCGCGCGGGACACCGCGCGTGCAATACATCGCCGACGGCGCGTTGCGGGTCTTCACCTACCCGTTTCCCATCTTCGCCGCCGAGGATCTCCAGGTGTTTCTGGGCGCGGCGTCGCAGAGCGCCGGGTACAGCGTCAGCGGGGCCGGGACGACGGCGGGCGGCGCCGTCACCTTCAACACGGCGCCGGCGGCGGGAACGGCGGTGACGCTGCGCCGTCGCTTGACGGTCGAGCGGACCAGCGATTTCCGCGAGAGCGGGCCGCTGCCCGCCTCTGCCCTCAATCAGGAGTTCAGCCGACTGACCGCGTCGGTGCAGCAGGTGGCGGGCGATCAGGATCTGATGCTGCGCTACGCCGACACCGACCTTCCGGCCTCCACCCAATTGCCGGGCCGCGCGGAGCGGCAGGGCAAGCTGTTGAGCTTCGACAGCGCGGGCAACCCGACCGTCCGCCCGCCGGTGGACGAGGAGGCGCTGTCCACTTATGCGCCGCCGGGGGCGGGGGCGGTCAGCCGTCCGGTGCGCGACAAGCTGGCGGACGTCGTGTCGATCAAGGATTTCGGCGCGGTCGGCGACGGAACGGTGGACGACACGCTGGCGATCCAGGCCGCCTTGACCACGGCCAAGGCGGTCCATGTGCCGCCGGGAACCTACCGGATCACCAACACGCTGACGCTTGGCCATGGCAAATCGCTGATTGGGGCCGGGCAAAGCGCGGTCATCAAGGGGGCGTCCACAGCCTTTGACTTGATCCAGATTCCCGATGGCTACGCCACCCTGTCCAATCTGCGGCTGGAACAGGGCAAGGCCGGGGTGCGGCTGTTTGGGCGCGACGGGCCGTGCGTGCAGAACAGCCTGAGCGATCTGACCCTGTGGGATCCGCAGGTCGGGCTGGTCTTCGATGGTTACACGGATCCGAATTTTCCCTGCTATTGGAACAACGTCGCGCGGGTTCTGGTGGCGCGTCCGTCGCTGCACGGGGTGTGGCTGACGCGGACGGGGGCGGGCGACACGCCCAACGCCAACCGCTTTCACAGCGTGCGCGTCTATTCGCTGTCGGCCCCGATCTCGGGCAGCGGCTTCTATGTCGAACAGGGCAAATACAACAACAGCTTCTTCGATTGCGAAGCCAACCTGTCCACCATGGCCGAGTCCTGCTTTCGGGTCGGGGCCGACACTGACAAGACGTTGATCGTCAATTTCTACGCCGAATCGCTGGGGGCCGTGCCGAATGTGCGCCTGGACGCCGGGTCGGTGGAAACCGCGATCGTCAACCTGTTCTCCGCCGCCGCCGGTCCGGCGATTCAGGATCTCTCGGGCGGGCAATTCACGGCGGTCAACGCGGGTTATCCCGACAAAAACCGCCTGCAAGCCAGCCGGGTGACGCAACTGACCGTCGAAGCTCTGCGCTTTGACACCGAGTTTGTCGAGCCGGAGCATGGCGGGCTGGTGGAGCTTGACCTCGCCAGCTCGATCTATCTGATGAGCGCCTATGGCGGGCCGGTGGAAGCGCGGCTGCCGTCCGCCGGATCGGCCAACGGCCACACGGTGACGATCAAAAAGACCGACGCCTCGGCCAACATCCTGACCATCACCGAAAGCGACGGGCCGGGGCCGGACGGGCGGCGGGTGGCGTTGGGCAACCGCTATGATTTCGTCACGCTGGTGTCGAACGGGGCCAATTGGTGGATCGTCGCCGCCAACAGTCTGCCCGCCAACGCGCATTATCACGAGGGAACGGGCCTGTTCGAGCCGGACCTGAACCAGTCGCTCTATCTGGTCAGCGCCTGGAGCGGCGACGTCGAGGCGCGCTTGCCCGCCCCCAGCGCCGCCCACGCGGTGGGCCGCACGGTGACGATCAAGAAATCCGACACCAGCGGCCACCGCGTCACCGTCACCAGCCAGACCGGAACCGGCCCCGACAACGAGGCGATTCCTCTGACCGGCCAGGGCCACGCGGTGACGGCGATGTCGAACGGCGCGGGTTGGCACATTCTGGGGCGGAATTCATGACGGAGGCCGCCTTAGGGTTTCATGATTTCGTGCAACGTTGGAACAGCCTGTCGGAACTGGGCACGCCCAAGCATCACCGCGACATCGCCCGCTGGCTGGAAACGCAGAGTCAGAACGGCAACCGCCGCATGCTGCTGATGGCCTTTCGCGGGTCGGGAAAATCGACCCTGGTCGGCCTGTTCGCCGCGTGGCTGCTCTGCCACGATCCCAACCGCCGCCTTCTGGTGCTGGCCGCCGATCTGCGGCTGGCCAAGAAGATGGTCCGCAACGTCAAACGCATTCTGGAGCGCCACCCCGACACCAAACACCTGAAACCACCGGCCAAGGACCGCGACCAGTGGGGGAACGAGCAATTCACCGTCGTTCGCCCGATGGAGCTGCGCGATCCCTCGATGGCGGCGAGCGGCGTTGGCGGCAACATCACCGGCAGCCGCGCCGACGTGGTCATCTGCGACGACGTCGAGGTGCCGCGCAACACCGACAGCGCCAACAAGCGGGCGGGCTTGCGCGAACGTCTGGCCGAGTTGGAGTATGTGCTGGTCCCCGGCGGCGCTCAGCTTTATGTCGGCACCCCGCACAGCTACTACACCATCTACGCCGACGAGGCGCGGGCGGAGGTGGGGGAGGTCGCGCCCTTTCTCGACGGGTTCGACCGTCTGGTTCTGCCGGTCTACCACGAAGACGCGACCGGCAAGCGCCGCTACGCCTGGAAGGAGCGGTTTGGCGAGGCTCACGTCAACCGCATCCGCAAGACCACCGGCCCGGCCAAATTCACCAGCCAGATGCTGTTGCAGCCGGTGAACGTCGCCGAGGGCTTCCTCGACGTTGACAAGCTGGGCCGCTACGACGCGGAGCTGGAGTATCGCGAGGCGCTGGGCCGCGCCGTGCTGACGCTGGACGGCGTGCGCATGGCCTCGGCCAGTTGCTGGTGGGATCCGGCCTTCGCCCGACCACGGGGGGAGGGGGGGCCGCCCGGCGACGGCAGCGTCGTCGCCGCCCTGTTCGGCGGGGACGACGGGCGCTTTTACCTGCACCGCGTGCTCTATCTGCGCGTCGATCCCGCCGATCCCGACAGCGAGGCCGACCAGCAATGCCGACAGGTCGCCGGTTTGCTGGCGGCGCTGCATCTGCCCGCGATCCATCTGGAAACCAACGGAATCGGGCGCTTCCTGCCCGGCCTGCTGCGCGAGCGGCTGCGCAAGGACGCGCTGGCCGCCAGCGTGGTGGAGCAGTCCAGCCACACGCCGAAGGTCCGGCGCATCACCGAGGCGTTCGACGCGCTGCTGGCCGACCGGCGGCTGTTGGCGCACCGGCTGGTTTGGGACACGCCGCTTATCCGCGAAATGCGGGAATGGCGGCCCGATGGCCGTTACACCGGCCCCGACGACGGGCTGGACGCGGTCGCCGGCTGCCTGTCCGCCGAACCGCACCGCTTCGACCGCAGCGCCCAACCGCCCGAACGTCGCGCTGATTGGCGGGGTGGCGGGTCCGTGGTGGCTCCGTCGGATTGGGATTTGTGACCAAAGCTCTTCACCCTCCGCGCCGTTCTGGACGGGGGTGGCATCGCATCACTTTTTGGGAGACTCTGATGCACGAAAATCTGGATTTCGCGTGGTGGATCACCGCCGTCGAGTTGCCGGTGATGGGCGGCCTGTTCTGGCTGATCGCCCGACTGCGCAACGACGCCGAAACCGCGCTGGAAAATCTGCGGACCCGCGCCGAAACCGCGCAAGCGCAGGTGCGGGAAAGTCTGGCCGCCTACAAGCTGGAAGTCGCCAAGACCTATGTGTCCTTCGCGACCTTAAAGGATGTCGAACAGCGTCTGACCGACCATCTGCTGCGCATCGAAAACAAACTGGAATCAGGTTGCGCGCCATTCACGGAAAGCGGGCGTCGGTGACGCCCCGCTTTTGAACCGCAACGGAGAGCGACAGCGCATGTCGGCTTCAGTCGGCGTGGTGGATCATCGCCTGATAGATCTTCCAGGCGACTTCGACGGACACGCCGCCCGCCCGCGCGCCCGCCGCCAACATGGTGGCGCTGGGCTTCAGCGGGACGGCGGTGTGGCCCGGTTCGCAGAGCGCGCCCATGGCGGTGACGGACGCGTTCAGGTTGTCGTTGGTCTGGCTGGTCTTGGTCAGGTGCAGAGCGATCGCGTTCATGGCTGAGCCTCCGTTGCGTTTGTCTCCTTACAGCAAAAGGGATGCCAACTGTTTTGCGAGGGGGGTGAATCGGGGATTCGCTAAGGTTGCCGCGCGCTTGCCGCCGGATCGCTTGGGAACGACCTAAGGTTTGTCGGCGTCGATTGGGTTGGAATTCTCAAAAATACCCGCAAAATGCTGTTTCATTTCGGCGCCTGTTTGCAAAATGCAAAGCGCTCTGATTGTCCAGCGCCTTGCGCTTTGCATTCCGGGAACGAGCGCGCGGCGAAGCGTCTGGCCGCTGCCGGACGGTTGAGCTAGTGTCCGCCCATCATGACCGACCGCATCATCCATCACATGTGCCGCGCGGACGAGTGGGACGCCGCCCGCGCCGCAGGCTCCTACCCTGGCTCCTCGCAGGACGTTCAGGACGGCTTCATCCATTTTTCCACCGCCGGGCAGGTGGTGGAGAGCGCGGCCAAGCACCGCGCCGGGCAGGGTGGCCTGATCCTGCTGACGGTGGACGCCGTCCGGCTGGACGCGGCCCTGCGCTGGGAGCCGTCGCGCGGCGGCCAGCTCTTCCCCCATCTCTACGCGGCTTTGCCGGTGTCCGCCGTTCTGCGCGCCGACCCGCTGCCGCTTGGCTCCGACGGGCGGCACGTCTTCCCGGCGGGCTTCCCCTTCGTCATTGAGGATCTCGCGCCGTGATCGACCTGTTCCCCATCGTTGGGCCGCTGCTGTTCCGCTTTGATCCGGAAACCGCGCATGGGCTGACCATCAAGGCGCTGAAGAGCGGGCTGGTTCCGGCCCAGCGCGGCGGCGACGAGCCGTCCTTGCGTTCCCGCGTTTGGGGTCTGGACTTCGCCAACCCGGTCGGGCTGGCCGCCGGATTCGACAAGAACGCCGAGGTGGTGGACGCCATGCTGCGGCTGGGCTTCGGCTTTGTCGAGGCGGGCAGCGTCACCCCGCGCCCGCAGCCCGGCAACCCGCGCCCGCGCCTGTTCCGCGCCATCGAGCAGGGCGCGGTGCTCAACCGCATGGGCTTCAACAACGAAGGGCTGGAGGCGTTCGCCGCCCGGCTGGAGCGCCGCCGCGACGACCCGGCCCGCGCCGCCGGTCTGGTCGGGGCCAATCTGGGCAAGAACAAGGACACGGCGGACGCCGCCGACGATTACGTGATCGGCGTGCGCCGTCTGGCCCCGCTGGCCGATTATCTGGTGGTCAACGTTTCCTCCCCCAACACGCCGGGCCTGCGCGCCTTGCAGGGGCGGGAGCCGCTGCGCGATTTGCTGGGCCGGGCGCTCGACGCGCGGGCGGCCTGCAAGCTGACGCGGGATCCGCCCTTGCTTTTGAAGATCGCGCCGGACCTGACCGACGAGGACAAGAGCGACATCGCCGCCGTGGCGCTGGAGTCGGGCGTCGATGGGCTGATCGTGTCGAACACCACCATCGCCCGCCCCGCCGACATCCCGGAGCCGCTGCGTTCGGAGGCTGGCGGCCTGTCGGGCCGTCCGCTGTTCGCGCCGTCCACGCTGGTGCTGAAGGAAATGTACGGGCTGACGGGGGGCAAGCTGCCGCTGATCGGGGCGGGCGGCGTCGCTTCGGGGGCCGACGCCTACGCCAAGATCCGGGCGGGCGCCTCGCTGGTGCAATTCTATTCGGCGATGGTCTATGGCGGCCCGGCCCTGGTTCTGCGCATCCGCGCGGAGCTGGCCGCCCTGCTGCGCCGCGACGGTTTCGCCCGCGTCGCCGACGCGGTGGGGGCGGATCACCGCTGAGGCTGGGGAGGTTGGGCCGCAGGATGGTCCGCAGGACTGGCGGCGGAACGGCGTAGAATTAACACATCGTCAAGGCGGCGCGACGGACAGTCTGTCGCAGGCGCCGCGCCGCTCCCGGCGCCATCCGGCTCGTCAGATTGTTTCACGTGAAGGCCATGACCGTTCTGACCCACGTCGTCTACGCGCTCGCCTACATCGTGGCCGGGGTTTCGGTTGGGGCGACGCTGCCGCTGATGCGGCCCGAGGCCGACCCGCTGCTCGGCTGGTTGACCGGCGCCGTGGTGGTTCTGGCGGGCGGCCTGCTGCACGAGATCGTCACCCGGCTGGAGCGCGAACGCAAAACCGCCGAACGCGCCCACCACCTGCACGGCACGGTCGCGTTGCTGGCCGAAGAGGTGGCGACCTTGCAGGCGGCGCTTGACGATGGCGCCCGCCACCCTGGAACCGCCCGGTACGACGCGGTGATGCAGGAGGTGCGGCTGCTGCAATCGCTGGTCTCCAAGCTGACCGAACGCCGCGCCGCGCCGCGCCCGCCGGTCGCCGCGTCGGAGCGGCGCGGCCCCGGCAGCGGCGAGTCGATCTCCACCACGCCGCCGCCGCCCGCGCCCGTCGCCGCCTTTGGGCCGATGAACGACGCGTCGGTTCTGGAGGCGGTGCGCGAGGCGCTGAAGGCCGACCGCATCGACATTTATCTGCAACCCATCGTCAGCCTGCCCCAGCGCAAGCATCGCTTTTACGAGGTGTTTTCGCGGGTCCGCGCGGGCGACGGCCACCAGATCATGCCCGACCGCTATCTGGAGATCGCCGAACGCGAGGGGTTGATCGCCACCATCGACAATCTGCTGCTGGTCCGTTGCATCCAGTTGATCCGCGAGACCGAACGGCGCCAGCACTCCATCGGCTTTTTCGCCAACATCTCCGCCGCGACTCTGTCCGACGGCGATTTCATGCGGCAGTTCCTGCATCTGATGACGTCGAACCAAGCGCTGGTGCCCAAGCTGGTGTTCGAGATGAGCCAAGCGGATTTGCGGGCGGGCGGGGCCGTCACCCTGGGGATCCTGTCGCAACTGGGGCGATTGGGCTTCCATTTCTCAATGGATCAGGTGACGAGCCTGGACATAGACGTCGATCTGCTGCTGCGCCACGAGTTCCGCTATGTGAAGCTCGACCGCGCGCTGGTGCTCGACCCCGCCCAAGCCGGGCGCATCAAGGAGTTGCGCCGCCGCTTCGCGTCGGAAGGCGTCGATTTGATCGTCGAGAAGATCGAAACGGAAAACCAGCTCATCGAGATCCTCGACACCGGCTTTGACTTCGGCCAGGGCTACCTGTTCGGCGAACCAAGGCTGAGCCGCAAGCCGGGGTAGCGGTCGGAGGTTACAGACCGATCAAGGCCGACAGCTTGCCGCGAACCTCGGCCAGGACTGGGGCGGGAACCCGCCCCCCGGCGAACAGAATCGGGCGGGCCAGCGTGTCGATGCTGCGGACGTGGCTGGTCAGAATTTCACCGGCGACCGGCAACCCGTCGGGCAAAACCGCGCTGGTTGGGAAAGGCCGGATTCGCGTGGTGATCGGGCAGACAATGGCGAAGCGGGTGGCTTGCCAAAACACCCTTGGCGACACGACCAGAGCCGGACGGCGCCCGGCCTGCTCCCGCCCCACGCGCGGATCGAAATCGGTCCAGATCAGATCGCCCGCTTCCGGTTCCCACGCCATCTCGGCCATGGTGGACGGATCACTCATCCACCCGCTCTCGTCCCAGGTCAGGCCCCCAATCAAAGGCGTCGCGCATCGCGTCTGGCGTGACGTCTTTCAAAAGATCGGCCAGATCATAGCGTGGTCGGTCGGTGGTGATGACGATGCGGTCGCCTTCAGCCTGGATCTCCACCCGCGCGCCATCGCGCAAGCCGACTTGCGCGGCGATGTCCTTTGGGATGCGAATTCCCAGACTGTTGCCCCAGCGGGCGAGTTGAACTTGCATAACGTCATCCTGGCGCGGTGGCGCTTTTGATCCAGAGTATTGGATATACGGAGGATATACAAGGATTGCACCCTCATAACATTTGACAAGCACGCCTTGCCGAATCCATCATCCCCGCATGCGCACGCACCCGGTCCTCCGCAGCACCGCGACTACCACCACGACCGCCACCGGCGGACGTTGGAGGATGCGCGCCTAAGCTGACGCGCCGGTTTCCAAACGCCCCGCCGACCATCGGATCGGGGCGTCTGTCAGAAGCTCCGTTCCGTCTTTCCTCCAAACGGAATGTCGAGTCCTGACCCATGAACGATCCCAATCCGCCTGATGAGGCTTCCGCGTTGAGCGCCGCCGCGCTTGACAGCCCCCCGCCTCCCATTGGAAGTTTCGCGCTCCCGGCCCAAAACCGGGATTCTTGCAACACACATGATACGGTGACTTCGGTGACGTCCAACATCGCCATCACGCTGCCCGACGGCAGCGTCCGGGAGTTCGACCGGCCGGTGACGGGGGCGGAAATCGCCTTCTCCATCGGGCCGCGCCTCGCGAAAGACGCTCTTGCGGTCAAGATCGACGGGCAGGTTCTGGACCTCACCACCACCGTCTCCGGCAACGCGAAGATCGAAATCGTCACGCGCAACCACCCCGACGCCATCGAGGTGATCCGTCACGACGCCGCCCATGTGCTGGCCGACGCGGTGCAAAAGCTCTATCCCGGCACGCAGGTGACGATTGGTCCGTCGATCGCCACCGGCTTCTATTACGATTTCGCCCGTGACGAGCCGTTCACGCCCGATGATCTGGAAAAGATCGAAGCGAAGATGCGCGAACTGGTCGCCGCCGACATTCCCATCGTCCGCGAGGTGTGGAACCGCGACGACGCCATCGCCTATTTCAAGAATCTGGGCGAGCATTACAAGGCCGAACTGATCGAGGCGATCCCGCAGGGCGAGCCGGTGTCGGTCTACCGCCAGGGCGACTGGCTGGATCTGTGCCGTGGCCCGCACGCGCCGACCACGGGCAAGATCGGCAACGGCTTCAAGCTGATGAAGGTGGCCGGAGCCTATTGGCGCGGCGACAGCCGCAACCCGATGCTTCAGCGCATCTACGGCACGGCGTGGCGCGACGAGAAGGAGTTGAAGGCCTATCTGCACCAGATCGAGGAGGCCGAGAAGCGCGATCACCGCAAGCTCGGCAAGGAACTCGACCTGTTCCATGTGCAGGAGGAGGCCGTCGGTTCGGTGTTCTGGCATCCCAAGGGCTGGACGCTGTACCGGACGCTGGAAACCTACATCCGCACCAAGCTGCAAGCCGCTGGCTACGTCGAGGTGAAGACGCCGCAGTTGATCGACAGCTCGCTGTTCAAGGCGTCGGGCCACTGGGACATGTATGGCGACAACATGTTCAAGGTCGAGGCGGACGAGGGGGAAAAGATCCTCGGCGTCAAGCCGATGAACTGCCCCGGCCATGTGCAGATCTTCAAGCACGGCCTGCGCTCTTACCGCGATCTGCCGATCCGCATGGCCGAATTCGGGGCCTGCCACCGCAACGAGCCGTCGGGCGCGCTGCACGGCATCATGCGCGTGCGCGCCTTCACCCAGGACGACGCGCACATCTTCTGCACCGAAGATCAGGTGTCGAGCGAGTCGGCGGAGTATTTCAAGCTCCAACTCGGCGTCTACAAGGATCTCGGTTTCGACAAGATCTCGGTCAAGCTGGCGCTCCGTCCCGACGTGCGCACCGGCTCGGACGAGCTGTGGGACCGCGCCGAGGGCGCGCTGGCCGAGGCGCTGCGCGCCGCCGGTCTGGAGTATGAGGAGCTGCCGGGTGAGGGCGCCTTCTATGGCCCGAAGGTGGAATTCCACCTGACCGACGCCATCGGGCGCACCTGGCAGTGCGGCACCTTGCAGTATGATCCGAATCTGCCGAACCGGCTCGACGCCAGCTACATCGGCGAGGATGGCGCGCGCCACCGCCCGATCATGCTGCACCGGGCGATTCTCGGGTCGATGGAGCGCTTCATCGGCATGCTGATCGAGCATTACGCCGGGAAGTTCCCGCTGTGGCTCGCCCCGGTCCAGGTGGTGGTGACGACGATCACCAGCGAGGCCGATGATTACGCCGCCGAGGTGGCCAATCTGCTGAAGCGCCGTGGGGTTCGGGTCGAACTCGACGTCCGCAACGAGAAGATCAACCTGAAGGTCCGCGAGCACAGCCTGAAAAAGGTGCCGCTGATGCTGGTGGTCGGCAAGCGCGAGGCCGAAGAGCGCACCGTGGCCCTGCGCGTGCTGGGCGGCAAGGATCAAGAGGTTCTGGCGCTCGACGCCGCCCTTGCCAAAATCACCGCCGACACCCGGTCGCCCGCTGGCGATCTGGTCGCCGATTCGGCGTTTTAATCGACCGAGTCAGACCGACCGAAGTCAGACTGACGACGCCCGCCCGACCGTTCCAGGGAACGGTCGGGCGGGCGCGGTTTTATCTCCCGGATGCGGTCAGTGGTTGGCCGTCACCGCATCGGCGTGTCGTTGACCACGGCGACGCGGCATCCCTTTTGTGTGTGCTTGGCGCAATTCTCCAACGCCAATTGCCGGGCCAGCGCCTGATCGCGCTGGCCGGATTTCCAGCCAAAGGCGCCGTCGGGCGACACCGCGAACGCCTTGTGATCCGGCGCGGCGAGGTAATCAGCGAAGCCCTGGCGGTTGCGTTCCCCCAATTCCGGCGGTGGGGCCAGTTTGGATTCGGGCAGGGCGATCAACGTCTTGCGCGGGGCCAGATTGTGGGCGGTCAGGAAGCGGTCCACATAGGGCGTCCACAGCGGGATGGCGGCGGAAAACAGGAAATGGCCGTCCTTGCCGTTGGCCGGGGCGTCAATGAATTCCGCCTTGCCGCCGGACGCGGTGAAGGCGGCGTGGAAGCGGTGGGCCAATTCCGGGCCGAAAAACAGGTCGTTCTCCGCGTAGATCCACAGATTGGGCGCCCGCGCGGTGCGGCCGAAGACGCCGAAGGCGGCGACCAGACGGTCGGAGGTGCAGACGTCGTTGTCGCCGCGCGACCCGCGCCCCCCGGCGAAGCTGATGACCGCCGCCAAACCCGGCGGCGGGTTGGCGCTGAGCGCCACGCTGGCCAAGCCCCCCGCCGACACGCCAACGGCGATGATTCGCGAGGCGTCGGCGAAGGGCTGTTGGGCCATGAAGCGGATCGCCTGCCGGATGTCTTCGGCGCTGCGCTCGCCCGATTGGAGATAGTTGGGGTTGTCGCAGGCCCCGTTGCTTTCGACGAAGCCGCCGCCCGACCCGCCATAGCCGCGCCGCATGACGATCAGCGTCGCCCAGCCGCGCCGGGCGAATTCCTGCGCCTGGGGGGCCAACCGCAGCGGCGTCATGGTCGCCCGTTCCGCCGCGTCGCGCGGCGAGCCATGGCTGACGATGGCGATGGGGAACGGCCCCGGCCCGGTCGGGCGGATCAGCAGCCCTTCCAGCGTCAACGCGGTTCCGTCGCTGTACCGGACTGGGACGGGTTGCAAGGTCTGGGTCAGCCCCTGCGCGCACGCGGGGGCCGCCGTCGCGACGGCTGTGCAGACCAGCAGAAGAAAGAGCGCAAGGCGGCGCAGAAACATGGGCGGTCGTCCTGAAGCGGCGTGGTTTCGCGCACCAGCCTGCGGCGGCATTCGGCCCTCGTCAATGTCCCAACGTCACCGCTCTTGCGTCACCGCTCCGGCTTTGCGGCGAGCAACGCCGCGCCGACATAACCGATCATCCGGTTCCGCCGCGCCACCCGATACCAGGAGCCGCTGACGTCCTGGATGGTGACGCGCTCGCCCGCGTCCAGCACGTCGAGCACCTTGGCGTCGCAAACGGGCGCGACCCGCAGATTGGCGTCCGCCGTCACGCGCGCGCGGCTGCCGACCGGCAGCATGGCCCGCTGCTTGGGCGGCGACAGATCGTCGGGCAGCGCGCAGCCCCGGTCGCCCCGCGCGGCCTTGGCGTAGGAGGATGGGACGCTGGGCGCGGATGCGGGCGTGTCGCCGTTCGCGGACGGCTTTGCGGGTTGGGCGCCGGTCAGATAGTCGGCGGCGATGTAGCCGATGCTCTTGCCCTTGCGGCCAACCTGCACCCAACCGTCGGGGGCCGCGCCCACCACCTCCAATTTTTCGCCGCGATCCAGCGCGTCGATCACCCGCCCCTTGCTGTTGGGGGTGGCGCGCAGATACACCCCGGCGGTGGTGACGACGGTGCGGCGGCTGTCGGCTTTTGTTGGAATCGGGGGCGTGGCCTTGACCGTTTCGCTTTGAGGCGGATCGGTCGGCGCGGGCGCCGAATCGGACGCTGGCGCAGCCTCCACTGGCGGTGGCGGTGGAACGTTCGGCGGTGGCGGCGGCTCCGCCGGTTTGACGACGGGCGGGGCTTCGGTCTGAACGGCGGGGGGCGGAGTGGGCGGTTTGGCGGCGCTGGCGGTCGGCTTGACCGTTGGGGGTTTTGGCGGCGCGCCCGGCGTCCGCACCGGGGACAGGGGGCGGGCCACCTGCGGCGGGGCGGCGGGGTATGGGTTGAGCGTGACGTCGCCCAGCGGGGTCAGACGCGGCAGAGCCGCCGAGGGCGGCGGGGCCGGGGTGACGCGTTCCTCCGCCGACGCGGCGGCGTTGGCGATTCCCGGAACGGCCCCCAGAATCGCCCCCAGAATCGCCAAAGACAGCGCCAGCAGTGCGGTTGTGGCCTTCGCCGCCATCACGGCCTCATCCTCAATCCAGGGTGATCCGGGCGATCAGCGTCGGCAGAGTCTGGCACCGCAGCAGCCCGTCCAGCGTCTGATGCTCGCTCAACCGCAAGGACAGCGCGCAGCCGAAGGAGCTGAGGGTCAATTCGGTCTGGGCCAGCGACCCGATGAGGGTGGAGGATTTGGCGATGCTGTAGCCGGGCGCGCCCATCCGTCCGGCGATGGCGCCGTTGACCGGGGTGAAGCCGTCGATCTCCACCGTGAACGGTCCCAGATTTTGCAACACGGTTTCCGAGTTGGCGTCTTCCTTGGTGGCGAAGAGCTGCACCGGGATGGCGCGGCGGCGGGCGAGCCAATCCTTCAGCGCCAGATTGCCCAGCAGCGGATCGCGGCTTTGCAACGCCGCCTCGCTCGCCATCTGGCGCAGCGCCGGGTCGTTGCCGCCCAACGCGGCCTCATAGGCGGCGATCTTGACCGCGCGGTCCGACCCCAACAGCTTGGCCCGCAGATCGGTGATCTGAGCGGCGCGCGCTTCGGCGGCGCGGCGTTCCTTGTCGGCCCGTTCCGCCGCGATCTTCGCCGCCGCGTCGTGCTGAACCAACCACTCCTCATCCCGCGCGCGGCGGGCGGCTTCGTCGGCGGCGCGCTGCTGGGCGTCACGGTCGAGCTGTTCGCGCAGGCTCTGCGCCTCGGGCGTGCCAAGCACGACGGGCTGGCCCGGCCATTCGTCGGCGGGCTTGCCAAGGCCGTCGAGGATCTCGGGGTTTTGCGGGGTGAAGCGCACGGTCCAGCCGCTGGCGCTGCGGGTGGCGACGGCCTTGGCGTTCAGGGTCTTTTCCAGCCCCTCGACGGCGACCGGGCGCAGGAACGTCACCGGGCCTTCGCGGCTGTCGATCAGGTAGGTCGGCTTGCCCAGCGTCAAGCCCAGCGTCAGCTTGGCGGCAGCGCGTTGATCGGCGGGCTTGCTGTCCTTGGCGGAGGTCGGCGGCGGCGGCGCCACGTCCAGCGTCACCGAGTCGAGGCGCCAGGGCGACGGGACCAGCCGGGACAGCTCGTTGCGGATCGCCTCTTCGGCGGAGAGTTCGGCGGCGTGGGCCGGGGGAATCGCGAAGGCCGCCGGTATGATCGCCGCCGCGCCGCCGACCATCAGCGCCAGCGCCAGCGTTGCCGCGAATCGTTCCTCCGCCGGTCGCACCATCACCCCATCCCCTCCCGCCGGGTCGTCACAATCAAGCCACTGGTATAGCGAAGCGAATGGGAAGGGAAGCGGGTTTTGCCGGGGCCGTATCGGACATACGCCGGGCAGAGTTTCGCTGAGCGGCGCTGCGGCGCTGATATACCGCGACCAGCGGTCGAAATTGGCTTTGATGGCACACGCCACTTGCAATATCCTCACACAAATGGATGTATGTCCGCCTGAGGGGATGGCGGATTCGCAACGGATGGGGATCAGGACGTCACATGGCGGGTACAGGCGGGGGTAAGGAAGGGCCGATCCTGGTCTGCCGCAACGTGAAGGTCAGCGGTCGCCGCACCAGCTTGCGGATGGAGCCGTATATTTGGGACTCGCTGAAGGAAATCTGCGAGCGCGAACGGCTGACTCTCAACGAAATTTGCACGCAGATCGACGGTCGCCGGGGGGAAGCCAATCTGACGGCGTCCATCCGTGTTTTCATCGTCAGCTATTACCGCACGGCCATCGGCAACCGGGGCTTCGCGGAAGACGGGCCGTCGCCCATTTTGCGCCGGGCGCTGGACGACGCGGTGCCTTTGGAGGATTGACGGGGGCAGGCTCAGCGCGATTTAGGCGGCGCTGTTCCGTTGAGAGTCGTCACGCTGGAGGACGTCCGCGCCAGCCCGTGGACGCTGGAAAAGGCGACAGCGTTCAACGCCATGGGGCCGGATCTGCTCTTTAATCGCGCGATTTTTGACTCCGTCGGCCCGCTGGCGTCGGTCTGGCGCCAGCGGGACGAACGGACGACCGTTCAGACCGTCGATCAGGGCTTGTAGTTGCGGAAGGCCGACGTCTTCTTGAACGGAGTCGGCGATTCCGGCGCCTTCACATTGTCACCCAGAGCAAAGCTGAAATCCTGCCCGATGGTGGCGGCGAAGGCGTGGCAACCGGCGCACCCGCCCATGCGGATCGGCTTTTCCAGGAAACCGAGATTGGCGGCCTGGAAGGGCAGGAGCCGAGTGTTGTAATAATCGACCAAAGCGTCGGGGAAATGGTGGATTTTGTTGGCGGGCACGCCCCTCTTCAGGTCGCCGGTGAACATGCCCAGCGAATAATCGGTTTCGATGGTCGAATTGGCCAGATAATAGGACGCGGTGCTGCTGAAGCGGGCGTTGTCCTTGCTGTCGAAATCGACCGGAGTCGCCTGGACGTTGATCAGCTTGTAATAGAGCCAGGGCGAATTGGTCTTTCCGGTCTTGGCAAGATTCTCGCGGATGGCGCTGTGGGCGCTGTCGTTGATCGCGGCGATTTCCTTGGGGATGGCGTGCCAGCGGCTGTTGACGCAGATGGCGCCGTCCGACGGCATGGTGTGGTATTTGGGGTTTTCGCGGAAGAACAGGCGGGCGCCCGGCGTGGCGCAATACTCGCCGTTCTTGGTGACGATTGGCGTCAAGACATTGGGGTTCGAGGTCAGTTCCGGTGAGGTCGGGGTGGGGCCGGAACCGGGGTTGATGATGTTCCCGTTGGCGTCTTCGGTCGGCTTTCCATCGGCGGTCAGGATGTTGTCGGCCTGTTCGAAGGTGGACCAGATCCCCCAGGGAGCCGCAGCGGTGAAGGAGATCAGATGCATCCCCACCAGACCCCAACGGTCTTCGCGCCAGCAGGGGGCGTTGTCCTCAACCTCAAAATAGCGGACGGGGGCCTGGAAGAATCGGCCGGAGGCGGCTTCCTTTTCGGTCAGCGGTCGCCACGACATCTTCACCTCGACCGAAGACGTCTTGTTCTCTGCGCTTGAGGGCGCGCCCTGATTGGCGGGGGCGAACGGGGCGGCGAAATCAACGTAGGGCGACGGCGGGTTCTGGGTTTGGCCGCTGGCAAGCGCCTTGACGTAGTTGGCCGACGCGACGCTCAACGCCGATTGGGAGCCAGAGTACCAATATTGATTTTGCACAATGTTGCTGTAGACGTCCTGATTCATCTTCACGCCGTAACGGATCAGTTGCGGCTGGCTGTTCGTCTTGGTGGGCGTGGCGGGCAGGACGCCAGCGAAGGTCTGGTTGTTGCCGATCTGGGTGGTCTCGTCCAGCACGGTCCAGGCGGGGGTCTGCACCGGCTCCTGACCCTTGCAGGCCCTGACCTGACCGTCGGCAGTCTTCACGCCCTCGGGGGAGTAGACGTAGACCGGGGCTTGGTCATAGCCAAAGCGCGGCCCGTTGGTCGGTTTGCCGTCCTTGAGCGTCACGCCATGGGGGGCTTGCGTCGGCGAACCGTTGCCGGGGTAAAGCTCGACCTTCGAGCGCATGGTCTCCCACACCCGCGCGCCAGGATCGCCAAAATTCTTGGTCTTGTCGGGGGCGTCGCGCGTGTCCGATTGCGCGGGCCAGTTCAGGGCGATCAAGGCCTTCCAGGCATAGGCCGCGCCAGCGTCCATGTCGACGCCGCCCGTGCTGCCGTCGCCGCAGGGGTAGGGCATCTCGTAGGTGACGGGAATGCCCATCGGACATTTCTTGGTTTCCTGAGCCAAAGCCGGATTGGCGGCCAGACAGGCGGTCAGTGCGGCGGCGGGCAGGCCGCAATGCATCCAAAGGCGTGCGTTCATTGTCAACATGTCCCCCATTGCGAAACGCCGCAGAGTTCTGCGTCCCTTGATTTGGTTTTTTGCAACGGGGATGCGTCAAGGTGGCGGCAAAATTTGAATCAATGTGAAAAAGAGAAAAACAATTGTTTCTATCAATCAATAATTATGACAACCCATTGACGGGCATAGGAAAAAGGCCCGCGCGTCGCCGCGCAGGCCATCATGCAAACAATTTTTGGGGGCAGTTTGACCCACCCCTTACCAGCGCAGGCTGGGAACCGCGTAGGTTGGCGTGTGCCCGACCGCGTCGGCGACGGCTTGGAGCTTGGCCGCATCGACCGACTCGCCCCAGGCGGCGCCGCCCAACTCCTCCTGGTGGATGCCCGCCGTGACCAGCGCCACGTCCAGACCGGCGGCGTTGGCCCCCGCCACGTCGGTGCGCAGGCTGTCGCCCACCGCCAGGATGCGGCGCTTGTCGGTGATCCCCATCAGCGACAGGCAGCGGTCATAGACCGAGGCGTAGGGCTTGCCGTGCTGCGTCACGTCGCCGCCCATCTCGTCATAGCGCGCGGCCAGTGTTCCGGCGCAGATCACCATTTGCGGGCCGACCATCACGATCAAATCGGGGTTGGCGCAGATCATCGGCAGGCGGGCGCGCAGGCAGGCGTCCAACTGCGGCTGGTAGTCGGCCAGCGTTTCTCCGAACACGACGATGCCGGTGTTCAGGACGAAATCGGCGTCTTCCGGCGCGGCGGCGACGCTGTAGCCCAACCCGTCATAGACGTCGGCGTCGCGCTCCGGCCCGATGTGATACAGCCGCCGCCCCAGCCGGGCGTGCCACGGGTCGGCGCGGTCGCGCAGCGCCTCATAGGTCGCCTCGCCCGAGGTCATCACATGGTGGTAACGGTCGCGGCCCAGCCCCATGCCCGCCAGCTTGGCGATCACCCCATCGGTGCGGCGCGGCGCGTTGGACAGCAGGCACAGCGTCTTGCCCGCCGCGTTCATGCGGTCCAGGCAATCGGGAACGCCGGGATAGGCGCGTTCCCCGTCATGCAGCACCCCCCAAAGATCAAGGATGAAGCCGTCATACTGGTCGATGACGCTGCTGATGCCGGGGATCTGTCGAATGGCGGCCATGATGTCCGGTGAAAGTGAGGATGGAGAGAGGGGTTAGAGCAGCTCGGCGTAAACGCCCAGCGTGTCGGCGCACATGCGCTCGCGGGTGTAGCGGTCGGCGACGAAGGCCTGGGCGCGGGCGCCGATGGCGTCGCGCTGGTCGGGCGTCAGCGACAGGGCTTCGCGCAGGGCGTTGGCCAGCGCGTCGGCATCGTCGGGCGGCACCACCCAGGCGGTTTCGCCCGGCATCACGGTTTCCTGATAGGCCCCGATGGCCGAGACGATCACCGGCTTGCCCATCGCCTGCGCCTCGACGATCACCCGCCCGAAGGCTTCCGGCTCGCGCGAGGCCGAAACGACGACGGTGGACAGCAGATAGGCGGCGGCCATGTCGCTGCAATGGTCGGTCATCACCACGACGTTGCCCAGCCCCGCCCGCGCGATTCGGCTTTCCAACTCGCGCCGGTAGCCCGAACGGCCCTGGTCGGAGCCGACCAGCAGGCAGACGACGTCCTTGCGCCCCAGCTTTTCCAACGCCTCGATCAACACGGTCTGGCCCTTCCAGCGGGTCAGCCGGGCGGGCAGCAGGATCACCGGGCGGTCGGCGGGCAGATGCCACTGTCGCGTCAACTGAATCAGGCGGGCCGAACTGACCCGGTCGGGGGCGAAGACCGCCCGGTCGATGCCGCGATGGATGGTGCGGATGTTGGCCGGGTCGGTCTCGTAATTCTCCAGAATGTGGCGGCGCACGAAATCGGAAATGGCGATCACCCGCTCGCCCCGCGCCATCACCGAATTGTACCAGCGCTTCATCCCGCTGCCGATGTTGTAGGGCGCGTGGAAGGTGGTCATGAAGCGCGCGCCGGTGTCGCGGCAGGCCATCCAGGCGCTCCAGGCCGGGGCGCGCGAGCGGGCGTGGACGATGTCCACCTTGCGCTCCGCGATGATCGCCGCCAGCTTGCGGGCGTTCTTGCGGATGGTCAGCGGGTTTTTCGAGGCCAACGGCAAGGTGATGTGGCGGATCCCGGCGCGGTCCAATTCCCGCACCATCGCCCCGCCTTGCGAGGCGACCAGCGGCGTGCCGCCCGCCTCGGCCAACGCCAGCGCCATGTCGATGCAGCCGCGTTCGGCCCCGCCGGTGATGAGCGTCGGCACGACTTGCAGCACCGTCGGCGCCCGCCCGCCCGGCCAAAAATCGTGGAACGCCGGGGCGTCGTTGAATGCGGGGGCGTCGGTGGTAAATTGCGGTTCGCGTTCCATGGTGCCGGCGCTGGGAAAGAGTCGGCCCGATCCGTCCACGAGAGCTTCGTCCATGGGTGTCCATATGACCGAAACCGCAGCCGCCACGGGCGGCGCGCACCATAGCCTAAGGCGCGGCGCCGCGACCATAGCCTATCATCACACCCCCGCCGCCCGTCGCGCACATGACGGCGGCGAACATGACGGCGGCGCATTGCCGGGAATCCTGTTCCTGGGCGGCTTCATGTCGGACATGACGGGCGGCAAGGCGACGGCGCTGGAAGCCTGGGCGGTTGGGCAGGGGCTGGCCTTCACCCGTTTCGACTATCAGGGCCATGGCGCGTCGAGCGGGCGATTCGCCGACGGCACCATCGGGCTGTGGGCCGACGACGCGGTGGAGGTGCTGGACCGGGTGACGAGCGGGCCGCAGATCCTCGTCGGCTCCTCGATGGGCGGTTGGATGATGCTGCTGACCGCGCTGCGGCGGCCCGAGCGGGTGGCGGGTCTGGTCGGAATCGCCCCGGCCCCCGACTTCACCGAGGATCTGATGTGGGATCTCTTCGATCCCGCCATCCGCCGCGCCATCACCGACGACGGCGTTTGGCTGCGCCCGTCGGAGTACGGCCCAGACCCGCAACCGATCACCCACGCCCTGATCGAGGATGGCCGCAACCATCTGCTGCTGCGCGGCCCCATTCCCTTCACCGGCCCGACGCGCCTGCTGCACGGCCAGCGCGACCCCGACGTGCCCTGGCAGGTCAGCCTGTCGCTGGCCGCCGCCCTGACCGGCGACGACGTGCGGGTGACTCTGGTCAAGGACGGCGACCACCGCCTGTCCCGCCCGCAGGATCTGGCGCTGCTCTGCCGCACGGTCGGCGATCTGGTCCGCGATCTGGCCGGGGCGTCCAGCCTTTCGACCGAGGTTTGAAAAAAAAGCGCAAAGCGGCGACGAAGGGCTTGCGCCCCGCCGCCACCCTGGCTATAACGCCGTCCTCCGGGGAGGGGTGGCCGAGCGGTTGAAGGCGCACGCCTGGAAAGTGTGTATACGTCAAAAGCGTATCGAGGGTTCGAATCCCTCTCCCTCCGCCACTGAACGCATGGGCTTCCAACCCATCAAAAAGGCTCAGCCAGCTTGGCTGGGCCTTTTTGCTGTCACACGCACGTTTCCCACACACGGTCAGGTAATTCGCCATTACTTCGATGGACCGATGCGAGAGATCTTCGTCGACAAGATGGCGGAGACCATGACCCGGCTTGTCTTTCCTCACGTAAGATTAGGCAACAAGCTGTTTATCCGGGTCTATTATCCGCCGACGGCACGATGGTCTACGACATCGCGGATCGCGCCGCCGGAACTCTGTCCCTTGCCGCTGGTGTCTTGAATTTTCTGTCCGCGTCTAGGCGGTCGGCACCGTTCCACCGTCGATGACATATTCCGTGCCGGTGATCGCGCTTGCCCGAGGCGAGACTAGGAAAGCGATCAGATCGGCGACCTCGCGCGGGGTTGCTGGCCGCCCCAGGGGAATGCCGCCCAGCCCTTGCATGACGATGGCCTTGCCGCCGTCGTAATCCGTACCGGCTTCGGCGGACAGGCGTTCAACGAAGCTGACGGCGGCCTCCGTCTCGATCCAGCCCGGTGAGACCCGAACCACCCGAACGCCCTTGGGCGTCACCTCTTTCGACAGGCTCTTGCTGTAGGTCGAGAGCGCCGCCTTGGCGGCCGCATAGGCGGTTGTCGATTGTGGCAACGGCAGTTGGTTCTGAATCGATGTGACGTGGATGACGACGCCCGAGCCTTGCGCGATCATCGACGGCAGGAGCGCGCGATCAAGCCGGACCGCCGGCATAAGATTGTGGTTCAGTTCCTGTTGCCAGATGTCGTCGTCGAGGACGGCAAAGCCGCCGGGCGGCGCGCTCGAACCGCCCATCACGTTGACGATGATGTCCACGCCGCCAAGCTCGTCGAGAACGCCCTTGGCGACCCGCGCGCAGCCATCCGCCGTGGTCAGATCGGCGGCGATGTAGGAAACGCCGTCCGCCGATGTTTCGGGAACCACGCGGGCGGTCGTCACGATCCGGACACCGGCTGACCGCAGGACGTCCACCACGGACGCTCCAACGCCTTTCGTGCCGCCCGTGACCAGGGCGCGGCGGCCCTGCAAGTCGAGATCGAAGCTCACAGCGTGATCTCCAATCGGGCGATCTTGTCCCCATTGACGGTGAACGCGTAACGCAGGTCGACCGGGCTGCCCGGGAAATTGCCGGTCACACGGCTGGTGACGATGGTCCGGTCTTCGTCTTGCGCCATGGCGAAGGGTTCGCTGACATAGGTGTATTGGCTGGAGGCTTCCGTCTTCCAACGGTGAATCGCCGCGCGTCCCGCATGGATCTTCCCCTCGTCCTTGACGGTCGCGGTTTCGCTGAAGCACGCGGCGACGGACGCGCGCTCGGCGCTGTCCGCCGCGAAATAGGCGGCAATGGGCTGTGGCAGGAGTATGGACATCGGCGTTTCCTTCGCGATCATTGGCGCCATCACGATGGTGGCGTTGCACCCCGCCAAAGCTCGTTCTAAACTCCGGAAATGACAAGAACCGACGAAAAAGTAAGGTACTCACCAGAAGGTAAGCACGTTTCCGGCTACACGCGGGAAACGGCGGCTGATGGCGTCGAACAAGCGCTCAAACGGCTCGAAGGCCGCTGGAAACTCACGATCCTCTTCCATCTGTTCGGCGGGCGGATCTTGCGCTTCTCGGATTTGGAACGGGCGATCCCAGCGGTGTCGCAGAAGATGCTCATCCAACAACTGCGGCAGATGGAGGCGGATGGCATCGTCCGCCGCATCGTTCATCATCAGGTGCCGCCGAAGGTTGAATACGCGCTGACCGATTGGGGACAGGCGCTGTGTCCGGCCCTTGACGCGCTGTTGACCTGGGCCGCCCAAAGAGACTCGAATGGCGTGGCTCCTGCGGCGGCTGAAAGCCACCCGACCGAGGGCTAACGACCGCTCGGTCAAGCGGCTCGCCACGAGGCTCCTGGTTGGGAAAATCGGCTGCTGCGACGCCATGCCTCCCTCCATGTCGCCCGCGAAATCCTGTGTTTTTGAATCGTGATGGAACCGACATCGCCCTGACATTGGGCGAGCGTATCACGATGGAGCGTGATAGCATTGTTCGCGTGACTGATTGTTTGGGGGTTCGTACATCATGGGATTCACGATCGCGATCAACGCTTGGGGCGTTCACACCGTTTTGCATCGGGCCATGGCGGCGGCTGAGCTTCAGCGCTGGGACGCCGAATGGCGGGCGGCGGTTGAGTCTTGCGGCGGGCGGCGGGCGGTTGGGCTGGTCGCGGATCTGCGCGGGCTGACCGGCGCCGACGGCGAGGCCGTGATGGCGCAGGTCGCGCCGCTGCTGTTCGCCCCGCTTGGGCGGGCGGATGTGGAGCGGTGCGCGGTTCTCGTCGCCGACGCGGCGCAGGCGGATCGTTTCGGCCAGATCGCGGGCGGGCTGGACCCCAGCCGCAAGGTTCGCGTTTTGGCGGTCGAAGGGCGGGACCGGGTGCAGATCGCGGCGGCTTATGGCTGGGCCTTGAACGGTGCCGAGCCGACGCTGGCGCAACGTCTGCCGGGCGGCGCGCTGGTGCGTTTGGCCAAGACCGCGCGTCCGCTCCATCGCGACCATCACGCGCCGTTGCGCCGCGCCTCCTGATTCATCGCCGGAGTCGGGCGCCTCAAGGCCGGTCGCGGCAGGGCAGGGCGGCGTCGCTGGCGCAGCCCCGGTCGCCGTCCAGACGCGGGCGCAGAATCAGGGCCGGGCGCGTCGCGCGACCGCTGGCGTCGGTGAAGGACAGGCGGATCAAGCGGGGCAGGTCGCGCGGCGCGGTCCAGCGGTCGAGCCAGCGCGCGCCGTCATGGTAGGAAAAGCGCATCGCGGCGGCGCTCTCATACAGGCTGACCGCGTGGTCGGCGGGTTCGATCACCCGCAGGCCGGGATCGGTGACGAGCCGGTGCTCGCGGTGAATCAGGCGGGAACCGCCGCCCTCCAGCGCTTCGATGTGGAACAGGGCGTAGCGCAGCGGCGGGCCGGGCTGTTGCGATTCGGCGGGCGTTGACAGAATCGGCCCGGCCAGACGGTCGGCCTCGCCCAGAAAAACAAATTGGCTGTCGGCCCCCCAGCCGACGGACAGGGGAAACAGCCGCTCGCCCCGGCAGCGCAGGACGTCGGCGGCAAGGCTGTAGGACGACAGCTCGGTCGCCGTCGCGGCGGCGCGGTCAAAGCCCCGGCTGGCGAAGCGCACGCCACCGCCGACCGCCGTCATCACCAGCCCCAGCACCATCAAAACGGCCAGCAGCTCCAGCAGGGTGAACCCGGCTTGATCGGTCTTCGCGCGCTGGGCGGCGGGGCGGGTCATGAGCGGCGGCCCAAGCGGACGGAGCGCAGCTCGTAGCGCGGCCCATCCGCGCCGAAGACGGTGATCTGAATCGCCAGCGGCTCGAAGCCGCTGCGGGTGGTTCCGGCGAAATCGGGGTGATTCAGCGGGCGGGCCGTCGCCTGCCAACGAACGCCGTCCAGCTCGCCCGACCAGGAACCGGCGCCCGCCTCGCGCGCCGTCACCAGGGCCAACACCGAATCGGCGACCAGCATCGACCGGCTGGCGTCCTCCGCGCGCTCCAACGCCGCCAAGCCCTGGCGCTGAACCCGCAAGGCGGCGCCGAGAACGATGGCGAGAATGGCGACGGCGGCCAGAACCTCGATCAGGCTGAAGCCCTGTTGGCGGTTGGGTTGGCGGTTGGCGGGGGGCGACGTCACGCCGGATCACGCAGGATGCGGGTGCGTCCGGTCAGCCAATCGACGCGGATGGTCATCGCGCCCGCCCGGTTGGCGACGCGCAACTCCCCGCCCGGCGATCCGCCATCGGGGCGGAAGCGGATCTCGCCGCGCCCGGCGTTTCCAGCGCCGCCGGGCAGCACCGACCGGGCGTCGGTGGTCAGGGCGACGCGCAGGTCGGCGTCGAGGCTCCCCTCCAGCCTTTGCCCGGCGATGCCGAAGCGGCGGGCGGCGAGGTCCAGCGCGAAGGCGGCCTCGGCGTTGGTCAGCACGGCTTCGCTGCGGGCCAGCGCGATGGATCCGGCCAAAGCTTGGGCGGCGGCGCGCAGCCGCACGCCGTCCGATCCGCGCCCGGCGGCGGGCGGAACCAGCCCCAGCAGCAGCCCGGCGATGACCAGCACGACCAGCAGCTCCAGCAGGGTGAATCCGGCTTGCGTCCGGCGCGGGGGCATGATGTTTCCTTGAACCGCAATGCGTGTCGCGAACAGAGTAACCCAGGGCGGCGCGCCCGACGAGCGAAGGAGCGGAACGGCCATGCCGGGCGCGGCGTCAGACCAGAAGGCAGGGCGGAACCAGGCGAACGGGCGGCAGGGCGGTTTCGCCCTGGTGCTGGTGCTCGGCACGCTGGTGCTCATCGCCGCGCTGGCGCTGGGGCTGGCCCAGACCAGCCGGTTGGAGGTGCGCCGCGCCGCCAACATGGCGGCGGCGGGCAAGGCGCGCGCGCTGTTGGACGCCGGGGTGGCGCTGGCGGTGTTCGACGCCGACCGCCCCTTGCGCGCCCGCCGCTTTCGCCCGGCGGGTCCGGCGGCGCGGGTCGGGTTGGGCGACGCGACGCTCGACATCCGGGTGTTTGAGGATTGGGGCCGGGTCGATCTCAACCGCTCCAACCCGCTGCTGCTGCGCGGCCTGATCGAAGCGGTGGGGGAGGAGGCCGACAACGCCCGCGCCATCGCCGACACGGTGGCGGCGCGGCGCGGCGACACCATGGCCAGCCGCGCGCGGGAGGATGGCCAGCCCCACCGTCCCTTCCTGTCGGTGGCGGAGTTGGCGACCGTGCCGGGGGTGACGCCCGAGTTGCTGCGGCGGCTGTGGGACGAGGTGACGGTGGACGGCGGGCCGGGCCGTCTGTCGGTCGCGGCGGCGGGGCCGCTGACGCTGGCGTCCCTGCCGAACCTGTCGGCGGCGGATCGCGCGGCGGTGATCGCGCTGGCGGGCGGCTGGGCGGCTGGTGGGGCTGGGGGTGGGGCGGATTCCGGTCTGGCCGAGCGCGCGGCGGCGGCGGGGGTGGAGCTGGATCCCGAAGGCGGTTTCCCCATCGTCGGGCGGACGCTGACCGTGCGGGTGCGCGCGTCCAAGGATGGGGCGGAGGCGCTGGCCGAGGCGGTGGTCGTGCTGTCGGACGTCAAATCGCCCACCCCTTACCGCGTGGTGGAATGGCGGGAGCCGCCGGGCTTGTGACGGTCGGCTCCCCACGGACGAAAGGCCCCCCGTCGCCGGGAGGCCCTCCGCTGTCCCGATGATCGGGCGGTCGCTCAGCTCAGCGGGCCGCAGGTCGCCGAGTTGGTCCAGGTCGATCCGCACAGATACAGCGTCATGTTGGCGTTGTAGCCGTACTTCGCGCCCATCTGGTTGTACTGCGTCACCGTCAGGCGGCCCGCCACATAATGGGTGGTGACGGTCGCGGTGACGGATTGGGAGTAAGACACCGCCGCCTGGGTCGCGCCGCTGACGGCGCTGGATTGCACGCCCTCGCCCACCGCGTTCAGCGCGCTGACGGTGTAGCTGTAGCTGGTGCTGGCGGTCAGGCCGCTGTCGGTGTAGCTCGTGCCGGTGCTGGTCCCGACATTGGCGCCGCCGCGATAGATCTTATAGCTGGTCGCGGTGCTGGCGGCGGACCAGCTCAGGCTGACGCTGCTGGCGGTGGTGGCTGAGACCGACAGGCCGGCCGGAGCCGCTGGAACCGTGGCGGGCGGGGTGCCGCCGCCGCCGCCGCTGTAGCCGCTCGTCACCTTGTTGACCATGGCGACCAGGGCGGCCATCTGGGTGCCGCCCTTTTGATCGGCGTTGGCGCCGTACCAGCCGATCCAATCCCAGCAGGCGTTCGGGTTGGCGACCGAGCCGCTGCTCCAGGTCGAATGGCTGGTGTTGTCCACCGTGGTTTGCGGGTAGAGAATCACGATGTTGTTGGTGTCGGCCCATTTGTTGTAGCCGGTGTTCTGGATGTATTTGTCGCCGATCTTGCCGTAGCTCTGTTGGCAGCCGTGCAGGGCGACGTGCAGCTTGCAAACGGTCGCCCCGCCCGAGGCGCAGTTGGCCGGGACATAGGCGTAGCCGGTGGCCCCGCCGCCATTCGCCGCCGACAGATAGGCCGACTGGTCAAACGACACCACGCTTCCGCCCAGCGTGCCGGTGTTGCGGGCGTTCAGCCCGGCGCCATACAAATGCTTCAGCACCGCGCCCGCGCCGTCGAAGCTGCAATTGCTGATGTAGGGGGAGGCGGCGGAGCTGCACGCGTTGTTCCCGGTTCCAGCGAAATCGGTGGGGAAGGTGTGGGCCGCGCCGCTGGTGGTGTCGTATTTGATGTTGGCCGCCGTGCCGAAGACATCCATCTGCGCCTTCAGCTTGTTCATCACGTTGGGGCCGACGGTGCTGTCGCTGGTCCCGCCCCACAGATAGATCTTGCGGTTGGTCAGGTTGGATTTGTTGTCGATCTGGTTGCCGCTCCAGGCGTTGATGTTGGCGTTGGGCGTGGTGATCGACGGGGTGGCGTTGTACATGCAGGCGGTGTAATTCTGATTGCGGGCGCAATCGAACGGCCCGCCGGCGAAGACGCCGAAACCGGCCTGGAAGATTGATGAATAGGCCACGCCCAATTGGGCCGCCATGAAGCCGCCCGACGACAGGCCGGACACCGACACCGACGCCGGATCAACATTGTAGGCTTGCAGCGGCGCGGCCTGCGCGTTTGTGGCGACGGTGGCCAGCGTCAGCAGGCCGGTGGCGAGCAGCGCGTGACGGCGAACCCGAGCGTTCATCAAAGTCTCCCATAATGCGTGATTGTCGTTGGCCCGCCGGACGGCGGCGTTGCGCGTCATCCTGGGTCGTCCGGTGGGTTGAGTGACAATCACGATTACAAAATGCGTGCCAACCGCATTGTTGAGGGATTCCGCCAATATTGGCGGGGGAGCGTGATGAAAAGCGTCTGCTGTTCCGACGACTGTCCTGCGTTGTGACAGGATGCGCCGCAACATGCGGCGTTGTTGCGGCGCCTATGTATGTTCAGACGGTCTTGCGCTCGTACCAGGGGCGGGTGGCCTTGACCAAATGAACGACCGACAGCATGACCGGCACCTCGACCAGCACGCCGACGACGGTGGCCAGCGCCGCGCCGGAATTCAGGCCGAACAGGCTGATGGCGGCGGCGACCGACAGCTCGAAGAAATTCGACGCGCCGATCAACGCCGCCGGGGCGGCGACGCACCAGGCCACGCCGAAACGGCGCGACAGCCAATAGGCCAGCCCGGCGTTCAGATAGACCTGGATGATGATCGGAACCGCCAGAAGCCCGATGACCAGCGGTTGGTCGAGAATGGCCCGACCCTGAAAGCCGAACAGCAGCACCAGCGTGGCGAGCAGCGCCAGCAGGGAAACCGGCTGCATCCGGTGCAGCGTGGCGGCCAACGCCGCCGGGCCGCCACGGCTCAACAGCACCCGACGCAGGGTTTGCGCCACCACCACCGGCACGACGATGTAGAGGACCACCGACAGAACCAGCGTGTCCCATGGCACGGTGATGGCGCTGATGCCCAACAGCAGCCCGACCAGCGGCGCGAAGGCGAAAACCATGATGAGGTCGTTCAGGGCGACTTGGCTCAGGGTGTAATGCGGCTCGCCGTCGCACAGGTTCGACCAGACGAAGACCATGGCGGTGCAGGGCGCCGCCGCCAGCAGGATCAGCCCGGCGATGTAGGAGTCGATCTGGTCCGGCGGCAGCAGACCGGCGAACAGATGGCCGATGAACAGCGCGCCGAGCAGCGCCATCGAAAAGGGTTTCACCCCCCAATTGATGAACAGGGTGACGGCGACGCCGCGCCAATGCTCCTTCACCGCGCCCAGCGCGGCGAAATCGATCTTCAGCAGCATTGGGACAATCATCAGCCAGACCAGGGCGGCGACCGGCAGATTGACCTTGGCGATTTCCGCCGCCGCGACGTTGGCGAACAGGCCGGGCAGGAAATGGCCCAGCGCGACGCCGACGACGATGCACAGCCCGACCCAGACGGTGAGAAAGCGCTCGAACAGATTCATCGCGGGGGGCGGGGCCGTTTGCGGGATGGCGGTCATTGGGCGGTCTCCGGGGCGTGGTCGGCTTGGACATCGGCGTGGCCATCATCGGCGTGACCATCGGCCATGTCGGTCAGGCGGCGCTTGATCGCCATGCGGTCCAGCGTGTCGAGCGGCAGGGCGGCGAAGGCGCGCAGGCGGCGTTCGATCTGGCCATAGACGGCGGCGGTCACGGCCGCCTTTTCCGCCGGAGTCCCTTCGGCGCTCGACGGGTCGGGGAAGCCCCAATGGGCGGTCATCGGCATGCCGGGCCAGATCGGGCAGACCTCCCCCGCCGCGTTGTCGCAAACGGTGAAAACGAAATCCATCGTCGGGGCGCCGGCGGCGGCGAACTCGTCCCAGGATTTCGACCGCGCGTCGGCCAGCGGGTAGCCCAACCGCTCCAGCAGCGCCTTGACCTGCGGGTTGATCTGGCCGGACGGCATGCTGCCCGCGCTGAAGGCGCGGAAGCGGCCCCGGCCGATGCGGTTCAGGATGCATTCCGCCATCACGCTGCGGGCGCTGTTGTGGGTGCAGAGAAACAGGACGTTGAAGACACGGTCGGTCATCGCGGGGCCTTGTCGGTCAGAGGGGCGTCGGTCAAAAGGGCATTGGGCGGCGGGGCGGGGCAACCGCTGGCGGGCGCGCAAGCGGCGGAATCGAGAATGGCGGATCCGCACAGCTCCGGCTGTCCCTGGCAGCAATCTTCCATCAGGAAGGCGATCAGCCGCCTGGTGCCGTCATAGTCGCTGGCGTAGAAAATCTGCCGCTGGACCCGCCAGGAGCGCAGCAGAGCCGCCCGCTCCAGAATGGCGAGATGGTGCGTCAGGGTCGATCCTGGCACGCCGACGCGCTGGGCGATGTCCCCGGCGCTCAGCCCGCTGGGGCCAGCCTGAACCAGAAGCCGGAACACCGCCAACCGGGTGTCGTGCGCCAGCGCGGCGAAGGCGTCGATGGCGTCTTTCGCGGGGTCGTTTTTCAATTCCATATTTCGACAATAGTCGAAATGATTGGCGCGGGCAAGCGCCGATCGCCCGCGCGGCGACGGCGCGTGAGTACTCTCCGAACCTGCCGATCTCAGACGTCGCCCGGTATCCTGCCAGAACAATCCATGAATTGATCGCGGGAGGATCAACAGATGCCTTTGAAAAATTCATCGGATGATCGGAACGACGACGATCCAAAAATTGAAACCACCGATGAGGAGAGCGACGTGCAAATGTCCGACATTGAGAGCCAGTTGCAAAAGCTCAGCAGCGACATCGCGGCCCTGACCAAGACCATCGCCGGGGCGGGCGCGGACACGGCGGACGGCTACCGCGCCAAGGTCGGCAATTTGGCGCATGACGCTGTCGAGGCTTCGCAGAACGCCATGGCGGGCGCGCGCAAGGATTTCATGGCGCTGGAGAGCGACGTCGTCACGCGCATCCGCGACCGCCCGTTGCAGGCGCTTGGCATCGCCGTCGGCGTTGGCTTCCTGCTCGCCTTCGCAGCCCGGCGCTGATTCATGATAGAGCGCCTGGCGCCCCTTCTGGTGTCCTTCATGTCGCGCGATTTCGGCCAGAAGCTGCGGCGCGCCAGGCGGAATGGCCTTCTTTATCTGGTCTGCGGGCTGTTGGCCTTGACCGCTTATGGCGCGGGCGTCGCCGGGGTGGTTCTTGTCCTGGCCAACGCCTATGGCGCTGTGGCCGCGCTGTTCGCGCTGGCCATCGCGGCGCTGTCTCTCGCCGTCGCGGCGCTGGCGGCGGTTCTGATGTGCAATCGGAATGACCGAAAATTGGCGGCGGCCTCGCCGGTCGGGGGGGCGTTGCTGGGCGTCGCGGCGGCGTCCCTTCTGCCGCTGCTCTTGCGGTCGCGCCTTGTCACCGGCGCGGCGATCCTGGCGACCATCGCGGTTCTCGCGTTCCGGTCCAGAGCGGACGGCGGTGACGATTCGTCGTCTCCGCCGTAAGGCTGCCGGATTCGGATGGATTCGGCCTTTGGGTGTCCTCAGCGATCCGCAGCGGCGGCGATTTCCCAGCGCAGCTTGTCGAGGATGGCGCGGGCGAAGCTGCGGCGGTCGTCGGCGGCGCGGACGAAGGCCGATGGCCCGCCGATTACCCGCGCGGCGAAATAATCGGTCAACCACGGCACTTGGTCGAGAATCACCAGACCGTTGATGGTGATGCCCTGGGCCAGCACCTGGTCGCGGGCGTATTCCGGCATGATGCCGATGTTGTTGAATCCGTTGCTGACCAGATCAATGACCCGGCGGGGCGACGATGCGCCGCTGAAGCGGAACCGATCAGCGGCGTTCAACATCGCCGCGCCGATTCCGGTGCTTCCGGCGAAATCACGGCGGGGCAAGGTGTCGATGGCGGCGGCGAAGGCGAGAACGCTGTCGGGATCGCCGATTTGGGTCCAGGGGATCAACACCTCGAACGCGGTGGGGTCCGACCAGGACACCAGCGTCACCGCGATTTTGCCGCGCGACCCGCCGCCGATGGCCGCGACCACCGACGGATCGCGAAAGGCGGCGGCGTGCCCGGACAGTTGAAAGTCGAGCAGCGAATCCTCCACGCTGGCGGAGGCGTCAATCGCCAGCACCAGTTCCAGATCGACCGAGGTCCAGGCGCGCGCCTCCCCCGCCCATCCCGTCGCCGCCCAGACAAACGCCAGCCCCAGTGCGCCGCGCCGCCACAGACCGAACCAATCCATTCGCATGGCGCTCCCCCGTTCCGTTTCGGCCTTCGCCCGCGTCTTGTTTGGACAGCGAACAAACAAAGGGTATCGCGGAACGCGGCGGGGGGCGAGCGACGTTTGAGAGCCGCCACGCTGTGACGCGAAGAGGAGGCAATTCAGCCGAAAAATTAACGATTCTCATGAATTGGGCGTCGGGGATTCAAGAGTGATTCCTGACGGATTTCGCTGATTTCCAAGGAATCGTCCGTCAAGCCGTCCCGTCATTTGGGGCTTCTCCCAATATGGTCCGACATCCGGCGTTAACATGTTCTGGCGGAAAGATGGATGATCTTGGCGCGACCCAACTGTTCAATCGGTCGCCTTTTCGGCAGATGTGGGGGCGTGGCGGAGCGATGGGCGGAGCGATGATGAGAACGATGATGCTGGTCCGAACCCGTGTGTTTGACTTCGTTGTCAAGCATGTGTTCGCCATGTTCTCATGCGCCACCTTGCTTGGCGCCGGCGCGATCATTCTCTGGAATCTCCACAACAGCCAAACCCAACTCATCTTTCGTTTGGCGGAGGCGCGCAACATCGACATGACCAGCGCCTTGTCGGTCATGTTCCGCGACGACGTCAAAAAGCTTCTCGCAAGCGCGGCCAACCCGTCGCCGGACGGCTTGCGTCAACTGCCGGAATCGCTTGATCTTTCAAAGAGATTCTTAAAAATCTTGAGCGGTTCAAGGATTGCGAAGGTCAAGATCTACAGCCTTGACGGAACCACGCTGTTTTCCACGGACGCCAAGCAGATTGGTGAAAATCAGGGGGAGAACGCGGGCTTTTTGCAAGCGCGCTCTGGTTCGGTCGTCAGCAACCTTGTGTGGCGAAATCGCGTCAACACGTTTGATGGCGACCGTTTCAACGTCCATCTCCTGGCGAGCTATGTGCCGGTTGTGGAGGGTGGCCGGGTCGTGGCGGTCTTTGAGCAGTATCAGGACATCAGCGATTTGGTCGAGCAGATCGATCAATCGCGGGTCGAGCAAGCGCTGGTGGTTCTGGCGGTTTTCAGCGTTGTTTGGGTCGCGTTTGTCTGGGTGGTCCGGCGCGCGCGGGGCACGGTGGATGTGTATGTGGCGCGCCTGGAAAACGTGAATCATCGCTTGGATGAGCGAGTCGCCGAGAGGACCAAGGAACTGCGACGGAGCGAGGAGCGGTTCCGCAGCCTGAGCGACATGTCGTCCGACTTTTATTGGGAAACCGACCGCGACCACCGTTTCACGCTTCACGCCGCCAGCGACGGCGATGAGGGGGCGTCTGACCATCATCCCTTTGTCGGGAAATTCTATTGGGAGGTTCAGAGCGTCGCGGCGGATGAGGTGGCCTGCAAAATTCAGCGGGCGGCCCTCGACGCTCATTGTTCGTTTCGCAACGTCGAGACGAAGCGGCGGATGCCAGGGGACCGGGACATGTGCGTCAGCGTCAGCGGCGATCCGGTCTTTTCTCAGGATGGCGCGTTTCTTGGCTATCGCGGGGTTGGCCGCGACGTCACGGAACGGCGTCAGTCGGAGGAGCGGATCCGTGAATTGGCCTATCACGATCAACTCACGGGCCTGCCCAATCGGACATTGTTGAATGACCGTTTGACGGTGGCGTTGGCCGACGCCGCCCGGACCAACCGCTTTTGCGCCTTTGTCCTGGTGGACCTTGACCAGTTCAAGGTGCTGAACGACACGCGGGGGCACGCCTGCGGGGATCGTCTGCTGCAACAGGTGGCGTCGCGTCTGGGCGAAAACACGCGCGACGGCGACACGGTGGCGCGGCTCGGCGGGGATGAATTCGCGATCATTTTGAAGGCGCTGGCGGCCTCATCGCGCGACGACCTGCAACAGCAGGCGCAGCAGGCGGTGGAGCGTCTTCTGTCCGAAATCCGGATACCCTACGATCTTGGCGACACCGTGCATCATTGCACGGCCAGCATCGGCATCGCGGTGAGCGACGGCAGGGATTTGAGCATCGAGGATCTGCTCAAGCAAGCCGACCTTGCGATGTACAAGGCCAAGCAGTCCGGGGGGGATGGATTCCATTTCTTCGACGACGATCTGGAACGGTCGGCGGTTGCGGCGGCGGCGCTGGAGGCGGACCTGCGCGTCGCGCTCGCGGAGCGTCAATTCACGCTGCATCTCCAGCCTCAAGTTGATTTCGCGACTCAGGAGATTCAGGCCGCCGAGGCCCTCATCCGGTGGAACCACCCCGTTCGTGGCTTTGTCCAGCCCAACGAGTTTATTGGCCAAGCCGAGCGGAGCGGGATGATTGTTCCCATGGGGCTGTGGGTTCTTGAGGAATCCTGCGCGATTCTGGCCGATTGGAAGACACGGCCGGAGTTGTCGCGTCTGGTTCTGTCCGTCAATGTCAGCGCCCGGCAGTTTCAGAGCGACGATTTCGTGGCGCAGGCCATGGATGTTTTTCGCCGCACCGGCGTTGATCCACGGCGATTGAAAATTGAGCTGACCGAAAGCGTCATGGCCGATCACCCGCAAAAAGTCTCCGTGGCCATGTCGCAGCTCAAGGAGCTTGGCGTCACCTTCTCGCTCGATGATTTCGGGACGGGCTATTCGTCCTTGTCCTATCTCAGCACGCTGCCCATCGACCAGCTCAAGATTGATCGGTCTTTTGTGTCTGGGATCGGACAGGGCGCGCGTGGCTTGTTGATCTGCACGGCGACGATCAGCCTTGCCCGCAGCCTGAACCTGACGGTCGTGGCGGAAGGGGTGGAAACAGAGGCCGAAGCCCATCTGTTGGGCGACGTCCATCGCTGCGACCTCTTGCAAGGCTATTTGTTCGGGCGACCGATGCCCCGGCAAGATTTCGAGGCGCTGTGCCTGCGGTCCCCCAAAGGCCGTCAGCGCGCCATTCGGAGCATCGCCTGACGGGCTTGTTCCGTGCCGTCGCCGCCAAGGCCGTGACTCTCGCTCTCTCCTGTTCAACGAAAAACGGCGCCCCCGAAAGGGCGCCGTTTTCCTGTGGCGCGGGCGAACCCGCGCCGGTTCGGAACGGGTCGATCAGACGTCCAGCAGCAGGCGGCGCGGATCTTCGATCAGTTCCTTGATGCGAACCAGGAACGTGACCGCTTCCTTGCCGTCGATGATGCGGTGATCGTAGGACAGCGCCAGATACATCATCGGGCGGACTTCGATCTTGCCGTTGATGACGACGGCGCGGTCCATCGTCTTGTGCATGCCCAGGATGGCGGACTGCGGCGGGTTGATGATCGGGGTCGACATCAACGAGCCATAGACGCCGCCGTTGGAGATGGTGAAGGTGCCGCCGGTCAACTCGTCCATCGACAGCTTGCCGTCGCGGCCCTTCTTGCCCAGCGCGGCGATGGTTCCCTCAACCCCGGCGAAGTCCAGCTTGTCGGCGTCGCGGACGACCGGAACCACCAGACCCTGCGGCGTGCCGACGGCGACGCCGATGTCGTAGTAGTTCTTGTAAACGACGTCGGTGCCGTCGATCTCGGCGTTGACCGCCGGGATTTCCTTCAGCGCCTGGACGGCGGCCTTCAGGAAGAAGGACATGAAGCCGAGACGCACCTTGTGGCGCTTCTCGAAGAAGTCCTTGTATTCGGCGCGCAGCGCCATCGCCGCGCTCATGTCCACCTCGTTGAAGGTGGTCAGCATGGCGGCGCTGTTCTGGGCTTCCTTCAGACGCTCGGCGATGCGCTGGCGCAGACGGGTCATGCGGACCCGCTCCTCCTGCGCGGCGCGCGGGCGCTCGCCCGCCGTGCCGGCGGCCCACACCATCTTCGGCGCCGGGGCCGGAGCGGCGGGCTTGGCCGCCGGAGCCGCCGGGGCGGCCAGCACGTCGCCCTTGGTCACGCGGCCATCCTTGCCGCTTCCGGCGATGGTCGAGGCGTCCACGCCCTTCTCATCGGCCAGCTTGCGGGCGGCGGGGCCGGAGGCGGCGAGGTTGCCGGGGGCGGCGGCCGGGGCCGGAGCGGCGACCGGAGCCGGGGCGGCCACGGGGGCCGCAGCCGGAGCGGCGACCGCGCCAGCCGCGCCTTCGGTCAGCACGCCCAGCAGGGCGTTGACGACGACGTTCTCGCCTTCCGGGGCGACGATCTCGGCCAGCGTGCCAGCCGCCGGGGCGTTGACTTCCAACGTCACCTTGTCGGTTTCCAGCTCGACCAGCGCCTCGTCCATCTTGACGACGTCGCCGACCTTCTTCAGCCAACGGGCGACGGTGGCTTCGGAGACGGATTCACCCAGCGTGGGGACTTTGATTTCGATGGTCATAACTTCCTCGTTCGTCTTTTTTTGGCGCTTGGGTGATCGGATCAGGCGATGGTCAGCGCGTCGTCCAGGAGCTTGGCTTGCTCCTGGTTGTGGCGCTTCAGCAGACCCGTGGCGGGCGACGCGGTGGCCGGGCGACCGGCGTAGATCGGACGGCCCGCCTTGTGGCCGATGGCCTTCAGGCTGCCTTCCAAACGGCGGTCAACGAAGGTCCAGCCGCCCTGGTTTTCCGGCTCTTCCTGGCACCACACGACTTCGGCGTTCGGGTATTTCGCGAACTCGTCGGACAGGGTGGCCTTGGGGAAGGGGTACATCTGCTCCAGACGGATCAGGACGACGTCCTTGACGCCACGGTTCATGCGCTCCTGCAACAGATCGTAATAGACCTTGCCGGTGCAGACGACGACGCGGCGGATCTTGTCGTTCTCGACCAGATCATTGGCGGTTTCGCCCAGCACACGGTGGAAATGGGTGTTCGGACCCAATTCCGCCAGATCGGAGACGCACAGCTTGTGGCGCAGCAGCGACTTCGGCGTGAACAGGACCAGCGGCTTGCGGAAGGAGCGGCGGACCTGACGGCGGAAGATGTGGAACAGGTTGGCCGGGGTGGTGACGTTGCAGATCTGCCAGTTGTCCTCGGCGGAGTTCTGGAGGAAACGCTCCGGTCGGGCCGAGGAGTGTTCCGGCCCCTGGCCCTCATAACCATGCGGCAGCAGCATGACCAGACCGGACATGCGCAGCCACTTGGATTCGCCCGACGAGATGAACTGGTCGATGATGGTCTGCGCGGTGTTGGCGAAATCGCCGAACTGCGCTTCCCACAGCACCAGATCATGCGGTTCGGCCAGCGAATAGCCGTACTCGAAACCCACCACCGCCGCTTCCGACAGCGGGCTGTCATGGACCTCGAAATGGCCCTGCTCGGGGTGCAGGTTGGTCAGCGGCAGATATTTGGCTTCGGTGTTTTGATCGTACATCACCGCGTGGCGGTGCGAGAAGGTGCCGCGCCCCGAATCCTGACCGGACAGACGCACGCCGGTGCCTTCGACCACCAGCGAGCCATAGGCCAACGCCTCGGCGGTCGCCCAATCGATGCCCTCGCCGGACTCGATGGTCTTTTTCTTGGCTTCCAACTGACGGGCGATCTTGGGGTTGATCGCGAAGTCCTTCGGGTACTGGCAGAGCTTGAAGCCGATTTCCTTCAACAGGTCCATCGAGACGCCGGTGGCGCCGCGATGCTCGGTGTTCTCGTCCTGCTGTTGCAGACCCGCCCACTTGCCTTCCAGCCAGTCGGCCTTGTTGGGCTTGTAGGTGGTCGATGCCTCGAACTCGCCTTCCAGCTTCTTCATGAAGTCGGCGTTGATCTGGTCGCCTTCGGCCTGGGTGATGACGTTTTCATCGACCAGTTGCTTGGCGTACAGCTCGCGCGTCGTCGCGTGGCTGCGGATCTTCTTGTACATCAGCGGCTGGGTGAAGCCCGGCTCGTCGCCCTCATTGTGGCCATGGCGGCGGTAGCACACCATGTCGATGACGACGTCGCGCTTGAACTTCTGGCGGAACTCGATGGCGATGCGGCTGACATGCACCACCGATTCGGGATCGTCGCCGTTCACGTGGAAGATCGGCGCCTGCACCATCTTCGCCATGTCGGAGCAATAGACGCCCGAGCGCGAGTAGTTCGGGTTCGTCGTGAAGCCGATCTGGTTGTTGATGATGAAGTGCATGGTGCCGCCGGTGCGGTAGCCGCGCAGTTCCGACAGGCCCAGCGTTTCGGCGACGATGCCCTGACCGGCGAAAGCGGCGTCGCCGTGGATCAGCACGCCCATCACCTGCTCGCGGTCCAGGTCGCGGCGCTGCGCCTGCTTGGCGCGCACCTTGCCCAGCACCACCGGGTTGACCCATTCCAGGTGGGACGGGTTGGCGGTCAGCGACAGATGGACGATGTGGCCGTTGAAATCGCGGTCCGACGAGGTGCCAAGATGGTACTTCACGTCGCCCGAACCCTGGACGTCCGTCGGGCTGGACGGGTTGCCCTGGAATTCCGAGAACACCGCCGCGAAGGGCTTGCCCATGAAGTTGGTCAGCATGTTCAGACGGCCACGGTGGGCCATGCCGACGACCGCTTCCTTCAGGCCGAGCTGACCGCCGCGCTTGAGGATCTGCTCCAGCGCCGGGATCATCGACTCGCCGCCCTCAAGGCCGAAGCGCTTGGTGCCGGTGTATTTCAGTTGCAGGAACTTCTCGAACCCCTCGGCGGCGGTCAGACGCTCCAGAATGGCGCGCTTGCCGTTGACCGTGAAGTCGGTGTGGTTGCGGCCGCCCTCGATGCGCTCCTGAATCCAGGCCTTTTCTTCCGGATCCTGGATGTGCATGAACTCGACGCCGACCGTCCCGCAATAGGTCTTGTGCAGGATTTCCAGGATCTGGCGCAGAGTCGCCGTTTCCAGGCCGAGCGAGTAATTCAGGAAGATCGGGCGGTCAAGGTCGCCGGGGCCGAAGCCGTAGGTCGCCGGATCCAGCTCCGGGTGCGGCTCGCGCTTTTCCAGGCCCAACGGGTCGAAATGCGCGTTCATGTGGCCGCGCACGCGGAACACGCGGATCAACATCAGGGCGCGGATGCTGTCGAGCGTCGCCGCGCGGAGTTGCTGCGGGCTGACGCCGCCGTAAACCTGCTGGGTGTGGGCGACCATGGCGCCGTTGCCGGGACCGGCCAGACCATGCCCGGCGGCATCCGGGGCAGCCCCGTTCGTCTCATCGTCCCGCAAGGTCCAGGAGGCGCCGCGCAGCTCGTCAAGAACGGCGCGCGAATCGTCGTCCAGATCCTTGAAAAAGCCGTTCCAGCTCGGATCGACCGCAGCCGGATCCGCCAGAAAGCGGGCGTAGAGTTCGGCGACGTAACCGGCGTTCGATCCGAACAGGAACGAGGTCTGCTCCAAATTTGCCGACATGATTCACTTCGGGCTTTTCGCCCGATTCCCTGTGGGAGTTTTTATAGTGCGATGACGAGCCGCCAGTCGCCGGATCCCGTGCGAGAAGGATCCGGCGACCGTCGGCTCAAGAGCCGACAGCAGCCCGGAACCAAGGGACGGCGCGGGGGAACCTGTCGCCAAGCCCCCCGCGCCAACGCCTCAGCCCTTGAAGACCTTCAGCATGGTCGAGCCGAGCGACGCCGGGCTGTCCGCCACGGCGATGCCGACCGACTTCATGAAGTCGATCTTGAAGTCGGCGGTGTCGTTGCCGCCCGAAATCACCGCGCCCGCATGACCCATGCGGCGGCCCGGAGGAGCGGTGCGGCCGGCGATGAAGCCGACGACCGGCTTCTTCGTGCCCGACGCCTTCAGGAATTCGGCGCCGCGAACTTCGGCGTCGCCGCCGATTTCGCCGATCATGATGATGCCCTCGGTCTCCGGGTCCTTCACGAACAGCTCAAGGCTGTCGACGAAGTTGGTGCCGTTGACCGGGTCGCCGCCGATGCCGATGCAGGTCGTCTGACCCAGGCCCGCCGCCGTGGTTTGCGCCACGGCTTCGTAGGTCAGCGTGCCGGAGCGCGAGACGATGCCGATCTTGCCACGCTTGTGGATGTGGCCCGGCATGATGCCGATCTTGCATTCGTCGGGCGTGATGACGCCGGGGCAGTTCGGCCCGATCAAACGGGTCGCGGAGCCTTGCAGGGCGCGCTTGACGCGCACCATGTCCAGCACCGGGATGCCTTCGGTGATGCAGACGACCAGCGCGATTTCGGCGTCGATGGCTTCCAGGATCGCGTCCGCCGCGAAGGGAGGCGGCACGTAGATCACAGAGGCGTTGGCGCCGGTCTTGTGGACCGCGTCGGCGACCGTGTCGAAGATCGGCAGGTCGAGGTGCTTGGCGCCGCCCTTGCCGGGCGTCACGCCGCCAACCATCTTGGTGCCGTAGGCGATGGCCTGCTCGGAATGGAAGGTGCCCTGGGCTCCGGTGAAGCCCTGGCAGATCACCTTGGTGTTCTTATCGACGAGAACAGCCATTTCACGCGGCCTCCTTCACGGCCTTGACCACCTTTTCGGCGGCGTCGGCAAGATTGTCGGCCGACAGGATCGGCAGACCGGATTCGGCAAGGATCTTCTTGCCGAGATCGACGTTGGTGCCTTCCAGACGGACAACCAGCGGAACATGCAGGTGCACTTCGCGGGCCGCCGCGACGACGCCCTCGGCGATCACGTCGCAGCGCATGATGCCGCCGAAGATGTTGACCAGAATGCCTTCGACGTTGCTGTCGGACAGGATCAGCTTGAAGGCCGCCGTGACGCGTTCCTTCGTGGCGCCGCCGCCGACGTCCAGGAAGTTGGCCGGTTCGCCGCCATACAGCTTGATGATGTCCATGGTGGCCATCGCCAGACCGGCGCCGTTCACCATGCAGCCGATGTTGCCATCGAGCTTGACGTAGTTGAGGCTGTGCTTGGCCGCTTCGATCTCATACGGATCTTCTTCGGCTTCGTCGCGCAGCTCTTCGATGTCCTTGTGACGGAACAGAGCGTTGTCGTCGAAGCTGATCTTGGCGTCGAGCGCCAGGATGTCGCCCGAGCCGGTGACGATCAGCGGGTTGATTTCGACGATCGCGCAGTCCAGCTCAACGAACGCCTTGTAGGCGGCGGTGATGAACTTCGCGGCGGCGCCGACCTGCTTGCCTTCCAGCCCGAGAGCGAAGGCGATCTTGCGGGTGTGGAAACCCTGGATGCCGGTCGCCGGGTCGATGGCGACCTTGGCGATCTTCTCCGGGGTGTTGTGCGCGACTTCCTCGATCTCCATGCCGCCTTCGGTCGACGCCATGATGGTGACGCGGCCGGTGGCGCGGTCGATCAGCAGGCCGAGATACAGCTCGCGCTTGATGTCGGCGCCTTCCTCGACATAGAGGCGCTTGACCTCGCGGCCTTCGGGGCCGGTCTGCTTGGTGATGAGAACATTGTTCAGCATCTCGCCGGCGTTCTTGCCGACTTCCTCGATCGACTTGACGACGCGAACGCCGCCCTTGCCTTCGGGGTTGCCCTTGAAGCGGCCAGCGCCACGGCCACCGGCGTGGATCTGGGACTTCACGACCCAAACCGGACCGCCGAGTTCGCGGGCGACCGTCTCGGCCTCTTGCGGGGTGTAGGCGACGCCGCCGCGAGGAACCGCGACACCGTATTTCTTCAGCAGGCTTTTGGCCTGATACTCATGGATGTTCATCGGGCGTCCATCTGTTTTTTGGTTCGGCTGACGAAATCGGATCGACTGACGACAGAGAATGATCGAAAGGTCGAAACAAAGGATCGGCCATGGACTTCGGTCCTTGCGCGTCGCGCGTCCGACCTTCGGCGTTCGTCTTTTGCGGGACTTGCGCCGAAGGGCGGATGATGCGGGCCGCTGACAGTAACATTGGACGCGGATGGATCAAACCACCGTTCCTGTTCCGTCATGCGGCCGAATCGCGCGGGACCGGGTCGTCTTAGGAAGCGGCCTTCTCGGCGTCCAGCTTCTTGACGACGGCGACCAGGGTCTTCACGGCGTCGACCGAGTTCTGGAACATCGCCTTCTCGTCGTCGTTCAGCTCGATCTCGATGATCTTCTCGACGCCGCCGGCGCCGATGATCGTCGGAACGCCGACATAGAGGTCATCCTGGCCATACTGGCCGGTCAGATAGGCGGCGACCGGCAGGACGCGCTTCTGATCCTTCAGGTAGGACTCGGCCATTTGGATGGCGGAGGCGGCCGGGGCGTAGAAGGCCGAACCGTTGCCCAGCAGCTTGACGATTTCCGCGCCGCCGTCACGGGTGCGCTGCACGATGGCGTCCAGCTTCTCCTGCGTGGTCCAGCCCATCTTGACCAGATCGGGCAGCGGGATGCCGGCGACGGTCGAATAACGGGTCAGCGGGACCATGGTGTCGCCATGGCCGCCCAGCACGAAGGCGGTGACGTCCTCGACCGAGACGTTGAACTCTTCGGCCAGGAAGAAGCGGAAGCGGGCCGAGTCGAGCACACCGGCCATGCCGACCACGCGCTCCGGCGGCAGGCCGGAGGCCTGCTGGAGCACCCAGACCATGACGTCGAGCGGGTTGGTGACGACGATCACGAAGGCGTTCGGGGCGTATTTGCCGATGGCTTCGCCGACGGTCTTGCAGACGCCGCTGTTGATGCCGATCAGATCGTCGCGGCTCATGCCCGGCTTGCGCGGGATGCCGGCGGTGACGATGACGACGTCGGCGCCTTCAATGGCCGAATAATCGTTGCCGCCGGTCAGAGTGGCGTTGTAGCCCTCGACCGGGGCGGCCTCGGCGAGGTCGAGAGCCTTGCCAGCGGGGGTGCCTGCGACGATGTCGAACAGGACGACGTCGCCCAGTTCCTTTTGGGCAGCCAGCAGGGCCAGCGTGCCGCCGATTTGACCGGCGCCGACGAGCGCAATCTTCTTGCGAGCCATTTTGGAGCGTTCCCTAAAACGTTGAGCATCCCCCATTCAGCGGGGGACAGAACCAATGGTCATTCTAACGTCTTAGGGATCCAGCGCCCCGAGATTTCGGAAGCGTAGGTAGCGCGTTTTGACGCAGAGAGCAAGCCCGGACGCATGCGCAGCAATGCAGCATCGCGTCGCAGGCCGGATCTTCATTTCGCACAGCCGGGTTGATCGGCACTATACGTATCTGGGAAGGTCGTTTCGCGAACCGTTTGATATGGCACGAGGGAGAGCGCCGCATGGCCCGTTTCACCACCATTCTGTCCTTGTCCCTGCCGCTGGCGCTGATGGCTGGCGCTGCGGTGGGACAAACCGTCGCGGACTACAAAACCGCGCTGGAGACCGCTCCGGTCGCCGACGCGGCGGGCTGCCGCACGCTGAGCAATTACGTCTACACCTCGATCCCCGACGGCAAGCGCGCCGAATGGGTTCTGCCGCTCGTGACCCTGAACGGGACCGAGAATCCGGTGATCGGGCAAAAGCGCGAGGCCTGCGCCGAGGCGCGCAAGCAGCCGTTGATCGCCTTTGACGGCGGCACCGGCGAGCAGATCGTGACACCGGCGGAGGCCTACAAGGATCCGGTCGATCAGCCCTATTACCGCGACCCGACCCTGCCGAACGAGGCGGCGACGCCGCGCGCGGGCCGGGCGCTGCGCCGCGTTGGCACGCCGTAATTCCTCCAGCGGCGGCGCGGGGGCGGCGTAAGGCTAATCCCGCACGCCGTAGCGGATCAGATGCCGCGTCATGTCCGCCGCGCTGAGCGGAAAGGCGCGGCCCTGGCGGGCGTTCAGCATGGCGCGCGGGTTGATCCCGGCGGCGCGCGCCTGAATTTGCATGGCGCAGCGCATGGAAAAACCGGCGCGCCAGACCAGCGCCGTCACCGCGTGGGGATCCTGCGCGGTCAAAATGCGTTCCACCACCTCCGGTGCCACGCGGGCGCGCAGGGTGAGCGCGGTGTGGACAAAGCCGGTCTCGTTCCAGGACAGGGCGTCGCCCAACGCGGTTTCGTTCAATTTGCCTTGGCGGTGCAGGCGGACCGCGCGGCGTTCCGGGCTGTCGCCCGAGTCGGCGGCGTCGGCCCAATCGATCCGGCGGCGGGTGGCGGCGGCGATCTCGGCCACCGTCGCGTCGTCGTAATCGGTGCGGCCTCGCAGCGCCTCCACCACCGTCAGGTCGATGAAATCGGCCAAGCGCACGGCCAGACGGCGGGGCAGGGCCGGGCGGCGGGCCAGCTTTTCCTGCCATTCCGGGTGATGGGCCGACTCCTCGACCAGCGTTTCCAGCGTCGCCTCGGCGATCACTGCGCCGTTGTTGTCCAACAGAACCCCGGTGGCGTCGGCGTCGCCGCTGCCCGCGATGGCGTCGGCCAGCGACGCGCCGACCCGGTGCCGTCGGGCGATGGCCGACAAGGCCCAGCCCGCCGGGGCGCTGGCGACGATGTCCAGCAAATCCTCGTCGGTCAGGGCGGCGCAGCAGCGCAACACCGGCTCGGCCACCGTGCGCTCGACGTCGCGGGCTAGGCTGCGGACGACGGTGGGCGGCGCGCAGGCGACATCCTTGATCGAGGTCGCCAAGGCTTCGCGCACGCGGGTGATGTGGTCGCGGGCAAGCTGCTCCAGGGCGCGGACGGCCACGTTGGTGACGGTGTCGGCCCCGCCGGGCGGCAAATCGGGCAGCAGGCGGCAGAGTTTTTGCGCCAGCGAGGCGCGGACGCTGGCGTCGCCCATCCCGGCCAACCGCGATTCGACCAGCGCGTCGCCGACTCGTTGACCGACGCTGCGGGAGGCTGATGGCGCGGCGGGCGGATGCGGCGCGGCAAGAACCGGAACAGGAAGGCTGGGGACGGGCTGGGCCGGTTCGTCCGGTCCGTCGAACAGGTAGGACAACAACTCGGGCGCGACGCCGCCCTCGCCCTCCGCGTGGGCGGGCGCGCCCGGCTGTGGCGGGGCGGGGGCGCGCCGGGCGGTCACGGGACCGCGCGCTTGAGTCGGAGAAACCCGGTGTCGGGCAGGGGGGCGGGCATCATCATGCCTCCATCGGACGCTGTTTGGGTTAACGGTCGCCTAATTCGCCATCGCTTCGAGTCGTCCGTCAACGCCGTTTGGCCGCCGGGGTCGCCCCCAGCATCGGGCGTTGCGCCAGCATCGGACGGGGTGCCCGCCGTCCGCCCAGCATCTGGACCGGCTGCGCCTGTTCCAGCTTGTGCTTGTCGAACTGGTCGAAGATCCGCATCAGATTGTCCGAGGTGCCATCGCCGTAATGAATGTCCACGCGCGCGCGGTCCAGCTCGCTGCGCAGGCTGTCGCGCAAGCGCCCGAACATGGTGTCGAACAGCGTGTCGAAATGGGGGCCTGCGAAGATGAATCGCTTGTCGCGCAGCAGGTCGGTCATCCGCCGCATGAAGGTTTGGCGCTGCTGGTGGAATTGTCTGAACCGCAGCATCACGCGGACAAACATGGTGTCGACCAGAACCGCCAGCGAATCCTCGCGGCTGATCCGGCTCCAGATCTCCTCGTCATGGTCGGTGCCGATCTGGTTGTAGATGGTGATGGCGTTGGCGTTCAGCGCTTCCCATTCCTTTTCATAAAACAGGCCGCTGATGCTGGTTTGCAGGCCCGACGCGATCACTTGGGGAAAGACCTCGCCGCTGATTGGATCGACGCTTTCCGGCACTTTCAGGAGGACAGTGGAGAACATCAGCCGCGTCACGAAATCCCGTCGCCGTCCGTCGGGTTTGAACACCATGCGCGGGGACTCGCCGCCGCTCCCGCACCCCCCGCCCTGGCAACGCGACGCCATGGCGCAGGATTGGCAGATGTTGGCGAACAGGGGGAGAACCGTGGGCCAATGCGCCATCATCAGCCCCATGGCGCGGGTGAACTCCTCACGCGACAGGGCGCCCTTGGCGGCGAATTGCGGCTCCAGCGCTTCCTGAAAGGTGCTGACCAGAACCTGAGCGGTGCGGTGGTGGCGCACGAACGGCGGTTGATCGGTCGACATCCTGGAACGCTCCCTTGGCTCCGCTGCCGCAGGATGGCGGCGGCAACGGAACAAAGTGTCGCGCATTTTATTCAAATGCACCTGTGATCACGATCACAGAGGGGCGATGATTCTTGCGTGGTCGGTCGGGCCACGGTTGGGCCGGGCAGAAAAAAAGGCCGCAACCCAGAAGGGTGCGGCCTTTGAAGTCTAGGGAGGAAACGCACTGCAAAATGCAGTAACGAGCCGGAGCATAGGACCTTCGACGTGTTAGCGATACCACGCTTTTGGAATTGGTGCGGTGCGGCATTCGCATAGCGGAGTGTGGAATAATTCCTTTTGTGCGCAAGAAATATGCAAATGAACAGGGTGTTGCCCAATACGTAAACTTTTCCTCAAAGAGAGGGTCCGCAAACAATTGATGGTGTTGACGGTCAATCCTTCCGGGGCCGCGACAGGCAGATACGATATTCTGTATCAGCCCTTTGCCTTTTGCTATCGGTTTCCTGTGGGAAACACTTATGCGGAACTGAGAGGCAAACGGGTTTCGCTGTTCAGCGCGCTGTCGATGACGCGCGGCCCGCGCGACACATGGTCAACATCAGGCAGGCTGGCGGCGCGGATGCCGACGACCAGATCCCATTGGCGGTTGACGCTGTGCGGGGAATGCGGTTCCGGCAGGCCGCGAATTGGCGGGTGGCTCGGGCGCGTTGCACGATGGCGAGCGCGCGTCTTGGCGCGCCGCCGTCCTTTCCCTCCCCCACGCTGGCGCAGGGGAGGGGAAGGCAAGGGCGGGAAAGAAGCGTCAGACCGCCAGCTTTTCGCGGATCAACGCCTTGGTTTCGGCGACGCCGTAAAGCTGGATGAAGGATCCCATGCGCGGGCCGGTGGTCTGGCCCAGCAGAACCTCGTACAGCGCCTGGAACCACGCCCGCAGTTCGGTGAAGCCATGGGCCTTGCCGACCTCGAACACCTCGTTCTGGATGACGTCGGCCTTGGCGTCGGCGGGCAACTCGTCCAGCTTGACCAGCAGGGCGTCCAGCGCGGCGCGCTCGGCGTCGGTCGGGGCGCGGAACTGTTTGGTCGGCTTGATCTGGTCCTGATAATAGCGGACGGCGTAGCCGATCATGCTGTCGAGGAAGGGGCTGTTTTCCGGCGTGGCGTCGGGCGCGTAGCGGCGGATGAAGCCCCACATGGTGTCTTTGGTTTCGGCGTTCGCCGCCGCCGCCAAATTCAGCAGCAGAATGAAGGACACGTCCGACCGCACGGCGGGCGGCTTGCCGCCATGGATGTGCCAAGCCGGGTTTTCCAGCTTGCGGGCCGGTTCCTCGCCATGGACCTTGTCCACAAAGGTCAGATACTCGTCCACCGCGCGCGGAATCACGTCGAAATACAGGCGCTTGGCCGATTTCGGCTTTTGGAACATGTACAGCGCGAGGCTTTCCGGCGGCGCGTAGGCCAGCCACTCTTCCATCGTCAGGCCGTTGCCCTTCGACTTGGAGATCTTCTGGCCCTTGTCGTCGAGGAACAGCTCGTAATTGAAGCCTTCCGGCGGCGTGCCGCCGAGGATGCGGCAAATCTTCCCGGCCAGTTCGGCGGACGGGATCAGATCCTTGCCGTACATCTCGTAATCGACGCCCAGACCAAACCAGCGCATGCCCCAATCGGGCTTCCATTGCAGCTTCACATGGCCGCCGGTGACGGGCAGTTCGACCTTCTTGCCGTCCTCGTCCTGGAAGACGATGGTTCCGGCCTCCGCGTTTCGTTCCAGCATCGGCACCTGGAGAACCCGGCCCGTGGCGGGCGAGATCGGCAGGAACGGGCTGTAGGTCGCCTGCCGTTCCGTCCCCAGCGTCGGCAGCATCACCGCCATGACCTCATCGTAATGGCGCAGCACGCCAAGCAGCGCCTCGTCGAAGCGGCCGGACTTGTACCAGTCGGTGGAGGACTGGAACTCATACTCAAAGCCGAAACCGTCGAGGAAGGCGCGCAGGCGGGCGTTGTTGTGGGCGCCGAAGCTGTCATGGGTGCCGAACGGGTCGGGCACCTGGGTCAGCGGCTTGCCCAGCGCGGCGGCCACCATCTCCTTGTTGGGGATGTTGTCGGGGACCTTGCGCAGCCCGTCCATGTCGTCGGAGAAGCAGAACAGCTTGGTGGGCAAGTCGCTCATCGTTTGGAAGGCGTGGCGGACCATGCTGGTGCGCGCGACCTCGCCGAAGGTGCCGAGATGCGGCAGGCCCGACGGGCCATAGCCGGTCTCGAACAGGACGTAGCCTTTGGCGGGCGGCGCTTTGCTGAAGCGCGCGACCAGTTTGCGCGCCTCCTCAAACGGCCATGCCTTCGCCTGCAACGCCAAATCCCGTTCGCCGGTCATTGTCGGACCCTTTCAACACCAAAGAAACACTGCTTAAGAGGGCGACAACCCTAGGGCGGCGCGGGCGTTCCGTCAACCGCAGGACTTGCGGCAAAGCCGCCGGAGGGCCATGTTCCCCGGCTGGTCTTGCGAGCGAGTGACAGTGATGAGCTGGTTTTATCTGGTCGTGGCGATTGTCTTTGAAATCGTCGGAACCTCGGCGATGAAGATGTCGGACGGCATGACGCGGTTGTGGCCCGCCCTGGTGGTGGTGGCCTGCTACGGCGCGGCCTTCACCCTGTTGGCCCAAGCCCTGAAAACGATCGAGGTCGGCATCGCCTACGCGATCTGGTCGGCGGCGGGAACGGCGGCCATCGCCGCCATCGGGGTGTTCGTGTTCGGCGAAAGTCTGAGCGCGCTGAAGGTGGCGGGCATCGCCCTGATCGTCGCCGGGGTGGTCAGCCTGCACATGGCGGGCGGCCACGCCTGAGGGCGTTTTCAGCCCGCAAGCGCGGCCCCGATTTCGCTCAAATGGCGGGAACCGGAAAGACGCTGGTCTGGCGGGCCATCCGCTCCACCACATCCGCCGAACCGGGACGGCCCAGCAGATAGCCTTGGGCGACGTCGCAGCGCAGATGGCGGAGTTGGTCCAGCGTGCCGTGATCCTCGACGCCTTCCGCCACAGCGGTCAGGTTCAGGCTGTGGGCCATCTGGATGACGGCGGCGGTGATGCGGGCGCTGTCGTGGTTGCTGCACAGATCGGCGATGAAGGATCGGTCGATCTTCAGCTTGTCCACCGCCAACTGTCCGATGTAGGCCAGATTGGAATAGCCGGTGCCGAAATCGTCGATGGACAGTTGAACGCCCAGCGCCTTGACCTTGCGGATGTTGGCGAGAACGATGTCGGTGTTCTCGATCAGCATGGATTCGGTGAGTTCCAACTCCAGGAACAGCGGATCCAGGCCGCTGTCGGCCAGCGCCGCCACCACCGTGTCGGCCAGATCGGGGCGTTGAAGCTGGCGGGCCGACAGGTTGACGGCGACGGTCAGCGACAGGCCTGCGGACTGCCATTGCGCCGCCTGGCGGCAGGATTCACGCAACACCCACTCGCCGATGGGGACGATCAAGCCGCTGTCTTCGGCGATGGGAATGAAGGCGCCGGGCGGGATCATGCCGCGTTCGGGGTGGTTCCAACGCACCAGCGCTTCGGCGCCGATGACCAAGCCGCTGTCCAGATTGACCTGTGGTTGATACTGGACCAGGAATTCGCCGCGCTCCAGCGCCCGGCGCAGGCCGCTGCGGGTGGACAGATGGGCGACCGCCTCCACGTTCATCGCCTCGGCGAAGAATCGGTGGGTGTTGCGCCCGCTGGATTTGGCGTGGTGCAGGGCGGTGTCGGCGTTCTTCAGCAGGGTCTGGAAATCAGCCCCGTCGGTCGGCGTCATGGCGATGCCGGTGGACAGGGTGATCGTCAGCTCGTTGCCGTCGATGTCGAAGGGCGCGGTCAGCGCCTCGTGCAGGGAGGCGACGGTTTCGACCACGGAATCGGTGTCGGCCAAACCGGACAGCAGCAACAGGAATTCGTCGCCGCCGGGGCGGCTGACGGTGTCGGTGTCGCGCACGCAGGTCTTCAGCCGTTCGGCGACCGCCCGCAACAGCAAGTCGCCGACGCTGTGGCCCAGTGAATCGTTGACGGCGCGGAACTGGTCGAGGTCGCAGGCCAGCAACGCCACCATCCGACCGTTCCGTTCGGAGCGCGCGATGGCCTGCGCGGCGCGGTCCTGCACCAGCAGGCGGTTGGGCAGCAGGGTCAGCGGGTCATGGTGGGACAGGAACTCCATCCGCTCTTGGGCGGATTTGCGTTCGGAAATGTCGCGCACCACCACCAACAGGCGGCGGTCGTTGCCGTCCAGCGCGGCCCGGCGCATGCTGATTTCCACCCAGAACAATTCGCCGTCCAGGGTGCGGGCGTGCCATTCGAAGATCTGCGATTGTCCAGACGCGGCCTTGCGCACCCAGGCGGCGGCGTCGTCCAGCGTGTAGGGGGCGATGCCGGAGCTGAGCATGCCGATGTCCAGAGCCGCCACCGGGTAGTCGCCCAGCCGGTACATCTCGACCATCCGGCGGTTGACCTGAAGGATGACCGTGCTGTCCAGGTCGTGGATGAAGATGGCGTCGTTGACGTTGTCGAAGATGGTGCGGAACTGCTCTTCGCTGACCGACAGGGCGGCGACGGCGTCGCGCAGGCTTTCGGTTTTGGCGGCGACCTGGCGGCGCAGGATGGCGTTCCAGGCCAGCGTCGCCACGCCGAGAATCAGCACCGGAATCAGGATCTTGCTCAACAGCGCCAGACGGTTGGCGTCGAGCACGCCGGTGATCTTGCGGCCATACCAGCGGTCTTCGATGGCGCGCCGCTCTTCCGGCGTGATGCGGTTGAAGCCCTCGGTGATGAGGGCGCGGAGCGCCGTGTCGCCCTTGCGCACCGCCCAATGGAGTTCGCCGTTGTACAGCGGTTCGGTGAAGCGGAAACGGTCCTGGATGCCGTATTTGGTCAGAAAATAGCGGGCGGACGGGTCGTCGATGCAAAAAACCAGGATGTCCTGGTGAATCGCGGCGTCGATCAGCGAGGCGAAGCTGGGGTAGCGGCTGATGCTGATGATGCCGTGGTCGTTCAACCAATCAATGCAGGCGTCGCCGTTCTTCACCCCCACCGTGTAGCCGCGCAGAGACGCCGGGCCGGTGATTCCGCTGAGATCCGCGTTGAAATAGATCGGCACGTCCAGCTTGGCGTAGGGGGCCGAGAAATCGAGCGTGCGGTCACGGGCGGGCGTGCGGAAAATCGTGTCGATGACGTCGGCCTTGCCCTGCTCCACCATTTTGACGGCAAGGCTGAGGTCGGTTCCCACCAACTCCACCGCGACGCCGGTACGCTCCGACCACAGCGCCCACAATTCCTGAAGCATGCCCATATGGGCGCCTTCGGAATCGCGGAAGCTGAAGGGCGGGTAATTGTCGTCCAACGCCACCTTGATCGACGTTCGCGTGGCCGGAGAGGCGGTGGTCGACGTCGGATTGGCCTGCGCCGGGCCGATCAGGACAGCAACCGCCACGCACACGCTCAGCGCGAGAGCGGCGCAACGCGATCCCAATCCACGGCGAGACGGAACGGCAGGCATGGGTCCCCGGTTGATGGCTGAAGCGGTGGCGGGAGATCCGGCGAGACAGGCGGGGCCGCCGACGACCGACAGTCCCATCCCCCTTGCCTTCGGGTCAAGCCTACTCCGTTTGTTGTGTTGCGGCAACGAACGGTTCGTCAGAGGGGTTGGATAATACATCCGGCGGTTCGTAATAGCCCTTAAAGCAATATCCTTTGTTGAACTACCGGCGAAATTATCGAACTCGACAATCGAACATCTCGACTTTCATTGGTCGCTTTGCTACGGATATTGATGAAGCCCAAGGCAGCGATGCGGAGACGGCCAGTGCACAAAACACAGGCAGCGGTGTTTGGACTGCGGGTTGGGCACAGCACGGTCGCGGATGTCTGGAAAGCGGCCTGCGAGGACATTGTCGAGTGCACAGGCGCAACACGCGCCAGCGTGTGGGTGTTCGACAGTTCTTATCAAAGTTTGACGTGTGGAAATTTGTACGACGGCGCTCGTAGGCTGCATTCTCCGGGGGATGTTCTGCTCCGCAGCCAGTATCCCGATTATTTCCGGGCCATCACCAACAACGCCAAGGTTGTTGTGCGGGACGCTTTGACCCACCCCGCGACCAAGGGGTTCGCCGACGCGTATTTTAAGCCAAAGGATGTGCGCAGCCTGCTGGATTTCATCGTCCTGCACGAAAATGTCGCGGTCGGCGTGCTGTGTTGCGAGCAGTCCGGGGCGGAGCGGGACTGGACCCCGGCCGATGTCGCCTGTCTGCAAGGGATTGCGATGCTGATTGGCACGGTGTGCGGCCTTGCGGATGGCGAGGATGATCCGACGCCGACGCCGACCGAGCCTTGACGGGCGGTCAGCGGGCGCAGTCTGCCAGCCCATCGCGTTCCACCACCGCCATCCGCCGTTCGATGATCGCCGCCCGGCGGGCGACATAGGGGCCGGGGCTGGTGGGCGACCAGTGGCGCGGGCTGGGCAGCACCACGGCCAACAGGGCGGCCTCGCGTCGGGTCAAGGCGGACGCTGACTTGCGGAAATGATGGCGGGCGGCGGCCTCGGCCCCATAAACCCCATCGTCCCATTCGATGATGTTGAGGTAGACCTCCAGAATCCGCCGTTTGGGCCAGAGCTGTTCAATCAGCAGGGTGAACCACGCCTCGGCCCCCTTGCGCAGCCAATCGCGGCTGGGCCAGAGAAAGGCGTTCTTGGCGGTCTGTTGGCTGATGGTGCTGCCGCCCTTCAGCGGTTTGCCGTCGCTGTTGGCCTCGAACGCGGTTTCGATGGCGTCCCAATCAAAACCGCCATGCCCGCAAAAGCTGGTGTCTTCCGAGGCGACGACGGCGCGGACCAGATGGGGCGAGAGCGCGTCGAGCGACCGCCACTCGCGGGCCAACCCGGCCCCGTCCGTCGCCGCGCGGATCAGCATCAACGGCGTGACCGGCGGCGCGACCACGCGATAGAGCGCCGTCCAGGCGACCGACAGCGCCAGCAGCCCGAACAGCCCGATCAACGCCCCCCGCGCCAGCCTACGCGCCATCCGCCGCATTCCGCCCGTCACCCCTGTTGACCCGCTCCTTTCAATGCAGGCGTTTGCGGTCGTCCGTCAACAACCGGCGCTCGCTTTGCCGGGCGGCTGCGCCCTATAGTGCCGCCGATGGACACGACGCCGTTTCCCGCCCAGCTTCCCCAGCTTGACGACGCGCCCGCCCTGGTGGCCGGGGCGCGGCTGGTCGTCGCTTTGTCGCTGGATGGCGAGTTGGAGGAGTTGACCTTCGCCGCCGCCGCCAAGCGGGTTCGCCGTCAGGCGCCCTTGCTGTGCCACGCCCGCGCGTTCGCCCGCCGTCTGGGCGTCGATCCCTTTCCGGCCTTCGACGTGCTGGAGCTGTTCGCCTTCGTCCATCCCGCGCGCTTTTGCGTGCCGACCCCGCGCGGCGTGGCCGAAGCGCTCGACCTGCCGATCCCCGAGGGGCATGAGGCGGAGGCGCTGGCTCTGCAACGCGCGGTGCGCCGCCTGCTCGGCACGCTGGCCGCGCCGGGGCGGGAGGAGGCGTCCGACCCGCTGGCCTTCGCCTGGGAGATGGGCCGGGCCGGTTGGCCCTGGGCGCCCGCCGTGCTGGCGGCGCTGGGCAAGCCCGAGGGGCCGGAGAAGGGCGCCGCCCGCGCGGGCCTGCGCGTCTGGACCAAGATCAAGGAGTGGGAGGAGGGGGCGCCCCTGCCGCCCCCCGCGCAAAATCCGGTGGAGCCGGAGGAGGCGCGCCGCCGTCTGGCCGTCATGCTGTCGGCCCTGGTGCCGGGCAAAGAGGCCGAACCGCGCCCGCAGCAGGCCGATTATTCCAGCGCCGTCTCCGCCGCCTTCGCCCCGCGCACCGCCCCCGACACGCCGAACGTGGTGCTGGCGGAGGCCGGAACCGGCGTCGGCAAGACCCTGGGCTACCTCGCCCCCGCCACCGTTTGGGCGGAAAAGAACGGCGGCACCGTCTGGATCTCCACCTACACCCGCAACCTGCAACACCAGATCGACGCCGAACTGGATCGGCTCTACCCTGATCCGGCGACCAAGGCGCGCAAGGTGGTGCTGCGCAAGGGCCGCGAAAATTACCTCTGCCTGCTGAATCTGGAAGACGCGGTGCGCGCCATGCATTTCCAGGCCAACAGCGGAACCGGGGCGGGGGGCGCCGTCGGCGTCGGGCTGATGGCGCGCTGGGCGGCGGCGACGCGCGACGGCGACATGACCGGCGGCGATTTCCCCGGCTGGCTGGTGGACATCGCCGGGCGCGGCCCAACCCTGGGGCTGGCTGACCGGCGCGGCGAGTGCATCTATTCGGCCTGCGACCATTACAGCCGCTGCTACATCGAAAAGAGCGTCCGGCGCGCCCGCAAGGCCGACGTGGTGATCGCCAACCACGCGCTGGTGATGATCCAGGCGGCCTTGGGCGGCGGCGAGGACGCGACCCTGCCCAGCCGCTATGTCTTTGACGAGGGGCATCATGTCTTCGACGCCGCCGACAGCGCTTTCGCCGGGCATTTGACCGGGCGCGAGACGCAGGAGCTTCGGCGCTGGCTGCTGGGGGCGGAGGAAACCGGGCGCAGCCGCGCCCGTGGCCTGAAGCGCCGACTGGACGACATAGTGGCGGGCGACGAGGAGGCGTTGGCCCTGCTCGACGCCGTGCTGATGGGCGCGCGGGTGCTGCCGGCGGAAGGCTGGTCGGCTCGTCTGGCCGGCGACAACCCGCAGGGGCCGACCGAACGTTTCCTGATGCTGGCGCGCCAGCAGGTCTACGCCCGCACCGCCGGGCAAGGCGGCCTCTACAGTCTGGAGGCCGACAAGGCCTATCCGGTCGATGGGCTGATCGATGCGGCGACCGCGCTGGACGAGGGGCTGGTCCGCCTGTCGGAGCCGGTCGAGGCGCTGTCCCGCCGTCTGGCCGCCCGGCTGGAGGATGAGGCGACGGAGCTGGATTCCGACCAGCGCCGCCGCATCGACGCCCTGTCGCGCAGCCTGCACCGGCGCGGGACGCTGACGGTCGAGGCGTGGCGGTCGATGCTGCGCACGCTGGCCGTCGAGACGCCCGCGCAATTCGTCGATTGGTTCGCGGTGGAGCGGATCGAGGGGCGCGACATCGACGTCGGCCTCTACCGCCACTGGATCGACCCGACGGTCCCCTTCGCCGAGGCGCTGGCCGGACCCGCCCATGGCATGGTCGTCACCTCGGCGACGCTGACCGACGGCACCGGCGACGTCGGGCAGGATTGGCGCGCGGCGGAGGATCGTTGCGGCGCCTCGCATCTGCCGACGCCCGCGCTGCGCGCGCAAGTGCCCTCGCCCTTCGATTACCCCAACCACACCCGCGTGTTCGTCGTCACTGACGTGCGCAAGGATGATCTGGGGCAGGTCGCCGCCGCCTACAAATCGCTGTTTCTGGCGGCGGGCGGCGGCGGTTTGGGGCTGTTCACCGCGATCAACCGCCTGCGCGCCGTCCGCGACCGCATCGCCGAGCCGTTGGACGCGGCGGGGATCCCGCTTTACGCCCAGCATGTCGATCCGCTCGACGTCGCCACCCTGATCGACATTTTCCGGGGCGACGAGCACGCCTGTTTGCTCGGCACCGACGCGGTGCGCGACGGGGTGGACGTGCCGGGGCGCTCGCTGCGCCTGATCGTCTTCGACCGCGTGCCCTGGCCGCGCCCCGACATCTTGCACCGCGCCCGCCGCGACGCCTTCGGCCGCCGCCGCTACGAGGACATGATCGCCCGCTTGCGCCTGAAGCAAGCCTTTGGCCGTCTGGTCCGCCGCGCCGACGACACCGGCGTCTTCGTCCTGCTCGACCCAATGATGCCCAGCCGCCTGTTCGGCGCCTTCCCCGAAGGGGTGGAGGTCAAACGGGTGGGCTTGAAACAGGCGGTGGAGGAGACGGCGGCGTTTCTGGCGCGGGGGTGACTCGGCGCATGTCCAATATAAAAAATATAAGCATGGATAATTCTGCAATGAGGTGAGAAATGACTCCAAAAGATTATTATGAAAACATAGTAAAAACAAATATTTCAGTCTATATGGATTGTGAGAGAAAAATATCAAATTTGTCACCATCGGGTGATAGTGAAGAGATGAATAGAGTGAAAAAATTGCTAATGGCAGGGGCTTATAACGCGGCTGTTTCATTAAATCATGTTTCTGACTATGTTTTCGAGGAGTACTATGAGACTGAAAAGATTGCTGAAAGAGATATTTTTAGTTTTCGTAAATATTTAGGGAAAACAGTGAGCGAAGATATAGTTCTTTTGAACGAGATCGCAAATGCGTTCAAACATCACCGCTTAAGGGGTGGAAAGAAAGTGGAGATAATTTTCACTCGCCCTGTCCGAGGATCTGACAATATTAAGATTGGGAAATCAGAATGGGGAGAGCTGCCGTGGGGGGAGTTCAAATTTGGGGGTGAGGAGCAGGTATCAATTCATTTGGAGAGTGGAAAGAAGCGTGGTCTTTACAGGATTTTGAAGAATGTTGAGTCAGCATGGGATGGTATTTTTTCCAAAGGAATATATTAATTCGCTCACTGTATAAATTATAGTTTAATTTTAAATATTTTTCCAAAATAGGTTGAATTTATCTAACTCAAACAAAGAGTGCTGGGAAGCGAGTTTCTTAACGCTTTGCTCTACTTGAGCGTAGATAGCCAGCATCCCGACAAGACATGATCGCCCGGCTACGCCTGAAGCAAGCCTTTGGCCGTCTGGTCCGCCGTGCCGACGACACCGGCGTCTTCGTCCTGCTCGACCCGATGATGCCCAGCCGCCCGCTCGGCGCCGTCCCCGACGGCGTCGAGGTCAAGCGGGGTGGGCTGAAACAGGCGGGGGAGGAAGCGGCGGCGCTTTTCCGCCGCGCTTGGCCCAAGGCGCCGTGGCGCGAATCAAAGCTCCAGCTTCTCGGCGCATGAGCGCGTTCTGGGCGTTTCCGCGCGCAGGCTTCAGGTGTATTTCGCGAACAACCCCGTCAGATAGTTGCGGCGTTCTTCCAACTGGGCCGGGGTGGAGGGCGTTGGCATGGATTTTGACAAAAGCTCCCGAAGGGACGGTTTGTCCTGATCGGGGTTCGGTTTGAATTTTATCTCATAGATTCCGGGGGTGTTTGTTGGAATCAGTTCTTCAATCTCGGGAGGGCGGAACGCATCGCGTATGAAGGACGAGGTTGTTTGGTCGGGCTGTCCGCTGAAAATCGGTTTGATGATGGCGTCGTCCAGTGAGAATGCGCGGTCCTTGGAAACGCGCGATTCGGCGCCGAAGGACTGTTCGTTCACCAGCGCCGTGGCGTCGCGTTCGCCGATGGGGCGGATGGCGCGGTCCAGATCGCCCAGATTGAAGGAGGTCGCCTTCAGCTTATAGACGGCGTCCCCCTCCTTGTGGGTGCTCATCAGGCGCGAATCTTCGAAATCCATGGTGAAATGGCGGGTGATCCCCGATCCCGGAGCCAGGCGATTCAAAACAGGATTCATGTCCCGCGCCTGCAATTGGGTGGACAGATCTTTATAGGCTTGCGATCCCCGCTCGCCGTTGCGTTCCATCTCCGTCAAGCTGTTGACCATGCCGGAGCGCCGCTCCAGCATCGTCCGCAACGCGCCGTCGATTTGGCCCGATGTCGCGCCCTTGAGCCGGATTTCGGCGGTGTCGTTGGAAAACATGCGCCCCATGGAGGCGAAGGCGTTGCGTCGCGCCTCTTTCAAACGCTGTTTCAGCGCGTTGTGAACGTCTTCGCCGGACAATTGGCCGCTGTCCACCAGCGCGGAAAGCTGGCCGCGCTGGTCGTCGGACAGGGCGTTGAAGACGGTCAGGGATTCATCGTGCAACGACTTCGCCAACGGGCTGAGCGAGACCTGATCTTGCGGAGACGACGCGGCGACGCCGGTTGCCGCCGCCTTCGGCGCGGTCGTGGTCGTCGTTGAAAGAGACGGGCGGTTGACCGCGCCGACCACGCTCCCCGGAACACTCGCGACGCCCATGCTGCTGTCCTCCGTAGGCCCCAGCGGACAAGAAAATCATCCGCATTTCTATTTTTATAACTTGCCGCAACTGTGCGTCAATCTGAGAAAACACTTATCAACATAAGGAAAATGCTTAGATCTAGAAGTATTTCTTCGTCGTCAGCCATGTCCGTGTGCTTGGTGTTTGTTTGGAAGGGCGTCGACCCGGTTGGCGGCGCGCGCTCTTGCGCCCCCACCCACCCGATTGCCAGCGCCCGCCGTCTGTGCGACGGTGGCGCTAAGATTTCCTTCACCATGACGAAGCAGCCCGCGCCCGCGCCATGTCGACGAACATCGAGGATCTCATCGCCAAGGCGATCAAGGACGCCGACAAGTCCTTTTTCAACGAGGATTACGTCAAGCAGGCCAAGGCCGTGACCAACGCCTTGAAAAAGGCGGGGTATGAGGTCGCGCCGGTCAAGCCGCCCGAAGGGCTGGTGGAATGGGCCAAGGAGAATATCCCCTTCGGTCGCCTGCGCCCATCGGAACTGATTACCCAAATGTACTCGATGATGGTCGAGAATGTGCGGCGGTTCGACAAGTAACGCGCGCCAGTCCTCAAGCGCCGCTTTTTGCTGGTAATACCACGAACAGCGAAGGCCGTTTCTTTTCAGCCACTTCCCGCGCCATGCCAAAATCGTCACATCCCGGCCCCCACCGTTGACTCGGATGCTGCGGGAGCGTAATTCATTGCGCCAACCAATCGGAGCGGAAAACCGTTCCATCCCCAGGGCACGCACCACCCAGCCATCGCGGCGCTCGTCATGTCGCGCCGCGATCGGCCGCCGAACAGAGGACGACGCAATGGCAAACGGCAGCGGTCGGCCGCTCTCCCCGCATCTTCAGATCTACAAACTCCCGTTGACGGCGGTTTTGTCCATCACGCACCGCGTCACGGGCGTGGGGCTGGCCGTCGGCACCCTTCTCCTGACCTGGTGGCTGGTCGCCGCCGCCGTCAGCCCCGAAGCCTTCGCGCGCGCGCAGGGCTTCATCGGTTCAGGTTTCGGCCTGCTGCTGATGTTCGGCTGGTCGGCCGCGCTCTATTTCCACCTGTGCAACGGACTGCGCCATCTGGTGTGGGACGCGGGCAAGTCGTTCGAGCTGGCGGACGCCGAGCGCAACAACAAGATCGTGCTGGGCGCCGCCGCCGCCTTGACCGTGCTGACGTGGGTCGTCGGCCTGGCCGTGTGGTGAGGAGAGAACCCATGACGTCCACCCCCTCAAATCTGCGTTCGCCGCTGGCTCACGCTCGCGGCCTCGGGTCGGCCAAGGACGGCACCGAACATTGGTGGAGCCAGCGTCTGACCGCCATCGCGCTGGTCCCGCTGACCATCTGGTTCGTGTTCGGCGTCATCCGCCATCTGGGGGCCGATTACGCGGCCTTCCACGCCTGGATCAAGTCGCCCTTTTCGGCGGTGATGATGATCCTCGTCGCCGTCGTCACCTTCCATCACGCCCAAGCGGGTTTGCAGGTGGTGATCGAGGACTATATCCACAGCGAGTGGCGGAAGCTGGCGGCGCTCATCGCCGTCAAATTCCTGTCCTTCGCGCTGGCGCTGGCCTGCGTGCTCGCCGTCGCCAAGATTTTCATCGGAGCCTGACGACCATGGCGACCGCCTATCAGATCATCGATCACACCTATGACGTCGTCGTCGTCGGCGCCGGCGGCGCGGGTTTGCGCGCCACCTTCGGCATGGCCGAAAAGGGCCTGAAGACGGCGTGCATCACCAAGGTGTTCCCCACGCGCAGCCACACGGTCGCCGCCCAGGGCGGCATCTCGGCGGCGCTCGGCAACATGGGCCCGGACGATTGGCGCTACCACATGTACGACACCGTCAAGGGGTCGGACTGGCTGGGCGACCAGGACGCCATTGAGTATATGTGCCGCGAGGCCATCCCGGCGATCATCGAGCTGGAGCATTACGGCGTGCCGTTCTCGCGCACCCCGGAAGGCAAGATTTACCAGCGCGCCTTCGGCGGCATGACCGCCGAATATGGCAAGACCCAGGCCTACCGCACCTGCGCCGCCGCCGACCGCACCGGCCACGCCATGCTGCACACGCTGTATCAGCAGTCGTTGAAGCATGAGGCCGAATTCTTCGTCGAGTATTTCGCGCTCGACCTCATCATGGAAGACGGCGTCTGCAAGGGCGTTCTCGCCTGGAACCTGGACGACGGCACCCTCCACCGCTTCCGTGGCCAGCTCGTCGTGCTGGCGACCGGCGGTTATGGCCGCGCTTACTTCTCGGCGACCTCGGCCCACACCTGCACCGGCGACGGCGGCGGCATGGTCCTGCGCGCCGGCCTGCCCTTGCAGGACATGGAGTTCGTGCAGTTCCACCCGACCGGCATCTACGGCTCCGGCTGCCTCATCACCGAAGGCGTGCGCGGCGAGGGCGGTTATCTGACCAACTCGACCGGCGAACGCTTCATGGAGCGTTACGCGCCGTCGGCCAAGGATCTGGCGAGCCGCGACGTCGTGTCCCGCTCGATGACCATCGAGATCCGCGAGGGTCGCGGCGTTGGCGAGCACAAGGACCACATCCATCTGCATCTTGAGCATCTGCCGCCCGAGGTCATCCACCAGCGCCTGCCCGGCATCGCCGAGACGGCCAAGATCTTCGCGAACGTCGATGTCACCAAGGAGCCGATCCCGGTTCTGCCGACCGTCCATTACAACATGGGCGGCATCCCGACCAACTTCCGCTGCGAGGTCGTCAACCCGACCGCCGAGAACCCCGACCAGGTGGTTCCCGGCCTGATGGCGATTGGCGAAGCGGCTTGCGTGTCGGTCCATGGCGCGAACCGCCTTGGCTCGAACTCGCTGCTCGATCTGGTGGTGTTTGGCCGCTCTGCCGCCATCCGCGCCGCCGAGATCGTTCAGCCGGGCAAGACTCCGTCGGTCAAGGACAGCAGCACCGACGCGGCGCTGGAGCGGTTCGACCGCATCCGCAACGCCAAGGGGTCGATCAAGTCCGCCGATCTGCGCCTGGAGATGCAGAAGACGATGCAGAACAACTGCGCCGTGTTCCGCACCGGCGAGGTTCTGAACGAGGGCGTCAAGCTCATCGATCAGGTCTTCGCCAAGAAGGGCGACATTTCGATCAGCGACCGTTCGCTGGTGTGGAATTCCGATCTGGTCGAGGCTTTGGAGCTGGACAACCTGCTCTATCAGGCCGTGGCCACCCTGCATTCGGCGGAAAACCGTCCGGAGAGCCGTGGCGCCCACGCGCGTGAGGATTATCCGAACCGCGACGACGTGGATTGGATGAAGCACACAGCGATCTGGGTGGGCGAGGATGGCAAGACGACGTTCGGCTATCGTCCGGTCCATCTCTACACGCTGACCGACGAGGTCCAGGTGTTCCCGCCGAAGCCCCGCGTGTACTAAGGCCCCGCTCAAGGCAAGGATAGCAACCATGGTCGAATTGAACCTGCCCGCCAACTCCAAGGTCGGTGTCGGCAAGACCATCAACGTCGCGAACGGCGCCAAGCGGGCGAAGACCTTCAAGATCTACCGCTGGAGCCCAGACGACGGCCAGAACCCGCGCGTCGACACCTACATCGTCGACCTCGACAAGTTCGGACCGATGATCCTCGACGCGATCATCTACATCAAGAACCAGGTCGACAGCACGCTGACCTTCCGCCGCTCTTGCCGTGAAGGCATTTGCGGGTCGTGCGCGATGAACATCGACGGCGCGAACACGCTGGCCTGCCTGAAGGCCATCGAGGATGTGAAGGGCGACGTCACGATCTACCCGCTGCCGCACATGCCGGTGGTCAAGGATCTGGTCCCCGACCTGAACCATGTCTACGCGCAGCTCGCCTCGATCAAGCCGTGGTTGCAGACGCAATCCCCGGCCCCGAGCCGCGAGCGGCTGCAATCGCCCGAAGACCGCGCCAAGCTGGACGGCCTTTACGAGTGTATCCTGTGCTTCTGCTGCTCGACCTCCTGCCCCAGCTATTGGTGGAACGGCGACCGTTACCTCGGCCCGTCGATCCTCCTGCAAGCCTACCGCTGGATCGTCGACAGCCGTGACGAGATGACGGGCGAACGCCTCGACAATCTTGAGGATCCGTTCCGTCTCTACCGTTGCCACACCATCATGAACTGCACCAAGGCGTGCCCGAAGGGTCTCAACCCCGCCAAGGCCATCGCCGAGATCAAGAAGCTGATGGTGGTTCGCCGCTGATCCCAACCCGCAAGGGTGGGTTCTGACGCAAACGAGGCGCTCCGCAAGGGGCGCCTCGTTTTGCGTTTTGCGGTTTGGCCGTTCGGGAGTGGGGTGCGCGCTTTTTGGGCAGGATGCCCGCGTCGTCGTCGGTTGACCGGGGGCGGGGAGGGGGTATGCTCGACGGGCAATCAGCGTTTGACGCGCAAGACCAAGGCCAAGAGAGGGAAGGAACGATTATGGGCGGCACACCGGGGCAGGCGTGGAGTTGGGTTCAGGGCGCGTGGGTCGAGGGCAATCCCCCCATCGTCGGGCCGCTGTCGCACGCGCTGTGGCTGGCGTCGGCGGTGTTCGACGGCGCCCGCGCCTTCCAGGGCGTCGCCCCCGATCTGGATTTGCATTGCGCCCGCTCCATCCGCTCGGCCATCGCCATGGGGCTGGCCCCGATGGTGACGGCGGGCGAGATCGAAGAATTGTGCTGGGACGGCATCCGCCGCTTCCCCAAGGACGCCGAACTCTACATCCGCCCGATGTTCTACGCGGAGGAGGGGTTCGTCTCTCCCGATCCAGACACCACCCGCTTTGTGCTGTCGGTCTATGAGGATCCGTTGCCCAAGCCGACCGGCTTCGCCGCCTGCGTCTCCACCCGCCGCCGCCCGCTTCCCAGCATGGCCCCGACCGAGGCCAAGGCCGCTTGCCTCTACCCCAACGCCGGTTTGGCCCTGGTCGAGGCGCGCAAGCGCGGCTTCCAAAGCGCCATCATGCTGGACGCCATCGGCAATGTGGCGGAGTTCGCCACGGCGAATCTGTTCATCGCCAAGGACGGCGTGGCGCGCACCCCGGTTCCCAACGGCTGTTTCCTGAACGGCATCACCCGCCAGCGCATCATCGCCCTGCTGCGCGCCGATGGCGTCACGGTCGAGGAAGTCACCCTGACCCCCGACGACGTGCTGAGCGCCGACGAGGTGTTTTCCACCGGCAACCATTCCAAATGCGTGCCGGTGACGAAGGTGGAACACCGCGAATTCGCGCCGGGTCCGGTTTTCGCGCGGGCGCGGGCGCTTTACTGGGAATACGCCTTCCGCTGATCGGCCTGTTGCGGATTGGCGTCGTCGAGGCGCAGGCGGATGGCGGCGTTCCGGTGATGGGCCAGCGTGGCGCAGAGACGGGCGAGCCACGCGTCGCGCAAACAGGCGCGGGCGGGCAGGGCGGCGCGGCGGCGGGCCGTCGCCAGCCGGGCGTCCGCCGCCAATCGCTCGTTCAGGGCGAGGGCGGCGGCCCGGCGCAGGGCGTTGGCCTTGACCGCTCCGCCGAGCGTGGCGACGCGCAAAGCCTCGCGCGGCGGCGCGCCGTCGTAGCGGCGGTGCAGATCGGTCAGGCTGGAATCGCCGATGGCGTCGTCGGTGCGGACCATGCGGGCTTGGTTACGCCCGCTGGACCGCTCAATCAAGGAAATTTATCCTAAAACAGCCAGCGGTCCGCTCACTGGCTGGCCCAGATGATGCGCGCCATCCAGGCGATGTCGCCGCGTTGGATGGTGCGGTCGGGGTGGGCGCGGTTGATCGACAGCAGTTCAATGCGTGTGGCGGTTTCGCGGATCAACTGCTTGGCCATCACCTCGCCGCCGCGCGTGCGGACGACGACGCGGTCGTTGCGGCGGATTTGCGCGGCGGGCGACACGATGATGGTGTCGCCGTCGCGGTAGACCGGCTCCATGCTGTCGCCAGCAATTTCCAGCGCGTAGGCCTGTGGGTCGCCCAAGCTGGGGAACAGCAGCTCGTCCCAGCCGGTTCCGACGGGGAAACCGGCGTCATCGAAATAACCGGCGCTGCCCGCCTGGGCGTAGCCGATGACCGGAACCCGCTGAAAGGTGCCGGGACCGGCGCCCTCGCCAATCAACGACACGAAATCCGGCAGCGACACGCTGGTCGCGTCCAGCACCTTGGAGATGCTTTCGGTCGAGGGCCAGCGGAGCTTGCCGTCGCCGGTCGTCCGTTTGCTTTTGTTGAAGGTGGTCGGATCCAGTCCGGCGCGCCGTGCCAGACCCGACGCGGAAAGGCCGCTTTGCGCCGCGAGGCGATCAATGGCCCGCCAGATGTCCGTGTGTTTCAGCATGGGACGATAATCACATAAACGCGCAACGCCGTCCCTAGGAACTTTTTCATAAAATCATTGACGTCTGGGAGAATAAGAACAAAAAAAGAACAGGAACGCCACCATCCCGGGAAAAAACCGGCGACGGTGGCCGATGTTGGGGCGCGCGGTTGGGAAACAATGCTTCGGCAAGGCTCCCGCCGCCCGATCCCCGCTTGATTGATGGAGACCTCCCATGCCGTGCCAGTCCGTCGCCGCCACGTCCCCCCGTCCGTCCCCGCCGTCGGGCGGTGCGATTCTCCGGGGGAGCGACCCTTACCGCATCGACGGCACGCCCTTTGACAGCGCGGAAGAAGCGTGGTTCTGGTCGCTCCAGGCGGAAGACGCCAAGGCGGCGGGCGCCCGCGTGGTCGCCGGGCGCGGGCTGGTGCAGCGCCCTTGCGAACCGGCGGACGTGATGCGGGCGGTGGATCGCCTGTACCGCAGCCGCGCCCTGCTGCGCGACCATCTGCATGTGCTGGCCCATTACGGGCGGCGGCTCAGCGCCCCGGATCCCGAACGCTTCCGCGAACAGCGCGCCCATGTTCTGTGGGGCGAGGCGTTCGACCGGCTGACGCCGATCCTGCGCGACAAGGGCATCGTGCGATGAGCCATCCGCCCGCCGCCGCGCCGTCCATGGCGACGGCGCCCCGCCCGCCCGCCGCCTGGGTGGTGTTTCGGGGGGAATCGCCGCTGTGGTGGCTGCGCCTCCTCAAGCCGGGCTTCCGTCATTGCCTGGCCTTGCTGAACGACGGGCGCTGTTGGGTGGTGGTCGATCCGCTCGCCCCCTTCACCGACGTCACCGTCCTGGATCTGCCGCCAGCCTTCGATTTGCCGGGCTGGTATCGCGATCAAGGGCTGGCCGTGGTCGCCGCCCCGCTGCGGCGCGGCCTGACCCGCCCGGCCCCCTGGGCGCCCTTCACCTGCGTGGAGGCGGTCAAGCGGCTGCTTGGCCTGCACGCCCCGCTGGTCCTGACGCCTTGGCAACTGCACCGCCGTCTGACCCGTGCCGCCTGACCAGCGCCGCCGCCAGCGTTTGAGGGAGAGCTTCATCATGACCGATCACGCCGTACCCCCGCCCTCACGTTTCCCGCCTCTTGGCGACGCGGACTCGTCCGGCCCGCAAACCCTGCTGGACCGCTACCGGGCGGCGCGCGAACGCCGGTCCGTCTGGGAAAGTCACTGGCAGGACTGCTACGACCACGCCTTGCCGAACGGCCAGCCCTTTCGCGGCGGCGGCACGCCGGGCGAAAAGCGGGTGGACCGCCTGTTCGACGGCACGGCTCCCGACGCGGTGGAGCAGCTCGCCGCCAGCCTGTTGTCGGAGTTGACGCCGCCCTGGTCGCGCTGGTTCGGCTTTCAGCCCGGCCCAGCCTTGACCGGGGCGGAGCGCGACCGCATCGCCCCGATGCTCGACCGCGCCGCCGGGATCGTCCAGGCGCATTTCGACCGCTCCAACTTCGCGGTGGAGGTGCATCAGGCGTTCCTCGACCTCGTGACCGTCGGCACCGCCAGCCTGCTGATGGAGGAGGCCGCGCCCGGCGCGCCGTCCAGCCTGCGCTTCACCGCCGTGCCGCTGGCCGAAGCGGTGCTGGAGGAGGGGCCGGACGGCCGTCTTGACGCCACCTTCCGCCGCAGTGAGGCGACGCTCGCCCAAATCCTCCACCGCTTCCCCGCCGCCGATCTGCCCGAGGAGTTGCGCAAGCGCGGCGCCGACGAACCCGAAGGCCGTTTCCCGCTGGTCGAAGCGGTGTTGCCCGATGGTCTGGCCTATCGCTGGGGCGTGGTGCTGGACAGCGGTCTGGCCGATCCGTCCTGGCTGGCGCAGGGGCGCTTCGCCCAATCGCCCTTCGTCAATTTCCGCTGGTTGAAGGCGCCGGGCGAAACCTATGGCCGCTCCCCGGTGATGAAGTCGTTGCCCGACATCAAAACCGCCAACAAGGTGGTCGAACTGGTCCTGAAAAACGCCTCCATCGCCGTCACCGGCATCTGGCAGGCTCGTGATTTATCTTTTCCGGTGCTTGCGTGAGCTTTCCGGGATTGGCTAGACCCATTGATTTGTCTCGGTTTTCGGCAGAATAGTAGGTCAGCGATACGCCGGGAAAACTCGCGCATTTTCCGCCGCCTGCTTACATGGCGCTTACATGGAGACGCCACCCCATGCCGAAGATCACGAAAAAGCTGGTCGATGCCACCACCGCCGATGGACGGACGCGCTTCCTCTGGGATGACGAATTGCCGGGCTTCGGCTTCTGCGTCACGGTGGCCGGGGCGAAGTCCTACGTGGCGCAATATCGCTTCGGTGGCCGGTCCCGCCGGATGACCGTCGCCCGCCATGGCGTCATGACCCCAGACGAGGCCCGCAAAGAGGCGCGCTTGATCCTGGCGGACGTGGCGCGCGGCCTGGACCCGGCGGAGCGGCGCATCGAACAGCGGCGCGACCTCACCGTGTCCGAGCTGTGCGACCTCTATGTGTCCGAGGGGATGACCACCAAGAAGCCATCCACCATCGCCACCGACAAGGGGAAGCTCGCGCGCCACGTCAAGCCGCTGCTGGGCAAACGTCTGCTGCGGTCCATCGTCCGCGCGGACATCGAGCGGTTCCAGGCGGACGTTGCGACTGGCAAGACCGCCGCCGACATCAAGGGCGGGTTCAAGTCCCGCTCGACTGTGACCGGCGGCCGGGGGGCTGCCGCCCGTGTGCTGGGGCTGCTGTCTGGTGTGTTTCAGTTCGCCGTGAACCGCGACCTGCGGCCGGACAACCCGGTGCGGGGCGTGAAGCGGTTCGCCGATAAGAAGTGCGAGCGGTTCCTGTCGCCGGCCGAGATGGCGCGGCTTGGCAAGGCGCTGACGGACTTGATCGACGAAGGCGCCAATCCGGTTGCCGTCAACGTCGCGCGCCTGCTGGCGCTCACCGGCTGCCGACGCGGCGAGATCACGGGTTTGCGCTGGGAGTGGGTGGATTGGGATCGGGCGTGCATCCGCTTCCCCGACTCGAAGACGGGCGCCAAGGTGGTTCCGCTGGGGGCTGCCGCGCTGGGGCTGCTGACCGCTTTGCAAGGGGAGGCGCGCACCGGCTCCGTGTTCCCTGGCCGGGGGCGCGACGGCACCACCACCGCCGTGTGGAAGGTGTGGGACAAGGCTCGGCAGCGCGCCGAGTTGCCGGGGGTGCGCATTCACGATCTGCGGCACAGCTTCGCCAGCGTCGGCGCGTCCGGTGGTGACAGCCTTGTGGTGATTGGTGCCTTGCTTGGGCACCGGGACACCACCACCACGGCCCGCTATGCCCATCTGTCGAACGATCCGCTGAAGGCCGCCGCCGACCGCATCGCCGGGACCATCGCCGCCGCGATGAAGGGTGAGACCACCGACAACGTGGTGCCGTTGTCCAAGGTCGCGAAGCGGTAGGCCGAAACCGCTTCATGCGACCTTATCTTTTCAGGTGGTACAGGTGGTACAGGTGGTACACATTCAATAAAATAAACACTATCAAAGGCTTGCTGTAACGCTGTGCTGTACCACCACGTTTTTCGGCTGGTGGTACAGGTGGTACAGCATCCAATCATCAAGCATGGGGTTCGCCGGCCCGCTCGACCACAGTTGCGGTGGTGGTGTTCGCCCGCGCGGCCAGCTTGTCCGCCACGTCCCTGGTGACGATCCCGCACCACGCGCCGAGATCATCGCGGCGCTGAAGGCCCGCCCGGTCAATGAGCTTGCGGGTGTAGCCGTTCGACCGGCTCCCGGCGCGGATTGCAACGGCGACTTCTCCGGGGGCGGGCTGGAGATCGTCCGGCACGGCCAGCGGCGCCCAACGCGCGTCTTGGTTCGTCGCCCGCATGGCGAGCGAGCGGAGAACCTTGTGGAGCGGTTCGCCGTCCCTGGTGCGCGCGGCGATTTCCCGCAAGGCGGCATGGGTGGCTTGGGGAGCGAGCACGTTGATTTGCGTCACGTCGCCTTCGGCAAGGCGGGCGCGGCGCTTGGCCTGTCGAGCGGCGGCTGTTTGGTCTGGCATGGCACCTTCGCGTAACTAGTCACGGTATCACCCCTACGTAGGGTGTGACTAGTCACGGGTCAAGGTGCATGAGATACGTGACTAGTCACAAAGCGATGCACATCATCCTGTCTGCCGGCATTTGCCGAGAGAGCTTGACGGTACGCGAACATATGTGGAACGAATATCCCCGCCAACGCCAGAAAACCCCCAAAGCCCGCCCGGTCCTACCGTGGCGGGTTTTTCGTTTCAGGAGGCTCGCTTGCTCAACCGGACACCAGCACCGCCGCCGTTCTCGGGGATGAACTCAACGCCAGCCGCTTCGAGGGCGGAGCGGATCGCGGAGAGATTGTTGGGGTGAGGTGTTCGGGCGCCACGCTCGAAGTCAGCCAACGTTTGCGAGCCAACATTCGCGGCGGCTGCAAGCTCCTTCTGCGTCATTCCGATGAGCGCTCTTGCAGCCTTGCAAAGCGGTGGCGTTAGGTCGGTGGCGCTCAAAGTCGATATTCCTTATTGACATCAGCCTAGTTGATGAAGAATATCAATCTAGGTCTTATTTATCAACACCTGAGGTTCAAATGCGAGCTTTTCCCGCCACGCCCGAGGTGCGCCCTGAAGGCGCCAACGTTTCCCGCCGCCGGCTGCTGGCCGGCGCTGGCGCCACAGCCGCCACCCTGACCGCGCCAATCGACCTTATCGCTTCCGCCACTGTGGCCGCGCCTGTAGGCGTCTGCCCGGCCCGTTACGTGGGTGTCCCGCCCGCCGTCGTCTGCATGGGTGAGGGGTGGGTCAACGAGTGGCTGACATATAACGACGACACGCGCGAGTTCATTGAAACGGTTTGCCGTGGGCTGGCCTACAGCCCAACGGATGAACGCAAGGACGACTTGAACGACCTTGTGAACCGCGCCCGCCTGATCATGGACCAGAGGACCGAAGAGGCGATCCGCCCCGAGGGAACCCCGGAACTGATTCGGGAAGGGGATGCCATGACGATGGCCGTGAACGTGCTGGATGAAGGCGGGGGTATGGCTGCGCTCAACTACGCGATTACGAGCCTTCGGACGGTGCGCAGACGGTGGGATGAGGATGAATTCGCCAAAGGGAACCTGAACGCTTTGGTTCTCTCCCTGTCGTTGGTGGGCGTGCTGCTGACCGGGCTGGGGCACCCCGATTTCGGGGATGATCCCGAGGGCAGGCAGGAAGGAGCTGCCGCCTGACCGCGCCTCGCCGACACCATCACCAACCCAAGGGGGCCGGTTCTGCCGGCCCCCTATTTATCGCTGGTCCAAACGGTATCTCTTATCGGCGCCCTACCTATTGCGAGCGCGCGAGGTTTCCTGTTGCGCCCGCAATAGGCTAGCTGTATACATAGCTTATAGCCTATTGCAGCCGCATGAGGAATGCCATGTTGAACCTGACTGATATCGTTCACCCACGCCTCGCCCGCCAAGCGGCGAACGTCGGAGTTTCCACCATGAATAGCTGGGCACATCGAGGGTATTTCGACGCCTTCGATGGCGTGCAAACGACGCCCGGTAAGGCTCGTCCCTTCACGGTTCTCGACGCTATCCGCCTGAACGTCATGAAGGAGTTCAATATCGTCGGTGTGGACCCGGCCGCTTCTTCCAAGATTGTGACCAGACCGGATTTCACCAGCTTGGTCGAAAGCATCCTTTTCGACAGCCGTGACGATATCATCATCGGCTTCGACGGGTTTTCGATGGTCAGTGCCACCAACTCCATGACGATCAAAGACATCAAGAACATGGGCTATGGCAACTTCTCCCACATCGACCTTTCCGAAGCCGCAATGCACGTCATGAGTTTCCTGCGGGCGACCAAGGGCGTACCGCTGCCGTCCGCCGTGGACGAGGACAACATCGAGAACTAACAGACCGACGACGGGCCGCCCCCCTGGGTGGCCCCTCTGATTTTCTGGAGTTGAAATGACCAACGCTGAAACGCGGGTGATTCCCGCCACGCCCGAGCTTTGCCTTCCGCCCGCCCTGCGCAAGCCGCGTCTGCGCCGTTGGGAAGCCGCCGAATATCTGGAGTTGGTCCACGGCGTCACCGTCGCCCCCGCCACGCTCGCCAAATACGCCAGCATTGGGGGTGGCCCGGCCTTCAACAAGGGGGTGAGCCGGACGCCCCTGTACCCCGTCACCGAACTCGACCGCTGGGCCGTCGAGCGCATGGGGAAGCTGGTCCGCTCCACCAGCGACGCGGGGGTGTGAGGATGCGCAACGCCGAAACCGCCTTCCGCCAGTCCGACCCGACCGAGAACCGCCAGTTCCGCCGCCTGTGGACGGAACCGGCCCGCGCCCTCCGGATCGCCGTCCCGCCGCCGCCCGTCCGCACCCTCGACCACATCGCCGCCGAGGTTCTGGTGCGCTGGCGTTCGGAAACCCGGAGTCACTGACCATGCACGATACCCGTCTCGACTTCGACCGGATCAACCGCGCCGCGCTGGCCGTGCTGCCGGCCTTGCTGGCGCGGTGGTTGCCGGGTGGAAAGCGGGAAGGTCACGAATACGTTGTCGTCAACCCGCGCCGCGCCGACCGCCGACCGGGAAGCTTCCGCATCAACACGGACACCGGCCGGTGGGCGGATTTCGCCACCGACGACACCGGGGGCGACGTGGTGTCGCTGGCCGCCTATCTGGGCGGGATCACGCAGGTTGAAGCCGCCCGCCGTCTCTGCGACATGCTGGGGGTACGCTGATGCCTGACGACCATGCCGGCATGTTCGCGCCGCTGACGCCCGAGGAAACCACGGCCGGCGCGTCGGCCGCACCGGGCAAGACCACAAAGACACCGATCATTCCGGTTCCCGCCGATGCCCCGGCGATGGAGTTCCGCCACCCCAAGCACGGCGAACCCTCCCGGTATTGGCCGTACCACGATGCCGAGGGCCGGCTCGTCGGCTATGTTTGCCGGTGGGACCTGACCGACGACGCAGGCAACCGGACCAAGGAATTTCTGCCCGTCACCTTCTGCGACCTGGGCAACGGCAAGCGGGGCTGGCGCTCAAAAGGCATGCCATCGCCCCGACCGCTGTTCGGTCTGCCCGATCTGCTGGCTCGCTCCGATGCGCTGGTGCTGGTGTGCGAGGGCGAAAAGGCCCGCGATGCCGGGGCCGCGTTGTTCCCCGACATGGTGGCGACCACCCCCGCCCACGGCGCGAAGTCACCGCACCTGACGGATTTCAGCCCATGCGCGGGCCGGGTGGTGGTGATCGCCACCGACCACGACGAACCCGGCAAGACCGACGCCAAGGGCAAGCCTCACCATCCCGGCCGAGACTTTGGCGACACGGTGGCCGAGATGGCCCGCGCCGCTGGAGCCGTCGAGGTTCTGCACCTGCCCCCCGACCGTCTGGGGGCGTGGCTGTGGCGCGACGGGGAGCGGGTGCCGCGAACCGATCCGCTGCCGGATGGCTGGGACCTCGCCGACGCGCTGGCCGAAGGCTGGACCGCTGAGACGGTCGCCGCTCTGCGGAGCGCCCCCGCGTTCCTGTCGCCTTACGGGACGACCAAACCGGACACGCCGGCCGCGACCGATGCCGAGAGCAAGGAATGGGATTGGCCGTTTCGGTTGATGCCGTATGGCGTTGAAAAGCGGATTGACCGGGTGGACCGGGAGACGGGCGCCGTCACCATCGAATGGCGCTGGATTTGTTCGCGCATCGAGGTTGCCGCCGAAACGCGGAACACCGATGGCACCGCCTGGGGCCGGCTGTTGAGCCTCACCGACCGGGACGGTCGGGCGAAGGAATGGGCGATGCCCATGTCAATGCTGGCCGGCGACGGCACGGCCTACCGGGAACGCCTCCTTGAAATGGGGCTGGTGATCGCGCCCGGCCGATTCCCCCGCGACGCCCTGCATGAGTTCGTGTCCACCGCGCGCCCTGGGGTGAAAGCCCGCTGCGTCTCGCGCGTCGGCTGGCACTCCGGCGCCTTCGTCATGACCCACACCACCTTGGGAGATCCCTGCCATGGCTGAACGCATCATCTTGCAGACGGCGGCGCCGTTGGATCATGCCTATCGGCAGTCGGGCACGCTGACGTCATGGAGCGACAACGTGGCCCGCTACGCCGCCGGCAACTCCCGGCTGGTGCTCGCCATTTCCGCCGCGTTCGCGGGACCGCTGCTGCATCCGACCGGGAGTGAGTCCGGCGGCTTCCATTTCCGGGGCGCATCGTCGAGCGGCAAGACGACAGCCCTTATCGTCGGCGGAAGCGCCTGGGGTGGTGGGGGCGTGCGGGGCTATGTGCGGACGTGGCGCGCGACCGCGAACGGTCTGGAGTCGGTCGCCGCGCTCCACTGCGACACGCTGCTGTGCCTGGACGAAATGGGACAGGTGGACGGCCGGGAAGTCGGGCAAATCGCCTACATGCTGTCCAACGGGCAGGGAAAGACCCGCGCCGGCCGGGGTGGCGAAGGGCGAACCCCGGCGGAATGGCGCGTGATGTTTCTCAGTTCCGGCGAGATCGGGCTTTCCGACAAGATGTCCGAGGATGGTCGAGGCCAGCGAGCCGCCGCCGGGCAACAGGTGCGGGTGGTGGATATCCTGGCCGACGCTGGCGCCGGGCTGGGGTTATTCGAGACTCTGCACGGCTTCCCCGACGCCGACGCCTTCGCCCGCCATTTGAAGGCCGCCGCGAACGAGCATTACGGCGTGGCCGCGCCGGATTTCGTCAAGTTCATCGTCAATGACTACAACGGCTGTGCGGAAGCCGCCCTGTCCCATCAACGCGAGTTCGTCGCGGAGCACTGCCCGGCCGGGGCCGATGGACAGGTGAGCCGGGTTGCCGCCCGCTTCGGTCTGGTCGCCGCCGCTGGCGAGATGGCAACCGCGTTCGGTGTGGTTCCCTGGCAACCGGGTGAGGCGACGGCTTCGGCGCTCCGGTGCTATCGCGCTTGGCTCGACGTGCGCGGCGGGATCGAACCCACGGAGGAGAAACACGGTATCGCCGCCGTCCGCCGCTTCATCGAATTGCACGGTTCGTCCCGGTTCGAGGCAATGGGCGCGCTGGTGCGCACCGACAACGCGGGCGCTCCAATCGAGGCGCGCGTGCCGAACCGCGCCGGCTTCCGGCGGCAAGACGGCAACGGCGGCATTGAATACCTGATCTTGCCCGAAGTGTGGCGGACGGAGGTGTGCGCGGGCTTGGACGCGGTGGCCGTGGCGAAGACGCTGAACAAGCACGGCCTGCTGATCAGCAAGGACGGAAAGCTTCAGGATCAAGCCCGGTTGCCGGGTTTCTCCAAGCCGGTTCGCCATTACCACCTGACGGCGGGCATTCTCAGCGATGGGGCGGATGATGCCTGATCTGTCCCGGTTCGCCGCCTTGGCTGCCCGCGCGGGATGCTCGCCTGTACCACCTGTACCACCGACCGAAAAGCATGGTGGTACAGGGGGTGCGACCGATAAAACCATTACTTATCAGTATGTTGGCGAGTGCGTACCACCTGTACCACCTGTACCACCGGCAAATAACGACTCTGTGCAACGCCCTGACCTGATCGACGACTTCGAGGAGCGTGCGGCCATCCTCGAATTTGACGCCCGCCTTCCCCGCGCCGAGGCCGAACGGCGCGCTTGGGCCGAGGTGTTCGGCACGGACACGCCGATGGAGACCACCCGATGAGCAAGCCTTTCGACCGCGCCAAGTTCAACAAGGTGCTGTCCCTCGCCGAGTCCGATCAAGACGCCGAAGCCCTGGCCGCTGTCCGCAAGGCGGCTTCCATGGCCCGCGCGGCTGGCCTGTCGCTGGGGGAGGCCGTGAACGGCACCGACCCGGACGGCGGCACGGTCTCCACCCTGCGCACGATGATGATGGAGGCCGAGCTTGCCACCGCCCGCCGGGAGATCGCCGAGCTTCGGCGCAAGACTTCTGGCGCTGGTGACGATGCCACCTTTCAGCGGGGGTTCGAGGCGGGACAGCGGTACGGCGCCGACCGTGCGGCGGCTGACCTTCGGGAACAGGCGTTCCGCCGGGTGAGAGAACTGGAGGCCGAGCTTGAAGCCTTCCGCGCGCCGCTCGATTGGCTGACCCTTGCCGAACGCTTCTACGCCAAGTTCCGCAGGGGGGCGAAAGCGCCCTTTGCCAAGGGGCTGATGTACCGGGCCAGCGTCAACAAGCTCATGCCGGCCGATCAAGCCGAGTTGCGGAAGTTCGCCGCGACGGTCGAACGGAAGGTGAAGCGGAGCAAGAAGCCGGTGGAGGAAACGGCGGAGGCGTGACCGGAAAGCTGCTGTGCTTCCGCCATCATGGTTATGGACAATGCCGTTGCCACTGACGGCGGAATTATCAAATGTCTTCAATAGCGTAACGTTGAACAAGGGCGATGGCGATGGAGCGGTTCCGGGATAGTCAGGCTGTGACAGTGAGTCGCGTCGCCTCGGCTAACCGGCATATTTCTACAATGCTTCTTGCGAACGATAGGCGCTGTGTGTAACCGTGCGCTTAAGGAAAAACCAGCCACCATACAGCGACGCATCCCGTCGATTACCTCGCAGGACAATCTATGCCCCGCATCATTCGTCTCGAAGGCACTAGCCTGGATCGGCAGAAGTTCTCAAAAACGTTTGAGGACAATTGCGGTTGTGAGATGACCACGGAATCAATTGCTGCGAGCATCAAGCGCGTGGCGCCACTGTTCGCAGGCGATTTGGTTTCCTTGATCAAGGAATCTGGTCTGTACATTAAGGCCAAGCCGACTGTCCGATGATTGGCAACATTAAATGGGAAGAGTTGGTTTGCGCGGTCTGCCAGACTATTGAGGAGAGGTTTGATGTTCTCCTTGATATTGATGGTGAAGCGCTGGACGAACTCGACGAAATAGCGAAGCGGACGATTGGATCGTACGAATTAGCGCACCCAAACCCGGCTAAAGTCGCAGGGCATGTGGTGTTCTGGTTTCGTCGCCTGCGCCCTGTCACTCACCGGCCTGAAAGCCAGAACAAACTTCTTGTTGCTAACGAGACAGCAGCCCTCTATCTCGGCCTTTCCATCTGTGACTTGTATCGAGGGGAAGGAAGCAAGGAAACGTTCCATCTTCCCGCGCGAGTAATGAAGGATTGGATAGCAAGCCTTCGCTATAACTCGCACTCTCCGCACGCCATCGCAATTGCATTCGAGATATTGACGGCAGAGCACTGAGCATCAGCGTGGCTTGACCGTCTAGTGCCTCAACAAGCCGTATGCATTGCGTGCTGAAGAAAGCCTGCCTGGAGCAATCCGAGGCGGGCTTTTCGTTATGGAGCAGCGCTCATGTCTGACCCAGCTTACTGTCCTTTCGATGAGTGCGGGTAGCGAGCCACTCGGCAGGCTTCTGGGGCAATTCGAGGGGGAGGGTGGCTTGGGTCCTCTGTCAGGAAATTGATCGGGGGTCCGCCCACCACAGGCCGCGCCACCCCTCTAGCCCCCCGTGGGAACGAAGGCTTAACATTAAGGGCTTAATGTCCTATAATCCGACATCGGAAAGGAACCGACGTTGGATGATTCTGCCACCGAGACGAAAGCCGCTTTTGCCCGCCGGATCGGCGTGAAGCCGCCGCGCGTCTCGCAATTGGTCTCTTCCGGTCTTCCTCTCGATGGCGACGGCAAGGTGCGGATTGCCGCAGCGTTGGCGTGGCTGGAGGGTCGCCAGAACCCTGTTAAGCGGGCCGAACAGGGGAAAATGCCTCTTCCATCCGGCCACGATGACGACGTTCCTATTCAAAATCCAGCCCTTGCCCTGCTGGCCGCAAAAGCCCGCCGGGAGGCGACCCTTGCCGACCGCGACGCCCTGTTCTTGGAGCGGGAGCGGGGGGCGCTGATCGCGCGGGACGCGGTGCAACGCGGGTTGACCGCCTGGGGGTTGGGTCAGCGGGATGCGCTGTTGGCTTGGTGCAGCCGCGCCGCCCCCGAACTGGCTGCCGATCTGGGCGTTGACCTGGGCCGCGTCTTCGCCGCGCTCGACCGGCAGGTGCGCGCCCAACTGATCGAACTGGCCGACGCCCCGCCGCCGCCCGATCTGAAGGATCTGTTTGATGCCCGATGATGCCGCCTGGGTCTGGCGAACCATCGCCGCCGCCATCCGCCCGGAACCGGCTTTGCTGGTCAGCGAATGGGCGGACAAACACCGCGTCTTGCCGCCAACGTCCGCCGAACCGGGGCGCTGGCGAACCAGCCGCGTCCCCTACATGCGCGGCGTGATGGACGCGCTGTCCACCGGATCGCCCTTCGAGCGGGTTGTGATGATGAAGGGCGCGCAGATTGCGGCGACCGAATGCGGCAACAACTGGCTTGGCTACATCATCCAACACGCCCCCGGCACCACCCTATGCGTGCTGCCGAGCCTGGACGACGTGAAGAAGAACGTCGCGACCCGCATTGAACCGTTGATCGAATCCTCTCCCGTCCTGTCTGCCCTGGTGGCGAAACCGACCGGACGGCGCGCGGCAAACTCGATGATGCGCAAGGCTTTCCCCGGTGGCTATCTTGTGTTCACCGGGGCGACCAGCCCGAAGGGGCTGCGGTCCACACCGGCCCGGTATCTGTTTCTGGACGAGGTGGACGGCTTCCCCGGCGACGCGGGAAAAGAAGGCGACCCGGTGGCGCTGGCCGAGCAACGCACCGTCACCTTCCGTGGTCGCCGCAAGATTTTCCTGTGCTCGACGCCGACGATCAAAGGGTTGAGCCGGATCGAGCGCGCCTATTTGGAGAGCGACCAGCGGGTTTATGAGGTGCCGTGCCAGCAATGCGCCACCTTCAACCGCATCCTGTGGGCGGACATTCGATGGCCGGAAGGCGAGCGGCGCAAGGCGTGCTGGGTTTGCCCGGATTGCGGCTTTCCCCACGAGGAGCACGCCAAACCGGCCCTTCTGGCCGCTGGCCGCTGGCGCGCGACCGCCCCCGGCGACGGGCGCACCGCCGGGTTTCACCTGTCGGCGCTTTACAGCCCGTTTGAAAGCTGGGGCGACATCGCCGTGCAGCACGGGCAGGCCAAGGGCGACCCGTCCGCGATGCAGGCTTGGACCAACTTGAAGCTTGGCGACCCGTTCGAGGATATGGCCGGTGAAGAGATCACCGCCGACGCGGTGGCAAGCCGGGCCGAAACCATCGGTGACGTCCTGCCGCCGGGCGCGGTGCTGCTGACCGCTGGCGTTGACACGCAGGATGACCGGCTTGAGGTGGAGGTGGTGGCCTGGGGCGCTGGTGAGGAATCATGGTCGATCCTGCACCACGTCATTCCCGGCGACCCTGCCGACCGCGCGGTGTGGCTGCAACTCGATGAGCTTCTGTCCCGGACATGGCCGCACGCGCGCGCCGTCCCCGACATGCCGATTTCGGCTGTCTGCGTCGATACCGGCGGACACCACACCCAAGCCGCTTACAATTTCGTGCGGGACAAGCAGGCCCGCCGCGTCTGGGGCATCAAGGGACACAACGTCCCCGGCAAGCAAATCTGGCCGCGCAAGCCGAGCCACAAGAACAAGGGGCGAGTGCCGCTCTACCTGATCGGCGTTCACGCCGCCAAGGAAGTCATTTTCGCCCGGTTGAAGATCAAGGAAGCCGGTCCCGGCTTCATGCACTTCCCGATGGACCGATCCACGCAGTATTTCCAACAGCTTACCGCTGAAAAAATGGTGACGAAGTGGGAGCGTGGCCGACCGCGCCGCATCTTCGTCAACCCGACCAAGGCGCGCAACGAGGCGTTGGATCTTCGCGTTTACGCCTTTGCCGCGCTGCACGGGGTTATCGCCGCTGGCTTCGATCTTGATCGGGCCGTTGCCGCCCTGGCTCCCATTCCGCCGCGCACCCCTGACCGGCCCGTGATGGCTCCCCCGCCCCCTGTCCGCCGGGCGACCCGCTCAAGCTGGCTTTCGGGGTGACGGGAAGTAAAGACCCGACATCGGATTACATCCGAGTTTGCATTATTTGCGATTTCATCCTATTATGAGGCTAATTTGCCTCTGAAAGGGCGACCTTATGCTTTCCAACCTACGCCGAGCCTTTGGAACCCTGTGGACCCGCTCGCTTGATGCGGCGGGCGCGGGCAAACGCTGGGCCGGGGCGTCACGGGTGGTGAACCTGAACGCGGACATGCTGTCGGGGGCCACGGTCGCGGCGCAGCGGGCGGCTTATGTGGCGCGCAACAATCCGAACGTCGCCGCCGCCATTAACGCCATGGTGTCCAACGCCGTGGGAACCGGGATCAAACCGCGCTCCAAACACCCCGACGACGCCGTGCGCGACACGCTCCACGCGCTGTGGGAGCGGTGGGAGCGGGTGGCGGACGCCAGCGGGCGGGCCGGGGGCTTCTACGGGCAACAGGCGCTCGCCGTCCGCGCCATGATCGAAGGAGGCGAGAGCTTCGCCCGTCTGCGTTCCCGCCTGCCCGGCGACGGGCTGCCGGTGCCGTTTCAGGTGGAGCTGATCGCCCGCGACCAAGTGCCGAGCACGCAATGGAGCGACATCCGCCCCGGCAACGCCATTCGGGGCGGGATCGAGTTCAACGCGCTGGGCCAGCGGATCGCCTATTGGGTGCTGCCCTTCAACCCGAACGACCCGACCATGCCCCTGTTGGCCCCAACGTGGCAGCCGACGCGGGTTCCGGCGGAAGACATGTGCCACCTGTTCCGCGAGCTGGTCGAAAGCCAGCTTCGCGGGCTGACGTGGCTGGCTCCGGTGCTGTTGCGGGTGAAGGAACTCGACCAGTACGAGGACGCCGCCCTGGTGCGCGCCAAGGTCGCGGCGATGATGGCGGGCTTCATTCTCAACAAGGACGCCGAAAACCCGGCGTGGCAACCCCAACCGGGGGCCGAAACGCCGACGCTGGAACCCGGCATGTTGGTTCCGCTGAACCCCGGCGAAAGCGTCGAGTTCACCAGCCCGCCCGACGACAAGAATTACACCGAGTTCACCAAGAACCATCTGCGCGCCATCGCCGTCGGTCTGGGCTGCACCTATTTCCAGGCGACCGGCGACCTTCGCGACGCCAACTATTCCAGCCTGCGCGGCGGGCTGGTCGAGTTCCGGCGCAGCATCGAACAGCTTCAACATCTGGTCATCGTGCCGCAGCTTTGTGACCCGGTTTGGCGGCGCTTCGTCACGCTGGCCGTGATGAGCGGGGCGATTGACGCGCCCGATTTCTTCCGCGACCCGGAACCCTACCTGTCCGCCGAATGGCTGCCCCCGGCCTTCGATTGGGTCGATCCGCTGAAGGACATCCGCGCCGAGATCGAGAGCATCGACGCCGGGCTGAAAAGCCGGGCGCAGTCGGTGGCGGAAGCCGGTTACGACGTTGAAGCGCTCGATGCGGAGATCGCCGCTGATCGGGCGCGGGAACGGCGGATGGGGCTGGCCTTCCCGGTTCCGAAGGTGGCGACGCCGACGCCGATTCCCGAAGACCCGCCCGCCCCGGAGACGCCCGCCCATGGTTGAGACCTTGGCCCTTCAACTCTTCGCCCGCGCCATGGGCGCCACAGCGCCGACGACGCTCGACCGCGCCGCCCGGACGGTGGAGGTGGTGGCCCTGTCGGGGCTGGCCCCCGCCACCCGCCCGGCCCCGGCCCCCGATGGCAGCCGCACCGCCTGGATTGAGGAACTGTCCGCCGCTGGCGCTGACCTGTCGCGCTTCCGCAACGGCCCGGCGCTGAAGGATCACCGCAACGTCACCGACGCCGCCGTTGGATCCATCGCCGAGGCGCGGATCGAAGGCGACCGCATCGTCTCGACCGTCCGTTTCGACACCAGCGCCGCCGCCGAGGAACTGATGGGCAAGGTTGAGGCCGGATCGGTGCGCGGCGTCAGCCTGGGTTATGGCGTCAGTCGCTGGAAGTCTGTCGGCACGCGCGGCGGGCTGCCGGTTTTCCAGGCCATCGCCTGGGTTCCCCATGAGTTGAGTTTCATCCCTGTGCCGATGGATTCCGGCGCAACCGTTCGTTCCCAAGGAGACAGCATGACCGTTCAAACGACGGTGGCGCCGACCGATACCCCGGCGCAGACCACCACCGAGGCCCCGGCGCAGATCATCGCCCCCGCCGCCCCCGAGACCAGCAGCCGCGCCGCGACCAACCAGCAAATCCGTTCGATGGTCCGTTCGGCGGGTCTGGATCTTGGCGCGGCGGATCGGCTGATCGACGAGGATGCCGACCTCGACCGCGCGCGCTCTGTCGTGTTCGACGCCATGCTTGCGCGTTCGGCGGGCCGTCCGCTGGCCGCTGTTCAGGTGTTGCACGACCATGACGACCCGCAAGCCGTGGTGGACCGCATGGCGACCGCCTACGCGGCCCGCGCCACCGCGCATCTGCCGCAAGCGCACCGCGTCGCCCTGCCGGACGCCTCGCGCGCCTACGCCAACCGATCGCTGTTGGACCTTGCCGCCGAACTGGCCGACCGGCGCGGAACCCCCATCGGAACCCGCAACCTGTCGTCGGCGGAACTCTATCAGCGGGCGCTGACCACCAGCGATTTCCCGGTGTTGCTGGCGAACAGCGCCAACAAGACGCTGTTGCCGGCCTATCAGGCGGCTGCCCCGACCTACCGCCGCTTCTTCGCCCGCCGCGACTTCCGCGACTTCAAGCCCGCCAGCTTCGCCCGCGTCGGTGATTTCCCGGCACCCCTGGCCGTGGGTGAAAACGGCGAATACAAGCACGGGGCCATCGCCGAGAGCGGCGAGTCGGTCACGCTGGGCGAGTATGGCCGCATCATCACCTTCACCCGCAAGGCGCTCATCAACGACGATCTGGGCGCTTTCGCTGATCTGCCGACCAAGGCCGCGTTGCGCGTCGCCGATTGGGAGAACTCCGTCGCCTGGGCGCTGGTGGTGTCCAACCCCACGCTGTCGGACGGCAAGGCCCTGTTTCACGCCGATCATGGCAATCTTGCCGGTTCGGGCGGGGCCATCGGAATCGACACCGTGGGCGCGGGTGAAGCGGCGATGATGAAACAGACCAGCCTGGACGGGCTGAAACTCAACCTGCACCCCTCCGTGCTGGTGACGAGTCCCGACAAATACACGCTGGGCCGTCAGTTCGTGTCCGCCAACGTCGCCCCGGCGCAGTTCTCCAACGTCAACCCGTTCGCGGGCAAGCTGGAGGCTGTGGGCGACGCCAACCTCTCGGGCAACGGCTGGTATCTCATGGCCGAGCCGAGCGCGCTGGAAACCTTCATCTACGGCTATTTGCAAGGCCAGTCCGGGCCGGTCATCACCCCGGAAGCCTCCTTCGACACCGCTGGCGTCAAGATGAAGCTCACCATCGACTTCGCCGTTGGGGCCGTCGATTACCGGGGCGCTTACAAGAACGCGGGCGCCTGACCATGACGACGCTGGCCGACATGATCGCCATGCGGGACGGGCTTGAGAAAGCCCGTTTCTCAGGCACGCGCAAGGTTCAACTCGGCAACTCCCTGGTGGAATACAAGACGGACGCCGAGATGAAAACCGCCCTGGTGGACCTCAACCGCAAGATTGCGGCGGCAAGCGCTTCGGCTGGATCGCCCTTTGTGACCTTCACGACTTCCAAGGGACTGTGACCATGAAGAACTATGTGCAAGAGGGCTGTCGCCTCGATCTGACCGCGCCGCGCGCTGTGACGTCCGGGGATGGTTTCATCGTCGGTTCAATCTTCGCCGTTGCCAGCACGACCGCCGCGAGCGGTGCCGCGTTGGTGGGCTGCACCGAAGGCGTGTTCGATCTGACCAAGAAGACCACCGCCACCTTCGCCGTGGGCGACAAAGTGAGCTGGGACAACACGAATTTCTATTGCGACGCGCCCGGCACCGGCTTGTACCCGGTGGGTGTCGCGGTGGCCGTCGCTGGCAACGGTGGCGCGACGGTGCGCGTGAAGCTGTCCGAAGTGCCGACCACCGCCGCCTGATCTGGCAGGGGTGTCGCTTCAACCGACACCCCTTTCCTTGGAGAGTCCGCCCATGCTCACCCCCGCCGACATCGGGAACGCGATTCGCGACGCGCTGGGCGGCTTTGCCGGTTCTGCGGTCTACCGCGTCTCCACCACCTTCAACGTGCGCGTTGCGGCCCTGACGGCGGTTGGCGCGACCACGATCAACTTCAACAACGTGCCTGCCGCGCTGACGGCGACCGCCATCGGCGACACGTTCCCCGTTGGCGCGACGACGCACACCGTCACCAACGTCATTACGACGGCGGGCGGGTTGCTGACGGGCGTGACCTTCACCCCGGCCCTGGTGACGCAGGCGGCAAGCGCGACGCAGGTTGTGATAAGCCGGGCTGCCGACCATTCGGTGCGCGTCATCATGGAACAGGTGGACGGATACAACCTGATCGGTGGGCTTTATGCCGGTGGGGATTACCGATTCACCGTGTTCGACTTGCCGGTGGAGCCGTCCGGTTCCGGCGCTCACAAGGTCATCTGGGGCGGGAAGACGCTGACCGTCCAGGCGGAAATATCCAGAGACCAGACCGGCGCGGCTTGGATCGTTCGGGCGAAGTGATGGAAGACGCCGACACAGCCCGCATCACGTTCGAGGTGGTCAACGTCCGCCTGGTCAAGCGCGGTGTGTGGCTGGCTGACGTGGCGCTCGATTTCGACGGGGTTCCCCTGCGATTGAATGGGTTCCGAGTCGTGCAGGAAACCCCGACCCGGAGATCCGTCGAACTGCCCGCCTTCGTGGATCGGGGAGCATGGCGCCCGGCGGTAGAACTGCCCGAAGAAATGCGGCGGGCGCTGGCCGATGAGATTGCAGCTTCCACACTGGCTTGATGACGGGCTGCCGTCGTGGCCGTGAACGGATGCTCATCATCCAATCTCAGTCTGCTTACATGGCGCTTACATGCTCCCCCGGCCTATGCCCAATCCGTTGAATAGCAATCATAATGCCAGCTTTTCCCTAGCATCTGGCAGGCCGACGACGACGGGGTGCTGAATCCGGCGACGATCCGGTTGGTGCCGGGGACCATCATTCCCAAGGCGGTGGGGTCCGCCGGGTTGACGCCCTTGGCCAATCCGGGGCGGTTCGACGTGTCGCAACTGGTGCTGGACGATCTGCGGTCGCGCATCCGTCACGCCTTGCTGGTGGATCGGCTGGGGCCGGTCGAGCAGGCGCGGATGACCGCCACCGAGGTGATGGAGCGCTCGTCCGAAATGGCCCGGCTGCTGGGGGCGACCTATGGCCGGTTGCAGGCGGAAATGCTGACGCCGCTGCTGCTGCGCGCCGTCGCCATCCTGCGCCGCCGGGGCGAGATTCCCGACATCGCCGTCGATGGGCGGCTGGTGGAACTGCAACACCGCTCGCCGCTGGCCCAGGCGCAGGCGCAGCGCGACGTGCAGGCGACGCTGCGCTGGCTCGACACCACGCGGCAGTTGGGGCCGGAGGCCGCCGCCACCGTGGACGCCGCCGCCACCGCCCGTTGGTTGGGCGAAGCCTTTGGCGTTCCGGCCAAGCTGATCCGCGCCGAAGAGCCGCCGGTTCCAACGCCGACGCCAGCGCCTGTTTCGGCGCCGCCTCCGGTCGCGCCAGCCGTCGCCCCGGTCCCGGTTGACGCGGGGGTGAGTCATGGCTGAGCCGACCGGCTGGGATTGGCTGAACGGCGCGGGGCGCGCCGACATGGCTCCAGCGACCGAGGATCCCGCGCCTGTTTTCGCCCGCTGCTTCGCCGGGCCGGACGGGCTGCGGGTGCTCGACACGCTGAGGGCCATGACCTTGGGCCGGACGCTTGGCCCCGACGCGCCCGACGCCGCGCTGCGCCATCTGGAGGGGCAACGGCATCTGGTCGCCGTGATTTTGGCCCTGACCGCTCGCGGTCAAAAACAATGACATCCGCTCGCGGTCAAAAGCCGTGAAACCCGCGCGCGGTCAAAAGCTCTGAAATCCGTTTTTCCTCGTTTTCCCACAAGGAGTCTGTGACCCATGGCCGACAATCTTCTGATCGCCCCCGTCGCCGGTTCGCCCCAACCGCCGCCGCCCGTGCCGGAGAAGTTCCGCGATCCCAAGACCGGCGCGGTGCGGGTGGACGCGCTGCTGAAATCCTATCTGGAGCTGGAACGCCGCCTGTCCGCCGCGCCGATGCCCGATGGGGCGCCGCCGGATGGAGCGCCGGACGGCGCGCCCGTCGCGTCGCCCTTCGATCCGGCCACGCTGGATCCGGTCCAGCTTCGCCGCGCGCTGGGCGCGCCCGACGCGCCGGAGGGCTATTGCATCGCCTGCGACCACGGCCTGTTTCAACCCGACCCCGAGATCAACGGGCGGCTGTTCGAGGCGGGCTACACCCCAGGGCAAGCGCAGTTGCTCTATGATCTGGCGGCGGAGCGCATGATGCCGTTGATCCAGCATCTGGTCGCCGAGTTCCAGGCCGAACGCGAGGTGGAGCGGCTGGTCGCTCGTTTCGGCGGCGAGGAGAAATGGCGCGAGGTGTCCCGCCAGCTTCTGACCTGGGCGGGCAAAAATCTGCCACCCGCCGCCGTCGAGGGGTTGTCCACCACCTATGAAGGCGTCATGGCCCTGCACGCCATGATGTCGGGCAGCGAACCGTCGGCCTTGGCGATGACGCCCGGTCGGGCCGCCGCGACCGATGGCGAGGCGGAATTGCGGACCTTGATGCGCGATCCGCGTTATTGGCGGGAGCGTGACCCGGCGGTGATCGCCCGCGTGACCGACGGTTTCCAACGGCTTTACCCCAGCCGTGGGTGAGTGACGGGGCGGCGTGATGGTCGCGGCATCGTCGTGGCGTCCGCGCCCGACGATGCCGCGACGCGAGACACAACGCCGCATCTCTCGTTTTTGGACGTGCGCGCTTTGTGAATGTTGCGCGCGCGAAGAAAATTACGATTGCACGTTTGAAATGAAACAGCGAACCTGCGTTGCGCACAAGAAACCGTCCGTGCAACAGACGGTCATAAGAGTGTCGCCGGAGTCATATGACGCTGCGCCGCAAGATACGCTGGTTGACCTGGCTTGGCCTGATCGGCTGCCTGATGGCGGCGATACCGGCGCTGTATTTGCTGCGCCACGGCCTGATCGCCGAACGCGAACGCATGACCGGCGCTCTGGTCGATTCCTCACGCACCATGTTGAGCGATCTGGAGCGGGAAGCGGCGGCGGGCGCCATCCCCCGCGACGACGCGCAGGCGCGGGCGCGTCTGGCCCTGCGCGCGCTGGTCGGCGATCCGTTCCACGTCGCCGTGTTCACCGATGGGGTGGTGCCGCCAGGTTGGCCGCCGATTCAACACGCGGTCATCAGCCAAGCGACGTTCGAGCCGTGGGGCTGGGTGGTGGCGGCGGCGGGCGACGTTGACGACATCAACCGCGAATTCGCGATGGAGGCGATGACCTTCATCCTGTTCCTGTTGGGGCTGCTGGTGTTGAGCTGGCCGATCTCGCTGTATCTGTCGCAAAACGTCGTCGGCCCGATCGAGGCGCTGTCCACCCGCATGCGTATGCTGACCGAAGGGCGGACGGAGATCGACATTCCCGGTCGTCACCGCCGCGACGAGTTCGGCGCGATGGCCCGCGCCATGGAGTATTTCCGCCGCTCCGCCAGCGCCCTGATTGAGCGCGACGAGCGGCTGGCCGGCATCATGAACAACGTAAGCGAGGCGATTGTCCTGGTTGACGAGCATGGCCGGATTGAAGAGCACAACCCGGCGGCGGTCGCCCTGTTCGGCGTGGCGGCGGAAACGCTGCCCGGTCGGGCGCTCGCCAGTCTGTTCGTGGACTCCGACCGGGGCCGGGTGCAGGCGCTGTTGGGCGGCGCCGGTGGGGCGGGCGAGCTGACGCGGGCCGAGGCGCTGGGCATCCTGCGCGCCGACGGGCGGGTTGACGCGGCGATCAGCGTGTCGCCGCTGGTGGTGCAGGGCAAGCGCGGCTTCGTCTGCGCGCTGACTGACATGACGCAGCGGCTGCGGCACGAGCGCGAATTGATGCGGCTGGCCACCCGCGACCGGCTGACCGGCCTGCCCAACCGGGCGATGGTCGAATCGCTGCTGGAGACGGCGGTCGAGCGCTGCCGCCGTTACAACCGCCGCTTTGCCGTGATGTGCCTGGATCTGTCGCGCTTCAAGCTTGTCACCGACACGCTGGGCCATCAGGCGGGCGACGCGCTGTTGCAGGAGGTGGCGCGGCGCGTCACCGAGACGGTGCGCGCCGCCGATCTGGTCGGGCGCATCGGTTCGGATGATTTCGCCATCATTCTGGAGGAGATCGTCGACGCCGACGAGGCGGCGGCCATCGCCGACCGCGTTCTGGCCGCCTTCGATCAGCCGGTGATCCTGGCCGGGAACGAGCATTACGTCCGCACCTCCATCGGCATCGCGCTGTTCCCCGACCATACGGAAGAGCCGCATGAGTTGATCCGCGCCGCCGACACCGCGCTCTACGCCGCCAAGCGGCTGGGCGGACGGCGCCACGCCTTTTTCCGCAAGGAGCTGGCCGATCAGGCGCGCCGCCATCTGGCGCTGGACGGCGAATTGCGCTCCGCCCTTGTCAACAAGCAGTTCCGCCTGCATTACCAGCCCAAGGTGTCGTTGATCGATTACGGGCTGCAAGGGTTCGAGGCGCTGTTGCGTTGGGACAATCCAGGGCAGGGGATGATTTCGCCCGGCGAGTTCATTCCGGTGGCCGAGGAAACCGGATTCATCGTTCCGCTGGGCGATTGGGTGCTGGACGAGGCGTGCCGCCAGCAACGCGTGTGGCTGGATCAAGGGATGAACCCGGTGCCGGTGGCGGTCAACATCTCGCCGCGCCATCTGCGCCACCGCACCGCCGATGATTTCCGCCGCATCGTCGACCGCCACCGCCTGCCGCCCGAATTGATCGAGCTGGAAATCACCGAAGGCGCGGTGATGCAGGACATCGACCACGCCATGAGCGTGCTGGGCGCGTTGAAGGCGATGGGGATCCGGGTGGCGGTCGATGATTTCGGCACCGGCCATTCGTCGCTGAGCTATTTGAAAAAGCTGCCGATCACCACCTTGAAGATCGACCGCTCTTTCATCAACGGCGTGCCGCAGGAGCGCGAGGACGCCAGCATCGTGTCCACCATCATCGCGATGGCCGACATGCTGGGTCTGGACGTGGTGGCCGAAGGGGTGGAAAAGACGGAGCAGGCCAATTTCCTGCGCCACCTCAATTGCACCCAGGTGCAAGGCTGGCTGACCGGACGCCCGGTCCCCGCCGACACGGCGCTGGGGCTTTTGACCAAACGGCTGAAAGAACCGGCCTAAACACAAGCCGTTGAAACGCAAGGAACGGAAGGCGGCGGCCAAAGTGGCCGCGCGCCGTCAACGTCCCACGCCATCAATGATGATGGTCGCCGTCCTGATGGCCCGCCGCCGGATCAAGGAAGCGGTGCATGTGGACGATGTAATAGCGGGTGTGGGCGTCGTCGATGGTCTGCCCGGTCGCGCCGCGCCACGCCTTGTAAGCCTCGTCGTAGCTCGGGAAAATGCCGACGATGTGCAGCTTGGTCGGATCGACGAACTGGTCGGAATCCGGGCGCACGAGTTCGCCGCCGAAGACGAGGTGGAGGAGCTGTTTGTCGGGCATGGACGCGGTCCTTTGGCTGATGTTTTGAAAGGGCTGAGACGGTTGGGCCGTTGCGGTGGCTGACCTTTTGCTCCAGTCATAGCCGCCGCGCGGGCGCGCCATCAAGCCCGTTGACAGGAGATTCGTCCTTTGTCACCAAAAAGGCGTTGGCTTTTCCAGGAACAGCCGTAAAAAAACTCAGGTCATGCCCCAGTTGAGGGGCGGGAAAACGCAGCGAGGATCGAACGATGGCAAGTGGTCATACCGCGACTCGGGAACAACGCGCGCGTGACGTCCGGGTGTGGGACCTGCCGACCCGTCTGTTTCATTGGACGCTGGCGCTTCTGGTCGCCGTCGCGGTGGTCTCGGCGAAGATGGATGCGTTGTCGGTTCATATGTTTGTTGGGGAAACAATTCTGGCGCTGGTGCTGTTTCGGTTGGTTTGGGGAATCGTCGGCAGCCAGACCGCGCGTTTCAGCGATTTCATCAAGGGACCACGCGCCATCTTGGCCTACATCGTCCAAAGCAAGACGCCGGGCGCGGCGCCGGTCACGTTGGGGCACAATCCGCTGGGCGGTTTGATGGTGGTGGTTTTGCTGCTGGTTTTGACGGCGCAAGCGGCAAGCGGGCTGTTCACCAGCGACGACATCACCGTCGATGGCCCGCTGGTCCCGCTGGCGGCAGGCGCGACGGTCAAGGCGTTGAGCACGCTGCACCGGCTGTTGTCCGACGGAATTTTGATCCTGGTCGGGCTGCATGTGGCGGCGGTTCTGGCCTATCTGTTGGTCAAGAAAGACAATCTGATCCGCCCGATGATAACCGGACGCAAGAGCGTCGCCCATCCGGCCAGCGATCCGCGCCGGGTCTCGCCGATGCTGGCGCTGGCGATTCTTCTGGCGGCGGTCGGGGTGGTGTCGCTGGTGGTGCGCGCGGCGGGCTGAGCGTTCGGCCAGCCCCGTCCAGATTGCGGACGGGGCTGGCGCGAAGCGCCTCGGATCACTCCGAACGGTAACGCTGGTGGCAGGCCTTGCAACTGTCGGCCATCGCCGCGAAGGCCTTGCCGGTCGCGGCCTTGTCGCCGGTCGCGGCGGCGGCGGTCAGAATCTTGGCGGCGTCCTCCAGACCCTTGGCCTTGGCGATGAAGTCCGGGAAATTCGCCCAGATCACTTCCTTGGCCCCGGTCTTGCCCTTGTCGGAACCGGGGGGGAACAGGCCGGGGATTTGGGTGGCGAAGGCGCCGATTCGGGCGGCGACCGGGGCGACCGCCGCGACCTGATCCTTGCCCAGCGCGTCCTTGATCTCGCCCATCGCCTTTTTGAGATCGTCGAATCCGGCCTGACGAGCCTTGATCGGATCCTGAGCCAGAGCGACGGAGCCGGTCAGCAGAAGGGCGGCGGTGGCCGCGAGCGCGATGCGGGACAGCATGACGGGTCTTGAACCTCTCGGTTGGTGGACAGGGTGTAGGACGATACGCACGAGCGCGCTGAGCCTGTCAAGCGCGTGGCGGATCGGTAAGGCGCTGATTTTATGACGCAAACAAACGTTTCAAGCGAAGAGCGGGCAAAATGAACCCAATCTGAACGGGCTGGCCGTGCGGCGTCGCGGCAGGCTGCGGCGCCGACGCATCACCGCGCGCATTGTGGCGGAGTCAACCTTGCAACGTCGGTTGAGCGGCAGTAAGGTCCGCGTCGCGCCATTGGGCGCCGCAGCCGAACCACCCATCCCATCGCCACCACTGCCCTGAGGGGGCCTGCCGCCATGTCGATTATCGCGTCCCGCCTGTCCCGCATCAAGCCGTCGCCGACCATCGCCGTGACCAACAAAGCCCGCGAGCTGAAAGCGGCCGGTCGTGACGTCATCGGCCTGGGCGCCGGGGAGCCGGACTTCGACACCCCCGACAACATCAAGGCCGCCGCGATCAAGGCCATCGAAAGCGGCGACACCAAATACACCGCCGTGGACGGCACGCCCGCGCTGAAGAAGGCGATCTGCGCCAAATTCGCGCGTGAAAACGGCCTGACCTACACGCCCGACCAGATCACGGTCGGCGTCGGCGGCAAGCAGGTGCTGTACAACGCCCTGATGGCGACGCTGAACCCCGGCGACGAGGTCATCATCCCGGCCCCCTACTGGGTCAGCTACCCCGACATGGTCGCGCTGGCGGAAGGAACCCCGGTGTCGGTGTCCTGCCCGGCCGAGCAGGGCTTCAAGCTTCAGCCCGCCGATCTGGAAAAGGCGATCACGCCGAAGACCAAATGGCTGATCCTGAACTCGCCGTCGAACCCGTCGGGCGCCGCCTACACCCGCGCCGAGATGAAGGCGTTGACTGACGTGCTGGTCAAGCACCCGCATGTCTGGGTCATGACCGACGACATGTACGAGCATCTGCTGTATGACGGCCTGGAGTTCGTCACCCCCGCCCAGGTCGAGCCGTCGCTGTACGACCGCACCCTGACCGTCAACGGCGTGTCGAAGTCCTACGCGATGACCGGCTGGCGCATCGGCTACGCGGGCGGCCCGAAGGACCTCATCAAGGCCATCGGCGTCATCCAGAGCCAATCGACCTCCAACCCGACCTCCATCGCCCAGGCCGCCGCCGTCGAGGCGCTGAACGGTCCGCAGGACTTCATCAAGGAGCGCGCCGAGGTGTTCCGCCAGCGCCGCGATCTGGTGGTGTCGATGCTGAACCAGGCCAACGGTCTGACCTGCCCGAAGCCGGAAGGCGCCTTCTACGTCTATCCGTCCTGCGCCGGGACCATCGGCAAGACGACGCCGGACGGCAAGGTGATCGAGTCCGACGAGGATTTCGTCACCTATCTGCTGGAATCCGAAGGCGTCGCCGTCGTCCAGGGTTCGGCCTTCGGCCTCGCCCCGCACTTCCGCATCTCCTACGCGACCAGCACGGAAGCGTTGGAAGAGGCGTGCAAGCGCATCCAACGCGCTTGCGGCAACCTGCGGGCCTGACCACCCGGCGGTTTCCGTCGATCTGAGATGAAAGAAGGGCCGGAGCGTCGTCTCCGGCCCTTTTTCGTTGCGTCAGATGGGCGTCAGAGCCTGTTCAGGCCGTGCGCGTCGCGCGGACGCCGTGGCTGAGCAACTCGAACGCCGCGAAGGCCAGCATCGAGATCCCCACCATCGGGAAGAACAGGCCCGCGACCACCGCCATGCCCAGGAGGGTCTTCGGAATCTGGGCGTTGGCCGGAAGGCGCGGCGCGCTGAGCGTGCCCGCCGGGCGGCGCTTCCACCACATGACCACGCCGGATCCCGCCATCAGCACCATGGCGATGAGCGCGGCGAGCAGAACCAGTTGGTTGGCCAGACCGAAGGCTTGACCCATGTGGATGCTCACCCCCCATTCCGCCATGCGGCCAAAGACGCCAAGGTCATTCAGCCCCATGTCGAACAGCACCTTGCCGGAATATTGGTCGAGGTGGACGACGCGCTCTTGGCGGATGTCGTCGGGATAGACCGACGCGGTGAACACGCCGTCCGGCTTGGTCGGGACGCTGATCGCGTAGCCGGGCGCGACGCCCAGGCTGTCCACGGTCTTGACCACGTCGTCGAGCTTGGCCGGAACGCCTGTGGCCGTTTTGGACAGGGGAGTCGGCTGGTTTTCGATGATCCAGGGCGCGCGGTCCACCGTGTCCTTCAGCGGAATCGTGGAGACCGGGTAGCTGTCCCAATAGCCGTCCGGCATGCCCATCCCGATGGCGTAGGAAAAGCTGTAGAAATGCTTGCCCCAATATCCCGACCAGGGCAGGCCGGTCATCGCCAGGAAGACGATGAAGGCGCTGACGAAAACGCCGGTGACGGCGTGCAGGTCGCGCCAGAAGACGCGCTTGCCCGGTTCCCCGCGCACGGTGACGATTCCGCCCGCCTGTCCGCGCGGCCACCACAGATAGACGCCGGACGCGGTCATCAGCACCATCCAGCCCGCCACCCCTTCGATGAACCGTTCGGCGACCCAGCCGACATATTGCAGGCTGTGGAGCTTGCGTACGACATACATCGACGGCGACCCGGCGAAACCGCCATCCCACAGGCCGCCCAGCACTTGCCCGTTGTAGGGGTTGACGTACAGGGTGTCCTTCAGACCGTCCGCGCCGACGATCTTCACCTCCGCCGAACGGTCGGCGGCGGCGGGCGGGGCGTAGCCCTTGAGGGTTCCGGGGTGGGCCTCCAGCGCCTTCGCCACCAGTTCGGATGGGGCGAGTTGGGCGACGCTTTGCGGCGCGACGATGCGCAGATTGCGGTGCAAGCCGTCGTTGATCTCGTCCTTGAACAAATAGATGGCGCCGGTGACGGCGATCAAGACAACGAAGGGCAGGATGAGCAGCCCGGCGAAGAAGTGCCAGCGCCAGACAGCCCGGTACAGGGCGGAGCTGATCGCTCCGCTTTGCAGAGTGTGCGACATGAGAGGTCCATTCGGTCAGCAGGAAGCCAGCGCCCGATGGGATCGGGCGGCGTGTTGCGTCAGGCTGCGACCGATGGAGGGCCTTGGGAGTGGAACGGCTTGAAGTCTTTGAGGGGATGAGGTTCGGCCTGCCGCTGCGGCCCCGGCGCGCGCGGGCGCTCGACGGGCAAGACCAGCGTTTGCAAATCCGGCAGCAGAGCGGCGTATTGCCCCAGCCAGTTGCAAGGGGTGTGCAGGGAGGACGGGGCGGGCTTGTCGGATTTCTCGTCGTTCGGCGCCGGATCGCCGTTTTGCGTCACCGGCACATAAACGATCTCGCTGCCGCTGCAAATCGCGACATAGCCGACGCGGTCGGCGGCGCCGATCGAGGGGCCGAGCAGCCGCGTGAACAGGGCCAGAGTCAGCGCCAGAACAAGCGCCACCCCCCATCGTTCGTTCAGTGTGCGGCAGCGTGCCAGCATCGGCTTGCGGTCGTTCAGCGGCTTCCAGAGGAGGAATCGTTATCCGATCCGCGTCTTGCGGACAAGCGCCGCCGGACGGCTCTCGCCCGATCTTATGAAGTCTTATGAACCGTCGATGGCTCGGAAACGCCCTCTCCCGCCTTGCCCGTGGCGTGGCGGGAGAGGGGGCGTCCCGGTCAGTGGATTCTCACTTGCCGATCAGAACGTCCGACGCCTTGATGATGGCGGTGACTGTGTCGCCAACGGCCAGACCCAGATCGTCGGCGGTTTCCGTGGTGACGGTGGAGGTGATGATCGCGCCGCCGCCGACGTCGATCTTGACCTTGCTCGTGACCGGCCCCTTGTCCAGGGAAACGATGGTGCCGCCGAGTTGATTGCGCGCGCTGAGTTTCATCGATGACATCCTTGACGCAAAAGACAAAGGTGCGCCGCGATTGTGCGGCGCACCATGATACACCCTCCCACGTCATATCCAAACGGGAATAACCGCATAATCCTTGTGGACGATCATTGCGCCGCCAGCACCTCGCGACGGATCTCGACGGCGCGGTCGGCGGCGCGGCCCACCGCCTCCTGCAAGCGGTCGAATTCCCAGACATAGGTGCCGACGCCCAGCGACAGGGACCGCAGCTCGACGATCAAATCCTGCATGTCGGCTTGCGGCAGGCTGGCCTTCACCTCGTCCCAGCCGGGCCAACCGGGCCGGGCGTCAAAGCCCATCAACTGGCCGCGCCGTCCGCTGACCAGGCGTTGGATCTTCGGGGTGAATGCGCTGGGCACGGCGATGGTGACGGTCAGCAGGGGTTCCAGCAACACCGGCTCGCAGGCGGGCAGGGCTTCGGCGATGGCCTGCCGCGCCGCCGTCTTGAACGCCATGTCGGAGCTGTCCACCGGGTGGAACTGCCCGCCGGTCAGCGTCACGGCGAAATCGACCACGGGAAAGCCCAAGGGGCCGCGCGCCGCCGCGTCGCGGATGCCCGCCTCGACCGAGCCGATGTATTGGCGCGGCACCGACCCGCCGACCACGGCGTCTTCGAACTGGATGCCGGATCCGCGCGGCAGCGGGCGGATGTCGATCTGGATGTCGGCGAACTGGCCATGGCCGCCGGTTTGCCGTTTGTAGCGGGCGTGGTGGCTGGTCCCCTTGCGGATGCTTTCCTGATAGGGGATTTGCGGGGCCTGCCCCTTGACCGCGACGTTGAATTTGCCGCGCAGCCGGTCCATGGCGATGCGCAAATGGATGTCGCCCTGGCCCCACAGCACCAATTCGCCGGTGTCCGACGCCTGTTCCAGCACCAGGGAGGGATCCTCCTCCGTTAGTTTCTGAATGGCGGAGGAGAGCTTGACGTCGTCGTTGCGGTTTTCGGCGTGCAGCGCCAGCCCATAGACCGGGGCCGGGCGTTCCGGCCAATCCGCCGGGGCGCCCAGATTGCCCTTTCCGCCATTGGCGTCGGTCAGCCGGTCGCCGGTCGCCGCCTTGTCCAACCGCCCCAGCGCCACCAGATCGCCCGCCGTCGCCGTGGGAATCTTGGTTTGCTCATGGCCGAACAGGCGGAAGACGCCCGACACCCGTTCGCCGCCCAAAATCATGCCGTCGGCGACCTCGCCGCGCCACACCCGCGCCAGGCTGAGCTTTCCGGCGTGCGAGCCGATTTGGGTTTTGACGATCTGCACGGCGACCGCGCCTTGGGCGGGGGCGTCCACGCGGGCGGCGGTGACGGCGACCTCCGGCCCCTCGTGGCGCAGCGCCTTCAACAGCCGCCGCACGCCGTTGTCGTTCTCCGCCGACCCGAAAAAGACCGGAACGATCTGATCGTTCGCCAACTCCTGGGCCAGACTGTCGTACACCGCGTCACTGTCGGGGGCCATGTCCTCCAGCAGCTTTTCCAGCAGCGCGTCGTCGAAATCGGCGATGGATTCCAGCAGGGCCTGCCGCGCCTCGCTTTCGTCGGTCTTCAGCGCGTCGGGCAGGCTGACCGGGTTGGATGGTTTGTGCGGGTTGAAGCGCCACGCCCGTTCGCTGACCAGATCGACCAGCCCGGTGACGACGCCCTTCTCGCGCATCGGCACGGCGCGCAGCACCAGCTTGCGGGTGGACACCTCTTGATAGGCCGACACGACGGCGCGGACGCTCTGGTCGCCCAGCGTGTCGATTTTGTTGATGAACAGAATGTGCGGGATGCGGCGGTCGTCGAGGAATTTGAACAGCGGGGCCAGCAGAACCGCCTTGTCCGGCGCGGCTTCGGCCACCACCACCGCCAGATCGGCGGCCATCAGCGCGTTTTGGCTTTCGCAGGCCAGCTCGACCGAGCCGGGACAGTCGAGGATCGACCAGCGTTCGCCCAGATACTCGAAGGAGGCGGCGTTGACCTCCGTGCTCATTTTGCGGGCTTTGGCTTCGGGGGCGCTGTCGCCGACGCTGTTGCCGTCGCGCACGCTTCCCTTGCGGCTGATGGCGCCCGCCGCGAACAGCAAGCTTTCCAGCAGCGTCGTCTTGCCGGCGAGATAGGGGCCGACCAGCGCCGCGCAGCGCGCCGTCCGAATCGTGTTGTGGGGCATTCACACCTCCCAAGGGGCCAATGGGGCTGTTTGTGAGGCCGCCGGGTCCGATGCCAGACACCGACCGCGACAGGCGGCCCGTTCGTGTGTCGAGACGATCAAAGAAGCGAAAACATGGGGTGGGGGTGTCGGCGGCGGGGGGAGCGGCGATGGCTCCTGGGGGCCGACGGCAGGCCCACGATGAGTGTGATGCTCGCCCCGATTCGGCCCGTTGTCGATGGAAAAAGGGGGTGGCAAGACGTCACGTCGGGGGCGGATTGTGAACGGACGGTTGCGACAACGCGCCGCAAAATCATGCCGGAGCCAACCATTGCCGACAGATCTTGTCACAAATGCTTCATTTCGTTGATGTTGTCGGGCGGGCCGTCGATTGCCGCTTGAGATACCGATGTTGCTACGCTGCAATGCGGTATGACGGGGGCGAAATCAATTCGACAAAATCCTGAAACCTTCTGGTAGTACCTTTGCGGATAAGAAGCGTGTCGAATTTTCGAAAAATCGCTTCAACAACAAATCTGACCGAGTGTCGACACTTTGTGTTCCGGTCATGAGCTTTGGGGAACATACGCATGCGCACAGTGCTTCGCTTTCTTATGATTGGTTTGTTCGCCACGGGTCTTGCCGGGGCCGCCGTGGCGCAGACCGCCAAGCCGACCCAGGACGACGCCAAGGCGATCACCCTGAAGGCCGCCGATCTGATCGCCGCCAAGGGGCTGGAGCAGGCGGCGGTCGTCTTCAACGCGGACGGCGAATACAAGTTCGGCGAAATCTATGTGAACGTCATCGACTTCACCGGCACCTGGAAGGTCTATCCGCCGCGTCCGGCGGGCGTCGGTCAGACCGTCATCAACGTCAAGGATCCCGACGGGCGTTTCATCGTCCAGGACGTTCTGGCCGTGGCCAAGGACAAGGGCGAGGGCTGGGTCGAATATCGTTGGCTGAATCCGGCCACCAACAAGATCGAACCGAAAGTCACCTACGTGAAGCGGGTTCCCAACCAGGAACTCGTCGCCTACGTCGGCGTCTACAAGTAACGGCGGTTGGCGCGCGCCCGGCTGGCGACGGTTGGGCGGGCGCGGGCGGTTTGGCCTGGATTGCGGGGCCAAAATTGGTGGGGGTGGTGATGAGCGGTGGCATCTTTAAGCGCCTGACCGGGCTGTCGGTGGCGGCGCGCGTGTTCGTGGCCCCCTTGATGGGGATCGTTCTGACGGTCGGGGCCTTGGTTCTGGCCGACCGGCAGGCCGATCAGGCGGTGTCGTCGGTGGACGGCATCCACAAATCGGCGGCGGAACGACGCGGGCAGATCGACCGTCTGGTCGCCACCGCTTACGTGATCCACAGCGACGTCTCGCGCCATCTGGCGCTGTCCGGGTCGGGCATCGAAGACGCCAAGCTGCAACTGATGCGCGACGCCATCGCCAAAAACACCAAACAGGCGCGCGGCGTGATCGACGCCCTGCGGGCCATGCCGCTGACCGAGGCGGAGCGGACGATGCTGACCGACGTATCGGCCCGCGTCGACGCCTACGCCAAGGCGGTGGACGAGATGAACCAGATGGCCGCCATCGACCGCCTGATCGGCATCCCGATGATGGCCCACACCGACGACCAGTTCAAGGCGCTGACCGACCGCATCATGGCGGTGCAGGAGGCCATCGGCCAATCCACCGCTCAGGCGATCCAGGCGACGCATGACGCGGCGGACGCCAACCGCGTCCGCTTCGCGCTGGTGATGGCCGGGTTGCTGGCGGGCATGATGGTCGGCGGGCTGGTGCTGGCGCGCTCCATCACCCGGCCCTTGCAACGCCTGTCGCAGACCACCACCGATTTGGCGGCGGGCAAGTTGGACAGCGTGGTCGATGGCGTGTGGATGAAGAACGAAATCGGCGCCATGGCCCGCGCGCTGGAGGTGTTCCAGACCAACGCGCGCGAGGTCGAACGGTTGACCGCCGATCAGGCCCGGCAAAAGGCCCAGGCCGAAGAGGAAAAGCGCCGCGCCATCCACGCGCTGGCCGATCTGTTCGAGGCGCGGGTCAGCGAGGTGGTGCAGCAGGTCGGCGCGGGCGCCCATCAGGTGCGCGGCAACGCGGCGGGGATGCTCGACCGCGCGACCAGCGCCAACCGGCAGGCCGCCAACGTCGCCGCCGCCAGCCAGCAGGCGGGCATGAGCGTGCAGACCGCCGCCGCCGCGACGGAAGAAATGTCGGCCTCGATTTCCGAAATCGGCTCCCAGGTCCGCCGCTCGTTTGACATGGTGCGCGGCGCGGTGCGGGCGGTGGAGGAGACCAACGGCCATGTGCTCGGCCTGTCCGACGCGGCCAACCGGATTGGTGAAATCGTCGGCCTCATCAACGCCATCGCCGCGCAAACCAACCTGTTGGCGCTGAACGCGACCATCGAAGCGGCCCGCGCGGGCGAGGCGGGCAAGGGCTTCGCCGTCGTCGCCAGCGAGGTCAAGCATCTGGCGACCCAGACCGCCAAGGCCACCGAGGACATCGGCGCCCAGATCACCACCATGCAGCAGGTGACGGGCGCGGCGGTGTCGGCGATCAAGGGCGTGGGCGAGACGGTGGTGTCCATCGACGAGATTGTCGGCTCCATCGCCACGTCGATGGAACAGCAGGCCGCCGCCACGCAGGAAATCACCCGCAACGTGCAGGAAGCGGCCAGCGGCACGGCGGAGGTCTCGCACAACATCACCGGCGTCTCGACCAGCGCCGGGGAAACCGGCGTCGCGGCGGGCGAGGTTCTGCGCGCCGCCGAGTTGCTGGACGGTCAGGCGGTGGCCCTGAACCGCGAGGTCAAGGATTTCATCGGGCGTTTGCGCCAGGGGTGAGCCAAGAGGCGGCGTTGGTTGCGGCCAAAAGGCCGCAAGCGGGCAACTTCCGGCCTAGGTCGCCTTGAAAGCGGCGGCGGGCGCACAAGCTGTTGTCAAACCTGAATTCCCCCAACAGCAAAAAGGGTAAAACCCCCATGAAGATCGACATCGGAATCTCGAAGGACGACCGCAAGGCCATCACCGAAGGGCTGAGCCGGGTTCTGGCCGACACCTTCGCGCTCTATCTGAAGACCCATTCGTTCCATTGGAACGTGACGGGGCCGATGTTCAACACCCTGCACGTCATGTTCATGACGCAGTACACGGAGCTGTGGACCGCGCTGGACGAGGTGGCGGAGCGCATCCGCGCGTTGGGTCATCCGGCGCCGGGCAGCTTCACCCAATTCGGCGGTCTGGCCTCGATCCAGGAAGAGGCGGGCGTTCCCAAGGCCGAAGACATGATCCGCCAACTGGTGGAAGGCCACGAGGCCGCCGCCCGCACCATCCGCACCGTCTTCAAGGCGGCGGAAAAGGCCGACGATCAGCCGACGGCGGATTTGCTGACCCAGCGCCTGCAAATCCACGAAAAGACCGCCTGGATGCTGCGCAGCCTGCTGGAATAGTCGCTACCAACAAAAACGCCGCCGCCGGGGAACAGCCCTGGCGGCGGCGCTTTTTTATGCGTGGCCGGATTGCGTGGCCGCTTTATTCGTGCCCGGCGAGCCAGCGTTCGGCTTCCAGCGCGGCCATGCAGCCCATGCCCGCCGCCGTCACCGCCTGACGATAGACCTTGTCCTTGACGTCGCCCGCCGCAAACACGCCGGGAATGTCGGTCGCCGTCGAATCCGGCGCGGTGATGACGTAGCCCGACTCGTCCATCGCCACCTTGCCCTTGAACACCGCCGTCGCCGGTTCATGGCCGATGGCGACGAAGACGCCCGCGACTGGGATCACGCGGCTTTCGCCCGACTTCACGTTCTTCACGCGCACGCCGGTGACGCCGCGCGGGTTGCCCAGGCTGCCGTCGCCCTCGCCGACGATCTCCTCCACCGCGCTGTCCCACACCACCTCGATCTTCGGGTGGCGGAACAGGCGGTCCTGCATGATCCGCTCGGCCCGGAAGCTGTCGCGGCGGTGGATGATCGTCACCTTTGAGGCGTGGTTGGTCAGATACAGCGCCTCTTCCACCGCCGAATTGCCGCCGCCGATGACCGCGATCTCCTTCCCCCGGAAGAAGAAGCCGTCGCAGGTGGCGCAGGCCGACACGCCGAAGCCGCGATAAATCTCCTCGCTGGACAGCCCCAGCCAGCGGGCTTGCGCGCCAGTGGCGATGATGACGCTGTCGGCGGTGTAGGTGTCGCCGCTGTCGCCCTTGCAGACAAAGGGGCGCTGGCTGAAATCGACGTCGGTGATGAGGTCGAACACCATCTTGGTGCCGACATGCTCCGCCTGCTTCTGCATCTGCTCCATCAGCCACGGCCCCTGGATGGGGTCGGCGAAGCCGGGGTAGTTTTCCACATCGGTGGTTATCATCAACTGGCCGCCCGGCTGCATGCCCTGGACCATGAGCGGCTCCAGATTGGCGCGCGCGGCGTAGATCGCCGCCGTGTAGCCCGCCGGGCCGGCGCCGATGATGAGAACCTTGCTGTGATGGGTGCTGGGCATGGGAACCGTCTCGAAAGCAGGGAGGGGGCGTCAGAAACCAAACATATGGTCGAGGCTGAAGGCGCTGTCACCGGCAAGGCAGCCATGATAGCCGAACAGGCGGCAGGTGGTGTCGCGGATCAGCACATAGGCGTGCTCGCCCGCCGCCATCCGTTCCGCTTCCAAAAACATCTCGTGATAGCGCCAGTGCAGTGACCCGCCGCAGGCGATCGCCACCTTGCGGCGGGCGATCTCGTGGCCGTCGCGCCGGACCAGGATCAAACTGGTGTCGGACTGGGCGTGCCAGGGGGTGGAGGCCGGATAGACCAGATGGCACATGGTGTCCCACGGCGTCGTGCCCAGCCGCAGGAACAGCCGGGTGGACAGGCCGGGCGGGCGGCCATGGTAGCTTTGCGGCTCGTCGCGGTAGATCATCGCCATGTTGAACAGATGGCTGCCGAAGCTGGTCTCCGCCACATGGCCGGTCTTTTCGTCTTCGTAACGAACCAGCGCGTGCAGCCAACCGTCGGCCATCGTTCCGATATCGAAATCATACAGCAATTCGACATGGCCCCAGCCGCCGGGCAAAGCGCGGTCGCCCAGCAGGGCGGTGACGTCCAGGGCCACGCTGTCCGACCGCTTCAGATTGCCGAAGGAATGCTGGACCAGCTCCCGCCCGTCGCGGTCATAGACCACCGCCTTGACCGGCAATTCGGTCTGCGCCGTGCTCATTGGGGTGGGCAGCAGGATGGTGCGCCAGCGCTCCGGCGGCAGGATGGGAGCGGGCAGGATGTGGCCCTTGCCGATGGCCCCGCCGGTCAGCGCCGCCAGCTTGGGATCGGGCTTCAGATCCGTGCGTTCGACGTTGGCGTGGGCGATGCGGCGGCGTCCGTTGGTCGATACGACTTCGTAACGGGGCCGGACGAAATGCTTGCCCGCCTGGATTTCAAACTGAAGCGGCCACCGCGCGTCGGGGAACAAATCGCGGCTGTCGAGCGCCAGCGTGGCGAAGGGGGCGATCTCCTGCGCGACCGTGCGAATCTCGTCCGATCCCATCAGGTTCAGCCCGACGGTCCCCGCCGGAATCGGCGTCGGGTGGCTGTTCTGGATCCACAGCAACACCCGCTCATCGTCGCGCGGGGCGGGCAGACCGGCGTAGCGCTCGGCGGGCCAGGCGTTGGCGTCGTGGGTGCAGGACAGAACGCGGTCGTCGTCGCCGTAGGTGTCCAGCGCGTATTTCACCACGTCATGCCCGGCGGCGCCGATGACGTGCAGGAACAGGGTGCCGCAGAAGTCGCCCAGCCCCAGCCGGGCGCGCACCTGCTGGCTGTCGATCACCACCGTGCCGTCGGACGGCGGCATCGGCTCCGTCCATTCCGTGATCGGGCGGCCGGATTGATCGAACAGGCAGGCCCACAGCCGCGTGCCTTTGGCGCCGTAGCGCGGCCAGTAATTGGCCGACACGATGCGGGTGTGGTGGCCGCCCTCGTCGCGGAACCAGGCGAAGTTGGTCGCCCAGTTGAATTTCGACAGGTAATGCGCCGGATCGTTCAGCATGTCTTCCGGCACGCGCATCGCGTCCAGCGAGACGACGCCGACATCCTTCGGGATCAGATGGGCGATGTGCCCCTCGCAGCGCTGCGAATCGAAGGCGACGACGAAGACCGTGCGCGCCCCGCTGGTCGGCAGGTCCGTCACCGCTTGCGCCGCGTGGCCGAACACCTCGGTTCCCACCAGCTCGACATTCTGCACGAACACCCCGGCGACCGGGATCGCGGAGAGATCGTAGAATTCGGCCAGACCCGACAGCAGCCCCAGCGGGTCATAAAAGGCGACGGGACCGAAGGACGCCAGCCGCGCCATCAGAATGGCCGCCTTGGGCGCCGCCAACGGGTGGCCCACCGCCTTGAAGAAGCTGGAGCCGCCAGTGACGTTGGAAAAAGTTTCGATCCGAAGGGGCATTGCCACACACGCGAAGGGAACAAACCGGGGCGCAGTTATAGCCCGTCGCCGAAAAGGGCAACAGCGATTTGTCCGGCGGCCCGGATTCGCCCCGCGATGGATTTTTTGCGACCCGCTCGCAAGCCCTCTTGAAACCGAGCGGGTTTCGATATATCTAAGTTTTCGTTATATCGAAACTGCATCAAAGAGGGTTCCATGCTTCGGCATATGTTTCACGCCTGCGGGCGTCGTTTTTCCCGTCCCGAGTCCGACGACACTGACGAGCTTGGTCACGGCCACGGTCATGGTGGCGGGCGTGGCCGCCACGGTCATGGCGGCGGGCGGGGCGGCTTCGGTGGTCCCGGCGGTTGGGGCGGCGGTCGCGAACGCGGCGAACGCCGGGTGTTCGACCAGGGCGATCTGCGGCTGGTCCTGCTGTGGTTGATCGAGGAAAAGCCGCATTCCGGCTACGACCTCATCAAAGCCATCGAGGATCTGGTCGGCGGCGCCTACAGCCCCAGCCCCGGCGTCATCTACCCGACTTTGACCATGCTGGAAGAGCAGGGCCACATCCGGGTGGCCTCGACCGAGGGCAACAAAAAGCTCTACGCGGTGACGGAGGACGGCGCCGACGCGCTGAAGGCCAACGCCGTCACGGTGGCGGCGATCCGCGACCGCATCGCCCACGCCCGCGCCCGCCATGGCGGCGAACGCGCGCCGCAGATCGTCCGCGCGGTGGAAAACTTCAAGCTGGCCCTGCGCTTGCGCCTGTCGCGCGGCGATCTGACGCCCGAACAGACCGACGCCGTCGCCGCCGCCATCGACGCCGCCGCCCTGGCGGTCGAGCGGTCTTGAGATTTTAAGAAAGGAGAAGGCCAACCATGGCGACATCGACGACCCGCGTGGCGACCGCTCAGGCGCAACGCTATCTGACCCAACTGTGCAAGCATTGGGCGCACAAATTCGCCGTGACCCATGGCGATGGCCGGGGCGAAATTCCCTTCGGCGAGGAGCGTTTCTGCCGTTTGGCCGCCGACGCCGAAGGGCTGGACATCACCGTCGAGGCCGACGCCGACGCGCTGCCCCGGCTTCAGGAGGTGGTGATCGACCACCTCAAACGCTTCGCGTTCCGCGAGGATCTGGGCGCGCCGGTGTGGAGCCTTGCGGGGTGAAAGCGCTGCGCCCCCTCCCTAACCCTCCCCCGCTTGCGCGGGAGAGGGAACTCCGCCGCGCGCCGACAAGAAACAAGGCTCCCTCTCCCGCTGCGAAGCGGGGGAGGGATGGGGAGGGGGCAAAGGGGGCAGAGCGCCCTTCGCTCAATAGCCCTTCTGCTCGACGCCAAACAGCTTCTTGGCCCACACGCCGACGCGGTGGCGCCATTGTTCGTGCCAGATGTAGACGCTGCCCTTGACCCAGTTCATCTGAACGGCGCGGCGCTGGCCTTCAAACGGGTAATGGCCGTGCCAAGAGGTGTCGCTGCGGCGGAAGCACATCAGCGTGCCTTCTTCCGGCGGAACCTCGGCCGCGTAATCCTCCAGATCCTGGGAGCGCAGGATGCGCAGCCGCCCGCCGGTGGCTTCCCATGGCGGGTTCATGTAGATCAGCACGGTGACGATCTTGCTGGCCGAATCCGGGTGGATCTTGCCGTCGGTCGCCCGGCACATGCCGCGCGCGGTGAACATGGTCGGGTAATCCGACAGGTCAACTCCGAACTTGTCGGAAAAGGCCTTGGCCACCTCCGGCCCCCGCAGCTCGTCGATCAGCGCGTCGAAGGCCGGTCCCTGCGGGAACACGCCGAGCGGCACGGAGCCGGGCTTGTCCACCTTGGGGTAATCGCGGTGCAGCGCCTCCAGATGCTCTTTCTTCACGAATCCCGGCACGCAGAGAAAGTCATAGGGATCATGTTGCAGGGGGGTGGCGCGGAACTTGTCCAGATCAAGCATGGACATCGGCGAGGTCTCCAGACGGTGCGCGGCGGGTGAGCCGACGGTCGAGGCTATAAATCACGCAATGGGTTGGTCGGGGAAGCACAGCTCTTGGCGCGCCCGCCATTCCGGCGACACATAGTTCACGATGATCGACTTGCGCACGCCGTTGATCGGGCGCTTGGCGAAGCCGTGCCAAGTGTCGGTTCCGGGGATGAAGATCAGCCCCTCGTTGAAGGCGTAGGGCGCGCGGGCGACGATGGTCTTCGTCCCGTCCAGCACGTCGGTGCCCCAATCCTCGCAGCCCGGCCCTTTCGAGAGATAGACCAGCATCGTGTATTTCTTCACGCCGATGTCGGTGTGCGGCTCCAGCCAAAAGCCTTCGGTGTCCTGGCAATATTCGATGCGCAGGTTGGTCCCCGACAGATCGACGGCGCAGGCCGTCTGAATGGCGTCGGTGACGGCGCGGCTTTGGAAGGCTTGGGCCACCTGCTCGCACACCTCATATTTGGCGCGGTTCTCCGCCCCGAAATAGGTGCGCGACGCGTTGTTCGTCTCGCGCTTGCCGTAGGTGTCGGACACCGGCGGCGGCCCCCAGGGCAGGGCGGCGATGGCGTCGGCGCTGTCTTCGGGCAGGGCGTTGGACAACAGCCAGTGCCGATAGGGCTGGGCGGCGGACTGGCTGCCGTCCAGGCAGCGCAGGAAGCTCTGGGCGACGGCGGCGGCGGGCGAGGTCATCGGTCGATCATCCGGGAAGGAATCGGTGGCGCGGGAAAAACCCGCCGCGTTTATGGCACGCGCGCGGCGGGAGGGAAGCGGAAAACTGGTCATACCAAGCCGTGCGCCGATTGGTCGCGCATCCGCCCGACGGTTCAAAGGTCAACCAGGATGGTGGCCAGGATGGTGGCGCGTCCGATGGGCGATCAGCCGATGGCGCAGATCGGCGGCGACCCGTTCGGTGTCGTCGAGCAGCGGATGATCCCAGCGCTCCAGCGCGCCGTCGAATCGTCGGGTTATGCCGTCCTGATACAGACCGTCGTGAAAGGCGCGGAACTTGGGCGATCCGCCGTCCAGTTCAATCACGTAGGTCGGCTTCCCCGTCGAACAGGCTTCCGACGTCATCGACACGCTGTCGCAGGTGACGACCACGGCGTCGGCCAGCCCGAGATAGCCGAAATAGGGATTGTCGTCGGTTCCGTCCCACACCTCCGCCGTCAAGCCGGACAGGCGGGCGCGCAAGATCGCCTCGTTGTCGGCCCCGGTGCGGCGCGACGGCGTCACCATCAGCCCGGCTCCGTGGCTGCGGGCGAGGTTGGCGAGCTGGTCGGCGACCTGTCCCATGATGGTCGGGGTCAGCCGGTAGACGCCGTTGTCGCCGCCGATCAGCACGGCGATTCGCGGGCTGGGCAGATGGGCCAGACGCGGGGCGAATCGGGCCGCCGCGTCGGCCAGAATGGCGGGCGTCACCCGGTGCAGGGCGCCGCGCGTCACCAGCACATTGTCGCCGCGCAATTTGTCGTGGCGCGGCACCACCACCAGATCGAAATGGCGGGGCGCGATCTGCGGATCCTGAATCTGCACGGTGAAGGTCTTGCCGCCCGATTGCGCCCGCACCGCCAGCGAAGCGGCGATGCTCTGCCGTCCGGTGCCGATCAGCAGATCGGGCCAGGGCGCGCGGATCGGATCGCCCTTGGCGCTGGCGGCGAACTGGTTGCCGACCCGCAAATAGGGGCTGAGCTGGCGCCAGGGCGTGCGCAGGGCCACGCGCTTGATGACCGGGGTCAGCCCCAGCGCCTCGGCCAAGCCGACGCATTGGTTTTCCATGCCCGGTTTGCCGTCGGAAACCACCCAGCAGGTGAGGTGTTGCATCATGTCTCGGACTGTTGGAAAGGGGGAGGCGACCGTCGCCGCTGCGCGGGTGTCGGGACAGAATTGGGGTTGCGCGCTCTTGTCAGGGTTTGGGCCTTGGCGTAGACACCATCACCGTGTAATATCCTTTCTCCAAATCACCCCCGGAGCGACCGAGTAAACCATGCGGCGGGTCAAACTCGACCGAATTGACCGTCGAATTCTGCGCGATTTGCAGAACGACGGTCGGATGACCAACGTGGAGCTTGCCCGGCGTGCCGGCATCTCCGCCCCTCCCTGCCTGCGCCGCGTTCGCGCGTTGGAAGAGGCTGGATTCATCCGTGGCTATCACGCCGACGTCAACCCCGATCAACTCGGGTTCGGCGTCACCGTGTTCGCCCAGGTGGGCTTGAGCAGTCAGGCCGAAACCGACCTAAAGAAGTTCGAGGATCTCGTCAACAGTTGGCCGCTGGTGCGTGAATGCAACATGCTGGCTGGCGAGTATGACTTTGTCCTGAAGATCGTGGCGGAGGACTGGGACGATTACCAGCGCTTCCTGACGACCAAGCTGACGGCGGCCCCCAACGTCGCCCATGTGAAGTCGGCGCTGTCGATCCGAACCTCCAAGCACACCCCCGGCGTGCCGATCGACGTCGATTCGCCCGACATCCCGGAAGGGACCGAGGACGACGAAGAGGAATTCGCCGAGGACTGACGGCGTCTGATCCGCTTTTTTGTCGGATGTGAGAGCGGCGGCGCGGGCCACAACCCGGCGCCGCCGTTTTTGTTTGTGGGCTTTGGGTTCGCGCTTCACCCGTGGGCTGGCTCTCTGATGCCTTCGGAGAGGATGCTTTCTTCCGCAGGGGTGCTAATATTGCAATTGCGAGCGCCACCACAGGGGTTGGCGCGGCGTAGCGGGGACGTTCGAGGATGATGGCATCTGCTCTCCGTCAGGTGGTTGTGACTGGGCTGGCGCTTGGCGCTGGGGCGGTGTTGGCCGGTCTTCCCGCCGCTGTTCAGGCCGCGCCGGGCGTGCACGCGGAAGAGATCGTGCGCTTCCCCTCGCAGGACGGCGATTTGACCGGCGGCGCGCCGACGGCCTTGACCGGGCGGTTGCTGCGCCCGACCGGGGCCGGGCCGCACCCGTCGGTGGTCCTGCTGCACGGCTGCGGCGGCCTCTACGCCAAGAGCACGGGGCGAGTCGCGCAGCGCCATGTCTGGTGGGCGACGATGCTTCAGCAGCAGGGCTATGAGGTTCTGATGGTGGACAGTTTCGGCCCACGCGGCGTCGAGGACGTCTGTTCCGGGCCGGTGACGGATCGCCCGGTCCGCGCCGGGATGGAGCGCAAACGCGACGCCTGGGCGGCGCTGGCCTATCTGCGCAGCCGGTCGGAGGTGGACCGCGAGCGCGTCGCCCTGATGGGCTGGTCGCAGGGCGGCGGCACGGTCCTGTCCGCCTATGGGGCGGGAGAGGACGGCCCGGCGGGCAAAGAGGGCGGAGGATTCCGCGCCGCCATCGCCTTTTACCCCGGCTGCAAATCGCCGCTGAAGAATGAGGATTGGCAGCCCGACGGCCCGTTGTTGCTGTTGGTCGGGGAAAAGGACGATTGGACGCCAGCCCAACCCTGTGTCGATCTGGCCCAGCGCGACGGGGTGAAGGAGCGGACGGAGCTGGTCGTCTACCCCAACGCCTATCACGGCTTTGATTCACCGGACGCGCCGGTGCGCAAGCGCAAGAATCTGGCGACCGCCCCCGGCGGCGTCGCCCATGTCGGCACCAACGAGGACGCTCGCCGCGATTCGATCACGCGGGTGACGAATTTTCTGCAAGAACGGGTGAAGGGAACGCGGGGTTAGGGAGTCGCTGTTGCCCCCTCCCTAACCCTCCCCCGCTTCGCAGGGGAGGGGGCTGTGGCGCTTTGCAACAGTCCTGCCCCCTCTCCCGCGTGAGCGGGGGAGGGATGGGGAGGGGGCAAGCGTGACAGGAGCTTAGCGGAACTCCACCGACACGATTTCATACAGCTTGGAACCGCCCGGCGTGGACACTTCCACATTGTCGCCGACCGACTTGTTGATGAGCGCGCGGGCCAGCGGGGCCTGGATCGACAGCAGGCGCAGCTTGATGTCGCTCTCGTCCTGGCCGACGATCTGATAGGTCGTCTCTTCGTCGGTGTCCTGATCGGCCAGGGTCACGGTGGCCCCAAACTTCACGGTGTCGCCCGTCAGCTTGGCGGGGTTGATGACCTCCGCACGGCTGATCTTGTCCTCAAGCTCCAGAACCCGCCCTTCGATGAAGCTCTGGCGTTCGCGCGCGGCGTGATACTCGGCGTTTTCCGACAAGTCCCCATGTTCGCGCGCTTCGGCAATGGCCTTGATGACCGCCGGACGCTCGGAAACTTTAAGATGCTTCAATTCCTCCTGGAGGCGGTTGAAGCCCGCCGCTGTCATCGGAACTTTTTCCATGTGTTCGGTCCATCACCGCTTGCAGTCGTTCGACCCGTCCAAGGCGAAACCAGGGAAAAAGACGGCGCGGAGGAGGTCCGCCGCGCCGTCGTCCACCCTAATACGATCCGCTAAGGTACGACTGCAACGGCGCAACTTCAAGGCTGCCGTTCCGGAGTGCGGCAATTGCCTCCACCGCCGCGCGGGCGCCCGCGACCGTGGTGTAGTACGGGATGTTGTAGGTCAGGGCCGTGCGCCGCAGGCTGAAGCTGTCGGCGAGCGCCTGCGCGCCTTCCGTGGTGTTGATGATGAGGTGGACGTCGCCGTTTATCATCGAGTCGACGATGTGCGGCTGCCCCTCCGCCACCTTGTTGATCGCCTCGGCGGGAACGCCGGCCTCGCGGAACACCGCCGCCGTGCCGGACGTGGCGAGAACGCGGAAGCCCATCTCGTGCAGCTTGCCCGCGATGACCGCCAGGGCGGGCTTGTCGCGGTCCTTGACCGACACGAAGACGGTGCCCTTGACCGGCAGATTGACGCCCGCCCCCAACTGCGCCTTGGCGAAGGCCAGGGCGAAATTATGGTCCAGCCCCATCACCTCGCCGGTGGACTTCATCTCCGGGCCAAGCACGATGTCGACGCCGGGGAAGCGGGCGAAGGGGAAGACCGCTTCCTTGACGGCGGTGTGCGGCGGGTTCGGGCCGTTCAGCGTGAAGGAGGACAGCTTTTCCCCGGCCATGACGCGGGCGGCGATCTTGGCGATGGCGGTGCCGGTGGCCTTGGCGACGAAGGGCACCGTGCGGCTGGCGCGCGGGTTGACCTCCAGGATGTAGACCATGCCGTCCTTGACCGCGAACTGCACGTTCATCAGCCCGACGACCTTCAGCGCGTGGGCCAGCAAATCCGACTGGCGGTTGATCTCGGCGATGGTTTCGCCGGGCAGCGAGTAGGGCGGCAGGGCGCAAGCGCTGTCGCCGGAATGGATGCCCGCCTCTTCAATGTGTTCCATCACGCCCGCGACATAGACGTCCGTGCCGTCGCACACGACGTCCACATCCACCTCGATGGCGTCTTGCAGATAGCTGTCGATCAGCACCGGGTTCTTGCCCGACGCCTGCACGGCGGTCGCCATGTAGCGCTGAAGCCCGGCGACGTCGTGGACGATCTCCATCGCGCGGCCACCCAGCACGTAGGACGGGCGAATGACGACCGGGAAGCCGATGCGGTCGGCGACCAATTCCGCCTCTTCCAGCGAACGGGCCAGACCGTTGGCGGGCTGCTTCAGGTTCAGTTCCTGCAACAGGCGCTGGAAGCGCTCGCGGTCCTCGGCCAGATCAATGGCGTCGGGCGAGGTGCCGAGGATCGGGATCCCGGCGGTTTCCAGCGCTTGGGCGATCTTCAGCGGGGTCTGGCCGCCGAACTGGACGATGCAGCCCAGAACCGTGCCGTTGCGCTGCTCGACGCGGACCAGCTCGATCACGTCCTCGGCGGTCAGCGGCTCGAAATACAGGCGGTCGGCGGTGTCATAGTCGGTCGAGACGGTTTCCGGGTTGCAGTTGACCATGATCGTCTCGATCCCGGCCTCTTGCAGGGCGTAGACGGCGTGGACGCAGCAATAGTCAAACTCGATGCCCTGGCCGATGCGGTTCGGCCCGCCGCCCAGAATGACGACCTTGCGCTTGTCGGTCGGTTCCGATTCGCACTCGGCCTCGCCCGACCCGTCGGTCTCGTAGGTCGAATACATGTAGGGGGTGGCCGAGGCGAATTCGGCGGCGCAGGTGTCGATGCGCTTGAACACCGGGGTGACGCCAGCGGCGCGGCGGGCTGCGGCGGCGGCCAACTCGGTGGTCTTGGTCAGTTCGGCCAGACGGGCGTCGGAGAAGCCCATCTGCTTCAGCGCCAGCCAACCGGCCTTGCTGGTCGGCAGCCCCTCGGCGCGGACCACCGCCTCGCGGTCGACGATGCCCTTGATCTGCTCCAGGAACCACGGGTCATATTTGGACGCGCTCTGCACCTCGGCGATGGTGAAGCCGTGGCGGAAGGCTTGGGCGATGACCAGCAGGCGGTCGGGCGTCGGCTTGGCCAGCGCGCCGCGAATGGTCGAGCGATCCGGGTTGCCGTCGCCGATCTTCAGCTCGTTGAAGCCGGTCAGGCCGGTTTCCATCGAGCGCAGGGCCTTCTGCACCGATTCCTGGAAGGTGCGGCCAATCGACATCGCTTCGCCGACCGACTTCATCGAGGTGGTCAGCAGCGGTTCCGCGCCCTTGAACTTTTCAAAGGTGAAGCGCGGCATCTTGGTGACGACGTAATCGATCGTCGGCTCGAAGCTGGCGGGCGTCGTGCCGGTGATGTCGTTGGTCAGCTCGTCCAGGCGGTAGCCGACGGCCAGCTTCGCCGCGATCTTGGCGATGGGGAAGCCGGTGGCCTTCGACGCCAGCGCCGAGGAGCGCGAGACGCGCGGGTTCATTTCAATGACGATCAGGCGGCCGTTCGCCGGGTTCACGGCGAACTGAACGTTCGACCCGCCAGTGTCCACGCCGATCTCGCGCAGCACGGCGATCGAGGCGTCGCGCATGATCTGGTATTCTTTGTCGGTCAGCGTCAGCGCCGGGGCGACCGTGACCGAATCGCCGGTGTGGACGCCCATCGGGTCGAGGTTTTCGATGGCGCAGATGATGATGCAGTTGTCGGCGCCGTCGCGCACGACCTCCATCTCATACTCTTTCCAGCCCAGCACCGATTCCTCAATCAGCACCTCGCCGACCGGGCTGGCGCGCAGGCCGCCGCGCACGATGTCCTCGAACTCCGCCCGGTTGTAGGCGATGCCGCCGCCGGTTCCGGCCAGCGTGAAGCTGGGGCGGATGATGGTCGGCAGACCGACGATCTCCATCGCCTCCATGGCCTCGGACAGCGTCTTGACCATGCGCGACTTGGGCGATTCCAGCCCCAGCTTGTCCATCGCGTCGCGGAACAGGATGCGGTCTTCGGCCTTGGCGATGACGTCGCGCTTGGCGCCGATCATCTCCACGCCCAGCCGTTCCAGCGTGCCGTCGTCGGACAGCGCCATCGCCGTGTTCAGCGCGGTCTGGCCGCCCATGGTCGGCAGCAGGGCGTCGGGACGCTCCTTTTCCAGGATCTTGGCGACGACCGCCGGGGTGATCGGCTCGATGTAGGTGGCGTCGGCCAGACCGGGGTCGGTCATGATGGTGGCCGGGTTGCTGTTGACGAGAATGACCCGGTAGCCTTCCTCGCGCAGCGCCTTGCAAGCCTGGACGCCGGAGTAATCGAATTCGCAAGCCTGCCCGATGACGATCGGACCCGCGCCGATGATGCAGATGGATTTGATGTCGGTGCGTTTGGGCATGGGTCCGGTTCTCTAGCGTTTGGTCAGCCGAAAACCCCCAGCCGCCGGAAGCCGGAGGCAGGGAGCGGGCGAGGTTTATCGTGCAAGGCCCCCTTATAGGGGGTTCGGGTCCGGGGGGGAAGGGGTGGCATGGATGTCGCTGTCACATGACTGCGTTACCATCGGCTCGCGGGGCGCGTTATGCCGGGCTTGAACCCCATCGCAAAGGGGGGCATCAATTCGTCAGGACAGCTTTTTGGAGACACGGGACCATCAATGAGCCACGCATTCGCCAAGGACAGCCGCGCCTGCGCCGCCTGCGTCTCCTGGGGGGGCGAGCGGGTGATGTCGGAAGACAACACGCTGGTCCGCGTCGCCCGTCACGGCGCCGAAGGCGAATGCCGCACGGCCAGCAGCCAGGATTACCGCAAGGTCACGAAGGGCTATCACACCTGCCAGGCCTGGGCGCCGCTGCCGATGCTGAAAAAGCATGGCGGACGGATCGGCGGGCCGGTGGCCTCGACCGGCGGGGTTCCGCCCTCGGCCTCGGCCATTCTGGCGACCACGCCGCCACCCGCTGGCGCTGCGGCGGCTGGGCCGTCACCGGCGACCGCCGCCGCGCCGGAGGCCGAAGCGCCGCCCTGCCGCGCCGACCCGCTGGACGTGGACCAAACCCCGCAGGTCCGCGTTCTCTACACCCATTGGCTGAGGCTGAAGCGCAAGCGGGCGATTCCGCTGGTGCGGGAGATCGACACCGCGCAAATCCGCGAAACGGTGCCGCGCATCTGCCTGATGGAGCCGACCGCCGACGGGACGGATTTCGTCTACAAATCCTGCGGGCGCGCCCTGCAACGCCGCCTCCCCCTGCGCCCGACCACCCGCCGGGTGACGGAATGCCACCCGCCGCAAGCCGCCCAACGCTGGCTGGCCGACCTGCGCGCCTGTCTGGAGAGCGGCGAGCCGCGTTGCCTGATGGTGCGCGACGACCCGATGCTGCCGGGAACGCGCTTCGTCGAGCTGCTGCTGCCGCTGGCCGACGAGGATGGCGGCAAGGCGACCCGTGTTCTGGCCTACCGCCACGTTCCCGGCGGCTGAGGGGCCAGCCGATGGCGACGGACGGGCCACGGGCGGGCGGGCCATCCCAGACTCCACGGGGTGAGAAGCCAGCGGGCGGCGTCGGCCCGGAGATCGTCGGCGTCTGGCCCGCCGCCGTGTGGATCATCGTCGGAACGCTGGTTTTCCTCGCCCATCCCGATCATTTCGCCGGGTGGAAGGGCGGGCTGTATTACGTGCTGGGCACCGGGGTGGTGGCGCTGGTCGGCGGCCTTGTCGGCCTGTCGGCCCGCCGGGCGGTCAACGGCGTTCAGGACCGGCTGCTGACCGAAGTCCACCACCGCCGCGATTGGGCGAGCTGGTGGGTGGCGCTGGGCCTGCGCGGGCTGCTCGGCCTGTTGGAAGCGGTGGGGGTGACGCTGCTGGCGCTGGCCGCGCTGGATGTATTGGGGTGATGCAATCGCTATGAGGGTGAGCTTTCGAGTTTATCAATTATTTTGACGCAACGCCCTTTGTGTTTGCTCTTTTCGTTGTATCGTCGTTCGGGCGTCTGGCCCGAGAGCCAACGGATGGGGAACAGCATGGCAAGCGTCAACATTGTGGTGAGCACAGGGTTCAATCAGGAGTTCCGGCAAAATCCGCAAACGTCGCCTGGCTATATTTACAATTACCTGACCAGCGACGAGACCTATTTCGTCAATCAAATCGCGCCGTTTCTGCCAAAATACGTGTCGTTTTCGGCGGATCCGGAGAATGATCCGTTGATCTTCACCACAGATGAGCCGGGGCAGAACGCGCTTCCCTGTTGCAGCACCATCTACCCCTATCCGGGGGACGCTCCGGCGTCTCTGCCGCGACAGCTTGGTCTGCAATTGTCGAACGGGATCACGGTGCAGCTTCAACTGATTGCGCGCACCCTGTCCTTCACGCCGTTGGCCAGCGAATCGTCGGACGAGCAATGGGCCAAGGGCGAGATTGAGCGCCAGACGTCGGTGACGTTTCCCGCCGGAAGCGTGTTGCAGGAAATCATCGGCCCGGAGGGGGAACGGTACGCGCTGGTCGCCGCGTTCAGCGACAGCGGTTACGACGTTGATTCCGTTGATGGCCTTGCCGATTTGCCCCTGCCGACCGGCTACAGCTATCAAAGCTCGGTGCTGACCAGCTATCTGACGCTGGCGGTGGAGAAGACGGCGCACATTCTGATTTGCGGCAGCTTCAACTTTCAGCTTTTTCCAGGCGGTGACTGACGGTTGACGCGCGCGTCCCTCTCCCGCTTTGCGGGAGAGGGACGCTTCGTCGTCACTTCACCGCGCTGGCGTTCCAGCCGGGTTCGATTCCGTGCATGTCGGGCAGGCGGTGGGCGATGCCCTTGTGGCAGTCGATGCAGGTTTTTTCCCCGGTGAACAGGAAGGTTTCGTGCATCTTCACCGCGCGCGGGTTCTGTTTGGTGATGTCCATCGATTCGGCGCTGTGGCAGTTGCGGCATTCCAACGAGTTGTTGGCCTTCAGCCGGTCCCATTCGTGCTCGGCCAGTTCGCGGCGCTTGTCGAGGAACTTTTCGCGGGTGTCGATGGTGCCGAAGATCTTGCCCCAGACCTCTTTGGACGCCTGCATCTTGCGGGCGATCTTGTCGGTCCATTGGTGCGGGACGTGGCAATCCGGGCAGCTCGCCCGCACGCCCGAACGGTTGGTGAAGTGGATGGTCTGCTTCAACTCCTCGTAAGGGTTGTCGCGCATCTCGTGGCAACTGATGCAGAAGGCTTCCGTGTTGGAGGCCTCCAGAGCGGTGTTGAAGCCGCCCCAGAACAGCACCCCGGCGACGAAGCCGCCCAAGGTCAGGAAACCCAAGCTGTAATGCACGCTGGGCCGCGCGAAGACGCGCCAGCACGCCGCGACCGCGTTTCGGATCGCCGTTGTGATCGCCATGTTACTTCGCGCCTTCCTTCGCCGGAGCGGTGCTCAACACCGCGTCGAAATCGCGGAAGCGGTTGCCGACGATGGGTTTGGCGTCGGTCTGCGGGACATGGCACTGGGTGCAGAAATAGCGGCGCGGCGACACGGTGCCCAGCGTTTGGCCGTCGCGGTCCTGGAAATGCGTGACCGAGACCATCGGCGCTTGCGAGCCTTCGACGTTCCGCCGGTCATGGCAGGTCAGGCATTTGTTGACGTTCAGGTCGATCTGGTAATCGCGGACGGCGTGCGGGATCAGCGGCGGCTGGTCGGCGTAATTGCGCACGCGCTTCACGTCGTCGACGATCTCGCGGTTGGTCGCCTCCGCCGGACGATCCAGGGTGATCGGGTGCGGGCCGGAGGAGACGACCGGACCAGAGAGGGCTGGCCCCGGCTTGCCGTCGGCGGCGACGACGCCGGAGACGCCCCCCATGAGAAGCGCCGGGATGGCGGCGGTCAGGACCAGGGCGGCGATCAGGATTCGGGATGTCATGGTCGGTCTCCTCACGCGCTCACGGGGGTGATCTTGACCGCGCATTTCTTGTAGTCGGTCTGTTTGCTGATGGGGTCGGTGGCGTCCAGCGTCACCTTGTTGATGAGCACGGTGTGGTCGAAGAAGGGCACGAAGATCAAACCGCGCGGCGGCTTGTTGCGCCCGCGCGTCTCCACCCGCACCCGCACCTCGCCGCGCCGCGAGGTGACGCGCACCTCCTGCCCGCGCCGGACGTTCAACTGCTTGGCGTCGTCGGGGTGCATGAAGGCCACGGCGTTGGGAAACGCCTTGCGCAGTTCGGGCACGCGCAGGGTCATGGATCCGCTGTGCCAATGCTCGATCACCCGCCCGGTCGAGAGCCAGAAGGGGTAATCGGCGTCGGGCGATTCGGCGGGCGGCTCATAGGGCAGGGCGAAGACGTTCGCCTTGCCGTCCTTGTTGCCGTAAAAACGCACGCCCTCGCCCGCCTTCACATAGGGGTCATAGCCTTCGCGGTAGCGCCATTTGGTTTCCTGGCCGTTGACCACCGGCCAGCGCAGGCCGCGTTCGACGTGGTACTGCTCGAAATCCGCCAGATCATGGCCGTGGCCGCGCCCGAAGGCGGCGTATTCCTCGAACAAGCCCTTTTGCAGGTAGAAGCCGAACTGCTTGGCCTCGAAATTCTCGTACTCCGGGGCGCAGTCGGACAGCGGGAAGCGGTCCACCTGCCCGTTGCGGTACAGCACGTCGAACAATGTCTTGCCGCGCAGCTCCGGCTTTTTCGCCAGCAGCTCTTCCGGCCACACCTCTTCCACCGTGAAGCGCTTGGAGAATTCAACGATCTGCCACAGGTCGGACCGCGCGCCGTCGGGCGCGTTGACCAGTTGCCGCCACAATTGGGTGCGGCGTTCGGCGTTGCCGTAACCGCCCTCCTTCTCCACCCACATGGCGGTGGGCAGGATCAGGTCGGCGGCCAGCGCCGTCACCGTCGGGTAGGGATCGGACACGACGATGAAGTTTTCCGGGTTGCGGTAGCCGGGGAAGGTCTCTTTCGCCGTGTTGGGCGCCGTCTGCATGTTGTTGTTGCATTGGACCCAATAGGCGTTGAGCTTGCCGTCCTTCAGCATGCGGTCCTGCAACACCGCGTGATAGCCGGGCTTTTCGGGAATCGTGCCGTCGGGCAGCTTCCAAATCTCTTCGGCGTGGCGGCGGTGTTCGGGGTTCGTCACCACCATGTCGGCGGGCAGCCGGTGGGAGAAGGTGCCGACCTCGCGCGCCGTGCCGCAGGCCGAGGGCTGGCCGGTCAGCGAGAAGGGGCCGTTGCCGGGCTGGGCGATCTTCCCGGTCAGCAGATGAATGTTGTAGCAGAGGTTGTTGGCCCAGACGCCGCGCACATGCTGGTTGAAGCCCATGGTCCACAAGGACATGACCTTCACCTTGGGATCGGCGTAGAGCGCGGCGAGCGCCTCCAGCCGGTTCTTCGGCACGCCCGACAGTTCGTGCGCCTTGTCCAGCGTGTAGGGGGCGACGAAGGCCGCGAATTCTTCAAAGCTGATCGGGTCGGATTCGGTGGCCTTGTCGGCGTTCTTGGCCTTTTTCTCCAGCGGGTGTTCGGGCCGCAGGCCGTAACCGATGTCGTCGCGCCCGCGTTTGAAGTTGCAGTGCTTGGCGACGAAGTCCTTGTCAACCTTGCCGGTTTGGATGATGTGGTTGGCGATGTAGTTCAGGATCGCCAGATCGGATCCCGGCGTGAAGACCATGCCGATGTCGGCCAGATCGAAGCTGCGATGCTCGAAGGTGGACAGAACGGCGACCTTGCAACCGGGGTGGCTCAGGCGGCGGTCGGTGATGCGGGTCCACAGGATCGGGTGCATCTCCGCCATGTTCGATCCCCAGAGAACGAAGGCGTCGGCGTTCTCCATGTCGTCGTAACAGCCCATCGGCTCGTCCATGCCGAAGGTCCGCATGAAGCCCATGACCGCCGAGGCCATGCAGTGGCGCGCGTTCGGATCCAGATTGTTGGAGCGCAGACCCGCCTTCATGAATTTGGACGCGGCGTAGCCCTCATAGATCGTCCACTGGCCGGAGCCAAACATGCCGACGGAGGTCGGCCCCTTCTTCTTCAGGGCCTCCTTCCACTTCTCGGCCATGATGTCGAAGGCTTGATCCCAGGTGATCGGGGTGAATTCGCCTTCCTTGTCGAACTTGCCGTTGGTCATGCGCAGCAGCGGCGTGGTCAGCCGGTCTTCGCCATACATGATCTTGGACAGGAAATAGCCCTTCACGCAGTTCAGGCCCCGGTTGACCTCCGACTTCACGTCGCCGTGGGTGGCGACGACGTTGCCGTCCTTGACGCCGACCATGACGCTGCACCCGGTGCCGCAGAAGCGGCAGGGAGCCTTGGACCAAGTCAGCTTGGCGCCCTCGCCGGTCAGCAGGTTTCCGGCGGAGGCGGGCAGGCTGACGCCCGCCGCCGCTGCGGCGGCTGCGGCGGCCTGCGCCTTCAGATAATCGCGGCGGGACAACAACATGCGGGGAACTCCTGGGCCGAAGAGGCGTCGATGGGCGGGCGGACGGGGGGCAGATGGACGGGATCAGGGCGCGGCGTGGTTGGCCGCAGGGCCATCCGTTGGGCCGTCGATGGCGTCCGCCGATTCGTAATGGTGGTAGACCATGGTGACGGTGTGGACGCCGGGCAGGGCGTTCAGCGCGGCGATGCGGTCCATGACCGCGCCGGCGCTGCGCGTCACCAGCGTCACCACCGCCTTGCCGTTTTCCGACACGCACCAGTCCAGCCCGTCGATGGCGCTGGCCGCCGCCTGGATGGCGTCGGTTTGCGCCGGTCTGTGCTGGATGACGAGGCTGGAGATGTGGATCTCCGGCGTCCGGCTGACGGGCGTGGCGGCGGCGGTGGGCGATGGCGTCGGGTTGATCGGCATGGCGGCGTCCCTCAATGGGTCAGCATCTGGTAAATCCAGATGGAAAAGCCGTAGGCGCCGACCGAACCGACGGCGATCAACGGCCAGACCAGAACGGACAGCGCCAGAAACATCAGGGTTTCGGCGCGGCGGGAAGGAGTGGCGGAGGATGTGGACGGCGTCATGGTGGGTCTCGATCCGTCAGAGCAATTGGCCCCTAGGTATGAGGCATTATCGGTCCTTAGTATTGGTCCTTTCCGAAGGGCTTGAAATTGACCCAGGTCAAGCGGGGGGATTCTTGCCGCCTCGCCGTCTTTGAAAAGACATTGCTAATCCAAGGGTGTAGGCTTCCCGCCCCACCGCCCCCGCATGGATTGGACCGATCGCCGATGGATGTCCTGCTGTCCTACTGGTCGCACGCCGAAATCATCACCAACGGGTTGATTTTGCTTCACCTTCTTGGCGCGCTGGCGCTTGGGATGCTGATGGGGTACGAGCGCTCCTACCATGGTCGGGCGGCGGGGATGCGGACCTATGGGCTGGTCTGCGTGGCGTCCGCCATGCTGACGGTGGTCAACGCCTATCCCGGCATGTGGTACGGCGGCCTTGGGCCGCAGGGGGCCACTGGGGCGGGCGACCCGACTCGGGTGATCCAGGGCATCGTCACCGGCATCGGTTTTCTCGGGGCCGGGGTCATCATGCGCGAAGGTCTGTCGATCCGGGGGCTGTCCACCGCCGCGTCGATCTGGGCCACGGCGGCCATCGGCGTGACCATCGGGCTTGGCTTTTACATCGTCGCCATCGCGGCGGCGCTGGTCTGCGTCTTCATCATGAGCATGTTCCGCCAGTTGGAAGCCAAGCTGCCGCACCAGACGGTGATCCACATGACTCTGGTCTTCGCCCGCGACCGGGCGCCCCCCGCCGAGGAGGTGCGCGCCAAGGCCAAGGAGTTTGGATTCGAGGTGACGGATTGGGCCTTTCACCTGAAAAACGGCACCGGCCTGTTTGAGTATCAGCTTGTGCTTCAGGCGAACGGGCTGCTGGATCCGATGACGCTCATCACCGGCCTGAGCGCGACGGATTCGTTGGTGGAGTTCCGCCTGTCGCCGTCGCGCATTTGAAACACGGAAATTGCTTTGATCTCTTAATGTTTTTCGGGGGAAAGTCCCGTTGCGCCATTTCCGTGAGCGTGATGGGGGGAGGCATGGTGGCGAGAGGATGGACGGGCCGTTTCCGATGGGTCGCCGCCCTGCTGGCCGGACTTGTTTTTGTTGTCGGGCTGTTCACGCCCAACCATGACGCTTGGGCCGACGCGCCGCAGCCCCTGCGTTTGACGGCGGCGACGGCGGGGGCCTCGCTGTCCGGCCATTTCAGCCAATTGATCGACGCCCAGCGGGCGCTGTCCTTCGCCGACGTCCTGCGGGCCGACGCCGAGGGGCGCTTTGTCGCGGGGGGGATTTCCGGGGGTGGGGCAGACCAGGGCGATCCACTGGTACCGCTTTGACCTGTCGCGCGAGCCGGGGGCCAACGCCGAATGGCTGCTGGAGATGGGCGAGCCTTACATCGACCATCTTGATCTGCACGTCCCGCTCACCGCCGGTCAAACCCCAACAGGGCCAGAGGGCTACCGAGTCATCCGCATGGGCGACTTCGTGCCCTACAGCCAGCGCCCGATGCAGACCCGATTGCACAGCACGCCGCTGGAATTGCCGGAGGGGCAAACGGTCACGGTCTATCTGCGCATCGATTCGGTCAGCGCCATCAGCCTGTCGGCGGCGCTGTGGACGCCCAAGGCCTTCATCGCCCGCCAGACCACGGCGCTGCTGTTCCATGGCATGTTCTTTGGCGTTTTGGTGGTTCTGGTGGTTGTCTATTTGGCGCTTGGCGCGCTGCTGCGCGATTCGGTGCTGCTGACCTACACCGCGTACGTTGCGTTGATGCTGCTGTATTTTCTGTTCGCCACGGGCGTTGCGGCGACGTTTCTGCCTGACGCGCCGGGGTGGCTGCTGAATTTGGCGGTTGGGGGCTTGGGCTTTCTTGGCACGGCCATCGTCATGCAGTTGTGGCGGCGGCTGCTGAATCTGCGCCGCAATTTCCCCCGGCTCCAGCATGTCTATCGCGGGTTGGGGGTGTTGGCGGTGCTGGCGGTGCCGTCGTCGCTGACGCCCTGGTTCAGCGTCGTCAGTCCGGTGATTTCGACCCTTGGGGCCTCAATGTCTCTGGTCAGCCTCATCTTGATCGTGATCCTGATGCGGCGTGATCCACGCGACAGCAGCCTGCGTTTCTATCTGGCCTGCGCGCTGTCCTCGATCATCGGCATGGTGCTGTCGCAATTGAAGCTGCGCGGGGTGTTGCCGTCCGACTTGTCGATCGAGCCTTACCCGGTCGCGGCGCTTTTGGGCGTTCTGATTCTGGGGGCCGGGCTGGCGCTGCGCATCCGGCGCTTGCAGACCGAGCGGGTGCGGGCCGAGGAAGGCGTCGCCTTCGCCACCAAACGGGCGGAGGAGCAGCGGATCTTCGTCGCCATGCTGTCGCACGAATTCCGCACGCCGCTGGCCTCCATCGACGGGGCGGCGCAGATGATCGCGCTCGACGTTCAGGACGCGCCGCCGCTGGTCAAGCGGCTGGAGCGCATCCGCAGCACCACCCGCAAGCTGGCCGATCTGGTCGATGTGTTCCTGTCCACCCAGGCGCTGGATCATGGCGCGCTGGCGCTGCAACTGGAATGGATGACGGTTGGCCGCCTGCTCGACGCGGCGATGGACGGGGTGACGGCGGCGGACGCCGAAACGCGGGTGGTGGTGACGACCCGCGTCGCCGACCGGGAACTGCGCGGCGATCTCCAATTCCTGTGCGTCGCCATCACAAACGTGATTCAGAACGCCCTGCGCTATTCCCCTCCCGACGCCCCGGTGGTGGTGACGGCGGAGGGCGCGCCGGGGGGATCGTCATCCGCGTCGCCGATCAAGGGCGCGGCATGAGCGGCGAGGAGGTGGCGCGCATCGGCGCCATCTATTTCCGGGCGTCGTCCTCGCGCGGGACCAAGGGGTCGGGCATCGGGCTGTACATGACGCACAAGATCGTCGCGGCCCATGGTGGGCGGCTGTTGGTGGAAAGCCGGGACGGGATGGGGTCGATTTTCACCATTCATCTGCCGGACCAGGCGGCGTTCCCCGCGCCTGCCGCCGACTGACCGCTGTTGGCTGACCGCCGCTCAATACAGCGTTTTGGGGATCCGTTCGTTCAGCGAGCGCTCGTAAGCCTCGCCCCCCTCCCGTCCGGCGCTGGCCTCCGCCAACAGCGCGCCGATGGACGGCAGGCGGTCGGGCGCCACCTGGGCTGTGGGATCCCACAGGCGGGCGCGCAGCACGGCGCGGGCGCATTGGAAGAACACCTGGTCGATGGTGACGACCAGCACCGATTTCGGCGCTTTGCCGTCCACGGCGAAGCTGTCGCACAGCGCCGGGTCCACGTCGATCACCGCGCGGCCATTGACCCGCAGCGTCTCGTTGACGCCGGGAATGAGGAACAGCAGCCCGACGCGCGGATCGTGCAGGATGTTGCGCAGCGAATCGACGCGGTTGTTGCCGCGCCGGTCGGGGATCAGCAAGGTCCGCTCGTCCGCCACCCGCAGAAAGCCCTGCGCGTCGCCGCGCGGCGAGGCGTCCAGCCCGTCCGGCCCGCTGGTCGCCAGCACGAAAAAGGGCGACGCCTCGATCAACGCGCGGTAGCCGCTGGTCAGACGCGTCACCTCTTTGGCGACCGAGGCGGCGCCCGGTTGGCCGTAGAGGGCCTCCAGCGCGGCGAGGTCGGCGATGGGCTGGCTCATTGGGTTTGGCGATCCGCCAGGAAATAAACGAAGTCGATGACGGGGGCCTTCAGCCCGAACTGGCTCAACAGCGTGTGGGCTTGCCCGCGATGGTGGGTCTGGTGGTTGAAGATGTGGGTCAACACCGGGGCGAAAGGCAGCTCGTGGGAAACGCCAGCGGTGTTCGTGTAGGCGAAGATCGCCTCGAACCGTTCTTCGGGCTGGGCGGCGACGACGCGCAGGATGCGCTCGTCCTCCGCCTCGCGGGCGGCGCGCAGTTCGGCGAAGCCGTCGCACAGGATGAGGTTCAGCGCGCTGTGCTTGGGGCCTGTCCCTTCGATCCGCTCCAGCCAAATCTGGTCGGCGACCAGCAGATGGTTCAGCGTGCCGAGCACTGAGCCGAAGAAGGCGCCGCGATCCTCGTGGAACTGCGCGTCGGTCAGCGCCGCCGCCGTGTCATAAAGCCGCCGGTTGGCCCAACGGTTGTAAAGCGCCAGACGGTCGAAATGGGTTTTGGGGTTCATGGCGGCGTCTCGTGTCAGGTCGTTTTGCGGGCGTTGGTCAAGGCTTGCGCCACATAGTCCCGCACACGCTTGCTCTCAAGGTCGGCGACGCACGTCAGTTTGATGTGACGGCGAAACTTTCCAGCCCCTTCCAACGAGCCATGCGCGTCGGTCAGGTCGCATCCCCGCCCGAACTCCAACGACACATGGCCTTTGTAGGCGAACAGGCCGCAGAAGGGCGCAGGGGCGGCGAACAGGACGCCGCCGTACTTGACGCTCTTCTCCGCGCCCTGGGCGACGTCTTGGATGAGCCGCCGCGCCTCTTGCACGACGCCGTGCAACAGCGGGTCGGCGTCGTCAATCTTGTGGAGCAGAGCCGCCACGGGATCGTCGGTCGCCGCCCTGTTCATCACACCCCCGCGCGTTTGGCCGACAGACCGGCGTGCGACAGCAGGACCTCGCGCTTGCCCTGGTGGTTGGCTTGGCCGACCACCCGTTCGGTTTCCATCCGCTCCACCAGACGGGCGGCGCGGTTGTAGCCGATTTGAAGCTGGCGCTGGATGAAGCTGACCGACACCTTGCCTTCGCGCACCACCAGATTGACCGCCTGCATGTAGAGGTCGTCGCCGCTCAGGGCGCTGCCGGCGCCGTTCTCGTCCTCTTCGACCGCTTGGGCCTCTTCCTCTTCCTCGGTGATCGCGGTGACGTAGTTGGGCGCGCCCTGCGCCTTCACATACTGGACGATCTCCTCGACCTCGGCGTCGGATACGAAGGGGCCGTGGACGCGGGTGATGCGCCCGCCGCCCTGCATGTAGAGCATGTCGCCCTGGCCCAGGAGCTGTTCGGCCCCGGCCTCGCCCAGGATGGTGCGGCTGTCGATCTTGCTCGTGACCTGGAAGCTGATGCGGGTCGGGAAATTGGCCTTGATGGTGCCGGTGATGACGTCCACCGAGGGGCGTTGCGTCGCCATAATCAAATGGATTCCCGCCGCGCGCGCCATCTGGGCCAGACGTTGGATCGCGGCTTCGATCTCCTTGCCCGCGACCAGCATCAAATCGGCCATCTCATCGACGATGACGACGATGTAAGGCAGCGGGGTCGGATCCTGCGGCGTCAGGTCGAAGACGTTTTCCGGTTCGCCGGGCGGAGTCGGGCGGCGCGGCATCTTTTCGCCCGCCGCGATCATCTCGGCCATCCGGGCGTTGTAGCCCTCGATGTTGCGGACGCCGAGCTTCGACATCGACTCGTAACGGTTTTCCATCTCCCGCACCGCCCAGCGCAGGGCGACGACCGCCTTTTTCGGGTCGGTGACGACGGGGGTCAACAAATGCGGGATGCCGTCATAGACCGACAATTCCAGCATCTTGGGATCGACCATGATGAAGCGGCAGCGCTCCGGCGGCAGCCGGTAGAGCAGCGACAGGATCATGGTGTTGATGGCGACCGACTTGCCCGACCCGGTGGTTCCGGCGACCAGCAAATGGGGCATCTTGGCCAGATCGGCGACCACGGGTTCGCCGCTGATGTCCTTGCCCAGACCGATGGCGAGCTGCGCCGTGGTGTTGCGGAAGGCGTCGTGGTCGAAGCTTTCGCGCAGATACACCATCTCGCGCACCGGGTTCGGCAGTTCCACGCCGATCACGCTGCGGCCCGGCACGATGGCGATGCGGGCGGTGACGACGCTCATCGAGCGGGCGATGTCGTCGGTCAGGTTGATGACGGTGGCCGATTTGGTGCCGGGGGCCGGCTCGAACTCGTACAGCGTCACCACCGGGCCGGGGCGCACGTCCATGATCTCGCCGCGCACGCGGAAATTCTTCAGGACGGTTTCCAGCATTCGCGCGTTGCGGGCCAGCAAGCCCTCGTCATGCTGCTGCGGCGGGCGCGGCGGCGGGTTCTGCAACAGGGTGACGGCGGGCAGCGAATAGACCGGCGGGTAGACCACGGGGCCATCCGACAGGCTGGGGGCCGCCATCGGCGCGCTGTAGGCGGAGGGCGGCAGAGGCGGCAGCGTCGAGGGCGGGTAGGCGGTCGGCGGGGTCGGCGACGGCGTGTAGGGCGAGGGCGCGGTCGGCGGCGCCTCCCCCGGTTCGCGCGCCTCATAGGCCCAATCGACGCCGGACATGAAGGCGAAACCGGCGACCACGGCCAGCGCCTCGTCCGCCATGTTGGTGGAATAGACGGTTCCGGCGCGCGGCGTGCCCGGCAGCACCTCGACGTCCCACAGCACGCGGCCTTCGCCGCGCGGGTTGGGGACGAGGTTGAAGGGGCGTCCGTTCAGCGCGCACCACAGATTGAACTCGTCAGCGGTGACGACGCCCGCCTGGGTCGGCGGGGCGGCAAGATGCGGCATACGCGACGTCATGCCGAGACTCCCGGCTTCAAAACATTGGTGGGAAGGGGCGGCAGGGAACTGGGGGCGGGGACGTAGCCGCCGCTGGGCCGGACGGCCAGCTCATAGGCGGCGACCAGCAGCTTGTCGATGGTCACGCCGTCGCTCGACAGCGGCAGGACCAGCCGTTCCCAACTGCGCGTGCGTCCGGCGAAATCGGCGGTGTGGACGCGGGCCAGCGGCAACCGTTCGCGCCGCACGGCGTCATATTCCGGTTGCAGGACCGCGCGCTGTTCGGCGGGCAGATCGTCCAGCGTCGCCCCCAGCCGCGAATGGCCGAAGGCGGCGGCCAGCGCCTTGCCGTAATAGGAATAGACGAAGGCGCCGCAATCGCTGGCGTCGTCGCCGATCACCTCGAAAACGACGATGTGGTCCTTCCAGGGCCGCAGATCGGCGGGCGCGATGCTGCTGGGGGCCGGCAGACCGCCAACGGGGCATTTGTTTAGCCAGAAATCGAGCAAGCCGCTGAGATACGGCGTGGCCAGCTCGGCTTTTTTCTGTGTCATCGACGATCATGGCTTGGCGGGCGGCGCCCCGGGCGCATGACGACACGGGAGCTTTCAAGGACCGCCCGAACCATACCCGCAAGCCGCCCCGCCGCGCAACGCCCCCGGCGCGGACAGGGCTTTGCCGGTCACAGCGCGCAGGTCACGCCGGTGCCGCCCAACCCGCAATAGCCGTTGGGGTTCTTCGCCAGATATTGCTGGTGGTAGGCTTCGGCGAAGTAAAAGGTCGGCGCGGCGCGGATTTCCGTGGTGATCGGGCCGTGGCCCGCCGCGCTCAACCGGGCCTGATAGGCGTCGCGGCTGGCGATCACCGCCTCCATTTGGGCGGCGTTGTGGGTGTAGAGGGCGGAGCGGTATTGCGTGCCGACGTCGTTGCCCTGGCGCATCCCCTGGGTCGGGTCGTGCGCCTCCCAAAAGGCGCGCAGCAGGTCGGTCAAGGCGATTTTGGCCGGGTCATAGACGACTCGCACCGCTTCGGTGTGGCCGGTGCGGCCCGAACAGACCTCCTCATAGGTCGGGTTGGGGGTGTGGCCGCCCTGATAGCCGACCGCCGTCACCCAGACGCCGGGGATCTTCCAGAATTTGCGCTCCGCCCCCCAAAAGCAGCCAAGCCCAACGTCGAGGATCTCCAGACCGGCGGCGTAGGGCGGCGTCATCGGATGGCCGTTGACGTGGTGGCGGGCGGGAACCGCCATGGCGTCGGCCCGACCGGGAAGCGCCTCGGTCGCCTCTGGCAGAGTGGCGGGCTTGCGCAGGAATTGGCCGAACATGGGGACGCTCCGTTCTCGGGGGTGGAGACACAGATGTCGTGCGGCGTGGGCGTGGCGGCAAGCGTCGGGGCGCCGCCGCGCCGTTCACTCTTTCGTCAACGGGGCGTGACCGCCAGCGCGTGAATCAGAATCGCGGCGGTGGCGGCGACGTTCAGCGATTGGACGCGTCCGCCGCCGGGAATCGTCAGCAGCGCTTCGCAGGCGGCGAGCGTGGCGGGCGGCGCGCCGTCCTCCTCGTTGCCCAGCACGACGGCCAGCGGTCGGCGGTCGCGGTCGGTGGCGGACAGGCCGGAGACGTCGATGGTCGGGCGTTTGGGATCCAGCGCCGTGCCGACCACCCGATGGGTGGCGCGCAGACGCTTGAGCGCCAGCGGCAGATTCTCGGCTTTGAACAGTTCCACCCATTCGAATCCGCCCTCGGCGACGCGGTAGGCGGCTTCGGACGGCAAGGCTTGGCCCGGATGGTCGGACAGCAGGACGCGCGGCAGGCCGAAAAAGGCGGCGGTGCGCAGGATCGCGCCCAAATTGTGCGGGTTGCCGACGCCGTCGAGAATCAGCAGCGGTTCGCTCCAGCGCCGGGCGGCGTCGCCGTCAAAGGCGGGCACGGCGCGGGGCGCCATCAGGGCGACGACGCCGCCATGCAGCACGGTTCCGGCGACCTTCGCCAACTCCTCGGCCTCGACCATGCGGTAAGGCTTGCGGGCGGCGGCCATCGCCTTGCAAAAGGCCCCGACCGCCGGTTTCAGCCGCTCGTCGAAGAACAGCCGCTCGACGCGGGCCGGATCATGGGCGAACAGGGCCGACACGGCGGACAGCCCGGCGACGCGGAACAGTTTTCGCGACTCATCCGGCTCGCGCGGCGGCGGCGCTGCGGCGCGAACCGGAGGCGGGCCGGGCCGGTTGGCGCGGGGATGGGCGGAGCGGGGCGGGCGACCGGGCGGCGGCATGGCGAAATTCCAGAGCTTCGGGCCAGACCGTCAGGTCAGAGCAGCTTGACGACCAGGAAGCCGCCGATCAGGGCGACGGCGACGGCGCTGGTGACGAGGGTCAGGCGCTTTTCGATGAAGGCGCGCACCGGCTCGCCAAAGAAATAGAGCAGCGCGGCGACCAGGAAAAACCGCATCGAGCGCGAAATGATCGACGCGCCGACGAACACCCACAAATTCAACTGCGCCACCCCGGCGGTGATGGTCAGCAGCTTGTAAGGAATCGGCGTCATGCCCTTGATGATGAGGATCTCCGCGCCGTAGTCCAGAAAGGTCTGGCGCATCGCCTCGAACTTGTCGGTCAGATGGTAGAAGTCGATGACCCAGCGCCCGACCGTCTCATAGAGGAAATAGCCGATGGCGTAGCCGAACAGCCCGCCGATGACCGAGGCCAGCGTGCAGATGGCGGCCAGCCGCCACGCCGCTTGCCGGTTGGCGATGACCATCGGCACCAGCAGCAGATCGGGCGGCAGCGGGAAGAAGGAGCTTTCGGCGAAGGACACCCCGGCCAGCCAAGCGGTGGCGTTCTTCGACGCCGCCTTTTCCATGGTCCAGTCATACACGCGCTTCAACATGGGGGATGCCGCCCTCAGGGTCACTCGGGAAGCGCTCTTGTAACCGCGCCGCGCCGATCCCGCCAGTGATGTTCCGGGGTGATGTTCCGGCGACGGCGCGGGTTGTCCGCGATCAGGCCGCCAGAGCCGCCGGGGCGCGGTTGCCGTTGACGGCGTCGGCGGTGGGGACCGCGCTTTGCCGCCGGGCGGCGCGGCGGTCGGCAATCAGGCGGGCGACGTTGCCGATGGCCGAGATGCCGTCCGACGCGATGGCGAAGGGCGACATCACCAGGATGTTGTGGCTGACCCAGAACAGCCCGGCGCCCAGCAGGAACAGGCGCATCCGCGTGGTGCTCGACTGCCAGCGCGCCGTGGTGGACAGGCTGATGCCGATGCTCGACAGCGCCGAGGGCAGCCCGGCCCAGGTGGCGAAGGCCACCGCCGCGATGCCCGGCACGGTGGCGGCGAACAGCGCGGAGTGCCAGCGGCGGCGGGTTTCCGGCAGCGCCGTCAACACCTGCGTCACCACCAGCGCGCAGAGCGCGGCGGCGGTGTAGGCCCCCAGCAGGATGAAATGGGTGATGAACAGAAGGTTGGTCGCGGCCTGTCCCACCAGCAAGCCCCGGCGCTGCTTCATCAGCGGCCACAGGCAAGACCCGGCGAAAGCCGCCGCGCCAAAGGCGTCAGCGGCGGAAATGGACAGCGAGGACAACATCATGACGGCGGACTCGGATGGCAAGCGGGGGCGGGCGCACAGGCGCGATCCCGGCGCGCGATGGCCGGGGTGGTCGGTCGGTGTGGAGGTGGTTGGTGTCGCCAAACGGCAACGCTGCTGCCCAATGGCAACAGGACGCAGATCTACGCCTCTCCCCGCCGCTTCACCAGAGAGGCTCCGGCCACCCAGGGCTGCACGGCGCGCATGGAAGGAAAACAGCCCTGCGCGAACAGAAGGGGTCAGGCGGGCGCGTCGGTGATTGGCGTGTCGGCGCTTGGCGCGTCGTCCGGCGGCGGTTCCTTCAGCACGCCGTCCAACCAGTCCAGATGCGGGGCGGCGGCCTTGCGCGCGTCCTCTTGCACCCGGCGGTAACGGGCGACGACCTCTTGCCCCAGCGGCGTCAACCCGGCTCCGCCGCCCTCGCGCCCGCCGACGCTGGTTTTCACCACCGGATCGCGAAAGGCGCTGTTCATGGTCTCCACCAGGAACCACGCCCGGCGAAAGGTCATCCCCAACGCCCGCGCGGCGGCGGAGATCGAGCCGGTGCGGTCGATGGCCTCCAACAACGCGATCTTGCCGGGACCGATGGCGCCCGACGGGTGCAGGAAACGAACGCGAATGTCGGAGGCCATGATCGACCCTCTTCCAATAAGGTGGGTCCAGTGGGGTGGGCCGGAGCCTGGAAACCGCCCGTCATTGGAGCGCGCGCGGAGGGGGGCCGTCAATGGCCCGGTCACGCTCTTTGTGGCCGTGAACCCAAGCCATGGTTGACCGTCAATCAAGGATAAGGGTCATGAGACACGGATGAACGCGGATATCCACGGATGAACACGGATAATAAGAGATCTCTTGATCCGTGTTCATCCGTGGGCAGGCGCAGCCTGCATCCGTGTTCATCCGTGTTGAAGCGGGGTTCAGGCCCCGGACGCCGTTTCACGCCGCGCGTCGTCCAGTATGTCCAGCGCCCGGTCCAGATCGGCGCGCGGGATGGTCAGCGGCGGCGACAGGGTCAGGACGCTGCCCATGTTGACCTTCAGGCTCAGGCCGCGCGCCAGGGCGGCGTAGAGCGTCGCCTCCGCCCGGTCATTGTCCGGTGCGCCGTCGGGGGTGACGAACTCGACGCCCAGCAGCAGACCGGCGCCGCGAACCTCGGCGATGCCGGAATCGTGGGCGGCCATGTCGTCCAGCCGCGCCCGCGCGTGGCCGCCCAGATCGGCGGCGCGCTCCACCAGCCCTTCGTCGGCGATGATGTCCAGCGTGGTCAGCCCGGCGCGGGCCAGCAGCGGGTTTTTCTCGTGGGTGTAATGGCCGAGCGCCCGGTCTCCGGCCACGTCCAGCCCGGCCCGCGCGATGACGGCGGCGAGCGGCAGCATGGCCCCGCCCAGCGCCTTGCCCAACACCAGAATGTCGGGGGCGGCGCCGAAGGGTTCGTGGCTGTACAGCGCGCCGGTCTTGCCCAGCCCGGTCGGAATCTCGTCGAAGATCAACAGCGCGCCCGCCTCGTTGCAGGCCTGCCGCACCGCTGGCCAGAAGCCCGGCGGCGGCACATAGGGAACGGCGCGGATCGGCTCGGCCACCACGGCGGCGACGTCGCCCTCTTTCTCCAGCGCGTAGCGGACCATGCGGGCGCAGGCCATCTTGCAGGCGTCAAGGTCGGGGGCGCCGCTGCGGGACGGAAAGCCATAGGCGCAGCGCGAGCAGGCGAAGGGCGCCACATGCTCCGCGCCGGGCAGCAGCGGGCCGATCCCGTGGGAGCGGAAGACCGCCTCGCCGCCGACGCTGACCGCGCCGAAGCCGGCCCCGTGAAAGGCGTCCCAGAAGGAGACGGTCTTGAATCGCCCGGTGGCGACGCGGGCGATTTTCAGCGCGATCTCGATGGCCTCCGACCCGCCGGGCGCGAACAACACGCGGGAGTCCGGGCCGGTCGGGGCATTGGCGGTCAAGCGTTCCGCCAGCTCCGCCGCCGCTTCGCAGGCGAAGCGGCGCGGGGCGAAGGTCAGCTCGTCCAGTTGGGCCTTCAGCGCGGCGACCAGCCGGGGGTGGGCGTAACCGATGTGGTGGACGCTGTTGCCATGGAAATCCATGAAGCGGCGCCCGTCCATATCCTCGATCCAAATCCCTTCGGCCTTGCGCACGGCGCTGAGGCAGGGGGTGGACAGCGATTGCTTGAGAAAGGCCGCCGCGTCGCGCTCCACCAGGGCGCGCGATCGCGGGCCGACGCCGTCACCGGCCCAGCGGGCGCGGCGCGGGCCGTGGTTGACGTCGCCTTCGGAACGATCGACCGGCATTGTGGGCGGTCCTTTTGCTGGGGGAAACCGAGTCGCGTCAACCGGCGGTCTTGCCCGACCGCGCGGCGGCGCAGGCCGCGCGCAGGGCGGGGGCGAAGGGATCGACCGGGCCGTGCCGGTCGGGCGCGAAGCCCGACAGGTCGATGGGGCTGTCCTCCCCCGCCGCCAACGCGGCGATGGCGGCGCCAATGCCGCCCGACGCGGCGATTCCCGCCCCGCAACAGCCGGTCGCCATCAACAGCCCGCGAACCGCCGCGACCGGCCCCAGCACGAAACGGCCATCCAGCGTGTAGGTGGACAGGCCTGCCACATAATGGGCCAAGCCGACCTGCTCCAGCGCCGGGCAGAAGCGGGCCAGCCCCGGCCATCCGGCCTCCAGCGTCGTCCAACCATCGTCGGAATCCTCCAGCAGCAGGCCGTTGCTGTCTTCTGGCAAGCTGGCGGGGTCGAGCGCGAAGGACGCGCCGCCGCGCAGGCCGAACAGCAGCGCGCCCAACTCCGGGCGGGCGTAGGCCCCGGCGTCGGGCAGGACGGTGATGGGACAATCCCTGAGGAACAGGTCGGGCCGCGCTTCGGTGATCCAATATTGGCTGCGCACCGGGGCTTGCGGCAGGCCAACCCCGGCGGTGGCGGCCAGCGTGGCGGCCCAGGCGCCGGCGGCGTTGACCACGACGGGGGCCTCGATGAAACCGCCGTCGGTGTCCACCCCCAGCACCCTCCCGTCCGCCACGCGGATTCCACGGACGGACACGCCGCCGGGCGCCCGCACGCCCAACCGCCGCGCCGCCCGGCCATAGGCGTCGGCCAGCCGGTAAGGGTCGATGTAAGCGTCAAGCGGCGCGTGGGCGGCGAGCGTCACCGCAGCCGGATCAAGCCAGGGAACCAGCCGCGCCGCCCCCGCCCCGTCCAGCCAAGCGACCGGATCGGCGCTGTCGGTCAACAGCCCGCGCAGCGCGGCGGCCTTTTCCGGGGAGGCCGCGACATGCAGCGTGCCGACGCGGCGCAGCCCCAGATCCTCGCCCAGCGCGGCTTCCAGAGCCGTCACCGCGTCGTAGGTGGCGCGGACCAGCGCGGCGGTCGCCGCGTCGGCCCGCGCGCGGGTCAGCAGCGCCGCCGCCTTCGCCGTCGCCTGCGTCGCCGGGGCGTGGCGGTCGAGCACGAGGACGGAGCGTCCGCCGCGCCTGCCCAACTCCCACGCCACCGCCAGACCGAGAATCCCGGCCCCGACGATGACGACGTCCACGGATTCGCTGGGCGGGGTGGCGTGGGTTTGGCTCACGGCTTTTCGCCGCGCGCCAGACGGGCGTCGATGAGGTCGAGCAACGGCACGGCGTCGGCCAGCGACCGGACGACGTAATGCGCGCCCGCGCGGGCCAGACGGTCGGCGGCGGTTCGGCGCAGGGCGTCGCGGCGGTCGGCGGGCAGGGCCTCCCACTCGGCTTGCGGCAGGCCGATTTCGTTGCCGGTGTCGGTGACGCCGATGCTCCACATCCCGGCGTTCAGCCCCTCTTCGACATCGACCACGGTGTCGCCGATCTTGACGCAGGCCTCGACTGGGGAGATCGACAGCTCGATCACGCAGCGCAGCGCCATCGACGGGCCGGGCCGTCCGGTCGGCGTCTCACCGGCGCAGACGACGACGTCGGGGCTGTAGCCCTGTTCGGCGGCGACGCGCTGCACCACGTCCATCACCGGGCGCGGGTAGCCGGTGGTCGAGCCGATCTTCAGCCCGCGCGCCCGCAGGGCGGCCACCGCCTCGACCGCGCCGGGAATCACGTCGGCGTGCTGTTCGACCACCGCGACCTGCAAGGGCAGGAAGGTGTTGTAGAGGTGGTTGACGTCCTCGTCCGTCGGGGCGGCGCCATGGACCGACGCCCACAGGTCGGCGACGGCGGGCATCCGGGTGATCGCCTGGATGTGATGCCATTTCGCCATGCCCATCGGGGCGCGGGCCTGTTCCAGCGTGATCTCCACGCCGGACCGGGCGAACGCCTCCATGAAGGCCCCCGCCGGGGCCAGACAGCCGAAATCGACGGTGGTGCCCGCCCAATCGAGAATCGCCGCCTGAAGCGGCCCGGTGTAACGGCGGGTGTAGGTGACGGTCATGGCGAGGGATCCTTGACGGCGAAGAGGGGGGCGGCTTGGGGGAATGGCCCTTCTCCCCTTGCGGGAGAAGGGTTGGGATGAGGGGGATCCGCCGAAGGCGGACAAACAGACTTGCGGCCCCTCACCCCAACCCCTCTCCCGCAGGGGGAGAGGGGCTTTTCGGGCGGTTGTCGCGGCCTTACGGGGCGCCGCTGGCCACGCCCATGGCGTCCAGCGTGGCGCGAATGGCGTCCAGCGCGGCGCGCATCTCCGCCGCGCCCAACCGACCGATGCAGCCGATGCGGAAGCTGTCGGCGACGGTCAGCTTGCCGGGGTAGATGACGAAACCGCGCTCGCGGAGCTGGTCGTAGAAAGCGTCGAAGACAAAGGCCGGGTCGGCGGGCATGCGGAAGGTGACGATGATCGGCGCTTGCAGCGCGTCGGGCAGCAGCGTTTCAAAGCCCAAGCCCCGCATCCCGTCGATCAGGATCCGGCCATTGACGGCGTAACGCGCGCCGCGCCCGGCGACGCCGCCCTCCGCCTCATGCTCGTCCAGCGCCTGACCGAAGGCGGCCAGCACGTGGGTGGGCGGGGTGAAGCGCCATTGGGCGTTGGCCTCGAACCCGCGCCACTGGTCGTGCAGGTCCAGGCTCAACGAATGGGCGTTGCCCTTGGCGGCGGCCAGCGCGTCGGCGCGGGCGATGACGAAGCCCATGCCGGGAACGCCTTCCAGGCACTTGTTGGCGGACGCCGCCACCGCCTCGAACGGCACGCGCGCGGCGTCGAGCGGCAGGGCGCCGAAGGCGCTCATCGAATCGATCAACAGGCGGCGGCCATGGCGGGCGACAATGTCGGCCACCGCCTCAACCGGGTTGAGAATGCCGGATGTGGTTTCGCAATGGACGACGGCCACATGGGTGATGTCGGCGTCGGCGCTCAGCGCGTCGTCGAGCGTCGCCGGATCGACCGGCTGATCCTCGGCCACCTCGATGGCGACGACGCGGCGACCGATCACCTCGGCCATGCGCTGGATGCGCTTGCCGTAGGCGCCGTTGATGAGGACCAGCAGCTTGCCGTCGCGCGGCACCAGCGTGCCGATCATCGCCTCCACCGCGAAGGTGCCGGATCCCTGGACCGGGACGGCGACGTGGCTGTCGGCGGCGTTGGCCAGCTCGACCAACCGGGCGCGGATGCGGCGGTTCAGCGCGATGAAGGCGCCGTCGCGCGATCCCCAATCGCGCAGCATCGCCTCTTTCACGGTGCGCGAGGTGGTCAGCGGGCCGGGGGTCAGCAAATAGGGTTCGGTCATCGGAAAGGCTCCACCGCTGCGCTCATCAGGTGGGGCGGCGGTCTGGTGAAAGGGCAGGCGGGTGCGCTGCGGTGGACGGATGACACCCGGCGGCGTACCATAAATCCAATCCATTCGATCTATGGGTCCATAGATGAAATCAATGAACATCGCCCATCTCCGCGCCTTTCACAGCGTGGCGGGCGAGGGCGGATTCACCAAGGCGGCGCGCCTGCTGAACGTCACCCAGCCGACCCTGTCGCAAGAGGTGAAGGCGCTGGAGGACACGCACGGCGTCCTGCTGTTCGAGCGCAGCCGCCGGGGCGTGACCTTGACCGAGGTGGGACAGGCGCTGTTCGCCGTCACCCGCCGCCTGTTCGCGGCGGAGCAGGAGGCGTTGGAGCTGTTGGCCGGGGTGCGGCATCTCGACGGCGGGGCGCTGGCGGTTGGCGCCGACGGGCCGTTCCACGCCGTGCCGCTGCTCGCCGCCTTCACGCGCCTGCATCCGGGGCCGACGGTGACGCTGTCGGTCGGCAATTCGCAAACGCTGATGCAGGGGTTGCTCGACACGCGAATCGACGTGGCGGTTTTGGCCGACGTGCCGGGCGACGCGCGGCTTTACGTCGTGCCGTTCCGCCGCGACCCCGTGCGGGCGCTGGTCCCGCGCGGCCATCGGCTGGCCCGTCAGCGGGCGGTGACGGTTCAGGATTTGGCGGCGGAACGGCTGGTGATGCGCGAGGTCGGCTCGATGACCCGCCGCCTGATCGAGCGGGCGCTGGCCGACGCCGATCTGACGGCGGCCAGCGCGCTGGTGATCGAAAGCCGCGAAGCGGTGGTGGAGGCGGTGGCGGCGGGGCTGGGCGTCGGCTTCGTGTCCGCCGCCGAATTCACCGGCGACCCGCGTCTGGTCCTGCTGCCCATCGCCGGGGCGGCGGTCGATATGGACGAGTATGTGGTGTGCCTGCGCGAACGCCGCCGTCTGGCGGTGGTCCGCGCCTTTCTGGAGGTGGCGCGGGATTTGGCGGCGGCGTGAGGGCGCGTCTGGCGGGTCGCGCTGAAGTGGTCGGTTCGGTTTTCCCCCTCCCTAACCCTCCCCCGCTTCGCGGGAGAGGGGATGGGCGCACGCCCGCCGACAAGGCTCCAGACTCCCTCTCCCGCGAAGCGGGGGAGGGCTGGGGAGGGGGCAAGCGCGGCTGGCCTCAGCGCGCCCGCCAGCGCTGCGACCGACGGCCCAGCCACGCGCCAAGACCCGCGTGCAAAACGCGGACGGCGATGGAGGTGTAGACGATCATCATCGCCATGGCGGCGGCCCCCGCCGTTTCTCCGGCGTCGTCCATGTGCAGCACGGCGACCGCCGCCGGTTTGGTGTCGGGGGAATAGAGGAACACCACCGCCGAGACGGTCGTCATCGCGTTGACGAACAGATAGATGCCGATGTCGAGGATCGCGGGCAGGCACAACGGCACGGTGACGCGGCCGAAGGTTTTCCACACCGGCACCTTCAGCGAGGCCGACACCGATTCAAATTCGGGATCCAACTGCTTCAGCGCGGTGGCGGCGGTCAGATGGCCGACGGTGTAGAAATGCACCAGCGTGGACAGGACCAGGATCGCCAGCGTGTTGTACAGCCCGTTCAACGGGTTCCACGGCGCGTTGAAGAAGAAGATGTAGGCTAGCCCCAGCACCATGCCCGGCACCGCCAACGGTACGATGGCCAGCAGCCGGACCGTCAGCTTCAGGGCGGGCAGGGCGGCGCTGCGCTCCACCAGATAGGCCCCGGTGAAGATGACGGCGGTTCCGGCCACGGCGGTCCAGGCGGCCAGACGCAGGCTGTTGGCGTAGCTGCCCCAGCCGGCGGGGTCGAACTGCTCGAAATCATAATTCGCCAGGGTCAGCGACAGATTGTAGGGCCAGAATTTGACCAGCGAGGCGTAGGCCGACACCCCCAACATGCCGACCAGAAGCGCCGCGATCAGCAGGCAATAGCCCAACGCCAGCCGGTCGCCCCACACGCTCTTGGGCGGGACATAGGGGACGGAGCGGGCCGACAGCAAGGCCATCTGGCGGCGCTGGCCCAGCCAATCGGCGACGAAGGCCAGCAGGGCGGGCAGCAGCAACACCATGCCGATGACCGCGCCCATGCCGAAATTCTGCTGGCCGATCACCTGCTTGTACACGTCGGTGGCCAGCACGTTGTAATTGCCGCCGATCACCTTGGGGATGCCGAAATCGGTGACGACCAAGGTGAAGACGACGAAAATCGCCGAAATCAGGCCATAGCGCGCGCCCGGCAGGGTGATGGTCCAGAAACGCCGCCACGGCCCGGCCCCCAGCGATTCCGCCGCCTCGTACAGCCGGGCGTCGGCGGTGGACAGCGCCACCACCAGGATCATCACCGCGTGCGGGAAGCAGTAAAACACCTCGCCCAGCACGATGCCGATGGGGCCGTAGACGCTGTGGCCCATCATCACGTCGCGCAGCATGCCCTTGTTGCCAAACAGATAAACCAGCGAAATGGCGGGCAGCAGCGACGGGGCGAGAATCGGGATCTGCGCGACGGCCTTGAACCAGCCCTTGCCCGCCATGCCGGTGCGGGTGATCGAAAAGGCGAAGAGAAAGGCCAGAATCACCGTGATGACGGTGCTGACCAGCGCCACGCTCAGGCTGTTGCCGATGGAGGCCGACAGCGCGGGCGTGCCAAGAAAGGTGGCGAAATTGGCCAGCCCGACAAAGGTGTCGTTGCGGTCATACAGGCTGCGCAGAAAGATCGCGCCCAGCGGCAGCAGGACGAACACCGTCAAAAACAGCGCCAGAATCAGCGTGCCGCCGTTCAACAACCGCGAATCCGCCGTTTCGACCGGGCGGGGGGAGCGGGCGGGCTTGGTCTTGGGCTTGCTCTGGGGCTTCGGCATGGCGGCGGCGGTCGCGCTCATCTCAGGCCACCGGGAAAACGCGCAGCCGCTCGCGCGGCAGCATGACGGGCAGGCGGCCCCCGATGACCAAATCCAGGTCACGGACCAGATTGGCGGAGAAATCGGCGGTCAGCCGGTGGCTTCCCAACTCCGGCGCGTGCAGGCGGGCGCGGTGGAAGGGGCCGATGAACTCCAGCGCCTCGATGGTCGCCTCAATGCGGTTGGCGCCGTTCTGGTGGCGGGCCACCACGTCTTCCGGGCGCAGGCAGACGGTGACGGCGGCGCCCGGCGCAAGGTCGCTGTTGCTGTGAAGCCGCGCGTCGCCGACATGGACCACGCCGTCCTCGCCCGCGATTCCCGGCAGGAAATTCATCGCCCCGACGAAATCGGCGACGAAGGGGGTGGCCGGGTGGCGGTAAATCTCGTCGGGCGTGCCGACCTGATCGATGACGCCGTGATTCATCACGACGATGCGGTCGGCCATGGTCAGCGCCTCTTCCTGGTCGTGCGTCACCATGATGGTGGTGATGCCCAGGCGGCGGTGCAGATCCTTGATTTGCTGGCGCAAATGGCCGCGCACGCGGGCGTCGAGCGCCGACAGCGGCTCGTCCAGCAGCAGCAGGCCGGGGGAGGGGGCGAGCGCGCGGGCCAGCGCCACGCGCTGTTGCTGCCCGCCCGACAATTGGCCGGGGTATTTCGGCCCGGACTCCGGCAACCCGACCAGGGCCAGCAGTTCATCCACCCGCGCCTTGGTCGCCGCGCGGTCCAGCTTCAGGCCATAGGCGACGTTCTTGGCGACGGTCAAATTGGGAAACAGCGCGTAGGATTGAAAGACGATGCCGTAATTGCGCGCCGAGGGCGGTTGGCGCGACACGTCGCGCCCGTCCAGCGTCACCCGCCCCTCGCTTTGCGGATCCAGCCCGGCGATGACGCGCAGCAAGGTGGTCTTGCCGCAGCCGGACGGGCCGAGAAAGCACAGGAACTCCCCCCGCTTGACCTCCAGCGACACGCCTTTCAGGGCGGTGAAGCTGTCGTAGCGTTTCACGATGGAGTCGAGATGCAGATGGGTCATGGCGTCGCCCCCCTTGAAAAACGGCGCCCGCGCGAACAGCCTCCTCCCCGCGACGGGGCGGGGGGAGGCCGAACGGCGGGATTGCTGGCGCTTACTTCTTCTCGGACTTGGCGTCGTAGCGCTTGGTCCATTCCGCCAGGATGGCGTCGCGGTTGGCGGCGGCCCAAGCGAAATCGTTGGTTTTCAACATTTTCGCTTCGGCGTTTTCCGGGTAGTTCGGCAACGCCTTGCCGACGTTCGGCACGGCGGTGACGGCGTAGAACTGGACATACAGCTCGTTCGCCTTCTTGGTCGCGGCCCAATCGGCCAGCGCCTTGGCGGCGTCGAGATTCTTGGTGCCCTTGACGATGGCGGTGGCTTCTTCTTCCCAGCCCACGCCCTCGCTGGCCAGGATCACGTCGATCGGCGCGCCCTTGTTCTTCTGAACCGCGCCCGTGTATTCGATGGAGATGCCGACGGCGTATTCACCGGCGGCGGCCATCTTGCAGGGCTTGGAACCGGAATGGGTGTAGACGGCGGTGTTCTTGTCCAGCCCGTCCATATAGGCCCAACCGGCGTCCTTGCCCATCTGTTGCAGCCAGCCCGACACGGCGAGGAAGCCGGTGCCCGAGGAGGCCGGATTCGGCATCACCACCTGGCCCTTGTATTCCGGCTTCAGCAGATCGGCCCAGGAGGCGGGCTTGGGCAGGTTCTTCTTCGCGGCCTCGACCGTGTTGAAGCAGATCGCCGCCATCCAGGCGTCCATGCCGACCCAGGTCGGCGGCGTCTTGGCGTCGCGGAAGGTCGGCTTCACCGCGTCCAGGCCCTTGGGCGCGTAAGGCTCCAGCATGCTCTGCGCGTCCAGCACCATCAGGCTGGAGGCGGCCAGCCCCCACACCACGTCGGCCTTGGGGTTGGCCTTTTCGGCCAGCAGCTTGGCGGTGACGACGCCGGTCGAATCGCGGACCCATTGAATGGTGATGCCGGGGTTGTCGGCCTCGAACGCCTTCTTGTAGGGATCGAGCTGCTCGGTCTCCAACGCGGTGTAGACGGTCAGCGTGGTCGCGGCGTGGGCGGCGCTGACCAGGGTCAGCGCGCTGAGCGCGCCGACCGTGGCGAGAAGCGCGTTGCGGATGTTCATGTCGATGCTCCCGTTGTCCTGTGGACCCGCTTGCCCGATGGTGCAGGGCAGGGGGGCGTGACCCTTACGGAAGCGTTTTGTAGACCCAGCGGTGAACGGGAACCCGTTAAGCTTTGATGACGGAATCCTCCATCGCCGCGCCCGAATCACGCGGCAAGGCGGCGGCGGTTCGTTGACTCGTCATTTGGGCGCGGGGCCAAGATCTCGTGAGTCCTCGTATGAATTGGCCGAAGTCCCGGCGCGACGGCGGGGGCGGGAGAGCCTGAAAAGCGGTCGTCGGATCTTCGCAAAAGGATGGAAACTCATCCAAAGCCAAGCGTTGACAGGTGGGGGACGTCGCACTATGGTGCGCGCCTTCGATCGAGCCGCCAGAGCGTCCAGGAACATCATCATGAAAATCGTCAATTCTCTGAAGTCGATGAAGACGCGTCACAAGGCCTGCCGGGTCATCCGCCGCAAGGGCCGTGTCTACGTCATCAACAAGCAGAACCCGCGTTTCAAGGCCCGTCAGGGCTGATCCGGCAAGGCGGCCTGGGACCACTCCCCGGCCTCTTCGCCAACGGGTTTCTCGCAAGAGCCGCGCCTTCGGGCGCGGCTCTTGCGTTTTGGGCTGCGTTTCAGCGTCTTGTGCCCGGACGCCTTGTGTCCACACGGCGGCGAATGGTACGTCTTACGGACGGATTCGCCGTTTCGGACAGAAGGACGCCCGCCGATGAAGATGCCGGTCCCGGACAGCGGCGTGATCGCCCGCCGCCGCGCCATCGTCGAGGCGCTGCGCGCCATCGTCCCCGGCGAGGGGGTGATCGTCGACGAGGCGGAACTCCGCGCCTATGAATGCGACGGGCTGACCGCCTACCGCCAGCTTCCGCTGGTCGCCGTGCTGCCCAGCACGGTCGATCAAGTGTCGCGCATCCTCAAGACCTGCCAGGAGATGGGGGTGAAGGTGGTGCCGCGCGGGGCGGGAACCTCGCTGTCGGGCGGGGCCTTGCCGCTGGCCGACGGGGTGCTGTTGGGGATGGGCAAGTTCAAGCGCATCCTGGACATCGACTACGCCAACCGCTGCGCCGTGGTTCAGCCGGGCGTGACCAATCTCGGCATTTCCAACGCGGTGGCGGGGGAGGGCTTTTACTACGCCCCCGATCCCAGCAGTCAGATCGCCTGCACCATCGGCGGCAACGTCGCCGAAAACTCCGGCGGGGTCCATTGCCTGAAATACGGGCTGACCACCAACAATCTGTTGGGGGTGGAGCTGGTCTTGATGGACGGAACCATCGTCCGGCTCGGTGGCAAGCATCTGGAGGCGGGCGGCTATGATTTGCTGGGAATCGTCACCGGGTCGGAAGGGCTGCTGGGAATCGTCACCGAAGTGACCGTGCGCATCCTGCGCAAACCGGCGACGGCGCGGGCGGTGTTGATCGGTTTTCCATCCAGCGAGCAGGGCGGCGATTGCGTCGCGGCGATCATCGCGGCGGGAATCATCCCCGGCGGCATGGAGATGATGGACCGCCCGGCCATCCACGCGGCGGAGGCCTTCGTCCACGCCGGATACCCGTTGGACGTCGAGGCGTTGCTGATCGTCGAGTTGGACGGCCCGGCGGCGGAGGTCGATCACCTGATCGGGCGGGTCGCCGCCATCGCCGCCGACAAGGGCGCGGTCTGCACCCGCGTCTCGAATTCCGAAGAGGAACGCTTGGCCTTCTGGGCCGGGCGCAAGGCGGCCTTCCCAGCGGTCGGGCGAATCAGCCCGGATTACTATTGTATGGATGGCACGATCCCGCGCAAGGCGCTGCCCCAGGTGCTGACGCGGATGACGGAATTGTCGGCGCGCTATGGCCTGCGCGTCGCCAACGTCTTCCACGCCGGGGACGGCAACCTGCACCCGCTGATACTCTACGACGCCAACCAGCCGGGCGAGCTGGAGCGCGCCGAGTCCTTCGGCAACGACATCCTGCGCCTGTGCGTCGAGGTCGGCGGCGTGCTGACCGGCGAGCATGGCGTCGGCGTGGAAAAGCGCGACCTGATGACCGACCAGTTCGACGCGGCGGATCTGGAGCAGCAACAGCGGTTGAAATGCGCCTTCGATCCCGACGGGCTGCTCAACCCCGGCAAGGTCTTTCCCACCCTGCACCGCTGCGCCGAGTTGGGCCGTCTGCATGTTCACCAGGGGGAACTGCGCTTCCCCGACATTCCGCGCTTTTGAAGGGGCGACCCGGCATGACCATCACCACGCTGAAGCCGGACACCGACGCGCAGCTCGCCGACGCCGTGCGCTGGGCGCTGTCGGCGGGCGAGTCGCTGGAGGTGCTGGGCAGCGGTTCCCGGCGCGGGCTTGGCCGTCCGGTACGGACGACCCACGCGCTCGACCTGTCCGCCCTGTCGGGGATCGTCGCCTATGAGCCGGAGGAATTGGTGCTGACGGCGCGGGCGGGAACGCCGATGGCGCTGATTCTGCCGCTGCTGGCCGAACGGGCGCAGCATCTGGCCTTTGAACCGCCGGAGGGCGGCACGCTGGGCGGGGTGATCGCCTGCGGTCTGGCCGGTCCCCGGCGGATTTCGGCGGGATCGGCGCGCGACCACGCGCTGGGCATGGCGGGAGTCAGCGGGCGCGGCGAGGCCTATAAGGGTGGCGGCAAGGTGGTGAAGAACGTCACCGGCTATGATCTGCCCAAGCTGATGGCGGGATCCTTCGGCACGTTGACCGCCTTCACCGAACTGACGGTGAAGGTGCTGCCCGCGCCGGAAGACACGGCGACCCTGTTGCTGTTCGGGCTGGACGATGTGGCGGCGGTCGGCGTCTTGGACCGCGCGCTGCGCAGCCCCTACGACGTGTCGGGCGCGGCGCATCTGCCCGACGGTTTGGCGGCGCGCTCGACCGTGTCGGCGCTGGCGCGGGCGGGCGGGGCGGTGACGCTGGTGCGGTTGGAGGGCTTCGGCCCATCCGTCGCCGCGCGAGTCGCCGCGCTGCGCGAGGAGTTGCGCGCCGACGTCGTGCTGGACGCGCCCGAGTCGCGGGCGGTGTGGCGCGAGATTCGGGATGTCGGGTGTTTGGGGGGCGTCGGGGATGGGGGTGGTTCTGGCGCTGGCCCCGGCCCCCTCCCCAACCCTCCCCCGCCTTCGGCGGGAGAGGGGGCCGATCTGTACGCGCGCCTGACTCCCTCTCCCGCGCCAGCGGGGGAGGGTTGGGGAGGGGGCCAAGGAGGCCAAGGAGGCGACACGCCCCATTTGTGGAAACTCTCCGTCCCCCCCGCCTCCGGCCCATCGGTGGTCGCGGCGATTCGGCGGACGCTGGCGGTTGAGGCCTTTTATGATTGGGGTGGCGGGTTGGTCTGGCTGACCGCGCCGCCCGATTCGGTCGCCGCCATCCGCCGCGCGGTCGGCGCGCAGGGCCACGCCACCCTGATTCGCGCGCCGGACGAGGTTCGCGCGGTGACGGCGGTGTTCCAACCGCCGCCCGATCCGCTGATGGCGCTGACCCGGCGGGTCAAGGACAGCTTCGATCCCAAGGGGGTGTTGAACCCCGGTCGCCTTTACGCGGGCGTGTGAGGAGACGGCGGCGATGCAAACCAACTTCACGCTGGCCCAACTGGCCGACCCGGCGATCCGCGAGTCCGAAGCGATCCTGCGGGCCTGCGTCCATTGTGGCTTCTGCACCGCGACCTGCCCGACCTACACCATCCTGGGCGATGAGTTGGACAGCCCGCGCGGGCGCATCTATCAGATCAAGGACATGCTGGAAAAGGGCGGGCCGCCGCCCGACTCGACGGTCAAGCATCTCGACCGCTGCCTGTCCTGCCTGTCCTGCATGACCACCTGCCCGTCGGGCGTCCATTACATGCATCTGGTCGATCACGCCCGCGCCCACATCGAACACACCCACCGCCGCCCGCTGGCCGACCGGGCGACTCGGGCGCTGCTGGCCCGGCTGCTGACCAATCCGGGCGCGCTGCGGGTGGCGATGCTGGGCGCTTCAGCGACGCGGCCCTTCCGCGCCCTGCTGCCCAAGCGGTTGCGCGCCATGCTGGCGCTGACCCCGGTCCGCGTCCCCAACCCCAGCGCCAGCGACCGGGCCGGCGTTTATCCGGCGCAGGGAACCCGGCGCAAGCGGGTGGCGCTGCTGCTGGGCTGCGCGCAACGGGTGCTGGCCCCGTCGATCAACGAGGCGACCATCCGCCTGCTGACCCGCCACGGCGTCGAGGTGGTGGTGGCGCGCGGGGCCGACTGCTGCGGCGCGCTGACCCATCATATGGGCAAAGAGGCGATGGCGCGCGAACAGGCCAAGGCGGCCATCGACGCGTGGATCATCGAGGTGGCGGGGGAGGGGCTGGACGCCGTCATCGTCAACGCCTCGGGTTGCGGCACGAGCGTGAAGGATTACGGCCATCTGTTCCGCGACGATCCGGCCTACGCCGCCAAGGCCGCGCATGTCGCCGGGCTGGCGCGCGACGTCACCGAATTGTTGGCCGATCTGGGCCTGAGCGCGCCGGTGATCGCCACCGGGCAGGCGGTGGCCTACCACTCCGCCTGTTCGATGCAGCATGGGCAAAAGCTGAAGGAGCCGCCGCGCGCCCTGCTGCGCGCCGCCGGATTCGCGGTGAAGGAAATTCCCGACGGGCATCTCTGCTGCGGGTCGGCGGGCACCTACAACCTGCTGCAACCCGAACTGGCCGACGAACTGCGCGCCCGCAAAATCGCCGCCATCGCCAGCACAGGCGCGGAGATCGTGGCGGCGGGCAATCTGGGCTGCATCGCCCAAATCGCGGCGGGGGCCACGCTGCCGACCAATCTGCGGGTGGTTCACACGGTGGAGCTGCTCGATTGGGCGACCGGCGGGCCGAAGCCCGACGCGCTGGCCGGAACGGCCTGACGGGCCTGGCGCACAGGGGCTTTCACCGGCTCTGCGGCATGGGGGATTCCGCAGCGCTATAAATCTGTGTTTAACTGGGCGCGTCTGTGTCAAAAAACCGCCTTGCTCCCGATCTTGACCGCCCGCCGAAACGGAATCCCCGCATGAGTGCCTACGGAATCACCCACCGCCTGTCGGCTTGGGGCGTCCATGTCTTCACCGCCAGCGGGGCGGTGTTGGGCTTGTTGGGGCTGTTGGCGACGGCGGCGGGCGACGCGAAACTGTGTTTGGCGTGGCTGGGCGTGGCGCTGGTGGTCGATGGCGTGGACGGCACGCTGGCCCGCCGCGCCTCGGTCAAGCAGGTGCTGCCGGGAATCGACGGGTCGGTTCTGGATCTGGTGATCGATTATCTCACCTACGTCGTCGTCCCGGCGGTGTTCATGCACCGCTTCGGGTTGTTGCCGGAGGGGCTTGTCAGCATCGCGCTGGCCGCCTGGGTGCTGCTGACCTCGCTCTATTGCTTCGCCAACGTGCAGATGAAGAGCGGCGACAATTATTTCGTCGGTTTCCCGGCGATCTGGAACGTCGTGGCGCTGTATCTCTGGCTGCTGAACCTCGACCCCTGGATCAACGCGGCGGTGGTGCTGGCGCTGGGGCTGCTGACCTTCACGACGATGAAGTTCCTGCACCCCTTCCGGGTCAAAGCCCTGATGCCGCTGAACATCGGCGTCACCAGCGTGTGGCTGCTGTGCTGCGGCGCGCTGGTGGTGCTGTCGCCCGAGCGGCCCGGCTGGCTGTTCGGCCTGTGGCTGGCCTCGTCCGGCTATTACGGCGCGGTCTGTCTGTGGCGGACGCTGCGCGGTCCTTGAAGCCGGGGCCAATCGTTTGACGGCGGGCTTGTGTGGTCCAAAAGAAAATTTCACACGGATGAACACGGATATCCACGGATGAACACGGATCAGATTGATCTCTTTTAATCCGTGTTTATCCGTGGGCCGACGCAGTCGGCATCCGTGTTCATCCGTGTCAAAAGACACTCTTTAAAACGTGCTTGCTCTGACATCGGGCGTGGTGATCTCAACGCTCTTTCCATCGCAAGACAAGCGCGCGGCGTGAGGCTATCCTGATCGGCGGTTGAACCGGCGATGGGGCGGCGTCACGATGGAATTCTTTGCGCTGCTTCTGGTGATCGGCTTTGTCGTTCTCCGCATGGACCGTCGGCTGCGGGATCAAGCCAAGGCCATCGACGACTTGCGCCAGACCGTGGCCCGCCTGTCGGCGCAGGCCGGAGCGACGCCCGCCGTCGCCGACCTTGCCCCGGACATCGTCCCGGACCCCGCCGCCGCCCTGCCGCCCGTTTCCGACGAGATCACCGTCGCCCCTCTGGCCGACGAGGCTCCGCCAGAACCGCCGCCGCCACCAGCGACTCCCGCGCCGCCCGCCCGTCCGCTGTGGCGCGACCTGGAGGAATCGCTGGCCTCGCGCTGGTTGATCTGGCTGGGTGGGGCGACGATGGCCTTGGCCGCCGCCTTTTTCATCAAGCTGTCGGTCGAGCATGGCTGGCTGGGGCCGGGCGTCCGCGTGGCGTTGGGGCTGGTGAGCGGGGCTGGCTTGATCGTCGGCGGCGAGTGGTTGCGTCGCCAGCCGACGCAGCGCGCCTTCGCCGCGCTTCACCCCGATTATGTGCCGATGGCCTTGACCGGCGCCGGTCTGTTCGCCGCCTTCGCCAGCGTCTATGGCGGTTACGCCCTGTTCGGCCTGTTCGATCCGCTGGTCGCCTTCGCCCTGCTGGCGGCGCTGTCCCTGAGCGGCGTGGCGCTGTCGCTGTTGCAAGGGCCGTTCATCGCCGCGCTGGGGTTGCTGGCCGGATTCGTCACGCCGATGCTGGTGTCGTCGGGCAACCCGATGGCCTGGGGGCTGTTCCCCTATCTGCTGGCGCTGAACGCGGCGGGCGTGGCGCTGGTGCTGTGGCGCGAATGGCGCTGGCTGGGTTGGGGAACGCTGATCGGCGCGGCGGGCTGGCCCGCCCTGTGGCTGAGCGACGTGTGGACGCCGGGCGACGCGCTGGCGGTCGGGCTGTATGTGACGCTGTCCGCCGCGCTGTTCCTGACGCCCGCCCTGCTCAGCCGCTGGATCGACGCGGAGCCGGTGGCGCCGCCGCCGCCCGCTGTCGGCTGGCGCGCCGCTTTGCCCTCCTGGTTTCGCCGTCACCGTCGTCACCCGCTGGACCGGCTGGCGATGACGGCGGCGCGGGTGTTCGCCATCCTGATGCTGTGCCTGGTGTGGACGGACGAGCATGGCGACGCGGCTTTGAGCCTGCTGGCCCTGTTCGCGCTGGGCGGGCTGGTCGCCGGGCGGCGGGTGGAGCGGTTGGCCGGGCTGGCCTGGGTCGCCGGGCTGGTGGTGTGGATGGTGCTGGCCGTGTGGAATTTGCCCTCTCTGCCCAACCCGTGGCTCCCCCTCACCCCCGATGGCCGTCCGCTGGTCGAGGGGGTTCCGAGGGATCTGCTGGATCCGATTCAACGCGCCATCTGGGCGACGGCGGGCTTCGCCGCGCTGTTTGGCGTCGGCGGCTTTGTCGCCATGCTGGGCGCGCGGCGGGTCGCGTTGTGGGCGTCGCTGTCGGCGCTGTTGCCGCTGGCCTTGCTGGCCACCCTCTACGCCCAGCTTGAACCCGACCGTTCAGCGGTGGAATGGCCCGCCGCCGCCGTCGCGCTGGCGGCGCTGCTGGTCGCCGCCGTCACGCCCCTGGCCCGCCAGCGCGGCGCGCGGGCGGACGCCGATCTGGCGCTGGCCGCGTTGGCGGCGGGGGCTGTCGGGGCGATGACGCTGGGCGCGACGATGATCCTGCGCGACGCGTGGCTGACGGTGGCGCTGGCCGCGCAAGTGCCGGTTCTGGCGTGGCTGGAGCGTCATTTCACCCTGCGCGAGCTGCGCCGCGTCGCCTTTCTGGTCGCTGTGGTCGTGCTGGCCCGGCTGGCGCTGAATCCGCTGGTGTTGGAGTACAAGGGGATCGCCTGGATCTTCTACGGCTACGGCCTGCCCGCCCTGGGCTTCCTGGCGGCGGCGCGCTGGATGCGGCAGGCCCCGGACGACAAGGCCGACGATCTGACGGTGATGGTGCTGGAGGCCGGGGCGCTGATCTTCACCACCCTGCTGGCGTCGCTGGCGGTCCATCGTTGGATGGTCGCCGACCTGACCGACCGGCCATCCAGCTTGGTCGAGGCGTCGTTGCACACGCTGTCTTGGCTGGGCCTGGCGCTGCTGCTGACGGTGGATCGGCGCTGGAGCCTGCGCCCGGTGGCGCGTTGGGGGCGGCGTCTGCTGCTGGCGCTGGCGGCGGGGATGGCGCTCATCGTCCATCTGGGCGGCTTCAACCCGCTGTGGAGCGGCGAATCGGTGGGCGAGTGGCTGCTGGTCAACCGCCTGCTGCTGGCCTATGGCGCGCCCGCCGCGCTGATGACGCTGATTTTGTGGGTCGATCCTCTGCGGTCGGCGGAGCTGCGCCGGGGGCTGTCGGCGCTGGTCGGCGCGCTGCTGGCGGCCAATCTGGCCCTTGAGATCCGGCGCGTCTTCCAGGGGCCGGTGCTGTCGGGCGGCGGCCTGTCGGACGCCGAATGGTACAGCTATTCCGCCGCCTTCCTGATCGTGGCGGTGCTGCTGCTGGTCGCGGCGTTGCGCTTCGGCTGGGGCGGCATGCGCCATGTCGGTCTGGCCCTGCTGCTGGTCGTGGTCGCCAAGGTGTTCGTCAGCGACATGGAGGGGCTGACCGGCCTGTACCGCGTCGCCTCCTTCCTCGGCTTGGGCGTTTGTCTGGTCGGCGTCGGTTTCCTCTACCAGCGCCTGCGCGGGCCGTCAGTCGCAGCGGCGGACAATCCGGCGGACGAACAGACGCATTGACAGCGGCGCGGCGGCGCGCTCCCCTTTGGCCGGGCGGCAAGACCCGCTTGGCGCAAGACAGGAGCATCCGCGATGGCCCCGGCACCCGACGCTTACCCCATCGACCCGAACGGCGAGGTCGGCTTCACCGTCGAGGCCGCGCGCATGAAGTTCGGCCCCGGCATGCTGGCCGAGCTGGGCGGCGACGCCCAGGCGCTGGGCATGCAGCGGGTGGCGCTGTTCACCGACCCGCGCGTGGCGGCGACCGCCCCCTTCGCGGCGGGTCTGGCCTCGTTGAAGGCCGCCGGGCTGGACGTGGTGGTGTTCGACGCCTGTCGGGTGGAGCCGACCAGCGCGTCCTTTCTGGAGGCCGCCGCCTTCGCCGCCGACGGCGATTTCGACGGTTACGTCTCCATCGGCGGCGGGTCGGTGATCGACACCGCCAAGGCGGCCAACCTTTACGCCACCTACCCGGCGGAGTTCCTGGCCTACGTCAACAAGCCGTTGGGGGAGGGCCGCCCGGTCCCCGGCCCGGTCAAGCCGCACATCGCCTGCCCGACCACCTGCGGCACCGGCAGCGAAACCACCGGCGTCGCCATCTTCGACCATGTGGAAAAACAGGTGAAGACCGGCATTTCCTCCCGCCATTTGCGCCCGACGCTGGCGGTGGTCGATCCGCGCACCATCGACAGCCTGCCCCCCGGCGCCATCGCCGCCACCGGATTCGACGTGCTGACCCACGCGATTGAAAGCCACACGGCGCGGCCCTACCGCACCCGTCCCCGGCCGGAGAACTCCACCCTGCGCCCGCCCTATCAGGGGGCGAATCCCTGGTCGGACATCGGCAGCCTTCAGGCGATCCGGCTGGGCGGCCAATGGCTGGAGCGCGCCGTCAACGACCCCGCCGATTCGGAAGCCCGCGACGCCCTGATGTTCGCGGCGACGCTGGCCGGTCTGGCCTTCGGCAACGCGGGCGTTCACATCCCGCACGCCATGTCCTATTCGGTGGCCGGGATGAATCACAGCTTCACCGCCACGGGCTACGAGGCGGTGGACCCGATGGTGCCGCACGGCGTCTCGGTGGTTCTGAACGCCCCCGCCGCCTTCCGCTTCACCGGCCCCGCCGCCCCCGCCGCCCATCTCCGCGCGGCGGACGCCCTGGGGGCCGACACGCGCGGGGCCAGCCCAGAGGATGGCGGCGAGCTGCTCGCCACCCGCCTGATCGCCATGATGCGCGCCACCGGCCTGCCGAATGGCCTGTCGGCGCTGGGCTATGGCGAGGCCGACATTCCCGGTCTGGTGACGGGCGCGTCCGCCCAACAACGCCTGCTGACCATCGCCCCCCGCCCGGTGTCCGACGAGGATCTGCGGGGGTTGTACCGGGATGCGATGCGTTATTGGTGAGGGGGTGAGTCATCCGCGTCGCCTTCCAGTTTGGCGAGGGTGGCGCGGGCGTTGGCGAGGTTTTTGGTTGTGCCTTTGATGTAGTAGTCGGCTCCCGCCGCGCGGAACATGGCCAACGCCGCGTCCTGCGCGGCGACGGCCTGTTTGGCGATGCCTACATCGCGGTTTCGCTCCGCCAACCGCCGCAGCGCGTTGCCCATGTTGCTCTGTGTCATCGCCCAATCGAGAGGGACGCGCCCTTGGGTGCGTTCGCGCAGGGCGCTTCGGTAGGCATCTACGGCCTCCGTCAGCCACCCGGTTCCGCTCTCGCGCTCCCCGAGCCTTGCGAGAGCGGTTCCGAGATTGTTTTGCGTCGCGGCCCAAGCGAGGGGGACGCGCTCTTGGGTGTGTTCGCGCAAGGCGTTTCGGTAGGCATCAACGGCCTCGGTCAGCCGCCCGGTTCCGCTCTCGCGCGCCCCGAGCCTTGCGAGGGCGCTTCCGAGATTGTTTTGCGTCATGGCCCAATCGAGGGGGACGCGCTCTTGGGTGTATTCGCGCAAGGCGTTTTGGTAGGCGTCGATGGCCTCGGTCAGCCGCCCGGTTCCGCTCTCGCGCTCCCCGAGCGTTGCGAGGGCGTTTCCGAGATTGTTTTGCGTCCTAGCCCAATCGAGGGGGACGCGCTCTTGGGTGTGTTCGCGCAAGGCGTTTCGGTAGGCCTCGACGGCCTCGGTCAACCGCCCGGTTCCGCTCTCGCGCTCCCCGAGCGCCCGGAGGGCGTTTCCGAGATTGTTTTGTGTCATGGCCCAATCGAGGGGGGCGCGCTCTTGGGTGCGTTCGCGCAAGGCGTTTTGGAAGGCCTCGACGGCCTCGGTCAGCCGCCCGGTTCCGCTCTCGCGCTCCCCGAGCCTCCAGAGGGCGTTTCCGAGATTGTTTTGTGTCATGGCCCAATCGAGGGGGGCGCGCTCTTGGGTGCGTTCGCGCAAGGCGTTTTGGAAGGCTTCGACGGCCTCGGTCAGCCGCCCGGTTCCGCTCTCGCGCTCCCCGAGCGTCTGGAGGGCGATTCCGAGATTGTTTTGGATGCGGCTCCACAGGGCGGGGTGGCGGTCTTGCGGCGGCAGCGCCTCGCGGTAGCGGGCGATGGCGCGGCGCAGGGCGTCGTTGTCGCCCCGCTCCTCGCCGTGATGCCGCAGGGCGTCGGCGGAATCGGTGAGATAGTGGCCGCGCGCCTCGGTATCCCCGGCGGGCAGCAAATTGGCGGCGGCGAGGAAATGGTCGGCGGCGGCTAAGTGGTCGAAGCGCAGTTCGCTCAACTGTCCGCGTTCGGCGCGGGTGGCGGCTTGGCGGCGGGCGAGGGCGTCGGCGTTGGCTTGCGCCTTGGCGTGGGCGGCGGCTTGCTCCTCTTCGATGGTGGCGAGGAGCTGGTCGGCGCGGTCGTATTCGCCCTGTTCGATGGCGGCGCGGGCGTCGGACAGGCGTTGCGGGTCGTCCGGCGAATCGAGTCGCAGGGCCTCCAGACGCTCCAACGCCTCGCGGTGGCGCAGGGCGATCTCGGCCAGCTTGGCCCCGAGTTGTTCGGGGGGAACCTCCTGTTCGCGCAGGATGGCGAAGAAGGACGACAGCGCCGCCTGGCTCCGCGTGCCGTACAGCGCGGCGGCGGCTTGCGCCTCCGAGGCTGGGGACAGGTCGCGGACCCCGGCGAAAATGGCGGCGATCTGTTCGGGGGTCGGGCCGTTGTTCGTCGTGATGCTGTTGCCGGTCATCGACCCGCCCGCGCCAACGCCGCCATTGCCGACGCTGACGTTGTTTCCGCCGGGGAGCGGCGTGTCCGCTTTGGTTTTGCGCCGCCAAACCCAGCCGACCATGCCCGCCGCGAGCGGTGGGATGGCGAGAAGCGCAGACAGCGCCCCCGCATATTGCTCTGTGTTGAGCCACGCCCAGATTGTTTCGGCGAGAGTGGACATCATATCGGGCATGGCGACGCGCGTTTCCGGCTGTGGCTGCGCGCATCGTGCCATGTGGATGGATGGAACAACAAGCGTCGCGTGTTTCACGCCCGCCGGGTTCCCTCTCCCGTTTCGGGAGAGGGAAGGGGCCCATGCGACCGCATGGGAAGGGTGACGGGGTGGTCGGGGGCGGGGGTTTATTCTTGCGACCCCCTCACCCGGCGCTGCGCGCCACCCTCTCCCGCTTGCGGGAGAGGGGAAACGGCGTGTGGGACGGGGCGGGGGACGCTTGGTTTTTTGGCGGATCGTTGCTCGGGACGTGCGGACGATATAGGAATTATACCCTATGTTTGCCCGGAGTTCCCCATGCTCGCCAACGACCGCTTTCCCGCCCTGTTCACCGTTTCCGTCCGCCGCGCCGCGACGGGCGCGGTTGAACGGATGGAACAGGTGAACAGCGCTGGAATGCCCCCCAATTTTGAGACTCTGCTAAAGTGTTCCGGCTCTCTTTGGGAGAGGACGGATGGGAGAGAAGCGAAGTGTTGAGTTCAAGGTTTCTCTGGTTCGTCGGCTTGAGGCTGGCGAGCGGGTGACGGACCTCGAACGAGAAAGTGGTGTGTTCCGTTCGCAAATTTACCGCTGGCGGGCGTCTTTTGCTCGCGATGGGGAGGCTGGGTTGGAGCGCGCTCCCGGTCGTCAGCGTGGCTATCGGCGGTCAGGGGCGGTTGAGGGAACGGCGCCGGAGGTTCCTGCTCCCGGCGCGCCGTCGGAAGCTGCTTTGGCTCAGCTTGGGCCGGAGGCGCGCGCCTGGGTGTCGGCGCTTGAGCGGACGGTCGCGCGTCAACAACTGGAATTGGATTTTTTCAGCGAAGCCTTGCAGCGGGTCGAGGAGTCGCGCCGGTCGATGAACGCGGCTGGCGAGAGGGCGTCTACGCCGCCATCCAGGCGATGACGCAGCGGCAAGGCAGGCTTTCGGTGGAGCGGATGTGCGGCTTGGCCCAGGTGAGCCGGGCCGGTTTCTACCGGCATTGGCGGGAGCGCGCTCCGAGGGCGGAGGATACGGACCTGCGCGACGCGATCCAGCGCTTGGCGTTGGCGCATCGGCATTACGGTTATCGGCGGATCACGGCGCTGCTGCGCCGTGAGGGGCGGCTGGCGAACCACAAGCGGGTGCTGAGGCTGATGCGGGAGGACAATCTGCTGAGCCTGCGGCGGGCGGCGTTCGCGCCGACGACGACGGACAGCCGTCATGACTTTCCGGTTTGGCCCAACCTGGCGCGCCGCCTGGCGTTGAGCGGGCCGAACCAGCTGTGGGTGGCCGACATCACCTATGTCCGGCTGGGCGGGGAGTTCGCCTATCTGGCGGTGGTGCTGGACGCCTGGTCCCGCCGGGTGATCGGTTGGGCGTTGGCCGACCATCTGCGCGCGGAACTGGCGCTGGAGGCGCTGGACGGCGCCTTGGCCGCGCGGGGAACGGGACCGATGGTTCACCACTCCGATCGTGGCGTCCAGTACGCCTGCCGGGCCTACATCGAGCGTCTGGAGGCCCACGGCGTCCAGCCAAGCATGAGCCGCGTGGGCTGCCCTTACGACAACGCCATGGCTGAAAGCTTCATGAAGACGCTCAAGACCGAAGAAGTCGATGGCCGCAGCTACGCCGACATCGCCCAAGCGCGCGCTTGCATCGACCGTTTCATCGACGAGGCGTACAATCGACAACGTCTCCACTCGGCCCTCGCTTACAGCCCGCCGGTCGAGTTCGAGGAAAAATCGCCGCCACCAGGGCCGGGCGGCCGCCCGGCCCTGGTGGCATGACCATGCCGGAACATTTTATCGACGTCTCAAAGATGGGGGGCGGTCCAGCGCCCCGAAAACTGTTTCACAGCGTTTCAAACGTTCCATTCGCCCCGCGCCCGTCCCCTCTCCCCGGTGGACGCCACCGCGCCGCCGAGGGCGCTCGACCACGCCGCGCCGCGACGCCGGAAAGCACGAATGGCGGCGTCTCTGCGAAAATTTATCCTGGAAATTCAATGTCTTCAAGCGGATCGCGCGGCGCTCTGAAATCGCCGTTGGAGGTGATGTCGGCGGGTTCTATAATCCGACCGGACGGCGTTCGTTCGCGGCGCCGGTGTTCGGGTGTGGAACAACGCATCTGTCAAACAGGACCGAGAGTGCAGCCTTCATGACCGCGTCGCTTTCCTTCACCATCGTCGTGCCCGCCTACAACGCCGCCGACACCATCGGCGACACTCTGGCCAGCATCCGCGAGGCGGTTCGTTTTGCCTGCGACAAGCGGGCTGTCGGCGCCTGCGACGTGATCGTCGTCGATGATCGCTCCACCGACGACAGCGTGGCCATCGCGGTGGCCCACGACGCGCCCGACCTGCCGATTCGTGTCCTTCATCACACGGAAAACCAGGGGGCTGGCTGCGCCCGCAACACCGGGGCGGCACAGGCGACGGGAGACATCCTGTGCTTTCTGGACGCCGACGATCAATATCTGCCGTCTCATCTGGCGGTGTGCGCCGGAGCCTTCGGTCAGCGGCCGGACATTGATTTCGTCTGCACCCGCTTCACCACAAGCCGCCCCATCGACCCAAGCTGGATCCCGGCGATCTCCGCCGCCGCCATCGGTCCCTTCGCGATCCGCCGCGCCGCCCACGCGCGCATCGGCGGCTTTCCCCCTTTGCGCAATTTCGAGGACACCTTTTACCGCCGTTTGGCCGACAAGATTCTGGTCGGTTGGTATGTGGGCAATGAGACGGCGGTCTATGTCTGGCGTCCGGGAAATTCGTTTGATCGGCAATGGGCAAAGTTCCAAGCGCCCTGTTCGGAGGCCGCTCTGACGCCAGGGGACATGCCGCCCGACGCTGTGACCGCCGCGTTCAACCAACGGCTGGCTTCCCTTTTGCGGCCAGCGCCCTGACGCAACCCCTCTCCTCCCGAGGGAAGGAGAGGGGTTTGGGGTGGTCAGAACTGGTCTTCGCTCAGCGCCATCACGGTGTTGCGGGCGCTGCGGATGGTGGGCAGCAGGGCGGGGGACGGGGCCAGGATCTGTTCGGCGTAGAAACGCGCGACGATCAGCTTGGTTTCCAGGAAGGGGGCGTTGGCGCCGGGGGCGCGCAGGCCGTCCAGCGCGGCGACCGCCGAGCGGGCCAGCATCCAGCCGCCCGCCACGTTGCCCCACAGCTTCAGATAGGCCACCGCACCGGCGGCGGCGCCGCGCAGGTCGCCTTCGGCCTGGGTGGCGACGATCCATTCGACCGCCGCGTCCAGCGCGTCGAGACCCGCCGACAGCTCCGCCCGGATCACGGCCACGTCGTCGCCGGGGACCGAGGCCAGGGAGTCCGCCGTCGCCCGCATCTCGGCGATGAGGGCCTTGGCCGAGGCGCCCTTGTCGCGCCCGGTCTTGCGGAAGGCCAGATCGTTGGCGTGGATGCCGTTGGTGCCCTCGTAAATCGGGGTGATGCGGGCGTCGCGGTAATGCTGGGCGGCGCCGGTTTCCTCGATGAAGCCCATGCCGCCATGGATCTGCACGCCGGTGGACGCCACGTCGCAACCGATGTCGGTGGACCACGCCTTGACGATGGGGGTCAGCACGTCCACCCGCGCCGTCGCCGCCGCGCGCGCGGCCTCGTCCGGGTGGTGGCGGGCGGTGTCGAGCTGGGTTCCGGCGTAGAGCGCCAGCGCGCGCGCCGCCTCGGTTTTGGCGCGCATGTCCAGCAGCATGCGGCGGACGTCGGGATGCTTGATGATCGAGACCGCCGATCCCTTGGCGTCGGCCAGATCCTTGCTCTGCACCCGCGCCTTGGCGTAATCGCGGGCCTGCTGATAGGCGCGTTCGGCCACCGCCACGCCCTGGATGCCGACGCCCAAACGGGCGTTGTTCATCATGGTGAACATGTATTCGATGCCGCGATTTTCCTGGCCGACCAGGAAGCCGACGGCCCCATCCTCGTCGCCATAGGCCATGACGGCGGTCGGGCTGGCCATGATGCCCAGCTTGTGCTCCAGGCTGGCGCAGCGCAGGTCGTTGCGCGCGCCCGGGGTTCCATCGGCGTTGGGCAGGAATTTCGGCACGATGAACAGGCTGATGCCCTTGATCCCGGCGGGGGCGTCGGGCAGGCGGGCCAGCACAAGATGGATGATGTTGTCCGTCAGGTCATGCTCGCCATAGGTGATGAAGATCTTCTGGCCGGTGACGCGGTAGGTCCCATCGTCGGCCCGAACCGCGCGGGTGCGGACGGCGGCGAGGTCGGATCCGGCTTGTGGCTCCGTCAAATTCATCGTGCCGGTCCACTCGCCCGAAATCATCTTGGGCAGGTAGAGCGCCTTTTGCTCGGCGCTGGCGTGTTCGGTCAGCAGATCGACGGCGCCCTGATTCAGCAGCGGGCACAGGCCAAAGGACAGGTTGGACGACTGCCACATCTCGTTCACCGCGAAGGCGACGGTCCAGGGCAGGCCCTGGCCGCCATATTCCGGCTCGAACGGCAGGCTGTTCCACCCGGCCTCGGCGAACTGGCTGTAGGCCTCCTTCCAGCCGGTGGGGGTGCGGACGACGCCGTTTTCCAGGCGCGAGCCTTCCTTGTCGCCCACCCGGTTCAACGGGGCCAGCACGCCGGAGGAGAATTTCCCGGCCTCTTCCAAAATCGCGTCCACCAGATCGGGGGCCGCCGATTCGCAATGCGGCAGAGCGGCGATGGCGTCCAGCCCGACCACATGGTTCAGGACAAAGCGCAGATCATCGACCGGAGCGGTGTAGGAACTCATGGCGGCGCGGCCTCCCAGGGTGTTGATTTGGTAGCGTTGATTGATTGACGTATACGTCAACATACAGCATCGCATGGCGTTTGGCGAGAGGCCCTGTTGACGCGGCGTCTGGTCACGGCTGAGGCGAAAGCTATGCCGGGGATCGCCCGGCGGCAAGCCGCGCGGCGCGCCAAACCCGCCCCTCGGCGGAACGCCTGCGTATGTATAATTATAATTGATTAAAACAATCATTTGACGAACTGAAATTGCAAAGGCGACGCTAATTTCTACCGAGAGCGCCGTGGGATTTTCCCGCAAAAGGCGTGATCGGAAACGCGCATCCCACAGTTTCGTCAGGAGAAATCGGACATGACCAGCTCTGTGACCACCGGGTTCGTGCCGGGTTCGCAAATCCTTCTCCAATCCTTGACGGCGGGGTCGAACCTGTCCTCGATCCTGGTCGCTCAACCGGCGACCGGCGCCCTGACCATGGCGACCTCCACGGCGGGCGCGGCGAACGGCGCCTATTGGCAGGTGGCCGACGCCGGGCAGACCACGAGCTACAACGGCCAGACCCTGGCCGGGATTTATCTGATTTCGCTGTCCACCAACACCGGCGCGCGCTTCCTGAACGGCGACGCGACGACCACCCACGTCACCCTCGCCGCCGCCCCGTCGTCCAGCACGCCCTCGGTCTGGTTCCCGGTTCCCACCGTGATGGGCGGCTATTGCCTGGCCTGCGCGCCCGGCCCGGCGGCCACCACGTCGGTGTGGCTGACCAACAACAACAACCCCGGCCCCGGCCCGAACCTGTCGCTTTACAGCATCTGCAACCAGGGGTCCGGGGTCACGGACAGCTGGTGGCAGCCGGTTCCGGTGACGTTCGGCGCGTCCCTGTAAGCCGGAGCGCTTGCGTGCGGGGAGCGGGCGGGAAACAGGCGCGCTCCCCGTATGCGGGGAAGCTGGTCGCGTGCGTGAAACTTTAACATTTTCTCGTGTGTAGTGTTGGGGAAGCATTCTTTCGGCCAATTGATGGAAAACAAGCGCTGAGAAGAAATAAAATTTTTCCTCAAACAAGGCCGATCTCCCCCCGACACAGGAGAGTCCGCGCATGACCAGCACCCCGCCAAACCCGTTTCAACCGGGCGGGTTCATCCTTCTGAAATCGGAGAGGGGGTCGTGTCTGGCCGCCGATCCGACCAATGGCGCGCTGATCATGTCGGCGTCCGCCTCCCCCATGGCGGTTGCGGCGTCCTGGCAGGTCGCCGATGCGAGCCAATCCGTGACCTACAATGGTCAGACCCTGGCCGGGGTTTATCTGATTGTCCTCGACGGGAACCTGACGGCACGCCTCCTGAACGGCGACCCGGCGACCCAACAGGTCACATTGGTCGCTTCCCCCACGCCGAACGGCGGGACGGTGTGGTTTCCGGCGCCGGTCGCGAATGGCGAGCAGTATTGTCTGGCCTGTTCGCCTGGTCCGGGGGCCACCTCCCCGGTGTGGCTGGTCTCTCAGGATGGTCATAATCTCTTCACGCCGAGCCTCTCGCCGCACAGCGCGCTCAATCCGCTCGGGCTGACGACCGACAGCCTGTGGCGAGCGGAGGCATCTCCATTCCTGACGCGGCCGTAACCGCAAGCGAGGTTTTGCGGGGGCGCGGGCGGGAAACTGGCACGCTCCCTGCATTGACTTCATCGACCGCGAGAGAGGATCGCCCGATGACCTACGCTTCCGCCCTTGGCCTGTCCAGCAACGCCGCCGCCGCTCAAGCCGCTCAGGCGGCCAACGCCCCGCGCGGCCCGGCGACTGTGGAGGCGGCTGTGCGCAACGCCAGCGCCAAGACGGGGGTCGATTTTTCCTATCTGATGGAAAAAGCTGCCGTGGAGAGCGGCTATCGCACGGACGTGAAGTCCTCCTCCTCCTCGGCGACCGGGCTGTACCAGTTCATCGACAGCACATGGTTGCAGACGATGAAGGAGCATGGCGCGGAGTATGGTTTGGGCAAATACGCCAACGCCATCCAGACCCGCAGCGACGGACGCGCTTACGTCGCCGATCCGGCGACGAAGCAGGAGATCCTGGATTTGCGCAAGGATCCCAACACCTCGGCCCTGATGGCGGCGGCCTTCACCAAGGACAACAAGGATTATCTGGAAGAGACGGTGAACGGCAACATCGGCTCGACCGAACTCTACATGGCGCATTTCCTGGGCGCGGGCGGCGCCTCCAAATTCCTCAACGCCATGCAGGAGAACCCCAACCGCTCCGCCCGCGATCTGTTCCCAGAGGCGGCGGCGGCCAACAAGAACGTCTTCACCGACAAGGAAACGGGCAAGGGCAAGACGTTGAAGGAGATTTACGACCGCTTCGCCTCGAAATTCTCGGAAAATCCGGTCGCCAAATTCGCCCCGGCGCAGGCCGCGACCGACGCGGTGCGCAAGCAGGACATGACCGACGGCTTCACCACCCAGGTGCCGATGATGCCCAGCAAGGCGCTGAACGGCACGCCGCTGTCGATCTATCAGGTGTTGGCGCTGAACGCGCTGGAAACCCCCGACGAGGTGGACAGCGCCAACGGCAAGCAGACCCGCCCGCGCGACAAGGAACACCGCCGCATGCGCGACGAGCCGGTGCGCACCGATCAGGCCGCCGACGCCGGGGTCAGCGTCGGACTTGGTCTGGGGCTGGGCCGCGTCGTCGGGTCGGAATCGACGCCGGGCGGGCTGGTCAACACCGTGACGTCGGCGTCCGCCGCCGCCGCCGCGTCCGCCGCGACGGTCAAGGTCGCGGCCTGACGGGCAGCTTTTGCCGGTTTCGGCGCTGTTTCTGCCGGGTCAAAAGCGTCTGGTCAGTCCTTTTTGGCGGCGGCTTCTTGATCGGCCTTCCATTTGGTCATGAAGGCGCGGAACGCCTCGTCCATCTCCGCCCACACCTGTTGGGCGATGGGATCGTCGGCCACCATCTCAATGTAACGGGACAGTTTGGCGAAGCGCGACAGCGTGTCGTCGCCAAAGGCCGCCAGCTTGTTGCCGTAATAGAGCCACGGAACCAGCACGCAATCGGCCAACGACAGTTCCGCCCGCGCGGCGTAGCCCGTGGGTTGGAGAAAATGCTCCAGCGCGTTCAAGCCCTTCTCCAGATTGGCGCGTTCGGTCGGCTCGTCGATTTTGAAGCTGGAATCGGAGGCGGCGCGCAGCAGGCTGAACAGGCTGGCGCAATAGAGATCCACCGTGCGCGGAATCAGCCGGGCCAGCGCGCGTTCCTGCGGGGTGACGCCCAGCATCGACGGGGTGGGGTGCAGGTCTTCGAGATACTCGCAGATGATCAGGCTTTCTGGCAGGATAAAGCCGTTGTGCTCCAGCACCGGCATCTTGCCGATGGGATTCATCGCCTGAAATTCCGGGGTGCCGAGCGCGGCCGGGCGCAGCGCGATGTCGATGCCCTTGGCGTAGCCCTGCATCCGCACGCGGGCGACATAGGGAGAACCGGCGGAACCGTGCAGCACGATCATGATGGGACGCTCGCCTCAATCGGAATGGGATGATGGTTTATACCACCATGCGCCTTGCCGACGGATCAGATTCCCGTGGACCGGGTCGTCCTTGAAGTTCCGAACGTCCGTGCTATCCTGCGTGGCAAGGAGGTGACGCGCCTTCGGTTCCCTGAACAGGCGAGGCCGGTTTCCCGACCCCGCCCTTCGGTTCTTACCTATCCTGGTCCTTGTTGAAGCCGGCTTCCAACTCGATCTTCACCTTGAACCAGAAACGGTCGAACCATTTCAGGAACTTTCTCAAACGCGTCACCTCCTTCCAGTGCGCCGGAACGGCGATGTTCCCGTCCGGCGGGAAAATCATAAGCGAAAATATGCAATCAGGCGATGGGCGAGGCGATCTTTGCGGCGCCGCCGCAAGGCGGGCCTGCGTGTTTGCGCGCGGGCGATTCCTTGACCCAGTGATGCGCTGCACTTAATTTGATGGTTTGTCGCGGGCGCTGGTCGCCATTTCCCCCTTTCTTCCCTGTCGAGCACCCATGGCCGTCCTTCCGATCCTCGTCGCCCCTCACCCGGTCCTGAAGCAGAAGGCGAAGCCCGTCGCCGCCGTGGACGCGCGCGTCGCCGCGTTCATGAACGACATGGTGGAAACCATGTACGCCGCCAACGGCATTGGGCTGGCCGCGCCGCAGGTCGGCGTGCTGGAGCGGATCATCGTCGTCGACGTCCATGAAAAGGACCAGCCGCGCAACCCGATCCGCCTCGCCAACCCGGAAATCATCTGGTCGTCGGAGGACAAAGGCCCGTGCGAGGAAGGGTGCCTGTCGGTGCCCGAACAATACGCCGACGTCATCCGCCCGGTGGCGGTGCGCGTCCGCTACCTCGACGAGACCAACACCCGGCGGGAGCTTGACGCGGACGGCATGCTGGCGACCTGCCTTCAGCATGAGATCGACCATTTGAACGGCGTGCTGTTCGTCGATCACCTGTCGCTGCTCAAGCGCAACATGATCCTGCGCAAGGTGCAGAAGCAGCAGAAGGCGAGCGCCTGATCGTCCTGGCGCGCGATGTCCCGATGACCCAGCTTCGTCTCGTTTTCATGGGCACGCCCGATTTCGCCGTGCCCAGTCTGGCCGCGTTGATCGCGGCGGGGCATGAGATCGTCTGCGTCTACAGCCAGCCGCCGCGCCCCGCCGGGCGGGGGCACCAGGTGCAGAAATCCCCCGTCCACCGCTTCGCCGAAGAAAAGGGCGTCCCCGTTCGCACGCCCAAAAGCCTGCGCAACGCCGAGGCGCAGGCCGAGTTCGCCGGGTTGAACGCCGACGCGGCGGTGGTCGCCGCCTATGGCTTGATCCTGCCGCAAGCGATCCTCGACGCGCCGCGTCTGGGTTGCGTCAACGTCCATGGCTCCTTGCTGCCGCGCTGGCGCGGGGCGGCGCCGATCCAGCGCGCGATTTTGGCGGGCGACGCGGAAACCGGCATCACCATCATGCAGATGGACGTCGGGCTGGACACCGGGGCGATGCTGTCGAAAGAGGCGGTGGCGATCACGCCCGCGACGACGGCCAGCGGCCTGCACGATGATTTGGCGGCGCTGGGCGCGCGGATGATCGTTCCGGCGCTGGCCGGTCTGGCCGACGGCAGCCTGACCGCGCAGCCGCAACCCGAGGAGGGCGTGACCTACGCCGCCAAGCTGACGCGCGAGGACGGGCGGCTCGACTGGAGCCAACCCGCCGCCTTCGTCGAGCGGCAGGTCCGCGCGCTGACCCCCTGGCCCGGCTGCTGGTTCGACATCGGGGCGGAGCGCATCAAGGTTCTGGCGGCGGAGCCGGGCGGCGCGGCCACGGGCGCGCCCGAAACGTTGCTGCCGGGAACGCTTCTGGACGACCGTCTTACGGTGGCTTGCGCCGATGGCGCGGTGCGCTTGACCCGCGTGCAGCGGCCCGGCAAGGCTCCGGTCGATGGCGCGGCCTTCCTGCGCGGTTTCGCCCTGCCGGTCGGCTCTGTGATTGGCGCCCCCTGATGCAGCGGTGGAAACTGACCGTCGAGTATGACGGTCGGCCCTTCGTCGGCTGGCAACGGCAGGACAACGGCCCTTCGGTGCAGCAGAATCTGGAAGAGGCGGTGTTCCGTCTGTCCGGCGAGACGGTGCGCGTCCATGGCTCGGGCCGCACCGACGCGGGCGTCCACGCGCTGGGGCAGGTCTGCCATTTTGATTTGGAAAAGCCCTTCACCGGGCTGAAGCTGCGCGACGCGCTGAACTTCCACCTGAAACCCGCCCCCATCGCGGTGCGGGAGGTCGAGGCGGTGGACGAGCGGTTCCACGCCCGCCTGACCTCCATCGGGCGGTCCTACGTCTACCGCATCGTCAACCGGCGCGCGCCGCTGGCGCTGGACGCGGGCCGCGCCTGGCACGTCACCCGCCCGCTGAACGCCGAGGCGATGCACGAGGCGGCGCAGGTTCTGGTCGGCGCGCACGACTTCACCAGCTTCCGCGCCGCGCTGTGCCAAGCCAAATCGCCGTTGAAGACGCTGGACCGCCTGGACGTCGAACGGGTGGGCGAGGAGCTGCGCATCCACGCCGCCGCCCGGTCCTTCCTGCACCATCAGGTGCGCAACATGGTCGGCACGCTGGAGCTGGTCGGGGCGGGCAAATGGACCGCCGCCGATTTGCGCGCCGCGCTGGAGGCCCGCGACCGCAGCAAGGCCGGGCCGACCTGCCCGCCGGATGGGCTGTATTTCGTCGCGGCGCGTTACTGAGCGGACGGCGTCACGCCCGCCGCAAAATCTCTTCGGCCAGCGCCTGCATTTCCACCGAGGCCTGCGACTTGCGGGCGGCTTCCGTCACCGAAAAGCCGCTCATCAGGGTTCCGGCGTAGGCGGTGCGGTTGCCGATTTGGGCCTCGGCCAGTTGGACGGCGGGCGGGTTCGCCAGTTCATGGACCTTGGCGATCAGCTCGTCGGCGATTTTGGCGCGCGGCGGCACGCGGTTCAGCACCAGCAGCAGGCGGCGCTTTTCCTGGGTCGCCAATTCGATGGTCGGGTGGACCGCCCACAGATCCATCGGGCTGGGCTGCACCGGGGCGATGACCAGGGTGGCGGCGCGCACGGCGATCCGCGCCTCCGTCTGGGCGTGCGGGGGGCTGTCGATCACCACGATGTCGTGGCTGCGGGCCAGCTTCTCAACCTCGGCCTGGGTGCGCCAGCCGTTGATCTGCACATGGGTGAAGCCGGGCTTGCCGCCGGTCGCCTCCGTCCGCACGGCGTGCCAGCGGGTCAGGCTGCCCTGCGGGTCGATGTCCACGGTGGCCACCGAATGGCCCAACTGCGCCCAAGCGATGGCGAGATGGGCGGCCAGCGTGGTCTTGCCGGCGCCACCCTTTTGCTGCGCCACGGTGAAGACCTTGCCCGTCATGCCCGCACCCATCATTGTTGTTGATTGTTGTGTCGTCGCGCCAACGCTGCTTCCGTCATAGCCCTGCCATGACGCGGGCGCAACCCGTGCGAATTGACACAGCGCCGCCACCCGCTACAAAGACCCCCGTGACCGACCAAGCCCCCCCCACGCCCGAACCCGCCGCCGTTCCCGTCGCTGACAAGCGCCCGGCGCTGCTGCCGACCACGCCGACCGGAATCGCCCGCGCGGGCGAACTGCTGCGCGCGGGCAAGCTGGTCGCCTTCCCGACCGAGACGGTTTACGGGTTGGGCGGCGACGCCACCGACGACCGCGCCGTCGCCGCGATCTTCGCCGCCAAGGGCCGCCCGCAATTCAACCCGCTGATCGCCCATCTCCCCGATCTGGCGGCGGCGCAATCCTGGGCGCTGTTTGACGAGCGCGCGTTGGAGTTGGCGCACCAGTTCTGGCCCGGCCCGCTGACCATGGTGCTGCCGCGCCCGGCCAATTCGGCGCTGTCGCTGCTGGTCAGCGCCGGTCTGGACAGCGTGGCGATCCGCGTGCCCGGCCATCCGGTGGCGCAAGCCCTGCTGCGGGCGGCGGGGCGGCCCATCGCCGCGCCCAGCGCCAACCGTTCCGGCGCGGTCAGCCCGACGACGCCGCATCATGTGCTGGAAAGCCTGGGCGACCGGGTGGACGCCGTCGTGACCGGAGGAAAATGCGCGGTCGGGCTGGAATCCACCGTCATCGACCTGACCGGGCCGGAGCCGGTGGTCCTGCGCCCCGGCGCGGTGCTGCCCGAGGAGATGGAACGGCTGATCGGCCCGGTTCGGATGTCGGCGGGCGACCCGACCGCGCCGAAAGCGCCGGGCCAGTTGGAAAGCCACTACGCCCCCAACGCGGCGGTGCGGCTGAACGCCAAATCGGCGGAGGAGGGCGAGGCGCTGTTGACCTTCGGCCCCGACCGCTTCGTCTTTGGCGGAACCGCCCGTCTGAATCTCAGCCCGCAAGGCGACCTGAACGAGGCGGCGGCCAACCTGTTCAGCCACTTGCGTCAACTCGACCAGAGCGGCGCCCCCCGCATCGCCGTGATGGCGATCCCCGACGAAGGGCTGGGCGTGGCGATCAACGACCGCCTGCGCCGTGCGGCGGCTCCGCGTTCATAGGGGCCGCGCTCCTGATTCACGTCCATCGTCGATGGAAATGGCGGGCGGGAGATTGTAGAAGGGAAGCGCTACTAAGCAGGTTTTCCGAATTCTGCTTAGGCCCCTCACCATCGCCGGACCCCGCACCATGACCAGCATTTCCGCCGCCGCTCTTCAGAACGCCCTGGACCAGATTCGCGCCGTCGTTGGCCCGACCGGCATCCTGACCGAGGCGTCGGACATGGCCCCCTATCTTGCGGAGTGGCGCGGGCGCTTCAAGGGCAATAGCCCGGCGGTGGTCCGTCCGGCCAACACCGAAGAGGTCGCCGCCGTCGTCAGGATTTGCGCCGACGCCGGGATCCCCATCGTGCCGCAGGGCGGCAACACCAGTCTGGTCGGCGGCTCCATCCCCTATGAGGAGGGGCGCGAGATCGTGCTGAGCCTGTCGCGGATGAACCGCGTCCGCGAGATCGACCCCCTGAACTACACGATGACGGTCGAGGCCGGGGTGGTCCTGACCAGCGTGCAGAACGCCGCCGCCGAGGTGGACCGGCTGTTCCCGCTCAGCCTGGGCGCGGAAGGCACGGCGCAGATGGGCGGGTTGATTTCGACCAACGCGGGCGGCATCAACGTCCTGCGCTATGGCAACACCCGCGATCTGGTGCTGGGGCTGGAGGTCGTGTTGGCCGATGGCCGGGTGTGGGATGGTCTGCGCCGTCTGCGCAAGAACAACACCGGCTATGACCTGAAAAACCTGTTCATCGGCGCCGAAGGCACGCTGGGCATCGTCACCGCCGCCGTGCTGAAGCTGTTCCCGCGCCCGCGCCAGTCGATCACCGCCTTCGTCGCCGTGCCCAGCCCCGCCGCCGCCGTGGAGCTGCTGGCCCGTCTGCGCGCCGCGTCGGGCGACGCCGTGTCGGCGTTCGAGCTGATGTCCCGCCGTTGCCTGGATTTCGCGTTGAAGCATGTGGCCGGGACCATCGACCCGCTGTCCGATCCGTCACCCTGGTACGTCATCACCGAACTGACGGCGGGCACCCAGTCCGACGCCTTCCAGGAGACGGTCGAAACCGCGCTGGGCGAGGCGTTCGAGGCCGAATTGGCGACCGACGCGACGCTGGCCCAATCGGAAACCCAGGCCAAACAGCTTTGGTTCATCCGCGAGGCCATCGTCGAGGCGCAGAAGTTCGAGGGCGGCTCGATCAAGAACGACGTGTCGGTCCCGGTGTCGCGCGTCGCCGAGTTCATCGACCTGGCCGAGGCCGCCGTCGCCAAGGCTTGCCCCGGCATCCGCCCGACGCCCTTCGGCCATGTCGGCGACGGCAACATCCACTTCAACCTCAGCCAGCCCGAAGGGGCCGACAGCGCCGCCTATCTGGCCCGCTGGGACGAGATTTGCCATGTGGTGAACGCGGTGATCTTCGCGCTCGACGGCTCCATCTCCGCCGAACATGGCGTCGGGCGTTTCAAGAAGGACGAGATGCCGACGATCAAGGGGCCGGTCGAGTTCGACCTGCTGCGCGCGGTCAAGGCGACGCTCGACCCGAACGGACTGCTGAACCCCGGCAAGATGCTGCCCTGAGCGGGCGCGCCGGGTCACAATATTGCGGGGGACAGGCTTGCGGCGAAAGACGTTTGGCCGCGCTTGTCCCCGCCGCGACACAACGCTATTGTGCGGCCTTCCATGGTTCCGCGCCTGTTCGTACCGCGAGAGAGAGTTTTTCCGATGTCCAAGCCGCGCACTCTGTTCGACAAGATTTGGGACAGCCACATCGTGCATCGCCAGGATGACGGCACCTGCATCCTCTACATCGACCGCCATCTGGTGCATGAAGTCACCAGCCCGCAGGCGTTCGAGGGGCTGCGCGTGGCCGGTCGCCCGGTGCGCAGCCCGATGGCCACTCTCGCGGTTCCCGATCACAACGTCCCCACGACCGACCGCTCCAAGGGCATCGTCGAGGAAGAAAGCCGGATCCAGGTCGAAACGCTGGACAAGAACGCCCGCGATTTCGGCATTCGCTATTTCCCGATGGACGACGTCCGCCAGGGCATCGTCCACATCGTCGGGCCGGAACAGGGCTTCACGCTGCCCGGCGCCACCATCGTCTGCGGCGACAGCCACACGGCCACGCACGGCGCCTTCGGCGCGCTGGCCTTCGGTATCGGCACGTCGGAGGTCGAGCATGTGCTCGCCACCCAGACTTTGTTGCAAAAGCCGGCCAAGAACATGTTGGTCCGGGTTGACGGCTCGTTGAACCCCGGCGTCACCGCCAAGGACATCGTGCTGGCCATCATCGGCACGATCGGCACGGCGGGCGGCACCGGCTACGTCATCGAATTCGCGGGTCAGGCGATCCGCGATTTGTCGATGGAAGGTCGCATGACCGTCTGCAACATGGCGATCGAAGGCGGCGCGCGCGCCGGTCTGATCGCCCCGGACGAAAAGACCTACGCCTACGTCCAGGGCCGGGCGCTGGCCCCGAAGGCGGGCGCGTTCGAGCAGGCCGTCGCCTATTGGAAGACGCTGCCATCGGACGAGGGCGCGGTCTATGACGCCACCATCGTGCTGAACGCCGCCGACATCGCCCCGCAAGTCACCTGGGGCACCAGCCCGGAAGACGTGCTGCCGATCACCGCGACCGTGCCGAACCCGGCGGACATCGCCGACGAGGGCAAGCGCGCCGCCGTCGAACGTTCGCTGGCCTATATGGGCCTGACCCCCGGCCAGCCGCTGTCCAGCGTCAAGGTCGACACGGTGTTCATCGGTTCCTGCACCAACGGCCGCATTGAAGATCTGCGCGCCGCCGCCGATCTGGCCAAGGGCCGCAAGGTCGCCGAGGGCGTGCGCGCCCTGGTCGTCCCCGGCTCGGGTCTGGTCAAGGAGCAGGCCGAGGAAGAGGGTCTGGACAAGATCTTCGTCGAGGCCGGTTTCGAGTGGCGCGAGCCGGGTTGCTCGATGTGTCTGGCGATGAACCCCGACCGTCTGGCCCCGGGCGAGCGCAGCGCGTCCACCTCCAACCGCAACTTTGAAGGCCGTCAGGGCCGTGGCGGCCGCACCCACCTCGTCAGCCCCGGCATGGCCGTGGCGGCGGCGGTGACGGGCCATCTGTCCGACGTCCGCGATCTGGCGTAAGCCGGGTTCGGTCGTTTCGGCGACGCTTGGGTTGTGATGGCGGGCGGGGATGGCGACATTCCCGCCCGTTTTCTGTTTGGCGCTTGGGGCAAGGAGCCGATCATGCGGGTGCTGGCGATTTCCGGCAGTTTGCGCGCCGCGTCCACCAACAGCGCGCTGTTGCGGGCGGCGGCGGCGGTTGCGCCGGACGGCGTGACCGTTACGGTCTTTGCCGGGCTGGACGGGCGCGGCGTCGGCGGTCTGCCGCTGTTCAACCCGGATGACGACGGCGGCGACGGCGAGCCGGCCTTGCCGACGGTGCGGGCGTTTCGCGCGGCGTTGGTCGCGGCGGACGCGGTGGTGATCGCCTGCCCGGAATACGCCCATGGCGTGCCGGGCGCCTTGAAGAACGCGTTGGATTGGGTGGTGGCGAGTGGCGAGTTGGTGGACAAGCCGACGGCGCTGCTGCACGCCTCGCCGCGTTCGGCTTACGCGCGGGCGGCGTTGGCGGAGGTGCTGACGGTGATGTCGGCCCGGCTGGTCGAGGAGGCCAGCGTCACCATTCCCCTGATGGGAAAAACACCGGACGAGGCGGCGGTGATTTTGACCAGCGCGGAGAGCGTCGCGGCGTTGCGGGGCGCCCTGCTGGCCATGGGCGTTGCGGTGGCCGCGCGCGGGACGGGATGAGTTTTGGCGCCTGCGCTTCTTGAGACGGTTCGCCAGCATCGAAAAGCCGGACGCGAAGGACATGCGCATCCGGCTTTTGTGATGACCGATGGGCTGAATTCAACGCCGCTTCGTCGGCAATTCGTCGAGCGACAAGACGCCATCGCCGTTGCGGTCAAGTTGCTTGAAATGGGCTGTTCGGCGCTGTTTGATCGTGTCCGCCGACTGCTTGGAATTGCCGCGCGGCGCGTTCAGGAATTCGTCGAGCGACACGCTGCCGTCGCCATCGGTGTCCATCGCCTTCATCATGGCCGCGTGTTGAGCGGCGCCCTTGCCGGATCCAGGGCCTTGCCCCTGACCTTGCCCCTGACCTTGCTGCGCAAACGCGGCGCTGCCGGACATCAGAAGAGCGGCGGCCACAGCCGCCATCAGCATCGTTTTCATGGTTGCCTCCAGTTGAGAGCGGATGGTCTGCCCTCTCACGGACATTGAACACCCACCCTGTAACGGTAGCATGTCTGCAAAGAAGGTTTCTGTAACCATTGGTAACTGGCATAGTGCAGGCTAGATAGGATAGAAGATATTTTAGAGACTAAACTCTGCGCGTGCCCTTGATTGGATGGATCAAATATTGCCTATATCCTTTATCCGTGCGGTTTTTTGTCGCTGGGTATTTTGGGTTTTTCATTGATGTCGTTGAAAATGGTGCAGTAAATCTGCTGTTTGCGGGTGAAACACACCGTGCCGCGAGTCGGTCGTCCTCTGATGTCTTCAGGAACAAAGGCTGTCATCCCCGCCGGAAGCGGGGACGACCATGGATGATCGACAAAAGAACGATCAATCCGAATCGGGTGTCAGGCTTTCTTGACGAACTCGGACTTCAAATCCATGGCGCCGACGCCGTCGATCTTGCAGGAAATGTTGTGGCCGTTGGCGCCGTCGGTCAGGCGGATGCTCTTGACCTTGGTGCCGCCCTTGATGACCAGCGACGATCCCTTGACTTTCAGATCCTTGATGACGGTCACGCTGTCGCCGTCGGCCAGCACATTGCCGTTGGCGTCGCGGATCTCCGAACCATCGGCGGCGGGGGCGCTGGCCGCCGCGTCCGGGTTCCATTCATGGGCGCATTCCGGGCAGATCCACAGGCTGCCGTCCTGATAGACATGTTCGGAATTGCACTGGGGGCATTTCAAATCGTCGGACATCGCGGGTTCCTTCTCGCTGGCCTTGTCGCTGGGGAGCGGCACCCTAATGCAGCGGCCGGGCAATAGGAAAGACAAGCTTTCGCGTGGGGGTATTGCGCCGCCGCTTGGTTCCCTGCGCTCAGTCGCCGCGCCCGCGCGGTTGGCCCAGCAGCCCTTGCGGGCGGTAGATCAGGAACAGCGTCAGCAACCCGAAGGCCACGATGTCCTTGTAGGCGATGACGAAATAGGCCGACCAAAAGGTCTCGACCAAGCCCAGCAACGCCCCGCCCAGCATCGCGCCGGGCACCGATCCGATGCCGCCGACCACCGCCGCCGCCAGCGCCTTGAAGCCGATCAGCGAGCCGGTGAAAAAGCTGACGCCGCCGTAATAAAAGGCGATGACCGATCCCGCCGCCGCCGCCAGCCCGCCGCCGATGGCGAAGGTGACGGCGATGGTGCGGTTGACGTCCACCCCGACCAGCTCCGCCGCCGCCAGATCGTCGGTGCAGGCGCGGTGCGCCCGGCCATAGGCGGTTTTCTGGATGACGCCCCACAGCAGCGCGTACAGACCGGCGGTCAGGCCAAGGATCGCCAGTTGCGAGGAGAGCGCCGTCACCGTGAAGGCGCCGTCGCCGACCAAATCATGGCGGTCGGCCAGCGCCGGAGTCGGCCACCAGTCGCGCGCGCCGTGCAGCAGCCGCATCCCCTCCTGATAGGCCACCGACAGCCCGACCGCGATGATGAGCGGGGTGTGGGAGCGCACGCCGCGCAGCCGCCGGAAGACCAGCCGGTCCATCGCCCAGCCCTGGACGGCGGTGAAGCCCATCGCCAGAACCAGCACCCCCAGCAGGGCGGGCGGCCAGGTCGCCAACCCGGCCATGCCAAGACCGGCGGCGGCCATCGCCGTCATCATCGCGCCCAGCATGGTCAATTCGCCCATCGCCAGATTGATCTGGCCGATGATGGCGTAAACCAGCGTGTAGCCCAGCGCCAGCAGCCCATAGACGCAGGCCACCGTCGCCGCGTTGATGATCTGTTGCAGCAGGAACAGGAACGGCGTCCACAGCGTTTCGACGCCGCGCACGAAGCTGGCCGCCGGGGCGGCGTCGTTGCGCGGCGGCTTGATGCGGATCCACTGCTCCAGCATGGCGTAACGGATGCCGGACAGCCAGCCGGTGCGGTCGGTGGCGACGGCGGCCAGTTGGGTGCGCCCGGCCTCGGTCGAGCTTCCGGCGAATCGGCAGGTGATCCAGTGGGACTCCCCGGCGGATTGGTAATCCAGCCGGATGGCGCGCGGGTCATCGGCCAGCATCCGCGAGGACACGCCGGTGAAGGACTCGTCTTCAAAGGCCGGGATCAGCTTCCGGCACAACAATTCCTGGTCGGCGTCAACGCCGCACCCGGCCAACAGCGGCAGACAGGCAAGCAACAGCAGAAGATGGCGGAGCACGGAGCGGCCTGATGGTGACGATGGCTTGAGCCTACCGACAATCCGTCCGACTGTCATGCGCCGGGTTGCGCCGCTTGGATGGAACCGGGAAACCGTCCTGCGACGTTTCCCGGCGCCCAAACAAGCGACGCAGGGCAATCGTTTGAGCCGCTAAAGGCTGAACAAGCCCCTCTCCCCTCGCGGGAGAGGGGTTGGGGTGAGGGGGGAGAATCTTAGATTTCCAACGGCTTTCAGCCGTCTGCACCCCTCAACCCAACCCTTCTCCCGCAAGGGGAGAAGGGCTTTCTTCGGTGTCCAACCATTCAAGCGATTGTTATGAGGGCTGCGCCCTTACAGCGCCTGAACCGCCTTCAGCACGGCGGCGACATGGCCCGTCACCTTCACCTTGCGCCAGACGTTGCGGACGACGCCGTCCTTGTCGATCAGGTAGGTGGCGCGCTCCAGGCCCATGTATTTGCGGCCATACATGCTCTTTTCCACCCAAACGCCATAGGCGTCCGACACGCTGCCGTCAACGTCCGACGCCAGGGCGAAGGGCAGCTCATACTTCGCCTTGAACTTGTCGTGGCTGGCGACGCTGTCCTTCGACACGCCGATCACCACCGCGTCCACGGCGGAGAAATCCGGCAACTGGTCGCGGAAGCCGCAAGCTTCGGAGGTGCAGCCCGACGTGTCGTCCTTCGGGTAGAAATACAGCACCACCGGCTTGCCGCGCAGGGCCGACAGGGTGACGCTGCCGCCCCCGTCGGTCGGCATGGTGAAGTCCGGGGCGGTGGTTCCGACGTCAACGCTCATGGCAGTTTCTGGTCCTGTTGAGAGGCGGGCGGGGCGATGTGCGACGCCGGTTCCTCGACCAGGGCGACATAATGGCCATGGGCGCGGGCGGCGATGGAGCGGATTGTGGTGTCCAGTTCGCCGAAGTCAACCGCCGCCGGATTTTTGCCCGGATTCTGGACGGGGTCGCGGTCGGGGAAAACGGCGCGCGCCAGCCCGGCCAGCAGGGTGGGGGACACTTGGTCGGGATCAAGAACCCCGGCGGTGGTCAGGCGCAGGAATCCCTGCACCCGCCGCCACAGTCGCAGGGTCGCCTCCAACTCCGCCGCCACCTCGGGGGCCAGCGCGCGGGTGCGGGCGGCGTTGCGCAGGGCCTTGGCGGTGCCGATGTGCAGAATCTCGGGCCGGTCATGGCCGTGGCGCAGTTGCAGATATTGCGCGGTGAACTCGATGTCGATCAGGCCGCCGCGCGCGTATTTGACGTTCCAGGGATTCTTGGTCCCGAACTCCTTGTCGATCCGGCGGCGCATGTCGGCGACGTCCCAGAGAAGCTTGTCGGGATCGCGCGGCGCGGTCAGCACGGCGCGGATGGACGCGGCCACCCGCTCGGCCAGGGCCGGATCGCCGCCGATCACCCGCGCGCGGGTCAGGGCCATCTGCTCCCACGTCCAGGCGTCGGTCGCCTGATAGTTCAGGAAGGCGTCGAGCGCGGTGGCCAGCGGCCCGGCGTTGCCCGACGGGCGCAACCGCATGTCCACCTCGTACAGCCGCCCGTCGGCCATCGGCGCGGTGATGGCGTTGGTCAGGCGCTGGGTCAGCTTGATGTAATACTCGTTCGGCGACAGGGGTTTCGCCCCGTCCGACATCTTGGCCCCGCCCTGCACGTCGTAGATCACGATCAGGTCGATGTCGGACGTGATGGTCAATTGGCGGCTGCCCAGCTTGCCCATCGCCACCACCACCCAGGCCCCGCCGGGAATCCGGCCATGGCGGGCGGCGAACTCCGCCTCCACGCGGGCGGCCAGATCGGGAACGACGATGTCGGCGAGGTCGGCCAGGAAGGCGCCGCAGCGGTCGCCGTCGGTGATGCCGCGCAGGATGTGGGTTCCGGCGCGGAAGCGCTGGTCGTTGGTCCAGCGCCGCGACAGGGTCAGCGCGTCTTCAAAATCGCGGGCCGCGCCGATGACGCGGGCGTAATCGGCGGCCAGCCCGCTGTCCTTGCTGGGCAGCGGATCGAAGAAGTCGGGCGAGATCACCGCGTCGAGCAGCGAGGGGTTGCGCGACAGGGTGGCGGCCAGTTGCGGCGCGGTGCCCAGCACCTCGGCGGCCAACTCCATCAGCCAGGGGTTGGCGACGAAGAGCGAGAACAGGCCGACCCCGGCGGGCAGCTTTTCCAGAAGGCCGTCGAAATTCATCAACGCGGTGTCGGGGGCCGGGGTCTTGGCCAGCTCCGTCAGCAAGGTGGGTGTCAACTCGGTCAGCAGCTCGCGCGCGCGGGGCGAGCGGGTGGCGCGGTAGCGGCCCCGGTGCCAGGACGACACCACGGCGATGACCCGGCTGGCGTCGCCATAGCCCATGCCGGTCAGCGTCTCCACCGTGCCGGGGTCGTCGTCGGTGCCGGTGAAGACCAGATTGCCGGGGCCGGACAGCGACGGCGCTTCCTCGAACAATTCGGCGTAACGATCCTCGACCCGGCCCAGCCGGGCCAGCAGATCGGCGCGGAAACCGGCGGGATCGGCGTAGCCAAGGAATGTGGCGAGATGGGCGACGCCCGAATCCTCGACCGGGATGCGGTGGGTCTGGCGGTCGTCGATCATCTGGATGCGGTGTTCGACCCGGCGCAGGAAATTGTAAGCCTCCGCCAACTCGTCCACCGCCGTTTGCGGCACCCGCCCGATGTCGCACAGCGCCTGATTGGCGCGCAGGGTGGGGGCGACGCGCACGCGGGCGTCGCGCCCGCCAAAGATCAACTGCTGGGTCTGGGCAAAAAACTCGATCTCGCGGATGCCGCCGCGCCCGACCTTGATGTCGTGGCCGTTGACCGTCACCTCGCGGTGGCCCTTGTGGGCGTTGATTTGGCGCTTGATCGAATGGATGTCCTGGATCGCCGCGAAATCCAGATTGCGCCGCCAGATGAAGGGTTCGAGATAGCGCAGGAAATTCGCCCCGGCCTCAAAATCGCCCGCCACGACGCGGGCCTTGATCATCGCCGCCCGCTCCCAATTCTGACCGACGCTGGCGTAATAGACCTCCGCCGCCGAGACGGAGACGGCGAGCGGCGTCGCGCCCGGATCGGGGCGCAGCCGCAGATCGGTGCGGAAGACGTAGCCGTCCTTGGTGTGTTCATCCATAATGCGGACAAGATCCCGTGCGAGACGGATGAACGTCCGCGCGAGATTGTCCGGCTGGGGCGTCTTCACAACGGCGTCGTCGTACAGGACGATCAGGTCGATATCGCTGGAATAGTTGAGTTCGCGCCCGCCAAGTTTGCCCATGCCCAAAACGATCAGGCCCGAGCCAACCCATGGACGCTCCGCATCCGGCAGCGTCAACGTCCCCGCTTCCCCCGCCCGCCGCAGCAGATGCGCGGCGGCCAGCCGCACGGCTGTTTCGGCGGTTTCCGACAGCGCGCCCGTGACCTGCTCCAGCGTCCAGGCCCCGGTGATGTCGGCCAGCGCGATCAGCAGCGCCGCCCGCCGCTTGGCGATCCGCAGCGCGGCCATCAGCCGATCCATGGAACGTTCCTGCGCGTGCTCCGTTTCCAGAATCGTCATCAGCCGGTCGAAGGTGGGGGCGAATCCGTCCTCCACCACCCGACGGACAAAGGGCAATTCGCGTGACAGGTTGAGGCTGAGATACGGGCTGTTGCCGCACACGGCGTCGATCAACGCGCGGCCCGGCGCGGAGTCGGCGAAGCCCTCGGCCCAGCCCTTCAGGTCGGGATCGGCGGACGACGCGGCCTGTTGGCGCCATCGCTCCAACCCCAGGGCGGCTTGCGCCGGGTCGAAGGGCTGGGGGAAGGTCGCGGCGGCGAGCGTGGCGAAGGGCATGGTGGTCGGCTTTCCTGCACAAATCATGGGCAAAAACCTGCACGGCTTGGCGGGTTGCGTCAATTGGGCGTTTTCTCGCGCCGGGGCGTCGCGGGGCGCCGCCGTCATCTCTGCCGTCATCGCCGCTGGACGGTGGCCCGCGTGATAAGGCGGACCGCAAAGATTTTGGGGCTGACCGCCGCCGGGGCCGCCGTCGTCGTCGCGGCGGCGGTGGGGCTGTTCGTCTGGCGTCTGACGCAGGGACCCATCGCGCTCGACCCCTTCATTCCGATGGTCGAAGAGGCGCTGAGCGACCCCGACGGGCGCTTTGTCGCCCAGGTTGGCGAATTGGTGCTGTCTCTCGAAGCCGAGGACTCGGTGGGCGAGGTTGGGGCCGGGCCGCGACGGATTGATTTGCGGGCGCGCCGGGTGCGGGTGGTGAACGCCGATGGGGCGGAACTGGCCGCCGCGCCGGAGATGGGCATCGGCTTTTCCATTCCCGGGCTGTTTCTGGGCAAGCTGGCGCCGACGCGGCTCGATCTGGTCCGCCCGCGCATGACGGTGCTGCGGCGCGCCGACGGCAGTTTGGCGTTTGACGTGCGGTCGGCGCCCGCTCCCATCGATCCGGAAAAGCCTGACGTTCTGGAGGCGGAGCAGACCGATCCGATGCGGGAGTTGCTGGCCAGCCTGCGCGGCGCGCCGGATCTGAACCGCCCGATGGGGGCGTTGCGCCGCCTGTCGGTGACGGGGGCCGATCTGACCGTCGTCAACCGGATGCTGGGCCTGTCCTGGCACGCCAAGCGCGCCGACATCGTCCTGAACCGCGACGCGCGGGGGACGGAGGGCAAGGCGCGGCTGACGCTGGACGTTTCGCAACAGGACGGCGACCGCCCGGTGACGGTGGACGCCAGCGGCAGCTACCGCAACGGCGACGCCGCCACCGAACTGATCGTCGCGTTCGATGGGCTGAACCCGGCGTCGCTGGCGTCTTTCGGCCCGGCGCTGGCCCCCTTGGCGGCGGTGGAGGTCCCGGTGAGCGGGCGGACGGAGGCCAAACTCGACGACGGTTTCCGGCCAACCCGCATCGCCTTTGATCTGAAGGGCGGGGCGGGGCGCGTGACCGTCGCGCCGCTGCGCCCGCAGCCCTACGCCGTGGCGGGGATGAGCGCGCGTGGCTTGCTGGATCTGAGCGGGCGCGCGGTGACGCTCGACGCGCTGTCGCTGACGCTGGCGGGCGAGGACGCGCTCACCCTCGCCGCGCAAGGCGCGGTGACGGAGCGCGACGACACGCGAACCGGCAACGCCACGCTGACGCTGACGAGGCCCAACCCGGTCGGGCCAAGCCAGACGACGACAGTCTCGATCACCGGAACGCACGGTCCCGACCGCGTCCTGAACGCGGCCCTGGGCCTGACCAACCTGCGGCCCGACCGCTTGGCCGGTCTCGTCCCGGCGCTGGCCCCGCTCGCCGCCGCCGCGCTGCCGCTGTCGGGCGAGGCGGAGGTCGCGCTCGACCGCAATTTCGAGCCGCTGAGCGGGCGTCTGGCCATCACCGCCGGAGCGGGCGAGGTCCGCCGCGCCGACCTGTTCGACCGCCCCCTGCCGGTGGCCTCGGCGGAGTTGCGGCTGCACGGCGCGCGGGGCGCGGACAGCGGAGTCGAAAGCCGTTTGGAGATCGACCGTCTGGCGCTTGCCCTGGGCGACGCGGCGACCGGCCCGCGAATCGAGGGCAAGGCGAGCGTGAGCGAGCGCGGCGGCATCGCCTCGGTCAACACGTCGGTGACGGCGCGCGGCGTGCCGTTGGACGATCTGGCCCATTATTGGCCCAAGCCGGTCGGCGCCAACGCGCGCGAATGGGTGACGCAGAACGTCGCCGCCGGGGTGGTGACGGAGGCGACGGCGACCGCCGCGCTGACCGTGCCGCTGGCCAACCCAGGGGCGGCGGACCTGACGCAATTCGGCGCGGTTTTGCGCGGCGAGAACGCCAGCGTGCGCTATTTCCACCATCTGCCGCCCGCCACCGGCGCGGCGATGGAGGCGACGACCGACGGCAAAATTTTCAGCATTCAGACCAAGGGCGGGCGCGTCGGCGACATCGACGTTGGCGACGGCGTGGTGGTGATCGCCGGGTTGGAGACCGGCAAGGAGACGATGGACATCCGCATCCCGGTTTCTGGCCCGGTGCGCTCCATTCTCACCCTGCTCGACACCCCGCCGTTGGGTTATCCCAGCAAGCTGGAGTTGGATCCCAAACGCACGCAGGGAACCGCCGAGGCGCAGTTGCATTTCGCCTTTCCGCTGCTGGCCGATCTGACCTTTGACGATCTGAATTTGGACGTCGTCGGGCGGATGCGTGGCGTCGGGGTGGAGAAGGTCGCGGCGGGGATGAACGCGACGGACGGCGAGCTGTCGCTGGCGCTCGACCTCAAGGCGATGGCGATCAAGGGAACCACCAAGCTGGACGGAATTCCGGTCAACATTGATTGGAAGGAATCCTTCGAATCGCTCGGGCGCGGGCCGCGCACGCGCATCGCGGTGAAGGGCAACGTCGACGCCGCCGATTTGCGCAGCCACGGCATTGATTTGGAAGACCGGGTGTTGGGGCCGATGGGAGCCGACATCCTGTTCACCGTGGACCGCAACCACAAGCTGGCGCTGGGCGCCACGATGAATCTGGAAAAAACGCGGCTCTCCATCGCCGAACTGGGGTGGGAGAAGCCGCCGGGCCAGCCGGGAACCGGCAAGCTGACGTTGGAGTTCAACAAGGACCGGCCAACCCGGATCAGCGGCCTGACGGTGGACGCCGGGGGGCTGAAGGCGCAGGCGACTTTGGAGTTGGCCGACGGTGGCCGCCGGGTGGCGCGCGTGGTGGTTCCGTCGTTGAAGGTCGGGCAGACCGATCTGCGGGCCGACGTGACGGTGCGTCCGAAAAGCGGGACGACGCCGGTCGGTTACGCCGGAACCATCAGCGGCGAGAGCCTGGACGCGCGCAAGCTGATGGGCAAGGGCGAACCGGGCCAACCGCCGCCGCCGCCTGAACCGCCCGACACCAAGAAAACACCGCTGGATTTGGAGCTGAAGCTCAATTCGGTGGTGTTCGGCGACGGGCGGCGCTTGCGGCAGGTCGCCGGGACCGTGCGGCGCGACGCCGTCGCCTGGACCTTGCTGGACGTCACAGGGCGCAGCGGGCCGGGCCAAGGCGGCGCGGTGTCGTTGTCCTACAAGCCCGGCGCGAAGGGGCTGTTCGACGTGGCGATTCGGGCCGAGGATCTGGGCGCGGCGCTCAGCGCCATGGACATCAACGACCGCGTGCGCGGCGGGCGGCTGCGCGTCACCGGGCGGACGACCGAGCCGCGCGCCGATTCGCCGATCGAGGGGCAGGCCGAGATCCTCGACTACACCCTGATCGACGTGCCGGTTCTGGCGCGTTTGCTCAACGCCATTTCGCCCTCGGGCTTCGCCGAATTTCTCGAAGGCGGCAAGGGGGTGAATTTCGGGCGGATGTCGGCCAATTTCCGCAAACAAGGGCCAAAATTGAGTTTGGCCGATCTGCGCACCTCCGGTTCGGCCCTGGGGCTGACGCTGGAGGGGGACGTCGATCTTGATCGTGAAACCGCCAATCTGCGCGGCACCATCGTGCCGATCTATGGGCTGAATCGGTTGGTCGGGCAAATCCCGCTGCTGGGCGATCTGCTGAGCGGCGGCGAGGGGCAGGGGATTTTCTCCGCCACCTGGCGGGTGCGCGGGCGGCTGTCCGACCCCGACGTCAGCGTGAACCCGCTGGCCATTCTGGCGCCGGGCTTTCTGCGCAATCTGTTCTTCCTGGGTGAAGGCGGCCCGTCGATCCCGTCAAAGAGCGCGCCGTCCGAGCCGGAGCGGCCCGCGTCGGGGGGCCTGCACGAGCGGTGATGTCCCGCTGATGTCGAGGGTCAGACGCTCAGCACGTCGGCGCGCATGGAAAAGGCCGGGTTCGGGTAGACGTCCAGGAACAGGTTGATCCGGTCGTTGTCGCCCCGGTTTTCCACCGCGTGCTTGCGCCGGTTGTTGAAGTCATAGGCGTGGCCGCGCTTCATGGTGAAATCGCGGCTGCCGATGCGGTACGTCACCTTTGGGCTGTCGGTCAGGGCGATGTGGATCCGGTGGGCCTTGGTCGCCATCGGCTGGCCGTCGATGTGCGGGGTGATCTTCACCTTCGGGGCCAGCGACACCAGCGCCAGCCGCGTCACCACCGCCCGCCCGCAGCCCAACCGTTCCACCACCTGCTCAATCACCGGCGTCATCACGTCGCGCACGCCAACCCAATCGGGAAAGGCGTAGACGCGGCCCATGTCGGTGACGATGGCCTCGACCGGCAAAAAGGGAGCGAGCGGCAGGCCCTTGGCCCGCGCCCAGCGGGCGACGAGCTGCTCCATATAGGGAAAGCCCAGCGAATTGGCCTGGATGTCCCATTCGTGCCAATAGACGATGGCGCGGCTGGCCTCGTGGTTTTTCGCGGCCAGCGCCTCTTGCCGGAAGGTGTTGCGGTTCCACGCCGCGTCGTCCAGCCCGGCGACCAGCGCGGTCAGCCCCGACACGTCGATGGCGCCGAGATCGCGATAGGGGACGCCGATGTCCATGGCGGAACGCTCCTGCGGGTGTTGCGGCTTCGGCCTTCCTCCTACAACGGCGCGGGCGGCGGCGCGATGGGAATGTTGCCCGCGCCGATGGTTTCAGGACGCGCCGGTTATTTCGCGGGCGGCGGCGGCGGCGGCGGGGCCGGGTTGGCCGACAGGACGGCGCTGCGGTCGCGGCAGCGGTCCACCAGTTTCGGGCCGCAAGCCACGAATCCCAGATCCTTGTCCAGACAGATCCGCACCTCCGACACGTCGCGCTTGGAGCAGACCACCGCCACGCCTTCCGCTGTCAGGCCGGGGTTCGCCTCCAGAAACAGCCGCTCCACCTGCATGGCCGGAACGGTGGCGCCGGGGGTCTTCAACCCGTCGGGAACGGCGATTTTGGCGTGGGCGGCGCGCAGCTTGGCGAAATAATCCGTGGCGTTCAGGCCCGAACAGGTGCCGTGCTTGCTCCACTCATGCACCATCAGCCCGACGCTGGGCATCACCGGCATGGTCTGATCGACCACCGCCTTGGGCAGGCTCCGGTCGCGGGTGCAGGAGGCCGGATAGCCGCCGTCCTTGTTCTGCGGCCACAGCCCATGGACGACGAAGCCGAACTTGCGGTCGGCCCCGCATTGGTCGGGGTCGGGCGTTCCCTTGGCCCGCGCGCAATAGGTTGGCGACCAGGACAGGGTCAGCACGTAATAATCGAAGCTTCCCGGCTCGGCCCGCTTCTGCGCCCAGGACGGGCTGGCGGCGAACAGCGCGGCAACCAAAGCGGACATGAACAACGCGGCGTGTTTCCGCATGACGGCAGTTTCCCCAAGCAATGCGTCCAATCATTGCATAATCCACAACCGCGATGCGCGCCGCAAGGGCGCCGTCGGGGAAATTCATAGTGACCTGCGTTCGCCGTCTGCTGGAGCACGGGAAAGGCCGTTCTTTCGGGAAGGGCCTTTCTCGTCGCTAAAGTCAGGCGGATTTTGGGATGCGGGCAATCACCTTGATCTCGAAATCGAATCCCGCCAGCCAGTTTACGCCGACCGCAGTCCAGTTTGGATAGGGCGGATCACCGATCATCTCCTCACGCACGGCCATAACAGTCTCCATCTGATTGGCCGGGTCGGTGTGAAACGTTGTGACGTCCACCACGTCTTGCATCGAACAACCGGCGGCCTTGAGGACATTGTTGAGATTTTCAAAAGCAAGGCGCACTTGACCTTCGAAATCTGGATGAGGCGATCCGCCCTCTCGGCTGCCGACCTGACCGGATATGAACAGAAGGTCTCCAGACCGAATGGCTGCGGAATAGCGATGCATGTTGTAAAGAGCGTGTCGGCCTTCGTTGGCTGGAAAGACGGCTTCGCGTTGGGTCATTCATCAACTCCTAAGTCTGTTGCGAGCGTTGTGCGGGCACGACCGGCTCCGCAGGAGCCGGTCGGGTGGGACGACGCCAGCATGGATTGATCGGTCGCATGGTTTCAGGATGGGCGAGCAATGTTACATACGCCTCGTATGTGAACCTATCTCTCATACGGAGCGTATGTCAATGGGTGTGCGGCGCGTGCGCGCGCTGAAAGGAGACGAGCATGGCGGGTGAGCGACGCTCCAAAATGATGGAGGAAACGCGCGGAAAGCTGATTTCAGCGGCGCGTCACGTCTTTGCTGAAAAAGGCTACGCAGCCACCTCAATGGATGACCTGACGGCCATGGTGGGGCTGACGCGGGGCGCGCTGTATCATAATTTTGGCGACAAACGGGGGCTGTTGCTGGCCGTGGTCAATCAGATTGACGGAGAAATGGCGGCCCATGCGGCGGCGGTCGGCAGTCGAGCCGACAATGGCTGGGACGCGTTGATGGCGGAGGGCGTCGCCTATATCGAAATGGCGCTGAAGCCAGAGGTTCAACGCATCGTTTTGCTTGATGGTCCCGCCGTTCTTGGCGATCCGTCGCAGTGGCCGAGCCAGAGCAATTGCCTTCAGGCGACGGTGCGGAAGGTCGAAGACCTGATGGCGCAAGGAATCATCAAGCCAATCGACGCGGAGGCGGCGGCCCGTCTTTTGAGCGGAGCCGCCCTCAACGCCGCGCTCTGGATTGCAGCAAACGACCATCCGCAGGATGTGCTCAAAAAGGCCGTTGAAGCGTTTCGGTGCTTGGCGGAAGGAATGCTGGCGGTTCGGAACTGATGGACCATCTCCTATGGAGGTTGGTGCGACATCACCTGTTCGCATCAATGTCCGCGCGATCAATGAGGGCGAGGATGCGCTGTCGCCGGGTGGCCCGGCTGTGGCTATAGTGGGGGCATGTTCACCCTCTCCGCCCCGCTGCTGCTGCGCGCCTACGCCGCCGGGATTTTCCCAATGGCCGAAAGCGCCGACTCGAAAGAGCTTCACTGGTTCGACCCGGAGCGGCGCGGCGTTCTGCCGCTCGACCGCTTCCACGTCGCCCGCAGCCTGCGCAAGACGGTGCGGCGCGGCCTGTTCGAGATGCGCTTTGACAGCGCCTTCCGCACGGTGATGGAGTTGTGCGCCGAAACCACGGATGACCGTCCCAAGACCTGGATCAACGAGGACATCGTCCGGCTTTACACCGAACTGCACCAGGCCGGATTCGCCCACAGCGTGGAATGCTGGCTCGATGGGCGGCTGGTCGGCGGGTTGTATGGCGTGTCGATTGGCGCGGCCTATTTCGGCGAAAGCATGTTCAGCCGCGAGACCGACGCCAGCAAGGTGGCGCTGGTCCATCTGGTGGCGCGGCTGCGGGCGGCGGGCTTCACCTTGCTCGACACCCAATTCGTCACCGACCATCTCAGCCATTTCGGGGCGGAGGAAATCCCGCGCGCCGAGTATCACCGCCGCCTGAACGACGCGCTGGAGCGGACCACCCGCTTCGCCGCCGTCGATCAGGCCCAGGCGGTCGCCGCCCTGCTGGACGGCGCGCCGCTGTAACGCTGTTACGCCGCCGCCACGCCAGTTGGCGTGGATGGCGGCGGGTGGAAACGCCCGCCGGTCGTCGGCGTCGGCACGCCGGTGGTCGCCGGTTCGCTGAGCGGCAGACCCAGGCGGCTGCGCACCGCCAGATAGCCGAAGGCCTGCGCCTCCAGCGCGTCGCCGTCCCAGCCCACCGATTCGACCGCCGCCACCGGCGCGCCCAACCGTTCGGCCAGCATCGCCATCAGCGTGGCGTTGCGACGCCCGCCGCCGCACACCAGCCAACCGACCGGGGCGGCGGGCAGATACGGGACGATGCGGGCGACCGATTCGGCGGTGAAGGCGGTCAGCGTCGCCGCGCCATCGGCCAGCGCCAAACCGGCGACCGGGGCCGGGTCGAAGGCGTCACGGTCGAGCGATTTCGGCGTCGGCAGGCTGAAATAGGGGTGGGAGAGCAGGGCCGCCAGCGCCGCCGAATCCACCCGTCCCGCCGCCGCCAGCGCGCCGTCGGCGTCGAAACGCCCGCCGCCGTGGCGCAACACCCAATCGTCGATCAGCGCGTTGCCCGGCCCGGTGTCGCAGGCGACGACGGCGCCGTTCCCGTCTTCCCCAACCCAGGTCGGCCCAACCCAGGTGACGTTGGCGACGCCGCCGACGTTCAGCACCCCCAGCGGGCGCGGCAATCCGGTGGCGAGCGCGCGGTGGAACAGGGGGACCAGCGGCGCGCCCTGACCGCCCGCCGCCACGTCGGCGCTGCGGAAGTCGTTGACCACGGCGATGCCGGTGGACGCGGCCAGCCGCGCGCCATCGCCGATCTGCCAGGTCCGCCGCTGGTCGGGCGCGTGGTGGATGGTGTGGCCGTGAAAGCCGATCAGATCGACCGAGGCGGGGGCGACTCCGGCCTTGTCCAGCACATGGCGCACCGCATCGGCGTGGGCGTCGGTCAAGGCGCGCTCCACCTCCGCCACCGGCCCTTTGCCGCCCAGACAGCCGCGCAGAGCGGCGCGGAAATCATCCTCATAGGGGATGGTGACGAACGCCATCGGCTCCACCCGCGCGATCCCGTCGGTGCGCAGCAAGGCGGCGTCAACGCCGTCCATCGAGGTTCCGCTCATCAGCCCGATCACCGTGCGGATGGTCATGGGGTGCTCCGTCGATCAAAGGTGAGTGGTGGTTGAGTTCTGTTTTTTGACACCGATGAACACAGATAAACACAGATGAATTTTGATGTTTGATCGCATTCGGCGTATCTGAAGATTTTTGTCAAATGAAAACCAGAGCAATCAAATTCATCTTTTTAATCTGTGTTTATCTGTGTTCATCGGTGTCAAAAAAATCGTGAGTCCTTCCGCCGAGCGGCAAGGGGCGATCCACCCCCGCCGCCCGCGCCGATTGAGGCTGTGGACGTTCCATGGTAACAGACGCGACCATTTCTTTCCAACGACAGCCGGATTGCGGCCACCATGACGACGCCCCCCTCCTCGGATTTTCTGCGCACGCTGCAAGAGCGTGGCTTCATCCATCAATGCACCGACCTCGCCGCCTTGGACGAGCGGGCGCAAAAGGGGCCGATCGTCGCGTATATCGGCTTCGACTGCACGGCGGACAGCCTGCATGTCGGCAGCCTGCTGCCCATCATGATGCTGCGCTGGCTGCAAAAGACCGGGCACAAGCCCATCGTTCTGATGGGCGGCGGCACCACCCGCATCGGCGACCCGTCGGGCCGCGACGAGGCGCGTCAGTTGCTGACCGACGAGGTCATCGCCAGCAACATGGCGGGCATCAAGCGCATCTTTGGCCGTTACCTGACCTTCGGCGACGGCCCGACCGACGCGGTGATGGTCAACAACGCCGATTGGCTGGACGGCCTGAAATACATCGAGATGCTGCGCGACGTCGGTCGCCATTTCAGCATCAACCGCATGTTGAGCTTCGATTCGGTCAAGCTGCGGTTGGACCGCGAACAGTCGCTGACGCTTCTCGAATTCAACTACATGATTCTCCAGGCCTATGACTTCGTCGAGCTGAACCGGCGCTTGGGCTGCGCCTTGCAGATGGGCGGCTCCGACCAGTGGGGCAACATCATCAACGGCGTCGAGCTGGGCCGCCGCGCCGATGGGGCGGAGCTGTTCGGCCTGACCACGCCGCTGCTCACCACCTCCTCGGGCGCCAAGATGGGCAAGACGGCGGCGGGGGCGGTCTGGCTGACCGGCGACAAGCTCAGCAGCTATGATTTCTGGCAATATTGGCGCAACACCGAGGACGCCGACGTCGGCCGCTTCCTGCGCCTCTACACCGAACTGCCGTTGGACGAGGTCGCCCGGCTGGAAAGCCTGCCCGGCGCCGAGATCAACGAGGCCAAGAAGATCCTGGCCAACGCCGTCACCGCGCTGGCCCATGGCGAGGAGGCCGCGCGCGAAGCCGCCGAAACCGCCCGCCGGGCGTTTGAAGAGGGCGCCGCCGCCGAGGGGCTGCCGACCATCGAGATCGCCCGCAGCGATCTGGACGCCGGGATCGCCGTGGTCGACCTGCTGGTCTCCGCAGGTCTGGCGGCGTCGAAGGGCGAGGCCCGCCGTCTCATCAAGGGCAATGGAATCAAGCTGAATGACGTCGCGGTGTCCGACGAGGCCGCCAAGGCCAGCGCCGCCGACCTGAACGCCGACAGCGCGGTGAAGCTCAGCGCGGGCAAGAAGCGTCACGTTCTGGTCAAGCCGGTCTAAACCACACGCGTCGGCCTGCGCGGGGAGAGGGAAAACGCCCTTTCGCCCGCGCGGGCGCGCATGGCCGCCATGAGGGCGCGCGTCACCGCGCCCCATTGTTTCCGGCGCGGCCCTTCGCACTGTCATGTCCCGCCTTTCACGGTTTGGATGGATTGGGTATGACTCCGAGCACGGACGCCACCCCCTGCGCGGGGCTGTACACGTGGGGATCGCCCAACAACTCTACACCCGCGCCATCCCCTCAAGGCGCGGAGCTGCGGCCACGCCGATCTGATCGCATTTGGCCACCCCCGGATCTGGACGAGCGACTGCGACTCGACACTCCGTTGGCCGAGCCGGACGGCAAGACCTTCAATGGCGCGACGCGCGCGGCTAGACTGATTGCCCGATGCTGGACCCTGGCGCAGCGTAAGCGGAGGTGTCTGTTCCGGTGCGTTTGCAGACAATCGGTGTTCGAGCGGGTGCGCGGGTTCTTTCTCTGATCTGTCGGCTTGTGTTTGCGTCCGATTTCTACGCTTATCTGTGTCGTGATATGCGGGCGTTTAGGATCGTCAACTCTAGGGATGCATTGGAGAGGTTTGGATGAAGAAATTCTCACAGGAGCAAGCCAGCACGATACTCCAGAAATTACAGGCCATGATCGAGCACCATAAAGGGGATTTGCAACAAGTTTACGACTATTCAAATATGGCTCTGTCCTCCCAGCAAATCACTCAACTGGTTGAGCAAAGCTGTGTGATTGGTCGTCATTTCAATGCGGCGGTTCACTCCTTGAAAATGTTCCATGACTGGGGGGTGGATCCGAAACCGGAATGGATGGACCATTTTATCGACCAGCATTTTCAGACCCGCCATGTTCAGGCGACCTTGTGGATGGAGCGTGGTGTCTATGGTGTTCTGGCCCTGAAACGGGGGGGGCGCTTCCTGGAATTGTGCTGCGGTGACGGGTACAACGCCTTTCACTTCTACTCGCCCTTCGCGGAATCCGTGATCGCCGTCGATCTAGACGACAGCGCCCTTGCCCACGCGCGCAAGTACAACACGGCTGACAACATCTCCTTCGTCAAGGCCGACATCCGGACTGGGATGCCTGATGGCCAGTTCGACAACATCCTGTGGGATGCCGCTATCGAGCATTTCACCGAGGACGAGATCGCCGCGATCATGAACGGCATCAAGGCGAGACTGGGCGATGGTGGAATCCTGAGCGGCTACACTCTGCTCGAAATGGAGGATGGCAAGCATCTTGACCAGCATGAGCGCGAGTTCCGCTCCAAGAAAGATTTGGCCGACTTTCTGACGCCGCACTTTAAAAATGTCGTGGTTTTCGAAACCATCCATCCACAACGCCATAATCTGTACTTCTACGCGTCGGACGGCGTGGTGCCTTTCGATTCGGACTGGCCGCACATTCTGCGCATCAAGCGATGATCGACTGTTTGGCTGTCCTGGCGACTCGTTCCAGGACAGCCAGAAACCTGTCACGATGCCGTTCGGCTGTGTGCCGGTCAGGGTGGGGCTTTCCTGTCCGTTGGCGGCGAGGCGTCGGCGCCTCACGCAGACGGGCGAGATTGGCGGTCAGGCCGCTCCAGTCGTGCGGATGGTTTCGGGGATCGCGCAGACCTCGCTTGCGGCGACCGGAAGGCCGCTCCGCAGCGCTTCCGGGATCGCCAGATTGACCAGATCGTCGCGGGGGGCAGGACGGCGCGTCGCAATGCTGGAGATAGGCGGCAGCCTGGGTTTCGGGCTGGGACTCGGCGAAATGGATGCGCCCGGCATCCTTGACCGACAGCATGGGCCTGAAGTTGGGGTGGCGCGGCCCGATATAGACCAGATGCACGTGCGAGCCGTTCAGCCGTTGGGCAGCGCGTGATTTTTGGGGATCATGTCGATACCGAACTGTTGGTGTGCGTTGCAGCATCAACGGGGCGCCTGCGACAAATTAAAGAGAATCAGCCTTCTTTCTTTTGGCGGGCTTGACGGATGGTCGGAACCCTGTGACAAAGGATCTTCGGCACAATCTATGAGCTTGAAGACACATGTTCGACCGCCCGCCCCGCCAGGGCTTCCGCGCTCCCGAGATCACCAAGTCCAACGTCACCGCCACCGTGAAGTGGTTTAACCCCACCAAGGGGTTCGGCTTTGTGTCGCCTGAGGACGGTTCGCCCGACGCCTTCCTGCACGTCTCTGCGGTTCAGGCCGCTGGCTATGACGCGCTTGACGAAGGCACCACCATCTCCTGCGATCTGGCCCGTGGTCCCAAGGGACCGCAGGTCGCTTCCATCCACTCGGTTGACGCCTCCACGGCGCAAAGCTCCCCCCGTCCGCCGCGCGCTGGCGCGGGTGGCGGCGGCTTTGATCGTGGCGGTTATGACCGTGGCGGCTTCGACCGTGGCGGCTACGACGCCGGCGGCGGCGGCGAGGAAGTCAGCGGCACCGTGAAGTGGTTCAACGCCGACAAGGGCTTTGGCTTCATCACGCCGAGCACCGGCGGCAAGGACGTGTTCGTTCACGTCAACGTGCTGCGCCGCTCGGGCATGCAGACCCTTCAGGAAGGCGATCAGGTGCGCGTCACCGTTCGCCAGGGCCAGAAGGGTCCGGAAGCTGGCAAGGTCGAGTACCTCTAAGGTCTCGGCTCTGGGTTTAAGCCGAAGAGACCCTTCGTTCGTAAGAGCGGGCGTCTCTTTGGCGGACCAGCGTTAACCGGCGTTCGCGTCGGGTTAGGCGCACGGCGTCCCGAAAGGGTGCGCCGTGCGTTTTTGTCTCTGGGGTCGGCGGTGTTCAGCGTGGCGGGGCGCCGACCAGAGAGTTCTGCGCCCGACGCAGCCACCGGCTGATGGGTGAGTTCGATGCTGGATCTTTCGGTCGCTCTCTCTCCGGTCCAGCTCATTGGCTATCTCGGCACGCTGGGCGGCATGGTTTGGCCCCTGTTTCGCGGGCGGGTGAGCATTCTTCTGGCCCAGCTTACGCCGTCCTTCTGCTTCATGATTCATTTTTGGCTGTTGGGCGGATTGACCGCCGCCGCCCTGAATCTGCTGGCCATTCTGCAAGGGCTGGCGGCGATCCCGTTGGGGACGCGACCGAATTTCCGCATCGTCTATCTGATGATTCTGCCGGTCATCGCCGGGTTGATGGCGATGACCTGGACCGGCTGGCTGTCGCTGTTCGCCGCGTTGGCGATGACGCTGGTCAGCGTGGCGCGTTATCAAACCGGGGTGACGCGCTTTCGCCTGTTCATGGCGCTGGCCTTGCCCTGCTGGTTCACCCACAGTCTCCTCATCGGGTCGGTTCCGGGGATGCTGTCGGACGCGGTGGGGATGACGATCAATCTGTGGATGCTGGCCCGCAGTGGGGCGTTCCGCCCCTTTGGGAGTAAAGCGCTGACGCTGTCCAACCCCGACTCGGGATCATCCGGCCCATGAGCAAGACATGAGCGAAACGCCCAATCCATCCATCCGTCCGCTGCCGCCGCACAGTCTGTCGGCGCAGGACGTCGCGACGTTGCGGGCCATCCCGCTGTTCGCCAAGCTGTCGGATCGGGCGCTGGCGCTGTTGGTCGGGGTGGCGCAGGTGCGGGCGGTGACGCGGGGCGCGACGCTGTTCGTGCAGGACGAACCGGCGGACCGCTTTTTCGTCCTGCTCGACGGCTGGGTGAAGCTGTTCCGCCTGACCCGCGAGGGGGCGGAGGCTGTGGTTCACGTCATCGGTCCGGCGGAAAGCTTCGCCGAAGCGGCGATGTTCGCCGACGGAAAATTCCCGGTCTGCGCGGAGGCCGTGACCGACGGGCGGGTGATGACGCTGACCGCCGACGGCTTCGCCCGTTGCCTGCGTGAGGATGAGCGCATCGCCTTTGGCATGCTGGGGTCGTTGTCGCTTCGGCTGCGGGATCTGGTGACGCAGATTGAGCAGCTTCAGGTTCAACCGGCGCCCCAGCGGGTCGCCGCCTTTTTGCTGCGATTCTGCCCGGCAGGGGAGGGGGCGGCCAGCTTCGCCCTGCCGTTCGACAAGGCGCTGGTCGCCCGTCGTTTGGGGATGCAGCCGGAAACCTTCTCGCGCGCGCTGGCCAAGCTGCGGGCGGCGGGGGTGGACACCCAAGGCGGGGCGGTGACGGTGGCCGATCGCGGGGCGTTGCGGCGCTTTGTCGAGGCGACGGTCGATTAACCGGGTGTACGCGTTTTGTACCAGTCAGAGGTCGGTGAGCGATGGTTGACGGGGTGACGCCTGCGTGCGAGTTTGCACCCCTTCAACGGTGAGACGATGGCGGGGCGTCCGCTGTGTTTGGCTCCGCCGTCCGCTATTCAGGAAGTTTGAGGACGCGATGAGCGACACGACGACGACGGTGACGACGGCGCAGGATCCCGCCACGGATCTCGTGTCCTTCGCCGGGGACCGGCGTTTCGCCACCGTGATGGCGGACCCGCCTTGGCGCTTCGTCAACCGCACCGGCAAGATGGCCCCGGAGCACCGCCGCCTGTCCCGCTATGGCACCATGACCATCGAGGATATTTGCGCGCTGCCGGTCGCCGACATCGCCGCCCCCACCGCGCATCTTTATCTGTGGGTGCCCAACGCCCTGCTGCCCGAAGGCTTGCAGGTGATGAGCGCCTGGGGGTTCGAGTACAAGACGAACCTTGTCTGGCACAAGATCCGCAAGGATGGCGGGTCGGACGGGCGCGGCGTCGGGTTCTATTTTCGCAACGTCACCGAATTGATTTTGTTCGGCGTGCGCGGCAAGAACGCGCGGACCCTGCCGCCGGGCCGCACCCAGGTCAATTGCATCAGCACCCGCAAGCGCGAGCACAGCCGCAAGCCCGACGAACAGTATGAGTTGATCGAGGCGTGCAGCCCCGGCCCCTATCTGGAAATGTTCGCGCGCGGCGCCCGCCCCAACTGGGCGGTGTGGGGCAACCAGGCCGACGACAGCTATGAGCCGACCTGGAAGACCTACGCCTACAACTCCGCCGCCGACCGCGAAGCGGTCACGGAGTAAAGAACCCGCGAAGCGAAGGGGGCGGCGTTACAGCAGCCCGAACCCTTCCAAATCCCGCCGCAGGGCTTCCGCGCCCGCAAAATGATGCGCCGTCATGCCGACGGCGCGCGCGCTTTCGACATTGTCAGGATTGTCGTCGATGAACAGGCAATCCACCGCGTCGAGTCCGTAACGATCCAGCAAAATCCGGTATATTTTCGGATCCGGTTTGATAACCTTTTCAATCCCCGAAACGACGATTCCGTCAAAGCCGTTCAGGAAGTCGAAGCGCTTTTGCGACAGGGCGAACTTGTCGGCGGAAAAATTGGTGATGGCGTAGACCGGAACCCCGCGCGCCTTCAATTCGGCCAGAATCTCCGGCGTGCCGGGGATCGGGCCGGGGACCATCTGTTCCCATTGCTCGTCGTAGGAGCGGATCAGTTCGGCGCAATCCGGGTGCTCGGCGGTCAGTTGCGCCACCGCGTCGGCCCAGGGGCGCCCGCGATCCTGCTCCAGATTCCAGGCGGGGGAACAGACATTGTCGAGGAAATCCTCCATCAGATCCTCATACCCGTCGAACAGGTCGCGGTAGAGGTGGCGCGGATCCCATTCGATCAGCACCTGCCCGATGTCGAAGACGACGATCTTGGGAGGATTTTCCATTCCGGACATGGAATGATCCTTTTTAGCTCTTGCTGCGCGCGGTGGCGACCAGACGCTTCATCTCGTCCAGCTTGATCGCGCCGGGAACCAGATCACCGCCGAAGACGAAGCCCGGCGTGCCGTGGATGCCGAGATTTTCGGCCAGAGTCTGGTTGGCGGCGATCGCCGACAGGACCTCGCGGCTTTCCATGTCCTTTTTCAGACGGTCAGTGTCGAGGCCGACCGACTTGGCCAGACGCAGAATCACGTCCTCGTCGATCTGGCCGCGCTGGGCCATCAAGGCGTTGTGGAATTCCAGATATTTGCCCTGCGCGCGCGAGGCCAAGGCCGCCTTGGACGCGATGACCGACGCCGGGCCGAGGATCGGCAGCTCCTTGAAGACAAAGCGCAGCTTGCCGTCGTCCTTGATGAGCCGCTGGACGTCGGCCTGGACGGCCTTGCAATAGCCGCACTGGTAATCGAAGAACTCGACCACCGTCACGTCGCCCTGCGGGTTGCCCGCCACCGGGTCGGCGGCGTTGTGGGTCAGAGCCTGCTGGTTTTCGGCCAAAGCCTTCTTGGCTCGTTCCGCTTCCGCAACTTTTTCGCGCTGCTGGAGCGACTCGACGGCCTGGAGGATGACCTCCGGGTTCTTCATCAGATAGTCCCGGATCACGGTCTCGATGGCGGCGCGCTGGGCGTCGTCCATCGCCGCCGACTGGGCCTGCGCCGTCGCCGACGTCAGGGCCGTGGTGGTCAGGGCCAAAGCGGCGACGGGCAGCGCGAGAAGGGCGGAACGGAACAGCGACGGCATGGTGGGCGGTCTCCGAAGACGACGAAAGCCGCCCACACTGTACCGACACTTGCAGCGGAACAAGCGCAATCAGCGGGCGCGCAACAACTCCCCAACCTTCAGCAGGGCGATTTCGTCGCCGTCGGCCTTGCCGATGGTCCGGCCGGTCGAATAGGGCAGGTTGTTGTCGTTCACCACGACGATGTGCTCGGCGTCCACGATCCCGACGCCCTCCGGCCCCAGATGGGGCATGACGAAACGGTCGGACGACTCACCGATCCGCGCCTTGTGGTCGGGGTCGGCGATGTCGGTCAAATCGATGTAGCCGATCTTGCGGACGAAGCCGTCGGCGTCGGCGCCGGCGATGTCGATCTTGTAGATCCGCTTGAAATTGGCCGGGGCGTTGAAGCAATCGGGCTTTATCTCGCCCTTGCAGGCCTGGGACTTCGCGCCTTCGGTGGTGTCGTCGCGCTCAATCACCAAGGCGCTGCCCGCGTCGATCATCGCCAGGTCGGCGACGACGTTGGCGTTGTCCTCCAGCAGATATTTCCACGAGCGCCCGGTGTAGGCGCGCTTTTCGACGTCGAACTCCAGAACGCGGGTGTAGAGGCGCCCGTCCTTGTTCTCAAAGCCCTTGGCCTCGGCGTTCCACAGCGGGCCTTCCAGTGCCGGATACAGGGTCTGGCCGTCGGGCGACACGCCCATCGGCTCGAACCCGCGCGAACGGCGAACCTCGAAGGATACCGTGCCGGGGATGTTGGGTAGCCCGCCGTTGCGGTAATGGTCGGGCGAGCGGGCGGGCTTGCCGTCCACCAGCGTCTCATGCGCCGCCAGCACCACGCCGTCGCGGTCCAGCTCCAGAATGTAAGGGCCGAACTCGTCGCCGATGAACAGGCGGTCGTTCTGGACCACCAATGATTCCGGATCGAAATCGGCGCCGGTCAGATAGCGGCTGGTCGTGTTCTCGTTGACGATGGCGAAGGGAACTTTCTTGTTCGGGTCGCGCAGGAACAGCGTGTTTTCGCGGTTCAGCGCGCCGGTCGCCCAATCGGCCTTCACGCGATGGACCATCAGCAGCGCGTCCACCGAATTGACCTTCGAGCCGAACCCATTGTCGGTCAGCGTCAGGAAAACATCCTTGCCCTGCGGCACGACGGCGGAAAAGCCCTGGACCGCTTGTCCGGCGACCGGCAAGCCAATCTCAGTCTGGCGCGGGGCCTTCGGATCGGCGGCGAAGGAGGTGGCGATCAGGCTGCCGACCGCCTCGACCCGCTTGCGATCCGGGGCGGTGAATTTCCCGGCGGTGGCGAACAGCGGCCCGGCGTCCGCCGGGGCTTGAACCAGCGTCGTGGCGGACAAAGCGGCGTGACCGGCCAGCGTGGCGGGAAAACGGGTGGCGTCGTCCGCGCAAGCGGGGGCCGCCGACAGAAGGGCGAGAACCGCCGTGGCGCACAGAGCGTCACGCAGGTGACGGTGGGTGAGCATGGGACAGGCTTTCCGCAAGAGGAAGGGCACATCCGGCCGTACGGATGATCGTTCCTGGCGGAATAGCAACTGTGAGTGACGGGCGTTGGTCGGTTGGATGACCGTTGCGTGACGTGTGGGCGCCGAAGGATTTTGACACCGATGGACACAGACAAACACAGATGAAGAATGATGACAGTCATTCGACCGGCGGCGCGCCGGAGAAAACATCATCAATTATCATTCATCTGTGTCTCTTTTTATCTGTGTCCATCTGTGTTCATCGGTGTCACTCCATAAACTCAGCACGACATCCCGTCATCCAAGACTCCCAACGCGATCCACCCCTCACTTCGGCTTGTCCAAAGCCCCCGTCTGCCCTCGGATGTCCTGCGCGCGCAGCCAGCCGGGCGACCCGGCGGGCAGGAGTTTCTCGGCGCGTTCGGCCTGCGCCTTGGCCATCGGCAGATCGCCGCGCGCCAGCGCTTCTTCCGCCGTCGAGTAAGCCAGCATGCCGGGGTTGTTCTTCATGCTCCAGGCTTGCGCCGTCAAACGCCAGAGGAAGGCCGATTGGGCTTGTGACTTTGAGGCGATTTGCAGGTTTTTCAGCGCCTCGTCGGCCAGCTTCGGATCATGCTGCTCCAACAGGGCGTGGGCCAGCGAGACGCGGATCACGCCCGCTTCGGTCCCGGCCAACTCCACCGCCTTGCGGTAGGGGGCGACCGCGTCAACGGCGCGCCCGGTTTGCAGCATCAGATCGCCCTTCATCTCGTGCAGATAGGGGTTCTTCGGCTCCTCGGCGATCAGCCCATCGACCAGCGGCGCGGCCTGCTTCACGTCGCCCTGGCGGAAATAGGCGTAGGCGCGGCCATAGCGGGCGACCGGGCTGCGGTCGTCGGCCTTGTAACGGCGCAGCGCGCCCAGCGGGTCGAGATAGGCCGACAGCTTGGCCTGGATGCGGCGGAAATCCTCGTTCACGCTGGCCGGGGTGGGGATTTTGGTGAAGCGGGATTTTTCGATGAAGTTGCGCACCGCCTCGATGCGTTCGCGGGTCAACGGGTGGGTCAGGCGGTATCCGGCGTCGCGGTCGTTCAGCAGCGGTTCGCCGACCCCCAGCTTTTCCAGGAAGGTCAGCATGCCCTGGGCCGACAGGCCCGCATGCTCCATGTAAGACAGTCCGGCCTGATCGGCGGACGCCTCCTGCGTGCGGGAGAAGGCCATGAGATTTCGCTCGGCCAGATGTTGGCCCAGCATGACTCCGGCGATTCCGGCGTTGCTGTTGCGCGCGGCGACGCCCGCCGCGATGCCCAGACCCATGCCGACCAGCGAGGAGAGAAAGGCGTTCGCCATCGCGTCGGTCCCGCGCACCAGATGCCCGCCGGAGATGTGGCCGGTTTCATGGGCGATGACGCCCAGCAATTGGCCGACATCGTCGATGCTCAGCAACAGGCCGGTGTGCAGGAAGATGTTCTGCCCCCGGCGACGAAGGCGTTCAGGGTCGAATCATTGATCAACAGAATGGTCACGGCGTCCGGGTCGATGCCCGCCGCCTGGAAGATTGGCCGGGCCATCTTGCGGATGATATGGTCCGTCTCGGCGTCGCTGAGAATTTGCATCTCCGGCCGACGCTGCGCCTGGGCCGGTGGCGCTCCCCCCACCAGCGACACGACCAACACGGACATGATGGCGACGACCGAAACCAGCCTGCTGGGCTTGCGCACCGTGACGACCTCCGGCTCTTGTGAACGGACACCCGCGCGACGGCGCCCGGCGTCCTCCCTGCGAATGTGGCGACGCGCGAGCGCGCTTGCCATAGCTGCAACACTGCTGACGGGCTGCGTCAACACCAAGTTCAAGACCGACGCTCTGGTGCAAAGTTTTGTCATCGCCGACGAACCGCGCGCCGCCGCCATCGGGCGCGACGTTCTGAACCAGGGCGGACGGTCGGGCGACGCCGCCGTCGCCATGGCCTTGGCGATGAGCGCCAGCCTGCCGTCGCGGGTCGGGTTGGCGGGCGGCGGCGTCTGCGTGCTGTTCGACGCCACGAAGAAAGAGGCCCGCACGGTCGATTTCCTGCCGCGTCCGGCGGGCGCTGGCGGGGCGGCGATGCCGACCATGCTGCGCGGCCTTTACGCGGTGCAGGCGCTGGCGGGCGTCCAGCGTTGGGAGCAGGTGATCGCCCCGGCGGAGCAGTTGGCGCAATTCTCGCCGGGCGTCAGCCGGGCCTTCACGCAGGATCTTGCGGCCTTCGGCAACCGTCTGGCTCCCGATTCGGAGATCCGCAAGCATTTCCTGGCCGGGGGCGCGGTTCCGGCGGTCGGCGCGCTGGTCAGCCAGCCGGAGCTGTCGGCCACCCTGTCGATCCTACGGCGCAACGGCGTCGGCGCCTTCTACAACGGCCCGCTGGCGACAACCGTGGCGCAGGGGTTGGGCGTCGATCCGGCGGCCCTGCGCGCCTATCAGCCGCGCGTGACCGGCGTCCGTTCGGTCTCGTTGGGGTTGGTGTCGCTGCATCTGCCCGACACCGATCTGCCCGAGTCGGGCGCGGCTCTGGTCCAGGCGTGGAACGCGGCGGCGGATCTGCCGCCCGCCCAACGCGCCGCTCGGGTCGCCTCGGCCCTTGGCGCCACCGGGCAGGGGGCGACCGCCGCCGGGGCGGGGTTGATGGTGATCGACCGGGATGAGAATGGCGTGGCCTGCGCGCTGACGCAGGGCGCGCCCTTCGGCGCCGGGCGCAGCATCGCCGGAACCGGCGTTCTGGCCGCCCAGGGGGTGAACAGCGGCGGCTTCGGCACGCCCGCCCTGGTGGCGAACGCCATCGTCGGGCGCACCCTGTTCGCCGGGGTCGGCACGGCCAACGGCGACGACGGCCCGGCGGCGGGGCCAGCGGCCTTGCTGACGGCGGCTTTGCCCGCCGCGCTGGACGGCGCGCAGGGCGACGCGATCCTCGCCAACCGTCCGGCGAGCGCGCCGGGGCGGGTCAATCTGGTGGCCTGTCAGGTCTCGGTTGAAAACGGCATCCGCTATTGCCAATCCGGCACGGATCCGCGCGGCAACGGCCTGGCCGTGGTCGTTGAATCCGTGCGCGAGCGTTGATCGGGCTTTTGCAGAGACGAATGAGAATGAGCAAGCAGCCGAAAGTCTCCAAACGGGGCGCGATTCCGCCCTTTTTCGTCATGGAAGTGATGCGCGCCGCCGCCGAGCGGGAGGCCGCCGGGCGCGAGGTGTTGCACATGGAGGTTGGCCAGCCCTCCACCGGCGCGCCGAAAGCGGTGCTGGACAAGGCCGCGTCGCTGCTGGCGGGCGGCGATCCGCTGGGCTACACCGGGGCGCTGGGCATCCCGCCGCTGCGCGCCGCCATCGCCCAATGGTATCGGGACCGCTACGGCGTCGCCGTGCCGGAGAGCCGGGTGGTCGTCACCACCGGCTCGTCGGGGGCGTTCCAGCTCGGTTTTTTGGCGGCGTTCGATCCGGGCGACCGGGTGGCGATGGCCTCGCCCAGCTATCCGGCCTACCGCCACACGCTGACCGCCATCGGGGTGGAGCCGGTCGAACTGCCGACCGGGCCGGAGCACCGCTTCCAGCCGACCATCGCGTTGCTGGAACAGCTTGACCCGCCGGTGCAGGGCCTGATCGTCGCCAGCCCGGCCAACCCGACCGGCACGATGCTGAGCCGCGAAGAGCTGACCGCGCTGTCCGACTGGTGCAAGGCCAACGGCGTGCGCATGGTGTCGGACGAGATCTATCACGGCCTGACCTATGGAACCGACGCGGTGACGGCGGCGGAGATCAACGAGCAGGCCTTGGTGGTCAACAGCTTCTCGAAATACTTCTCGATGACGGGCTGGCGGCTGGGCTGGATGATCGTGCCGGACGATCTGATCCGTTCGGTCGAGTGTCTGGCGCAGAACCTGTTCATCTCGGCCCCCACCATCAGCCAGATCGCGGCGGTCGAAGCCTTCGCCTGCACCGAGGAGTTGGAGGGCCACATCGCCCGCTACGCCCGCAACCGGGCGCTGCTGCTGGAAGAGCTGCCGAAGGCCGGATTCAGCAATCTTGCCCCGGCGGACGGCGCGTTCTACATCTACGCCGACGTGTCGGCGATGACCGATGACAGCGAGGCGTTGGCCAAGCAAATCCTGGAAGACACCGGAATCGCCTGCACGCCGGGCATCGATTTCGACCCGGCGCGCGGACGCCGCTTCCTGCGCTTCAGCTTCGCCGGATCGGAAGCGACCATCGCCGAAGCGGCGCGGCGGCTGATCGCGTGGAGTCGGCGTTAGAGGCTTGTGAAGCGCTGATGGGGGAGGGATTTTTTTGACACCGATGAACACAGATAAACACAGATGAATGGGGGGTGAGTGGTCGCCGGATGGGCGGGCGCTCACCCAAGCGCAGAACAGTCCGGGTTCATCAAAAATCTGTGTTTATCTGTGTTCATCGGTGTCAAACCCTCACCGATCCAGTCATGGATGGACCGGGTGATAAACACCTGATGATGGGAGAGGGATTTTTTGACACCGATGAACACAGATGGACACCGATGAACGGTGATGAGTGGTTGCCGGATTGGCGACGCTCACCCAAGCGCGGAACAGTCTGTGTTCATCCATAATCTGTGTTTATCGGTGTTCATCGGTGTCAAACCCCCACCGATTCAGTCATGTACAGACCGGGTGACGAACACTCTCCCACCTCACCCGGCGTAACGGATCTCCAAGACTTCCAGTTTTTCCACCCCCGCCGGGGTCCGCACCTCGACCACGTCGCCTTCGCGGGCTTTCAGCAGGGCGCGGGCGATGGGGGAGATCCAACTGATGTGGCCGTGGTCGGAATCGACCTCGTCCACGCCGACGATGGTGACGGTGTTTTCCGAATCATCCTCGCGGGCGTAGGTCACGGTCGCCCCGAAAAAGACCTGTTCGCGGTTCTTCTGGTCCTGCGGGTTGACCACGCTGGCCGATTCCAGCCGTTTGTTGAGAAAGCGGATGCGGCGGTCGATCTCGCGCAGCCGCTTCTTGCCATAGAGATAATCACCATTCTCGGAGCGGTCGCCGTTGCCCGCCGCCCAGGACACCACCTCAACCACCTTCGGGCGTTCGACGCGCAGCAGGTGGCGCAACTCCTCCTGCATGCGCTGGAAGCCCGGCGGGGTCATGTAGTTTTTCAGACCCTTGGGCAGCGGTTGCGGCTCTTCGAGATCGTCGTCGTCGTCGGGGTTGTCGTTCTCGCGGGTGAACGCCTTGCTCATGATCGGACCTGACAAACAGAGCGGGACGGGGGAAACGGAAAAGGCGCCTTTCGGCGCCTTTTCCTCACTCATGGGCTTTCGCCGTTTGGCTTAGCGCCGCCACCAACCCCGACGGGTCTTTTCGGCGGGAGCGTCAGCGGCGGGGGCTTCAGCAGCCGGGGTTTGGACCACCGGCGCTTCCACCACCGGAGCCGGGGCCGGAGCCTCGACTGCCGGAACCTCAACCGCTGCCGGAGCCGCCGGAGCTTCGACCGGCGCCTCGACGGCGGTCTTGCGCTTGCGGGCCGGAGCCTTCTTGGCCGGAGCCTCTTCGGCGATGGACGCATCGGCGACGGGGGCCTCGGCGGCCTTGGCGGGAGCCTTGCGGCGTCCCTTGGGGGCCGGAGCCTCGTCAACCACCGCCGCCGGAGCGTCAACCGGCGCCTCGACGGCGGTCTTGCGCTTGCGGGCCGGAGCCTTCTTGGCCGGGGCCTCTTCGGCGACCGGGGCTTGGGCGACCGGGGCTTCGGCGGCCTTGGCGGCCGCCTTGCGGCGTCCCTTGGGGGCCTCGTCCACCACCGCCGCCGGAGCTTCGACCGGCGCGTCTGCGGCGGTCTTGCGCTTACGGGCGGGCTTCTTCGCCGGGGCCTCGTCAACAACGACCGGGGCCGGAGCCTCGTTCACCACCGCGACCGGAGCTTCATTGGCCGGGGCGAGGATTTCGTCGAAGTCGATCACTTCCGGCACGGGGGCCACCGCAACCGGGGGCACGGCAACCGAAGCTTCGGCGTCGGTCTCGTCGTCGGTCGCGGTTTCGGCGGACACCGCCTCATCCGTGATCTCCGAGCCGTCGCGACGGGTCCGCCGACGGCCACCGCGCTTGCCGCGCCGACGCTTCTTGCGACCGTCCGCGTTGCGGTCGTTCGCCTCGTCGCCACCCTCGTCGTCGCCGTCCTCGTCCTCATCGCCTTCGCCGTCATTCTCGACGTCGCTGACAATGTCGGTCGGGATGGCGGCGGGCAGTTCGGCGGCCTCGTCGGCGGTCTCGCCTTCGACGTCGGCGGTCTCGCCGTCAACCTCGTCGGACTCGCCGTCGGCGACGGTCTCGCCACGGCCATCCTCGCGTTCGCCACGGCCACGGCCACGGCGGCGACGGCGACGGCGGCGGCGTTCGGCGGCCTCGGCGGTTTCCGCCACGCCCTCGGGGGCGGCGACGTCGGCCTCGTCCTCGGTCTCGACCGTTTCGACGGCCTCGACCTCTTCGACGATCTCCTCAACCGGCTCGGCGGCCAGCGCGCGGTCGGTTTCGGCCATCGCGCGGTCGGCGCTGACCAGCGGACCATCCTCGTCCGGCAGACGGGCGCGGTTGCGCTCCAGCCGGTGATCGGGGGCGATCAGCGTGTCGTCGGCCTGAACCATGACGTGGAAGCCGTGACGCTCCTCGATCTTGGTCAGTTCGGCGCGCTTCTGGTTGAGGATGTAGAGCGCGATTTGCGTCGGCACATAGATGGTGATCTCGGCCGACCGCTTGCGGATGCCCTCTTCCTCGATGGCGCGCAGGATGTGCAGCGACGCCGATTCGACGGAGCGGATGACGCCGGTGCCCGAGCAGTGCGGGCAACGCTCGAAGTTGGTTTCCAACAGCGACGGGCGCAGACGCTGACGCGACAGCTCCAACAGACCAAAGGCGGAGATCCGGCCAAGCTGGATGCGCGCCCGGTCGTTCTTCATCGCCTCCTTCATCCGACGTTCGACCGAGGCGTTGTTGCGCGCCTCTTCCATGTCGATGAAGTCGATGACGATCAGACCGGCCAGATCGCGCAGACGCAACTGGCGCGCCACCTCGTCGGCGGCCTCCAGATTGGTCTTGTAGGCGGTTTCCTCGATGTTGCGTTCGCGGGTCGATTTCCCGGAATTGACGTCGATGGAAACCAGCGCCTCGGTCGGGTTGATGACGATGTAGCCGCCGGAGCGAAGCTGGACCACCGGGCTGTGGATGGCGTCGATCTGCGTTTCCACCTGATAACGGTGGAACAGCGGGATCGTGTCGTCGCGGTATTGCTGCACGCGGCGGGTGTGGCCGGGCATCAGCATGCCCATGAACTCGCGCGCCGTGCGGAACCCGGCCTCGCCCTCGACCCAAATCTCGTCGATGTCGGCGGCGTAGAGGTCGCGGATCGACCGCTTGATGAGGTTCGCCTCTTCATAGATGAGGCAGGGCGCCGACGACTTCAGCGTTTGTTCGCGGATGTCGTCCCACAGACGCAGCAAATATTCCAGATCGCGCTTGATCTCCGGCTTGGACCGCTCCAGACCGGCGGTGCGCAGGATGACCGCCATGCCGTCGGGAATGTCCAGATCGGACAGAATTTCCTTCAGGCGCTTGCGATCCGCCGGGTTGGTGATCTTGCGGGAAATCCCGCCGCCCCGCCCGGTGTTGGGCATCAGCACGCAGTAGCGGCCCGGCAGGGACAGGTAGGTGGTCAGCGCGGCGCCCTTGTTGCCGCGCTCTTCCTTCGTCACCTGGACCAGCATGACCTGGCGGCGCTTGACGACCTCTTGGATCTTGTAGCTGCGCAGCGGACGGGCGCGGCGGCGTTGAACCTCCTCGACCTCTTCCTCTTCGTCGCCGCCCAGCACGTCGGGGTTTTCCGGCGGGGCGACGTCGTCGCCATGGCCATTGCTGTCGTCGAAGCCTTCGGCGCTCATCGCGTCGTTGTCGCCCGACTCCGGCGCGATGGGCGAGGGCATCGGCGAGGATTCGTCGATCACCTGCTCAGGGCGCACCGGCTCGGCCATCACGGCGCCGTCGGCGGCGGCTTCGGCGCGCGCCTCGGCCTGTTCGTCCAGGCGGCGCTCTTCAGCCAGAAGCGCTTCGCGGTCGGCGACCGGGATGCGGTAATAGTCGGGATGAATTTCCGAGAAGGCGAGGAAGCCGTGGCGGTTGCCGCCATACTCCACAAAGGCCGCCTGAAGCGAAGGCTCAACCCGCGTGACTTTCGCGAGGTAGATGTTGCCCTTCAACTGCTTGCGGCTGGCGATCTCAAAATCGAGTTCTTCCAGCCGATTCCCACTCACCACGGCGACCCGGGTTTCTTCCGGGTGCGTGGCGTCCACCAGCATGCGCTTGGCCATACACGTTCCTCAACGACGCGATCCCGGCTGACCCGCGCGACCGACAGGGCCGCCTGGAGGCATCGTCTGTTGTGGGCGAAGCGTGCGGCGCAGGGACCGGCGCCGTCGAACGGCGCTGATAAAAGCAGCCAGGACGGGTCGGTCGACAAGCGCCGGGCGGCGGCCTTGCGGCCGCAACCAGCTTCGAGGTTTCGTCCTCTCACCGGCAATCCGAACGCGTCACCCAACGACAGACGTCCGGCTTGGTTGCCGGTCGGAGCCTGTTGCTCGCGGGCGACGCCGCAAATCCTTGAACCATGGGCCTTGATCGGATGATCGAAACGGCGTCGGTTCGAGGAACTGGCGAATTGCGGTTTGTCGCAGCGATACCATAGACAAGAGATCCGGCTTGCACAACGCGGAAATATGACGATTCGCAGGGATGAGGCTTCTTCGAGTCGGGACCGACGGCGCGCCCGCCCGGTGTTGCAGGAACGGCGCGTCGGCGTGAAATTCACGCCCCGCGCCGTCGTCCACGTTGAGACGGTCGGCGGGGCTGGCTATAGCTGGGGGGAGCGATGTCGAACCCGGTGCCTTGTGGAGCGTCCGTCCCCCCTTCTGTCCCGTCTTCAGCGCGTCGCCCGTGGCGGGCGGCGGGTCGCCGCGCGCGCGTTCGGCGGGCTGCTGCTGGCGGTGACGGTTCTGGCGGCTTCGGGCGCGGGCGGCGCGGCGCGGGCGCAGACCACGGCCTTTTTGCCGTCGCCGACGCCGTCGGCCAAGGCGGCGGTGGTGGACGCCCGACTGGGGATTCATCCCGACAAGACGCGCTTCGTGCTGGAACTCAGCGACACGGTTTCCTTCACGGTGACGGCGCAGGCCAACCCCTACCGGATCATCGTCGATCTGCCCGATCTGGTTTGGTCGGGCGGGGCGGTGCCGATGGAGGGCAAGGGCATCGTCGCCCGCTACCGCTATTCCACCCCGACGCCTGGCGCCCTGCGCGTCACCTTCGAGACGGTCGGCCCCGCCAAGGTGCGCGAGGCCTACATGATCCCGCCGCGCGACGGGCATCAATCGCGCTTCGTCCTGGATCTGGAGCGCGCCTCGCCCGTTGAGTTTCAGCGGCTGGCCGCCGCCGCTCCGCCCGAACCGAAACGCCCGACCGAACGGACCACCAAGAGCGAGGGCAAGGGGGAGGCCGCGCCGGGGCTGGCCCTGTCCGCGCCGCCGTCGGCGCCCGCCGAACCTCCGTCGGCTTCGCCGCCTGCCCAGATGATCCCCGCCGCGCTGCCGATGACCGCGCCAAGCCTGACTGTTCCGGTGTCGCCTGCGCCAAAGGCGCCGTCTCTGCTGGAAAAGCCGTTGATCGTGCTGGATCCCGGCCATGGCGGCCCCGACCCCGGCGCCATCGGCGTGGGCGGTCTGCATGAAAAGGACATCACGCTGGCCGCCGCCCGCGAGGCCAAACGCCAGTTGGAGGCGACGGGCCGCTACCGCGTGCGGCTGACCCGTGACAAGGATGTGTTTGTCCGCTTGCGCGACCGGGTGGCGATCGCGCGTGAGGCCGAGGCGAACCTGTTCATTTCCCTGCACGCCGACAGCATCGGCAGCGGCGAGATGCGCGGCCTGTCGATCTACACTCTCTCCGACAAGGCGTCCGACCGCGAGGCGGAAATGTTGGCCGCCAAGGAAAACCGCGCCGACGCCATCGCTGGGTTGGATTTGTCGGGTGAGAATGCTCTGGTCGCCAGCATCCTGATTGATCTGGCCCAGCGCGACACGATGAACCACTCCAAACGCTTCGCCAAATTCGCTCTGGAGCATCTCGGGCGCGAGGTGAAGCTGATTCCCAGCAAGCCGCACCGGCAGGCCGGTTTCGCCGTGTTGACCGCGCCCGACGTGCCGTCGGCCCTCATCGAGATGGGCTATCTGTCGAGCCGCCAGGACGCCAGCCTGCTGACCACCGCCGACCACCGCGAAAAGCTGGGCCGGGCGCTGGCCCGCACCATCGACGCCTATTTCAAATGGCTGAGCGGCGCCAAGGCGCGGTGATTGGCGCCGGTGGCGAGCGCCATCGGTTCGATAAACCCTCTGCCCTCTGCGTGACACATTGTCCTGGCATGTCGGGAATGGGGGCGCGCATCCGGGCCGCATGGTGATAGGATGCGGCGTCTTATGGGGTGCTCCAAAGCGGGTTGCGGCGGTTTTTCAACCGTTGCGGAACGCGAGCGCCCGTTTTGTTGTTTGCGGACGGTGTTCCTCGTCGGTCTTCTTGGGATTGGTCATGCGCCTTCTTCTGTCTCTGCTGATGGGTTTGGTGATGCTGGCGCTGGCTGGCGCCGGCGGGCTGGTTTTCCTGCTCGACCATTACAACCAGGATTTGCCGGATTACACCAAGCTGGCCAATTACCAGCCGCCGGTGACGACCCGCGTCCATGCGGGCGACGGGCGGCTTCTGGCTGAATTCGCGTCGGAACGGCGGGTCTTCGTGCCGATGGACGCGATGCCGCGCCGGGTCGTCAACGCCTTCATGTCCGCCGAGGACAAAAATTTCTACGAGCACAAGGGCGTCGATCCGACCGGCGTCCTGCGCGCCGTGCTGATGAACGTCGAAAATCTGGGGCGCGACCGTCGCCCGGTCGGCGCCAGCACGATCACGCAGCAGGTCGCCAAGAACATGCTGCTGACCAACGAGGTGTCTTTCGCCCGCAAGATCAAGGAAGCGATCCTGGCGGTCCGCATCGAGCGGGCCTTCACCAAGGACCGCATCATGGAGCTGTATCTCAACGAGATCTTCCTGGGCTTCCGGTCTTACGGCGTGGCGGCGGCGGCGCTGAATTATTTCAACAAGGCGTTGGACGAGTTGGAGATCGAGGAGGTCGCCTATCTGGCGGCCCTGCCCAAGGCGCCCAGCAACTACCACCCCGAACGCCAGCGCGACGCGGCGGTCGCCCGGCGCAATTGGGTGATCGGGCGCATGGCCGAAGACGGCTACATCACGGCGGAAGAGGCCCGCGCCGCCCAGGCCAAGCCGCTGGTGGTGCGCAAGCGTGACGAGCAGGACATGGTGACGGCGGAGTATTTCGCCGAAGAGGTCCGGCGCGAGCTGGTCAAGCTCTATGGCGAACAGGCGCTGTATGAGGGCGGGCTGTCGGTGCGCTCCTCGATGGATCCGCAGCTTCAGACCGTGGCGACCAAGGCGCTGCGGGATGGTCTGGTGGCCTATGACCGCCGCCATGGCTGGCGCGGCCCGGTCGGCAAGATGGACAGCTTTGACGCGTGGCCGAAGAAGCTCGCCGCCATCGCGCCCCCGGCGGGCAGCGAGGGTTGGAAGCTGGCGGTCGTGCTGAAGGACGATCTGGCCGACGGGCTGGACATCGGTTTGGTCGATGGCGCGCGCGGCAAGATCCCGATGAGCGAGCTGCGCTGGGCGCGCGCCTTCAAGGACGACGACGCGCTTGGCCCGACGGTCCGCAAGCCGTCGGACGTCGCCAAGCTGGGCGATCTGCTGCTGGTCGAGCCGACCAACGGCAAGGACGAGAAGGGCAAGGATTTGCCGTCCGGCAGCTACTACGCGCTGCGGCAAATCCCGGCGGTGCAGGGCGGCTTGGTCGCGCTGGATCCGCACACGGGCCGCGTGCTGGCGATGGTCGGGGGTTTTTCCCCGCACATGAGCGTGTTCAACCGCGCCACCCAGGCGATGCGGCAACCCGGTTCGTCCTTTAAGCCCTTCGTCTATCTGACCGCGCTGAACCAAGGGCTGACGCCGTCCACCCTGGTGATGGACGCGCCGTTTGAGTTCAACCCCGGCGGCGGGCAACCGATCTGGCGGCCGGAAAATTACAGCGGCCAGTTCTATGGTCCGACGCCGCTGCGCGTCGGCATTGAGAAGTCGCGCAACGTCATGACCGTGCGTCTGGCCCAGAACATCGGCATGGACAAGGTGAAGGCGCTGGTCGAAAAATTCGGCATTACGGACAATTTGCACCCCTATTTGCCGATGGCGCTGGGCGCCGGCGAAACCACGGTGCTGCGTTTGTCCACCGCCTACGCGATGCTCGCCAACGGCGGCAAGCGGGTTGTGCCGACCTTCATCGACCGCATCCAGGACCGCAACGGCAAGACCATTTTCCGTCACGACACCCGGCCCTGCGCCAATTGCGCCGCGCCCGCTTGGCGCGATGGGTTGACGACGCCCGCGATTCCCGACAACCGCGAACAGATCAACGACCCGCGCACCGCCTATCAGATCGTGTCGATCCTGGAGGGCGTGGTTCAGCGCGGCACGGCGACGGCGCTGCTGTCGCTTGGCAAGCCGCTGGCGGGCAAGACCGGCACCACCAACGACAGCAACGACGCGTGGTTCATGGGCTTCTCCCCCGATCTGGTGGTCGGCACCTACATCGGCTTCGACCAACCGCGCTCGCTGGGATCGCACGAAACCGGCGGATCGGCGGCGGTTCCGGTCTTCAAGGAGGTGATGACGGAGGCGTTGAAAGACCGCCCGGCGACCCCCTTCCGGGTGCCGCCCGGCCTGCGTCTGGTGCGGGTCAATCCGGCCAACGGCCAGTTGGCCCAGCCCGGCGACCGCAAGGCGATTTGGGAAGCCTTCCTGCCCGGCACCGAACCGAACCCGGATCGACCGCAAATCGTGCTGGATGGGTCGGCCAACGCCAGCCCGACGGTGATCGGCGATCCGTCCGCCCCGCTCGACCCGTCGGCGGGCGCGGCCCCGCCAGCGGCGGCGGCGCAGGGGACCGGCGGGCTGTATTGAGCGTTTCCGACGGGGAAACCCGCCGAGGAAAGAGGGTGCATGCGGGCGGCCAAGCCGCTACACATGCACCCGACATTGTTTCAACTCTAGGCACACGAGGAGGCGCCGCCATGCGGGCCGAGATCGAAGCGGCCGCTGGCGAGATTAGAGAATCGCTGGCGCTGCTGAGGAGGCATCTTTGACTGGGATAACGCGCTGCGTCGTCTCGACGAACTGAACAATCTGGCGGAGGATCCCAAACTTTGGGACGATCCCAACCGCGCCCAAACCATCATGCGCGAGCGCACCCAGCTTGAAACCTCGGTCACGGGGTATCGGGCGTTGGAGCGCGACCTGTCCGACAGCCTGGAGCTGATCGAGATGGGCGAGATGGAAGAGGACGCGACGGTGGTCGCCGACGCCGAATCCCAGCTCTACGCCCTGCGCGAACGCGCCGCCAAGCTCCAGTTGGAAAGCCTGCTGTCGGGCGAGGCCGACGCCAACGATTGCTACGTCGAAGTGAACGCCGGAGCGGGCGGCACCGAGGCGCAGGATTGGGCGTTGATGCTGGTCCGCATGTACACCCGTTGGGCTGAACAGCACGGCTTCAAGTCCGAATGGTTGGAAGAGAGCGCCGGTGAAGAAGCCGGGATCAAATCCGCCACCGTTCAGATCAAGGGCCACAACGCTTATGGCTGGCTGAAGACCGAAGCCGGGGTGCACCGTCTGGTGCGCATCAGCCCGTTCGACAGCCAGGCGCGACGTCAGACCAGCTTCTCCGCCGTTTCGGTGTCGCCGGTGATCGACGACAAGATCGACATCGAGATCAACGAGAAGGATTGCCGGATCGACACCTACCGCGCGTCCGGCGCCGGCGGTCAGCACATCAACAAGACCGACTCGGCGGTCCGCATCACCCACTTGCCCACCAACATCGCGGTGAGCTGCCAGCAGGAGCGGTCCCAGCACAAGAACCGCGCCAAGGCGTGGGACATGCTGCGCGCCCGCCTGTACGAGCGGGAACTGAAGATCCGCGAGGACGCCGCCGCCGCCCTGGAAGCGACCAAGACGGACATTGGTTGGGGCCACCAGATTCGTTCCTACGTCCTGCACCCCTATCAAATGGTGAAGGATTTGCGGACGGGTGTGGAGACCTCGCAAAGTCAGGCGGTGCTCGACGGCGCGCTCGACCCCTTCCTGGAGGCGGCGCTGGCCGCCCGGATCAAGGGGCAGCTCGACGAGGATCTGGAGGGTTGATGACAAAAGCCCCTCTCCTTCCCAAAGGAGAGGGGCTTTTTTCTGCGCGGCGCGGAATGGAATCGCCGCCCGGCGCGTTGGTGGTCTGTGTTCTGTTCAAAATCGGGAGCGTTCGACCATGATCCGCCCTTTGCTCATCGCCTTGCTTGCGGTCCCGTGCGTGGTTGGGCCGTTGACCGTCGCCGCGCCCGCCTTCGCCGCGTCCTGCGGGGCGGGCAGCATGCCGCCGGAGATGTTCAAGACCTACGTCTCCGGGGTGCAGGAGGCGTTGAACGAGCATGGCTTCAGGGCGGGCAAGGTGGACGGCAAGGCCGGGGGACAGACCGGATCGGCCATCCGCGCCTACCAGCGCGCCGCCAAGCTGCCGGTGGACGGCTGCGTCAGCAAGGAACTGCTCGACCATTTGAACTTCGTGCAGCCGAAGATCTACGCCAGCAAGCGGCGGTGACGGCCCTTTCCGTCCTCTCCCAAAGCGGGAGAGGACGGAAACAGGCGAATCACTGGCCGATGAAGCTCAAATCCATGATGGATTTGGCGTCGAGCGTCTTGTCCACTTGGCCTTCCGATTGCCAGAACTTCACCTGATTGACCACGTCGTCGATCAGCAGCTTGGCGTTGGGATCGACGTAGGGCAGACCGGCGGTGACGATTTCCGGCTTCTGCTTGGTCGCGTCGGCGATGATCGTCAGCAGCGCGTCGTACCCCGGCCCCTTGACCAGCGCGCCCGACGAGTCTTTCACGTTGAAAGCCGCGTGGTATTCGGCCAGCGCCGTCTTGTAGGCGCGGACGAACTTCTCAACGACCGGGCGGCGGGTCTGGATGGTCTTCGGGCCGGTGAACAGCGCGCCCAACTGCCAGGGCGTTTCATCGCCCGCCCAACCCAGGATTTGCCCGGCCCCGTCGGCTGCCAACTGGCGGGCGACGGTGGAGGGGGCGAGGATGGCGTCCACCTGACCGCCCTTGAAGGCGGCGACCATCTTCGGCACGTCCTGCAACGGCACCATGGTCACGTCCTTGACCGTGAAGCCGTATTTCTGGCCGAGAATGCCGATCATGTAATGAAAGGTGGAGCCGATGGTGGTGATGGCGATGCGCTTGCCCTTCAACTCCGACGGCTTGGTCAGCCCGGCGGCGTGGGCGGCGTTGGTCGCCACATAGGCGCTGAGCGGAAAGCCCGGCTCGTCGCGGCTCTGCGCGGCGATCATGGTGATCGCGCCCTTGGCGGCGAGGTTGTAGAAGCCCGCCGTCAGGCCGGTGACGCCGAAATCCACGTCGCCCGAGGCGACGGCCACCGGCACCTGTTGGGCCGAGGTGAACATCGACAGGGTGACGTCCAACCCCTCGCGCTCAAAATACCCCTTGGCCTTGGCGATGAAGATCGGGCCGGAGGAGGACAGCGCCAGCACGCCGACGGTCGCCTTGTCCAGGCTCTGGGCCTGAACGGGCACGGTCGTGGCGGGCAGCACGGCGGTGGCCAGGGTCGCGGCGGCGGCGCCCAACACGGCGCGCCGGGTCCAGCTTGCAAACGTCATGGTCGGGTTCCTCTCCGAAAGTTTTTTGGTTGGTTGGGGGCGGCTCAGCGCCAGACCAGCAGGCGGCGCTCCAGAACCGACAGCAGCGTGCCGATGGTCAGCCCCAGGGCGGACATCACCAGAACGCCCGCCAGCAGCGTGTCGGTCTGCATCAGGTTGCCCGCCATCAGCACGAAGGCGCCGATGCCGTATTCCGCGCCGATCATCTCGGCGGCGACCACCAGAATCAAGGCGATGGAGGCGGTGATGCGGAACCCGGCCAGAATGCCCGGCAGCGCCCCCGGCAAGACGATGGAGCGCAGGATTGACCGCCAGGGCAGGCCGAAGCTCTGCGCCATGCGGATCAGGTTGCGCGGCACCGAATCGATGGCGCTGTAGGTGGCGATGACCGTGGGGAAGAAGACGCCAAAGCCGATGGTGGCGAATTTCGACGGTTCGCCGATGCCGAACCACAGGATGAACAGCGGCAGCAGGGCGATTTTTGGAATCGGGAAAAAGGCCGACACCAGCGGCACGCCGACGGCGCGCGCCAGCGATCCGATGCCCATGGCGAAACCAACGATCATGCCGCCCAGCGTTCCCAAACTCCAGCCAACCCCGATCCGCAGCAGCGAGGCTTTCAGGTTCAGCCACAGCGAACCGTCGAGGATCATCCCGGCCAGCGCCGCGCCGACCGCGCTGGGCGGCGGCAGGAACAGCGGGCTGGCCAAGCCAAGGCGGCTCGCCCCTTCCCACAGGCCGATCAGCAGGACGAAGGCGGCCAGCGCCGCCCAGGGGTGACGGCGCACGGTGAAGCCGCCGCCGCGAAAGCGCACGGGCTGGGGGGCGGCGAGGGTGGTCTGTGAATCAAGCACGGGCGATCTCCCGGTCGGCCATCTGGGCTTCGGCCTTCATCAAGGTCCACAGCCGGGCGCGCACCTCGGCCAGATGGGCTTGGGCGGAGGCCTCCAGGCGGCGGTCGCGCGGCTCTTCGATGGTGACGATCTCGCGGATGCGGCCCGGACGGCGGCTCAACACCACCACCCGGTCGGCCAGCCGCAGCGCCTCGTCCAGATTGTGGGTGACGTAAAGCGCCGTCGTTTTTTCCCGCCGCCACAGAGCGAGGAAATCATCCATCAGCAGCTCGCGCGTTTGGGCGTCGAGGGCGGACAGCGGCTCGTCCAGCAGCAGCATGGCCGGGCGCACGGCCAGCGCGCGGGCGATGCCGACCCGCTGGCGCATCCCGCCGGACAATTGCTTGGGCAGGGCCTTGCGGAACTCCTCCAGCCCCATGCGGCGCAGACCATCATTCACCCGCTCGCGCCGTTCGGCGGCGGGCAGGGGGTGATGCTCCAGCGCCAGGGCGACGTTGTCCTCCACCGTCCGCCAGGGCAGCAGGGCGAAATCCTGAAAGATGAAGGTGATTGGGTTCAGGCAGCCGTCGGGAACCGGCCCATCGACCGACACCCGCCCCGCCGTGGGGGCGACGATGCCTCCGGCGATGCCCAGCAGGGTGGATTTGCCGCAACCGCTGGGGCCGATGACCGCCAGCACCTCGCCCTCGTTCAGCGCCAGATCAACGCCGTCGAGCACGGTCAGATCGTCGTAACGATGGGTCAGTTGGGAAATGAGCAGTCGCATCGCGCCCTTGCGGTCGTTCCGGTTCCCGGAGGAAGGGCGGCACTATAGCGCAATCAAGGCTGACGCATAGGTGCGTATGACGAACCAAAGCAAAGGACCAGCCGCGTGACGCGGCTGGCAAGGCGCTTTGGAGGAATTGTCCACGGAAGACCCGCAACAATCCTGGCGCAAGAGAACGCAAGGCGCGTGCCATGAGGCGAGGAGCGGAGAAAATGGCGGATTTCCGCCATTTTTGACACGGAAGGCCGCGCCGACTGTGTGCGGTTTTGGACAGTGGGACGGAAAGACTGACCGGCGGAGCGGACAGCTTTGCCGACCTTACGCGGCGCCGCCGCGCGCGGCCGGGTGGATGGTCGGGGTGAAGGCTTTCAAATTGGCGGCGCAGCGGGCCACCGTCGCCTCGGCCTTGGCGTGGCGGTCACTCAGGCCCGCGTCCTCGACCTCGTCCGGGGTCATCGCCTGCAACAGCACGGTCAGCGTGCGCACATAGGCGCGCAGCATGGCGGCTTCCTCGGGGAAGTCGGGCAGTCCGGCGGCGCTGAGCGCGCGCAGGGAATGCAGTTCGCCGTCCAGCGAATAGGCCGCCGACTCGATGGCCTGGAACGCCTTGGCCAGACGGACATGCTTGAGAACGATCACCTGACCCATCGCGCGACCTCCCGAACGAAGCCCGAGAAAGAACCGACCGCGCAGAGGGGAATCGCGGTCGGCTCAAGTACCCGGAGGAAACACGCCGACCGATGCGCTCGCTGCAACGGTCGACGACCATCATCAAAGCAATGGTTGTGCCAACAGAATGGCGAAGGCTGGACGCGCCGGAAACCAAGGGTTTCGCCGCGCCGCCGTCCCAAGCACCCCGAAATCCGCGCGCTGCAAAGCGCGGAATGCTCGGCAATTTGCGAATTCATCAGCATTTTGCAACGCGCGGATTTCGCATTCGAGATCCGCAGTGCGCGCAAACCGCCCGGCTTTGGGGGCCGGTCCGGTCAGCGTTGGCGCATGGATGGGTGCCAGGCCGTGGTCGCCCGCTCCAGCAGGGCCAAGCCGCCGTAGAAACCCGATCCGGTCAGCGCCGCCACCGTGATCGTCGCCCAAACAATGTCGAGATTCATCCGCGCCACCTCGGTGGAGATGCGGAACCCCATGCCGACCACCGGCGTGCCGAAGAACTCGGCGACGATGGCGCCGATCAGCGCCAGGGTGGAGTTGATCTTCAAGCCGTTGAACAGAAAGGGCAGGGCGTTGGGCAGCCGCAGCTTGACCAAGGTCCGGCCATAGCCCGCGCCGTAGGAGCGCATCAGGTCCAACTGGATGCGCTCGGCGCTCGCCAGACCGGCCAGCGTGTTGATGAGCATGGGAAAGAAGGTCATGACGACAATGACCGCCGCCTTCGACGGCCAGTCGAAGCCGAACCACATCACCATGATCGGCGCGATGCCCACCACCGGGATGGCGCTGGCGAGGTTGCCCAGCGGCAGCAGCCCGCGCGCCAGAAAGGGCACGCGGTCGGCCAGAATCGCCACGGCGAAGCCCGCCCCGCAGCCCATCACATAACCGCGCACGACCGAGGTCAGCACCGTCTGGCCGAAATCGTCCCACAGCACCGGGGCGTGCTGGGCCAGCGCCCCGGCGATCCGGCTGGGGGCGGGCAGCAGGATGGCGGGAACCTGAAAGCCCCGGACCAGAACCTCCCAAGCGACCAGCAGCCCCAGACCGAACAGGCCCGGCACCACGACCGACCGCGTCCAGCCCGGCGCGGCGGACAGCGCGCCCAACACCCGCCACAGCAGCAGGATGGCGGCGATCAGGAACAGCCACACCCCCCAGCCCGCCGACAGATCGACGCCCTCGTTCAGCAGATGCAGCGGCAGCAGCCACGCCATGACGACGCCCGCCAACTCGACCCAGGCGCCCTTGCGGCGCGACGGGGCGGTGCGCCCGCCCACCACCGTCAGCACGACGCCGATCAGGAACATCGGGGCCATGGAGCCGCCGAACCAGGACAGGGTTTCGCCGTTCAGCGTTCCCACCGGCTGGGTCAGCGCCGCCAGGGTCGGCAGGATCAGGGCCAGCAGCCCCCAATCAACCGACGCGCCCAGGCTGGTCCGGTAGGCGCCATTGTCCAGCTCATTGCCCGGTCCATTGTCCGGCCCGTTCGTCGTCTGGCTCATCGCGCTCCCCCCCGGCCCAGCAGGACCAACTCGACGCCGCGCACCACGGCGATCAACAGCACCGACAGCAGCGCCGCCATCACCAGCGCCGCCCAAATCTGCACGGTCTGTCCGTAGTAAGACCCGGACAGCAGCCGCGCGCCCAAACCGGCTTGGCCGCCGGTCGGCAACTCGCCGACGATGGCCCCGGTCACGCTGATGGCGACCGACACCTTGAGGCTGGTGAACAGAAAGGGCAGGGAGGCCGGGAGCCGCAACGACCAGAAGGCGCGCAAGCCTCCCGCCGAATAGGTCCGCATGAGGTCCAGCCACAGCGGATCCGCCGACCGCAGCCCTTTGACCATGCCGACGGTGATCGGGAAGAAGCAGAGATACATGCAAATCACCGCCTTGGGCAGCAGGCCGGTGAAACCCAGATTGCCCAGAATAACGACGATCATCGGCGCGATGGCCAAAATCGGAATGGTTTGGGAAGCGATGACCCAGGGCAGCAGGCTGGCTTCCAGCGTGCGGGTGTAGACGATGCCGACCGCCAGCAGCGTGCCGAGAACCACCCCCATCGCCAGCCCGGTCAGGGCGGCCTGCGCCGTCACCCCGGCGTGGAACAGCAGATTGCGCGGGCTGGTCGGCGCGTAACTCGTCAGCGAGGTCCACAGCTCCGTCAGCACCTGGTCGGGGGTGGGCAGGATCGGGCGCTTCATGCTGTAGGCCTGCGTCAGCAGGTCGGCGAAACCAAAAGGCTTGCCCGCGCGCGTCAACGCCTCCTCGGCCTGCGGCAGATTGAGCCACGCCGCTCCGGCGTACCAGACGACCAGCAGCAGCACGGTCATCGTGGCGACGGGAAGGACGGAGGGGGACAGCCCGCGCTTAATCGTCATAGCTGTGGCCTTCCTTCAGCCCGTCGCGGACGCGGTGGGCGATGGCGGCGAATTCCGGCGATTCGCGGATGTCCAACGTGCGCTCGCGCGGCAGGTCGCAGTCGATGACGTCGAGGATCCGACCGGGGCGCGGACTCATCACCACGATGCGGGTGGACAGGAACACCGCTTCGGCGATGGAGTGGGTGACGAAGACGCAAGTCTTGCCGGTGCCGCGCCACAGTTGCGTCAAGTGCAGGTTCAGATGGTCGCGGGTGATTTCGTCCAGCGCGCCGAACGGCTCGTCCATCAACAGAAGATCGGGCTTCAACGCCAAAGCGCGGGCGATGGAGGCGCGCTGCTGCATGCCGCCCGACAATTGCCAGGGGAATTTCCGCTCGAACCCGGCCAGCCCGACCCGCCCCAACTCCTCCCGCGCGCGGGCCTGCCGTTCGGCGCGCGACAGCCCCATGATCTCCAGCGGCAGCATGACGTTGCGCTCCACCGTCCGCCAGGGGTAGAGGGCGGGGGCCTGGAACACATAGCCGTACAGCCGTTTCAACCGCGCCTGTTCGGGCGTCAGCCCCTCCACCGTGATGGTTCCGGCGGTGGGACGCTCCAGGTCGGCGATGACGCGCAACAGGGTGGTCTTGCCACAGCCGCTCGGCCCGATCAGCGAGACGAAATCGCCCTTGGCGATGGTCAGGCTGACCTCGCTCAACGCCGTGACCGGCTTGCCGTCGGCGGTCGGGTAGATCAGCGACAGGTTTTTGGCCTGAACAATCGGCGCGGCGGGGGCTTGGCGTACGGTCGCCCCGCTGGCGTGGGGCGGTGACGGGCTGTGCACGGAGGGGGATCCTTTTTGCGCGGATCGGGTGTGGGGGGTGTCGGCCACGCTAGCACCGACGCCGACGCGACGCCAGAGTCCCCAACCGCTGCGGGGTTTGCCGTCCAGAGGGTTGATTCGTCGGGGAAAAGCGGCGATGCGACCGGACGGCGAAAAACTCTGGACGGCGCGCCCGCGCGCCCGCAGAGTCGCGCCCATGCAGCCAACCGCCCAACCTTTGGAAATCACGCGCGTGGACAGCGCCACGGGCGCGGTGTTCGTCGCCACCCCGGCGGTCAGCCCGCGCATCCGCACGCGCTATCTGTTGATGGCGGGCTTGTTGGCGATTGGCTTCATCGCCGGGGCCGGGTTGGCCCCCGATTACATCGCCACGATGCTGCAATGGCTGGCGGTGTTCTGCGCCGTGCCGGTGTTGCTGCTGTGGGTGGTGATGCTGACGGAAACGGTGCGGCGGCGCGCCGTGCGGTTGGGGGTGACGCCCGCCGGTCTGACGGTCGATGGCAGCCGCATCTATCCACACGAGGTGATTCGCGATCTGGCGCTGTACCCGCTCGTCGGCGGGCGCCCGCTGTTTTTTTCGCCTGGATCGAGCCGGAGCACGCCTATGGCCACAAGCCGAACTGGGCTGGCGAGCGGTCAGGTGAATCGCCAAACGAGCGCGGTCAAGGCGCCATGAAGGCGAGCGGCCAGCCGCCACGGTTCGCTGGTTCATGCCCACCGGCGCGGGGGCGGCGGGGCATCGTTCTGGTGCGGGGCTTAAGCCTGTCGTCCGGAATCGCTGCTGGCGGCCGCCTGTCGGCGGAATTGCGCGCGCTGCAGCGCAATAAGCCGATCCTTCGCCGCGGACGTCCCCAGCGGGGACGGGGCGAAACACCCGGCCGCCGGCGGGCCGTTTGGATCAGCGGCGCGGAATCGTCGGCAGTTTCCGGCAGGTCTTCTTCCAGCGATCGACAGGTGCCAGATCGTAAGAGACCTCGCCCTCGTCCACGTCGCGGTGCAGGCGTGCCGATGAACTCGGCCGTCGATGGAGACCTTCGGACCGACTGACCCGGCCTTGGCCGGCGGCTCGATCACGATTTGGCGCTTGCCGAAGCGTCTTGCGCAGATAGGCCTGCACACGGGCGACTTCGGTGTCGGTCATCTTGGCGACGGTCGGCTTTGCGGGCGGCATGAGAGGGGTTCCTTTGAGCGAATCGGAAAGCGCGTCATATAGGCGGCTTTTCCGCAAAGGAAAAGCGCAACATGACGCAAGGCGGCGCAATCCTTGGGCGCCGAGAGCGAGGGACCACGGGATGGGGCGGATGAGGGCGATGCTGCGGCGTCTGGCGCTGGTCGCTTGGTTGGGCGTGGGCCTGTTTGACGGGGTGGCGCTGGCGGCGGAAAAATCGGCCTTGCCGCCCGGCGCTTACACGGTGGTGCGTCCCGGCATGATCTTTGAGCGTCCAGCGGTTGGCGCCCATGGGGTGGCGGCGTTGGCGCCGGGGGCGGCGGTCACGGTGCTGGCGGCGCCGGGCGCCGGGAGTTGGGTGAAGATCCGCGACGCGGCGGGTCGGGTCGGCTACGTCACCGCTGGAACCCTGTCGGATCGTTGGGGCGAACCGCCGCCGCCGGTGGCCGCCAAGGAGCGTGGCGTGATCGAAACGGCCCCGGTCATGAGCGCGGAGCAGCCGTCGGCGTCTGGGGCGTCGGCGCCGACCAACAGTGAGGCCAACGCTGCGACCAACGAGGCCGAGACGATGCGGCAGCGCGCGGTTTTGGCGGCGGCGGAGGCCCGGCAGGCGGCGGATCGCGCGCGCGCCGGGGGAGACAGCGCCTTTTGGGGCTATGAGTTTCCCAACGGCGACCGTTACGAGGGATCTTGGTTGGCGGCGGGGTTGGCGCGTCCCCAGCGTCATGGCTTAGGCGTGTACCGCTTTGTCGGCGGCTCCCTCTATGAAGGGGAATGGACGGCGGATCTGATGGCGGGGCTGGGGGTCATGAGCTTTCCTGATGGCGGTCTCTTTGCCGGGCAATTCCGTGATGGGCAGCCGGATGGCTTGGGTGTTTATCATCGTCCCGATGGCGGCGACCACGCTGGCCGCTGGCAGGCTGGCGTTCGGTTGGCGGACTGACCCGTGAACCCCCTACTTTTGGCGTGGAATTTGCTACGCCATTGGTCAGAGCAAGCGGGGGTAAGCCCATGATGCGGAAGAAACTGGGGATGCGCGGCGTTGGAGCCGAAGCGGTTTTGCATTTTGCAAACCGAAACGCGATTCGCGGCGGAAAAAACGCGACACGTTCGCATTTTGCAAATCGTCCGGCGACCGGGCGTCATCTGGAGCAAGCCTGCGCCAGTCTGCAAGACGCGGCGGTCGAGTTGGAAAGCGTGCTGTTCAGCCTGTCCGGTTCAACCGAGCAGGCCGATCTGCACGAGGCCATCGGATCGATCATGGAAACGCTGCAATTGATCGCCGCCACGCAGGCGCGGCTGGAACCATCCGCCGCCGCCGAGTGAGCGGATCGCCAGCGGTTCCGGACGCAGGGCAAGGCCAACACGCAAAAAGGGCGACTCCGATGATCGGGGCCGCCCTTTTTGCGTCGCGTGGGATGGAGAGGGCGGAACGCCGCCCGCCCGATCACTCGGAAACGGTCTGCCAGAAGAAGAACAGGACGGCCAGAACCATGATTGCGATGTCCATGAGACGCTCCCGCTGATCGCTAGGGGGGATGATCGGTGTTTGATGGCCTCTATACGACAGTTTGAGCGCGGGGGGCAGGGGTTCCATAAGGCTGCGGCCATTTGCGCAAAATTTTTTACACCCGACTCGTCGCCGGATCGCTCACCCGGTCCGTCAAACGCTCGTCAGTCGTCAGACGGCTTGCGCGGAATCGATTGGACGGGCGCATCGGGGAAGCGGGGAAATATCATGGATAATCAAAGATATGAAGAGGTCGCGAATTGTTTGGCGAACGTTTTGTCGCCACCGCCGATCACAAGCCTGCAAAGCGGTCTGACAGGATTCGTCTTCCGAGCAGGACGGACACGGATCCGTGCGCAGTCCCTATGACTTTTGTTAGGGGTTGCCCAACCCCCTGGTTTTCTGGCAGAAAAAAGGCCGCTGAGACAGCGGCCTTGAGTTTAGGGAGGAAACGCCCAAGAAGGGCGAAGCAGCAATCGCTTGCTGCACTGCAAAAATAACAAAATCAGGATTTCCCGCAAGCCCTTCAGGTCATCTGAGGCGTTGCTGCGGTGTTTGATGGAAATCTGTTGCCAACGAGCAACAGATTGCAGGGTGATTTTCTTTTTTGCCGCTTTTTTGTGCGATGAGTGTTGAGCCGACGTTCATCAAGGCTTTACCCCTGCGGCGTTAGGCTTGGGTCGTTCCCGCGTTTTGAAGGCCATGGCCATGGACATCGGTTCCGCCACCTCGTCGCCCTCGCTCGTTCAGCCGCAGGCGACCGCGCTCAGCGGTTTGCAGGACGCGCAGGCGCGGGTGAATGACGGAGCGGAACAGTTGGCGGCGGGCAACCTCGACCCGGCGGTGGTGCTGAGCATTTCCTCGGCCCAGGTCGATTTCGCCGCCAACGCCAAAGTGTTCGAGGCGACGCAGGAGAACACCAAGCGTCTGCTGGACATGTTCGCCTGAGCGCGTGCCGTCCAAAAATCCTTACAAAGCCAGATAGGCCCGCCGCACCGACTCGTCGGCCATCAGATCGGCCATCGGGCCAGACCAGCGCACTTGTCCCTTTTCAATGACGCTCGCCCGGTCGGCCACCGCCGCCGCGAAGCCGACATTCTGCTCCGACACCAGAACCGACAAGCCTTCGGCCTTCAGACGGAGCACCGCCTCGGCCATCTGGCGGACGATCAAGGGGGCCAGCCCCTCCGACGGTTCGTCAAGCAGCAGCAGGAACGGGTTGCCCATCAGCGTGCGGGCCAAGGTCAGCATCTGCTGTTCGCCGCCGCTCATCCGCGTGCCGCGCCGCCCGCGCAGCGCCGCCAGATTGGGGAACAGGTCGAACAGTTTTTCCGGCGTCCACACCGGCGCGCCGGGGCGCGGCGGCTGGCGCCCGACTTCCAAATTCTCCTCCACCGTCAGATCGGCGAAGATCCGGCGGTCTTCCGGGACATAGCCGACGCCCAACCGGGCGATGCGGTGGGGCGGCAGCCGGTCGATGGGCCGTCCGTCCAGCGTCACCCGCCCGGATCGCGCCTCGATCAGCCCCATGATCGCTTTCAGCGTCGTGGTTTTGCCCGCGCCGTTGCGGCCCATCAGCGCCACCACCTCGCCCCGCCCGACCGTCAGATCAACGCCGGTCAGAATGTGGGCGCGGCCATACCAGGCTTGCAGCGACTCGGCGCGCAACAGCGGTTCGGGCAATCCGGCTTGTGCGGTTGCGGTTTGCGGGGCCAGGGTTTGCGTGGTCACGGCTCGCCTCCCAGATAGACGGACTGGACGCGGGGGTCGGCGCGCACCGCGTCCGGCGGCCCTTCGGCGATGAGTTGGCCGCGATCCAGCACCAGCAGGCGGGTGGCGTGGCCGAACACCACGTCCATGTCATGCTCGGTGAACAGCACGGCCAACCCGCGTTCGCGCACCAGGGCGGCGGTCAAGGCCATCAGCTCCAGCCGTTCGGTCGGGGCCATTCCGGCGGTCGGCTCGTCCATCAACAGAATCTTTGGATCGCTGGCCAGCGCCATCGCCAGTTCGACCCGCTTCAGGTCGCCATAGGCCAGCACGCCGCAAGGGCGGTCGGCCTGCGCCGCCATGCCGACGCGGTCGAGCAGGGCCAGCGCCTCCGCGCGGAACTGGCGGGCCGCCGGTCGCCACAGGCCGAACAAGCGGCGGGCGCGCGACAGCAGAACCATCTGCACATTCTCCGCCACGCTCATCGAGGCGAAGGTCGCGGTGATCTGAAAGGTCCGTCCGACGCCCAGCGCCCAAATCCGGCGCGGCGGCAGCCCGACCAGATCGATTCCGTCCAGCCGGACGCTGCCCTGATCGGGGCGAAGCTGGCCGTTCAGCAGATTGAAGCAGGTGCTTTTCCCGGCGCCGTTCGGCCCAATCAGCGCCAGCAGGTCGCCCGACTCCAGCGTGAAGGACACGCCGCGCACCGCCTGCACGCCGCCAAAGCCGCGCCACAGATCGCGAACCTCCAGCCGACTCATGACCGCCCCCGCAGCCCGGCGAGGAAGCCGACAATCCCCTTGGGGAACAGCAGCACCAGCGCGACGATGACCAGCCCCAGCAGCAGCCGCCACCAATCGGTCGCCCGCATCACCTGGGTTTCCAGCAGATGGAACAGCGCGGCCCCGGCCAGCGGTCCGCTGACCGTCTGCACCCCGCCCATCAGCACCATGACCAGCGCGTCCACCGACGCTGGAACCGCCATCAGGGTGGGGAAGACGCTGCCCTTGGCGAAGGCGTACAAGCCCCCGGCCAGCCCCGCCGCCGATCCGGCCAGGGCGAAGGCGAACCATTGATGGCGCCGCACGTCGATGCCCACCGACTCGGCGCGCAAACTGGAATCCCGCCCGGCCCGCAGGGCGTAGCCGAAGGGGGCGAAGGCGGCGCGGCGCAGCAGCCCCAGCGCGCCCGCGCACAGACCCAGCGTCAGCCAGTAATAGACGGCCTTGCCGCTGGCCCAGCCGGACGGCCACACCCCCAAAACGCCGTTGTCGCCGCCGGTGAAGCCCGACCATTGGAAGGCGACCGACCAGGCGATTTGCGCGAAGGCCAAGGTCAGCATGGCGAAATACAGGCCCGACCGCCGCACGCAGAACCAGCCCGCCGCCAACGCGCCCAACCCGGCGACCAGCGGCGCGGCGGCCAGCGCCAGCGGCATCGGCGCGCCCAGATGCTTGACGAACAGCGCCGCGCCATAGGCGCCCAGGCCGAAATAGGCGGCGTGGCCGAAGGACACCAGCCCGCCCAACCCGATCAACAGATGCAGGCTGGCGGCGAACAGGGCGAGGATCACCGTTTCGGTCAGCAGGATGACGGCGTAATCCCCGGCGACCAGCGGCAGCGCCGCCAACAGGGCGAGCAGCCCCAGCGCGGCCCAGCCGACTCCGCGCCCGGCGACCATCGGCGGGGCGTGCGCGGCGGCGGCGCTGGGCGGCGCGTCCTCCGCCCGGCCCAACAGCCCGTGCGGGCGCAGGATCAACACCACCGCCATGAACAGGAACACCAGAACCAGGGTGATTTGCGGAAACACCAGAATGCCAAAGGCCTGCAACTGGCCGATCAACAGCGCGGCGAGGAAGGCCCCGGTCAGGCTGCCCATGCCGCCCACGACGACGACGACGAAGGCCTCGACGATGATGGCCATGTCCATGTGAAGATTCACCGCCTCGCGCGGGACTTGCAGCGCGCCGCCCAACCCGGCCAGCGCCGATCCGAGAAACAACACGCCGGTGAACAGCCGCGCCGGATCGACGCCCAACGCCGACGCCATGTCGCGGTCCTGCGTGGCGGCGCGGACCAGCACGCCCCAGCGGGTGCGGGTGAACAGCAGCCACAGCAGCGCCAGCACCAGCGGCCCCAACCCGATCAGCATCAGATCATAGAGCGGGAAGGGCTGGCCGAGGATCTCCACCGATCCCTTCAGCCCCGGCGCGCGGCGGCCCATCAGATCCTCCGGCCCCCAGATCCAGGCGACGGCGTCCTGCAGAATCAGCACCACGCCGAAGGTGCCCAGCAGTTGGAACAGCTCGGGCGAGCGGTACAGCCGCCGCAGCAAGCCGACCTCCATCACCGCCCCCAACGCCCCGGCGCCCAGCGCCGCCGCCGCGACGCTGGCCCAGAAACCGCCGACGGTCCCGCCGAACCGCTCGATCAACGACCAGCCGAGATAAGCCCCCAGCATGTAGAGCGAGCCATGGGCGAAATTGACGATCCGGGTGACGCCAAAAACGATGGTCAGCCCCGACGACACCAAAAACAACGTGGCCGCCGTGGCGAGTCCGCTGAGGGACTGGACGAGCAGGAATGACATGGGTCGTGTGGGGGCTTGCGGTGTTTGCGGCGCCCCCTCCCTAACCCTCCCCCGCGTCGCGGGAGAGGGGATGGACGCCGCTGTTCGGAAAGGCCCCCTCTCCCGCGCAGCGGGGGAGGGCTGGGGAGGGGGCCGGTGGCGCGCGCCCTTATTCCGCCGGGCGCAGCGCCCGCACGGCTTCGTCGCTTGGCAGATAGGCCGCGCCGTCGGCGTAGCGCCAGTTTTTCATCGTGCCGCGCCCGTCCTTCACCGTCGTCACCCCGACATAGGCGCCCATCGTCGCCTGATGGTCCGACGCGCGGAAGGTGATGGGGCCGAAGGGGCTGACGATGGACAGGCCGCTCAGCGCCGCCACCAGCTTTTCCGGGTCGGTCGAACCGGCCTTGTCCACGGCGGCGGCGATGGCCTTGAGCGTGCTGTAGCCGACGACCGAACCCTGGCGCGGCGCTTCCTTGAAACGCGCGCTGTAAGCGTCGCGGAAGGCCTTGTGTTCGGGCGTGTCGATCTGGTCCCAGGGGTAGCCGGTGACGATCCACCCCTCCGGCGCCTCGTCCTTCATCGGCTCCAGATATTCCGGCTCGCCGGTCAGCAGGCTGACGACCGCGCGGTTCTTGAACAGCCCGCGCCCTTCGCCCTCGCGGACGAATTTGGCGAGGTCGGCGCCGAAGGTGACGTTGAAGATCGCCTCCGGGTTGGAGGCGGCCAGCGCCTGAACGGTCGGTCCGGCCTCCAGCTTGCCTTGGGCGGGCCATTGTTCGGCGACGAACTCGACGTCGGGGCGTTTTTCCTTCAGCAACTGCTTGAACCACGTCACCGCCGACTGGCCATATTCGTAATTCGGCGCGACGGTGGCCCAGCGCTTGGCGGGCAGCTTCGCCGCCTCCTCCACCAGCATGGCGGCCTGCATGTAGGTGCTGGGGCGCAGACGGAAGCTGTAGCGGTTGCCCTTGCTCCAGGTGATGGCGTCGGTCAGCGGCTCGGCGGCGACGAAGGGGATTTTGTTGCGCGCGGCGAAATCGGCGACGGCCAGCCCGATGTGCGAGAAATAGGTCCCGGCCAGCAGATCGACCTTCTCGTTGCTCAGCAGCTCTTGCGCCACCCGAACGGCGTCGTCGGGCTTGCCCGCGTCGTCGCGCGAGACGACCTCCAGCTTGCGCCCGCCGAGCAGACCGCCCTTGGCGTTGATCTCCTCGACGGCGAGCTGCCAGCCCTGGCGGTAGGGAATTGTGAAGGCGGGAAGGCCGGTGTAGCTGTTGATCTCGCCGACTCGCACCGGGGGGGATTGGGGGGCCGATTGCGCGAAGGCCGGTTGGCTTCTGATCGGAAGGGCGGCGAACAGCGCGACGGCGCTGGCGCCCAGCAGCGAAAGGGTCTGGCGGCGGTTCATCATCGGCGGGCGTCCCGGCTTGGGGTGACGGTGAGCGAACGGTGGTCGGCCCCAGAACAAGTCCGGGTCAACCGCGCGCCCTGCGTTCATAGCAAACCCGGCGCAAAAGTCACCGCTTAGAACGCGCGCCCCGCCGTCACATCAACCGCTGAAGCAAATCCAGGAACTGCGCGCGCTCGTCCGGCGACAGCGGTTCCAGCGTGCGGTCGTGGGCGACCATGGCGTTGTGCATCCGCTCAACCACCAGGGACCGACCGATTCGCGTCAGCTCAACGCTCGTGCGGCGGCGGTCCTGCGGGTCGGGGTTGCGTTCCACCAGATTGCGCTCGACCAGCCGCAGGATGACGCCCTGCGTCGTCGCCGGGTCCATGTAGGTCAGGCGGCCCAACTGGTTCTGCGACAGGGCGCCTTCGCTGTGCAGCGTGGCCAAAGCGGCCCACTGGGTCGGCGTCAACTGCGTGTCGCCAATGCTGTCGAGGAAGATGGCCGACGCGCGCTGATGGGCGCGGCGAAGGCGATGATGCACCTGAACGGCCAATTGAAAGTCGTCGGGCGGCGGTCGGCCAATGTCGTCCATGAGCACACGAGAAGCAAAGCGCGTCCGCCTTCGCGCCGGGACGAAGGCAAGGCGGGACCGGAACACGCCGCCCGGCGGCGAAAAACGGCGGCGCGTTGACTCGCGCCTTGTCCGTCCTTCAGTGCGCTCCATTAGAGAACAGCGTAGGAAAGCAATGGAGCTGAGGCAACCTTCGCAGATGCGGCATAGGGCCACAGTGATGACGCCATTTTTGAAGCCGATCACAGAAAAATCGGCGCAAAATAAGGGGGAATCCTGATTGAATAGTCCGCAGTCTTTGTGCCGCGATTGCGAGACTCTGGCCCTTTGGCGGACCCTATGCTTTTCGCCATAGCGTACGCTGGTATGGTGCCTTGGTCGGAGCGAAGGACGGGCGACGTCGCAAAGGCGCCGTGGCGGCAATGGCGCCCGGACATGCGAAAGCCCCAGCGAAATCGCGCGGGGCTTGCTGGAACGATGGCGGTTCCATCGGAAAACTGGTGCCGGATACAGGAATCGAACCCGTGACCTTCTGATTACAAATCAGCTGCTCTACCAGCTGAGCTAATCCGGCGTCCGCAGCGGGGCGGAGGCGCACATTAGCGCCCCGTCGCGCCGGGAACAAGCGTTACGAGCGCAAACGCGCCACCTCGTACAGCGCGACCGCCGTGGCGTTCGACACGTTCAGGCTGCCGATCGGCCCCATGGTGGGCAGGCGGGCGATGGTGTCGCAGCGTTCCATGGTCAAACGACGCAGCCCGCTGCCCTCGGCGCCCATCACCAGAGCGGTCTTGCCGGTCAGGTTGAGCTGGGCCAGGGTCTGCTTGCCCGACTCGGCCAAGCCGACGCTCCAGAAGCCTGCCTGCTGAAGATCGGTCAGGGCGCGGGCGAGGTTGCCGACGCGAATCAGCGGCACGGACTCCAGCGCGCCCGACGCGCTTTTCGCCAGCACGCCCGTGGTTTCCGGGGCGTGACGCTCCGTCACCACCACGGCCTTGGCGCCGAAGGCCGACGCCGAACGCAGGATGGCCCCGACATTGTGCGGGTCGGTGACTTGATCCAGCACGACGATGACCGCCTGGGGCTGGTCGGCCAACTCGTTGCACAGATCGTCGATGTCCAACTCCGGCAGCGGGGCGGCGTCGATGGCGACGCCCTGGTGCACGGCGCCCGGCGGCAACATGCGGTCAAGGTCGGTTTTTTCGACCAAGGTCAGGCCGGGGCGGGTCAGTCCCGCCGTTCGCGCCGCGTTGATCGTTCCCTCCAGCGACGCGCGTCCAGCCTCGGTGGCGAGCAGGCGATGGACGCGCCGTTCCGGGTTCGCCCAGGCGGCGGCGACCGGGTGCAGGCCATAGAGCAGAACGCCCTGCGCCCCGCGCGGAGCGCCCGAGGATTTCCCCGTAGGGCGGCCGGAGGTCTGGGTGGAGGAAGAGGGTTTCGAGCGCGTCATGGGTCTCACAGGCGAGGGCAGGGGCGTGGTGGCGGCGGCGGCGCGGAAAAGGGCCGTTTCATTTTTTCTGGTGTGAACCCCTTTTTGTTTGTTGACAAGGGGCGAAAAATCGCGATAGTGCCGAACTCCGCGACGGGCGCAGCCTGGAGCGGAACGGAAGGGTGGCCGAGTGGTTAAAGGCAGCAGACTGTAAATCTGCCCGCGTAAGCGTACACTGGTTCAAATCCAGTCCCTTCCACCATTTACTTTCCACGGCTTGTCCGTGATCGTGTTGCCCCGGACGGTCGCGCCGGCGGGATGGCGAGGCGGGTGTAGCTCAATGGTAGAGCAGAAGCCTTCCAAGCTTACGACGGGGGTTCGATTCCCCTCACCCGCTCCAACCCGCGCGCGCCTCGGTACGAACGATCTCGGCCGGGCCATTGTGTGCGTCCGGAACGTCGGGAACGAAAGACCAAAGCGATGGCGAAGGCAAAGTTTGAGCGGAACAAGCCGCACTGCAACGTTGGCACGATCGGCCACGTCGACCACGGCAAGACGTCGCTGACGGCGGCGATCACGAAGGTGCTGGCGGAATCCGGCGGCGCGACCTTCACCGCTTACGACCAGATCGACAAGGCGCCGGAAGAGAAGGCGCGCGGCATCACGATCTCGACGGCGCACGTCGAGTATGAGACGGCCAACCGCCACTACGCGCACGTCGATTGCCCCGGCCACGCCGATTATGTGAAGAACATGATCACCGGCGCGGCGCAGATGGACGGTGCGATCCTGGTCGTGTCGGCGGCTGACGGCCCGATGCCGCAGACCCGCGAGCACATCCTGCTCGCCCGTCAGGTCGGCGTCCCGGCGCTGGTCGTGTTCATGAACAAGGTCGACATGGTCGACGACGAAGAGTTGCTGGAGCTGGTCGAGCTGGAAGTGCGCGAGCTGCTCTCGTCCTACCAGTTCCCGGGCGACGACATTCCGATCACCAAGGGTTCGGCGCTGTGCGCGCTGGAAAACCGCTCGCCGGAGATCGGTCACGACGCCGTCATCGCTCTGATGAAGACGGTTGACGAGTACATCCCGCAGCCGGAGCGTCCGGTTGACCGTCCGTTCCTGATGCCGATCGAAGACGTGTTCTCGATCTCGGGTCGTGGCACGGTGGTGACGGGTCGCGTCGAGCGCGGCATCGTCAAGGTCGGCGAGGAAGTCGAGATCGTCGGCCTGAAGGCCACGGTGAAGACGACCGTGACCGGCGTTGAAATGTTCCGCAAGCTGCTCGACTCCGGGCAAGCGGGCGACAACATCGGCGCGCTGCTGCGTGGCACGAAGCGTGAAGACGTCGAGCGTGGCCAGGTTCTGGCCAAGCCGGGTTCGATCACCCCGCACACGAAGTTCAAGGCCGAAGCCTACATCCTGACGAAGGAAGAGGGCGGTCGTCACACGCCGTTCTTCACCAACTACCGTCCGCAGTTCTATTTCCGCACGACCGACGTGACGGGCATGGTCTCGCTGCCGGAAGGCGTGGAGATGGTGATGCCGGGCGACAACGTCGCCATGGACGTCGAGCTGATCGCCCCGATCGCCATGGACGAAGGTCTGCGCTTCGCCATCCGCGAGGGTGGCCGCACCGTCGGCGCCGGCGTCGTCGCGTCGATCAGCAAGTAAGTCTGTTTGGGGTTCATCGCCCAAAGATGATGGTTGCATCGATCTTTGGGCGATGGTATAAGCCTGCCTCCCCCGTCGGACGGAAGCCCGGCGGGGGTTGGTTTTCAAGGCAGGTCAGGTTGGTGACGCTTCCGGTACAAAGCCTCGCTCTTCTTGGGGAGCAAGGTCGGACGGCGCTAGGAGTGTAGCTCAATTGGTAGAGCACCGGTCTCCAAAACCGGGGGTTGCGGGTTCGAGCCCCTCCACTCCTGCCATCCCGTCTCGATTGTGTTTAGGGTAGATGCGGCGCCCATACTGTCGCTACCGGAGCTCGCACGGTTCGCATGATGGCTAAAGTCAATCCCGCTGAATTTGCGCGCGAGGTCCGCCGCGAGGTTGCCAGAGTCACCTGGCCGACCCGCAAGGAGACCGGCATAACGACCGCCATGGTCTTCGTCATGGTGGTGCTCGCCGCCCTGTTCTTCCTCGTCGTCGATCAGGTGCTGGCGGTTGCCGTCCGCTTGATCCTTGGGCTGGGAGGCTAAGAGTATGGCTGCGCGCTGGTACGTTGTTCACGTCTATTCCGGCTTTGAGAAGAAGGTCTCGCAGGCGATCCGCGAGAAGGCCGCTCAAAAGGGTCTGGAAGACAAGTTCGAGGAAATCCTGGTTCCGACCGAGGAAATCGTCGAAGTGCGCCGTGGCGCCAAAATCAACACCGAGCGGAAGTTCTTCCCGGGCTATGTTCTGGTCAAGATGGACTTGACCGATGAATCCTGGTCGCTGGTGAAGAACACGCCGAAGGTCACGGATTTCCTGGGCGGTGGCGGCAAGCCGCAGCCGATTTCCCAGCGGGAAGCCGAGCGAATCATTCATCAGGTGCAGGAAGGCTTTGAGCGCCCGAAACCGTCGATCACCTTCGAGGTGGGCGAGCAGGTTCGCGTGAGCGACGGTCCCTTCACCTCCTTCAACGGCACGGTTGAGGAAGTCGACGAAGAGAAGTCCCGTCTCAAGGTGGCGGTGTCGATCTTCGGTCGGTCCACGCCGGTCGAGTTGGAGTACACGCAGGTCGAAAAGGTCTGAGTGTAAACCTCTGTCTTTCCCGGAGCTGCCGATGCTGTCGCATCGGTGGCTCCATTCTGTTGCGGAAGGCCCGCCATAGCCGCACCGCAAAACCCCGCGACGCCAAGCCGTTTCGCGAGGCGTCGTTTTAGGAGGTTGTCACATGGCGAAGAAGATCGTCGGTTACATCAAATTGCAGGTCCCGGCCGGCAAGGCGAATCCGTCGCCCCCCATCGGTCCGGCGCTGGGTCAGCGCGGCCTGAACATCATGGAATTCTGCAAGGCGTTCAACGCCAAGACGGCGGACCTGGAAGTCGGCATGCCGATTCCCGTGGTCATCACCGCCTTCGGCGACCGCACCTTCACGTTCGTGACCAAGACTCCCCCCGTCAGCTACTTCCTCAAGAAGGCGTCGGGCAAGGACAAGGGTTCGACGACCCCCGGCAAGGGCGGTTTCGTCGGCTCGGTCACGACCTCGCAGGTCCGTGAGATCGCCCAGAAGAAGATGGTCGATCTGAACGCGCACGACGTCGAAGCCGCCGCGACCATGATCGCCGGTTCCGCCCGCTCGATGGGCCTCGAAGTGGTGGAGGGCTGATCCGATGGCCAAGCTCGGCAAGCGTCTGACCGACGCCTACAAGAACGTCAATCGCGACTCCTTCTACAACCTCGAAGCCGCCGTCGCGCTGCTGAAGTCGTTGTCGAAGACCAAGTTCGACGAGACCATCGAAGTCGCCATGAACCTCGGCATTGATCCGCGCCACGCCGACCAGATGGTCCGTGGCGTGGTGAACCTGCCGAACGGCACCGGCAAGACCGTGCGCGTCGCCGTCTTCGCCCGTGGCGCGAAGGTGGACGAGGCTCTGGCCGCCGGCGCCGACGTGGTCGGCGGCGACGATCTGGCCGAAGCCATTTTGGGCGGCAAGATCGATTTCGACCGCTGCATCGCGTCCCCGGACATGATGGGCGTCGTCGGCAAGCTCGGCAAGGTGCTCGGCCCGCGCGGCCTGATGCCCAACCCGAAGCTCGGCACCGTGACTCCCGACGTCGCTGGCGCGGTCAAGGCCGCCAAGGCTGGCGCCGTGGAGTTCCGTGCGGAAAAGACCGGCATCGTTCACGCGGGCGTTGGCAAGGCGAGCTTCTCGGAAGAGGCGCTGGTCCAGAACATCCGCGCGTTCATCGACGCCATTGGTCGCGCCAAGCCGACCGGCGCCAAGGGTCAGTACATCGAGAAGGTCTCGCTGTCCTCGACCATGGGCCCCGGTCTGAAGGTCGATCTGGCCGCCGTCTCGACTCCGGTCAACGGCGCCTCGGCGTAAGTTTCTCTCTTTTGTCGTCAGCCTCCACCGTGGGGCTGACGACGATTGGTGATCGGCCTTCGGGTTGATCGCCGCCCCTGTCCGAGACCGCAGGTGCCAGAGCGCTTCGGCGCGATGGCTTAAAATTCACCGGCGCAGACGGGAGTTGAACCGTTGACCATTCTGGTGCGAACCAGGGCAGGAACGGCTTGAACTTCTGGGACAGGTTCGCCGGAGCTTAAGCCCCTCAAGGGTTTCGGCTCCATGTACACCTCTGTGCAAGGAGGCGATCCGTGGATCGTACACAAAAAGAAGCGGCGATCGCGGACCTGCAATCGAAGCTCCAGGACAAGGGTCTCGTGGTGGTCGCCCACCATCTGGGCCTGACGGTGAAAGAAGTCACCGACCTGCGTGCGAAGGTTCGGGCCGCTGGCGCCGGCTTCAAAGTGACGAAGAACCGGCTCGCCCGTCGCGCCCTTCAGGGTACGCAGTTCGAAGGTCTGGACGGTCTCTTCAAGGGACCGACGGCGATCGCCTTCTCGAAGGATCCGGTTGCAGCGGCGAAGGTTATCGCCGACTACGCCAAGACCAACGAGAAGCTCAAGATCGTCGGCGCCAGCCTCGGCAGCCAGATTCTGGACGCTGAGGGGGTCAAGGCCCTCGCCGCGCTCCCGTCGCTGGACGAACTGCGTGGCCGACTCGTGGGCATGATCCAGACCCCGGCGACTCGCATCGCTGGCGTTCTCCAAGCTCCGGGCGGCCAGGTCGCTCGCGTGCTTGCGGCCTACGCGAAGAAGGACGAGGCGGCCTGAGCCGTTTAGTCACTCGATTTCTATCATCCCAGAACATCAAGTCGTTGGAGTAGTAACATGGCTGATCTGCAGAAGCTCGTCGACGATCTGTCGGCCCTGACCGTCCTCGAAGCCGCCGAGCTGTCGAAGCTGCTGGAAGAGAAGTGGGGCGTCTCCGCCGCCGCTCCGGTGGCCGTCGCCGCCGCTGGTCCGGCCGCCGCCGCCGCCCCGGTTGAAGAGCAGACCGAGTTCAACGTGATCCTCACCGATGCCGGCGAGAAGAAGATCAACGTCATTAAGGAAGTCCGCGCCATCACCGGCCTGGGTCTGAAGGAAGCCAAGGACCTGGTCGAAGGCGCTCCGAAGGCCGTCAAGGAAGGCGCGACGAAGGACGAAGCCGCCAAGATCAAGAAGCAGCTTGAAGACGCCGGCGCCAAGGTCGATATTAAGTAAGACCTTGTTGCGTTACGGATCATACAGTTCCGCGCCGGACGGCGGCCAGTCCCCCAGGGGGCTTGCCGCCGCACGGCGTTTTCTGCCTTTCACCGGACCGGGGTTTCCCGGCCCGGCTCTTTCCGTCCCAATTTTCGGGACGGCCCGCGCGGTCGTCCGTACGGTCGGTTGAACGGTCGGTTGAGCGCATCACGTAGCAGACGTTTGGGGACATCCATGGCCAAATCCTTTACGGGTCGTAAACGTGTTCGGAAGAGCTTCGGGCGCATCCCGGAAGTCACCCAGATGCCAAACCTCATCGAGGTGCAGCGCAGCTCCTACGATCACTTCCTGCAAATGGACATCGCCCCGGAAAAGCGGGCGAATCTGGGCCTTCAGGAAGTGTTCAAGTCGGTTTTCCCGATTAAGGACTTTTCCGATCGCGCTGTGCTCGACTTTGTGAAGTATGAGCTTGAGCAGCCGAAATATGACGTCGAGGAATGCCAGCAACGCGGCATGACCTTCGCCGCTCCGCTGAAAGTGACGCTGCGCCTGTCGGTCTTCGACATCGAAGAAGACACCGGGCTGCGCTCCATCCGCGACATCAAGGAGCAGGACGTCTACATGGGCGACATGCCCCTGATGACGGCCAACGGCACCTTTGTCATCAACGGCACCGAGCGCGTCATCGTCTCGCAGATGCACCGTTCGCCGGGCGTCTTCTTTGACCATGACAAGGGCAAGACCCATTCGTCGGGCAAATATCTGTTCGCCGCCCGCGTCATCCCCTATCGCGGCTCCTGGCTGGACTTCGAGTTCGACGCCAAGGACATGGTCTATGTCCGCATCGACCGTCGCCGCAAGCTGCCCGCCACGACTCTGCTCTTCGCCCTTGACGGCGCGGAGACTGCGGCGCTGCGCGCCCAGCGCAAGGCCAACCGCAAGGACCTGCTGCCTTACGAGGCGCAGGGCATGTCGAAGGAAGAGATCCTCAACTACTTCTACGAGACGATCACCTACACGCGCGCGTCGGGCGGCTGGAAGACTCCGTTCAACGTCGACCGCATGAAGGGCGTGAAGCTCGTCTCCGATCTGATCGACGCCGCCACCGGCGCGGTCGTCGCCGAGGCTGGCACGAAGATGACGCCGCGCGTCATCAAGAAGCTGGTCGAAGGCGGCCTGACCGAACAGCAGGTTTCGACCGAAGAGCTGACGGGCCGCTATCTGGCGGTGGACATCATCAATGAGCGCACCGGCGAGGTGTTGTTCGAGGCGGGCGACGAGCTGTCGGTCAGCGATCTCGACAAGCTGGAAAAGACCGGCGTCGATGAGCTGCCGGTGCTGGCGATCGATCATCTGAACATCGGCGCCTACATCCGCAACACGATGAACGCCGACCGCAACGCCAGCCGCGAAGACGCGCTGATCGACATCTACCGCGTCATGCGTCCAGGCGAGCCGCCGACTCTCGAGTCGGCCGAGGCGCTGTTCTCCGGTCTGTTCTTCGACAGCGAGCGTTACGATCTGTCGGCGGTGGGCCGCGTCAAGATGAACGCGCGCCTGAACTTCAAGACCGACGACCAGATGCGCGTGCTCCGCAAGGAGGACATTCTGGAGATCCTGAAGGTTCTGGTGAACCTGAAGGACGGTCGCGGCGAAATCGACGACATCGACCATCTTGGCAACCGCCGCGTTCGCTCGGTCGGCGAGTTGATGGAGAACCAGTACCGCGTCGGCCTGCTGCGCATGGAGCGCGCGATCCGCGAGCGCATGTCGTCGGTTGAGATCGACACGGTGATGCCGCACGATCTCATCAACGCCAAGCCCGCCGCCGCCGCCGTCCGCGAGTTCTTCGGCTCCTCGCAGCTCTCGCAGTTCATGGATCAGACCAACCCGCTGTCCGAGATCACGCACAAGCGTCGTCTCTCGGCGCTCGGGCCGGGCGGTCTGACTCGCGAGCGCGCGGGCTTTGAAGTCCGCGACGTGCATCCCACGCATTATGGCCGCATCTGCCCGATTGAGACGCCGGAAGGCCCGAACATCGGTCTCATCAACTCGCTGGCGACCTACGCCCGCGTGAACCAGTACGGCTTCATCGAAAGCCCCTACCGCAAGGTCATCGACAGCCGCGTCACCAACGAGGTGGTGTATCTGTCGGCGATGGAGGAGGGTCGCTACGTCGTCGCCCAGGCCAACGCCGAGTTGACGGCGAACAACAGCTTCGCCAACGACCTCGTGTCGTGCCGTCAGGGCGGCGAATATCTGATGTTCCGCCCGGAAGCCATCGACCTGATCGACGTGTCGCCCAAGCAGTTGGTGTCGGTCGCCGCCGCGCTCATCCCGTTCCTGGAGAACGACGACGCGAACCGCGCGCTGATGGGATCCAACATGCAGCGTCAGGCGGTGCCGTTGGTGAAGGCCGACGCCCCGCTGGTCGGCACCGGCATGGAAGCGACGGTGGCCCGCGACAGCGGCGTGACCATCGTGGCCAAGCGCTCGGGCATCATTGACCAGATCGACGCGACCCGCATCGTCGTCCGCGCCACCGACAGCTCCGACAGCACGGCGCCGGGCGTGGACATCTACAATCTGTTGAAGTTCCAACGCTCCAACCAGAACACCTGCATCACCCAGCGCCCGCTGGTGAAGGTCGGTGATCGGGTGAAGGCGGGCGACATTGTCGCCGACGGTCCTTCGACCGATCTGGGCGAGTTGGCGTTGGGCCGGAACGTGCTCGTCGCGTTCATGCCGTGGAACGGCTACAACTTCGAGGATTCGATCCTCATCAACGAGCGCATCGTCAAGGACGACGTCTTCACCTCGATCCACATCGAAGAGTTCGAGGTCATGGCCCGCGACACCAAGCTGGGCCAAGAGGAAATCACCCGGGACATTCCCAACGTCGGTGAAGAAGCCCTCAAGAACCTCGACGAGGCCGGCATCGTCTACATCGGCGCCGAAGTCCGTCCGGGCGACATTCTGGTCGGCAAGGTGACGCCGAAGGGCGAAAGCCCGATGACGCCGGAAGAAAAACTGCTGCGCGCCATCTTCGGCGAAAAGGCCTCGGACGTCCGCGACACCTCGCTGCGCCTGCCGCCGGGCGTCGTCGGCACCATCGTCGAGGTCCGCGTCTTCAGCCGTCGCGGCGTTGACAAGGACGAGCGCGCTCTGGCCATTGAGCGGGCCGAGATCGAGAAGCTGGCCAAGGACCGCGACGACGAGCGTGGCATTCTGGAGCGCAGCTTCTACACCCGCCTGAAGGAAGTGCTGATCGGCCAGACCGCGCAGGCGGGGCCGAAGGGCATGAAGGGCGGCACGGTCTTGACCGACGAGGTTTTGGGCGGCTTGTCGCGCGGCCTGTGGCGCCAGATCTCCATCGCCGACGAAACGGTGATGGAGAATGTCGAGAACCTGGCCAAGGTGTTCGACGACTCGATCAAGGCCCTTCAGGACCGCTTCGAGAACAAGGTCGACAAGCTCCAGCGCGGCGACGAGCTGCCGCCGGGCGTGATGAAGATGGTCAAGGTGTTCGTCGCGGTGAAGCGCAAGCTGCAACCGGGCGACAAGATGGCCGGTCGTCACGGCAACAAGGGCGTCGTCTCGCGGATCATCCCGCAAGAAGACATGCCCTATCTGGAAGACGGCACCCCGGTCGATCTCGTGCTGAACCCGCTGGGCGTGCCCTCGCGCATGAACGTTGGTCAGATTCTCGAGACGCATCTGGGTTGGGCGGCGTCCGGTCTCGGCAAGCAGATTGGCCGGGCGGTCGATCAGTATCGTCTCGCCATTCGCCAGAAGGCGGACGGCGGGACTCAACTGGAGGCCCTGCGCGGCACGCTGAAGAACTCCTACGGCGAGGCGACCTACGCCGAGGACATCGCCGACATGACGGACGCCGAGATTCTCGAGCTGTCCGGCAACCTGCGCAAGGGCGTGCCCTTCGCGACGCCGGTCTTCGACGGCGCCCGCGAGGAGGACATCTGCGTCCAACTGGAGCGCGCCGGTTTTGATCGGTCGGGCCAGTCGACGCTGACCGACGGGCGCACCGGCGAGACCTTCGACCGCAAGGTCACGGTCGGCTACATCTACATGCTGAAGCTGCACCACTTGGTCGACGACAAGATCCACGCGCGCTCCATCGGCCCCTACTCGCTGGTCACGCAACAGCCGTTGGGCGGCAAGGCCCAGTTCGGCGGTCAGCGCTTCGGTGAGATGGAAGTGTGGGCGCTGGAAGCGTATGGCGCCGCCTACACGCTCCAGGAAATGCTGACGGTGAAGTCGGACGACGTGTCCGGCCGCACCAAGGTCTACGAGGCCATCGTCCGTGGCGACGACAACTTCGAGGCGGGCATTCCGGAGTCGTTCAACGTGCTGGTCAAGGAGCTGCGCTCGCTCGGCCTGAACGTTGAGCTGAATCAGCGGGCCTACTGAGTCTGACCTTGTGACCAACCCCGGAAGGACGGAACTGTCCTTCCGGGGTTCTGCACTGCCCTTAACCGACAACGCGGCGCTGCCAGCGGGAGACGGTCATGAATGAGTTGATGAATATTTTCGGCCAAGTCCAGGGGCCTCAGAGCTTCGATCAGATCCGCATCCAGATCGCCAGCCCCGAGCGCATCCGCTCCTGGTCGTTCGGCGAGATCAAGAAGCCGGAAACCATCAACTATCGCACCTTTAAGCCGGAGCGCGACGGTCTCTTCTGCGCGCGGATTTTCGGGCCGATCAAGGATTACGAGTGCTTGTGCGGCAAGTACAAGCGCATGAAGTATCGCGGCATCATCTGCGAGAAGTGCGGCGTCGAAGTCACGCTGTCGAAGGTCCGGCGCGAGCGCATGGGCCACATCGAGCTGGCCTCGCCCGTCGCGCACATCTGGTTCCTGAAGTCGCTGCCGAGCCGCATTGGTCTGCTGCTCGACATGACGTTGAAGGATCTGGAGCGCATCCTCTATTTCGAGAACTACGTCGTCATCGAGCCGGGTCTGACCCCGCTGAAGCTGCATTCGCTGCTCAGCGAAGAAGACTTCATGAACGCTCAGGACGAGTATGGCGAGGACGCCTTCACGGCGGCCATCGGCGCGGAAGCGCTGCGCATCATGCTGTCGGCGCTGGATCTCGAAGAAGAGAAGAAGACCTGCCGCGAAGAGCTGCGTGACACCAATTCCGAAGCCAAGCGCAAGAAGCTGGTCAAGCGTCTGAAGCTGATCGACGCCTTCATGACCTCGCAGTCGCGGCCCGAGTGGATGATCCTGGAAGTCGTTCCGGTGATCCCGCCCGAACTGCGTCCGCTGGTCCCGCTTGACGGCGGCCGCTTCGCCACGTCCGATCTGAACGATCTGTACCGCCGCGTCATCAACCGCAACAACCGCCTGAAGCGGTTGATCGAGTTGAAGGCGCCGGACATCATCGTCCGCAACGAAAAGCGCATGCTGCAAGAGGCGGTGGACGCGCTGTTCGACAACGGCCGCCGTGGCCGCGTCATCACCGGCGCCAACAAGCGTCCGCTGAAGTCGCTGTCCGACATGCTGAAGGGCAAGCAGGGCCGCTTCCGTCAGAATCTGCTCGGCAAGCGCGTCGATTACTCGGGCCGTTCGGTCATCGTCGTGGGGCCGGAGCTGAAGCTGCACCAGTGCGGCCTGCCGAAGAAGATGGCGCTGGAGCTGTTCAAGCCCTTCATCTACGCCAAGCTGGAGCTGTATGGCTTGGCCTCGACCATCAAGGCCGCCAAGCGGATGGTGGAAAAGGAACGTCCCGAGGTCTGGGACATCCTGGAAGAGGTCATCCGTGAGCATCCGGTGATGCTGAACCGCGCGCCGACGCTGCACCGTTTGGGCATCCAGGCGTTCGAGCCGACGTTGATCGAAGGCAAGGCGATCCAGCTTCATCCGCTGGTCTGCACCGCCTTCAACGCCGATTTCGACGGCGATCAAATGGCCGTGCACGTCCCGCTGTCGCTCGAAGCGCAGTTGGAAGCGCGCGTCCTGATGATGTCCACCAACAACATCCTGTCGCCCGCCAACGGCAAGCCGATCATCGTTCCGTCTCAGGACATCGTGCTCGGCATCTATTACATCTCGATGGACCGCCCCAGCGAAAAGGGCGAAGGCATGGTGTTCTCCACCGTGTCGGAAATCGAGCAGGCGCTGAACGCCAAGGTTCTGTCGATCCACGCCAAGATCAAGGCGCGCTATGTCGGTGTTGACGACGACGGCGCCACCAAGATCTCGATCGTCGAGACGACGCCGGGCCGTATGCTGATGTCGGAGATCCTGCCGCGTCACCCGAACGTCCCCTTCTCGCTCATCAACCGCGTCTTGACCAAGAAGGACGTCGGCAACGTCATCGACGCCGTCTACCGCCATTGCGGTCAGAAAGAGACGGTGATCTTCGCCGACCGTCTGATGAAGCTGGGCTTCGGCCACGCCTGCCGCGCCGGCATCTCGTTCGGCAAGGACGACATGGTGATCCCGGAGGCCAAGGGCCGCTTGGTCAACGAGTCGAAGGAGCGGGTGAAGGAGTTCGAGCAGCAATATCTCGACGGTCTCATCACCCAAGGCGAGAAGTACAACAAGGTCGTCGACGTCTGGTCGGAATGCACCGAAAAGGTCGCTTCCGAGATGATGAAGGCCATTTCGACCACCGAAGCCGGCAAGCCGGTGAACTCGGTGTACATGATGGCCCACTCCGGCGCCCGTGGCTCCGCCGCGCAGATCCGCCAGTTGGCCGGTATGCGCGGCCTGATGGCCAAGCCGTCGGGTGAAATCATCGAGACGCCGATCATCTCGAACTTCAAGGAAGGCCTGACCGTGTTGGAGTATTTCAACTCCACCCACGGCGCCCGCAAGGGTCTGGCCGACACCGCCTTGAAGACGGCGAACTCCGGTTACTTGACCCGCCGTCTGGTCGACGTGGCGCAGGACGCCATCATCGTCGAGCATGATTGCGGCACCGTGAAGGGCATCACCGTCAAGGCGGTGATCGACGGTGGCGAGGTCATCTCGCCGTTGGGCGACCGCATCCTCGGCCGCACCGCCGTTGGCGACGTCATCGACCCGCTGAACGGCGAGTTGATCATCGAAGACGGCGGCCTGATCGACGAGCCGACGGTGGACCGTTTCGAGCGGTCCGGCATCGACAGCGTCCTGATCCGCTCGGTCTTGACCTGCGAAACCAAGGACGGCGTCTGCGCCAAATGCTATGGCCGCGATCTGGCCCGTGGCACGCTGGTGAACACCGGCGAAGCGGTCGGCGTCATCGCCGCCCAGTCGATCGGCGAACCCGGCACGCAGTTGACGATGCGCACCTTCCACATCGGCGGCGCGGCCCAGCGCGGCGCCGAGCAGAGCCAGGTGGAAGCGTCCTTCGAAGGCACGGTGCGGATCAACAACCGCAACGTCGTCATCAACTCGTCGGGCATTCCGGTCGTCATGGGCCGCAGCACCGAAGTGATCCTGCTCGACGAGCAGGGCCGCGAGCGGGCGCGTCACCGCGTGCCGTATGGCGCGAAGCTGCTGGCCGACGACGATGTGAAGGTCGAACGCGGCCAGAAGCTGGCCGAGTGGGACCCCTACACCCTGCCGATCATCACCGAGCGCGCCGGTGTCGCCCGTTACCTCGACCTCGTGGAAGGCATCTCGGTTCGCGAAGTCATGGACGAAGCGACCGGCATTTCGTCCAAGGTGGTGGTCGATTGGCGGCAGCAGCCGCGCGGCGCCGATCTGAAGCCGCGCATCGCGCTGCTCGACGAGCGGGGCGAGATCATCACGCTCGGCAACGGTCTGGAAGCCCGCTACTTCATGTCGGTGGACGCCATTCTCTCGGTTGAGAACGGCGCCGAGGTCCGGGCTGGCGACGTGTTGGCGCGTATCCCGCGCGAATCGTCCAAGACCCGCGACATCACGGGTGGTCTGCCGCGCGTCGCCGAACTGTTTGAAGCGCGTCGTCCGAAGGATTTCGCGATCATTTCGGAACTCGGCGGTCGCGTCGAATTCGGCAAGGATTACAAGACCAAGCGCCGGATCGTCGTCCGCAACGAAGAATCGGGCGACGAGAAGGAATATCTGATCCCGAAGGGCAAGCACATCTCCGTGCAGGAAGGCGATTACGTCGAGCGCGGCGATCTGCTGATGGACGGCAACCCGGTGCCGCATGACATTCTGGCGGTGATGGGCGTGGAGGCGTTGGCCGACTACCTCATCAACGAAATCCAGGACGTCTACCGGCTCCAGGGCGTGAAGATCAACGACAAGCACATCGAGGTGATCGTTCGCCAGATGCTGCAAAAGGTCGAGATCACCGACGCGGGCGAGACCACCTTCCTGGTGGGCGAGCAGGTCGACCGTCAGGAGTTCGACGAGGAGAACGAGAAGACCGCTGGCGAAGGCTTGCAAATCGCCGCCGGTCATCCGGTTCTTCAGGGCATCACCAAGGCGTCCTTGCAAACCCGCTCCTTCATCTCGGCGGCGTCGTTCCAGGAAACCACCCGCGTCCTCACCGAGGCGGCGGTCGGCGGCAAGGTCGACAATCTGGAAGGCCTGAAGGAAAACGTCATCGTCGGTCGTCTGATCCCGGCGGGCACGGGGTCGGTGGTCAATCGTCTGAAGTTGATCGCCGCCGAACGCGACCGCGTGGCGGAGTTGGAAAGCGCCGGTGGCGTGGCGGAGATTCAAGCTCTGCCGCAACCGGGCGAAGAAAGCACGGCGGCGTAAGGTTTGCCGCTGTGATCGGGTAGGGAAGGGGGCGCGTTCCGCAAGGAACGCGCCCTTTTTCATGCCTGCGAAGATTCAGCGATGGTGGGCCGAGTCCGGCAAAACCGCGCTTGACGCTCCCTATGACCTTCCCTATAGTCCGCGAACTTCAAAGGGACCCTAGGGCCGAAATCCATCTGGCCACAGGCGCTCCGTTGAACCTCAACGACATAGCCGGTTTCAGCGATGGGATCGGCGTTCGCTCATTCGGCCCGCTCGAAGCGGCAAAGCTTCGCAGGCGGGCTTTTGCATCGTCCGGCTCCGCCGGTTGGATGCCTTGAAGGGATAAAGGGCAGATATGCCGACGATCAACCAGTTGATCCGTAAGCCGCGTGAGCCGTTGGCCGCGCGCAACAAGGTGCCCGCGATGGAGGCTTGCCCGCAAAAGCGCGGCGTCTGCACTCGCGTCTACACCACCACCCCGAAGAAGCCGAACTCCGCGCTCCGCAAGGTCGCCCGCGTTCGTCTGACGAACGGCTTCGAGGTGACGAGCTACATTCCTGGCGAGGGTCACAACCTCCAGGAACACTCGGTGGTCATGATCCGTGGCGGTCGTGTGAAGGACCTTCCCGGCGTGCGCTATCACATCATTCGCGGCACGCTGGATACCCAGGGCGTCAAAGATCGTAAGCAGCGCCGGTCGAAGTACGGCGCGAAGCGTCCGAAGTAAGGAGAGTCCACGATGTCCCGTCGTCATCGCGCCGAGAAGCGTGAAGTCCTGCCGGACGCCAAGTATGGCGACCGCGTTCTGACCAAGTTCATGAACTGCCTGATGTTTGACGGCAAGAAGTCGTCGGCTGAAAGCATCGTCTACGGCGCTCTGGGCCGCATCGAGGTCAAGACCAAGAACGATCCCGTTCAGGTCTTCCACGACGCGCTCACGAACGTCAAGCCGCACCTGGAAGTGCGCTCCCGCCGGGTCGGCGGCGCGACCTATCAGGTTCCGGTCGAGGTCCGTTCGGACCGCGCCCAGGCTCTGGCCATCCGTTGGTTGATCGGCGCCGCCCGCGCGCGCTCCGAGAACACCATGACGGAACGTCTGTCGGGCGAATTGCTCGACGCGGCCAACCAGCGCGGCACCGCCGTCAAGAAGCGCGAAGACACGCACCGTATGGCGGAAGCCAACAAGGCGTTCTCGCACTACCGCTGGTAAGGCCAACGCCTCTCCTGGTGATCGTTCATGCCCCGCTCGCACGCTCTCGACCGTTACCGCAACATCGGCATCATGGCTCACATTGATGCCGGCAAGACGACCACGACCGAGCGCATCCTGTTCTACACCGGCAAATCCTATCGGATGGGCGAAGTCAACAACGGCACCGCCGTTATGGACTGGATGGAACAAGAGCAGGAGCGGGGGATTACGATCACCTCGGCGGCGACGACCTGCTTCTGGCGCGATCATCGCATCAACATCATCGACACGCCCGGCCACGTTGACTTCACCATTGAGGTCGAACGGTCGCTGCGCGTGCTCGATGGTGCTGTCGCCATTTTCGATTCGGTGGCGGGGGTCGAGCCGCAGACGGAAACCGTGTGGCGGCAGGCCGACAAATACGGCGTGCCGCGCATGGGGTTCATCAACAAGATGGACCGGGTCGGGGCTGATTTCCCCGGCTGCGTCGCCATGATGAGAGACCGGCTGGGCGTGACGCCGCTGGTTCTGCAATTGCCCATCGGGTCCGAGGCCAGCTTTGTCGGCGTCGTCGATCTGGTGATGATGCGCGCCACCGTCTGGAAAACCGAGACGCTGGGCGCTGAATTCCGTCACACCGACATTCCCGAGGATTTGCAGGCCGCCGCCGCCGCCGCCCGCCAGGCGCTGCTGGACGCCGTGCTCGACCTCGACGAGGCGGCGACCGCCGCTTATCTGGAGCGCGGCGAAGAGCCGTCGCCCGACACGTTGCGCGCCTGCATCCGCAAGGCGACTCTGTCCGGCGGCTTCGTTCCGGTGCTCTGCGGCTCCGCCTTCCGCAACAAGGGCATCCAGCCGATGCTGGACGCCATCGTCGATTATCTGCCCGCCCCCGGCGACATCGGGGCGATCAAGGGCCACCGCGTCGGCGGGGTCGAATCGGACGAGCGGGCCGCCAACGACGATTCGCCCTTCGCCGGGCTGGTCTTCAAGGTGATGAACGACCCCTATGTCGGGCCGTTGAGCTTCTTCCGCGTCTATTCCGGGACGGTCAGCGTCGGCGACAGTGTGTTCAACCCGACCAAGGGTGAGCGCGAAAAGATCGGCCGCATGCTGGAGATGCACGCCAACAGCCGCGAGGACATCACCCGCGCCTGCACGGGCGACATCGTGGCCTTCGCCGGGTTGGAGCACACCGGCACCGGCGAGACGCTGTGCGACCCGCAAAAGCCGATCGTGCTGGAGCGGATGGACATTCCCGAGCCGGTGATCGAGATCGTGGTCGAGCCGCGCACCGACGCCGATCATGAGAAGATGAGCGCGGCGCTGGGCCGCTTGAACCAGGAAGACCCATCGATGCGGGTCTCGCTGGATCATGAAAGCGGCCAGACCATCATCCGTGGCATGGGCGAGCTGCATCTGGAAATCATCGTCGACCGCATGAAGCGCGAGTTCCGCGTCGACGCGGCGGTTGGCGCGCCCAAGGTCGCCTACCGCGAAACGATCAGCCGTTCCGCCCAGATCGACCACACGCACCGTCGGCAGATGGGCGACCGCGCCCAATTCGCCCGAGTCGTGTTGGCCTTCGAGCCGCTGACGCGCGGATCAGGCTTTGTCTTTGAGAACCGCGCGCCCGTCGCCGCCGTGCCGAAGGAATTCGTCGTGGGCGTGCAGAAGGGGCTGGAGGCGGCCAAGGACGCGGGCGTGGTGGCGGGCTTCCCGGTGGTGGACGTCAAGGCGATCCTGCTGGACGGCGCGTTCCACGACGTCGATTCGTCGGTTCAGGCCTTTGAGCTGGCGACTCGCGCCGCTTACCGGGAGGGGTTGGCCAAGGCTGGCCCGGTGCTTCTCGAACCGCTGATGCGGGTCGAGATCATCACCCCGGACGAGTATATGGGCGACGTCATCGGCGACCTGAACAGCCGCCGGGGCCAGATCACCGGCATGGATCAGCGCGGCAACGCGCGAGTCGTCACGGGACAGGTTCCCTTGGCGGCCATGTTCGGCTATGTGAACTCCCTACGCTCCATGAGCCAGGGCCGCGCGCAGTACAGCATGCAGTTCGACCATTATGAGCCGGTGCCGCAGGCCATCGCGGACAGCGTCCGCGCCAAGGTGGCCTGATAACCGCTGGAACGATTGAGAAACGGAGAAACCATCCCATGGCTAAGGCAAAGTTCGAGCGGAACAAGCCGCACTGCAACGTTGGCACGATCGGCCACGTCGACCACGGCAAGACGTCGCTGACGGCGGCGATCACGAAGGTGCTGGCGGAATCCGGCGGCGCGACCTTCACCGCTTACGACCAGATCGACAAGGCGCCGGAAGAGAAGGCGCGCGGCATCACGATCTCGACGGCGCACGTCGAGTATGAGACGGCCAACCGCCACTACGCGCACGTCGATTGCCCCGGCCACGCCGATTATGTGAAGAACATGATCACCGGCGCGGCGCAGATGGACGGCGCGATCCTGGTCGTGTCGGCGGCTGACGGCCCGATGCCGCAGACCCGCGAGCACATCCTGCTCGCCCGTCAGGTCGGCGTCCCGGCGCTGGTCGTGTTCATGAACAAGGTCGACATGGTCGACGACGAGGAACTGCTGGAGCTGGTCGAGCTGGAAGTGCGCGAGCTGCTCTCGTCCTACCAGTTCCCGGGCGACGACATTCCGATCACCAAGGGTTCGGCGCTGTGCGCGCTGGAAAACCGCTCGCCGGAGATCGGTCACGACGCCGTCATCGCTCTGATGAAGACGGTCGACGAGTACATCCCGCAGCCGGAGCGTCCGGTTGACCGTCCGTTCCTGATGCCGATCGAAGACGTGTTCTCGATCTCGGGTCGCGGCACGGTGGTGACGGGTCGCGTCGAGCGCGGCATCGTCAAGGTCGGCGAGGAAGTCGAGATCGTCGGCCTGAAGGCCACGGTGAAGACGACCGTGACCGGCGTTGAAATGTTCCGCAAGCTGCTCGACTCCGGGCAAGCGGGCGACAACATCGGCGCGCTGCTGCGTGGCACGAAGCGTGAAGACGTCGAGCGCGGCCAGGTTCTGGCCAAGCCGGGTTCGATCACCCCGCACACGAAGTTCAAGGCCGAAGCCTACATCCTGACGAAGGAAGAGGGCGGTCGTCACACGCCGTTCTTCACCAACTACCGTCCGCAGTTCTATTTCCGCACGACCGACGTGACGGGCATGGTCTCGCTGCCGGAAGGCGTGGAGATGGTGATGCCGGGCGACAACGTCGCCATGGACGTCGAGCTGATCGCCCCGATCGCCATGGACGAAGGTCTGCGCTTCGCCATCCGCGAGGGTGGCCGCACCGTCGGCGCCGGCGTCGTCGCGTCGATCAGCAAGTAAGTCTGTTTGGGTTGCGACGGGCGAAGCCGGGTGACTGGCTTCGCTTTGTCTTCTGGTTCTAGCTATCGGGCGCAAGCTCTGACCGCCGCCGCCAAGTGCCGATCAGGCATTCTCCCCCAGAGGGGCGAATCAGGATTGACACGGGGGCGGCGTCGTCATAGAGAATACGCCCTCTGGATTTTGGGTTGGTGGTAGGCAGGTTCGGCCTAGACGCAGCCCGATAACGAACGGCAAACAGCGCCTCCGCCAGTCTTTGGCCGTGGGGCGTTCAGAGTCGACCGGAACATCCCTTCCGCGCGTCCGCGCGGGGGATGTTCTTTTTCGTATCGGCCCGTCAGAAACGGTCAGACTGTCGCCCGCCGCCCGCTTTCGTGGAACGGTGAGCGGCTCTTTTGCTGTCGGCGGTCCGCGAAGGTTTGTGGAGGTTCCGGTGACGCGTCCGCGTCATCGCTACGAGGTGCAAGGGACGTTTGGACATGGACAGCCAGAACATCCGCATCCGCCTGAAGGCGTTCGATCATCGCGTGCTCGATCAGTCGACCAGCGAGATCGTCAACACCGCCAAGCGGACCGGCGCGCGCGTGCGGGGACCGATCCCCCTGCCGACGCAGATCGAAAAGTTTACGGTGAACCGTTCGCCGCACATCGACAAGAAGTCGCGCGAGCAGTTCGAGATTCGTACCCACAAGCGTTTGCTCGACATCGTCGATCCGACGCCGCAGACGGTTGACGCGCTGATGAAGCTCGATCTGGCCGCTGGCGTGGATGTCGAGATCAAGCTCTGATTTTGGTTTGGTGAGGGACCTCTCCGCTCAACGGATGTCCCTGGTCAGGAGATAAAGAACAATGCGATCCGGTTTGATCGCGCAGAAGCTGGGAATGACCCGCGTCTTCACCGACGACGGTCAACACATTCCGGTAACTGTGCTGAAAGTCGACAGCTGCCAGGTCGTCGCCGTTCGCACCGAAGAGACGGACGGCTACACCGCCGTTCAGCTCGGCGCGGGCGCCATCAAGGTGAAGAACGTCACGAAGCCTGAGCGTGGGCATTTCGCCAAGGCGCGCGTGGAACCCAAGCGCAAGCTGGTCGAGTTCCGCGTTGACGCCGATGCTCTGATCGAAGTTGGCGCCGAGATCTCGGCCGCCCATTTCGTCGCCGGGCAATTCGTGGACGTCACCGGCACCTCCATCGGCAAGGGCTTTGCCGGTGCGATGAAGCGGTGGAACTTCGGTGGTCTGCGCGCCACGCACGGCGTGTCGGTGTCGCACCGCTCGCACGGTTCGACGGGCAACCGTCAGGATCCCGGCAAGGTCTTCAAGAACAAGAAGATGGCCGGCCATCTCGGTGACGAGAGGGTCACGGTCCTGAACCTCCAGGTCGTGTCGGTTGACGAGGCCCGTGGCCTGATCCTGCTGAAGGGCGCCGTCCCCGGCGCCGAAGGCGGTTGGCTGCGCATCCGCGACGCCGTGAAGAAGAAGGCCCCGGAAGGCCTGCCCTTCCCGGCGGCCATCAAGGCTGCGCCGACGGCGGTTGACGCCCCGGCCGAGTCGCAGGAGTGAGCGCCATGAAGGCCACGATCAAGAATCTGAACAACGAAGCCGTTGGCGAGATCGAGCTGTCGGAGGCCGTGTTCGGCCTGCCGCACCGCACCGATCTTCTGGCTCGCATGGTCAACTGGCAGCTGGCCAAGCGCCGCTCCGGCAACCATAAGACCAAGGGCATCAGCGAGATTCGCGGCACCACCAAGAAGCCCTATGGGCAGAAGGGCACCGGCCGCGCTCGTCAGGGTTCCATCCGCTCGCCGCAGTTCCGTGGCGGCGCGACCATCTTCGGCCCGGTCGTTCGTTCGCACGAGCATGACCTGACCAAGAAGGTCCGCAAGCTGGCCCTGAAGACCGCCCTGTCGGCCAAGGTTGCCGAAGGCAAGCTGATCGTTCTCGACAGCGCCGCCGCCGACAGCCACAAGACCAAGGAGCTGGCGCTTCGCCTGGCGACCCTGGGTCTGAAGTCGGCGTTGATCATCGATGGCTCGAACCTGGACGAGAATTTCGCCAAGGCGTCGCGCAACATCCCGCTGATCGACGTGCTGCCCGAGCAGGGCGCCAACGTCTACGACATTCTCCGCCGCGACACGCTGGTCCTGACCCGCAACGCGGTTGAGCAACTGGAGGCTCGCCTGAAATGAGCAAGCAGTCGAAACCTTCGGTGACTCAGGAGCGGATGTACGACCTGATCCTCGCTCCCGTCATCACCGAGAAGTCGACGATGGTGTCGGAGCACAACCAGGTTGTCTTCCGTGTGCCCCTCACGGCGTCGAAGCCGGAGATCAAAGCCGCCGTTGAAGGTCTCTTCAACGTCAAGGTGACTGCCGTCAACACCCTGATTTCCAAGGGCAAGACCAAGCGGTTTCGCGGCATCATGGGCCGTCGTTCGGACTTCAAGAAGGCCGTCGTTACCCTCGCCGAGGGTAATAAGATCGACGTGACCACGGGCATCTGAGCGGGAGTGTGATCCGATGGCTCTGAAGCAATACCGCCCAATTACTCCGTCGCTCCGCCAGCTGGTCATCGTTGACCGCTCGGAGCTGTGGAAGGGCAAGCCGGTCAAGGCTCTCACTGAGGGTCTGACCAAGTCCGGCGGCCGCAACAACACCGGGCGCATCACCGCGCGCCGGATTGGTGGCGGTCACAAGCGCGTCTACCGTCTGGTGGACTTCAAGCGCCGCAAGTTCGATGTTCCGGCCGTCGTTGAACGGTTGGAATATGACCCGAACCGCACGGCCTTCATCGCGCTCATCAAGTACCAGGACGGGACCTTGTCCTACATCCTGGCGCCGCAGCGTTTGAAGGTTGGCGACACGGTCATCTCGGGCGAGAAGGTCGATGTGAAGCCCGGCAACGCGATGCCGCTGCGCAGCATCCCGGTCGGCTCGATCGTGCACAACGTCGAGCTGAAAGCGGGCAAGGGCGGTCAGGTCGCGCGTTCGGCGGGCACCTACCTCCAGCTCGTTGGCCGCGATGGCGGTTACGCCCAGCTCAAGCTCCCCTCGGGCGAGCTGCGTGTTGTGCGTGGCGAGTGCATGGCGACTCTGGGCGCGGTGTCGAACCCCGACCAGATGAACACCAACCTCGGCAAGGCTGGCCGCAAGCGTTGGCTGGGCGTTCGTCCGTCGGTGCGTGGCGTCGCCATGAACCCGATCGACCACCCGCACGGTGGTGGTGAAGGTCGCACGTCGGGTGGCCGTCATCCGGTCACGCCGTGGGGCAAGCCGACCAAGGGCAAGAAGACGCGTCACAACAAAAAGACGGATGGCCTGATCCTGCGCCGCCGTCATTCGAAGTAAGGGGGTCGAACGATGGCACGCTCCGTTTGGAAAGGCCCGTTCGTCGACGGCTATCTGCTCAAGAAGGCGGACAAGAGCCGGGCTTCGGGTCGCAACGAGATCATCAAGATCTGGTCGCGTCGCTCGACCATCCTGCCGCAGTTCGTGGGTTTGACGTTTGGCGTCTACAACGGCCACAAGTTCCTGCCGGTCATTATCACCGAACACATGATCGGTCATAAGTTCGGCGAGTTCGCTCCGACTCGGACCTTCTACGGTCACGCGGCGGACAAGAAGGCGAAGAGGAAGTAAGCCATGGGCAAGTCTGCCAACCCCAGCCGGGTCGCGGAGAACGAGGCCCTGGCCCGCAATCCGATGATCCGCACCAGCCCGCGCAAGCTCAACCTCGTCGCCCAGCTGATCCGCAACATGGATGCCAGCCGCGCCGTCGCCGAGTTGACCTTCTCCAAGCGCCGCATCGCGGTCGAGGTGAAGAAGGTGCTTCAGGCGGCGATCGCGAACGCCGAGAACAACCATCAGCTCGACGTCGACCGTCTTTACGTGTCGTCGGCGACGGTTGGTCGCGCTCTGGTGATGAAGCGCTTCCATGCCCGTGCTCGCGGTCGCGGCGCCCGGGTTGAAAAGCTGTTCAGCAACCTGACGATCATCGTTCGCGAACGCGACGCTGCCGTTGCCGAAGGGGCCGAATAAGATGGGTCAGAAAATCAACCCGATTGGGCTGCGTCTCGGCATCAATCGGACCTGGGACAGCCGCTGGTTCGCCAAGCGCGACTACGCCAACCTGCTGCACCAAGATCTGAAGCTGCGCGCCTATCTTCAGGGCCGTTTGCAACAGGCCGGCGTGTCGCGCGTCGTGATCGAGCGTCCGGCCAAGAAGGCTCGCATCACCATTCACTCGGCTCGTCCGGGCGTGGTGATCGGCAAGAAGGGCGCGGACATCGAGAAGCTGCGTCTTGAACTGTCGAAGATGACCGGCAGCGAGGTGAGCCTGAACATCGTCGAAATCCGCAAGCCGGAAATCGACGCTCGCCTCATCGCCGAGAACATCGCCAGCCAGCTCGAGCGCCGTGTGGCCTTCCGTCGCGCCATGAAGCGCGCCGTGCAGTCCGCCATGCGTCTCGGCGCCCAGGGCATCCGGATCAACTGCTCCGGTCGTCTGGGCGGGGCGGAAATCGCCCGCATGGAATGGTATCGCGAAGGCCGCGTGCCGTTGCACACCCTGCGCGCCGACATCGATTACGGTGTTGGCACCGCCAAGACCACCTACGGCACCTGCGGTGTCAAGGTGTGGGTGTTCAAGGGCGAGGTCATGGCTCACGACCCGATGGCGCAGGACAAGCGCATGGGCAATGAGCTGGTGCCCACCGATGGCGAGCCGCGCCGCGATCACCGTGATCGCCGCGACCGTCGTGAGCGCTCCGAGCGCTCCGAACGCGAGTAAAGGGGCCGAGCGATGCTTTCTCCCAAGCGCACGAAATACCGCAAGGCCCACAAGGGCCGCATTCACGGCAACGCCAAGGGCGGCACCGATCTGAACTTCGGTTCGTTCGGCCTGAAGGCCCTGGAGCCGGAGCGCATCACGGCGCGGCAGATCGAAGCGGCTCGCCGCGCGATCACCCGCGCGATGAAGCGCCAAGGCCGCGTCTGGATCCGTATTTTCCCGGATCTGCCGGTGTCGACGAAGCCCGCCGAAGTCCGCATGGGTTCCGGCAAGGGTACGCCGGAATACTGGGCGGCGCGGGTTAAGCCGGGTCGCATTCTGTTTGAGCTGGACGGCGTGCCCGCAGATGTGGCAAAAACCGCCTTCGCTTTGGCCGCTGCGAAGCTGCCGATCAAGGTTAAGCTGGTGACCCGCCTCGGCGGTGTCGAGGAGGGTGCGGCATGAAGGCCGTAGACATTCGGACCAAGAGCGCCGATGAGCTGCAAGACCAGCTCATCCAGCTCAAGAAGGAACAGTTCAACCTGCGTTTCCAGAAGGCTTCCGGCCAGCTGGAAAACACCGCGCGGGTGAACGTGGTGCGTCGCGACATCGCCCGCATCAAGACCATCATCGGCGAGCGTGCCCGCTCCGCCGAAGCCGGCAAGTAAGGGGATAATCCATGCCTCGCCGCGTTATGCAGGGCACGGTGGTCAGTGACAAGGGCGACAAGACCGTTACGGTTCTCGTCGAACGCCGTGTTATGCACCCCGTGTACAAGAAGTTCATTCGTCAGTCGAAGAAGTACGCCGCCCACGACGAGGGCAACCTCTTCAAGGTCGGCGATGCGGTCTCGATCATCGAATGCCGTCCGATCTCCAAGCGCAAGCGTTGGGCGGTCGTGACTGAGGCGGTCGCCGACAACGGCGCCGCGTGACAACCGAAAGGTCGTAAACCATGATCCAGATGCAAACCAACCTGGAAGTCGCCGACAACAGTGGGGCGCGCCGGGTGCAGTGCATCAAAGTGCTTGGCGGGTCCAAGCGGAAGGTGGCCTCTGTCGGCGACGTCATCGTCGTGTCGGTCAAGGAAGCCATTCCGAAGGGACGCGTCAAGAAGGGCGACGTGCATCGTGCCGTCATCGTCCGCACCGCGAAGGAACTGCGTCGGGAGGACGGATCCGCGATCCGTTTCGACCGGAACGCTGCCGTGCTCATCAACAAGCAAGGCGAGCCGATCGGCACCCGTATTTTCGGGCCAGTCACTCGTGAGCTGCGCGGCAAGAAGTTCATGAAGATCATCTCGCTGGCGCCGGAGGTGCTGTGATGGCCGCGAAGATCAAGACCAAGGACAAGGTCGTCGTTCTGACCGGCCGTGACAAGGGCAAGACCGGCGAAGTCATCAAGGTCCTCCCCAAGGAGGGCCGCGTCGTCGTGCAGGGCGTGAACCTGGTGAAGAAACACCAGCGCGCCAGCGCGAAGTCGCAGGGTGGCATTGTCGAGTTCGAAGCGCCGATCCAGGCATCGAACCTCGCTCACATCGATCCGAAAGACGGGAAGCCGACTCGCGTTGGCTTCAAGGTTCTTGAGGATGGCCGCAAGGTGCGTGTCGCCAAGCGGTCCGGCGAAGTCATTGACCTGTGAGGACCCGGGCATGACCGCACGTCTCAAAGACGTTTACGACTCCAAGATCCGCGCTTCGCTGAAGTCCGAGTTCAACTACTCGAACGATTTCGAAGTGCCGCGCATCGAGAAGATCGTCATCAACATGGGTGTCGGCGAGGCTGTCGCCGACTCCAAGAAGATCCAGTTGGCCGTCGCCGAACTGACCGCCATTTCCGGCCAAAAGCCGGTTGTGACCAAGTCGTCCAAGTCGATCGCCCAGTTCAAGCTGCGCGAAGGCATGGCGATTGGCTGCAAGGTCACGCTCCGCCGTGATCGCATGTACGAGTTCCTGGACCGCCTGGTGACGATCGCCTTGCCGCGCGTCCGCGATTTTCGCGGCATCTCGGGCAAGAGCTTCGATGGTCGTGGCAACTATGCCATGGGCGTCAAGGAGCAGATCATTTTCCCGGAAATCGATTACGACAAGATCGATCAAATCCGTGGAATGGACATCATCATCGTCACCTCGGCGAAAACCGATAAGGAAGCCAAGGCTCTCCTTAAGGGTTTCGACATGCCGTTCGTGAGCTGAGGCTGGAGCACGACCATGGCTAAGACCAGTTCCATCGAAAAGAACAAGCGTCGCGCCCAGCTGGCCAAGCAGTACGCGCCCAAGCGCGCCAAGCTGAAGGCCATCGCCAGCGACCGTTCGCTCCCTCCCGAAGAGCAGTTTGCCGCCCGCCTCAAGCTGGCCGAGCTGCCGCGCAATTCTTCCAAGACGCGCGTGCGCAACCGTTGTGAACTGACCGGGCGTCCCCGGGCGTTCTATCGGAAGTTCAAGCTGTGTCGTGTCATGCTTCGCGAACTGGCCTCGACGGGCCAGATTCCGGGCATGACGAAGTCGAGCTGGTAAGGGGGGCCGACGATGTCTTTGAGCGATCCGCTCGGCGATATGCTGACCCGCATCCGCAATGGTCAGCACGCCCGCATGTCCGTTGTGGTTAGCCCGGCGTCAAAGCTGCGCACCAACGTTTTGGAAGTCCTGAAGCGCGAAGGGTTCATTCGCGGGTTCTCGGAAGAGACCCTGCGCCCCGGCGTGAAGAACCTGAAGATCGAGCTGAAGTACCACGAAGGCGAGGCTGTCATTAAGCAGATCGCCCGTGTGTCGAAGCCCGGCCGTCGCGTGTATTCGAAGATCTCCGATCTGCCCCGTGTGTTCAACGGGTTGGGTCTGTCGATCCTGTCGACTCCGCGTGGCGTCATGTCGGACAACGAGGCCCGCGCCGCCAATGTTGGCGGCGAAGTCCTCTGCCGCGTATTCTAAGGGGGATTCGCGATGTCGCGCATTGGCAAGCATCCTGTGCCGGTCCCCGCTGGCGTTGACGTGAACGTCAACGGCCAGTTGGTGACGGCCAAAGGCAAGCTGGGTTCGCTCAGCCTGACCCTGATCGACGACATTACGGCCTCGCTGGAAGACGGCAAGGTCGTGGTGAAGCCGGCAAACGACAGCAAGCGTGCCCGCACCATGTGGGCCACCTCGCGCACGCTGATCAACAACATGGTCACGGGCGTGAGCGCAGGCTTCACGATCAACCTCGAGATCAACGGCGTCGGTTATCGCGCGGCCGTGCAGGGCAAGGAGCTGGTCATGCAGCTCGGCTTCTCGCACGACGTGAAGTACCCGATCCCGGAAGGCATCGCCATCAAGTGCGACAAGCCGACCGCGATCTCGGTGTCGGGTTACGACAAGCACAAGGTTGGTCAGGTGGCTGCGGAAATCCGTGGCTGGAAGAAGCCCGAGCCTTACAAGGGCAAGGGCATCAAGTACGACACCGAGACCGTCCTGCGCAAGGAAGGTAAGAAGAAGTAACCGCCATGCTGAAGCCAAAGCAACTCAACGAGCGTCGCAAGCAGCGCGTTCGCGCGCAGATTGCCAAGAAGGCCGGCGGGCGTGTTCGCCTCTCCGTCTTCCGGTCGAATCTGCACATCTACGCCCAGATCATCGACGACGCCAACGGCAAGACCCTTGCCTCGGCGTCGTCGCTCGAAAAGGAGCTGCGCGAGCAGCTCAAGCACGGCGGCAACGTCGAAGCGGCCAAGCGCATCGGCGTTCTGATCGCCGAACGTGCGAAGGCGGCGGGCGTCTCCGAGGTCGTGTTTGATCGCGGCGGCTATATTTACCATGGCCGGGTCAAGGCCCTGGCCGACGCCGCCCGCGAGGGCGGGCTGTCGTTCTAAGGAGGCCCGGATATGGCACGTGAACAAGGCGGTCGGGACAACCGCGATCGGCAGCCGCGCGATCGGGAAGAAAGCGAGCTGATTGAAAAGCTCGTCGGGATCAACCGCGTCGCCAAGGTGGTGAAGGGTGGCCGTCGCTTCGGCTTCGCCGCTCTGGTCGTGGTTGGTGACGGCAAGGGTCGCGTCGGCGTCGGATCGGGCAAGGCCCGTGAAGTGCCGGAAGCGATCCGCAAGGCGACCGAGCAGGCGAAACGCACCATGATCCGCGTTCCGCTGCGCGAAGGCCGCACGCTGCATCATGACTCGAACGGCCACTTTGGGGCTGGCAAGGTCGTGCTGCGCGCCGCTCCGGCGGGCACCGGCATCATCGCCGGTGGTCCGATGCGCGCGATCTTCGAGGCTCTCGGCGTCCAGGACGTCGTGACCAAGTCGATCGGCACGTCGAACCCGCACAACATGATCAAGGCGACTTTCGACGCTCTTGCTCAAGTCACCAGCCCGCGCTCGGTCGCGGCGCGCCGTGGCCGTCGCGTCAGCGACATCCTCGGCCGTCGTGAGGCTGGCGCTGGTCAGGAGGCCTGATCATGACCGAGAAAAAGACCGTCGTCGTCACCCAGACCGGCAGCCCGATCGGGCGTAAGCACGATCAGCGCGAAACGCTGGTCGGCCTGGGTCTCAACAAGCTGAACCGGACCCGTGAACTGGAGGACACTCCGGCCGTGCGGGGCATGATCGCCAAGGTCGCGCACTTGGTCCGCGTCGAGAACGAGGGCTGATGTGATGACAAAGCTCAACGACCTGCGTGACAACGCCGGTGCCCGCAAGGCGCGCATGCGCGTCGGTCGCGGCATCGGTTCGGGCAAGGGCAAGACCGCTGGCCGTGGCGTGAAGGGTCAAACCTCGCGCACCGGCGTGGCGATCAACGGCTTTGAAGGCGGGCAGATGCCTCTGCACCGTCGTCTGCCGAAGCGCGGCTTCCGCAACATCTTCGCCAAGGAATACTCGGTGGTCAATCTGGGGCACATCCAGAAGGCCATTGACTCCGGCAAGCTCAACGCCGGTGAGACCATCGACGCCGCCGCCCTCCAGGCGGCTGGCGTGACGGGTCGGGTGAAGAAGGACGGCATCCGTCTGCTGGGCAAGGGCGAGCTGACCGTGAAGGTGTCCTTCACGGTGGCGGGCGCGTCCAAGTCGGCCATCGAAGCGGTTGAGAAGGTGGGGGGCAGCGTCACGCTGACCGAAGCCGCCGACGAAGCCGCCGAGTGAAAGTGACCAGACGGCGCTGTGCTTGCACAGCGCCGTTTTCGGCACTACAAGAAGCGTAGTCGCTATGGGGCGGCCTGCACCACGCAGGACCGCCCCATTTGCACTTATAGGCTCGCACTTACGGGACAGGGATCGGACCATGGCATCAGCGGCCGAGCAGCTTGCCGCCAACATCAATTTCGGGGCGTTTTCCAAGGCGACCGAGCTGAAACAGCGGATTTGGTTCACCTTGGCGGCTCTGATCGTCTATCGGTTGGGCACCTACATCCCGATTCCCGGGATCGATCCGCTCATCCTGCAAGATGTGTTCAAGCAGCAGGGAAGCGGCATCCTCGGCATGTTCGACATGCTGGCCGGTGGCGCTTTGCACCGCATGACCATCTTCGCCCTGAACATCATGCCGTACATCTCGGCGTCGATCATCGTGCAGCTCTTGAGCGCCGTGTCGCCGCAGATGGAAGCGATGAAGAAGGAAGGCGAGGCGGGGCGGAAAAAGCTCAACCAATACACCCGATTCGGCACGGTGGCCCTCGCCACGGTGCAGGCTTACGGCTTGGCCGTCGGTCTTGAGGCGATGCGCGGGTCGTCGGGCGCGGCGGTCATCGACCCCGGCCTGTTCTTCCGCATCGCCACGGTCATCACGCTGGTCGGCGGCACCATGTTCCTGATGTGGCTGGGTGAGCAGATCACCGCGCGCGGCATCGGCAACGGCACGTCGCTCATCATCTTCGCCGGCATCGTCGCGGAACTGCCGCGCGCGCTGGTCAACACGCTGGAATTGGGGCGCCAAGGCGCTCTGTCCACGCTGTTCATCATCCTCATGCTGGTGATGTCGGTTGGCGTGGTGTTCTTCATCGTCTTCATGGAGCGTGCCCAGCGCCGTTTGCTGGTGCAGTATCCCAAGCGACAGGTGGGCAACCGGGTGTTCGGCGGCGAAGCCTCGCACCTGCCGTTGAAGCTGAACACCGCTGGCGTCATCCCGCCGATCTTCGCGTCGTCGCTGCTGCTGCTGCCCTTGACCGCCGTCGGCTTCGCTGGTGGCGAGGGGCCGGAATGGCTTCAGGCGGTGTCGCTTTATCTGGCGCACGGCACCCCGCTGTACATGGCGATGTACGCGGCGATGATCGTGTTCTTCTGCTTCTTCTACACGGCCATTGTGTTCAACCCCGGCGAGACGGCGGACAACCTCCGCAAGTATGGCGGCTTCATCCCCGGCATCCGTCCCGGCAAGAACACCGCCGATCACATCGACTATGTGCTGAGCCGCCTGACGGTGATCGGTTCGGCCTACCTTGTGACGGTTTGTCTCCTGCCCGAAATCTTGATTTCCCAGCACTCGGTTCCGTTCTATTTTGGCGGCACCAGCCTGCTGATCGTCGTCACCGTGACGATGGACACGGTTGCGCAGATTCATTCCCACCTGCTGGCCCACCAGTATGAGGGATTGATTAAGAAATCAAAGCTTCGGGGGAGAAGGTAATGAACCTCATACTGCTCGGGCCGCCGGGCGCCGGGAAGGGGACGCAGGCGCGTCGGTTGGAGGACACGCGGGGGCTTGTCCAGCTGTCCACCGGCGACATGCTCCGCGCGATGGTCGCCGAAGGCGGTCCGCTCGGTCAGCAGGCCAAAGAGATCATGGCGGCGGGCAAGCTGATGCCCGACGAACTGATGGTCGAGATCATTGGCGAGCGGATTTCCAAGCCCGACGTCGCCAATGGCTTCATTCTCGACGGCTTCCCGCGCACGGTGGCTCAAGCCGAGTCGTTGGACGCGATGCTGGCGGACAAGGGGCTGAAGCTCCACCACGTCATCGAAATGCGGGTGGTGGATGAGGTTCTGGTCGAGCGTGTGACGGGTCGTTACACCTGCGCCAAATGCGGCAAGGGCTATCACGACCTCTTCGAGAAGCCTAAGGTCGAGGGAGTCTGCGACTCCTGCGGAGGCACGGAGTTCAAGCGCCGGGCCGACGACAACGCCGAAACAGTGACGACTCGTTTGTCGCAATACCACCAGCAGACCGCGCCGATCCTGCCCTATTACCAGGATCATGGCGTGCTGAAGGCGGTGGACGGCATGGCCGACATCGACGAAGTGACTCGCCAGATCGAAGCGATCCTCGCCTGAGGCTTCGCCCGAATCGGGAATGCAAAAGACCGCAGCCTCCGGCGAGAGGCTGCGGTCTTTTTGTTTGGTGACTGGGGTCAGTCGGCGGTGGGGGAGGGCGGTGGCGCGGTTTCCGTCGGCGCGTTGCCCGGCGTCGCGTTCATGGCGTGGTAACGGGCCAGAACCCAGCCCAGATGGGCGGTGACGGCGTTGGCGGCGGCGTCGGCGTCGCGGCGGGCGATGGCGTCGTAGATGGCGCGGTGATGGTCGATCATCAACGCCTCGTGGTTTTCCATGTAGGGTTCGGTGTGGTTCAACTCCACCATGTTGCCGAGGATGTCTCGGATGGTGGAGAGCAGATGCAGATAGACCGGGCTGCCCGACGCCTGGGCGACCGACAGATGGAAATCCATGTCGTCGGCGGCGCGGTTGCCGTCGCCGCCGGTCTGGCTCATCGCCGCCAGAATGCGGCCGATGTTGGCGATTTGCTCGGGCGTGGCGTGTTCGGCGGCGCGGCGGGCGGCCCAGCCTTCCAACGCCATGCGGATCTCCACCAGATCGCAAAGATTGTCGTGCTTGCCGCGCACCATGGCGGTCAGCGCGCCATCCATCATCCCTGTGGACGAAACGACTCGGGTGCCGCCGCCCTGGACGGCGGTCAGGAAGCCTTGGGTCTTGAGCTTTTGCAGCGCGGCGCGCACGGACACTCGGCTGACATGGAGTTGTTCGGCCAATTGCCGTTCACCGGGCAAGCGCTGTCCCGGCACCAACTCGCCGCGTGAAATGCGGTCGAGCAACTGTTGCGCCACCCATTCCGAGATGCGCGGGGAGGAGGAGCCGTGAGCGCTGTCGTCGGTGGCGGGCACGAGGATAACCCCCTTTTTCCATAAGCGGTAAGTCATAGCCGTAGCGGGCGCGACGGCGCAGGTCAACGAGCGAACCAGTCAAGCACAGAACGCGGGCCGACGGTGGATGGATTGTCAGCGGCTGCCGCGTCGGGCCAGCAGAATGCCCACCAGAATCACAGCCGCGCCCGCCGCTTGCAAGGCCCCCAACGGCTCGTTCAGCAGCAGCCAAGCGAGAATCGCGGCGGCGGCGGGCTGCAACAGCAGGCTGACCGAGGAGAAGGAGGCGGGCAGATGCGCCAGCGCGTAGGCGATCAGGCTCTGGCCCCCGGCGTGGCTGAACAGGGCCAACCCGGCCAGCACCAACCAGCCGTCAGAGTTGGCCGGAAACAGCGGTTGGCCGGACACGAGCGCCAAAGGCAACAGGATGACGGCGGTGATGCCGCCGCTCCAGGTCATGATGGTGGCGGTGGAAAACTCGGACCGCAGATGGCCGACCGACAGGATGTAGCCGCCATAGAAGACGGCCGTCAGCAAGCCCAGCGCGTCGCCGAACAGATGGTCGGCGCTCAGCCGAAAGCTTTCGCCCATCAGGATCAACGCGCCCGCCAACGCCAGAATCATGCCGACGACGAATCGGCTGGTGAAGCGCTCCTTGAACAGGAACCAGGCGACGGGAGCGACGAACAGCGGGGCGAAATTGGCCAGCAGCGTCGCGTTGGCGACCGAGGTGTAGCCGATGGAGATGTGCCAGATCACCAAATCCCCGGCGAAGCAAAGACCGGCCAGGGTCAGCCGGGCGAAGTCGCGCGGCGTGCTGGGCGCGCGGCTGCGCCCGCCCTTCGGCTCCAGTCTCATCCACAGAGCCAGCACGGGGGCGGACAAGGCGACTCGCCAGAAGGCGATGGCGACCGGACCAACGTCGGACAGGCGCACGAAGATTGGCGCGAAGGCAATGCTCAACGCGCCAGCCAGCAGCGCGATCAAAGCGAGGCGCTGCGCGTGCGGCGTGTGAAGGGCTGGGAGGACGCGGGAATCGGTCATCCTTCGCTTATAGCCAGAGCGCCCCGACCGTGCCAGACGGGGGCGCGTCATGGCTGCCGTGCGCGCCGTCCGCTCCCGGCAAACGGCGAGAGACCGGGGTGGGGCGTTGGCGGTCAGCGCGGGCGGATGCGCTTCAAGGAGACGGCTTCATCGTCCTCGCTGCCGTAATCCTCGTAATGGACCGGGCAACGGCCATCGGAGCGGGCGGCGCCGGTGACGGTGGCGGGGTACCAATCGCCCTTCCATTGCACCTCGACCCGCATGCCGCGCACGCAGAGCGAACGGTCGTTGCCGACGGGCGCGGATTGCAGGGGGGCGGTGGGGGCCGACAGCGGCACTGTGCTTTGCGAACTCATCATCGGCGCTTGGCTCGGGGCCGCCGCGCCTTGCTGGTCGCAGAACATTGTGCAGACCCGGTTGGCGATCACCTGTCCGCCGCACAGGCCGCCGAAGCAATCGCGGTAATTGGCCTCGCAACGGTCATGGCAGCTGTTGCTGCTGCACCCATAGGAGTTTTCGAAATCGCTGACCGATTTTTTGATCGGTTTCTTTTCAGCGCTTTGGCGGCGCACGTAGGATTCATACTCGTAGGCGGCGCGGCTGCGGGCGTCGGCGCGGCACGCCTGTTCGCTCATTGAGCAGGTTTGACGGCACAGGCTGCGCTCCTGCTGGCATTGGGACACGCAGAGCCGCCCTTGGCTCGTCGTCGGCGGAATCATGCTGTATTGGGTTTCGTAGATCGGACCGCAAGCGCTCAGCAGCGCGACCAGACCCAGGCACAAGGACAGCAGGCGAACCATCAAACAGACTCCGGCGACGTTGGACTCCGATCTTATCAGTTTATCAAACGGTCAGCCAAGGACGCCCAACGCCGTTGTCTGCGCCTTCACCCGATTGATCGCTTGGGTTACTGTGGTTGGATGACCTCCTCCTCCTCTGATGGCGGGCATGGGCCTGCCGCGCACACCCGCCCTGTCACCGCGCCCGCTCCCGCGCGCGGCGGGCTTCCTCCCTTGCTTGGTCCGGATGATCCGCCGCCGGTGACGGTGCTGCATCCGGACGCGCGTGGGGCGCTGCTGCTGGTCTGCGACCATGCGTCGCGGGCGATCCCGCAGAGCTTGGGAAATCTCGGTTTGCCAGAGGAGCAACTGGGCCGTCACATCGCCTATGACATCGGCGCCGCCGCCCTGACTCGGCGCTTGGCGGAACGCTTTTCGGCGACGGCGGTGCTGTCGGGCTATTCCCGGCTCGTCATCGACCCGAACCGCGATTTGGAGGATCCGACCGCCATTCCCGTCATCAGCGACGGGGTGGTGATTCCGGGCAACCGGGCGCTGGACGCCGCCGCGCAGGCGCAGCGGGTGGAGACGCTGTTCCGTCCTTATCAAGAGGCTGTGGCGCGGGAGGTCGCGCGCGTCCGCGCGGGTGGGCAGGTCCCGATTTTGCTGTCGGTCCACAGCTTCACTCCAGAGATGCGGGGCGTGCCTCGGCCCTGGCACATCGGGGTGTTGTGGGACCGCGACCCGCGCTTGCCGATCCCCTTGCTCAACGCGCTGCGGGCCGATGGGCGGTGGCGCGTGGGCGACAATGAACCCTATTCCGGGCGCGACACCACCGGCGGCACGGTGGAAACCCACGCGACTCCGGCGGGCTACCCCAACGCGCTGTTGGAGGTCCGGCAGGATCTGATTGACGACGACGCTGGCGTCGCGCTGTGGGCGCAGGTTCTGGGCGACGCGCTGGAACATTTGCTGACCGCGCCCGATCTGGCGACCATCCACCATTATCCACGGGTCTGAGCGCATGGAACCGTCCTTCACCCTGGGGCTGGAAGAAGAGTATCTGCTGGTGGACCGCGCCACGCGCGACATCGTGCCCAGCCCGCCGGAGGAAATGCTGGAGGCCTGTCAGGCTCAGGCTCCGGGCCGCATCCATCCCGAATTCCTGCGTTGCCAGATTGAGGTTGGAACGCCGGTCTGCACGAGCTTGGCGCAGGCGCGGGACGAGTTGGCGGGCTTGCGATCCCTTGTCGCCGGGGTGGCCGATCAGCATGGTTTGGCCCCCATCGCCGCCTCGACCCACCCCTTCGCCGCGTGGGAGCCGCAGAAGCACACCAACCGGGACCGCTACAACATGCTGGCGCGCGACCTCGGCGCCCCGGCGCGGCGGTTGATGATCTGCGGCATGCACGTCCACATCGGCATCGAGGACGACGACCTCCGCATCGATTTGATGAATCAGGTGCGCTATTTCCTGCCGCATTTGCTGGCGCTGTCGACCTCCTCCCCCTTCTGGCGCGGGCGGGACATGGAGCGGCGGTCTTACCGGCTGTCGGTTTGGCACGAGTTGCCGCGCACCGGCATGCCCGCCAGCTTCCAGAGCTTTGGCGAGTATCAAAGCCATGTCGGGGCCTTGGTCAACGCGGGCGTGATTGAGGACGCGAGCAAGCTGTGGTGGGACATCCGCCCCTCCTCGCGCTTTCCCACGTTGGAAATGCGCATCACCGACATTTGCACCAGGCTGGACGACGCGGTGACGGTGGCGGCGCTGTACCGCTGCCTGCTGCGCATGCTGTGGCGGTTGAAGCTGCGCAACGTGACCTGGCGGCCCTACAAAAACATGCTGATCGAGGAAAACCGCTGGCGCGCCCAGCGCTATGGGTTGGACAGCGGGCTGGTGGATTTCGGTCAGGGCCGGATCGTTCCTTACAGCGATCTGCTGGAGGAGATCATCGACTTGACCCGCGAGGACGCCGCGCATTTCGGCTGCACCACCGAGGTGGAGCGGGCGCGCGACATTCTGGCGCGCGGCACCAGCGCTCACCGGCAGGTGGCGATCTATCAGGAGGCGCTGGAAAACGGCGCCACCGGCTGGGAGGCGCTGCACAAGGTGGTGGATTGGTTGGCCGAGGAAACCATGGTCGGGGTGCGCGACGCGGCCTGACGGGCCGTCGTCGCGCGTTGGGTCATCCCTGTGGGGGCGGGGACTGAGGAGCGGGGGCGTTCTGAACGCGCGGTCCGGGTTTGGCCGCCGCCTCGGTCGCGCCGCCGCAGCCTTGCTCAATATAGGTCTGATAATCGGCGCGCTGGACCGCGTAGAGGTCTTCGCCCGCCGTCGGCACATTCTTGGCGTGGCGCAGGGCCGAGGCCGAACCGCCCAGATCAATGACCAGGAAATCCACCGTCGCCAGCGTGGTGGAGATGAAGCTCAGCGCGTAGACCTCCGCCGCGACGCCGACGGTCAGCGCGACCGCGCCCACCGTGTTGGTCGGCCCGACAAAGGGCAGCACAAGGTAGGAGCCGGGGCGCAGGCCGGTCTTGCACAGCGACGCGCCGTAATTCGCCTCACGCCGGGTCAACCCGATGGCGGTGGCGGGATCGAACAGGCCGCCGATGCCGACGGTGGAGTTGACGGCGAAGCGCGTCGCCGACACCGCCGTGTTGGTCGCCTTGCCTTGGAGAGCGTTGTCGAGAATCATCTCGATCTCGGTCAAATTGGCGTAGGCGTTGCTCAGACCTGTTTTCACCGGACCGGGAACCCACGGGCCGACATGATTGACCACCGGGTTGATGACCCAATCGACCAGCCCCTTGTTGAAGGCGAACATCGGTCGGTTGAAGGATTCCAACGGATCCTCCGCCGCGTGGCCGACGGAGGGCGCGCAGGCCAGGAACAGGGCGAGAGCCAGAGAAGCCGCGCGCATGGTGATCCTTTTGATCGTGCAGGCCCGAAGGCGACGCGACCACCATACATTAGATATTTTGCGATTTAACAGCGCTGGGCTGCGGCGAAACGGCGCCGCCGTCGCTTTCAACCGGGCGATCCACGCAATTGCATGCTTTTGCAATCAAATGGGGCGGTGTAAGGGGATGCTGTGCGGACGGGGTGACGGGCTGGCCGCCGCCCCCGCCGCTCACAAGGGAGAATGCGGGATGAGCAAAATCCTCACTCTCCTGATCCTGCTGTTGCAGATCATCAAGGCGTGCCTTGATCTTCTGAACCGCTAAGGATCGGGTCGGGCGGGCAGGGAGTTGCATTCCCTGTCCGCCTGTCCCCGAATGTGGGTCTTGCGCCGCCGTCTGTCAATTGTGGTCCGGCGCTTGATTGGGCGCGCAACCCTGTCCTCCGGCTTGACGTCTGCGTCATGTCTCCATACGCTCCCGCACCGTCAACACCGTCCAACGCGGGTTGAGCAGGGCAGGCAAAAAAGAAAGAGGGCCGCGCGTTCGATGCGGCCCTCGCTTTTTTCAACGCCCGCGCGGTTTTCCGCTCTGGCCGCTCACGGCGCGGGGCAAGGGGAGGGGAAACGGACATGGCCGACGCCAAGTTTTTGAAATTCGACACGCAAAGCCTGCACGCGGGGCAACGGCCCGATCCGGCCACCGGGGCGCGGGCCGTGCCGATCCACATGACCTCGTCCTACGTCTTTCAGGACACCGACCACGCGGCGGCTTTGTTCAATCTGGAACGCGCCGGTCACATCTATTCCCGCATCTCCAACCCGACCGTCGCGGTTTTGGAAGAGCGGTTGGCGATTCTGGAGGGCGGCGTCGGCGCGGTCTGCACGGCGAGCGGGCAGGCGGCCTTGACGCTGGCGATTCTGACGCTGATGGACGCGGGCGGGCACATCGTCGCCTCCTCCTCCATCTATGGCGGCAGTCGGAATTTGCTGGCCTACACGCTGCCGCGCTTTGGCGTCACCACCAGCTTTGTCCATCCGCGCGACCTGGACGGCATCCGCGCCGCGATCCGCCCGGAAACCCGGCTGGTTTTTGGCGAGGTTCTGGGCAATCCGGGGCTTGAGGTGCTGGACGTTCCCGCCGTCGCGGCCATCGCCCACGCGGCGGGCGTGCCGTTGCTGATCGATTCGACCTTCACCACGCCCTATCTGTGCCGCCCGCTGGCCCATGGCGCCGATCTGGTCATGCATTCCTGCACCAAATGGCTGGCCGGGCATGGCGTGGCCATCGGCGGGGTGGTGATCGACGGCGGAAGCTTTGATTGGGAGGCGTCGGGCAAGTTCCCGACCCTGACCGAACCCTACGCCGGGTATCACGGCATTGATTTCGCGGAAGAGTATGGCCCCGCCGCCTTCATCATGCGTGCCCGCGCCGAGGGCTTGCGCGATTTCGGCGCCTGCATGAGTCCGATGAACGCCTTTCAGATCCTGCAAGGGGTGGAAACGCTGCCGCTGCGCATGAAGGGCCACATCCACAACGCGCGGAAAATCGTCGCCTTTCTGGAAACCGAACTGTCGTCGGACAAGGGGGCGGTCGCCTGGGTGTCTTATCCCGAACTGGTCGATCACCCCGATCACGCCCTGGCCGCGCGGCTGCTGCCCAACGGCTGTGGCTCGATCATTTCCTTTGGCGTCAAAGGTCCAGGTGGCGGGCGCGAGGCCGGGCGGCGCTTCATCGAGTCGCTGTCGCTGTTCTCTCACCTCGCCAACGTCGGCGACGCCAAATCGCTGGTCATCCATCCGGCCAGCACCACCCACGCCCAGCTTGACGCGGCGGCCTTGGCCGCGTCGGGCGTGGGGGAGGACATGATCCGCCTGTCCATCGGGCTGGAGGATTCCGACGATTTGATCGACGATCTGAAGCAGGCGCTGCGCGCCGCCGCCAAGGGGTGAGCCTGCCATGACGCAAACCACCGACACGACCGCCGACAACCGCTTGCCCAACAACCGGCAGCCCAGCAACCAACTGACCGTCAACGGCCACAGCGTTTACGCCCACACCGGCGGGCGCCCCTTCGATCCGGCGCGGCCCGTCGCCGTGCTGCTGCACGGCGCGGGCATGGACCACACGGTGTGGAGCCTGCAAACCCGCTATCTGGCCCATCATGGGCGGTCGGTGCTGGCGGTCGATCTGCCGGGCCATGGCCGTTCGGGCGGAGAGCCGTTGGACAGCGTCGCCGCTTTGGCCGATTGGGTGGTGGCGTTGCTGGACGCGGCGGGCGTCGCCAAGGCGGCGTTGATCGGCCATTCGATGGGCGCGTTGGTGGCGCTGGACGCCGCCGCCTGCCATCCCGACCGGGTCGAGTCCGTGGTTCTGCTGGGCGCGGCGGAACGGATGCCGGTTCATCCCGATCTGCTGGCCGCTGCGGCGGCGGGGGATCCGTCGGCCATTGAACTGGTGATCGGCTGGGGCCATGGCCCGCGCGGCCACAGCGGCGGCAGTCCGACCCCCGGTCTGGCGTTGATCCCCGGTGGACGGCGGTTGATGGCGGCGGTGAAGCCCGGTGTGCTCGGCGTCGATCTGGCCGCCTGCAACGCCTACGGGCAAGGCGGCGCGTCGGCGGACCTCGTCACCTGTCCCGCCCTGTTCGTTTTGGGAGCGTTGGACCGGATGGCGCCTGTCAAAGCCGGGCGATCTCTGGCAAGTCGCATCAAGGCGTCACAAATTGTCACAATTCCGGCGACAGGTCATATGGTGATGACCGAGGCTCCAGACGCGACCCTGGACGCCCTCAGGTCGTTTTTTGACCTGAGGCGGGCTTGATTCTGACCAAAGACGCAATTTTAACGATTGTGACATCACCAACATGATCCGTTGATATTTATGCGTTTGCCCTTATGCTCTCCCTGTTGAAGCGCCGTTGGGGAAGCAAGGCTGGGCGGCTTTGACCGTCCTTGTCACCTTGGGTTGCTGGTCGGAGGGCGTCGTGCAGGTGAACGAAAAGACGATGCGCGCCTTGATGCGCAACGCCCGCGACGTGGCGGCCGTGGTCGCTCCGGACGGTTCGCTTTCCTATGTCGGCGAGGCTGCGGCGCGGGTTTTGGGGTACAGCTCTGATCGTCTGATCGGCACGCAACTGATCGACCACGCTCATCCTGATGAGCGGGACGAGGTGCGGCGGCGCATCGCAGCGCGTCTGATTGCTCCCGCCTCCGTCTCCAGCCCGGCGGTTTTCCGGTTTCGCCACGCGGATGGTCGCTGGCGCTGGGTCGAAGCGGTCAGCAACAACCAGTCGGATGACCCGGACATTGGCGGGGTGGTCCTGAACGTCCGCGATGTGACCGAGCAGTTGGACACCGCCGAGCGGTTGCGCGTCAGCGAGGCGCGGTATCAGACTCTGGCCGAAACGGCGCCGGTCGGCATTTTCCAAACGGATTCGGCGGGTGAGGTCATCTTCGCCAACGCCCGTTTCGCCAGCATCGCCGGGCTGACGTTGGAACAGCTTCTGGGGAGTGGATGGCTGGACGCGGTTCACCCGCAAGATCGCGCGCAGGTCGAGGCCGATTGGCGCGGCGGTCTGGACCGTGGAGCCGCCGCCGCTCCGCTGTTGCTGGATTTTCGCTTTCACGACGCGGCGGCGTCCGTGGACATGCGCGTGCTGTGCCAGCGCGTTCCGCTGGAGGGCGACGGCGGTTTCATCGGCACCATCACCGATGTCAGCGAGTATGTGCGGACGGCCAACGCCTTGCTGCTGTCGGAAGCGCGCAACAAGGCCACCGTCGACACGGCGGCGGACGCCATCCTGACCATGGACGACGATGATTGCGTGGTCAGCTTCAACCGGGCGGCGGAGGAGATGTTCGGCGTCGCCGCTCCTGACATTCTGTGGAATCGCCTGGATTCCTTGTTCCCAGCGGCGCAGTTGCGTGAGACGGACGGCCAGCGGTTTGAATTTCCCCCAGGGCAGACGACGGCGGTGATCGCGCGGTCCCGCTCCATCGAGGCGCGGCGGGTGGATGGCACTGTGTTTCCCATCGAACTGTCAGTCAGCGCCAGCGAGGTCGAGGGGCGTCGTTTCTACACGGGGATTCTGCGCGACGTGACCGAACGCCGCCGCGCCGAACAGGAGATGATCGCGGCGAGGGAGGCGGCGGAAGCCGCTGACAAGGCCAAATCGGTCTTCGTCGCCACGGTGAGCCACGAGTTGCGCACGCCGCTGAACGCGGTGATCGGCTTCGCCCAACTGCTGGAAATGAAGCAGGGCGAGCCGACGACGGAGCTTTATCCGGACTATGTGAGGTCGATCCGCCAATCGGGGGAACAGCTTCTGTCGATCATTGACGACATTCTCGACATCACCCGCATCCAAACCGGCCGTCTGGAACTGATGGAAACGCCGTTGGATTTGGACGCGTTGGTGACGCAGGCCGTGTCCGACATGTCCTTTGTGGCGAACCACAGCGCGGTGAGGTTGGACGTTCAGGTGGATGAGACTCTGCCGCCGATCCGGGGCGATGAACGGCGCTTGCGGCAGGCGCTGTGCAACTTGATCTCGAATGGCGTCAAGTTCAGCCATCCCAACGATGTCGTCACCGTGTCGGCTGGGCGTGACGCGGATGGTTGGGTGACGCTGGTGGTGCGTGACACCGGAATTGGCCTGGACCCGGCCAACATTCCCAGAGTCACCGTGCCCTTTGTTCAGCTGGATCAATCAATGGCGCGGCGGTTCGACGGGTTGGGTTTGGGTTTGCCGTTGGCGCACCGGCTGGTGGAGGCCCATGGCGGCAGCCTGACCATCGAAAGCCAGTTGGAACAGGGCTGCGCCGTGACGATCCGCTTGCCGCCGGAACGAGTCCTGTCGCTGGACGACCTGTTGAGGTGAGCGGAGCGATTCGGTCCGTTGAAACAGCCATGGCGTCCCGGTGGACCGGGACGCCATGGCTCAACGTGGGTTGAGTGGTTACGCGGCCTGTTGCGTCAGAACCGGCGTTTGTCCATTCACCGCGCGGACCGTTTCAATCGGAATGGCGCGCGGCTTCATCGTTTCCGGGACTTCGCGGGCCAAATCAATGTGCAGAAGCCCGTTCAGCAGCGACGCGTTCGCCACCTTGATGAAGTCCGCCAGTTGGAACCGGCGCTCGAACGCCCGACCGGCGATGCCGCGATGCAAGAACTGGCTGCCGGTTTCAGGGGTTTTGGCCTTGCCGGTGACGATCAGGGAATTCTGGTGGGCCGTGATGGTCAAATCATCCAAGCCGAATCCGGCGACGGCCATGGTGATGCGATAGGCGTCGTCGCTCAGCTTTTCAATGTTGTAGGGCGGGTAGCTGCTGGCCGTCTCATTTCCCGGGGTCGCGTTTTCCAACAGACGCGACAGACGGTCGAAACCGACGGTGGAGCGGAACAGCGGCGAAAGATCATAGCTGCGCATGAGATATCCTCCAAAAGAGCGATACAGCGGGTTGGGGACCACGATGATGGTCGGCCCCCGTTGGGTTCGATGACGCCGACGAACCCCGTATGGGCATTCGCCGGATGAGCGAGAGATAGGCGGGGGTTTTGGCCGTTCAAGAGGGTCGTGTACGCTGACGCGCCGACTCCGTGGCCAACCAGTCAGGGTTGTCGCGCATAGGGCGGTCACAGATTGTTAATCAGTTGGGCCGACCCTCAATCCAGCGCCTGATGGCTGTGGCAGGGGTACGGCGTGATGGTTACGCACACCTTCTTCTTCAATGGTCCGTATGACGAGACCATGACGCTTCTGATCGAAGCGCGGAATTACATCGCTTTTCACGACGCGGCCGAGCATCGGAAGCTGTCGCCGCAAGTCCGGCTGCAAATTTCTTATGAATCCATGCGTGTGACCAGCCGCCTGACCCAGGTGATGGCCTGGCTTCTGGCGCAAAAGGCGGTTCACGCCGGTGAAATCACCAAGGCGCGAGGGGCCAGCGCGGATTTTGCCTTGTCGGGCGGCGAGGTCTGTTCCGACGAGACTGGACCGGACAATGAGGAGCTGCCCGCCGGTTTGCGCAGCCTGCTGGAACGCAGCCACCGGCTTTACATGCGGGTGGAGCGGCTGGACCGGATGGTGAGCGAGGAGGTGCGGCGGGAGGCGGAGGCGAACGGCGCGCCGGATGACGTCGGCGATGGGGCCGATGACGGCGCGGAGGCTGGCGCCTGACGCTTTAACCGTTGGCGTAAACACGAAAAGGGCGTCCGACAGCTTCGGACGCCCTTTTCGTTCGCAGCGGTAAAGCTTACTTCTTGAGACCGAAGCCAGCAAAACGCTTGTTGAACTTGGCGATCTGCCCGCCCGTGTCCAACAGCTTCTGGACGCCAGTCCACGCCGGGTGCGACTTCGGGTCGATGTCGAGGCGGATGGTGTCGCCCGGCTTGCCCATGGTGGAACGGGTCTTGAACGAGGTGCCGTCGGTCATGACGACGTTGATCTCGTGGTAATCGGGGTGAATGTCAGTCTTCATGGCCGGGGTTCCTGCTAAACGAGCGCGGTCTATACCAAAACACCTCCCGTGATGCAACCCCGATCCACGCCGTTGTGGTGATTGAATCGTCGGGGCGGTGTTGCCACGCTTCCCCTTGATGATGGAGCAGGGTGAGGTTATTTAATAAACCGATCAATCGGTCTATTAATGAGGCAGAAGGCGACATGGTGCGCAAGCTTGATCCTGACAAGCACGAGGCGCGGCGGCGGGCGATCCTGACGGCGGCGGCGGCCTGCTTCGCCGACAGGGGGTTTCACCAGACCAGCACCGCCGACCTGTGCGCGGCGGCGGGGACCAGCCCGGGGAACCTGTTCCATTATTTCCCCAGCAAGTCGGCGATCATCGCCGCCATCATCGACCAGGAGGCGGAGGAGACGGCGGCGTATTTCGCCACGCTGACTGGCGACGATCCGCTGGGCGATCTTCTGCGTTTCCTGGATCTCGCGCTCGATCTTGCCGCCGATCCGGCCTATGTCCGGTTGGCGTTGGAGACGGCGGCGGAGGCTTCCCGCGACTCGCTGGTGGCGGTGCGGGTGGCGCGCAACGACGCGGCGTTGCAAGAGGCGTTGCGCGGTCTGTTGCGCGCCGCCGCTGCGCGGTCCCGGATCGACCCAGCCTTGGACCCGACGGCGGCGGCGGCCTGGATTGGGGCGCTGATCGATGGCCTGTTCAACCGTGTGGCGCTTGACCCCGACTTTCGTCCGCAGGAGCAGCGCGCGGCGCTGCGCCGGATGGCCCTGCGCTTCTTGGCGGTGGGCGACGACGGGGCGGCGTCATGAGAGCGGTGGGTTTGGACGCCGACCGCATCGCCGACGTGGACGCCCTGCGCGGGGCGGCGCTGTTCGGCATTCTGCTGGTGAACGTCAACGCCTTCGCCTCGGCCTTTTACGGCGCCGGGGTTGGCGATCCGACCTATGACGGGGTGGTCGATCACGCGGCGCGGGCGTTGGTCGCTGTGCTGTTCGAGATGAAATTCTATCTGCTGTTCTCCTTCCTGTTCGGCTACAGCGTCACCTTGCAGATGGCCGCCGCCGAGCGGGCGGGGGAGCCGCTGTTGGGGCGGATGCTGCGGCGGCAAGCGGGGTTGTTGGTGATCGGCCTCGCGCATGGGGCGTTGCTGTTCTATGGCGACATTCTGACGATTTACGCGCTGCTGGGGCTGGTTTTGCTGGCCCTGCGCCATCGAACTGACTCGGCGGCCCTGCGGTTGGCGGCGTGGTTGATCGGGGTGAGCGCCGCCGTCTGGCTCGGCCTTGGCCTGTTGCAATGGGTCAGCGGCGAGCGGCTGAACCGGGCGACGGCCATCGCCCAAGCTCTGACGGCGCAGGCGGCCTATCGCGCCGAACCGTGGCGGGTCGTCGTCCAACGGGTGTCGGAGCTGCCATCGGTCTGGGCGACGCTGCTGGCGATTCAGGCCCCATGCGCCATGGCGATGTTCCTCGTCGGTTTTGTCGCCGGGCGGCGGGAGCTGCTGCGGAACGTGCCGGCCCATCGCCCGCTGTTCCGCCGTCTGCTGTGGGTGGGTGGGCTGGTCGGCGTGCCGGGCGCGCTGCTTTACGCCTGGCTCAGCCAGCGTCTGGTTGGGTCGGGCTGGGACGTGGTTGGGTTGGGCGTGTGCGTGCTGACCGCGCCGCTCCTCAGCGCCGCTTACGGGTCGGCCCTGCTGCTGGGCTTTCACACCCGCAAGGGGCGCGTGTTGGCCGGTTGGTTGGCCCCGGCGGGACGGATGGCGCTGTCCAACTATCTGGCGCAGTCGTTGGTTTGCGCGCTGCTGTTCACCGGCTACGGCTTTGGCCTGATCGGGCGCGTGTCGCCGCTGGCGGCGGGCGGTGTGGCCGCGCTGCTGTTCGCGCTTCAGCTTCCGCTCAGCCGCTGGTGGCTGCGGCGCTTCGCCTACGGCCCGGCGGAATGGCTGTTGCGGGCGCTGACCATCGCCCGTTGGCCGCGCTGGCGGCGGGTGGAGGGGGCCGAGGCGGTGGGCTGAGCGCGAGGCTTCAGCCCGGCGGCGGCTTGTCGCCATGCGGCGGCGTCGCTATATGGCACGCCATCCGCGTCGTCCTGCGCGTCTGCCTTGCGGGTATTCCTCAGTGTCCCAGATTTCCGATTCCGTTGACCTCAAGGCCGCCGAACGTCGGCGCGACCTTGGCCCCCTGCGCCGTCTCATTCCCTTTCTCAAGCCCTACCGCTGGCGGATCGCCGGGGCGATGGTGGCGCTGGTCGTCGCCGCCGGAACCGTGCTGGGCATGGGGCAGGGCATGCGGGTGCTGGTCGATCATGGCTTTGCGGCGGGGGACGCCGGGCTGTTGGACCGCGCCCTGCTGGTGATGCTGGGCGTCATCGCCCTGATGGCGGCCTCCACCTACAGCCGCTTTTATCTGGTGAGCTGGATTGGCGAACGGGTGGTCGCCGACATCCGGCGCGCGGTGTTCGACCATGTGCTGACCCTGTCGCCGGGCTTTTTCGAGACGACGAAGACCGGCGAAATCCTGTCGCGCCTGACCACCGACACCACGCTGTTGCAGGTGGTGGTCGGCTCCTCCGCCTCCATCGCGCTGCGCAACACGCTGCTGTTTCTTGGCGGCGCCGGCATGCTGATGGTGACGTCGCCCAAGCTGACCGGGCTGGTGGCCCTGGTGGTGCCGCTGGTCGTCGCCCCCATCGTGCTGTTCGGGCGGCGGGTCCGCAAATTGTCGAAGGACAGCCAGGACCGCATCGCCGACGTCGGGTCCTTCGTCGAGGAAACCCTGTCGGCGATCCGCACGGTTCAGGCCTTCACCCACGAGATGATCGACCGCCGCCTGTTCGGCGAGCGGGTGGAGGACGCCTTTGACGTCGCCATCGACCGGGTGCGGGTGCGCGCCTACATGACGGTCATCGTCATCGTTCTGGTGTTCGGCGCGGTCGGGATCATCCTGTGGATCGGCGGGCATGACGTGTTGACCGGGCGGTTGACGCCGGGCGATCTGTCGGCCTTCGTCATCTATTCGGTCGTCGTCGCCGGGTCGGTCGGGGCGATCAGCGAGGTGATCGGCGATCTGCAACGGGCGGCGGGGGCGACCGAACGGCTGTTCGGCCTGCTGGCCATCGAATCGGAGATCGCGCCGCCCGCCGTGCCGACGACGCTGCCGGTTCCGGCGCGCGGCGCGCTGTCCTTTGACGCGGTGCGCTTCCATTACCCCTCGCGGCCCGATTGGGCGGCGCTGGAAGGCTTCACGCTCGCCATCAAGCCGGGCGAGCGGGTGGCGCTGGTCGGCCCCTCCGGCGCCGGCAAATCGACGGTGTTCCAGCTTCTGCTGCGCTATTACGACCCGCAGGCGGGCGCGGTGCGGCTGGACGGGGTGGACATCCGCGACGCCGACCCCATCGAGGTGCGGCGGCGGCTGGGGCTGGTCGCGCAAGACCCGGTGGTCTTCTCGGCCAACGCCTGGGAGAACATCCGCTACGGACGCCCCGACGCCACCGACGCCGAGGTGCGCGCGGCGGCGGACGCCGCCCACGCGCTGGAGTTCCTCGACGCGCTGCCGGAAGGGCTGAACACATTCCTTGGCGAAAAGGGCGTGCGTCTGTCGGGCGGTCAACGCCAACGTCTGGCCATCGCGCGGGCGATCCTGCGCAACCCGCCGGTGCTGCTGCTCGACGAGGCGACCAGCGCGCTGGACGCGGAGAGCGAACGCATGGTGCAGGACGCCTTGGATCGTTTGATGAAGGAGCGCACCACCCTGATCGTCGCCCATCGGCTGGCCACCGTGCTGACCGCCGACCGCATCATCGTGATGGACCAGGGCCGCGTCGTCGAAACCGGCACTCACGCCGAACTGGTGGCGCAGGGCGGCCTGTACGCCCGACTCGCCGCGCTGCAATTCGACCGGGCGGAGGCGTAACCTCCGCCCGGCGGGTGCAGGTCAGCGGGTCAGCCGCTTCATCAGGCTCGACGTGTCCAGGCGGTTGCCGCCCATCGCCTGGACGTCGGCGTAAAACTGGTCAACCAACGCCGTCACCGGCACTTTCGCGCCGTTGCGCCGCGCCTCGTCCAGCACGATGCCCAGATCCTTGCGCATCCAATCGACGGCGAAACCGAAATCGAACTTGCCGTCGAGCATGGTGTGGCCGCGATTTTCCATCTGCCAGGATTGCGCGGCGCCCTTGGAAATCACGTCCACCACCTTGTGACCGTCCAACCCGGCCTGTTGGGCGAAGCTCAAACCCTCGGCCAGCGCCTGGACCAGACCGGCGATGCAGATCTGGTTGACCATCTTGGTCAATTGTCCCGCGCCCGACGGCCCCATATGGACGACGGAGCGGCCAAAGCAGGCCATCAGCGGTTCGGCCTTGGCGAAGGCGTCGGCGTCGCCGCCGACCATCACCGTCAAAATGCCCTTTTCCGCCCCGGCCTGACCGCCCGACACCGGCGCGTCGAGGAAGAAGACCTTGTGCTCGCGCGCCAGCGCGTCCATCTCGCGCGACACGGTCGCCGACACGGTGGAGTGATCGACGATCACGCCGCCGGGGGCCAGCGCGGTCATCGCCTCGCCCGCCACCGCGCGCACGTCGTCGTCGCCGCCAACGCACAGGAACACCACCTCGGCCCCGGTCGCCGCCTCTTCCGGGGTCGGGGCGCTGCGCCCGCCATGGGCGGCGACCCAGGCCTCGGCCTTGGCGGCGGTGCGGTTGTAGACGGTCACATTGTGCCCCGCCTTGGCGAGATGACCGGCCATCGGGCCGCCCATCGTGCCAAGCCCAAGAAAGGCGACGTTGCGCGGGGCGCTGCTGCTGTCGGTCATGATGCTCTGCTCTGTTGTTGCGTTGGGCGACGGTGTGTTTTGCCGACCAAATTAGGGCGGAGCCGCGCCGGGGGCAAACCCCGACTGGCGGTTCGCCGCGCGTCCCTGCGCCAAAGGTCGCAAGCGGTTGCTGCGTCGCGATGTTTGTCCTGACCGCGCGATGTGCTAAAGCTTGCCGACCAGCCACCATCAGGGGGCTGCCCAACGGGGCGGCCAACGGGTTGGCCGGGGCCATCGGCCAACCAAGATCACGGGAAGGAACACCGCATGCCGAACAAGTCGGGTTTTCAGGACGCGCCGCCGGATGAAGGTTCGGCCTTTTCGCCGGAGCAGGAAAGCGCCATCCGCATCGTCGCCAACAACCTGCACCGCCTGAACGAGTCGGTCGTCAAGGCGGTTGAGGCTGGCGTGACGATCGAGCTGATGCGCACCGCCCGCTACCACAACGAGACCGGCAACTGGGGCGACCAGCTCACCCCGGTGATCCGCCCGGCCAAGTAACGCCTGGTGATTTCGGCGCGGACGGTCTTTCCACCGCGCGAAAAAGGCCTTCACCCGCAGGGGTGAGGGCCTTTTTCATGGGTGAACCGCCGTGAGGAGATCTTGGAGAAGCGCCCGGCCTGTTCAGGCGTCGCAGCCGCAGGTGCGCGGCAAGCGGCCTTCGGCCCAGCGGCGGCGGCGGGTGTCGGCGTTGTCGTCGTCGGGCGGGCGGGGCAGGCCACAGGCGGCCCCCAGCAGATCGCGCAGATGGTCGAGATGGGCGGTCGTGAGGATCGCGACCCCGGCGTAGAAGGGTTCGCGGCAGCGGGTCGCCACCCGGCTGCAAAAGGATGGGATCCAGCGCAAGGGATGCTGGTCGAGGAACAGGGTGGCGTCGGCGGCCTGCCCATTGTCCAGCAGGCTGGCGAGCAGCAGGATTTCCGACACCAGATGATCGGCGGTCAGCGCCGGATCGGCGGCGACGCCCGCGTGCTGGCGCCAACGCCGCAGGGTGGCGCCAAGGTCGGGCGGCGGCTGGCCGTCCTCCATCATCCAGGCGGATTCGGTCGGGCAGGCGCGGTAAACGTCGGTTTGATAAATGGCGGTGTGGTCGGCGCGCAGCGGGTCAGCCGACTCCTCGGTGATCGGGTCGGGCAGGTCGCTGACCATCTCGTCGAGCAGGGCGATGGCCTGGGCGGCGTCGTCGCGGTCCAGATGCAGGCCGGATTCGGCGCGCAAGGGGGCGGCGCGCAGGGCGTTCAGGAACGCGACCGTCGGCTCTTCGGCGTGAAAGCGGGCGATGCGCCGCAACCCCGCCGCCGCTTGGGCGAAGGGCGCCGCCGGGTTGATCAAAAGCTCGTCCGCGACGCGCGACCGTTCAGCGGGCCGCTCCAAAACCGATCCGTTCACGCTCTTCCTCCCGGCGCCCGCGTCGGGGTTGAACCGACGGCGGGCTGCATGAGAACGCAGCACACATGTTTGGCGTGTTCTTTTTTTGTGGGTCGTTCCGCTGACGATGCGTGAGACGACCATATTGGATCGTTGTACTACCAGCAGGACGGCGTCCGGGTCAACGCGGGCGAAGGCCGCAGGACGATGAAAAACCGCCCATGGTTGCATTGTCAGGTTGACTGGGCTTTGCTGGCTGACGCACGCCCAATCCAATTCCTCCTCGCAGGAGCTTTTCATGCCCTTGACGCCCATCGAGCACGCCGACGCCAGCCCAGAGGTGCGCGCCGTTTACGACGACATCAAGGCGACGCGCAACGTCCCGGACGTCAACAATTTCTGGAAAATGACGGCCCATCACCCGGCGACGCTGGCCCGCACCTGGGAGAGTTTGAAAGAGGTGATGGCGCCGGGCGCGCTCGACCCGCTGGTCAAGGAGATGATCTTCGTCGCCGTCAGCGTCACCAACGGCTGCGCCTATTGCATCCGCTCGCACGAGGCGGCGGCGCGCAAGCTGGGCATGACCGACGCCCAGTTTGGCGAGCTGCTGGCCGTGGTCGGCATGGCCAACGAAACCAACCGGCTCGCCCACGGCTATCAGGTTGAGTTGGACGAACGGCTGAAATAGTCACGCGCTGGCCAGCGGCGCCGACAGACGGCGCTGCGCCATGCCGTTCACAAGGTCGCTGCGCACCGTGTAGTGGGCCTTGCTGCGGATGTCGCCGATGTCCTCGCTGGAAATCCGTTCGATCCGCACCTCGACGTCCCAGCCCAGCTTGCCCCAGGCGTTGCGGATGCGGTGGGCGAGTTCGCGCGCGCCCTGTTCGGAAAAGCTGTCGAGATGGCCACGGGTGGGGCCGGGGAAAAAGCGGGGGTGGGTTTTGTGGCGCATGGATGGCTCCCTGTCGCGCGGTCCCGGCGTCCGTCCGGGGCGGCGAGCGGGCCGGTGGCCCGCTCTGCGACTAGGATTAATCCAAATTGGACTTTTAAATCCAGAAAATCCCTATACCAAAAAGGTATCCATCAGGGTTCCTGAAGGCCGACCACGGTGTGGATGGTGTCGAGATCCGCGTTGTCCACGGTGAACTCGCGGTCGTCGGGCTGGTATTCGCGCAACACCACCCCCTCGGGCGCGCGGCGGACGAACTCCTTGACCAACACCGCCTTGCTGCGCTTGACCACCACCACCCCGGCCCCGGCGGCGGGCGGCTTGTGCGGGTTGACGTGCAGAAGCTGGGCCGGGCGGAAGCGCGGCATCATCGATTCGCCGACCACATACATGGCGTAGGGATCGCGGGCGTTTTTCAGATAGTCGGGCTTGGCCACCCAATCGATGGGGCCATCCTCCAGAAACATTTCCTGATCCACCCCGCCACGGGCGGCGGCGCGCACCGGCATCGGTTCGGCCACCCCGCCGGGTGTTCCGCCATAGGAGGCGGTGGGCGTCGGCGGCGCGCGCAGCAGGGGCGGCGGCGAAGTTCGGCGGGTGGGCGGGCGCGAGACCGGCGCGGCGGCTGGCTCCATCGCGGCGGAATCGGCGTCCAGCCCCAGCAGGCTGGTCGGCTCCACGCCCAAGGGACGCGCCAGCTTGACCGCCCAATCGACGGTCATCTTGCGCTGGCCGGTTTCCAGCTTGTTGATTTGCGGCTGCGAGGTTCCCGCCAGCTCGGCCAGTCTCTCCTGGCTCAGCCCGGCGGCCTGCCGCAATGCGCGGAGTGTGGACATGCCGTTCTCATACCAGATCGGTTTGAAAAAGTCCAATATGCCGCGCTCAGGCGGCTTGCGTGAAAAAGTCCAAATGGGTTAAACCGTTGCGGTATGACGCTCGACGATTGGCTCGCCCGCACCGCCACCAAGGAAGACTCCTTCGCCGCCAGCATCGGCGCCAGCCAGGCGGCGGTGAACCGTTACCGCCATGGCCGCCGCATGCCGCGCCCGGCGGTGATGGCCCGCATCGTGGCGGCCACCGGCGGCGCGGTGACGGCCAACGACTTCCACGGGCTGTCGGAGGCCCCGCCAAAGCCCTCCGCAGGGGCGGCGGGGTTGTAAGGCTGGATGGCGCTCGGCAAGCGCGCGACGGGCTTGGCGAATTGGGCGGTAAGGACGCCGACGTGACGCTGGTTTGTGTCGGGGCGGTGCGGATCGCGCGGCGCGGACCCAGACATGGAAAAGGCCCTTCAGATCGCTCTGAAGGGCCTTTTCAACTGGTCGGAGTGAGAGGATTCGAACCTCCGGCCCCTGCCTCCCGAAAGCAGTGCTCTACCAGGCTGAGCTACACTCCGTTCAGGTCCGGCGGGCGGTGACGTCCGCCGGTGGGACGGGTATATAGACGGGCTGGACCCGGGGCGCAACGCAAAAAAGCGTCACACGGCGAAAAAATATGCGTGCCTCAGAAATCCCGGTCGATCACGAAATCAATGACTTCCAGCATGGCGCGCTTGATCGGGCTGTCGGGGAAGGGGGCGAGGTTGGCGCGGGCCAGGGCGCCATAGTGGCGGGCGCGCTCCACCGTTTCGGCCAGCGCGTTGTGCTTGGCCATCAGCGTTTGGGCGTGCTCCAGATCGCCGTCGGCCTGCTCCAGCTCCTCCATGGTCCGATGCCAGAAGGCTTTCTCGGCCTCGTCGGCCCGGCTGATCGACAGCACGACGGGCAGGGTCAGCTTGCCCTCGCGGAAATCGTCGCCGACCGTCTTGCCCAGCGTCGCCTGAAGCGCGGAGTAGTCCAGCACGTCGTCCACCAGTTGGAAGGCGATGCCCAGATTCATGCCGTAATCATAGAGCGCCTGCGCTTCGGCCTCCGGCCGGTCCGCGACGACGGCGCCGACGCGGCAGGCGGCGGCGAACAGCTCGGCGGTCTTGCCCTTGATGACCTCCAGATAGGCCTCTTCGGTCGTCTCGGTGTCGTTGGTGGTGCGCAGTTGCAGCACCTCGCCCTCGGCGATGACGGCGGACGCGCGGGACAGGATGCGCAGCACGTCCAGCGACCCGACCCGCACCATCATCTCGAAGGAGCGGGAAAACAGGAAATCGCCGACCAGCACGCTGGCCTTGTTGCCGAACACCGCGTTGGCCGAGGCCAGACCGCGCCGCAGGTCGCTTTCGTCCACCACGTCGTCGTGCAGCAGGGTGGCGCTGTGGATGAACTCCACCACCGCCGCCAGCAGCCGATGCTTGTCGCCGGAATAGCCGCACAGATTGGCGGCGGCCAGCGTCAGAACCGGGCGCAGCCGTTTGCCGCCCGCCGCGATCAGATAACCGGCGAGCTGGGGGATCAGCTCCACCGACGACTGCATGTTTTGGATGATGATCTCGTTGACGGCGCTCAGGTCTTCAGCCACCAGAGCGGTGAGGTCATCGAGCGGGGTGGACGTGCGCCGGTTCGGCTCGAGATTGGTCACGACCGCCAAGGTCGACTCCACAGGTGATTGACGCCAGGAATTGCGGTAGGGAGCATAACGGCCTAGCCTTCTTGGTCAAGCCCGCAGGGGCGTTGTGAACGTGTCGGACCATGAGAGAATTGCTGCGCGCCACCGATCCGGTCCGATTGTCCTGGTTGATCGCCCTGTTGGCCGACGCCGGGATCGAGGCTGTGCTGTTCGACGCCCACACCAGCGTGTTGGAGGGTTCCATCGGCGCCATCCCCCAACGGCTGATGGTGGATGAGGAGGACAGCGCCCAAGCCTTCCGTGTTTTGTGCGAGGCGGGTGAGGCGTGAGCGGCGTGTCCCCTGGGCCGGAGCTTGAGGCGGCGCCCTGCGATTTCCTGCTGAACGGGCGGGTTCGGCTGGCCCAGCCGGAGGGCGGCTACCGCGCCGCCATCGACCCGGTGTTTCTGGCGGCGATCACCGACGCGCGGGACGGCGACCGCGTGCTGGACGTCGGGACCGGCACCGGGGCTGCGGCGTTGTGTCTCGCCGCGCGGGTGGCGGGCGCGTTGGTGGTCGGGCTGGAGCAGCGGGCCGACGCGGCGGCCTTCGCCCGGCGCAACGCCGCCCTGAACGGTCTGGCCGAGCGGGTGCGGGTGGTGGAGGGCGATTTGCTGGCGCCGCCGCCGGAGCTGCGCCCCGGCTCCTTCGACCGGGTCATGATGAATCCGCCCTATCTGCGGGCCGACGGCGCGAGTCCGCCGCCCGACCCCTGGAAGGCGGCGGCGAATGTGGAGGGCGCGGCGCGGCTGCCCGACTGGCTGCGCTTCGCCGACGCCATGCTGAAGCCGCGCGGGATGGTGACGCTGGTTCACCGCGCCGACCGGATCGACGACATTTTCGACGCGCTGCGTGGGCGCTTTGGCGGGCTGGTCCTCGTGCCGCTGTGGCCGAAGGCCGGGCAAGAGGCCAAGCGCGTGCTGGTCGCCGCGCGCAAGGGCGCGCGCACCCCCGCCCGGTTGACGGCGGGCGTCACCGTGCACGGGGCCGACGGCGCCTACACCGCCGAAGCGGAGCGAATTTTGCGCGGGGCGGGCGCGTTGGCGCTTTGACAGAGCGGCGGCGGCACCCCATCTGTCGCGGCATGAGCCTGCATTCCCTGTTGAAGAAACTCCCCTTCGGCCCCTGGCGCAACGCCGGGCCGCTGGTGTCCGTGGTCCGGCTGTCCGGGGTGATCGGCGCGGGCGGGGCGTTCCGCCCCGGCCTGACGTTGGCCGCCCTCGCCCCGCTGCTGGAGCGCGCCTTCGCGCCCAAGGAGCAGGCGGCGGTCGCGCTGATCGTCAACTCGCCGGGCGGGTCGCCGGTGCAGTCGGCCTTGATCGCCAAGCGCATTCGCGATCTGGCCGAGGAAAAGAAGCTGCCCGTCTTCGCCTTTTGCGAGGATGCGGCGGCGTCCGGCGGCTATTGGCTGGCCTGCGCGGCGGATGAGATTTGGGCGGACGAAAGCTCGGTGCTGGGATCCATCGGCGTGGTCTCGTCGGGGTTCGGCCTGCATGACTTCATCGCCCGGCATGGCGTGGAGCGGCGGCTTTACACCGCCGGGGAGAACAAGGTTCTGCTCGACCCCTTTTCGCCGGAGCGGGCGGACGGAGTCGCCCATCTGAAATCCTTGCAGGCCGACGTCCACGACGCCTTCAAGGCGCTGGTCCGCGCCCGGCGCGGCGCTCGACTGACCGGCGCGGAGGAGGAGATTTTCTCCGGCGCCTTCTGGGCCGGGCGCAAGGCGAAGGAGTTGGGCTTGATCGACGGGTTGGGCGATCTGCGCGGCGTGCTGCGCGGGCGTTTCGGCGAGAAGGTCCGGTTGCGGGTGGTGGAGGCGGAGCGCGGCTGGTTCCGCGACAAGCTGGGCTTCCGCGCCGCGCTGCCCGGCGCGGGCATGGCCGACGCGGGCGCGGTTCTGGCCGAAGCCTTGCCGTCGGCGGCGGTCGCGGCGGTGGAAGAACGTCTGTTGTGGTCGCGTTTGGGGCTGTAGCCGCCGCCTCGCTCCGCTCAACAGAGGCGTCGAGGCCGGTTGCCGCTTTGCCCCCTCCCTAACCCTCCCCCGCCTGTGGCGGGAGAGGGAACTCCGCTGAACGCCGACAAGGCTCAAGCCTCCCTCTCCCGCAACGCGGGGGAGGGTCGGGGAGGGGGCAAGCGTTGCCGAACCTACCGGCGCCGCATACAGTGCCGCTCCCGAGGGTTTGGGGGTGGCGGCGTCATGGGCGGGGCTTTGATCTTTTTGGCCGGGGGCGCGGTGGGCGGCGTGACGCTCGGCGCGTTGGGGGTGGGGACGGCGTTGATCGCCGTGCCGCTGCTGACCCTGGTCTTGCCGTGGCTTGGCGTTCCGGCGGACGCCGCGCCGCTGACCGCGCTGGCGACCTCGATGGCGGTGGTGGCGGTGACGTCGGTCTCCTCGGTGCTGTCGCACCATCGGTTGGGCAACGTTCTGTGGCCGGTCTTCCGCGTCACCATTCTCGCCAGCGTGACCGGAGTCGTGGTCGGCGCCGCCGTCGCCACCCATCTGCCCGCCGCCGCGCTGCGGCTGGTGGTGGGGGTGTTCCTGCTCTTCACCGCGTGGCGGATGCTGACCGGCGGCGCGGGCAAGGCGTCGTCGTCGGTGGCGGTTGGGCCGTCGTCCGGCGCGGAGTCTCCGAACGTCTACCGGCTGGGCGGGGCGTTGATCGGGTTGGCGGGCAGCTTCATCGGGGCGGGCGGCGGCGTGCTGATGGTGCCGTTCCTCAGCGGACGCGGCCATCCGATGACGCGCGCGGTCGCCACCTCGACCGCCATCGGCCTGCCGGTGACGGTGGCCGGGGCGCTGCTCTACACCGCGCTTGGTCTGCGCGACGGCGTCGATCTGCCGGGGCAGATCGGCTATCTGCATCTTCCCGCTTTGCTGGAAATCGGCGTGGCGAGCGCGCTGACCGCGCCGCTGGGGGCGAAGCTGTCCGCGCGCCTGCCGGGGCCGCTGTTGAAGCGGATCTTCGCCCTTCTGCTGATTCCCTTGGCCCTGAAGATCGCCGTTGGTTGACGGTGCTTGAGCTGACGGCGCTTGAAGTGTCGCGGGCGGGTCCGGCACAGTGCCGACGCCCCCAAGGGTTTTGTTGAGCGTTGCGGAGCCGCCAACCGTGCCGGATCAAAGCATGACCGAACAGGATGTGATCGACGCCGCCATCGCGTTCCACCACGCGGGCCGCGCGTTGAAGGCGGTGACGCTGCTGCGCCGGGTGTTGGGCTTCAACCCCGCCAACCACAACGCGTTGCGGCTGTATGGCGTGTTTCTGCGTCAAGCGGGGCAGGCGCAGGCGTCCATACCCTGGTTGGAGCGGGCCGCCGCCCTGCACCCCTTCGTCCCGGTCTTCCACCAGGATTTGCAGAAAAGCTACGAGGCGCTGGGCCGCGCCGATCTGGCGAGCGCCAGCTATTGCCGCGCCCTGCTGGCCGAGATCCGCGCCGGTCTGGGGCCGGAGGACGCGCCGCCCCACCCCCTGGGCTGGTCGCCGGAGCCTGGCCGCGCCGTTGCCATCGCGCCGCGTGGCCAACGACGGGATCCGGTGATCCTGTTCGTCAGCGAACGCTGGTTCCTGCTGGATCCCCGGCGCGGCGATTCCAATTGCCTGATCTTCACCATCGATGGCCGGGAGACGGCGATTCCCGGCGCGTCGGTCGGTTTTTTCGTCGATGATCTGGCGCGCGGCCACGGCCTGCCGCTCGATTCCCTGTTCGCGCGGGCGGTGGCGGAGGTTAATCCCGACGTGGTGATGCTGTCGCCGCAGGTGAACGGACTGCTGACGGCGCTCGACCCTTCCGTCGCGACGCTTGCGGGGTTGAAGCGGCGTCACGGCTTCAAGCTGGCGGTCATGCTCTATGACATGGCCGATGATTGGGGCGTCGCGCCGGCCGCGCCGCTGGCGGAGTTGGTCGATCTGGTGGTGTCGCTCGATCTGCCGCCGTCGCTGGCGCAGGCGCGGCTGCCGGGGTTGCCCGTGCTGGGGGCGTGGTCGCCGGTCGATGGGGCGTTGTTCCGCGACGATGGCGGGCCGCGCGACATCCCGATCAGCTTCGTCGGCCAAGTCCGCGCCGCCCGCGCCGCCTTTCTGGCGCAGGCGCAAGTGGCGGGCCTGTCCATCCACGTCGCCGGGGGCCAGCGCGGCGACGCGCCGCTCAGCTTGGCCGATTACGCCGCGACGTTGCGCCGCTCCCAAATGACCATCAATCTGCCGCTGAGCCAGACCGGCGGCGCGCCGCATGTCAAAGGCCGGGTGTTCGAGGCGCTGCTGTCCGGCGCGCTGCTGCTGGAGCAGGCCAACCCGGCGACCGAGCATTGGTTGCGCCCGATGGAACATTACGTCCCCTTCACCGACGCCGCCGATTTGGCCGCCAAGGCCCGCCATTATCAGGACCATCCCGCCGAAGCCCGCGCCATCGCCGAACGGGGCCGCGACCATGTCCGCGACCGGCTGAACCCGGCGGCCTTCTGGCGCGCCGTTCAGGCCCGGCTTGGCTGAGGGCTTGAGGGTTTCAGCCCGTCACTTCAGCGCGACCAACGCCGCCCCCGCCGCGATCAGGCCAACGCCCAACCAATTGGCGGCGGACAGCCGCTCGCCCAGCAGGGTGACGCCGAACAGCGCGACGAACACCACGCTCAGCTTGTCCACCGGCGCGACCTGGGCCGCCGGTCCATGTTGCAGCGCCCGGATGTAGCAGAGCCAGGACGCCCCGGTGGCAAGCCCCGACAGGGTGAGAAACAGCCACGTCCGCCCCGACAGGCTGGACAGCGACAACCCGACGCCCGACGCGCCGACCAGGATCGCCAGCATCAGCAGAACCACCACCGTGCGGATCAGGGTGGCGACGTCCGGGTGAACCCCCTCGACCCCCAGCTTGGTCAAAATCGCCGTGGCGGCGGCGAAGCTGGCGGACAGCAGCGCCCAGAAAAGCCAAACGGGAAGCGGACCTTCGGTCATCGGGATCCCTCAGGGACGGCGATGGTCGGGGAGGGCGCGTTGGGTCGGTCGCGCAGGGCGGCGTTCTCCACAGCCACGCGGTGGCGCGTCAGGGGAAGATTGAGGACGGAAAACAACAGCGCCAGCCCCACCTGCCCGAACATCAGCGGCAACACCGCCAACTCTCCGGCGACGATCAGGTAATTGGGGTGGCGAACCCAGCGGAAGGGGCCGCGCCGCACCAGCGGGGCGTCGGGCAGCGTGATGATCCGCGTGGTCCAGAACCGCCCCAGCGTGGCGATCACCCAGACCCGCCCGGCCTGGAGCAGCGCGAACAGCGCCAAAAGCCAAAGATTGACCGGCGCGTCCGCCGGGACGACGAGGAACAGGGTCAGCAGCCAACTGCCATGCAGCAGGACGAACAACGGGTAATGGCCCGCCCCGACCTCGCGCGCCCCCTGTGCCAGCAGCCGGGCGGTGTTGCGTTTGGCGAGCGCCAACTCCAGCAGCCGTTGGGCGGCCACCAGCAGCAATATGACGTGCGGCGCCCCGAGGCTCATCACAGCTCCAGCAAGGTCAGCGCGGCGGAAAAGCCGGGGCCGAGCGCCACCATCAACTGCGGCCCCGTCGCCCCGCGCGACAAGCGCCGCTCCAGCACGAACATCACGCTGGCCGCCGACATGTTGCCACAATCGCGCAGCACCGCCCAAGCGTCGTCCATCCCGTCGCTCGCCGGGGCCAGAACCTCCGCCAGCGCCTGGAGCACCTTCGTGCCGCCGGTGTGGCAGATCACGCCCGCCAGATCGGCGCGGGTCATCCCTTGTTTGCTCAGGAAAGCGTCGAGAACCGGGGGCAGGCGGTCGCGGACCAGCTTGGGAATGTCCTGGCTGAAGATCACGCCGAAACCGTCGCTTTCCACCCGCCAGCCCATGATCCCGCGCGTGCCGGGCCAGGTGTGCTCCCCGCTGGCGCGCAGGCGCGGCCCGCGTCCGTCCCCGGCGCGCAGCACCGCCGCCGCCGCGCCGTCGGCGAAGAGGGCGGTCGCCACCAGATTTGTGGGGGTCGCCTCTTCGCTGCGGTGGGCGAGCGAGCACAGCTCCACCACCAGAAACAGCACGGTCGATCCCGGCATGGCCCGCGCCATCATCCCGGCCCGCGCCAGCCCCAGAACGCCCCCGGCGCAGCCCAGCCCGAAAATCGGCAGGCGCACCGTGTCGGGGCGAAAGCCCATGCGGTCGAGCAACCGCGCCTCCAGGCTGGGCGTGGCGATTCCGGTGGTGGTGACGCAGACGATGGCGTCGATGTCGGCGGGGCGCAGCCCGGCGCGCTCCAGCGCCTTGGTCCCCGCCTCTTCCAGCAGATCCAGCGCGCAATCGGTGAAGATGGCGGCGCGTTCCGGCCAGCCATGCGGCTCCAGATACCATTCAAGGGGCCGCACGGCGTGGCGGGTCTGGATCCCGGCGTTGGCGAAGACGGGGGCCAGCCGGTCGAAATCGCGCATGCGATGCGCGAACATCGCCCGCGCGGCGGCCAGCGTCGCCTCTTGGTCAAAACAATGGGGTGGCAGCGCCGTCGCAACCGACAGCAGGCGGGGATCGGTCATCATGGCGCACAATGTGTGGCGCGTCCGCGCCTTAGTCCATGCCGACAAAGGCCGATCCGCCGAAGGGCCGAGTGAGCGCTCTGGGCGGGAAGCGCGAAATCCCGCACGGCCGCCGGGTTTCGACGGTGGAAGGCTGCTCCATCGGCGTGACGGTGCTGCCGGGCGGCAATTCGATGGTCGTCGCCATGCCGATCTGGACGAACGCCGGAAAGCTTGGGACGCGTGGGTGGAGGCGATCACGCCATCCGGGACCAAGCGTCACAAGGGTGGCGCCTGATAAAAACTCCATGGATTGGCAAATTTTATTGGCGCTCCTTCGTGTGCGCCGCTTCACCACACGCGTATCACCATTTTGAAGCGTTCGTTCTCTTGCCATGGCAAAATCTATGGGCGATGATTTTGGGGAAACGCATCGGGATAAGGGAATATGAATTCAACAATTTCCATTGCGGCACGCGCCGCCGCGCTGCGTTTCGACCCCACCGTCCTTCAGGGCGTCGAGCTGGTGCTGGCCCAGGGAGCCGACGGCCCCGTCGTCGCCTTCTCGAGGCTTGGCGATTCTCTGGCGCTGGCCAGCCTGATCGTCGCGGCGGCTCAGTTCGGGTGGCAGATCCACCAGGATCTTGGCAAGGCTGGCGGAACGCCGGGGGTGGAGGATGTCGCGATTCGGGTGATCGACCGGCTGGAACGCGACGGGCGGCTGCCGCCCGCCCTGCCAGCGCAGGATCGTGACGCGGCGATCCGCCGGACGGTGGAGGAACTCATCGCCCAAACCAAAAAAGACCTGCCCTGAGCGGAAGGACCAACGGCATGACCACGCGGCTGATCGTTCAGGAACAGGGCGGCCAAATCCAGGTCAGCCTGCATCGTGCGGGTCACATGCTGCCCGATCCGGCGGGCGATTCGGTCGCCTTCCAGAACCCGCTGACGGCGGAGGAGCGCGCCGATCTGCGTTGGTATCTGGAGGATTATCTGAGCATCCCCGTCGCCGTCTATGGCGAGCGCGGGGCGGAGATCGAGTCGCGGCTCGATGGCTGGGGCGAGCGGCTGTTCGACGCGCTGTTCGGCCCCGGCAAGCCCGGTCGCGACGCCTATCAAAAGGCGATGGAAACGGCGGGGCCGGAGTTGCTGTTGCTGTCCAACGATCCCGGCTTTCTCGGCATCCCGTGGGAGCTGCTGCGCGACCCGAACCGAGCGGCGCCGCTGCTGTTCGACCTCGCCGGGCTGGACCGCAGCGTGACGGTGGAATCGGCGGCGGAGGCGGTGCCGCCGGGTGAAACGCTGCGGGTTCTGGTGGTCATCGCCCGCCCCTATGGGGCGCGGGACGTCGCTTTCCGCACCATCGCCCGACCGCTGATGAAGCGGCTCGACGCCGTCGCCGGCAAGGTGGAGTTGGAGGTGCTGCGCCCGCCGACGCTCGAGGCCATGACCGCCCGCCTGAACGCGGCGGCGGAGGCCGGGGCGCCGTTCCACATCCTGCATTTCGACGGCCATGGCGCGTTCGGCGTCGCGTCGCCCAGCGGCTTCGTCCGCGACCAGTTCCGCGACGCCGGGCCGCAAGGCTATCTGATCTTCGAGACGGAGGAGGGGGCCGAACATCCGGCGCCCGCCTCCGTCATCGCGGGCGCGTTGAAGGACGCCCATGTCCCGGTGGCGGTGTTCAACGCCTGCCGCTCCGCCGCCATCGACGGGGGCGACGGGCCGGAGGCGGCGGTGGCGACGCGGCTGGTCCAGGCGGGCGTCGCCTCGGTCGTGGCGATGAGCCATTCCGTCTACGCGGTCGCGGCGGCGGAGTTCATGGCCGCCTTCTACGAGGCGCTGTTCCAGGGCAAGAGCGTCTCGCGCGCCGTCACCGCCGGGCGGTCGCAGATGCTCGCCAACCCGCTGCGCCCCAGCCTGAAGGGCAGGCTGCCGCTGCGCGATTGGGTGGTGCCGGTGCATTACGCCCGCCGCGCCATCGCGTTTCCCCATCTGCGCCCGCTCCCCCGCAGCGGCCTTGGCCCGTTGAGCGAGCGCTTGGCGGCGCTGCGCGCTCCGCCGCCGTTGCCCGAGGGGGTGCATGGCGAAGAGGATTTGACCGCCATGGGCGGCGTCTTCTTCGGGCGCGACGCGGCGTTTCAGGAGTTGGAACGCGCCTTGCGGCGCACGCGCGTCGCCGTGGTCCATGGCCCCGGCGGCGCCGGCAAGACCGAACTGGCCAAGGGCTTCGCCCGCTGGTGGCGCGACACCGGGGCGCTGGACCGCCCGGATTGGGTGTTCTTCCATTCCTTCGAGCCGGGAATCGCCAGCTTCGGGCTGGACGGGGTGGTGTCGTCCATCGGCCTGCGCCTGTTCGGCGCCGACTTCATCGGCCAGACACGGGATGCCGGACAGCGGCGCGACCTGCTGCTGGAGGTGTTGCGGGAACGCCGGATGCTGCTGGTCTGGGACAACGTCGAATCGGTCCACAGCATGCACGACCCCCAGGGCGCCACCCCGCCGCTGAGCGGGGACGAGCGCGCGGCGATTCGCGATTTCCTGGCCGAGGTGGCGCGGCAGAGCCGCAGCGCCGTGATCCTGACCAGCCGCACGGCGGAGGATTGGCTGGGCGACGTCCATCGCCTGCAACTCGGCGGTCTGGGCGAGGGGGAGGCGACCGACTACGCCGACCATCTGCTGACCGCCCTTCCCACCGCGCAGGCGCGGCGCGCGGAACCGGCCTTCGCCGACTTGATGGAGGCGCTGGACGGCCACCCGCTGGCCCTGCGCCTCGTCCTGCCCCATCTGGCCAACCACGACGCCGCCACCCTGCTGAAGGGGCTGCGCGGCGAAACGCCGCTGCCCGCCACACCGGGAGGCCAGGGCCGCCACGCCACGCTGGACGCCTGCATCGATTACTCCCTCTCGCAACTTCCCCCCGCCCTCCAGGCCCGCCTGCCCCTGCTGTCGCTGTTCGAGGGGGTGGCGGACGTCAATGTGCTGGGACTGGCCTGCGAGGGCGAGGAGATGCCGGAGCGTTTCCGGGGTGTGGCCTGCGCCGCTTGGGCGGAAACGCTCGGTGGGGCGGCGGCGGTCGGGCTTTTGACCGGGCTGGGTGGTGCCATGTTCGCGCTGCACCCGGCCTTGCCGGGGCGGCTGCGGGCGCTGTGGCGGCGGGGGGCCGGGGAGGGATTCGCGGATGAGGAGGCGGGCGGGCAGTCCGCCTTCATCACCGCCTATGCCGGGTTGGGCGCATGGCTGTCGAGGCAGTGGCGGGGTGGTTCCGCCGAAACCGTGATGGCGGTGCTGACGCTTCAGCGTCGCTCCCTGGGCCGCTTCCTTGGCTTGGCCCTGGAGCGGGGCGCTTTTGAAGAGGCACAGCGCATCCTTCAGCCGCTCAACGCGTATTTCAATTCTCGTGGGCTGTTCGGCGAGGCCGCCGGATGGGCGCGGCGGTGCCGGATCGCCACCGAAGGTCCGGACGCCGCCCCGCCCCTGTTCGGGACGTTGGCGGGCGACCTGTGGCTGTTCGCCGTTGGCAGCGACGCCAACCGGGCGATGGAGGCTGGACATCTCGACGCGGCGGAGGCCGCGTATGATCGCACTCGCCAAGCCCTGGAATCCGCCACCCATGACGGCGCTCGCCGCATGTTGGCGGTTGCCCACCATCAACTGGGCAATGTCGCTTTTCGGCGAGGCCGTCTGCCCGGCGCGGAGGCTTGGTACCGCCAGTCGCTGGCGATCAAGGAAGCGCTGGGCGACCGTCCGGGAATGGCGAGTTCCTACCATCAACTGGGCATGGTCGCGGAGGGGCGCGGCGATTTTCCGGGCGCGGAGGCTTGGTACCGCAAGTCGCTGGAGATTGAGGAGGCGCTGGGCAACCGTCCGGGAATGGCGATTTCCTACCATCAACTGGGCAATGTCGCTTTTCGGCGAGGCCGTCTGCCCGGCGCGGAGGCTTGGTACCGCCAGTCGCTGGCGATCAAGGAAGCGCTGGGCGACCGTCCGGGAATGGCGGGTTCCTACCATCAACTGGGCAATGTCGCGAAACAGCGCGGCGATGATCCGGGTGCGGAGACTTGGCACCGTAAGTCGTTGGAGATCCGGGAAGCGCTGGGCGACCGTCCGGGCTTGTCCAAGACGTATGGGGCGCTTGGGCTTCTCGATGAGCAACGCGGCGCTCTGCCGTCCGCGCTGGACTGGATGGTTCGCGCGGTCGCGCTCTTTCCCGAATTTCCTCATCCCATGACCCAGCCAGCGCCACTCTACATCGCCCTGTTCACCGCCGTGCTTGGCCTGCCGGCGCTGGAGGAGAGTTGGCGGCGGCAGACCGGGGCGCCGTTGCCCGACGCCGTGCGCGCCGCCCTGCCGGCCCTGACCGAACAGGCCCGCGCCGAATGGCCCGAACTTTTCGCCGCCCTCACCGCACCCCCACCGACGGAGCCGACGCCATGAGCCAAGTCGCCGCGTCTGATTGGGATCACTGGTTTCCGAACCAACGCGACAAGCCGGATCCCGGCGTCTTCGAGATCGGTCTCGTCCTGGCGGGGGCGATTTCGGGCGGGGCCTATTCGGCGGGGGTGATCGACAGCCTCGTCGAGGCGCTCGACCGTTGGGAGGCGGAGAAGGCCAAGGGCGATCCCGACATCCCCAACCACACGGTCGTGCTGCGCGTCATCGCCGGGGCGTCGGCGGGCGGCATGGTCGGGGCCATCGCCGGGGTGGCGTTGAAATATGATTTCCCCCATGTCTCCCCCGCCGCGCCCTATGACGACAAGGCGGCGGACAAGGACCGCAACCCGCTCTACCGCGCCTGGGTCAAGGGCATCGACATCGCCCCGCTGCTTGGCGCGACGGATCTGCGGGATGGCCGCGTGCCGTCGCTGCTCGACTGCGCCGTGCTGTCAAAGATCGCCGGTCAGGCGGTGGATTATCGCGGGCCGCCGCCGCCCAAACGCTCCTGGCTGCCCGACGCCTTGCCGGTGCTGCTGGCCGTCACCAACCTGCGAGGCGTGCCCTATCGCCTGCACCATCGCGGCGCCCCCGGCTTCGGCCACGACATGCTGATGCACCGCGACCACATGGCCTTTCTGCTGACGGGGTTGGGCGACACGCCGGCCTATTCCATGCCGACCCCGCCGTCGGTCGGCGGCTATGTCACGCTGAGCGGCGTCAACGACAGCGCCAAGCCGGAATGGAAGGGGCTGGTCCAGGCGGCGCTGGCGACCGGCGCCTTTCCGCTGGCGCTCGCCCCGCGCCCGTTGGAACGCTGGATCGGCGATTACGACTGCCGCCTGCCGGGCGGTGCCGAACGGGACAAGGTCGCGAACACCATGACGCCGCTGACCCCGTCCTGGCCGCCCAACCAGCCGCCGCTCTGCAAATTCCTCTGCGTCGATGGCGGCGTGATGGACAATGAGCCGTTCGAGTTGGCCCGCATGACCCTGGCGGGCGCCATCGGGTTCAACCCGCGCAAAGGCGAGGAGGCCAACCGCGCCGTCGTGATGATCGACCCCTTCTGCGAGCCGGACGGCTTCGGGCCGGAGGACGACTCCCGCCCGCTGACCGACGTCGCCAAGGCGCTGTTCAGCGCCATGAAGAACCAGGCGCGCTTCAAGCCGAGCGAGCTTGATCTGGCGATGAACGACGATGTCTACAGCCGCTTTCTGATCGCCCCCAGCCGCGACGGCGCGCGCGGCGCCCGCGCCATCGCCAGCGGCGCGCTTGGCTCCTTTCTCGGTTTCTTTTCCGAAGCCTACCGGCATCACGACTACATGCTGGGCCGCAAGAACGCACGCAACTTCCTGCGCCATCACTTCGCCTTGCCGGAGAGCAACCCGCTGTTCACGAACACCTGGAGCGACACGGCCCGGACGAATTTTGCCGTTCCCGACGACCCGACGCATCTCCCCATCATCCCGCTGTTCGACCAGGACGAGGATTGGAAGGCGTCCCCGTCCTGGCCCGCCGGCGCCCTGTCCTTCGCCGAGGGCGACCCGCTCGACCGGGCGCTGGTCGCGCGCATTGACGCCGTCTATGCCGAAATTCAAAAGGGGCTGCGCAACGACGCTCGGGCGACGACGGGCGACTGGTGGGCAAAGCTGAAGGCGAGGGCTGGCGTGGAAACTGGCATCGGCTGGTTCGCCATCGCCTGGAATGTTCCGGGCGGGATCCGCGCGAAGCTCCTTGAGACGGCGCGCGCCCAGATCGCCGCCGCCATCGCCGACATCAACACAAGGACATTTCCCGGAGAACAGGCCTGATCCGGCGGCGGGGCGTTTCGCAAAGAGCGGCGCCCCCATCATCGGCCCGCCTCTTGTCGAAAATGCGCCGTCACCGCACCAGTGTGTCACCGAAGAGTTCCGCCTGTTGGATCACGGTCAGGGTGGCTTCTTCCTGTCGTTGCGGCGGGTAGCCGTATTTCTTCAGGATCCGGCGGACCATGCGGCGCAGATTGGCCTTCACGGATTCCTTTTGGGTCCAATTAATGCCGACGTTGTTCCTGACGGTAACGACCAACTCGCGGGCGATGATTTTCAAGTCGTCGTCGCCCATGGCCTGCACCGCGCTGTCGTTGAGGGCCAGCGCGTCATAGAAGGCCAGCTCCTCATCCGAAAGGCCGAGAGCCTCGCCGCGTTGGGCGGCGTCGCGGAATTGCCTGGCGATGTCGATCAATTCCTGAACGACCTGGGCGGTGTCGATGGCGCGGTTGTGATAGCGGCGGATCGCGTCCTTCAGCATGTCCGAAAAATGGCGGGCCTCGATCAGGTTGCGCCGTTCGCGCAGGCGGATCTCGTCGTTCAACAGCCTCTTCAGCGCCTCCAGCGCGAGGTTGCGCTGGGGCATGTCCCGCACCTCGGCGAGGAATTCGTCGGACAGGATGGAGATGTTCGGCTTTTCCATCCCCGTTTCGCGGAAGACGTCGATGATGCGGTCGGTGGTGATCGCCTGCGAGACGAGTTGCCGGATGGCCGCGTCCTTGATGACGCCGCCGGTCTCGCCGTCGCCATCGTCGGTCATCGCGTATTTCAACAGGGTGCCCCGCACCGCCTGGAAGAAGGCGACGTCGCCGTCAATCCCTCTGGCGTCCGGGTGCGGCGCCGACAGGGCGTGCGCCGTGGTCAGGGCGCTGACCGCCACGGCGAAACGCCGCCGTCCGTCGCCTTGCCGGTCTTCCGGTTCCCCGGCGTCCAGCGTCAGGATATGCTCGGCGGCCGATTTGATGAGGGTGAGTTGATCCCCCGGTCGAGCCGTGAAGAAGCCGCGATGGTCGAAGCCGTGGAGCATCGCCAGCACCACCTCGTGCTTTTCCTTCATCAGCGCGACGGCGGTGTCCTGGGGGCGCCCGATGTCGTCCTCGGCGGGATGGTCGGCCACGGTGAACTGAGCGAGCCTTGGCCTCTCCCGTCCGCTTGTCGGTCCGCAGCGCGCCGCGCAGGCCGTATTGGCTGCGGTGCGCCTCGTCGGCGATGAAGACGACGTTGCGCCGTTGCGAGATCGCCGGGTAACGCATGCCCGGATCGGGCAGGAATTTCTGGATGGTGGTGAAGATCACCCCGCCCGAGGCGACGTCAAGCTTCACCTTCAGGTCGCCGCGCCCATCGGCCTGCTCCGGAGTCTGCCGCAGCAACCCCTTGCAATCGGCGAAAGTGTCGAAACGCTGCTCGTCCAGGTCGTTGCGGTCGGTCAGCACGACGATGGTCGGGTTGTCCAGCCGTTGGATGATCTTTCCGGCGTAGAAGGCCATGGTCAGGCTCTTGCCCGAGCCTTGGGTGTGCCAGATCACGCCAGCCTTGCCGTCGCCGCCCTGGGCGGTCGCCGTCACCGTCCCCTCGACCGCCTTGTTGACGGCGTCGAACTGGTGGTGGGCCGCCATCTTCTTGACCACCGTCTCCCCGTCATCCTCGAACACGACGAAGTGGCGGACAAGGTCGAGGAAGCGTTCGGGGGCGAAGACCCCCTCGATGACGACCTGAAGCTCAGCCTGTCCCGGCGGGGCCGTCTCGTCGCCGTTGACGAAGACGACAAGGTCGGGCCGCCGGGTGGCGGCGCCCTCCTGAACAGTCAACTGGTTGACGACCAGCCAGTCGTTGCGGCCGGTGCGCGTCTGGTCGAACAGCCGGGCGAGGCCGTGTTTGACGGCGCCCTCGCGCGTCCGGTATTCCACCGGCACGCCATCGGTCAACAGGCGGTGGAAGGCGCGGTTGTCGGCGACCGGATTGGGGCTGTCGGAGCGCATGACCTTGCGCGCCACCTCGTCCAGCGCCGGGGCCGGGTCGGGTTCAGCGTCGCCAGGGCGTTGCGCAGCCGCCCGGCCAGCACCATGCTGTGGTTAATCGGGCCGCTCTTCGCCGGGCGCGCCGGGGGCGATCTCCGCGCCATGGGCGATCTTGTAGCCGATGCCGACGAACCACGCCAAGGCGGCGGCCTCGACCGCGCTTTCGCTCATCTTCATGATGCCCCCTCCGCCTCCAGGGCGGGTTCGGTCCCTGGGTCCTCATCCTGTTGGAAGTCTTCGTGGGTTGCGACGTAGGCGGAGCGGTCGCTGCGAAACAGAGCATCGATCGGTGCGTGCGGAGGGCCGAAGATCTTCACGCGACGGCGCGGCGATTCATCCATTAGTGTGTTTCGCGCCCGGTCGGGGGCAGTTGGGCGTTACGCCATATCGTCCACGACCATCGCCGCAGGTTTCCAGTCGGCGGCGTTCAGCGCGCGGAGGCGGGGGCCGAAGATCTCGGCGAAGCGTTCCAACTTATCCCGCATCCAGGCCATATAGTCGGGCCAAGCGGTCTGATCGAGCGGGTTGGCTCCGGGGCGGCGCAGCAGGATGCGGCAGGATTTTTTATCGGGGAGATCTCGCCAATCAAGCGCCGTCCCGACAGCGGCCTCGATCTCCTCTTTCCGTTCGTGCAGGAGATGGAAGAACGCCGTGGCATCGACCGCGTCGATCACCAGATTGACGCCGATCCAATCGTCCACACTGTTCAAGACCGCCATCAGCTTGAAGCCCGACCGGCCAATGCCGAAATACATCCAAAGCTGTGGATAGGGCTTCTGCGGTCGGATGGGCGAGTGATTCAAGAGCAGATGATCGCGGAACCGCGTCCAGTAGTCGAGCTGCAACGCCTTGGTGTCGGTCAGCGTGTCGGCGGCGATGGCGGAGGCCGCCTGCGATACCGAACGGCTCCACGCGTTTGGTTTCGAGATGATGTTGAACTTCGGCGCGGCGAGCGAATCGCCGATGCGCCACAGCTCGACCTCCAGCCCGAAGAAGGCGAAGCGGTCGTCGGTGATCTGGTTCAGCCAGTCGAGCGCGGCGCGGTGCTCGTCGGTGAAGCTGGCGGCGATCCACACGATGGTGACCGCCTCCAGTCCCGACGCGTAGGTCAGCAACTGGCCGAGATGTCCGTGGTCGGTGCGCCCCAGTTGATTCTCGATCAACACCCAATGGCCGGTGTCGGTGTCTTTGCACAGGATGTCGGCTCGGAACGCCCCGACGTTGCGCTCCGTCGCCTCCAGTTCCAACTCCAACCCGATGGTCTCACCCAGCAGCGTCAGATTCTCCGCCCGCGCCAGCCAGGGCGTGAAGTCCCCGGTCTCGGTCGCCCAGATGTCGCGCGGGTCCAGCTTCTCCAACCGCCCGAGCTTGGCGCCGGTCATGCCACGTCTCCCACCATGCGCTCGGCATCCTTGATACGGATTTCGCCGGACATTGGTCTGGGCAGCGGGTGGTCACGGTCGGAGATGTATTTCAGAAAGATCAGCCCAAGCACGATGTGCTTGTACTCCGCCGCGTCGGTGTGCTTGCGCATCTTGTCGGCGGCGGCCCACAGCGTCTGCTTGAAGTCCGTTTTCGCGGCGCCGGTTGCGGTTTTCTTGGGGTCGGTCTTGCGCGGTTTCGGCATGGCGCGTCCTCGCGTTCACCTGTGGGACCGACCGCCTGCTTGCGGGGTGCTTGCCGGCGCCCGGAACGGCCGATTCGGCTCGACATGAAAAAGCCAGCCAACCCATGGGATTGACTGGCTTTTCGATTGGTAGCAGCGGAGGGATTTGAACCCCCGACCAAGGGATTATGATTCCCCTGCTCTACCACTGAGCTACGCTGCCATCGTGTCCGGTCGTTGCTGGCCGGGCCGCTTCTATAGGGCAGAGGGCGGTTTTCTGTCAATAGGCCGGAGCGGAGTTTTTTCAGTTTTTTACGGGGCGGTTCCGGCGATCCAGCCGCCGCCCAAAACGCGGTCATTTTGGTAGACGACGCAGGCTTGACCAGGGGCGACACCGTGTTGCGGCTCGTGCAATTCCAACCGCGCGGTTCCGTCGGCGGCCATGCGCCAGGTCGCGGCGGCGGGCGGTTGGGCGGAGCGCAGTTTGACCGACACCTCCAGCCCGGCGCCGTCGGGCAGGGCGGGGCCGAGCCAATTGACCTCGCGCACCGACACCACCGACCGGGCCAGATCGCGGCGCGGGCCGACGACGACGCGGCGCTGCCCTGGCTCCAGCCGGACGACGTAGAGCGCTTCGTCCTCGCCCCGGATGCCGCCAATGCCCAGCCCCTTGCGCTGGCCGACGGTGTAATGCACCACGCCCTGGTGACGGCCCAGCACGCGCCCGTCGATGTGGACGATGTCGCCCGGCTCGACCGATCCGGGCCGCAGCTTGGCGACGACGGCGGCGTAATCACCGTCGGGCACGAAGCAAATGTCCTGGCTGTCGGGCTTGGCCGCGACCTCCAGCCCGTGGCGTTCGGCCAGCGCGCGGGTTTCCGGCTTGGTCAACCCGCCCAGCGGGAAGCGCAGGAACTCCAACTGGTCGCGCGTGGTGGCGAACAGGAAATAGCTCTGGTCCTTGCCCGGATCGACGGCGCGGTGCAGTTCCGCCCCTTGCGGACCGAGCAGGCGGCGGACGTAATGGCCGGTGGCCAGCGCCTCGGCCCCCAGATCGCGGGCGGTGTTCAGCAGGTCGCGGAACTTGACGCGCTGGTTGCAGCGCACGCAGGGAATCGGGGTTTCGCCGCGCAGATAGCTGTCGGCGAAATCATCCATCACGTCTTGGGAAAAGCGCCCTTCGTAATCCAGCACATAATGCGGGATGCCGATGCGTTCGGCGACCTGCCGGGCGTCGTAGATGTCCTGACCGGCGCAGCAGGCGCCCGCCTTCATCACCGCCAGCCCGTGATCGTAGAGTTGCAGGGTGATGCCGACGACGTCGTAGCCCTCCTCCCGCAGCACGGCGGCGGTGACGGAGGAATCCACCCCGCCGGACATGGCGACGACCACGCGGGTGTCCTGGGGGCGCTTGGGAAGACCGAGGGAGTTCATAACGTTCACTGTCGAAAATGCGCCGGGACCGGCGCCGGGGATGCGGGCGGCGTCGCCACCAAGGCGCCGACGCGGGGTCGGCGCGGCTTGGTGGGGTCAACCCGCCGTGTTCCCGGACGTCAGCCCTTGGACGCGTTGTTGGCGCCGCTGGGCAGGCGGACGACCAGCCCGTCCAGCTCTTCGGTCATGATGATCTGGCAGCCCAGGCGTGAGGTCTTGGTCAGGCCGAAGGCCAGATCCAGCATATCCTCTTCATCTTCCGCCGCTTCGGTCAGGACGTCGAACCATTCCGGCTCGATGATGACGTGGCAGGTGGAGCAGGCGAGCGAGCCTTCGCAGGCGCCTTCCAGATCCAGGCTGTTCTTGTGGGCGATTTCCAGAACGGACAGGCCGAGCGGAGCGTCCACCTCGCGGCGGCTGCCGTCGAGTTCGATGAAGGTCATCTTGGGCATCGGAATCCTCGTTTTTGCAAAAAGGGTGGGCGGGTTAAGGGATGGGCGGGGCGTCCGCCTGCGCCGCTGATTCGCCTTGCAGAACGCGCAGGGCGTGGGCGCGGCGGGCTGGATCGGTCAGGGTCGCCAGCGCGTCGGCCAGGGCGGCGGCCTGCGCGCTGGCGTTGGCGCGCTGGGCCTCGTCGCGGTCGGCGAAGCGGTCCCCGGCGAAGGCGCGGGCGAAGCCGCTGTATTGGCGGGCGATCTGCGCCGGATCAAGGTCGAGACGGCGCTCCAGACCAAGCCGGGTGAAGGGATCGAGCGGGGCGGGCGGCAACACCGCGCCGCAGGCGTGGCAGAACAGCGCGCGCGGGCCGACTGCGCCGCCGCACTGGCCGCACGGGGCGGGCGGGCGGGCGGGGGTGTCGGGGCCACCGTTGGACGGGCCGGAATCGGAACGGGTCATGCGGGTGGTCCACCAAAACGCCAAGACGACAGGCCACGCGACAGGCCATGCGTCGGTGCTCCAGCCGCGTCATACCCAGAACCGCCGTCCGGCGCAATGTGGGATTTCATCCGGTTGAAGTGCGCGGCGGCGACCGTGGCCGAACGCCTCACGCCGCCGCGCTCCGCCGGGCCAGAGTGAACCAAGCGGTCAGGAAACGGTCCACCGCCTCGTCGTCGTTGGTCCAGCCCAAACTGACGCGGATGGCCGACGCGGCGGTGACGGCGTCCGCCCCCATCGCCGCCAGCACATGCGACGGTTTGACCTTGCCGCTGGAGCAGGCCGACCCGGCGCTGACCGCCACACTGGCCAGATCCAGCGCCATCACCTGGGTTTCGCCCAACAGGCCGGGCAGGACCAGGCAGCTTGTGTTGGGAACCCGCGCCGCGCCCGCGCCCATGATCCGGGCCTGCGGCGCGCCCGCCAGCGCCTCGCGCTCCAGCCGGTCGCGCAGGCTGGCCAGGGCGGCGGCGTTGGGCAGTTCGTCGTGGGCCAGCCGGGCGGCGGCGCCGAAGCCGACGATGCCCAGCAGATTTTCCGTTCCGGCGCGCTTGCGCTTTTCCTGACCGCCGCCGCGAATGAGCGACTCCGGTTCCAGCCCTTCGGCCAGAATCAGCGCGCCGACGCCCGCCGGGCCGCCCAGCTTGTGGGCCGACAGGGTCAGCAGATCGACGCCCAGTTCGGCGAAGGACAGGGGCAAGCGACCCGCCGCCTGCACCGCGTCGGCGTGGACCAACGCGCCCTGCGCGTGGGCCAGACGCGCGGCCTCGGCCACCGGCTGAATCACCCCGGTTTCATTGTTGGCGACCATCAGGGACAGCAACGCTGACTTGGTTTGCTCCAACGCCGCCGTCAGAGCGGCTTGGTCGATCACCCCGTCAGGCGTCACCGGCAGCCGTTCGGCGGCGGGATCGGCGGCCAACACCGACTCATGCTCGACGGCGGAGGTCAGAACGGCGCGGCCCGGAAAGCCGCGCAGCGCCATGTTGTTGGCTTCCGTTCCGCTGCCAGTGAACAGCACTTGCGCCGGTTTCACCCCGACCAGCGCCGCCACGGCGGCGCGCGCCTCCTCCACCGCGCGGCGGGCGGTGCGGCCAAAGGCGTGGACCGACGACGGGTTGCCGACCAGATCCATCGCCTGGACCATCGCCGCCCGCACCGCTGGCTTGAGCGGCGTGGTGGCGTTGTGGTCCAAATAGATCCGCTCGCGCGCCGAGGCTGACTGTGGGTTCATCCGAACAGAGGTCACGCGGCGACGCTCACTCGGCGGCGACGGCGGCGTCGCTGTCGGGCAGAACCGGGCGGGCCAGCAGCAGGCCGCTGGTGCCGATGATCCGCCGATCAACCACGTCGGCGATGGTGACGGAGCTGAGATACATGTGGATCTGGTTGCCCAACTCTTCCCACAGATCGTGGGTCAGGCAGCGCGAGCGGTTGGTGCGGCAGCCCTGCGGCGTGCCGTTGGCGCAGCGGGTGGTGCGGATTGGCTCGTCCACCGCCAGAATGATGTCCGACACGCGGGTTTCGTCCGCCGGGTGGGCCAGCAGATAACCGCCGCCGGGGCCGCGCACGCTCTTGACCAAGCCGCCCTTGCGCAGCTTGGCGAAGAGCTGCTCCAGATAGGACAGCGAGATTTCCTGCCGCTCGGCGATGTCGGCGAGCGCGATCGGGCTGCCCTGGCTGGTGGCCGCCAGATCGACCATGGCCATCACGGCGTAACGTCCCTTGGTGCTCAGTCTCATCGCATGTCTCCTTGAACGTCCCTGATCCCGCCGTTGCGGGAGGCTGAAGCGCTGGTGTTGGGGGTGAGGGCGGCGTCCTCCAACTCGGCCACGCGGGCTTGCAGCGCCGTCATCTGGTCGAGCAGACCGGACAGGGCGCGGGCCACGGGGTCGGGAAGGTCGCCGCAAGGCGTGCCGTAGGGCAGGAATGTCTGGGTGTCGGCGGGGCTGCGCGGCGTCACCGGCTTGGCCGGGATGCCGACCATGGCGGTTCCGGGCGCGACGTCGGCGACCACCACCGCGTTGGCGCCGATCCGCGCGCCGGTGCCGATGGTGATCGCGCCGAGGATCTTGGCGCCCGCGCCGACGATGACGCCGTCGCCCAAGGTTGGGTGCCGCTTGCCATGCTCCAACGACGTGCCGCCCAGCGTCACCCCGTGATAGAGCATGACGTCGTCGCCAATGTCAGCCGTTTCGCCGATGACGACGCCCATGCCATGGTCGATGAAGAAACGTCGGCCAATGGTGGCGCCGGGGTGAATTTCGATGCCGGTCAAGGCGCGGGCGAGGTGGGAGATCAGGCGCGCGGACAACCGCCATCCGGCGTCATGGCAGCGGCGGGCCAGACGGTGCAGAAGGATCGCGTGAAAGCCGGGATAGCACAGCGCAACCTCCAGCCGCGACCGGGCGGCGGGGTCGCGGGCCAGGATCCCGTCGATCTCTTCGCGAAGATGCTTGAACACGCCATCACCCGCCGTGGTATAGTCCGCCCTCTTGCTGGAAGAGTGATCTTTCACAAGACCTCATCCGACCGCCCTTAAGGCCGCAGCCGCCGCAACGGCCCGGCTTTGGGGAGCGGAACAAGCGGGCTGCCCCGGAGGACGTATCGACGCATATAGGATGACCAACCAAATTGGTCAAGAATTGTGTGCGAAAAACCCCCACTCCGTGACGGGAAACCCCGTTAACGCGCCGATGGGGCCGATTTTCGGCCTCGCGGCTGTTTCGACAACCCTTCGTTCGCGTCAGGATCGTCGCTCCCATGCCTGAAGTGCTCATCAACGGTCCCGCCGGTCGCCTGGAAGGCCGTTACACCCATGGCAAGCAGCCGAACGCCCCGGTCGCGCTGCTGTTGCATCCTCATCCGCAGCACAATGGAACGATGAACAACAAGGTGGTCTTCACCCTGTTCCAGTCCTTCACCAAGCGCGGTTATTCGGCTCTGCGCTTCAATTTCCGGGGCGTCGGGCGCAGCCAGGGAACCTATGACAAGGGCGAGGGCGAGTTGGCCGACGCCGCCGCCGCGTTGGACTGGTTGCAGACCTACAACCCGAACGCTCCGGTCTGCTGGATCGGCGGCGTGTCGTTTGGGGCCTGGATCGGCATGCAGTTGCTGATGCGGCGGCCCGAGATCGACGGCTTCGTGTCGGTGTCGCCCCCGGCCAATCTGTTCGACTTTTCGTTCCTGGCGCCGTGCCCGTCCTCCGGCCTCATCATCCACGGCGACCGTGACGAATTGGTGCCGTCGGCGTCGGTGACGAAGCTGGTGACGAAGCTGTCGCACCAGAAGGACATCCACATCGACCACCGGGTCGTTCCCGGCGCGAACCATTTCTTCGTCAACCGCACCGATGAGCTGGCGGTGCAGGTCGATGATTATCTGGGCAAGGCGGTCGGCAGCAGCCCGACCATTCCGGCGGTCGCCGAGTGAGCCTTTGCCCGATGTCGTGACGTCACCGGAATGACGAAAAGCCGCCGCTGGGACCAGCGGCGGCTTTTTTCATGCCTGAGGCGTGGGCGACGGGACCGTTCAGGGCGCGCCGCAGGACAAGACCCAAACGTCGTAGATGGCGTTTTCCATCGCCGACAAGCCGGGGCTGGACGCGAACATCCAACCGCTGAAGGCGGTCTCGGCCTGCTCGCCGGGCTTGATTTCCGTCACCTCCAGAAAGGCGGCGGCTTCCGGCGGGTCAATGGGCGGGTTTTCCCGGCAGGCGCGCAGGGTGATGCGCAGGCTGCCCATCGCCTTGGTCTCCCCCACCGCGATGGTGAAGGTGGAGGTTCGGGCCGTCACCTTGTCCAGCCATTGCAGCTTGGCGCCGGGGCGGGCGATCATCTGCTCCGGCTTGGTGGCGGCGCTGGCCGGAAGGGCGGCGGTCAGCAGGGCGGCGGCGAGAAGGGCCGCGCCGGTCAAGCGGGACAGGAGCGTCGAAAACGTCGTCACGTCGGATCGCTTTCGTGGTTGCGGAACTGCGATCATGCCTTCTATCGCGGAAAGCGCGTCGCCGTCCATGACAGGAGGGTGGGGCAGGAATGCGGCGAACGTCAGACCGTCTTGTCGGCGGCGAAGCGCAGGCGGACGTAATCGGCGGTCCAGCGGCCTTCGGCGTCGCGCAACTCGGCGGCGACGGAGTCGAGAACCTCGGCAATCAGGGCCGGTCGTTCCGCTTCCGAAACGCGGTTGAGGAAGCTTTGCGCGAAGGTGGTCAGCCACCCGGCCATGTCGGTGGGCAGCGGCGTCGGGCGCGGAATCAGCGCGATGCTGCGCACGGTGAAACCGGCGGCTTCCAGCTTGGCCTGATAGGAGTCGGGCGTCGGGAAATACCAGGGGTTGGCGGCCTTGCCGTCCAACCCGCGCCGGTCAAGCGCGGCCTCCAGCCCGGCGACGATCCGCCCGACATTGCCCGCGCCGCCAAATTCGGCAACGAAACGACCGTTGGGCTTCAAGGCCCGCGCCGCCCCGGCGATCACCGCGTCGGGCTGCGTCATCCAATGCAGGGCGGCGTTGGAGAACACGGCGTCGAACTCCGCCGTGAAGGGCAGGGCGTGGCCGTCAATCACGCGGGCGTCGAGACCGCGCGCGCTGGCCGTGGCGACAAACTCCGGGCTGGCGTCGGCGCCGACCACGGCGCAGCCGAACCCGACCAGACGTTCGGTCAGGGTGCCTTCGCCGCAACCCAGATCCAGAATGCGTTCCCCCGCCACTGGAGCCAGCAAATCCACCACCGGCATGCCAAGTTCCGGGACGAATCCGGCGTGCCGCTTGTAGCCGCCCGCTTCCCAACGTTGATCGGTGGTGGTCATTGCAAACCTTCATTCATTGTCATATCGGAACGATCCGATTTCAAAACGATCACGGCGCCTCAAACGACAAAGGGGGCCGAATGGCCCCCTTCGCGTGGTCGATGGCGCTGGCGATCCGCTCACATTTTCGGCGGTTGCGCCCCGGCGGCGGACTCCGCCGGTTTGCTCATGCTTTGCAGCGAGAAGATGACCTGACCCAAAAGCTGCTCCAGACCGGGCGTGCTCTGGGTGTATTCGATGCGACCGTTTGGCTTGATGAGGTCGGGGTCGCCACCCGGCTCAAGCGACAGGAACTTGCCGCCCAACAGGCTTTCCGACGCGATCACCGCCGCCGTGTCCTTCGGCAGCTTGACCGTGTTGTCGAGCACCAGATGGACGACCGCCTGATAGCTTTTGGGGTCGAGCGACAGGCCGACGACGTTGCCGACCTTCACGCCGCTGATGCGCACGTCAGAGCCGTTTTGCAGCCCGGTGATGCTGGAAAAATTGGCCGTCACCTCATAACCCTGCACCTTGCGCAGATCCGCGCTTTTGTAGGCGAAGGCCAGGAAGACGCCAGCGGCGACAAGCACGACGCCGCCCAGCACGGTTTCGATCACGTTCCGACGCATAAGATGATCCTGCTGCGGAGTCCGGCCGGTCAGGCCGGAGTCCAAGGCTCGTAATCGCCGGTCGCGGCCACCCGCTCGCCGCCAGCCAGCGCGTGGCCGGGCGGACGGTAGGCCTGGGTCGAACCGGACAGGTTGGGCAGATGCTCTTGCTGCCACGGCTTGCGCAGGCTGCTGGAGCCTTCGGGCAGCGGCTCTTTGAAGGTGTGGTGCAGCCAGCCGTGCCATTCCGGCGGGATCTTCGTCGCGTCCGGCTCACCGGCGTAGATCACCCAGCGGCGCTCGCGCGCGCCAGCGGGGGTGGTCTTGCTGCGGTAATAGACGTTGCCGAAACGGTCGCTGCCGACCTTCGCGCCCCGGCGCCACGTCACGAAATTGATGTGAATGTTCGCCAGTTTGGTGAACAGAGAGAGTGGCTCGGTCATCGTCGCTCGCGGATTCGGGGAAGCTGTCCCGCCCCGTTCGAGGCGGGCCGGTCGAATGCGGGCCGCACTATGACACCGCGAAGACGCCGCGTCCACACCCGCCGACAGGGCAGGGGCGGCAACGGCTTGAGATCAGGCGAACTTGCGGTCGGTCAACAGCAGCCGCAGGGCGAATCCCAGAAACAGAACCCCAGCCAACCCGTCCAGCGCGGTCTTCATCCGTTGGCTGGACAGCACGCGCCGCGCCGTTCCGGCGCACAGCGCGGCGACTCCGACCAGATAGGCCGCGCCCAGCAGGGTGATGAGGTTGCCCAGCAGGAAAATCTGCACCGCGACATGGCCCAACTCCGGGGCGACGAATTGCGGCACGAAGGCCAGTTGGAACAGGATGATCTTGGGATTCAACAGGTTGGTCAGCAGCGCCTGGGTGAAGACAGCCGAATCCCGTGCCGAGTCCCGCGCCGAGTCGCTCGCCGACGCTGGGGCGTCCGCGCCGTCGGCCCGGCTGACGATCGCGCTCCACAGCGACCGCGCGCCGATCCAGGCGAGATAGGCTCCGCCCGCGTAGCGCAGCGCGTCGAACAGGGCGGGGGAGGCGGCGATCAGGGCCGACACGCCGATGGCGGCGAGCAGCGCGTGGATGACGTTGCCCAGCGAAATGCCCAGCGTGGCGATGACGCCCGCCCGCCGCCCATCGGCGACGCTGCGGGTCAGCACCAAGAGGAAATCCGGCCCCGGCGCCAGCACCAGCACGCAGACGGCGATCAGATAGAGGTAAAGCAGATGGGGATCGAGCGGCAGCGTCATCGGAGAGAGCCTTTGCGATCAAAGCCGGTCAGTCGGGCCAGCGGCGGTGCAGCCACAGCCATTGGGCCGGGCGCGCGCGCACCCAATCCTCCAACAGCCGGTTCAGCCGTTCCATCACAATCCGGGCGTCGGCAATGCGGTCGCCGCTGGCCGGGTGTTCCAACGGCGGCAGGACGGTGACGCGGAAATTCGGCCCATCCAACCGTTCGGTCAGCGCCAGCGACAGCGGGATGTCCAGACGGATCGCCAGTTGCGCGGCGGCGGGGGCGGTCATCGCGTCGCGGCCAAAGAAGGGCACGGGGATGCCGTCGTTCATTTTCTGGTCGTACATGATGCCGACATGGCCGCCCTTGGACAGCTCGCGCAGCAGCTTGCGCGCGCCCTCCGCCCCCTTGGGGATCTGGGTGTCGGAGGCGGCGCCGCGCAGCTCGATCAACAGCTTGGCGACATAGGGATTGTTGGGCGCGCGGTAGACCAGCCCCAGCTTCAGGCCGCGCAGGCGGGAGGCGACCGATTGCACCTCCCAATTGCCCAGATGGGCGGCGACCATGATTCCGGCCTTGCCGTCGTCGCGCATCGAATCGACATGCTCGCCGCCGACGAACACCGTCCGGTCGCGACCGATCTCTTCCAGATGGGGGTATTCGGCGACCGTCCGGCCCAGATTGTCCCACATGGCGCGGATGATCGCCTCGATCTCCGCCGCCGGTTTCTCGGGAAAGGCGCGCGTCAGGTTGCGCCGGGCGGTGCGGGTGCCGGGCAGCCACGGCCCGACGGTCCGCCCGATCCAACCGCCCAGGGCCGAGGCGCGGTCCACGGGCAGCGCCCGGAACAGGCGTTGCACGCCATGGACGAAGGCGGCCTCCAACGGGTGGCCGACGCGGCGGGTCAGCCACTTGACGAGCGGGCTACGCGGCTTCGCCATGCGAGCCTCCCTTCAACGATGGGTGATCGAGCAAACGGTCAAGATCCGCCGGGACGTCCCAGACGATGGCGACCGGCAGGGCGGCGACGCGGGCGCGCAGATCGGCGGGCAGCCGTACGGCGTCCTTGGCGGTGGTGACGGGCAGGGCGTCCAGCGCCGCCGCTTGGTCGAGCAGCGCCTGAATCTCCGCCGCCTGATAGGGGTGGTGGTCGGCGAAGGATCGCCGGGCGACCACAGCGGCGCCGAGGGATTCCAGCGTCGCGAAGAATTTTTCCGGGCGGCCAATCCCGGCGAAGGCGAGAACCCGGCGTCCGGCCAGGGCAAGGCCGCTCTCGTCCGGCGCCAGCCGCGCGCGCAGAACGGGCAGGCCGCCAGCCAGGGCGGCGACTCCGGTCTGGTCCGGCCCAACGATGACCAGGGCGCTGGCGCGGCGCAGCCCGTCGGCGATCCGTTCGCGCAACGGCCCGGCGGGAATCAGCCGCCCATTGCCAAAGCCGACCGCGCCATCGACGACGACCAGCGAGCGATCCTTCAACAGGCCAGGGTTCTGGAATCCGTCATCCATGACGATGGCCCCGGCCCCCGCCGCGACGGCGGCCTCCGCCCCGGCGGCGCGGTCGCGGGCGACCCAGCAGGGGGCGGATTCCGCCAGCAACAGCGCCTCGTCGCCGACGTCCGCCGCGCCGTGGCGGGTGGGATCGACGCGCAGTGGCCCGGCCTCGCGCCCGCCATGGCCACGGGTCAGCGCGTGGGCGTTCACCCCGCGCGCGCGCAGCGCGGCGAGTATCGCCAGCCCAACCGGAGTCTTGCCCGCGCCGCCCGCCACCAGATTGCCAACGCAGATCACCGGAACGCCGACCCGGCGCGGCGCGCTCGCCGCCAGCCGCCGCCGTCCGATCAGCCCATAGAGCGCCCCCAGCGGGGCCAGAGCCGCCGCCGCCGCGCCCGGTGGCCGATACCAGAAAGCCGGTGTGCGCAACCGCGTGACTCCCGATCAGGCCGCCGAACGGATGCCGGCGGCGCCCAGCACCGGGGCCAAGGCGCCGAGCGCGCGGTCGACGATGCGGCGGTTGTCCTCCGTCACGCGGGCGGCCCCGGCGACGATTCGGGCGCGGGCGCGCTCGTCGGTCAGCAATTGGCGGGCGGCGGTGATGAGGGCCGGGCCGTCGGCGACCAACAGCGCCCCGCCCGCCGCCTCCAGCATGTGGGTGATCTCGCCGAAATTGAACATGTGCGGGCCGTACAGAACGGCGCAGCCCAGCAAGGCCGGTTCCACCGGATTCTGCCCGCCATGCGGGACGAAGGAGCCGCCCATGCAGACCACCGGCGCGGCGCGGTAGAACAACCCCAGTTCGCCCATGGTGTCGGCGACATAGACCGCGTCCTGCGGCCCTGGCAGGCCGCCGTCGGAGCGGCGGGCGACGCTCAACCCGCGCTCTTGCATCAGGGCGGCGATGGCCTCGCCGCGATGGGCGTGACGGGGAACCACGACGGTCAGCAGGCCGGGCAGGGCGGGGGCCAGCGCGGCGTGAACGGCGGCGGCGATTTCATCCTCGCCGGGGTGGGAGCTGGCGAGCAGCCAGACCGGGCGTCCGTCGAGCGCGGCGCTGAGCGCCGCCATCGGCGCGCGGGCGGCGGGCGGCGGCTCGGCGGAAAATTTCAGGTTGCCGACGCTGGCCACGCCGGGCGCGCCCAGGCTGCGCAGCCGGTCGGCGTCGCCCTCCGTCTGGGCCAGCGTGACCTGGAAGGTGGAGAGCAGCGCCCCGGCGAAACCCGGCGCGTTGCGCCAACGGGTGAAGGAGCGCTGCGACATCCGGGCGTTGACCAGCGCCGCCGGAATGGCGCGGGCGCGGATCCCGGCCAGCAGATTCGGCCAAATCTCCGATTCCGTCCACAGCACGGCGTCGGGCCGCCAATGGTCGAGGAAGCGGTCCACCGCGCCGGGCAGATCGACCGGCACGTAATGATGGATGGCGCGCGGCGGCAGGCGCCGCCCCATCAGCTCCGCCGAGGTGACGGTCCCGGTGGTCATCAGCACGGTCAGTTCGGCGTCGCTGTCCAGCAGACGGTCGATCAACACCAGCACGGAGTTCGCCTCCCCGACGCTGGCCGCGTGGATCCAGACCAGCCGCCCGTCGGGGCGCGGGCGCGAGGCCGCGCCGAAGCGTTCCGCCTGACGGGCGGAATCCTCTTTGCCGACGGCCCGGCGACGGTCGAGATACAGGCGAACCGCTGGCCCGGCGATGGTGGTCAGGCCGCGATAAAGGGTGTGCAGCATGCGGCTCGGAAACAAAAGGACGCGACAACGAACACGCCGCCGGACGTCCCCGGCAGCGCGCGCGGCGGCAGCTTAGCACGCCGGGGGCGTTGTTGCGATGGGGATGGTTTGGCTGGCGGGGCGCCGCCTTTTGGGGCGGAAGCCCGCCAGCCCATCGCTTACGAAAATGGCCGCAGGTTCGACAGGAACTGTTCCGCCGAGCGGCGCCACGAATAGCCCAGCGCGTAGTCGCGGCAGATTTGCGGGGAGATGGTCAGGGCGCCTTCGACCGCGCGTTTCAGATCCTCGTCCAGAACCCCGGCGCCCGATCCGTTGACCACGTCCAGCGGTCCCGGCACCGGGTAGGCGGCGACCGGAACGCCGGACGCCAGAGCCTCCAACAGGACCAGCCCGAAGGTGTCGGTGCGCGAAGGGAAGACGAAGACGTCGGCGGCGGCGTAATGCTGGGCCAACTCCTCGCCATGCTTGGCCCCCACCCAATGGACGGCGGGATATTTGCGTTGCAGCTCCTCGCGCGCCGGGCCGTCGCCCACCACCACCTTGGTTCCGGGCAGGTCGAGCTTGAGGAACTCCTCCAGATTCTTTTCCACCGCGACGCGCCCGACATACATCGACAGCGGGCGCGGCAGATCGAGGAAATTCTTGTCGCGCGGGCGGAACAGCTCCGTGTCCACGCCGCGCGTCCAGCGCTTGATGTTGGCGAAGCCCCGACCGACCAGCGCGTCTTCGATGGTCTGGGTCGCCACCATCACCGCCGAGGATGGCTTGTGGAAGCGGCGGACCAGCGCGTAGGACAGGATCAGCGGAATCGGCGCGCGGTCGCGCACATATTCCGGGAAACGGGTGTGGTAGGCGGTGGTGAAGGGCTTGCCATGCTTCAGGCAATAGGCCCGCGCGGCGAAGCCCAACGGCCCTTCGGTGGCGATGTGGATGCAGTCGGGCCGCAGATCCGCGATCATTGTCCAGAGGGAGCGTTTCGCGCCGATGGCCAGCCGGATTTCCGGGTAGGAGGGCATCGGCAGGGTGCGGAAACGGTCCGGGCCGATGACCTCGACCGTTTGGCCCATGCTCTCCAGCTCTTTGCGCACGGTGCTGATGGTGCGCACGACGCCGTTCACCTGCGGGTGCCACGCGTCGCTGACGATGAGAATGTTCACGCCGCCGCCTTCACCGCTGTGCGTTGCGCCATGGCTTCCGCCCAATGGATGATCTCCAGCGCGCCGTTGTCGTGTTCGACCAAGGCGGTGCAGGATTCGACCCAGTCGCCGTCGTTGCAATAGAGGATCCCTTCCATGTCGCGGATCTCGGCGGTGTGGATGTGGCCGCAGACGACGCCGTCGACCTTGCGGCGGCGGGCTTCCTCGCCCAGCGCCTCTTCAAACTTGCCGATGAACTCGACCGCCGTTTTGGCCTTGTGCTTCAGGTAGGCCGACAGCGACCAATAGCGGAAGCCCAGCTTGCGCCGCGCCCAGTTGAACACGGTGTTCAGTTGCAAAAGCACGACGTAAGCGTGGTCGCCCAGCAGGGCCAGCCATTTGGCGTAGCGCACCACCGCGTCGAACTGGTCGCCGTGGATGACCAGCAGGCGGCGCCCGTCGGCGGTGGTGTGGACCCATTCATCGACGACGTGGACGCCGCCGAATTGCAGGCCGCAATAATCCCGCGCCGCCTCGTCATGATTGCCGGGGACGTAATAGACCTGATCGCCCTTGCGCGCCCGACGCATGATCTTCTGCACGACGTCGTTGTGCGCCTGCGGCCAGTACCAGCCCTTTTTCAGCCGCCAGCCATCGACGATGTCGCCAACGAGAAACAGGTGATCCGATTCGTTGTGCTTGAGAAAATCCAGGAGATAGTCGGCCTTGCACCCCCGCGTTCCCAGATGAACGTCGGAGATAAAGATGCTGCGGTATCGTTTGACCGCTGGTACGGCGTTCATCTTCCGCTCCGTCGTCGCCAAGACAGGGGCCATTTAAGACATGGCCCGTATAGTCGCAATCGCATTGCTTGACAATGCCTCGCATAGGACGCACTTAACATTCGTTGTCTGGTGAGTTCTGGCAAAGAAACCGTCGTTTTATTGAAACGTCTTTGACTTTCAAGAGTCATTGATTTGACACACAGGGCGCCATCCGCGCCGTCGGACAGGAGCGAATCGTTGCGGGACTCAAGCGAATTGGGTGGGGTTGCGGTCGGGCCGGGCGCGGCGGCGACGGTTCGGCGTCTGCTGGTCATCCACAACCCGGTGGCGGGCGGTCGCCGGGCGCGGCGCCTGCGCGCGGTGGTCGAGCGGTTGGAAACGCAGCACGGCGTCCAGGTGCTGGTGCGCTCCACCGGCGGGCGGGGCGACGCGGAGGCCTTCGCCCGCGACGTGGTTCCCGGCACGGTTGACGCGGTGGTCGCGGCGGGCGGCGACGGCACCATCAACGAGGTCATCAACGGGCTGGCGGCCCACGCCGCCGCTGGCCGCGCCGTGCCGCTGGGCATCGTGCCGATGGGAACCGCCAATGTGCTGGCGGGCGAGTTGGGCTTGCCGACCGATCCCGACGGGGTGGCGCGGGTGTTGGCCAGTGCGCGGACGGCGCTGATTCACCCGGCGGTCGCCAACGGGCGGGTGTTTTCGATGATGGCCGGGGTCGGGTTGGACGCGCGGGTGGTCGAATGCGTGGACACCCGGCTGAAGCGCCGGATCGGCAAGGGGGCGTATGTCGTCGAAACCCTTAAGCAACTGGCGACGCGGCCCGACGTCCGTTACCGGGTGTCTCTGGATGGCGGCCCGGCGCAGGAGGTGGCGGCGGTGATCGCCGCCAAAGGGCATTTCTACGGGGGCCGCTTCGTCTGCGCCCCCGACGCCCGATTGACTGAGCCGGAGTTGCAGGTTTGCCTGTTTCCGCGCGGCGGTCGATGGAACGCGCTGCGCTATGTCTGGGGCGTCACCGCCGGGCGGCTGCGCCATTTCCCCGACTATCGCGTGATCCCGGCGCGGCGCCTGCGCATCGAAGGGCCGGTGGGCGATGCGGTGCAGGGCGACGGCGACGTCGCGGCGCGGCTGCCGGTGGACATCGCGCTGGCCGGTTGGACGTTGCCGGTGCTGGTGGGGCCGACGCCGGTGGGGTAGGGGGTGTGGATTGGGTGGGGTGGCGCTTGTTGGGGCGCAAGCGATGGATTACAGTTTGGCCATGGACGACGCACCCTTGCCTGGGCTGAAGACTGTGGCGGACGACGCGTTGCGGCGGAGTTTGGACGCTGACATTGCGCGTGGCCTCGCCGAACTTCAGGCGGGTGACGGCGTGGCGCTTGACGACGCTTTCAGGTCTCTTTGGGCGGAATTGGACGATGGCTCCATGACCACGCCAGTGACCACGCCCAAACGAACCGGGACGAACCGCCGCCATCCATGACGCCGCCATCTGTGACTGGGAGGCGCCCAACCAACGCGTCGCCGACGGCTTTGGCCGAGATTCGCGCGGCGGTTCTGGAACGTCGGGATTATGCCGGGCGGGATTCGGCGGCGCGCCTGTTGATGGCGATTGAAGACGCGGTGACGGCCTTGCGGCGCCATCCTGAGCTTGGGACCATTCGCAAGGATCTGACGGAGCACCCGGTTCGCTTCTGGCCGGTTGAGTGCTATTGGATCGTTTACACCGCGCGGCCTTTTCAAGTCGTGCGATTCCTCGGCGCCCAACGCGACATTGCGGCCCTGTTGGGATGAGGCGCCCGAAGACGCCCCATCCCCTTGATCCTCACAACCCGGCGATCATCATCCCGTCGATGCGCACGGTCGGCGCGTCCATGCCGAAGCACAGTTCCAGATCGTCCGCCGCCTCCAGATTGAGGAACATGTCCTTCAGGTTGCCGGCGATGGTCATTTCGTTCACCGGGTGGGTGATGACGCCGTTTTCGATCCAGAAGCCGCCGGCGCCCCGGCTGTAATCGCCGGTCACGCCGTTGACGCCCATGCCCATCAGGTCGGTGACGTAAAAGCCTTCCTTGATCTCGGCCAGAAGATCGGCGCGGCTGCGCTTGCCCGCCGCCATGTAGACGTTGGCCGGGGCTGGGCCGGGCGGGCCGGAGGTGCCGCGCGCGGCGTGGCCGGTGGTCGCCAGACCCAATTGACGGGCCGAACGCAGATCAAGCAGCCAGGTGGTCAGCCGCCCATCCTCGATGATGGTGTGGCGGCGCACCGCCACGCCCTCGGCGTCGAAGGGGCGGGAGCGCAGGCCGCGCATCACATGCGGGTCGTCGATGATGGTGACGCCCTCGGGGAAGATGCGCTCGCCCATCTTGTCCTTCAGAAAGCTGGTGCCGCGCGCGATGCTGGGTCCGCTGATGGCGCCGGTCAGATGGCCGAGCAGCCCGCGCGAGGCGCGCGGATCGAACACCACCGGCAGCTTGCCGCTTTTCATCCGGCGCGGATTCAGGCGGCGAACCGCGCGTTCCCCGGCCTCGCGCCCGATGTCGGCGGCGTCGCGCAGGTCGGCGCCATAGACCTTGCTGTCATAATCGTAATCGCGCTCCATCCCCGTGCCGGTCCCGGCCAGAACCGACGCGGACAGCGATTGCCGCGACACCCCGTAAGACCCGGCGAAGCCGTTCGAGGCGGCGATGGCGATGGTCGAGCGGCTCCACCCGGCGTCCGCCCCTTCGGAGTTGGTGACTCCCGTCACCGCCAACGCGGCCTCTTCGGCGCGGCGCGCGCGCTCCATCAGAATCTCGATGGCCGGTTCGGCGGGATCGAGGATGTCGATCTCGGGGAAGCTGTGGGCGATCTGTTCGGGGTCGGCCAGACCGGCGAAGGGATCCTCCGGCACCACCCGCGCCATGGCGACGGCGCGCTCCACCAACTCGCCCAGCGCCTTGGCGCTGCGGTCGGAGGACGAGACGATGGCCTGCCGCTTGCCGATGAACACCCGCAGGCCGAGGTCGCCCGATTCCGACCGCTCCAGCTTCTCGGTGGCGCCCAGGCGCTGGCTGAGCGAGACGGACGCGCTGTCGAACAGCACGGCGTCGGCGGCGTCGGCCCCGGCGGCGCGCGCCTTGGCGATCAGATCGCCCAGCAGATTCAGGATCTCCGGCTGGTCGTTCGGCGAAACAGGCATCAGGCTCTCCGGTTGGTCTCTCTTCTGTCTAGCAAATGGGAGGCCCGCACGGAACCGGGAAGGGGCGCCGCCGCGTTCACGTCCCCGTTCACGTCCCGCTCGCGGGCTTGTGAGTGGCCGGTCGGGCTGGTGGGGACTAGGCTGCGTGGCATGACACACGCACGCGCTCCCCTGATTTTGGCGGCTTTGGCCGCGTTGGTCGCTGGCGCCGCCGACCCGCGCCCGGCGCGGTCGGCCGACGCCCCGATCCTGGTCGAACTGTTCACCTCGCAAGGCTGTTCGTCCTGCCCGCCCGCCGACGCCTATTTGAAGGAGCTGGCGGGGCGCGACGACGTCATCGCGCTGTCCTTCCACGTCGATTATTGGGATCGGCTGGGCTGGCGCGATCCCTTCGCCAATGGCTGGAACACCCGGCGGCAACACGCCTATCAGGCGGCGCTCGGCCAACCTTACGTCTACACGCCGCAGATGGTGATTGATGGCCGCGATCAAGCGGTCGGCTCCGACCGCGCGGCGGTTGGCCGCATCCTGGACCGGCGTCGGGGCGAGGGCGCGGCGGTGGCCGTGTCGTTGGAGCGGACGGGCGAGGACCGCGCCCGCTTGCGGCTTCCCGCCGCGCCGGGGATGAGCGGGCGTTTGACCCTGTTCGGTTTTGACCGCAAGCAGGACACCGACGTGCGGGCGGGGGAAAACTCCGGTCGGCGCCTGCTGAACACCAACGTCGTGTCGGTGACGGAAGAGATTGGGCGCTGGTCGGGCGAGGCGGTGGACCGGCTGTTGAGCTTGCCGGAACCCAAAGCCGGACGCGGTTACGCCTTGGTTCTGACGCAGGAGGGCGGAACGCCCGCCACACGCGTTTTGGGAGCGGCCCAGGTGAAGGCCGCTCCCTGAAACAATCATGCTCTGGCGGGAGGATCAGGCCGTCTGGCGCTGACCGGCGTCGTCAAGCGCCGGAAGCGTCAACGCGAAGGCGCCGTTGCCCAGCAGGGCCTGCGCGGCGAGCATCAAAGTCCAGAAGGCGGGGAACTCCCAACCGCCGTTGGCCGAGGCGAACATCCAGCCGTTGCCGACATGCTGCAAGGTCGCGCCGATCATGATCGGCAGAAGGGCGAGCGCGATCCAGCGGGTGAACACCCCGGCGATCAGCAACAGGCCGCCGCCGACCTCGCCCAAAATGACCAGATAGGCGAAGAAACCGGGATAGCCGATGCTCTCGAAATAGCCGACGGTTCCGGTGACGCCGAAGGTCAGCACCTTCAGCAAAAAGCCGTGAGCCAGAAACAGCGCGCCAAGGGCGACGCGCAGAAGCAGGGCGGCGTAGGGGGCGGTGCGGGAGTCGATCATGATGGTCATCCTTTGGTCTGGGGCGCTCCGGTCAGGAGCGGTTTGTCTTGAAACAGACCATACAGGATGCTGGCGGCGCGATAATCACCGGATTTTGCGACGAGACGTTCTTGTGGAAGCAACAATACGCCGCCGCCGCTCAGCGGCGAATCGCGCTGCTATTCCGCCAGATGCGCCTTTGCGTAAGCGACAAGCTGGTCGAGCGCCGTTCCCCAACCGTCATGAAAGCCCATGTCGGCATGCTTGCGGGCGTCTGCTTCGTCGCCATGCAGGGCGCGGACGGTGTAGCGGCAGGAACCGCCATTCACCGCCTCAAAGGTGATGATCGCGGTGAACAGAAAGGGAAAGCCGGAGGAACCGTTGACGGGCCGGTATCCCGCCGTCAAGGCCGAGGTGAAGGACAGCCGCTCCTTGTCCACGACCTCCAGATAACAGCCCGGAATGTCCTCCATCACGTCGCCCTTGGGATCCAGGATCAGGCAGTGGAACGCCCCGCCAGGACGCACGTCCATTTCGACCACCCGCGCGCCATAGGGGCGGGGGCAGTACCATTGCTCCAGATGTTTCGGCACGGTCCAAGCGGTCCAGACCAAAGCGGGCGGCACATCGACGACGCGGGTCAGGATCAGGTCCGCCGCGTTGTTATGGTTGGTCGCGCTCATCAGGGTCTCCGTTCTGCAAGGTCAACAGATAGCCGTCCAACTGGTCGAGCCGCGTTTCCCACAGGCGGCGCTGTTCCGCCAGCCAATGTTCCGCCGCCCGGACGGGAGCAGGATCAAAGCGGCACAGGCGCACCCGGCCCCGCTTTTCCGAAACCATCAGCCCGCTGTCTTCCAACAGTTTCAGATGGGCCATGAAGGAGGGCAGGGCCATGCCGAACGGCTCCGCCAATTCCTTGACCGAGGCCGCGCCGCGCGCCAGCCGGGCGAGCACGGCGCGGCGCGTGGGGTCGGCCAGAGCGCGGAAGGTGCGGTCGATGTCGGGTTGATGGTGAGTCATTTTCCTAACTATAACGACGCCCAGCGCTTGGGGTCAACAAACGATTAGGAATTTTCCTAACTGTTCGCGGCGCTCAGGCCGGGCGGCGGCTCACTTCCAGATCGGCGCGCCGCTGCCGGGCAGGCCGTAGAGATCCCATTTGCGGCTGACTTGGTCGATGGTCTGTTGATCCATGCGGATCTTCTGGCCCCACTCGCGCTTGGTTTCGGGTGGCCATTTGTTGGTGGCGTCCAGCCCGACCTTGCCGCCCAGGCCCGATTCGGGGCTGGCGAAGTCGAGATAGTCGATGGGGGTTCCCTCGATCACCGTGATGTCGCGGGCCGGATCCATGCGGGTGGACATCGCCCACATCACGTCTTTCCAACTCCGCGCGTCGATGTCGTCGTCCACCACGATGACCCATTTGGTGTACATGAACTGACGCAGGAAGGACCAGACGCCCATCATCACCCGCTTGGCGTGGCCTGGATAAGCCTTCTTCATGCTGACCACGGCGATGCGGTAGGAGCAGCCTTCCGGCGGCAGCCAGAAATCGACGATTTCCGGGAATTGCTGGATCAGCAGCGGGATGAACACCTCGTTCAGCGCCTCCCCCAGGACGGAGGGTTCATCGGGCGGGCGGCCGGTGAAGGTCGAGAGATAGATCGGGTTGCGGCGCATCGTCATCGCGGTGACGGTGAAGACCGGGAAGGGTTCGACCGAGTTGTAATAGCCGGTGTGGTCGCCATACGGCCCCTCGTCGGCGTGCTCGTCCAGGCTGACATGACCCTCCAGCACGATTTCGGCCTGGGCGGGAACCTTCAGCGGGATGGTCTTGCAATCGACCAGCTCCACCTTTTTGCCGCGCAGCAGCCCGGCGAATTGGTATTCCGACAGGGTGTCGGGCACGGGGGTGACGGCGGCGAGGATGGTTCCCGGATCGGCCCCCAGCACGACGGCGCAGGGCAGGGGATCGCGCTTGCCGCTGGCTTGCCAGCGGTGGTGATGCTGGGCGCCGCCGCGATGCTTCAGCCAGCGCATGATCGTCTTGTTCTTCCCCAACACCTGCATGCGGTAGATGCCGAGGTTGAAGTCATCCTCGCGCTTGCCGGTCGGTCCCTTCGTCACCACCAGAGGCCAGGTGATGAGCGGGGCCGGTTCGCCCGGCCAGCAGCTTTGCACCGGCAGGCGGCCCAGATCGACCTGATCGCCGGTCAACACCACCTCTTGGCAGGGGGCGGAGCCGACGGTCTTCGGCTTCATCGACATCACGGTCTTGGCCAGCGGAATCAGCTCCAGCGCCTCGCGGAAGCCGCCGGGCGGTTCGGGCTGTTTCAGGAAGGCCAGAGTCTCGCCCACGGCGCGAAGCTGGTGCGGCTCCCGGTCCATGCCCCAGGCGACTCGCTCCACCGTGCCGAACAGATTGACCAGCACCGGCATTTCCGACCGCGTGCCATCGGCCTTGACGACATTCTCGAACAGCACCGCCGGGCCGCCTTCGGCCAGCAGGCGGGTTTGGATCTCGGTCATTTCCAGGACGGTGGACACCGGCTCTTTCACCACCACCAGCCGCCCGGCCTTTTCCAGCCGGTCGATGAAGTCGCGCAACGAGGTGTAGGGCATGGGATGGCTCTTCCGATGGTCTGGCGGTGGTCTTGCGGTGACGGTCGTAAGGTTCAGCGCGGGGGCGGGGTCGTCAAGAGGGGGATGGAGCGTTGAGGGGAGGGATTTTTTTGACACAAATGGACACAGATAAACACAGATGGACAATGATAGGTGGTTGGTGGATTTTCCCCGTTTTGTGCGTCCGTCAGTGTATTTTAATTTCACTCTTGATATGATTGCAGAATATATTTTGATTTTTTGATTCAGTAACAATCAAAAATCTCATGAACATCTAAATTAAATCTTATTTTATCTTCATCTGTGTTTATCGGTGTCCATCTGTGTCAAAAATCTCCCCCACGCAACCGCAGTTCACTCCGCCAACAACCGCCAAATCACCGTTTCACGGGTTTCGCGGTCTTCCAGTTCCAGGGAGGTCGGCACCGTGTAGGTGGCGACCTTTTCCAGCCCGCTGGTCGGGACATAGGCGCGGCCCGGATCGCCCAGCAGGACCAGGGTTCCGGTCGCGGCGATTCGGCGCAGCCACGCCGTCACCTTCTCGGCCATTGGTTTTTCGTAACAAACGTCGCCCGCCAGCACGATGTCGATGCCGGGCAGATCGCGCCCGATCAGATCGACGCTGACCGGCTTGACCTCCACCCCGTTGGCTTCGGCGTTCAGGCGGATGGCGGCCAGGGCGAATCGGTCGATCTCGCAGGCCTGGACCCGCGCGGCCCCCGCCTTCATCGCGGCGATGCCGACGATTCCGGTGCCTGCGGCGAAATCGAGCACCGATTTTCCCGCCACAAGATCGGGTCGGTCCAACAACAACCGGGCCACCGCCTGCCCCCCCGGCCAAGCGAAGGCCCAGTAAGGCGGCGGCAGGTTCTTTTCCGCCAAGGTCTCTTCGGTGGCCATCCACAGGGGAGTGACCTCGGTCGCAAGATGAAGCGTGATTTCCGGCAGCAACGGAGCGGTCGTCAGCGTCGTGTTGTCGCGGACGAAATCGGGCGGCGAGAGGTTGTTCATTCAAGGAGTCTCAATGGCTTCCGCTGGTGTCGGGAAAACCGCCGGTCATGCGCCGTCTATACAGCGGATCAAACGGTGTAGACAGGGCCGGGAACCCTGTGTTACCCGTTTGTAAGGGGAAAAACAAAGGGATTGGGGACGTCATGCGGCCGAGGGGAACTGCCATAAGCCTGTCGTTCGCGGCTTTGATCGCGCTCAGCCCTATGGCCGTGACGCCAGCCGCCGCGCAGGATTGCGTGCGCACCGTGCGCGCCATCTCCGACTTCACCATTCGCGGCGACGCCTGGACGTGGTGGAACCACGCCGCTGGCGTCTATGACCGCGAAAGCCATCCCGCCATCGGCTCCGTCCTGGTGTTCAAACGCACCGGCCACATGCGCCGGGGCCACGTCTCGCTGGTCAGCGCGGTGATCGACCGCCGCACCATCGAGGTGGATCACAGCTGGATCGGCGGCGACGGCCTGCGGCGCGGCATGCGCGTCGTCGACGTCTCCCGCAACAACGACTGGTCCGCCGTTCGCGTCTGGCACGAGCCGACCGAACAGATGGGCATGCGCGTTTACGCCTCCTACGGCTTCATCATGCCGGAAGGGGAGGAGGAACCCGCGAGGAACCGGACGCTCGACGCGGGCGACCGTGGCATGGACACCGATTTCTCCGTTTCGCCCTCGGGCCGCGCCAAGGCGCGTTCGTCGGGTCCCCGCATTGTCGAGGCCTCGCTCAAGGCTCCCAAGCAGGCTGGCCCGTCGCTGAAGGTCCGCACGGTGGTGGCCCATGTGGTGACGATGCCGGGCCGCAAGCCGCAGGCTCTGGTCGCCAGCGTGGCCGCTCCGGTCAAGCGCGAGCGTCTGGACGTCGCCACCGCCGTGACGCCCAACCGCAAGCCCACCCTGCCGAGCACCGTCAAGAACATGGTCGCCTCGGTGGACGGTCTGCGCACCCTGGTTCCCAACCGCAAGCCGGGTTCCACCACCAACGCGGTGGCCGAGTTGATGGACGACGATCAACACTGATCGCGAATAACGGCAGCGAAGAAACAAGCGGGGCTTTTGCCCCGCTTTTCTTTTGGCGAATCGCGGGTGGGCCGGTCTACAGCTTCCCAGCCAGAATGGCGGCCAGCACGATCCAGCCGAACCAGCGGTTTGATTTAAATGTGTCCAGACAGTCGTTTTGATCGTCGGGCCGCCACGTCGCCACCTGCCACGCCAGATGCAGGCCAGCCAGCGACAGCACCGGCAGATACAGCCCGCCCAGACCATCCAACATCCCGGCCAGCCCCAGCCCGGCGTAGGTCAGGCTGTAAAAGCCGTAAATCCAGATTTTGCTGTGGTCGCCCAACCGCAGGGCGGTGGATTTCACGCCGATGCGGGCGTCGTCCTCCTTGTCCTGGTGGGCGTAGATGGTGTCGTAGCCCAGGGTCCAGGCGACGCCGGTCACATACAGCACGATGGCGGGCCAGCCGAGATCGCCGCGCACGGCGGCCCAGCCCATCAGCGCCCCCCAATTGAAGGTCAGCCCCAGAAAGGCCTGCGGCCACCAGGTGATGCGTTTCATCAACGGGTAGGTGAAGACCAGCGCCAGCGACAGCACGCCCAAGCCGATGGCGGCGGGCTGGAATTGCAGCAGGATCGCCAAGCCGACCAGCAGTTGGGCGATGAGAAAGGCCAGGGCTTGGCGCACCGACACTTGGCCCGAGGGAATCGGGCGGGCGCGGGTGCGCTCCACCATTGCGTCGAACTTGCGGTCCAGGATGTCGTTGACCGTGCAGCCCGCCCCGCGCATGACGACGGCGCCGACCGCGAACAGCGCCATCATCCACAGATCGGGCCAGCGCGGCGCGGCCAGCGCCAGACTCCACCAGCAGGGGAACAGCAGCAGCCACGTTCCAATCGGGCGGTCAAGCCGGGCCAGCGTCGCGTAAGGCCGCCACGCGGCGGGCAGCCAGCGACCGATCCAGCCGTCCCGGCGAATGTCGGTGTAACCGGCGGAATCGGGCGAAGGGGCGCTGGTCATGGCGGCGGCACGGAGCAAGTTGGAAGCGGGTGGCCGCACCCTATCGGGCGTGCGCCGCCGCGTCCAGCCGGACGGAAAAGGGCGGGGGCCGCACGCAAGAAAGGCTTGCCAGCGGCGGCGTCGCCTGGATACTGACGACACCCGTTCCTGGCTTTGGGTTGCTCTTCGGCATGACCAACGACGCTTCACCTGACCGGCTTGCGGTCGTGATCGACGACGAGGCCATCATTCTCACCGGCATGGAAATCATGCTGGACAGTTGGGGCTACCGCGTCATCGCCGCCGAAACGGCGGAATCGGCGTTGGCCGCCTTGCGGGCGCAGTCCCCGATTCCGATTCCCAGCGTCATCATCTCCGACTACCGGCTGCACGGCGTGTCGGGGGTGGAGGCGGTGCGGGCGCTGCGGGCGCTGTGCGGCGCGCCGGTTCCCGCCATCATTCTGACCGGCGACACCGGGGCCGAACTGCTTGCCGCCGCCCAAGTCCATGGCTTGACCGTGGTGCACAAGCCGGTGGCCCCGGCGGAGTTGCGCGTCCACATCGACCGTCTGGCGGCGAAAGGCTGACGCATCCGCCTTCGGGCGGGTATAGTCGCCTCCGTTTCGCGGAGAGGGACGCCATGACCGACCAGCCCCAGGGCGCAGTGAAAACCCGTCTGTATGTTGAAAGCCCGTTGGCCGAGGGCCAATCGGTCGGACTGGACCATGAGCGCGCGCATTTTCTGCGCCATGTTCTGCGGCTGGACCGGGGCGACGCGGTGGCGGTGTTCAACGGGCGCGACGGCGAATGGCGCGCGGTGATCGACGGCTTTGGCAAGGGCTGGTGCTCGCTGACCGTCGCCCAGCAACGACGGGTCCAGAGCGCCGCGCCCGATCTGTGGCTGCTGTTCGCCCCCTTGAAAAAGGGCCGCATCGACTTTGTGGCGGAAAAGGCGACCGAGATGGGCGTCTCGCGTCTGTGGCCGGTTTTCACCCGCCGCACCGACCCCAACCGGGTCAACAGCGACCGTCTGCGCGCCAACGCCATCGAGGCCGCCGAACAATGCGAACGGCTGAGCGTGCCGGAACTGGTCGAGCCGTTGCCGCTGGCCCGCGCGCTGGCCGATTGGCCCGCCGACCGCCGCCTGTTCCTGTGCGCCGAGGCGGGAAACGCCCGGCCCATCGCCGAAGCCATGCGCGAAACGGGACCGTGCCCGGCGGCGCTGCTGATCGGGCCGGAAGGGGGGTTCGACCAGTCCGAACTTGACGAACTGGGGAAACTCCCCTTTGTTGTTCCGGTTGGTTTGGGGCCGCGCATCCTGCGGGCCGACACGGCGGTTGTGGCGGCGCTGGCCTGTTGGCAATCCCTGTCCGGGGATTGGACAGCCGACGGCGGCGACACGCGGCCGCCCTTCCGCTCGCCGACCGAACCGACGGTCTGACCTCACAGCCACTTATCTGCGGGAGCTTCCATGTCCGCACCCCCGACAACGCGCGGTGAACCGATCACCGACCGCCGCCAACTGGTCGCCTACCTGGAATCGGGCTGCAAGCCGGCCGAAGCGTGGCGCATCGGGACCGAGCACGAGAAATTCGCCTACCGCGTCGCAGACCGCCGCCCGCTGCCCTATGACGGGCCGGACGGCATTCGCGAATTGCTGACGCGGCTGACCCGCTTTGGCTGGCAGCCGGTGGAGGAAAAGGGCAACATCATCGCGCTCGTCGACGGCATGGCGAACATCACGCTGGAGCCGGGCGGGCAGGTCGAACTGTCGGGCGCGCCGCTGCTTGACCTGCATGAGAACGCCGCCGAACTGGCCCAGCATCTGGCCCAGGTTGGCGAGGTCGGGGCCGAGTTGGGCATCGCCATGATGGGGTTGGGCTTCCAGCCGAAATGGACGCGCGACGACATCCCCTGGATGCCGAAGGGCCGTTACAAGGTCATGCGGAACTACATGCCCAAGGTCGGCTCGCTCGGCCTCGACATGATGACGCGGACCTGCACGGTTCAGGTCAATCTGGACTTCGCGTCCGAAGCCGACATGGTGAAGAAGTTCCGCGTGTCGCTGGCGCTTCAGCCCATCGCCACCGCGCTGTTCGCCAACTCGCCCTTCACCGAAGGCCAGCCGAACGGTTTCCAGAGCTACCGCAGCCACATCTGGACCGACACCGACCCCGACCGCACCGGCGACATCCCCTTCGTTTTCGAGGATGGCTTCGGGTTCGAGCGTTACGTCGATTACCTGCTGAAGACGCCGATGTATTTCGTCTACCGCGACGGGACCTACATCGACGCGGCGGGCCAATCCTTCGTTGATTTCCTGGACGGCAAGCTGCCCGCCCTGCCGGGCGAAAGGCCGCTGCTGACCGATTGGGCCGACCACACGACCACGGCCTTCCCGGAAGTGCGGCTGAAGAAATATCTGGAAATGCGCGGGGCCGACGCCGGAAGCCTGCCCAACCTGTGCGCGCTGTCCGCCCTGTGGGTCGGGCTGCTGTACGACGATCAGGCGCTCGACGCGGCGTGGGATCTCGTGAAGGACTGGACGACGCCGGAACGCGCCGCCCTGCGCGCCGAGGTTCCACGCAGCGGTTTGCGCACCCCCTTCCGCGACCGCACGGTGCGCGAGGTGGCGCTGGCGACCTTGGCCATCGCCCGCGACGGTTTGGTCCGCCGCGCCCGCAACAACGACGCGGGCCAGGACGAAAGCCTCTATCTCGACACGCTGGACGCCATCGCCCAGAACAACCACAGCCCGGCGGACGAACTGCTCGCCCGCTTCAACAGCGCCTGGGGCGGCAGCGTCGATCCGGTGTTCAAAGACTGCGCCTATTGAGCGTGGCGGAGCGAGTGTCATGGATGAACAGAATCGCGCTCCTCTGTTCATCCATGACGAAGGGCATGACGCGCGGTTGTCGCGTCACCGATCTTTGCGGTAAACGTCCCGCAGGAAGACCGGCAGGTCGTTCGACGGCGGCATGACAGGAACTTGGTACATCATGTCGCCGACGAAGCCGCGATGATAGGTGGCGTGGTTGACGACGTGGAGGATGATTTCTTCGCGGGTCATGGCCCCGTCGCCGCCCCCGACAAAGGTGAAGCGGACCAAGCCCGTCACATCGGCGTCGGCCCAGGAATCAACAAGGTCGATGTACCAGCGGTCCATCGCCTGCACATCCCGCCACAGCGCCTCAAGGGGCGGGGTCTGATCGGTGTTGCGGGCGGTGTAGCCGTGCTTGCGCCCTTCGAGGTGGTGTTTGAAAATATCATCGACGACGTAAACATGGTTGAGCGTGTGAACCATGTTGCCGAAGCGGGTTGGGCGTTGGCGGAGAGCCTCGCCTTCGGGCAGCGCCATCACACTGGTGAAGGTCAAGTCGTTCGCCCATGCCTTGTAGCGCAGCATCATGCGGAGCGTTTCGCGGGCTGACGCTTGGGGCGGCGTTTGGGTGTTCGCCTCAAAATCGGCGTTGGTGGGACGCATGAGAGAGTCTTCCTCGCATTGTCATGTTCGACCGCGTTGTCTGGATGTCGCGGCTTGTTGGTTTGTTCGTCACCCCAGATCATCATCCTCGTCGCCATGGCCGTCCAGGTCCAGCGCGACGGCGTGGCGGATCACCGGGTGGCGGGCTTTCCAGTCGTCAAAATCGGAGACCAGGGCCGGGCGGATGCCCAGCGCCAGAATGGGGCAGCCGCCGCCGCGCCCAGCGTCCAGGCGGTAGAGCAGCTTTTTCATCCAGGTGGTGCTGGCGCCGTATTTGTTTTGGAAATTCTTCATCTCGACCCGCCGCGCCACCTCGGTGAACAGCGGGGCCAGTTCGGCGCTGCGGGTCAGCAGGACGCCCGCGCTGACGATGCCGCATTCGTAGAAGGTGCGCGCCGCGTAGAGGTCGCGGTCAAAGGTCTGGTCCTTGCTGTTCCATTCCAGATCGAAGGCGACGCGGCCCTTCACGAAGTCGATCTTATGGCCGTCGATGAAGCCCTTCACCTTGTAAATCTCGTCGTGCTGGCGCTGTTCCGTCACCGTCTGGCCCCGGTTCTTTCCGGCGATCCGACGCTTTTCCTCATGGGTGACGATCATCTTGGTGATGAAGAGATCGCCGCGAATCCGCGTTTCGTTCCAGCCCAGCGGGTTCAGCATCAGGTCCATGGATTTGGCGATCTGGGACTTGTTGCCGCCCGCCGCCACAATGTCCTCGGTGCGGATGCGGAACGCCATCAGTTGGGCGGTGATTTCCTGAAACTCCGCCGTGCAGGCGTGGGCGAGGATGCGCGCGGCGTTGCGGTAGCTGTGCACCTCGTACAGATCCAGGAAGCCGGGCGGAAACAGGTCGCCCAGGTCGGAATCCTTGGCCTCGATGATCGGGGCGGTGTCGTGGATGCAGCTCAGCAGATTCATGGCGGCGCGTCGGGTGGCGGGAGGAACGGGCGGGCGTCACCATGGCGGTTGCGGAACCGCAAATCCACCCTTTCCGTGGGTTGCCCGTCGCCGTGGCGAAGCGTGGCTGGGCGTGGGAACGACTGGCGGGGGCCGACTGGCACGGGGTTGTTTGCTTGTGCTATCGTCGCCGCGCGCGATGGTGGCGGGGGCATGGATGAGCGACGAATTTCTGTTCGCCGACGAGGAACCGGCGGTCGAGGCCGGAACCGCCGTTCTTGAGCCGCCCGAGCCGGTTGAGCCATGGGTCATCCTGATCGTCGATGACGATCCGGCGATCCACGCCACAACCAAGATGGTGCTGCGCGGCTTCACCTTTGAAGGGCGTCCGGCGCTGTTCCTGTCGGCGGGTACGGCGGGGGAGGCGCGCACCGTGCTGCGCGAGAATCCGGCCATCGCCGTGGTTCTGCTCGACGTCGTCATGGAATCCGACGACGCCGGTTTGCGGCTGGTCCGCTTCATCCGCAGCGAGATGAACAACCGCCGCGTCCGCATCATCCTGCGCACCGGCCAGCCGGGGCAAGCGCCCGAACGTGACGTCATCCTCAGCTACGACATCAACGACTACAAATCCAAGACGGAGTTGACGGCGCAAAAGCTGTTCACCTCCGTGGTCGCCGCCCTGCGCGGCTATCAGGACATCACCGCCATCGAGGACCACCGCGAGGGGCTGGAGCGGATTCTCGACGCCTCTTCCTCCCTGCTCGACAAGCGGACGATGGCGGCCTTCGTGGACGACGCGGTGGCGCAGATCGTCAGCGTCTGCCCACCCGGCGACGGGGTGGCGCTGGTCAGCCGTCTGACCGACGGGGAGGGCGGCGGCGAGCCGCTGTTGCTGGGCGGGGCCGGGCTGTACGCCGGGGCGGTGGGGCGGGTCTTGAGCGCCGGGCTGCCCGCCGACGCGGCGGCGCTGGTGGTCGAGGCTCTGGCCGACGGGCGCAATCGCTACGACCGCGCGCGCAGCGTGCTGGTCTTCCGTTCCGGTTCGCGCCGTCACGAGACGGCCTTTTACCTCAGCCATCGGCGGGCGATGTCGGCGGACGAGCGGCGCTTGTTGGAGGTCTTCTGCTCCAAGGTCGCCGTTGGCTTCGACAACGTCCATCTGTACGAGGAATTGACCGAGCTGAACCGCAGCCTAGAGCAGCAGGTGGACGACCGCACCCGCGCCCTGGTCGCGGCGACGCAGGCGGCGGAGACGGCGCGGGCGGAGGCTGAGGCGGCCAATCAGGCCAAATCCCTGTTCCTCGCCACGATGAGCCACGAGATCCGCACGCCGATGAACGGCGTCCAGGGCATGCTGGAGTTGCTGGAGCACACCAGCCTGACCACGGACCAGCGCGAGCTGGTGGACGTCGTGCGGGATTCGGCGGGCGCGTTGCTGACCATCATCAACGACATCCTGGATTTCTCCAAGATCGAGGCCGGGCGGCTGGATCTGGAACGGGTGCCGGTGTCGCTGGCGGCGGTGGTCGAGGGGGTGGCCGACACGCTGGCGCCGGGCGCGCGGGACAAGGGCCTGTCGCTGATGACCTTCGTCGATCCCGATCTGCCGCCGCTGGTGCTGGGCGATCCGGTGCGCATCCGGCAGGTGCTGTTCAACATCACCGGCAACGCGGTGAAATTCACCCACAGCGGTTCGGTCACGGTGAAGGCGGAACTGGCCCATTTCGACGGCGACCGCGTGACCATCCGGGTCGCCGTGACCGACACCGGCATCGGCATTTCCCCGGACAACCAAACCCGTCTGTTCCATCCCTTCGTCCAGGCGGAAGCGTCGATGACCCGGCGGTTCGGCGGCACCGGCCTTGGTCTGTCGATCTGTCGGCGGTTGGCCGAACTGATGGGCGGAGAAATCGGCGTCACCAGCGCGCCCAACGCCGGTTCGACCTTCTGGTTCACCTTTTCCGCCGATCTGCCGGTTGACGAGGCGTTGGCCGAACCTGTGGCCCCGTTGGTCGGCGTGACTGTGCTGCTGCTGGTTCCAAACGACGCGGAGCGCGGCTTCCTCGCCCGTTACCTGAACAGCGACGGGGCGCTGGTGGTGGACGCGCCCGACGCGGAGACCGCCTTGCGGATCCTGCTGCCGACCGCCGCCTGTGATGCGCTGGTGGTCGAGGCCGGGGTGGACACCCGCCCCTTGAACGACGATCCGCGCGGTCGGGTGCGCGGGCGGGTGACGCTGTGCGGGCCGGGGGATCTGGCGCCGTCGGGAAGCGCGCCGCTCAACCGCCCGGTGCGGCGGTCCCATCTGGTCCGCGCCGTGCTGGCGGCGGCGGGTCGCGCCGCGCCGGTGGAAACGCCGGCGTCTTCGACCGCGCCGACCGCCATCGCCGCCGTCCGCCCGCCGACCATCCAAGAGGCGCGGGCGCAAGGACGCCTGATTCTGGTGGCGGAGGATCACCCGACCAACCGCCGGGTCATCCAACGTCAATTGGCGCTGCTCGGCCACGCCATGGAGCTGGCGGAGGATGGGGCGCAGGCGTTGGCGATGTGGCGCGCCGGGCGTTACGGCCTGCTGCTGACCGATTGCCAAATGCCGGAGATGGACGGTTTCGAGCTGACCCGCGCCATCCGCGCCGAAGAGGCGGCGGCGGGGGATGGCCGCCGTCTGCCGATCGCCGCCGTCACCGCCAACGCGCTGGAAGACGAGGTGCAGAAATGCATGGCCGTCGGCATGGACGACAGCCTGTCGAAGCCGGTCGATCTCAACCAATTGCGCCGTGTGCTGAACCGCTTCCTGCCGCCCTTGCCGGAGACTGCGGCGGGCGGCGAGGACGCCGGGCGGGAGGAGGAGGCCGCGCCGCCGACTTCGGAGGACGCTCCGCTTGACGTTCCGCCGGACGTTCCTCCGTTGGACATCGACGCGCTCACCGTGATGTTCGACGGCGACCATGAGTTCGTCTTCCAACTGCTGGGCGAGTTCGTGGCGTCGAACGCGGCGTCGTATCTTTGGTTGCGGGAGTCGTTGGGGTCGCAGATTTGGGGCGACGTTCGGCAGGCGGCGCACAAGCTGGCCGGATCGTCGCGCACCGTCGGCGCGCGCGATCTCGCCAGCGTGGCCGACGCGGTGGAGATCGCGGCGCTGGAACTGCGGTTGGACGGCATCGACGCGATGGTGGAGCGCACGGGCCAAGAGCTTGATCGGGTGATCGCCTGGATCAAGGCGGCGGAGCCAGCCTCCGCGCCGCCGCCGTAACCGCGCGCAGCACCGGCGTCCAATCGCCCAGCGCCGGTTGGCGGAACAGCCGGGCGGTTGGATACCAAGGGCTGTCCTCCCGGTCGAGCAGCCAGCGCCAGCAGCCGTCGAAGCGCGACAGCACCCAAACCGGCACCCCCAGCGCGCCCGCAAGATGGGCGACCGCCGTGTCGACGCTGATGACCAGATCCAACCGCTGGACCAGCGCGGCGGTGTCGGCGAAATCACGGGCGGCGGCGATGTCGTCGGCCCAGACGCGCCCGGCGAAGGGCGCTTCGGCGGCCTGCGCGGCGGCGCCCCCCTTTTGCAGGCTGACCAGCCGCAGGGCCGGACAGTCCAGAAGCGGGGCGAATCCGGCGAGCGGAACGCTGCGGCGGGTGTCGGCGTGGCTCCATCGGGCGTCGCTGTTGTGCGGATCCCCGGCCCAAACCAGCCCGATGGTCAGGACGCTGCGGTCCTCGGGCAAGGCGGGTTGGCGGGCGTCGGCGGGAACCCGCAGATAGGGCGCGCGGTTCGGGCACTGGTCGGGCGTTGTCGCGAACAGGCCGGGCGCGTCCATCATCGGACACAGGACGTCGGCGGGCGGATCGTCGCCCAGCGGAACGGCGGCGGCGACGCCAGGGGCGTCGGCGAACAGACGGACCAGCCCCGGCAGGCATTCCACCACCACCCGGCCCCCGGCCTGGGCGATCAACGGGGCGTAGCGCATCATCTGGATGGCGTCGCCATGCCCTTGCTCCCCATAAAACAGCAGGGTCTTGCCGTTCAGCGGCTCGCCCCGCCAGCGCGGCAGTTGGCGCGTGGGCAGGGCGACGCCGCGCGCGAAGCGGACGGCGAAGGACTCCCAACCCGCCCGCCAATCCCCGGTGACAAGCTGGGCGTGGGCGAGGTTGTAGCGCGGATCGACCGCCGTCGGATCAAGCCGAACCGCCCGGCCATAGGGGGCGAGGCTGTCGGCGTGCCGCCCCTGGTCGCCCAAAACCACCCCCAGATGAAACCACGCCGTCGCCTGCGCCGGATCCAGCGTCAGGGCCGCGCGGTAGAGCGGGGCGGCCTCGGCGTAGCGTCCGGCGATCTTGGTGGCGTCGGCCAGCCCCCGCCTCAGGTCGGCGTCGGTCGGCGCGTCGGCGATGGCCCGGCGGATGGCGTCGGCGGCGGCGGGATGGCGGGCGTCGAGCAGGATGGCGGCGGCCAGCCGGGCGACGGCGGCGTCGGCGGGATCAAGCGCGGCGGCGCGGCGCGCTGGCTCGGCGGCGTCGGCCCGCGCGCCGCCGTTGCGGCAGGCCAGCGCCCGGTTGCCCCAGGCCAGCGGGTCGTCGGGCTGGATCATCGCGGCGGCGCGGTAGGCGCGGGCGGCGGGGGCCGGTTGTCCGTGATCGAACAGGGCGTCCCCGGCGTCGCGCAGCCCGGCGGCGGCGGCGGGCCAGTCGCCGCGCACCGCCTTGGTCAGGTTGCTGCGATAGCTGGGCGCGTCGGGGTTCAGGGCGGCGGCCTGCGCGATCAAGCCCACCGACTCCCGCACCGGGCCGCCCTGCTGCGCCTTCAAAATCCCCAGAAGATGCAACGCGTCGGCGTGCAGGGGCGCGTCGCGCAGGATCGCGGCGTAGAGGTCGGCGGCTTCGGCAAGCCGACCGCCCTGGTGCAGTTGGAGGGCGTCGAGAAGGGGATCGGTCATGGCGGGCGAAAGCTTACACGCCGCCCCGCCCAGCGACCAGCCTTCGGGGTGGGGATCCAGGGCAACGAAGTCAGGTTAACAATGATTAAGAAAACGAGATTTGACACGGATAAACACGGATGCCGACTGCGTCGGCCCACGGATGAACACGGATGAAGTGACATTTTTTATCCGTGTTCATCCGTGGATATCCGTGTTCATCCGTGTCTCAAATCCGTCTTCCAGGTTGGTGACGTCACGTTAACCTGACTTCGTTGCCCTGGGTGGCGATCACGCCGAACCGTTCGTCCGCCGACGGCTGTAACGAAGCCGACATCCCGGCGCTTTGTCGCGTTTGCGACAGGAACCCGACACAGCGTTTCTCGTGAAAAAACACAACGATATCAACACTAAATCCACAGATTTACCGCTGGCACGCCGCTTGCTTTCCATCCTGTCAACGCGGGGTTCCGCCGGTGTCGATCCGGGTCCCCGCCCGCGTCAAAGCCCAGCGGTTTTAAGGAGACCGGGATGCACATCGTCGTCTGTATCAAACAGGTGCCCGACAGCGCCCAGATCCGCATCCATCCCGTGACCAACACGATCATGCGGCAGGGCGTCCCCGCCATCATCAACCCGTTCGATCTGTTCTCGCTGGAAGAGGCGCTGCGGTTGAAGGACAAGGTGGGCGCCCGCGTCACCGTGTTGACCATGGGTCCGCCGATGGCCGAAGCCTCGCTGCGCAAGGCCCTGTCGCTGGGCGCCGACGACGCGGTTCTGCTGACCGACCGCAAATTCGCCGGGTCCGACACGCTGGCGACCAGCTACGCGCTGACCTCGGCGATTCAGAAGCTGGCCGAAGAGCAGCCGGTGGACATCGTGTTCTGCGGCAAGCAGACGGTGGACGGCGACACCGCCCAGGTCGGCCCCGGCATCGCCACCCGTCTGGGCTTCGAGCAACTTACCTACATCACCAAGATCGAGGATCTGAACCTCGCCTCGAAGGAGATCGTGGTGCAGCGCCGCTCCGAAGGCGGCGTTCAGGTGCTGAAAACCAAGCTGCCCTGCATGATCACCATGCTGGAAGGCACGAACACCATCCGCTTCGGCAAGATGGACGACATGTTCCGCGCCGCCCGCTACGAGCTGAAGACCTGGAGCCGCGACTTCACCGGCGCCGAAGAGGCGAAGGTCGGTTTGAAAGGCTCGCCGACCGTCGTGTCGAAGGTCTTCGTGCCCAAGCCGCGCGCGGAAAAGGCCGTGATGATCCAGGCCGACGGAACCAGCCCGGACGCGCTGGCCGCCGCCGCCCTCGACGCCATTTTTGCCGCCCAGCCCAAATTGGCTGACGATTTGCTCGCCCGCGCTGCGGCCGGGCTTTGACGATCCACGCGCCGGAGACCCGACGATGAGCGAACCGAGCAAGCCCCAAGGCCGCAAATTCCAACTGCCCGAGCATCTCAAGGTCTACCAGAATGTCTGGGTGATCGTGGAGCAGGAGCGGGGAATCGTCCATTCCGTGTCGCTGGAGCTGCTGGGCGAAGCCCGCAAGCTGGCCGACAAGCTGGGCGTGGAGGTCGGCGCCGTGGTGCTGGGGGCCGAAGGGCCGGACCTGAACCGCATCTGCGGCGACGCCATCAGCTATGGCGCCGACATTGTCTATAAGGTGACGGACCCGGTTCTGGCCGATTACCGCACCGATCCCTATTGCCGGGTGATGACCGACGTGGTCAACACCTTCAAGCCGGAAATCGTCCTGCTGGGCGCGACCACGCTGGGCCGCGATCTGGCCGGGGCCATCGCCACCACGCTGGTGACGGGGCTGACCGCCGATTGCACCGAACTCGACATCTATCTGGACAACCGCTCGCTGGCGGCGACGCGCCCGACCTTTGGCGGGACGCTGCTCTGCACCATCCAAACGCTGGCCTACCGCCCGCAGATGGCGACCGTCCGCCCCCGCGTGATGGCGATGCCGGAACGCGACGACAGCCGCACCGGGCGCGTTCAGGAGGTTTACCCGAACCTTCAGGAGGAGAGCGTCGTCACCAAGGTGCTGAACTTCATCGCCGACCGCGAACAGAACGAGGCGCAACTGGCCTTCGCCGACATCATCGTGTCGGGCGGCAAGGGGCTGGGCAAGGTCGAGAATCTGAAGCTGGTCTTCGATCTGGCCAAGGTTCTGGGCGGCGAGGTCGGCGTGACCCGTCCGCTGGTTCAGGCCGGATGGGCGGGCAACGACCGGCAGGTCGGGCAGACCGGCAAGACGGTGCGCCCGAAACTCTACATCGCCGCCGGAATCTCCGGGGCCATCCAGCATCGCGTCGGCATGGAAAAATCCGACCTGATCCTGGCGATCAACACCGATCCCAACGCGACGATCTTCGACTTCGCCCATCTGGGGCTGGTCGGCGACGCGCTGACGATCCTCCCGGCGCTGACCGACGCGTTCGGTCGCCGCCTGTCGGTCAACCGGATGGCCGGCTGACCCCCGGACGCGAAAGGAGCCTCAGGACATGGTCGAAAAGTTCGACGCCATCGTCATCGGAGCCGGTCCGTCCGGCAACGCCGCCACCTACACGCTGGCCAAGCAGGGCCTCAAGGTTCTTCAGCTTGAGCGCGGCGAGTATCCCGGCGCGAAGAACGTCCAGGGCGGCATCATGTACGCCCACGAGTTGGAAAAGATCATCCCGGATTTCCGCGACGATTGCCCAACCGAGCGCCACATCATCGAACAGCGCATCTGGCTGCTGGGCGACGACAATTACATCGGCACCAATTACCGCTCCGAGTCGTACAACAGCGACACGCCGAACCGCTACACCATCATCCGCGCCAACATCGACAAATGGTGGGGCGAGCGGATCCGCAAGGTCGGCGGCCTGCAAATCTGCGAAACCACGGTGACGGAGCTGATCCGCGACGCCTCGGGCAAGGTGATCGGCGTGCGCACCGACCGCGAGGGCGGGGAGATCCACGCCGACGTCGTCATCATGGCCGACGGCGTCAACGCCCTGCTGGCCAAGCGCAGCGGTTTCCAGGGCGAGGCCGCGCCGGAAAACGTCGCGCTGGCGGTCAAGGAAATCCTGTTCATCGACCCCGAACTGATCCAGCAGCGCTTCGGAATCAAAGAGGATGAAGGCGTCGTCATCGAGATCATGGGCAAGGTGACGAAGGGGATGGTCGGCACCGCCTTCCTCTACACCAACAAGGAATCGCTGACGATCGGCATCGGTTGCCTGATCTCCGACTTCAAGGAGGGCGATTGCACGCCCTACAAGATGCTGGAGGATCTGAAGAACCACCCCGTCATCAAGCCGCTGATCGAAGGGGCGGAGATGAAGGAATACGCCGCCCACATGATCCCGGAGGGCGGGTTCAAGGCGATCCCACAGCTTTACGGCGACGGCTGGATGGTGGTGGGCGACGCGGCGCATTTCAACAACGCGGCGCACCGCGAAGGCTCCAACCTCGCCATGGCCTCGGGCCGGATGGCGGCGGAAACGGTGATCGCGCTGAAAGAGGCGGGCAAGCCCTTCGTCGCCGGAAACCTCGCCGCCTACAAGAAGGCGCTGGATGACAGCTTCATCATCAAGGATCTGAAGAAGTACCGCGAGTTGCCCGGCATCATGCACGCCAACAAGCAGTTCTTCGGCGCCTACCCGGACGAAATCACCCAGGCGGCGCACAACTGGTTCACGGTGGACAGCGTCGACAAGCGCACGAAGGAGGTCAGCATCATGAAATCCTTCGTCAAGCGCCGTTCGGTGTTCGGTCTGGTCGGTGACGCAATCAAGCTGGTGAGGGCGATGCGATGAACATGATGGTCCCGATGGTGAAGGTCGAAGAGAAGCTTTACCAGAACCGCTACATCGTCGACGAAAGCCGACCTCACATCCAGATCAAGGACGCGGACGTCTGCAAGAGCTGCGAGAAGCAGGCCTGCACCTTCTGCTGCCCGGCGGCCTGCTACAGCAAGAACGAGCTTGGCTCGGTCACGCTGGCGACCGACGGTTGCCTGGAATGTGGCACCTGCCGGGTGGTCTGCCAGGACAAGGGCAACATCGCCTGGGATTACCCGCGCGGCGGCTACGGCATCAGCTACAAGTTCGGTTGAGGGTGGAAAAATCCGACGCGCGGCCCCCTCGCTTCGGCGCGGGGGCCGCGCGCGTTTGACAAATCGTTGGCCCATCAATCCGTTACACGCTGTTGCACAAGCGGGCGATGGTGGACATAACCCTGTTACAAACAGGGGCAATCCTGGGGGCGTCGCGTTTGATTCCCGTTCAGGACACACCATCATGGCCATCGCGCTGAAAACCATCACCCGCAACGTCGTGACCCCGGTCACGATCGTCACCTTCGTCGTCTCCACCGTCACCGGAATCATGCTGCTGGGGCATTGGAACGCCGGGCTGGTCCGCTTTTCCCACGAATGGCTCAGCGTCGTCTTTTCGGCGGTCGGTCTGTGGCATCTGGCGAAGAACTGGAACGCCTTTGTCGGCTATCTGAAGCGCAACGCCGCCATCGCCGCCTTCGCCGTCAGCCTGTTGGCGTCGCTGGTCGTCACCGGCATGACCGGCAGCACGAGTCCGGTCAACCCCGGCGCGGTGTTCGGCGCGCTGTCCCGCGCCAGTTTGGAGGCGGCGGCCCCCGCCTTCGGCCTGACCCCCGTTGAGGCGGTCGGCAGGCTGAACGCCGCCAACATCGACGCGGTCGGCGGCGAGACTCTGGCGGCCATCGGCGCGCGCTCCGGCGTCGGCGCGGCGGGCGTCGCGTCGATCCTCGCCACGCGCAAGACCCCGTAAGGCGCATGTCTTTGGTGACAGACGGCCCCCACCCCCCTTGTCGGGCGGGGGAGGGCCACACCATATCTCACAAGACACGCTGTGTGGACCAAGCGGGCGCGGCTTGGACGCGCCCCGGCCAACCAAGGGGAGACCGGCGATGGATCTGCGCGTTTGCTTTGAAAACATGGCCAACGTCAACGTCAACGACGCGGCGATGATGAAGCACTACACCCAAAGCTATCTGGCGGATTTCACCCCGGAATGGGGCGGCTTCATCATGCTGCCGCACGACGAGACCCGCCGGGCGACGATGGAACCGGCGTGGCAGGTGCTGATCCGCAACGCCTCGGCCAAGACCGAACAGGCGCTGCTCAGCTATCTGGACGACAACCCGATGGCCGCCTATCACGTCCACGTCTACCGCAACGACCACGGCGCGGCGCAGAAGATTCATTGAGGCGTGAGCGAACTGGGCGCTCACAGAGATCTCTAAGGCGCCCTTCTCACGCCTTGTCCGTTTGGCGATGCTCTTGGTCTTTGGCCTATCGAGAGGATTCACGCTTCAAATCGATTCCGATTTTGCGCGATCCACTCTGAGCCGGTTTCTCCAGATCGGGCCACACATGGCCCGGCCTGGAGAAACCGGCTTAGGCGTGAGAAGAGAGGCCGGGAAAATCTAACCGAAGAAGATGTCGCTGGCCGACAGGCTGCCGTCGTCGAAGACAGCCAGCAGATGGATGTTGGAGGCGGTGGGGATGCCGGTGAGTCCGGTGCCGTGAACCACGTACAGGCCGCTTTTTGATTCGTCCTGAGCAAGAAGGAGGGCGTCGCCTGTTCCTGAGACGCTGCCGATGGCTTGCTGGATTTTTTCCATGCTTTCGCTGATGAGGCCGTCGACGCGTCCGCTGAACACGATGAGTTCGTCGGTGCTGAGGTTTACGGTTCCGGTCGTGCGGGTAACGGACGAAAGTTGCGAGTCGTTGTTGTGATCCAGGGCGGTGCGCATTGAGCCGGTGAGAATGAGCCTGTCAATTCCGGTTTGGAAGTTTTTGATTTCGTCATACCCTGTCTTCGCGCCACCAGCCGCGCCGTCGTTGAGGCTGGAGTAAACGACTTGGTCGGCGTTTGCCCTCTCAACCAATTTGAGATTGTCTCCACCGCCTTTCCCTTCAAAGCGTGTGGCTGATGTTGCGACATAGCGGTCGGCCATGTCGGTTCCGGTCACGGACGCCAGCCCCCCGGTCGTCGTTCCAGTCGTTGTTATAGTGCTTGTTCCAGATGTCGAATCGGTTTCGTGCCTCTCTACACTTCTGTGCTCCAAATGCCCGTATTCAATATAGTGTTCCGTTGCTTTTTCGATGTCGTCACCGAAAGCTTCGAGCAAATCAGAGTTTGCTGATAGGTATTGTGAGGCGTCAAAACTCACTGTTCTCCCTTCTTTGTATCCATTTTCAATATAGTGTTCCGTTGCTTTCTCAGTGTCTTTGCCAAAGGCGACAATTAAGTCAGGGTTGCTGGCAATATATTTTTTTGGATCAAAATCACTGTGTCTCCCTTCCTTGTATCCATCCTCTATGTAGTGCTCTGTTGCTTTTTTCGTGTTGCTGCCAAATGCGGTCAGAAGATCTGGGTTGCTGGCTAAATATTTTGCGGAATCAAAAGCGGTTTGCCGACCTTCATATTGCCCAAGTGATTCATAGTGTTTTTTTGCGGCATCCACATTGAAGCCAAAATTATTGATAAGGTCAGGATTCGCCGCCAGATATTGCTCTGGATCGAAAGAATTGTTGGACATGCTTTCCTCCCAAGGCCGAAGTCGTCACTCAAACGCGGATGGTTGCGTTGACTTGGATTGTAAGGAGGGGAAGCTGAATGGTTCCTGAACAGAATGATGACTTTAGGGGGTTAGGCAGGTAGTGTTAAATCAGAATCGACTTTATCCGTAAATTTTATCGATAAATCAAAACTTGGAGCGCCGGGATGCTTCGTATTTTAGGCGTGGCGCTCTAAAATCGGAGATTTTTATAAAATTAAATCAAATTCTGATTTACCTCTGGCTTCCGAGTTTTTGGGCGGACATGAAAATAAGGAAATACCCTTTGCGCCGTGCAAGAGACAAGCATTGCGCAGGCTTTTCTTGCGGTGGAACCCGTCTCTCACTCCGCCGCCGCCCGCGCCGCGCGATGGGTGGTGAAGGCGTCGGCGGAAAACACCATCAGCGCCACCCAGATGCAGGCAAACGCGATGGCGTGCGCGCTGGTGAAGTCCTCGCCATAGACCAGCACGCCCAACAGCAATTGCCCGGTCGGGCCGACATATTGCAGCAGGCCGACGGTGGACAGCTTCAGCCGCGCCGCGCCGATCATGAACAGCACCAACGGCACGGCGGTCATCGGTCCGGCCATAAGCAGCAGCAGGCTTGTGCCGACCTCATGGCCAAAGGAACCGCTCCCCCCCATCCACAGCAGATACACCAGCGCGACCGGGGCCAGCAGCAGGGTTTCCACCAGCAGCCCGATCACCGGATCAATCGCCGCCTTCTTGCGGATCAGCGCGTAAAAGCCAAACGAGATCGCCAGCGACAGCGCCACCCATGGAACCACGCCATAGGACAAAACCAAGACGCCAACCCCCAACGTGGCGATGGCGACGGCGACGAGCTGGTTGCGGTTCAACCGCTCGCCCAGAAACAAGACGCCAAGCAGCACGTTGATGAGCGGGTTGATGTAATAGCCCAGACTCGATTGAACGAGTTGGTTGTGGCCAATCGCCCAGATGAAAACGGTCCAGTTGACCGTGACCAGCAAGGTGGTGACGACGAAAATTCCCAAGCGCCGCCAACTGCCGACGCCGCGCACCACCGCCATCGGTCCCCGGATCGCCAGCACGAACACGCCGACCAGCGCGACGGTCCACACCACGCGGTGCGCGACGATCTCCACCGGCCCGATGCCGCCCAGAAGTTTGAAATAGACCGGATTGACCAGTCCCCAAATCAGAAAGGATCCCAGAGCCGCCGCAAACGCCGTGGCCGTGGAGGTCTCGCCCGCCGGGGCGGAGGATGGATGCGCCATACGGTTTGTTTAGCACACAGTTTGGGCCGCCGAGCAGCGGGGCGGCGCACATGACGCGCCTGCGTCGCGGGCATGACGCGTGGAACGGAGAGGCGACCAGCAACAAAAAGCCCCGCCGAAGCGGGGCTTTTCAAAACGGATGTGGAACGACCAATCAGGCGTTGACGCCCGTGGCGACGCCCTTTTCCGTCAGCAGGCTCTGCAACTCGCCGCTTTCGTACATTTCGCGGACGATGTCGCAGCCGCCGACCAACTCGCCCTTCACATAGAGCTGGGGGAAGGTCGGCCAGTTGGAGAATTCCTTCAGACCCTGGCGCAGGCCCGGCTCTTCCAGGATGTTGACGCCCTTGAAGGGAACGCCCACATGGCTCAGCACCTGGACGACGGCGGCGGAGAAGCCGCATTGCGGGAACACCGGGGTGCCCTTCATGTAGAGAACCACGTCGCTGCTGCCGAGGTCCTGCTTGATGCGTTCGACGACGTTCTGATCGACCATGTCTGAAAACCCTTTCCCGATGATGCCCGGCCCCGGTCTTTGAGTGTGCCGAAGGCGCGGGCGTCTGTCTCGTGGTTGTTTTACGCGTTGTCCGGCACGGCGGTGGTCAGAGCCAGCGCGTGCAACTCGCCGCCCATCCGGCCTTGCAGCGCGGCGTAGACCATCTGGTGCTGCTGCACCCGGCTTTTGCCCTTGAAGGCCGCCGAGGTGACAAGGGCGGCATAATGGTCGCCATCGCCGCGCAGATCGGCGATTTCAACCGCCGCGTCGGGGATGCCGTCCTTGATGAGCTTTTCGATCGTGGCGGCTTCCATCGCCATGGGAAATCCTCGCTCTGTTCAGGGTTCGCCCCGCCCGGGCTTACGCATGGACAGTAATCTAGGGCGACGCAGGCGGTTTGTCATCGGTTACACGTTGCCTTAGCTCATTGCTGTCGTCCGAGTTACAAAATTGCCGGACTGTTGCGAGTTTGCCGTCTGATATTGGCGTACCGTTTGGTTTCTGATCTATAGGCTTTCCATCAGAAAGGCGGCAGCTATAAGCTGTTTTTTAAATTTATTACAATCTTGAGATGTTTTGAGAAACCATCAAGGTTTAGACTCAAGTCCTGAAGTCCCAGGGTTGCTTTGTAGTTTTCTTTCTGAGAGGTGAGTGTCTAGTTGAAAACTGTTGAATGAGTGTCGATGAACTCCATGCAGCGTTCAATGTTTTTTGCGTAACCATGGCTCGTTACGTCTTGGGTGTTATTTAGAATTATGGCGCGGCCATGCTGGCTGACGCGACCATAAAGTTCACGGCAGGCTCGCATGTGAGAATGAATGCGGTCGCATTCCTGATTGAATGTGCTCTTTGGATTGGCTTTGTCTATTTTATTGCGTGAAATCAACCGATTGATGATTTCATTTTCTGGTAAATCTAGGAAAATTGTAGGAATTTTAGGGTTTGTATCGAGCAATGCTCTTGCTGTCTCGTGCAGCCCGGTGATTGCAATATGTTTTATGTATTCATTTTCTCTGCTAAAGCTTTCTCCTGTCAGACCATATTTCACATTATCAACGTATCTTGTTATAAAAAATCTTCTAGAACTCTCAAAATCTTCGAATTCATTTTCTGTAACAGAGATAATCTCAGAGAGGTTATTTGAAGACCTTTGCGGTCTTGTCGTAATTTTTTGTGTTGGGAGTAAATTTCTATTTTTTCTTGATAGATGACTCACCAAAGTGCTCTTCCCTATCGCGCGCGGGCCAACGATGAGGAATATTTTACCTCGTTGAAGGGCGCTTGACAGCTTTTGAGGGTCAACTTGAGTCTCATTTAAATCACTAGACATGATCGCCTCCCAATTCAACCATGGCCGTGAGCAAAGCTCGTCCGATGGTATGCTGACAGAACTCCAACGCCAAGGCACCGGAGTTCTGCTCAAGCCTGTGAATTGGTTCCGCGTACTCTTTACAGTTCCGCCGACATGTAGGTCGGCAACCAGCCTTCGTTGACGTCCTTCAGGCGCTTGATCGTCACGATCTCGCCGCTGCCGGTGGACAGGGCCGCGCCGCGCGTCTCGCCCAGCACCGTGACCGGGACGCCCGCCGCCTTGGCCTTCTCCTGCACCGCCGCCACCGCGTCGGGGCGGACGGCCAGCACGTAGCGGGCTTGGTCCTCGCCGAACAGGGCGCGGGGGTGGGCGTTGTCCAGGGCGGGCAGATGGGCGCCGATGCCGCTCGCCAGCGCCATTTCGGCGATGGTGACGATCAGGCCGCCGTCGGCCACGTCGTGGCTCGACGCCACCAGACCGGCGTGGATCAGGCCGCGCACGAACTCACCGTTGCGACGCTCCACCGCCAGATCGACCGGCGGGGGCGGGCCTTCCTCGCGGCCCAGGATCTCGCGCAGGAACAGCGACTGGCCGATGTGGCTGCCGCTGTCGCCGATGGCGAGGATCACGTCGCCTTCCTGTTGGAAGGCGATGCCGACCGCGATCATGGCGTCGGGCAGGGTGCCGACGGCGCCGATGGCCGGAGTGGGCAGGATGGCTTCGCCGTTCGTCTCGTTGTAGAGCGAGACGTTGCCCGACACGACCGGGAAGTCCAGCGCGACGCAGGCCTGGGCGATGCCCTGAACCGCGCCGACGAACTGGCCCATGATGCGGGGCTTTTCGGGGTTGCCGAAATTCATGTTGTCGGTGATGGCGAGCGGCAAGGCGCCCACCGCCGACAGGTTGCGCCACGCCTCGGCCACCGCCTGCGCGCCGCCGCGCACCGGATCGGCGAGGCAATAGCGCGGGGTGCAGTCGGTGGTGATCGCCACCGCCTTGGTCTGGCCCGGTACGCGGACGACCGCCGCGTCGGCCTGACCCGACATGAAGCGGGTGTCGCCGCCGACGAGGCTGTCATACTGCTCCCAAATCCAGCGCTTTGAGGCCAGATCGGGGCAGGCGAACAGCTTTTCCAGGGCATCGCCGAGCGGCAGGCTGTAGCCGTCGAACACACTGTCCGGCACCTCATTCGCCACCGGGGTCGGTTCCCACGGGCGATCATACTCCGGCGCGGCGTTCGACACCGGGGCGATGGGCATGTCGCACCAGGTCTCGCCATACATCTTGATGACGAGGTTGCCGCTGTCGGTCAGCGTGCCGATGACGGCGAAATCCAGTTCCCACTTGTCGAAGATCGCGCGCGCCACCTCTTCCCGACCGGGCTTGAGGATGAACAGCATGCGCTCCTGGCTTTCGGAGAGCATGATTTCATAGGGCGTCATCGCCTCTTCGCGCATCGGCAGGGTGTCGAGCGTCAACTCGATCCCCAGACCGCCCTTGCCAGCCATCTCGACCGCCGAGGAGGTCAGACCGGCGGCGCCCATGTCCTGGATGGCGACGACCGCGTCGGTCGCCATCAGCTCCAGGCAGGCCTCGATCAGCAGCTTTTCGGTGAAGGGGTCGCCAACCTGCACGGTCGGGCGCTTCTCCTCCGAATCCTCGGTGAACTCGGCGGACGCCATGGTGGCGCCGTGGATCCCGTCGCGGCCCGTCTTGGAGCCGACATAGACCACCGAATTGCCGACGCCCGCCGCCGCCGAATAGAAAATCCGGTCGGCCTTGGCGACGCCCACGGTCATCGCGTTGACCAGGATGTTGCCGTTGTAGGCGGCGTGGAAATTGGTCTCGCCGCCCACGGTGGGGACGCCGACGCAATTGCCGTAACCGCCGATGCCCGACACCACGCCCGCCACCAGATGGCGGGTCTTGGGGTGATCGGGCGAGCCGAAGCGCAGCGCGTTCATGTTGGCGATGGGCCGGGCGCCCATGGTGAACACGTCGCGCAGAATGCCGCCGACGCCGGTCGCGGCGCCCTGGTACGGCTCGATGTAGGACGGGTGGTTGTGGCTTTCCATCTTGAAGATGACGGTGTCGCCATCGCCGATGTCCACGACGCCCGCGTTCTCGCCGGGGCCGCAGATGACCTGCGGGCCGGTGGTCGGCAGCGTCTTCAACCAACGCTTGGAGGATTTGTAGGAGCAATGCTCCGACCACATGACGGAGATGATGCCCATCTCGGTGAAGGTCGGGACGCGTCCCAGAATCTCCAGCGCGTTCTTGTATTCCGCCTCGGACAGGCCGAACTCGCGGGCCAGCTCCAGGGTGACGGGGCGCTCTTGCGCGCGGGTCGCTTCGGCGGTCACGACAGGGCCTCCACCAGACCATCAAACATCGGCTTGCCGTCGGTGTTGCCGTGCAGGCCCTCCACCGCGTCTTCGGGGTGCGGCATCAGGCCCAGCACGGTGCGCTTGGCGTTGAAGATGCCGGCGATGTCGGAGGCCGAGCCGTTCGGGTTGCCGCGCGGGTCGGCGCGGGTCTCGTCGGCGACATAGCGGAAGGCGACCTGCCCCTCGCCGTCCAGCCGCTTGACCGTTTCGGCGTCGGTCCAGTAATTGCCGTCGCCGTGGGCGACCGGGTAGCGCACGATCTGCCCCTTGGCGTATTTCGCCGTAAAGGGGCTGTCGGTGTTCTCCACCCGCAGATGCTGGACGCGGCAGACGAACTTCAAGGCGCCGTTGCGCATCAGCGCGCCGGGCAGCAGCCCGGCTTCGGTGATGATCTGGAAGCCGTTGCAGACGCCAAGCACCCGCACGCCTTGATCAGCCCGCGCCTTCACCTCGCGCATGATCGGCGAGTGCGCCGCCATGGCGCCGGAGCGCAGGTAATCGCCATAGGAAAAACCACCCGGCACGACGATCAAATCGACCTTGGGCAGTTCGGTGTCGCGGTGCCAGACCAGATACGGTTTGGTTCCGCTGGCGGCCTCCAGCGCGGCGACGGCGTCGCGTTCGCGGTTGGAGCCGGGGAAAACGACGATGGCGGCCTTCATGGGGCGGTCAAAATCCGGCGTCAAGGGGGGAGTTGTTCGGGCCGGACACTAAAGCCGCCGCCCCGCCAAAGCAAGGGCGGCGGTCCCCCGCCTTGCGCGATCCTCACATGCCGGGCGCGTCTTCCTCGGGGTAGGCGGTGATGTGGTGCAGCGACAGGTCGGCGCCCTTGTATTCCTGCTCCTGGTCCAGACGGATGCCGATGGTGGTTTTCAGCAGCCCATAGACGGCCAGCCCCGAGGCGAAGCCGAAGCCAGCCCCGCCCAGCGTTCCGACGATCTGCGCGGTCATCGACACGCCGCCCAGCCCGCCCAACGCCTCTTGCCCGAAGACGCCCGCCAGCAGGCCGCCGGTCAGGCCGCACAAGCCGTGCAGCGGCCAGACGCCCAGCACGTCGTCGATCTTCCAGTCGATCTGGCACTTGTTGAAGGCCCAGACGAACAGCAGCCCGGCGATTCCGCCGGTGACGAGCGCGCCCAGCGGGTGCATGACGTCCGACCCGGCGCAGACGGCGACCAGACCGGCCAGCGCGCCGTTGTGGACGAAACCCGGATCGGCGCGGCTGACGACCAGCGAGGTCAAAATGCCGCCAACCATCGCCATCAGCGAATTCAGCGCCACCAGCCCGGACACGCCGTCGAGCGTTTGCGCGCTCATCACGTTGAAGCCGAACCAGCCGACGCACAGCACCCAGGCGCCCAGCGCCAGGAACGGGATGTTGGACGGCGGAATGGCGATCAGCGAACCGTTGGCCCGGTAGCGCCCGCGCCGGTTGCCCAGATGCAGCACCGCGCCCAACGCCACCCAGCCGCCAAAGGCGTGGACCACCACCGACCCGGCGAAATCATGGAAGGGCTGGCCGAACGCCCCGGTCATCCAGGCTTGCAGACCGAAACGGGTTCCCCAGACGCTGCCCTCCAGCAGCGGATAGAACAGGCCGATCAACGCGGCGGTGGCGGCCATCTGCGGCCAGAATTTGGCGCGCTCGGCGACGCCGCCCGACACGATGGCGGGGACGGCGGCGGCGAAGGTCGCCAGGAAGAAGAATTTGACCAGATCATAGCCGTAGGCGGCGAAGCCGGGGCCGCCCTTGCCGACCAGCGTCTTGGCGTCCACCAGGAAATCGACGCCATAGGCCACGGTGTAGCCGATGACGAAATAGGCCAGGGTCGAGACGGCGAAGTCCGACAGAATTTTCACCAGCGCGTTGACCTGATTTTTGCGCCGGACGGTTCCGACCTCCAGCAGGGCGAAGCCGCAGTGCATCGCCAGCACCATGACCGCGCCCATCAGGACGAACAGAACGTCGCCACCCGTTTTTGCCGCATCCATGTGCACAAACCTTCAGCGTTATGCCTAAATAATAGGCAATCTGCTAACAGATCAGGCAATTCTGCGCAAGCGCGGAAGTGCTGCGGGCGTGGGCAATCATCACAAAAACAGCGCAAAAGGCGGGCGAACCCAGTGTGGGCTGCCCGTTCTATGCGCAAGAAGGATGCCAAGTGATGAGAATGTGGGCGGGGCGGCTTGGGTGGTGGCGTCCGTTGCCCCCTCCCTAACCCTCCCCCGCTTGCGCGGGAGAGGGAACTCCGCCGCGCGCCGACAAGGATCCGGCCCCCTCTCCCGCTGATAAGCGGGGGAGGGATGGGGAGGGGGCAACGGACGAGGGGGCAACGGACGAGGGGAAAAGAGGGGCGACGGGCCACTCACCCGCCGTGCAATCGTCCGGTCCAATCCTCGACCGCGCCGCGCGCCAACCGCCGTTCGGCCAGGGTTTTCCAGCTTTGCGCCAGCGCGGGCAGGGCGGCCATCTCGGCCAGCGCGGCGCGGTCGAGGGTGTCCACATACAGCACGCGCAGCAGCCGGGCGAGCGGCCAGCCGGGGCAGGGGCGGTCCAGCAGGGTCAGCCGGTCGTCGGGGCCGATCATCCCGCTTTCGACGACGCGATAATACCAGCCGGTGCGCGCGCTGCTCTGCACGCGCTTGGCCATGTCCGGCACGGCGAAACGGTGGTTCAGCTTCCAGCAGGGTTGCCGGGCTTGCGCCACCTCCAGAACCGTCGTGCCGACGCGGAAATGGTCGCCCAGACAGACGTCGGACTCGGTCACGCCCAGGGTGGATAGGTTTTCGCCAAAGGCGCCGGGCGTCCCCAGCCACGGCGCAGCCTCCCCCAACTCGGCCCGCCACGCGGCGTGGTGGTCGAGCGGGTAATGGTGGATCGCCTTGTCGGGACCGCCATGCACCCGGCGGTCGGCCTGCTCGTCGTCGAGAAAGCCCTCCGGCCCGACGGCGCGCGGGCCATCGACCGGAGTCTTGTGGATGGCGCTGCTTCGCCCTTCCGGGCCGAAGGGAGCGACCTTGCCGGTCAGAACGGCGAGCAGGGGCGTGTCGATCATCGGGCGCGCTTGGCCTGTTCCTGAAGGCTGACGTAATGGTGCCACACCAGCTTGGCGGCGAGGCTGCGGTGGGGGCGCCAGGGTTCGGCGACGGCCAGCAGTTGCGTCGGGGACGGCTTGTCCGCCCAGCCTTTCAGCCGCTGCACGCCCAATTGAATGGCGAGATCGCCGACGGGCCAGATGTCGGGCCGGTCCTGCGCCATCATCAGATAGACCTCGGCGCTCCAGCGCCCGATGCCCTTCAGGGTGACGAGCGCGGCGATGGCCTCCTCATCGGGCAGGGCGTGGATGGCGCCGAAATCCAGGCGGCCATCGACGACCGCTTCGGCCAAGCCACGGGCGTAGCCGACCTTCTGGCGGGAAAAACCGCAGGCGCGCAGGGTGTCGTCGTCGGAATTCAGAATCGTGGCGGGCGTGACGTCGCCCAGCCGGGTCAGCAGCTTGTCCCACAAGGCCAAGGCGACCTTGGTGGAGAGCTGCTGTTCCATCACCATGCGCAGCAGGCCGACAAAGCCGCTGGGGCGTGAAAAGTCGCGTTGCATGGGGCCGCCGACGCGGATGCATTCGGCGAAGATCGGGTCGAGGGCGGTGAGATGATCGATGCTCATGATCCGCCGCCCTCGCTCCGCAAATCGGTCAAACGACGATCAGGCCACCAGCTCGATGGCGTAATCCTCGATCACGGTGTTGGCGAGCAGCTTCGTGCACATCGCCTCAACCTCGGCGCGGGCGGCGGTCTCGTCGGCGCTGGTCAATTGCAGCTCGATCACCTTGCCGACGCGAATGTCTTCGACGCCCGCGAAGCCCAGCGTTTGCAGCGCGTGGGCGATGGCCTTGCCCTGGGGATCAAGAACGCCGCGCTTGAGGGTGACGTGAACCTTGGCCTTCATCGGATGTCGCTCGCTAAAGGAAGTAGGGGAAAGATGGGGTGAAACAGAGGGGGTCACTGAAGGGTTTTGGGGCCTTTGACGTCGCTGGGGCCGCCTTCGGGCAGGATGCCCAGACGGCGCGCGACCTCCTGATAGGCCTCTTCGACCTTGCCGAGATCCTGGCGGAAACGGTCCTTGTCCAACTTCTCGTTGGTCTTGACGTCCCACAGGCGGCAATTGTCGGGGCTGATTTCGTCGGCCAGCACGATCCGCATCTCGTCATTTTCCCACAGCCGACCGAATTCCAGCTTGAAATCGATCAGCTTCAGCCCGATGCCGAGGAACAGGCCCGACAGGTAATCATTCACCCGCAAGGACAGGGCCACCATGTCGTCGAGATCCGGCGGCGCCGCCCAGCCAAAGGCGGTGATGTGCTCTTCCGAGACCATCGGGTCGTTCAGCTCGTCCGACTTGAAGTAATATTCGATGATCGAGCGCGGCAGCGGCGTGCCTTCGGGAATGCCGAAACGCTTGGACAGCGACCCGGCGGCGACGTTGCGCACCACCAGCTCGATCGGAATGATCTCGACCTCGCGGACCAGCTGCTCGCGCATGTTCAGGCGGCGGACGAAATGGGTGGGAACGCCGATTTCCGACAGACGGCTCATCAGATACTCGGAGATGCGGTTGTTCAGCACCCCCTTGCCGGTGATGACGCCCTTCTTCTGGTTGTTGAAGGCGCTCGCGTCGTCCTTGAAGTACTGCACCAGAGTGCCGGGTTCCGGTCCTTCAAAAAGAACCTTCGCCTTGCCTTCATAGATGCGCCGGCGTCGTGTCATCGCGTGTTCGTCCAAATGCGTAAGGACCGGACAAGAGAGCTTGCCGGTCCAGGAAGGTGCGCTCAGTGATATAGCAAGCCGGGGGGGCGAACACAACGGCGGGGGTTCGGGCTGGGGTTCGAGGCTGGCCCGCTCACGTCAGCGCCACCGGGTCGAAGGGCGTCTCGAACGGGCGGCCAGGGGCGAAGCGCCAGACGGGTTTCAGGTCGGGGCGCTCGACGCTGGGCAGGGCGATGAGTGCGCTGGACATGGTGCCGAAGCCCATGGGCAGGCGGAAATCCATCGCCCCGCGCTCCCCCTTCTCCCCTTCCCAAATCCGGCTGCCCAGCAGTTCCGGCCAATTGCCCCACGCCGGTTCGTCGGAGTCGGGCGGCGCGCCATGGGCGAAGAGCGGTTGGTAGAGGGCGATTCGAGGATCGCGCGCGTCGTCCAAATCATGGGCGGTTATCATGTGGACGCCGGGGGGAATCGTCGTCACCTCTGGCCGGTGGCGCGGGTTGTCGCCGCGATGGCTGATGAGGTAGGCGTCGGCGTTGTCGGCGACCAGCAGGTTGAAGGGCCGGTAGGCCCGCGTGTCGAGAGCGGCCAGCGACCGCGCCGCCTCGCCCGCGTCGGCATGGTCGAGCGCGTCGAGCGCCAACTCCCCGCGCGACCGCTTGCCGGTTTCCGGCCCCAGCGTGCCTTCGCGGTTGAGGATGGCGGCGACCAGCCCCTCGTCGTTCAGGCCAAGCCAGGAGCCGCCCGCCAATTCATCCAGCCCGGCGACCACGTTGGGCCGGTCGGGCCAATGGCGGGCGGGCGGTTTCCAGGGACGCCCGGCCATCTCGTCGCGGTTGGCGGCGAGCAGCAAAGGCCACGTTGCGTCCGGTCGCCGCAGGAGGATCACGCTGCACATGGGGAACCTTGTTTTTTCCGTTTCGCAAAGCTATGTCGGGCCACGATGAAATCTCCGCAAGGGGGCTGCGGCTTCACCGTGACGGCGACCCCAATCCGGCTGTATAATCCAGCATCCGGGAGCGAAAACCAAATTCAAGGAGCCGGGGTCCATGACGACCTTCGATGACCGCGAAAAGGCCTTCGAGAACAAGTTCCAGCACGACGAAGACCTGCTGTTTCGCATCCGCACGCGGCGGGACACGCTGGCGGGCCTGTGGGCCGCTGGCCTGATGGGGTTGGACGCTGACGCCGCCAAGGCCTACGCCCGCCAGATCGTTGAGGTGGACATCGGCACGCCGGGTCCGCACGACATCCGCGACCGCATCGCCGCCGACCTGCACGCCAAGGGCGTGGACATTTCCGACCACCGCGTGGAAAAGGAAATGGCCCAACTCTTGGATCTGGCGCGCCAGCAAGTCACCACCGAATGAGCGCCACCGAGTGAACGCCGAGCGCGCGCTGTCGGCCTGTCCGATTCGCGCCGCTTCGGTCATCACGCCATGACAAAAGGCCCGGCGCAGCGCGTCGGGCCTTTTTGTGTGGGCGGCTTGCACGCTGAAAATCAGGCGGCGACCGCCGCGTGGGTGATGCAGCTTTTCGAGCAGACCTTGGCGCAGCTTTCGCAGCCGATGCAGTTGGCCGCTTCCTCGACCGTCATCACCTTCTTCTCGGCCTCGTCGTCGAAGGCGTCCACGATGTCGCCGTCTTCGGTGATGCCGATCATGTTCAGCACGCCGCGCCCGCACACCTTGAAGCAGCGGCCGCAGCCGATGCACTGCTTCTGGTCGATGGATTGGACGAATTTCGGCGTCCAGCTTTCGCCGCCACGGGTGGTGCCGGTGATGAAGTCAGCCATGGGATGCTCCTCTCGAATGGCGCGGGAAGGGGGGAGGGGCGCCTGTGGGGTGGTGGTTGGAGTGGGGTGTTTGCCCCCTCCCTAACCCTCCCCCGCGTTGCGGGAGAGGGGACGGATGCTGAACGCCGACAAAAATCCTCGCTCCCTCTCCCGCAAAGCGGGGGAGGGCTGGGGAGAGGGTACGGGAAACCTGCCGCTACGCGCTTTCCAACGCCTTCAACGCCGCGCGCTTTTCGGTCAGCGCGCGGTAGGCGTCGAAGGCGTCCTGGGCGACGGTCAGAATGTTTTGCCAGCCCTGCGGCAAGTCTTCCGACAGGTCGTGCAAATCCATCTTTTTTTGCGTCGCGCGGGCGTTCAGCTTTTTGATCTCGTCCTTCAGCGTGTCGATGTCGCTCATGCCGGGATCCTCAAGAGGTCAGAGATTGGCGACTTCGGGGTATTTTTTGATGAGGTCCACCGCGTCGGCGACCAGCTTGGCCCCGTCGGAGGCCAGCTTTTCGGCGGTCGGGAAGCCGAAGCGGTGGACGTCGCGCAGATTCTTGGAAATCACCACCAGACGCCCGGCGGTCAGGATCATCCGCCCGAAGCCTTCATGGCTGATCTTCATCATCGGCGAGGCCATCAGGCCGGTTTGCTTTTCGATGGTGATGCCGACCGCCTTGTAGAACAGCTCCAGCCGCCACAGCGTGTCGGGATCGGGATCGCCCATCATCGGGATGGCGGCGCGGGCCTCCTTGTCCAGAATGAAGGGGGCGAGCAGAACCTCGTCGGCCTTGCCCTCCCACGCGCCATAGCTGTCCTCGGCGCGGAACAGCAGGACCAGGGTCTTCAGAAACTGGTCGGCGACCTCGGCCTGGGAGGCCGCGCCTTCGGCGATTGCGGTGTCGGACATGGGTTATTCCTCGTCTTCGTCGTCGAAATTGAGTTCTTGGGTTTCGCCCAGCGCCTTGCGCAGCCAGGGCGGCGGATTGCCGTTCAGCGTTTCGACCAGCCGGTCGAGCAGGGCCGGGATGGCCTCGGTCGCTTCGACCTTCACCGGGTGGATCTTTTTGGCGACGACGCGGGCGGCGGCGGACGCGCCGATGGCCGACAGATAGACGATGGCGACGTCGGCCAGCGCGTCCAGCTTCGGCACCAGCTTGTCCTCGTTGCCGTCCTCGAACATCGAGCCGCCGAACTGGAAGGTCTCCAGAAAGGAATGACCGGCCTTGTCCACCTGATAGACGGCGATGTTCTTGGCCCAGCCGAAATGCGCGTCGACGTGCTGCATGTCCTGGGTGCAGAAAGCGACCTTCATGGAACCTCCTGTGCTGGGGCGAGCGGCGCTCACCACGCTCAACCGGCGCTGCATCCGCATGATCCGCCTCCGCAAGCGTGGCCTTCGGTCTTATGGCCGTCGGTTTTGTGGTCGCCGTGATGGGCCGCCGGGTGGTGGTCGTGGTCCATCTCGGCGGACAGGAACAGGTTGCCGACGGCGAACAGCAGGTTGCGGGTGCCGCGATAGCCGACATGGACCGTCAACCCGGCCCCCAGCCGGTCGAACATCGGCAGCCCCATGCGGTGCAGCGGCACGCCCAGCCGCGCCGCGCCCTGTCGCCCGTGCGAGTTGGAAATGATGAGGTCGGCGTCGCGCGCCAGCGTTTCCACGTCGGAATGGTCGCCGACCATCACGGTGGCCGCCTTCAGCTTTTCCAGGACCAGGGTCTGGGTCGGCGACACGGCGGCGACCACCTCGGCCCCCATGTCGGCCAGAAAGCTGGTGACGGCGTAGAGCAGGTCGGGTTCCAGGGCGACGGCGATCCGCTTGCGGCTGAAGAAGAAATGCCCGTCGAGCATGGCGTCCACCAGACTGTCGCGCTGGCGGCGGATCTTGGCCGGAACCGGCTGGCCCGACAGTTCGGCCAACAGGCGGATCAGCTTGTCCGACGCCTCCAGCCCGGTCAGGCGGCTGAAGAAATGGCCGGGAACGTCGGTTTTCAGCTCCAGCGCGTTGCCGGCGATCCGCATGTGCTCGCCGATCACCAGCGTGGCGACGGACGCGCCCATCGAGCGGATTTGATCGACCGTCACCCCGCCCAACGAGGTGGCGGTGAAGTCGCTGGGCTGGCGCCCGCACATCGACAATGACAGGTCGGGCAGGAAGATCGGCGACAGGCCGAAGGATTCGATCAGGTCGCGCAGCTCCTCGACGTCGCCGGGCGACAGATGGCAGCCCGCCAGAACGTTGATCTGCGTCTTGACCATCGTCGGCGACGGTTCGACCAGCCGGTCGACGATGGCGGTGACGGCGGCGCCGAAGCCATCCTCGAACCCGCCGGTGAAATCCGGGGTGTTGGCGAAGACCAGCGCGGTGTCGGCCATGTCGGGGTTGCGCTGGCGGAACAGGGTGAACTGCCCGCCCATATCCTCGCCCTTGGTTTCGGTGACGCCGGTGGTGGCGACGCCGATCATGGCCGGGCTGTTGCGCTCCACGATGGTGCGCAGCGCCTGTTCGAGATTCTCATAACCGCCGAGGATGGTGGAGACTTGATCCATCGCCGTGGTTTGCAGCGGAATCGCCTCGCGGAAATGGCGGACCAGCAGAACCAGCCCGAAGGCGGTGCAGCCCTGCGAGCCGTGAAACAGCGGCAGACAACGGTCAATGCCGAGATAGGCGAGCGCCGCGCCCAGCGGTTGGCTCATCTTCAGCGGGTTGGTCGAGGCGGCCTTGGCGGCGGAGGGGAAGCGTTGGATGTGCGACATGGCCATCACTCCGCAGCCAGAAGAGGCGCGGCGGCGGGAGTGTCCCACGGGGCGGGCAGGCGGACCTGACGCCAAATCGGGTTCGACAGGGTTTTGTCGATTTCCTCACACAGATTGACGATGCCGTCATAGCCCGCGTAGGCGTGGTGACGCTCCTGGTTGATGTCGAGCCAGGGAACCTTGGCCTTCAAGGAAATGAATTGCGACCGCCCGCCCGACATCATGATGTCGGCCTCCGACGTCGCCAGCATCTTGTAGATGTCGCGCGGCTTCAGATCGTCCCACTGGTGGAACTCGTCGCCCTTCATCTTCTTGATGCGCTCCTTGTCCTCCTTGGTCGATTTCTTGGTCGAGGTGCCGAGGATGGTCAGCCCGGCGCCTTCCAGCGCGCTGACCATCGACCAGCTCTTGACGCCGCCGGTGAAGAGCAGGACGCGCTTGCCGTCGAAGCGCGGCTTGTAGGGTTCCAGGCGGCGCCAGACGCGGCTTTCCTCACGCGCGATCACGCCCTCCGCCCGGTCGATCAGGCTTTTGTCGGCCCCGCGCTCCACCAGCATCCGGGTCATGGTGCGCAGCGTGTCCGACATGTCCGACACGCCGTAGAAGGAGCCTTCAAAATAGGGGATGCCGTAGCGCTCCTCCATCTTGCGGCCGACATTCACCAGCGCTTGGCTGCACACCATCATGGTGACGCGCGCCCGGTGGGCCTGGGCGACCTGGTTGTAACGACCGTCGCCGGAGATGCAGGACAACAGGCGGATGCCGATCTCGTCGAGCAGCGGCTTGACCAGCCACAATTCACCGGCAAGGTTGTATTCGCCGATGATGCAGACGTCGGTCGGGGTGGTGTATTCCGGTTCGACCGTGCCGATGACGTGGTCGAGCAGCGCCTCGCCCGCCAGCTTGTTGCCAAGATTCTTCGAGCCGACGAAGCCCGGCGCGTCCACCGGAATCACCGGCTTGCCGAGCTTTTGCGTGGCGAATTTGCAGACCGCCGCGATGTCGTCGCCGGTCATGGCGGGCACGCAGGTCTGATAGACGAAGACGGCGGGCGGGTCGTATTGCTGGATGATTTCCTTGATGGCGCGGAACAGCTTTTTCTCGCCGCCGTTGATGACGTCCAGCTCCGACAGGTCGGTGGTGAAGCCGGTGCGGTAGAGCTGCGAACCGGATGATTTGGTTCCCCGGTTGTCCCAGGCGTTGCCCAGGCAGGCGATCGGGCCATGGACCAGATGGGCGGCGTCGGCGATCGGTTGCAGCACGATCATCGCGCCGTCATAGGCGCAACCGCCAGCAGCGGCCCCCGGCTTCAGGGATTTGGTGCAGCCCTTCTTCTTGTCCTTGGCCGATTTGCTTTGGTTGGTCGCGCATCCCGGTTCGTTGAAGACGTCCTGGATCTTGTCCTGGAGCATGCCCGTTCTCCCGCCTTGGCGCCGAATGCGGCTGTCGGGATCGGGTAATGCAAGGCGTGCGCCATATGGTAAGCTGTTGAACGCGCTGGATTGTGCGTTTTTCGCGGGCTGTGCGATAGCTGACAATCGCCGGGGATTGTCGGGTCTTGGACAGAGGGGGGACCGGGAAGAAGGACAGCGGGCGCGTCGCCGTCCTTTACCGTTCTGGTTCCGGCTTGATGCCCGCGTCCTTCATGGCGTGCATCAACTCCAGGATCACCGTGCTGATGTCGGGGAAGGTCAAAGCCACCATGCGGCGGTCGGGATCCAGCCGCACGACATGGGCGATTTGCCGCCCGCCGATGCCCGGCAATTCGGCGCAGCGCAGTTCCAGCCGCAGCTTGCCGCCGATGGCGTGGTGGAACTCCTCCGGCGGCAGATCGACCAGCAGGCCGCGCGTGCTCCAATTCACCGTCGTGCAGCGCCGCCCTTCGGCTTCCACCGTCAGCACCGGATCCATATAGCGGATGGCGCGGCGGTGTTCGACGCCGTTGGGCGGCTTGGCCCCGACGTCGTGCTGGTCCAGCTTGCGCTTGGCGGCGTCCTTGGTGCGGTCGTCCACCCCGTCCTTGCTGGTCATCAAGGTGGCCTGGACCCGACGTTCGACTCCGTGGCGGAACTCGTCGTCGGCGCCAAAGCGCAGGGCCTTGGAAAAATGGTCCTTGGCGCTGGTCAGCAGGGCGTTGCGGCCCTTGTCGTCGCCGCGATGGCCGCAGCGTTCGGCCTGGATCAGCAGCGTGTCGACGCTGCGCTGGTAGGCCCCGCGCTGGATGATTTTGGTCATTTCGCGGAACTCGGCGGCGCGGACGCTGGGAAACTCCTTGGCCTTCAGCATCTCGGTCATCGCCGTGGCCAGAGCGTCGATCTGGTCGGGCGGGGCGGTTTCCGCCTCCCGCCGCATCCGGCGCGCCAGATCCTCGGCCTTGCGGATCAAGGCCTCCTCAATTTTCTGGCGCTGTCCGGCGTCGAGAACGGGCATGGCGAACATCCCCCGCGTGATGACGCGCAAAGGATACACCACGCCGATGATTTGCAACAGGGATGGTTCGCCGCAACCAAGGTTAACGCGCCCCTGTTCAACGCGCCCGGGGTTTTGCCCTTGCGGTCGGTTCCGCCTCCAGCGGGTTGTCGGGCCAGTAATGCTTGGGATACTGGCCCTTCAAGTCGGCCTTCACCGCCTTGTAGGCGTTGGCCCAAAAGCTGGCGAGGTCGCGCGTCACCTGCACCGGGCGGCGGGCGGGCGACAGAAGATGCAGCAGCAAGGGAACCCGCCCCCCGGCGATGCGCGGCGTTTCGGCCAGCCCGAACATCTCCTGCAAGCGCACCGCCAACACCGGCTCGTCGCCGTCATAGTCGATGGGGATGCGGGAGCCGCTGGGCACCTCGACATGGGTCGGCGCTTCGGCGTCCAGCCGCGTCTTCATCTCCCACGGCAACAGGTTGCGCAGGGCGCTGGACAGATCGACGCGGTCGAGATGGGCGCGGCGCGACACGCCGTCCAGGAACGGGGCCAACCAATCCTCCAGCGTGGCGAGCAGGGCCGAATCGGACAGGTCGGGCCACTCCACCCCCTCGCGCTGGCGCAGGAAGGCGACTCGGGTGCGCCACGCCCGCAATTCGTTGCTCCAGGGCAGACACTCCAACCCCATGGCGCGGACGCCCTCCAGCATCGCGGCGGTCATCGCCTCGGCGGGCGGGCTGGCCAGACGCTCGTCCTTCAGGATCAGGGCGAACAGCATCCGGCGGCGGCGGGCCAGCACCGTCTGTTCGCGGGCGTCCCAAGCGACGATGGTCTCGACGCGGATGTGGTCGGCGAAGGCGTCCTCCAGATCGGCCAGCGTGACCGGCGCGGCCAGGAAGATTCGGGATTCGCGAACCGCGCCGTCCAGATCGGCCACCGCCAGCCAGTCCTCCGCCGACAAGGGTTCGGCGTCCTGGAAATAGGCGCCGCGCCCGCCCGACAGCCGGAATTGCGCCGCGACTCCGCCCGGCCCGCCGCCGGGGCGGCGCTGGCCGATGCGGTCGGGGTAGGCCAGGGCGACCAACAGGCCGACGGCGTTGCTGTCGCCCTCATCCCCCTCCCGCACGCCCAAGTGCCGCCGCCAGCTTCGCGCCTGCTTCATCGCCTGTTGGGCGGCGCCGCGATCCACGCTCAAACCGCGCGCGGCGCCGCGCCCGCCCTGTTCCTGCCCGCGCAGCAGATCGACGCGCAAGCGCAGATCGGCGTCGCGGAAGCCGGGGGCGGCGCGGACGATGTCGCGCTCCCCCAACAGGGCGGCGACCAGACAGGCCAGCGCGCCATGCCCCAGGGCTTGCCCGGCGAGCATCATGTGGGCCAGCCGGGGGTGCACGCCAAAGCCCGCCATGCGGCGGCCATGCGGGGTGATCGCCCCGCCGTCGGTCAGCGCGCCCAAGCCGGACAGCAGGTCGCGCGCCTGCGCCAGCGCCGGGGCGGGCGGCGGGTTGAGCCAGGACAGGGCGGCGGGATCGCTCACCCCCCACATCGCCAATTCCAGGGCCAGTGGGGCGAGGTCGGCGTCGAGGATCTCCGGCGCGCTGAAGGGGGCCAGCGCCTTGTGCGTCGCCTCCGGCCACAGACGGAAACAGACGCCCGGCTCCAACCGTCCGGCGCGGCCCCGGCGCTGTTCGGCGGAGGCTTGGCTGACCTTGACCGTCACCAGGCGGGTCATGCCGCCGCGCGGGTCGAAACGCGGAACCCGCATCAGCCCGCTGTCGATGACGATGCGGATGCCTTCGATGGTCAGGCTGGTTTCGGCGATGGCGGTGGCCAGCACCACCTTGCGCACGCCGGGCGGCGATGGGGCGATGGCGCGGTCCTGCGCCTCGGTCGTCAGATCGCCGTAGAGCGGGGCGAGGATGACGTCTCCGCCCAAATCCGATTGCTCCAACTGGCTGAGAACCCGGCGGATTTCGCCCGCGCCGGGCAGGAAGACCAGGGCGTTGCCGCTCTCCTCCCGCAGGGCGCGGCGCACGGTGGCGGCCACCGCGTCCTCAATCCGGCTGCCCGGCGGCGGCGCGTCGAGATGGCGGGTTTCCACCGGAAAGGCGCGGCCCTCGCTCGTCACCATCGGGGCGTCGCCGGAAACGCCGTCGCCCAGCAGGGCGGCGACCGGCCCGCCGTCCAGCGTCGCCGACATCACCACCAGCCGCAGATCGTCGCGCAGCGCCCCGCGCGCCTCCTGCACCAGGGCGAGCGCCAGATCGCTGTCGATGCCGCGTTCGTGGAATTCGTCGAACAGGACGGCGCCGACGCTGGACAGCTCCGGGTCGTCCTGAAGCTGGCGCAGGAACAGGCCGTCCGTCACCACCTCGATCCGGGTGCGCGGGCCAACCTTGGTGTCCAGCCGCACCCGATAGCCGACGGTCTCGCCGACTGACTCGCCCAGCATCGCCGCCATCCGCCGGGCGGCGGCGCGGGCGGCCAATCGCCGGGGTTCCAACACCAGGATCTTGCGCCCGCGCAGCCAGGGTTGATCGAGCAGGGCCAGCGGCACGCGGGTGGTTTTGCCGGCGCCGGGCGGGGCTTGCAGCACGGCGGTTCCGCGCGTTTCAAGCGCCGCCAGCAGGGCGGGCAGAACCGGGTCGATGGGCAGGGGGGCGAAGGCGGGGCGGTTGGGCGTGGTCATGGCGACTCCGCTGCCGGAAAACCGCCGGAAAGGCAACCGCTTTCCAAGGCGGGCGGGGGAGGGCGATGGGCAGGGCAGGGACAAAAGGTCGCACCCAGCCGTCTCTGGGATCGGGCCGCGCGCCATGACCGTAAAAATGCTATGGTTTTACCGTCGTCGGGCCTTTCTTCTACACGCAGGGATTCATGACCAGCATCCACGACGCCGCCCTGTTCCTCGCCCACGCCTGCGCGCTGGAAGAGGACGCCGCCAACCGCTTCTCCGACCTGTCGGAGTCGATGAAAACCTATGGCAACACCGAGATTGCCGCCTTCTTCGGGCAAATGGCGACCTTCTCGCGCATGCATCTGGCCGAGGCGCGCAAGCGGTCCGGTTTCCGCGACATTCCCGATCTGGCCCCGGAAGACTTCCAGTGGCCCGATGACGAAAGCCCGGAAGCGGCCTCGATGGAAGGCTCGCATTATCTGATGACGGTGGAATACGCGCTGGAGCTGGCGTTGGACAGCGAGCGGCGGGGCCAAGCCTTTTACGCCGACGTGGCGCGCACCACCACCGATTCGGAAGTCCGCATGATGGCCGAAGAGTTCGCCGCCGAAGAGGCCGAACATGTCGCCCAGTTGGAAATCTGGACGAAGCGCTATCCCAAAGTGGCCTGAGCCGCAGCGGCCACCGTCACGGGGCGACTGTTGCCGCGACGCCGGGGCTGTCGCCCCCTCTCCCCGTCCAAGCGCGGGCTGGGGAGAGGGGCGCGGCGCCGGTCACGCCGACACGATCACGCCGACAGGGCCGACCAGTCGATTTCATAGACCGTGTCAGCGGGCTTGTAGCCCTTGAACGCCGCGATCACGGCGTCGACGCTGACCTCGCCCGGCACATTCTGGATCTCATAGACGACCGAGCTGCCGCTGGTCGGGCCGACGTCGGCGTTGCGATGGGCCTGCGAGATCAACCCCTCGCCCGCCTTCTTAATCATGATGGAAGCCATGCATCCGTCTCCTGTTGCGTAACGCCCGACCAGGAAACCATAAACAAAAAATGGTTAAATCGGAAGGCGTAAAGACGCGAGGATCAGGGCGCCACGATCAGGACGTCGCGTCGCGGGCGATCCACAGGGCGGTCAGATCGTCGTACAATCCGGCGCCGAATCGTTCGGCGAAGCGGGCCATCAGCCAGGGAAAAGGGTGTTCGGGCGCGGTCAGCACCGCCTGCTCGATCAAATCGGCCAAGCCCTCTTCCCCCAACATGGCGTCGTCGCGGTCGCGCGCCTCGGTCAGGCCGTCGGAATAGAGGAACAGCGTGTCGCCGGGGTGGAACGGGGTGCTGCGGTTTTCATACTCGGCGTCGGCGAAGGCCCCCAGCAGCATGCCCGACGCGTCCAGCACGCGGAAGCCGCCCCGGCTGCCCAACAGCGGGTTGGGGGCGCCGGCGGCGGCGTAGCGCAGGCTGTCGGTGTGGCGGTCGATCACCCCGTAAAAGGCGGTGGCGAACTGGCCGACGGTCAGGATGTCGGCCAGACGCTGATTCAATTGCGTCAACAAACGGGCCGGGTCGCGCAGATCGTCGGGCGGCGTGCGGGTCAGCAGCGTGTGCAGGCGAAAGGCGTTGATCGCCGAGGCGATGCCGTGCCCGGACAGATCGGCGACAAAAACCCCGACATGGCCGCCGTCGATCTCGAACGTTGTCCAAAAATCACCGCCAACCTCGTCAGAGGTTTGAAAGACCGGCTCGATCCGCAGCGCGTTGCGGCTGGCCATCGCCTCCAGCCATTCGGCGTCGGGGACCAGCGCCAATTGCATGCTGCGCGCTTGGCGCAGATCGCGCTCCACCCGTTCGCGGAAGGCGCGCAACTCCTGCACCATCGACCGGCGTTCCAGATGGTAGCGGACGCGGGCGACGCATTCGCCGGGGTTGATCGGCTTGGCCAACAGATCGGTGGCCCCGGCCTGGAAACACAGCGAACGGATTTGGTCGGTCTGCCGGGTGCTCTGCATCAGGATGGGCAGATCGCGCCAACGCGGGTTGCCGCGCAGAACCCGGCACAGCGCCATGCCGTCGATGGGCGGCAGATTGGCGTCGATCAACAGCAAGTCAGGGTCAAAGCTCTCGACCTGATCGAGCAGCTCCTGCCCATTGGTGGCGAAGGCGACCTGGACAATGCCGATCCACTGAAGAAAGCGGGCCAGCGTGCGGCGGTTGAACCGGCTGTCGTCGGCAATCAGAACCCGGCGGTCGCCAAGCGGGATCCCCAATTCCAGCCCATAGAGCGAGGCGGGGGTTTCGGTCGGAAACTCCATGGCGCCCCGCCCCCCGCGCGGGTGTGGGTCTCAGGCGTCGATGGTGAAGACTTTGTGCAGCTTGGCCAGCGTGATGAGGCGTTGCACCTCGTCGCGCGCGCCGCGCATGGCGAAGTCCAGTTTCTTCTTTTGCGCCGTGTCGCGGGCGATGATGAACATGCCCAGGCCCGAGGAATCGACGAAATCCAGGCCGGACAGGTCAAAGACCATCCGATGACCGGCGGGCCGCTCGAACGCGGCGATGACCGAGCGGAAGGTGTCGTGGTCGGAAAAGGTCATCCGGCCATGCAAACGGATTTCGGTGCTGTCGTGGGCATCGGTGACGGTGAAGTCCATGGAGGCGCTCCGTGGTTGTTCCCGAGTCCGGCGCGCGGCGGGACGCGAGTGGCCCGGTGAAGTCATCAGCATGTTGTGTCCGTTCATCTTACGCTGGAAAAGATTTCACTTTGATGACAGGGGGAGTTGTTCATGCCGTCACTTGCGGCTTATCCCACGCTGTTGGATGGGAATGCAAGTATCCTTCGCTGCGTCGCGATAATAGATAGCATTTTAAGAAATATTGGTGACGAACTCTGCCCATCTCTGGACATATGCGGCAAATTGGCGGTGATTGGCGCTCCAGACGCGCGTGGTCGCGGTTTGCCCGCCGCCCCGCTTGTCGTGTAGGCTGCGGCGCACTGGGGAATCCTCCACCAAAGGACGGGCGATGAGCACCGAAATCCGCACCTTTATCATTCCCGACGCCAACGCCGAGGAGGCGCAGGCGAATCTGTCCGATTTTCTGCGGACGATTGAAATCCAGCGCATCGACACCGCTTACGCCGTCGATGGCTGGCGCGTGCTGGTGTTGTATGGCGATCTGAAGCGCAAGGAAGAATCCCAACAGATCGAGGCGGCCATCGCCGCCGCGCTGAACGGGTGGCGCGACCGGGTGGCGGCGCAGGAAGGCGTGGCGCGCGACATCATCCTGCCCGACGATCTGGTGCAGGAAATCGCCCGCTTCGCCCCGACGACCGAGCATGAATTGACGATCATCGTCGGCGGGCGCGATCTGCCGGTGCCGTTGCAGGGTGGGGAGATCGTGCAGGTGGTGCGCTCCACCCTGGATGTCCTGATCGACTGAGATTTTGTGAAGACGCCGCGTCGCGGTTGGCGCGACGCGGCGGTGTTGCGCGTTTGGCGTGCTGGGCGATGGCTCCGGTTGGGGTTTTGCCGCTTGCCCATCTATATGTTGTGGGGCGCGCGGCGGCTCCATCGGCTCGTTGCTGGGTCGGATTGTCGGCCCGACGGTTGGGTTTTGGGCGACCGACCGAGCGTCTCGATTCGCTGGCGCTTGGCTGATGGGTCGACTCGCGCTGACGCTCTCGAGTCGCTCAAGCGGGGTTCGCTGGCGGCGCGTTGTGGAAAAGCCCACAAAATCTTGGGTTCCCAACCCTTGCCGCTGTTGAAAAGGGGGTGGATAAAAACCCCGAAAATATCCATTGAACAATCATGGTTTTAACAAAAATCCAGTCATGGAGCGGGCGTGCCGCTGGAAATGGCGGAATTGCTGGGCTGCTGGATTTTGTGCGCAGTTTTGCGTGTCAACCACAATATGTGGTGTCTTGAGGCGCTCAGCCTCTTGCCTGCCGGGGCGGCGATGTCTAGGATGAGATCAACTTACAGCAACCGATGACCAGCGCAAGCGTGCGCCGCGCCATCGCTTTGCCATTCAAGATTCATCAGGGGACATTGGCATCATGCGGATCGAGCGTCGTTTCACGGGTGAAGGTCAGGATGCTTACGCCAGCCTCGGCTTCCGCCGCGCCACCAGCGAGATCCGCAACCCCGACGGTTCGATCGTCTTCCAGCAGACTGACATCGAGGTGCCGGAGAGCTTCAGCCAAGTCGCCAGCGACATTCTGGCCCAGAAATATTTCCGCAAGGCGGGCGTTCCCGCCGCGCTGAAGGCCGTTGAAGAGAACACGGTCCCGTCCTGGCTGTGGCGGAAAGAGGCGGATTCGGAAAAGCTGGCCGCGCTGCCCAAGGAAAAGCGTTTCGTCGGCGAAAGCTCCGCCCGTCAGGTCTTCGACCGTCTGGCCGGCACCTGGACCTATTGGGGTTGGAAGGGCGGCTATTTCGATCAAGAGGCCGACGCGCGCGCCTTCTACGACGAAATGCGCTTCATGCTGGCCGCCCAGATGGCGGCGCCCAACAGCCCGCAATGGTTCAACACCGGCCTGCATTGGGCCTATGGCATCGACGGCCCCAGCCAGGGCCATTTCTACGTCGATTTCAAGACTGGCCTGCTGACCTCCTCGGCCTCGGCCTATGAGCACCCGCAGCCCCACGCCTGCTTCATCCAGTCGGTCGCCGACGACCTCGTGAACGAGGGCGGCATCATGGATCTGTGGGTGCGCGAGGCGCGCCTGTTCAAATACGGCTCGGGCACCGGCTCGAACTTCTCCAAGCTGCGCGGCGAGGGCGAGAAGCTGGCGGGCGGCGGCAAGTCGTCGGGCCTGATGAGCTTCCTGAAGATCGGCGACCGCGCGGCGGGCGCCATCAAGTCGGGCGGCACCACCCGGCGGGCGGCCAAGATGGTCTCGGTGGACATGGACCACCCGGACATCGAGGGCTACATCGACTGGAAGGTGAACGAGGAGCAGAAGGTCGCCGCCCTCGTCACCGGCTCCAAGATTTGCCAGAAGCATCTGGCGGTGGTGATGGCCGCCGCGCAGAACGGCCTGGATCCCAAGGAAAACAAAGAGCTTAAGAAGGCCATCCTCGCCGCCCGCAAGGATCAGGTGTCGGAAAACTACATCCAGCGCGTGATCCAGTTCGCCGGTCAGGGCTTCAAGACCATCGAGTTCAAGACCTACAACACCGATTGGGATTCGGAAGCCTATCTGACGGTGGCGGGCCAGAACTCCAACAACTCGGTGCGCATCTCCAACGAGTTCGTCCAGGCGGTTCTGGATGACGGCGATTGGAACCTGATTGGCCGCACCAACGGCAAGGTCATGAAGACGCTGCGCGCCCGTGATCTGTGGGACAAGGTCGGCTACGCCGCCTGGGCCTGCGCCGATCCCGGCGTGCAGTTCGACAGCACCATCAACGAATGGCACACCTGCCCGGCCTCGGGGCGCATCAACGCCTCGAACCCCTGCTCGGAATACATGTTCCTCGACGACACCGCCTGCAATCTGGCGTCGTTGAACCTGATGACCTTCCGGTTGAAGGACGGCTCCTTCGACACCGAAGCCTTCGAGCACGCCTGCCGTCTGTGGACCATCGTGCTGGAAATTTCGGTGCTGATGGCGCAGTTCCCCTCCAAGGAAATCGCCCAGCTCTCCTACGAGTTCCGCACGCTGGGTCTGGGCTTCGCCAACCTCGGCGGCCTGCTGATGGCGTCCGGCCTGTCCTACGACTCGGACGAGGGCCGCGCTTATTGCGCCGGCATCTCCGCCGTGATGACCGGCGTCGCCTACGCCACCTCGGCGGAAATGGCGCAGGAACTGGGGGCTTTCCCCGGTTATGAGGCCAACCGCGACCACATGCTGCGGGTCATCCGCAACCACCGCCGCGCCGCGAATGGCGCGATGAATGGCTATGAAGGGCTGGCGGTCGCGCCGGTTCCCTTCGTCGCCGACCTCTGCCCGGATCAAGAGCTGGCCGCCGCCGCCTTGCGGGTGTGGGACGAGGCGCTGGAACTGGGCGAGGCCCATGGCTTCCGCAACGCGCAATCCACCGTGGTCGCCCCGACTGGCACCATCGGTCTGGTGATGGATTGCGACACCACCGGCATCGAACCCGACTTCGCGCTCGTGAAGTTCAAGAAGCTGGCGGGCGGCGGCTACTTCAAGATCGTCAACCGTCTGGTGCCGGAAGCCTTGAAGACGCTGGGCTACTCGCCCGAGCAGATCGGCGAGATGGAGCGTTACGCCGTCGGCCACGGCACGCTGAAGACCGCGCCCGGCATCGACCACGCCGCGTTGAAGGCCAAGGGCTTCACCGACGCGATGCTGGAGAAGCTGGAAGGCAACCTCGGCACCGCCTTCGACATCAAGTTCGTGTTCAACCGCTGGACCATCGGCGCCGAGTTCTGCGTCGAGACTCTGGGCGTGCCGTTCGAGGTTCTGGACGCGCAAGGCTTTGACCTGCTGACCCATCTGGGCTTCAGCAAGACCGAGATCGAGACGGCCAACACCTATTGCTGCGGCGCCATGACCCTGGAAGGCGCGCCCTTCCTGAAGGACGAGCATCTGTCGGTGTTCGATTGCGCCAACCCGTGTGGCCGCATCGGCAAGCGTTTCCTGGGCTGGCAGTCGCACATCACGATGATGGCGGCCTCGCAGCCCTTCATCTCCGGCGCCATCTCCAAGACCATCAACATGCCGAACGCGGCGACGGTGGAGGAGTGCAAGGACGCCTATCTGCTGTCCTGGCGTCTGGGTCTGAAGGCCAACGCGCTGTACCGCGACGGCTCCAAGCTGAGCCAGCCGCTCCAGGCCGCCGTGCTGGACGACGAGGAGGATGGCGAGACCGTCGACGCGGTGGTGGAGGGCGCCAACGCCACCCGCACCCAGATCGTCTCCGAACGCATCGTCGAAAAGGTGATCGAGAAGATCGTCGAGCGGAAAATCTCCGCCCGCGAACGCCTGCCGCACCGCCGCAAGGGCTACACCCAGAAGGCCAACGTCGGCGGCCACAAGATCTATCTGCGCACCGGCGAGTATGAAGACGGTCGCATCGGCGAGATCTTCATCGACATGCACAAGGAGGGCGCCGCCTTCCGCTCCTTGATGAACAATTTCGCCATCGCGATCTCGATCGGCCTGCAATATGGCGTGCCGCTTGAGGAGTTCGTCGAGGCCTTCACCTTCACCCGCTTCGAGCCGTCGGGCATGGTGACGGGCAACGACACCATCAAGATGGCGACCTCCGTCATCGACTACATCTTCCGCGAGGTGGCGATTTCCTATCTCGGCCGCACCGATCTGGCCCACGCCACGCCGGAAGATTTGCTGCCCTTCACCGTCGGCAGCGGCGACAAGCAGGGCGACCTGCCGGAAAACCCGCAGCCGTCGGACTTTGTCCGCCGCGTCGCTTCGACCGGCTATGTCCGCAACAACCTGCGCGTTTTGCATGGCGGGCAGGGCGCCGGGCAGGGCGCTGGTCAAGCCCAGCGGACCAGCGCGGCGGCGGCCCTGGCGGCGGCGGGCGTGGACACCGTGCAGGCGACCGCCGCAGCGGCGCAAAGCGCGGTGGCGGGCAGCCCGGCGGTTGGTTCGGTGGTGGCGGCGCAAGGTCATGTGGCGGCTGGCACGGCGACGGGAACCTCCTATGGCGGCAGCGTCAGCGAGCAGCGTTTCGACCGCATCCGCGAGGCGCGCGCCCGTGGCTATGAGGGCGATCCCTGCGGCGAATGCGGCAACATGACCTTGGTCCGCAACGGCACCTGCTTGAAATGCGACAGCTGTGGTTCGACGACGGGTTGCAGCTGAACCTCAGAGTTTTTGCAACACAGCATAAGTAAGACGAAACAAAAGGGGGGAGCGGGCAACCGCTCTCCCCTTTCCATGTGTCTGGAGATCGCTTTTCCACAGTCTCCGTGGGGCTTGACCAGCCCGCCTATATCCATGGTAGCATTTTCGTTAAGAGTGAGGCCGGGCCACGCAGGCATCCTGGGAGAGGCGCGCCATGGAGTTAGCCGACGGAACGCTCGACGCCGCCGTGATGTCCGATCCACTGATCCGGGCGACTGTCGAGCAGTGCGGCACGGGGCTGGTGTGGGTTGGGGCGGATGGCGTGATCGTCAGCGCCAACCCGTGCTTTGTCCGCTGGGCCGGTCGTCCGGCGCGCGGGTCGGCGGGGCATGGGATCGGCCCTGGAACCGGGCTGGTCGGTCGTCCGCTGCTGTCGGTGTTGGATTTGGGCGGTTGGGAATGGCCGTCGGTGTGGGCCAGCCTGTATGATGAGGGCGCTTTGCCCGGCGCCGGAACCATCCGCGCGCCGCGCGCCGAGCCGGTGCCGGTGGATCTGCACTGGCAGTTGCTGACCGGATTTTCCGAACCCATCGCCTTTTGCCAAATGCAGGGGTTTGAAGAGCGTGAGCGGGCGAACGCCATCGCCCGGCTGCAACAGGATGTGCTGGAACTGGTCGCCGCTGGGCGGTCGTTGAAGCTGGTGCTGGATTTCCTGTGCCGTCAGGTGGAGACCTGCGCGCCGGAGGTGACTTGTTCCGTTCTGCTGCTGGAAAACGGTCGCAGCCTGCGCCACGCGGCGGCGCCTTCCCTGCCAACCGCTTACAGCGCGGCCATCGATGGGACGCAGATCGGCCCGTCGGTCGGCTCTTGCGGAACGGCGGCGTGGCGCGGCGCGCCGGTTGAGGTGTCGGACATCGCCACCGACCCGCTCTGGGCCAATTATCGCGATCTGGCGCTGTCCCACGGGCTGGCCGCTTGCTGGTCCCACCCGATCAAGGGGCGCGACGCCCGCGTTCTGGGCACCTTCGCGCTCTATTACCGGGAATCGCACGGCGCGACGGCCTTCCACCGGCGGATGCTGGAGGCTTGCGTGCATCTCTGCGCGCTGGCCATTGAGCATGATCGGGCGCGGGCGGAGATCAACCGGCTGGCCTTCTATGACACGCTGACCGGCCTGCCGAACCGCCAGTTGCTGAAGGACCGCGCCACCGCCGCGCTGGCGCTGGCCGGGCGGACCCGGCAGCCGGTGACGTTGATGTTCCTGGATCTCGACCGCTTCAAGATCATCAATGATTCCCTCGGCCATGCGGCGGGCGACCGGCTGCTGGTGGAGGTGGCGACGCGGTTGACCCGCCTGTTCCCCGACGGCGACACGTTGGCGCGGCTGGGGGGGGACGAGTTTGTCGCCCTGCTTCCCGGCTGCGACGCCGCGCACGCCTCGCTGGTGGCCGAGCGGATTTTGGCGGCCCTGTCGCAGCCGATCACCATCGCCGATCTCACCTTGACCCCGACCGCCAGCGTTGGCATCGCCGTGCATCCCGATGACGGTCATGATTTCGACACGCTGTTGCGCCAAGCCGACGCGGCGATGTACCGGGCCAAGCAGGCCGGGCGCAACCGCTGCCATTTCTACCGCCGCGACATGAACGAGCAGGCGGTGCGGCGGCTGGAGATGGAAGCGGCCCTGCGCGAGGCGCTGGATCGTGGCGAGTTCACCTTGAATTTCCAACCGCAAATCCGTCTGGAATCGCGGCGGCTGTACCGGGTGGAGGCGTTGATTCGCTGGACCCACCCGCGTTGGGGCGCGGTGTCGCCGGTGGAGTTCATTCCGTTGGCCGAGGAATGCGGGTTGATCGACCGCATCGACAGTTGGGTTTTGGAAAGCAGCGTCGCGCAACTGGCGCGTTGGCGGGCCGCCGGGGTGACGGTTCCGGGCATGGCCGTCAACATGTCGCCGGTCCGTTTCGCCCATGGCGATCTGGTCGAGCAGGTGCGTCAGGTTCTGGCGGCGGCGCAGGTGCCGCCCGGCGATCTGACGTTGGAAATCACCGAACGGTTGATGATGACCGAAGAGGTCGGCGTCCACGACGCGCTCGACGCGCTGAACGATCTGGGCGTGATGCTGTCCATCGATGATTTCGGCACCGGCTATTCCAGTCTGAGCTACCTCAAGCGTTTTCCGGTTGGCGAGTTGAAGATCGACCGCAGTTTCGTCAAGGAGTTGGACATCGACGCGGCCAACCGCCCGCTGGTGCGGGCGATGATCCAGATCGGCCAAAGCCTGGGCCTGACCGTGGTGGCCGAGGGGGTGGAGCGTGAAACGCAGAGCCGGATGCTCAAGGCCGACGGCTGCTGCATGGGGCAGGGCTATCACTACGCCCGCCCGATGGACGCGGACGCCTTCGTGGACTGGCTGCGCGCCTGGGACGCGCAGGTGGCGGAGCAGGACAAGCAGAATTGCGCCTTGCCGGATTGCGGCTTCGGCCTCTGAACCGCTGGCCTCCGATCCGCCGGGCGCCGCTTACTTGGTGGGCGGCAGGGTCATCCGCACGCAGCGGGACAGCACGGTGTTGCCGGTCATCTCACGGTAATGCTGGATGATGATCGGTTCGGCGGCCTTGCATTGCTCCATCGTCGCAAAATCCAGGGTCGTCGGGCCGCCCTGGTTGAGCATGAACAGCAGCATCAGCACACGTTCCATAAAGGGTGCTCCTCAATCGGCCAGCGCGGCGCGGGCGGCGGCGGCGTCGCGCAGGATTTGCTCCTTCAGCGCGTCGAAGCTGGCGAATTTCTGCTCCGGACGCAGGAACTCGATCAACTGCACCCGCAGATGCTGGCCGTAAAGATCGGCGTTCATGTCGAACAGATGGGCTTCCAGCCGTTCGACCGTGCCGCCGACGGTTGGGCGGGCGCCCAGATTGGCCACGCCCTTGTGCCACACCGTGTTCAGGCCGTGATCGACGCCCGCGCGGATGGCGTAGACGCCGAAGGCCGGGCGCAGATACTCGTCCAGTTCAATGTTGGCGGTGGGAAAGCCGATGGTTCGGCCCCGTTTGTCGCCGTGGGCCACCCGTCCCTCAATCTCCCACGGGCTGCCCAGCACATGGGCGGCCTCTTGCGGGCGACCGGCGATCAGCGCGTCGCGCACGCGGGTGGAGGAATAGACGCCGCCCTCGGGATCGGCGACCGGGCCGATCTCGGTCACGCCAAAGCCATGGGCCTGTCCGGCCCGTTGCAGAAAGGCCGGATCGCCGCCCCGCTTGTGGCCGAACAGAAAATCATAGCCGCACACGACGTGCCGCACGCCAAGATCGCCAATCAGAATGTCGTCAACGAAGGCTTGGGCGGTTTTGGTCAACAGACGCTCGTCGAAATGGCCGACGATCAGTTGATCGACGCCCAACGCTTCGATGTGGCGGGATTTGACGCGGAAGGGTGTCAGGCGAAAGGGGGGATCGTCCGGGCGGAAGACCGAGCGCGGGTGCGGCTCGAAGGTCAGAACGGCGGACGGCGCGTCAAGCTCGCGGGCCAGCCGCTGAGCGGTTCCGATCACGGTCTGGTGGCCGTGATGCACGCCGTCGAAATTGCCAAGCGCCACCACGGCGCCGCGTTCCCTGGCGGGCAGGTCGGCGGTGTGTCTGTACAGTCGCATGCGCGCCCCGATCTGGAGAAACCTGCTAAGCAGGTTTTCCAAACTCCGCCCACATAGGAGCGGGCTTGGAAAACCTGCAAAACATAGAGTCCGCCGGTTTTTCCAGGCCGGGCCATGTGTGGCCCGATCTGGAAAAACCTGCTAGGGCGTCTGTATAGAACGCCGTCGGCGCGCGGTAAACGCGCCGACGGCGGGAAGCAGATCCTTTTGCGGCGATCAGCCGCGCGAGGGGACCATCAGCATCGCCTCGCCTTCGACCACCACCGTCTCGCCGACGGTGCAGACGGTGCGCATGACGACGCGGCGCTTTTCCGGGATCATCTCGGTCACGGTGGCGCGGGCGGTGACGGTGTCGCCGGCGCGGACCGGGGCCTTGAACTTCAGGTTCTGCGACATGTAGATCGCCCCCGGGCCGGGCAGCTTGGTGCCCAGAACGGCGGAGATGAAGCCGACGGTCAGCATGCCATGGGCGATGCGGCCCTGGAACATGGTGCCAGCGGCGTATTCCTGGTTCAGGTGGACGGGGTTGGTGTCACCCGAAATGCCGGCAAACAGGACGATGTCCGCTTCCGTCACGGTCTTGGCGAATGACGCCGTCATGCCGACGGCGAGGTCTTCAATGCAGTAGCCCTCGATGTCCTTACGGACCTGACGCACATCGTCCATCACGCACTTCCCTTTTTTCGGCGCCGTCTTCCGGCGCGATGCACACTATATCGCAACGCATCATGTGCAGTGCAATGACGCGAATGGCATCATGTGTCCGGCAAAAAAGCAAAAAAATCTCTAACGGTTTTACCAAGGTTCCACCCGATTGACGGCCTCTGCGTCTCCGCCGCCACAAAGTTATGGGGGCAACGAAAACGTCATCGCGGCGACGTGATTACTTCATAAGGCCGAGGCGGTCATAGAACATCATATTGTCCAATCACTTAGCGTGAAACGTCGTGGCTGTGCCGTCAGGCGCGCCGCGCAAGGGGCGGATGGTCCGTTTTACGCAACATCCTGTCCACCAATGACCGCGCTGTTGCAACAAAAAGGCTGATTCGGGACTGTTTGTTCGTTGGTGCAACAAAATATGCATTGCGCTGCCGCAAAGTCGCGCGACTCGGACGATGACCTTTGTCGGAGCCGACCGTTACTTGAAAAGGCGCGTCGCTGCGACACCATGCCGCTGCCGGGACTTGGCGGCACGCGGGAAACAGCGGCGCCGTTTGGCGGTGGACGGACGGGCGGCGGGCTGTTTCAATCCCGCTCCGCAGCGACCGCGCCAGCGTGGCGGGTCCGGGCATGGGGGATTGAGGATGGGGGCGCCGGTCTTTGACGCGCTGCGGCTGCGCGACGGAACGCGGCTGCGCTGGGCGCGCTGGCGGACGGCGGACGCGCCGCGCGCCACCATTCTGGTGCTGACCGGGCGGGCCGAGTTCATCGAGAAATACGCGGAAACCGCCGAGGGGCTGGTGGCGCGCGGCTTTCAGGTCGTCACCTTCGATTGGCGCAACCAGGGCCTATCGGATCGTCCGCTGGCCAACCGGCAAATCCACCATCTGACCGACTTCGCCCGTCTGGTCGATGATCTGGACGAGATGGTGGAGCGGGTGGCGCGCCTCTGCGCCGGGGACGGGCCGCTGCTGCTGCTGGCCCATTCGATGGGCGGGCTGGTCGCCACGTTGGCGTTGGCTCGGCACGCCGAGGACGCGGAGGCCTATTGCGCCGCCGCCATTCTGTCGGCCCCGATGCACGCCATTCATTTCGGCCCGTTGCCGCGCGTTCTGGCGGGTTGGCTGGCGGCGTTGGGCGTCGCCTGCGGTTGGGGCGAGCGCTATGCCCTGGGTCAGCGGGATTACCACCCGGCGGATGGCCGGTTCCGGCCCGACAATTCGATCACCTCCGATCCCCGGCGCTACGCCGCCTTTCACGGCCCCTTTGCCGCCCAGCCCGCCTTGCGGGTTGGCGGCGTCAGCTATGGTTGGATCGCGGCGGCCTTGGCGGCGGAAGACGAGGTGAAAACGACTCTGCCGTTGGAGCGGGTGCGCGTTCCGGTGCTGCTGCTGAGCGCCCTTCAGGATCGCGTGGTGCGCGCCGACGCCCATCGGTTGGTCGCCGCCCGGCTCGCCAACGCCACGCGGATCGACTATGCCGACGCCAAGCATGAATTGCTGATGGAGCGCGACGCGATCCGGGATCGGGTGTGGGCCGACATCGACGCCTTTCTCGACAAGACGCTTGCGTCCGCCGCCGCTCCTGTCGTCCGATAGCGCCGGATCGGGCGGCGAACGCGCGTGGGCGAGGGTGGGACGGATGAGCGATTTCTGGAAAGCGTCGGGCCATCATTTGCTGCGCCGCGACGCGGCGGGGCATTGGGCGGTGACGCCGGATTTCCTGCGCGCCTATCTGCTGCGGCCCGAAATGCGCCCGCCCGAGGACGCCTGCGACGCCGAACACACGCTGCACGCCGGGTTGCTCGACGACCCGGCGCGCCCGGTCCCAGCCCCTTTGCTCGACGCGCTGGCGGATGACGACGCGCGCGACAATTGGCGGGTCTGGCTGGGTTTCCGCGACCGGCTGCTGGCGGCGGGAACGCTGGAGGGCTGTTACCTCGGCCTGTTCCGCGAGGGCGCGCGCGGCGTGCCGGGGCTGTTCATCGACCAACTCGTTCACGCCATCCTGCGCGGGGCGCTCGACGAGACCAGCTCCGGCCTGCGGGCGCGGGCGGGGGAGCTGTTTTTTCGGGAGCAAACTGTGTCGGTCGCCGATGGCCGGGTCCGTCTGGCCGACGCCGAAACGGTGGAAAGCCTGTCGGCCTCCGGCGGCTTCGGCAGTCTGGGGCGGCTGGCGGTGGAGGCGGGGACCGCCCTGCGTTCGGTCGATCTCGACATTCTCGATGAAACCAACCATTCCGCCTATTGGGGCCGTGACGAGCGGCACGACACGGTGATCGACGTCACCTTCGCGGCGGCGGGGCTGGACGCGCTGGCCCGTGTGCTGGAAATTTGGGTCGCGCGTTTCCTGGGCGTGACGGTGTCGGTGCAGCCGGTGCAATCCATCCAGGATGACCGCTGGGTCTGGCATGTCGGCCTGGACGGCGCGGCGACGGGGATTCTGAACGATCTCTACAACGGCGTTCCGGTGGCGCAGGATCGGCTCGCCCGCATCCTGGCCCTGTTCCGTTTGGAGTTCGCCGATCCGGCGGCGATGCGGCCCGATCTGGCCGGGCGCCCGGTCTATCTCGGCATGGCGATGAACGAACAGAACCGCCTGCGCCTGAAGCCGCAAAATCTGCTGGTCAATCTGCCGCTGGCGGTGGCGGGGTAAGCGTGGAGCGCTTTGATGAGGGCTGATCTCGCCCCCATCCTTCACGTCATCGAGCTGTGTCCTGGACAAGCAGGAAATGTTGGGCGAGGTCCCAAGCCGAAAACAGAGTCAGCGAATTTTGTTCAGCGCGCGATCCAGAAAGCTGGGGCTTTTAACCCACCGATACGGCACAAAGAAGCGCTTTCTGCTGTCTGCGAAGATATTAAAAGCCATCGTAATTTTTGACGCGAGATTGTTTTCAGGTCTTGCTGTTGTATGCTCAATCAGTGTTTTGTCAATCGGCATTTCCATCATGTATTTGTTGTCTCCGGGGTTGTTCCCTTTTTCAATAAAAGAGATAAATCGATAAAAAGAAATGCCTGTCACGCATTTCATGATTTCTGGATATTCTGGCGGAAGTGATTTAAAGTTGTGCCAATGACCTGTGCTGACGGTCGGCGGCAGCACATTTATGGCGTCGACAAGCTCTTTGAAGGCATTGGTGGCAAGGTATCGATGGGGACCATCTCCAGATATCATGTCTTCAACGACATAGAGGCCGCCATTCTTTAGGAGTGGGAAGAAGTTCAGGAATGTGTTGATCTGATCCTTGTACCAGTGGCTCCCATCATCAATGATAAGATCAAAATCTCCGCCATGTTGTTCTACGAATCGGCGTGCGGCGCTCGGGTCTGCGGAGTTGAAAATCTCGACAACCACCCGTTCACTCATCAAGTCCAGGCAATCAGGATTGATATCACAGCCATAAATGGTTGCGTTCGGGAAATAATCGCGCCACATGTGAATTGATGCGCCAGTCTTTTCTTGATGAGGAGCGCGTAGGCCAATTTCAAGAACTCTTTGGATAGAGTTGCGCTTGCTTCCTAAGTGCGCTTCATAACGGCGAAGATAATCATGAGAGGATTTTGACGCCTTGTGTTTATTTGCTAATTTTTCAAGGGAGTTTAAGGTTCTATCGGTTTGATCAATTTTCTGCATATTATAATACTCCTCGTATCTATGATGGTTTCATTGCCAGAAAAACAATATCTCTCATTTGGAGCATTTTTTATTATTTTGCAACGGAAAAAATTGAGTGTGAGTTTCCCTCATTGGGATCAAAAGATCCAGCTATATGGGCTTCGGGGAAGCTATGGCTGATGTTCAGCGTCGGCCACAGATCCGTTGGGTGAGGTGATCGGGGGACAAGAAATCTTTATCGGTCAGGCAACTTGGGCGTCGCTGCCGGGGACGAGGAGCGCCCTTGTCATTTTGGGTGTGCGGTGAAACGATTCGGCCCAGAGCCATCTTTCTAGTGTGATCAGCGACGCAGGCTGAGGCGCAGGCGCACTCTGTATTCTTCATGCGCCAACTGTTGATGTGTGACGTTGAGAGGTTTGTTGGCTGGAGTTTTTTGCGATTCCTCAGGTCACTTGCCTGTTCATCATGTGCAGCGTATCGTCCCAATTCGTATAACGATTGAGCCTAAGAGGCGACACCAGCGCTTTTCCTGGAGTCGCAGGGAGTTTTCCCCGTCATGCGCAGCCTGTCGTCCTTTGCCTTGCTGGCCGCGCTGGCGGTGGCGAGCCTCGCCCGTCCCGCCGCCGCCGATTCCGTGGTCGGGCGCTTTTCCAACGACTGGACCGGCAACGGGTTGGAAATCCAGGCCGTCGAGGATCCGAAGGTGAAGGGCGTCACCTGCCATCTGGTCGATTTCGACCGCAGCCTGATCGACCGGCTGTCCAAGGGCAATTGGTTCGAGGATCCGTCCAACGCCTCCATCGCTTGCCGCCAGACCGGGGCGGTGACGGTCGGCGACATCGAATTGTCGCCCAAGGGCGAAGAGGTGTTTTCCGAACGCAAAAGCCTGATCTTCAAATCGGTGGCGATCCGGCGCATCTATGACCGCGTCAACGACACGCTGGTTTACGTCGTTTACAGCCGTCAGGTGACGAACGCCTCGGCCAAAATGTCGATCTCCACCGTGCCGTTGTTCAGCGCCAACGCCCAATGGACCAAGGGAAAACCGGCGGCGAAGTGAACGGCGCCCCCCTCAGCGTTTCGCCCCCTCCCTAACCCTCCTCCGCTGCGCGGGAGAGGGAACTCCGCCGCTGCTCGACAAGGCTCAAGCCTCCCTCTCCCGCAACGCGGGGGAGGGCCGGGGAGGGGGCTTGCGGATTTTCAGAGCGTCACGATTCGCCCCAGCCGCACGGCGGTCTGTCCGGCCTTGACCCGGCGCGCGGGCATGATGAGGACGCAATCGTCGTAGGGGGTGCGGATCGCCCGGTCGCCGTCCCAGCCGATGGTGGTTCCGGCCCGTCCGATCACTTCCAACCCGGCGAAGGGGGCGGTGAAGCGGAACAGGTCGCTGTCCGCCGTGATGACGTCGGTGATGTCGACCAGCCGTTGCGGATCGGCGCGCGGCAGCAAGCGCGGCCCCACCGACTCGTCGATCATCTCCAACCCGCGCAGCAGGCGCAGGCAGCTTTCCAGCGCGACGACGGCGGTGTCGGCCCGCCAATGCTGGCCGCATTCCACCAGGATCGCCGTGCGCGCGCCCTCTGGTTCGGCGAAGGCGCCGAAATCGATCAACCGCCGCCCCCCGGCGTGGCCGTCGTCGGCGACCACCCAGGCCGGATGAGCCAACCCCAACGCCAGATCGCGCCCGCGCGTGGTCCGTCCGCACAGGGTCAGCGGCGCGGTGTCGGCGGTCATCGAATGCAGGTCGAGCAGCAGGTCGGCGGATTGATAGACCGGGCGCAATTGCCGGGCGCGGCGCAGTTCGGCGCTGTCGCGCCGCCCGTCGAGATGCTCGGGCGACCAGATCCGGTTGAAATCCTCGTCGATGAAGCGCGAGGCGTAGGGGTTTTGCCGGTCGAACAACCGATAGGCATCGGTGTTGGCGAACACGAAGGTCAGCCGCCCGCGCCGGGGTTTCAGCCGCAGGCGCAACAGGGAATCGAGCGCGATGGCCCCGGAAATCTCGTTGCCATGCACCAGCGCGTTGAGCACGACATGCGGCCCCGGCTCCTCCGAGGTCAGGCTGGTGACGTGCTCGATCCCCGTGTTGCCGCGCCGGTGGGGCGCGATGTCGGGCGGCGTCAGCTCGATGGGGGCGAACAGAGGGTCGGTCACGAGGTCGGCTCGGCATGGTTGCCTGGAGTCGCCAGTATGGCGAAGCGAACGCCGCCGCGCCAGTGGGGCGAGCCGGGCCGTCTTGGCTCCGCGATGGTTTCGACTCTGTTGCGGTTTGGCGGCGTCCGTGTGACGATTTCGCATCGACGACGGGTTGACGCTTGGGTTATAGGGGCGGTCGACGTGTTGCGGCGCAGCGTCGCGGGTCGGTCGGGAATGCGGACGGGAAGGCTGGCATGAGTTTGGTGATCGAGGACGTTCTGGTCCGCAACGATCCGCCGGGGCGGCGTTTGCCCATCCTGTTCGATTCGCCGCACAGCGGACGGGTTTACCCGCCCGACATCCGTTTCGCCTGTCCGCTGGGGTTGCTGCGCCACGCCGAGGACAGCCATGTCGAGGAGCTGTTCGCCAGCGCCCCCGATCATGGCGCGACGCTGCTGTGCGCGCTGTTTCCCCGTGTGTGCATCGACGTCAACCGCGCGGTGGACGACATCGACCCGGCGTTGCTCGACGAGGCTTGGCCCGCTCCGCTGAATCCGACCGGGCGCAGCGCGGTCGGGGCCGGGCTGATTCGCAGCCTGCTGCGACCCGGCTTGCCGCTGTATGACGGCAAGCTGTCGGTCGCCGATGTGGAGGAGCGGATCGGGCGCTATTACCGGCCCTACCACAGCCAGATGAGCCAGATTCTCGACGGGCTGGCCGGACGCTTTGGCGCGGTCTGGCACGTCAACTGCCACTCCATGCCGTCTGTTCTGGGGCTGTCCGGCTCAAGCGCCGCCGAGCCGGTGCTGGCCGACTTCGTCATCGGCGACCGCGACGGCGCGACCAGCGAGGCGGGCTTCGTCCAACTGGTGGCGGACACGCTGCGCGGCTATGGCTATCGGGTGGCGCTGAACAACCCTTACAAGGGGGTGGAACTGGTGGCGCGCTACGGTGATCCGGCGCGGGGCCGTCATTCGATCCAGTTGGAGATCAACCGCCGCCTCTACATGAACGAAGAGACGCTGGAGCGGCACGAGGGTTTCGCCGCGCTCAAGGCGGCGATCGACGGCCTGATCGGGCGCATCGCCGTCTACGCCGCCGACCGATTGCTGAGTCAGGCGGCGGAGTAGGGCGGGCGCGTCGGGTCAGCCTTGGCGGACGGTGGCGAGGAAGCGGGCGACCTCCTCGTGCAGATATTCGGCCTGCTTGGACAGGTCAGACGACGAGCCGCTGATCTGGGTGGCGGCGGCGCCGGTGTCGCGGGCGGCGTGTTCGACGGCGGCGATGTTCGCCGACACGTCGTTGGTGCCGACGGCGGCCTGTTCGACGTTGCGGGCGATTTCCGCCGTGGCGCTCATCTGCTGCTGCACCGCGCCCGCGACCGACGCGCTGATGTCGCCCATCTCGCCGATCACCTTGCTGATGCTGTCGATGGCGTGAACCGCGTGGTTGGTGCCGTCCTGCACGGCGGAAATCTGGCTGCTGATTTCCTCCGTCGCCTTGGCGGTCTGGCTGGCCAACCCCTTGACCTCGCTCGCCACGACGGCGAAGCCCTTGCCAGCCTCTCCAGCGCGGGCGGCTTCGATGGTGGCGTTCAGCGCCAACAGGTTGGTTTGGCTGGCGATGGCGTTGATGAGGTTGACGATCTCACCGATCTTGCTGACGTTGTCGGACAAAGCGCGGATGTGGCGGGTCGTCGATGCCGCCTCGTCGCGGGCGCGGGTGGCGACGCTTTGCGAGCGTTGGACCTGCCCGGTGATCTCGCTGATCGAGGCCGACAGCTCTTCGGTGGCCGACGCCACCGTCTGCACGTTGCTCGACGCCTCTTGCGCGGACGCGGCGACGATGGTGGCCTGATGGCTGGTGTGGTCGGCGGTCGAGGCCATCTGGCTGGCGGCGGCTTGAAGCTCGGTGGAGGCGGAGGTGACGGTCTGCACCACCTTGCCGACGCTGCTTTCAAAACTGTCGGCCAGTTGGCGCATGGAGGCCAGATGGTCGGCGCGGGCCTGGCGCTGGCGTTCCTCCTGTTCGGCTTCCAGCGTGTGGACGCGGATCAACTGGTCTTTGAAATGGGCGACCGACTTCGCCATCAGCCCGACCTCGTCGCCCCGCTCGGCGTAGGGGATGGCGACAGTCAACTCGTTGCGGCTCAACGCGCCCATCACGCCGGTCATGGCGTTGACCGGGTGGGAGATGCTCCGCGTGATGACGACGGCGATGGCGGCGCTGAGCAGTACCAGAGCGAACAGCGAGCCGTAGATGGTCGCCTCCACCTGATCGCTGACCGCCTGGGCGTTCTGCATGAAGGACGTCGCCTTGTTGTGCGAGAAGTCGCTCAGCTTTTGCAGGCGGCTGTCGGCTTCGGCCACTTGGCGCGCGCCCTTGTCCTTGGTGATCGCGGCGGCCTCGTCCGGCTTTCCAGCGCTCATCAGGCGAATCACCTCGTCGCGGATCGGCTTCCAGTCGGCGAAGGCTTTCCGCGCCGCCTCGACGTCGGATTTGTCGCCGAGGAAGCGTTCGCTTACCATGTCGAAATGCTGGTAAGCGGCCTTTTCCCGCGCGTTCACGTCGGCGGCGGCCTTGTCGATGTCGGCCTGCGACTTGGCCAGCGCGACGTCCTTCATCGAGCGGTGCATCGCGATGATTTCGGTCTTGGCGTTGGCCAAAGCGTTGGTGACGGCGAAGGGGTGCCGGTACAGCTTGGCCGTGAGGTCGCTCAACCGCTCCGCGCTGGTTTCCGCCACCAGCCCAAGCGCGATGGCCAGAGCGACGATCAACCCGAAGCCAATCGCCAGACGCGCGCCGATGCGGAGGTTTGAGAACATTGTTTCCTCACTGTTTTCGTAATATTATCAAACTATGCCGGGTTCTCCCAGCATAAGAAGTATGCATATCATTTCTTCATCAAAAATGAAAATCTGGGGATCAACCGGATCGACTGTTGTTGGGGCGACAAATTGGCGCGTTTTGATTGACGACATGGAGTTCTGTTTTGAACAGTGATGGGGCCTATTTTGCCCAATAAAGAATGTGATCGAGTCCAAGAACGCTCAGCGAAAAGGCGCCAAACAAGAAATGGGCCAGGGCGACGCCGCTGACGCTGCGGTGACGGCGGTGCAGCAGGCCGAAAATCACCCCTTGGGCGAAGGCCGCCAGACCGATCAAGGCCGACAAATGGACATGCACCGTCGCAATGATTGAGACGCCCTCGGCGGCGCGGGCCAGGGTGTTCAGAACGGATTGGGTGGCCGCCGCTCCATCAGGGGGCGAACTGTTCCTTGAGGATGCGTTCCTCGAAATTCAGCTCCTGGTCGAACAGCAGGGTCAGGGCGACGTCGCGGCATTCCTGCACCTCGACCCGCAGAACCTCGCGCACCTCGGTGAAGTCGGCCACCGCGCTGACCGGGCGTTTGCCCTCGTCCAGAATGTCGAAAATGATCTTGGCGGTGTGGGGCAACAGGGCGCCGCGCCAGCGCCGGGGGCGGAAGGCGCTGATCGGCGTCAGGGCGAGAACCCCGGCGCCCAGCGGCACGATGGGGCCGTGGGCCGACAAATTGTAGGCGGTGCTGCCAGCGGGGGTGGCGACCAGGGCGCCGTCGCAGATCAACTCCGGCAACCGCACCACCTTGTCCACGGTGATGCGCAGCTTGGCGGCCTGCCGGGTTTCGCGCAGCAACGACACCTCGTTGATGCCCAGCGCCTCGACCCGCTCGCCATTCACCCGCGTGGCGACCATCCGCAGCGGGTTGAGCTGGACATGCTGGGAGGCGGAAACCCGTTCGGCGATCTCATCCTCGCGGTAGGCGTTCAGCAGGAAGCCGACCGAACCGCGATTCATGCCATAGACCGGCAAGGGCCGTTCCCGGTTCAGCCCCAGCGCCCGGTGCAGGGTTTCCAGCAAAAAGCCGTCGCCGCCCAGCGCGATGATGACGTCGGCGTCGGTCAGCGGCGCGTTGCCATAGCGGTGGACCAGCCGCGTCCGCGCCGCGCGCGCCTCTTCGGTGTCCGCGCAGACGAAGGCCATGCGCAGCGCGTCGGGAGCGGGCAGGGCGGGAAAGGCGATGTGCGGGACGGGTTCGATCATGGCCCCGACCATAGCGCAGGTGGCAAGGGCGGGGAAACGCCGCTCATCGGGTGTGCGCCGCAAAAGACGCGCTAAAACGCCGCCGGACAATAAAAAAGGGGGCCGCAAGGCCCCCTTTCGTCGTATCGGCGCGATGGTTGTCCGATCACTCGGCCATTTCGCTGACCAGGCCCTCTTCATCATCGTCGCTGGAACTGCGCTTGGCGCGGTTGCCCTCGGCGTATTCAAAGAAGGGTTTGCCGTCCTTCACCGTGACCTTGACCAACCCGCCCTTGGTCAGCTTGCCGAACAGAAGCTCTTCGGCCAGCGGCTTCTTGATGTATTCCTGAATCACCCGGCCCAGCGGACGGGCGCCATACAGCGGGTCGTAGCCCTTCTTGCCCAACCAGTCGCGGGCTTCGTCGTTCAACTCGATGGACACGCCCCGGTCTTCCAACTGGGCTTCCATCTGCATGATGAACTTGTCCACCACGCGGCTGATGACCTCCTGGCTCAGCGGAGCGAAGGGGATGATCGAGTCCAGCCGGTTGCGGAATTCCGGCGTGAACAGCTTCTCCACCGCTTCCATGTCCTCGCCGACCCGACGATCCCGCTCGAAGCCGATCACCGGCTTGGCCATGTCGGCGGCCCCGGCGTTCGACGTCATGACGAGGATGACGTTGCGGAAATCGACGATCTTGCCGTTGTGGTCGGTCAGCTTGCCGTGATCCATGATCTGCAACAGGATGTTGAACAGATCCGGGTGGGCCTTCTCGATCTCGTCGAGCAGCAGGACGCAATGCGGGTGCTGGTCGATGGCGTCGGTCAGCATGCCGCCCTGGTCGAAGCCGACATAACCCGGCGGGGCGCCGATCAGGCGCGACACGGTGTGTCGCTCCATATATTCGGACATGTCGAAGCGGGTCAGCTCGATGCCCAAGGTCAGGGCGAGTTGGCGCGCCACCTCGGTCTTGCCGACGCCGGTCGGACCGATGAACAGGTAATTGCCGATGGGCTTTTCCGGTTCGCGCAAACCGGCCCGCGCCAGCTTGATCGCCGACACCAGGGCGTCGATGGCCTTGGTCTGGCCGAACACCATGGTTTTCAGGTCGCGTTCCAGATTGAGGAGCGTTTCCTTGTCGTCGCGGCTGACCGATTTCGGCGGGATGCGGGCGATCTTGGCGACCACCGCCTCCACGTCCTTCACGCCGATCTTCTTCTTGCGCTTGTTCTCAGGCAGCAGCATCTGCGCCGCCCCGACCTCGTCGATGATGTCGATGGCTTTGTCGGGCAGCTTGCGGTCGCCGATGTATTTCGCCGACAGCTCCACGGCGGAGCGGATGGCGTCGGCGGTGTAGCTGACCTTGTGATGCTTCTCGTAATAGGGCTTCAGGCCCTGGAGAATCTTGATCGCGTCCTCGATCGATGGCTCGTTGACGTCGATCTTCTGGAAGCGGCGGACCAGCGCCCGGTCCTTCTCAAAATAGGTGCGGTATTCCTTGTAGGTGGTCGAGCCGATGCAGCGCAGCGCGCCCGACGCCAAGGCCGGTTTCAGCAGATTCGAGGCGTCCATCGCCCCGCCGGAGGTCGCCCCGGCGCCGATCACCGTGTGGATCTCGTCGATGAACAGAACCGCGCCTTCGGTCGCCTCCAACTCCGAGACGACGGCCTTCAGCCGCTCCTCGAAATCGCCGCGATAGCGCGTGCCGGCCAGCAGCGCGCCCATGTCGAGCGCGAAGATGGTGGCGTTGCGCAGAACCTCCGGCACCTCGTTCTGGACGATGCGGCGGGCCAGCCCCTCGGCGATGGCGGTCTTGCCGACGCCAGGATCGCCGACATAGAGCGGGTTGTTTTTCGAGCGCCGACACAGGATCTGGATGGTCCGTTCGACCTCCTGCTCCCGTCCGATCAGCGGGTCGATCTTCCCACCGGCGGCCTTCTTGTTCAGATTGACGCAATACGCGTCGAGCGCTTCGCTGCCTTTTTTCACGACCTTCTCCGCCGCCGCCTCGTCGTCGGCGCCCGAGACCCGCTTGGTTTCCGTGCGGCCTGGAGCCTTCGCGATTCCGTGAGAGATATAGTTCACCGCGTCGAACCGGGTCATTTCCTGCTCTTGCAGGAAGTAAACCGCGTGGCTCTCGCGTTCCGAGAACAGGGCGACGAGCACGTTGGCGCCCGTCACCTCCTCACGCCCCGAAGACTGGACGTGGATGGCCGCACGTTGCAGCACCCGCTGGAAGCCAGCCGTCGGCTTGGCGTCGTCGGGCCTGCTCGTGATAAGGTTCGCAAGCTCGTTGTCGATGTATTCGGTCAGTTCGGCGCGCAGGCGGTCCAAATCGATTCCGCAAGCGCGCAAGACGGCGGTGGCATCGGAGTCTTCTGTCAACGCGAGAAGCAGATGTTCGAGCGTCGCGTATTCGTGCCTGCGCTCGTTCGCGTGGGCCAGTGCCCGATGCAGCGTCTGTTCCAGGTTACGCGACAGCATGGATGGGTCTAGTCCTTCTCTAACGTGCATTGCAGCGGATGCTGGTTCTGGCGCGCAAAGTCCATCACCTGCGTGACTTTCGTCTCCGCCACCTCATAGGTGAACACGCCGCACAACCCCACGCCTCGACGGTGCACATGCAGCATGATCCGTGTCGCTTCCTCGCGAGACTTCGCGAAGAAACGTTCGAGAACGAGAACGACGAACTCCATCGGAGTGTAATCGTCGTTCAGCATCAACACCTTGTACATCGACGGCTTTTTCGTTTTCGGCTTGGTCTTGATGACCACGCCGCTGTTGGGGCCGTCGTTGTCGTGCTTGTCCGAATCGCCCATGGTCTCAATCAAATGTCGTCTCGGCGCAGCCTGATAAATCTCTGCGCTCTCATATAGGGATGATATGGGCAATCCGGGCGCTGAGGGAAGGGGCCGCGTGGCGGAAGAGGAGATTTGCCTGTTCTCTTTGGTCGATCCCCCCGATCTGCGTTCCGTCAAGACACAGGAGGCGCCGATTTCCAACTCCGCACAATTGATGGAATCCCTGTGCGGAGTTCCCCTGATTGAGCGGATCGTCAGCGGAGTATTCTCGACCGCGCCCCCTTCACACGCGACCGGATCGTCCCTGACGGCTTTGGGTCACGGGGCGAAGGGGTTGCACAGCCCGGTGCTGAGCGTGGTCTTTTGCGACGGGCGCCAGGCATGGTCGTCCGGAAGGCCCGGTTCGCCCAGCGTCATCCGGGTTACGGTCGGCTGGCGCAGCAACCAATCCCGAAGCGTCGCCTCGAACTGGGCGACGTCGGCGTGATCGCTGGCGTTGAGCGTGATGGTGACGGTCAGTTCGGTGGTCATCGTCGATTCCTTCATGGTCGGCGCCGCTCCGGCGCTGTGGAAGAAAACGCTGCCCCTCAATGTCCCTTGGTCCCCCGGAACGGTGCGCTTGCCCGGTCAGGCGCGCAACAAAAAAGGGCGGGGTGCTTGGCCCCGCCCTTGTTCCTGCTCTTGCGCGCGTCTGGACCGTTCCGCCGTCCGCCGCCGTCGCTTGCCGCCGTCACTTGCTCTCGGGCTTGCCCGGAATGGCGATGCTGGCGATCTGCTTTTGCAAGGCGTCGATCTGCTTCTGCAACTCGTCGAAGGTCGGTCCCGGCTGCGTCGGCCCGGCGGGGCGGGCGTTGGGGGCCGGAGGCTCCTCGCCCGCGCCGGTCGGTCCGAAGGGCGTGAACATGCGCATGGCGCGCTCGAACATCGCCAAATTCTGCTTGCTCACCTCGTCCAGGCGACCGAAGGGGAAGATGCCGCCGATGGTGTTCTGGAAATAATCGCGCACCTGATCCTGATTGCGCGAGAAGGACTGCATCGAATATTCCAGATAGCGCGGCACCACCCACTGCATGTTGTCGCCGTAGAAGCCGATCAACTGGCGCAGGAAGCTGATGGGCAGCAAATTCTGCCCCTTGCTTTCCTCTTCCACGATGATCTGCGTCAGGACGGAACGGGTGATGTCCTCGCCGGTCTTGGCGTCATAGACCACGAAATCCAACCCGTCCTTAACCATCTGACAGAGGTGATCGAGCGTCACATAGCTGCTGGTGGCCGTGTTGTAGAGCCGCCGGTTGGCGTACTTCTTGATCGTGATCGGAGCGGACTTCTGGTCTTCCTTGTCGGCCATCGCGTAATCTTTCAAGAAGGGACGTGCGGCGGAAATCGATCCGTCCCTAGGACTACTCGAAGGGATAGCAATTTGTCCAGCGTTGCGCCGCGTCATGCGGTCGCGGGGGCGGGCTGGACGTCGGCGCGCGGCGGCGTTTCGCCCTTTGCGTGTTGATGACGTTTTCAGGACCGCAGCATCCGGCGCTGGTCAAGCGGTCGCCGGATTGCCTATAGTGCGGGTCATGGCCGACCCGTCCGACTCCGACATTCCGTCTTTGGAAACGCTGGCGCGCCGCTATCTGGACCTGTGGCAGGATCAATGGGCGGCGACCGCCGCCGATCCTGAAGCGGCCGATATGATGGCCCGGCTTTTCCAGATGATGGGGCAGGGAGCGGCGGCGATGGCGCCCTTCGCCTTCGGACCGGCGGGTTTCGCTTTTTCCGGGTCGCCCGGAACCGGCTGGGATCCGCGCCCGCCCGTCACCCCGCAGCCCATGAACCCGGCGCCCTATTCCGCATGGCCGCAGCCCGCCCCCCGCTCCGCAAGGGAGTCCACCGATGACGGCGCGCCGGGCGGATGGCGCGCCGCTGCGCCGGGGGCCGCGCCCGCTCAGCCTGCATCTGAACACGGTGCTGGCGATGTTGCTCAGCTCCTCGGGCGGATTGCCGCTCTTGAAGAGCGGCTTGCTGCCATGGAAGCCGCCGCTGCGCCAGCGGGCGGAGGAGCTGCGCCAACAGTTCGCCCACGCCGAAAGCCAGCCCCAGGGCGCTGAGGATCTGCGCCACGCGGTGGACCGCGAGATGCGGCGGCGGATCGATTCGGTGCTGACCGGGATCGAGCGTTACCGCCAACATCCCTACCACCGCGATTTGCCCGACCCGCCGGTGGTTTGGCGCGAAGGGGCGACGCGCCTGCTGGATTACGGCCCGCCGGGCGGGCGCCCGGCCTTGTTCGTGCCGTCGCTGGTCAACCGTCATTACATCTTGGATCTGTCGCCGGGCAAAAGCCTGATGCGCTGGCTGGCCGGGCATGGCGTCCGTCCGCTGCTGATTGATTGGGGAACGCCGGGGCCGCTGGAGCGCCGCTTCACCCTGACCGACTACATCGCCGGGCGTCTGGAGCGCGCGCTCGACGCCATCGTCGAGGAGACCGGGCGCCCGGTTCCCATCGTCGGCTATTGCATGGGCGGGTTGTTGACCACGGCGCTGGCGTTGCGCCGTCCAAAGGCGGTGGCGGGGTTGGGCCTGCTGGCGACGCCCTGGGATTTCCACGCGGAGGACGCGACCACGGCCAAGCGCGCCGCCGCCCTGTTCCAACCCTTCGGCCCGGCGCTGGACCATTGGGGGGAGTTGCCGACCGACGCCCTTCAGGCGCTGTTCACCCAATTGGATCCGATGCTGGCGCTGAAGAAGTTCGGCCAGTTCGCGCGCATGGATCCGGCCAGCCGCGCCGCCGTCGCCTTCGTCGCGTTGGAGGATTGGTTGAACGACGGCGTGCCGTTGGTCGCGGCGGTGGCGCGCGACGCGCTGGCCGGTTGGTATGGGCGCAACGACACGGTCACGGGCAACTGGCTGGTCGGCGGCCTGCCGGTCGATCCGTCGCGCATCCGCGTGCCGACGCTGGCCCTAATCCCCGAGCGTGACCGCATCGTGCCGCCCGCCTCGGCGATGGCTCTGCCAAAAGTGATACCCGGCGCCGAAATGATCGTGCCGCCATTGGGTCATATTGGCATGGTGGTGAGCGCCGGAGCGGAGACCGGGGTGTGGCGGCCATTGGCCGATTGGCTCGCTGCGACAGGATAGCCGGGGTCGTTGTGACATCTTGCATTGGGCCGCTTTCACACTTTAAGGTGTCTTCACTGCAAGCGTTCCACCAGCGCCATAATAAAACCGTCCCATATCGAGGAGCGTTACCATGACCGTGGTTGTCATCGCCGGTGCCGCGCGCACGCCCATCGGCAGCTTCAACGGCGCCCTCAGCGCCGTTCCCGCCCATGTTCTGGGCGAGACCGCGATCCGTGAGGCGCTGGCCCGCGCCAAAACCGACGCGGCGGAAGTCAACGAGGTCATTTTGGGTCAGATTCTGACCGCCGGTCAGGGGCAGAACCCGGCCCGTCAGGCCGCTGTGAATTCGGGCATTCCGGTCGAAGCGACCGCGTTCGGCATCAACCAGCTCTGCGGTTCGGGCCTGCGCGCCGTCGCGCTCGGCTTCCAGGCGATCAAGAACGGCGACGCCGACATCATCGTCGCCGGTGGCCAGGAGAGCATGAGCCAGGCGCAGCACACGATGCACATGCGCAACGGCACCAAGATGGGCACGGCGTCGCTGGTCGACACCATGCTGGTCGATGGCCTGACCGACGCCTTCAAGGGCTACCACATGGGCACCACGGCGGAAAACATCGCCACCCAGTGGCAGTTGACCCGTGAGGAGCAGGACGCCTTCTCCGCCGCCTCGCAGCAGAAGGCTGAAGCCGCCCAGAAGGCCGGTCGTTTCAAGGACGAAATCGTTCCGGTGACGATCAAGGGCCGCAAGGGCGACGTCGTCGTGTCGGACGATGAGTATCCCAAGCATGGCACCACGGCGGAATCGCTGGCCAAGCTGCGCCCGGCCTTCTCCAAGGACGGCACCGTCACCGCTGGCAACGCCTCGGGCATCAACGACGGCGCCGCCGCCCTGGTGCTGATGAGCGCCGAGAACGCCGCCAAGCGCGGCGTCACCCCGCTGGCCCGCATCGTGTCGTGGGCGACCGCTGGCGTCGATCCGTCGGTCATGGGCACGGGTCCGATCCCGGCGTCGCGTCTGGCGCTGAAGAAGGCCGGTTGGACCGTGGACGACCTCGACCTGATCGAAGCGAACGAGGCGTTCGCCGCTCAGGCGCTGTCGGTCAACAAGGACCTGGGCTGGGACCTCAGCAAGGTCAACGTCAACGGCGGCGCCATCGCGCTCGGCCACCCGGTCGGCGCCTCGGGCGCGCGCGTTCTGACGACGCTGCTGTTCGAAATGCAGAAGCGCGACGCCAAGAAGGGCCTCGCCACGCTGTGCATCGGCGGCGGCATGGGCATCGCGCTCTGCGTTGAGCGCGACTAAGCAAGACACCGGGCCGTCGCCTCAATCGGGGCGACGGTTCGACCCGCATCCGTCTCGCGCGTGGTTCTGACGACGCTGGGTGTGGGGGTTCCAAGAACAAAAACAAGCCAACCAAACAAACCAAACAGAAACTGGGGAGAAATACCATGGCTCGTGTTGCAGTCGTTACGGGTGGCACTCGCGGCATTGGCGAGGCGGTCGCCGTCGGCCTGAAAGACGCCGGTTACAGCGTCGCCGCCACCTACGCCGGAAACGACGAAGCGGCGAAGGAATTCACCGCCCGCACCGGCATCCCGGCCTACAAGTTCGACGTGTCGAGCTTTGAGGCCTGCAAGGACGGCCTCGCCAAGATCGTGGCCGATCTCGGCCCGGTCGACGTCCTCGTCAACAACGCGGGCATCACCCGCGACGGCGTCATGCACCGCATGACCTATGAGCAGTGGGAAGCGGTGATCCACACCAACCTGTCCTCCTGCTTCAACATGTGCCGCAACGTCATCGACGGCATGCGCGAGCGGAATTTTGGCCGCATCGTCAACATCGGCTCGGTGAACGGTCAGGCCGGTCAGTACGGTCAGGTCAACTACGCCGCCGCCAAGTCGGGCATCCATGGCTTCACCAAGGCCCTGGCGCAGGAAAGCGCCGCCAAGGGCATCACCGTGAACGCCATCGCGCCGGGCTACATCGACACCGACATGGTGCGCGCGGTCCCCGCCAACGTGCTGGAAAAGATCGTCGCCCGCATCCCGGTCGGCCGTCTGGGCCGCGCGTCGGAAATCGCCAAGGCGGTGCTGTATCTCGTCGCCGACGACAACGGTTTCATGACCGGCTCGACCCTGTCGGTCAACGGCGGCCAGCACATGTATTGATCGCGGTCGGCTTTTTGGCCGATTGGGATTGAGAAAAGCGAATCCCCTTCCCCGTGGTCACGCGGGGGAGGGGTTTTGTTTTTTGACACCGATGAACACAGATAGACACAGATGGATGGGGATGGGTGTTGGCGGTTTGGGTTGGTGAAGGTCTGCTTTGCGCAAAGAGCGGACATTGGCTGTGCGCCAAATGAAATCTATTTAATAGGGTGTTGTTTTGCATTGTCTTGACGAGAAGCGTAGAAATCTCGTTGATTTTCAGAAAAATTCGTGTGGAACGGTTCACTTAGCTGCGAAAATTTTTTGAATGCTTCGCGCATCTTGATGCTATCTGAAAAATCTCCTCGAAAATGTTGGCGAAGTGCATCGGCACAAAACCATGCAATACTAACTTGATCGCTCATAATCCGGGCAACGTGAGCAGCTTCAAGAATTTTCCGTTCGCCCAGATCTCGGGTTGCTCGATCATGCATCAAATCCATTGCAGCCTGATCGGCATGAATTAGAGTATCGCGCGTGAAATCTGAATCGAAGGCTTGCGTTTGTTTTTTCGCCATGATTCACGGTAGTTGGAGGTGAAACATGGGTCAGAGCTATTCGTCGGATCTTCGTGTTCGGATTTACGGTGAGATCGAGCAAGGCGGGTCACGCCGGGCAGCGGCGCGTCGGTTTGACGTGAGCGCCAGCATGAGCATCCGCCTTGCCCAGCGGATGGCGACGACGGGATCGCTGGAACCAGCGCGGCAAGGACGTCCGCCGGGAGGCGGCAAACTGGCTCCCCACGCCGCGCTTCTGATCGGTTGGGTGGAGGCGCAGGGCGACATCACCATGCCGGAACTGGCGGCCAAGCTGAAAGCCGAGCGCGGGGTCACGGCTCACCCCGCCTCGCTGTCGCGCTTCCTGATCGCCAGCGGCTTCACCGTCAAAAAAAACAGTGCTGGCGACCGAAGCCGGTCGCGCTGATGTCGCTGATGACCGTCGGACGTGGCGAAACCACCGCCAGCCCCGGATGCGCGAGGAACCGGATCGGTTGGTGTTCCTCGACGAAACCGCCACCACCACCAAGATGACCCGGCTGCGCGGGCGAGCCAAGCGCGGCCAGCGGTTCAAGGCAAAAGCGCCATTCGGCCATTGGGGAACCCAGACTTTCATCGCCGCCTTGCGTTGCGATGGCCTTACCGCCCCCTGGATCATCAAGGGCGCGATGAACAAGGTTCTCTTCGAAACCTATGTCGAGACTCAGCTTGCCCCCACCCTGCGACCGGGCGACGTCGTCATCCTCGACAACCTGTCCAGCCACAAAAGCGAAAAGGCCAAAGCCATCCTCAAAGAAAAAGGAGCCTGGTTCCTTTTTCTGCCCCCCTACAGCCCCGACCTCAACCCCATCGAGATGGCCTTCGCCAAGCTCAAGGCCCATCTCCGACGCATCGGCGCACGCACCATTGAGGAACTCTGGAATGCCGTCGGCTCCATCTGTGACCTCTATACGCATGAGGAATGCTGGAACTACCTCAAGCACGCTGGATATGCGCCAGATTAAGCGCTCGATGCTCTAAATGGCTAGCCACTCCATATATGTGAAGCAACGACTTGATTCCTTTTAATGGTTTCCCATTAATATTTTGTCGATCCAATTGCTCAATAATTTCTGAAAATGACCATTTTTGTTCGAGCCGCTTCCGTTGTAGCTTTGATCCATCGGCTTGTAAATTGAAAGTACCATCGTCCTGCAGCGCAGAGAATATTGAAGCAGACATGCTGTCTGTCTCGAAAATTTGCTCAGCATAAGCAGCTTTACGCGCCCTCTTCCGGTCGTTTATTGAACCCAAACCGTTCCAAAACTCGTTGATAAGTATGTCTTTGTCATCATCCTCCGCAAAGCAAATTAGCAATATCTTTGCGGCTGTCTCATAAAATGATCTAAGTATAATTTCAGCATCCCATGAATATCCGTGGCTTATGAGAAATGAAACAGCTTGATTTCTTGACGAAAGATATGAGAAAAGATTCTTTAGTGTCTCGGTTGATTCCAGCGAATCAGAGCCGTATCGAGAAAAAAGGCTTTTAATCTCATCGCGTATCTGGGTGAGGCTTTGCAGATTAGCTTCCTGCAGAACGCGGATCGGTGAGTCATTGGTCATTGATGAACTGTATTCGATACGGTGCTCTAAATCCAGAGCCATAAATGTTAGATAAGGTCAGGCATAGAGCCTCTGACCCAATCGCATTTGTCCAAAGACATCAGACCATTCGACTCTAGGGAAAAGATTAAGTTGTTAACGACCGCATTGGGTCAGAACCTGCTCCGACAATCGACAAAGCAGCGCTCTCACCCACCCTAACCGCAGCCATCTCCCCCCTGCATCCCCCAAAATCTGTGTCTATCTGTGTTCATCTGTGTCCCAAAAATCTTCCCCTCACTGCAACTTCGTCGCCCCGATTTTCGCCACATCCACCGGCATCGCGGCGCAGCCGCCCAGGGTCGGGCCGACCGGGAGTTTGCCGAAGGCGGCGAGCGCGCCTTGGGCCTTCAGCCGCCCGACGAAGCCCGGTTCGCCGGATCGGTTGGAAGATCGATCTGGGCGTTTCTGAAACCATACAGTTAAAATTATGGTTCTGAAAGGACGCAAGGGGGCAACAAAAACAGCGCTGAACACTTCGGATTGTAAGGGATTTTCTATGACAAAATGGGTAATTGCCTTCCTTAACCCCTGGTCCTAACGATAAATCCACGGTTGTGCGCGCTTGTGCGTTCCAACCCATGGATTTCGGGAGGGGCTGCAATGAACGTTTCGGTGTTCGGCGTTGGCAAGACAACGTCGGTCGGTGGGTCTTGGAAGCCGGTTGCGGTCCCGTCCCACGGTGATTCGTCTGAGGTGGTCCGGGCCAAGGCGGCGGGCGGGGACAGCGTGTCCGTCAGTCCGTTGGGGCAATCGCTGAAGGGCGTGGCAGCCGACATGTTTTCCCTTTTGGACCAAAAGGGAAAGGGAATGCTGGAAAAGCTGGTGTCCAGCGGCAGCATGAGCGCGGAGGAGGTTGCGCTTGGCCTGCGCGCCGCCGCGACCGACGGCGCCTTTGGCCGATACGCCGAAACCCGGCCAAGGGATGTGGAAGACCAAGCCATTCTGGCCACCTACACCAAGGCCGAAACGGCGATGCGGGATCACTCGCAAAAGCTGGGCGCGGCGCGGGCGGATTTCAACACGAGCCTGACCGCCGCGATGTCGGCTATTGGCCGGAACGAGGTCGACACGGCTGGCTTTCAGGCCATGATGGCGGAACCGCAGGCGGGCTTCGACGTGGCCCTCAAACAGGCGAATGACGGTGCGGCGGGCGCTCCGCTCATGCAGGATGCGTTGGCGGCGGGCTGGAAAAAGGCCGTCGAGGGTTTCAACACAGCTCTGAAGGACCAGATCGGCGGTGACGGGATGTTGGAGTTCGCCAGCGACGTCAGCGCGGGCAAGGGGGCCGACGCCAAAAACAAGCTGATCGAAGCCTTCAAGGCCATGGAAGGGGGCGGCAACGGTCAGGAGACGGCCTTGGGCAAGGCGATTCAACGCTTTGCCGCGTCGGTGGACATTCCCGGCGTTGGCCGCGCCGGGCCAAGCCTTGCCGCGTTGACGGCGGAGGCTGGCGCGCCTTCCGCCGAACCGGCGAACGCTCCGGTGGCGACGGCTGCGGTGGCGACAGCCACGCCGCCAGCCATCGCGGCGAAGCCCTCGGTCACGACGACGGCGGCTGACCGAAGCAAATCCGCCTTGTCCATGCTGCAAACGGCGCTGGACGCCAACACCAAGGCGCGCGCGTCCGTTGCTTCCGCCACGACGGCGGACAAGGCCGAGGCCGACCTGTCATCCCTGATGGACGCCTTGAAATCCGGGACCGCCGCGTCCTCGCCCAACGTCAAGATCGACACCTGACCCGGCGTCAGGCGCTTTTCCTCACTGCAACTTCGTCGCCGCGATTTTCGCCACATCCACCGGCATCGCGGCGCAGCCGCCCAGCGTCGGGCCGACCGGGAGTTCGCCGAAGGCGGCGAGCGCGCCTTGGGCCTTCAACCGTCCGACGAAGCCCGGTTCGCGCCCGCGCGCCACATAGGCGAAGCCGAGCCAGGTGGAGCGCACCGGCTCGCCGCCCGCCGCGACCATGGCGCGGAAGGCGTCGTCTTCGCTGGCGCCGGGGTGGAAGACCGCCAGCATCAGGCCGTCGGTGTCGTCCGGCAGGGCGGCTTGCCGCAGCGACGCGGCCATCACCGCCGCCCACACCGCCAGCACGACGGCAAAAAAGGCGATGGCGAGGCCATGGCCGGAGCCGAGCGAGGATGGGGCGTCGTGGGCGGGGTGGGTCATCGTGACAACTTACGCCTTCGCTTCCGACGCCGCCAGCGACGGGGCGGGGCGTTCGACGATGGGCAGGTTGATGAGGGTGGCGAACATCGCCAGCGCCACGCTCAGCCACCAGACGATGTCATAGGATCCCGTCCGCTCATACAGCACGCCGCCCAGCCAGACGCCGAGGAAGCCGCCGACCTGATGGCTGAAAAAGGCGAAGCCGTAGAGCGTCCCCATATAGCGGGTGCCGAACATCACGGCGACCAGACCGGAGGTCGGCGGCACGGTGGACAGCCACAACAGCCCCATTACGGCGGAATAGGCGATGACCGTCACCGGCGAAATCGGCAGCAGCACGAAGGCCGCCGTCGCCACGCCGCGCGAACAATAATTGGCGCACAGCAGATAACGCTTGCTGACCTTGCCCGCCAAAACGCCGGAGCTGTAGGAGCCGATGACGTTGAACAACCCGATCAGGGCCAGCGCCCAGGCGGCCAGCGACGGGCTGATTCCGGCGGCGGTCAGATAGGGCGGCAGATGGGTGGTGATGAAGGCCAACTGAAAACCGCAGACGAAGAACCCGGCGACCAGCAGCACATAGCTGCGGTGCTGGAAGGCTTGGCGCACCGCCGCGACATAGCCGATGTTGGCCCCGGTGACGGCGGGCGCCCCGGACGAGGCCATGCCGCGCGGGCCGGGAAACACCCCGGCCAACAGCGGCACCAACAGCATGGAGCCAGCCAGCAGCAACAGCGCCGTCTGCCAGCCGAACCCGGCGATGAAGGCTTGCCCCATCGGCGCGAACAGGAATTGCCCCATCGACCCGGCGGCGGTGGCGATGCCAATCGACCAGGTGCGCTTTTCAGCGGGCAACAGCCGGGTGAATCCGGCGATGACGATGCCGAAGGACGCGCCCGACAGGCCCAGCCCGATCAACACCCCGGCGGTCAGATACAATTCCGTGCTGGTCTGCGCGTAGGGCATCAGCGCCAACCCGGCGGCGTACAGCAAACCGCCGCCCGCCAGCACCGGGGCCGGGCCGTAACGGTCGGTCAAGGCGCCCGCGAAGGGGCCGCCGACTCCCCACAGAATGTTTTGAAAGGCCATGGCCAGCGCGAAGACGTCGCGGCCCCAGCCATGGGCCTCCGACACCGGGCCGATGAACAGCCCCATGCTCGACCGTGGGCCAAAGGCCAGCATCGAAATCAAACAGCCGCAAACGACGACAAGGGCGGGCGTCCGCCAGGACGGCGCCGGTTCCCGCGCGGGGGTGGTGGTGGTCAACGGGGTCTCTCCCTTGGGCGCGGGCGCGTCAGGACGCCGCGTTTGGTGATGGGCTGACGATAGGCCCGCCCCGCAATTCCGACAAATTCATAATGGGTGGGTGAATCATTCCGCTGCGGAATAGAGCGCGGCGTCCAGGGGCGGGGCGTCTTGCGTCAATTGCCGATTCAGGCTGTCCTCCAGCCGGTCGAACACCGCGCCCAGCCGCCCGATCACCCGCGACTTGACCAGCCAGACGGTGACGGTCGGCCTCAGGTCCGGCGCCTCCACCGGGCGCACGCGGTCGGCGACGCTGTTGGAACCCAGCAGGCGCAGGGGGGCCAGCCCGAACCCGACTCCGCGCGCCACCAGCGACAGCAGCAGCGATTGGTCGAACGCCTCCACCGTCACGTTGGGCCGCTGCCCCAGCGGGGCCAAGGCCACGCCCAGCGCGTTTCGGTAGCGGCAGCCGTCCGGTTGCAGCACCCAGCCCACCCGGTTCATCGCGTCGAGGCTCCAGGGACCGGCGGCGGCGCGCTCGACCGAGGCGATGACGCTGACCGGCTCGCGGCCCAGACGCAGACAGGGTAAATCCTCCGGCGGGGACTGCCCCTCGCACAGCAGAACCACCGCGCCGTCCAGCGCGCCGCTGCGCACCTGCTCCATCAACGGGTTGCTCCAATCGGAATGCAGGCGGACGGTCAGGCCGGGGAACCCGGCGCGCAGCTCGTCCAACGGCGGCCCGGCGGCCAGCGAGGCCAACACATGGGCCACCCCCAGCCGCAACAACCCCTTCGGCTCGACCGATCCGGCGAAGGCGTCGGAAAAATCGGTGGCGGCGTTCAGGATGCGGCGGGCGTGCGACAAAGCGACCTCGCCGTCGCGGGTCAGGGACAGCGGTTTGGTCTGGCGGTCGAACAGGGTGACGCCCAATTCCGCCTCCAACCGCTGAATCAGCCGCGACACCGCCGATTGGGTCAACCCCAGCCGCCGCCCAGCGTCCTGCACCGATTGCGCCTCCGCCACCACGACAAAGGTGTGGATCTCGTTGAGCTTCATCGCCGACCGTTGCATGGGGGGAGCCTCGCCGTTGGTCCGTGTATGGTGAACCGCTGACGGGACGGGTCAAGAGGGTTGGGGCGCGGATCAGACGCCCTCTTGACGGTGGGGCCGCGATGGCTTAAGCACCGCGCCCATGCGTCGGCACCCCTGGAGGCCGGCGCCATTTTCGTTTTTGGAGCATCGTCATGACCAAGATCATTCCGCTCGGCGCCGAAGGGCGCGAACGGGCCGGCAAGGGGACCGCCCGCCAAACCCGTCGTGATGGCCGCATTCCGGCCGTCATCTACGGTGGCAAGCAGGCTCCCGTCACCATCTCGCTCGAGAAGTTCGAGTTCACCCGCGTGCTGCATCAGCCGGGCTTCTTCACGCACCTGTTCGACGTCACCGTTGACGGCGTCGCGCACCGCGTGCTGCCGCGCGACGTGCAGTTCCACCCGGTGACGGATTTCCCGCTGCATGTGGATTTCCTGCGCGTCACCAGCGACACCCGCATCGTCGTGCATGTCCCGGTTGAGTTCGTCAACCAGGACAAGTCGCCCGGCCTGAAGCGCGGCGCGGTGCTGAACGTCGTTCACCATTCGCTCGACCTGGAATGCCCGGCGGACAACATCCCCGAGCACATCACGGTCTCGTGCGAGGGCTTCGATGTCGGCGCGTCGATCCACATCTCGTCGATCACGCTGCCGGAAGGCATCGTTTCGGTCTCGCACGAGCAGGATCTGACCATCGCGACGATCATCGCCCCGTCGGGCCTGAAGTCGGACGGTGGCGACGCCGCCTGATTGGCGACGCGTCCGCAGTGATGACAAGGTGGGGGGCTTCGGCCCCCGCTTTTGTTTCTGGGCTGGTTTTCCTCAAGGGACGGCAAGGGCCATGCTTCTACTGGTCGGATTGGGCAACCCCGGCGGGGAATACGCGCGCAACCGCCACAACATCGGCTATATGGCCGCCGAAACCATCGCCCGGCGCTACCATTTCGGCCCGTGGAAGAAGCGCTTCCAGGGCGTGACCGCCGAGGGCAATGTCGGCGGCGACAAGGTGCTGGCGCTGGAGCCGGGGACCTACATGAATCTGTCCGGCCAATCGGTGGTCGCGGCGCTGCAATTCTTCAAGCTGAAGCCGGAAAACGTCGTGGTGATCCATGACGAGCTTGATTTGCCCCCCGGCAAGATCCGGGTGAAGAAGGGCGGCGGCCATGGCGGCCACAACGGCTTGCGCTCCATCGACAGCCACATCGGCAAGGAGTATTGGCGCGTCCGGCTGGGCATCGGCCATCCCGGCGACAAGGATCTGGTCAGCGGCTATGTCCTGCACGATTTCGCCAAGGCCGATCAAAGCTGGATCGACCCGCTGCTCGACGCGGTGGCCGACGCCCTGCCGCTGATGGTCGAGGGCCAGCCCGAAAATTTCATGAACAAGGTGACGCTGGCCACGGCGGGGCGCTGACCGCTCCCCGCATGACCTTTTCCCACTTGGGGTTTGCGCTTTCCCCCCCAAAGTAGGATAAAGCCCGTCAATCCACGAGATTTTTGACGGCGAGCACCTCCCCCATGGGCTTCAATTGCGGCATCGTCGGCCTGCCCAACGTTGGCAAGTCGACTCTGTTCAACGCGCTGACCGCCACCCAGGCGGCCGAAGCGGCGAATTTTCCCTTCTGCACCAAGGAACCGAACGTCGGGCGCGTCAGCGTTCCCGATCCCCGGCTGGACAAGCTGGTGGTGATCGCCAAGTCGCAGAAGACCGTGCCCACCCAGTTGGAGTTTGTGGACATCGCCGGTTTGATCCGGGGCGCGTCGAAGGGCGAAGGGCTGGGCAACCAGTTCCTGGCCAACATCCGCGAGGTGGACGCCATCGTCCATGTGCTGCGCTGCTTCATCGACGACGACATCACCCATGTCGAGGGCGGCGTTGACCCGCTGCGCGACGCCGAGGTGGTCGAGACCGAGCTGATGCTGGCCGACATGGAAAGCCTGGAACGCCAGATCAACAACCTTCAAAAGAAGGCCAAGGGCGGCGACAAGGACAGCAAGGTCAAGGCCGACCTGATGGAGCGCGCGCTCAAGGTGCTGCAAGAGGGCAAGCCCGCCCGCGTCGTCGAACTGGACGCCGACGAAAAGCCGGTGTTCCGGCAATTCATGCTGCTGACCGACAAGCCGGTCCTGTATGTCTGCAACGTCGAGGAAGCGGCGGCCGCCACCGGCAACGACTTCACCGCCAAGGTGGCAGAGAAGGCCAAGGCCGAGGGCGCCGAGATGGTGGTGATCTCCGCCGCCATCGAATCCGAGGTGGCGCAGCTCACCGATTTGGCGGAAAAGGCCGAGTTCCTGGAATCGATGGGGCTGGAGGAAACCGGCCTGAACAAGCTGATCCGCGCCGGGTTCAAGCTGCTCGACCTCATCACCTTCTTCACCGTCGGCCCGAAGGAGGCGCGCGCCTGGACCGTGCGCCGCCACGCCAAGGCCCCGGAAGCCGCTGGCGTCATCCACACCGATTTTGAACGCGGCTTCATCCGCGCCGAAACGATTGATTACGACAGCTTCACCACGCTGGGCGGCGAGCAGGGCGCGAAGGACGCGGGCAAGATGCGTCAGGAAGGCAAAGAATACGTCGTCCAAGACGGCGACATCTTCCACTTCCGCTTCAACGTCTGACCTTTCTCCTCCTCCTCCCCTGCGTCAGCGGGGGAGGGCCGGGGTGGGGGCCAGTCGGCCCCGCGTCATACTCCCGGCGAAAAGCGCCCGCTCAGCCTTGTTCCCGTTGCGCCGCCGACAGGGCGATCACCCGGCGGGTTTCGTCCCACGGGACCAGACGTCCGGCCTCCTCGACGTCCACCCAGCGGGCTTCCAGCGCGTCGTCGGCGCAAACCGGATCGCCGTCCGGGCATTCGGCGGACACCTCGACCAGCGTGTAGTGATAGTGAACGCGCCCGGCCTCGTCGGGGGTGATGGCGTCCACCACGGTGATGATTCCGGTTGGCGTCACCGTCAGGCCGGTTTCCTCCCGCATCTCCCGCACCGCCGTTTCAAAAACGGTTTCCCCGACCGATTGCGCGCCGCCGGGCAGGCTCCATTGGCCAAGCCGGGGGGCCTTGCCGCGTCGGATCAACAGCAGTTGATCGCCGCGCCACGTCACGACGCCAACGCCGACCCATGGGCGGTCGGGGTATTCACGGCTGGAGCGGTCAACGTTGGTCATGGCGGCGCCTGTGCGGGAGGGTGGGCGTGTTAGCGGTTGGTTTGTCAGCGTCCGGTCTGCCGCAGCAGGGCGCGCAGGCGGCGGATGGTTTCGGCGTCCGGTCGTCCGGTTCCCGCGTGGTCGATCAGGGCGGCGGGATGGAAATGGCGCTGGAAACTCAACAGCGCCCGTGGTTCCGCCGCGTTGTAGCCATAGCGGGCGAGCAGCGTGGCGAGGGCGTCGGTCGATAGGGCGTCGTCGCCGGGTTGGACGTCGGCGTCGCTCGGCTCCGGCCACAGGCCGATCCCTTGGGCGGCGAGGCCGGGCCAGTCGAACAGTTCGCCCGGATCCTCCTTGCGCGCCGGGGCGACGTCGCTGTGGCCCAGCACGTCGTCGGCGGCGATGGCGTGGCGGTCGATGATCTCCCGGCACAGCGCCGCCACCGCCGCCATCTGCGGGGCGGGAAAGGGGCGATAGCCGAACTCGTGGCCGGGGTTGACGATCTCGACGCCGATGGAGCGGCTGTTGACGTCGCCCAGGCCCCGCCAGTGCGACAGACCGGCGTGCCAAGCCCGGCGGTCTTCCGGGACATGGGCGTAGACCGTTCCATCCTCGTCCACCGTGTAATGGGCGCTGACCTGCGCCGCCGGGTCGCACAGGCGGTCCAGCGCGTGCGCGGCGGTCGGCATGCCGGTGTAATGCAGGATCAACAACTCAGGCAGCGCGCCCGGCGCCCGTGGGCCGTGGTTGGGGGAGGGGCGCGCGATCCGCGCGTTGATCCGCGCGCCGGTCATGTCGGGTTCGTCACCGTTTCGCTGACCGTGCGGGGGCGGCGTTTGACGATCACGGCGACGCCGCCGATGGTCAGCAAACCGCCGACGGCGAGGTTGATCGTCACCGGATCGCCCATCAACAGCACCCCCGCCGCCACGCCGAACACCGGCACGGTCAGCAGATAGGGCATGGTCTGGTTGACGTCGTAGCGGGCCAGCAGCGGATACCACAAGCCATAGGCGACGATGGTGACGGCCACCGCCATGTAAAGCAGCGAGGCCCAGCCGATCCAACTGGCGTTCATCACCGCGTCGATCTGGTTGTTCTCGAACAGCAGCGATAGGATCAAGAGCTGAGGCATCGCCATCAGCGCCATCCAGCCATTGACGGCAAAGCCATTGACCGCGCCGATCAGCTTCATCTGGATGTTGGCGACGGCGAAAGCGAGGCTGGCTCCAAGCAGCATGGCCAGCGAGGGCAGGGCGTTGCCCAAACGCGGCTCGCCGGCGATCACCAGCACCCCGGCGAAGGCGGCCATCATGCCGACGCCGCGCCGCCAACCCAACGTGTCCTTGAAGATCAAGGCGGCCAACAGCGAGGAAAAAGGCACTTGCGCTTGCACTGCGAGAGAGGCCGTGGCGGCGTCGATGCCATTCAACCCGGTGAACATCAGCGGAAAATGGATGCCGCCGAGAGTCACCGACAGAGCTGCGACTTTGAGCAGCTTGCCGCGCGGGATGCGGAAGAACGGGACGATCAACGCGGCGACCAGGGCGAAGCGCAGAAACATCACGAACAGCGGCGGAAATTCGTGCAGCGCCCATTTGGACACGACGAAGTTCAACCCCCACAAGGCCATGACCAGCAGCGCTTGCAGGGCGTGGATGAGGGTCATGACTTGCCGCCCTCCAACTCCTCGCGCAGCGCCTCCAACTCCAGCCAGCGCTCTTCGGCGGCGACCAGATCGGATTGCTTGGCGTGGAGCTGCTCGCTGGTCTTCTGGAATTTGGCCGGGTTGCGGGTGAACAGGTCGGGGTCGGCCAACGCGCTTTCCAGCTTGGCGATCTCGGCGGACAGCGCGTCCATACGGGTCGGCAGCTCGTCCAGCTCGCGCTGGTCCTTGTAGCTCAGCTTGCCGCGCGGCTTGGCCGGGGCGGCGCTGGGCGTGGCGGCCTTCGGCTTGGCGGCGGGGGCGGTCGGGGTTTTGGCCGGGCGTTGGTTCAGATAGTCGGAATAGCCGCCCGCATATTCGGTGGCGGTGCCGTCGCCCTCCAGCGCGATGGTGCTCGTCACCAGCCGGTCGAGGAAATCACGGTCGTGGCTGACCAGCAAAAGCGTGCCCTGGTAGTCGCCCAGCACGTCTTCCAGCAGGTCGAGCGTGTCCATGTCGAGGTCGTTGGTCGGCTCGTCGAGGATCATCATGTTGCTGGGCTTGGCGAACAGCCGGGCCAGCAGCAGCCGGTTGCGCTCCCCGCCCGACAGTGACTTGACCGGGCTGTCCAACTGGCGGGTGTCGAACAGGAAATCCTTGATGTAGCCGACGACGTGGCGCGACTGGCCGTTGACCATCACCGCGTCGCCGCCGAAGGGGCAGAGCACCTTGCGGATGGTGTCCTCGGGATCAAGCCCTTCGCGCCGCTGGTCGAAATAGGCGGTGTCCAGGTTGGTGCCCAGCTTGATGACGCCCTCGTCCGGCTCCAACTGGCCGGTCAGCATCTTCAGCAGGGTGGATTTCCCCGCCCCGTTCGGCCCAATCAGGCCAAGCCGGTCGCCGCGCAGGATGCGGGTGGAAAAGCCCTGGACGATGGTCTTCGGCCCGGTGTCGGACTGGAAGCTCTTGGAGATGTTGGTCGCTTCGATGACCAGCCGACCGCCGCGTTCGGCCTCGGCCACCGCCAGCTTGGCCTGTTGGCCGCCCCGGATGCGGTCGGCCCGGTCGCCGCGCAGGGCTTGCAGGTTGCGGACGCGGCCCATGTTGCGGGTGCGCCGGGCGGAAATGCCCTCGCGCATCCATTTGGTTTCGGCTTCGATCTTGCGGTCGAGCTTGTGGGCGGCGGCTTCTTCGGACTCGAAGATCTCCGCCTGCCACGTCTCGAATTCAGAAAAGCCGCGTTCGGTCGCCCGCACCGTGCCGCGATCCAGCCACAGCGTGCGCTTGGCCAGCCGGTTGAGGAAGCTGCGATCGTGCGAAATCAGCAGCAGGCCGCCGCGATAGGTCAGCAACTCCTCTTCCAACCATTCGATGGTCGGCAAATCCAGATGGTTGGTCGGCTCGTCCAGCAGCATGACGTCGGGGTTGCCGACCAGGGTGCGGGCCAGCGCGGTGCGCCGCGATTCGCCGCCCGACAGCGTGCGCGGGTCGCGGTCGCCCGCCACCTGCAAACGGTCGAGCACGGCGTCCACCCGGTGCGCCTCGTCCTGCTCGTCGGCGGGCAGGCCCTGCACGACGTAATCCTGGACGGTGGCGCAGCCGGTGAAGTCGGGTTCCTGCGGCAGATAGGCGACGCGCGCGCCGGGCTGCACGAACAGGGCGCCGGCGTCGGGCAGGATCTGTCCGGCCAACACCTTCAGCAGCGTCGATTTGCCCGAGCCGTTGCGCCCGACCAGACAGACGCGGTCGCCGCGCCCGATGGACACGTCGATGCTCTCGAACAGCGGACGACCGCCAAAGGTGACGGAAACGCCCTGAAGGGCCGTGATGGGAGCGGGAGGAGCCATGGACCGTTCGTGCGCCGGACTGCGGAAGGGAAGACCGGGGTTATAGCGCGGTCTTCCCCAATCCGGCGACGGTCAATTGCGCCGGGGCCGGGTTGCGCGTCAGGTCGCGGCGGGGGTGGTCGGGTTGGTGGCGGGATCGGCGGCGGGCGTCACCTGCTTTTCCTGCATCTTGAAACCGAAATAGGTGCCGTTGCTGATGCCGGTCAGGGCCAGCAGGTTGGTGGACAGCTCCGGCATCGCGTGATCGTGGACGACCTCGTACAGGAAGGACACGCCCAGCACGAGGGTCCACATCAGCAACTGGAAACGGGCGATGTTGTAACCATGAACGTCGGTCAGCAGATCGTGCAGCACGCCCTTCGAGGTCGGGTAAAGCTCGGCGAGGCTGAGCGCCATCGCCGCCGTGTCGGGCGGCGTCGCGGCGGCGGCGGCCAGATAATTGGCGCGGTGCTTGTCCCGGTCGGCGGCGTCGTCCTTCGGCCCAGTGCTTGGGCGGTTGTCCTGGGTGGCCGACAGGACCGAGGTGCCGCCGACGATCCCCATCAGGGCCATCGCCCCGGTCGAGATGGTGTCCATCGAGCCGGTAATCGGCAGCAGCCATGTGTAAGAGGCGGTGACGACCCCGCTCCACCACAAAAGCTGAAAGCGCGACAGGCTGTAGGGGGCGACGTACCCCTTGGGCTGCGGCACGTCGGGATAGACCGTCACCGAATCGCGCCCGAAACGCCGGAAAAACGCCAGAATGAACAGCCCGCCGACCAGCGCGGCCAGGATGACCGGCAGCTTGAGGTCGGCGTTCACAACCGCTGTGACGGCCGAGGGCGCCGTGACGGTCGAGGATGGCGCGGCGGCGGCGCCCTGCGCCCACGCCCCGGACGGACGTCCAACCAGCAGCCCCAGCAGCAGGGCAAGCCCAACATCGGCAACGCGGCGCGCCATCCCGTTCTCTCCCATAAAGGCGGCGGGCGCGACGGGCGGCCCGCTGGTTGGGGGAATCCTACGTCAGATAACGGGAAGCTCGGCAATGAGAATCAAAAAAGGGACGGCGCCCACTCATTGATGCGCGCGGTGTTAAGCCAGGGTGGGCGCGTTTTCCCGCAGCTTCTTCACACGGTCATAGGCGGCGTTGATGATGGCGAGCTTGTGGGTGGCCTGATCGACGAACTCCTGCGGCATGCCCTGGGCCACCAGAAGATCGGGGTGATGCTCGCGCACCAGCCGACGATGCGCCGCCTTGATCGCCGCGTCGTCGGCGTCGCGGGCGACGCCCAGAACTTGATAGGGGTCGGGGTCGGCGGGTTGGCCCGCCCGGTGATGACCGGCGACGATCCGCTCAAAATCACGGTCGGAAAAGCCGAAGATCCCGGCGACGCGGTAAAGATAGGCGACCTCCGTCTCGTGCAACTCGTCATCGGCCTCGGCGATCATCAGCAGGCTGTCGAGCAGCTCTTCCAGCACCGCGTGGCGGTCCTCGAACAGGACGGCGATTTGCTGGGCGTACTCTTCAAAGCCGTGGGTGTCGCGGCGGGCGAGATCGAAGATGCGCCCGACATTCTCCAACTCCTCCGGCGGCACCCGGAAGAGCCGCTTGAAGGTGTCGATCTCCACCCGCTTCACCACCCCGTCGGCCCGCGCCATTTTGGCCGACAGGGCGATGACGCCGATGGTGAAGGCGATGGATTGGGTGGGGGCCGTCCCGTCGTCAGCGGGCGCTGGCGCGTCGCCGCCGCCGTCGTTGAGCCGGTCCACCGCGTGACCGGCCAGCGTGCCGAGCAGCGCGCCCAGCGGCCCGCCGATGGCGAAGCCCGCCGCCCCGCCCAGAATTTTGCCCCAGATGCTCATCGCCATGGTCCGCGCCGTGAAGGTGGCGACCATCATAAAGGCTTGACGACGCTGGGCCAACTGTGGCGAGGCCGCAACAGCGCGCCGATGTTCGCTTTGGAATTCTCTAATGAACGCTTGCGAAATTCCAGGAAATCGCCATGTTGCAGTGCACAAGAGCGGCGCGCGATCAATGCGCCGCCATCGGTTCCCGCATCAGGCCAAAACACAATGGCTGTGGAACCAACGATCCAGGGACGAACGTTCTGCGCAATGCGTTTTCGTAATTCGAGAACCGTGAGCGAGAGCCATGCCTGTCATCCGCAAGATCCTGCCGACCGAACTGCCCCTCTACCGGGCGCATCTTCTTCGCCTTGATCGCGCCGACCGCTACGCCCGCTTCACCGGAACGGTGTCGGACGAGTCGCTGACGCGGCATTGCGCGGGCATCGACTGGAGCCGCACGATCCTGATCGGCGCCTTCCTGAACGGTGAGCTGCGCGCCGCGATCGAGCTGTGCAGCGACCGCATCCTGTGGCCGAACGAGGCTGAATTCGGCGTCAGCGTCGAAAAAGATCTGCAAGGGCGCGGCGTCGGCAGCACCCTGATCCGCCGCGCTTTGACGGTGGCGCGCAACCGTTCCGTCGGGCGGGTCCACATCCAGTGTCTGGCCGAGAATGTGCGGATGCGGGCGCTGGCCCGCCGATTCGGCGGTCGGTCCAGCATCGAGTGCGGCGAAATCGCCGCCAGCTTCGAATTGCCGCCGCCCAACCAGTTCTCCTTCGCCCTGGAAGCGCTGGAAGATGGGGCCGGAGCCTTCAACTCCATGCTCGCCAGCTTCGCCAGCGGGCCGCAACAGCGCGCGGCGGCCTGATTGCTCTGGAAAATCCACCGCTCCGCCGCATCAAGCCGTTGACGTTGGCCGCCGGATGGCGAAACTCCGGCGGCGAGCGTGGCGCGTCTGCCGCGCGGCGACAGCGTGGGTGCGAGCATGAGCGGGATCAAGCGTGACGGTGTGGAACAGAACGGCGCTGGCCCGACCGGAAAGCCGCGCTGGCAATTCTGGATCGACCGTGGCGGCACCTTCACCGACATCGTCGCCCGCCGTCCCGATGGAACGGTGGTCACGCACAAGCTGCTGTCGGACAACCCCGAACGCTACGCCGACGCCGCCGTCCAGGGCGTGCGCGACCTGCTGGGGCTGAAGCCCGGCGATCCGCTGCCGGTCGAGGCGGTGGCCGCCGTCAAGATGGGAACCACCGTCGCCACCAACGCCCTGTTGGAGCGCAAGGGCGAGCCGACGGTCCTGGTCATCACCGAAGGATTCGGCGACCAGCTCCGCATCGGTCATCAGGCCCGGCCCAAGATTTTCGCCCGCCGCATCCAACTGCCCGAACAGCTTTACGCCCGCGTGGTCGAGGCGCCGGAACGGGTGATGGCCGATGGCCGGGTGTTGAAGCCCATCGATCTGCACACCGTCCGCCGGGGGCTGGAGGAGGCGTTCCGCGCGGGCTACCGCGCCGCCGCCGTCGTGCTGATGCACGGCTACCGCTACCCCGAGCATGAACGTCAGGTCGCCTCGCTGGCGCGCGCCGTCGGCTTCACCCAGGTGTCGGTGAGCCATCTGGTCAGCCCGCTGATGAAGCTGGTCGGGCGTGGCGACACCACGGTGGCCGACGCCTATCTGTCGCCCATCCTGCGCCGCTACGTGGACCGGCTGGCCGGGGATCTCAGCGGCGAGGCGGGGACCATCCCCCTGATGTTCATGCAGTCGAACGGCGGCCTGACCGACGCCAACCGTTTCCAGGGCAAGGACGCCATCCTGTCCGGCCCGGCGGGCGGCGTCGTCGGCGCGGTGCGTACGGCGCGGATGGCCGGATTCGACAAGGTCATCGGCTTCGACATGGGCGGCACCTCGACCGACGTGTCGCATTACGCCGGGGAGTATGAGCGCGCCTTCGACACCATCGTCGCCGGGGTGCGGGTGCGCGCGCCGATGATGAACATCCACACGGTGGCGGCGGGCGGCGGTTCGCTCTGCGTCTTCGACGGCACGCGCTTCCGCGTCGGGCCGGACAGCGCCGGGGCCAACCCCGGCCCGGCCTGCTACCGGCGCGGCGGCCCGCTGACCGTCACCGACTGCAACGTGATGGTCGGCAAGCTGCAACCGCGCTTCTTCCCCCAGGTCTTCGGCCCGACCGGCGGCCAGCCGCTCGACGCCGAGGTGGTGAAGGCGCGCTTCACCGAATTGGCCGAAACGGTCAACGCCAAGCTGGGCACGGCGATGACGCCCAAGCAGGTCGCCGAAGGCTTCCTGCGCGTGGCGGTGGACAACATGGCCAACGCCATCAAGAAAATCTCGGTGGAGCGCGGCCACGACGTCACCGGCTACACGCTGAACGGTTTCGGCGGGGCGGCGGGGCAGCATGTCTGCGCCGTGGCCGATTCGCTGGGCATGACGCGCGTCTTCCTGCACCCGCAGGCGGGCGTGTTGTCGGCCTACGGCATCGGGCTGGCCGACATCGTCGCCATCCGCGAGCGCGCCGTCGAAGGGCCGCTGAGCGACGCCGTGGTGGACCGGCTGACCCTGCTCTTCACCGATCTGGAAAGCGAGGGGCGGGCGGAGCTGACCCGCCAGGGCGTCGCGCCGGAGCGGCAGGTCGTCCATCGCCGCGTTCATGTCAAGGCGGCGGGATCGGACACCGCGCTGGCGGTTCCCTTCGGCTCCCGCGTCATCATGGCGGCGGCGTTCGAGACGGCGCACCGGCAGCGCTACGGCTTCCTCACCCCCGGCTCGGCGCTGGAGGTCGAATCGGTGACGCTGGAGGCCATCGGCCTGACCGACGCCCCCGACGATCCCGACGTGACCGGCTCGACCGGCGCCTTGCCGCGCCGACTGGCCACGGTGACTCTGCACACCGGCGGCAAGGACCGCGAGGCGCCGCTGTACGACCGCGCCCAGTTGCAGCCCGGCAACCGCATCGTCGGCCCGGCGGTGCTGGCCGAGGCGGTCGCCACCACGGTGATCGAACCGGGCTGGATCGCCGAGGTGACGCGCAAGAATCATCTGGTGCTGACCCGTCTGGAGCCGGTCAACCAGCGGCTGGCCGCTGGAACCAAGGTCGATCCGGTGACGCTGGAGGTCTTCAACAACCTGTTCATGTCCATCGCCGAGCGCATGGGCGTGACGCTGGAAAAGACCGCCCGTTCGGTGAACATCAAGGAGCGGCTGGATTTCTCCTGCGCCCTGTTCGACCGCGACGGCGGCTTGATCGCCAACGCCCCGCACATGCCGGTGCATCTGGGATCCATGGGCGAAAGCGTGCGCGCGGTGAAGGAGCGGCGCGAGGGCGTCTTCGCCCCCGGCGAGGTCTTCGCGCTGAACGACCCGTACCATGGCGGGACCCATCTGCCCGACATCACCGTCGTCTCGCCGGTGTTCGACGAGGCCGGGCGCGAGCTGCTGTTCTTCGTCGCCTCGCGCGGGCATCACGCCGACGTCGGCGGCGTCACCCCCGGCTCGATGCCGCCCGACAGCCTGACCATCGCCGACGAAGGCGTGCTGTTGGATTGCGTGCCGCTGGTCGAAAACGGCCAGTTCCGCGAAGAGGCCCTGTTGGCGCTGCTGGGATCCGGCCCCTATCCGGCGCGCAACCCGGCGCAGAACATCGGCGACCTGAAGGCGCAGATCGCGGCGAACGAGCAGGGCGCGCGCGACCTGCACCGCATCGTCCGCCTGCACGGCTTGCCGACGGTCAACGCCTATATGGGCCATGTCCAGGACAACGCCGAGGAGCAGGTGCGCCGCGCCATCGGCGTGCTGCGCGACGGGGCGTTCTCGCTGTCGCTCGACAATGGCGCCACGATCAAGCTGACCGTCTCCATCGACCGGACCAAGCGGTCGGCCAAGGTCGATTTCACCGGCACCAGCGCCCAACTGCCCAACAATTTCAACGCGCCGTCGTCGGTCTGCCGGGCGGCGGTGCTTTACGTCTTCCGCACGTTGGTGGACGACGACATCCCGATGAACGAGGGCTGTTTGCGCCCCATCGAGATCGTCATCCCCGAAGGCTCGATGCTGGCCCCCAAATTCCCCGCCGCCGTGGTGGCGGGCAACGTCGAAACCAGCCAATGCATCGTGGACGCCCTGTTCGGCGCGCTGCGGGTGATGGCCTCGGCGCAGGGGACGATGAACAATCTGACCTTCGGCAACCAGTGGCACCAATATTACGAAACGATTTGCGGCGGGTCGGGGGCTGGCAACGGCTTTGACGGCACCGACGCGGTGCAGACCCACATGACCAACTCCCGCCTGACCGACCCGGAGGTGTTGGAATGGCGTTTCCCGGTGTTGGTCGAAAGCTTCCGCATTCGGCGCGGGTCGGGCGGGGGCGGGCGCTGGCGCGGCGGCGACGGCGTGTCGCGCCGCCTGCGCTTTCTGGAGCCGATGACCGCCGCCATCCTGGCCAACCGCCGCCGGGTCGCGCCCTTTGGCTTGAGCGGCGGCATGGACGGCGCGGTGGGGCGGACCTGGCTGCTGCGGGTGGACGGCACGGTGCAGGAGCTGGCCCCGCAGGACCGGGTCGCCGTCATTCCCGGCGACGCCCTGGTGGTGGAAACGCCGGGCGGCGGCGGCTATGGCGATGTGATGGCGTCCTGACGGATCTGACGGGCGAGGGTGGGGGAGGGCGCGTCCCTCCTCCGCATTCCACCCCTGCGCTTTGCCCGTCTTGCCAGGGGCTTGCCCGCCGTCTTAGCCTCCCTTGGTCATACCAACGAACCCAGGACCGGGGAGGACACCGCCCATGACCGCCATCGCCACCACCCAGCCGCGCGCGGCGCTGACCGAAGAGGCGCGGGCCGAGTTGACGGCGCTGCTGGGCGAGCGGTTCAGCACCTCCGGCCCGGTGCGCGAGCATCACGGCAAGGATGAATCCTACCACACGCCCTTTCCGCCCGACGGGGTGGCCTTCGCGCTCTCGACCGAAGAGGTCAGCGCGATCGTCAAGATTTGCGCCAAGCACAAGCTGCCGATCATCCCGTTTGGCACGGGGACGTCGCTGGAGGGCGGGATCGCGGCGTTGCGCGGCGGCGTGACCATCGACGTTTCGGGCATGAACAGCATCCTGCGCGTCAGCCCGGACGATCTGGACGTCACCGTCCAGGCGGGCGTGACCCGCAAGCGCCTGAATGAGCATCTGCGCGACACCGGCCTGTTTTTCCCCATCGACCCCGGCGCCGACGCCTCGCTGGGCGGCATGGCGGCGACGCGGGCCAGCGGCACCAACGCCGTGCGGTACGGCACCATGCGCGAAAACGTGCTGGGCCTGACGGTGGTTCTGGCCGATGGCCGCATCATCAAGACCGGCGGACGGGCGCGCAAATCGGCGGCGGGCTATGACCTGACCCGACTGTTCGTCGGCTCCGAAGGGACGCTGGGAATCATCACCGAAGTGACGCTGAAGCTCTACGGCATCCCCGAGGCGATTTCCTCGGCGGTCTGCGCCTTTTCGGACATTCGCGGCGCGGTCAACACGGTGATCCAGACCATCCAGGTCGGCATCCCGGTCGCCCGCATCGAGCTGTTGGACGAGGTCCAGATGGACGCCGTCAACAAATACTCCAAGCTGACTTACGCCGTCGCCCCGACCCTGTTCTTTGAATTCCACGGCACCGAGGCCGGGGTGAAGGAACAGGCGGAAATGGCCGCCGCCATCGCGCAGGAGCATGGCGGGATGGAGTTCACCTGGGCGACCCGCCCGGAGGACCGCTCCCGCCTGTGGCAGGCGCGGCACGATGGCTATTACGCGGCGCTGGCGCTGCGTCCGGGGTCGAAGGGTTGGCCGACCGACGTCTGCGTGCCGATTTCGCGGCTGGCCGACTGCATCCTGGAAACCAAGAAGGATTTGGCCGAATCCAACATGCTGGCCCCGATGGTCGGCCATGTCGGTGACGGCAATTTCCATCTGGTCTACGTCATCGACCCCGACAAGCCGGAGGAAATGGCCGAGGCCCAGCGCCTGAACGACCGCATGGTGACGCGGGCGCTGGCGATGGGCGGCACCTGCACCGGCGAGCACGGAATCGGCTATGGCAAGATGGCGTTTCTGGAGCAGGAGGCCGGTGAGGCCTACGCCGTCATGGGCGAGCTGAAACGGTCGCTGGACCCGCACAACCTGATGAATCCGGGCAAGATCGTGCGGGTGTGATCGGATGTGACCGGCTGGGGCGGCGGTTGACGTCGCCCCACCTTTGTCACGTGTGCGAAACAATCATACGAAAAGTGATGATCTAAAGACATTAAGCGATTGAAAAGGCCGAATTGCCAAGGCACCGTGATCGGGCCGCTCATCGGCGCGGTCAGCCATCCCGGCGCGCCGCAGACATTCAGGGGAGACCCACCATGAAGTTTGTCGCCATGGCTTTTCTGTCTCTTGGTGTGTTGTGCGCGGGCGGACTCGCCCAGGCGGACGACAACGCCAAATGGGTCGCCCAGTGCCAGAAGGACAATTCCGACGCCAAGGTGTCGCCGGACGTCGTCACCAAATACTGCACCTGCATGAACAACAAGATGAGCGACAGCGAAACCCGCACCATCACCGAATGGGAAAAGGCCAACCCTCAGAGCCGCAAGGCTTGCGAAAAGGAAGCGGGTTGGATGTGATGTGAGGGTGAAGCAAGAGAAAAAGGCCCGGTGATCGCTCCGGGCCTTTTTGTTTCTGAGAATCACAAGATGGGGCGTTGAATCATCAGGTGAATGATGACCAAAACAGCGCCAAAAGCGGGCCAGCCTAGAACAAACCACCACCTTGCGCATCGCTGGTAGGTTGGGGGAAGGGGATGACGGCTGAGAGCGGCTTCGGTCGCCAGATCACGCATGCGAATCTGGAGCCAAACGACGGGAAGCCAACAGACGCCAGCCAGCACGTACAACGCGACGGAGGCCGTCAACCAGCGGTCACTCCAGCCATAGCCGACCATCCAGGCCAGGATCACGCCGCTGATCGGCTGGACGATCACCGCCGGGGTGGTGAACAGCCAATCCGCCCAGACCACATTGTGGGCAACCGCCGAGATCACGGCGGCGTTTTGGCTGCGATGGGCCATCCACATTTGGAACGCGGTGCCAAGGCCAGTGCCAAAAATCACCATGGCGCTGACAATGTGCAGATATTTTAGCCAGAGATAGCTGTCCATGGCGCTCTCCATCGCGACAGGGCGGCCACGACCAACGTGGCGGCGATCAGGGGAATGTTTTTCAGCAAGGGACCAAAGGGGTGCAGCCAAGCGTCGGGAGTCAGCAGGCTGGCAAGTCCGGTGTAGAGAAGGATCGTCAGCGCTTGCAGGATCGTCGCGCCGGTTCGCCATCGGCGGGGGATCATGGCAACGCCCAGCAGCATGTCCCAAACAGCGCCGCCAATCAGAAGCGTTTGGGCGGCTGTGCCGGTGAGGTTGTTTGCCGCCAGAAGATCCATTCCAATTCGATAGGACCACAGCGACGTCAATCCGGTGCCGATCCACAGGATGGACAGGGTCGAGGACAGCAGCGGCAGCAACCAGAACATTGAGGCGGCGGTGCGATCAGCGATGCTGGCTGTGTTTCGGGCCAACCCTTCCGAAAGGCTGCGCGGTGATCCGCCTGTCGTGTTGCGCAGGAGCGTGGGATCCGCGTCGGCTCCCTGCCGCATCATGGCGAGGCTGTCGGGGTTGATGAAAGGCGAACCGCATTTGCCCCCGATGGCCGCCAGACCGCCAAGGATCCATCGGGGGCATGGCGCAGAGGCAAGCGGGCGTTGACCCAACCAGTTTCCCAGCGCGTCGATGTACCCGTCCAGGCTTACGCAGTCAGGACCCACCAGGGGGATGATGGGCGGCAGGGGATGAGGCCGCTCCAAGCAGGTGAGCACAGCGTTGGCGACGTCATCGACATGGATCGGACGCACAAACCCGCCGCCAACGCGTGGTCGCACCGGAAGGCTGGCGAGCGCGGAAAAGAATGCGGCGCTGGCCCCGTTTGGACCATAAACCAGCGAGGGACGCAGGACAGTCCATCCGTCCAAACGATCATCCAAGAGGGCCGCGTCGCCCAGCGCCTTGCTGCGCAAAAACGCGGTCGGCGCCGTTTCCTCCGCGCCAAGGGCGGATATGTGGATCAGGCGCCGCACGCCAACCGCCTTGGCTTGCGCGGCCAGGGTTCTCGGCAAATGATGATGCGCCTGTTCAAGCTCTGGGCCGCACAGCACGCCTGCGGCGCACACAACGCCATCAAGGTCGTCCAGAAGATCCCGCCAATCGTTGGAAGGGATCGGCGCGGCGTTTTGATCGCGTGGCGGGGACATGGGCGGCAGGCGGCGGATGTCCCGCCCTGGAAAGCGGTCATGGAGCGGCTGTGTGTGACGCCCAATCAGACGGACGTCATGGCCATGACGTTCCAGGTCGTCGACAACGGCGGAGCCGATGAAGCCGGATGCGCCAATGACACCGATGCGCATTGAGGTCACTCCTGTGCGATGTGAACGGTCGTTTGAGCGCACGCCACGCGAAGCGGCGACAGACCCCAACCGAAGAAAATCAGGGCGGCGGTCAACGCCAGGCAGGACACCCAAATCAACGAGAGTGTTCACGATGCAGGTGTGCCGGAGTTTCCGTTACGTCGGTTGTTTCTGTAAGGAAAGAAATTTAAAAGCGCGCTCAATGTTCCAAGCATGGCGCAACCCTGGTCTCGCGACGGTCAGCGCTTGAGGAAACCGGCGATTTTGGCCCCGACATGAACGATGTTTTGCAACGTCGAGCGCGGCAACCGCTTCATCTGATCGTACCAACTGGTCAGATCCTCAATGAACACCAGCATCTCGCTCAACCGCGCCTTGACCTCCGGGTCGGTGGCGCTGTCGCCCTCCGATTCCAACACGCAGGCGCGCAACATGGTCAACGCTGGGTCAATCTCGCGCTTTTTCCGCTCTTCGGCGATCAGCAGAAGGATGCTCCATGGGTCGGTTTCGGCCCGAAAATGGTCGCGCCGATCACCCATGACATGGCTGACTGTGACCAAGCCATAGCTTTGCAGCTCACGGATGCTTGTGCTGACGTTGGACCGGGCAATTGACAAGACATCCACGATTTCGTCCGCAGGAAGCGGGCGGGGGGAGAGGTAGAGCAAAGCGTGGATCTGTGCGACGGACCGATTGACGCCCCAGCGCGTTCCCATTTCTCCCCAATGAAGGATGAAGCGTTCCATGGTGGGGGTGAGAAGCATGATATTCTCTAATTTCTGTCTAGACAGAAATTAGAGAATATCGCCGTCGCCGTCAAGCGGGATGTTCGCGTGGTTCGGTCGCGTCCAGCCTGCGCGCCGCTGGGATCAGCGAAATTTCGGACGCCGCCCGGCCTTCAGCGCCTGGACCGCTTGATCCAGCGTTTGCAGGAATTTGGATTTGTCCTGTTGGCTCATCGGGGCGTTGCCGCCGCTGACCACGCCCATGTCGCGCAAATCCTGCATCAGGGCGCGGGTGGCGAGCGCCGAGCCGATGCTGTCCGGGGTGAAGGGTCGCCCGGTCGGGCCGATCACCACGGCGTCGCGCTTGACGCAGCGGTCGGCCAGTTGGATGTCGGCGGTGACGACGATGTCGGTGGCCCCGGCGTGTTCGGCGATCCAATTGTCGGCGGCGTCGAACCCGTCGCTGACCACGACCAGTTCGGACAGGCATTCCGTCGGCAGCCGCAGCGGGCTGTTGGCGACGATCCACACCTTGCAGCCGGTGCGCCCGGCCACCTTGTAGATTTCCGCCTTCACCGGGCAGGCGTCGGCGTCCACATAAATCTCGACCAACGGTGCTCCCCTTGGGTCTGGTTGGGTTTCAACATGGTTCCGTCAAGCGCCCTTATGCGCTAAAACCGGAGCCTAGCGAAGCGGCGCCGCGTGGCGACGCTTTTTTCTCTTCCCCGGTGCACAAGGTCGGAGTGGCGCATGGCGTCCTATCAGTATGTTTACGTCATGAAAGACCTGACCAAGGTCTATCCAGGCGGCAAGAAGACCCTCGATGGCGTGTGGCTCTCGTTCCTGCCGGGTGTGAAGATCGGCGTGCTGGGCGTCAACGGCGCTGGTAAATCGACCCTGCTGAAGATCATGGCGGGTCTGGACAAGGATTATTCGGGCGAGGCCTGGGCCGCCGAAGGCGCCAAGGTCGGCTATCTGGCGCAGGAACCGCAGCTCGACCCGACCAAGACCGTTCAGGAAAACGTGCTTGAGGCGCTGGCCGAGACCAAGGCGCTGCTCGACCGCTTCAATGTCGTGTCGGAAATGATGGCGGATCCCGACGCCGATTTCGACGCGCTGCTGACCGAACAGGCCGAGTTGCAGGAAAAAATCGACCACGCCGACGCCTGGGATCTCGACCGCACGGTGGAAATCGCCATGGACGCGCTGCGCTGCCCGCCCGGCGATTCCAGCGTCGACAAGCTGTCGGGCGGTGAAAAGCGCCGCGTCGCGCTGTGCCGCCTGCTGCTGGAAAAGCCCGACCTGCTGCTGCTCGACGAACCGACCAACCATCTCGACGCCGAATCGGTGGCGTGGCTGCAAAAGCATCTTGAGGATTACAAGGGCACCGTCGTCCTCGTCACCCACGACCGCTATTTCCTCGACAATGTGACCGGCTGGATTCTGGAGCTGGATCGCGGCGCCGGCATCCCCTATGAGGGCAATTACTCCTCCTGGCTGGAGCAGAAGCAAAAGCGTCTGGAGCAGGAAGGCCGTCAGGAAGAATCGCGCCAGAAGCAGTTGGCCAGCGAACTGGAATGGATTCGCCAGTCGCCGCGCGCCCGTCAGGCCAAGAGCAAGGCCCGCATTTCGGCCTACGAGACCTTGTTGGCGGACAGCGCCAAGGAGACCGGCGGCGAGACCAAGATCGTCATCCCGACCCCGCCGCGCCTGGGCAATCTGGTCATCGAGGCGGAGAGCATCGGCAAGGGCTTCGGCGACCGTCTGCTGATCGACGGCCTGTCCTTCCGCCTGCCGCCCGGCGGCATCGTCGGCGTCATCGGCCCGAACGGCGCCGGCAAGACCACGCTGTTCCGCATGATTACGGGAACGGAGGGGCCGGACAGCGGCAACTTCCGCGTCGGCGACACGGTGAAGCTTGGCTATGTCGATCAAAGCCGCGACTCGCTGAACCCGAAAAAGACGGTGTGGGAGGAAATTTCCGACGGTCTCGACATGGTCGAGTTGGGCAAGAAGACCATGCCCAGCCGCGCCTATGTCTCCAGCTTCAACTTCCGGGGGCCGGACCAGCAGAAGAAGGTCGGGCAACTGTCGGGCGGTGAGCGCAACCGCGTTCATCTGGCCAAGATGCTGAAGTCCGGCGCGAACGTCCTGCTGCTCGACGAACCGACCAACGATCTGGACGTCGACACGCTGCGCGCCCTGGAAGACGCGTTGGAAGGCTTCGCGGGCTGCGCCGTGGTCATCAGCCACGATCGCTGGTTCCTCGACCGCATCGCCACCCACATCCTGGCCTTCGAGGGCGACAGCCACGTCGAATGGTTCGAAGGCAACTTCCAGGATTACGAAGCCGACAAGCGGCGCCGCCTGGGCGCCGACGCCGACCAGCCCCACCGCATCAAGTACAAGCCGCTGGTTCGCGGCTGAGTGTGGTGACAGTCTGACCGACCGCGCCCCTTCCTCTGACCGCAGGGGAAGGGGCGTTTTCGTTTTTCAGCGGGGGCGCGGATGGCGCGGAGCGATGAGCGGAACCGGGTGCGCTACTGGCAAGATCGCCGGGTTCCCGGCCTGCGGCTGCTCCACGCGGATTTCAAACGCCACGACTACACCCCGCATTTTCACGAGGCGCTGGTCGTCGCCGTCACCGAAATCGGCGGCGCGGAGTTTCACAGCCGGGGCGTGACGGGGGAGGCGAAGAATCAGGCGTTGCTGGTCTTCAACCCCGTCGAACCGCATTCCGGCCGCATGGGGCGCAGCGAGCGTTGGCGCTACCGCTCCTTTTACCTGCGGCAACCGGCCATCGACGCGGTGACGGCGCTGGTTGGCGGGCCGGGAACGCCCTATTTCACCAACAATCTGGTGCCGGACGCCGATCTGGTCGCGTCATTCCTGCGCCTGCACCGGGCGCTTGAGACGGACGGCGATCCGCTGCTGGCGCAAGAGCTTCTGACCATCAGTTTCGGCGGGTTGATCGCCCGGCATGGCGGCAACCGCCCCCGCCTGTCCGTCGTTGGTCGGGACCGGGCGGCCATCGCCCAGGCCGTGGCCTTGATCCATGATGAGCACGCCAACCGCCTGACCCTGGAGGATTTGGGGCGGGCGTCGGGCTTGACCGCCTTTCAGATGATCCGGCTGTTCAAGCGGGCCACCGGGCTGACGCCGCACGGCTACCTCACGCAAACCCGGCTGGTCGCGGCGGCCTTGCGGTTGGAGCAGGGAACGTCGTTGGCCGACGCCGCGCTGGCGGTTGGTTTTTACGACCAGAGCGCCTTCACCCGGCATTTCAAGCGGGCCTATGGCATCACCCCGCTGTGTTACGCCCGCGCCATGCGGGGGTGACGGGCGGCCTCCAACTTCCCCGGTCAATTTTCGCCAATACCCGCCCCGCCGGGCGGCGTCATTCTTTGCCGATCACAGACTGTTCGGGAAGGAACGGACCCATGGCGGGCTTCACGGGAAAGATCGTGCTGGTGACGGGCGCGACCTCCGGCATTGGCGAGGCGACGGCGCGGGCCTTCGCCCGGTCGGGGGCGACGGTGGTCGCGGTCGGGCGCAACCAGGACAAAGGCGCGGCGGTGGCGGCGGAGTGCGCGGCGGTGGGCGGCGTCGGATCGCTGTTCCTCGCCGCCGACGTCACCGAGCCGGAGGCGATGAGCGGCGTTGTCGGGCAGGTGATGGAGCGCTTTGGGCGGCTGGACGTCGCCTTCAACAACGCGGGCTGGCAGGAGCCGCGCGCGCCGCTGGACGAGCAGCCGGACGCGGTGTTCGATCAGGTGTTCGACACCAACGTCCGGGCCTTGTTTCTGGCGATGAAGGCGGAGATCGCCGTCATGCGCGGGCAGGGCGGCGGGGTCGTCATCAACAACGCGTCGGTCAGCGGGGTGCGGAATCCCAATCCCGGCTTGTCCCTCTACGCGGCGTCCAAGGCGGCGGCGTTGGCCCTGACCCGGTCGGCGGCGATGGAGTGCGCGCCGCAGGGGATTCGCATCAACGCGGTGTCGCCGGGGCGCATTGTGACGCCGATGATGCTGGGATCAAAGATCGCCGACATGAGCGTGGTCGCCGCCGGACTGCCCGCCCGTCGCCTTGGTCAGCCGGAGGAGGTGGCCGAGGCCGTGTTGTGGCTGGCGTCGGACGCGGCGTCCTTCGTGATCGGCCATAATTTTTGCGTGGATGGCGGGTTTCTGGCGGCTTGAACGGTTTCAGCCCGCCAGCTTTTGGTGCTCCAGAAAAGCCGTCTTCAACAGGGCTTTCAGATCGTCGCCATATTGGTGGAAGCGCACCGACAATTGGCCGCGTTCGTCGTCGCGGTGCAAAACCACCAGATTGGCGACCGCCGCCACGTCTTGCCGGTCGGTCATCACCACGCGGGCCTGGAAGGTTTGACCCCGGCGGTAGGGCTGGTTGACCGCCAGCAGGCACAGGCCGCCGACCGACCAGTTGCGGGCGGGGAAGACGCCATGTTCGGTGTGGACCACCAGACCGGGGCGGACGAAGCGCTTTTGCCGACGGCGTTCTTCGGGCGGCGGCGGCGCGATGGCGCCAGAGTTGGCGACGTCGATGCCGCTGCCTTCGGTCAGTGTGTTGGTGAAGACGCTGCCGCGCACGATGGCGTCGCCCATGCGGGCGGCGCGCAGATCGGCGTCGGAGAAATCGGCCCCGTCGAAATTGGCGGGCCAGGACCGGCCACCGGCCAGTTGCGTCGGGCTGGCGTCGGCCCGGTTGAACAGGGTGTGGGCCAGATAGGCGCGGCGCAGCGTGACCCCGCGCAGGCTGGCGTCGCTGAGATCGGATTCGTCGAGGTCGATGTAGGACAATTCGGCCATGTCCAGGCTGGCCTTGGTCAACCGCGTGCCCGGCAGGCGGCAGCGGCGCAGCCGCGCGGCGGCCAGCGTGCGCCCGCTCAGATCGGCCCCGGCCACCGACACCAAATCCAGATCCAGCCGCGCCCCCTCGCCCCCGCCGCTGTCCACCCACCGCTCGTGGCTGGCGACCAGTTCCAGGAAGTCGGCCACCGGCATGGCGGTGTAATTGGGCTGGACGATGGCGTCGGGCGGCAGGGTGAAGGGGATGAAGGTGCGCGTCAGCGTCGCCTGATCCATCACCGTGTTGCCGAACACCGCGCCGTCCAGCGTCGCCCCGCAAAAATCGGCGCCCATCAGCACAGCCGAGGTCAATTCCGCCCCGGTCAAGTCGGCGTCGTTCAGATCGGCGCCGGTCAGGTCACAGCCGGAAAAATTGGCCCCGGCCAGGATCGACCGCTCCATCTTCGCTTCGGTCAGGCGGGTCACGCCACCGGCGCGCGTCGTCTTCTGGGTGTCGTCCAGCAACTCCCCGGCGCGGAAATCGGCGCCGCGCAGATTGGCGTCGGTCAGTTGCGCCCGGTGCAGGTTGGCCCCGCGCAGATCGGCCCCGGTCAGCGTGGCGCCGGACAGGTTGATGGCCTCCATGTCGGCGCCGAACAGGTCGGCCTGGGTCAGATCGGCCCGGACCATCCGCGTGTTGGTCAGATTGCACCCGGCCAGCTTGGCCCCCGCCAGCGCCACCCGTTCCAGATTGAGCCGCGACAGATCGCGAAAGCTGAGGTCGGCGCGCTTGCCGCTGCTGGGTCGTTTCAGCCACGCCTGATGGGACAGGATGATCTTGCGGATCTCCTCGACCTCGGTCGGATCACGGTCTGCCATGGCGCTGCGAGTCCCGGTTGTGCCTGTGGGGAGCAAGGCAAGTCATTGATGCAAGATAGCCGTTTCGCGCCGCCGCGTCACGGATTCCGCGCGCCAACGCAAACGGGGCCGCCCCTGAGTGGAAGACGGCCCCGCGCTCTCGCAGACGATCCTAGTGAAAGGCGAAGGGCGTCAACCGGCCTTGCCGACCTTCTGGCGCAGGGCCTGAATCAACCCATCGACCTTGCCGCCATTCTGCTGCACAACCGACGAGAATTCCTGCCGTTGGGTCACGCCCATGCTGACATTCTCGACCACGACGTCGATGATCTTGTAATCGGCGTCCTTCTTGCGGATGCGCCAATTGACGTTCACCGGCGGGCCGCTGGGGCGGATGATCTGGGTCGTGACCATGGTGTCGGTCTCGCCCTCGGGCAGCGCGCCGACGATTTTGAAGGTCTCGCCCGAATATTCGATGAAACGTTCGGCGTAGGTGCCGACGATCAACTGCTCGAACAGCTTCTGATACTCGGCCTGCTGCGCCTCGCTCGCCTGATTCCAGTAGCGGCCCAGCACCCAACGCCCGATGTAAGGGACGTCGAAGCCCTTGTGCAGCAGCGCGCGGAAATGCTGCAACGCCTGCTCTTTGGGCGTGCTTTTGTTGGAGAATGTGCCAATGGCGTCATTCCCCAGCTTCTGCATGAAAACGCTTGCGCCCGGATCCGCGCTCTGCGCGAAAGCCGAGGAAACGAGAGGGTGGCCGACCCCGCTGCTCACCGCGAGCAGGGCCGCGCACGCGACAAACAGGCGACGTGTCAGCATCATGGGTCCAGAAATGGCGGCTTGGCTGTCGTTGTCAACGGTCATGTGACCCATGGGGCTAAGAAACATCGAAAGCGAAGCATTGCCCGGTTGCAGCGTCCCTGCGAGGGGGCCGCCGCAACCGAAAAACACCTTATTGCTTCGGCGCGGAGGCGAAGTCCGGGAAATCCGGGCCGCTGACCGGCTTGTTGGCAATCTCCGCCTGGCGCTGCTGCTGGCGCAGGCTGCGCACGGTGGCGTAGAAATCCAACGAGTTGCGGCGCAGATCGTCCACTTCCTTCAGAACATGCGACCGGCGGTCGATGGCGTTGGCCCCGGCGCGGGCGTACAACGCGCCCTTATGGTCGGCGGCGTAGCCCCAGACGCGCACCGGATCGGCGACGGTGTCCACGCCATAGCCGACGGTGTCGCGCAGGTTCGACGGACCCAGCAGCGGCAGCACCAGATACGGCCCGTCGCCGACGCCCCACACCGCCAGCGTCTGGCCGAAATCTTCCGGACGGTTGGGAATGCCCGCCTGAGTCGCGACGTCGGCGATGCCGCCGGCGCCCAAAATGGTGTTGGTCAGGAAGCGCCCGGTGGCGAATTGCGCGCCCTCGAAATTGCCCTGCAACAGGTTGTTGGCGATGTAGAGCGGCGACATCAGATTGTCGATGAAGTTGTGGATGGCGTCCCGGATCGGGTTCGGCACGGCGGCCACATAGACCTCGGCGGCGGGGCGCAGAACCAGCACGTCGGCGGCCTCGTTGGCGGCGAAGACGAAGCGGTTCGGCACTTCCAACGGGTCGTTGACCTCGGTGGCGGCCTCCTTGGAGCCTGGATCGAGCGGCTTGTTGGCGCAGGCCGTCGCGGTCAGGGCAAGGGCGGCGACGAGAGCCGAGCGGAGGGTGGAGCGTGTGAGACTGGCCAGCTTCATGGTGCGACGGCTCTTTTCTGGAGGCTCAACTCGGGTCGGATCGCCGGTCTTCCCCATCCGCCCCAAAGACTCCTGCGGTGGGAGCGTGGGGACCGACAGAGGCGGCGGCGCGTTCATGAGGAAGATTGTGCGAGAAATCGTCCAATTTCCACCTTTTCGTCGAGTAACACAGGAACGGCTGTTTGACCAGTCTCGTGGCGGCTGCGCCACAGCCCTTGCGGCGCCTGTGGCGTTCTTGCCGCAGGCCGGACTTCGGGCGGAGCGCGCGGTGCGACGAATTCGGTTTACGACGCATAAAGATATCTTTATATCTGTATTCAGAGTGACGGGGCGCGACGCCCCGCGCGGCGATGTTGGGTGTGTGGGGCGATGGACGATCTGCTTGCGACCCTGAAAGCGGCGGCGGAAACCACGCGGCTTCGGCTGCTGGCGCTGTGCGCCCATGGCGAGCTGACGGTGACGGAGCTGACCCAGATCCTGGGCCAGAGCCAGCCGCGCGTCTCGCGTCACCTGAAGCTGCTGTGCGACGCCGGGCTGCTCGACCGTTTCCGCGAGGGCACCTTCGCCTTTTACCGTCTGGCTGAGAAAGGCTCGTCGGCGGAGTTGGCGCGGGTGCTGGTGGACGCTATCCCCGATTCCGATCCGACCCTGACCCTGGATCTGGAGCGGCTGGAGGCGACCAAGCGGGGCCGTTCGGAAACCGCCGCCGCCTATTTCCGCGAAAACGCCGCGCGCTGGCACGAAATCCGCTCCCTGCACGTCGCCGAGGGCGAGGTGGAGGCGGCGTTGCTGCGGCTGTTCCCGGCGGCGGGCGTCGAGGAGCTGCTGGACATCGGCACCGGCACCGGGCGGATGCTGGAGGTGCTGGGGCCGCGCGTGCAGCGCGCCGTCGGCGTCGACCAGTCGCGCGAGATGCTGGCCGTCGCCCGCACCAAGCTGGAGGAGGCGGGCCTGCGCCATTGCCATGTCCGGCAGGCCGACATGTACCAACTGCCCTTTCCCAGCGGATCCTTCGACGCCGCCATCATCCATCAGGTGCTGCACTTCACCGAGTCGCCGGCCGAGGTGGTGGCGGAGGCCGCCCGCGTGCTGCGGCCCGGCGCGCCGCTGCTGATCGTCGATTTCGCCCCCCACACGCTGGAGGCGCTGCGCGAAGAACACGCGCACCGCCGACTCGGCTTTTCCGATCAGGAGGTCGCGGGCTGGTGCCGCCAATCCGGGCTGTCCTGCGGCCCGGCGGCGCATCTGCCGGGCGACCCGCTCACCGTGTCCATTTGGCCCGCCACCCGCCTTGCGGCGGCTGCGGCGGTTCCCTCGTCCTCTCCCGCCCTTACGCTCAGCGGAGTTTCGTCATGACCGCGCCCCTGTCTCCGCTGCCGTCCGTCAGCTTTGAGTTCTTCCCGCCGAAGACCGAGAAGATGGAGCAAAGCCTGTGGCAGGCCATCCATCGGCTGGCCCCGCTGGCGCCGAGCTTCGTGTCCGTCACCTACGGGGCGGGCGGCTCGACCCGCGAACGCACCCACGCCACGGTTTGCCGCATCCAAGCGGAAACCGGCATTCCGGCGGCGGCGCATTTTACTTGTGTCGGCGCGACTCGCGAGGAAATCGACGCCATCGCGCGGACCTATTGGGACGCGGGGATCCGCCATCTGGTGGCGCTGCGCGGCGATCCGCCCGACGCCGCCGGCGGGGTGGGCGGCGCCTATGAGCCGTTCCCCGGCGGCTACGCCTACGCCGCCGATCTGGTGGCGGGGATGAAGCGCATCGCCGATTTCGAGATCTCCGTCGCCGCCTACCCGGAAAGCCACCCGGACGCGCCCAGCGCCCAATTCGACCTGGACAATCTGAAGCGCAAGGTGGATGCCGGGGCGACCCGCGCCATCACCCAGTTCTTCTTCGACAACGACGCCTATTACCGCTTCCTCGACCGCTGCGCGGCGGCGGGCATCCATGTGCCCATCGTGCCGGGCATCCTGCCGATCACCAACTTCGCCCGCGCGGTGGAGTTCGCCGGAAAATGCGGCGCGTCAATGCCCGCCGCCCTGTCCGACACCTTCGAGGGGTTGGACGCCGACCCGGAAACCCGCCAACTGGTCGCCGCGACGGTCGCGGCGGAGCAGTGCCAAGCCTTGCAGGCCCAGGGCGTGACGGATTTCCACTTCTACACCCTGAACCGCGCCGACCTGACCATGGCGATCTGCCGGATGCTGGGCGTGAAGGCGCACAGCCCCGCCGCCCCGGTGGCGGGCTGAGGTAAGACGGGGGCGGGGGGCTTGTGCTAAGCTGCAACCGACGCTGCGGAGGGTGAGCCATGGACAGCCGGATCGGGTATGACACGGATTTCCTCGCCTGGACGCAAGAACAGGCCCGCCTGCTGCGCGACGCCGCGCAGGATCGCCCGAACACGCCCATCGACTGGGAGAACGTCGCCGAGGAGATCGAAAGCATGGGCCGATCCGAAGCCAACGCGTTGGCAAGCGCGCTGACCCGTGTGATCGAACATCTGCTGAAGCTGGAATTCTCCCCGGTCGCCGAACCGCGCGGCGGCTGGCGGCGCTCCGTTCGCGAACACCGGAACCAAGCCAACGACGCGCTGGACGCCAGCCCGAGCCTGCGTGGCAAGCTCGACCTTGAGAAGAGCTATCGACGGGGCCGGATTTACGCGGTGGAAGGCTTGGAACAGGATCGCGTCGCCGCCGCCGATCTGCCCGCCGAATGCCCCTATGCGCTGGAACACATTCTTGACGACGAGTGGTGGCCCGCCAACCGTCATGATCTCGCCTGATCCCCGAACACGCCCAAGCCACGGATAAGAACTCTCCCATGCCCCACATCCTCGACACCCTGCGTGACCGCGTTTTGCTTTGCGACGGCGGGTTTGGCAGCCGCATTCAGGCGCTCGACCTTGACGTGGAGACGGATTATTGGGGGCACGAGAACTGCACCGACATCCTGCCGCTGTCGCGCCCCGACATCGTCCGCGAGATCCATCGCGGTTATTTCGAGGCCGGGGCCGACATGGTCGAAACCGACACCTTCGGCGCCTCGCCGGTGACGTTGGGCGAGTTCGGCATCGGCGACAAAGCCTTTGAGATCAACCAGCGCGCCGTCGAGCTGGCGCGCGAGGCGGCGGCGACCTTCACCGACGGGCAGCCGCGCTTCGTCATCGGCTCCATCGGGCCGGGGACCAAGCTGCCCAGCCTGGGCCACATCGCCTATCAGGCCGCCGAGGACAGCTTTTACGTCCAGGCCGCCGGGCTGATCGCGGGCGGGGCCGACGCCATTCTGGTGGAAACCTGCCAGGATCCCTTGCAGATCAAGGCGGCGGTCAACGGGATCAAGCGCGCGCGGCTGGAGGCCAAATCCGACACGCCGGTCTTCGTTCAGGTGACGGTGGAGACCACCGGCACGCTGCTGGTCGGCACGGACATCGCGGCGGCGGCCACCATCATCCAGGCGCTCGACGTGCCGTTGATGGGGCTGAACTGCGCCACCGGCCCGCTGGAGATGAGCGAGCATGTCCGTTGGCTGGCGCAGAACTGGCCGGGGATGATCTCGGTCCAGCCCAACGCCGGGCTGCCCGAATTGGTGGACGGCAAGACCCATTACCCGCTGCGCGCCGATGATTTCGCCCATTGGCTGGAGCGTTTCGTCGTTGAGGATGGGGTTAATCTGGTCGGCGGCTGCTGCGGCACCAACGTGCCGCACATCGGCGCGGCCAACGCCATGCTGCGCAAGCTGGCCCCCGCCGGGTCGCACCGGCCCAACCCGAAGGGCCGCACGGTCCATTGGGTTCCGGCGGTCGCCTCGCTCTATTCCCAAGTCACGCTGCGCCAGGAAAACGCTTTCTTCGCCATCGGCGAACGCTGCAACGCCAACGGCTCCAAGAAGTGGCGCGAGTTGCAGGAAAAGCACGACTGGGACGGCTGCGTCGAGATGGCGCGCGAGCAGGTCAAGGAAGGCTCGCACGCGCTGGACGTCTGCACCGCCTTCGTCGGGCGCGACGAGGTGGCGGAGATGAACGCGGTCATGGAGCGTTTCGTCGGCTCCGTCACCGCGCCGCTGGTCATCGATTCCACCGAATACGGCGTTCTGGAACAGGCGTTGGCGCTCTATGGTGGCAAGGCGATCCTGAACTCGATCAATTTCGAGGATGGCGAGGAACCGGCGCGCCAGCGGCTGGCGCTGGCCAAGAAGTTCGGCGCGGCGGTCATCGCGCTGACCATCGACGAAGAGGGCATGGCCAAAACCCCCGACCGCAAGCTGTCCATCGCCAAGCGGCTCTATGATCTGGCGGTCAACGAATACGGCCTCTCCCCCGCCGATCTGCTGTTCGACCCGCTGACCTTCACCATCGCCACGGGCAACGAGGACGACCGCAAGCTCGCCATCTGGACGCTGGAAGGCATTGAGGCCATCGCCCGCGAGATGCCCGGTTGCCAGATCATCCTCGGGCTGTCGAACGTCTCCTTTGGTCTGAACGCGGCGGCGCGCCATGTGCTGAACTCGGTCTTCCTCGACCACGCGGTCAAGAAGGGGATGACCGGGGCCATCGTCCATGTCTCCAAGATCCTGCCGCTGCACCAGATCCCGGACATCGAGGTCAAGACCGCCGAAGATTTGATCTTCGACCGCCGCGCGGACGGTTACGACCCGCTGCACGCCTTCATCGCGCTGTTCGAGGGCCGCAAGGCGGCGGACGCCAAGAAGAAGGCGCGGGCCGAAACGGTCGAGGAGCGGTTGAAGGAGCGCATCGTTGACGGCGATCGCACCGGGTTGGACGAGGATCTGGCGGCGGCGATGAAGACGCACCCGCCGTTGGAGATCATCAACACCTATCTGCTCGACGGCATGAAGGTGGTGGGCGAACTGTTCGGCGCGGGCAAGATGCAGTTGCCCTTCGTCCTGCAATCGGCGGAAACCATGAAGGCCGCCGTCGCCTATCTTGAACCCCACATGGAAAAGGCGGACGGCCAGCAAAAGGGCACCATGGTGCTGGCGACGGTGAAGGGCGACGTCCACGACATCGGCAAGAATCTGGTGGACATCATCCTGACCAACAACGGCTACAAGGTGGTCAATCTCGGCATCAAACAGCCGGTGTCGGCGATCATCCAGGCGGCGAAGGAGCACAAGGCCGACGCCGTCGGCATGTCCGGCCTGCTGGTGAAATCCACCGTGGTGATGCGCGAAAATCTGGCCGAAATGACCCGCGAGGGGTTGGACGTGCCGGTGCTGCTGGGCGGCGCCGCCCTGACTCGCGCCTATGTCGAGGGCGATTGCGTCGCCTCCTACGGCTCGGGCCGGGTGGCCTATGCGGGCGACGCCTTTGATGGGCTGACCCTGATGGACGAGGTGGTGACGGGCAGCTTCGACCAGAAGCTGTCCATCATCCAGGCCAAGCGGGCGGGCAAGGCGGTCAACCGCCGCCGCGTGCTGGGGCAGGCGACCAGCGCGGCGACCGGGCCGGTGGACAAGGACGCCGTGCGCGCCCGCCGCCACCGCTTGGCCGAGGGCGTGCCGGTGCCGACTCCGCCCTTCTGGGGGCCGAAGCTGATCGACCATGTGCCGTTGAAGACGCTGGTCACGTATCTGAACGAGCGGATGCTCTACCAACTGCAATGGGGCTACCGGAAGGACGGCAAGTCGTTCGAGGAGTTCAAGGAGTGGGCGAAGAAGGAGCTTCGCCCGGTGCTCGACCGCATCCTGAAGATCGCCCACAGCGAAAACATCCTGCGCCCGACCGCCGTTTACGGCTATTGGAAGGCGGCGGCGGACGGCAACGACGTGATCCTGTTCGAGGAGGATGGGACGACGGAGGCCGCGCGCTTCAGCCTGCCGCGCCAGGGCAAGGAGGATGGCGAGTGCATCGCCGACTTCCTGCGCGACGTGACCGACCCGGAGCGCGACGTGCTTGGCCTTCAGGTCGTCACCATGGGCCAGCATTGCGCCGAGGTGGCGCGGGAATGGTTCGCCGAAAACCGCTATCAGGATTACCTCTACCTGCACGGCCTGTCGGTGGAGATGACCGAGGCGATGGCGGAGTATGTCCACGCCCGCATCCGCTCGGAGTTGGGCTATGGCGCGGAGGACAACCGCGACAAGGAGAAGCTGTTGCAGCAATCCTATCGCGGCAGCCGCTACAGCTTCGGCTACCCGGCCTGCCCGAATCTGAAGGACCAGGAGCAGTTGTTGAAGCTTCTGGGGGCCGAGCGGATCGGCATTGAAATGTCGGACGAGGACCAGTTGCACCCCGAACAGAGCACCTCGGCCATCGTCCTGCACCACCCGCGCGCCAAATATTTCTCGGTGTAAGGGCAGCCGCCGCCGCCCGTCCGTCCGTCCTGTGTTAGGATGGGCAGGCGGCGGCGACCCGGATGGCGGCGGATATGGCGGCAATAGCGGCGGTTGAGGATGAAAAGTTGCGGGTCCTGCTGGACCGGATCATTCCGGCCCTGAAGCCGGAAGCCGTCTATCTGTTCGGCAGCCGGGCGCGCGGCAATTTCCACGAGGACAGCGATTACGATCTGCTGGTGATCGTCCCCGACGACACGCCCAAGGAACGGCGGACTCCGCGCTACGCCTACGCCTCCAAGATTGGCACTGGCATTCCGGCGGACATCATCCCCTGCACCCGGATGAATTACGAAGCGTCGAAGGATGTCGTCGGCACGCTCAGCTATGAAGTGAAGCGCCATGGGCAGCGGGTCTATGGACGATAAGGCGCTTCAGGCGTGGCTTGCGGTGGTCGAGCGCGACATGAAGGCCATTCGGAACAACCTGTATGGGCCGGAGCCGGAACCGTCGATGGCGGCCTACCATTGCCAACAGGCGGTTGAGAAGCTGTTGAAGACGGTCCTGGTCGCAACGGGCGTGATGCCGCCGAAGAGTCATGATCTTGATCTGTTGATCGCCCGGCTGCCCACTGAGCATCCCATCGCACCACGCGCACGCGCTCTCAGCCATCTGGTCGTCTTTCTCAGCGGCCCCCGTTATCCGGGGCCGGGAATTTTCAACGATCCGCCCGACGACCCCTCGGTCGAGGAGGTGGTCGGCTGGCTGGGCGAGATCGAGTCCTTGCGCGCCGACATCCTCCGTTTTCTGGGATTGCCCTCATGACCAACCCTGCGCCGCTCGCCCTGCACGCCGCCGCCGTGCTGCCGGAATGGATCGACTACAACGGGCACATGAACGTGGCCTATTATCTGCTGGCCTTCGATCAGGCGACCGACGCGGTGCTCGACCATTTCGGGGTGGGCAAGGCCTATGTCGCGGCGGAACAGCGGTCGCTTTTCGTGGTGGACGCCCATCTGACCTACGCGCGGGAGGTGGTGGAGGGCGATCCGCTGCGTTTCGCCTCGCGCCTGCTGGGGGCGGACGGCAAGCGGCTGCATCTGTTCCATGAGATGTTTCACGCGACCGATGGGACGCTGGCTGCGACGGCGGAGTTCATGCTGCTGCACGTCGATCTGACGCAGCGCCGCGCCAGTCCGTTCGGCGAGGCTGTCGCCGCCGCGCTGGCGGCGCAGGCCGCCGCCCACGCCACTTTGCCGCGCCCGCCGCAGGCGGGGCGGTCGGTGGGCGGTCTTGCGCCGCGCCCCGCGCTCCCCATCTAAAGCCGGATGATGCTGAAATCCGCCGCTCGCCGCGTCGCCGTCGCGTTGTTTCTCGCGCCGCTGTCCTTTCCGGTTTGGGCCGCGTGCAACGATCTGGCCCAGGCCAAAGTTGTCTGGCGGCGCTGTTCCTTCGAGGGGCAGGCGTTGCCGGGGGCGCAACTGGCGGGAGCCATTCTGCGCGACACGACATTTCAGCGCGCCGACCTGCGCGGGGCCGATTTGAGCGACGCCGACGGCTACCGCGCCAAATTCATCAGCGCCCTGGTGATGGGCGCGCGCTTTGATCGGGCGCGCTTGATCGAGGTCGATTTCACCCGCGCCGATCTGACCGACGCGTCGTTCCGCGCCGCCGATCTGCGCAACGCCAAGCTGGTGGGGGCCTCGCTGGTCAACGCCGATTTCACCGGGGCCAAACTGAGCGGCGCCGACCTGAGCAACGCCAATTTGGCGGGCGCGCGCTGGGTTGACGGCGCGCGGGTGTGTGGCGCGCATTCGGTGGGCGAGTGCAACTGAGCGACAGATTTCGACAATAAGCGACGAAAAGACTCGCTTGCCGACATCGTCAACCCCGCGTACCGTTCGAAATCGAACGAATCAAAGGGTAGAGATTGTGGCCAGCGCGGACGAATTTGACAAGGTCAGCGCCTTGGCGGCCAAGGCGATGGACCGTATGTTGTCGGATCGCCTGCTGGCAAACCCTGAAAATTTCACGTTGTGGTTCGTTTATTTCAGTGGGCAGCATCCCGATCTGACTCGCGCGGTGGACATCGCCAGCCGGGACGGAATCGCCCTGTCGCAATCGCTCTGCGACGAGTTGTTCAAGCGCTTTTTCTCGTTGGACGCCGAAGTGCAGGCGATTCGCGAAACCTCCGACAAGGCCCGATTCGCCTTGGGCCGGGTGCTGGAGCAGTTGGGCAATGTCGGGTCGGAGACGGAGCGCTACGGCAGCGCGCTGTCGGGATTCAGCGAAGAGCTGTCGCAACCGCTCGGTCTGACCGATCTGCGCGCCATGGTCGCGGCCATCGCCGCCGAGACGGCGGGCATCGTTGAACGCCAAACGGCGTTGCAACTGCAACTCCAGGAATCGAGTCTCCAACTGGCTGAAATGCGGGTCAGCCTGGACAGCGCCCGGCGCGAGGCGATGACCGATGGCCTGACCGGCATCGCCAACCGCAAGGCCTTTGATCTGATGCTGTTGGAGGCGATGGACGAGACCGCGCGCGATGGGCAACCGCTGTCGCTGCTGATGGTGGACATCGACCATTTTAAGAGCTTCAACGACACCCACGGCCATCTGGTCGGCGATCATGTGCTGAAGCTGGTGGCCCGGATGCTGACCGAATGCATCAAGGGCCGAGACACCGCCGCCCGCTATGGCGGGGAGGAGTTCGCGATCATCCTGCCGCGCACCAGCCTGGACAACGCGGTCAAGCTGGCCGAGCAGGTCCGCGCCTTCGTCGGCGGGCGGCAGATCGTCAACAAGGCGCGCAACGCCAATTACGGCACGGTCGCCCTGTCGATTGGCGTCGCCCAATTCCGTCCGGGCGAGAATTCCCAATCCCTGGTCCGCCGCGCCGACCAAGCGCTGTACAGCGCCAAGCGCGGCGGGCGCAACCGGGTTGGGGTGGAGGGGTAGGGCGAACGCCTACACCCCAGCCAATTTTTCAACCGTCGCCGCGCAACCGCTCAACAGCGCGGCCACCACCTCGCCCGCCGGGCGGCGGCGGGCCATTGGCGCGCCTTGTCCGGCCCACAGCGACAGGAATTCGGCGCGGCCCTGCTGCCCGGCGGCGGCGCGCAGGGGACGGGTCAGGGCGTTTTGCAGGGGGAAGGGCAGGACGGCGTCGGGTCGCTCCCGATCCTCGACCGTTTCCATGAATCGGTTGACGAGGCCGCGCGCCGGGCGGCCGGAGAACGCGCGGGTCAGGCGGGTTTGGTCCTCGGCGGCGTCGAGAATGGCGGCGTCGAGAATCGCCTGTTTGTGAACCTCGGGGATACCCGCCTCGTCGCAGGTCAGGAAGACGGTGCCGAGTTGCACGGCGGTCGCGCCCAGCGCCAGCGCGGCGGCGATTCCGCGCCCGTCCATGATGCCGCCCGACGCGATCACCGGCACGCCGACGGCGTCGACGATCTGCGGAACCAGCGCCATCGCGCCAATCAGGTTGGCGGCGGGATCGCCGATGAAGCCGCCGCGATGGCCGCCCGCTTCGGCGCCCTGCGCGATCACCGCGTCAACCCCGGCCTGCTCCAGCGCCAGCGCCTCGGCCACCGTGGTCGCGGTGCCCATCACCCGCATGCCGCGCGTCTTGGCGGCGCTGACGACATCCGCCGGGGGCAGGCCGAAGGTGACGCTGAAGATGGCCGCGCCGCTGTCGAGCATGGCGGGAACCAGCGTGGCGAAGCTGTCGCCGGGATAGGCCGGGGCGCTGGGGGCGGGCAGGCCGAGTTCGGCGTAAAAGCCAGCGACCCGCGCCACCGCCGCTTCGGTCAGGGCCGCCGAGGCCGTCGGTTCGGGCTGCGGCGCGAACAGATTGACGCCGAAGGGCAGGGCGGTGCGGGACCGGATGTCGCGGGCGCGCTCGGTCAATTGCGCCGGGGTGAGGTACGCCGCGCCGACGAAGCCGAAGCCCCCCGCCTCGTTCACCGCCGCGACCAGCGCGGCGCTGTCGCCGCCGCCCGCCATCGGCGCCTGAATGATGGGGGAACGCAGCCCCAGCCGGGCCAAGAGTTCGCCGCGCGCGGGCATCGCCGCCTCCGTCGCTGTCGTGATTGGGTGGGGCGATGCTACGCCCCGGCGACCATCACGACCAACGACTTGTTCAGAAGGCGGCGTTCACTTTCGGTGAAGGGTCACGCCGCCCGCAGCCAGACGGCGGTGTCGTGGAAGGCGGCCCCGCCAGCGGGCGGGATCGGCTCCGGCGAGGTCAGGCTGTTGATGCCCATGCCCTCGACAAAGGCGGTGTTGGGCCAAATCCCTTCGACGATCACCACGCCGCGCGGCACCCCGGCGAAGGGCTTGGCGTGGACGACGACGCTGCCTTGATCGTTGCCCAACCGGACCGGCGCGCCGTCGGTCAGCGCCAGGGCGGTCAGATCGTCGGGGTGGATCAAGGCGGTCGGGCGGCCCTCCTTGCGCTGCGAAGTGACGGTTTCGCCGAAGGAGGTGTTGAGGAATTGGCGCGCCGGGGCCGTCACCAGCCGGAACGGGTGCTCGGCGTTGGCGTCGCGGGCGGGCGGCATGTGGTCGGGCAATTCCGGCATCCCGCCATAGGGGCCGAGCGCCGCCCAATCCGGGGCGAAGCGGAATTTCCCATCGGGCCAGGCGAAGCCGTTGAGGAAATGCGAGGTTTCAAAATCCGGCTGGGCGTCGATCCAACGCTCTTCGGTCAGCGTCGCCGCGTCGCCCAGATCGGACGTCTTCAGCATGGCGTCGATGATTTCCAGCGCGGTCATGCCGAAGCCGGGATGCTCGGCCCCGACGCGCCGGGCGATTTCGGAAATCACCCAATGATTTTCGCGCGCCTCAAACTGCGGCTCGATCACCTTGCGGCCGATCAGGATGTGCATCTGGCCGCCGCCGCGATAGAGGTCGTCATGCTCCAGAAAAGTGGTCGCCGGAATCACCAGATCGGCCAGTTGCGCGGTGTCGGTCATGAACTGCTCATGCACCGCGACGAACAGATCGTCCCGCAGGAAGCCTTGGCGGACGCGGTTGGAATCCGGGCAGATCGCCGCCGGGTTGGTGTTCTGAATCAGCATCGCCTTGACCGGCGGGCCGCTGGTCAGGTCGCGCGGGTCGCCGGTCAGCACCGCGCCGATGCGCGACTGGTCAAAGCTGCGGACGCTTTTGTCCAGCCGGTCCAGCCCCTCTGACAGGGTGCGGTCGATGTGGTAGATGCCCGACGAGCAATAAAGCCCGCCGCCGCCCTTGTGCCGCCAGGATCCGGTGACGATGGGCAGGCAGGAGACGGCGTGCATCTGCGCCGCGCCGTTGTGGCTGCGGCTGACGCCGTAGCCGACGCGCAGATAGCTGCGCGGGGTCGAGCCGTAGAGCCGGGCGAAATCCTCGATCTCCGCGACGGTCAGGCCGGTGATGGCGGCGGCCCACTCCGGCGTGCGGCTGGCGAGGTGGGCCTCGAACCGTTCCGGGTCAGCGGTCAGGCGGGTGAGGTAATCGCGGTCGGCGAATCCGTCACGGAACAGCACATGCATCACCGCGCAGGCCAGCGCCCCATCGGTGCCGGGCCGCAGCATCAGATGCAAATCGGACACTTCGGCGGTGCCGGTGCGGTAGGGGTCGATGGTGACGAGCTTGGCCCCCCGGCCCTTGCGGGCGCGGCTGATGTGGGTCATCACGTTGACCTGGGTGGCGACCGGGTTGCCGCCCCAATTGACGATCAGGTCGCTGTCGGCCATCTCGCGCGGGTCGGCGCCCCGGATGTCGCCGTAGCCAGCCAACCAACCCATGTTGGCGGGCGTGTCGCAGACGGTGCTGGTCTGGCGGGAATAGCCCTTGGCGTGGCGCAGCCGCTGGATGCCGCCGCGCTGCACCAACCCCATGGTTCCAGCGTAATAGAGCGGCCAGACCGCTTCGGCGCCGAAGGTCTTTTCGGCGCTCAGGAACTCGTCGGCGATGCGGTCGAGCGCCTCGTCCCAGCCGATTTCCTTCCATTGTCCCGAACCCTTGGGGCCGACGCGCAGCAGCGGGGTTTTCAGCCGGTCGGGGGAATGAACCCGTTCGGCGTAGCGGCTGACCTTGGCGCAGATGACGCCCGCCGTGTAGCTGTTCGCCGCCGCGCCGCGCACCTTGCCGATGCGGTCGGGGGCGAGCCGTTCCACCTCCAGGGCGCAGGTGCTCGGGCAATCATGCGGGCAGGCGGTGGGGAGGAACGGGGACGTCACGGCGGGAACCTCGGGGTTCGTGCACAAAGAAGCGGCGTGGAGTGTAAGACGGTCCAGCGCGCGGCTTCAACCCGCGTCGGACGCATGGCGGGGCAGGCCGCGCCGCGCGTAGATCTCGTCCCCGCCGAAGAAGCGGCACAGGCGGTCATAGCCGCGCTCGGCCATCAGGGGGCCGGGCCGCCGTCGGATCATGCGTTCGGAGGAAACGCCATGTCGGAGACGCCCCGGATGTTTCGGAAAATGAACAGAACAATCTCAAAACGTTACGATTTTAAAATCTCAACCAATTGTGATGACCCCTTGCGTTGAGTGTGATTGCTGATAGAGATTTAAACTTATTGCGATCAATGATGTAGTAATTTTCTCGCGTGAAAAATTAGTGCCTCTTTTTGAACAATTTTCTACGGGTGATTTTTCACACTTTTGTCTTCTTTAGGTTTTTCTGTTCCGTCGTCAACCGCAAGCGATCAAGGAGATCCGCATGGGCGCCGCTACGCAGGCTGGGGTGGACAACAGTGAGTCGTTCCTGAAGTCAGTCAATGACATGGGCGACCAATCAGACGTCGACACAGTCACGGGCCTGTTGAAAGCCAACAACTGGCAAGGGGTTGTCGATTACGCCAAGACCTTCCAATATTACAACTACTCCAAAAAGCCATTCACGTCGGATGACGTCAATGCGGGCTTGAATCCGTGGATGTTCATCGCGATCCCGGATGACTACGATGACGCCAACATCAAAGGGTCGATGGTGGCCATCCGGCCTTACAGCGGCGTCGGCTTTGGCGTCTTGGCGAAGGGCGGCATCGCCGTCATCCCCTCGGGCGACGTGCTGGAGACGAACAAGGCCTCCGCCAACGCGGGCACGGCGGTTGGCAGCCCCTACACGGTTCCGTCCATGGATGGGACAAAATCAAGCTGGACTCTGTCGGAGACCAGCACCGGAAAGCTGGGTTTCTTCAAGGCGACGACCTGCTATTGCGTTCTCGATGGCGGTGGGACCGTTTGGACCAAGCAGTACGCCGACATGAAGGATCCGCCCATGGAGCGTTCCGACGGCAATCTGGTTCCCGGCGGAACCAGCAATCTTGCGGTCGGAAACGACATCGTGACGACCTTCGCCAACTACGCCGCGCAAAGCTGGTCGGTTGCTGAAACCGATTTGTGCAATCTCGCCTTTCGCGCGCAATCCAGCGGCGGTGGGACGGTCATCATGGTCGCCGACGGCGCGACCGGGGCGCTTTACAATGGAACGGGGGCGATTTTCAAGGCGGATGATTTTAAGATCTCTTGGCAGGGCTACATCGATTATTTCTGGATGGAGTTCACCAACTACACGACCGAAGGGTTTGAGTGGGTCTCGGACTTGGCCACGACATCAAGCTCCTGGATGGAGAACGCGGCGATGGACAGTTGGGATTGGATCAGCGACACCAGTTCCGACGCGTGGAACGACATCAACGACGCGTGGAAGGACGTCCAGAGTGGCCTTGACGACGTTGGAGACGCGCTGAACCCGACGAAGTGGTGATTCCCCCTCTCCCGTGACCAGACATCAGGAGACGCGCCGCGTGACGACGCCCGGACATGACAACGCGAAGCGGTTTCTTGGCGTGGTCCTGAAAAGAGGGGACAAGCGGATGCTGCGCCAGATTGTTCATCTGGTCAGCCAGGGCCGGTGGGACGCTATTTTGGATTTGGCGCGGCGTCTCAAATTTCCAGCCCCGCTTGCCCTTGACGACCTGAAGGCCGTCATCGATCCGCACAACAAGGTTACGGACGCCGTGGTTTTCGCCAACCGACTTGCCGCCAACGAGACGCTTCGCCGCCGTTTGGCGACTCTTGCGGTGAATGATTGGCCCGGCGTCCGCGATCTTGCCAGAGCGGAGGGGCTTGAGGTCGCGGACGATGATTTGAAGACGCTGATTCCCGAATCCTGGTTTCGCGATCCGGGGGCGTTTTCGGAGGAGACTTGTTGAGGCGAGCGCGGGGCGGGGATGAATGCTCCGCCGGGTCGGTGTGGCGGTTGGCCGCCCCGGCGGTCCCGGATGCGTTGGCGTCGGTGGAGGATCGGCGGGCCATCTCGCGCGCCGCCGATCCGCTTCCCGCCGGTTCCGCGATGATTTTGGAGCGCCCTCTTGGTGGAGGAGCGCCGCGTGTTGACTTTTCCTTGTGCCTGACGCGCGGGGACGGCGGCGGCGAGATTCTGGCGGGTCGTCATCCCACACGGGATGTGCCGCCCGCCTGGTTGGAACAGCCGGAATGGCGGAGCGTGCGCGCGCATTGCCGCGATTGGACCGAACCCGGCTCCCTTCTGAGCGAGCGGTCGCGAAGCGCGTGGCTTGAGTTTGACGGCGATCAAATGGCGCGCCGCCGCGTCCTTCCCAGCTTGTTTGTCGATTTCCGCGATGTTTCCCCGACGGATCGGCGACCGCTCCGCGCGTTGACCGTCGCGACCTTGATCGCGCCCGACGCGCGGGCGGGGGTGGAGAGCACGCTGGAACGGGTGGCGGCGGCGTTGCCCGCGCACGCGGCGTGGCAGTTTTTGGGCGTGATGCTGCCCAGGGACCGGACGCAGGCGCGGTTGTGCGTCGCCTTGCCGGTGGGGGAGGTGAAGGCGTTCGTTGCAGGCGTCGGCCTGTCAATCGACGATCAAACGACGCGCCTGATCGCGGTTTCGGCCCGACATGCGGCGTCGGTGGTGTTGCATCTTGACGTGGGCGAGCGGCTCGGCGCGACGCTGGGGGCTGAACTCAAACCCGCAGGGGAGGACGGCTGGGCGGCGCTGCTGACCGACCTGGAGCGCGAGGGTCTGTGCGTCGCGGCGGAGCGCGAGGCCTTGCTCGCTTTCCCAGGGCAATCCGGGATGGTCCGGGACGGGGGCGGGGCCGATGGTTTCGCAGACGCCGTCATCGGCGCCCCGGACATGTGGCGGCAGGTTGCGGGCTGCCTTGTCGTCCGCAGTCTCAATCACGTCAAGCTGGTCAGTCGTCCAGGGCAGGCGCTTGCGGCGAAAGCCTATCTGCATCTGGGTTGTTTGTGGCGGTGGCGGGGGGACGGATAAGGCGGCGGCGCGTTGAACGCGCGCCGCCGCCTCTCAATCCACGCGCGGGAAACGTTACATAAAGCCCAACAAACGCGGGAACCACAGGGTGATCGCCGGGATGTAGGTGACGGCGCCCAGGAAGAGCAGCATGGTCAGCAGCCACGGCCAGACGGCCACGGTCAACTCGGTGATGCCCATCTTGGTGATGCCGCTGGCGACGTAAAGATTGAGGCCGACCGGGGGGTGGCACATGCCAACCTCCATGTTGACCACCATGATGATGCCGAAATGCACCGGATCAATGCCCAGCTTCATGGCGACTGGGAACAGGATCGGCGCCAGGATCAGGACGATGGACGACGGCTCCATGAAATTGCCAGCCGCCAACAGCAGGATGTTCACCACCAGCAGGAACACCCAGACGCCCATGTTCTGGTCCATGATCCAGGCGGCCATCGCCTGCGGAATCTGTTCCGACGTCATCAGGAACGAGAACAGCACGGCGTTGGTGATGATGTAGAGCAGCATCGCCGACATGCTGGCGCTGTCCAGCAGCACCTTCGGCACGCGGCTGAGCGGCATGTCCTTGTAGACGAAGACCGCCACGATGAAGGCGTAAACCGCCGCCATCGCCGCCGCTTCGGTCGGGGTGAAGATACCGCTGTAGATGCCGCCCATCACCACGACGATCAGCAGCAGGCCCCAGAAGCTTTCACGCAGCGCGCTGATGCGTTGGGCCGCGCTGGCCTTGGGCAGACGCGGGAAGCCGAATTTGCGGGCGCGGTACCAGGTGGTCAGGCCCAGAAGGAAGGCCAGCATCAGGCCGGGCACCACGCCTGCGATGAACATCTGGCCGATGGACGCGGCTTGCGGGTGGCCGGTGGTGGCGACGCAATACATCACCATGACGATGGACGGCGGGATCAAGATGCCCAGCGCGCCCGACGTGGTGACGATGCCCGCGCCAAATTGTTTGGGGAAGCCCTGCGCCACCATGGCGGGCAGGATGATCGAGCCGATGGCGACCACGGTGGCCGGGCTGGACCCCGACACCGCCGCGAACAGCGCGCAGGCCATGACGCCCGCCAACCCCAACCCGCCGTGCCAATGGCCGACCATCGAGGTGGCGAAATTGATCATGCGCCGGGCGACGCCGCCATGGGTCAGGAAGTTGCCCGCCAGGATGAAGAACGGGATCGCCATGATCTCGAACTTCTCGATGCCGGTGAACAGCTTCAGCGCGACGGCGTTGATCGGCACGTCGGTCATGGTGAAGAGGAAGGTCAGAACGGTCAGGCCGAGCGAAATCGAAATCGGCATGCCGGTCAGCATCAGGACCAGCAGCAGCCCGAAGATGATGGCGGCGCTCATGCTGGGCCTCCTTCCTTGGCGGCTTCGACCGGGTCGATGCCGTCGACATGGGCGTGATCGTGGTGGGGCAATTCACCCGTGCGCAGGAAGCCTGCGGCGACCTGAAGGAAACGGAAGCACATCAGGTAGGATCCCAGTGGAACTGCCAGATAGACGATCCACATCGGCATTTCCAAATCCGCCGACACCTGTTCGGTCTGCGCGATGTGGTAGACGAAGCTGGCGCCCAGCGAGCCGACGGTGCCGGTGAACAGCGCCCCCGCCCCAAGCCCGATCAAGACGAATTTCCAGTGCAGCGCGGGCGGCATCCGGTTGATGACGACGTCGACGCCGACATGGATGCCGGTGCGCACGCCATACGCGGCGCCGAATTTGGCCATCCAGACGAACATGTAGATGCAGAGTTCCTGCGCCCAGGAGAAATCCCAGCTCAGGACAAAATCCTGAATGACCGGGATGCCGGAGATGTAACGGTGAACAACGGCGACAAAGATGACGAGCGTCGCCGCCGCCATGAGGGAGGCGATCAACGTCTCCTCCAGGCGGTCGAGCAAGCGGAGGATCATGGCGGGAAACTCCCGGATGTGCGGAGGGCCAAGCGTGTGCGGAGGCGTTCAGGCCCTCTCCCGTCTCGGGAGAGGGAGGGGCCACACGCGTGAGCGTGGGGAGGGTGAGGGGGTTGCAAGGATGGGAGCGCGGCTCCCAGAAAGCCCCTCACCCGGCCCTGTCGGGCCACCCTCTCCCGGAACGGGAGAGGGGAAAGACGGGCGGCGTCCCTTACATCTTCACGCCGGCGGCGGCGGCTTCCTTGTAGATCGACTCGATCAGATCCTTGCCGACGCGGGATTCCACGTCCTTGTGGACCTGAAGCAGCGCCTTCATCCAGGCCGCCCGCTCGTCCGGGGTCTGGGTGTGGAACTGGGTCTTGCCCGACGCCTTCATTTGCGCCATCGCCACGTCGTTTTCGTTCTGGGCGATGTCGTTGGCGTAGGCCGTCGCCTCCTTCATCGCGCCGTCCAGCGCGGTGCGGATGTCGGTGGGCAGCCCGTCCCAGAACTTCTTGTTCACGATGACCGCATAGCCAAGATAGCCATGTTCGGTGATCGTGGCGTGCTTTTGCACTTCGTGCATTTTCTGGGTGTACATGTTGGACGGCGGGTTTTCCGTGCCGTCAACGACGCCGGTCTGAAGCGCCTGATAGACCTCCGAGAAGGCCATGACCTGCGGCAAGGCGCCCAAGGAACGCATCTGGGCGTCCAGCACCTTGGACGATTGGATGCGCATCTTCTGGCCCTTCATGTCCTCCGGCTTGATGAGCGGCTTGTTGGCGCTCATGATTTTGAAGCCGTTGTCCCAATAGGCCAGACCGACGATGCCCTTCGATTCCAGCTTCTGGAACAGTTGCTTGCCGATCGGCCCCTCGGTGATGCGGCGCAGAACGGTCTTGTTCGGGAAAATATAGGGAAGGTCGAAGACCTCGAATTCCTTGGCGCCCAGCGGGCCGAACTTGGCGAGCGAGGGGGCCAGCATCTGGACCGCGCCCAACTGCAACGCCTCAAGCTCTTCCTTGTCCTTGTAGAGCTGGCTGTTGGGATAGACCTCGATCTTCACCTTGCCAGCGGTGGCCTTTTCAGCCAGCTCCTTGAATTTCTCGGCACCCTTGCCCTTGGGCGTGTCCGGGGCGACGACGTGGCTGAACTTGATGAGGATCTGATCCTGGGCCAGAGCCACAGGGGCCGACATCAGGCAGCCGACCGCAGCGGCGCACAGGAGAGTCACGAGCTTCATGGGTGCGTCCCTTCTCTGAAATTGTCCGTATAGCCGAATATCCGGCTTCGGACTTATGGTGCATTCTTCAACATGAACGCGTTCGAGGCTATTGTGGAAATCCGCAGAACCTGCCCGCCACCTTCGGTTTCTTGACGACGTGTCCGATCCGCTTCCTTATCCCCCTCATCCGATTGAGCCTTTTCCTGCATCCGGGTCGCTCGCGACCGATGGGCGGGGCGCCGCTCCGCGCCCGTTGCGCGCAATTCGTCACGCCATGCCCATCGTCGCCATGGTGCTGGTCGTCGTGCTGCTGGGGGCCTTTTTGTGGCTGCTTCAGCGAAACGAGCGAGACGAGCAAGCGCTGGAACTCATCAAGGACGCGCTGTGGATCGAGCAGAACATGCGCTTTCAACTGACCTCCGACGAGGACAAGCTGGAGCGTCTGGCCGAGGGGCTGGGGCGTGAAACGGCGGATGTGCGGCAGGTCGCCGACATGGCCCATCTGATCGTCAACACGAATCCGGCCATCGAACGGGTGTTGTGGCTCGACGCCCAAGGGGGCGCCCGTCTGGTTGAACCACCCGCCGAAGCGACGCCGGAAAGCGGGCCGGAACCGGATGAGGCCCCGTCCGCCCGCGCCGACGCCTTTCGCATCGCTCGTTCGTCTGGTTTGCGGGCCTATGGAACGCCCTACCGGATCGACGCCACCGACGTTGGCTTTGACGTGGTGTTCCCGCTCTACCGCAACGGAAGCTTTGCCGGGGCGCTGGTCGGGGTGTTCTCGTTCGAGGCGATGCTGACTCACCATGTGCCCTGGTGGTTCGCCCAACGCTACCAGTTGGAAATCACCGATGTGCGCGGGTCGGTGTTGGGGGCCAAGTCGCGGCTGTCGGTGATCGGCTCGACGGGATTGGACAGCGCCCCCGATCCGGCGCGCAGCCACGTCATCCCCTTCGACCCTCCAGGCCATGGCGTGTCGTTGGTCGTCACCGCCTATCCCAGCGACAGCAACGCCACCCGGACCATTCTGGTGGTGGCGATCTTCGGGTTGACCGGGTCGGCGCTGTGGAGCCTGTGGTCGCTGCGCCGACACATCGCCGGGCGGTTGCGCGCGGAAGAGGCGCTGCGGGCCGAACACGCCTTCCGCAAGGCGATGGAAGACAGCCTGACGGTGGGGATGCGCGCCCGCGATCTCGACGGGCGCATCACCTATGTGAATCCGGCCTTCTGCCGCATGGTCGGTTGGCCCGCCGACGCGATGGTCGGGCGCGGTCCGCCGATGCCTTATTGGTTGCCCGAGGATCTTGACCGGGCCGAGGCGGCGTTCCGCGAGGTTCTGGCGGGCCGCGCGCCGGAAAGCGGCTTGGAAATGCGCTTCCGCCGGGCCAATGGCGAGCGGTTCGACGCGCTGATCTACGAAGCGCCGCTGATCGACGCCAACGGGCGGCACACCGGCTGGATGGGGTCGGTGCTGGACATCACCGAACGCAAGAAGGCCGAGGATCTGGCGCGCCAGCAGCAGGAACGGCTGCAACAGACCTCCCGCCTCATCACCATGGGCGAAATGGCCTCCACTCTGGCGCATGAGTTGAATCAGCCGCTGTCGGCCATCGCCAGCTACTGCACCGGCTGTTTGAACCGTTTGCGCTCCGACCGTTTCGACACGCAGGAGGTCGCCGCCGCGCTCGACAAGCTGGCGGCCCAAGCCCGCCGGGCCGGGTTGATCGTCCGCCGGGTCCATGACTTCGTGCGCAAGAGCGAACCGAACGTCGCCCCCTGCTCGCTGGCCGAGGTGCTGGAGGATTGCGTCGGGCTGATGGGCGCCGACGCCGTCCGGCTGGGGGTGCGGGTGGAGCTGTCGGCGTCGGCGGATTTGCCGCTGGTGGCGGGCGACCGCATCCTGTTGCAGCAGGTGGTGCTGAACCTGATGCGCAACGGCATCGAGGCGATGGCCAAGACGCCACGCGCCGAACGCCGCCTGTCTGTCACCGTGACCACCACCGAGGATGGCGCGCTGTTGACCGACATCCGTGATCGAGGGTGCGGCATCGCGCCGGAGATCGCCGACGGGCTGTTTTCGCCCTTTTTCACGACGAAAAGCGAAGGTATGGGAATGGGCCTGAACATCTGCCGGTCCATCGTCGAGCACCATCATGGGCGCCTGTGGTTCGAGGCGGCGCCCGGCGGTGGTTCGCGCTTCCTGTTCACCCTGCCTGTCCTGCCCAATTCCATGCCGATTCCGCCTGTGGAGACCGTCTGATGACCACCCTGCACATCGTCGATGATGACGAGGCGATCCGCGACGCGCTCGGCTGGCTGTTCCAGTCGCGCAACGTCCCGGTGATCGGGTGGGAATCGGCGCAAGCCTTTCTCGACGCCTGGACGCCGGAGACGACGGGCTGTCTGCTGCTCGACATCCGCATGGACGGGATGAGCGGGTTGGAGCTGTTCGACCGTCTGCTGGCCCAGGGCAGCCGGATGCCGGTGATCTTTCTGACCGGCCATGGCGATGTCCCCATCGCCGTTGGCGCGTTGAAGAAGGGCGCTCGCGATTTCGTCGAGAAGCCGTTCAACGACAACGAGCTGGTGGATCGGGTGATCGGCGCCCTGGCCTTCGACCATGACCAACGGGTGCGCGAGGCCGGGCAGGCGGGGTTGGCGGCGCGGATCGCCAGCCTGACCCAGCGGGAGCGTCAGGTGATGGAGTTGGTCGTCGCCGGTCGCCTGAACAAGGTGATCGCCGAAGAGCTGGGCATCAGCATGCGAACGGTTGAGGTGCATCGCTCCCACGTCTTTGAAAAGATGCGGGTCAAGACGGCGGTGGAGCTGACGCGCTTGTTGACGGGGGCGGGTTGAGCAATAGTTTAATAAAATTGCCGTGGCGCCGCATGACGCGCGCCGGACCATGACCCCAGGAGCATCAGGCTTGCGTCTGCCCACCTCATTCATGGCGCTGGGGCTGGCGGTCATCGCGCCGTTGCTGCTGTTCGCGGCGGTGATGGTCTGGCTTTTGGACAACCGTCAGCAGGCGGAGCTTGAGGCGGATTTGCGGTCGATGGCGCAATCGCTGTCGGCCAGCGTGGACCGGGAGTTGGCCAGCCAGATCCGTCCGCTGGAGCTGCTCACCGCGCTGTCTAAAACGGAGGTCGACAATCTGCCCGCCCTCTACGCCCAGACCACCGCCGCCGCGCACAGCCAGAATGGCTGGCTGGCCATGGGGCTGATCGGGGCGGAGAGCAACCGCTTTGTCTTTCACACCCATTACCCGTTGGGGGTGCAGCCCCTGCCGCCGCCCCGTCTGGACCATGTCACCCGCAAGGCGGTGATGACCGGGCGGTCGGTGGTCGGCGGCGTTTTGCCGCCGGGCGGGCCGCCGGGGCGGTCGTCGTTGGTCCTGCGCAGCCCGATCTTCGCTGACGATCAGGTCCGTTATGTGATGTCGTTGGCGGTCGGGCTGGAAGGGCTGGCGGATGTGTTGAAAACGCGCAGCATCCCGTCGAACTGGACCGTTGCCATCATTGATCCGGCCATGCTGATCGCCGCTAGGTCGCACGCCGCCGCCGCCTATCTCGGTCAGCGGATCACGCCGTCTCTGGAAGGTTATCTGGCGTCGGGCGCCAAAGGGCTGTTTCTGTCCAAAACCAAGGATGGCGGCGACGTTTACACGGTGGTTCACCGTTCTGCCGACACGCAATGGTCGGTGGCGCTGGGGGTGCCGGTCGATATGGTGACGCAGCGATTGGCCGTCACCCGCATCGCCGTGGTTGGTGGCGGGCTGGTCGCCTGTCTGGCGACGTTGGCGCTGGCCTTGCTGGTCTCGCGCTCCCTCCGGCGCCGCCGCAAGGCTGAGCAGGAAATGCGCCGCGCCCGCGACGCCTTGCTGATGGAGCAGCGGCGGCGCTTGGTGGCCGAAAAGGAGCATGCCGAAGCGTCCAGCCGGGCGAAAAGCGAGTTTCTGGCCAACATGAGCCATGAGCTGCGCACGCCGCTGAACGCCATTCTTGGTTTTACCGAGGCGATTCTGTCCGGCATTTTTGGCGCGCCGTCGGCCAAGCATGGCGAATACATCCAAGCGATCCATCAATCCGGCCGCCATCTGCTCGACCTCGTGAACGAACTGCTGGACATGGCGAAGATCGAGGCCGGGCAGTTGGAGCTGTTCCGGTCCCGCGTTGTCCTGGGCGAGGTGCTGGCCGATTGCCTGGGGCTGGTGGAAGCGCTGGCGGCGCGCAAAGGGGTGACGGTGTCGGCGGGGGATTTCGACCCTGCCTTGCAGGTGCTGGTCGATGGGGTGCGGTTGCGTCAGGCGGTGTTGAACATCTTGTCCAACGCGATCAAATTCACCCCTCCCGGCGGCTCGGTGCGGATCGAAGCGGCGGCGGGCGCGGGGGGGAGCGGCGCGGTCATCACCATCGCCGACACGGGCATCGGCATGTCCGAGGATGAGGTTCAGATCGCCATGGAACCGTTTCGGCAGATCACCAATTACCTGACGAAATCAGAATCGGGAACTGGGCTTGGCCTGCCATTGGCTCGCCGTTTCATTGAGGCGCATGGCGGGACGTTGACGGTGGACAGCGCGCCCGGCGTCGGCACAACGGTGACGATCACCCTGCCGTAAGATCGCGGCCGACGGGAGGCGTCATCGCCGCCGGGGTGGGGCGCCGGGCAGGGTGGCGCGTTGCAGCTTGGCCCCGTCCAGATCGGCGCCGTCCATCTCGGCGCTTTCCAGATTGGCTTCGGACAGATTGGCCTGGACCAGACAGGAGTTGACCAGCAGGGCGCGGCGCAGGTCGGCGCCCATCAAATTGGCCGCCCAAGATCGCCCGGTCGGGCGGCCCGACGGATCCTTGATCGCCGCCGGTCCCAGCCGGACTCGGGTCAGATCGGCGCCGGTCAGGATGGCGTAGCTGAGGTTGGCGCCGGACAAATCGGCGCCCATCAGATTGGCCCCTTCCAGATTGGCGCCGGACAGGTCCGCCATCATCAGGCGGGCGCCGGTCAGGGCCGCCGCTGACAAATTCGCCCCGCGCATCGACGCGGCGCTGAGATTGACGTCGCGCAGATCGGCGCGGCAGAGGTCGGCCCCATCAAGGTCGGCGCGCTCGCCGCGTTGGCCGAAGCTGTCGATCCAACGTTCATGATCGAAGATGACGCGCTGGATCTCCGACCGCATGCTGTCCATGGGGCGGGTCGTCTGGGCCGCGCTCATGCGGGCCTGCGACAGATCGCAGTCGGCCATCCGGGTGCCGACCAGATCGGCGTTGTCGAAGCGGGCGCCGTCCAGCGACGCCCCCGACAAATTGGCCCCGTTCAACCGCGCTCCGGTCAGGTTGGCGCGAGTCAGGTTGGCGCCGCTCAGGTCGGCGTTTTGCAACAGCGACCCGGCCAAATCAGCTTCGGTCAGGTTGGCGCCGCACAGGACGGCCCCGGTGAGATCGGTGGGAACGCCCTGGTTGGGGATCACCGCCTCGCCATGGATGTGGGCGAGCGCCACCTTGTGCACCAGACGGGCGGCCTCGGCGTCCTGTTCGTCGGGAGTGGAGCCGCGTCGGGCGGCGCCGCCCGGCTCCAGCGTGCCGGACCGCAGGTCGGCGCCCTTCAAATTGGCGTTGGAGAAGTCCGCAGCCCGCAGCCGCGCGCCGCGCAGATCCGTCTGCATCAGGTTGGCGCGGCTGATGTCGGCGTCGCGCAAATCGACCCCGAACAGATCGGCCCCAGCCAGATTGGCCCCGTTCAGCCGCCCGCGCGCCAATTTGGCCCCGACCAGCCGGGCGCCGCGCAGATCGCGCTGCGACAGGTCCACCCCTTCCAGGTCGGCCATGGCGAGGTTGGCGCGCGCGCCGCCCGGCTGGCCTTTGACCCAGCGGGCATGGCGGTCCAACACCTCGGCCAACTGATCGAGCCGAAAGAAAGACGCAGAGGAAGGGGGTGTGGTGATGGCCGTGGGCACGGGACGATGACGCCACGTAAGAGTTTCGATGCTGCGATCATGCGGTCCAATTCCTTACCGAAGGCTGAAGGCATGAGGAAACGGACCTTATCTTTTCGTTGAGGCCGTTTGGATGAAACGTCTATGGCCTTCGGCAGGGTTTTACGGTCCGTTCCTTGTCTCTTGCGTTTGGCCGATCGGGAGCCGGGCGCGACTCGACGGCGCGGCTCTGTGGCGATGCGGCGCGAGCGTGGTCCTGTGTTTCAAGTTTGTGATGATTGCGGATGGTGGGAATGACGGGTGGATGTTTGGGAAACCGCCAATCCGGCCTTTTCTTTCCATCGGCCCTTCATTGCTGTCTTGACATCTGGGGCGGGGATCCCCGTAAAAGAGCTTTGCCCGGTGGGGCCGTATTGCGATGGCGCGATTCCTGGTGTGGGCTGGGGGTTGGCTGAATCAGGGGATACGAGACAGCATGACGACCAACATGGACGCCCCGTCGATGACGGTGGCCGGCTCCGATGATTGTGCGGCGCGCCCGCTGGACCGCCGTCATCTCTTGCGGGCGGCCTTGGGCCTGACCGCCGCCGCCGCCACGATGATGGCGCCGGAGGAATCCGAAGCCGCCATGCGGGCGCCGCCTCGCCAATTGTCTCTGGTCAATCTGCACACGGGCGAGCGCATCAGCGCTGAATATTGGTCGAAGGGCCGTTATCAACGCGACGGGATGCGCGAGATCAACCGGGTTCTGCGCGACCATCGCACCGGCGCGGTTCACGCCATCGACCCCAAGCTGTTGGATCTGGTCCACGCGCTGGGCCGCAAGCTGGGCAGCCGTGGCCCGATCCAGATCGTGTCGGCCTACCGTTCGCCGGAAAGCAACGCCCTGCTGCGCGAGGCCGACGGCTCCGGCGTGGCGCAGAACAGCTATCACATGCAGGGCAAGGCCATTGACCTGCGGGTGCCGGGTCTGGCGATCCGCCACCTTCACCGCGCGGCCCTGAGCCTGCGCGGCGGCGGGGTCGGTTACTACCCGGAGAGCAATTTCGTCCATGTCGACGTCGGGCCGCTGCGCCACTGGTGAGGCGACGCGGCGCGATCCAGCGCTTTTGAGAACACAGAGTGTCGGGCGGCGAATCCATAACGGATTCGCCGCCTTTTTCATGCCCGCGCGGTGGGGACGGATCGGCTCTCCGTCGGCGGCGCGCATTTTCAAAAACATGTTGCCTGCGGGATGGATACCGCCATAAATTCCTAAAAAGGCGATGGTCGAAGGACCAAATGCCGATCAAGATCCCGCGACCGACCGGCCCAACCGGATAACCAGCCCGGCGCGCGGCGTCTCACGCCCCCTTTCCCAATGGAACGCCCACCCGAGTCGGCGCCGCTGTCGCGCGCCGTCGCAGGCTTCCCATGTCCCAAGGAGATTTCTGTGAGCAACAACGGCATTACTTTGGTTGGCCTGCCTGTGGCGGCCAACGGCCTGCTCAGCGCCCGGTCCTCGGTCAGCACCGTCGCCATTGGCGCGGGCGTCAAGCTGCTGATGGTCGACACCGGCAAGGGCTTTGAACCCTCCATGTGGGTGGTCGCCAGCGACGCCGCCAACCCGGCCAACTCCATGGCCGGTTCGGTGGTCGATTACAACCCGTCGAGCGGCGCTCTGACCATCCAGGTGGTCGATGCGCGCGGCGGCGGCACGCCCGCGTCCTGGATGATCGCCGTCAGCGGCCAGACCGGCCTGACCGGCCCGCAGGGAATCCAGGGCGAGGTTGGTCCGCAAGGCCCGCAAGGCGTCATCGGCCCGGTTGGTCCGCAGGGCGACAAGGGCGACACAGGGGTGCAGGGTCCGGTTGGCCTGACGGGTCCGCAAGGTCCGCAGGGCGTCCAGGGTCCTCAGGGTGACAAGGGCGACACCGGGGCGCAGGGTCCGGTTGGCGCGACGGGTGCGGAAGGTCCGCAGGGCGTCCAGGGTCCGCAGGGCGACAAGGGCGACACTGGGGCGCAGGGTCCGATTGGCGCGACGGGTCCGCAAGGCCCGCAGGGCGTCCAGGGTCCGCCGGGCGACCAGGGCGACACCGGGGCGCAGGGTCCGATTGGTCTGACGGGTCCGCAAGGTCCGCAGGGCGTCCAGGGTCCGCAGGGCGACAAGGGCGACACTGGGGCGCAGGGTCCGGTTGGTCTGACGGGCGCGGAAGGTCCACAGGGTGTCCAGGGTCCGGTCGGCGCCACGGGTCCGCAGGGGCCGGGGGTGGTCTGGGCCGGGAATTCCGGCGGCGTCGCCAACGCGCCGACTCTGACGCCGACCCCGGCCTTGAGCGGCCTGACCGGCAACCCTTCCTATGAGTTCATCGCCACGGTCAGCAACAGCGGCCCCGTCACCCTGAACGTGTCGGGGACCGGCGCGGTCGCTCTGCGCAAGGCGAACGGCGCGGTGCTGAGCGGCGGCGAACTCCAGGCCGGGACGAAATACGCCGTCACCTATGACGGCGCCGTCTGGCGGCTGGCCGGTGGCGACGCGTCGGTTCTGCAAACCGCGCCGACCTATGCGGCGTCGGGCGCGACCACCACGGTGACGGGCGAATTGGTGCTGGCGGCCTACGAACAGATCGCCGGTCAGACCTTCAACCTCAATTACAACACGCGCGCCAATTACGCCGAGCAGGACGCCGCGAACGGCACCGACGCGACCGGCGGCGCCTTTGCCCTGCACAACGTCGCGGGCGGGACGGTTGACGCCAACACCAAGCTGCTGATCCACGCCGACAGCCCGAACGGCTCGACCGAGATCATCGACGAACGCGGCATCACCCCATTCGGGACGCACTGCGCCTATTTCGATGGGACGGCGTATTTCAAGGTTCCGTCCAGCAACAAGGTGGCGTTTGGGGCGACCCAGAATTTCACGGTTGAACTCTGGATGAACACGCCGACGCTTGCCGACGCCATTCCTTTCGATGCAAGAAACTCTGGTTCCGAGGTGGGGCCGGCTATTACGATCACCGCCAACGGAGCGATCTCTTTCCGCTTCGCTTCGGCGCCCGCCGTTTTTTCGGCTGCTGGGGTGATCGTCGCCGGAGCGTGGCATCATATGGCTCTGGTCCGCAATGGAACGCTCATCAGCCTCTATGTGAATGGCGTGTCGGTCGCCTCAACGACGACCGCCTACACGGTGGCGAATGGTCCGATGTTGATCGGTGCGGCGTGGGACCTGACGAACAAATTCACGGGTTGGATCGACCAACTTCGCGTGTCCAACACCGCGCGTTACACGGCGGGTTTCATGGTTCCGACCGCTGAGTTCGTGACGGACGCCAACACGGTCCATCTGTTCCAGTTCAACGACGGCCACGGCAGTCAGTTCATCCGTGACAGCAGCAAGTCTGGACATGAAATGGCCGTTTCTGGCGCGTCGTCTCTGACAAATGCGCGGGCCAAATTTGGAGCCACATCGCTCAATTGCACGGGCGGCGGCGCTCCCGGTGGCGGCGTCATTGTCGCGAACTCAAAATCCCACGCGGATTTCAATATGGGGAGTGATGATTTCTCCGTAGATTTGTGGTTTTACGCCACGAATTTTGCCAATGCCGCATTGTTTTCGTACGGAAACACGGCGGTAAATTATTACCTTGGCGTTGAGATCACCAGTGGCGGCGGCGTTACGGTTGCCGCCTCGACGAACAACACGTCATGGAATGTCTCGGATCCAAGTGTCTCGCGGGCGACCTACGCGCTGAACACATGGACGCACATCGCGATGACTCGCAGTGGTTCCAATCTGCATCTGTTCGTCAACGGGGTTCTTGCCGTCACGTTCTCGGGTGTGACGGGAAGCCTGTTCAACGGGACCACGGCATGCTTCAATATTGCCCGCTATTCTGGTTCAAGCACCTTCGTCGGTCAAATGGACGAATTCCGCATCAAGCGCGGCCAAGCGGCCTGGATCTCCAACTTCACTCCGTCGGCCAGCCCTTACGAGACCGACGACGCGACCATCCTGCTGTGCCATTTCGACGGCGCCGACGGCGACGTGGTGACGTTGGACAGCAGCGAGAGCAGCTATGGGACCAACGCCTTTGGCGATACGACGAACCCGGCGCTGACCTTTGCCGGATCGGCGGCGCTGGACACGACCTACACCCGTGGCGGCAACAGCACGTCCTTGAAGCTGAACGGTTCGAGCCAATACGCCAGCGTTTCGTTCGCCACGCCAAGCGCCGGACACCCGATTTATTTCGGGATTGGGGAACAATACTGCATCGAAGCATGGGTGTATGTCTCTTCGTTCACCGGAATCCCTGTTGTGTTTAACATTGTTGGTGCGAGCAATGGGACCGAGGGAAACCCACATCTTTGGTACGATACAATCAGAAGTTCTTGGATTTATGCCGTCAACACGTCGGCAACCACTGTCGCGCAGTCTGCCACCACTACTGCTACCGGCTGGGTTCATCTCGCTGTTGTTCGTGATGGGCGCGGATATGTGGTTTACGTCAATGGTGTTGGTTCTGCTCCAGCCAATCCTACAACCAACATCTCGTATACAAGCGAATCCTACAATCTCTTCATCGGTGCCTATCACGGGTCTTTAAATTACCTCAACGGCGCCATCGACTCTTTCCGCATCACCCACGGCAAGCCTCGCTACACCGCCAATTTCACGCCCGGCAATTTGACGCAGGATGACGACACGGCGCTGTTGTGGGTGTTCAACGGCGCGCCGGGGCAGAAATGGGTGAAGGAACTCAGCAAGAACACGGCGTTGATCCAGAGCGTGAACGCGCGCACGGTGAAGGATGGCGTTTACATTCCGGCGCCGGGCAACGGTCTTTCCATATCAACGGCGCAATTCGCTTTTGGTTCTGGATCGCTGGCGGCCAACGGATCGGCCCAGTATCTGGACATTCCGTCCGCGACCGTCGCCTCGGCGTTCACCGGGAACTTCACCGTTGACTTCAAGGTCCGCTTCGCCTCGCTGGGGGGAGGCAATCACGTCAGCATGGTGACGAAAGGCTCAACGAGCCTGGCAAACATGACCATCCAGATCCAGACGATTCCAACAAGCAACGCGTTCCGCTTCACCCTTTACAACACGTCGGGGACCCCTGTTTCCGCTGTGAGCGCCACCACAGCGGTGGTCAACACATGGTATCATGTCGCCGCTGTTTTGAACGGCGGCGCCATGCTTCTGTTCATCAACGGGGTCTTGGAAGGGACGACGCCCATGAGCGGCGTTGTGGGCGCAAACGCCAATCCATTGACCGTCGGAAGTTTTTGGAACGGGTCTGAGCGTTCTGAGTTCTTCAACGGCTACATCGACGAACTGCGCGTCTCCAACACCGCCCGCTGGACCGCCAATTTCACGCCGTCGACTGGTCCCTATTCCAGTGAGCAAAATTACGTCACCGGCCCCTATTGGGTCGCGACCAAGCCGGGGGCTTCGGCGCTGGATCTGTCGGCCTTCTCCAGCATTGACGGCGCGGCCTTCTCCGGCGCGACGCCGCCGGGCACCACGCTGAGGTTCCTGGCCTCGTTCGACGGTTACGCCTCGCCCTTGGCGCGGTGGAACGGTTCGGCCTGGGTGTCGTCGGGCTACGCCATGACCTGGGACGGCTCGACCTTGACCACCACCGCCACGGCGGCGCAGTTGAACGGGGTGGGCAACAGTTGGGCGGAGCTTCAGGCCGGTCTGCTGGCGTGGAGCGACGTGATGGGCGGCACGGTGAACATCGTCGCGGTGCTGAGCACGTCGAATCCGTCCTTCACCCCGTCGCTCGACAACATCGCGGTGACGATGGACGAGTATGTGATGATGACGCCCGGCGTCGATTACAGCGTCCGCCGCAAAAAGTCGGCTGGCGCGCAGACCCTGACCCTGACGCGGGTCAAGAGCGGCGGCGCCAACCAGGTGGTGGCCTACATCCCCTAACCCTGGCTGAACCCTTCGCGGATTGAAAACAAGGCCGGTGGGCGCGCGACGCGTCCATCGGCCTTTGTTCTGTTCCGCAAAAGGGGCAGACGAAACCTGCGTGTCCAGGTTGGCGCGGGTTTTTTCAAAAACCCCGTGCCGCCGCCGCAAATAAAGAATATAATCCCATTATTGCGAGTGTCGAAGGCTCCAAAACCTTCGGCACTTGCAACGAAGCGGCTGAATCGGGCGACGGAACCGATCTGTGGCCCGCCACATCCCCCCATTTTTTCGATGAAACGGCCTTCCAGTCGGCGCCTTCGCGCGCCGCCGCAGAGGGGCCATGTTCAAAAGGAGAGAACAGTGAGCAAGAACGCAATTACGCTGCTTGGTCTGCCGGTGAAGGTCAATGGCCTGCTCAGCTCCGAGTCCGCGACCCATACGGTGGCGATCGGCGTCGGCACCAAGGCTCTGGTGATCGACACGGAAATGGGCTTTGAGCCGTCGATGTGGGTGCTTGCCACCGACGCGGCCAACCCGGCCAACGCGATGGCGGGCATCGTGGTCGATTACAACCCCTTGAGCGGCGCCCTGACCTTCGACGTGATGGAGACCTATGGCGGCGGAACCCCGTCCGCGTGGCATGTCGTCCTCAGCGGCCCAACCGGCATCACCGGCCAGCAGGGCGTGAAGGGCGACACCGGCGCGCAGGGGCCGATTGGTCCGACGGGCGCTCAGGGTCCTCAGGGCTTGCAGGGCGACACTGGCGCGCAGGGGCCGATTGGTCTGACGGGCGTTCAGGGTCCTCAGGGCGTTCAGGGTGACAAGGGCGACACCGGCGCGCAGGGGCCGATTGGTCTGACGGGCGCTCAAGGTCCTCAGGGTGTTCAGGGCGACAAGGGCGACACCGGCGCGCAGGGGCCGATTGGTCTGACGGGCGCTCAGGGTCCTCAGGGCGTTCAGGGCGACACCGGCGCGCAGGGTTCGATTGGTCTGACGGGCGCCGAAGGCCCACAGGGCGTTCAGGGGCCGACGGGACTGCAAGGGCCGGTTGGGCCGAGTGGGACGACCGATTGGGCGGGCATCACCAACAAGCCCACGACCTTCACCCCATCGGTCCACACCCACACGGTGTCGGACACGACCGGCCTGCAAGAGGCTCTGGACGGCAAAGCGTCGCTGGCGGGCAACCAGTTCACCGGCGATCAGAATCTGGGCGGCAACGCGGCCTACAACGGCGCGTTGAAGGCGGTGACGCCGTCCTTGAACACCAGCCTCACCCCCAACGAACTGACGGTGGATTTCCGCACCGGCCATCAGGCGACCCACAGCGTCACCGGCGACCGCAAGATCATTCCGGTTTTCCCGGCCAATGGCGGCGTCGGCATCCTCGACCTGACCAACGCGGGCGGCTACGCCATCACGTTTTCGGCGGGCAAGAAAACGGCGGGCGGCGCGGCGCTGTCCCTCACCACGTCGGGTCTTGATCGGTTGATCTTCATCGGCACGGACGCGAACTATGAAGTCATCCTGCGCAAGGACATCAAGGCATGATGCAGATTGACATGATCCTTTCGCAGGTGACGGGGTCCGATGCGCGGGGCCTTGTCATCCCGACGGCGTGGAATCCCTTGGACAAGGGATCCGATGTCACGCTGTCGAATGCGAATTTAACGGTCAACACGACCAATGGCCCGTATGACGCGAGTTGCTACGTCAGATCCGTCGCTTCGGTTTCTGCCAGCACGGCTACAGGGTATTACTGGGAAGTGCGTTGCAATGACGCCACAAACAGTGAAACCTTCGGCGTCGCCACGTCGGCTTGGGCTGGCGCTCACAGCGGAAGCGGATTCTGGGGCGCTCGCCGCACCATCGGTTCCGAGATCTACCGATGTGGCAGCGGGATCAGCATCGACAATGTGGCGTCGGCGGTCAAGCAAGTCGGTGATGTCTATCAGTTCGCCTTGAAGAACGGTTGTCTTCATGTCGGGTTGAACGGGGTCTGGATTGGCGCAAGCGATCCAGTGGCAAACACGGCTCCTCTCTGGTCTGGGATCACAGGCAGCGTGTATGCGGCGGTCACGGACCATGACAACTCGAGCAGCACGAATGTGACGGCCAACTTCGGCGCTTCGGCGTTCGTTTACCCGATTCCGACGGGATACACCGCAGGCTTTGGCGTCTTGCAGGGGGTTTTCGCGACGACCCTCTACACCGGCAACGGCAGCGCGCAGAATATCCTGAACGGTGTGGATTTGCTGGGAAGCGGTGGCCTTGTCGTGACCAAGGCCCGCAGCAACGCGGCCAACGCGTCTGTGTGGATCGACACGGCGCGCGGTGGATCAAGCACCCTGTTCAGCAATTCGCAGAGTGCGGCCGCGACTGACGGCGCAGCCATCACTGGGTTCACGGGTGATGGGTACAGCGTCGGCGGCGCGTCGAGCCTCAACGCGGCGAGCGACAGCTTGGTGAGTTGGGCGTTCCGTCAGTCGCCGCGCTTCTTCAAGCCGGTGGTGGTGAACCACACGAACGGCACGGCGTCTGTGGTTGATTTGTCGTCCCTTGGCACGGTCGGCATGACGATCACAAAAACAACGACCAAGACAAACCACTGGTGGGTCAATCATCGGAGTTTCCCGGCGACGGGTTTTGCGAGCTTGGACACCAGCGGCGGGGTTCAGGCCGGCGACACCTGGACTTTGGGGGCCAACTCCCTCACCATCTCGGCGGACTCGGAGACCCAAACCTACATCGTCTACGCCTTCGGGCATGACGTTGCGGAGGATGGTCAAATCCAATGTGGCGTCTACACCGAAGGCTCGTCGGATGTGAATGTCGCGCTTGGGTGGCCGGCTCAGTTCGTGTTGACAAAGCCGAAAGACGCTTCCGGAAATTGGTGGGTTGTGGACACCGCGCGTGGCTTTGACAAAGGCTTGCGGCTGAACACGACGGATGCTGATGTGTCAGCGGCCTACTACGCTCAGCACAGCAATGGCTTTACGGCCAAGGCTGGGAATTTCGGCGCCAACACGCAGATTGTCTATATGGCGATCCGCGCTTCGTGATGACTGTCTCTTGTGAAGCCTCAGGGCATCACAAGGACGGAAGAAAGGCCGATGGGCGCGCGACGCGTCCATCGGCTTTTTTCGTGATTGATGGTCAGAACGCAGGGGTCAAACCCGCACTGCCAGACTGGCGCGGGTCGGCGCCAGCAGGTTGGCGACCAGGGTTTGCACCACCTCGTCTTTTTGATTCAGCGTGACGATCCGCACGCGGGCCACGCCGTTTTCGGGGCGTTTGGCCGACAACCGGGTCTCCAGAATCTCGCCCTCGATCCGCAACTGGTCGCCGGGGCGGGTTGGTTTTGGCCAGGTGACGGTGTCCACCCCCATGCCGATGTAGCCGCCGGCCAGCTTGGCGTCGCTGGTGACGATCATCCGCATCGTCAGGCTGGCGGTGTGCCAGCCGCTGGCCGCCAAGCCGCCGAACAGGGTGGCTTTCGCCGCCGCCGGGTCCAGATGGAAGGGCTGGGGATCGAACTGACCGGCGAAGCCGATGATCTCCTCCTCGCTGACGGTCAGCGGTCCGCCGGTGAAGCGGTCCCCCACGCTCAGATCGTCGAAATAGCGCATCCCCCTGGTTCCTTTCGGCGCGGTTGGCGGTTATGGTGGAGACCGTTCTGTCTCATAAGCGCAGGATAGAGACAGGTCTGTATCATTGTCAATCCACCGATTCCGGGGGATGGTCAAACGGGTGGGGCATGGACGAGAAGACGCCGAGGATGGCGGAACCGCGCAAATCAGCGCGCGAGCGCATTTTGGACGCGGCGGCGGAGCTGTTTTACCGCGAGGGCATCCGCGCGGTCGGCATCGACACCGTCATCGCCCAATCCGGCGTCGCCAAGATGAGCCTCTACCGCAATTTCGCGTCCAAGGATGATCTGGTCTGCGCCTATCTGGAACGCAGCGCGCAGGCGCACGCCCGTTGGTGGGACCGGATGGCGGCGCGCCATCCCGACGATCCGAAAGGGCTGTTGAAGGGGCTGTTCGTCGCGCTCAGCCATTGGATCGCCCACCCGGAGTTTCAGGGCTGCCCCTTCACCAACGCGGCGGCGGAATTGCGCGACCCGGCCAACCCGGCGCGCGCGCTGGCTCTGGCGCAAAAGCGGGCGGTGCGCGAACGGTTGCGCGCGCTGGCGGCGGCGGCGGGGGCGGCGGACCCCGACCGTCTGGCCGCGCATCTTCAGGTGTTGATGGAGGGGGCCTATTCGGCGGGGCAAACGCTGGGCGTCGATGGCGACGTCGGCGCGGTGGCGTCGGCGGCGGCGGCGCTGATTGACGCGGCCTGCGGCGAGAGCGCCTGACCCGTCGGGATGGCGCTGTTTACTCGGCGGCGTCGATGCGCGAGCGATCCGGCAACGGACCGTCACGGTAATCTTGCAGCCGAGTCGCGCGCAGGCCGCGCATGCCGTGGCTGTCGATCAGACGCTGCCAGGACAGAAACTCTTCCACCGACAGGGTGTAGCGGCGGCAGGCTTCTTCCAGACTGATAAGACCGGATCGCACCCCGGTGACGACCTCCGCCTTGCGGCGCATCACCCAACGCTTGGTGTTGGGGGGGGAAGATCATTTTCCGTCATGGGGTGCCCCTCTGGACCAACAACCGTCGACCCGACGGTCGCATCCTGGCCAATTTCGAGGCCGCGATCACCGGAGGCGTGTTCGATGAGTGTCATGCGCGGACGCTCCAACCCAAACTGTGCGTTCCACAATTTCGAACCGTCACTTTAGGGGTAGGCGCTTAACAAATGCCTAAACGATACGGTTAACGAATTGCTGCGCGAAACAGGCTTGCGCGACCTCGGCAAGGAACATGCGTACGAACGAAATCGGAAGGCGCACGGGTCGCGCGCCCTCCAACCCGTGGCTTTCTGGTCTATTCGGCGTCCTCGAAGCCGAAGCTTTCGCTTTCGTCGTCGTAGGTGAACAGCTCGGCGTAGCGCGCCCAACTGGTCACGGCCCGCAGGGTTTCTTCGGCGTAGCCGTCGCTCATGTGGGCGGTCAGTTCCTCAAGGACATGGTCGGCGGGCAGCCGGTGGTTGGGGGCCTGTTTGAGGGCGGCGTGAATGTGCGCGGCCAGCGGCACGCGCAGGACCAGATGTTCGGCGAACAGGCGTTTGCGCTCCTCCACCCCGGATTCGGCGAACAGGCGGCCCGGTTCGGTCAGGTGGATGTCGCCCTCCGCCACCTCGGCGAAACCCAGCGTTTGCAGGGCCTCGGCGATCGGGAACAGATCGTCGATTTCGTGCTGGAAGGCCGAGGCGAGGTGCGGCAGGTCGGCCTTGCCGTGATAGGCCGGGGAGGCCAGAGTTTCCAGCAACCCGGCCAGCAGGTTGGTGGACACCTGCACCATTGGTTCGGCGTGCGCCGGAGGCCGCTTGGCGGTGGGGGACGCCAGCGGCGGCAGCGGCTTGCGCGCGGTCATCAGGCCATAGATGTCATCGACCAGCGCGCGGAAATCCGGTTCCAGCCGGTTGCGCGGGTGGGGCAGCTCGACCCGGATTTCCGCCGCTACCCGCCCGGGGTTGGAGGAGAAAACCAGGATGCGGTCGCACATCAGCACCGCCTCTTCGATGTTGTGCGTCACCATCAGGATCGACTTGATCGGCAAGCGCCGCTCCATCCACAGATCGAGCAGGTCGGTGCGCAGCGTTTCCGCCGTCAGCACGTCCAGCGCGGAAAATGGTTCGTCCATCAGCAGGATTTCCGGGTGGACGACCAGCGCGCGGGCGAAGCCGACGCGCTGGCGCATGCCGCCGGACAGCTCTTTTGGGTAAGCCGATTCAAAGCCGGACAGGCCGATCAAATCGATGGCCTCCTCGGCCCGCGCCTCGGCCTCTTTGGTCGGAACGCCCTTGGCCTTCAGCCCGGCCATGACATTTTCCCAGACGGTCAGCCAGGGAAACAGGGCGAAGGTCTGGAAGACCATCGCCACCCCGTCGGTCGGGCCGCTGACCGGCTCGCCATGGTGGCGGACATCGCCGGAGGTCGGGCGAACCAGCCCGGCGACGATGCGCAGCAGAGTGGATTTGCCCGAGCCGGAGCGCCCGAGCAGCCCGACGATCTCGCCGTCCTTCAGGGTCAGATTGACGTCGTCGAGGACCACGTAATCCTGCCCCGACGGTTTCGGGTAGGCCTGACGGACGCCGTTCAGCTCGAAAATGGTGGTGTTGACGGTGTTCAGCATGACGATGTCCCTCTTCTCAGGCGAGGCGCAGGCGGCGTTCGGCGAAGGCGTACAGCGGACGCCACAGCAGACGGTTGAACAGGGTGACAAGCAGCGCCATCACGGCGATGCCCAGCACGATGCGGGGGTAATCGCCCTCGGCGGTGGCTTGCGCGATGTAGCTGCCCAGCCCATGGGCGGTGAGCGTGGTGTCGCCCCAGCGGACGGCCTCGGCGACGATGCTGGCGTTCCACGACCCGCCTGACGCGGTGACGGCGCCGGTGACGTAATAGGGGAACACGCCGGGCAGCATCACGTCGCGCCACCATTGCCAACCCCGGATGCGGAAATTGGCGACGGCCTCCTTCAGATCGCTGGGGAAGGCGGCGGCTCCGGCGATGACGTTGAACAGGATGTACCATTGGGTGCCCAGGATCATCAGCGGGCTGAGCCAGACGTCCGGGTTCAGGTCGAAACGGACGATCAGCACGACGGCGACCGGAAACAGCAGATTGGCCGGAAAGGCGGCGAGGAACTGGGCGGCGGGCTGCACCGCTTCGGCCAGCCGGGGCCGCAGCCCGATCAGGATGCCCAGCGGCACCCAGATCAGCGACGCCACCGCGATCAAAACCATCACCCGCAGCAGCGTCGCCCCGCCCAGCAGGAACGCGAGGCCGACGTCGCTCCAATCCGCGCCGGAGGCGATGAAGGACACCATCGACCAGCCACAATACAGGCCGACGACCGCCAGCGCGGCGTACCAGGCGCCATCCACCCACCGCGCCGGAACGCGGTCCAACCAGCGGGTCAACGGGCGGGCGGCCGTCCCGACCTTCAAAGCGCGGGGAAGGGTCAACCGCCACCAGATCGCCCGTCCGATCAGCGCGTCGAGCGGGGCGAAGAGGGCGCGGAAGAAACGGGTGCGCTGGTACAGGTCGAGCAGCCAGGATTCGGGCGACTCCTGCGACCCGGTCAACTCGACGCGGAACTTGGCGGCCCAGGCGACCAAGGGGCGGAACAGCAGTTGGTCATAGGCCAGAATGACCAGCAGCATCGCCAGCACCGCCCAGCCGACGGCGTCCAACCGCTGTTGGGCGATGGCCTCGGCCAGATAGGAACCGACGCCGGGCAGGGTGATGGTCTGGTCGCCCACGGTGATCGCTTCGGACGCGACGACGAAGAACCAGCCGCCGGACATCGACATCATCATGTTCCACACCAGACCGGGCGCGGCGTAGGGGGCTTCCAGCGCCCAGAAACGTTGCCAGCCGGAAAAGCCGAAACCGTCCGCCACCTCGTCCAGATCGCGCGGCACGGTGCGCAGCGACTGGTAAAAGCTGAAGGCCATGTTCCAGGCTTGGCTGGTGAAGATGGCGAAGATGGCGGCGCATTCCGCGCCCATCACGCTGCCGGGAAACAGCGCCAGAAAGAAGACGACGGTGAAGGAGATGTAGCCCAGCACCGGCACCGATTGGAGCACGTCCAGCACCGGAATCAGCAGCATCCCCGCCCGGCGGCTTTTCGCCGCCAGCGTGGCGTAGGTGAAGGTGAAGACCAGCGACGCCGCCATCGCCGCCAGCATCCGCAAGGTCGAACGCAGGGCGTAATCCGGCAGCATCCAGGGATCGAGAACCACCGGCGCGGTGGCGATGCTGTCCAGCGGGGCCGCCATCTGGCGCCCGCCGATGGCGATCAGCGCCAGCAGGCCGATGACCAGCGGCAAAGCCAGAACGTCCCAACGGTTGGGGGTGGCGTCGGCGGCCTTGACCGAGACGCTTGTGTGTATCCAAACCATGACAAATCCATCCCGCGACTCCCCCATCCGGGGATTCGCTTGGCAAAGCGCGGCGAAGGCGGTCCCCGCGTGGGAACCGCTTTACGGAATGTGAGGATGAATCAGCGACTTCGCGGAGTCGGTTCGCGCGACGCGCCGCGCAGCCCGGTGCGGAAACGCAGCGGGCGCACGGGGAATCGGATGGTGAGTAAAAGAGTCACCAAGGTCCACCTGCGTTCGGTTCGGCGACAACGCCAACCGGGGTGGACCTGTCGGCAGGTCAGCCCAGAATCAGCGCCGTCGAAATGTTGGGTCGAGGTCGACTACTGGGGCTGTCCATCTCTTGCCTTTTCGGGTGGGGCGTGGCCGCGCTCATCGCGAACACACGCGCGCCAACCGACGATGCGGTGACGTTGGTTTCCGTCTACTCCCGAGCCATGGCCCGGTCAAGGCGCGCGTGCGGGGTTTGCGGAAGGTGAAACAGATTTCACGAAGACTGGCGCGGCGCGGGCGCGACGGCCCGTTTTCGGTCCCGAAAACGACGATGGCGGCGCCCGGACCGTGGTTGCGGGAGCCGCCATCGCAGGGTGGGAATGGAAGGGCTGAAGGCTCAATACACCGTGGTGATGCTGGACAGCGGCACTTCGGCGCTGTTGATGCTCAGCACGGTTTCGCCATTCTTGTCGTTGCCGATGCCCGACACCACGCCGAAGGTGTAGGTGGTGGCCTTGATCGTCGCGTCTTTTTGCGCGCTGGTCGGGGCGACGTTGATCTTGTAGACGCCAGGCTGCACCGCGTTGCCGCTGTCGTCCTTGAAGTCCCAATTCACGAGATGCTTGGTTCCCGCCGCCGTCTCGCCGACCATCGAGCGGACGGTGCGGCCCTGCGCATCCTGGATGTCGACGCGCACCGACTTGGCGGCGGTCTCCAACTCATAGGCCAGCGGCGCCTGGGTCATGCCCTGGGTGTATTGGAAGGCCTCGCCCTTGAAGGCCACCGTGCGGTTGAGATAGGCGAGGTTGGTCGAGGCGGTGCTCGACCCTTGCAGCTTCAGCAATTTGTCCAGGCGGCTGTTGGTGCCGATGTTCTGCTCGACGTTGGCGAACTCGACCAACTGCTTGGTCATGTCGTTCGTGTCCATCGGCTTCAACGGATCCTGGTTTTTCATCTGCGTGGTCAGCATGGTCAGAAAGGTCTGGAAATTGTCGCCCAAACCCTTGGTGGCGCTGGCCGTCTTCGCCTCATCGGTGGTGGGGGTGTTGCTGGTGACGGTCTTCGAGCCGGTGGACTTGGTGCCCGACGCGGTGCCGAACTGGTTGATGGTCAGGTCGCTGGTGGCCATGGCGGATGTCCTTGCAGGCTCGAAAGGCCGGTTGAGGCCGAATGGGGAAGAGAAGGCGCTGGCTTAGGCCCGAATGTCCAGTCGGCCATCGCCGACCGTCACGGTGTAGGCGGCGGATTGGCCGGGATCGGCCTCGTCACCCGCTCCGCCCCGCAGGCCGCGCCCGCGTTTTCCCGATCCATTGCCGTTGCCGTCCCCCTGGGATTGGTTGCCGTCCCCCCGCAGGCTGAAATTCAGGCTGTTGGAGTCGGTTTGCAGACCAGCGTCTTGCAAGGCGCGTTCCAAACCACGGCTGTCGCGTTGCAACAGCTCCAGGGTCTGAGCCTTTTCCACCGCGACCATCGCGCTGACCCGGCCATCGGCGCCGATGTCCAGCTTGATGTCGATGCGGCCCAATTCGGCGGGGTGCAGGTTGATGGTGAATTGATCGACGTCGGCGGCGACGTTTTTCTTGATGTGAACGGCGACCTGATCGGGAACGCCCAGCGGCGTTCCGGCTGTGCCGCGCGAGGGGCGCAGATTGGCCGTCGCTTGAGTCATGTCGATCTGGGCGGCGGCGCGCGGCGCTTCCATGGCGGCCAAAGCGGCGTGCGTATGGGCGGCGGTTCCCGTGTGGGCGCTGGCCGTCTCGGTCATCGCGGCGGCGGCGGTCGCGCTGGTCAGCGCGCCGACGGCCTGGCTGTCCGCCGTGCTTTTCAAGGCCTCCAGGCCGGGTGGCGGCGGCGGCGCCTTGAGCATGGCGGTTTGCGGTTGGCCATCGTTCTTGCCGGTTCCGGCGTCGCCGCCCGTTGCCTTGCCGTCCGCCTTGTCGCCCATCTTTGCCTTGGCGGAGGCGATCAGGTCGGCAAAGCTGGTCGGGATGGCGCTGCCGTCATCGCTGGGCAACGCCTGGGTGGCGGCGTCGCCATCCGACGCCGCGCCATCGGCCAAGAGTTTGGCCGGGTCGAGCGGAGTCTCGCCCGCGCTGGCCGTCGCGTCCTTGCCTTGCCCGTTCGGGTCGGTCCCGGCGCTGGGAGCGGCGGCGGTTTGACCGGCGGTCGCCGCCGCTTGCTGCGCCTGGGCCAGACGGGCGGCCAATTGCGCCGCCGGGTCGGTTCCCGCCGCGTTCGCCGCGCCGCCTTGCGCGGCGGCGCCGGTGGCCGTGGCCGTGGCCGTGGCGTCCGCGTCGGTCTTCGGGGCGGTTTGCTGGGTGGCGAGGCCGCTCAGTTGCAAGCTGGCCAGCAGGGTGTCGCTGGTCGGGGTGACGATTTCAACGACGGTTTCGGTGATGGTCAGCGTCGCGTCGATCACCGTGGTCGTGTCGGACGGGGCCGCGTCGGCGGCCTGACCATTGGACGCGGGGTCGCCATCGGCCCCGCCGGTCGTGTCCTCCTCGGTCGCGGCGACGGTCGCGCCCTTCTCAGTGGCGACGTCATCGGCGTTGACGGCGTCCGCCGTGGTCTTGTCGGCGCTGGGCGCGGCGGCGCCGTCCTTGGCGGCGGGTTTGTCGGTCTTTGCGGCGGCGGCTTTGCGCGGCGGCGCGTCGTCCTTGGCGCGCACCTTGTCCTTGGCGTCGTCGCGCGGGGCGGGCTTCGCCTCGGCGGTCTCGCTGCGGGCGGGAGGCGGCTCGGGCTTCTCGGTCTGGCGTGGCGGCGGCGTGGAGTCAAGGCGCGGGCGCTCGGCGCGCACCGGCGCCGATTGCCGCTTGGCCTCGGCCCGGGCGTCCTGCGCCTCTTTGGCGTCGTCCTTGGCCTGGGCGCGCTTGCGGTCGATGGAGTCGCTTGTCATGCGGTCCATCATCTTGGAAAAGGCGTCGTCCTTGGTCCCGGTCCCTTGCGTTTGGGACTGTGACAGCCCCTCGAACAGGGAGGCGGCGGAGATGTTGGATTGGATTTCCATGGGACGATCCCTCAAGACGGCTGGACGCATTGGATCAATGCAACAGGCGGGCCAACAGAAAGACGGGCGGGCGGCGCGGAAAACAGACGGGTTGGGTCGGTGGGCCGGACGGTGGTGGTGGGCAGGTCGGCAGTTCCGGCCTGACGATCGGCAAAATTCGCCGGGTGGCGGCGCCTCTTGCCGCCAGCCGCCAGCGCGGCCCAACGGCGATCCTCAAGGAAAAAAGGGCCGCCCGTTGCGGAGCGGCCCCCGAAAGCGTTCGGGAAGTTCAGATGGAGGACGTCACGACGCGCGGGCGCGCGTCAAAGCCGGGTGTTGAGAGTCGCCGAAGCGCGCGAGCCGCTGGGCGGCGGGGTGTAGCCGCGCCCGCCGCCCATATGCGCGGCGTAGGCGGTGGTCGGGGCCTTTTGCGCCTTGGTGACGGCGCCGACCACGGTGTCGACGATGATCTTTTGCGCGATGCCCCCCAGACGCAGCGCTTCGGCGTTTTCCGCCGAGGCGGCGTACAGCGCGGTCGCGGCCTCTTTCAGCGAGGCCTTCAACTCGTCGGGCAAGTTGCGCATGCCCTCACGGTCAACCCGCAGGGTGCGGGAGATGTCTTCATAAACCAGCGACATCGGCTGTTTGTCCTTGGCGAACTGCGCCAATTCGCTGGTCGGGCGCCGCGCCTGGACGGCGGCGGTTTCCTGTTGCAGCAGGCTGGTCATGCGGGCCATCAGCGTGACCAGCACGGTCGCGCGTTCCAGCGCGTTCTTCGGCAGGTTGGACGGCGGGGCCTTGGCGGGCTGGGGGAAACGGACGTCGACCTTATCCATGGCTGGCCTCCTGGGCGCGAAGAAGCTCGTGGTAAACTTGGTTGGCGATGCCGAAACCGCCGCGCTGGGTCATCTGTTTGCCGAACTGCTCGATCAGCATCGGTTTGAACATTTCCTCGCCGCGTCCGCCGCCGAAGGTCTCGTCGGTGCCGATGCCGTCGAACATGTGGCCGAGCATCTGGGAGACGAACACGTTCTCGAACTCGTTGGCGGATTTGCGGATCTGGGCAAGCTTTGCCGGGGCGATTTTGGCCTCCAGATCGGAAACCTTGGCCTCGGTGCGGACGCCGAACCCCTCGGCCTTGGCCCGTTCGATCAGCGTCGGCAGGCGCGGCGCGGCGGCGGTCGGAAGGGCGGGGGTCAGGTCCATCATATCACCTCGATCTCGGCTTGCAGGGCGCCGGCGGCCTTGATCGACTGAAGAATGGCGATCATGTCCCGTGGTCCCACACCCAGAGCATTCAAGGATTGTACCAACTCCTGCAACGTCACCCCGGAATTCATCACGGCGAGGCGATTGTTGGATTGTTCATCCACCTGGATATCGGTGCGCGGCACCACGGCGGTCTGTCCCTGGCTGAAGGGGCCGGGCTGGCTGACCTGCGGAGTCTCGGTGATGCGGATGGTCAGGTTGCCCTGGGCGATGGCGACGGTGGAGATGCGGACATTCTCGCCCATGACGATGACGCCGGATTTCTCATCGACGACGACGCGGGCGACTTGATCGGGGGTGACGCGGAGTTGCTCGATCTCGGTGATGAGGCCGACGACGTCGCCGCGCCGGGCTTCGGGCACCGTCAGCAGCACCGACGACGGGTCGGTCGCCTGGGCGCGGTTGCCGCGAAGCTGGATGTTGATGGCGGTGGCGACCCGCTGGGCCGTGGTGAAGTCCGGGTTGCGCAGCGACAGGCGCAGAACCGGCAGTTCGGCCAGCGAAAATTGGATCTCGCGCTCGACGATGGCGCCGGAGGAGATGCGCCCGGCGGTCGGCACGCCGCGCGTCACGCTGGCCCCCTGGCCCTGGGCCGAGAAGCCGGAGACGGCGATGGGGCCTTGCGCCACGGCGTAGACCTCGCCGTCGGCGCCCATCAACGGGGTGACGAGCAGGGTGCCGCCCAGCAGGCTTTTGCTGTCGCCCATCGCCGAGACGGTGACGTCGATCCGCGTGCCCTGCGCGGCGTAAGCCTGAAGCGTGCCCGTCACCATCACCGCCGCCACGTTCTTGGTGCGCATGTTGGTGCCGCGCGTGTTCACGCCCATCCGTTCCAGCATGCCGGTCAGGCTCTGTTCGGTGAAGGGCGAGTTGTTCAGGCTGTCGCCGGTGCCGTTCAGGCCGACGACCAGGCCGTAACCGATCAGCATGTTGTCACGAACGCCCTCGATATCGACGACATCCTTGATACGGGCCGAGGCGGCCTCCACCGGCGCGGCGGGCAGCGTCACCGCCAGCAGCAGGGCGACGGCGACAAGCGCGGCGGCGCGGCGGAGAAAGGCGAGGGGGGCGGATGTCATGACGCGGGCACTCCTGAACGGGCATGCTCACCTATGCAAGCCTAGTGCCAATGGGGCCGTTTCCGGGCTTTGTTCCAAGGGGGGCCGAAAAGGCGAGCGTTGGGGCGTTTTTGTCACGTTCAGGCGGCAATTTTTGCCCGATTGCGGCAAGGCTTGACCGGGTGTTAAGGTTGCCCCATCTAAGGTACGCGCGTTGGCCGCGTCCCCTTCTTGCAAACGGTCGCACGGATCATGAAAGTCGAAGGCACCGGCAAAACACGCGGCAGCGGTACGGTTCGCCGAACCGGCAAGGCTGACAGCACGTCCGGCGCCGCGTTCTCCAAGCAATTGGTCAGCGAGACCAACACCGCCCATGGCGTGTCCGCCACCGCGTCGATGAGCGGGGTCAGCGGCGTGCTGGCGTTGCAAGAGGTGGACGCCACCGACGACGCGACCGCGCGGGCCTCGCGCGGCAAGATGCGCGCGGAAGAGATGTTGGACAAGCTGGAGGAAATCCAGCACGGCCTTTTGTCCGGCACCCTGTCCAGCCAGAGGCTGGTGGAGTTGGCCAAGGTGGTGCAGTCCCGCCGCGCTCAGGTCGATGATCCTGACCTTGCCGAAATCCTCGACGAAATCGACCTCCGCGCTCAGGTCGAACTGGCCAAGCTGACCTCCTGATCCATATTTGTGGCATGTTGGCGGTTCGGGGTTTCCTGGAAGGCTCCGTCAGCGTCTCCGCGCCGTCCATTGGCGGGCCATTTGGCCCCACCAGCGGTGGGGAGGTTGGCGGGGTTGCCTGGAAAATGGTCACAATTCTTTTTTATTCCAAGGGCTTGTTTGGCTGTTGTCGGGGCCAACCATAGGGTTGCGGTCCCGGCCTCGCCTGCCTATACTCCGCGCCGCCCGGATCACCCCTTTTTGCGCTGGATGCTTTCGGATGACGTCGTCGCCGCTGCCTCAGAACTACTCCCCGTCGGAAGACGAGGAGTTCATGAACCCGACCATGGTGGAGTATTTCCGCCAGAAGCTGGTGCGTTGGCGCGCCGAGCTGCTGGCCGAATCCACCGAGACGTTGAACAGCCTCCAGGAAGGCGGGATCCAGGAACCGGACATCGCCGACCGCGCGTCGGCGGAAACCGACCGCGCCCTGGAACTGCGCACCCGCGACCGCGAACGCAAGTTGATCTCCAAGATCGACTCCGCGTTGGGCCGGATCGCCGATGGCAGCTTTGGCTATTGCGAGGAGACGGGGGACCCGATTTCGGTCCGCCGCCTCGACGCCCGCCCGATCGCGACGCTGAGCCTTGAGGCGCAGGAACGTCACGAACGGATGGAACGCACGCAGCGCGACGACTGACCGTCGTTCCGCGCGTCGGGTCAGAAGTCAGGAACACAGCGCGCGGGGGCGTCCTCCGCGCGCTGTTCCGCGTTTGGGACCATCCTGTTCAGACGATGATCCCGTAGCCTTCGCTGAAGCCCGCCTTGATGTAGTCGGCGCTGGCGTAGGCGAAGCCCTTGTCGCCCCACTTTTCGCTCCAACTGTTGCGGATGATGAAGGTGCCGTCGCGGCGATAGCCGACGACGCAGACCGCGTGTCCGCCGCCCGCCGTTTCGCGGCGGTAGCGTTCCAGTTCGCCGTCCGGCCCCGCGTTCATCCAGGCCGAATCGGTGGTCAAGCGGGTGATGATCGGCCCGTTGGTCGCCAGCCATTTGCGCCAGACCGTCAGATTGACGCCGAGATTGTGGTAGCTGCGAATCTTGAAGCGAGCCGCCTTGGCGTAGAAATCCTGCGCCGTCCCCTGCCACAGCGACCCGTGCAGCGGCAAATCGGCTTCCAGCGCGCAGCCATACTGCCGGGCGATGTCGAGCGCCCGCTTCACCTCGGTCCCTTCCTGTTCGATGAAGGTGGTGGGGTAGCTGGTCAGCGTGTCGGTTTCCTTGTCGGCCATCCAGATGAAGCGCGGCGACAGGTGGGTGTCGAAGCCGATGCCGCCCTTTTTGGTGAAGTGATAGCGCAGCAGCCCGTCCGCCGTGGCGAATCCAACGCAGGCGCCGGTCTGCCCCTGGTTGCTGATCGTCCAGGCGGGCGTGCGCAGATCGACCGAGTCCGGCAGCGCGCTGGAAGACAGCGCCTGCACCGTCCCAGCGTCCAGCGCCGCTTGCCAGGACCAGTCGCGCTGAGGATCGCGGGAGGGGATGCAGTTCAAAACATAGAAAGCGGATGGCTGTTGATCGATCATCATGTGCGTCCGTTGCGGTGGCGTGCCGTTATCAGGATTTTTTCCGAAAAAACTCCCTTGATGGTTGATTCGATTCGTCCGGCTGTAAAGGGGCTGTGGGGCGGCGGGGGGCAAGAAGAGGGAGGCACGCCTTTGGCGTCGGCAGGAACCGCCCCGGCAGAAGCCGCCGCCCGGCAAGATTGACCGGGCGCGAGCGGAACGACGAACAGGGGGCTGTTTCCAGCCCCCTTGCCCGTGACGGCGATCCGGGTGGTTCCCGATCAGAACGGCATGATGATGTCGTAGAGCTGCTGGCCGTAGCGCGGCTGCTGGACGTCGGTGATCTGGCCGCGCCCGCCGTAGGAGATGCGCGCCTCGGCGATCTTCTCGTAGCTGAGCGTGTTCTGGGCGGTGATGTCCTCGGGCCGGATCACGCCGGTGATTTGCAGGTCGCGCAGCTCGTAGTTCACGCGGACTTCCTGATGGCCCTGGATGACCAGATTGCCGTTCGGCAGGGTCTGCGTGACCAGCGCGGCGACCTTCAGCACGATCTTTTCGTTGCGGTCCACCGAGCCTTTGCCGTCGTTCGTGGTGTCGCTCGACAGATCGACCAGGCTGGAGGCCGAGGCGCCGGTCGGCAAAACCCGGTTCAGGGTGTCGGCTTGCAGGCCGAACAGGTTGGGCATGCCCGCCTTTTCGGTGTTGGCGCGCGACCGCTTGCTCTCGTTCGCCAGCTTGGCTTGATCGTCGATGGCGATGTTGATGGTCAGGATGTCGCCGACCTTGTTGGCGCGCTGGTCCTTGAAGAATGCCTTGGCCCCGGTCCGCCACAGCGAATTCGGGTTGCGCTCAGTCGGCAGCGGCGTCGGCATCGGCAGGCTGACCGGCTGATAGCCGACCTTGGCCTGGGGATCCTGGATTTGGCTCATTTCCGGGGCCTTGCCGATGTCGCCGATGCGCGAGGCGGCGTTGCAGGCGGTCAGCGACGCGGCGGCGGCGGCGATCAGAACCAGACGCAGGGCGGTCTTGGCGGCGGCGGTCTTGGTGGTCGTCATGGGAGATTTCTCCTTAGTTCGAGGCGATGCCGGGCTTTGCCACGGCGACCATGTTGGGGCCCGCCACCGTCGCTTCGACGATGCGGTTGGATTGGGTGTTCACGACGCGGATCACGTCGCCGCGACCACCGTCTTGCAGGGCCTTGCCCTGGGTGGTCAGCGACAGGGTGGCGGTCGACAGGGTGATGAGAACGATGGCGCCCTTGTCCACCATGCGCGGCGATTGCAAATCGCGCAGCCGGACGGGCTGGTTGGTGGACACGCCGCGCTTGGGCGTCATGCCGATGAGTTGGGCGTCGGTGGCGGCGGTGTCGCTGCTGGTCTGATCCGCGCGGATATCCTGCCAGTCGATGTCGCCGGGGCCGATCATGTCGCCGGGAACGACGCGGCGGACCAGCACCGGCACTTGGACCACGCCGAAGGCGCGGCCGGCGATGGGCAGGCGCACCACTGGGCGGGTGTTGGTCACGACGATTTCGGCGGCGAAACGACCCTGAACCGCGTTGTAGTAGAGGTTTTCCACCGCCAGGCTGCCGGCGCCCTGCGGGGCGCGCAGCTCGACGGCGCGGGCGTCCAACTCCAGTTGCAGGCGGCCCACCGTGATGACGCGGGACAGCGCGTCGGACAACGCCGCTTCCACATGCGGGACGCCGTAAACCACCGCAGGCGGCTCCAGCGCGACGGCGGTCGAGACGACGCCGGGGGCGGTCAGCAGAGCGGCGCCGAGGAGGAGGATCGACAGGCTGCGGGTCATGGCGGCGGTTCCTGGTGTCAGAGCGTTGGGGCGGCGGCGTTACTTCATCTGACCGGCTTGCTGCATCATCTCGTCCGTCGTCTTGATGATCTTGGAGTTCATCTCATACGCGCGCTGGGCGGTGATGAGGGTGGTGATCTCCTGCACCACATTGACGTTCGAGGTCTCCAGCGCGCCCTGGGTGACGCGGCCAAAGCCGGGGGCGCCGGGGTTGCCGGTCACGGACTGGCCCGAAGCGCCGGTTTCCAGGAACAGATTGTCGCCGATGGCTTCCAGACCGGCGGCGTTGGCGAAGGTGGCGAGCTGGAGCTGGCCGACATTCTGCGTGGCGGTCTGGCCGTCCAGCTTCACCAGAACCTCGCCCGACGGGTTGATCGCCACGTCGACGGCGTTGCTCGGGATGGTGATGTTGGGCTGCACCGGATAGCCGTCGGCGGTGACGATGACGCCCTCGGGCGACAGCTTGAAGTTGCCGGCGCGGGTGTAAGAGGTGTCGCCGCTGGGCATGGTGATCTGGAAATAGCCCGATCCGTTGATGGCGACGTCCAGCTTGTTGTCGGTGATGTTCAGGTTGCCCTGTTCCAGCACGCGAGCCACGGCGGCGACCCGGACGCCGGCGCCGATCTGCACGCCGGTCGGCACCACGGTGCCCGCATCCGACGAGGTGGAGCCGATGCGGCGGAAGTTTTGGTAGAGCAGATCCTGGAATTCGGCGCGCTGCTTCTTGAAGCCGGTCGTCGTCGAGTTGGCGATGTTGTTGGAGATGGTTTCGACGTTGAGCTGCTGGGCGATCATGCCGGTGGCGCCGATGGCGAGGCTGCGCATGGTGGTGTTCCTCTTCTTTGCTGGCGGCGTTTAGGCGGTGCGGCCCAGTTTGGTGATCATGTTGCGGATGCGATCACTCTCGTTCTCGATCATCTTCTGCGCCGACATGTAGCTGCGCTGGATCTCGATCATCTGGGTCATCTCCACAACAGGCTTCACGTTAGAACCTTCTAGCAATCCCTGTGCCACTTTCGTGTCGGCGGGGGCGGGCTGCGGCTCTTCATCGGTGACGTACAGACCAGAACCGACTTCGGTCATCAGCTGCTCGTTCTTGAAGGTGACGATGTTCAGCTTGCCCACCGGACCAAGCTCGGTGGAGACGGTGCCGTCGCCGCTGACCTTCACGTCGGACGTGCCAGCGGGCAGGGTGATCGGCTGGCCGTTGTCGGCGAGAACCGGCAACCCGCCGCCATCCACCATCTGGCGCTGATCGTTCATCTTGAAATTCCCGGACCGGGTGTATCGGGGGCCGCTGGCGGTGTCGACCGTGAAGTAACCATGGCCGGTCAGCGCCAAATCCATCGGATTGCCCGTCTGGGTCATGCCGCCAACCGACAAATCACGCACCACGGCGCGGTCCTGAACAAAGCTGACCTTCTCGTGCATGGCCGGCTTTTCCATGAACTCGGTGAACAGCATGCGCTGGTTTTTGTAGCCGGTCGTGTTCATGTTCGCGATGTTGTTCGACGTTACTTCAAGCTGCCGTTGCAGAGCCATTTGGCGCGACAGAGCGACGTAGATCGAATTTTCCATCTTGCGGCCTCATTCTTCACACGGGGTCAGGCGGAACCGTCCGACCGGCGAAAAGGGTATTGCAGGAGGCGTGCCAGTTTCCCCGACGCCCGGCGTTCCCTGGATTTTGGGCAAGGGGAGGGCGTTCCGGCCCGATGGGGCAAGGGGCGCCGGGCAGAATCTGCCGGGATGTGGCGAGTCTTGCCGGGTTGCGCCGGGCAAGATCATCCCGTTCCCGCTGAACGCCAAACGGCGTGCGGGTGGGGTGGCGGAGTCCGGGCGCGCCGAACCCAAGGCGTTGCGCCAGACCGAGCGTCGCGGGCGACGGATGGCGTGGCGGACCTGGAATCCGGGCGGCGCGGAGGTCCGGGCTGTCCCACTCAAAAATCATGCCGACTCGGGCGGCGGGCTGTGGAATCAGCGCTCTCGCCCCGCCGCGTCGGGCCGTTGAAAGGAGTTGTTAACTATCCCAACGCTACGTTCAGGGGGATTGCGGGACCGCCCCCGCGCGCGAACACGCTCAGGATTCCATGGCCGAACATGATGCCGGCGAGAGCGCGGCCGATGGCATGCCGCGCAAGAAATTCAGCGGCAAGAAATTGGTCCTCTTCGTCATTCTCCCGCTCGTGCTGCTGATCGGCGCCGGGGCGGGCGTCTTTTTCTCCGGCATGCTCGACAGCCTGCTTGGCAAGACGGAGGAGCACGCGGAGGAGGCGCACCCGGCGGAACCCGCCGCGCCCGACCCGCACGCCGCTCCGGTCTTCTACGACCTGCCGGACATGCTGGTGAATTTGAACAGCGCCGGGAAGCGTCCGGCCTTTTTGAAGATCAAGATTTCGATCCAGGTGTCAAAGCCGGAGGATGTTCCGGCGATCGAGCATGTGTTGCCGCGCATCATCGACAATTTTCAGGTTTACCTGCGCGAGCTTCGGTTGGAAGATCTGCGGGGGTCGGCGGGCATGTACCGCCTGCGTCAGGAACTGCTGTTGCGCATCACCGCCGCCGCGCATCCGGTGAAGGTGAAGGACGTGCTGTTCAAAGAGATGCTGGTCCAGTAGGGACCGTGGGGTTGGTGCAACGGGGCGCGGCATGAGCGACACCGAAGAACTGAGCGAGGAAGAACGCCTCGCCGCCGAATGGGCGGCGTTGGCGGAGGACAGCGGCGACGTCGGCGACATGGGCGGCGGCGGCGGATCGACGCGCGTCCTCAACCAGGATGAAATCGACAGCCTTCTGGGGTTCGACCAGGGCGGCGCCGGTGACGGCGAAAATTCCGGCATCATGGCGCTGGTCAATTCGGCGCTGGTCAATTACGAACGCCTGCCCATGCTGGAGGTGGTCTTCGACCGCCTCGTCCGCATGATGTCCACCTCGCTGCGCAACTTCACCTCCGACAACGTCGAAGTCAGCCTGGATCAGATTTCCTCGGTGCGTTTCGGCGATTATTTGAACTCGATTCCGCTGCCCGCCATGCTGTCGGTTTTCAAGGCGGAGGAGTGGGACAATTACGGCCTGATGGTCGTCGATTCCGCGCTGATCTATTCCATCGTCGACGTGTTGCTGGGCGGTCGTCGCGGCACGGCGGCGATGCGCATCGAAGGCCGTCCCTACACCACCATCGAACGCAACCTCGTGGAACGCATGGTCCATGTGGTGCTGTCCGATCTGTCCGCCGCCTTTGATCCGCTGTCGCCCGTGACCTTCCGGTTTGACCGGCTGGAAACAAACCCGCGCTTCGCCACCATCGCGCGCCCGGCCAACGCGGCGGTGCTGGTCAAGCTGCGCATCGACATGGAGGATCGCGGCGGACGTCTGGAATTGATGATCCCCTACGCGACGTTGGAGCCGGTTCGCGAACTGCTGCTCCAAATGTTCATGGGTGAAAAGTTCGGTCGCGACTCGATTTGGGAAACTCACTTGGCGTCTGAACTGATGGTGACGGACGTCGATCTGTCGGCGGTGCTCGACGAAGTGACGATGACGTTGCACGATGTGTTGAATTGGCGCGTCGGCACCCGCATCTTGTTGAACGCGACTCCCGATGGGGCCATTGAGCTGCGCTGCGGCGACGTTTCGATGTTCCAGGGCCGCATGGGCCGCAAGGGCGGGCACATCGCCGTGCGGCTGGAAAAAGAACTTCCCAAGCAGGAGGTCATGCGGCTGTGAGTCCACTGATCTCTTTGATCATCGATTTGATTCTGGTCGGCCTGCTGGCGGCGACCATCGCTTACGCCATCATCCTGAACAAGCAGATCATCAAGCTGCGCGAAAGCCGTGGCGAGATGGCCGAGCTGATCCAGGGTCTGAACGACGCCATGAACAAGGCGGAAGGCGGCGTGCGCAACCTGAAGAAAACCGCGTCCGACACCGGCGAGGATCTTCAGCGCACCGTGAACAAGGCGCAGACCCTGCGCGACGAGCTGGAATTCATGATCGAGGCGGCGGACGCCATGGCCACCCGGTTGGGCACGGCGGGCGACCGCGACAATGGGCGCGGATCCGCCGCCCGCACGCCGATCAAGCCGCCTTTGGCCTCTCGTCCGCTGTCCCGTCCGTTGCCGGTCGAGACGCAGGATGATGACGATCATGACGAGCCGCCGCCGCCCGCCCGGTTGGAAGCGCCCCGGCGGATGGCGCCGCCGCCGCTGCAAGTTGAGACGCGTGACAACGGGTCTCGTGATTCGGCGCCGCGTGAGTCGCTGGCCCGCGAGGGGGAAAGCCTGTCCCGTGCCGAACGCGAACTGCTCCAGGCGATTGAAAACGCCGGGAAGGGGATGGGATGAGCGGGGATGGAATGACCGACGCGCAAAAGACCATCGCGGAGTTCGCCGCGCGTCTGGCCGCGAAGGGCGCCGCGCAGGACGCCGCCGCGCAAAAGGCCGCTGCCCAGAAGGGGGGCGCGCAAAAGGCTGGCGTCCAGAAGGGCGGCGAGGAGAAAATCGTCATCCGGCCCGCTGGCGCCGCCCCGACCGGCGTCCGGGTGTCCGCGTCCTCCCAGACGCCCGCCGCCGCGTCGCAGGCGGTTGCGCGGTCCGGCGCTCCCAGCAGCGCGCCCGCGACCCGCAACGCTGTCCGCCCGTCGGGCAAGGGCAAGGCCAAGGGCGGCAAGCCGCGCAAGGCGGCGTCGCCGCCGCGCCGCCCGATGATGGAGGTCCTGCGCGGCTGGACCCAGGATTTCCGGTTTCGCCTGCTGCCGGTGACGATCTTCGTGGCCGTGCTCATGCTGGGCGTGCGGGTCGGCGACATGTGGCGCATCGCCACGCGCGACGCCAAATTGCCCGATTTCCCGGTGACGATGGCGCAAGGGCCGCAAACCCCGCCCCCGGCCAACGGGGCCAAGCCGCCCGCCGACAAAGCGCCGCCGCCCAAGGCGACGACGGCCCCCAACCCGGCGAAGGATGGCCCGCCGCCCATGGCCAACGGCGCGGCCTCGACGCCTGCCGCCAACGCTCCGCTTGGTCCGATCAGCGACCAGGAACTCCTCCAGCATTTTGCCGAACGCCGGGCCGAGATCGAGAAGCGCACCAAAGAGATTGAACAGCGCGAAGCCCTGCTGACCGCCGCCGAAAAGCGGATCGACCAGAAGGTTTCGGAGATGGAGAAGGTTCGCTCCGACATTCAGAAGCTGATGAGCCAGGGCGACGAGAAGCAATCGGCCCAGTTGGAAAGCCTCGTGAAGATTTACGAGACGATGAAACCCAAGGAAGCGGCCCGCATCTTTGAAGAGTTGGAGATGCCGGTTCTTCTGGGGGTCATCCAAAAGATGAAAGAAAACAAATCGGCGCCGATTTTGGCCTCAATGGATCCGGTGAAGGCCAAGGAAGTGACGTCGGCCCTGATCGAGCGTCGCGTCCCAATGATTGCCAAGTAAAGCAAATTGGGCGGGAGCGTGATGGCTTCCGCCTCGTTCGCGCGTCGCGGTTGGTTCAGGCGGCCAGTCGTTGCAGACGATGGTCGATCTCGTCCAGCGCGTCGATCAATTCGCCCAGCGCCTGATCGGCGCGGCCACGCGAGGACGGCCAAGCGTCGTCATCGGCCAAATGCGCCGCCTCAATGCGGGCGGTGGCGCGGTTTTGCAGGCCGCGCAGGCCGTCCAGCGTGCGTTCCCACGCCTCCCGGCCCTTTGGATCCGAACGTTCGACGGCCGAACGCAATTGATTCATGCGCTCTGTGGCTTGCGCCACCCGGTCACGGGCCTGGGTGTCGAAGCTTTGTCGTTCCTGGTCGCTCATCACGTTTCATCCTCCTGTCGCCCCCCGTTGGAACGCCCGCAAGGGCGCGCTTGGCGCAACAGAACCATGCGCGGCGAGCCGGTGGCTGCGCCGTCCGATGGTCCACCCGTCAATTGTTGGGGACGTTGCCCCGATTGAGAAGGCCCCGATTGAAAGGGTCCGTGCGCCCAAAAAACAGACCGGGCCGCCTGGATCCAATTCAGGAAATCCTGAACAAGACTGGCGTGACCCGGTTCCGCAAAGGGGGTTTTCTTGGTTTGAGTGCGTTTCCTCTTTGGCCGGTTTTTCCGGCTCGCCGCTTGGATACGCCGTTATGATTGCACGGCTGTTATTGTTCGTTGAAGCTTTTGTGCACGAACGCGCGGATTTGGTCAATCCAACCAAACTTCATAGAGACCGGCTCTTTTTGACGCAGCCGAACGTCGTGCAAAGGACCAAAGTCTTTCAACCCCTCGCGGGTCACTCCGCCGCGACGCCATAGGCTGGAACATGGTCCTGGCTGGCCGCCTGCGCGCGGTTCTGGGCGCATGTGGCGCGATGGTCGGCGGCCATGGCGCGGACCGTCGGCACGCATTTGCCGCACTGAACCTGACAGCCGTGATGGCGGAACACAGCGGCGGGGGTCGTCGCGCCGTCGTTTAGGGCGGCCTTGACCTTCTTCTCGTTCAGCGCGTGGCAGATGCAAACGTACATAGGCCCTCAGCGTCGGTCGGTGTCGATGGCGCGTGTCTTGGGTTGAGATTTACTGAGAGTGCGAATCGTTGTCAATCACTCAAATGAGAATGGCTCGCACAGAAGGCCGCGCGCGGCGCTTCGTCGCAGCGGGGGTGAGAGGGGCCTTCTTGCGCGGATCATCCTCTTTCCCCGTTCCGGCGCTTGCATTCGCCGTCGGTCGGCGGTAGCCCGTGGGCATGGATGATTTCGCCGACAGCCCCGCCGCCGCTCCCGCGCCTTCCGCGACCCCCGTCGTCACGCCGCTGGGCCAGACCATCTATCTGGCGCCCGATGGTTTCGTCGATGATCTGGTCGCCGAACTGGGCGACGTGGCCACCGTCGATGGCCGTCTGGTCTTCGCCGACGGTCCGGCGCGGCCCGCCGCTTGGGCGCAAAACATTTGGTTTGACCCGGTGCGAATCGAGATCAACTCGATCAAGGGCGGGGCCAAGGCCCTGCGTGGCATCCAGCGCAATTGGGCGCTGTGGTCGCAGCGCCACCACCGCCGCGCCGCGTTGATCCAAGACAATTTGCCGCACGTCTCGGCCAAGCCGGTGACGTTTCCGTCGCCCTTGCCGACGGCGCCGCTGGGGTCCTGGACCTTGCTGGACGAATCCACCATCGTCGCGGCGGCGCGCTGCTCCAGCCCGTTCCGCCATGGCGAGGTTCCGTTCATCGAGAACCGCACCGCGCCGCCCAACCGGGCCTATCTCAAGCTGTGGGAGGCCTTGACCCTGTTCGGCGAGCAGCCGGGGCCGGGCGACCGCTGCCTGGATCTGGGAGCCTGTCCAGGCGGCTGGACCTGGGTGCTGCACGAGCTGGGCGCGTCGGTGGTCAGCGTGGACAAGGCGCCGCTCGATCCGGCCATCGCCCGGCTGCCGCGCGTTGAAATCCGTCAGGAAAGCGCCTTTGGCCTGAAGCCGCAGGACATCGGGCCGGTGGATTGGCTGTGCTGCGACGTCATTTGCTACCCGACGCGGCTGTTGCGGCTGGTGCGCGACTGGATGGACAGCGGTCTGGCCAAGCGCTTCATCTGTACCCTGAAATTCCAGGCCGACACCGACCATGAGACCGCCCGCGCCTTCGCCGCCATCCCCGGCGGGCGGGTGCTGCACCTCGACCACAACAAGCACGAACTCACCTGGATGTGGCCCGCCCAGTAAGGGCGAACCCGTTGCGGTCAGGCGCGGGACAGCGCCAGTTCGATCAGCGGGCGTTGCAGCAGGGTGGCGGCGTGGCCGATCGCCACCGCTTCGGCGGCGCGGTCGAACTCCATGATGCCGACATGGCCCAGACGCGGGGCGATCAGCACATCCGGCGGTTCCCCGGCCAGACGGGAACGGGTGATGCGGTCCTGCATGATGTCGATGGATCCGGCCATCACCTCCAGCGCGTTCGGCGTTTGGCGGTGGGAGTGGTCGAGCTGTTCGGCGAGGAAGCGGGTCCGCCGGTTTGGCTTGCGTCCCAGCCATCCGGCGATTTGCCCGGTCAATTGTGAAAAGGCCGGGGGCAGGGCGTCGGTGACGGTGGAACTGGGGGGCGGGGGGGCTTTCGCCTCCGGGCGGCGGCTCAGCATGGTGCGCTCGCTGTTCAGGTTGACGGCGATCACCACATCGGCGCCCAGCGCCCGGCACAGCGACACCGGCACCGGGTTGACCAGCGCGCCATCGACCAGCCATCGCCCGTCCAGCGGCACGGCGGGAAACAGGCCGGGCATGGCGGCGGAGGCGAGAACGGCGGGCAAAAGCGGGCCGTCGCGCAACCAGACCTCTTGCCCGGTGGACAGGTCGGTGGCGACGGCGGCGAAGGGGCGCGGCAGCTCTTCGATCCGCACGTCGGTGCGCTCGTTCAAAAAGCGTTCGACCGCCTTCTCCGCCGTGACCAGACCGCCGCGCCGAAAGGTCAGGTCGATGATCCCCAGCATGCCGAGCCAGCCCATGCTTTGCGCCCAGTCTTGCAGAGCGTCCAACTGGTCGGTCAGATAGGCGGCGCCGACCGCCGCCCCGATGGAGGTGCCGCACAGGATGTCTGGGCGGACGCCGATCTCGTCCAGGGCGCGCAGGACGCCGATGTGCGCCCAGCCGCGCGCCGCGCCGCTGCCCAGCGCCAGACCGATCTTGATGCCGTCGCCCATTCAGTCGCGTCTCCTTGGTTCTGGCCGCGCCCGTCTATTTGGTGGCGATGGCTGGGGGATGGAAGAGGATGCCGGATGAGAGAGTGATGCGTTTTTGCATCATGTTGCGGAAAGGATGCGGCGTGCGCGCTGGGAGCCGATTCAACAGACAGGCGGCGTGCATTTTTGCCGTAGGATATCCCCCGTAAACGCGCTGCCGGAGGGGTGCGATGACCGCCCAACTGAACACCGAATTGAAGAGTTTCCGCAAGGATTGGAACCGCTGGTCGGTGGCGGAAAAACTGTGCGCGGTCACGTTGCTGGTCCTTGCTGCGGCGCTGATCGGCGCGCCCGTTACGGTTGCCCTGCTCTGATCGGTTGGCTGCCCGCGCATTTCTTTACTGGCTCTTAACCCTCGCAAACTAGGTTAAGAGAGCTTGAACGGATCCTTGATGCCAGTGAGCGCCGCGCTGCGGCTGGAACGCGGATGGTTCCGGTCGCCGGGGGGCCAAGGGGCGGGCGGGGGTCCGGCCAACGACACGGTGATCGCCGCCGCCACGCCCTCTCGCCGGACACGCCAATGACCTTTTCCGCCCAGTCTTCCGTGACGGAGCAGAAGCTCCTGAGACAGCGCCTTGACGTCGCCTTCGCCGAAGCCGCGCAACCCTTGTCGCGCGACGAGGTGACGGAGATCGTCCGGTCGATCCTGGGCAGCATGGACGGCGACATTTCCGCCACCGACCTGCGGCTTTACAAAGAGGTCGTCGACCTCGCCAAATACATTGAGAACGCCAAGCAGGAGCTGGCCTCGCTCCAGCCCGAGGAAATTCGCGACGAGCACATCCGCAGCGCCACCGACGAGTTGGACGCGGTGGTCGGCGCAACGGAAAAGGCGACCTTCGCCATTTTCGATTCGTGCGACGCCATCAGCGCCTTGGCTGGTCAGACCGATCCCGCCGTCAGCGCCAAGCTGAACGATGAGATCACCAAGATTTTCGAGGCCTGCAACTTCCAGGACATCACCGGGCAGCGCATCACCAAGGTGGTGCGGACGCTCAAGCACATCGAATCCAAGGTCGACATGATCGTCGCCGCCTTTGGCAGCGAGGTCCGCAAGAATTACGCCCCGCGTTTGGCCAAGCTGGCGGCGGAAGACGCGGCGGTTCCGGTGGAAGCGGCGGCGACGCCCGCCGACGCGGCGGCGGCCGACCAAAAGCTGCTGCACGGCCCGCAACTGCCGGGCAACGCCATGGACCAGGACGAGATCGACCGCCTGCTGGCCAGTTTCGATTGACGCCATGCTGGCCGGCAAACCCAGCCCAGGCGCTTCCGGCCCCTCCGCTTCGCGCCCTTTTCGGGCGGTTGTCCCGCATGTGAATCCGAACAACGGCAGCATCGTTCTGTTGCTGTCGTTGTTCCTGCTGCTGCTGGTGTTTTTCATTGTTCTGAACGCTCAATCGGTTCAGACGGTGCAAAGGGTCAAGGCGGTGGCCGCGTCTCTGGAAAAGAAATTCCCCAACTTCGTCATTGATCCCCGCCTGCGGGATGGCGGCGACGCGGTGGCCTCGCGCGCCGGAACGGTGTTCGCCGTGCAGCGGCTGGACAGCGTTGGCACGTTGTTCGCCACCGCCATCGCCGTCGCCAAGGTGGACGTCGTGTCGCCGGGCCGTCTGCTGGAGGTGCGGTTGCCCGCCGATGACCTGTTCCTTCCGGATTCCGTGGCGCTGCGCCCGGACCGCCAGGGGTTGTTGGACCGGGTGGTGGACGCGTTGCGCGAATCGCGGCAGGGCGAGCGGATGGAGTTGGACGCGCTGCTTGGCATTGGGCCGACAGGAACGCCGAGCCAGCCGCCGGGGCCTGTCGCCCGCGCCGGGGCTTTGGCGCGCGCGCTGATCGGCGACGGCGCGCCTGCGCGCGGCGTGACGGTTGGCATCGAGCGCGGGGATCCGGGCGGCTTGCGGCTGCTGTTCAGCCTGCGTTTGGCCGATGATCCGCCGACGCGGAAGGGTGGCGCGCGGGGGGATCGGCGATGATCCAGGTTCCCAAGATTGGCGGCGGGTCCGGGAAGGGCGGCGATCCGGGCGGGCATCGCAAAACGATGTGGCTCATCAGTTTCACCGATCTGATTTCCTTGATGTTGGCCTTCTTCGTTCTGATGTACTCAATGAGCGAACCGGAGTCGCAGCGCTGGACCCGGTTGGCCAAAGGGCTGGCGGACACGATTCCCGCCGCCCGGTCAACCGCGACGTCGCCGTCGGACCGGCCCGCCGACCCGCGCGCGGCCTTCAACGCTCAGGCGGTGGAGTTGCGGGCGGCGGTCGATGTGAATTATCTGGGGGCGCTGCTGCGCAGTCAAACCACAGCCAACGCCGAGTTGGCGGCGGTGGAGGTGCGGCGGGAGGATGACCGTGTGGTGATCGGCCTGCCGGGGGAACGGATGTTCGACGCCAGCGGCGCGGTCTTCACCGACGAGGGGCGGCGCATCGTCTTCCTGTTGGGGGCGGTGGTCGGTCGCATCGGCAACCGGATCGAGGTGGTCGGCCACGCCGAGCGCGAGGATCAGACCGGCGGCGCGGCCTGGGAACGGGCGCTGACCCGCGCGGTGGCGGTGTCCGCCGCGCTGCGGGAAACCGGCTACCGCCGCGATCTGGTGGCCCGCGCGGTGATGGCGGCGGACGAGCCGGTCCCGGTGGGAGCCGTGGCGGGCGTTGGCGCGGGCGTGACCGTGCCGATCAACGCCACGGGGCGGGTGCGGGTGGACATTGTGGTGCGCGAGGAAGGGGCGGATTGAGGTGACAGGGCGGTCAGGAACGGGGCATCGGCGGTGGCTCTGCGGCTTTGTGGCGGCGGTGGCGCTGTTGGCTGTTCCAATGGCGCCCGCCCGCGCCGCCACGGTGCCGATCCGCGCCTCGGCCCACCCGGATTTTGGCCGGATGGTCTTTGATTGGCCGTCTTCGGTGGAGTTCACCGCGCGGATCGACGGCAACCGTCTGGTCATCGCCTTCACCCAACCCATCGACGCGCCGCTGGACCGCGCGGTGGCGGCCTTGCCCGATTATCTGTCGGCGGGGCGGGTGGAGAGCGACGGCAAGACCGTCTCCTTTGACCTGAAACGCCCGGTCACGCTGAAAAGCTTCCGCAGCGGCAAATCCTCCGTCGCCATTGACCTGACACCGGCCAGCGCCCAGGCGGCGGCGCAAGCGGCGGCCCAGCCGCCAACCCCGGCGACGCCCGCCGTTCCGGCTGCGACGCCACCCGCGCCCGCCGCCGCTGACAAGCCGGTGGCGTCGGCGGGCAAGGTGGCGGTTCGGGTGGCCGATTACCCCGACTCCAGCCGCGTCGTTTTTGAGTGGCCGGGGCCGGTTGATTACACGATGACGCGCGACGGCGCGGCGGTGACGGTGACGTTCGACAAGGGCGGCGCGCCGGACCTCGCCCAGGCGGTCAAAACGGCGCTGCGCAACGTCCGCAACATCGAGTCCTTCCGTCAGCCCAACGGCGCGCTGGCCGTGACCTTCGTCGCGCCGCAGGATTCCGAAATCAAGGAGTCGAAGAACGGCAAGACGGTCGTCTTCGACGTGATGAACGCGGGGACGCGCAAGGGGCTTGAGGCCGCGCCCGCCGCTGGGAAACCGCCTGCCGCCAACCCGCCCGCCGCCAACCCGACCTCGCCGACGCCGCCCGGCGCGACTCCCCCCGCGACGCCCGCCGTTCAACCGCCCGCGACTCCGGCCCCCGCGAACCCAGCGACGGCGACCGCCGAGGCGAAGCCCGCCCCCGGCGCGACGCCGACCGAGGCCAAACCGCAGCCCCCGGTCGGGCCGAAAGGGCCGGTGCTGACCTTTGAGACGGGCGGTCCATCCTCCATCGCCGTCTACCCGCGCGCGGGGCAGCTTTACATCGTGTTTGATCGGCCAATGCCCATCGGCGCCGGCAAGATCACCGGCCCAGGCGCGGAGTTGATGGGCGGGGTGGAGCCGGTTCCGGCCACCGGCGGCAGCGCTTTCCGCACCAAGATCGGGCCGATGGTCTGGCCGACGGTGGAACGCCAGGGAACGACCTGGAAGATCTCCTCCTCCGCCCGTCCGGCCAACATGTCCGGCGCCAACGATCTGCGAATCGACGCGGAGCCGGACTTCCTGTTGGGCGCGCGGCTGCTGGTGCGGGCGCCCGACGCGGCGGCGATTGTGCAGATTTCCGATCCCGACGTCGGCGACCGGGTGCAGGTGGCGCCGCTGCCCGGCCCCGGTCTGGGCGTCGCCGAATCGCACCGTTACCCCGATTTGGAGGTGATGCCGTCCTATCAGGGCGTGGTCATCCGCCCGATCTCCGACAACGTCACCGTTCGGACGGTGAAGGAGGGGGTCGAGTTGACCTCCGCCGGTGGGCTGCACATGTCGCCCGCCGCCGACGCGGGCAATCCGGCGATCGCCCAAGCCGCCGCGCCGTCCGGGGCGCCGCCGCAGCCGGTTCCCGCTCAATTGGGCGCCGCGCCCGGTCCCCCGGCGGGGTTGGCGATGGACGGGCCGAAGACCGCGCCGCTTCAGGGCCGCCGCCTGTTCAATCTGCCCGCCTGGAAGCACGGCGATCTCGATCATTTCACCGAGGCCCGGCAGGATCTTCAGTTGGCCGTGGTCAACGCCCCGGAGTCCGAACGGGCCAAGGCGCAGTTGGATTTGGCGCGCTTTTACTTCGCCAACGCTTTTGGCCAGGAAACCTTGGGGATGCTCGACGTTCTCCAGCAGAACCAACCCGATCTGGAAGGCTGGCCGGAGTTTCGCGCCCTGCGCGGCGCGGCGCGGGTCTTGACCGGCGATCTGCCCGGGGCGGAAGCCGACCTGACGGCGCCCAGCCTGACCACCAACCCAGAGGCCGCGCTGTGGCGCGCCGCCATCGCGGCGGACAAGCGCGATTGGCCAGCGGCGATGAGCGGTTTCAAGGCCGGGTCGGCGATCCTCAACTCCTACCCCGATCCGATGATCGGCAAGCTTGGTCTGCGCGCGGCGGAAGCGGCGCTGGAAACCGGCGACACGGCCAGCGCCAAGCGTCTGCTCGACCGGGTGCTGGAGCGCAGCGGACCGGAGTCGGAGGAGCGGCCCGACGTGCAGTATCTGCGCGGTCTCTATTACGCGCGCACCGGCGACACCGACCGCGCCCGTGAACAGCTCAAGCTGTCCTATGAGAGCCTGGATCGGCTTTACCGCGCCAAGGCCGGGTTGGCTTTGACCAATCTGGATTTGGCCGAGGGCAAAATGTCGCCGACGGCGGCGGCGGAACAGTTGGCCGGTCTGACCTTCACTTGGCGCGGCGACGATCTGGAAATGCAAATCCGCTCGCGCATGGGCGAGGTGTTGATCGCCGGAGGAAAATACCCCGAGGGCTTCAACACGATGAAGGAAACGGCGGCCCTGGTCGCCGACACCCCGCGCGCCGAGGCGATCACCAAGGACATGTCGCGCATCTTCGCCGATCTTTACAAGGATGGCGCCGCGCGCCTGCCGACGCTGGAAGCGTTGAAGCTCTACGACCAGTTCCGCGAACTGACGCCGGTGGGGGAGGCGGGCGACGAGATCATCCGCCAACTGGCCGAGCGGTTGATCTCCATCGATCTGCTGAACCGCGCCGCCGATCTGTTGCAGCATCAGGTCGAATTCCGCCTGTCCGGCATGGACAAGGCGCGCATGGGCACGCGGTTGGCGTCGGTCCGTTTGCTGGACAGCAAGCCCGAACAGGCGCTTCAAGCTCTGGAACTGTCGAATGTTCCCGGCATCCCCGCCGATCTGATGGCCGAACGCCGTTTGATGCAGGCCAAGGCGCTGGCCGAACTCAATCGCGGCGATGACGCCCTGCTGCTGTTGGCCGACGACGACAGCGCCAACGCCAATCTGCTGCGGGTGGACATCGCTTGGCGTGGCCAGAAATGGGAGGCGGCGGCGCTGGCGCTCAGCAAGACCATCGGCCCGCCGCCGTTGCCGGGGCAGGTGTTGGAGCCGACCACCTCGCAACTGGTCTTGAATCGGGCGGTGGCGCTGGCGCTGGCGGGGGACGGCACCGGCCTCAATCTGCTGCGCAAGGATTTTGAGGCCGCGATGAAGGGCGGCCCGAACGAGGACGCTTTCCGTGTGATGACCCGACCAGAACAGGCGCTGGGGTTGATCGACGTCAGCACCATCCGCTCCCGCGTGGCGGAGGTCGACATGTTCCAGAAATTTCTGAAGAACTACCGGGGCAAGACGGCGGCCAAGCCAACCAGTTGAAAGGCCAACCCGTTGATGGCGGGCGCTCCCTTGCCCGCGCGAGCGGGGGCAAGGGAGCCTGCGCTTCCGTTACAACTGAACCTGTGTTCCCAGTTCCACCACCCGGTTCGGCGGCAGCTTGAAGAAGTCGGTGGCGCTGACCGAGGTGCGGGCCATGACGACGAACAGCTTCTCGCGCCACAGCGCCATCTGCGAATTCATCTGCGGAATCAGCGTCTCACGGCCCAAGAAGAAGGAGGTCGCCATCACGTCGAACTCCAGCCCGAACGCCTTGCACAGCCGCAGCGCCTTGGGAATGTTCGGTTCCTGTGAGAAGCCGTAACGCACGGTGATGCGGTAGAAGCCCTCCGCCAAGCCTTCCACCAGCACGCGGTCCTTGGCGGGCACGCGCGGCACGTCGTCAACCAGCACGGTGACGAAGACCACCCGCTCGTGCAGCACCTGATTGTGCTTCAGATTGTGCAACAGAGCGATTGGCACCGTGTTGGAACTGGACGTCATGAAGACCGCCGTTCCCTTGACCCGGTGGATGTCGGCGGATTTGGCCTGACGCCGAATGAAGGCGTCGAGCGGCAAGGATTCCTCAGCCAGACGGATGCTCAGCACGGCGCGACCGCGCCGCCACGTCGCCATCAAGCCCACCGTGATGGCGGCGATGACCAGCGGCACCCAACCGCCATGGGGGATCTTGACCGCGTTGGCGGCGAAGAAGGACAGATCCACCGCCAGGAAACCGGCCCCCAAAGTGAGGCAAAGCGGAACGCTCCAGTTCCAGCGACGGTGCGCCACGACCAGCGCCAATATGGTGGTGATAATCATGTCGCCGGTCACGGCGATGCCGTATGCCGCCGCCAGACGGCTCGACGACTGGAAGATCACGACCAGACCGATGATGGCGATCAGCAGCCCCCAATTGGCGCGGGGGATGTAGATCTGCCCTTCTTCCTCGTTGGAGGTGTGGCGGATGTGCAAGCGCGGGCACAGGCCAAGCTGCACTGCCTGCCGGGTTAGCGAAAAGACGCCCGAAATCACGGCTTGGCTGGCGATCACCGTGGCCATGGTGGACAGGGCGATCAGCGGGTACAGACCCCAGTCGGGGGCCAGCAGATAGAAGGGGCTGCGCACGGCGGACGGATCGCTCAGCAACAGCGCGCATTGCCCCAGATAATTCAGCAGCAGGGCAGGCAACACCACGCCCAGCCACGCCAATTGGATGGGGAAACGTCCGAAATGCCCCATGTCGGCGTACAGCGCCTCGCCGCCGGTCACAGCCAGCACGACCGCGCCCAGCACCAGAAAGCCGACCCAGCCGTTGGCGTGAAAGAACGCATAGGCGTAGCGGGGATCGAATGCGGCCAGCACGCTGGGTTGCTGAACCACCTGAATCAGACCCAGCCCGCCAATGGTCAGAAACCAGGCGATCATGATCGGGCCGAACAGGGCGCCGACGCGCGAGGTGCCATGGCTCTGGATGCCGAACAGCGCGATCAGGATCGCCACCGTCACCGGCACGACCACGGATTCCAGCGCCGGTTCAGCAACCTCCAACCCTTCCACCGCCGACAGCACGGACATGGCCGGGGTAATCATGCCGTCGCCGTAGAACAGCGCCGCCCCGCACAGGCCAAGCGCGGTCAGCAGCGTCAGCTTTCCCGAGGAGGTTGGTCGGGTGTGGGTGGCCAGGGCCAGAAGGGACAGGATGCCGCCCTCGCCCTTGTTGTCCGCCCGCATCACGAACAGCACGTATTTGACCGTGACGACAATGACCAGCGCCCAGAACACCAGGGACATGATGCCCATGATGTTGGCCGGGTTCAGCTCCAGCCCATGCTCGCCGCCAAAGCATTCGCGCAGGGTGTAGAGCGGGCTGGTGCCGATGTCGCCATACACGACGCCGAGCGCGCCGAGCGTAAGCCCCGCAAGCTTGCCCGTGTCGGGCTGCGCGGTTTTCAAAATTGTGTCTGACATGCGTGGAATGTGGTCCGTGAGTGGGACGACGAAGCCTCAACCAAGGGAGCGGCGCCACGGATTTTTCCGGGCGTTTCAGCGACCATGCCACCCGTCATACGCGTTTCCGCAGCGCGACGCCAGCGCCGCCTTGGGCGACGGCGGGGCGGCGGCGGGCGCTGCGACGAAGTGCGCAAGGGAACCGTCTACAAGGTGCCGAAACTGCGGGCCAGCGACCCGGCGATCAGATACCAGCCGTCAACCAGCACGAAGAAGATGATCTTGAACGGAATCGCTACCATGGTTGGCGGCAGCATCATCATGCCCATCGACATCAAAATGGACGACACCACCATGTCGATGATGAGAAAGGGCAGGAACAGCAGAAAGCCAATCTCGAAGCCGCGCTTGATCTCGGAAATCATGAAGGCGGGAACCAGAACATGCAGCGGTGTGTCCGATGCCTGTTCGACGTTCTGAAGGCGGGCCATGTCCAGGAACAGCCGCAAATCCTTTTCGCCAGTGTGGTGCAGCATGAAATCGCGCAAGGGCGCGGCGGTGCGCTTGAACGCCTCGACCTCGTCGATTTCTTGATTCATCAAGGGCTGGATGCCCTGGGTGTAGCAACGCTCGAACACCGGGGCCATGACGAAGAAGGTCAGGAACATCGCCAACGACATCATCACCGTGGTCGGCGGCACCTGCTGCACGCCCAAAGCCGAGCGCAGGAAGGACAGCACGATGACGATGCGGGTGAAGGCGGTCATCATGATGAGGATCGAGGGGGCCAGCGACAGGACCGTCACCAGCGCGATCATCTGAACGATGCGGCCCGTCGCGGTGCCGCCCGCGTCGCCCAGATCAAAGGTCATGCTCTGCGCCAGCGTCGGCCCGGCGAACAGGGCGACGGCGACGCCAACGCACAAGGCCAAAGCCAGCGCGCCGGACAGACGCCAAGCCGAGAGGGAGGGGGCTGAGAGGGGGCGGCCCGGGATCATGGCGCTGAGGTTCCCTTATGGTCGTCCTTGTGGTCGCCATCCGGGCGCGTCGTCGCGCCATGCTCTCCGGCGCCATGGTCTCCGGCCCCATGCTCCCCAGCGGGGTGGTCGGCGCCGTGGTGGGCGTGCAGGGCGGCGTGGAAATCCTGGGCCGGGGTGCTTTCGACCACCTGATCCCCGGCGTTGCTCAACAGGATCAAATGCTCACGGTCATCCTTGCGGACCAGAACCAGGCGCCGCTTGGCGTCCAGGGCCATGACCTCGACCACGCTGAGGCGCCGGTGGCGCACGGCGCCGGTGGCCACGCCGCCCAGCCCGATTCGACGCATCAGCCACGCCACCGCGACGATCAGCGCGATGACGAACAGAAGGGCCATGACGAAGCGGATGTATTGATCGAGATCCATGGGTCAGGTCGGCTCGTCGGGCGTGGGTGGGTGGGCGGACGGAACGGAGGGTTCGGGCGGTTGGGGCGTCGGTCCCCGGCCATAGGCGGCGGCGGCGCGATGACGGGCGCTGTGCGGGTCGCCGCGCCCGTCCAGCGCGTCGGCGATCATGTCCCGGCGTAGGATGTGCTGCGCCGTCAGCGTCGCGGCCAGCGGATCGAGCGCGGCGACCAGATCGCCCAGCCGGCCGAGATGGGGCCGGATCTCCGCCATTGGCCGGGACATGGCGGCGGCGCAGAGCGCGGACACCCGCTCTTCCAGGCCGGACAGATCAATGGGCACGCCGGTTTCGGCCTGCCGCTGCGCCTCGGCGACGGCGCTGGTCACGCGGGCGATGTCCTGAGCGATGCCCTGGTGAGGGCCGCTGTCGTCGGCGGGGGGCGGGGCGCCGGTCATCACCATGGGCCGTTGCTGTTGATGGAAGGGGCGTCGTCCGGTCCTGCGTCCAATCCGGCGTTGGCGTCAGAGCTTGGATCCGCCGGAATGGTGCCGTTGGCACGGTAAACATATGCAAGGATTTCCGCCACCGCCGCGATGGCCTCGACCGGAATGTCGCTGTCCACCTCGATGGCCGAGAGGATTTCGACAAGGTCGGCGTCCTCGCGCACCTTCACGCCGTTGGCGAAGGCCAGCTCCAGAATCTGTTCGGCCACCGTTCCTTTGCCCGTGGCGACGATGCGGGGCAACGACTGGGCGCCAAACTCGTACTTCAACGCCACGGCCACCGGGCGGCGCGCGGCGGGCCGGGGGGCGGAGCGAGTCGGGTTCTGATGGCGAGGGGGCGTGGACAAGCGTTTTCCTGCCGGATCGGGTGGCCTGGGGCGATGGCTTGCTGGTCGGCATCCTGGACCGGCAGGCTTAACGAAGTGTAAAGCTTGTTCCAAGGGCGTTCGGGGGAGAGCCGTCGCGGCCCCCGGCGAAACTCTGGTTTGGGCGGCTCGTCCGGGGGATCGGTCGGGCCTGATTCATCTTTCATTAACGCAAAAGGACGACCATCATCCTTGTCGCCCAACATCCGTCCACAGCGGTTCGGATCGGGCGCGCAGCAAGCGGAACGCGGGCCATGGATCTGGGAAATATCGGCCTTTTCAAGCTGATGTCGCGCAAGATGGACTGGCTGACCCAGCGTCAGGAAGTCATCTCGCAGAACATCGCCAACGCCGATTCGCCTGAATACAAAGGCAAGGATCTGAAACCTTTCACCTTTCGCGACGCGTTGAGCGACAATCGACGGCTGGGGCCGACCGCGACGAACGCCTCGCATCTGTCGGGAACCGTCGGGTCGGGCGGCACGGCGAAAGAGCAGCGGATTCGCGATCCCTACGAAACGGCGCCCAACGGCAACAATGTGGTCCTGGAAGACCAGATGATGCGGATGAGCGAAAACTCGATGGATTACCAGACGATCACCAACCTGTATAAAAAGCAGGTGACGATGATAAAGTCGGCGATCCGTTCCGGCGGCTGATGGATTTTTGTTGCGGTGGTTGGCGCGGCATAGGGTAGGGAGGCGGCATTATGGATCTCTACAAGTCGATGGCGGTCTCCGCGTCGGGCATGAAGGCGCAAGGCACGCGCCTGAAAGTTATTTCTGAAAATCTGGCCAACGCCAACACCACGGCGGAAACGCCGGGCGATTTGCCGTACCGGCGCAAGGTCGTGACCTTCCAGAATGTGCTGGACCGTCAGATGGACGTGGACAAGGTCAAGGTCGGCAAGATCGACGTGGACAAGGGCAACTTTCAACGCCGCTACGACCCCTCGCACCCGTCGGCGGACGCCGATGGCTATGTTCTGCTGCCCAACGTCAATTCAATGATCGAGGCGATGGACATGCGGGAGGCCCAACGCAGCTACGAAGCGAATCTGTCGGCCATCGACACCGCGCGCCAGATGCTGACCCGGACCATCGACATTCTGCGTGGTTGAGCGCGGTCGCGCCGCGCTCGCCGCCTCTTGAAACATCTGGAACCACGGAAGCTTCGCCATGATCAACCCCATCAACGCCGCTGCGGCCTACGCCAACACCGCCGCCCGCGCGGTCAGCCCTGGCGTTGGGGCGGCGGAAGGGCCTTCCTTTGGCGACGCGCTGGAGGAGGCGGCCAAGCAGACCATCGGCACCATGCGCAAAAGCGAAAACATGTCGGCGATGGCGGCCGTCGGGAAAGCCGATTTGAACGACGTCGTGCAGGCCGTGACCAACGCCGAAGTCACCTTGCAAACCGTCACGGCGGTGCGCGACAAGGTGTTGAGCGCGTATCAGGAAATTCTGCGCATGCCGATGTGAGGGCGGCGCCATCGCAACCTCAGCCCGCGCCTATTCCGTGTCGCCATGAACGAAACCGAAGTCATTGAGATCTGTCGCACCTCGATCATCACTCTGGTGATCCTGTGCGCGCCGATTCTCATCGTCATGATGGTGGTCGGCACGGTGATTTCGGTGTTCCAGGCCGTCACCCAGATCAGCGAGCAGACCCTGGCCATGGTGCCCAAGGTGATGATCGTCTTCGGCCTGTCGATCCTGCTGATGCCTTTCATGCTGGGTGAATTGACCGAATTCTTCCAGCGTGAGGTCGCCGACCGCATCGTCGCCATCGGCGTGGGGGCGTCGCAGAATGGCGGCGCGCCCTTCACGCCCGGCACCGGCGTGACCCCCAGCCCGGCGCCGTCCGGCGGATGAATGTTCTGCAAACCCTGCTCAGCGAGCAGATCTTTGTTTGGATGATCGTGTTCGTCCGCGTCGGCGCCGCGTTCAGCGTGATGCCGACGGTCGGCGACGCCTTTGTTTCGGCGCGCACCCGCCTGCTGCTGGCGCTGGCGGTCAGCGTGGTGGTCGCGCCGGTTCTGCGCCCGCAACTGCCGCCGATTCCCGGCAACCCTTTCCAACTGACGGTTCTGATCGTCGGAGAAATGGCGGTGGGGATCTTCCTTGGGTCGGTCGGGCGGCTGCTGATGGGAACGTTGGAGGTGGCGGGAACCATCATCGCCTTGGAAACCGGCCTGTCCAACGCCCAAATCTTCAATCCGGCGATGGCGACCTCCGGATCACTGCCCGGCGCGCTGCTGGGTTGGCTGGGGCTGCTGCTGCTGTTCATCACCGACATGCATCATCTGTTGATTATGGCGGTGGTGGACAGCTACGCGACCTTTGTGCCGGGAGCGCCGATTCCCATCGACGACATGGCGAATGTGATCGGGCAACTGGTCTCCAAAACCTTTCTGCTGGGCGTGCAGATGGCCGCGCCCTTTCTCATCACCGGGCTGCTGTTCGCCTTGGCGCTCGGCCTGCTGAACAAGCTGGCGCCGCAGGTCCAGGTGTTTCAGCTTTTCACCTCGATCCAGGTGCTGTTGGGTCTGTTTATGTTTGCGTTGACGCTGGCGGCGATGATGATGTTCTGGCTCAGCCGTTTTGAGGCGACCTTCGTTGATTTCCTGAAGCCGTTCTGATCGTCCCTTCACAACCATAGGAGAATCCTGTGTCGGAAGACGCGGACGAGTCCTCCAAAACAGAAGATCCTACGCAAAAAAAGCTCGACGAAGCCCACAAGCAGGGCAATTACGCGATGACGAAGGAGGTCGCGAATTGGTTGATGGTCGCGGCCATGCTGATTGTTCTGACGTCCGTCCTGCCAGGAACGGCGAAGGGCATGATCCTGCGGCTGAATTATTATTTTGAGAATTTGGACCAGTTCACCATGGACCGGGCGGGCGCCGGGGCGCTGCTGTTCCGGGTGATGATGGATTCGATCTGGGCCTTGTGGCTGCCGATTCTGCTGTTCGTCATCGCGGGCGTCATGTCCACCATCGGACAAACCGGCTTTCACGTCTCGTGGGAGCTGATTTCGCCGAAATTCGAGAAACTCAATCCGATCACCGGCTTGATGAACATGTTCAAGCTGGGGAACCAGGGCGTTGAGTTGTTGAAGAGCATCGCAAAACTGGCGGTGGTCGGTGGTGTCGCCTACATGGCCTTGCAACCGATGTTCAAGGGCATTGAAAATTACATCGGCATCGACATCGCCGCGCTTATCAATCACATCGACGCTTTGGCCTATCGGCTTTTGGTTGGGGTTCTTGTGGTCCTGACGCTGCTCGCCGCCGGAGATTTCTTTTGGCAGAAGATGCAGTTCGACAAGAACATGAAAATGACCAAACAAGAGGTGAAGGACGAGCACAAGCAGCAGGAAGGCGATCCCCACGTCAAGGGCCGCATCCGGCAGATTCGCTTCGAGCGCGCGCGCAAGCGCATGATGGCGGCGGTGCCCAGCGCCGACGTGGTGGTGACGAACCCGACCCACTTCGCCGTCGCCTTGAAATACGACCCCAATCAGATGGGCGCGCCGCTGGTTCTGGCGAAGGGCGTCGATCAGGTCGCCTTCAAGATCCGCGAGGTCGCCGAAGCCAACAAGGTGCCGGTGATCGAAAATCCGCCGCTCGCCCGCGCGCTCTACGCCGCGTGCGACGTCGATGAGGAGGTGCCGTCGGAGCATTACCGCGCGGTGGCCGAAGTCATCACCTATGTGTTTAAACTCAAAGGTCGGTCGATGAGGGGCTGATGTGTGAGCGTTTCGGGGTGCATGGTGGTGGATAAGGCAACCTTCGGTCAGGCGACGCCGTTGGGCGCATGGCAAGCCATCCGGCCGTTGGGCGCGTTGGCGACCGCCATTTTGTATTTTGGTCTGGCTCCGGCGGGGCTGGTCGCCTTGGTTGCTGGGATGGCGCTGGACCTTTCGAGCGTCGAATGGGCAGGCGCGGCGGCGGCGGCGGCGGGTGTCGCGCTGCTGATTGGGCGCGCGGCCATCGTCGCCAGACGCTCCACGCGGTTGGGAGTGCTGCTGGGCGGCGCGCTGGAAGGGCTGCCGGCGGGGCAGCTTTTGTGCGACGGCGCCGACGGGGTGGTGTTTGCCAACAGCGCCTTTGCGTCGCTGTCCGGCTGGCGGGGAGAAGAGCCGCCGTTCGACGCGTTGGAGCGCCAATTCGCCCGCAACCCTGAAAGCGCCATGGAGTTCCGCCGTTTGACCGAGCGCGTGCGCGCCGGGTTGACCGCCGCCGTCGAACTGCCGGTTCCGGGCGAGGATGGCCGCCCGCCGGAATGGCGGCGGATTCAAGGCCAGCCGGTGAACGGCTTCCCCGGCGCCATCCATTGGCGGGTCGAGGACATCACCGCCCGGCGCGAGTTGGAACAGGTCATGCGGCGCGAGCAGGCGAAGCTGGTCGATTTCATGGAACACGCGCCCATCGGCTTTTTCTCGGTCGATCAAGACGGCCAATTTCTCTTCGTCAACAGCACTTTGGCGGATTGGTTGGGCTGCGCCCCCGGCGATCTGACCGATGGAGCCAAGCGGCTGCGCGACATTCTGGCGACTCCGCCAAGCGACGCCGCGCCCTACGACCTGTTCGAGTATGGCGGAGCTGAGCAACGCGGCGAGTTGCGGATGGTTGGGTTGCAGGGCCGTTCGTTTCAGGCGTCGGTGGCCCACAGCGTTGTGGTGGCGGAGGATGGCCACGCGGTTCACACCCGGTCGGTGGTGCGCGATCTGACCCCCGAGCATGAATGGCAAGCGGCGCTGCACCGTTCCGAGCAACGGTTCCAGCGCTTTTTTGAAGACGCGCCGATTGGCATCGCTCTGTTGGACGATGACGGGCGCTTGTCGGAATGCAACCGCGCCTTTTTGGCGCTGATCGGCAGCGAGTCGGGTTCGGTGATCGGCCGCCCGATGGCCGATATGATCGCCCCGACGGAGCGGGAGCGGGCGACCGCCCGCCTGCGTGCGGTGCTGGGAGGCGAGGATCCGGCGGCTCCGCTGGAGGTCCGGCTGCTTGGCGGGCGGGAGTTGACGGCGCAGCTCTACGCCCGGCGGCTTGGTGGGGCGGGGTTGATCCTGCACTTCATCGACATGACCGAGCGCAAGAGCCTGGAGGCGCAGTTCGCCCAGTCGCAGAAAATGCAGGCGATCGGCCAGTTGGCGGGCGGCGTCGCCCATGATTTCAACAATTTGCTGACGGCGATGATCGGCTTTTGCGATCTGCTGCTGCTGCGTCACAAGCCGGGCGATCAGTCCTTCAGCGACATCATGCAGATCAAGCAGAACGCCAACCGCGCCGCCAATCTGGTGCGGCAGCTTCTGGCCTTCTCGCGTCAGCAAACCTTGCAACCGCGCGTCATCGCCGTCACCGACGTGCTGGCCGAACTGGCCAATCTGCTGCGCCGCCTGATTGGCGAGACCATCGAGCTAAAGATGATTCATGGCCGCGACCTCGGGCTGGTCAAGGTCGATCAAAACCAGTTGGAGCAGGTCATCATCAATCTGGTGGTCAACGCCCGCGACGCCATGGCCGGGGGCGGGCGGTTGACCGTGGTCACGTCCAATTACGCCGTCGCCCAGCCCGAACGGCGCGAGCATGAGACGATCCCGGCGGGCGACTATGTCTGTCTGGAGGTGATCGACACCGGCTGTGGCATCGCCCGTGAAAATCTCCAACGCATTTTCGAGCCGTTCTACACGACCAAAGAGGTCGGATCGGGAACCGGCCTGGGCCTGTCCACCGTGTATGGCATCGTCCGGCAAACCGGCGGCTTTGTCTTCGTCGATTCGGCGTTGGGGGAGGGGACGACCTTCACCATTCTGCTGCCCCGTCATAGGGGAGAGGCGCGGTCCGTTGAGGTGGTGGAGCCGCGCGAACGGCGGGGGTACGACCTGACCGGCACCGGCACCATCCTGTTGGTGGAGGATGAGGACGCCGTGCGGGTTTTCTCCGCCCGCGCCTTGCGCAACAAGGGCTATCAGGTGTTGGAGGCCAAGAACGGCGAGGCGGCGTTGCAGCAGATCGAAAGCGACGGCGCCAGCATCGACCTGCTCATCACCGACGTGGTGATGCCGCAGATGGATGGTCCGACCCTGGCCCGCCATGTTCGTGACCTGCGCCCGGACATGCGGGTGATCTTCATTTCTGGTTACGCCGAAGATCGGCTGGGCGAGATCGACGGGGTGAAGATCGCCCATTTTCTGCCCAAGCCCTTCTCGCTGAAGCAACTCGCCGCCAAGGTCAAAGACGTGATCCGCGAGGGGCGGTGAGTGGCTGGAATCGGGAATCCTGGCCAAAGGTCAGATGAGAACATCAAGGCAACATGCGGCCTTGCAAACAGGAACAAAAAGCGTACACTCTCCCTCGTTGCAAGAGCACGGACCGTATGGTCTAAGAGGGGGGATCGGGCATGTCGTCCGCACAGCTTCGTTTGGTCGAGAAGGACTCCATGGACAAGCAAAAGGCGCTTGATGCCGCTCTGAGCCAGATTGAACGCGCCTTCGGCAAAGGCTCGATCATGAAACTCGGCGCCCGTGAGCATCTGGTCGAGGCGGAGGTGGTGTCCACCGGCTCGCTTGGCCTCGACATCGCGCTGGGCATCGGCGGTTTGCCGCGTGGCCGCGTCGTCGAGATTTACGGGCCGGAAAGCTCCGGCAAAACGACGTTGGCGCTGCACGCCATCGCCCAGGCCCAAAAGGTCGGGGGAACCTGCGCCTTCATTGACGCCGAACACGCGTTGGACCCGTCTTACGCCCGCAAGCTGGGCGTGAACATCGACGAGTTGCTGATCTCGCAGCCCGACGCGGGCGAGCAGGCGCTGGAAATCGCCGACACGCTGGTGCGCTCCGGCGCCATCGACGTGCTGGTGGTCGACTCGGTGGCCGCCCTGGTGCCGCGCGCCGAACTGGAAGGCGAGATGGGCGACAGCCATGTCGGCCTGCACGCCCGCCTGATGAGCCAGGCGCTGCGCAAGCTGACCGGCTCGATCTCCAAGTCGAACTGTCTGGTCATCTTCATCAACCAGATCCGGTTGAAGATCGGCGTGATGTTCGGGAACCCGGAAACCACGACCGGCGGCAACGCGCTGAAATTCTACGCGTCGGTTCGTCTCGACATCCGCCGCATCGGCGCGATCAAGGATCGCGAGACGGTGGTGGGCAACCAGACCCGCGTGAAGGTGGTGAAGAACAAGATGGCCCCGCCCTTCCGCGTGGTCGAGTTCGACATCATGTATGGCGAAGGCGTGTCCAAGGTTGGCGAATTGCTGGATCTTGGCATCCAGGCCAGCGTCGTCGACAAGGCGGGCGCATGGTTCAGCTACGAAGGCACCCGGATCGGGCAGGGGCGTGAGAACGCCAAGAACTTCCTGCGCAACAACCCGGAGATGGCCGACGCCATCGAGGCCAAGATTCGCGGCAACGCCGGTCTGGTCGCCGACGCGATGATGGGCACCCCGGAAGCCGACGCCGAGGCCGCCACGCCGGAGTGACCGGCGGCGCGATCCTGCGCTTGCAACGATGCCCGCGCCTGCAACGATGATTAAAAACCCCGCCGTCTTGTGACGGTGGGGTTTTTCCTTTTGGGTCGAGGCGTGTGGCCATCGAACCCGACGCGCATCAAACAGGCCAGTCTCGCAAGCCAACCTCACAAACGAAAAGGCCGCCCAAAGGGCGGCCTTTCGTGTACCCGAATTGCGGGAAAGCCTTACTTGATCTTGGCTTCCTTGAACTCGACGTGCTTGCGCGCCACCGGGTCGTACTTGCGGAACGACAGCTTTTCGGTGGTCTTCTTGGGGTTCTTCTTCTTCACGTAGAAAAACCCGGTGTCAGCCGTGCTCAGCAACTTGATGAGGACGGTGTTCTGCTTGGCCATGATCTCGATCCCGACAAAAAATCCGTGCCCGCCGGCCCGGCGGGGGCGGCGTCGTAGCGGCGGAAGATACCGTGTGACGCCGTGAAGTCAAGAGCTAAGGGAAGCGCCATTCAAGAGGAATCGCAACCGCCGCACAAGTCCCGGACTCTAACGCTCCGCCACGGTGTTGACGACGGCAAGAGCCGCCGCGCGCTGGTACAAAGCCGATTCGCCCAGCAGCCGCTTGGCGACTTTCAGGTCCAAATCCGGTTCGTGCTCCTTCCAGGGGCAGGACTCGCGCAGCCGGGTCAGCGCCTGCTCGTCGTCCACCGCCTTGATTCGCCAGTTGGCGATCTGGGACGGGCGGTTGCGCCCATCGCGCAATTCGGTCAGCAGCGCCGCCGAGTCGTTCTGGCCGGGGCGGCTGGTGCAAACGGTCGGCTGGACGCCCTGGCGGTGCAGCGTGTAACCGGCGGGGGTGTGGATGCGGCTCCAGGTCAGGAACAGTTCACCGTCGTTGGGCAGGCGGGTGACGGTCTGGACGCTGCCCTTGCCGTAGGACGACGCGCCGACCACCACCGCCCGTCCGGTGTCCTGCAATGCCGCCGCCACCACTTCGGCGGAGGAAGCGGAACGGCCATCGACCAGCACCACCATCGGCAGGCCGTCGGCGATGTCGTCGGGGGAGGCGTCGAAGCGCTGACGGCTGTCGGGGTGGCGGCCCTCGGTGGAAATAATGCGGCCACGCCGGATGAACAGATCGGCCACGGCGACGGCCTGATCGAGCAACCCGCCGGGGTTGCCGCGCAAGTCGAGGATCAAACCGCGCAAAGCCCGACCGCCGGGGCCTTGGCGCATCGCCGCCACGCTGTCGCGCAGGTTGGACGCGGTGGTGGCGTTGAAACGCTCCAGCTTCAGCAGGCCAATGTGGTCGGCGACGGAGACGCTGACGGTGTTGGGGACGACGCGCTCGCGGCGGATCGGCAGGCGGCGCGGCGTGCCGCCGTCGCGCGCCACCGTCACCGTCACCTGCGTGCCGGTCGGGCCGCGCAGCCGGTCGCGCATGTCGGATTCGCTCATCCGCGCGGTCAATGCATTGTCGATGGCGAAAAGCTGGTCGCCGTCGCGCAGGCCCGCGCGGTCGGCGGGGCTGCGCGGAACGATGTCGCGCACCGTCACCCGACCGCTGTAGATGTCCAGCGACACGCCGATACCGCCATAACCTTCGCGCTGCGCCCGTTCGCTGGTCGCGCGCTGGACGCCAGTGTAGCGCGAATAACCGTCAAGATCGGCGGTCACGCCGTCGAACACGACCTGATAAACCCGCTCCGGCGTCGCTTGGGCGAGGGTGGGGGAGTAAAGCCGGGCGCGGTCGATGATCCGGGTGGTCAGGATGGCCCAGCCCGCCGAATCGCCTGCGCTCGGCGCGCCGTATTCGGCAGCCAGCGCGCCCGACACGTACAGGCGTACGGTGGTGTTCGCCCGCTCGATCTTCACCGCCGGATCAATGGCGGTCAGCCCCTTCAACCCATCGACGCCCAGCCGGTCGAAACTGACCGCTTCCAGGTAGACATCGGCGATCTTGTTGAAACCAACGGCGAAAACCTGCTCGCTGACCGTCGCCCCTTGATTGGGCGCGGCGGCGAGTGGGTGCGCGGTGAGCGCGAGACCGGCGAGGCTGGCGGAAATGGCGAGACGGGCAGACCGGCGCAGGGCGCGCGTCAGGGTCTGAAACGGCGAAACGCGAGACGGAACCGTGCGATCGCTCTTGGCCATGGGGGAAACCCAAGCCTCCCTTCCCACAAAACCGGATCGGATGGGGCGGTTCCCGATCCCGGACGCGCAACATTTAGCATCCCGATTGTGGCGTGGGCGGGACAAATTTGGGGGTGTCCCACGAATGTTACGAATTGCCAACCGCTGTTGCGCGGAAAACACGATCCGGCGCCGCGCCCCCTGAAACGCAACGGTCTTTGGCCGTCGGTCGACCGTTGCGCCGATGCCACGCCTAGCGTCAGGCCGATGAGTCGGCCAGCCGGAACAGCGTGCTGCCGGTCAGCGGATCGGCCTCCACCAGGATGACCATCACCGGGGCGCTCAGGCGGTAGCGCGTCCCCGTTCGCTGGCCGACCAACGCGTGCGCCGCTTCGTCATGCTCGTAACGGTCGTCGGGCAGGGCGCTGATGGGGACAAGGCCGTCGGCGCCGCTGTCGTTCAGGCGGATGAACAGGCCAAAGCGCGTCACGCCGGACACCCGCCCGGCAAAGCGCGCGCCGACGCGGTCGGCCAGATGGGCGGCGGTGAAGCGGTCCACGGCGTCGCGCTCGGCGGTCGCCGCCCGCCGCTCGGTGGCGGACAGATGGTCGCCAATTTCGGTCAAGCGCTCCATCGCCGCGTCGTCCAACCCGCCGACGCCAAGATTGAGCGCGCGGATCAACGCCCTATGGACGATCAGATCGGCGTAGCGGCGGATCGGCGAGGTGAAATGGGCGTAGCGGGGCAGGGCCAAGCCAAAATGGCCAATGTTGTCCGGGCTGTAGGCTGCCTGGGCTTGGGCGCGCAGGATGACTTCGCTGACCAGTTGGGAGTCCGGCGTCCCCTCCACCCGGCGCAAAATCCGGGTGAAATGCTCCGGCTTCAACGCCTCGCCCTTGGGGAGCGTCAGGCCGATGCCGGTCAGGAAGGCGCGCAGCGTCTCCATCTTGTCCATCGACGGCCGGTCGTGGACGCGGAACAGGCCGGGCATGCTGCGGGCTTCCAAAACCTCCGCCGCCGCGACGTTGGCGGCGATCATGAACTCTTCGATCAGCCGGTGGCTGTCCAGCCGCACCCGCGTGGCGATGTCGCCGACCCGCCCGCGCTCGTCCACCACGACGCGGCGTTCGGGCAAATCAAGGTCGAGCGTGCGGCGGCGTACGCGCGCCTCCCACAGCCGGGCGTACGCGCCGTAGAGCGGGGCGATGACCGTGTCGGCCAGCGGGCCGGTCGCGTCGTCGGCGCGGCCCTCGTGGCAATTTTGCACCTGTTCATAGGTCAACCGGGCGGCGGACCGCATGAGTCCGCGCGTCAACCGATGCCGAATCAGCGCGCCGTTGCGGTCAATCCACAGTTGGAAGGCCAGACAGGCGCGGTCCTCGTTCGGGCGCAGGGAGCACAGCCCGTTCGACAAGGCTTCCGGCAGCATCGGCACGACGCGGTCGGGGAAATAGACCGAGTTGCCGCGCTCATAGGCGGCGCGGTCCAGGGATGAACCGGGGCGCACATAGTAAGAGACGTCGGCGATGGCGACGATCAAGCGCCAGCCGTCGGGGTTGGCCGGGTCGCTGTCCGCCTCCGCCCACACCGCGTCGTCGAAATCGCGAGCGTCGGCCCCGTCGATGGTGACGAAGGGGATGGCGCGCAGATCCTCGCGACCCACCAGCGACGGGACCGAGGCCAATTCGGCCTCGCGCAAGGCGCCATGGGGAAAGACGGTCGGCAGGCCGTGGGTGTGGATGGCGATCAGGCTGATGGCGCGCGGTTCGGCGGTGGAGCCGAAACGGTCGACGACGCGGGCTTGCGGCAGACCAAGCCGCCCGGCGGGCAGGATGTCCGCCAACACCAGATCGTCGGCCTCGGCGTCGCCCCGGTTGGACGGCAGCACGAAAAATTCGGTCCGGTTGCGGCGGTCGGTCGGCGTGATCCGCCCGCCATCCGCCGCCGGGCGGTAGACGCCCAGCACACGGGATTCGCTGGCCCCTTCGATCCGCCGGATGATTCGGGCCTCGTAAAGCCGGTCGTTGATCCGTGCCAGCTTGGCCAACAGGCGGTCGCCCACGGACAGCGGCGGCGCGCCCTTGCGTTCGGGGAGCAGGAAAATGCGCGGCGGGGCGTCCTCGCCGGTCCAGGTCAGCGGGCGGGCCTGCGCCTCGCCATCGGAATCGACGCCGGAAATTTCCAGAACGGCGACCTCCGGCAGCGATTGCGGCGGGGCGACGCGCTTGTTGCGGCCCCGCTCAACGGCGCCGTCGGCCTCCAATTCGCGCAGCAGGTCTTTCAACTGTTCCCGGTGGTCGGAGCCGGACAGTTTGAAGGCGCGGGCGATCTCACGCTTGCCGACCGGCGTCGCGCTGGACCGGATGAGGGCAAGGACGGCGTCCTTGGTCGGAAAGCGGGAATCGGTCACGGGGGGGCCGGTGTGGGGAGTGGTTGCATCTTGGATGCCCCCTCCCCAGCCCTCCCCCGCGTTGCGGGAGAGGGGGCCTTATGGAGAAGCGGCGTTTGTTCCCTCTCCCGCGTCAAGCGGGGGAGGGTTAGGGAGGGGGCTTGAGAGCCGACGCCCTTACGACGCCTTCTTGCGCGCCGCCGGAGCTTTTTCCGGTTTGGCTTCAGCGGGAGCGTCCGCCGGAGCCTTGGCCTTGGTCGTCTTCGTCGCCGTCTTCGTCGCAGCTTTGGCCGGAGCCTTCTTCGCAGCGGCCTTCTTGGCCGGGGCCTTCTTCGCCGCCGTCTCGTCCGCGCCCGCGTCCGTCGTCGCCGGTTCGGCCTCCTTCGGGGCCTTGCCCTTCTTGGCGGCATCCTTAGCGACCTTGGCCTCGATCAGCTCCAACGCCTGTTCCAGCGTCACGCTGTCCGGCTCGGTCGCCTTGGGGATGGAGGCGTAGACGCTGCCATGCTTCACATAGGGGCCGAAGCGGCCCGACCCCATGGTGATCGGCTTGCCGGTCTTGGGGTGGTCGCCGAGAGTCTTCGCCGGGGCCGAGGCCTTTTTCGCCGCGCCCGCCAGCAGATCAACCGCGCGATTGATGCCGATCATCAACACGTCGTCGTCGGGCGTCAGCGACTTGTAAACGCTGCCATGCTTCAAATAGGGGCCGAAACGCCCGATGCCGGCGCTGATTTCTTCGTTGGTTTCCGGGTGGGGGCCGATGACGCGCGGCAACGCCAGCAGGCGCAGCGCGGTGTCGAGATCGACGTCGCCCGCCGCCATACCTTTGGGCAGCGACACCCGCTTGGGCTTCGGCGCCTCGTCCTTGACCTTTTTCTTGGCCTTGGGCTTTTTGCCGTCGGCGGGCTTCTCCTCAACCGCGACCGGCGCGGGCGCGGCGTCCGCCGGGGCGGGGGCCGGGCCGAGCTGGATGTAGGCGCCGAACGGGCCGCGCCGCACGGTGACGGGCAGGCCGCTGTCGGGATCCGGCCCCAACTCGCGCGGGCCTTCCGGCAACGCGCCGCTCTCGTCGTTGGCGATGGCCAGCGGGCGGGTGTAGCGGCATTCGGGGTAGCGGGCGCAGCCGATGAAGGCTCCCATCTTGCCCAGCTTCAACCCCAGACGGCCTTCGTGGCAGACCGGGCAGACGCGCGGGTCGTGACCGCCCTCGGTCGGGGCGGGGAAGAAATGGGATCCCAGCTCCTCGTCCAGCGTGGTCAGCACCTGGGTGATGGTCAGATCCTTGGTGCCGTTGACGGCGACGTCGAACGGCGTCCAGAACTCCCGCAGCACGGTCTTCCAGTTGATCTTGCCGTCGGAAATCTCGTCGAGCTGGTTTTCCAGATTGGCGGTGAAGTTGTATTCGACGTAGCGGTGGAAGAAATTCTCCAGGAAGGCCGTGACCAGCCGACCCCGGTCTTCCGGGAAGAAGCGCCGCTTGTCGATCCGCACATACTCGCGGTCCTGCAACACCTGAAGGATCGAGGCGTAGGTGGAGGGGCGGCCGATGCCGAGTTCTTCCAGCTTCTTGACGAGGCTGGCTTCGGAATAGCGCGGCGGCGGTTGGGTGAAATGCTGTTCGGGGGCGATGTCGCCACGGGCCAGCGCGTCGTTCTGCTCCATGGCGGGCAGGCGGCGTTCCTGCTGGTCATCCTCGGCGCTGTCGTCGCGGTCTTCCTGATAGACCTTCAGGAAGCCGTCGAAGACGACGACGGAGCCGGTGGCGCGCAGCACGACGTCTTTCGACGGGCTGGCGATGTCCACGGCGACCTGATCCAGCACGGCGCTTTCCATCTGGCTGGCCAGCGTGCGCTTCCAGACCAGCTCGTACAGCCGCAGCTCGTCCGATTCCAGCGCGCCGGTCAGGCTGTCCGGGCGGCGGTTGAGGTCGGTCGGGCGAATCGCCTCGTGCGCCTCTTGCGCGTTTTTGGCCGTGGTCTTGTAGACGCGCGGCTGGCCGGGGACGTAGCGCTCGCCAAACTGCTCGCCGATCACGCTGCGGGCCGACTCGATGGCCTCCTGCGACAGGCTGACGCCGTCGGTTCGCATGTAGGTGATGAGGCCGACGGTTTCCCCGCCGATGTCGATGCCCTCATACAGCTTTTGCGCGGTGCGCATGGTGCGGGTGGCGCCGAAGCCCAGCTTGCGCGAGGCCTCTTGCTGCAAGGTCGAGGTGGTGAAGGGCGGCGACGGGTTGCGGCGGCTCTGCTTGCGCTCCACCGCCGACACGGCGAAGAGCTGCGGCTGGATGCGGGCCACGGCGGCCTCGGCGGCGGCGCGGGTCGGCAGGCCGAACTTGTCGAGCTTCTTCCCGTCCAACTGGGTCAACGAGGCGGAAAAGGCCACGCCGCCCGGCGTGGTGAAGCCGACGGCGATCGACCAATATTCTTGCGGCTTGAAGATCTCGATTTCGGATTCGCGCTCGCACACCAACCGCAGGGCGACCGACTGCACGCGGCCAGCCGACCGCGAGCCGGGCAGCTTGCGCCACAGCACCGGCGACAGGGTGAAGCCGACCAGATAATCCAGCGCCCGCCGGGCGAGATAGGCGTCCACCAACTCCTGCGACACGGCGCGCGGGTTGGCCATCGCGGTCTGCACGGCGGATTTGGTGATCTCGTTGAAGGTGACGCGCTGGACCTCGCGGTCGTCGGACAGATGCTTTTCGCGCAGGAGTTCGGACAGATGCCAGGCGATGGCCTCCCCCTCGCGATCCGGATCGGTTGCCAGATAGATGCGGGTGGCCGATTTCACCGCCTTGGCGATTTCGTCGATGTGGCGCTTGGAGCGGTCGCCCAACTCCCAATCCATGGCGAAGTCATCATCCGGGCGCACCGAGCCGTCGCGCGCCGGAAGGTCGCGGACATGGCCGAAGCTGGCGATGACGGTGTAATCGTCGCCCAGATATTTGTTGATGGTCTTCGCCTTGGCCGGCGATTCGACGATGACGACGTTGCTGCCCGGCAAGAGACCTGCCCTTTGCGTGTGCCTACCCAAAATCGACGGCGCCGATCAGATGAGAGACACCTGATGACCGGGTTGCCGCAGGACTCGGCCGGCAAGCTCAAGTTCCAGAACCACGGTCAGCACCACCGGAGCGGACAATTGGCACCCGCGAACGAGTTCGTCAATGGTGACGGGCGTCGGGCTGAGGTTTTCCAGAACAAGGGCGCGGGCGCGAACCAACTCGGACTCGTCGGATTCGCGCGGGATGGCGGCGGCGAACAGGTCGCGTTGCCGTTCGCCCAAGCTGGGCGGCCGCAGGCTTTCCAGCGCGCGCAGCACGTCGTCGGCGCTTTCCACCAGCGCGGCCCCTTGGCGGATCAGGTTGTTGGTTCCCTGGCAACGCGGGTCGAGCGGCGATCCGGGGACGGCCATCACCTCGCGCCCCTGCTCCAGCGCCATGCGGGCGGTGATGAGCGAACCGGACTTCATCGCCGCCTCGATCACCACGATCCCCAGCGACAGGCCGGAAATCAGCCGGTTGCGGCGGGGAAAATGGCGGGCCTGCGGCTGGGTGCCGATGGGGCTTTCGGCGATCACCACGCCCTGCGCCACGATGTCGCGGTAGAGCTTTTCATTCTCCGGCGGGTAGACGACGTCAATTCCTCCGGCGACCACGGCGGCGGTGCCGGTCGCCAGCGCGCCGACATGGGCCGCCGTGTCGATGCCGCGCGCCAGCCCGGACGCGACCAGCAGCCCGGCGGCGCCCAGATCGCGGGCCAGCGTTTCGGCGAATTTCTTGCCGTTCAGCGAGGCGTTGCGCGCGCCAACCATGGCGACGGCGCGACGGCTCAACAGGTGAGGATGACCGATGACGGAGATGATCGGCGGCGCGTCGTCCACCGCCGCCAGCGCTTCGGGGTAATCGGGTTCGCAGGACGCGATCAACCGCGCGCCGAATCGCCGGTTGGCGATGATCTCCCGCTCAACGTCGGCCTTGCTGGCGACGCGCAGCGGTTTGACCCGCCCGCCGCGTTTGGCCAACTCCGGCAACGCCTCAAGCGCCGCGCGGGCGCTGCCGAACTGGTCGAGCAGACGGTGAAAGGTGATCGGCCCGACATTCTCGGTGCGGATCAGGCGGAGCCAGTCGAGCCGTTCGGCGTCGGAGAGGGGATGGCGCGGTTGTGTCATGCGCAATGGTTTTACAACCGAATTTGCGCCCGCTCAACACGCAATCGTATGATGAGTTGAGCGACGTCGCCGCATTCCGGGGGCTTGCCGCTTCCATAGTCGCGCACAATGTCACACCATCGGTGCAACCAACCAAAATCTGGGACAGGAGCCGTCTTATGGACCGTATCGAATTCGACACGCGCCCGGCGATGATCGCCGACGACAGCGCGGCGGGGCTGCCCGACCTGAATCGCCGTCATTTCCTGGTCACGAGTCTGGCCGCCGGTTTCGCGGTCGCCGCCGTCACCCCGGCGCTGGCCCAGGCCATCCACACCAGCGACGAAGGGCTGGTGGCGGGCGAGGTGAAAATCCCGGTGGCCGACGGCGCCATCCCTGCCTATCGCGCCCATCCGGCGACGGGCGGGCCGTTTCCGACGGTGCTGGTCATCCAAGAGATCTTCGGCGTCCACGAACACATCAAGGATGTCTGTCGCCGTCTGGCCAAGCTTGGCTATTACGCCATCGCGCCGGAGATGTACGCCCGCCAGGGCGACGTCTCCAAGCTGGAGAGCATCAAGGACATCATGACTCAGGTGGTGTCGAAGGTGCCGGACGCGCAGGTCAACGGCGATCTCGACGCCGCCGTCGCCTTCGCCCGCGCCTCGGGCAAGGCCGACGTCGCGCGCTTGGGCGTCACCGGCTTTTGCTGGGGCGGTCGGGCGGTCTGGCTCTACGCCGCGCATAACCCGGCGGTCAAGGCGGGGGTGTCGTGGTACGGCCTGCTCGGCGCGCCGCCCTGGAACCCGAAGGGCACCTCGGCCATTTCGGTCGGCAAAACGGTCAAGGTTCCGGTTCTCGGCCTCTACGCCTCCAAGGACGGCTTCATTCCCAACGCCGACGTGGACGCGATGAAGGCGCAGATTCGGCGGAGCAAATCGCAGATCGTCGTCTATCAGGACGTCGATCACGGATTCAACGCCGACTACCGCCCGACCTACAACGCGTCCGCCGCCTATGACGGCTGGCGGCGCATGCAGGAGTGGTTCAAGAGCAACGGGGTGGTCTGAGCGACGGGGATTCCCCCCTACATTATCTCTGGGGGGAATTCTTCCGAATTGGGAGGGGAACGTCTTTGGCGATAGAGAGCGTTGATTTCGTTGTGCCTTAATGCAAACGAACCAAAGGTGAGATATAAAATTATACTTAAGGAGATCGAAAAAATCGAGACGATCAATGTTTAAGATCTTCGGGTGAACCCTAATGCGGCATTTTAAATTAACTTTAGGATTGAGGTAGATTATCTACGTATGTATTGTTGGTCAACGATTGTTGGCGGTGTGAGCGATCTGAGGAGGGGGCTGTTATGTTTGGATTTTTGAAGGGAACCGACACCGATTCACGCAAGACGGTGGCCCTCCACGCCATGCGAACCAATGTGATGATCGCCGACAAGGATTTGACGATCACCTACGTCAATCCGTCTGTTTCAGCTTTGTTGAAAGAGGCGGAGGATGACATTCGCAAGGAGTTGCCCCGTTTCAGCGTGGCGACCCTTGTCGGCAGCAACATCGACGTGTTCCATAAGAATCCCAGCCATCAGCGCGGGATGTTGGCCGCGCTGAAAACCCAGCATGTGGCGTCGATTCAGGTCGGCAGTCATCGGTTTGACCTGATCGTGACCCCCTTGATTGAGAACGGGCAGCGGCTGGGCTATGTGGTCGAATGGACCAACGCCAAGGATCGGTTGCAGAATCTCGACTATGTCGCGCAAATCGCCGCCATCAGCCGGTCTCAGGCGATGATCGAGTTCACCACCGACGGCTTGATCGTCAGCGCCAACGACAATTTCCTGAAGGCGATGGGCTATCGTCTGGAGGAGGTGCGGGGCAAGCATCACAGCATCTTCGTCGAATCGGCCTACCAAAACAGCCGTGATTATGCGGCCTTCTGGGACAATCTGAAGCGGGGCGAGTTTCAGGCCGGTCAGTACAAGCGCATCGGCAAGGGCGGCAAGACCGTGTGGATCGAGGGCGCCTACAACCCGATCTTCGACGAAAAGGGCAAGGTTTCCAAGGTCGTCAAATTCGCGACCGATATTTCCGCCCAGATGGAGTTGCTCGCCAATCTGAAGGTGCTGATCGATAAGAATTTCGGCGAAATCGACGACGCCATCGCCCGGACCTCTGAGGAAGCGGTCTCGGCATCCAAGGCGGCGGAAGAGACCTCGCAGAATGTGCAGACGGTCGCGGCCAGCGCGGAAGAGTTGGCGGCGTCGGTTGGCGAGATCTCGCAAAGCATGAGCAAGGCGCGGTCGGCGACGGAAAACGCCTTTGACCGCACGGTGGCGGTCGGGACCAGCACGGAAAAGCTGACCAGCGCCGCCCAGGCGATGAACGGCATCGTCGGGCTGATCCAGAACATCGCCGGACAGATCAATTTGCTGGCGCTGAACGCCACCATCGAAGCGGCGCGCGCGGGCGAGGCGGGCAAGGGTTTTGCCGTCGTGGCGTCGGAGGTGAAGAATCTGGCCAATCAGGCGGCGCGGGCGACCGAACAGATCTCCAACGAAATCGGCGGCATTCAGGCGACCTCGGCGGAGGTGGCGGGCGCCTTGGCGGCGATCCGCGACGCGGTCAACACGGTGCGCGAACACGTCACGGTGACGGCCTCGGCGGTGGAGGAGCAAAGCGCGGTCACGCAAAGCATGTCCGCCAACATGCAAAGCGCGTCGATGGCGGTGTCCTCAGTCTCGGCCAGCATCACTGAGATTTCGACGGCGATCCATCAGGCGGCGGACGCCGTCGTCACCACCAAGGAAGCGGCCAAGGTTCTGGTCCGATAACCGCCTCTCCCCAAGCCCGCGCGTCGGCCCAAGGATGGGCGCGACGCGCGGGCGGGATGGCCTTTTCCCCTTTGCGGTTTACCCTTTGTGGAAGACCGGCGGGCGTTTTTCAAAGAAGGCGGTGATGCCCTCCTTGGCTTCGCCATGGTGCAGCGCCTCGACGAACAGGTCGCTTTCGCGGGCGAGTTGGGTGGCGAAGCTGCCATAGGCCAGCTCCATCAGCTTTTTCGCCCGGCCCATCGCGCCGCTCGGGCCTTCGGCGATGGTTTGCGCCCAACCCACGGCCTCGTCCAGCGCGCCGCCGGGGGCGGTGACGCGGTTGACGACTCCGGCGCTGTGCAGGCGCGGGGCGGACACCGGCCCGCCGGTCAGCATCAATTCGGCGTACAATTGCGGCGGCAAGGCGCGGGCCAGAGAGGCCGAGGCGCCGCCGTCCGCCGTCAACCCCACCTTCATGTAGGCGGTCAGGAAACGCGAATCCTCCGCCGCGACGATCAGGTCGCAGGCCAGCGCCAGCGAGAAGCCGGCCCCCGCCGCCGGGCCTTCGACCGCCGCGATGATCGGCTTGGGGCATTCGCGCATGGCGCGGACCCAGCCGTGGAAGCGTTCAATGCCGTCGCGGTTTTCCGAGCGCGAGCGGTTGCCGTGATGATACAGGTTGCTCAAATGCCCGCCGGAGCTGAAGGCGCCGTTCGCGCCGGTCAGCACGACGACGCCGATTCCGTCGTCGTGCGCCGCCTCGTCCAGCGCGTCGCGCCCGGCCGCCATCATTTTCAGACCCAGCGCGTTGCGGTTGTCCGGGTCGGTCATGGTCAGCACCATCACCCGGCCTTGCCGCTCCACCTGCATGCGGCCGGTGTCGACTCGTCCATTCATGCGCGTCACTCCCAAAAAGATCATGATCGCGGTGTATTGAATCACCGCTTGGATCGACACTGTGCCAGTGGTTGGGGTCCGCTCCAATCGTCCGAGGGGCATAGGGACGGGCGTGCGCGTGGATTTTCCGCGCATCGCCACGTTCCACGGGCTGAGGCGGATCGACGCGGGCAGGGGAGGGGCGCGATGGCGGTGGAGACCAGGGCGGCGCGGGCGGCGGTTCCGGCCTACGCCAACCGCGTGATGATTCTGACCTGCGTCGCCGCCTTCGTTTTGAATCTGCCGCCGGAGCGCTTCGCCTTTGTCCCCGCTTATTTCTTCGGAACGGTCGATCTGGCCGGACCGCTGCCGACGCTGGCGCTGTGGCGCGGGCTGTTCGGCCATCCGCTGATCCACGCCGACCCGGCGCATCTGGTCAGCAACATGCTGGCGCTGTGGCTGTTGGGCGACGCGGTGGAAAACGCGCTGGGGCATGGGCGCTATCTGGCGCTGTTCTTGGCCGGAACCGTCGCGGGGGCCTTGAGCGAAGGTTGGTTGGCGGTGGACCGCATGGCGCCCTTGATCGGGGCCAGCGGAGCGATCTGCGCGCTGATGGGGGCGTTCTTGTGGGTGCGCCCGCGCGCGCGGATGTGGGCCTTGCCCTTCCTGCGCCTTCCGGTCCTTTGGATGGTCGGGGTCTTCGCCGCGCTGAACGTCGCCATGGTCCTGTTTCCGCCGCCCGCCGATTCACCCCTGGCCGAAGTGGGGTGGGGCGCGCACGCCGGGGGGATTCTCGCCGGTCTGCTGCTGACGCCGCTGTTGGCGCGGATCGGGCGTTGACGGGCATTGCCTTTGCCGCGCCCCGCCGGAATACTGCCGCCCTCGCGAACGCAAGGGGATGGGCGATCATGGCGGACGACAAAGCGGCGGTTCTGGGTGTGATCGGCGGCAGCGGGGTCTATGACATCGACGGGCTGGAAAACACCCGTTGGGTCAAGGTCGAAACGCCCTTCGGCGACCCGTCCGACGAGCTGCTGACCGGGGAATTGCACGGACAAAAGCTGGTCTTTCTGCCACGCCATGGCCGGGGCCACCGGATTCCGCCGTCGGAGCTGAATTTCCGCGCCAACATCCACGCGCTGAAGCAACTGGGCGTCACGGAAATCCTGTCGGTGTCGGCGGTTGGCTCGCTGAAGGAGCATCTGCCGCCCGGAACCTTCGTGGTGATCGACCAGTTCATCGACCGCACCTTTGCCCGCGACAAGAGCTTTTTCGGGACGGGGCTGGTGGCCCATGTCGGGTTGGGCCATCCGGTGTGCAACCGGCTGGGCGACCTGATTGAAGAGGCGTTGCAGGAGCTGCGCGTCCCGCACCAGCGGCGCGGAACCTACATGGTGATGGAAGGCCCGCAATTCTCGACCATCGCCGAGTCCGAGCTGTACCGCAGTTGGGGCTGCGACGTCATCGGCATGACCAACATGCCGGAAGCCAAACTGGCCCGCGAGGCGGAGATTTGTTACGCCACCGTCGCCATGGTGACGGATTTCGATTGCTGGCACACCGAGCACGCCCATGTCAGCGTGGACGCGGTCATCAAGGTGGTGGTCGCCAACGCCGACACGGCGCGGTCGCTGGTCGCCACGCTCGCCCCCAAGATCGCCGTGCGGGACGGGGCCTGCGCGCAGGGCTGCCACACCGCGCTCGACAACGCGATCATGACCGCGCCCAGCCACCGCGATCCGGCGATGCTCGCCAAGCTGGACGTCATCGTCAAACGGACGCTGGGGGCGTCCGCCTGAGCGGTCGCTTAACGGCGCAGGCGCATGTCGATGTGGGGGATGCCGACGTCGTCATAGACGTCGCTGTCCCGGACAAAACCGAAGCCGCCGTAAAAGCGCTCCAGATACAGTTGCGCGCCGATGACCACGTCGTGATCGGGCCAGCGCTCGGCCAGACAGGCCAGGGAATCGGCGACAAGCGCCCGGCCCAGCCCGGTCTTGCGCTCCGACGGCAGAACGGCCAGCCGTCCGAAGGCGGTGGTTCCGCTTTTGGCGGGATCGGGGCCGAAGACGCGGGCGCAGCCCAACGGCGCGTCGCCGCCGGGGCGGTTGGCGATCAGGTGCAGCGCCTCCGGGTCGCGTCCATCCAGGTCGGGGTAGGGCGAGGCTTGCTCGACGATCAGCACGCGCTGGCGCATCCACAGCAGGGCGTGCAGCTCGCGGGTGGACAGATCGTCGAAGCGGACGCGGCGGATGAGGGCGGGAGCGGTCACGGCGGCGGGAACCCCAGGTCAGGCCAACGCGTTGCGAATCAGGTAGTCGGCGATGTCCTTGGGCTTGACCTTGACGTCGGTCAGCGGTTGGTCCGGGTCCATCGCCTGGGCGACCAGCAGGCTGTTCTGCACGTTGGTCAGCGACACGCGGAAGACTCCGGCGGCCCCCTTCAGCCGGGGGTAATAGGCCGGGTCGATGGTCTTTTCCCGCCGGGCCAGCCGGGCGAAGGCCTCGTCCTCCGTCACGCCGTCCACCTCTTGGGAATGAATCAACTTCCAGTCGGTCTCGCCGCCCCAACCGGCGGCGATGGCGGCCTTCATCGCGGCCTCGTCGTCGGCGATCGCCAGCTTGTAGCTGTGTTTGCCCTGTCCGACGTCGGACGCCCATTTTGTCAGGGCGGCGCTGCGCGCCACAAAAACAATGGCCATGGCGGAGGTTCCCCTTCTTTGCGCGGTGGTCGGGATTTTACTGGAAAGAGGATTGGCGGGAAATCGGCGCGATGAGGATGCGGGTGACGACGTTCTTTCCGAACATCGCGATGGCGGCCTCGTCGATCTTGCGGCGCAGGGCCGGGATGTTGGCGATGTTGCCGCGCACCACCCAACCTTCGTCGATGCCCTTGTAAATGGCGGTCAGGATCGCGTCGTGCAGGCGGGGGATGCTGACCTGGACGTCCCCCAGCCTCAGGGCGTCGCCGATTTCCAGATTGACTTCGATTTGCGTGTATTTTTCGATCCGGCCTTGCGCGTTGACGACCGGAACCATCAGCGGCTTGATGCGGACCGACGGCGGCAGATTGCCCGCCGCCCCCTCCGACGCGACGGCGGGCGTCGCAAAGCCCAGGACAACACACAAAGCCAGCAGAAGGCCGCGCATCAAAGACACCGAAAAAGGGGAAGGATCTTCAAGGTAGCGGTCCGGATGCCGCGATTCAACAACCGTGCCGCCCTTGGGGTGATGGCGGTTGGCGGAATGAGGGGTTTCGAGTCACACTGTCGCCGCAATTGTTTGGCTGATGGTTGGGGGATGGGGCATGACGGGCGCGGGTGGTGAGGTTCTGTTCGAGTTTCATCGGGTGGGAACCTATTTGAAGGTCGTCGCCATCGACGGCAAGACCGGGGTCGAGGTGTCGGTGGTTGGTCCGGCCAGCGGCAGTCTGGAGTTGCTGAAGCGGACGGCGATCAACAAGCTGCGCTATGTGCAGACCCGTGACGCCAACAAAGCCCCGTCGCGGTAGACGGTTCCCGTTTCGGCGCTGACGCCGGACGGGGGCCGCTTGGTAAGACAACGGGCGGCGAATTCGCCCAAGAGGAAGCACATCATGTTGTTTCGTTCGGCCTTCAGCCCACGGCCCGCCTTGATCGCAGCGTTCCTGTGCGCGACGGCCCTTCTGGGGCCGATGAACCCGGCGGTGGCCGCAAAGGCGACGACGGGGAACGCGGCGGCCCCGACCGCCCAGCAGCATCCGGCGGCGGCGCCGGTTCCGCCGCCTGTGTCAACCTGCGCCAAGCCGACCGCGCCGCAATGCATGGACGATGGCGTGACCTTCGCCGCGCCGGACAAGATGACAGGCTGCCAGTCGGAGGTGAAAGACTATGTCGACCGGACGATGTCCTATCTGAAATGCCTGAACGACGAGAACATCGCCGCCGGGCGTGACCTGACCCGCAACGTCGAGCGTTTCAATTGCCGCCTGTCGGGGCGCAAGGGCTGCCCCTGATCCTGGTGTGGACGGGCGTCCGAAGGACGCGGGAGTGGATTGACGTCTGTAGTAAGGACGCGGACAAGAAAAAGGCCGGTCTCCCCAGGGGAAACCGGCCCACCTTATACGGACAACGCGTCTCAGCCGATTTTGCGGCGGGTCTGACGGCCAGAGCTGCGGCCCAAACCAATGCGCTTGGCGAATTCCGACCGCTGGGCGGCGTAGTTCGGCGCCACCATCGGGTAATCAGCGGGCAACCCCCACCGCACACGGTATTCATCCGGCGACATGTTGTAGGTTGAACGAAGATGCCGCTTGAGCATCTTCAACTTCTTCCCGTCTTCCAGGCAAATGATGTATTCGGGCGTCACTGACTTGCGGATCGGAACGGAAGGCTTCAGCGGCTCCGCCGGCACTTCACGCGGCTGCCCATTCAGCCCGGTCAGCGACGAATAGACCGTATTGATGATGTCGGGGATTTGTTGAGCGGGCAAAACATTCTTGCTGACATACGCCGATACGATGTCGGCCGTCATCTGCAGCAGCGCATTGTCGGGTACATCGGCGCGAAGCTGGTCGCTCATTGCTCAGTGTCCTGATTTTTCATTTGTCCGTAGCAATCAAGTTGCATACCGTGATTTGGGTGTCAATATAATTTCGGCAAGACGCAAATTAGTTGCTTTTGGCGGTCAGAACTGGTGAAGCCCACGCAAATCAGCCAAGGCTGAAAAGGACGCTCGCGTCGCCGTCGTGACGGCGCTTTAAGGATCGTCTAGTAAGGTCCAGCTTTAAAAGAGCGGGTGATTTGGATGCAGCAATTGGGCGTGGCGCTCCGCCTATAACGAATCGGCTATCTGCCTTGCTTGCGAAACGGAACAACGAAGAGGCGAGGTTTGATCGCCAATTTTCACGCTTGGGGTGATGGGGGCGCCTTGCGGCTCGACGTAGAGCTGCGGCTTTCTGGCGAGGGGTGGCATCGCCGCAGGGCAAGACCGTCGCGGTCCTGCGTCGCGTGGCGCGTCGATCCGCCGAACCGGGCTTGCGGATGAGGCTTGCGTCCCTGTCATGGTGTGGTGGTGGCGGTTCGCGTCGATATCTGGTAGCGTGCCGACGCTTTTCGCCGCCTCTGGAGTTTTTTCCGCATGACCGCCCGCACCGTCGCGCTCGCCTCCGATCACGCTGGTTACGAGCTGAAGGCTCACATCGCCGCGTCGCTGACGAGCGCTGGTTATTCCGTTCTCGATTTCGGCACGAACGGTCCGGAATCGGTGGATTACCCGGATTACGCCGCCGCCGTCGCCGCCGCCGTCACCGATGGCCGGGCGGAGCGCGGCGTGCTGGTGTGCGGCAGCGGCATCGGCATCAGCATCGCCGCCAACCGCCATCCCGGCGTCCGCGCCGCGCTGGTCCACGACGTGACCACCGCGCGCCTGAGCCGCCTGCACAACGACGCCAACGTGATCGCGCTCGGCGCGCGGGTGATCGGCCCGGAAGTCGCGAAAGATTGCGTGGACGCCTTCCTGAACACCGGGTTTGAGGGCGGGGAGCGGCACAGCCGCCGCATCGCCAAGATGGGCTGACGCCCGCGCTCTGACTGGATTTGGCCCATCGGCCTCTTGCCCGGGGGCGCTTCGGCGCCGTCGGCGACACCGCAGCACACTCCGCTTTGAGATAAGGAACCGCCCGCCATGACGACCACCAACGCCGCCGAGATCGGCCGTTTCTTCGCCGCGTCGCTCGCCGAGACCGATCCTGAATTGGCCCGCGCGGTGCGCGACGAGCTGGTGCGCCAGCAGGACCAGATCGAGCTGATCGCGTCCGAAAACATCGTGTCCCAGGCGGTGCTGGAGGCGCAGGGTTCCGTTCTCACCAACAAATACGCCGAGGGTTATCCCGGCAAGCGCTATTACGGCGGCTGCGAGTTCGTGGACATTGCGGAAAACCTCGCCATCGAACGCGCCTGCAAGCTGTTCGGCTGTGAGTTCGCCAACGTCCAGCCGAACTCCGGCAGCCAGGCCAACCAGGCGGTTCTGCTGGCGCTGTTGCAGCCGGGCGATTGCGTGCTGGGCATGTCGCTGGCCGCTGGCGGCCACCTGACCCACGGCGCCGCCCCCAACATGTCGGGCAAATGGTTCAAGGCCGTGCAGTATGGCGTGCGCAAGGACGATCACCTGATCGACTTTGAGCAGGTCGAGGCGCTGGCGCGCGAGCACAAGCCCAAGCTCATCATCGCTGGCGGGTCGGCTTACCCGCGCGTGCTCGATTATGAGCGTTTCCGCGCCATCGCCGACGAGGTCGGGGCCTATCTGATGGTGGACATCGCCCATTACGCCGGTCTGATCGCTGGCGGCGTCTACCCCAACCCGTTCCCTTACGCCGACATCGCCACCACCACCACCCACAAGACCCTGCGCGGTCCGCGCGGCGGCATGGTGCTGACCAACCGCGAGGACATCGCCAAGAAGATCAATTCGGCGGTGTTCCCCGGCCTTCAGGGCGGCCCGCTGATGCACGTCATCGCCGCCAAGGCGGTGGCCTTCGCCGAGGCGCTGCGCCCTGAGTTCAAGACCTACGCCCAGGCCGTGCTGGACAACGCCCGCGTTCTGTCCTCGACCCTGATCGCCGGTGGGCTGGACATCGTGTCCGGCGGCACCGACAGCCACATCGTGCTGGTCGATCTGCGTCCAAAGAACCTGACCGGCAAGGCGGCGGAAGCCAGCCTGGAACATGCCAGCATGACCTGCAACAAGAACGGCGTGCCGTTCGACCCGCAGAAGCCGATGATCACCTCGGGCGTCCGTCTGGGCAGCCCGGCGGCGACGACGCGCGGTTTCGGCGTCGCCGAGTTCAAACAGGTCGGCGAGATGATCGTCGAGACGCTGGACGGTCTGGCCGCCAGCAACTCCGGCGACAATGCGGCGGTTGAGGCGGCGATGCGCGAACGGGTGCGCGGCCTGTGCCGTCAGTTCCCGATCTACCCGACGCTGTAACGCGTCACGGATCGGAAAAGGGACACCGACATGCGCTGCCCGTTCTGTGGAAACGAGGACACCCAGGTCAAGGATTCGCGACCGACGGAGGACAACTCGGCCATCCGGCGGCGGCGCTTCTGTCCCAGTTGCAGCGCGCGTTTCACCACTTTCGAGCGCGTGCAGTTGCGCGAGCTGACGGTGGTGAAGAGCGCGGGCCAGCGCGAACCCTTCGACCGTGACAAGCTGTTGCGGTCGATGCGGATCGCGCTGCGCAAGCGGCCCATCGACGCCGACCGCATCGACCGGGTGGTGAACAGCCTTGTTCGCCAGCTCGAATCGTCGGGCGAGAGCGAGATCCCGTCCAAGCAGATTGGCGAGATGATTATGGTCGCGCTGCAAACGCTCGATCAGGTCGCCTACATCCGTTACGCCTCGGTCTACAAAGACTTCCGCGAGGCGTCGGACTTCAACGAGTTCGTCGAGCAGTTGGTCCCGGACGCGTGAGGGGAGCGGGTTTTCCCCCTCCCTAACCCTCCCCCGCTGGTCGCGGGAGAGGGAACTCCGATGGAACCCCGGCAAGGCTCCTGTCTCCCTCTCCCGCTGACAAGCGGGGGAGGGCTGGGGAGGGGGCAAGCCGCCTGAATAAGCGGAAGAACGGCCCAACACATGACCACCCCCACCGACCTCCACCACATGCGCGCCGCCTTGGCGTTGGCCGCGCGCGGGCTGGGGCGGACATGGCCGAACCCGGCGGTTGGCTGCGTGCTGGTCCGCGACGGCGTGGTGGTGGGGCGTGGCTGGACCCAGCCGGGCGGACGGCCTCACGCGGAGACGGAGGCGCTGGCCCGCGCCGGAGTCTTGGCCGAAGGCGCCACCGCTTACGTCACGCTGGAGCCTTGCAATCATTACGGCAAGACGCCGCCCTGCGCGCTCGCCTTGATTGAGGCTAAAGTCGCCCGTGTTGTCGTCGCCTGCCAGGATCCTGACCCGCGCGTGGCGGGCGGCGGCTTGGCCCGGCTGCGCGACGCTGGAATCACGGTCGCCACCGGACTGTGCGAGGCGGAAGCGCTGGCGCTGAACGAGGGTTTTTTCAACCGCATTCAACACGCCCGCCCACTCTTCACCCTGAAGCTGGCGACGACGTTGGATGGCCGCATCGCGACGCGAACCGGAGCCTCGCAATGGATCACCGGCCCGGCGGCGCGGGCGGTCGGCCATCGCTTGCGCGCCACCCACGACGCCATTCTGGTCGGCATCGGCACCGCGTTGGCCGACGATCCCGAACTGACCTGCCGTTTGCCGGGGCTGTCGGACCGCAGTCCGGTGCGGGTGGTGGTGGACAGCCGTTTGCGTCTGCCGCCAACCTCGAAGCTCGCGACCACGGCAAGGGCTGTGCCGACCTGGGTCGTCACCGGCGCGGATCCCGATCCGGTCAAGGCCGCCGCGCTGACCGAGCATGGCGTGGAAATTCTGCCGGTCGCCACGGACTCCGCCGACCGTCCCGACCCGCTGGCGCTGGCCGCCGCGCTGTCCGAACGCGGATTGACCCGCGTGCTGGTCGAAGGCGGGGCGACGCTGGCCGCATCGTTGTTGGGGGCCGGGCTGATCGACCGGCTGGAGTGGTTCCGCGCGGCGGCGCTGATTGGCGGCGACGGTCTGGCGGGAGTCGCGGGCTTCGGAGTCGCCACGCTCGACCAGATGGCGCGCTTTGAGCGGACGGAGCTGCGGGCGGCGGGGGCTGATCTGGTGGAAAGCTACCGTCGGCGTCTGGTTTGATCGGCGCAACAGTCCGTTGCGCGCGGCGCGCCGTCGTCCCCGCTTCCCCTTCGCGTGAAACCTGCTAAATTCCCCAGCATGTTCACTGGAATCATCACCGACATCGGGCGCGTGCGGGCCGTGGAACGGCAGGGCGACACCCGCTTCACCATCGAGACCGGCTTCGACACGGAGACGATCGCGATCGGGGCGTCCATCGCCCACAACGGCGTTTGCCTGACGGTCATCGAAAAGGGACCGGGCTGGTACGTCATCCAGGCGTCGGGGGAAACCCTGTCGAAGACCACGTTGGGCGGCTGGGACGCCGGAACGCGGATCAATCTGGAACGCGCGCTGAAGGTCGGCGACGAGCTGGGCGGGCACATCGTGTCGGGCCATGTCGATGGCGTCGGCGTGTTGGCGGCGACCAAGCCGGAGGGCGAGTCCCTGCGCCTGACCTTCGAGGCGCCGGAGTCGCTGGCCAAATACATCGCCTCCAAGGGGTCGGTCGCCATCGACGGCGTGTCGCTGACCGTCAACGAGGTGGCGGGCAATCGCTTTGGCGTCAACATCATCCCCCACACCCAGACGGCCACGACCTTTGGCGGCTTGCGGGTTGGGGATTCGGTGAATCTGGAAATTGATATGCTCGCGCGCTACGTCGCGCGGCTTGCGGGGCAGGAATGACGTCCGAGTTTCACAGCTACCTGTCGTCCGCCGAGGAAATCCTCGAAGAGGCGCGCCAGGGCAAGATGTTCATCCTGGTCGATGACGAAGACCGCGAGAACGAAGGCGATCTGGTCATCCCGGCGAATTGCGCCACCCCGGAAGCGGTCAATTTCATGGCCAAGCATGGCCGTGGCCTGATCTGCCTGACGATGGACCAGGCCAACATCGAACGGCTGCGCCTGCCGCTGATGGCCCAACAGAACGCCTCGCGCCACCAAACGGCTTTCACCGTCTCGATCGAGGCGCGCGAAGGGGTGACGACCGGCATTTCCGCCGCCGACCGCGCCCGCACCATCCAGGTCGCCATCGATCCGAAATCCGGCCCGCATGACATCGCCACGCCCGGCCACATCTTCCCGCTGCTGGCGCGCGAAGGCGGGGTTCTGGTCCGCGCCGGCCACACCGAGGCGTCGGTCGACATCTCGCGCCTGTCCGGTCATCCGCCCTCGGCGGTGATCTGCGAGATCATGAACGACGACGGCACGATGGCGCGTCTGCCCGATCTGGTGCAGTTCGCCCAACTTCATGGGCTGAAGGTCGGCACCATCGCCGATCTGATCGCCTACCGCCGCCGCACCGAAACCATCGTCGAACAGCGTCTGGCCGGGTCGCTGGACAGCCGGTTCGGCGGGCGCTTCCAGACCTACATCTACACCAACAAGATCCATTACGCCGAACACATCGCGCTGGTGCGCGGCGACATATCCGGCGACGAGCCGGTGCTGGTCCGCATGCACGCGCTGTCGGTGCTCGACGACGTGCTGGGCGACCGCAATTCCGGCCGGGCCGACGAGTTGCAGGCGTCGATGGAGCTGATCGCCAAGGAAGGGCGCGGCGTCATCGTTCTGCTGCGCGAACCGCAGCCGAACGGCCTGTCGTCGGTGCTGAAGGCGCGGCTGGAAGGGCAGGTTGGCAGCGCCCCCACCCTGCGTGATTACGGCGTCGGCGCGCAGATCCTGTTGGATCTCGGCGTCCGCTCGATGATTTTGCTGTCGAACCGGCAAAAATCGATCATCGGGTTGGAAGGCTACGGTCTGACCGTGGTCGGCCATCGACCGATCACCGCAGCCGTGACCGATGGCGGAACGGATTGAGGGTGAGGACCCGCTGATGGATTGGCGCCGCGCCGGATGACCGACACCCCCCACATCATGGTTGTGGACGCCCGCAGCCACGAGGACATCGCCGAGGAATTGGCGCGTGGCGCCATCGGGGAGCTGACCCGCGCGGGGGCCACCCACATTCGCTATGGCGTGCCGGGGTGTCTGGAAATTCCGGCGGCGGTGCTCTACGCCATCCGGTCCATGGATTTTTTCACGGCACGCAAGCGGTTCGACGGCTATGTCGCGCTCGGCTGCGTGATCCGGGGCGAGACGACGCGGTACGACACAATCTGCGCCGAAAGCGCGCGTGGGCTTCAGGATCTGGCGTTGCGTTACACCCTGGCGGTCGGCAACGGCATCCTGACGGTGGAAAATCGCGAACAGGCTTGGGTGCGCGCCAACGTCGGATCCAAAAATATGGGCGGGGCCGCCGCGCGGGCCTGCCTTGACATGATTGACCTGAAGCGCAAATTCCGCCTCTATCCGCGTTGATCCCTTTTTCAGTGACTGCAAAGACCATCATGAGCAACGACGACGCGGCCAGCCGCGCGACACCCAAGCGCACATCCGGCAAATCCGGTGGCCGCAACCGGACCGGCGGCGGTTCCGCCAAGGCCCGCCGCAAGGCCGCCCGCCTGGGCGCGGTGCAGGCGCTGTACCAGATCGACCTGACCGGCGCGGCGGTGGAAACCGTGGTGGCTGAGTTTGTGACCCATCGCTTGGGCGAGGAAATCGACGGAACCAAATTCGTCGCCGGGGATCCGCAACTGTTTTCTGACATCGTGCGCGGGGCGATGCACCGCAAGGCCGAGGTGGACAGCGTGTTGACGGCGGCGCTTGACCCGCGCTTTCCCATCGACCGGCTGGAGTTGCTGCTCCGCGCCATCCTGCGCGCCGGGGCTTATGAGATCGCCGTCCATCTCGACACCCACCCGCGCATCCTCATCAGCGAGTATGTGGACGTCGGCCACGCCTTCTTCGCCGGGCGCGAACCGGCGATGGTGAACGGCGTGCTCGACCATGTCGCCCGCGCCCTGCGCGCCGACGATCTGGCCAAGCCGGATCCGTCGCGCGGCGGCCCGTCGGCGGAGTGAACGTCTCCCCCCTCTTCCGTTCGCGGGGGAGGGGATTGACTGGTTTGGCGGTTCCATGACCAACGCATCGGCCCCGCTTGGGGAATTTGACCGCATCACCCGCTATTTCAAACCGTTGGCCGCCGGGTTCCCCGGCGCGCGCGGTTTGCGGGACGACGCCGCCGTGTTTGGCGTGCCGCCGGGATTCGAGCTGGTCGTCACCGCCGACGCCATGGTGGCGGGCGTGCATTTTTTCCCCGACGATTCGCCGGGTGACATCGCCGCGAAACTGCTCCGCACCAACCTCTCCGATCTCACCGCCATGGGGGCGGAACCGCTGGCCTACACCCTGACCACGGCTCTGCCGCGCGACGTGGGCGAGGCGTGGCTTTCCGCCTTCGCCGCCGGTTTGGGGGAGGACCAAGCGCGTTTCAACATTGGTTTGGCCGGGGGCGATTCGGTGTCCACCCGTGGGCCGATCACCCTGTCGGTCACGGCCTTCGGTCTGGTTCCGGCGGGCCGCGCCTTGCCGCGCTGGGGCGGCGTGGTCGGCGACCGGCTGTTTGTCTCCGGCTGTATCGGCGACGCGGCGTTGGGGCTGGAGATCGCCTACGACCGCTTGACGTTGGACGACGCGGCGGCGCGTGAGCATCTGTTGCGCCGGTTGCGCCGCCCCGATCCTCGCACGACTCTCGGCCCGCGCCTGATCGGTCTGGCCAGCGGCGCGTTGGACGTGTCGGACGGTCTGGTGGCCGATCTTGGACATCTCTGCGAGGAATCCGGCTGCGCGGCCCGGTTGGACGCGGCGTCCGTGCCGTTGTCCGACGCGGCGCGCGGGGTGATCGGCGACGACCCGACGCGGTTGGCGCTGGCGCTGACCGGCGGCGATGATTATGAATTGTTGTTCTCCGCCCCGGACAGGGCGACGCCCGCCCTGATGGCGCTGGCGGAGAGCCTCGGCGTGCCAATCACGGCGGTTGGTTGGCTCGAAGCCGGAGTTCCCGGAACCGTCCGCGCGCTTGACCAACGGGGGGCGCCGCTGGCTTTGCTTCGGCGTGGTTGGGATCATTTTTGACCACTTCGGCGTTTGATGGGCGCTCGTTTGCCCGCATGGTCAATTTAAGACAATCGAAAGCAGGGGCGGGGCAGGCTGCGCCGCGCCTGAGGGCCGTGTTTCCTCCTTTCATTGGGTGTTCTCTGTGGTCAAGTCGCTGATTGTTCTGGTGCTGGGCATCCTGTTGCTGGGCGGCGCCGGATTCGGCGGCTGGTACATCTATTCCAATTATCTGGTTCCCCAGGAAGGCGCGGAGCCGAAAAAAGTCGAACCGCCGCCCAAGCCGCCCACCGCCTTTGTCCGCCTGCCGCCGTTGGTCGTGCCGGTGATCGGCGCGACCCGAGTCGAGCAATTCGTCACCGTTGTGGTGACGATGGAGGTGGTTTTGGAGAAGCAGCCGATGGTTCAGGCCAACCAGGCCCGGATGAGCGACGGTTTTCTCACCGCGCTCTATGGCGCGGTCGCCGACAAGTCGGTTCTGAATGGACCATTGGTCAATATCCCTGCCGTAAAAGCAAAACTGCTTGAAGCCGCCAATAAGGTGATGGGGCCGGGGGTGGTTCTGGATGTTCTGGTTCAGGCGGTGACTCAGCGCAATCTTTAGCGCTGTTGTGCGCTGCGGTTGTCGGGGCCTCTGACGAAGGTCAGATATGACCCTGGCCAATTCGCCGCGCCATCAAGGACATGGCGGTGGTTGCAAAGATGGGCGCCCTTCGGCATCCTTTTCCCTGAGAACACTTGCGCCCGACTTCTCCCGTTCTTTTCCGGGAGTCGGCTTTCGCGGGCGGACCTTTCAAAAATCGGGGGATGCGATGGCTTTAGCGTTCATCGTCATCATTGCCAGCGGTCTGCTTGCGCTGGCCTACGGCTATCGTGCCGGAAAAGAGGTCATGGCCGCGTCGCCGGGAACCGAGCGGATGCAGGCCATCGCCGCAGCGGTGCAGGAGGGCGCGCGCGCCTATCTGAACCGGCAATACACCACCATCGCCGTGGCGGGCGTCGTTCTGCTGTTGATCCTGGGTGCGACCTTGGGATTGCCGGTCGCCATCGGCTTTCTGATCGGGGCGATCCTGTCCGGTCTGGCGGGCTACATCGGCATGAACGTGTCGGTGCGCGCCAACGTCCGCACCGCGCAGGCGGCGACCAACGGGCTGGCCCCAGCGCTCGACATCGCGTTCAAGTCCGGGGCGATCACCGGCATGCTTGTGGTCGGGCTGGGGCTGTTGGGCGTCGGCGGTTATTACGGCGTGTTGATGACGATCTACCGCGTCACCGACCCCGAGCAGGTCCGCACGGTGCTGGAAGCGCTGCTGGCGCTCAGCTTCGGCGCGTCGTTGATTTCCATCTTCGCCCGGCTGGGCGGCGGCATCTTCACCAAGGGGGCCGACGTCGGCGCCGATCTGGTCGGCAAGGTCGAGGCGGGCATCCCCGAGGACGACCCGCGCAACCCGGCGGTCATCGCCGACAATGTCGGCGACAATGTCGGCGATTGCGCCGGCATGGCCGCTGACCTGTTCGAGACCTACGCCGTGACCATCGTCGCCACCATGCTGTTGGCGGCGATCTTCTTTTCCGGCGACGTCGTCCGCTCGATGCTGGTCTATCCCTTGGTGATCGGCGCGGTCTGCATCGTCGCCTCGGTCGCCGGGACCTTCGCGGTCAAACTTGGCGCTGACAACAACATCATGAACGCGCTCTACAAGGGGTTGGCGGCGACGGCGGGCATCTCGCTGGTGTTGATCCTGCTCGTCACCGCCGTGATGTTCGGCTTCACCCGCCCGCTGGCGATGAGCAACGGGTTGACCATCACCGGCATGAATCTGTTCGTGTCGTCCCTGGTAGGGTTGGGCGTCACCGGCCTGCTGGTATGGATCACCGAATTCTACACCTCCACCGCGTTTCGCCCGGTGCGCAGCATCGCCAAGGCGTCGGAAACCGGCCATGGCACCAATGTGATCCAAGGTTTGGCGGTGTCGATGGAATCCACCGCGCTGCCGGTTCTGGTGATTTGCGCGGGCATCCTGATCGCCCATGGTCAGGCGGGGATTTTCGGCATCGGCATCGCCGCGACGACCATGCTGGCGCTGGCGGGGATGGTGGTGGCGCTCGACGCTTACGGCCCGGTGACGGACAACGCGGGCGGCATCGCCGAAATGGCCGACATGCCCAAAGAGGTCCGCGTCACCACCGACGCGCTGGACGCGGTGGGCAACACCACCAAAGCGGTGACGAAGGGCTACGCCATCGGCTCCGCCGGTCTGGCGGCGCTGGTGCTGTTCGCCGCCTATGTCCAGGATCTCGGCCATTATTTTCCCAAGGTGAAGGTCGAGTTTAAGCTGGACGATCCCTATGTCGTCGTCGGGCTGTTGATCGGCGGCTTGCTGCCCTATCTGTTCGGATCCATGGGGATGACGGCGGTCGGGCGCGCCGCCGGGTCGGTGGTGGTCGAGGTGCGCCGCCAGTTCCGCGAGATCCCCGGCATCATGGAAGGCACGGCCAAGCCCGATTACGGTCGGGCGGTGGACATGCTGACCAAGGCGGCGATTCGCGAGATGGTGATTCCCTCGCTGCTGCCGGTGCTGGCCCCGGTGGTCCTCTATTTCGTCATCGCCGCGATTGGCGGTCAGGCGGCGGCCTTCGCCGCGCTGGGGGCCATGCTGCTGGGCACCATCGTCACCGGCATCTTCGTCGCCATCTCGATGACGTCGGGCGGCGGGGCGTGGGACAACGCCAAGAAATACATTGAAGAGGGCAACCATGGCGGCAAGGGATCCGACGCGCACAAGGCGGCGGTGACGGGCGACACGGTCGGCGATCCGTACAAGGACACGGCTGGCCCGGCGGTCAATCCGATGATTAAGATCACCAACATCGTGGCGATCCTGCTGCTGGCGATTTTGGCCCAATTCGCCTGAGTTCAGGCGACGCTGAAACGGAAAAGGGCGGGAACCCGTGGAGGTTCCCGCCCTTTTGGCGTTGGTCGGAAGCGTCAGGCGATCAGTGGCCCGGACCCTTGCTCTTGGTGTCCTTGGCGGAGAAACGCCCGACATTGCCGAGCATCTGTTCCAGGAAGGTCATTTCGCGTCCGGCGGTCGGGGTGGACCGATCCACCATCTCGACATCCTGGCCGTTGGTCTCGTCGAGCTTCTTGATCTCGCGCACCACGCCCGCCTGGTCGAAGCGGACGATCAGCACGCGGCGCTCGACCACTTCCGGCTGGAAGAAGGCGGTCTTTTCGGTCTTCTGCCCGATGTAGTACCAGACGTTCGGATCGAAGGTTCCGACCGAGGTCGGCGTGCCAAGCACGGCGGCGACGTCGTCGCGGCGGCTCTGGCCCGGCTGAAGCTCGGCCACGCGTTCGGGATCGGTCAAATTGCCGCGCTGGGCGGTGATCGGCGTGCAGCCGGACGCCGCCAGACCGGGGAGGATGACGGCGCCCAGCAGGGCGACGGCGCGAAACGCGGAAGGAATCGATATCGTCATGGTGCTCAGGCTATGATGGGCCAGCGGATGGGAACGGCAAGGCCGCGCAAGGCGCGTTCGCCGGTTCCACGCTGCGGGGACCATCGCACCCGGCCCTCCGTTCTGTCAACGAAACTCCGAGTCTTCAAGAAAGCGCCAACCGTGTCAGACAGTCTTTTCGGGCGCCTGTTCGGGCGGTTTTCCGCCGCCGCCGCCGCCCGTCCGGTGGATGGCCTGTTCGCCGCCATCGTCGCTCAGGCGCGCCAGCCGGATTTCTACCGTGACCTTGGCGTGCCGGACACGCTGGACGGTCGATTCGATCTGGTGGCCCTGCATTGCTTTTTGACCATGCGCCGGTTGAAGGGGCAGGGGCGCGCCGCCGCCGCCCTGTCGCGGCGCCTTTATGAACGGATGATTGATGATTTCGAGAAGTCCCTGATGGAGATGGGCGTCGGCGACACCGGCATTGGGCGGCGGGTCAAAACGATGGCGCGCGGCATGGCCGGGCGGATCAAGGCCTATGACGAGGCGCTGGCCGACTCCGGCGATCACCGGCTGGAGGTGGCCTTGGACAACAACGTGTATGGCACGCTGGAGGAAACCGACCCGGCCCATCTCGCCGCCCTGACCGCCTATGTCCGGGCCGCCGCCGCGCATCTGGAAGCGCAGGCGTTGGAGTCGCTGCTGGCGGGGCGGGCGTCGTTCCCGGCGGCGGTTCAAGGGGCGGGTTAGGATTTTTGTCCACAGATGAACGCAGATAAACACCGATGACGCTTCGATTCTGGCGGCGCTGCGGGCTGCCGGTGACAAAGCAAGATTTTTGATGATCGCGGCGACGCCCTGCCTGCCGAGTGACGCTCACATCTCAAAAAATCTGTGTTTATCTGTGTTCATCTGTGGACAAAAAAATCTTTCCGTCCTCCCCGCCGACCCACGGCGAAAGTCCCGGTTCCCTCAACGTCCCTCTTGCCTTTCGGCCCGTCCGGTTGCATGTGACTTCCTGCGCCGGAGTCGAGTCGCCCCTTGGGCGCGGCTCCGGCTTGTTTTCCAAGGACGACTCCGCCATGACCGACCCCAGCGCCCTCATCCCCGCGCCGGAATTCTCGCGCAAAATCAGCGCCGACTCCGTGCGCCGCGCCCCGCTGACCGAAACCATCGAGGCCAACGAGCAGGAGCGCAAGGCGCTGGCCGAACGGTTCGAGCTGGAGTCGATCGGCCGCCTCACCGCCACCATCCGCCTGCGCGCCACGCGCGGCGGCTCAATGATCCGTGTGTCGGGGCGGTTGGAGGCCGAGGTGGTGCAGACCTGCATCATCACGCTGGACCCCGTCCCCGCCCATGTCGAGGATGAGTTCGAGGCGCTGTTCGCCCCGGAATCGCTGATCGAGGAGCCGGGCGAAGAGATTGATTTCGACCCGACCCTGTCCGACGCGGAGATTCCCGAGCCGATGCAGAACAACCGCATCGACATTGGTGAATTGACGGCGCAGCATCTGTCTTTGGCGCTCAACCCCTATCCGCAGGTGGATGGCGCGGTGTTTGAAGGATTCGACGACGGCCCGCTCGACGAGGAGGAGGCCGTCCCGGAAGAACCGGAGAAACCCAACCCGTTCGCGGCCTTGCAACGCCTGAAGCCGCGCGACTGATCCCTGTTTGGCGGAAGGCTGCCGATCATGGGTTTCCGGGTTGTTCGCGCTTGCCCTGCGGGGACATTTGCCTTATTGAATGCCGCTCGCGTTGGGCGGCCCCTGTTCGGGCCGCCTTTTACCATCAAGAGAGTTTACGGTCATGGCTGTTCCGAAGAAGAAGACCTCCAAGTCGCGTCGCAACATGCGTCGTTCGCACCACGCGCTGCCGACCTCGTCCTACGCCGAGTGCACGAACTGCGGCGAGCTGAAGCGTCCGCACCATGTCTGCGGGTCTTGCGGCCATTACGACCAGCGCGAAGTGGTTCAGAGCGGCGCTGCCGCCGCTTGATCCCCGTCGCGTTGTTGCGGGTCATGATGTTCCAGGGCGTGCGCCGTCCTAGCCGGGGAGTCTGTTCGCGGTGAGTCAGCGCCTGACCATTGCCCTGGACGCCATGGGTGGGGATCTCGGTCCCGACATGGTGATCGCCGGGGCGGACATCGCGCGGGAACGTCATCCCGACGTGACTTTCCTGTTGTTCGGCGATTCCCAGCGAATCGAGCCGCTGTTGAATCAGCGGCCCGCGCTGAAGGCTGTTGCGGAGATCCGCCACACGCCCGACGCGGTGGCTGGGGACGCCAAGCCTGCGGTCGCTTTGCGCGCAGGGCGCCAGTCCAGCATGCGGCTCGCCATCGACGCGGTGGCGAACGGGCAGGCGGCGTGCGTCGTGTCGGCGGGAAACACCGGCGCCTTGATGGCGATGGCGAAGTTCGTGCTGAAGACGCTGCCCGGTATTGACCGGCCGGCGATCGCGTCGTTCTTCCCGACCCAACGGGGCGAGAGCATCATGCTGGATCTCGGCGCCAACGCCGAATGCCAGCCGGAGAATCTCGTCCAGTTCGCGGTGATGGGGGCGGTTTTCGCCCGCGCCGTGCTGGGGCTGCCGGAACCGACCATCGGCGTTCTGAACATCGGTTCGGAAGACATGAAGGGCAACGAGGTGGTGCGCGCGGCGGCGGCGACGCTGCGCGAGATGCCGTTGCCCGGCCGTTTCCACGGCTTTGTCGAGGGCAACGACATTGGTTTGGGCACGGTGGACGTGGTCGTGACCGACGGCTTCACCGGCAACGTCGCCCTGAAAACCGCCGAGGGCACGGCCAAGCTGTTTGCCGAGTTTCTGCGGCGGACGTTCGAGTCGTCGCTGTTGGCGCGCATCGGCTATCTGTTGGCGCGCGGGGCGTTCAAACGCTTCAAGCAGCGCATCGACCCGCGCCGCTACAACGGCGCCATGTTTTTGGGATTGCGCGGCGTCTGCGTGAAGAGCCATGGCGGCACCGACGCCATCGGCTTCGCCAACGCGGTGGCCGTGGCGATCAATCTGGCGGCGCACGGTTTCAACGAGCGCATCAAGGAAGAGATGAGCCGCGTCGCCGACGCGCACCCTCTTCCCGACACGAAGGCGGCGGCGGGCTGAATCATGGTCAAGCGTTCCCGAGTTCTGGGCTGTGGCACGTATTTGCCGGCCAACGTCGTCACCAACCGTGACCTGGAACAGCGGGTGGACACCACCGACGAGTGGATTGTCCAACGCACCGGGATCCAGTCGCGCCACCTCGCCGCTGACGGCGAGATGACGTCCGATCTGGCCATCGGCGCCGCGACTCGCGCGCTGGAGCATGCCGGGGTTCCGGCCAGCAGCATCGACTGCATCATTCTGGCGACCACCACCCCCGACAACACCTTCCCGGCGACGGCGACCAAGGTGCAGGCGGCGCTTGGCACGGTTGGCTTCGCCATGGACATCCAGGCGGTGTGCGCCGGATTCGTCTACGCTTTGTCGGTGGCCGACAATTTCATCCGGGGCGGGCAGGCCCGCCGGGCGCTGGTGATCGGCGCCGAAACCTTCTCGCGCATTCTCGACTGGAACGACCGCACCACCTGCGTGCTGTTCGGCGACGGCGCGGGCGCGGTGGTGCTGGAAGGCTACGACGCCAAGGGCGATACGAGCGACCGGGGCGTGCTGTCCACCCATCTGCATTCCGACGGTCGGCAGTATGACCTGCTTTACGTCGATGGCGGCCCGTCCTCCACCCAGACCGTCGGCCATGTCCGCATGCACGGACAGGAGATTTTCCGCCACGCCGTCAGCAAGCTGTCGGGCGTGGTGGAGGAGGCGCTGGTCGCCAACGGGCTGGAAGTCTCGGACATTGATTGGATGGTTCCCCATCAGGCGAACCGCCGCATCATCGACGGGCTGGCCCGCAAGATGAAGCTGGCCCCGGAGAAGGTGGTGCTGACCGTCGATCACCACGGCAACACCTCGGCGGCGTCGATTCCGCTGGCCTTGGGCGAGGCGGTGGCCGATGGGCGGATCAAGCGCGGCGATCTGGTGCTGATGGAAGCCATCGGCGGCGGCCTGACCTGGGGGTCGGCGCTGGTCCGTTGGTAAGGGTCCGCTGGTAAGTCTGTTCAGCCCTTTTGCATACGCCTGCGGATTGTTGCAACGCGAGAGCGTTGACGGCTAAGCCCTTGCCAAGCTTTTGAATTGACGGACCTTCTTCGGTCGGATTACCGTCTTCCCACTGGTTGCGGGGGGAGACGATCCATGACCCAGAACACCGTCACGCGCGCCCAACTCAGCGAAGCCGTCTATCAAGAAGTCGGTTTGTCGCGCAACGAATCCGCCGATCTGGTGGAAACCATTCTCGATGAAATTTCCGACGCGCTGGCGCGCGGCGAAATGGTGAAGATCTCATCCTTCGGCAGCTTCCAGGTCCGCCAGAAGGGTGAGCGCATTGGCCGCAACCCCAAGACCGGGGAAGAGGTGCCGATCCTGCCGCGCCGTGTTCTGGTGTTCCGCGCCAGCCATGTGCTGAAAAACCGCATCAACGAGCTTCAGGACGCGGTGGACGCGGCCAACGCGCGGGCGGCCTCCTGATGAGGCCAGCGCGGCGTTGACGCCATGAAGTCGGCGACGGCCTTCCGCACCATCAGCGAGGTCGCGACCGACCTGAGGGTGCCGCAGCATGTCCTGCGTTTTTGGGAAACCAAATTCCCGCAGATCCGCCCGCTGAAGCGCGGCGGCGGGCGACGCTATTACCGGCCCGAGGATGTGGAGCTGCTGCGGCGAATCCAGGCGCTGCTGTATGAGGAACGCTACACCATCAAGGGCGTCCAGCGGCTGTTGAAGGAAGGCCGCACGGCGAATCCAACCCCGCCGCTTCCCGAAGATTCCGAAGACGAGACCGGGCCGGACGGGGCGGGGGAGGGCGTTCCCGCACCCGAACCGATGGACCCGAACGACGCGCCGGAGGATGAGCCGCCGGGGCTGCCCAGCGATCTGCGCCATGATCTGCTGATGGTTTTGGACGAGTTGAAGGCGCTGCGCGGGGTGTTGGCGCGGCTGTCGGGGCGGGATGAAAAAAACATCTAAAATCGTTACGGGAATGGTTGCATCGCCAAAAGGCCGCCGCTATAGTCCCGTTCCCGTTCGGAACCAAGCCGCAGCTTGCTGCGGCGTGAGTAACGGAGCGTAGCGCAGCCTGGTAGCGCATCAGACTGGGGGTCTGAGGGTCGCAGGTTCGAATCCTGTCGCTCCGACCAGTTCCGAACGGAAAAAGCCCTGAAGCCTTTGGCTTCGGGGCTTTTTGCTGCGCGCGAGCGGCGCGGCGCGGGTTGATTTCCGCTGTCACGTTCAACCACAATGGCGCGTTCCTGATCGTCCTTGCGCGCGGCGCGCAGCCCGGCGGTTGGTGTTCGGGCGCTCCGGTCCAGGGGCCGGGGTGGTTGCACGCGAAGGGCGGTCATGAAGGCGCGTTGGCTTCACATTTCGGATTTCCATTTCGCGGGCGGGGATCCCTATGACCGGAACGTCGTGCTGAACGCGCTGGTCGCGTCCCTACGGCGTTTCCAGGACCAGAGGCATGGGGCCGATCTGGTGTTCGCCACCGGCGACATCGCACAAAAGGGGCAGGCCAGCGAATACGCCGCCGCGACCGGATTTTTCGACGCGGTGCTGAAAGAGCTTGGGTTGGGGCGGGAGCGGCTGTTCGTCGTTCCCGGCAATCACGATGTGGATCGACGGCAAGGCAGCCGCCTTTTGCGAACGCTGGCGACGCGGGAGGATGCGGACGAGCATTTCGCCCCGGACATCGGAAACCCGCACATCACCTTGAAACAAAATGCGTTTCTGACGTGGTACAACCAGTATTTCAACGGAATTCGGGTCTTTCCCGAACGCACCACCTGCGGGCCGGTGGAGGCGGTGGATTTGCCGGGCGGTCGCGTCGGCGTGTTGCCGATCAACAGCGCCCTGTTTTGTCAGGATGAGAAGGATCACGCCAAGCTGTGGGTTGGCCGCCGTTGCCTGGACGACGGGATTCGGGCGCTGGCGGGCTTGACCCCCAAACCGGCGCTGACGGTGGCCTTGCTGCATCACCCGCTGACTTGGCTGCACCCGGTGGAGCAGAGCAACATCAAGGCGATCTTGCAGCGCGACGTTGACGTTGTCTTGCGCGGACACATGCATGAAAGCGATGTGGACGACGTCGCCGGAGTGGCCGGGCGGGCGTTGCACATCGCGGCGGGAGCGACCTTTCAAAGTCGGCGTTGGCCGAACCGGGCCTTTTTCGCCAGCCTGGAGAATGGGCAGGTCGAGCTGTTTCCGATTCGCTACGAGGATAGCCCGCAAGAGGCGTGGACGCTCGACACCAGCCTGTTTCCTGGCCCTGGCTATCGCCGAGGCTTTCCCATTCCAAGCTTGTCCACGCCGACCTCCCCGCCGCCGCTTCCACCACCTCCGCCGCCGCCGTCCTTGGCGGCGCCGCGCACCAACATTCCGGCGTTGCGGAAGCTGACGCTGGTTGGGCGGGATGGGCTGTTGGCGCAGGTCAGCGCGGCGTTGGGCGCGCCGGAGCGGGATTCGGTGTTGGTGCTGCGCGGGGCGCCGGGGGTGGGGAAAAGCGAGTTGGCCCGCGAATACGCGCGGCGCAACGCCCACCGCTACCCCGGCGGCGCGTTCGTGATCGAGGCGGGCGGGCGGGCCATCGCGGTTGGCTTGGCCGAAATCGGGCGGGCGCATCTGGACATGAGCTTTCCGCCCGATCTGCCGCTGGACGACCAGGGCGTGCGGGTGGCCCGCGCGTTGCGCGCGGCGCCCTGTCTGCTGATTTTTGACAATGTCGTGGCGGTGGACGATATCCTCCCCTGGCTGCCGCCCGCCGGAACGCCCGGCCACACGCTGTTGACCTCGCTGCTGGATTCCTGGGGCGCGGTCGCCCCCGATCTGGCCGTTCAACCGCTGTCGGACGCCGACGCGCTGACATTGGTCGAACAGCTCGCCGGGGCGGAGATCGCCCGCAGCCATGGGGCGGCGCTGCTGCGGCAGGCTGGGGGGCTGCCGGTGCAACTGGTCCCGGCCTCCGCCACGCTGAAGAAGGAGGCGGAGCGTGGGCGGTTGGACGTCGTCGGCCTGTCGCTGGAGCCGTCAACGGAGCGGAGCTTCAGCGGGGTGTATCGGTTGCTGGAGCCGTCGGCGCAACTGCTGCTGCACGCGGCGGCCCGTTTGGAGTCGCAGGCCATCGCCAGCGATGCGCTGGCCGAGCATCTGACCACCGGGGCGGGCTGGACCGAGGCGATGTTCCGCCGACACCTCACCGCCTGTCTGGATCTGCATCTGCTGGACGGCGCGGCGACGCTGCGGATGCACCAACTCTTCGCCGCCTTCCTCAACGCGCAACCCGTGGCCCCAGCCCTGGCCGATTCGTTCCAGCGCGTCGTCGCGGCCCAGGCCCGCGCGTTGGTCGCGGTGGCGGATGAGGTGACGGACCAGCCGAACCGGGCGGATTTGGCGGCGCGCCTGTTCCTGTTCCAGCCGGACGCCGCGCGCTGGACCGTTTCGGGGGCGGTGCTGACGGCGGATGACGCCTTTGCGGTTGGCCGGGCGCTCTACGAGATTGGCCGGTTTGAGGAGGCTTTGGCGTGGGAGATGTGGGCGGTCGAGAACGCCGACCAGGAGGCTTCGGACGATCCGGTGGATCATGAGAGGAAGGGGGAGGGGTTCCACAATGTCGGCGGTTCCCTGTCCCGTCTTGGGCGGTACGCCGCCGCGCAGAACTGGTTTGAGCGGGCGGTTGCGGAGAAGGAGCAAGGCGACGCCCATGGCCGCGTCGATCATAAGAGCCTTGGCAGCAGCCTGCACGAAGTGGGCATTTGCCTGTCCCGTCTTGGTCGCTATGCCGCCGCGCAAGAGTGGTTTGAGCGGGCGGTTGCGGAGGCGGAGCAAGGCGACGTCCATGGCCGCGTCGATCATGCGTACCTTGGCCGTAGCCTGCACCAAGTGGGCATGTGCCTGTTGGGTCTTGGTCAGCCCGCCGCCGCGCAAGAGTGGTTTGAGCGGGCGGTTGCGGAGACGGAGCAAGGCGACGTCCATGGTCGCGTCGATCATGCGAGCCTTGGCCGTAGCCAGCAACAAGTGGGCAAGTGTCTGTCGCATCTTGGTCAGCCCGCCGCCGCGCAAGAGTGGTTTGAGCGGGCGGTTGCGGAGAAGGAGCAAGGCGACGTTCATGGCCGCATCGATCATGAGAGCCTTGGCAAGAGCTTGCATGAAGTGGGCAACTGTCTGTTTCGTCTTGGTCAGCCCGCCGCCGCGCAAGAGTGGTTTGAGCGTGCGGTTGCGGAGACGGAGCAAGGCGACGTCCATGGCCGCGTCGATCACCAAAGCCTCGCCATCAGCCTGGAGTCGGTCGGCGTCTGCCTGTCGGAGCTTGATCGACCCGACGAGGCGCAAGTCTGGTTCGCGCGGGCGGAGGCGGAGAATGCTATTCCCAACGAACCCGGCGTTCGGTGAGACGCGCGCGGGCGGGCGCTTGACGGGGTGGGGGTGTTTTCAGCCGGGGAAGGGGTGTTTCCGCGACGGCGGGTCCGTTGGGGCGGGTTGGTTTGGCGGCGTCTTGTTCCCCGTGCGGGGGGCAGGTTCGGATGGGCGCGCGGCCCTGAGAGCTGTTGGGTCGGTTTTGACAGACGTGAATTTCAAGCGCATGACTCAGTTTGCAGGTGCAGTGATCCGTTGGAGCATCGAGATGAGCAAACATCGACCGCCGCCGATTTCTTGGCCCAGCAACAGCCCTGGCAAGGCGTCCGCCGTGCAGGAAAAAGGACCGGGTGGTCAGGCGCCGGTCTCGCCGCCAAGACATTCACCCCATGGCGGACCGGCCCAGGTGATACAGCGCTTTTTCAATGACCCGGCAATGGACGTCGAAATGGAGGATTCTGGGGTCATCGCCCAGCGACTGGCTCAGGAACCACGCCACACGGTGCATGGGGGCGGTCTGCGATTTCGCTACGCCCACACAGGCACTTTTTCAAAATCAAAATACATTATTTTGGCTCCAAGCAAATCAATTGTCACAAACGGCCATGGGGAGTGTCGAAAGCACCGCGTCAATGTGTTTATGAACGATGTTTACACCAAAATGTACATCACGTACGAAATACAATATTATAAGGACCCCAACAAATTCCCGGTCGTGTTTCTTATGCACATTGAAACCAAGGGGCACGGATACGATGATTTGAAGGGGGTGGGGGCGTTGCTGGTTTTCGCGATGTGCAAGGACATTGTGGATCGCCATCTCTCCGACATCGAAGTTGCGTTGCCCGCCGCCGATCAACGCGGTTTTTACGCCCATATGGGATTCGACACGTCGGTGATGGGACAGGCGCCCGGCAAGGCGATGACGGTCTTTCAGAAATCCCGAACCTCCGCGATCAGCCATTGGCTTCCGGCGTAAATCCGTCGTCGGCTTCGCCACCTGGCGTTTGACGCAGACGCCTCAAGACTCGCGATGACGGGGGATGCCGTTCGACAGCGGGCTGACCTGCTCAACCACGTTTCAGCGCAGGTCGATGCCCGCTTGGCGCAGGGTGCGGGTGAGGGCGGCGACGATGTCGGGGTCAACCTCGCCCGTTCCGTAATCAAAGTTGATTACGGCGTACCACGGAACCCCGGCTTTGCTCGCCAGCATCCGTGTCGACCAGCCAAGGCGCAAGCGTGCCGCTTGGCACTGCGTCCCGGTCATGTTCGTCGACTCCACACGTAGCGTTGCCTGATGGCGGGCGGGGTTGGGTTGACCCAGGGGATGGCGAATCACGTCTGGCTCAATTCAAAACCGAACGCCGGTCAGCTTGAAGAATGCAGAAATCAGCCTTGCTTGTCATGTATCGGATTGTTGCAACTTTGCGCGGCCTGCCCTGAACAGATGTCATAGTACGACAAATCATTAAAATTAAATTGAAAATCGAAACATGGGGGCCGGAGAAAGGGGCCGAGGATTGCCGCCTTGTCATGTGTTTTTCTGGGCCGCGCCCACGCAGGCCAAGAGGTTGGCCAACGCCCGCGCCTGAACGGCCAGAGGTTGTTGATCGCCGTCATTGGGCGGGCTGGGGGCCGGGCCGGGGGGCGGCGGGGCTGGGTTTTCCGCCAGCACGCTGTGAAAACGGGCGGCGATGGCGTGGGCGTGGTGGCGCAACACCTGTTCCAGCATGGCGAATTCCGGCGGTTTGGACGATCCCAAGCGGGCGCAGAACTGATGCAGAAGAGTCAACTGTTCCAGGGCCGACACCGCCAGACTGGGCGTCACGTCGGTCCGTCCGGCGGCCTTGCCAGCGATGCGGGCCAGCAGGTTGGCCAAGGCGTTCAGGGTCTTGCCGAAGGCCCGCAGGGCGGCTTCGTCCTCGGCGATGACGAAGGCGGTGCGCTCCTCCTCCCCATCGCGCAGGGCGTCGAGCAGGCGCAGGGCGACGGTCAGCAGATGATCGGTCTGCGACACCACGGCGACGTTGTCGTACAGGGTCAGCAGATCGGGCTTGCTGATGAAGGCGCGGATGGTCTCGGCGGAGCGCATCAGCGTCAAACGGCTGAGACGGCGGGCGTGCTCCGACAGGCTCGCCAACCCGGATTGGTGGCCGAGGATCTCCAGAACCCAGCGCACCGCCTCGATCCGCAGCAGGTCAAAGGCGATGCTGCGCAGGTCGGGGCCGTCGGGCGTGTCGAGCAGGACGCGCAGATGGTCGGTCGATTGCCGGGCGCTGTCGACCAGCGCGGACACGACCTCGTCCACCCGCGCGCGCAGCGGCGTGCGGGCGTCGCCGTGCCGAGCGAGCAGGGCGGCCAGCGCCTCGGCGGTCGTCACCGCGTCGGGCGCTCCGACGGCGGGATCGGCGATCACCGCGCGCAGATGGCGGCAGAGCGCGGCGGCGGCGAGCGCTTCCAGCGCCGGGCCATATTGGGCCAGCAGATGGGCGCGGCGGTCGGCGGGGCTGTAGGCGGCCAGAACGTCCAGCGGCAGTTCATGGCCCTTCGGGTTGGGCGGCAGGGGCAGGGCGACGGCCTGCGCGCGGATGGCGGCGGCGTCCGCCACGGTGGCGGCGCGACCGAGAGCGCCAGCCAGCGCCGCCCAGGCGGCGAGCGGCGGCGCGCGTTCGTCGGTCATGCGGGGCGCCCGGCCAGAAATTTGGTCAGCCGCACCAGATTGCGGCCAGCGTCGCGCCGGTAGTCGGCACGGTCCATCGTCTGCTTGACCAGAAACACGCCCAGCCCGCCGATGGGCCGGTCCTCGACGTCGCTGGTCAGATCGGGGGCGGCGACCTCGGTGAAGGGATCGAAGGGGGCGGCTTTATCCTCGATCTCCACCTGAAGGGTCGCGTCGTCGCAGCCAAGCCGCACGGTGATCGCGCGCGCAGGCGCGCTGGTCGCGTCGGCGTAGCCGTAGGTCACGATGTTGGTGATGAGTTCATCCAGGCAGAGATTGAGCTTGAACGCGATGTCGGGCGGCAGCCCGTTGCGGTCGGCGAAGTCATCCACCGTTTCGGCCAACCGCGCCAACTCGCTGAGGTCGGCGCGCAGATCCAGTTCGAGCTGGTCGCTCATGCGGTGTTGTCTCCGGCGCCTTGGCGTGATGGCGCGCTCTGCGTTGAGCCGGGGGGTGGTTTGTATGTGATGATCGGCGGGTTTCCGAACAAGCTCAATTCCTTTTGTCGCTTCGCGGCTTCCGGGGCGGGGCGGTTGGCCGGGAAAGATGGTCATCGGGGCGGGAAGGGCGCACAGTGACAAAACCGCGACCGGCCCGACCCAGAGGTTGAAGGGGCGGCGAGGCCCGCCCAGATTCCCGATGGCGGTCCTGATGGCGCGGGCGACGCGCGTGGAGCGCGTCGCGGCCATGGAATGAAGCGCCGATGGCGGGTGTTTGCGGGTGTGGCCGCCCTGTGGCGGGGCGCCGGGAAACGGGGAGTGTTGACGCCATGCCGACGATCTGGACGGAAGCGATCTTGACTCAAGCGAGTTGGACCCAGGCGATCTGGACGCGGATGAAGGCCAGGATGGGGGACGCCGCCGCGCAGCACGCGGTCGCCGAAGCCCTGCGCGTGGTCGATGTCGCGGCGGCGGTTCCCTGGTATCGCCAAGCCGCGCGCGGCGGGCATGTCGGCGCGCAGACGATGCTGGCCTTTCTGCTGGCGAACGGCATCGGGGCGCGGGCGAACCCGCGCGCCGCCGTCGCCTGGTATCGCCGGGCGGCGCTGATGGGCGATGTCGGCGCGCAAAACAATTTGGGCTACATGCTGGAACAGGGGGCCGGGGCGCCGCGCGACGCCGCGCGGGCGGCGGGTTGGTATCGGCTGGCCGCGCTTCAGCGCTCGGCGACGGCTCAGGTGAATTTGGCCCTGCTGCTGCTGGACGGGCGCGGCGTGGAACGGGACGAGGCGCAGGCGGTTGCATGGCTGCGTCTGGCGGCGGCGCAGGGGCATCCGGCGGGGCAGGTCCGGCTTGGCCTGTGCCTGCGCGAAGGGGTGGGGGTCGAGCGTGACCCAGTGGAGGCCGCGCGCTGGCTGCGCGCCGCCGCCGAGCAGGGCGATCAGGAGGCGCTGGCCGCGCTGGCGGGTTTGACGGCCGAGGAGGCCAATCACGCGCCGACGGCCGATCAACCGGCGCTGGCTCAACCGGCGCTGGCGGATTGCTCGGGCGATGAGGACGCGGAGAGGGGGCAACCCTCGGCGGATTGGCCGAGCGCCGATTGGCCACCCGCCTGGACAAAAGGCGAGGCTGTGGGTGGGCGGGCCTGGGTGGAGACGGTGTAACCCGGCCCGGTGGTTTCTTTGGTTTTTCTTTCAATTCAGAGATGTTTTGTCCAAATCGCCAAAGATTTAAACAAAATTTGTCAGCGGTTGGGGCGCGCCACCATCTTGTTTTACCGCTGCAAACCCCCGATCATGGTCCTATGACCGCTGGATCGGGCGGATGGCAAAGGGGTGGTGGAACCGTGGCTTTTGCGATGGGAACGTGTCCGGGAGCCGCCGCATGATCGTGGGCGGTGGTTTGGCGTTGCGCACCGGGGCCGTGATCGCGGCGACGGTGGCGCTGGCGGTTTTGCTGTCGGTCATTCTGGCCGGGCTGAAATTTGAACAAAAGCTCCGCGACATCACCAGTTCACGCCTGTGGGTGGTCGCCGACGAGATGCGGCGGCGGGTTGAGTATGGGCTGACGCTGGGGCTGGATCTGTCGGAACTGGTCGATGTCCAGTCGCAGGTCGAACGGGCGGCGTCGGGCGCGGAAATTCTGGGCGTCGAGGTGGTGGACGACTCGCGGCGCGTGCTGTTCGCCGCCGACCGCGCCGCCATCGGCCAGCCCACCCCGATTCATTGGGGGCTGGAAAGCGGGCTGGTTGGCGACGGCGTTCATCAGCAGATCGTCGGCGACGCGCTGATACTGGGCGCGCCCGTCCACAACAGCTTCGGCCAAGCGGTCGGCGAAGTGATCCTGCGCTCCTCTCTGGGCGGGTTGCGCGGGCGGATCGCCAAGGTCGAGGCGGAGTTGGCGAACGGAACCTTCATTCTGGACGCCGTGACCGGCCTGGTTACGCTGATCGCCGCGTTCCTGACGGTGCGCTATGGCGCGGTCCAGTTCCGGCGGGGAACCGCCCCGTCGGTGATCGCCCCCCACAGCGCGGTGCGCCAGCGGTTGGGCCATGGCGTCGCCGTGGCCGATCAAGCGATGGCGGAGCTGGAGCGCGACCTTGATTCATTGACCCTGCGGGAGGCCAAGTCATGACGACGCCCGGCAAGCCCGCCCCCAAGCCCGCCCCCAAGCCCGCCCCCAAGCCTGCCCCCAAACCCGCCCATGACCCCATCGGCGCGCTGATTCTGCGCCTGACCATCGTCACCGTCGGGGTGTTGCTGATCGCGGCTGGAACCGCGTCCTGGCTGTCGCTGCGCAGCTTCGACCCGCTGTTTCAGCCCGAATTGGCGCGCAAGGCTCAGACGGTTGGCGAGTTGCTGACCACCCAGGTCAATCGCGGTTTGGCGGTTCAGATTCCGTTGAACCGCATGCCCGGCCTTGGCCCCCTGGTGGAGGAGGAGGAGGAGCGGCACGCCGACATCGCTTATGTCGCCATCACCGATCCGTCGGGCCAGATCGTCGCGGCGGCTGGCGCGCCGCTGGTTGGGCTGAAGGCGATGGCGCCGGGCCGGGTGAGCGGTTCCGACGATGGCCGTCTGGTGGATGGATTCATCGACGTCATCCACCCGTTGGGCGACGCGCTCAGCCCGTCGGGCTGGCTGCATGTCGGGGTGGACAGCGCTTATCTGGCCAAGGCGTCGACCAATCTGATGCTGGACGTGCTGTCCGTCGTCATCGTCGCCGTCCTGTTGATTTTTGAGATTTTGCAACTGGTGGTGAATCTGGCGATGCGGCGGGCGCTGGCCCTGCGTCTGCTCGCCGACCGGGCGGAGGATGGCGATTTCCGCGCCGATCTGCCGCCCAACACCGCCCGCGCGGGCGGCGAGCCGGACGGTTCGGCGGCGGAAAACGCCGACGTTCGCGGTTTGCTCGACGGGGTGAACGCGCGTTACGCGGCGTTGAGCGCGCGGGTCGCCGACGCCGTGCGCCGGTTCGGTCCCGACGACGCCCGCGTCAAGCGGGCGCAAGACGGGCTGGCGGCGCTGTCCGCCCGCTTCCGCTTCCGCGATCCGGAACGCCAAGCCTCCGGCGCGCCCGAACCGGCGCCGCTCAATCTGGTGTTCCTGCGGTTGCCGGTCTTCCTGTTCTGCTTGTCGGAAGAATTGTCGCGCCCGTTCCTGCCCGCCTACGCCGCGTCTTTCGCCAGCGAATTGCCGTGGCTGACGCCCGATGTGGTGGTCAGCCTGCCGATCACCCTGTTCATGCTGATGTGGGCGGTGTCGCAGCCCAGCGGCGCCCGTTTTTCCGAACGGGTGGGGCGGTCGCGCTCCTTCCTGGTCGGGGCGCTGCTCGGCTCGCTTGGCCTTGCCATGACGGCCTTCGCCTCGTCGTTGCTGGCCCTGATCGTTTGGCGTTGCGTGACGGCGCTGGGCTATGGGCTGGTGCTCATCACCGCGCAAGGCATCGTCATCGACCACACCACCGCGCGCAACCGGGCGGGCGGCATGGCGATGTTCATCGGCGCCCTGCTGGCGGCGGGCGTGTGCGGGCCGGTCAGCGGCGGGATGATCGCCGATCTGGCGGGCTTCCGCGCCACCTTCCTGCTGGGGGCCGGGTTGGCGTTGTCGTCCGGGCTGGCGGTGTGCGTCCTGTTGCTGCGTGGCCGGTCCAGCCCGGCGCGGACGGCGGCGACGGCGACGGCGACGGCGGCGGCGGCGCGTCCGGCGATGGGCAGCGCCCTGCCGCTGTGCCGGGATCTGCGCTTTCCGGTGCTGATGCTGCTCAGCGCCATTCCCACGAAGATCGCTTCCACCGCTTTTCTGTTCTGTCTGGTGCCGCTGCTGCTGACCGCCGACGGCGCGACGAAGGCGGAAATCGGGCGGGTGCAGATGATGTATTTCGTCGCCTGCATCGTGGTGTCGCCGCTGGCCGCCACCCTGTCGGATCGCTGGCAGATGCGGCGCGGTTTCATCGCCCTGGGCGGATTGGGCACTTTGCTCAGTTGCGTGCCGATTGTGGCGACCCACGCCCTGTGGGGGCCGCCGCTGGCCATCGCGTTCTTCGGTCTGTCCCAGGCGCTGATCGCCGCGCCGCAATTCACCCTGGTGTCGCAGATCGCGCGGGAAGGCGGTTTGCCGGAAACGGCGGCCATCGGCTGGTATCGCCTGATCGAGCGGTTGGGCGGCGCGATTGGTCCGGTGGCGGCGATGACCATCGCCGTCCTCACCTCCTACCGCGAGGCGATGCTGGGCATTGGTTTGCTGTGCGGGGGAAGCGCCCTGCTTTTCTGGATGTTGTTCACCGTGCGCAAGACGCCGGTCGCCCGCCCGCAGGAGGCCTGAGCCATGACCCGTGACGCCATCCCCGGTGACGCCATCCCTGGTGATGCCATGACCACCGACCTTACGGCTCTGTCCAACGCGTTGCAGGATCGTCCAAGCCGCCGCCGCTTTCTCAGCATGGCCGGGGCGGGCGGTTTGGCCTTGTCCGGGGTCGTTCCGGGGGCGGCGCTGGCCGCCGCCGCTCCAGACAAGATCTTTCGCATCACCATGGTTCTTGGCCGGGGTGAAAGCGACAACGAGTTTGGCTTTAAGGATTATCTGGCCCGTCGGGGACTGAAGGTCGAATACAGCGTCCGCAACACCGGCGGCGACACGTCCTTGATGCCGTCGATCATCGAGGAGATCAAGGACACCCGCCCGGACCTGATTTACAGTTGGGGGACGCCGCAGACCCGCGCGCTGGTCGGCCCCTACGACGCCACCGATCTTACGCCCTATGTGACGGACATCCCGGTGGTCTTCACCTTCGTCGCCGCGCCGATCGACGCCAAGATCGTCGCCAATCTGGAGCGATCCAACCGCAACGTGACGGGAACCGTTCACATCGCGCCGATTCCGGTTCAGGTGAACACCATCCTGGCCTACCGCCCGATCAAGCGGCTGGGCGTGCTCTACAACCCGCAGGAACGCAACTCCATCCTGACCCTGGAAGGGCTGCGGGTGGAAACGGCGCAGCGCGGGCTGGAGCTGTTGGAGGAACCCGTGCCGCTCGACGCGCAGGGCGAACCGATGCCCAGCGCCCTGCCGCTTCTGATGAACCGTTTGGTCCAACGCGGGGCGGAAATGCTCTACATCGGCCCTGACACCTTCATCGCCTTTCGCAACCGGAAATTTGTGGCGGAGGAGGCGTTGCGCCTGCATCTGCCGACCTTCTCGGCCACCGAATTGATCGTGCGCACGGACAAGGCGATGCTGGCGCTGGCCAGCAGCGCGTATGGCATTGGCCGTTTCACCGCCTTCAAGGCGGCGCAAATCCTGATGGACGGGGTCAAGCCCGGCGACATTCCGGTCGAAACTCTGAAACGCTTTTCGGTTATCATCAACATGCCGACGGTGCGGGCGCTGGAATATTACCCGCCCATCGGTCTTCTGAATTTTGCGGAGATCGTCGAGGCATGACCCGCAAGACATCGGCGTTTGCGCCCGTGGGCGCCTTTCCGTTGCACGGGGAGGCGGCGCGGGCCGCCGCAGGGGCGCGGCTGGCGGTGCTGTCCGCCGATCTGCCGACGGATTTGACGGCGCGGGTGCTGGATGGCGACGACGCCGAACAGCTCCACGCCTTCCGTCTGAGCATCGTCGCGCGGCTGGACGACCCCGACCATTACCGGATGGCGGGCGAGGTTGGAAATTTCGTCGCCGACCATCTGGGCGACAAAGGCTTGACCGCTGGAATTTTCCGCAAGGACCGGATGATCGCCTATGGCGCGCTTGGCCTGCCGGGGCCGGACGATCCCAACCGGGGCCGCGATCTTGGCCTGCCGGAGGGCGAGTTGCCGCTGGTCGCGCACATGTCGTCGGCCATGGTCGAATCGGCGGAGCGTGGGCGTGGTCTGCACCATCGGTTGATCGGCTGGCGGCTGGAGGTCGCGCACACTCTGGGCCGTCCGCATCTGTTGACCACGGTCAGCCCGCGCAACCACCGCAGTTGGGGGCATCTGGCCAATCATGGCCTGCACCCCCGCCGTTTGCTCCAGGTTGGCGGGGATCTGGTGCGTTTGTTGGTCCACCGTGACGCGCGGGTGGATCCGGCGCTTGACACAACCACCGCCGCGCTGGTTCCAGTGGAGACGCTGGCGTCCCGTTGGGACGTGTTCGACCGGGGCGGGCGGGTGTGGGCGCGTCTGTCCGCTGGGGGCGAGGGGCCTGACCAACGTTGGTTTGCCTTGTGTGGCCGGGAACGGTGATGGAGTGTGGTCCGCTTGCGGATCGCAACCGGCCTTGGGGGCATGGGCGCGCGGATAAGGACGGCTGACGATGGGAACGGGAAGCATTGCGGCGCGTTTGGCGACCTTCATCGTCGTGGCGACCTTTTTTGCCGCGCTGGCGGCCGTCACCTTGTGGACGCGCGAGCAATCCCGGCGTCTGGACGACGCCGTCACCTCTCAAGCCAACTTTGTGTTGAGCGAAGCCAAGGCGGCGCTTGAGGCGCAGCTCAATCTTGGTTTGGCGCTGGCCGATCTGCCTCAGGTCGATGGGCTGCTCAACCGCGCCCGCGCCGCGTTGCCGACGATCCAGTCGGTCGCCGTGCTGGACGAAAGCGACCGCGTGCTGTTTTCCACCAACGCGGTCGAGGTTGGCGATTCGTTGCCGCAAAACCCGACCTCCGTCAGCGCCGTCTGGTCCACCGACGTGGCGGGCGAGCGGGTTTACGGCGTTGGCTTGACCACGAGCTTTGACACGTCGGCGGGGTCGGTGCTGTTGCGCGTGCCGGTTGGCGCGATGACCGAGCGGGTGCGCCATTACGCGCTGACACTGGGCATTGGTGCGTTGGCGGCTGGCGCGCCGTTGGCGTTGATGGGGTGGCTGGGAGGTCTGTGGTTGATGCGCGAGCCGCGCCGCGCCCTGTCGGAGGTGGCGGAGGCGCTGGAGGGGTTGGAGGATGGCCGTCCGGGCGATGGCGCTGGAAGCGGGGCGGCGGCGGGCGCCGCGCTGGGCCTGCCGGTGCCGGGCTTTGTGGCGGCGGTGCGTCGGCGCTTTGGCGTTCTGGAAGGGGCTGAGCGCGAAGTGTCGCGTTTGGATGAGTTGGCATGATGATCGCCGCGCAGCGCGCCCGCCGCCGCTTTCTGCTGGGCATTCCGTTGGTGGTTCTGGCCGTCGCGCTGCTGACGATGATCGCCGTCGGGCTGATCGGCACGCGGCTGGCCGAAGAGCAGTTGGGGGAAACGGGCGCGGCCAAGGCCGCCGCCGTCGCCGAGGCTGTCCAATATGATCTGGAGCGCGCCATCGCCCTTGGCATTCCGCTGGAGCGGATCGAGGGAATCAGCGCGTATCTGCAAGGCATACAGGGCCGCAACCCCGATCTGGGTTTTCTTCTCATCACCGGCGAGGATGGGGCGTGGATGCATGGCGCCGCGCCCTTCGCCATTGGGCGCTTGGGCGCGCTGGTCGAATCGTTGCGCGGCATGGCGGTTCCGACCACGCGCGGCGCCGCCCTTCAGCCCATCGCGCGGGACGCGTTTTTGATTGTTCGGCTGCCCTTGCGCGCGGCGGCGGCGGCAGGACAGGGGCTGACGGCGGCGGGGCATGTGACGGCGGGGCATGTGCTGGTCGGGGTGCAGCCCGGACAGGTGCGCAGTCAGATCGCCGGAGAATTGGTGGCTGTGGCCTTGGGCGGGCTGGCGGTTCTGCTGCTGCTGGCCCAGGTGGCCGAGGCGCTGGTCGAGGCCAGCTTCTGCGCGCCCATCGCCGGGCTGTCGCAATTGATGGAGCGGGCCATCGCCGGGGATTTTGGCACCCTGATCGGGCGGCGGCCGCAAGACCAGGTTGGTCGGGTGCTCCACGCCTTCAACGCCGCCGTTTTCCGCGTCCATGACCGGCGCCAGCGCTTCACCGCCCACGCTGACGAGGTGCGCGGCGCGGTGTTCGATCCCGCTGTGGCCCAGGCGGTCGAAAAGACGCGGGCGGCGACGTTGGCCGCGTTGGGGCCGGGGTTGGACCAAGCGCCGCGCCGGGTGGTGGATCCACGCGCCAATGACGGACGGGCCTACGCCGCGTTGGCGATGACCGCGACCATTCTTCTGGCGCTGGCCGGGGCGAACGCCGGGGCGTCGCCAGGGGCGTTGGCGGCGGGTGGCTGGCCGTGGAACGTTGCGGTTGGCGTCGCGTTGGCGGCGGCGCTTGTGGGGGCGGCGGTCGCCTTTGGCGTCGACGCGGCGTGGCGGCGATTCGCGGCGGTGGTCGCCGCGTTGGGCGTTGGGTTGTGCGGCGGTCTGTTCGTTGGCGATTGGCTGCCTGGCGACTGGCTTCCGGGGGATTGGTGGTCTGGGGTTTGGTGGCTCGCCGATTCACGGCCGGTTTTGATCGTTGGGGCGCTGAGTGGCGGTCTGGCGGTTGGCGTCGCGCTGGCCTACGCCCGTCAGGCGGCGGAGGATGGCGGGGTGGCGCGGATCGCGTGGGCGCTGACGTCGGGCGCGGTTGTGGCCCTGTTGTGGGCGGCGGCGCTGGGGTGGGACGGCGTGGCGTTGGCCACGTCAGCGGTGCTTTTGGCCGTTCTGGCCGCCATGGTGGGGCGTCCCTTTGTCGTCTTGCGGCGTTGAGAGGCCCTTCAATGCTGCTTCAGACCCGGATCATCCTGTTCGTGCTGGCGACGTTGGCGGTGGTGGCTGGTCTGTTGATCGGCTTTTCCAGCCTGCGCGAGGAGGCGGCCAACCAGCAGGCCCGCGAGCTTGAGCTGAACGGCCTGGACACCGCCTGGCAATTGGCGGTCGCGGGGGCGGCGGGGCGGATCGACCAGAGCTTGGGACGGTTGGCCGGAGACCCGGAGATCCTGCGGGCGCTGGTGGCGGAGGAGCGTGGGACGCTGACCGCTCGGGTCACGGCCTTGGGTCTGTTGTCGGGCCGCGCCGGTCAGGGCGGCGCGGACAAGGGTGGGGAGACGGTGAGCGACGTCAATCTGTTCGCCGCCAACGGAACCCTGCTTTACAGCTCCGATCCCGCGCTGGACGCGGCGCCGTTGCTGAATCGGGCCTTGTTGGATCCGGTGTTGGCCGGGCAACGTTTGGCGCGTGGCGTTCGTTTGCTTGATGGAAACCGCCTGATCGTGATGGCCGGGGCGCCGATCTATGGCGCGGTGTCGGGCGATGGCGTGGTGGTTGGCGCGGTGGTGGCGGGGTTGGGCTTTCCGGCGGCGCTGGACGTGCTGCGCAAAAACACCGGCGGGCGGGTGTTCGCCGTCGGGCGGGACGGCAGCCCGTTGGATGGCGCCAGCGATCCCTTGTGGTCGGCGGTCCGGCAACGGATCAACCCGGCGGACCGCGAGATGCAGCTTTTGCGGTTCGACGGCCATCGTTACGCGCTGGCCAGTCTGCCGGTGGCCGATCTGGCGGGCGGACGGGTGGCGACGGTGCTGATCGCCACCGACATCACTCTGGCGATGGAAGAGCACGCCCTGTGGTCGGTCGCCTATGGGGTGGCGGTTTTGCTGGTTCTGGTGCTGGCGCTTGGGCTGCTCTACGGCTATTTGCGGCAGAATTTCACCGTGCTGGACGGCGCCGTGCAGGCGTTGCAGGACATTTCCCATGGCCGGGCCATGGGCTATGTCGAATTGCCCTCAGGCAACGACGAGATCGGACGGATTTCCGGCGCGGTCGATGTTTTCCGGGGGGTGATGCGCGAGATCGAGCGCACCGCCGGGCAGCGCGAACGCCGCCTGCGCCGCCAGCAGCGTTTCATCCGCCGCCAGATGGAGGCGTTGGCCGTCACGCTGGAGGACGAGGCGCGGCAAAGCCTGCTTGAGGAGCTTCGCCAGATCGAATCGGAAACCCACGACGCTGATTCCTCCCAATCCAGGGGCGTGGGGGATGAGCTGGGCTTGCTGGCGCTCGGCTTTTCCCGGCTGGCCACACGGGTCAGCACCCAGCAGGTGCAACTGACGCAGATGGTGCGCGATCTGCGCGACGCGCTGGCCGACAAGCGCCGCCTCATCAGCCTTCAGCAAGAGCTGGAAATCGCGCGCACCATGCAGTTGACCATTCTGCCCCAGGTCTTTCCGGAGTTGGCGGAGCTGGACACCGCCGCGCGGATGATCCCCGCCAAGGAGGTTGGCGGCGATTTCTACGATTTCTTCCCGATTTCCGAGGACAAGATCGCCGTCGTCATCGCCGACGTGTCGGGCAAGGGGATTCCCGCCGCCTTCTTCATGCTGATCGCGCGGACGATGCTGCGGGCGATCGCCGAGTCCGGCGTGGGGCCGGCGGAAACCATGCGGCGGGTCAACAATCTGCTGGCCGCCGAGAACGAACAGATGATGTTCGTCACCGTCTTTTACGGCGAGCTGGATTTGCGGACGGGCGTTCTCGCCTTTTCCAACGGCGGCCACAACCCGCCGCTGCGCGTCACCCGCGACGGGGCGGTGATCGAGTTGGAGCGCTGCCAGGGAATCGCTTTGGCGGTGATGCCCGACATGCCCTTCGCCGAAAAATCTCTGAGGCTCGACGCGGGCGACATGGTGGTGCTGTTCACCGACGGCGTGACCGAGGCCTTCAACGGGTCCGACACCATGTATGGCGACGCCCGGCTGGTCGAGGCGGTGGGCCGTCAGGTCACGGCCTCGGCGCGCGAGGGGCTGGATGGCGTGCTGTCCGACGTCGCCCGTTTCACCGCCGGGGCGCCGCAGTCGGACGACATCACCTGTCTGGTTCTGCGTTGGCGCGGGGCGGCGGGTGCGTAACCTGATGGCGCCGTGTTATACAGCCTGAAGCGTCATCACCTGAATCACCATGGTCACTGAGGGCAGAGTATGAACATCACCGAAGAATCGGTCGGCGGCGTCAGCGTTCTGCGGACCGAAGGTCGGATCGACAGCGGCAACGCCAGCGAGTTTGAGGGCCATCTGGTCCGCGCCATCGGCGATGGCAGCGTCAAGCTGGTCGTCGACATGGCGAAACTGACCTACATCAGCTCCGCCGGGCTGCGGGCGCTGCTGATCGCCGCCAAGAAGGCGCGGCCTACCGGCGGGCGCATCGCCCTGTCGGCGATGGCCCCGCACATCCGCGAGGTGTTCGACCTCAGCGGCTTTTCCTCCCTGTTCGAGATTCACAGCGATGAGGCTGCCGCCGTCGCCGCCTTCGGCGCGGCGTAAGCGACGATTCTCGGCAGAGAACTGCGTCAATTCTAAGCAGATTGACCGCATCGCCCATTAAGTGAGCGAAAAAAGAAAGGCTCCGGCGCGAAAACGCCGGAGCCTTAAGTCATGCGTGGAACCAACCGGAAAAAGCTTTGCAAGGCGTGGGCCACACGGACGCGGTCTGAGGGGCGGCGTGCGCGCGGCATTCCTTCGAGAGCAAATGATCGACAGTCAAAACCCTGTCACTTGACAGGGGGCGGAACTCGGCTATCGTCATTTTTGAAACTGACGGGTTCCATTTTATGCCACTCGACGCGGAAGACATCCCCGATTGGCGCGCCAAGCGGCGCGAGGAGATCCTCGCCGCCGCCACCACTCTGTTCGCCGGGCGGGATTACGCCGACGTTCAGGTCGATGAGGTGGCCAAACGGGCGGGCGTCGGCAAGGCCACGCTCTATCGTTACTTCCCATCCAAGGAAGATTTGTATCTGGAATCGTTGGAGCGGGCGCTGGGCGGGATGGAGGAGCGGCTCAACGCGCAGCCCGCGCCCGCCGCGACGGCGATCTCCCGCCTCAAAACCATGGTGTCAGCCCTGATCGACACGCTCAGCGAGCAGTTGTTAACCTTGAAGCTGATGGGCGGAGACCAGTCCGATCTGGCCGACCGAACCCGCCGCGTTTTGCGCCGCCGCAGCGCGCAAACCGCCGCGTCGCTGCGTCAGGTGCTGGAGGATGGGGTCGCCGCCGGGGAGTTCCGGCGGATCGACACCGACATCACGCCGCTTCTCATCATCGGCATGGTGCGCGGCGGCATCATGCTGGCGGGGGACCGCCCACGCGAGGCCCTGGAACGGGCCGTCCTTGATCTTGTTTTGACCGCCGCAACCACTCCGCCAGCCACCGCATCACACCCAGTCGGGAGCCAGACGTGACCACGAGACGAATCCTCATCCTGCTGCCGGTTCTGGCCGCTTTGGGCGCTGGAGGCGTCTGGTACGCGCAAAAAAGCGGCGGGGAGCCGCAAACCGCCAAGGCGGCGGCCCCGCCCGCCTCGCGCGCCATCCCCGTCGTCACCAAACTGGTGGAGCTGCGCGCGGTTCCCGACCGCATCGGCACCATCGGGTCGGTGCAACCCATCGCCGCCATCGCCATCAAGGCGCGGGTCGACACGGTGGTGGAGGCCGTCCATTTCATCGAAGGGCAGGAGGTCAAGGCGGGCGACCCGCTCTTCACGCTCGACGCCCGCGCGTTGGATGCTCAGTTGCGCCAAGCCCAGGCCAATCTGGAACGCGACCGCGCCAATCTGGAGAAGGCGAAGGGCGACGTGCGGCGCTATGGCGAGTTGGTCCGCACCAACGCGATTTCCCGCACCCAGTATGACGCGGCTGTGGCCGTCGCCGACGCGCTGGAGGGCACGATCAAGGCCGATCTGGCCGCCATCGAGGCCGCCAAGGTGTCCTTGAGCTTCACCCGCATCACCGCGCCGATGGATGGCCGCACCGGCACCGCCAACGCCAAGACCGGCACGATGGTCCGCGCCGCCGACGCCACGCCGTTGGTGACGCTGACCCAGCTTCGCCCAATCAACGTGTCGTTCAGCGTGCCCGAACGCCATTTGCCGACGATCCGCCGCGCGATGGCCGATGGGGTTCTGAAGGTGACGGCGGGGTTGCCCGGCTCGACTCTAGCCCCCGCCGAAGGAACCTTGAGCTTCGTGGACAGCCAGGTCGATCAGCAGACCGGCACCATTCTGGTCAAGGGCGAGTTCCCCAACGCCGACACCCGGCTGTGGCCGGGCCAATTCGTGGACACCGTGCTGACGCTGCGGGTCGATCCCCAGGCGCTGACGGTTCCTGACGAGGCGGTGCAAACCGGCCAGCAGGGGCGCTTTGTTTACGCGGTGAAGGCCGACGACACGGTGGAGGTTCGCCCGGTGACGGTCACGCGCAGCCAGGACGGCGTGACGGTGCTGGGCGGCGGCGTCGCCGCTGGTGACCGGGTGGTCGTGGATGGCCAGTCACGCCTTTATCCCGGCGCCAAGGTGGTGGAGCGCGCGGCGGACAAACCCGCCGACGGGGCCAAGAAAAAGGCTGAGACTCCCGCCGCCAGCGGAGGCGCGTCATGAACATTTCGGAGCTTTGCATCCGCCGTCCGGTGATGACCATCCTGCTGACGGCGGCGATGGTTCTGGGCGGTCTGGCGGCCTACCGGCAGCTTCCCACGGCGGCGTTGCCGCGCGTCGATTTCCCGGTGGTCAGCGTCTCGGCGGCCTTGCCCGGCGCCAGCCCGGAAACCATGGCGGCCTCGGTCGCCAGCCCGTTGGAGCGGGAATTCTCCACCATCGCCGGCATCGACACGCTGACCTCGTCCAGCACGCTGGGCAACACGTCGATCACCATCCAATTCGTGCTGGAGCGCGACATCGACGCGGCCGCCGCCGACGTGCAGGCGGCCATCGCCCGCACGCTGCGCCGCCTGCCCGCCGAAATGACGACGCCGCCCAGCTACCGCAAGGTCAACCCGGCGGATCAGCCGATCCTGTTCATCTCGCTGAACTCGCCGACGCTGCAACTGTCGGCGCTGAACGACATCGCCGAAACCATCGTCCAGCCGAAGGTCGCCACGCTGCAAGGCGTCGCCCAGGTGCAGATCTACGGGTCGCAGAAATACGCGGTGCGGGTCCAGGTCGATCCCAACGCGCTGGCGGTGCGCGGCATCGGCATCGACGAGTTGCAAAAGGCGATGACCGCCGCCAACGCCAACACGCCGGTCGGCACGCTGACCGGCAACCGTCAGCAATTGGTGATCGCGGCCAACCCGCAGCTTCCCAACGCCGCCGCCTTCCGCGACCTCATCATCGCCTACCGCAACAATGCGCCGGTGCGCGTCGGCGACGTGGCGAAGGTCGAGGACAGCGTGGAGAACAACCGCACGGCCAGCTGGCTGAACGGCACCCGCACCATCATGCTGGCGATCCAACGCCAGCCCGACGCCAACACGGTGGAGGTGGTGGACCGCGTGCGCGCCCTGATTCCGACCTTCCAGGCCCAGCTTCCGGCCTCCGCCGCCATCAAGATCGTCAACGACCGTTCTCTGTCGATCCGGCAGGCGGTGGAGGACGTCCAGTTCACCCTGGCGCTGACCATCGGGCTGGTGGTGATGGTGATCTTCCTGTTCTTGCGGCGGCTGTCGGCGACGCTGATTCCGGCGCTGGCGGTGCCGATCTCGCTGATCGCCACGGCGGGCGGCATGCAGATGATGGGCTACTCCATCGACAACATCTCGCTGATGGCGCTGACGCTGGCGGTTGGTCTGGTGGTCGATGACGCCATCGTCATGATGGAAAACATCGTCCGTTACGTCGAAGAGGGGATGAAGCCGTTCGAGGCGGCGATCAAAGGATCGCGCGAAATCGGCTTCACCATTCTGTCGATCACCCTGTCGCTGGTCGCCGTCTTCATCCCGATTTTGCTGATGGGCGGCGTGGTCGGGCGGTTGTTCCATGAGTTCGCCGTCGTCGTCACCATGTCCATCGCCGCGTCGGCCTTTGTGTCGCTGACGCTGACGCCGATGATGTGCTCCCGCTTCCTCACCCACCATGAGCCGGGCGACGAAAATCTGTTCGGGCGGGTGCTGGAGGCTGGTTTCACTGCTGTGCTGAACGGCTACGCCGCGTCGTTGCGTTGGACGCTGCGGCACCGGCCCCTGATGGGGCTGCTGATGATCGGCACGGTGGTCGGCTCGGTCCTGCTGTTTCAGGCGGTGCCCAAGGGCTTTTTCCCAACGGAGGACATCGGCCAGATTCAGGTGACGACCGAAGCCTCCGCCGACATCGCCTTTCCGGCGATGGCCGCGTTGCAGCAGAAGGTCGCCGCGATCATGCAGGCTCACCCGGCGGTGGCCGACGTCACCTCGTCCGTTGGGGTCGGCGGCAGCACCGGCAACCAGGGCCGCATGTTCCTGGTGCTGAAACCGCGCGAGGAACGCCCCCCCGCGCCGGAGGTGATCCAGCAGCTTCGCCGTCAGGTGAACGGCATCCCCGGCATGGCGGTCTACATGCAGCCGGTGCAGAATCTGCGCATCGGCGGGCGGGCGTCCAAGAGCCTCTACCAATACACCATCCAGGCGTTGGATCTGGACGAGCTGTATCAATGGTCGGGCAAGCTGGAAGGCACCCTGCGCGGCATGGGCAAGCTTCAGGATGTGACCAGCGACCTTCAACTCAACAACCCGCAGGCCTTTGTCCGCATCGACCGCGAAAAGGCGGCGACCTTGGGCATCGGCGTCGATCTGGTGCGCTCCACCCTCTACAGCGCCTTTGGTCAGCGGCAGGTGTCCACCATCTACACCCCCAGCAACGATTATCAGGTGTTGATCGAGCTGGAGCCGAAATACCAGCAGGACGACAACGCCCTGTCGCGCATCTATGTGCGCTCCACGTCCGGCAAGCTGGTGCCGCTCGACGCCTTCGCGCGGGTGGAGCGGACCGCCGGGCCGCTGGCGGTCAACCACCAGGGCCAGTTGCCCGCCGTCACCCTGTCCTTCAACCTTGCCCCCGGCGTGTCGCTGGGCGAGGCGGTGGAGCTGATCCGGGGGGCCGAGCGCGATCTGGGCCTGCCCGCCACCGTCACCACCGGCTTCGCCGGAACCGCCCAGGTGTTCCAGGACGCCCAGGCGGGGCAGGCGCTGTTGCTGGGCGCGGCGGTGCTGGTGATCTACATCGTGTTGGGCGTGTTGTATGAAAGCTTCGTCCACCCGCTGACCATTTTGTCGGGTCTGCCGTCGGCGGCGATTGGCGCGCTGGCCACCTTGCTGGTGTTCGGTCAGGAGCTGAGCGTCATCGCCATCATCGGCATTCTGATGCTGATCGGCATCGTGAAGAAAAACGCCATCATGATGATCGATTTCGCAGTCGACGCGCGGCGTGGCGGCATGTCGGCGCGCGACGCCATCGAACAGGCCTGCGTCCTGCGCTTCCGCCCGATCATCATGACGACGATGGCGGCGATCATGGGGACGCTGCCCATCGCCATCGCCCATGGCGCGGCGGCGGAACTGCGGCAACCGCTGGGTCTGGCGGTGGTCGGCGGCCTGTGCGTGTCGCAGGTGCTGACGCTCTACATCACGCCGACGCTGTATCTTTACATGGAGGATTTGGGCAACGCCATTGATCGCCTGATCCATGGCCGCCCGGCGGCGGCGACTCCGCACGGTTCGGCGACGGCGGACGGCGATTGAGTCGGGGTTGATGTTTGGAAGGGTGTGTTTGGAGCGGCGACCGTTGGTCGCCGTTTCCGTTTCCGCCGCGCCTTTTACACCCTTTTACACCGCGATCTGCGTGACCAGCGGCGTGTTCACCCCGGCGTCGGCCCGGCGGTAGGCGTCGATGGCGTCGGTCCAGGGTTCGATGTGCAACCCCTGACCGACGACTTCCTGGTGCAGGCTTTGGGTGATGAAACCGGCGTTGGGCAGTGCGGTCTGCGGGGTGGGGCCGGGAGACACCGGGCCGTTGGCCGCGCTGGCGCCGCCGCCGATGGCGAAGCCGCTCGACGCGCCGCCGGTGGATCGGCTGGCGGCGCGAGTCTCATCGGTTCCGGTCTGACCGCTGCGGCGCAGCGCCTCGTCGGTCGCCTCCAGCGGTTGGTCGGAGGAGGAGCGTTTGCGCTCATCCTCGCCGGGGACGCGGCGGATCGGTTGGACCGCCGGGGCGTCGCTCGCCAACATCTGCCGCAGCTTCGCCAGCCCGGAGGGGCTTTGCGCGCTCGATGGCGATGGCAGGGCGAGGAGCGTGGACAAGGGCGGTCGGGTCCGTTGGCTGGAGATGTCTGATTCTTGACTCACAACAGCCTACCAACGCAAGAGTTCCCAATTTATTAAAATACCGGACAAATGTCTTTGATGTGCAATACGAACAATTTCGCCGTTTCGCCCCATGCTCCGCCTCTCGGCAGGAGCGGTTGAGCCTGCTACACTGCAACCGTCGCGACGCCTTTCCGACCCCATCAACGGCGTGTGGTCCCTTGCTCTTGCCCGCTTCTGCCCGATCGGCGCCTTCGCTGGATGATGCTCAGAACCGCTTGTCGGTCCTGTTGGAGCATATGGATGAGGGCGTTGTCATGGTCGCCGCCGACCTGACGATTTTGGCGCTCAACGGGCCGTTGCTGGATTTGTATGGGCTGCCGCCGAACAGCGTGGCGGTTAGGGATTTTTTTGATTTTCTTCAGTGTCTGGCCGAGCGCGGGGAGTTTGGCCCGGGCGACACCGCCGCGATTGTCGCCGAGCAGTTGGAACTCGCCCGTTGCGCTGACCGCGCCCGGCACGAACACCGGCGCCCGGACGGTCGAATCCTGGAAATACGCACGCGCGCGCTGCCGGGGGGCGGCTTTGTCCGCACCCACATCGACATCACCGAGCGCAAGCGTGGTGAGGACGAGTTGGCCGACAAACGGGAAACCTTGCGGCTGATTCTCGACAATATTGGCCAGGGTTTTATCTTGTATGACCGGGATCTCCGGTCGATCATGTACAATAAAAAATTGCTGGAACTTACGGATGTTCCTGAACATTTGGCGAAAAATTTCAAGACGATGGAGGAGAGTACTCGTTTTCAGCTTGAAAGTGGCAGGCTTTTTCTTCCGGCGGACGCGCCAGATTTTGGCGATGACATCGACGCAAAGCTCAAATACGTGCTGGACAGGACGGCCCGTCCGAATCGCGAGTGCATTTATGTCCGCCCCCAGCATGATGGCCGCATCCTGGAGGTTCGCGTCGTTCCGCAGCCGGACGGCGGGCAACTCCGCACCTTCACCGACATCACCAAATGGGTGAACGCCGATCAGGCGGTGCGCCAAAGCCGGGAAATTCTGACCGGCGTGATCGATTCGATGCCCGCGCTGATTGATGTGCGGGATCGCGACGGCGTCATTCTGCTGACCAATCGGTCTTTCCGCGAGATCCACGGCGCCTCGCCAACGGTTCCCGACCGTGGCCCGACGGCGGATCGGGCCGAGAGCCTGAATCGTTTGGTGATCGAAAGTGGCCAGGGCGTTCCCTTTTTCGAGGAAAGCGGCCAAGACGCCAAGGGACGGCGGCGTGATTGGCTGACCACCAAAATGCCCCTGACTGACGAAGCGGGGGAGGTCACGCACATCGTCACCGTCGCGCTGGACGTCACCGCGCGCAAGCGGGCGGAGGAGGAGTTGCGCGACGCGCAAGCCAGCCTGATTCAGGCGGAAAAGATGGCGTCACTGGCGCAATTGGTCGCCGGGGTGGCGCATGAGGTGAACACCCCCATCGGCGTGACCCTGACCGCGATTTCCCATCTGGACGAGGAGGTGGTCAAGATTCGCGCGCTGTTCGACGCCAACCGGGTGAAGCGCAGCGATTTCCAAGGGTTTCTGGATGTCGCCTGGGAAACCACCCGGATGATTCTGTCGAACATCGAACGGGCCGCCAATTTGATCCAAAGCTTCAAGCAGGTGGCGGTCGATCAGGCCAGCGGTGAACAGCGGGTCTTCGATCTCGCCGCCTATGTGGATGAGGTGCTGCTCAGCCTGCAACCGCGCCTGCGCAAGACCAAGGTCACGGTGACGACTGACATTCCGCCCGGCCTGGAGATCGACGGCCACCCCGGTTCCTTCGCGCAGGTGCTGTCCAATCTGATCATCAACGCCCTGGTTCACGCCTATGACGAGGGGCAGGAGGGGCGCATCCTCTTGATCGCCGAGGAAGCGTCGGCGGGTTGGGTGACGATGCGCTACAGCGACGACGGCAAGGGCATTCCGCCCGACATCCGCAACCGCGTCTTCGATCCCTTCTTCACCACCAAGCGCGGGTTGGGGGCCAGTGGGTTGGGCCTGAGCATCTGCGCCAACATCATGGCGACGACGATGAAGGGATCCATCGCGCTGGACAGCGCGGACGGGCCGGGCACCCGCTTCCTGCTGCGCTTTCCCATGTGGGTCAAAGACGCCTGACGCCGCCGGTCGTTGAACAACCGGCGGCGTCTTGGGCGTTCAGTCTTGTGGGGCGCTTGGCTCAGGGGACGTCGGCGACCTGAAAGCCCTTCCAATAGGGATCGCGGTCATCGACGAAAATCGTGTTGTAGCCGGTGACGCGCGCCCAGCCTTCAATCGACGGGATGATCGCCGGAAGGCCGCCGGCCTCGGTGGTTCCCTCGACCCGCCCGATGAATTTGGACGCGATGATGCTTTCGTGGACGAAATCCTCGCCCTGTTTCAGACGGCCCAGCGCGTGCAACTGCGCCATCCGCGCCGAGGTGCCGGTGCCGCAGGGGGAACGGTCGATGGCCTTGTCGCCATAGAACACGGCGTTGCGGGCCGAACCGTCGGGCGTCGTCGGCTTGCCGGTCCACAGCACATGAGTCAAGCGGTTCAGCGCCGGGTTGGTCGGGTGGACGATGCTGTGCCGGGCGTTGAAGGCGGCGCGCAGCTTGGGCGAATAATCGAGGATTTGCGAGGGTTGCAGATCGGCGAGATCGGCGTAACCGGCTTGCGGTTCGACAATCGCGTAGAAATTCCCGCCAAAGGCGACGTCCACCGTGATCGGCCCCAGGCCGGGAACCTCGACCTCATAGCCCCGACCCAGCAGGAAGGAGGGAACGTTGGTCAGCCGAACGCTGTCCACATAGGGGCCGTTCTGGATGTAACGCGCCTCCACCAGCCCCGCCGGGGTGTCGAGCCGCAGCAGCCCCGGCGTCTTCGGCGTCACCAGCCCATGTTCGATGATGGTGGTGACGGTGCCGATGGTTCCATGGCCGCACATCGGCAGGCAGCCGGAGGTTTCGATGAACAGGATGCCGACGTCGCAATCCTCCCGCGTCGGCGGGTAGAGGATGGAGCCGGACATCATGTCGTGGCCGCGCGGCTCGAACATCAAGGACAGGCGAATCCAGTCATGGTCGGCCAGAAACTCCTGGCGGCGCTCGAACATGGTGGCGCCCTTCAGCATGGGGACGCTGCCGCCGGTGACGACGCGCACCGGGTTGCCGCAGGTGTGACCGTCGATGCAAAAGAAGCTGTGGCGGGCCATGGCGAAATGCCTCTTCAGAAGCGGGTGGGGGCGTAGGGGGCGAGCGGCAGGGCGGGGCTTTTCCCGTCGATCAGCGCGGCGACCAGCTCGGCGGTGACGGCGGCCTGGGTCAGCCCGTAATGGCCATGGCCAAAGGCGTGGATGACGGCGGGCAGGCGGGAGGCCGGGCCGATCACCGGCAGGCTGTCGGGAATCGACGGGCGGAAGCACAGCCGCCGCACCCCCTCCACCGCGCCCAACTCCGGCAGGAAACGGCGCAGCTTGCCCAGCAGCGCGTCCACCCGCGCGTAATTCGGCGGGGCGTCCAGCCCGGCGAACTCCACCGCGCCGCCGATGCGGTCGCCGCTGTCGAGCGGGGAGGTGACGAAGCCATGCCCCTCATACATCACCGGGCGGCTCAGGCCGAGCGCGCCGGGCGCGGTGGTGACGTTGTAGCCGCGTTCGGTGTCGAGCGGCACGGCGTCGCCGACCATCGCCGCCAGCGGCTTCGACCAGGCGCCCAGCGCCAGAACCGCGCGATCCGCCGTGATCGACACCCCGCCGTCGCACCGCGCGGTCACGCGGCCCGCCGCGTCCTCAAAGCCCTGGATCTGCGCGTTCACCAGCCGGGCGCCGCGCTCCAGCGCCATTTTGCCCAGCGTTTCGGTCAACAGCGCCGGGTCGGCGACGTGCGGGCCATCGGGGTAGAGCGCCCCGCCGACGATGGTTCCCGCCGCCGCCGCGCGGGCGAAGGCCGGTTCCAGCGCGGCGACCTGCGCGGCGGACAGGATGTCCACTGACACGCCGAAGCCGCGTTGCCGTTCGGCCAAGGCCGGGAAACGGGCGAAGGCGGCGGGATCGGTCCACACCGACAATTGCCCGCGCGGGCGCAGCAGCCCGCCGAGATCCAGCGCGTCGAGCCGCCGCCGCCACGCGGGCAACGAGGCCCCGTTCAGCGCGGCGATGGCCAGAGTCGATGCCTCGATCCGTCGCGGGGTGGAGGAGGCGGCGAAACGCAGCATCCAGGGCAGGATGCGGGGCGCGTAGGACGGGCGGATGGTCAACGGCCCCAGCGGGTCGGCCAGCCAGCGCGGCAGATTGCGCCACGCCTTCGGCCCGGCCAGCGGCAGGATGTCGTTGTGGGCGATCCAACCGGCGTTGCGCCCCGACGCCTCCGCGCCAAAGCCGGTTCGGTCGAGGATCGTCACCGCATGGCCGTTGTCGAGCAGCGCGTGTGCGGCGGCCACCCCGATGATCCCCCCGCCAACGACCAGGATGTGCATGATGCGGCGACTCCCCCCACTCGAACCAGACTCTGTTGCGGGCCGGACTCTGCGTCAGCCCGTCACTGGGCCAGCGGCGGCAACCCAACATCGGGCAGGGCCGGGCGGGTGGCCAGCGCCTTGCGCACGATGGCCTCCACCTCGTCGCGCTCCGCGCCTTCCAGCGGCAGGCGGGGCGGGCGGGTCAGCAGGCTGCCGCGACCGGCGATGTGCTCGGCCAGCTTGATTCCCTGCACCAGATCGGGGCGGGCGTCCAGATGCAGCAGCGGCATGAACCAATCATAGATCGGCAGCGCCTCGTCCAAACGGCGGTCGCGGGCCAGACGGAACAGCGTTTCGCCTTCGCGCGGGAAGATGTTGGACATGCCGGAAATCCAGCCGACCGCGCCCAACAGCACGCTTTCGACCACCACATCGTCCAAACCGCACAGCGGGATGAAGCGGTCGCCGGTCATGTTGCGGACGTCCACGATGCGCCGGGTGTCGCCCGAGGATTCCTTGAACGCCACGATGGTGTCCACGTCGGTCAGGCTGGCCAGCATGGTCGGCGTGACGTCGGTGCGGTAGGCGGGCGGGTTGTTGTACAGCATGATCGGCAGATCGGTCGCCGACGCCACGCCCCGGAAATGCACCAGCGTTTCGCGCGGCTTGGCCGGATAGACCATGGCGGGCAGCACCATCAGGCCGTGCGCCCCGGCCTTGGCCGCCATGCGCGCCGTCGTCGCCGCGAATTCGGTGGTGTATTCGGCCACGCCGACGATCACCGGCACGCGGCCCGCCGACACGGCGACCGCCGTTTCGACCAGCTCCTGCTTTTCGGCCAGGGTCAGCGCGGTGTTTTCGCCGACCGTGCCGCCGACCACCAGACCCGACACGCCGTCGTCGATCAGCGCGCCAATGACCTTGGCGGTGGCCGCCGCGTCCAGCGAGAAATCATCGCGGAACTGCGTGGTGACGGCGGGGAAAACCCCTTTCCAGCGTTGGCGAGGATCCATGGCGGCGTGAACTCCTGTCCGGGGGGTGATTGCTTGTATCCAATTTGTATATTTGAAATGGCCGCGCCGTCAAGCTAAGAAGATCAGCATGACGAACGACACCCCCCGGCGCGGCGGCGGCCCGCAGAAAATTTACGACGCGCTGAAGGCCGACATCCTCAACATGACTCTGGCGCCTGGCGCCGGGTTGGATGAGACGGAGCTGTCGGCGCGGTTCGGCATGTCGCGCACCCCGGTGCGCGAGGCCCTGCAACGGCTGGTCGCCGAAGGGCTGGCGACGACCTTGCCGAATCGCAACACGGTGGTGACGGTCCTGGATTTCGACGGGGTGCCGCATTACCTCGACGCGCTGACGCTGATGTACCGCGTCACCGGGCGTCTGGCGGCGCTGCGGCGGACGCCGGAGGATCTGGAGCGGATGCGGGCGGCCCAGGCCGATTTCGCCGCCGCCGTCGCCGCGTCCGACGCCATCGCCATGCTGGAAAGCAACCGCAACTTCCACCTCGCCATCGCGCGGGCGGGGGGCAACCGTTATTACACCGACCTGTTCGAGCGTCTGCTGAACGATGGCATGCGCCTGCTGCGCCTCTATTACCGCAGTTACCAGGACGCCTTGCCGCAGGAGTTCGTCCACGGACACGACGCGATGATCGCGGTGATCGAAGCGGGCGACGCCGCCACCGCCGAACGGCAGGGGGCGGAGCATGCCAGCCAGATCGTCGGCCAACTCCAACGCTTCATCGCCCCGGCGCTGGGGGCGGACATCGGGTTGGAGTGAGCGACAAGGGGCGTCTGATTTGCAGACAGGGCAACGAAGTCAGGTTAACGTAACGTCACCAACCTGGAAGACGTACCTGAGACACGGATGAACACGGATATCCACGGATGAACACGGATATCCACGGATGAACACGGATAAATAATTTCCCCTGATCCGTGTTCATCCGTGGGCCGACGCAGTCGGCATCCGTGTTTATCCGTGTTCAATGTCATTTTCCGGTTTTGAAGTGCGGCCACGTTAACCTGACTTCGTTGCCCTGGATTTGCAGACGCCCCTTGTCGCCATGGCCGCTCCGGGTCACGCCGCCTGAGCGGCCAGAGCAAAGGACGCGCGGCGGTCGAGACGGCCGCTCCACAGGGTCAGCAACAGGGCGACGGCGACCAGAATCGCGCCAACCCAGGGCGTGGCCCCCAGTCCCAGGGGCGAGGCGACGACCAGACCGCCGATCCAGGCTCCGGCGGCGATCCCCAGATTGAAGGCGGCGATGTTCAGGGCCGAGGCGACGTCCACCGCCGTGGGGCGCACGGATTGGGCCAGTTGGACCACATAGATCTGAAGCCCCGGCACGTTGGCGAAGGACAGGAAGCCCAGCGCCGCCAGCGTTGGCACCGCCAGCCAGGGCGACGGCGCGGTGACGCTGAACAGGGCCAGAACCAGCGCCTGCGCCACGAACAGACCGGCCAACGCCCGAACCGGATTGCGGTTGGCCAACCGCCCGCCCGCGATGTTGCCCAGCGCGATGGCGACGCCATACAGCACCAGAATGACGCTGACCGAGGATTCGGCGAAGCCGGTGATCTGTTGCAGGACCGACGCCAGATAGGTGAAGGTGACGAAGGTGCCGCCATAGCCAAGCGCGGTCATGGCGAAGACGATCAGCAACCGCCCGCTGCCCAGCACCCGAACTTGGTCCCCGATGCTGGCTGGGGGGGCCATGCGCAGACGGGCGGGCAGCAGCAGGGCGATGGCGGCGAAGGCGATCACGCCCAGCCCGGCGACGGCGGCGAAGGTCGCCCGCCAACCAAAATTCTGGCCGATCAGCGTGCCCAGCGGCACGCCGGTGACGATGGCCACGGTCAACCCCATGAACATCATGGCGATGGCCGAGGCCCGCCGGTCTTCCGGCACCAGATCGGCGGCGATGGTGGCGCCGACGGAAAAGAACACGCCATGGGCGAAAGCCGACAGCACGCGCGCGGCCAGCAACGGCGCGTAGGACGGGCTGAGCGCCGCCATGCCGTTGCCGACGACGAACAGCGCCATCAGACCGAGCAGCAGGCGTTTGCGGGGGATCCGCCCGGTCAGGGCGGTGAGGACCGGCGCGCCGAAGGTGACGCCAAGGGCGTAAACGCTGACGATCAACCCGGCGAGCGGCAGGTCGATGCGCAGATCCTCCGCCACCGTGGGCAACAGCCCGACGATGACGAATTCCGTGGTGCCGATCGCGTAGGCGGCGATCGTCAGGGCGAAGAGGGCAAGGGGCATGATCGGCGTCCTGAAAATGGGTCCGGCGGGCCGCTTGAGGCTGGCCGGTTGCGATTGACGCCGACTATGACGGACTGGCGTTCCCCCGATTAGAGCCGATAAGATTGAAACATCTGTGATTTGAATTCAAAAGTGAGGCTATGGACAACGCCGCCGGAGAGATGGAGGTTTTCGTCCACGCGGCGACCCTGGGCAGCTTTTCGGCGGCGGGGCGGGCGTTGCGCCTGTCCCCTTCGGCGGTGAGCAAGCTGGTGTCGCGGTTGGAGGAACGGTTGGGAACCCGCCTCATGGCGCGCTCCACCCGCAGCCTGAGCCTGACGCCGGAGGGCGAACTCTATCTGGAACGGGCGCAGCGCATTCTGGAGGAAATCCGGGAGGCCGAACGGGCCGTCGCCTTCGGCGGGGCGGCGCTGCCGCGCGGGCGTTTGCGGGTCAGCGCGTCTGTGGCCTTCGGGGTGCGGTTCATCGTGCCGCTGCTGCCGGATTTTCTGGCGCGCTACCCCGACGTTCAGCTTGATCTGTCGCTGACCGACGGAATCATCGATCTGGTGGGGGAGCGGACGGACATCGCCATCCGCGTGGGCGCGCTGCCCGACACGGCGTTGAAGGCGCGCAAGCTGATGGAAAGCCGCCGGGTGATCGTCGCCGCCCCGTCCTATCTGGACCGTCGGGGCGAGCCGCTGACGCCCGACGATCTCGACCGCCACAACGGGCTGACCTTCAATTTCCGGCAAAGCTGGGAGGAGTGGCCCTTCCGCGACCCCGCCACGGGCCGCCTCTTCACGCGCTCCGTCCGGGGAAATTTCGAGGCGAACAACGGCCCGACCGTGCGCGCGCTGTGCGTCGCCGGGGTCGGTCTGGCGCGGGTCGGGCGCTTCCACGTCCAACCCGACATCGAGGCGGGGCGGTTGGTTCCTGTGCTGGAATCGTTCAACCCGAACGACATCGAACCCATCCACGCCGTCTACGCCAGCCACCCCCATCTGGCCGCCCGCATCCGCGCCTTCATCGACTTTCTGACCGAGGGGCGGGCGGAGGGCGGTTGATGGCGAATGGGGGAAAAAGGAAACCGGCGTGGGGGATCATTGTCCTCCACGCCGGTTCGATCAATGGTGGCTTGGGCGGCGCAGTTGCGCCGTCGTCGCCGGGGTAATGGCGGTTACTCCGCCGCCATCGCCGGGGCCTTCGCCGGGTTGCGGAAGGCGTCCAGCAGTTTGGCTTCCTTGGCCTTGGCGATGGCGACGTTGCGGGCCTTGATTGGGCCGTAGCCGCGCATCTCCATCGGCAGGGCGGCGATTTCCAGGGCCAGGGCCAGCGTGTCGCGGGTCAGGCTGTGCAGGATTTCGCCCATCACCGCCTCGTAATCGGCGATCAGTTGACGTTCCTGGCGGCGCTCCTCCGTGCGGCCGAAGGGGTCGAAGCGGGTGCCGCGCAGGCGCTTGCCCTTGGCCAGCAGGCGCAGGACCGGCAGCATCCAGGGGCCGAAGGTCTTCTTTTTCGGCTCGCCGCCATCCTCGCCGACCTCGCCCAGCGCCGGGGGGGCCAGATGGAAGGTTAGCTTCCAGTCGCCTTCGAACTGGCGCTGGACGCTTTCGAGGAAACCGCTGTCGGTGTAGAGGCGGGCGACCTCATACTCGTCCTTGTAGGCCAGCAGCTTGAAATGGGCGCGGGCGACGGCTTCGGTCAGAGCGGTGGAGCCGGGGATTTTCTGCCCCTCGACCCGACGGGTCCAATCGACCAGCGCGTGATAACGGGCGGCGTAGGCGCTGTCCTGATAGTCGGTCAGGAAGCGGGTGCGCCGCTCGACGATCTCCTCCAGGCTGTCGGAGAAACGGCGCTGGTCGAGCAGGAGGGAGGCGTTTCCGACCTCCACCGGGGCGGGCGGGGCGGCGGCGGCCTGGACGGCGGCCAGATCGACGGCGGCGCGACGGCCCCACTGGAAGGCGTCGAGATTCAGTTTGATCGACACGCCGTTCAGTTCGATGGCCTTGAGGATCGCGGCCTCGGTCAGCGGGATCAGCCCCTTTTGCCAGGCGTAGCCCATCAGGATGGGGTTGGCGTAAACGCTGTCGCCCAACAGGCCGGTGGCGAGTTTCGAGGCGTCCAGCGCGTCGACCATGGCGTCGCCGCCGCAGGCCTTGCGGATGTCGCCGACCAGATCGCGGACGGGGATCACCATGTCCGGCTTTTTGATGAAATCGGCGGTGATGGCGTCGTGGGTGTTGACCACGGCGCGGGTGTGGCCCGCCCGCATCTTCGACAGCCCGTCGCCCGCCGCCGCGACGACGATGTCGCAGCCTAGAACCGCGTCGGCCCCGCCCGCCGCGATGCGGACGGAATGAATGTCTTCCGGCGTCTGACCGATGCGGATGTGGCTGGTGACGGCGCCGCCCTTTTGCGCCAGCCCGGTCATGTCGAGCACGCCGACGCCCTTGCCCTCGATGTGCGCGGCCATGCCGAGCAGCGCGCCGATGGTGACGACGCCGGTGCCGCCGACGCCGGTGACATACAGGCCCCAGGTCTTGTCAAAGGTCGGCAGGGTCGGGGTGGGCAGCGGCGCGCTGTCCACCGCCTTGGCGGCGGCGGGCTTGGGTTTGCGCAACTGACCGCCCTCGACCGTGACGAAGCTGGGGCAGAAGCCCTTGGTGCAGGAGAAATCCTTGTTGCAGGAGGATTGATCGATCTGGCGCTTGCGCCCGAACTCGGTCTCCAGCGGGATCACCGACACGCAGGATGATTTGGTCGAGCAATCGCCGCAGCCTTCGCACACCAGCTCGTTGATGACCACGCGCTTGGCCGGATCGACCATCTTGCCGCGCTTGCGGCGGCGGCGCTTTTCGGTGGCGCAGGTCTGGTCATAAATCAGGATGCTGGTGCCGCCGACCTCGCGCAGTTCCTTCTGCACGCGGTCCAGATCGTCGCGGTGCTCCACCGCCGTGAATTGCGGCAGGCCGCTGTTGATGCCGTATTTTTCCGGCTCGTCGGTGACGACGGTGATGCGGGTCACGCCCTCCGCCCGCAGGGTCTGGGCGATGGATTGGACGGTCTGCGTGCCGTCAAAGGGCTGGCCGCCGGTCATGGCGACGGCGTCGTTGAACAGGATCTTGTAGGTGATGTTCACCTTGGCGGCGATGGCCTGACGGATCGCCAGGATGCCGGAATGGAAATAGGTGCCGTCGCCCAGATTGGCGAAGATGTGGGTTTCGTCGGTGAAGGGGGCTTGGCCGACCCACGGCACACCCTCGCCGCCCATCTGGGTGAAGGTGTCGGCCTTGCGGTCCAGCCAGGTCGCCATGTAATGGCAGCCGATGCCGCCCAAGGCCCGGCTGCCCTCCGGCACCACGGTCGAGGTGTTGTGCGGGCAGCCCGAACAGAAGGTCGGCTTGCGCACGACGCGGGCGACATGGGCCTTTTGCTGCTCCTGCGCGTCGAGGAAGGCGATGCGGCGGGCGAGGTTTTCATTGTCGATGAAGCGCTGCAAGCGCCGCCCGATCACCACGGCGATCTGGGCGGGGGACAGCTCGCCCGCGCTGGGCAGAATCCATTCACCGGCCTCGTCGAACTTGCCGACGACCTTCGGGCGGACGTCGGAATTCCAGTTGTAAAGCTGTTCCTTGAGCTGGTTTTCAATGACCGCGCGCTTTTCCTCGACGACGACGATCTCCTCCAGCCCTTCGGCGAAATGGCGGACGCCGTCGCGCTCCAGCGGCCAGGGCATGCCGACCTTGTAGACGGTGATGCCCCAATCGGCCGCCATCTCCTCCGTGATGCCGAGTTCGTCCAAGGCTTGGCGAACGTCCAGATAGCTCTTGCCGGTGGTGACGATTCCGAAACGCGGGCGCGGGCTGGACAGCACGACTTGATCCAGCTTGTTGGCGCGGGCGAAGGCGAGCGCGGCGTAAAGCTTGTGCTTCATCAGCCGGTGTTCCTGCTCCAGCGGCGGATCGGGCCAACGGATGTTCAGGCCCCCGGCGGGCATCGGGAAATCGGCGGGAATGATCGGGCTGACGCGGTGCGGGTCGATGTAGACGGACGCCGAGCTGTCCACCGTCTCGGCGATCGTCTTCATGGCGATCCAGCAGCCGGAAAAGCGGCTCATCTGCCAGCCGATCAGGCCGTAATCCAAAATCTCCTGCACGCCCGACGGATTCAGCACCGGAATCATCGCGTGCATGTAGGCGTGTTCGGACTGGTGCGGGAAGGTCGAGGATTTGGAATTGTGGTCGTCGCCGGTCAGCACCAGCACGCCGCCGTTTTTCGAGGTTCCCGCCGCGTTGGCGTGCTTGAAGACGTCGCCGGAGCGGTCAACGCCCGGCCCCTTGCCGTACCACATGGCGAAGACGCCGTCGTATCGGGCGCCCTTGAACATGCCGACCTGCTGGCTGCCCCAAACGGCGGTCGCGCCCAACTCCTCATTCACGCCGGGTTGGAATTGGATGTGGTTCTTTTCCAGGAATTTGCGGGCGTTCCACAAATTCTGGTCGAACCCGCCCAGCGGCGATCCGCGATAACCGGAAATAAAACAGCCGGTGTTCAGCCCGGCCAACAGATCCCGTTGGCGCTGCATCATCGGCAGACGCACCAACGCTTGGGTGCCGGTGAGGTAAACGCGCCCCTGTTCGAGCGCGTATTTGTCGTCAAGCGACACGTTTGCCAATGACACAGGCGCCAGAGCCATCGTCCCCATCCCTTCCAAGCGTCGGCGGCCGGGCTTTATTGCTGGGCCGTCATTTTGTTCGACCTGCAAAAAGGTAATGAAGGCTGTCGTATGTGTCCACGCCCGTCATGGGCCGATCCGCAAAAAGCAAGGAACATCCGGCAACCAAGGGTCTTCCGTAACGGACCGTATGGAAACGCCTGCCTTGCGGACATTACCGCTCCGTCGTCGTTTCCTGGGCGCCGCCCCAACACGGAATATGGGGGTGACTCGGATCATTGGGAGGGGCCGCGTGTGGGCGCGTTGTTCAATCAGGAAAAACTGATGAAGATGGACGCGACGGTGGCCGACGCCTATCTTACGCGCAGGGCTTTTGCGAGGGGACGGACATGGACGGCGGTTGCGGCGGCGGCGCGTGTGGTGGCGGCGGTGGTGGGCGGCGCGGCGGTGGTCAGGCCGATTTTCGCCGCACCTTGCGCACGGCGATGATGGTCAGCGCGGTGATGGGGGCGTTCCTGCTCATCGCCGCCACCCGCACCCAGGCGGTGGCGCTGTGGGCGGTGGCGCTGCTGGCGTTGAACCACGCCGCGACCTACGGCGTCAGTCTGGCGACGATGGGGCGCTCACTGGAAACGCGGGCGCGGCTGTCGTTGCTTCAGGGGGCGGTTCTGGCCGGGGCGGTGGTCTGGGTTCTGGTGACGGCTGGGCGCGCGGTGATCGGCGCGGGCGCGCCCGACGCGCCGCTGGCCAGTTTGGCCTTGCTGGTGGTGATCGGCGTCAGCCTGTCGATGGCGACCCTGCTGTTCGCTGGGCGGCGGGGGACGCTGTCGCTGCGATCAGTGTGGCTGTGCGCGCGCGGGGATCTGCTGCCGCAAGCCGCAGGGATGATGGGATTGCTTGGGGTTTGGGCGTTGGCCGATGGGTGGCCGGACGCGGCGGTGGGCGCGGTGATCGCCGCCTCGCTGTTGCCCGCCGCCTGGTCGCTGACGCGTGGGGCCTTGGGTCTGTCGCTGCCGACTGCGGGATCAATCCCCCGCCGCTGACGCGGCGGAGGGGCGCTTTTCAGAGTTTTGCTTTATCGGGCGAGCCAGGGGGCTTCGGTCCACAGCGCGCGGAAATCATCGTCGCCCGCCCGCAGCTCCGTGGCGAAGGTGACAGGATCGAGCACGCGCAGGGGCTGGAAGGTGTCCTCGGCGATCTTGCGGAATCCTGGATCGTTGGCGGCCTTGGTGATGGCGTCGACCAGTTTGGTCTTCACCTCATCCGAAAGGTCCTGGGGCGCGGCCAAGCCGCGCATCGATCCCATGACGATGTTGTAGCCCTGCTCCTGAAAGGTCGGCACGTTTGGCGCCATCGGCGAGCGGGCGGCGGCCATCACCCCCAAAACACGCACCGGGTCTGATTGCACCCCACGCAGCGCTTCGGCGATGTTGGTGGCCGAGGCCGCCGTGTTGCCGTTCAGCATGGCGCGGTAATTGTCGATGCTGGTGGTGAAGGGAATGTGCAGGAATTGCGCCTTGGACTGGCGTTGCAGGGCCAAAATGGCGAGGTGATCGTCCGACCCGACGCCAGTGGACGCGATGCTGACCTTCAGCGGATTGGCCTTGGCGTGGGCGACGAGATCGGCCAGCGTTTTGTAAGGGCTGTCGTTGCGCACGATGAGGACGCCGGGATCGTCGATGATGTTCACCAGCGGCGTCAGCCGGTCGAGCGTGAAGCGCGCCCGCCGCTCAATGGGGATGGTCTGGATCGTCGGCGTGTTGATGAAGCCGATGGTGTAGCCGTCGGGTTTGGCGTCCGCCAGCGCGGCAAAGCCGATTTCACCACCCGCGCCCGGCTTGTTCACCGTGATGACGCGGGCGCCCGGACCCAGATGCTTTTCAATGAAGGGAGCCAAGCTGCGCGCCGTGATGTCGGTTTGTCCACCGACGCCATAGGCAACGATCATGGTGATGGGCCGTTCCGGGTAGTCGGCTTTGGCGTGAAACGGCAGAATCGCCAAGGCGCCGGTCAACAGCGCCAAATGACGCAGACGATCACGCATTCTCAGCCCCCCATCCTTACAGGAACAGAGTTCCTATAATTTGCAGCGATTTTTACGATTATAGTCACCTGACAAAATTTTGTGCATTAAATTTAAATGCGGTAACTGAGACGTCGCCCTCTGGCATCCCTTTGGTGGTGGTGGTTCGATTATCCTCGCGCCGCTTCTGCATGCGGGAAATCAAATGTCCGGCTTTGTTCCCATTTCAGGCAATTTCCCGACCGACACCCGCAAATTTTCTTATCACAAAGCCGGACGGCGGCGGCGGAGCGTCACCAAGATGTTGCCAATCTGACATCTGCCGCGCGTTCGATTCGGGCGCGCTGCAATTTGAACGGGCCTTGACAATCCCGGCGGGGTTGTGGCGAAGTGTTTGCCATGAACACGTCCTCGCTCCTCCTGTCGCGTCGTTGGTGGCGGCCCGTTTAGATCGGGTCGGCCAGAACCACGCGTGCGTTTGAGCGCACCATGAACCAAAGGCCGCCCGGTGTTACCGGGGCGGCCTTTTTCGTGGGAACGAAAAGCACAAGGGTACGAACGGGAACTCCGGGTGGCGTCGATCGCCAGAACCACCGCCCCCCGGAGACGCCACCGATGTTCGCTCCCGATCTTTTCCTTGCCGATCCCCGCCATCTTGATTCGTTGAGCTACCAGACCGGCGGCGGGCTGGCCGTGACCCGGCAAAGCGCGCCGCTGCCGCCCCAAAACGCGCTGGATCCGTTGATCACGGCTCTGGACACGCGGCGGGGCCTGCTGCTGTCCAGCGGGGTGGAGGCGCCGGGCCGTTACCGCCGCCACGCGTTGGGCTTCGTCGATCCGCCGCTGGCGGTCACGGCACGTGGGCGGACGGTGCGAATCGACGCGCTGAACGAGCGCGGCCGGGTGTTGCTGCCCGCCCTGTTCCGCGCGTTGGATGGGTTGGACGCGCTGGTCGGGGTGGAGCAAGCGCCGGGTCGGCTTACGGCGCTGACCCGCAAGGCCGCCGGGCCGTTCCCCGAGGAGGAGCGCAGCCGTCAACCCTCGGTGTTTTCCGTGCTGCGCGCCTTGATCGGGCTGTTTTCCGCGCCGGACGACCCGTTTCTCGGCCTGTATGGCGCGTTCGGCTATGATTTGACCTTCCAGTTCGAGCCGATCCGCCTGCGGCTGGAGCGGCCCGACGACCAGCGCGATCTGGTGCTGTATCTGCCCGACGAGCTGGTCGCGCTCGACCCCGCCGCCGGGGTGGCCCGTTGTTTCCGCTACGACTTCACGGTCGATGGCGTCAGCACGCAGGGGCTGCCCCGCAGCGGGCGCGCCCATCCCTACCGCCCCGACACCAACGCGGCGGCGGAGGCGGACCACGCGCCGGGCGATTATCAGCGGGTGGTGGAAACCGCCAAGGCCGCCTTCCGGCGCGGCGATCTGTTCGAGGTGGTGCCCGGCCAGACCTTCGCCGAACCCTGCGCCGACAGCCCGGCCACGGTGTTCCGCCGCCTGCGCGCCGCCAACCCGGCCCCCTATGAGGCGCTGGTCAATCTGGGGCAGGGCGAGTTTCTCGTCGCCGCCAGCCCGGAAATGTATGTGCGGGTCGGCGCGGCGAACGGCGGTGGGGCGGGGCGGGTGGAGACCTGCCCGATTTCCGGCACCGTGGCGCGCGGGGCCGACGCGCTGGGCGATTCGGCGCAAATCCTGACGCTGCTGAACTCGGCCAAGGACGCGGCGGAGTTGACCATGTGCACCGACGTGGACCGCAACGACAAGGCGCGGGTGTGCGAGCCGGGATCGGTGCGGGTGATCGGACGGCGGATGATCGAGCTGTATTCCCGCCTGATCCACACCGTCGATCACGTCGAAGGGCGGTTGCGCGGCGGTTTTGACGCGCTGGACGCCTTTCTCACCCACACCTGGGCGGTGACGGTGACGGGCGCGCCCAAGCGTTGGGCCATGCAGTTTCTGGAGGACAACGAGAAATCGCCGCGCCGCTGGTATGGCGGGGCCTTTGGCCGCCTTGGCTTCGACGGCGGCATGGACACCGGCCTGACGCTGCGCACCATCCGCATGATGGACGGCGTCGCCTTCATCCGCGCCGGAGCCACCCTGTTGGCCGACAGCGACCCCGACGCCGAGGACGCCGAATGCCGTCTGAAGGCCGCCGCCTTCCGCGACGCTGTGCGGGGAGTCGCCCTGGAATTGCGCGTGATGGCCAAACCGGCGGCGGCGCGGAGCGGGCAGGGCAAACGGGTGCTGCTGGTCGATCACGACGACAGTTTCGTCCACACGCTGGGCGACTATTTCCGCCAGACCGGAGCGGAGGTGACGACGCTGCGCCACAGCCACGCGCGGGCGGCTCTGCGCGCCGATCCGCCCGATCTTCTGGTGCTGTCGCCAGGGCCGGGGCGGCCCAGCGATTTCGACGTCGCCGGAACCATGGCGGCGGCGCTGGAGTTGGGCGTGCCGGTGTTCGGCGTCTGTCTGGGGCTGCAAGGAATCGCCGAGGGGTTCGGCGGGACGCTGGACGTGGCCGAGCCGATGCACGGCAAGGCGTCAACCCTGCGGGCGCTGGGGGGAGGGCGGCTGTTCGACGGTTTGCCCGACCGTTTGCGGGTGGGCCGCTATCATTCTTTGGTCGCCCGCCGCGACACGCTGCCCGCCGTCTTGCAGGTGACGGCGGAAACCGACGATGGCCGCGTCATGGCGCTGGAACACCGGAGCTTGCCGGTGGCCGCCGTGCAATTCCACCCCGAATCCATCCTGACTCTGGAGGGCGGGCATGGCTTGGCGCTGATCGGCAACGTGATGGCCCGGCTGGCCGGGCGGGCGGTGGCGAAGGCGGCGTGAAAAGCGGGTTGCAAGAGAGGGGGCGCGCGGGCGCCCCTTACTCCACCATTCCCAAGGCTTCCTTGTAGAGGTCGAGCAGGGCTTCCTGCTCCTGGCGGTCGGCCTTGTCCATTTTGCGCAGACGGATGATCTGGCGGATGATCTTGGTGTCGAAGCCGGTGCCTTTGGCTTCGGCGTAGACCTCCTTGACGTCCTCTTGCAGACCCTTCTTTTCCTCTTCCAGGCGCTCGATGCGCTCGACAAAGGATTTCAGACGGTCCGCCGCAATGCCGCCGACATCGGACATGGAAACCTCACCACAAGAAAGAGAACATTTGGGAACGGGGCGGGACGATATCGGCGGGCGGCGGGAATGGCAAGCGGGCGATTCCGTGGGGCTGCCGGGCGTTGCCGAGGGGAGAGCGATTCACGGTCTGCGGCGCAGCGTCACGCCGCGTGGCGGGATACGGTGGAGCAATAGAACAGCGGGTTCATGTGTTGCCCGGTTTCTTGTTTCTTCGGAAACAATGCTACTTACGGCCAACACAGCCATTCTCTTTGTTGCGACGCGGTGAATTGGCTGGTAGTACCATCACAGTGTTTGACTTCACAAGGTCAGACAAATCCGGCATGTGTACGCGTCGTCTAAGCCGATGACCCGGGAATCGGCGTATTTGAGGCAGGGGAGTTGGACATAATGAAAGTCGCCATACCCAAGGAGCGACGTGCGGGTGAACTTCGCGTCGCGGCGTCGCCGGAGACGGTGAAAAAGCTGAAGGCGCTCGGGCTTGAGGTGGTTGTGGAAAGCGGGGCCGGTCTCGGCTCCAGCCTTCCCGACGCCGTGTTCGAGGCCGCCGGCGCCACCATCGCCGCCGACGCGGCGTCGGCGCTGAACGACGCCGACATCGTGCTGAAGGTGCAGCGTCCGCTCCTTTCGGGGGAAGGGTCGGACGGGGTTGACGAGCTGGCGTTGCTGAAAAAAGGCGCGCTGCTGTTCGCCATCCTGAACCCGTACAACAGCCGCGATCATGTGAAGGCCTACGCCGCCGCTGGCGTCAACGCCTTCGCCATGGAATTCATGCCGCGCATCACCCGCGCGCAGGTGATGGACGTGCTGTCCTCCCAGGCCAACCTCGCCGGTTACAAGGCGGTGGTGGACGCGGCGGGGGAATATGGCCGCGCCTTCCCGATGATGATGACCGCCGCCGGCACGGTTCCGCCCGCGCGCGCCTTCATCATGGGCGTCGGCGTCGCCGGTTTGCAGGCCATCGCCACGGCCAAGCGTCTGGGGGCCATCGTGTCGGCCACCGACGTGCGCCCGGCGGTGAAGGAGCAGGTTCAGTCGCTCGGCGGCAGCTTCGTCGCGGTTGAGAATGACGAGTTCAAGCAGGCGGAAACCGCTGGCGGTTACGCCAAGGAGATGAGCGACGACTACAAGCGCCAACAGGCGGCGCTGGTGGCCGAGCACATCAAGAAGCAGGACATCGTCATCACGACCGCGCTGATTCCGGGCCGCAAGGCCCCGATCCTGGTGACGGCGGAGCATGTCGCCTCGATGAAGCCCGGTTCGGTCCTGATCGATCTGGCGGTGGAGCAAGGCGGCAACGTCGAAGGCTCCAAGCTGGGCGAGACGGTCGTGACCGCCAACGGCGTCAAGATCGTCGGCCACGCCAACTACCCGAGCCGCATCGCCGAATCCGCCTCGCTGCTCTACGCCAAGAACCTGCTGGCTCTGTTGACGGCGTTGAACGACAAGGACAAGGGCGTCACCATCAACTGGGACGACGAGATTGTGAAGGCCATCGCGCTGACCCGTGACGGCGCCGTCATTCATCCCGCCTTCACCGGCTGATTGGGACGCCCCAGGAGAGACATCAATGGATCAGACACAACTGACCGCCCGCATCGCCGAGTTGAAGGCCAATCTGGCGGCGCTTGGCCAGCAGGCCGACCTGTTGGCCGCCCAGGTCGCCAACGCGGCGCACCCCGCCGCCGAGGCCGCCGGTGGTCATGGCAACTTCTTCGTCACCGGCCTGACCGTTCTCGTGCTGGCCTGCTTCGTCGGCTATTACGTGGTGTGGCGCGTCACGCCCGCCCTGCATTCGCCGCTGATGGCCGTCACCAACGCCGTCTCGTCGGTCATCATCGTCGGCGCGCTGATCGCCGCCGGTCCCGCCGAGTTCGGTTTTTCCAAGCTGTTGGGCTTCCTGGCCGTCATTCTGGCCAGCGTCAACATCTTCGGCGGCTTCCTGGTGACGCAGCGCATGCTCTCCATGTTCAAGAAGAAGGGCAAGTAAAACCATGGAAACCTTGTCCGCTCTTCTCTATCTGGTCGCGTCGATCTGCTTCATCATGGCGTTGCGCGGCCTGTCCAGCCCGGAAACTTCGCGTCAGGGCAACATCTACGGCATGGTCGGCATGACCATCGCCATCCTGACCACGCTGGCCTCGCCCATCGTCCAATCCTATTGGCTGATCGTGCTGGGCGTCGCCATCGGCGGGGCCATCGGCTACGTCGTCGCCAAGAAGATCGAGATGACGGCCCTGCCGCAGCTCGTCGCCGCCTTCCACTCGCTGGTCGGTCTGGCCGCCGTCTTCGTGGCGCTCGCCGCCTTCTACTCGCCGGAGGCCTACGGCATCGGCTCCGCCGGGGCCATCGCCAAGGGGTCGTTGATCGAAATGGCGCTTGGCGCCGCCGTCGGCGCGATCACCTTCACCGGCTCCATCGTCGCCTTCGCCAAGCTGCAAGGGCTGGTGACGGGCAAGCCGCTGGTCTTCCCGATGCAGCACCCGCTGAACGCGGCGCTGGGCGTGTTGAGCGTGCTGTTGATCGTCTGGCTGGTCCAGTCGAACGCGACCGCCGCCATGTGGCTCATCATCATCGCGGCGCTGGCGCTCGGCTTCCTGTTGATCCTGCCGATCGGCGGGGCCGACATGCCGGTCGTCATCTCGATGCTGAACAGCTATTCGGGTTGGGCGGCCTGCGGCATCGGCTTCACCCTGCAAAACAACCTGCTCATCATCACCGGCGCGCTGGTGGGATCGTCGGGCGCGATTCTGTCCTACATCATGTGCAAGGGCATGAACCGCTCGATCTTCAACGTCATCCTCGGCGGCTTCGGCGGCGAGGCGGCGGGCGCGGCGGCGGCGGGCGGCGGCGGCGGGCCGCAAGGTTCGGTCAAGGCCGGTTCGCCGGAAGACGCCGCGTACATCATGAAGAACGCCCAGTCGGTCATCATCGTGCCCGGCTATGGCATGGCGGTCGCCCAGGCGCAGCACGCCCTGCGCGAAATGGCCGACGTGCTCAAGCATGAGGGCGTTTCGGTCAAATACGCCATCCACCCCGTCGCGGGCCGCATGCCCGGCCACATGAACGTGCTGCTGGCCGAAGCCAACGTCCCCTATGACGAGGTGTTCGAGCTGGAGGACATCAACCGCGAGTTCGGCACGGCGGACGTCGCTTTCGTCATTGGCGCCAACGACGTGACCAACCCGGCGGCGAAGACCGATCCGTCCAGCCCGATCTACGGCATGCCGATTTTGGATGTGGAAAAGGCCAAGACGGTCTTCTTCATCAAGCGCGGCATGGCCGCCGGTTATGCCGGCGTCGAGAACGAGCTGTTCTTCCGCCCCAACACCATGATGCTGTTCGGCGACGCCAAGAAAGTCACCGAAGAGGTCGTCAAGGCGATGGACGCCTAACAGGGCTTCTCCGTCTGACGAGATTTGCCGGAACGGGCGCGAGGGGCTAGGCTCCTCGCGCCTTTTTTGCGTCAGAACCAATCCATTGGGAGTTTTCCGCCATGCCCGCCTATGTGATCGCCGACGTCCGCATCACCGACAGTGTCGCTTACGAGCGTTACAAGACGCTGACGCCGAACGCCATCGCCAAGAATGGCGGGCGTTTCCTGAGCCGGGGCGGCCAGACCGAGGTGTTGGAAGGCGGCTGGGAGCCGGGCCGCGTGGTGATCCTGGAATTTCCCGACTACGCCGCCGCCAAGGCCTTTTACGACAGCCCCGAGTATCGCGAGGCGCGGGAGGCGCGCAAGGACGCCGCCGATTTCAAGATGCTCGTCGTGGATGGGCTGTGAAAGTGGGGCTGTGAAGGCGGGCGCGCTGTGACGCCGCACGGTTACGTTCGGTTACACAAAGCCGCCCATCGCGACACACACGGGACACACCGCTCCGTTAGAGCTTGAGGCCATGCAACGACCCGGCGGAACGGCTCCGCCGGGTCGGCCCTCAAGCGGAGCCGCCGATCATGGATGAGTTAGACGAGACCGCGCCGGTCGAGATGCAGATCAGCCTGTGGACCCGTGTGATGTGCTGCGTTCTGCTGTTCGGCCTGTGGCTGTGCGCCACCTCGATCTTTTTGTTGACCGAGGTGTGAGCGCAGCCAAGCCCCGCCGGACTTACGCGTTGGTGGTCGCGGGCTTTTTGACGCCGAAGCAATGCTCCGGGCCGGGGAAGCTGCGGGCGCGGACCTCGGCGGCGTAGCTTGCGACCGCCTGGGTGACGGTGTCTGCCAATTCGGCGTAGCGCTTGACGAATTTCGGCTGGAACTGGCCGAACAACCCCAGCATGTCGTCCGTCACCAGCACTTGGCCGTCGCAGGCGGGCGAGCCGCCGATGCCGATGGTCGGGACCGCGACCTCTTCGGTGATGCGGCGGGCCAGCGGCTCCATGATCGCTTCCAGCACCAGGGAGAAGGCCCCGGCCTCGGCGATGGCGCGGGCGTCGGCGACGATTCGCTCCGCCACCGCCGGATCGCGGCCCAACGCCTTGTAGCCGCCCAGCGTGTTGACCGATTGCGGGGTCAGCCCGACATGCCCCATCACCGGGATGCCGCGCGCGGTCAGGAAGGCCACCGTTTCGGCCATCTCCAACCCGCCTTCCAGCTTCACCGCCTGCGCGCCGGTTTCCTGCATCACGCGGGCCGAGGCGCGGAAGGCCGCCTGCGGGCTTTCCTGGTAGCAGCCAAATGGCAGGTCGACGACGACGCACGCCTGTTCGGACGCGCGGACCACGGCGGCGCCATGGGCGATCATCATGTCGAGCGAGACCGGCAGCGTGCTGTCCAGCCCATAAACCACCATGCCCAGCGAGTCGCCGACCAGCAGCAGATCGACATGCTGGTCGAGCAGGCGGGCCATCGGGGCGGTGTAGGCGGTCAGGCAGACGATTGGCTCGCCGCCCTTGCGGGCGCGCAGGTCGGGGGTGGACACACGGGTGATCGACTTCGAGGCGCTCATGACAACCCTTCCGGTGGCAAGGGGGATGGCGGGGATGTTGGGAGTGGCTGCGGCGTATGCCCCCTCCCTAACCCTCCCCCGCTGGGCGGGAGAGGGGACGATCATCGTTTCAGACGCTGGCTCCCTCTCCCGCGTCAGCGGGGGAGGGCTGGGGAGGGGGCGTCAAGGCGACCGCGCGCCGCAACGAGGCCACTCCAGGGCGCTCAAACGAAACTCCAGACACACCAAAACCGCCCACGCGAAACTTCACGGGACGGTCCAGGTGCAAGACACAAAGGGGTCTTGGGCGCGCCGAAACACGCCCATAATCACAGGCGTCCTGACGACGCCTGTCGATCAATAGCCCTCGCGTTCCATCCGCTTGCGGAGAAGCTTCCGGGTGCGGCGAACCGCCTCCGCCTTCTCACGAGCGCGCTTTTCCGAGGGCTTCTCGTAATTACGGCGCAGCTTCATTTCACGGAAAATACCCTCGCGCTGCATCTTCTTCTTGAGCGCGCGGAGGGCCTGATCGACGTTGTTATCTCGGACCAGAACTTGCACGTTAACCGTCACCCTTCCAAGTGAGTCGTGTTGCAACCAAGCAACAGACAGGCATGCGCGGCGGGCGCACCCCTTGTGTGGTTCAGTGTGTAGCACGCTGTCGCGGCCTTGTGAAGAGGACTCTTTGCCGATGCGGCAAGGTCGCCACGCAGACGCCGGACAGCAGGTTCAACGTCGCGATTGCGCCGCCATTGCGCGGTTGATTGGGCTTGTCTGTCCTCTGTTCATGCCGTTTCTGCCGTGTGGACCACGATGATGATGTTTTCATCGTCCGACTCCGCGAAACAGTTGCCGGATGCGCGTCGCCTCCCAGATAATAGGGCATGGCTTTGTTGATGATCGCCCAGATGGGCAACCCGGCGCTGCGCGCGGTGGCGCGTCCGGTCGCCGACCCGACCGACCCGGACATCGCGCGGCTCGCCGCCGACATGATCGAGACGATGATGGACGCGCCCGGCGTTGGTCTGGCTGCGCCGCAAGTGGGCGAGTCCGTAAGGATGATCGTCTTCCGCGTGCCGCCCGACCGATCCGGCGGGGAGGCGATCCCGCCCACCGTCCTCATCAACCCGGTGATCGAACCGCTCGACGATGAAACGGAGTTGGGGTTGGAAGGCTGCCTGTCGATTCCGGTGCTGCGCGGGCTGGCGCCGCGCTTCACCCGCATCCGCTACAGCGGGGTGGGGTTGGATGGCGCGCCGATCAGCCGGGTGGCCGAGGGATTCCACGCCCGAGTCGTGCAGCATGAAGCCGACCATCTCGACGGTCATCTCTACATCGACCGCGTCACCGACACGCGCCACCTCGCCACCGTCGAGGAAAGCCATCACCTCACCGATGCCCTGAAGGGGGCGGGAGACCGCGAATGACCATCGACCAACTGCGCGACGCGCTTTTGCTGGCGACCCTGCCCAACGTCACCTTTGACGGCTGGAGCCTTCAGGCTCTGCGCGACGGCGCCGATCAGGCCGGGCTGGACTCCACCGCCGCGCTGCGCGCCTTCCCCGGCGGCGTCGCCGACGCGGTCGCCCATTTCAGCGCCTGGACCGACGCCGAGACCCTGGCGCGACTCGACGCACAGCCGCTTGACGCCCTGAAGGTCCGCGAAAAGATCGCTCTGGCCGTCCGCACCCATTTCGAGGTGTTGGAGCCGCACCGCGAGGCCAAGCGGCGGCAATTGTCCTATCTGGCCATGCCGCAGAATGTCGGGTTGGGCCTTAAGCTGCTCTACGCCACCGTCGATTCGCTGTGGTTCGCGGCGGGGGACACGGCGACCGACTACAACCATTACACCAAGCGGGCGTTGCTGGCCGCCGTGGTCAGCTCCGCGACCTTCTATTGGCTGGACGACCAGTCCGACGACCACGCCGAGACCTGGGCCTTCGTGGACCGCCGTTTGGCCGATGTGATGAGCGTTGGCAAGGCGACGGCGTCGCTGGGCAAGCTGGGCGCGCTGCTGTCGCATTTGCCAAGCCCGGTGCGCTTCGCCCGCCAGATCCGCCAGCGCAGCGGCTCCGCCGGAATCGACGCGACGACTCTGAACCGCACCGAGGCGGTGTGAGGAGCGCGGCGGCGCCCCGTTCGGTCTTCATTCCGACGCCGGAGCCGCCTTCGTCTTTTTTGTCGTCTTTCGCTTGGCCGCCGCCGCTTTGACCGCCGCCGCGCGCAACGCCGCCTCCAGGGCGGGGCGCGCCCAATCCAACAATTCGTCGGGATCGTCCAGCGCCGAGTCGGGCGGCGGATAATAAGAGAGCGTCACCGGCTTGTCGGCCATCGGGCGAAACGGCTCCAGCCCCAACGCCACGTAGGCGGCCCGGTTGCCGTCATCGACCTTGAAATAGAGAATGTCGTCGGACACCAGCGCGAAGGAAAAGCCGTCGCAGGTGACGCCGTAACCGCCAAACATGCGGCGCGCCCGCACGTCGCCAAGCCGGGACAACGTCGCGCAGACGTCGGTCACGAAATCGCTTGGCGGGCGGGCGGCCATCAGACGTGGGTTACTTTTTGCGGAAGGCGTCCAGGGTCACGACTTCGCCGCGCTTCGGCTCGTCGTCGGAATCGCTGGGCTTGGCCTCGTCCTTGCGCTCGACCATTGTCGGGCGGGGCGAGATCGCCGATATCTCCGCCGATTCGGCAGGGACGACCGGCTGGAATTGCAGGGCGAAATTCACCGACGGGTCGGCGAAGGTGGTGATCGCGCCGAACGGGATGACCAGACGTTCGTGCACGTTGTTGAAGCTCAGCGTCACCTCGAAATGATCGTCGTGAAGCTCCAGCCCATAATATTGGAACTGAAGGACGATGGTCATTTCGTTGGGGTATTGCGCGGCCAGATAGCTGGGGATGTCGACCCCCGGATAGCCGCTGCGGAACGTCACATAGAAATGATGATTGCCGGGCAGCCCGCGCTCGGCCACTTCGGACAAGGCTTCGCGGACGACGCCGCGCAACGCGGTCTCGACCATCCGGTCATAACGAAGCTGCTCTTTCGGCATGCTTGGGCTGGTCCCTGACAATCGCGTGAGCGAAACAACGATGATGGTGAAGTGTGGGCCTTCTGTTGCTAGGCGGCCCACGGCCCCACCCTCAGGCGCTAACCATCGGGGATTTAGGTTTAGGCCACCAGCCGCCGTTAGGCAGCGAGGCGAGCCTGAGCAACGTTGTCATTGGCAACTTTGCAAATGGCCCGATAACGGCGGTACCATGCCGAGCGAAAACCATGCCTTTACCACGCGTGTCGATCCTATTTCGCCCCCAACGACCCCGGCCAATGAGTCCGGAAGATGGTTGGTGGAGGCGCCGGGTACCGCCCCCGGGTCCACAACGCTTATTCCACAAGGCGTTTATCGCCATAGTCGGCAAGCCGACGAGTGGGAATATAGGGGGTCGCGCCCGGCAATGGAAGTGTTTGCGTCGCAGAATGCGCGAATGAGAGGGCTGCGTCGCCTTGCGGCTGGAATTGGCCGGTCGTCGCGCGCTAGAGTGCGCGCCATCGAAGCCCCTGGAGTCACCATGCCGATCACGCCCGAGCAGCGCGACGAAATTGATCGCCTGCGCGCCGTCACCGCCACCACCCGCCGCGCCACCGTTCCGGCGTTGGAAGAGATTCTGTACCAGCCGGTCGAGCTGCTCGACCATGGCTTTGTCCGGGTTGTCGATTATATGGGCGACGACGCCGCCGTCGTGCAGGCCGCCCGCGTGTCCTACGGCAAGGGCACCAAGAAGGTCAGCGAAGACGCCGGTCTCATCAAATATCTGATGCGCCACCGCCACTCGACCCCGTTCGAGATGTGCGAGATCAAGTTTCACGTCAAGCTGCCGATCTTCGTCGCCCGCCAGTGGATCCGCCACCGCACGGCCAACGTGAACGAATATTCGGCCCGCTATTCGATCCTGGACCGGGAGTTCTACGTTCCGGCCCCCGACCAGTTGGGCGCGCAGGCCGTCATCAACCGCCAGGGCCGGGGCGACGTGCTGGAAGGCGAGGAGGCGGCGGCGGTGCTCAAGCTGCTGCGCGACGATTCCGAACGCGCCTACAGCCATTATGAAGAGCTGCTGAACCAGCGCGAAGACGGCACGGTCATCGACGAGTCCCGCCAGGGTCTGGCGCGGGAATTGGCGCGGATGAACCTGCCGCTGAACTATTACACCCAGTGGTATTGGAAGGTTGACCTTCACAATCTGCTGCATTTCCTGTCGCTGCGCGCCGACAGCCACGCCCAGTATGAGATTCGCGTCTACGCCGACGCGATGCTCGACATCGTCCGCCGCTGGGTTCCGGCGGTGTATGAGTCCTTCACCGAATACCGCCAGGGCGGCGGCCATCTGTCGCGCACCGGGCTGGACGTGGTGAAGCGTCTGCTGGCGGGGGAGCCGGTGACGCAGGACAACAGCGGCCTGTCCAAGCGCGAGTGGCGCGAGTTGATGGACCAGTTGGGCCGTCCCGAGGCGTAACCCACTCTAGACGCTGCACACCAAGCAAGGATCACCGCCATGACGCCCGATCAGGCCGAAGGCTTTCACCGCCAAGGTCTGATCGCGGCGCAGGCGGGCCGCCTGGACGAGGCGCTGGACCTCATCGCCCAAGCCATCACGGCGAACCCCGGCGTCGCCGCCTGGTGGGCGAATTACGGGTTGGTGCTGGAAAGCAAGGGCGACGCGCTGGGCGCGGCGCAGGCCTACGCCGGGGCCTTGAACCTGGACGGCGGTCTGGCGCTGGCCATGGATGGGCTGCTGGCGATGGCGCAGGGTTTGCGTGACGCCAACCGGGCCGATCTGGCGGAGAGCTGCTACCGCCGCGCGCTGGCGCTTGACCCTGCCGCCGTGACGGTGACGGCCAACGCCGGGGTGCTGCTGCGGGCGCAGGGACGGCGCGACGAGGCGGCGGTTCTCTACCGCCGGGCGGCGGCGCTGGAGCCGGACAATTGGATTCACCCCTACAATCTGGGCAACGCGCTGGCCGAACTGGATCGGCTGGGCGCGGCGGAAGCGGCCTTCCGCGCGGCGCTGGTCCTTGATCCGGCGCGGGCGGAGGCGCTGGCCAACCGCGCCACCCGCGCGCTGGCGCTTCAGGGGCGGTTGGGCGAGGCGTTGGTCGCCGTCGAACGCGCGCTCCGCCTGCACCCCGGCGCCGATTCGCTGCACACGGCGCGGCTCTATCTGATGCAGTTCGACCCGGCCCGCAGCATGGCGCAGATCGCCCAGGCCCACGCCGATTGGGGGGCGCGTTACCCCGACCGTGTCGCGGCCTCCGTCGCGCCCCCGGCGCCGAAGCTGCGCGTCGGCTATGTCTCCCCCGACTTCCGCGCCCATCCGGTCGGCTTTTTTCTGGAGCCGGTGCTGGCGGCCCATGACCGCGAAGCGGTCGAGGTGGTGTGCTACGCCAACACCGCCAACCCCGATTGGAAGACGGAGCGCCTGATGGCGCTGGCCGATGGCTGGGTGTGGACGGCGGGCCTGAGCGACGCGGAGCTGACCGCCCGCATCCGCGCCGACAACATCCACATTCTGGTCGATCTGGCCGGACACACCTTCGGCAACCGGCTGGGGGTGTTCGCCCAGCGCGCCGCGCCCGTTCAGGCGACCTGGGCGGGCTATGTCGGCACCACCGGCCTTCCGGCGATGGACTACCTGATTTCCGACAGCCGCCAAAGCCCGCCGGGGGCCGACGGCTGGGCGATCGAGGGCATCGTCCGCATGCCCGACGCCTATGTGCCGTGGGGACCGCCCGAGGACGCGCCGCCGGTGGCCCCGCCGCCCATGCGGACCAACGGCTTTCCCACCTTTGGCTCGTTGAACGCGCTGCCCAAGCTGAACCCGGCGGTCGCCGCCCTGTGGTCGCGGCTGCTGGTCGCCGTGCCGGACGCCCGGCTGCTGCTGCGCGCGCCCGGCCTGGACGATCCCGAGCAGCGGGCGCGGGCGCTCGCCCTGTTCGCCGACGCCGGGGCCGACCCGGCGCGGATCCTGCTGCGCGGCGGCGCGCCGCACCGGGAGTTTCTGGGCGGTTACGGTGAAATCGACGTGGCGCTCGACCCCTTCCCCTATTCGGGCGGGCTGACGACGCTGGAAGCGCTGTGGATGGGCGTGCCGGTGGTGACGCTGGGGGGCGACCGTTTTTGCGCCCGCCACGCGGTGACGCATCTGATCTCCGCCGGCCTGTCGGCGCTGGCGGTGGACGGCGAGGCGGCTTACGTCGCCATGGCCGCCGCCCTGGTCTCTGACCCCGACGGGTTGGCCGATCTGCGGGCGGGCTTGCGCGACCGGCTGCGCGCCTCCCCGGCGCTGGACGGAATCCGCTTCACCCGCGCGCTGGAGGCGGCCTTCGCCGCGATGTGGCAACGCGCGGCGGCGGGGCAGGGCCGGGCCTCCTTCGCGTTGAATTTCGACTGATGAGATCTTCCAAAAGGAGTTTCGGCGACAGCGAGAGAAAGGATTTTCCCAAAATTGACTTTCTAAAATTTACGAAAAATTTGATGTGTGGATTTGTTGCGTTATCTGGGGTCTCCTCAAGAAAATCATCTGTTGATGGGGTGCCTTCGGAATGACGCGGCTGTCGATCAAAGCGCTGATGACCCTTTTTGCTCTGACTCTTCCTGTGGCTGTTCTGCTCAATATTTTGGCATTTTGGAACGTGCGCTTGGCGCGGGATGACGTTTCTCACGCGGTCAACGCCCGCTACGAGTCCTATCTTTTGGCCGATGAGTTGCGCCAAAGTTCCGATGACTTGACCCGCCTAGCCCGCACTTACGTCGTGACGGGCGACTCACGGTATGAGGACCAGTATTGGGCGGTTCTGGACATCCGCAACGGCAAGAAGCCCCGCCCGGTGGAGTATCACCGCATCTATTGGGACTTCGTCGCCGCCGGAACCGCCAAGCCGCGCGCCGATGGCGTGACCGTTCCCTTGCAGGAGTTGATGACCCGCGCGGGCTTCACCGAGGCGGAGTTCGCCAAGCTCAAACAAGCGCAAGCCAACTCCGACGGGCTGGTGAAGACCGAAACCATCGCCATGAACGCCGTCAAGGGGCTGTTCGACGATGGAACCGGCAAATTCACGCGCAAGGGGCCGCCTGATCTGGAACTGGCGCGCAAGCTGATGCATTCGCCGGAATACCACGCCTTCAAGGCCAACATCATGGCCCCGGTGGATGAGTTCTATGTGCTGCTGAACGCGCGCACGACCACCGCCATCGCCCAGGCCGAAGCGCGCGAGGCGGGGGCCACCCAGTTGTTTTTGGTCATGCTGGGGGTTCTGGCGCTGGTCATTCTGGGGGTGCTGTGGACGCTGTTCCGCCGCGTGTTGGCTCCGTTGGGCAGCCTGAAAGACGCGATGAACGCCTTGAGCGAGGGCAAGACCACGGTGACGATCCCGGGCCTGGAGAAGCCCGACGAGATCGGCGCGATGGCGCGGGCGACGCGCACCTTCCAAACCGCGATGGACGAGGCGGTGCGCCTGCGGGAAGCCCAGGTGCAAGGCGAACGGACGGCGGCCGAGCAGCGCCGCGCCATGATGAACGGTTTGGCGCAGAGCTTCGAGTCGGAGGTGGCGCAAACCGTGTCGGCGGTCGCTCACTCGTCGGTCGCGATGAAGACGGCGGCGCAAGCGATGTCCACCATGTCCGAACAGGTGGTGTCGCAATCCTCTCAGGTTGCGTCGGCGTCGCAGGGCGCGGCGTCGAATGTGGAATCGGTGGCCGTCGCCGCCGACGAGTTGGCTCAATCGGTGGCCGAGATTGACCGTCAGGTGTCGGAATCGACCAAGATCGCCCGCAGCGCGGTGGAGGAGGCGGCCAACACCGACGTCATCATGAAGGCGCTGGCCGAATCGGCCTCGCGCATCGGGCAGGTGATCGCGCTCATCAACAACATCGCCAGCCAGACGAACCTTTTGGCGCTGAACGCCACCATCGAGGCGGCGCGGGCGGGGGAGGCGGGCAAGGGCTTCGCCGTCGTCGCCAACGAGGTCAAGAGCTTGGCGAATCAGACGGCCAAGGCCACCGAGGACATCGGGGCGCAGGTGTCGGCGGTGCAGACCGAAAGCGCGCGGGCCGATCAGGCGATTCGCCAGATGGTCACGGTGATCGGACGGATCGACGAGATTTCCGGCTCCATCGCCGCCGCCGTCCGCCAGCAGGGGCAGGCCACCAGCCGGATCGCCGGGAATGTCGAGCGCGCGACGCGCGGCGCGGCGACCATGTCGGCGGCCATCGGCAACGTGACCGCCGCCGCCCAGGAGGCCGGGGCGACGACGCAAACCGTGCTCGACACCGCCAACCGGCTGTCGGGCGAATCCAGCGCCTTGCAAACCGCCATGGGGCGTTTCTTGGGGCAGATCCGCAACGCGTGACCCGATGGGGCCGGGGGGCGTCGTCTTGCGGCGGCGCCCTTCTCTCCCTCGGGGGCTGGCGCGGCTCAGCCGATCAGCAGGCTGTCGTCGCTGATCTCTTCGCCGCCGCGCTGCTTGGCGAACAGGGCCAGCAGATGCGGGACGTCCAGACCGGCGCGCGTCGTGCCCGCCACGTCCAGCACGACGCGCCCCTCGTGCAGCATCAGCGTGCGGTCGCCGTAATCGAGCGCTTGGCGCATCGAATGCGTGACCATCAGCGTGGTCAGCCGGTTTTCCCGCACGATGCGCCGGGTCAGGTCCAGGACGAAATCGGCGGTGGCGGGGTCGAGCGCCGCCGTGTGCTCGTCCAACAGCAGAATTTTCGATCCGGCCAGCGTCGCCATCAACAGGCTGACCGCCTGCCGTTGCCCGCCCGACAACAGACCCATGCGGTCGTGCAGGCGGTTTTCCAAACCAAGCCCCAACGCGGCGATGCGGTCGCGAAAGCCGCCGCGCCGCTCCGACGCCAGGGCCAGCGCCAAACCGCGACGGCGACCGCGCGCGGCGGCCAGCGCCATGTTCTCCTCAATGGTCAGGGTGGCGCAGCTTCCCGCCAGCGGATCCTGGAAGACGCGGGCGACCAGCCCCGCCCGCTTGGGCGTGTCCCAGCGGGTGACGTCGCACTCGTCGATGGCGATGCGCCCCTGTTCGGCCAGCACGTCGCCCGCCAGCGCGCCGAGAAAGGTCGATTTCCCCGCCCCGTTGGAGCCGATGACGGTGACGAACTGTCCCTCGGGGATCGTCAGGCCGATTCCGCGCAGCGCGTGCTTTTCCAGCGGCGTGCCGCGCCCGAAGGTGACGTGGATGTCCTTGACGACGATCATCGGGCGGCCCTCGCGCTGCGGGATTTGCCCTTCAAGCGGGGCAGGATCAAGGCGACCGCGACCAGCAGGGCGGTGACGAGGTTGAGGTCGGAGGCTTGCAGGCCGATGACGTCCGCCGTCAGCGCCAGTTGCACCGCCAGCCGGTAGAGGATCGACCCGGCGACGCAGCCGACCAGCGTCAGCAGCAGCGCGCGGGCGGGCAGCACCGTTTCGCCGACGATGACGGCGGCCAAGCCGACCACGATGGTGCCGATGCCGGTGGTGACGTCGGCGAAGCCGTTGGTTTGGGCGAACAGCGCCCCCGCCAACCCGCACAGGCCGTTGGACAGCGCGATGCCGCTGTAGATGTGGGCGTCGGTGTTGACGCCTTGGGCGCGGGCCATCCGGGCGTTGACGCCGGTGGCGCGCATCGCCAAGCCGAACTCGCTGGACAGGAACCGCGCCAGCAGCAGCACGACCACCCCGACGATGACCAGAACCACCAGAGGCCGCACGACGTGATCGGGCAGGCCCAGCCCGTAGAAGGGCGTCAGAACCGTGTCCTGCATCAGAAGCGCCACGTTGGGCCGCCCCATCACCCGCAGATTGACCGAGAACAGGGCGATCATCGTCAAAATGCTGGCCAGCAGATGCAGGATCTTGAAGCGCACGTTCAACAGCGCCGTGACCAGCCCCGCCGCCGCCCCGGCCAGCCCGGCGGCCAGACTGGCCAGCCACGGGTTAACCCCGGAAATCAACAGCACGGCGCAGACGGCGGCCCCCAGCGGAAAGCTGCCGTCAACCGTCAGATCGGGGAAATCCAGGATGCGGAAGGACAAAAAGACGCCAACGGCGACCAGCGCGTAGACAAGGCCGATCTCGATGGCGCCGAACAGGGCGATGTCGCTCATGGGGAACCGCTTTCGCTGGCGGGGGCGCTGGCCCCCTCCCTAACCCTCCCCCGCTGGACGCGGGAGAGGGGACAATGAAAAACCCTTACTGCCCAACCACCTTGGTCGCGCGCTTCAGCACCGAGTCCGGGATGGTCACGCCCATCGCCGCCGCCGATTTCGGGTTGACGAACAGGTCGGTTCCCTTGGCCAGGGCGACCGCGATGTCGCCGGGCTTCTCGCCCTTCAGCACGCGGGCGACGACCGCGCCGGTCTGCTTGCCGACCTGGAAATAATCAAAGCCGATGGAGGCGGCGGCCCCGCGCGTCACGCTGTCGGTGTCGGCGGAGAAGATCGGCAGCTTGGCCTGCTGGCCAACCGAAATCACGCTTTCCAGCGCCGACACGACCGTGTTGTCGAGCGGGACATAGACCGCGTCGGCCTTGCCGACCAGGCTGCGGATCGCCGGTTGGGCGTCCGCCGATTTGGGGACCGAGGCTTCGACCACCGACAGGCCGACCTTGGCGGCCTCATCCTTCAGGATCTTGACCAGAACGACGGAGTTCGGTTCGCCGGGGTTGTAAAGCACGCCCAGACGCTTGGCGGTCGGCACAATCTCGCGGATCAGGGCGACATGCTCGGCCACCGGGGCCATGTCGGACAGGCCGGTGATGTTGGCGCCGGGCTTGTCCAGGCTCTTGACCAACTGCGCGCCGACCGGGTCGGTCACGGCGGTGAAGACCACCGGAATGTCGCGGGTCGCCGCCGCCACTGCCTGGGCCGACGGGGTGGAGATCGGGACGATGACGTCGGGCTTCGATCCGGCGAACTGGCGGGCGATCTGCGCCGCTGTGGCCGGGTTGCCCTGGGCGCTCTGATACTCGACCTTCAGGTTCTGGCCGCTGGTCCAGCCCGCCTCCTTCAACGCTTCCACCACGCCGTCGCGCGTGGCGTCCAGCGCCGGGTGCTGGACAATGGCGGTGATCGCCACGGTCTTGGTCTGGGCCTGGGCGGCGCCGGACAGGGCGACCGGGGTCGCGAAAGCGGCCAGGGCGACCGCAGCGCACAGCAGACGGGGGGCCAACAGACGGGGGGCCAACAGACGGGAGAAGGTCATGATCGCGTCGTCTCCGAAACGGTGAACCCATCCCCTAGACCGGGACGACCGGCCCCGTCAACTCGGCGGCGGGTCGCGCAGTGCAGAAACGCGGGCGGAGACGGGGCGGCGGGGTGCGCGCGCTTGGAAAAGAGCCTATATTGTCGGCGACACGGAAGGATGCCCTATGATCGCGACCACCGCCCGGCCCCCCTCGAAACTCGCCGCGTCTTTGCGCGGGCTGATCGGCTGTTGCCCGAATTGCGGGCGGGGCCGGTTGCTGCGCAACTATCTGAAGCCGGTTGACCATTGTTCGATCTGCGGCGAAGCCTTTGGCCATCTGCGCGCCGACGACGCGCCGCCCTGGATGACGATCCTGATCGTCGGCCACATCGTCATTCCGGCGCTGCTGGCGGTGGAGCAGACCTATGAGCCGCCGACCTGGGTCCATATGGCGGTCTGGCCGCTGCTGTCCCTGCTTCTGACGCTGGCGCTGCTGCCGCGCTGCAAGGGCTTCATCCTTGGCCTGCTGTGGAGCACCGGCGCGCCGGGATCGGAGCGGGGGTAGGCGCGCGCGCCGCTTGCCCCCTCCCCAACCCTCCCCCGCTCGCGCGGGAGAGGGAACGCCGCTGATCTTCAACTCGGCTGACCTTCAACAAGCCTCCTACCCCCTCTCCCGCAACGCGGGGGAGGGATGGGGAGGGGGCCGTTCGCCGCAGCCTTACTGAACCACAATCTTCGGCGCGACGCGCCCGCCGCCGCTGATCTTGTCCCACAGCCGAGTGGCGATCTGGCGGTAGACTTTGGCGTGCTCCGAATCGGGCTGCGACACGACGATGGGTTGCCCCTGGTCGGACGTCTCGCGGATCGACAGATGCAGCGGGATTTCGCCCAGGAACTCCATGCCCAGATCGTCGGCTTCCTTGCGGGCGCCGCCGTGGCTGAAGATGTCTGTGCGGTGGCCGCAGTTTGGGCAGCAGAAATAGCTCATGTTCTCGATGATGCCCAACACCGGGACATCGACGCGGCGGAACATGTTCAAGCCCTTGCGGGCGTCGAGCAGGGCGATGTCCTGCGGGGTGGAAACGATCACCGCGCCCGCCAGCGGCACCTGTTGGGCCATGGTCAATTGCGCGTCGCCGGTGCCGGGCGGCATGTCCACCACCAGCACGTCGAGATCGCCCCAATTGACGTCGCGCAGCATCTGCTGAAGCGCGCTCATCACCATCGGGCCGCGCCAGATCATCGGGGTGTCTTCGGCGACCAGGAAGCCCATCGACATCACCTTGATGCCGAAATTCTCCATCGGCTCCAGCCGTTTGCCGTCGGGGCTGTTGGGGCGGCCGGCGATCCCCATCATGCGCGGCATCGACGGGCCGTAAATGTCAGCGTCGAGCAGCCCGACCTTGCGCCCGTTGGCGGCCAGCGCCAGCGCCAGATTGACCGAGGTGGTCGATTTGCCGACGCCGCCCTTGCCGGACGCGACGGCGACGATGAATTTGACGCCGGGAACCAGCGGCTTTTGCTCGGCGGGGCCGTGCGCATGCGCGTGCCCATGCCCGCCCTTCGGCGCTGGCGCGGCGGCCTGCGGCGCGGCGCGGTGGGCGGTCAGCACGGCGGTGACGGACAGCACGCCGGGCAGCGCCTCAACCGCTTTTTCGGCGGCGTGGCGCACCGGCTCGGCCTGCGCGCCGCGCTTGGGATCGACCTCGATGGAGAAGGCGACGTGCCCGTCGCGGACCACCAAACCCGACAACATGCCCAGGCTGACGATGTCGCCGCCCCGGTCCGGGTCGGTGATGGACTTCAGCGCCGCCAGAACTTGCGCTTCGCCGATCTGCGCCATGGTTGAAAACTCCGCTGCGTTCCCGATATTTGGCAGACATCCGACTGTGGACGTGCTCTTCGAGGGAAGCGGCACTATAGGACCGTCGGACAGGAATGGTAAAGAGATCGGCGGACGCCGAGCTTTCCGCAGCGAGAGCGCCACAAAAGGGGAATGACGCGTATGCCGTGGAACAATCAGAGCGGGGGTGGTCAAGGTGGAGGCGGCCAGGGCGGCGGCGGCGGGGGCGGTGGCCCCTGGGGCGCGCCTCCGGGCAACAACGGCCCGAACACGCCATGGGGTCGGCCCTCCTCCGGTGGTGGCGGCGGTGGCGGCGGTGGGCCGCAGCCGCCCGACCTTGAGGACCTGATGCGCCGTGGGCAGGAGCGCCTGCGCCGCGTCATGCCCGGTGGTCTTGGAACCGGGCGCGGCGTCGGCATCGGCGTCGGCATTCTGGCTCTGATCTGGCTGGCCAGCGGCATCTACCGCGTCGAGGCGGACGAGCAGGGCGTGGTCATGCGCTTTGGCCAATGGGTGCGCACCGAACAGCCCGGTTTGAGCTATCGCTTGCCGTCGCCCATCGAATCCGTGCTGCTGCCCAAGGTGACGCGGGTCAACCGGATCGAAATCGGCTATCGCTCGACGGGCGACGGGCGGCGGGCTGACCGCGACGTTCCCGACGAATCGCTGATGCTGACCGGCGACGAAAACATCATCGACATTGATTTCACGGTGTTCTGGGTCATCAAGGACGCCGGAAACTTCCTGTTCAAGATCCGCGAGCCGGAAGTGACGGTGAAGAAGGCCGCCGAAAGCGCGATGCGTGAGGTGATTGGCCGCACCGAGCTGCAACCGGCGCTGACCGAGGCCCGCCAGCAGATCGAAAACTCGACCCGCAAGCTGCTCCAGGCCATGCTGGACGAGTATCAGTCCGGCATCGAAATCACCCAGGTGCAGTTGCAGAAGTCCGATCCGCCCGCCCCGGTGATCGACGCCTTCAACGACGTGCAGCGCGCCCGCGCCGACCGCGAACGCTCCCGCAACGAGGCGGAAACCTACCGCAACGACATCATCCCCCGCGCGCGCGGCGAGGTGGAGCGTCTGGTTCAGGAGGCCTCGGCCTACCGTGAGCAGGTGGTCAGCCTGGCTCAGGGCGACGCCGAACGCTTCCGCAAGGTCTATGAGGCATACGCGCTGGCCAAGGACGTCACCGCCAAGCGCATGTATCTGGAAACGATGGAGGAGATTCTGCGCGGTCGGAACAAGATCATCGTCGATGGCGCCGCGCAGGGGGTGATTCCCTATCTGCCGCTGAATCAACTGTCGCCGCAGGTCGCGCCGACGCCGCGCCCGGTCGCGCCGCCGGCCAACACCCCGTCCAACAGCGCTGGGCCGCAAACCCAGCCCCAGCCGACCAATCGGTGAGGAGGAACGCATCATGAGCCGCACTCTCGCCGCCATCGGTTTCGCCGTCGCCGTTTTGGGCGTCGTCGGATCCGCTTCGGTCTTCACCGTCAACGAGGCGCAACAGGCGCTGGTTCTCCAATTCGGCGAACCGCGCCGCGTCGTCCGCGAACCCGGCCTGAAATTCAAGGTGCCCTTCATTCAGGAGGTGCGCATCCTCGACCGCCGCGTGCTGGATCTCGATCCGCCGGTGGAGCAGGTGATTCTGGCCGACCAGAAGCGTCTGGACGTTGACGCCTTCGCCCGTTACCGCATCCATGACCCGCTGCGCTTCTACCAGACGGCGGGGACGGAGGCGGTGGCGGAAACCCGCATGAACGCCACGGTCAATTCGGCGCTGCGCCGCGTGTTGGGCAACGTCACGGTTCTGGCCGTGCTGTCCGACGAGCGGACGAAGATCATGACCGACATCAAGAATCAGGTGAACGCGGAGGCGCAGCGTTTCGGCATCGAGATCGTCGACGTCCGCATCCGCCGCGCCGACATGCCGCAGGAAACCAGCCAGTCGATCTTCGCCCGCATGCGGTCGGAGCGCGAGCGCGAGGCGTCGGAAGCCCGCGCCCAGGGCCAGGAGCAGGCGCAGCAGATCCGCGCGCGGGCCGAGCGTGAACGCACGGTCATGGTCGCCGAGGCGCAGCGCGACGCGCAGATCCTGCGCGGCGAAGGCGACAACACGGCGTTGAAGCTGATCGCGGAAGTCACCTCGAAAGATCCCGAATTCTATGGGTTCTATCGTTCGCTGGAAGCCTATCGGAAGGCGCTGAACAAGGACGACACCACCATGGTGCTGTCGCCCAACAGCGAATTCTTCCGTTATTTCGGCAAGCCGACGCCGTAACCTTGGCGTTTGGCGGATCTGGTGTATGTTTCCGATGGGCTGCGTTCCGGCGCGGCCCATCGGTTTTGTCGATCAAGACCGTCCACCGTGGTCTCTGGACCGTCCCGCCCTGTTGCGGCCATATTGCTGGTCCAACAGTGGGGCGGCCATCCACCTGTAAAGCATTGGCCGGACGTCTGGCAGGGAGAGCAGAGTTGACGAGCACACCCAACACCGAACCCGCCATGGCGGTTGCGGCGGCCCCCATGGGCGCGCACCGCGCGTCAGGCCGCCGGGGCCGGAAGGCGGGCGTTTATCCCGTGATCGCCGCTCTCCTGTGGGCGTTGACCGCCGTGGTCGGCGCGCCGTCCGTCAGCGCCGCGCAAACCACGACTGGGCCGTCGCGCGCCTCCAACGGCAGTTTCGCCGATCTGGCGGAAAAGCTGCTTCCGGCGGTCGTCAACATCTCGACCAGCCAAGCCGCGCCCCAGCGCGCGCCGGGGCAGCGTCCGGAAGTGCCGCAATTCCCGCCCGGCTCGCCGTTCGAGGATTTCTTCCGCGACTTCTTCGACCGTCAGCAGCAGCAGGATCAGCCGCAGCGCAAGGCGACCTCGCTCGGCTCCGGCTTCATCATCGACGCCAAGAACGGCTATGTGGTGACGAACAACCACGTCGTGCAGGACGCCGACGAGATCACCGTCATCCTTCAAGACGACACCAACATCAAGGCGGAACTGGTCGGCAAGGACAGCAAGACCGACGTCGCCCTGTTGAAGATCAAGACCAGCCATCCGCTGGTCGCCGTTCCCTTCGGCGACAGCGACGCCATGCGCGTGGGCGATTGGGTGCTGGCCATCGGCAACCCGTTCGGTCTGGGCGGGTCGGTGACGGCGGGCATCATTTCGGCTCGGCAGCGCAACATCGACGCCGGTCCGTATGACGACTTCCTGCAAACCGACGCGTCGATCAACCGGGGCAACTCCGGCGGCCCGATGTTCAACCTGAACGGCGAGGTCATCGGCATCAACACGGCGATCTTTTCGCCGTCGGGCGGTTCGGTCGGCATCGGCTTCGCCATTCCGGCCAACCTCGCCAAGCAGGTCGTGGCCCAGCTCAAGGAATTCGGCAAGACCAAGCGCGGCTGGCTTGGCGTGCGCATCCAGGCGGTGACGCCGGAAATCGCCGAAAGCCTGGGGCTGCCCGCGCACAAGGGCGCGCTGGTCGCCTCGCTGACTCCGGACGGCCCGGCGGCCAAGGCGGGCATCCTGGCGGGCGACATCGTCACCAAATTCGACGGCAAGGAGATCGGCGAGATGCGCCGCCTGCCGCGCGTCGTCGCCGAAACCGCCATCGACAAGGCGGTTCCCGTCGAAATCTGGCGCAAGGGCAAGGCCCAGACGCTCCAGGTCAAGGTCGGCGAGTTGGAAGCGGCGGAAGAGCAGGGCTTGCTCGCCGCCGGGCCGGAAGACAAGGCGCCCAAGGACAAGACCCCGGCCCAAAAGCCGACCGAGTCGCTTGGCTTGAAATTCACCGCCATCACCCCGGACCTGCGTCAGCAGTATGAGATCAAGCCCGACATGAAGGGCGTGGTCGTCACCGACGTGCAGGCCAATTCGGCGGCGGCGGAAAAGGGCCTGAAGGCGGGCGACGTCATCATCGAAGTCGGCCAGGAAGAGGTCCGCAAGCCCGAGGACGTGACCGCCAAGGTCCAGAAGGCCAAGGAGCAGAGCAAGAAATCCATCCTGCTGCTGGTGGACCGCAAGGGCGACCTGCGCTTTGTGGCGATCCCGCTGAGCTGAGGCTGGCTGGAGTCATAAAAAAGAGCGCCGACGGGAAACCGTCGGCGCTCTTTTTGTTTCTGGGAAAATGCGCTGGGGCCGCGCGCTGTAAGATTTTCCTTACAGATACCCGGCCCGCCGCCGTCCCGACGCCTTTTCCCACGCCCATTCGACGATCACGCTCATCAGCCGTTCCAGCGACGGGCGGACCTGAGCGGTCAGGTCGGGGCGAAAGCGGTGGGGCGGATCCTCGTCCATGTAGGTGGCTTGGGTCAGCTCCAACTGGATGGCGTGGATGTTTTCGGCAGGGTTGCCGTAGGTCCGGGTGATGTAACCGCCCTTGAAGCGACCGTTCAGCATGGCGGAATAGCGTTCCGACGCGGTCAGCACATTCATCAGGCGGCCGACCAGCGGCGGGGCGGCGGTCTGGCCGTCGGCGGTGCCCAGGCTGAAGTCGGGCAGGGCGCCGTCGAAGAAGCGCGGCACTTGGCGGCGCACCGAATGGGCGTCGAACAGCACGGCGACGCCGAAGCGGTCCTTCAGGCTGCGCAATTCGGCCTGGAGTTGTTCGTGGTAGGGGCGCCAGTAAGCGCCGATCCGCCGTTCGATCTCGGCGGCGTCCGGCTCCTGGCCGGGCTTGTAGACGGGGGCGTTGTCGAAGGTGGTCAGCGGGCAGATTTCGGTGTTGCTGGCGCCGGGATAGAGCGGTTTCCCGGTCGGGTCGCGGTTCACGTCCACCACATAGCGTGAACAGAGCGGCGTCATAAAGCCGATGCCCAGCGCCGGGGCGAAGTGATACAGGCGGTCCAGATGACGGTCGGCGTCCGGCTGCGCCAGCCCCTCCTCGGTCAGAGTGGCCGCAATGTCCGGGGGGATCATCGTCCCGACATGCGGAATGCTCAGCAACACCGGGGTTTCACCCGGCTGGAAGCGAAAGGATTCCATGGCTCGTCTCATGACCGGAAGGGTGGCGCGCGACCGTTTCCGGTGCGGCGCAACATTGGGCCGACTATGGTCCGTTGGGTCGCCGTGCGTCAAACATATTGCGTTTCTGCGAAATCCTGCGCCGTTTCTGTGAAATATTCAGAGCGGATGTTGGCTCTGCCGCGCCGCGCCTTTTTGCGCGTTGACCGGATCGGCGGCGTGCCGGACACTGCCGTCCAAACAGCGGCGGCCCGTCGAAACGCGCCGCGCAAGGGACGCCGGGCGACAACCGGCCCCACATCGGGGGAGACGCGCCATGAGGACGACACGCCGTCAGCTTTTGTTGCCGCTTGCTCTGGCCCCGGTCGCCGGTTGGGCGGTCTGGGCGACGGGAACGGTGGACGCGCCCTCGCACGGGGCCGGGCCGTTTCACCTGCCGCTGGATGAGTCAACGGCGCTGTGGCGCGACCTCGCTCAGGTTCGTTTGGGCGGGCCGACCGGCGACCCGCAATTTCCCGCGCGGGTCGCGGCGCTGAACGGCCAGCCGGTGGCCGTGCGCGGCTTCATGGTTCCCCTGGCCGACGGGACGGCGCACAACCGCTTCATCCTGTCGGCCAACCCGGTGAGTTGCCCGGCCTGTCAAAGCCCCAGCCCGGCCAGCATGCTGCACGTCCACGCGCAAGGCCCGTTGGGCGAAACGCAGGAGCCGGTCCTGTTGACCGGCACCCTGCGCCTGCGCCCGCATGAGGGGCTGTTCTATCGGCTGGAGCGGGCCGAAGCCCGCTGGTCCTGATCCGGCGCAAACGCGAGGATCAATCGAACAGCAGCGCGTGGCGGTTGGATTCCAGCGGTTCCGGCCCGGCGATGGAGGCCACCAACTCGCCCCGGCTGACGAAGCGCAGATTGTTGCGCGCCATGACGATGCCGCCGCCCGGCGTGCGCAGCGGCGTGCGGGCTTGATCGGGATCGGCGGCGGTGGGATCGACGATGTCGGCGATCAAATCGCCCGCCGCCACCTGGTCGCCGACGGCGCGGTGAAAGGCGATGACGCCGGACACCGGCGACACCACGCGGGCCAACCCGGTCAACGGCGTGGCGTCGCAAAGCAGCGGCGGCAGATCGGGCGGGGTTCCGGCGACGATGCCCCGTCGGATCAAGGCGCCGATGATCGCCTGGGCGTCGGCGTCGGCCTGGGCGTCGTCAACGTCGGCCTTGCCGCGCAGCTCAATCGTGGTGGCGACGCAGGCCGCCGGGATCGGCCCATCGGCGGCGAAGCGCGCGGCCAGCGTCCACCAGGGCACCGAACAGGCCTCGTCAAACGGCTTGCCGCCCGCGTCGGGGGAGAGCAGCACGGCCTTGGCCCCCAAAAGGGCGGTCAAATCCGCCAGCTCCGGCCACAGGGCGTCGCCCGCGTAAAGGTGGGGGACCGATTCCTGGTCGCAATGCAGATCCAGAACCATGTCGGCGTCGAACGCCATGCCCATCAGCGTGTGGCGCAGGGCGGCGACTTCGCTGTCGGGCGGCGGCAGCGCGTCAAAGGCGGCGCGCAGGGCGGCGCGCACGGTCTGGACGTTGGCCTGAGGGTCGGGGCCGATCTTTCCGACCAGCCGTTCGGCGGCGCCCTCGATCAGATCGGGAAAGATCCGGTTGAAATTGCCCGAGCCGTCCAGGGCGTAGCGCCCGACATGGACGCCCTCGACGATCTGGCCGATGCCGGTCGGGTTGCACATCGGCACGACGATGATCTCGCCCGACACGGCGGCGCCGCGCAAACGGCGAATCAGGTGATGGGCGACCAGCAGGCCGGGGGTTTCATCGGCGTGCAAGGCGGCCTGGATGTAGATTTTCGGGCGCGCGCCGGGCGTGCCGAAGCGATGAACCGTCAGCGACCGGCGCGTGCCGAGTCGGTCGGTGAGCAGAGTCACCTCCTCAACGCGGTGGTGCGAAGGGGGAAGGCTCACGATGATGCATCCTCGTCATGAATGGGGCGCGGCGGCGCGCCGACCGGGGGAGTGTGCCACAATCGGCGTTTTCGGGAACCGCAAAGCGTGCATGGGGAGATGGGATGAGCGTCGCGGCGGAGGGTGAGACGAGCTTGCGGGTGGGGCTGGCGGGCGCGGCGCTGGTCATGGCCCTGGCGCTCTATGGCGCGTTCAGCGCGCCCGCGCCCCCATCCGTCCGGCTGACCGAGGCGGCCATCGGCGCGCTGCTGTTGTTGGCCGTCGGCTGGCGCGCGCCGTTGTTCGCGGCGACGGGCCACGCCCTGCGCCGGGCCGACCTTCCAACCTGGGAGGCGCTGGCGATTCCGGCGCTGGCTTGGCTGCTGTGGGCGCCGCTGTTGCGCGGGGCGGCGCTGGGCTGGGAGAGCGCCGACATCCTGCGCGACGTGGTGCCGCTGTTTTATCTGTTCCTGCCGGTTCTGCTGGTTCCAGCCCTGCGGCGTGGCGGGGTGTGGGCGGAGCGGCTGTTGGGCGGCGGGCTGATTTTGGCCGGGCTGCTGTTCACCCTGCGCTGGTGGAAAGAGGTTCAGTGGGGGTTCGGCGCGGTCGGCGTCCGGGCGATGACCGACGGCGGGGCCTATTTCCTCAACGCGCCGTCGGTGCTGTTCGCGGCGGTCGCCCTGCCGGTGTTGGCGTTGGGGCTGGCGGCGCGCGGCGGGGTGGCGCGGTGGATCGCCGCGCCCGCCTGCGCGCTGGCGGGGGCCTTTTGTCTGGCGGCGCTGGCGGGGGCGGTGCATCGCAGCGCGCTGGGGCTGGCGCTGCTGTCGGGCGTGGCGGTGGCGGTCTGGTGGGCGCGGCGGGCGCCGTGGCTGATCCTGCTGATTCTGGCTGGCTTGGCGCTGGTCGGTGGGTTGGCGGGCGAGTCGCTGTTCGGGGCCTGGGGGCAGGCGGCGGAAAAGACTCGTTTGACCGGCGTCAACGCCCGCTGGGACGAGGCGGCGGCGGTGTTTCAGCATGCGGCGCAATCGCCCTGGTCGTTGCTGTTCGGCGACGGCTGGGGCGCGCGGCTGGAAAATCCGGCGGTCGGCGGCTGGCGGGTGTCCTACACCCACACGCTGGCGACCTACGCGCTGGTCAAGGGCGGCCTTCTGGGGGCGTTGGCGTTGGCGGCCTATTTCGGTGGGGTGGCGCCCGCGCTGCTGCGGTTGCTGCGTGTGGATCCGCCGCTGGGCTGGGCGCTGCTGCCGCCGCTGCTGATGGCGCTGGGGGTTCACACCAGCTTCAATGGTGCGAAAATCAATATATATCAATCCACTAAATATGATTTTTCATCGTTTGTCATTGGCGGAAATTTTCCAGCTTTGTGATGGCGGCAGACGCTCTTCGGCGTTGGTCTGCGGCCTTGGTATAATGCTCGACCATAGCGAGTGTGGCATGTCCGGTGATTGCCGCAATCTCGTGGACGCTACAACCCGCCTCCGCCAGCCGGGCGGCGGCTACCTTGCGCAAGCCGTGGAAGACGTAGCCCACGAACTCAGGCCGGAGGAACTCCCTCTTGCCGTCCTTGGCCTTGCTGCGAGCGCGCAGGCACCGGCTGAACATCGTCGCGAAGGATGGACCATCCCTCCAAGGCTTGTCGTTCGACCGCACGAGCAGTGTTGTCGATTCAGAATTCTGCCTCCAGGCCGCAAGTTCAGCGCGCAGCGTTGCGTGGCAGGGGATCCAGAGCTTTGCGCCAGTCTTCTCCTGCACCACGCGAATCGCGGAGCCGTCGTAGTCTGCCCACGTCATCCGAATGCAATCCCCTTCGCGCTGGCCGGTATTCAGCCCCAAAACAACCGCTCGGCGCGCCCACTCAGGCAGGCCCCCAGGTGCAATGGCCTGCTCAACCAGATCTGGCGGCCAAGTCGCATATTCGCCGGTGGAAAGAGCTTTGATGCGGAGCGCGGGGTGGTAATCAATGTATTCCCGGTCTACAGCAAACTGCAATATAACGCCGAACATCACATGAACCTGATTGGCCCGAGCTGGCTGTTCGGCGATGCTGTCGCGGAGCGCCAACACGTGGCGGCGCTTGATCGCCTTGATGTCAACATTTCCGTACGTGTCAATTATGTGGTTTAATGCTCGTTCGTAATTTCTTTTACTGTTTGGGCGTAGTTTTGTGAATGCAGGACTCATGCGATATGCGCGAGCAATTGATTCGACGGTCCTGATTGAAGCGCCGCCTTCCTTCCTCTTTCGCTCGTAGGTATAGGTTTTAACCGTTCCGTCTGCGAGGGTTCTGCTTACGGATTTCTTTTTTTGGGCCATCCCGCAATATCCTTTCCATGATTGCATCCGGGTCTGCGGAGCGAGGAGGATTCGCTGTCGCCACATCCATTCCGCGCCGGACGGCGGCGCGCAGATCCTCGACAGGCCACCGCTTCATCCCGCCGATTTCGCGGGGTTCAGGCAGCACGCCCTTTTCCACCCACCGCTTGATCGTGCTGCGACTGGTGTCAAAGAACTCGGCGACAGAGATCTCCGAAAGAAACTCCTTCATGCCCCACCTCTTGATGCCATCTGAGCGTGCGACGGGTAGCCGCCACGACGTGACAGTATATGCACGAATTGGTGTTGACTGGGCAAGCTGAAAGCACTAATTTGCACTGGACAGAGCGCGGCGGCTCCGGTGGATGTGGGGTGGGTCGTCATCAATCAGCCGACTCTCGACGGTAGCCTGCAAAGGCTACAGCTACATCCTTCTTTTTACAGAAAGGTCGAAAACGGTTTGGATGATGTCGTGCAATTTAGGTAAATCATCATCTGGTATTTTTTCTAGAAGGTCGTTGATTTTCCTTCTGAACGGATTGTGAGAGGCGGGAGGTATTGGGTCATCTACCAATCCCGTTAACCAGTCTTCGTGAATATCTAGCGCTCTAGCAATTAGCGTTAAGTAGGAGCTTGTTCTGCTCAGGCCATCTTCAATCTTTTGGATAGTCTGTGTCGGACACCCAACCAAGCGCGCCAAGGCTGGGCGGGTATATCCTTTGTCGATACGCGCCTTTTCAAGGCGATCAGGAAAAATGTCCCTTCCGGGCGTAGATATCTTCACGTTTCTCTTTGTCATGCAAGCCTCCGTAATGATGCGCAGAGTACACTAAAAAGTGTTAGGAGCAAGCGGATAGGTGTTACAAAACACTAATCAGTGTTACAAAAGTTGCGCTAATTGGCGCTTGATGACTCCGTTGAATGCTGCAACCAGGGCGCTAAAAAATGGCAAGCCAGGAATATGAGAAGATCGTGAAGGCTGTCGGTTCCGAGGCGGCGCTTGCTCGCATGCTCGACACAGCGCAGCAGCATCTCAACCGCATGAGCAAACGGGAAGAGTTCACCGCCGATTGGGCGCTGCGCATCCGCAGCGTTGTGCGGAAATTCGATCCTGAGATGGACGTCGATGTCGGCGCGCTGTGCTCGGGCCTGCGCGGCTGGACGCCGCCCGACGCGCCCCAATCTTCCCGAAAGCGCGGACGCCCTCCCGGTCCCTCGCGAGAGTCCGGCCTTCACAGTCTCTAACACCGCAAGCACCTCTGTCGGAGCAACCGGGAATGACCACCACCAAAGATCACCCCGCCATCGTGGCCGAAGCCAGTCGGCAAAAGCGGCTGGTGGAAATCGCTGCACCGATCAATCCGCAGGACCATGCGCGCAAACATCGCGTCTCGCTCATGGGGGCGAGCGGAATCGCCGAGGAAACCTACCTCGCGCCGACGCTCGACTGCGCGCTTGCTGTGGCGGAACTCCTGCTGCGTGGCGAAGAGGTTCCCAAGAACTACTTCGCAAATCTCACCGACGCCTCTCATTAACACAACCCCACTAGAAGGCGGGCGCTTGGCCGATCATGAAAATGGATATCCCTGAATTTCGCATGCAGTGCCTCAGCTTGGCTGCGCACACCGCCGGAAATGATGGCGACGCGGAAAAAATCATCAGCGCCGCCGAGAAGTTCTTCCGGTTCGCTTTCTTGGAGGCCGGGACCATCGAATTCGACCAGACCGACAACAAGCTCCAGTGGAAGTACGTTAAGCCTTCTTGACCTTCGCCGCCTTCTCCGTGTCGGTCAGCTTCCATGAGGTTGTAGCGGCGGCAATAGTGGCTGACTGCTCGTGAAGGTAACTGCGCGCGATTGTGATGGCGTCAGCTTCGTCGTAGTGACGAAGCGAGACAAGGACCGGCACCTCGAACCCAAGGAGTCCATGCAGCACGCGGAAGGTAACTCTGGCGAAGTCTGTATTGCTTCCATCGACCCTAAGGGGCGCTTCCATTCGTACAAATGTGACTTGGGCTTTATCCATAAGGGCTACTCCGTGTGGGGTTGTGACAACCGCAGGGTAGCGCAGGCCGTGCGGTCTGTCATTGGGCTGCCCGGTCGCACCTAGGAACGCCGAACCACACCCAAATACCAACCCACGCGCTGGTCGATCTGGCGCGAACGCCGGAGGTTTGTCCATGGTCAAGTTCAACGCACGCCGCAAAGACGCCGACAAGATCACAGCTATCGTCAAGAAGGTGAGTGAGGTCATGAAAAAATCTGGCGGCCCGGATGTTGACCATCTTGAAGTCCGAATGAGCCTGACAGCCTGTCACCTAAACGGTTGCCCGCTTGATCTCGACAAGCTGGCAGCCGCCGACGACTTCAACCTGCTGCATGACGTGATCGGCATCCACCGCCACGTCAGCCGCGACACCGGCGAACTGACTGACCACTTCCGCCCGCGCTGCGCCGCCCGAATTCAGCAGGCGGCCTGATCGTCATGACCGACCGGATCATCCGTAACATGGGCGCCGCATCCCTGCTGATCGAGCGTGATCCGCGACCGGGTCGAGCGTTCGTCAGCGTCGCGGACGTCGGGACCGACCGCTGTCGCTACATGACGAGCGTGACGCACAGCGCGTCTGTGACGTTGGGGTTCGAGGCGGCGGAACAGCATTTCGGCTGCCCCACCAAGGCGGTCGAGTGGCTCGACCAACGCAGCGCGGACCTGGCCACACCCGTTCACCCGCCACAACTGGCGGCCTGAGTTTCGCGGCCCCCGCCCGCGTCCACCAGCCCGAGAGGGCGTTTTCCTCCCAGCCTTGCCGCCGGGTTTTCCCCGAGACCCGGCGGCACCTTTCCAAGCCCCTTACCCTGCATTGGGTGGGGCCACAGGGCGTTGCGGACGCAAGCAGCGATCCGCCGGAAAGCCGCACGCCCGATAGAGCGCGGCGCATCCATCGGAGACCGCCGCCATGCCTCTCCCCGCCCGCCGAAAGCGCGAGAGCGCCGAGACCGGACGCGACAAGCGCGCCCGCTCCCCCGCCCACCTGTCCTTTGTCCGTGGTCACGAATGCTCTGTGTCCGGCTGCAAGGGTGCGCCGATCGAGGTCGCCCACGTCCGCGTCGGCACCGATGGCGGGACCGGGCTGAAGCCGTCCGACAACTGGACCATCAGCCTGTGCCGCGAGCATCACCAGGAACAGCACGCCATTGGCGAACCGGCCTTCGAGGTCCGTCACCGGATCAACATGAAGGCGCTCGCCGCCGAGTTCGCCGCCGCGTCACCAGCCTGGAAGCGTCACCTCAAGAAGATGGAGGCGCAGCGGTGATCCAGCTCCCAACCACCCAGCCCGCTCCGGCGGTCATCAATTACAAGACCGTCGCGGCGCGCCTCGTCATCACCCCCAGCCAACCCGCCATCACGCTGGACGGCGTGGCCATCGGCACGCTCAAGCGTGAGATGGACGAGACCCGCCAAGTCTGGGCCGCGACGTTGACGGACGTCATCGGCCACCGTGGCGGCTATTTCAAGAACGGCTCCCTGGTCGATCTCACCCGGGCCGTCACCAACAAAGTGGTCGACATCCTGCGCCGCCACAACCCGGACGCCGATTGGGGTGTCCTGCACCTGGAGGCTACGCCCGGCGAGCTGGTCGAGATCGCCGACGCTCGCCGCCGCGTCTTGCGCTTCCCGCACGGCCTTCGCTACGCGCAACGGGCTTGCCCGGCTGGTCGGAAGGTGGTGATCCGAAATCCGCTCGCGCGCGGTCGCGGCCATCTGGTGTTTGAGGGGGCGGTCGAGGGTGTGCGCAGGGTTTCGCGCGCGCAGGCCCTTGCCGCTGATCGGCTTCTCGAATACCGCCATCCGAACGCCAAGCATTTTTCCGAGGTGACGTTCAACCTGCTGCCTGCCGTGTTGGCGCCGGAGGTCAAGGCTCAGGCGCCCGCCGCCCCGCCGCAAGGGGAGACGCAGGCCTCCATTATGGAATGGAAGCGCGCGACCTTTGGCGTCAGCACGCCCATGCGCCAGATGGCGCGCGCCGTGGAGGAGGCGGCCGAGTTGTTCCGCGCCGTCACCAGCGGGGCCGACCCGTCACGGGTCTCCGTCGAGGCTGCCGACGTCGCCCTGATCCTGGCTGACATCGGCGAGCTGTTGGGGGTTGCCGACTGGCTGGCCGATGGCCGTCAGACATGCATCAGCCAGCCCGAGCGGTTGGTCGCCTTCGTCGTGACCCAGCTTGGGTGTCTAGCCCGCGAGGTCGCGGAAATTGATCCGGAGCGGGGAGAAGACGGGCTGCGTGTCCCGCGCTCCATCCTCCAATCAATCATCGGCGCCCTTCAGGAACTGGTCGAGTTTGGGGATCTGAAGGGGGCCATTGACGCCAAGATGGCGGTCAACCGGGCGCGTGTTTGGAGCCTGGACGGGACCGGCCATGGTTATCACCGGAGCGCCGCCTGATGCCAGCCCGGATCATCCGGCGCTGCGTCGCGCGCCTTGCCGCCGCTTTCGCCGCCCCCGCCGACGTCGCCACCCGTCGCCTGCGCGTCTGCCTCCATGACGACGCCCGCGCCCACCTGCTGGCCGCCATCAAGCGCCCGCCGGTTGCGTGCAAAAGCGGAGGGTGAGCGATGCGCATCCCCGCAACCTGCGTCACAGATGCCCCACTCTACGCCGGGCTGATCGGCCCCGGCGGCTTGCTGGCGTCAACCACGCTCCCGCTCTCCAAAGGCGCGATGGTGGTGGAGGTTGTCGCCCGCCCGATAGACCTTCCATATGGCGCTTTTGCCCGGCTCGTCCGCGACCGGATCGACCCGATGTGGGGCGCACAAGATGCCGATCCAGAGGGCTATTGGGTCTTCGCGGATGAGGTGGAGCGGTTGGGCCAGCCCACCGAAATTGAAGACCTGATCTCCAGCGCCTTCAAGCCGGATTCGGCGTCCCACCGCGTCGCCCGCGCCATCTACGACGAGCCTCAGCACGGGACTTGTGGTCGTCCGCTTGGCCGGACGCTCGACACGCTCGCCGAGTTGGCGGGGTCAGATCCTGACTTTGACGACTTTTACGCTGACGACGAAGACGGCGATGGCGACGGAGAGACCGATGGATCGGCTCCCGTCAACGACGTCGCCGCCATCGCCGACGCGGTCAAACAGACCCCGTCCGCGCCGTCTTCCGAACCCACGAACGTCACCCCAATCCCCCCCACCCAACCGCCCGCCGCCCCGGCGCAGCCCCAGAGCGCGCCACCGCAGGCCATCCCCAAGGGCAACACGCTCATGCAGTTCACCATCGACAAGGGGCCGTTCCTCTCGGCGTTGAAGCGCGTCGTCGCGCTCGCCGCCAAGAAATCGGCAATCCCCATTCTGGAATGCGTCCTGCTGGACGTCTCCGACACCGTCCTGGCCTTGTCCGCCTCGGACATGGCGGTAGATGTGCGTGTGACGATGCCGATCAGCATCGGAGCGCAGCCCGGTAGACTTGCCGTTCCTGGCGCCGCCTTGGCGACCGCCATCGACGCTCTGCCGGACGGCGCGCAGATCACGTTGGAGGCGGTTGGCGCGACCGCCGACGGCGTCCGTCTCCGCATCCTCTGCGGCAAAACCCGCTTCCACCTTCCGACACGCTACGCGGAGGATTTTCCGGTCTTCGCCCCAGCCGATGGCGCAGAAATGACCATCCCGGCCTCCGCGCTCAAGCAGGCGATTGACCGGGTTGTTGGGACCATGTGCACGGACGACACCAAGCCAAACCTGATGGGCATGGCCGTCCACGCCCTCCCTGAAGGGGTGCGGGTCGTGACCAGCAACGTGAAAGCCTTGTCCCGCGCCGACCTGAACGTCTCGACGGGCGCCGAGAATTTCGTGGCGCTGTTCGGCAACCGTGATGGGTTCCCCGGCGTTCTGATCCCCTCCGCCTCGGTCGCCGCGCTGCGCCGCCTACTGGATGTCGTTGGTGATGAGATCGAGGCGCGTCTCGTGATCGGTCAGCGCCGCGCCACCTTTGACCTGTTTCCATTCAGCTTCGGAACCACGCTTTCCGCTGTCGCGTTCGCCCCTTATGAGCGGGTGATCTCCCACGCTTTGGGGATTGCCAACAAGCGGATGACCATTCCGCGCGGCGACTTCCTGGCCTCGATCCGTCGCGTCCGCTCCATGGCTGACGACAAAGACCGCGCTCTCGCTCTGACCATCACCGCCGAGGGCGTTCGGGTCGAAACGGCTGAGCGGGGCAGCGCCGACGCCGTCGACGTTCTGGAAACGGACACGGGGTTCACCTTCGGAAGCGCCAGCATTGGGTTTTCGTCGAAATACTTGGTCCCGGCGGTCGAGGCCCTGAACGCCAGCTCCCTGTCTTGCGAAATGGGCAGCCCGGACGCCCCGACCTTCTGGCGCGCCGCGCAGGAGGAGGACATCAACGCCGCCGAACACCTGATCGTGGTCATGCCCTACCGGCTGTCGAAGGCGGAGGGCTGATCCATGGACCCGATCACCTACGGGACTGTGTGTTCTGGCATCGAAGCGCCATCCGTCGCCTGGGAAGGGCTTGGCTGGGCGCCGACCTTCTTCAGCGAGATTGAGGCGTTCCCGCGCCAAGTCCTCCAGCAACGTCAGCGGGCGGTCAACGCCAACCAATCCGGCGCGGCGACCTTGGGTGTCCCGCTTTGGGGCGACTTCACCGCCATGCGCATGCGCTTTTTCCGCCGGTTGGGCATTCGACTGCCGGACATCCTGTGCGGCGGAACCCCCTGCCAAGCCTTCAGCCTGGCCGGTTTGCGTCAGTCCCTCGACGACGCGCGCGGCAACCTGACTTTGGAGTATGTGAGGCTTGCCAATGCCATCGACAGCGAGCGGTTCCGGTTTGGAAAGCCCGGCCTCGTCATCCTCTGGGAAAACGTCCCCGGCGTCCTCAACACCAAGGACAACGCCTTCGGCTGTTTCCTCGCGGGGCTTGTGGGCGCGGATACCCCCCTCGTTCCGCCACCGGGACTCCGCTGGACCGACGCGGGTCTGGTTGCTGGACCCCGTCGAAATGCGGCGTGGCGCATCCTGGATTCCCAATATTTCGGCTTGGCCCAACGACGCCGCCGTGTGTTCGTTGTCTGCTGTCCTGTGGACGGGCCAGATCCCTCGGAAATACTTCCTGAGCAGGAGGGCCTGCGACGGGATCATCCGCCGCGCCGAGAAGCGGCGGCGCGAGTTACCCAAGCCCTTACGCGAAGCCTTGGAAATGGCGGCCCCGACGACAACCGAGCGCAGGCCAACCACTGATAGAAGCAGCCCTTGCTTTGGCGGCAACAACACCTCCGGCCCAATCGACGTTGCAACCGCCCTGAACGCCTCACACACCGCCAGTGGTCGCCTGGATTTCGAGACCGAGACCTTCGTCTGTCAGCCAGCCTATCCAATCCTGGAGGTCGGCGCCCGCACCGGAGCCTCAACCTCTGACCCAAGGGCCGGGATTGGGATCGGGGATGACGGCGACCCGATGTTCACGCTTCAGGCTGGTAAGCAGCATGGCGTCGTCACCGCTTACCGCACCGCTGGCGATGGGGCCGTCTACGA
>NZ_QYUL01000003.1:0-622500 GCF_003590795.1 Azospirillum cavernae
CCGATCACTGGAAAGCGCAAGGGGGCGCCGGTCCAGAATGTCGCCGTGTTCGCGAACACTGGACCAACAAAGCGGTTGGCGCCCAAGCGTTCGGTCAACGCCGGTGGGATCAGGGCGACCTTCCAGCCCGCCACGGCGTCGGGCCAGGCCGCCGTCGCCGCGTTCTGGATGGCGTAGGCGGTGGCCAGATCCTCGGGCAGAGGGCCAGGAAAGGCGTCGATTCCCGCCGCCACGCGGCGGGCGGCGACCAGCGCGGTGGCGGCGCTGGCGATGGCCGGACCATCGAAAGCTGGGGTGTTGGCTGGGGTGTTGAAGGCCGGTTGGTCAAGCCCGGTGGGGGGTGAGACGGTCATCCTGCCTGCTCCTGAAACGCTGTGGGTCGGGGCTTGCGCCCGGATTGTCGCCAAAGAACCGCATGCCAAGCATGGCGCGCCACGACTGTAGCGGCGCGTGCCCGTGGGGGAAAGCGCGGTATGGCGGCGGGGACTGGACGAGGCGACGGTCTGGGGCGCAGACTTGCGCGGTCCGCACATCGGGAGACGCCATGTCCGCCGCCCCCACCGCCGTCATTGACCCGTTCCTTCGGGACGCGCTGTTCGCCCGCATCGCGGATCGCCGCGACGAGCTGATCGCGCTGACCCAGGCGTTGATCCGCATCCCCACCATCAACCCGCCGGGCGACGTCTACGCCGACTGCGCCGCATTGATCGGGCGGCGGCTGGCGGCGCGCGGTTTTCAGGTGGAGTATGTGCGCGCCCATGGCAGCGCGGGCGACAGCGACCGTTTCCCCCGCACCAACGTCATCGCCCGGATCGAAGGCCCCCGTCCCGGCCCTTGCGTGCATTTCAACGGCCACATCGACGTGGTGCCGCCGGGACAGGGCTGGACCGTCGATCCCTTCGCCGGGGTGGTGAAGGACGGGCGGGTCTATGGGCGGGGCGCCTGCGACATGAAGGGCGGCATCGCCGCGTCGATCATCGCGGTGGAATCCTTGCTCGACGCTGGGTTGCTGACGGCGGGCGCGCTGGAGATTTCCGGCACGGTGGACGAGGAGTCCGGCGGATTCGGCGGGGTTGGGCATCTGGCCAAGCTGGGTTATTTCTCAAAACCGCGCGTCGATCACGTCATCATTCCCGAACCCTTGAACGTGGATCGGGTCTGCGTCGGCCATCGCGGCGTCTGGTGGGCGGAGATCGAGACCAAGGGCCGCGTCGCCCATGGCTCCATGCCCTTTCTGGGCAATTGCGCGGTGCGCCACATGGGGGCGGTGCTGCACCGGATCGAGGAAGAGTTGATCCCCCGTCTGTCCGAAAAACGCACCGATATGCCGGTGGTGCCGGAGGGCGCGCGGCAATCCACCATCAACATCAACGCCATCCATGGCGGCCAGCGCGAGGATCATGACGGGCTGCCCAGCCCGATGGTTCCCGACCGCTGCCGCATGGTCATCGACCGCCGCTATCTGATCGAGGAGGATCCCGACGCGGTGCGCGGCGAGATCGTCGCCATCCTTGACGATCTGCGCCAGCGGCGTCCGGGCTTCGATTACGATCTGCGCGAGATTCTGGCCTTCCTGCCGACGATGACCGACGCCGACGCGCCCGTCGTTCTGGCGGTGGCGGCGGCCATCGAAACCGTGTTGGGCCGTCCGGCACAACGGGTGGTGTCGCCCGGCACCTATGACCAAAAACATATCGTCCGCATCGGCCATCTGAAGGACTGCATCGCCTACGGCCCCGGCATCCTCGATCTGGCCCACCAGCCCGACGAGTATGTCGGCATCGACGACATGGTTCAGTCGGCGAAGGTCATGGCGCTGGCGACGCTGGCGCTGTTGGCTGGGCGGGCGGGGGGCTGACCGGCATGGCGCTGATCGGCAGGGCGCGCAGGGCGGTGAGCTTGGCCAGCAGCGGATCCAACTGCTCCGCCGGAACCGGGCGGCTGAACAGGAAGCCCTGGTAGCTTTCGCAGGTGAGGTCACGGAGCAACTGCAACTGCTCCTCCGTCTCCACCCCTTCGGCGATGACCGACAGGCCCAGGCTGCGGCCCAACCCGACGATGGCGCGCGGCACCGACGCGTTGCTGACTCCGATCGACAGATCATGGATGAAGGAGCGGTCGATCTTCAGCTTGTCGATGGGCAGCCGGTGCAAGTAGCTGAGCGACGAATAGCCGGTGCCGAAATCATCCAGCGCGATCAACACGCCGCGCTCCTTCAGCGCGTTCAGGGTGGCGGTGGCCCCGTCGATGTCCTCGATCAGCGTGCTTTCCGTCACCTCGATTTCCAGCTCCGGCCCGGTCAGCCCGTTGGCGTCGAGCGCGCGGGCGACCTTGATCGGCAATTGCCCGTCGCGGAACTGCGCGCCCGACACGTTGACGGCCACCGGGATGTCCAGGCCGAACATGTCCTTCCAACGGCGGATTTGGGCGCAAGCCTCGTTCAGCACCCAATCGCCCATGGCGACGACCAGCCCGGTTTCCTCGGCCACCGGCAGGAAGCGGCCGGGCAGGATCAACCCCTCATGCGGGTGGCGCCAGCGGATCAGCGCCTCCATCCCGACGATGTGGCCGTTGGCGGTGTCCACCTGAGGTTGATAGACCAGAAACAGCTCGCCCTGAGCGATGGCGTGCCGCAAATTGCCTTCCAGATCCATGCGGTCGCGCGATTTCGTCCCCATTTCGCGGGTGACGAAGCGATAGCCGTTCCGCCCGCTTTCCTTGGCGTTGTACATGGCGATGTCGGCGCAGCGGATCAGCCCCTCGGCGTCCTCGGCGTCGTCGGGGAACAGGCTGATGCCGACGCTGGGCGTGACGACGAAGCTTTGCCCACCAACGTTGAACGGGCTGGCGAGATGCGCCACGACCTTTTCCGCCACCTGGGCGGCGTCGCTGGGATCCTTCACCTGACGGGCGACGATCAGGAACTCGTCGCCGCCCAACCGCCCGACCGTGTCCGATTCCCGCACGCCCGCTTGCAAGCGGCGGGCGACCGAGCGCAGCACCTCGTCGCCAAAGGAATGGCCCAAACTGTCGTTGATGACCTTGAAGCGGTCGAGGTCGATGAACAGGACGGCGACCTTGTCGCCGTCGCGCCGCGCCTCTTTCAACGCCTGGGCGATGCGGTCGAACAGCAGGACCCGGTTGGGCAGGCCGGTCAGCGCGTCGAAATGGGCCAGATACTGGATGTGCTGCTCCGCCCGCCGCTTGTCGCCGACATCCTCGACGAAGACGAGCGCGAACAGAAACTCCCGATCCGACGTCACCGGCTGGACATGCAGACTGAAATGACCGCGCCGCCCGCCCATCAGCAGGGGTTGGTCGATCTCCAGCTTGCCGCTGTCGCCTTGAAGGGCGGCGTCGAGCGCGACGACCGCCGACTGGTCGGCGGCGCGCAGCCGCATGTCGGCGCCGATCAATTCGGCGCGCGACAGTCCAGCGGCTTGGGCAAAGGCCGGGTTGCAATCCATGATGAGACCATCATGGTCAATCAGGGCGATGCCAAGCGGGGCCTGGGTGAAGAGCTGGTGGCGCTCGACCTCCTGCCGCCGCAGCGACGCCGTGATGCGGTCAGCCAGAATCAACGCGCGGGCGCGGGTTGCGGTCATCGACCGCATCATCTGGAACAGCGCCAGACTGAGCGTGAGACCGGCGACCAGAACGGCGGACGGAACCCAAGGTTGCCCACCAAGATCGGCGTTGGCAAGGTTGGCGTACCGCACGGCCCAGGCCTGCCCGCCGACCATGAGGCTCTGCATGGCGGAAAATTGCGGGGCGTCTTGCCGTTGTGGGCCGTTGCGGTACAGCGGGAATTCGGTTGCCGCCGGGGTGTCATAAATTTCGACGCCGACGTCGCGTTGGTCGTCGGTGAACAGGCCGTCGATCAGCGGCGCGATTCGCACCGGGGTCAGAACGACGCCGGTGAAGCCCGCGCGCCGGGCGGATGGGGTGGCGGCGGCGCGGTCGTCGCGGTAGGTCGCCTGATACAGGATGAAGGCGGGTTGCGCCCCGCTGGTTTCGTCGATCTTCAGCGTGATCGCGCGGGTCGCCGTTGGTTCGCCGCTGTCGCGCGCCCGTTCGATGGCGTTGCGGCGGATGGCTTCGGACATCATGTCGAAACCAAGCGCCCGGTTGTTCCCCTCGCTGGCTGGGGCGGCGAAGATGTTGACGACCCGCTCGGCCCCGGCGCTTTCCGGCCAGATGCGAAAATTGTCGGCCCCGTCGGCGCGCATGGCGGCGACGAGATCCTGTCCCCGGTTGGCCGGGGTTGCGCGGGCGTAGGCGACGGCGATGATGCCGGGGTAGCGTTCGGGAATGCGCAGCCCGTCGACGAAGTGCCGCCATTCGGCGCTGTGGATGGCGGGAAAGGCGGTGACGACCGACGCCGCCCCGCGCGCCACCTGCTCATACACCGCCAGCCGGTCGGCCAGTTGGCTGTGCAACGCGCCGACCCGCAGGGAAAAGCGGTGCTGCTGCTCGCTCTTCAGGGCGTGGACCGATTGATCCCAGGCGAACAGAGTCAGACCAAGGCCAACCGCCAGGGCAAGCCAGGGCGCGCGGCGGGCCAGCGTCGGCACGGATGACGGGGGCGTCAAGGGTTCCGCCCTCGGTCCCTGAAGCGCCGCGCTCATCAGAACTCCTTCAAAATCTTTGGGCTGTGGATCAACAAGGTCTCGATCATGCCCAAGATTTCTTCGATTTTGGTCCGGGTCGCGTCCAACTCGTCCGCCGTTTTGTCGTCGATGCCCGCCTCCATCAACATGGTGTCGAAGGTGTGCAGCGTTTCGTTGAAGGCTTTCTGTTCCGCTTCCAGCACGTCAAAGGCGCCGAGCGAACTGGTCAAGGCCAGGGGCGGGTCGCTGACGAAGCTGTAGCTGATGTCGGTGAAAATGGCGATGGCGGTCAATTTCTGGCGCAACACCCATTGCGGAAAATTGTCGGGAAGCTCCTTCCCCGCCTCTCCCAACCGTTCCTGGATGGAAAAGATCAGCCCCTGTATGTCGAGGTAGGCGTTGCGGATCTCGCGAAAACGCGGAAAGGTTTTCGGTCTTCCCCCCGCCCGCAAACGAGCGAGAGTCGCAATGTCTTCCGTAAGCTTTCGGGCCATCCGAAGAACGACAATCGTCACCTTCGCCATAGGCAGCCTCCGCTCACGCTCACGCTCGCCTCTTCCGCTGCCGATTGCCGATGAAACCCGAGGTCAGCCTACACCAAGCTCATGCCGGTCCGGTAGCGTTACAGCAACGTAAGAATCAATTGCGGCGTTCTGCCACCAGGGCCAAGGGCTTGGGCGGCGGCTGGCGCCGCGACGGGGCTGTCATGGGGGGCTGTCTCGACACAAATGGCATGGGTCCCGGTCGGTTTGTGACAACGCGGACATGAAACCGCTGGTTCATTGTCAAGGTCATGGCGTCGCCCGCGTCGCGGCGACCATGCCCGCGCAGACCAGGGCAAGAACCGGCGGCAGCGCGAAGCACCACATTCCCAGCGTGATGTAGGATAGGGCGCCGACGCCGCAACCGAGCGCAAAGCAAAGAACCGTGACGCCCAGGGCGCCAAACCGTCCGCGAACGATGGCGCGCTCGTTGGCGGGGCCGCCAAAGATCAAATCGGCGAGGTCGATCATCACTTGGGTGGTCGTGCCGGTCATCAGGGTGGAGGGCGGCGAGGAGCCGAGATAGAGGCGGTGCGCCGCGTTCTGCAAGGCCATGGCGACGACCAGAAGCATCCCGGTCATCACCAGCGGCAGGCCGTCGGGATTGGCGAAACCGCCAAAATAAATGGCCAACCCGCCCCCCGCCGTCAGGAAAGCGACCTGCGCCACCAGGATTTTGGTCAAGGCGCCCTCGGGCTTCGGCTGCGCCTTGCGGACGATCAGGCGCAGGGCGACGATGGCGATGCAAAACACCGGCAGCGCCAGCAGCTTGGCGATGATTCCGGAACTGCCGTGGGTCAGCGCCGCGCCCAGCGTGACGAAGTTGCCGGTGACATGGGCGACGAACAGCCCTTGGAGCGCCAGAAAGCCGACCGTGTCGACATAGCCGGCGTTGGCGCTCAGCAGCAAGGGAAGGAGGGGTTTCGATGGCGCGGTCATCGGCGTTCCTCCGCCGCGCTGGGGGTGGAGGAACGTTGGCCTTGCCGCGTCAGGTCATGCCACGCCACCAACAGGAATCCGCCGATCAGGCCGAGATGCTCAAAAAAGGCGTTGGCGGCCATGAAACGGTCGTGACCGATGGGCAGCTCCCAAAAGCGCAGGGCCGTCAATGTGGCGAACAGGGTGAAGACGCCAAGCCCCAGCGCCCCCAGCCAGCGCCAGAAGCCGCTGAGGACCATGGCCGATCCCGCCAGTTCCACCACAATGACGATCCCGGCGAACAGCGCCGGAGGGGACAGACCGAAATGCGCCATTTCATCCATGGCGGCGGGAACATCGGACAGCTTCACCAAGCCCCCTTGCAGGTAGGCGGCGCAGAGGCCGAGATGGGCGAGGCAGCGGATCGGCCCGGCGGTGAAGGCCGCGCGCGCGCGGTCGATCCACGCGCGCTTGATGATGGGGGGAAGGGGCATGCTCACACCGCCCAGCAGGCGCAACCCAGCACGCCCCAAAAGCTGCTGGCGTCCGACGTCGGGACCTCGGCGCCCCAGGCGCGGGCGTGGGCGTGGCCGTGGATGTTGCAACTGTTGGCGCAGCCGCAACCCGCCGCCGCCGCGCGATGCAGGGATTTGGCCCCCGCGCCGTCCGGCTCGCCCCACGCGGCATAGCCCTTGAACGTCCGGACCGGCGACCAATCCGGCATCGCCGGGGGCACTGGGTTGTCGTCAAGCGCGGTGAAATCCCCGGCGCCATAGACGATTTTGCCGCCCACCATGGTCAAATCGGCGGTCAGAAAGGCGATGTCATCCTCGGCGCAGTGGAAATAATCCTTATTCGGCACAATCAGATCGGCAAAATGACCGACTTCGATGCGCCCCCGCTTGCCCTCCTCGTTGGAGAACCAGGCGACGTTTTCCGTCCACATGCGCAGCGCGGTTTCCCGATCCAGGCAGTTGCGGCGGGGGTAGAGCGACGTGCCGCCGACCGTCAGGCCCGTGACCATCCAGGACAGCGAAACCCATGGGTTGTAGGAGGCGACGCGCGTCGCGTCGGTCCCCGCCGAAACCTTGACTCCCTTTTCCAGAATGCGGGCGATGGGCGGGGTCGCCTCCGCCGCCGCCGCGCCGTAGCGCTCGATGAAATATTCGCCCTGATAGGCCATGCGATGTTGCACGGCGACGCCGCCGCCCAGCGCCGCGATGCGGTCGATCGAGCGGTCGGAAATCGTTTCGGCATGGTCGAAGAACCAGTTCAGCCCGCTCAGCGGCACATCCTGGTTGACCTTTTCAAACACGTCGAGGGCGCGGGAGATCGTCTGGTCATAGGTGGCGTGCAGGCGCCAGGGCCAGCGGTTTTCCGCCAGGATGCGCACGACCTCCTCCAAATCGCCTTCCATGTCCGGCGGCATGTCGGGGCGCGGCTGGCGGAAATCCTCGAAATCAGCGGCGGAGAACACCAGCATTTCGCCAGCGCCGTTGTGGCGGAAATAATCGTCGCCCTGCTTGTATGTGACCGACGAGGTCCAGCGCAGGAAATCGTCCTTTTCCTGCTTGGGTTTCTGGGTGAACAGGTTGTAGGCGAGGCGCACCGTCATCTGCCCTTCGTCGGCCAGATGCTGGATGACGGCGTAATCCTCGGGGTAATTCTGGAAACCGCCGCCAGCGTCGATGACGCCGGTCACGCCCAGCCGGTTGAGTTCCCGCATGAAGTGGCGGGTCGAGTTGACTTGATACTCGAAGGGCAGGCGCGGCCCCTTGGACAAGGTGGCGTAAAGAATGGTCGCGTTGGGCTTGGCCAGCAGCAATCCGGTTGGGTTGCCTTGGGCGTCGCGGGTGATCTCGCCGCCGGGCGGTTCCGGCGTGTCCTTGGTGTAGCCGACCGCCCGCAAGGCGGCGCCGTTGAGCAGAGCGCGGTCGTAAAGATGGAGGATGAAGACCGGGGTGTCGGGAGCCACGGCGTTGATTTCGTCGAGGGTCGGCAGCCGCTTTTCCGCGAACTGATGTTCGGTGAAGCCGCCGATCACCCGCACCCATTGCGGCGGCGGGGTGATCGCCACCTGCCGCTTCAGCATGTCCATGGCGTCGGCCAGGGAGCGCACGCCGTCCCACCGCAGTTCCATGTTGAAATTCAGTCCGCCGCGCACGACGTGGGTGTGGTTGTCGGTCAGCCCCGGCAGCACGCTGCGGCGGCGCAGGTCGATGACCCGCGTGGCCGGGCCGCGATGGCCGTCCATGTCGTTCTCGCGCCCGACGGCGATGAATTTGCCGTCCTTGATCGCCACAGCGCTGGCCGTGGGGTTGCTGCGGTCGAGGGTGACGAACGCGCCATTCTGGAGAATGACGTCGGCGACAACGGAATCGGTCATGACCGCTTCTCCTCAGGAATGTCAACGGTGGAACGCGCCGTGCGTTCTTCAACGATGGAACGCGCCGTGCGTTCTGGGGACTGGAGGCCGGGCAGGCGCCCGAACAGATGCGCGACCGCCTGGGATTTGTCGCAAGCGGCGCTGAAGGCCGATCCCGCCAACAATTGCCGCGTGATCGGAATCACCTGCTCGCCCACCAGCATGCCGAACAGACCGATCAGGGCGACGACGGGCGGCGCTGGCGAACGCACGTTGATGAGGCTGTAAATCACGCCGACGAGAAGGCCGCCAGCCAACGACAGCAGATACATTTTCATCCCACTTCCCCCTTTCGGTCATAAGGGCGGCGCCGATCTTCCTTTGGGCGATGCCCGTTGGATGATTGGCGCCGCCCCCGTTGACGGCCCTTGGCGTTACTTGTTCACCTTGTGGGGATAGGCGCCGCGCTGCGGGGCGTTGTGAACCCGCGTGTACGCGTAATCCACGCCCATGCCGTAGGCGCCGAAATGCTCGCGGGTGATTTCCATCACGCCGTCATAGGTGTCCCGACGCGCCCAGTCCCGTTGCAGCTCCAGCACCGTCTGCACGGTGGTGATGGATTCCGCGCCATGCTGTTCGCAACGGCGGATGGCGGCGTCATGCGCCTCCTTCGACATCCCGCCCGAGGCGTCAACGTTCATGATGACCTCATAACCCTCGGCGAGCGCGCAGATGGTCGGGAAAATCAGGCAGGCTTCGGTCCACAAGGCGGCCATCACCAGCTTCTTGCGGCCCGTGGCCTTCACCGCCTCGACAAAGGCGGCGTCTTCCCAGCTGTTCATGCTGGACCGCTCGATGGGGTCCTGTTGCAGAACATCCAGCAGTTCCGGCCAGATGTAGCCGCTGAAGGATTCGGTTTCGACGGCGGTGACGATGGTGGGGATGTTGAACACCTTGGCCGCCTTGGCCATGGCGATGGTGTTGTTCTTCAGAAGTTGGCGGTCGATGCTGGTGACGCCAAACGACATCTGCGGCTGGTGGTCGATGAAGATGAAAACGCAATTGTCGGGGGTAATCAGCTTTTCGGTCGCGGCGGGCATGATTGGCTCCGTGGTTGAAAACACAGCCCGCCATATAAGAAACAAAATTTTGCCTGTCTTGAACGATATTGACCTATCGGCGATTGATCGTGACAAAGCGTCCCGGCGTGACGCCCATGTGTTTCTTGAAACAGCGGGTCAGATGGCTTTGATCGGAAAAGCCGCAGGCGAAGGAGGTTTCAAGGATCGGAGCGCCGCGTTTCAGCAAGTCACGAGCGGCGTTGACGCGGCAAATCGCCAGATAATCATGCGGCGTAACCCCCATCTTTTTGCGGAACTGACGCAACAGGACAAAGGGATTGCACCCCGCGATCTCGGCCAATGTCTGAAGGGCGACGCCGTCGGAAAAATGCGCGCGAATGTAATCGGCGACCCGACCGATTTTCTGGGGTGAGGTTTCCCGCGAGCGCCGCAGGCCCGGATGCCCGCTCCGGCGGCTCAACCGCCAGAGCAGCCGGTGCGTGTCCGTCGCCATTTCCAGCGCGCACGGGTTTTGCTCCGACAACCAATGCATCAGCCAGAAGACCTCGTGGACCTCGGGGGCTTCCATCACCGGCGATTGGAAATTGATGGGGGCGAGTTCTTGGTCGGCGGCGGCGTACATCTCGGCCAACCGCTGTGGGGAGATCCTGATTTCACGGCAGATCGCGCCGGTGTCGGCGACCTGCCGCATCGTCGTCGAATAGACCTGCCCGGCGTCGCGGAGGATCATATTGGCCGGCAGTTCGATGTAACTCCGGCCGTCTTGCTGGGTTTCCCAAATGGATCCGGTAAAGGCAATAATCGAGACGTCGTCGTTGAAAGCTTTAACAATGTTTATGCGGTCTTTCGGGGCGATGTCGAACCGGGTGAAATCGCACCCGTTGCCCTGCCAATGATACATACGGCTGTTGACCATAGTAACCATTCAAAAATTGTGCGAATTATTGATGTGAACTTCAAATTCATACAGCGAGGATGAGCGGCCTACAAGCTCTCCTCTAGCGATCCAGGGCAATCGCTTGAACGCTTTCACACCCATAAAAGCCCTTCTCCCCTTGTGGGAGAGGGGTTGGGATGAGGGGTGCGGTCCGAACGAGGCCGGAAAGGTTCCCTTCCCCCCTCACCCCAACCCCTCTCCCGCGAGGGGAGAGGGGCTTATTCAGCCTTCAATGGTTCAAGCGATTGCCCTGGCTAGCGATCTTGCATCAGAACGGGAAAATCCGAATTCACAGAGAGGGCGCGGTTTCCGACGACCAGGACATGGCGCGGCAGGATTGTTGCAGCCAGTCGATGAACAGGCGGACCTTGGCCGAGCGGTGGCGCGAGGGCGCCGTCAGGGCGAAAATCCCCGGCATCGGGTGGGCGTGATAATCCGGCAAAACATTCACGAGTTGACCGGACTTGATGAGGGTGTCCACGGAAAAGATCGGCAACAGGGCGATGCCCAGGCCATCCAGCGTCGCTTGCAACATCAATTCGGCGGTGTTGGCGTGGAAATGCCCATTGGCGCGGAACACCCCGACGCGGCCATCCGGCCCCTTGTGCCGCCATTGGGCGGCCCCGCCATTGACGACGTAAGAGATCAACGCATGGGTCTTCATGTCGTCCGGCGTGGTCGGTCGGCCATGGCGGGCGATGTAGGCGGGCGACGCCACCGGCAGAATTGGACAATCCCCCAAGGACCGCGCCACCAGGGTGGAATCGTCGAGCGTGCCGATGCGGATCACCACATCATAGCCGTCGGCCTGAACATCGACGCGCCGGTCTTCAAACACCGTGTGAAGCTGGATTTCCGGATAGCGCTGGGCGAAGCCGGTAATCACCGGCATCAGATGCATGTGTCCGAACGACATCGGCGCGTTGACACGCAATTCACCCTTGGGGGTTTCCCGCCGCTCCCGGATTTCGGCGGCGGCGGCGGTCAATTCGTCAAGCGCCAGCCGCGTCCGCTCGTAATAAATCGCCCCCTCTTCGGTCAGAGACACATGGCGGGTGGTGCGGCGGAGCAGCTTGACGCCCAGTTCCTCCTCCAACGCTTGAATCTGCTTGCTGACCGCCGCGCCCGACAGCCCCAGCTTGCGGGCCGCCTTGGTGAAGCTGTTGTGTTGCGCGACTTCGACGAAGAGAGACACGCGGTCCAGGGTCGCCATATTGATAACCTGTGGTAAACAATGTTCTCAAAGAATGGCGTATTATCGCCGAAAGGCAATCGAATTATGGTCTGTCTCAACGGAACACGGCCCCGACCGCCGGGGCGGCACACCAACAGGAGACAGCGCCATGATCGCCGTTTATCCCTACAACACGCTCGGTCACGCCAACCATGGCTGGTTGGACGCACGTCATCATTTCAGCTTCGCGCGTTATTGGAACCCGGCGCGGACCGGCTTTGGCAATCTGCTGGTGGTGAATGACGACACGGTGGCGTCGGGCAAAGGTTTCGGAACCCACCCGCACCGCGACATGGAAATCATCACCTATGTCCGTCAGGGGGCGATCACCCACAAGGACAGCATGGGAAATGTCGGGCGGACCTCGGCGGGCAATGTCCAGGTGATGAGCGCCGGAACCGGCGTCATGCATTCGGAATACAATCTGGAACAGGAAGACACCCGCCTTTACCAGATTTGGATCCAGCCGAATCAACAGAATGTTCAGCCGCGCTGGGAGGCCCGGCAGTTCCCCGAGGCCCCGATCACTTCAGGCGCGTTGCCGCTGCTGGTGTCCGGGCGGGCGGAGGACGCGGACAGCGGCGCGTTGTTCATCCATCAAGACGCCGCGATTTACGGCGGCAAAATCGCGGCGGGGACGGTCATCGAGCATCCGATCCGCGCCGGGGTCTATGTGCTGGCGTCGTCCGGCTCCTTCACCGTCAACGGCGCGCGGCTCAATCCGGGCGACGGCGCGGAAGTCACCGAGGAAGCGGCGCTGCGCATCGTCGCCGAAACGGATGCCGAAATCCTCATCATCGACGTCGGCGCCTAACCTGATCGCTCTATCACCGCAGACCTGTGGCGGCCCCTTTGGCGTCGCCGCCACAGGCGAAACGCGCTCAACGCTTTGGAGATGATCCATGACGGACAAAACGACGATTGCGACCATCACGGAAACCGGCGACAGCCCTTATGCGGTTGCGATCGCCATCGCGGGCCGGACGTTGACGGGGGATGAACCCGTTGCGGTCGGCGGGGGTGATCTGGGGCCGTCGCCCTTCGATTTTCTCACCGCCGCCTTGGGCGAGTGCACGGCGATGACGGTGCGCTGGTACGCTCTGCAACAGACATGGCCGTTGGAGAAAGTTGAGGTTCGGATCGCCCATTTCAAGGATGGTCGGCAGGATGTCTTTGAAAAGACGATTCATCTGACGGGCGACTCGCTGTCGTCCGATCAACGCGCCAGCTTGATGAGCATCGCCGCGAAATGCCCGGTCCAGCGCGTGCTGGAAGGCACGCCCCGGATCACGACGTTTGAGTATCCGACGGCCTGAGTGTTTCGGGAATCGTCGGATTCAGGCGCCCGTCGCTCGGCTCTCAGCGTCAACATCCGGCGGCGTGATGGAACGCTCGCAGGCCTCGTAATGGTCGGTGATCTCCCGCCCGGTCGCCCACCAGACATCGTCATACTGACGAACATGCTTGAGAAAATCCTCCAGAATGCGGAAGCGCATCGGGCGACCGCTGACCTGCGGGTGCATCACCATGGTGGCGACCCCGCCCCACTCGCGGGTCTGGTCGAACTCGTCGCGCCAGATCGACAACACATCCTCCCGACCAAACAGGGCGCGCGGGCTGGTCCGGTGGCTCATGCCGAAATTCCAGTCGTCGAAGCTGTAATTCACCGGAATTTCAATCGGCCCGGCCCCGTCGGGCAACCGATGGCGGTAGGGCCGGATGTCGTCCCGCCACGAGCTGGAATAACGGATGCCGCGATCCCGCAGCAGTTGGAGCAGTTCGGTGAAATTTTCCCCCGACGGGGCGCGGTAGCCGACCGGGGTGACGCCGAGGATTCGTTTCAGCGCGTCGAATCCCCGGTCAACCTCCTCCACCATCGTCGCCAGATCGCCGGGTTCGGGGCGCAGATGCAGATAACCGTGATGGGCGATTTCATGGCCGCCCTTCACAATCGCCTCGCAGGCGGCGGGGTGGGCCTCCGCCGTCCAGCCGGTGACGAAGAAGGTCGCCTTCACGGCGTAGCGGTCCAGCAGCTCCAGAATCTTCGGGATGCCGACCCGCGCCTCGTACCCGCCATAGGACAGGGTGACGAGCCGTTCGGCGTTGCGCCGGTCCCCGGCGATCCACACCGATTCCGCGTCAACGTCGAAACCGGGAAACAGCGCGCAGCGCGCGCCGTTCGGCCAGGGGAACAAGGGGGCCGCCGGGGCCGGGTTGGCGGGCTTCGCCGGGATGTCGTGCGTCATGGCGTGTTCCTGGATTGCGAAGGACGGTGGGATGGGGTGTTCTGGCCCCTTGTGAAGCGAACAACGCCGCAAGAAGGCCCGCGATGATCCTGTTGAGACCCGCCCGCCCGGCGGACGCCCCGGCCCTGGCCCGCATGCACGTCGCCGTCTGGCGCCGGACCTACCGCGACCTCGCCCCGCAAAGCGCCCAAGACGCGCTGGACGAGGCGCGGCGGCTGGCCTTTTGGACCGGGGCGCTGGGCGATCCGGCGCGGCCCGGTCTGGTTCTGGTGGCGGAAAGCGGCGGGGCCGTCATCGGCTTTGCGTCCGGGGGCTTCGCGTCCGGGGGACCGGCGACGGAGGCCGCCTTCGCCGGGCGGGCCGAGGTGAAGCATCTTTATGTGGACGACGCCCACGCCCGGCGGGGCATCGGGCGGCGTCTGCTGGCCGCGCTGTGCGCCGAACTGTGGGCGGGCGGGGCGAGCGGAATCGGTCTGGGCGTCGTCGTCGGCAACGATCCGGCCATCGCCTTTTACGAGGCGATGGGGGGCCGCCGCCACGGGCGCTACACCGATCCCGGCCCGCTCTGGCGGTCGGACAATTGGCTGTATGTCTGGGACGATCCCGCCCGCCTGCCCACGCAGCCCGAGGGGGACGGCGCGGCCTGACGGCGGACGGGACGGCGGATGGGGGCGCCGCCGGTCCATCAGCGAAACGGACGCGGCGGGGCGGCGGCCCGGAGCCGTTCGCCCAGACCACGGACGTCGGCCTCGTCGTCCAACCCGTCGATGGCGGCGACCAGCCCCTCGACCGCCGCCGCGTCCAAGGTCATCGCCGCAAGGCGGCGGACCTTCAGGGCGTGATCGGCGGCGGGCAACGGGTTGGTTGGCGAGCCGAGCGGATCCGTCACCCGATGGGACAGGCTGCGGCCATCGGTGGTCTCCACCGTGACGAAGGGTTCCTCCGACCCGCCCAGCGCCGGATCGCTGTCCAGCGTGACCCGCTCCATCATCGCCAGAACCGCCGGATCCCGGCGGATCTCCGCCCGGAAGCCATCCAGGCCAACCGCGCCCAGCCGCAGCCGCAGGGCCAGCGCGTAAGGCAGGCTCATCTGCGCGGCGGCCAAGCCGGACGCGTCGCGTCCCCCGCACATGCCGACCAGAAAGGCCGGGGCGCGCACCCGGATCCGCTCCACGTCGCCCGCCTCCAGCCCATGGGCGTGGATCAACGCGCCCAACGCGTCGATGGCGCTGTGGGTTCCCCGGCAAGAGGCGTGCGGCTTGATCGCCACCCGCTCCAGCCGCCACCCCTCGCCCCACCCCTCGCCAAGCCCGACGGTCAGCGCGTCGGGAACCGCCGATTGGGGGGCGAAGCTGCGCAGGAAGCCGCCCCAGACATCCTCGAACACGCGGCTTGGCCCGGACAACCCGCCGCGCGCGGCCAACGCCGCAAGAAGACCGCCTTCCGCCGCCCGCCCGGTGTGGATCCGTTTGGTTTGGCTGCCGTCGTGGATGAAGGCCCACAGGCCGCCGCTGAAGCTGGCGGCGTGGCCCAGCGCGTGAATGATCGCGTCCTCGCTCAGCCCAAGGATCCGGGCCGCCGCCGCCGCCGCGCCGAAGACGCCGCAGGTCGCGGTCGAATGCCACCCGGCCTCGTTGTGCGGGCGGTAGGCGCCGCAGGCCTCCAGAACCCGGCGGGCGACGTCGTAGCCCAGCACGACCGCCGTCAGAAACTCCAGCCCCGACACTGGACGGTCGGCCAACCCCAAAGCGGCGACCGCCGCTGGCAAAACCACCGCGCCGGAATGATCGCAGCCGCCGGTGTCGTCCAATTCAAACGCGTGGCAGGCGGTTCCATTGACCAGCGCCGCCGACCGCGCGCCAAGCCTGCGCGCGGTCCCCCACACCGGCTGATCGCCCGTCGGTTCGCTGGCGAGCAGCGTGGCGAGCAGCGCCGCGCCCTCCGCCGAACAGGCCCCGGCGACGCCGCAGGCCAGCGTGTCGAGCGTGTGGCGCTTGGCCTTGAGGAGAAGGGCGTCCGGCAGATCGGCGGGCCGGGTTCCGGCGATGAAGCGGGCCAGAAGGCGCGAAGGCTGGGCGGGGGAAAGCATGAATCGTCAACCGTTCATCGGAAGGCGCGGGCGGAAAATTCTGGTGAGTGGGCGTTGCGGCGGGAAGGGCGAAGACAGCGCGCGGACAGCGCCACACCGTCCGGTCGTCAACCATCCCGCCTCCCCCTCACCCAACCCTCTCCCCGGGGGGGAGAGGGCCAAGCGGGGCAATCACTTCACCGGCTGGCCGTTGACCAGGGCCGACGGAACCGCGTTGGCCTCCAGGTTCCATTTGGCGAGAACGGCCTTGTAGCTGCCGTCCGCGATCATCTCCTGGAACGCCTTGGCGACCGCGTCGCGCAGGCCGGGGGCGGTTTTGGCGAAGGCCATGCCCTGATATTGCTGGGTGAAGGGCTGGCCGACGATCACATAGGCGTTCGGCTCCAGCGTCAACAGATAGGGCAGGGTCTCGCTGCCCTGGACGGCGGCGTCCAGACGCTTTTGGCGCAGTTGGGTGCGCGCGTCGGCGGAGCCTTCGGTGCCGACGATGGTCAAGGCCGGTTTCCCGGCGGCGTCGCAATTGGCCTTGCTCCATTTCTCCATTTCGCTGGGGAAGCTGGTGCGGCGGCTGGCCCCGGCGGTCTTGCCGCACAGGTCGGTCATCGCCTTCAACGCGTCCTTGTTGTCGATGGTGGTGTAGAACTGCGCGCCGGTGGTCAGGTAATCGACGAAATCGAGCGTTTCGCGCCGCGCGTCGGTGTCGGTCATGCCCGACAGGATCATGTCCACGCGTCCGGTGGTCAGGCCGCTGACCATCTGTTCAAAGCTGATTTCCTGCCATTTCACCTCAAGCCCCATCTTCTTGAACAGGGCGACGCCAAGGTCGATGTCCAGGCCGGTGAGGGTCGCGGTTTTGGGATCCTTGAACTCCATCGGCGGGTAATTCGGCACGTTGGCCACGGTGATGGTTTTGGACGCCTTGATGTGGTCCGGCAGCGCTTGCGCGACGGCGGGGGCCGACGCGAAACCGGCCAGCAGGGCCACGGCGCAAAGCGGGGAAAGGGAAGAGCGCATCAACAAAACCTCCTGTTCAGGGTCGATTGTTTTTCCGGCGTCGCGCGCCGCTTACGTGCGGACCATGGAGATGAACTCCTGGGTCCGCTTCTGGGTCGGTTGACCGAGAACGTGACGGGGTTCGCCGATCTCGACGATCTGCCCGCGATCCATGAAGGCGACCCGCTGGCAGACGTCGCGGGCGAAGCCCAGCTCGTGCGTCACCACGATCATCGTCATGCCGCTGGCCGCCAGATCGCGCATGACGGTCAACACCTCGCCCACCAGTTCGGGATCCAGGGCGGAGGTCGGCTCGTCGAACAAAATCAGCTTGGGCCGCATGGCCAAGGCGCGGGCGATGGCGACGCGCTGTTGCTGGCCGCCCGACAATTCCGACGGGTAGGCGTCGCGCTTTTCTCCCAGCCCGACGCGCTCCAGCAGCGCGTGGGCGTGGTCGCGGGCCTCGCCGGGCCGTTCGCGCAACACCTGCACCGGGCCTTCGGTGATGTTTTCGGTGACGGTCAGATGCGGGAACAGGTTGAAGCGCTGGAACACCATGCCGATGGAGCGGCGCTGCCGGGCGATCTCGGCGTCGACCAGTTCGTGGAGCTTGTCGCCGACCCGGCGGTAGCCGATCAGCTCGCCGCCAACGAAGATCGCGCCGCCGTCCAGACGCTCCAACTGGTTGATGCAGCGCAGAAAGGTGCTTTTGCCCGACCCGGACGGGCCGATGATGGACAGAACCTCGCCCTTGGCGACCTGAAGGCTGATGCCCTTCAGAACCTCGACCGAGCCAAAACGCTTGCGGACATCCGCCGCCACGACCAGGGGTTCGGCGCCGACGGCGTGCAGATGCAGGGCTTCGTTCGTCATCGTCACGCCTCCCCGCCGACCGGGCGAACGCCCTTGGCGTAGAATTTTTCGATGCGGATTTGAATCAGGCTGAGCGCGGTGACGACCACGAGGTACCAGCTCGCCGCGACGATCAGCAGCTCGATGACCCGCGAGTTGGCGTAATAGATGTTCTGCGCGCTGTGCAGGATCTCGGTGAATTGGATGACGCTGGCCAGCGAGGTCAGCTTGACCATGCCGATGAACTCGTTGCCGACCGGCGGCACGATCACCCGCATCGCCTGCGGCATGATGATCCGGCGCAGCATCTGCAAACGCGGCATGCCGATGGATTGCGCCGCCTCATACTGGCCCTTGTCCACCGCTTGCAAACCGGCGCGCACCACCTCCGCCGTGAAGGCCCCCTGTTGGATGCCCAGCCCCAGCAGCGCGGCGACGAAGGGCGTCATCACATCGACCGTGCGGACGCTGAACAGCCCGGGAAAGCCGATGGTCGGAAAAATCAGGGCCAGATTGAACCACAGCAAAAGCTGCAACAGCGCCGGAACCGCCCGGAAAAACCAGACATAGGCGACGGCGGTGTGTTTCAAAACCGGGTTGTCCGACAGCCGCATGACGGCGAAGACGACGCCCAGCGCCAGACCCAGCAGCATGGCGCACACCGCCATGACAATGGTGTTGCCCAGACCGCGCAGGATGACCGGCACGGTCAGGAATTCGGCCACATAGGACCATTCGATTTGCCCGACGGCGAAGGAATAGACGATGCTGGCGAGAATCCCGACCACCGCGACCGCGCCGACGATGCGGCCAATGTGGCGGCGGGGAACCAAGGTGAGGTGACTGATCTCGTAAACGCTGTCGGTCATGGGCGGCCCTCGTCGCGCGGGGGGATTGAGCGGGAAACCGCAAGCCTACGCCCTGGATCGGGTGGCGGCGACGGTCGGTTTCCCGCCCCAGTTTTTGGGGTGTTACGCCTCGGCCCAGCGGCGTTGCTGGTCGCAGAGCGCGCGCAGCCGTTCGATCTGCTCGGCGACGCGGGCCGGGGCGGTGCCACCGTAACCGGCGCGCGCGGCGACCGCCGCCTCCGGCGTCAAATGCGGCAGAACCTCGGCGGTCAGGCGGGGATCGACGGCGGCCAAGGCGTCCGGCGACAGATCCGACAGGCCGACGCCCTGCTCTTCGCAAAAGCGGACCAGCGCGCCGGTGATCTCGTGCGCCTCGCTGAACGGCACGCCGTTGCGGGCCAGCCAGTCGGCCACTTCGGTCGCCAGGGTGAAGCCGTCCACCGATTGCCGTTTCATCTCCTCGGCGTGGACCGTCAGGGTCGCCACCATTCCGGCCATCGCGGGCAAGACCAGTTCCAGCGTGTCGATGGCCTCGAAGGCGGCGAACTTGTCCTCCGACAGATCGCGGTTGTAGGCGAAGGGCAGCCCCTTCAGCGCGACCAGCATCAAATTCAGCCCGCTGATGAGCCGGGCGGAGCGGCCCCGCGTCAACTCGGCGATGTCCGCGTTCTTCTTCTGCGGCATGATCGAGGAGCCGGTGGCGTAGGCGTCGTCCAGCGTCACCCAACCGAATTGACGGGACGACCACAGGAAAATCTCTTCGGCCAGCCGGGCCAGATCGACGCTGAGCATCGCCGTGACGAACAGGAATTCGGCGACATGGTCGCGGCTGCCCACCGCGTCGATGGAGTTTTCGCACGGGGCGTCATAGCCAAGCTCGCGTGCGGATTCCTCCGCGTGGAGGGCGATGGCGGATCCGGCCATGGCGGCGGCCCCCAAGGGCGAGCGGGCCGACCGGCGGTCCCAATCGGCGAAACGGTCGATGTCGCGGGAATAGGCCTGGGCGTGGGCCAGAAGCTGGTGCGCGAAGGTGACGGGCTGGGCCGGTTGCAAATGGGTGAAGCCGGGGGCCAACGTGCCCTGATGCGCCGTGGCCTGCGCCAGCAGCGCGTCCTGCAAACGCAGAAGGTCGGCGACGATGTGGCGGGACTTTTCGCGCAGATACAGCTTCAGATCGTTCGCCGCCTGATCGTTGCGCGACCGACCGGCGCGCAGCTTGCCGCCCAGCGCGCCGAGACGTTCGACCAGCAGCCGTTCCAAAAAGGTGTGGACGTCCTCGTCCTGCGGGGCGGGAGCGGCTATTCCAGAAGCGACATCCGCGCCGATGGCGGTCAGCGTCGCGATGATCGTCTCGCCTTCCCCGTCTGACAGGATTCCCGCCCGCACCAGCTCGCGCGCGTGGGCGATGGAGGAGGTCAAATCTTGGGGAACCAGTCGGAAATAGCTGTCCGGCGAACGGGACAAACGCTTCATGGCCGGAGAGGGGGCGGAACGGAAACGCGCTCCCCAAAGCTGAGTGCTCTGCGTCATGGGTCGGTTGCCTTGTGGTGATGAACAAACCGTGCCTCAGACGCCGGGTCTGGACAATGGAATTGATTTCCCCGATCCTAGTCGGAAATGGAATACCAAGCGGGCGGCAGGAGAAACGCGTCACCATGGTTGGCAACCTCTATCCGACCGTCACCGCGCTGCGCGTCGTCGCCGCCCTGGCCCAAGGCGGCACGGTGTCGGCGGCGGCCCCGCTGTTGAATCTGACGCAAAGCGCGGTCAGCAAGCAGTTGAAAAGCATTGAGGATCTTGTCGGGATGCCGCTCTTCACCCGGACCAGCCACGGGCTGGTTCCGACCGAGGCGGGGGCGATTTACATCCAGCAAGCGCGAATGGTCATCGGCGCCTTGGAAACCGCCGCCGTGCGGGTTGCCGATCTGCGGCGGACGCGCACCGCCATCCGCGTGCATGTCCTGCCGATCCTGGGCGACCGCTGGTTCATGCCGATCTACCCGCGCTTTGTGGAGCGTTGCCCGGACACCGCCGTGCAATTCACCACCTTCGCGCCGACCGACACCGCCGACACCGCCGATCTGGTGTTCCGTTTTGGACTGGGCCATTGGCCGGGCTGGCACGCCGATTATCTGTTCGGGCGCGACGCGTTGCTGGTCGGCGCGCCCGCGATGATCGAGCGGCATGGCGGTTTGAACGGCGTCGAAGACATTTGGCGTTACACTCTGCTCGACCACCCGCAGACCCCGCTGCGCTGGGGCGTGTTCGCCGCCGCCCACGGACTCTACGCTCCGCCGCCCTCCAACATCATTCATTTCGGCTATTATTCGTTGGTTTTGCGTGGGGCCATCACCGGCCAGGGGCTGGCGCTGGTGCCGCGTTGTCTCATCCAAGATGAGTTGGCCGACGGGCGGCTGGTCAACCCGCAGGGCTTGGGCTTTTCCAGCGATCATTGCTATTGGCTGACCATCCGCGAAGACCGTCGCCTGGATTCCGGCATTCGCGCCTTGCGCGACTGGATCATCGAAGAGGCGGCGACCATCGAGAAGCCCGCGCGCGGTCGGCCTCTTTGATCCGGCTCCTTTGATTCGGTCCCTTTGATTGGGTTGGCCGGTCAGAGGTCGTGTTTGCGGATCTTGTCGTGCAGGGTGGTTTTGGCGATCTGCAACTCTTCAGCGGCGCGGGCGAGGCTGTCGCCATTGCGGCGCAGAGAATCGGCGATCAACGAGCGCTCGAACGCCGCGACCGCGTCGGCCAGCGGGCGGGGGCCGGTGGTCGCGCCGTCGCCGAAGGGGGGAAAGCCCTGCTCGATGCCCAAGGCGCAGCGGTCGGCGACGTTGCGCAATTCGCGAACGTTGCCCGGCCAGTCATAGGCCATCAAGCGCGCCATCCGTTCGGCGTCCGGTTGGGGAACCGGGCGTCCGTGGCGCAGGGCGGCCTGCAAGGCGAATTGCTCGAACAGCAGCGGAACGTCCTCCCGCCGGTCGCGCAGGGAGGGCAGGGGCAGGGTCGCCACATTCAGCCGGTAATAGAGATCGGCGCGGAACTGCCCACGATCGGCCAAGGCGCGCAGATCGACCTTGGTCGCCGCCACCACCCGGCAATCGACCGGAATCATGGTGTTGGATCCCAGACGCTCCAACGCGCGCTCCTGCAACACGCGCAGAAACTTGATCTGCACCGGCATCGGCATGCTTTCGATTTCGTCCAGGAACAGGGTGCCGCCGTTGGCGTGCTCCACCTTGCCGATCCGGCGCTTGCCCGCCCCGGTGAAGCTTCCGGCCTCATGCCCGAAAATCTCGCTGTCGAACAGGCTTTCCGGCAGGCCGCCGCAATTGATGGCGACGAAGTTTCCGGCGCGGCGCGGGCTGGCCTCGTGCAGGCAACGCGCCGTCAATTCCTTGCCGGTGCCGGTTTCGCCATGGATCAGCACATCGACGGCGGAATTGCCCAGATCCAGGATGAGCCGCCGCACCCGCTCCATCTGCGGGGAGTCGCCGACCAGCCGCGCCTCGATGCTCTGGCGGTTCTGCAAGCGGTCGCGCAGTTCGCGGACTTCCAGCGTCAGCCGCCGCTTGTCGAGCGCCCGGCGCACCACCTCGACCAGATAATCGGGGGAAAAGGGCTTTTCGATGAAGTCATGGGCGCCCATCTTCATCGCCTGCACCGCCATCGCCACGTCGCCATGGCCGGTCATCAGCAGGACGGGCAATTCCGGGTCGGCGGCGTGCAGCGCGCGCAACAGCTCCATCCCGTCCATGCCGGGCAGGCGGATGTCGGTGACGACGACGGCGGGTCCGCCGCCGCCCGACGCGGCGGCGTTGACCAGGCGGCGGGCCTGCTCGGCGCTGCTCGCCACCTCGACCGCGATGTCCTCCAACTCCAACGCCTGTTGGCAGCCCAAGCGGACGTTGGCGTCATCCTCGACGATCAGGACCTTCAGGGCGGCGGGCGCGGTCATGCGGCCTCTCTCAACTCTCGGCGGCGGGCAGATCGATGGTGAACAGCGCGCCGCCGTCCGGGCCGTTGGCCCCGGTCAGCGCGCCGCCGAAGTCACGCACGATCCCCGCCGAGATGGCAAGCCCCAAGCCCAGCCCGCCCCCCGTCTCCCGGTCGCCCGTCTCTTTTGTGGTGAAAAACGGCTCGAACAGGCGGGCGCGCACCGCGTCGGGCAATCCGGGGCCGTTGTCAGCCACCGCGATCCGCACCCGGTCGCCCGCGCGCGCGGCGGACAGGGTGAGCCGCCCGTCCGGCTGGCCGTGCAGGGCGTCGAGCGCGTTGGCGATCACATTCACCAAAACCTGTTCCAGCCGGTTGGCGTCGCACAGCGCCGTGGCGTCATCCGCCGCCGTCACCGACACGGCGACGCCGCCCCGGCTCAACCGTTGGTCCAGCAGAAACAGCGCGTTGCCGATGGCGCGCGCCGCCGTCACCGGCTGGGGGGCGCCGGTGGATTTGCGGGCGAAGGATTTGAGATCTCCCGTCAGCGCGCCCATGCGGTCCACCAACTGGCCGATGCGGTCGAGGTTGCTTTGCGCGGCCTCCAGATTGCCGCGTTGGAGAAACTTCACCGTGTTGCCCGACAGGGTGCGCAGGGCGGCCAGCGGCTGATTCAGCTCATGCACCAACCCGGCGGACAATTGGCCGATCACCGCCAGCTTGCCCGCGTGGATCAACTCGCCCTGGGCGGCGCGCAGGGTGTGGGTGCGCTCCTCCACCTTGCGCTCCAGCGCGTCGTTGGCGCGGCGCAGCGCGCGCAGATGCCGCCGGTGCTGGCGCCACAAAATCATCAGGATGCCGACAAGCGCGCTGCCAACCGCGCTCAACGCCGCGCGGGTCCAGGCCATCGCCGTCACCGGGGCGACCGGCGACAGCACGGTCAGGGTCCAGGGCGTGCCATGGAGCGGCGCGGTCTGCGCCAGCACAAGGCCCGACGCGAAAAAGGGGGAGGCGCTCTCCGCCGCCGCCCCGCCAAGCGACGGCAGGCGGGCCAGTTCGGCGTCCTCGGACAGCCGCCGCAGCGGGGTGAGGCCCAGCGGCGGCAGCGGGCGCGCGTTGTATTGCAGGGTTTGTTCAAAGCGTCGGCGCAGCGGTTCGTCCAGCGGGCGCAAGGTGGCGTAACGCCAGGACGGCACCGACGCCAAAATCACCACGCCGTTGTCGTCGGCGACCAGGACCGGGGCCTCGACCGTCGCCCAGGATTGTTCAAGCTGCTCCAGGCTGATCTTGACCACGGCGACGCCGATCACCTCGCCATCCTCGGTCAAGGGGGAGGACAGGAAATAGCCCGGCTCGTTGCGCGTGGTGCCGACGCCGTAAAAACGCCCCGGACGGCCCGCCGCCGCCGCCACGAAATAGGGGCGGTAGAACAGATCCTCGCCGATGAAGCTGTCGGGCCGGTTCCAATTGCTGGCGGCGACGACCCGGCCTTGCAAATTCATCGCGTAGATGGCCAGCGTCCCCGTCCGCTGGTTCAACCGTTCCAGATAGCGGCTGACCGCGTGGGGCGACGACAAGCGCCCGGCCACCAGATCCAGAACGTCGCGTTCCAGCTCCAACGTCGCCGGGAAGAAGGCGTATTTGTCGATTTCCCGTTCCAGGCTGGCCGCGTAGAGATCCAGCCGGTGACGCCCGGTGTCGCGCAGCGCGTCCAGCCCCGCCGTTTCGCTGACGCGAAAACCGACGACGCCCGCCAGCAGGGCTAGCGCCAACAGAAGGAGCGGGACGGGGCCGACCCGACGCAGACGGCGGATGGCGGGCGAAAGGAGCATCGACGGATCCGCGCTGTTGCACCGGCGGCTTATACCCCCGCCGCGCCGGGCGTGAAAGCGCCCGGCGCGGGGAGGCGGTTACTTGGCGACCGCCGCCGCCAGGACGGGATCGGAGGCGTCCTCGTCGTCCTCTTCTTCCGCGCCCAGCGCGTTTTCCCATTTGGCGACGACGGTGGTGGCGATGGCGTTGCCCAGCACGTTGGTGACGGTGCGCCCCATGTCGAGGAAATGGTCGATGCCCAAAATCAGCAGGATGCCCGCCTCGGGCAGATTGAACATCGGCAGCACGGCGGCCACCACCACCAGGGATGAGCGGGGAACCCCGGCGATGCCCTTGCTCGACACCATCAGCACCAGCAGCATCAGGATCTGTTGGTCGAGGCTGAGCGGAATGTTGAACGCCTGGGCGATGAACAGCGACGCGAAGGTCGTGTAGATCATCGAACCGTCCAGGTTGAAGGAATAGCCCAGCGGCAGGATGAAGCCGATCACCCGCTCGTTCACGCCGAATTTCTTCAGCGTTTCCATCAGGCGCGGATAGGCGGACTCGCTCGACGCGGTGGAGAAGCCCAGCAGCATCGGCTGACGCACCGCCATGAACAGGCGGAAGACCTCGCCCTTCAGCACGACGAACCCGGCCCCGATCAGGGCCAGCCACAGCACCGCGAGCGTCAGATAGAAGCCGCCCATGAACTTGCCATAGACCAGCAGCACGCCCAGACCCTGGGTGGCGACGACGTTGGCGACGGCGGCGAAGACGCCGATGGGGGCGAAGCGCATCACGTAATCGGTGACGCGCAGCATCACCGGCACCACCTCCTCAATCGCCTGGGCGAGCAGCCCAGCCTTGGTGTCGCGCAGTTGGCCCAACGCCAGACCGAAGAACAGGGAGAAGACCAGAATTTGCAAAATCTCGTTGTTCGCCATCGCTTCAAAGATGTTGCGCGGGAAGACGTGGATCAGGAATTCCTTCAGGTTCAGCGACGCGGTTTTCAACCCGGCGCTGGCCGTCGCCTCGGGCAGCGGCACGCCGACGTTGGCGCCGGGTTGCAGCAGGTTGGCGAAGACCAGCCCGATGAACAGCGACGCGAAGGACGCCATCAGGAACCAGCCCACCGCCTTGCCGCCGATGCGGCCCACCGCCTTGGCGTCGCCCATGCCCGCCATCCCCGCCACCAGGGTGGAGAAGATCAGCGGGGCGAGGATCATCTTGATGAGGCGCAGGAAAATGTCGGTGACGATCACGAAGTAGCCGGCGACGGTCTTCGCGTCCGCCGGGGACAGAGAGGCGTTGCAGAGGTAGCCGGTGAGGATGCCCAGCAGCATCGCCACGATGATGTGCGTGGTTTGTTTGTTCATAAGGCGTTTCCTTCCCTGCCCGGCGGCGTCGAGGCCGCCGGGGCGCGCGTGAACGGGATGTCGTGAGGCGGGCGGGTCAGCCTGCGGCGGGGATGTGTTGGGGCCGGGTCAACACCTCGGGCCGCAGCACCTCGGCCAGCGCCTGCGCGGTCATCAGGCCGCGCGCCTCGACCAGTTCGGCGACGCCCTTGCCGGTGCGGTGCGCCTCGGCGGCGATCTCCGTGGCGTTGGCGTAACCGATGTAGGGGTTGAGCGCGGTGACGATGCCGATGGAGTTGCGCACGCCGGCGGCCAGATGGTCGCGGTTGGCGGTGATGCCGTCCACGCACAGATCGGCCAGCGTCAGACAGCCCTGGCGCAGATGGGTGATGCTCTTGAACAGGCTGTGCGCGATGATCGGTTCAAAGGCGTTGAGCTGCAACTGGCCCGCCTCGGCGGCGAAGGTCACGGTCATGTCGTTGCCGATCACCTCGAAAGCGATCTGGTTCATCACTTCGGGGATCACCGGGTTGACCTTGCCCGGCATGATCGACGACCCGGCCTGACGGGCGGGCAGGTTGATTTCGCCAAACCCGGCGCGCGGGCCGCTCGACAGCAGGCGCAGATCGTTGCAGGTCTTGGACAGCTTGACCGCCACCCGCTTCAGCACGCCCGACAGTTGGACGAAGCTGCCGCAATCCTGCGTGGCTTCCACCAGATTGGGGGCGGTGACGACCGGCACGCCGCTGATTTCGGCCAGCAGGCGGCAGACGCGCGGCGCGTAATCGGGGTGGGCGTTGATGCCGGTGCCGATGGCGGTGGCGCCCAGGTTGATTTCGCGGATCAGCAGGGCGGCTTCCTTCAACCGCTCCTCATCCTCGGCCAGCATGACGGCGTAGGTGGAGAATTCCTGACCCAGCGTCATCGGCACCGCGTCCTGCAACTGGGTCCGGCCCATCTTCAGCACGTCGCCGAACTCGTCGGCCTTGCGCTGGAAGGCGGCGCGCAGATGGCCCATCGCCTCGACCAACCGGAAAATGCCGGTGTAGGTCGCCAACTTCAACGCCGTCGGATAGACGTCGTTGGTGGACTGGCTCATGTTGACATGTTCGTTGGGGTGCAGGTGAGTGTAGGCCCCGCGCTCCTGCCCCAGAATCTCCAGCGCGCGGTTGGCGATGACCTCGTTGGCGTTCATGTTGGTCGAGGTGCCCGCCCCGCCCTGGATAACGTCCACCACGAATTGGTCGATCAGCTTGCCCGCGCGGATCTCGCGGCAGGCGGCGACGATGGCGTCGGCCTTCTCAGCGCTCAACAGCCCCAGTTCTTGATTGACCCGCGCGGCGGCCATCTTGATGTCGGCCAGCGCCTGGACCAGATCGGGGTAATGGGAAATCGGCGTGCCGGTGATCGGGAAATTTTCCACGGCGCGCAGGGTGTGAACGCCGTAATAGGCGCGCGCGGGAACCTCGCGGTCGCCGAGCAGATCATGTTCGAGGCGGGTGGCGGCGGCAGGCATCGGACGTTTCGCTCCGTAAATGGTCGCCCGTCTGTGCGGGTTGCCACCAGCAAGAGCAACGCGCGTGCCACCGTCGCGCCTCCGTGTTGAGATTCTATAGCGTTGTCTTTTATGGATGTTTTGTCTGTTGGCGTCGCCAGCGTTCGGATTTCCGAACCAGCGGCGCGCGGTCCGTTCGGAAATCCGAACGCTGGCGCGGGGCTTGGTCGTCTTGCGCCGGGGCGGGACCATCGCCGTGTCGGACAGCCGCTTGATGCGCTTGATGCGTTGGATCGCCCGTGGCGGCGTCGCCATCGACACCGCGCGCCGGGACTGAGCGGACCGTCCGAACTTACGCCGCAAGCTCCAGCGTTTGGCGGGTTTGCGTGAAGGGGCGGCGGGCAAGCAGGGTGAACAGACCGCCCAGCAGGATGGCGGGCAAGGCGACCACCAGGATCGACGCGGCGACCGCCGTGTCGTCGTGGAAAATCTTGTCGGTGACAAGCGCCACCGCCATCGGCCCGAGAGTCAGGCTGAACAGGTTTTGCGTGAAGAAATAGAGCGCGGTGGCTTGGCCGCGCAACCGACCGGGGGTCATCTCCTGCACCACCGTCGGGCCGATGCAGTTGGACACGCTGCTGAAAAAGGCGGAGAAGCCGAAGCCCGCCAGCGCGATCCAGGGATCGCCGCTCAGCGTGCCGGTGGCGATGGCGAGGATCCACAGCGGAATGCTATAGAGCGACAGGCGCAACCGCCCATCCAGATTGGCGCCGATCATCCGGTCGCCGAAAATCCCGGCCAGCGCGCCGCCCGCGCAGCCCATCACCATGATGGCGAGGCCGTAATAGAGGCCGGTTTGCGCCATCGGCCAGTGATGGACGCGGACGAACACGGTCGGCACCCAGGATCCGGCGGCGTAGGCCGCCATGGCGAAGCAATCATAAGCCAGCAGGGTGAACAGGAAGGCCCGCCCGTTGCCCTTCAGATAGCGCAGCGCGTCGTCGGGCGTGACGTTCGCGGCGGCTGAGAGGGGGCGGCGGCGCGGCGGTTCGGTGATGGTCAGAATCAGCGGCGCCAGCAACAGGCCGGGAAGCCCGACGACGATGAAGGCCGCCTGCCAGGAACGCACGGTTCCGAACAGAGGCAGCGTCACGTCAGCCTGTTGGTTGGTCATGGCGATGACCAGACCGCCCAGCGTCAGCGCCGCGCCGATTCCCAGATAAATGCCGCTGGTGTAGACGCTGAGCGCGGTTCCCCGCCGATCCGGGCGGAAGGCGTCTGAAATCAACGAATAGGCGGCGGGGGCCAAGGTGGCCTCGCCAATGCCGACGCCGACGCGGGCGGCGAACAGCTCCCAAAAACTGTTGGCCAGACCGCAGGCGATGGTCATCACGCTCCAGATCGCCACCCCAGCGACAATCACCAGCCGCCGGTTGTGCCGGTCCACGAATCGCCCCAACGGCAAGCCGAGAAACGAATAGAGAATGGTGAAAGCGAAGCCGTGCAGCACGCTGATGTCGGTGTCGGTGATGGCCAGATCGCGGCGGATCGGGCCGACCAGCAGGGCCAAAATCTGCCGATCCACGAAGGACAGGATGTTCGCGATGATGAGAACGCCGACGAGGTAGCAGGCGATCCGCATCGGCGGATACCCGTCTTGCGGACCGAGGGCGGCTGTGGTGGTCAAGGGACGCCTCCATGGCGATGCGGTGGATCGGGCGCGGGTCCATGGGAGCCGTGAAGAGGGGCGGCGGAAAGCGCGCGCAACCCTTCCCTCTTCACAGCGCGCATCGGCGCGCCGCCCGGCGGTTTGTTCGATGCGCTGATAGTGCCATGGCATAATCGTGCGGGCAATCGATTAAAGCAAGTTTTGTCGATAAAATAGTTTTTGCCGTTTACAGCGCCGTCTGTTTGTGCGATCAACAATTCCAGTCAATAACCGTTTATGCGAGGCGCCGCCATGGTGATGGGCCGCTTTATCGACCTGTCGGTCGCTCTGGATCCGGCGGTGCCGTCGGATCCGCCGCCGCTGCGTCCGAAGGTCAACTACATCGGTCATCAGGAAGGGGCGGGGCATCTGACCGCCATCTTCCCCGGCCTGAAGGCCGAAGATTTGCCCGACGCGGAAGGCTGGGCGGTGGAGGATCTGACGATCACCAGCCACAGCGGCACCCACATGGACGCGCCGTGGCATTACGCCTCGACGATGGACGGCGGCAAACCGGCGATGACCATCGACGAGGTGCCGCTCGACTGGTGCTTTCGGCCCGGCGTCCGCGTCGATTTCCGCGACCGTCCCGACGGCTCTGTCGTCAGCGAAGCGGACATGGCGGCGGCGTTCGAGCGCATGGGCTACACGCTCCAGCCCTTCGACATCGTGCTGGTGAACACGGCGGCGGGCGCGGCCTATGGCCAGCCCGATTATGTGGACCGGGGCTGCGGCATTGGGCGGGACGCCACGCTGTGGCTGTTGCGCCAGGGCGTGCGCGTGGTCGGCACCGACGCCTGGAGTTGGGACGCGCCCTTCGTCCACACCCGGCGGCGGTTCCTGGAAACCGGCGATCCGACGATCATCTGGGAAGGCCACAAGGCGGGGCGCGACATCGGCTATTGCCAGATGGAAAAGCTCGCCAACCTCGACGCGTTGCCCGACAGCGGCTTTCTGGTCAGTTGCTTCCCCTACAAATTGAAGGGCGGATCCGCCGGTTTCACCCGCGCCGTGGCCATCCTTCCCAACGACGAGGCTCCAAATCCATGATTCTGGCCAGTTTTCAAGCGGCGGACGGGACGGCTCGCGTCGCGGCGGTTCGGCGCGACCGCGCCAGCCTGATCGACCTTCAGGCCGCCCACATCGCCCTGCGCGGGGCGCCCGACCCGGCCTTCGCCGACATGATCGCGCTGATGGAGGGGGGCGAGGCTGCGCTGAACCGCGCCCGCGCGCTGGGGGAGCGTTTCGCTGACACGTCGGTTGGAACCGACCCGGCGGTGATCGGCTTGGCTGGTGTCCGGCTGCTGGCCCCGGTCCCGCGCCCGACCCAGATGCGTGATTTTTCGGTGTTCGAGCAGCACATGAAGCAGGCGGGGGCCGCCATCGCCCGGATGCGGGCCGAGCGCACGGGGGACTCAGGACCGCTGCCGACCCCCGCCGACATTCGCCTGCCGCCGGTCTTCTACACCCAGCCGCTTTATTACAAGGCCAACCGGATGAATGTGGTTGGCCCCGACGCCGAGGTGCGTTGGCCCTCTTATTGTCAGAAGATGGATTTTGAGCTGGAGTTCGGCGTCTTCATCGGGCGCGCCGGGCGCGACATCGACGCGGCGAACGCCCAGGCGCACATCTTCGGTTACACGATCTTCAACGATTTTTCCGCCCGCGACGCGCAGGAATTGGAAATGTCCGGCCCCTTCGGTCCCTGCAAGGGCAAGGATTTCGACAGCGGCAACGCCATGGGGCCATGGATCGTCACGCCCGACGAACTGCCCGATCCCTACGCCCTGACCATGATCGCGCGGGTGAATGGCGAGGAATGGTGCCGCAACACGTCGGCCGGGATGATCCACAGCTTTGAAACGATGATCGCCCACGCGTCGCGCGATGAAACCCTGCATCCCGGCGAATTTCTGGGATCGGGAACGGTCGGCGGCGGCAGCGGGCTGGAGATCGGGCGCTGGTTGAATCCCGGCGACGTGGTTGAGCTTGAGGTTCAGGGCATTGGCGTTTTGCGCAATCGGGTGGTTCTCCCGGCGCGTTGACCAGCGGCGGCGGCTGAACGACGGCCCCGCCTTTTCAAACACTCCCGGTTTGAGTTTTTCAAATCCGCCCGGTTGGCGCGGCGTTGCGACGCCGCGTCGGCGCGGCCTGGTTCCTGTTCGGCGCGCGCCGAACCGGCGTGGTTCCGCGCGCTTAAAAAACAAACACGACCATCAGGAGGACGCAGATGACGATCCGAGGATTCCTCAAAAGCCTGTGCCTGGCCGCCATCGGTTGCGGCGTCGCGGCGGGCGCGGCGCTGGCCCGTGAACCCGGCATCGCGCCGATGATTCCGCCCGGTTTGACCATGGGTTTGCCCATCGCCGTCAACCCGCCGCCGGGCGTTTATCTGACCAACCGCACCGCGTATTACACGGCCAAACTTTACGACGACAACGGCCATTACAACGGCCAGAAAGCCAAAATTCTTTCCAACTCGGTTCAATTGACCTGGATTCCTGGCGTCGAGCTGTTGGGCGGAACCTACAAGGCCTTCATCACCGCGCCTTACCTTGACATCCAGCAGGACCGCAAGACCACGGCGGTCGGGCGGCTGGGATCCTGGCACACCTCGGGCTTTGGCAATCCCAAGATCCAGCCGCTCGACATCGCTTGGAATTTGGGGGATGGCTTCAACGTCACCGCCGGGGTCGGGGTGTATCTGCCGTTGGGCAATTGGTCGGCGGGATCGGAGATCAATCTGGGCGGCAATTTCTGGACGCTGGAGCCGAGCGTCGGATTCACCTATCTCAAAGACGGCTGGAACGCGTCCTTGCAGGTGCTCTATGACGCCAACACGCGCAACAACAAGAACAAATATCTCTCGGGCGACCAAGTGTTCGTCAACGCGACCGTGACGAAAAACATCGAAGATTGGACCGTCGGCCCGGTCGGCTATTATCAAAAGCAGGTCACGGAGGACAGCAACAACGGCGGTCGCGCGACCTTCGGCGGCGCGGTGTTCAAGGAGCCGGAACAGTTGGCCCTTGGCCTGCTGGTCGGGCGCCAGATCGGCCCGATCCGCTTCACCGCCATGGCGACGAGCGAGGTTCTCACCCGCAACACCTATGGCGGACAAAAATTCTGGCTGAACGCCGCCTACAAGTTCTGAGCAGTGTTTGTCCGATGCCGGGCCGGGCCACCGGCGTCGCTGTCCGGGTAAACGGACTTCAGAGTCAGGTTCAGGTGATCGACCAACGCGCTGGCCGCCGCGTCGGCGTCGCCGCCCAGCAGCGCTTTCAGCAGGATGGCGTGGTGATCCAGGAACTCGTCGAGATCCTGGATCCCGCGCATCATCAGCCGCCGGTAACGCTGCGCCTGATCGTAAAGCGTGTCGTGCAGCCCGAGCAGGCGCGGGGAGTCGCAATGGGCGACGACGGCGGCGTGAAACTGCTTGTGCGCCCGCTCCAGATCGGCGCCCTCGGCGCCTTGGCCGCTGCGCAGCCGTTCCACCGTGCGCTCCAGCCGGGTGAAGGCGGCGACGACGCCGACCTCCCATTCATCGTCATCGCGGCGCATGGAGCGGAGCAGCGCCTCACGCTCCACCATCCGGCGGTTCAGCGTGATGTCTTGGAGATCGGCTTCCGACATCGGGGCGACGCGAAAGCCCCGGTGACTTTCGTTGGTGACGAATCCCAAGGTGGTCAACCGCGACAGCGCCTCGCGCAGCGGCGACGCGCCCATGCCATACTGTTCCTTCAGCGATTCGATTCGGAGCTTGGCGCAAGGTTCCAAGGCGCCCGACACGATGTCGTCGATGATCCGCTGAACCGCGACGTTCGCCAGCGTGTCTTCGGTGGGTGTGTCGGCCATCGCGTTTGCTCCAATTCCGTGCGCTGCATCGGGAAGATCGAAAGCCCGCTCGTCCACGTCAAGGCGGTTTTGTCGAGAAACGGAATTTTGGCGATATGCTGGACAAAAGATCGCATCACGACCATTGACTCCGCCAACCAAATTGGTATGTTTAATAACAGTTATTGTGAATTTCAAAAATGAGCGGCGCGCGCCGCCGCACGCCCGAAGGGAGGACGTGTTGCCTCAGACGATTCCGACACGCGCGGTTCACCTGGGCGCTCTCGACGTGTCGGTCGAGCGCCGATCCGATGGAACCTCGCTGGTGAGCGCCGCGCAGCGGCTGCCGCCCTATCCCGACAAGCTGACCCTGCGGCTGGAGCATTGGGCGCGCGAGACGCCCGACCGGCTGTTCCTGGCCCAGCGCGGCGCCGATGGGGCGTGGCGGGAGATCACCTACGCCCAAGCGCTGGCAAGCGTGCGCGCGTTGGGTCAAGCCTTTCTGGATCGCGGCCTGTCGGTCACGCGCGGCGTGGTGGTGCTGTCCAACAACAGCGTCGAACACGCGCTGATGATGCTGGCGGCGCAATATGTCGGCGTGCCTTACGCCCCGGTGTCGCCCGCCTATTCGCTCATCAGCAGCGATTTCGGCAAGCTGCGCCATGTGTTGGGGCTGTTTCCGCCCGGCTTGGTCTACGCCGACGACGGCCATCGGTTCGAGCGGGCCTTCCGCGTCGCCGTGCCGCCCGACGTGGATCGGATGATCGCCCGCAACCCGCCCGACGATCTGTGCGTGACCCTGTTTGACGATCTGCTCAAAACCCCGGTGACGGCGGCGGTGGACGCCGCCCATGACCGGGTTGGGCCGGAGACCATCGCCAAGATCCTGTTCACCTCGGGATCCACCGGCATGCCCAAGGGGGTCATCAACACCCAGCGCATGCTGTGCAGCAACCAGGAGATTCTGGCCTATCTCTTCGCCTTCCTGCGCGACGAGCCGCCGGTTTTGGTCGATTGGCTGCCGTGGAACCACACCTTTGGCGGCAATCACAATTTCGGCATCGCCCTGAACAATGGCGGGACGCTCTACATCGATGAGGGCAAGCCGATGGGCAGCGGCGTCGACGTCACCGTGCGGAACCTGCGCGACGTCTCGCCGACCATGTATTTCAACGTGCCCAAGGGCTATGAGGCGTTGTTGCCGCATCTGGAGGCCGATCCCGACCTGTGCGAGCGCTTTTTCCGCCGGGTCAAGGTGCTGTTCTACGCCGGCGCCGGCCTCGCCCCCCATGTCTGGCGCAAGCTGGACGAGTTGGCCATCCGCTCGGTGGGGGAGCGAATCGTCATGCTGACCGGGTTGGGCGCGACGGAAACCGGGCCGATGGCGCTGAACGCCAACCGCCAATATGACCAGCCGGGCCGCATTGGCCTGCCAATGCCCGACGTGGTGGTGAAGCTGGTGCCGTCGGGCGACAAGCTGGAGGCGCGGATCAAGGGGCCGAGCGTCACGCCGGGCTATTGGCGGCAGGAGGAGTTGAGCGGCAAGGCGTTCGACGAGGAAGGCTTCTATTGCCTGGGCGACGCCATTCGCTTCGCCGACCCCGACAACATCGACGAGGGCTTTGTCTTCGATGGCCGCATCGCCGAGGATTTCAAGCTGGCGACCGGAACCTGGGTCAGCGTCGGAACCTTGCGGGCGCAAGTGATCCAGCATTGCGCCCCGCTGGTCGAGGATGTGGTGGTCGCCGGGCATGACCGCGACGACATCGCCATCATGATCTTCCCGCACGCGGCGTCCTGCCGGGAGCTGTGCCCGCATCTGGAGCCGTCGGCGACGCTGGAGGAGGTGTTGAGCGACCACGCGGTGTTGCTGCGGTTCCGCGCGCTGCTGTCCAGCCTGGCCGGGGCCAGCACCGGCAGCTCGACCCGCATCGTCCGCGCCGCGCTGTTGAGCGAACCGCCCTCCCTCGACGTCGGCGAGATCACCGACAAGGGATCGATCAACCAGCGCGCGGTGTTGAAGAACCGGGCCGCCCTGGTCGAGTCCCTCTACGATCCGGCCCCCGGCCCCCGCGTCATCGCCATCGACGGGTGATGGCGGTCGGTTGACGGCTTTTCTGGCTTCATCCTGCGCTGCCTCCCTTCCAAGCCGCGCAGACACTGAAAACCGGGCGCTTTGCGGCGCCCGGTTCTTTTTTTTGGCGGATCGGCGTTCGGCAGATCGGCGTCGGATCAGGCGGCGCTTTTCAGGCCGAGGAGTTTGACGGCGTTGTCCTTCAGGATCAGTTGGCGCACCTCGTCCTTGATCGGCAGCTTGTTGAAATCGGCGATCCAGCGATCCGGGGTGATGAGCGGGAAGTCGGACCCGAACAGAACCTTGTGCTTCAACAGGCTGTTGGCGTACTGGACCAGGATCGGCGGGAAATATTTCGGCGACCAGCCCGACAGGTCGATGTAGACGTTCGGCTTGTGGGTCGCCACCGCCAGCGCCTCTTCCTGCCAGGGGAAGGAGGGGTGGGCGAGGATGATCGGCATGTCGGGGAAATCCGCCGCCACGTCGTCGATGTGCATCGGGTTGGAGTATTTCAGGCGCAGACCCGCGCCGCCCGGCATGCCCGCCCCGATGCCGGTCTGGCCGGTGTGGAACAGGGCGGGCAGCTTGTGTTCCGCGATGACCTCATAGAGCGGATAGGCCATACGGTCGTTGGGGTAAAAGCCCTGGACGGTCGGGTGGAACTTGAAGCCGCGCACGCCATACTGTTCGATCAGCTTGCGCGCCTCGCGCACGCCCATTTTGCCGCGCGCCGGGTCGATGCTGGCGAACGGAATCATCACGTCCTTGTTTTGGGCGACCAGTTCGGCCACCTCGTCGTTGGGGACGCGCGGCATGCCGGTGCAGCATTCGGCGTCCACCGGGAAGATGACGCAAGCCATCTTGCGCTGGCGGTAATATTCGGCGATTTCCGGGATGCCCGGCTGGCCCAAATCATTCTTGAAGTATTTCGCCTTCGCCTCCTCCATCGCCAACGCCTCTTCCAGCAGCGGGGCGCGGCAGGATTTTTCGGCGTGGGTGTGGATGTCGATGGCGACGAGTTCGTCGACGTTCATGGTGGGGTCTCCGGCCTTCCGGCTCTGGGATGGTTCAGGATGATGGTGGGCGCTGCGGTTGACACTGTGTCGTCAGGCGGAAAATCATCTTCTAATGACTATAATGTATAATAACATTTATGGCGATACCATATCGCGGCGGCCTCTGTTACGATCACCGCTTGTTTCCAAACCAGAGTCGCAAAGCAATGACCGACAGCCGCCCAACCCGTTCCACCGCACGCCGCACGCCCGTCTCGTCAACGACCAGCGCCGAGCCGGACGGCGAGACGGCGATCGATTACGGCGTGCTGGGCGAATCGGTGGGCTTTTTGCTGAAGCGGGCGCAGATGGCGGTTTTCGCCGACTTCATCGCGACCTTCGCCGCCGCCGACATCCGACCGGCGCAATTTTCGGTTCTGGTCATCGTCGGGCGGAATCCCGGACTGAAGCAATCGCAGGTCAGCGCCGCGCTCAGCATCAAGCGCACCAACTTCGTGCCGCTGCTTGATTCCCTGGAGGATCGCGGGCTGGTCAAGCGCAAGATGGCGGCGATGGATCGCCGGTCTCACGCGCTGCATCTGACGCCCAAGGGCGCGGCGTTGCTGAAGGAGCTGAGCCTGTTGTGGGAGCAGCATGAACAGCGGATTCAGGACAAGCTGGGCGGCGATGGCCGGACGCAATTGTTGACGCTGCTGACCGGCCTTGAGGGATTCGGCGGCGCGGCTGGCCTGGACGAGGCCGATCTCGTCGAACTGCCGCCGCCCACGGCCAAGCCGCGCGGGCGACGGGCGGCCAAACCCGCCGCCAAATCCGCTGCCGAGCCGGCCTGACCCACGTTCAGCGCGGCGGCAGCCGCAACGCGCCGTCCAGCCGGATGACCTCGCCGTTCAAGGCCGGGTTGGCGACGCAATGCGCCACCAGATCGGCGAACTCCTCCGGTTTGCCCAACCGCTTGGGGAAGGGGATCGAGGCGCCAAGGCTGGCCTGAACCTCGTCCGGCAAATTGCGCATCATCGGGGTTAGGAACAGGCCGGGGGCGATGGCCAGCACGCGAATGCCGAACTGCGCCAACTCGCGGGCGGCGGGCAGGGTCAGGGACGCGATGCCGCCCTTCGACGCGGCGTAGGCGGCTTGCCCGACCTGCCCCTCGAACGCGGCGACCGAGGCGGTGGAGACGACGACGCCGCGCTCCCCATCGGCCAACGGGTCGAGCGTCGCCATGTCATTGGCGGCCAACCGCAGCATGTTGAAGCTGCCGATCAAATTGACCTGGACGACGCGGGCGAAATCCTCCAGCGGCTGCGGCCCGTCGCGGCCCAAAATCCGCTTGGCGACGCCGATGCCCGCGCAATTGACCAGGATGCGGGCCGGGCCATGGGCCTCGCGCGCCGTCGCCAACGCCGCGATGGCGCCGTTCGGGTCGGTGACGTCGCAGGCGACGCCGACGCCGTCCAGCTCCGCCGCCACCGCGCGGGCGGCGTCGGCGTTGACGTCAAACACCGCGACCTTGGCCCCGGCGGCGGCCAGCGCGCGGGCCGTCGCCGCGCCCAAACCCGACCCGCCGCCGGTGACGATGGCGGCCTGTCCCTGGATGTTCATGATGCGCTGTCCTTTCCGTTGCGCCGGATGGTCAGAATTCGGTGACTTTCTTGGCGCGCTTTTCCAGGAAGGCGCGCAGCCGGTCCTTGGCGTCGTCGCTGCCCTGGGCGACGGCGGCCATCAGCGCCTCCATCATGAAGCCCTGGCGGGGGTCGGCCTCGGCGATACGGGGCAGGGCGTGGATGACGGCGAAGTTGGTGATCGGCGCGTTCGCCGCGATCTTTCCGGCCAATTCCAGCGCCTTGCTCAGCCCGTCGCCCGGCTCCACCAGATATTGGGCGAGGCCCATGGCGTAGGCGGCCTCGGCGTCATGAACGCGCCCGGTCAGCATCATGTCGGCCATCCGCGACACGCCAATCAAGCGCGGCAAGCGGATGGAGCCGCCGCCGCCGACGAAGATGCCGCGCTGGCCCTCGGGCAAGGCGAAATAGGCCCCGCGCTCGGCGACGCGGATGTGGGTGGCGCAGGCCAACTCCAGCCCGCCGCCGACGACGGCCCCCTTCAGGACCGAGACCACCGGGACGCGCCCGAACTCGATCCGCTCGAACACCCGGTGCCACATCATGGAGTGGGTCACGCCCTCCACCGTGCTGCGCTCCGACAATTCCGACAGGTCCAGCCCGGCGGAAAAATTGTCGCCGTCGGTGGCCAGCACCACCGCCTTCACGCTGTCCGGCAGGGCGGCGAAGAAGGCTTCCAAGCCCAGGATGGCCTCGTCGTTCAGCGCGTTGCGCTTTTCCGGGCGGTCCAGCCGCAAGATGGCGACCGCGCCGCTCTGTTCGGCGCGCAGGGAGGCGGGCAGAATGCCGGTCAGGATTGGCTCGGTCGGGGGCATGGCGTCACCACTTAATTCTTCGGAATGATGGTTATAGCCAATAACAGTTTATGGGACGTCGGTCAACCACCCCATGCGAACCGCAAGGGGGGGTAAAGCCAGCACAGCGCACGCAAGCGCGGCGCGGAGGTTGATCCGCGCCGCGCGTGTTTTCACTTGGTTTCCGACAGACGGTCGATCTGGCGCAGGGCTGGAAAGCGCCACGCCCAGACGACGGCCAGACCGACCGCGCCGACGCCGCCCGCCACGACAGCCGGAACCGCGCCAATGGCCGCCGCCGCCGCGCCGGATTCAAACTCGCCCAACTGGTTCGACGCGCCGATGAACAGCGACGCCACCGCGCCGACCCGCCCGCGCATGTCGTCGGGGGTGGACAGTTGGATCAGGGTTTGGCGCACGAACATGCTGACTTGATCGGTCGCGCCCACCGCCAGCAGGGCGATGAAGGACAGGACCGGGTCGGCGGACAGCCCAAACAGGATGGTCGCCACGCCGAACCCGGCCACCGCGATCAGCATCCAACGCCCGGCGTGGCGCCGCACCCCCCAACGGGTGATCGCCACCGCCATCACCAGCGCCCCCAACGCAGGCGCGCTGCGCAGCAGCCCCAACCCCCAGGGGCCGACATGCAGAATGTCGCGGGCGTAGATCGGCAGCAGCGCCGTCGCCCCGCCCAGCAGCACGGCGAACAGGTCGAGCGAGATGGCGCCGAGGATTTCCGGGCGGCTGCGGATGAAGGCCGCCCCGGCCAGCAGCGTGGACCAGCTCATCGACCGGCGGACCATGGTGACGGGGCGCGGGCGGGTGGCCAGGATCAACAGAACCGCGACCAGCAGCATCGCCGCGCTGACGCCATAGACCACCGCTGGCCCCGCGATGTAGAGCAACCCGCCCAGCGCCGGGCCGGAGATTTGCGCGACCTGGACGCCCGACGATTGCCAGGCGACGGCGTTGGGCAGATCCTCCAACGGCACCGTGGCCGACAGCAGGGCTTGGTTGGCCGGTCCCTCGAACGCCTTGGCCACGCCAATCAGCGCCACGGTGGCGAAGATCGCCGTCGGCGACAGGGCGCCGACCAGCGTCGCCGCGAACAGCCCGGCCACCGCCACGCATTCGGTGGTCAACGCGCCGAAGAGGATGCGTTTGCGGTCGTGGCTGTCCACCACATGCCCGGCGAACAGCGCCAGCGCCAGCGACGGCAAGAACTGGAACAGCCCGACCAGCCCCAGATCCAGCGGGTCGCTGGTCATGTCGTAGATTTGCCAACCGACGGCGACCACCTGCATTTGGATCGCCAGCATCGAGCAGACGCGCGCGGTCCAGAACAGGGCGAAGGCCCGGTGACGGAAGGCCGAGCGAAAGGCGCTCCCGGACTGGGAAACAGCGGTCATGGAATCGGTTCCACCAAGGTTGCCAGCCCCAGGCCGCCGCCGATGCCCAGCGTGGCCAAGCCGCGTCGGGGCCGCGCTGAGCCGGTTGGGGTGAGGATTTCGGAAAACAGCCGGGTCATCAAAATGGCCCCCGACGCGCCATAGGGGTGGCCGAGCGCCAGCGCCCCGCCGCCGACGCAGACGCGCGCCTCGTCCACGCCCAGCGCGTCGAGGCTGGCCAGCACTTGCGCGGCGAACGCCTCGTTGAACTCGATCAAATCGATGTCGGCGACGCTCAAGCCCGGATGGCGGGCCAACAGCTTTTTCACCGCCGGGATCGGCCCGGTTCCCAACAGTTTGGGATCGACGCCCGCCGCCTGGGAATCGACGACCCACAGGCCGCGCGTCAGGCCCAGCGCCCGGAATTTTCGTTCCGAAACGACAACGACCACCGCCGCGCCGTCGTTCACCGGGCAGGCGTTGCCCGCCGTGACGCTGCCGCCGTCGCGGAAGACCGGGGGCAGGCTGGCCAGCTTGGCGAGGCTGCTGTCGGCGCGTGGGCACTCGTCACGGTCGATGATCCGCCCGTCGGGCAGGATCATCGGGACCATTTCGCGTGCGAAACGACCGGCCTCTTGCGCGGCGACCGCCTTGCGGTGGCTGGCCAGGGCGTAGGAATCTTGGCGGTCCCGGCTGATTCCATAGGCGGCGGCGACGTTTTCGGCGGCCTCGCCCATCGACGGATCGCCGACGCAGTCGGGCGCGAAGCGGGCGCGGTCGTAAAAGACCGGGCTGCGGTAGAGGCTGGTCGGTTTGGCGACGCGCCAGGGCGCGGTGCTGACGCTCTCCACCCCGCCCGCCAGAAAGACGTCCCCAGCCCCCGCCTGGATCAACCGGGCGGCGAGGTTGATCGCCTCCAGCCCCGATCCGCATTGGCGGTCCACCGTCACCCCCGGCACGGAGACCGGCAGCCCGGCGGCCAGCGCCGACAGCCGGGCGACGTTGCCGCCGGGACCGACGGCGTTGCCCAACAGCACGTCGTCGACCTCCGCCCCATCCAGACCGGCGTCCGCCAGGACGGCGCGGATCACCGGAGCGGCCAACGCCTCGACTGGCAATTCCCGCAGGCTGCCGCCGACGCGCCCGACCGGGCTGCGGCGCGCGGCGACGATGATGGCGCGGTCGCTCACGCGATGTCCTCCAAGCCGCCCGCGCGGGCGCGGTCGCGCACGTCGGCGCGGGCGATCTTGCCGCTGCCGGTCAGCGGCATGTCGGTCGCCGTGAAGACGCGTCGGGGGGCCTTGTAACCCTCCAGCCGCTCGTGACACCAGGCGCGCAGATCGGCGGACGACGCGCGGTCGGCGCCACGCCACCACAGCACGGCGGACACCGCGTCGCCCCAATAGGGATCGGGCAGGCCGAAGACCACGGCCTCGGCCACCGCCGGATGGGCGCGCAGGGCGGCTTCGACCTCCGCCGGGTAGACGTTCAGGCCGCCGGAAATCAGCATGTCGCCCGCCCGCCCGATCAACCGCAGCCAACCATGCGCGTCGAGCCAACCGTAATCACCGACCGTTCCCCAGCCGTCTTCCGCGCGAAAGCCCGACCCGTCCGACCCGCCGATGTAGCCGTCGCTGAGCATGGCGCTGCGCACCCAAACCGTGCCGGGCTGGCCTGTGGGAACCGGCTGGCCGTTATCGTCGCGCAAGGACAGCTCCACCCCGTGAAAGGGGCGGCCGACGCTGTCGGGCGGCGCGCCCTCGCGGGAATCGCGCAGGCTGACGAAGCTCAGCTCCGACGCGCCGTAATATTCCAGAACCACCACGCCGGGGCAGCGGGCGAGCAGCCGCTCATGCGCGGCGAGGGCGAGCTTGGCCCCGGAGCAGACGACGCGGCGCAGGGCCGGAAAGCGCAAGCCTTGCCGCTCCGCCGCGTCGAGGATGCCGACCAGCATGGTGGGAACGACGACCAGCGTGGTGATCGCGGCGCCCGGATCGGCCAGCCGCCGCGCGGCGTCGGCGGCGTCGAATCTCGGTTGGACATGAACGGCGGCCCCGACCGACAGCCCTTCGACCGCGCCATACAGGCCAAGCCCATGGACGAGCGGCCCCGGCACCAGAACGGCGTCGTCGGCGTCGATGCCGAACTCCGCCCGGCTGGCGTCGAGCGTCGCCAGCCAAGAGCCTTGGTTGCGGATGAAGGCCTTGGGCCGCCCGGTGGTGCCGGAGGTGAAACCGATGAGAAAGGGCGTGGCCGGATCGACCGGCGGCAGGCTCCAGCCGCCGGGCTGCGCGTCCAGCCACGGGGCGACGCTGGCGTCGTCCAGCAGCAAATCCGGTTGCAGGGCGGCGAGCGCGCTGGCGCTTTGCTCGGCGCTCCATTTCGGATCCAGCAGGGCGACGACGCCCCTCGCCGCGACGATTCCGAAAAACAGCGCCAGCAACTCCGCCCGGTTGCCCAGCCGCAGGGCGACGCGCGGCGGCGCGTCCTTGGCCTGTTTGCCCTTGGCGTGTTTGCCCTTGGCGTGTGTGAGGGCGGCGACGCCCGCCCCCGCCCGCGTCACGGCGTCGAACAGCGCGCCATAGCTCAGCGGCGCGCCGTCGAAGACCAGGGCGGGGCGATCCGGGGCGCGCGTGGCCGCCTCGGCGAAGGGGTGGGCGAGGCTCATCGGTTCAGGCGTGGGCGGTCGGCAGCACGCCCGCGCGGCGCACGGCGGCGGCGGCGAAGGCGGCGATTCCCGCCTTGATGAAATCGCCCGGAATGAAGGCCATGACGGCCAGCGCCGCCTTTTCCAACGGCATGCCCGCGACGACCGACAGCCAGGGAATCCCACCGGCGTAGACGGCCAGGATGCCGCCGATGGCGCAGACGGCGAACAGCCGGATCGGGTTGGCCCCGGTGGCGAAGCGTTCGGCCAGCAGGCCGGTGACGAAGGCCCCGACCGGGAAGGCCAGGACGAAGCCGCCCGACGGTCCCATCAGAACGCCGACTCCCCCGCGCCCACCGGCCAGCAACGGCAACCCGGCGGCGACCAGCAGCACGAACAGCAGCAGCGCCAAGCCGCCGCGCTTGGCCCCCAGCAACGCGCCCGCCAGCATCACCCCCAGCGATTGCGCGGTGATCGGCACGGGCAGGAAGCCCAGCGGAATGGGTGGAGCCATGCCAAGACCGGCCACCAGGGCGGCGAACAGGGCGCTGAGGACAAGATCGCGGGTGCTCAACATGGGTCGGGCGAGTCCTTATGTGTGGCGACCGTCGTCGGTCGGGTCATACCCCCGCGCGTCCAGCGCGGCGGTGAGATCATCGGCCAAGCGGAGAATCTTGACCAGCAGCGGAACGAACAGGGCGGCTATGTTCCGTTCGACGCCCCGCGCCTGTTGCGCCATCCGCACCTCGCGCACCTGTTCGGCCAGCAGCGGAATGAAACGGATGGTCAGGGCCAGCATCAGGGCCATTTTCGCCGGGTTGACGCCCAGCGGGCGCAGGGCGGAAAACAACCGCTCGAACAGATCGACCATGTCGGCGACCTTGGTGGTCAGCGTCATCAGCGTCGCCAGCAGGATCAGCGCGGCGAAGCGGGTGACGGCGGCCAGCGTCTCCGCCCAGCCGGTTCCGGCCAACAGCGCTTGGCAGCCGAACAGCAGCGTCAGCATGACCACCGGCGCGCGCAGCTCGCGCAGCACCCGGCCAACCGGCAATTTCGCGGCGACCAGCAGCCCCAGACCCAGCAGCCCGGCGGCCAGCGCCCCCAGCGCGCCGGGCAGGGCCAGCACGACCAGCGTCGCCGCCAGCAACCCGCCCATCTTCACCCCGGCCCCCAGCCGGTGAACGGCGGAATCCCGGTGCAGATAGAGACCCAGCATCAGCCGAGCCGCGCGACATAGGCGGGAACGGCGACCGCCGGAACATCGTCGATCACGATTCGTCCCTCCTCCAGCACCAGCGCCCGGTCGAAATCCATCACCATGTCCAGATCATGGGTGACGACGACGGCCTTTTGCGGCAGCTCGCGGATCACCTGGATCACCGTGCGGCGGTTGCGCAGATCCAACAGGGTGGTCGGCTCGTCAAACACGACGTGGGCCGGTTCCAACACCAGCACCCCGGCGATGGCCAGCAACTGCTTTTCCCCGCCGCTCATCTGGTGGGCGGGTTGGTGGCGGTAGCGAGTCAAATTGTAGCGGTCGAGCACCGTCGTCACCCGCCGGGCGATCTCGTCCTTTGCAACCTTGCGGGCTTTCAGGCCGAAACCGACATCCTCCTCGACGGTCGGATAGACGATCTGGACGTCGGGGTTTTGAAAGACGAAGCCGACGCGCTGGCGCACCGCCCGCCCATCGGTCCGCGTGTCCAGCCCATCGACCGTCACCACGCCGGAGGACGGCACGATCAACCCATTCAGCATCCGGGCCAGCGTGCTCTTGCCCGACCCGTTGCCGCCGAGAATGGCGACGCGCCGCTCGCGAATCGACAAAGACAGGTCGCGCAGAACGGCGCGGTCGCCATAGGCGTGGGTGACGGCGCGAAGCTCGATCATGGGGCCAAGTCGGTTCTGTTGCGATTCGGTTGCACCGGCGAGCACCCTCTTAACCGCTTTGCCCTCACCCCGCCAGCACGACCTTGCCCCGACGTCCGGGCTGTTCGGCTAGCCGCATGGCGGCGGCGACGTCGGCGAACGGGACGGGCGGGGCGGCGGTCAGGGTCAGCGCGCCGCTGCCCACCCGCGCCATCAGGGCGGCGAAGGCGGTTTGCCAGTCTTCGGGGGAGCAGCGGTCCACCCAGCGTTTCAGCCAAAAACTCAGGACGCGGACGCCGCGTTCGGCGGCGGCGGGCAGGTCGGGCGACAGCAGGGATCCCGACAGCAGACCGTAAGACGCCAGCGTGCCGCCCGGCGCGATCAACCCGGCCAGCGCCGCCCCCTCCGCTCCGCCGATGGCGTCGAGCGCGGCGGCGGCCCCGCGCCCATCGGTCAAGGCGGCGACGGTCGCGGCCAGATCGTCGCGCCCGCTGTTCACCACGGCGGCGGCCCCCAGGCTCAACAGCTCGTCCCGGTGATCCTCGCGGCGGACCACGGCGACCATGCGCAGCCCCAACGCGCGGGCGGTTTGCGCGGCGATGCGCCCGCAGGCCGATCCGGCGGCGTTGACGATCACCACGTCCCCGGCGCTCAACGGAAGGTCGAGAGTCAGCAGCCGGTCGATGGTGAGCGGGTTGATGTAGCATTGCGTCGCCACCGCGTCGGGGATGGCGTAGGGAACGGGAACCGCCCATTGGGCGGGGCTGGCCACCAGTTCGGCCCAGGTTCCCGACCCGCGCAGGGGCAGCACCCGCCGACCGATCCAGTCGGCGGACAGGTCGGCGCCCACCGCGACCACCCGACCGACGGCCTCGAACCCCGGAATGAAAGGCAGGGCGGTCGCCCGCGCGTAGGCGCCGCGCACGGTCAGCAGATCGGACGGGTTGACGCTGGCCGTCGCCGTGCGGACCAGCAACTCGCCGGGGGCTGGAACCGGGTCCGGTTGGTCGCAGCAGCGCAGGACCGCCGCCGGGTCGCCGAATTGGTCGCAGAAAATCGCCCGCAAGACGCCGCTCCCCACCGCTGAGGCCCCGATTGCCGGAGGCCCTTGGACGGGGTCTTCATGCCGACGTCGGGCGCGGCTGTCGAGGGCTTATCCTGGACGGCGAACGCCGCTTCAGCGCTCGATGACCAGATCGCTGACCGGGCGGCTGCAACACAACAGGATTAGCCCCTGGTCGATTTCCCGCTGGCGGATGCCGCCGCCATGGCTCATCGCCACTTGACCGGACAGCAGGCGGCTTTTGCAGGTGCCGCACAGCCCGCGCGAGCAGGAAGACGGCAGGCGTAACCCCGCCGCAGCGGCGGCGGTCAGGATGGGGGTGTCAGGGCCGCAGGTGATCGTTCGCCCACTTTTGGTGAATTCGACCGTGAAGCCGCTGACCGTCGCCGGTTCGGTTTCGGTTGGGGCTGGGGGGGCGTTGCCCGGCAGATCCTCGAAGCTGAAGCTTTCCTCGTGATAGCGGGACGGATCGACTCCAGCCTCCAGCGCCATGGCGCGTACAGCGGCCATGAAGGGGGCCGGGCCGCACACATAGAGGTCGCGGTCCAACAGATCGGGGGCGATCAAGCGCAGCATCGGCGGCGACAGCCGCCCGGTGTAGCCCGGCCATGGCCCGTCCGCCCCGGTCGTCTCGCACAGATGGGCCAACCGGACGCCGGTTCCGCCGCGCGCCAGAACGTCCAACTCGGCGCGAAAGATGATGTCGGCGGGGGTGCGGGCGGCGTGGACGAACAGCAGGTCGCGCTCCAGCGCCAGATCGTCGAGCGTGCGGGCCATCGACATCAAGGGCGTGATCCCGCTGCCCGCCGACAAGAACAGCAGCTTGCTCAACGGACGCCCCGCCGGGGTGAAGTCACCCATCGGGCCGGTCGCCCGCAACTCCCGCCCCGGAACCATATGGTCGTGCAGCCAGTTGGACGCCGGTCCGCCCGGCACCCGCTTCACCGTGATGGCGATGCGGTGCGGCCGCGCCGCCGAGGAGGCGATTGTGTAGCAGCGGTTGACCGTCGCGCCGTCGATGGGCAGATCCAGCGTGATGAACTGCCCCGGCGTGAAGCGGAAGCGGCAAGGGCTGCGCCCGGAAAAGACGAAGGTCTTGACGTCGTGGGTTTCCTGCCGCACCGCCCGGCAAACCAGCCGGTCGTCGCGGTCGGGATCCCACAGCGGCGGTTCAACCGCCGCCGACAGTTCGGCGTCCCAATCCGAAGGCCCGCTGTCCGCCCGCCCACTCATGCCGCGACCTCAACCGGCGCCGCGACGCCTTGATGGGCCGACAGGCGGTCGATGTACCAAGCGCAGAATTTTTCCACCAACCCCTCGGTGTGGGGGGAATAGGGGCCGGGTTCATAGGCTGGGCTGGCGGCGCCCGCCTGAGCGATGGCGACCAGATCGCCGTCCTGCCGGTTGGTGGCGTTCCACACCTCCGTCAGAGCCTTCAGGTCGTAATCCACGCCCTCCACCGCGTCCTTGTGGACCAGCCAGCGGGTGCGCAGCAGCGTGCGGTCGGGCGACAGCGGCAGGACCGAGAAGGTGACGATGTGGTCGCTCATGAAATGGTGCCAGGAGTTCGGTTGAGTCCAGAAGGACAGGCCGCCCAGGCTGCGTTCGCTCAAACTCCCCAAAATCTTGCGGCTGGCGACGCGGGTGTCTTTCGTCTGGGATTCGCCGCTGCCGTCAATTGGCAGCCGCTGGGTGCGGAAGCCGGTGACGTCGGTCAGCCGGTCGATCTCGCGCGAGGGCAACCCCATGCCTTCCCAGCGTTGGCAGGATTCGGTCAGCAGCGCGTCGTACCGCTCCGCATGGACGCGCCGGTTGTCGTCCAGACTGTCGGGGGAAAAGCCAAAGCCATACTCAAACAGCGGCACCGTCAGTTCCGGGTGGTTGCCGACGCAATGGTAACATTCGCGGTTGTTCTCCATCGTCAGCTTCCAGTTGCCCAGCTCGATCAAATCTTCGGAATGGGCGACCTTGCAATGGCGCAGATCATGCGGGGCGATGTACGGCTCGATGGCGGCGGCGAGCGCGTCGATGTCGCTTGGCGGCTCCTTGGCCAGACAGACGAACAGCAACCCGCCGACGCTGCGGACATGAACCGGCTTCAGCCCGTGACAGGACGTGTCGAACTCCCGCCCCATATGCTCGGCGAACAGCAGGCGACCGTCCAGGCCGTAGGTCCATTGGTGATAGGGGCAGACCAGATTGCCGACCGTGGACGCGCCTTCCGGCGTCAGCCGGGCGCCGCGATGGCGGCAGACGTTGTGAAAGGCCCGCACTTGCAGGTCGTCGTCGCGCAGGATGATGACCGACGCCCGCCCGATGTTCACCGTCACGCAATCGCCCGGCTCTGGGATTTCCGGCTCGACGGCCACATAGATCCAATGGCGACCGAAGATCGCCATCATGTCCAGATCGAAGACGCTCTGGCTGGTGTAGAACGGCGCTTCCAGCGAATGGCCCGGCTTGCGGCGCGCAATCAGGGCATCGACGGAGACGGATTCGGGCATGGACGGCTCCCCTGGTTCAAGGCATCGGCGCGTTCAGTCTTCCACCGGCGGCGGCGGTCGGGATGCTCAAATGCGACAGCTTCTTTGTTGAGACCGACAGCGAGGAGCGTCCAGGCTTCCGGTTTAGGGTGCGACACACTGTCATCATGCGGCAAGGTTACGCGGGTATCCCGCAGCGTCGCAATCGCCTATAGTACCTGCCTCCACAATGGACGGCCCCTGCCGTCGTCCGTTCATCGACCGAAAGCGTTCGTGCTGGTGTCTCCGTTCCGCCGCCTTGCCCTGGGATGTCGCCGCGTCGGCCTGATGGCTGGCGTGCTGGCGTTCCTGTGCCAAGTGTTGGCGTGGAGCGTGGCGATGCCCGCCGTTTCGCTGGCGGCGTCTGGCGAGCGCATCACCATCTGTTCGGTCGATGGGGTCAAGACGATCAAGATCGGCCCCGACGGGCAGGCGATCCCTGATGATGACCAGGGCAAGGCGGGCGCGTCCGGCCATTGCCCGCTCTGCCCGCTGGTCGGCGGGGCGGGCTTGCCCCCGCCGCCGCCCTTGGTCGCGCCGAATGAGCGCGTCGCCGCCCATGACGCGCGCGCCCTGCCCGGCGATGTGATCGCGGCGGGGTGGTTCCTCTCCAGTCTCCAAGCGCGCGGTCCGCCGCCGATCGGCTGACCGGAGCGCTTTTTCGCGCGCGGCCCCATTGCGCCCATCCATTCCGCCCAACAATGTCGTTGCGCGGTTGGCGTTGACTGGGCAACCCCCGCGTCGCGTTTTGAAAGCCCCGGCATCTCCAGCGGTCGCTGCGGCCCGTCCGAGCACACCAAGCCTCCTCCGTGCCGGGGATCCGTTTCGCTGCGGATTCAATACAAACGGAAAGGATGCGTGGCCGTTTTTCGCCCGCCGGTTTCTCTCCTGATCGAGTCCCATGATCCGTCATGTCTGGAGTCCGTCATGAGAGCGCGCCGTCATCACACCACCGCCTGACCGCTTTCGGGCGCAGGGACGTGTTTCGTCATGCCAAATCCTGATCGCAACGATGACCCGGGCGCCGCCTTGCGGCCGCCGCCCGGATGGACGCTGCTGTGCCGTCTTCTGCCCGGCTTCGCCGCCGGGGCCTTTGGCGGCGGGCTGTTCGTGGCGCTGCTGCTGACCCTCGACGTCGCGGGCCTGCGCACGCTGCTGACCAGCGCCGACCATCCGCCGCGTTGGAACCTGTTTCTGTCCATTCCGTTGCTGTTTGGCCTGCTGGGCATGGTGATCGCGCCATCCCTGTCGGCGCCCGCGAAACCGACGGAGATGGATCGATGATGGACCATCCACTCGCCCGCGCCATCACCCTCACCCTGGCTGTCAAGCTGTGCGTGGTCGTGGCGATGCGGCTTTTCCTGTTCGACGGCGCGCACCGCCCGGTCATTGACGCGTCCGCGATGGACGCCCGTCTGACCGCTCCGGCGCCGCACCGCTTTTGAGGATTCAGATCCGCCATGCTTGATTTTGATCCTGTGAGCCTGTCGCGCCTGCAATTCGGCATGACCGCGCTCTATCACTTTCTGTTCGTGCCCTTGACGCTGGGGCTGTCCTTCCTGCTGGCCATCATGGAAAGCGTTTACGTGATGACTGGGCGCCCGATCTGGCGCGACATGACCAAATTTTGGGGAAAGCTGTTCGGCATCAACTTCGCCATGGGAGTCGCCACCGGCATCACCATGGAGTTCCAGTTCGGCACCAACTGGGCCTATTACAGCCATTATGTCGGCGACATCTTCGGCGCGCCGCTGGCCATCGAAGGGCTGATGGCCTTTTTCCTGGAATCGAGCTTCGTCGGTCTGTTCTTCTTCGGCTGGAACCGGCTGTCGAAGACCGGGCATCTGGCGGTGACGTGGCTGGTCGCCATCGGATCCAACCTGTCGGCCCTGTGGATTTTGATCGCCAATGGCTGGATGCAAAATCCGGTCGGCGCCGTCTTCAACCCCGACACCATGCGGATGGAGCTGACCTCCTTTTGGGAGTTGATGTTCAACCCGGTGGCTCAGGCGAAATTCGTCCACACCGTCAGCGCCGGTTACGTCACCGGATCGGTCTTCATGCTGTCGGTCAGCGCCTATTATCTGCTGAAGGGACGGCACCTCGCCTTCGCCAAGCGTTCGATGATCGTCGCTTCGGCCTTCGGGCTGGCGTCCGCCCTGTCGGTGGTGGTGCTGGGGGATGAGAGCGGCTATTCGGTGTCCGAACACCAGAAAATGAAGCTCGCCGCCATCGAAGCGATGTGGGAGACGGAGGAAGCGCCCGCCGGTTTCACCCTGTTCGCCATCCCCGACGTCCAAAACCGGACCAACCACGAGGAGGTGAAAGTGCCTTGGGCGCTCGGCCTGATCGCCACCCGCTCCACCGACACGGTGCTGCCCGGCATCGACGATCTGGTGGTGAAGGCGGAAGAACGCATCCGCGACGGGTTGATCGCCTATGACGCGCTGGAGCGGTTGCGCGCCAACCGTGCCGACGCGGAGGCCCGCGCCACGCTGGCCGCCCACGCCGACAATCTGGGCCACGCGCTGCTGTTGAAACGTTACCTCGCCGATCCGCGCAAGGCCGACGACGCGACCATTGCCAAGGCGGCGCGCGACACCGTGCCGGGGGTGGGGCCGCTGTTCTGGAGCTTCCGCGTCATGGTGGCGCTGGGCTTCTTCTTCATCGGGCTGTTCGCCGTGGCCTTCTGGCGGTCGTGCCGACGGAATTTCGATCATCCGCTGTTCTTGAAAATCTGCCTGTGGTCCATGCCGCTGCCCTGGCTCGCCGCCGAACTGGGCTGGTTCGTCGCCGAATATGGGCGGCAACCCTGGTCGATCGACGGGGTGCTGCCGACCTTCCTTGGGGTGTCGTCGGTGTCCAGCGGGCAGGTGCTGTTCACCTTGACCGGCTTCGTCCTGTTCTATTCGTCGCTGGCGGTCGTCGATGTTGTGCTGATGCGCAAATACGTCCGCATGGGTCCGTCGGAGGCGTTGCGCCCTGGTCACGGCGCCGTCTCTCCCACGCCCGCCGAGTGAGGAAACCACCATGCACACGCTGATTGACTATGAGATCCTCCGCCTGATTTGGTGGCTGTTTCTGGGCGTTCTGCTGATTGGCTTCGCCGTCATGGACGGCTTTGATCTGGGGGTGGCGGCGCTGTTGCCCTTTGTCGCGCGCACCGATGTGGAGCGTCGCGTCGCCATCAACAGCATCGGGCCGGTGTGGGAGGGCAACCAGGTTTGGTTGATCCTGGGGGCCGGGGCGATCTTCGCCGCTTGGCCCGCCATTTACGCGGCGGCCTTTTCCGGCTTTTACATCGCGCTGTTTCTCGTGCTGGCCACGCTGATTCTGCGCCCGGTGGGGTTCGAGTTCCGCAACAAGCTCGCCAATCCGCGTTGGCGCGCCTTCTGGGATTGGGCGCTGTTCGCCAGTGGGTTGGTTCCTTCGCTGGTGTTCGGCGTCGCCTTCGGCAATCTGTTGCAAGGCGTTCCCTTCCGCATCGACGGCGCGTTGCGGGTCGCCTATGAGGGCGGCGGCCTGTTCGAGCTGTTGAACCCGTTCGGTCTGCTGGCCGGTCTGGTCTCGCTCGTCATGCTGACCACCCATGGGGCGCTGTATCTGGCGCTGAAGACCGAAGGCCGGGTGCGCGACCGCGCGCGGGCTTATGTCCGGGTCGGGGCGCCGGTGATGGTGGCGCTGTTCGCGCTGGCCGGTCTGTGGGTCGCCTTTGGGATTCCCGGCTACGCGCTGACCAAGGCTGCGGTGATGGACGGCCCGTCCAACCCGCTGTTCAAGGAGGCGGCGCGCCAACCCGGCGCGTGGCTGGCCAATTACACGGCTTATCCCTGGATGGTCGCGGCCCCGGCGGTGGGTCTGCTGGCGCCGCTGGCGGCGTGGCGGCTGTCGGCGCGGGACCGTCCGGGAACCGCCTTCATCGCCAGCGGTCTGGGGATCGCCGGGGTGATCGGCACGGCGGGGGTCAGCATGTTCCCCTTCCTGATGCCGTCCAACCTTGATCCGTCGGCCAGCCTGACGGTGTGGGACGCCTCGTCCAGCCAGAACACGCTGTTCGTCATGCTGGTGGCGACCTTGATCTTCCTGCCCATCGTGCTGGCCTACACCGGCTTCGTCTTCCGCACCCTGCGCGGAACGATCAGCCCGGCGGACGTCGAGCGTCAGACCAACAGCCTGTACTGAGGAGGTTTCCGCCATGTGGTATTTCGCCTGGGTTCTCGGCGTCGGCTTCGCCTGCACCTGCGCCATTCTGAACGCCGTCTGGCATGAGCATCATTTGCCCGCCACCGACACGGTGGATTGACCCCTTGCCCGGCGCGCGGCGGGGTGAAGACTCCCGCCGCGCGCCCCTTTTGAACACAAGACGGAGACGGCGCGATGCGCGCGAAAACATGGATGTGGGGCGCCGGCGCGGCCTTGGCGCTGGCTCTGACGGTGGGCGCGCTGTGGTCGCAAATCGGCGCGGCCAAACACACGGCGGACAATGGCAAGGCGCTGCTGGCGGCGCTGGGCGGCCCCTTTTCCCTGACCGACCAAAACGGGCGCACCGTGACCGACCGCGATTTCCACGGTCGGGTGGTGGCGCTGTTCTTCGGCTACACCTTTTGCCCGGACATCTGCCCGACCGATTTGCAGATCCTGGCGGAGGCGCTGGACAAGCTCGGCCCGCGCGCTGACGGGGTGCAGCCGCTGTTCGTCACCATCGACCCGCAACGCGACACACCGGCCCAATTGGCGGAGTTCACCACGATGTTCAGCCCGCGCATTCTGGGCCTGACCGGAACCCCCGAACAAATCGCCGACGCCGCCAAACGCTACCGCGCCTATTACGCCCGCGCCAAGGGCGGCGACGGGGACGCCTACACCATGGACCACTCGGCCTTTCTCTACTTGCTCGACCGTCAAGGCAAACTGGCGGAGGTTCTGCCCCACGCCACCCCGGCGGATCGGGTGGCGGCGGCGCTCACCAATCTGCTTGACCAAAAGCCCGGCCCGCAATCCTGACGACTCAGGCGGCCTTGCGGCTGGCCACGCTGGACGCGGCGAAGGCGAAGCAGGCGGCGGCGGCGAAAAAGGCCAGCCCGTGCGGAACGAGGTCCATCGCCAGCCCGGCCAGAACCGGCCCGACCAGCGCGCCGACTCCCCACATCAGGCCCATGGCGGCGTAGATGCCGATCAGGTCGGATCCCTGGAACCGGCTGCCCACCACCGCCAGCATGATGGTGTAAACGCCGACGAAGGCCCCGCCCCAGACGAACAGCAGGGCGTAGGTGGCGATCTCGCTGGTCAGGGCCAGCGGCCAGACCAACGCGCCGAGGCCCGCCGCCAGAGCCAGCCCGCTGACCAGCCGCATCCGGTCCATCCGGTCGCCCAGCCAGCCGATGGGCAGTTGCAGCAGAATGGCGCCGACCATCATGCAGGACATCAGCCGCGTCGCCCCGACCTCGTTCCAACCCAGGCTGACCGCGTAGAGGGCCAGAAAGGACAGGCCAGCGGTTTCGATGGCCGCGTTCAGGGTGATGGCGCCGATGGCCACCGGGGCCAGACGCATGAAATACAGCGGGGTTTCCTTGGCCGGGTGGTCGAAGGCGGGGGCCGTGACCCGTGGCGAGGCGACGAACAGCGCCGCCGTCAGGGCGACCGCCGACCCGATCAGGAACGGCGTCGCCCCCGTCGTGCCGACGCTCGACAGGATCAACGGCCCGGCGGCGAAGCCCACCGACAGCGCCGCCGTGTAGGCCGCCATGGCGCGGGCGCGGGTGGCTTCCGTGCTCAGGCTGTTGGTCCAGGTTTCCGACAGGACGAACATCACCTCCGACGCCGCGCCCAGCAGGATCCGCAGGGGGAACCACAGCCACACCGGCGTGACGGGAAACAGCGCCAGAGTCGCGGCGGACAGAATCAGGGCCAGAATGACCAAGCGGCGGATGCCGACCCGCGCAACGATGCGCGGCAGCAGAAAGGCCATGACCAGAACGCCCAGCGCGTGCATGGCGGCGTTCACGCCGATCAGCGCCTCGTCCATGTTCAGCTTCGCCAGATCCAGCGCGATCAGCGCGGCGCTGAGGCTGTAGGTCAGGCCGAACATCATCGCCGTGGCGATGACGGCGCCGCGCGACAGCAGGTTTCCCGTCACCATGTCGGCAGAGTTTTGTTCGGTCATGAGGCGACAATGTCCAGGCTGGGGGTTTCACGGCGCCGACGGGCCAGCGCCGCGCGCAGCCGCGTGATCCAGGATTGCTCCGGCCGCTCCACAATGTTGGCCAGCGCGCGGGCGTAGTCCAGCAGCAGACCCGGCGTCCATGTCATCGAGGAGGCCCGGCTGCGGATCATCGACGCCACCCACAGATCGGGATTCAGCAGCAACCGGACCAGCCGCGACCAGGGCGAATCGCTGACCAGCACCCCTTCCAACGCGGCGTCGAGCGCGGCGGCGACGAGCACCGAACAGTTGCGGTTGGTCAGGTTGTAACGGTTGTCCTGCCGGTATCCGGCCCAATAGACCCGCAAGCGCCGTTGGCTGTAGGTGCGGAACGTCACGCAGGCGTCCGCCTCGCACCAGGACGCGACCTCTTCCGCGTAAGAGCCGATGAAGCGGCCCGCGACGTCGTTCTCGGGTTTGGAACTGACCGTCGTCAAAAAACTCTGTTCGGTATGCTCGATCTCAACCGCCGGGTAATGGCTGATGTAGAGGTCGGGCGACAGCTCCAGCGCGGTGTGCCCGGTGGAAATCACGCCGTTTTGATCGACGGCGGCCAGATAGCGGTCGATCAGCGGGCGGCGCTCTGGCGCGCCAATCGACCCGGCGGGGGTCCAGACGCGGACGATGATCGGGTGTTCATGCTCCTGCGGCGGATCCTCGCCAATCAGCACCGGCGCGTTGTCGTACCAGCCCCGATTCGAGAAGACCGGCAGCAGCAGGATCGCCGCCTCATCCTCCAGCGTGCGCAGAAGGAATCCCAGCCGCAACAGCAACCAACCGGACAGGCCGAGAAACAGCCCGACGCACAGCGCCGCGTTCCGGTCGGCGGGCAGCGGCCATTCCACCAGGATCATCAGCGCCATCGCCACTTCGCCCAGGCCGCACAGGGTGATGCCCCACCAACCGGAATAGCGGTAGAGCAGCGCCGAGGTCATGCGCGCCGCGCCGTCCACAATCAGGGCGATGGCGAAGAGGATGGCCAGCGCCCAATCGCTTTGAAAGGGCGCGGCCAGGATGAGGCCGCCGACCATCGCCGAGACGGCGGCCTTTGCCAGTCCAAAGCGGCGATCAACGCCGACCGGGGCGCACAGCGCCATCAGCCCGCCGATCAACCCATTGCCGACGAACACCAGCCCCAACGCCGCGTAGGTCAAATCCGTAACCGTCGCCGAGATGTCCAAGGCGAGAAGAAGCGCCAACACGACGAAGACGGCGCCGATCATGGCCAGAACGCTCCATTGGCGGCGGAACGCGCCTGGACCGATCAGCAACAAGGCCAACTTCACCATGCCATCACCCGAAACCGAAAATCCCCATCACCATAAGGGGTGAATTCGCGGGCGGGAAGGGTGATGGCGGGTTGGTTCAGGTGGGTTTCAGCAACCAACGATGTTCCGGCGCGGTGTTGAAGTGCCAAGCCCGGCGCGGTCCGGCCATCACGTTCAGGTAATAGCCGGTGTAGCCGTGCGCCGCCCCGACCGGGTGATAGCCGCGCGGCACCAGCACCAGATCGCCATTTTCCACCGCCATTGCCTCGTCCAGCGAACGGTCGTCGGTGTAGACGCGTTGGAAGGCGAAGCCCTGCGGCGGGTCGATTCGGTGGTAATAGGTCTCTTCAAGCTGGGTTTCCGCCCCGCCATCATCCTGGTCATGCTTGTGCGGCGGGTAGCTCGACCAGTTGCCGGGCGGGGTGATGACCTCGACCACCAGCAGGCTGTCGGCGGGTTGCGAGTCGGGCAGGATGTCGAAGACATGGCGGGTGTTGCTGCCCTGGCCGCGCACGGAGGCCGCGACGTCGTCGGGGCGGATCAAGCGCACGGGGATGCCGCCGTTCAGGCCGGGGGCGCTGCACACCGCCAATTCCAGCGCGCTGGTCGCCCGCACCCGCCACGCAGCGCCCTGCGGCACATAGACGGCGTAGGGGCGCTTGTCCTCGAACGGACTCATGCGGTCGCCGATTTCGGCCCAATCTTGATCGCCCGCCATCACCGACGCCTTCCCGGCGACCAGAACCAAACAGGTTTCACGGTCGGCGCTGTGGCCGCTCACGCTTTGCCCGGTTTCCAATTGGTAAAGGTCAAAACCGACGCACGCCCAACCCGCCGAGTCCGGGGTCACATGATGGACGCGCCCGGATTCGTCCGGGGTGTGGTTGCGCAGCAGCAGCCTGCTCATGGTCTGGTCATCCCTGTTCACGCGCTTGAAAAGGCCGCGCCCAACAATAGGGCGGTGTGGCGGCATTTTACATTCCATCCATTCCCAATAATAGAATTTTTTTTCTGATTGTTTTTCCGCATTGCGACTTCGCACGCGCAAAATGGTCGCTGTGCGGCGTTTTTGACACAGTTTTGTACGAAAGCGTATGAATTTCCGATTCTGGATTGCCGGAATTTCAGAATTATCGTTCTGTGTCTCTGGGCGATCCGCCAGAGAAATTCCGGTTTCGGAACAGATTTGGAATGTTCAGTCCATCAAGGCCGCCCCACAGCGGTCAAGAACGGTCACAAAGACCAGCGGTTCGGCCAACCGAACCGGCGAACCATCAGCTTGGAGGAAAAATCCGCATGTCACGTTTTGCTCTGCTGCTCGGCGCGGCCACGGTCGCGCTCGCGTCCGGTTCGGCCATGGCGCAATCCAAGTCGAAGTTCGACATCATCGTCGGCGGCGACGCCTATTTTGAAGCCGGTTTCGTCGGCCAGGACCGCGACGCCGGTCTGCGCTCGACCGACTTCCGCAACCGTCTGCGTCTGGTCGTCACCCCGATCGCCAAGGCTGACAACGGTTTGGAATATGGCGCGCGCATCCGTTTCGGCACCGACACGCCGAACGCCAACCGCGCCACCGTCGCCGACCGCGCCTACATCTTCGCCAACGGCAGCTTCGGCACCGTCAGCGCCGGCATGCAGAACGGCCTGTCCGACGAATACGCCATCATCGCCCCGTCCGATTGGGGCACCGGCGGCGTCGATGGCTCCTTCCCGGCCTATTTCGGCAACACGTCCTCGCCCGGCACCACCGGCAATCTGCGCACGCTGATTTCCGGCAACAGCTCGACCCGCCTCACCTATCTGACGCCGAAATTCTCCGGCTTCCAGTTCGGCGTGACCTATCAGCCGAACTCCGACAGCGTGAACACCGACATCAACCGTCTGAAGACCGCCGCCCCGAACGGCAACATCACGGGCGCCTACCGCGACGTGTTTGAAGTGGGCGGCAACTACGCCGGGGCCTTCGGCGACGTGACGCTGGGCGCCAGCCTCTATTATTCGGGCGGCAAGTCGAAGAACTCCTCGACCTCGACGGCGACCTACGAGGATCTGTCCTCGACCATGGCCGGTCTGTCGGTCGGCTATGGCGGCTTGAAGGTGGCGGGCAGCTACGCCTGGTCGGGCGACAGCGGCTACGTCAAGCGCTCCAGCCTCGCCACGGCGACCAGCCGCGAGAAGCAGAGCGTCTGGACCGTCGGCGCGCAATACACCTTCGGCGCGACCACGATCGGCGCGGCTTACCTCGACGCCCAGGACGCGGGCAGCTTGACGGCGGCGGGCAAGGCCAAGACCGAACTCATCACGCTGGGCGCCCGTTACGTCATCGCCCCCGGCTTCTCGGTCGGCCCGGAGTTCAACCATTTCAAGATCACGTCCGACGTCGCTGGCGCCAACGACAAGGGCAACATCTTCATCGCCCGCACCGATCTCGCTTTCTAAGCGGCGGTTTTTCCTGGTTGTTGTGGAGCTTCGTTCCGGCATGGCGTTTGTCCATCCCGCTCTGCTGGAACGTTCGCTTGCGCTCGTCTCTCGGGTGCGTCCCCTCTCGCGCTCTCCTGGCGAAAGAGGTCCTTCACGCCGGGCGGTGGTTTCACCGCCCGGTTTTTTTCGTTCAACGCGCTGTGTCAGCGCCCGGCCTTGTCCTTGTCCAACCGTTGGCCCAACGCCACGATCAGGCTGACCGCCATGCACATGGTCGCGGTCAGGGAGCGAAAGCCCTTCACCTGCGCGTCTTCCACCGCCAGCGTCACCCCGGCCAGCGGCATGATCGGGCTGAGCGTTCCGTCGGTGATTCCCAGAACGGGGACGCCGTTTTCCGCCGCCAGACGGCAGATGTCCACCGTGTCTTCCGAATAGGGTTTGAAGCTGATGGCCACCAGAAGATCACGGTCGCCAATCGCCTGAACCTGCTGGCGCAGCATGCCGCCCAAGCCGTCGAGCAGCACCGTGCGCCGCCCCAACCGCCCCAGCGCGTAGCCCAGATAGGCCGCCACCGGAAAAGACCGCCGCTGCCCCATGACATAGATGTGCTCGGCCCGCTCCAGCAGATCGAGGGCGCGGTCCAGATCGGTCGCCGTCAACTCCTGCCGCAAATGCTCCAGCGCGTTGATGCCCGCGTCGATGAAATGCTCCAGCACGCGCGAGGCGTCGGACAGGCCGGGGCCGCCCTCGGTCAGCGCCCGGATGCGTTCCTTGTAATTGGGCATGTTGTCGGTCAGACGGGTGCGGAAGACGCGCTGCATCTCCGTGAAGCCGTCGAACCCCAGCGTCTTGGAAAAGCGAATCAGGGCCGAGGGCTGCACCCCGGCCCGTTCGGCGATCTGCGCCACGGTTTCCAGCGCCATGTCGTTCGGATTGGACAGCGCGTATTCGGCGATCTGCCGCAAACGCGGGCTGAGGCTGTTCTGACGCTGGGCGATGGCGGCCTGGAGAGCGGTGAAGCTCGTCGGCGCGTCGGTGTCTGGCTCCATGGGGTGGGATCGGCCTGTCGGTGGGGCGCGGAACAGCGCGGATTCTAGTAGAATAAATGTTCCCGCTGCCCGAACCAAGCTTTGCGTTGCGCCCGACCGGCTGGGCGCAACGACGCAGGCGCGCCCGCCCTCAATCAACCGCAATCATTCACGCCGCTTTCACGTCTGACAGGAAGCCTTCGACCTCATGGCGCAGGCGGCGGCTTTCGTGGGTCAGCCCGTCGGCTTCGTCGCGGACCAGACCGGCGGCGGCGCCGGTTTCCGCCGCCGCGTCGGTGACGCTGGCGATGCGGCGGGTGACAGGGGCGGCGCTGTCCGACACCTCGGCGGCGTTGCGCGAGATGGTGCGGGTGGCGGCGCCCTGCTGATCGACGGCGGCGGCGATGGCGGCGGAAATGCGCGACACGTCGCGGATGACCGCACCGATGCCCTCAATGGCGGCGACCGCCGCGCGGCTGGCGGTTTGCAGGCTGCCGACTTGGCGCACGATGTCCTCGGTCGCCCGCCCGGTCTGTTCGGCCAGCGATTTCACCTCTCCGGCCACCACGGCGAAGCCCTTGCCCGCCTCGCCGGCGCGCGCCGCCTCGATGGTGGCGTTCAGCGCCAGAAGGTTGGTTTGCTTGGTGATCGCGGTGATGAGCGCCGTCACCTCGTCGATCAACTATCCTTGTAAGCTACAGGAAAGATAATTTTTAGTCCTCAAGCAAGGTAAGCTATGCTTACCTTGCTTGAGGACTAAGTGTCAATATCAAATCGAAATGTGCAAAAATTTGTTGACCCATGCAGTTCGCAACAGCCATGATCCGTTTCAGAGGGGAGCGGTGATGGCTGACGAGTATGAGCTTCAGTTGGAAACGCAAATTGCAGATTTTCTTGCAGAAATCGCTGCAATGAAAAAGCGTACAACCCTGCTTAAAGAGCAATGCAGCGCATTGCGCTCTGCGCTGGACATTTATCGCAAATCAAGAGTTAAAAGAAAGTTGGCGCGCAAAAAAAATCAGCGCGAACTTGTTTTGGAATTGCTTGAAGAGGTATGGCCAAGAGGCTTGAAGCCGAGGCAGCTTGTAGAAGTTGCCAAGAAGCAGGGGTACGTTCTCAACGAAAATACTGTCGCATCACACTTAAGCCGGGCTTTAAAAGCCGGTCTAGTTGGGAGAACGCACTTACACGAATACATCCGCCCACCAGGCGGATATCGTGCCAAAGAAGCTACGGAATGACGCCCATCGGGCATCACGGGACGGTAGGGTGGTGGCGAAACTGGTAGACGCAATAGCTTTGCAAGCTATGTCCTTGGCCGGAAATTGCGGGTTCGAGTCCCGTCCACCCCACCAGCGATCAAATTAGTGGTTTACCGAACGGTGAGTCGAACCTCCGCTGAGCCTTAAAGAGGGGCCAGTTCGGAAGGCGGACATAGATTAGAGTACATCCGCCCACCAGGAGGCATGTTCTTTGAACGACAGGATGATGCCCATCGGGCATCAAGGGTCGGTGGGGTGGTGGCGAAACTGGTAGACGCAGTAGCTTTGCAAGCTATGTCCTTGGCCGGAAATTGCGGGTTCGAGTCCCGTCCACCCCACCAGCGATGATACTAACGGTTCACCGAACGATGCGTCAAACCTCTTCTGAAGATAGTCAGTTCAGAGGAGAAACCCCGACGTCGGCGACGCGGACGACGGCGCCGGTGCGCAGGGACAGGATCGCCGCTTCGGCCAAACGCTGGGCCTCGCGGCCTTCCTGGAAGCTCGACAGCGGGGTCGCGCCGGTTTCGACGCAATCGACGAAATGGTCGATCTCTGCCAGATAGGCGTCCTGGTAACGCTCGATGAAGAAGTCCAGCACGGGATCCATCGCCCCGGTGCGCGCCGCGCCCCAGGCTTCCACCGTGGTGGCGCGGCGGTTTTGCGCCTGCAACATGCCGGTCGCGCCGAAGGCTTCGATCCGCTGGTCATAGCCGTAGGCGCTGCGGCGGCTGTTGTTGATGTGGACCAGCGCGCCGGACGCCGCGCGCAGCACCAGCATGGCGGCGTCGATGTCGCCCTCCGCGCCGATGGCGGGGTCGATCAGGTTGGCGCCCATGGCCTGCACCTCGACGATGTCGCCCGCCAGATAGCGCGCCATGTCGAAATCATGGATGGTCATGTCGCGGAACAGCCCGCCCGACTTCTTGACGTAGCTGGCGGGGGGCGGGGAGGGGTCGCGGCTGGTGATGACGACCTGTTCCAAACGGCCAATCTCGCCCGCCTGGATGCGGTCGCGCACCGCTTTGAAGGACGGATCGAAACGGCGGTTGAAGCCGATCATCACCAGCGGGTTGAGGGGGCCGATCTCCGCCCAGCAGGCTTCCACCCGGCCCATGTCCAGGTCGATGGGCTTTTCGCACAGCACCGGCTTGCCCGCCTTGGCGGCCAATGCGATTAGATCGACGTGGGTGTCGGTGGACGAGGCGACGAACACGGCGTCCACCGCCGGATCGGCCAACGCCTCCTCCACCGACAGGGCGACCTTGGCGCCGACGGCGGCGGCGGTCTCTTGCGCGGCGGCGGTCGCGACGTCATAGACGACCGTCACGTCGGCGCGCGCGTGCGCCTTGATGTTGCGGGCGTGCATGCGGCCGATGCGGCCACAGCCGAGAACGGCGAAACGAACCATGGGAAACACTCCTGAGGGGAAACGCGACGATAAAGCAGAAGAGTGACGGAGACGGGATCACACGCTGTCCACCGCGATCCAGCGCCGTTCGCGGGCCGACGCATGGATGGCCTCCGCCACCTGTTCGATGGCGCAGGCGTCGCGGAAATCGGGGTAGGCCGCCGCCTTGCCCCCGGCCCGATGGGCGCCGATGGCCTCGACCAGGGCCTTGACCTCGATGGTTTTCAAATCGCCGAAGCCGATCTGATGGCCGGGGGCGGGGCAGAAGGCGCCGTAATCGCCATGCTCCGGCCCGGCGGCGATGGTGCGGAAGCCGTCGCGCCCGCGCGGCCCACCGCTGGTGTAAAGCTTCAACTCGTTGAAGCGCTCTTGGGTGAAGGCGAGGGAGCCGGTGGTCCCGATCACCTCGAAGGCCAGTTGCATCTTGCGGCCTTGGGCGATCCAACTGGCCGTGACCGTGCCGGTGGCCCCGTTGGCGAACTCCAGCAGCGCGTGCGCTTGATCGTCCACCGTCACCGCGCGGGTTTCGGCGGAGCCGGGCGCGACCGGGCGGCGGTCGTGGACCGTGTGCAAACGCCCCGACACCGCCGCGACGTCGCCGACCAGATGGCGGGCCAGCGACAGGATGTGGCTGCCGATGTCGGCCAGCGCGCCGCCCGCGTTGTCGGCCTCGCACCGCCAGGTGAAGGGGTGGGCGGGGTCGGCCATGAAATCTTCGGCGTGGACGCCGCGAAAGCCGGTGATCGCGCCGATCTCCCCGCTCTGCACAATCTCGCGGGCCAGCGCGATCATCGGGTTTTTCAGATAGTTGAAGCCGACCAGCGTCACCACGCCGCGCGATTCGGCCGCCGCCGCCATGGCGCGGGCGTCGGCCAGCGTGGTCGCCAGCGGCTTTTCGCAATAGACATGCTTGCCCGCCGCGATGGCCGCCAGCGCGATGGGCGCGTGCAGCCGGTTCGGCGTGGCGATCGCCACCACGTCGATGGCCGGATCGGCGACTAGGTCCCGCCAATCGCCGCTGTGGCGGCGGAAGCCCAGCGCGCGGGCCGCGTGGGCCGCCGTCGCCTCGTCCCGTTCGGACAGAAGGTCCAACACCGGGGTCAGCGGCAGATCGAACAGGCCGCCGACGGCGCGGAAGGCCTGGGCGTGGGCGCGGCCCATGAAACCGCTGCCGACCAGCCCGACATTCAAGGCGTTCATGAGGGTTCCCCTTGCGTCCGCGTCGATCAACGCTTGCCGCGCCGCATCTTGGCGTAGGTGTCGAAGGCGACGGCCAGGACGATGATGACGCCCATCACGATCTGCTGGAAATAGGGCGAGACGTTCATCATCACCAAACCATTCAGCAGAACGCCGATCAGCAAGGCCCCGATCATCGTGCCGCCGATGCCGCCCATGCCGCCGAACAGGCTGGTGCCGCCGATCACCACCGACGCGATGATGCGCAGCTCATAGGAGGATCCGGCGATGGCCTCCGCCGATCCCAGACGGGCCGACAGCAGGAAGCCAGCCAGCCCGGCGAGGAAGCCGACGATGACGTAGACCGAGACCAGAACGCGCGGCACGTTGATGCCGGTCAGGCGGGCGGCTTCCGGGTTGCCGCCGACGGCGTAGATCTGGCGGCCATAACGGGTGTAGCGCAGCACGACATAGCCCGCCGCCGCGACGACGAACAGCACCAGCACCGGCACCGGGATGCCCAGCACGTCGCCCCGGCCCCACCAGCGATAGCCCGCGTCAAAGCCCGCGATGGGCGCGCCGTCGTTCATCATCAGCGTGGCGCCGCGCCAGATGGTCATGCCGCCCAGCGTGACGATGAAGGGCGGGACGTTGAACAGGGTGATGGTCTTGCCGTGGATGTAGCCGGTCAGCGTGCCGATGGCGCAGGAGATCAACAGGGCGACCAGAAAGCCCATGCCGAAAAAGGCGCCAGCCCCAACGTTGGTGACGACCCAGGCCCCGGCCAGCGCGCCGAAGGCCAGGACGGAGCCGACGGCCAGATCGACGCCGCCGGTCAGGATGACGCAGGTCATGCCGACGGCGACGATGCCATAGATCGACACCTCGGTCAGAATGTTGGTGAGGTTGCGCACCGACAGGAAATTCGGGCTGCTCATGCCGAAGGCGACGCACAGCACGATCAGGAACATCAGGACGCCGTATTTCTCCAGGAACTGGACGACGTCGATGTTGCGCGGCTTTTTCGGCGGTTCGGTCGCCCCGGTGGAAACGGTCGCGGCGGTGGTCATGGTCTTGTCCTTCATCTCAGTGCGCCGCGTGAACGTGGGCGGTCGCGGCGGCGCCAATCGGGCCGCCAACCGGGCCGCCAACTGGTGGGCCACCCAGGGCCATCAGGCTCATCAGCCCTTCCTCGGTCGCGTCCTCGGCGGGCAGGCTGCCGGTGATGCGGCCTTCGCGGAAGGTGACGATGCGGTCGCTGACCGCCATCACCTCCGGCAGTTCGGACGAAATGACGATCACCGCCACCCCGGCCTTGGCCATCTCGAACAGCACCTGATGCACCTCGGCCTTGGCGCCGACGTCGATGCCGCGCGTCGGCTCGTCGACGATCAACACCTTGGGGTGCAGGGCCATGCAGCGGGCCAGCAGCACTTTTTGCTGGTTGCCGCCCGACAGGGTGCCGATGGCGACCTCGTCGTTCGCCATGCGGATTCCCAGCTTGCGGGTGTAATCGGCGATCAGCGCCCGCTCGCCCGTCTCATCGACGAAGAACCGCCATTTCGACAGCCGCTTCAGGCTGGGCAGCGACATGTTGTGACGGATCGAATGGGGCAGGAAACAGCCCTGCTGCTTGCGGTCCTCCGGCACCAGCGCGATGCCCGCCGCGATCGCGTCGCCCGGGTTGCGGATCGGCGTGACCTTGCCGTCCACGACGATGACGCCGCTGTCGCAGCCGTCGGCGCCGAAGATGACGCGCGCCAACTCCGTTCGTCCGGCCCCGACCAGACCGGCGAAGCCGACGATCTCGCCCGCCCGCACCTGCACCGACAAATCGGTCAGCACGCAGGCGTGCGGATCGGCCAGATTGCCCGCGCGCGACACGCCGCGCACCTCCAGCATCACCCGTTCCCCGGCGAAGCGGTCGCGGCGGCGCTGGAACTCGACGTCGCGGCCCACCATCAGGCGGACCATGTCCTGCATGGTCGATCCCTGGACGGCGCGGGTGTCGACGTAACGCCCGTCGCGGAACACGGTGAAGCGGTCGCAGACCGCCGCCACCTCGACCAGACGGTGGGTGACGTAGATGATGCTGATGCCCTTGGCGCGCAGGCCGTGGATGATCGCGTGCAGCTTGTCCACCTCCTTGCCGCTGAGCGCCGCCGTCGGTTCATCCATGATGATGAGCCGGGCGTTCATCGTCAGCGCCTTGGAGATTTCGACCATCTGCTGTTCGGCCACGCTCAACACGCGCACCGGCATGCGGGGGTCAAGGTCCAACCCCAGCTCGTCAATGACCGTCTTGGCGTCGCGGTACATTCGCCGCCAGTCGATCAGACCGTTGCGGCGCAGAGGCTCGCGGCCCAGATACATGTTTTCGGCGATGGTCATCGCCGGAAGCAGGTTGAATTCCTGGTAGATCGTGACGATGCCCAACCGCTGGCGCGCCATCGGCGTGTCGGCGGGATCCAGCGTCTGACCGTCGAAGACCATGACGCCGCCGTCGCTGGGCTGCGCCCCGGCCAGGATTTTCAGAAAGGTGGATTTGCCGGCGCCGTTCTCGCCGAGCAGGGCGTGAACCTCGCCCCGCTCGATCTCGATCCGCACGCCGTCAAGGGCGACGACGCCAGGAAAGACCTTCTTGATGTCCGCCGCCTTAAGGATCGTCTGACCCATCACCGGCCTCCCAAAATGGCCCAAAATGGAGTGTGTGGAACGATCCGGGGAACCGGACGGACGGGATGGCGTCCGTCCGGTTCCCCGCTCGTTCAGGCTTGCTTCGAACGAGGAGGCTTACTTGACCTCGCCGATGCGGTCGGCCTTGTCGAGATTGTCCTTGGTGATGAGCGTCGGCTCCAGCGCCATGCTCTTCAGCTCGCTTCCTTTGCGGATGTGGTTGACCAGGGTGTTCAGGGCCGTGCGGATCTGGGTGCTCGGGCTTTGCTCCACCGTGCCGGACATTTCGCCCGCGCGGATCTTGCCCAGCGTTTCCGGCAGAGCGTCGAAGCCGATGACCAGCGTCTTCGACTTGCCGCCGCTGGTGGAGCGCACGGCCTCCAGCGCGCCCAGCGCCATGTCGTCGTTCGACGCGACGACGACGTCGGGCGGGTTGCTGGCGTTGGCGGTCAGGATGCCTTCGGTGACGGTCAGACCCTCGGCCCGCTTCCAGTTGGCGGTCTGGTCGGCGATCAACTGATACTTGGACCCCGCCGCAGCGATGCCGTCGCGGAAGCCCTTGGCCCGGTCGATGGCGGAGCTGCTGCCCGGCTGGCCGCTGAGATGGACGATGCGGGCGCCGTTGGGGAAGGTCTTGACCACCCAATTGGCCAGCGTGCGGCCACCGGCGACGTTGTCGGCGCCGACATGGGCGACCGGCTTGGTCGTGCCTTCGACGCGGCGGTCCACGGTGACGACCGGGATCTTCTCGGCCAGCAGATCGTCGATGGCCGGGGCCAGCGCCTTGGCGTCGTTCGGGGCGACGATGACGCCCTTGGCGCCCTGCACCACCGCGTTGGCCAGATCGGCGGACTGTTTGGGCGAGTTGCTTTGCGCGTCCACCACGATCAGGCTGACGTCGAGAACCTTTGCTTCGGCCTGAAGGGCGCGGTTCATGGCGATGACGAAGGGTTCCGACAGGTTCTGGAAGCTGACGAAAATCTTCTCGCCCGCCGCCAGCGCGGAGAAGGAGGTCAGCGCCGTGGTGGCGGCCAGAGCGGCGCCGAAAGCGAGAGCGAGCGTGTTCTTGGACATGATTTCCTCCGGTTTGGTTTTTTGACGCGATGGGCTTGGAACGGTGCGAGGGGAACGGTGCGAGGCTTTGTCCGCCCGGACGTTGATCGTCCGTGGCGGCCTCCGTGGCGATGCTCAGGACATCGTCGGCATGACGAAGTCGGCCCCGGCGCGGATGCCGGTCGGCCAGCGGGTGGTGATGGTCTTCAGACGGGTGTAGAAGCGCACCCCTTCCGGCCCGTGCATGTGGTGATCGCCGAACAGCGAGCGTTTCCAGCCGCCGAAGCTGTGGAAGGCCATCGGCACCGGGATCGGCACGTTGACGCCGACCATGCCGACTTCGATCTCCGCCCCGAAGGCGCGCGCGGTGTCGCCGTCGCGGGTGAAGATCGCCGTGCCGTTGCCGAATTCGTGCGCGTTGATGAGATCGACCGCTGTGCGGTAATCGGGAACGCGGACCACCGCCAGCACCGGGCCGAAAATCTCTTCCTTGTAGATCCGCATCTCCGGCGTCACCCGGTCGAACAGCGTGCCGCCCAGGAAATAGCCGTCGGCGCACTCTGGATCGGCGATGGCGACCTCGCGGCCATCGACGATCAGTTCGGCCCCTTCAGCGACGCCAAGGTCGATGTAGCCGCGCACCTTGTCGCGATGGATCCCGGTGACGAGCGGACCCATGTCGGCGGCGGGATCCGTGCCGGGACCGATCTTCAGGCCGCGCACCCGCTCGGTCAGCTTGGCGACCAGCGCGTCGGCCACCGCGTCCGTCACCGGCACGGCCACTGAAATCGCCATGCAGCGCTCGCCAGCCGACCCATAGGCCGCGCCCATCAGCGCGTCCACCGCTTGGTCAAGGTCGGCGTCGGGCATAATAATCATGTGGTTCTTGGCGCCGCCCAGCGCCTGCACCCGTTTCCCATGGGCCGCGCCCGTGGCGTAAATATACTGAGCGATGGGGGTGGAGCCGACGAAGCTCACAGCCTTGACGTCGGGGTGGGTCAACAGGGCGTCCACCGCGATTTTGTCGCCATGGACGACGTTGAACACGCCGTCGGGCAGCCCGGCCTGCTTCAACAGATCGGCCAGGAACAGCGCCGCGCTCGGCACCCGTTCGGACGGCTTCAGGATGAAGCAGTTGCCGCAGGCGATGGCGACCGGAAACATCCACATCGGCACCATGGCCGGGAAGTTGAACGGCGTGATTCCGGTGACGACGCCCAGCGGTTGGCGCAGCGAGTGGCTGTCCACGCGCGTGCCGACATTTTCCGCCACCTCACCCTTCAGCAGATGGGGGCCGCCGCAGGCGAACTCCACCACCTCCAGCCCGCGCGTGACTTCACCCAGCGCGTCGGAATGGACCTTGCCATGTTCGGCGGTGATGAGGCTGGCGAGCGTGGCGGCGTTGGCCTCCAGCAACTGCTTGAAAGTGAACATCACTCGCGCCCGGCGCAACGGCGTGGCGTTCGACCAGGCCGGGAAGGCGGCGCGGGCGACGGCCACCGCGCGGTCCACCTCCGCCGCCGTCGCCAGCGGAACCTTGGCGCTGACGCGGCCCGTCGCCGGGTTAAACACGTCGCCGCTGCGTCCGCTGGTTCCGTCAACCAACGCGCCGCCGATGAAATGCGGAAGGATCTTGGTCATGATGAAGGCGATCTTTCGGAAGAGAGCGGCGCGGTCACAGGCCGAGTTCGGCGACCAGCGCGCTGAGATGCTGACGGCCCTTGGTGACGTAGGTCAGCGGGTGAGCCTTGGCGGGATCCTGTTCGGCTTCGATCACCAGCCATTCGCCGCGATAATTCTTGGCCTTCAGCGCGGCCAGCACCGCCGGGAAATCGACGCAGCCGTCGCCCGGCACGGTGAACACGCCGTTCACCACGGCGTCGAGAAAGCTGCTGTCGCCAGCCTTGGCCGCCGCCAGCACGTCGGCGCGGACGTCCTTGCAATGGACATGGTTGATGCGATGGCCCCAGGCGGCGACGACGTCCAGCGGGTTGCCGCCCGCGAAGGTCAGATGCCCGGTGTCGAGCAGAACGCCGACGCTGTCGCCGGTGGAGTCGGCGAAGCGGTTGATCTCGTCCGGCGTCTCAACCACCGTGCCCATGTGGTAATGGTAGGCCAGCGGGGTTCCCTGTTCGCGCAGGTAATCGCCGAATTCGGTCATCTTGCGCCCGAACTCCGCCCATTGCCCGGCGTCGAGTTTCGGGCGTTTGGACAGCGGCGTGCCGCGTTCGCCATGGACGCAGCCGGTGGTTTCCGCCACCACCATGACCGAACAGTTGAACGCCTTCAGCAGGCGCAGATGCGGCTGCACCGCCTCGATCTCCTCGGCGACGCTGCGCTCCAGCAGACCGGCGCTGTACCAGCCCGAGACCAGCGACAGGCCGTGACGCTCCAGGATCGGGCGCAGGGCGTCGGGATCGCGGGGGAATTTGTGGCCAAGCTCGAACCCGGCGAAACCGGCCTGACGGCCTTCGGCCAAGCAGACCTCCAGCGGGGTGTCGCCACCCAGCTCCTGCATGTCGTCGTTGCTCCAGGCGATCGGGTTGACGCCAAGACGAACGGTCATAATCGGGTGCTCCCACACAACAGCGAGACGGATTGGAAGGGGAAGAAACTGGAACGCGCGTTTCAGCGGCGCTGCCGGGCCTTGGCGGCGACGTAGCGGGCGCGCGCCGCCGTCACCTCCGGTCGGGTGGACACTTCGGGCACCGGCACGTCCCACCACGCCCCGCCTTCTTTGGTCGAGGGCAGCGGGTCGGTGTTGATGACAATGGCGTAGGTGACGGGGGAGGACTTGGCGCGCTCCAGCGCGTCGGACAGGGCGGCCACGCCCGTCACCTGCTCCGTCACCGCGCCCAGCGCCCGCAGATGGGCGGCGAAATCGACGGTGGGCAGAACATCCGTTTCAAAATGGGCGTCGCGCAGCAGATTGTTAAAGGGCGCGCCGCCGCAGGCGTTCTGCAAGCGGTTGATGCAGCCATAGCCCCGGTTGTCGAGCAGGACGACGACCAGCTTGCGCTTCATCATCACCGACACGGCGAGTTCGGAGTTCATCATCATGTAGCTGCCGTCGCCGACCATGACGAAGATCTCGCGATCCGGGCAGGCCATCTTGACGCCCAAACCCCCGGCGATCTCATAGCCCATGCAGGAAAAGCCGTATTCCAGGTGATAGCCGCCGGGCCGTGCCGTGCGCCACAGCTTGTGCAGTTCGCCCGGCAAACCGCCCGCCGCGCAGACGACCACGCCATCCTCGCCCGCCGCCCGGTTGACGGCGCCCAACACCTGGGCGTCGGTCGGCAAATCCAACCCGGCGTCGGCGGTCGCCGCGTCCACCACGCGGTTCCACACAGTCATCCGCTCTTGCGCCAGCGCCCGCCACGCCGTCGGCGCGGCCCAATCGCCCAGCCCGCCGTCCAGCGCCGCCAGCCCGCGCGCCGCGTCGGCGACCAGCGGCAGGGCGTCGCCCTTCACCGCGTCAAAGGCGGCGACGTTCAGCCCGACCAGCCGCCCGGCGGGATTGCCGAACACCGACCAAGAGGCCGTGGTGAAATCGGCCAGCCGGGTGCCGACGGCCAGCACCACGTCGGCCTCTTCCGCCAGGGCGTTGGCGGCGCTCGATCCGGTCACGCCGATGGAGCCGACGTTGCAAGGATGATCCCAGGCCAGCGCGCCCTTGCCCGCCTGGGTTTCCGCCACCGGAATTCCATGGCGCGCGGCGAAATCGGCCAAGGCCGCGCAGGCGCCGCTGTAATGCACGCCGCCACCGGCCACGATCAGCGGCTTCGACGTGCCGCGCAGGGCGGTCAAGGCCGCCGCCAGCTCGTCGCGGTCGGGTTCCGGGCGGCGGGCGCGGCGCACGGTCTTGGCGAAGAAGGACAGCGGGAAATCATAGGCTTCGGCCTGGACGTCCTGCGGCAGGCACAGCGTCACCGGGCCGCAATCGACCGGATCGGTCAGCACCTGGATGGCGCGGCGCAGGCTGGGCATGAGTTGCTCAGGCCGGGTGACGCGGTCCCAAAAGCGCGACACCGGGCGGAAGCAATCATTGGCCGACACGGTGAAATCGCCGGGCTGCTCCACCTGTTGCAGCACCGGGTCGGGCGCGCGGGTGGCGAAGGTATCGCCCGGCAGCAGCAGCACCGGCAGGCGGTTGACGTGGGCCAGCGCCGCCGCCGTCACCATGTTGACCGCGCCCGGCCCGACCGAACTGGTGCAGGCCATCATCCGGCGGCGGCCTTGCGCCTTGGCGTAGGCGATGGCGGCGTGCGCCATGCCCTGTTCGTTGTGGGCGCGGTAGGTCGGCAGCGTGTCGCGGGCGGCGTGCAGCGCCTCGCCCAGACCGGCGACGTTGCCATGCCCGAAGATCGCCCACACACCGGCGAACAGCGGCAGTTCCTGGCCGTCCAGCTCGACAAATTGGGCGCTCAGATGCTTGACCAGAGCCTGGGCCACGGTAAGGCGCACGGTCGCCATTCTCGCTACTCCTCAAGGGGCCGGTTGCGGCCCGTGTTCCTCCGGGATCGTCGCCCATCGACGGGCGGGATCCGTCTTTTTGAACCGGCGCGCGTCGCGGCCACCGGATGACGGCATTTTTCTTCCGTCTTGCTTTCCAGTTTAGAATATACGTTCTAAATGAGGCTGTAAAGAGCTTGTTGTTGGCTTTACGGATGTTTCGCAGTGCGGGATGTTTTTGCATACGCCAGCCGGTCGGCGCGCCACATGGATTTTATACGGCGTTCGGGTTTTTCCTGCCGGACACGACATCTCCCGAACCGAGCCGCCATGCCAAAGCTCTGTCTTGCCCTGTTCTGCGCCGTGACGCTGGCCGCGTGCGCCGGTCAGCCGTCCACGCGTCGTTTTGCGGAACAGCGGGCCGAACGACCGCCGTTCCCGGACAGCCTGCGCGTCAGCGCCGTTTGGACGGGCCTGTCCATCGCCCCGCGCAGCCGCAGCCGCGCGAAGCCGGGGGGTGGAGGGGCATCCCAGCACGCCCGACCCGTTCAGATCGCGGAGGCCGACTGACCATTCCGCCGTGCGACGCGGTTCAGGCCGCCGCGCGCTTGGCCTCGGCCCGCTGCTCGTCCCAGAAGGCGATGAGGCGGCGGTAGGCGGTCGCCATCGTTTCCACCGCTTGCGCGTCGGTCAGGGCGCCGGACAGCCAGCCCTCGGCGGCGGCCCCGAACAGGGTGCGGCCAACGGCGAAACCTTTGCAGATCGGCTGCCGGGCGGCCAGCGCCAGACCGGCTTGCAACTCCTCCTCCGGGGCGTCGAGGCCGAGGATCAACACGCCCCGGCACAGCGGATCCCGCGCGGCGATGACGTCGGAAATCCGATTCCACGCCGTTTGGCTGGCGGGGGAGGGCAGCTTCCACCAATCCGGCAACACGCCCAGCTCGTAAAAGCGGTCGAGCGCGCGGGCGATGGTGTCGTCGTCCACCGGCGATCCCTTGGGCGGGATGATTTCCAACAGCAATTCATGCCCGGTGCCGCGACAGGCGGCGAACAGCGCCTCGATCTGCCGTTCCTGCTCGCCGCGCAACACGGGTTCGTCGTCGGGGTGCAGGAAGACCAGGCATTTGACGACATGCTCGGCGGGCCATTCGCGGATCAGAACGGCGGCGTCGGGGCCGCCCTCGAACCGCAGGGGGCGCGATCCGGGAAGCTCGATGGGGCGACCGATCCAGGCGTTGGTTCCGGTCAAGGCCGCCAGCGCGTCCTGGCCATGGATGCCGTCCAGCAGCATGCCGAAACCGTCGCGTCCGCCCGCGCCCTGTCGGGCGGCGTCCAGCGCCAAGCGTTTGAAATCGGCGATGCGGGCGGGATCGGCGCCGTGGCGCTCGGCCATCGCCTCAAGCTGGGCGCGGTGGTCGATGGCGAAGGCCAGCACCTCCGGCCAATCGCGGCGGCGGGTGGTCGCCCAATGAATGTGGGACAGCCGCGAATCCTCGCGCAGACGCGGGGTCGGGCTGCCATGGGTCAGGAAATGGGTCAGTTCGGTCCAGGTCGGAATCGCCGGAGCGCAGCCGTGGCGCGACACTGCGAAGGCGCCGCAGGCGTTGGCGTATTTGCAGCAATCCTCCAGCGCCGCGTCGCGCAGCCAGCCGCGCAGGAAGCCCGACATGAAGGCGTCGCCCGCCCCCAACACGTTGTAAACCTCGACCGGAAAACCGGGGCCGCGCACGCCCAACTCCAGACTGTCCGGCACGTCGCCGGGGAACACCACGCAGCCCATCGGCCCGCGTTTGCACACCAGCGTCGCCCGGCTCAGCCGCCGCACGGCGCGCAGGGCGGCCACGGTGTCGGTGCTGCCGCCCGCGATGTGGAACTCCTCCTCCGTGCCGACGATCAGGTCGCAGCCGGGCAGGATGGTTTGGATCAACGCCGTCACCCCGCCGTCGGCGACGAAACGCTCCTCCCCCAGTCCATGGCCGGTCAGCTTCCACAGGACGGGGCGGTAATCAATGTCCAGCACCACCTTCACGCCGTTGGCGCGCGCCAGCCGCATCGCCTTGCGCATGGCGGCGTCGGTGCCGGGGGTGGAGAAGTGGGTCCCGCTGACCAGGATGGCGCGGGCCGACGCGATGAAGGACTCATCGACGTCATCCTCGCAAATCGCCATGTCGGCGCAGTTTTCCCGATAGAAGATCAGCGGGAAGGTTTCGCGGTCGCGAATGCCCAGAATGACCAGCGCGGTCAGCCGTTCGGGGTCGGTGACGACGTGGCTGGTCTCCACCCCCTCGCGGATCAATTGTTCGCGGATGAAGCGGCCCATATGCTCGTCGCCGACCCGCGTCAGCAGGGCCGAGCGCAGCCCCAGACGCGCCGTGCCGACCGCGATGTTGGTCGGGCAGCCGCCGACATATTTGGCGAAGCTTTGGACGTCCTCCAACCGGCCGCCCGCCTGCTCGCCGTAAAGGTCGACGGAGGAGCGGCCAATGGAAATGACGTCGAGTGAGCGTTCGTGAGGCATGAATCAGCTCCGCTGAAATCCGAAGCCGGGCGAACGCTGGACGAGCGGAACCGCAGCCGGGCCGCGCGCGTGGCGGTCCCCATCGGTCGTGTCTCCCCCAATCGTTCCGGCTTTTTTGGGTCGGGGCCTTGCGTGGGCAGGCGGTGGAACGTTGGTTTGATTATAGAACAAAAATTCCCCAACCCGTCAATCAAGAATTTTTATTCCATCTGGCAAGGCGCCGAGCGGGCATGAAAACGCCCCGCCGCCGGACCAAACGGCGCCGACGACGGGGGCGGAAAACGGATCGAGCAGGGGGGCGATGGAACGGATGAACCGCTTATTCCTGAACGATCACCATCCACGACACGCCGAACTGGTCCTGAACCATGCCGAAACAGGGGGAGAAGAAGGTCTTGCCCAACGGCATCAGCACCGCGCCGCCGTCGCCCAGCGCGGTGAACAGGCGGTTGGCTTCGTCCGCGTCGGCCACCGTCGCCGACAGGGAAAAGCCCTTGAAAGCGGAACTCAAGTCGGCTGGAACCGCTCCGCAAGCGTCCGACGCCATGATCGTGGAATCGCCGATGCGCAGGTCGGCGTGCATGATCTTGTTTTCGCTGCCCGGCGGCATCGCGCCTTCCGGGGGTGTGTCAGGGCAATCCTTGAACCGCAGCAACATGCCGACTTTGGCGCCCAACACACGCTGGTAGAAGGTGATCGCCTCTTCGCAACGGCCTTCAAAAAACAGATAGGGCTGAACGATCATGGGACGACTCCAAGCATGAGGTCTTGACAAGATACGTTGATATCAACATAATTGACCCATGTCAAACGACGCGAAAATCCCATACGAAACAACGATTTTGGTGCGCGACCGCTGTCTCTGCCTGCATGTTCAGCGGGCGGCGCGCGCCCTGGCCAAGCGCTTTGACGATCTGTTCCGTCCGCTCGATCTGACCAACGGTCAGTTCTCGCTGATGATGGCGTTGAACCGCCCGGAGCCGCCGGGCATGGCCCCGGTCGCCGCCCTGCTGGCGATGGACCGCACGACGCTGACCGCCGCCCTGAAGCCGCTGGAACGCCGGGGGCTAGTCGCCATCCTCAGCAACCCCACGGACAAGCGGGGCCGTTTGCTGAGCCTGACGGCGGAGGGGCGGGCGTTGCTGGCCCAGGCGGTTCCGCTGTGGACCGCCGAGCACGCGGCGCTGGAGGCGGACTTGGCCGACGCCGACGCCCTGCGCGCCGATCTCCTTCGGTTGTCCCGATCACGTTGATCGGCGCGCCGCGCGCCACCAGCCGACCACCACTTTTCTGATCCGGCACCACAGGCCGGGCGGGGCGGCGTTTTGCTCCGGCGGCGGCACCCAAGGGGGCATGGACGGCATCGGCATGGATCACGCCACGGCCATGCGGCGCGTTCCAACGACGGCGAGCGCGGTGGGGGCGACGTAATAGGGGACGTCGGCGCGCGGTTCCGGCGGTCGGTCGCGGATCACGTCGGCCAGCTTTTCCGCCATCATGATGGTTGGCGCGTTGAGGTTGCCGGTGATGATGCGCGGCATGATCGACGCGTCGATGACGCGCAGCCCCTCCATCCCATGCACCCGCCCCTGTTCGTCCACCACCGCCATCTCGTCGGTTCCCATCCGGCAGGAGCAGGATGGGTGATAGGCCGTTTCGGCGTGCTGGCGGACGAAGGCGTCGATCTCGGCGTCGGTCTGGCAGTCCGCGCCGGGGCTGATTTCCCGCCCGCGATAGGGGGAGAGCGCCTTTTGCCGCATGATCGTCCGGGTGATGCGGAGTCCGGCGCGGAACTCCCGCCAATCCTGCTCTTCGGCCATGTAGTTGAACAGGATGCTGGGCGGCGCGTTCGGATCGCGCGACACCGCCCGCACCCGCCCCTTGCTGGGGGAGCGCATGGAGCCGACATGCGCCTGGAAACCGTGAGCCTTGACCGCGTTGGTCCCGTTGTAGCTGATCGCCACCGGCAGGAAATGATACTGGAGATTGGGCCAAGCAACCTCGTCGTCGGTGCGGATGAAGCCGCCCGCCTCGAACTGGTTGCTGGCCCCGATTCCGGTGCCGCGAAACAGCCATTCCGCGCCGATGGCCGGTTGGTTCCACCATTGCAGGGCCGGGTACAGCGACACCGGCTGTTTGCATTCATACTGGATGTACATTTCCAGATGGTCTTGCAGATCGGCCCCCACCCCTGGCAGGTCGAGCACCGTCGCCACGCCAAGATCGCGCAAAACCGCCGCTGGCCCCACGCCCGACCGTTGCAGGATGGCGGGGGAGGCGATGGCCCCGGCGCAGAGCAGAACCTCGCGCCGGGCGTGGGCCGTCACCGGCGCGCCGGATTGCAGATAGGCGACTCCAATGGCGCGGCGACCGTCGAACAGGATGCGGTCGGTCAGCGCGTGGGTGACGATGGTCAGGCCGGGCCGCCCGCGCGCGCGGTCGAGATAACCGCGCGCCGTGCTCGACCGCCGCCCTTGCGGGGTGACGGTGCGGTCCATCGGGCCGAAGCCTTCCTGGCGGTGGCCGTTCAGATCGTCGGTGCGCGCGTAACCCGCCTCGATTCCGGCCTCGATCATCGCCTCATAGAGCGGGTTGACGCCGGGTTTGGCGGTCGTCACCTGCACCGGGCCGTCGCCGCCGTGATAGGCGTTCGGCCCGGCGTCGCGGGTTTCCGCCTTTTTGAAATAGGGCAGGCAATCCAGATAGCTCCAGCCGTCCAACCCCGGCTGTTCGGCCCAGCCGTCGTAATCCAGCGCGTTGCCCCGGATGTAGCACATGCCGTTGATGAGCGAGGAGCCGCCCAGCCCCTTGCCCCGCCCGCATTCCATGCGGCGGTTGTTCATGCGCGGTTCGGGTTCGGTGACGTAGGCCCAATTGTAGCGCCGCCCCTGCAAGGGAAAGGCGAGCGCCGCCGGCATCTGGGTGCGGAAGTCCATCCGATGGTCGCGCCCGCCCGCCTCCAGCAACAGCACGCTGACTCCGGGATCCTCGGTCAACCGGCAGGCCAGGACGTTGCCCGCCGATCCGGCGCCGATGATGATGTAATCATAGTCGTGACGCGCGTTGGACATGACTCAAACCCTCTGTGAATCAGAGATTCTCAGGCGAGACGGAACCGATGGCGCATGGACGGCGTCGGTCAGAACACGGACGCGTATGGCCCCAACTCGATTTGCACCGATTTGACACGGGTGTATTGGTCGAGCGCTTCGACGCCGTTTTCCCGGCCAACGCCGGATTCCTTGAAGCCGCCCACCGGCATTTCCGGCGGCGATTCGCCCCAGGCGTTGATCCAGCAGATCCCGGCCTCCAGCCGGTGAATGACGCGGTGGGCGCGGGCGAGGTCTTGCGTCACCAGACCGGCGGCCAACCCATAGCGGGTGGCGTTGGCCCGTGCGATGACCTCCTCCTCCTCGTCGAAGGTCAGGATCGACAGGACGGGGCCGAAGATCTCCTCCTGTACGATGCGCATGCGGTCGTGGCAATCGGTGAAGACGGTAGGCGCCACATAAGCGCCGCGCGCGAAGGCATCGCCGTCCGGCGGGCCGCCGCCCGCCAGCAGCCGCGCGCCCTCCGCCTTGCCGGACTCGATGAGGCCCAGCACCTTGTCGCGGTGCGGGAAGCTGGCGAGGGGGCCGAAATTCGTCGCCGGGTCGAGCGGGTCGCCCAGACGAATCCGCCGCACGCGGGTCAACAGCCGCTCCTCGAAACCCTTCTGGACGCTGCGGTGGACGAACACCCGCGTGCCGTTGGTGCAGACTTGGCCGGAGCTGTAGAAATTCGCCATCATGGCGATGTCGGCGGCGCGGTCGAGGTCGGCATCGGCGAAGACGATCAACGGCGACTTGCCGCCCAACTCCATCGTCACATCCTTCAGCGAGGATCCGCCCGCCGCCGCCATCACCCGCTTGCCGGTCTCCACCCCGCCGGTGAAGGAGATTTTCTCGATTCCCGGATGGGCGCTGAGCAGCGCGCCGACCCTACCATCGCCCTGGACGACGTTAAACACGCCGTCGGGCAGACCCGCTTCGCTGTAAAGCGCGGCCAGCCGCAGGGCGGTCAGCGGCGTGATCTCGCTGGGTTTGAAGATCATGGCGTTGCCAGCGGCCAGCGCCGGGGCCGATTTCCACAAGGCGATCTGAATCGGGTAATTCCACGCCCCGATCCCGGCGACCACCCCCAGCGGCTCCCGCCGCGTGTAAACGAAGGAGGAGGGGCGCAGCGGAATTTGCCGCCCTTCCAGCGCCGGGGCGAGGCCCGCGTAATATTCCAGCACGTCGGCCCCGGTGGCGACGTCCACCGCGCGCGTCTCGCTGAGCGGCTTTCCGGTGTCGAGCGTTTCCAGTTCGGCCAGCTCGTCGTTGCGCTCGCGCAGCAGGGCGACGGCCCGGCGCAGCACGCGGGCGCGCTCCATGGCGGGCAGGGCGCCCCATTGGGCCTGTCCGGCGCGCGCGCTGTCGACGGCGCGGTCCACATCCGCGCTGGTCGCCTGCGCGACCTCGGCCAGCGCCTCCCCCGTTGCCGGGTTGATGGTGGTGAAGGTGTCGTCGCCGCCCGCTTGCGTCGGTTGGCCGTGGATGTAATGAGCCTGTCGTCCGAACCGCGCCATGATTCCGCCTCCGCCGTTCGCTGGACCACAGCTTAGCCGTTTTTTTTAATTGGTCGTCCAATAAAAAATAAACGCCGTCGTCCCCATTCTCCGCACTTGTCGCTTCGGGACAAGGACAAGGGCGTTCATGTTCAATCCGGGAGCGGCGGGGGCGATGCTACTGTCGAGCCATGCCACCCTCGGACATCCGCTTTTGGCTCTCCGCTGTTGGGATGAGGAGTGATGGGATGGAAACAATCGGATTCCTGCTGGTCCCCGATTTTTCGATGATCGCCTTCACCGCGTCGGTGGAGCCGTTGCGCCTCGCCAACCACATCAGCGGGCGGACGCTGTACCGCTGGGTTCTGATCTCAAAGGACGGCGGGGGCGAGCGGGCCAGCAACGGCGTCGGCGTGCTGTGCGACCATGGCCTCGACGACGCCCCGCCGTTGCCGACGGTGGTTCTGTGCAGCGGCGTCGGCGGCCATCGGTATGACGACAGGGCGGTCTTGTCCTGGCTGCGGCGGGCGGCGGCGCGGGGAACCAATCTGGGCGCGGTCTGCACCGGCAGCCACATTCTGGCGCGGGCGGGGCTGCTCGACGGCTACCGCTGCACCATCCATTGGGAGAATTTGGCGGGCATCGCCGAAACCTTCCCGGAGATCGAGGCGACGGGGGAGCTGTTCACCATCGACCGCAACCGCTTCACCTGCGCGGGCGGCACCTCGGCCACCGACATGATGCTGCACCGGATCGCCGCGACCCATGGCGAGCCGCTGGCCATCGACATCGCCGAACAGATGCTGCACGACCGCATCCGCCCCGGCCACGCCCAGCAGCATGAGGCGATCCAGCCCAATCCGGGGATGGAGTGCAAGGAGCTGCACGCCATCATCCGGCTGATGCAGGACAACATCGAAGATCCGCTGGATCTGGCGACGCTGTCGGCCATGCTGGGGCAGTCGCGGCGCAATGTGGAACGGCTGTTCCGCAAATACCTCGATTGCTCGCCCGCCCGCCATTATCTGGGCCTGCGGCTGAAGCGGGCGCGTCAATTGCTGTCGCAAACCACGCTGTCGGTGATCGAGGTGGCGGTCTGCTGCGGCTTCGTCTCCGCCACCCATTTCAGCAAATGCTACCGCGACCATTTTGGCGTGCCGCCGCGCAGCGACCGCCAAGGGCAGCGGGTCCGCGTGCCTGTGGGGGCCTGAGCGGACGGTCCTTTGGCGTCGTCGCGCCTCTGACCATTGGCGGATCCGATCCGACGCGCGCCCCCTTGTTCCCCGTTGAAAAAGAGGCGACAGTTTGTCGCGGGGAACAAGGGGAGAGCGTGGCATGCCCGATGGCGCCTGGAACGGCTGGCAACCCGGCGACGCGCCGAAACGGTCGAAGGAGGCCGTGCTGTCCGTTGGCTTCATTCTGGCCAACCGCTTCACCCTGACGGCGCTGGCGACCTTTCTCGACGCCCTGCGGTTGGCGGCGGACGACGGCGACGGATCGCGGCAGATCCGCTGCCGCTGGACGATCATGGGGTCCGGGTCGGGAACCGAGCCGGTGCGGTCAAGCTGCGGCGTGTCCATCGCCCCGTGGGAAGCGTTCCAGGATCCGCGCGGCTTCGATTACATCGTCGTCGTCGGTGGCCTGCTGAATCCCGGCCCGCAATTGGACGCCGAGACCATCGCCTATTTGAAGGCCGCCGCCGCCGCCGGGGTGACGCTGGTCGGCGTCTGCACCGGCGGTTTCGCCTTGAGCCGGATCGGGCTGATGACGCGGCGGCGCTGTTGCGTCAGTTGGTATCACTACAGCGACTACGTCGAGGAATTCCCGGACGTCGAGCCGGTGGCCGACCAGCTTTACGTGGTGGACCGCGACCGCATCACCTGTTCGGGCGGGGCCGGGGTCGCCGATCTGGCGGCTTATTTGATCGAACGGCATCTGGGCCGGGCCTGCGCCCAGAAAACCATGCACATCATGCTGATCGACAAGGCCCGCCCGGCGAACCAGCCGCAACCGCAGCCGCCCACCCACAACGAGGTGGTCAACGACCGGGTGCGCCGCGCCCTGCTGCTGATGGAGCAGCATCTCGCCGACCCGCTGACGGTCGAGGACATCGCCCGCAAGGTCAACATCAGCACCCGCCAGTTTGAACGGCTGTTCCGCTTTTCCACCGGCATGAGTCCGACCGCCTTTTACCGCGTGCTGCGCCTGCGCTACGGCCTCTGGCTGCTGCGCAACTCGACCCGCTCCATCACCGACATCGCGGTGGAGTGCGGATTCGCCGATTGCGCCCATTTCTCCCGCCAATTCCGCGAGGGGTTCGGCGTGTCCCCCTCCTCCCTGCGGCGCGGCGGCGGCGAACCGGACGGCCTCACCTTGCCCAGCGACAGCCCGGCGGCCCTGCTGCGCGCCTTCGACCTGCGCGGCGCGCCACCGGATCGGCGGCTGTACGAGTGAGGGTGTCGGTGAGCGCGTCAGCTTGAACGTTCGCGACGGCGATGTCGCATTTGTTCAAATGGGTTGGCCGCTGCATTCTAGCGTTTCTACCCCGTTCCGCCGTCTACTGACCCTCGTGAAAAGCGCGAGGCAGGCATGTCGAATTACTCGATCGTCTCACTGATCCGAAACGCGTTCTCGCACCACGAGCATTGGGGCCGCGCTTGGCGCGATCCGGCGCCGAAACCAGCCTATGACGTCGTCATCATCGGCGGTGGCGGGCATGGGCTGGCGACCGCCTATTATCTGGCCAAGGAACACGGGATCACCAACGTCGCCGTGTTGGAAAAGGGCTGGCTGGGCGGCGGCAACACGGGCCGCAACACCACCATCCTGCGCTCCAACTATCTGTGGGACGAGAGCGCCGCGCTCTACGAGAAATCCCTTCAGCTCTATGAGGGGCTGAGCCAGGATCTCAATTACAACACGATGGTCAGCCAGCGCGGCGTGCTGAACCTCGCCCACAATCTCCACGACGTGCGGGAAAGCGTGCGGCGGGTCAACGCGCTGCGCCTCAACGGCATCGACAGCGAATGGCTGACGCGCGAGCAGGTCAAGGAGTTCTGCCCGGCGATCAACATTGCGCCCGACGTGCGCTATCCCATCATGGGCGGCACGCTGCAACGGCGCGGCGGCACCGCCCGCCACGACGCGGTGGCCTGGGGCTTCGCCCGCGCCGCCAGCGCGCGCGGCGTGGACATCATCCAGAATTGCGAGGTCACGGGCCTGCGCCGCGTCGGCGGCAAGGTGGTCGGGGTGGAGACCTCCCGGGGTTACATCCAGGCGGGCAAGGTCGGCGTGGTCGCCGCCGGTCATTCCAGCGTCGTCGCCGGGATGGCCGATCTGCGCCTGCCGCTGGAAAGCCATCCGCTCCAGGCGCTGGTGTCCGAACCGATCAAGCCGGTGCTGGATTGCGTGGTGATGTCGAACGCCGTTCACGTCTATGTCAGCCAATCCGACAAGGGCGAGCTGGTCATCGGCGCCGGCATCGACTCCTACAACTCCTACGCCCAGCGCGGCAGCTTCCACGTCATCGAACACCAGATCGGCCCGTTGCTGGAGCTGTTCCCGATCTTCAGCCGCCTGCGCCTGCTGCGCCATTGGGCGGGCATCGTCGACACCTGCCCGGACGCCAGCCCGATCATCTCCAAAACCCCGGTCGAAAATCTGTTCATCAATTGCGGGTGGGGGACCGGCGGCTTCAAGGCGACGCCGGGGTCGGGGTGGGTCTTCGCCCACACCATCGCCCGCAACGAGCCGCACGTCCTGAACGCGCCCTTCTCGCTCGACCGTTTCACGTCGGGCTATCTCATCGACGAACACGGCGCCGCCGCCGTGGCGCATTAGGAGGGTTTCCGCCATGCTCCTGATCCATTGCCCCTGGTGCGGCCCGCGCGACGAGATCGAGTTCGCTTACGGCGGCGAGGCCCACCGCGTCCGTCCCGCCGATCCGTCCGCCTTGTCGGACGCCGAATGGGCCGACTTCCTGTTTCTGCGCGCCAACCCCAAGGGCGTTCACCGCGAACGCTGGGTTCACGCCCATGGCTGCCGCCGCTGGTTCAACGTGGAGCGCCACACCGTGACCCACGAGATTTTGCGGGTCTATCCCCCCGGCGCGGCAGCCGAACCAGACGCCGCCGTCGCCGAAGCCCAGCCGCCGCAGGCCAGCCAGCAGGGAGTCCGCTCGTGAGCAACAGCCACCGCACCGCGTCGGGCGGCCGCATCGACCGGACCCGCAGCGTCACCTTCACCTTCAACGGCAAGAGCTATCAGGGCTGCGCAGGCGACACGCTGGCTTCTGCCCTGTTGGCGAATGGCGTGCATCTGGTCGCCCGCAGCTTCAAATACCACCGCCCGCGCGGCATCCTGTCCGCCGGGTCGGAAGAGCCGTCGGCGCTGATCCAGTTGGAGCGCGGCGGCCACACCGAACCCAACCTGCGCGCCACCCAGATCGAGCTGTATGAGGGGCTGAGCGCGGCCAGCCAAAACGCTTGGCCGAACGTGAATTTCGACGTCGGCGCGGTCAACGGCTTGCTGTCGAAGATCTTCGTCGCCGGGTTCTATTATAAGACCTTCATGCATCCGCAAAGCCTGTGGATGAAGCTGTATGAGCCGCTGATCCGCCACGCCGCCGGTTTGGGCAAGGCCCCGAAGGAGCCGGACCCCGACCGTTACGACAAGATGCACGTCCATTGCGACGTGCTGGTCGTCGGCGCCGGTCCCGCCGGTCTGACGGCGGCCTTGGCGGCGGCGCGCACCGGCGCGCGGGTGATTCTGGCCGACGAGCAGAACGAGTTGGGCGGCTCCCTGCTGACCAGCGGCGAAACGGTGGACGGTCTGCCCGCCGCGTCGTGGATCGCCAAGATCGAGGCCGAGTTGGCCGCCTGCCCGGAGATCCGCGTGCTGCGTCGGACCACGGCGGCGGGCTATTACGATCACAACCATCTGACCTTGACCGAGCGGCGCACCGATCATCTGCCGCGCGGCGCGGCCCCGCATCTGTCGCGGCAACGGCTGTGGAACGTCCGGGCCAAGCGCGTCGTGCTGGCGACCGGCGGCCATGAGCGCCCGCTGGTTTTCGCCGACAACGACCGGCCGGGAATCATGCTGGCGGGCGCGGTGCGGACCTACGTCAACCGCTACGGCGTCACGCCGGGCAAGCGGGCCGTGCTGCTGACCAACAACGACAGCGCTTACGCCGCCGCGCTCGACATGCAGGCGGCGGGGATCGCGATCGCCGCCATCGTCGATGTGCGGACGGCGGTCAACGGACCCTTGGCGGCCAAGGCGCGGGCGGCGGGAATCACCGTGTTGGAAAACCGCGCCGTGGTGGCGACCGAGGGCGGCAAGCGCCTGACCTCCGTTGACGTCATGCCGCTGGCCGCCGACGGCGGCGGCGTGGTCGGGATGGCGCGGACCAGCATCGCCTGCGACCTGCTGGCGATGTCGGGCGGCTGGAATCCGGCGGTGCATCTTTATTCCCAATCCACCGGCAAGCTGCGTTACGACGAGGCGGCGGCCTGCTTCGTGCCGCACAAGGCGACCCAGGCCCTGCATTGCGCCGGAACCTGCAACGGACGCTTCGCGCTGCCCGATTGTCTGGCCGAGGGCGTGGCCGCCGGAACCGAGGCGGCGCGGGAGGCTGGCTTCACCGCCGACGCGCCGCTGCCCGTGCCGCGCGCCGAGGCCGACGCCGAGGAGCCGTTGCGCCCGCTGTGGGTGGTGCCGTCCACCCAACTGGTTGGGCGCGGATCGGGCAAGCATTTCGTCGATTTCCAGAACGACGTGACCGCCGCCGACGTGCTGCTCGCCTCGCGCGAGGGCTATCAGTCGGTCGAGCATTTGAAACGCTACACCACCATGGGCATGGGCACGGATCAGGGCAAGACGTCCAACGTCAACGCCCTGGCCATCCTCGCCCAGTCGCTCAGCGCGCCGATCCCGCAGGTCGGCACCACCACCTTCCGCCCGCCTTACACGCCGGTCGTCTTCGGGGCGCTGGCCGGGCGCGACGTCGGCGAACTGGCCGACCCGGCGCGGGTGACGCCGATGCACCGTTGGCATGTGGAGAATGGCGCGGTCTTTGAGGATGTCGGCCAGTGGAAACGCCCCTGGTATTTCCCGCGCGCTGGCGAATCCATGCACGACGCGGTGAACCGGGAATGCCGGGCGGTGCGCAACGGCGTCGGCGTGCTTGACGCGTCGACTCTCGGCAAGATCGACATCCAGGGACCGGACGCGGCGATCCTGCTCAACCGCATGTACACCAACGCCTGGAGCAAGCTCGACGTCGGGCGCTGCCGCTACGGCGTGATGTGCAAGGAAGAGGGGATGGTGATCGACGACGGCGTGACCACGCGCCTCGGCCCCAACCATTTCCTGATGACCACCACCACCAGCAACGCCGCCAAGGTGCTGGATTGGCTGGAAGAGTATCTTCAAACGGAATGGCCGGATCTGCGGGTCCATCTGACCAGCGTCACCGAACATTGGTCCACCGCCTCCATCGCCGGACCGAAGGCGCGCGACGTCGTGGCGGCGCTGGCCCCGGATTTGGATCTCAGCGCCGACGCCTTCCCCTTCATGGCGATGAAGGAGGCGGTCGTCGCCGGGGTTCCGGCCCGCATCTTCCGCATCAGCTTCACCGGCGAATTGTCGTATGAGATCAACGTCCCGGCCTATCACGGCCTGCGTCTGTGGACGGAGATCATGAAGGCGGGAGCGCCGCATGGCGTCACGCCCTACGGCACCGAGACCATGCATGTGCTGCGCGCCGAAAAGGGCTACATCATCGTCGGCCAGGAAACCGACGGCACGGTGACGCCGCAGGATCTCGGCATGGATTGGATCGTGTCGAAGCAGAAGGCGGACTTCGTCGGCAAACGCTCCTTCACCCGCCAAGACACCAGCCGCGCCGACCGCAAGCAGTTGGTTGGCCTGCTGACCCAGGATCCGACCATGGTGTTGCCGGAAGGCGCGCAGATCACGGCGCAGGCGGGCGGAACGGTTCCCATCCCGATGCTCGGCTACGTGACGTCCAGCTATTGGAGCGAGACGATGGGCCGTTCCATCGCGCTGGCCCTGATCGCGGGCGGATCGCGGATGATCGGCCAGACGGTTCATGCGCCGCTCGCCGACAAGAATGTGGCCTGCGCCGTCGTCAAGCCGGTTTTCTACGATCCCGAGGGAGTGCGCCTCCATGGCTAACGCCGTTGACTTGCCGCGCGTCGGCGCGGTCGCCCGCTTCGCTTCGGCCTTCGCGGTTCCGCCCGACCGGGCGGGCGGCGCCTTGACCCTGGTGGAGATGATCCCGCCCGGTCAGATCAATCTGCGCTGCGACGGCCACGACCCGCGCGCCGCCCGCGCCGTCGGCGGGGTGCTGCAAGGACTGCTGCCGGTGAACGCCAACACGGTGCAGTCCGCCGCCGACGTCACGGTGCTGTGGCTTGGCCCCGACGAATGGTTGATCCTGACCGCGCCGGGGCAGGAGGGCGCGGTGATGGCCCAACTGCGCGAGGCGCTGACCGGCCTGCACGCCGCCGTCACCGACGTCACCGGCAACCGCGCCCTGCTGCGTCTGTCCGGCCCGTCGGCGCGGGAAACCTTGCAAAAGGGCTGCACGCTCGACCTGCACCCGCGTGGTTTTCGTCCGGGGCAATGCGCCCAGACGGTTCTGGCGCGGGCCGGGATCATCCTGCACCAGCGCGACGACGCCCCGACCTACGACATCCTGCCGCGCCGCTCCTTCGCCGAATATGTCTGGCTGTGGCTGTCCGACGCCATGGCCGAATACAACGGGCGGGCGATCAGCGGGTAGGGGTTTGAGCGCGGCTTGCCCCCTCCCCAGCCCTCCCCCGCGTTGCGGGAGAGGGAGCGGGCGTGGGAATTGACAAAGGTCCAGGCCCCCTCTCCCGCGTGAGCGGGGGAGGGTCGGGGAGGGGGCCAGCGAATCTCCCTTTACCACCCGATCACAACCGACGCGCAAGGACATCGCCCATGGCCGTCAGCGTCTTTGATGTGTTCAAGATCGGCATCGGCCCGTCCAGCTCCCACACCGTGGGACCGATGAAGGCCGCCGCCGCCTTCGTCGCCGGTCTGGCGGAGCGCGCCGACCCGGACGCCGTCCAGCGGGTGGCGGCGGAGCTGTACGGCTCGCTCGCCCTGACCGGCATCGGCCACGCAACCGACAGCGCCGTTCTGCTGGGGCTGCTCGGCGAATGGCCGGACACGGTCGATCCCGAACGGATCCCCGCCTTGGTCGAGGCCGTGCGCCGCGACCGGCGGCTGCGGTTGGGCGGTGGGCCGGACATCGTGTTCGAGCCGGAGCGCGACCTGTTGCTGCACCGGGGGGAGAGTCTGCCCGGCCACCCCAACGGCCTGCGGTTGACCGCTTTCGACGCGGCGGGGCGAACGCTCGACACCCGCGTGTACTACTCCATCGGTGGCGGCTTCGTCGTGACGGAGGAGGAGTTGCACCGCAACGAACCCTCGCCCGACGCGCCGACCCTTCCCTATGATTTCGGCTCCGCCGACGAGATGCTGGCGATGGCGCGCGACAGCGGGCGCAGCATCGCCGCACTGGTTCGCGACAACGAACGGGCGTGGCGGTCGGATGACGAGATCGACGCCGGACTGCGGAACATATGGAGCGCGATGAAGGGCTGCGTGGCGCGCGGCATCGCCCAGGACGGCGTGCTGCCGGGCGGGCTGAAGGTGCGCCGCCGCGCCGCCGCGCTTTACCGCGACGCCTGCGGCAAGGCGGAATCGGCGCTGCGCGACCCGATGGCGGTGATGGATTGGATCAGCGTCTACGCCATCGCCGTGAATGAGGAAAACGCCGCCGGGGGTCGGGTGGTGACGGCGCCGACCAACGGCGCGGCGGGCATCGTTCCGGCGGTGCTGCATTATTATGACCGCTTTTGCCACAACGCCAGCGAACGGGGCCTCTTCGATTTCCTGCTGACGGCGACCGCCATCGCCACGCTCTACAAGAAAAACGCCTCAATCTCCGGCGCTGAGGTCGGGTGTCAGGGGGAGGTCGGGGTGGCCTGTTCGATGGCGGCGGGCGGCTTGGCCGCCGCGATGGGCGGCACCCCCGCCCAGATCGAAAACGCCGCCGAAATCGGCATGGAGCACAATCTGGGCCTGACCTGCGATCCCATCGGCGGGCTGGTCCAAATCCCGTGCATCGAACGCAACGCCATTGGCGCCGTGAAGGCGATCAACGCCGCCCGGCTGGCGTTGAACAGCGACGGCCTGCACCACGTCTCGCTCGACAAGGTCATCCGCACGATGCGGGAGACCGGGGCGGACATGCAGACGAAATACAAAGAAACCTCGCTCGGCGGGCTTGCGGTCAACATCGTCGAATGCTGACCGCCGGGGCTGGCCGGACGAAGGCCGCCCGATCCTCGCCGCCGACCACCATGAACAGGGAATCGCCATGACCACCATCATCGCCGCCGCTCCCCCGTCCTTGACCTTCGGCGCGCCCGGCGCCGCGCTGCGCCGCGCCGATGAGGCGGTGTGGGCCGCCATTGGCCGCGAGCTTGGGCGGCAGCAGGACCAGATCGAGTTGATCGCGTCCGAAAACATCGTCTCCACCGCCGTGCTGGAGGCGCAAGGCTCCGTTCTCACCAACAAATACGCCGAGGGTTATCCCGGCAAACGCTATTACGGCGGCTGCGAGCATGTCGATTCGGTCGAGGCGCTGGCCATCGAACGGATTTGCCAACTCTACGGCTGCGGCTTCGCCAACGTGCAGCCGCATTCCGGGGCGCAGGCCAACCAGGCGGTGTTTCTGGCCCTGCTGAAGCCGGGCGACACCATTCTTGGCATGTCGCTGGCGGCGGGCGGGCATCTGACGCACGGCGCGCCGCCCAACCTGTCGGGCAAATGGTTCAACGCCATCCCCTACGGCGTGCGGCGCGACGACGGCTTGATCGACATCGAGGAGGTCGAACGGTTGGCGCGCGAGCACAAGCCAAAGCTGATCGTCGCCGGTGGGTCGGCCTATCCGCGCGTCATCGACTTCGCCCGCTTCCGCGCCATCGCCGACGAGGTCGGGGCCTATCTGATGGTGGACATGGCCCATGTCGCCGGGCTGGTGGCGGGTGGCGTCTACCCCTCCCCCCTGCCGCACGCCCATGTGGTGACGACGACGACCCACAAGACCCTGCGCGGCCCGCGCGGCGGCGTGGTGCTGACCAACGACGAGGCCATCGCCAAAAAGATCAATTCGGCGGTGTTCCCCGGCCTTCAGGGCGGCCCGCTGATGCATGTGATCGCCGCCAAGGCGGTGGCCTTTGGCGAGGCGCTGGATCCGGCGTTCAAGGATTACGCCCGCGCCGTGCTGGACAACGCCCGCGCCCTGTCCTCGGCCTTGCTGGCGGGCGGTTTCGACATCGTGTCGGGCGGCACCGACAGCCACATCGTGCTGTTGGATCTGCGTCCGAAGAACCTGACCGGCAAGGCGGCGGAAGCCAGCCTGGAGCATGCCGGAATGACCTGCAACAAGAACGGCGTGCCGTTCGATCCGCAAAAGCCGACCATCACGTCGGGCGTCCGGCTGGGCAGCCCGGCGGCGACCACGCGCGGTTTCGGCGTGGCGGAGTTCGAGCAGATCGGCCATTGGATCACCGAGGTGCTCGACGGGCTGGCCGCCAGCAACACCGGAGACAACAGCGCGGTGGAAACGGCGGTGCGCCGCAAGGTGGGGGCGCTGTGCGAGCGGTTTCCCATCTACCGGACGGCGGCGGAACCGGCGCTCGTCTGACCACGCGCAAAAGGGACGGGCTGTCGCAATCATGCGGTGATCTGTCGCAGGTGAACAGGTTTTCTTGACGATCCGGTGACATCCTTTCTTCCATCGCCATTGAGAAGCGAGCCGCCATGCCGTCGCCCGCCGAGACTCTTCTCAAGCCGCTGACGATCAAGCATTTGACCCTGCGCAACCGGGTCATGAGCACCAGCCACGCGCCGGGATACGGCTCCGACGGTAAGCCCAAGGAACGCTACCAGCTTTACCACGAGGAAAAGGCCAAGGGGGGCATCGCCCTGACGATGTTCGGCGGCTCCTCCTCGGTCGCGGTGGACAGTCCGGCGGCGCCGTGGAACCAGATCTCGGTCGCCGACGACAGCGTGATTCCGTTCTTTCGGGAATTCTCCGACCGGGTGCACCGCCACGGCGCGGCGCTGATGATCCAATTGACCCATATGGGGCGGCGGACGCGCTGGGACACGGAGAACTGGTTGCCCACCGTGTCGGCCTCGGCCCGGCGGGAACCGGCGCACCGCAACACGCCCAAGGAGATGGAGGATTGGGATTTCAAGCGGATCATCGCCGGATTCGCGGCGGCGGCGCGGCGTTGCAAAGAGGGCGGGCTTGATGGGTTCGAGCTGTCCGCCGCGCACGGCCATTTGATCGACCAGTTCTGGAGTCCCTCGGTCAACCGCCGCGCCGACAAATACGGCGGCAGCCTGGAAAACCGCATGCGCTTCGGCGTCGAGGTGTTCGAGGCGATCCGGGCGGAGGTCGGCGACGATTACATCGTCGGCATCCGCATGTCGGGCGACGAGCTGATCGACGACGGTCTGACCAACGAGGATTGTGTCACCATCGCCCGGACCTACGCCGAACGCGGGTTGATTGATTTCGTCAATGTGCTGGGCGGGCAGGCGCGCGATCACATGGCGCACGCGATCTCGCTGCCCAACATGTCCTTTCCGGTCGCGCCCTTTTTGCATTTGCCAAGCAGCATCAAGCGCGAGGTCGGCATTCCGGTGTTCCACGCCCAGCGCGTGACCGATCTGGCCACCGCCGCCCGCGCGGTGGAGGAGGGGCATGTGGACATGGTCGCCATGACCCGCGCCCACATCGCCGACCCGCATCTGATGCGCAAACTTGCCGAAGGACGGTTGGACGACGTCCGGCAATGCGTCGGCGCCGGTTATTGCATCGACCGCATCTATGTCGGCGGCGACGCCCTGTGCATCCAGAACGCGGCGACCGGGCGCGAAGCGACCATGCCGCACGTCATCGCCAAGGCCCCGGCGCGCCGCCGCGTGCTGGTGGTCGGGGCGGGTCCGGCGGGGCTTGAGGCGGCGCGGGTCTGCGCCGAACGCGGCCATTCCGTTTTGTTGCTGGAACGGGCGGCGTCGTCCGGCGGGCAAATCGCCGTCGCCGCGAAAGCGACCTGGCGGGAGGCGCTGACCGGCGTCACCCGCTGGCTGACCCAACAGGCGGTGAAGCTGGGCGTCGAGATCCGCTATGGGGTGGAGGCCACCGCCGCCACGGTCGAGGCGGAGCGGCCCGATGTGGTGATTCTGGCGACCGGCGGGCGTCCCGACCGGGGCGATTTTCCCGGATCGGATTTGGCCGTCACAAGCTGGGACGTGCTGACCGGCGCGGTGGAGCCGACGGGCAGTGTGCTGATGTATGACGGGACCGGCCTGCATCATGGCGCGTCCTGCGCCGAATTCATGGCCACGCGCGGCGCGCTGGTCGAGATCGCCACCCCCGACCGCATGATCGCGGAGGAGGTTGGCACCACCAACCAGCCGATCCATCTGCGCGAGCTGTACCGGCTGGGCGTGATGATGACGACCAACCACACGCTGGTCGAGATCTACCCGGAGGGCAACCGCCGCGTCGCCGTCCTGCGCAACGACTACACCCACGAGGAGGAGGAGCGGCTGGTCGATCAGATCGTCGTCGAGTTGGGGACGCTGCCGAACGACGGGCTGTATCGCGACCTGAAGGAACAATCCGCCAACCGGGGCGAAACCGACCTGGATTGTCTGCTGTCCGGTCGTCCGCAGCCCGTGCCGGAACAGGGCTGCGCGCTGTACCGCATCGGCGACGCGGTGGCCGGGCGCAACATCCACGCCGCCATCTACGACGCCGCGCGTCTCTGCAAGGATCTGTGAGATGGTCGCGGCGGCGCTGTCCACGGTCACGCTGACGGTTCTGCTGGTTGGGCTGGCGCTGGCGCTGGTTCAGGCGCGGCGTTGGCGCGCCGGGCGGGCGGCGGCGGTCGATCTGTGGGCGGGGCTGGCGGCCTTGCCGGGGCGTTATCTGGTGGACGTCCACGCCGTGGTCGGGCGCACCCCCTTCAACGCGCGGTTTCACGCCTTGAGCGCGGGCGGCTTTCTCGCGGCGCTCGCCCTGTTGGTTGTGTTGGCGCTGCCGCCCTTGCGGCATCCGGCGCTGTGGGGGCTTCTGGCGCTCGCGCTGGCGGCGATGCTGGCGGGCGGGTTGATGGTCGGCTACCGGCGTCGGGTGTTGCGTCCGGCGGGTTTGTCGGGCGGGCGTTTCAACCGGCTGCCCTTGGCGTTGACCGGCTTCGCGGCGGCCTTTCTGCTGGTGGCGGCGGACCAGAGCGCGGGCGGGGTTCTGCCGGTTCCGGTCGGGTTGGCGCTGGTGGCGCTGGGCGGTTGGGGCTTGGCGGAGCTGGTGTTCGGGGTGTGGAACGGGCCGCTGAAGCACGCCGTCCATGGCGCGCTGCATCTGGTCGCCCACCCGCGTCCGGCGCGGTTCCACGATGGGGCGGGGCGCGACAGCGGCTTGCGTCCGTTGGATTTGGAGACGGCGGATTCCGGGCCATTGGGGGCCGGGCGGGTGGTGGATTTCGCCTGGAACCGGCTGTTGGGCTTTGACGCCTGCGTCCAGTGCGGGCGCTGCGAAACCGCCTGTCCGGCCTTCGCCGCTGGGTTGCCGCTGAACCCGAAAAAGCTGATTCAGGATCTCGTTCTGTCGCTGGACGAGGGCGGCGACGACCGCGCCTATACCGGGAGCCGCCATCCCGGTCGCCCGGTTGGGGCGGCGACCAGCGGCCCGTCGCGGCCGCTGGTCGGGCCGCAGGCGATGATCCACCCCGACACGCTGTGGGCCTGCACCACCTGCCGGGCCTGCGTGCAGGAATGCCCGATGATGATCGAGCATGTCGACGCGGTGGTCGATCTGCGCCGTTTCCAAACGCTGGAGCTGGGCGCGACCCCGGCCAAGGCGGCGGGCGTGCTGGAGGAGTTGCGGGCGACCGACAATCCGGGCGGGCGCTCGCTGGACCGTCGGCTTGATTGGGCGGTCGATCTGCGTTTGCCGGTTTTGGCCGCCGGGGGGACGTGCGACGTTCTGCTGTGGCTGGGCGACGGGGCCTATGATCTGCGCAACCAGCGTTCCTTGCGGGCGCTGGTCCTGCTGCTGCGCCGGGCGGGCGTCGATTTCGCCGTGTTGGGGGCGGAGGAGCTGGATTGCGGCGACGTCGCCCGCCGTCTGGGCGACGAGGCGACCTTTCAGGATCTGGCCCGGCGCAACGTCGCCCTTCTGAATGGCCGACGCTTCGCGCGCATCGTCACCGCCGATCCGCACGCCTTCCACACTCTGCGCAACGAATATCCAGCCTTCGGCGGGCGCTGGACCGTGCTGCACCACACCGCCTTTTTGTTGGAGCTGGTGCGCAGCGGCGCGCTGACAGTGACGGCGCCGCTGGGCCAGGCGGTCGCCTATCACGACCCCTGCTATCTAGGCCGCTACAACGGCGAAACCGACGCGCCGCGCGCCCTGCTCGACGCCATCGGGGCGCGGCGGCGGGAGATGGAGCGTTCCGGCCTGCGCTCGCGCTGTTGCGGCGGGGGCGGGGGGGCGCCCTTGACCGATGTGGCGGGGGAGCGGCGGATTCCCGACATGCGGATGGACGACGCGCGGGCCAGCGGTGCGCCCATTCTGGCGGTCGCCTGCCCGACCTGCACGCTGATGCTGGAAGGGGTGGTGGAGCCGCGCCCGGCGGTCGCCGAAATCGCCGAACTGGTTCTGGCGGCGACGGAGCCGACCCGATGACCGCCCGCCGCCGCGACCCGCGCGCCGAACGGACGGCGCGAATTGTGCAAACCGAACCCCGGCGACGGCTGGTGCTTGATCCCGACGCCATTGCGGCGTCGTCGGGCGGACGGCCCCGGCGCGACCCGCGCGCGCGGCGCGCCGACGCCACGCTGCAAACCGCGCCCCGCCTGCGTCTGGATTGGACCGGCAAGGGGACGGGGGCCGCCGTTTCAATGTCGGCACCGGGGCGGGGACAGCGGGCCGCGCCCGCCGCGCCACCCTTGCGGGTGATCGAAAACCCGGCCTGCCTGATCTTCGCGGCGCTTGACCGACCCGATGGGGCGTTGTCGGCGCATGACCGCCAGCTTCTGGCGGCGGCGCGTCTGTTGGCCGACGCGGTTGATGGCGCGGTCGTCGCTGTGGCGCCGGACGGGGCCGATGATTGGGGCGCTCTGGGTGCCGACCGGGTGATTCCGCTGCCCGCCGCTTGGGCCGCCGAGTATGCGCCGGAGCGCCGCGCCGCCGCCCTGGTCGCCGCCATCGCCCGATGGTCCCCGCTCCACGTCCTGTTTCCCGAAAGCCCGGAGGGCGGCGATCTTGCCCGCCGCGTCGCCGCCGCTTGCGGGGAGCGCTTGTTCGCCGGAGTCGAAAGCCTGTCGGCCAGCCGCGTCGCGCGCCGCGCCGGGGGCGGGGCGACCGAGCTGTCTTGCGCGCCGTCTCGCTTTCTGTCCATCGCCGCCGACGCGGTGGCCCCGCTGGGGGCCGTGCGGCATGAGGCGCGGCGGCTCGACCCGCCCGAGACGTCGCCGGACGCGCCCAAGCTGCGCGAGGCCCGGCGGCTGCCGGTCGATCCCGACGGGGTGGGGTTGGGCGAGGCGGATTTCATCCTCAGCGCCGGAAACGGCGTCACCGACTGGGTCGTGTTCGCCGATTTGGGCCGGGCGTTGGGCGCGACCCGCGCGGGCAGCCGCGTGGTGTGCGACGCGGGACATTTGCCGCGCGACCGGCAGGTTGGGGCGTCGGGAACCGTGGTGTCGGCGCGCTGCTATCTGGCCTTCGGCATCGCCGGAGCGCCCCAGCATCTTCAGGGCGTCGGCGGGGTGGAGCGCGTCGTCGCCGTCAACACCGACCTCCACGCGGCGATGATCAAGCGCGCCGATCTGGCGATCATCGCCGACGCGCAGGCGGTCATGCCCGCGCTGCTGCGTTTGGCGGGGGAGGGTGGCCATGGTTGACGTCGCCATCCTTGTGTCCGTGGGGCGGCATCCGGCGTCGGGCCAGGCGCGGCGCGCGCCGTCGGACGCCCGCGCGCTGGAACTGGCCTTCGGTCTGCCGCCGGGGCGACGTGACGCGCTGCACGCTGGGGATCCGACGAATCCGGCCCTGCGCGACTATCTGGGCATGGGGCTGGAGCGATTGACCGTGCTCGCCATGGCCGAGGGCCGCGACCCGACCGACGCGCTGGCCGCCCGCCTGCGCGGCCTGTCGCCCGGAATCATCCTCACCGGCAACCAGGCGGAGGGGGGCGAGGACAGCGGCATGTTGCCCTATGTCGTCGCCCAGGCGCTGGGCCTCGCCATCGTGCCGGACGTTGTCGCCATCGCGCTGGACGCGGAGGGTCGCACGGCGGAGGTTGTTCAGGCGCTGGCCCGTGGGCAGCGGCGCGCGCTGCGGGTTGAGCTTCCCTTCGTTGCGACGGTTCATCCGGCGGCCCCCGCCGCCCGTCCGTCGGCCTTCGGCCCGGCCCGGCGCGGTCGGATCGAGGTCGTCCCGGTTGACGCGCCGCCCGACGCGTTTCTGACCGCCTGCGCCGCCCGCCCGTGGCGCGACCGGCCCAAGCGCCTGAGCGTTGGCGCGGCGGGCGGTGGAACTGGCGGCGCGTTGGAACGATTGCGCGCGGCGACGGAAGCGAAAGCCGGGCAGGGCCGCGTGCTGGTCGAGCCGTCCCCCGACGAGGCCGCCCGCGCCATTTGGGATTATCTCCAGGAACAGGGAATGCAGCCGCGATGACGATCGACGACCGACCACGCCAGGCCCCCGTCTTCGCCGCTTCCGCACGGACGGGATGGCCCAACACAGAACGACGCAACATCGGACGGAGGGCGTGATGACCATGACGATGCGCTTGGACGACGCCCCAGCCGCCGCGACGACGGCGCCCCCGGTGGTCGCGGAAAAGGTCGGGGCGGCGGCGGACGTCCGGCTTCAGGTCCGCAACCTCTACAAAATCTTCACCGCCGATCCCAAGCCCGCTCTGGCCATGCTGAAAGCCGGGGCGAGCAAGGCCGAGGTCCTGGAAAAACTCCACGTCAACGTCGGCGTGATGGACGCCAGTTTCGAGGTTCGGTCGGGCGAGATCTTCGTCATCATGGGCCTGTCCGGCTCGGGCAAATCGACGATGATCCGCCTGCTGAATCGGCTGATCGAACCCAGCGGCGGCGAAATCCTGCTCGACGGGCGCAACCTGACCAAACTGTCCCGGCGGGAACTGGTCGAGGTGCTGCGGCGGGACATGAGCATGGTGTTCCAGTCCTTCGCCCTGCTGCCCCACCTCACCGCGCTGGAAAACGCCGCCTTTGGCCTGGAAATCGCCGGGGTGGAGAAGGTCAAGCGGCGCGACGCGGCGATGGTCGCGCTTCAGCAGGTCGGGCTTGGCGCCTACGCCCACCGCTACCCGCGCGAAATGTCGGGCGGCATGCAGCAGCGGGTGGGGCTGGCCCGCGCGCTGGCCAACAACCCGACCATCATGCTGATGGACGAGGCGTTTTCGGCGCTCGATCCGTTGATCCGCACCGAAATGCAGGACGAGCTGCTGCGGCTTCAGCGCGAGCAGAAGCGCACCATCATCTTCATCTCCCACGATCTGGACGAAGCCATGCGGATCGGCGACCGCATCGCCATCATGGAAGGCGGGCGGATCGTTCAGGTCGGCACCCCCTATGACATTCTGCGCGCGCCCGCCGACGATTACGTCCGCTCCTTTTTCCGCAACGTGGATGTCTCGCGGGTGCTGCGCGCGGGCGACGTCGCCCGGTTCGAGGCGTCGAACACCATCGTCCGGGTTCCCGGCGTTCTGGGTCCGGCGCTTCAGCAATTGACCGAAAGCGGGCATCTTTTCGGCTATGTCCGCGATGGCGAGAACCGTTTCCAGGGCATCGTGTCGCGGGATTCGGTGGCGCAGGCGCTGCGCGGCGGCGAGCCGCGCTTCCTCTCCGCCTTTCTGCCGGGGATCGAGCCGGTGACGAGCGACGTTCCGGTTCACACCCTGCTGCGCCGGGTCGCGTCGGCGCCCTGCCCGGTGCCGGTGGTGGACGCGAACGGAATTTATCTGGGGGCCATTTCGCCCTCGGTGCTGCTGGAAACCTTGGACAGGGGGGCCTGAGCGATGGACGGCAAGATCGGGATCGGCGCGTGGGCGGAACAGCTCGTCACCTTCATCCTTGACCATTTCCAACCCTCCCTGGACGTCATCGCCGCCATCGTCGACGGTTTTGGCGGCGGCATCGACGCGGCGCTGCTGGGCATGCCGCCCTGGCTGCTTGGCGGGGTGATCGCCGCCGCCGCCTTCTGGCGGGTCGGCGTTGGCTTTGGGCTGTTCACGATGGGGTCGTTGGCGCTGATTTTCAGCATGGGCCTGTGGGAGCCGACGGCCAGCACGCTGGGGCTGGTGCTGTCCTCCACCCTGCTCAGCTTGGTGGTTGGGATACCGCTGGGGATTTGGATGGCGGGCAACCGCGTCGCCGAGCATCTGGGCAAGACGATGCTGGATTTCATGCAGACCATGCCCGCCTTCGTCTATCTGATCCCGGCGGTGATGTTCTTTGGGCTGGGCCGGGTGCCCGGCATCATCGCCACGGTCATCTTCGCCATGCCGCCCGCCGTGCGGCTGACCATGCTGGGCATCCAGCAGGTGCCGGGCGAATTGGTCGAGGCGGGGCGCGCCTTTGGCTGCCACCCGCATCAGCTTTTGTTGAAGGTGCAGTTGCCCAACGCGCTGCCGTCGATCATGGCCGGGGTCAACCAGACCATGATGATGGCGCTGTCGATGATCGTCGTCGCCTCGATGATTGGGGCGGGGGGCTTGGGCAACGTCGTGCTTCAGGGCATCCAGCGGCTCGACATCGGGTTGGGCTTTGAAAGCGGCCTGTCGGTCGTGCTGCTGGCCATCGTGTTGGACCGCATCACCCAGAGCTTTGGCGCCGCCAAGGCTCCGGCGCGACGGCCCTTCGCCTTCCTCACCCGGCTGCGGGCGGCGGCGCTGGCTCGGTAAGCCGTTTGAGGGTTTCACTTTTTTGGGTTGGCGGCTGGCGCGTTCGCGCGCCGGAACGCCCGTTCTTTGCCTTCACTCATGTCTGCGGGGGGATCTCAATGAACAGAATGACGGCGTTTTTGGGCGCGATTCTGATGACTGGAGCGGTCGCCGCCGGATCCGGCGGTCCCGCCCTGGCGGCGGACGAACTGGCCCATTGGCCCGCGCCAGCGGCGACCGCGCTGAAGGCCCTGGTCGAAGCCAACGCGAACAAGGGCGCCTACGCCGTGTTCGACATGGACAACACGCTCTACCGCTATGACCTTGAGGAATCCCTGCTGCCCTATCTGGAAATGAAAGGGATTTTGACGCGGGAAAAGCTTGATCCGTCGCTGAAGCTGATTCCCTTCAAGGACATCAACGGCCACAAGGAAAGCCTGAACAGCTATTATTACCGGCTGTGCGAGATCGACGATCAGGTCTGTTACCCCTGGGTCGCGCAGGTCTTTTCCGGCTTCACCCTGCGCGAGTTGAAGGGGTACGTCGATGAATTGATGGCCCAAGGCAAGCCGATCCCATCGGATTATTACGAGGGCGACGCCCTCAAAACCATCGAGATCAGCCCACCCAAGCCCTACGCCGGGCAGTTGGAGCTGGTGAATCTGATGCACAAGAACGGCGTCGAAGTCTATGTGATGACCGCCGCCAGCGAAGAGTTGGTGCGCATGGTCGCCGCCGATCCGAAATACGGCTACAACATCAAGCCGGAAAATGTCATCGGCGTGTCGATGCTGTTGAAGGACCGCAAGACCGGCGCCTTGACCACCGCCCGCAAGCTGATCGAACAGAAAAAATACGACTGGTCCCAGACCATGGATCTGGAGCTTGGGACCTATCTGTGGGCGCCGTTGACCTGGTTTTCCGGTAAATACGCGGCGATCCTGACCTACATCGACCCATGGAAAAAGCCAATCCTGGTGGCTGGCGACACGCCGACCAGCGACGGTTACATGCTTCTCCATGGAACCGACGTCGAGCATGGCGGCATCCGCCTGTGGGTGGACCGCAAGGACAAATACCGCAAGCAAATCCAATCCATGTGGGAGGACGCGGCGGCCCGCCAGAAGGCGTTGGGACAGCCGGTCACGGCGGACCAAAACTGGCTGGTGGTCAAGGCCCAAGAGATTCAGTGACGCGCAATCTCCGATGAGCGGAAACCGCCATCGAACAGGGAAGGCAATGAAACATGCTGAAAACGCTGTCAAACACGCTGGTCGCACTGGCCGCCGCCGCCACGTTGGCGTTGGCCTCCACCGGGGCGCTGGCCGGACCGGACAAGAAGGTCAACATCGGCTGGACCGCTTGGTCGGACGCCGAGGCTGTGACCAAGCTCGCCAAAAAGCTGATTGAAGAGCGGTTGGACACCAAGGTCGAGCTGACGATGGCCGACATCGGCGTTCAGTATCAGGGGTTGGCCGCTGGCAAAATGGACGCCATGCTGATGTCCTGGCAGCCGCTGACCCACAAGCCCTACCTCGACAAGGTCGGCAAGGACATTGTCGATCTCGGCCCGCTCTACACCCGGGCGCGATTGGGTTGGGTGGTGCCGGATTACATCCCGGCCAGCGAATTGGCGAGTCTTGAGGATCTGAAAAAGCCCGACGTGCAAAAGAAGCTGAGCGACCGCATCCAGGGCATTGATCCAGGATCGGGGCTGATGCAGGCGTCGGAAAAGGCGCTCAAAACCTACGGGCTGGACAAGTATCAGCTTGTGTCGGCGAGCGACGCCGGGATGCTGGCGGCGCTGGACCGCGCGATGAAGCGCAACGAGTGGATCGTGGTGACGAGCTGGAGTCCGCATTGGATGTTCGCGAACTGGAAGCTGCGCTATCTGGACGATCCGAAGGGCGCGCTTGGCGGGTTGGAGAGCGTCAACGCCCTGGTCCGCAAGGGCTTCTATCAGGATCACCCTTCGGTCTACGAGTTCCTCAACCGCATGGTCATCCCCATTGGCGATCTGGAGGCGATGATGCACGAGGCCAAACAGACCAGCTACGAGCAGGCGGTGGACAACTACATCAAGGCCAATAAGACCCGCATTGACTATTGGGTGACGGGCAAGCTCTGATTTTCGCGGCGCCATCGCGGGAGCGGCGGATTGTCGGACGGCGCGTCCGTTCAAGCGCAATGCCCGAACGGTTCAAGCGGTCGGGTCCGCCGCCGTGAGACGCTTCATGCTATGTCCTGAACAATCAGCGGGTGACAACCACCATGGCAAGCGACGCGCCGTTGGACCATCTGAACAGCGAGGATCTGCTCGAACGGCTCGCCGCGCTGGGCGTCGTCGCCGAGACCATCCGGCATCCGCCCGTCCACACGGTGGAGGAGGCGTTGCCGCATTGGGCGGCGCTCGACGCTCTGCACACCAAGAATCTGCTGCTGAAGGACGCCAAGGACCAGCTTTGGCTGATCGCCGCGCCGACCGACCGGCTGATTGATTTGAAGCGGTTGCCCGGACAGATCGGCTCCAAACGGCTGTCCTTCGCCAAGGAGGATCTGCTGTTCGCCACGCTGGGCGTGCGGCAGGGGGCGGTCAGCCCCTTCGCCTTGGTCAATGATCGGGAGAGGCGGGTCCGTCTGGTGTTGGACGCCGCCCTGATGGCCGCGCCGCGCGTCGCCTTCCACCCCTTGACCAACACGGCGACCACGGCGGTCCGAACCGACGATCTGCGGGTTTTCCTGGAGAGCGTCGGTTCGGAGCCTCTGGTGGTCGCGTTGGACGCCGCCTTGGAGGAAGCCGCGCCGTAACACGCCAAGACTCGACAGGCCGACCAAACACAAGAAGACGTCGGCGCCACGCCGGATCGTCTGAACAACCGGGACAGAGGAGCATGAGGGGCATGACGACGATGACGGCAAAGACGATGGGTTGCTCGTTGGGCGTTTTGGCGGCTGCCTGCGTGGCGCTGGGATCGGCCGGGGCGGCCTTCGCCGCCGACCCCGCCGCTTGCAAAACGGTGCGATTTGGCGATGTTGGTTGGACCGACATCGCGGCGACCACGGCGCTGGCCTCGGTGACGCTGGACGCGCTGGGCTACAAGGCGACGACGAACATCTCGTCGGTGCCGGTGGTCTATCTGGGATTGAAAACCAAGTCGCTCGACATTTTCCTCGGCAACTGGATGCCGACGATGGAGAGCTTCATCAAGCCGGTGCTGGACGACGGCTCGGTCGAGGTGACGCGGGTCAATCTGGAAGGGGCGAAATACACGCTGGCGGTGCCGAAATACGCGTCCGACGCCGGACTGAAGAGCTTCAAGGATCTCGCGAAGTTCAAGGACAAGCTGGACGGCAAGATTTATGGAATCGAGGCGGGCAACGACGGCAACCTCATCATCGACAAGATGTTGAAGGCCGACGCCTTCGGCCTGAAAGACTTCAAGATGATCGAATCCAGCGAGGCCGGGATGCTGGGCGAGGTCAAACGGGCGGTGCGGGCCAAGAAGTTCATCGCCTTCCTGGGCTGGGCGCCGCACCCGATGAACAAATCCTTTGAAATGACCTATCTGGCCGACGGCGACGATTGGTTCGGCCCGGATTTCGGCGGCGCGACCGTCAGCACCAACGTGCGCAAGGGCTACGCCGCCGAATGCCCGAACGTCGGCAAATTCCTTGGCAACCTGTCCTTCACCGTGGACATGGAAAACGCGGTCATGGACGGCATCATGAACGCCAACAAAAAGCCGAACACAGCGGCCACCGAATGGCTGAAGAAGAACCCCGACACGGTGAAGGCGTGGTTGAAGGGCGTCACCACCCTCGACGGCAAGGACGGTCTGGCCGCCGTCCAGGCCAAGCTGGGTCTTCCCAAATCGTAAGACAAGCGGGTTTCCGTGGCGGCGTCACTCTGGACGCCGCCCGTCGGGATTGACTGACTTTGCGCGCGTGTTTGCGGCGTCTGCTCTGTGGAGCGGAAGCGTCGCGGTCGCTTGGCAATTCGATTGTGTTGGTAAAGAGAATGGTGCCCAGGGACGGAATTGAACCGCCGACACGGGGATTTTCAGTCCCCTGCTCTACCAACTGAGCTACCTGGGCATCCGGCGCAGCCAATGGGCCGACGACCAAAGAAGGGTCGATTTTTTAAACACCCCCAAAGAAGAGGGTGGTGCCCAGGGACGGAATTGAACCGCCGACACGGGGATTTTCAGTCCCCTGCTCTACCAACTGAGCTACCTGGGCATCCGGCGTCGCGTTACGATTTTTGGTCGTCGCCATGCGTCGAGGGCCGCTTTGTAGGAAAATTCAGGGGGGCTGTCCAGAGAAAAAACATCAGCTCCCGCTTTTTTCAGGCGTCCTCGGACGGGGCGTTTTCGCCGGATTCATCAGGGCCTTCCGGCGTTTCCACGCGGTACACGCCGCCCAGCCAGCGGCCCAGATCGACGTCGGCGCAGCGCTTGGAACAAAAGGGGCGGATCGTCGGTTCGGCGGCGCGGCCACAAATGGGGCAGGGCGGCAGGGCGGAGGGGGCGAGGAATGCGGTCACGAAGAGACTCCGGTGGCGGCGGGCGTCGTGGACGAGGGCGGCGGCGACAGCAGGGCGGCCAGGGGGGTTCCCCGGCGGGCGCGGGTCAACTCGACGAGGCCAAGCTTGGACATGCCATAAACCTGGGTCTGGGTCGGGTCGCCGTCCACCGCCTCGGTCAAGGCGGCCAGCACCCGCTCGGCGTCGCTGCGGGCGCGCATGTTGACGAAATCCACCACGATGATGCCGCCAATGTTGCGCAGGCGCAAATGGCGGGCGATCTCGGCGGCGGCGTCGAGGTTGACGTCCAGCGGGTTGCCGCGCTCCCCAGCGTTGACGTCGATGACGGTCAACGCCTCGGTGCGTTCGATCACCAGAGAGCCGCCGCGCGGCAGGGCGACGCGGACGTCCAAGAGTTCGGCGATGGCGCCGTCGAGGTCGCGGAGGTCGAACAGTCGGCTCGGAGGCGCGTGGCGGGCGATCAGCGGCGACAGATCGGGCGCGCGGTCGTCGCACCAGCCGGTCACGCGGCGAGCCAGCGCCTCCCCGTCGATCAGGATGGTGTCGAGCGCGGCGGCGCCCTGTTCGATCAGGGCGCGCGCTGGGGCGTCGGGGCCGGGGCAGAGCAGGCGGGGCGGGCCGCCCTTGGCGGCGTCGGCCTGGACGCCGCGCCACAGCAGGATCAGCGCCTCGGCGTCCAGCGTCAGAGCGGTGTCGGACGCGGCGGCGGCTCCGGCGCGGACGATCCAGCCGGAACCGGACACGAGCGCCTGCACCCGTTGCGACAGGGCGGCGCGCGCGGGGCCGGTTCCCAGCCGCTTGGACACCGCGACGTCGCGGCCAAAGGGGGCGTGAATGAGGAAACGACCGGGCAGGGTGACGTCCATTGTCAAGGATGGTCCCTTGGCGCCATGGGCGTCGGCCTTGACCTGGACGATGATGGATTGCCCCGCTCGCAGCAGCGCGCCGATGCGCTCGGGCTTTTGTTTGGGGCGGCTTCCGTCGGGGTTGCGGGCGTCGGCGGCGATCAACAGGCCGGACATCCCGCCGCCAAGATCGACGAAGGCGCCCTCCATGCCGGTGACAATGCGTTCGACCCGACCGAGGAAGACATGGCCCAGCAGGGATGGGCGGTCGGCGTGGTCGATGTGCAGATCGGTCAAGCGCCCATCGGCCAGCACCGCCGCCCGCGTCAGCGGGCCGTCCTGGTCAATGAGAAGCTCAATCCGGCTCACGCCGAAAATCCCTCAACGAGGGTCATGGAATGGGAAAGCCATGGCCGTGCAGCAATCCGGCGACCTCGTGCAGAGGCAGGCCGACGACGTTGCTGTAAGAGCCGCCGATCCAACGGATCAGAGCGGCGGCCCGCCCCTGGATGGCGTAACCGCCCGCCTTGCCCTGCCATTCCCCCGCCGCGATGTAGGCGTCGGTTTCAGACTTGGACAGGCATTTGAACGTCACGTCGGTGCGGACCAGACGTTCGGAGCGGCGATGGCCGCCCTCGGCGGTGGGAACCAGCAGGACGACGCCGCCATAGACGCGGTGTCGCCGACCGGACAGCAGGTCGAGGCACTGGCGCGCCTCGTCCTCCCGTTCCGCTTTGGGCAGAATGCGACGCCCGCAGGCCACGACGGTGTCGGCGGCGAGAATCCACGAATCGGGATGGCGCGCGGCGACGCAGGCGGCTTTTTCACCGGCCAGACGCAAAGCGTGCTGGGGCGGCAATTCGCGGGGCAAGGGTGTTTCGTCGAGATCGGCCGGGTCCACCGCAGCGGGCGACACGCCAATCTGGCGCAACAAATCGAGCCGACGCGGCGAGGCCGAAGCCAAGACGAGTCGGTGCGCCATGGACATGCTCATCACGGGGGACTGCGGCGTCGGCTGTGCGGTTACTTGAACCGGAAGGTGATCCGGCCCTTGGACAGGTCGTACGGCGTCATTTCCACATTGACGCGGTCGCCCGCCAGAACCCGGATCCGGTTCTTGCGCATTTTGCCGGAGGTGTGTGCGAGAACCTCGTGATCGTTGTCGAGCTTAACCCGGAACATCGCGTTCGGAAGCAGTTCGACGACGCTCCCAGAAAACTCGATCAGATCTTCCTTTGCCATATGACCTTTTGTCCGTGCGTAATGTTTCGTGGCAATAACTGACGCCCCCAAGCCGCTGGGTCAAGGGGGATTCCCACAATGGGCGCGTTCCGTCGCAGCTTTGGTCGCGGGTCAGCCCTGCGCCACCGCCGCGTCATCCCCGCCCGATGGGTCGGGAAGGGCGACGTTCTGGAACGGGCTGAGCGGCGATTGGTTGCTCCCGTCCAGCTTTTGCGCCGGTTCCGCCGCTTTTGAGATGGCGGCGAACATCTCGCGCTGGTCGATTTCCATGCGCCGGGTCAGGCGGGCGACGGTTTCCGACGCGTTCAACGCCCGACCCGTGCTGCGGTCGTGAAACAGGTTGTGGTTGGCCTTGGCGGCGGCGGGCAGCAGGTCGGAGGCCACACTGGTCGGGTCCGATTCGGCGGCCCTGATGAGCTTCGCCGCCCCACCGACGCCCATCACATAGGCGATCCGGCTTTCGCTTTCGCTGGCTGGACGGCCCAACCGCTTTTCCAACTGCCCCCGGCCTTCCGACAGATAGCGGGCGGCCATCCCGGCGGACAGATCGACGTCGTGCCGCAGATCAAGGATTTTCTTGCGGGTTTCCGGGTCGGCGACCGAGACGACGCCGTTGCGGACCTGGATTTGGTTGGCCAATTCGCCCTGGCCATAGGCGGCGCCATGGCGGCGGAACAGGTCGAGCCAGGTCCGCTCCAGAAACTGGAACGGCCCGGCGGCGCTGCTGGTGCTGTTCTTGGCGGCGCTGTTCAGCCCGCTTTCCTGGGTGGCCTGGGCCAAAATGGCGGTGAAGCTGTGACCGGACAGACCGGCGACCTGTTGGGAGGCCAACAGCACGCGGTTGGCGGTCGGCGTGCCGGAGGTGGCGAGCGCGGTGGCCGCGTTCGTGCTCTTGCTGGCGAGCGGCAGGGACGGCTTGCGCGTGGGCAGGGGCACCAGCGTGCCGTCGGCCAGCTCCATCGGCGCTTCCGGCTTGCTGGTCGGCATGGGCGGCGGTTTCTGCCCGTTGGCGAGGCGACCGCGTGGCAATGGCTGTGACTGCGCCATCATGTCAAGGAACGACGCGCCGTCGCCATTGGCCGACAGGCCGGATCCTGAAAGACCAGACCCAGAAAGACCAGACGTCGGCGGATCGGGTTTCCGCTCCGGAACGGGAACGAGAGGGGGCTGAGAAACCTTCATGAAGCACCAGTGGCCAACAACGCGCCGCCCACCCGTCGGTGGGCATGGATGACGCAGTATAGCACCGACTCGTTACGTGTGCGCCACCAACTGCGTTGCGGGAGGATCCGTGTGATCGGGCGGGGCGCCCGTCAGCGGATCCGCTTCGGCCAAGGCAACCCAATGGGCGATAGAATCGAGGAGTTTCTTTTTTTCCAGTGGCTTGGCCAGATGGGCGTTCATCCCCGCCTGCGCGCAACGCTCCACCTCCACAGCCAGAACGCCAGCGGACAGCGCCAGAATGGGGACGCGTGCAACCGGGCCGGGCAGGGCGCGGATTTGGCGGGTGGCTTCCAACCCGTCCATCACCGGCATTTGCACGTCCATCAACACGATGTCGTAGTGGTTTTCCTGCACCGCCGCGACCGCCGCCGCGCCGTCTTTCACCGAATCGACCTGATGACCGGCCTTGGTCAGCATGGCGATGGCAAGATCGCGGTTCATCTCCAGATCTTCAGCCAGCAGGACGCGGCGGCTGACCCGCTCCAGGTCGGTTGGCGACGGGGGGGTGTTCGCCAATTGGAGCGCGGCGCTGCCCGCTGGCAGAAGCGGCAGGGCGAACCAAAAGCTGCTGCCCACGCCGGGCTGGCTTTCCATGCCAATCTCGCCGCCCATCAACTCGACCAGACGGCGGCAGATGGCCAGCCCAAGGCCGGTGCCGCCGCGCCCGCGCTCCAACTGGTTGAAGCGTTGGAACAGATCCTGCTGGCGGTCTTCCGGCACGCCGATGCCGGAATCGGTCACGGTGAAGGTGCAGCGCCGTTCGCCCCGACCGTTGTCCACGGCCTTGACCATCAACCGCACGGAACCCCGATCGGTGAATTTCACCGCGTTGCCCAGCAGATTCAGCAGAATCTGGCGCACCCGGTCGGGGTCGCCCATGACGAAGCCGCGCGCGGTCGAGGCGATGCTGGTTTGCAGTTCCAGCCCTTTGTGTTCAGCGGTCAGACGGACGATGGCGACGCAGCGGTCGGCCAGATCATCAAGACGAAAAGGCACGCTGACCAGATCGAGCCGACCGGCCTCCAGCTTTGACAAATCCAGCACGTCGTTGATGACGGTCAGCAGCGACCGCCCGGCGTCGCGCACCTGGGAGGCGTAGCGGCGCTGTTCGGCGGTCAGCGGGGTTTCCAGCAGCATTTCGGCGAATCCGATCACGCCGTTCATCGGCGTGCGGATCTCGTGGCTCATGGTCGCCAGGAACTCTTCCTTGGCGCGGCTGCCCGCCCGCGCCTCCTCCATCGCGCCGCGCAACTCTTGCTCGCGCTGCTTCAGGCGCTGCGACATGTCGTTGAAGGCGTGGGAGACGACGCGGAACTCGTGGGGGGCGCGCTCGGCTTCGATCACGGCGCCGCCGCCGCCCGTGCCGATGCGGGTGGCCGTGTTGCCCAACTCCCACACCCAGCGCAAGACGGACGCCCGCAGCAGCGCCCACAGGGCGGCGACGCTGACGATGGCGGCCAACCCCAGCAGGATCAACCCCTGGAGCAGATCCCGCTTGGCTTCGGTCCGGATCGGTTCGGTGGGGATGCCGACGGCGAAGATGGTGTTGGTTTCGACGGAATGTTGGAAGCCCCACAAACGCCCGCGTCCGTCGGCGCTGGGGGTGTCGAAGGAACCGTGCCGCTCCTTCAGCATGCGTTGGACGTGGGGCAAGTCGCTGACGTTGCGGCCCAGCCAGCTCTCCGGGTCGGGTTGGCGGGCGACGATGACGCCCTTGCGGTCCAGCACCATCACCCGCGCGTCAGGCTGCTTGATGACCTTGACCAGATCGGTCAGCCAGGTGAGATCGACGGCGACGCCCATCATACGCTTGACCTCGCCATTCTCCAAAATCGGGCGGGCGACGATGATGAGAGGCTTCAGCGAACGCTTGCCAATGATGAAATCGCTGATCACCACGTCCTTGGTGTCGAGCGCTCGTTGGAAATACTCGCGCTCGCGCAGGCTGATGCCGGCGCCGGGGCCGGTGGTGTCGCAGATGATGAGGCCGTTGGCGTCGGTCAGCCAGACGCCCGTGGTCCAACGATGCTGGCGCGGCATCGGGGCGAGCGTGGCGACGCAAGCGTCGGTGTCGTCAAAGGTCGCGTCGCGAATGGCCGGAACCATCGACAACACGCCCAGCAGGTTGCGGGCCTCGCCGATCAGGTCGCGCTGGCGTTCCACCCCGTCGTCGGTCAGATGCAGCGCCAATTCGCTGGCGGCGTCGAGCCGATCATCCAACTGTTGATCGAAGACGTACAAGGCCCCGACGAGGGGCAACGCCAGCGAGGCCAGCACCACCCCCATCAGGCGAACGCGCAGGCTGCGCGGGCCGATGGCGCGGAACAGGCGGGTCAACAGGCTGGCGGGCATCGTCAGCGTATCTCCGTCAGGGGAACGGGTGGTCATCGCACGACGCTAGAACGGTGTCGCGGACGCCTCCATGACACAGCTCAATATCATCATACCCGACGCTAGGGAATCGCCGTCAGTGGGGAAAATTGATGAGAAATCAAAGCATCCACAGGTTGATGGACCTCACACGCTGGGGCCGCGCGACAGGGGGAAGCGCTGCTTGACCTTCATCAGCAGGCCGTCGCGCACCTGCCGGTAGGCTTCCAACATGGCCTCGCGCGATCCATCGACCAGGGTGGGGTCGAAGGTGTTCCAGAATTCGACGTCGCACGCCATGGTGCGGGTCATTTCGATGGCGCGGTGCTGGGCCTCGGGCGACAGCGAGACGATCAGGTCGAAATTGGTGTCTTCCAGATCCTCGAAGGTGCGGCAGCGGTGTTTGGACAGGTCGATGCCCATCTCCTCCATCACCGCGACGGCGAAGGGATCAACCTCGTCCCCGTCGCGCACGCCGACCGAATCGACATAGACGCGGGTTCCATGGAAATGGCGCATGATCGCCGCCGCCATCGGCGAACGGATCATGTTGTAGGTGCAGGCGAACAAAACGCTCGTGACCGGAAGGGTCGGGAATGCCGGGGTCACAGCCATGACCATGCGCCGCCCGCCCCCGTCAGCCGCGTATATGAAGAACGCAGATCAGCGTGAACAGCCGACGCGCGGTCTGGAGATCCATCTCGACTTTGCCGGTCAGCCGTTCGCGCAGCATTTCGGACCCCTCATTGTGCAGGCCGCGTCGGCCCATGTCGATGGCCTCGATCTGCGACGGCGTCGAGCGTTTGATCGCCGCGTAATAGCTTTCGCAGATCAGGAAGTAATCCTTCACGATGGACCGGAAGCCGGTCACGGGCAGCGCCAGCTTGTCCAGCTCGCTGTTGTCCTCGCGCCGGATGTCGAAGACCAGCCGGTTGTCTTCGATGGACAGATGCAGGTGATAGGGGCCGGATTCGGCGTGGTCGCAGGGGCAGAACTCGTTTTCTTCCAGCAAATCGAAGATGGCGACGGCGCGTTCGTGCTCCACCTCCGGCTTGCGGCGGACGACGGTCTTTTCATCCAGCGTCACATGGGAAATGCGGCGGTTGGTCCGTGCGCTCACGCGGTCCCTCCCTGGGCTAAGTCGGCGGGCAGGCGCAGGGCGACGGACAGGGCGTGGGCGTCCAACCCCTCCGCCCGCGCCAGGGTGACGGCGGCGGGGCCGATGGCGCGCAGGCTGTCGGCGTCGCAGCCGACGAAGGTCGTCCGCTTCATGAAGTCCAGCACGTTGAGGCCCGACGAGAAGCGCGCGCTGCGCGCCGTCGGCAGAACGTGATTGGGGCCAGCGACGTAGTCGCCGATGGCTTCGGGCGTGTGGCGGCCAAGGAAAATGGCCCCGGCGTTGCGGATCCGGGTGGCCAGCGCGTCGGGATCCTCGACCGCCAGTTCCAGATGCTCCGGCGCGAGACGATCCACCAGGGCGGGGGCGTCGGCCAGCAGGTCGCCCACCAGGATGATGGCCCCATGCTCCCGCCAGCTTTCCCCGGCGATGGCGGCGCGCGGCAGGCTTTCCAGATGCGTGTCCACGGCGGCGGCCACCGCGTCGGCGAACGCCGCGTCGTCGGTGATGAGGATCGATTGGGCCGAGACGTCATGCTCGGCCTGGGAGAGCAGATCCATGGCGATCCAGGCCGGATTGTTCCGGCCATCGGCCACCACCAGGATTTCTGATGGCCCGGCGATGCTGTCAATGCCGACCAGCCCGTACACCTGACGCTTGGCGGCGGCGACGAAGGCGTTGCCGGGGCCGACGATCTTGTCGACCGGGCGAATCGTCGCCGTGCCATGAGCCAGCGCGGCGACGGCCTGCGCCCCGCCGACGCGGTACAGCTCGGTCACGCCGCAGCGCTTGGCGGCGGCGAGCACCAGCGGGTTGATGATCCCGTCGGGCGTCGGCACCACCATGACGACGCGCTCCACCCCGGCCACCTTGGCGGGCAGGGCGTTCATCAAAACCGACGACGGGTAGGAGGCGGTGCCGCCCGGCACATAGAGGCCGACGGCGCCGACGGGCGTCCAGCGCGCGCCCAGCCGCACGCCCTGGGCGTCGCGGTAGTCAACCATTTCGGGCACTTGCCGTCGGTGGAAATCCTCGATCCGCGCGGCGGCGAGGTCGAGCGCGTTGAGCGTGGCCGGGTCGCATTTGGCCGTCGCCGCGTCGATCTCCTCCTCGCTGATGCGCAGGGTGTCGGCGGTCAGCGTCTGGCGGTCCCAGCGGGCGGTGAAGTCGATCAGGGCGGCGTCGCCGCGCGTCTTGACTTCGTCGATCACCCCGGCGACCAGCGTCTGGACGTCTTCGCTTGCCTCGCGCTTGGCGTGGAGCAGCCCCTCGAAGCCGACGGCGAAGTCGGCGTCGCGGATATCAAGCCTGATGGGCATTGACGGCCTCCCGGAAGGTGTCGATCCACTGAGAAACTTCGGGTCGCGTCTTGAAGGCGGCGCGGTTGACGATCAGGCGCGAGGACACGTTGGCGATGTGCTCCACCTGCTCCAGCCCGTTGGCCTTCAGGGTCGAGCCGGTGGAGACCAGATCGACGATCAGGCGGCACAGGCCCAACGTCGGCGCCAGCTCCATCGCGCCGTTCAGCTTGACGCATTCGGCCTGGACGCCGCGTGCGGCGAAATGGCGCTTGGTCACTTCCGGGTATTTGGTGGCGACGCGCACATGGCTCCACCGCGTCGGATCGTCGCTGGCGATCATCTCCGCCGGTTCGGCGACCGCCAGATGGCATTTGCCGATCCCCAGATCGAGCGGGGAGTAAATCTCCGGGTAATCGAACTCCATCAGCACGTCGTTGCCCGCCACGCCCAGATGGGCGGCGCCGAAAGCGACGAAGGTCGCCACGTCGAAGGATCGGACGCGGATGATGCTGAGATTGGGGATGTTGGTCGCGAAATGGAGCAGGCGGCTCTTGTCGTCGTCAAAGGCCGGTTCGGGGATGATTCCGGCGTGCGACAGCAGCGGGCGCAGTTCCTTCAGGATTCGCCCCTTGGGCAAAGCCAGGACCAAGCGGTCTGTGACCGATGCGTCGTTGGCCGGAGTCCTCAGGGCGCTGGTATCGGCGGACAAAACTCTCTCCCTCGGATGAACCGCCGGGGCGCGGGGAGCGCCTCGGGTGAACCGCAGACGCGATAGATAGCACATTCCGCGCGCGCGTCACCTGCTGGTGTGGCGGGGCGGACCACAGGCAAATTAAACGTTTTAAAATTGTGTAAATGATGATTTCACATTTTTCATGCAAAAATCCTGTTGACGTAAACCCAACTCAACGAGTAGATAAAACCCATCGGGCCGCCCAAGGGGGGCGACCCGCGCGGCAATTTGAATTCAGCAGCTTGCGCCGCGTCACCAAACGCTAAAGCGCCACGATGCCGGTCGTGGACCTCTGACCTGGAGAGACCGGATATGACCCTGATGACGACCCACCGACGGCCCAACCCCCGGCTTTGCGCCTGCGCCCGAATGTGTCGCCGCTGACCCCAGCGCCCGTTCGTCGCCCAGCCCTTACGCCATCATCGCCCACGCCGCTGACCCGAAACGCCGGTCGCCGTGGGTTTGGGGAGCCATCGCCATGACCACCGCCAACGCTTACGCCATCGAAGTTCAGGGGCATTCCGCCGGAATCGTCGTCGCCGACCGGGGCGGCTACACCTTTTTCGTCTCGGATTGGGCCTTCCGCGACCTGGATCGCCGGGTCTTCCGCAACGTCGGACAGGCCGAACGCGCCGCCAATCAGCATTACAGCCGTTTGGCCAACAACCGCCGCCGTTGATTGACGTGCGCAAGGACCGCATGGAAGACCCGACGATCAAACGCTTTATTGCGCTGTATCGTTCGCCCGAAGTGCGGCAGTTTGTCGAAACGCGCTTCAACGGCTCCATCATTCCGACATGGTGAAAGGGGCTGGGGGAGGCGTGACCTCCCCCTTTGCCGACCAAAAGATGATAACGCTCACAAACCTTCAGAAGACTTTCCCCTCCCGTGGGGCGGGCGCGCCGGTCACGGCGCTGGCCGACATCGACCTGACCATCGAGCGGGGCGAGATTTTCGGCGTCATCGGGCGCTCCGGGGCTGGAAAATCCACGCTGCTGCGCACGATCAACCTGCTGGAAAGCCCCAGCTCCGGCAGCGTGCGGGTGGACGACGTCGAGATGACGGCGCTGTCCCCGAAGGAGCTGCGCGAGGCGCGTCATTCCATCGGCATGATCTTCCAGCATTTCAACCTGCTGTCCTCGCGCACCGTGTTCGACAATGTGGCGTTGCCGCTGGAGTTGGCCGGGGTGGCCAAGCCGGTGATTCGCCAGACGGTGGAGCCGCTGCTCGATCTGGTCGGTCTGACCGACAAGCGCGACCGCTACCCGTCGGAGCTGTCGGGCGGGCAGAAGCAGCGCGTCGGCATCGCCCGCGCGCTGGCCAGCAAGCCCAAGGTTCTGCTGTCGGACGAGGCGACCTCCGCGCTCGACCCGGAAACCACCACGCAGATCCTGCATCTGCTGGCCGACATCAACCGGCGGCTGGGCCTGACCATCGTCCTCATCACCCACGAGATCGGCGTCATCAAGGAGATCTGCCACAAGGTCGCCGTGATGGAAGCCGGGCGGGTGATCGAACAGGGGCCGGTCTTCGACATTTTCGCCCACCCGACCCACCCGACCACCCGCAGCTTCGTCGATCCGGTCATCAACCGGGGCATTCCCGACGGTCTGCGCGCGCGACTGTCGCCGACGCCGCAGCCGGGGGCCAACCCGGTGCTGCGCATCACCTTCACCGGCGAAAAGGCGACCAGCCCGGTCATCAGCGCCATCAGCCGTCAGTTGAACCTGGATCTGAACATCTGGCACGGCCAGATTGACGAGATCCAGGGCGCGCCCTTCGGCACGCTGGTGGTCGAAGCGCTGGGCGATGACACCGCCGTCGAGGCGGCCATCAGCCTGCTGAACGTCAATCATCTGGGTGTCGAGGTTCTGGGCTATGCTCTCCCCGCAAATCATTGATCTGCTCATCAAGGCGCTGATCGACACGCTGCACATGGTCGCGGTGTCGGGGGCCATCGGCACGCTGATTGGCCTGCCCATCGGCGTCGCGTTGGCCGTCACCGGGCGGGGCGAGCTGTTGCAGAATCTGGTCTTCAACCGGATCGTCGGGGCGGTGGTCAACATGACCCGCTCCACCCCCTTCATCATTCTGGTGGTGGCGATCATTCCCTTCACCCGGTTGATCGCCGGAACCTCCATCGGCACCAGCGCCGCCATCGTGCCGCTGACCGTCGCGGCGGCCCCCTTCATCGCCCGCATCGTTGAAAACGCGATTCGGGAGGTGGATCGCGGCTTGATCGAAGCGGCCCAGGCGATGGGGGCCACCCCGTTCCAGATCGTCACCAAGGTTCTGCTGCCCGAAGCGATGCCCGCCATCGCCATGGGTCTGACCCTGTCGGCGGTCAGCCTGATCGGCTATTCGGCGATGGTCGGCGCGGTCGGCGGCGGCGGTCTGGGCGATCTGGGCATCCGCTACGGCTATCAACGCTTCCTGCCGGAAGTGATGCTGGCGGTGGTCGTGGTGCTGATCGTGCTGGTGCAAATCGTGCAATCGACGGGCGATTGGATCGCCCGCCGCGTCAACAAACGACATCTGAAAGTCTGAGGAGAGTTCGTGATGCTGCGTATCCGTTCGCTGACGGCCCTGCTGGCCGGCGCCGCCACCGTCGCCATCGCCCTTGGCGCGCCTTTGGGCGCGGCGATGGCGGAAAGCCTGAAGATCGGCGTCACCCCCGGCCCGCACGCCCAGATTCTGGAAGTCGTCAAGCCGCTGGCCGCCAAGGAAGGCCTGGACCTTCAGGTGCTGGAATTCTCCGACTATGTGATCCCCAACCAAGCGCTGTCGCAGGGCGATCTGGACGCCAACTCGTTCCAGCATCAGCCCTATCTCGACAATCAGGTTCGGGATCGCGGTTACGAGATCGTCAGCGTCGCCAAGACGGTGGTTTTCCCCATCGGCATCTATTCCAAGAAGCTCAAGAGCCTGGACGATCTGGCCGTCGGCGACAAGGTCGCCATCCCCAACGACCCGACCAACGGCGGCCGCGTTTTGCTGCTGTTGCAGGCCAAGGGCCTCATCAAGCTGAAGGACGGCGGCACGCTGAAGGCCTCGCCCATCGACATCGTCGAGAATCCCAAGAAGCTCCAGATCGTCGAGCTGGACGCCGCGCAACTGCCGCGCTCGCTGGACGACGTGACGGCGGCGGCGATCAACACCAACTACGCCATCGAAGCGGGCATGGATCCCGTCAAGGACGCCATCGCGCGCGAGGCGGCGGAAAGCCCCTACGCCAACATCATCGCCGTCCGCAAGGCCGACAAGGACAAGCCGTGGGTGGCCAAGCTGGTGAAGGTCTATCAGAGCGCCGAGGTGAAGGAGTTCATCCTCACCAAATTCAAGAACGCCGTCGTTCCGGCCTGGTGATCTGAGTCAAGGCATGCCCGACGGCGCCCAGCGCGTCGTCGAGCGTGCCGTTTTTCGGCGGCGTGAACAGCCGCATCGCGGGGTAGAAGGGGCGGCAGCCGGTTCCCAGCGCCGTCCATTCCCCGGCGGGACCGACCCGCCACACGGGCACGCCCAGCGCGCCCGCCATTTCCGCCACCGACGTTCCGGCGGAAATCACCAGATCCAGCGCCGAGGTCAGGGCCGCCGCGCCGTCCAGATCGTTCAGCAGGTCGATGCCCGGGCGCAGAATGCGGATCCCGAAACGGGCTTCGGCGTCGGCCAATTCGGCCTCGCACTCGTCATATTGCAGATTCACAAAGCGCAACCCCGGCAGGGTCAGGATCGGCCCCCAGCGGTCGAGCGTGGTGTAGTTCGCCGCCCGCGTGGCGCTCATGAAACGGCTGCGCCAACACAGGCCGATGACGAGAGCGGGAGATGATGTCTGAGGCGCAGGCCCCCACCCCGGCCCTCCCCCGCTGGGCGGGGGAGGGGGTTGAACCGTTGCGTGCGTGTCGGTGCGCGCGCCATCCCCTCCCCCGCCCAGCGGGGGAGGGTTAGGGTGGGGGAACAACACGCCGCGCCAGCGCGCGACCGCCGCCGGGTCGGCGATCAGCCATCCGGCGCGGGGTGGAAAATCGCTCAAACGAGAACGAATCCGCAGCGGCAGCGACCCCGCCGCCACCTGAAGATCCACGTCCTGCGGCTCCTCCGTCGCCGGGCGGACCAGCGCGGTGGGGAAGGAGCGGGCGAAGAGCGGAACCAACCTTGAGTCGGCCTCGATCACCACCCGTCCGGCCCGCGCGATCAAATCGGCGTAACAGGCGCTGTGCATCAACTCGTCGCCCACCCCCTGCTCGCGCCAAACCAGGATGGTGCGCCCGGACAGATCGCCGCCGTCCCAGGCCGGAATGCGAAATCTGCGGTCGGGCAGGGCTTGGCCGGACGCGAAGCGCGCCTCCAACCCGGCCCAGCCGGTCGCCAGATCGCCGCGCGCCAAGGCCGCGTAGCCCTGATTGAACGCGGCGAGGGTCAGCGACGGATCGGTTTCCACCGCCAGCCGATAGGCGGCGTCGGCCTCGCTTGGGCGTCCGGCGGCGTGCAGGGCGTTGCCCTGGTTGTAGCGCCAATCCGCCCGGCCCGGCGCGAGGGTCAAGGCCCGGTCCCAGCCCTTCAACGCGCCGTCCAAACGCCCCTGGCGCTGGCGCAAATCGGCCAGACCGGCCCAGCCGGTCGGCGATCCGGGGTCGAGCAGCAGAATCCGCCACCAGACCAACCCGGCCTTGCCGTCGTCGCCCGCCTGCTCCAAGGCAAGGGCCAGATTGCCGAGCGTCCGCCCGTCGTCAGGCCGCCGCCATAAGGCCGCGCGCAGCGCCGTCGCCGCCGCGTCCGCCCGCCCCAAGTTGAGCAGGGCGACGCCCTGGTTGCTCAGCGCCTCCGGGTAATCAGCTCGCAGGACCAGCGCCCGGCGGGCGGCGGTCTCGGCGGAGGCGGGCGGTTCCGCCGCCGCGCGTCCGTTCCAGGCTTCGGCCAAGGCGGGATCGAGCGCCAACGCCCGCCGCAACGCCGCGCCGCCGTCCCCCCCCGCCGCGTGGAGCGCCAAGCCCAGATTGGCGTGCAGCCCGGCATGGTCGGGGGCGTGGCGCAGGGCGTCCCGCGTCGCGTGCGCCGCGCCGTCGGCGTCGCCCCGCGTCAAGCGCAGCGCGCCCAGGCTGCCCAACGCCTCCACATCGTCGGGGGCGAGCGCGGCGGCGGTTCGCCAATCCCGCTCGGCCTCGTTCCTGGCGCCCAGCGTTTGGAAGGCCAGCGCTCGGCGTTTGTGGCGCTGCGCCGTGGGTTGGGCGGCGATGGCGCGGGTCAGCAGGGTTTCAGCGATGTCCGGTCGCCCGGCCTGTTGACCGAGCCAGCCATAGCCCTCCAACGCCTCCGCGTTTTCGGAATCCCGTTCCAGGACGCGCTGATAGAGTTTTTCGGCGTCCGGCCATTGGCCGCTGTCGTGATGGCGGCGGGCCTCGGAGAGAAGGTCAGCGAGAAGGTCGGGCAAAAGGGCGGGGCGGGGATCCGGGGGGACCGACAGCCGACGCAACGCGTCGGCGATCCGCGCCAGCACATCCGGCAGGCTTTCGCCGGGCTGCGCGCTCCACAGCCGTTGGCTGGGGAACCAGGGGCGCACGCGGGTCCCCAGTGCCGTCCAGTCGCCCGCCCCGCCAAAGCGCCAGACCGGCACGCCCAGCGCCCCGGCCATCTCGCCGACGGAGCTTGCCACCGTCACCACCAAATCCAGGTTGGCGGTCAGCGCCGCCGCCGTTTCCAGATCGTTTTTCAAATCGGCGTCGGGCCAACGGCGCAAGCGAACGCCGAATCGCGCCTCGGCCTGCGCGATTTCCGCCTCCCGCCCGTCATACTGCAACGAGACGAGGGTGATTCCCGGCAGCGCCAACAGCGGCGCCCAATCGGCCAACGCGGTGTAGGAGCGTTTGCGCTCCCCAATCACCCGCTGGCTGCCCCAGCAGATTCCGACGCGCAATCCCGGCCCCAGCGCCGCCAAGCGTTCGGCCCAAAGCGGGACCCGCGCCGGGTCGGGGCGCAGCCAACCCGCTTGCGGCGGAAAATCGGCCAGCCTGCGCCGCAACAGCGCGGGCAAGCTTCCCATGGCGATGTGGGCGTCGGCGTCCATCGGATAGGCGGTCGGCGCGCGCACGGTGGCGGTGGGCAGGGAGCGGGCGAGCAACGGGACCAGCCGGGCGTCGCATTCGACCACCAGCGCGCCGACCCGCGCCGCCAGATCGGGCAGCAGCCCGCCGAACATCAACTCGTCGCCCAGGCCCTGCTCGCGCCAAACCAGAATCCTCCGTCCCGCCGGATCGCCGCCCTCCCACCGGGGAATCGTGAAATCCCGCCCGCCCTGCACCCGGCGGGAGGCGAAGCGCGCTTCGTACAACTCTTGCCCTTCGGCCAGATCGCCAAGCGCCAAGCGTCGCAGCGCCAGATTCCAGCGGGCGAGCGGAAAGGCCGGATCAATGCGCAAGGCCGCGCGGTAGAGGCGTTCGGCCTCGTCCGGCTGCCCCTGCGCCTCGCGCAGCAGGGCGAGGTTGACCAGAATTTCGGCGTCCTCAGGGGCCAGCCGCAACGCCTCGCGATGGGCGTCGTTGGCCTCATCCAGCCGACCGCCCTCCTTCAGCACGACGCCAAGGTTGGTGTGGGCGAGCGGGTTGGCGGGATCCAGCCGCAAGGCGCGGCGCAGCGCCGCTTCGGCCCCGGCCAAATCGTCGGCGGCGTGCAACGCTGTGCCGAGATTGATCCAGGCCTCCGCATAGGCCCCGTTCAGATCCAGGGCGCGGCGGTAATGGGCGATGGCGTCGTCCAGCCGCCCGCGCTCTTGCAGGGCGCTGCCCAGGCTGTTGTGCGCCTCCGGGTAGGTTTCCCGAAGGGCCAGCGCCCGGCGGTAGGCGGCCTCGGCCTCCTCCAGCCGTCCCAGCGCGTGCAGGGCCAAACCATGGTTGGCGTGGTGCTCGGCAACGTCGCCGCGCAGCGCCGCCGCTTGCCCGATCAGCCGCGCCGCCTCCTCATGATGGCCGCATTGGTGGGCCAGAACGCCCAGCAGATGCAGCGCGTCGGGTTGGTTGGCGTCGGCGGCCAGAATGGCGCGGTAGCCCTGTTCCGCCCCAACCAAATCGCCCGCGCGGTGACGGGCCAGCGCGGACGCCAACAGGGCGGCGGGGGAGGAGGGGGCGGTCATGGTCGCAGGCGGGGTCCGGTCGGTGGCGAGGCCCTGGATAGCACGCTTTGGCGCCTCACCGCGCGGTCGGGCGCAGCGGCAGGGCGGTTTCGTATTTGATTTCCTTCAGGGCGAAGTTGGAGCGGATGCGGACCTGAAAGGGCAGATGAAAGACGAACTCCTCCAAAAAGCGGTTGTAATCGGCGATTTCGCCGACGGCGACGCGCAGCAAATAATCGGCGTCGCCCGACACCGCGTAGCATTCCAACACTTCGGCCCGCTTGCGCACCGCCTCGATGAAGATGGCGGCGGTTTCGGCGGAATGGCGTTCCAGCGTGACATGGGCGAAGACGCACTCGCCGACCGACGCGGCTTTCGGATCGACCAGAGCGGTGTAACGGCGGATGACTCCAGTGTCCTCCAACGAGCGCAGGCGACGCCAGCAGGACGACGCCGACAGGGCCACGCGGTCGGCCAGCTCCTGCACCGTCAGGCGGGAATCCTCCTGCAAGGCGTTGAGGATTTTGACGTCGATCTCCGAAAGGGCGGATGCCATCGGGTGAATTTTCCGTGTCTGGCGGATTGATCGGAAAATCCTACCAAAGATCCCGGATTCCGGCGAGTGGATTGACAGCTCTTTTCACCAACAATCCGGCATGCTGAGGACATGACGCGCCGCCCCTTCGCGGCGGCCCAGCAACCGACATCCCGGAGACGCGACCATGGCCGATTTGTGGGAAAACCCGATGCAGACCGACGGGTTCGAGTTCATTGAATTCACCGCGCCGGACACCCAGGCGTTGGGCCGCCTGTTTGAACAGATGGGCTTCACCGCCATCGCCCGCCATCGGTCGAAAAACGTCATCCTGTACCGCCAGGGCGACGTCAATTTCATCATCAACGCCGAACAGACCGGCTTTCCGCGCAACTTCGCCGCGCTGCACGGCCCCAGCATCTGCGCCATCGCCCTTCGCGTCGGCGACGCGGCGGCGGCCTACCGCCGGGCGGTCGATCTGGGGGCGTGGGGCATCGAGACGCGCGCCGGGGCGATGGAGTTGAACATCCCGGCGATCAAGGGCATCGGCGATTCGTTGATCTATCTGGTGGACCGTTATGGCGCGCGCGGCGACATCTACGAGGTTGATTTCGTGCCGTTCCCCGGAGTCGATCAACGCCCGGTCGGGGCCGGTCTGACCTACATCGACCATCTCACCCACAACGTCCACACCGGGCGGATGGAGGAGTGGGGCGATTTCTACACCCGCCTGTTCGGCTTCCGCGAGGTTCGTTACTTCGACATCGAAGGCAAGCTGACCGGCTTGCGGTCGAAGGCGATGACCAGCCCTTGCGGCAAGATCCGCATTCCGATCAATGAATCCTCCGACAACAAATCGCAGATCGTCGAGTATCTGCGCGATTACAACGGCGAGGGCATCCAGCATGTCGCGCTGGGCACGGAGGACATCATCCACACGGTGGAGTTCCTGCGCGGCTTCGGCACGCCGTTCCAGGACACGCTGGACGCCTATTACGATCAAGTGGACGCGCGGGTTCCCGGCCATGGCCAGGATTTGGAGCGGCTGCGCCAGAACCGCATCCTGATCGACGGCGCGCCGACGCAGGGCCAGGGCCTGCTGTTGCAGATCTTCACCCAGACCGTCATCGGCCCGATCTTCTTCGAGTTCATCCAGCGCAAGGGCAACGAGGGCTTTGGCGAGGGCAACTTCAAGGCCCTGTTCGAATCCATCGAACTCGACCAGATCCGCCGGGGCGTTCTGAAGGACGAGGCGGCCTGATTCGTTTGTAGGATCGCGCTTGTTTCGCGCGCCTGTCCCCCTCCCTAACCCTCCCCCGCTTCGCGGGAGAGGGAACTCCGCCGCACGCCGACAAGGGGCCAGGCTCCCTCTCCCGCAACGCGGGGGAGGGCCGGGGAGGGGGCAAGCCATCGCCAGAGCTTTGCAAGTCTGGGTTCCGTCAGTTTCTCAATCCGCCAACGTCAGGCCCATGTCCCAGAAGTCGGCCTCCAGGCGGCTGGCTTGTTGGAAGATGGTCAGCAGGCGGGGGTAGCGCGACGCGGTCAGGCTGTCGGCGGCGAGCCGGTCCAGGTTTTGCCGTGCGGCGGTCGCCACCGCCTGATAGGCGTCGCTGGAATATTCCGCGATCCACACCCGGTAGGGGTTGCTCGCCGCCTGCGCGTCCGCGCGGGCGGCGAGCGTTTTTCCGATTTCTGCGTAGCCGATGACGCAGGGGGCCAGCGCGACGTGCAGGTCGAGCAGATCGCCCCGCAGCCCGGTTTCCAGCACATACCGGGTGTAGGCCATGGTCGCCTTGGCTTCCGGCGCGCGCTCCAACTCCTCCGGCGCGACGCCCCAACCGGCGCACAGCCCGACATGGAGATCCATCTCCACGTCCAGGATCGCCTTCAACCCGGTCAGCGCCGCCCGCATCTCGGCCAGATTGCGGCCCTTGTAGATGGCCAGGGCGTAGGCGCGGGCGAAATGGGTCAGGAACAGGTAATCCTGCACCAGATAATGACGAAAGGCCGCCTCGGGCAGGCTGCCGTCGCCCATGCCGCGCACAAAGGGGTGATCGACGTAGCGCGCCCACTCCGCCGCCCCGTCGCGCGCCAAACGGTCGAACAGATCCGGGCTGTGGTCGGCGTGGGGGCTGGTCGGCATCGGTCGCGTTCCTTGGCGGCGGTCATTCTTGCGGACCACACTGTACCCAGCCGCCGCGCTCTGTCAGCCGATTAGTTTGACGGCCATCAAAGCAAGTTTCCGTGAATCCCTATTCTTCCCGACGGTCCCGCCGGTTAGTGAGGATTGACGCCGTTCCAAGCCACGCGCCAAAGCGCAAGCATCGTACAAAAATGGCCGTCGAACGGGCGTCATGGGAGCATTCACGGGGAGTTTCACGATGGAAAAGAACAGCAGCCTTGGCGGTTTGCGGGTCAGCCGCCGCAGCGTTCTGGCGGGCGGCGCGGCGGTCGCCGGGTTGATGGCGGCGCCCAGCGTGTTGCGCGCGGCGGAAACGCTGAAGGTCGGCGTCTATGGCGGCTATTTCAAAGACAGCTTTGACAAGCACATCTTCCCGGACTTCACCAAGGCGACCGGCATCGCCGTGGAATCGGTCGCCGAGCCGACCGGCGACGCGTGGCTCGTCCAGTTGGAGCAGGCCGCCCGCGCCAACCAGGCCCCCGCCGACGTGTCGATGATCGCCCAGGTCGGCATGTTGAAGGGCATCAACGCCAAGCTGTGGACGGCGCTGGATCTCGCCAAGCTGCCCAACGCGGCGGCGGTGCTGCCGCATCTGCTCAACAAATACCCCGACGGCAAGGTGGCGGGCGTCGGCGCGGTGTCGTGGTACATCACGCTGGTCTCCAACACCAAGGCGATCCCCGAGGCTCCGACCTCCTGGGCGGCGCTGTGGGACGAGAAGCGCAAGGACCAGCTTGGCCTGATGGCGCTGGTGTCGAACTCCTTCCTGCTGGAAGTGACGGCGGCGACCTTCTTTGGCGGCACCAAGCATCTGGACACCGAAGCCGGGCAGCTCGACTGCTTCAAAAAGCTGAGCGAACTGCGCAAGAACGTGAAGCTGTGGTATCGCGACGAGGCGCAGTTCGAGGCCGCGTTGAAGGCGGGCGAGGTGCCGATGGGCGAATATTACCACGACGTCACCGGGCTGGCGGTGGCCGACGGCCATCCGGTGCGCTCGACCTTCCCGAAAGAGGGTGGAATCACCGATTCCGGAAGCTGGGCGGTCAGCCGCGCGTCGAAGAAGTCCGAACAGGCGCATGTCTTCATCAACTACATGTGCCAGCCGTCAATCCAGGCGTTGCTGTCGCGCAAGGTCGGCACCGCGCCCACCATCGACCGCAAGAAAACCGATCTGACCGACGCCGAGTTCGCCGGGGTGTCCAGCGACATCGCGCCGATCATCCCGCGCTATGATTTGTATCTGAGCAAGGCCGACTGGCTGAACCAGAAATGGACGGAATTGATCGTCGGGTAAGGGGGGGCCTGTTTCTCCCTCTCCCTCTGGGAGAGGGAAGGGGCCCGCGACGCGGGAAGGGTGAGGGGTTCGTCCAGGATCGGACCATCGGGATTCTCGGAACCCCCTCACCCGGCCCTGCGGGCCACCCTCTCCCGAGGCGGGAGAGGGAAACAATCCGACGTCACCACGCCATTTCGGGAATGCCCCATGTCCGGTCTCGCCCTCGACGGTCTCGTCAAGCGTTACGGTTCCTTCACCGCCTTGCAGCGCACCGATCTGACCATTCCGCATGGTCAGTTCGTCTGCCTGCTCGGCCCGTCTGGTTGCGGCAAGACCACGCTGTTGCGCATGGTCGCCGGGCTGGACAGCCCGACCGAGGGGCGCATCCGTCTCGACGGAACCGACATCACCCACAAACCGGCTCACCAGCGCAATTTTGGCATGGTGTTCCAATCGCTGGCGCTGTTTCCCCATCTGACGGTGGGCGAGAACATCGCCTACCCCCTGCGCATCCGGGGCGTGTCCAAGGCCGACCAGGGGCGCGAGGTGGAACGGTTGCTGGCGCTGGTCCGGCTGCCCGGCGTCGCCGACCGCGCCGTGTCGCAATTGTCGGGCGGCCAGCGCCAGCGCATCGCCATAGCCCGCGCGCTGGCCCTGTCGCCCAAACTGTTCCTGCTCGACGAGCCGCTCTCGGCGCTGGACGCCAAGCTGCGCGAGGCGATGCAGATCGAATTGAAGCTGCTGCAAGAGCGGCTGGGCATCACCACCATCGTCGTCACCCACGACCAGCGCGAGGCGATGACCATGGCCGATCTGGTCGTGGTGATGTCGCAGGGCCGCGTCCGTCAGGCGGCCTCGCCCATCGAGGTCTACCGCCGCCCCGCCGACAGCTTCGTCGCCGATTTCATCGGCATGACCAACCTGCTGCGCGGCCATGTCTCCGGCGGGGCGCTGGCGGTGGAGGGCGGGGCGCTGGCGTTGCCCGGCCTGCCGCCAAGCGGCGAGGCGACGATTTCCGTCCGGCCCGAGGAGCTGCGCGTCCACCGCGACGCCGCCGGGCCGAACCGGCTGCCCGGCACCGTCTCCTTCGTCCGCGATCTCGGCTCGCACGTCGAGTTGCGGATCGACGTGGCCGGGCGCGAGATGATCGCCGTCGCCACCCCGCAGGACCGACCGGACGTCGAGCCGGGCCAGTTGGTCGGGGTGGAACTGCCGCCCGCCTCCTGCGTGGTGCTGGAATCATGATGCGGCAACCGCCCCGGCGGGCCGCCGATTACGGCCCCATCGCCTTTCCCGCCGTGATGCTGCTGCTGTTCTTCGCCGTGCCGTTCGGGCTGATGATCGCGGTGTCCTTCTTTCAGCGGATCGAGGGCGGTTTTTACGAACCGGCCTTCGTCTGGTCGAACTACGCGCGTTTTCTGTCGGTCTTTTTCGGACGGGTGCTCAGCTTTTCCATGATGCTGGCGGCGGGCGTCGCCGTTGTGTCGGTGGCGCTGGCCTTTCCCTTCACCTATCTGTTGACCCGGCTGCGGCGGCGGACCCAAGTGCTGTGGCTGGTCTTTCTGCTGTCGGTGCTGTCGCTGTCGGAGGTCATCATCGGCTTCGCCTGGGCGACGCTGCTGTCGGCCAACGCCGGGATCAGCAATCTGCTGGTGATGGTCGGGCTGCTGGACGCCCCAACCTCGCTGTCGCCCAGCCTGGGGGCGGTGTTGACCGGCATCGTTTACCAAGCCTTTCCCTACACGGTGCTGGTGCTGTATCCGGCGCTCTCCCGGCTTGACCCGACCTTGACGGAGGCGGCGCGCACCTTGGGGGCCTCCCCGCTCAACAGCTTTTTCACCGTGGTGGTTCCGGCCCTGCGCAACACCATCGTCGCCACCCTCATCATGGTCTTCGTCTTCGCGCTGGGCTGCTATCTGCTGCCGCAATTGCTGGGCCGTCCGCAGCATTGGACGCTGTCGGTGCTCATCACCGATCAGGCGCTGTTTCAGGCGAACATGCCCTTCGCCGCCGCGATGGCGGTGTTTCTGGTGCTGGTCAGCCTGGGGCTGGTCGGTCTGTCGCTGCTGGTCGGCAAGAAGGAGAACGCGGCATGAGCGTCTTTCTCAACCGTCTGTTCCTGTCCGCCGTCGCCCTGTTTCTGGCGCTGCCGCTGGTCGTGGTGGCCGGGGTCTCGGTCAATGGCAAAAAGGCGCTGACCTTCCCGCCGCAAGGCTTCTCGCTCGGCTGGTACGCCGAGATCTTCACCGATCATGGTTGGCGCGACGCGCTGGAGGCCAGCCTGCTGGTGGCCAGCCTGTCGGCGGCGCTGGCGGTGCTGGTCGCCTTTCCGCTGGCCTGGTTCCTGTGGCGCTTCCACGCGCCGTGGGCCAAGGTGATCCACGCGCTGGGGCTGATGCCGTTTGTCCTGCCGCCGGTCATCACCGCGCTTGGCTTTCTGGGCTTCTGGACCTCGACCGGCTTTTACGGGGAGGCGTGGACGGTGGTGGTCAGCCACGGCATTTTCTTCGTCACCCTGCCGCTGGTGACGGTGACGCTGGGCTTTTCCGCCATCGACCCGACATTGGTCGAAGCGGCGGCGACCATGGGGGCGGACGACCGCACCGTGCTGCGCACCGTGGTGATCCCGCTGATCCGTCCCTACGTGATCTCCGGCTTCGCCTTCGCCTTCGTGCTGTCGCTCAACGAATACATCATTACCTACATGACCGTCGGCTTCACGATGGAAACGCTGCCGGTCAAGATCTTCAACGCGCTGCGTTACGGCTACACCCCGACCATGGCGGCCATCGCCGTGCTGTTCGTCGCCGTCGCCGCGCTGGTCTTCGGCCTGATCGCCCGCTTTGGCGACCTTCCCAAACTGCTTGGCGCGTGGTCCGCCGATGATCGCTGACCAGCGATCATCAAACCAGGGTCGCTGACCAGCGAATCCCGAACCACGACTGCTGATCCGAAAGGTTCTCATTCCATGATCGACGCCGCCAAACTGCAACGCCTGCGCGACCGTTACGCCAACGCGTCGGGCGGGGACATTTTCGATCCTGAATTCGCCCGCGTCGCCGCGCTGCAATTCACCGATGGCGACAAGCGGTCGCTGCCCTACGCGGGCGCGCCGACCCTGCTGGACGCGCCCTATCGCCCCGACGCGGCGGATTTCGTCGATTTCGCTGGCCTCGACATCGCCTTGATCGGCGCGCCGATGGATTTGGGCGTCACCAACCGGGCGGGCGCCCGGCTTGGCCCGCGCGCGGTCCGCGCGGTGGAGCGCATCGGCCCCTACGAACACGCCCTGCGCATGGTTCCGGCGGCGGATTGCAAATTGGCCGACATCGGCGACGTGCCGTTCACCAGCCGCTTCAGCCTGGACCAGTGCCACGCCGACCTGTTCGCCTTCTACAGCCGGATCAAGGACGCGGGCGTCATCCCGCTGACCGTTGGCGGCGATCATTCGATCACCGCGTCGATCCTGCGCGCCATCGGGCGCGACCAGCCGGTTGGGCTGGTCCACATCGACGCCCATTGCGACACCAGCGGCGATTACGAAGGGGCGAAGTTCCATCATGGCGGCCCGTTCCGTCAGGCGGTGCTGGACGGCGTGCTCGACCCCGAACGCACGGTGCAGATCGGCATTCGCGGCAACGCCGAATATCTGTGGGAATTCTCCTACGACAGCGGCATGACGGTGATCCACGCCGAGGACGTCCAGAAAAAGGGCATCGAGGCCGCCATTGAAACGGCCCGCCGCGTGGTCGGCGGCGGCCCGGTCTATGTCAGCTTCGACGTGGACGGGCTGGACCCGGCCTTCGCGCCCGGCACCGGCACGCCGGAAATCGGCGGGCTGACGACGCGCGAGGCGCTGGAACTTCTGCGCGGCCTGATTGGTCTGGACGTGATCGGCGGCGACGTGATGGAGGTCGCCCCGCAATATGACGCGACCAGCAACACCGCCCAGGCGGGCGCGCAAATGCTGTTTGAGATCCTGTGCCTGTCGGTCGACGCGCTGAAGCGGCGGCGCGCGTCATGAGCGGCGGCGGCTTGACGGTTGGGGAACTGCTGCCCCGTCTGTTGGAAGCCTACGGCGTGGACACCGTGTTCGGCATTCCCGGCGTCCACAATGTGGAGCTGTATCGCGGCCTGCCCGCGACCGGCATCCGCCATGTGACGCCCCGGCACGAGCAGGGGGCGGGCTTCATGGCCGACGGCTACGCCCGCGTCACCGGCAAGCCGGGGGTCTGCTTCACCATCACCGGGCCGGGGTTGACCAACATTCTGACGGCGATGGGCCAAGCCTACGCTGACAGCGTGCCGATGCTGGTGATCTCCAGCGTCAACCGCACGGAGCATCTCGGCGCGGGGCAGGGGCGGTTGCACGAGTTGCCGAGTCAGCGCGCCATGGCGGCGGGCGTGGCGGCCTTCAGCCAAACCATCCTGCATCCCGTCCAGTTGGCCGAGGCGCTGGCCCGCGCCTTCGCCCTGTTCGCCAGCGCCCGGCCCCGCCCGGTTCATCTGGAAATCCCGGTGGACGTCATCGCCCAACTGGCGGGGGATCTTGCGGCGGACGGTCTTTTGGGCGCGGCGTGGCCGCTGCCGGGGCGTCCGGCCCCCGATCCGGCGGCGGTGGCCCGCGCGGCGGCGCTGCTGCGCGCGGCGCGGTCGCCCCTGATGGTGCTGGGCGGCGGCGCGGTCGAGGCTGGCGACGTCGCCATGGCGCTGGCCGAGCGGCTGGGCCTGCCGGTCATCAACACGATCAACGCGAAGGGTTTGATTCCGCGCGGCCATCCGCTGGCGGCGGGCGAGAACATGGCGGCGGAGCCGTTGCGTCACGCCTTGCGCGACGCCGACGTCGTGCTGGCGGTCGGAACCGAGTTCGGCGAGACGGAGCATTATCCCGGCCCGACGCCGCTGGCGATCAACGGCGCGCTGATCCGCATCGACCTGGATCCCGAGCAACTGGTGCGCCAGTTCCGCGCCGCCGTGCCGATGGTGGCGGACGCCCGGCTGGCGCTGTCGGCGTTGCTGGCGGCGGTGGAGAGCGGCGGCGCGTCGGATGGCGCGGGCCGGGCGGCGGAGTTGCGCGTGCGGATGGACGCCCAACAACCGGCCTGGATCGCGCCGCACCGTCGGTTGATGGACGCCATCGACGCGGCCTTGCCGGGGGCGATCATCGTCGGCGATTCGACGCAGCCGGTCTACGCCGCCAACCTGTTTTTCCGGCCCGAGGCGGCGCGCTCCTTCTTCAACGCCAGCACGGGGTATGGGACGCTGGGCTACGGCCTGCCCGCCGCCATCGGCGCGAAGATCGCCGCCCCCGCCCGCCCGGTGGTGGCGTTGGTCGGCGACGGCGGGGCGCTGTTCACCCTGACCGAACTGGCCGCAGCGGTGGAAGCCCGCGCGCCGGTGGTCGTGATCCTGTGGAACAACGGCGGTTACGGCGAAATCCGGGGCTACATGATGGATCGCGGAATCGAACCGATCGGCGTCGATCTGGTGGTCCCGAATTTCGTGACGCTGGCCCAGGGCTTCGGCTGCGCCGGTCGCCGGGTGACGGGCGCGACCGACCTCCGCGCCGCGCTGCGCGAGGCGGCGGGGCGGGACGTGCCGACGGTGCTGGAAATCGACGAACGCGCAGGTTTTGGGGAGTGAGGGTGTTGACACCGATGAACACAGATGAACACAGATGAAATAAGACAGATTCTCAAAACGATTTCTGGATGTCACTTTCTGGATGGGGGAAATGCATCCCCGTTCATCTGTGTCCATCTGTGTTCATCGGTGTCAAAAAATCAAAACCGTCACTCACCCCGCGCCATCCAAAGGACAACCACCCCATGCGTGACCAACTGTTCATCAACGGGCGCTGGACCGCTGGGACCGGCGGGACGTTGCCGGTTTGCGATCCGGCCACCGGCCAGATCATTCACCAAGTCGCGGCGGGCGGGCCGGAGGATGTCGAGGCGGCGGTGAGCGCGGCGGCGGCGGCCTTTCCTTCCTGGTCGCGGACCAGCGGGGCGGCGCGCGCCGCTTTCCTCGACGCCATCGCCGAGGGGCTGCGCGCGAAGGCGGAGGAGCTGGCCCGCCTGTCGTCCCGGATCAACGGAAAACCGCTGGCCGAGGCGCGGGTCGATCTGGCCGATTCCGCCACGACCTTCGCCTATTACGCCGGGTTGGCCCGCAAGCTTGACGACCAGCGGAACGCCCCGGTCGAGTTGGCCGATCCCGGTTTCGACGCGGTTCTGCGGCGGGAGCCTGTGGGGGTGGCGGCGCTCATCACGCCGTGGAACTTCCCCCTCGTCACCTCGGCCTGGAAGGTCGCCCCGGCGCTGGCCGCCGGTTGCGCGGTGGTGCTGAAACCGTCGGAGATCACGGCGCCGCTGGATCTGGAGCTTGGGGCCTTGGCGCAAGAGGCCGGGTTGCCGCCCGGCGTGCTCAACATCCTGCCCGGCACGGGGGATTCGGTGGGGACGCCGCTGTGCGCGCACCCGAAGATCGCGAAAATCTCCTTCACCGGATCGAACGCGGTGGGCGAACGGGTGATGGCCGCCGCCGCGCGCGGGACGAAACGGGTGTCGCTGGAGTTGGGCGGCAAATCGGCGATTGTGGTGTTCGCCGACGCCGACCTTGACCACGCGGCGGAGCTGGCGGCGTCGGGAATCTTCACCAACGCCGGGCAAATGTGTTCAGCCACCGGGCGGTTGCTGGTCGAGGCCAGCGTGATGCAACCCCTGTTGGATCGTCTGACCGCCTTGGCGCGGGGCCTGCGGCTGGGGCCGGGGCTGGAGCCGGAGACGACCATGGGGCCGCTGACCACGCGGGCGCAGCGCGACAAGGTGTTGGCGGCGATCCGCCAAGGTCTGGCGGACGGGGCGACAATCGTGACTGGCGGCGGCGTTCCGGCGGACCGGGCGGAGGGTTGGTTCGTCGAGCCGACGATCCTCACCGGCGCGCCGCTCGACAGCGCCCTGTGGCGGGAGGAGATTTTCGGCCCGGTGCTCTGCGTCCAACCCTTCGCGGACGAGGAGGAGGCGGTGCGGTTGGCCAACGACAGCGATTTCGGTCTGGTCGCCACCGTCGTCACCGGCGACGACGCGCGGGCCGAGCGGGTGGCGGCGGCGTTGGAGGTCGGCGTCGTCTGGATCGACTGCCCGCAAATGGTCTTCGTCGAAGCGTCCTGGGGCGGCTGGCGGCGCAGCGGAGTCGGGCGGGAGCTTGGCCCCTGGGGGCTGGCGGCCTTCCAGGAGATCAAGCACGTCGTCCGCCCGCGCCGCGTTTGACGGCGCGGCTTAGACCCGGCGGGCGAGCGCCAGCAGGCCGCCGGCCCCGATCATCAGCCCGCCGGTCAGGCGGTTGAGCGCGCGCGCCGCCGTGACGTTGGTCAGGCGCGCGGCCAGCCGGTCGCCGCCGATGGCGTAGGCCATGATCCAACCGAACTCGCTGACCATCATGACGGCGATCAGCGCCACCAGTTGCGGGGCCAGCGGGGCGGCGGCGTCGATGAATTGCGGGAACAGCGCCGCCATGAAGACCAGCGCCTTGGGGTTGCTGAAGGCGACCAGCAGGCCGCGCAGGAACAGCCGGGCGGCGGACCCCTCGCCAACGCCCGACGCGGCGGCGTCGCTGTCGCGCGGCCCGGCCTCCGTCACCGGCGCGCGCCACGCGGCGATCCCCAGCCAGGTCAGATAGGCCACGCCCGCCCAGCGCACCGCCTCGAAAGCGACGACGGAGGTGGAGAGCAGGGCGCCCAAGCCAAAGGCCGACAGGGTGGCCATCACCGCCAGGGCGACGCACATGCCGAACCCGCCCCAGGCGGCGCGGCGCGCGCCAAAGCGCAGGCCAAGGCTCATCGCCAGCAGCATGTTGGGGCCGGGGGTCGCCGAAATGAAAAAAGCGGTGGCGAAGAAGAAGGCGAGGGTCTGCCAAGTCATGGCGGCGGCTCCGAAGGGGGCGGGCGGTCACAGGGGCGCAAGCGTAGGCGCGCTGGATCAGGGGACCACGAACAATCGCCGCCGACAACCGGCGTCAAACGAAGCGCAGCCATGCCGTTCGCGGCGCGTCAACCCGGTGTGCAATCGTCCGACCGCAGGCGGGTTGCCTGCGCCCACCAGCCCGGTTCCGCCGCCCGGATGCGGGCGGCGGCGCTTTCGGCCTCCGTCGCTGTGGCGTAGAGCGCGAAGCAGGTGGCGCCGCTGCCCGACAGGCGGGCCAGCAGACAGCCGTCGCTGTGCTCCAGCGCGCTCAGCACATCGGCGATCACCGGGGCGACGGTCAGGGCGGGGGCGGTCAAATCATTGCCGCGCGCGCGCAGCAGATCGGCCAGCGTGGCGGCGTCGTTTGGCGTTTGCGAAAAGCGGGCGGGTTGGGAGAAGGGGGCCGCGCCGCGCGCCTTGAACACCGCCGGGGTCGGCACGGGCACGTTTGGGTTGACCAGCACCACATGGGTTTCGGGCAGGGGCGGCGCGGCGGCCAGTTGGTCGCCGACGCCGCCGAAATAGCGGCTGCGGCCAACGACGCAGACCGGGATGTCGGCCCCCAGTCCGGCGGCGACCTCGAACAACACCGGGGCGTCGGCGGGCAGCCCCCACAGCCGGGCCAACGCCCGCAGGCAGGCCGCCGCGTCAGCGGACCCGCCGCCGATGCCCGAGGCGACCGGCAAGTTTTTGGTCAGCGCGATCCGCCCCTCCGCCCGCCGACCCAGCGTGTCGGCCAGCCGCCGGGCGGCGCGAATCACCAGATTGTCGGCGGGATCCTCCCCGACCAAGGACGCCGCGAAGGGGCCGGTGATCGTCAGCGTGAGTTCCCCCGCCTGCGGTTCCAGCGTCAGCGCGTCGCCCAACTCGGTGAAGGCGGCGAGGCTGTCCAACATGTGGAAGCCGTCGGGGCGCTTGCCGGTGACGTGCAGATACAGGTTCAGCTTGGCCGGGGCGGCTTCGAGGATGGGGGCGGTGTCGGTCATGTCTTCAAGCCGGACGGACGGGGGATTCGCCCCTGTGTCGCACCGACGCGCGGCGGCGGCAAGCTTTCAGGCCAGCGCCATCAGCTCCTTGACCAGCGTTTCACCCAGCGGCCAGGGACCGAAGCCCGAGGCGACGTTGATGTGGCCGACCGCGCCCGCGTTGATGAAGTCCGCCCCCACAGCACGGCGAAGGCGCAAGCCCGTTCGGTGGCGCAATAGGGATCGTCGTCGCTGCCGACCACCATGGTGGTGAAGGGCAACGGATCGGTCGGCACGGGGGCGAAGCCGTGAACGGCGGGCGGCGTGCGCTCGGGCGATTCGACGTCGGACGGACCGACCAGCAGCGCGCCCGCAATTTTGTCCACCGTGCCGCTGCGCTGGCCGACCGCCGCCCAATGGGCGACCATCATGCAAGCGGAGCTGTGGGCGACCAGAACCACCCGCCCCGGCGTCGCCGCGATGACGGATTCAAGCCGGGCCACCCAGTCCGCCGGGACCGGATGGTCCCACTCGTCCTGGTCCACCCGGTGCGCGCCGGGAATGCGGTTTTGCAACCAGCTTTGCCAATGCTCGGTTCCAGAATTTCCCAAGCCCGGAAGAATCAAAACGGTCGGCTGCGTCATTCTTTCAACTCAGAAACGTCACGGATCGCGTATAGTATCGTCCTAAGACCGTGGGGCAACCGCAAGATTGCGGGGGCGTTCGGATCGCTCGGCCGATCAATCGCCAAGCGGATCATTCAGGGGGGATAAGAGTCTTGGAGATCAGCGCCACCATCGCTCAGGACATTTGCGATCACGTTGGCCGTGAGCTTGACGTCGTTGTTTCCTTCATGGGCAAGGGTGGGGCCATCATCGCCTCGACCGCCCGCGAACGGGTCGGCTCCACCCACGCCATCGCCGCCGAGATCATGGCCCGCCGCATCGACGAGCGCGCGGTCAGCAAGGACGAGGCCGCCAAATCGGGCGGCAGCATGCGCGAAGGCTACAACATCGCCATCGACATGGAAGGGGAGCGCATCGGCTCGCTCGGCGTCGCCGGTCCCGCCGATCAGGCCCGTCGCTACGCCCGCGTCGCCCGCCATTGGGTGCTGTCGATGCTGCGCGCCGATGGGGCCGAGGCGCAGCGGGGCAAGATCCTGCGCGAGATGAGCGACCGTCTGGAGCGTGAGGTCGGCAGTCTGGCCAGCGAAATGGCCGAGGCTGGGCGCAAACTGGACGCCGCCGTCGGCACCGTCCGCAAGGCGGGCGGCGACTGCCTGCGCCAGACCGCCGACGCCGCCAACGCCGCCCGCGCGGTTGACGGGTCGGTCAGCGCCATCGCCGGGGTGCTCGACCGTCTGTCCTCCACCTCCATGCAGATTTCCGGCGACACCAGCAAGGCGCGCGAAATCAGCCAGGCCGCCGCCGTGGACAGCGACCGCGCCACCACGGTGATGACCTCGCTGCGCGCCGCCGCCGAACAGATCGCCAGCGTGGTGAAGCTCATCAACGCCATCGCCAGCCAAACCAACCTGCTGGCGCTGAACGCCACCATCGAAGCCGCCCGCGCGGGCGAGGCCGGGCGCGGTTTCGCCGTGGTCGCCAACGAGGTGAAGGCGCTGTCCCGCCAGACCGCCGACGCCACCAAGCAGATCGCCGATCAGGTGTCGAACCTGCAAAAGGAAACGGCGGCGGTGGACGAGGCGCTGGGCCGCATCCATTCGACCATCGGCTCGATCCAGACCATCAACGGCACGGTGGCCGCCGCCATCGACGAGCAGGCGATGCTGACCGCCGAGGTGTCGCGCACGCTCGACCGCTCGCGTCAGGACGCGATGGCCGCCGAACAGCGGATCGTCGGGGCGGAGCAGACCTTGGGCACGGTCAACAAGACGTTGGAGGATCTGGGCGGCCTCAGCCAGAACATCACGTCGCGGGCCAACGGCCTGGGCGGTCGGGTTGGCGACGTGCTGCGTCAGGTGCGCGGGTAAGACGGCGCCGCGTCGTCATCGGTTGCTTGGCGGGCGGCGGGGGCCGCCCCGCCGGGCATCGGCACGATCAGGCGTCGTTTCGTCGGTTGTTGCGCCACCCGGCGCGACGACACCCCGGCGAAGATCTGTTTGGACGCCTCGATCATCGTCACCCCGGCGAAGGCCTTGCACCAGCGCCCGCCGACCTCTTCCCAAGCGGGCGCGGTCTTCAGCAGAAAGCGGGAGCGCAGGGGCGGCATGAACAGGGCGTGGCCGGTGCGTTCGGGCACGAACATGGTGTCGCGCAACACCTGCTTGAGCTGCGAGGCCGAATAGGGAAAGCCGTGGCCGAACGGCGTCCAATCGGCCCGCGCCCACAGGCCGCGCCGGTTCGGCACGACGGTCAACACCCGCCCGCCCCCGGCCAGAACCCGCCAGATTTCCCGCATCATCGGGCGAAGCTGTTCGGTCCCTTCCAGCCCATGGACCAGCAAAACCCGGTCGATGGTGTTGTCGCCAAAGGGCAAATCCGCCTCGTCGCCCAAGGCCACCATGCCCGGCCCCTCTGGCGGCCAGAAGGTGACGCCCTGGGTGGCGGGCATCACCGAGACGACCCGGTCGGCCTCGCCGATGAAGGGGCGGAGGTATGGCGTGGCGTAGCCGATCCCCAGCACGATCTGGCCGCGCAGGTCGGGCCAGATGCAGCGGATGCGGCGGCGGATCATCCGGCGGGCCATCTGGCCCAGCGCGGACTCGTAGAACTCCCGCAGATCGACGATATCGGTGTACATGGTGCTCCAAGCGTAGCACGGTTTCGCAACGCAACAGCAGGGAGTTCGCAGTCGTGGACGTCGTTCTCGTTCCGGCCTTCGCCGACAATTACCTCTATGTGCTGCGCGATCCCGCCACCGGCAAGGTCGGGCTGGTCGATCCCGGCGACGCCGCGCCGGTGATCGCCGAACTGGAGCGGCGCGGCTGGACGCCAAGCCACATCTTCCTGACCCACCATCACAACGACCACATCGGCGGGGTGGCGGCGCTGGTCGCGCGCTATGGCGCCGGGGGCGGACTCACCGTGGTCGGGGCCGGGCATGACGCCCATCGGCTGCCGCCGCTCGATCAAAAGCTGGCGGATGGCGACCGTGTGGAGTTCGGCGCCCTGTCCGCCGAGGTGATCGCCGTGCCGGGCCACACGCTGGGCCACATCGCCTATTGGTTCGCCGGGGCCGAGGCGCTGTTTTGCGGCGACACTCTGTTCGCGCTGGGCTGCGGGCGGCTGTTTGAAGGGACGCCGGGGCAGATGTGGGCGTCGTTGCGGCGGTTGCGGGCGCTGCCGGACGCGACTCGGGTCTATTGCGCCCATGAATACACCCTGTCGAACGCCCGTTTCGCCGTGACGGTGGACCCGGACAACCACGCGCTGAGCGACCGCGCCGCCGCCGTCGCCGCCCTGCGGGCGCGTGGCGAGCCGACCATTCCGACCAGCGTCGGGCTTGAGAAGCAAACCAACCCGTTTCTGCGCGCCGACGATTCCGGGGTTGCGGCGGCGGTCGGTTTGGCCGGAGAATCGGCGGAGCGGGTCTTCGCCGAGCTGCGCGGACGCAAGGACCATTTCTAACCCCCTGTTTGCCGGAAGGACGCCGGGTCGATGATGAATTTGCGTTGGAGCGCCACCTCCCCCTATGTGCGCAAGGTGATGATGGTCGCCATCGAACGCGGGGTGGCGGAGTCGATCACCCGCCAGCCGACCGACCCCTGGTCGGCGGACACCGATCTTCCCCAGGGCAACCCGCTGGGCAAGGTTCCCGCCCTGACGCTGGAGGATGGAACCACCCTGTTCGACAGCCCGGTGATCGCCGAATATCTGGATTCGCTCGGCGCGGGTCCGTCCGTGTTCCCGGCGGCTGGGCCGGAGCGCTGGGCGGCCTTGCGGCTTCAGGCCATCGCCGACGGAATGTGCGACGCGGCCATTCTGCGCCGTTTGGAAAACGCCCGGCCCGAGGGCGAAAAATCCGCCGCGTGGATGGAGCGCCAGCGCGTCGCCGTGTCGCGCGCCCTGGATCTGTTGGAGGCCGAGGCGGCGAGCCTGGGCGACGGCGTGACCATCGGCACGCTGGCCGTCCTGGCGACGCTGGGCTATCTGGATTTCCGCTTCGCCCATGAACCGTGGCGCGAGGGCCGCCCGGCCCTGACCGCGTGGTTCGCGCGCATGGCCGACCGCGACAGCTTCCGCCGCACCGCCCCGCCCGTCGGCTGACCCAGGCCCGTCAACGCCGCAGCTTTGCATTTCCCCTTTGGACGCACCCGCCATGCCGCCCGTGATTCGTCAACTCACCGCCCCGCACGCCGTCCTGTTGGAGGAGCCGCGTGCGGGCGTGCCGCAAACCAGCGAGATGATTCGCGGCGAGGTCTTTCACGTTCTGGAGGAACGCGACGGCTGGCTTCAGGTGGAAAACGGCTTTGACGGGCATGTCGGCTGGCTGCCGCCCGGCACGCCGCAGGCCGACCCGGTGTTGCCCACCCATCGGGTTCGCGCCTTGCGGGCCGATTTGCACCCGGCCCCCACCCACAAGGCCCCGCCGGTCGGCACGCTGAGTTTCGGCTCGCTGGTTCGGCTCGACGGGCGGGCGGAGAATGGTTGGGTCGGGGTGGGCGATGGGCTGTGGCTGTTCGGCAAAGGGCTGGAACCGGCGGACGCGCCGCCCGCCCGCGACCATGTCGCCACCGCCCTGCGCTTTCTGGAAACCCCCTATGTCTGGGGCGGGCGCAGCGCCTTCGGCATCGACTGCTCCGGTCTGGTGCTGACCGCCATGGCGGCGGCGGGGGTGGTGTCGCACCACAGCAGCGGGATTCAGCGCAAGGACGACCGGCTGGGGGCCTGGATCTCCGGCGATGGCCGCGACGTCGCCTTCGCCTATGGCGACATCGTGTTTTTCCCCGGCCATGTCGGGTTGATGCTGGACGAGGCGCATCTGCTGCACGCCACCGTCTTCACCATGTCGGTGGTGGTGGAGCCGCTGGCCGACGTGGTCGCCCGCGCCGAAACCATCAACGGGGTTCGGCGTCCGGGTTGAACGGGGAGGGGGTAAGGTTGCGTTTGCCCCCTCCCCAGCCCTCCCCCGCGTTGCGGGAGAGGGAGTCTTGATCCTTGTCGGCGTATAGCGGAGTTCCCTCTCCCGCTGGCAAGCGGGGGAGGGTTAGGGAGGGGGCAAACGCGACCTTCCCCCTCACCCCCGACCGACCCGGCGGCCGCGCCGGGTGGTGTCGCTGTCGTTGATGACGGCGTCCTGGTGCATCTCGCGCAGGGTGACGGCGCCGTTCTTCCGCTCCAGGATCAGTTTGCGGGTGTGGTGGGCGGCCAACCCGCCATGGTTGCTGATGGTGAGCACGGTGGCGTGCGGGAATTTCCGGCTGAGCATGGCGAGCAACTCCTCCTCGCTGTCGATGTCCAGCGAATCGGTGGCGTCTTCCAGGAAAATCCAGTCGGGGCGGCGGATCAGCAGGCGGGCGAAGCTCAAGCGCTGGCGTTCCGGCACCGACAGGCTTTCGTCCCACTCCTCCATCCGGTCGAGCTGGTCGGCCAGATGGGGCAGGCCGACGTCGCGCAGAGCCTCGCGCGCCACGTCGTCGTCGGCGGGGTTGGCGGTTCCCGGATAGGCCAGCACGGCGCGCAGCGTCTCGTGCGGCAGATAGGGCCGTTCGGGGATGAAAAACACGCGGGTGTGGCTGGGCAACATGATGTGGCCGCTGCCCCAGGGCCATGCCCCGGCCACCGCGCGGAACAGGCGCACCGTCGCCGCCGCGTCGCCGACGATCAGCACCCGGTCGCCCTGGTGGATCTCCAGATCGAAGCGGTGGACCAAAGGCTTGCCGTTGGGGTCGTGGATGCTGACCCCGTCGCAGATCAGATTGTGATGCTCTTCGGAACGGTCCACCGTGATGTGGTTTTCCGCGACGCCGCAGACGTCGCGGTCCAGCCGCTCCAACGCCTCATGCAGATTCAGCACGCGTTCGACCGAGGCGCGCCATTCGGCGGCGCGGGCCAGATTGTCGATGGGCCAGGACAGCGCCCCGACGGTCTGCTGGAACGCCTGCGAGGTCTGCATCAGCACGCCCAGCGAAATGGTTCCGGCGATGTAGCGCGGGGCGGCGACCAGAATGGGGAAGGCCGCCGACAGCACCGAATAGGTGGCGCTGAACAGCATCATGTTGCCCAACGCGCGGGTCTGCCCGTGCCAGCCCGCCGCCACCTCGGCGAACAGGCCGGTCAGGCTTTTCCGTTCGGCGGTTTCGCCATGCAGCAGGGCGATCGCCTGCCCGTTTTCGCGCACCCGCGCCAGACCGAAACGGAAATCCGCCTCGAAATGCTGGCGCTGGTTGACGGCGCGGACCAGCGGTTGCCCGACCAGCAGCGCGATGGTGGTGCCCATGGCGGCGTAAAGCAGGGCGATGAACAGCAGATGGCCGGGAATCGTCAGCTCGGTGTCCAGCAGCGTGACGCTGATGCGGCCCGACAACATCCACAGGATGTTGGTGAAGCTGATGAGCAGCATCGCGCAATAGGTCAGGGAATGGCCAAGATCAATGGCCATCTCCGCCGTGATCCGCACATCCTCGGCGATGCGCCCATCGGGGTTGTCGTGGTCGCCGGGCAGAAAGGCGATCTGGTGGTGCCGCCCCCGCCGCAGCCAATCCTCCAACAGCTTGCTGGTCAGCCATTGCCGCCAGCCCAGTTGCAGCCGCCGTTTGACCAGCAGATGCAGCATGGCGTTGACGATGTTGTAGCCGATGATGACGACCACCGCGCCGATCATCGTGTAAAAACGCTCCATGGACCGCTGTTCCAGCGCGTCGAAGAGCTGCTCGCTCCAGATGTTGATGAGCACCGGGACGACGACCTGACCGACGGTCAGCACGATCAACGTCACCGTCAGCAGCCACACCGTGACGCGCCGCTCGCCGGTCCAATAGCCGCCGGCGAAATCAACGAAGCGGCGGGTGAAGCTGCGGGCGCTGCGCCCGGCGTCGTTGGTCGGGGCGCCGGGCGGGGTGGTCATGCTGTCCATGTCGGGGTCCGGGCTGTGTCTGCGATCCTCCGTATGACAAACGAATAGGACGGCGCTGGTCGAAAGTACAGGGTGGCGGCAAGCAAAACGTCACAGGCTCCCGCTTTTCGCCACCGCGCTGAGGAAGCGGTAGCTGTCCTTGGGGGTGCGGGTTTGCGTGTCGTAATCGACGCGGACAACGCCAAAACGCTTGGCCAAGCCATAGGCCCATTCGAAATTGTCGAGCAGGCTCCAGCACAGATAGCCTTTCACGTCGCAACCCTCGGCCACGGCCTGGGCGACCGATTCCAGATGCTCTCGGAAATACAGCACCCGCTCGGCATCGTGGATCTGCCCGTCTTCGGACAGCACATCGTCATAGGCGCAGCCGTTTTCGGCGATGAAGACGGCGGGGTTTCCGTAGTCGGTCCGCAATTCGCTGAGCAGATCATACAGCCCCTCAGGCTGGACCGGCCACGCCATGCCGGTCCAACGGCGGCATTGCGCCTCCCCCCACCAGACGTCGAAGGGGTGGCCCTCCTCATGCTTCATCGTCATGCGGGAGTAGTAGTTGATGCCCAGCAGGTCGATGGGGTAGCGGATCGCCTCCAGGTCGCCGGGCTGGACGAAGCTGTCCATCTTCTCGGCCAGCAGCGCTGGGATTTCGCCGCGCAGCACGCCGTCCAGCGTCACCCGGTTCCACACCGCGTCCCAACGGGCGGCGGCGGCGACGTCCTCCGGCTTGGCGCTGTCGGGAACGCTGGGTTGCAGGTTCAAGACGGTGCCGAGCGTCAGGCCGGAATGCTCCGCCGCGATGGCGCGCAGGGCGGCGCCCTGGGCCAGATTCTGGTGATGCAGCGCCCGCAGGATGCCCTGTTCGCCCAGCTTGTGGCCCGGCGCGTGCTCGCCCACGCCATAGCCGAAGATGGCGACGACGTTCGGCTCGTTCAGCATCATCCATTCCTTGACCCGGTCGGCCAAGCGGGCGGCGACGATTCGGGCGTAGTCGGCGAATGGCCCGATGATGTCGCGCCCCTGCCAACCGCCGCCCTGCGGCCCGGCGGCGTCCTCCAACGGCTGCGGCAGGTCCCAATGATAGAGGCAGGCCATCGGGGTGATCCCGGCCTCCAGCAGCCCATCGACCAGCCGGTCGTAGAAATCCAGCCCGCGAGTCTCCACCGCCCCGGTTCCCGTTGGCAGCACGCGCGGCCAAGCGATGGAAAAGCGGTAGCTGTCGAAGCCCGCCGCCTTCAGCAGGGCGATGTCCTCGGGAAAGCGGTGGTAATGGTCGCAGGCGGTGGCGGCGTTGGTGCCGTCCTGGATGCGGCCTTGGGCGGCGAAGCGGTCCCACACGCAAGACCCGCGCCCATCCACGTCCAGCGCCCCTTCGATCTGGTAGGACGAGGTCGAGGCGCCCCAACGGAATCCGGGCGGAAAGGTGAATGACGTCATGGCGTTGTCCTCCCACGGACGGTTTTGTCTTTGCGACCAGCATGCCCCAAGCCGGGCGGCGGCGCCATAGGTGGCGCGCGCCGTGCGACGTGGTGGCGCAGGGCGAAAGGTCGCGCCCAGTTGGGGCTGGTCGCCTCTGGGCAGGCCTGTCCAAAGGGCGTAGGCTTTGTGGAAAAGCATAAGGGCCGCCCACGCGCAAGGCGCCCCCGACATGGAAGGAATCCCCATGGCCAACACCACCAAGATCGTCTTCATCGGCGCGGGCAGCGCCGCCTTTGGTCTCAGCCTGTTTCAGGACCTGTTTTCAACCAGCGAGTTGGCGGGCAGCACGCTGACGCTGGTGGACACCAACCCCGACGCGCTCGACCGCATGGCGGCGTTGGCGGAGGTGCTGAACCGGCAGGGCGACGCCCGCATCACCATCGAGAAAACCACCGACCGCAAGGCGGCGCTGGTCGGCGCGGGCTTCGTGCTGTGCGCCATCGCGATTGACCGCAACCGGCTGTGGAAGCTGGATTTCTCGGTGCCGAAAAAGCACGGCATCCGCCACACGCTGGGCGAGAATGGCGGGCCGGGCGGGCTGTTCTTCACCCTGCGCACCCTGCCGTTGATCGTGGACATCGTCCGCGACGTCGAGGCGATCTGTCCCGACGCCCTGTTCATCAATCTGTCCAACCCGGAAAGCCGCATCGTGCTGGGCCTGTCGCGCTGCACGTCGGTGCGCACGCTGGGTCTGTGCCACGGGATCTTTCTGGCCCGCTGGTTCGTCTGCCAGATTTTGGGCATGGCGGAAAAGGAGGTGGACGTGTGGGGGGCGGGCCTCAACCATTTCCAATGGCTGACGGCGATCCGCGAACGCTCAACCGGGCGCGACCTCTACCCGCTGTTGCGCGAGCGGGAGAAAACCCACGATCCGGCCTTCACCCCGCTGACCCGACGGATGTTCCACGCCTTCGGCCTGTGGGTGACGTGCAGCGACGACCATATGGGCGAGTATCTGCCCTATGGCTGGGAGGGCGGCGAACATGGCTTTGATTTCGAGAATGACGAGCGGGGCCGCGTCATCCTGAAGGATCTGATGGAGGGGGTGATTGACGGCAGCAAGGCGATCCCCGACGATTGGACCAAGCCAAGCTGGGGCGAACGCGCCGTCGCGGTGATCGCCGGGATGCTGCACAATCAAAAGCGCTTCATCGAATCCGGCATCGTCGTCAATCGCGGCGTCATTCCCGGTCTGCCCGACGAATTGGCGGTCGAGGTGCCCTTGATCGCCGACGCGGCGGGGGTGCATCCGGTGTCGCTGGGCCGCCTGCCCGATCCCATCATCAAGCTGCTGTCGGTTCAGGCCGGGGTGCAGCAATTGTCGGTGGAAGCGGCGTTGCATGGATCGAAGGAACTGGCCCTGCAAGCCCTGCTGATCGACCCGGTCATCACGTCGAGCACCGCCGCCGTCGCCATTCTGGACGAGCTGTGGGAGGCCAACAAACCCTACATCCGGTCCTGCCTGTAACGGCGGCCCGTCAACGCCGGATCAAACGGACCGAGACGAAGCCCAAGGCGGCGGTCAGCGCCGCGACGCCCAGAAGCAGCGGCGGAAAGCCGGTGTGGTCGGCCAAGGCGCCGTACAGCACCGGCCCGACGCCTTGGCCCAGAAAGAAGGAGGAGGCGAACAGCGCCAACGCCGAACCGCGCGCGGTCGGGGCCAGTTCCGTCGCCTGGGTCTGCATGGTGTTGTGCAGCATGTAAAAGCCGAAGCCCGCCAGCAAAAACGCGCCGCTGACCACCGGCCAGGGAACCGGGAAGGACGCGACCAGATAGGCGACGCCGCAGCACAGCCCGCCGCCTTTCATCATGCCCCATTGGCCCAGGCCGTGGATCAGGCGGCGGACCACGGCGCTGTACACCACCCCGCCGATGGCGAAGGCGGCGATGGTCATCCCGGCCTCGAACGCGCCGGACGCGCCATGGGCCATCAGGATCGGGGCGACGAAGGGGAAGATCCCGAAAATCAGCAGCCCTTCCGCCGCGACGGTGGCGAAGACGAACAGGGAGGCCGGGTTGGTCAGCACCGTGGCGTAACGCTGTTGCGCGTCGGCGACCGACAGGGGGGATCGTTTTTCGACCTCGTTGCGCAGGCCGATGACCGTGGCGGCGCAGATCAGCGCGGTCAGACCGGCGGACAGCCCGAAAACCACCCGCCACCCGGCCCATTCCGCCAAGGCTCCCGACACCACCGACCCCGACATCTGGCCCAGAATCACAGCCAGCAGAAAGCGGCTGATGGCGACCTGCCGGTCTTCATACGCCACCCGGTCGCCGATCAAGGCCATGGAGGCCGGAATGATGCCGCCCGCGAAGGCGCCCGCCAGAATCCGCCCGGCCATCACCGTGCCATAGCTGGGGGCGATGGCCGACAGGGCCAAACCGATGGACAGGATGACCAACGCCAACCGGACCAGCCGCGATTTGCCGATGGCGTCGCCGACCGGCCCCAGGACGATTTGCATCAGCGCGTAGGGCAGCGTGTAGGCCGAGGCCAACAAGGCGGCCTGCCGCACCGACACGTCGAGATCGGCGGCGATGATGGTCAGCATCGGATCGGTGGTGCGCAACGAAAAGGCGCTGGCGAACCCGGCGAGGCCAAGCAAAAGGATCAAACGCATGGGAGGGGGCGGCTCGCGACGAGGACGGTTCAGGGACTGAAGTGTAACCAGCAATCCCCGCCCGGTGGCGCCCGGCGTGGCGCGGGGCAGTCATGCGCGGGGGTGGCGCCGCCTGCCGGTGGATGAGCGTCGCTCCGTTTCCCCCTCCCTAACCCTCCCCCGCTTCGCGGGAGAGGGAACTCCGCCGAACGCCAACGGCGCTCCATGCTCCCTCTCCCGCAACGCGGGGGAGGGTTGGGGAGGGGGCAAAGCGCTCCCCCCTTGAACGCCCCCTGTCGGCGCGCGACCGCCGAATGGCTTGCAATCGCCAGACCCTCCCCAGCATTATCCGCGCGACGTCATGAGGAATCGGTGCGCGCATGAAGCCGACCAACCGCCTGAAGCCTGCGGGCAACGCCCAGGCGCTGCTGGCCCGCGCCGTCGCCCTGCATCAGAGCGGCCAGTGGGCCGAGGCCGGGGCGCTCTATGAGCAGGTGTTGCGGCGCCAGCCCGGTCAGGTGGACGCGCTGCATCTGCTGGGCTTGGTCAAGGGGCAGGTCGGCGATCTGGCGGCGGGAATCGCGCTGATCCAACAGGCGGTGCAAGGCGACGGGCGGCAGGCGGCGTTTCGCCTCAATCTCGGGCGGTTGCTTGGGGCCGCCGGGCGGGCGGCGGAGGCGGCGCGGGCCTTTGGCGGGCTGCTGGCGTTGGCCCCGGACGACGCCGAGGGCGTTTCGGTTCTGGCCGACGCGCTCTATGACGGCGGTCAGCCGATGATGGCCGCGCGCTGGTACGGGCGCGCCGCCGCGCTGGACCCAAATTTGACGGCGGCGGCCTACAACCGGGGCGCGGCCCTGCGCGACGCCGGGCGAACCGCCGAGGCGCTGGCGGCCTTTCACGATGTTCTGGCGGCGGCCCCGCTGTTGATTCCGGCGCAGGAGCAGATCACCGGCCTGCGCCACGCCAGCGGCGACGTGGCGGGCGCGACGTCGGCCAGCCGCCGGTTGCTGGCGCTGGTCCCCGACCAGCCCGACGCGCTGGCGATTCTGGGCGGCGGCCTGTCAAACACGGACTCTTGGGAAACGGGCGCGGTCTGGTTGGCGCGGGCGGCGTGGGCGCGTTTGGACTCCGGGGCGGCGCTGGCCTTGGCGGCGCTGCTGTTGGGGCGCGACCGTCCGGCGGCGGCGGTCGGCTGGTTTCGCCGGGCGCTGGCCTTGGCGCCGGAGACTCCGGTTGGCCTGTCGGGGCTGGGGTTGGCGCTGGCGGCGCTGGGGCGGGGCGACGCGGCGGTGGATTCGGCGTTGCGCGCGGTGCGGCTCGATCCCGCCTCCCCCGCCTTCGCGGCCAACGCCGGGGCGGTTCTGCATCAGGCCAAGCGGCAGGGCGACGCCGGAGGCTGGCACCGGCGGGCGGTGACTCTCGACCCCGACAGCGTCACCGGCTGGATCAACATCGGCACCCACGCTTTGGAGGCCAACGCGTTCGAGGCGGCGATTCCGCTCTTCGCGCGGGTTTTGGCGCTGGGCGCGGGCGGCGACGAGGCGCTGGTCCGCTCCAACCTGGGCGTCGCCCTGATGGCGCTGGGCCGCCATGGGGAGGCGGTCGCCGCCTTCCGCGCCGCGCTGGATCGGGTTCCGGGCGACGCCGCCATCCGCTCCAACCTGCTGTTCTGCCTGTGCTTTGCCGAGGACGCCGACCTCGACGCCGTGTTCGCCGAACATCGCGCGTTCGAGCGTTTCGTCGCGCCCGCGCCGCCGCCCGGCCCCGATTTTACGGCGGTTGACCGCAACCCGGATCGCCGTTTGCGCGTCGGCTATTTGTCGCCGGATTTCCAGCGCTACCCCGGTCCCGGCTATCATTTCCTGCTGCCGTTGATCGACCGGCACGACCGTGCGGCGGTCGAGGTGACGTGTTATTACAACGACACGCCCAGCGACGCGGCGACCGCGCGTTTCAAGGCGGCGGCGGATCGCTGGCGGGACTGCGCCGGGCTGTCGGACCCGGAGCTGGCCGCGCGCATTCGCGCCGACGGCATCGACATTCTGGTCGATTGCGACGGCCACATGTCGCGCAACCGCATGCCGCTGTTCCTGCATCGCCCGGCGCCGGTGCAGATCAGCCTGCCGCTCTACCCCAACAGCACGGGGTTGTCGGCGATGGATTACCAGTTGGCCGACCCGCGCATCGCCCCGGATTGGGCTGACGGGCTGCATTCCGAACGGTTGATCCGGTTGCCGGGCTGCGTGCTGTGCTACCGCCCGGCGGACTCCGCCTTCGCTCCGCCCGACCGCCCGCCGGTGGAGCGGACGGGGGTTTTCACTTTCGGCTCCTTCAACAACGTCACCAAGGTGAACGGCTCCACCATCGCGCTGTGGGCGCGGCTGTTGATCGCGCTTCCGCAGGCCCGGCTGCTGCTGAAATGGCGGGGGCTGGGCAGCGGCGGCGCGCTCGACCAACGGCTGCTCGCCGCCTTCGCCGCCCATGGCGTGGGGGCGGCGCGGCTGGTTCTGCGCGGGATCACCCCGGACCCGTATGAGGATTACACCCGCATCGACTGCGCGCTGGATCCGGTTTTCGCCAACGGCGGAACCACCATCTGCGACGCGCTGTGGATGGGGGTTCCGGTGCTGAATCAGGCCGGGCGGGCGACCATCTCGCGTTGGGGGGCGTCGCTGCTGGGCGCGGTCGGGTTGGGCGCGCTGGTGACGGAGAGCGACGACGATTATCTGGCGCTGGGCGTCCGGCTGGCCACGGATCGCGCCTTTCTGGACGAACAGCGCGCCGATCTGCGCGGGCGGATGGCGCGGTCGGCCCTGATGGACGAAGGCGGCTACGCCCGCGCGGTCGAGGCGGGTTACCGCGCGGCGTGGCGGCGCTGGGCCGCTGGTCTGCCGCCGGTCGCGCTGGAGCTTGCGCCGGTGGCGGCTGAGCCGGTCGAGACGGCGGCCCCGGTCCCGCCGCCGCCCGCTTTGTTGCCGGGCGTTCCGGCGGACGCCTTGCGGCGGGCGGAGCGGATTTTGGTCATCAAGCTGGACGAGTTGGGCGATTTCGTCCTCGCCACGCCGTTTTTGCGCGGCCTGCGGGCCAGCGCCCCGCAGGCGCGCATCCATCTGGTGGTGTCCGACAGCGTGGTTCCGTTGACTGAGGGCTGCCCGCATGTGGACGCGGTGGTCAGCCCCTTGAACGGTGGGGCGGGCGGTGGGGCGGGCGGCGCGTTGAATTTCCGGGGGCGCAGCCCCGCCGACCTGCAACGCTTCGCCGAGGCCTTCCGCGCCGGGTTCGACATCGCCGTGACCGCGCGCTTCGATTTCGACAAGGGCGGCGCGGCGACCCTGGCGGCGGCCAGCCGCGCGCCGATCCGGCTGGCCCACACCGAACGGGCTACGCCGTGGAAGGAAACCGGCAACCGGGGCTTTGACGCCGCTTACACCCATGTTTTGCCCGCAGGCCCGGCGCGGCATGAGGTGGACAGCAACCTCGCCTTGCTGGCGGCGTTGGGTGGGAGCGACCACGGCGGCGGGGTGGAGCTGTACCCCAGCGCCGCCGAACGCGCCGCCGCGCGGGCGCTGTTGGCGGGCGGTTCGGACGGCGCCCCCTGGTCGGCGCGGCCCCGCCGTTTGTTGGCGGTCGCGCCCAGCACGGCCAGCGACCGCCGCAATTACCCGCTGCCCTCCTTGGCCGCTCTGGTGAACCGGCTGGCGGCGCTGGCCGGTTTCGACGGGGTGGTCCTGCTGGGCGTTCGGGATGACGCCGCGCGCGCGGTCGCCTTGGCGGCGGCGCTGGCGCCCCCGGTGCTGGATCTGACCGGGGCCGCCGACCTGCGCGCGCTGACCGCCCTTTTGGCCGAGGTGGACGCGGTGGTGGCGATGGATTCCGGTCCGGCCCACATGGCGGCGGCGGTGGGAACGCCGGTCGCCGCGCTGTCCTGCCACCCGCAGGGCGGCGACCCGCTCAACCCGCAAGCCCCCGACCGTTTCCGTCCCTGGAGCGACGCCGCGCTGGTGATCCAACCACCGCGCGCCGCCCCCCCCTGCCTGGACGGCTGCCGGGCGGCGGAGGCCCATTGCATCGCGGGCATCGACGCTGCGTCGGCGGCGACGGACATCGCCCGCTTTTTCCAAACCTGCCGGGCGCGCGGCGACGCCGATCCAGGCCAAGGGGAGAAACCGCGACCATGACCACCGATCTGTTGGGCGAGCGCGGCGACAACCGGCTGCTCGCCACCCGGCACGGGCACATGCTGGTCAACCGGCATGATTCCATCGTCGGGCGCTCGCTGGATTATTACGGCGAGTATTTCGAGCAGGAGGTGGCGCTGTTCCGCCAGTTTGTGCGGCCCGGCGACGTGGTGGTCGATGTCGGCGCCAACATCGGCGCCCACACGGTGGCGCTGGCGCGTTTGGTCGGGCCAACGGGGCGGGTGCTGGCCTTCGAGCCGGTGCGGCTGAATTTTCAACTGCTCTGCGGCAATCTGGCGCTCAACAGCCTGACCTGGGTGGACGCGGTTCAGGGCGGCTTGGGCGCGCGCGACGAAACCCTGCGCATCGCCGACGTGGCGATGAGCGCGGAGGGCAATTACGGCGCGTTGGCGCTGGCCGAGCTGCCGGGAAACCGCCCGGTCCCGATCAACCGCCTGGACGGCCTGTTCGACCACCCCAAACTGCGCTTCGTCAAAATCGACGTGGAGGGGATGGAAGCCGACGTGTTGCAGGGATCGCGCGGCGTGTTGGCCAAGTTCCGCCCGGCGCTCTACGTTGAAAACGACCGGCTGGAGCAGTCGCGCGACCTGCTGTCGCTGCTTCAGTCGCTGGAGTATGATTGTTATTGGTTCCTGCCGTCCTTCCACAACCCGGCGAATTTCTTCGGCGTCGCCGAACCGCTCTATTCCACCGGCTTCGTCGATGACGGAACCCGAGTCCACGCCCAGGGCATGGGCGTCAACCTGCTGTGCATCCCCAAGGCGGCGAACGCCAAGCTGGCCGGTCTGCTGCCGGTGCTGAACGTGGACGAACACCCCTGCTTGCGCGCCTGCACGCCCCGTTTCACCGGGGGGTGAAACGGGGAAAGACAGCGTTTACGGACTGAGTTGATTGGGATATCGATAACACACACCATCTGGGCAGAGCGTGATGAAACTCAAATCGCTGGACATCGAGAATTTTCGCGGCATCGACAAGCTGCACCTTGAGTTCGGTGAACGGCTGACCGTGATCGTTGGCGAGAACGGCGTGGGCAAGACGTCCGTTCTGGATGCTTTGGCCATTTTGCTGGATCAATACATTGCGCGCTTTGTGCATCTGTCGCCGCAGCGGGCGCGACAACTGAGCGAGTCGGATATTCAATTGAGAGGTGATTCGTTTAGCTTGAACGCATCAATATCGATTGCCGTTGAAAGTGAGCAAGGGGCGACGGTCGGGTGGTCATTGGTAAAACAGGATCGGTCCGGAAAATTACTTGGGTCCGTGTCCAGTGATCTTAACAATCTCAACGATTATGTGCGTTCTCGGCATGACGAAAAGAAAGAGGAACTGAGTGGAGAACCGTTGCTGGTTTATTACGGGCAACGCCGCGCAGTGTTGGATATGCCAAAAAGATTGAGGGATAATGCGGATTTGGAAACAGCCGCAGGATTTCGTTTTGCCTTGGATGGAGAGCTTGATTTTCGTGAATTTGTCGCTTGGTTCCGGGATCGCAGCTTTTTGGAACTTCAAAAATGGCAAGAAGATCCTGAGTATCGAGACCATCAGCTTAAGGCTGTTCGGCGGGCGATGACTCACTCAACTGGACTTGAAAGACCCGTCTATCGAGCGGATGCTCCACGTGGGTTGTGTGTGTGGAAGAAAGTTCGCCGACCAATGCCAGAAAATTTGTCAATTCTTCCAGAATTAAATGAATTTGTGGCAGTATATCGTGATTTGCTTAAAGTCGATCAACTCTCAAGCGGCGAAAAAATTTTCCTCGCACTTGCGGGTGATCTCGCTCGACGCTTGGCGATTCTCAATCCAGAAAATGATGACCCTCTCCGTTGCAAGGGCATTGTTCTGATCGATGAGGTTGAACTCCACTTGCATCCTGGTTGGCAGCGAAAATTTCTCCCATGGCTCTTGGAAACATTTCCGGGGTGTCAATTCGTCGTCACCACCCATTCGCCGCAGGTCTTGGGAGAAGTTGAGGCCGCCAACATACGTGTTTTGCGGGCTTCTAAAGAAGGTTTCATTGAATCCTGGATTCCCGACGCCACCTATGGGCGCGACAGCAATCATATTCTGCTGCATGTGCTGGGAGCCGATGAGCGCGATGAAGGGCTAAAAGACGATTTGGACGCGCTGGACGACGCCATTGCCAACGGTCGTTTGCAAGCGGCGGCGGAAAAACTGGCAGAGTTGCGTGAAAAAATCGAAGGCTCTCCGCCAGAATTGACGATTGCCCAAGCGCGCTTGGAGCGTCGGCAACGCCAGCGGGGGCAGGGGGAATGAAACACTCGCCCAAAGGTCCACAGCCTGTTGAATTTACAGGCTGGTTGGCAGAGCATCAAAATGAGAAAAATCTTTCTTGGGAATCACTTAACGAATTTTATGAAATAAAGCAATCTATAATCAAGAGCCTGCGTGTTGAGCAAGGTTATGTTTGCGCTTATTGCGGACGCTCATTGAAAATAGATGGTTCAGATTGCCATATTGAGCATTTTTGGCCGCGAGATTTTTATAAAAATCGCACATTCGATTATTTGAATTTATTCGCGAGCTGTGGGAAGAAACCAACGAAAAATATTCCCAAGACCTGTGGGCACGCGAAAGACAATTGGCATGATCCGAACAACCAAGACCTCATACCCTCGCACCCCGATTGTGAGCGGCGCTTTCGCTATGACAGCACAGGCCAGATTAAGCCAAAGCGCAAGGATGACGCGATGGCCTCTCAAGCGATTGTTGCGCTGAATTTGGATGATAAGACATTGAAGAACGAGAGACGCGAAGTTATTGCAGGTCTGGAGCGCGCCATTGAAGACGGTGAAATCAACAAAACGACTAGAGACAAAGAAATAGCGTCTTTGCGCGCCCTTGATAAAGAAGGGCGCGCCAAACCCTTTGGCCATGTCGCGGCGCTTTATTTGGAGCAGGAACTCACCTGACGCCGGGCTTCCCCGGCACCACGCGTCGGCCCTTGCCGCTCTGCTGGGTGACGAAGGTTGTTCCCTTGCCGCCCTTTGGCCCCGTCTCGCGCGGTTTGGCGGTGGCGCCCACCGGCTGCCACGCCGGGATGAGCTGGTGCTCGCCCGGGCCGATCAGGTCGCTGCGGCCCATCGCCTTCAGGGCGTCGCGCAGGATCGGCCAGTTTTCCGGGTCGTGGTAGCGCAGGAAGGCCTTGTGCAAGCGGCGTTGGCGCAGGCCCTTGGCGGACAGCACCTCTTCCGATCCGGTGCGGCGCACCGGGCGCAGGGGGTTGCGTTCGCTGTGGTACATGGCGGTCGCCAGCGACATCGGCGAGGGCAGGAAGGTCTGCACCTGATCGGCCTTGAAGCCGTTCCGTTTCAGCCATAGGGCGAGGTTCATCATGTCCTCGTCCGTGGTGCCGGGGTGGGCGGCGATGAAATAGGGGATGAGGTAGAGCTTTTTCCCCGCCTCTTTCGCCGCCTTGTCGAACATCCGCTTGAATTCGTCATAGGCGCCCATGCCGGGCTTCATCATCTTGGCGAGCGGCCCCGGCTCCGTGTGCTCCGGGGCGATTTTCAGATAGCCGCCGACATGGTGGGTGACGAGTTCCTTCACATATTCCGGGTTCCGCACGGCGAGGTCGTAACGCAGGCCGGACGCGATGTGGATCTTCTTCACCCCCGGCACGGCGCGGGCCTTGCGGTAGAGCTGGACCAGCGAGGAGTGATCGGTGTCCAGATTCTTGCAGATGTCGGGGAAGACGCAGGACGGGCGGCGGCAGAGCGATTCCGTCTCCTTGTCCTTGCAGGCGAGGCGGTACATGTTGGCGGTCGGCCCGCCCATGTCGGAAATCGTGCCGGTGAAGCCCTTGGTCTTGTCGCGGATCTGCTCGATCTCGCGCAGGATGGAGCCTTCGGAGCGGCTTTGGATGATGCGGCCCTCATGCTCGGTGATCGAGCAGAAGGAGCAGCCGCCAAAACAGCCGCGCATGATGTTGACGGAAAAGCGGATCATCTCCCACGCCGGGATGCGCGCGTCGCCATAGGACGGGTGCGGGGCGCGGGCGTAGGCGAAATCATAGACGCCGTCCATCTCGTTGGTTTCCAACGGAATCGGCGGCGGGTTCAGCCAGACCTCGCGCTCGCCATGGCGCTGGATCAGGGCGCGGGCGTTGCCGGGGTTGCTTTCCTGGTGGAGAATCCGGCTGGCGTGGGCGTACAGCACCTTGTCGGCGCTGACCTGCTCGAAGGAGGGCAGGCGCACCACCATGCTATCGGCTCCGGCGGCGCGCGGCGACACGGTGACGGTCGGATCGTCGATAGAGCTGCTGTCGATGACGGTCCAGCCGTCGGGAACGGCGGAGCGCATGATGGCGGTGCCGCGAATGTCGGTCATCTCGCGGATCGATTCCCCGGCCAACGCCCGTTGCGCGATTTCGATGATCGCGCGCTCGGCGTTGCCATAGACCAGCATGTCGGCCTTGGAATCCATCAGGACGGAGCGGCGGATCTTTTCGCTCCAATGATCGTACTGGGCGATGCGGCGCAGGGACGCCTCTATGCCGCCCAGCACCACGGGGATGCCCTTGAAGGCTTCGCGGCAGCGTTGGGCGTAGACGGTCACGGCGCGGTCGGGCCGTTTGCCGCCTTCGTCGTTCGGGGTGTAGCTGTCGTTGTGACGCAGGCGGCGGTCGGCGGTGTAGTGATTCACCATCGAATCCATGTTGCCGCTGGTCACGCCCCAGAACAGGCGCGGCGCGCCCAGAACCTTGAAGGCCTCGGCGCTGCTCCAATCCGGTTGGGCGATGATGCCGACGCGCAGGCCCTGGGATTCCAGCAGCCGCCCGATGATCGCCATGCCGAAGCTGGGGTGATCGACATAGGCGTCGCCGGTGACGACGATCACGTCGCACTGGTCCCAGCCCAGCCGGTCCATCTCCGCCCGCGACATCGGCAGGAACGGCGCGGGCTTTGGGCGCACGCTCCGGTCGGGACGGTGGGCGAACAGGTTGGGGGCGGTCAGCATGACGGGTTCCAGGGCGGTCAAAAGAAAAGGGGGGCGAACAAGCGGCCAGTCATACCGCGTTCGCCCCCAAATTCCCACCGCGTAAATCGCAGCGCGGCGATTGGTTATTGCGCTCTTCAGGCAGCCAGCAGCTCGGCCAGCGCGCGGGCCACCACCAGCGTCGCCTTGCGCAGATCGTCCAGCTTCAGCTTTTCGTCGGCGCGGTGGCCGTTGGCCTCCAGCAGGTCGCGCGGCCCGGCGCCATAGAGGATGGTCGGAATCCCGGCCTCCGAATAATGGCGGGCGTCGGTGTAAAGCGGGATGCCGTTCTGGCCGACCGGCTGGCCCAACACCGCTTCGGCGTGGCGGGCGAACAAGGCGGCCAGACGCGGCGCGTCGCCGACCGAGGTGAAGGGCCGGGCCAGCAAAATCCGGCGAACGCCGACCCGGATGCCCTCATAGCCGGAAGCGGCCTGTTCGATCAGGGCGCGCAGACCGGCCTCGACCTCCGCCGGATTTTCCTCCGGGATCATGCGGCGGTCCAGGCGGAAGGTGACGCGGTCGGGCACGACGTTGGTGTTGATGCCGCCCTGGATCAACCCGACGGTCAACGACGGGCAGGTGATGCCGACGGTGTTGGAAAGCCGCTTGGCGAGTTCGGGGCGATGGGCGTAAAGGGCGGACAGCACGCCGTTGGCGGCCTCCAGCGCGTCGAACCCGGTGTCGGGGCGGGCGGCGTGGGCGGATTTGCCATCGACCTGCACCTCCAGATGCAGGCAGCCGTTGTGCGCCGTCACCACCGAATAGGCGAAGCTGGCCGACACGGCGTAGTCGGGCTTTGACAGGCCCTGGTCGAGCAGCCATTTCGGCCCGATCTCGCCCCCGGCCTCCTCGTCATAGGTCAGGTGCAGTTCGACGCTTCCGCCCAGCGGCGCGCCGGACGCGATCAGGGCCTTCAGCGCGAAGGCGTAGGTGGCGAAATCGGATTTCGACACGGCGACGCCGCGCCCATACATGAAACCGTCGCGGATCTCCGCGCCGTAGGGATCGCTCGACCAGCCTTCGCCGGGCGGCACAACGTCGCCATGGGCGTTCAGCGCCACGGTGGGGCCGTCGCCGAAGCGGTGGCGAACGATCAAATTGGTGGCGCTGACCATGCCGTTCGCCCGCACCAGATCGGCGGGGACCGGGTGGCGTTCGACGGAAAAGCCCATCGCTTCCAGCAGTTCCGCCGCGCGGACGGCGTGGGGGGCGCAGTCGCCGGGCGGGTTGTCGGACGGAACCTTGACCAACTCCGCCAGAAAGCGGGTTTCGGCGTCAAAGCTGTCATCGACGGCGGCGGCCAGGGCGGCGGCCAGGGCGGAGACAGGGGCGGCGTTCGGGGCGGTCATGAGCGGCGATCCGATGCGGGCTGAAAATGGTCAACGAAATGGGCAAGCGCGCGGACGCCCTGCTCGGCGTCGGCGGCGGTGATGCGTTCGGCGGGGTTGTGGGAGATCCCCCGCTCGCACCGGACGAACAGCATGGCGATGTCGGTCAACGCCGCCATCGCCATGGCGTCATGCCCGGCTCCGCTCGGCAATTCCGGGGCCTCAAGCCCCAGGGCGCGGGCGGAGGCGGCCAACTGCGCCATCAAGGCGGGGCAGCAGGCGACGGCGGGGCTGTCGTGCAGCGGTTCGATGGCGATGGCGACGCCGCGCTGGTCGGCGATGGCCTCCAGCCGGGCGCGGACGGCGGCGACCCGCTCCAATCGCAGGGCGTCGCGGTCGGCGCGCAAATCAATGGTGAAGCGGACGCGCCCGGCGATGACGTTGGTGGCGCCGGGGGTCGCCTCGATCCGCCCGACCGTGCCGACCAAGCGTTCCTGCCCCGAACAGAGGCTTTCCACCGCCAGGATCATCTCGGCGGACGCCGCCAGCGCGTCGCGGCGCAGGGTCATCGGCACGGTTCCGGCGTGCCCGGCGAATCCCTCCACCGTCACCGCCAACCGGGTGGCCCCGGCGATCGCGGTGACGATGCCGACCGGCTGGCCCAACGCCTCCAGCACCGGCCCCTGTTCGATGTGCAACTCGACATAGCCCAGAACGCGGTCGGGCGCGTGGGCGGCGCTGGCCCAGGCGGCGGGGTCGAGGCCGAAGGCGGCCAGGGCGTCGGCCAGACGGAGTCCGTCGGCGTCGCGGCTGTCCAAAACCGCCGGGTCGAAGGTTCCGGCGATGGCGCGGCTGCCGATCAGGGTCGATTGAAAGCGCACCCCCTCTTCGTCGCCAAAGCCGATGACCTCGATGGCGAAGGGCAGGCGGCGCCCGCGCGCGTGGAGATCGGCGACCACGGCGACGCCCGACAGCACGCCCAACATGCCGTCATATTTTCCGGCGTCGCGCACGGTGTCGAGGTGCGAACCGATCAACAAAGCGGGGAGGCCCGGCGTCTCGCCCTCGTACCGGCCGATGATGTTGCCCAGCGCGTCTTCGCGCGTGACCATCCCGGCCTCCGCCATCCAGGCGGCGACCAGATCGTTGGCGCGGCGGTGTTCCGGGGTCAAATAATGGCGCGACAGCCGCCCATCCTCGGCGCTGATCGCCGCCAGCGCCTCGCTGCGGTCGAGAAGGGTTTGGCCGGAAAGCGGGGGGTGAGGCATCGGGCGGGAATCCGGGACACGCGGGGTGAGGAGCCATCATACGCCCGCCGCTTTCCCCGCCCCTAGCCCCGATGCCGTGAAGACAGTTTCAAAGAATCCCGAAGCCCCTTTCCTTTGCGGGGCCAAGTCTTGGCTGTTGCAAGTTGTCTATGACTTAGGAGAGACTATCTCAAAGTCACGGGCGCGCGCATTCTGTCAAAGAACGCGCGCCGCAGAGCAGCAAAACGCTGTTTATTGTGCAAGTGCGAAAAGCGCGAGGCAAAAGCAAACCGCAATTCTTGGGGAGGGACGCCATGATTCCATTCGAGAATGCATCGCCGGTGTCTGGACGATTCTCGTTCATCACCACCGCCGCGCAAATGGCCCAAGCGCAAACCCTGGCGGGTTGGATCACAATCATCGCCGAGGATCGCGGCCTGGACGAACGGACGCTCGCCGCCACCACCGACCTGGACATCGAGGATGTCCGCGCCATCCTGGGCGGCGTCGTGCTGATGATCCCGCTGAGTGTGCTGGATCAGGCGCTGTGCCGGTTGGAGGGGCGGCGGCACTGAACCCGCGCGGCGTTTTGGGCATGAAAAAGGGCGGCGCGTGGTTTCGCGCCGCCCTTTTTCACAAGGAAAGCGCTCGCTCAGGCGACGGCCAGCACGTCCAGATAGATGTTCGCCGGGGCGGTCAGGTGGATGCGGTACAGCATCCCGGCCTGATCGACGAGAATGTCGGACACCGGGTTCTTGGCGGACAGATCGGTGACGGCGGCCCGCACGTTGCGCGGCAGGTCGTCCACGGCGATCTCGCGGTATCCGCCCTTGTTGGAAAGCTTAACGGTCTTGTTGCCCATGATGAGGCGCTCGATTCCAAACGATGATGTGAGGGGGTAAAGGTCGCGGGACAATGATCTCGTGTGGTTAAGCAAAGGTTAAGCTTTCTCTGCGGTGAACCGCCATCGGCGCAGGCCAGCCACGCGGACTCCGCACGGAGTCGCCATGGATGATGCGTTCCTCAACTGACGCCCAGATAGCGGCCCGGCTTGTGGTTGATCGCCAGCAGAAGATTGACGATGGCCGCCCCGACCACCGACAGGACCAGTTGATCGGGGGCCAGGACGAAAAAGGCGGCGGCCAAAATCGCCAGATCGACGCCAAGCTGGAAATACCCGGCGCGGACGCCGTGCCGCTCTTGCAGATAGATCGCCAGAATGTTGATGCCGCCCAGCCCGGTGCGGTGGCGGAACAGCATCAGCAGGCCGGTGCCGAACAGCCCGCCGCCGATCACCGTGGCGTAGACCGGATGAATGTGGTCGACGTGGATCCAATCCCCGGTCAGCCGCGAAAACAGCGTGACCAGCCCAACGGCGATCACCGTGCGCAGGGTGAACATCCAGCCCAGCCGTTTCCAGGCCAGCGCGTAAAAGGGGATGTTGACCAGAAAGAACAGCGTGCCGAACTCCAGCCGCGTGACGTAGCTGAGCAGCAACGCCACCCCGGCGACGCCGCCGGTCAACAGCATGGTCTTGGTGTACAGCATCATGCCCAACGCGATGAACAGCGTGCCAAGCAGCATCGCCAGCGCATCCTCGTAGAGCCGGTGGCGCTCGACCGGCGCGGGGGAAAGGACAGCGTCAACCATGGCGGGGATCCGGTTCAGCCGAAACGTCGGGTGTGCGACGCAGCAAACCCTGGACCGGAGGGGCGAGTCAATCCTTCACCACACAACGCCATCGGGAACGCCGACGTCCCTTGTCCCGGACGTCGGCGCCCCGGCATGGGGTGGTCAGTGGGAGCGGGTGCGCGCCACCGCGTCCCGCCAACCGGCGTAAAGCCGCTCGCGCCGTTCGGGGTCCATGCGCGGCTCGAACCGGCTTTGGCAGCGCCAAGCGGCGGACACCGACTCCAACCCGTCGAACAGGCCGACGCGCAGCGCGGCGAGGCAGGCGGCGCCCAGGGCTGTGGTTTCGATGATCTCGGGCCGTTCGACCGGCATGCCCAGCAGATCGGCCAGGAATTGGCACAGCCAATCATTCGCCGCCATGCCGCCATCGACGCGCAGCGCGTTGATGGCCCCGCCCCAATCGCCTGCCATCGCGTCCATCAGATCGCGGGTTTGATAGGCCACGGCCTCCAGCGCCGCCCGGGCGATGTGGGCGGGGCCGACGTCCAGCGTCATGCCGAAGATGGCGGCGCGGGCCTCCGAATCCCAATAGGGCGCGCCCAGACCGACGAAGGCCGGAACGAAATAGACGCCGTGGCTGTCGGGAACGCGGGTCGCCAGATCGTTGGTCTGGCTGGCGTGGGTGATGACGCCCAAGCCGTCGCGCAGCCATTTGATCGCCGCGCCCGCGACGAAGATGGAGCCTTCCTGCGCGTAGCTCGTCACCCCGTTCAGGCGATAGGCGACGGTGGTCAACAAGCGGTTTTTCGACACCACCGGCGTCGTGCCGGTGTTGATGAGGGCGAAACAGCCGGTGCCGTAGGTCGATTTCGCCATGCCCGGCGACAGGCAGGCCTGCCCGAAGGCGGCGGCCTGCTGGTCGCCCGCCACCCCGGCGATGGGAACCGGGGCGCCAAGCAGAGTGGGTTCGGTGACGCCGTAATCGTCGGAGCTGTCGAGCACGCGCGGCAGCATGGCGCGCGGCACCCGGAACAGGGCGAGCAATTCATCGTCCCAATCCTGCGCGTGAATGTCGAACAGCATGGTGCGCGAGGCGTTGGTCGCGTCGGTGGCGTGCACCGCCTTGCCGGTCAACTGATAGATCAGGAAGCTGTCGATGGTGCCGAAGCACAGCTCGCCACGCTCGGCGCGGTCGCGCGCGCCCGGCACATGGTCGAGGATCCAGGCGATCTTGGTGGCCGAGAAATAGGCGTCGATCAACAGGCCGGTCTTGGCCCGGACCATTTCGCCATGCCCGGCGTCGGCGATCTGGTGGCAGAGCGCGGCGGTGCGGCGGTCTTGCCAGACGATGGCGCGGTGGATCGGCTCGCCGGTCGCGCGGTCCCACACAACGGTGGTTTCGCGCTGGTTGGTGATGCCGATGGCGGCGATGGCGGCGGCGGTCAGCCCGGCCTGTTCCATCGCTTCGCGGGCGACCGCGCGGACGTCGCGCAGAATGTCGGCGGGATCATGCTCGACCCAGCCATCGCCGGGGTAATGCTGTGGAAACTCGCGGCGGGCCACGGCGATGGGCGTTCCGCGTCCGTCGAACACGATGGCCCGCGACGACGTGGTGCCCTGATCGATGGCGAGGATGTGGCCGTTTCGGCTCATGGGTGCTTCCCCCTGGAATGGCGTCTTGTCGCTTATACCCTCTCCCGTTCCGGGAGAGGGAGGGGACCCGCGCGCAAGCGTGGGGAGGGTGAGGGGTGGTTCAACGATCACGCCCCAGGGATTCGCCGACGCAACCCCTCACCCTTCCCGCTTTGCGGGCCCCTTCCCTCTCCCGAAACGGGAGAGGGAGAACAATGAAAAACGGGGCGGCGGCGGGCCGCCGCCCCCAGGTTAACCCCCGGCGCAACCAGGAGGGTGAACCGTCAACCGCAACCCGTCGTTATTGGGCGCGGCCTTCCTTCCAGGCCTTCAGCAGATCCTCGTAGACCACGGTCTGACCCTTGGGCTTCTCGTCGGCCAGCTTGGCCTTCGGCGCCTTGGTGGTCGAGAACCACTCCTTCGGATCCTTCTTCGCGTTCAGCTTGGGCGCGCAGTCGCCGCCGATGTTGGCGCGCTCCATGCGGGCCATCACCTGCTCCATCTGCTCGGCCAGATTGTCCATCGCCTGCTGCGGGGTGCGCTCACCCGTCACGGCTTCGGCGATGTTCTGCCACCACAGCGGGGCCAGCTTCGGATAATCCGGCACGTTGGTGCCGGTCGGCGTCCAGGCCACGCGGGCCGGGCTGCGGTAGAACTCGACCAGGCCGCCCAACTTCGGCGCGGCGGCGGTCATCGCGTCGGACTTGATGTCGCTTTCGCGGATCGGGGTCAGACCGATGAGGGTCTTCTTCAGCGACGCGGTCTTCGACACGGTGAACTGGGCGTAGAGCCACGCGGCCTTGCGGCGTTCCAGCGGGGTGGACTTCAGCAGGGTCCAGGAACCGACGTCCTGATAGCCCAGCTTCATGCCCGGTTCCCAGTACGGGCCGTGCGGCGAGGGGGCCATGCGCCATTTCGGCGTGCCGTCGGCGTTGACCACGGGCAGGCCCGGCTTGGTCATGTCGGCGGTGAAGGCGGTGTACCAGAAGATTTGCTGGGCGACCGCGCCCTGGGCCGGAACCGGACCGGCTTCGGAGAAGGTCATGCCAGCCGCTTCCGGCGGGGCGAATTTTTTCAGCCAGTCGATGTATTTGGTCAGCGAATAGACCGCCGCCGGGCCGTTGGTGTCGCCGCCGCGCGCGACCGAGGCGCCCGCCGGACGGCAGCCTTCGACGCGGATGCCCCATTCGTCCACCGGCTTGCCGTTGGGCAGGCCCTTGTCGCCGCCGCCAGCCATCGAGAGCCACGCGTCGGTGAAGCGCCAGCCGAGCGAGGGATCCTTCTTGCCGTAATCCATGTGGCCATAGACGCGGACGCCGTCGATTTCCTTCACGTCGTTGGTGAAGAAGTTGGCGATGTCCTCATAGGCCGACCAATCGACCGGAACGCCCAGCTCATAGCCATATTTGGCCTTGAACTTTTCCTTCAGGTCGGGGCGGGCGAACCAGTCGGCGCGGAACCAGTAGAGGTTGGCGAACTGCTGGTCGGGCAACTGGTACAGCTTGCCGTCCGGGCCGGTGGTGAAGCTGGTGCCGATGAAGTCCTTCACGTCCAGCGTCGGCAGGGTGACGTCCTTGCCCTCGCCGGTCATGAAATCGGACAGCGGAATGGCGTGGCCGTAGCGGACGTGGGTGCCGATCAGGTCGCTGTCGTTGATGTAGGCGTCATAGACGTTGCGGCCCGATTGCATCTGGGTCTGCAACTTTTCGATGACGTCGCCTTCCTGGATCAGATCATGCTTGAGCTTGATCCCGGTCAGCTCGCTGAACAGCTTGGCGAGAGTCTTGGACTCGAACTCGTGCGTCGTCAGCGTTTCCGAAGCGACGTTGATGTCCATGCCCTTGAAGGGTTCGGCGGCCTTGACGAACCATTCCAGCTCCTTCATCTGCTCGTCCTTGGAGAGCGTGGAGGGCTGCAATTCCTCGATGATCTTCTTGGCGACGGCCTCTTGCTCGGCGGTCAGCGCGGCGGCGGGAGCCGCCGAGGCCATGGCGAGCAGCACACCAATGCCGCCAGCCATCACCGCCCCTGTCAACCGCCGACGCAGCGACGAGCCGTTGGTCGCGGTCACAGTCATTCCCTGACGCATGATTCCTCCCACTTGGATCAAATCTTGGTTGGCCGAGAGAGCTTCTTTGGTAATCGCCGGTTCGGCGTCTTCAGCCGAACCGGATGACGAGGGCAGTCCACACCAGGGAGACGCCGAAGGCCCCCCACAGCGCGGCATCGGTCGCCGCCAGCCATCCCAGATGGATGAAGGCGCTGCCCAGAAGTCCGATGAAAAGACGGTCGCCCCGGGTGGTGCGCATCGGCAGGAAGCCCTTGGCCTCCACCGTCGGCGACACCAGTTCCCACACGGTCATCAAGACCAGCATGGACGCGATCCCGGTGAAAAAGAGGGCGGTCGGCAGGGTCCACGCCATCCATTCAAAATTCATGGTCGCGAACTCCCGATCAAACGCGGCCCAGGGCGAAGCCCTTGGCGATGTAGTTGCGGACGAACCAGATCACCAACGCGCCCGGCAGGATGGTCAGCACGCCTGCGGCGGCCAGCAACCCCCAATCCATGCCCGACGCGCTGACCGTTCGGGTCATCGTCGCGGCGATCGGCTTGGCGTTGACCGAGGTCAGCGTGCGGGCCAGCAGCAATTCCACCCAACTGAACATGAAGCAGAAGAAGGCGGTGACGCCGATCCCGGCGCGGATCATCGGCATGAAGACCGTGGTGAAGAAGCGCGGGAAGCTGTAGCCGTCGATGTAGGCCATCTCGTCGATTTCACGCGGCACGCCGGACATGAAGCCTTCCAAAATCCACACCGCCAGCGGCACGTTGAACAGGCAATGGGCGAGCGCCACGGCGATGTGCGTGTCGAACAGGCCGACTTCCGAATAAAGCTGGAAGAAGGGCAGCAGGAAGACGGCGGGCGGGGCCATCTTGTTGGTCAGCAGCCAGAAGAACACATGCTTGTCGCCGATGAAGCGGTAGCGTGAGAAGGCGTAGGCGGCGGGCAACGCCACCAGCAGCGAAATCACCGTGTTCAGCGTGACGTAATAGATCGAGTTGATGTAGCCGCTGTACCAGCTCGGATCGGTGAAGATGGTGATGTAATTGTGGAGCGTCGGCGTGTGCGGGTACAGCGTCAGCCCGGCCAGGATCTCCTCGTTCGTCTTGAAGGACATGTTGACCATCCAATAGATGGGCAGCATCAGGAAGACGATGTAGGCGATCAGGATGATGGTCCGGCGCGACACCCGCGCCGAGGAGCGGCGCATGTTGGCGGGGGAGGCCAGAGAGCCGGGGGCGAGAACGGCGGCCTTGCTCATTGCTTCTCTCCCGAGCCGGTCTTGGTGATGATGGTGTAGAAGACGAAGGAAAACAGCAGCACGATCAGGAAGTAGATGATCGAGAAGGCCGCCGCCTTGCCGATGTCGAACTGGCCCACCGCCATCTGCGTCAGATATTGGCTGAGGAAGGTGGTGGAGTTGCCGGGGCCGCCGCCGGTCAGAACGAAGGGTTCGGTGTAGATCATGAAGCTGTCCATGAAGCGCAGCAGGATGGCGATGACCAGAACCCCGCGCATCTTCGGCAACTGGATGTAACGGAACACCGCCCATTTCGACGCGCCGTCGATCTTGGCCGCTTGATAGAAGGCGGGCGGGATCGACTGAAGACCGGCGTAGGCGAGCAGCGCGACCAGGCTGGTCCAGTGCCACACGTCCATCACCAGCACCGTCAGCCAAGCGTCCAGCGAGTTGGAGGTGTAGTTGTAGCTGAAGCCCAGCGCCCGGAAGGTGGCGCCCGCCAGACCGATGTCGCCGCGTCCGAAAATCTGCCAGATGGTGCCGACGACGTTGAACGGGATCAGCAGCGGCAGGGCCAGCAACACCAGCGTCAACGACGTCTTGGCGCTGCGACCGCCCGGCATGCCGAGCGCGATGACGATGCCCAGCGGAATTTCAATCGCCAGCACGGCCAGCGAATAGATGATCTGGCGGAACAGCGCGTCGTGCAGCCGCTCGTCGGCCAACACCTTTTCAAACCATTCCGTGCCGACGAAGAGTGTTTGGCCGGGACCGAAGATTTCCTGAACCGAATAGTTGACCACGGTCATCAGCGGCAGGATGGCGCTGAAGGCGACGATCAAAAACACGGGAATGATCAGGAACCAGGCCCGGTTGTCTTGGACTTTATCCATGGCTCCGGCTCCTCAATTGACCAGATAACTGTCGTGGTAGAGCTTGGTCCACCGGGTGGGGAAGCGGATGGCGGCGTCGAGCGGGATTTCTTGATCCTCCGACAGGCGCGCCTTCAGCGTGTGGCTGCCCATGCGCAGGGTCGCCAGCTTCGACGTGCCGAGATCGTCCACGCCGACCACCTGAACCGGGATGGCCCCGTTGGCGCCGCTGCGGGTCAGCTCGACGAATTCCGGGCGGATGCCCAGCTCGAACTTTTCACCGAGCTTGGGAACGTCGCGGTTGGGCAGGGCGGCGGCGGAGCCGGGGGCCAGCGGGATGGCGATGCCCTCGACGATGGCCTGATCGCCGCCCAGCGTGCAGGGCATCAGATTGATGCCGGGGCTGCCGATGAAGTAACCGACAAAGGTGTGGCGCGGCGCCTCGAACAGCTCTTGCGGGGTGCCGAGCTGGACCATGGCGCCCTCATACATCACCGCGACCTTGTCGGCGAAGGTCAGCGCCTCCACCTGATCGTGCGTCACATAGATCATGGTCAGGCGGTATTCCTCGTGGATCTGGCGCAGCTTGCGCCGCAGGATCCATTTGGTGTGCGGGTCGATGACGGTCAGCGGCTCGTCGAACAGGATGGCCGCGACGTCGGAGCGGACCAGCCCGCGCCCCATGGAAATCTTCTGCTTGGCGTCCGGCGTCAGCCGCTGGGCGCGCTTTTTCAGATCGGCGGTCAGGTCCAGCGCCTCGGCCACCTGCCGCACGCGGCGGTCGACGTCGGCCTCGGGAACCTTGCGGTTGCGCAAGGGGAAGGCGAGGTTTTCATACACCGTCATGGTGTCGTAGATCACCGGGAACTGGAACACCTGGGCGATGTTGCGCTCTTCCGGCGTGCAGCGGGTGACGTCCAGCCCGTCGAACAGCACCCGCCCTTCGCTGGGCACCAGCAGGCCGGAGATGATGTTCAGAAGGGTGGACTTGCCGCAGCCCGACGGGCCGAGCAGGGCGTAAGCCTTGCCGTCCTCCCACTCCTGCGACAGACGGCGCAGGGCGTAATCGTCGGGCTTGCTGGGGTGGGGGTGGTAGGAATGGCCCAGATTGTCGAATTGAATGGTCGCCATGATGTCAGCGCCTCACGCGATGTTGCGCAGCATGCCGCGCCGTCCCAGCGGAGCGGCGACAAGCGCGCCCGCCGTGGAAAAGACGAAGATGCGGTCGGGGTCGGCGTAGACCTGGATCTCGGACCCGATGGGGTGGGTGTGGACGCCGTCCTCCCGCGCGATCAGCGTGGTGGAGCCGTGGCGCAGATGGATGAAGGTTTCCGATCCGCTGATTTCCGACAATTCGACCCGGCCCGTGATCGGGACCAGCCGGTCGGAGCGGCGCAGAACCGTCAGATGATTGGCGCGGATGCCGACGCGGCAGGGACCGGCGGGCAGGTTGCGGTCGTGCGCCGACAAAGGCAGGCTGGTGCCGTCGCTGAGCGCCACGCGGTCGTTGGTGAGGATCGCCTCCAGCACATTCATCGGCGGGTCGCTGAACACCGACGCGCATTCCTCGGTCACGGGAGACTGGAAGACGTCGCTGGTCGGGCCGGTCTGCAACAGGCGGCCTTCGTGCAGCACCGTGACGGCGCCGCCCAGGATCAACGCCTCTTGCGGTTCGGTGGTGGCGTAGACGACGGTGGTCTTGCCGTCGGCGAAGATGTCGCGCAGCTCGGCGCGCAGCTCCTCGCGCAGCTTGTAATCCAGGTTGACCAGCGGCTCGTCGAGCAGCAACAGACCGGCGCCCTTGACCAGGGCGCGGGCGATGGCGCAGCGCTGCTGTTGGCCGCCGGACAATTCGGCGGGAAGGCGGGCCAGATAGGGCGTGATGCGCAGCATGTCGGCGGTGCGGCGGACATGGGCGTCGATGTCGGCGGATGATTTGCCCTGGCGGCGCAGGGGCGACGCGATGTTGTCGAACACCGTCATCGCCGGGTAATTGATGAATTGCTGATAGACGATGGCGATGTCGCGATGGCGCACCGAAACGCCGGTCACGTCCTTGCCATTTTCCAGAACCCGCCCCGAACTGGGGGCGTCCAGACCGGCCATCAGCCGCATCAACGTGGTTTTGCCGGCCAGCGTGCGGCCCAGCAGAACGTTGAAGGTGCCGGGCTGAAGCGCCAGCGACAGGGGGTGAAGATGCAGGTCGGCGCCGACCTTTTTGGTCACGCCTTCAAGGGATACAGTCACCGGAGTCCTCCCATCGACAACCGCCCGGAGGTGCTTTCTGGGGCGGTGGCCGTTGCGTGTCGGCGCTGGTCGAACCATGCGCCGATGGCGTCCCGGATCGTGGCGTCCAGGTGCAGCCCAAGTTTGGAGCGGCGCCACAAGAAATCGTCGCCGCTGACGGCGAATTCCTCGGTGGCGGCGTAGGTCAGTTCGGCTTCAAAAACCCCGCCGCCAAAGTCGCGGCCAAGGTCGGACAGCGCGGCGGCCTTGCCCAGCAACCGCTCGACCCGCGTGCCGTAGGCGCGCGCCAGACGCAGCGCGAGGTCGTCGGGCAGCCAGGGGCGGCGGCGGCGCAAATCGGCCAGGAAGCCGGTGAAATCGGCGTTGGCGATGTCGCCGCCGGGCAGGGCGAAATCGGCGGTCCAACTGCCGCCCTTGCGGCCCAGCGCGGTCAGCAGCTTGTCGGTCGCCTCTTCGGCCAAGCGGCGGAAGGTGGTGATCTTGCCGCCGAAGATCGACAGCATCGGCGCTTGACCGGCGGGCGTGTCCATCTCCAGCACGTAATCGCGGGTGACGGCGGACGCGTTGCCGCTGGCGTCGTCGAACAGCGGGCGAACGCCGCTGTAGCTCCACACCACGTCGTTTTCGGTCACGGGGCGCTTGAAGTAGCGCGACACCGCCCGGCACATGTAGGTGACTTCGTCAGGGCTGATCGTCACCGCGCCGGGATCGCCGGTGTAATCCAGGTCGGTGGTGCCGATCAGGGTGAATTTGCCCTCATAGGGGATGGCGAAGACGATGCGGCGGTCGTCATTCTGGAAGATGTAGGCGTGATCGCCGTCATACATCTTCGGCACGACGATGTGGCTGCCCTTGACCAGACGAACCGACTTGTCGACCGTCGCGCCGGTGCGGCGGCTGATGACGTCGCGCACCCAGGGGCCGGCGGCGTTGACCAGTGCGCGGGCGCGCACCGTGCGGGTTTCGCCGCTGTCGGTGTTGACCAGGGTCGCCACCCATTCGCCGTTCAGGCGCTGGGCCTTTTCGCAACGGGTGCGCGTCAGGATCTCCGCGCCGCGTTCCCGCGCGTCGATGGCGTTGAGCACGACCAGACGGCTGTCCTGCACCCAGCAATCGGAATATTCAAAAGCCTTGGTGAATTCGCCGGTCAGCGGCTTGCCCGCCGGGCTGCGGGTCAGATCGACGCCATGCGACCCGGGCAGCAGATTGCGTTTTCCCAAATGATCGTAAAGGAACAAACCGATGCGCACCATCCAGGCCGGACGCATGCCGCTGTCGTGCGGCAGGATGAAGCGCAGCGGCCAAATGATGTGCGGGGCGGCGCGCAACAGCACTTCACGTTCTTGCAACGCCTCGCGGACGAGGCGGAATTCGTAATATTCAAGATAGCGCAAACCGCCATGGATCAGCTTTGTGCTGGCCGACGAGGTGGCGCCCGCAAGGTCGCCCTGTTCGCACAGCACCACCGACAAACCCCGTCCGATCGCGTCGCGGGCGATGCCCGCGCCGTTCACGCCACCGCCGACGATCAGCAGATCCACCGCATCGCTGGACGCGTTCGTCATCGTTCCTCTCCGTGTCGCGCCGCCCCGGCTGGGGGTCGGCTGCTTTCGTTTTGGAACATACAATGTTCGTTAGCGCGTGTGAAGGAAAATGTTCGTTCAACGGACCATATTTTGACGCTACGCTCAATCCGGGCGTTTGCCTATCGAAAACAGCGGGCGCGAAACGGCGCGTCGCACAGCCTGCGGCCCCCCGCCCGGCGCGCCGCGCCAACGCCCCGCCGTTGGTGGTAGGCCATTGGCAATGCGTTGAATCGCACAAGAAAAAGCCCCCTTCTTCTCTCGGAAGACGGGGGCTTCGCGGGGCGTCGCGTCGCGGGATGGCGGGACCGCTTCATCAGGCGGCGCGGATTCGCGTCAACAATTGGTCAACGTCCTGCGACAGGTCGCTGGATTGTTGCGAAAGCGCGCGTGTTGCGTTCAGCACCTTGGCGGCGGCGTTTCCGGTTTGATTCACCGCGTCGCCGACCACCGCGACGGTTTCGGAAATGCTCTGCACCGCGCCGGACGCGTGGTTGATGCTGCGCGCGATTTCGTTGGTGGCGGCGACCTGCTCCTCCACCGCGCTGGCGACGATGGCGGTGATTTCGTCGATCTTGCCGATGGTGCGGCCAATCACGTCGATGGCCGACACCGCGCCCTGCGTGGTGGTCCGCACCGAGGCGACCTGTTGGGCGATGTCCTCCGTCGCTTTCGCGGTCTGGCTGGCGAGGTTGCGCACCTCTTCGGCGACCACGGCGAAGCCGCGCCCGGCCTCGCCCGCGCGGGCGGCCTCGATGGTGGCGTTCAGGGCCAACAGGTTGGTTTGTCCGGCGATGGCGTTGATCATGCCGACGACGTCGCCGATCTTCTGCGCGGCGACGGCCAGGGCGTTCATCAGCTCGCTGGTGTGGCGGGCCTCGTCCACCGCGCCGCGCGCGATCTGGCTGCTGTCGCTGACCTGACGGGTGATTTCCGCGATGGAGGCCGAGAGTTGTGTCGCGGTGGAGGCCACCGTCTGCACGTTCATCGCCGTTTCCGCCACCGCTTCACGCACCGCAGCCATCTGCTCGCTGGTCCGTTCGGCGGTCGCCGACATGCCTTCCGACGCGCTGCGCATCTCCGCCGAGGTGGCGGCGATGGTGGTGGTCGCGCCCTTCACGCTGGCCTCGATGCTCGACGTGATGGCGGTGACGGTGCGCGCCCGTTCCTCCTCCGCCCGCTTCTGAATGCCTTCCTGGCGGGCGTGAAGGTCTTGGATTTCAAAGCTTTTGGCGCGGAAAATCCCGACGGTTTCGGCCATGTCGGCGATCTCGTCGCGCCCGCCGACCGAGGCGTCGATTGTCAAGTCGCCCGCCGCCACCGCGCGCATCGCCGCGATCACCCGCAACAGGCGCTGGGTCAAACGGTTGCGGACGTAGAACCAGGCGATCAACGCGGAGGACAGCAGAACCACGGCGGTGGTGGCCGCCTGGACGGCGATGGCGTGGCTGACGCCGTCCTCCGACGCGCCGACATCCTCCTCGACCAGCGCCTGTTGGCTGGCGACCACGCGCTCAATGGTCTGGCTCAGTTCAGAGGCGAGGTTCAGGGTTTCGGTCAGCGTGCTTTCCATGTCGGTCAGAACGCTGGTCTGTTCGTTTCGAATGCGAAAGACGCTGGTCGGGCCGCTGCCGAACACCGCCAACCCATCGCGCGCCTTGACCAGCGCCGGACGGTCCTGGCTGTCCTTTGGCACGCTGTCGATGGCGTTGTTCACGCGCAGCAAGGCCCAATCAAATTTGGACCGGATGCTGCCGAGCGTCGGGCCGCTCGGCACGCTGGACGCGGCGGCGATCATGCCATAGGCCAGATTGCCGTTCGCCTGAACCCCCATCAGCGCGGTGATGATCGGCAACTCCTCGCCCGCCAACCGCTTGGCGAGCGTGGCCACCGAATCTCCGCCCTGCGCGGTCGCCAGATCGCTGACGACGTTTTTGACCGACAGGGTGGACACTTCCAGCAGCGGGGCGACCAGATCGGTGAAATCCTCGTGCGACATCACCGCTTCGGACACCAGATCGCTGAGTTTGCCCTCGATCGCCAGCCGGTCGCCGGTCAGCTTGCCGAGCTTTTCGATGTTGGCGGCCATGCGTTGGCCCAACCCGGCGACGGCGGACAGATCCGCGCCGCCGCTGGGACCGGCGGCGGCTTGCAAGGCGCTGATCCGCTCCTTCAAGCCGTCCAAGCGCTGGGTCAGACCGCCGAGGCGTTCGCTCAGTTCGGCGGGGGTCTTCGCGTTGGCGACCGAAGGCGCGTTGGCGGCGATGGCCGTGCTTTCCTTGGCCAGCGACAGCGATTGCACGATGGAGGGCACGCCATGCCGCCCGATCTGCGTCATCGACTGGCCCATGACCCCGAACGACCACCACGCCATGCCGCTGGCGAAGGCCGCCAAAACCGCCACCCCGCCAAAGGCCAGGAACAGGCGGCCTTGGATGCCCATGCGCAACCCGGTTGCGGTTGGACGCTGTGGCGCGGCGACAGACGCGGCGGTCATGCTCTTCTCCTATACGCCTGGCGGCGCGTGACGGGGACGCGCGGCGCCCTGTTGTTTGGACAGCGTGCATTGGCGGTGGCGGATCAATAAGACGGGGGAAACCCGAACAGACGGAAGCCGTTCCGTTCCACCCCGGCGGGGCGGAGCAGTCGCTTAAGGGCAAGCCTGCGTGCGCTGTGTTTCGCGATTGTCATATCATGAGCGTTTGCTTTCGTAAAGCAACATGCTTGTGTGGCGAACAAGTTTGGGCATACGGTTGCAAAGGCCCTATCCCGCCACCAGGCGGGAGCGCGAAACAAAGCGCGGTGATGGTCGCGTTTTTCGCTTTGACCGATTCCGCGCCTCTGATTCACTGCGGCCGCCCGCCTTGCCGATTCCGCCGGAGACAAGCCTATGGACGCGCGCCTTGACGCCGAACACCGTCAGCAAGAAATCGTCGCCCTGGTTCACGCCAAGGGGATGGTGCAAATCCAATGGCTGGCCGAACATTTCGACGTCACGCCGCAAACCATCCGCCGCGACATTGAACATCTGGCCGGGCAGGCGGCGGTGCGCCGGTTTCGGGGCGGCGTCACCGTGCCGTCGAGCGTGGAGAACATCGCCTACACCACCCGACAGACCCTGATGGCGGAGGAAAAGCGCCGCATCGCCGAGATGGTCGCCCGCCATGTGCCGGAAGACGCCTCGCTCTTCCTCAACATCGGCACGACGACGGAGGCGGTGGCCCAGGCGTTGCTCAGCCACAAGCGGTTGCGCGTGCTGACCAACAACCTGAACGTCGCCACCATTCTACACAAAAACACCAACTTCGCCCTGTCCATCGCCGGCGGCCAAGTGCGCGAGCGCGACGGCGGCATCATTGGCGAGGCGACGGTGGAGTTCATCCGCCGCTACAAGGTGGACATCGGCATCATCGGCATCAGCGGCATCGACAGCGAAGGCGACCTGCTGGACTACGACGAGCAGGAGGTCCGCGTCGCCCGCGCCATCATCGAAAGCTCGCGCCGGGTCTTTCTGGTGACGGACCACACCAAGTTCGGGCGCAACGCGATGATCCGCATGGCCGACGTCCGCGTGTTGGACGACCTGTTCACCGACCGCCTGCCGCCACCCGAATTGATGGAGGTGTTGACCAACGCCGACTGCCAAGTCCATGTCGCCGACGGTTCCGACCCGGCGGGGGCCGGGGAGGAAGGCGGGTTCGAGGAATGAACCCGCCTCTTTAGAATCCTCAGAACACGGCGCGCAGCAGGCCGAGCGTCCGTAGCCGGGCCAGGGTTGCGCTGTCGGCGTGAAAACTGCCGCGTTCGTCGCAGTTGAAGCCATGCCCGGCGGGGTAGAGATGAACCGCCGCCGTCGGGTGACGCTCCTGCACCCCGTCCGCGACCGCCAGCGGAATGGCGTGGTCCTGCTCGCCGAAATGCAGCAGGGTGGGAACGCGCGGCGCGTCGTCCAAATGGTTGCCGATGTCGCCGCCGTAATAGGCGACGGCGGCGCGCAGCGGCAGGCGCGAGGCCGCCGCCCAAGCCAGACTGCCGCCCCAGCAATAGCCGACCACCGCCGCCGCGCCATCACCACCAAGAGCGGCGAGCGCCGCCGCGAGATCCAGCAAGGCGGCTTCGGTGGCGACGTGGCCTTTCAGGGCGATTCCGCGCTCGATGCCCGCCTTGTCATAGGGCAGTTCGACCGCCGCTTCGGCCCGCTCGAACAGGTCGGGGGCGATGACGCGGTAGCCATCCGCCGCGAAGCCGTCGCAGACCGCGCGGATGTGATGGTTGATTCCGAAAATCTCCGGGGCCAGGACGATTCGTCCGATCTCCGTCCCTTGCGCTGGGGCGTGATAGGCGCGGAATTGGTGGCCGTCCTCGGCCTGCAAGGTGATCCAGCCGCGTTCGTTTTCGCTCATGCCCGTGCTCTCTTCTGGTCGCCGCGTCGCCGCGTGTGGGGAATATTGGTCGGCGACCGGCTGCGGCGACAGGAAAAAGATGGGGCGGCCCGTCTGACTCCCCGTTCACAAACAGGCTTGCCGAAGCCGCTTCAGCCGACCACTCTCTTCCCTGTGGTTTGGTTCTTTCAACCGGCAGCCCGATCAGGTCGGGCAAGGACAGGCAAGCGGTGATTATCGAAAGCGACCTCAAGCTCGATTTTAAGGATGTGCTGATCCGGCCCAAGCGCAGCACCCTGCAAAGCCGCAACGACGTCAATGTGAACCGGACCTTCACCTTTCTGCACAACCAACGCGACTGGACCGGCTTTCCGCTGATCGCCGCCAACATGGACGTGGTCGGCACCATGGCGGTGGCGCGCACGCTGTCACGCTTTGGCGCGATGACCGCCTTGCACAAGCATTACCGGGCCGAGGAACTGATCGAATTTTTCCAGGGCGACGAATCCGGCAATGTCTTTTATTCGCTGGGCATCACCGACGCCGACCACGAGAAGTTCAAGGCGGTGAAGGCCAAGGCCCCGGTTGACAAGCTGTGCATCGACGTCGCCAACGGCTACACCGAACGCTTCGTCGAGGTGGTGGCCCGCATGCGCGAGGAAAACCCCGACATCGTCATCATGGCCGGAAACGTCGTCACCGGCGACATGACGGAGGCGCTGTTGCTGGCCGGGGCCGACATCGTCAAGGTCGGCATCGGGCCGGGATCGGTCTGCACCACCCGCAAAATGACCGGCGTCGGCTATCCCCAGCTTTCGGCCATCATCGAATGCGCCGACGCGGCCCACGGCCTGAAAGGGCAGGTGTGCGGCGACGGCGGTTGCACCGTGCCGGGCGACCTGTCCAAGGCCTATGGCGCCGGGGCCGATTTCGTCATGCTGGGCGGCATGCTGGCCGGGCACGACGAATGCGAGGGCGACATCCGTTATGAGGAGCGCGACGGTCAGCGGATTCCCGCCACCATGGTGTTCTACGGCATGTCGTCGGACACGGCGATGCACAAATACGCGGGCGGCGTCGCCTCCTACCGCGCGTCGGAGGGCAAGACGGTCGAGGTGCCTTACCGTGGCCCCATCGAAGGCACGGTGCAGGAGATCATGGGCGGCGTGCGCAGCATGATGACCTACATCGGCGCCACCAAGCTGAAGGAGGTGCCCAAACGCACCACCTTCGTCCGCGTCGGCGCGCAGTTGAACACCGTGTTCGGCGGCGGCTGAGGGCGGAACCCTGCGGCGGGGTGGCCCCCCGCCGCAAGAGTGATGGTCAGCTTCCCAGCGCGCTGGACAGGATGGCCTTGGCGTCGATCTTCGCCAGCCCCTCGGCGAAGGCCTTGGCCATCGCCTCGCCCTTGGCGTCCTTGCGGAAGGCGATGTGCAGGGTCTTGTCTTCCAGGATCTTGCCGTTGAAGCGCAGCTTGTCCGCCGATTCCTTCAACTGGGGCGTGGTGCGGATCAGGTCGTTCATCACCGCGCGGTCGATCACCGCAATGTCGATCCGTTCAGCCAGCAGCTTTTTCAGATTGGTCAGATCGCTGTTGGCCTTGTCGGCGTGCAGTTCGCCCTTGGCGACGCGGGCGTCGAGGTCGTCGGTGTTCACGTAGCCGTCGACGACGCCGATTTTCTTGCTTTTCAGATCGTCCAGGCCGTTCCACGTCACCGGCGAGGCCGTGCGTTCGGCGAAGCCCAGCGGGCTGGAGCCGAGCGGGGCGGAGAGGATGAAGTCCTTTTCGACATCGGCCCCGGCGTATTCGGGGAAGTAGCCCTGAAAATCGCCGCCATCCTTGGCCAGCGCCACCGCGCGGTTCCACGGGTAGAAAGCGACGTCGATCTTGTAGCCGACGGCGGCGAAGGCGGCCTGGACCACGGCGACGGCGGCCCCCTTGTCCTTTTGGCTTTCACCGCTGAAGGGCGGCCAATCCAAGGAGGTCAGGTGGACGATCTTGTCCTGCGCTGCGGCGGGCAACGTCAGCGCGGCCAAAGCGGCCAGCGTCAAAACGGAGCGGCGAACGGCGGTGACGGCGCGAAGCGGCATGGGCGACCCCCGGCGGGCGTGAAGCGGAAAGACCACACGTTAGCATGGGTTTGCGCGTCTGTCGGGGGCGGAAGCATGACAGAATGATGATGTTTTCGGACGCCCCTCAGAGCGCCCGGATCTGCATCTTGATCGGGCCGTCGGCGCGACCGTTCACAAATTGATCGACGTAGGGGTTGCCGGACTGGTCGATGTCCTTGGCGTGGCCGGTCCAGATGATGCGCCCCTGATGGATCATCGCCACCCGGTCGGCGATCTTGCGGGCGGACGCCATGTCGTGGGTGATGGTGACGGCGGTCGCCCCCAGATCCTTCACGCATTCGACGATCAACTCGTTGATGACGTCGGCCATGATCGGATCCAGGCCGGTGGTCGGCTCGTCGAAGAAGATGATTTCCGGCTCGTCGGCGATGGCGCGGGCCAAACCGACGCGCTTTTGCATGCCGCCCGACAGCTCCGACGGCGACAACTCCGCCACGTCGGGCGTCAGGCCGACGGCGCCCAGCTTGGCGATGGCGATCTCCTTGGCTTGGGCGCGCGGCATGTGTTCGCCCTGAATCAGGCCGAAGGCGACGTTTTCCCAAACCGGCAGGCTGTCGAACAGGGCGGCGCCCTGGAACAGCATGCCGAATTTGTGCTGAAGCTTTTCCCGGTCGCGTGGGTTGAGTTTGGTGGTTTCCGCGTCATCCACCCGGATCGAGCCTGAATCCGGATGCAACAGGCCCAGTATGCATTTCAGCATCACCGATTTGCCGGTGCCCGACCCGCCGATCACCACCAGCGATTCGCCGGTCCCGACCTGCAAATCGATGCCGTTCAGCACCTTTTTCGGGCCAAAATGCTTGGTCACGCCCTTCAGAGTGATCTTCGGGGTCGTGCTGGGCGGCGTGCGGTTGGTGTCGGATCGCGAAGGCATCGGGCGGGCGCTCATTTCGTCGAGAAGAACAGGCCGGTGATGAGGTAGTTCGAAATCAGGATCATGATGGAGGCCGACACCACCGCGTTGGTGGTCGCCGCCCCCACGCCCTGGGCGCCGCCCTTGGAATGGTAGCCATGGTAGCAGCCCATCAGCGAAATCAGGAAGCCGAAGACCGCCGCCTTGACCAGGCCGGAAATCACGTCCAGCGGTTCCAAAAACTCCCAAGTGCGGCTGATGTAGCTGCTGGCGTTGAAATCCAGCCGGTAAACGCCGACCAGGAAACCGCCAAAGATGCCGATGATGTCGGCGACCAGCACCAGCAGCGGCAGCATCGCCAGCCCGGCCATCAGGCGCGGCGCGATCAGATATTTGAACGGGTTGGTGGACAGGGTGGACAGCGCGTCGATCTGTTCGGTCACGCGCATGGTGCCGATTTCCGCCGCCATCGCCGCGCCGATGCGCCCGGCCACCATCAGACCGCCCAGCACCGGCCCCAACTCGCGCGTGATCGACAGGGCGACCACCGTGGCGATGGCGCCCTCGGCCTGGAACCGGGAGAAGCCGCTGTAGCTTTGCAGGGCCAGCACCATGCCGGTGAACAGCGCCGTCAACCCGACCACCGGCAGCGAATAAAAGCCGATGTCGATCATCTGGCGCAGAATCTGCCGGGGGTAGAAGGGCGGACGCACGCAGTGCGACAGGGCCGTTCCGGTGAACATGGCGAGACGCCCGGTCGCTTCAAGAAAGACCAGGAACGCCCGGCCGGTGGCGGCAAGGAAACCCATCAGTCGGCCCGTGTCGTTGTCGTGGAAATCATGGTTGAGCGAATCACGGTGGCGAATCACTGCGGCGCGTAGGGGTCGGAATAGACCCGGTGGTAACGGGGGCCGAGCGACGTCAGCACCTCATACCCGATGGTTCCGGCTTCCGCCGCCACGGTGTCGACCAAGCGGTTCGGCCCGATCAGCTCGACCAACCCGCCGGGCTGCGCGGCGTGATCGGGCAGGCCGCTGACGTCCACCGTGATCAAATCCATCGAAATCCGCCCGACGATGGGCGCGGCGACGCCATCGACATGCACATGGCCGCGCCCGCTGAGCGAGCGCAGATACCCGTCGGCGTACCCCACGGCGATGGTGGCAATTTTGGTCGGCCCTTCAACGCGATGCGCCGCACCGTAGCCAACGGTCGCCGGACTGTCAATCGAACGGACCTGAAGGATCCGGGCGTCCAGCCGCATCACGCCCCGCATCGGGTTGGCCGTGTGCGGGGTCGGGTTGACGCCATAGAGCGCGCAGCCGGGCCGGGCGAGGTCGAAGTGAAAGGATGGGCCGTGGAAAATGCCGGACGAATTGGCGAAGCTGGCCTTGGCGGTCGGCAACTGGGCCAGCGCGGCGCGGAATCGGCCCAATTGCTGGGCCGACACCGGCGACTCGATCTCGTCGGCGCAGGCCAGATGCGTCATCCAACAACGCAGGTCGATGCCGTCCAGCCATTCCGGCGCGCGGACCAGCGCGTCCAACTCGTCCGGACCAAGACCCAGACGGTTCATGCCGGTGTCGAGATGGATGGCGGCGGGCAGCGCCTTGCCCTGAGCGTGGGCGAAGCGCCGCCACGCGGCGACCTCGCCCAAATGATTCAGCACCGGCCAGATGCGGTTGCCGACGAAATCGGCCTCGCTGCCTTGGGGCAGGCCGCCCAGCGACAACACGCGGGCGTCGGGCGCGGCGGCGCGGACGACCAGCGCCTCCTCAAACTGGGCGACGAAGAAGGTCGAGCAACCGGCGGCGCGCAGGGCGGGGACCACATGAGCGGCCCCCAATCCATAGGCATCGGCCTTGACCACCGCCGCGCACTCGGCGGGGGCCACACGGTCGCGAAGCTGGGTCCAGTTGGCGACCACCGCGCCAAGGTCCACAGTGAGGATGGCGGCAGCGCGCCGGTTGAGATCAGTCATCGTCCTGATTGCGTTGGTCAAGGTCGCCGAACTTGGTGAACTGGCCGTCGAAGTAGAGACGGACGGTTCCGATCGGACCATGGCGCTGTTTGGCGATGATGACCTCGGCGGTGTTGTGCACCTCGCCAAGCCGTTGCTGCCAGCGCTGGTAACGGTCGTTGAACTTGTCGTCGCTCTCGTCGGGCCGTCGGGACGGTTCGGCGCGCTCAAGATAATACTGTTCGCGGAAAACGAACATCACAACGTCGGCGTCCTGCTCAATGGAGCCGGATTCGCGCAAGTCGGCCAACTGGGGCCGCTTGTCCTCGCGCAACTCCACCGCGCGGCTGAGCTGCGACAGGGCGACGACCGGAACCTCAAGCTCCTTGGCGATGGCCTTCAGGCCGCGCGTGATTTCCGAGATTTCCTGCACCCGGTTCTCGCTGCCGCGCGAGGAGGAACCGCGCAAAAGCTGAAGGTAATCGACCACCACCATGTTCAGGCCCGAGGTGCGCTTCAACCGGCGGCAGCGGGTGCGCACGGCGGACACCGACAAGGCGGGGGTGTCGTCCACGTAAAAGGGGCAGCGCGCCAGATCCTGGCTGGCCTGGACGAATTTCGGGAAATCGCTGTCGCGGATTTCGCCACGGCGGATTTTGTCGCCGGGAACCTCGACCACTTCGGCCAAAATACGGGTGGCGAGCTGTTCGGCGGACATTTCCAGCGAGAAGAAGCCGACGACTCCGCCCTCTTGTCCGCCCGACCGCATGTGCGCGCGGGCGGCGTTGAAGGCGATGTTGGTGGCCAGCGCCGTTTTGCCCATCGATGGGCGTCCGGCGAGAATCACCAGATCGGACGGGTGCAGGCCGCCCAGCTTGCGGTCGATGTCGATCAGGCCGGTGGTCACGCCGGTGACGTGGCTGGAGCGGCGGAAGGCCACCTCCGCCGTGGCGATGGCGTGTTTGACCGACTCGCCGAAGGCGACGAAGCCGCCCTGGACGTCGCCGGTCGAGGCCAGATCGAACAGTTGCTTTTCCGCCTCGCCGATCTGGTCCAGCGCTGTGACGTCGAGGTCGTGGCGGTACGCCTCGTTCACCATGTCGGTGCCGACTTCGATCAACTGGCGGCGGATGAACAGATCATGGATGGTCTTGCCGTAATCTCCGGCGTTGACCACGGTGACGACGTTCGCCGCCAATTCGGCCAAATAGGCGCTGCCGCCTTCGACCGCGAGTTCGGCGTCGTTGTCGAACAACGACTTCAGCGTCACCGGGTTGGCGATCTGCCCCCGGTCGATCATCTTGGCGATGGCCGCGAAAATGCGCTGGTGGACCGGGTCGTAGAAATGATCGGCGCGCAGGAACTCGCCGACCTTCTCATAGGCCTTGTTGTTGACCAGGATGGCGCCCAGCAGCGCCTGTTCCGCCTCCTCGTTGTTGGGAGGGGTGCGGTATTCCGGCGTCGCCTTCGCGGCGCCGGTCTGCGGGCGGGGGTCGAACAGCGTGGAGGTCTGGTTGCTCATGCGGGACACTGTAGCAGAAAACGGAACAAGAACGCTGCGCCGGGGCGCGGCGGTCTCGGGAAAAACCTGTGCATAAAAATTACCCACAGGCTGTGAACATCGGGGAAAGCCCGACGCGGGAGCCGGTTACAGCTTGCGGCTGCGGTCGGGACTGCGCGGGTCGGGGGCGTCCTCCAGGGCGGTGAACACGCTGTCGATCTGGTCGGCGACGCGGTACAGCCGGTTGCGGTCGATGCGGGCGAAGCCCTGCGCGACCATATGGTCGATCAGCCCCAGCAGGGGCCGCCAATAGCCGTCGACGTCGGCGATGATGATCGGCTTGTCGTGCAGGCGAAGCTGCTTCCAGGTCAGCACCTCGAACGCTTCGTCCAGCGTGCCGAGGCCGCCGGGCAGGATGATGAAAGCGTCGGACTTTTCCACCATCATCCGTTTGCGGGTGTGCATGCTGTCGACGACGTGCAGCTCGGTCAGGCCGGTGTGCTCGATTTCCGCCGATTGGATGTGGTCGGGGATGATGCCGACGACCTCGCCGCCCGCCGCCAGCGCGGCGTCGGCGACGATGCCCATCAAGCCGACCCGCCCGCCGCCGTAAACCAGCCGGATGCCCCGGCGGGCCAGACCGTCGCCCAACGCGTGGGCGGCCTCTTTGTGGACGTCGGCGACCTGGGCTGAAGCCCCGCAATAGACGCAGACGGAGGAGAGGGTCTTCATCGCATCACACCCTTTCTTGGCGCTGCCCGCCGGAACCGGACGCTTGACGACGCGCCGACGGCGAACATTTTCTTTGTTGGACGGACGGAATAATCAGCCGCTCCCCGGCGTCAATCCCGGGACCGGCCCATTTTGGCCATGGTATCACCGGGAGGGACCACATGAACAACCGCGTCGTCAACGCCCTTGCAGCCGCTTCCCTGTCCGCTCTGCTCGTCGCCGCCTTTGGCGGGATGGCCGGGGCCGCCGACCCGGCGGACATGGTCAAGGAACGCCAACAGACCATGAAGAAGCTGGGCGGCGGCATGGGTGCCGTCGCCAAGTTCGTCAAGAACGAGGGTGGCACGCTGGAAGACGCGGCCAAGGGGGCCGAGGCCGTGCTGGCCGTGGCCAAGATGGACGCCAAGGCGGTGTTCGTCCCCGGCACCGCCGTCGGCGTGGGCGAAAGCGCCGCCAAGCCGGAGCTGTGGCAAAGCTGGAGCGTCGCCGAAGAGCGTTGGAAGGCCGTGCAACCGGCGGCGGTCAAGCTGGGCGAGGCGATCAAGGGCGGCGACCGCGCGCAGATTGCCCAGGCTTTGGGGGCGACCTCCAAGACCTGCGGCACCTGCCACGAAGATTTCCGCGTCAAGAAGCAGTAAGCGGCCATGCGGCGTCGGGCCTGGTCCTTGACGGCGCGGGCGTTGCCGCTCGTCCTGCCGTTCGCCCTGGTGGCGGGCGGCGGGGCGTGGGCGGCGGACGCCGACGCGGTCGCCCGTGGCGGTTATCTGTTCCAGGCGGCGGGCTGCCTGGGCTGCCACACCAATGAGAAGGCGGGCGGCGCGCCGCTCACCGGCGGGCGGGCGTTGGTCACGCCGTTCGGCACCTTCCACACCCCCAACATCACGCCCGATCCGGTCAACGGCATCGGGCGGTGGAGCGACGCCGATTTCATCCGCGCCTTCCGCGAGGGCGTGCGCCCAGACGGCGCGGCGCTGTTTCCGGCCTTTCCCTACGCCAGCTACACGCGGATGACCGACCGCGATCTGCTGGACCTGAAAGCCTATCTGTTCGCGGAAAAGCCGCAGGCCGTGGCCAACAAGCCGCACGACTTGTCGCCGCCCTTTTCCTGGCGCTTCCTGGTGCCGGGTTGGCAATGGATGTACATGACGCCGGGTCCGGTCGCCGACGATCCCGGCAAACCGGCGGCGTGGAATCGCGGGCGCTATCTGGTGGACGCGCTGGGCCATTGCGGGGAATGCCACACGCCGCGCTCGCTGCTCGGCGGGTTGGATCAGAGCCGCTATCTGGCCGGAACCCCCGACGGACCGGACGGCGACAAGGTGCCGAACATCACCGCCCACTTGGCCAAAGGGCTTGGCAAATGGTCGGACGGCGACCTTGGCATGCTGCTGGAGCTGGGGTTGAAGCCGGACGGCGACGTGGCGGGCGGGGCGATGGGTGAAGTTGTGCGCAACAGCACCTCCAAACTGACGGCGGAGGACCGCGCGGCGATCATCGCCTATCTGAAGACCGTGCCGCCCAAGGAGTGAGCGGTTCTGCGTGAAAATGCCGCTCGTATCGCCGACGGCGGGCGGGCTATCTTGCGGGATCGTTGGATCGACGCAAGGCGGGCGGACCCAAGGGCATGAGGCTGGTGCGGAACAGCGCGAGGCGGGGAATGCGGATCGGCCTGGGGGCCGGGACGTTTTCTCTGCTCGCGCAAATTCTGCTGTGGGCCTGGATGCCGACGGCGGTCGCCGCCGACGGGGTGTTGTTCGGCGGGATCCTGGTCTGCACCCCGGACGGCTTCAAGACGGTTTCCCTGGACGGCGCCCTGGACGCCTCGGGCAAGGCGGGGGGCGACGACGCTTGCCCGCTCTGTCCGCTGATCGGCGGCTTGGCTTTGCCGCCGCCGGACCTGTTCGCGTTGGCGCAGGGCGCCGACGCCGTGGATCGCGGGCCGGGGCTTGAGCCGCGCCGTCCGTCCGGCTGGTTCCTCTACAATCTCCAAGCGCGCGCGCCACCCTTTTTCGGCTGAATCATCGTTCGCCGATTTTGGATTGTGGGCGTCCGGCGCGGGCCGGTTTCGCCGTTATGCTTGATTTTGGAGAGTTCACAATGGCGCGTTTGCTGTGTTTGGCCACCACCCTGGTTCTGTTGGGCGCGAGCGCCGCCTCGGCGCATGGTTTCAAGGCAGGGGCGGTTGAGATCGATCACCCCTGGTCGCGCGCCACCGCGCCGTCCGCCGCCAACGGCGCGGCCTATTTCGTGCTGAGCACCAACGGGAAAGAGGAGGACCGCCTGCTGTCGGCCTCCACCCCGGTGGCGGAGAAGGCGGAGCTGCACACCCATCTGATGGACAACGGCGTCATGAAGATGCGCCCGGTCAACGCCATCGAGGTCGCCCCCGGCTCCCCCACCGCGCTGGCCCCCGGCGGCTTGCACGTCATGCTGCTTGGGCTGAAGCAACCGCTGGTCAAGGGCAAGAGCTTTCCCCTGACCCTGGTTTTTGAAAAGGCCGGGCCGACCGTCGTGCAGGTCGATGTCCAAGGGGCGGGCGAAACCGCGCCCAGCCATGGCGGCGGCGCGGGCCACACCGGGCATCAGGCTCCGGCGAAGCCATAAGTCAGGCGACAACGCGGCGCGCGGCGGTGGGACATCGCCGCGCGCCGCGCCTTATTGATCGACGCCCCGGCTTTCCGGGCGGTTCAGGCTGGGGGCGATGACCGCGCCCAGCAGACCGAACAGCAACGGAATCGACAAAAACAGGCTCCAATGCGGCGGGCGTTCGGCGGCGCGCAGCAGCGTGCGCAACCCGGCGACGTCGAAGGCCAGCAGCAAGGCCACGAACAGCCCGCCGCCAAAGGCCCCGGCGGCGAAGCCGGGCAGAAGGCGGCAGAACAAGGCCCAACCGGGCGGCGGGCGCGAAAGCCGTCCCAGCGGGTCGTGGTGTTCGGGATCATGCATGATGGACGGCGGTCGCGGTGGCTGGAGCAAGGCCCCAGGACATAATCCAACCCAGGGGGACGTCGCCATCCTTTTGATGTGGCGCAATGTTTTTTATTGGGCCATGGGGGCTTGCACGGACCGCAGATCGCCAAGGAACGCGCCAACGTCACGGCGCAGGCTTTCAACGTCGCCAACCATGCGTTCAACATCCTCCAACACGCCCCCAGCGGCGACGCCGGTGTCGCGGCTGACGTTGGCGACCGCGCCGATGGTGACGGTCACTTGCTGGGTGCCTTCCGCCGCTCGCTGCACGTTGCGCGCGATTTCCTGAGTCGCCGCCCCCTGCTGCTGGACGGCGGCGGCGATGGCCGACGCCATTTCATCGATGGAGGTGATGGAGCGGCTGATGAAACGGATGGCGTTCACGGCGTCGCCGGTCGTGTCTTGAATGCCGGACACTTGCAGCGTGATTTCTTCGGTCGCTTTTGCCGTTTGGGTCGCCAGATTCTTCACCTCCTGGGCGACGACGGCGAAACCCTTGCCCGCCTCGCCCGCGCGGGCGGCCTCGATGGTGGCGTTCAGCGCCAGCAGATTGGTTTGGCTGGCGATGGAGGAAATGAGTTTGACCACTTCGCCAATGCGTTGGGCGGAGCTGTTCAGCGCCTCCACCGTCGCGTTGGTCCTCGTCGCCTGTTCCACCGCGTCGCGAGCCGTGATCGCGCTGGATTGAACGCGTTGGGAAATTTCGTGGATCGACGCGGTGAGCTGTTCGGTCGCCGCCGCCACCGTTTGGACGTTGGACGTGGCCTGCTCAGCGGCGGTCGCCACGGCGCCGGCCTCGTCGCTGGCCTCCTTGGCCAATCCCCGCATGTGAACGGCGGTGTCGCGCAAAGACGACGCGCCGTCGCCCAAGGCGCCGAGCGCCCGGTCCGCCATGCCGTCAAAGCCCCGGCACAGAGCGTCCACCCGTCCGGCGCGGGCGAGTTCGGCGGCCTGTTGGGCTTCCTGTTCGGAGGCGAGCCGTTTCGCCTCCAGCGCGCCGCTGCGCAGGGATTCCAGCGCGGCGGCGAGTTGTCCGAACTCGTCATCGTGCGGCAGGCGGTTGATCGGGGTGACGTAGTCGCCCGACGCCAACCGGCGGATGCCGCTGAGAAGCTGGATGATCGGCGCGTGAAACCGGCGTTGGAGCACAATCACGCACAGGATCGTCATCACGATCAGGACGGCCAGCAAGGCCGCGCTCAGCCGAAGACTTTTGGTGGCGTCGCCAATAATCACGTCGGTTCGCGTCACGGATTCGTCCAGCGCGCTCAGGCCAATCCCAACGATGGCGGCGAAAGGCGCTTGGCACAGGCTGGTCCATTCCGCAGGGGGCATGATTGGTCGGCTGCCGCCGTCCAAGCGGGCCACCGTCTCGTCAATACGGCGCATGGCGGAGTCAAACGCGCTTCGCGCCTCGCCCGCCGCCTTGATGACGATTGGGCTGACGCCCGTCCGCGCCAGCAAGTCATCCAGCGTCAACCAGCCCACCTGCGCCCCGGCCCGGAATTCCGCCATCGCAAGCTTTTGCTTTTCATCCAGCGGTTTCGCGCTGTTCACGTTGGGGCGGAGGAGCGAGCATTGACGTCCATAATGATCGCGCACCTGCCAAGCCGTGCGGCGCGCCTGAACCAATTCGGCGATCACCGGGTCGGTCATCCGCACGGCGTTCGAGATCACGGTCGACAGGGTCGCGATCGTGTCGAGCACCTCCTCCATGCTCTTGTACCAACCCTCAATCCGTTTCAGGTCGCGTTGCGCGCGGGGTTTCGCCCCTTCGGTGAACAACTGTTCAAAATCTTTGTCGGCTCTGTCCCACCGGATTGAGAATTCTTTGACGTATTTTTCTTCCTGGCCAAGATCAACGTGATCGCGGCTGAGAGTTTTGATGACGGTCGCCGCCCTTTCTCGAGAATTTTGTCGGGCTTCCTCCAGCTTGGCCCTCGGATCCTCCAAAGTCAGGATGGCTGTTTGTCCATCGCCGCGCTGCGTCCGCAAAAACAGCAACGTTGAGAACAATGTTTGATCCGCTTTGGCCAGGGCGCGAGTGGTTTCCGCCGTGTTGCTGGCGTCCCAGGCGCTGATCAGACGAACGGTGACGGCCAGCAGCAGACCGAGAACCACCGCGCCAAACAGCGACAACACCAGCGCATTCACGGAACGGTGCATGACCACTCTCTTATTCAATTAGAGGAAGCGCCTGAGATCGTGACTCATTATTGGAATTTTCCAGAGATTATCGCGAGTTTGCAAGCCGCATCAATCCGGAGTCGCCCCAGGTCAATCGCAAGAAAAACAATCTAAACATGTTTTTGAGGGGGAGGATTTGGAGCGCCACTTGCCTTTGACGCGCAGAGCGTCGCATGGGGCGGCGATTGTGCGGCTGCGGGCCGGAGTGTAAATCCGAATCCTTTTCCCGCCGTTTGTCGGCGTCCTCCCGTTCGTGATATTCAAGCTTCGCCGGTTGATGGGGCCGGTTGGGGTGGCGCCGCGCGTCGGATCGCGCGTCAGATCGGGTGTTCTGGTGAAGCGAAACGCGTTTTTCCGCAGTCTTGCCGTGATCCTGCTGACCGGGGTCGTTTTGTATGGCCTGTGGCTGGCCGGGTCGGCGGAGCCGGGGCGTCCGGTCGCGCCGCCGCCGTTGAAACAGGCGACGCCCTTGCCCGCGCGGCCGTCGCCGCCCCCGCCGGTGACGACGCCGCGTTTCGACGTGGTGCGGATCGCCCCGGATGGCGAGGCGGTGTTGGCCGGGCGGGCGGTCCCCGGCGCAACCGTGGTGGTTCGCGACGGCGAATCGCCCGTCGGCACGGTGACGGCGGACGGGCGCGGCGAATGGGTGATGCTGCCCGGAAAGCCGCTGGCCCCCGGCGCCCATGAATTGGGCGTGAGCGAGATCCGTCCGGGGGCGAGCGAGCCGGTGTTGTCCGACAAGGTCGTCGTCGTGATGGCGCCCGATCCGCCGCCGGGATCGGCGAAGCCCGCGCCCGCATCCACACCCGCCGCGCCTTCACTTTTGCCCCCGGCGGCGACGGCCTTGGCGGTGGCGGTGCCGCGCGCCGGGCTGGCCGCCGGGACGGACAGCGGCGGCAGTTCGCTGTTGCAGGCCCCGCAAGGGGCGGCGGCACTCGCGCCGAAAGCCGACGGCAAGCCCGCCGCCGCGCCAAGCGCTCCCCCGGCCCCGCCGGGCGGCGTGTCGGTCGAAACGATGGATTACGACCCGGTCGGGCGGGTGGCGCTGGGCGGGCGGGCTGGGCCGAACAGCGACGTTCAGCTCTACCTCGACAACATCCTGGTGGGCCGCGCCCACACCGACCCGCAAGGCCATTGGCGGCTGACGCCCGACAAGCTGATCGACCCCGGAATTTACACCCTGCGGGCCGACGAGGTGAGCGAGGCCGGAAAGGTGGTGGCGCGGGCCGAATTGCCGGTCCAGGTCTCGGCCCTGCCCGCCGACATGACCGACGGGCGCAACGTGGTGGTTCAGCCGGGCAACAGCCTGTGGCGGCTGGCCCGGCGGACCTTGGGCGACGGCATGCTCTACACGACGATCTACGCCGCCAACCGCGACCAGATCCGCAACCCGGACCTGATCTATCCGGGTCAGATCTTCACGGTGCCGCCGGGGGAACCGGCGCCCAGTCCGTAGGTGGGGTTAGGGTTCGGCGCGCGCCTTGCCCCCTCCCTAACCCTCCCCCGCTCACGCGGGAGAGGGAACTGCCGCCGAGCGCCGACCAAGCTCCTGACTCCCTCTCCCGCATCAGCGGGGGAGGGCCGGGGAGGGGGCAAGACGCCGTCAGCCAACCGGCGGAACGCGCCCCGCCGCCGCCCAACCGGCGGGGGTCAGGCGCAACAGCTCCGGACCGCTTCCCGCCGGGTTCGGCTCCAGCGTCACCAATTCGCGGTCCTCGAACCAGGCCCAGCGGCTGACGTCGGCGGTGGTGGCGGTCCAGCCGTCGGCCAGCTTTTGCAAGGTCGCCACGTCGGCGGCGGCGATGGGGAATTTCGGGCGGGCCGCCGGGCGGGCGGCGGCGGGCGGCGCGGGCAAGGGCGGCGCGTCGGCCCCGGCGCGGGCGCGGATCCAGTCGGCCTGATAGGCGCGCGTCGCCTGCTCCAGTTCGGCGCGCGCCTGTTCCAGCGGGCAGCGCAGATAGGAGTCGAGCAGCGCGCGCAGCGCGTCGGGGGTGGCGGGCGTGGTCATTGGATCAACCTTGTTGGTCAACGCGGGGAAGGACGGAAAAAACGCTCACAACCAGCCGATCCGCTTGAAGCGGACGAACAGCCCGCCGCAAACCACCGCGATCACCGACAGGGCCGCCGGATAGCCGAAGCGCCAATGCAACTCCGGCATCACCTCGAAATTCATCCCATAGATTCCGGCGATGGCGGTCGGCACGGCGAGGATGGCGGCCCAGGCGGCGAGCTTGCGCGTCACGTCGTTCTGGCGGGCGGCGGCGACGATCATGCTGGTTTCAAAGGCGAAGGACAAAATCTCGCGCAACGAGCCGATCTGTTCGTTGACGCGGATCACATGGTCGTGGACGTCGCGGTAATAGGGCCGGATGTCGGCGTCGATCATCGGCAAATCGAAACGCTCCAACCGCGAACACACCTCCAACAGGGGGGAGGCGGCGCGGCGCAGCCGCTCCAGATCACGGCGCAACTGGTGGATCCGCTCGATCTCCGCCGTGCCGGGGGGCTGGCGCATCAGGTGGGATTCCAGCTCCTCGACCTTCCCGGCCATCTGGTCGAGCACGGGGAAATAGCAATCGACGACGTAATCCATCACGGCGTAGACGACGAAATCCTCGCCATGCTTCAACAGGGGGGGCGCGGCTTCGCAGCGCGCCCGCACCGGCGAATAGGTGGTCGAGGGGCCGTGCCGCACGGTGACGACATAGCCCTTGCCGGTGAAGAGATGGGTTTCGCCCAGAATCAGGCTTTCGCCGTCCAGCCGCGCCGTGCGCAGCACCATGAACAGGCTGTCGCCATACACCTCCAGCTTGGGCCGCTGGTGGGCGTGGAGCGCGTCCTCCACCGCCAACTCATGCAGGCCGAACTGCTGTTTGATGTCCATCAACAGCGGCTCGTCCGGCTCCCACAGGCCGATCCAGACGAAATGATCGGGCTTGGCGGCCCAGGCCCCGGCCTCGCCCACCGGGATGTCGGCGACGCGCCGCCCGTCGCAATAGGCGACGCTGGCGACGATTCCAGGTTCGCTCGGCGCGGAGAGGCGGGACGTGTCGGGCGTTGGTTGGGCCAGCATGGAGGGAAAGGCCGTTGCGCAAGAGGGACGGTGCGATCAGATCCGGTCCTATAGCACGTTCGGCCAGGCCGCTCCACGCCGCGTCGGGCGTCTTTAGAATCCCCGACCGGAGCCGATCAGGCGGACGCGGCCCGCTTGCGACAGGTCGGGCAGGGTGGCGAACACGGTTTCTTCGGTCAGTTCGCTGATGAGGCGGCGCTTGGCGCGGGCGGCCTCGGCGGCGGCGCGCAGGGCTTGCGGGTCGAAGGGAGCGCTTTCCAACAGCGCGCGCACCGCTTGCCCGGCGACGCGGTACTCCTCGCTCAGGGCGGCGAAGCGGGCGCGTTGCGGCTCGAAGGCGGCGCGCAGGCGGGCGGCGTCGCCGTCCGACAGATTGGGGGCGATCCGCTCGACGAAGCGGTCGGGCATCGGGCGGTAGGGCGGCGGCCCCGGCGGGTGACGGCTGGCGAGCAGCATCGCGCCCAAAAACAGGTTGAGGGCGACGGACAGCAGAGCCAGCGCGCGCAGACTGACGAAGGACGGCAAGCGGAAGGCGGCGAGGCCGTTCATCGGGAATCTCCATCGAACAGGGTGGTCACGTCGTCGCTCAACAGGGCGACTGCCTGTCCGCGCGGCAGGCTGGCCGGGGCGGCAAGCTGGTTCCCCGCCAACCAGCCGAGCGTGACCAGGGCGACGCAGAGCGCCGCCGCCGTCCAGCGCGGCGTGCGGCCCAGCAGCAGAACCATCAGCGTGTCCTGCGGCGTCGCCCGCGCGGTCTGCGCGACGCGGCTCAACAGGCGGGCGACGCGGGCCTCGTCGATCTGCGGTGCCGCGCCGCTCAACAGCCGGTCGAACGCCTCGGCCTCTCGCCGCGCGGCGCGCAGGCGGGGGGAGACGGCCAGCGCCCGTTCGGCCTCCGCGCGCAATTCCGGCGGCCAGCGCGTGGGGTCGGCCCCGAAATCGGCAAGATGGCGGAGGAATTGGCTTTCGATCATGACGGCTCCCTCCCGGCGCTCAGCGCCGTTTTCAACGCGGCCCGCGCCCGCGCCAGCAGCGAGGCGAAGGCGCTTTCGCCCAGTCCCAGAACGTCGGCGGCCTGTCTTTGGCTCAGCCCGTCCTGGTGAAACAGCACCACGGCGGCGCGCTGGCGGTCGGGCAGGGCGTCCAGCGCCCGGTTGACCTGGGCGGCGGTCTGCCGTTCGGCGATGCGGTCCAGCGCGTCGGGCGCGCCGTCGGGGATCGCCTCGGCGTCGTCCAGCGGCGACCAGCCCGGACGGCGGCCCCGGTCGATGGCCAGATTGACGATGATGCGGTAGAGCCACGTCCCGAACGCCGCCCGCGCCCCGTCCCACCGCGCGGCGTGCCGCCAGACGCGCAAAAACGCCTCCTGCGCGATGTCGTCGGCGTCGGACGGGTTGCCGGTCAAACGCTGGGCCAGCGCCACGGCGCGCCGCATGTGGCGCGCGGCTAGCCGGTCGAAGGCGTCGGCGTCGCCGCCCGCTACCCGCGCCATCAGCGCGTCGTCGCTGTCCTCCGTGCCGGTCATCGCTGCGCCGTTCGCCGTGGTGTTCGGCAGAGTTACGGCAAGCGGCCAGGAAACGCACCTGTTCGTCGCAGCCTCCCCTCCGCTATTCCGCCGGAGCCGCTGGCGTGATGGGCGGCGCTGGCGCGTCGGTCAGCGTGTGGCGGGCGCGTTTGCGGCCCAGCGCCAGCTTTTCCAGCGTCAGATACACAATCGGCGTCGTGTAGAGCGTCAGCATTTGGCTGACCAGCAGCCCGCCGATGATGGCGATGCCCAGCGGGCGGCGCAGCTCGCCGCCGGTGCCATAATCGAAGGCCAGCGGCACCGCGCCCAGCAGGGCGGCTATGGTCGTCATCATGATCGGGCGGAAGCGGACCAACGCGGCTTCGCGGATCGCGTCGAAGGGCGACAGGCCGCGTTCGCGTTCGGCCTCCAGCGCGAAGTCGATCATCATGATGGCGTTCTTCTTGACGATGCCGATCAGCAAAATCAGGCCGATCATCGCCACGATGGACAGCTCGTAGCCGGTCAGGATCAGCGCGATCAACGCGCCCAACCCGGCGGACGGCAGGGTGGACAGGATGGTCAGCGGGTGGATCAGGCTTTCGTACAGCACCCCCAGCACGACATAGATGGTCAGCAACGCCGCGACGATCAGGAAGGGTTGGCTTGATTGCGATTGCTCGAAGGCGCGCGCCGTTCCCTGGAACCCGGCGCGGATGCTGGCGGGCATGCCGATGTCCTCCGCCGCCCGCGCGATGACTTGGGTCGCCTGAGACAGCGAGACGTCGGGGGCGAGGTCGAAGGTGAGGTTGGCGACGGGAAAGCCGCTTTGGTGTTGGATCGACGCCGCCTGATTGCCGATGGTGACGCTGGCCACGGTGGACAGCGGAACCAGACCGCTGCGGCCCGGCACATGGATCCGTTTCAGCGCGTCGGGGCCAAGCGCGTCCTTGGGATCGACCTCCAGCACCACCTTGTGCTGGTTCTGCATCAAATACATGGTGGAGACTTGGCGCTGGCCGAAGGCGTCGTAGAGCGTCGCCTCCAGCGCGCTCAACGACACGCCCAGGCGGGACGCGGCGTCGCGGTCCACCACCACATTGGCTTGCACCCCGCCATTCTGGCGGTCGTTGGCGACGTCCACCAGCTCCGGCAGGGTCCGCAGCTTTTCCACCAGCCGGGGCGCCCACAGATTCAGGGCGTTGATGTCGGTGTCTTGCAGGGAATAGAGATACTGGCTGCGGCCCTGCCGCCCGCCCATGCGGATGTCCTGCACCGGGGTCAGGAACAGTTGCACCCCCGGCACGCGGGCGGCGCGTTGGCGCAGGCGCGGCAGGATGACGGACAGCTCGTCCCGCTCCGCGCGCGGCTTCAACGCCACGAAGACGGTGCCGGAATAGGTGCCGCCCGGTCCGCCGCCGCCGATGGACGCGCCGACGCTCTCCACCGCCGGATCGCCGGAAATGGCGTCCTGCAAGGCGCGCTGGCGGGCGAGCATCGCCTGGAACGAGATGTCGGGCGGTGGGTCGCTGAAGCCGTTCAGCATCCCGGTGTCCTGCTGCGGCACGAAGCCCTTCGGCACCTGCCCGTAAAGCCAGACGCTGACCCCGATGATGGCGAATGTGACGCCCAGCATGATTCGGCGATGCGCCAGCACCCAATCCAAGCCGTCGGCGTACAGGCCGAACAGCCGGTCGCCGATCCAATCCAGCGCGCGACCGACGCGGCCCGGCGGCTTGCGTTCCGCCTCGGCGGTCAGCAGATGGGCGCACATCATCGGCGTCAGGGTCAGCGAGACGACGGCGGACACGGCGATGGCGACCGACAGCGTCACCGCGAATTCGCGGAACAGCCGCCCCATGATGCCGCCCATGAACAGGATGGGGATGAAGACGGCGACCAGCGACAGGCTGATCGACACCACGGTGAAGGCGACCTGCCGCGCTCCCTTGATCGCGGCGGCGAAGGGCTTTTCGCCCTTCTCAATGTGACGGACGACGTTTTCGATGACGACGATGGCGTCGTCCACGACGAAGCCGACCGAAATCGTCAAGGCCATCAGCGAGAAATTGTCCAGGCTGTAGCCGATGGCCCACATCGCCGCGAAGGTTCCGGCCAGCGACAGCGGCACGGCGGTGGCCGGAATGATGGTCGCCCACAGCCGCCGCAGGAACAGCGCCATCACCATCACCACCATGGCCACGGTGATGGCCAGCGTCTTTTGCACGTCGGCGACCGACGCGCGGATCATCGGCGTGCGGTCGCTGCGGATGGCGATGTGGACGCTGGGCGGCATCCAGCCTTCCAAAACCGGCAGTTCGGCGCGGATGGCGTCCACCGTCTCCACCACGTTGGATCCGGTTTGCTTCATCACGTTGATGAGCACGGCGCGCTGGCCGTCGTACCACGCGGCGGTGCGGCTGTTTTCCGGCGCCTCGATCACCTCGGCGACGTCGCCCAGCCGGATGATGGCCCCGTTCTTTTCGCTGACGATCAGGTTGCGGTAGGCGTCGGCCCCGAACAGTTGATCGCTGGCCCCGATGGACCAGGATTCCTCCGCGCCGTCAAAGCTGCCCTTGGGGCTGTTGGCGTTGGCGTTGGCGATGGCGCTGCGGATGTTTTCCAGGCTGACGCCCATCGACGCGGCGGCGGCGCTGTTGGCGCGCACGCGGACGGCGGTTTTCTCCGCCCCGTTGATGGTGACTTGGCTGACGCCCTGAATTTGGCTGAGGCGTTGGCCGATGACGGTTTCGGCCAGCGAAAACACCTCCCCCGGCGGCAGGGTGGCGGAGGTGACGGCCAGAACCATGATGGGCGCGTCGGACGGGTTCAAGCGGCGCAGGCGCGGCGGGTTGGGCAGATCGGCGGGCAGATCGCCCCCCGCCGCGTTGATCGCCGCCTGCACGTCGCGCGAGGCCGCCTCGATGTCGCGGTTCAGGTCGAACTGGATGATGACCGACGTGCTGCCCGACGTGCTGTTCGACGTCATTTCCGACACCCCGGCGATGCGGGCGAGCCGCCGCTCCAACGGGGTGGCGACCGAGGCCGCCATGGTTTCCGGGCTGGCGCCGGGCAGCGAGGCGCTGACCAGGATGGTGGGAAACTCCACCTGAGGCAGCGGCGCCACCGGCAGGAAGCGGTAGGCGACCATGCCGACCAGCAACAGCCCGATCATCAGCAGCGAGGTGCCGACCGGGCGGTGGATGAAGGGGGTGGAGAGCGCCATCGCCGCTTACTCCGCCGCCGCCGTTTGGCCGGGCGCCGCCTCGTCCTTCATTTCAACGGCGGTGGATTTGCGGCGCGGGCGCAGCAGACGGCCCAGCCGGTCCATGTAGAGATAAACCACCGGCGTGGTGTAGAGCGTCAGGACTTGGCTGACCAGCAGGCCTCCGACGATGGCGATCCCCAGCGGGCGGCGCAGCTCCGACCCCGTGCCATGCTCCAGCGCCAGCGGCAGCGCGCCCAGCAAGGCCGCCATCGTCGTCATCATGATCGGGCGGAAGCGCAGAAGCGAGGCTTCGTAGATCGAGCGTTCCGGGGGCAGCCCGTGATGACGTTCGGCCTCCAGCGCGAAGTCGATCATCATGATGGCGTTCTTCTTGACGATGCCGATCAAAAGAACGATGCCGATCAAGGCGATCAGCGACAGATCATGGCCGGTCGCCATCAGCGCCAAAATCGCCCCGACCCCGGCGGACGGCAGGGTGGACAGGATGGTGATCGGGTGGATCGTGCTTTCGTACAGCACGCCCAGCACGATGTAGACGGCGACCACCGCCGCCAGGATCAGCCAGGGTTGGGTGTCGAGCGAAGACCGGAACTCGGCGGCGGTTCCGGCGAAGCGCGCGGTGGCGGTGTCGGGCATGCCGATGCTGGCGCGGGCCTGCTGGATCGCCGTCACCGCGTCGCCCAACGCCACGCCGGGGGCGACGTTGAAGGACAGGGTGACGGAGGGGAATTGCCCCTGGTGGGTGATGACCAGCGGCGCGGTGGTCCGCTGCACCGTCACCAGCCCGTCGAGCGGCACGACGCCGCCGCCGCTGGACTTCACATAGATTTTCGACAGCGAGGCCGGATCCATCTGAAAGGACGGCTCAACCTCCAGAATCACCCGGTATTGGTTGGTCTGGGTGTAGATGGTGGATACTTGGCGCTGGCCGAAGGCGTCATAGAGCGTGTCGTCGATGGTCTGCGGCAGCACATGCAGGCGCGACGCCGCGTCGCGGTCGATGGTCAGATAGACTTGCAGGCCATAGGGCTGCTGGTCGGTCGCCACGTCGGTCAGTTCGGGGCGGGCGCGCAGCGCCGCCAGCAGGCGCGGCGTCCAGTTGTTCAGTTCCTGCGGGTCGGCGTCCTGCAAGACATATTGGTACTGGGTGCGGCTGACCCGGCTGTCGATCTGGACGTCCTGCGCCGCCTGCATGAACAAGGAGATGCCTTGCGCGTCCGCCGTCGCCGCGCGCAGCCGGGCGATGATCTCGTCCGCCGAGGCGCCGCGCTGGTCGCGCGGCTTCAGGGCGATGGTCAGGCTTCCGGCGTTGGCGGTGGGGTTGACCGACCCGGCGCCGACGAAGCTCGCCACCGCCGCCACGTCGGGATCCTGCCGGACGATTTCCGCCACGGCGCGTTGCCGCTCGCTCATCGCCTTGACGGAGATGGAGGGGGCGGCGTCGGTCACGCCCAGGATGACGCCGGTGTCCTGCTGCGGCAGGAAGCCTTTCGGCACGACGTCGTACAGCCACAGCGTCGCCGCCAGCGTGGCGATGGTGACGGCCAGCGTCGTCGGTTGGTGGCGCAGGACAAAGCGCAGCGACGTGGCGTAACCGTTCAACAGCGCGTCGAACACCCGCTCGCTCCAGCGGAACAGGGCGTTTTGCGGCTCCGCGCTGTCCGGTTTCAGCAGCCGGGCGCACATCATCGGCGTCAGCGTCAGCGAGATGACCGCCGACACCAGGACGGCGATGGACAGGGTGATGGCGAATTCGCGGAACAGGCGGCCGACCACGCCGCTCATGAACAAAAGCGGGATGAAGACGGCGATCAGGGACAGGGTCAGCGACACCACGGTGAAGCCGATCTGCCGCGCGCCTTTCAGCGCCGCCTGCATCGGGTTTTCGCCCTCCTCAATGTGGCGGACGATGTTTTCGATCATGACGATGGCGTCGTCGACGACGAAGCCCGAGGCGATGGTCAGCGCCATCAGCGACAGATTGTCCAGGCTGAAGCCGCACAGGGCCATGATGCCGAAGGTGCCGATCAGCGACAGCGGCAGGGCGGCGGCGGGAATCAGCGTCGCCCACGCCTTGCGCAGAAAGACGAAGATGACCATCACCACCAGACCGGCGGTCAGCACCAGCGTTTTTTGCACGTCGGCGACCGAGGCGCGGATGGTTTCCGTCCGGTCGGTCAAGACCGCCATGGTGATTTGCGGCGGCAGGGAGGCTTGCAGGGCGGGCAGCAGGGCGCGGATGCGGTCCACCGTGTCGATGATGTTGGCGCCGGGCTGGCGCTGGACGCTCAGCAGCACCGCCGGTTTGCCGTCGTGCCAGGCGGCCAGTCGGGTGTTTTCCACCGAATCCACCACCGCGCCGATGTCGGACAGCCGCACCGGCCCGCCATTCTTGTAGGTGACGATGATCGGGCGGTAGGCGGCGGCGTTCTCGATCTGGTCGTTGACGCCGATGGACCAGCTTTGGCGCGGCCCGTCGAAGCTGCCCTTGGGGGCGTTCACGTTGGCCTGGGTGATGGTGGTCCGCACATCCTCCAACGTCAGGCCAAGGCCGGAAACCGCCGCCGGATTGACCTGGACCCGCACCGCCGGGCGCAAGCCGCCCTCGATCCCGACATAGCCGACGCCGTCCACCTGCGAGAGCTTTTGCGCCAGCAGCGTGTCGGCGGCGTCGCTGACGGTTTCCAGCCGCAAGCTGTCGGCGCTGAGCGCCAGAACCATGATGGGCGCGTCGGCGGGGTTCACCTTGTCATAGACTGGCGGGTTGGGCAGCCCCTTGGGCAGGCCGCCCGCCGCCGCGCTGATCGCCGATTGCACGTCTTGCGACGCCGCGTCGATGTTGCGCGACAGGGAGAATTGCAGGGTGATGGTGGAGAGGCCGAAGGAGCTGGTCGAGATCATCGAGGAGATCCCGGCGATCTGCCCCAATTGCCGCTCCAGCGGCGCGGTGACGGAGGAGGCGATGACCTCGGGCGCGGCGCCGGGCAATTGGGTGGTGACGCGCACGGTCGGGAAATCAACGGTCGGCAGCGAGGAAATCGGCAAGGCGCCGTAGCCGAGCAGCCCAAGCAGCACCACCGCCACCATCAAAAGGCCGGTGGCGACCGGGCGCAGGATGAAGGGGGCGGAGAGGTTCATGACGGCTCCCGCACGGGCCGGGGCGTCGCCGCGCCGGTGTCGGTCGGGGCGGCGCCGTCTGTTGGCGGACGGTTGCGGCGGGGCGCGTCGGGGTTGTTCGGGTCACGGGGGCTGCGTTCGCGCGGACGCTCGCCGCTCGCCAGCGGGGCGGCGGCGGGCGCGGCGGAGGAGGCGGGGGAGGCGGGGGAGGGCGGCGGGGCGGCGTCGCCGGTGGGTTGGCCTGGGGTTTGGCCGGGCGTTTGGCCGCGCGGGGGCGGATCGACCAGACGGATCTTCGATCCCGGTTGCAGGCGGTATTGCCCATCGACCACCACCCGCTCGCCGGGGGTCAGACCGTCGTCGATGATCGCCTTGCCCTCTTCAATGCGGGCGACCTTGATCGGTCGCTGCTCGACCGTCTGGTCGTCCTTGATGACGTAGGCGAAGGTTCCCTGCGGGCCACGCTGCACGACGGTGGACGCGACCGTGGTCGCCCCGCGCCGGATGGTGGAGAGCAGCCGGACATTGACGAAGCCGCCCGGCCACAGCCGTTGCGGGTCGTTCGGCAGCGTCGCCTTCAAACGGATGGTGCCGGTGCCGGTGTCGATCAGATTGTCGATCACCGCCAGCGTCCCGGCCCCCAGCACCGTTTTGCCTTGGCGGTCCAGCGCCTGGACGGGAACCTCGCCGCGCGTCTGGGCGTCGATGATGGCGGGCAGCAGCTTTTCCGGCAGGGTGAAGACGACGGCGATCGGTTGCACCTGGGTGATGGTGACAAGGCCGCTCTGGTCGCTCGACCGCACGATGTTGCCCTGGTCGAGGGAGCGCAGGCCGATCCGTCCGTTGATGGGCGCGGTGATGGTGGTGTAGTTCAGTTGCACCTGCACCGCGTCGATGGCGGCGTCGTCGGCGCGGATCTGCGCCTCATACTGGACGACCTGGGCGCGCTGGGTGTCCACCGTCTGTTTGGCGGCGAACTCGCGCAGGCTGAGATTGCGCTCCAGATCGCGCTTGGCGTTGGCGAGCTGAGCCTCGTCCTGCGCCTTTTTCGCCTGGGCTTGGGCCAGTTGGGCCTGAAGCGGGCGGGAATCAATGATCGCCAGCACGTCGCCCGCCTTGACCAACTGGCCTTCGCGCAGGTCGAGCCGCTGCAACTCGCCATCCACCCGCGCGCGCACCGTCACGCTGTTGAAGGCCTGCACGGTGCCGATGCCGTCGAACCAGATCGGCACGTCCTCGCGTGCCACGGTTCCGGCCTGCACCGCGATGGTGGAATTGCGCGACCCAGCGGCGCCGCCGGGCGGCCCCATGCCGGGCGGTCCCGGCGGCGGCCCACCCGCGCCGGAGCCGGAGGAGGTCGCCGGGTGCAGCAGCTTGTCCCGCACGGCGTAACCAACGCCGCCGACCAACCCCACGAGCACCATTCCGGTGATGACCGGCTTCCAACGCATACCCATGATGTCCTGACCGTCGCTCAGCGTCTCGTGATCCAGAGACCCTTGATACGGCTATCAACGGCGGAATCGTCGGTCGGTTTCGAGTTTTTTATTCTGGGGGCAGAATGGCGGGCGGCGGCGGGGGCGGCAACAGGGCGCTTGCCAGCCGGATGCCGACATCGTCGGGGCTGTTCTCGTCGCCGTTCAGGATCAAGATGATGGTTCGGTTCGCCTCCGGGAAGTGCCAGGATTCGCAACGGAAACCGGCCAAACGTCCGGGATGGCCGTATTTCTTGCCCCAATCGCTGTCTTCGACGGCGATTCCATACCCATAGCCGTCATCCGACTCGTCGCCCGCCCGATCCTCCAGCATCGTCGCCAGCGTTTCCGGTCGCAGCAGCAGGCCGGGGCGGCGGAACAGCGCGGTCATGAAGCGGTCGAGGTCGGCGGCGGTCGTCGTCACCGGCGCGTCGCCCAGCGGGCTGGAATAGGCGTAGAGGCTGGCGTCCACGCGCTCGGCCCCTTTCTTGGCGGCAGGGCGGTAGCCGTGGGCGAGGTTGGCCTCCGCGCGATTGGCCCCCAGCGTGGTCGCGGTCATCCCGGCGGGACGGAAGATGCGGGCGGCCAGCGAGTCGGCCAGCGGGCGGCCATCCAGCTTTTCGACGATGCGGCCCAGCAGGATGAAATTGGTGTTGGAATAGGCGAAGGAGCCGGGTTTCGTCGGGTCGCCGCAAGGGGCGCTGGTCAGTGCCTCCGCCGCCGTCCAATGGGGGTTGGGGTGGCGTGGGTTGGGCGTTTTGGCGTTGCGCAGGCAATCGGGAACGCCAGAGCGATGGCTGAGAAGATCGCCCACCGTCGCCGTGGCGATGTTGGGCAGCCGGGCCGCCCCCGGCAGGTCGATCAACGGCAAGACTGGACTGTCCAGCGCGATTTTCCCCTCTTGCACCAGTTGCAAGGCGGCGACCGCCGTCATCATCTTGCCGGTCGAGGCGACGTGAAAGCGGGTGTTGGGCGTCACCGGGCGGCGTTGCGCCCGTTCCGCCAGCCCGGCGGCGGCGATCTGCGGCGGGCCATCCGGCCCCGACAGCAGCAGGACGCCGCCCGGCGCGTCATAACGCCGCATCGTGGCGCTCAACGCCTCCTCAAGCTGGGCTTGCGGAACGATCTGCGCCCGCGCCGTGGTGGGCAGGCCGGTCAGGCCGACAAACCCGGTGGCCAGAACCGCCGCCAGCAACCGCTTGAAAATCCTTTGCGTTGGTGTGGTCATGGGGCGATTCCCAGGTCGTTTGTTGGGCTGCGGCGGCCCGCTCACCCCACCAAACCGGCGGCGAGGTTGACGCCCAGAGCCAGAACGGCGGTGTTGAACAGGAAGGACAGGGCGCCGTGAAGCAGCACGACCCGGCGCGCCGCCGCCGTGCGCGTCACCACGTCCGACACCTGCGCCGTCATGCCGATGGTGAAGCTGAAATAGAGGAATTCCAGATAGTCCGGCTGTTCGTTGCCGGGGAAATCCAAGTTTTTCGGCGTGTCCTGTTCGTCGCCATCCAGCCAGTAATCATGGGCGTAATGCTGGGCGAAAAAGACGTGCAAGAAGATCCAGGACAACAGCACGGTGACGGCGGCCAGCCCGGCGGCGGCCCCGGCGTGGGGCGAACCTTTGGCGGCGATCAACTCGACCCCGATGGCGACCAGAGACGCGGCGGCGACCAGCACGGCCCCGATCAAAACACCCCATTTCCCTGGATCAAGCACTTGGGCGCGGTGGCGGATCGACGCCACATTCGCCCGGAACATCAGCCGGGTGGACAGAAGGATGTAGAGAGCGACGCCAACGTCCCATCCGACCAGCCCGGCGGTGACGGGCCGCAGCCACAACAGCCCCGCCGCCCCGGTCAGCAGGGCGACTCCCAAGGCGGTCAACAGGGAAGGGCGGTTTCCCAGATGGCGCAGGCTGTGCCGCATCCGCCCTCCGCTGGGATCAGTTGGACGCGGGGTAAAGCGGCAGCAGGTTTTGCTGGCGTTGTTGGAACCGCACCAACTCCATCACGGTCAAGGGTTTGAAACCAAGCGCCCGGTTGGCGGCGGCGACCTCGAACATCAGGGATTGCTGCTGGAACAACACGGCGTAGGCGTCGGCCAGACGGAATTCGGGATCCCACATGTGGATGGCTTCGGCCCCGGCGCCATTCACCTCGATGATCTGGAACTCTTCGCCGCGCTGCAACTGTTCGACCGAGGCGAAACGGATGTCGAAACGCCCGAAATGGAAATTCGGCATCGTGTCGGCGATCTCATCGAAGCGCGCGGTCAGAGTCGCGGTCGCATGGGCGCCAGCGTCCTTGTACAGCCCGCCAACCCGGCTGCTGCCGACCAGCGACAGGCGGACGATCTCGCCCTCCGGCGGCACCTCGTCCAGCCGATTGGCCAGCGCCTCGTGATGCAGATCGGCCTTCCAGGAGGCGCGTGGATCCCGCGCGATCAACGCGCGCAAGTTTGAACGACCGTCACCCACAACATGCGGGAAGTAACGAAAGGTCATAGAAAAAATCCGGCCCGAGACTTCGCCCGGCATCCGCACATAAAACACCCCAGCTTCACCGGCATAGGGGATGTAGTCTTGCAGGATAACCCGGCAGTTCTCGGGGAATTCATTCAAATAACGCAGAAGATCGGGGACGTCCTGGACCAGGCGAACGCCTATGCCGCGCCAACCGATGTCCGGTTTGGCCACCAGCGGAAAAGACATCTGGCCGTCCGCGATCACCGTTTCCAGATCCGCGATGGTCAGGTTGGCCCGGTTGACCAGATCGCAGGACCCGGCCACCCAATGACGCGCCTCCGGCCCGATCAGGTCGATGCATTGGATCTTGGATTCGCCCAACAGCCCACCCGCCTCAATCGACGGATTCGCCGCCGTCGGCAGCGACAGGCTCCGATGACGAATTCCAAGGGCAAACCATTGAATGACTAAGGGAATGTAGAACAGCAACGTCGGAACGCGTTCGGCGTAGCCGATTGTTTTCGCTCCGGCGGGCACCACCGGCATGCCGGGCAGAGCGATGGCGTGCGGCGTCGGCATGCCTTTCAGCGCGTCGGGAAGATGCGGGGCGACGCTGCGGCTCAGCCGCGCCCAAACACCCGAGGCCACCCGGCGCACCGTCCGGGTGCGCAGGCCGACGATGGTCAACACGACAACGATGCCAATGGCTTGCATTTCAATGGCCGCCGCTTCCAGCGACGAGGTCATCAGCGTCAGCAAAAGCCAGACATGGATCGTCGCGGTGATGAGGGTGATGAGGATGAAACGGATGAACGGAACCTTCATGGCCCCACAGGCGAAATAGGTCGGAAACAGCACCCCCGGCACCAGCCGACACGTGACCAGCGCTGGCAACAGATTGTGCTCCAACGTCTTTCGGCAGCGCTCCAGCAACGGCCCTTCCGTGCGACGGCGCAGCCAGCCGACCCGCAGCGACAAAATCCCCAGACAATAGATCAGCAAATCCCCGGCGATGATTCCGCCCAGCAAAGCAAAGGCGGCGACGCCAATGTTGAGGGTGCCGACGCTGATAAGACTCGCGCCCGCCGCGATGGCCACGTCCTCGTGAAGCAGCGTCAACAAGGCGAGTCCAAACAACAGAGGGAGATCGGAAAACGCTGTTATTGGTTGCAGTGCGGCAAACACGGGGCTGGCGGTCCGTCTGAGTGGGCATCCGACTGAGGATATTGGGGCAAAATTACATAAGATTCGGTAAGCTTCACGTTAAAAGTTTTTTGGAACTCTGTGTCACTGGCAATTCGCCCTCCAAGCTATACAAATTCCTTATACCATGGATCGCAATTATGTGTTTGTGAATATGTCGTGAACGCGGCAGAGTGCCAGTCAAGAACCAAGCCCAACACACAAGTTCAACGAACCCAGCCCCTAACGCAGGAGACGCACCGTGAAGAGCATGCAGTGGGAGGATCCCTTCCTTCTCGACGCCCAATTGTCCGAGGACGAGAAGCTGATCCGCGACAGCGCTCGCGCCTACTGCCAGGACAAGCTGCAACCGCGCGTGATCTCCGCCTTCCGCGAAGAGCGGTTTGACCGCGAGATCATGTCGGAAATGGGCGCGTTGGGGCTGTTGGGGCCGACGATCCCCGAGGAATATGGCGGGCCGGGCGTCAACCACGTCGCCTATGGTCTGGTCTCCCGCGAGGTTGAGCGGGTGGACAGCGGCTATCGCTCCGCCATGTCGGTGCAATCCTCGCTGGTGATGCACCCGATCTTCGCCTATGGCAACGAAGAGCAGAAGAAGAAGTGGCTGCCGCGTCTGGCCACCGGCGAACTGGTCGGCTGCTTCGGCCTGACCGAGCCGGATCATGGATCCGATCCCGGTGGCATGAAGACCCGCGCCACCAAGGTGGATGGCGGTTATCTGCTCAGCGGCTCCAAGATGTGGATCACCAACTCGCCGATCAGCGATCTGGCGGTCGTCTGGGCCAAGTCGGACGCCCATGACAACAAGATCAAGGGCTTCGTGGTCGAGCGCGGGACCAAGGGCTTCTCGACTCCGAAGATCGAAGGCAAGCTGTCGCTGCGCTCCTCGGTGACGGGCGAAATCGTCCTGGACGAAGCCTTCGTGCCCGAAGAAAACCTGCTGCCGAACGTCGCCGGTCTCGGCGGGCCGTTCGGCTGTCTGAACAAGGCGCGCTACGGCATCGCCTGGGGCGTTCTGGGCGCCGCCGAATTCTGCTGGCACGCCGCCCGGCAATACACGCTGGACCGCAAGCAGTTCGGCCGTCCGCTCGCCGCCAACCAGCTCATCCAGAAGAAGCTGGCCGACATGCAGACGGAAATCGCGCTGGGCCTGCAAGCCTGCCTGCGCGCTGGCCGCATGATGGATGATGGAAGCTGGTCGCCGGAAATCATCTCGCTCATCAAGCGCAACAATTGCGGCAAGGCGCTGGACATCGCCCGCGTCGCCCGCGACATGCACGGCGGCAACGGCATCTCCGACGAGTTCCAGGTGATCCGTCACATGGTCAATCTGGAAACCGTCAACACCTACGAAGGCACCCATGACGTCCACGCCCTGATCCTGGGCCGGGCGCAGACGGGCATTCAAGCCTTCTGCTGACGTTTGTGACGGGCGGGGGCGCAATGCCCCCGCCTTTTTTACGCCACCCGCGCGTCCGCGTTGGCCTGATCGCGCACTTCGCTCAGGAAACGCTCGACTTCGGCGGCCAGGGTGCGGGTTTGATCGGACAGGCCGCGCGCGGCGGTCAGAACCGATCCCGCCGTGGTTCCGGCGCTGTCGGCGGTGTGGGCCAGCGACGCGATGGTCGCCGACACCCCTTGGGTTCCCAACGCCGCCATCTCCACCGCGCGGGCGATTTCCTGCGTGGCGGAGTTCTGTTCGCGCACCGACTGGGTGATGTCCCCGGCGATGCTGTCGATCTCGGTGATCGTCTTGCCGATGGAGCCGATGGCGTCCGCCGCCTCGCGCGTCACAGCCTGCATGGCGTTGACCTGAGCCGAAATTTCGTCGGTGGCCTTGGCGGTCTGATCGGCCAGCCCCTTCACCTCGGTCGCCACCACGGCGAAGCCCTTTCCGGCCTCCCCGGCGCGGGCGGCCTCGATGGTGGCGTTCAGCGCCAGCAGATTGGTTTGCTTGGCGATGGCGTGAATCAAGCCGACGACCTGCCCGATCCGCTCGGCGTTGCTCATCAATCCCTGCACCGTCGCGTTGGTGCGGTCGGCGTGCGACACCGCTTCGCTGGCGATGCGGGCGGAATGGCTGACCTGATCGGTGATGCCGCCGATGGAACTGGCGAGTTCGGTGGCGGCGGCGGCGGCGGAGCGCACGTTCGACTGGATGTCGTCGGATTCCCGCGCGACGTTCTTCGATTGCCCCGACGCTTGGTCGGCGACGCTGGCCATTTGTCCGGCGCTGTCGGCCATCCCGGCGGCGGACGCCGCGATGCCCTCGACCAACCGGATGACGGTGCGTTGGAAACGGTCGGCCATGCCGATCAGGGCGACGCGCTTGGCCTCTTCGGCCTTGGCGTCGGAGGCCGCCTGTTCGGCGTGCATCCGTCCGATGGCTTGGGCGTTGTCGCGGAAGACGGTGACGGATCCGGCCATCGCGCCGATTTCGTCGCGGCGGTCGGCCCCCGGCACCGAGACGTTGATGTCGCCGTCGGCCAGATCGGCCATCGCCCCGGCCATCCCGCGCAGCGGCTTGATGACCATACGGCTGAGCAGCAAATTCAACAGGCCGATTTGCACCACCAGGGCGATGAGGCAAATGGCGATCTGGTTGCGCATCTGGTTGAGGATGGCGTCGATCTGCTGTTCCAGGCTCCAGGCTATTTGCAGGGCGCCGACCAGCCGGTTGCTTTTTCCGGTGACGACCGGCACGGTGATGACGATGTGCCCCTTGGCGGAGCGGGCCTGCGCGCCCTTGCCCGCCAGAACGGCGTCGATCAGGTCCTTGTCTTCGGCCAAATCATAGGTTGCGAAACGCGGGTTGGTGAACTCGGCCAACACGCCGCTGGGGGCGACGGCGCGCAAGGTGGTGAGTTGCACCTCGTTGCTGTTGGCCAGCGGCATGAATTCCGTCTCGATGGACGCGCCGTCGCTGGCGACGAAGCTGGTTTTGGTGGCGTTGGCCAGCATGTCGGTTTTCACGCGGGCTTCGTGGGTGGCCAACCGCACGGTGTCGTCATACTGCATGGAGGCTTGCAACCCCATGATGACGATGAAACCGCCGACGATGGCCGCGACAAAGGCCGCCGTCACTTTCCGTCCAATGGTCCAGAAATGGCGCGGTTTCGCGCCGACCGCCACCCTGTCGCCCGCTGCCCCTTTGTCCGCTGCCATAGTCACGGTCCCTCTCGTGCGGATAAAGCCGGACGCCGACCCGCGCGGCGTCCATGCATGTGTCAGTGTTTCCCTCGGCTGAATTGCCGAGTGGACACTGTTGTTTGCGGAAAAATGACGGATTTATTACAAAATGCCGAAGTATGATATCGCTGAAACGCGCACAGATCCATTGGGTTTTTCTCTGAAACGCTGTTTTTGATGCGACTTCAGAGTATCAGCCAAAGATTTCGGCAGTCTCGTGGATGGAGACAGGACGCCGTTGTTTTAAAATGATCGGATTTTCTTGGGATTGGCAACCGCCGGATGAGTGCCCGGCGGTCGCCAATTGCGTTTGCTCAAAGCGTCATCATGGCGCCGTCAAAACAATCACCCACGCGGCGGGACACGCTCCCGCCAATGCAGCGGTCCAGCCGCTTCATAGATCCACGGATACTGGTTGACCATTTTGCGAGCGATGGCCATTCGGTAGGTGGTTGCGGTTATGGCGGCGATGGCGGCGGTGTGGACGATGAAGCCCCAGGGGGCGAGCAGGGTTTCGCCCGCCAGGCCCCAGGCGAGGAAGCGGTCGCCGACCCCCAGCAGGAGGGAATAGGCCCAGACCGCCGAGATCGGCTTCCAGCCTTCGGCCAGGGTTTGGCCGGTCAGCACGCCGAAGCCGCCGAAGACCAGGATCGTCAAAAAGACGAACACCGACAGCGACGATCCCAAAACAGCGTCCATCTCAGTGTCCCCCTTCCAGATAGGCCGCGCGGACCTCCGGGTCGGCCAGCAGCGCCGCGCCCGACCCCGTCATCGTGATCTTGCCGTTCACCATCACATAGCCGCGATGGGCCAGCTTCAACGCGTGGAAGGCGTTTTGCTCGACCATGAAGACCGTCATCTTCTGCTCGCGGTTGATCTCTTTGATGACCGAGAAGATTTGTTTGACGATCAGCGGGGCCAGACCCAGCGACGGCTCGTCCAGCAGCAGCAGGCGCGGTTGGCTCATCAGCGCCCGGCCGATGGCCAGCATCTGCTGCTCGCCGCCCGACATGGTGCCCGCCCGCTGGGCGATGCGTTCCTTCAGGCGGGGGAACAGGGTCAGCACCCGCTCCAACTCGCGGTCGAAGCTGCCCGGTTGGGCGACGATGGACCCCATTTGCAGGTTTTCCAGCACGCTCATGCGCGGGAAAATCCGTCGGCCTTCCGGGCTTTGCGCGATGCCGCGCCGCACGATCTCGTGGGTCGGCAGGTCGGTGATGTCCTCGCCCTCGAAATGCACGCGGCCCTGGCGGGCGCGCGGGCTGCCGCACAGCGTCATCAGCAGGGTGGATTTCCCCGCCCCGTTGGCGCCGATCAACGAGACGATCTCGCCCGCGTTGATCTCGATGTCGATGCCCTTCAAGGCTTCAATCGCGCCGTAGAAGGTGTGGACGCCCGACACCTTAAGCATGGGTTCGCTCATGGCTTCAGGCCCCCTTCTGCGCGGCGGGAGCCGAAACGCTGAGATCGGCGGCGATCTCCGGCGGCAGGTCGGCGTCTTCGTCCTCGCCCAGATAGGCGCGGATCACCGCCGGGTCGTTCTTCACCGAATTCGGGTCGCCGTCGGAAATCTTCCGACCGTAATCCAGCACCACCACATGGTCGGAAATGCGCATCACCACGCTCATGTCATGCTCGATCAGCAGCACGCCGGTTTGCCGCCCGTTCGGGTTGCGGGCGTCGCGGATGAAGGTCAGGATTTCGGCCAGATCGCCCGATTCGCGCGGGTTCAGGCCCGCCGCCGGTTCGTCCAGGCACAGCAGCACCGGCTCCGTGCACATGGCGCGCGCGATCTCCAAACGGCGTTGCGCGCCATAGGGCAGATTGCCCGCCTCCCAATCGGCGAATTCGGTCAGCTTCACCCGGTCCAGCCAATATTTGGCCAGCTCCAGCGCCTCATTTTCCGCCGCCCGGTAGGTCGGCAGCCCCAGCAACCCGGCGATGGCGAAGCCCGAGGCCCGCATCAGCTTGTTGTGCTGGGCGACGATCAGGTTTTCCAGAACGCTCATGCCGCCGAACAGGCGGATGTTCTGGAAGGTGCGGGCCACGCCCGCCTGTTGGGCGATGCGGTAGCCCGGCATCCGTTCCAGCAGGAATTCCTTGCCGTCGGAATGGCGCAGCGTCAACCGCCCCACGGTGGGGGTGTAAAAGCCGGTGACGCAGTTGAACAGCGTCGTCTTGCCGGCCCCGTTCGGGCCGATCAGCGCGGTGATCTCGCCCGCCCGCGCCACAAAGGACACGTCGTTGTTGGCCACCAGACCGCCAAAGCGCATGGTCAGATGCTCAACGCTCAGCAAAGGCTTGTCGTCCGTCATTGCGGTGCTCGTCACGGCGCTCATCGGGCGGCCCCCCCGGTGGCGGGCTTCTTGCCGCCGTGCAAGAGAATGGTCGGGTCACGGTGGGCCAGCAGGCCGCGCGGACGCCACAGCATAATCACCACCATGCCCATGCCGAAGGCCAGCATGCGGTAATCGGCCAATTCGCGGAAGGCTTCGGGCAGGCCGATGACCAGCAGCGTCGCCACGACGACGCCCGCCTGGCTGCCCATGCCGCCCAGCACGACGATGGCCAGAATGATCGCCGATTCGATGAAGGTGAAGCTTTCCGGGCTGATGAAGCCCTGGCGGGTGGCGAAGAAGGACCCGGCGAAGCCGCCGAACATCGCGGCGATGGCGAAGGCCGCCAGCTTCATGTTGGTGCGGTTGATGCCCAACGAGGCGCTGGCGATCTCATCCTCGCGCAGGGCTTCCCAGGCGCGGCCCAGCGGCAGCTTGCGGATGCGCAGGGTGAAGAGGTTGACGGCCAGGGCCAGGGCCAGGATCAGGTAATACATGAAGACGATGCGGTGCAGCGGCGAGAATTCCAGGCCGAACAGCTCGTGGAAGGCCGCCATCCCCTCCGCCGGGGTGCGCGAGAATTCGGCGAGGCCGAAGAAGCTCGGGCGCGGAATGCCGGAAATGCCGTTGGGGCCGCCGGTGAACTGGTACCAATTGACCAGGATGATGCGGACGATCTCGCCAAAGCCCAAGGTCACGATGGCGAAGTAATCGCCGCGCAGCCGCAGCACCGGAAAGCCCAGCAACACGCCCGAAAAAGCGGCCAGCAACCCGGCCAACGGCAGACACACCCAGAAGCTCAAACCGAAATAATGGGCCAGAAGCGCGTAAGAGTAAGCGCCGACGGCGTAAAAGGCGACATAGCCCAAATCCAGCAGACCGGCCAGACCGACGACGATGTTCAACCCCCAACCCAGCATGATGTAGGTCAGCAGCAGAATGCCAATGTCCAGCAACTGGCGGTCGGCGAGCGGCGTCATCGGCAACAGGACGGCGCCGATGAAGGCGACCGGGGCGATGTATTTGGTGGCGTGCTGCACCTGGGCGGCGACGCGGTCCATCTTGCGGTCGCGCTCGGCCAGCGTCAGCTTGGAGCGGTGGGTGGTGACGGCGAAGGCGGCGCGGAGCGCGATGATCCCGCCGCCCGCGACCAGCACCAGACGCAGCACCTGCGTCGGCAGCGGGATGGCCAGACCGACGGCGGCGGCGGCCAGCGCCAAAAACAGCACCGGCAGCGCCAGACCCTGGCCGATCAGGCCCAGGCCCAAGCGGCCGAAGAAGACCAGCAGGACCGAAGCGACGACCTCCTCGGGCCGGGCTTCGATGCCAAGCCCGGTCGGGCGGTCGATGGTGCGCAAACCGACCAGCGGAACGGTCAGCAGCAGGGCGACGAAGGCGGCGAAGCCCGCGTCGCGCAGGCTGCCCGACCAGTCGACGGCCTTGGCGGCGACATGTGGAGCGCCAGCGGCGTGAGACGGCATGGTCATGGCCTTACACCTTCTCGATTTCCGGCCGACCCAGCAGGCCGGTCGGACGGAAGATCAACACGAGGACGAGCAGGGTGAAGGTGGCGACGTCCTTCCATTCGGAACCGACATAGCCCGACCAGAAGGATTCGATCAGCCCGATCACCACCCCGCCCAGCATGGCCCCGGGCAACGACCCGACCCCGCCCAGAACGGCGGCGGTGAAGCTCTTCACGCCCGCCAGGAAACCGATGTAAAAGTCGATCACGCCATAGATCAACAGCACCATCATGCCCGCCACGGCGGCCAACGCCGCGCCCATGACGAAGGTCAGCGAAATGATGCGGTCGACGTTGACGCCCAGCAGACCGGCCATCTTCTTGTCCTGCTCGCAGGCGCGCTGCGCCCGACCCAGCGAGGTCTTGTTGATGAGGATGGTGAAGCCGATCATCAGCGCCAGCGTCAGCACGATGGTCGCCAACCGCACATAGCTGACCGACACCGCGCCGTCCAGAATGGTCAAATTGCCCGGCAGGATCGGCTGCAACGGCTTCGACCGCGCGCCCTGGAGGATCTGCATGTAATTTTGCAGAAAGATCGACATGCCGATCGCCGAAATCAGCGGGGCCAGACGCGGCGAGTTGCGCAAAGGCCGGTAGGCGATCCGCTCCACCGTCCACCCATACACGCTGGTGAACAGCATCGACGCCGCCAGCATCACCACCAGCGCCAACGGCACCCAGGTGATCCCCAACGCCCCCAGCGCCAGAAACGTGATCAACGCCACAAACGACCCGATCATGTAGATCTCGCCGTGCGCGAAATTGATCATCCCGATGATCCCGTAAACCATCGTGTAGCCAATCGCGATCAGACCATAAATGGCCCCTAGCGAAAGCCCGTTGATCAATTGCTGAAGAAAATATTCCATAAGGTCAGGCTCTCCCAATCTCCCAGACGACGTCTCCCAGACGACCGGCCTTCGTCGATGGCATGGAGTGATCGAAACGGCTGTCGCCGCCTAATCAATGGAACCGGCGTGTGTGGCGGCGAGGGGCCGGGGATGGATGAACGGGGGAGAACATCCAAACCCGAGGCAGGGGACGCTTGGCCCCCCGCCGCCGCACCCGGTTTTGACCGAAGCCCTGCCGAAGGATGGTCCGGCGGGGCTTGCGGTCAGCGACAGCGCTGCGCGCGCGGCAAGGCGCGCGGAGCCGTCGGTCGCCGGACGCTTGTCCGACCGACCGACGCGACCGCGCGGCGCGCGTGCAAAATGAGAGGAATCACGGTTGGCGCGGAAAGGGCGTTGGCCCCTCGTTCCCAGCCAGAAACACGGCAAAACACCATACCCACAGCTCCCCCTTACGCGGCGTGGCGACAAGGCCACGGCGTTCCCACCGGCCGTGATAGCCGGGCTGCGTCCGAACGATTCGACGACCAGAACGGGCGGCGTTTCCACCCGTTCTGGTCCAGTTGGCGTTACACGCCGAGCCTTACCCTGTTCAAAACTGTTCTTGATCTTTGGCCCCGGCACTTTGGCGCCGGTGGCGTATGCTGGCCCTATTCTTGTCACAAACAGGTAAAGCAAAGTGATCCGTGGACGCAACACTCTCTTTCCAACCCTCAAAAAAAACAACAATCCGACGGTTTGGCGCGATTGTTTCCGTTGAAAGTTTCTTGAAATAAGCGTGCAGCGATATTTTATTCAGTTTTGAGGTTTCAGTCCGCAAGCAGTGAATTCGGGTCCCGGAAGGGGTGTCCCAACGCCTCGGCGACCGCCGGATGCGTGATCGCGCCCGCATGGACGTTCAGGCCCGCGACCAGATGCGGATCCTCCGCCAGCGCCCGCTTCCAGCCCTTGACGGCCAGCGCCTGGGCGAAGGGCAGGGTGGCGTGATTCAGCGCCTCGGTCGAGGTGCGGGCGACCGCGCCCGGCATGTTGGCGACGCAGTAATGGAGAATGCCGTCAACGATGTAGATCGGATCCGAATGGGTGGTGGCGCAGCTGGTTTCAAAACAGCCGCCCTGATCGATGGCGACGTCAACCAGCACCGACCCCTTGCGCATGCGGGCCAACTGCGCGCGCTTGACCAGCTTTGGCGCGGCGGCGCCGACCACCAGAACGGCGCCGACCACCAGATCGGCTTCCGCCACCAGCTTGTCCAGCGCGTCGACCGAGGCGTAGACCGTCTTCAGGCGCGGCCCGAACAGATCGTCAAGCTGGGCCAGACGCGGCACGGAGCGGTCGGCGATGACGACGTCCGCCCCCAGCCCCAGCGCCATGCGGGCGGCGTTGGCGCCGACCACGCCGCCGCCGATCACCAGAACCTTGCCCGGCAGCACGCCCGGCACGCCGCCCAGCAGCACGCCCGATCCGCCGGCGCTTTTATGCAAAGCCACCGCGCCGACCTGGATGGCCATGCGCCCGGCGATTTCCGACATTGGCGCCAGCAGAGGCAGGCGGCCATTGCGGTCGGTGACGGTTTCATAGGCGATGGCGGTGCAGCCGCTCTCCATCAGCAGCCGCGCCTGTTCCGGGTCGGGGGCGAGGTGCAGATAGGTGAACAGCAGTTGGCCGGGGCGAAGCATGCGGCATTCCGCCGGTTGCGGCTCTTTCACCTTGACGATCATGTCGGCGCTGGCGAAAACCTGTTCGGCGGTCGCCGCGATTTCGGCCCCGGCGGCGCGGTAATCGTCATCGGAAAAGCCGATTTCGGCCCCGGCCCCCGTCTGGACCAGCACCGTCTGGCCGCTCGACGTCAATTCGCGAACCGATCCTGGCGTCAGGCCAACCCGGTATTCGTGATTCTTGATTTCTTTGGGAACGCCAACGCGCGTGACCATTCGGATCCTCCCAAAATGTCCAGAGCCAGACTGTTCCGGGCGCTAAAAACGTCAGCGAAGCGGATTGTCTTGATGGCCCTATCTTACGTCGGGGGAACGGGGAGGATCTCTGCAAAGCCTTGCATGATTCCACGATAATGCGATTGTGGGTTCGCATGAATCGCCAATTTTTCGTATAAACTTGCATGCACGCTCTCGACGCCCTCGATCACAAAATTCTCCGGCTTCTCCGCAAGGATGGCCGCATGAGCAACGCCAAGCTGGCGGCAGAGGTTGGCCTGTCGCCGTCGGCCTGCCTGCGCCGTTTGCACATGCTGGAGCATTCCGGCGTCATCCGGGGCTACACCGCCATCGTCGAGACGGTGGACGAGGAAAAATCGGTGGTGGTGATCGTTCAGATCACGTTGGAACGGCAAACCGACGAGTATTTCCGCCGCTTCGACGCCGCCGTCCGCCGCTGCCCGGAGGTGCGGGAATGCTATCTGCTGTCGGGGAGTTCGGATTACTTCCTGCGGGTGGTGGCGCAGGATGGGGCGGATTATGAGCGGATCTTTCAGGATTCGCTGTCGCGCCTGCCCGGCGTCGTGCGCATCCAATCCAGCTTCACCATCCGCAGCGTGATTCGTCCCGGCATGGCGATGCCCGACGATTCGGGGGCCTGAACGTCCGGTCAAGGCGGCTGTGCCCGAAAAGAAACAGCGCGCGGCAAGGAGGTTTGCCGCGCGCTGTCCTGTTTTAAGAAGAGCTTTTGTCGTCAGGCGCGCGTCACGCCGGGGTGTCGGGGTGGACGCTGCTGATGAAACTCTTGAACTCGCGCGACAACAGGTCCGATTGCTGGGCCAGATCCTTGGAGGCCCGCAGCACTGTTTGCGCGGTCGAGCCGGTTTTTTCGGCGGCTTGCGAGACGGTGGTGATGGATTGCGTCACCTCCGCCGTGCCGCTGGCCGTCTGGTGGACCACATCGACGATTTCGGTGATCGACACGCGCTGATCGCTGACCGCGTGCATGATCTTGTCCACGGTGTCGTGGATCGAGGTGATCGTCCGCCCGGTGGTGCGGATGGCGTCGATGGCGCTGCTGGTCGCCGTCTGCATCTCGATGATCTGCTGCGAGATTTCTTCGGTCGCCTTGGCGGTCTGGTTGGCCAACCCCTTGACCTCGCTGGCCACGACGGCGAAGCCCTTGCCCGCTTCGCCCGCGCGCGCCGCCTCGATGGTGGCGTTGAGCGCCAACAGGTTGGTCTGCCCGGCGATGGCGCCGATGAGCTTCACCACTTCGCCGATCCGCTGGGCGGCGTTGGACAGGCCGGAAATCACCTCGTTCGTGCGCTCCACCTCGCGGACGCCGGCGGTGGCGATGTCGGCGGAGGAGGCCACGCGCTTTTCGATGGTGGTGACGGAGTTCAGCAGCATGTTCGCCGAATCGGTGACGCTCTGCATGTTGAGAGACGCCTGATTCGACGTGGACACGACCGCGACCACCTGTCGGCTGGTGTCCTCGGCGATGTGCAGCATGTTCGAGGCGTTGTTCTCCATCAACTGGGCCGAGGAGGAGACCGCGTTCACCACGCTCTGCACATTTTCCTGGAGCGTGTTGACCAGATGGACCAGCCGTTCGCGCTTCTGCCGCTCCTCTTCCGCCGCGCGCATCTTGCTGACCTGCTCGTCTTGAATGCGCAGCAGGTTGCCTTTGAAGACCTGGACAGCTTCGGCCATCTTGCCGATTTCGTCGCGCTGGTCGGCGCCGGGGATTTCGACCGTCACGTCGCCTTCGGCCAGCCGGGTCATCGCCTTGGTCATGCCGCTGACCATCCGGGCGATGAAGCGCGTGACGACAAGGCTGAGCAGCGTGCAGAGGACCAGAACAGCGGTGAGGCCGCCGATCATGGTGATCCGTGATTGCTCGGTGTCGGACAGGGATTCGGTGATCTGAGTGTCGAAGGACGATTCGATCTTGGTGCGGACGCCCTTGATGCCCGCGTTCAGGCTTTCAAACTCTTTGGCGACGTCGTTGAGCTTCAGCGTGCCGGTGCTCATGTCGATGTGAAGCAGACGGATCGTCTCACTCACATGGGACAGATACAGGTCGGTCGGCGTTATCAGCTTGCCGACGTCGGACGCGGCCCCGCCCTCCTGGGCCATGCCCTTCAGCATCGCGGAGACGCTTTCGCCGTCCTTGGTGATCTGGCCGGTCAAGCGCTTGATGTCGTCCGCCGGGAAATAATTCCCCTCCCAACTGGCGAGGAGGAAGAGGTTGCGTTGGACGTCCCCCAACCGCTGAACCACCTCATAGACGCGCTGGAGACGGGGCAGGCCCCGTTCATGAAGGTCAACGGCGACCTGCATCGCGTCCCGGCCCTGCTGCAAGCCAACAAACAGGATGGCGAACAGGGCCACCGTGTAGACCACGGGAGCGATCAGCAGCTTGATCCGCAGAGGAAGATGAGCCAACGCAGTCATAGACATTATTCGAACCCACCCTTTTATCCGGTAAAGAAAAAGTGGCGGCGGTCGGTTGGGCTTCCAGGATCAACCGCCGCCACTTCGAAATCAACAATCGCTGATTATTTTTCAGCCGATCTTACGAGTTCTTTTCTTTTTGAGCCTTGAGGAAGCTGGAGGCCGGAAGCTTCCAGGTTCCTTCCAACTCGATCAGCTTGCCGGTTTTGTGCCAATCCTTGACGACGCCGACCATGTACTCATGAAAGGCGGTTTCGCCCTTCTTGACGGCCAGCACCCACGGATCGTCGTTGCGCGACGGAAGCGGCAGTTCATAAGCCGCCCATTCCGGTTCCTGGAGCTTGCCCGCGAAGAAGGTGATGTCGAAGGCCATGCCGACGCATTTTCCGTCCTTCAGGCCGTTCAGCGCCTCGGTCGTGTCCTTGAAATTGACGATCTGCGCGCCGAACGCCGCCACATCGGCGTTGTAGAAGGCGCCCTGAACGCCGCAGACCTTCTTGTCCCGCAAATCTTCCCAGGCCGTCAGCTTCGGCGAGGCGTTCTTGGGCGCCAGAAGGCTTTGCGCGCTGGCGTAATAGGCCGGCTGCACCACCTCGACCGCTTCCGCCCGTTCCGGGCGGTAGGACATGGTGGCGATCATCAGGTCGATCTTGCCCTGTTGCAGGAACTGCATGCGGTTGGCGGACACCACCGGCACGATCTTCAGCTCCACGCCCAAACGCTTGGCGACGTCGCGCGCAAGGTCGATTTCGAAGCCCGCCGGTTCGCCCGACGCGTTGAGCGCGCCGAACGGAGCGAAGTCGGTCTTGTTGCCGACAACCAGTTGACCACGCTTCTTGACCTCGTCCAGGACGCCGTCGGCCTTGGCGGATCCGGCGAAGGAAGACCCCAAAAGGATGCCGGCCATGGCCACGGCTGCCCATTTCATCGTCATTGCGTCCTCCACATGAGTTGAAAGCGGGATGGGATGGCGACGCTGCGGTCCCAAAGCGGACCCGCCGACAGGACGAGGCGGACAAGCGGAACCGGCCTTACGCCGCTTGTCGTCCGGGTTGCTGTTGGCGCGTTCCGTTCGCAATGTCGCCTGTCCGCCATCCAGTTGTGTATAATCGGCAGTTTTGTGCGTATCGGCTGTATCGGCGACGCAGACTAACCGTTAACAACGCACGCATCATCGTGTTTATATTCCTTTAGGCTGCTAAGCAAATACCAAAATCGGAAAAACCCCGACGTCATAGAACGTTTGAGGGTGTTTTTTTGGAAAAATCGCGATTGCAATCCCACTTTTGGCTGGTTGTTCGCGTCAAAGCATTGACAACCGGGGATGAAGGACGGGGCGGACGACGCAGGCGTGGCGATCCAGCGCCGAATCAGGCGAAAATGGAGGGGCGAGGGCGGCGGATCGTTCGCTTTTGCCCGGCTGGGCCATTTTGTCGCGCTGAAACGCGCAAGGCCCGCCGATGGGGTTCCATCGGCGGGCCTTGCGGGTGAAAGGGCTGGCGATCAGGCGGGGAACAGCGCCGCGAGATCGTCCAACTGGTCCAAGGTCAACAGACGCTCCAGCAGCGTGTCGGCCGCCGTCAGGCCGATGACCGGATCGGCGCAGGCGTGGAATTTGGCGTGGAGCATAGCGTCGGGCATCGGCTGGGTCGGCATGCCCGTGCAAACGCCCCGGAACCGGCTCAAAACCCGGCCATCCCGCAGGGTCAGGGTGACGCGGGACCCTTCCGGGTACAGCTCCATCGCCTTGGGGTCGGCGGCCATCTCGGGATCGAGCCGCATCTCAACCCGCGTCATCGCCGCTTGCAGGGCCGGATCGGCCAGGACCGCTGGGGTCAGTTGGTTGGGCGTCAGCGCGCCGAAGGCCAGGGCGCAACCGACGGCGAACGGCATGCTGAACTGGGACTCGGCGGGGGTCTGCGGTTGGGGATAGCGCAGGCTGATGTGAACCAGCGGGGTGACGTCGCACAGGACATGAGCGACGTCGTCCCCGCTCAACCCATTCTCGCGCAACAACTCGCACACCGTCTCGACGGCGGCCTGGGCGGCGGAGCAGACCGGGTACATCTTGAAGGCCACGCCCGGCTCGACCAGCACCGGCGGCGCGCCCAGCCGGTCCAACGCGGTCGGGTCGATCTGGCCGTCGTTCAGAACCTTGGCCCAACCATTGTCGCCTTCCAGAATGGTCAACGGCCCGTCGATGCCCATGCTGGCCAGCAGGGCGGCGCTGACGCCCGCCTCCGCCGCGCGTCCGGCCATCACCGGCTTGACCAGACGGCCCAGACACGCGCGCAGCCCCATCACTTGTGTGGCGGCGATGGCCATGGCGTGGGCGGTTTCGTCGGGGCCGAGGCGGGAAATCCGGGCCGCCGCAGCGGCGGCGCCGATGGCGCCCAACACGCCGGTGTTCCAGAACCCCTTGAAATACAGGTGATCGCCCATCAGGCGCCCCACCGCGTAGGTCGCCTCCGACCCGGCGATGAAGGCGTCGAGCAGGTCGCGCCCGTTGGCCCCGACGGCCTGACCGGCGGCGATGGCGGCGGGCAGAACCACCGCGCTGCCATGGGCGATGCCAACGTAACAGGTGTCGTCCAGATCATCGGCGTGGGCGGCGACCGTGTTGGCGAAGGCGGCGCCGGCGCTGACCAGCCCGGCGTCCGCCCGGTCGGCGGGCGTCGCGCCGAACAGGGCGCTGGCGCCAGGGGCGTATTGCATCCGGGCCAGACGCCGGGCGGTTTGCGCCGCCGGGCGTTGGGTTCCATCCAAGGCGACGCCGACGGTGTCGATGATGGAGCGAATGGCGGCGGCGCGCAGGCGGCTGCGAACATCCGAGTCCAGCTCAGGGCCGTCGAGGCGGAAGGCGGAAACCCAGACGGCCAACCGATGCAGCAGCGCGTCGGCGTCAGCGTTGCTGGCGGCGCCGGTGGCTGTGGCGCTCATCGGCTGGACACCGCGTAGAGACCATAGCCCGCCATTGCAGGGATCATCCGGCGCGCCACATCATCGACAACCGCCCAGCGCAGGGAGTGCGAGATGGTGGTTTCCGTCAGCAGGCTTTCGGCCTCAAGCTTGTTCACCGAGAAACCGGCGTCGGACAGATCACGGCGGAAGGTCCCGCCGAAATACACATGATAGTAAAGGTCGAGGCGGGCGCCGTCGTCGGTAAGGCGCGAATAGGCGATGTCGTTCGGCTCCAGCGGCGTGCCTTCAAACTCGCGCGGCCCCAGGCCGATGTGACGCAGGAAGTTTTCCTTGTGATAGCGCCGCATGCCGTTCGGCACCGACGCGACGAAACGACCGCCGACCTGAAGGCGCTGGCGGATGCCGCGCAGGGTGGCGAGGCGACCGGCGCGGGTCGGGATGTGCGACAGGACGCCGAACATCGACATGGCGCCGTCATAATCGGGGCATTCGTTGAAATCGCCGCAGATCAGCCGAACGCGATGCCGTTTGGGATGATTTTCCAGGCGCTTGCGCAGCTTTTCCAGGGCGATGGCGCACACATCGAAGCCAATCAGCTCAGCGTCGGTGTGTTCCAGCATCCGCATCAGGTAACGGCCTGTGCCGCAGCCGAAATCCAGGATGCGTTTGCTGCCTTCGAGATCCTTGACGACGCGTTCAAGGGCGAAGGGGCTGACGTCGGGGTATCGGTTGTCGTAAAGGCCGCTCGTGTAATATTTGCGGTACGTCTCCACCATCGCATCCGCCGCACGTCCCTTTACGGAATCCATTGGCATTGGAGTGGCCTCGGCGCTGAGGGGCGGCAGGCACTGCGATTCGGGCGTCATTGTGAATATCTCCGGTCTCTGAGACAAAAGGGATGGTTGATTTTGGTTTCAGAATTTAAATAAATTTAGTTTTGGGAATAATCAATAGAAAAGTAAGCTTTTTAAAATGTATACTATGGTATGCGGCGGCTATCGGGGCGTGGGTTTTAAGTCCTTCTTGATATACTTTTGAGTTGTTTGCAAATACATGAATATTTCATAAATGAAATTAATGTTGATTTTTTCTGGAAGCGCGCATAGCGGAGTGGTTCTTTGCAAAAGCAAAGGGAAGTTTAGCAATTCATAATGTCAGGAAGCGGCGGTCGCCAAGCGGTGTGCTCGATAGAGCGCCCGCTGAGAGAATCAATTTATAAGATTATTTCTATGGGATTGATTGCCGCCAGCAATAGGCTTGATTCGACTTGCCGATCTAAAAAATTGTCCATCATAGACCGGGTCCGTCGTTTTTAGTATGGTGCGTCCGGCCATGGGCCGAGGCGCCATCCGGTTTCAGCAGGTCATCAGCCATGAAGCAGTCTCAGAGTCACGATGGAAGCAACGCCCAGATCGGCGCGCCGATCCCGTCCTGGAAGGTGCTGATCGCCGATTCTCAGCCGGATCAGCACGACGCCGTTGGCCGTTGTCTGGCCAGCCTGCGTCACGACGGGCGGGGGGTTGAGTGTCTGTCCGCCTTTTCCGCGCGGGAGGCGACGGCCCTGTTCGGCCAGCACCCGGACATCGCCGTGGTCCTGATGGATGTCGGACTGGACGGACCGGCGGCCGTGCAGCGCCTGATCGAGCATATGGACAAAGCGACGGCGACCTGGGCTGGTCCGGGCCTGCGGCCCCGCGTCGTCTTGTGCACCCGCGATCCCGATCAATGGCCTGAGCGCGCCGCGTTCGAGGCGACCGCCATCGACGGGTATGTCGTGACGGCCCCTATGGCGACGGATCGCCTGTATGGCGCCGTGTTGTCGGGGATCCGCCTGCACGCGTCGATGATCGCGCAGGACAGCAGCCAAAAGGGAATGGCGCGGGTGATGGTGTCGACCGCCGGGATATTCGAGCTGCGGTCCTCCCATCATTTTTATTTCAATCTTTTGTTGCAGATCAACAGCCTGTTCAACATTGTTCAGGATTCGCTGTTGTTCGTCGTCGGCGACAGCGCGCCCAAAGACGATGTGGCGCGCATCCGCGCCGCGTCCGGGCGCTTTTCCGCGCTGCGCAACCAAACCATTGCGGCCATTGAGGATCCGCGCATCGTCTCTGCCGTGCGCGAGGTCTTCCAAAACGGCCGCACGGTGCAGACCAACGAGCATTTCGCCTTCGCCATCAAGACACGCTACGAGGTGATGGCGGTCGCCTTCATCGATGGGGCGCTTGGCCTCAGCGCGATGGAACGGCAAATGATCGAAATCTTCCGCACCAAGGCGACCACGGCCTTCAGCAACATGATGCTGATCGACGAGTTGAACGCCTCGCAAAAGGCGGCGGTGTTCGCTTTGGCGCGGGTGGCCGAATACAAGAAGAACCTGATCCAGGGGCATCACAAGCGAATCGAGCGGTTGGTCAGCGAAACCGCGCGCGAGATGCTGCAACGGTCCTTTCACCCTGAGGAGCTGGACGAGGATCTGGTGGCCAAGGTCGGCGTCGCCAGCGTTTTGGCCGACATCGGCATGATGGTGGTGCCCGATCAGGTGATGCACAGCACGCGGGTGTTGGATGGTGATTCCGTCGAATTGATCCGCCAGCACACCATTGTTGGTTGGGAGATCCTGCGCGACGCCGCGACCATGCTGCGGGGGCGCTCCATCCTGGCCATCGCGGCGGAAGTCGCGCTGTCTCACCATGAACGGATGGACGGCAGCGGTTATCCGTACCGTTTGGTTGGCGACGCCATTCCGATTTCTGGGCGGATCGTGTCGGTCGTGGATGTGTTCGACGCGCTGATTTCCGACCGCGAACATCGCGAGGCCTGGACGGTCGACGCCGCCCTGTCCTGGGTGACGGAGGAGTCCGGGCGGTTGTTCGATCCCCTGGTCGTCAAGGCGTTCCGGACCGTGGTGGCCCGCATCCGCGAGGCCGAACCCGACTGGTTGGCGACCGAAATCGCCTCTCCGGCTTTGGCGGGCAAGATCACGACGGCCAAGCGTGATTTGCGGCGGATGATCGACCGCATCACGCATCTGTTGAACTGAAAGGGTTTACGCCCGTTTCAGGGAGCGGCGGGAGGCGGCTTCCCGGCGCAGCATGGCGCTTTCGTTTTGCGACAGCCGCAGCCGTTTGGCCATCAGGCGCAGGATGATGGCGTGGAAACGGGCGGCCAACCGGGGATGGTCGATGTTGAGCTGTTCCATGCTGTCGTTCGGCAGGCCGTAGACCACGCTGGGAACCTCCGCGATCGCCGTCGCCTGGTGGGTGCCGGAGGTGTAGAGGTCTTCCTCCCCCACCATGGCGCCGCCGACCAGACTGGCGACGCGGCGGGGCGAGCCGTTTTCATCCTCGACCATCACCGACACGCGGCCTGAATCGACCAGATAGAGCATCGTCGCCGCCGTTCCCCGGCGAAACAGCAACTCGCCGCTGTCCAGATAGAAGGGCTGGAGATAGGTTTTCAGGAACTCCACGGCGATGCCGTCGCCCAGCCCGGTCAGCAACCATTCGTTCAGCATCGGGAACTGGTCGTCCATCCGCCCCTCGAAGGTCGCCAGAATCTGCTCCTCCGCCCACTCCGTCGCGGCGTCCAGTGTGGGAAAACTGTCTTTTTTTTGCAGGCGCAGGCTGCCCGCGCTGTTGAGGACGCGCAGGATTCGCGGGGAAAGTCCGGTGAACACCACCGCCACGCCAGCCCGCTGGGCAATTTGTCGCACCTTGAAGAAGGTCATCGCCGCCGAGGTGTCGACGCCATCGACGCCTTTGAAGTCGAGAATCAGGAAGCGCATGACGTGGCGCACCGCCAGATCATGGCGAATCCGGTCCAACAACGGGCTGGCCATGCCAAAGAAGATGAAACCGCGAAAGACGATGACGCGAATCGCCTCGCCCTGCTGGTCGAGAACCGTCTGTTCCTCCTCCGACCGTTGGAAGGTGCTGCGGAACTCAACGCCGCTCAGATCATGCTGGACGACGTCGACACGGCTGTAATTGATGGCGAAATCCAGACAGGCGCCGATGATTCCCGCCAGCATTCCGACGGTGAAGCCGAACAGGATCGTCACCACCAGGATGAGGATGATGAGCAGATACTCGCGAACCAGCAGGCGGGACCAGGATTCGACCAGCCACTCGTGCATCAGCGTCGCGCCAAGCGAGAGCAGGAAGGCGCCCAGAACGATCTTGGGCAGATAGCCGACCAGGGTCGGCGCGACGAACAGCACGGCGGCGCACAGCGCGGCGACGATCAACCCGCTGACCCGCGTCTTCGCCCCGGCGCGCAGAATGGTCAGGCTGCGCCCCGGCGACAGCAGGGCCAGATAGCCGCCCGCCAGCGCCGTGACCAGATTGGCCAGCCCATGGCCGCGCAACTCCCGATCCAGATCCATGTCCTGGCCGGTGGCGACCTCCATGCCGGTGGCGCACAGCAGGATGGTGATGGCGGCCACCATCATCACCGCCGCCATTTCGCCAGCGTGGGACAGCAGAAGTTTCCATTGCAGATCCTGGACGCTCAACAGCTCCCAGGGGGAAAAGACGCGGATGTCGGTCAAGCCCTGGAACAGCCAGCCATCGGCCCGCGCGGTGGCCAGATCGACGCCGGACACAGCGAGACCGGCGTAGACGGCGGCGATGTCGACGACCAGCAGCAGCGGCAGGGCCAGCGGATGGCGCGAGCGTTTCATCACGGCGAAAAACAGCGCCGCCATGGCGATGGCCACCAGCAACTGAGGCGATGGCCCTTGATCCAGCAAGCGGTGCAGGCCAGCCAGCGTCAAGGGCGTGTTGGCGATGATTCCCAGCGCGCCGCTGGTCATCAGCCAGCCGGTCGCCGCCAGAAAGCCGCCCATCACCGGAAAGGGCACGAATCGCACCCAGCGCCCCATGCGGAAGCTGCCCAGCAGATACAGCATCGCCCCGGTCGCCAGCGTGCTGATGAACAGCGCCAGCATGACGTGCGGCAGCACCATGCCGCCCAGCCCCATCTCGTTGAGCTGGGTCGCCAGAGCGGCCAGCATGATGGACAGGACGGACGTCGTGTTGGAATCGGGACCGGCGACGGAGAAATAGAGGGAGCTGATCAGGCTGACGATCAGGGCGCCCAGAATCGCGGTGATGAGGGTGACGGCGACGCCATAAGGCAGATAGCCCTCCAGTGGCCCGGAAAACAGGAGGGCGGCGTAGGAGGATCCATAGGTGATGGAGATGAAGCCGGACAGCGCCCCACCGGACAGATCGCCAATCAGGGCGTGCGAGGTCAGATAGGCGCCGACCCGGCGGAGAGGATCGGACGGCATCCAGCGCGGCGCTGGAGACGCTGTGGCCCCGCCGTCCCGCTCCCGTCTCTCACGCTCTGTCATACCGCCTCCCACACCATCCGAACAACGGGCCGCCCCGCTGAAGTGCCCGCTTTGGAGCCTTGTTGAGCGGTGGCGGCGAAACCGCCACCACGGACCAACCGACGCTTGTTCAATTCGCCTGAAATGGACCTGATCGCATATTTCCCGAAAGGCTCGCGAGTATATTGTTATTCATATGTCTTTAAGGTAGTACCATGCAGCCTGTTGCACGTCCTATATGATTTCAGCACGGGTGGCGCGATGCGAAGAATGGATGGTGTGTCACCCGAGTTGTCTGACGTGCATGGCTTCGATGTGGCGCACAGCCTTGGAGCCAGCCTTGAGGTTCGCCAACCCCACCACCCGCCTGATGAATGGTTGAGACATAGAAAGACTTCATAATCAAAGATCGCAAATTTTTAAGAAAAGAAAATCGGTTGTGAAGCGGGTGTTGCTCGCATACTCTGGTATTAATCGGATGATTGCGCGAGCAATATTCTGAAGGATGGTCTATGGGTGACGGAATGGTCGATGATTCTGAGATAAGTTCATCAAATATTTCTGATTTATTAGGGAAGAGAATCGAATATGATTCTCTGGGCGAGGTCGCTCTGCCCGCCGATCGCCTCTATGGCGTCCACACATGGCGGGCCGTGCGCAATTTTCCGGTATCCGGGCGGGGGCTGGCTCAGGAGCCGATTCTTTTGGACGCTCTGTTGCGCGTCAAGGAGGCCGCCGCGCGAAGCAACCGGGCGCTTGGTCATCTGGCGTCCGATCAGGCCCAGGCGATCATCGACTCCTGCCGCGCGGTGGTGGACGGCGCGCATCGCGACGCCTTCGTCGTCGATCTGATGGAGGGGGCCGGCGGCACCTCCTGGAACATGAACGTCAACGAGGTTCTGGCCAATCTGGGGCTGCTTCAGCTTGGCCATCGCCCGGGCGATTACCGGCATCTGCACCCCAACGATCACGTCAATCTCTGTCAATCCACCAACGATGTGGTGCCGACCGCCATCCAATTGGCGGCCTGGACCTATGGCGACGGGCTGGTTGTCGCGTTGAACCGGCTGGCGGACGCGCTGGGTGAACGGGCAGCGGATTTTGCCGACGCGCTGCGTTTGGGCCGGACCTGCTTGCAGGACGCCCAGCCGATGACGTTGGGACAGGCCTTTGGCGGATACGCCAGTCTGGTCCGCCGTCTGGCGCGGCAATTGGGCGCGCTGTTGCCTGGGTTGAGCGCGGTTCCCTTGGGGGGGACCGCCATCGGCACCGGATTCGGCGCGGCGCCCGGCTTTCGGGATCGGGCGCTGGCGGAATTGTCCGAACTGACCGGGCGCGCTTTGCGCGCGCCGGACGACGCGTTCGACGCGATGCAGAACGCAGACACGCTGTCCCGCTTGTCGGGCGAACTGCGCACTGCCGCTCTGGCGCTGGGCAAGCTGGCCGGGGATCTGAGCCTGCTGGCCTCCGGCCCGGTCGGCGGTTTTGGCGAGGTGACGTTGCCGCCGGTGCAATCCGGCTCCTCGATCATGCCGGGAAAGATCAACCCGGTCATGCCCATGACCCTGTCGCAGATTGGCTTCGCGGTGGCCGGAAACGACGCCTGCATCGCCATGGCGGCGCAGCAGGGGCAGTTGGAGATCAACGCCTTTGGCCCGGTGATCGCCAGCCGCCTGTTTGAATCCTTCGCCTTGCTGACCCGTGGCGTCACTCTGTTCACCGACCAGTGCGTGACGGGGTTGACCGCCAACCGGCAGCGCTGCCTGGATCATCTGCTGGCGTCGGACGCGGTGGCGACAGCCTTGCTGCCCCGCGTCGGTTACGTCCAGGCGACGGAGCTGGTGAAGGGCGCGCGCCGGGCGGGTCAACCCTTTCTGGACTCGCTGGAGCAGGCCGGGTTGCTGACACGGGATGAGGCGCTTACCCTGATCCGCGCTACCGCCATCACGCCCAATCTTTGATACGAGAGAGGTTCCTCATGCTCTCCAGAATCGCCGCTTCCTTGCTTTTTCTGCTGCTGACGATCACGACGGCTTTAGCGGGGGTTGACGATATCAAGGCGATCCAGGCGAAGGGCGTCCTTGTTGTTGGTGTGAAGGCCGATTACCGGCCCTGGGGGTTCATCGACCCATCGGGGGCGTTCGTCGGCATGGAAATTGACATGGCGAACGAGATCGCCAAGCGTTTGGGCGTCCGCCTGGAAATGGTGCCCGTCACCACCGCCAACCGCATCGAATTTCTGCGGCAGGGCCGCATCGATCTGATCCTGGCGACCATGTCGGACACCCCGGCCCGCCGTCAGGCCGCCACCGTGATCGATCCGCCCTATTACGCGGGCGGCACCAACATCCTCGCCCGCAAATCGATGAACTTCCATCGTTGGCAGGATCTGCGCGGACGGCGGGTCTGCGGCCTTCAGGGCGCCTATTACAACCGCCCGGTTGCGGAAAATTGGGGCGCCATCATCGTGGCCTTCCCCGGCGTGCCGGAGGCTTACATCGATCTGTTGGCGGGCAATTGCGACGCCTTCGTGCAGGACAGTTCGCTCATCGCGTCCACCCTGGTCAGCGACAGCGCGAAATGGGCGGATTTTGAGATGCCGATGGAGACCTTTGGCGAACAGGCCTGGGTGATGGCTGTGTCGGCGGCCAATCGCGACGGCACCTTTGCCACCTTTCTGTCGCGGCTGAGCGTCGAATGGCACCGCACGGGTCACTTGATCGAGTTGGAAAAAAACTGGGGCATCCCGCCGTCGCCGTTTCTCAAGACGATGCACGAGAAAAGCTAAGCCGTTGTTGTGGAGCAGATTGGCATGAACGGCGTTTGGGAATGGTTCGCCTGGTTGAATCAAGCGCACGGCATAAATCTGCCGGTGTTCTATGATTCCTATGACCGGCAACGCTTCTTCGCCGGTCTGCTGACCACGTTGGAGTTGTCGGCGTTGAGCGTGGTCGCCAGCGTCGTCATCGGGTTGATCGGCGCGTGGCTGTTGGGCACCTCGTCGATCATCGCCCGGCGGCTGGTGCATGGCTATGTCCATGCTTTCCGCAACACCCCGCCGTTGATCCAATTGTCGTTTCTGTATTTCGCGGTCGGCAATCTGCTGCCGCGCCTGGAAGGGGTGGGCGGGAGCAGCCGTCCGCTTCTCGATGGATTCGCCTGGGCGGTCATCACTCTGTCGCTGTTCGGCGGCTCTTTCAACGTTGAGATCTTTCGTTCCGGGATCGAGGCGGTCCCGGCTTCCACCATCGAGGCGGCGGAGTCGTTGGGGTTTGGCCGTTGGCGTTTGTACCGTCATGTCGTCCTGCCGCTGGCGCTGCGCATCTGCCTGCCAGCGCTCAGCAACAATCTGGTCAATCTGGTGAAGACCTCGACCCTGGCCTACGCCATTGGCGTGCCGGAGCTGCTGTATGTTTCGGCGCAAGTCTGGTCGGACACCATGAATGTGCGGGAGATGATGAATCTTCTGCTGGTCGCCTATGTCGGCATTGTTGGCGTGCTGTCCTTTGGTCTGCGTCGGCTGGAGACGGCGTTGCGGGTGCCGGGCCTAGGCACGGTGGGGGGGCGGATATGAACGCTCTTCGGGTTTCGGGCCGCTTTGGCGTCGGCATGATGGGGCTGCTGCTGGCCAGCGTGCTGTTTGGCGAGGTGCAGGCGGCGGATGGCTCGGCAAGCCTGCTGGCGACCATGTGGAAATGGGCGCCGCTGATCGGGCAGGGGTTTCTGCTGAACATCCTCATCAGCGTGGTGGCGATGACGCTTGGCACCGTCGCCGGGCTTGGGCTTGGGCTGGGGCAGATGTCGCCGATCTGGCCGTTGCGGCACGCCGCGCAGATCGTGACCCAATTCTTCCGCAACGCGCCGTGGCTGGTTCTGCTGTTCTATTGCATTCTGCTGCTGCCCTATGAAATGCGGCTGGGTGGTCTGGTGGTGGCGATGCCCGCCTGGATCAAGGCCACGGTCGGGCTTGCCCTGCCGGTGATGGGCAACGTGTCGGAGATCGTGCGCGGCGGGGTCCAGGCGCTGCCCCCGGCGCAGTGGGATTCCGCCGAAGCGCTGGCCTTCAACCGGCGTCAGACCCTGTGGATGGTGATCCTGCCGCAGGCGATCAAGCCGATGCTGCCGCCCTGGATGAATCTGTACGCCGTGCTGATTATGGCGACTCCGCTGGTGTCGGTGGTCGGGGTCGAGGAGGCGATGACGCTGACCCGTTTCGCCCTGTCCGCCGAAAACCGCAGCGAATTGCTGTTGCCGATGTATCTGGCGCTGCTGATCGCCTTTTTCGCCTATTGCTACCCCATCGCCCGCTGGACCGCCCGCCTGGAGCGCCGGTTTGCCGTCAAACTCTGAGGAGGTCCGTTGATGCTCGACACCATCGCCGAACGCCCGGCCCCAGCCGCCGTCGCGTCCGCTCGCCCGGCGGCGGCTCCGGCGGTCATGCTCGCCAACGTCCGCAAGAGCTTTGGATCGACGCGGGTGCTGAACGGGGTGACGCTGTCGGTCAAACGGGGAGACGTCACCTGCGTGATCGGGCCGTCGGGGTCCGGGAAATCAACGCTTTTGCGGTGCATCAACGCGCTGACCCCGGTTGATGCGGGAACGGTCGTCGTCGAAGGCATTGCGGTTCATGACCCGGCGCTCGACAAGCTCGCCTTGCGCCGCCGCGTCGGCATGGTGTTCCAGCAATACAATCTGTTTCCCCACAAAACGGCGCTGGAAAACGTCATGATGGCGCCGATCCATGTTCTGCAAGAGGACCGGGAGGAGGTGGAGGCGCGGGCGGTCGCGTTGCTCACCAAAATCCGTTTGCTGGACAAGGCCCATTGCTACCCCGGTGCCCTGTCCGGCGGGCAACAGCAGCGCGTGGCGATCGCCCGTTCGCTGGCGATGCGGCCGACCATCATGCTGTTCGACGAAGTGACCGCCGCCCTGGACCCGGTGATGGTCAAGGAGGTTCTGTCGACCATCCGCGATCTGGCGGAAGAGGGCATCACCTGCATCCTGGTGACTCACGAAATGGGCTTCGCCCGCGAGGTTGCCGATCAGGTTTGCTTCACCGATCATGGAATCGTCGTGGAGGAAGGGCCGCCCGAGATGATCTTCACCCAGCCAGAGGACCCGCGCACCCGCGACTTCCTCGGCCATGTGACGTTCTGAAACGTGATTTTCTAAGGCTTTACGGCAGATTGCGCACGTCGGCGACGGGGTCGCGTCCGAACGCGTCACTCAACAGGTGGGCGAGCATCGTGGCGGCGCAAGCCTCTGGCGAGGTCAGGGCGCCGCTGTCCTTCAGAGAGACGAATCGCTCTCGCAGGATGAAACGGTCCTCCGGCGTGGCGCGCAGGGTGGCCTGCATGTCGGTGTCCACCACCCCAGGGGCGACGCTGGCGATGCGCAGACCGGGCCGCGCGTCGGCGGCGACGGCGCGGGCGTGGTGGTCCAGCGCGGCCTTGGTCGCGCCATAGACGCTCCATCCCGTATAGACGGTGCGCCCGGCCCCGCTCGACACATGCAAAACCCGGCGGTCGGGCTGGCCGTCGGTGGCGGCGATGACGGCGTCGGCCAGGATCAACGGCGCCGTGACGTTCAGCGCGACGGCCCGCGCGATGGCCGCCGGATCCAACGTTCCGGCGGGGCCGATCGGCTCCACCATCCCGGCGTTGTTGATGAGCAGAACCGGGCCAAGGCCGGGATTGTCCAGAAAGCGGTCGAGCGGTCCGCCCTTGGCCGTCAAGGCGGCGACCGCGTCGGGGTTGGAGAGATCGACGGCGATCTGTTCCAGACGCCCGGCCAGCGACTCATTGCCCAAGCGCGCCAATCCCAAAACGGCGGCGCCCTGGTCGAGCAGAGCGGCGGCCAACGCCGCGCCAAGCCCACGGGAATGGCCGGTGACGATGGCTTTCATGGCGATGGTCCTTTGGGAGCTGGCGGTTTCGGCCGAACTCCGGAAAGGTCGGTGATGCGGACGCCCGCGTCAAGCTTCGGTCGGTTGCGCGCCGCGCGCGAACGCCTCGGTCAGATGCTGGCGCACCGCCAACGCGGCGCGGGTGACGGCCCCGTCCGCCGCCTCGACCAACCGGGTCATGCTGGCGAAGGAGTGGGGCAGGGATTCATACACCGACAACGCGAACGGAACGTCGGACGCCGCCAACCGTTCGGCCAGCCGCAGGCTGTCGTCGCGCAGGCAATCCAGACCGGCGGCCAGCAACAGAAGCGGCGGCAACCCTTTGAGATCGGCCAGCAGCGGCGCCGCGCGCGGGTCGCGGGTCGGTTCGGCGTGGCCGAGATACTGGTCCCAATACCAGCGCATCCGCGCCGTGGTCAGGCCATAACGGCCATCGCCAAAGCGACGGTGCGACACCGTATGAAAATCATGGGCGAACATGCCGTAGAACAGCAGGCCGAAGGACACGCGCGGTTCGCCCGGCGCGCGGGCGGCCAGCGCGACCCCCAGCGCCAGATTGGCCCCGGCGGAATCGCCGCCGACGGCGATGCGCTCGCCGTCCAGCCCATGGGAGGCGCCATGGCGCGCCACCCAACGCAGCGCGGCCAAGGCCTCGTCATGTTGATGAGGGAAACGGTGTTCGGGAGCCTTGCCATAGGCGACAGCGACCACGGCGGCGCCGCTGCGCAGGGCGAGCAGCCGCAACAGCCGGTCGTGGGTGTCAACGCTGTTCACGGCGAAGCCGCCGCCGTGGAAATAGAGCAGCACCGGCAGCGGGCCGTCCTGCGTCGTCGGCGGGCGGTAGAGCCGCAGTTGCAAGGGTCCGACCGGCCCCTCGGCGACGATGTCGCGGGCGGGAATGGGGGGCGCGTTCTGGTTCAAAAAGACATGGGCGCGCTCCGCCGCCGCGCGGGCCTGGGCGATGGGCATGGTCAAGGGATCCGCCGAAGCCAACCCCAACGCGCCCATCCGCTCGTGCAGGGCGGTGACTTGCGGGTCCAAACGGTCGAGCGCGAAAAGCTGATTGGTGTCCGGCATAACCCCATCCCCTTGATCGAGCGATCCATGGGCCAGACGCTACGCGGGCATATATCTACTGACAATATAGATTATAAATCCAATAAACAGCAATATCATACTGTGAAATTATGGCGCAAGCGAGCTTCCGGCGGGCGCGACGCGGTCGCCGGATCAAGCGGCGGTCGGGGGGCGGACGAGGCGGCGGAGAAACAGGCGGGAGGGCGCGCGCCTCCCGCCCCCATTGGTCAGCGCACGCGGTGGCGCAGCGGGCGGACGTTGGTTTCGGTTTCCGACGCTTCGGTTGGCCGAACCTTTTTCAGTTGAACGATGAACCGCTCGGCGCCGTTTTCCATCACGGCAATGCCGGTCAGCCCATGCGCCCAGTCGCACGGAACGACGTGAATCTCCTTGATGGTGGCGGTGCCGGCCGCAAGCTCTGCGCGGTCAAGCACGACGTCACCGACCCGGAACCCCAAATAGGCATCGATCAACATTCTGATTGGGTGTCCGTCTTCCGTTTCCGGGAGCCTCCCGGCAGGGGGCGTGATCCCGCGTGGTTCACTCTGGACTCCATCTTGCCACAGATTGCGCCACGCGCGACGCTTTCCCATGCAGAATGGCGAAAGCGCAATTTTGTTTCAATGGGCGTGATGAGGACGGGGTGGAAAATATGGAAGCGGCCATCCACGCGTGAGGGAGGGTGCGCGAATGGCCGCTTCCCTGGATCCGGCCTGGACCGTCGCGGCAGCGGCGACTGGGACGGGCCTGCCCATTCCCGGTGTGGGAGATGCGCGCCGGACCCTGAGTGAGGCTGTTCTACTCCGCAGCCCCAACCAGCCGCGCCCCCTACCTTGGTTCAAAAACGCCTAAATATTGGGCATTCATGGGGCTGGACGTTGTTGCCGCCCCCGCTGTTGTCTTAGTCTGTAAGCCGTGGAGATCCGGCGGTTGGTTGGGTCAGCCATAGACTCGAAGAGGGCTAAGGGGACGTCGCCGTGCAGAGTTGGCTGGTGCTGGCCGTGTCGGCGGCCTATCTGGGCGTGCTGTTCGCCATCGCCTGGTGGGGGGATCGCCGCTCCGCCGGTCGGTCGGGCGGCGGGCTGCTGTCGGTGGGATCGCGCTGGTCGGCGGTGTTCTACGCGCTGACCCTTGGCATCTACAACACAAGCTGGAGCTTTTACGGGTCGGTTGGCCGCGCGTCGGTCAGTGGGGTTGATTTCCTGCCGATCTATCTGGGGCCGACCCTGCTGTTGCTGTTGGCCCGCCCGATCTTCACCAAGACCATCGCCATCACCAAGGCGCAGAACGTCACCTCCATCGCCGATTTCATCGGCGCGCGTTATGGCAAAAGCCAGGCGGTGGCGGCGCTGGTGACGCTGACGGCGCTGGTCGGCGTGCTGCCCTACATCGCCTTGCAACTGAAGGCGGTGGCGGCCAGCTTCGACGTGCTGACCGCCGCTACCTTGGAGGAGGCGGGGCGGGTCCGTCCGGTGTGGGGCGACACGGCCTTTGCCGTGGCCTTGTCGATGGCGGTCTTCACCATCCTGTTCGGCGTCCGCCACATCAACGCCAGCGAGCATCATCGCGGCCTGATGCTGGCCATCGCCTTTGAAAGTCTGGTGAAGCTGACGGCCTTTCTCGCCGTGGCGCTGTTCATCGTCTTTGGCATGTTCGACGGTTTCGGCGATTTGCTGACGCGCCCGCAGGCGGCGGCCCTGCTGACACCGGATTTCCTGCACCCGACCTGGTGGTCGAACACGGTGATTTCGGTCATCGCCTTTCTCTGCCTGCCGCAAATGTTCCATGTCGTGACGGTGGAGAACGACAACCCCCGCCATGTCCGCGCCGCCGCCTGGATGTACCCGGCCTATCTGCTGGCGCTCAGCCTGCTGATGATTCCGATTGCGGTGGCCGGGCTGGTGACGTTCGGCGACGGGCGGATCAACCCCGACACCTTCATGATTACCCTGCCCATCGCCGCCGAGGCGGGGGCCTTCAGCCTGATGGCCTTCATCGGCGGGCTGTCGGCGGCGACCGGCATGGTCATCGTCGCGGCGGTCTCGCTCAGCACCATGCTGTGCAACGACGTGGTGATGCCGCTTTTGTTGAGTCGCCCGCGCTTCGCCGCCCGCGTCGGCAGCCGCGACATGGTCGGAACGCTGCTGCTGGTGCGGCGGCTGTCGGTGGTCGGCATTCTGCTGCTGGCCTACGTCATGCACCGGCTGGTGGACAAGGGCTATCCGCTGACCGTCATCGGGCTGCTGTCCTTTGTCGCGGTGGCGCAGTTCGGCCCGGCCTTTTTCGGCGCGCTCTATTGGCCGCGCGCCAACCGGGTGGGGGCGCTGGCCGGGTTGGGGGCCGGGTTTCTGCTGTGGGTCTACACGCTGCTGATCCCGTCGATGGCGCGGATCGTTCCGGTGCCCGACGCCTTTCTCGACAACGGCCCTTGGGGGCTGGTTTGGCTGAAGCCCCAAGCGCTGTTCGGGTTGGAGGGGCTGGACCCGATTTCCCACGCCAGCCTGTGGAGCCTGCTGGCCAATCTGCTGGCCTTCGTGGTCGGCTCCCTGCTGGCCAAGCCCAGCGCGGTGGAGCGGACCCAGGCCATCGCCTACATCGACGCCGCCTATGACGAGGGCGAGGAGGAGGAGCGCCGCCCGTCGGCCCGTTCGCTCGCCAAGCTGGCCGATCTGCGGGCGCTGGCGATCCGCTTCGTCGGGCCGGAGCGCGGCAACGCCGCCTTTGACGGCTACGGCGTCGGGCGCGGCGGCGGGGCGGGACCGGCGGATCTGGACGCCGTGCGCTTCACCGAAAATCTGATCGCCGGAGCGGTGGGGGCCGCGTCCGCCCGCGTGGTGATGGCGGCGTCGTTGCAAGGCCGCGCCCTGTCGCGCGGCGACGCCATGGCGATGCTGGATGAAGCGTCGGAGGCGCTGCGCTTCAACCGCAAACTGCTTCAGAACACCTTGGAGAATGTCGGGCAGGGGATTTGCGTGATCGACGCCGATTTTCGGTTGGCGGCGTGGAATCACCGTTATCTGGAACTGCTGGATTTGCCGCCCGACCGGGTGCGGGTCGGCGTGCCCTTCGCCGAGCTGATCCGCTTCAACACCGAGCGCGGCGAGTATGACGCGGAGGATCTGAAGGCCCTGCTGGTCAACCGCGACACCACGACCATGGCCTGGCCCTACCGCTACGAACGCCGCCGCCCGGACGGGACCGTGCTGGAAATCGCCTGCAACCCGATGCCGGAGGGCGGTTACGTCTCCACTTACACCGACGTGACCGAGCGTTACCGCGCGGCGGAGGCTCTGCGCGAGGCCAACGAAAGCCTGGAGCGCCGGGTGCGGGAGCGCACGGTGGCGCTGCAACAGGCCAAGGGTGAGGCGGAAGCCGCCAACGCCAGCAAGACGCGTTTCCTCGCCGCCGCCAGCCATGATCTGTTGCAGCCGCTCAACGCCGCCCGGCTGTTCGTGTCGGCGCTGGAGGAAAGCGTGCGCGGTCCGTTGCCGACTGGACCGCAGCGCGAGGCCGAACGCGGCATGGTGGACAACGCGGCGGCGTCCCTGCGCTCCACCGAAATGCTGTTGGGCGGGTTGCTCGACATTTCGTCGCTGGACGCCGGGAACGTCCGGCCCAAGATCCGCGCCTTCGCCATCGGCGATCTGTTGAGCGGGCTGGCCGTCGAGTTCTCCGTCCTGGCGCAGGAGCGCGGCTTGACCCTGCGCGTCGTCGGCTCCGGCGCGGTGGTGCGTTCGGATCCGCAATTGCTGCGCCGGGTGTTGCAGAATTTTCTGTCCAACGCCGTCCGCTACACGCCCAAGGGCCGGGTTCTGCTGGGCTGCCGACGGCGCGGCGACCATCTGCGGATCGAGGTGTGGGACAGTGGCCCCGGCATTCCCGAAAACAAGCAACGGGAGGTGTTCGAGGAGTTCCGCCGTCTGGGCGCCGCCGCCAGCGGCGGGACCGCCGCCGACAAGGGGCTGGGGTTGGGGCTGGCCATCGTCGACCGCATCGCCTCCCTGTTGGGCCATATGGTGACGGTGCGCTCGACTCTGGGGCGCGGCACCGGCTTTTCCGTGGATGTGCCGGTGACGGAGCATCGCCCGATGCCGCTCAACCGTCCCTCGGCCCCGCCCGCCGGGGTGCTGGCCGGTGGGCTGCTGGTGCTGTGCATCGACAATGAAGAGGCGATTCTGGCGGGGCTGCGGGCGTTGCTGGGGCAATGGGGCTGCCGGGTGGCGACGGCGTCGGACGTCGAGGGGGCTTTGGCGGCGTTGGCGGCGATGGGCGAGACGCTTCCCGACGTGGTCTGCGTCGATTATCACGTCGCCGAGGGGCTGACCGGCCTTGCCGTGCTGGAACGGTTGCGCGAACTGTGGGACCGTCCGGTGAAAGGGCTGCTGCTGACCGCCGACCGTTCCGAAACCGTGCGGCTGGAGGCGGAACGCTGCGGCTGCGGGGTGATCTACAAGCCGGTGAAACCGGCCTCGCTGCGCCGCTTCCTCAACGGGGCGGCGCTGCAAACGGCGGCGGTCGCCGAATGACAAGCCGGAACCGGACAAAAGCCGGACGGCGCAGCGCCAGGGGGAAACGACGGCATGAGCAGCGACGCGGACACCACGACCACAACAACAACCATCGTCATCGGCGACGATCACCCGCTGGTGCAGGCGGCCCTGCGCGACGCGCTGGGCAAGGCGATGCCGGAGGCCGCCGTGATCGAATGCCTGGATCTGGACGCCGTGATGGCGGCGGTGGCGGCCCGGCCCGACGGGGTCGATTTGGTGCTGCTTGACCTCAACATGCCGGGAACCCATGGATTCGCCGGGCTGTTCCTGATGCTGGCCCATCACCCGACGGTGCCGGTCGCCATCCTGTCGGCCTTGCAGGACGCCGACACCATCCGCCGGGCGTTGGCCTATGGCGCGTCGGGCTACATCCCGAAATCCCTGTCGATGGCGGCGATGGCCGACGCCATCCGCGCCATTCTGGCGGGCGACGTGTGGGCGCCGCCGCTCAGCGCGCTCGACACCCCCGAAGCCGACGAGGCCGAAGCCGCCCGCCGCTTCGCCTCCCTCTCGCCCCAGCAACTGCGCATCTTGACGATGATCGTCGACGGCAAGCTGAACAAGCAGATCGCCGGGGATCTGAACGTGTCGGAACAGACGGTCAAGGTCCATGTCTCCAGCATCCTGCGCAAGCTGAACGTGGTCAGCCGCACCCAGGCGGCGGTGGTGGCCGGACGGCTGGCGGTGGACGGCGACGGGTTGAGGCCGTAGGCGCGGCGCAGGGAAATGAGAAATAATCAGAAAATGTGTCTGATCCTCATGATGTGTTTAGAGCATATATGAAGTAAGGAACTTACCATAATCTGCCAACCTTGCTCCATGTGATGGGCGGCTGCCTCCTATGAGAAGGGTTGAGCAGTTCTTGGCATCACAGGAGGCGCGCCAGTTACCCATAGTGAGAAAATCTATGGCAATTTGGACAGAGCGCCACGGTGTTATCAACTGTGTCGTCTCCATTCTCCGAAAGCGGGACGATGTGATGAACCTCAAGATAGGGAGATTCGTCTGCTTTCCGTTTAAATGGAGCATTTTCCCCACACTGTTCGCATGTTCCTTTTGCCCGTGAAAGGGCGGTCGCGACCACGTTAGGATTTCTTTGATAATACCATACTAAAATTGGCCGTTTCCCCGGTTTTTTAGGATAATTATCAATATTTTTCATCCATTTTTCCCCCTTTAGGGCATTTTCAACCTCTTCGTAAAAACTATTTTTATAATGACTAATGCTTTGAAAGCCTCCGACTCTGCGTCTGAATTCTTTTGCTAGACCTGATAGTCTAGGAGGCATTGAATGATGTGGTAATCCTGCATTTAACATTATATCGATAATATCTTGCATGGTGTAATGCTTATTATCATCAATAATGTTTGCGAGGTATTTTATTGAATCAATCAAAATTTTTGTTTCTTTTCCCCCTTCGTGATGGCTCGATGTTATAATGTGACTATCGTTTATGCCGACAATGAAGAATTTTTTCCTTTTATCTCCCGTCAATATCTCATCGTATAATTGAAATATGCTTTCGATGCTTCTCTCTAAATTTTCAATCATTTTTTTCCTTATCGCGTTCGATGAACATAGGCTCATTATAGCACATTCCTGATGCCCTTGTTCTAGACTTTTCCAGTGAGAGATGCCTGGGAGTTGTGGTGCGCTCATAGTGACCAGAACCATGCCGCCGAACATATTGATTCGTTGTTTGGTGGTGGGGACCAGGCTCCTCCAGTGTGTCGTCAAGCCAATGATTTGCCCTACAATCCAGCCTCTGATGCAGGCGGAATCAGCTTCACACTGCGTTCTGTTCGGTATTGAGGCAGTGGCTTGGCTGTGTTTGTTCCTTTTTTGTACCCAACAGACTGGCCCGGCGCGCGCGGTTTTGCTAGAGTGAGCGGGCCGGGTCGCCGCCGTTGGGTTGGGCGGGCGAGCCGGGCCGGAGGTTTTGGCTGGGATGAGCGCGCCCTGTGTCTGCCGTGATTGCGCCGCCGCGTTTGACGGGCAGGCCGCGCGTTGCCCGAAATGCGACAGCCGCCGCCTGTTCCGTCACCCGGAACTGCATGATCTGACCATCGGCCACATTGATTGCGACAGCTTTTACGCCACGGTGGAAAAGCGGGATCGGCCCGAATTGGCCAGCCGTCCGGTGATCGTCGGCGGCGACGACCATCGCGGGGTGGTCGCCGCCTGCTGCTACGTCGCCCGCATGTCGGGGGTGCGCTCGGCCATGACGATCCGCGAGGCGCTGGACCGCTGTCCCGACGCCACCATCATCCGGCCCGACATCGCCAAATACAAAGAGGTCGGCCACCGCGCCCGCGCGATCATGGAGGCCTTCACCCCGCTGGTCGAACCGATCAGCATCGACGAGGCCTATCTCGACCTGAGCGGCGTGGAAGAGCGCCTGAGCGTCAGCCCGGCCCAGGCGCTGGTCGAGATCGTTCGCCGCTTTGAAAGCGAGCTGCGCATCACCGCGTCGATTGGCCTCAGTTACAACAAGCTGTTGGCGAAAATCGCCTCCGACCTCGACAAGCCGCGCGGCTTTTCCGTGCTGGGCCGGGCCGACGCGGCGGCCTTTCTGGCGCCCAAGCGCGTCACGATCCTGTGGGGCGTTGGCCCGGCCTTGGAACGCAAGCTGTTCACCGATGGCGTCACCCGCGTCGGCGATCTTCAGGACAAGGACGAGCATTGGCTGGTCAAGCGCTATGGTGCGATGGGGCGGGTCCTGCACAACTTCGCGCGCGGCGAGGATACCCGGCGGGTCCAGCCGGAATCGGTCAGCAAAAGCGTTTCGTCGGAGGAAACCTTTGACTGGGACGTCACCGCCTTGCCCGCCCTGACGCAGGAGCTTCGCCCGCTGGCCGCCAAGGTGGCGCGCCGGTTGGAGCGCGAAGGGTTGCTGGGCCGCAGCGTGGTGCTGAAGCTGAAGACCAAGGATTTCCAACAGCTCACCCGCTCCCGCCGGGTTGAGCCGACCAGTTCCGCCGACGCCATTTTTGCCGCCGGTCTTGCCCTGCTGGAGCGCGAGGTGGACGGGCGCGCCTTCCGCCTGATCGGCGTCGGCTGCACCGATCTGGTCCATCCGGCGACCGATCCGGATCCGGAATTGGATCTGTTTGGTCACTGATTTGTCCCTATGGCCTATGCGGCTTGGCTAGGCAGGGTCGCGCGGAACGCCACCTTGACGCTTGCCACGGCGCCGCCGATGATCCACAAACCGCGCTGGTTGCAATCTTGGCGGTGGGGGGTGAGCCTTAACGCCATGGTTGCACGATCCGTTTTGCCGTCCTGGCCTGACCGATGGCTCTCTCACCTGCGCGCGAGTCGCCCCTTGAGACTTCTTTTTTTGATTGGCGTCTTGGCGCTGGCCGCCATTGTGGCGGGAACGGCTCAGTACACCCAAATTTTGCGCGACAAGGAGATCGACGGGGCCAAGCGCGAGTTGGCGACGCTCAACCTGTCGCTGGCCGAACAAACCGCGCGCGCGCTTCAGAGCGTCGATCTCGTGCTGACCAGCGTCATCGACCAGATGAAGGCCGAAGGGGTGGCGACGCCCGAGGATGTCGTCCGTCTGCGCTCCGACCAGGACACCCATGAGCTGCTGAAAGCCAAAGCGTCGGTGGTGCCGCAGCTCGACGCGGTGACGCTGATCGGGGCGGATGGGCAATTGGTGAATTTCTCGCGCTTTTACCCGCCGCCGGCCATCAACGTGGCCGAGCGCGATTTCTTTCTCGCCCTGAAGGACCGCAACACCGACGAGCCGTTTCTCAGCCAGCCGGTGGAAAATCGCGGCAGCGGCGCTTGGACCGTCTATCTGACCCGCCGGGTCAGCGCGCCCGATGGCCGCTTTCTTGGGCTGGCGCTGGGGGCCATCGACCTTGATTATTTCCAGCGGCTCTATCGCGGTTTGCGGGTTGGCGACGCGACCAGCAGCATCAGCCTGTGGCGGCGCGACGGCATTTTGCTGACCCGTCATCCGGCGCTGCCCGGCGTCGGCAAGCCGGTTGGCCAACGTCTGTTCCTGGACGTGCTGTCAAAGGCCGACTCCGGGGTGTTTCTGGCCCCGGACGGGTTGGACGCCGGGACGCGGGTGGTGGCGACGCGGGCGGTGCAGGCCTATCCGGTGGTGGTCAACGTCACGCGGACGCTGGTGGATGTGTTGGCGGGCTGGCGCGCGCAGGTCGCCACCATCGTCGTGGCCGGGCTGGTCGGTTCGTTGGCGGTGCTGTTGGCGCTGTGGGCGCTGGCCCGCCAGTTCTGGGCCTATGAGGCGACGGCCCAGGCGATGGCCGAGGCGCGGCAGGCGGTGGAGGGGCGTGAGCAGGCCGAACAAGCGTTGCGGCAGGCCCAGAAGATGGAGGCCATCGGCCAGTTGACCGGCGGCGTCGCCCATGATTTCAACAATCTGCTCCAAGCCATTGGCATCAATTTGCACGTCATCGAAAGCCGCAGCCAGGACGACCGCGTGGTCGGCCCCGCCCGCATGGCGCTTCAAGCGGTGGAGCGCGGGGCGACGCTGACCCAGCATCTTCTGGCTTTTTCGCGGCGTCAGCAGCTTCGCCCGGAGATCGTCGATGTGGACGTGCTGACCGCGCGGGTGGCGGCGCTGTTGGAGCGGACGCTTGGCGGTGCGGTGCGGGTGGAGCGCTGGTCGGCCCCCGGCCTGTGGTCGGCGATGATCGACGCCAACCAGTTGGAAATGGCGCTGATGAATCTGGCGATCAACGGGCGCGACGCCATGCCGGGCGGCGGCACTCTGACCATCGCCGCGACCAACCGGGCGGTCGGCGAGTCGTCCATCGCGGGCCTGTCGTCCGGCGAGTATGTCGCCATCGCCATGCGCGACACCGGGACCGGCATGACGCCGGAGGTGGCGGCGCGCGCCTTTGAACCCTTTTTCACCACCAAAGAGGTTGGGCGCGGCACCGGCCTGGGCCTCAGCATGGTGCATGGGTTGGCGACCCAATCGGGCGGGGGCGTGGCGATTGACAGCCAACCCGGCGGCGGAACCACGGTGACGCTGTTCCTGCCCCGCGCAACGGCGAAACTGGTGGCGATTGCCCCGGCGTCGTCGTCGGCTTCGGCGCGGGCGCCGGTGGGCGAGGCGGCGAGCCTCTGCTCGATCCTTTTGGTGGATGATGAGGATCTGGTGCGCGGCGCCACCGCCGATTTTCTGACTCAGGCCGGTTTCGCCGTGCAAGAGGCGGCGGACGCGGAAACCGCGCTTGGTTTGCTCGATCAAGGGCCGCCGGTTGACGTGATCGTCACCGACCACATGATGCCGGGGATGAACGGGTTGGACATGGTCCGCGCCATCCGGGCGCGCAACAACCCCATTCCCATTCTGATGGTCACGGGTTACGCCGAGGAGTTGATGGCGGAGGTGGTGGATGTGGCCGATGGCTTGTCGCTGCTGGCCAAGCCGGTGATGCCGCAGAGCCTCGTCCGCTCCATCCGCTCTATGGCGGCGATGAATTCAGCGGCATGATGCGGCGTTTGCAAATCCGGGTGCGCGGGCTGGTCCAAGGCGTGGGGTTCCGCCCCCATGTCCACGCGCAGGCCCTGCGCTTTGGCGTCACTGGCTGGGTGCGCAACGATTCCCAGGGCGTGCTGATCGAGGGACAGGGGGACGGCGTCGCCGCCTTTGTCGAGGCGCTGACCGCGCAGGCCCCGCCGCTGGCCCGCATCGACGCGGTGGAGAGCGTCGAATGTCCGGCGCTGGCGGGAGAAACCAGCTTCGCAATCCACGCCAGCGACGCCAGCGGGGTGGTCGCCACCGGCGTGGCCGCCGACGCCGCCGTCTGCCCGGCCTGTCTGGCCGAGCTGTTCGATCCCAGCGACCGGCGGCATCGCTACGCCTTTTTGAACTGCGCCCATTGCGGCCCGCGCTTCACCATCACCCGCCGCTTGCCCTACGACCGACCGCAAACGGCGATGGCGGGCTTTCCGCTCTGCCCGGCTTGCGCGGCGGAGTATGACGATCCGACCGACCGGCGCTTTCACGCCCAGCCCACCGCCTGCCCGGATTGCGGCCCCCGACTGTCCTGCCCGCCGGAGGTCATCCTCGACCATCTGCGCGCCGGGCGGATCGTCGCGCTGAAAGGGTTGGGCGGCTTTCATCTGGTCTGCGACGCGACGCGGGCCGACACGGTGGAACGCTTGCGCCGGGTCAAGCAGCGCAACGGCAAGCCCTTCGCCCTGATGGTCGCCAACGCCGCCTCCGCCGCCCGCTTCGTCGCTTTGTCGGCGGAGGAGCGCGCCCTGTTGACCGGCCACGCCCGCCCGATCCTGCTGGCCCGGCGGCGCGCGGACGGCCCGGTGCTGGCCCCCGGCGTCGCCCCCGATCTGGCGTGGTTGGGCGTCATGCTGCCCTACACGCCGCTGCATCACCTGCTGTTTCACGAGGCGGCGGGGCGACCGGCTGGTACGGGCTGGATGGAGGAACCGCAGGATCTGGCCCTGGTGATGACCTCGGCCAACCCCGGCGGCGAACCGCTGGTCATCGACAATGACGAGGCGCGGGCGCGGCTGGGCGGCATCGCCGACGTCATCGTCGATCATGACCGGCCCATCATCGTCCGCGCCGACGATTCGGTGACGCGCTGGCTGGCTGGCGCCCCCGCCGTGCTGCGCCGGGGGCGTGGGCGGGTTCCCGAACCGATCCGGCTGGCCCATCCGGTTCCGCCGATTCTGGCGGTCGGCGGCCATTTGAAGACCGCGATTTGCGTGACGCGGGGGGACGAGGCGTTCCTGTCGCAGCACATCGGCGACCTCGACAACGCCGCGACCATCGGCTTTTTCGAGGAGACGGTCGGCCATCTGCTGCATCTGCTGGGGGTGGCGCCGGTGGCGGTCGCCCACGACGCCCACCCTGATTTTCCCAGCACCCGCTTTGCCGAACGCTTGGGCCTGCCCATTGTGGCGGTGCAGCATCATCACGCCCATCTCGCCGCCGTTTTGGCCGAACATCGGGTGACGGAACCGACGCTTGGTCTGGCGCTCGACGGCTTCGGGCTGGGGCCGGGGGGCGAATCCTGGGGCGGGGAGCTGTTGCGGGTCGAGGGCGCGGGCTTCACCCGGCTTGGGCGCTTGGCCCGGCTGGCCCAACCCGGCGGCGACGTCGCCGCCCGGCAGCCGTGGCGGATGGCGGCGGCGGCCCTGGCGCGGATGGGCCGGGCGGAGGAGATTCCCGCCCGCTTCGCCGCCCATGGCCCGGCGGAGGGGGTTCGGCGGATGATCGAGCGGGGGATCAACGCGCCGCTGACCAGCTCTTGCGGGCGCTGGTTCGACGCGGCTTGCGGGATCCTCGGCGTGCGCCCGCTGGCCGGGTTTGAGGGCGAGGCGCCGATGGTGCTGGAATCGCTGGTCCACCGTCCGCGCGTCGCCGAGGGGACGTGGAGCGTCCGCGACGGCGTGCTCGACCTCACCCCCCTGCTGGAGCGTCTGTTGACGGCGACCGACGCGACGGAGGGGGCCGAGCTGTTCCACGGAACCTTGATCGCCGCGTTGATCGCCTGGGCGCTGCCGGAGTTGCGAACGCGCGGGGAGCGGCGGATCGCGCTGTCGGGCGGTTGCCTGATGAACGCCGTTCTGGCGGCGGGATTGGTGGACGGCTTCGCCGCCGCCGGGGTGGCGGCGCTGCTGCCGCGTCAGGCCCCGGCGAACGACGGCGGTCTGGCGCTGGGGCAGGCCTGGGTCGCGGCGCGGACTCTGTGAGGGCTGCGGTTGCGGCGACGGGGCGAACAGCCCATATGTTGCGTTCCTATGAATCTGGAAAGCGACGGTGTCCGTCATGCGTGTGGTCAGCGAGGGACGCCGGGCGGCGTTGGGAACGATGGTCGCCGTGGCGGCGCTGCTGTGGACGGCCAACATCCCGGCCCGCGCCGCAACCGCGTCAACCGCCGGGACGGAGCTGGCGGCGAAGACCTGCGCCACGCTGACGGCACGGGTCGATGAGATCCCCGGTTCGGGATCGGTGTTTCTGCGCAGCTACGACAACGCTTTCGCCGCCGGGCCGACTTCGGAACCGGCGCTGTCCGTCGCCGCCTTCACCTACGACAACGCGCTGGCCGTCATCGCGCTGCACGCCTGCGGCCAGCGCGCGCAGGCGTTGCGGATCGGCGAGGCGCTGTTGGACGCGGCCAACCTCGACCGCGCCGGGCGCAAGGGGCGGCTGCGCAACACCTACCGGGCGGGCGCGCAGAAGCAGCGGCCAATCCCGCCGATGGGCTGGTGGGATGTGGTGGAAAACCGCTGGCTGGAGGATCCCTATCAGGTCGGCACCGCCACCGGCAACGTCGCCTGGGCCGGGCTGGCCCTGCTGACCCTGGCCGAGGCGACCGGCGAAAAACGCTTCCGCGAGGGGGCGGCGGGGTTGGCCCGCTGGGTGGTGGAGCACGCCGCCGACCCGCGCGGACCGGGCGGCTTCAACGGCGGAGTGCAGGGCTTTGACAACGCGTCGCAAGCGCTGACCTGGAAGGCGACGGAGCACAACACCGATCTGGTCGCCCTGTTTGACCGGCTGGGCGGCGGCGGCGAATGGGCGGCCCCGGCCAAGGCGGCGCGCGGCTTTCTGGACGCGCTGTGGGCGGCGGGCGGCGATCACTTCCCCGTCGGCACCACGCCGGACGGGGTGACGGTGAGCCGCGCCACCTCCGGCTTGGACGCCCAGCTCTGGCCGCTGCTGCTGCGCGACGCGCCGACGGGCTGGCGGGCGGCGCTGACCTACGCCGAGCGCGCCCATGGGGTGGAGGGCGGTTTCGACTTCAACGACGACCGTGACGGCGTGTGGGTGGAAGGCACGGCGCAAGCGGCGCTGGCCTATCGCGCGGTGGGGCGCAAGGCCGACGCCGACCGGCTGTTCGCCGATCTGTTGCAAGACGTCAGCCCCGGCGGCTTCCTGTGGGCGACCCGCTCGGCGATCCTGACCACTGGCTTGGCCATCGGGCCGGAGAGCAAGACCGCCGATTTCCTCTATTACCGCCGCCCGCATCTGGGGGCCACCGCCTGGGCGGCGCTGGCCGCCCAAGGCTGGAATCCCTTCACCGGCGCGCGGCTTCCCTGACCAAGCCCACCCGTTACGGCGTCGCCGAGGGCAGCGCCGCAGCGGGCGGCAGGGGCGGGGTGTTGGACGGCGGGTCGTTCGCCGGTGTGGTTGGCATGGTCGTGGTGGGCAATGCGGCGGTGGGCAGGGGGGCGGTCGGCAATGCGGCGGTCGGCAGCGAGGTCGGCAACGGCGCGGCTGGTTGTTGCGGCGCGGCCTCGCGCGCTGGGGCCGCCGTCGGCTTGGCGTCGTCGGCGGTGTTCAGGATGACCGGCAGACCGTCGCGCCCGCCGATGATGATCGTCTTGGCGTTGGGGGAATCGGCGAAGGCCCGCGTCGCTTCGATGCCGCGCAGGCGCAGATATTCCGGCGTGATGGTGTGGGCGACGGTTTCCTGGAAGTCGCGAATACCCTCGGCCTCGATCCGCTTCCGGTCCCGCTCCTTGGCCTCGCGGGCGACGCGGAAGTCGTATTCCTGCATGATCTGCTGCTGTTCCATCTTGCGGTCGATGGCCTGACGGACCAGCGGCGGCAGGGCGATGCCGCTGACCAGCACATCCTCCACCCGTATCATCGCCTCGCCCGCATGTTCGGGCGCGATGTCGAATTCGTCGGGGGGGACCGGGAAATCCTTGCGCGCGTGGGTCAGCAGGAAATTCTGAATGTCGGCGCGGTCAAAGGAATAGAAGGTCTCCGGGTTGCGTTCCGAAATGAACTCATACACCAGGCTGGCCATTTTGGGATGAACCAGGGTTTCGGCGTAGGCCGGCCCGGTCAGCTTGTGCAGCAGACCGGCGGCGGGCGGGTTGACGCGGTAGCGGATCGCCACCTCCACCGTCAGCGCCATGCCGTTGGCCGACACCGCTTCGTATTTGCGGTTGTCGTTGCGCAGACGCACGTCATACAGGGTCACGACGTCCCACGGGAAAATGACGTGCATGCCTTCCTTGAAGACATGTTCGGTCACGGTTCCGCCGAGAAAACGCAGCCACAACACGCCGACGTGACCGGCGGGCACCTCGATGAAGATCGACGGGCCAAGCGCGAACAGCGCCATCAGCGTGGTCAGAATCAGCGCGTAAAAGGAAATGGCGTGCCGCTTCATCCACAGCCGGGCGCGCTGTGGGGCGGATGGGTGGTGGGGGGCCAAATCGATGGTGGTCATCGGGATCTCAGCGACAGGATCTTGTCGCGCAGCCGGGCGCTGGGCCGTCCAACCGCCTGGATGATGAAATCAACCATTGGCGTCAGGAACAGAGCCAGCAGGAAATGCCCCATGAACCCGAACACGGTGTTGCGCCCCATGACGCCGCAAACCACGCAGGCGGCGATGTACAGGCCAGAAAAGATGATCGGCATGGTCCGGGCCTCAAGAAAAAACAGGCGTCGCTCGGGCGGCGCGCGGGATGACGCAGCCGGGGGCTGGGGCGGAGACGCCGAAACGGCCCCTCCGCCCCTGTCCTCCTAGCACGGATCAGGCCGCGACGGCGTCGGGAACCGCGTCAGGAACCACGCCCTTGCGGCGGCGCAGCTCGTCATACTTCTCGCGGAAATAGGTTTTCACCTTCTCCGGGTCGAAGGTCAGGAAGGTGCCGCCCGAGGCGAAATGCTGCTGGAACACCTTGCCAAGCGCGTAGGTGAAGGCGGCGTTGAACAGCGGCTGCGTGGCGAAGCGCGTGACCGTGCCGACCACCGGAACGCTGCGCAGCGCCGCGTTGACCGCCGCCGAACCCAGGATGCCGCCGCCCAGCAGAGCCGGAGTGACGCTGGCCAGCAGGGTTCCCACCGCCGAACGGCCGATGTCGGCGCGGAAGCTGACGCCATAGACGTCCGACAGCTCTTTCAACAGACGGAGCTGAACGACGGCCACGGCGGCGGTGTCCACGAAGGCCACCGGGATGACCCCGGCGGCGGCCGACAGCAGCACATGGTTGCGGATGATGGTGTGGGCGTGACGCTCGCGCTCGCTCTCAACGGTCGCTTCGGAGGCGACCGCTTCCGGGGCCGCGTCCAGGGCCGCAGCCTCGGGCGCGGCTTCCGACGCGGTTTCGGCGGCGCTGTCCGTCACGAACGGGGTGGTCGGGGCGGCGGCCGCTTCGACCACCGGATCCGGCGTGAACGGCGGGGCGCCGTCGCCGGTCGGCGGGTCTTTCTTAATGACCATCGGTTGGTGCTCCCAAAAAAGCATCGGTGAAGACCGCGCGCCAAACCGGCGCGCGGCGTGTGACGGCCCCAAGGGGACGGCCCGCGTTGAACCGCCGACGGGTGGAACCGACGGAGTCCTGATATGGGCTAACGAATGAACGCGTCATCGTCAAATCGGCAACAGCGCAATCGGAGGGGGTGAGGACAATCATGATTTTATAAGTCGAGCGGAAGAATGGTTTTTACAATTTCACGGCGGTGCTGAGTCAGGAAAAAATGGTCGCCCGGCAGAGCGCGCAGGGTGAATCCGGCCCCCGCCGCTCGCTCCCAACCCGCCACGTCGGCCACGCTGACCTCGGGATCCTCGGTTCCGGCGAAGGCGAACAGGGGAATCGGCAGGGGAGCGGGGGACGGATCGGAAAACCCGTCGGACATGGCGAAATCGGCGCGCAGCAGCGGCAGCATCAGATCCATCAACTCGGCGCAGGCCAGAACCTCCGGCGGGGTGCCGCCCAGCGCGTGCAGACGGTCGCGGAACTCCGCCTCGCTCAGGCTGGCGGTCGGCGCGCGGCGAAGCGGCTGGTCGGGCGCCCGTCGGCCCGAGACGGCCAGCAGCCGGGGCGGGCGCCCGTCCGCGATCAGGGCGCGCGCGGTGGCGTAGGCCAAGGCCGCCCCCAGCGAATGGCCGAACAGGATCAACGGACGGTCCAACCGGCTGGCCAGCGCGTCGAGGATCGCCGGAACCGCCGCCGCCACCTCGGTCAGGCAGGGTTCGCCGATGCGGCTTTCACGGCCCGGCAGGCGGACGGCGATGATCTCGTCGTCCGGCGCGGCGTGGAGATGCCAATCGCGGTACAGCGCCGCCCCGGCCCCGGCGTAGGGGAAACAGACCAGCGTGCGGCGCGGCTGGGAAACCGGGCGGAAGCCTTGCAGCCAGGGATTGCGGGTCATGCCGCGCCTCCGTCTTGCGTCGAGGCGGGGCCGACGCGCCCGGCTTCGATCCGGCCCTCGTTCATGTGGTACACGCGGTCGGCCAGACCGAACCAACGGTCGTCGTGGGTGACGCAGATGACGATTTTTCCCTTGGCCTTCATCTCGGGCAGCAACTCTTCATAAAAGACACGGCGGAAATGGGGATCCTGGTCGGCGGCCCATTCGTCGAGGACGATGACCGGCTTGTCCTCCATCTGGGCGACGACCAGGGCCAACCGCTTGCGCTGGCCGGTGGACAGATCGACGGTGGTGAAGGCCCCATCCTGAACGTTGGCCTTGTCCTGCATCTCCAACCGCTCCAGCAGGGCGCGCGCGCGGGCCGGGTCGGGATCGGCGACGCCGTAGAGCCGCCGCGACAGGTGATAGTCCGAGAAAATCGCCGAAATCTGGTCGCGGTAGCTTTGCATCCGCTCCGGCTCCACCGGCTCGCCATCGGCCAGCAGGCTGCCGCCGCTGAGCGGCATCAGTCCGGTCAGCAGCCGCAGCATGGTCGATTTGCCGGACCCGTTGCCGCCGGTGACGAAGGTGATCTCCCCGGCGTGGAACTCCGCCGACAGCGGTCCGACCGAAAAGATCGGGTTCCCCGCCGCGTCGGTGTAGGAAAAGCTGGCGTTGCGCAAGGCGATCCGCTGCGGCGGTTGGTCGAGCGCGCGGGCAGTTTCGTCGGGGGAATCGCCCGCCGCCGTGCTCAGCAGCGTCGCCATGCTTTCGATGTTGGCCAGGGCGAATTCGGTCTGCGTCACCAGCGGGGTGACGTGGGCCAGCGTGCCGACCGGCCCGACGATGAACAGCGCCGCCATGGTGGCCGGGACCACCACCTCGTGATAGCTGGTGGTGAACAGCGGCACGACGAAGACCATCAAGCCGACCAGCACGTAAAACAGGGCCTGGAGCAGGGCGAATTCGCGGCCCCACTGCGCCTTCATGCCGGTGTTGACCCGCCGCGCGGTGTCCGAGGCGTGGGCGAGATCGTCGATCACCCCGTCGGCCCGCCGCACGCTCATCCGCACCTCTTTGAAGCCGCGCAAAAGGTCGGTCAGCCCGTCGAACACGGACATCTCCGCCCCCATCGCCGCCCGCATCGACTGGCCAAGCGCCGCCATCCGCGAAAAGCGCAGGGCCACGGCGAATCCGGCGAAGCTGAAGGCCATCACGCAGGCGATGGGCGACAGCCACGCCAGATAAAGGGCGAGGAAGACCAGCATCGTCGCCTGCTGCCCGCCGATCACCAGCATCGGCAGGGTGCGGGCCAGCGTTTGGGTATCCTGCGTCAGGGCGCCGTGCAGGGCGGCGCGGCCCACCCGTTCGACCGTCACCAGATCGGCCCGGCGCACCGCGTCGAACAGGCGCACGCGCAGCCGGTGGATCAGCCCCTCGACGTCCTGCGAGGCGGTGACGAGCACGTAATTGTGGGTCACGCCGAACAGGGTGATGGTGACGGCGAACAGCAGCAGCAGGCGGACGCTGAGGGTTCCCTTGGCGGCGTCCTTGGCGGCGAGATCGACGACCCAGAGAAGGACCGAGGTGGACAGCGCCGACAGCGCGGTCATGATCGCCAGCGACCGCAGATTTTGCGGAATTTCCTGCCGGATCAGACGGATCAGCCTCACGCCGCACCCCCTTGCGGGACAACAAGTTCGCTCAAACGGCCTTCCTCCATGTGCAGGCGGCGGTCGGCGACGTCGAAATAATGATCGTCATGGGTGACGGCGATGATGGTCAGGCCGCGCCGTTTCAGCTCAGGCACGATCTCGCGGTAGAATTTCAGGCGGAAATGCGGATCTTGATCGGCGGCCCATTCGTCGAGGATCAGGATCGGCTTTTTCTCCAGAATGGCGGCGACCAGCCCCAGCCGCTTGCGCTGTCCGGCGGACAGGTCGCGCCGCCCAAAACGGTCGCCTTCCACAGCGGTGACGCGCTCCATCTCCATCCAGCGCATCAGGGCGTCGGCCTCGGCCCGGTCGGGGCGATCCATGCCGTAGAGGCGGGCGAACAGGTGGAAATCGGCGAAGACGGTGGCCATCAGGGCGCGGTAGGCCGTCTGACGGCCCGGCCCGATGTCCACGCCATCCACCGTCAACCGCCCGCGCAAGGGGTGATAGAGGCCGGTCAGCAGCTTGATGAAGGTTGATTTGCCCGACCCATTGCCGCCGGTGACGAAAATCGTCTCGCCGCGCCGGATGGTCAGGTCGAAGGGGCCGACGGCGAAGCTTTGCTCCCCCGCCGGGGCGGGAAAGGCGAATTCGATCCCTTCCAGGCGGATCTCCTGGAAATCCTCGGGCACCGGCAAGGGCGGGGCGCTGGCCCCGGGTTCGGCCAGCCCGTCCAACTGGCTTTCCAGCTCGATCATGCGCCCGGCGGCAGAATCCGCCGCGCCCATCACCGCCATCGACTGCATCAGGCCGAACACCGGCGAGGCCATGAACAGGATCGCCGCCGTCACCTTCACCACCTCCTGCCCGAAGGCGGACGAGTAGTTGGGCACGACGAAGACCACCATGCCCAGCATCATGTTGAAGGCGGTTTCGCCAAAGACGAACTGTTGCCAGCCGTGGAGATGCACCTCGTTGCGGGCGGTGGTGGTGGTCGCCGACACACGGTCGAAGGTGGCGTTGAGGTCGCGGCTGCGGGCGCTGTTCAGCCGTTGTTCCTTGAAGCCGTCGAACAGGTCCGACACGCTTTCAAACAGACCGGCCTCCTGGGCGTTCAACGCCTCCTGCCGTTCGTTCAGCGCCTGGCCCAGCCGGGTGTAGCTGACCGCGCCGACGGCCATCAGCGCGCCGATCAGCAGGAAGGCCAAGGGCGACAGGATGGCGATGTAAACCAGCACCGCGACGATCATCAGGGCCGAGCGCAGCGACAACGCCAGAAACTGCGAATTCATCGAAATGACTTGGCAGCTCTGGGTGATGCTCTCGAACAGCGGGGTTTCGCCAAAGCGCTCCAGCTTCCACAGATCGGCGTGGCGCAGCCGGTCGAGCAGCCGCATGCGCAGGCCGTCGATGGCCTCCTCGATGTCGGCCCCCATGCGGGCGACCATCCAGCTTTCCGACGCGGTGTAGAGCAGCACGCAGACGACGAACAGCGCCGCCATCCACAGATTGACGACGTCGTTCTTGTTGTCGGCGATCTGCTGCGCCGCCTTGTTGACGACGGCCAGCACCACGGCGCTGCTGAGCGCCGAGGCCGCCGCGCCGACCACCAGACGCCGCAACGGCAGCGGCCCCAACCGGGCCAGCAACAGCGCGACGTTCATCGCGCGGCCTCCGAGGCGGCGTGGCCCCGTTTGCGCGCCCTATCACCCATTGACCGCATCCAACCAGCTCCGCAGACACTCCGCCAATTCGTCCAGCCAGGGCTTGACCAGCATTTGACCGTGGGTGCCTTCCATCCAGCGGAGAGTCACCCCGCCCGACGGCAACGGCCCCCAGCCGTTCAGCGGGTCGCCGGACACGCCGGGCGCCTGCTTGGTCTCGACCTTCGGACGAACGAGCAGCAGCTTGCCATCGAAGCCGCGCGGGCGATAGCGCACGGCGGCCAAGCCGTTGTTTTGGAACAGCGCCATCAGGCGGCGCATCCCGGCGCGGTCCATGCCGTCGGGCAGGAAATGGCCGCCTTTGCCGCGTTCCAGGATCAAGTCGAGCCGCTGTTCGGGCGTCAGCGGGCGCAGGGTTTCGGCGTCGAACAGGCCCATTTCGTCGAACAGGGCGGCCAGATAGTCCGACTCGTCCTTGCGCAGCAGGTCGCGCACCACGTCGGGAATCGCCACGCCGTCCAGCACGGCCACGGCGCGGACGTCCACGCCCGCGCGCTGCAACTGGCAAGCCGCCTCCCACGCCAGCAAGCCGCCGAAGCTCCAGCCCGCCACCGCCACCGGCCCGTCGGGAACGACGCTCTTGGTGGCGGCCAGATAGGCGGCGACCATCGCCTCGACCGAGGCGTGGAGCGGCTGGCCTTCCTCCAGGCCATAGCTTTGCACCATGTAGACCGGCTGGTCGGGGCCAAGCGCCTCGGCCAACTCGCGGTAACACAGCACGTTGCCGCCGACCGGGTGGAAGCACAGCAGCGGCACGCGGGCGCCGCCCGCGTTGACGGCGACGACCGGATGCCAGTCCGACGCGTCGCCGCGCCGTTCGATCAACGCCGCCATGCTGGCGATTGTCGGGCTGGTGAACAGCTCGGCCAGCGGCAGGCGGACGCCGAACTCCTGTTCCGCCGCCGCCAGCAGCCGCACCGCCAGCACGCTGTGACCGCCCATGGCGAAGAAATCATCCTCGCCATCCTCCACCGGGATCTCAAGGATGCGGGTCCACAGCGCCGCCAGCCGCTTTTCGGCGTCGGTGGCGAGCGGGCGGCGGGTCCGGTTGGGGCGGGCGTTGAGTTCGGCGGGCGGCGGCAGGCGGCGCTCGTCGAGCTTGCCGTTCGCCGTCATCGGCAAATCGTCGATGGCGACCAGCCAGGACGGGATCATCCAGGCGGGCATGGCGGCGTCCAGATCGGCGCGCGCCTGCGTCGGGTCAAAACCCGGACGCGGCACGACATAGGCGACAAGCAGTTTGTCGCCGTCGCCGCGCGGGTCGGCGGCGACCACGGCGACGCGCCCAACCAGCGGATGGGCGGCGAGCTTGGCCTCCACCTCGCCCAACTCGACGCGGTAGCCGCGAATCTTGACCTGCCGGTCCTCGCGCCCCAGGAATTGCAGCAGCCCGTTCGACAGACGGCGGGCCATGTCGCCGGTGCGATACCAGCGTCCCCCGGCCTCGTCGGTGACGAAGCGGCTGGCGGTTTGCGCCGCGTCGTTCAGATAACCGCGCGCCAGCCCGCGCCCGCCGATGCGGATTTCGCCCGGCATGCCGTCCGGCACCGGCCGCCCGGCGCCATCGGTCAGGTTGACCAGGATGTTGTCGAGCGGCAGGCCGATGGGCGGGGGCAGATGCTCGGCCCAATTGACGGCGGTCATGATGTGCTGGGTGGCGCAGACGCAGCTTTCGGTCGGGCCATATTGGTTGACGATTTTCAGATCGCCGTGGGCGGGCAGGCTGTAGAGGCGACGCAGCATCTCCGCCTTTACCGGCTCGCCGCCCAAAATGGCCAGCCGGACCGACGTCGCCGTTCCGCTGTCGTGCCAGTGATCGACCAGCATGGCGAACAGGCTGGGGGTGCCGTCGCAGACGTCCAGCCCGTGCGCCTCGATGAAGGCGTGCAGGCGGGCGGGGTCGCGGCGCGTCTCTTCGCCGGGGATGTGCAGGGCGTGGCCATTCAGCAGCGCCGTGCCGATGGAGTGCATCGACCCGTCGAAGGCGAAGGCGAAAATGCAGTTCAGCGCCAGTTGATCGCCCTGTCCCAGCGGCTCATACAGAGTCCGTTCGATGGCGTCGGCCAGATTGACCAGCGGGGCGTGTTCGACCAGGACGCCCTTGGGCGTTCCCGTGGTGCCGCTGGTGAAGATGACGTATGCGCCCTGGTCGGGCGTGATCGTGACGGCGGGCGGGCTGTCCGACAGGCTGTCGAGCGCGCGGCGCCCGTCGAGATGGCGGCATGGCTGCGCGCCCTCGCCCCGGCCATCCAGGCGGATGACCAGATCGAAGCCGTAGGGGGCCGGGTCGAAGCCCGGCGCGTCGATGGCGGAGAATTCCAGCGAGGGCTTTTCCGCCCGCTTGGCCGCCCAATCGCGGAAGAAGGCGGGGGGAACGAAGAAATCGTCGCTGAAATCCAGGCGCGTCGCGTAGCCCTGCCCGGCGTGGTCGCGGGCGAAGGCGGCCAGATCGGCGAGATAATCGTCCTTGCGCTCCAGATTCCACAGGCTGCCGAGGAACAGCGACCCGCCCGGCGCCAGCAGCGTCACCGCCTTGTCGAGAATGTCGGCGAGATAGCCGAAGCCGGGGAAGCTTTCGATCACGCTGTTGAAGACGATCAGATCCAGGCTGCCCGGCTCCAACAGGTCGATGTCGTGCGAGGTCAGATGACGCCCGGCGACGTGGGTCAGCCCCAGCTTGCGGGCGTTGGCCTCCACCCGCTCGGCGTTCAGGCGGCTGATGTCGGACGCGATGTAGGATCCGCACAGCGGCGCGACGTGCCGCATGGTGAAGCCTGACGCGCAACCGACCTCCAGCACCCGCGACGACGGGGTGAGAAGCGGCGCGGTCTTGGCCCGCGCGTTGGCGCCGAAGGCGGCCAGCGCCTCGCCCGGAATCGGCAGCCCGGTGAAGGCGCTTTTCCAGCCGCCCGCCCCGGCGTCGTCGGCTTGCTCCCCGGCCAGATGGTCCCACAGCTCGGTGGACATCATCACGCCCGGCGCTTCGATCACCCGCTCGGCGTCGTCAGCGTCCAGGCACAGGCCGTGGCGCAGGGTCGGGCAGCGCCATTGCAGGCTGCGCAGGTCGCCCAGCGCGGCGGCCTCGGTGACGACGGCCTCGACCCCGGCGGCGTCGATCAGGGCGCGACGGCGGCTGAGCGGTTGGGTGGGGTCGAGCGGGACATAGACGCAGCCCGCCTTCATGACCCCGACCATGGCGGCGAGCGCGCCGCGCTGGCGGCCCATCATCACGCCGACGCGGGTTTCGCGCGCCAGCCCCTCGCGGGTCAGCCATTGGGCGATGCGGTTGGACCACAGGTCGAGCGCGCGGTAGCTGGTCGATCCAACCTCATCCACCAGGGCCGGGGCGTCGGGACGCCGGGCGGCCCAGGCGGCGACGCGCGAGACGATGGTGTCGGTCGATGGGGCGCTGGCGGCGGCGGTCAACGGAACGGGGGCCGCCGTCGGCTTGGCGCTGGCGTCAAAGACGAAATCGGCGATCCTCATTCGGCGGCATCCTTGTTTGCGTGGTTCACAACCATCGAGGCGAATTGCTCCAGATAGGCCAGCCAGCGTTCCGCCGTGGCCCGGTCGAACAGGTCGGTGTCGTATTCCAGGGTCAGCGTGCCGCCGTCGCGCCGTTCGGTCAGGAACAGCAGCAGATCATGCTTGGCGGTCGGCGTGCGGATCGCCTCTTCCAAGGCCCCGCCAAAGGCCGGATCGACCGGGCGCCCGCCGCCGAACAGGCGGTCGCCCAGCGCGTCGGCGCAGGCCGCGTCGGCGTCCAGATCCTCAAAGCGCTGATACTCGAACACCACGTTGATGAGCGGCTGGCGGTTGGCGACGCGGCGGGGGGCGACGCTGCGGACCAGCAGATCGAACGGGAAGTCGCGATGGTCCATCGCCGCCATCATCGCGGCGTGGACCTGATCGACCAGCGCCCCGAACTCCGTCTCGTCGCCGATGCGCACGCGCAGCGGCAGGACGTTGACGAAGAAGCCGATCAACCCCTCCACCTCGGCCCGGTCGCGCCCGGCGACGCCGAAGCCGATCACCAGATCGCCCTGGCGGGTCAGGCGGTAGAGCAGCCCGGCGAACATCGCCAAGGCGGTTGACGCGCTGGACGCCCCGCGCTGGCGGGCGTAGGCGGCCAAGCCCTGGGTCAGCGCGGCGGGCAGGCTGCGGCTGATGGTGTCGCCCCGGTGCGATTGCACCGCCGGGGCCGGACGGTCGGCGGGCAGCGCGACGCTGTCCGGCGCGTCCGACAGGATCGAGCGCCAATGGCGGGCGGCGTCGGTCCAGTCGCGGCGGTTCTGCCACACCGCGAAATCGCGGTAGGCCACCGGCAGGGCGGGCAGCGGGGCCAGCGCGTCGCCGCCGGGACGGGCGGCGCGGTACAGCCTGCTCAACTCGCGCAGCAGGATGCGCGACGACCAGCCGTCGCCGACGATGTGGTGCAGCACCAGCAGGACCAACCAGCCTTCGCCGTCACCCGGAAGATCGTTGTTCGGGTCGAGAAGGCTGGCCCCCATGCGGATGGCGCGGGCGCGCAGCAGCGGCGGCGCGGCGAGGTCGAAGGGGGTGGCCGCTTCGCGCCGGGCCAGACGCAGGCTTTCGCCGCGCGGGTCGGGGCTGGCCGACAGGTCGTCCACCGCCAGGGGCGGCACGGCGCTGGCGGCGACGCGCTGGCGGATCGCCCCGTCCTCTTCGATGAAGCCGGTGCGCAGAGTCTCGTGACGCTCCGTCAGGCGGGTCAGCGCCGTCCGCAGCGCGTCGAGATCGAGCGGCCCACCGAAGGGCAGGGCGAAGGTGATGTTGTAGGCGGCCCCGCCCCCGGCGGATTCCCCCTCCATCCGGCTGGCCAGATAGAGCCGCGCCTGGGCGTGGCTGGCCGGGTGGCTGGGGGCGTCGGGAACCGGAACGATGTCGTCGCTGGCCTCGGCGTCGTCGTCGATCAGGGCGGCCAGACCGGCGACGGTCGGGGCGGCGAAGAAGCCGCGCATCGACAGCCGCACCCCGGTCGCCTGGGCGATGCGGTTCACCACCTTGATCGCCAGCAGCGAATGACCGCCAAGATCGAGGAAATTGGCGTCGCGGTCGGCGATTTTGCGCCCAAACACCTCGCTGAACACCTCGGCGACCAGGGTTTCCGCCTCGTTGCGCGGCGGATCGCCCGCCGCGTCGTCGTCGTTGGCCTCCAGCGGCGGCAGCGTGGCGGCAAGCTGGCGGCGATCGATCTTGCCATTCTCCGTGACCGGCAGCGCCGACACGGTGACGAAGCGGCGCGGCGTCATGTAGGCGGGCAGACGCCGCCCCAGCCAATCGCGCAGCGCCGCCGCGCTGGGGGCCTCGCCCTGCGGTTGGACGCAGGCGACCAGCACGCCGTCGGCCTCGCTGTCGCCCGTCGGGTCGGGCAGGAACAGAACGGCGCTGTCGGCGATGGCCGGATGGCTGTTCAGCGCCTTTTCAATCTCCTCCAGCTCGATGCGGTAGCCGCGCAGCTTGATTTGCCCGTCGCGCCGTCCGCCGAACTCCAGCGCGCCGTCGGCGCGCCAGCGCCCCAGATCGCCGGTGCGGTAGAGGCGTTCGCCGCTGACCGGGTCGGTGACGAAGCGATCCGCCGTCAGGTCAGCGCGGTTGAGGTAGCCCTCGGCCAGCCCCAGCCCGCCCAGCAGAATTTCGCCCCACACCCCGGTCGGGGTCGGCGCGCCGCCCGGTTCGACGACGCGGACGGTGGTGTGGGCGATGGGACGGCCCAGCGGAACCGGCCCCGGCGTCGCATCGGCGGCGCTGATGTGGCGCAACGTGGTGAAGGTGGTGTTTTCCGTCGGCCCATAGGCGTTGAGGAAGGTCACGCCGGGGCAGGCGCGGAGCGCGCGCGCGGCGTGCGGGGCGCTCATCGCTTCGCCGCCCGTCACCACAAGGCGCAGGTTGGCGAAGCTGTGCGGGTTTGCGTCCACCTGCCGGTTGAACAGCCCGGTCGTCAGCCACAGCGCGCTCGCCTGATGGCGGGCGATGGCGGCGGACAGCGCCGCAGGATCCAGAACCTCCTCGCGGTTGGCCACGCACAGGCGGCCGCCGTTCAACAAGGTCGCCCAGATCTCGTAGGTCGAGGCGTCGAAGGCCAGCGGGCCGGTCTGCATCACCCGGTCTTCCGCCGTGATCGTCAGATCGCCGCCGCCCAGCGCCAGCCGCAAAATCGCCGCCTGCGCCACCACAACCCCCTTGGGCGTTCCGGTGGAGCCGGAGGTGTACATCACATAGGCCGGGCCGCTGGCGGGCGGGCGGGTCAGGCTGTCGGCGACCAGCCCGGCCAGCGTTTCCGCCGACAGGATTCGGCGCTCGGGGTTGGGGGGAAGCTGGGCCAGAACCGCCCGTCCGGCGGCGTCGGCGATCACCGCGCGGCAGGCCGAATCCTCCAGGATCCAGCCGATCCGCTCGGCGGGGTAAGCGGGGTCGAGTGGGACATAGACCGCCCCCGCCGCCACGCAGCCCAGCAGCAGAAGGATGGCGTTGGCGTCGCGTTCGACATGCAGGGCGACGCGGTCGCCGGACAGGATCCCGGCCTCCCGCAGCGCGCGGGACACCCCGGCGACGCGGCGCAGAAGGTCGGCGTAACTCAAGGCTTGGTCGCTTCCAACCAGGGCGACGGCGTCCGGGTTGGCCGCCGCGCGGTCGGCCAGCGCGCCGAACAACCCGCGCTCCAGCGGCAGCGGCGGCGTGGCACCGGCGCCGACGGCGGCGAGCCAGCCGCGCTCCTCCGCGTCGGTCAGCGGCAGGCTCGCGGTCAGGGCGTCGGGCGGCGCCGTGACCAGGGCGGTCAACAGGGCGCGGAAATGACGGCCCATCCGCTCCATGCGGTCGCGGTCGAACAGATCGGCGTAATACTCGACCGCCATCACCATATGGTCGGGCAGGTCGCGGACATAGAGGCCAAGGTCGCTCTTGCCATCGTGGCGGGCCAGCCCGAAGGGCGTCAGCCCGTCCTTGACCCGCGTTTGCCCGGCCCCCTCGGCGAAGTTCATGTAAGAGAGCGTGACCTCCGACAACAACGCCCGGTCGGGCGAGGCGGGCGGGGCCAGATCGGCCAGCAGCCGCCCCAAACCATAGGCGCGGTGGCGCATCGCCTCGGAATGAGCGGCGTGGGTGCGTTGGATCAGGTCGGCCACCGTGTCCTCGGCGCGAACCCCCAGCCGCAGCGGCAGCAGCGAAACCAGCATGCCGGTCATCGCTGCCATCGCCGCGCCTTCGCGCGAGTTCACCGGCACGGCGAAGACCAGATCCTCAACGCGGGCGTAGCGGGCGAGCAGCAAGGCCCAGGCCGCCGTGACCACGGCGAAGGGCGTCGTCCGCCGTTCCGCCGCGAACGCGCGCAGGCGGCTGACCGTATCCCAGGCGATGGGAAATTCGGTGGTTTCCGCCCGCCAGGTGTGGCGCGCCGGGCGGGGATGGTCGGCGGGCAGGTCCAGCACCGGCAACGCGCCCTTGAAACGGTCCAGCCAATAGCCGCGCGCCTCTTCAGGCGCGGCGGCCCCTTCGCCCGAACGGCTCCACCACGCGTAATCCTTCAACTGGATGGTCGGGGCCGGGTCGGCGGCGCCGTCATACAGCGCGATCAGGTCGGCTTGCAGAACCTCCATGCTGAAGGCGTCGGCGAGGGAGTGGTGAACGTCGAGCAGCACCGCGCGCGGCCTTCCGGCGACGCGGCCCAGCAGGATCCGCACCGGCGGCTCGTCCGTCCACAGCGCGAACGGGCGCACGGCGGCGTTGAGCGTCTGCAACAGCCCCTCGTCCGTCGGGCAATCGACCTCCTCGATCCGCGCCGGGCGGGGGGGCAGGATCGCCATGGTCGGCTCGTCGGCCTCGCTGGCGGCGGGGATCAGGCGGGTGCGCAGGATCTCGTGCCGGGCGACCAGCGCATCGAGCGCGGCGCGCAGCCGGTCCATGTCCACGTCCGGCGGCAGATGCAGCCCATTGGGCAGATTGTAGGCGGTTCCCATGTCCGCCGCCGCTTCGGCGCGCAGCACGGCCAACTGCTCCCACGCCACCGGGTAGCGGTCGCGTTGCGGGGCGGGCCGCAGGCCGTTGCCTTGCGGGCGCTGTTCGGCGGCGCGGCTGCGCAGCCGCTCGGCCAGCTTGGCGACGGTCCCCGTCTCGAACAGATCGACCAGGGTCATCATCTGGCCAAGGTCGCGGACCACCTGTTCGACGATCTGCATCCCGCCGATGGAATCGCCGCCCAGCGCGTAGAAATCATCGTCCGGCGCCACCGTGTCATAGCCAAGCACGTCGGCCCAGACGGCGGCGAGCGCCGCCTCCAGCGCCCGCGCGCCGCCGGAGCGTTTGGCGCCGCTCCGCGCCGACGTGATCGGAGCGGGGGCGCTTTGGGCCGGGGCTGTCGGTGTGGCTTGGGCGGGCGCGCTTTGCGGAGCCAGCGCCGCCTTGATCGTCGGGTCGAGGATGGCGACCTGCGGGGATTGCGTGGCCAGAGCGCGGCGCAGCAGCGGGCCGACGTCGGCGGGACCGGCGTCCACGCCAATGCTGCGGCCCTTCAGCAGGCGGGCGGCCATGCCGACCTCGCGGATGCCGCACCAGTCGATGGACAGCGCCGGTTTGCCCCGGCGGCGGCGTTGCGCGGCGAAGGCGTCGAGGAAGGCGTTGGCCCCGGTGTAGGCGGCGTGTCCGGCCCCGCCGGTCAGCCCGGTCAGCGAACCGGCCAGGACGAAGGCCTCCACCGGGTCGGCGGCGGTCAACTCGTCGAGCAGGCGGGCGCCCTCAACCTTGGCGGTCAGCGCGTTGACATACGCGGCGACGGCGCGCTCGCCGCTGCCCAGAAAGGCCCCGTCGGCGACCCCGGCGTTGTGGACGACGGCGGTGATCGGCCCCATCTCCTCACGGACGCGGGCGAGCGTCGCCGCCAGCGCCGCCCGGTCGGCGACGTCGCAGGCGTGGACGGCGACCCGCAGCCCGGCGGCGCGCAACGCCGCCAGCAGCTCCCGCCGCCGGACGGAATCGACGTCGTCGCCGGTCGGCTCGCCGCCGCGCGACAGCAGGGCCAAGGCGATTTTGCCCCCGGCGGCCAGCGTGTCGGCCAGCATCAACGCCAACCCGCCCGTGCCGCCCGAAACGACGCAGCAGCCGGAGGTCGGCCATGCGGCGTCCTCGGCCTTGGCCTCGGTGGGGTGGAAGCGGCGGATCAGGCGACGGCCCCGCCGCCACGCCACAGCGCGCGGGTTGCGTTCGAGAACCGCCAGTTCGGCCAGCAGGGCCGCCGGGCCGATGGCGTCGTCGCAATCGATGTAACGGGCGGTCAGCATCGGTTCTTCTTGGGCGGCGCAGACGACCACGCCGTAAATCAGCGCCTGGAAGGGATCGAGCGTGTCGGCGCCCTCCGCCGCGAAGGCCCCCTCGCCCAGCGCCAACAGGCGGGTGGGGTGGCGCAGGGCGGCCAACACGGACCGCATCGCCGCCGCCGCCCGAATCCCGGCGTCGGGACCGCTGGCGGGAACGAAGAGGATGGCGGGGTGATCGGCGCCGCCAATGCGGGCCAGGGTTTCTGCGTCCGGGGCGGCGCTGCCGCCGCGCGCGGCCAGACGCCCGGCGGCGCTGAGATGAGCGGCCAGACGGTCGGCCAGCGGGCCTTCGCCGATCAGAACCACCGGCCCGCCGGGATCGGCGGCGGACACACCGGCGGTGGTCAGGGGCGCGGCCTCCCACACCGGCAGGGCCGGGGTGAGGTCGCCCGTCGTCCGCGCGCCGGTCAGCCGGGTCCAGCGCAGGGCCAGCAGGCTGACGGCGATCCGTCCGTTGTCGCGGTCGGCCAAATGAATGTCGGCCTCCGCCCCGTCGGCGGTGGCGCGGCGGGTGACGTGGGCGACGGGATCGGCGGGAAGCGGGCCGTGGATCAGGATGGTTCCGCAGCCGGTCGGCACCATGCCGCCCTCTTCCAGGGCTTGGCCGGTGGCGACGTCGAGCAGGCCGGGGTGCAGGCGCACGCCCTCGTCGCCCGACGGCGCGCGCAGCCAGGCCAGCGATTCCCCCGAGCCGGGGGCGACACGCTCCAGACAGTTCCAGCGCGGGCTGACCTCGACCACGCCGTTTCGGCTTTGGAAGGGCGGGACGTCGCCGGGCGGGGCGCAGCGCGCCGCCAGGGCGGCAAGGTCGAGCGTGTCGGCGACCAGCGCCGGTTGCGCCGTGACGGTCGCCTTGGCGAAGGTCTGCCAACGCCCGTCCAGCGTCCGCCCGGTCAGGGTCGCCGCGCCGTCGTCGGCGAGGCTGAGCGTCACCGTGCCGGGGGCAAGCTCCGCCGGGCGCAGCGGGCGGATCCATCGCAGATCGTCGATGCGGACGGGGCTGTCGGCCAGCGCCTCGGCCACCAGCGTCGGGAAGCCCATGCCGACCAAAGTCGGCGCGCCCTCCAACCGATGGTCGGCGACCGGCCAAAACCGCTCGGCGTGCGCGTCCACCGGGTGGAAACGCCCGTGCTGAGTCACCACCGCCGGACCCAGCAGGCCAACCGGAGCGGCGACCATGGCCTGGGCGGGGGACAGGTCTGGCAGGCAGCGGCGGCGGGCCAGCGGGGCGGCGGGCAGATGAACCCGCCCGGTCGGAATGTCCTGCGGCCACAGCAGGCGCGCGCCGCCGACGAAGGCGGTCGCGGCGGCCAGCGCCGCGTTTTCGTCGCGATGCAGGACGGGATGAGCCTCCGCGCCGTTGGCGCGGGCGGCGGTTCCGGTCAGCGCCAGCCCCTCCACCGCGTCGGGCGCGGCGGCGAAGACGGCCAGACGGGCCATCAGATCGCCCCGGTCGCGCACCCACACCGCCAGCCGGGCGTCCAACGCGTCGCGCCCGTCGGTCAGGGTGCGGGCGACGTCGGCCAGCGGCCAATCGGGATGGCGGCGCAGCGCCGTGACCAGCGCGCCCGCGTAGCCGCGCAGGCTGTCGGCGTCGGGGGCCGAGAGGCCAACGGCGAACCAGCCCTCCGCCGATTGGGCGCGGCGGACGACGAGCGGCGCGGCCTCCACCACCACATGGGCGTTGATGCCGCTCAGGCCAAAGGCGCTGACCCCGGCGCGGCGCGGGCCGCCCCGGTCGGCCAGCGGCGTCAGCGCGCGGGCCACCGCGACGGGGGCCTTGGCGAAGTCGATGCGCGGGTTCGGCGCGTCGAAGAAGGGCTGCGGCGGGGCGTGGTCGTGGATCAGGCACAGCAGGGCGCGGGCCAGCCCCAGCGCCCCGGCGGCGCCGTCGAGATGGCCGTAATTGCCCTTGGCCGAGCCGATGGCGGCGAAGCCGACCTCGGTGGTTTCCGCCGACGCGGCGCGGGTCAACCCGTCAATCTCGATGGGATCGCCCAGCGCGGTTCCGGTGCCGTGCGCCTCGACGTAGGACAGGCTGGAGACCGGAATCCGGGCGTCGCGGGCGGCGGCGGCGATCACCTCGGCCTGGGCCGCCGGGTTGGGGGCGGCCATGCCGCTGCTCGCCCCGTCCTGGTTGACGGCGCTGCCCAAAATCACGCCGTGGATGGCGTCGCCATCGGCCAGCGCGGCGGCCAGCGGGCGCAGCAGGAAGGCGACGGCCCCCTCGCCCATGCCGGTTCCGTCGGCCCCCTCGGCGAAGGCGCGGGTCCGCCCGGTGGAGCTGTCGATGGTCAGGCGTTGGCCGTCGGCGGGCGGCGTCAGCAGGGTTTTCGCCCCGCCGACCAAGGCCCACTCGCAATCGCCGTCGCGCAAGGCCCGGCAGGCGGCGTGAACGGCGGCGAGCGAGGCGGAACAGGCGGTGTCGATCAGCGCCGCCGGTCCCCGCCAATTGTGCAGGAAGGACAGGCGGGTGGCGATGTTCGACGCGACGTTCAGCGCGAAGATCTGCTCCACCCGGTTGGCCGCCGCCCCGCGCATCAGCGCGTCGCGCCACGCCGTTCCCGGCACGCCGCCGACGAAGACGCCGACGTGGGCGTCGTCCAACGCCGCGCCGCCGCGCCCGGCGTCCTCCAGGGCGCGCAGCGCGGTGTCCAGGAACAGCCGCTGTTCGGGATCGAGCAAGGCGGCGTCGGCGGGCGACAGCCGCAGCCGCTTCGGCTCAAAGCCCATCACGTCGTCGAGATAGGCGGCCTCGCGGAAACGGTCGGGCTGCGGCAGCCCCAGCGCGGCGAGCAGGGCGCGGGTTTCCGCCTCGCGCCCGGCGGGCAGCGGGCGCACCCGGTCCACGCCGGTCGAGACGTCGCGCCAGAATCCGGCGAGATCCTCGCTGCCCGGCAGGCGGACGGCCATGCCGACAATCGCGATGGCGTGCGGGGCTTCGGCGGCGGGGGCGTTGGTCTGTGGCATGGCGGCGGCGGGGCGGTCCGTGTTCGGCAAGGGGGTGGTCTGCACAGGGACAGGCGCGGCGGCGGATGGAACCACCCGTTTGGCCTGTTCGGCGATGGTGGCGCAGGCGAACAGGTCGGCGACGCCGAACACGCCGGGCCAGCGGGCGTTCAGCCGCTCGTGCAGGCGGATCACCAGCAGGCTGTTGCCGCCCGCCTCGAAAAAGCCGTCGCGCGGTCCGGGTTCCGCGTCGGGCAAGATGGTCCGCCAGATGGCGCGGATCTCGGCCTCCACCTCCGACAGCCGTTCCACCGGCGCAGCGGCGGCGGGACGGTCCAGCGGCGCGCCGGTCAGGTTTTTGCGGTCCAGCTTGCCGCTGCTGGTCAAAGGCAGCCGGTCCAGCCGGAAGAAGCGGGCGGGGATCATCGCCTCCGTCACCCGGTCGCGCAGCAGGGCGCGCAGCGCCGCCGAGGTTACGGCGCCGCCGCGCGTCAGCGCATAGCCATGCAGTTCGGTCAGGCCGTCCACCGTGACGGGGACGACGACGGCGCGTTCAACGTCCGGGTGGCTTTCCAGCGCGTGTTCGATCTCGCCGGGTTCGATGCGCTGGCCGCGCACCTTCACCTGATGGTCGATGCGGCCCAGATACTCGACGGTCCCGTCGCGCCGCCAGCGCCCCAGATCGCCGGTGCGGTAGAGTCGTTCGCCCGGTGCGGACGGATCGGCGATGAAGGCCGCCGCCGTCAGTTCGGGCCGGTTGACGTAGCCGCGCGCCACCTGCGGCCCGCCCAGATGGATTTCCCCGGCGACCCCGATGGGGGTCGGCGCGCCGCTGGGGTCAAGCACATGCACCGTGGTGTTGGCGATGGGACGCCCGATGGGAACCACCGCGCCGCCGGTCCAGGGCGAGCAGGGTTGCCACGTCACGTCCACCGTCGCCTCGGTCGGGCCGTAGAGGTTGTGGAGCTGCGCGCCAAAGGGGCGGTGCAGCAGCCGGTCGAACCGTTCGACCAGCGCCGGGTCCAGCGCCTCGCCGCTGGCGAAGACGTAACGCAGGCGCGCCAGCTTGGCGGCGTCGGCCCGGCCATCCTCCAGACAGGTCAGGAAGGCGGCGAGCATCGACGGCACGAAATGCAGCACGGTCACGCCGTCGCGGGCGATCTGTTCGACCAGCGCCTGCGGGTCGCGCTCCGCGCCCGGCGGCGGCAGGGCGACGGTGGCCCCGGTCCAACCCCACCAGAACAGCTCCCACACCGACACGTCGAACGTCGCCGGGGTTTTTTGCAGGATTACGTCGCCGGGGCCGATGGGGAAGGCGCTTTGCATCCACAAGACGCGGTTCAGCACCGAATGCTGCTCCACCGCCACCCCCTTGGGCCGCCCGGTCGAGCCGGAGGTGAAGAGCGTGTAGGCCAACCCGTCCGGCCCGCCCAGATCAAGCGGTTCCGCCTCCTCAACCCCGCCCAGCTCCAGGACGCGGGCGGACAGCCCGTCGAGCGGCGCGCGGGAATCGGCGGTCGCCAGCACCAACGGGCGGCCCAAATCCTCCAGCATTCCGGCGATCCGCGCCGCCGGTTGATCGGTCCCAAGCGGGGCGTAACCGGCGCCGGCCATCAGGATTGCGTGAATGGCGATCAGCAGTTCGGGCGAACGCGGCGCGCAGACGGCCACGCAATCGCCGGGCTTGACCCCGGCGGCGACCAGACGGCGGGCGACCGCCCCGGCCCGCGCGGCGAAGGTCCGGTAGGACAGCGGCGGCTGGCCGTTCCACAGCAGGGCGGGCGCGTCGGGCGTTTGGGCGACGCGGTCCAGCAGGGGGCGGATCAAGCTGCGCCGGGTGTCGAGCGGCGCGCGCGTGTCGTTGAAACGGGCCAACAGGGCGCGTTCGGACGCGGGCAGGATCGGCAGGCCGCCGACGCTGCGGTCGGGATCGGCCAGCACGGCGGCGGTCAGCGTGTCCAGCCGCTCGAACAGGGCGGCGATGGTCTCCGGCTCGAACAGATCGGCGCTGTGTTCGATCTGGCAGAGGATGCGGTCGCCACGCCGCCCGAAATGGAATCCCAGATCGAATTTGGCGAAGGGGAAGGAGATCGGAACCGGGCGGGTGGTCAGGCCGGGCAGGGCGGGCGGCGCGCCGTCTTCCGATTGCCAGACGACCAGCACGTCGAACAGCGGATTTCGGCCCAGATCGCGCGGCGCGCCCACGGCCTCCACCAGCGCCTCGAACGGGCAATGCTGCTCGGCGACGGCGTGCAGGCAGGTGGCGCGGGTGTCGATCAGCAGACGGCGGAAGCCGACCGCCGGGTCGATGGTTTGGCGCAGCACCAGGGTGTTGACGAAGAAACCGACGGTGTCCTGCACCTCCGTCCGGTCGCGCCCGGCGACCAGGGTGCCCAGCGCCAGATCGCTTTGCCCGGTCATCCGGTTCAGCAGGGCCTGGACCAGCGCGGTGACGACGGCGAAGGGCGTCGCCGATTCCGCCCGCGCCAGCCGGTCGAGCGCGGCGCTGCGTTCGGCGTCGAAGGTGAATTCGACGGTGTCGCCCCGGAAGCTTTTGACCGGCGGGCGGCGGTGGTCGGTCGGCAGGTCGAGCGGCGCCGGGCGCGGGGTCAGCCGCTCCACCCAGCGGGCGAGCAGGGCCTTGCCCTCGGCGCTGTCGGCGTGGTCGCGCTGCCAGGCGGCGACGTCCTGGAACTGGACCGCAGGCGCGGGCGTCGGCGCGGCAGGCGCGCCCAGGGCTGTGGCGTAGAAGGCGGCGAGGTCGCGCAGCAGGATCCCGGCGGACCAGCCGTCCATGATGGCGTGGTGCAGCACCAGCAGAACGCGCCAGCGGTTCGGCGCCAGCCGCATCAGCGCGGCGCGCGCCCCGGCCTCCCGCTCCAGCGCGAAGGGGCGGGACAGTTCGGCGATCTGGCGGGCGGCGGCGGCCTGATCGGGGTCCGGCTCCGCGCTGAGATCGACGGTTGTGGCGACCAGCGCGCCCGCCGGGAACAGCCGTTGGCGCGGACGCCCGTCCGCCCCGGTCACGACGCGCAGCCGCAAGGCGTGGTGGCGCTCCTCCAGCGCCGTCAGGGCGCGGGCGAGCGCGGTTTGATCCAACGCGCCCTCGGCCTCGAACGCCAGCGGCACGTTGTAGACGCCGCTGTCGGGGAACAGCCGCTGCATCACCCACAGCCGTTCCTGCCCGGTGGACAGGGGAAACCCCTCGGCGGGTTCTGAGACGAGGCGCGCGACGGGCGGAAGCGGCATGTTGGCGTCAGTTTTTCCGGTGGATTTGGTGGAATCGGCGGCGGGGGTGGCGGAGGTCGGCAGCAGCGCGGCGATGGCCGCGACGGTGCGGGCGGCGAACAGGGCGCGCATCGACACCCGCGCGCCGCTCTCCTCGCTCAGCCGAGCCGACAGCCGCATCGCCGTCATCGAATGGCCGCCAAGGTGGAAGAAGTCCGACGCGGAGTCTAGCGCGACGCCGGGAAATTGCTCGGCGAACAGGCGCAGGACCAGCGCCTCGGCGTGGTTGGCCGGGGGCGTCGGGGCGGCGGCGAGGCTGGGGGCGGTGGCGTTCATCACGGCGGCGACCAGCGGCAGCAGGGCGCGGCGGTCGCGCTTGCCGTTGGCGTTGACCGGCAGATTCGGCACGACGATGAAGCGCGCGGGCATCATGTAGATCGGCAGTTGTTCGGCCAAGCGCCGCCGCCACGCGCCCTCGCCCGTCGGGCTGTCGGCGGCGACGCAGGCGACCAGCGCCTTGTCGGCCCCGCCGCCGGTGACGAGAACGACGGCGTCGCGCACGCCCGCGCACCCGGCCAGCACGGTTTCGATGGCCCCGGTTTCGATGCGGTGGCCGCGAATTTTCACCTGACCGTCGCGCCGTCCGGCGAATTCGATCACGCCGTCGCGCCGCCAGCGGGCGATGTCGCCGCTGCGGTAAACCCGCTCGCCGCCGCTCCAGGGCAGGGTGACGAAGGAGTGCGCCGTCAGATCGGGCCGCCCGGCGTAGCCCAGCGCCACCCCGTCGCCGCCGCACAGCAGCTCGCCCCAGACGCCGACCGGCACGGGGTTGAGCCGTTCGTCGACGATGTGGACGCGGGTGTCGCTGATCGGTCGGCCAATCGGAATCGCCCCTTCCAGATCGGCGGCGGTGATCGCGTGCAGGGTGGTCAGGCAGGAATTTTCCGTCGGGCCATAGCCGTTGAGCAGGGGCAAGCCCGGACAAGCGGCCATCACCTTGCGGACATGCGGCGGGCTGAGCGCTTCGCCGCCGGTCATCAGCAGGCGCAGAGTCTTGAAAATCCCCGGCGATTCGTCGGCGGCGCGGTTGAACAGACCGGCGGTCAACCACAAGGTGGTGATCCCGCTGGTCGCCAGCGCGGCGCCCAGCGCCTGCGGGTCCAGCAACTCCTCGTCGTCAAAAATCCGCAGACTGGCTCCGTTCAGCAGGGCGCTCCACAGCTCCAACGTGGTGGCGTCGAAGGCCAGCGGGGCCAATTGCCCCATCACGTCGTCGGGGCGCAGATCCAGAACCTCGCGGTTCAAGGCCAACCGGGCGACTCCCCGGTGCGGAACCACCACCCCCTTCGGCGCGCCGGTGGTGCCGGAGGTGAACATCACATAGGCGGGCGATCCGCCGTCTTGCCGCGCCGGGCTTGCCGTCGCCGGGCTGGCGGGCAGGGCGTCCAGCCGCAGGATTGTGCTTCCGGGGATGTCCGCCAGCCGGGGGGCCTTGGCGGCGTCGGTCAGGATCAGGCGGGCCTCGGCGTCCCGCATCAGTTGGGCGGTGACGGCGGGCGGCAGCTTGGCGTCGAGCGGCAGATAGGCCGCTCCGGCTTTCCAAATGGCGAGAATGGCGGCGACGGCGTCAAAGCCGCGCTCAACCGCCAGGGCGACGGTCGGCCCGACCGGCCCGGCGGCGAGCAGCGCCGCCGCGACGCTCTCGGCCCGGCGGTCGAGGTCGGCGTAGGTGATGGTGTCGCCGTTCGACCGGCGCAAGGCCACGCGGTCGGCGTGCGCCGCCGCCGCCAACCGCCACAGATCGGCGAGGGAGGCGTCGCGCGGGTAAGGGCTGGGCGCGGGGTTGAAGCGGTCGGCCAGCAGGCGGCGTTCGGCGTCGGGCAAGACGGCAAGGTCGCCAAGGGCGGAATCCGGGCGGGCGGCGGCGTCGAGCAGCAGGGCGTTCAACCGCGCGGCCAGCGCGCGGGCGTCCTCCGAATCATAGAGCCATTCGTCATGCTCCACCGTCAGCAGCGCGCCGCCGTCGGGCTGCCGACCGACGATGAAGGCCAGATCATATTTCCCCGCGCCCAACAGCGGGTCGAACCAGTCGCGCGCCGATGGCTCGGCGTTTTCCAGAACGGCGACGACGTCGTAAAGGGTCGTCGGCTCGCCGCCGCGCGCGTCCAGCATGTCCTTCATGATGTGACGCAGCGGGTAGGTCTGGTGGGCCAGCGCGCCGGTCAACGTCCGGCGGGTCGCCGCCAGATGGGCGGCGAAGGGCTGGTCGAGCGCGCCGGAGAAACGCAGCGGCAGCACCTCGACAAAGCAGCCGACCAGATCGGCGTGCTCCGTCTCCGTGCGCCCGACGAAGGGGGTGGCGACCGACACGTCGCGCCCGTCGCTCTTCAGCCGGATCATCAGGGCGCTGACGGCGGCCATCAAGGCCACGGTCGGGGTCGTGCCGCCGGTCTTGGCGATTCGGTCCAGCGCGGCCATCGTCGCGGCGGGCACATCCAATTGGGTGCGGCGACCGCGCGGGGCCGCGCCGGGCGGACGGGAACGGGGGGCGGCGGGGTCGCCAAGCTCCATCCCGCGCAGGGCGTCCAGCCAATAGGCGCGGTTGGCCGCCATGGTCGCGGCGTCGGCCAGCCGCCGGGCGGTCAGCGCCATCGGGGTGCAGGTCAAATCCGGCAGGTCATGCGGTTGTCCGCCGCCCGCCTCATCAATCAAGGCCACCACGTCGCGGCGCAGGACGTCGAGCGACCAGCCGTCGATCAGCGTGTGGTCGGCGGTCAGGAACAGACTCCCCGCTCCGTCGCCATTGACGAACAGGTGAAAGCGGTAGAGCGGCCCGCGCTCCATGTCCATCGGACGGGCCAACTCCGCCCGCATCACCGCGACGCGGGCGGCGGCGTCCAGCCCGTCATGAATGGTCAGATCGACCGGCCCCGGCGGGGCGACGCGCTGGATGATCGCGCCGTCGCGCTCGCACAGGGTCGTGCGCAGGGCGGGGTGACGGGCGGCCAGCCGCTCCAGACCCGCGCGCACCGTCGCCGGGTCGGCGAAGCGCGCCAGTGGAATCAGCAGCGGCACCGACCAGGCGGTGGAGGACGGATCGTCCCGCCGGGTCAGCCACATGCCCTCTTGGCCGGGGTTGGCGGGGTGCTCCTCGGCGGTCGCGGCGCTGACGGAAACGGCGGGCGTCGGCGCGGCGGGCAGGGCGACGCCGTCGATCAGGGCGGCCATCTCCATCAGACGGGTGGCGCCCAGCGCCTGGGCCAATTCGATCCGCCCCAGTGGGCCGCTGTTCACCATGTTGATGACCCGCATCAACAGCAGGCTGTGGCCGCCCAGAACGAAGAAATCATCCTCCCGCGCGGTCGGCGGGGTGGCGAGAAATTTTGCCCAAACCGCCGCCAACGCCCGTTCGGTCGGGGTGGCGAAGCCGTCCGCTTGCGGCGCCGGGGCCAGCGGGGCCAGCGGAGAGCGGTCGAGCGGGGCGTCCCAGAGGCGCGGGGCGTCACGCAAAAAGGCGCGCAAATGGTCGGCCCACCCGGCGACGGTGGCGGCGTCGAACAGGGTCGCCGCGTAGGTCAACGGCCCTTCCAGCGCGCCGTCGGGCGCGGTTTCCAGATTGAGCGTCAGCTCATAGCGCGCCGCCGCGTTGTGGCTGGGCAGCACGGCGACGCTCAAGCCGTCCAGCGCCGGGGCGGGAACCGCGCGCGGCTGCATGGCGAACACCGCCTGAACCAGCGGCGTGGTGGCGCGCGAACGCGGCGGGGCCAGCGCCTCCACCAGCTTTTCAAACGGCACGCGCTGGGCGCTCATGACGTCGAGCGTGCGGTCGCGCAGTTGGGCGACCAGCGCGCCAAAGCTGTCCGCCGCCCCGACGTCCACCGGAATCGCCACGGTGTTGGACAGATAGCCGATCACCGCCTCTTCATCCGCGTCCTCGCGGGCGGCGACCGGCGCGCCGATCAGCAGGCGCGACGCCCCGCTCAACCGGGCCAGCAGCAGCGCCCAGGCGGCGAGCGCCGCCATGTAGGGCGTCGCGCCCGCCCGCCGTGCGGCGGCGGCCAGCGCGGCTGCGGCTTCCGGCTCCACCCGCAGGGAGAGGGCGGCGCCGCGCCCGTCGGCGACTGCCGGACGCGGTCGGTCGGTCGGCAGATCCAGTTGGGTCGGATAGCCGTCGAGCAGACGGCGCAGCCGTTCCAGCGCGGCGTCGAAGCCGCCCGTCGCCAGCGCCGCGCGTTGGGCGCGGGCCAGATCGGCCATGTCGCGGGCCAGCGGCGGCAGGGCGGCGGGGCGTCCGGCGCGGGCGTTGTTGTAGGCGGCGGCGAGGTCGGCGCTGAACAGGCCGTTGGACCAGCCGTCCCACGCCGCGTGGTGGGCCGACACCGACAGAACATGGCGGTCGTCGGCCAGGACGAACAGGGTGACGAGGACGTGCGGATCGGTCGCCAGATCGACGGGCCGATGGGCGGCCTTCTCAAGCTCAGGGTCCAGCCGTTCGGGCGCGGCGCGCAAATCGACGACGCGCGCGGACAGCGAATCGTCCGTCGGCGGGGCGATGCTTTGCGCCGGGCCGTTGGGGCCGTCGTGAAAGCGGGCGCGCAAGGCGCCATGGCGGGCGGCGACCGCCGACAACGCGCGGTCCAACGCGGCGCGGTCCAGCGGGCCGGTCAGCGCGAAGGCCAGATGTTCGGTGTAGCCGCCGTTCGGCCCGCCGGGCTGCCCGACCTCCAGCCGGTTGAGGAACCACATGCGCTCTTGCCCGGAGGACAAAGGCGCGGTGACGGGAGCCGCGACGCTGGATGGTTGGGCGAGGCGGGCGAGCAGGGCCGGGCGCAGCGCCCGCACGCGGTCCTTCAGCGCGTCGTCGAAAGCGCCGGGCGGGGCGTCGTAGCCCAGCTTGCCGTCCTGGGTTTTCAAGCGGATGTCGCGCGCCGCCAGATCGGCCAGCAAGGCGTCAACGCTGTCCATGGTCACGCCGCCGTTCGTCTTGATGTCGCCCGTCACAACCAACCCTCCTCACGACCAGCGTCTTCTTCGGCGCTCTGTTTCTTAAAATCCGGTTCTGGCGGCGTTTCCACCGCTAGCAGTCGGGCCAGCCCGGCCACGGTGCCAGCCCGGAACAGCGCGCTGGCCGCCACCTCGCAGCCCAGCCGCGTCCGCAGCCGGGTGGCGATGCGAACGGCGATCAGGGAATCGCCGCCCAAGGCCAGAAAATCATCGTCCGGGACAACCTGCGGCACGCCCAAAACATCGCGCCACACGGCGGCGATCACCGCCTCCGTCGCGCTGACCCCGATCACGGGCGCGTCTGGTGCGGTCGAAATGGCGCTGTCCGTCGCGACGGACGTCACGGTCCCCGGCTCGATCCACAGCCGCACCGGCGCGAAGGGATAGCCCGGCAGAGTCGCCCGCCGTTGCGAGCCGCCCGCCGCCGCCCGCCGGTCGATGCTTCCGCCCGCCACCCAGACGCGCCCCACAGCGGTCAGCAAGGCGGCGTGGCCGTCGCCGCCGTCCAACGGTTGGGCGGGGATGGCCTGGTTTTCCGGCGCGCCCGCGCCGCGCGCCAAGCGGCTCAGCGTCACGCCGGGACCGGCTTCGATCAGCAGACGGGACGGGTCGGCGTCGATCAGGCGGCGCAGCCCGTCGGCGAAACGCACGGTTCCGCGCAGATGGCGCGCCCAATAGGCGGGGTCGGTCGCTTCGTCCGCCCGCAGCCAATCGCCGCTGACGTTCGACAGGATTGGAATGGTCGGGGCCGCCAGCGGGGCGCGCGCCAGCTCCTCGGCGAAGGCGTCGAGGATCGGCTCCATCAGCGCCGAATGGAAGGCGTGCGACACCGCCAGCCGCCGCGCCGGTTTGCCCAGCGCCGCGACCATCTGGGCCAGCGCGGCGATCTGCGCCTCGTCGCCCGCCGCGACGCATTGCCGGGGGGCGTTGACCGCCGCCAGATCGGCGCCGCATTGGGCGAGCAGCGGCAGAACCTCGGCCTCCGGCAGCGAAATCGCCAGCATCGCCCCGCGCGGGGCCGACGCCATCAGCCGCCCGCGCGCCGCCACCAGCCGCAGCGCGTCCTCGAACCCCATCACCCCGCTCAAGGACGCGGCGACATACTCGCCCACGCTGTGGCCGATCAGGGCGTTTGGCCGGATGCCGAGGGATTCCAGCGCCTTGGCGGTCGCGTATTCGGTGACGAACAGGGCCGGTTGGGTCAGCAGCGTTTCCGACAGCGCCGCCGTGGCCCGCGCGTCGGCGGGATCGGCCAGCAGCAGGGCGCGCAAGCCCTCCGCCGGGCCGCCGCGCAAAATCCGGTCGGCCTCGTCGATCACGGCGCGGAAGGCGGGAAGGGCGCGGTGAAGGTCACGGGCCATCCCCGCCTGTTGCGCCCCTTGGCCGGGGAAGAGAAAGGCGGCGGCGACGCCGCCCGGGGCTTCGCCGTTCAACAGCCCGCCCGCTTTGCCGCCCGCGCGCAACGCCTCGGCGGCTTCGGCGGGGGTGGCGGGGGTGGCGGCGACGACGGCGCGGCGACAGCGCAGGGGGCGGCGGCGGGCCAGCGTTGCGGCGGCGTCGGCCAGCGGGACGTCGTGCGCGGTCAGGTGATCGGCCAGACGGTCGGCCAGTTGGTCGCGGGCCTCGGGCGTGGCGGCGGACAGGGTCAGCAGCACGGGGCCGGGGGCGGGGGCCTCCGCTGGTGGTTGGACCGGCGGCGCGGCGGCGAGGATGGCGTGAATGTTGGTGCCGCCCATGCCAAAGCCGCTGACCCCCGCCAGACGCGGGCGATTTGCCGGGCCGGGGAAGGGTTCGGCGTGCGCGTTGACGCGGAACGGCCCCTCGGCGAAGGGAATGCGCGGGTTGGCGTCGGTGAAGCGCGCGGTGGGCGGGACCACGCCATGCTCCAGCGCCAGAGCCGCCTTGACAAGCCCGGCCATGCCGGATGCCGCGTCGAGATGGCCGATGTTGCCCTTGACCGACCCCAGCAGCGCACTGCCCGGCGCGCCGCCGCGATAGACGAGGTTGAGGGCCGTGACCTCGATGGGATCGCCCAGCAGGGTGGCGGTGCCATGCCCCTCGACAAAGCCGATCTGGTCGGGCGTGACGCCCGCATCCTCCAGCGCCGCCGCGATGGCGCTCGCCTGCCCATCGACGGAGGGGGCGGAAAAGGCGGCCTTGCCCGCCCCGTCGTTGGCGATGCCGACGCCCTTGATGACGGCGTGGACGCGGTCGCCATCCTCCAGCGCGTCGTCCAGCCGCTTCAGGACCAGAACGGCGGCCCCGGCCCCGGCCACCACGCCGTCGGCCCCGGCGTCGAAGGGACGGCACTCCCCAACGCGCGAGGCGATGCCGCCGTCGGCGTGGATGTGGCCAAGGGGGGAGAACATGCCCAGCGACGCGGCGCCGGCCAGCGCCACCCGGCAGCGCCCGGCCCGCAGGGAATCCACCGCCGTCACCGTCGCCGACAAGGCGGTGGAGCAGGCGCTGTTCACCGTCATCGCCGGGCCGGTCAGCCCCAGCTTGTAGGCGATGCGGGTCGCCGCGAAATCCTTGTCGGCCCCGACGACGGTGGAAAAGCGGTCGGTTCCACCGGCGAAGCCGATGCGGTCGCGCAGATTGTCCACCAGATAGCTGTTGAAGCCGACCCCGGCGAAGACCCCGACCGGCCCGTCGCTGTCCGGCTCGCAGGCGGCGTCTTCCAGCGCGTGCCACGCCAGTTCCAACAGGATGCGTTGCTGCGGGTCAATCTCCGCCGCCTCGCCGTGGCTGTAGCCGAAGGGCTGCGGGTCGAAGCGGTCGGTTCCGTCGATGGCGGCGTGGGCCGGAACGAAATCCGGGTGATCGACCAGGGCGGCGGGCGCGCCGTTTTGGCGCAAGGTCGCGGGATCGAAGCGGCGGACGCAGTCGGCTCCCGCCATCAGTACATCCCAAAAGGCGGCGCGGTCGGACGCGCCGGGGAAGCGGAAGGCCATGCCGACGATGGCGATGGCGCCATCGTCGGCAGCCGCCCGGCGGCGGGCCTTGCGGCGCGGCGCGGTCGTCGTGGCGGCGCCGCCCGACAGATGGCGGGCCAGCGCGGCGACGCTGGGAAAGCGGAAGAGATCGACGGCGCTCAGCCGTTGGCCGGTGGCGTCCTCAATCGCGATCAGGGCGCGGGGGACATGCAGGGAATGCGCGCCCATCTCGAACAGATTGGCCCCGACATCCACCGTCGGACGGCCCAGCAAATCGGCCCAGACGGCGGCGATGCGGCGCTCCAGCGATGCGGCGTCCAGAGTCGCGGTCGGTTGGGGAGCCGTTGCCGGAGCGGTTGCCGAAACGGCGGGCATCGGCAGCGCCTTGCGGTCGATCTTGCCCGAGGGCAGGGTCGGCAGGCTGTCCAGCGTCAGAATATGGGCGGGAACGGCGGCGGCGGGGAGCCGTTCGCCCAGCCAACGGCGCAAAGCATCCAGATCCGGCGCGCCTGTGACATCGCCGGTGATATGGGCGACCAGCGCCGCGCCGCCCGGCGCGTCCTCCCACTTGCCGACGCTGGCGGCGGTGACGCCGGGGAAGGCGCGCAGGGCGGTTTCGACCTCGCCCAACTCGATCCGCTGGCCGCGAATCTTCACTTGATCGTCTTGTCGGCCCAGGAAAGCGATCTGGCCATCGGGCAGCCAGCGGGCCTGATCGCCGGTGCGGTAAAGCCGCTCGCCGGGCGCGCCGAAGGGATCGGCGATGAAGGCCTGGACCGTCGCCTCCTCCATCCCAAGATAGCCGAGCGCCAATCCGGCGCCGCCGATGCACAGCTCGCCCGCCTCGCCAACCGGGACGCGGCGCAATTGATCGTCCAAAATGCGGACGCGGCAACCGGGCAGCGGCGCGCCGATGGGAATGTCGCGGTCGGTCGCGGTCGGATCGGCGCGCCAGCCGGTCGCGTCCACCGTCGCCTCCGTCGGGCCATACATGTTGAAGACGGCGACCGGCCCCAGCGCCGCGTTGATGCGGGCGGGCAGATCGGGCGGCATCCGTTCGCCGCCTAACACGACGCGGCGCAGGCTGGGCAAACCGCCCGGCGGCGGGCGGCGCAACAGCGCCTCCATCTGCGAGGGCACAAAATTCAGATGGGTGACGCCGAAGCGCGCCGCCTGTTCCCAAAAGGCGGTCGGATCAAGCAGGGTGTGGCGGTCGGGCAGCCACAGGGTTCCACCGGCGCAGAGCGGGAAGAACATCTGTTGCAGGAAGGGGTCGAAGGCTAGAGTCGATCCCGCGCACAGGACCTCGTCGCCGCTGACGCCGAACCACGCCATCATCGACAGGATGCGGGCGGACAAGGCGCGGTGCGGCAGCGCCACCGGCTTGGGCCGCCCGGTCGAGCCGGAGGTGTGGTAGAGCGCGGCGACCCGATCCGGGTCGGCGACCCCGTCAGCGGTGAGCGGCGGGTGATCGCCTGGATCATCATCCAGATTCAGAACTGGAACTTCGTCGCCGAACAGCGCGCGGGTGTCGTTGGTGGCGAGGATCAGACGGCAGCCCACCCCCTGCGCCATCGCGCGCAGCCGTTCGGCGGGCAGGGCCGGGTCCAGCGGCACGACCACCCCGCCCCATTCGAGAATCGCCAGAAACCCTACGGGAATCGCCAGATCGGCCACCGCGCACAGGCCGATGGGCGCGCCGGGGGGAAGCCCCGCCGCCGCCAGACGGGCGGCCCAGCGTCCGACCCGCTCGTCAAGCGCGCGGTGGCTCAGGCGCCGGGTTCCGTCCCGCTCCAGCACGGCGAGGGCGTCGCCACGCGCGGCGGCGGCGTTGATGCAGACGGCGCTCAGCGGGCGTTCGCCAATTCCCGGCGGCAGGCTCGCCCCGTCTTCCCACGACGTGGGGGGAAGGGCGGCGGCGGGTGACTGTTCGGGCGATGTCGCGTCGTGCACGGAGCCACTCTCTGGGCGATTTGCCTGTTCCGATGCACGGCATAAGGGAATTTTGTGGAAACATAAAGCGAGAAATAGTGACAAAATCCATACAGCGTGGATGTTATCTTGCTAGAAAATAAAAATGAAATTCATGTTTCTTGCGTAAAATAGAGCCGCATCTCGCTATGGATACAGCCAGAAATCATAGATTGCTGTTTGCCGCCTAAGCCTCTTGCGCCAGTAACCTACGAGTGAATGCCGAAATGATTGGATGGCTGACTGTTGCGCTCACGCGCAAACGCCCAAAACGGCGCGGCAACCATGCGAGGTAAATTTTATTCGATAAATATTATATCGAGCAAAAGTCATTCAAGAAATTCGTTTTAAGTGTGCCTTTGTCGGCGCTGCTGTATGATCGGACGCCCCCAATCCGGCGCCCGAATCCAACGGGGACGCTGGCAGGACCTTCGGAAACGGAAGCGAAGCATGAGCAAACCCAGGGATGAGGCGTTGTCCACCGGGCGGGATCGCTGGCGGGACGAGCTGTTTGGCGGGTTGGTCGGCGCTTTGTTCGTCATGCCGGCGGTGCTGGGCTGCGGCATCGTCGTGTTTCAGCCGCTGGGGGCGGGCTTTCAATCACTGGGCATCCAAGCGGCCTTCGGCGCGACCATTGTCGCGGCCCTGCTGCGCGGCCTGATCGGCGGGCGCGGCTTGCAGATCAACGCGCCGCGCGCCACCCAGGCGGCCTTGCTGGGCGGGTTGCTGGTTCAGGCCGGTCAGGCGGCGACGGCGGGGGGCTACAGCGTTCCGCCAGCCCCGATGATCGCCATCATTTTTTTGGCCCTGGCGGTGGCCGGGCTGTCGCAGATGGCGCTGGGGCTGTTGCGGTTGGGCGACGTCCTGAAATTCATTCCCCAGCCGGTGATCGCCGGGTTCGTCAACGGCTTCGCCCTGGTCATCCTGTTTCAGCAACTGCCTTATCTTCTGGGACTGCCGGACGGCGCCGGGCTGCTGGCGTTCCTGAAGGGGAACGCGGCGATCACGCCGGGCGCTTTGGCGCTGGGCGCGCTGGCGGCGGTTGGCGTCTGGCGGTTGGGGGAACGGCGTTCGGTCGTGCCGGGGCCGTTGATTGGGCTGGTGGGTGGAACGCTGGTCTACCAACTGTTGACCCATCTGTCGGACGGCGCGCTGCCGCTGGGGGCGACGGTGAAGGCGCCGCCGCCCGGCCTGCCGCTGTCCTGGGCGCTTCCCAGCGTCGGCGAACTGGTCGGCCATCCGGTGTTCGCGGCCATGGCGCCGTCCATTCTCATCACCGGCCTCACCCTTGGCATGGTGTCGTCCATTCAGTCGTTGTTGAGCGCGGCGGCGGCGGACGCCCTGCTGCGGTCGCGCCACGACAGCAGCCGCGAGTTGCTGACCCAAGGCGGGGCCAATCTGTTGTCGGCGCTCGTCGGCGGGACGGTCACGGGCGGCTCGCCGCTTTACACCCGCGTGGCCATCCACAACGGCGCGCGGACGGAGCGCGCCAACCTGTTTGTTGGATTGGCGTTGCTGGCGGCGGCGCTGGGGCTGGCGCCCCTGCTGGAACTGGTTCCCGTGTCGGTGATGGCGGGCATGGTGATCGTCACCGTGCTGCGGCCCGACGATTGGACCATGCAGCTTGTCACCCTGTTGCGGCGGCGGCAGGTTCCGCAGGCGCGGGCCGAGCTGGTCCAGAATCTCGCCATCGTGGTGATTGTCGCCGCGCTGGTGGCGACCACCGACGTGTTGGTCGCGCTGACCGTCGGCATGGGGGCGAGCGTCATCGTCTATCTGCGCCGGGCGGCGGTGTCGGTGGTGCGGCGCGCTTACCGGGGCGACCGGGTTCATTCGCAAACCGGACGGTCGGACGCCGACATGGAGCGGTTGGAGCGGCATGGCGGCGTCATCGCCGTGATGGAGTTGCACGGCCCGGTGTTTTTCGGGTCGGCGGAAAATCTGGCGAGTCAGGCCGAAGAGCTGGCAGAAGGCAGCGAAACGCTGATTCTCGATTTGTCGCGGGTCAATGATGTGGAGAGCACCGGCGTTCTGGTGTTGCGCCGCCTGGACGAGCGGTTGACGCGGGCCGGGATCACGCTGTTGCTGGCGGGCATGTGGAAGGGGCGGGGCCTGCGCGTCCTGCTGCGCGACATGGGCTATTCCATGCCGGAGGAGGAGGGGCGGGTTCACGGTGATTTGGAAACAGCGCTGGCGGCGGCGGAAGACCAGCTTCTCAAACGGTTGGCGGGCGGCAATGAGGAGGAATGCGAGTTGCCGCTCTCCGAACATCCCAGCCTGTTGGGGCTGACGCGGGCGCAGTTCGATTTGCTGTCCTTGACCACCCGCCGCCTGACCTTCGCGCCCGGCGACCGCATTCTGACCGAAGGATCGACCGACGACAGTCAGTTCTTTCTGGTCAAGGGACGGGTGCGGGTTGAACGGCGCCAGCCGGGGGAGGAGCACAGCGTGCGCATCGGCAGCATCCGGTCCGGCGCCATCTTCGGTGAAATGGCTCTGTTGACCGGCGAGCCGCGCTCCGCCGATGTGGTGGCCGACAGCGAGGTGGTGTGCCACGAACTGACCGCCGAGGACATCGCCATGCTGGACAATCTGGATCCGGCGATTTCCTTCATCCTGCTGCGCAACGTCGCCATCGAGGTGACGCTGAAGGTCCGCCGCATGTCGCGCACGGCCTCGCTCAGCGACGCCTGACCAGCGGCTTCGTCACACCAGTTCCGCCGCTGCGGCCTGTTCCACTTGCGGGTGGTCGCTTTGGCGGCGGGCTTGCGCGGCGCTTGTGGCGGTCGGCAGGCGGCGCCGTTCCTGGCGCGCCCAATCGACCTCATTCTTCGCGGTCAGCACATAGGCCAGCAGATCACGGCCAAACTCCGAGGCGACCTTGATGTCGTCCTGGTTGACCGCCGCGCCGTTGAGATATTGCAGCCGCAGCGCGTCGCAGCCATCCACCTCGAACAACAGACCCGCGAAGAAAAAGCCGAACGCCTCGAACCCCTTGCACAGCACCGCCGTCATCGGATCGGACAGCGGCAATTCCAGATAGACGCAGGCGTAACCGTGGCGGCACAGAGTCCGCAACTCCTCCTGCACCCGCTTCAGCACGTCCGATCCATAGGTGCGCACGGTCAGAAAGGCGCGCCCGACATCCTGTCGGGCCGCGACATCCAGCGCGGTGGAACGCCCCCGCAAACCATGCAGGGACAGATGCGGCGGCGGCGCGTCGATCCGTCGGTTCATGCCGCCGCGCTGGACGATGGCGTCCATGATCGCGCGGTGGTGCGGCGGCGCGTGGATGCTGCGATGGGGTTCATCGTTGGTCCGCAGATAGAAAAGGACCGCCGACCGCCGGTCAGCGACCGGACCATCGCTGATTTTGCGGAAAATCTGGGTGGCCGGGGTGAAGGCGAGCAAAAAGCCGGTCTCGAAACCGCCCAACGCCAGATTGCCCTTTTGCGTGAAGGTGTGGACGGCGACCGCCTCGCTGTAGAGGCCGAAATAGCGACGGCTCTGGGCCAGATCGCGCATCGCGTCCTTCATCCGCTCGAACAGCCGACGCCCGCGATAACGGGGATCGACCGCCGCCATCGCGGTTTCCCCGGTGGTCGAGGCCGGTCCATGCAGCAGCATGGCGAGATGCCCGACCACCTCGTCAGCCTCGTTCACCGCGATCAGCGAGACCAGCGTGCCGCTGGCCAGCATGGCGACGATCCGTTCGGGGTAATAGACGAACTCCGACCCATAAGTGTAGCCGTAGGAGCGGTACATCAGCCGCGACAGCGACGGGGCGTCCGCCGCGTCCAGCGGGCGCAAGGTCACGGAATCCAGGGCGCGCGGCGGCTCATCCGCTTCCGGGTTGGCGTCGTCGAGCGGCCTCCGACCGGGTGGGGTGCTGAGAGTGCGCGCCACCTCCAACCGCTTGCCGCCCCGCCCCAGATTGCGGAAGGCGACGCGGTGGGCCAGATTGGCGGGCAGAAAGGGTTGAAAACCAGCGCGTTCGCCATTGTCACCACCAAGCACCCCATCCTGGACGCCCCTGGATGGGGTGTTGAAGGCGGCGGGCAGGCCCTTGTCCTCAATGGCGAAGACCACCTGATCGGGACGTTTGGTCAATTCGGCGGTGTATTCGCCGGTTTCGCCGGGATCGAAGGCGGTGCGGATGACGTGAAGCGCCACCTCCTCCACCAGTTGGCCGAGCGGCGGCAGATCTTCGGGGCAATCGACGCAGCCGCTGGCCGCCTGCATCATGAAGCGCTGCAAGGCCGGAACCGCCGCCGGATCGGCGGGCAGGGTCACGCGGGCGAGAAGGCGATCAGTGCTCACGGCGTTCGACCTTATAAGGAGGCGGATGGGCAGCCTGTGCGTCGGCGGTGGGCGCGTCAGGCCGCCCGAATGTTGCGGATGAAGGTCGCCACTTCGGTCTGCAATTGGTCGGCTTGGGCGTGCAGGCTGGTGGCGGTGTCGAGCGCGGTGTGGGCGATGGAGCCGGTTTCGGTCGCCGCCTGCGACACGTCGCCGATGGTCTGCGACACCGAATGGGTGCCGTCGGCGGCGTCCTGGGCGTGGCGGGCGATGTCCTGGGTGGCGGCGTGCTGCTGATTGACCGCGCTGGCGATGGTGGCGGTGATCTGGCTCATGCGGTCGATTGTTCCGACGATGCTGCGGATTGATCCGACGGCGCGGCCCGTCACCGCCTGCATCTGGCTGACCTGGGCTTGAATGTCCTCCGTCGCCTTGGCCGTTTGGTTGGCCAGCGCCTTGACCTCAGACGCCACCACGGCGAAGCCCTTGCCCGCCTCCCCCGCCCGCGCCGCCTCGATGGTGGCGTTCAGGGCCAACAGGTTGGTCTGCCCGGCGATGGAGTTGATGAGTTCAACCACCTGATCGATGCGGCTGGCGGCGTCCGACAGGCCGGAAATCGCGTCGTTGGTGGCGTCGGCCTCGCGCACCGCCGTTCCGGCGATCTGCGAGGATTCGTTGATGTGGCGACCGATCTCTTCGATGGACGCGGACATTTCCTCCGCCGACGAGGCGACCGAGGAGACCCGCTCCGACGCTGTGGCCGACGCCCCGGCGACGCTGACCGTCTGCCGTTTGGTCTGTTCGGCGTTGGCGGACAGGGTTTGCGCGTCGTCGCGCATGCGGGCCGACGCGTTCAAAAGCGAGCCGATCACCGAATTGACGCTGCTCTCCAACTGATTGGCCAGATCCTGCTGGGCGGCGCGCTTGGCCGCCTCGGCCCGGCGCTGGGCGGCTTCCTGCTCGGCGGTCAGACGGCGGACCTCATGCGCGTTGGCGCGGAACACCTCCAGCGAGCGGGCCATGGCGCCGATTTCGTCGCCGCGCCGTTGGCCGGGAACGTCCATGTCGATCTTGCCCGCCGCCAGCGATTCCATCGCTTCCCGCAGCTTGTCGAGCAGGCGGATGTTGCGGTTGACCAGCAGCAGGCCGGACACCACCCCCAACAGCATGGCCAAGCCCACCAGCGTGGCGGTGACGGTCAGGCCGCTGGAAATCGCGTCGTTCACTTGATCGGCGGCCTCGTTGGCGCTGCGCTCGTTCGCGTTGGCCAGAGCGCCCGCCTGTTTGCCCAGCGCCTCGACCAGGGCGAACAGGCTTTCCTCGGCCTTGGTTCCGGCCTCGCGGGCGGCGATCTCGGCCTTGCGCAGGGCGAACAGCCCCTCCCCGTCGCGCCCGAAGGCCAGAATGGCTTGGGAGAGTTTGCGCGGCGTTTCGTCCGACAGGATGTTCGCCAGAAAATCGGCGGAAAACTCCACCCGCTTGGCGGCGGCGGCAAATTGCTTTTCCTGCTCGGCGACCTGGGCGGCGGTGGCGGCGCCGTCGGCCTTGCCCAGCAGGGTCACGGCCAGATTGATGTCGCTGATGATTTCGGACAGGGCTTGGCGCACCGGCAGATCCTTGGAGACCAGCGTCAAGACCAGCATGGTCAGGCCGTTGGCGTCGGTCGGCAGATCCATGGTGACGCCCTGGATGCTGAGGCTCAGATTGCGCACCATCGGTTGGTAACGGTCGAGAAAGGCGGCGTGCGCGGCCCCCAAGGCCTGCATCCGCGCGGCGCGGCGGGCGGCGGCGTCCAGGCGGCGGCGCACTTCCCCCTCCAACGCGGCGACGGCGTTGGCGGTGTCGCCCAACAGACCGCCCAACGCTTTTCCGTCCTTGGTTCCGTTGGCCTTGGCTCCGCTGGTCGCTTCCGCGCGTTCCAGCGCCGCCAGAGCGTCAAGTTTGGTCTGCAAGGCGGCGCTGCGTCGTTGGAACTGCTCCACCGCCGCAGCGCGGGCGCGGTCATCGGCGGCCGTGGCGAGGGATCGGGCCGCGTCCTCCAACCCGCCGCTTTCGTCCGCCACCTTCAAGGCGCCGACGGCCAGCGGGAAGTCCCGCTCGTGAACCTGAGCGAACAGACCGGCGATGCGCAGTTGGAACAGCCCGGCGCCGCCGCCGATGGCGGCGGCGGCGACAAACATCGCCGTGAAGGCGCCGAACAGCTTGGCCTTCAGGCTCAACCCTTTCGGAGAACGGCGCGTGCTGTCCATGGCGGGATTTCCTTGCGCAAAAAGTCTGTAAGCAAGAGGGGGGGGCGGTTACGGCTTCTCGTTGGCGGCGATGGCCTTGCGGGCGGCGTCGAGCAGACGACGCCCGTCGATGCCCTGTTCGGACATTCCCGCCGCCCAATCGGCGTAGACCTCTTCCAACTCGTCACGGATGTCGCGCATTTGCGACGGGCTGAAGCGCTTGACCTTGTGAACGCCGTCTTCGGCCAGCTTGCGTTTCATGCCCTCTTCGATCTGGTCGCGCTCTTCGGCGATGGCGATCGAGATCCCCTTGCCCAGATGCGCGTCGAAGGCGGTCTTGACCGGGGCGGGCAGCGCGTCGAAGGTCGTGCGCTTCATCGCCAGCATCACCACCGGGCCGGAAAAATTGATGTCCAGCAGGTGGGTCAACTGGTTCATCAAGGGTTGGCCGTCGGCCCCGCCGGTGGTGGTTGAGGAGTACCAGCCATAGGAAATGCCGTCGATCAGGTTGCTTTTCATGCCCGCCGCCATGCTGTTCAACGGCAGGGCGACCGGGACGATTCCCAGCTTGGCCAGGGCGCGGCCCACCGTTTTGCTGGGGTTGCGGATGCGCAGGCCGCGCAGGTCGCGCGGCGAGTCCATCGGGCGGGTCGCGGTGAAGATGCCGTAGGTGGGCAAGGCCCACAGCCCAACCACCTTCAGCCCTTCGTAATCATGGTCGAGCGCGCCGGATTCATACAAATCCCACAGGGCCTTGGTGCCTCCCGTGGCCGTGCGGCGGATCAACGGCAGTTCGATCACTGAACTGGCGACGAAGCGGGTCGGGCTGTAACCCTGAACGGTGTAAGCGATTTCTAGGTCGCCGCTGTCCACCATCTTCATCAATTCGGTGGGTTTGCCGAATTCCCCGGTCGGGCGGATGTCGATGGTCACGGCGCCGTTGGTCTCCGCCTCGATCCGGCGGCAGGCGTCGACCAGCATTCGGTAGGTTGACGTCGTTGGCGTGAACACCGTGCCGAAGCGCAGGGTGATCTCGGCAAAGGCAAATTCAGGACATATTAATAAAAGCAGAGAACAACATACCAGAGTATTCACCAAACGCCGGTATGCACGCATGTCGCTCTCCCTTGCGATACTTAGCTGTCTTATCGCACAGCGGGATGATGCACGCCACAAGGAAGAGCGTCTGAAAAATTTCAACTCACCAATATGGTGCGGCGTCTCGTCTCAGCCGTTACATGTGAATGAACACATTATTGATGGTTTTTAAGTTGTTTTGAATGTTTCGCCATGCGGTGGTTTGGTGATGCGGCGTTGGGCGACGTTTGGGGAACGTCAATCACTCTTGCGGAAGATTCTTTGATTTTCCGCGCTGTCCGGAAAGTTTGGGCGTCTCGCCATCGCGCCGCCCCGAAACGAAAAACGCGTTTTGGTTGAAGGCCGGGCCTTTTTCGCTCAGCCCGTCGATCCGGCGTTGGTTTCAGAACCGCCACACAGCGGCGCATCGTCGCGAAAGGCCTCCGGGCCGATTGGGCTGGGAGCCAGCCCGGCGCACCAGCGCCGCCAGACCAGCCGATAGGCGCGCTCCAGATGGCGGACGTAGCGCGGCGCGTCCATCAGGGGCGAGGCGACGAACCGCTCGCGCAGGCCCTGGCGCAAACGGGCGATCCGCGCCGGATCCCCGGCCAGCGCGACGCCCAGCGCCACATATTCATCGACCGTGTGGGTGATGAGTTCGGGCAGGCCGATGTTTTCCAGATAGCATTGACCGACGCAGGAGAACATTCGCCGTCCGGCGCAGGTCAGCACCGGAACGCCCATCCACAGCGCCTCGCAACTGGTGGTGCCGCCGTTGGCGATCAACGGATCCAAGGCGACGTCGATGGAACGGTAAGTCTCGTGCGGATCGGCGACCCAGCCGACCAATTCGACCCGTTCGGCCTCGACGCCCAACGCGGTGAAGCGGGCGCGGGTGGCGGCGGCGAAAGCCGGATCGTTCAGGCTGCGCCATTTCAACAGCAACCGCGCCGTCGGCGCGCCGCGCAGGATGGCGGCCCAGGCGGCGACGGTCTGGTCGCCCAGCTTGGACAGATTGTTGAAGCTGCCAAAGGTGACATGGCCGCGCGCCAGGGCGGGCGGCGTCGGATCGGGCGTGGCGTCGCTGGGGCGCGGCTTGAACACCACATAGGTTTCGGGCAGTCGGATCAACGCTTCCGAATGCCAAGAATCGGAGCCGGGCGGGGCGAAATAACGGTCCATGATCCGGTAATCCATCGCCGACAGGCCGGTGGTATCGGGATAGAGCGGGTAGCTGATCTGGATCGGCGCCGGTTTGCGGGCGAAGGCGAACAGCCGGTGCCCGGTGAGGTGGCCGGAGCAATCGACGAGAATGTCGATCCCGTCGGCGCGGATCCGCTGGGCCAGCGCGTCGTCGTCCAGGTCATGGCACAGAACGAAACGGTCGGCGGCCCGCTCGAACGCCTCGGTCAGCGCGTCGCGCACCGGGCTGGTGGCGTAGCAGGTCACGCTGAAACGGTCGCGGTCGGCGTTCTCCACCAGCGGCAGCACGAAATTGCCGCAGGGATGACCGTAGAAATTGGGCGACACATAGCCGATCCGCAGCCGCCGTTCCGGGTCGCGGTCGTTGCCGTGCGGCGCGGGCGTCAGACCGAGCGGGGCGATGTGGCGCCGTTCGAACTCCCGATGCTCCTGATAGACCGCGTCGGGGTCGGCGCTCTCGTCGAAGCCCAAGGCGAAGAGAAGGCCGGAACGCGCCTGCCACAAATCGGGCCGCAGCGCCAAGGCACGGCGCAGCGCGGCGATGGCGGCGGGCAAATCGCCCTGCTCGAAACAGGCGCCGCCCAGCGCCATCTGCGCCTTGGCGATGTGCGGAGCGACGGTCAACACACGGTCATAGGCGGCGCGCGCGGCGCCGTAACGGTGGGCGCGGGCGTTCAGGCCACCCAGCGCGTAATATGCTCGCACATCGTCGGGTCGCAGAGCCACAGCGCGCCGCTGCCACTCCGCCGCCGCGTCCAGCCGCCCGAGATCCTCCAGAATGTTGCCCAGCAGATGCGGCGCGCCATCCGCCGCCAAGGCGTTGCGGCAGAGGATCAGGGCGTCGTCCAACCGCCCCTCCTCATGCAGGCGGTTGGCCTGCTCCAAGGTCCGTTCGGCGCGTTGCTGGTCGCGCACGGGGCGCAGCCGTTCTTGCGCGTGGCGCAGGGGGACGAAGTCCGGGCAGCAGGCGAGCGCTTGGTCGAGCACGGCCCCGACCTCCTCCACCGGCGCGGCGCCGTCCAGCGTGGCGGCGAGGTTGAACCACGCCTGCGCGAAGGTCGGGTGGTCGGCCACCGCTTGCCGAAACTCCGCCGCCGCCTCGTTAGACCGGCCCGCGTCGCGCAGCAGCAGGCCAAGATTGTTGCGCGCCGACGGGTGGGACGGGACCAGCGCCAGGGCGCGGCGGTAGTGGGCTTCGGCCTCCTCCCGTCGTCCCAGCCGGGCCAGCGTCATGGCGAGGTTGACGTGGACGTCCGCGTTGCCGTCGTCCTGCTCCAGCGAGCGGGTCAACAGACCGGCGGCGCGCGCGTCCTCCCCCCGGTCGGCGGCGATGGCGCCCAGCAGTTGCAGGGCGGCGGCGTTGGTCGGATCGGCGTCGAGGATGCGGCCATAGAGCGTTTCCGCCTCGACCAGCCGTCCGGCGCGATGGTGGTCGAAGGCGACGGACAGGGCCTCCACAATCGTCGCCATGACCGCGCCACCGCCTGAGTTTCACAACGCGCCGGATCAGACCAGCGCCGTCCGCCGCTGTCAACGTCGGCGGATCAACCTTGGTGGATCAACGTCGGTGGATCAGCCCGCCAGCTTCGCCGCGACGTAGCGGTGTTCCTGCGTCCGCCCGCCATAACCGTAGGCGTCCGCCGGAACCTCGTGGATCAGGGCGTAGCTGGTTTCGTGCAGCGGGCCAAGGACCGAGGCGAGGAAGGCGAAGATCGCCTCAAGATAGGCCGCTTTTTCGTCCTTGCTGTTGGTGCTGGCGGTGATCGTGATGTCGAGCCAAGCGCTGGCCTTGCCCAGATCGGCCAGGGATTGGCCGCCGATGAACCAATGGTCGGTCGGGGCGTAATGGACGGTCACGGCGGTGACGCCCGGTTGTTTGCGCAGAACCCGCCCGGTGATGGCGGTGACGCCCTGGGCGACGGTGGCCGACAGGGCGGGCGAGGCGGCGGCGGACAGCGTGACGGCGATGTAGGGCATGACAGGCTCCGTGGTGGTTCGGTTGACGTCCATCGCACCGTAGCGCCGCGCCGTTGTTCTGAAAAACTCGTTTATATTGATATATAATTCAGTTAAACTGAATCATGCTCCGAACGCTCGATCTTGCTGTGCTGCGCTCCTTCCTGCTGATAGCGCAGGGGCGCAGCTTTGTTGAAACCGCCGATCTGGTCGGGCGCTCCCCCTCGGCGGTCAGTTTGCACATCCAGAAGCTGGAGGAGGAGTTGGGCGCCGCCGTCCTGCGCCGCAACGCGCGCGGGGTGGAGTTGACCCCGGCGGGGGAGCGGCTGTTGGGCTTCGCCCGGCGGCTCTTGTCGCTGAACGACGAGACCATCGCCGCCTTCCGCGTCGCCGACCGCCGTCCTTTGCGGGTTGGCGCGACGCAGGACATGGCCGAAGCGGTGTTGCCCGACCTGCTGCGCCGCTTCGCTTTGGCTCATCCCGAGGTGGAGTTGACGTTGCGCATCGACCGCTCGCAAACGGTGGTCGAGGGGGTGCGCAGCGGGGCGCTGGACGTCGCCATCGCGCTCCACCGCGACGACCCGACTTTGGTCGGGGTGCTGGCGGAGGAGCGGATGCTGTGGATCGGCGCGCGCGGCCTGGATTGTCCGCCGGACCGTCCGCTGCCCTTGGCGCTGTTCGAACCGCCTTGCAGCTTTCGCACGGCGGCGCTCGACGCGCTGACGCAGGCCGGACGGGCGACGCGCATGGCCGTGACCAGCCCCAGCTTGGCTGGGCTGCGCGCGGCGGTCGAGGCTGGGGTGGGGGTGACGGCGCGGACCCGGCACAGCCTAACCGGGCCGGTTTTGGCCGACGTCGGCGCGGCGCTGGGGTTGCCGCCGCTGCCGACGGCGGTGTTTTGCCTCTACGCCCATCCCGGCGAGGGATGGACCGAGCGGGAGGATTTTCTGGCGCTCTGCCGTCATGTGTTTTGCCGCCGCTTGGTCTGACGAGGCTTGGTCTGAAGGCGGCGTCCTTGCGGATCGCCGTCGGGTTGCGCACAGTGGCGCCATGCATGTGGACACCACCGACCTGCGCCTGCTGCGCATTTTTCTGACCATCGCCGAGTCCGGCGGTTTCGCCGCCGCGCAGGGCGAACTGAATCTGTCCCTGCCGACGATCTCCAGCCATATGGCGGCGCTGGAAGGCCGGTTGGGGCTGACCCTGTGCCGACGCGGGCGCGGCGGCTTCGCTCTGACCACCGAGGGCAACGCGATCTATGAGGAGGCCCGTCACCTGTTCCTCGCGCTCGACCGATTCGAGCAGCGCGCCCGCGCCTTGCAGAACCGCATGTCGGGAACCCTGACGCTGGGGATTGTCGACAACACGATCAGCGATCCGCATCTGCCGTTGGAAAAGGTTTTCGCCCGCTTCGCCGCCGCCGCCCCCGACGTCGTCGTCTCCATCACCACCCGCCCGCCGAGCGAGTTGTTGCGCGACGTCGTGGCCCGTCAACTTCATCTGGCGATTGGCAGTTTTCCCCGCGTCGCGCTGGGGCTGACCTACACCGATCTCTACACCGAACAGCAGAATCTCTATTGCGGGCGCGATCACCCGCTGTTCGTCATCGACGACCCGGCCATCAGCATCGAACTGGTCCGCCAACACCGCATCGTCGCCCGCAGCTATTGGGGGATGCGCGACATGAAGCTGTTCGCCATCGCCGCCCCGCGCGCGGTGGTCAGCGACATGGAATCGACGGCGCGCTTGATCCTGTCGGGGGCCTATCTGGGCTATTTGCCTGACCATTACGCCGCGCCGGACGCGGCGAGTGGACGGCTGCGGCCGATCCGTCCCGACCTGTTCGGCACCAAGGCTCTGTTCCAGGCGGCGACGGTGTCGGAATCCAAGGCTGAACCGATGGTCGCCCTGTTCCTGGATCTGCTGGCGGCGGAGATGGAGGCGGTGAAAGCCTTGAAAGAGGCAAAACCGGCTTAAAGCCTCACCACCGCCGCTCCCAGCGCGATGACAAGGCCCGACAGGGCGCGCGTCCACCGGATCGACTCCTTCAAGAACAGCGCGGCGAACAGCATGCCGAACAGGATGGAGCTTTCGCGCAGAGCGGCGACGGTGGCGACCGGCGCGCGGGTCATCGCCCACAGGGCCAATCCATAAGAGGCCAGGATGCAAATCCCGCCGCCCAGCCCAACGGGCCAACGCGCGGCGGCGTGGCGGCGGAAGGCTTGCGGTTGGCGCAGCAGAGTTCCGGCGACAAGCGGCAGGCCGGACAACAAAAACACCCACAGCGTGTAGGCCGGGGCGCTGCCCGACAACCGCACGCCCACCCCGTCGATCAACGTGTAGGCGGCGATCACGGCGGCGTTGCCCAAGGAAAACAAGGTCGCCGCCCGATTGGCTCCCGCCATCCCGCGCCCCAGCGCCAGAGTCAACACGCCGCCGCAAACCAGCAGCGTTCCAGCCCAAGCGGTCGGCGACAAGGTTTCACCCAGCAAAGCGCCGCTGGCGGCGGCGACCAGCAAGGGGGCCGCTCCTCGCATCAACGGGTAGGCGTGGCTCATGTCGCCAGCCTGATAGGCCGCCGCGACCAGCCGGAAATACAGAAGCTGAAGCCCAGCCGAACTGGCCAGATAGGGCAGGCTGGCCGTGGCCGGCGCGTCCAGCCAGGGCAGCGACAGCGCGGCGATGGCGGCGGCCCCACCGGCGACCAGCGTGGTGTCGAGCCGTTTGTCGGAACCGGACTTGACGGCTGTGTTCCAACCGGCGTGCAGGATGGCTCCGACCAGAACGGCCAGAAGGGCTTCGGTTTGCATGATGAGGCGCCACGTTTTGCGCCCTCACAGCGCAGGGGAACTTCGAGAAGAATGTGCGCGTCTGGGGATGGCGCGCTTCGAAGTGGAATGCCTATAGTGCTATAAGCGTTAGGGAATCAACTGTCCGGTCGCCGCCAATGTCAACGACAGCATCGACCCGTCCCCGATCACGGCGTCTCTTGGGGATCTCCGGCGCGCTGATGATCGCTTTGCTCCTGGCGTTGGGTGGCGTTGAGATCGCTCTTGATTATCAGAAGACGATGGACGCCGCCTTCGAGCGGCTCGAAAACCTTGCGCGCATCGCGGACGAAAGCATTTCAGGCCGGATTCGGGCCATTGACGTGATGTTGCAGGACGTCGCGCATGTGGCGCAGGGTGCCAGTTCCTCCGCCGAACACGGGGATCTTTTGGTCTATATGAAGGCGCGCGCGGCGTCGTTGGAAGGCGTTCGAAGCATCAACGTCTTCAACGCCGACGGCAAGGCGGTTCTGACCACTCTGCCCATGTTTCAGGGCTTTGATGGCAGCCAACGCCCCTTCTTCACCGCGCCAAAGGAGTCGTCTGACCAGAACCGGCTGTTCATCCATGGCCCTTCGCTGGCGAGGACTGGATCGATTGTTCTCTTTGCGTCTCGAACGAGACTGTCGATGGACGGCGCATGGGATGGGGTGATGCTGGCGTCGTTGTCACCGGCGTTCTTCGCGTCGATCCTGGACACGATCACGCCCCTGCACGGTGGTTTCGCCGCTCTGGTGAACAACGACGGAACGATCGCCGCCCGCTCTCCCGATCAGGACAAGCTGTTGGGCCAATCGGTCGCAAATGGAGCGGCGTTCGCGTCCTTCAAGGCATCAGGGCAGCGGGTGATTCGCGCGCTGGTTCCAGCGGTGTTGGAGGACAGGCGGAGCTTGATTGTGACCCGGAGAACGGCTTATCCAGAGCTGCTCGTCACGCTTGGGGTGCCGCAGGAGGAGGTTGTCGCGGAGTGGCGCGACAAGGCTTTGCTCAAGGTCGGTGTCCTGGGGCTGCTGGCGTTGGTCGCCGTGATGATGCTGCGCCGTTTTTCTCGGCACGAGGATGAGTTGGTCGCCCAGCGCAACTTTGCGCGGCAACTGGTCCAAACGGCCAATGTGCTGGTGGTCGGTTTGGACCGCGACGGCGTCGTGCGGATGTTCAACGAAACGGCGGAGGCGATCACGGGTTTTGCCCCGCGTGAGATTCTTGGCCGCAATTGGTTCGACGCCGTCGCGGTCGGCGACGGCATGGCGGACATCGCCAAAATTTTTGCCGATGGCGGAGCGCTGCCCAGCCAGTTCGATGGAGAAATCCGGGCCAAGAATGGAGCGAAGCGGGTCATTTCCTGGCAAAACAGCCGGGTGATCGGACAGAACATCGTGTCGATGTCCTTCGGCGTCGACCTCACCGAACGCTTGCAAGCGGAAGAGCGGGTGATCGCCAGCCAACGCTTTGTTCAGGCGATCACCGACAATTTGCCGGGTATGGTCGGTTATTGGGACCTTGATCTGCGCTGCCGATTCGCCAACAAGCCCTATCTTGACTGGTTCGGCAAGCCGCCTGAGCAGATCATTGGCCGGACCATGCTGGATTTGCTGGGCGACCGCCTGTACGCGATGAACGCCCCCTACATCGACCGGGTGTTGCAGGGCGAGCAGCAGCATTTTGAGCGGACCTTGACCAAAGCCAATGGTGAAACAGGCTTCACCTGGGCGCACTATATTCCCGACATTGACTCCAACGGCGCTGTGATTGGTTTCTTTGTCCTGGTGAGCGACATCACCCCGTTGAAAAACGTGGAAAACGCCCTGCGGGCGGCGTCGAACCGGCTGGCGCTGGCGACCAAGGCCGGTGGAATCGGCGTGTGGGATTTGGATCTCGACAGCCGCAAGCTGCGGTGGGACGAGCGCATGTTCCAGATTTATGGACGTGACGCGTCTTCGACCGACTTGGATTATGCGGCGTGGCGTCGCTGGTGCGCCCCGGATGATGCCCAACGTATAGAAAGAGAGTTGGCGGCGGCCCTGCGTGACGGGACGGATTTCGACAGTGAGTTCCGCGTCATCACACCGGACGGCGGTGTCCGCCACGTCAAGGCCTCTGGAACTGTGGAGTATGATGCGGAAGGGAAGGCCCGGAGCGTCATCGGCGTCAATTGGGACATCACCAGCATCCGCGAAAAAGAAGAGGCCTTGCAAACCGCTCAAACAGCGGCGGAGAAGGCCAGCCGCGCCAAAAGCGAATTTCTGGCCAACATGAGTCATGAAATCCGCACGCCGATGAACGCGATCCTCGGCTTGTCGCATTTGTTGGGACGGACGGATTTGACCCCCGAACAGCGGGATTTTGTTGACAAACTCATGCAATCCGGGCGCGGATTGCTGGCCATCATCAATGACATCCTGGATTTTTCACGGGTTGAGGCCGGGCGGCTGGAGCTGGACATTGCGGCGTTTGATCTGTCGGTGGTGCTGGACGCCGTGTCCACCATCATGTCGATCAACGCCAGCAACAAGGATCTGGAGTTGCTGATCGACATGGCGCCCGGCACGCCGATTGACCTGATCGGCGATGGCTTGCGGTTGCAACAGGTGCTCATCAACCTGACCAGCAACGCCATAAAATTCACCGGATCGGGGACGGTCATCCTGCGGGTTGAGCGGGTTGACGGCGAGGGAAACGAGGCGTTGTTGCGGTTTTCCGTTCAGGACAGCGGCATCGGCATCGCCGCCGAGGCCGTTCCGATGCTGTTCGCCGCGTTCAGCCAAGCCGATTCATCGACCACCCGGCGTTTTGGCGGGTCGGGATTGGGGTTGGCGATTTGCAAGCAACTGGTCGGGCTGATGGGGGGAGAGATCGGGGTGGACAGTCAGCCCGGTCATGGCAGTTGCTTTTGGTTCACCGCGCCTCTGGCGCTTTCCCTGGAGACAAAGGCGTCGTCGGGTGATCGGCGACCGCTGGAGGTGTTGATCGCCGACGATCACGAAACGGCGCGCCACGTCATCGCCCGCACCGCCCAATCGTTGGGATGGAACCCCGACATCGCCGAAACCGGGCAGGAGGCGGTGGAGCGGGCGCAGGATCGCCTGCGGCGCGGCAAGCCGTTTGACGCGCTGATTCTGGATTGGAAAATGCCGGACCTGGACGCGCTTGCGGTCAGCCGTCAAATCCGGGAGTTTTCCGGGAAGGGCGCGCGACCGATTGTTGTCGTCATGGTCACAGGTTACAGCCGCGACATTCTGCTTCATGCGCCCGAGGCGGAGTTTGTCGATGCGGTTCTGGTCAAACCCGTGACCATGTCGGCGTTGCGCAACGCGGTCAGGGAGGCGCGCGTTCGCTTGGGAGCGTCGGCGCTTCCCCGCAAGGCCAATCCGGTCGTGACGGTTCAAAGGGACCGCTTGGTCGCTGTGCGCCTGTTGGTGGTCGAGGACAACGGCATCAATCAGGCGGTCGCCCAGCGCGTGCTGGAACTGGAGGGCGCGGTTGTCACGATTGTCAGCGATGGACTGCAAGCTGTGGATCGTTTGCGCGCCGAGCCTGAGGCGTTCGACGCCGTGCTGATGGATGTTCACATGCCGGTGATGGATGGTTATGAGGCCACCAAGCGAATCCGCCAGGATTTGGGCCTGACGGCGTTGCCGATCATCGCCCTGACGGCGGGCGCCTTGGCCGAGGAGCGCAAGCACGCTGAACAGGTCGGCATGAATGATTTCATCACCAAGCCCTTTGATGTCGATGAGGCGGTGCGATGCATCCGCCGCCATGCGTCAGCGGCGTCGGCGTCCCGCGTGGCTGGGAGAGACGAGGGGCCGACGGCGATTCCCGGCATCGACATGGTTCAAGCGGCACGGCGTCTTGGCGACGATGGCGTGTTGCTGGCGCAATTGCTGCCACGCTTCGTTGACGAGTTTTCCCAATCGGCGGCGGAAGTCCGCGAACGGCTTCGTGATGGCGACAGCGAGAGGGCAACCAACGCCTTGCACGCTCTCAAAGGGGCGGCGGGCAATCTGTCGGCGGTCGACATCGCGGCTTTGGCGCAAGCGGCGGAAAGCGCCATTCGTGCCGGACGCCATGCCGAACTTCCGTCGCTGTTGAAGCGCCTGGAGCGCGCCTTCGCTGTCTTGAATCAGCATGTCGCCCAATCATCCGGCTTTCCTTCCAGGGAATGAAGGCGCGCTGAAAAAACAGCGGTGATTGGTCAGATCGTGTTACTTTGATACCGAAGTTCTTTTTGAACACGAGCGTGTAGGCTGTGGCTGGGGGGCGCGGTGGGCCGCGTTGGACGAAGCGTTGTCATGGTGGCGATCGTTCTGTCCGCGATGGCGGGGAACGCGGCTCACGTCGTTTACCGTGATTATGAAGACACCTTGCAACGCCGGTACGCTCTGGTCCGTGATATGGCCAAGGTGGTGGACGAGCATGTCCACCGTGTGATTCGCACCGCGTCGGTGTCGCTCGATCATGTGGCGGCGATGGTCGGCGAATCGGGCAGCCTTGACGCTGTGCGCAGCATCGACAATTGGAAGCGCCTGCGCGAATACGCGGCCCATCTTGAAGGCGGCGAGTCGTTATGGGTGGTCTCGGCGGATGGCAAAACCATTCTGGAATCGGCGAGCTACCCTGGCCGTCAGGCGCCAATTCGCGATTACACGCAGGCCCTGCAAAATGGCGTCACCCTGTTCGTTGGTCCGGCGACGGCAGACCGGGGAGAAGGCGGCCATTTTGTCTTCACCCTAGCCCGTCCGTTGCGCGACGACGCGGGCAAGGCTCTCGGCGTTGTTCTGGCGGTGATGAACGTGGCGCATCTCACCGACTTTTACGATCTTCTGGGCTTTGACTACAACCCGTTGATCGGCGTCTACCGCAACACGGGCGACGTTGTGTCCCGACGTCCCAACATGCAGGACGCGGTGGGCAAGAGCATCGCCACCGGGCCATTGTTTCAAGAAAAGCTGAAGGACGCTCCGGAGGGGCTGTTCCTGTCCGCATCGCCTTTGGACCGCATGACGCGGATCGCCGCCTACCGCACGGTGCGCGATTACGGCTTGATCGTTTTGACGGGGATTGATCGGGACCGGGGGCTGGCGGATTGGCGGCAGCGCAGCCTGCACACGCTGTTGGAAACCGGGATCGGGATGCTGGCGGTTCTGCTGACCATGGCGTGGGGGCTTCGCTATCTTGACCGCGAGCGGCGGACACACTTGCAATTGACCGAAGCCCGCGCGTCGGCTGCGCGGGCCAGCGCCGAACGCGATGAAATCTCCCGTCTGGCCAAGGCGTTGCGCGAGGCCAAAGAAGCCGCCGACACCGCGCGACAGACCGCCGAGGCCGCCAACCGCAGCAAGGGGCAGTTCCTCGCGGGACTCAGCCACGAATTGCGCACGCCGTTGAACGCCATCATCGGCTTTTCCGATTTGATCGCGCGGGAGTCCGAAGGCCCGGTCGGTTCGCCGCAGTACCGCCGTTTCGCCATCAATGTCCGGGATTCCGGTCAACATCTTCTGGAACTCATCAACGAAATCCTCGATCACGCGAAATCTGAGGTTGGCGCCCTGCGGCTTGAGGAAAGCATCGTCGATCTTGAGGCGTCGGCCAGCTTCGCCACCCGCCTGTTGACCCCCCGCGCGGAGCGGGCCGGGGTGGTCCTGGCTGTGCAGGTGGCTCCGGAGGTGCGTTTCCTGCGCGCCGACGAACGGCGTCTGCGGCAAATCATCCTCAATCTGGTCAGCAACGCGGTGAAATACACGCCGTCCGGCGGGTCGGTCACGGTGTCCGCCGCCCTTGAGGACGGGGCTTTGGCGATCCGCGTCACCGACACCGGGATGGGCATCGCCACAGAGGATTTGGGCCGGGTGATGGAACCGTTCGCGCGGGTGGAAACCAGCGTCAACCAACGGATCGAGGGAACCGGCTTGGGGTTGCCGCTGACCAAACGGTTGGTTGAACTGCATGGCGGAAGCCTGTCATTGACCAGTGGGGTGGGGAAGGGAACCACGGCCTTGGTCCAGTTGCCCGGCCTTCGCGTTCTGCTGCCCGGTCAATCCGCTCCCACGCTGAACGAAGGACGACAGCGTGGCTTGACCATCGCCTTGATCGAGGATGATCCGACCGTTCGTCGCGGGGTGTCGGCCTTGCTGCGCGAATGGGGGCATCGGGTGATTGAAGCGGCCAACGCCAACGAGGCCCTGGTGATTTTGCAGGGGCCGGACGCGCTGGATCTTCTGTTCAGCGACATCGTCATGCCGCCGGGCATGACGGGGGTGGAACTGGCCCACCATGCCCGACGTTTGCGCCCGGACCTGCCCATCCTGTTGGCCTCTGGATCGCCACCCCACGCCGTGGCGGCGGATGAGGCGCGGATTTCCGGCGCCGCCATCATCGCCAAGCCTTATGACATTGGGGAGTTGAAAAACCAGATCATTCACTTGTGCGGATGGCGTCCTGCCGGGTCGACGACCTCACCGACGGTGAGTCGCGCGCCGCGTCTGCTGGTGGCCGAAGATCTGGAAATCAATCGGGAATTGCTGTCCGCCATCTTCCGCGACAGCGGCTATCATTTGGATTTGGTCGCCGATGGCGCTGCGGCGGTGCAGGCGATGACGGACGCCGACTATGATTTGGTCCTGATGGACGTGTCGATGCCAGGGATGGATGGGTTGGAAGCGACGCGCCTGATTCGCGCCATGCCGCCGCCGCGCGGCCAAGTGCCGATTCTGGCCCTGACCGCTGGAAATCTGCCGAGTGAAATTGCGCTGTGCGAGGAAGCCGGGATGAACGGCGCCATCGGCAAGCCTTACGACCGCAGCCTGTTGCTGCAAGAGGTGGCGCGGGTGATCGCGAAGGCGTCCGCTGAAACGGTGTGACTCAGGCCGGGTCGAAGGCGTGCGGGAAATGGGCCAGACGACGCCCGAACAGACCGCTGGCTCGCTTGGCGTCGTCTTTGCTGGACACGCGGTCCACCATCGGGGGGGCGCCGCTGGGGCGGACCCGACGTTCATCCTCGCCGGGCGGCGCGTAAAAGGGCAAGGTCAATTGGCCGTCCGGCTCCGCCGCGTAAGGCAAACCGGGGACTGTCCGGCGCTCGGTGCCCGGAAGAACATACTGCTCGCCTTGGTCGGTGTGCTCGATCTGCGGCATAAACATTGTCCTGTCTCGACCGCCGTGATTCTGCCGTCCCCTTTCGTTCCGGTCAAGGCCGACGGTGTGGCGAACGGCTCAACCCGTTCGCCACACGCGCTTTTTTCGTTTATGGCGTCAACGCCGCCGCCGCCAGAAGATAAGACACGTAAGCAACCGCCCCGGATGCGGGGATTGTCAGCACCCAAGCCCAGACGATTCGGCCCGCCAACCCCCAGCGCACCGCCGACGTCCGGCGGGCGGAGCCGACTCCGACGATGGCCCCGGTGATGGTGTGGGTGGTGGACACCGGAATGCCCAGCCATGTCGCGCCGAACAGGGTGACGGCCCCGGCGGTTTCGGCGCAGAAGCCCTGATACGGCTTCAGATCGGTGATGCGCGATCCCATGGTGCGGACGATCCGCCAGCCGCCCATCAAGGTTCCCAGCCCCATCGCCAACTGGCAGGACAGGATGACCCAGAAGGGAACATGGAAGGTCTCGCCCAGCATCCCTTGGCTGAACAGCAGGACGGCGATGATGCCCATGGTCTTTTGCGCGTCGTTGCCGCCATGGCCCAGGCTGTAGAGCGCGGCTGACACCAACTGCCAATGGCGGAACTGCCGATCCACCGCGAAGGGCGGGGCCTTGCGCAGCGCCCAGGACAGGATCAGCATCAGCAGCAGCGCCAGCAGAAGCCCGATGGTCGGGGACAGCACGATGGCGATGGTGGTCTTGGTGAAGCCGCTGGAGACGATGGCCCCCAAACCGGCCTTGGCTATGCCGGCGCCCGCCAGCCCGCCAACCAGCGCGTGCGAACTGGAGGAGGGCAAACCCAGCCACCAGGTGAACAGGTTCCAGCCGATGGCCCCGCACAGCGCCCCCAAAATCACCGCCGGGTCGATGACCGAGGGTTCAACCAGCCCGGTGCCGATGGTGGTGGCGACGTGCAGGCCAAAAAACAGGAAGGCGATGAAGTTGAAGAAGGCCGCCCAGGCGACCGCCAGCTTCGGGGACAGAACGCGGGTGGACACGACGGTGGCGATGGAGTTCGCCGCGTCGTGCAACCCGTTGATGAAGTCGAAGGCCAACGCCACCACGATGATGACAATCAGCGCGGGCATGCCAAGATGAAGGGCGTCCATCGCCGCCGCCTCACACGTGATCGAGCATGATGCCCGCGACAAGGTCGCCGACATCGTCGCAACGGTCGGTGACGGCCTCAAGCTTTTCATACAGCTCGCGCCGCCCCAGGAAGGCGATCATGTCGGGACGTTCGTTGATGAGCGATTGCAGGGCGCCGCGCAGAATGTCGTCGGCCTGATCCTCCAGATCCGACAGGCGACCGCACAACGGGCCGATGCGGTCGGCGTTGCGGGCGATGGCGCCCAGCAACGGCATCAATTCGACCAGAACATTGGCCTGCTGGTGGATCAGGGCGACGAACTGGCGCATCGGCTCGTCAACGCGTTCGACCCCATAGAGGGTGGCGTGGCGCGGCACCTCGTCCATCAGGTCGATGGCGTCGTCCAGCGCGTTGATGAGCGCCAGAATGTCGGAGCGGTCGAACGGCGTGATGAAGGCCCGGTGCAGATCCCGCACGGCCTCCTTGGCGATGTGGTCGGCGTCTTTTTCGACGCGCTTCAGGGCCGCGATGCGCTGGGGGCGTTCCTCGGGGGTGGCGTCCATCACCGCTTCCAGCGCGACGGCGGCGGCCACGATGTGGCGAGCCTGCCCGACGAACTGGTCGATGAAGCGTTCCTCCTTCGGCATCAGCGAACGGAATGCGCGGAGCAGCATGGGACAAGGTCTCGTGTCTTGGGCGTGAAGGGTTGGGCTGCTCATAGCATGGTTCGGGCGCGTGTGCAGCGGGGGCTGTCATGAATTCGTCATAATTTGCGCCGGTTGCGTCGTTCCGTCGCCGGTCGCGCGGCGGCTTATGGACAGGGGGCGCGCGCTTGCCTACATGTCGGAGACACCCGAACGAGGGACGCCGACCATGACACGCCTTGCCGCCCGCTCCATCGCCGCCCGCCTCATCGCAACCCGGACCACAGCCATCGCCGTGACCGTCGCCAGCCTGCTCGCCCTGTCCCCGTTGGCCGCGCAGGCGCAAGGCGCGGCGAAGGATCCCACGGCCCAATGCAGCCCGACCGTCTCGGCGGCGCTGGGGGCGTGGGATTCCGGGATGGCCGCCGCCGAACTGTTCGGCGACAAGGCTCTGGCCCTGGCGCGTGAGAAGGGGCGCGACTATCTGCTGCCGCTGCTGGGCATCGATCCGAAAGCGGTCCCGCCCGCGTCCAACGCGACGCCGGAGGGCAACACCGACGATGTTGCCCGCGCCATCGAGGCCAGCCGCAACGATCCCAAGCGCCGGGCGGAGCTGTGCGCCGCCATCACCAGCACGGTCAACGAGGCGCGCGACAACGCCGGAGCCAAGCTGGACGCCTTGAAACGCGCGGTCGAGGGCTGGCGTTTGCCGCCTTTGCCGACCCCTGCGCCGACGCCCGCCCCATCCACCCCGCCCGCCGCGCCGGTCGCCCCCTCCGCTGCGCCGGACGGCACGATCAAGACCTGAAGCCCCCTCATTTTCGCCGGGGCGGCTTCACAAAAAAATCACGGGCGGAATAAAGCCGTCGCCCGCATGTTCTCTTCCACAAAGCCTCGCAGGGGCGTAGGAGAGGGGCGTGTCGGGCGGCGGCGGTCCGGTGTGGCGAATTGGGTGTGACGAATTGGCCATGGCCGAGGAATTGTCACAGCCCATGGGCCTAGGCCCCGTTGCCGAACTCGGCCCAAAGGACTAGTTTGTTAGCGTAACCAACAATCGTAACTCGCGCGTGGGAAGGTGCCATCCATGGTTCTGAAAAATCTGGCCTGCGGCACGGTGCGAACCGCCCTGGCCTGTGAAGCAACGCCGCCCAGACGGGTGGGCGCTGAGTGTGTGTTTCTCTCCCAACCAGCAACCAGACGCGCGGACGGCCCGGAACGGGATCTGCGCACGCGCGGCGAACAGCGCGTGATCGGCCTGTTGGGTGGCCTTATCAGCCAGATTGTTCTGACGAAGCTTCCGAAATACGACTGAGTTTCTCGATCCCAGGGGCCGGAAGACATCCGGGGTTCTCACTCCCTCCTCCACATCCGTCTTTTGTGGTGCCGCCATGGCGATCGAATTGCATTCCTTTACCGTCACTCTGGCTGTCGCGGACCCGTCGGGTTGCGCCAGCGCCGCCGAACACCGCGCCCGCGTGTGGAAAGCCGTGTCCGAATTGTCGGAAGCGGTCCGCACCGCCGGCATGGCGCGCGAGGCGCGCGTGCGTGGCCAAGACCGTTGCGGTCATGTCCTGATCGAAGCGACCAACACCGGGGCCGACTTCCTGCGTGGCCTGCCCGCCATCGCCCGGATCGACACTGGGCGAATGGCCGTCCGGCATTGAGCCGCAAGGCAAGGGCCTGAAACGACGAAGGCCCGCCGCGTTTCCCGTTTGAATGGGAAGCGCGGCGGGCCTTTTGCGCGTCAGTACTTATTCGCGCACGACATAGGTGTAGAAGCGGATCCGGCCATCCTCGCCGGTTTCGCGGTACAGGCCCTGGATCTCGTTGTCGAAGCCGGGGAAGCGGTTGGCGCCTTCCTGGAACATCTTCAAATACTCGATCATCGGGCGGGCGCGCTCGTCCAGCCGTTCGCCGGGAACCACGGTGGCGATGCCCGGCGGGTAGACGACGAACAGCGTGGTGGCGACGCGCCCCACCGCCTCTTCAATCGGCACGTAATCGACGTTGTTGCGCACCAGATGGCGCGTCGCCTCGCGCGGCGGCATCACCATGTCGGGCAGATGGTTCGGGCGGAACATGTTCCGCTGCAACTGGCTGGTGCCCGCCTCGCGGTAATAGGCGTGCATGGCGCCGCACAAATCGCGCAGCCGGATTCCGGTGTAGCGCTTGGCCCGCTTGGCGACGAATTCGGGGATCACGTCTTCCAACAGGGCGTTGTCGTCGTGCAACCGCTTGAAGGCGACCAGCCCGCTGAGCAGCGTCCCCGCCTTGCTCGATTCCACGCCCGGCGTCAGCAGGAACAGGATGGAGTTCAGATCGTTCTTTTCCGGGACGATGCGGTTTTCACGCAGATACTGCGCCAGAACCGGGGCGGGGATGCCGTGATCCTCATAGGCCCCGGTCTTGCGGTTGAAACCGGGGGTCAGCAGGGTCAGCTTGTTCGGATCGGTCATCGCGTAGCCGGGCGCGACATGCTTGAAGCCGTGCCAATCCGCGCCGGGGGCGAACTCCCAATGGTGAACGTTCGCGACCAGCTCGTCGGTCGGCGCATCCTCCCACGCCATCTCGACGCCGTTCACCACCGTCCGATCCGGGACGAAGGGGTCGAAGAACCAGCGGCGGGCCGGGTCGCTCTCGCGCCCCTCGAACTCGTGATGAATCGCGCGGATCTTTTTGCGCAGCTCAATGCCCAAGCGGATGGTGTCGTCCCACAGCACTTCGCCGGAGCGGCCCTTCATCATCTGCGCGCCGACGTCCAGCGAGGCGAAGAGCGGGTAGAAGGGCGAGGTCGAGGCGTGCAGCAGGAAGGTTTCGTTGAAACGGCGATGCTCCACCCGGCGGCGCTGTTTGCCGAGATGGCTGTCCTTCACATGGATTTGCGAGGCTTGCGAGAAGCTGGCCAACTGCTTGTGCGTCGATTGGGTGGCGATGATGCCGGGATGCCCCTCGCCCAACTGGTCCAGCCCCATGGCGAAGCGGCCCTTGAACAGCGGGTGGAATTTCAGGAAGCCGGCCCACGCCTCGTCAAACAGGATGTAGTCGCAGAGATGGCCGATCTTCGCCAAAATGGCTTCGGCGCTGTAGATGGTGCCGTCGTAGCTGCATTGCTGGATCACCGCCGCGCGGAAGGGACGTTCGCGCTTCCATGCGTCCGGGTCTTTGACCAGCGGGTTCTTGCGGATCTTCTCGCGGATGCGTTCCTCGTCCAGCGCCTCATGGTCGATGGGGCCGATCAAGCCATAGGCGTTGCGGTCGGTTTCCAGGAAGATCGGGATGCCGCCGCCCAGGAACAGGCCGCCATGATGGGCCGCCTTGTGGTTGTTGCGGTCGAACAGCACCAGATCATCTTCGGCCACCAGGGCCGACAGCACGATCTTGTTGGAGGCCGAGGTGCCGTTCAGCACGAAATAGGTGCGCTCCGCCCCGAAAATGACGGCGGCCTCCTTCTGCGCCTTCAGCGCCGGGCCTTCGTGGATCAACAGGTCGCCCATCTCCAACACCGAATTGTCGATGTCGTCGCGGAACACCGCCTCGCCCAGATGCTCGACGAAAATCCGCCCGATGGGGCTGCGGTTGTAGAAGATGCCGCCATTGTGGCCGGGGCAGGTCCACAATTGGTTGCCCTCTTCGGCGTAATCGACCAGCGCGCCGAAGAAGGGGGTTTTCAGCGTTTCGGCGTATTGCTTCAGGCGGCTGACCAGATTTTTGGCGATGAATTCCGGGGTTTCTTCGGCCAGGAAGACATAACCGTCCACCTGGTTGAGCACGTCCACCGGGATGTTTTCCAACCGCTGGCGGCGCACCAGCAGGATGATCGGCATTTCCAGCCCGCGCGCGCGGGCCAGCGCGATCAGCGAGGCGTTCTTGCCGTCCATCCCGCGCTTGCCCCAATCGACGATCATGCAGCCGATGGCGGCGTCGGTGCGGATGGCCAGTTCGGCGTCCTCGACCCGGCGGGTCCGCACGACCTGGAAGCCCAGCCGCTCCACCTCCGACAGAATCTGCTGGAGCCGGACGCCTTCCAGCTCATCCACCTCAAAGTTCGGCGCGCAGATCAGGACATTGAAGCGACGAAAGAATTCCATGCCGGGACTCCGGGGACTGGGTGGCGGGTGCGAAGATGCGACGGAAAACAGAAAAGGCGGGCTTATTCGCCCGCTTGGACGGTGCCGCCCAAATGATCGTCGGGCAACTGCCAATCGGCGGCGCCGAGCGCGCGTTGCAAAAACACGCTGTCGGTCCAACGTCCGAATTTGAAGCCGACCGAGCGCAGGACCCCCGCCTCGACAAAGCCGCAAGCCTCGTGCAGACGGCGGGACGGGGCGTTGGCGCTGTCCACCACCGCGATCATCTGGCGGCTGTTGGTCTTTTCCAGGGCCTCGATCAGGGCGGGCAGCAGACGCCGCCCGATGCCCATGCCGCGAAAATCCTTGTGGACGTAGATCGAGTGTTCGACCGTGTAGCGGTAGGCCGGGCGCTTGCGGAAGGGCGCGGCGTAGGCGTAACCGACCACCGTTCCATCAATCTCGGCGACCAGATGCGGCAGACGGCGTTTCAGCATCGCCTTGCGGCGGCGCTTCAACTCGTCGGGGTGCAGTGGCTCGATGTCGAAGGGGCCGAGGCCGTTTTGGATGTGGTAGCCGTAAATCTCCAACATCGCCGGAACATCCGCCTCGGTGGAGGAACGGATGACGATGACAGCGGACGAATCAGGCACGGATCCTACCCTTCCCTTGGCGACGCGGGATCGCGTCGCGGCGGCAGGGTATCCGAAGGACGTGACAGACGTATGACAGGGGCGCGTCAGTGATTTGACCGACGCGACCCCGTCCGTTTCAAACTCAGCGCATGCCCAAGGCGAACACGGCGCCGATGGCGCCGCCGATGGCGGCCTGGTTGGCCACCGGCTGGGCCAGGACATAGCTGGTGGCCGACGACGACACGTTCGACACGAAGGCTCCAGCCGCGACGGCGGAATCGAGCACCAGCGTGCCGACAGCCGGGGCCGCCCCCTGGATCGCCGCGCCCGCCGAGGTGAAGGCGCCGCCAACCGCCGGGGCCGCCGCCGGCAGGACATAGGGCAGGGCGACCGCGCCGATGGCGCCGCCGACCACCACCGTGGCGATGGTCCCCATCCACGAGGAGGAGGAGGGCGCCCCCCCTTCGGCGGCGCTGACCGGGGAGGCCAAAAGGGTCAGAACCGCAAGGGCGGGGGCCAACTGCCGGATCGACATGCTGTTCTCCTGAATGTGGCGTCCCACGGACAATGGGCGCGGGCGACGGATGGGAGGAAACGGTTCGGGGACAAGCTTGTGCAGGCCACCGCTCCAACGCAAGTGGGAAAATGTCGCGCGACCTCTGCGACGAACAACAAAACCACAAAACAGCGCCGCCGTCGCGTCGTGGGACGCGGCGGCGGCGTGCAATCGCAAAATTGTCGGTTACTTGGCGGTGTAGTCGAAGAAGCCCTTGCCCGACTTGCGACCCAACTGCCCAGCGTCGACCATTTCCTTCAACAGCGGCGCGGCGCGGTATTTCGGATCGTTGAAGCCCTGATAGAACACGTCCATGATGAACAGCATGGTGTCCAGACCGATCATGTCGGCCAGCGCCAACGGGCCAATCGGGTGGTTGCAGCCAAGCTTCATGCCCGCGTCGATGTCCTCGGCGGTCGCCAGCCCTTCCTGAAGGGCGAAGATCGCCTCATTAATCATCGGGCAGAGGATGCGGTTGACGGCGAAGCCGGGGCTGTTCTTGGCGGTGATCGGCGCCTTGCCGACCCGCTTGGCGAACTCCATCGCCGCCGCGTGGGTGGCGTCGGAGGTCTGGAGGCCGCGAATCAGCTCCAACAGGGCCATCAGCGGCACCGGGTTGAAGAAATGCATGCCGATGAAGCGGTCGGGACGGTCGGTCGCCGCCGCCAGCTTGGTGATGGAGATCGACGAGGTGTTCGTCGCGATCATCGCCTCGGGCTTCAGGACCGGAATCAGATCCTTCAGGATCTTCAGCTTCAGCGCTTCGTTCTCGGTCGCCGCCTCGATCACCAGATCGCAAGCCGCCAGCGCGGCCTTGTCGGTGGTGGCGGTGATGCGGGCCAGCGCGGCGTCGCGCGCTTCGACCGTCATCTTTTCTTTCTTCACCAGACGGTCGAGGCTGCCGCCGATGGTCTTCAGACCACGGGCCACCGCCTCGTCGGAAATGTCGATCATCACGACGGTCAGGCCGGCGACGGCGCTGACCTGGGCGATGCCATTGCCCATCGTGCCAGCCCCAATGACGCCAACGGTCTGAACCACGGCAGCCGCATTGCTCTCGGTCATTGTCCCTTATTCCTTGTTGGTTCGCAGGTGCAGCATCTTTACACCCTTTTCCGTTGCGCTGCGATGACTCGTCGTCGCATGGGGCCGCGCAGGGGAAGCATGACGCGGCCATCGGCGGAAATCCGCTTATGCCGATCCGCCTATCAGCGGATTTCCGCCGACCGCGCTGTGGCGGTGAGGAATTCCCCACAGTGTTTTCAATTGTTTGGAGCGCCAACAGCGCGCGGCACGGAGTTTGCTCTTAAGGGAGCCAACCGCAGCGGGGTGTTGCGGATGAACGCCTTTGGGAGAGAATGATGCTCAAGACCAGCCTGCTCGCCGCCGCCGCGTTGGCCGCCGCGCTTGCCTCGCCGACCGCCAGCGCCGCCGATCTGGTCCGACTCGGCAATCTGAAATTCGCCCATTACGGCGCGGTCTCCTACATGAAGGAGATCGCCGGAAAGTACGATCTGAAGATCGACGAGCGGGTCTTCCCCAAGGGCATCGACATTCTGCCCGCCATCGTCGCCGGGGAAATCGACGTCGCCGCCAGCGCGGTGGACGCGGCCATCGCTGGACGGGCGTCGGGCGTGCCGATCTACGCGGTGGCCGGTTTCGCCAAGGGCGGCGCGCGCATCGTCGCCAAGCCGGGCGCGGGCATCAAGAGCGTCGCCGATCTGAAGGGCAAGAAGGTCGCCACCCCGCGCGGCGGCGCGCAGGAGCTGGTTTTGCTGGCCGAACTGGCCAAGCATGGTTTGACCTGGTCGGATCGCCCCGGCAAGGACGTGCAGATCACCTATATGGCCTACGCCGACATGAATCAGGCGCTGCTGTCCGGCAACATCGACGCCATGTCGCAATCCGAACCGCAATCCAGCCAAGCCATCAACAAGGGCTTCGGCGTCGAGGTCATCAAGCCCTACGACACCGAACTGGGCGAGCCGGTGCGCTCCCTGGTCGTCACCGAAAGCTTTTACAAGACCAAGCCGGAGGTGGCCGAACGGTTGATCCGCTGCTTTGTCGAAGCGACGGCGACCTTCATCGCCCAACCGGCTTTGGCGGAATCCTACGTCCGCGAGAAGATCTTCAAGGGCCAGATCAGCAGCGAGGATTACAAGGACGCCATCGGCAATTCGCCCTTCTCCTATGATCTGTCGATCGAGCATGTCCAGACCACCACGGATCTGATGCAGAAATACGGGGTTGGGCGGATGGAAAACCCGCCCAAGGCCGCCGATTGGGTCAAGCTGGACCTGCTGGCCAAGGCGAAGGCGTCGGTCAAGACCAACTGATCCCGTCCCGCTTGCCGGAAGGAATTCCCGATGTCCAACGCCCAATCCAAACTCTCCGCCGCGTCTTTTCTGCGCGGCGCCATCGTTCCGCTGATTGTGATCGCCTTCTGGCAAGCGCTGTCCTCGTCCGGCTTGATAAACCCGGTGGTGCTGCCCTCGCCGGTCGCCGTGGTCGTCCGCTGGTGGGCTTATCTGCTGCCCTCCGAGCCGTTCGACCCGGCGCAATCCAGTTGGTTCCTCTGGGCGCTGTCGGGCGAGATGCTGACCGACGCGTGGTCCAGCCTCTACCGCGTGGTGCTGGGCTTCGCCGTCGGCGCCGGGCTGGCCCTGCCGCTGGGGTTGACGATGGGGACCAGCGACCGGGTTTACGGGCTGATGGACCCGCTGTTGCAGGTGCTGCGCCCGATCCCGCCCATCGCCTACATCCCGCTCGCCATCCTGTGGTTCGGCTTGGGCAACGCGCCCGCCATCTTCCTGATCGCCATCGGCGCCTTCTTTCCGGTTCTGATGAACACCATCGCCGGGGTGCGCCATGTGGACGGCATCTATCTGCGCGCCGCGCGCAATCTGGGGGCCGGGCGAGCCACCATGTTCCTGCGCGTCATCCTGCCCGCCGCCACGCCCTACATTCTGGCGGGCGCGCGGATCGGCATTGGCACCGCCTTCATCGTCGTCATCGTGTCGGAGATGATCGCGGTCAACGCCGGGTTGGGCTTCCGCATCCTGGAAGCGCGCGAGTTCATGTGGTCGGACAAGATCATCGCCGGGATGTTCACCATCGGCCTGCTGGGGTTGGCCATCGACATCGCCATGAACCGCCTGAACAACCACCTGCTGCGTTGGCATCGCGGCCTGGACAGCCAATGAAGCGGGGAGACGTCGCAATGGCCACTTTGTTGAAAATGACCCAGGATTACGCCGCCATGACCGCCGCCACCACTGCCGTCAGCCCTGCCGCGCCGTCGCAGATTCAGGTGCGCGGCGTGGAGAAGATCTTCACCGTCGGCGCGCAAAAGATAGTCGCCCTTCAGGGCATCGATCTGGACATCCGCAAGGGGGAGTTCGTCTGCCTTCTCGGCCCGTCGGGCTGCGGCAAATCCACCCTGTTGAACGCGGTCGCCGGGTTTCAGCCGCCGACGCGCGGCACGGTGACGGCGGACGGCAAGGCGGTGACGGGGCCGGGGCCGGATCGCGGCATGGTCTTTCAGGAATACGCGCTGTTCCCCTGGATGACCGTCGCCGAAAACGTCGCCTTCGGCTTGCAGATCAAGAAGATGGGCAAGGCCGACATCGCCGCGCGGGTCGAGGCGCTGTTGGAGAAGCTGCATCTTCAGGATTTTCGCAACCGTTACCCCAAGGATCTGTCGGGCGGCATGCGCCAGCGCGTCGCCATCGCCCGCGTTCTGGCGCTCGACAGCCCGATCCTGCTGATGGACGAGCCGTTCGGCGCGCTCGACGCCCTGACCCGCCGGACCTTGCAGGACGAACTGCTGCGGATTTGGGAGGAGGTCGGCAAGACCATCCTGTTCGTCACCCATTCCATCGAGGAAAGCATCTATCTGGCCGACCGCATCATCGTCATGACCTACCGGCCCGGCACCATCAAGCAGGACGTCCGCGTGGACATGCCCCGCCCGCGCGACGGCGCGTCGGCGGAGTTCAACCGCCTGAAGCGCGACCTGTCGCAAATGGTGATGGAGGAGCAGCAGCGCTTCAGCGCCGACGAAATCCGTTCGGTGACGGCGGATTGAGGGGGGATTAGGCGCGCGTTGCGTTGCCCCCTCCCTAGCCCTCCCCCGCCTTTGGCGGGAGAGGGAACTCCGCTGAACGCCGACGGAGGATCAAGACTCCCTCTCCCGCAACGCGGGGGAGGGCCGGGGAGGGGGCTAGCGCGAGCGCGGCCTGTCTCACCGCTCCGGGATCCCGTATTTGCGCAGCTTGTTGGCGATCATGGTGTGGGAGGTTTGCAGGCGGGCCGCCAGTTTGCGGCTTGAGGGAAAGCGTGGGTAGAGCCGACGCAGCAAGCCCCGCTCGAAGCTTTCCACCGCTGTTTCCCAAGCCTCGGCGTCTTCCGCCACGTCCACGGCGGCGGCCATATGGGCGCCCGCCAGTTCCAGATCGGCGGCGTCGAGAAAGGCGCCGTCGCTCATCGTCACCGCGCGGAAGATGACGTTTTCCAATTGCCGGACGTTGCCCGGCCAGCGGTTGGCCAGCAGTGCCGCCCCCGCCGCCGCCGTCAAACGGCAGGGCGGGCGGCGGGCCTGGGCGCAAGCGCGCCCGATGAAGTGGCGGGCGAGCGACAGGATGTCGTCGCCCCGCTCGCGCAAGGGTGGCGCGTGCAGGGTCAGCACGTTCAGCCGGTAAAACAGATCCTCGCGAAAGCTGTGGTCGGCGACCATCGTTTCGAGCGCCCGGTGGGTGGCGCTGATGACGCGGACGTCCACCTTCTGCTCCCGCTCGCCGCCAACCCGGCGGAAACTGCCGTCGTTGAGGAAGCGCAGCAGCTTGGCCTGGAGATAGGCCGACATCTCGCCGATTTCGTCCAGAAACACGGTGCCGCCATGGGCCAGTTCCAGCAGCCCCGGCTTGCCGCCGCGCTGCGCCCCGGTGAAGGAGCCGGGGGCGTAGCCGAACAGCTCGCTTTCCGCCAGATTCTCCGGCACGGCGGCGCAGTTCAACGCCAGAAAGGGTTTGTCGGCGCGCGGGCTGGCGCGGTGGCAGGCGTGGGCGATCAACTCCTTGCCGGTGCCGGTCTCGCCCAAAATCAGCAAGGGCGCCTCCACCGCCGCGACGCGGGCGGCGCGCGCCTTCAAGCCGCGCATCGGCGGGGAATCTCCGAGAATTTTGTCGAAACCGCCCTCGTCAAAATTCTGCAAGGCGTCCAGCCGTTCGCCCAGCCGGGCCGGGGCGAACAGGGTGATGACCGCCCCCTCCGGCTCGCTTGCCGCCTTGACGTCGATGATCGGCGTGACGTCGATCAGGAAGGGCTGGCCGTTCAGCGTCGCCTCGCGGTTGGCGATGCGGAACCCTCCGGCGAGCAGATCGGCGGTCAGGCCGGGATCGCCGAACAGCGCGCCGAGATCGACGCCGGACAGCGCGTTTTCCGAAACGCTGGCCACGCGCGCGGCGGCGGCGTTCGCCACCACCACCCGCCCGCCGCGATCCACCGCCAGCACCGGATCGGGCAGGGCGGCGAGCAGCGCGTCCAGATGCAAACGCCGCCGGGTTCCCGGCATCATGTCGATGGCGGCCACCCGCCGCACCCCGGCGACCACGCGCAAGGCGGAGTCGAGCGCGGGCAGGGTGGCGGGGTCCAGGCCGGGCGCGTCGATGTGGATGTGCGGCGGATCAACCTCCACCCCGACGACGTTCAAGCGCCGCGCCGCCAGCACCGCCAGGATCTCGTGCGCGATGCCGACGCGGTCGGTGAAGAGGACTTCGATGCGCATGGACGGCTCCGGCGTTGAGGGGCGCAGACCGGCTTGCCCCCTCCCCAACCCTCCCCCGCTTCGCGGGAGAGGGGGCCTTGCGGACCAGCGGCGGCAGTACCCTCTCCCGCTAGAGGCGGGGGAGGGTTAGGGAGGGGGCAAGACACGCGACCACTGTAACAAATCACATACACCGTATCAAAATCTTTACAGAGCGCTCAACCACCTGATTTTCAACAAAACATCCCTCAACTCACCCTCGCTCCGTAAACATTTCGATACAGCGCGCCCGCCACGAAACCGGACAGACTCCAACCATCCCGCCATGTTCGGCACTTGGCATCCCGTTTGCTAACTCTTGTGTCCAAGATGAATTTTCCAGCTTCGGAGGCCAGTCTTATGCGCGTGATCGTTCTTGGCAGCGGCGTCATCGGTGTCAGCACGGCCTATTATCTGGCCCGCGCCGGTCACGAGGTGACGGTGATCGACCGCCAGGACGGCCCGGCGCTGGAAACCAGCTACGCCAACGCGGGCGAGGTGTCGCCGGGCTATTCCGCCCCGTGGGCGGCGCCGGGCCTGATGCTGAAGGCCGTCAAGTGGCTGACGATGAAGCATTCGCCGCTGGTCATCCGTCCGAAGCTGGACCCGGCCCTGTGGTCCTGGTGCCTCAAGCTGCTGATGAACGCCAACGAGACCAGCTATCAGCTCAACAAGACCCGCATGGTCCGCATCGCCGAATACAGCCGCGATTGCCTGAAGGCCCTGCGCGCCGAAACCGGCATCACCTATGACGAGCGGACCAAGGGCACGTTGCAGGTTTTCCGCACGCAAAAGCAGATGGATTCCGCCGGTTACGACATGGCGGTGTTGGAGCGCTTCGGCGTTCCCTTCAGCCTGCACGATCGCAACGGCCTGTCGTCGGTCGAACCGGCGCTGGGCATGGTCAAGGACAAGCTGGTCGGCGGGCTGCTGCTGCCGGGCGACGAGACCGGCGATTGCTTCATGTTCACCAACCGTCTGGCCGATTTCGCCGCCAAGCGCGGGGTCACGTTCCGCTACGGCGTGACCATTCGCGGGCTGGAGGGCGACGGGACCAAGGTGACGGGCGTCGTCACCGATCAAGGCACGCTGACCGCTGACGCCTACGTCGTCGCCATGGGCAGCTATTCGCCCAAGCTGGTCAAGGGTTTCGGCCTGAAGCTGCCGGTCTACCCGGTTAAGGGTTACTCGTTGACCCTGCCGATCACCGATCCGTCGGGCGCGCCGGAATCGACCGTGATGGACGAAACCCACAAGATCGCTGTGACCCGTCTGGGCGACCGCATCCGCGTCGGCGGCACGGCGGAGTTGACCGGCTTCGACCTGACGCTGCGCCAGAGCCGTCGCGGCCCGCTCGACCATGTCGTCAGCGATCTGTTCCCGCGCGGCGGCGATCTGTCGAAGGCGGAGTTCTGGACCGGCCTGCGCCCCAACACGCCGGACGGCACCCCCATCGTTGGCCCGACCCCGGTCAAGAACCTGTTCCTGAACACCGGCCACGGCACGCTGGGCTGGACGATGGCCGCCGGTTCGGGCCGCCTGCTCGCCGACACGATCAGCGGCCTGCCGACCGACATCGACCTGGATGGCCTGACGGTCCACCGCTACACCGGCGAAGCGCTGCCCGCCCCCACACCCAGCGCCCGGTGGCGATGCGCGCGGCGTGATTCCTTCTCCCCCCTGGGGAGAAGGTTAGGATGAGGGGGTTCGGCGCAGCCGAAGACCGCTCGGGAAACGCAATCCCCTCACCCCGGCCCTCTCCCCGGGGGGGCGAGGGGGTTTTCTTTTGTCCCCCGCGCCGCCCGGCGGAATCGCGTCATGGCGATTTCCAGCAGGGCGGCGTCGCTGACCTCCGCCCCGTCCAACACATGGCGACGGCGGCCATGGTCGGCGCGGCGGACGTCGTGGCCCAGCTTGCGCAGATGCAAGATCGCCTCATAGAGCCGCTGCGGCGGCTCCCCGGTCGCGCCGCGCGTCGTCATGGCCGCCCCCTTGCTCACGCCAGAACCAGCAGCAGGTCTTTGGTTTCGACGCTGCGGCCCTGGATGGCGACGATGCGCTCGACCACGCCAGCGCGTTCGGCCCGGACGGTGGTTTCCATCTTCATCGCCTCCAGCGACACCAGCGCGTCGCCCGCCTCCACCGTCTGACCAAGCTGGACGAGAATGCCGGTGACGAGGCCGGGCATCGGCGCCCCGACATGGGCGGCGTTGCCGTCCTCGGCCTTTGGGTGCGCGGCGCGGGCGGGGGCGACCTTGCGGTCGGCCACCTTGATGGTGCGCGGCTGGCCGTTCAGCTCGAAGAACACCGCGCGGCGGCCCTCCTCGTCGGCTTCGCCGGTCGCCAGATAGCGGATCAACAGCGCCTTGCCGGGTTCCAACTCGACGCCGGTTTCCTCGCCCTGCAACAGGCCGTGGAAGAAGACCGGGGTCGAGAGGACGCTGACCTCGCCGTAGGTCTTGCGGTGCTGGGCGTAGTCGGTGAAGACCTTCGGGTACATCAGGTACGAGGCGAGTTGCCGGTCGTCGATGGGCTGGCCGGTCTTGGCGGCGGCGGCGGCGCGTTCGGCCTCCAGATCGGCGGGCGGCATGGTGGCGCCGGGCCGCGCGGTCAGCGGCGCGCCGCCCTTCAGAACCTTGCGTTGCAAGGCTTCGGGGAAACCGCCCGGCGGCTGGCCCAGTTCGCCCCGGAACAGCGACACCACCGAGTCCGGGAAGGCAATTTCCTTGGCCGGGTTCAGCACGTCGGCCTCGGTTAAGCCGCCCGTCACCATCATCAGCGCCATGTCGCCGACGACCTTCGAGGTTGGCGTCACCTTCACGATGTCGCCGAACATGCGGTTGACGGTGGCGTAGGCCTGCACCACGTCGTCCCAATGATGCTCCTCGATGCCCAGCGAGCGGGCCTGTTCGCGCAGGTTGGTGTATTGCCCGCCCGGCATTTCGTGGCGGTAGACCTCCGACGATCCCGACCGGATGGTGCTTTCAAAGGGCGCGTAGGCGGCGCGCACCTCTTCCCAATAATGGGCGACGCGGCGGATGGCTTCGGGGTCGAGGCCGCTGTCGCGCGGGGTGTGGCGCAAGGCCGCCGCGATGGATCCCAGCGGCGGCTGAGAGGTCAGGCCGGACAGGCTGTCCATCGCCGCGTCCACCGCGTCCACTCCAGCGTCCACGGCGGCCAACACGCTGGCGGCGCTGGCCCCGGAGGTGTCGTGGGTGTGGAAATGGATCGGCAGGCCGACTTCCTGCTTCAAGGTGCGGATCAGCAGCGACGCGGCGGCGGGCTTGCACAGCCCGGCCATGTCCTTGATGCCCAGAACATGCGCGCCCGCCGCCTCCAACTCCTTGGCCAGCGCGACGTAATAGGCCAGATCATATTTCGGGCGCGACGGGTCGAGCAGGTCGCCGGTGTAGCAGATCGCCGCCTCGCAGATCGCCCCGGTTTCGCGCACCGCGTCGATGGCGACGCGCATGTTGTCCACCCAATTCAAGCTGTCGAACACGCGGAACACGTCCACGCCGTTGCCCGCCGCCTGTTGGACGAACTGGCGCACCACATTGTCGGGGTAATTGGCGTAGCCGACGGCGTTGGACGCGCGCAGCAGCATTTGCAGCAGCAGATTCGGCATGGCGGACCGCAGCCCGTCCAGCCGTTCCCACGGGTCTTCCTTCAGGAAGCGCATGGCGACGTCGAAGGTCGCCCCGCCCCAGCATTCGACCGAGAACAGATCGGGCAGCAGCCGGGCGTAAGCCGGGGCGACGGCCAGCAGATCGTGCGAGCGGACGCGGGTCGCCAGCAGCGACTGGTGCGCGTCGCGAAAGCTGGTGTCGGTGATGAGCGTCTTGGTCTGGTCCCGCATCCAGCGGGCGACGGCCTCGGCCCCCTCGGCCTGCAACATTTGCTTCAGGCCGGGCGGCGGGGCGTCGTGATGGACGGTCGGGATCTTCGGTTCCGCCGGGCGCGGGTGGTTGCCCGCCTTCAGTTCCGGGTTGCCGTTGACCATCACGTCGGCCAGGAAGGTCAGCAGGCGGGTGGCGCGGTCGCGGCGCGGCTCGCGCTGGAACAGCTCCGGCGTGGTGTCGATGAAGCGGGTGGTGTAGCTGCCGTTGCGGAATTGCGGGTGGTCGATCAACGCCTCAAGAAAGGCGAGGTTGGTGGCGACGCCGCGAATGCGGAACTCGCGCAAGGCGCGGTCCATGCGGGCGATGGCCTCCTCGGCGGTCGGCGCCCAGGAAACGACCTTTTCCAGCAGACTGTCGTAATGGCGGGTGATGAGCGCGCCGGAAAAGGCGGTGCCGCCGTCCAGCCGGATGCCGAAGCCGTTCGCCCCGCGATAGGCGGTGATCCGCCCGTAATCGGGGATGAAGCTGTTGTCGGGATCCTCCGTCGTGATGCGGCATTGGATGGCGTGGCCGGTCAAGCGGATGTTGGGCTGGTTCGGCACGCCGCTGGCCTCATCGCCGATGGCGGCCCCGGCGGCGATGCGGATTTGCGCCTTGACGATGTCGATGCCGGTGACGACCTCGGTGATCGTGTGTTCGACCTGAACGCGCGGGTTGACCTCGATGAAATAGAAAGCGCCGGTGTCGGCGTCCATCAGGAATTCGACGGTTCCGGCGTTGCGGTATCCGGCGGCGCGCGCCAGCGTTAGGGCGGCGTCGCACAGGCCCAGCCGTTCATCGGTCGTCAGATAGACGGCGGGGGCGCGTTCGACGACCTTCTGGTTGCGGCGCTGCACGGTGCAATCGCGCTCGAACAGATGGACGAGGGCGCCATGGGCGTCGCCCAGGATCTGCACCTCGACATGCCGGGCGCGGCGAACCAGCTTTTCCAGATAGACTTCGCCGTTGCCGAAGGCGGCCAGCGCCTCGCGCTTTGCGGCGGCGACCAGATCGGGCAACTCCTTGGCGGTTTCGATGACGCGCATGCCGCGCCCGCCGCCGCCCCAACTGGCCTTGAGCATCAGCGGGTAGCCGACCTCTTCGGCCAGCCGCGCGGTTTCATCGGGATCGTCGGGCAGCGCGCCGGTGGCGGGCATGACCGGCACCCCCGCCGACACCGCCAAATTGCGCGCCGCGACCTTGTTGCCCAGCAACCGCATGGTGTCGGACGACGGCCCGACGAAGGTGATGCCGTTGGCGGCGCAGGCGTCGGCGAAGGCTGGGTTTTCCGACAGGAAGCCGTAGCCGGGGTGGATGGCGTCGGCCCCGGTCTGCTTGGCCACGTCGATGATGGCGTCGATGTCGAGATAGGCCTCGATCGGTCCCTTGCCCTCGCCAATGCGGTAGCTCTCATCCGCCTTGAAGCGGTGCAGGGCGAAACGATCCTCCGTCGAATAGACGGCGACGGTGGGAATCCCCAACTCGGTCGCGGCGCGCAGCACACGGATGGCGATCTCGCCGCGATTGGCGACCAGAAGTTTGCGGAAGACGGGCGTCGTCATGGCGCGGGTTCCTCAAAGATGGGGCGAGAGGCGGGGATGGGGCGAGAAGCAGGCTACGCGGAAGGCAAATCGGCGCGGTCGTCGGCGCTGTCATGGCGCCAACGGGCCGGCCTTGGAAACTTGACCCTTCGTAGGGGGGTCAGCGAACAATCACGACGACCAGCCGTTTCGGTCCATGCACGCCATAGGCCAGCGTTTGTTCGATGTCCGCCGTCTTGCTGGGACCGGAGATCAACAGGGCGTTGGTCGGCATGGCGTCGGCCCAACGCTGATCGCGCATCGCCTGCCAAAAGCTGTCGTAAAGAGCATCCGCCCGCAAAAGCGCCACATGGATGTGCGGAACCAGCGACAGCAGGCGGGGTTCGTCGGCGCTGGGCCACAGGATCAGGCTGCCGGTGTCGGCGATGGCGCCCAGCGTGCCGGTCAGACCGGCGTCGATGCCCTCGAACATCTGTTGCTTGAAGTCTTCGATGGGCCGGTCATAGGGGATGAGGGTGAGGGACGCTGTGTTTTCCTCTCCCGTTTCGGGAGAGGGAAGGGGCCCGCGCAGCGGGAAGGGTGAGGGGGTGTCCGAGGGGGATGGGCCGTCCGAACCCGCGAACCCCTCACCCTCCCCATGCTGCGCATGGGTCCCCTCCCTCTCCCGAGGCGGGAGAGGGTAAGCCGACAGCGTTGCGCCGTCGGCGGTTCCGGGGGCGTAGAGCAGGTTGGCGGCGCCCGCGCGGGTCAGGAAATCCGTCACCACGGCGGGCCAATCGGCCTCGGTCGCGTCCAGGAATTCGGTGTGGACCGCCTCCATCATCCGGCGGATGCGCGGCAAGCGTTCCTCCGGCGGCCATTGCTTGTCGGCCAGCGGGGTGAAGTCCGACGGCGGCGGCGTCACCGGGTGAGCGTCGCGGGTGCGGCGGAGCGTTCCCAAAATGGCGGCGCGGGCGTCAGACATTGGGGATCCCCTTTTTGCGGGCCAGATCATGCAGGGTGCGGGGGGCGAAGCGCGGCTTGCTGCGCACGCTGGTCCATTCCTTCAGCAAGGGCAGGCTGCCGGGCGCGGCGTTGCCGACCGCGCTCATCGCCGTGGTGGCGATCTTGTAGGCCAGCGGCGAGGTGTTCATCGCCGCCCAGCCTTTCCACACCAGCGCTTCGGTCTTGCTGGCGCGGGCGCCCGAATCCTTCACGCTGGCGCTGGGGTGGACGGCCTCGACGCGCAAACGGCCCATGATCTCGACGATGGGGATCTGCACCGGACAGATCTCGACGCAGGCGTTGCACATGGTGCAGGCGTGGGGCATCTCGCCACGCTTGGCCAGCCCCTCCATCTGCGGCACCAGGATCTGGCCGATGGGGCCGGGGTAGGGCGCTTCATAGGCGTGGCCGCCGACCTTGGTGTAGACCGGGCAGTGATTCATGCAGGCGCCGCAGCGGATGCAGCGCAGCGTGTCGCGCAATTCCGGGTCGGCGTAGACCGAGGAGCGCCCGTTGTCGAGAATGACGACGTGGATTTCGCGCGGCCCGTCCTTTTCCCCCTCCTTGCGCGGGGAGGAGATCATGTTGACGTAGGTGGTGATCGGCTGGCCGGTGGCCGAACGCGGCAGCAGGCTGATGATCGGCGGTACGTCCTCCAGCTTTTCCACCACCTTTTCCAGCCCCATGAAGGCGATGTGGACCGGCGGCACGGTGGTGCACATCCGTCCGTTGCCCTCATTCTCGATCAGGCAGAGCGTGCCGGTTTCGGCCACCGCCGCGTTGACGCCGGACATGCCGACCCCGGCGTTCATGAATTTCTGGCGCAGAATGCGGCGGGCCAGATCGGTCAGGGCGGCGGCGTCCTCGCCGGTGGACGCCGCGTCCTTGATCTTCTGCTTGAACAGATGGGCGATCTGTTTGGTGTTCAGGTGGATGGCGGGCATGATGATGTGCGACGGCATGGTGCCGTCCAACTGCACGATGTATTCGCCCAGATCGCTTTCCAGAACCTCAATGTCGTGATCTTCCAGGAAGGCGTTGAGGTGCATTTCCTCCGTCACCATCGACTTGCCCTTGACCGCCAGCGTGGCGTTGGCCTTGCGCATGATGGCGAGCGTGATGGCGTTCGCCTCCGCCGTGGTGGACGCCCAATGCACCTGGATTCCGTTGCGGGTCAGGTTGGTTTCGAGCTGTTCCAGCAATTCGGGCAGCTTGGCCAGCGCCCGCAGCCGCACCGAGGCGGCCAGCGCCCGCATCGTGTGCCATTCCTTGGCGTCGGCGAACTGGACGGCGCGCTTGCTCATCAGCCCGTCCATGGCGCGGCGGAAGTTGCCGCGCAACTGGCTGTCCTGCAAGGCGGCCTTGGACGCGGCGGCGAAGTTGACGGCGTGCTCAGCCATGGGTGCGCTCCTTCAGGAACTGGGCGATGTGCTGGCCCTGGACCGGCTTGCCCCCGGCCTCCAGCGCGCCGTTGATGTTCATCAGACAACCGCAATCGCCCGACACCACGCGCTTGGCCCCGGTGCTTTCGATGTCGGCCACCTTGTCGCCGACCATCGCGGCGGAAATCTCGGCGTGACGCACGGCGAAGGTGCCGCCAAAGCCGCAGCATTCCTTTTCCCGCGTCAGCTCCACCAACTCGACGTTGGCCAGTTGGCGCAGCAGCGCCTTGGGTTCGTCCACCACGCCCATCTCCCGCTGCGCGTGGCAGGAGGCGTGCCAGGTGACGCGCAGCGGCTCGCCCTTGTCGGTCAGCTTCACGTCGAGAACCTGCACCAGGAACTGGGTCAGCTCCCAAACGCGGGCAGAGACCTGCAACGCCTTGGCCTCGTCCGGTTCGCCGTGGAACAAATGGGGCCAGTGCTTTTTCATCATGCCCGCGCAGGATCCCGATGGAACCACGATGGGCAAATCGCCGGGAAACAAATCCAGTTGCGCGCGCGCCACCTTCAGGGCGTCGGCGCGATAGCCGGAATTGTAGGCGGGCTGGCCGCAGCAGCTTTGCCCCTGCGGGAAAACCACCGTCAGCCCCTGGGCCTGCAACAGCTCCATCCCGGCCATCCCGGCCTCGGGATAGAACAGGTCAACCAGACAGGTGCCGAAGAAATAGACCTTGGTTGGTTTGGTCGGCGGGGTGGGGCGGTCCATGGCGGTGGTCCTGTGGCGGCGGGTGGTTGGTGATGATCGCTTTTCCCCCTCCCCAACCCTCCCCCGCTGACGCGGGAGAGGGGGCCTTGCGGAAGGGCGGCGGCAGTCCCCTCTCCCGCCAGCGGCGGGGGAGGGTTAGGGAGGGGGCCAGCGCCCCCTTAAAATGCGGACTCCGGCGCCTTCGCGCGCGAGCAGGAATCCACCAGATACACGATGGAACGGTACGGCACGCCCGCGTGATGCGACAGCCCGATTTCGCAGGTTCGGCTGGTCGAATAGCCGGATTTGGCGCCCGCCGGAACATCCTTGGCCAAATGGCGCAGGGCGTGGGCGTTCAGCTCCGGCGTTGAGAATCCCTTGTCACCCGCAAAGCCGCAGCAGCCGACATCCTCCGGGATCACGACGTTGCTGGAGCAGGCCCGCGCCACGGCGGTCAAGGCGCCGTCCAACCCCATGCGGCGGGTGGAGCAGGTCAGATGCAGGACCACCGGCTCGTCGGTTTGGGTGATCGTCAACCGGGGCAGGGCGTAAGCGTGCAGGAACTCGGCGACGTCGAGGATCTTCATGCCGTCGTCGGTCAGCCGCTTTTTCAGGCGCAGGGCGCAGGGGCTGGTGTCCATGACGATGGGAATCAGGCCGTTCTGGCTGACCTTGCGCAACGCGGCCAGCATCGCGTCGGCCTTGGCGTCGGCCTGGGTCGCCAAGCCCTTGCTTTCCAGCGGCATGCCGCAGCATTGCCCGGCCAGATCCTCCGGGTACAGCACGCGGAAACCCGCCTTGCGCATCAGCCCTTCGACCTTTTGCGGCAGCGGCGTCTGTTCGGGGTCGCTGGCCGCCGGTCCCATCGAACGGCTGACGCAGCTTGGGATGTAGACCACCGAGGGCGTCGCGGCGGTCGAGCTGTGGCCAGTGTGGGAAAGGTCGGGCAACGGCGTGAAGTTGGTCGCCGTCGGCAGGGCGCGCGGCAGGCTGGGGATGTGGCCGCCGGTCAGCGCGCGGGCCGTCCGCTCCACGACCGCCGGGCCGACCGTGCGGCGGGCGAGATCGGCCAGACGCAAACCGACGCGGGCGACGTCGAGCGCGCCCGCCGTGTGGTCGGCGACGAAATCGCCAACCCGCTGGGCGACCGCGCCGCGCCGCTGGCCGCGCAGCGCCTTGACCAGCAAGCCCGTCTCGATGCCGACCGGGCAAGCGGTAGAGCACAGGCCGCAGGCGGCGCAGGTGTCGATGCCCTGGTAATCATAGGCGGCGCTCAGCGCGTCCAACCGCGCCGGGTCGGCGCCGTCGCGGGTCAGGCGGGAAATCTCCCGCCAGCCGACGATGCGTTGACGTGGCGACAGGGTGAGCTTGTGCGACGGGCACGTCGGCTCGCAGAAGCCGCATTCGATGCAGGTGTCCACCAACCCATGGGCGGCGGGCATCGCCTTCAAATTCTTCAGATGGGCGTCGGGATCGCCGTTCAGAATGACGCCGGGGTTGAGCAGCCCTTGCGGATCAAAGAGATCCTTGATCTCTTTCATCAGCCCGTACGCCTGCGGTCCCCACTCCAGTTCGACGAAAGGGGCCATGTTGCGGCCCGTGCCATGTTCGGCCTTCAGCGAGCCGTCGTAGCGCTGCACCACCATGGCGCAGACCTCGTCCATGAAACGGCGGTAACGGTCGATCTCCGCGTCGGTGTCGAAGGCCTGGGTGAAGACGAAATGCAGGTTTCCTTCCAGCGCGTGGCCGAAGATGATCGCCTCGTCATAGCCATGCTTGGCGCACAGACCTTGCAACTCCACCGTCGCTTCGGCCAGACGGTCGAGCGGGAAGGCGACGTCTTCGATGATGACGGTGGTGCCGGTTTCGCGCACCGCGCCGACCGCCGGGAACAGCCCCTTGCGGATCTTCCAGAAGCCTTCGCAGGCCTTGGGATCGGTGGTGAAGGCGCCGTCGCCGATGGTGGTGGTTTGCGCCAGAACCGCGCCGATTTGATCGACCTGGGCGGCCAACGCCTCGGCGCTCTCCGCGCGGGTCTCGACCAGCAGGGCGGCGGCTTCCGGCCCAAAGCCCTTGATCTGCGGCGGCATGCCCGGCTTGTTTTCGATGGAGCGCAAACCGGCGCGGTCCATCAGCTCCACCGCCGACACCGGGGTCGGCTTCAGCAGGGTGACGGCGCGGCAGGCTTCGGCGATGTCGGGGAAGAACAGCAGGGCGCTCGCCTTGTGGGCGTGCTCCGGCACCGTGCGCAGGGTGATGGTGGAGATGAAGCCCAGCGTCCCTTCCGATCCGATCAGCAGATGCTGGAGAATGTCGATGGGATCGCTGTAATCGACCAGCGCGTTCAGGCTGTAGCCGGTGGTGTTTTTGATGCGGAACTTGTTGCGGATGCGCTCCGACAGCGCGGCGTTGGCCCGGGTGCGGGTTCCCAGCGTCGCCAGCGCGTCGAGGAAGGGGGCGTGGCTGCGCTGGAAGGCGGCGCGGCTTTCCGCGTCGCCGGTGTCCAGCGCCGCGCCGTCGGCCAGCACCAGCCGCATCGATTCCAGCGTCCGATAGCTGTTCTGCGCGGTGCCGCAGCACATGCCGCTGGCGTTGTTGGCGGCGATGCCGCCGATCTTGGCGGTGTTGATGGAGGCCGGATCGGGGCCGATCTTGCGGCCCAGCGGGGCCAGCTTGCGGTTGGCGTCGGCGCCGATGACGCCGGGTTGCAGCGTCACCGTTTCGGCGTCGGATGAAATCCGGCAGCCGCGCCAGCCGTCGCCCAGCAGGACGAGCACGCTGTCGCTGACCGCCTGCCCCGACAGGCTGGTTCCGGCGGCGCGGAAGGTGACGGGCGTGGCGTGGGCGCGGGTGACGCGCAGCAGGCCGACGACCTCCTCCTCGCTTTCCACGATGGCGACGATCTTGGGAATCAGGCGGTAGAAACTGGCGTCCGTGCCATAGGCCAGCGTCCGCAAGGGATCGGTGATAAGACGGGCGTCCGGCAACAGGCTGCGAAGCTCGGTCAACACGCGATCATAGGGGGCGGGCAGCATCGGTCCAGTTCCTTCGGATCAAGGAGTGACGACGGTTTGTTCAGCGAAAGGCCCGGTCGGACGGGGCGGAACAGCGCTCGTCCGACCGGCGTTCACATCAGGCTCAGGGTATCATCCAGGGAACAAGATAGGCCTGGATCGTGGTGATGACGCCGATGATCGCGACAAAGAACAGGCTGTGCTTGACCGTGAAGCGGAACAGATCGGCCTCGCGCCCAACCAGCCCGACGGCGGCGCAGGCGACCGCGATGGATTGCGGCGAGATCATCTTGCCGGTGACGCCGCCGGTGGTGTTGGCCGTCACCATCAGAATGTCCGACAGGCCAAGCTGCTGCGCGGTGGTCGCCTGCAAGGCGCAGAACAGGGCGTTGGACGAGGTGTCCGACCCGGTCAGAAACACGCCCAACCAGCCCAGAACCGGCGAGAAGAACGGGAAGGCTTGACCCGTGCCCGCCAACAGCAGCGCCAGGGTGGAGGACAGGCCCGAATAATTGGCGATGAAGGCGAAGGACAGCACCATGCCGATGGAGTAGATCGGGCGGCGCAGCTCGGACAGCGTTTCGCCGAAGGTGGCGGCGGCGGCGGCGGGCTTCATGCGCAGGAAGACCACCGTGACCAGCGCCGTCAGCAAAATGGCGGTGCCGGTGGCCGACAGCAGATCCAGCTTGTAAACCGCGTCATAGCCCTTGGGCGACGGCACGATGGGGGCGACCTTCATGACGAGCTGGTGCAGGCCGTCGATGGGGAAATACAGCACGGTGGAGGCCAGCGCGCCGGTCTTGGCGAACAGCGCCTTGAAGGGGGCGAGGCTCCACACCGTGACGATGGCGGTCAGGACCAGGAAGGGCGACCACGCCTTGACGATCTGGGCCGAGCTGTAGACGGGGGCGGTTTTGGTCGTCGGGGCGGACGCCTCGTTGTCGAACCGGAAGATCCGCTTGGGCTTCCACACCTTCAGGAACAGCGTCAGGCTGACGAGGCTGAACAGCGCCGAGGTGATGTCCGGCAGCTCCGGCCCGATGAAGTTCGAGGTGAAGAAGACGCCGAGGGCGAAGGTGCTGCCCGCCACGAAAATCGCCGGCCACGTCTCGCGCACGCCGCGCACGCCGTCCATGATGAAGACGATCCAGAAGGGTACGAACAGCGCCAGCAGCGGCAATTGACGACCGGCCATCTGGCCGATCTTGAACGGATCCAGCCCCGTCACCTGTCCGGCGACGATCATCGGGATGCCCATCGCGCCAAAGGCGACCGGCGCGGTGTTGGCGATCAGGCAAAGACCGGCGGCGTAGAGCGGGTTGAACCCCAACCCGACCAGCAGCGCGGCGGTGATGGCGACCGGCGCGCCGAACCCGGCGGCGCCCTCCAGAAACGCGCCGAAGGAGAAGCCGACCAGCAGCATTTGCAAGCGCTGGTCCTCGGTGATCGACAGCACCGACGAGCGGATGATGTCGAACTGCCCGGTCTTGACCGTGATCTTGTAGAGGAACACCGCCCCGACGATGATCCAGGCGATGGGCCACAGACCATAGAGGAAACCATAAACGGCGGACGCGAAGCCCATGCCCAGCGGCATCTTGTAGAACAGGATGGCGACGGCCAACGCGATGGCGACGGTGATGGTGGCGGCGACATGCCCCTTCATCCGCAGCACGGCCAGCGCCACAAAGAAGAAGATGATCGGCAACGCCGCGATCAGCGACGATATCCAGAGGTTCCCCGCCGGATCATAGACTTGCATCCAAGGTTGCATCGTTTCTTCCATTCATCTTTGGCCGCGACGGACGGCCCAAGCCTGACGCGCGCGACGCGCCGGGGGCCGCCCGTCGCGGCAAACGGGGGAGTTCCTGACCTAGCGACGGTGGGGAGGAGGCCGGTGGCCCGGCGTCAGCGCCGATCAGCCCGCAAAGGCGCTGATCGGCAACAGACAAGCGTTCGCCGCAACGCGAATGGTTGCGACGCGGAGCGCCCTTCGGCGGGTCCGTCCTTATCCCCAGATAACCCGGATGCCCTTGACCAACCGTCGGATCAGGATAACTTCCTTCACCATGTGACGCCTGATTGGACATCTCTTATCCAAAACATGACGATTGGATAAAAGATTTTACCAAACGGTGCAACGGTAAAACCATTCGCGCAGCGATGCACTTTCGTAGGGGGGGCGTCCGACCGCCCCCGTCGGGACAGCGCAGTGGACGCCGTTGGAACCCATGGGGTATTGAAAACCCGACACGCGCGAGGAGGACCGCCGACCCAATGCCAGGGACGATCAAACCGGCCAAGCTGGCCGACGCCATTGCCGAGCATCTGGAAAAGCTGATCCTGGAAGGCGCGCTGCGTCCGGGGGAAAAGCTGCTGGCCGAACGCGAGTTGGCGTTGAAGCTGGACGTCTCCCGCCCCTCCTTGCGCGACGCCATCGCCAAGCTGGAGGAGCGCGGCCTGCTGGTGTCGGGCCGCAACGGCACTCACATCGCGCAATTCCTGTCGCACATCGGCGACCCGCTGGTGTCCTTGCTGCAAAACAACCCGCAAACGAGCTTCGATTACCTGGAATTTCGTTGCTCGATCGAGGCGCAGGCCGCCGCGCTGGCGGCCCGGCGGGCGACCGATCTGGATCGCGAGGGAATCCGGGGCATCGTCGCCCGCATGAAGGCGGCGCACGGCAAGGACGACAGTTCCGAAGAGGCGGATTCCGACGCCGAACTGCATTTGGCGATCTATGAGGCCGCGCACAACGTCGTTATGCTGCACATCATGCGGACTCTGTCCGACATGCTGCGCAACGACGTGTTTTACAACCGCGCCGACCTCTATTCCCGGCCCGGCGTGCGCGACCTGCTGCTGGACCAGCATCTGGCCATCGCCGACGCCGTTCTGGCCGGGGACGCCGACCGCGCCCACAAGGCGGCGGAGGCGCATGTCGCCTTCACCCTGAAGACCCTGCGCGAAATTCGCGAGAATGACGCGCGGTTGGAGGTGTCGTTGCGGCGCATTGGGAGGACAGACCTGATTGACAGCTCGGGTTAACCCCCACAAGGTGCAGGTCGATCTGGTGGAAATCTCCCACACAGGTTACAATTTCGACATCGCAGACGACAAACGAACCGGCCATGTCCGCACTGTCCAAGCCCAGAGTGCTTCTGATTGAGGACACGGTTCCGCTTGCGAAACTGTATGTTGAGTTTCTGCGCGGCGAGCCGTTCGACGTCGTTCACGTCACCCGTGGCCAGGAGGCCTTGGCGCAAGCCGAGGAACGAGCGCCCGACGCGGTGATTCTCGATCTGAAACTCCCGGACATGGACGGGCTGGACGTTCTGCGCCTCCTGCGCGAACGGGATCCCGGCGTTTCCATCGTCATCATCACGGCGCACGGCTCCATCGACATCGCGGTGGAGGCGATGCGGCTTGGCGCCTTTGACTTCATCGTCAAACCCTTCAACGCCGACCGCCTCAATCTGACCCTGCGCAACGCGCTGGAACGCCGAACCCTGACCCGCATGGTCGAGGGGTATCGCAAGGATCTCGACCGCGACCGCTTTTACGGCTTCATCGGCAGCTCGCCGGAAATGCAGGCGGTTTACCGCACCATTGAAAGCGTGGCGGCCAGCCGGGCGAACGTCTTCATCACCGGGGAAAGCGGCGCCGGGAAAGAGGTGGCGGCCCAGGCGATCCATCGCGCCAGTCCGCGCCGCTCGCAAGCCTTCATCGCCCTGAATTGCGCGGCGATTCCAAAGGATTTGCTGGAAAGCGAAATTTTCGGCCATGTGGCTGGCTCCTTCACCGGAGCCAGCGGCGACCGGCCGGGCGCCGCGATGTTGGCCAATGGCGGCACGCTGTTTCTCGATGAAATCTGTGAAATGCCGTTCGAGTTGCAAAGCAAGCTGCTGCGCTTTGTCCAGACCGGCGCCGTGGTTCCTGTGGGCAGCGGCCAAGAGACGCGGGTGGACGTCCGATTCGTCGCCGCCAGCAACCGCGATCCTTTGGCGGAGGTCCAGGCCGGACGATTCCGCGAGGATCTCTATTACCGCCTTCACGTCATCCCGCTGGCCCTGCCGCCGCTGCGCGACCGGGGCGAGGACGTGGTCGAAATCGCCCGGATCTTCCTGGCCGACTACGCCCAGGAAGAGGGAAAATCTCTGGTCGGCTTCGCGCCAGAGGTTGAGGCGCGGTTGCGCGCCTATGATTGGCCCGGCAACGTCCGGCAATTGCAAAATGTCGTGCGCAACATCGTGGTGCTTCAGGACGGGCCGCAAGTGACGCTGGACATGCTGCCGTCCCAGGTGACAGGCCCCACCCGGCAGGCGGGCGTCGCTCCGTCGCCTCCCTCGCAACAGGCGGGGCCAAGCGTGGCCGACGGCGCCATCCTGCCGCTGTGGCGGGTGGAAAAGGACATGATCCAGCGCGCGTTGCGGCTGTGTGGCGACGATGTGCCAAGCGCCGCCCTGATGCTGGAAATCAGCCCGTCCACCGTCTACCGCAAGCTCCAGCAATGGCGCGGCTCTGGGGAGAGCGCGGCGTGAGCGCGGTCCCCGCGCCCTTTCCCGCCGATGAGGCGGAACGCCAACGCGCGCTTGATTCCTATTGCGTGGTGGAGACGGAGCCGGAGGGTCGGTTCGACAACATCACCCGGCTGGCCTCGCATTTCTTTGGCACGTCCATCGCCTTGGTGTCGTTGATCGACCATGACCGCCAATGGTTCAAAAGCCGGGTCGGTTTGGGCGCGACGGAAACCCCGCGCGATCTCGCCTTTTGCGCCCACGCTATACTCAGCGACGAGGTTCTGGTGGTGCGCGACGCCACGCGGGATCCGCGCTTTTCCGGCAACCCGCTGGTGACGGACGCGCCGCACATCCGCTTTTACGCCGGGGCGCCGTTGTTGGCCGACGGGCATCGCCTTGGCACTCTGTGCGTCATCGACGACATTCCGCACATGGGCTTCAGCCCACGCGACGCGGAAACCCTGACCCAGCTTGCCCGGCTGGTGGTGGATGAGCTGGATCTGCGCCGCGAGATCCTGCGTCGGGAACAGGCCGAAGCCGATCTGCGCGAGCGCACCCGCTTGCTGAACATGGCCGAGGAGGTCGGCGAGTTCGGCCACTGGTACACCAATTTCAGCACCGGCGAGCGGCGTTGGTCGGATGAGGTTTTCCGCATCATCGGCTTGGAGCCGGGCAGCGTGACGCCTTCCGGCGAATTGGCCATGAGCGTGACGCATCCAGATGACCAGGCGCGCATGGGCGCGGCGCTGAAACGGGCGCAGGAGACGGGCGAAGGCTTCGACATCGCGATCCGCTTGCTGCGCCCCGACGGCTCCGCCCGTGACGCGACGGTTCGCTGCACGGTTGATCTGGACGCGGGCGGCAAACCCATTGGCCTGTTCGGCGTCATGCAGGACGTCACCGACCGCAAGCGTGAAGAGGAAGAGCTGCGGTCCAGCCGTGAGTTGCTGGCGTTGACCTTTCAGGCGACGCGCGACGGGATTTGGGATTGGGATCTGCGCGCTGACTCCATTTGGTTTTCGCCGATCTGGAAGGAACAGCTTGGCTATCACGACGACGAGATTGAAAACTCGTTCGACGCCTGGGCGGACCTGATTGTGCCGGAAGATCGGCTGGCGGCCATGGCGCTGGTGGAGGATTACAACACCGGACGCGTTCCCGTGTTTGAAATGGTCCAGCGTTTCCGCCACAAGAGCGGTCATGTCGTCCACATCCTCAGCCGCGCCATCCATGTGCTGGACGAGCACGGCAAGGCCGTCCGCATGGTCGGCGCCCACACCGACATCACGCGCGAGAAGCAGACCGAAGAGGCGCTGGGGCTGGCCAAACAAACCTTGAGCGACGCCATCGAGGCGATTCCCGAAGGGTTCGTCTATTACGACGCCGATGATCGGCTGATTCTGTGCAACAGCCAGTATCTCGACGCCCACCCCCGCACCGCCCCGGTCATCCGCCCCGGCACGCCGTTCGAGACTATTTTGCGGACGGCCATCGCCAACGGTGAGTTCGGCGGCGCGCCGTCCACCGACATCGCGCTTGAAGACTGGATCCGAGGCGAACTGGAACGTCACCGCGCCCCCAGCCTGCCGTTTGAGCGTCAATTGTCCGATGGCCGCTGGATCCTGGTGGCGGAAAACAAAACCGCCAGCGGCGCGCTGGTCGGCACCCGCACCGACATCACCGACCGCAAACGCTTCGAGACCGAGTTGCAGCGGCAGGCCGCCGACATGTGCGCGCTGGCCGAAGGGCTGGATTCCGCCCGCGAGGAAGCCGACGAGCAGCGGTTGCGCGCGGAGGAGGCGACCCGCGCCAAATCCGATTTCCTGGCGACGATGAGCCACGAAATCCGCACGCCGATGAACGGCATCATGGGCATGACCGAACTGCTGTTCGACACGCCGCTGAACGAGGAGCAGCGGCAGTTCGCGCAGGCCGTGCGTGGGTCCGCCAACGCCCTGCTGACCATCATCAACGACATTCTGGATTTTTCCAAGCTGGAGGCCGGCAAGGTCGCCATCGAGGCGTTGCCCTTCGATCCCGCCGACGTGGTGGAGGGCGTGGTCGAACTTTTGGCGCCGCGCGCGCGGGACCGAGACATTGAGATCGGCTTCTTCGTCGATCCGAATTTGCGCCGAACCTTGATCGGCGACCCCACCCGCATCCGGCAAATTCTGATCAATCTGGTCGGCAACGCCATCAAATTCACCGACCATGGCACCATCGCCGTCGAGTTGGAGGCGCGGGATCTCGCGACTGACCATCTGGTCATGCGGATGTCGGTGACGGACAGCGGCATCGGCATCCCCGAAGACGCGCTGCCCACCTTGTTCAACAAATTCCAGCAGGTTGACGGCTCCATCACCCGGAAATACGGCGGCACCGGCTTGGGGCTGGCGATCTGTCGGCAATTGGCGGAGGTGATGGGGGGCGGCATCTCCGTTGAAAGCGCGTTCGGGCATGGCAGCCGGTTCCAGGTCGATCTTCCGCTGGCGCTGAGCGGGGAGGAGATCATTCCGGCCGCCCGTCCGTTGGCGGGGCGTCGGGCGCTGATCGTCGACGATCTGGCGATCAACCAGCGGGTTCTCGCCTCGATGCTGGACGGGCTGGGCGCGACGGTGACGGTGGTGGACAGCGCGCTGGCGGCCCTGGACGCGCTCGACCGCGTCACGATGATCGGGCAACCTTTCGACGTCGCCCTGATCGACCAGACCATGCCGGTGATGGACGGTTGCGCGTTGCTGGCGGCCATGGCGGGGCAACCGTTGCTGGCGCGCACGAAACGGGTGTTGGTCACGTCCCTGGGGTTGGGCGGGCGCGTTGAGCGGGGGTTGGCCGACGCGGTGCTGACCAAACCCTTGCGCCAGTCGGCGCTTTTGTCCTGCTTGATCGGGCTGTTTGATCCATCGTCGGCGATCACCCCGGCGCTTCCAGAGGCGGAAAATTCTGGAAGCGACGCCGCAGGTCCACGCACCGGCCATGTCCTGCTCGCCGAAGACAACCGCACCAATCAGTTGTTCGCCTCCACCCTGTTGGAACGGCTGGGCTACACGGTTGAGGTGGCCGAAAATGGGGAACAGGCGCTGGCCATCGCAGCGGCGGGCGGCCTTGATTTGATCCTGATGGACGTGCAAATGCCGGTCATGGATGGGCTGGACGCCGCGCAGGCGATTCGTCAATTGGACGGGCCGCGCGCGCGCGTTCCGATCATCGCCTTGACCGCCGACGCCATGCCCGGCACCCGTGAGGAATGCCTGAGCGCCGGTATGGACGATTACATCACCAAGCCAATCAACCGGGCGGGTTTGGTGGTGGCCCTGGACCGCTGGCTTGCGCCCGCTTCGGCGGAGCGCCTCTCCGAGCCGCCGCCTCCCCCCGAAAAGGCGCAGCCCCTGGACGGCGACGCCGGGCATGGCGAGGCGCTCGATGAATCCGTTCTGCTCAGCCTGGAAGCCAGCGTCGGGGCCGACAGTCTGGCCTTGATCGTTGACAGCTTTTTGGAGGATGTCGCCGAGCGGCTCGCCCGCCTGTCGGTGATGAACGATGGCAAAGAGGATGGTCATCTCGATCTGGCGGTGTTGGCCGGGGAGGCGCACGATCTGTCCAGCATGGCCGGAAGTTTCGGCGGCATGGCCGTCATGCATTTGGCGTGGCGTTTGGAAGTCTCGTGCCGTCATGGTGAACAGGAAAAGGCGCAAGCGCTGCTTCCGGCCCTGGTCCGCGAAGCCGGACGATTGGAGCAAAGCCTGCGCCTGCGGGTGTCGGAACGCGCCTGACGCGAAGATGGAGCCGGACGCAAGGCAGAGGGCGGCGCCGCATCCGCTGCGGCGCATCGGACATGTTGGTCTGGGCCGCGTCGTGCTATTCTTCCGACCGGCCAACCGCGCGGGCTGAACACCGGCGCGCAAGAACCAAGGCGGCGCAACGCCACGGCCCGGCACGCTCCAACAAAGCGTGGCGGACCGGACTGCAAAAACCAAGCAGCCCCTAGGAGAGTGACAAGCATGGAATCGAGCAAGCACACGCCGCACGGTGATGTGACCGAGGTCGGCACCATCACGCTGACCGACAACGTCACGGGCAAAACGCTGACGCTGCCGTTGCTGGAAGGGTCCACCGGACCGCGCGTTGTCGACATCCGCAAGCTGTACGCCGCGACCGGCTATTTCACCTATGATCCGGGCTTCACCTCGACCGCCGCCTGCGATTCGGCCATCACCTACATCGATGGCGACGAAGGCGTTCTGCTGCATCGTGGCTACGCCATCGCCGATTTGGCCGACAATTGCGATTTTCTGGAAGTCTGCCACCTGCTGCTGAACGGCGAACTGCCGAACGCGGAGGAGAAGGTCGATTTCGCGCGCACCATCACCTACCACACCATGGTGCATGAGCAACTCGCGCGCTTTTACAGCGGTTTCCGCCGCGACGCCCACCCGATGGCGATCATGTGCGGCGTCGTCGGCGCCCTGTCGTCCTTCTACCACGATTCCACCGACATCTTCGATCCGGTGCAGCGCAAGATCGCCGCGCACCGGCTGATCGCCAAGATGCCGACCATGGCGGCGATGGCCTACAAATACACCGCCGGTCAGCCCTTCATGTACCCGCGCAATGATTTGTCGTATGCGGAAAACTTCCTCTACATGACCTTCGGCACGCCGTGCGAGCCGTACAAGGTCAACCCGATTCTGTCGAAGGCGATGGAGAAGATCTTCATCCTGCACGCCGACCACGAGCAGAACGCCTCCACCTCCACCGTTCGTTTGGCTGGCTCCTCGCACGCCAACCCGTTCGCCTGCATCGCGTCGGGCATCGCCGCGCTGTGGGGGCCGGCCCATGGCGGCGCGAACGAGGCCGTGTTGAAGATGCTGGAGGAGATCGGCTCGGTCGAGCGGATCCCCGAATTCATCGCGCGCGCCAAGGACAAGAACGACAGCTTCCGCCTGATGGGCTTCGGCCACCGGGTCTACAAGAATTACGACCCGCGCGCCAAGATCATGCGCGAGACCTGTTACGAGGTTCTCGGCACCCTGGGCATCAAGGACGAGCCGCATCTGGCCATCGCGATGGAATTGGAAAAGATCGCGCTGTCCGATCCGTATTTCGTCGAGAAGAAACTTTACCCGAACGTCGATTTCTATTCGGGCATCATCCTGAAGGCGATGGGCTTCCCGACCAGCATGTTCACCGTGCTGTTCGCGGTGGCCCGCACCGTCGGCTGGATCAGCCAGTGGAAGGAAATGATCGAGGACCCGGCCCAGAAGATCGGCCGTCCGCGTCAGCTCTTCACCGGCCACCCCGCCCGCGACTTCGTGCCGCTCGACAAACGCTGAGGTCTGTCGGATCCGCGCGCCCCCCGGTCTCTTTCTACGGGGCCGGGCGGGCGCGCGGGACAGGCGCGGAGTGTGATTTTGTGACGTCAGACGTTCAGTTGGGACTGTCGGTCGCCGTGGTGGCGGTGGCCGGTGGGACGCCGCGCGTGGTAACGGTGCGCAGCGAGTTCGCCGTTCCGGCGGAGCATCGCCGGGGCGACGAGCCGTTGCCGCACCGCGACGCCCTGCCCGGCGCGCCGTTCGAGCCGGAACGCTTCCGCACCCTGCAAGACGGCGTGCGCGCGGTGGCGGAGGGGCTGTCCGGCCTGTCGCTGCGCTATGTCGAGCAGCTTTACACCTTCGGCGACCGTTTCCGCGACCCGCACGAGCTGTTCGGCGGGCCGCGTTCGGTCGTGGTCGGCTATCTCGCCCTGGTGCGCGACGCCCCATTGGCGGGCGCGGCGGCGGAATGGCGGGCGCTGTACGATCATTTCCCGTGGGAGGATTGGCGCGACCAGCGCCCGGCCCTGCTGGACAGCGTCATCATCCCGGCGTTGCGCGGCTGGATCGCGGCGGCGGGCGATGACGAGGCGCGCGCCCGGCGCGGCGAACGCGCGCAGCTCGCTTTCGGCCTGGACGGGGCCGATTGGGACATGGAGCGGGTTCTCGAACGGTATGAGATTCTGTACGAGGCCGGTTTGGTCGTCGAATCCTTCCGCGACCGCGATTTGGCCGCGCGGATGGCCGAGGCCCCGCCGCCGGGCGGCATCATGCCGCGCGCGCTGGGCCGACCGATGGCGCGCGACGGGCGGCGCGTCCTCGCCTCCGCGCTGGAACGGCTGCGCGGCAAGCTGAAATACCGGCCCATCGTGTTTGAATTGCTGCCGCCCACCTTCACCCTGCACCAGCTTCAACAGGTGGTCGAAGCCCTGTCGGGCGAGCGGGTGCACAAGCAAAATTTCCGCCGCCTGATGATTTCCGGCGGTTTGGTCGAGCCGACCGGCAGCTTTGAAAGCCAGACCGGCGGACGCCCCGCCGAACTGCACCGTTTCCGCCGCCAAGCCATCCACGAGCGGACCAGCGCCGGGGCGATCCCCTCCGCCGACCCTTCCGCCCCGCCCCCCTCCGCGCCGCCCGCGTCCAATGGTCGCTGACCTTCCGTTTTTGGCGGTGGCGTCGGTTTGCGTTCTCGCCGCGCTGCCAATCGGTCGGGTCATCGGCGCGTTGGCCGAGGCGTTGCCCGATCAGGCGTGGCCGGAGGGTGAAGGCTGGCGCGGGCGCCCGCGCCCATGGGCGACGGCGGGCGCGGCGGCGGTGGCGGCGATGGCGGCGGTGGCGTTGCCCTGGCCGCTGCTGCCGGTTGGCTGCCTGTTCGGGTGGGCCTTGCTGTTGGCGTCCCTGGTGGACGCGCGGCGCCGCTTGCTGCCCGACGTCGTGCTGCTGCCCTTGATTCCCCTTGGTCTGGCGGTGACGGCGTGGGAAAGCCCGGCGGGTGGTTGGGCCGACGCGCTGAGCGACCACGCGGCGGCGGCGGCCTTGGGCTACGCCCTGTTCGCCGGTCTGGCGGCGGGCTATCGCCGTTTGCGCGGGCGCGACGGGTTGGGGCTGGGCGACGCGAAACTGTTGGCCGTGGCCGGAGCCTGGCTGGGGATGGAGGGACTGCCGAACGTCGTGCTTCTGGCGGCGCTCAGCGCGCTGGGGGTGACGGTCGTCCTGGCGGCGGCGCGGCGGGACCGCCTTTCCGGCGGCGCGTCAATCGCGTTTGGTCCCTATCTGGCGGCGGCGCTGTGGCTGCTATGGTTGGCGGACGGCCCGTTCTGATTGGTGCAACTTTTCTTTTTGGTGGGAAAGGTTGTCGCGCGGCGTTGGGCGCTGTTGTCAACGCGCGCCGGGGGGCCGATACTGGTCGTTATGGTTTTCACATCGGATTGTCCATGTCTCACCGCATTCTGATCGCCGACGACCACCCGCTGATGCGCACCGCCTTGGCCCAGACCATTGGGCAGGCGATGGCCGGGGCCGAAATTCTGGAAGTCTCGCGGTTCGACCAGATCAAGCCGGTGCTGGAAACCGGCGAGGGGGTGGACATCATCCTGCTCGACCTGCACATGCCGGGGATGAGCGGGTTGATCGGCTTGATGATGCTGCGCTCCGAACATCCGGCGATTCCGGTGATCGTGGTCTCGGCGTCGGAAGATCCGGTGACGATCCAGCGTTCGATTGATTACGGCGCCTCGGGCTTCGTGCCAAAATCCGCCCCCAACACCCAGATCGTCGAGGCGATCAACGCCGTGCTGGATGGCGAATTGTGGTTGCCGGAACTCCACGGCGCGCACGACGCCGACGCCCCCGACCCGGCCCAGCGCGCGGCGACCCTGACTCCGCAACAGCTTCGCGTGCTGGCGGGCATCGCCGAGGGCAAGCTGAACAAGCAGATCGCCTATGAGATGAACGTCGCCGAAACCACGGTGAAGGCCCACGTCACCACGATCCTGCGCAAGCTGAACGTGCTGACCCGCACCCAGGCCGCCGTTCTGGCCAGCCAACTGGCCCTGGCCCCCGCGCCGCCGCCGCCGGTGGAATAAGGCGGCGCGCTATTGATAATGATTGACCACCATTCTGTTATATTATAACGTCCGTGCTCGACGGTTCCCCTCTGGGGATCAAAAGGGAACACGGTGACGCGCTCGCGCGGAATCCGTGGCTGCCCCCGCAACTGTCAGCGGATCGCCAAAGGTCCTTGTGACGCCTTGTCCCTCAAGGCCGTCATGCCACTGCGCGCCGGTTCCCCCGGCCTGTGGGAAGGCAGACCAAACGCCATGATCCGTGAGCCAGGAGACCTGCCGTCGTCGTTGAAATCCCATGCCGGGCGGGGTTGCCCGGGTCAGGAGTCCTCATGATGACGCCGCGCGCGCCCTTTGCGCGCCATTCTTTCCGTCTTTGTCGCCGCCCGTCCAACGACCGGCCCATCCGCCGGAGCTGGTGAGGCGCTGCGCCCTTGCGCGCTTTTCCTCCGTTTGATTCATCATCCTGCGCGTCGCCGCGCGGGATCGCTCCGCTTTTGCGTTCCAGGATCATCATGACCATCGCCATGTCCTTTTCCCGCTGGCGCCGCGCGGCGTCGCTTTGCGCCGTCGGCGCGCTCGCCGCTCTGTTCGGTCTGTCCGGCCCGGTTGACGCCGCCGAGGCCACCCGTTACCCGCTGACTCTTCAGAATTGCGGCGTGCCGATCCGCTTTGACCAGGCCCCCAAGCGCGCCGTGTCCATCGGCCAGAGCAGCACGGAAATTCTGCTGTCGTTGGGGCTGGCCGACCGGATCGTCGGCACCGCCGTCTGGGTTGGCCCGGTGCTGAAGCCCTTTGAAGCCGCGAACGCCAAAATCAAGCGTTTGGCCGACAACGACCCCAGCTTTGAGGCGGTGGTCGGGCAGGCGCCGGATCTGGTGACGGCGCAATTTGAATGGCATGTCGGCGCGAACGGGTCGGTCGGCAAGCGCGAGCAGTTCGCGGGCTTGGGCGTCCCAACCTATCTGTCGCCGTCCGATTGCGTGGAAAAGGACAATTCCGGCAGCGGCGACGGGGTGCGCGCGCGGATGTTCACCATGGATCTGGTTTATCAGGAGATCCGCGAGCTGGCCCAAATCTTCGACGTCAACGACCGGGGCGAGGCGCTGGTCGCGCAACTGCGCCAACGCGAGGCCGCCGCCGTCGCCACCGTGGCGGGCAAGGCCAAGGACGTTCCCGTGCTCTTCTGGTTTTCCAGCAAGGACGTGAAGGGCGACGCCTTCGTCGCCGGACGGAATGGCGCCCCAGCCTACATCCTGTCCACGCTGGGCGCCCGCAACGTCATCGCCACCAACGAGGAATGGCCGTTGATCGGCTGGGAGGGCATCGCCGCCGCGAATCCGGCGGTGATCGTCATCGCCACGATGGACCGCCGCCGTTACGCCGCCGACGATCCGGCGGTCAAGCGCGCCTTTCTGACCAGCGACCCGGTCGCCAGCAAGCTGGAGGCCGTGCGGCAAAACCGCATCGTCCTGATGGACGCGCAGTCGATGAATCCCACCATCCGCACCATCGACGGCATCGAGGCGTTGGCCGCCGGCATCGCGTCCTTCGGGATGGCGCGGTGATGGCAAAGCCGGTCGCCGTCGCCCTTCTGGCCTTGGCGGCGCTTGGTTTCGCCATCGCGCTCGCCGCGTCGATTGGCGAGATGACCATCCCGCTGGAGATCATCGTCAAAACGGTGGGCAACCGGCTGTTCGGAACAACCTTTCCGCTCAACCGCATTCAGGAGGGGGTGGTCTGGGACTACCGGCTCAGCCGCGCGCTGGTCGCCGCCTGCTGCGGCGGGGCGTTGGCGGTGTCGGGCGTCATCCTGCAAGCGCTGCTGCGCAACCCGCTGGCGGAACCCTATGTGCTGGGGATTTCCGCCGGAGCGTCCACCGGCGCGGTTCTGGTGATGATCGCCGGGATCGGCGGCGGCGCCCTGTCGCTGTCGGGCGGCGCCTTTCTGGGCGCGGTCGCCGCCATCGCGCTGGTGGGTCTGCTGGCGATGGGAAGCGGCGGCGGGTCGGACCGCGTGCTGCTGGCTGGGGTGGCGGGGTCGCAACTGTTCAACGCCATGACCTCCTACATCGTCACCACCTCGGCCAACGCCGAACAGGCGCGCGGGGTGTTGTTCTGGCTGCTTGGCAATCTGGGCGGCGTGCGTTGGCCCGATGTGGGGCTGGCCGCGCCGGTGGCGTTGGGCGGCTTCGTCGTGGCGATGCTGCACGCCCGCGCGCTCGACGCCTTCGCCTTTGGCGCCGACGCGGCGGCGTCCCTGGGCGTGCCGGTGCGCCGCGTGCGGCTGGTTCTGTTCGCGTTGACGGCGGCGATGACCGCCGCCATGGTCGGCATCGTCGGCTCCATCGGCTTCGTCGGGCTGGTCATCCCGCACGCCGCGCGCTTTCTGGTCGGGCAGGGGCACGCCCGCCTGTTGCCCGCCGCCTTGATGATCGGCGCGGTGTTTCTTGTTCTCGCCGACATCCTGTCCCGCATCCTGGTGGCGCAACAGGTGTTGCCGGTCGGCGTGGTGACGGCGCTGTTCGGCGCCCCGGCCTTCGCCGTCATTCTCTATCGGGCAAGGAGGCCGCTGTGACTGCCGATGTGACTCTGGCGACGCATGAGGTTCGGTGGGGAGTCGGCGGCGTCCTGATGGTGGACGGCGTCACCCTGGCGGCGGAGCCGGGGCGGATTCTGGGCTTGATCGGCCCCAACGGCTCGGGAAAATCCAGCCTGCTGCGGCTGATGGCCCGGCTGCGCAAGGTGTCGAGCGGCGTCGTCACGCTGGGCGACGCGAACATCGACGCTCTGCCGCGCCGCGCCTTCGCCCGCCGGGTGGCGCTGGTCGAACAGCAGGCGACGACGGAGGCGGCGCTCACCGTTCAGGACGTCGTGCGGCTGGGCCGCACGCCCCATCGCGGGCCGCTGTCGGCCTGGACCGGGGCCGACGCGGCGGCGGTGGACACCGCGCTGGAGCAGGTCGGGCTGGCCGACCGGCGCGAGCGTCTGTGGCACAGCCTGTCGGGCGGCGAGCGCCAGCGCGCCCACATCGCCCGCGCCCTGGCGCAATGCCCCAGCGAGCTGTTGTTGGACGAGCCGACCAACCATCTGGACATCCGCCACCAGCTCGAGATTCTGGCCCTGATCCGCCGCCTGCCGGTGACGAGCGTCGTCGCCCTGCACGACCTGAACCTCGCCGCCCTGTTCTGCGACCGGCTCGCCGTTCTTCACCAGGGCAAGCTGGCGCGGGTTGGCACGCCGGACGAGGTGCTGACGGAGGAGCTGATCGAAACCGTCTTCGGCGTCCAGGCCAGCGTCGAGCGTTCCCCCCGCCACGGGCGGCTTCAGGTTCACTATTTGATGGGGTGAGGGCCTGTTCTCACCCCGCCATCCGCTGCTCCCGCTGACTCAGCAATTGCCCCAGCAGGGCGCGCAGCGCGCCGGGGCGGACGGGTTTGTAGAGCAGGTGGCAGCCCGCCGCTTCGATGTCGTCGCGCACCGCCATGTCGCGGTCGGCGGTGACGACCGCCGCCGGGATGGCCCCCAAACGGGCGCGCAGCGTGCGCAGGGCGTCCACCCCGGTCAGGCTGCGGTCGAGGTGATAATCGGTCAGGATGACGTCGGGAATTTGGCCGTTCAGCGCCACCAGCGCCTGTTCGGGCGTGGCGGCGGTGGCGACGCGGCAGGACCAGCTTGTCAGCAAATCCTCGGTCGCCCGCGCGATGGCCGGTTCATTTTCCAGGCAGAGCACCAGCACGCCGCGCAAATCGCGCACGCGGGGGCGGACGGTCGCGGGGCGCACCGCCACCCGCTCGTCCGTCAATGGCACCAGCACGGAAAAGGCGCTGCCCCGCCCGAGTTTGGTGCGCACCTGCACCGGATGGTCGAGGATTCCCGCCAACCGCTCGACGATGGCGAGACCCAGGCCAAGCCCCTTGCCGCGCTCGTCCACCGCGTTGTCGAGCTGGCGGAACTCCATGAAGATTTCCGGCACCTTGTGTTCGGGAATGCCGGGGCCGGTGTCCCACACCTCGATGGACAGGAAATCGCCGCGCCGACGGCAGCCCAGCAAAATGCGGCCCGTCCGGGTGTAGCGCACCGCGTTGGCGAGGTAATTTTGCAGGATGCGCCGCAGCAGCGTCGGGTCGCTGCGCACCGTCAACGCGCAATCGACCACCCGCAGCCCCAGCCCGTGGCGGCTGGCCAGCACGGTGAACTCCTCGCCCAGCGGCTTCAGCAACTCGTCGATGCGCATCGGCGTCGGGTTGGGGCGGACGACGCCGCTGTCGATCTTCGACACGTCGAGCAAATCGCCCAGAATCTGCTCGACCGAGCGCAAGGAGGCGTCGATCTGGCGGATCGCGTTGTCCTGGTGCCGCTCGCCCAGCGCCGACAGGAACAGGCGGGCGGCGTGCAGCGGCTGCAACAGATCGTGGCTGGCGGCGGCGAGGAAGCGCGTCTTGCTGCGGTTGGCGCGTTCGGCCTCCCCCTTGGCTTCGGACAGGTCGCGGGTGCGTTCGGCGATGCGGCGCTCCAACGTTTCGTTGGCCTCGCGCAGCGCCTCCGCCGCGCGGTGCCGTTCGGTGACGTCGGTGTAAACGGCGACGAAGCCGCCGCCCGGCATCGGGTTGGTGGCGATTTCCAGCACCGAACCGTCGGGCCGCACCCGTTCATACATGTCGGGCCGGTTGCGGCGGCGCGGGTCGGAGCGTCGGGTCAGCAGCGTTTCAATCTCGCCATTGTGGCCATACTCGCCGCGCCGGTCGATGAAGCGGACGATCTCCTCCAACGAGGTGCCGACCTGGACGAAGCCGTCGGGAAGCTCCAGCAGCACGACGAACTGGTTGTTCCAGGTGGCGACGCGCCAATCCTCGTCAAACACGGCGATGCCCTGCGGGACGTTTTCCACCGTCGCCCGCAACAGCTCATGCTGTTTCAAAATGGCGCGTGACGCTTCGTCGATGATGGACCGCGCGTCGGTGCGCGACAGCCGCCGGTCGGACAGCAACCCGGCGACGACGACGCGGGCCGACGCCGAACCGACAGCCCCGGCCAACAGCCGTTCGGTCATCTGGATGGCCTCGCCGTCGCTGCGCGACAGCAAAGCGGTTTGCAGATCGCCGTCGCGCACGCCGGTGAAGCGGCGGAACGCGGCGTCCGCCCGCGCCGTGCCGACGTAGCGCACCGCCAGATCATGCAAATCGGCCAGCGTCGCCCCGCGCGGCCCGTGCGCCTCGCCGTCCGCCGCGCGGCGCAGGCTCATGAAACGGGCGGCCTGCTGACGCTCCAGGGTGGTGGGGCGGGTCAGCAGCGAAATCACCACGAACAGGAACAGGTTGGGGCCAAGGCTCCACAGCGCCGCGTTGGTCAGCGGGTCGATGTCGCCGATCCCGGCCAGCGCGATGGGGCTAAGCCCGGTCAGGCCGAACGGCCCTTCGCGCAGCGCGCTCGCCGCCAGCCATCCGGCGTCGGCGAAGGACGGCAGCAGCATGGTGTAGGCCCAGCCGATGAAGCCGGCGCAGATCCCGGCGAAGGCCCCGGATCGGCTGGCGCGGTCCCAGACCAGCCCGCCCAACAGCGCCGGGGCGAATTGCGCCACCGCCGTGAAGCTCATCATGCCGATGGTGGCCAGCGGAAAGGCCGAGCCGATCAGCCGGTAACAGCCATAGGACAGCAGCACCAGAACCAGCACCGCCGACCGCCGCACCCCCAGCAGCACGGCGGCGGGTTCGTCGCGCAGACGGCGGTCGTTGGGGCGCAGCGCCATCAACAGCGGCACGGCGATGTCGTTGCAAATCATGGTGGACAGCGCCACCATCTCCACCAGAATCATGCTGGTGGCCGCCGACAAACCGCCGATGAAGGCGATCAACGCCAGCCACGGCCAACCCTGATGCAGCGGGATCGACACCATGAAGGTGTCGGCGTTGATCTTGCCGTCGGGAAACAGCATCAACCCGGCCAACGCCACCGGCAGCACGAACAGGTTGATGGCGATCAAATAAGCGGGAAACAGCCGGGCGGAGGATTGAACGTCGCCGGTGTGGGTGTTCTCCACCACGGCGACGTGGAATTGGCGCGGCAGGCAGAGGATGGCCAGCGCCGACAGCAGGCAGGCGACCCACCAATCGCCGCCGATGTTGCCGAGGCTCATCAACTCCAGAAAGCCGGGATGGTTGGCGGCGGCCTCGAAAAACGCCGCCGGGTTGCCGAACGCGGCGAAGGCGATGGCGGCGCCCACGCCGATGGCGGCGGCCAGCTTCACCACCGATTCCGCCGCGATGGCCATCATCAGGCCGCGATGATGCTCGTTGGCGGAAATGCTGCGCACGCCGAACAGGATGGCGAAGGCGGCCATCAGCAGCGCCGCCAACAGGCTGGTGCCGCCGGGCAGTTGGCTGACCTCCGACCCCAGCGTGTCCCCGGCCAGAATCTCGAAACTGACGCTGATGGCCTTCAGTTGCAGGGCGATGTAGGGCAACAGCCCGATCACCGCCGTGATGGTGACGAGCGCCGCCAGCCCCCGGCTTTTGCCGTACCGGGCGGACAGAAAGTCGGAGATTGAGACGACGTTTTCCGATTTCGCCACGCGGACGATGCGGGCCAAAATCGGCCAGCCCAGCCCGATCATCAGGATCGGCCCGATGTAGATCGGCAGGAAGTAAAACCCGCCGGTCGCCGCCCGCCCGACCGCGCCGTAAAAGGTCCAGGACGTGCAATAGACGCCGAAACTCAGCGCGTAGAGCAGCGGCGTGCGCCGTTCCCCCGATCCGCTGGCGGTGCGGTCGCCGTACCAGGCGATGGCGAACAAAGACAGCAGGTAGGCCAGCGAGGCCACCAGTATGAACCAGCTTTCCATCGGGCGTTCTTGCGTCCCTTTTTGGGTGTCTTCTCCCTATGAGGGCAAGGGTAGCACAAGGCGGCGGTGGAAGGATCGAAACCTGCGGGCGGCATGAGAGGAACGTGGACAAGAAAAACCGGGCGGGGGATCGCTCCCCCGCCCGGCGCGTTGTGTCACAAGCGTGGGCGTCAGTCGTGCTCGTAGATGTCCACGTCCTTGGTTTCGCGGACGAACAGCATGCCGATCACAAAGGTTCCCGCCGCAATGGCGATCGGGTACCAGAGGCCGGAATAGATGTCGCCGGTCGCCGCCACGATGGCGAAGGAGGTCGTCGGCAGGAAGCCGCCGAACCAGCCATTGCCGATGTGGTAGGGCAACGACATCGAGGTGTAGCGGATCTTGGTCGGGAACAGCTCCACCAGCATGGCGGCGATGGGGCCATAGACCATGGTCACATAGAGGACCAGGATGCTCAGCAGCGCCACCACCATCACCGTGTCGACGCGGGCCGGATCGGCTTTCGCCGGGTAGTTGGCGGCCTTCAACGCGTCGCCCAACCCCTTGTCGAACGCTGCGCCAGCGGCCTTGGCGTCGGCGGCGGGAACGGCGGTGGCCGGGCCGTGGCTCAACGACACGGCGGTTCCGGCGGCGGGCACAGCCGAATAGGACGGGATGGCGGTGGACCCGACCCGGATCGTCGCCACCGTGCCCGGCGCGGCGGCCTCGTTGGAATAGGGGATGCCGCGACGGACCAGCGCGCTCTTCGCGATGTCGCAGGAGCTGGTGAATTGGCTGGTGCCGACCGGGTTGAACTGGAAGGAGCATTCGTTCGGGTCGGCGGTGACGACCACCGGCGACGTGGCGATGGCCTCCTCCAACGCCGGGTTGGCGTAGTGGGTGATCGCCTTGAAGATCGGGAAATAGGTCAGGCAGGCCAGGGCCAGACCAGCCATGATGATCGGCTTGCGCCCGATGCGGTCGGACAGCGTGCCAAAGATGACGAAGAAGGGCGTGCCGATCAGCAGCGACCCGGCGATCATCAGGTTGGCCGCCTGCGCGTCCACCTTCAAGGTCTGGGTCAGAAAGAACAGGGCGTAGAATTGGCCCGTGTACCAGACCACCGCTTGCCCGGCGACCAGCCCGAACAGGGCGAGCAGCACGATTTTCAGGTTGGGCCAGCGGGCGAAGGATTCGGTCAACGGCGCCTTGGAATGCTTGCCCTCATCCTTCATCCGCTTGAAGGCGGGGGATTCGTTCAGCATCAGGCGGATCCACACCGACACGCCCAGCAGCACGATGGAAATCAGGAAGGGAATGCGCCAGCCCCAAGCGTCGAAATCCTCCGGCGCCATCGACACGCGGCAGCCCAGAATGACCAGAAGCGACAGGAACAGGCCCAGCGTCGCCGTGGTTTGAATCCACGAGGTGTAATTGCCGCGCCGCCCGTGCGGGGCGTGTTCGGCCACATAGGTCGCCGCCCCGCCATACTCGCCGCCCAGCGCCAGACCTTGCAGCAGGCGCAACCCGATCAGGATGATCGGGGCGGCGATGCCGATGGTGGCGTAGTTGGGCAGGATGCCGACGATGAAGGTCGACAGGCCCATGATGAGGATGGTGACGAGGAAGGTGTATTTCCGCCCGATCATGTCGCCCAGACGCCCGAACATCAGCGCGCCGAAGGGACGCACCGCGAACCCGGCGGCAAAGGCCATCAGCGCGAAGATGAAGGCGGCGGTCGGGTTGACGCCGGAGAAGAACTGTTTGGCGATCACCGCGCTGAGCGAGCCATACAGGTAGAAATCATACCATTCAAAGACGGTGCCGAGCGATGAGGCGAAGATGACTTTCTTTTCTTCGCCGGTCATCGGGCGGACGCTGTCGTCGGTCGAAGCCGCGTAGGCCATGTCTCCAAACCCTCCCAATGTTGCTTGGAAGTCGCCCGATCTTTTTTGTGGTTATGACCGAGCGAACCACTAGGTTATGGAATAAAATGTATGGCCTACGAATAATTCGAGTCACCCCCGACCTTGGTCGAGGGTGACTCGAATTGCGGCTTTCGACGGACGGCTTTCGGTCAGGCGCCGCTGGTCAGGCCGCGCAACTGGCGGCTGGCCACCGTCAACATCGGCAAATCAACCGCCGACTGGCCGCGCAACTCGGCGATCAACGGTTCGATCCGCTCCACCGCCGCGCGGCGTCCGGCGGTCCAGCGGGCGATCCAGCCCTCCGCCCCGTCCTGGCCGTCGGTCGTGGCGGCGGATTCCAGAACCCGGACGGTCAGCTCCATCTGGTGGGCGAACAAATCGTCCACGATGGCGGCGACGGCTTGCTTCTGCCAATGATTTTCCGCGCGGGTGGCCTGCGCCTTGTCGCGCAGCCAATCGAGCGCGAAACGACGGCCCAGCCCGACATAGACGGCGGCGACCGCCGTCACCGGCTGGCCGGTGCGCGTGGCGACGCGGGCCAGATCGGGGGCCGCCGCCAGAACCGGCAAGGCGGCGATCCGCTGGGCCAACGCGTCGGGCACGCCCTGCGCGCTGTGGCGGGTGGCGCGGGCCGACAGGCGGGCTTGCTCCTCGGCGTCGAGCACGCGGTCGAGATCGGCGACCAGCGCGTCCACCGACGGGCGGAAGGACGCGACGCCCGCCGTGATCGAGAGCGGGTGATCGCCATTCACCAGGAACCAGCCGACCGACCGTTCGACCAGCGCCAGAATGTCGAGGGTCAAGGCGTCCTGCGCCGCCGCCGGGACTCGGTTGTCGAGCGCGTCAATGGCGGTCCACAGGTCGCGCAGGCCGAAGACCTCGCGGGTGATGGCGTAGGCGCGGGCGACGTCCGCCGGACCCAGGCCGGTCTTCTCCATCATCTCGCGGACGAAGGTCGGGCCGACGCGGTTGACCAGGCTGTTGGTCACTTGCGTGGCGACGATTTCACGGCGGAGACGGTGGCGGGCGATGGCCTCGCCCTGGCTCTCCTGCAAGGGTTTGGGGAAATAAGCCAGCAGATCGCCCGCCATCGCCGGATCGTCGGGCAGGTCCGAGGCCAGCAGATCGTCGTACAGCGTGATCTTGGCGTAGGCCAGCAGCACCGCCAGCTCCGGCCGGGTCAGGCCGCGCCGTTCGGCCATCCGTTCGGCGAGGTCCTCGTCGCTCGGCAGATACTCGATGGCGCGGTTCAGGCGACCGGCCTTTTCCAGCGTGCGGATGAAGCGGGCCTGCGCCTCCAGCAGCGCCGGGCCTTGGGCTTGCGCGATGGTCAGCGCTTGGGATTGCCGGTAATTGTCGGCCAGAACCAACCCCGCCACCTCGTCGGTCATCGCCGCCATCAGCACGTCGCGCTGTTTGGTCGTCATGTCGCCGCGCGCCACCACGTCGCCCAGAAGCACCTTGATGTTCACCTCATGGTCCGAGGTGTCGACGCCCGCCGAATTGTCGATGGCGTCGGTGTTCAGCCGCACGCCCTGGCCATTGGCGCCAAAGCGGGCGGCCTCGATGCGGCCCCGCTGGGTCGCGCCCAGATTGGCCCCTTCGCCGATCACCGTGGCGCGGATGTCGCGGCCATCGACGCGCAGGGCGTCGGTCGCCTTGTCGCCCGCTTCGGCGTTGGTTTCGCCCGATTCCTTGATGTAGGTGCCAATGCCGCCGAACCACAGCAGATCGACCTTCGCCGTCAGCAGGCGGCGCATCAGCTCGGCGGGGGCGATGTGCGTCGCCTCGACGCCGAAGCAGGCGCGGACCTCCGGCGTCAATTCGACGCTTTTCAGCGAACGTTCGACGATCATGCCGCCCTTGGACAGCAGCGCCCGGTCATACTCGGCCCAAGAGGAGCGGGGCAGGGCGAACAGCCGCGCGCGCTCCGCCCAGCTCGCCGCCGGGTTGGGATCGGGGTCGAGGAAGATGTGGCGGTGGTCGAAGGCCGCCAGCAGGCGGATGTGTTTGGACAGCAGCATGCCGTTGCCGAACACGTCGCCCGACATGTCGCCGACGCCGACCACGCTGAAGTCGGTGGTTTGGATGTCCAGCCCGGTTTCGCGGAAATGCCGCTTGACCGATTCCCACGCCCCGCGCGCGGTGATGCCCATCACCTTGTGGTCGTAACCGACCGACCCGCCGGACGCGAACGCGTCGCCCAGCCAAAAGCCATGGTCGATGGACACGCCGTTGGCGATGTCGGAGAAGGTCGCCGTGCCCTTGTCGGCGGCGACCACCAGATAGGGATCGTCGCCGTCATGACGCACCACGTCGGCGGGCGGCATGACCGAGCCGTCGGCGGTCAGATTGTCGGTCAGATCGAGCAGACCGCGCATCAGCAGCTTGTAGCATTCGACGCCTTCGGCCTGGAACGCCTCGCGCCCAGCCGACGCGGGCGGCGGGCGTTTGAGGACGAAGCCGCCCTTCGAGCCGACCGGGACGATCACCGTGTTCTTGACCATCTGGGCCTTCATCAGCCCCAGAATCTCGGTGCGGAAATCCTCGCGCCGGTCGGACCAGCGGATGCCGCCGCGCGCCACCTTGCCGCCGCGCAGATGGACGCCCTCCATGCGCGGCGAATAGACGAAGACCTCGACCCAGGGGCGGGGCAGGGGCAGCTCGTCAATCTGGCCGCTGTTGAACTTCAGCGACAGATAGGGCTTGGGCTGGCCATTCGGCAGGGTTTGATAGGCGTTGGTGCGCAGCGTGGCGCGGACCAGCGTGACGAAGCGGCGCAGAATGCGGTCGTCGTCCAGATTGGTCACGGCGTCGAGCGCGCCGTCGATGGCCTCCAGGATCGGCGCCTCGTCGGCGCGGTTCTTCGGGTCGAAGCGGGCGGCGAAGAGCTGGGCGATCAGGCGCGCGGTGTCGGGATGGGCGGCGAGCGTCGCCTCCACCGTGTCTTGCGCGTAGGCGAAGCGGGCCTGTTTCAGGAACTTGGCGTAGGCGCGCACCACCACCACCTCCCGCGCCGTCAACCCGGCCCGCAGGATCAGGCGGTTGAACCCGTCATCCTCCATCCGGCCATCCCACACGGCGGCGAAGGCCTCTTGGAAATGGCGCTTGGCGTCGGCAGCGTCGGTCGGCCAGCGGGTGGCGCTGCGCACCGCGAAATCCTGCACCCACACCGGCTGTTTGGCCCCCAGCGGCGTGACGGCGAACGGCTCCTCGGTGATGACCCGCAGATCCATATGTTCAAGCATCGGCAGCGTGTCGGACAGCGCGATGGGGCGGCCAACATGGTGGATGGTGACGTGGAGTTCATCCTCCTCCGCCTCCAACGGGCGACCAAGGTTGATCGAGAAGCCCGATCCGGCCAACGCCTGTTCGATCCGCCCAATGTCGAACACCGCCTGCGCGGCGCTGTGCGAATCGCGGTAGCCGACCGGGAAGGCGTCGGCGTAGCGCGCGGCGAGCGCCAACCCGCGCTCCTCGCCATTGGCGTCGATCAGGGCGGCGCGCAGATGGTCGCTCCACCCGCGCGATGTCTGGACCAGACGCTGTTCCAGCGCGCCCAGATCCACCGCTGGAATCCCGCCAACCCCGGCCTGGACGATCAGATGCAGCCGCGCCAGCGAACTGTCGCCCAACTGGGTGTAAAAGGCCACGCCGCGCCCGTTGTAGCTCTCTTCCAGGATCGTCTGGATCTTGCGGCGCAAATCGGTGTCGAAACGATCACGCGGCACAAAGACCAATGCGGACACGAAACGTTCAAAGGAATCCTTGCGGACGAACAGCGCCAACCGTTGGCGCTCCTGCAAATGCAGAATGCCGAGCGCGGTGTCGAACAACTCGCCGGGCTGGATCTGGAACAGCTCGTCGCGCGGGTAGGTTTCCAGGATGTTCAGCAGCGCCTTGCCGTCATGACCCTGCGGGTCGAATCCGGCGCGCGTCGCCACGTCGGCGACCTTGCGGCGCAGGATCGGGATGTCGCGCGGGCTGGCGTTGTAGGCCGAGGCGGTGAACAGGCCGACCAGCAGCCGTTCGCCGATGATGCGGCCCGCCGCGTCGAACCGCTTGATGAGCACGACGTCGAGCGCCACCGAGCGGTGCACGGTGGAGTCGCGGTTCGCCTTCGTCACCAGCAGCGGGCGCGGCTGGCGCAGGAAGGCGCGCACCTCCGGCGACAGGCTGGCGGAATGGCGCAGGCCGTCGAACACGCTGACGTCGTCGTCGCGCAAAACGCCAAGGCCGCTCCCCGCGATCAGCTCCAACCCCGGCTCGTCGCCGTCGGCGACCCGGTAATCGCGCGCGCCCAAATAGGTGAAATTGTCCGCGTCCATCCAGGCGAGGAAGGCGGCGGCCTCCTCCGCTTCGCCATCGGGAAGCGCCGCGTGGGCGGCGGTGGTCAAGGCGGCGGATTCGGCGACGCGGCTGCCGATGGTCCGCCAATCCTCCACCGCCGCGCGGACGTCGGCCAGCACCCCTTCCAGCCCGGCGCGAATGCGCTCCTGCGCCGCCGGATCGCCCACCGGGTTGAGTTGGACATGCATCAGCGATTCCGGGCGGGCGCCGACCGGCGCGTCGGTTCCCGGCTCATAAAGCCCCGTCACCTCGCCCGCCGCGTCGCGCAGGATCGGCAGAACCGGATGGATCACCAGATGGACGGTCAGCCCCTGGCGGTGCAGCTCCGCCGTCACCGAATCGACCAGGAACGGCATGTCGTCGTTGACGATTTCAACGATGGTGCGTTGGGCGTGCCACCCGGCTTGCTCGACGCGCGGGGTGTAGACGCGGACGGTCGCCGCGCCCGGTTGGCGGCGGCGCGCGGCCTGCCACATGGCCAGCGCCGCGCCGTACAACTGCTCGTCGGGGGTGTTCACCAGATCGTCGGGCGGGACGTTGGCGTAGAAGTGTCGAACGAACCAATCGACCGTGGCGACGCCGTCGCGGTCGATCCGGTCGCGCACAAGCCCCGTCACCCGACCAAGCGCGTCGTCGATCCGCCGCCGCAAGTTTCCCGGTTCAGGCAATCCCTGTTCCAACATCGGCTCATCCATGACCACAGCGGTTCGCTTCATCGTCTGACGTCCAGCCCATTGCCTGCGCGCGCCGCGTCCAGGGGTTGGACCGGCGCGGCGACTATCCGCCGAACCAATGAACAGGAATGCGACCAGATATGAACAGCCCGTCAGCAACTGTGCACAGCTTTGAACAGATCGCGCAGGACGGGCTTTGGTTTATTGAAAAACCGGGGCGAACAGCAGCCCGCCTTGAGTCCAGGGTCGGTTCGCCCCGCGCTCCAACCCGAAGGGGGAGCGGGAGCCGAGATTCCGTTCAAAAATCTCGCCGTAATTGCCAACCTGGACGATGGCCTGATAGGCCCAATCCGGGCGCAGGCCAATTTTCCGAGCGGCGTCGGGCAGGCCGTCGAGCAGGCGTTGCACCTCGCTGTTGCCGGTGATGCGCAGGAAACCGGCGTTTTCCCCGGTGACGCCCGCGTCTTCAGCCAGGAACAGCGCGAACATCGTCCAGCGGATCGCCGTCAGCCATTGCCGGTCGCGGTTGGACGCCACCGGGGCCACCGGCTCGCGCGAGGGAACCGGGGCGGCGGTGATGAGCAGCCCGTCGCGGTTCCCCTCCAGCCCGCGCAACGCGGTGGTCAGGATCGCCCGGTCGATGGACAGCGCGTTGCACTCCCGCCCGATGAAGGCCTGCAAGGCGTCCGGCCAAGTCGGAAACAGCCGCAGCGTCCACAGCGGCTTGTCCCCCCGCGCCAGATACGCCTCCAGCGCGGCGTGCGAGGTGGTCGCCGACGGGGTGCAGATCGTCGCCTCGCCGCCGTCCAACGGCGAGCGTCCGTCAGCGCGGCGCCACGCGGCGATTCCCTGTTCGTCGTGAAAGACCGGCGGGCCGAAATCGACCGGATAGCCCGCGTCCCGCGTCAGCGTCCACGAGGTTTGGGCGAAGGACACGTCAACGTCGCCCGCCGCGATGGCGGCGAACTCCTGCGGTTTGGACAGGCGACGGATCTCAACCGCGTCGGCCTTGCCCAGCACGGCGGCGGCGAGCGCCCGGCACAGATCGACCATGAAGCCGACCGGACGCCCGGCCTTGTCGTTGGCGGCGAATCCGGGGTTGTAGGACACGCCGCAGCGCAGCACCCCGCGCCGTTCAATCTCGGCGACGACGCCGCCATCCTCGCGCCCTGCCGCCGGGAACGGCGATGACGGATCGGCGGCGGCAGCACCGGCCAACGCCGTCCACAGCCCGCCCGCCAGAGCCAAGGCGGTCATTACGCGGCGCCAATCCATGATCCGCCTGTTCCCCCCACACCACAAAGCCCAAAGTCCCAATGTTTCAAAGCCCCAATGTCCCAAAGCGATGACGCGACCCGCAAGACCGCTATGATACGCTCAGGCGCGGCGCGGGGGAAAGCCGTGCTGGACGAAGGGCGAGCGGGAACGGAATGACCGACAGGACAGGGCCAAGCAACCAGGACGGCGTGCAGAGCGATGGGCAGACGCGCGGCGGCTTGTTCCGCATCGGCGTCGGCGCCCGGCTGTTCGGGGCCTTGGCCTTCAACGGCTTGGTCGCGTTGTTGATCGGGCTTGGCGCCTACGTCGCCTTCGACGGCCTGCACGCGGGCATCACGCGGGTGACGTCGGAACGCTTTCCCGCCGTCGTCGCCGCCGCCCGGTTGGAGCGTCAGCACCAGCGGATCATGCGCAGCCTGGAACAATTGGCCCTGTCCAACGACAATTCCGGTCGCGAAACCATCAATCAAGGGCTGTCCGACCAGTTGGCGGGCTATGATCGGCTGTTGGCGGAGCTGGACGCCGGGGACAGCCGCCCGGCCCAGCGCATCGCCAGCCTGAAGCAGCAGCGCGACGAGATCCTGCGGCTGCGCGAGGCCATTGATCGGGGGGTGAGCGCCCGCATCGCCGCCCGGCGCGGCTTGACCGACCGTGACCGCGACGTGCGGCAACTGGCCGACGGGCTGGCCGACCCGGCCTTGCGCGGACAGCCGGACGCCGCCGTGCAACGCTGGCTGGTCCTGGCGGAGCGGCTGCTGTTCCTCACCGCGTCGGTCCACCAGACGGAAAACAGCTTTGGCTTGGCCCGGCTGAAGGACGGCGCGTCGGCGCAACTGGCGGCCCTGTCCGACCGCGCCGACCTGCCCGCCGCGACGCAGGAGCGGGCCGAGCGGTTGATCGAGGGCATGCGCGCGGTGGTGGAGGGCGAACGGTCGGTCTTCCGCCAGCGTCAGGCCGAATTGCAGGCGTCGGAAACCCTGACCGGCCTGATCGACCGCGCCAATCAGGTGTCGCTGGTCAACACCGGCCTCAACACCGGCATCTTTGTCGAACAGACCCGCGCGGCGGAGGACAGCCGCCAGCAGATCATCGAGGTGTCCACCACCTACACCCGCCTGTTTTTCGCCTCGGTCGGGGTGGTGGCGCTGGGCATGATCCTGTCCTTCGTCTATGTCCGGCGCAAGGTGCTGGCCCGGCTGTGGGCGGTCAGCGAGGCGATCCGCGACCGCACGGCGGGGGGCAGCGCCGAAATTCCGGCCAGCGGCGCCGACGAAATCGGCGAGCTGGCCCGCGCCCTGCGCTTTTACATCCACGAAACCGGCGTGAAGAGCGAGGCGCTGCGCCGCAACGAGCAATGGCTGCGCACGGTGCTGGAGGCCGCGCCGGTGCCGCTGGTGATCTCGGGCCGGGAGGACGGACAGATCCGCTTCGTCAACCGCCGCGCCGCCGATCTGTTCGGCGTGCGCGAGGCCAGCGCCCTGTTGGGCCGCCCGGCGTCCAGCGTCTGGTCGGCCCCGGCGGTGCGCGAGGCGTTCGTCCGTCAAGTCATCCAAACCGGCCACGCCCTGGACGTGGAGGCCGAGCTGGTGACGGAATCGGGCTGGACCATCTGGGGCCTGCTGTCCGGCATCGCCTTTGAGTTCCAGGGCGAAGAGGTGTTGCTGAGTTCGGTGGTGGACATCACCCGCCGCCGCGAGGCCGAAGAGATGCTGCGGCGGACGCAAGCCTTCCTCGACGCCGTGATCGACAATGTGCCGAGCGTGCTTTACGTGCTGGACGGCGACAGCGGGCAGGTCGTGCTGTGGAACCGCGCGGCGGAGGAGGCGTTTGGGGCCAGCCGCTCCACCATCCAAAACCGCCCGTTGGTCGAGACGCTGGGCGAGGAGACGGGGCGCGCGTTGGCGGGCGGGGAGGCCGGGGCCTTGCGCTCCCTCGGCATCGAAGAGCTGGTGTTGACGCGCGACGGCGACACGGCGGTGTTCGCCCTGCAACGCCACCCCTTTGAATGGTCCGGCGACGGGCGTTGTCACATCATCTGCATCGCCAACGACATCACCGCCTCGCGCCGGGCGCGGGAGGAGTTGCGTCAGGCCAAGGAGCGGGCGGAGCGCGCCGACGCCGCCAAAACCGAATTTCTCGCCACCGTCAGCCACGAGATGCGGACGCCGCTGAACGGCATCCTCGGCCTGTGCCGCCTGCTGCTGACCGGGCGGCTGGATCCGGGGGAACGGCGTTACGCCGTGTCGATCATGCGCTGCGGCCATGGCCTGCTCGATCAGGTCAACGACATTCTGGATCTGCGCAAGATCGAAGACGGCAAGCTGGACCTTGACCCCGCCCCCTGCGCCATCCTGCCGGTGCTGGAGGAGGTGGTGGCGACGGTCGAAAGCCTCGCCAACGAAAAGGGCATCGCGCTGGATCTGGACATCGCCCCGGAGGTGCCGGAGCTGGTGGTGCTGGACCGCCAGCGGTTGCGGCAAATCCTGGTCAATCTGGTCGGCAACGCCATCAAATTCACCGAACGCGGCGGCGTCGATCTGCGGGTCGGGCTGGACCGCGAGCCGGATGGCGGCGAGGCGCTGGTGATGAGCGTGCGCGACACCGGCATCGGCATTCCCGCCGACCGCCGTGCCGCCATCTTTGAAAAGCTGGAGCAGGCCGACGCCACCATCGCCCGGCGTTTTGGCGGCAGCGGGCTGGGGCTGGCCATCGTCCGCCATCTGCTGGACGCCATGCAGGGCCGCGTCGCGGTGGACAGCGTGGTCGGGCTGGGCAGCCTGTTCACCGTGACCATCCCGCTGGTCCGGGTGGAGGCGCCGACCCTGCCGACGGCGCCGGGGCGGCTGTTGCCGATCCACATGGTGCGCTCGCTGGCGTTGCTGCTGGTGGAGGACGACGCGATCAACCGCGAGGTGGCGATGGGCCTGCTGTCGGACGCGGGCCACCGCATCACAATCGCCGAAACCGGGGAAAAGGCGCTGGATTTGGCGGCGCGGCGGCGGTTCGACGCCATTTTGCTGGACATCCGCCTGCCCGACATCGACGGGCCGGAGGTCGCCCGCCGCATCCGCGCCTTGCCCGACGAGGCGCACGCGCTGGTCCCCATCGTCGCGGTGACGGCGAATGTCTTCGCAGCCGACCGCGCCCGCTATCTGGCCGCCGGGATCGACGCGGTGATCGAAAAGCCGATCTTCCCGGAACGGCTGATGCATCTGCTGTCCAACACCGTCGGGCGGCGGATGGAGATCGACGACGCCCCGCCGGAACCGCCCCGTCCCAGCGCGCCGGCGGACGCCATGGTCAGCGCGGAGATCCTGGACCGCTACGTCCAATCCCTTGGCCCGGCCCGCTTCGCCACCATCCGGGGCCTGCTGCTGGACGCGGCGGCGGAAGGCTTGCCGCGTCTGGCCGCGCCCGACACCGACGACGCCGATCTGGAGGACATCGCCCACCGTCTGGCCGGGGCGGCGAGCCATTTCGGCCTGACCGGCTTTGTCGGCGTGATGCGCGCCATCGAGGACGGCGTCCGCGAAGGCCGCCGCGCCGAAGCCCAAGCGCTGGCCGCCGCCGCCGAAGACGGCTTCACCCAAGCCCTGGCCGCCATGGACGCCCGCTGCGCCGAGATTTAACCCTCTCCTCCCCCGGGGAGAGGGCTACAGTATTCACACATTTAGCAATCGCGGTAAGCATCTGGAACTGAAGGGAAAAGCCCCTCTCCCCTCGCGGGAGAGGGGTTGGGGTGAGGGGGCGGAAGCTAAGATTTCTAACGGCTTTCAGCCGTCTGCACCCCTCATCCCAACCCTTCTCCCGCAGGGGGAGAAGGGCTTTTCTTTCCAAACAGGACCTTACCGTCCCGCAACACGTGTGAATGCCATAGCCTCCCCCGGAGAGAGGGCAAGGACCGCGCCGGACCAAACCCCCGTCATTGCACCGCCTTGTCCACCGCCCGCCCGGCTTTTTCCCCCGGGCCGGGCGGCACCACGGCGTCTTTCAGCCGTTGGGCGGCATCGTCCACCGCCTTGCCGGTTTTTTCCGCCGGTCCTTCCTCCGAACAGGCGGCGAGCGCCAGCAGGGGCAGCGCCAGAACCGGCAGGGTCAGCGCGGGCGCGGTCAACAGGGGGGCGATCATCAGGGGCATGGTCAGCCCAACGGCGCGCAGCAGGGAACGCATGGCGGTCTCCAATCCTCAACCGATCAGCCCCGCCGGAACGCCATCGCCCGGCTTGTCGGCCCTGATCGTTGAAAGAAACACCCCAAACCCCCAGTCGGCCCGTCCCTCTGCCTTTTTCCCAATGCTGAGAGAGCCGAGCAGGGGCGAACGTTGCGTGAGGTTTCAGGTCGAAAACTGCCCATCACTCATCCCAAAAAACCACCCATGCCTTATCCCCTCTCAACCATGCCGCCAACGCACGGGGCATTTCTATCCTTTAATGATGAGCTTGCACTCGCATACCTCTAAGGATAGTATAGCTAGGTGCGGGCGGAGCAGCGCCCTTTGGTGCTGCTGGCTCCCTTTTGGGGTCTTGCTTAGTGACCAGAGGAAACTCTAGCATAAGTGCTTTCCTCATGTAGGAAATAGCTATTCAGTTAATTGCGCCCGCACTTTTCTATTTTTAAAGGTGTTTTATGAAAGATGTTCGAGATAGAATATGGATTACTTCCAAGGTTAGAATGATTTCAGAGCGTCGCTACCTATCATACGAATCGACAGCACATTTGTTAATGAATACATTTTCCGGAATTCTTCTCCTCACGTCAATATATCCAGATGAGATTGGGAGATCTGTCCCTGGACTTTCAAAAATTAATGTTGCTTTTTCTTTACTTATATTTGGATCTAGTTTGCTTGTTTATGGATTTAAGTTTGGTGAAACGGCGGCAAAGCATAGGGAGTGCTACCTCAAACTTCAGCGTTTGCTGGATAGCAATAAAGATGATGAAGATAATTTTGAGAAGTACCATGACATATTAGAGAATTATCCAAACCAATCTGACAGAGATTACTATGACTTTGTTTTTGAACGATATAGAAAAAGAAAAGAACCGATCTTAAGGCCTGGAACCGATGTCGAGATCGTTCCAAGTTTTTGGGTTTGTGCAAGTTATTTATGCAGGAAGTTTTTATTTTTCATTTTTTGTCGCGCAATGCCTGTAATTTTTATTGTCGCAATTATATCAACGCTTTTGGTTGAATATTAAAATGAAGCCATTCCAAATTTTTGCAAAAAAATTTAGCATAGAAAGCCTGCGTTCTCTTTTTGACGAAAAAATATCAGAAACAAAAGCAATTGGAAGAGATGGAATACGTACAAGCCAATTTGCCGATCATATAGAAAATGAAGTATCACTAATTTCAAAAAACACAAAAAGTGGAAATTATAAATTCACTCGATACAAAGCTAAGCTAATTTCAAAAGGACCATTTAAAGAACCAAGGATGTTATCTATTCCGACCGTTCGCGATAGGCTTACTTTGAGAGCACTCTGTGAATTTATGGCGGAGGTGTATCCAGAAGCTATTACGAGAAAGCCACATGAATATATAAAAAATATCAAGGAAGAGCTTGCTGGAGCAGATTTAAATGCGGCCTTTCTTAGGATTGACGTTCGCGATTATTATCCATCAGTGGATAGAGAACTACTCATTAAAGATATAAAGAAGAAAATAAGAAAGCAAGAAGCTATTTCTCTAATAGAGAAGGCCATATCGACCGAGACGTTTAAGGCTGGAGAAAAAGGCATCCCTCAGGGACTGAGTATTTCTAATATTCTTGCAAATATATACCTACTTGAATTTGATCTGTCGCTTAAAAAATATATAAAATATTATCGGTACGTTGACGATATTTTGATGATATGCGGATCAACTGCTCATGCTCAAGATGTATTTAAAGAAGTAAAGTGGCGACTGGAACATCAACGTCACTTGCTCTGCCATGATCTCGGAGATAAGAGCAAGTCTTGCATTTCAAGTGTTCAACATGGAGTTGATTACCTTGGATTTCATGTATCAAAATCAAAAATTTCCGTTAGGCAGTCATCACTTCGGAAGATGATATCAAGTATTATATCAATATTTTCAAAATTTAAGCCTATCAACAACGACACTAAACTACTCTGGCTATTAAATCTCCGCATTACCGGGTGCCGGTTTGAAGAGAAAAATTATGGATGGATGTTTTTCTTTCTTCAAACTGAAGACACTAGCCAATTATCTCGTCTTGACAGATTGGTTCGGATTCAACTAAACAAAAATAAAAAATATAAGTTAATTGGAAAACAGAAAACATTTATAAAAACATTCCATGAACTTCGATTTAAAGGAATTAAATCGAAGTACATCCCAAATTTTGATGAAATTACGTTTGAAGATATGGTTAATATAATATGCACTATTACTGGAATAGATAAAAGAAAATTAGAAGAAAAAGGAGAAAAATTCGTCAGATCTGAATTTAAAAAAATAATAAAGAAGGAAGTTTCGGTTCTGGAAAGGGATATAATGGAGTCTTTTTCATAGAATTTATGATAAATTCATTGCGATGCGAAATTTATATAATAATTTAGAGGATTTTTCAACGTTCAACGTTCAACGGTTCGAGTGATTGCCCTGGAAACATCCGCCAACCGTGATCCTGGCGCGCGTGGTCAGTGCTCCTCCGCGTGGTCCAGGCACAGGACCAGCCGGGCCACGCCGGCGCGCGCCGGGGGGGAGCGGTGGATCAGGCCGCGCCCCCGGTTGCCGGGCCAGGATTCGCCCTTCAGCAGGCCGACGTCCCCGGCGCTCATCCGCCGCAGCCGTCGGGCGTCGGGCAGGACGGCGGCGTTGTCGCCGGTTCCCAAGCCGTCGCGCCGGGCCGCCTCGTCCGGCGCCCATTGGGTTCCCGGCCCGCGATAGGTGCAGAGCAGCCGGACCCCGACGTAATCGACGTGCAGGAATTTGCAACCGGCGCCGGTCACGCGCTCCAACCGCAACGTCACCGCCGGGCAGCCGACCAAATCGGCGTACAGCCGCACCAACGCCGCGACGTCGGGCAACAGCGGCCCGGCGGCGACGGCGTCGGTCGTTACTTGGTCGGGCGTGGTGGACAGGCGCAGGTTGGTCCAATCGGCGTCCGGCCAACCGTCCAGCGCCTCGGCCAGACCGGCGGGCAGGCCGCGCCGCCACAGGGCCATGGTCACGCCGGGATCCCGGATCGCCGCCAACCCGTCGGGGCGGTCGCAAACAGCGAGGTGGGGGCGCCCTCGGTTTCCGGCGGACGGCGCCGCGCCGTTGGCGGATTCGACGGCGGGGGGAAGCATGGCGGAAACCTCAAAGCGGGGGAGTGGGGTTAAAAGTAATGATATAACGTATCATAAAAGGCAAGACCGACGCGGCGCGTTTCCCCCAAACTTTGTGTTCCCCCAAAAACTTTGTGTTCCAATGTCAACCGGCCCCGCCGCCGCCCGTGCCATGCTGATTGCAGGATGGGACAGGGAGGGCGCCGACGATGGCGGTTTACTGGCGGGATCTGGGGCGGCAGCGGCATCGGTTCGACGATTTGAAAACGGTGATGGCCTGCGCCTCGCCGCGCCGGTCGGGGGACGAGTTGGCGGGCATCGCCGCCGACAGCGACGAGCGGCGGGTGGCGGCGCGGATGGTGCTGGCCGATCTGCCCTTGAAAGCCTTCCTCAACGAAACGCTGATTCCCTATGAAACCGACGAGGTGACGCGGCTGATCGTGGACCGCCATGATTCCGTCGCCTTCCGCCCGGTCGCCCACATGACGGTCGGGCAATTCCGCGACTGGCTGCTGTCTTATCAGGCCGACACCGCGACGCTGAGCGCGCTCGCCCCCGGCTTGACGCCGGAGATGGTGGCGGCGGCATCCAAGCTGATGCGCAACATTGATCTGGTCGGCGTCGCCGCGAAATGTTCGGTCGTCACCCGCTTCCGCACCACGGTCGGGCTGCCGGGGCGCTTGTCCAGCCGGTTGCAACCCAACCACCCGACCGACGACCCCGCCGGGATCGCCGCCTCGACGCTCGACGGGCTGCTCTATGGGGTGGGCGACGCGGTGATCGGCATCAACCCGGCGACCGACAACGTCCCGGCCTGCATCAAGCTGTTGGAGATGCTGGACGCGGTGCGCACGCGCTTTGACATTCCGGTGCAGTCCTGCGTTCTCGCCCACGTCACCACCTCCATCCAGGCGATTGAGCGCGGGGCGCCGGTCGATCTGGTGTTCCAGTCCATCGCCGGAACCGAAAAGGCCAACCGGGGGTTCGGCGTCAGCCTGTCGCTGTTGGCCGAGGCGCAGGAGGCGGCCAAGTCGCTCAAGCGCGGGACCATCGGCGACAACGTCATGTATTTTGAAACGGGGCAGGGGTCGGCCCTGTCGGCGGACGCCCATTTCGGCGTCGATCAACAAACGGTGGAAACCCGCGCCTACGCCGTCGCCCGCGCCTTCGACCCGTTTCTGGTCAACACCGTGGTCGGCTTCATCGGGCCGGAATATCTGTTCGACGCCAAGCAGATCACGCGCGCCGGTCTGGAAGACCATTTCTGCGCCAAGCTGATGGGCGTGCCGATGGGCTGCGACGTTTGTTACACCAACCACGCCGAAGCCGATCAGGACGACATGGATGTTCTGATGACCATGCTGGCGACGGCGGGCGTCAACTTCATCATCGCGGTGCCGGGCGCCGACGACGTGATGCTGAATTACCAAAGCCTGTCCTACCACGACGTGCTGGGCCTGCGTCACCTGCTGAAACGCCCGCCCGCGCCGGAGTTCGAGGCGTGGCTGGACAAGGCCGGTTGGCTGGACGAGCAGCGCCGCCTGCCGCCCTGGCCCGATCACAGCCTGGTGGTTCAGGCCCTGTTGGGGAGCGCGGCGGCATGAGCGACGAACAGCAAAAAGATTCCGGGCCAAAGGATCCCTGGGCGCGCTTCCGCTCCGCCACCCGCGCCCGCATCGGCTTGGGCCGGGCGGGCGACGGGATGCCGACGACGGCCTTGTTGGAGTTCCAACTCGCCCACGCCCGTGCCCGCGACGCCGTCCACAGCGCGGCGGATTTCGACCGGCTGGCCGAGGATCTGGCGCCGTTGCAAACTCTGCGCGTCCACAGCGCCGCGCCCGACCGTTTGACCTATCTGCGCCGCCCCGATTTGGGCCGCCAACTGGACGTGGCCAGCGTGGAGCGGCTGGCGTCGCATCCGGCGGCCGGCGGCGATTGGGACCTTTTGTTCGTCATCGCCGACGGGCTGTCGGCGGCGGCGGTCCAGGTCAACGCCGCGCCGCTGGTCCACGCCTGCCATGAACGGCTGTTCGGCTGGCGGATCGGCCCGGTGGTGCTGGCCGAACAGGCGCGGGTCGCGCTGGGCGACGGGGTGGCGGCGGCGCTGGGCGCGCGGCTGCTGGTTCTGCTGGTCGGCGAGCGGCCCGGCCTGTCGGCGGCGGAATCGCTGGGGGCCTATCTAACCTGGGACGCCAAGCCGGGCCGCGCCGATTCCGAGCGCAATTGCATTTCCAACATTCACGCCGACGGCCTGCCCATCGGGGCGGCGGCGGACAAGCTGTGCTGGCTCGCCAACGAGGCGGCGCGGTTGAAGCTGACGGGGGTCAGTTTGAAGGAGGACGCCCCGTCTTTGCCGGGTCCGGGCAACGACAGCAAAAAACAGACGCCGGACCTGATCGAAAACGCATGAGCAACCGCCTTTTGAACAGGGGCAGGAGGGATTTTCATGTCTGGGAACACGAAGCCTGAATTGAGCAAAAGCCTGACCGGCCTTCATCTGTGGGGCATCGCGGTCGGTCTGGTGATCTCCGGCGAATATTTCGGCTGGAGCTATGGCTGGGCGGCGGCGGGGACGCTGGGCTTCCTCGTCACCACGATCCTGATCGCGGCGATGTACACCACCTTCATCTTCAGCTTCACCGAGCTGACCACCGCCATCCCGCACGCCGGGGGGCCGTTCGCCTACAGCTACCGCGCCTTCGGGCCGACCGGCGGGTTCGTCGCTGGTTTTGCAACGCTGATCGAGTTCGTCTTCGCCCCGCCCGCCATCGCGCTGGCCATCGGCGCCTATTTGAACGTGCAGTATCCATCGCTGGATCCCAAGATGGCGGCGCTTGGCGCCTATGTCATCTTCATGGCGCTGAACATCGCGGGCGTGTCCATCGCCGCGACCTTCGAGCTGTTCGTCACCGTGCTGGCGATCATCGAATTGCTGGTGTTCATGGGCGTGGTGACGCCGGGCTTCACCTGGGCGAATTTCACGGCGAACGGCTGGTCGGGGGAAAACACCTTCACCATCAGCAGCGTCGGCGGCATCCTGGCCGCGATCCCCTTCGCCATCTGGTTCTTCCTGGCGATCGAGGGCGCGGCGATGGCGGCGGAAGAGACCAAGGATCCCAGCCGCACCGTGCCGCGCGCCTATATTTGCGGCATCCTGACCCTGGTGTTCCTGGCCTTCGGCACCATGATCTTCGCGGGCGGCGTCGGCGACTGGAAGGCGCTGTCCAACATCAACGACCCGCTGCCCCAGGCGATGAAGGCGGTGGTCGGTGAATCGAGCGGTTGGCTGCACATGCTGGTGTGGATCGGCCTGTTCGGTCTGGTCGCGTCCTTCCACGGCATCATCATGGGCTATTCGCGCCAGATCTTCGCCCTGTCGCGCGCCGGTTTCCTGCCGCCGATCTTCGCCACCGTCCACCCGACCCGCAAGACCCCGCATTGGGCCATTCTGGCGGGTGGCGTGGTCGGCATCGCCGCCGTCTTCTCCGACGAATGGATCCAGATCGGCGGGATGCCGCTGACCGCCAACATCGTCACCATGTCGGTGTTCGGCGCCATCGTCATGTACATCATGAGCATGGCGGCGCTGTTCAAGCTGCGTTCCAGCGAACCGAACCTGGCTCGTCCGTTCCGCGCGCCCTTCTACCCGGTGTTCCCGGCCATCTCGCTGGCCTTGGCGGTGTTGGCGCTCGGCACGATGATTTACTTCAACACCTTGGTGTTCGGCCTGTTCGTCGGGTTGTTCGCGCTGGGCTATCTGTTCTACCGCTTCACCGCCGATCTGCGGAACGACGGCGACCCGCTGTTGAACGTCGCCTTGGCCGAAGCGCGGTCGATGACCGACTGAGCTTCTCTCCCTTTGCCGAAGCGTCACGCTGAAGGCCGCCGTCCCCCCCCGACGGCGGCCTTTTCGTTTCTATGCGAATGGTCAGACTATCGTGCAATAGAGAGTGCGTGCAAATTTTGTCACTCTGACCACCGGGTTCGGCACGGCGATTGCTGCATTGCGGCAAACCGGCTTCGGAAGGGTCTGTCATGACGGCGCACGGATCGAATTCTAGGCAGATCGCCGCAGGCCGCCCAACAGATGGGCAGGGGAACCGGCGCAACATCCTGGCCGCCGCCGCGTCCGGCGTCGCCGCCTTCATCACCCAGCAGGGCGGCCAGCCCGACCATGTGTTCCACCGCGTCGGGGTGGAGGAAAAGGCGCTGGGCCAACCAACCTCGGCGCTCGACCTCGCCGCCTATGTGGCGATGATGGAGGTGGCGGCGGGGGAGACCGGCAACGACAATTTCGGCCTTCTGTTCGGTCGCCAGTTCCAGCCCGACATGCTGGGGCTGATCGGGCGAATCGCGCTGTCGGCGCCGACGTTGGGGGCGTCGCTGGAGCATCTTGCCCGCCTCTTTCCCTTTCACCAGCAGGCGACCGAAACCCGCTTCGTCCGCGACAACGGGTTGCTGCGGCTGGAATACCGCATCCTGGATGGCCGCATCGTCGAGCGGCGGCAGGACGCCGAACTGACCATGGGCATGTTCGCCAACGTCGTCCGCGCCTGCCTCGGCCCGTCCTGGATGCCGGAGGAGGTGCATTTCGAGCATCCCAAGCCGGAGCATTGGCGCCAGCACGAATCCCTGTTCGACGCCCCGGCCCATTTCGGCCAGCGCACCAACGCCCTGGTGCTGCGCGACCGCGATCTCGACCGGCGGATGCCCGGCGGCGACATGGCGCGGTTGACCGCGCTGTGCGGCACGCTGGTGGACATCGCGCGCGACACCGGCGAACCGGCGCTGCTCGACCGGGTGACGGCGGAAATCCGCGCGCGCCTGCCCGAAGGCTGTCCCTATGTCGAGGACATCGCCGATCGGCTGGGCGTGGCGCGCTGGACCCTGCAACGCCGCCTGGCCGAGGAGGGCTTGAGCTTTTCCGATCTGGTGGAGCGGGTGCGGCGCGATCTGGCGGCGGTCTACATCCGGCAACGCCATGTCCCCATCGCCGACATCGGCTTTCTGCTGGGCTATTCCGAAGTCAGCGCCTTCAGCCGCGCCTTCCGCCGCTGGTTCGGCGTGTCGCCGCTGCGGATGCGGGCGCAGTAGACCGGGAGGGCGACGGTCATCGCTTGATCTTACCCATAACTATGGGCATTCTCTATGCGCATGAGCATGGAGAAGCAGGATGCCGGACACGCGCCTGTCCTTTGACGCCTCCGCCCCGAAGCGGGCGACCAACGTCAGCCTCAACAGCGATCTGTTGGAGCAAGCCAAAGCCCTTGGCGTCAATGTCTCGCGGGCCTGCGAGCGCGGTTTGGCGGCGCAGATTACCGAACTGCGCGAAAAGCGCTGGTTGGACGAAAACCGCGCGGCTCTTGCCTCGTCGAACGCCTATGTCGAGGCGCATGGCCTTCCTTTGGCGAAGCATCGCCCCTACTGATGGCCCGTTTCGACATTCACCGTCGTCTCGACGGCTCTGGCTATCTGCTTGACCTACAGGCCAATATTTTGCGGGATCTCAACACGCGCCTTGTCGCGCCGCTTCTGCCGCCAAACTTAGCGCCACGGCCCGCCACTCTGCTCAACCCGGTTTTCATGATCGAAGGAGAGCCACAGGTGATGGTGACGCAATTTGCGGGCGCGGTTCACGTCTCTGAACTCGGCCCTTGCGTCGGCAACCTCCTGTCGGAGGACACCATCATCATCGCTGCCTTGGACCGGCTGATCGGCGCCTGACGCCCTGCCCACCTCACACGATCGACAGCATCGCCGACACCGGGGCTTCCAGGGAATCGGCGATGGCGCGCAGGCCGCGCGCGGCTTCGTCGCGGGATCCTGGCATGCACAGGCCGACGCGGACGGCGTGGGGCGCGCTGGTGCGGCCCACGGCGAAGGCGTCGGCGCCGGTGACGACCACGCCGCGCCGACGGGTTTCAGCGATGAAATCCTCGCGCCGCCAGGGTTCGGGCAGGACCAGCCAGATGTGTTGCGCCGACGGGTGGCCATAGACGGTTTCCGTCGGCAGGATGGAGCGGGCCAGACGTTGGCGGGCCAGATCCTCGGCGCGCTGGGCATCGACGATGCGGTCGGCGGTGCCTTCCTGAATCCAGCGGCTGGCCACCTCGGCGGTCAGGGTGGGGGCGGAATATTGCAGGGCGCGGATCGCCGCCTCAACGCGGGAGCGCAGCTCCGGCGGGGCGACGACGTAGCCGACGCGCAGACCCGCCGACACGCTTTTCGACAGGCTGGTGACGTAGAGCGTGATGTCCGGGGCGATGGTCTGGATCGGCAGGGCGTCCGGCACCATGAAGCCGAACACGTCGTCTTCGATGATGATGACGCCGTAGCGCCGGGCGATGGCCGCGATCTCGATCCGGCGTTCCTGCGGCATCACCACGGCGGTCGGGTTGTGCATGGTCGGCACGAGATAGAGCGCCTTCGGCCCCAGACGGCGGCAAGCGCTGTCAAAGGCGTCGGGGACGAGGCCATGCTCGTCGATGGCGACGCCCTCCAGGTGATAGCCCTGGTTGGCGGCCAGCGTCTTGGCTCCGATGTTGGTCAGGCGTTCCGTCACCACGATGTCGCCGGGCCGGGCCACGGCGCACAGCGCCACCGCCATGGCGTTTTGCGCCCCGGTGGCGAGCAGCACGGCGTCCGCCGTGGTTTGCACCCGGTGTTGCCGCTCCAACCACGCCGCCCCGGCCTCGCGGTGGGCGGGCAAACCGGCGTGCGGGGCGTAGCCGAGAAAGGCGGCGGTTTGCCCGGACGCGCCGATGGCGCCCAGCGTGTTGGCCAAGGCCTGGACCGCCAGCGCGTGTTCGGGACGAAGCGTCGTCATGTTGACGGTGGAGCCGCCCCCGCCCCCCATCACCACCCCGCCCGGCAACGGCGCGCTGGGCGTGAAGCTGGACGCGAAGGGCGCGGGAATCAGAGCGGCGCGCGGGCTTTGCACGAAGGTGCCGCGCCCAACCTCGCCGCCGATCAGCCCCCGCTTTTCCGCTTCGGCGTAGGCGCGCGTCACGGTGCCGACGGTGACGCCCAGCCGAAAGGCGAGGTCGCGGTGGGTCGGCAGGCGCGCGCCAATCGGCAACGCCTCGCTGGCGATGTCGTCGGCCAGGGCGTCGGCGATGACGCGGTACAGCGGGCCGGTGCGTCCGGCGAGATCGGGCGTCCAATTTGTCATGGAGACAATGATGGCATTGTCCCGGGCCTTTGACAAGCGCTGCCACATTGTCACCATATCCGACAGCGCGCGAAGCAAACAATCCGCAGGGTGACGGGCGGGCGGCAAGCCGCTAGTTTGGCGTCAAGGCCTTTTGCGCAGCCGATTTTTCCGTGGGGGACGATGCACACCATCGCCGTTGTTGACGACGACCCCATCACCCGCGAAACCCTGAAGTCCTATCTGGAAGGCGAAGGCTATCGGGTGATGCTGGCACGGGATGGCGACCAGTTGTCGGCCCTGCTGGCGCGCGGGCGGATCGACCTTCTGCTGCTGGACATCCGGCTGCCCGGCAAGGATGGGCTGATGGTGACGCGCGAGCTGCGGGCGACCTCCAACATCGGAATCATCCTCATCACCGGGCGGTCGGATCGGATGGACCGCATCATCGGATTGGAACTGGGCGCCGACGACTACATCACCAAGCCGTTCGAGCCGCGCGAGATTCTGGCCCGCACCCGCAGCCTGCTGCGCCGGGTGGCCCGCCCCGGCCAATCGCCGACCACCCAGCCGCTGAGCGGTCGGATCAAGCGCTTTGAGGGGTGGGAACTGCACCTCGACAAGCGCCGCCTGCGCGATCCGGGCGGCGAGGATGTCCGCCTGACCTCGGCGGAGTTCGATTTGCTGGCCGCCCTGGTCGAAAACCAGGGGCGCGTGCTGACCCGCGACGATCTGCTGGATCTGACGATGCGCGGCGACAATGTGCCCTACGACCGCTCCATCGACCGGCTGGTCCGCCGCCTGCGCCGGGTGATCGAAGCCGATCCGGCGGAACCGACGCGGATCGTCACCGTCCATGGCATGGGCTACCTGTTTCAGGCGGCGGTGGAGTAGGGGGACGGCTTATCCCTGCGCCTTCAGCCCTTTCAGGAAGCCGTCCACGTCGTCCAGGACCGGGGCTAGCCAGCGCAGAGGCCGGGCGAAGGCGGCGATGATGCGCAGATGCCCGACGCCGTCATACTCGACGGCCCGCGCCGTTCCGCCCAAACCCCGGATCCGCTCGGTCAGATTGCGGGTGTTGCGCGGGTAGACCGTGTCATCCTCCGTCCCCGTCGCCAGCAGCAGGGGCGGGGCTTGTCGGGTGGCGTGGTTGATCGGTTGGGTGTCGGGCCGCTGCTCTTCCGGGCCGAACAGATCCTTCAGCATGTCGCTGGTCAGCGGCAGGAAATCATAAGGTCCGGCCAAACCGACCACGCCGCTGAGGTCGCGCGCCGGGTCCAAGCCCTGCGCGCCCAACCATCGGTCGTCCAGCGCCAACATCATGGCGTTGTAGGCCCCCGCCGAATGCCCCATCAGCGCCACCGGGCCGGGCGCAACGCCATGCTCGACGCCATGGCGGCGCAGCCACGCCACCGCCGCCGCCGAATCCTCCAGAAAGGCCGGGTAGCGCACGGCGGGGTAAAGCCGGTAATTCGGCACGGCGACGGTGTGGCCGCGCGCCGCCAACGCCTGGGCGACGAAACGGTACAGCCCCTTGTCCCCGGATTCCCAATTGCCGCCGTAGAAAAACACGACCACCGCCCCGCCAGGAGTCGGCGCGTCGGGCTGGTACAGATCAAGCCGCAGGCGCGGATCGGCGGCGAAGGGAAGGTCTGATGTCAACCGATAGCCCGAACGCGGCGTCACCGCGTCGATCAGGGCCGGGCCGGAGCAGGCGGTCAAGGTCAGGATCAGCGGCGCCATCAGGGCGGGAATGCGTGTCATGGCGCGTGACATAGGGCGCCGCGCCCGCTTGTCCAGCCGGAAAGGGCGGCCTTCAGCCTTCCCACGCCTCGCGCTTGAGGCGGTACAGGACATGGCGCTTCAGCGGGTGCTGGTCGGGAACCCGTGGATGGTCAAAATCATCCTGTTCGTCGCGCGTCATGCCCAGCCGCTCCATGACCCGGCGGGATCGTTGATTGGCGGGAACGGTCAAGGCGACGATCTGCGCCAAGCCAAGGCGGGTGAAGCCATCCCGCAGGGCCAGCCGGGCGGCCTCCGTCGCGTAGCCATGACCCCAATGGGCCGAGCCGAGCCGCCAGCCGATTTCAACCGCTGGCGTGAAATGCGCCGGGTAGGTCACATGGACCAAGCCGACGAAACCGATGAAGGGGCTGACGCCGGGAAGCTCGACGGCCCAAAAGCCGAATCCATGATCGGCGTAGTGCTGACGGATGCGCGCCGCCAGCGCGTCGCACGCCTGCCGATCCGGCGGCGGCAACAAATGCTCCATCACAGCCGGGTCGGCGGACAGCGCGGCGAAGGCGTCGAGGTCGTCATCGCGCCAGAGCCGGAGCAACAGACGGGGGCTTTCCAAACGCATCGTCGCGGTGTCCGGCCTTATCCCATCTTGCGCGGCGGCGCCGGATCGCCGCGCAGCGCGGCGCAGCGGGCACGGCGTTGGGCGAGGTAGCGGTCGCGCGTCGTCGCGTAATCGGTGAAGCCGATGGCCTTGGCCTGCGGGTCGATCTGGCGGGTGGCGACGACGTCGGCGACGATCTCCACCGTTTCGGCGATGGCGATGGTTTGCAGCGTGGCCCCGGTGCCGAACAGGCTGCCCGCCGCCACCCACAGCACGGCGTTGGTCAACACGACGTCGGCCACCGCGTCGCGCACCGTGCGCGGGCCGACGAAGGGCAGGACCACATAGCCGCCCTCGCCAACCCCGGCCCTGCACAGGCTCAGGCCCGCGTCGGTGTGGGCCGGGCGAAAGCCCCAAGAGGTCGCGGTGTCGTAATAGCCGAGCACGCCGATGGTGCTGTTGATGCCGAACCGCTCCACCGACCGCCAACTGTTGCCAAAATCGCCAACAGCCAGCGCGGCGATGGCAGTCACGGGTTCGTTGACCAGATTGGCCACCACGTTGGTCAGGCTGCCGCCGCCGCTGGCCGTCGCGGCGGGTTTGGCCGCCGCTTGCGGTCCCTGCCACCAGGCGGACAGTTGGTCGATCTTGCCGTAGACCGCCTTGTTCATCGCGAACATGTAACGGCTGTAGACGTCCAGGACGCCGCCCGCCGCCGGATCCTTGGGCGGATACATCTTGACCGGCGGCAGCACCGCAAGAGGCGCCTCCGTTGTCGGTTTCAACGTCTCGGCGGGAGGCAGCGCGGCGGATTGCGCCGCCACCGGCCCGGACAGGGCCGACGCCAACAACAGCGCGGCGGCGGCAAGGCCGGGGCGGCGGCGACCGCTCATGGGCGGGCCAGCGTGGCGGCGATGCGGTCGCCCAGCTTGGTGATCGCCGTGTCGGCGGCGATGCGGGCGCGCACCTCGTTCACCCAAGGTTCGACCAGAGCCGCCGCGTCGCCGCTCATCGAGGCCAACTCGTTGACGGCGCCCGACAGATCGTTGCTTCCCAGCCGGTCCTTGACCCGGTCGGCGAGAACGGAGGCGCGTTCCACCGGCGGGAAGACGCCCGCCGGTTCCGCGCCCGGCGCCGGACGGCCCAGCAGGGAGTTCATCCAGGCGATGGGAATCACCTTGTAATCGCGGCGGGTCAACTCGTCGGCCAACTCGTTGAACTCGGTGCGAAGCTGGGAGCCAACCAGGATGCCCGTTGAAGCCTGCTTGTCGAGCGCCTCCAAGGCCGGGGCCAGCGGACCCAGATCGCGGTTGGACGCGCGGACCAGCGCCAACTCGACATCAAACGGGCCGGGACGGCGCAGCGCCGATTGCAGTTGGACCAGGGCGACCAGACCGACCCGCGACTCGGCGGCGGCCTGCGCCGTTTTGGCGGCGGCGGAATCCTGCTGGGCCTTGACGAGGTTGGCGTTGACCTCGGCCAGTTTGCGTTCGAGATCGGCGACCGACTGGTTCAAACGCCCGATGTCCACATCCTGCCGCGCCGTGGTCGCGGCGGCGGGGGTGCGCAGGTGCAGCAGCTTGAACAGCGGCGGCGACCAGAAGGACGAGGTCACGGCGGCGACCAGCGCCAACGCCGCCATCGTGGTGGTGCCACCGGCGGCGCGGTACGCCCCGGTCCGTTGGGCGGCGCCCGCCTGCGTCAAAGACGGATTGTCATCACCGGACATGTGTCACCTCCCAAAACCGTTCATTCTAACTACAGCCGATGAGCAGTTGCGGCAAGATCGTATGCGGCGTCGCATACCGACGCCGCCTTGCCCAAAAAGTCATCCGCTCAAAAGGTCAGCGTCAGCACCGACACCACGGCGTGGACCATCAGCGTGACGGTCACGCCCGCGATGATTGATTGCGCGATGGCCGTGTTGATGGCGATGACCGAATCCTTGGGCCGCATGCCGATGACGATGGCGATGCCGCTGGCCAGCAGACCGCTCAAGGCGACCTTCAGCAGAACCCAGCCCATTTTGGGCGACGGCGTCAGCCCGTTGAGCAGAAGTTTGCGGAAAAAATGGTCCTGCCACAGCTCGCGGTGCTGCTGGGGGAACAGCAGGTGCCAGGTTTCCATCGACCCCCAACTCGCCACCGCCAGCGACACCACCAGCAGCAGACCGGATCCAACCACCATGTTCAGGACAATGGCGGTGAAGATGTAGCCGCGCGCCGGAATTTGCAGATTGTCCATCGCCTTGAACTGAGACGACAACACCCGGTTGCCGATGTCGGCGGCGATGATGGCGTTGTTGCGGGCGACGAACAGGATGCTGCTGATGAGCGGCACGGCGACGGTGGCCTGAACCAACCCGACTCCGACCAGCGTCTCGTCATGCAGCACCGATTTCAGGAAGCCGCCGAAGGAGTTGTAATTGAAGCCGAACCACATGGACACAAAGCCCATGATGAGCGCCCCCATCCCCATATAGATCAACATCAAGGGGGAGGCGCAGAGCACCCAGAAATATTCGGCCAGATAGCGCAGAAACCAATGCAACCGCGAGCGCCGACCAATGGAGGCGGGCCACGGGTTGCGGGCGAGCGGCGCGGAGCCGCGCGCCTCGTCCACGCCGGTCTTGACCAGTTCGGCTTCGACCAGATCGGCGTCGGGCGGCACCTCGATCAACCGGCGCCCGCGCGTGTCGAGCAGCAGCACCCGGTCGGCGATGGGCAGCAGATCCTTGACGTGGTGGGCGACGATCAACGCCGGTTTGCCCATCACTTGGCACAGGCCGCGAATAAGCTCGCCCAAGCGCCGGGCCGACACGACGTCGAGGCCGGAGTTCGGCTCGTCGAACAGCAGGACCGGGCGGTCGGCCAGCACGGTGCGGGCGATGGCCAGACGCTGGCGCTGCCCGCCGCTGCACGCGGCGATGCGCTTGTCCGGCCCAACGTCGGCCAGCAGCGCGGTGGCGTCGCCCATCAATGACGGGTGCGTGCTGGTGGCGTGATCGGCGGCGATGCGCAGGTTTTCAATGGCCGACAAATCGTCGAACAGCGCGTGATCCTGAAAGACGATGCCGCCAATGTCGCTGCGCTCGTGGCTCAGGTCGATGGTCCGGTCGCCATGCCGCAATTTGCCGGTGACGGTCCAACCGCCCTCGCCAACCTCCAGCAGGCCGCCCAGCAGCTTGACGATGGTCGATTTGCCGCCGCCGCTGGGGCCGACCAGCAACACGACCTCGTGCGCGCGCATCACAAGGTTGGTTTCGTTCAGCACCCGTCCGCCGCCGGGTCGCGAAATCGTCAGGTTTTCAATGACGATGTCAGCCCCGGTGGGGGCGGCGAGGGGGGAAATGGGCATCGTCACGGCGTGGCGCTCCGCACCAGAATCTTGGGCACGCTGGAATCGACGCTCACCATGGCGTCGCGCTGCTGGGGAGTCATCAGGATCACCACAGGGCCGGGATGGCCGCCAACCAGCCCGTTGAAGGTGTAAGCGGCCACCGCGTTCAAATCGCCGCCCTCGCGCGTGCCGAACAGGATGCGCGGCGCCATCAAGGACAGATCGCTGCTCGCCGGTCCCATCGGGGCCAGATAGCGGGCCATACGCGGATCCGTGGCCAAACGCAGCAGGGTTTCTTCGATGCGGTGGTCGGCGGCCAGCGCGTCGATGGCGTTGCCCGCGAAGAGTTGCAGGAAGGCCTTGGTCTGCCGCGCCTCGATCACCTGGGCGACGGCGCGCTCCAGAACGCCCTGGTCGCGCATGTCGCGCAGCGCGGCTTCCACCGCCTGCTCGACCGGCGCCGTGTTCCAGGGGCGGGCGTTGAAGACGCTGAACACGGTGCCGACGTTGGCCTGCACGATGTCCCACAGCAACCCGTCGAGCCGACGCAGCAGCAGCGGGCGAACCTCGCGGGCGGCGACGTCGCGCAGGATGGGTTCGGCCCCACGCAACATCTCGTCATAGGCCGCGCGGGTGGAGGGGTGTTTCCACGCGGTTTCGATGGCGCTGCGCGCGGCGTCCTGCAACAGCGGTCGGTAATCGTTGGTGAATTCCGGCGAATGCAAAATGGCGTCGGCGGATTGGCGCAACGACAGGGCCAGCGCGGTGACGCCGGCGCGCAGACGCGCCCGCTCCTCGTCGGTGGCCAGCAGCCACAAGGCCCGCAGATCGGCGGAGAAGAGCACGCCTTCGCTGGCCTCGGCCAACAACGGCTCGTAAGGGTCATACAGGGTCACGCGGATCCGGCCATCCGGGTCGCGACTCGCGTAACCCGACCGGATGGTCGAACGGTCGGGCCGCAACGTCAGCACTGGAAAGACGCCGTTCAGCGGCGGCAGAGTTTCCGGCGACACCGGAACGAAGGACAGGTTGGGCGACGCCCCGCGCAGCGGCAGGGCCGCCATACCGGCGGCGACGAACAGCGCCAGCAAACACAGACTGGCAAGGGCCGGCAAAACCCCCGACCGACCGACATCATCCATAGCTTGCCAACCCCATTGCCCGGCCACACCTCTCGCGCCGTGCAGGGAAGCATTTTAAATCACGGGGAAACAACAGAAATAAGCAGCCCCGCCGCGTGTCATCGGGCTGTCATGGTCAACGTGCCAGATTGCGACAACCGGGGTGCGCGCCTAGGAGCGGGCCACCGTTGTTTTGTTGCGCGGCGGCTTGGCGTTTCCCTTTGCGGCGCCGTCGCCGTCGGGATTTTCCTTGCCCGGTTTGCGAAAGGTGCTGAGTTCGGCGATGCGGTTGACCGACAAGCCGCTGAGGCGGCATCCGGCGACCTCAACCACCTCAAACCCCGCCCGCCGCTGAAAGCGGGAGGTGACGCGATCGCGAGCGTCACGCTCGCCATCGGCCACCAACAGATAGCGCCGCACGCCGCTCCAGCCCCTCTGACCGCGCGATTCGACGCTGTTGGACGGCGAGCAGCGGACCGCGACCTCCCAAAACCGACCGGGCCGTGGCTCCTGCCGGTCAAAAACGAAATAACGGTCGAGCGGAGCGTCCTTTTTCTTCTCAAACTCGACGAGAGCGGCTTGCAGATCGACTTCCGCCTTCTGGACACGCTTTTCCATCTCGGCGGAATGATGGGCAAGCTGGGCGTAGTCGGAGGCGACATCGGCGACCTCCCGCGTCACGTCGTCCACCTTGTCCTTCAGCTTGGAGTTGGAGATTTTCGTCAGCACGAGCTGACGGCGCCAGTAACGATTGGACAGAACGGTCAAAACCATCAAGCCCAGCGCGAAATACAGCATCATCCCGGTCATGAGTCGCCGTTCTCCGCCGTGGGGTCCGGGGCCAGGGCCAAAGGAACGACCGGCGACGTCACCACCCCGTTGCGCTTGCCAAAGGCCATGAGCAAGCTTCCGTGCGCTTGATCGGTGGAGTTGGCCAGGATGTGGACGACGTTGCGGTATTCCCAGATCTGGCGCGAAAACACGATCTCCTTGCGGTCCAGTTCGGCAAATTCCGCGCTGACCGCCAGTTGCGCCCAATAGACGTCGGGGTCGCCGTCAGCGTCGCCAACCTCATGGACCAGTTCAATTTTCGAATATTCCAGCGCCTTCAATTCGCTTTGCGTCTTGTGGCGGCGTCCGTTGAATTCGGTCAAGCGGGCCTGAAGCGTCGTCAGATCGACACGCTTGCGCTCGGTCTTCTGCCGCCATTCGGCCAGGGCGGCGCGCTTTTTCTCATAGGTCCGCTGCGCCATCGCTTCCCGCGCCTTTTCAGCGCTGACCCGACCAACGTCGATGACGATGGACAGGCCAAGCGCGGCGGCGCTGGTTATCAGCAGCAGCATCCCCAAAAACTCGGCGGAAACCACCATTCATCCACCCAATCGCCGCAACGACGCGCCATGTCACACGCCGCGACACCGCGTCGCATCCAGCCGATTGTACCACCGAGTCCCTGTGTCCGGCTTGTAATTTTTTAGCGGTAATTTGACACAATTTGGAAACAAGGGCGGCGCGGTCGCAACGCGACGGCGCGCCGCCGCTGTTCACGTTCAGTCGCCCGTCTCATCGCGGGGGGCGAAGCTCAGCGCCACGCCGTTCATGCAATAGCGTTTTCCGGTCGGCTGCGGCCCATCGTCAAAGCGGTGGCCAAGATGCCCGTTGCAGCGGGCGCAATGCACCTCGGTGCGCGGATAGGCCAGCTTGAAATCGGTCGAGGTCGCGATGGCGCCCGGCAACGCCTCCCAAAAGCTGGGCCAGCCCGACCCGCTGTCGTATTTGGCCGCGCTGCTGTAAAGCGGCTGGCCACAGTCGGCGCACTGATAGAGACCCGTGCGTTTCTCGTGATTCAGCGGGCTGGAGCCGGGATGTTCGGTGCCATGCTCGCGCAGAACGCGGAATTGGGTGGGGGAAAGATCGCGCTTCCAGTCGTCCTTGGTTTTGTCGCCGCAGCCCATGCCGAAGATCTCCCTTTGCGGTCGTGTGTTGGGTCCGTTGCGGATCCGTTCATCGGATATTGGCCGGGAAGACGCTTTTCCCAAGGGCGGACGCATCCGCTTCACGCGCTTGTGACCAAGCGTCAGCGGCGTTTTGCAAGCTGGAAGATTGTGGGTATAACAAAAGAATCTTGAAATCATCGCGGATCGGTCATGGATCCGCCCTTTCCGGGTTTCTTCCAATCCGGTAATATCCACCAACTCAGTATGCTCATTGTTGCCATTCGGAAAGGCGCGCGCCCTGTGACGTGTCTGCGGAATCGTTGCATCCAGTGCCGGGGCGGATCCATCCGATGATGGACGAGCGGTATTTGCGCGCCGTCCGCGACACTCTGGTCAAGCATCAACAATGGTTGCTGCGCGATCCCTTGGGGCAGGGGCGCCGCGCCGATCTCAGCTTTTTTGATCTGACCGGCTTGGGCTTGAGCCGCATCAACCTTGCCGGCGCCAAACTGACCGGGGCCGGTTTGGCGCGCGCGCGGCTGATGGGAACCGTGTTGTCCCGCGCGGATCTGTATGGCGCCGACCTGTCGCGCGCCGATCTCAGCGGCGCGCAATTGCAAAATGTCGATTTGCGCGGGGCGCGGGTTGACGGCGCGCGTTTGCAGAACGCCAACCTCCAGGGCGCCGATCTGCGGCGCGGCATGATGATCGAGGCGGGCGACCGCCGGGCGGGCGGCAACGCCGACGGCAGCACGACCTTTGTCGGCTGCGCGCTGACCCAGGCGATCCTGACCGATTGTCGGATGGCCCAATGCGATTTTTCCGGCAGCGATCTGTCCGGGGCCGACTTCACCGGCAGCGATCTGAGCGGCGCCATCCTGATTGGCGCCGACTTGACCGACGCCACGATGCGCAAGGTGACGCTCGACGGCGTTCTGATGTGCGGCGCGCGTCTGAACGAGGAGTTGCGCACGGCCCTGGAACGCAAGGGCATCGACGTGGACGGCACCGGCCTGACCACCACGGCGGCCCGGATGGCGGATTTGATTTCCGAACATCAACGTTGGGTGGACAAGGACGGCAAAAAGGGCGAGCGCATCGAATTGCAGCGCATTGATTTGCGCGGCTATTCCTTCGCCAATCAACTGCTGTGCGGGGCGGTGATGCGTTTCTGCGGCCTGCGCGGGGCGGATTTCTCCGGGGCCAAGCTGGCGATGGCCGATCTGTCCTTTTGCGATTTGCGCGACGCCGATTTCACCAGCGCCGATTTGTCCGGCTGCAATCTGGAAGGGGCGAACCTGACCGGGGCCAAGCTGTGGCGGGCGCGGCTGCGCGGCGTTGATCTGTCGGGCGACGGCAGCCGCGTGTGGCCGACCAACTTCACCAACGCCCGGTTGGCCGGGGCCGACCTGCGCGACGCCAGCCTGGCCGGGGCGCTGCTGACCGGCACCGACCTGACCGGGATCAAGACCAGCTTCGCCACCCTGAAGGGGGCCGATCTGTCCAAGGCGGCGGGGCGCCAGCGCGCGGCGGTTTCGGCCTGACGATTGTTCGCCATCAAAGCCATCTTGTTCCCCCGCCGTCTCCCCTCCCAGCGTCTCATCCCATAGTACAATTTACCGGATACCCCCTCTCGTTGGATCAATGGCGTCGACAAACGCGCCGGGCCGGACCATCACCGGCTCGCCATCCAGAGAGGAAACGGCAAATGCTCCACCAGGCTCTCGACACGCTGCAAAAGCAAATCGCCCTCCGCCCCCGCTATGACAACTTCATTGGCGGTCAGTGGGTCGCCCCGGTGGACGGCCAATACTTCACCAATCTGACGCCGATCACCGGCAAGGCGCTGTGCGAGATCGCCCGCTCGCAGGCCGCCGACATCGAGCTGGCGCTGGACGCCGCTCACAAGGCCAAGGACGCCTGGGGCCGCACCTCGCCGACCGAACGCTCGAACCTGCTGCTGAAGATCGCCGACCGCATGGAAGAGCGGCTGGAAATCATCGCGCTCGCCGAGACGCTCGACAACGGCAAGCCGATCCGCGAGACCCGCGCCGCCGACGTCCCGCTCGCCATCGACCATTTCCGCTACTACGCCGGTTGCATCCGCGCTCAGGAAGGCTCGATCGCCGAGATCGACGACACCACCTACGCCTATCACTTCCACGAGCCGCTGGGCGTCGTCGGCCAGATCATCCCCTGGAACTTCCCGCTGCTGATGGCCGCCTGGAAGGTCGCCCCGGCGCTCGCCGCCGGCAACTGCATCGTGCTGAAGCCCGCCGAACAGACCCCGATGGCCATCATGGTTCTGATGGACATCATCGGCGACCTGCTGCCGCCCGGCGTGCTGAACGTCGTCAACGGCTTTGGCATCGAAGCGGGCAAGCCGCTGGCCACCAACAAGCGCATCGCCAAGATCGCCTTCACCGGCGAAACCTCGACCGGCCGCTTGATCCTGCAATACGCCTCGGAAAACATCATCCCCTCGACGGTGGAGCTGGGCGGCAAGTCGCCGAACATCTTCTTTGAAGACGTGATGGCGCAGGACGACGAGTTCCTGGACAAGGCGCTGGAAGGCTTCGCGATGTTCGCCCTGAACCAGGGCGAAGTCTGCACCTGCCCGAGCCGCGTCCTGATCCAAAAGTCGATCTACGACCGCTTCATCAAGCTGGCGGTTGAGCGCGTCGCCAAGATTTCCCAGGGCCATCCGCTGGACGGCGGCACCATGATCGGCGCCCAGGCCTCGGAAGAGCAGCTTCAGAAGATCCTCTCCTACATCGAAATCGGTCGGGCCGAAGGCGCCAAGGTGCTGATCGGCGGCGAGCGCGCCCATCTGGGCGGCGAGCTGGAAGGCGGCTATTACGTTCAGCCGACCATCCTGGAAGGCCACAACAAGATGCGCATCTTCCAGGAAGAGATCTTCGGCCCGGTCGTCGCCGTCACCACCTTCGAGACCGAGGAAGAGGCGCTGGCCATCGCCAACGACAGCGAATTCGGTCTGGGCGCCGGCGTGTGGAGCCGTGACGGCAACCGCGCCTTCCGCATGGGTCGCGGCATCCAGGCTGGTCGCGTGTGGACCAACTGCTACCACCTGTACCCGGCGCACGCCGCCTTCGGTGGTTACAAGAAGTCCGGCATTGGCCGCGAGACGCACAAGATGATGCTCGACCACTACCAGCAGACCAAGAACCTGCTGGTCAGCTACAGCCCGAAGGCGCTTGGTTTCTTCTAAGCGTACTCCTCCCCATCGGGTAAAACTGGGCCGGGGCGTCAAAACCCCGGCCCTTTTTCTGTTCGCGGCCTTTTTCCGACCAGGAGATTCAAGGATGGTGGAGCGAATCACCGCGACGCCCGACGCGCTCGCACTGCTCGACCGGCTGGCGGCCAAGCATGGGCCGCTGCTTCTTCATCTGTCGGGCGGCTGTTGCGACGGCACCGCGCCGCTGTGCCTGCCGCGCGGCGAATTCCGCATGGGCGGCGGCGATCTGTGCCTGGGCTACGCCGGAACGACGCCCTTTTGCATGGCGGATTCGACCTTTTCCTATTGGGAACACAGCCAAGTCATTCTGGATGTGATACAGGCGCGTGGCGGCGGTTTCTCGTTGGAGGCGCCCGATGGCGTCCGCTTTGCCGCCAAGTCCCGGCTGTTCACGGACGAGGAGTTCTCGGACTTGCCGAGGCCGACGGCGGCGGACGCCCTGTAAGACCATCGGCGTAAAACCATCGGCACGGGTTTGGAAAGGCGCGTCGTTCGACCATGGTAGCATTCACCCGCCCACGAAACGGCCTTGCCCGCCGCCATCCCTGGAGTACCCTGGCCGAGCCGGAGTCCCGCGCCGAGGGAGAGGCCATGCCGGAACCAACCGCCGCCGCGCCGCCCCGTCGGGGAAGCGAGATCCCGCGCGCCATGTCGCAGGCCGAGGATCCGCGCGCCGCCGCGCGCGAACTCCGCGCCGGGCTGGGTGGGGAGGCGCTGGAATTGGTCGTGGTCTTCTGCGCGCCCTGCCTGGACCGCGCCGCCTTGGCCGACGCGCTGTCGGCTGAATTTGGCGCGGTGCCGGTGATCGGCTGCACCACGGCGGGGGAAATCGGGCCGTTCGGCTACATCTCCGGTTCCTTGGTCGCCGTTGGTTTTCCGTCGGAGGATTTTTCCGTCGTCACCGCGCTGGTCGATCATGTGGATCGTTTCGAGATCGCCGACAGCACGGTGATCGCCCGCTCCCTGCTGACGCGCCGGGATCGCGCGCTCGCCGCGCGCGCGGCGCCGATGGGGAGCGAGGCGGACAGCTTCGCCATGCTGCTGATCGACGGGCTGTCGATGAGCGAAGAAACCGTGGTCAGCGCCCTGCACAACGCCCTGATCGACATTCCGCTGTTCGGCGCGTCGGCGGGGGACGATCTGCATTTCGAGCAGACCTTTGTGTTGCACGACGGGGTGTTCCACGCCAACGCGGGCGTCGTCGCGCTGTTCACCACGACGCGGCCCTTCACCGTCTTCCGCACCCAGCATTTTGTCAGCTCCGACCGCAAGATGGTCGTCACCGGGGCCGACCCGCAGCGCCGCATCGTCACCGAGATCAACGCTGAACCGGCGGGGCGCGAATACGCCCGGCTGGTCGGGTTGGAGGGCGAGCCGCTGACCCCGATGATCTTTGCCTCCCATCCCGTCGTCGTCCGGGTCGGCGGGCAGTATCATGTCCGCTCGATCCAGAAGGTGAACGACGACGAAAGCCTGACCTTCTTTTGCGCCATTGACGAGGGCATCGTCCTGACCGTGGCGGAGGGCGTCGATCCCGTCGCCAATTTCGACGCGCTGATGGACGGCATCGCCGAAGAGGTCGGATCGCCCGATTTGGTTTTGGGCTGCGACTGCATTTTGCGGCGTTTGGAAATGGAGCAGCGCCAGTTGGGCGCGGTGATGTCCCAGCGCTTGGCCAACCATCGGGTGGTCGGCTTCTGCGCCTATGGCGAGCAGGTGAACGGCATGCATGTGAACCAGACCTTCACCGGCGTGGCGATTGGGGCGCGCGGCGCATGAGGACGCTCGCCCTCCCGAAATCCGACGCCGACCGGATCGCCGATCTGGAGCGGGAAAACGCCAAGCTCCAGCGCATCAACAAGGTGCTGATGGACCGGGTCGAGCGGTCGATGGATTTCCAGGGCGGCGCCTTTTCCCTGTTCCAGACCGCCATCGTGCTGGAAAACAAAATCCGCGAACGCACGCTGGAGGTCGAACGCGCCCTGCACAAGCTGGAGGACAGCAACCGCGACCTTGCCCGCGCCAAGGAGCTGGCCGAGACGATGCGGACCCGCCTGTTCGAGGCCATCGAGTCGGTGAATGAGGGCTTCGCCCTGTTCGACTCCGCCGACCGGCTGGTGCTGTGCAACCGGAAATATCTGTCCTACTGGCCGGGCGTCGCCGACCGCATCCAGGCGGGCATCCGCTTTTCCGAACTGGTCGCCATGGTGGCGAGCGCGGACGGCGTGTGCGATCCGCCGCCCGATCTGTGGCTGCGCGAGCGGATGGAGCACCGCCACGACATGCGCGGCGTCTTCATCAACCAGTTGGCCGATGGTCGTTGGATTCAGGTGAACGAGCGGCGGACCCGCGACGGCGGCGTCGTCGGCGTCTACACCGACATCACCGACATCAAAGAGGACGAGGCGCGGCGGCGCGAATCCGAACAGGCGGAAAAGACCGCGCTGATGCTGCTGAACGACCAGTTGCAGCAGGCCAAGGCGCAGGCTGATCAAGCCAACCTGTCGAAAACCCGCTTCATCGCGGCGGCCAGCCACGATCTGTTGCAGCCGCTGAACGCCGCCCGCCTGTTCGTCTCGGCGCTCAGCGACCTGGAGCAGCCGGGGGCCAGCGGCGAGCTGGTGGAGAATGTCGATCTGGCCTTGGCCTCGGTCGAGGATCTGCTGTCGGCGCTGCTCGACATTTCCAAGCTCGACGCCGGGGCGGTGACGCCGGAGGTGACGGATTTCCCGCTGCGCGGCGTGCTGCTGCCGCTCGCCACCGAATACGCCGCCATCGCGGCGGAACGCGGCATCCGGCTGCGCGTCGTCGCTTCAGGATCGGTGGTGCGCAGCGACATGCGGCTGTTGCGGCGGATCGTGCAGAATTTCCTGTCAAACGCCCTGCGCTACGTCCAGGGCGGGCGGGTGGTGGTCGGCTGCCGCCGCTGCGCCGAGGGTTTGCGCATCGAGGTGTGGGACAACGGCCCCGGCATCCCCGCCGACAAGATCACCGAGATTTTCCAGGAGTTCCGCCGCCTCGACACCCCCGTCACCCACGGGCGCGACCGGGGCATCGGTCTGGGGCTGGCGATCGTCGAGCGGGTGGCCCGGATGCTGGATCACCCGATCACCGTGCGCTCGACGCTGGGCAAAGGGTCCGTTTTCGCCGTCACCGTGCCGCGCGGGGCCGAACGCCGCGCCACCCGTCCGCTCTGCGCCCCAGCCCCCCGCCCGCTGACCGACCGGCTGGCCGGAACCTCCGTTCTGGTGCTGGACAACGAACCGGCGGTGGTGGCGGGGATGGAGGCGCTGCTGCGCGGCTGGTCCTGTCATGTGGTGTCGGCGATGTCGGGCGACCAAGCCCTGATCCGGCTGGCGGCGATGGAGCGCTTGCCCGATCTGCTGATCGCCGACTATCACTTGGACGACGGCGCGCTGGGCGTCAACGAAGTGACCCGCCTGCGCGCCGCCTGCGGCCGCAACCTGCCCGCCATCCTCATCACCGCCAACCGCACCCCCGAGTTGGCCGACGAGGCCAAGGCCGCCGATTGCCTGGTGCTGAACAAGCCGGTGAAACCGGCGCAACTGCGCGCCGTGATGTCGGGGTTGGTGGGGTAAAGACATCCCAGAGGCGATTGACGCGCGATTTTGAACGACGGATCGGTGTGTCCGATGGCATGATGGCTGATCGCTATAAGCGCTCCGCCACCCTGGCGCGCACCCCACAGAACAGATTGCCAAACATATTTTCCGTTGGCGAGTGGTGGAGCGGAGCGATGAACGGGCCGATCAGAGGAGACGCGCGTTATGAAACCGCCACCAACCCGTTTTGAAACGAAGTCCTCCACTCCGGCCTCCCCGCAATCGGCGTCCCCTGCGGCCCAGGCAAAGCTGGCGACGACGCATCTGCCCCCGCCAACGCGCTTTGGTCCGTCTGTGTCGCCAGCGCCGACAGGTTTGGGAGGGGCTGCCCCTACGTTGCAGGCAAAGCGATCAACGGCGCCGATGCCTCCGCCAACGCGCTTTGGTTCGCCAGCGTCGCTGCCTTCTAAGGCTCCGGGTGCGGCGCAAGCCAAATTTGTCGCTCCCCCGGCCTCGGTCATACAGCCATGTTGCGATTGGATTTCCAGCCTTTTTAGCAGCCGTAAAAGCAATGTCGGCGAGGACGCACAACGATTGGTCGAGCCTCTTCAAATCCAGATGACGCAAAACATTATGATTAAGCAAACTGGTGGACTGAGCCAAGACACATATGAAAATAAGGCGTGGCCTGTCACCGCCAAAGGATGTTTTACTTTTGGTGTTATAACGTGCTGCACAGCTATTTATGTGCGCGGAAATGAGTACTGTACGGTCGGGCACATGTTCGGAACTATTTACAACACCGGCATTGCCAATGGCATGGCGAAAGTTATCAATGACGTCGGTGACGAACAAATCACTTTGGCTAAGGTGTATTTTTCTGCATTGCAAGATCAAATTGATGGAAAGAAGGGAAAAAGCATGAATGCTTTGGAGGAAGACCAGATAAATCTTCGAGATAATCTCTCAAGAGACCTAGGCGATGCAATTATTGAATGTTATCTTTACAACGCAAGGGAGGTTAATCTTTGTATTTTCGCCAATGGCTCAGTGGTGGTTTCTCCTGAAAAAATTTCTTCGGCAAATTGATAAAAATAATTTTGCCTGATGGCATCCGATCCGGGAGGGAAATCGGCCCCACCCTCACGCCGTCAGCGCCATGTCCTCGCGGGCGACGACGCCCATCACCATGGCTTCGGCGGAGACCGGGCGGGGCATCAGGTCGCCTTGCACGCTGCCGCAACCGGCTTCGACCAATCAGCGTTGTTGTTCGATGGTCCCCCCCCTCGGCCACCGTGGACAGCATCAGCCGTTGGGCGAGCGCGATGACGGTGGACGCGATGTCCGGCGCAGTTTCGCAACCTCGTCCGTTTGCCCCGTTTCCAGCGTCGACGTTTTCCAAGCGTTGTTCGCCGTCTGGTGCGCCCCGTTCAGGTTAGAAACGCCCGATCCAATCGGTCAGCAGATCGTTTTGCAACGCGCGGGCGCGGATGGCCCAAGCGCGGGCCTCGGCGGGCGGTTCCGTCACGCGGCGGTCGAGCGCGGCGTCCAGCGCCCGGCGGCGTTCGGCGTCGGTGATAAACAGAGCGAAGCCCAAGGTCTGGCCGCTGGCCGCGCTGACGGCGCCGACCAGCCCCTTGACGAAGGACAAGGTGCCGGTCTTGGCGTGAACGCCGGGCGGCAGCGCCTTGCCGTCCTCTTCCCCCGGCAGCAAGCCCAACAGAGGCGGACCGCCCAGCCGCAGCAGCGCCGCCATCTGCCGGGGCGTCGCTTGCGAGCCGGTGCCAAGCCCGGAATGGTTGACCAGCCGCAACCCCTGCCAGTCGGCGGGTTTGGTCTTCGCCCCCGCTCCGGCGTCGCTTTGTCGGGTGAGCAGAGTTTGCAGCAGCAACGCCGACGAACCCAGCCGGTCGATGGTCGGGTCGATCCGGCGGGCGGTCGCCAGCCCGATCATCTCCGCCAACAGATTGTTGGAATAGCGCAGCAGCGACCGCGCCAACTCGGCCAGCGGCGGGCTGTCCAGCGCGGCGAGGACGTGGTTTTCACCTGTGGTTGGCGCGCGGCCCGGCTGGGGAGCGGGCAGGCTGACGCCCGCGTCGGCGGCCAGACGGCGGAACAGCGACGCGGCGGCCAGACCGGGCCGGACCACTGGCAGCCACAGCCGCCCATTGCCGTCCGGCTTTTGCGGCAACAGCCAGCGGTCGGGACCGTTGGGCAGGGGCGGGATGGCGCCGTTGGGGGCAAGGCTGACCGTGGCGCTGTCCAGCGGCGTGCGCCCGCTGTCGGCGACCGACCACAACCCCGCCGTCACCACGCCGTTGGCCCCGCGCGTCCAGGCCAGTTGCGCGCGGTTGAAATTGACCGACAAGGCCCCGACCCCGGTGTTGTAGGGCGCGGCCCAGGGTTGGCCGGGATCGATCTCCGCCAATTCCGGCAATTGGCCGACGTCGTACAGGAACCGGCCCATCACCCGCGTGACCCCGGCGCTTCGCAGCCCGGCGAGCAGTTGGCTCAGCCCCTCGCTGGACAAGGACGGGTCGCCGCCGCCTTGCAAAATCAGGTCGCCGCGCAGAACCCCGGCTTGAATCGGGCCATTGGCGTGCAGGCGGGTGGTGAAACGGTGGTCGGCCCCCAGCACGCTGAGCGCGGCGGCCACCGTCGGCAGTTTGGCGACCGAGGCCGGGATGAACAGGCGATCCGCCTGCCGCTCCTCCACAACCGCCCCGCTGTCGAGTCTAAACAATACGTAACCGACCGACCCAGTTTGAAAACCTTGGCGTGCGATGGCGTCGTCCGGCGGCGCTGCGGCGGCGTTTCCCAGGCCAATCAGAGCGATCAAGACACCGGCGATCAACCGAATCAGGCGGCTGGAACGGGGGGATGACGTCGCGGCCATAGGGGTTTTCCATAGGTTCAGGCGGATTGGGGCGGCAAGGCGTGTTGTTCCGTCGATTGCCTTGTCATAGAATTTCTTTGAGGAAAAGACGCTGGAAATCCCAGACGTGCGCGTAGCCGGAGCAAGACCGGCCGGGGGGCGGGATGGCGATGTCGAATCGGCGCAACGTGCGCTTCGAGGTGGTGGTCGAGCAAGGGGGAAAACCCAACATCGACGGCGTTTTCGACGATGAAAAGGCGGCGACGGAACGCGCCGGCTATCTGCTGCGTCTTGCCAAATTCCCGGTGGTCCGCGTCGTCAAGGTGAACGGCGTTGGCAAAGAAGAAACGATCTTCCAAAAATCATCGGCGGGCGGCAGCAAGCTGACCACCATTTCGACCATCAACGACGCCAACCTCTGCACCGACGTTCTCCAAATCTTCTCCTTTGAAAGCCGCATGACCCTGTTGCGCTTGCTGCGCGGCTATTGGGACGATCAGGGAGTCATTCCGGCGGAACAGCTTCACCGCTATTTCCCCTTGCGGTATTTTGAACGCGAGGCGCTGCTGTTCAACCCGTCGATCACGCGATTGTCGACGCTCCAAGCCCCAATGCTGGGGATCAAGCCCACCGAGCGTTACGACCAGATCATGCGGATGTTCACCGCGCTGAAGGAGTTGGCGCAGCAGTCCGACAGTTTGAAGCCCTACGATCAAGCCTTGGCGCGCGGCGGAATCAGCGGCCTGCTCGCGGCGTCCATCGACCGCCCGGTGGAGGAGCGCGACCGCATCATCAGCCACGCCTTTGGATCCATGCTGGAACCCCACCGCGAATGGGGGGCGAAGGTCCAGGCGGTGCTGCGTCTGCACCAGGAGGGCGACGCCGAAAACACCCGGCTGGTCGATGAATTCCTGGCCGAGATCGTCGATGGCCGCGAACCGATCCGCGCCCTGATTGGCTATTCTCCGGATTTGGCCTCGGCGCTCTTGTCGTTGCAGGCGACCTTGCGCGGCGATCTCGACGACCGTCTGCCCAACACCGACGCGTTGCTGGCCCTGTCCAACGCGGTTGGCGGCGGCGGGTTCCGCAACGTGCAGGCGGCGCTGTTGAACCGGCTGTGCGGCGGAATCGATGGGCTGACGCCGCTGACCCGCACGGGCAGCGACGCCAAGGCGTTCCAGAGCATCGTTGACGGCATGATCGTGTTCGACGGCTTCATGGGCGGCCCGACGATGGCCGAGGCGCTGACCAAGCGCGGGAAAGTAGCGTGGGGGTTGGGCGGCGTCGATTTGCCGTTTGAGGACACGGTGCTGCGCCTGAGCAGCCGGTTGGGCAGCGCGGCGGCGCGGCTTGGGTTCTTGCTTGATCTCGCCACCAGCGATTTCGGGCGGCGCAAAGTCAGTTTTCTGATTCAACGGGTCGCCGAAGAGTTCAATCAGGTCAAATCGGCGGCGGAACTGGCCGCTCCCGGCGTTCTGTTGTCAGAGGTGCGGGACGGGCTGGGCCGTCGGCTGCGCGCCGCCGGGATTCCCCGCGCGCTGGCCGACGGGTTGATCGCCAAGATCGCCATGATCCCCGACGAACAGCGGGTGCTGACCATCCCGACGGCGCCGCGCCAATTGGAAACCATCGACGCGCGCAGCCTGCCACGCGCGGCGGGCCGGATCACCGTGACGCACCAGGGCAAGACGATCGCCTTGCCCGATCAGGGGGCCGAGGTCGTCATCGGGCGGGCGGCGGAATGCGGGATCATTCTCGACCACGCGTCGGCCTCGCGTCGCCATGTGGCGATCCGCGTGCAGGATGGCGCTTGCGTGGTCGAGGATCTGAGCCGCAACGGCACGCGGCTGATGCTGCCCAACGGCGAAACCCGCCTGCTGAAGCAGGGGGAAATCATCCCCCTGTCGGGCCGGGGCGAGATCATCATCGGCTCGCTCGATTTGGGCGAACACCCCGCCCGCATCGGGTGGGAGGTCAAGACGGGGCGCTGAACAGCGATTCGTCCACCATCTGGGTTTCCACGGTCCAGCCGACGCCGCGCGCCGCCACCGCCGCGATGGTCTCGGGCAAGACCCGTCGATCAAACAGCGACCAGTCGTCCGGCGTTCCGGCGTCGGCGCGCAGCGCCTCGTCGATGGCCTGAACGGCGACCGGCAGGCCGGGCGTCACGGTCACGGCGAACTGATCGAGCGGCATCGACAGCCCGACTCCGGCGGCCTTGATGAAGGCCTCCTTCCGGGTCCAGCCCAGCAGGAATCCTTCGTTGCGCTGGTCCGGCGGCAGAGCGTGCAAGGCGGCGCATTCAGTCGGGTGGAAAAAGCGGTCGGAAATCCCGTCGGCGCTTTCGATGTCGCGCAGCCGTTCGATGTCCACGCCGATTCGCCCCTCGGCGGCGACGGCGATGGCGACCGAATCCTCGCTGTCGGCCAGATTGAAGGCGGGGCCGCCGCCGACCAGCGACGGTTTGCCGTGCGATCCATAGTCAAAGCGCAAGCCGCCGGGGGCCTGCCCGGTGCAGCGGCCCAGCAAAACCCGCAACAGCCCGCGCCGCAGGATGAAGCGGTTGGTCAGCCGCTCCATGGTGAAGCGTTGGGCGCGCTCGATCTCGTCGTGGGTCAACAGGGCGCGCAGTTCGGGCAGCCGCCCGCTCAAGGCTCGCAGATCGGCGAACCAGACCCGAATGACACCCGCCGGTAAACCATAGCCATCGTCATGCATGCGAAGCGTTCCTCCCTTGGAAATTACCGCCATGGTTCCCGGCGCGGTTTGGGGTATCATGCCGCCCTCTTGTTTTGCCGGATTCGGAACACATGGTTGACACCGCCCTGCTCGCCCCGCACCTGACCAACGTCCTGAAGGACGCCTTCATCCCGGAGCTTCCCAATCATTACCGTGGGAAGGTGCGAGAAAACTACGATCTTTCCGATGGGCGACGGATTCTAATCACCACGGATCGGCTGTCGGCCTTCGACCGCATCCTGACGGCGCTGCCGTTCAAGGGCCAAGTGCTGACCCAGACCGCCCGTTTCTGGTTTGAAGCGACGAAGGACATCTGCGCCAACCACGTCCTGGAATACCCCGATCCCAACGTCGTGGTCGCCAAGCGGCTGACCATCATGCCGGTGGAAATCGTCGTCCGCGACTATATGGCGGGAACCACCGGCACGTCGATCTGGTCGATGTACAAAAAAGGCCGCCGCGAAATGTACGGCCACCATTTCCCCGACGGGATGCGGGAAAACCAACGTCTGGCCACGCCGATCATCACGCCGACGACCAAGGCCTTCGACGCGGGCCATGATGAGGAACTGACGGCCGCCGAGATCGTCGGGCAGAAGCTGCTGACCCGCGCCCAGTGGGACGAGGTGTCGGACAAGGCGCTGGCCCTGTTCGCGCGCGGTCGCGCCATGGCCGCCGAACGCGGCCTGATCCTGGTCGACACCAAATACGAGTTCGGCTTTGACGAGACGGGCAACATCCTGCTGGCCGACGAAATCCACACGCCCGACAGCTCGCGCTACTGGTTCGCGGGCAGCTACCCGGAACGTTTCGCGGCGGGCGAACGCCCGGAGAGCTTCGACAAGGATTTCGTGCGCAGTTGGGTGACGGCACGGTGCGATCCCTACACCCAGGACATCCCGGAGATCCCCGGCGACATCGTGCTGCAAGCCGCGCGGGTTTACATTGAAGCCGGCGAAACCATCACCGGCCAGCCTTTCGTCGTTCCGGCTGAGGCGGTTCCGGTGCTTGACCGCATCCGGGCCAATCTGGCGCCCTATTTCGGCAAGTAAGCGTCTTTCGTTCCGGCGCGGCGGCGGGGCGACCCGCCGCCGTTTGTCTTCACGCAACAGGGGTTGGCCCATGCCGCTGTCGGTCGCCATTCTCGATGATTACCAATCCGTCGCCCGTGATCTGGCCGATTGGTCGCGTTTGCCGCCGGGCAGCGCGCTGACGGTGTTCGACCAGCCCTTTGCCGATCTGGATTCGGCGGCGGCGGCGCTGGCGCCCTTTGACGTTCTGGTCATCATGCGGGAACGCACGCCCTTCCCGGCGGCGTTGATCGACCGCTTGCCCGCCCTGAAGCTGCTGGTGACGACCGGCGCGCGCAACAACGCCATCGACCTGAACGCCTGCGCGGCGCGCGGGATTCCGGTGAGCGGCACCGGCATGATCGGCACGCCGACCGCCGAACTGACCTGGGGCCTGATTCTGGCCCTGACCAAGCGGATCACGGTGGAGGAGCGCGCCCTGCGCGCGGGCCAGTGGCAAACCGGGCTGACCGATGGTCTGGGCGGGCGGCGGCTGGGGCTGGTCGGGCTGGGCAAGCTTGGAACCCAGGTGGCGCGGGTCGGGCAGGCGTTCGGCATGGAGGTCGCCGCCTGGAGTCCCAATTTGACCGACGAGCGGGCGGCGGCGGCGGGCGTGGCCCGACTCGACAAGGCCGACCTTTTCGCCTCCTCCGACGTGGTCAGCGTCCATCTGGTGCTGAGCGAGCGGACTCAAGGAATCGTCGGCGCGGCGGACTTCGCGGCGATGAAGCCGACCGGCCTGTTCGTCAACACCTCCCGCGCCGGGTTGGTGGACGAGGCGGCCTTGATGGCGGCGCTGCGCGAGGGGCGAATCGGCGGGGCGGGCATCGACGTCTTCCCGGTGGAGCCGCTGCCCGCCGACAGCCCATGGCGGGATCTTCCCAACACGGTCCTCACCCCCCATCTGGGCTATGTGACGCGGCAGAATTACGCGGTGTTCTACCGCGACGCCCTGGACGACATCCTGGCGTGGCAGGCGGGGGCGCCGGTCCGGCTTCTGTCCGCGCGCTGAAGCGGATCGAGGAGGGCGGCTTTGAGGATCGGGGCAGGTGCGGGCGCGCGGTTCAGCGGCCCGCCGGGGATGTTGATCGGTCTGTCGGCGGTCGCCGGGCTGTTGGCCGCTTTTCTGATTTTGACCGGCGAGATGCTGGAGGGCGACACGCTGGTCTTTGACCGAACCGTGTTGCTGGCCCTGCGCAGCGCCGCCGATCCCAACCAACCCGCCGGACCCTGGTGGGTGGAGCGCATGGCCCGCGACCTGACCGCCTTGGGCAGCGTGACGGTTCTGTCTCTGGCCAGCCTTGCTGCGTTCGGGGGCTTCGCGCTGATGCGCCGTTGGGCGGCGGCGGCGTTGCTGCTGCTGTCGGCTGGTGGCGGGCTGGCGATGAGTTCGGCCTTGAAACATCTGATTGGCCGGGCGCGGCCCGATCTGGTGCCGCATGGCGACGTGGTGTTGACCGCCAGCTTCCCCAGCGGCCACGCCATGCTGTCGGCGGTGGTTGGGCTGACGCTGGGCGCGCTGGTGGCGCAAAGCGTCGGCGACAGGCGGCTGAAACTCTACATCATGGCCGTGGCGGTGCTGCTGAGCCTGATGATCGGGGCGAGTCGGGTTTATCTGGGGGTCCATTGGCCAACCGATGTTTTGGCGGGTTGGTCGGTGGGCGCGGCCTGGGCGGCGTTGTGCTGGATGCTGGTCGAAGCGTTGCGGCGGCGGGGGGCGGCTTGCGGGTGACATGTCGGTTATGCGGCGGCGTGGCGCAGAGTTCGGTTGAACCAACGGCGGCGCGTGCCGATAGTGGCGACCTTTCCGCAACCGACGCAGCCCGTTGATGGCCGACCGATCCCTGGACCGCGACACTTTGGACGCCATCGGCGTGTTGGCCCGTGCGGTCGATCACGAGCGGATTCCCGGCGTGCCGGAATTCCGCCTGTTGTCGAACGCGTTGCGCCGCGCCATTGATTTCCAGGCGGAAGAGGAGTTGGGCGAAGCCGCCCGGCTGTTCCAGACGATGGATTCGGACAGCCGCGCCCGCATCGTGGAGCGCGCGGCGGTCGAAGCGCGGGCCAGCCGGGCCAACGCGGTGACGGTGGAGAGTCCGCCGCTGCCGGTCGCGGCGACCGGACGCCCGATTCTCAGCGCGCCGCGTTCGGCGGGATCCAGCTTCCTGTCGGCCTTGAACGGTCTGCGTCCCGGCAGGGCGAAGGACAGCAGCCGCAGCGCCGCCAAGGATCGGCTGCGGGCGGCGGTGGAGACGCAACGGGCGCTGCCGGAGTCTGGTTTTGACGCCAGACACGACCCCGGCTGTGATACGGATTTGCGACCGGGCGACCCGTTGCCGCGTTCGGGCTGAACGCTGGAATCAATCGCCGCGTTTGTTTTGTTGGGAGCCGTTTTTGGGAGACATCATGACCACTGCCGCCAGTTTCGCCGTCGGCGCCCGCGTCACCATCCACAACAGCCAGTCCGGGCCGCAAAGCATTGCGGTGGTGGAGCGTTTCACCCAAGACAAGCGCTGCATGGTGCTGTCCGACGGCACGGAATGGCGGGCCGACGGGCGGCGGCAATGGGGGTTTCGCGGCAGCTATTACAAGGGGCCGGTGGTCCTGCCCTTCGAGCCGGGTGACGACGCCTATGTCGGCAAGCGCCGTTCCATCGGCGCGCTGCGCAAATTCACCGATGGCCTGACCATGGAGTCGGCGATCTCCGCCGAGGCGCTGCGCCGCATTCTCGACGTGGTGGAACAGGAAATGGCGGCCTTGCCGAAGCCGACCACCGTTGAGTCGCACGGCAACACGGATCAGGCCGAGGACTGACTCACACCGTCACCGACACCAGACCGCCCGAATAGGAGTTGCCGCCACCGCCGCCGCTGATCGCGACCGGGGTGGTGGAGGCGCCGACTCCGCCGCCGCTGGATGGGCTGGAACTGGTCGCGGCGAAGGACGAGGCGGCGCTGGACGTGGCGGTGGATGTGGCCCCGAACGAGGCGAAAGACACGCCCAACGACGCGGAGGACTCGGCTCCGCCGCTGGTGGCGCCGGTGGTGGAGGTCGTTCCGGCAGCCGCCGCCGATTTGGCGGATGTGGCGCTGGAGTTCGTCGATCCTTGCCCACCGCTCTGTTCGGACGATGCGCCCAAGCGGCTGGCCGTGCGGCGATACTCTTCGACCACGCGGCGCGAGGGGATTTGGTCCTGCGTGGCCCCGGTCTCGACGTCGCGGAACAGCAGAACGGCGACTCGGGCGCCTTGATCGTAGTTGATGTAGGGGCTGATGTAGCCACCGGCCACAGCCGACGACGATTTCTTATCGCCGGAGGCGTCGCCTGCGGACGAGTCGAGCGACGCGGTGGCGTTGACGCCAGCCTCGGCAATCGAGGAGGCCGTCGGGCGATTCACCGCTGCGTTGGAAACAGAACGGATTTCCATCGGTGCCTCCCCGCCTTGCCGTCTCGCTGGTGGACTGAACTCTCACGCGGGCGAACCGGCCCGCGCGGTGTTCGGTCAACGCGATCAGACGGAAATGTTCAGATTTTGCCCGCGAGTCGGCGTGGTGTTGCCGTTCGACGTGCTTTGCGAGCTGGCCTGCGCGGCTTGATCGCGGCGAGTCCGCTCGGTCTGGTCTTCTTGCGCGGTTTCCGCCGGAGCGGTGGACCGCTGCGCGGCGGTCGGCCCGCTGCTGAGCGGCGTGGTGTAGGGCTGCTGATAGCCGCCATATCCACCGATGCTGCTGACGCCCATGATTGGCTCCTCCGGTCGCTTGAGCGCGACCTCGATTTCCTTAGATAGGCAAATTTTGCCTCAAGGGGAGGGGAATAGCCACTGAAATCGACTCTCAGAGCGCCGGTGAGATCTTTTGTCAATGAACAAATCGTACAAGTTGCGGGAAATTACATGTCTTTTGCCGTGGATATTTCAGGACTGTTAACAATTGGGTCGCCGCCACGCCACAAAGCCGCTTCGACCGCCAGCGTCCAGAAGCTTTCCACCGCCTTGCTTTGCCGGGCGCGCGGGCGGATCAGGCGGATTTGCAGCGGCACGCTCCACGTCGAATCGTCCGCCGGAACCAGACTGGCCCGGTTCAGATCGTCGGCGATCACGCTCTCCGGCAACCAGGCGACGCCGCGCCCGTCACGCGCCAGACTGCGCAACACCGGGGTGGTCGGCGCCGTGAACACGGTGTCGAGCCACACGGCTGCTGTGAAGGCGTTGCGGGACGCCTCCAGAATGCGGCCAAGCCCCGACTCGCGGCTGTAAGACAGGCTGGGCACGGGCGCCTCGGCGCGGCCCGGCAAGGGGAAGCGCGGGCGACCCTCGCCGTCCGGGGCGCAGACCGGCGCCAAACGGTCGGTTCCGACCAGAACGGATTGCACCGCGTCGTTGGTCAACCGGGGGCGGGGGGCGTTGGGGTGGGCGTGGCACAGCAGGAAATGCGCCCGACCGCCCAGCATCGCCTGTTCCCCGGCCTCCATCCCGTCCGACGACAGGGTGACGGGGCCAAGCCGCCCCTTTTGCTCCAGCGCCCGCAGCCAGGGCGGAAAAAAGGTCAGCGCCAGAGACGGGGTGGTGGCGAAGCGCAGGGTGGCGGCGTCGGCCTGGGCGGCGGCGCGGGTTTCCTCGCGGCCTTGCAGCAGGCGGCGCAGCGCTTCCTCGGCCACCGGACGGAAGCGGCGTCCGGCGTCGGTCAGCATGGCGGGCGACCCGTCGCGGTCGAACAGCGGCGCGCCGACCCAATCCTCCAGCGCGCGCAGGCGGCGGGTCAGCACGGCGGGGGTGACGTCGCGGGCTTCCGCCGCGCGGGGCAGGCTGCCGCTGTCGATCACCGCCAAAAAATCATCAAGCCACGCGAGATCCATCACCACGCCAAAATTGCCGCAACGCGGCGGAGACTCTGGCGCCGATGGGGTGGCCCCGTCCATCCCCGCATGCGGGGGCCGCGTCTGGCTCATGCGATTTGGATGGATTGACCAACCGCGCAACTGTGTCATTCTGTTCAGCGACGAAACTTTGCGGAAGGGAGGTGATCCGATGTCTCATGGAGCACGTTCGGTCGTGGCCACGCTGTTTGGCGTCGCGACTCTGCTGACGGTGGGGATCGCCCAAGCGGATTGTTCGACAACCCACAGCGCCAGCGCCGCCCCACCCCCCGCGTCCGACACGGTCGGTTCCGTCGGAACGCCGGCGCCGAGCGGCACGCAAGGCTGACGACCAACGACCACCATGCCCAGCCTCTATGATGCTGCAAGAACGGGCCGCCACAATGTTGGCGGCCCGTTTCTTATGAACGGATAAAACCGCCGCCGCGTTGCTGTCTGAGCGCCCCGCGTTGACGCCCCGTCCGGCGGCGGGTACAAGCGAAGGGTCGTGTCAGGAGAGTTCGCGTTCTTATGGATCTCATCGTCGCCGCTCATCTGGAAAAGCGCAGCCGCCGTCGAGCCTGACGGTTTCGCTTACGCTGTCCGCTTGTTCCCGAGATTGGTCGCCGCAACCTGTGCGGTCGGCTTGCGATGAGGTTTGCGTCCATGAATTCCTTGTTTTGGGTGGCGCTCCAGGGTTTTTCCCTGGGCGGTGGGTTGATTGTCGCCATTGGCGCGCAAAACGCTTTTGTTCTGCGGCAAGGGCTGGTGAAGCGCCATGTTCTGCCGCTGGTGTTGTTCTGCGCCTTGAGCGACGCGCTGTTGATCGCCGCCGGATCGGCGGGATTCGGAACGCTGGTGTCGTCCAGCCCGGTGCTGTTGCAGGGCGCGGCCTATGGCGGCGCGGCGTTTCTGGGTTTTTACGGGTTCCGCGCCTTCCGCAGCGCCTTCACCGCGCAGAGCTTGAGCGCGGAGGGGGCCGCCAATCTGCCCTTGGGCCGGGCGCTGGCGACTGCGGCCGCCTTCACCTACCTCAACCCGCATGTTTATCTGGACACCGTGGTCCTGCTGGGCGGCATCGCCGGGCGCTACGCGGTGGATGAGCGGGTGTGGTTCGCCGGGGGGGCCATGACGGCGTCCCTGGTCTGGTTCGCCGCGCTTGGCTATGGGGCGCGGCTGTTGGCGCCGCTGTTCGCCAAGCCGCTGGCGTGGCGGGTGCTCGACACGCTGATTGGCGTGGTGATGTCGGCGCTGGCGCTCAGTTTGCTGGTCTCCGGGGTGACGGGCGGTTGATGGCCGACGGCGCGGAAACCCTGTGGCGTCCGACCATCGACGCGTTGGTCTTTCAGCCGCCGGGCCATCAGGGTTTTTGCGCCGTGCACCGTCTGGCGTTCCGGGCGCTGTTGGGCCGGACGCCGTTGGGGCGTCCCGGCACGCCGGAAGAGTGTCTGGACTTCTTCGCCGCCCATCGACCCGCCTTTGAGCGGGCGGCGGCGGCGAAGATCCAGCGGCGCGGGCTGGACGTCGCGGCCAGTCTGCATTTGACCAGCCGCGACGTGGCCCGCGCGTTGGCGGAGGTGTCTTAGAAGCCCATCCGCCGGGGCAGCCACAGCGCCAGTTCCGGCCAGACCACCACGGCGATCGTCACCATCAGCATGGTGATGAGCGGCCAGATCACCCAACGGACGGTGCTTTCCATCGTGCAGCCGGTCATCCGGCAGGCGACCATCAGATTGACCGCCATCGGCGGGGTGAATTGCCCCACCGCGATCATCAGAGTCAGGATCACGCCGAACCAGGTCAGATCCCAATGATAAGCGGTGGCGATGGGGATGAGCAGCGGCAGCAGGATGATGAAGATCGAGATGCCGTCCAGGAAGGTGCCGACGATGACCAGCATCAGGATCAGCAGAGCCATCACGCCGTTCTCGCCGATGCCCAGATTCAGGATCCCCTCGGTGATCGGGTCAATCACCGACAGGGTGCTGAGCGCCCAGCCGAAGACGCTGGCCAAGGCGATGACCGTCAGGATGATGGCGGAGATCTCCGCCGCGTCGACCAGCATGGTGTAAAGGTCGCGCAGCTTGATCGTCCGGTAGATCACCATGCCCAGCAGCAGGCCGTAGGCCACGGCGATCACCGCCGCCTCGGTCGGGGTGAAGATGCCAAAACGCAGGCCGCCCAGGATCAGAACCTTGGCGAACAGGCCGAGCGCGGCGTCCCACAAGCTGCTCCAGAAGGGCGGGCGCGGCTCGTGCGACAGTTCCGCGCCCAGATTGTGCTTGCGGGCCAACCACAGGGTGGGAACGATCAGGGCCAGACCGGCCAAGGTGCCGGGGATGATGCCCGCCGCGAACATCGAGGTCGTCGGCGCGGCAGGCACGAGAACGCTGTAGATGATGAGCGCCACCGACGGCGGAATCAGGATGTCGGTGGCCGACGCGGCGGCGATGGTGCTGGCGATGAAGGGGCGCGGGTATCCGGCGCGGATCATGCTGGGCGCCATCACGCCGCAGACCGCCGCCGCGATGGCGGGACCAGAGCCGGAAATGCCGCCCATCATCATGGTGACGACCACGGCGATGACCGCCAGCGATCCCCGCCCGTTGCCGATGATCGAGGTGGCGAAGCGCACCAGCTTTTGCGCCACGCCGGATCGGTCGAAGATGGTTCCCGCCAGCACGAACATCGGGATGGTCAGCAGCGGGTATTTGGCGATGCCGGTGTAAACGCTGGTCGGCACCGAAATGACGCCAAGATGCGCGGTGGCGATGGTCGCCGTTCCCGCCAAGCCCAGGGCGGCGGCGATGGGAACGCCCAGCAGCAGCATGACCAGGAAAGAGCCGAAGAGCAGTGCGGTTATCACGCCTCGCCCTCCAGCTTTTCAACGCCCCGGCGGATGCGGATGATCCGCCCGACGGCGCGGGCCAGCACGGCGACCGACAGAACCGGCAGACAGAGCGTGTAGATCCATTGCGGCAGGCCCAGTGCGGGGGACGTCACCTCGAATCGATAATCGTCCCAGGTGCTCCAGGCGCCATAGATCACCAACAGGCCGTACATCGCGACCATGCACAGCATGGCGAAGATTTCCGCCCGCCGCCGGTTGGTTGGCGACAGCTTGTCCGTCACGAAGGTGATGCGGATGTGACGGTCCTTCACCACAGCCGCCGACGCGCCGAGGAAGGTCAACACGACCATCAGGGCGATGGAGTATTCTTCGGTGAAGGCGAAAGAAACGTCGGTCAGATAGCGCATGACGACGTTGGCGAAGGTGATGAGCGCCACAAGCGCCATGGTCGCGGCGACCAGCGTCTCTTCGATGGTCAGAGGGACGCGCGGTTTTGGCGTCGGCCTTACGACGGTGGGGTCATGATCGCTCATCGTGCGAATATCCTGGTGGTGAGGGCGGGATTATTCCCAGCGCCACCGCTTTTTGGCAAGAAACTATCGGTCTGGCGAATGGTTCGGCGGCGGCGTTTGCGCGATGGCAGCCATGCCGTGGCCGTTGTCGGCGCCGTGGCTGGCGCTGTCGGTCGGCAGGGTCAGGGTGAAACGGCTGCCGACGCCCAGTTGGCTGTCCACCTGGATGGTTCCGCCATGCAGGGTGGCGATGCGGCGCACCATGTTCAGCCCGACCCCGCTGCCCGCCGCGCCGCTGGCGTTGGGCGCGCGGAAAAAGCGGTCGAAGATGTGGGGGAGGGCGTCCGGGGGAACGCCGATCCCTTGATCGGTCACGGCCAGCACGGCCAGCGGGCGGCCATCCTCGGCCCGTTCGGTCCAGGCGCGCAGCTCCACCCAACCGCCGGGTGGTGAGTATTTCAGGGCGTTGCCCAACAGATTGTGGACGCACAGCTCCAGCAGGGCCGAATCGCCAATCAACCGCGCCGGGCAGTCGGTCAACTCCAGTTGGATTGGCCGCTCGCCCGCGTCGTCGTTGGGCGCGGCCTCGGCGATTGCGCGCAGCAGGGCGGGCAGGTCGATCCGCTCCATGCGCAGGGTCACGGTGGGGTGGGACAGCCGGTCGTCGGCCAGACAGCTTTCCAACAGATTGACCTGACGGCGCACCGCTTGGCGAATCTTGTCCAGCCGGGGCAGCATTGACGGCGCGTTGCGTTCCGCTTCCATCATCAGCAATTGCGCGGCGCTGTCGATGATGGCGAGCGGGGTTTTGAACTCGTGCGCCGCCATCGACAGATAGCTGTTCAGCGCGTGCTTGGCCTCCTGCTCGGCGGCGAGCCGCGCTTCGGCTTCGGCGCGGGCGGCGTCCAGCCGTTGGACCGTCTCCTCAAGCTGGGCCTCGACCCGGCGGCGGTGGGTGACGTCGCGCAACAGCAGCAAATGGCCGACCGACCGTTCCCCACCGCTGGCCGGGACGCCGCTGGCCAGAGCGACTCGCGTGGCCTCGAAGGCGCGGCGCCCCGCGCCCTGGCCCAAACTGACGAGGCGGGCTTGCAGCCCGTCGGTGGGGACGTTCCGCTCGGCCAGCGCCGGGCCTAGATCGGGCAGATCCGCCAGACGGCGGCCGATCAAGCCGCCCGGCGCCGCGCTTAGCGCCAGCGCCGCCGGGTTGGCCTCCACCACCGTGCCATCGGCGTCCAGCACCAGGACCGGGTCGGGAACCGCGTCGAGCAGGGCGTGGCGGGCCACCGGCAGCAGCGCGAACAGCCGCCGCCGGGTGATGAGCCAGTAAAAGACCGATCCCATCAGCAGGAAACTGAACGGCGTCGGATCAAAATCGAAAAGAAAGGCGTTGCCGGTGACGTAGCCGATGTTCGCCATCCAGGGCACCGCCATCGCCAGCAGAAACCCCAGATAATGGGCGCGGTAGGCGGGCGCGGCGCGGTGGATGCCGCTGGCGGTGACGACGACGCTCAACACCATGAAGGCGTAGAGATAAACCGTGGTGGCGAAGAACCAAAAGCCGTGGCTGTAGTCCAGCGCCGCGCCCGGTTGATCGTTGATCGGGATGGCCGAGACATACATCAGTCGATGCCAATCGTTGCTCATCGCCACAGCCCAGGTCAGCAGCCCCATGCCGATGGGGATCAGACGCCAGCGCGGGCGCAATTCGCCGTGGATGTAGGACCAGATAAACAGGGTCCAGAAGCTGGGGGCGCCGACGATGCCAATCCAGGCCATCTTGGCCCAGAACAGCTTGTCGTCCGGCGCCACGGCCAGGATCTCCAAAGCGGCGGCGGTCGCCCACCAGGACGCCGACAGTTGCATCGCCACGAAATTCACCCGACCGGGGAAATGCGGCAACCGCCCGCTGCGCCACGCCATCCACAGCGTGACCAGAACCGCGCCCAACAGGAGGATGGCGGGCGCGTTCAGCATGGATGACAGGGGTGGGCGGACACGGACGCTTCCGAAGTGTGGCGTGGGAAAGGCTGGAAACCACCGATAGCATTTTTGACGCGATGGGTGATCCGCCCCGCGCGCATCCGTCCTATGCGCCGCCACATTTTAGAAACAGTCGCAATCAGGCGTAGGCGTAGGGGCCGCCCCGTTCCAAGGCGCGCTGGTAGGCCGGGCGGGCGTGGATGCGCTCCAGCCACGCCATCAGGGCCGGTCGGCTGCCGTCCAACCCGGCGCGGGACGCGGCGGCTTCCAGAGGGAAGCTCATTTGGATGTCGGCGACGCTGAACTCAGAACCGGCGAACCAAGTGGACGCGCTGAGATGGGCCTCCAAATAGTCCAGATGCTGGGTCAGGCGGGGGCCGACCATGGCGGCGGTCACGGCTCCGGCGATCTTGCGGGCGATGGGACGCAGGAGAAACGGCATCGGCGGGCGGCTCATCCGGTCCAGAACCAGCTTCAGCAGCAACAGCGGCATCAGCGAGCCTTCGGCGTAATGCAGCCAGTAGGTGCAGGCGCGTCGTTCCGCTGTGGCGGGTGGCGGGCGCAGGCGGCCATCGCCGTGGGTCTCGACCAGATACTCCAGGATGGCGCCGGATTCGGCGATGGTCAGGCTGGTCCCGGCCCCGTCATCGTCGGTGATGACCGGCGATTTTCCCAACGGGTGGACGGCGCGCAGGCTGGCCGGAGCGGCCATCGTCTGAGGGTCGCGCTCATAGCGGACGATGTCGTAGGGGACTTGCAGTTCTTCCAGCAGCCAGAGGATGCGCTGGGAGCGCGAGTTGTTCAAATGATGGACGGTTATCATGGCGAGGCCCCGATTCCTGGCGGTTGCTGGGCGCCGACCGGAAGGGCCGCACGCTTGTCTGACCTATACGTCAAGAAAGCCGGGCTGGTTCACCGCCAAGAAAAATGGCGCCGGAAGACCGGCGCCATGGAGCGGAGATGCAGGGACGGAGGGAGATCAGGCCCGGCGGAGCGATCCGACGAAATCGCCGACCTGGGCTTGCATCGCGTTGACGCGGCTTTGCAGGGTGTTCATGGCGTCGCGCAAGCGTCCGGTGGCGTCGCCGGTCTGTTCGGCGGCGGATGTGGTGGCGTTGACGTCGCCCAACAGGGCGCGCACGCCCTGCGCCGCTTCGTTGACGCCGCGCCCGATTTCGCCGGTGGCCGCGTTCTGCTCTTCCACCGCCGCCGCGATGGAGGCGCTGATTTCGCTGACGCTGCTGACGACCTTGGCGATTTCGGTGATTTCGCTCGCCGCCGCGCCGGTCGAATCCTGAATGGCGCGGATCTGGCTTTCGATTTCTTCGGTCGCTTTGGCGGTCTGGTTGGCCAGCGCCTTGACCTCGCCCGCCACGACGGCGAAGCCCTTGCCCGCTTCGCCCGCGCGCGCCGCCTCGATGGTCGCGTTCAGCGCCAACAGGTTGGTTTGGCTGGCGATGGAGTTGATGAGCGTCACCACCGCGTTGACCTTGTCCGCCGCCTGGACCAGCCCGGCGACCCGCTCCTCCGCCCGGTTGGCGCGCACCGACGCCTCCCCCGCGATCTGTTGGGAGCGTTGGGCTTGGCTGGAAATTTCACGGATGGACGCGGCGAGCTGTTCGACCGCCGCCGCCATGCTGTCCACGCCGCTGTTGACCGACGCGGCGTTTCCGGCGGCGCGCTGGCTGACCTCGCCGTTCCGTTCGGCGGCGGCGCTCAACAGCCGGGTTGAATCGCCCATTTGATTGGCGGTGGAGCAGACCTCGGCCATCACCGAACTGACCTGCCGCTCGAAATTGTCGGCGACCCCGGCGATGGCGGCGCGACGGTCGCTTTCCGCCCGCTGGCGCATCCGTTCCTGTTCGGCCTGGAGATGCTGCTTTTCGATGCCGTGTTCCTTGAAGACCTGCACGGCGGCGGCCATCCGGCCAATCTCGTCGCTGCGCTCTTGCGAGGGAACGATGGTGGCGGTGTCGCCAGCGGCCAGTTGCGACATGGTGGCGGTCAACTGGACGATGGGCTTGGTGGCCCCGCGCACGATCCAGAACAGCACGCCGCAGACGGCGACCAGGGCGAGGAAACCGGCGATGGCCAGCATCGTCGCCCGCTCCAGCGCCTGTTTTTCGGCCCGCGCGGCGGACAAGCGCACCTCGACCGAACCAAGGACGGTGCTGCGCCCGTCGGCCTTGCGCACCACGTCGGCCTTGCGCACCAGGATCAAGGCGCCGCTGGCCGCCGCGTTGCCGTGGCTGGCGAACACCACGCCCTTGGGATCGACCACCTTGCTGCTGACATAGTCGGGATCGTTGCCGAGCGCGGCGAGCTGGGACGTCGCCGATTCCTTGTCGACGTTCCACAGCGCCTCGGTCAACCCCCCGGCGATGATGTTGGTGGTGACGTTGGCGCGGTCCTCCAGCGAGGTCCGGCCGTCTTCCAAATTGATTTTGGCGGCGCTGACGACGGTGATGAGAGCCATCACGGTGACGATCAGGGCGATTGGCACGACCACCCGCATGGCCAGCGCCCGCGTTACAAATTTCAGCATCCTACCGGCTCCCCTTCTGGTCGGCGCCCCGATTCCCTGCAACCGGGGTGGCCTTATCCTGGCAACGGCGTCAACGGTGCGATCAAGAAGGAAGCCTCGCCTGAGCGCCAAAGGCAACCAATGCGAGAATTTCCCCTACTCCCCAGATGGCGGTAATTTTGTGTTCTTTTTCTGTTTCAGTACAGCGTCGAGACTCTTAAACTTTCGTTACACGAACAGCAGTCTATAAGGCTTAACAAGGATTTGCATGCCCAAATTTCACCGGGAAAACCCTGAAGGAGCCATCGGGGCCGGGATGCCCCTGTTTCGGGTTCCAATGGAATTCTGATGGACGTCGCCAGAGTCGCGCGGTGGATCTTGCGCAAGACGTCGCCCAGTCCGCACTATGCGCGGCGGGAGGCGCTGCGTGTGGGCATCGGCTTTGTTCAACCAAAGAGTGGCTAAAACGGTTATGGGGTTTAATCGAAGTTTTTATCGAGAACTGAAGTTCTCCCAACGTCACTGCAATTAATACTGTTGGAGATTCTGATGGAAAATAAAGAAAAAAGCATGTTCGAGTTTTTTTTTGGAATTCTTTCTACTAATTTTTTTATTGGACTGACTGTTATTGGGTTGATTTCTATTTTTTCTTCTTATGGAGTAGGGAGAGACGTGATAAGTTTCATATTTAATAGTGATGCTATAAGGATTGTTGATATAATCCCGAATTACAGTCTTCTTAGGGGTATTTCCAATCAGAATGATCAGTATATCTGCCGATCGGTATATGTGATAAATGTTTTTTCTTTTAATATCGCTATAGTTTTTTCTATATTTACTTCGTACATATATGAATCACACAAGCATAATCATAATGCGGAGATATTCGGGAGCGTGTGGAAAACTTATGTATTGTTTTTCTTGGCTATAACTATAACATTTATAATGCTTATTATTCACCTCATAGATATTGATAAATGTATAATATATGGAAGCAATGCAAGAAAGAGAATAGCTTTTTCATCTTCATCATTTTTATTTACAGTTGTCTACGGACTTCTCTTGGTTCCATCCATGCTGTTGAGTAGTAAAAAGAAAAATGTTCAATAATATGAAGTATCAACTTCGGAATCCCCCGAACGCGCGAATCACCGGCCCCGACGGACGGCGCGCGCCGGGGGCTGAACCACAACAACCGGCGCCGAATGGAGCCATCGCCGTGACGTCCTTCGCCCTCAACCCCGCCGCGCCCAAATGGGCGAGCCTGCCCAGCCATCGGTCCTGGTTGTTGGGCCAAGCGGATGATTTGTTCGCCTTTTTTGAGCGGGCGAGCCTCAACCCGCTGGGTGGCTTCCATGATCTGGACCGGCGGGGTCAGCCGACGCCGGTCGGCGCGCCGCCGGGGGGACGTCCGGGCCGCGCCCTGCATGTGACCACCCGCATGGTCCATTGCTATTCCATCGCCCATCTGCTGGGACGGCCCGGCGCCGACGCGCTGGTCGATCACGGCATGGCCTTTCTGTGGAACGGCCACCGCGACGCCGTCAATGGCGGTTATTTCTGGGGCGTCGGCTATGACGCGCCGACCGACGACAGCAAGCAGGCCTATGGCCACGCCTTTGTCCTGCTGGCGGCGTCGAGCGCCAAGCTGGCCGGGCATCCCGACGCCGACCGGCTGTTGACCGACGTCTCCACCATCCTCCACGAACGTTTTTGGGAGGAGGAGCATGGCGCGGTGGCGGAGGAGTTCAGCCGCGACTGGCGGCCCCTGGACCACTATCGCGGCCAGAACTCCAACATGCATCTGACCGAAGCCCTGATGGCGGCGTTCGAGGCGACCGGGGACGGCAATTATCTGCGAATGGCCGAGCGGATCGCCGATTTGATCGTTCGCCGCCACGCCGCCCAAAACGCCTGGCGGCTGCCGGAGCATTTCACCGAGGATTGGACGCTCGACCGCGATTATTCGGGCAGCCCGATGTTCCGCCCCTACGGCACGACGCCCGGCCATTGGCTGGAATGGGCGCGGCTGCTGTTGCAGCTTTGGGAGATGGGCGGGCGGCGGATTGATTGGATGCCGGGGGCGGCGGCCAGCCTGTTCCGCCAAGCCGTGGCCGATGGCTGGGACGCGGCGACCGGCGGCTTTTACTACACCTTGGAGTGGGACGGTTCGCCCCGCATCCGCGAACGCTACTGGTGGCCCTGCTGCGAGGGCATCGGCGCGGCGGCCTTCCTCAACGCCATCGACGGCGATCCCTTTTACGAGGAGTGGTATCGGCGCATTTGGAACTTCAGCGCCACCCGCCTGATCGACCGCGAGCATGGCGGTTGGCACCCCCAGCTTGGCGAGGACATGCAACCCACGGTCAACCCGTTCTTTGGCAAGCCCGACCTGTATCACGCGCTGCAAGCCTGCCTGATTCCGCTGGTCCCGACCACCGGCAGCATCGCCGGCGGGCTGGCGCAGGGCCGGATCAACCTCGGGTGACGGGCGCGCGCGGATGACGGGCGTGTTCAACAGCGACGGCAAGGGCGGCTTCGTCGGCCCGTTCGGCGGCGGCCCCTTTGGTGGCGGTCTGGACGTCTTGCGCGGGCGCGCCATGCCGTCGCTGTTCGAGGCGCTGGACAAGCAGTCCGAAGGCACGGTGGCGGTGGACCGCGACGCCCGCGTCATCTGGATCAACGCCAAATATGCCAAGATGCTGGGGATCGCCGATCCGGCCCTGGCGATTGGCCGCGAGGTGGAGGAGATCATCCCCAACTCGCAGATGCGGCAGGTCATCACCAGCGGCCAGCCGATCCTGTTGGATCTGATGCTGTTCGGCGCGCAGCGGCTGGTGGTGTCGCGCTTTCCGCTGACCGACGACAGCGGCGCCGTGATCGGGGCGGTCGGCTTCGTCCTCTACGACAGTCTGCATCGGCTGAAGCCGCTGCTGGCCGAACTGTCGCGCCTGGAGGCCGAGTTGGCGGCGACCAAGCGGCGCTTGGATGAACGGCGGCAGCCGCGCTACACCCTGCAAAGCTACGTCGGCGACAGCCCGGCCTGCCTGGAGGTCAAGCGCAAGGCCCGTCTGGCCGCCCGCACCGACGCGCCGATCCTGCTGATGGGCGAGACCGGCACCGGCAAGGAGCTGATCGCCCAGGCGATTCACGGGTTGTCGGCGCGCACCGGGCGGCCCTTCGTCGGCGTCAACGTCGCGGCGATTCCCGACACGCTGCTGGAGGCCGAGTTCTTCGGCGCGGTGGCCGGAGCTTACACCGGGGTGGACCGGCGCGGGCGCGAGGGTCGCTTCAAAACCGCCGACGGCGGCACGCTGTTCCTCGACGAAATCGGCGACATGCCCTTGGCCTTGCAGGCCAAACTGCTGCGCGCCCTGCAAGAGCAGGAGATTGAGCCGCTGGGGTCGGATCGTCCGATCAAGGTCGATGTCCGGGTGATCGCCGCCACCAACGTTGATCTGGAGCAGCGGATCATCGACGGGCAATTCCGCGCCGACCTGTATTACCGGCTGAACGTGCTGCCGATCCGTCTGCCGTCCTTGTCGGAGCTGGGCAACGGGCTGGAGGCCATCGCCGAGTCGGTGTTGCAGGAGATCGCCGCCCGCACCGGCCTGCCCGGACGCGGCCTGACCCCGGAAGCGGTCGAGGCGCTGAGCCGCCACCCCTGGCCCGGCAACGTCCGCGAATTGCGCAACGTGCTGGAACGCGCCTGCCTGCTGACCGACAACCGGCGGCTGACGGTGGAGGATCTGGCCGAAGCCCTGCCGACGGTGCGCCGCGCGGCCAGCGCCGCCCTTCCGGCCCCGGCGGCGGCGGCCCCGGTTCCTGCCCCGCCGCCCGAACCCGCCCCGCCGCTGCCCGATTACGACACGGCGTTCGACGGGTTCGAGCGCGACCTCTTGCGGCGGGCGCTGGCGCTGAGCGGCGGCAAGGCGGAGGTCGCCGCCCGCCGCCTGGGCGTGTCCCGCGCCGCCTTTTACAAGAAGATGGCCCGTCTCGGCCTGCGGGCGAAGGGGTGAGGCGGTCGCGCACATCCATACAATATCGCATTGACTGGATAATATTGGATTGATTGCGTCCGAATGACGCATTCAATCGCCTTGATGTCTGCATTCAATCGGCGTACAAACAGACCAGACAGCGACGACGGTTTTGCGGTGCGCGCGCCGTCGCGCCAGCCCTTTGGTCCGCCCTGCGGGTGATGGGTTGCCTGTTCGCCGCGCCATTCCTCTTTCGACCGAGGCTGTCATGCCGAACCAACCGCCCCGCTCCGGCGGCGTCGCCACCGCTTTGCCGTTTCAGGCCGGGCCGACCGCGAGCGATCCGGGGCCGATGTATGTCTCGCGCCGCCGCATCCACCCGAAAGCGGTCAAGGGGCGGTATCGCCGCATCAAGACCTGGTTGGGCGTGGTTCTGCTGGCCGTGTTCGTTCTGCTGCCTTGGCTGCGCTGGGATCGCGGGCCGGGGGTGGCCGATCAGGCGGTTTTGTTCGATCTGGGCGAACAACGCTTCTACATCTTCGCTTTGGAGCTTTGGCCCCAGCACATCTATTACATGACCGGGGTGATGATCCTGGCGGCGATTGGGCTGTTTCTCGCCACCACGGTGGCCGGGCGGGTGTGGTGCGGCTTCACCTGCCCGCAAACGGTCTGGACCGATCTGTATGTCTGGATCGAAAAGCTGACGGAGGGCGACCGGGGCGAGCGCGTCCGGCTCGACCGCCAAGGCTGGACGGCGGACAAGATCGCCCGGAAGCTGGTCAAGCACACGGCGTGGATGCTGGTGGCGCTGGTCACGGGGGCTTCCGGGATCTTCTATCTGGCCGACGCGCCCACCCTGACGGCGGAACTGTTCCGCTTCGAGGCTCCGGAACTGGCGGTGTGGTCGATCCTGTTCATCGCGGCCAGCACCTACGCCATGGCCGGGTTCATGCGCGAACAGATGTGCCTGTATGTCTGCCCCTGGCCGCGCATCCAGGCGGCGATGGTCGACGATGACAGCAGCGTCGTCACCTATCAGGCGTGGCGCGGCGAAGGGCGCGCGCCGCTGCGCAAAAGCCAGACCGAGACGGAGCGCAAGGCCGAAGGGCTGGGTGATTGCATTGATTGCGGCGCCTGCGTCCATGTCTGCCCGACCGGCATCGACATCCGCGACGGCCTGCAAATGGACTGCATCGGCTGCGGCCTGTGCGTGGACGCCTGCAACGACGTGATGACCCGCGTCGGGCGGCCCGGCGACCTCATCCTGTTCGACACCGAAACGGCGCAGGTGTCCAAGGCGGTTGGCGCGGCTCCGGCCACGGCGCGTTTCGTCCGGCCCCGCACCATCGTCTACACGCTGGTCATGGTCGTGGTGGTCGGGTTGATGGTCATCAGCGTGTTGCTGAAGCCCAGCGCCGACATCGCCATTCTGCGCGACCGCGCGCCGCTGTTCGTCCAATTGACCGATGGCCGGGTGCAGAACGCCTACACCGTCAAGATCTCCAACATGACGCGGGAGACGCGGCGTTACCGGCTGACGCTGCAAGGCTTGAGCGGCGCGGCGTTGGCCAGCGCCGGGGACACCGGCGAGCGCGACAGCTTGATCCTGACCGCCCAGCCCAGCAGCGTCGCCACCTACCGGGTTTACGCCCGCGTTCCCACCGCCGCCCTGTCCGCCGCCTCGCTGCCGGTGACGTTCGACCTGCGGGTCGAGGACGACGGCGCCAGCGGCAACAACGCGGAACCGCGCGGCGGCGCCCGGCACGACAGCGTCTTTCTCAGCCCGTAACCCGTCACAGGTGGAGCGCTTCCCATGACCGACCAATCACACGCCGATCATCCGCATCCGGGTTTGACGCCGATGAATTGCGGCCTGCGGGGGCTTTGTCCTCGTTGCGGGCAAGGGCGTCTGTTCGACGGCTATCTCACCCTGGCCCCGCGCTGTGCGGCGTGTGGGTTGGATTTTTCCTTCGCCGATCCGGCGGACGGCCCGGCCTTTTTCGTGATGTCGATCGTCAGCTTTCCGGTGGTCGGATTCGCCGGTTGGCTGGAGGTGGCGATGGAGCCGCCCTTGTGGGTCCATCTGCTGACCTCGCTGCCCCTGCTGCTGATCGGGTGTCTGGGTTTGTTGCGGCCCCTGAAAGGATGGATTGTCTGCGCGCAATACATCCACAAGGCGGCGGAAGCCGAATTGATCGTCCCGCCGACGGTCGCCATCGCGGTCGAGGCTTGCGCCGCGCCCGCCGCCTCGGTCAAATGACCGCCATGCAGGTGGAACACGACAAGACGGAACCGACCGACGCGGCGGGGTGGACGCCCCGGTTGGCGCGGGCGGAGACCAACGGCGGGAGCCGGTCTGGCAAGGACAAGCCGGCTGGCAAGGACAAGCCGGTCTACCTCGCCATCGCCGACGCCATCGCCGAGGATGTGCGCGAGGGCCGTTTGTCGCCCGGTCAAAGGCTGCCGCCGCAACGGGCCTTGGCGGCGCGGATCGGCCTGGATTTCACCACCGTCAGCCGCGCCTATGGCGAAGCCCGGCGCCGGGGGCTGGTGGACGCCCATGTCGGGCAGGGAACCTTCGTGCGGGCCGCATCCCCGCCGCCGCTTCCGGTCGCCGCGCCGCTGCTGGAGCGCGGAACGGAGCGGCCCTTCATCGACATGACGATGAATCAGCCGCCGATTCCCGACCGGCCCGCCTTGCTCGACCAGTTGCGGCGCGGCGCGGCGGACGCGGTGATGGGGCTGGAGCCGCAAACGCTGCTGCGCTACCCGGACAACGCGGGCACGGATGGCGGCGCGGCGGACAAGGCGGCGGCCCTGCGCTGGCTGGCCCCCCGCCTGCCGGGGGTGACGGCGGAACGCTTGACTCTGTGCCCCGGCACCCAAGGGGCGCTGCTGGCCCTGTTGACCCTGCTGGCCCGCCCCGGCGACGTGGTGTGCGCCGAGGCGCTGACCTATCCCGGTTTCAAGGCGGTGGCCCGCCAGCTTGGCTTGACCGTCGTCGGCGCGCCGATGGACGGCGACGGGCTGGACCCGCTGGCGCTGCGGGCGCTGTTCGAGCGCTGCCGCCCGACGTTGCTCTATTGCATGCCGACGCTGCACAACCCGACCACGGCGACCATGCCGCTGGAACGCCGCCTCGCCCTGGTGGCGCTGGCGCGGGAGTTCGGCGTCTGCATCATCGAAGACGACATTTACGGCCCGTTGATCCCCGGCAGCCCGCCGCCGCTGGCGGCGCTGGCCCCGGATCGGGTGTTCCATGTCCATGGGCTGGCGAAATGCCTGTCGCCCGCCCTGCGCGTCGCCTATGTCGTCGCGCCCGACGCCCGGCAAGCGCTGCGCGTCACCGGGGCGCTGCGGGCCACCACCCTGATGGCCTCGCCGATCACCAGCGCCATCGCCACCCGTTGGATCGCCGACGGCACGGCGGACCGGCTGCTCGCCGCCCTGCGCGAAGAGGCGGAAGCGCGGCAGGCGCTCGCCGCGACCCTGCTGCCGTTGGGGCGCTTCGCCGCCTGCCCGCAGGGTTTTCATTTGTGGCTGGAGTTGCCGCCAAGCTGGACGCGCGGGGAGTTCGCCACCCATCTGCGCACGCGCGGCATCGCCGCCGTGGTCAGCGACACCTTCGCGGCGGGCGACATGACGGGTGGCGATTGGGCGCCCGAGGCCCTGCGGATTTGTCTGGGCGCGGCGGCGGATCGCGCCGAATGCCGCTGGGTGCTGTCGGTCATCGCCGACGCGCTGGAGCAAATCCCGGCGCTGGCCGGGGTGATCGTCTAAAGGTGATCCTGTGAGGCCCCCCCGCCGCGTTCGGCAGGGGGGAAAAATCCTCAAACCAAGCTTGTGGAGCGGCGCGTCACTGCGCCGTCCAACCACCATCCATGGTCAGGGCCGCGCCGCGCATGTTGCCCGCCGCGTCGGAGCAGAGGAACACCGCCAAATCGCCCAACTGTTCGGGGGTGACGAAGGATTTGGACGGCTGCTTCTCGCTCAGCAACTCGCGGCCGGCCTCTTCCACCGACACGCCCTTGGACGCGGCCAGCGCGTCGATCTGCTTTTGCACCAGCGGGGTCAGAACCCAGCCGGGGCAGATGGCGTTGCAGGTGATGGGGCTTTCCGCCGTTTCCAACGCGACCACCTTGGTCAGGCCGATGACGCCGTGCTTGGCCGCGACATAGGCCGCCTTGTTGACGGAGGCGACCATGCCATGGACGGAGGCGATGTTGATGATGCGGCCCCAGCCGCGCGTCTTCATGCCGGGCAGGGCGGCGCGGGTGCCGTGGAACACCGCCGACAGGTTGATGGCGATCACCGCGTCCCACCGCTCCACCGGGAAGGACTCCACCGGGGAGACATGCTGGATCCCGGCGTTGTTGACCAGGATGTCGAGACGCCCGAATTCGGCCTCGGTCGCGGCGACCATCGCCTCGATCTGCTCCGGCTTGGACATGTCGGCGCCGTTGTGATCGACGCGGACGCCGAACTCGTCGGACAGCGAGCCGCACAGATCGGTGATGTAGCTGGCGTCGCCGAAGCCGTTCAGCATCAGATCGACACCCTGCGCCGCCAGCTTGCGGGCGACGCCCAGGCCGATTCCGCTGGTCGATCCGGTGACAAGGGCGGCTTTGCCGTGCAAATGGGTCATGGTGCTCACCCTTCCAGGGGCATGGGACGAAGGTCCGGCGATAGGATCAGTTCGCAACCCGTGTTGGCAAGCACCTGTTCGACCGTGACGCCCGGCGCCGTCTCTTTCAGCACCAAACCGGCGTCGGTCGGTTCGATCACCGCCAGATCGGTGACGATCAGATCGACCCGGCGCACCGAGGTCAGCGGCAGGGTGCAGCGCTTGACGATCTTGGATTCGCCCTTGGCGCTGTGCTGCATGGCGACGATCACCCGGCGCGCGCCGGTGACGAGATCCATGGCCCCGCCCATGCCCGGCACCATCTTGCCCGGCACCATCCAGTTGGCCAGATGGCCTTCCTCGTCCACCTGCAAGCCGCCCAGCACGGTGACGTCCAGATGCCCGCCGCGAATAAGCCCGAAGGACAGAACGCTGTCGAAGGACGCCGCGCCCGGCAGGGCGGAAATCGGCGAGCCGCCCGCGTCGGTCAGGTCGGGGTTGTCGGCCCCGGCCACCGGGCCGGACATGCCGACGATGCCGTTTTCCGACTGGAAGAACACGTTGCGCCCGGCGGGCACATAGCGGGCGACCAGCGTCGGCAGGCCGATGCCCAGGTTGCAGAGATCGCCGTCCATCAGCTCCAGCGCGACGCGCTTGGCGATCAGGGTCTTTTCGTCCATGACTTGATGTCTCCCTGTCTTCAGCGTTTCGTGTTGGCGACGATGTGGTCGACCAGCACCGACGGGGTCATCACCGCGTCGGGGGGGATGCAGCCGACCGGGACGATGTCCTCGGCCTCGGCGATCACGGTGGCCCCGGCCAGCGCCATGATCGGGTTGAAGTTCCGCGCGGTCAGCGCGTAGGTCAGATTGCCGTAGAGATCGGCCTGCTTGGCGGCGATCAGGGCGAAATCGGCCTTGATCGGCAATTCCAGCAGATAGGTTTTGCCGTCGATCTCCACCGTGCGCTTGCCCTCTTCCACCGAGGTGCCGACGCCGGTCGGCGTCAGCACGCCGCCCAGGCCGACGCCGCCGGAGCGGATGCGCTCGGCGAGCGTGCCTTGCGGCACCAGCTCCACCTGGATGTCCCCGGCGATCATCTGCTTCTGGGTTTCCGGGTTCAGGCCGATGTGGCTGGTGACGACCTTGGCCACCAGCTTTTCCACCACCAGCTTGCCCAGGCCGAAATTGGGCCGCGCGGTGTCGTTGGCGATGATGGTCAGGTTGGATTTGCGCTGGCGGATCAGCTCGTCCACCAGCCGGTTGGGACCGCCGACGGCCATGAAGCCGCCGATCAGCAGGGACGCGCCGTCGGGAATGCGGGCGACCGCGTCTTCCAGGGAAATCAGTTTGCTCATGGTCAGACGATCCCGGTCAGGTAGTAGACGGCGATGACAACGAAGACCGCCAGGGTCTTGATGCAGGTGATGGCGAAGATGTCGCCGTACGATTGCCGATGGGTCAAGCCGGTAACGCCCAGAAGGGTGATGACGGCCCCATTGTGCGGCAACGTGTCCATGCCGCCGCTGGCCATCGCGGCGACGCGGTGCAGGACTTCCATCGGAATGCCGGTGGCGTTGGCGGCGGCGATGAACTGGTCGGCCATTGCGGCCAGCGCGATGCTCATCCCGCCCGACGCCGATCCGGTGATCCCGGCCAGCGTGGTGACGGTGATCGCCTCGTTGACCAGCGGGTTGGGGATGGACTTCAGCGCGTCGGCGATGACCAGGAAGCCGGGCAGGGCGGCGATGACCGCGCCAAAGCCATATTCCGAGGCCGTGTTCATCGAGGCGAGCAACGACCCGCCGATGGCGGCCTTGGTGCCCTCTGCGAAGCGCTGGGAGACCGGCTTCCAGGCGAAGGCCAGCACGATCAGGATGCCCGACAGCAGCGCGCCTTCGACCGCCCAGATGCCCGCGACCGACCCGACCGCCGTGACCAGCGGCTTGGCCCCCGGCGTCAGGGCCACCGAATGGCTTGCTCCATAAATGCCGGGGATGGCCAGCGTGAAAACCTTGTTCAGCACGCCGACCATGACCAGCGGCAGCAGCGCGATCAGCGGATTGGGCAGGCTCTCGGTGGCGACGGCCTCCGGCTCGTTGATGTGGCCCTCGCCATAGCCCTCGCCCTTGGCGGCGGCGGAGCGGACGCGCCATTCCAGATAAACGATGCCGACGATCAGGATGAAGATCGCGCCGATGGTGCCGAGCCAGGGGGCGGCGTAGGCGTCGGTCTTGAAGAAGGTGGTCGGGATGATGTTCTGGATCTGGGGGGTGCCGGGCAGGCTGTCCATCGTCACGGTGAAGGCGCCCAGCGCGATCACGCCGGGGATCAGGCGCTTGGGGATGTCGCTCTGGCGGAACATCTCGGCGGCGAAGGGGTAGACGGCGAAGACGACGACGAACAGAGACACGCCGCCATAGGTCAGCAGCAGGCAGACCAGGACGATGGAGATCACCGCCCGTTCACGCCCGATCAGCTTGATGACCGCCGACACGATGGATTTGGAGAAGCCCGACAGCTCGATCACCTTGCCGAACACCGCGCCCAGCAGGAAGACCGGGAAATAGAGCTTCACGAAGCCGACCATCTTGTCCATGAACAGGCCGGTGAAGACCGGCGGCACGGCGGACGGGTCGGTCAACAGAACCGCACCCAGCGCCGCGACCGGCGCGAAAAGGATGACGCTGAAGCCGCGATACGCGACCAGCATCAGGAACGCGAGCGCTCCCAAGCAGATCAGAAAACTCATTTGGACGATGCTCCCTTTAGGCTTTTTGTTGTCGGCGTCGGGTCGGTGTTTTGTCGGCTTTAGTGAATCAACAGGCGGCGCAGCCGTTCGATTCCCACCTCGTAGAGGTCGCGGACGAACCGTTCGGTTTTGCTTTCGCTGAGCGTCGTGGTCTGGAAATTGGCGGTCCAGGTCAGCACGGCGTTGCCGTCGCCGGTCGGGTGAACGCGGATCTGCGCCAGCAGGTCGGCCACCGGGTAGGGGCTGTCGAGGATGGTGTAGCTGTAGGCGTCGTCGATCTGGCTGACATGGTCGAGTCGCTGCGTCAGCCGGCTTCCGTCGGTCAACAACAGGCGCCGTTGGGCGCCTTTGTCATGCCCATGCACCGTCAAGGCCACCGCGCCGGGATACCAGTCGCACAAACGGCCATCCCACCGCACCAGCGGCCACAGGCGGTGGGCTGGGTCGGGCAGCAGAATGTTGGTGGTGACGAGCGGCATGGGCGGCGTCTTTGGCGGCGGGGGCGCCCCGGTGGGGCATGCCGCTGTTCATCGCAAGGGCCGTGCCAGCCTTGCGGCGCGGTTGTGAGTCGCCGAAACCCTTGAAAATCCGCCATTCGCCGTTTTGGCTGCGTTCTGCTGTGTCTCGAAAAAGAGAAATTTTACAATTTTACTGTCTCTAAAACGATATTAATATCGAAAACGAGATTTTTGGATTCGCGGCCGTTAGCACGAATCCGACTGGAAAAAAACCTGGATTAATCCTCGGGCAGAGCCTATTTTTCATTCTTGAGCGGGTTACGCCCGCCAAAGCGTCAGCGCTGGGCGTCGTGTCCGCCGGTTTCATCGCGATGGAACCGAGAAACTGTTGCACCTGTGTCATTGTTGCTGTTAAAGGGCGGCATGATATCGGTTGCATCCAGCGCCGTCGTTGCCGTTCGGGGGGTGGGCTTCCGCTCGGCGCATCCAAGGAGATGGTCATAGCAAAGCTTTACGATCAGGATCCCGTTCGCGAAGGCCCGCGCCTGAATCGCGAGATCACGGCACGTCAGGTGCGCCTCATCAACGCGGAAGGCGAGATGGTGGGCATTGTCCCGCTTCATCAAGCTTTCACGGTGGCCGCCGACGCCGATCTTGACCTTGTCGAGATCGTCCCGAACGCTGATCCGCCCGTCTGCAAGGTGCTCGATTATGGCAAATTCCGCTTTGAAGAGCAGAAGAAAGCCAACGAGGCCCGTAAGAAGCAGAAGATCGTCGAGATCAAGGAGCTGAAGCTCCGTCCGAACATCGACGACAACGACTACGAAGTGAAGATGCGCGCGGCGCGCCGCTTCCTGGAGGAAGGCGACAAGGTCAAGATGACCATGCGCTTCCGGGGCCGTGAAATGGCCCACCAGGACATCGGCATGAACGTGTTGATGCGCGTCCGCGACGAGTTGGAAGCGGCTGCCAAGGTCGAACAGATGCCCCGTCTTGAAGGGCGTCAGATGATTATGGTGCTCTCGCCGCGCTGACCCCAGCCCGGCGCGGACCCGGTCACGACATCGGCGCTGCGTACAGAAAAAAGGCCCATCCCCGTCCGGGGGTGGGCCTTTTCGTTTGGGGCGTTCGCTGCGGACTGGTTCGCCATGGGCTGGCCATTGTGTCGCAACCCGGCGTTGACAATTCGCAATGGCGGCGACCCGACAGCCATTTAGCGTTCCGGCATGGGCGCCGATGGACCGTTCAGGCCGTCGCGGCGCGCGTTCCGGGGAGAAGCATCATGAATTTCGACATGCAGACCTACATCGCCCTGGTCGGGGCGGCCAGCGTGATCGTCGTCACCGTCGGCGTCTTTGTGTTTTTGCTGACCCGTGGCGGAAAATAAGAGTCCGCCCCGTTTATTTGGTCAAAATCAGCTTGTTGGCCCGCGTCACGCGCAGGCGGTAGCTCTGCCCGGCGTGCTGGATGACGATTTCCCGCCCGCCCGCCATCAGGCCAGCGGATTCCACCACCGGCAGCGACAAGGCAGGACCGGCGGACGGGACGGCGACAGCGTTTTGCAGCATGGGAGCGCTCTCTGTTGGATGGGTGGGGTTGATGGATAGGGTGTGCGAGGAGCAGCCTACAAAAGTCAAATCGCAATTGCAAGTCATTCGCATTTGATCGGCGACCTCCGCGAGCGTGGACGGTGGCGGGCGGGATCCCCTATCATCCCGGCCCAACATCACAACCCGAACGAGGCGGCGGCGCGATCATGACACCGGGCAAGCGATACGCCTCGTCCACCGACGTGGCCCGGCTGGCCGGGGTGTCGCAGTCGGCGGTGTCGCGCAGCTTCACGCCGGGGGCCAGCGTGTCGGCGGAAACCCGGCGCAAGGTGATGGCGGCGGCGGACGCGCTTGGCTTCCGGCCCAGCATCATTCCGCAGATCATGCTGACCAACCGTTCCGGTCTGGTCGCGGTCATCGTCGGCGGTTTGCGCAACGCCTTTTACGGGGCGGTGCTGGAGCGTTTCGCCACCCGGCTGCGCGACGCCGGGCATCAGGTGCTGTTGGTGCCGGTGGAAAGCGACTATTCGCTCGACACCGTGCTGGAGGAGCTGCGCAGCTACCGCGTGGACGCCATCGTCAGCGGCTTGGCGGTGTTGTCGCAGGAGGTGGCCGACGCGCTGTCGGCCTTCCGCATTCCCATCGTGTCCTGCAACACCAGCGTCACCAGCGATTGGGTGGCCTCGGTCGATTCCGACAACCGGGGGGCCGGGCGGGTCGCCGCCGAATGGCTGCGTCGCTGCGGCGGGACGCGCTTCGCCTACCTCGCCGGGCCGGAGGAAAGCCCGGCCAGCCGCGACCGGCTCGACGGCTTCCGCGCCGGTCTGGCGGCGCTGGGGTTGGGTGAGCCGCGCGTGGTGATCGGCGATTACAGCTATGACGGCGGGCGGGCGGCGGCGGCGCGGCTGTTCGCCGAGGCCCCCGCCGACGCGATTTTCTGCGCCAACGATCTGGTGGCGCTGGGGGCGATGGACGCGATCCGCAAGCGCCTGGGCTTGCGCATCCCCGAGGACGTCATGGTCATCGGCTATGACGACATCCCGTCCGCCGCCTGGGATTCTTACGATTTGACCACCTTTGACCAGGATCCCGAGGGGCTGGTCGTCCAGGCGCTCGACCTTGTGCGGGAGATGAGCGAGAACGGCCCGGCGCGCGGGCGGGTTCGCGTGGTCGAGGCCCGCTTCATCCCGCGCGGCTCCACCCGCAACCCGACCCCTTGATCGCGAAGCCTGTGCCGCGCTGTCGCGCATCCGGCGCAAGGCTGTTCTGCGCATTGCATAGCTATGCAATGACCCGGAGTTCGGGTTTCATGGTGTGACGCTGCGCCGCAGCATAATACTCTCCGCCCCCCGCGTTCCCGCCCGATCCATCCGCTGACCGACGTCAGGAGCTTGCCGCATGGTCCCGCTTCCCATCTTGGCCCTTGCCGCCGCGTCTTTCGGCATCGGCACCACGGAATTCGTCATCATGGGGCTGTTGCCCGATGTGGCGCGCAGCCTGGACGTCACCGTGCCGCAGGCTGGCTATCTGGTGTCGGGCTACGCCATGGGCGTGGTGGTCGGCGCGCCCTTGATGGCGATGGCGACGGCGCGGCTGCCGCGCAAGACGGCGCTGATGGCGTTGATGGCGATCTTCCTGATTGGCAACATCGGCTGCGCGCTGGCCCCGAGCTATTGGCTGTTGATGGCGGCGCGGGTTTTGACCGCCTTCGCCCATGGCGCCTTTTTCGGCATCAGCGCGGTGGTCGCCAGCGATCTGGTGCCGCGTCACCAGCGCACGCAGGCGGTGTCCCTGGTCTTCGCCGGCCTGACCATCGCCAACATTCTGGGCGTGCCGTTGGGAACCGCGCTGGGGCAGGTGACGGGCTGGCGCTCCACCTTCGTCGCGGTGGTGGCCATCGGCGTGGTCGCCGGGTTGGCCATGATCCGCTTCCTGCCGTCGGGCTTGCCGGGATCGCCGGGCGGCTTGACGGCGGAGTTCCGCGCGCTGCGCCGCTGGCCGGTGCTGCTGCCGATGCTCATCAGCGTGGTGTCGTCGATCAGCCTGTTCGGCACCTTCACCTACATCGCCCCGCTGCTGGAGCATGTCAGCGGCCTGACGCCGCAGGCGGTGACGGGCGCGCTGTTCGTCTTCGGCATCGGCATCACGCTGGGCAATTTCGCCGGTGGCCGTCTGGCCGACAAAAGCGCGCTGGCGACCATCGCGGGCAGCTTCCTGATGGTGGTTCTGGTGATGGTGGCCTTCGCCTTCACCAGCGCGTCCGCCCTTCCGGCGGTTCTGACGGTCGGCGTCTGGGGCTTTGTCGCCTTCGCCGTCGGCGCGCCGCTTCAGCTTTGGGTGGTCGACGCGGCGACCGAGGCGCCGAACCTCGCCTCCACCCTCAACCAGGGAGCCTTCAATCTGGGCAACGCGCTGGGGGCTTGGATTGGCGGCGTCGCGATCAGCGCCGGGGTCGGTTACGCCGAACTGCCCTGGATCAGCGCGGCGGTCGCCATGGTGGCCCTTGGGCTGACGCTCAGCGCGCGGGGCGCCAGCCTGCGCCAACAGGCCGACGACGAACTGGTTTGCGACACCCCGACCTGAGCGGCGCCGCTCAACCGGCGCGCTGTGTTGTCTGTTCGGCGATGAAATCAAGAAAGCGCGGGTCGGCGGCGTAGGCGACGTTGATCCGCATCGCCAGCCCACCCCCGCCCCCGCCATTTTCCCCCCGCTCCGGGAAAAACACCGAACCAGGGGCGAGGAAAATCCCCTGGTCGGCGGCGGCGCGGACCAAGGCGGCCTCCTCCAGCCCCTCAGGCAGTTGGCCCCAAATGTAGAAGCCGCCGGTTGGCGCCACCGGAACGGCGACGCCAACCCGCTCCAGCGCCGCCAACGCCTCGGCGCTCGCCGTTTCGATCCGCGTCTTCAGACGGCGCAGATGGCGCAGATACTGCCCTCCGGCGATCAAGGCGTGGACCAGCCGTTCGACGTAATCGGACGTGCTGACGATGGTCAGCATTTTCAAATCGCACAGGCTGCGGGCCAGCGCGGGCGCGGCGGCGAGGTAGCCGACGCGCAGGCTGGCCGACAAGGTTTTGGAAAACGTCCCGACATAGATCACCCGCTCCAACTGGTCCAAGGCGGCCAGACGGGGCGCGCTGGCGGGCAGGACGTCGGCGAAGGGATCATCCTCCACGATGGTCACGCCATGCTGGGCGGCGATCTGCAACAGCTTGTGCGCCACGGCGATGCTGGTTGAGCCGCCGGTCGGGTTGTGGGCCAGCGATTGGGTGAAGAAGAGTTTGGGTTTCAGCGCGGCGATCTTGGCCGCGAACTCCTCCAGATCGGGGCCGTCCGCCCGCCGCCGCACCCCGGCGACCGTCACCTTGGCCAGCGTCAGTTTGCCGAACAACGGGTAATAGCCGGGGCTGTCCACCAGCGCGCAATCGCCCGGCTCCAGCAGATGGCGGCAAATCAGGTCCAGCGCGTGGTTGGCCCCCTGGGTCAGCAAAATCCGGTCGGGCGGGGCGATGATGGAGCGTTCGGCCAACGTCAAGGCGATCCGCTCGCGCAAGGGGCCGTAGCCCCACGGGCTGCCATAGCCATGGTCAAGGTCGCCGCCGCCGCTGGGCCGCATCAGGCGGGCGTGGCTGCCGACCTCCAACCGCTCCATCCAGCTTGGCGGCGGGCGCCCGTCGCCGACGCGGACGCTGTAATGCCGCTCCAACTGTTCGCGCAGCAGCGAAACATGATCGACGGCGTCGGCCAGATGTGGCGGGCGCGGCTCCTGCCGGGGTTTGGCGGCGCGGGCGACGGTGTAGCCGGACCCCTGTTTTGCCTCCACCCGTCCCATGGCGACCAGCCGATCATAGGCGTCGGCCATGGTGTTCTTTGACACGCCATGCTCGCGCGCGCCCTCCCGCACGGAGCGCAGGCGGTCGCCGGTTTTCAACAGGCCCCGGTCGATCTGGTCGTTGATTTGATCGACGATGTCGCCGACGCGGCTCATGCCGGTTGTCCTCACGCTGTCCCACCGCAAACACTGGGACAGTCTGGGGAAGAAACCGGCCAACTGTCCCTTGTGCCGTCCCTTCGTATCACGGACCATCGCGCCAACAAACAAACCTCCTCACCTGCCGCCGCGATGGAGACACGCCGCTGTGACCATGACGAAAACCTCCCGCATTCCCGGCTTTCACCGCATGGCCCCGCGCGAACGGCTGGCGGCGGTCGCCGCCTTCGCCGGGTTGGACGCCGACGCCGTCGAACGGCTGGGCGACACCGGCAATCTGGACGCCGCCCTGGCCGACCGGCTGATTGAAAACGTCATCGGCACGATGAACATCCCGCTGGGCGTCGCCACCAACATGCGGATTGACGGCGAGGACGTGTTGATCCCGATGGCGACGGAGGAATCCTCGGTCGTCGCGGCGGTCTGCAACGCCGGGCGGCAATGCTACGAGAATGGCGGCTTCGCCACCTCCCTGTCGGGCACGGTGATGATCGCCCAGATCCAGGCGGTGAACGTCGCCGACCCGCAGGCCGCCCGCCTGCGCATCCTCGACCAGCGCGCGGCGATCCAAGCGGCGTGCGACGCCTGCGACCCGGTTCTTGTGAGCCTGGGCGGCGGCTTCCGCGACGTTGAGGCGCGCGTGTTGGAGACGGCGGGCGGGGTGATGCTCATCACCCATCTGATCGTGGACACCCGCGACGCCATGGGAGCCAACGCCGTCAACAGCATGGCGGAAAAGCTGGCCCCGAGCATCGAGCGCTGGACCGGCGGGCGGGTCTATCTGCGCATCCTGTCCAATCTGGCGGACCGTCGTCTGGCCCGCGCCCGCGCCGTCTGGCGCTGCGCGGACATTGGCGGCGTCGCGGTGCGCGACGGGATCATCAGCGCCTATCACTTCGCGGCGGCCGACCCTTACCGCGCGGCCACCCACAACAAGGGCGTCATGAACGGCATCAGCGCCGTGGTGCTGGCCACCGGCAACGACACCCGCGCGGTGGAGGCGGGCGCCCACGCCTACGCCGCCCGCAGCGGCTCCTACAGCAGTTTGACGCGGTTCGAGGTGACGGCGGACGGCGATCTGTCCGGTTCCATCGAATTGCCGATGGCGGTCGGTCTGGTCGGCGGGGCCACCCGGCTGCACCCGACGGCGCAAAGCTGCCTGAAGATTCTGGGCGTCACCTCGGCGGAGCGGCTGGCCCGCATCATCGCGGCGGTCGGTCTGGCGCAAAATTTCTCGGCGCTGAAGGCGCTGGCGACCACCGGCATCCAAAAGGGCCACATGGCCCTGCACGCGCAAAACATCGCGATGATGGCCGGCGCGTTGGGCGACGAGATCGAACGGGTCGCCGCCGCGCTGGTCGCGGGCGGCGTCGTGCGGATCGACGTCGCGCAATCGGTTCTGGCCGATCTGCGGAACTCCTGACTGCGGCGACCCGACGCCAACATGATCGGCGCAAACAACAACAATGATGCGGAGGACACAATGGCCAAGCGTGGATTCATGGGCGGCGCGGCTCTCTCCCTGGCGGGACTGTGCGCGGCGGGGGTGTTGGCTGGGGCGGGTCCGGCGGCGGCGGAGATCGCGGGCAACCGGATCAAGCTGGGCGTGCTGACCGACATGAGCGGCTTCGCCGCCGATTCCACCGGCACCGGCTCGCTGGTCGCCGCCCAATTGGCGGCGGAGGATTTCGCCAAGGAGCTTCCCGGCGTGACCATCGAGGTCGTCGTCGGCGATCACCAGAACAAGCCGGATCTGGGATCCTCCATCGCCCGGCAATGGCTGGACCAGGATCATGTGAACGCCATCCTCGACGTGCCCTTCTCCTCGGTGGCTCTGGCGGTCAACGAGGTGGCGCGCGGGTCAAAGGCGATGATGGTCGCGTCCGGCCCCGGCACCACCGAACTGACCGGGCCGAAATGCTCGCCCAACACCGTTCAATGGACTTACGACACCTGGGCGCTCGCCAACGGCACCGCGCGGGCTGTGGTCGGGCAGGGCGGCAAGAGCTGGTATTTCCTGACCGCTGATTACGCCTTTGGCCACGCGCTGGAACGCGACGCGGGCGCGGTGGTGACAAGCGCCGGGGGAACCGTGCTGGGCAACGTCCGCCACCCGCCCAACGCGTCGGATTTCTCGTCCTTCCTGTTGCAGGCGCAGGCGAGCCGGGCGCAGATCATCGGGCTGGCGAACGCCGTCGGCGACACCATCAACTCGGTCAAGCAGGCTGTGGAATTCGGCGTGACCGGCGGCGATCAGCAAAAGCTGGCGGCGCTGCTGATGCAGTTGACCGACGTCAACGCCGTTGGCCTGCAAGCCGCGCAGGGGCTGTATCTGACCGAAGCCTTCTATTGGGATCTGACCGACGGCACGCGCGCCTTCGCCGACCGCTTCGCCGCCCGGATGAAGGGCCGCCGCCCGACCGGCAATCAGGCGGGCGTCTACAGCGGCGCGCTGCATTATCTGAAGGCGGTCAAGGCCGCCGGAACCACCGACGCAAGCGTGGTGGCCGGGGCGATGCGCGATCTGCCCATCGACGACGCGCTGTTCGGCAAGGGCGTGGTTCGCGTCGATGGTCGGGCGGTGCACGACATGCATTTCTTCCAGGTCAAAACCCCGGCGGAGTCGAAGGGGGAGTGGGATTACTACACCCATCTGAAGACCATTCCGGCGGCGGAGGCGTTCCGCCCGCTGGATCAAGGCAACTGCCCGCTCGTCAAAAAATCCTGACGCGGGGACGCCGGGGCCGACGCGATTGGCCGCGTCGGCCCCGGCGCGCGCGCTGTTGACCGTTGAGGCGAAAGGCTGCGGGTTGCGTCTGGGGGCGCAGCTAACTATAAGGCAAATGGCAACCTTTCTTCGACGGCGCGATGATCGTTTCCTGTCCGAACTGCTCGACGCGCTACACCCTGTCCGAATCGTCGGTCGGGGCGAACGGTCGCAAGGTCAAATGCGCCAAATGCGGCCACATCTGGTGGCAGCGGGCGGTGGAAACCGATTTCTTCAGCGCCGACCTGTCCGACGCGCCGACGGAAATCCGCCCCTCCCACCCCGTGGGGCGCGGAGCGGCCAAGGGCGGCAAGGGTGGGGCCAAGGCGGCGGGCAAGAAAGCCAGCGCCCGGCCCGACAAACGCACCATCATCGGTCTGGTGGCGCTGGTCCTCGTCGTCGCGGCGATTGGCGGCGGGGCCTATGTCGCCCGCGATTACGTCGTTCACCGCTGGCCGCCCGCCGCCCTGCTGTATGAGACGCTGGGCATGGCGGTCGAAGCGCCGGGCGCCGGGCTGCAATTGCAGAATGTCCGCTCCGAACAGAAAGTTGAAGGCGGGGCGACCAGCTTGATCGTTCAGGGCCAGATCGTGAATGTGTCGGACGTCGAGCGGATGGTGCCGCGTCTGCGCGCCGTCTCGTTGGGTCCCGATCACAAGCCGTTGCAAAGCTGGCTGATGGATCCCTCGGCGGAACGCCTGCAACCGGGCGATTTCGCCACCTTCCGCCACAGCCAGCCCGACCCCGGCCCCGTCACCGAGGTGACGATCACGCTGGACGGCGGATGACGGCGGCGGTCACGCTGACAGGCAACGCTCACACCGACAGGAACACTTTGTTCGACGGCAGGCGATAGGGCCGCTCGGGTTCCGGTTTGGCCTCGCCGATGGCCTTGCCGGAGATGAGGACCGCGCCCGCCGCGACCATCTGGCGGCACACCACGCTGGCGTCAACGTTGGACGCCCACACGTCGAACCCGGCGTTCGCCGCCGCCCGCACCGCCTCTTGCACCGCTTGCGCCATCCGTTCGCGGCGCAGGCCCGTGCTGTGCAAGATCGCGGCGTCGAGATGCAGAATGCTGACCCCCAGCGGCTTCAAGCTGGTCAAGCGTGGGTCGGTGACGTCGAGCGCGGTGGCGATGGGGCCGCCAAGCGGCGTCAGTTTGGCGATGATGTGGCGCAACAGGCCGGTGGGAACTTGATCGTCCAGATGGGTCAGCAGAAAGCCGATCTGCCCCTTGTCCAGCAGGCGGGTCGCGTCTTCCAACTGGCGTTCCACCTTGTAGGCGCCAATTTCCTGAAACACCGGGATGGCGAGCGGAACCAGCACCGTTCCCAGCTTGCGCCCGATGTCCGGCGACGCGGCGGCGGTCATCACGTCGCGCACCGCCGTGTCGATCAGATGGCATTGCAGATCACACATCATCGGATCGGTGACGCCCCGGATCAACGTCCGGTCTTCGGGAACAAAGATCCCGTCGATCTTGCGGCGCGTGTGAATCCGGCTGGCTGTGACCGCCTGGCTGCGCGCGTCCCACAGGGGTTGATAATCCATGCGGATCGAATCGGCGATGTCGGCGAAGGTTTCCGGCGGTGGCGCGCCGTTTTCGCCAGGGCCGCGCAGGGCGCTGGCGAACAGGCTTTTCAGAGTGCGGGAAAGTTCCGGGTCGGGCGGCGGGTCGTCCGGGTCGGCAAGGCCGCTGGGCGCCGCCAATCCCGCCCCCGATTCCCCCCCACTGTCCGCGTTGCTCTTGCCCAGCGCGTGGGTCAGGCGCATGCGCAGCAGGCCGATCCGGTCGGCGGCGTCGCCCCGGTCGGTGGTGGCCAGCACGAGCAGACGGGTTCCCGCCCCCAATTCGATCATCACGTCGGACGGCGTGATGGTTTCTTGCAGCACCCGGCCCAGAACGGCGGTGATCTTGGCGCGCGCCGATTTGGACAGGGTGAGATAGTCGCGGTGAATGTCTTCCGGTGAAATCACAAAGACGCGGCCCTTCAGCGACGGGGCGGCGATGTCGGCGATGCGGTCCAACGGGGTCGGCGGCGGCGGTTCGGCAACGCTGTCGTCGATGTGGTTTTCGCGTTTCAGCCCTTTGAACAGGCGAATGAACTGTTTTTCTTTCAGCTCCACCGCCTGTTTGGCGCGGGACAGCCGCGCGTCGATGGTCGCGACAAGCACACGGTAATCCACCGGCTTGGTCAGATAATCATCGGCGCCGATCTCCCGCCCGGCGATCACATCCTCTTTGTCGCTGAGCGCGGTCAGCAGGATGACCGGCATCTCCGCCAGGGTCGGGTGTTCGTCGCGAATCGCCGCCAGCATTTGCAAGCCGTTCATCACCGGCATCGAGATGTCGGACAGCACCAGGTCGGGCGGCGATTGCTCAATCAGGGTCAGCGCCTCCCGTCCATTTCCGGCGGTCGAGACCTGATGCCCGGCGTGGGTCAGCACGATTTCCAGGTTGTCGCGCAGATCAACCTCGTCTTCGACCAGCAGCACATGGGCCATGGCGTCCCCCTTTCTGGCGCTGGTCAGCGCGCCGTCGTTTCCTGTGTCGCGCCGCCCAATGGCAGATGCAGGATGAACAGGCTGCCCCGGCCGACGGCGCTGCGCACCTCGATCCGGCCGCTGTGCATGCGGGCGAATTGGTCGGCCAAGTACAATCCAATTCCGGTTCCGGCAATGCCGCTGGATGTGGAGGCGCGAAAGAACTTGTCGAACAATCGGGGAATTTCATCCGGTGGAACGCCGACTCCTTCGTCGGCGACGGTGATGTGAACCTCGTGTCCGTTGATCGCCGCTTGCAAAAGCACGCGGTCGCGTCCGGGCGAGTATTTGACGGCGTTGCTCAACAGGTTGGTGACGATGTGGTCAAGCATGCGCGGATCGGCCTGGAAATCGGTCGGCAAGCGCCCTGTTTCGATCACGATCTGGTGGCCGGTGGTGGCGCTTTGGAGCCGTTCCACGGCGGCGCGCAGCAGGGCGTCGAGATTGATCGGTTGCGGATGAGGCTCCAAGCCCCCGGCTTCCAGTTTGGAGATGCTGAGCACGCTTTCCATCAGTTCGGTCATCCGGCGCACCGAATCACGAATCATGTCGATGCGCTTGCCACGCTGCTGCTCGGTGATCTGGTAGGGGCCGCCGAGGATTTCACAGGCGCTGTCGATGATCGCCAGCGGCGTGCGGAATTCGTGGCTGACCATGGCGACGAACTCACGCTGCTGCTTGGCGGCGGCGCGTTCCCGTTCCAGCGCGTTGCGGGTGACGTCGGCCTGCCGGATCAACTCGCGCTCGGCCTGGTGCAGCCGGTATTGCCGCAATCCGGCGTCCACCGCCTCGATGACGATTTCCACCGGCGTCGGCTTGTTCAAGAAGCGAAAGACATGGCCCCGATTCACCGCCTGGATCGCGGTGTCCTGGTCGGCGTTGCCGGTCAGCATGATGCGGACGGCGGCGCTGTGGTGCTTTTCGCATTCGGCGAGAAATTGCACGCCGTTCATGCCCGGCATCCGCATGTCGGCGATGATGACGGCGACGTCGGGTTCGTTGGCCAGAATGGCGAGGGCTTCCTGCCCGCCCAATGAGGTCAGCAGGGAATAGCGGCGGCCCAGATGGCGGCGGTAGCCGGACAGAACGTTGGGGTCGTCATCGACCAGCAGGACTTTTTCGATGTGCTCGGGCATCCGACCGGCTCTTTTCCCTAGGGGTGAGCAAACTATGCAGATTTTGTGCCGTCTGGCCGCTGGCGTGAATCGGGGTGTGGCTGTCTGTCAGGGCGACGACGACCCGCAAACGTCGGCTGATCGTCGCAAAATGCAGCGCAAATTGACACCATGTCCCTGTTTGCCCATGGGCATGCGTTCCTCTCCCCCTTGGCGATCAGGTTTGCAGGCTCTGAGCGGCGGCGATCCATTCCGCCTGATGGGTCGTCACCAGGGGGTGGAGCGCCAAACCCGGATCAAGGCCGCGCAACGGGTCGCTCGGGTCGGCGTCAACCAGGGCGTTGGCGATGTGAACGGCCAGCAGCGCGCCGTCGCACCCGATGGCCGGACCAATGTGGGCAAGCGGGTCGTGATGGTAGGCCACCGCCTCGACAATCATGTCGGGCAACCCCCACAACCCCAGCAGATAGGCGGCGAACTCTTCATGGGTGGCCCCGGCGCAGCTCCGTTCGATGTCGGCCCGCTTGGCAGCGGGCAGATCGCGCGGCGCCTTGGCGATGGCCTGATAGGCGACCGGGCGATTGGCGGCGACGATCAACCAGCCCAAATCATGCAGCAATCCGGCGGTGAAGGCGGCATCCCGTTCGGTTGCGTTGCATCCGTTGATCGTGGCGATCTTGCGGGCCAGCGCGGCCACCCGAAAGCAATGAGACCAGAGGCCGAGGCTGTCAAAGGACGGCGGCAGCCGCGCCGGATCGAACTGGGCGATGATCCCGCGTTCCAGCACCACGGCCCGGACAATGTCGTAGCCCAGCGCCCGCACCGCCGCCAACGTCCGCTGGATGGGCGCGCGGGGCGCGAAATAGGCGGAATTGGCGACGTGCAGGAATTGAGCGGCCACGGGCGGATCGGCGTCGATGATCGCCACGATGCGGGTTTCCGACGGTTCGGCGCGTTCCATCTCAGCGTGCAAAGCCAGATAGGTTCGTGGAAGGGTCGGCAGATTCGGCAAACCGGACACCAGGGCGCGGGCGTCGGCTTGATCGAGGAAACGGCGCAATCCCGCCGCGCGGGTGATGCGGCTGATGAGCCGATCGCCGGGGCAGGGTTTGCACAGCACCGCATGGCTGGCGGCGACGATGCTCATCATGTCGTGCGGATCCGCCTCGGCGGTCAGAACGATGCGCAGGACAGCGGGATGGAGGCGGGCAATTTCAGTCAGCAGAGATCGACCATGCAGTCCGGGCATGTTGAGATCGGTTACGAGCACGTCGATGGTCTGACGATTGAGAATTTCCAACGCCGCTTCGCCGCTGGACGCGATCGCCACCCGCCAATCAAGACCGGCCGCGCGTATCAACCGTTGCAAACCGCGCAGGGTCTGCGGTTCGTCATCGACGAAGAGGATCGACAGGGGCATGGCCTAAGCCATTTCTTGAGGTTGGCGTTCCGAACGGTCGTTGTCGGAGACGTCGGCGATGGGCAATTGGACATGAAAGCAAGCGCCCTGTCCAACCTCGCTTTCCACGCTGATCCGTCCGCCGTGACGGCGCAAGACGATGCTCTGGCAAATCGACAGCCCTTGCCCGGTTCCCCGGCCCGGCGGTTTGGTCGTGAAGAACAGGTCGAAGATCTTCTCCCGATTCTCAGGCGGAACGCCGCAGCCGGTGTCGCGGACGCTGAGGACCACGCAATCGTCGGCGCGTTTCAGCCCCAGCGTGATGGTTCCCTTGACGCTGTTGTCGGCGCCGGACGCCCGGTTCTTGTCCTCAATCGCGTGAGCGGCGTTGACGATCAAATTCAAGATGACCTGATTGATGCCGCCCGCCTCGCAAAAGACCGGCGGCAGGTCAGGTTCAATGTCAAAGACGACGTTGGCGACGTATTTCCATTGGTTGCGGGTGACGGTGGCTGTGGTTTCCAGCGCGCGGGCCAAATCGGTCCAGGCCTTGTGCCCGGTGTCGGGGTGGGAGAATTCCTTGATGGCGCTGACGATCTTGCACACCCGCTCGACCCCTTCCAACCCTTCGGTCAGGGCGGTGGGGATTTCATCGACCAGATACTGGGAGTCGTCGTCCAACGTTCCGACCGCCGTGACCAGACGGTCGCGGATCTCGATGAAGGAATCCCGGACGAACTTCATGTTGTCGCCGATGTATTGCATCGGGGTGTTGATTTCGTGCGCGATGCCGCCCGCCATGGTGCCCAGCGATTCCATCTTCTGACCGTGCATCACCTCCAACTCAAGCTCGCGGTTGCGGCGTTGCATGGTGACGAAGTCGGTCATGTCGTGCGCTTCCAGCAGGACATAGAGGACGTCGCCCCCCGCTGACCGCACCGGGTGGCAGGTGACGGTGAAATGGTGGGAGGCGTCGGCGATGTTGGCGAATTGCAGGTCGAGCGATGTGGCGTCTCCCAAAGCCGCCGTTTCCACCGCGTCCCGGATGGCGGCGCGGGCGGCGTCTTCGGTCCCGAACCAGGGGCCATCCCACAGGGGTTCTCCCGTCACCTGCTCGCGCGCCAATCCGCGAAAACTGAGCGCGGCGTGGTTGATTTCGACGACGGCGCCGTCGATGAGCAGCAGCATGACGAAGGTGCCGACTCCGTTGAAAATCGCCTTCACCCGGCGGTCGCTCTCCGCCTTGGCGCGTTCCAGAAGCTCGATGTATTGCAAGCGGCCATAGGTGGCGGAGGTTTCCGATCCAAGGCCGCGATACCCGGCGAACGCCCCGTCGGCGGTGAAAAAGGGGCTGGCGCTGATGGTGATGTGGTGCGCCCGGCCCGTGTCGTCGGTCAGGCTGTAGGCGAAATCATAGAACGGCTTGTGCGCCGCCATGGTGGCGATGTGGTGTTCCAGAGCCTCGCTTTTGGCGCCCCGCCGTCGGAAATCCAAGCAACTGACGCCGATCATCGTCTCCACGCTGAGGCCGGTGGCTTCCCGAAAACCATCGGTGAAGCGGGTGAAGCGCAAATCCGCGTCGCACTCCCACGCCCAATGGCGACCGGACGCGCTGATGGCTGCAACCAGCAGATCGTACAAGCCAGCGCTGTCCGATGATTGATTGGCGGCCATAGGAACCCTCCAGATGTCAGACCGAATGACGGCGCCGAAGACCCTAAAGCAAAGATTGCAACAATCGCTCCAGGAGCCAAAGCCCATTGTGTCGCCCTTGTTGGTGGAGTTGCCAAGCTGGGGGCGCCCCCGAGGGCGCGGCGGGCTAAGATTTTGCGCCGGGTTGGCCTCTTCAGTTTTCATGAACAAAGACAATTTTTAACGCCGGAAGTGCTCCCGTGTCCGTTTTATAACAAACGAAAGATCTATAGAAATATTGTTTCGACGTCAGAAAGTTCTGGAAATTCCATTCGCTCTATTCATTATGGTGCAAACAAAGGTCACAAAAGAGTTCATCAAAATGTAACATAAAGTTCAAAAAACTGAAGCAATAAAAATTGCCGATTTTCTGATTTTGATCGCCTTCGGCGCGGGGGAGGGTGCTTCTATGAGAGTTAAGCTGTCGATCACGGCGCGGCTGATCGCCTTGCAGGCTTTGATGGCGGTTGGGTTGCTCGCGTTGCTGTTGGCCAATCAACTGGCCTTTCAGCGAACCGAGCGGGATTTGCTGTCGGCGCAGCGCAGTCAGAATGACGCCCGGTTGGCGCAAAGCGTTGGGCGGGGGATTCTGGCGCACAAGCAGGCGCTTGACCGTTACGTTCTGGTCCGCAACGCCGATTCCCAAGGGCGCCTGGACGCCCTGCGGAGCCGCGCCGCCGACGACGTCGCGGCGCTGAACAGCGCTGACCTCTCGCCCCTGGTCATGGCCTATCTGGCGACCACCGCGACGATCCATGATCGGGTGGAAACATTGGGCGTCACCGAAAATCATGGGCTGCAATTGCGCCTGCGCACCGCCGTGCGCACGGTGGAAAAGCGCTTCGACGAGATCCGGGCCGACTCCATCGGCACGCGGCTGGAGGTGGTCAACCAGATGATGGTGCTGCTGTTGCAAATGCGGCGGCACGAAAAGGATTACATGCTGCGCGGCGAGCGCGCCCGCTACATGGGGCAGATCGCCGAACGCCGCACAGAGGTCCTGGAGATCCTGAAAACCGCGCCGTTGCTGGACCGCCTGAAAGAGGAGGTGACTCGGCTGTTGGAGGATTACGTCACCACGGTCAACGCCTTCGCCGACGGCGCCGACGCGTTGGCCGTGGCGCGGGCCGACAGCGACGCCAAGTTCGACGCCGCCGCAACCCGCGCCCTTGCGGCTGAAACCGCCGCCTTCGCCGCCGCCGACCGCGACCGTGACGCGGTGTTGACGACTCAAGACGAGATTCACACCCTGCTGATGGCGTCGGTGGTCGGGCTGTTGGCGGCGCTGTCGTTGGGCGGCTATCTGATTGGCCGGTCGATCACCATTCCGGTGCGGCGCTTGACCGCGTTGATGGGGGTGATGGCGCAGGGCGACTATGGCAGCCTCGTGCCCGATCAGGATCGTGGCGATGAGGTCGGGGCGATGGCGCGGGCCGTCGGCGTCTTCCGCGACAACGGCTTGGAAACCTTGCGCCTGCGCACGCTTCAGGAGGAGGAGCAGGTCAAGGCCGAAGCCGCCAAATTGGCGGCGCTGGAAGGCATGGCGTCCACGGTCGAGGGGGAAAGCCGTTCGGCGGTCAACCGCGTGGCCGAACAAACCCGCCGGATGGATGAAAGCGCGGCGGCGATGGCGGAGTCGGCGGCGCATGTCAGCGCCGATTCGCAAAGCGTCGCGGCGGCGGCGGAACAGGCCCTGAGCAACGCCCAGACCGTCGCCGCCGCGACCGAGCAGCTGAGCGCCTCGATTCGCGAAATCTCCTCGCAGGTCGCGCAAGCCAGCGATGTGTCGCAACGCGCGGCGGAGCAGGGTCGGGCGACGCAAGAATCGGTGCGGTCCCTGTCCGCCGCCGTCGATCAGATTGGCGAGGTCGCCGTGCTGATTCAGCGAATCGCCCAGCAAACCAATCTGCTGGCGCTGAACGCCACCATCGAAGCCGCGCGGGCGGGGGAGGCGGGCAAGGGGTTCGCCGTGGTGGCGAGCGAGGTCAAAAACCTCGCCAACCAGACGGCGGGCGCCACCGAAGACATTGGCCGCCGCATCGCCGACATTCAGGCGGTGACGAACGGCACGGTGACGGCGGTGGACAGCATCGGGCGCTCGATTTCCGAAATCGACCAAGTGTCCGCCGCCATCGCCGCCGCGATGGAGGAGCAATCCTCCGCCACCCAGGAAATCGCCCGCAACGTGCAGGAAACCTCCGTCGCCGTGCAGGAGGTGTCACGCCGCATCAGTCAGGTCTCGACCGAAGCCGACGCCACCGGGCGGCACGCGTCCACCGTCCGCGAGGTCGCGTCCAGCGTGTCGGGCAGCATCGACACCCTGCGCGGCACCCTGGTGCGGGTGGTGCGCACGGCGACCCAGGATGTGGATCGCCGCCGCCAGCCGCGCTTCGCCGTGCAAATCGCCGCCCGGATCGAGGGCGTCGGCGCTCCGCGTTCCGCCCGCGTGCTGAATCTGTCGGAAGGCGGGGCCACGCTGAGATTGGAGTCGAACGAAACGCTGTTGGACGAGGGGGTGTTGCGTCTGGACGGCGCGCCGCTGGCGTTGCCCTTCACGACGCTCAGCCAGAATGGGGGGGAGGCGCATGTGCGCTTCCAACTCAGCCCGGCGGACGCCGAGGCCTACCGTGAGGCGTTCCATCGTTTGACCGCTGGTCTGACCCCGATCCATCGGGCGGCGTGATCGTCAAACGGCAAGGAGGATCAGAACCGCTTCAGCAGCCGGTCGATGTATTCACGTTCCGGCTGCGGGCGGCTGTATTGGCCAGAGCGGCGGCGCAGCTCGTCGAGGATTTCGCGGGCGCGCTGAAGCTCTGACTGTTCGGGGATCTTGACGTCGTTGGCGTCCTGGCTGCCCATGCCGGATGGGCGACGGCCCAGCGGGTCGCGGCCCCGGCCCGGTCGGGGCTGCGGCTGACCCGACTGGCCCATCATGGCCGGGCCGCCCTGCCCCCCTTGCCGGGCCATCTGGTTGGCCAACTGTTCGGCCATGCTTTGCATCCCCTGCTGCAACGCGTCCATCGCCTGGGTTTGCGAGGGCACGGCGGCGCCGGGGGAGCCTTGCTGCAAGGCCTGGGCGGCGTCGCGCATGGCGCGTTCGGCCTGACCCAGCGGGCGGGGGATCTCGCCGCCGGACTGCTCGCCCATCCGGCGCATCAATTCGCCCAACTGGCGGCGCAACGCCTCCTGCTGTTCGGCCTGCTTTTGCAGGGTCGGGCTGCCGGTCATCTCACCGGGCTTGCCGTTGGGGCTGTTGCGGCCCTGTTGCCCGGATTGGCCCGGCTGTTGGCGACCGCGCGGCCCTTGCTGGCCGGGCTGTTGTTGGGGTTGGTTCAGCGCGTCCTGCGACTGGCGAAAGCTCTGGTCGAGAAGCTGTTGCTGCTGCTGGCTGAGCGCTTGCAACTCCTGCATCATTTGCCAGGAGTCGTTTTGGCCGTTCGGCTGGCCCTGTTGGGCCATCGCGCCCGACTGCATGCTTTCCAGCATTTTCTGCAACTCCGACAGCATTTGCCGGGCGGCGTCGCGCGATCCGGTCTGCGCCATCTCCCGCATGCGGTCCAGCATCTGCTGAAGATCGTTGCGGTCGGTCATGCGGTCGGCCAGTTCGGGGGGGATGGTCGGAACCTGTTCGCCGCGTTGCAGCGCGTCCATCATCCTCTGTTCCATGGCGTTCATGAACGCGTCGAGCGCGGCCTGCAATTCGTCCATCAACTGGTTGAGGTCGGCGTCGCTGGCCCCCTTGTCGAGCGCTTCGGACAGGCGGCGTTCGGCCTCGCGCAGGTCGCGTTCGGCCAGCGACAGCCCGCCATCCTCGACGCGCAAAGCGGTTTCCCACAACAGAGCCTGCACGGCGGGAACGGCGGCGGCGTCAACGCGGTCCAGCATCAATCGGGCGACGGCGGCGCGCAGGGCGAGGAAGGCGACCAGATCATGGCCGTACTGGCTGGGCCGCGCCGAAATCTCCGCCAGCGCGCGGGCGACCTCGGTCCGGGCCGCTTGCGGGCGGCGGGTCAGAGTTTTCCGCTGCTCGATGATCGCGCGAGCGACCGGATGGTTGAAGGTCCGTTCGGGCAGAATGAGGGGCGACTCGTCCGACTGGCCGGTCTGCCCGCCGCCATCGGTGGCGATCAGCCGAACGGCGACCGGCAGGCCAGCCCAAGGATGAGCGGTCAGATCGTGAAAGCCGCTGTTGCGCGCCTCTTTCGGGCGCAGGCCGGGCAGGGCGAGCGGCAAGTCCAGCGGCGCGCCGTCGGCGACGTCGCCCGTTTGACCATCGGGCATTGGGCGAATGCGGGCCTTCACCTCGGCCAGCCCGTAATCGTCGCGGGCGGCGTAATCCAGGCGCAACGCCCCGCGTTCCCCCGCCGCCGGGGGGCTGGCGTGGGCGATCTGCGGCGGCAGATCGGGGACGACGCGCACCGGCCAGCTTCCCAGAAGCCGCCCGTCCTGAAGCACCGCGATGCGGGTTCCGCCGACGATCGGGCGCTGGATCTGGAAGGCGGCGGCGTCCACCGTCTCGAAAGGCGTGGCATGGTTGGCCAGTTCCAGAACCGGCGGGACGCCGCCGCCGCTGACGCGGGCCATCACCAGACTGCCGGTGGGAACCGCCAGCGGTTGGGCGTTCGCGGCGGCGTCGCTGTTTCCGGCCCCGGCGCGGGTCTTCAAAAAGACCGGCGGCAGGTTGGTGTAATCGGGCGGCGCGATCCAGAGGTCGAGCGCGGCGCTGGCGCCGCCGCTGCCGCCGTCAAAGCGCGGCCACAGCGCCGCTGTCAAACGGGGCCGCCAGTCGCCCCAGCCGACGCCCCCGGCGACCACCACCAACAGGATGACCAAGGCGCGCAGGGCAAAGGGGTCGCGCGACGGCACAAGGGAGCGCGGCCACGACACCCGCAACCGGCCGAGAGCGGCGCGGACCCGCTCCTGGTGCAACCGCCACAGGGCCACGGCCATGGGATCGTCCCCGGCGGGGCGATCGCGCAGGGTGGAGAGCGGGCGGTGCGGCAGGTCGCTGTCGCGCTCCAGCCGGCGCAGCGCCTCGGCCTTGCTGGGCAGGGCCAGGCGGCGCAGGCCGCGCGCGGCGGTGGCGATTACGGCGCCCAGCAAAAGGACAAGCAGGGCGGCGTGCAGCCAGCCCGGCAGGCTGGGCAGCGGGTTGAACAGCGCCAGCGCCAGGAACGCGCCCAGAAGGGTCAGCGGCGCCCACAGCGCCGGACCCAGCGCCTCCCACAGCAGGGCGGCCCCGGCCTGCCACAGGCGCGCGCGCGGCTCGACCGGCGGGGAAGCGTCGTTGGGGTCGGTCGGGTCCGCCGACGCGGTCGTCTGGTCCTTCTGCGTCATCCCGGCTTTCCTCCAACCCGGCCCGCGCGGCGGCGCGTGGCGGGCGTCACGGCGATGCTACAGCACATCATCCCGACATGGCGACAGTGTGACGCAAGGCGAGGGCCGCAGCGGAAAAAATCGCCAACGGTCAGTCGTCCGATCCCGCCGGGGGCGGGCGCGAGGGGGTGGCGTTGCGCCGGGTTTCGCGGTGCAGAATGTAAAGGCCGCTCACCATCACCACGGCGGCGCCCAGCCCCATGGACGCGGTTGGCACGTCGCCCCACAGCAGCCAACCAAACAGAACCGCGATCAACAACGAACTGTAGGTCAGCGGCGCGACCACAGCGGCGGGGGCCAGCGAATAGGCGCGCGTCATCAGCAATTGCGCGCAGCCGCCCAACAGGCCCATGGCGGTCAGCATCGCCCATTCGGTCGGGCTGGGCGTCGTCCAGGAAAATGGCAGGGCCAACCCCACCAGAACCGTGGTCAACAGGGTGAAGTAAAAGACGATGGTGTTGGACGCCTCGGACTTGCTGAGCTGGCGGATGGTGATCATCGCCGTGGCGTTGCAGAAGGCGCCGATCAACGCCACCAAAACGCCGAGGCTGAGCAGATCGCCGCTGGGCTTGGCGATGATGACCACGCCGGAAAAACCGACCAGCACAGCGCTCCAGCGGTGGATGCCGACCTTCTCGTTCAGCATCGGCACCGACAGCGCCGTCAAGAACAGCGGCGCGGCGAAGTTCAAGGCGATGGCGTCGCCCAGCGGCAGCAAATGAAAGGACCAGAACATGGCGATCATCGTCGACAGCCCGATCAGCGAGCGGGTGAGATGCCCCATCGGGCGCGCCGTTCGCAGGGCGGTTCGGAACCCGCCGCTCAGGTGAATGGCGAGGCAGACCGGGAGCAACGCGAACAGGCTGCGAAAGAACGCGACTTCGGTCACGGAGAAGCGATCCATCAGGAGCTTCACCAGCACGTTCATGATCGAAAACAGAAACACCGAGCCGAACATCGATGCGATGCCGAGCGGGGTGTTGTCCACCCGAACATGCGGAATGGACGTTGGGCCGGGAGGGGGAGTCACAATTCATCGACCCTATCAAAACAAAGCCGCCCGCGTCACGGTGTCGCGACGCGGGCGGGCATGTTCGGGCGGAATGGCGGCCCTGCGGCCTTATGGACTTGTGTTTGTTCAGCCTTTCAGGAGGCCGGTGATCTCGGCCTCGGCGCGCAGCCAATGGGCTTGCTCCTGGCCCTCGGGGCGGCCTTCGGCTTCCCAGATCTCATAGGCGCGTTCCTGAACGATCTTGTTCTGCTGACCGCGCAGAAGCCCTTCGGAGATGCTCATGTTGATGCGGGCGAGCGAGACCAGACGACGCTCTTCAATCGCGCCTTCCGTGGCCTCCATCGTGGTGGAGACGACATACTGCGCCAGATTGCGCAGGTTGGCCTTCACGTCCGGTTCCAGCGTGCAGGCGTCGTTGCTCAGAACCGTCTTGATGGCGATCCAGAGCTTCAGATTGTGGTCGAGCGCGACGCTGACATTATCGGGGCCTTCGGCCTCCAACAGCAGGCTGGCGGCGTGGAGCAGGGCGATGCTGTCCTGTTCGACGACGGCGAAGTTGGTGCGCAGAACGACGTCCGCGCCGGTTTCAATCACGGTCTCAATGCCAGCGTTGGCGGGAACGCCGGTGTTGGCGAGAGCCTCGGCAACGGTGGCGGCGGGAGCGGAGGCGGCGGTCTTGCGCTTGGTGGCCATTGGTGATTCCCCGGGAGCGTTCATTCCACGATCAATAGAACGAACCATGATTAAGATGTGGTTAAGGAATGTGTGAGGTGGGTGGTTGTGGTCTGGATTGACTGCGGCATATTCGCCGGAGCGCTCCATGTTCGGGCTTGTTCATGGTCCGCCGAAAGGCAAACGGTAATAAAAGCCAAACACGTTGTTCGGCGCGGTGGTCGGATCAACGGCGTTGCCGTCGGTGGCGATTCGGCTGTAGCCAAGACTGAAGCGCGACTTGTTGTCGAAGACGTAGCCCAGTTCCAATTGCGAGCGGAATTCCGTGGTGGCGCCCGCGTCGCGTTGCCCGCGCGGCAGATTGGTCGGGCCAAGACTGGCGCCGAAACTGGGGGTGAAGACGAAGGAGCCAAGCGGCACGTCGATGAGAACGCCGCCCATGACCCCGCCCGCGCCGCTGGAGCCGAGGCCGCCGCCGGTCAGCGCCCGCCCGCCACCGCCGTCGCCCATCCCGATCCATGGGCGGATGGTCGCATAGGCCTCGATGGCGGGCATCAGCGAGCCGCCAAGGCGCATCTTGTTGTTCAGGCCAGACAGGCGGCTGTCGCTCAGCTTGCGATCGTTGGACGGGGCGTCGAGGGCGGGCAGGCCATACGCCAGATCGCCAAGCGTCCAATGGTCCAGGCGATTCGACGGCGCGCCAACCATGCTTTGGCTGGTCGGGGCCGCGCTGGCGGGGCTGAGCAGGACGCAAAACAGGGCAAGCAGCGTCGCCGCGCCGCCCAGGCAGGCCCAGGGCGGTTGTGTGTCGTGAAAGACGGACGGACGGCTCACAGGCGTACCCTCCGGCGAAGCGGTGCTGCAACCCAGAATGTCGTTGTCCGTCGCCACAATTCAAGCTCGAAAGTGGTAGGGACGAACAGACGACGAAACTGCTAGTTTGAGCGCCATGAACACGGATCACGCCACGCCGCAGCCGCAGGAGGCGATCGCCTTTCTGAACGACCCGCGCCACCATGATGGGGCTGCGGTGACGCGGGTGGACACCCACGCCGCCATGGTCTTTCTGGTGGGGGAGCGCGCTTACAAGCTGAAGCGGGCCGTGCGCTATCCCTATCTGGATTACGCGACGGCGGAGAAGCGCCGGGTCGCCTGTCTGGCCGAACTGGCGATCAACCGCCGCACCGCGCCGTCCCTGTATTTGGGCGTTCAGGCGATTCTGCGCGGGGTGGATGGCGGCTTGCGTCTGGCTCCGCTGTCGGACGGGGTGGACGCTGCGGCCAACGCCGAGGCCGTCGATTGGGTGGTGACGATGCGGCGCTTCCCCGACGAGGCGCTGTTCGAGCGAATGGCCGAACGTCAAGCCTTGACGCCCTCCATCATGCGGGCCTTGGCCGAACGGATCGCCGCCTTTCACGCGGCGGCGGAGCCTCGGCGCGACGGCGGCGGTCTGGCGGGGATGCGCGCGGTGGTCGATGGCAACATCGACGCGCTGCAAAGCTTTCCCGCCTTGTTTCCCGCCGACCGGGTGGCGCGGTTGGGCGAGCGCACGGCGGCGGCGCTCGACCGGCTGCGGGCGGTGCTGGGGGATCGGCGGCGCGACGGCTTCGTCCGGCATTGCCATGGCGACCTTCATTTGCGCAACATCGTGCTGCTGGACGATGGGCCGACCCTGTTCGACGCCATCGAGTTCGACGAATCGCTGGCCGTCACCGACGTCTTTTATGACCTCGCCTTTCTGTTGATGGATCTGGATCATCGCGGCCTGCGTCCGTTGGGCAACGCCGTGCTGAACCGTTACGTCGAGGAAACCGGCGACGTTGGCGGGGTGGCGACCTTGCCGCTGTTCCTGTCCGCCCGCGCGGCGATCCGGGCGAAGGTGCTGGCGGCGGCGGACGAACTGGCCCCCGACGCGGCGGCTCAAGCGGAGGCCCGCCGTTATCTCGACGACGCCATCGCCGCGCTGGAGCCGCCGCCGCCCCGGCTGGTGGCGGTCGGCGGCCTGTCGGGCAGCGGCAAGTCGCGGCTGGCCCGTGGGGTCGCGCCGGATTTGGGCGGCGCGCCGGGGGCGCTGGTCCTGCGCAGCGACGTTCTGCGCAAACGCCTGTGCGGGGTGGCCGAAACCGACCGTTTGCCGCCAGACGCCTACGCCCCGGATCTCACCGCGCGGGTGTATGACGGGCTGGCGGAGCGGGCGCGGTTGGCCTTGTCCGCCGGTCAGGCCGTGGTGATCGACGCGGTGTGCGCCAGCCCGGACGAACGGGCGCTGTTCGAGTCCGTGGCCGCCGCCGCAGCGGTGCGGTTCGATGGGCTGTGGCTTGACGCGCCGCTCAACCTGCGCGCGCAACGTGTGACCAATCGCCGCAACGACGCCTCCGACGCGACGGCGGATGTGGTGAAACGGCAGGAAACCTACGATTTGGGCGACATGCGCTGGACGCGTCTGGACACGGGCAGGGTTGCGTCGGATGTGCTTGCCGAGGCGCTGAAAAGGTTGGTGTAATTTCACCAGACGGGCGGCGCGCCGCTGGCCTCGGTCCTGTTGTCAGCCACGCGCGCGTGACCGAAGAATGACGATGGGGGCCGCCGTTTGGCCGGTCAATCCGGCGAACACGGCCTCCACCGTCCGAGAGGGCCGCTCGATCCGGCTCGGGAGGATGTTCATGACCTACAAAACCATTCTGGTTCCGCTTGGCGGCGGCGACAACGACGCGGTGGCGATGAAGGCCGCCCTGTTGGTCGCCCGTGACTTTGACGCCCATGTCGTCGGCCTGTTCGTGACGCTCGACCCGCGCGACGCGGTGCCGATGCTGGGCGAAGGCATGTCGGGCGCCATGGTGGACGAAATCATGCGCGCGGCGGAAGGCGAGTCGAGCACGCACCGCGCCGCCGCCCGCCGCGTCTTCGACGCCGCCGTGGGTGAGGCTGGCGTCGAGCTGCGCGACGCCCCCAACGGGGTCGAGACGCCGTCCGCCGCTTGGCGCGACGTCGTTGGCCGGGTGGAAGACGTCGTGCCGCAGGAAGGCCGTCTGGCCGATCTGATCGTCTTCGCCCAAACCACGCTGGACGCCGACACCCAGGGTTACGCCACCATGGAAACCGCGCTGTTGAGCGCCGGTCGTCCGTTGCTGATTGTGCCGAAGACTCTGCCCGACGGCATCGGGCATCAGGTCGCCGTCGCCTGGAACGGCAAGATCGAATCCGCCCGCGCGGTGTCCGCCGCCTTGCCCTTCCTGCGCAGCGCCGATCAGGTGATGGTGCTGACCGCCGAAACCTCGGCGACGGACGCTGCGGCAGGGCGTCGCATTGCCGAATATCTGACTTGGCAGGGGGTCAATCCCGCGCTGACAGTGTTGAAGCCTGGATCAAAACCCGTCGGAGAGGCGGTCGTTGAAAAAGCCGTGGAACTGAAAGCCGACCTCCTTGTTATGGGGGGGTACGGGCACAGCCGGATGCGGGAAATGATCCTTGGCGGCGTCACTCGTTACGTGCTCAATCACGCCGGATTGCCGGTGCTGATGACCCACTGATCGGCGCGCGACGCTCCCGCCGCTTGTTTGGCGGGGGCGCCCTCCCCGACGGTCGATGGTTCCGACGCGACCGGCGTTCGGCCGTTCTGGGAGGAACGCGCCATGTTGACGATTAAAGACTGCATCGGCTTGAGCGACTTGACCGAGGCCGAGGTCGAGGCCATCGCCGAACACGAACATGTGCCGAGCATCATCGCGGCGGAAATGGGCTGTTGTTTGGCCCACAGCCCCGATGGACCCATGCGGATCGCGGAGATCCTGGTGGAGGACATCGCCGACGCCCGCGCCCACGGGCATGACCGCCACGCCGAGGAATTGGTGGTGGTCCTGCGCGACTTCGTCGTCGCGCACAGCCCGCAATGAGGTGGGACGGCTTCCTCGGTCACAGGTGAAGACGGGGAAGCCGTCGCCGGTCGGGCCGTTCAGCGCGGGTTCAGGAAGGGGGCTTTAGGGTCATGCACCTGTCACGGCGGGGCTTGATCCCGTCCTTCTCTCCTGATTGTTGGCGTGCGCCCAGCGCGACGCGCCATCACCCAACCTGGAGCCTTCCATGGCGACATCCTCCTACAGCCCGTCGCAAAAGGGGCTGCACTGGCTGATTTTTTTGCTGGTCATCGGTCTTTACGGCATCACCTTCGCCGAGGATCTGTACGCTCGCGGCACTCCAGAGCGCGCGATGGTCTGGTGGCTTCACATCTCCTTCGGGCTTCTGCTGGCCGGGGCCGTCGTGGCGCGGCTTGGCTTGCGCCTGACGCGGGGCGCGCCCAATCTGCCGTCGTCGATGTCGGTGAATGAGCAGCGGCTGGCCCAACTCGCCCATCTTGGGCTGTACGCCTTGATGATCGCCATTCCGGTCATCGGCGTCGTTCTGACATGGCTGCGCGGCGACACGCTGACCTTCTTCGGCCTGTTCACCATCCCGGCCCCCTTCGCGCCGGATCGCGAACTGGGCCGCACGGTCAAGGAGTTGCACGAGCTTGCCGCCAACCTGATTTTGGCGCTGGCCGGTCTGCACGCGGCGGCGGCGCTGTGGCATCACTATGTACGCCGCGACGACGTGCTGACGCGGATGCTGCCGGGATCCAACGCCGACGCGTGAGCGGGCTTTTTGTCCGCGACGGCGTTGTCGGCGGAGCGTTGAGGGCATGATCGTGATGAGGGGCTTGCGGCTTGCGCGCAGGCCCCTTGCCGTGCCAGGAACGAGGCGACGCCCCTTGTCGCGAGGCTTGCCCGATGCCGCCCATTCCTCCCCCCGCCAAACCCGCCGCCAAATCGGCTTGCGGATCGCTTGCCGCCTTCTGCCCGTGGGCGGGGGAGGAGGGGGTGCGGGTTTACTTGCGCCCGGTCGGGCTGATGCCGCTGGCCGCCTGGGCCAAGGGCGCGGCGGTGCCGTTGGCGGGCGGGCGTTTTTCGTTCGCCGCCGCTGAATTGATCGTCCGACAGCTTGACCGCCCCGACGGCGCGGACCGGATCGAGCGCGCCTTCGCCCCGCTGTCGGAAATTCTCGCCTGGGGGTGGGAGCGGTCGCGGGGGGTGGCGGAAAGGCTGGATCGCCAGCTTGGCGCGCTGACCCGCGCCCGCCCGGCCTTCGCCGGGGTCGATCTGAGCCGACCGCGCCTGATGGGCATCGTCAACGTCACGCCCGACAGCTTTTCCGACGGCGGCGACTTCCTCGACCCTGCCGCCGCCATCGCCCATGGCGAGGCGTTGGTCGCGGCGGGGGCCGACATCCTCGACATCGGCGGCGAATCCACCCGTCCCGGCGCGGCCCCCGTCCCCCCCGATGTGGAGGAGGCGCGCGTCCTGCCGGTGATCCGCCATTTCGCCGCCAAAGGCGTGGCCGTGTCGGTGGACACCCGCCACGCCCGCGTCATGGCGGCGGCCATCGGCGCGGGCGCGCGCCTCATCAACGACGTCGCGGGGCTGGCCGATCCGCTGGCCCTGCCGGTGGTGGCCAAATCGGGCGCGCCGGTGGTGCTGATGCACATGCAGGGCGAACCCGGCACCATGCAGAGCGACCCGCAGTACCGCGACGCCGCGCTCGACCTGTTCGATTGGCTGGAGGCGCGGGTGGCGGCCTGCGTCGCCGCCGGGGTGGCGCTGGACAAGATCGCGGTGGATCCCGGCATCGGCTTTGGCAAGACGGCGGCGCACAATGTCGAGATTTTGCGCCACGCGGCGCTGTACCACGCGCTGGGCTGCCCGCTGCTGATCGCGCTGTCGCGCAAGAGCTTCATCGGGCAATTGTCGCGCGGCGAGCCGCCACGGGCGCGGTTGGCCGGGTCGCTGGCCGCCGGTCTCGACTCGCTCAACCAAGGGGCGCAGATGCTGCGCGTCCATGACGTCGCCGAAACCGCCCAAGCCCGCGCCGTGTGGGAAGCGCTGCATCCGGTCTGACGACGGATCGTCGCGATCCATAAGGGGTTGCCCTGACGCCTTTGTGACGAGGCTTGACCGCAGGGGCGGCGAGGGGCCAAGAAGCAGCGTCATCGCTCCGTCATCACCGCTTGCGCGGGTGGATTGGGCGACGGCTTCACGTTTCTTCCCGAGGTTTTCCCATGACGCGACACCTGTTCGGCACCGATGGCATTCGCGGCACGGCCAACGTCGATCCGATGACCGCCGAAACGGCGTTGCGGGTGGCGATGGCGACGGCGCTGCAATTCCGCCGGGGCAACCACCGCCACCGGGTGGTGATCGGCAAGGACACGCGCCTGTCCGGCTATTTGCTGGAACCGGCGCTGACCGCCGGTTTCATCTCGATGGGCATGGACGTCGTGCTGGTCGGGCCGCTGCCGACCCCGGCGGTGGCCATGCTGACGCGGTCGTTGCGCGCCGACATGGGCGTGGTGATCTCGGCCTCGCACAACCCCTATCAGGACAACGGCATCAAGTTGTTCGGCCCCGACGGCTACAAGCTGTCGGACGAGGTGGAGATCGCCATCGAAACCCGGATGGGCCAGCCCTTCGCCCCCGATCTGGCCGGATCGCCCGACCTGGGCCGCGCCAGCCGGATGGAGGACGCGACCGGGCGTTACATCGAATATGTGAAGAACACCTTTCCGCGCGGCCTGCGGTTGGACGGGCTGAAGATCGTCATCGACTGCGCCAACGGCGCCGCCTACCGCGTCGCGCCCAAGGTGCTGTATGAGCTGGGGGCGGAGGTCATTCCCATCGGCGTCAGCCCCGACGGCACCAACATCAACAAGGGCTGCGGCGCCACCGCCACGCAAAGCCTGCAAGAGCAGGTGATCTTCCACGCCGCCGATCTGGGCATCGCGCTGGACGGCGACGCCGACCGCCTGATTATGGTGGACGAGGCCGGGCGCCCGATTGACGGCGACCAGTTGATGACGTTGATCGCGTCGTCCTGGGCGGCGTCGCAGACGCTGCGCGGCGGCGGGGTGGTGGCGACGGTCATGTCGAATCTCGGCATGGAGCGGCACCTCACCGGCCTTGGCCTGCATCTGGCGCGCACGCCGGTCGGCGACCGTTACGTCGTCGAAATGATGCGGGAGCGCGGTTACAACGTCGGTGGCGAGCAGTCGGGCCATGTCGTGCTGTCCGATTACTCGACGACCGGCGACGGGTTGATCGCCGCGCTTCAGGTTCTGGCGGTGCTGATCCAGTCGAACGGCCGCCCGGCCAGCGAGCTGTGCCGCGTCTTCGCCCCGGTGCCGCAAAAGCTGACCAACGTGCGCTTTTCCCCCGGTTCCACGCCGCTGGACGACAAGATGGTGCAAAGCGCCATCCGCGACGGCGAGGCACGTCTGGCCGACAGCGGGCGTCTGCTGATCCGCAAATCGGGCACCGAACCCTTGATCCGCGTGATGGCCGAGGGCGACGACGAGGCCTTGGTCCTTCAGGTGGTCGCCGACATCGCTGAGTCCATCCGGGTCAGCGCCGAAACTTCCGCAGCGGGAGCCGCATCATGAAGGGTCGCGTTCTGATCGTCGCCGGGTCGGATTCGGGTGGCGGCGCCGGCATCCAGGCCGACATCAAGACGGTCAGCGCGCTGGGGGCCTACGCCGCCACCGCCATCGCCGCGTTGACGGCGCAGAACACCCAAGGCGTCTATGGCGTCTTGCCGATTGATCCGGCCTTCGTCGCGCTTCAGATGAAGGTGGTGCTGGAGGACATCGGCGCCGACGCGGTGAAGATCGGCATGCTGGCCAACGCCGCCGTCATCGAAGCGGTGGCGACGGAGTATGAGGCGCAGGGCGGCAACGTTCCGCTGGTCGTCGATCCGGTGATGATCGCCAAGAGCGGCCATTTTCTGCTGGAGCCGGACGCGGTGCTGACTCTGCGCAAACGGCTGCTGCCGCTGGCGGCCATCGTCACCCCCAATCTGCCGGAGGCCGAGGCGTTGACCGACGTGCCGATCCGCGATCTGGACGGCATGCGCCAAGCCGCCAAACTGATCCTGACCTTCGGCCCCCGCGCGGTGCTGCTGAAGGGCGGGCATCTGGAGGATGACCGGCTCTATGACCTGCTGTTGAGCGAAGACGGCGAGACCGTGTTCGAGGGCGCGCGGATTCACACGCCCCACACCCACGGCACCGGCTGCACCCTGGCCTCGGCCATCGCCGCCGGTCTGGCGCAGGGATTGAACACGCACGACGCGGTCGCCCGCGCGCGGGCCTATGTGGAAACGGCGATTTTGACCGCGCCGGGCTTGGGCCATGGCCACGGCCCGTTGAACCATCTGCACACGGTTCGCGATTTTCCCTAAACTCGACGACCGCCGCCGCCCGGCGTTCAAGGCCGGGCGGCGGGGACGTTGTCAGAAAGCGACGGCGGAGCTTGGCGTCGCCCCGACCGGCCCGCGCCGATCCAGCGCGTCGAGAACGGCGATGACGTCGGCGGAGGCGCGTTCCACCTCAGTCACCTCCTGCAAAGCGCGAGGCATGTCGCCGTCGGCGTAGGCCTTGGCCGCCGCCTTGCCGTGATCGTGGACGCTGCGGTGCGGCGCTTCCAGGCGGGCGAAATCCGGGCTGTTTCGGTAGGGCAACGAGGCCGGGCCGTAATACCATTTGCCCAACCGGCAATTTTCATGGCTGGCCAGTTCGTCGGCCCGCAAGGTTTCCAGCCCGACCAGCATGTCGGCCAAACGTTTTTTCCAAATGACGTGATCGACCTTGGCGATCTTGATGATCTTGCCGGGGATGTCCTGCTCGAACAGCACCTTCAACTGGTTGCCCAGCAGGGTTTCGACGCCGCGCGTCGCCTCGACGCTGCGCAGGATCGACGCGCTGTTGGCGGCGCTGCTTTCGGCGATGCGGGCGGTTCCGGCGGCGACCTCGTTCGCGGCGGCGGATTGCTGGGTCAGCACGCTGGCGATGTCCGACATGCGCTGTTCGGTGCGGTCGATGTGATGGCCGATGTCGGCCATGCGGTCGCTGACCGCGCGGATCGCCTCCTGCCCGCCCTGAACGGCGCGGGTGCCATCCTCCATCGAGGTGATGATGGCGCTCATTTCGCTTTTCAGACCTTCGATGCGCAGGCGGATGTCTTCGGTCGCCCGCGCGGTCTGGTTGGACAGGCCTTTCACCTCGCTGGCGACGACGGCGAAACCCTTGCCCGCTTCGCCCGCGCGCGCCGCCTCGATGGTGGCGTTCAGCGCCAGCAGGTTGGTCTGCTTGGCGATGGCCTCGATGGTGGAGACGATTTCGGCGATGCGTTCGGAGGCGACGGACAATTCGCTGACGCGCCGCGCCGCGCTTTGCACCGCGTCGGCGATCACCCCCATGCGCCCCACGGCGTCGGTGACGGTGCGCCCGCCGTCCGCCGTCACGCTTTGCGCCTCGGTCGCCAGCGTCGCCACCTCGCGGCTGCGCGCCCAAATCTCTTGAATGCCGGTGACGGTTTCTTCGGTCGCGGCGGCGATGGCCTGGGATTCATGATCGACCGCGCGCAACTGGCCCACCATGTGGGCGTTGGCGACGGCGGAATCGTTGATGGCGATGGCGGCCTCCACCGTGCGGTCCATCAGGGCGGCGGCGACGCCGTCCATCGCCTTGCTGGTTTGCAGCGAGGTCTGCGACTGGGTGTAGACGGCCAAGGTGCGGTCCAGATCGAAGGACACCGCCCGGATGACCGCCGCCACCGCCGCGTCCGCCGTTCTGGGCCGCCAGCGCAGCGCCTTGCGGACGATGCCGACCAGATCGCTGAGCGCGATGGCGTAGGCGCCGATGTACCAGGAGGGTTCCAGGCCGATGCGCTGGTGCGCCAAACCGACGGCGTGGCAGCGGGCCTCATGCTCCGCCGATCCAACATCGCGGAACAGGCGGCGCCAATGGTCAGCCTGGGTGGTCTTCAAGCGGTTGAGGTTGCCATGAGTGTCCAACAGCGTCTTCATGGTCGGCCAGCGCGTCAGATGCGCGTAGAACCGCTCCGACAGCGCTGGGAGTTGCGCGTCGATCAGCCGCCCCATGGATTCCAGAAGTGTCCGTTCGTTTTCGGTCAGCCCGAAAAACGCCGCGTCGGCCCGTTGGCCGGTGGTCATGCCGCTCATGATGCATCCGCCTGTTTTCGCGGCGGTTTTTAGGGTGTCCTGGGCTGCCGTCGCGTTACAACAATGACATTTATACGGCTCTTCAGAGTGCGTGCCAATGCGACGGAATGCAGGCGCCCAAGAGCGATATGGGTTGCAAAACCGTCAGAGCGCTCACCTTGATCGTTTGTTTTCGTAACACACAAAATGTTGATCGAAACAAACCACAAATGCGGATTATTCTTCCCAAAACCCCAGAATTGCGTCGGCCAACAGGGGCGCGAGGGGCAGGGCGTTGCTTGGGTGCGGCACTCCGTCGCAAGACAGCGGCGCGCCAAACCCCTCCGTCACGAAACGATGGGCGACGCCTTCGGGGAACAGAGCGTGGACTCCGAACACCCGCAGCGACGCCGCGCCCAGCGCCCGCGCCGCCCGCCCACAGGAAAAGATGGTCTCGCCAGAACTGATGACGTCATCGACGATCACCACCGGACGCCCCGTCAATGACGCGTCGGCGGGCAGGGCGACGGTCACGTCGCGGTCGCCGCGCCGCTCCTTGCGTCCAACAATTCCGGTCAGCCCCAGCGGTCCGGCAATGGCGTCAACCAACGGCGCGGATTCCTCGTCCGGGCCGATGATGACGGTGTTGGCGGCGACGGAATCCGCGCGCAGGCGCGCCACGATTGGCCCGGCGCCGCTCAACGCGATGGACGGTCGTCCGACGAACACGGCGTCCAGCGTCGGGGTGCGGTGCAAATGCGGCTCGACGCAGACGAAGCGGTCAAAGCAACGGCCCAGCCAGTCGCCGATCACCGTCTGGCTGACCGGCTCGCCCGGCTTGAACACGATGTCCTGCCGCATGTAAGCCATGTAAGGGGCGACGAGGCAGAGATCGGTCGCGCCCTGGCGGCGCAACACCGACGCGGCCAGCGTCAGTTCCACCAGCTTGTCGTTGGGCTGGTCGAGCGAACGGTAGACGATGGCCCGCTCCATCGGCTGGGGCAGCCGGACGAGGCTTTCCCCATCAGGAAAGCGGTGCAATTCCGCGATGTGGCAGGGGATGCCCAAAGCCTGCGCCAAGTCTTGCGCCTGCGTCGCTGACTCTGGAAACCCGTAAACACCTGTGTGGGGCGCCATGGCCCGTCTCCCCAACCAAACCGCGTCAAATGGGGGCCAAGCTTGGCGCCGCAAGGGTTGACGCGTCAATCGCCGGGTGAAGGGCTGGCTTTGTCGCCAAGACCATGATATTGAAAATGAGTCGCATTATTGACAAGCGCCCTGGCCTTTGGCAAACGCCTCGTGGTCTTCGGGAAATCCGGCATGGCGCCATGCCGCAATGCGAAAAAATCAGCGCCCGTCTGTCGATTAATGATGCGATTGAGACTCGTTCGCATTATAGAGACATAGGGCGTCGCCCTGAGATTTGTAGGGATTTTGCAGCGCGCGTTTGGGGCGCGCTCTGGGGGAGTTCAACCGTCATGCCGACATCGCGTCATCGCCTTCGCGCCGCCGCTGCGGCCCTTGCCGGATGCGCCGTTTCACTGACCGCCGGGGCGGCGATGGCGCAGGAGGGCGCGGCGGTTCCGCCAGCCCCCGCCACCACGACCGCCGCCGCCTTGGCGACGCTGCCGCATGATCTGTCGCCCTGGGGCATGTTCCTGGGGGCCAGCCCCGTGGTGCAGGCGGTGATGATCGGCTTGGCGCTGGCCTCCGTCGCCACCTGGACCATCGCCATCGCCAAAATCATTGAGTTGACCTCGGCTCGGCGCAAGGCGCGGGCGGCGCTGACCATGCTGGAAGACGCGCGTTCCCTGTCGCAGGCGGCGGAGCGGATCGGCTTCAGCCAGGGGACGGCGGCGGTTCTGGTGCGCGCGGTGCTGGCGGAAACCCACCAATCGGCGGACGCGCCGTCGCGCGACGGGTTGATGGACCGCGCGGCCTCCCGGTTGGAGCGGATCGAGGCGGCGGCGGGGCGGCGGATGGCGCGCGGCACCGGCATTCTCGCCACCATCGGCTCGACCGGCCCCTTTGTCGGGCTGTTCGGCACGGTGTGGGGCATCATGACCAGCTTCATTGGCATTTCGCGCGCCCAAACGACCAATCTGGCCGTGGTGGCGCCGGGCATCGCCGAGGCGCTGTTGGCCACCGCCATCGGACTGGTGGCGGCGATTCCCGCCGTGGTCGTCTACAACGCGTGCAGCCGGGCCATCGCCGGGCACAAGGGTCAGTTGACCGACGCGTCCGCCGCCGTGCTGCGTTTGTTGAGCCGGGACATCGACCGCCGCGCCCTGCCGCGCGGATCGGCGGTGGCGGCCAACAATTCGGCTGCGGCGGAGTGATCGGCGATGGGCGCGCGTTTGGGATCCGGGGGCGACGACGATCTGGCGGAAACGCACGAGATCAACGTCACGCCCTTCATTGACGTCGTTCTGGTTCTTCTCATCATCTTCATGGTCGCGGCCCCCTTGGCCACGGTGGATGTGCCGGTTGATCTGCCCGCATCCACCGCGATGCCGACGCCGCGCCCGGACAAGCCGCTGTTCCTGTCGATCCAAGCCGACAAAAGCCTGTCTCTGGGCGAGGTCAAGACCACGCGCGAGGGGTTGGCCGCCGCGCTGGACGCCGCGTCTGGCGGCGACAAGACGGCGCGGGTGTTCCTGCGCGCCGACAAGTCGGTCGATTACGGGGCGTTGACCGAGGTGATGAACAGCCTGCGCGGGGCCGGATATCTGAAGGTCGGCCTGGTCGGCCTGGAAGCGGCCCCCTCGCCATGACGGCGGCGTCTCACCACAGCGATTGGCCGCCCGGCGCTTGGAGCGAAACGGTCGAGCGCCCGGCCATCGGCGCAACCCGCTGGGGCGGCAGCCTCGCGCTGGCCTTGGGCGCGCATGCGGCGGCGGCGCTGGCCATGGTGGCGTGGCATGTGCCGCTGACGCCTTTGGCCGCCGATCCGCCGGCCGTGCTGCTGGAATTGGCGCCGCTTCCGGTCGCCCCGCCGGAGCCGATTCCGGTTGCGGAGGTTCCGCCCGCGCCGCCGCCGCCCGAGCCGGTGGTGGAACCGCCGCCGGAACCGCCGCCACCCGACCCTGTCGTCGAACCGCCGCCACCTCCGGAACCTGTTCCAGAGCCGCCCCCGCCGCCAGAACCGCCGCCCGTGGTTGAGCCGGAAGTGGTTCTGCCCAAATCGCCGCCCGATCCGCCCAAACCCAAGCCGGAACCGAAAAAGGAAACGCCCAAACCCCAGCCGGACAAGCCAAAGCCAGAGAAACCCAAGCCGCCGCGCCCGGCGGCGCCGACAACGCCAACGGCGGCCCCGCCGGTCGCCGCCCCGGCTCCTGTGGCGGCGGCTCCGGCGCCATCGACGGCCCCGGCGCGGGTTTCTCCTTCCTGGCAAGGGCGGGTGTTGAGCCATCTGGAACGCTACAAGCGTTACCCGCGCGCGGCCCAGGCCCGCCGCCAGGAAGGGGTGGCGCAGGTGCGCTTCACCATCGACCGCGAAGGGCGGGTTTTGGCCGTCAAACTCGACCGCAGCGCCGGGCATGAGTTGCTGGACGAGGAGACGTTGGAGATGGTGCGTCGGGCCTCCCCCCTGCCGCCGCCGCCCGACGAGATGACGCAGGAGCGTATCGAGCTGGTTGTTCCGGTTCAGTTTTTTCTGAAATAGCCGACCTCGTCCCGATGATGGCGACAGCAACGCCCGCGTCTTGTTCGACGCGGGCGTTGCTGTTTTAAGCGAATAAGAATTATTATCATTTTTGACTTGCTTCGAAACCGAAGTGATTTTAAGAACCAATCGCATATGACCTTTTGTCTCGTTTGGGGGGATTTTCCGTGTCAGCGTCCACCGCCGTACTCGTGTCCATGAGAGTGTCCCGGCCCATCGTCACGTCGCCAGCGCTGGGGGCGGCGCTGGGCTTGGCCTTGAGCTGCACCGCCTTGCAACCCGCTTCGGCCCAGACGGCGACCCCGTCGGCGGGCGAACAGCAGCTTCCCGCCATCGCGGTGGAAGGGGCCAAGCCCCAGGGCGATTACAAGGCTGACCGCGCGTCGTCGCCGAAGCTGACCGAGCCGCTGCTCGACACGCCGCAGTCGATCACGGTGATCCCGCGCGAGGTGATGGACGACCGGGGGGCGACCACGCTGCGCGACGTGCTGCGCACGGTGCCGGGCATCACCTTGTCAGCGGGCGAGGGCGGCGGGCCGCAGGGCGACAATCTGAAAATCCGGGGCTTCGCCGCCAACACCGATCTGTTCATCGACGGCATGCGCGACCAGGGCCAATACAGCCGCGACAATTTCAATCTGGAACAAGTCGAGGTCATCAAGGGCGCGTCGGCCACCTCGTCGGGCCGTGGCTCGACCGGCGGCGCGGTCAACCTCGTCACCAAGGCCCCGGCCAAGGAGGCGATCACCGCCGGGTCGGTGTCGCTGGGAACCGACCGGACCAAGCGCATCACCGCCGACGTCAACCGTTCCTTGACCGAATACGGCGTTGACGCGGCTGTGCGGCTGAACGTGATGGGGCACGCATCGGGCGTCGCCGGGCGCGATGTCGTCGAGAACAACCGCTGGGGTTTCGCCCCGTCGGTGACGTTCGGTCTGAGCGGCCCGACCAAGCTGACCTTCAGCTACATGCATCTGGTCGAGGACAACATCCCCGATTACGGAATTCCGGTGCTCAATGGCACGTCGCTGCCCAACGTGAAGCGGGAGAATTATTACGGCTTCAAGGATCTGAACGCCGAAAACACCCGCACCGACATGGGCACGGCCCGGTTGGAGCATGAAGTCAACGACGTCGTCAGCGTGCGCAACACGCTGCGCGCGTCGCAGACCAAGCGCTATTCCAACGTGTCGGTGCCGCGCAGCGCTTCGACCATCACCAACACGATGACCCGGACGCCGACGGCGCGCGACACGACGTTGAAAAGCCTGGACAACCAGACCGACGTCACCTTCAAATTCTCCACCGGCGGGCTGAAGCATTCGTTGGTGACGGGCGTGGAGTTGGCGGCGGAAAGCTACGACAACCAGCCCTACAGCTTCACCGCCGCGACCACCAGCCTGTCGGATCCCAACCCCTTCGCCATCTATCGCGGCACGCGCACGCTGGGCGCCAAGAGCGAGACCAAGAGCACCACGGCGGCGCTCTACGTCATGGACACGGTCAAGATCGGCGAGCAGTGGGAAATCGCGGGCGGCCTGCGTTATGACCGCTTCCACACCGACACCAAGATCGCCGCGACGTCGACCACTGCCGCGCTGAACCCGACCCGCACCGACAATCTGCTGAGCTGGCGCGGGGCCATCGTCTACAAGCCGGTTCCCAACGCCAGCCTCTACGCCAGCGCGTCCACCGCCTACAACCCGTCGGCGGAGGGCTTGGCCCTGACGGCGGCGAACGGAACCACCCCGCCGGAAAAAAACCTGACCTACGAGGTCGGGGCCAAATGGGACGTGTTGGGCGACGCGCTGTCGCTGACCGGCGCGGTGTTCCGCACGGAAAAGACCGACGCGCGCGAAACCCTGCCCGGCGGCACGGTTCAGGTGTTGAACGGCGTGCGCCGGGTCGATGGTTTCGAGTTGGGCGTCGCCGGTCATCTGACCAGCAAGTGGCAGGTCTTCGGCGGCTACACCTATCAAACCAGCGAGATCGTCGAGACCTTCACCGCCGCCAACAAGGGCAAGGAACTGGCCAGCACGCCCAAGCACACCTTCAGCCTGTGGTCGACCTATGAGCTGCCCTGGAACCTGAAGGTCGGCGCCGGCGTGCAGTATGTCGCCGACCGTTATTGGACCGACGCCAATCTGGGCAAGATCCCGAATTACGCGGTGTTTGACGCCATGGCCGCTTACGCGATCCGTCCGGGCGTCGAGTTGCAGGTCAACATCTACAACCTGACCGACAAATTTTACATTGAGCGGGTGCATTCGGGCGGCGGCCACGCGGTGGCGGGCGCCGGGCGCACCGCGATGTTCACCACCAACGTGAAGTTCTAGAGCGAAAAAGCGGTCTGTTCGGCGGCCTGGTGGGCCGAACTGCGACGTCGGGGCCGCTCTGCGGCAATGGGGCGGCCCCGACGCTTTTTTCCATCCGTTCCCGCGCCAAGGTCAGGAGACGCGCATGCTGCTGCACATTCCCAACGTTCTCACGGGCGAGCAGGTCGCCGAGGCGCGCCGCGTTCTGGACGGGGCCGATTGGGTGGATGGCGCCGTCACCGCCGGTCATCAATCGGCCAAGACCAAAGACAACATGCAGATTCCGGAACAGCATCCGGCGGCCCGCCAATTGGGGGACGTCATTTTGGCGGCGCTGGAGCGCAACCCGCTGTTCATGGCGGCGGCCCTGCCGCTGAAGGTGTTTCCGCCGCTGTTCAACCGCTACGCCGGGGGCCAGAGCTTCGGCGTTCATGTCGACAACGCCATCCGCCAGATCCCCGGCACCCCGCACCGGGTGCGCACCGATCTGTCCGCCACCCTGTTCTTCACCGACCCCGACGAGTATGACGGCGGCGAACTGACCGTGGAGGACACCTATGGCGTCCACATGGTCAAGCTTCCGGCGGGCGACATGGTGCTGTACCCGTCCACCAGCCTTCATCAGGTGCGCCCGGTGACGCGGGGCGCGCGGGTCTGCTCCTTTTTCTGGATGCAAAGCATGGTTCGCGACGACGGGCGGCGGACCATGCTGTTCGACCTCGACACCGCCATTCAAAAAATCAACGGCGATCTGCCCGACCATGCCGGGGTCGTGCAGTTGACCGGGCTTTACCACAATCTGCTCCGCCACTGGGCCGACACCTGAGCGTCGTCGTCTCCGCAGCCGTTTGAAAAGGGCAACGCATCATGGCCATCACCGCCGCCAAGCCGCAGCGTCAACGCCTGTGGTTCCGCACGCTTCAGAACATCCATCTGTGGACCGGGCTGATTTTGTGCCTGCCGCTCGTCATGCTGGGAATCACCGGCTCGATCCTGGTGCTGGAGGACGAGTTGCGGGATCTGACCGGCGACCGTCCAACCTATGCGTTGGAAGCGGGCGCGGCCAAGCCGATCTCGGCGATCCTGGCGGCGGCCAAGGGCGCTGCCCCCACCGGAACGCAACCGGGTTTCGTGACGCTGCCGGACGAACCGGGCAAGCCCGTCACCGTCCGCCTGACCGCCGCCCGTCCGCCGGGGGGCGAGCGTGGCGCGCCGCAAGGTGGACCGGGCCAACAACCAGGAGCGCAGACGCCGCCGCAAGCCGCGCCGCAGGGACCGATGGGCGTGTTGTTGATCGACCCGGTGTCGCTGGCGGTCGTCGGGTCGCAAACGCCGGGCGACGGCTTTTTGCGCACGGTCCACATGCTGCACGCCAATTTCTTGATCCGCGACCGCAGCGGGCGCGAGATCATCGGCTGGCTGGGGGTGGCGATGCTGGCGCTGGGCGTCAGCGGCCTCATCATCTGGTGGCCGCGTCCGGGGCGCTGGAAGGCGGCGTTCACGGTCAAGGCGGGGGCGCGCGGCGTTCGGCTGCACCGCGATTTGCATGGCGCGGTCGGCATCTGGTCGCTGGTCATCTTCATGGTGGTGAGCTTTTCGGGCGTCTATCTGGCCTTCCCGCAGACCTTGGGCGACGGTGTGTCGGCGATCTTCCCGGCCCGCGACCTGCGCGCCCAAGTGTCGGTGGAGCCGGTCAAGGGGGCCAAGCCGCTGGACGTCGATCAGGTCGTCGAACTGGCGGTCAACGTCCTGCCAGGCGCGACCCTGCGCTCCGTCTCGCCGCCCGCTCGGCCCAACCAAGCCTATCGGGTCGGTTTGGCCCCCGCCGGGCACAGCCACGGCGCGCCGATGGCCACCGTCTTCGTTGACCCCTGGGCCGCCCGTGTCGTCGAGATCCGCGATCCGGTCCGCTACAGCCTGGGCGAAACCCTGCTGGCGTGGCAGCGTCCGTTGCACGCGGGCGAGGGGCTGGGCGCCCTGTGGAAGTGGTTGGTCTTCCTGTCGGGCGTGCTGCCGCCGCTGTTCGCCGTCACCGGCACGGCGATGTGGTGGCTGAAGCGCAAGGCGCGCAAGGCCAAGGACGCCGAACGCGCGGCGGCGCTGGCGGGCGCGGCGGCGGCGGAGTAGCGGACTCCGCCTTCAGCCCGGCAGGGCGAAGCTGGCGACCATCGGCGCGTGGTAGCTTTCCGGCGACCGCGCGTCAGTGGGGTGAAACACCTCGTCGCTCAACCCTTCATTGTGGATGGCGACGTCGCGGAACCATCCGGCCAACCCGGGCGACACCAGCAGATGGTCCAGCATCACCGCCGCCCCGGCGTGCAGCACGGAAAAGCGGCGGTCGGGCGGAATCATCCGCTCCAACGGCGACAGGACGCGCCCGGCCAGCGCCGGGTTGCCGGTGGACTCCAGGTCGGCGCACAGGATCCGCAGCGGCGTGTGCTCCATGCCTGCGTTGCAATCCCCCGCCACCATCACCAGGGCGTCGGGGTCGGCGTCGAACAGCCGGTCCACCGCCAGCCGGGTTTCCAGCGCTTGCCCCGCCCGTTTCAAAGCGGCCAGATAATAGCCCTCGGCCCAGCCCTCCGCCGTTTTCCAAACGAAGGCCCCGGCCTTTTGCCCCGGCACCGGGGCGGCCAGCGGCGCGCGCAGATGCAGATTGAAAATGTGCAAAACCCGCCCGCCGGGCAGCGCGATGGCGGTCTGAAGCGCCGGACGGTCCCATGACACCTCCACCGCGTCCGCCATCGGCGGAACGGCGGTGGCGAGGTGGACGCGCGGTGGCGGGACCAGATCGTGGCGCAGCAGGCGGGCCGCCGTGATCGGCCAGCGGCTGACCAGCACCGGATTGTGCCGGTCGGCGGGCGACGGCCCATCGCCCGCCGTGACGTGGAACCCGGCGTAGCGGGTGCCATCGAGCAAGCGGGTTAGGGCGCGCAGGACGCGCGGCTCTTTTTTGACCGGGTGTTGGGCGTCCACCTCCTGCAAACACAGGATGTCGGCGGACAGCCGTTCCAGTTGCGGGCGCAGCGTGGCGATGCGCGCGGCGAAGGGCGGATCGCTGACGTCGTCGTCCAGACTTTCCAGGTTGAAGGTGGCGATGCGGAACAGAGTCTCGGCCATGGCGCAACCTGGGTCAGAACAGTTCGACGTCGCCCTCAATCTGGGTGGTGCGCAACCGTTCGATGAAGGAGGATTCGCTGCGGGCGATGTCGCGAAGCGTCTCGTCGCCAATCAAACGCCGTTGGGTCCGTCCAGAGGTTGGGAAGAAACGGATCGCGCGCGGGCTGGTCCCGCCGACGTCCCAGCTTACCGTCGGAATGCCTTCGGTGGCGAGATACTCCATGACGAATTCAACGTTGCGCTGGCCGATGTTGGCGGTGCGCAGGGTGGCGACGTTGACGTTGGCCCCGCCAAACACCTTGGCGCGCAGCCGGTCGCGCCGTCCGGTGACGGTCAGCAGCCGGTTGATGAGCTGCTCCATCGCCGCGCTGCCATAGCGCGAGGACAGCGAGGCCGTGTCCAGCCCGGCGTCGGGCAGCAGAAAGTGATTCATCCCGCCAATGGCGGCGACCGGGTCGTAAACGCAAGCGGCGACGCAGGATCCCAGCGTGGTGGTGATGATGACGTCCGAGCTGTCGCTGACCACGCAACCGCCGACCACGATGTTGACCACCTCCGCATCCAAACGCCGGTCATGATAGCGGTTGGCGGCCACATCCTGCCGCTCCAGGATGCGCTTCAACGGGCTGTGAAAGGGTCGTGCCGTGCGCAGTGGGTCGGGCGGCATCGTCTGCTGTGTTTCCCCGGTCGTGACGGTCGAAGACCCTAAATAAGCATTTTAATTACTTTTGGTAGTGTGTGGCACTCTGAAATTTTTGCCAACCCCGTGTTTTCCCTAGCAGGACGCGAAGAGCAACCACACCGCTGTTCGGCGGGGGCGCGATTCCATCCGCCGCGCCGTCCCCCTATTCCGGCGTCTTGGGCAGCAGTCCCAGAACGGGAACGCTGACGCGTTGACCGGCCAGAGTCAGCCCCAGACCGCTGCGGCCAATCGCCTCGATCACCCAGCCTTGGATCGTGTCGCCAACGACCACCCGTCGCTCAGTTCCGGCCCCGGCGCGCAGCACGGCGACGGCGCGGCCTTGGCGGTCCACCGCCACGCCGATCAACCGCGCGCCGTCCATTGGGGCGGAGGCGGGGGGCGTGGCCTCGGTCGGGGCGGAGTCCGGCGGCGGTCCGGCCCGGCGGCTGGGGAAGAACAGGGGGCGTTGCACCGTCGCGTCGAAACTCTCGCGCGGCGGCAACTCGAACCCTTCGGCGGGCCAAGCGGCGGCCAGCGCGACCAGCGACATGGTCAGACAAGCGAACAAGCGGGTCATGACGCGCTTTCCAGAAAACCGATGACCGTGAAGGTCACGTCCATCTGATCGGTCCCAAAGGCCAGCGACCGCACGGCCAAGCCATCGACCAGCAAGCGGGGCCGCCCGTTTTCCACCGCGTGCAGCAGGTCGCGCAGCGCGCGCGGGTCGGCGGCGACGCGGACCTGGACGGCGATGCGGCGGAAGCCGTTGTCATCCTCCCGCTCCTCCATCACCTGCGTGCTTTGCACCCGCGCGCCGCGCGCGGTGGCCAGATCGGTCATCTTGGATTGCAGATCCGCCCCCGCCAGCGCCGGGGTGGCGCCTTGCAGGAAATCGGGCGATCCGGCGGCCTTCAGCGCGTCGCGCTGCTGCTCCAGCGCCGGACGGCGTTCGAGCAGGCGTTGCTGGTGCTCCAACTGCCGCTCGGCCCGCTCGATGTCCTCGACCAGATCGGCGCGCAAACCCAACAGCGGCACGAGCAGGACGGCGGCCACCAGCGCCACCAGCGTTCCAGCGGCAAGGCGGGAGGCCGGGGTTCCCGGCTGCGGAAGGGACCATTTAGGGAGCGGCATGGGGCACCACGCGGGCGGACAGTTGAAAGCGGTCGCCCCCCGCCGCTTCGCGCACCACGGCGGAGCGAAACTGCACGTCGGCGAAATGGGAGGAGGCGGACAGCAGGGCGGGCAGCCGGTTCGCGTCCGCCGCCTGTCCCATCAGCAGCACGGTTCCGGCGTCGAGGTGAAACTCGTTCAGCCACACGTCGTCGGGCAGCAGTCGGCTCAACACCTCCAACACCACGGCGGCGCTCGGCGTGTCGGTCTTGCGGCGTTCGGCGTAGGCGGAGGCGGCCTTGCTGTCCTCCAGCGCGGTGGCGAGGCGACGGACCTCGGCGGACGCGCGGCCCGACTCCTCCAGCGCGGCGGTCAGCGCCGCCCGCTCCAGCAGGGGCGGGGCGAACAGACCGGCCAGCAGAGCCAGCGGAATCAGGGCGGGCAGCCAGCGCCGCGCCCGCCGGGCGGCGGACGGCGCGTCGTCCTCGTCAAGCGGCAGGGCGATCCAGCCGCCCTCGCCATCCTCGACCTCCAACGCGGTGGGCCGCAGATTCAGCGCCCGCACGGCGTCCAGCGGGGCCTCGACGCTGGCGCGCGGCGTCACGGTCATGCGGACGTCAATCAGCCGCTCATCCTCATTGTGGCCAAGAATGGCGGCTCCGAACCAGACTTGATCGGCGGGCCAGGGGGTGCGGTGGTCGATCTGGTTGGCGATGATCGGGCGCAGATGCCCAGCGGCGGCGACGGGCAAGGCGAAGCGGCGGTGCAGCGCCTTCACGCCCGGACGCACCACCACGCGGCTGCCCCGCCGGGGCGCGCGGTCCAGCGGCGCGCCGTCGCGGCGCAGCAGCCGGATGCGGCCATCCTCGCGCACCGCCAACAAAGCGGGGTCGCCGTCGCGCCGCCACGCCGCCGGAATCCAGGTGACGAGTTCCGCCGTCAGCCACGCGGCCAGCGGGCGGAAGACGGGCTGATGGGCGGCGACGCTCAGCGACGGTGCGGTCATGGCGCGGTTCCAACGGCAAAGGGGACTGGCTCGCGCCACTCCAGCACACGGTACGGAACCGGGTCGGGCGGGTCCAGAAGCAAGACGGTGGCCTCGGCTGTGGCGACGCCGCCGGACGGGCCGGTGGCGCGCGTCCGCACCGATACGACGCGGCCAACCGACGGGATGGTGGGTTCGGGCATCTCAAGGACGTTGTTTTGCGCGGGGCGGCGTTCGGGCAGGGCGGCGCCAACCAGCGGCCCGGCGGCGGACGGAACCAGCCCAAGGATGGAGCCGTCCACCGTCAGCGCCTCCCCCAACCGCCGGGCCAGATCGGGCGGCGCGCCGGGAACGCTGGACAGCTCGTCCACCGACAGGAAGGAACGGCGCGGCAGGCCGTCGGGGCTGCTGGCGCCGCCGTCATCGTCGCCGCGCCATTGCACGACCGCTTGCGCCAGCTCCATCGGGTTGGCGACGCCCGCCACGCCGAACAGCGCGGCGAGCAGGGCGGCGGGAGCGCGGTTCAGATCGACGCGCCCGGCCTCCTCAAACACGCGGATCTCGACGCGCCCGGCGGCGAAGGGGATGACGCGCGGCGTGCCGTCGGTCGGGACGCGGCGGCTGCGCTCCGGGTCGGTCGCCCCCAGCACGCCCAGCGCCACCCCGGCGTCCAGCATCGCGCGCGCCTCCGCCGCCGCGCCGACGTTGGCGATGCGGCGGACCTCGTAACGCGCCGTGGTGGCCAGCCCGGTCGCCAGCGTCGCGGCGACGGCGACGACGCCCAGCACCAAAACAAGGGCGAAGCCGGATTGGCGGGCGGCTCGCGTTGTGGCGGGTTGGGTCATGGCGGAATCGGCGCGTCGCGGCACAGAAGCGGCGCGGCGCTGAGACAGCCCCGGTCGCCGTCGCTGTGCGGGCGGATGACGATGTCGGGCCACAGGGTTTTGCCGTCCAGGCCGCGCAGGCTCAGGCGGACCAGATGGGGCAAATCCTGTTTGGCGCTCCAGCGGTCGAGCCAGCGGGCGCCGTCATGATAGCCCAAGGCCAGCCGGTACGGCCCATCCAAAAGGGTGGCGGCGCGCAAGGGCGGCTCCAGCGCCTGAATTCCGGGGCGGGTCAACAGCCGATGCTCGCGGTAGACCAGCCGCGCGCCCGATGGCGAGTCTTCAACGCGGAAGACGGCCAGATGCAGCCCGGCCCCCTCGCGCGCCGGATCGCCGAAGACCGGGGTGGCCAGTTGAGCGGTTTCGCCGGTGAAGACATAGGTCGCCTCGCGCGCCAGCCCGACCGCCAGGGGAAAACCGCGCCCAATCTGGCGGCGCAACAGATCCTCAGTCACCGCGAAGGCGGCGGTTTCGGCGAGCATCGCCGTTCCCCGCTCATGCGCCCGTCCGGCCAGTTGCACGCCGCCCGCCGCCGCGCCTAGAACCAGCCCCAGCAACGTCATGGCGACGAGCAGCTCAATCAGGGTGAAGCCCGCTTGCGGGTGGTTGGTTGGCGCGTTGGCCCGCGTCATGCCGGTTTCCCCAGCTTCAGGCTGGACAGGGTGAGGCTGCGGGCGCCGTCCCAGCGCACCGTGACGGTGACGGCGTAGGCGGCGACCCCGCGCGGCGGAACAAAGGGCAGCGCGCCGCCGGTCTGCGGGCGCACGGCGAGGCTCCAGCGCATCCCGTCCATCCCCTCGCCGGTCCAGTCGCCGGGCCGCGCCGGTTCGCGCGCCATCGCCTCGGCCAAGGTCGCTTCCGCCAAGGCCACCGCGCGGGCGCGCTGGGCGGCGACGCGCGCGGCGTTCAGGCTGACGTCGATGACCCGCCACGCGCCGCCCAACACCAGCGCCAACACCACCAGCGCGGCGAGAACCTCAATCAGGCTGAAGCCATCGGAGGAGCGGGTCATGCGGGAAGCGCCATACGTGTGGCCGTGACCGCGCCGGACAGCCAATCGACGCGCAAGGTGACGCCGCCCGCCGGGTTGCGCAGGGTGATGTCGCCGCCGTCCGACCCGCCGTTCGGGTAAAAGCGGATCAACCCGCGCGAGGCCGACGCCGCGCCGCTGGCCGTCATGGCGACGCTCAGCCCCGCGTCCAGCGCGCCGTCCAACGCCTGCCCGGCCAAGCCGAAGCGCCGTTGATCGAGATCCAGCACGAAAGCGGATTCGGCGTTGCGCATGACGGCGTCGCTGCGGGCGAGCGCCAACGCGGCGGCGACGCTGCGCGCCGCCGCGCTCAAGCGCGCCTTGTCGCCGCCATGGCTCGACATCGCCGGAACGATGGACAGCAGCAGCCCGGCCAGCGTCAGCGTCACCAACAGCTCGATCAGGGTGAAACCGCCCTGACCTCGCGACCTTGCGGCCCGCCGTGCGTCTGTCGCGTCAGTTGCGGACGTCTTCATCCTCGCCCGTGCCGCCCTCGCGGCCATCGCGGCCCAGGCTGATGAGGTCGTAGGGACGGCCCTGGCCCGGCGCACGGTAGGTGAAGGGGTTGTTCCACGGGTCGGCGGGAACCGTCCCGCCCTTGGCCAGATAGGGGCCGTGCCAGCCGTTGGTTCCCGCCGGGGATTCGACCAGCGCCTTCAACCCCTGCGCCGAGGTCGGGTAGCGGCCCACGTCGAGCCGGTACAGGTCCAGCGCGGCGCTGAGCTGTTCGATTTGCAGCTTGGCCGACTTGGTCTTCGACCCGCCGACATAGCTCAACACCTGCGGCCCGACCAGACCGGCCAGCAGCCCCAGGATGACCAGGACGACCAGCAGCTCGATCAGCGTGAAACCGGCCTCGCGCGAGGGCTTTTTCTTAGAAAGCGAGTTCATTGATCGACATCACCGCAGAAAGGATGGACACGACGATGCCGCCGACCAGAATGGCCAGCAGCAGGATGCAGGCCGGCTCGAACACCGCCAGCACGCGTTTCAGGGCCAGCTCGACCTTGGCGTCGAACAGCCCGGCGAGGTGGCTCAGGATCTCCTCGATCCGTCCGCTTTCCTCGCCTACCTTTAGAAGCTGCACCGCCAGCGGCGGCATCGGCGAATCCGGCGGCAGCGACGCGGCCAGCCCGCGCCCCTCCGCCGCCCCGGCCCGCATGGCCAGCGTGGCGCGCGACAGGCTGCGCAAACCCGCCACCTCCGACGCCAAACCCAGCGCCGTCGGCAGCGGCACGCCGCCTTTCAGCAGGGTGCCGAGCGTCCGGCACAGCCGCGCGGTGGCCGCCATGGCGACCAACTCGCCAATCCCCGGCGTTTTCAGAACGGCCCCCTCCCACCAACCGGGCGGCAGGCGGCGCAGGATCAACGGCGCGGCGACCACCAAAACCAACGCGCCGATCATCAGCGCCGTCCCATGGGCGAGCAGAGCGTCCGACGCGGCCAGCACCAGGCTGGTCGAGGCGGGCAGGGCCTTGCCCCCCTGTTTCAACATCGGCGCGAATTGCGGCACAACTTGGGTCAACAGCAGCAGCAGGGAGCCGACCGCCGCGATCAGAAGAACCATCGGGTACATCAGCGCCGACTGAATCTGTTCGCGCAGCTTCAGCGCCCGTTCCAACAGGTCGGCGAGATTGGCCAGAGTCACGTCCAGCGTGCCGCCCGCCTCGCCCGCCTTGACCATGGCCAGCACCAGCGGCGGAAAACCGCCCGCCGCCGTCATCGCCTCGGCCAGACTGCCGCCGCCGCGCAGCCGTTCCAACACCTGCTCCAGACGCGGGCGCAGGCGGGGCGGCCCGGCCTCCATCGCCAACAGGCGCAGTGCCTGCTCCACCGTTTGCCCGGCGCCGATCAACAGCACCATTTCGCGCATGGCCACGGCCAGATCGCGCGCCTCCGCCCCCGCGCCGGGCGACAGGCGGAAGCGGGAGCCGCTGGCGATCACCGGCTTGGCCTCCACCGGCAACAGCCCTTGCGTTTCCAGATGGCGCAGCACGGCGCGGGCGTCGCGCGCCTCCATCCGGCCTTCGCGCAGCTCGCCCGCCGGGGTCAGGGCGCTGTAGGTGAAATGCGGCACCGGCGGTTCCCCTTACCAGACGTCGCACACGCGCTGGACTTCCTCCAGCGTGGTGACGCCGCGCAACACCTTCACCAACCCGTCGCGGAACAGGGTGGCCATGCCGCCCGCCATCGCCGCCGCCTGGATGGCGTCGGCCCCGGCCCGTTGCAAGGTCAGCGCGCGCAGCGGCTCGTTCATCGTCATCACTTCGTAAATGCCGACGCGCCCGGCGTAGCCGGTGCCGCCGCAATCCGGGCAACCGGCGGGGCGATGAACGGAAACGCTCGCCCCCGGCGCGATCAGACCGGCGTCGGTCAGCAAGCGCCGGGTTTCCGGATCGGCGGGTTCGGCGTGGCGGCAGGCGCGGCACAGCACGCGAACCAGCCGCTGGGCGATCACCGCGCGCACCGAGGAGGTGAGGAGGAACGGCTCCACCCCCATGTCGATCAGGCGCGTCAACGCCCCCGCCGCCGAATTGGTGTGCAAGGTGGACAGCACCAGATGGCCGGTCAGCGCGGCGTGAACGGCGATGTCGGCGGTTTCCGGGTCGCGGGTTTCGCCCACCATGATGACGTCGGGATCCTGGCGGACCAGCGCGCGCAGCACGGTGGCGAAGGTCAGGCCGATGGCGGGCTTCACCTGCACCTGATTGACCCGCGCCATGTGGTATTCGACCGGATCCTCGACGGTCAGAACCTTGCGCTGCTTGGCGTCGATCAGGCCGAGCGCGGCGTAGAGCGTGGTGGATTTGCCGCTGCCGGTCGGCCCCGTCACCAGCACCATGCCGTTGGGGGCCTGGACCAGCCGGTGCAGCATGGCCTCCTGGTCGGCGTCGAAGCCCAGCGACGACAGGCTGCGCACCCCGGCGCCGGGATCGAGCAGGCGCGTCACCACGCTTTCGCCATGGATGGTCGGCAGGGTGGAGATGCGCAGATCCAGCGCCCGGCCATCGACGCGGTGGGCGATGCGGCCATCCTGCGGCAAACGCCGTTCGGCGATGTTCAGATTGGCGAGGATCTTGATGCGCGAGACCATCGCGCGCCCCAGCCGTTTGGGCACCGGCTCTTGATCGCGCATCACGCCGTCGACGCGAAAGCGCACGGCGATCTGGTCGGCGAAGGGTTCGATGTGGATGTCGCTCGCCCCCAGCCGCGCCGCCTCGCCGATCAGATGATTGACCAGCCGGACCACCGGAGCCTCGCTCGCCAGCGATTTCAACTGGTCGAGGTCGTCGTCCGGCGGGCCGCCGCCATCGAGATCGGCGACGATGCGGCCCATCGCCGACAGACCGCCGCAGGCGCGATCGATCGCCGCCTCGACGTCGCCCGGCGCCGCGACGCAGGCGTAAACCGGCAGGCCGCAAGCGATTTCCAGCGATTCCAGCGCCTCGACGTTGTCGGGGTCGGCGATGGCGACCATCAGGGCGCCATTGATCTCCGAAAAGGGAAAGGCGCGGGCCTGGCGCAGAAAATTCGCCGACACCCCGGCGGCGGCGGGGGCCAGCCCCTCCATCTCGTCGAGCGTGACGAAGGGCAGGGCGCGGTGGTCGGCCAACGCGCGGGCGCGCGCCTGCTCCGACCCGCCGCCGGTCGGGTCGCCGGATCGTTCGGCGTTGGCCATGGGGATGTCGGAGGGTGACTCAGCCCGCATGGTCGGCCCGCAAGGGGTACGTGGTTTGGTCGCCTGTCATGTGAGGCGTCGTCCTGGTGTGGCGTTTCCCTGGCGCATCCGGATTCTTGGCCGGAACCGATCCCGCGCGCCGCTTTGGCAAGGCGCGTTGGCCGGATGATTGTCGCGATTGTGCGTTACAAAAGCCACCGTCCGCCATCCTTATTTTGCCCCTTTTGGCCCTGTTTTTTTATGGAGAGGCAAGGCTTTCCGGCAATCGCGCCGGAACCCGAACAATTCACTGGACGGGAGGGGGCGGAGCGCGGAAATGTGCCCTGCAACCAGACAAGCGGCGATAAGTCCGCATCCGGCGCTCAGGGGGATTGGGGTGACGACATTGGGGGGAGGACGGCTGCGGACAGGCTGGATTTTGGCCTCTGCGGCGGCGTTGGCGCTTGGCGCCTGTCAGGGGACGAAGGGGGATCGGGCCGAACCGCCTCTGGCGGAAACGCTGGCCAAGCTGGGGCTGGACACCAGCGGTCGGCCCCTCGACCCGCAATCCTTGACGGCGAACGGGCGTGTTGGGGCCAGCGCGCCGGCGCCCGCTCAACCGATCATCGTGCGCGGTCAAGAGCCGCGCGTCGGAACCAGCGCGCCAGCGCGTCCGCTGGCCGGTGGCGGGGCCATTGAGCTGAATTTTGAGGACGCCGGAATCCCGACCGTCGCCAAGACGATTTTGGGCGATTTGCTGGGGCTGTCCTACACCGTCGATCCGCGCGTGCAGGGGCGGATGACGCTGTCCGCCGGTCGCCCGATGGCGCGCGCCGAAGCCTTGAGCGTGTTTGAAACCGCCTTGCGGATGAACGGCGCGGCCTTGCTGGTCAATGACGGCGTTTATAACGTCGTTCCGGCGTCTGAAGTGCGCCAGCCGGGGAATCCGGCGCGTTACGCCGACATTGGCGGCGCGGCGGGGGCGGTCGGCAGCGCCTTCAGCATCTACGCCCCGCGCCACGGGCAGGCGAGCAGCCTGAAAACGATTCTGGAGCCGCTTTACCCCATTCAGGGGATGATCCAGGCCGACCCGGACCGCAATCTGTTGATCGTGTCGGGCACCGGCGAGGAGCGCCGCGCGGTGATCGAGGCGGCGCAGGGCTTCGATCAGGATTTCCTGGCCGGTCAATCGGTCGGCGTCTTCCCGCTGTCCCGCGCCACGCCCGCCGAGGTGATCGACGAGCTGGGGATGATCTACGCCATCAAGGGCAACGCGGACAGTTCCATCCGCTTTCTGCCGGTGGACCGGATGAAGGCGGTTTTGGTGGTGGCGCGCCGCGCCGCGATGCTGGATCAGGCGGGCGTGTGGATCCGGCGGCTCGACCAGGGCGGCGACGGGGAGCGGACGATCAACGTCCATCCCTTGCAGCACGCCAAGGCCGCCGATCTGGCCCGCGTGCTGTCCCGTCTCTTCGGCAGCGGCGGCGGTGACGGCGCCAGCGGGTCGCCGTTGGCGCCGAACGTCCAGGGCGCGCGGCTGTCGGTGGATTCCGCCAACAGCGCCGGGCCGGGGAACTCGGGATTCGGAAGCGGCGCGGCGACGTCGGGGGCGTTGTCCACCAGCGGCGGAACGGCGGCGGGCGCGTCCTCTTCCTCCGGTTCGACCGGCGGGCAAAATGGCGGTTTGTCGAGCGCGCGGACCAACCGCAACGCCGCAGGCTTTGGGGCGGGCGACGTCGGCGGGTTGGAGTCCGGCGCGAGCGGCGGCGGCGGCAACGCGCCGCGCGTCGTCGCCCACACCACCAGCAACTCCTTGGTCATCTTCGCCACCCCGGCGGAATACCGGCTGATCCAGGCGGCCATCGCCAAGCTGGACCTTGTCCCGCAACAGGTGATGATCGAGGCGACCATCGCCGAGGTGACGCTGAACGATTCCCTGCGCTATGGCGTGCAGTATTTCCTGAAGGGCAACGGCTTCGCCAACGTCAAGGGCAGTTCGCTGGGCTTTGACAACAGCAGCACGGCGGGTTTGCAGTCGCTGTTGCCCGGCTTCAACGCCGTTTTGGGCAACGTCACCGACCCGCGCGTGGTCATCAGCGCGCTCGACAGCATCACCAACGTGAAGGTCGTCTCCTCGCCGCAGGTGGTGGTGGAGGACAACCAGCAGGCCCTGTTGAAGGTCGGCGACAAGGTGCCGGTCATCACCCAACAGGTGGTGTCCACCACCACCGCCAACGCGCCGCTGGTCAACGCCATCGAGTTCCGCGACACCGGCGTCATCCTGTCGGTGACGCCGCGCGTCAACGCCGACGGGACCGTCTCCATCGACGTGGTGCAGGAGGTCAGCGCCGTGTCGCGCAGCGCCGACACCGGCACGCTGACGCCGACCATTTCCCAGCGCCGCATCGAAAGCGCCATCAGCGTGCGCAACGGCCAAACGGTGGCGCTGGGCGGCCTGATTTCCGAAGACGACCAAGGCGGGCGCAGCGGCGTTCCGCTGCTGTCCGACGTGCCGGTGTTGGGGGAATTGTTCTCCTACAACGACCGGACGCGCAAACGCACCGAGTTGATCGTCTTCATCACCCCGCGCATCATCCGCGATTCCAACGACGCCCGCCGGGTGACGGAGGAGTTGATGGGGCGTTTGCGTTCGCTTCAGGCCCCGGCGGCGGCCCCCGCCAAAAACGGCAAGACCACCGGCGGGTGAGAGGTCAGGCGAGGGCGGGGCGGGGTTTGGCCGGAATGGTCATGGCGGCGACGCCGACGATCACGCAGGCGAAGCCCGCCCAGGCGCTGGCGGTCAGACTCTCGCCGAGAAACACAACGCCGATGGCGACCCCGATGGGCACGCGCAGATAGGCCTGCGCCGTCGTGCCGACCGAGCCGAGAGTCCGCACCAACCGGAAATAAATGGCGAAGGCCAGCGCGGTGGAGAACACCGACAATCCCAACAGCGCGGCGACCGACTGTGACGACGGCGTCAGCGTCCATGGCGCGTCAATCAACAGGCTGAGCGGAATCAGGATCGCGGCCCCGCACAGCAGCGACCCCGCCGCCGGAATGGTCGGATCCAGCCCGGTGAAACGCTTGCCGAAAATGGCGGCCCCAGCGTAGCAGACGGTCGCCGCGACGATGGCGAGCTGCGCGCCCAACTCCTGACCAAACCCGCCGAACGCCTCCACCCCGATGATGAGGCAGGTTCCGGCGATTCCGGCGACGACGCCGATTGTTTTGCGCGCCGTCACCGCCTCGTGCCGGGTCAGACACACGGTCAGCAGGAAGGCGAAGATCGGCGTCGTTGAATTGAGGATCGCCGCCATGCCCGCGTCCACGCTGCGCTCCGCCCAGGCGATCAAAGTGAAGGGAACGACGCTGTTCAAACAGGCTTGAATCAGAAAGCTGCCCCAGTTTCCCCCGTCGCGCGGCATCGCCAAACCGCGCGCGCGGATGACCAGCAGCAGCAGGGTTCCGGCGATCACCGTGCGTGCGGCGATCAGCGTGATCGGCGGAATGGTCGCCACCCCCAGCTTGATGAAGCTGTAGGACGCGCCCCACAGGGTGGCGAGCAGCAGCAACAGCGCCAGTTCGGTTTTCAGATTGGGGGATGCGGTGGTCATCGGCGGCCTCGGGTCAAAGTCAGACGAGCGCCACCATAGTCGGCTTGGCGTGCGGCGGGCGGCTTCAACGTTTCGGCGCAGGCCGAAGCGTGGGGGCGGGATTTTGGCCCGCAAAAGCGCTATGCTGGCGGTCATGTCCAACATCGCTTCCGGCAACGCCATCGCGGCGGTCGCCGCCCTGATCGGCGACCCGACCCGCGCCAACATGCTCGCGGCCCTGATGGGCGGGCGGGCGCTGACCGCTGGGGAACTGGCGTGGCATGGCGGAATCAGCGCGCCGACGGCGAGCGGCCATCTGGCGAAACTGGCCGAGGCCGGGTTGCTCTCGGTCGAAAAACAGGGACGCCACCGTTACTACCGCCTGTCTTCCGCCAACGTCGCCCAGGCGATGGAATCCTTGATGGCGCTTGCCGGAACCGGGCCGAAACGACACCGTCCGGTTGGCCCGAAGGATGAGGCGCTGCGCGCCGCCCGCACCTGTTACGACCATCTCGCCGGGCGGTTGGGCATCGCCCTGGCCGACGCGTTGCGCGCGCGGGAGCATGTCCATCTGGCCGACGGCGTTGGCGCCGTCACGCCGGAGGGGGAACGTTTTTTCCGGGAGTTCGGCGTCGATCTGACCAGCGGGAGCCTCGGCAAACGCCCGCTCTGCCGCGCCTGTTTGGATTGGAGCGAGCGCCGTCATCATCTGGCCGGGCGCTTGGGAGCCGGGTTGCTGGACCGCTCGTTGGCCTTGGGTTGGTTGGCGCGGAATCCCGACAGCCGGGCCGTCGCCGTCACCGCCGAAGGGGAACGGGGCTTCGCCGAAATTTTCGGCCTGCCGGAACATTGGCGCGACCCGCCATAAAAAAAGCCGGTCGCCCTGGATGGAGCGACCGGCTTTTCATCGTCATACGGAAAGCGGATCAGAAGGCGTAGCGCAGACCCAACGTCAGCTCGTGGGTGCGGACATTGGCGTTGCGGGCGTCCACCGTCGTGGTGACGCCAAGCCCGGTCAGGGTGACGCCGCTCTTGGCCTTGCCCGCGTCAACGTAGCGATAGCCGAGATCGACCGTGATGGCGTCGGTCACGGCGATTCCGGTTCCCGCCATCACCTGCCACGCGAAATTCGTCCGGGTGGAGCCGTTCAGCGTGTAGCGGTCAAAATTCGCTGGATTGGTCGCCAGCGCCCCGACCGTCGTGTCGGTGACGGTCAAATCCGCCAGCTTGTTGCGGGAGAAGCCAACGCCAGCGCCCAGATAGGGTTTGAACACGCCCAACCCGTCGGTCAGCCCGGCGACGTCCAGATACAGGTTGGCGAAGCCGCGCAGCGACGAGACTTTGCCGTCGTAGGTCAGGCTCTGCACGCTGTCGGTTCCGTTCCAGTTCTTGGGGAAACGGTAGGACAGCGTCAGGTCGGTGCGCAGCGCGGGCGTGATCTGCCAGCCGACCCCGCCGCCGACGATGGCGGCGCTGGGCAGCTTGCGGCTTATGGTCTGGCCCATGTCGTCGGCGCGGAAATCGAAGGAGCGGCCAAAGGACGCGCCGGTTTCCAGCTTCACGTAGGGGCCGGTTTTGGCGGCCGTCTGGGTGTTCGTCTGGGCGGCGGCGGGCAGCGCCGTCGCCGTGACCAACAACAGACCCGCCAGGGTGTTTGTGAACGTCTTCGTCATGATCGTGCCTTCTCCGGGCGGCGGGTTATTGCGGGATGACGACGGTGTTGTTCGACACCGAAATGGCGTTCGCCGCCGACGGCGCCGTCGCCATGTCCGGCAGGAAGCTCTTGTAATTGACCGCCGTCAGCGCCGCCGTGCGCGGCGACGCCGTGCGGACCACCTGGCTTTGCGGCAGGGTCGCGCCGGTGCGCAGGTTGGCCAGCATGGCGTCGAGGCCACGGACGAAATAATGATGGATCGGCAGATAGATCGGCGCCGCCGCCGGGCCGAAGGTGCCGATCAGCGATTCAAAATGCTGGGTGTTGGGAACCTCGATGTAGCTCAGCTTGCTGGCCGAACCCTCGACGATCTTGTTCCAGCCGAAATAGGCGCGCCCGGCGTGGTTGGGGTGAATCACCTCGTCGTTGCGGGCCTGGATGATGAGCGACGGCAGGCCGCGCAGATTGGCGGTTCCGACCACCTCCTGCATGCCCTGACGGACGCGGGTCGAATTGACCTTGTCGCGCATGCTCATTTTCGTTCCCGGGGCCGCGTCGCCGGTCACAAGGCTGCGGTAGCACAGCGCCGCGTCCAGATTGAGATCGGCCAACCCGGTGGAGCGCGACACCGCCATCACCTCGTTGATTGGGCCGTTGGCGGCGTTTTCGGCGATGACGCTGATGCCGCCGGCGGGCGGGATGATGTTGCCCGCCGCGAACAGCAGGGCGGCGGTGGCGATGGGAAGCTGGATCGGCGCGCCCGCCGCGTTGGTGGCGGCGAAAGTCGTGCCGCACAGCGCGTCATCAGCGCGGAAACGGCCATATTCGGCGACGTAGGTGTCGATGATCTGACGGTAGGCGTTGAGATTTTCCATCAAGGGAATTTCCCAGTCGCCTTCGACCAGATAGCCGTAATTGTGGATGATTTGCAGCGATTCCGCCGCCTGCGCCGCCAACGTGGTGGAGGACAACAGCCCCTTGCCCTTCAAGGCGGCGCAACGGTTGGCGCGCGACCCGCTGGGCGATCCGCTGGGATCGGCGTTCAGCACCGCCCCGGTCAGCGAGGAATCTAGCGCGGCGCAGGGCGCGTAGATGGCGATCTGCGTGTAGTAATCGATGAAATGCTTGCCGGGCGCGGTCAGCGTGCTGGCGCCATAGCGGATCGACAGGCCGGAGCGCTGGGGCGGAATGACGTTGGGGATGACCGCGACGACGCCGTCCACCAAGCTCTTGGTGTCCTTTTCCGCCGCCATCACCGCCGCGCCGCCGCCGTTCGACACGCCGCCGGAAATGACCGTGGTGTTGGCCGGGGCGAAGCGCGCCGCGCCCGCCGCCAAATATTGGTTCATCGCGTAGAAGCCGAACTCGATGGCCTGGAGCGTGTAGTCGCCCCATTTGCCGTCGACCAGCTTGCCGGAATGCGCCTGCTTGTAGGCCAGCCGGTTCGGGTAGGCCGCCGCGAAGGCGCCTTGGCTGGTGGTGAAGGACGCGGCGAAGTTGGTGGCCGCGCCGACCGAGCCGCGCGGCAGGAATTGGCCGAAGCGGTCGTACAGATAATCGCGGGTGACGTCGTGGAAGGCGTTTCCGGTGCCCTTGTCGGCGTAGACGGCGACGCAGCCGTTGCGGAACGCCCATTCGCCAGCGGTGCCGATGGCGCCATAGACGTTGCGCGAGCCGGATGACGGTCCCGTGACCATGCAGGGCTGGGTCTGGTTCGCGTTGGCCGGGATCTGGACGATCATCGTTTGATAGTTCGACCCTGATCCGTCATCGGTCAGCGCGATGTATTCGCGCCCCGCGACCTTCCCCTCGGTCCCGGTGTCGACATAATTCGCGTTCAGATTCGGTCCGTACAACACGCGCCAGCCGCCGCCGGTCGAGGTGTCGACCAGACCGCGATAGGCGTTGTGGATGGCCCGGCGGCGCAGCTCCGCCACGGTGGGGGACAACGGGTTGGCGACGGTCGGCGCGACGGCGGACGACAGGCCGGTGACGCCCAGACCAGCGGTCAGCAGATCGTCCGACACGCCGTCGTAATCGGTGAAGCTCAACGTCTGCGGCAGCACGAAGCTGGGCAGAGCGTTCTGAGCCGACGCGGTTCCTGCCAGCAGGCCCGGCGCAAGCGCGGCCGAGGCCAGCAGACCAAAGGCGAGCGCCTTCGACCCAACACGCATACGAAGCATCCGTTTCCCCCTCATGTCTTCTTGTCGCGACGCGGTGTCGGGCGTCACGGTCGACAGAAAGATGCAACGTGTGTGCCGCAGTTGGACAGGCTGACAAAAGGCAGAGATGGACGGGCCGCAACCCTTGCGGCGTATGGTTTTTGGCCGGGTCTGACAGGGGCGTGGCGGGGGCGGTTCCGGCGGCGACCTGTCCGCCGTTCCGACAGGTGTGTGGAGACGCGGACAGTTCGCCGTCCGCATCACCTTTCAAATCGGGGCGGCGCCCGTCCTCACATGTCCAAACCCAGATCCAAGTTGGGCGCGCTGTGGGTCAGCCAGCCGCAGGAGATCATGTCCACCCCGGTTTCGGCGATGGCGCGCACGGTGGCCAACGTCACGTTGCCCGACGCTTCGGCCAGCAGCCGACCGTCGATCATCCGCACCGCGCGGCGCAGCGTGTCGGGATCCATGTTGTCGAGCAACACCACGTCCACCGGCAGGCCCAGCAGCTCGTCCAACTGGTCGAGCGTGTCCACCTCGACCTCCACCTTCACCATGTGGCCGATGTTGGCGCGCACCCGCTCCACCGCCGCGCGGACGCCGCCCGCCACGGCGATGTGGTTGTCCTTGATGAGAACGGCGTCGTCCAGGCCGAAACGGTGGTTGAAACCGCCGCCCAGCTTGACCGCATGCTTTTCCAACACGCGCAGGCCGGGGGTGGTCTTGCGGGTGCAGACGATGCGCGCCTTGGTCCCGTCCACTTCGCGGACCAGCGCGCGGGTGGCGGTGGCGATGCCGGACAGGCGGCCCATGACGTTCAAGGCGGTGCGTTCGGCGGTCAGCAGGGCGCGGGCCGATCCGCTCAGGGTGGCGATGATCCCGCCGGGGCGCACGTCGCCGCCGTCCGCCACGTCGATCTGAACGGCGACGCCGGGGTCGAGCAGGCGGAAGGCGATCAGCGCGGCCTCCAAACCGGCGACGCGGCCATCCTTGCGCGCGGCGATGCGGGCGGTGGCGACCGCGTCGGCGGGGATGATGCTGTCGGTGGTGATGTCGCCCGCCCGCCCCAGATCCTCGGCCAGCGCGGCGCGGATGATCGGTTCGACGGTCAAAGGATGCAGCATGCGGCGTCTCCGGGCAGCGGGCCGGTGGGACCGGCCAAATCGGTGAGGGTGAGCGTGCGGTTTTCAGCGGTGCGGCCAAAGGCCGGGTTGGGCAAGGGGTGATCGGCGCGGCAATGCGCCCCCCGGCTTTCCTCGCGCGCCAAAGCGGCGTGAACGATCAGGCGACCAATCAGCAGCCGGTTGCGCGCCTCGCCCCAGAGACGGACGGCGCCGGGGTCGATGACGGGGGTGATGGCGGCGTCCCCGTCGGCCTCCTCGCCGCGCAGGCTGTCGAGCGCGGCGGCGAGCCGTCCCAGCTTGCGCCGGGCGGCCAGCAGCCCCAGCCCGTCGCGGACCAGCCCGGCCCCCTCATACAGCACGCGGCGGGATTCCGCCGTCAGCGCGTCGAGCAGCGCGCCGCCGACCTCCGCCGCGACGGCGGGCGGAGTGGGCAGGGCGAAGGGCGGCAGCGGGGCCAACGCCCGTTCGGCGACGTCGCGGGCGACCCGCGCGCCGAACACCAGCGCTTCCAACAGCGAGTTGCTGGCCAGCCGGTTCGCGCCATGCACGCCGGTGCAGGCGACCTCGCCGCAGGCCCACAACCCATCCAGGCTGGTCCGCCCGTCGGCGTCGGTGACGATGCCGCCCATGTGGTAATGCGCGGCGGGGGCGACCGGCATCGGTTCCTTGAACGGATCCAAGCCATGGTCGGCGCAGATCGCCAGCACGGTGGGGAAGCCATCGGGCTTGGCGGCCAGCGCCGGGCGCAGGTCGAGGAAGACTCGCTCCCCCGCCTTGATCCGCGCGCCGATGGCCCGCGCCACGACGTCGCGCGGCGCCAGTTCGGCCAACGGATGTTCGTCGAGCATGAAGCGGCGTCCGGCGCGGTCGAGCAGGGTGGCGCCCGCCCCGCGCAGCGCCTCGGTCAGCAGCGGGCGGGGGTCGGCCTCGACGTCGAGCGCGGTCGGGTGGAACTGCACGAACTCCAGATCGGCCAGCCGCGCGCCCGCGCGGGCGGCCAACGCCAGCCCGTCGCCGGTCGCCTCCGCCGGGTTGGTGGTGCGGGCGAAGGCGGCGCCCACCCCGCCGGTCGCCAGAATGACGCGCGGGGCGCGGTGAAACACCCAACCGTCGGGGTGCATGGCCAGCAGGCCGCAGACGCGGGCGCCGCGCATCACCAGATCGACGGCGAAGGCCTCGGCCTCCACCCGCACCGACGGCGCGGCGCGCAGTCGCTCGGCCAGCGCCAGAACCAGGGTGCGCCCGGTGGCGTCGCCCCCGGCGTGGACGATGCGGGCAGTTCCATGCGCGGCCTCCCGCCCCAGCAGCGGCGCGCCATCGGCGTCGCGGTCGAAGGGCAGGCCGTCGGCCAGCATGGCGCGCACTTGGGCGACCCCGTCGCGGGTCAGCAGCGCCGCCATGGCGGCGTCCACCAGCCCGGCCCCAGCGGCGAGCGTGTCGGCGGCGTGATCCTCCGGGCGGTCGCCGGGACCGATGGCGGCGGCGACGCCGCCCTGGGCGTAGAGGCTCGACCCGCCCGGCAGATCGGCGGTTTTGGTCAGCAGCGTGACGGCGCGCGGGGCGAGCGCCAGCGCCGCCGTCATCCCGGCCAACCCGGACCCCACGACGATGACCTCGGCGTCACGAACCTGATACGGCGTGTTGGTCATGGTTCCCTCACCAGGGTTGGGTGGCTTCCCGCCATCTCCCCCCTCTCCCCCCCGGGGAGAGGGTTTGGGGTGAGGGGGACGCACGGCGACAGGTTCACAAAGGGCGTTCGCATCAACGGGGCGGCGTCAACGGGGGGCGGCGCCTGTTCCGTGACGGTTCGCGGCGCATCCCCCTCACCCCGTCCCTCTCCCCGGGGGGGAGAGGGGGAATTCCCTCACTTCGGTTTGACGGCCAGCATCCGTTCGACCGAGCGGCGGGCGCGGTCGGCCAGAGCGGGGGCGATCTCCACGCGCGGCTCCAGCGTTTGCAGGGAGTCGAGGATGCTCGCCAGCGTCACCGTCTTCATGTGCGGGCACAGGTTGCAGGGCCGCACGAACTCCGTGTCAGGGGAGGCGGCGGCGACGTTGTCGCTCATCGAGCATTCCGTCACCATCAGCACGCGCGGCGGCTTCTCAGTGCCGACGAAGTCGATCATCCGGGCGGTGGAGCCGACGAAATCGGCGGCCGCCAGCACGTCGGGCGGGCATTCCGGGTGGGCGATCACGGTCAACCGATCAAAGCGGTTGCGGAATTCGGTGATCTCCGCGCCGGTGAAACGCTCATGCACCTCGCAATGGCCCTTCCAGGCGATGATCTCGACCTTGGTCTGGGTGGCGACGTATTTCGCCAGATACTCGTCGGGCAGGAACAGCACGCGGTCCACGCCCAGCGATTCCACCACCTCCACCGCGTTGCCCGACGTGCAGCAGATGTCCACCTCCGCCTTCACCTCCGCCGACGTGTTGACGTAGGCGATGACCGGCACGCCGGGATGCGCCTCGCGCAGCAGGCGGACGTCGGCGGCGGTGATGGAATCGGCCAGCGAGCAACCGGCGTTGCGGCTGGGGATCAGCACGGTCTTGGACGGGTTCAGCAGCTTCGCCGTCTCCGCCATGAAATGCACGCCCGCCACGACGATGACGTCCGCGTCGGTCTGCGTCGCCTTGGCGGCCAGCGCCAGGCTGTCGCCGACGATGTCGGCCACGCCGTGGAAGATCTCCGGCGTCTGGTAATTGTGCGCGAGGATGACGGCGTTGCGTTCGCGCTTCAGTTGGTTGATCGCGTGGATCAGCGGGGCGTGAAACGGCCATTCGATGGCGGGAACGACGCGTTTCATCCGTTCGTAAATCGGGGCCGTCGCCTCGGCGATCGCGGGCGTGAAGGCGAGGGCGGCGGGGCCAGCGGCGTCGGGCATCGGGCGCTCCAAAATACTCGTTTCGAGCAAAACCATATTTGCTCGAAACGAGTATATCAAGAAGAAAACGATAGGCCGAACGGACGATGACGAAACAGGGGGCGAAACGGGCGCGCGAGGCGGGCGGAAACGGCGCGGATCAGGCCCCGTCGGACACCGGAATCCGTCCGGCGATGATGGCGCGGCGGGCCTCCTCCACCGCGTTCAGCATGGCCGGGGTCAGAAGCTCGCGGTTGTTTTCATCGACCGCGTAATCGACGGCGCCGTCGGCCAGCCCCAGCACGCGCGGGCCGGGCGTCCAGGTTCCGCGTTGACCGGCCTGGAAGGCGGCGTCCACCGCCAGATCGACGCGCTTGAGCATCGAGGTCAGGATGGTGCCGGGGTAGAGATAATTCTGGTTGCTGTCCACGCCGATGGCCAGCCGTCCGCCATCCTTGGCGGCGGCGAACACGCCGAAATTCGACACGCCCGCCCCGGCGAACACCACGTCGGCCCCGCGCTGGAACTGGCTGCGCGCCACCTCCGCCCCGGTGGTCGGGTCGTTGAAGGCGTCGGCGGTGGTCCCGACGAAATTGACCAGAACGGTAATATCGCCGCGCGCGTGCCGCGCCCCTTGGGTGAATCCGGCGATGAATTTGCGCAGCAAGGGAATGTCGAGCGCGCCGACGAAGCCCACGGTCCCGGTTTTCGAGGCCAGCGCCGCCAGCACGCCGACCAGGAAGGAGCCTTCCTGCTCCTTGAAGGTGATCGACCGGATGTTCGGCCCTTCGGCCACCGAATCCACGATGGTGAAACGCAGATCGGGGTGGCGGGGGGCCAGCTTGGTCAGGGCGGTGGCGTAGTAAAAGCCGATGGTGACGATGTCGGTGGCCCCGCGCCGGACCAGCGCCGCGACCCCCTGGTCGAACTGCGCCAGGTTGTTCGGCATATATTCCAGATAGGACAGGCCGGTGGCGGTTTTGAAGCGCTCCGCCCCGGTGAAGGCCCCCTCGTTGAAGCTTTTGTCGAACTTCTGCCCGACGGCGTAGACAAGGCCGGGAACGAAATTGGCCGGGGCGGCGGCCAAGGCGGGAAGGGACGAACCGCAAGTCGCGGTGGCGGCGGCGAGGCTGGAAGCGCCCAGAACCAGAACCGAACGGCGGGACAGGGGCGTCATGGCGCGGCCTTTTGTCAGGGGGCGGCAATCAGGAGTCAAAGTTAGCCACGGAGCGCGCCGCGCATCCAGGGGAAAGGCGCCGCAAGGGCGTGCGATGAGGGAAAAACTCTCCACAGCGTTCGATTAACGCCCGGCGCCCGCTCAATCGCCCTGCGGGCAGGGCTGCCATTCCAAGACAGGGGGTTTCCGTGGCGCGTTTGCACGCTCACTGTTCGTGTTTGCTGTCTGACCTTTTCTATACCCTCCCCCGCGATCCCCACCTCTGGATGTCCGATGCTTGCGCGTCTTGCCGCCGTCCGCGCCCTGTCGCCCGCCAACAGCCCCTATTTCATGGCCGCTCTTGGGATTCTCACGTCCTTCGGACCGATGGGGACCGACATGTATTTGCCGGGAATGCCCACCATCGGCGTCGATTTGCGGGCGACCCAGGATCAGGTGCAATGGACCCTGTCGGCCTTTTTCCTGGGCTTTGGCGTCGGTCAATTGATCTGGGGCGCGTTGGGCGACCGTTTCGGGCGGCGCGGGCCAATCGCCATCGGCATTCTGCTGTACGCCGTCGCCTGCGTCGGTTGTTCGCTGTCCAGCGACATCGCTCATCTGGCGGGCTGGCGTTTCATCCAGGGGGTGGGGGCCTGCGCCGGGCCGGTGCTGGTCCGCGCCATGATCCGCGACGTGTTCGAGCGTGACCGCGCCGCCCGCACCTTGTCGATGATGATGCTGGTGATGGGCGCGGCCCCGATCATCGCGCCGTTGATCGGCGGGCAAATCCTGGTCTGGGCCAACTGGCGCTGGATTTTCTGGGGGCAGGGGATTTTCGGCGCCATCGCCATGCTGGCGCTGTTCACCCTGCCGGAAACATTGGCGCGCGACCGGCGCAGCAGCCTGCGCCCGATGACGCTCGCCCTGTCCTACCGCCAATTGCTGACCAACCGTTCCTATCTGGGCTACGCCTTTGGCAGCGCCTGCATTTATGGCGGGATGTTCGCCTTCATCTCCGGCTCGCCCTTTGTCTACATCGACCTGTTCGGGGTGGCCCCGGAGAATTTCGGCTTTCTCTTCGGCATCAACATCGTCGGCATGATGGCGATGAGCACGGTCAACAGCCGCATCGTCATGCGCTTTGGCGCGGAGCGGATCCTGCGGATCGGGACCATGCTGGCCGCCGCCGCTGGGTTGCTGGTGCTGGTTGTGGCGGCGCTGGGGCTGGGCGGCCTGTGGGGGCTGGTCGGCGCGCTGCTGCTGTTCATGGCGATGATGGCGCTCATCAACGCCAACGCCATGGCCTGCGCCATGCAGTCCTTTCCGCACATGGCGGGCACCGCCTCGGCCTTGGCCGGGATGCTGCAATTCAGCGTCGGCAGCGTGGCGGGCTGGGTCGTCGGCTTGCTGGCGAACGGCACGGCGGGGCCGATGGGCATGGTGATCTGCGGCTCGGCTTTGCTCAGCCTGCTGTTGAACGTGACTCTGGTGCGGCGGGCGCCCAGCCAAACAGCTCCATAACGCCGTCGCGCCCGCGCAGTTCCTTGGACGGCAGGGCGCGCCAACCCGCCCCCTGCGGCTGTCCGGCCCCGTCCAGTCCCCCCGCCAGTACGCCCGCAGCGGCGAGCGCGGCCTTTGACGCGATCAGCGGAACCCCTGCGGTTTTGGTTTCGTCCTGAAGCCGGGCGGCGACGTTCACCGTGTCGCCCAGCACCGTGTATTCCAACCGAACATCGTCGCCGACAGCCCCGCAAAAGACCGGCCCCCAATGGACGCCGACGCCGATGCGCACCGCATCCTCCCCCCGTTCGGCCCGTTCGGCGTTCCAGGCGGCGACCCGTTCCAGCAGATCTTGCGCGCAGGCCAGCGCGTCCGCCGCCGCGCCGTCGCGCGGGTGGGGAACGCCGAACAGCAGCATGGCGGCGTCGCCGATGAATTTGTCGATCACCCCGCCATGGGCGGTGGCGGACGCGGCGACGCAGGCGCGGAATTCGCCGACGAAGCGGCCCAGCGCCGTCGGGTCCAGGCTTTCCGCCCGGCGGGTGAAGCCGCGAATGTCGGTGAAGAGAATCCCCACCTCCTGCCGCGCGCCCGCGCGCACGGTTTCCGGGCTGTTGTCGGCCAGCCATTCGCCGATCTTCGGATCCAGATAGCGCCCCAGATTGACCCGCCTTTCGCGTTCCAATTCCACCAAACGGCGGTCGGCCTCGACCCGCAGCAGCAGTTGCGCCCGCATCACCTCCATGGCGCGCAACAGCTTGCCGCTTTCATCCCGGCGCAGACTGGCCACGGATTCGCTCAGATGCCCCCCGGCGATGGTTTCAGCCATGCGCACCGCGCGGTTGAGCGGATGGACGATGTTGCGGGTCAGCAAGGCGGCGACCAGCAGCCCGACCAGCACGACGGCGACAACGATCACCAGAGTGGTCTGGCGGGTTTCGGCGGCTTGGGCGCGGGCGTTCTCGACGAAATAAAAGCCGTCCGACTTGGCGTTCTCCACCGCCAGATCAATGGTGCCAAGGATGCGGCGGCTCAGATCATGAATCGCCGGGTTGTCCATCGCGGTCGAGACGTTCGGCGGAATCAGGGCGTCCCATTGGACGATCAGGGCGCTGACCTCGTCCAGCCGTTGGCGCAGCGCGTCGCTGGAGGCGCGGCGGCGGGCGACGGCGACGTCGTCGTCGAACTCGTCCCGCGCGGCGCGGTATTCGGCGCGCGCGTTTTCCGCCATGTGCGGCTCGCCAAGCGAGGCGACTCGCTGGGCCATCACCATCGCCCGCACATGAAGCTGGGCGGACCGGCTGAAGTCGATGGATTGCAACGGCTTGTCGTACAAAGTCACGACCAGCCGTCCAACCTCCGTCACCGCCGACACGCCGAACCAGCCGCCGACCGCCGTGATCGCCAGGATCAGCGCGAAGGCCAGGGTCAGCTTGTAACGGATGGGAATGTGATCGAGCATCAGCGGAGCGGGCCGATCACTTCACGGTGACGGTCAGATGCATGCGCGGGTGGATTTGGCATTCCACCTCAAAGGTTCCGGCCTTGGTCAGCGTGATGCTTTTCTTTTCGCCCGGACTTTGGCCGCCCAAATTGAACTCGTGCCCCAGCGTGCCGGAAAACATGTTGTGGGTGTAAAGGTCGCCGTTGGTGAAGGTCAGCGTGTCGCCAACCTGCGCGGCCGCCGAGGTCGGCGTGAAAGCCTTGTTCTGTTGCTCGACGACGATGTCGGCGGCCCAGGCCGTTCCGACTGTCAGGGCCAGCGCGACCGCGCCGCCCAGCGCAATTTTCCCCACCATGGCGTGTTCCTTCCCGTCTTTGTCGTTGGCGGAAGGATACGCGCCGAACCCACCGCCGTTCAATGCCAAGCGGAGGCGCGAAAGGATCCACAACAACAAAGTAAAGTCGTTTAATACTCGTTCAAAAATCACTGAAAAGGTGAATTGTCTTCCGCCAATTCACACCGTACCCTGCGGGCGGGATCACAAGGGGATTTTTGAGAATGCCGATGAACCGCCGCGCCCTGCTGGCGTCCGCCGTCGCTCTGGCCGGAAGCGTCGCGCTGCCGCGCCTGTCCGCCGCCGCCACGCCCTTGCGGGTCGGCTACATCCCGATCATCCCGATGACCCAGCTTTACGTGTTGTCGCGAGAGGGCTGGGCGAAAGAGGCGGGGTTGGAGTTGACGCTGACCAGCTTCCAATCGGGTCCGGCGATGATTCAGGCCTTGGCCTCTGGCACGCTGGACGTCGCCTATGTCGGCATCGGCCCGGTGATGATCGCGCGCTCCAAGGGGGTGGCGGTGAAGGTGGTCGCGGCGAACGTCATCGATCAGGTCGCCTTGATCGGGCGCGGCCCGTTTGCCGCCGTCACCGCCAGCGCGTCCAGCCCGGCGGAGGGATTCGCCGCCTTCCGCGCCGCGCAGGGCCGCCCGGCCAAAATCGCCAGCCTGCCCGCCGGTTCCGTCCCCGACACGGTGCTGCGCTATTGGACGCAAGAGGTGGCGAAGATCCCCGCCAGCGACATTCAGATCGTCGGCATGGGCGACGAGCAGGTGCAGCAGGCGCTGCTGTCGGGCGCGGTCGATGGCGCGTCGATCCTGGAACCGACCTTGACGCTGGTGCAAACCCGCCTGCCCGACGCGCGCATCGTCGCCAAGGCGGGCAGCCTGTTCCCGCAACAGCCCGGCGCGATCCTGGCGGTGACGGAGGCGGCGATCAAGCGCGACCCTGCGGCGGTCGCCACGCTGGTCAAGCTGCACATCCGCGCCACCGCCTTCGCCAACGCCAACCCCGACCGGACAGCGGTGATCGTCACCGAGGCGATTGGCAAGGGGTTGATCGAACCGGCGGTGATGCGGGCGGCGTTGACCTCCGGCGCCACCAACTTCGTCGACGACCCGCGCCGCATCGTGGATTCCACCAAGCGGATGCAGGCCTTCCAGCAAAGCCTGGGGCAAATCACCGATCCGGTGGACATCGACGCGCTGTTCGACCATTCCTTTTACGAAGCGGCGAAGGCGGGCTGAACCATGGAACAAGCGCTGTTGCGGTTGGTCATCCACGCGCCGACGCCGGGCGCGCTGGAACGGGGGCGGCGCAACGCCGCCAATCTGCGGAAACTGCGGCCCGACGCGGAGATTCGCATCGTCGCCAACGCCGGGGCGGTCGCGGCGGCGCTGGACCAGCCCGATCCGGCGACCGATTCCGTGCTGCGGATCTGCGGCAACAGCCTGAAGGCGCTGGGCCGCGAGGCGGGCGGGCTGACGGTGGTTCCGGCGGCGGTTCTCGACATCGCCGAGGCGCAGGCCGAGGGCTGGAGCTACCTGCGCGCCTGACAGCAATTCTGACAAAAGAAAAATGGAGCGGGGGGCGTATCGACCCGCCCCCCGCTCCAGGTCACGCCGCCTTGGCCGCCTTGTAAGCGTCCAGAAGCTGGCGTCCAGCGTTCAAAATTCCGTCGCGGTCGCCGCGCTTGACCAGCGATTCATCGACCAGCTTGCCGCCCGCGCCGACGCAGGCGACGCCCGCCGCGACATAGGCCGCGACGTTGCCCGCGTCGATGCCGCCGGTGGGGACAAAGCGCACGCCGGGGAACACCGATTTCAGCGCCTTGATGTGCGCCGGGCCGACGGTGGAGGCCGGGAAGATCTTGATGGCGTCGGCCCCGGCCAGAATGGCGGCGTGGACCTCGGTCGGGGTCAACGCGCCCATCAGGCAGGCCACGCCATGGGCGCGGCAGGCGGCGGCCACCTCCGGCACGACGCAGGGGGAAACGACGTAGCGGGCGCCCGCCGCGACCACCTCGGCGACGCCGGCGGCGGTCAGCACGGTTCCGGCCCCGATCAGGGCGCCGCCCTGGGCGCTCAGCTCGGCGATCAGGCCGACCGCGCCGGGGGTGGTCATGGTGATTTCAAAGGTGCCGTAACCCGCCTCGCGCAGCCACGTCATGGCGGTGCGCGCCAGATCGGCGGAGCTGTTGCGGATCACCGGCACCACGCCAAAGGCGGCGAGCTGGTCGAGAATCGCGGCGGGGGTGTCGGTCATGGCGCGTCCTTCGCGGGCAAGAGATTGGCGAGCGGTTGGGCGGCTGGCGGAACGACCGCCATCCGGTGGCGACCGCGCAGCGCGGCCTTGATGCGGGCAAGCCGCTGGTTGGTTTCGGGCGGCGACAGCAGGCCGACCGCGACGGTCAGCGCGTCCACCAGCGCCAATTGCGCCAGGCGCGAGGCCATCGGCGTGTGCACGGCGGTGTCCTCGTCCACCTCCACCGCCAGCAGCAGATCGGCGAGCGCCGCCAGCGGCGCGCGGGCGCTGGTGATGGCGATGACGCAGGCGCCGCCGTCGCGCGCGATGGTCGCGGCGTCGAGGATCTCGGCGCTGGTGCCGGTCTTGGAAATCGTCAACAGAACGTCGTTGGGGCCAAGCGTCGCCGCCGCCATGGTTTGCAAATGCGCGTCCGACGACGCGGCGACCGAGGGCAGCAGGCGGAACAGCTTGTGATGGGCGTCGATGGCGACGGATCCCGACGCGCCGACGCCGACGATCTCCACCCGGCCCGCCTGAGTCAGCCGCCGCGCGGCGCGTTCCAGCGCCGTGGCGTCCAACGTGTCGCGCAGGCGGACCAGCGCGTCGATGGATCGGTTCATCACCTTTTCCGCCGCGCTCGACACGCTGTCGTCGGGCGACAGATCGCGCACCAGGGCCAAGGCGCCGTCCGCGACCTGCGCCCGCGCGGCGCTGGCCGCCAGATGCTGGGCGAGGCGCAGTTTGAAATCCTGGAACCCGGCGAACCCCACCGCCCGGCAGAAGCGGACCACCGTCGGCTCGCTGACCTCCGCCTTCGCGGCGAGCTGGGCGATGCTGTCGCCCACCACCGCGTCCGGCGCCGCCAACACAACCTGAGCCACCGCCAATTCGGCGCGGCGCAGATGCGGCAGGGAGGCGTGCAGGCTGGCGAGCATGGGGGGTCCACAGGTTGATTTTGTAGCTGTACTACAAGAATCAGCCTTCGTCGAGGGCGATATGAAGCCGGGCTACACACTGTTGGCGGACAACTCTGTTCGTGGGGCGATGGATTCCCGCTTGACTGATATACTAGTATATCCTATTGCTGCCTCCAGACACCGGCGCTCGCCAGCGCTCCGCCAGCAGGACGGCTTGACCGGGCGAAGCGCGGCTTCCCAGCCCACCCTTTCCCCGTCGGCCCCCAGGGAGACAGCATGAACATCGATCTTCGCTACGCGCCGCACCCCGACGACGCCAAGGGTTACGACACCGCCGCGTTGCGTCGTCATTTCCTGATGGAAAAGCTGTTCCAGCCGAACGAAATCCATCTGACCTACAGCACGGTGGACCGGGTGGTGGTGGGTGGCGTATTGCCGACGACGGACTCAGTCGCGTTGACCGCGCCGAAGGAAATCGGCTCCCCCACCTTTTTGGCGCGGCGCGAGATGGGCGTGTTCAACGTCGGCGCGCCGGGCCGCGTGGTGGTGGACGGAACGACTTACGAGATGGGCAAGCGCGACGCGCTCTACATTGGCAAGGAGAGCGTGGACGTCCGCTTTGAAAGCGTCGATCCGACCGACCCGGCCAAATTCTATCTGATGAGCACGCCCGCCCACGCCCGTTTTGAAACCCGCCTCATCCGCCAGGATCAGGCCAAGACGATGGCGGTCGGCGACGGCGCGACCTCCAACAAGCGGGTGATCTACCAATACATCCTGCCGGGCGTCTGCGAGACCAGCCAACTGGTGATGGGGCTGACGCAGTTGGAGCCGGGCAGCATGTGGAACACCATGCCCGCCCACAGCCATGGCCGCCGTTGCGAGGTGTATTTCTACTTCGACCTCGCCGAGAACGCCCGCATCTTCCACCTGATGGGCGAGCCGACGGAAACCCGCCACATCGTGGTGAAGAGCGACGAGCTGGTGATCTCGCCAAGCTGGTCGATCCATTCCGGCGTCGGCACCAGCAACTACGCCTTCATCTGGGGCATGGGCGGCGACAACGTCGATTACACCGACATGGATTGGATCCCGATGGAGACGCTGCGATGAGCCGCTCCCCCTTTGATCTGACCGGCAAAACGGCGCTGGTGACGGGGGCCAACACCGGCTTGGGCCAAGCCGTCGCCGTGGCGTTGGCCGAGGCCGGGGCCGGGATCATCGCCGTGGGCCGTTCCGCCATGGACGAAACGGCGGGGTTGGTCGCGGCCACCGGCGTTCCCTTTCAGGAGATCCGCGCCGATCTGTCGAGCGTCGCCGCCGTCGCCCCGGTGATGGAGCAGGCGCAGGCGACCGGCGCGCGGGTGGACATTCTGGTCAACAACGCGGGCATCATCCGCCGCGCCGACGCGGTGGACTTCACCGAAGCCGATTGGGACGACGTGATGAACGTCAACCTGAAGACCACCTTCTTTCTGACCCAGGCGGTGGGCCGGGCGATGATCGGCGACGGGCGCGGCGGCAAGATCATCAACATCGCCTCGCTGCTGTCCTTCCAGGGCGGCATCCGCATCCCGTCCTACACCGCCAGCAAAAGTGGTCTGGCCGGGCTGACCCGGCTGCTGGCCTGCGAATGGGCGGGCAAGGGGATCAACGTGAACGCCATCGCGCCCGGCTATTTCGACACCAACAACACCGAAGCCCTGCGCAACGATCCAAAACGCAACGCCGACATCCTGGCCCGCATCCCCGCCGGTCACTGGGGCCAACCCAAGGAGTTGGGCGGCGCCGCCGTGTTCCTGGCCTCCGCCGCGTCGGATTACGTGCATGGCGTGGTGCTGCCGGTCGATGGCGGGTGGATGGCGCGGTGAGTTGTTTCGCCATGCCCCCTCCCTAACCCTCCCCCGCTCACGCGGGAGAGGGGATGGCGTGCCCCTGTTCATAAGGCCCCCTCTCCCGCGTGAGCGGGGGAGGGTTGGGGAGGGGGCAAGCGCCGCAAGGGCCTTTTTCCCCACAATCACCAAAGACCCGACGCCAAGCCGGGCTGACATCGGGAGGACGCCTTGTGAAATACACGTTCGACTTCGCCAGCCTGCAAGAATACTGGCCGGAGTTTCTGCGCGGCGCGCTGATGACGTTGGAAATGACGGTCATCGCCTGCGTCTTTGGTCTGGTCATCGGCGTGCTGTGCGCCATCGGGCGGCGGGGAAAGCGCAAATGGCTGGCGGCCCTGTGCGGCGCCTATGTCGAGGTGGTGCGCAACACGCCCTATCTGATCCAGATCTTCTTCATCTTCTTCGGCCTGTCGTCCGCCGGGTTGAGGCTGCCGATCTTCGCCGCCGCCGTGCTGACCATGGTCTTCAACGTCGGCGCCTACACCGCCGAAATCGTGCGGGCGGGCATGGACACCATCCATCCCGGCCAGATCGAGGCGGCGGAGGCGTTGGGCCTGTCGGTTCCGCAAATCTATTGGGACGTCATCCTGCGCCCGTCGCTGGAGCGGGTCTATCCGTCGCTGACCGGGCAGTTCGTGCTGATGATGCTGTCATCCTCCGTCACCTCGCAGATTTCGGCGGAGGAGTTGACCGGCGTGGCGAACTCCGTCCAGTCGGAAAGCTTCCGCTCCTTTGAAACCTTCATCGTCGTCGCCGGGCTGTATTTCGTTTTGGCGATGCTGCTGAAGCTGGCCTTTCACCTGTTCGGGCAGGCGATTTTTCCGCGCCGCCGCCGTCTCGGCACGCCGTTGTAAGGCCGGAGGGAACCATCATGGGCGGAAGCTTCACCATCAACCATCTGGTCTATCTGCTTCAGGGCATGATGTGGACGGTCGTGCTGTCGGCGTTGGCCTTCCTGTTGGGCAGCGTCGCCGGGTTCGGCGTCATGCTGATGCGCACCGCGCGCACGCGCCTTTTGCGGCAGATCTCTTTCGTCTATGTCCAAGTGATCCAAGGCACGCCGCTGTTGATCGTGCTGTTCGTCGTCTATTTCGGTCTGGGCGTCGTCGGGATCGAACTGCCGCCGCTGCTCGCCGCCGGGGTGTCGCTGATGGTCTATTGCAGCGCCTTTCTCGGCGAAATCTGGCGCGGCTGCGTGGAATCGGTGCCGCGCACCCAGTGGGAGGCGGCGGAGGGGCTGGCGCTGACCCGTTGGCAAACGCTGGTCGACGTCATCCTGCCGCAAGCCGCGCGCATCGCCACGCCGCCGACCGTCGGCTTTCTGGTCCAGGTTCTCAAAAGCACCTCGCTCGCCTCGGTCGTCGGCTTTGTCGAACTGACCCGCGCGGCGCAGGTCGTCAACAACTCGCTGTTCACGCCGTTCCTCGTCTTCGGGATCGCGGGCGTTCTGTATTTCGCCCTGTGCTACCCGCTGTCGCGCTGGAGCCGTTCGCTTGAGAGGAAGCTCAATGTCGGCCGTCGTCAAGCTGCATGACATCCACAAATCCTTCGGCAGCGTCGAGGTGCTGAAGGGCGTGTCGTTCGAGATCGACAAGGGCGAGGTGGTCGCCATCATCGGGCGCAGCGGTTCGGGCAAGAGCACGGCGCTGCGCTGCATCAACCGACTGGAAACCATCCAATCCGGCACGCTGGAGGTCTGCGGCCACCGCATCGACCACGCCGACCTTGATCTGCGCGCGCTGCGCCAGGATGTCGGCATGGTGTTCCAAAGCTACAACCTCTTCCCCCATTTGACGGTGGAGGAAAACATCACGCTGGCCCCGCGCCGGGTGAAGAAGCTGCCGACCCGCGACGCCCGCGCGCTGGCGCTGTCGTCGCTGGAACGGGTCGGGCTGGCCGAGAAGATCGACGCCTACCCTGAGCAACTGTCCGGCGGTCAACAGCAGCGCGTCGCCATCGCCCGTTCGCTGGCGATGCAGCCGAAGGTGATGCTGTTCGACGAAGTGACCTCGGCGCTCGACCCGCAACTGACCGGGGAGGTGCTGCGCGTCATGGAAATTCTGGCCCAGGGCGGCATGACGATGGCGGTGGTCACGCATGAAATGGCCTTCGCCCGCCGCGTCGCCGACCGGGTGATTTTCATGCATCAGGGCCGCGTCTGGGAAACCGGCCCCGGCGCGATGCTGGACGACCCGCAAACGCCCGAACTGCGCGCCTTTCTGGCCAACGGCCTGTGACGCTCGCCCTTTTCAAAAAACAAAACTGGAGGAAACCGACGATGCGCATCCGCAAACTTCTCGCCGCCACCGTGACCGCCGTCGCCGCCCTGTGGCTGGCCGCCGCGCCGGTGGCCCACGCCGACCAGTTGGACGACATCCTGAAGGCCAAAAAGATCCGCATCGCCGTGGCGATGGGCATTCCGCTCTTCGCCTTTGTCGACAAGAACGTGAAGGCCACCGGCTCCGACGTGGAAACCGCCCGGCTGCTGGCCCGCGACATGGGCGTTGAGTTGGAGCTGGTGGAGATCACCAACGCCGCCCGGGTGCCGACCATCCAAACCCGCAAGGCCGATCTTCTGATCGCCACGCTGGCGATCACGCCGGAACGCAAGAAGGTGGTGGATTTCACGATTCCCTACGCGACGCTCGACATCATCGTCGCTGGAACCGCCGACAACGCGATCAAGGGGTATGATGACCTGAATGGCAAAAAGATCGGTCTGACCCGCGCCACCGTCAACGACAGCATGGTGACGAAGGGGGCCAAGGGGGCGGAGATATTGCGTTTCGAGGATGACGCGACGCTCATCACCGCCGCCGTGTCGGGGCAGGTCGACGTCGTGTCCACCCAAACCGCCGTGCTGGCGGCGATGAACGAAAAACGCCCGCAAAGCCTGTTGAAGGTCAAATTCGTTCAGCAGGAGCTGAATCTCGGCATCGCGCTGCCACAGGGCGAGGACCGGCTGAAGGCGTGGGTGAACGCTTGGCTTAAGACCAATTTCGAGAATGGCAAGATGAACGCCATCTTCTCGTCCTTTCACGACCGCGATCTGCCTGCGGATTTGCTGACGCGTCAGTGAGACGCGCAAAGGTCACGCCGCGCGCCCCCTCCCTAACCCTCCCCCGCTGCGCGGGAGAGGGGACAGGTTCGGCTTCCGCCACAATCTCCCTCTCCCGCGCAGCGGGGGAGAGTCGGGGAGGGGGCCTGTTCCTGCCGCAACATCAGGACCAACCATGCCCGGACGACTTCACGGCAAAACCGCCATCATCACCGCCGCCGCGCAAGGCATTGGCCGGGCGACGGTGGAGGCCTTCGCGCGGGAGGGCGCGCGGGTCTGGGCGCTCGACATCAACGACGCGCGCTTGGCCGACCTCGCCGCCCTTCCCGGCGTGACCACCCGGCGGCTCGACCTGCGCGACGCCGCCGCCATCGCCGCGACGGTGGCCGACATCGGGCCGGTGGACGCGCTGTTCAACTGCGCGGGCTTCGTCCACAGCGGCACGATTCTGGACTGCGACGACGACGCCTTTGATGTCAGCGTCGATCTGAACGTCAAATCCATGCACCGGATGATCCGCGCCGCGCTGCCCGGCATGGTGGAGAAGGGCGGCGGCTCCATCGTCAACATGGCGTCGGTTGCGTCGAGCGTGAAAGCGGTGCCGAACCGCTACGTCTACAGCCTGACCAAGGCGGCTGTGATCGGCTTGACCAAGGCGGTCGCCGCCGATTTCATCGGGCGCGGAATTCGCTGCAACGTCGTCTGCCCCGGCACCGTCGAATCCCCCTCGCTGGAGGAGCGCTTGCGCGCGCAGGGCGATTATGCGACCACCCGCGCCGCTTTCGTCGCCCGCCAGCCCATCGGGCGGTTGGGAAAGCCGGAGGAAATCGCCGAGCTGGTGGTCTATCTTTCCTCCGACGCGGCGGGCTACACCACCGGGGCGGTCCATGTGATCGATGGCGGTTGGGCGGCTTGACACTGTTTCACATTCACGGGGAACTCCGATGAAACTGCTTCGTTACGGCCCGGTCGGCCAGGAAAAGCCCGGTCTGCTCGATTCCGTGGGCCGCATCCGCGACCTGTCCGCCCAAGTCCCCGACATCGCGGGCGCTGTGCTGTCGCCTGAAGGGCTGGACGCGCTGCGCACGCTGGATCCGGAGTCACTGCCGTTGGTGGTGGGCGATCCGCGTCTGGGGCCATGCGTCGCCGGGACCGGGAAATTCATCTGCATCGGCCTGAATTACTCCGATCACGCGGCGGAAACCGGGGCGACCGTGCCGCCGGAACCGATCATCTTCATGAAGGCGACCAGCGCCATCACCGGCCCGAACGACGTCATCGAAATCCCGCGCGGCTCGTTCAAGACCGATTGGGAGGTCGAGTTGGGCGTCGTCATCGGCAAGACGGCGAAATACGTGTCCGAAGAGGACGCGATGGAGCATGTCGCCGGTTACTGCGTCATCAACGACGTGTCGGAGCGCGCCTTCCAGACCGAACATCACGGCCAATGGACCAAGGGAAAATCGGCGGACAGCTTCGGCCCGACCGGCCCCTGGCTGGTGACGCGCGACGAGGTCGCCGACCCGCAGGCCCTGCCGATGTGGCTGGAGGTCAACGGCCACCGTTACCAGAACGGCAGCACGGCGACGATGGTCTATGGCGTGCGTTTCCTGGTGTCCTATCTGTCGCGCTTCATGTCGCTGCAACCCGGCGACATCATTTCGACCGGCACGCCGCCGGGCGTCGGCATGGGGCAGAAGCCGCCGACCTATCTGAAGGCGGGCGACGTGGTGACGCTGGGCATCGACGGGCTGGGCAGCCAGCGCCAGACCACCGTGCAGGGCTGACCCCACGATGAGCCAGACCGGCATCGACATTCTGCTCACCGCGCCCATGCCCCCCGGCGTGGCCGAGGATCTGGCGGAGCGCTTCCTTGTGCATGGGCCGGAGGTGGTCGAGTCCCCCGGCTTCGCCGAACTGGCTCCGCGCATCCGGGGGCTGGCGGCGCGTCCGCCGGTTCCGGTGACGGCGGCGCTGCTGGAGGCGCTGCCCAATCTGGAAATCCTGTCCTCCTACAGCGCCGGATTGGACTATGTCGATCTGGGCGCGGCGCGGCGGCGCGGTCTGGCGATCGCCAACACGTCGGCGGCGCTGACCGACGACGTGGCCGACACGGCCATCGCGCTGATGCTAGCGACGCTGCGCCGCTTCTCGGCGGCGGAACGCTTCGTTCGGGCCGGGGCCTGGGCCGAGGGAGCCTTTCCGCTGTCGCGCAGTTTGGCCGGGCGGCGGTTGGGAATCATCGGGCTGGGGCACATCGGGGCGGCCATCGCCGCGCGGGCGGCGGTGTTCGGCCTGTCGGTCGCCTATCACGGGCCACGCGAAAAGGCGGCCTTCCCCTATCCCTTCCACCCGACGGCGGAGGGTTTGGCGGCGGCGTCCGACCTTCTGGTGGTCTGTTGTCCAGGCGGGCCAGAAACGCGCCATCTGGTGAACGCGGCGGTTTTGCGCGCGTTGGGGCCGGGTGGCGTCGTCGTGAATGTGGCGCGCGGCAGCGTGGTGGACGAGGACGCGCTGTTGGCGGCGCTGGCCAACGGGACCATCGCCGGGGCCGGGCTGGACGTGTGCGAGCATGAACCGACGCCGCGCCCGGAATTGATCGGCCATCCCGACATCGTGCTGCTGCCCCATGTCGGTTCGGCGACGGAAGAGACGCGGGCGCGCATGGCGCGGATGATGCGCGACGCGCTGGTGACTCATTTTGCAGGCAAGGGAAGCGTTTGAGAATGACGAGCATCGCGGCCATCGGTGAGTGCATGGTGGAGATCCGGCGGACCGGCGACGGAACCGCCCGCTTCGGCTTCGGCGGCGACACGCTGAATTGCGCGCTGTATCTGGCCCGGCTGGGCGTGGCGGTCGATTATGTGACGCTGCTGGGCGATGATCCCTACAGCGCCGACATGCTGACGGCTTGGGCGGCGGAGGGCGTCGGCACGGGCCGCGTCGTCCGTCTGCCCGGGCGGATGCCCGGCCTGTACGTGATCGAAACCGACGCCACGGGCGAACGCTCCTTCTTCTATTGGCGCGACCGCGCCCCGGCGCGCGAGCTGTTCACCCACCCCGACGCGGCGCCCCTGGTGGACGCCTTGCCCGGTTACGGGTTGTTGATGCTGTCCGGCATTTCCCTGTCGCTCTATGGCGAGGAGGGGCGGGCGCGGTTGCACGCGGCGCTGGACCGGGCGCGCGCCGCCGGGGCCAAGGTGGCCTTCGACACCAACCTGCGCCCGCGCGGTTGGCCCAGCCTGGACGCCGCCCGCGACGCCTACGCCGCGCTCTCGGGCCGAGTGGACATCGTGCTGTCGGGGGTGGAGGACGAGGCGTTGCTGTTCGGCGCGGAAGCTCCCACGGCCATCATCGACCGTTGGCGCGCGGCTGGCGCCAGCGAAATCATCGTGAAGAACGGTGGCGACGGCTGTCTGGTGTGGGAGCAGGGCGGCGCGGTTGATGAGGTTCCGGCGACGCGGGTGACGCGGGTGGTGAACACGACGGCGGCGGGCGACAGCTTTTGCGCGGGCTATCTGGCGGCGCGGCAAGCCGGGCAGGGGATCGCGGCGGCGGCGCGGCTTGGCCATCGGCTGGCCGGAATCGTCATTGGCCATCCCGGCGCCATCGTTCCGGCGGAGGCGACGGCGGCGGTTGTCGCGGAACTGCGGGGGGCGGCATGACGGCGGCGGATGACGCTTCCGCCTCCGGCCCGGCTCTGAACGGGCCGCGCCGGCGAGCGCCAAAACCGGCGGCGGTGGCCCGCGAGCGTGGCTTGACCGCAGCCCAACAGGTCTACCAGCAGCTCCGCGCTGAAATCCTGGGCTTGCACCGCAAGCCGGGCGAACCGATCAGCGAAAAGGATCTGGCTCAGGCCCATGGCGTCAGCCGCACCCCGGTGCGCGAGGCCGTGCTGAAGCTGGCCTCGGAACGCTTGATCGAGGTGTTTCCGCAATCCGGCACCTTCGTCGCCCGCATCCCGCTGTCCGATCTGCCGGAAACCATCGTCATCCGCTCGGCGCTGGAAGAGGCCAGCGTGCGCCACGCCGCCGAACGGGCGACGGCGGATCAGGTCGCGCGCCTGTCGGCGATCATCGACCGGCAACGCGCCATGGCGGCGGCGGCGGACCGGGACGGCTTCCATCTGGCCGACGAGGATTTCCACGCGGCTTTGTCCGAGGCCGCCGGCTTGCCCGGCGTGTGGACGCTGATCCAACAGGTCAAGGTGCAGATCGACCGTTACCGCCGTCTGACCCTGCCCGAACCGGGCCGGATGGAGCGGGTGATCGGTGAGCACGCGGCGGTGGTCGCCGCCATCGCCGCCCATGACGGCGACGGCGCCGCCCGCGCGATCAAGCATCATCTGGAAAAGCTGCGCGAGGGCATCGACGCCTTCCGCATCGAGGAGCCGGACTGTTTCATCGACGACCGCCCGCCACGCGGGTCGGCCTGAATCCTTCACAGCGATGGAGAGTTTTTAAAAAGAGAAGGCGGATTTTTTTCAGGGTCTGGATCGCATGTGGGCTGGCGACGTGGGTCGCCGGTCTTGTCGGCGTTGGCCAATACTCCCAATTGCGGCGTTCCTATAGGTCAACTTGTCTGCTAACATGATCTGTAGGATCTGTTGTGGCAGGTGTTGGGAATGGCGAAGATGGCCGGTTTGACGTTGCAGCCCAAGCGCAAGGAGCGGCTGGGCGATCAGCTTTATGGACAAATCCTGGAGCAGATCGTGTCCGGCGCGCTGAAAGAGGGCGACAAGCTGCCGTCGGAAAAGGAACTGTGCCTGATGTTCGAGGTTTCGCGCCCTGTGGTGCGCGAAGCCATGATGCTGTTGCAGGCCGATGGTCTGGTCGTCGCCCGCCAGGGATCGGGCACCTATGTGCAGCGCCGCCCGCCGCAGGGCTTGATCGCCATCGCCGGGGCGTCCGACATCGCCGGAATCCTGCGCTGCTACGAGTTGCGCGTGCCGTTGGAGGGGGAAGCGGCGGCGCTCGCCGCCAAACGCCGTTCGTCGGAACAGCTTGGCCAGATCAAGGCGGCGCTCGACGATCTGGGCCGGGTGGTCGAGGCCCGCGCGTCGGCCAGCGCCGCCGATTTCGCCTTTCACCGCGCGGTGGCGGAGGCCAGTTGCAACGAGATGTTCGTCTCGATCCTGGAATCCCTGCACGCCGCGATTGAAAACTCCATGGCGGTGGCGCTGAACATCACGCGCGAAGGCTCCGACCAGCGGATCCGCCGGGTTTTGGACGAGCACAGCCGGATTTACGAGGCCATCGCCATGGGCGACGCCGACGCCGCCAACCTCGCCATGCGCTACCACATCAACCGCGCCCGCCAGCGCATCACCGACCAGCACCAAGACGTCTAAGCGGCGGCGCGCATCGCCGCCGCCAAATCACGCCGAACGGACCTGACGCAGGAAGCGGTCGATCTGCTGCAACAGGCGGGAGGTTTCGTTCGACACCTGCCCGGCGACCGACAGCACGGCTTGCGCTGATTCGCCGGTCTGTCCGGCGGCGGTGCGGACCTGCCCGATGTTTTCCGACGCCTGCGCCGTGCCACCCGCCGCCTGTTGGACGTTGCGGGCGATTTCCGCCGTCGCCGCGCCTTGCTCCTCGACGGCGGCGGCGATGCCGGTGGCGATGTCGTTCAGTCGGGCGATGGTGGCGCCAATCGTGCGGATGGCGCCAACCGCCTCGTTGGTGGCGGTTTGCATCGCGCCGACTTGCCCGGCGATTTGATCGGTCGCCTTGGCGGTTTGGCTGGCGAGTTGTTTGACCTCTGAGGCCACGACGGCGAAGCCCTTGCCCGCCTCCCCGGCGCGGGCCGCTTCGATGGTGGCGTTCAACGCCAACAGGTTGGTTTGCCCGGCGATGTCGGTGATGAGATCCAGCACGGCGCCAATCCGGGTGGCGGCGTCGTTCAGGCTGCGCATGGTGGCGTCGGTGCGTTGGGCGTCCTGCGCCGCCTGCCCGGTGATCGTCGCCGATTCCGTCACCTGGCGGGAGATCTCGCTGATCGACAGCGACAGTTGATGCGCCGCCGAGGCCGCGCTGTCCACGTTGCTGGACGCCTGTTGCGCCGCCGCCGCCGCGCTGCCCGCTTGGCGGGAGGTGTCCTCGGCGGTTTCCACCATGGTGGACGCGGTTTCGTGCATCTGGGTGGCGGCGGCGGACACGGTTTCCACCACGATCTTGACGCCGCTTTCAAATTGATCGGCGATGGTCAGCATCGCCTGCCGCCGCTCGCCCGCCGCCCGCGTCCGCTCGCTTTCGGCTTCGGCGCGGGTGTGTTCGACCTCCCGCGCGGTGTCGCGGAAGATTCGCAGGGCCGCGCCCATTTCGGCGATCTCGTCGCGCCCGTCCAGCGCGATGTCGGTGTCGAGATCGCCCGCCGCGATGCGCCGCATGCCGCTTTTCAACGTCATCAACCGCCGCACCACGCTGCGCCCGACATAAAGCCAGACAACGAGAATCGACACGATGACGCTGACCACGCTGACGGCGATTTGCGTCAAACGGCTGTTGTCCAGCATCCGCCCGGTGGCGCCGCTGGCCGCCGCGATGCCGCGTTCCTGATTCTGCACCATCGCGGCGATGCTGGTCGCCATCCGCTCGGTCAGGGCGTGGTTGCTCTCCAGCAGAGCCAAGGACTGGCTTTGGATCGCCAACTCCTTGCGGCGCGACTCAATCAGGGCGTTGTCGCCAAGGGCTATGCTCCGCAACGCTTTGGTTTGGGCGCCAATGGCGGCGGCCAGTTTTTCCGGCAGCAGAGCGGCGGCGTTGGCGAGGTTGGCGAAGACCAGACCCAACCGGGTTTCGATGATGGACAAGCGTTGCTCGTCGCTGCTTCCAGAGGCTTCCAACAGCATGTTGCGGGCGCTGGTGGCTTCCTCGATCACGCCGATCAGCGGCTTGGCCCGCTTGCTGACATCGTTCAGCGTGTCGGCGGCGCCGCGCAACTCATCGGCGGACGAATCGGCGTCGGCCAGGGTCTCGCGCGCCTGCTCCTCTTCGTTGGCCATCACGGTGCGCCAGGGAGCGGTGAATTTCTGGATCTGGCCGTCGGCCTCCAGCAGTTTGGGCAGCAGGGCGGCCCGCTGTCCGGCGTGGCGAACCCGTTCGGCGGCGGCGGCGTCCAACTGGGCCAGATTGCCAAGCAGGGCCTTTGACGCCTCTTCGATGGCGGCGAGCTGCTCGCCGCCCGACCCGGTGGCCCGCAGGCGATCCAGGCGGTTGGCGAACTCTTGACGGGCCTGCTGGATGCGGGCGGACACCTCTTCGCGCGTCTTGACGTCGCTGGCCGACGACAGGGCGGGGGCCAGCGCGACCAGCCGTTCGGCTTGCTGGGCGACGGACATGCCCTCTTTCATGGCGGGGACGGCCTGCCCAACGATGACGTCGATGGTGGCGCGCACGTTGGCGTAACCGGCCAAGGCCACCGCCGCCGCGATCAGCGTGCCCGACAGAACCACGCCGATGGCGATCATCAGCTTGCCGCGCAGCCCGGAATACCATGGGCCGTTGGTTTCGTCGGCGTGCTTGGAGCCGTGGGGATCCTGGGTCGCCGCTGTTTGCGTCACTGCCATCGTCGCCTTGTTTGACATCTCGTTCGCCCCATCGTCAACGCGCCGCCCTGCGAACCCTGAATCGTTCAGACGCCGCACAAAGTCATCTTACCACTTGACCACTTGCGCGCGACGCGGCTAGAGTGGCTTTAGCGGGTCCAATCAATGGCTGGCCAAACAAAGTGTTTGCGGAGTCGTCGAAAGCCGCCGCTCCAAACGCAGAGCTGGCCAAGCCGATCCACACAAATCGGACGCCATTGAACAGGTGCAACCCCGTTGACGATATGAATGCGCAAAGTGACGTAAGAAAGAAATAAGGAGAATCCACAAGCGATCCCGGATTGAGACAGGAATCGATGGTGGTTGTCTGAGAATTTCGGGTCAGTTGTCTGACAGAACCCGCATACGGTTCTGAACGGGTTACGGGTTTTCCACAATTCATTCGTTTTTGTTGATGAACAAAGGCGTTGGCGCGGCGCACGGCGTCGCGCCGTGCGTCAGCCTTATCCAGACCCCACACACCAAACGCGAACGCGGCCTTGCCGCCGCGCGCGAACAACAACGGAGGAGACGTTGATGTCCGGGTTGCTTCGTTCACTGGCCGTCGCTGCGGCGCTCACTTTTGGCGCGACGGTCGCCCTGACCGCGCCCATGACCGCCCAAGCGCGCGATTTCCGCTCCGCCGACGTCCACCCCGCCGACTATCCGACCGTTGAAGCGGTCAAGCAGATGGGCCGCGCGCTTGCCGAGAAAACTGGCGGCAAGATGAACATCCGCGTGTTCCCCTCGGGCGCGCTGGGCACGGAAAAGGACACCATCGAGCAGTTGAAGCTTGGTGGCCTCGACATGATGCGGATCAACGTCGGCGCCTTGAACAGCGTCGTTCCGGAAACTCTTGTCACCGTGTTGCCCTTCATCTTCCGCGACACCGCCCACATGCGCAACGTGCTGGACGGCCCCATCGGCGAGGACATTCTGAAGGCGATGGAAGCGCAGGGGCTGATTGGTCTGGCCTTTTACGACAGCGGATCGCGCTCCTTCTACACCGCCAAAAAGCCGATCAAGTCGCTTGAGGATTTCAAGGGCCTGAAGATCCGCGTCCAGCCCTCGGAACTCTTCGTCGGCATGGTCAACGCGCTGGGGGCCAACCCGACGCCGATGCCCTATGGCGAGGTCTACACCGCGCTGAAGACCGGCATCGTCGATGGGGCCGAGAACAACTGGCCGAGCTATGAATCCTCCCGCCATTTTGAAGCGGCCCGCTATTACAGCCTGACCGAACATTCGTTGGCCCCGGAAGTGCTGGTCTTCTCCAAGCCCATCTGGGACCGGCTGTCGAAGGACGATCAAGCGTTGATCCGCAAGGCGGCCAAGGACTCCGTTCCCTACATGCGCAAGCTGTGGGACGAGCGCGAGATCAATTCCCGCAAGCTGGTGGAGGCGGGCGGCGCCCAGATCACCACCATCGCCAACAAGCAGGAACTGATCGACGCGATGAAGCCGGTCTACGAGAAGTTCGCCAACACCCCGGCCCTGCAAAGCCTCGTCACCCGCATTCAACAGAGCAAGTAACGATCAAGGCCGGTTCGGACGGCGGGCGTTCCGCAACGCCCGCCGCCCGCCCCGGCCCCTGGGAGCAGCCATGATGCAAGATTGCTTGGTGGACGGCGGAACGCGCGCGCAACCCCGGCGGCTTTTGACCTCGGTGAACATCACCCTGGCGCGGATCAGCACGGTGATCGCGGTCACAGGATTGATGAGCATCGTCGCCATCGTTTTTTATGAGGTTGTCGGACGTTACGTCTTCAACCAGACGCCGACCTGGGCGGAAAGTCTGGCCCTGGTTCTGGTGCTGTACGTGACGATGCTGGGCGCGGCGGTCGCTGTGCGCGACGCCGGGCACATCGGCATGGATTCGGTGGTCGTGCTGCTGCCCCTGCATGTTCAGCGTTGGTTCGAGATCGTCATTCACATCCTGGTCGCCGGGTTCGGCGCCGCGATGGCCTACAACGGCTGGATCCTTGGCATGTCGGTGTCGTCCTACCTGATCCCCAATCTGGGCCTGCCGGAAATCTCACGCTACATCCCGCTCAGCCTGTCGGGTTGCCTGATCGTCCTGTTCTCCGTCGAGCATACGCTCGCCCTGCTGCGCCATGAAGAGGTCGAGCCGACATGGAATTGATCGTCCTTTCCGTCTCATTCTTCGGTCTGTTGATCCTGGGCGTTCCCGTCGCCTTCGCCATCGGCCTCTCGTCGCTCTTCACGATTATGTATGAGGGGCTGCCCAGCGCCGTCATCTTTCAACAGATGACCTCGGGCATGAACATCTTCTCTTTCCTGGCGATTCCCTTCTTCGTCTTTTCCGGCGAGTTGATGCTGCATGGCGGCATCGCCGACAAGATCGTGACGCTGGCCCGCAACATGGTCGGCCACATCCGGGGCGGGTTGGGCATGGCGAACGTCGTCGCCTGCACGCTGTTCGGCGGCGTGTCGGGATCGCCGGTGGCCGACGTGTCGGCGATGGGATCGGTGATGATTCCGATGATGAAGCGCGAGGGCTACCACACCGATTACGCCGTGAATGTGACGACGCACGCCTCCCTGGTCGGCGCGTTGATGCCGACCAGCCACAACATGATCCTCTATTCGCTGGCGGCGGGCGGCAAGGTGTCCATCGGCTCGTTGATCGCCGCCGGGCTGATGCCGGTGGTGGTGATGACGGCGTGCATGCTGGCGGCGGCCTATTTCGTGGCGGTGAAGCGCGGCTATCCGGCGGGAACCTTCCCTGGCTGGCCGACGGTGCTCCAATCCTTCCTGTACGCTCTGCCCGGCCTGTTCGTCGTGGCGATCATCCTGGGCGGCATTTTGCTGGGCATCTTCACGGCGACGGAAGGCGCGTCGGTGGCGGTGGTCTATTCGCTGGGCCTGACCGTTTTCGCCTACAAGACGCTGACCTGGCCGAAATTCGTCACGGCGACGATGAAAGCGGTGAAGACCACCGGCGTCGTGCTGCTGTTGATCGGCGTCTCCACCATGTTCCAATATCTGATGGCGCTGTATGGGGTCGCCGATCTGACCGGCGAGATGATGGCGGGCATTTCGTCCAACCCCTGGGTCATCTTCCTGCTCATCAACATCATCCTGTTCGTTCTCGGCACCTTCATGGACATGGCGAGCACGATCCTGATCTGCACGCCGATCTTCCTGCCCATCGCCCAGCAATACGGCATGGATCCGGTGCAGTTCGGCATGGTGATGCTCATCAACTGCGCCCTGGGTTTGAACACCCCGCCGGTCGGCACCACGCAATTCGTCGGCTGCGCCATCGGCGGGATTTCAGTGGGCGAGGTGATGAAGACCATCATGCCCTTCTACGCGGCGCTGATTTTGGCGCTGGGGCTTGTGACCTACATGCCAGCCTTCTCCATGTGGTTGCCGCGCCTGCTGATCCATTGAGCCTGTTCGTTTTCTGAGCGTGCGTTCCTCCCCAACTCGCGGCCCGGCGCATGTCCCATGCGGCGGGCCTTCTTTTCCGTCCGATCTTTTGCTGACGAGGATGCTGAATCATGAAAATTTTGGCCGATGCGGCGCAAGAGACGCCGGTCATCACGCCCGAGGGGGCCGAGCGCCGGGTGTTGAGCCATGGCGCCGGGTTGATGCTGGTCGAATTCACCTTCAAGGCGGGCATCGTCGCGCCGATGCACAGCCACCCGCATGAGCAGGTTGGTTACGTGGTGTCGGGCGCGCTCGATCTGACGATGGACGGCTACGGAACCCAGCGCTTGGGGCCGGGGGCCAGCTATTACGTGCCACCCGGCACGATGCACGGCGTGACGATCCTGGAGCCGACCGTGCTGGTCGACGCCTTCACCCCAATCCGGGATGATTTTTTGGCATGACGACGACGGAGCCGCCGCCGCCCGTCGCGCTCGCCCCCGCCGCCTTTCGCGGGGAAATCGACGGAGCGCCGACCGCGTTGTGGACTCTGACCGGCGACGGCGGCGTCACCGTCAATCTGTGCGATTTTGGGGCGCGGATCGTTCAGATTCTGGCCCCGGATCGTCAGGGCCGGTTGGGCGACGTGGTGTTGGGTTATGACAGCCTTGCGGCGATCCAGGGCGGACAGCCGTCGATGGGGGCCTTCATCGGGCGTTTCGCCAATCGCATCGCCCATGGGCGCTTCACGCTTGACGGGGTGGAGCGGCGTTTGGCCCGGAACGGCGGCGCGCACCATCTGCATGGCGGGCTGAAAGGCAGCCGCTTTCGCGTGTTCGACGCCGAACGCCTCGCTCCCGGAGCCGTCCGCATGAGCCTGACCTACGCCGATGGCGAAGAAGGCTATCCGGGGGAGCTGCGCTCCTCCGTTCTCTACCGGCTCGACGGCGACACGCTGCGGTTGGAGTATGAGGCGACCACCGACCGCCGCACCGTGGTGAACTTCACCGGCCACGCCTTTTTCAATTTGGCGGGGCGGGGGACGATCCTCGACCATCGGCTGACGATGAACGCGCGGTCGTTCCTGCCCATCGACTCCACCGCCATTCCCACGGGCGAAATCCGCGCCGTCGCCGGAACGCCGTTCGACTTCACCCGCCCTCACCCCATCGGCGCGCGCATCGACGCGGACGACGAACAGCTTCGTCACGCCGATGGCTACGACCACACGCTGGTCATCGACAAGGCGCCCGGCGCGTTTGGATTGGTGGCGGTGTTCGAGGATCCGGCGTCGGGCCGCGTGCTGGAGGTGTCGAGCACGGAGCCGGGCGCGCAACTCTATTCCGGCAACGCGCTGACCGGCGCCGTCCCGCGCGATCTGGGCAAGGGGGGCGTGGCGTTCCAGCGGCGCGGCGGCTTCTGCATCGAACCGCAGGGCTTTCCCGACGCCCCCAATCACCCGCATTTCCCGTCGACGGTCCTGGAACCCGGCGCCATTTTCCGGGGAGTCATCGCCTACCGTTTCACGACGCAGACGTGAAACGGTGCATTCCCTGAAATCCGACCGACCGCCGACCAAAGCACGCGTGTCGCGTGCTTAAATCATTCAGTCGTGTTTAATAAATTAGGACTTTTCCGGTGATGATCTGTTGGTCACACTGGAGTATGGTTGGTAAGACAACCAATTAGAGGGCGTCAAGCAGCCGCGCGGCAACGCGTCGGGTGATTGGAGCAACTCCATAAGCATTGTCATAAATACGACACACAGGCGGCAAGCCTGGGAAAACAAAGCGGCGCCGGGAGGAAATGCACACGATGACCATCGACACCCACACTGTTTTGTCCCCATCCACAGCCAGACAAGGCCGCCGCTTTGGCGTGCGGGCCAAGTTGTTGTTGGCGTTTGCCGGGATGGCGGGCATGACGGTCGCCGCCAGTCTTGTCGGCTTGACGTCCTTCTCCGCCGTGGAAGGGCCGCTGACCCGGATCGTCGGCACCAGCCTGCCGGAAATGGAGCTGGCCAAGCGCCTGTCGGGCGAAAGCAGCGGCATCGCCGCCGCCGCCCCGACGCTGGACGCCGCCGAAAATCAAACCGCGCGGGAAACCCTTTTCACCGAAATCATGGGGCGCGGCAAGGGGCTGGTGGCGCTGGTCGATGAATTGGCCGCGCGTCGCCCGAACGACCCGCAATTGCCCGACGTCCGCGCCAAGACCAACGCGCTGATCGCCACGTTGGACGCGGAAAACAAGGCGGTGAGCCAGCGGCTGGCCGTGCGCGCCAAGCGCGAGGAAACCGTCATCGCGCTGTCCACCGCCTATGATGATTTCCTGGTCGCTCTGGCTCCGTTGACCGAGCGGGCGGGCGTCAAGCTGCGCGCCAAGGGCGAGGAGCTGGACGCCAGCACCGAAAAGGACATGGACGGTCTGACCGACGCCGTGCGGTCGCTCATCAGCCTGTATGAGTTGCGCGGCGACATCGGTTTGGCCTCGGAATCCATGGTGCGGGCGGGAACCGCCACCACGGCGATGGCCGTCACCACCCACCAGCAAGCCTATCTGGAGGCCGCCGCGCGTCTGGTCAGCGCCACCGCCCAGGTTGGCAGCCGGTTGAGCAAGACCACCTCCGACGCGCTCGACGAGTTTTTCCTGTTGGGCGACGGCGACGACGGCATCTTCGATTTGCGCCGCAAGGCGCTGGAAACCCCAGACGCCCAGCGCGCGCCGATTCTGGCCCGCATTGTCGAGCGGCTGGCGGACGCGCAGATGCAGCAAAGCGTGCTGGTTGGTCAGTTGGAAGCGCCCTTGATGCGGCTGAAGGCGGAAATTCGCCTGTCCGCCGTCAATGTCCGCTCGCAAACCCGCGATTCCATGCAGGAGTTGCTGGGCGACGGCTTGGCGCGCTTCCGCACCTATCTGGAGCTGTCCACCCAGGGCAACGCCCTGACCAGCGCGTTGAACGAAGCGGCGCAGGCCCCGAACGGCGCGCGGTTGCGCGTTCTGCTGTCGCGCTACGCCGCCGCCGCCAAGGCGTTGGACGAGAAAGTTAAATTCTTGAGCCAGGGTGGCGACGACGGCCTGCCCAAACTGGCCAAGGCGGCGGAAAAGCTGGCCTCTTTTGGCAAGGGCGACACCAGCCTGTTCGAACTGCGTCGGGCGGAGCTGAGCGCCATCAGCGACAACGAAGGCGTGTTGAACGAAAACCGCCAATTGGCTCAGCAATTCGCCATCACGGTGGACCGGCAGATCGCGGCGATGAAGGCCGAAGCCGATTTGGCCGCCGCCGACGCTTTGCGCTCCATCGACGCCGGGCGGATGGTGCTGATTTTGTTCGCGGTGGCCAGCCTGGTCATCGCCGCCGCGTTGGCTTGGTTCGTGGTTGGCCGCACCATCGTCGCCCGCATCAGCCAATTGTCGGACGCCATGCGCGCCATCGCGGGCGGCAATCTGGACGCGGCGATTCCGCAAGCGGGGTCTGACGAAATCGGCGACATGGCGCAAGCGCTGGTCGTCTTCCGCGACACCGCCAACCGCGCCAACGAGGCCGCCGCCCAGGCCGAGGAGGAGCGCGGCCGCGCCTCCCAGGAGCGTCGCCGCGCGCGGATCGAAATGGCGGAAAGCTTTGAAAGCAGCGTCCGCGCCGTTCTGCAACGGGTGTCGCACGCCGCCAGCGAGATGCAGGACATGGCCCAGCGGATGAGCCGCAACGCCGAAACCACCACCGGCGAAGCGGCGACCGCCGCCACCACCTCGCAACAGGCGGAGGGCAGCGTCAAGGCGGTGGCCGCCGCGACCGAAGAGCTGTCAGCCTCCATTCAGGAAATCGGCAGTCAGGTCAACACCTCCAGCCGCATCGCCCGCAAGGCGGTGGACGACGCCACCCGCACCGACCGCACGGTGGAAGGACTGTCGCACACCGCCAACAAGATCGGCGAGGTGGTGCAGCTCATCAACGACATCGCCAGCCAAACCAACCTGTTGGCCTTGAACGCCACCATCGAGGCGGCGCGCGCGGGCGAAGCGGGCAAGGGCTTCGCCGTCGTCGCGTCGGAGGTCAAGAGTCTGGCCAACCAGACGGCGAAAGCGACCGAAGAGATCTCCGGGCAGATCACGGCGATGCAGGCGGTGACTCAGGAAACGGTGGACGCCATCCGCTCCATCGCCGCGACGATCCGCGAAATCAACGACATCGCCACCAACGTGGCCGCTGCCGTCGATCAGCAGAGCGCCGCCACCCGCGAAATCGCCCGCAACGTGGTGGAGGCCGCCGACGGCACCCAGCATGTTCGCCGCAACATCGATTCGGTGGCGCGCGCCGCCGCTGAATCGGGCGAATCGGCGCACCGGGTGCTCGCCGCCTCCTCGACGGTGACGGAGGAGGTGCGGTCGCTCGGCTCGCAGGTCGATACGCTGGTGGACCGGATGCGGGCGGGCTGACCCGCGACGCAAGACGAACAGGGCAGGGGGGCGGCGTCAGCTTGGCGTCGCCCCAGCTCCGTGCAACAGCTTGCGCATCCGCCGCGCGCCCAGCCAAACCGTGGCCAGGATCGGCAGCACCAGCGCGCCGGTGACGTGGTGCAGCTCATGGCCGAACAGGGCGGACGACGCCCATTCCGCCAGATGGCCGAGCAGCGAGGCCAGATAGTAGGAAATGGCGATCACCGACAGCCCTTCCACCGTTTCCTGAAGCCGCAACTGCATGGTGGCGCGCCGGTCCATGGAATGCAGCAAATCGCGGTTCTGCCGCTCCAGCGCGACGTCCACCCGCGTGCGCAGCAACTCCGTCGCCCGCATGATCCGTTGCGACAGGTCGGTTTGCTGGCGGGCCATCGACCGACAGAACTGCATGGCGGGGGCCAGCCGCCGCTCCATGAACTCGCCAAAGGTCGGCGTGCCTTCGATGCGCTCCTCGCGCAGTTCGGCGATGCGCGATTCGACCAGGGCGTGATAGGCCAGCGTCGCGTTGAAACGGTAACTGCTGCCCGCGATCATGCCCTCAACGTTGGCGGCCAGTTCGGTCAGATCCTCCAACAGCCCATGCTCGACCTCGCCATGCGGGTTGCCCAGCATGCGGTTGGTCAGCTCCGCCGTGCGGGCCTCCGCCGCCGTCACCTCGGCCACCGAACGGCGGGCCATCGGCAGGGCGAGCAGCGCCATCATGCTGTAGGTTTCGATTTCCAAAATGCGTTGGATCAGCCGCCCGGCCTGCTGTTCGCGCAGCGCCGTGTCCCACAGCAGAAAGCGCGAAAACCCGTCGGGGCCGATGCGGAAATCGCTCCAGATCCGCGCGCCGCCGCCGAGAACCCGCGATCCCGCCACCGGGATGCCGCTGAAACAGCGGCTGTCGGCGTCGGACAGAATGTCGGGGCGGTCGCCCTTGCCGATGGCGACCTGGGCGGCGGCCAGAACGCGGCCTTGCAAGCCCTTCCACCAACTCATCGGCACCGCCTGAAGCAGCGCGTTGTCGAACGGATGGTCGAACACGCCGGGCAACAGCAGGGTGAAGCTGGTGAATTCGGTGTGTTGCTCCCACTTCAGCCGTAGATCGCCGAGATCAAGCGTGTGATGGGCTTGATCGACCTGTGGCGGGGTGACGCCAAGACAGCGGCAGAAGCTGGCCAGCAGATCGGCACCGCTCGGGCCATCCGGCGTGTCGAGCAGCGCGATGTGCAGCAAACGCGCCGGGGCTTCGACCGTCATGAAGGGGCGGGCGTGCATCTCCGCGTTCAACGACCAACGCAGCGGGTGGCTTTGCTCCCCCGCCGCGTTGGCGGCGCTGTCGGCGGCGGGGCGGCCCGCCGGCAAGGCGATCACCGGGAACCCGACGGCCGATCGCTGCGCACCGTCACCGGCTGCCAGATCATCGCCGCGCCGGCGCCGGCGCCGCAAGCCGCGCCGACGAAACCGTCGAGCGCGCCGCCCTGCGTCGGGGCTGTGTCCTGGGGCTGGCCCGCTTGCGCCGTTTCCGGTTGGGCCATGGTCTGCTGTTGAGATTGAGTGGTCATACCAGTTCCTCCTGTGGTGGGCGCCCGTCTATCAGATGGCCGAAAGCCAATCAACCAAAATCCAAGCAATCAGAGCCGAAATGATTCCGGCCCGGACAGTTCGGAAGCGTATGTTTCTTGGTCGCCACAACGGATCCGATTGGTGGTTAAGATCGGGCTTGTCGGCAGATTAACCGAAAAACCTGTCACCAATCTGTCAGGACTGCGGATTGTTTTAGTTTCTCATGAAACAAGCGGACGCGCGTCTGGCGTCACAGCGCCACGATCCGCATACTGTCGCTGGACCGACGGGATGAGGCCAAGGAGCGGGGATGGAGCAGGGAGAGGTTTTGGTTCGTTTGGCGGTCGCCCTGGGCGTCGGCCTGATCGTCGGGCTGGAACGCGGTTGGCAGCAACGCGACGCGGCGGACGGCAGCCGTGAATTGGGGCTGCGCTCCTTCGCGCTGGTTGGGTTGGCCGGTGGGGTTCTGGGGTTGCTCGCCCAATCCTTGGGCGCGGCGGTGTTCGGGCTGGCCCTGCTGGCGCTGGTGGGATTGCTGACCGCCTCCCATTGGCTGGCCGCCCGCGAGGACCGCGACCGGGGCTTGACCACCGAAGTCACGGCCATGACCGTTTTCGGGTTGGGCGGCATGGCGGCGGTCGGCCACGCCGTTCCGGCGGTGGCCTGCGCCGTGGTCATCGCCATTCTGTTGAGCGGCAAGCCGGTCCTGCACCGCTGGATCCGCGCCATCGCTCCGGTGGAACTGTCCGCCGCCCTGCAACTGGCGCTCATCACCGCCGTGGTTTTGCCGGTTCTGCCCGATCATGGCTATGGTCCCTATGGCGCGCTGAATCCCTACAGCATCTGGTGGATGGTGATTCTGGTCGCCGGGCTGTCCTTTGTCGGGCACGCCGCGTCCCGCTTGATTGGGGCGCGGCGGGGCGTGCTGTTGACCGCCGCCTTTGGCGGTCTGGCCAGTTCGACGGCGACGGCCTTGTCGCTGTCCCGCATGGCGGCGCGTCAACCGGGGCTGGAACACACGCTGGCCGCCGGGGTCGTCATGGCGTCGATCATCATGGTTCCCCGGATGATGCTGATGGCTTTGGCGATCGCTCCGGCGTTGTTGCCGTTTCTGTTGGCGCCGGTGCTGGCGATGGCGGTCAGCGGCGGCATTGCGGTTATCCTGCTGGTCCGCTCCGGGGCGGCGGAGCGCGCCGTCGAATCGACGGGCGCCCCGGCGTCCCCCTTTGAGTTGGGGATCGCCTTGAAGTTTGGCGCGCTGCTCGCCGGAATTCAGCTATTGGCGAGGGCCTTGCAGGATTGGTTGGGCGACGTCGGGCTTTACGCGTTGGCGCTCATCGCCGGGCTGGCCGATGTGGACGCCATGACCCTGTCCACCGGGGGGATGGTGAGCGGCGGCCTGCCGTTGTTCACGGCGGCCAGCGTCATTTTGCTGACGGCGGCGGTCAACACCACGGCCAAAACGGTGATCGTCGCCGTCGTCGCCGGAGGCCGGATGGCGCTCGCCGTCGCCGCGTCGCTGCTGGTCAGCCTGGCGCTGGGCGGCGCGGCGCTGTGGCTCTCGCCGTTGAACTGACGATCGGGCGCAACAACGATTTTCCATTTAAAGGTATGATTTTTACGAAGACTCCCGGATTGCTTGCCTACCCTCCGTGATGTTCATCCTTCAGGAGGAGAGTCCCCCGATGACCGCGTCCCCCAGCACGGGCAGCGCCCAACCATCCCCCTATTCCGATGATTTCACGTCTGACCGCTGGGCGTGGTTGGCCGGAACCTATTGGTATGTGCCGACCGAAACGCTGCCCGCTCTTCAGGTTGTCGACATTCGCGAACAGCGCAGCCGCATCATCAACGACCAAACCCTGTGGTTCATCGAGCGTTACGAATCCGGCTATCTGATCGGTCGGGCGGCCATCAGCCTGGATGGCGCGGAATTCTCGCCCTTGACGATGGTCGGCTCGGTCACGCCGCTGGGCGACGTGTCGGTGAGTTTCGCGTCCACCGACACCGTCAGCCTGTCGTTGCGCGACGGCGTCACGACCGCGTCGCTCAGCACCGGCGCGGGCCGCATGATCCAGCGCGATGGCGTCTGGGCGTTCCTGATGCAGATGACCAACGGGACCGGCGCCGGAAACGTCACCCATTGGTCCTACATGGTGCAATCGACGCCCAGCGATGAGTCCTGGGCCAATCTTCCCGGCATGCCGGGCGTCAGCATCGGCGACGTCTTCGCCGAGTGAGCGAGAGGGCAGGCGAGGGGAAAAAATCCCCTCGCCATTCCCCCGTTCAACCGCTGTTGCGCAGGCCCGCTGCGATGCCGTTGATGGTCAGGTGGATGCCGCGCGCGATCTGTTCGCCGCTGTCGCTGGAGCGATGGCGCTTCAGCAACTCGACCTGCACATGGTTGAGCGGGTCGAGGTAGGGGAAGCGGTTGCGGATCGAGCGGGCCAGCAGCGGGTTGCCGTCGAGCAGGGCGCTTTGCCCGGTGATGGCCAGCAGGGCGTCGATGCTGTCCTGCCATTCCGCCCGGATGCGCGAGAAGATGGTTTCGCGCAGGACCGGATCGACCACCAACTCGGCATAGCGCGAGGCGATGGCGATGTTCGACTTCGCCAGCACCATGTCCATGTTGGACAGCAGCGTGCGGAAAAAGCCCCAATCGCGGTGCATCGCCTGAAGGCGGGCCAAACCGTCGTCCGGGTTGGCGGCCAGCCACGCCTTGACGGCGGAACCGAAGCCGTACCAGCCCGGCAGCATCAGGCGGCATTGCGCCCAACTGAACACCCAGGGAATGGCGCGCAGATCCTCGATGCTGGTCGATTTCTTGCGCGAGGCCGGGCGGCTGCCGATGTTCAGATTGGCGATTTCGCCGATGACCGTCGATTGCCAGAAATAGGTCTCGAACCCTTCGGTTTCATAAACCAGACCGCGATAGGCGGCGAAGGCGTGGCCAGACAGCTCCTCCATCGTCGCCAGATACTCGGCGGAGCAGGGGGCGGCGGCCTCCGGGTGCAGCAGGGTCGCTTCCAGCGTGGCGGCGGCCAGCGTTTCCAGATTGCGCCGACCAACCTCGGGGTTGGAGTATTTGCCGGCGATCACCTCGCCCTGCTCGGTGATGCGGATGGATCCCTGAACGGCGCCGGCCGGTTGGGCCAGGATCGCCTGATAGCTGGGTCCGCCGCCGCGACCGACCGAACCGCCCCGGCCATGGAACAGGCGCAGCCGCACCTTGTGCCGGGCGAACACCTCGACCAGGGCGATTTCCGCCTTGTAAAGCTCCCAGCCGGAGGTGAGGAAACCGCCATCCTTGTTGCTGTCGGAATAGCCCAGCATGACCTCCTGCACGCCGCCCCGGCTGTCGAGGAAACGGCGGTAGGCGGGCAGGGAGAGCAAACGGTCCATCGTGGCGGCGCAGTTGCGCAGATCGCCGATGGTCTCGAACAGCGGGGAGATGTTGAGGTCGAGCGCGCCGTCCTTCGGGCGCAGCAGCCCCGCCTCTTTCAGCAAGACCGCGACCTCCAGAATGTCCGACACGCCGTCGGTTTTGGAGATGACGCAATTGACCACGGCGTTGGCGCCGAAGCGGGCGCGGCTTTCGGCGGCGGCGCGCAGGATCGCCAGTTCCGAACTGGTTTCCTCCGAATAGTCGGCGTAGGCCGAAGCCAACGGGCGGTTGGTCTGCAACTCGGTCAGCAGAAGCTCGATCCGCTCATCCTCCGACAAGTCGCTGTAACGGATGTCGGGGTTGGCGAAGGCCAGCAGTTCGGCGACCGAACGCTCATGCACGTCGGAATTCTGCCGCAGATCGACGCTGGCGAGGTGGAAGCCGAACAGCTCGACCGCCCGGCGCAGATGGCGCAACCGCCCCTTGGCCAGCGCCGCCGAGCCGTTGACGGTCAGCGAACGGTCGAGAATGTCGAGATCGGCGCGCAGTTCCGCCGCCGTGGCGTAGGGGTTGGCCGCGCCGACGGCGTGGCGGGCGGATTCGCGCCCGTCCAATTGTTGCAACGTCGTCGCCAAGCGGGCGTAAATCCCGGAGATCGCCTGACGGTAGGGTTCCATCTTGCGGTGGGTGGAGGTGTCCGGCGACAGATCGGCCAGTTGGCGCAACGGTTCCGACACGCTGACGTTGCGGGTGTGCAGCGACAACTCCGCGCCCAGCGTGTGCAATTCCTCAAGGTAGAAGGTCAGCGCCCGCGTGCTTTGCATCCGCATCGCGTCGCGCAGGACCGGGGCGGTGACGAAGGGGTTGCCGTCGCGGTCGCCGCCAATCCAGCTTCCCATCCGCAGGAAGGAGGGCAGCTCGGTGCTGGACCAGCTTGGATCCTGGGCGCGCAACTGGTCTTCCAGCGCGGCGTAGAAGCGCGGCATCTGGCGCAGGAAGGTGTAATCGTAGAAGGACAGGCCGTTGACCACCTCGTCGATCACCGCCAGCTTGGAGCCGCGCAGGATCGCCGTCTGCCACAGGGTCAGGACGGCGCGCTGCATGCCTTCCAGATTGACCTGCTCCTCTTCCGCCGTCATCGGGCCGCGCTCACGCTCCGACAGCAGGCGGGCCAGATCCATCTGGACGGTCAGGATGCTTTTGCGCTGCACCTCGGTCGGGTGGGCGGTCAACACCGGGCTGACCAGGGCGGTGGCGAAGAACTCTTGCAATTGCTGCGACGTCACGCCCGCCTTGCGCGCCTCGCCCAGCGCGTGGGCCATGGTGCCGGGGCGCGGGGCCGATCCGGCCAGCGCGTGGGCGCGGGTGCGGCGGATGTGGTGTTGATCCTCGGCGATGTTCGACAAATGCGAGAAGAAGCTGTAGGCGCGGACGACCCGCGAGGTCTGCTTGGGCGACAGGCTGTTCAAAATGCCTTCCAACTCGCGCCGCGCGCCTTGGTCCTCATCCCGGTGGAAACGGATGGAGGTCTGACGGATCAGTTCCACGATGTCGAAGACGGCCTCGCCTTCCTGGCTGCGCACGGTGTCGCCCAGGATGCGGCCCAACAGGCGGATGTCGTCGCGAAGCGGGCGATCCTTCTCGGGTTCTTCCTGGAGCACGATGTCGGGCATGGGCGGTTGATTCCTCAAAAAGGCGGGCGTCGCGGGTCAGTCGGAACGGATGTGGCCAAAAAAGCGGCAGACAAGACTCTGCGTTTCAATTGGTCAGACCAGAGTGAACAGAATGCCGATTCCTGTTCAAGTTTCAACCATCCGTGCGCACCTGCAATATGTTTTCCAAACTGTGCTGGGGCGTATGGCGGCGTGGCCGGATCATGTCCGATGGAGGAAGAACGCCAGTGGACCATATTGGTTTGTTAATAAAACAATCAGCAGAATGGGGTTTCTCTGGCGGCGCATGAGCGTGGCCGGATCGCCAAACAGGTCAGGGAGGAAGGAATGAGGCTGTCGATCACAGCGGCGGTGTTTCTGACGGTCGCGGCTTTGTCCGCGTCGCTCTCATCCGTTCGGGCGGACACCGTGACCGCCCACGCCCGGCCCCGCCCACCGGAGCTTACGGTGGAGAGCGGCACGATTTCCGGCCCCTTGAAAGATGTTCTGGACGAGGCCGTGGCGAAGATGGGCGTCACGCTGGCTTGGGAAAACGTCCCATTTCCCCGCAGCGTCCAAGATTTGCAGAGCGGCAAGGATGTGATTGTGCCACGGGTGCGGCGGACGGCGGACCGGGAACCCTACATCACCTTCCTTGGCCCGATCGCGGTGCAAAAGCGAAAGGTGTATTTCCTCGCTCCCAATGGCAAAGCATCCGTGTCGAAATACGAGGATCTCGCGGGGCTGACCGTGGGGATCAAGCGCGGCACCGCGTATTTTGATCGTTTCGACGCGGACAAGACTCTGAAGAAGGTTGAATCCAACGATGACGGCAGCCTCGTCAACATGCTGTCCGCCGGGCGTTTTGACGTCATCGCCACCGTGGACAAACCCGCCCTGGACGCGACGCTGAAGGCGCTGAACGTCACGAATGTGGCCTACGCTCCCTACCAGCAAGCCATCGACGGCGAAAATTATTACGGCATGGCCAAGAACAGCGGGTTGGCCAAGCGCGCCGCCGAACTCGACGGCATCCTGAAGAATATGGCCGCGAGCGGTCGGGTTGCCGCGATTTATGGAAAATACAATTTGAACCCGGAACAGATTGATTAAGCGCGCAGGGATTCCCGCGTGGCGGCGGTTTGTCGTGTGAGACGGATTTATTTTCCATAAGAATAATTATGCGTTTAATTTGCCTGAATCGGTGGGTTCTATCCTGAAGCGCCACACGCCCGAACCGGGCGCGCGGCGCTTCCCTCAGATGCTGTAATCGCCCTGTTGCAGGCTCTGGTCCATGCTGAGCGCCGGGGCCAGCTCGTCGCGGCACCAGCCGACGATGCGGGCCGGGATGCCGGCCACCGTCGCGCAGCCGGGCACGTCCTTCAAAACGACGCTGCCCGCGCCAACCTTGGCGTGGGCGCCGATGGTGATGTTGCCCAGGACCTTGGCCCCCGCCGCCAGCAGCACGCCGTCGCGCACCTTGGGGTGACGGTCGCCATGCTCCTTGCCGGTGCCGCCCAGCGTGACGTTTTGCAGGATGGAGACGTCGTTGCCGATGACCGCCGTTTCACCGATGACGACGCCGGTGCCATGGTCGATGAACACCCCGCGCCCGACCGGCACCGCTGGGTGGATGTCCACGGCGAAGGTTTCCGACACCCGGCTTTGCAGGAAATGGGCGAGGTTGTGGCGGTCCTGCTTCCACAGCCAATGGGCGACGCGGTGCCATTGCAAGGCGTGGTAGCCCTTGAAATAGAGAAACGGCGTCAGGCAACTGTCCGCCGCCGGGTCGCGGGCCAGGATGGCGGCCAGATCGGCGGCGGCGGAATCCACGATGCCCGCCTCGGAATCAAAGGCCGCCTGCACGGTGACGGCCAGCCGGTCCGGCGGCATCACCCGGTCGGCCAGCTTGCGCACCAAAAGCGCGGCGAGCGCCGAGCCAAAACAATCATGCGACTGGACGGATTCGTTCAGGAACACGCGCAGCGTCTTTTCTTCCGCCGCGACGCGGGTGGCGTCGGCGCACAGGGTTCGCCACAGGTTTTGCCCGACCGGCGACGGGTCGCGCACCGTAAGGCCGAGGGTGTCCATCCGTCCGTCTTTCCCAGCCGTTTGCTAAAATCCAACGGGACTAGTTTGGTAAGGACGCCCCGTCCGGGTCAAGCTCTATGCGGTCAGGATCGCCCCCGGTTGACGCATGTCGGCGATCTTCCCAATGCGCCCGACGAAAGGCTTGCGGCGATTGCCCGCCGCGTTGGGTGAAAAAACGCGAGAAATAGGCCGGATCCTCAAAGCCCAGCGCGTAGCCGATCTCGGCCATGCCATGCCCGGTGTAGATCAGCGACCGCTGCGCCTCCAGCATCAGGCGGGCGTGGATCAGTTGCAGGGTGGACCGCCCGGTGACGCGGCGGCAGGCGGCGTTGAGCCGTCCGGTGGTGACGCCCAGCGCGGCGGCGTAGCGGTCCACCGGCCAATGCGCGCGAAACCGCTCGTCGATCAGGTGGCGCAACCGGGCCAGCAAGCGGATGTCGGGCGATTGCCCCTGTTCCCCCCTGCCCTGCGCGGCGAATAGCCGGGCCGTCGTCACCAGCGTCAGCGTGACCTGGGCGGCGATGGCGCTCGCCCGGCCGACGTGGTGGGCGCGGAATTCGGCGGTGATGGCGGCGAAGGCGGCGGCGAGGTCGGCGGTTTCCGGCGCGTCGGCGGCCAGATCATGGGCGAAGGGAAGCGCCAACGCCGCCCGCAACTCCGCGTCATGAACGGCGGCGAGCACGCTGGCGAGAAACCCCTCCGACATGGTCAACACCGACCCGTCGGTGTCGGGATCGAAGCGGAAGCCGTGGACCACCTGGGCCGGAACCGCGATCAGGGCGGGCGCGCGGAACCGCCACTCCTCCGCGTCCACCGTCAGCCGCCCGCCGCCGCGCGTGACCAGCAGGCTGTGGCTCAACCCGTCATGGCGGTGGGGTTGAACCTCCCAATTGTGCAAGCGCATCCGCTCTGGAATCGTTTCAACATGGACGAATCGCAGCTCGGGAACCGCTGGAGGTTCGCCATAAAGCCAATAGCGTGGAATGGGTTCAAGGGATGCGGGCATGCCGGGGACCGGAGAAATGGACGATGAAAAGTACAAGACTTTCAGCGCTTCGTCTATGTCCGCCCTCGCCAAGCGCGGGGTAGGATCGGCTCAGAACGATTGATGGAGCCGATTGTTATTCAAAAGCTCCATCCGCAAAATCCCGCGCAGAAGGTTTGAGAGACATGGCCACCATCACCCGCACGCCCGTCGGCATCATCGGCGCCGGACCCGCCGGTTTGTTTCTGGCGCATCTGCTGCACCGTCAAGGCATCGAAACCGTCATTCTGGAAAGCCGCAGCCGGGCGGAGGTCGAAGGCACCATCCGCGCCGGGGTGTTGGAGCAGTGGGTGGTTGATCTGATGAATCAGATGGGCCTGGGCGAGCGCATGATGCGCGAGGGCCATTTCCATTCCGGCATCACCCTGCGCTTCAACGGCGAAAGCCATCACATCGACATGGCGGAGCTGACCGGCGGCAAGCGCGTCACCGTCTACGCCCAGCATGAGGTGATCCGCGATCTGGTCGCCGCCCGGCTGGAGGATGGCGGAGAGATTCTTTTCGGCGTGTCCGACGTCCAGCTTCATGGCGTGGAGACCGACCAGCCGTCCATCACCTTCCGCCGCAGCCCCGACGGGCCGGTCGAAGAGCTGCGCTGCGACTTTATCGCTGGCTGCGACGGCTTCCACGGCCCCAGCCGTCAGACGATCCCCACGGCGATCCGCAGCGAGCATCAGATCGTCTATCCCTTTGGCTGGCTTGGCATTCTGACCTCCGCCCCGCCCTCGCACCCGGAGTTGATCTACGCCGCGCACGAGCGTGGCTTCGCTCTGCTCAGCACCCGTTCGCCGGAGGTGCAGCGGCTTTACATCCAGGTCGATCCCAAAGACGACATCGCCAACTGGTCCGACGCCCGCATTTGGTCGGAACTGCACACCCGGTTGGAGGACAAAAGCGGCTGGTCCCTGACCGAAGGGCCGGTGTTCCAAAAGGGCATCATCGCCATGCGCAGCTTCGTCTGCGAAACGATGCGGCATGGCCGCCTGTTCCTGGCGGGCGACGCCGCCCACATCGTGCCGCCGACGGGGGCCAAGGGGCTGAATCTGGCGGTCGCCGACGTTCTGGTCCTGTCCCGCGCCCTGACCGCCTTTTTCAAATCGAACGACGGCGACGGTTTGGCGGGCTACAGCGCGCAATGCCTGCGCCGCATTTGGAAGGCCGAGCGTTTCTCCTGGTACATGACGACGATGCTGCACCACAACCCGAACGAAACCTCGTTCGAGCAGCGCATTCATCTGGCCGATCTGGATTACGTCGTCCATTCCCGCGCGGCGATGACGGCGCTGGCGGAAAATTACGTCGGCCTGCCGATGGAGTGACGGCCCGGCGAGCGGAGGCTAGGACAGGGCGTCGGCCTCCACGCGCGGCTGGACGTTTTCCGGGAGCGCAGGTGGCGCATAGGCGCGGAAAAAGGCGTCCACCGGGATCGGGCGGCTGAAATAATAGCCCTGGAAGATGGCGCAGCCGCGCTCTTTCAGGAAATCCCGATCCTCGGCGGTTTCCACGCCTTCCGCCACCGTCCGCAACCCCAGCCGGTCGGCGATGGACAGGATTATGTCGACCAGCGCGGCGTTGTGGCTGTTGCCGTCCACATCCTGGATGAAGGAGCGGTCGATTTTGATTTCGCTGACCGGAAGCTGCTTCAGGTAGGACAGCGACGAGTAACCCGTGCCGAAATCATCCAACGAGAAGGACACCCCGCAGGCGCTCAATTCCCGCATCTTGGCGACCGTGTCATGGACGTCGTCGATGGCGATGCCTTCGGTGATTTCCAGCGTCAACCGCCGTGGGTTGGCCCGCGTCTGGTTCAGGATGGCGAGCACCGTCGCGCAGAAAGTCGTTTGGCGAAACTGCCGGGGGCTGATGTTGACCGACAAATGGCAGGGGCTGCCCGCGTCCTCCAACCGGCGGAGGATGCGGCAGGCTTCGGTTAAAATCCAATCGCCCAAGGGCAGGATCAGCCCGGAATTTTCAGCCACCGCGATGAACCCGCCGGGGGCGACCAGCCCGCGCGTCGGGTGGTTCCAGCGCACCAGCGCTTCGGCGGCGACCAACGCGCCGTCGGCGGTGGTTTGCGGTTGCAGGAACAGGGTGAATTCGTCGCCTTCGACCGCCTTGCGCAAATCCTGCTCCAGCCGCAGGCGCGATTCCGCCTCCGCCCGCATCTGCGGATCGAATTCGCGAACACCGTTGCGGCCGCCGTCCTTCGCCGCGTACATGGCGCTGTCGGCCTGGATCAGGATGTCGTCCACCGTTTCATCCGACGTCTTGGGAAACACCGTCAGACCGACGCTGGCGAACAGGCTGTAATCCTGCTGGTCCAAGCGGAACGGCAGGGCCACGGCCAGCCGCAGCTTGTCGGCAACCTGCCGGGCGATGGACGCCGCCGCCGTCTGATCGGCGCCCAGGTCGGGCAACAGGATGACGAATTCGTCGCCGCTCAAACGGCTGACCATCTCCTCCTTGCGCAGAACGCCGCGCAGACGCTGTGCCAACTCGCGCAGCAGGGCGTCGCCCGCCGTGTGGCCGCGCGCGTCGTTGAGATTTTTGAAATGGTCGAGGTCAAGAAACAGCAGCGCGCCATGCCGCCCGGCCCGACGGGCGGTTTGCAGCGCTTGGCTCAGACTTTCCAGCAGCAAGCGGCGGTTGGGCAAATTGGTCAAGGGGTCGTAATAGGCCAAATTTTCGATTTGCCGTTCGGCCAGCTTCTTTTCGGTGACATCCAGCATGATGCCCAAATAGCCCCGAATTACCCCGCCGCTGTCGCGCAGAACGCTGACCACCAGCGACACCGTTCGCCGCGCCCCGTCCTTGCGGACGCAGGTCCATTCCCGCTGTTCGGGCAGGCCGCTGTCCTGCGCGGCGGCGACGAACAGCTCAAAATCCGGCTTGATCGGGCGTTGCAGCGCGCGGCTCACCCGTTCGGCCTGGGCGCGCAACTCCTCGGCGTCGTGCAGGCGCAGCAGGGCCGAGGACGGCTGTTCCAACATCTCCCCGGCGCTGTAGCCGGTGATCTGTTCGGCCTCCCGGTTGAAGACGCGGACGACGCCGTCCAGGCCGGTGGCGATGACGCCGCAAGCCGCGCTTTCCAGAACGCCCGTGGTCAGCGACAGGTTTTCCTTCAGGGCTTCGCGGCTGTTGTAGGTTTCCGTCACGTCCTGGAAAATCAGCACGACGCCGTGCAACGCGCCGCTGCGGTCGCGGATCGGCGCGGCTGTGTCGGCGATGTGGCTGCGGGCGCCGTCGCGGGACACCAGTATGGTGTGATTGGCCAAACCGACGATCTCGCCATCCCGCAGAACCTGTTCGACCGGAACGGCGACCGCCCGCCCGGTCTCGGCGTTTTCGATGGTGAAAACATCCGACACCGGCTTGCCCAGCGCCTCGGCCATGGTCCAGCCGGTCAGCCGTTCGGCGGCGCGGTTCATCAGCGTCACCCGTCCGTCGGTGTCGGTGGCGATCAGCCCGTCGCCAATCGACAGCAGCGTGACGCGCATCCGCTCCTTTTCCGCCCACAACTCCCATTGCGATTGGTTCAGCGCGTCATAGGGGTGGTGAACGGAGGTGACGAAGATCGCCCGGTACAAAAACCAATAGCCAATCACCTTGTAGACATGGCCTGCGGCGTTCGACAGGTCGTAAACGCTGAAATAGAGGGTGAAGCACAGCTCGCTCATGACGATGGCGACGGCGGCGACGATCAGCCGGGGCACGTCCAACGTCGATGGGCGGCGGCGGCGCCAGTGGAAGGCCAGGGCCGCTCCACCATACAGCGCAACCAGCGTGTATTCGGCGTAAAGCTTGATCGGCGTCAGCCCCTGCCCCGGAATGAAGGTGCGCGGCAAAATCTCTGGAAACCACAGGGTGACGCCATAGACCGCCGCCGTCGCCAGCAACACGGCGACGATCAGGAGATAGCGCGGCGCTTGCGACGGTTGCGGCTTCCAGGACAGCACGGCCGCCGCCAACAAGGAGATCGCCGCAAGGAACCGCGCCGCCAGCCAAAAGACGATGGCTTTTTCCGGGCCGGAGGGGGTCACGAAATCCGGCATTCCGGCGTAGGACAGGAGATGCCCGAAATCCAGCAAAGCCACGCCGAGGAAACCCGTGGACAGCGCCAGAAGGGCCGGAGTCGTCTGTTGGGTGTAGGAGTTCCAACCGATGGCGAAGACAAGAGCCGCCACAGCGATGGAAAAGGTCTCAAACAGCGTGTGGAGCGGCAGGTAGTGCAGGATTTCCATCGACCCAACGGCGATGGGAAGATGGAGGAAAAAAAGGAGTGGAAGCAGCAATAAAATCAATGTTTTTGAAAGATGAACGCCGCTGTCTTTTTTGTGGGTTGGACTCGGAATTTTTGATTTGATTGCTTCGACCATGAATCACCCCCTCCGACCTGGATCCAAATTTGATCCCGGTCGCCGCGCGACGTGCGCCACTTGGCGGCGCTTGCAGGGGACGAACGCCCGCAAACCCCTTGTGGTTCATGATACTCTTTTATAAGGGAATTGGATTGTACTTTCCCCCGCCCACGACCGTTCCACCGATTGGGGGCGACCCGAATTGCGGCGGCGCTCGATTTGCGGGATGTTCCTGGACGGTCCAGGCCCCGCTCAAATGTCGAAGTTCATCGCCAAAGCGCCGGTGGATTGACGGTGGCGCAGAGCGTCGGACAGGCTGTGATTGTCCAGAACCCCTGCGGTGGCGTCGCGGACCTGCATCATCAACCAGCGCACCGAACAGACGGCGGGATCGCCGCAATCCTCACACGGCTTGAAGGAAAATTTGCTGGCGCAGGGCAAGGGCGCGAGATGCCCGTCGATCAACCGGATCACCTCGCCAAAGGAGATCTCCGACGCCGGGCGGGCCAGACGATAGCCGCCGCTTTTGCCGCGTTTGGCGTAGAGAAGCCCGTGCTTGCGCAATTCGACCAGGATGGCTTCCAGGAATTTGCGGGGGATGTTCTCGCGTTCGGCGATGTCGGCGATCAAAATCAGATCGTCGTTGTTGGCCTGTTCGGCGAGCATGATAAGCGCGCGAAGGGCGTATTTGGCTTTTTGCGACAGCATCCCGGAGACAACCCACCCTGTTCGGAACCGTGACAACCCATGATCGGCGCGGTTTCTCCGCCAATCCCATAGCGCGGACTGTAGTGACTTTCCCCGCGCAAGGCGAGCGTCACACAAGGGAAGCGGCGCCGCTTCCTTACGCCGCGTCGGCGAGCGCGTGATAAATCTCTTCCTCCTGCGCGAAATGCAGGCGCAGGATGGCGTCCAGGCTGTAAAGAACGCGCTGCGTCTCGTGCAAGGCCGCCGGATCGTCCGGGGCGTCGTCGGGGAGGTCGGCCACCATCCGGCCATAGCGGCGCACCAATTGGCCAATCTCGCGATGGCCCCGGCTCATCGCCGCCATCGGATCGGCGCCGCCGATCAGCCGGGCGACCTTCGGGTAGAGCGCGCGGTCGTCCTCCTGCTCGTGGCGCAGCAGCTCGTCGCGCAGATGAGTGGCCAGATCGGCCAAATCCTGTTTGGTCGGCGCCGTCTGTCCCGCCGACAGCCGGTCGCCGGTGGCGCGGATGCGGTCGAGGAGCGGCAGCAGCGCGTCATGTTCGGCCTTCAGCCCGGCGGCTTCGCCAGCGGGGAAGGCGTCGGCTTTGCGGCCAAAGCGCCCGTCGCCCAGCGCCCGCAGGGCGTTGGCGATCACCGCGACGTCGATGATTTCCTGCAACACCGCGCCGCTCAAGGGCGGTAAAAAGCCCGCCGCCGCGACGCCCATGGCGACGAAGGACAACCCCATGCCGACGAGCACGCTTTCCACGGCGATGCGGCACGAGCGGCGGGCGATGCGCATCGCCTCGGCCAGCCGGTCAAGCCGATCCACCAGCAGCACCACGTCGGCGCTTTCCGACGAGGCGGCGGCGCCGCGCGCGCCCATCGCCACCCCGACGTCGGCCAACGCCAGGGCGGGCGCGTCGTTGACGCCGTCGCCCACCATCAGGGTCGGACCAAGGCGCTTCGCCGCCTCAACCGCCGCCACCTTGTCGGCAGGGGTGCAATCGGCGATCACGTCATCCAGCCCCAGCGCGGCGCCGATGGTTTCGGCGACGTCGCTGCGGTCGCCCGTCACCATCACCAGCCGTTCGGCCCCGGCCTTGCGCAGCAGGCGGAGCGAGCGGGCGGCCTCTGGGCGAATCTCGTCGGCCAGCAGGATCGCGCCGATCATGTCGCCATCGACGGCGACGAAGACGCCAGCCGCCCCCTCATAGCCCATGCGGCGCAGGAAGCGGGCGCGCCAGGGTGGCGGCTGTGGGGCCGGGGCCTGTTCCTCGACATAGGCGACGCTGCCGACCGACACCCGGCGGCCATCGACCTGTCCCGTCAACCCCGCGCCGGGCTGTTCGTGGACGGCGGTCGGGGCCGACAGGGACAGGCCGCGCGCCTGAGCCGCCGCGATGATCGCCTCCGCCAGCACATGCTGCGACGCCTGATCGAGCGACGCGGCCAACCGCAACATCTCGCTGGGGTCGATGGCGCCGCCCTGCCCGTTCGCGTCTTTGCCGTCGTCTCCGATCTCCAGCGCCACGACCCGCGCCCGCCCGCCGGTCAGCGTGCCGGTCTTGTCGAACAGCAGTGTTTTCACGGTGGCGAGCGTTTCCAACGCCCCCGCCCCCTTGACCAGAACGCCGCGTTTGGCGCACCGCGACATGCCCGACACGATGGCGACGGGCACCGCCAGGATCAACGGACAGGGGGTCGCCACCACCAGAACGGCCAGGGCGCGGTTGGGATCCCCCGACAACAGCCAGGCGAGTCCGGCCACCAGCAGCGCCAACGGCACGAACAGCAAGGCGTAACGGTCGGCCAGCCGCGAGGCCGGAGCCTTCGACGTCTGCGCCGCCTGCACCAACCGGATGATTCCGGCATAGGCGCTGTCCGCCGCCGTGGTGACGGCGATCAACTCGAACGCGTCGCCGACGTTGGTCGCGCCGCTGCGCAGCCGCCCGCCCGCCTCGTGACGGGTCGGCAGCGGTTCGCCGGTCAGGGCCGCTTCGTCCAACACGGCGACGCCCGCCGCCAGCGTGCCGTCCACCGGCAGCACGTCGCCCGCGCGGACCAGCAGCCGGTCGTTCGCCTTGACGTCGTCGAGGGGGATGGTGACGATCTGCCCGTCGGCCTCGCAGCGGTTGGCCTGACGCGGCGCCCGGTCGAGCAGCGCCGTCATTTCCCGCTGCGCGCGCGCCGCCGCCCAGCCTTCCAAAAGCTGCCCGCTGGAGACCATCAGGGCGATGACGGCGCTGGTCAGCGGCTCGCCCAAGGCCAGCGTTCCCGACAGGGCCAGCACGGCGATGATGTCCAGCCCGGCTTCGCCGCGTCGGATCGCCTGAACAATGTGGAGCAGCAGAACCGCCAGCGTCGGCAGGCTGCCCGCCGCCCAAATCCAGGCGGCGATCCGATCCTCGCCCAGCCACCAGGCGCCAATCCCAAACATCAGGCCAGCGGCGGCGAGGGCGAACAAGGCGAGCTTGCGGAAAAGAGGGAGGGCCATGACACGCTCCTCCGGCGCCAAAGGCACACAGATTGTCAGGTCAATGGTAGCACGGCGTCAGGCGTGGCGACCCTGCGCATCCGCCATAGGCGCCCTGCGGGGCGTAGGCGGAGTGAAGGGAGATCAACGGGTCGAAATGGTCAGGGCTGCACACGGCACGGCCAAGCGGGCGCCGAAACGGCGGCGCTCCTTGACCATGCTGCGCCGTTACGCGGAGATGTTGAGGTTCCGCCCACGGTTCGGATCGGTCGGCAACGACGGCGCGCCGCCCGACTCCTTGGCTTTCACCGACGCCGATTCCGTGGCGTCGTTGTCGCCGTCGCTGTCCACCTTCGCAACCTGAGACGCGGCGGCCTGAAGCTGTTGGGGGGAATAGGACGGCGTCGAGGATGATACCCCACCGATCATGATGATTCTCCCAATGTTGTCGCAATGGTCGAACCTTAGCACCGGGGTCATGACGCCCATCATGAATTAAATCTAATGAGGGTTCACATCCTTGTGAGGGAGTCCGCGCGACTTGACGGCGGTCAAACCCGGCGGGGGCGGCTTTCGGCTATGGTCGCGCTCTTGTCTGTTCGACCGTCAGAAGGACGCCACGCGTCATGACCGCAACCCCGATCCGCATCGGCATTGTCACCGTTTCCGACCGCGCCAGCCAGGGCGTTTATCAGGACAAGGGCGGCCCGGCGATTCGCGCCGTGTTGGCGCGCGTCATCGCCTCCCCCTGGGTCGCCGAGGCGCGGGTGATCCCCGACGATCTGGACGGCGTCGCCGCCACGTTGGCGGCGTTGGCCGACGCGGCGGGTTGCGGGTTGATCGTCACCACCGGCGGCACCGGCCCCGCCCCGCGCGACGTGACGCCGGAGGCGACCGAACGGGTGTGCCAGAAGATGATGCCGGGCTTTGGCGAGGTGATGCGCAAGGTCAGCCTGGAGGTCGTGCCGACCGCCATCCTGTCGCGCCAGACGGCGGGGATTCGCGGATCCTGCCTGATCGTCAATCTGCCGGGCAAACCCTCGGCCATCGAGGATTGCTTGATGGCCGTGTTTCCGGCGATTCCCTATTGCCTGGATTTGATCGGGGCGGGGCGGATCGACACCGACCCGGAGGTCTGCCGCGCCTTCCGCCCCGGCTCATAAGGTCACGCCGCCAAGGCGACTCCGAGATGGCGTTCCAGCAGCGCCGCGTCGTCCGCCGCGTGTTGGGCGGGTCCGGCGTGGACCACACGGCCCCGGTCGAGGAAGACGACGCTGTCGGCGAACTCCAGCGCCCGGTCGATCTGCTGCTCCACCAGGATGACGGTCATGTCCAGCTTGGACAGGGCGTCCATCAGCAGGTCGCAGATCACCGGGGCCAACCCCTCCAACGGTTCGTCGAGCAGCAGGACAGTGGGTTGGCCCAGCAGCGCGCGGGCCACCGACAGCATTTGCTGCTCGCCGCCCGACAGCTCGGCGCCGCCGTTGCGCCGCCGCTCGCCCAGGCGGGGGAACAGGGCGTAGGCCTCCTCCAACGCGGCGCGCGGACGGCCCTTCAGGCCGGTGACGAGGTTTTCCTCGACCGTCAGGGATTTGAAGACGTCGCGGGTCTGCGGCACATAACCCAACCCCGCCGCCGCCCGCGCCGAGGAGGCCAAGCCGCTCAACTCCACCCCGTCCAATTTGATCGAGCCGCCATGGCGCGTCGTCTGCCCGACCAGCGTCGCCAGAGTCGTCGATTTGCCGACGCCATTGCGCCCCAACAGGGCCAGACGCCCACGCGGCGGCACGGTGAAGGAGACGCCCTCCAAAATCACCGTGGCGCCGTACCCGGCGCGCAGGTCGCCGATCTCCAGCAAGCCCTTTTCGATACCCTGGCCGTCAATGCGCATTGGCCCGGCTCCCCAAATAAACCTCGCGGACGCGGGGGTCCGCCATGACGTCGCGCGTCGCGCCGCTGCACAAAAGCTTGCCCTGCGCCAGCACGACGATGGAGGACGCGAAGCGCGACACCAAATCCATGTCGTGCTCGATCATCAAAACTGCCAGATCCTTGGGCAGGCGGTCGATGGCGTCCAGGATGCGCTGGCTTTCCGAATGGGGAACGCCCGCCGCCGGCTCGTCGAGGATCAGCACTTTCGGACGCATGGCGAGCGCCAAGGCGATTTCCAGCAAGCGTTGTTGCCCGTAAGCCAGCGAGCCGACCGGCGTTTCCGCCGCCGCGCCCAGCCCCATCAGGCCCAGACACTCCGCCACCTCGTCGGCCAGCCCGGCGGTTTTGGCGACGGAGGCGAACAGGCGGAAGGTGCGGCGGTCGCGTTGCAGCACCGCCAGCTCCATATGCTCGCGCACCGTCATGGATTTGAACAGGCGGGCGACCTGGAAGGAGCGGATCAAGCCGCGCCGCACCCGATCCGCCGCCGACAATTTGGTGACGTCGCGGCCATCCAGCCGGATCGCCCCGGCGGTCGGCGGCAGCACGCCGGTGACAAGGTTGACGAAGGTGGTTTTCCCGGCGCCGTTCGGCCCGATCAGGGCGCAGCGGTCGCCCGCCTTCAGGCTCATGCTGATGTCGGAGGACACCTGAAGCCCGCCGAAATTCTTGCTGAGTCCCTGAACCTCCAAAAGAATGGTCATGCCTGATCTCCCTCGCCCTTGCGGGCCAGCAGGGCGCGCAACCGCTCGCCGCCCGACGCGATGCCGCCAGGCAGGAACAGGACGATGCCCATCAGGAACAGGCCGATGAACAGCATCCAGTGAAAGGGATCGGTCGCCGCCAGAATGTGGTGCACGGTCATGAAGGCCACCGTGCCGATCACCGCGCCATAGAGCCGCCCGGTTCCGCCCAGCACCAGCATGACCAGCGCCTCCGCCGACCAGGAAAAGCTGACGCTGTCCAAGCCGACGATGCCGCTGCTGACGGCGGTCAGCGCCCCGGCCACCCCGGCGAAAATCCCGGCCACCGCGTACATCGTCACCAGATAGGCGCGCGGCGAGCCGCCCAGCGCTGAAATCCGCAAGGGATCCTCTTTCACCCCCCGGCAGGCCAGCCCGAAGGGGGAGCGCACGATCCGCCGCGCCGCCACCATGCCGACCACCAGAACCGCCACCGCGAACAGGTAGGAGGTCCGGCCAAACATGTCGAAGCGGAACAGGCCCAACAACGGGGCGGGATCGACGCCGGACAGGCCGTCGCTGCCGCCGGTCCAGTCGCGCGCCTTGTTGGCGACCTCCTGGACGATCTGCGTCACCGCGATGGTCAGCATCAGCAGGGTCAGGCCGCGCGCGTGCAGGATCAAGCCGCCCGTGACCAGCGCCATCACGCCGCCCGCCGCGCCGCCGATCAGCAGCAGGACCAGCGGGTCGTTGACCAGATGGACCGCCGCGATCCCCGCCGCGTAGGCTCCGGTTCCGAACATCGCCGCATGCCCCAGCGTGGCGATTCCGCAATAGCCCAGCACAAGATCGAGCGACAGCACATAGAGCGCGGTCGCGGCGATGCGGGTCATCAGCCCGAGATCCTCGGGGAACAGCCAGAAGGCCGCCAACCCCAGCGCGCCGGTGATCGGCGCGGCCAGCCAACCGAAATCGCGCCGGGGCGCCGCCAGGGCGGTGGTGTCGCGGGTCATCGGGCCGGTCGTTCCTTTGCTCAGGCCATCGGTCATGGTGGCGCTCATGCCATCTTCCCCTTGAAGAAGCCGTGCGGCCAGCGGAACAGGATCAGGATCAAGGCCGCGTAGAAAAAGAACTCGCCGAAATTCGGGATCAGATATTTGCCCGCCGTGTCGGTGATTCCCAAGGCCAGAGCGGCGGCGGCGGATCCGAAGATGCTGCCCGCCCCGCCGACCGCCACCACCGCCAGAAACAGCACGATGTAGCGGATGGCGTAATAGGGTTCCAACGGCAGCAGTTCCGCCCCCAACACGCCGCCCAGCGCCGCGAGGCCGGTGCCCAAGGCGAAGGTCGCCATGTAAAGCCGTTCGGTGCGGATGCCGAGCGCGGCAGCCATCGCCGGATCATCGACCGCCGCCCGCAGGCGGATGCCGAAATCGGTGCGCTCCAGCAACCACCACAGGCCAAGCAGGGTGACGGCTCCGGCGGCGATGACGAAGGCGCGGTGCGTCGGGATCGATTTCGGCCCCAAGGAAACGGTTCCGAGCAGCAGGTCGGGCAACGGGATCCGCTTCAGCGACGGGCCGAACAGGTAATTGACCGACGCGACGATGACGAAGGTCAAGCCGATGGTCAGCAGCACCTGCGACAGCTCGTTCGCATGGCCGTAGATGCGGCGGTAGAGCAGCTTTTCCAGCGGCAGCGTCGCCAACACCGTCAGCAGCACCGCGACCAGCAGCGCCGCCGCGTAGGGCAGCCCGAAGGATTGCGCGGCGTAGGACGCGACGTAGCCGCCGACCATGGCGAAGGCGCCATGGGCCAGATTGACCACCCGCATCAGCCCCAGCGTCACCGACAGGCCGACCGAAATGATGAACAGGATCATCCCATAGGCGACGCCGTCCACGGCGATGCCAAACATGGTTTCCATGAAACGCTCCGCCTGTTCGCTGGGCCGTCCCCTCTCCCACACGGGAAGAGGGGGGCGTCACGCAACCCGCTTACTTGCCGACCTTGTAACCAAAATCGGGTTGGTCGGCGAAGGACGCCTTTTCGGTGTTTTGCAGCTTGCCGTTCACCCGCTCCACCGTGCGCAGATAGACGGTTTGGCGGATGTGGCGGCTGTCGGGGTCGATGGTCACGGGGCCGCGCGGGCTTTCCCAGCTCATGCCCTTCACCGCCTCCACCGCCTTCAGCCCGTCGATCTTGCCGCCGGTCTTCGCGATCATGGTGTAGATCAGATGCACGCCGTCGTAAGCGCCGACCGAGGTGAAGGTGGCGTTGTCCGACGAGCCGAACAGCTCCTTGTATTTCGCCAGAAAGCTCTTGTTCGCCGCCGACTCGTGCGCTTGGCTGTAATGGAAGCTGGTGGTCATCCCCAGCACCGCGTCGCCCAGCGCCGGAAGGTCGGGTTCCTGGGTGATGTCGCCGGGGCCGAAGAACTGGATGCCCTTCTCCTTCAGGCCATTGTCGGTGAAGGCCTTGGCGAAGGCCAGAGTCGTCGGCCCGGCGGGCAGGAAGGCGTAGACCGCTTCGGCGCCGCTGTCTTTGATGCGCTGCATGAAGGGGGCGAAATCGTTTGATTTCAGCGGCATGCGGATGGTGTCCACCACTGCGCCGCCCGCCTTTTCAAAGGTGGCCTTGAAGGCGGTTTCGCCGTCGATGCCGGGGCCGTAATCGCTGACGGCGGTGATCGCCTTTTTGACGCCCAGCTTGGCGATGTGGTTGGCCAGCGGCACCGTGTTCTGCCACAAGGTGAAGGAGGTGCGGACGTAACGCGGCGATTTTTCCGTGATGGCGGAGGTCGCGGCGTTGAAGATCACGGCGGGGATGTTGGCCTCGTCGATCAGGGGGGCCACGGCCATCGCGTCGGGGGTGAAGGTGAATCCGGCCAGGAAGCTCACCCGCTCCTTGACGATCAACTCTTGCGCCAAAGCCTTCGACTGCGCCGGGTTGGCCTGATCGAGATCCCTGAAAACAAACTCCACCGTGTCGCCGCCGACCGTCTTGCCATGTTCGGCCTGATAGATGGCGATGCCCTCCTTGAAGGTCTGGCCGAACATGGCGAAGGGGCCGGAGAAGGGGGCGATCACCCCAACCTTGATGGTCGCCGCGTCGGCGGCGCCAACGCCCAGTGAAGCGGCAAAAACCGCGCCCAAAAGCGCCTTGCGCAGAGTCGTCGTCATCATCCCTCCCAATGTCCACTGTCAGGGTCGCGTCGGGTGAATCCCGGCTGCGTGATCTTCCGTGCAGCCTACTGAGGGGAAAGCGGATCGTCAAGTGCGATATATGATTTTACGGGCGATTAACGCCCAAAAGGAAGACTTAGGATAATCATCTGTAAAACAACAGAAACATCAAGATTCCGAGTTTTTGCGGACAGGCATTCGTTGTGCTGCGGCGCAATATGGGCGATTACCGAACTTATGCATCGTTTTTCGCCCTTGACATAAGGCGGTCTCGCCGCACATTCTGGGCGCAAAGGGAAATAGATGTGCGATTTTCGCACAAATGGGAGGTCTTATGGCGCTCATCACACCCCTGCGCGAGGCGGTGTCCAGCCTTGTGCAAGACGGTGACACCGTCGCTTTGGAGGGGTTCACCCACCTCATCCCCCACGCCGCCGGTCACGAGATCATTCGTCAGGGCAAAAAGGATCTGACGCTGGTCCGCATGACCCCCGATCTGATCTATGACCAGATCATCGGCATGGGCTGCGCCCGCAAGCTGATCTTCTCCTGGGGCGGCAACCCCGGCGTCGGCTCGCTCCACCGCTTCCGCGACGCGGTCGAACAGGGCTGGCCGCACAAGCTGGACATTGAGGAGCACAGCCACGCGGGCATGGCCAACGCCTATGTCGCGGGCGCGTCCAACCTGCCCTTCGCCCTGCTGCGCGGCTACACCGGCTCCGACCTGCCGAAGGTCAACCCGAACATCCGCTTCGTCGAATGCCCCTTCACCGGGGAAAAGCTGGCGGCGATCCCGTCGGTGCGCCCCGACGTCACCGTGATCCACGCCCAAAAGGCCGACCGGCGCGGCAACGTGCTGCTGTGGGGCATTTTGGGCGTGCAGAAGGAAGCGGTTCTGGCCGCCAAACGCTCCATCATCACGGTGGAGGAGATCGTCGACGATCTGGAGGCGCCGACCAATTCCTGCGTGCTGCCGAGCTGGGCGGTGTCCGCCGTCTGTCATGTTCCGGGCGGGGCCTATCCGTCCTACGCGCAAGGCTATTCGGAGCGCGACAACAAATTCTACAAGGATTGGGATCCCATCGCCCGCACCCGCGACGTTTTCCAGGCCTGGATGAAGCGCCATGTCCTCGACACCGTGGATTTCGCGGATTTCAAGCGGGTGCTGAATGACGGCGTAAACGACGGCGCAAAGCGGGAGACGGTGTGATGGCCAATCTGGAATCCTCAAATCTCGAATTTTCGGCCACCGAAATCATGACGGTGGCGGCCAGCCGCCTGTTGCAGGACGGCACGGTGTGCTTCGTCGGCATCGGCCTGCCCAGCACCGCCGCCAACCTCGCCCGGCTGACCCACGCGCCCGACGTCGTGCTGATTTACGAATCCGGCCCGATTGGCGCGAAGCCGACCGTCCTGCCGCTGTCCATCGGCGACGGCGACCTGTCGCTCACCGCCGACACCGTGGTCAGCACGCCGGAGATTTTCCGCTACTGGCTCCAGGGCGGGCGGATCGACGTCGGCTTTCTCGGCGCGGCGCAGATCGACCGTTTCGCCAACATCAACACCACGGTCATCGGCCCCTACGACAACCCCAAGGTTCGGCTGCCCGGCGCCGGCGGCGCCCCGGAAATCGCGGCGCAGGCCAAGGAGGTCTTCATCGTTCTGAAGCAGAACAAGAAGGCCTTCGTCGAAAAGCTGCCCTTCATCACCTCGGCGGGCTTCCTGGATGGCGGCGACGCGCGGGAAAAGGCCGGGATCACCGGCGGTGGCCCGACGGCGGTCATCACCGATCTGGGCATCCTGACCCCCGACCCGGTGACGCGCGAGTTGACCTTGACCAGCATCCACCCCGGCGTGACGGTGGAGCAGGTGCGCGAGGCGACCGGCTGGGACGTCAAAATCTCGCCCGATCTGAAAGTCACCGAAATTCCCGACGCCGACGCGCTGGCCGCGCTGCGCGATCTTCAGGCCCGCACCGCCAAGGCGCACGGGCAAAGCACCAGTTCGGAGGGTTGATCGCGATGAGCGAGGCTTACATTTGCGACGCCATCCGCACGCCCATCGGGCGTTACGCCGGGGCCTTGTCGTCGGTGCGCCCCGACGATCTGGGCGCGGTTCCGCTGCGGGCGCTGATGGCGCGCAACGCCGGGGTTGATTGGGCGGCGGTGGACGACGTCATCTTTGGCTGCGCCAACCAGGCGGGGGAGGACAACCGCAACGTCGCCCGCATGTCCAGCCTGCTGGCCGGTCTGCCGGACGTCGTGTCGGGAACCACGATGAACCGCCTCTGCGGCTCCGGCCTCGACGCCATCGCCACCGCCGCCCGCGCCATCAAGGCGGGAGATGCGGAGCTGATGATCGCGGGCGGCGTGGAAAGCATGAGCCGCGCCCCCTTCGTCATGGGCAAGGCCGAGAGCGCCTTTTCCCGCGCCGCCGAGATTCACGACACCACCATCGGCTGGCGCTTCGTCAACCCGGCGATGAAGGCGCTCCACGGCGTCGATTCCATGCCGGAAACGGCGGAGAATGTGGCGGACGACTGGAAGATCAGCCGCGCTGACCAAGACGCCTTCGCGCTGCGCAGCCAACAGCGCGCCGCCCGCGCCATCGCCGACGGCACGCTGGCCCAGGAAATCACCCCGGTGGTCATCAAGGGCCGCAAGGGCGAAACCACCGTCACCACCGACGAGCACCCGCGCGCCACGACGCTGGAGGCGCTGGCCGCGCTGAAGCCGGTGGTTCGGGCGGGCGGCACGGTGACGGCGGGCAACGCGTCGGGCGTCAATGACGGGGCCTGCGCCGTGTTGATCGCGTCGGAGGCCGCCGTCAAACGCTTTGGCCTGACGCCGCGCGCCCGCGTCGTGTCGGGGGCCACCGCTGGCGTGCCGCCGCGCGTGATGGGCATCGGCCCGGCCCCGGCGACGAAAAAGCTGCTGGAACGGTTGGGCCGTCCCATCTCTTCGGTGGATCTCATCGAACTGAACGAGGCGTTCGCCGCGCAAGGTCTGGCGGTGCTGCGCGAGCTGGGCTTGCCCGACGACGCCGAGCATGTGAATCCGAACGGCGGGGCCATCGCGCTGGGCCACCCGCTGGGCATGAGCGGCGCGCGTCTGGTGACGACGGCGCTCTATCAGCTTGAGCGAACCGGCGGACGCAGCGCACTCTGCACCATGTGCATCGGCGTCGGTCAGGGCATCGCGCTGTTGATCGAGCGGGTGTAAGGCGGCGCTCGGCCCCCTCCCCAGCCCTCCCCCGCTTGTCAGCGGGAGAGGGGGCAGGCGGCTGAAGCGCTCGCGTTCCCTCTCCCGCGTGAGCGGGGGAGGGTTAGGGAGGGGGCAACGGACACTCCCTCCCCACAAAAACCAAGACCACCGGGAGGATCCTATGCCCTTCATCGACGCCGACGGATTGACGGTCCATTACGATCTGACCGGACCGGCCAACGCGCCGGTTCTGCTGCTCGCCAACTCCATCGGCACCAGCCTGCACATTTGGGACGCCACCCTGCCCGCGCTGACCCAGCGCTTCCGGGTTCTGCGCTACGACATGCGCGGCCATGGATTGACCGGCGTGTCGCCGGTGGGCGCGGACAGCGGGTACAGCATGGATCGGCTGGCCGACGACGCGGTGGCGCTGCTTGACGCGCTGGGCGTCGGGCGGGCGCATGTCTGCGGCCTGTCCATCGGCGGCATGATGGCGCAGCGGCTGGCGGTGAAAGCGCCGGAGCGGGTGGACGGCTTGATCCTGTGCGACACCGCCGGGTTGATCGGCCCGCCGTCGATCTGGGCCGACCGGATCGCGGCGATCCGCGCCAATGGTCTGGCCAGCATCGCCGAGGGCGTCATGGCCCGCTGGTTCACCGAGCGTTTCCGGGCCGAGCGCCCCGATCTCATTCGCGGCTACGTCGCCATGCTCAGCCGGACGCCGGTCGATGGCTATGTCGGTTGCTCCATGGCGATCCGCGACGCCGATTTGCGCGCCGACAACGCCCGCATCGCCGCGCCGACCCTGGTGGTGGTGGGGTCGGAGGATCTGGCGACCTCCCCCGCCCTGGCGCGCGAACTGGCCGACGGCATCCCCGGCGCGCGCTTCGCCATTTTGCCCGACGCCGCGCACATTCCCTGCGTCGAGCGCCCGGCGGAGCTGGCCGCGCTGATCCTGGAGTTTTTGACCAACCTCTCCGCTCCCGCCGAGATGCCGGAGCGCGGCCTGTATGACCGGGGCATGGTGGTGCGCCGCACCGTGCTGGGCGACGCCCATGTCGACCGCTCGCTCGCTCGCGCCAGCGATTTCGACCGTGATTTCCAGGAATTCATCACCAAAACCGCCTGGGGGTCGATCTGGACCCGGCCCGGATTGGACCGTCGGACCCGCAGCCTGCTGACCATCGCCATGCTGGCCGCGCTGGGCCATGACGGCGAGTTCAAGCTGCACATCCGCGCCACCCGCAACACCGGCGTGACCCGCGACGAGGTGAAGGAAGTCCTGCTGCAAGCCGCCGTCTACGCCGGGGTTCCCGCCGCCAACCACGCCATCGCGCTCGCCCGCGCGGTCTATGAGGAGATGGACGCCGAAGAGGCCGGGGCGTCGGCGTCATGAGCGGGATTCCCTACGCCGACCCGCTGCTTGACCCGCTGTTCACCACGCCCGACGCGGCGGACGCCTTTTCCCCGCGCGCGCGCCTGCAAGGCATGCTGGATTTTGAGGCGGCGCTGGCGCGGGCCGAGGCGGCGGTCGGCGTCATCCCGTCCGGCGCGGTCGCCGCCATCGCGGCGGCCTGCGACGCCACGCTCTACGACGTGGCGGCCTTGGGGGCGGAAGCGGCGCTGGCGGGCAACACGGCGATTCCCCTGGTCAAGCATCTGACCCGCAAGGTGGCCGACGCCGACGCGGAGGCCGCCCGTTTCGTCCATTGGGGGGCGACCAGCCAAGACGCCATGGACAGCGGGCTGGTTCTGCAATTGCGCGGCTTCATCGATGGGCTGGACGCCACCTTGGCGACTCTGGCCGCCGGGCTGGCGGTTCTGGCCGACCGCCACCGGGCGACGCCGATGGTGGCGCGCACCTGGTTGCAGCACGCCTTGCCGACGACCTTCGGGCTGAAGGCGGCGGTCTGGCTCGACTCGTTGGGCCGCGACCGGCAACGGCTGGCGGCGGCGCGCGCGCGGTTGGCGCTGCAATTCGGCGGCGCGGCGGGAACGCTGGCGGCGCTGGGCGATTCCGGCCCGGCGGTGGCCGAGGCGTTGGCGGTGGCGCTTTCCCTTCCCCTGCCCGCTTTGCCCTGGCACGCCAGCCGCGACCGTGTGACCGAACTGGCGGCGGCGCTGGGCATCCTCGCCGGAACGCTGGGGACCATCGGGCGCGACGTGTCGCTGATGATGCAGATGGAGGTTGGCGAGGCGTTCGAGCCGTCCGGCCCTGGTCGCGGCGGCTCCTCCACCATGCCGCACAAGCGCAACCCGGTGTCCTGCGCCGTCCTGCTCTCCACCGCCTTGCGCGCGCCCGCGCTGGTCGGCGGGCTGCTCGCCGCGCAGGTGCAGGAGCATGAACGGGGCTTGGGCGGTTGGCACGCCGAATGGCAGGCCCTGCCCGACCTCGCCCGGCTGGTCGCCGGGGCGGCCCATCACGCCGCCGCCATGATCGACGGGTTGACGGTGGACGCGGAGCGGATGCGGGCGAATCTGGAGCTGACGCGCGGCCTGATCCTGGCCGAAGCGGTGACGATGGCGCTGGGCGAGACGATGGGCCGTCTGGCCGCCCACGCCCGCGTGGCGGAGGCCAGCCGCCGCGCCATCGCCGACCAGCGCCCCTTGCGCGACCTGTTGGCCGAGGATGCGGAGATCGTCGCGGCGCTGGGGCTGGATGGGCTGGACCGCCTGTTCGATCCGCTGCGCTACACCGGATCGGCGGCGCATTTCATTGATCGCGCCTTGGCGGATCACGCAGTGATGGAACGCGCGCACGGTCGGTGATGCCCATTGTTCAGAAAGTGAACCAGCGCGGTCCAGTCTTCGCGTTTCACAAAAATGGACCATTGGTCCATAATAATCTCATCAAAAAACACCCCCCAAGGAGGCGCCCGAGATGACCCACACGCCGCAGGCCGAGGCGGATTTCGCCCCGCGCGACTGGACGCAGCACCCGCCCTACCTGTCCCCCGCCTACAAATCGACGGTTCTGCGTTCGCCCAGCAAGCCGTTGATCCCGGTCAAACAAAGCCTGTTGACCCGCAGCGGCCCGGTGTTCGGCCATGACAGCCTGCGCGAGTTCGACAACGACCTGACCAAGAATGGCCGGGTGAATGGCGAGCCGCTGGGCGAGCGCATCATCGTGACGGGCCGCGTGCTCGACGAAAGCGGTCGCCCGGTTCCCAACACGCTGTTGGAGATCTGGCAGGCCAACGCCACGGGCCGCTACGTCCATCGCTGGGACCAGCATGACGCGCCGCTCGACCCGAATTTCTTCGGGGCTGGCCGCTGCGTCACCGACGATCAGGGGCGCTACCGCTTCACCTCGATCAAGCCCGGCGCCTATCCCTGGGGCAACCACCACAACGCGTGGCGTCCGGCGCACATCCATTTCTCGCTGTTCGGCCCGGCCTATCTGACCCGATTGGTCACGCAGATGTATTTCCCCGGCGATCCGCTGCTGCCGTTGGATCCCATCTACAACGGCATTCCCGAAGGGGCGCGCGATCTGCTGATTTCGCGCTTCTCAATCGACGTGACCGAGCCGGTGTGGGCGCTCGGCTATGAATTCGACATCGTTCTGCGCGGGCGCGACGCCACGCCGATGGAGGCCTGAGCCATGCTGAAACAAACCCCGTCCCAGACCGTCGGCCCTTATTTCGCCTACGCCTGGACCCCGGAACTGTATGGCCGTCGCCCGCTGCTCAGCAACGTGCTGACCACCACCGACACGGTGGGCGAACGCATTCGCGTGGAAGGCGTGGTGACGGACGGCGAAGGCGCGCCGATCCGCGATTGCGTCGTCGAGATCTGGCAGGCCGACGCGCAAGGCCGCGTTCAACCCGGCGCGGCGGGCTTTGGCCGTTGCGGGACCACGGAAGAGGGGCTGTACCGCTTCGACACCGTGAAGCCGGGCGCGACCGGCGACGGCGAGGCCCCGCACATCGCGGTGACGGTCTTCGCGCGCGGCATGCTGGCCCACGCCTTCACCCGCGTCTATTTCGCCGACGAGGAGCGAGCGAACGCCGAGGATCCGACCCTGGCCCTGGTCCCGGAAGACCGCCGGTCAAGCTTGATCGCCAGCCGCGCGGACACGCCGGGCGGCGCGGTCTACCGCTTCGACATCCGTCTTCAGGGCGACCGGGAAACCGTGTTTTTTGATTTGTAAGGTGTCTTTTTCCCTCTCCCGTTCCGGGAGAGGGAAAAAACGTTCGTCACGCCCGCGCGCGCTCGATCTCCACGCCGACGCTGGCGGCGTCGGGGAACACGTCGAGCTTTTCGACCCGCACCTTCGCCGCCTTGACGCGGGCGTCGGCCAGACAGCGTTCGGCGATGCGCTCGGCCAGCGTCTCCACCAGGGTGACGTGCCCCTGGGTGACGACGCCCTTGACCACCGACGCCATGTCTTCGCCGGTCACGCCGGGGGCGACGACGTCGAGATCCAAGTTCAGCCGGATGCGCTGGGGCTTGGCGCGCTCGTGCGCGTAGACGCCGATCAGGGCGTCCATGACGAGATCACGAACGAAACAGCGGGTGGACAACGCCGCCGGAGCCGCGCGCGGCGTCGGAGCGGTGACGGTGGCGAAAAGCTTGTTCATGGGCGAACGCCTAACATAGCGGCAACCGGCTGCCAAGCCGCCGTCCCCATGACGGCGGGGCAAAGCAGCCACGCTTGTGCAAACCAGCGTCTTTGTCAGTGCATTTCCGAGCGGATTTGCTCGCGCAGGACGTCGATGGGGCGCAGGGAATCGCCATCCTCGTAATGCCAATAGGTCCAGCCGTTGCAAGCGGGCAGCCCCGCCATCGCCGCGCCGACCTGATGGATCGAACCGCGATGATCGCCCAGCGGGTTGGAGCCAATCAGCGTGCCATCGGCGCGCACCCGCGCCGCCACCCGGCGACGCAGGTCGAACAGGGTCGAGCCGGGGCGCAGCAAGCCGCGCTCCACCACCCAGCCAAAGGGAATGCGCGGCGCGCTGCGTTTGGGCGGCGTGTCGAGGATGGCGTTTTCCGGCGCTTCCTCCACCGCGTCGATGCGGGCTTGCGCGGCCTTCACATAGGTGTCGTCGCGCTCCAGCCCGATCCATTTGCGGCCCAGCCGCTTGGCCACCGCGCCGGTGGTGCCGGTGCCGAAGAAGGGATCCAGAACGACGTCGCCCGGACGGGAGGAGGACAGGATCACCCGGTACAGCAGCGATTCCGGCTTTTGCGTCGGGTGGGTCTTCTTGCCGTCCTCGTCGCGCAGCCGCTCGCCGCCGGTGCAGATCGGCAGCACCCAATCGCTGCGCATCTGAAGATCCTCGTTCAGGTTCTTCATGGCGTCGTAGTTGAAGCGATAGCGCGCGTCCTTGTCCTTCGACGCCCAAATCATCGTTTCGTGCGCGTTGGCGAAGCGGGTGCCCCGGAAATTCGGCATCGGGTTGGTCTTGCGCCACACGATGTCGTTGAGGATCCAGAAGCCCAGATTCTGGAGCGTCGCGCCGACGCGGAAAATGTTGTGATAGCTGCCGATCACCCACAGCGAGCCGTCGGGCTTCAAAATGCGGCGGGCCGCCGTCATCCAATCCTGGGTGAAGCGGTCATAGGCCTCGAAATCGACGAACTTGTCCCAATCGTCATCCACCCCGGCGACGCGGGAATGGTTCGGTCGCAGCAGCTCGCCACCCAACTGAAGGTTGTAGGGCGGATCCGCGAAAACGAGATCGACCGACTCAGGCGGCAGGTCGTTCATCAACGCGATGCAATCACCGACCAGGATACGATTGTGAGGAGACATCAGGGCAACCAACAGCAGCGGGGACTCGAGCGCGACAATGAGTCGCCGCCGAGTCGCCGTCAACAGCTTTTTGCGCCAAGAGTCAGACGAGTCAGCCAGTTAGCGCCTTTTGCGCGCGCACTGGTGCAAAAGAGACTCGGTGGTGCGCGGTGACGCCGTGCAGCCGCAACGCCGCCAAATGTTCGGGCGTCGGATAGCCCGCGTTGCGGTCCCAGCCATAGTGGGGATGGGCCGCCGACAGCCGCAACATCTCGTTGTCGCGCGCTACTTTGGCGAGAATCGACGCGCAGGCGATGGATTGGCTGCGGCTGTCGCCCTTGACCACCGCCACCGCCTCGCAGCCAAGGTCGGGGGTGAATTTTCCGTCGATCAACGCCGCGTCGGGGGCGGCTCCCGGCAAAGCCCGATAGGCGCGTTTCATCGCCAGCAGAGTCGCCTTGTGGATGTTGATGTCGTCGATTTCCTGGGCCGACGCCTCGGCGATGGCGAAGGCGAGCGCGTGGGCGCGGATCGCCGGTTCGATCTCGTCGCGCAAACGGCGGCTGAGCGCCTTGCTGTCGTCAATCAGCGCAGCGATGTCGGGCGGCAAGCCTTCGGGCGGCAGCACCACGGCGGCGGCGACCACCGGCCCGGCCAGCGGCCCGCGCCCAACCTCGTCGATGCCGCAGACCCGGCGGCCCGGCCCAAAGGCGGTTTCAAAGGACAAATCGGGGCGGTGACGGACGACCGCCGCCGCGCTTTTGGCGGCGCGCGGGGCGGAGGCGGCTTTGCGGGGCATGACCGGCGGCTTCAGCGGGGGTTGGAAAGCTGCTTGATATAGATGCGGGCCAGCGTCCGCAAGATGGGCGGCATGGCCGCCAGGGCCTGGAGAAAACTCTCCTTGCGGATGACTTCGCACACGGTCGCCTCGGTCGCCATGGCGCTGGCGGCGCGCGGGTGGTCGGTCAGCAAGGCCAACTCGCCGAAGATCCGGCCAGGGCCGAGCAGCGCCAGTTCCTTGTCCTCAAAACCATCGACCCGACGGATGGAGACTTGCCCGGACTGGATCAAAAAAGCCGCCAATCCCTCGTCGTTCTGACGGAAGAAAATATGGCCCTCGCGAAACATGCGGCGTTCGGCCAGGGTTTGGAAAGAGGCTGAAGACCGGATCTCAGCCCCGCCGTCCAACCGTTCCGGTTGGGGCAGGCCATAGTTGCGGCGGATCGCCGCGATCAAGCTTTCCAGCAGGTAACGCGCCAGCGGCGGCGATTTGCGCAGCATGACTTGAAACGTGTCGCGCGTCAGCTCCACCGCCGACACCGAGGTGATGGTGCGCACGGTGGCGCTGCGCGTGCCGTTGTCGATCAAGGCCATTTCGCCGACCACCGACCCGGCTTTGATGAGGCCCAACCGCTTCATGCCTTCCGGTCGTTCCAGCAGGGCTTCCATTTCGCCGGATTCGACCAGCCACGCGCGATCGCCATAGGTCCCCTGATGCATCAGGATGGTTCCGGCGGGGATCTGAATGCGCCGGGTGTCGGCGCTGGTCTTGCTGCTCATCGGTCCGCCCAAAAAGCGTTGTGCGAGACAAGCTTACACGGAATTTGGCGGGAAATCGTTAATCGCCAATCGGGATCCGCCGTCATCACCCTCTTGAGCCGGTGGACGCGGCTGCGCTATGGATGCGGCCCGCGACGGCATCGGCCGGCGCCCGCGTGACTTCAGAGATGCCGACATGACCGCCGAAACCACCGCGACCACCGCCCCCGCGACCCCGAGAGAATGCCCCTGCCGGTCGGGAAAGACCTTTGACGCCTGCTGCGGCCCCTATCTGGCCGGCTTGCCCGCCCCGACGGCGGAAGCGCTGATGCGCTCGCGTTATTCGGCCTACGCCGTCCGCAACATCGATTATCTGCACGACACGTTGCAGCCGGAAACGCGCGGCGACTTCGCCCGCGCCGAGGCCGAGACCTGGGCCGACAACAGCCTGTGGACCGGGCTTGAGATCCGCTCCACCGAAGGCGGCCAGCCCGGCGACACCGATGGTTTGGTCGAGTTCGTCGCCCGTTTCACCATGAACGACAAGCCGCTGACCCACCACGAAACCAGCCGCTTCATCCACCAGGACGGGCGTTGGTATTATGTGGACGGCGTGCTGGGCGCCCGCCCGCGCAGCGGCCCCAAGGTTGGCCGCAACGACCCCTGCCCCTGCGGCAGCGGCAAGAAATACAAGAAGTGCCACGGGGCCTGATCGGTCGGCGTCCGCCAACGGGTTTCACCCGGCGCGCCGCCCGAACGCGCCGGGTTTGAAACTTTCTCGAGTCTTTCCTGTCTTTTGACGCAATCCCGATTGAATTCCGCGCCGGAACGGCTCATGGTCCGTTCGCCGTGTTCCGGCGTTTCGGGATGCGGTCTATCACGACAGATGAGACTACACTTATGTTCGATCGTCCGCAGCGCAACAACTCGTTCCGCGCTCCCGAGATTACCCAGCGCGACATCCGAGCCACTGTGAAGTGGTTCAACAGCACCAAGGGCTTCGGCTTCGTGACGCCCGAAGACGGCTCGCCCGACGCTTTCCTTCACTCGACGGTTTTGCAATTCAGCGGGCATGACAGCCTCGACGAAGGCGCGACCATCGTGTGCGACCTCTCGCGCGGCCCGAAGGGCCCGCAGGTCGCCACCATCCACTCCGTGGACCTGTCCACCGCCGCCCCGAGCAGCCGTCCGGCCCGCCCGGCGCGCGACCGTGACAGCGGCTGGGGCAATGATGGCGGCTACGGCGGCGGTGGCAACAGCTACGGCGGCGGTCAAGACTCCTACGGCGATTCCGACAGCGGCGAGACCGTTGACGGCACCGTCAAGTGGTTCAACGTGACCAAGGGCTTTGGCTTCATCGCCCCGGCCAGCGGCGGCAAGGACATCTTCGTCCACATCCGCGCGTTGGAGCGTTCGGGCATCCAGTCTTTGGCCGATGGCGAGCAGGTGCGTGTCAGCATCCGCCAGGGTGCCAAGGGTCCGGAAGCGCAGCGCGTCGAGCTGGCGTAACGTCTCGTCTCGTGATGTGATCTGATGCGAAAAACCCCCGCTCCACTGGAGCGGGGGTTTTTTGTTGTCCGTCTTTTGAGTCCGTCTTTTGAACAAGCTTCAGGCGACGCTGGGCAAAAAGCGTTCGCTGAACAGATGGCTGTCCGGCACGCCCTGCTCGCGGGCGGCGCGCTCCACCGCGTCGATCAGCGCGGGCGGGCCGCAGGTGTAAAGATCGGGGGCCACGCCCAACGCCGCCAGATCGGCGCGCACCGCGTCCGCCGGGGTTCCCCGGAAGCCTTGCCACCCCTCCCCCGCCCGCCAGACGCAGGGGATCAGGGTGAAGCCCGGCAACTCCTCCGCCAACCGTCCGAGTTCGTCGAGCGCGAACAGCTCGCTCTCCCGGTTGACGCCGAAATAGAGGCGGGCGGGTTGCGGATCCTGATAGTCGGCCATCCGCCGCAGCATGGACAGCATCGGGGCCAGCCCGGTTCCCCCGGCGACGAACCAGCGCGGGCGCAAGCCATGCTCCTGCAAGGTGAAACCGCCCAGCGGCCCATGCGTCAGCACGCGATCCCCGATCTTGGCCCGCCGCTCCAGATAACCGGAAAAACGCCCCTGGGGTTGCAGACGGATCAGAAACTCCAACGCGCCGTCCCAATTCGCCGTGTTGGCCAGCGAATAGGCGCGGCGCACGCCCTCGCCGGGAATCTCCAACTCCATATATTGCCCAGCTTCGAACTCCGCCGCGCGGCCCTCTCCCTCGTCTTCCAGTTCCAGACACAGGCGGACGGTTCGCTCCCCCACCAGCGTCAATTCGGTCACGGCGCCGCCGCGCGGGCGCACGGCTTGGCTGAGGATGCGGGAGCGGTCAAAGGGGGCGCCGACGCTCATGGGGCCGCGCGGGTAGGTCCGGCACAGCAGGATCGTCCGGCGTTCGGCGTCCTCCGCCGACAAGGCCGCGCTGCTGTGGGGACCAAGATGATACTCCCCCTCTTGCGCGGTGGCCCGGCAGGCTCCGCAACCGCCCTCCCGGCAAACCACCGGCAGGAACAGATCGACGGCGGCGGCGGCCTCGACAAGGCTTTGATCCTCGGCGCAGGGAAAGCTCAGCCGCTCGCCGTCGCGGGTGAGCAGCGCGATGCTGTGGACGCTCATCGATTGGGAACCCCCCGGTCAGAACAGACAAAAAGCGCCGCCGGACGGACGGGGCGAACCCTTTCCGTCCGACGGCGCGGTTCAGACGATCAGGCGGCGCGGTTCAGCGCGGCGGCGATGTCGTCTTGCGCGTTGGTGATCGGCTGGATGCCGAAACCGTCCACCAACGTCGCCAGCACGTTCGGCGTGATGAAGGCGGGCAAGGTCGGCCCCAGCCGGATGTTGCGGATGCCCAAAGCCAGCAGGGTCAACAGAACGGCGGCGGCCTTCTGCTCAAACCAGGACACCACCAGCGACAAGGGCAGGTCGTTGACGCTGCAATCGAAGGCTTCAGCCAAGGCCCCGGCGATGCGGATCGCCGAATAGCTGTCGTTGCACTGGCCGAGGTCGAGCAGGCGCGGAATGCCGCCGATGGCCCCGAACTCGTGACGGTTGAAGCGGTATTTGGCGCAACCCAGCGTCAGAACCACCGTGTCGTCCGGCGCGCCGGTCGCGAAGTCGGAGTAATAGTTGCGGCCCGACGCCGCGCCGTCACAGCCGCCGATCAGGAAGAAATGGCGGATGTCGCCCGCCTTCACCGCGTCGATGACGGCGCCCGCCACGCCCAGCACCGCGTCGCGGCCAAAGCCGACGGTGATGGTCTGTTCCGGCTCGTCCGCCTTGAAGCCCGGCAAAGCGAGAGCGGCGGCGACCAACGGTCCGAATTGATGGTCGGTCAGGTGACGCAGACCGGGCCAACCCACCGGCCCGGCGGTGAAGATGCGCTGGCGGTAACGCGGGCCGGGTTCGATGATGCAATTGGACGTCATCAGGATCGGGCCGGGGAAGTTGGCGAAATCCGTTTGCTGGTCCTGCCACGCCCCGCCGTAATTGCCGACCAGATGCGGGTACGCCTTCAGCGTCGGATAGCTGTGGGCGGGCAGCATTTCGCCGTGGGTGTAGACGTTGATTCCCTTGCCCGCCGTTTGCTTCAGCAGAGCTTCCAGATCGCCCAGATCATGGCCACTGACCAGGATCGCCTTGCCCGCCACGGGGGCGACGCGGACGGCGGTCGGGCACGGCGTGCCGAAACGTCCGGTGTTGGCGGCGTCCAGCAACTCCATGACCTCAAGGTTGAGGCGGCCGACCGACAGCGCGCGGTCCAGCAGCGTCGGGACGTCGGTCGGGTCGCTGGCCAGAAAATCCATCGCCTCTTCCACGCCCGCGAACACCGTGTCGCGGGTGTAGCCCAACACGGCGGCGTGGTTGGCGTAGGCGGCGACGCCCTTCATGCCATAGAGGATCAGGGCGCGCAGACCGACGACGTCCTCCCCCACCTCGGCCAGACCGGCGTTGACCGGCACGGCGGCGGCCTGGACCAGCAGCCCTTCCAAATCGGCGGCGGGCGTCCACTCAATCGCCGGGCCGGTCGGGGCGGCGATTGTGGCGGCGTTGGGCGCGGCTTCGCAGCGCGCCTTCACCCGGTCGCGCACCGCCGCCGCCTCGTTCAGCAGGGTGACGAAGCGGGTCGGGTTGAAATTGACGTTGGTCAGGGTGGTGAACAGCGCGTGCAGCATGAAGGCGCCCGCCTCGTGGTCCGGCACGCCCAGCGCGCGGGCGCGGCGGGCCTGCTGGGCGACGCCCTTCACCGCGTGGACCAGCAGATCCTGGAGATCCGCCGTGGTCGCGTCCTTGCCGCACAGGCCCTTGGCCGACGCGCAGCCGTCGCCGCTGGGAAGACGGGTCGTTTGCTCGCACTGATAGCAAAACATGAGGCGCCCTCTAAGGTTTCTGGAGTGTTCCAGAGCGCTTATAGGGGCGGTCCCGACCGCCTCACTTGACCATGGTCAAGCGGCAAAAAGCTTTTACGCCTGCTTGGCGTCGATGATGCCGCGACGGATGGCGCGGGTTTTGGTGAAGGTGTCCTGCAACTGCTGCCCCTCGCCCCAACGGATGGCGCGTTGCAGGGCGGTCAGATCCTCGGTGAAGCGTTGGAGAATCTCCAACACGGCTTCCCGGTTGTTGAGGAACACGTCGCGCCACATCACTGGATCGCTGGCGGCGATGCGGGTGAAGTCGCGGAAGCCGCCCGCCGAAAATTTGATGACTTCGGACTTGGTGTCCTCCTCCAGATCCGACGCGGTGCCGACGATGGTGTAGGCGATCAGGTGCGGCAGATGCGAGGTGATGGCGAGCACGCGGTCATGGTGGCTGGCCTCCATGATCTCGACGTTGGAGCCGACGCGGCGCCACATCTCCACGACCTTCTCCACCGCCTGCGGATCGGCCCCGGTCGGCGGGGTCAGGATGCACCAGCGCCCTTGAAACAGCGAGGCGAAGCCGTTCTCCGGCCCGGAATGCTCGGTTCCCGCCACCGGGTGGCCGGGGACCAGATGCACGCCGTCGGGCAGGTTGGGGCCGATGTCGCGCAACACCGCCTGCTTGACCGACCCGACGTCGGTCACGATGGTTCCGGGGGCCAGATGCGGGCCGATGCGCTCCCCCACCTCGGCGAAGCTGCCGACCGGGGTGGCCAGCACCACCAGATCGGCCCCGTCCAACGCGACCTCCACCTCGGTCGTCGCCATGTCGACGATGCCCAACTCCATCGCCTTGACGCAGACGTCCTTGCTGCGGTCGGCGCAGACGACCTGCCGGGCGATGCCATATTCGGTCAGCGCGCGCGCCAGGGACGAGCCGATCAAGCCGATGCCGATGAAGGCGACGCGGTCGAACAGGGGGGCGGTGTCGCTCATGATGGTCCACGGGGGTGGGTTGCGGGCGCGAAAAACGCCTTGTTTTAAACCACCTTGGGGCGGATGGACCAAGCGAAACTTTGCGAGGTTGCGGGCCTCAGCCCTCCGCCGCCTCTTCCTCGGCTTGCCGACGACGGAAGCCGACCAAGGCGGTTTCGTCGAGCATGATGGCTTCTTTGCGTTTTTGCTTGTCTCTCTCGCGCTTCAACCGTTCTTCCTCGGCCAGTTCAAAGCGCTTCAGCTCCTGATAGGCTTCGGCCATCTGGTCGGTGGCCATGCTGATTTGCACCTCGACCTGAAGCAGCGATTCCCCCAGCTTGCGGCCCCGCTCCATCGCCGCTTGGGCGAAGTTGGCGTAGGTGAAGGACACGGCAAAATCGTCGCGCGCCGTCGCCTGCTCGTGGGCGATTTCCTCTTTCAGCTTCTCGATTTCCGCCTTCAAACGGTCGCCGAGATTTTGCAGCTCCGCCAGGGTGCGGCGCTTTTCGTCCAGTTGCAGCTTTTGCAGGCGGATGATGGTTTTCAGGCTCATTGCGGCCACTGCACCCCGAAGATTTCAGCCAGCAAGGCGTAGCTGGTGGCCAGATCGGTCGATTCCCGCTTGCCCTGCTTCAAAAAGGCTTCCAGCGCCGGTTGATAGTGGATCGCCTCGTCCACCTGCGGGTCGGAGCCTTTGCGGTAGGCGCCCAGCCGGATCATCTCCGCCATGTTGTCATAGGCCGACAACAGCCGCCGGGCGTGGTTGACCAACTCGTTTTCGTTGCGGCTGTTGCAGCCGGGCATGGTGCGCGACACGCTGCGCAGAATGTTGATGGCGGGGTAGCGGCCCCGTTCGCCGATCTGGCGTTCCAGCACGATGTGACCGTCGAGAATGCCGCGCACCGCGTCGGCGATTGGTTCATTGTGGTCGTCGCCCTCGACCAGCACGGTGAACAGGCCGGTGATCGACCCCGACCCGACCAGCCCCGGCCCGGCGCGCTCCAGCAGGCGCGGCAACTCGGCGAAGACCGTCGGCGGATAGCCCTTGGTCGTCGGCGGTTCGCCCGCCGACAGGCCGATTTCGCGCTGGGCCATGGCGAAGCGGGTGACGCTGTCCATCATGCACAGGACGTTGCGCCCCTCGTCGCGAAAATATTCGGCGACCGACAGGGTCATATAGGCGGCCTGGCGGCGCATCAGCGGCGCTTCGTCCGACGTGGCGCAGACGACGATGCTGCGGGCCAGGCCCTCTTCACCCAGATCCTCGGTGATGAACTCCTGCAACTCGCGCCCGCGTTCGCCGATCAGCCCGATGACCGCGATCTCCGCCCCGGAAAAACGCGCCAGCATCGACATGACCGAGGATTTGCCGACGCCCGACCCGGCGAAGATGCCCATGCGCTGGCCCAGGCAGCAGGTGAGAAAGGCGTTGATGGCGCGGATGCCCAAATCCAGCTTTTCCCCCACCCGCGCGCGGGCGTGGGCGTTGGGCGGCGTGTTGCGGATCGGCACGCCGCGCGTCCCGCGCGGCAGCGGCCCCTTGCCGTCCACAGGCTCGCCCAACGCGTTGACGACGCGGCCCAGCCACGCGTCGGTCGGGAAGATGCTGGCCTGATCCTTCGCCACCAGGGCGCGACAGCCCAACCCAACGCCATCCAGCGCCCCAAAGGGCATCAGCAGGGCGCGGCCTTGCCGGAAGCCGACCACCTCGCAGGGGATGTGGCGGCCATCGCGGGATTCAACCACACAGCGACCGCCAACCGACAATTCCTTTTCAATGCCGCCGACCTCAACCATCAGGCCAAGAACAGCCGTCACCCGGCCAAAGCGGTTGAAACCTGGGATGGCGTCGATGTCGTGGATGAGTTGAGCGATGTCGGCGGGCACGGGCGTGCTCCAAAAGCGCAATGGGTGAGGATTTTCAAGGCGTCCAGCGGTTGGCGAACCCGCCGTTAACCAGTATGCCCGCATCATGCCGGGGAAGCATTAACGTTGCGTGAAGCGCATCCTTCTGGCGTTAAGCTGAATCGTCTGTTAACTTGTGTAAACGGCGGGGAGACACACCGTTCATGAAGGAGCGGGGGCCGCGCCGAAGTTCGGGTTGCGAAAGCGCACCATCAAACGTCGGGATGTCGCCATGAGGGTTCTGCTGGTTGAGGACGATACCTCCGTCGCCAAAAGCATCGAGTTGATGCTGAACACGGAAGGTTTCATCGTCGATTCCACCGATCTGGGTGAAGACGGGCTGGAGATCGGCAAGCTTTACGACTACGACATCATCATCCTTGATTTGATGCTGCCGGACATCGACGGTTACGAGGTTCTGCGCCGTCTGCGCGCCGCCCGCGTCACCACCCCGATCCTGATTCTGTCCGGCCTGACCGAGATGGACAACAAGATCAAGGGGCTGGGGTTCGGCGCCGACGATTACCTGACCAAGCCCTTTGACAAGCGCGAGTTGATCGCCCGCATCCAGGCCATCGTTCGCCGGTCCAAGGGCCATTCCGACAGCGTGATCCGCACCGGGCGGCTGACCGTCAACCTCGACACCCGCACGGTGGAGGTGGACACCCTGCCGCTGCATCTGACCGGCAAAGAATATGGCATTCTGGAGCTGTTGAGCCTGCGCAAGGGCACGACGCTGACCAAAGAGATGTTTTTGAACCATCTCTATGGCGGAATGGACGAGCCGGAATTGAAAATCATCGACGTGTTCGTATGCAAACTCCGCAAGAAATTGGCCGCCGCCACCCAGGGCGACAATTACATCGAAACCGTGTGGGGACGCGGTTACGTCTTGCGCGATCCGCATGAGGAAATTGTCGAGGGCGCCGTTCCGCCGCCGCCGCGCATCCCGCAACAGGCGGTGGGCTGAAACAGCCCGTTTTTTTTATTTTCGCGGTTTTCCGCGAGAAGCACGATTTCCGCTTGAAGTGGGGGGCAGTTCCCCCCACTTATAGGGTGTCATTCTGCTTCGGACTGCCCGGGCCTGTTTCGCCCTCGATCTCGCTTCGCGAGCTTGCCAGATTGCGGCCAATCCAAAATTCAGTCTGATGCGCCGCATCGGTGATGCGGCGCCACTTGCGTCATGGGAGACAGAGATGCCCGTCGGCACCGTCAAATGGTTCAACAGCACCAAGGGCTTCGGTTTCATTCAGCCGGAAAGCGGCGGCGCGGATGTGTTCGTTCACATCTCCGCCGTTGAGCGCGCCGGCCTCCGCAGCTTGCTGGAAGGCCAAAAGGTTTCCTACGAAGAGCAGCGCGATCCGAAGCGTGGCAAGACGTCGGCGGAAAATCTGAAGGCGGTCTAATCCGTTTTCAGCGATTCCAGAGAAAAGGGCATCGGGCAACCGATGCCCTTTTTCCGTGCTTCCCGAACCGGAGTCTCCGCCCATGGCCTTCAAACCGAACTACAACCAGCAGCGCGCCGAACGCAACCGCGCCAAAGAGCTGAAGAAGCAGGAAAAGCTGCAACGCCGCGAGGAAGATGTGGCCGCCCGCCGCGCCACCGACCAACCCGGTGATGGCGATGCGGCTGACAGCGATGGCGCCGACGATGGCGCTGTCAGCGTGGCTGACGAGGCTGTCGGCGCCAAAACCGACAACGGTTGAGCGGACACGCGTTCCGCATTGAACGATGGCGGAATGCGGTCCAACAGCCCTTGTTTTGTTGAGCGGCAGCACGCTTCGGGACGTTCCGTCTCGATGCGGGCCGCTCCAACGCCTATGTGGAGAGTGCGATCATGGCCCGCAAGAAACCGCCGGTTGACAACGGCTTCATCCTTTTCGACATCCTCTATCAGGATGGCGCCCGCACCTCGAACCGCAAGGTTCCGACGGCGGAAATCGACAGCTACGACAGCGAAGGTTCGATCCGCGCCTTCATCGAAGGGCAGGACCGCAAGATTGCGGAAATGTCCGGCAACCCGCGCGGACCGATCAAGTCGATCACGCGCTCGGATGTCTGATGTTTTTGGCCGGTGATTGGTCCCAATCATCGGCGTTTGTCGGTGGGCATGGCGGCGGTTCTGATCGCCGCCCCGGCCCCCGCCAATTCAGGGGCCTGTGGAGAAACCACCCAGGCTGTACAGGCCGCGCTGACCATCCACCGGCTTGAACTTGTCGGTGATGCCCAACACGGTTTCGGCGCCGCCCAGATAGAGAACCCCATCCTGCGGCATCTGGCGGGCGATGCCCTCCAGAACCTTGCCCTTGGTCGGACCGTCAAAATAAATCAGCACGTTGCGGCAGAACACGATGTCGAACTGCCCCAGCGCCGACAGATCGCCCAGCAAATTCCATTCGCGAAACGAGGCCATCTGCCGCAATTGCGGACTGATCTGCCACTTGTCGCCATTCTGCTTGAAATGCTTCACCAGCATGGTGATCGGCAGGCCGCGCTGTACCTCGAACTGGGTGTAGACGCCCGCCTTGGACCGTTCGACCATTTCCGCTGAAATGTCGGTGCCGACGATCTCCACCCGCCAACCGGCCAGCTTCGCCGCCTCGTCGTTCAGGATCATCGCCAGCGAATAGGCCTCTTGGCCCGAAGAGCAGGCCGCCGACCAGATGCGGATCGACCGCTTGGCCGCCCGCGTCGCCATCAGACGGGGCAAAACCAATTGGCGAAACTGGTCGAATGGCTTCTGATCGCGGAAGAAGGAGGACTCGTTCGTCGTCATCGCTTCGGTGATGTCGCGCAGCAGCGCTTCATCCTTCCGCGTGCGGACGGTGATCGCGAGTTCCTCCAGCCCCTTCATGTTCCATTTGCGCGCCACCGGCATCAGCCGGGATTCGAGCAAATAGGCCTTGTCGCGGGTCAGGACCAAGCCGGAACGCTGCTTGAGCAGCGTGGAGAACATGTCGAAATCTTCGACTCTCATGCTGCCCTCGACGCGAACTTGCGGATGTAGGGACCAATTTCCTTCAGCGGCAGAATGGCCGAGCAGATGCCCGCCTGCGCCACCGCGCCGGGCATGCCCCAAACCACGCTGGACGCCTCGTCCTGGCCAATCAGGGTGCCGCCGCCATTGACGACCTCGGTGCAGCCCTTCAAGCCGTCCTGGCCCATGCCGGTCAGGATGCAGGCCAAAATCTTGCGTCCGCCATAGGCCTTTAGGATCGACCGCATCATCGGATCAACCGCCGGGCGGCAGAAATTCTCGGGCGGATCCTTGGTCAGCGAAATCACATTCGCCCCACCGCGCTGGGCCACCAGCATGTGAAAGTCGCCCGGCGCGATGTAGCAGCGGCCTTGCACGACGGGTTCGCCGTCCTTGGCTTCCTTCGCGTCGATGCCGCACTGGCGGGTGATGTGCTCCGCCAAAATGGTGGTGAAGGTCGCCGGCATGTGCTGGGTGATCAGGATGGGCTGCGTCACCGCGCCCTTCATGTGCGACAGCACTTCAAACAGGGCCTGCGGCCCGCCGGTCGAACTGCCGATGGCGATCACGTCCGGCTTGACTTGCATGCCCATCGGGGCTGGCCGGGTGGTGATCGGCGCCTGTTCGCGTTTGAGCGACAAGGGCACATAGGCGGGCGACAGCGGGCGGATTTCGCCCCGGCTGCGCGATCCGGCGCGTCGCGCCGCCGCGCCCAGCGCCTTGACCTTGGCCACCAGCTCGCGCTTGAAATCCTCGGCCCCGCCGATCTCGCGGGTGGAGGTCGGCTTGGGGATGTAGTCGGCGGCCCCGGCCGACAGGCAGCGGATCGACACGTCGGCGCCGCGCAGGGTCAGCGTCGAGGCCATGATGATCTTGACCTGCGGCGCGACCGCCAACAGCTTTGGAATGGCGGTCAAGCCATCCATCACCGGCATTTCGATGTCGAGAACGATGACGTCGATGGAGTTGCGTTGCAGCGAATTCACCGCCATCTGGCCATCGCCGACCGACGTCACCACCCGAATGTCGGTGTCACCCTCCAGCGCGCGGGTCAGCAGCCCACGAATGACGGCGGAATCATCCACCACCATGACCCGGATCGGATCCGGGTTCGCGGGCTTTGCGCTGGTGAGGGAGCTTCTGCCAAAACTGTCCGACATAACGACCGATCGCCTTTCAACTCAACATCCGAACGAAGAACCGCGTGTCACGCGGACCGACGGATCACAGCAAGCCCACCTGTGCGAACTTGGTCTGGATGATGTCGCTGTCGAAGGGCTTCATGATGTACTCGTTGGCCCCGGCCGACAGCGCTTCCTGGATGTGAGCCAGATCGTTCTCGGTGGTGCAGAAGACAACCTTGGGGAAGTCCCCGCCGCTCATCTTGCGCAGCCGCCGCAGAAACTCGATGCCGTTCATCACCGGCATGTTCCAGTCGAGCAGGATGGCGTCGGGCATCTGCACCGCACAGGTTTCCATCGCCTGCTTGCCGTCCTCCGCCTCGGTGCACGCGAAGTTCAGTTCCTCTAGGATCTTGCGCGCGACCTTGCGGACAACGCGACTGTCGTCGACGACCAAGCAGGATTTCATCTCGATAGCGCCTCAGGAAGCATGACGGGACGTGCGAAGGAGGAGGACGACGGATTAGGCCGTCTCGACCGTCGTGAAGTTGAGCAGACGCGGCACGTCCAACACAACCATCAACTGACCGTTCAGGCGGTAAATTCCTGTGGACACTTCGCGCCAACGCGGATCCAGCGTGGCGGGGTTGCGCTCGAAATCCTCGTTGGTGAGGCTCAACACCTCGCCGACCGAATCGACCATCAGACTGTACAGCTCGCCGCGCAAATCGACGACGATGGACATGCCGGGCTTGTCCTTCGACCGACCGGGCAAACCAAGCCGCAACCGAACGTCGATGGCGGTGACGATGCGGCCACGCAGGTTGAGCGATCCGGCGACCTCGGGCGGAGCCAGCGGGATCCGGGTGATCCGCTGGTTGCCGAGGACGTCTTGCACCTGAAGGACCGGGATGCCGAACATCTGATCGGCGATCGTCATGGTCACATAGTCCTGGTTGCCGGTGGCGACGAGGTCGTCGCCCTTCGACTTGCGGACGGTGGAGGGCAGCTTGGCGTTGCTCATGCGGCACCTTTATGGTCGGTCAGCGTCTGCTGGAGAGCGTAAAGCAGCGCGTCGCGGTCGAACTTGGCGACGTAATCGTTGAAACCGGCGATCCGGCCACGATCAAGATCGCGCGGGCTGGCGTGGCTGGACAATGCCACCATCGGCACACGCTGCCAACGGCTGCCATGGCGCACCGCCTCGGCGAAATCGAAACCATTCATGCCCGGCATCTCGATGTCCGACACGATGACGTCGAAATCTTCGCCCGCTTCGCACAAGGCCAGAGCGTCGTTGGCGTTTTCCACCGCCGTGACGTCGTAACCGGCCACCGACAGCAACGGCGTCAGCAGGTTGCGGAAGAAGGGGCTGTCATCGACCAGCAACACGCGATGGAGCTTCTCCTCCTCGTAACCGTCGTTGGTGCCCGACCCGAACCAATCCTTGTAGGCTTGAGTCAGGAAGAAGCCGGCGTCGATGACCTCGGTCGCCTTGCCCGCGATGATCGCCGACCCCATCAGGCCAGGACGTTCGGCGGCCAACTGGACGTTCAGCTTCTCTTCCACGATGTCGACGATCTCGTCGACGATCAGACCCATCGAGCGGTCGCCGTCGGCGAAGACCAGAACCGGCTGACGGCCTTCCTTGCCCAGCATGAAGTTCGGGTCGATGGGGACCAGGGGCATCAGCTTGCCGCGATACTGGACCATCGGCAGGCCGTTCGACATTTCGACGGTGGCGACATCGACGTCTTCCAGACGGGCGACGAGCGACAGCGGAACCGCCTTGGGGGCGCCATCGCCCGCGCGGAACAGCAGAAGCGCCATCTTGTCTTCCTGACGCTGGGTCTGGACCGCCGTGGTTTCCTTGCCGACCACGTCCGCGACCGCCATTTCGCCCGTCGCCGAGGCGATGCCGTTGGGATCCAGGATCATGATGACCGAGCCGTCACCCAGGATCGTGTTGCCCGAGAACATCTCGATGTGGCGCAGGATCGGGGCGACCGGCTTGACGACGATTTCCTCGGTGTCGAACACGCGGTCGACCATGATGCCGAAGGTGTAGGTGCCGACCTGGGTGACGACGATGAAGGTCTCGTCCTCGGTCTTGGTCGACGCCTCGTTGTCGTCCAGCTTCAGCAACTCCTGCAACGACACCAGCGGCAGCAGGCGGTTGCGCAGGCGCAGGACCGGCGTTCCCTTCAGCCGCTCAATGGTGTGTTCGCTGTCGGTGGCGGCGCGCACCAGCTCGACGACGCTGATCTGCGGAATGGCGAAGCGTTCCGCCGCGCATTCGACGATCAAGGCCGAGACGATGGCCAAGGTCAGCGGGATCTTGATGACGAAGGTCGAGCCACGGCCCTGGAGCGACTTGATTTCGATCGTGCCGCCGATCTTTTCGATGTTGGTCTTCACCACGTCCATGCCGACGCCACGGCCCGACACGTTGGTGACTTTGGCCGCCGTCGAGAAGCCCGGCTTCATGATGAACTGGATGATCTGCTGATCGGTCATCGAGGCCAGCTCGATTTCCGAGGCCATGTTGTTTTGAATGGCCTTCTGCTTGATCTTGTCGATGGCCAGACCCCGACCATCATCTTGAATCTCGATGATGATGTGGCCGCCTTCGTGATAGGCGTTCAGGGTGATCCGACCCGTCTCGATCTTGCCCGACTTGACGCGCTCGGCGGGGATTTCCAGACCATGGTCGGCGCTGTTGCGCACCATGTGGGTCAGCGGATCCTTAATCAGCTCCAGAACCTGACGGTCCAACTCGGTGTCGGCGCCGAGCATCTGGAGGTCGATCTTTTTGTTCAGTTCATGCGCCAGATCGCGGACCAGACGCGGCAGCTTGGCCCAGGCGTTGCCGATGGGCTGCATGCGCGTCTTCATGACGCCCTCTTGCAACTCCGACGTCACATGGTTCAGGCGTTGCAGCGGCGCGGCGAACTCGCTTTCCTTTTGCGAGCGCAGGATCTGGAGGAGCTGGTTGCGGGTCAGCACCAGTTCCGAAACCATGGTCATCAGGTTTTCGAGCAGATCCACGTTGACGCGGATGGTCTGCGCGGCGACCGCCGATTCTTTCGTCGCGTTTTCCGAATTGCCGTCGTTGGCGTGACCAGCCCCACCCGCCGAAGCGACCGGCGTCGCGGCCACCGGCACCTTGGCGGCGGCGACGGGTTCCGGCTCCGGAACGACCAAATCTTGAGAGGGCGCGGGTTCCGGCGTCGGTTCCGGCGCGCGCGGGGCGAGCGCGGTGCTGGCCGGAGCGGCGGGGGCCGGGGGCGGAACCGGCGTCGCCGGGCCTGGGATGGAGTTCCACAGGGCTTCCAGCTCGTCCAGCGTGTTGGGGCGCTCTTCGGCGGCGGCCACGGCGGGCGCGCTTGGCGGCGGCGGCGGAGCGGCGTCAACCACCGGGGCCGGGGCGCCCAACTTGCCTTCGGCGCACAGATTCAACCGCTCGATCAGCGGGATGTCGTCGCCGGGCGGTTCCGCCTCGGTCGCTTCCAGAACCGCCAGCAGGCTCTTGATGGTGTCCAACGCCTGAAGGATCAAAGAGACCGCTTCGGGGTTGATGGTCAGTTCGCCATCACGGAACTTGCCCAGCACGTTTTCCGACGCGTGCGCCACCTTTTCCAGGCGCGGCAGGCCGAGAAAGCCGCAAGTGCCCTTGATGGTGTGAACGAGACGGAAAATGTTGGACAGCAGTTCCGGGTTGTTGGGGTTCTGCTCCAATCGGACCAACTCGACGTCGAGCACCGATAGGTTTTCGTTGGTTTCCGTTAGAAATTCGGAGAGCAGATCATCCATGTCGCATTCCCCAGGCCCAATGTTATGGTCCGCGCCGACCTGCGGCTCGAACAGGCGCTCTGTCGAGCCGCCGATTGCGTTCCAGTCCAGGTGTATGGCCGGAGCGTGGCAAACACTGATTAAGAGAACCTTACCCGCAGTGATAGGGAAATCTCACAACGCCCCGCCGAAAATCGGCGGGGCGGATTGTCACAGGAGGTTCAATGAGGGACGCGGATCTCGCCAAAACCGTGCGCGACGCGGTGGCGACCCTGAACGAAGCCTTGGCGCTGGCGGCTCGCCACAATCTGGCGGTGACATTGCGCACCACGGCGCATCAAACCACGGGTGGCGTCGAGCGGGTTGTCGTCGACTCGCAAATTTTCAAACAATTGTGAAAAATTGCGACAACGTCACCAGTCGGCGCTGAAGATCAGCCGATCGGCGCCCGACGGAGTCGCGGCAAGGCGCAGCCCGGCATCCTCCGCGAAGCGCCCAGTGACATAAGCGTGAACGCTGCGCGGCGTCAGGGTGGCGGTGGGCGCGCCGACCAGCGCGGCGGCCAGTTCGGCGCTCAACCCGCCGGGCCGCCCTGTGGCGGTGACGGTGACGCGGCCCGCCGTCGCGTCGCCCTCCCCGGCCACGGCGATTCGCCCGCCATAGGGCAACGCCTCTTCGGCCAGCACGACCATGTTCAGCAGCAGCTTCGCCACGCCGCGCCGGTCGCCGAGCGCCGGATCGGGGGTGCGCTCGGGCCAATCCAGCGCGCTGCGGCCGCCATCGATCCAGCCCGCCGCCGCGTCGCGCGCGTCGGCAAACCCCCGCTGTTCGCGTCCGGCGGCGCCATAGGCCAAACGGAAAACCCGCAGACGGCGGTCCGCCTGGTTTGAGGAGTGATCGATCAAGGCCACCGCTTCGCCAAGAAAGCCCTGCCCCAACGCCGCGCCGGTCACTGGATCCGCCTCCGCGTCCTCGCGCATTTCCTCGATCAACTCCAACCCGTTGCGGATGGCGCCAACCGGGCTGACCAGATCGTGGCACAGCTTGGAGGCGAGCAATTCAAGGATGCGAACCTCGATGGTGACGGGTGAGGTCATGGAGGTGGTCACGGAGCCAGTCACGAGGGGGGTCTCCACGCGGCAGAGAAGCGGGTTGCTGCCCGTCCATTATACCCTATATCGTCCCTCTTGTAACGTCAGTGGGCGCGAGTGGCGGATGGGAGGGACGACTGTGATGGATGACGGGTTGGTTCCCGGCGCCTGGGTGCGGCATCCGACGCAAGCCGATTGGGGGTTGGGGCAGGTGCAATCGGCGATTCGCAACCGGGTGACGGTGAATTTCGAGCATGCGGGCAAGGTGTTGATCGACGCCGCCGTTGTCGCCTTGACCGTGGTGGATCCGGATGTCGGGTGAACGCCCGCTTCGTCCATGGTCAGCTTCGCCCACCCCCACCCCTGTTTTTCGCCGTTCCGGCGACGCTTGCCGAGGAGTCGTTTGATGAAGGCCATGTTTTTGGGTTTTGCCGCCGCGATCATCGTTGGGGTCGCCGCCGCCGCCGTGCTGACCGGCGCCGACATGTCCAGCGCGACGCGTTTTTCCTCCCTCTCGGTTCGGTTGTAAGAGCGCGCGTCTTCGGGAAATGACGCTTTTAACGCGTCTTTCCTTGAGAGGCTGCACGGTATAGGCTCGTCGGCGTCGGTGGGGGCGCGAAGGCGGGGAAACGCGTGATTTCACGTCTGAAAGGGGGAATGAGCGCGTTTGGGCTGCTGCTGATCCTTGGCTTGAACGCCATGATCGGCGCTGATTTGCTGCGCGAACATGATGATCTGATGGCGCGGGCGCGGGAGGAAACCCAGAGCCTGAGCCTGATCCTGGAACGTCAAGCCACCGACAGCGTGACAGGAGTCGGCAAAGTCTTAGCTGGGGTGGCCGAGGTTTTGGACGTGCGCGCCGACCGTTGGGATCGCGGCGATCCTGACGTGCGCGCGCTGTTGCGTCGCCAAGCGGCCCTGTCGCCGTTGATTCGCGCCCTTCTGGTGATTTCGGCGGATGGTCGCCCAATCCATGACAGCGGCGCTCGGGTGCCCGCCGATCTTGATCTGTCTGATCGCGACTATCTGACGACGCAGCGCGACGGCACGGCGGCGGGGAACTTTCTGGGCGTTCCGGTTCGGGGCCGGGTGTCGGGCAACTGGTTCGTCAGCATGAGCCGACGGCTGGAAACCCCCGACGGGCGGTTCGCCGGGGTGGTTGCGGCGGTGATTGAGCCAGCGGCGTTTCGCGCCTTTTACGAGGCGCTGAAGCTGCGCAACGACGCGGTGGTCACGCTGTATCACGCCAATGGGCCGATGATGGCGCGCTTTCCCGTTCATGACCCCGTCCCTGTTCTGTCGGCTCATCCATCGGCTGACCCAGCGCCGTCGCCCGCCGCCTCGTTGACAGTGGGGCCGCAGGGAGCCGAATTTCTCGCCAATTCCAGCGATGGGCCAAGCCGAATCCTCAGCGTCCGCCGGTCGGTGGAGGTTCCGCTGGTCGTGACCGTGTCGTTGTCCACCGATCAAGTGTTGTCGCCCTGGCGCGGCAAGGTAAAAATCTCCATCGCTGTGGCGGTGTGCGGCAGCGTGATGCTGGGCTTTCTCACCCTGGTTCTGGTGCGCGAGGCCGGGCGGCGGGAAGCCATGCTGGTCGATCTGCAAAGCAGCGAATCCGCCCTGCGCGACAGCCAGCAGCGGTTGATTCAGGACATCGCCGGACGCTACCGGGCCGAGGCGGAGTTGATCGCCGCCAAACAGGCGTCCGACGCCGCCAACCGGGCGAAAACCCAGTTTCTCGCCAACATGAGCCACGAATTGCGGACGCCGCTGAACGCCATCATCGGCTTTGCCGAGGCGCTGGAAACCGGCATCTTTGGCCGCATGACCGGCAAACAGACCGAATATGTCGGCGACATCCGCCGCTCAGGCCAGCATCTGTTGAGTCTCATCAACGACATTCTCGACACCACCAAGGTTGAATCCGGCAAATACGCCCTGCACGAAGAGATCGTGGACATCCGCAATGTGGTGGAGCAGAGCCTGCGGTCGGTGGCGTCTCAGGTCGCGGAAAAATCCATTGATCTTGCGGCGACGGCGGCGACCGATTTGCCGAGCTTGTACGCGGACGAGCGCGCTTTGCGGCAAATTCTGCTGAATCTGCTGTCGAACGCGGTCAAATTCACCCCGGCGAATGGCCGCGTCACGGTGATGGTCGATGCGAGCGAACGCAATCTGCGCATCCGCGTCACCGACACCGGCATCGGCATTCCCCAAGGCGAGCTGATGCTGGTGATGGAGCCGTTCCATCAGGTGGACAACTCGCACACCCGGCGCTACGCCGGAACCGGGCTTGGCCTGCCGCTGGTCAAATCGCTGGTTGAGATGCAGGAGGGACGTTTCCTGCTGACCAGCACGGTTGGACGGGGCACCACGGCGACGATCCTGTTCCCCGCCACCCGCCTGCGCCGCTCCCAGGCGGAGGCATCGCCATCGCCCCGCGTTCCAGAACTGCTGGTTTGAGCGTTTTCCGCCGTTATGGCAGGCTGAACATCACCAGATAGCTGCGCTGGAACGGAAGAAAATTGTCGTCGGACAGGATGTAGATCAAGGTTTCCCCGTTCGGTCCTGGACGGGTGGCGATCCCCTCGAAATTGTCGTTCAGCAGGGGAGATTCCAACCGCGCCAATTCTTCCCCATGGATGTCGGCGCCCGCGCGCAGGGCCGTGGCGGGGATGCGAACGATGCGGGTGGACCAGCCGCCCAGCAGCGACGCCCGCCGTTCCAGCACCACAGCGCCGCCGTCCGGCAGGCCGACGGCGGCGGTCGGGCGGTAGCGCGGCGCGCTGCGGTAGCTCATCGGCAACCAGTCCGCTCGTTGGGTTGGCAGGCCGGGGCTGGCCGTCACCCAGGCGCGGCGGGGTTGGCTGGGGTCGCCGCGCTGGCTGTCTTCCCGGCCTTCCTCGATGGTGAGGAGGCGGCCATCGGCCAGACGGGCCAGGGATTCCAAACCGCCATTGTCGGGGCTGTCCTCTTCCACCGACGGGGGAACCGGCACGGGGGTTGGGACGCCTTTGGGGCCGTTGGGGTTGGCGGCGTAGCGCAACAGACGATGGTCGCGTTCCAACGCGACGACCCAGCCGCCATCCGGCAGGCCCAACAGCTCTTCAGCGTCGGTGCGCCGTTTGACCTTGGTGATTCCTTCTTCCACGGGCAACCGGCGAACACGGATTTGGTCGGCGCCGATCAAGCGCCCGTCGGCGTCATGGTCGAGACGACCGTTGACCACCAATCCGGTGTCGCCGATGGCGACGAACCGCCCGCCATCCGGCGCCACCCACAGGCCGGACAGCCCGCCCGCTTTGCCGATGCCGGTGAGATCCAGCGCGCCCCGAAAGGTCAGCGCGCCAACCCGGTCCGCCAACGGGTGCGATGCGTCAAGCGGGACTTGCCTCGCCATCGAGGGGGGCGCTTGCGGCCCGATGACGGCGGCACAACCCCCAGCCAAGGCCAGAAGCAGCGCGATCACCGCTCCGGTTCGGAAGAATGGCGTCATGCCTCAGTCATGCCACGCGGCGCGGTTGACAGGAAGGGGTTAGGCGTTCGCCCCATCATCCTGGTGGTGGTTGTCGTCCTGGTGGTGGCCATCATGGTGGTGGCCGTCATGGTGGCCATCATGATGTTCGTGCGGGTGGGCGGGGGGCGGGGCGGTCTTGACCGTTCCGGCGAACCAATCGCGGATCGCCTGAACCGGATCGGTTTCCAGCGTCGTCACCGGCTCGATCCCCCGGCGGCGCATGTGCGCGACGAAGCCGGGGCCGGACGCCCCGGTGATGACCACCGACACCGCGTCAATCGGGTGCGGGCGACCGTCGCCGCACAGATGCAGCACCTCGTCCTCGGCCAGTTCGATCCGGGATTCCTCAATCGGATCACAGCCCGCCTCCGCCTCGAACACCAGAAAGCGGCGGGTGCGTCCGCCATGGGTGGCGATGCTGCGGTTGTCTTGGGCGCCTACGGCGATTTTCATGCAACGGATCTTTCCTGTTGGGCCGACGACCCGCCCATCCTGCCCAGCCCGCGCGGCGCCCGCACTGAGGGAGGTCAATCACCGGAACGGGAGGCCCGAAAAGGCCGGGTGTGGCCGCGCCGCCATCACCCCCTTTTGTTCACGTCGCTTGACATTTCTTTCGAAAATCTTAAGATATGACTGCCTGCTCCGTCGGAGAGGCCGGAACCCGCCTACCGGGGGAACCGTTTCCGTCATATCGCTTCGCATGAGGATGTGACATGGGCGCCGCGCTCGCACTCCGCTCGACCGATTCCGGTGAATCGCTGTCGCGCTACATCAACGACACCCACCGCTACCCCGTGCTCGCGCCGGAAGACGAGTTCATGCTCGCCAAGGCCTGGACCGAGCATGGCGACCTGAAGGCCGCGCAACGGCTCGTCACCAGCCATCTGCGTTTGGTCGTGAAGATCGCCGGTGGTTATCGCGGCTATGGCCTGCCGCTGTCCGATCTGATCGCCGAGGGCAATCTCGGCCTGATGACCGCCGTCAAGAAATTCGAGCCGGATCGCGGCTTCCGCCTGTCCACCTACGCCATGTGGTGGATCAAGGCGTCGATCCAGGATTACATCCTGCGGTCCTGGAGCTTGGTCAAGATCGGCACCACCGCCGCGCAGAAGAAGCTGTTTTTCAGCCTGGGCCGCCTGAAGCGCAAGCTGGGCGAGGTCGGCAACGGCGATCTTCAGCCGGAAAACGTCACCCGCATCGCCAATGATCTTGAGGTCGGCGAGCATGAGGTGGTGGCGATGAATCGCCGCCTGTCCTCGCCGGTCGCCTCGCTCAACGCGCCCATCGCGTCGGAAGGCGATTCCGAATGGCAGGATCTGCTGGCCGACGAGCGCCCCTCGGTTGAGGAAACGCTGATCGAGCGCGGCGAGTCCGGTCGCCGCGCCGGGCTTCTCAACGCCGCGCTGGGCGTGCTGAACGAGCGGGAGCGGGACATTCTGGTCAACCGCCGCTTGATCGAGCGGCCCTTGACGCTGGAGGATCTGGCCGTCCGCTACGGCGTCAGCCGCGAGCGCATCCGCCAGATCGAAGAGCGCGCCTTTGAAAAGGTCGCCAAGCAGACCTTGCAGTTGGCGGCGGCGGCGTAAGCCCGCCTCTGTCTCTCAGCGTTTTGCCCCCACCCCGACCCTCCCCCGCTGACGCAGGGGAGGGTGATTTTTTGCGCGGGCGGCGTTGCCGCGCCGGGCCTTGACAGCGCACCCAGGATTGTTCAACAATCATAATTGTTGAACAATCCTTCGCGCGGAGCCGATGCCAGCCCTTCCCCATCCCCCCGCCGTGACCGACCGCGCCGCCGACCGCCTGCGCGCCGCCATCATGGCCGGGGAGTTGAAACCTGGCGAACAGTTGGTCGAGGCGGATTTGGTCGAACGGTTGGGCGTGTCGCGCAACACGCTGCGCGAGGCGTTCCGCCAATTGTGCCGGGAGGGGTTGGCCGAGCATCACCGGCATTGCGGCGTCACCGTGCGCGCCGTCACCGCCGACGACGTGCGGGAGATCTTCACGATCCGCCGGACGCTGGAGCTTCAGGCGGTCGCCGCCGCGCCCGCCATTCTGCCGCCGCCGCGTCTGGCGGCGATGCGCGACTGCGTGACGGCGGCGCAGGACGCGGCGGCGGCGCGCGCGTGGCGAACCGTCGGCACCCACAGCTTGCGCCTGCATGGCGAAATCGTCCGACTGATCGGCAGCCCGCTGCTCGACGGGTTTTTCGCCAGCGTCCTGGCGCAACTGCGCCTCAGCTTCGCCGTCAACCCCGACGAAGCCGCCTTTCAAGCGCCCTGGATCGCCCGCGACGCCGCCATCGTCGAGCGGCTGGCCGTTGGCGACGCGGGCGGCGCGGCGGACGCGCTGCGCCTGTATCTCGACGAATCCGAACAGGGGTTGCTCGCCCGCTTCCCCTCCCGCTGACCGCATCCCGCCACCCCGTCCCCTGGAAGGACCGACCCGCCATGCTCAATTACCCCGCCGCCTATCAGGCCAGCACAGGGTCCGCCCTGGATGTGGACCGGGCTTTTTACCAGCGCGTCGCCGCACAAACGGAGGGGCGCGAGCTGGTCGAAACGCTGACCGTGCCGATCCGGTCGGGGCGGGCCTGGACGGTTCCGGCGGGCCATGTCTTCCGCATCGTCACCATCGACGGGCCGCAGGTCGCCGATCTGAACATCTGGAACCGCCATGACCCGCGCGAACGCATGTGGGCGTCGCGCACCCGGCAGCTTCAGCAGGCCCATGTCAGCACCTATGACCGGATTTGGTCCACCCTTCCCTTCCTGCGCCCGCTGGTGACGATCACGCACGACACGCTGGCTGACTACGGCGTCGACCAGCATGGCGGGCGGGTCCATGATTTGCTCGGCACCCGCTGCGATCCCTACGTCAACCGGATGCTGACGGGGGAGGATTTCCACCATCATTGCCATTCCAACCTGACCCGCGCCGTCGCCCCCTATGGCTTGACCGAATTCGACGTGCACGACGTGCTGAACGTCTTCCAAGTCACCGGCCTGAACGCCGAGGACAAATATTTCATGAAGGCCTGCCCGGCCAAAAAGGGCGATTTCCTGGAGTTCTTCGCCGAAATCGACCTGCTCTGCGCCCTGTCCACCTGCCCCGGCGGCGATCTCAGCGTGCCGCTGTGGGGGCCGGACGCCCGCGACCCGCTGGAGGTCTGCCGTCCGCTGGGGGTGGAGGTCTACAAGATCGACCCGGCCCTGCTGGAGGGCTGGCGCTCGCCGCCGGTCGCCGCCTATCGCGGCAACCATGGCTTGAAATTGGAAACCCCGGATTGGGAGAAATAACCAACGCCCCGGAGCGCCGCCCCCGACGTCACCCGTGGAACAGGGTGGCGTCGATGCGGCGGACCATGGCGATCAGGCGGGGGGCGTAGTCCTCCTCCAACCGTTTGGGATCGACCAGAAAGGCCGGGCCGCCGCAGTTGAAGGCCAACACCTGTGAGCCGTCGCGCGGGACGAAGGGCACGCCGACCGCGTGAACCTCGCTTTTCCACGAGCCGATGGAGCGGCAATAGCCGCGCGTCCGGTAATCCTCGATGGCTTGCAGAATGCCGTCATGGATGGCGGGCCAGCGGTCGCCCTCATGCTCCTCCAACTTGGCCATCAGCGGCGCGCGCTCCACCTCCGGCAAGGCGGCGAGATAGGCGCGGCCCATGCCGGTGGTGGACAGTTTGATGTGAGAGCCGACGTCCAGCGACAGGGTGATCGGCCCGGCCCCCTTGCAGCATTCCAGATAGATCATGCTGACCCGGTCGCGCCCGCCCAACGCCACCGCCAGCCCGGTCTGGTCGGCCAGCTCCTGCATCAGCGGACGGGCCACCTGCCGAACGCCCATGCCCGACAGGCAGGCGTAGCCCAGCGCCAGCACCGACGTGCCCAGCCGGTATTTGCCGGTCGTCGGGTCGTAGGTCAGATAGCCCAGCTTGGACAGGGTGTAGCTCAGCCGCGAGATGGTCGGCTTGGGCAGGCCGGTGCGTTCGGCCAGCTCTTGATTGCCCAGCGCCGATTCGTTGCGACGAAAGGCCCGCAGCAGTTCCAGACCGCGCGCGAGCGCGGTGACGAAGCGGGGATCCTTTTCCTCGTCCACCGCCGGGTCGTCGGCGACCAGAGCCTCGTCCCGTCTGCGCATGGGTTTGTCCTTGATCGTCTGGGGGAATGGCTGCGGCCATCCTCGCAGGGATCGCGGGAAACGTCAAATTTTCGGAACAAAATTCCGCAAAGTGGAATTTGGGGCGGGTTTATTGGGTGGCCCCCAGCCCCAGCGACACCATGCGTTCGTACAGCGAGGCGCGGGAGATGCCCAGCAATTTGGCCGCCCGCGCCTTCACCCCGCCCGCCTCTTCCAGCGCGGCGGCGATGGCGATGCGTTCGGCGGCGTGCAGCACCTCCGACAAGGGGCGCGCGCCAAGCTGCGCCGGGGCGAGCGCGGTGGCCCCCGCCGGATGCTGCATGCCGGGCAGAACGCTGCGGATGTGCGGGGCGGTCAGGATCGGCGCGTCGGTCAGCGCGACCACCCGCTCCAGCGTGTTGTACAGCTCGCGCACGTTGCCCGGCCAATCATACTCGCGCAACACCTGGACGGCGGATTCCAGCAGCTCGCGAGGCGGCGTCCCTTGCTGGATGGACAATTGTTCCAGGATGCGGTCGGCGATGCTTTCGATGTCCTCGGGCCGGTCGCGCAGCGGCGGCAGGGTGATCGGCACCACATTCAACCGATAATAGAGATCGGCGCGGAACTGCTTGTCGCGCACCAGCCCGATCAAGTCGCGGCTGGTCGCGGCGATGATGCGGACGTCCACCCGAATGACCTTGTTGGAGCCGAGCGGCTCGATCTCACGCTCTTGCAGCACGCGCAGCAGCTTGGCCTGGAGCGGTAGGGACATGTCGCCGATTTCGTCCAGAAACAGGGTGCCGCCATTGGCCAACTGGAATTTGCCGTCGCGGTGGCGGCGGTCGGCCCCGGTGTAGGCGCCGGGGGCGACGCCGAAGAATTCGGCCTCCAGCAGCGTTTCGGGGATCGCCGCGACGTTCACCCCGACAAAGGGCCGGTTGGCGCGCGGGCTGGCGTTGTGGATGGCCTGGGCCAGCAATTCCTTGCCGGTGCCGGTTTCGCCCAGCAGCAGGACGGTGGAGTCCATCTGCGCGGCGCGACGGCCCAACCGTTTGATTTCACGAATGGATTCGCTGGATCCCAGAAATTGGGAGAAGCTGTATTTGGCGCGCCGTTCATGCGCCAATTCCTGATGGGCGCGGGCCAACTCCTCTTGCAGCTTTTCGTATTTTTTGACCAAGGGGCGCAGATACTCGGCGCGGTCGAACAGCACGAAACCGATGGCCCCGATCAACGCGCCATCGGCCCCGAACAGCGGCAAGCGGGTGACGACGAAGGAACGGTCGCCGAACTCCATGATGTCCAGCGGCATCGGTTGCCCGGTTTCGATGACGCGGCGCAGCAGGCTGTTCGGAATGATGTCTTCGACCGGCTTGCCGCGCGGGTCGCCGGAAAAACGCAGCAGGGTCTTGTACTTCTCATCCATCCAGGCGATGCGGGCGTTGCGGTCCACGGTGACGGCGCCGACGCACATGCTTTCCAGATGCTCGAACAGGGAATGAACGGCGCGTTGCCGCAACGCTTCAAAATCGACGATGTCGTCCACGCCACCCTCCCAGATCGGACCGATTGTTGCTGTCGCGGCGCCGATGTTCGCTGCATTGCAGCGTATTTTCTCAACAATATCAGGCGTCAACATAGTAACCCATCCATAAGAGCAAAGGGAAGGCGCGCGTCTATGCACGGCGCGCGGGCGCATCCTGCGGGAAAGGGACGCGGATGATCTTCGGCATTTGTCGCGCTTTTTGATTCTTTTGTGACGGTTTGTGATGTCAGCCGCGAAATACAGCCGTTGGAGCTGAGGGGGTGTTGACGCTGACCGACGCCAAGCGTGTGGGGCGCGCGCGGTCGGCCAGCGTCAACAACCGACCGAATCCGTGGTTATTGGGACGTCCATCCTCCGTCCATCGTCACCGCCGATCCGGTCATCCCGTCCGCCGCGTCGGAGCACAGGAACACCGCCAACCCGCCAAGCTGGTCGGGGGTGACGAACGCCTTGGACGGCTGTTTTTCACCAACCAACCGACGCCCGGCCTCCTCCACGCCGATGCCCTGGGACGCGGCGAGCGCGTCGATCTGCTTTTGCACCAGCGGGGTCAACACCCAGCCGGGGCAAATGGCGTTGCAGGTCACGCCGCTTCCCGCCGTCTCCAACGCCACCACCTTGGTCAAGCCGATGACGCCGTGCTTGGCGGCGACGTAGGCGGCCTTGTTGACCGATCCGACCATGCCGTGGACCGACGCGATGTTGATGACGCGACCCCAACCGCGTTCGCGCATGCCGGGCAGGACATGGTGCGTGCCGTGGAACACCGCCGACAGGTTGATGGCGATCACCGCGTCCCAACGGTCGGTCGGGAATTCCTCCACCGGGGCGACGTGCTGGATGCCCGCGTTGTTGACCAAAATGTCGACGCGCCCGAATTCGTCCTGCGCGAATGCGACGAGGTTGCGGATCTCGTCGGGTTTCGACAGGTCGGCCCCGTGATGGACGACGCGGACGCCGAACTCCGTGGCGATGGAGCGGCGCAGCGTTTCGATCTCGTCACGGTCGCCAAAGCCGTTCAGCACCAGATCGGCGCCGACCCCGGCGAGCGCGCGCGCGATCCCCAGCCCGATGCCGCTGGTCGATCCGGTGACGATGGCCGTCTTGCGCGACAACATCATGGCTTCACTCCCTAATGCCTGTTGGTTGGTTGATGATCGGCGGCTTTGCGCGCCGATTCATGGCGGTAGTTCAGGCGCACGGCCCCCCAATGGCGACCGCGCACCAGGATCGGCGTCGACACTTCCTTGATGGTCACGAACTGCCCGCCGCCCATGTCGCGGCGGTAAGTTTGCAGGATGAAGGGCTTCCGGTTGCGCGCCGCCGCCAGCCCGGCGCGGTCGTCGAAGATGCGGCGGTTGCGGCAATGGGCGGCGTTCCACACCGGGTCGGGGCCTTGCGGGTTGGCGTAACGCTGGTTGTGGGTCGGCAGATAGCCGTTGCGGTCCACCGCCACGCAGGACGCCGTGCGCGGGTCGGCGGCGAAGGCCGGTTCCAGAATGTCGGGCAGCGCCCGGTCGGTGAAGTCGGTGAAGCGGGTCTTGAACTGGCGCGGGTTGCTGTTGGCGACCGGGACATACTCCTCGTCGAACAGGTCGGCCTCGCTGATTTCGCCGATGGCCAGACCGGCTTCCAGCCGGGTGGCGAGTTGGATGGCGACCTGCCGCGCCCGGCGCAGGAACGGGCTGTCAACGGTCTCGACGCCCATGTCCACCGTCGCCTCGATCAAGGATTCGCCCAAGCTGAGCAGGGAGGCGACCTGATCGCGCGCGCGCCCGACGTCGGCGCTGGACGACGCGATGTCGCCCGCGATCTGCGCCATGCGGCCTTCCATGTCGCGGCACTGGTCATGGATGGTGGCGGCCTCGCCGTCGATGCGGGTGGATTCCGTCGCCACCATGTCCATCACCTCGGACACCGCCGCGAACACCCCGGCGATGGCGTCGGCGCCGCTGCGGACGGCGGCGGCGCGCTCGGTCCCCGCCGCGCCATGGTCCAGCAGGCGGCGCGCCCGTTCGTCCAGCGTGCGCAGGGTGCCTTCGATCTCCACCGTCGCCTCGGCGGTTTTGCGCGACAGCGCCTTGACCTCGGTGGCGACGACGGCGAAGCCGCGCCCGGCGTCGCCCGCCCGCGCCGCCTCGATGGTGGCGTTCAGCGCCAGCAGGTTGGTTTGCCGGGCGATGGCGTTGATCTCGCGCGCCACCTTGCCGACGCCCTTCATCACCTCGCGCAGTTCGTTCAGTTCGGCGTCGATGGCCCCGACGGTGGAGACCAGCGCGTTGATCGAGCCGATGGCCCCGTCCAGCGTCGCGCGCGACCCGTCAACCCGGCCCCGCGCCGCGTCCACCTCCCCGCAGGTGGCGCGGGCCGATCCGGCGATGCGCTCCCCCGCTTGCGCCATGGCGATGGAGGCGGCGTGCAAATTGCCCAGCGTCGCCGCCCCGCGATCCATGCGCGCGCTGATGTCCTCGATCCGCCCGGAGATCTCGGCGATGTCCACCGACATGCCACCCGCCGCGTCGGCGATCCGGTCGAGATGTCGGTCGTGAAGGGATGAGGCGATGACGCTGGAGCCGTCCATGGTGATGATAACCTCCCTTGTCGCGCTGGTTGGGCCGCGCTGGTTGAAGCCTCAGGCGTTTCGCCGGAGACCCGTCGGCCCGGAATTGCGTGGTGTTTTCGCTAACTTGCGCAAATCGCGTGCCAGCCGGACAAGGCGTTGTGAAAAAACAGCAACACACGGAAATGATTGGACATGATGATTGTGGGATCGGGCGTCCTTTGTTGTCTCTGTCCGCAATTCTGGACGCAGCGTCACAGCGCTGGACAGACGTCGGCGTCGCATTGGCAAAGGAAAAAACGAATGAACTCTTGAAACAACGCGCGCGGGGAAAAAGAAGGGGGCCGTCAGGCCCCCTTGGGGAAGGTCTCGTTTCAGGAAAACACGCCGCCAACTGTCCGGGTCAGCGCGCCCCCGGCAACCGGGCGAGGATTTCGCCGACGATGCCGCGCCGGAACAGCAGCACGCAGACGACGAAGATGGCGCCGATGACCACCGGAACCGGCAGGCTGGTCGCCGCCAGATAGCTTTCCAGCGTCACCACCAACCCGGCCCCGACCACCGGGCCGAACAGGGTGCCCATGCCGCCCAGCAGGGTCATCAACACCACCTCGCCCGACATCTGCCATTGCACGTCGGTCAGCGAGGCCAGTTGGAAGACCAGCGCCTTGGTTCCGCCCGCCAACCCGGCCAGCGACGCCGACAGGACGAAGGCGACCAGCTTGTAACGGTCGGTGCGGTAGCCCAGCGAAATGGCGCGCGGCTCATTCTCGCGGATCGCCTTCAACACCTGGCCGAAGGGCGAATGCACCGTGCGCCAAATCAGCGCGAAGCCGACGACGAAGATCGCCAGCACCGCGTAATACATGGTCAAGGGTTGCGTCAGGTCGAAGATTCCGAACAGAACGCCGCGCGGCACGCCCTGGATGCCGTCCTCGCCGCCGGTGAACTTCATTTGCAGGGCCATGAAGAAGACCATCTGCGACAGCGCCAGCGTGATCATCGCGAAATAGATGCCCTGGCGGCGGATGGCGATGACCCCGAAGATCAAGCCGAGAAAGGCCCCGGCGAGAACGCCCAGCAGCAAGCCCGCCTCCGGCGGCAGGCCCCAGACCTTGACCGAATGGGCGGTGACGTAGGCCGCGCCGCCGAAAAACGCGGCGTGGCCGAAGCTGAGCAGACCGGCGAAGCCGATCAACAGGTTGAAGGCGCAGGCGAACAGCGCGAAACACAGCACCTTCATGACAAAGACGGGGTAGAGCGCGAAGGGCGCGGCCCCGGCCACCGCCAGCCCGACGGCGAACAGCAGGGCGGTGCGGGCGGTTCCGGCGTCCGGCCCCCGCAGGGCCACCGTGGCGGTTTTGGGGGCGGCTTGGTTGGTGGTTTGGCTTGCGGCGGTCATGGATCAACGCTCCCGTCCGAAAAGGCCCGCAGGCTTGATGAGAAGAACGATCGCCATCACGACGAACACGACGATGTTGGACGCCTCGGGGTAAAAGACCTTGGTCAAGCCTTCCATCAGCCCCAGCCCCAGGCCGGTGAGGATCGCGCCCAGGATCGACCCCATGCCGCCGATGACGACCACAGCGAAGACGATGATGATGAGGTTGGATCCCATCAGCGGCGACACCTGATAGATCGGCGCGGCCAGCACCCCGGCCAGCCCGGCCAACGCCACGCCAAAGGCGTAGGTCGCCGACACCATCACCGGCACGTTGATGCCAAAGGCCTGGACCAGAACCGGGTTTTCGGTGGCGGCGCGCAAATAGGCCCCCAACCGCGTCCGCTCGATGGCGAACCAGGTGCCGAAGCAGACGATCAACGAGGACACGACGACCCAGCCGCGATAATTCGGCAGGAACATGAAGCCCAGATTCTGCCCGCCCTTCAGCAGGTCGGGAATCGGGTAGGGCTGGCCCGACACGCCGTAAAAATGCCGGAACGCCCCTTCAAAAATCAGCGCCAGACCAAAGGTCAGCAGCAGCCCATAGAGATGGTCGAGCTTGTAGAGCCGCGACAGCATCGTCTTTTCCAAAACGACGCCGATCAACCCGACCGCCGTCGGCGCCAGAAACAGCGCCCACCAATAGCCCAAGCCCAGATAATTCAGCAGCAGCCACGCCACAAAGGCGCCGACCATGTAAAGCGCGCCATGAGCGAAGTTGATGACGTTGAGCATCCCGAAAATCACCGCCAGCCCCAGGCTGAGCAGCGCGTAAAACGAGCCGTTGATGAGGCCCAGCAAAAGCTGGCCAAACAGCGCTTGGGGCGGCACCCCCAACAGATCGAACATGGCCATCCCTCCCCGAATGTCGCGCGTGGTGGTTTCTTGATTGATTGGCGCGCGCTGCCCCCTCCCCATCCCTCCCCCGCTTGACAGCGAGAGAGGGGGTTGGTCGTTCCCTCTCCCGCCAGCGGCGGGGAAGGGTTAGGGAGGGGGCAACCGCAATTCTGGCGTCACTTCACCAGCGGGCAGCCGCTCAGCGCCGGATCCAGGAAGGCGGTTTCCGCCGGGATGGTCTTCACGACGTCGTAATAATCCCACGGACCCTTGGACTCGCCGGGCTTCTTGACGCGGACCAGATACATGTCGTGGAACATGCGGCCATTCGCGGCGACCTTGCCCTTTTTGGCGAACATGTCCTCAACCGGCAGTTCGCGCATCTTGGCGGCGACCTTGTCGGAATCGTCGGTCTTCGCGGCTTCCACCGCCTTCAGGTAATGCTTGACCGCCGAATAGACGCCCGCCTGCACCATGGTCGGCTTCTTGCCCGCCTTGGCCTCGAACTTCTTCGACCAGTCGCGGGTCTGGTCGTCGAGGTTCCAATAGAAGCCTTCGGTGAACATCAGGCCTTGCGCCGCCGACAAGCCCAACGCGTGGACGTCGGTGATGAACAGCAGCAGCCCGGCCAGGCTCTGGCCGCTCTGGGTGATGCCGAATTCGGCGGCCTGCTTGACCGCGTTGGTGGCGTCGCCGCCCGCGTTGGCGAAGCCGATGACGTCGGCCTTCGACGCCTGGGCCTGCAACAGGAAGGACGAGAAATCCGACGACCCCAGCGGATGGCGAACCGTGCCGACCACCTTGCCGCCCAGCTTGTTGACCATCTTGGTGGTCTCTTCCTCCAGCGACTGGCCAAAGGCGTAATCGGCGGTCACAAAGTACCAGCTCTTCTTGCCCTGCTCGAACAGCGCGCGGCCCGTCCCGGCGGCCATCGCGTAATTGTCGTAGGTCCAGTGGAAGCCGTAGGGGCTGCATTGCGCGCCGGTCAGCGCCGTGGCGCCGGGGCCGGACATCAGGAAGATGCGCTTCTTCTCCTTGGTTATGCCCTGCACCGCCAGGGCGGCGGCGGAGTTCGGCACGTCGGCGATGACGTCGACGTTGCCGGTGTCCACCCATTCGCGCGCCTTGCTGGCGGCGATGTCGGCCTTGTTCTGGTGGTCGGCGACGACGATTTCGATGGGCGCCCCGGCGACCTTGCCGCCGAACTCCTCCGCCGCCATCCGCGCGGCGATGGCCGAGCCTTCGCCGGCGAGGTCGGCGTAGATGCCCGAACGGTCGTTCAGCACGCCGATGCGGACGACGTCGTTCGACACCTGGGCTTGCGCCGCGCCGCTGGCGAGCGTGAGCAGGGCGGTTCCGGCAAGAAGAAGGCTGCGCATGACTGTCTCTCTCCCTCGGGGATTTTGGTTGGATTTTGGTTGGGTTTGGTCGTGTTCGTTCGTTCGCGCGGTTGGATCCGCGCGTGGTTTTGACGACAGGATGTGTGGCAAGCCGCCGGGGTTCGCCGTTCCTCCGCAATCGGGAGGAACGGCGTCGCCGCAGTCGCTTTGGGTCAAAAACGGGGTGTCAGACGCCGAGATAGGTGTGGAGCTTGTCCATGTTGGCGTCGAGCTGGTCGTTCGGGATCATGTCCACGACATGCCCCTCTTCCATCACATAGTGACGGTCGGCGATGGTGGCGGCGAAGCGGAAATTCTGCTCCACCAGGACGATGGTGAAACCGCGCGCCTTCAACGCGCGGACGGCGACGCCGATCTGTTCGATGATGACCGGGGCCAGCCCCTCCGTCGGTTCGTCCAGCAAAATCAGGTTGGCGCCGGTGCGCAGGATGCGGGCGATGGCCAACATCTGCTGTTCGCCGCCCGACAAACGGGTGCCTTGCGTCGTGCCGCGCCCTTTCAAATTGGGGAACAGGTCGTAAATCTGCTCCACCGTCATGCCGCCCTCCTTGATGACCGGCGGCAGGGTCAGGTTTTCATCGACGCTGAGGCTGGAGAAGATGCCGCGCTCTTCCGGGACGTAACCGATGCCCAGACGCGGGATCTTGTGCTGGGCCATGCCGATCAGCTCGGTCCCCTGGAAGCGGATGGAGCCGGTGCGCCGCCCGATGATGCCCATGATCGAGCGCATGGTGGACGTCTTGCCCGCCCCGTTGCGGCCCAGCAGGGTTACGACCTCGCCCTGGCGAACCTCCAGGCTGACGCCGTGCAGGACATGGCTTTCGCCGTAGAAGCCGTGCAGATCGTTGATCTCCAGCATGGCGGTCTTGATGATCGAACCGTCAGGCATGCCCTGCTCCCCCACCCGTGCCCATATAGGCTTCCATGACCTGGGCGTTGCGCGATACGACGTCGTATGGACCTTCGGCGAGGATTTCGCCGCGCCGCAGGACGGTGATGGTGTCCGACAGATGGGCGACGACCGACAGATTGTGCTCCACCATCAACACCGTGCGGCTGGCGGCCACCCGTTTGATGAGCGCGGCGGTGCCCTCGATGTCCTCATGCCCCATGCCGGCCAGCGGCTCGTCCAGCAGCATCACTTCGGGATCGAGCGCCAGGGTGGTGGCGATTTCCAGCGCGCGCTTGCGGCCATAGGGCAGCTCGGCGGCCAGATGATAGGCCCACGGCGTCAGATTGACGTCCTCGATCAGCTCCAGCGCCCGCTGGTGCAGCTCGTGCAGGGTCGATTCCGATTTCCAGAAGTGAAAGCTGGTGCCGAGCGGGCGTTGCAGGGCGACGCGGACATTTTCCAGCACGCTCAGATGCGGGAAGACCGCCGAGATCTGAAAGGAGCGCACCAGCCCCATCAGCGCGATGTCCGCCGGTTTGGCGCGGGTGATGTCCTTGCCCTTGTAGAGAATTTGCCCACGGGTCGGCGTCAGGAACTTGGTGAGCAGGTTGAACACCGTGCTCTTGCCCGCTCCGTTCGGCCCGATCAACGCGTGGATGGTGCCCCGGCGAACCTGGAGGTTCACCTCTTTCACCGCGACGAAGCCCTTGAACTCTTTCGTCAGGCCGCGCGCTTCCAGGATGATGTCGTCGGTCATCGGCTGTGCAATCCCCTCCCCTGTCGTCCTCGTGGTTCCCGGCCGCTTCCCGGTGGGACGTTTGCCGATGTTGGTAAGCATGAAGCGTGCCAACCGGCGGCCATGGTCGCAAAGCGCCCGAATTCCTTTGTGTCCCAAGGGCTGGCCGTTTCTGTCGGGAAAGCGGCGAGGTTGGGAAAGCGTCAGAATTCCGGACACTCTGTCCAACCAACATGACACCATGCAAAGCGTTCGTCATCAACACCGTCAGGATGCCGGACGTTTCCGTATGGTCGAAGCGGCTTGCAAATCGGGCGGACGGCTGCGATGGTGCGAGACCGACGGTGCCGGGCCACGCCGCTTGCGGAATGGCCGGGATAATAGGGAATACGGTGCGGGTTCCGGGTTGCCCCCGAAACCTTACGCCGTGGCTGCCCCCGCAACTGTGTGCGGCGAGTTCCTCTTCGCTACGCCACTGGCCTCAAACGGGCTGGGAAGGCCGAAGACATGGAGCGACGACCCGCGAGCCAGGAAACCTGCCGCCGGACGATGATGTTCATTCCAACCCCGCCGGGTGTGGCGGGATAGAAGGATATGCCATGATGACCAGCCGTTCGCTTCGCGCCTCCGCCGCGACCTCCGCCCGCACCGCCGTCGCGGCCTTCGCCGCCATGCTGTTGGGCAGCTTCCTGCTGTACGGCGTCGGCTTCGCCCAGCCGCAGCAGATCCACGACGCGGCGCACGACGCCCGTCACTCCTTCGCGTTCCCCTGCCACTAAGCCCAGGGTCATGGACCTCTTTCGGCGGCTGTTCACAGCCGCCTTGGTCGCGGGCGTGCTTTCCGGCACGGCCGCTTCCGTCGTTCAGCAGGTGACGACCGTCCCGCTGATCCTTGAGGCTGAAAAATACGAGGTGGTGACGCCGCCGCCCGTGGCCGCCGCCCCCGTGATGGTTGGTCCGGTGGCTCAGGCCGCAATGGCGGCGTTGGCGCCAGCCCCCTCGGACCACGCGCATCACCAGGCCGCCGCCCCGGTTCGCGAGATCGGCGAGGGCGTGCCGACCACCGCCGAGGAAGCCTTTCAACGGCTGTGGACCACCGTGGTCGCCAATCTGCTGGCGGGCGTCGGGTACGCCCTGCTGATCGGCGGCGTCATGCTGCTGATGGGCGAGCGGGTGGACGCGCGCCGTGGCCTGCTGTGGGGCCTGGGCGGCTTCGTCGCCTTTTCGCTGGCCCCCGCTTATGGTCTGCCGCCGGAATTGCCGGGCATGGCTGGGGCGGATCTGGAAGCGCGGCAACTCTGGTGGTTCGCGGCGGCGATCTGCGCGGCGGGCGGTTTGCTGGCCGTGGCCTTCTCGCGCATCCCGATCATTCTGGCCGGTGGCGTCCTTCTGGCGGCCCTGCCGCATCTGGTCGGCGCGCCCCACGCGGAGTCCGCCGCTGGCGTGGTTCCGCCGGAACTGGCGGCGCGTTTCGTCGCCTTGTCGCTGGGAACGGCGGCGCTGTTCTGGGCGGTGCTCGGCAGCGTTTGCGGCATGATGATGAGTCGGGTCGTCGGGTCCGACGATCACGGCGACGACGGCTTTTAAGGGCGAACGCGCATGTCTTCACAAAGCAAGACGGTGGTCGGCAAGACGCCCGCCACCGTCATCACCGGCTTTCTTGGGGCCGGAAAAACCACGCTGATCCGTGGCCTGCTGGAGCGGGCCGACGGGCGGCGTCTGGCGCTCATCATCAACGAGTTTGGCGACGTCGGCATCGACGGCGACATCCTGCGCGCCTGCGGCAACCCGACCTGCACCGACGACGACGTGATCGAACTGGCGAACGGCTGCCTGTGCTGCACCGTCGCCGATGATTTCGTCCCGGCGATTGAAAAGCTGCTGGCCCGCCCGAATCCGCCGGAGCACATCATCATCGAAACCAGCGGTCTGGCCCTGCCCAAGCCGCTGGTCCAGGCCTTCCACTGGCCCGCGATCAAAAGCCGGGTGACGGTCGATGGCGTGATCGCCGTGGTGGACGCGGCGGCGGCGGCGGAAGGGCGTTTCGCCCCCGATCCGGCGGTGCTGGCCGCCCAACGCGAAGCTTCGGGCACGGTCGATCACGAAACCCCGGTCGAGGAGGTGTTCGAGGATCAATTGCTCTGCGCCGATCTGATCGTGGTCAACAAGACCGACCTGATCGACGCCGACGATCTCGCCCGCGTCGAGAATTTGATCCGAGCCGCCCTGAACCGCGACGCCAAGCTGGTCCGCGCGTCGCACGGCGCGGTGGATCCGCTGGTCCTGTTGGGCGTCGGCGCGGCGGTCGAGGACGACCTCGCCAACCGCCCCAGCCACCATGACGAGGAAGAGGGCCACGACCACGACGATTTCACCAGCTTCGTGGTGGAGCTGCCGCCGCAGCCCGACCCCGACGCGCTGGCGGCGTCGCTGACCGAGGTCGCGGCGGTCCATGGCGTGTTGCGGCTGAAGGGCTTCATCGACGTGCCGGGCAAGCCGATGCGCCTGCTGGTCCAGGGCGTCGGCGCGCGGGTGCAAACCCATTACGACCGCCTGTGGAAAGCGGGCGAGGAGCGCCGCAGCCGTCTGGTGGTGATCGGCGAAACCGGCCTGGACCACGACGCCGTGCGCCGGGCCATCGCGGGGTAAGATCGCGGGGGAGGCTTTTCTCTCCCGCCTTAAGAATCCCTCTCCCGCAGGCGGGAGAGGGTGGCCCGCAGGGCCGGGTGAGGGGTTCGCAAGAGTCCCGTCGTTTCGTCCGGCGAACCCCTCACCCTCCCCACGCTTGCGCGTGTGGCCCCTCCCTCTCCCGCAGGCGGGAGAGGGGAAGGAGAGCGGTACGTCGCCTGTTTGCCTTGGACCTGAACAACGCCCATGCATCTGCTCGCCGCCCGACAGGATGACCTCGACGCCGGACCCCAGGCCGAAGATCTGGGGCAGACTCCGGCGACGCTGGTCATGCTGTCTTTTTCCGACAGCGATCTGACCGCCCTGGCCTCGGCGTGGCGGGCGAATCGTGATCGGCTGCCGACGCTGCGGCTGGTCAATCTGAACCGGCTGGGCCATCCGTTGTCGGTCGATCTCTACGTCGACTCAGTGATCGCCAAGGCGGGGATGGTGGTTCTGCGCCTGCTCGGCGGGACCGGCTATTGGCGCTATGGTCTGGATCGTGTCGCCGAGATTTGCCGCGACCGCGCCATCCCGCTGGCCGTGCTGCCCGGCGAGGCGATGCCCGATCCCAATTTGAGCGGCTTCGGCACGGTGGCGGCGGCGGAATCGCAACGGCTCTGGCGCTTCTTCACCGAAGGCGGGCCGCAGAACATCGGCCATCTGCTGGCCTGCGCCGCGACGCTCGCCGGTCATCCAATGCCCTGGAGCGACCCGGCCCCGGTCCCCCGTTTCGGCGCGTATGAGGGCTGGCGCGGCATGGCGACGCCAAACGCGCCGGTCGCCGCCATCGTCTTCTACCGCTCCCACCTTTTGGCGGGGGATTTGGCCCCGATTGACGCGCTGTGCGACGCGCTGGCCGCGCGCGGGCTGGCCCCGCTGCCGCTGTTCGTCGCCAGTCTGAAGGAACCCGATTGCGCCGCCTGGATGCGGGCGACCTTGACCCGGCGCCACGCCGCCATCGTCATCAACACCACCGGCTTTTCCGCCGCCCGCGACGGCGGTTCACCGCTGGAGGCGAACGGCACGCCGGTGCTGCAAGCCATCCTCTCGACCACGCCGGAAGAGGGCTGGCGCGGGTCGGCCCGTGGGCTGGGGCCGTCGGATCTGGCGATGAATGTTGTGCTGCCGGAAATGGATGGGCGGATCATCGCCCGCGCCATCGCCTTCAAAACGGCGGGGGAGCCGGACCCAGACCTGCAATTCGCCGCCCCGCTGCTGCGCCCCGTCGCCGACCGGGTGGCCTTCACCGCCGATCTGGCCGCCGCCTGGGTGCGGTTGGCGCGGACGCCGCGCGCCGAACGGCGCTTGGCGCTGGTCCTGTCGGATTACCCTGGCCCCGGCGGCGGCATCGGCCACGCGGTGGGGCTGGACAGCCCGGCCAGCACGGTCGCCATGCTTCACCGCCTGTCCGCCGAAGGCTACAGCCTGTCCGGCCTGCCGACGGACGGCGCGGCGCTGATGGAGCATCTGACCGGCCCGACCCGCCCGATCCTGACGCTCGACGCTTACGAACGCTTGATCCCGCCCGATATCCGCGCCCGCATCGTCGCGACCTGGGGGGAGCCGTCCGCCGATCCGGCGCTGTCCGATGGCGCGTTCCACGCCCGCGCGCTGGTCTGCGGCAACGTCGTGGTCGCCGTGCAGCCCAGCCGGGGCCATGGCCCGTTGAGCACGGCGCAGCACCACGACCCCGACACCCCGCCCAGCCATGGCTATCTCGCTTTTCACCTGTGGCTGCGCCACGCGTTCGGCGTCCACGCCCTGGCGCAGATCGGCGCGCACGGCACGCTGGAATGGCTGCCCGGCAAGGCCGTCGCCCTGTCGGCGGAGTGTTGGCCGGAGATCGTCGGCGGGGCGCTGCCGGTGCTCTACCCCTTCATCGTCAACAACCCGGGCGAGGGGGTGCAAGCCCGCCGCCGTCTGGGCGCGGTGTTGATCGGCCACCTGACGCCGCCGCCGGTGGAGGCCGGGCTGCACGGTGATCTGGCCAATCTGGAAACCGCCATCGACGAATATTCCCAAGCCACCGGCCTCGACCCCCGCCGTTTGGGCATGCTGCGCGAAACCATTCTGGATCTGGCCTGGCACTCCGGTCTGGCGGCGGAATGCAATCTGCGGCCCGACGACGACCCCGACGCCATTCTCAGCCGCCTGGACGCCCATCTCTGCGACATCAAGGAGTTGCAGATTCGCGACGGGCTGCATGTCTTCGGCCTCAGCCCGACCGGGGAGCGGCGCGACCGGCTGACCGCCGCCGTCGCCCGCGACACCCAGGATCCGGCGACGGTCGCCGCCGCGCTTGAATCCTGCGGCGAGGCGGAAATGACGGCGCTGCTCGACGGGCTGGACGGACGCTTCGTGCGCCCCGGCCCCGGCGGCTCCCCGGCGCGCGGGCGGGCCGACACGCTGCCGACCGGGCGGAATCTCTACGCGCTCGACCCGCGCGGGGTGCCGACGCCCACCGCCTGGACGCTGGGCTGGCAGGCGGCGGACGCGCTCATCACCCGCTATTTGCAGGATCACGGCGATTGGCCCCAACGGCTGGTGGTCGATTGCTGGGGAACCCCGGCGATGCGCACCGGCGGCGACGAGCTGGCGCAGGCCCTGGCGCTGTTGGGCGTGCGTCCGATCTGGGAAAACGGGTCGGGCCGCGTCACCGGCTATGAGATCATGCCGTCGGGCGTGCTGGGCCGCCCGCGCGTGGACGTCACGTTGCGGATTTCCGGCCTGTTCCGCGACGTCTTCCCGCAGCAGATCGCCCTGTTCGACCAAGCCGTCCGCGCCGTCGCCGGACTGGCGGAGGAGGGCGACGACGTCAACCCGCTGCGCGCCGCCGCCCGCGCCGAAACCGCCAGCTTGATCGCCGAGGGGATGGACGCCGAAGAGGCGCTACGACGAGCCACCGCGCGGGTGTTCGGCGCCGCCCCCGGCGTGTACGGCACGGCATTGTCCAGCCTGGTGGCGCGCGGCGATTGGGCGACGCGGGCCGATTTCGGCATGGCCTACCTCGACGGCGGTTGCCACGCCTATGGCGCGGGGTTGGAGGGGGTGGCCCTGCCCGCCCAGTTCCGCCGCCGCGTCGGCGGGGCTGACGCGCTGGTGCATCACCAGGACCAGCGGGAGCATGACGTGCTCTCCACCGACGGCTTCATGCAGTATGAGGGCGGATTCGCCGCCGCCGCGTCGCTGGACGCCTCCGAACCCGTCCTTTACCACCTCGACAGCGCCGACCCCGAGGCGCTGGCCGTCCGCACCCTGGCCGAGGAGATCGCCCGCACCCTGCGCGGTCGGGCCGCCAACCCGCGTTGGATCGCCGGAATGATGCGGCACGGCTATCGCGGCGCGGCGGAGCTGGCGGCCAGCGTCGACACGCTGTTCGCCTTCGCCGCCACCACCGACGCGGTGCGTCCGGCCCATTTCGACCTGTTGTTTGAGGCCTATGTCGAGGATTCCGCCGTGTGGGACTTTTTGACCCATGCCAACCCGGCGGCCTCCCGGCACATTCTCGCGCGGATGAGCGAGGCGCTCGACCGTGGCCTGTGGCACCCCCGCCGCAACTCCACGGCGGAGGATGTGCGCCTGCGCTGGGAGAACGCCGCATGACCGCCGCCAACCTGACCATTCCTCGCAACCAGCCGCGTCGGCGCGGCGCCTGCCCCGGCGTGCTCGCCCCGATGGAGGTTGGCGACGGCTTTCTGTTGCGCGTGCGGGTTCCAGCGGGGACGCTGCCCGCCGCCAACGCCCGGCGCATCGCCGAATTGGGCGCGCGGCACGGCAACGGGCTGATCGATCTGAGCCATCGCGGCAATCTGCAACTGCGCGGCCTGTCGGCGGATTCGCTGGCGCCGGTGACGGACGCCCTGCGCGCCATGGGCTATGTCGCGGCGGACGCCGTCAGCGAGGCCGTGCGCAACGTGCTGTGCGACCCGTCCGCCGGGCTGGACGCTGGGGCGCTGATGGACGTGCGCGCGGTCGCTCTGGCGCTGGACGCCCGTTTGGCCGGGGATTCGGCGCTTCACCGTCTGCCGCCGAAATTCGGCTGGCTGGTCTGCGGCGGCGGTTCGGCCCATCTGGCGGCCAGCGACACTGACGTGCGGTTCGACGCGGTGGACGGCGCGCGGCTGCGGGTGTCGCTCGGCGGCACGCTGGCGACCGCCGCGCCTGTCGGCTTGTGCCGGGCCGAGGACGCGGCGGACGTCGCCTCGGCCCTGGGCCGCGCCTTTCTGGAATTGCGCGCGACGTTGCCCGAACCGCCCCGCCGCATGGCCGGTCTGGTCGCCGCGCTGGGCGCCGACGCCATTGTCGCGTCCCTCTCCCCCCTCTTGTCCCCTCTCCCCCCCGGGGAGAGGGTCAGGGTGAGGGGGGAGCATCTCATGGATCATTTCGGCTTCGCCGAACCCCCTCATCCCGACCGTCTCCCCGGGGGGGAGAGGGTCAGGGTGAGGGGGGAGCATCTCATGGATCATTTCGGCTTCGCCGAACCCCCTCATCCCGACCGTCTCCCCGGGGGGGAGAAGGGGAAAAACTCCTTCCTCACCGTCGCCTTTCCCTTCGGTCGGCTGACCTGCGCCGCCCTGTCGGCGTTGTCGGACGTCGCCCGCGAGATCCGCCTCACCCCGTGGCGCGCCCTGCTGCTCGTCGATCCCGCGCCGGGCGCGGCGACGCTGGCTGGACGCCTGGGCGCGATCCTCACCGCCGCCGACCGGCGGTTGCGGTTGACCGCGTGCAGCGGAATCACCGGCTGCGACGTCGGCACCACCGACACCCACGCGACCGCGCTGGCCGTCGCGGAGCGCGCTGGCCCCTTGCTGGATCGCGTGCGGATGGTGCATGTGTCGGGCTGCGCCAAGGGTTGCGCCCATCCGGGCGTCGCCGACGTGACGCTGACCGCGCATGACGGCCTGTACGATGTCGCCCTGCGCGCCAAGCCGGGGGCCGCGCCCTGGCGCGCGAATCTGTCACCCGACGACGCCCTGTCCTGCGTCGCCGGCCTGTCTGTTGAGGAGTTGTCCGGTGTCTGAGCCGCTCTACGACTACATTCGCGACGGAGCGGCCATTTACCGCCAGTCCTTCGCCACCATCCGGGCGGAGGCCGATCTGTCGGGCCTGCCCGACGATCTGAAGCCGGTGGCGGTGCGGGTCATCCACGCCTGCGGCATGGTGGACGCGGCCCAGGATCTGATGTTCTCCACCGACGTCGGGGCCGCCGCCCGGCGGGCGCTGCGCGACGGCGCGGCGATCCTGTGCGACAGCGAAATGGTCGCCCACGGCGTCACCCGCGCCCGGCTGCCCGCCGACAACCCGGTGGTCTGCACCCTGCGCGACGCCGCCGTGCCGGATCTGGCGCGCCGCATCGGCAACACCCGCTCCGCCGCCGCGCTCGATCTGTGGGCGGAGCGGTTGGGCGGGTCGGTGGTCGCCATCGGCAACGCGCCGACCGCGCTGTTCCATCTGCTGGAGCTGATCGCGGCGGGCGCGCCGAAACCGGCGGCGGTTCTGGGCTTTCCGGTCGGCTTCGTCGGGGCGATGGAAAGCAAGGACGCGCTGGCCGCGAACCCCTTCGGCCTGCCTTATCTGGCGATCCGGGGGCGGCGCGGCGGCAGCGCCATGGCCGCCGCCGCCGTCAACGCCCTGGCGAGCGACGTGGAATGAGCGGCGATTCCGTTTCCCCCGGTCGGCTCTACGGCGTCGGCGTCGGTCCCGGCGACCCGGAGTTGATGACCTTGAAGGCGGTGCGCCGCATCGGCGCCTGCCCGGTCGTCGCCTATTTCTGCAAGCGCGGGACCAAGGGCCACGCCCGCCGCATCGCCGACGGCGTCATCACCCCCGACCACATCGAATTGCCGATGGTCTATCCGGTGACGGTCGAGCTGCCGCCCGATCACCCCGATTATGGTCGCCAGATCGAAGCCTTCTTCGACGAATCCGCCGAGCGCATCGCCGCCCATCTGGCCGCCGGCCGCTCCGTCGCCGCGCTGAACGAGGGGGATCCGTTCTTCTACGGCTCCTTCATGCATCTGTTCCTGCGGCTTTCGACCCGCTTCCCGACCGAGGTGGTCCCCGGAGTCACCAGCATGGTGGCGAGCGCGTCCCTGCTGCCGCGCCCGCTGATGCTGCGCGACGACGTGCTGTCGGTCATCCCCGGCACGCTGGACGAGGCGGCGTTGCTGCGCGCCATCACCGGGGCGCAAGCCTGCGTGGTGATGAAGCTGGGCAGCAACCTGCCCAAGGTCCGCCGCGCCATCGCCGCCGCCGGTTTCACCGACCGGGCATGGTACGTCGAACGGGCGAGCATGGAGGAGCAGCGGGTCATGCCGCTGCGCGACGCGCCGGACAGCGCGCCCTACTTCTCGCAAATCGTCATCCCCGGCGACGGCAAGCGGGCCGAAGGGGTGTATGAATGACCGGCTGGCTGAAAATCGTCGGGCTTGGGCCGGGGCCGGAGGATTGGTTGACGCCGGAGGCCCGGCGCGATCTGGCCGAGGCCACCGATCTGGTCGGCTATTTTCCTTATGTGGAGCGGGTTCCGCCGGGGCCGCAGGTGCGCCACGCCTCCGACAACCGGGTGGAGCTGGACCGCGCCCGCTTCGCGCTGGATCTGGCGGCGCAGGGCCGCAGGGTGGCGGTGGTGTCGGGCGGCGATCCGGGGGTCTTCGCCATGGCGGCGGCGGTGTTCGAGGCGCTGGACGATCCCGACGCCCCCCCGGCGTGGCACAGCCTGGATCTGCGCGTCGATCCCGGCGTGTCGGCGATGCAGGCGGCGGCGGCGCGGGCGGGCGCCCCCCTGGGTCATGATTTCTGCGCCATCTCGCTGTCGGACAATCTCAAGCCGTGGGACGTGGTGCTGAAGCGCCTGCGTCTGGCGGCGGAGGCGGATTTCGTCATCGCCCTTTACAACCCGATCTCCCGCGCCCGCCCCTGGCAGTTGGGCGCGGCGTTCGAGGCCTTGCGGACGATCCGCGCGGCGGACACCCCGGTCATCCTGGGCCGCGCCGTCGGGCGGGAGGACGAGGCGATGACCATCACCACCCTGGGCGCGGTCAACGCCGATCAGGCCGACATGAAGACGCTGGTCATCATCGGCGCCTCGCACACCCGTCTGGTGCCGCGCGCGAATGGCCAACCCTGGGTCTACACCCCCCGCCATTACCGGGGGTGAGGGGGATGTCAGTGGGCGTCGCTCATCCCCTCCAACCACGCCACCGCCGCGTCCACATCGGGCAGCTCCGCCACCCCGTCGCCGGGCGGGCGCTCCACCATGACCACGGGCAGGCCCAGCCGCCGGGCGGCTTCCAGTTTGGCGTCGGTGGCGCCGCCGCCGCTGTTCTTGCTGACGATCACGGCGACGCCGTGGGCCTGCATCAGCGCAGTTTCGGCCTCGACCGTGAAGGGGCCGCGCTCCAGAATCAGGGTGGCGTTCGGCAGGGCGGGCATCGGGTCGGGCGGATCGACGGCGCGGATCAGGTAACGCTTGTCGGGCGTGGCGAGAAAGGCCGCGACCTCTTGCCGACCGATGGTCAGGAACACCGGGTCGCCGAGATCGCGGAGGGCGAGCGCCGCCGCCGCCATGTCCGGCACGGCGATCCAGCGGTCGCCCGGCCCGGCCTGCCACGCCGGGCGGGTCAGCAGCCGCAGCGGGACGTTGGCGCGCGCGCAGGCCGCCGCCGCGTTGGCCGAAATTTGATCGGCGAAGGGGTGGGTGGCGTCGATCACCGCCTGAATCCCCTGTTCGGTCAGATAAGCGGCCAACCCCTCCACCCCGCCGAAACCGCCGATGCGGGTCGGCAGCGGCGGCAGGATCGGGTTTTTCGTGCGACCGGCGAGCGACACCGTGGCGTCAACCGTCGCATGACCGGCCAGCCGCCGGGCGAGCGCCGTGGCCTGGGTGGTTCCGCCAAGGATCAGGGCTTTCAGCACAGGGTTCCCCCATCGTTGGATCGCCGCAGGAGCAGCCCGCATGGATAGCACACTCCCGCCGCGTTGGCTGTCCATCGTCGGCGTTGGCGAGGATGGTTGGGACGGCCTGTCGCCCGCCGCCCGCGCCACGGTCGAACAAGCCCGCTGCGTCCTCGGCGGGGCGCGGCACCTTGATCTTTTGCCGGTTGTTGCGAATCAGGAACGGATGGCGTGGCCCTCGCCGCTCACCGACGCTTTGCCCGGTCTGCTGGCCCGGCGCGGGCAGCCGGTCTGCGTGTTGGCCAGCGGCGACCCGTCTTGGTACGGCGTCGGGGCGACCCTGTCGCGACTCGTTCCGGCGGACGAAACGATTGTGCTGCCCAACGCCTCGGCCTTCAGCCTCGCCTGCGCCCGGCTTGGCTGGCCGTTGCAGGAGGTCTGTTGCCTGACCGCGCATGGCCGCCCGCTGGAGTTGGTCATTCCGCATCTGCAACCAAAGGCGAAATTGCTGATTCTATCGTGGGACGGAACAACTCCGGCCAAGCTGGCGGCGCTGCTGCGGTCGCGTGGCTTTGGCGCGTCCACGCTGACGGCGCTGGAGGCGATGGGCGGTCCGCGCGAGGCCCGTGTCAGCGCCGTCGCCGATTCCTGGAGCGTGGAGCGCGTCGCCGATCTCAACACGCTGGCGGTGGAGTGCGTCGCCGACGCCGACGCCCGCGTTCTGCCGCTCACCCCCGGCCTGCCCGACGATTGGTTCGACCATGACGGCCAGATCACCAAGCGGGAGGTCCGCGCCGTCACCCTGTCCTTCCTGGCTCCCCGCCGGGGGGAATTGCTGTGGGACGTCGGGGCCGGGTCCGGCTCCATCGGCATCGAATGGATGCTGTCCGACCCCAGCAACCGCGCCATCGCCGTGGAGCATCACGCCGACCGCCAAGCCCGCATCCTCGCCAACGCCGCCGCGCTGGGTGTGCCGGGGCTGGAGCTGGCGCGCGGCAAGGCCCCCGCCGCCTTGGCCGGTCTGCCCGCTCCCGACGCGCTGTTCATCGGCGGCGGCCTGACCAACGACGGGGTGTTGGACGCCTGTTGGGCGGCGCTGAAGCCGGGCGGACGGCTAGTCGCCAACGCGGTGACGCTGGAAAGCGAAGCCCTGTTGTTCGACGCGCAGACACGCTTGGGGGGCGAGCTGTCGCAGATCGCCGTCAGCCGCGCCGTTCCGGTTGGCGGCTTCCGGGGCTGGCGCCCCTTCATGCCGGTGACGCTGTGGCGGGTGGACAAGCCATGATCGCCGCCGGTTTGGGCTGCCGCAAGGGCTGCGACGGGGCGGAAATCGCCGCTCTGGCCCTCGCCGCCTTCGACGAAGCGGCGTTGACCGCCGACCAGCGCGCCGCCGTGCAACTGGCCGTGCCGGAGATGAAACGCGACGAGGCCGGAATGATCGAGGCTGCGCGCGCGCTGAACCTGCCCATCGTGCTCATCGACGCCGACGCGCTCGCCGCCGCGCAAAGCCGCGCCGTCACCCGGTCGGCGGTGGTTCAGGCGGCGGTCGGGCTGGCGAGCGTGGCGGAGGCCGCCGCGCTCGCCGCCGTCGGGCCGGGCGGCCGCCTGCTGCTGCCCCGCCGCTCCACCCCCCGCGCCACCGTCGCCCTCGCCGTTTCGGAGATCCGCTCATGACCGTTCACTTCATCGGCGCCGGGCCGGGCGCCCCCGATCTGCTGACCCTGCGCGGGCGCGACCTGATCGCCGCCTGCCCGGTCTGCCTTTACGCCGGGTCGCTGGTGCCAGTGGAGATCATCGCCCACGCGCCCAAGGACGCCCGCGTGATCGACACCGCGCCGCTGACGCTGGCGGAGATCGTCGCCGAGTTCCAGGCGGCGCACGCGGCGGGGCTGGACGTGGCGCGGCTGCATTCCGGCGATCTGTCGGTCTACAGCGCGTTGGGCGAGCAAACCCGCGCGCTGCGGGAGTTGGGCATCCCCTACAGCATCACCCCCGGCGTTCCCGCCTTTGCAGCGGCGGCAGCGGCGCTGGGCCGGGAATTGACCCTGCCGGAGGTCAGCCAAACCCTCATCCTCACCCGAACCGACGGGCGGGCGTCGGCCATGCCCGCCAACGAAACCTTGGAGGTGTTGGGCGCCTCCGGGGCGACGCTGGCGATCCATCTGTCGATCCATGTGATCGAGCGGGTGGTGGAACGCTTGACCCCGCTCTATGGCGCGGACTGTCCGGCGGCGGTGGTCTACCGGGCGAGTTGGCCCGACGAGCGGGTGTTGCGCGGCGCGCTGTCCGACATCGCCCAGCGGGTGGCGGAGTCGCCGATGGAGCGCACCGCGCTGATCCTGGTCGGCCCGGCGCTGGGCACGGAGGATTTCCGGTGCAGCGCGCTGTATGACGGCAGCCACATCCGCCGCTATCGGGGGTTGGGGGAGTGAGGATTGCGAGAACTCCCTCTCCCCCCCGGGGAGAGGGTTGGGGTGAGGGGGACGCGCCCGCCGGACGCCGATCCCGTCGCCTTGCCTCCCCCTCACCCAGCCCTCTCCCCGGGGGGGAGAGGGTTCATAGGGGGGAGCGCCTGCGCTCACCAACCAGGCGCACACCCCACGATCACGCCCTGGCGGTCGGTGATGAGCACCTCGACCGCCACCGGCGCGCCGTCCAGTGTGGCGAGCGCGGCGGCGCGGGCCAGCTCGGCCACATGGTCGGCCAGCGGCAACCCGGCGTCGCGCGCCATGCCCAGCACTTGGGCGGCGGTGTTGGCCGTGCGCGCCTGGGCGATCAGGTCGGCGGAGGCGCCCAACGCGGCCAGCCGCTCCGCCAGCCAATCCAGATCGACGCTGTGGCGTTTGGAGTGCAGATCCATCAACCCGCGCGCCAGCTTGCCGAATTTGGCGAAGCCCCCGCACAGGCTGAGCCGCGCGATCGGCTGGCGGCGCAGATGCTTGAGCGTGCCGCCCGCGAAATCGCCCATGTCGATCAACGCCTGTTCGGGCAGGCCGTAGCGCGCCGTCACCGCCTTTTCCGACAGATCGCCGGTGCAGGCGGCGACATGGGTCAAACCCGCCGCCCGCGCCACGTCGATGCCGCGCTGGATCGACGCGATCCAGGCCGCGCAGGAATAAGGCACGACGATGCCAGTCGTTCCCAAAATCGACAGCCCGCCCAGAATGCCCAGCCGCCCGTTCATCGTCCGCTTCGCCAGGACGGCGCCATTCTCCACCCCGATCTCGACCACCAGATCGGCGGGTTGTCTGGCCAGATTCGCGGCCTCCGTCACCGCTTGGGCGATCATGGCGCGGGGAACCGGGTTGATCGCCGGTTCGCCGACCGCCAAGGGCAGGCCGGGCAACGTCACCGTGCCGACCCCCTCGCCCGCGCGGTAGGTCACGCCGGATCCCGCCGGGCCGCGCCACACCCGCGCGCGGACCAGCGCGCCGTGCGTCACGTCGGGATCGTCGCCCGCGTCCTTGACGATCCCCGCCGCCGCCCATGGCCCCTGTTCACCGTCTCCCTGGTCGGTCCAGGCGAGCGCGAAGGCCGGGGTTTGCCCGCCCGGCAGCGTCACCGTCACCGGATCGGGGAAGCCGCCGCCGAACAGCGCCTCGGTCGCCGCCCGCGCGGCGGCGGTCGCGCAGGTTCCCGTCGTCCAGCCACGCCGCAGGGGTGTAGCATGGTCCGCTCCGCCGTCCGTTCCGTCGTCGCCCTCGGCGCCGTTCTCTTCGATGCCTGATTCAGAGTCTTCGTCCATGCCCACCACGCCGTCATCCCTTGGCCCGTCGCCCGAATCCTCGCCCGAATCCCTGGCCGAACCGCTGCCCGAATCGCTTCAGGTCCCCTTCGCCCCCGGCAGCGTCTGGTTGGCCGGGGCCGGTCCCGGCGACCCCGGCTTGCTGACCCTGCTGGCGTTGCAAGGTCTACGGCAAGCCGACGTCATCGTCCACGACGCGCTGGTCGGCGAACGGATCATGGCGCTGGCGTCGCCGACGGCAAGGCTGGAGTTCGCCGGAAAACGCGGCGGGCGCCCATCGGCCCATCAGGACGACATCACCAGCCGCCTGATCGAGCTGGCGCGCGAGGGCCATCGGGTGTTGCGGCTGAAGGGCGGCGACCCCTTCGTCTTCGGGCGCGGCGGGGAAGAGGCGCAGGCGTTGGCCGAACAGGGCATCCCCTTCCGCATCGTGCCGGGCGTGACGGCGGGCATCGCCGGTTTGGCCTACGCCGGAATCCCGGCGACGCACCGCAGCGCCAACCAGGCGGTCATTCTGGCGACCGGCCATTCGCTGGGCGGCGGGCCGGATTGGCGGGCGCTGGCCGCCACCGGCGCGCCGCTGATCCTCTACATGGCGTGGAAGGCGCTGCCGGAGATCGCCGCCGAACTGATGGCGGGCGGCCTGCCCGCCGACACGCCGGTGGGCGTGGTGACGAAGGCGACGACGCCCGATCAACAAACCCTGGTCAGCAGCCTGGGCGCCTGCGTCGCCGATCTGGCCGCCAGCGGTCTGGAGCCGCCCGCCATCATCGTGGTGGGCGAGGTGGTTCGGCTGCGCCCGCAACTGGAATGGTTGCCACACCATGGCTAACGGGCTGATCGTCGCCGCCCCGGCGTCGGGAACCGGCAAGACCACGGTGACGCTGGGGCTGCTGGTCGCCCTGCGGGAACGCGGCGTGCGCGTCGGCGCGCTGAAGGCGGGGCCGGACTACATCGACCCGGCCTTTCATCAGGCGGCGACCGGGCGGCCCAGCGTCAACCTCGACAACTGGGCGATGGGGCCGGATTTGCTCGATGGGCTGGCCGCCCGCGCCGCCGAAGGGGCCGATCTGCTGGTGTGCGAGGCGTTGATGGGCCTGTTCGACGGCGTCGCCGGGGTGGGCGCGACCGGAACCGGCTCCACCGCCGAGATCGCGGCGCGCACCGGCTGGCCGGTTCTGCTGGTGGTCAACGCCAAGGGTCAATCGCAATCGGCGGCGGCGCTGGTCAAGGGCTTCGCCAGCTACCGCGACGATGTGCGGATCGGCGGCGTCATCCTGAACAACGTCGGCAGCCCGCGCCACACCGCCCTGGCGGGCGGCGCCATCGAGGCGTTGGGGATTCCCGTGCTGGGATCCCTGCCCCGCTCCCCCGACGTGGCGCTTCCCGAACGGCATCTCGGGCTGGTCCAGGCGGGGGAAACCGCCGGGTTGGCCGAGCGGCTGGCGGGCTTGGGCCGTTTTGTCGCCGCCCATGTCGATGTGGATCGGGTCGCGGCGCTCGCCACCCCGTCGCGCGCCGGGTTGGGCAGCGCCGCGCCCGCCATGCCGCCCTTGGGGCAGCGCGTCGCCATTGCCCGCGACGCGGCCTTCACCTTCGCCTACCCGCATCTGCTCGACGGTTGGCGGGCCAGCGGGGCCGAGTTGAGCTTCTTTTCGCCCTTGGCCGACGAGCCGCCGCCCGCCGACTGCGACGCGGTGTATTTGCCGGGCGGCTATCCCGAACTGCACGCCGGACGCCTGTCCGCCGCCGCCCGTTTCCGCGCCGGTCTGGTCGCGGCGGCGCGCGGCAAGCCGGTTTACGGCGAGTGCGGCGGCTACATGGCGATGGGCGAAACGCTGGAAGACGCCGAGGGAACCATCCACCCGATGGCCGGGCTGCTGGGCGTGCGGACCAGCTTCGCCAAGCGCAAGCTGCATCTTGGCTACCGCCGGGCGACGTTGCTGGCTGACGGGCCGTTGGGGGCGGCGGGGACGGTGTTGATGGGGCATGAGTTCCATTACGCCTCCACCCTGTCGCGCGGCGACGACGCGCCGCTGGTGACGGCCCGCGCGGCGGACGGCGGCGATCTGGGGGCGTTGGGCGGACGGCGCGGCCACGCGCTGGGATCCTTCTTCCACCTGATCGCCCGCTTCAACCCGCCGGGCGGGGGGAACTGAGCCATGGACGACGCCTTCACCGGGGCGGAGCGCGACGCGCTGTATAAGGCGATCTTTTCCCGCCGCGACGTGCGCGGCCAATTCCTGCCCGATCCGATCCCCGAAGACGTGTTGCGCCGGATCCTGCTGGCCGCCCATCACGCCCCGTCGGTCGGCTTCATGCAGCCCTGGAACTTCCTGGTCATCACCGACCCTGCGGTGAAGGCCCGGATTCACGCCGATTTCGCCACGGCCAACGAGGAAGCGGCCAATCAGTTTGACGGCGAACGCCGCGACCTCTACAGCCGCTTGAAGTTGGAAGGAATCCGCGAGGCCCCGGTCAATCTGCTCGTCACCTGCGACCGCGAACGCGCCGGGCCGGTGGTGCTGGGCCGCACCCACATGCCGACGATGGATTTGTACAGTTGCGTCTGCGCCGTGCAAAATCTCTGGCTGGCGGCGCGGGCCGAGGGGCTGGGCGTGGGCTGGGTCAGCATCCTGCACGAGTCGGCGCTGAAGGCGATTTTGGGGGTTCCCGAGCGCATCGTTCCCATCGCCTATCTCTGCCTTGGCCGCGTCAGCCATTTCGAATCGACGCCGGAATTGGCGATCAAAGGCTGGCGGCAGCGGTTGGATCTGGACGATCTGATTTTCCGCGACCGTTGGGACAACCGCGACTCGCCCCCGGACTAAGGGCAAAGAAAAGGGCCGCAGAAAGCTGCGGCCCTTGAAAGTCTAGGGAGGAAACGCCCCGAGAATGGGCGCTCACAAGATATGCTGCGTCGCACATAAACTGGTATTACCATTGCTGAATGGGAGCCATGCGACGGGCGCATGGTCCTATGCTCTTGTATGCGTACAAGTTGTAGCAAACCATCCCGTCACTGTTTCAAAAATTTCACAATTCCGCAGCGTCGGAGTCATCGAACACCCCACTATGTTGCCTTTCGTCACAACCGCCGCTGCGGTCGGTGATGAACCGTGCTGGGCGACCGGCAAAGTCCGCAAAGGGTGTGCGCCAATGTCGATTCCGCTCCTGCGCAGCCTGACGCTGAAGCAGGCGATCCACGCCATCTTCGCCGCGTTCGTGATTGGCTTCGCCATCACGGCGGTGGAGTTCGGCTGGACCGCGACGCGGGAGCGCGCCATCGCCCTGGATCGGGTCGCCGAGGTGGCGATGCTGATGGAAGGGACCGCGACCACCGCCGCCTGGACGCTGGATCAAAGCTTGGCTGAACAGGTGCTGACCGGCGTCATGGCCGTGCGCACCGTGGGCTGGGCCGACATCACGCTCGACAATGGCCGTGTGTTCATCCGCCGGGAACGCTCCACGGCGCAGGGCGGGTTTCTGGAGCGCGCGGCGACGGCCCTGCTGTTCGTGGATCGCCCGCAGATCGACCGCCCCTTGTTGACGCCCGCCGATTCTCTTCCTCGCGCGACCTTCGCCCATCTGCGCATCGGCGTCGACCCGGCGGCGGTGGCTGGCGGCTTTTTGGATTACGCGGCGACGACGCTGGCCGCCGGGGTTCTGCGCAATCTGTTGATCGGGTTGGCGATGGCGCTGGTGTTTCACCGGCTGCTGACCCGCCCGCTGGTCCGCATCGGTTACGCCGTCGCCCAGATCGATCCGGCCAAGCCGCAAAGCCAAATTTTGACGGTGCCACGCGGCCACGCCGACGACGAGTTGGGCTATCTCGTCTCCCGCTTCAACGACACGCTGGTCCTGCTGGAGCGCGAGCACGCCGAGTTGCGGCGGCTGGTGACGCGCTGCACCCTGACAGGGCTGGCCAACCGCACCCTGCTGATCGACCGCTTGGGCCACGCCATCGAGGTGGTCAACCGGACTCAGGGCAAGCTGGCCGTGCTCCACGTCGATCTTGACCGTTTCAAGCGGGTCAACGAAAGCCTGGGGCATGACATCGGCGACGCCCTGCTGATTCGCGTCGCCGAACGGCTGAACGACTGCGTGCGCCGCTGCGACACCGTCGGGCGGTTGGGCAGCGACGAGTTTCTGGTGATCCTGGAGCGGGTGGCCGGATCGGATGAGGCGGCGATGGTGGCTGGGCGGCTGCTCAGCGCGGTGCATCGCTTGTCCGAGGTGGACGGCCACCACATCCACATCACCGCCAGCGTCGGCATCGCGCTCTACCCCAACGACGGGACGGACGAGCAGGCCTTGATGCGGATGGCCGACGCGGCGATGCAGGCGGCCAAGGCCGATGGCGGCGGGCAATTTGTCTTCTACACCCGCGAGATGACCGAACGGGCGATGGCCCGCCTGCGGTTGGAAGCCAGCCTGCGCGCCGCTGCCGAACGCCATGATTTCGAGCTGGCCTATCAGCCGAAGATCAACGCCGCCAGCGGGCGGCTGACCGGGTTCGAGGCGCTGATCCGCTGGCGTCTCGACGGCGCGTTGATCCCGCCGATGGAGTTCATTCCCGTCGCCGAGGACACCGGCCTCATCATCGAAATCGGCGCCTGGGTGTTGGACGAGGCCTGCCGCACGGCGACGCGCTGGTCGCTGGATCACGGCCCGCTGCCGGTCGCCGTCAACGTGTCGGCCCGCCAACTGGCCGACGCCGGATTCGCCGACTTGGTGGAAAGCACCCTGCGCCGCAACGGCACGCCGGCGGAGTTGCTGGAAATCGAGATCACCGAAACCGTCATCATGAAGAATGTGCTGCACCATCTGCCGACGCTGAACCGTCTGCGGGCCTTGGGCGTGCGCATCGCCATCGACGATTTCGGCACCGGCTATTCGTCGCTGGCCTATCTGCGGCAATTGCCGGTGGACGTGCTGAAAATCGACCGCAGCTTCGTCAACGATCTGCCGCACGCGCCGGACATCGCGTCCACCGTCATCGCGCTCGCCCAACGGCTGATGCTGTCCACGGTGGCCGAGGGGGTGGAAACCATCGAACAACAGCGCTGGCTGGCCGAAGCCGGGTGCGACAGCCTGCAAGGCTATCTGATTTCCCGCCCCGTCTCCGCCGACGCCGCCGAAGCCATGGTGATGGGCGCCTTCGCCCGCGAGGACATGGCGCTGACGGCGTGAGGAGAGAAGGGCCTTTCACGCGAATCGGCTGCGGCGGGATCTCCGCCAATGCGAGTTCTGTGCGTTTAACAGAGCCGCCGCAGCCGACGACGCCTCAGCTCCAGGCGTGCAGCGGCGGGTTCACCCCGTTCAGCGCGTAGTTGCCGAGGATCGCGTATTTCCAACGCACCGGATCGTGCAGCGTGTGGACGCGCGCGTTGCGCCAATGGCGGTCGAAATTGTGTTCGGCCAGGGTGGACCGTGTGCCCGCCAGTTCGAACAGCTTGTTCGTCGCCTCGATGGCGATTTCGGTGCTGAGCACCTTGGCTTCGGCCACCGCGATTTGCGCCTTGGCGACGGACTCAGCGCTGGGCGCGGCGACGGCGGCGTCCACCGCCAGACCGGCCTTTTCCTGCAAGGCTTCGGCGGCGTGCAGGCGCAGCGTCAGCCCGCCAATCGCCTGGATGGTGTAGGGATCGTCCGACGCGCGGTCCAACCCACTATCCACCCAGGGCCGGGTGCGGGTGCGGACGAACTCGATGGTGTCCTTGATCGCCGCCTCGGCGATGCCGATGTCGACCGACACCTGGATGATCTGGAAGATCGCGCCGTCGGCGGTCGGGGTTTCATAGCCCTTGTAGCCCGGCACCAGATGGGTTTTCGGCACCTTGACCTGATCGAGGATGACGGTGCCGCTGGCGGTGGTGCGCTGGCCGAAGCCCGACCAGTCGTTGATGACCGTCAGGCCGGGCGCGTCGCGGTCGGCGATGGCGTACCAGGCGCGGCCCTGATCGTCCAAGGCGACGATGGGAACGCGGTGGGCCAACAGCGCGCCGGTCGAATAGAATTTCCGCCCGGTGACGATCACATGGTCGCCCGCGTCGGTGAAGCGCGTCTCGAAATCGACCGCGCGCTTGCTGCCGAATTCGGAAAAGGCGTTGCCGAAGCGCACGCCCTTCAACACCTCGCCGAACAGCAGGCACTGCTGCGCCTCGTCCGACACGGTGCGGATGGCGGCGACGACGCCCAGGTGGTTTTGCGAGATCTGGGCCAGCGACGGATCGGCGGCGGACAGGATCTGCACCACCCGCGTCAGCGTGGCGTAGGACACCTCCGGCCCGCCGAACGCCTTGGGCACGTTGATCGACCACAGGCCGCTTTGCGAGAAGGCGTTCAGTTCGGCGACCGGCAGGTCGCGGTTCTGATCGCGCTGCGACGCCGTGCCGATGACGTCGCGGGCCAGCGCCTCGGCCACCGCGATGGCTTCGGCGTCGTCCTTGATGATGTGGGCGGGTTGGCTGGGGCGCGTCAGGCCGGGAACCCCTTTTAAAGCCTCTGCGGGCGGAGTCTTTTCAAGCGGGGCCTTTTCAAGTGTGGTGGTGGTCATTGCGTCGTGTCCTTGATTTGGTGTCGTTTTGGGTTGGTTCGAAACGGTTCAGGCGGCGTCGGCGACGCCAAAACCGAGGTAGAAGGCCTTCACGTCGTCGCGTTCGCGCAGTTCCGCCGCCGCGCCCTCCAACACCGTGCGGCCGTTTTCCAGAACGGTGGCGCGGTCGGCGTGGCGCAGGGCGACGGTGGAGTTCTGTTCGGCCACCAGGATCGACAGGCCGTCGTCCCTGTTCAGGGCCTTCAGGGCGGCGAAGATGCTTTCGACCACCAGCGGGGCCAGCCCCATCGACGGCTCGTCGAGCACCAGCAGCCGGGGCCGCGCCATCAACGCCCGCCCGATGGCCGTCATCTGCTGCTCCCCGCCGGAGGTCAGGCCGGACAGCGCCCCGCGCTTGTCGCGCAGCCGGGGGAACAGGCTGTAGACGCGGTCCAACTCGCGCCGCAGCTCGCCCCGCCCCGCCTTCCGCCCCAGCCCGCCGACGATCAAATTCTCCTCGACCGTCAGCGAGCGGAAGCAGTGCCGCCCCTCCAACACCTGGACCAGCCCGCGCCGCACCAGATCCGCCGGGGAGCGGCGCGCCGAATCCTCGCCGTCATAGACGATGGTTCCGGCGGTGATCTGGCCGCGCTCGGCCCCCAGCAGGCCCGACAGCGCTTTCAACGCCGTGCTTTTCCCGGCCCCGTTGGCGCCGAGCAGGGCGACGATTTCCCCCGTCCGCACCGTCAGGCTGACGCCCGACAACGCGCGGATGGCGTGGTTGTAGGTCGCCTCGACGCCGGTCAGCGACAGAAGAACCTCGTGGATCGTCATGGCGGGGATCCTCAGGGTTGGTGCGGGGATGGTTGGAGAGGTGTCGTCACGTTCGCCCCCTCCCCGACCCTCCCCCGCTCACGCGGGAGAGGGAGCGATCCATGGAGTGGGAACGGTCCCCTCTCCCGCGAAGCGGGGGAGGGCTAGGGAGGGGGCATGCGGAGCACGCTTAAAAAGCGGATCCCTCAGTTGCTCGCCTCTTCCGCCGCCGGGTCGCGCACCGTGATCCCGTGTTCGGCGGCGTAGGCCAGCGAGGATTTTTCGATGATCGGGCGCAGCAAGGCCCAATCCGGCGCGATCCAATCGGACACCACCTTCCATTTGCCGCCGTCCCATTGCTGGAACGTCACCCGTCCTTCGCCCTCGTGGTTGGCGACGCTGACGTTGATGGAATGGAACAGGCCCTTGGCCCCCAGCGCCTCGACCCGCGCGGCGTCCAGCTTCAGATGCTCGAAGCCCCAGCGCACCTCGTCGCCGGTCAGGGCGCGCTTGCCGAATTTGGCCTGGGCGATGCGCACCGCCTCGACGTTCAGGATGCCGTTGACGATGCCGAGATTGTGGTAAACGCTGCCGATGCGCTTCTTGTCGTCCAGATTGCCCTTGTTCGCGCCATAGACCGTTTTCACGATCTCCTGAAGCACCGGGTATTCGGCGCCCGACGCCTGGGTGGTGATGGCGGTGTAGCCCTTGGCCGCTTCGCCCGCCGGGATCACGTCCTCTTCCGAATTGGACCAGACGTTGCCGATGATGTGGTCAACCGGGAAGCCGACCTTCTGCGCCGTCTTCAAGGCCACCGGATTCATCACGCCCCAGCCGCGCAGCACCACGTAATCCGGCTTGGAGCGGCGGATCGACAGCCATTGCGATTGCTGCTCGTTGCCCGGATGCGGCACCTCGATCTGTTCGACGCTGAAGCCGTATTTTTCGGCCAGCAGTTGATAGACCGGGATGGTTTCCTTGCCATAGGGCGAGCCGTGGTGGAGCACCGCCAGCTTCTTGCCCTTCAGCTTCTCAAGGCCGCCTTCCTTCGCCGCAATGTAATTCACGATGCCGGAGGTTTCGCTGTAGGGGTTCAGCAGCAGCGGGAAGACGTATTTGAACACGCGCCCGTCGGTCGAATCGGTGCGGCCATGGTTGACGGTGATGAGCGGCGCCTTGTCGCGCCCGACATCGTCGATCATGGCGTAGGCGATGCCGACCGACAGCGGATTCCAGGCGGCGACGCCCGGCTTGCTCTTCTGCCGCTTGTAGCATTCGACGCCGCGTTCGACCTCATACTGGGTTTCGCACTCGTCCCAGGTCAGCTTGACGCCGTTGACGCCGCCGTCCCGCGTGTTGACCAAATTCAAATAGTCGATGAACCCGCCGAAAAAGCCGGTGCCGCCAGCGGCGTAGGGACCGACGCGGTAGCTTTGCAGCGGGAAATACTGCTCGTCCGCCTGCGCGCCCGCCAGCGGGGTGAGGGCGGCGGTCCCAAGCAGGGCCGCGAAAAAGGCCGATTTAAGGGCGGTCGGAAGCGACATCGGGAGAGTCTCCGTTGATGAACAGTCAGGAATGGGAAGGAATGGGTTCAGGGACGCGCGCGCGCGGTCAGACGCCGCCACCCCCGGTTCAGCAGGGCCCGGTCCAGCAGGGCCGACAGCCCCGCCGGTTCGGCGATCAAAAAGCCGATGATGAGCAGGCCCAGCACGATGCGCTGGCTCATTTCCAGCACGCCGGAATCGAACAGCCCGCCCAGCAGCGCCTCGCCCAGCCGGGCCAGAACCAGCGGGAAGACGACGATGAGACCGGCCCCCAGAAAGGCCCCCCGGATGGAGGCCAAGCCGCCGATGATGACGATGAAGAGGATTTGAAAGGAACGGTCGAGGTTGAAGCCCGCCGGTTCGATGGTGCGCAGATAGGCGAAGGCCCACAGCACCCCGGCGACGCCGATGACGAAGGATGACAGGCCAAAGGCGAACAGCTTGACGCGCAACACCGGCACGCCGATCACCCGGGCCGCCGTCTCATGGTCGCGCACCGCGATCAGGCTGCGCCCGGTCGCCGACCGGGTGATCCGCCAGACCAGCAGCGTCACCAGCGTGACGACGCTCAGCGAAAACAGGTAACGCCCGACCGATCCGTCCAGGGCGACGCCCGCGATGGTCAACGGCGGCACGGTGATGACGCCCGACGCGCTGCCGTTGGAAAACCAGCCGAACTTGTTGAACACCCATTGGACGAAGAACTGCGCGGCCAGCGTCGAAACCGCCAGATAGAAGCCGCGCAGCCGCAGGCTCGGCAGTCCGAACACCAACCCCACCGCCGCCGCGACGACGCCCGCCAGCAGAATGTCGAGCAGGAAGGGCAACCCCGGCAGGCGAAGCGACAGATTGTAGGCGGCGTAGGCGCCGACCGCCATGAAGGCCGACGATCCCAACGACACCTGCCCGGTGTAGCCGGTCAGGATGTTCAGCCCCAACCCGGCCAACGCCAGCGCCAGAAAGGGCGTCAGGATGGCGTCGAACAGATACTCGCCGCCGACCAGCGGCAGCACGCCGAAGGCGACCACCAGCAACGCGCCAACGCCAAGCGCGGTCAGCGGCAGGCCGCTGGCGGAGGTTTCGGACGGTTTCAGAACAGCGTCGGTCATGATGTCAGACCCTTTCGACCAGCTTGGCGCCGAACAGACCGGCGGGGCGGATCAACAGGAAGCCCAGGGCGGCGACATAGGCGATCCACCCCTCGATCCCGCCGCCGAAGAAAGGACCGATGTAAACCTCGGCCAGCTTTTCGACCGCGCCGACGATCAGGCCGCCGACGATCGCCCCGGCGATGGAATCGAAACCGCCGAGCACCAGCACCGGCAGCGCCTTCAACACCACCAGCGACAGCGAGAATTGCACCCCCAGCCGCGCGCCCCACAGCAGCCCGGCGACCAGCGCCACCACCCCGGCGGCGGTCCACACGCTGGTCCAAATCCGGTCCAGGCTGAGGCCGACCGCCAGCGCCGCCAATTGATCGTCGGCCACGGCGCGAAAGCCCAAACCGATGCGGGTGTAGCGGAAGAACAGCGTCAGCGCCGCGACCATCGCCCCGGCCACCGCCGCCGCGAACAGGTCGAAAATGCTGATGAGCACGCCGGAAATCTCCAGCGGCCGGTCGTCGATGCCGAGATCCAGCCCATGCACCTGGGTTCCCCAGAGCAATTGCGCCGCCCCTTCGATGACGTAGGAGACGCCGAGCGTCGCCATGAACAGGGTGATCGGCGGCTGGTTGACCAGCGGGCGCAGCACCGTCCGCTCAATCGTCGCCCCGATGGCGACCATCGCCGCCAGCGTCAGCAGCAGCGCCGCCCAAAAGGGCAAGCCGCGCTCGGTCAGGCTGACGAAGGTCAGCGCGGCGAACAGCAGCATCGCGCCCTGGGCGAAATTCAGCACGCCGGAGGTTTTGTAAATCAGCACGAATCCGATGGCGACCAGGGAGTACATCACCCCCGACAGCAGGCCGCCGACCAGCACCTCGGTGAAAAACGGCCAATCCATGGCTCAGATGCCCTCCCCCGCTTCCAGGTCGTGGGCGACGCCGAGATAGGCGTCGATGACCGTCTGGTTGTTGCGGATCTCCTCGGGCGTGCCGTCGGCGATGCGCCGCCCGTAATCCAGAACGGCGATGCGGTCGGACAGCCCCATCACCACGCCGATGTCGTGTTCGATCAGGACGATGGTGGTGTTGTGACGGTCGCGGACGGCGCGGATGTAGCCGGTCAGCTCGCGCTTTTCGGTCAGCGTCATCCCGGCCATCGGCTCGTCCAACAGCAGCAGATGCGGGCGGGCGATCAGGGCGCGGGCCAGCTCCACCCGCTTTTGCACGCCATAGGGCAGGCCGCCGACGGGACGGTCGCGGTAGGAGTCCAGATGGAAGAAGGCGATGGCCTCCTCGGCCCGCTCCTCCACCGCCCGCTTTTCGCGCCGGGCCAGCGGCGAGCCGACGATCTGCGCCAACACCCCGGCCCGCAGGCTGTGGGTCAAGCCGCTCGCCACGTTGTCGAGCACCGACAACCCCTTGAACAGCGCCAGATTCTGGAAGGTCCGGGCGACGCCCAGATGGGCCAGCCGGTCGGTCGGCGTCTGGGCGAAGCTGTGGCCCGACAGCCAGACCCGCCCCTGATCGGGCTTGTACAGCCCGCTGACGACGTTCAGCAGCGAGCTTTTCCCCGCCCCGTTCGGCCCGATGATGGCGCGGATTTCCCCCGGCGCCACCGACAGGTCAACCTCGCTGAGCGCGACGACGCCGCCGAACGACAGCGACACCCGTTCCACCGCCAGCGCGGCGGGCGTGTCAGGAGATGGGGCGAGGGCGGCGGCGGGCATGGGGGTGGCTCCGATGACATGGTTCGGCGAACGGTTGCCCCCTCCCCGACCCTCCCCCGCTTGCCAGCGGGAGAGGGGGCCTTGCGGAAAGGCGCGTTCCATCCCCTCTCCCGCAACGCGGGGGAGGGTTAGGGAGGGGGAAAAACAAGGCGACAACGCTTGAGGAAATCCCGCCCGATCAGGCCGGAACCGCCACGCGCGCCGCCGCTTCTTCCAGCTCGCGGACCAGCGGCACGACGTGCTTGCCGAAATACTCGACCTCTTCCTGGAAATGCAGGAAGCCCAGCAGCACCAGATCGACGCCGATGGCCTTCAGGGCGACGATGCGCTCGGCCACCTGGCGCGGCGTGCCGATCAGGTTGGTTTTGAAGCCGTCGTTGTACTGGACCAGATCCTCCAAGGTCGATTTCGCCCAATTGCCTTCGCGCTCGGGCGAGGCGTTGCCGGCGTTCTGGACCTCGTGGTGGAAGCCCTTGACCGCGTCGGGATCGGCCTTTTCCAGGATTTCGGCCAGCACGGCGCGGGCCTCCTCCTCGGTGTCGCGGACGATGGCGAAGGCGTTGACGCCGATCTTGGCCTTGTGGTCGGTCCCGGCCTCTTTGGCGCGGATGTCGTCGATCTGCGCCTTGATGCCGTCGGGCGTGTTGCCGTTGGTGAAGTACCAATCCGACACCCGCGCCGCCATGTCGCGCGCCGCGCGCGAGCTGCCGCCCTGGAAGATTTCCGGCAACGGGGCCAGCGGCTTGGGCTTCAGCGTGTACTCATGGAAGCGGTAGAAATCGCCGTTGAAGGAGAAATTGTCCTGCGACCAGATCCCGCGCACCACGCGGATGAACTCCTCGGACCGGCGGTAACGCTCGTCATGGTCCAGCCACGGCTCGCCAATCGCCTGGAACTCGCCCCGGAACCAGCCGCTGACGACGTTGACGGCGACGCGGCCCTTGGTCAGGTGGCTGATGGTGGCGATCTGCTTGGCCAGCAGGGCCGGATGCCACGGGCCGGGCAGCACGGCGGCGATGACGTTCAGTTTGTCCGTCGCCGCCAGCAGGGCGTGGGTGAAGGACACCGATTCATGCTGGTTGTCGGCGCCGTACCCGGCGGTGAAACGAATCTGGCTCAGCGCGTAGTCGAACCCGGCCTTCTCGGCGATCTGGGCGAGCTTGCGGTTGTAATCGATGTCCCAGCTCGTGCGCTGTTCGATCTTGCTGATGACAAGACCGCCGGACACGTTGGGAACCCAATAGGCGAATTTCACGGGCTGGGCCGGAGTGTCGGTCATGATGCGTCGTCTCCAGACGGAAGGATGAGAAAGGGTGCGGATTCTTGCGGCGGGTCAGGCGGCGATGGGTTCGCGCGCCGTCAAACGGCCCAGCGCGGCCAGACGCACCGCCTCGTCGGCGGCCTTGCGCACCCGCGCCGCGATCTCCGGGCTGGTCAGCCGGTAATCGACGAAATCGCTGTCGAGCGCGAAGACGCCGGTCGGCGCCGTCTGGGCCTGGAAAAAGCCGAACAGCGGGCGCAGTTGATGCTCGATCACCAGCGCGTGGCGCGGGCTGCCGCCGGTCGCGGTCAGCACGACGGGCAGGCCGATCAAAGCGTTGGGGTCGATGAAGTCGATCAGATGCTTGAACAGGCCGGTGTAGGATCCCTTGTAGACGGGCGACCCGACGACCAGCAGATCGGCGCCGACGATGGCGTCCAGCGCCGCCGCCACGCCCGGGGGAATGGCGTTGGGGTTGGTCAGGGCGCCAAGCTCCGGGGCCAGATCGCCGACAATGATGTCAGTCAGCGCGACGCCGGTTCCCGATTCCTGGGCCAGCGCGGCGATCTCCCGCGTCACGGCGTCCACCAGCGCCCGCGTCCGCGACCGACCGCCGAGATTGCCCGACACCGCGACGACCTTGATCTTACCCATCTTGCGCATCCGTTTGTTGTTTGCAGCGATCCACACCCTCCTTGGCAAGCCGCGTGCCATTCATTCAACTGTTTGTTTTTTATAGATTTACTGAACAATGCGGCCCCGGCGCGGGGCTTCATACGCAACAGCGCCGCCGGAAGACTGCTGCACATGCAACAGGAACGCGCGTGGATAAAACCATATAAACCAAATAATTTTGTTGTTTATAACACTAATGCATATTCATACAGTGGGATTACAGAGCGCCGTTCACAGCCTTGGTGTCGTCATGAGCAAAGACAGCCCGCTTGCCGATTGGTCCAGCCTTCAGGGGCCGGGGATCCGCGCGTCGGATCGCGACCAGCGCCGGATCGTGTCCTTCGACCCGGAAGCCCGGAAGCGCTGTCAGACGACCATCCGCGCCACCGCCATGGTGTTTCAGGATCCGGTGTCGCAGCGGTTGCGCGCCAATCTGGACCGCATCGCGCCGTCGGACGCCACCCTGCTGGTGATCGGCGAAACCGGCACCGGGAAAGAGCTGGTGTCCCGCTACATCCACGCCAACAGCCTGCGCCGCTCCGGGCCGTTCGTCGCCGTCAATTGCGGGGCCTTCAGCGACACGTTGGCCGAGGCCGAGCTGTTCGGTTACGAGAAGGGCGCCTTCACCGGCGCGTTGAAGACGCAAGCGGGCTGGTTCGAGGCGGCCAACGGCGGCACCCTGCTGTTGGACGAAATCGGCGACCTGCCGCCGACGCTCCAGGTCAAGCTGCTGCGCGTCCTGCAAGAGCGCGAGGTGGTGCGGGTTGGCTCGCGCCGCCCCATTCCGGTCGACGTCCGCGTCATCGCCGCCACCAACGTGGATCTGGAGGCCGCCGTCCAGGCCAAGCGGTTCCGCGAGGATCTCTATTTCCGCCTGAACGTCGCCTCCGTCCGGTTGGCCCCGCTGCGCGAACGGCCCGGCGACATCCCGACGCTGGCCGACCATTTCCTGGATCTCTACAAGGAGCGGCTGAACCGCCCGGATCTGACCATCGGGGACGAGGCGCTGCGCCGGTTGGTTCACTGCGCCTGGCCCGGCAACATCCGCCAGTTGGAAAACACCCTGCACAACGCGGTGCTGCTGGCCCCTGGCCCCGTCATCGGCCCCGACGACATCCGCCAGCGCAGCCAAGGCCACGCGCGCGCCGAGGCCGCCGCCGAAGCGGTCGATCTGGAAAGCGCGGTCAAGATTCTGACCGAACGCGCCATCGCCGATGGTGAATCCGACATCCACGAGCGCGTGACCCGCAGCGTCATCCGCGCCGCCTTCGATCTGGCCGAGGGCAATCAGGTCCGCGCCGCCGACAGTCTGGGGCTGACGCGCAACGCCTTCCGCACCCAATTGGCCCATCTCGGCGCCATCGCCCCGCGCCGCCGCAGCGACGCGCCGCAACTGCCCAAACCGACGCAACCGCCCGCGATCCAGCGGCCCATCCGCCGCCTGACCGACCTGCCCATCGGCTATCAAAAATACGGCACGTCGAACATTCTGAAGATGCGCGGCGCGCTGGAGCAGCGGTTGGCCGCCCATGGCTACCGCGTCACCTGGACCGAGTTCCTGTCCGGCCCGCAATTGATGGACGCGCTGGACACCATGCGGGTGGAGTTCGTCGCCACCGGCGAAGCGCCGCCGGTGTTCGCCCAGGCGGCGGGCGTGCCGCTGGTCTATGTCGGCCACGAACCGCCCGCCCCCAGCGGCGAAGCGCTGCTGGTGCGCCGCGACAGCCCCTTTCAGGGAACCGGCGATCTGCGCGGACGCACGGTCGCCCTGCACAAGGGGTCGAACGTCCATTACTTCCTGCTGCGCGCCTTGCAGGCGCAAGGACTGTCCTTTGACGACATCCAGCCGGTCCACATGCGCCCGTCCGACGCGCTTGAGGCGCTGGTCGATGGCCGGATCGACGCCTGGGCCATCTGGGATCCCCTGCTGTCGTCGGCGCAGATCCGCAGCGACACCCGCGTGCTGACCGACGGCCACGGGCTGGTCCCCAACCATCAATTCTACCTGACCAACCAATCCTTCGCCGACCGCAACCCGGAGGCCGTCGCCATCCTGTTGGAAGAGTTGGGCAAGGCCGGGGAATACGCCGCCCTGCACGCCGCCGAGGCCGCGCGCAGCATGACCCGCGCCTTCGGCATCGAGGCGTCGGCCCTGGAACTGGCCTTCAGCCGCCTGACCTATGGGGCCAAGCCGCTGGACGACCGGACGGTGCGCCAACAGCAGGGCGTGGCCGACAGCTTCCACGCGCTGGGCATGCTGCGCTCCAGCATCTCCGTCCGCGACGCGGTGTGGATGCGGGCGTGACGCCCGTTGCCAATGCAGCACCGCCCCGGCGGGGGTGCTGCATTGGCAACGGCGCAACCGGCGGGCGCACGCGACAAGTTGTTGAAAACAAAAGAAGGTCCGCTTGGCATCGATGTTGCCTTTGACCGGGTCACACTACATTCGGAGCCTTTGACCGTGACCCGCCCCATCATCGACCTGCGCAGCCGCCCCGCCTTCCTGCATGACTTTTACGGCGCCACCCCCGGCACACCGGCCTATGACGCCGCGAAATGGTTGAACCGTCGCGTCGGCTCCAAAGAAGACGATCACTTCACCCGCTCCTACACGCTGGACGGCTTCATCGCCGAGATCCGCGACGCGGGCATCACGGCGGCGGCGTTGATCGGGCGCGACACCCCGGGCGTCAGCACCAGCAACGATCAGGTCGTGTCGTTGATCGACGGGCGGCGGGAATTGATCGGCGTCGGCTCCGTCGATCCGCAGCGACAGGGCGTCAAGGCCGCCGTGGCGGAGGTTGAGCGGGCGATCACCAAGCTTGGCCTGAAAGGGATCAACGTCGAGCCGGGATTCCTCGACCCCGCCATCGCCTTCGACGATCCGCTGCTGCTGCCGGTCTATGAGGCGTGCGACCAGTTGGGCGTTCCGGTCTTCCTGATGAGCGGGCCGACCACGCCCGACCCGCGTTTCAACGATCCGGCGGCGGTCGGGCGCGTCGCCCGCAACTTCCCCAATCTCACCATCGTCTGCCACCACGGCTTTTGGCCGCATGTGAACGAGATCATCGGCATCGCCTTCCGCTACGCCAACGTCCACATCGTGCCGGACATGTACATCTTCCTGCCAGGCAGCCGTTTGTACGTCGAGGCCGCCAACGGCTTCCTGCGCGACCAGTTGCTGTTCGGCACCTCCTTCCCCTTCCGGGCGATGAAACAGACGGTCGATGATTTCCTGGCGCTGGGCTTCGACGAGGCCGTGTTGGACGGGGTTCTGTCCGGCAACGCCGCGCGCCTGCTGAAGCTCGATCTCTGACCGCCCCCTCCCCGCCTTTTCAGGATATTCCGCCATGGATGTTTTCTGGTTCCTGCCGGTGCACGGCGACGGTCCCTTCCTCGGCAGTCAGGTGGACTCCCGCCCGGCGACCCTGGATTATCTGAAACAGATCGCGGTCGCCGCCGACCAGCGCGGCTATCACGGCGTGCTGGTGCCCTGCGGCAAGACCTGCGAGGAACCCTACATCGTGTCGGCGGCGCTGATCGCGGCGACGGAGCGGTTGCGCTTTCTGGTCGCCACCCGCCCATCGGCGCTGACGCCGACCTTCGCCGCGCGGCTGGCCGCCAGCCTGGACCGGCTGTCGGGCGGGCGCTTTTACCTGAACGTCGTCGCTGGCGGCGACGCCGACGAGTTGGCGGGCGACGGCGTGTTCCTGGACCATGACGCGCGCTACGCCCACGCGGCGGAGTTCTTCACCGTCTGGAAACGGGCGCTGAGCGGCGAGCGGGTCGATTTCGCGGGCGCGCACGTCACGGTGCGCGGGGCCGAAGCGCCCTTGACCCCGGTGCAGCGCCCGCACCCGCCGCTGTTCTTCGGCGGCTCCTCCCCCGCCGGTCACGCGGCGGTGGCCGAGCATTTCGACACCTATCTGACCTGGGCCGAGCCGCCCGACGCGGTGGCGGCCAAGATCGCCGACGTGCGCGCCCGCGCCGCCCGCCATGGCCGGACGCTGACCTACGGCCTGCGCGTCAACATCATCGTCCGCGAGACGGAGGCCGAAGCCTGGGCCGCCGCCGACCATCTCATCAGCAAGATCGACCGCAAGGCGGTGGACAGCGCCCACAGCGCCTTCCGCCGCTTTGAATCCGAAGGCCAGCGGCGGATGACCGAATTGGCCTCGCGCGCCGATCTGGTGGTGTCGCCCAACCTGTGGGCCGGGGTCGGGCTGGTGCGCGGCGGCGCTGGAACCGCGCTGGTCGGCACCCCGCGTCAGGTCGCCGACCGGCTGCTGGAATACCGCGACCTTGGCATCGATTCCTTCATCCTGTCCGGCTATCCGCATCTGGAGGAGGCGCACCGCGTCGCCGATCTGCTGTTCCCGCTGCTGCCGGTCAACGCCCAACCGCCCGCCGCCCAACCGGCCCCGACCGTCGCCTTCGTCAGCCCGTTCGGCGGCCTGCAACCCGTGCGCAGCGCGTCCTGATGAGCGCGGCGCTGGACGAGTTGACGCGCGCCCTCGCCGCGACGGCGGTGGCGCGCGACCGGGCCGGGGGAACCGCCAAGGCCGAACGCGACGCCATCCGCCGGTCCGGCCTGCTGACCCTGGCGGTTCCGACCGCGTTTGGCGGGCAGGGGGCCGGGTGGCCGGAGATTCTGGGGGCGGTGCGGAGTCTCGCGCGGGTCGATTCCTCGCTGGCCCATCTCTTCGCCTTTCAGCATCTGATGGTCGCCTCCGTCCTGCTCTACGGCCATCCGGGGCAGCAGGAGCGGCTGTTGACGGCGACGGCGAACGGCCCGCTGTTCTGGGGCAACGCGCTGAACCCGCTGGACCGCCGCACCCGTCTGACGGCGGACGGCGACGGATTCCGCCTGAACGGGGTCAAGAGCTTCTGCTCCGGGGCCAGCGATTCCGATCTGCTGCTGGTCTCGGCGGACGACGCCGACGGCGTCTTGCGCGTCCTGGCCCTGCCGACGGCCCGGCCCGGCGTCGCCGTGCTCGGTGATTGGGACAATATGGGGCAGCGCCAGACCGACAGCGGAACCGTCACCTTCACCGACTTGCGGGTCGAGGCGGACGATCTGTTGGGACCGCCCGGCCCCTATGGCGGCCCGGCCGCCAGCCTGCGCGCTTGCGTCGCCCAAGCGATCCTCGCCAGCGTTTACCTGGGCATCGCCGAAGGCGCCTTGGCTGAAGCGGCGGCCTTCACCCGCGACCAGTCCCGCCCCTGGCGAACCTCCGGCGTGGCCAGCGCCGCCGAGGATCCCTATGTGCTGCGCCATTACGGGGAGTTTCACGTCGCCGTCGCCGGGGCCGACGCGCTGGCGGAACGCGCGCTCGCCCAACTGCAACAGGCCTGGGACGGGCGGGCGACGCTGACGCCGGAGCAGCGCGGCGCGGCGGCGCTCGCCATCGCCACCTTCAAGGTCGCCGCCGCGCGGGCCGCGCTGGACGTCAGCAACCGCCTGTTCGAGGTGACGGGCGCGCGGGCCACCGCCGCCCGCCACGGCTTCGACCGTTTTTGGCGCAACGTGCGGACCCATTCCCTGCACGACCCCATCGACTACAAGCTGAAGGAGTTGGGGGCCTGGGCGCTGACCGGCGCCCTGCCGGAACCGGGTTTTTATTCGTAAGGGTTTGAGCGGTCTGCGTCGACCGATGATCCGTGACGGAGAGGAGAGAGGGCCACGCGTCACGGACCGTCGCGCGCGCTGGGCGGCGGGGTGACGCGCTCCCTGGCGCTCGTCGCCCATGGCAAATGCCTGGGGTCGGCCCTTCTCGCCATGGAAATCCCTGATCTCTGAAAGGAGGACCGCTCTGTTTGGGAGGGAAACCATGCCCAAGACCGCCACATCCGCGTGTGGTTTCCCTCGGCCCGGCTGGCGCCGCCAACTCGATGGCGCCAACGGGTTTGGGCAGGGCATGGGATGAGGCTCCAACTGATCCGCGCGCCGCAATCGGCCCAGCGCTGGTTCAGCAAAAAGCTGTTGCTGTCATAGCGCCGCGCCGAATTCACGGCGACGCCGGGCAAAAGTTTCAGCAGCGACCGCCACGTCTCGTCGGCGGAATTTTCTGGCTGAAAACCCGCCTTTGGGCGTGGACGTTCGCGCGACTTCGGCGCCGCCGCCACAGTGACACGACCGTGGCCCGGTGGAGATCGGGTTTCTCCCAACTTTTCGTGCTCGACAATCATCCTTATTATTTGATTGTCGAACTGTTGGGTTTGCGATGAAAATTGCCATTATCGACGACAGCGAAAGCTCCCTGTCCTTGATGTCGGAGCTGGTCCTCGGTCTGCGCGACGTGGAGGCTGTGACCTTCCCAAGTTCGCTGGCGGCGCTGATGTGGCTTGGGCAGAATCCGGTTGATCTGGTCATCGTCGATTACCTGATGCCGTCTCTGAACGGGCTTGGCTTCCTTGAGCTTTTCCGGCGGGATCCCAATCAGACGGCGATTCCGATCATCATGGTGACGTCGTCCGATTCAAAGGATGTCCGTTACATGGCGCTGCAACTGGGCGCCACGGATTTTCTGACCAAGCCGATTGATCCGGTCGAATTCACCGCGCGGGTCAGCAACACGCTGGACGCCTACCAGGCGCACAAGGCGCTGGCTGATAAATCCGCCTGGCTTGCCAGCGAAGTCGCGCGCGCCACCGAAAGGCTGGTGGAGCGCGAACGCGAAGCCCTGCTGTTTTTGGGCCGCACCGCCGAGCATCGCGATCCGGAAACCGGGCGTCATCTGACGCGCATGTCCACTTATTCCTGGCTGATCGCCCTGTCGCTGGGGCTGCCCGCCGAACAGGCGAACCGGATCAAGGTGGCCAGCCCGCTGCACGATGTCGGCAAGGTGGCGATCCCCGACCACATCCTGCTCAAACCCGGCAAACTGACCCCGGAAGAATTCGCCATCATGAAGGGCCACGCCCAACATGGCGCCAACATTCTGGCGGGCAGCCAATCCCCGCTGCTGCAACTCGCCTGCGAAATCGCCCTGTCCCATCACGAATGGTTTGACGGCAGCGGATACCCCAACGGCTTGAAGGGCGACGACATCCCCCTGTCGGGCCGGATCGTCGCCGTGGCCGACGTGTTCGACGCGCTGACCACCACGCGCCCTTACAAGAAAGCCTGGAGCTTCGACGACGCCTACGATCATCTGCGCGATGGGGCCGGGAGTCATTTCGACCCAACTTGCTTGGCCGCGTTCGGCGCGGTGCTGAGCGACATTCATGACGTGTATGACGCGCATCGGGATTAGAAGAGTTTGCAGTTTTTAACCAAAACATTATTTCGATTTCTGCGTCCTGATAAATGAGAACGCGCCAATTAAATGATTGGCGTGGCCATTCCGTTTTTCCCATTTTTATTTGTAAAGCCTAAAATCTAGGATCTCCCCGTATCGCGCTTCTATTTCTCAGCGCCTACACTCTCTTTTGTCGCCGAAGACGATGTTCACGCTTTTCGGCCGGATGAGGTGTTTCAAATGGTTGATCGCTCCAATCACACAACCATACGCTTTTCAGGAAGCGTGACCTTCTCGCAGGTCGAAGACGCCTATGACCGTCTGCGCGACGCGTTGTTCGGGCAGGCGTCGGTTGCGGTCGATTGCGATCAATTGGCCGAAACCGACCTCGGCTTTGTTCAAACCCTGATCGCGGCGCGGGTCAGCGCGCGGCGGCGCGACGTCGCCTTCAGCCTCAAACAACCATTGGCCGAACCGCTGCTCGACGTGTTGCGGCGCGGTGGCTTTCTCAACGATCCGCAGCACGCCGATTTCTGGACCGGGGGAGTTTAACAGCATGGCGAAGACCATTCTCAGCGTTGATGATTCGGCCAGCATGCGGCAGATGGTCAAGCTGACCCTGTCGACCGCCGGTTATCAGGTGGTCGAGGCCGCCGATGGGCGGGAAGCCCTGGCCAAGGCCAAGGCTGGCGCCTTCAACATGGTCCTGACCGATCTGAACATGCCCAACATGGACGGGTTGTCGCTGATCCGTGAACTGCGCGGCCTGCCCGCCTATCGCGGCGTGCCCATCGTCTTCCTGACCACCGAATCCGACGCTGGGAAGAAGAACGAGGCCAAGGCCGCCGGGGCCACCGCCTGGATCGTCAAGCCCTTCCAGCAAGACCAGCTTCTGGGCGTGGTGCGCAAGGTCATCGGGGCATGACGGGCCGCAACGACCCCGCGCAAATCTTCCGCGAGGAAGCCGCCGATCTGCTGACCGAGCTGGAATCGACGCTGTTGCGTTTGGAAACCCGCCCGGCGGACCGTGATCTGCTCGACACCGCCTTTCGCGCCCTGCACACCATCAAGGGGTCGGGGTCGATGTTCGGCTTCGACGCGGCGGCGGCCTTCACCCATCATCTGGAAAGCGCCTTCGACCAGATGCGGACGGGCAAGATCGCCCCGAACTCCGCCCTGATCGGCGTCGCGCTGGCCGCGAAGGACCACATCCGCGCCCTGATCGAATCCCCCGCCCACGCCGACCCGGCGGAGGGCGAACGGCTGTTGGCGCTGGTCGCCGCACAGACCGGCGCCGCGCCCGCCGCGAGTCCCGCCAGCGCCCCGGACCTTGCGGATGAGGCGGAGCGCCCGACGACGTGGCGCGTCCGTTTCCGTCTGGCCCCCGACGCGGTGGAGCGCGGCACGAACCCGCTGCTGCTGCTCGACGAGCTGAGCGGCCTGGGCGACGCCACCATCACCGCCCTGACCGACGCGGTGCCGCCGATTGAAGAGCTGGACCCCAACCGCTGCTGTCTGGCTTGGGATGTCACGCTGACCACGACTCAGCCGTTGGCGATGATCCAGGACGTCTTCATCTTCGTGATGGACGACGCCGATCTGACCATCGAGCCGGTGGCGATGGACGACCGCCCAGAGGCGCCGCCCGCCAACGCGCCCGCCACCGTGGCGCAGCCGCCCGCCGACGTGTCGCCGCCGCCCGCCCCGCGCGCGGACGCTCCGACGCTCGCCTTGGTCGCCGAAGCCGCCAAACCCGCGCCGTCGGCCCCGTCCGGCCAAAGCGACGCCGACGCCGCCAAGGTCGCCGCCAACGCCGCCAGCTCCATCCGGGTTCCGGCGGAGCGGCTGGACGATCTGATGGATCAGGTCGGCGAGCTGGTCATCGCCCACGCCCGGCTGAAGCAGTTGATCGGCGGCAGCGCCGACCTTCAGATCAAGTCGGTGGCCGAGGAAATCGAACGGCTGTCCAACGGTCTGCGGGACATCACCATGGGCATCCGCATGGTGCCCATTGGCACGCTGTTCGGGCGTTTTCGCCGACTGGTCCGCGATCTGTCGCAGGAGCTGGGCAAGGGCGTCACCCTGACCATGTCGGGCGAGGACACCGAACTCGACAAGACGATGATCGAGCGGTTGAACGACCCGCTGGTCCACATCATCCGCAACAGCCTGGATCACGGGCTGGAAACGGCGGAAGAGCGCGTCGCCCAGGGCAAGCCGCCACAGGGCCAGATCCATCTGTCAGCCCGCCACGCCGGAACGCGGGTGCTCATCACCATCCGCGACGACGGGCGCGGCCTGGACCGCGATCGCATCCGCGCCAAGGCCGAAGAGCAGGAGCTGATTCAACCCGGCGCCAAGCTGTCGGACGCCGATCTGTTCCAACTGATCTTTCACCCCGGCTTTTCCACCGCCAAGACGCTGACCAGCCTGTCCGGGCGCGGCGTCGGCATGGATGTGGTCAAGCGCGCCATCGATTCGCTGCGCGGCGCCATCGACATCGCCAGCACCCCCAACCGGGGAACCGAGATCACGCTGGGCCTGCCGCTGACCCTGGCGATCATCGACGGGCTGCTGGTCCGCGTCGGCAAAGGCCGTTACGTCATCCCGCTGTTCGCGGTCGAGGAATGCGTGGAACTGCCGCCGGGCGAGGATCGCCGCCATCTGGGCCGCAATTTCCTGAACATTCGCGGCGCGCTGGTGCCCTTCATCCGCTTGCGCGAAAGCTTCGCCGTAAGCCACCCGCCCGACGCCTATCAAAAGGTGGTCATCATCTCCACCGGCGAACGCCGGGTCGGGCTGGTGGTCGATCAGGTGCTGGGCGACCATCAGACGGTCATCAAGTCGATGTCGAAGCTGCACGCCGACGTCGCCAATTTTTCCGGCGCCACCATCCTGGGCGACGGGTCGGTCGCGCTGATTCTCGACATCGGCCAACTGGTCGCCGTCGGTCAGTCGTTCGAGCCGCAACGCGACGCGTCCTGACGGCTGAAGAGGAGCACAAGCATGGCCGCAAACGACAACCCGTCTTTCGAAGCGCTGACGCTCAACCTGGGTGGCGAGGTGTTCGCCATCGACGCCAATTGCGTGCACGAGATCCTCGACATGATCCCGCAAACCGACGTGCCGGGCGCGCACCCCTTCGTGGACCGTCTCATCAACGTCCGGGGCAAGGTGGTGCCGCTGGCCGATTTGCGCATCAAGTTCGAGATGGAGCGCACGCCCCCGACCATCGACACCCGGATCGTCGTCGTCGAAATCCTGTTGGACGACGAGCCGACGGTGGTCGGGCTGCTGGCCGACAAAGTGTACGAGGTGACGACCATCGGCGGCGCCTCCATCGAAGACACGCCCGACATCGGCATGCGCTGGCGCCCCGACTTCATCAAGGGAATCGGCAAGCGCGGCCAGGATTTCATCGTCATCCCCGACATCGTCCGGATTTTCTCGGTCCATTGACCGGAACAGCCCACACGCGGCTCGCCCAGCGAGGAACCACCATGCGCATCACCATCAAAAGCAAAATCATCGTCGCCTTCAGCGCCGTGATCCTGTTGTCGGCCATCACCGCCGGGCTGGCCGTCAACGGGCTGGGCGAGTTGAACGACAAAATCAACGAGTTGGTCAACCAATCGGCCCAGCGCGTCAGCGTTGTCCGTCAGATCCCAAAACAGGTGTTCCTGATCCAGCGCGAAGAAAAGAACTTCCTGCTGTCCAGCGAGGACGCCGACATCGACCGCTTTGACAAGGCGATGCTGACCCGACGCGAGGAGTTGAAGGGACTCTATGAGCAGTTCCGTCGGATCTCCGACGCGGACGGGCTGAAGAAGCTGGCTCAGGTCGAAGCGATGACCTCCGAGTTCACGACCGCTCAGGACAAGGTGCGGACCGTGGGCCGCATCCATTCCAACAGCAAGGCCGCCGACCTCGCCAATGGCGCGTCCTCCGAATCCTATCGATCAGCCACAGATGCCCTGCGGCCCTTGCTGGATCGGGTTGAGGCTGGTGGCGAGGTCACGGTGCAACAGCTCCGAATCGCGCAGTTGATCCGCCAGATGACCACCACCATGGGCCAAGAGCAGGTGATCGTCCGCAATTCTCTGCTTGTCAGCGACGATGCCGGAACCGAGCGCATGTTGCAAACGCTCCCTCCCGTTCTGGAGAAAACCCGCGCTCTTCAAGACGCCATCCGGGGCCAATTGACGACGGACGAGGATGCGCGCGCCTTCACGGTCTTTCTCGACCGCTACAGCGTTTATGCCAAGCAGCGCGATGAAACGGCGGCGTTGTCGCGGCAAAACACGGAAGTCAAGGCGCTCACCCTGTCCATCGGTGAGGTGCGCGCCGCCGCCACCAAGCTGGCGGCCGCCGCCGACGAGATGGTCGCGCAGGCCGAAAAGGGCATGGCCGACGACAAGCTGAAGGCCGACCAGACCTACGCCACGTTGCGCGCCTTGATGATCGCGGCGGTGGTCGCCTCCATCCTCCTCGCCGTTGGCTCGGGCGCTTACATCGCCATCTCCGTCGCGCGCGGTCTGACCAAGGCGGTGGAACTGGCCAACGCGGTGGCGCTGGGCGATTTGGATCAACGGGTGGATGTGACGACGGACGACGAAATCCGCGATCTCATCACCGCGCTGAACAGCATGACCGCCAATCTGCGGGCCACCGCCGCCGTCGCCAACCAGATTGCCCAAGGCAACCTGACGGTCGAGGCGCAACGCCTGTCCGACCGGGACGCGCTGGGCATCGCGCTGGAAACCATGCTGGAGAAGCTGCGCACCGTGGTGGCCGACGCCTCCAGCGCCGCCGACAACGTCGCGGCGGGCAGCCAAGAGCTGTCGGCCAGCTCCGAAGAGCTGTCGCAGGGCGCCACCGAACAGGCCTCGGCGGCGGAGGAGGCCTCGGCCTCGATGGAGGAGATGGCCGCCAACATCAAGCAAAACGCCGAAAACGCCACGCAAACCGAAAAGATCGCCCGCCAATCGGCCAAGGACGCCCAGGCGTCGGGCGAGGCGGTCAGCCGCACCGTGCAGGCGATGCAGACCATCGCCGAAAAGATCAGCATCGTGCAGGAAATCGCCCGCCAGACCGACCTGCTGGCCCTGAACGCCGCCGTCGAAGCGGCCCGCGCCGGGGAGCATGGCAAGGGCTTCGCCGTGGTGGCGTCGGAGGTGCGCAAGCTGGCCGAACGCAGCCAGGGCGCGGCGGCGGAAATCAGCGCGCTGTCCACGGAATCCACGAAGATCGCGCAAGAGGCTGGCCACATGCTGGCCCGTCTGGTGCCCGACATCCGCAAGACCGCCGAACTGGTCGAGGAAATCAGCGCCGCCTGCCGCGAACAGGACATCGGCGCCGAACAGATCAACCAGGCGATCCAGCAGTTGGACAAGGTGACTCAGCAGAATTCCAGCGCGTCGGAGGAAATGGCGGCGACCTCGGAAGAGCTGTCCTCGATGGCCGCGCAACTGCAAGACACCATCTCCTATTTCGAAATCGACCAAGCGGACGAACGCCGCGCGCCCGTCGAGGCCGCCGCCGCCTCGGCTCCGCGCCGCGCGCCCGCAATGGCCCGCATGGCGCCGGCGCCGGTGAAACGCCCTGTGGCCGTCGCCAAACCCAAACTGTCGCCGGTGAAGCTCAACGGTTCGGCCAAAACCTCCAAGCTGAACGGCAAGGGGCATGGCCCAAAGATCAACTTGGAAGGAGGAAAAGGGGCGGATGACCTCGACGCCCGCTACACCGAGTTCTGACCCTTTGACCGATTGACCGGGCGCGGGGGCTGGACCAGCGGCCCCCCGCGCTCTCCACCAAACCGGCCTCGCCACTTTGACCTCACCACCCAGACCTCGATGGTGCTTCATGACCAACACAACGGCCCCACGCGATCCGGCGCAGTACGTCACCATCGGCATCGACCGTGAAATCTTCGCCGTCGAGGTCGGCAACGTCCGCGAGATTCTGGACATGCAGCCAATCGCCCGCCTGCCGCACGCGCCCGCCTTCATGGTCGGCATGATCGACGTGCGCGGTCAGGGGGTTCCCACCATCGATTTGCGGGTCAAGCTGGGGCTGCCAGCGATTCCCGTGACGGAACACACGCGCATTTTGGTTCTGGACGTGCCGATTGACGGAACGCCGCTGACCATGGGGGTGATCGCCGACCGGGTGATCGAGGTGACGGCCCTGGCCGACCACGCGCTGGAAGCGCCGCCCCGCGTCGGCGGGCGTTGGCGTTCGGATTACATCCAGGCGATTGGCCGCGCCAACGGCGCTTTCGTCATCGTCTTCGACGTGGCCCGCCTGTTTTCCAGCGACGAGGCCGCCCTCTTGGAACAGCCCTGCGAGGCGGCATGAACGACACCGCTCCCCGCGTCATCAACGACAGCCTCAGCCCGCATGATTTCTCCCGCTTGGGCGCGATCATTCAGGATCATTGCGGCATCCGCATGCCGCCGACCAAACGCACGATGGTCGAAGGCCGCCTGCGTCGGCGGGTGCGGGCGTTGAAGCTGGCCAGCATGCATGATTATTGCCGCTATGTGCTGGATGAAGGGGCGTTGGACAGCGAACTGGTCAACCTGATCGACGCCGTCACCACCAACAAGACGGACTTCTTCCGGGAAATCGAGCATTTCCGCTTTTTGAACGAGCGCGGGTTGGACGCGCTGTCGCGTCTGCCGCACCACCCCGGCAAAGACCGTCCGCTGAAATGCTGGAGCGCCGCGTGCTCCACCGGGGCCGAACCCTACACGCTGGCGATGCTGCTGCACGAACACGCCCGCGCGCAGTCTTCCTTCCGTTTCGACATCATCGCCACCGACATCTGCACCGAAGTGTTGGCGACGGCCAAGCTGGGGATCTATCCCGCCGACATGGCCGGGATGATTCCCAAAGCCATCGCGTCCCGCTACGTCCGCCGGTCGCGCGACCGGGAGGACCCGACCATCCGGTTGGTCCCGCAGATCCGCCAATCCGTTCGTTTCGGCCATCTCAATTTGATGGACGCGGACTATCCGGTGGCGACCGACATGGATGTGATCTTTTTCCGCAACATCCTGATCTATTTCGACAAACCAACGCAGAAGGCGGTTCTGCATCGGCTGTGCCGCCATCTGCGGCCCGGCGGTTTTCTGTTCGTCGGTCACAGCGAAACCATCGCCAACATGGATTTGCCGCTGACCCAAGTCGCCTCGGCCATTTTCGTGCGGAGCTGAATCATGGGCCAAACTCGGGGTTCCGGAAAAATCCGCGTTCTCATCATCGACGATTCGGCGACGGTGCGGCAAACCCTGTCCGCCATCCTGTCCTCCGACCCCGAGATCGAGGTGATGGGCAGCGCCGCCGACCCCTTCGCCGCCGTCCGCCGCATCGCCGAGGAGGCCCCCGACGTCATCACGTTGGACGTCGAAATGCCGCGCATGGACGGCATCACCTTTCTGCGCAAGCTGATGAGCCAGCACCCGATCCCGGTGGTGATGTGCTCCTCGCTGGTGGAGGAAGGATCGGAAACGCTGATGCAGGCGCTGGAGGCCGGGGCGGTGGACATCATCGTCAAACCCCGCGTGGACACCCGCCAAATGCTGCTGGAGGCGCAGGTGTTGATCTGCGACACCGTGAAGGCGGCGGCGCGGGCGCGGCCCCGAGCGACCGAACGCAAGGCGGCGGCCCCAGCGCGCACCCTGCGCCCCGAGCCAAAGCTGAACGCCGACGTCATGATGCCGGCCCCGAGCGGCCACGCCATGGCCAAGACCACCGAAAAAATCATCTGCGTCGGCGCGTCCACCGGCGGAACCGAGGCGCTGCGCGAGGTGCTGGAACAGCTTCCCGCCGACAGCCCCGGCATCGTCATCGTGCAGCACATGCCGGAAAGCTTCACCGCCGCCTTCGCCCGGCGGCTCGACAGCCTGTGCGAGGTGGCGGTGCGCGAGGCCAAGGACGGCGACACCGTGCTGCGCGGTCAGGTGCTCATCGCGCCCGGCAACCGCCACACCCTGTTGCAGCGCAGCGGCGCCCGGTATTTCGTGACGGTGAAGGATGGACCGCTGGTGTCGCGCCATCGCCCCTCGGTCGATGTTCTGTTTCGCTCCGCCGCCCACTGCGCGGGCGCGAACGCGGTGGGCATCATCATGACCGGCATGGGCGACGACGGCGCCAACGGCCTGTTGGAGATGCGCAACGCCGGGGCCTTCACCATCGCCCAGGACGAGGACAGTTGCGTCGTCTTCGGCATGCCGAAAGAGGCGATCAACCGGGGCGCCGCCGAAAAGATCGTCGCCCTGTCCGCCATCGCGCGGGAAATCCTCCGATACGGCGGCCGCGCGCATGTGGCCTAACAGACATCAGGCAGAGGGTTGAGCGATGGACGTCCGTCAATGGTCCGATCAATGGGCGCAAGCGTCGCAGATTCCGGCGGGAACCGCCGCCGCGCTGCGCGCGCTGGCCGCCGGATTGGCGGACGCCGCCGCGCCGATCGAGGGAAGCTTCACGGCGGTTGGCGGCGCCTTGGGCGAGGCCTTGACGGTGATGGACGGGGTTGCCGAGGATTTCCGCTGTCTGTCCGCGCTGCTTGAAAACGCCGACGGCGTCAACGCGGTGACGGCCCTGACGCGGGCACGTCACGACACGCTGGAACTCGCGGCCAACGCGCAGCGGATGCTTGGGTTTCTGAGCGACCTGGATCAGAGCAGCGTCGGGTTGGAACATTTGCTGGCGACGCTCAGCCGGATCATCGGCGAAATCACCGCGCTGGCCACCAACGCGAAGGTGCAGGCGGCGCAAATCCGGACGACCAGCGTCGATTTCAGCGTGTTCAACCAGGAAATCGACCGGCTGCACGGTTTGGCCAACAGCACCACGCAGCAGGCATCGGATCGGTTGACGGCGCTGCGCGCCGCCATCGCCACGGCGCATCAGACGGCCAACCAGTTCCACGCCGACAACGCGCGGGATCTCGACGCCATCGGCGCGCGGCTGAAAGCCAGCCTGCAAGAATTGTCGGCGCGCCGGGCGACCGCCCGCGATTCCACCCGCAAATTTTCCGCCCGCGTTTCCGAGATCAGCGCGCGCACCGCCCAATGCATCATGGGTTTGCAAGCGGGCGACCTGACCCGCCAACGCCTGGAGCACATCGGCCACGCGCTGGATCTGCTGGCCGCCATGCTGGAACCGAGGGCAGGCGCCGCCACGGACATGGATTGGCTGGCGGCGTTGAGCGAGGAGCGCAAAGCCGCCCTGCTCGCCGCCGTGTGCGACCTCCAGGCCCAGCAATACGCCCGCACCACCCATGATTTCACCGCGCAAATCCAGGGGCTGCGCGGCAATCTTCAGGCCTTGGCGCGGGACGCCGAGGCCATCGCGACCGACGCCCGGCGGCTGTTCCTGAACGAGGGCGGCGACCGCTCCTTCGTCGGCGCGGTGGCGGCGGACGTGGACCGCGCCACCCAACTGCTGAACAGCTACCGCCAAGCCGACGAGCGCATCCGCGAGCAGATCATCCTGGTGTCCGATGGCTTCGCCGCCATGAAGCGCGGGGTGACGGCGATCAACTCCATCGACGCCGACATGCGCATCATGGGCCTGAACACCACCTTCAAATGCGCCCGTTTGGGCGAGGCTGGCAAGGCGCTGGGGGTGGTCGCGCAAGAGCTGCGCGCGTGCAGCCGCCGCACCGAAGAGGCGTCGCGCGCCATCGCCGAGGCCATCGGCGGGGCCACGGCGCAAGCGTCAAGCCTCAATGACCATTCCGCGCGCGATCATGAATCCGCCGCCGAACTGACCGCCTGCATGGCCGATTCAATGGCCGCCCTGGGCGGGTTGGAAGGCGAGCAAAAGCGCGCGCTGACCGGCTTGACCGCCCGTTGCGGCAAAGCGGCGACGTTGCTGACGAAAACCGCCCAAAGCCTGACCCTGGAACAGAGGTTGGACGCCTTCGGGACCGATCTTGCCGAACGCCTGTCCACGATCATCGCCATCGCCCCGCACCACGCCTCGGTGGACAGCGTGCGGGAGGATGTGTTGCGGATGCTGGAGGGCAAATACACCATGGCCAGCGAACGGATCATCCACGATCTGTTCGCCGACGGCGACGCTGGACCAACGGCTCAAGCCGACGATGTGGGCGACGTGGATTTCTTTTAGAGCGCCGCGCGCTAAATCTGAAACTGGGGTTGCCCTGGAAAAGTGGGGAGCCTTCTTGAAAAGACAACGAGGATCAGAAGGCCGAAGACGGCGACTTCCTGCGCAACGTCACAGAGACCCGCTTCTTCGTGCTGGTCCTGTCGCCGAACACGGCGCGGCTGTCCGGCGGCGCCTTTTATTACCGCGCCGCTCGATCAACCCGCCGCAGCGGCCAGCCTTGCCGGTTGACGGCGGCCCAACGCCGCCACAGCCACAGCAGGGCCAGCGCCTCCGGCGCGACCAGATGGGCGTAGGCGACGGCGGGCTGGTTCCAATGCAGGCCAAGCAGGATCAACGGCCCGCCGACGGCCCAGCCCAGCAGGGCGTCGATGCGGGCGACTTCGGCGAACGCGCCGCTGGCTTGCGACGCCGCGCGCAGGATGTTCGCGGCCAGCCGGATCGGCAGCGACACCGCCACCGCCGTGACCAACCCCGACCACCACGGCCCCGATTGCCCGTACAGCGCCGCGCCAAGCCAGTCGCCGCTTAGGATCAACGCGGCGGCCAGCGCCAGCGCCACCGGCGCGCCGCGCCGCCACAGAACGCCCGCCAGCGCGGCGACGTCCGAGGCGGAGCGCCCAGCGAACCGCATCGCCAGAAAACGCAGAAAGGCGACGAAGGGCGCGAAGACCAGCATCGCCAGCACCGACCCGGCGGCGAAGGCGTTGAATCGCCCGGACTCCGCCGCCCCGATCAGCGGCGAGGCGAACAAAGTGACCGTCACCAGCGCCAGAATTTGCCCGGAGGCCACGCGCTGCGCCTCCCAAGCGGTCTTGCGCACAAGATCCAGCGCCCAACGGCGCCCCGGCCAACCGAGGCCACCCCCCGCCGTCTGGCGCAAATACCGCAGCACCCAGCCGACCGACAACAGGTTCAAAAGCAGCCCAGCAACGAAGCAACCGACAAACCCGCCGTCCAGCACAAACAGGAACAGGCCGTTGAGCGCGGCCTTTCCGGCCAACTCGCCCAGCTTCCAGCGCACGACCACGCCCCCGGCCCCGGTCGCGTGCAGGGCGAAGGCGGCGCAGGCGTTGACCAGACGGAGCGGAGCGGCGGCGGCGAACCAGGGAACGGCGGCGGCAACCAGCGCGGCGGGGCCGTCGGTTCCAACGATGGCCCGCGCCGCCGGTCCATAAAGGACAAGGCCAAGCCCGCCCAGCCCCGCGCCAAGCAGCGCGGCCAGCCCCAACGCCCGGCGGATCGTCGGCCCCGGATCGCCGTCGCGCGTCGCTTGAGCGACGGTGACGGACGCCACCGCGCCGAAGGCCATCATCGCCACCAGATCGGCGACGGCGATCCGCAGCAACAGCACATAAGCGGCGGGGGCCTGCGGATCGATCCGCGCCAGCATGCCGACGTCGATCTGCTGCATGAGCTGCGCCACCGCGAAGGCCAGCAGCAGCGCCGGAAAGCCGCGCCAAAACGCGCGGTCCACCCGCTGGCCGGACGCGTCGCCGCCCGCCGTCATGGCCCGTTGGCCGGTGAAAAAATCATCGGGGAATCGGAGTCCAGCCGGGGAAACCGTCGGGCAGATCATCCCCCGCGATGGTGAAAAAGCCGAACGGCCCATCGGGCGGCGGCAACGGCTCCTCCAACGTGAATTGCTCAATCCGCCGCCCGCTCAGGATCGAGCGGGTTTTCCAGCCGCAGACCAGATCGGGCAGACCGGCGCAGCCCAGCGCGATTCCGCCCGCTTCCGATCGGTCGCCGGTGGCCCAGCGCGCCGCCGACGCCCCCATCAGCGACAGGCGCAGTTCCGGCGTCACCCGGTCGCGAAAGGCCGATTGGGCCAGCCAGACGTCTACCCACAGATAATAGGTCCAGTTCAGGGAGAGCTTTTCCGCCGCCGCCCAGGCCATAAAGGGGCGGAAGATCGCCAACCCGTCCGGCCCCGACAGGTCGAGCAGGCCGGGGCAGATGTCGAACAGCGTGTGCCAATAGATGCGCAGGCTGGTGTCGATTCGGACAAAGGCGCGGGAGTCGCGCGGGTAATCGCCCTGGCGCGCCGGAACGGTCAGCGCGTCGAGCAGGTCGGCGTCAATTCTGGGCAAGGCAAGCGATGCGGCCATGGTCCCTGTCCTGTATCCGGGGGGCGAAAACGGCGCGCAGCCGGTCGAGATCGGCGACGATGTCGTCCTCGTCGAAATTGTCGTCGCGCTCGTAGGTCATGGTGGCGCCGGGCTTGTCGAAGCGGTCGCGGCAGCGTTCCAGAAACGCCATCGTCGCCTCCGACAGCGCGCGGTCGTGGGTGTCGAGCACCAGATGCGGTTGCAGGATCGACAAATTGTAACCGGCGGTGTGGAAATGTGGGGTCGCCGCGATCACGCCCTCCCACGCTTCCAACGGAACGCCGCAATTCAGATGGGCGCAAACCGCGTTGGACGCGTCGAACAGCACGCCGCAGCCGGTGTCGCGGACCAGCCGCTCGTAAAAAGCCGGAGCGTCGTGACCGCCATCCATGATCGACGGGTAATTTTCCAGAAACAGCCGCTGGCCCAAACGGTCCTGCCACCCATCCACCCGGCGGCGCACCCGGTCGTAATCGCTGGCGTAATCAATTTCGGCCAGATGGTAGAGCTGCCGCCCGTCATGGGTGAAGCGCGCCACATGGTCGGAGACGTAGAGCGGTTTCAGCCGGTCGATCAAGCCGCGCAAACGCCGGGCCAGGCTGTCCAGCGCCGCCTCGTCAGTCTCGATGAATTTGGAAAACATGATGTGGAAGCCGACCGGGACCGTGAAATGCCCGGCCAACTCGTCGGCCAGATCGTCGGGCGGAACCGCCAGAAAATTGTCGATCAGCAATTCCACATAGTCGATCCGGCCCGCCGCCAACAGCCGCCGCACCAGGGGCGCGGTGTCCCCCAGCGTAAAATTGAACCCGATGCGCATGGCCGCGCCCTTTCCACCCTGGGAAGCCGTCCCCACGCCCGCAGGCGCGGGGACGGCCGCCGACTCAGTTCACGCCGACCGGGGCGCAGCACGAACCACAGCAGACACCGGCGCGGCCAGCGATGGTCATGACCTGCTTCTTCGCAATCTTGATGCTCATGAGATGCTCCTGATTGGGATGATTTTCTGAAAACACATCGCGCGCACAAAAGTAAATCCCGGAAATATTCTAGGATATTACTTTGATTTTTCGCTGATGTGAGCGAGTTTGTATCATACAATGCTTCGAGAGTCCAAAATGATTCATTCTATTGCGCGACTATTTTCTGCGTCTTGCACGCGCCCGCATGATTTGCTGCCCTCACCGCGCCGCCGCCCATGGGTTGGACCAGCGCGGGTTGGTCAACAAGCCGTCGTCGGTCAACGCGCCAAGGAAGGCCAACAGATCGCGCTTTTCCGTCGGCGTCAGGCCGATGCGGGCGATCAAGCCGCTCTTGTGCGGGTTCAGCCGCCCGTCGCCCTTGTGCGGTCCGGTCGTCACCCGCCGCCCGCCGTCGGAATAGAGGTCGATCACCTCGGCCAGGGTGGCGACGCCGCCATCATGCATGTAAGGCGCGGTGACGGCGACGTTGCGCAGGCTGGGCGCGCGGAACGCTCCCATGTCGGCGAGGTTGGCGGTGAACTCGAACAGGCCCCGGTTGGGAAAGGGAAAGCCGCCCGCGCCGTCGATGTTGTAAAGGCCGGTGTTGTGGAACGGCGTCTCCACCTCGCGGCTGCCGGCGTGGACGACCTGATCGTTGAAATTGAAGCTGCCGTGGCAATGGTGGCATTCCGCCCGTTCGCCGAAAAACAGCGCCATGCCGCGCGTTTCCGGCTCGGTCAGACTGGTTTTGCCTTGAAGATAGCGGTCATAGCGGCTGTCCACCGACACAATGCCGCGCTGAAAGGCGGCGATGGCCTTGATGACGGTCGCCATGGTCAGCGGCTCGGCCTCGTCCGGGAACGCCGCGCGGAACAGCGGCGGGTAGAGCGGTTCCGCGCGCAACCGTTCCAAAATGACAGGCCGGTTGGCGTCGGTGACGCCCATTTCCACCGGATCGTCGCCGAACAGCGGCACCTCCATTTGCCGCTCCAGCGACACCAGCGCCGGATTCGCCCAAGTGTAGGTGGCGTTCCAGGCGCTGTTCGCCAAAGGTTGCGCGCTGCGGTGGGTCAGGCCGCCGGTGGACCCCGGCGACCGCGACCGCCCGTCGGTGAAGGCGCGGGATTGGAGATGGCACGACGCGCAGGTGATCGTGCCGTTGCCCGACAAACGGGCGTCGTAGAACAGGCGTCGGCCAAGCTCGACCTTGGTCTCCGACATCGGGTTGTCGGCGGGAACGCGCGGTTCGGGGACGTGGGACGGCAAACCCCACGCCCACCCGTCGGCCAGAACCGACGGGGGCGCCAAAACCAACGCGGAAACCAACGCGGACAGGCCGACGATCATGGCCCGAAGACGCACCCCGGACACAGCCGACGCCCGCCCGCTCACGGCTTCGCCACCAGGGCGAAGGCGGGAGAACGACCGGACTCCACCGGCTTGCCGTCGCTGAGCGACAGGCCCAGCCGGGCGAAGATCGGCCCGCAATCGGCGTCGGTCGGGCCGCTCATGCAGCCGACCGCCCCGCCCTGGTCCTTGTTCAGGGCGCTGCCCTGGAACAGCGACGACAGATCCAGCGCCACCGCTTGGGCGCGCGGGTCAAAGGCGGCAAGCGTCACCGGCACGCGGTTGGACCGGGTGCAGACGACGTTTTCGCCGGTCGCCGGGTTGCCCGAACAGCCGGTGGAGCCGAGATGCACGTACCAGCTTGGCGCTTTGCCGCCGTCCGGCTTGGCGACGCCGCCCGCCGGATCGACCTCCACCTTCACAAACTTGCGCCCGGCCTGCCAGCTCCAGCCCAGCGCCGCGATGTCCAGCGGCGGCGGGGCCTTTTCCGTGCTGCTGTGGTTGAGGGCGGGCGGCACGCCGACGGTGAAGGACAGCCCGGCGTAGGCGGTTCCCGCCGGAACCGCGCCCGTCACCGTGACGTTGGTCGCCTTGGTCCCGCCGACGCAACCGCCGCTGCCATCCTCAAAATCCAGCAGGGCGACGTTGGCCGTCTGCCAGTCGTTGACGGTCAGGGTCAGCGGAACCGGCTTGCCCGCCGCGTCGATCAGGGCGACGTCCTGCACGTAGAAACGGGCGTCGCGCAGAATCGCCGCCGTCTTGCCGACGCCCAACGGCCCCAGCGGAACGCCGCAACGGGCCGCCTTGCCGTTGGCGGTCAGGGCGAAGTTGATGGCGACCGGCTGGGTCGCCACCTCCGGCGCCGTGCTGGCGCAGCCCGCCAATCCAGCGGCGGCAGCCAGCGTAACGAGGGTGGAAAACAGGCGCATGCGGTCCTCCTGAGAAGCGGATTCGGTCAACAGTCAAAAGCGGACGGTCAGAAGCGGGCGGTGAAGGTCATGTTCACGCTGCGCCCTTCCTCGTAGCTGTAGGTGTCGGCCTGCGATTGCTGGTAGGTGACGTAAGCCTTGTCGAACAGGTTGGTGACGCCCAGATCGACGCGATACCAGTCGCGGTCATAGGCGACGCCGACGTCGTGGGTCACATAGGCGTCGCGGCGGCGCAGCGCGGTCGAATCATAATGCTGGGCGGCGGCGGCCTGCCCGACATAGCGCAGGGTCCAATTGTCGCCCAGCCGGTACTGCACGCCCAACGACGCCTTGTCCGGCGGGGCGTAGAGGTTGGCCCCGGTGGCGGAATCCTTCGCCCGCAGCCGCGAATAGGCCAGCCCCAGCGTCAGATCATCCAGCGTGTAGGCGATTTCCGCCTCCCCGCCCCAGCGTTCGGCGTTGGCGACGTTGCGCTGTTGGAAGATCAGCCCAGTGCCGGAGAAGGGGGCGACGCGGCGGTAGGTTCCAATGGTCTGCTGGCTGATGAGATCCTTGACGTCCTCGGTGAAGATGGTCGCCTTGGCGCGCAGGCTGTCGCCCTTGGCGAGCAGATCGTCGAAGGCCAGCGTCAGGCCCGCTTCCTTGGTCTTGCTGGTTTCCGGCTTCAGCGACGGGTTGGGCCGGAAGTTGAACAGCGCGCGGGTGGTGTTCAGATTGCCGAACATCTCGGTCAGGGTCGGCGCGCGGAACGCCTCGCCATAGCTGGCGTAAACGCCCAGGAAGCTCCAGGGCTGATACTTCAGGGCGATCTTCGGCGACAGACGGTCGTTGCTGGACGACGCTTGGCCGGACGGCGACAGGCGGTAGCTGTCCTGGCGCAGCGCGCCGGTCAGCGTCCAGTCGTTCAGGATGCGGATTTCATCCTGGATAAAGCCGCCGAACGCCTGCAACGCGCCGTCGGGCAACACGCTGTTCGGGCTGCCCGCCGATTGGTTCTTGGCGGTGTCGCGGTAAAAATCCAGCCCGTAGGTGACGCGGTGCTTCATCCAGGACGCCGTTTCAAACGACGTGCTGTTCTGAAGGCTGGCCCCGAAGGTCGCCGTCATCGCCGAGGTCGGATCCAGCGCCGGAACCACGCGGCTTTCGCTGTCGAGCTTAAACTTGGTGTAATAGGCCGACAGCTTGCCGTCCAACAGGCGCTTGTCGGCGTCCTGGAAGGCCCAGGCGGCGTTGTACTGCTCCTGCCGCCGCTTGAGCTTTTGCGAGAAGGGGAACAGCGTGTTGCCGCCGGGGTTGTTCGGCCCGGTCAGATCGTCGGCGAATTTCTGGTAGCCGAGTTGGAACCTGTTCTGTTCGTTCGGCGTGATCGTGCTTTTGACCAGCGCGCTTTTCAACTGGCCGTCGTTCGGCAGGGTCGAGCCGGAACCGCCCGTGCCGGTGTGGCCCGCCCCAGTGTGAATGGTGTTGTAATCGCGGTAGGTCACGCTGGCCAACAGATCGACGCCCTGCGTCCGCGCCGCGCCGGTCAGGTTGGTGGAGGCTTCGCCGTTGGCGCTGCGGTAACCCGCCTTGATCCGTCCGCCGACCGTCTTGCCGGGGGCGAGGACATCCTCCACCCCGATGGTTTCAAAGGCCATGACGCCGCCCAGGCCGCCGCTGCCATAGGCCGCCGACACCGGGCCGCGCACGACGTCCACCTGCTTGATGAAATCGGGATCGAGCAGCAGCGGCGTGTTCACCCCGCCGTCGTTGTTGCGGCGCGCGCCATCGACCGACAGGATCACGCGCGGGCCGAGCAGGCCGCGAATCGCCGGGCTTTGCGAGGCCGGGCGCGGCCCGCCGCCGAAATTCACGTTGGGCAGGGTGCGCAGCACGGTGGACAGCGTGTTCGCCTGGGCGTCGTCCAACTGCTCCCGCCCCACGGTGGAGACCGAGGCCGGAACGTCAAAACCGCTGTTGGCGGTGCGCGTCGCCGTGACCGTCACGGCCTCCAACTGAAAGATGGGCGAGGCCGCGCGGGAATCGCCGGTTTGGGCGGCGACCTGTTGGGCAAAAGCGGGGGCCGCCGACGACAGCAGCAAACCGGGGATGGCGAGCCAGGAGGCGCGCAGGCGCGTCGAAAGACGAGTCACGTCGGACAATCCTTTGGAAACAATGGAATGATGAAAAGCGAACGCGCGGGAACGCTCAGCGCTCGGACGCTGGCAGGGCGGCGGCGTGGGCCACGGGCGCGACCGGAGTAGGCGTCCAAACGCCGTTCAGTCGGTTGGACGCCTTCGCCAGTTCCGCTTTCAGCGCGGTGGCCAACTCCAGCCGCTCGTCGGCGGTCAGAAAACCGCCGACGCTGATCCGGCGGCCATGGCTGCCCAGCGTCAGCCGGGGACCGGCGGAGCCGTCCGCCTCGACCGCGACGCGCAGCCAACTGGTTTGCCAATCGCTGACCGAGCGCCGACCGGCGCTGTCGGTCTGCTCCACCCGCGTGCGGTCGGGCCAGACGCGGATTCGCTCGCTCATCCGACGGCGGCGGGAATCGCCGATTAGCGACCAGCCGACGAAGGCGGCGACCAACAGCCCATAGGCCGCCATCGGCCACGCCCCCAGCCACAGCCAGGCGGTCAGGGTGATCGCGGCGTAGGCGACCAGAACCGCCGCGAAAATCACGCGGCCATGGCGGGTGCCGCTGTCGTTTGGGGTGAGAAGAGCGTCAAACAGCGGATCGGCGTCGGACAAGGCCGAAGCCGCAGGAATCGGATGGATTCCGGGCATGGGGAGACTCCACACGGGCAATCACGGGGCAAGACCGCGCGGAGGGATTGCTCCAACGCGGTCGCGAACGGGATCAGCCGAGGGAGGGGGGAGCGCGCGCCTGAAGGGTGGAGAGGAACCAACCGGCGGCGATGCGGTCGCCGGGCAAGGCTTCCGGCCCATGACGCACGGCGTCGATGGGCATGACCAGCGTGACGGGCGGCGGCATTGCCAAACCGCCAATCAACGGGCAGAGCGGGCAAGAGCCGCCGGACATCGCCGCGTCGGTTTGACCACTTTCGGTTTGACCGCCATCAGGATCGACCGGCGCGCCACGATCATCGAGCAGCACGGTTTTGAAGCCGTCGGGCGTGCAAATAACGATCCGGTTGCTTCCAGAATCGTTGGTCGGCGCGGCCATGGCGGGCATCCAGGCCCAGGCGACGATCTGCAACAGCAACGCGACCGCGCCAGCCAAAAGGCTGCCCCGTCGCGTCCGTCGCGTCTTGTCCCGGTTCCCGATCATGCCGATCCATCGCTGCGCCAAAAGTTGCGCGTCACACGCAACGCGACACACTACCCCAAGCGCCACGCCCGACACGAGCGACATTTTCACGCAGGGGTGGGCCATCGCCAAACACCGGCGGCGCCGGGAAAAAGACTTGGAACGGGAAAGACCGCCGGGCTACGCTGCGTCTCGGTGGTGCGTGGCGTTCCAAGAATGGCCGCGTGAAAAGGGAATCCGGTGCGGCCCGTCAGGGCCAAATCCGGGGCTGCCCCCGCAACTGTAAACGGCAAGCGCCGGGTCACGACGCCACTGGCCAACCAGCCGGGAAGGCGACCCGACGCGCAACGCCGCAAGCCAGGAGACCTGCCACCGTTCCAACAACCCCAGCAGGCCGTCGGTGGGACGGCCGGGAGGTGGCGATGACGTTTTATCCATCGGGCTGAGCCTTGAATCCGTCCGGCGCGTCTGGACGGCAACCGCCCGCATTTCCGTTTTCATCGCTCAGGACATCCGCACATGCACATCGAACCCGGCATCCTCGACGCCGTCAAAGTCACCGCCGCCAACGGCGCCGCGCTCGCCACGCTGGCCGCCTACAGCCCGGCGCTGGTCCGCCAGCCGGTGGAACTGGTCAAAACCGCCTTCGCGGCGCTGTTCTTCTCCGTCTTCATGGAAATCTTCCATCTGCCGGTCGGCCCGTCGGAGCTGCATTTCATCGGCGCGTCGGCCGTCTATTTCACCTTCGGCTTCCTGCCCACTTTGTTCGGCTTCGCCATCGGCCTGCTGCTGCAAGGCGCGCTGTTCGAGCCGCAGGATCTGCTGCATCTGGGCGTCAACAGCCTGTCGCTGATCGTGCCGCTGGTCGCCGTCCACGAAACGGTGGGCAAGCGTTTCTTCGCCGAGGGCGCGGCCAAGGCCACCGTCACCTGGCGACGCATCATGGCCTTCGACGCCGCTTATTATTCCGGCGTGGTCGCCATGGTCGGCTTCTGGCTGTTCCTGGGCGAAGAGGCGACGCCGCTGGCCGATTGGGCGCTGTTCGCCGCCTCCTACCTGCCGCTGGTTCTGTGCGAGCCGATCTTCACCTGGGTGGCGCTGAAGGGCGTTGACCGTCTGACCGCCGACAACCCGCTGCGCCGCGTCACCGCGCTGGACCGTTTGGCGCTCGCCTGAGCGCAGATCGGCGATTGAGGAACCGATGACGCGATGGCCCCGCTTTCTGAACCAGAAGGCGGGGCCATCTTCGTCACGGACGTCATGGAGTTGCGGGAAAGCGCTCTTTCAGCAGCGGCTCATAGCGCGCGTCTGTCAGCGTCTTGAGAAAAGCGACCAGCGCCTTGACGCGGCGCGTGTCCAGGGCGGGAGCCGATTCAAGTTCCTTCATCGACCGATTGGCCGCGACCTCCGGCGCCCCCCAGGGCTGGCCGGTTTCCGGGTTGATCGCCGCCGCCGCCGTCCGGTTGTTGAAGTGATCGTAGAAACGGATGACGGTTTCCAAATCCTTGAACACGCCGTTGTGCATGTAGGGGCCGGTCACGGCGACGTTGCGCAGGGTTGGCGTCTTGAACAACCCGTCATGGATGGGTTTGGCGGCGGCGGGGTTGTCGCGCAAGCCGTGATCGACAAATCCGGGTTTGCCGGTGGCGGCGCGAAGGGCCGGGTTTGGCGGCACGCCGATGTTGTGATGTTCGTAATTGGTGAAGGTCTCACCCGGCGCCGCCGGCATCGCCTTCAGCTTGTGGCACTGGTTGCAATTGGTGAACTGGGTGGAAAAGAACAGGGTCATGCCCAAATCCTCCTCCGGCGTCATCTTGTACTCACCCCGCAGCGAGCGGTCGTATTTGGAATCGAAGGGCGCGAAGACGGCGGTTTTCTCGAAAGCGGCCAAGCTGTCCGTCATCGCGTCATAGGCGCGGTCGGCGTTGTCCAGCGCGCCCGCCCCATAGAGCGCCACGAAAGCCCGCGCGTAGTCGGGATTCTCGGCCAGCCGCGCCCGCGCCTGCTCCTTGGAGGACAACCCCATCTCCGCCGGATTGAGCGGCGGTCCGCCCGCCTGCTCCTTCAGCGTCGCCGCCCGCCCGTCGAGAAACTGGCCCCCAACCGCCTTGCCGTCGGCCCTGATGTGGAAGACCGGGGTGAACGCCGCGTAGCTCGCCGTCGGCGCGTTGCGGTCGCCGACCGAATGACCGTTGTCGCCAACCGACACCGCCCCACCCGCCCCGTCGGTGCGCGGGTCAGCAAAGCCGTTGAGCGGGCTGTGGCAGTTGGCGCAAGACTGGCTGCGGTTGGCCGACAGATCGACGTCAAAAAACAACGCCTCGCCCAGCTTTTCCTTGGTCGGCAGGTCGGCGGCGGACGCGACGGCGGGAGACACGGCGCCCGCAGCCAACAGCACGGCAAGGGCCGCAGCGCAGCGGACGGCCAACGGACGATTCGCAAACATGATGATGCTCCTGGCAACCGCCAGCCCGGACGGGTCGGCGTCTCGGCGCGAGTCAACGATCAATCGCTAATGAAAATCAATATCATTCACCTGAGGCGAAAAGTCGCCCCCTGCGCCGCGTCTGCGGATTTGGATTTGAGCGGTCCCGTCACGGCGGGGCGAACCATGGGATGGGTGTTTCCCGACGCTGCCCCGACGCTTGACCGCGCGTTAGCGTCGTTCCGAAATCCGTCGCTGCGCCCAATGGCCGCGTCCAATGGCCAAGACGCCGTGTCTCAAAAACTAAGGGTTCTCAATGAAATCGGTCATGTTCAGCACGCACGAATTCGACGAAGAGTCCTTCACCCTTGCGAACAAAGCCCTTAGCCACGACATCACGTTCGTGCGCGCCCGGCTTAGCCTCGACACCGCGAACCTCGCTCATGGAGCCGACGCGGTCATCGTCGCCGCCGAACGGATTGGTCTGCGTGTGGTTCGGGCGCGTTGTGGCCTGATCGACACCGACGCTCTGATCGCGGCGTTGAAAGCCGGTCAACCCCCTGGCGCGAACATCGATGTCTACGAGCGGGTTTCTGACCGAGGAAGCGTTCAAAGACATCGCCGAAACGACGCTGCCAGTTTGAGCGCGTTCGAGCGGAACGGAGCATTGACGAGCGAGATCAAAACTCCGCATGATCCTGTATAGTTAGGTATGCGCAAAGTGCCTAGGATGTTCCGGCAATGATCCCAGGTCGGAAATCACCGTGGATTTGGGCGGGGTTGGCGGCGATCAGCGTCGCCGCGTTGGCTTGGATTTTCGGGGCGCCGTTGGTTTTTGGCCCCGTGGTTGCCGTGACGCCGGTGCTGCGGGCCGACTTCGTGCAAACGTTGGTCGCCAGCGGGCATGTCGAAACGCCGTTCCGCGTCACCATCGGCAGCCAGATCACCGGCGTCGTCGCCAGCATTCAGGTGGCCGAAGGACAGCGGGTTCAGGCCGGTGACACGCTGCTCACGCTCGACGACAGCGAAGCCCGCGCGACGACCGTGCAGGCGGAGGGACAGGTGGCGCAGGCGGAGGCCCGGATCCGCCAGATTCGCGAATTGACCTTGCCATCGGCCGAGCAGTCGCTGGTCGAAGCGACCGCAACCCTATTGAGCGTCCAGCAGGCCTATGAACGACAGAAAACATTGACGGCGAACGGCAATGGCAGCCGGGCGGCGCTGGAGGAGGCGACCAAGAATCTCCGCGTGGCGCGCGCCCAGCTCCGCAGCGCGGAATTGCAGGTTTTCACGAATCGCGTCGGCGGCAGCGACTATGTTCTTGCCGAGTCGCAGCTTTCCCAAGCGCAGGCGACGCTTGCCGTCGCGCGGTCCCGACTGAGCGACTACAGGATCAAGACGCCGAGGGACGGGATTCTGATCGCGCGGGACGTCGAGGTCGGCAACGTCGTGCAGCCCGGCAAACAGTTGATGCTGGTGTCGCCGAGCGGCGACGCGCAGATCATCGTCCAGATTGACGAACGGAATCTCAGACTGATCGCCCTTGGCCTGTCGGCGCTCGCCTCCGCAGACGCCTACGCCAAGGAGACGTTCCCGGCCAAGATCGTCTACATCAACCCCGGCGTCGACCTTCAGCGGGCGTCCGTCGAGGTCAAGCTCGACGTTCCCGATCCGCCCGCTTACCTCAGTCAGGACATGACGGTGTCCGTCGACATCGAGGTCGCCCGCCGCCCTCAGGCGTTGATCGTCGCCGCCGCCGACATCAAGGACATCAACAGCGCCCATCCCTGGGTGCTGAAAGCCATTGACGGCCATGCCCGGCGTCAGGCGGTTTCGGTCGGCCTCGTCAGTTCCGGCAAGGCGGAGATTTTGTCCGGGCTGGAGGTCGGCGACCGCGTGGTGAGCGCCTCGGCAGGCCCCCTGACCGATGGCGGCCCGATCCGTCCGCGCCCATCCGGTGATGGGGGACCATGAACCGTTGGACACCGTTCGAATGGATCGCCGCAATCCGGTTCTTCAAGGAAGGCCGCATGCAGACCCTGTTCATTCTGGCGGGCGTGGCGATCGGCGTCGGCGTCATCGTGTTCATGTCCGGGCTGTTGTCGTCTCTCCAGGCGAATTTCATCCGGCGGGTGCTGACCTCGCAGCCGCACATCCAGATCATCGCCCCCGACGAGGTCGCCCGCCCGCTGCGCGTCGCGCCGTCCGGGGTCGTGGTGGCGTCAATTGTCCAGCGCCCGGCCCAAAGGCTGCGCTCAATCGACCAATGGCAGATGATCCGAACGCAATTGCTGCGGCGAGCCGACATCACCAACGTCTCGCCGACGGTCACGGCGTCCGCTCTGGCGGTTCGTGGCGACGCCAGCCGCTCGATCACCCTGACCGGCATTGATCCGGAGGTCTATTTCAACATCGTCAAGCTGCCGGACTACATCATCCTCGGTCAGCCCCGCGTCACCAGCGAAGACATCATCATCGGCGCCGAACTGGCCAAGGATCTTGGGGTTTCTGTGGGCGACAAGGTGAATGTGACCGCCGCCAGCGGCGCCCTGCGCGCGCTCACCATCAGCGCCATCTTCGACCTTGGCAACAAGGGCGCCAACGAGCGTTCAACCTTCGTCGCGCTCAGGACCGCCCAGGCATTGTCGAATCTGGTCGGCGGCGTCACCTCGATCGACATCACCATTCAGGACGTCTACGCCGCCGACACCATCGCGGCGTCGGTGCAGGCCGAGGTCGGGATGCAGGTCGACAGTTGGATCAAGACCAACGCTCAGTTCTTCACCGCCGTGAACGCGCAAAAAATATCCAACACGGCGATCCGTGGCTTCGTCGGCCTTTCGGTCGCCTTCGGCATCGCCAGCGTCCTGGTGGTCTCGGTGATTCAGCGATCCAAGGACATCGGCATTCTGCGCGCCATGGGCGCCTCGCAGAACCAAATTCTGCGGATCTTTCTGTTGCAGGGCGCCTTGCTTGGGTTTTTGGGGTCGCTGGTCGGCTCCCTGGTCGGGCGCCAGTCGTTGGTGTTCCTGCACAGTTTCCTGCGTCAGGCCGACGGCAGCGAGCTGTTTCCGTTGATCCTCGAGCCGTCCTTGTTCGTCGCCGCCGTCGCCCTGGCCTCCGTCACCGGCGTCGTGGCGGCGGCGGTTCCGGCGATCCGCGCGGCAAAACTCGATCCGGTGGTGGCGATCCGTGGCTGAAACCGTTCCCGTCTTGCGCCTTGAAGGCGTGACCAAGACCTACAACGCCGACACGGCGGCGGCGGTCGAGGTTCTGCACGGCATTGATCTGATTCTGCAACGGCGCGAATTCGTGGCGTTGACCGGGCCTTCGGGGTCGGGCAAAAGCACCTTGCTCAACATCGTCGGCCTGCTTGATCGGCCCACCACCGGCAAGCTGTTCATCGACAATCGCGAAACCAGCGCTTATGGCGATGCGGAACTGACCCGGCTGCGGGGCCACAGCATCGGCTTCGTGTTTCAGCATCACTATCTGCTGTCCGCCTTCACGGCGCTGGAAAACGTGATGATGCCGATGCTGGCCGACCGGGAATTCCCCAATGAGGCCATGCGGGAGCGCGCGCACGCCCTGCTGTCGGAGATGGGCCTCGCCAAATGGGAGAACAATCTGGCCAACAACCTGTCGGGGGGGCAGCAGCAGCGGGTCGCCATCGCGCGCGCGCTCGCCATGAACCCGCCGCTGATCCTGGCCGACGAGCCGACCGGCAATCTCGACACCAAATCCGCCGACACCGTGTTCGACATGATGCGCAAGATCAACGCCGACAACGGCGCCAGCTTTTTGATCGTGACCCACAACAACGATCTTGCGCGCCGCTGCGACCGCATCATCGAGGTCGTCGATGGTCGGATCGTGACGCCGCCGTAAGGATGTTGGTGAAACGCAGGCGCGGTCGCGTTCTCAACCGCGCGAAGCAATCACGCGTGATGTCACGGATTGCTCAAAGCCTCGGCCATGCGCGAGATGAACCAAATGCGCTGAGCAGCGGACCGACCAGGACGCATGGCGCCGCGAACTGCCCAAGATCGAGAAGCAGATTCGGGAGATCATCAGCGCGATCAAGGACGGCATGTATGTACCGTCGATGAAGGCGGAGATGGAGTCGATGGAAACGCGCAAGGCGCAAGGCAAAGGGCTGGCGATCTGGCGGCGATGTTGAGTTTCGCCGCAAACACGAAAAAGCCCGGCCTCCGTGGGGAGACTGGGCTTATCTGCGATCAAGGATCGCAAGCATCGGTGGTTGCGGGGGCAGGATTTGAACCTGCGGCCTTCAGGTTATGAGCCTGACGAGCTACCGGGCTGCTCCACCCCGCGAGTGTCTTTTGTGCGTGGCGTGCTGTGTGGAGATGGAGTTGTGAGATGAAGGCGCGTGTTTTGTTGGACGGTGTTGATGTCTCTTGTGCCTGAGCGACCTGGCGGCGACCTACTCTCCCACGCCTTAAGACGCAGTACCATCGGCGCAGAGGCTTTTCACGGCCGAGTTCGGGATGGGATCGGGTGTTTGGCGCCTCGCCATGACCACCAGGTCACTCAGGCACAAGACCGACAACCAACTGCTGCTTTTTCTGTTTCCAGAGAGGGCAGCCGAACCAACAATGTTTCGCGCTGTTTTGTGTGCAAGTGATCGGAGGATGTTTGTATCTGAACCGGCGGATTGTGTCAAGTCATTGTTTTGACTGACGTTGGCTGTGCGTTGAACAGGCTTGCCGCTGCGCGCGGCGCGTCTCGTTGTGTGAGATCAAGCCGATCGAGCGATTAGTAAGGCTTAGCTTCAGGCATTGCTGCCCTTCCACACGCCTCCTATCGACGTGATGGTCTATCACGGCTCTCAAGGGAGCTCTTGTTTAGAGGTGGGTTTCCCGCTTAGATGCTTTCAGCGGTTATCCCGTCCATACTTAGCTACCCGGCCATGCCACTGGCGTGACAACCGGTGCACCAGAGGTATGTCCATCCCGGTCCTCTCGTACTAGGGACAGATCCTCGCAAAACTCCTACACCCACGGCAGATAGGGACCGAACTGTCTCACGACGTTCTAAACCCAGCTCACGTACCACTTTAATCGGCGAACAGCCGAACCCTTGGGACCTGCTCCAGCCCCAGGATGTGATGAGCCGACATCGAGGTGCCAAACGACTCCGTCGATATGGACTCTTGGGAGTCATCAGCCTGTTATCCCCGGCGTACCTTTTATCCGTTGAGCGATGGCCCGTCCACATGGAACCACCGGATCACTATGGCCGACTTTCGTCTCTGCTCGACTTGTCAGTCTTGCAGTCAGGCGGGCTTATGCCATTGCACTCGACGAGCGATTTCCGACCGCTCTGAGCCCACCATCGCGCGCCTCCGTTACACTTTGGGAGGCGACCGCCCCAGTCAAACTACCCGCCATGCAGGGTCCCGGCCCCGGATGACGGAGCGCGGTTAGATGCCAGAGATCTCAAGGGTGGTATTTCAAGGTTGGCTCCACACGAGCTGGCGCCCATGTTTCCAAGCCTCCCACCTATCCTACACATGAGATCCCTAGCACCACTGCAAAGCTGTAGTAAAGGTGCACGGGGTCTTTCCGTCTGACCGCGGGAACTCCGCATCTTCACGGAGAGTTCAATTTCGCTGAGTTGGTGTTGGAGACAGCGGGGAAGTCGTTACGCCATTCGTGCAGGTCGGAACTTACCCGACAAGGAATTTCGCTACCTTAGGACCGTTATAGTTACGGCCGCCGTTTACCGGGGCTTCAATTCAGAGCTTGCACCCCTCCTCTTAACCTTCCGGCACCGGGCAGGCGTCAGACCCTATACGTCGCCTTGTGTGGCTTCGCAGAGCCCTGTGTTTTTAGTAAACAGTCGCTACCCCCTGGTCTGTGCCCCCCGCCCACGCTTGCGCATGAACGGGGCCCTCTTCTTCCGAAGTTACGAGGGCAATTTGCCGAGTTCCTTCAACACCATTCTCTCAAGCGCCTGGGTATACTCTACCTGTCCACCTGTGTCGGTTTGGGGTACGGTCTAACGCGGGGGCTATTTCCTGGAACGGGTCCACAGCAGGCTCAATCCGATAAGAGCCTACACGCTTTCCCATCCGTCACCACCCGCTGGCCCACGATTATTAACGTGGTTCCCATCGACTACGCCTTTCGGCCTCGCCTTAGGGGCCGGCTCACCCTGCGTGGATTAACCTTGCGCAGGAACCCTTGGACTTTCGGCGAGAGTGTTTCTCACACTCTTTGTCGCTACTCATGTCAGCATTCTCACTTCCGA
>NZ_QYUL01000003.1:627500-767244 GCF_003590795.1 Azospirillum cavernae
GATGTGTTTCACCGGCTCTACCGCCGCCAGCACCAGGGCGATCCCACCCCGGATCTGCTGGCGGCCTTTCACGAGTTGCTGGTTTCGGTTCAGGAGGGCGTGTGATGCGGATTTTGGCGGTGCGCGGCGGCAATCTGACCAGCCTCGACGGGCCGTTCGCGGTCGATTTCAACGCCGAGCCGCTGCGCCGGGCCGGGTTGTTCGCCATCACCGGCCCGACCGGAGCCGGGAAAAGCACCATCCTCGACGCGCTGTGTCTGGCCTTGTTCGACCAGATGCCGCGCCTGCCCAAGGGGCGCGGCGAGCAATCGGCGGCGGAGCGCGATCCGAAAATCCTGTCGGCCAACGATGTGCGCGGCGTTCTGCGGCGGGGCGCGGCCTTGGGCTGGGCCGAGGTTGATTTCGTCGGCGTCGATGGCCTGTTCTACCGCGCCCGTTGGGAGGTGCGCCGCGCCCGGTTGAAGGCCAGCGGCTCGTTGCAGGCGCAAAGCCTGTCCCTGACCAGTTTGGACGGGGAGCAGCGCTTCGGCGACGGCAAAAAAGCCGTGCTGGAGGAGATTGAAACCCGCTTGGGCCTGAGTTTTGAACAATTCCGCCGCGCCGTTCTGCTGGCTCAGGGGGATTTCGCTACCTTCCTGAAGGCCCCCGCCCCGGAGCGCTCGGCGTTGCTGGAGCTTCTGACCGGCACCGAAATCTATTCCACCCTGTCGAAGGCCGCCCATGAGCGGGAACGGCGGGAGCGGGAGGCGCTAACCGCGCTGACCGCGCAGGGCGGCGGCATCGGCGTTCTGGACGCCGACGCGCGCGCGGCGCTGGAAACGGAAGCTGGCGACGCCGACGAGGCGGTGAAAGCGGGCGAACAGGCTCTGGAACTGGCGCGGGCGGCGGTGGCGTGGCACACGCGCGACCGCCAACTGGCCGAGGCCGAACAGCAAACCGCCGACGCGGCGGCGCGGGCCGAGTCGGCGTGGCGGGAGGCCGAACCCCGGCGTGTCGAGGCCGCCTTGCGGTCGGCGTTGCAACCTCTGCGCCCGGTGATCGCCGACGCCGACCGCGCCGCGAGGGAGGCCGCCGACGCGCAAGCCGCCGATCAACGCGCCCGCGCCGCTTTGGGAGAGGCGCAAACCGCGCTGACCAACGCCGCCGAACAGCACAACACGGCCAGCTTGCGCTTGGAGCAGGCGACCGCCGAGCAGGGGACCGCCGAACCGGATTTGGTCCGCGCCGCCGATCTCGACGGGCAGATCGCCGCGCTGGTCCAGGAAAGCGACGCCGCCCGGCGGGCGCGCGACGCGGCGACCGAACGCCTGACGGCAATTCACGCCGCGCAACGACAGGCCGAAACGGCGCTCACCGACCGGCGGGCGCGGGTCGCCGCGCTTGAAAGCGCGTTGACGGAGCAAAGCACGTTGGCTCCACTGGCGGCGCAATGGTCACGCTGGGACGCCGCTTTGGCCCGTCACGCCGAGGCGGCGCGCCATTGCGCCGAGGCCGAACGTGAGGCGGCGCGACACGCGAAGACGCTGACCGGACTGACCCGGCAGGCTGAGGACGCCGCTTTGGCCGTCACGGAAGCCGAAGGTCGAAACGCCCAGGCTGAGACCGCGTTGGCCACTGTTCTGGCGGAAGACGCCCCGGCGTTGGAAGCGACCAGCCAAGCCCGCAAGGCGGCGAGCGAACAGCGCGACCGGCTGCGCGCGCTGGCCAATCTCGCCGAGCGGACGGCGCAGCGGCGCGAGGAACGGACGACCGCCTGCGCCGAAGAAGCCCGCAGCCGCGACGAGGCCGAGCGTGAAACCGCCGCCGCCGCGACCTGCGCCGAAGAGGCGCGGATCCGGCAGGCGGCGCGCGACGAGGCCGAACAGACCTTGCGCCGCCTGCAACTGACCCAGCGCGAGGATGTGGAAACGCTGCGTCATCGGTTGGTCGCGGGCGAGTCCTGCCCGGTCTGCGGATCGGAGGATCACCCGTGGGCCGACAACCGCGCGCCGCTCGCCCGGCTGACCCATGAGCAAGAGGAACGGCTCGCCGCGTTGAACGAGGCCGTCGCCGCTCTGCTGTCTCGGCAGGCCGGTCACGAGGCGACCGCGCGGGCGGCGCGGGCAACGGCGGACGCTCTGGCCGAACGACACAGCGCCTTGTCGCGCGAGATTGCCGCCGACGCCGGACGCTGGGCCGAACAGGCCGGCGCCTTCGCCCTGCCCGCCGAACCGGACGGCGCGGCGGTGGCGGAACGGCTCGCTGAATTTGATACGCGGCTGGCGACCCTCGCCGATGATGAAACGCGCGCTCTCGACCACCGGCGGCGGCTGGACGAGGCGCGGACGGCGCAGGCGCAGAACAATCGAACGCTAGCCGAGAAAAAGGCGTCTTTACAATCGGTTAAGGATACGATCGACGCGGCGGGCACCGCCCAGACGTTGGCACTGGTTCGGCGCGACCGACGCCCAAGACCGACCGGGACGCGGCGCTGGATGCAGTTGACGAACCTGCGCCGATCAACCCGATCTGGCGGACGGCGGGGTCGCTGACCCCAATGAAATTCCGGGCCGGATTGGTCGGCGCGGGTCGCGGCGAATCAAACATCAGCGAAGAGCGGTTGCGGTGGAGCAGCGGACGGCGCGGACGAGTGCCGCGCCTCGATCTTGACCGCAGAAACGCGGCCGAGCGGTGATGGGCGCAAGACGGCCGGACGCCGAGGCGCGGCAACCGCTTTTGAGATCTGTCCGCACGATTGGCGGCGCGCCAGATCGGAGCGCGCCGGGCTGCTCGACGGCCAGCGCGGTCGCCGAAACTTCCGCGCCGTCACTGACCGCGCGCGCGCAAAGAGGCCGGGGTGGCGCGCAAACGCGCGGCGCTGGCCCGGCAAGATTCCGCCGCCCGTCTGACCGCCGCCGAACGCGAGGTCGAACGCTGCGGCGCGGCGGCCAAAAGCAGCGCCGCCCAAGCCGATTCCGCCGCAACGGCGCTGTCCAACGCCGCGACGGCCTGCGGGGTGACGGTGGCGGAGGCGCGGAGCAAGCTGGCGCTTCCCGAGGTCGAACGGCTGGCGGAGGAGCGGGCGCTCGCTGAACTTGAAACGGCGCGGCGCGATGCCGCGCTGCTGGCCAACGAACGCCAACGCCAGCGCGCCGACCACCACGCCCAGCAACGCCCGGAAGCCGACGCGGCGGAGGCGGACGCGGCGGCGAACCGCTTGGCTGAAAGCCTGACGGCGGATCGGCTGCGCCAAGGCGCGGCGCGCGGGCGCTTGACCGCCGACGACGCCAACCGGGCGCGCTTGGCCGACCTGACCGTCGCCATCGACGCGCAAAAGGCCCAACATGGTCTGTGGGCCACGCTGGCCGGGTTGATCGGCTCGGCGGACGGCCAGAAAATGCGCAATTTCGCCCAGAGCCTCAGCCTCGACATGCTGTTGGGCCACGCCAACCGGCATCTGGACGATCTCGCCCGCCGCTACCGGCTGGAACGGGTGGCCGGGGCCAACCTCGACATCCAGGTGATCGACCGCGAGATGGGCGACGAGCGGCGCGGCGTTCACAGCCTGTCGGGCGGCGAGCTGTTCCTGGTGTCGCTGGCCCTGGCGCTGGGGCTGTCGGCGATGGCGGCGGGAACCGCCGGGGGGATCGGCACCCTGTTCATCGACGAAGGATTCGGCTCGCTTGACCCCGACAGCCTGGACGTCGCCCTGTCCTGTCTGGAAGCCTTGCAGGCCGGCGGGCGGCAAGTCGGCGTCATCAGCCATGTTCCGGCGATGGTCGAGCGCATCGGCGCGCAAATCCGCGTGACCCCGCTGGGCGGCGGTCGCAGCCGGGTGTCGGTGCTGTCCACCGGCGTCGCGGGAACGGAGGGGTAAGGGCGGACGCGTCAGCCGGGCGAGCGGGTGAGGATCGCCCGGCTGAAGGCCAGAAAATCACCGCGCAGCGCTCAATGGTGGCCGCCTTGTTGAGCAGAACGTCATCCACCATAAACGCGCCCATCCCTCACAATGTCGGCCAACAGCGGCGCGCGGGCTTCGTTCAAGGACGTCATCGCGCTCATGATGTAGGCGTCGTAACGATCCGCCTCCGCCCCATCGGCAAAGAGGCGGCGTCCGGTGGTGATGATTTGAAATTGCATCACCGTGCTGGCCGTCCGCAGATCGACCAGATCGACATCGACGTTGAGTTGCCGGGCGATGGCCTCCCCGGCCTCCCACAGCCGCACAGGATCGGCGGGTTTGGGCAGCAGAACCGCGAGGTCAAGATCGCTGTCGGGACCATCCGTCCCCACCGCCCGGCTGCCGAACAGGACGAGCGCCTGGAGGTCTGGCAGCGCCGACCGCGCCGCCGCCAGAATGTCGATGTCGGAGATCGCCGCCATGCCCTCGCCCCACCATCATCCGTTCAGACGATAGCGCGTCGGGCCGCCCGCCGAAAGGGCGTGACGACCCAACCCCGTCAGCGCAGCAGGGCCGGACGCAACACCGCGTGCTTGTTCGACGGCACGGCGGGCGGCGACGGGCGCAGCAGCAGGCCCTTGGAGGTCGGCTCGATGTTGGCGTCGGGATAGACCGCCATCACGTCCTTCAAGGCTTCCTTCAGGCGGAAGGCCAGCACGCGATGCTCGCTGACCGACCCGAAATGCTGGGACAGCGCGTGCCACGGCACCAGCGTCTGCTTGTCCAGCCGATGCAGGCGGTGGACCAGCCAGACATAGGCGTCGAGCGCCAGGGCCGAGTTTTTCAGCTTGGCGATGGCGTGCTCGTCCAGCGGAACGGCGTGTTCCATCAGATGGTCGAAGAACGACGTCGTCAAACGGACAAAGCGCACCCATTCGCCGCCGGTGCGGAACAGATCCGGGGCGTCCTCGTCGTCGCGCCACAGCTTGATGCCGTCGATCAACCGCTGGTCGGAGATTTCGGCGCTGGAGTTGCCGGTGGTGGTCCGCAGGGTGAATTCGCAACGGGCGATGCGCAAAACCTGCTCGCGCACCGGCTTGTAATTGCCGCGCTCGCCGCCGGTCGGGGCCAGACCGAGACGGCGCAGCCACGCGCTCATGCTCGGCCCCAGATCGACGTGCGGCGTGCGGGTTTTGCGCGCCTCGGTTTGCAGGTAAATCATAATCAGCCGCGCCTTGGCGCCATAGGGCACCCCGACGTCCAGCACGGTGCCGTCGCGCAGCGGCAAAATGCCGGGGCGAACGACGAGCTGGTAACGGCCGTTGTTGCGCACCCAAGGGGCGGTTTCGTCCTTGGGCTTGCGGTGGGGCAGCGAGGCTTGGCAGAATCCGGCGTGGAGATAGCCGATGGCGTCGATCTCGTTGGAGATCGCCTCATGGGCCATAATCACGCGCCGCCGCTCCTTGGGGTCTTCGGTTCGCGCCAAGACCGCCTCAAAGCCCTCCAAGGTCAGTTGCTCGTGGATTTTGGCCATGGACACCCTCTGCTTCCTTCTCGACGCAACCGGCTGCTCACCGCCAGTTCGTTTCAGAAAACACAAAATCTGGGGGCTGTGAAGCCGCGCCACGTCAAGATTCGCTGAGTTTGCAACGTCGGCTGCGGAATCCGTTGCAAGTTCAGCGAAGGCCCAAAGCCCCTCATCCGGCCGCATGTTTCAAATTCAGCGTCAGCCTTTCCGCCGAAACCCCGGAAAATGGCGGTTTTCCGCCAATTCGTCCGAACAGCCGCCGGGTTGTCCACGCTGACTCCGCAACGCGACGGCCCGCTTGGCCAACTGTCCACGCTGACTCCGCAACAGGCCCGTCGCTGAAAACGCAACGCCAACCCCCGATTTCGCGCTGAAGTCGCAACGAATCCAGGGCTTTTCCACGCTGAAGTCGCAACCATGTCCTATATAAGACTCCCTATAAGATTCTCCGATAGAGTCCGGTCGCGCGCAGCCCACCCGCTCGCATCACGAGAAACCCAGCGTTTCCGCCAAATTCCCACCGAATCGCTCCACACCCCTCGCTGAAATTGCAACGCGCCAGCCCCGATTCGGGCTTAGCGAGCGGTTTTCACGAGGATTGATCGCTGATTTTGACACGAGGGATGCATTCCCGTGAGACTCGAAAAAGGCCAATCCAGGACCGCTGAATTTGAAACAGAAACGCGGCAAAGCGTTGCCAACGCTGGCTTTTTGCGACTCGCGGCGACTCGCGATTCGCTTCGCTGAACTTGAATCGAGGCAGGCCCGAGTCGGAACATTCAAGCAACGCTGAATCTGCAACAATCAGGATTAAGGGAATCAAGGATCGACTCGCAACAGACGGGTTCCGCCAACGCTGAATTTGAAACATTATCGCCCCGGCCATCCGCCCCTATAAGAGAAGAGTGTGCGCGGGGCAAAATCGAGCGTTTCCGACCCTCCCCGTCATACGACGTCGTATAGGAAAAAACTCTCATACGACGTCGTATAATCACGCGGTCGGAACCCCGTATGACGCAAGCGTGCGGTTCGGCTTGACCGCTTGCGTCACATCCGTAAAGTGGCGGCGAGCGCGGACTCCCGCCTTGCCACCGAATTCGGAGACCTCATGACCGGCGAAGAACTGCGCGCCCTGCGGGAGCGGCGCGGCGAAGACCAGCTTGGATTCGCCGGTTGGCTGAACGGCCATCTCAACCGCCGTTACGACCGTTCGCGAATCAGCCGTTGGGAAAGCGGGGCGGAACGCATCCCCCAGCAGATCGAAAGCTTTATTCGGGCGCAAACCGCGCCCGTCTCCGGCCCTGCCCTGCCCGCTGAGCTGCGCCCGGTGCGCCGCGCCGTCATCGCCGTCGCCAACCAAAAGGGCGGCGTCGGCAAAACCACCACGGCGGTCAATCTGTCCTACGCGCTGGCGACGCTTGGCTTGTCGGTTCTGCTGATCGACAGCGACCCGCAGGCCAACGCCACCGTGCATCTGGGCATTGATCCGGGCGAGGTGGAAACGGCGCGCAAGGGGCTTTACGGCGTGCTGCGCGGCGGATCGGGCTTCGACAGCATTTTGCAGCCCGTCTGCAACGGCGCCTTCACCCTCGCCCCGTCCAGCATCGGCTTGGCGGCGGCGGAAACCGAGCTGGTGGCCGAACCCGACAATTCGCTGGTGCTGAAAGAGAAGCTGGCCGACGTGCGGGAGCGTTACGACGTCGTCGTCATTGATTGCCCGCCCAATCTGGGCCTGTTGACCATCAACGCGCTGGCGGCGTCCGATCTGGTGCTGATTCCGGTGCAGACGGAGGTCTTCGCCGGGCTGGGCGTGCCGCTGTTGATGGAGACCATCGCCAAGATCCGGCGGCGCTCCAACCCGTCGCTCAACATCTTCGGGATTTTGCCGACCATGTATTCGGCGCGGCTGACCCAGGATCAGGCCAGCCTGAAAGAGATTCAGGCCCATTATGAAGGCCGCACGCGGGTTTTGTCCGTCGTGCCCCGCGCCACCCTGTTCGCCCAGGCGTCCGGGGCCGGGCGTCCGGCGATCGAGGCCGATCCCAATTCGGCCAGCGTCCAGGCCTACACCGACCTTGCCCGCGAGGTCGCCGCTCATCTGATTGCCCGCCCTGTGGAGGCCCGCCATGGCGCCGCGTAAGCTTGAACGCACCAGCAGCTTGATTCTCGACAAGGCGGCGCAACGCGGCGGCGACGCCCTGTTTGGTCTGTCGGCGGATTTCCCCCGCCTGATCGAGCTGGATCTCGACCGCGTTCACCCCAACCCCGACCAGCCGCGCCGCCATTTCGACGAGGAGTCGTTGCGCGAGCTGGCCGACTCCATCGAACGCCACGGCCTGAAACAGCCGGTGCTGGTGCAGGAGATGGGCGAGGGCGATTACCGTCTGGTGGCGGGCGAGCGGCGCTTGCGCGCTTGCGGCTTGGCCGGGCGGCGCACCATCTTCGCCATCGTCACCGACGGCGACCCCGACGAGTTGGCCTTGATCGAGAACATCCAGCGGGTGGATCTCGACGCGCTGGAAATGGCCCGCGCCTTCGCCCGCCTGATCGACCGCCACGACTACACGCACGAGGCGCTGGGCCACGTCATCGGGCGCAGCCAGGCGGAAGTGACGCGCACCCTGTCCCTGCTGCGCCTGCCGCTGTGGATCCTCGACGAATTTGAAACCCGTTACCGCTCCGTCCCGAAAAGCATCCTGACGGAGATCGCCGCCGTCGATGACGAGGACGTCCAGCGCCGCTTGTGGAATCTGGTGAAGGACGGCGGCACGGTGAAGGCGCTGCGCGAGGCCAAGCGCGGCGAAGCCCCCTCCCCGCGCGGCGACCGCAAACCGGCGCCGCCGCCCATGGTCCGGCTGGTCACGGCGGCGCAAAAGATCGCCCGCGACTTCGCCAACGTCGATGTCCGCGACCTGCGCGACCATCGCGGGCGCTTGAGCGACGCCGAATGGACGGAACTGCGCCGCCTCCACGCGCTGCTCGATCAGCTTTTGGCGTGATCCGGGCGCGGCGCGCCAACAGCCGGTAAGCACCGCGCCCCGCGCCAATCTTCAAAGTTGCTTTTCCCCGCCCCTCTTCGCATCATGACCGCTGAGGCGACCGGATGCGGGGGAAAGCATGGACAAGGCGTTGCTGAAAACCGTTGGGAAAATCGCGGGCATCGGTGGCCTTGCCCTGGGCGTGGTTCTGCTGGTGTTCCAGGCGATCATCGGCAAGACCGCGAACGACAGCCTGCTGACCACGCTGGCCTTTCTCATCACGCTGGTCGGTTTGGCCGGGATCGGCGCGTGGGTTTGGGTCAACCGGCGAACGGCGGATGCCGCTCCCCCGTCGCACGTCATCAAGGGCAAGGTTGACGCCTCGAAAGGTGGCGTCGTCATCAACGGCGACGTGGCCGGGAATGTGGGCGGCTCCGCGTCGCCGGACCCTGCGCCGAAGAAGCGGTGAGGTGATGGGCCTTTTCACGGGCAGGGATCGGTCCTCAACCGCGCGGGACATCACCGCCACCGATGGCGGCGTCGTGGTGATCGGGAATGTCGGTGGATCGGTTGGGCTGACGCCGGTGCAGCTCAAAGAGTTGATGATCGAGTACGCTCGGCAGGACAGCGCGGCGGTTCAACAGGTCACAAGTCTCAGCGAACAGTTGGGGGTGACGAAAGGAGCGCTGGGCGGCTTTTTCCAGACCCTGGAGCAGCACGAGGTTCCGCTCGACCAGCTTGCCACGCGGTTGACCGAGATCGCGCGCGATCACAAAAAGCTGTTGGCCGAGGTGGCGAGCTTCCGGGGGGAGGATGATCCCGACATCGCCCGCCTCAGCGCCGCCGCCGAAACCGCCCTCCGCGATGGCCGCAACGAGGAAGCGCGCAGCCTGCTGACCCAGGCCAAGACCGCCAACATCGCCGCCGCTGATCGGCTGAACAGCGCGATGAACACATACAAACGCCGAGCGGCGGAAAAAGCGGCGGCGCTGGGGGCCTTGGCCAACGCCGAAATTGACTACCAGGGTGCCGCCGCGTCCTTCGCCGAAGCCGCTTCGCTGTGCCCGCCGGACGACGCGTTGTTGCGGGGTAACTATCTGAATAGCGCTGGAATGGCGGAACTCCGCGCGGGTTGCTATCCGGCAGCAACCCCGTTTCTCACCGAAGCCTTGGCGATCACAGAGAAGGCGCTTGGTCCCAACCATCCCACCACTGCCAGAAGCCTCAACAATTTGGCTGCACTGTACGACACGCAGGGTCAGTATGACGCCGCTGCGCCTCTCTATAGTCGCGCCTTAGCGATCCGTGAGAAGGCGCTCGGCCCCGACCATCCCGCCACCGCCATCAGCCTCAACAATCTGGCTGCATTGCACAAAGCGCAGGGTCAGTATGACGCCGCCGCGCCTCTCTACAGCCGCGCCCTGGCGATCCGTGAGAAGGCGCTTGACCCGGACCATCCCGACACCGCCACCAGCCTCAACAATCTGGCTGCACTGTACAAAGCGCAGGGGCGGTATGAAGATGCCACGCCTCTCTACAGCCGCGCCCTGGCGATCCATGAGAAGGCGCTCGGCCCCGACCATCCCGCCACTGGCACCAGCCTCAACAATCTGGCTGCGCTGTATATGGCGCAGGGGCAGTATGATGCCGCCACGCCCTTCTACAGCCGCGCTTTGGCGATTCATCAGAAGGCGCTTGGCCCCGACCATCCCGACACTGCCACCAGCCTCAACAATCTAGGTGCGCTGTACAAAGCGCAGGGTCAGTATGACGCCGCCGCGCATCTCTACAGCCGCGCCCTGGCGATCCGTGAGAAGGCGCTCGGCCCCGATCATCCGGACACCGCCACCAGCCTGAACAATCTGGCTGAGCTGTACAAAGCGCAGGGTCAATATGAAGACGCTGGCCCTTTTCTCAGTCGCGCGCTGGTGATACATGAGAAAGCACTCGGCCCCGACCATCCCGCCACCGCCACCAGCCTCAACAATCTGGCTGCGCTGTACTACGCACAGGGTCAGTATGACGCCGCAGCTCCCTTCTACAGCCGCGCCCTGGCGATCCATGAGAAGGCGCTCGGCCCCGACCATCCCGCCACCGCCAGAAGTCTCAACAATCTGGCTGAACTGTACAAAGCGCAGGGTCGGTATGACGTCGCCGCACCCCTTTACAGCCGCGCCCTGGCTATCACCGAGAAGGCGCTCGGCCTCAACCATCCGGACACTGCTAGAAGCCTCAATAATCTGGCTGCACTTTACGACACGCAGGGGCAGTATGACGTCGCCGCGCTGTTCCTCACCCGTGCCCTTGCGATTACAGAGAAGGCGCTCGGCCCTAACCATCCCAACACGGTTCTCGTCCTAAAAAATGTTGCCCACCTGCGTCAAGCGCAAGGGCAGTCGGAGGAGGCCGAGGCGTTGTTCGCCGAGGCAAAAGCGAGGGAGGAGCGAGTGGCCAGCCGGAAGGCGGCGGCGAAGCCTGCGACGCCTTAAGCCCGCAACCGCCCAATTTCCGCCTTCACCGCGCCATACCAGACCAGCTTCTCGCCGTAGGGCAGGCGGGCGAGGCCGCTGGGGGAGGGGATGACGATGTCGGTGACGCCGTTGAACAGGGGGGCGTCCTGCACGCCCCAGGGCGCTTCGGTTCGACCGCTCGCCGCCAGATAGACGCCTTTGCCGGTGTAGGCCAGGACGGTGGGGCGGATGGTTTCGACGATGCGGGCCAGACGAGGCAGACCGGCGCGCAGTTCGGCCCGGCTGAGGTCGGCGGCGGACGCGGTGGCGCGGGCGACCAGATTGGTGGAGCCGAGGCCGAAGCTGGGCAGCAATCCGTCCTCCTCGCAGCGCAAAAGGCGCGGGGTCAGGCCGGAATCGGCCAGCAGGCGCCAGAACTGGTTGCCGCGCCCGGAATAATGATGGCCGAGCGCGCCCGACCGCAGGCCGGGGTTGAAGCCGACGAACAGCGCCGCCAGCCCCGGCCCCAGCACGTCGGGCAAGGGACCCTCGGGCGGCGGAAGCGCGGCGTCGGCGCTTGGCTCAGGGTTGGTCATGCGGGATGTCCAGGCCGCCAAGGGCGGCGGCGCAGGCGTCGCGCACGCAGCCGCGCAGCCAGCGGTGGGCCGGGTCGGCGTCCAAACGCGGGTGCCAGAGCAGGGAGATTGTCACCTCCGGCGCGGCGAAGGGCAGGGGGAGGCTGCGCAGCCCGTCGCGCAACAGGCCGGTGTGGCGTTCCGGCACGGTGGCGATCAGGTCGGAGCGTCGGGCGATGGCCAGCGCGGCGGCGAAACCGCCGACGCTGGCGACGATGCGCCGTTCCAACCCCAACGCCCGCAGCGCGCCGTCCACCGGCCCCTTGCCGGGCGCGGCGCGGGTGACGCAGACATGCCGCCCCTGGGCGTAGCGGTCAGGGGTGAGGGGGGCGTCGGCCAGCGGGTGGCCGGGGCGCAGCACGGCGACGAAGCGGTCGCGGAACAGGGCCTGGGCGCGCAGCTCCGGCCCCATCGCCGGGGTGACGACGCCGGTTTCCAGATCGACCGCGCCGTCGCGCAAGGGGGCGCTGTCTTTGTCGGGTTTGGGCTGGAAGAACAGCCGCACGCCGGGGGCGACCGCGCCGACCGCCGCGATCAGCTCCGGCCCGACATTCTCGACGAAGCCCTCGCTGGTCCGCAGGGTGAAGGTTCGGGCCAGTTGTTGCAGATTCAGCGTCTCGGTCGGGCGCAAAACCGCCGCGCCATCCTCGACCAGTTGGTGGACCCGCTCGCGCAGCTCCAGCGCGCGCGGGGTGGGGACCAGATCGCGCCCGGCGCGGACCAGCAGCGGATCGCCCGTCGCCGCGCGCAGGCGGGCCAGCGCGCGGCTCATCGCCGACGGGCTGAGGCGCAGCCGCCGGGCGGCGCGGGCCACGCTGCCCTCGGCCAACAGAACGTCCAGCGTGACCAGCAGGTTGAGATCGGGAAGCGGCATGGGCCGACTGTAGCATGAATCCGATTGCGGCACGACTTGGGCCGACGGCGCGGTGCGGCAATCGATTGAACCATCGAGTGTTGATAAAGCCCCTCTCCCTTGACGGGAGAGGGGTTGGGGTGAGGGTGGCGAGGCGACCTTTCCCGGCCATTGGCCGGGCCCCCCCCCTCATCCCAACCCTTCTCCCGCAAGGGGAGAAGGGCTTTCATGGATGCAGAAGCGTTTGAGCGATGGCCCTGCGACGGCGGGGCGGGCGGCGGTTGGGGATGTGGCGTCGCGCGCATCCACTTCCTGCGCCCGACGCGCGTTCCGCCGCCGTTCGGGGCGGGGCTAGGTTGGGGGCAACGGTCAGGCCGGGGCGGATCACAGACCCCGGCGCCCATGATGTCGGAGTGTTTGCGATGAGGAATCCCACGGACCCGCCCGCCCCCTCCCCCGGCCCGGATGGCGCGGCGACGGGGCGGGAGCGCCGGGCGCTTGTCAGCCTCTGCCTGTTGACTCTGCTGTCCTCGTTGGGGGCGAGCAGCGCGAATGTTGGTCTGCCCACCCTGGCGCGGAGCTTCGGCGCGTCCTTCCAGGACGTGCAATGGATCGTCTTGGCCTATCTGTTGGCCATCACCTGTTTGATCGTCGGGGCCGGGCGGTTGGGCGACCGGCTGGGCCGCCGCCGTCTGCTGTTGGGTGGGGTGGCGGTTTTCACCGCCGCGTCGCTGCTGTGCGGCGTCGCGCCCACTCTGGGCCTGTTGATCGCCGCGCGGGCGGTGCAGGGGATGGGGGCCGCCGTCATGATGGCGCTGACCATCGCCATGATCGGCGACAGCGTGCCAAAGGCGCGGACGGGGCGCGCCATGGGGCTGCTTGGCACGATGTCGGCCATCGGCACGGCGCTGGGGCCATCGGCGGGCGGCGCGCTGCTCGCCGTGGCGGGCTGGCCCGCGCTGTTCCTGGTGAACGCTCCGTTGGGGGTGCTGGCCTGGGTGTTGGCGCGCGGCAGCCTGCCCGCCGACCAACCGCGTTCGCCGGGGCAACGTCCGGCCTTCGACGTCGCCGGAACGCTGCTGTTGGCGCTGACGCTGGCGGCCTACGCGCTGGCGATGACGATTGGGCGGACGGATTTCGGGTCAACCGGGGTGGGGCTGCTGCTGGCGGCGGCGGTCGGGTTGGGGCTGTTCTTGCGGGTCGAGGCGCGGGCCAAGGCTCCGCTGGTCACGCTGGCCTTGTTCCGGGATCGGGCCTTCCGCGCCAGCCTCGCCGCCAACGCGCTGGTGTCCACGGTGATGATGGCGACGCTGGTGGTCGGCCCCTTCTTCCTGTCCCGTTCGCTGGGGTTGAGCGAGGCGCTGGTCGGGTTGGTGTTGGCGAGCGGGCCGGTGGCGTCGGCCTTCAGCGGCGTGCCCGCCGGGCGGTTGGTGGACCGCTTCGGGGCCGACCGCATGGTGTCGGCGGGGCTGGTCTTGGCGGTGGTGGGGGCCGTGGCGCTGGCGCTGTTGCCGGGGTGGTTGGGGGTGGCGGGCTACGTCGCCGCCATCGCGCTGCTGACCCCCGGCTATCAACTGTTCCAGGCGGCCAACAACACCGCCGTGATGATGGATGTGCCGCCGGATCGGCGCGGGGTGACGTCGGGCCTGCTGACTCTGTCGCGGAATCTCGGGCTGGTGTCGGGGGCGTCGGTGATGGGGGCGGTGTTCGCGCTGGCCACCGGCGACGTCGCCAGCGCCGGGCCGGAGGCGGTGGCCAACGGCATGCGGATCAGCTTCCTGGTCGCCGGTGGGCTGGTGGTGTTGGCTTGGCTGTGCTTCTCTGCGAAACAGCGCCGCATTGTCTGATCCGGCGTTCCTGTTGGCGACAGAGTCCGGCCCCCATGCAGTTTGATCGTTCCCGTTTGGCCGACCTCAGCGTCTTCGCCACCATCGTCCGGCGGCAGAGCATCAAGCAGGCTGCGCACGAGCTGGGCCTGACCAGTTCGGCGCTGAGCCACCGCTTGCGCAAGCTGGAAGCGGATCTGGGGGTGCGGCTGGTCAACCGCACCAGCCGGTCTTTGACGCCGACGGAGGTCGGCGCGGCGTTGGCGGCGCAGATCGAGGCGGCGTTGCGGCTGATCGGCGACGCGCTGGCCACGCTGACCAGCCAGCATGACGCCCCGTCCGGGCGGTTGCGGATCAATGTGTTGCGCGACGCGGCGCGGCATCTTCTGGCCCCGGCGTTGCCGCGCTACGCGGAGCTGTATCCGGGCATGTCGCTCGACATCACCATCGACGACCACATGATCGACATCGTCGCCGAAGGGTTCGACGCGGGCATCCGCTACGGCGACCGGGTGCCGCAGGACATGATCGGCGTCGCCCTGTCGGGACCGCAGCCTTGGATCGTGGTGGGGGCGCCGGCGCTGATCGCGCGGGTCGGGCGGCCCCAATCGCCCGAGGAGCTGTTGCAACGGCCCTGCGTCGAGATGCGGTTGGGCGACAACAGCCGTTACGCCTGGGAACTGGGCAACGCGGAGGAACTGCGCCGGGTCGATGTCCGGGGGCCGCTCTGCGCCAACGAGAGCCAGCAAACCATCGAAGCGGCGCTGGGCGGCATCGGCTTCGCCTATTGCCTGGAGGCGCTGGTCGGCGACCATCTGGCCAGCGGCCGTTTGGAGCTGGTGTTGCCCGAATGGCGGTCGGACGGCCCACCCTTCATGATCTATTACCCGAGCCGCCGCCAGCTTCCGCCGGGGATGCGCCTGCTGATCGCGCTGATTCGGCAACAGCAGGGGCTTCCCCCGTTGGCGATGGACGGCGGTGGCTGACCGCATCGTGTATCTGCGCTCAACCCATCATTGATCCTGGCTCATGGTGATGGCGTTGCGCGCGCGGCGGGCTTGGTCCATCTGAGGGGCGTTGCCTTTTGGGAGATCCGTCATGGACTACGCAGCCGCGCCAAACCGCTACGCCTCGGGCATGGTCTACCGCCGCACGGGCCGAAGCGGCATCGATCTGCCCGCGATTTCGCTGGGCCTCTGGCACAATTTCGGCGGCGCCGATGTTTTTGAAAATGGCCGCGCCATTCTGCGCCGCGCCTTCGATCTGGGCGTGACCCATTTCGATCTGGCGAACAATTACGGCCCGCCGCCCGGCTCGGCGGAGGAGACTTTCGGTCGGATCCTCGCCAGCGATTTCCGGCCCTACCGCGACGAGATGATCGTCTCCTCCAAGGCCGGTTGGGACATGTGGCCCGGCCCCTATGGCGGCATCGGCGGCAGCCGCAAATATCTGATCGCCAGCCTTGACCAGTCCTTGCGGCGGATGGGGCTGGACTATGTCGATATCTTCTACTCCCACCGCGTCGATCCCACGACGCCGCTGGAAGAAACGATGGGCGCGCTGGCGCATCTGCACCGGCAGGGCAAGGCGCTGTACATCGGCATTTCCAGCTATTCGCCCGAACTGACGCGCAAGGCCGCCGCGATCCTGAAGGAGGAACGGGTGCCGCTGTTCATCCATCAGCCGAACTACAACATGTTCAACCGCTGGATCGAGCATGGCCTGTTGGACACGCTGGAAGAGCTGGGGACCGGCTGCATCGCCTTTTCGCCCCTGTCGCAAGGGCTGCTGACGTCGCGCTATCTGAACGGCGTGCCGGACGACGCCCGCGCCAAGCGTCTGGGCGGATCGCTGGGGGCCAGCGCGGCGAACGAGGCGCTGTTGGCCCGCATCCGCGCGCTGAACGTGATCGCCGAGACCCGTGGCCAGACGCTGGCGCAGATGGCCATCGCCTGGACGCTGCGCGACCCGCGCGTGACCTCGTCGCTGATCGGAGCCAGCTCGGTCCGGCAGTTGGAAAACTCGCTGGGCGCGCTGGACAATCTGGCCTTCAGCGCCGAGGAGCTTGCCGCCATCGAGCCGCACGCCCACGACGCCGGGATGGATTGGTGGAAGTCCTCCTCCGCCCTGTGAGTCTGGATCATCAAGCGCGGGCCATTGAGCGGCTTGGCGCGCGGTGCGCAAGGGTGGTAAAACGCTCGTGCGTCGGGCCGCTGAATTGGCGACAAAGCGCGGAAACAGGCTGTGCTTTCAACGCGCTGACGTTGCGATGATACGCAAATCCTGTTTTGCTTCCGGGACTTTTGGTTGGCGCCGCGCGCCCTCCCTCCCTCAGCGGGGGAGGGAGGGCGCGCGGCGCCGCTTCATGCCGCTTTTTTGGGCGCGCTGTGGTGGGCGCCTTCCAGGAAGTCCAGCAGTTCGGCGCGGTATTCGTAATAGCGCGGGTGCTCCAACAGCGATTGGCGGGTGCGTGGGCGGGGGATGTCCACCTTTAGCACATGGCCGATACGGGCGTTCGGGCCGTTGGTCATCATCACCACGCGGTCGGCCAGCAACAGCGCCTCGTCCACGTCGTGGGTGACGCAGACCGCCGTCACCTGCGTGCGCGCCCACACCTCCATCAGCACCTCTTGCAGCTCCCAGCGGGTCAGGCTGTCGAGCATGCCGAACGGCTCGTCGAGCAGCAGCAACTTCGGCGACAGGGCGAAGGCGCGGGCGATGCCGACGCGCTGCTTCATGCCGTTGGACAGCTCCGCCGCCTTTTTGTCCATGCTGTCGCCCAAGCCGACGCGGGCGAGGTAATAGCGCACGATGTCGGCGCGTTCGGCCCGCTTGGCGTGGGGGTAGACGCGCTCCACCCCCAGCATGACGTTTTCATAGGCGGTCAGCCAGGGGAACAGGCTGGGGGCCTGAAAGACCACGGCGCGGTCGGGACCGGCGGTCGTCACCTCCTTGCCGTCCAGCACGATGCCGCCGCTGGTGACGCCGGCCAGACCGGCGACCATCGACAGGACGGTGGATTTGCCGCAGCCGGAATGACCGATCAACGAGACGAACTCGCCCTTGCGCATCTTCAGGTCAAAGCCGTCCACGATGGTCAACGGCCCCTTGGGCGTGGCGAAGGTCTTGGTCAGCCGGGTGAATTCCAGATAGCGCTCATCCACCACGCTGCTCGCCTGGGCGGCGCGGTAGGCCTTGGGCGGTTCCGACGCGGTGATCGGGCGGATGTCGGGCAGGGGCAGATCGTCGCCGCCGCTGGCCGCCCGCGCGATCCCGGCGTTCATCAGATAGGCGGTGACGGCGGCGCGCAGCCGCTTGAAATCCGGGTCGTGGTTGACGGCGGTTCGGTCGCGCGGGCGGGGCAGATCGACGGTGAAGGCCGGACCCAGCGTCGCGCCGGGGCCGGGCGTCAACGGGATGATGCGGTCGGCCAGCAGGATCGCTTCATCGACGTCGTTGGTGATGAGGATGACGGTCTTGCGGTCCTTGCGCCAGATCGCCTCGATCTCGTCCTGCAATTTGGCGCGGGTCAGCGCGTCGAGCGCCGACAGTGGTTCGTCCAACAGCAGCATGTCCGGCGACATCGCCAGCGCGCGGGCGAAGCCGACGCGCTGGCGCATGCCGCCCGACAGTTCGTTCGGGCGGCGGTCGGCGGCGTGGCCCAGCCCGACGGTTTCCACCGCCCGCCGGGTCAAGACGCCGCGCTCGCCGCCGTTTTTGTCCTTGTGGACGGAATCGACGGCCAGCGCGACGTTCTCCTTCACGCTCAGCCACGGCATCAGCGAGTAGCTTTGGAAGACCACGCCGCGCTCAGGGCCGGGGCCGCGTACCGGGGCGCCCCGCATCAGAACCTCGCCGCTGTCGGGCGTCGTCAAGCCGCCGATCAGGTTGATGAGCGTCGTCTTGCCCGAGCCGGAAAAGCCGACGATGGCGACGAACTCCCCCTCCGCGATGGTCAGATCAATGTCGCGCAGGATGTTGGTCGCGCCGTAGGACTTGGAAACGCCCTTGAGTTCCAGAATCGCCATGGTCGTTGTCTCCGGGAGCGAGAGGTCAGCGGTTGCCGGTGTGGGTGACGGCGGTTTGGAAGGCCAGCATGACGCGGTCGAGCAGGAAGCCGATCAGGCCGATGGTGAAGACGGCGACCATGATCTTGGCCAAGGAGTTGGACGAACCATTCTGGAACTCGTCCCAGACGAACTTCCCAAGGCCGGGATTCTGCGCCAGCATTTCCGCCGCGATCAGCACCATCCAGCCCACGCCCAGCGACAAGCGCAGACCTGTGAAGATGAAGGGCAGGGAGGAGGGCAGGACCAAACGGCGCACCATGGTCAGGCCGGACAGTTGCAGCACTTTGCCGACATTCATCAAATCCTTGTCGATCGACGACACGCCGACGGCGGTGTTGATGAGCGTCGGCCACAGCGAACAGAGCGTGACGGTGATGGCGGAGGTGAGGAAGGATTTGTCAAAGGTCGGGTTGTCGCTCGACACCGTGGCCGACACCACCATCGTCACCAGCGGCAGCCAGGCCAACGGCGACACCGGCTTGAACAGTTGGATCAGCGGGTTCATCGCCGCGTTGACTGTGCGGGACAGGCCGCAGGCGACCCCCAGCGGCACGGCGATCAACCCGCCGATCAGAAAGCCGGTGAAGACCGTCTTCAGGCTGGTGAAAATCTGGTCGAGGTAGGTCGGCTTCCCGGCGTAGGGACGGATTCGGACCTCCGCCGCTGGATCCTTGGCCAGGGTTTCGGCGTTGCGCTTGGCCTGCCGGTCGTAGAAGGCGGCCTCCTTGGCGCGTTCGGCCTTGTGGTCGGCGTAGAGGTTGGTCGCCTGTTCCCACACCTGGGCCGGGCCGGGAATGGCGCCGAGGCTGGTGTGGACCTGCGGGGCGGCCCACGCCCAAGCGGCGAGGAACAGCAGGATGGCGGTCAGCGGAATGCCCATTTGCCGCCACAGCTCGACGGCCTGGACGCGGGGGTTTTCACCGGCGGCGAGCCGCAGCAGCGGGGCCAGCCAGCCCAGCCCGATGGCGGTCAGCCCGGAGGCGACGCGGTTGAGCGCGTGGGCGCGGCGAGCCTTGCGCTGGGCGCGGGCGAGGTCGGAGGGGGCGGCGTCGGTCAGACTGGTCATGGTGGTTGGTTCCTTTGGCTGGCCCCCTCCCCAGCCCTCCCCCGCTGCGCGGGAGAGGGGGCCTTTCAGGAGGGCGGCGGCAGTCCCCTCTCCCGCCTCAAGGCGGGGGAGGGTTAGGGAGGGGGCTTGAGAGCGGCGGGAGAAGGGTTAGCCCCCCACCAACTGCCCACCCTCGACCTTTTGGGCGCCCTTCAGGCCGATGGGCTGCTGGTTCAGGTAATCGTTCGGCTTGCGGCCGTCGTAGGGGATGCCGTCGATGAATCCGGCGTCGGCGGGCTTGTAGCCGTCGCTGGTCCAGGGGAAATCGGCCTCTTTGACCTTGCCCTCTTCCACCAGAAGCTTGGCGGCCTTCAGGTAAATCTCGGGCTTGTAGACCTTGCGGGCGGTCTCGTCGTACCAGGAATCGGGCTTGGCCTCGGCGATCTGGCCCCAGCGGCGCATCTGGCTGAGATACCAGACGGCGTCGGAATAGAAGGGGTAGGTGGCGTTGTAGCGGAAGAAGACGTTGAAATCGGGAACGTCGCGCTTGTCGCCCTTTTCATACTCGAAGGTGCCGGTCATCGAATTGGCGATCACCTTGGCGTCGGCCCCGACATACTCCGACTTGGCCAGGATCTTGACCGCTTCGGCGCGGTTGGCGTTGTTGTTTTCGTCCAGCCATTGGGCGGCGCGGATCAGCGCCTTGACCACGGCCAGATGCGTGTTGGGGTTCTTGGTCGCCCAGCCGTCGGTGACGCCGAAGACCTTTTCCGGGTTGTTCTTCCAAATTTCGGTGTCGGTGATGACCGGCACGCCGATGCCCTTGGCGACCGCCTGCTGGTTCCACGGTTCCCCCACGGCGTAGCCGAAGATGGTCCCGGCCTCCAGCGTCGCCGGCATCTGCGGCGGCGGGGTGACGGACAGCAGCGCGTCGGCCTGAATCTGGCCGGAGGCGTCGTTGGGGGCGTAGAAGCCGGGGTTGATCCCGCCCGCCGCCAGCCAATAGCGCAGTTCATAATTGTGGGTGGAGACCGGGAAGACCATGCCCATGGTGAAGGGCTTGCCCGCCGCGCGGTATTCGGCGATCACCGGCTTCAGCGCGTCGGCCTTGATCGGGTGCTGCGGCTTGCCGTCCGCCCCCTTCGGCACGTTGGCCTTCATCTTTTGCCAGACCTCGTTCGACACGGTGATGCCGTTGCCGTTCAGGTCCATGGAAAAAGCGGTGACGACATGCGCCTGGGTGCCAAAGCCGATGGTGGCGCCCAAGGGCTGCCCGGCCAGCATGTGGGCGCCGTCCAACTCGCCGGAGATCACGCGGTCGAGCAGGACTTTCCAGTTCGCTTGCGGCTCCAGCGTGACCGACAGGCCTTCATCCTCGAAAAAGCCCTTTTCGGCGGCGATGGCGAGCGGGGCCATGTCGGTCAGCTTGATGAAGCCGAGCTTCAGTTGCTCCTTCTCGACCTTCAGCGGGGCGGCCAAAGCGGGGATGCTTGCCGAAAGGGCGATCGCGGCGGCGGCGGAAGCGAGCAGGGTGCGGAAGGGAAGGGCGGTCATCACGTCGGTTGCTCCATCTCAGAATGCCGGACAAAAGCGGCGGACCATCAGGCGGCGGGCGGCGACACCGGCGGGACGATCCGAAAGGGCTGTTTTTTGGGCAGCGGCGCGATGGCCGGAAATCCCAGGAACGCGTCCCGTTGGATCGGTCTCCAAAGCCTTGGGAAAGGCCGGGAGAAACCGGGGTCGGCGGCGTTGCCGGTGACTGGTCCAACGTTGGACGCTTCGGGATGCGCACCGTCGTTGGCGCGTCTCTCGGCCCATCCTTCGCAAGCCTCATGCCAAAGGATTGGTTTTTTGCGGAATTGGCGGGAAGGCTTGGTTTTTGGGCGAGTTGATCGGCGGAAGGTATGGCTTCTCGCAGGGTGGCCCCATACCAAGTGATGAATTTTGCAGCGCACAAACGCCTGTGTGGCTGTTTTCTAACCAATACCTAAGCATGGGCATAAAACAGGCGCCTAAGCATCAGGCCGCCGGTCAACCCGTCTGTGGCGGAAACGCTGGCGTTGCGCCCGCCGCCGTCTGGATCCGGGGTGCTTTTCGCCGTTTGGCACGTCCCTTGCGAAGAGAGCGGCGAGACAGCAGCGAGACAAGGGCGGAGGCTGGCAACGTCGCCAGCGACCGCCACAGGGCCGGATCCGGGCGACGCGGCGCGGATTTCGGCCAAGGTTCGACGACGAACCGCCCGGACAACGGCGTCCGATCAGGTTGGCCCCCGGCTTTAGCGCCGGGAACGCCCGCCCGTTCGGACGCCATTTTTTTAGCCCCGCGCCCCGCCGACATGGCCGGGCGGACACGAGACGAGGCAGACGCCATGGACATGCATCACCCGCTCTCATCGCCCGACGGGCGGATCGCCGCGCAGGACGCGCCGCGCAAGGAACGTTTGGTCGTCGTCGGCAACGGCATGGCCGGAATGCGCACGGTTGAAGAGCTGCTGGCCAAGGCGCCGGACCGCTACGAGATCACCGTGTTCGGCGCGGAACCGCTGCCCAACTACAACCGGATCATGCTGTCGCCGGTGCTGGCGGGCGAAAAGACCTTTGACCAGATCGTGCTGAACAGCCGGGCTTGGTACGAGGACAACGCCATCACCCTGCTGACCGGGGAGCCGGTGGAGAGCGTCGACCGCGCCGCCAAAACGGTGACGTCGGCCAGCGGGCGCGTGGTGGGCTATGACCGGCTGTTGCTGGCCACCGGCTCCATGCCCTTCATCATTCCGGTGCCGGGATCGACCCTGCCCGGCGTCATCGGCTTCCGCGATCTGGCGGATGTGGACGCGATGCTGGCGGCGGCGGCCAAGGGGGGCCGCGCCGTGGTCATCGGCGGCGGGCTGCTGGGGCTGGAGGCGGCGAACGGCTTGCGCGTCAAGGGCATGGACGTCACCGTCATCCATTTGATGCCGACGTTGATGGAACGCCAACTCGACCCGTCGGCGGGCATGCTGCTGCAACGGGAGTTGGAACGGCGCGGCATCACCGTGCTGACCGGCGCCGACACCGCCGAAATCATGGGCGGCGAGCGGGCTGAGGCGGTGCGGCTGAAGGATGGGACGGAGCTTCCCGCCGACATCGTGGTGATGGCGGTCGGCATCCGCCCCAACATGGCGCTGGGCAAGGCGGCGGGGTTGGAGTGCGGGCGCGGCATCCGGGTGGACGACGCCATGCGCACCAGCGACCCGGCGGTGTTCGCGGTCGGCGAATGCGTCGAGCATCGCGGCGTCACCTGGGGCCTCGTCGCCCCGCTGTTCGAGATGGCGAAGGTGCTGGCCGACGCGCTGGCGGATGGCGAGAGCGCCTACACCGGCTCCGTCACCTCGACCAAGCTGAAGGTCACGGGCGTGGACGTGTTCTCCGCCGGGGATTTCTCGGGCGGCGAGGGAACCGAGGAGATCGTCTTCCGCGACGCCGCGCGCGGCGTTTACAAGCGCCTGGTCCTAAAGGACGACAAGCTGCTGGGGGCGGTGCTCTACGGCGACACCAAGGATGGCGGTTGGTACTTCTCGCTGCTGAAGGACGGGGCCGACGTCAGCGGCGAGCGCGACACCATGATCTTCGGACAGGGGTTTGGGGGAGCCGACGCCGGAAACCCTAACGCCGCCGTTGCAGCCCTCCCCGACAGCGCGGAGATTTGCGGCTGCAACGGCGTGTGCAAGGGAACCATCGTCCAGGCGATCACGAGCAAGGGCCTGACCAGCCTGGACGAGGTGCGCGCCCACACCAAGGCCTCGGCCTCTTGCGGAAGCTGCACCGGCACGGTGGAGCGGCTGTTGGCGGTGACGGCGGGCGACGCCTTCAAGGCGGGACCGGCGGTCAAGCCGATGTGCAAATGCACCCAGCACAGCCACGACGTCGTGCGCGCCGCCATCGTCGCCAAGAACCTCCGCACGATGCCGGAGGTGTTTCAGGCGCTGGAATGGACGACGGCGGACGGTTGCGCGTCCTGCCGCCCAGCCTTGAACTATTACCTGCTGTGCGCGTGGCCGGGCGAATACGCCGACGATTACCAATCGCGCTTCATCAACGAACGCGCCCACGCCAACATCCAGAAGGACGGCACCTATTCGGTGGTGCCGCGCATGTGGGGCGGGCTGACCAGCGCGTCGGAACTGCGCGCCATCGCCGACGTGGTGGACAAATTCGCCATCCCCACGGTGAAGGTCACGGGCGGCCAGCGCATCGACCTGTTCGGCGTGAAGAAAGAGGATCTGCCCGCCGTTTGGGCGGATCTGAACGCGGCGGGCATGGTGTCCGGCCACGCCTACGCCAAGGGTCTGCGCACGGTGAAGACCTGCGTCGGGTCGGAATGGTGCCGCTTCGGCACGCAGGATTCCACCGGGCTTGGCGTGAAGCTGGAGCGGATGACCTGGGGAACCTGGACGCCGCACAAGGTCAAGCTGGCGGTGTCGGGCTGCCCGCGCAATTGCGCCGAGGCCACGATCAAGGATCTGGGCGTCGTCTGCGTGGACAGCGGCTATGAGCTGCATGTCGGCGGCAACGGCGGCCTGCATGTCCGCGCCTGCGACCTGCTGGCCAAGGTGGCGACGGAAGAGGAGGTGCTGGAATACACCGGCGCCTTCATGCAGCTCTACCGCGAAGAGGCCCGCTATCTGGAGCGCACCGCGCCGTGGGTCGAACGGGTTGGGCTGGACCACATCAAGCAAGCGCTGGTCGAGGACCCGGAGGGGCGCAAGGCGCTGCACGCCCGCTTCCTGTTCTCGCAAAGCTTCTCGCAAGACGATCCATGGGCCGAACGCGCGGCCAAGGGCGTGGACCGTCACGAATTCTCGCTGCTCGCCAAGGTGGGGTAAGACACATGGACCAGATCCTTTCCGTTCTTCCCGATGACGCCGTGTGGACCAGCGTCGGCGCGGTGGCCGACATCCCGGTTTTGGGCGCGCGCGTGGTCCGCACCGCCAGCGGCGACGTCGCCTTGTTCCGCACGGCGGACGACGCGGTGTTCGCCTTGGAAGACCGCTGCCCGCACAAGAACGGGCCGTTGTCGCAGGGCATCGTCCATGGCCGCCGCGTCACCTGCCCGCTGCACAATTGGGTGATCGATCTGGCGACCGGCGAGGCCGTCGCCCCCGACGAGGGCCGGGCCGGTCACATCCCGGTGCGGGTGGAGAATGGCGCGATCTCCGTCGCGCTGGGGCTGGCGGCGCCGGCGCAGGGCGGTTGCAAAGGGGGCTGCCATGTTTGACGGGCCGGAGCCAGCCCCCGGCGCGCCAAGGGTGGTTGTCGGGCGGGAGGTCAAGACCACCTGCCCCTATTGCGGGGTCGGCTGCGGCGTCGTCGCCACCGTGACGGCGGATGACCAGGGTGATGACCGCGTGACGGTGCGCGGCGACGCCGACCACCCGGCCAACCGGGGGCGGCTCTGCTCCAAAGGGTCGGCGCTGGCGGAAACGCTGGTGCGCGACGCTGACGGCGGCGGGCGGCTGCTCCACCCGGAGATCGACGGGCGGCGCGTCGGTTGGGACGATGCCCTCGCTGAAGTCGCAACGCGCTTCGCCGACACCATCGCCCAGCACGGGCCGGACTCGGTGGCCTTCTATGTTTCGGGCCAATTGCTGACCGAGGATTACTACGTCGCCAACAAATTGATGAAGGGTTTCATCGGTTCGGCCAACATCGACACCAATTCGCGCCTGTGCATGGCCTCGTCGGTGGCTGGGCACAAGCGCGGTTTCGGGGCCGACGCGGTGCCGGGAAGCTACGCTGATTTTGAAACGGCGGATCTGGTGGTGCTGGTCGGCTCCAACCTCGCCTGGTGCCATCCGGTGCTGAATCAGCGTTTGCTGGCGGCCAAGGCGGCGCGCGGCACGCGGATCATCGTCGTCGATCCGCGCCGCACCGCGTCGGTCGATGGCGCGGATTCGCATCTGGCGCTGGCGGCGGGCACGGATTCCGTCCTGTTCAACGGGCTTTTGGTCCATTTGCACGCGATGGGCCGCACGGACGCCGTGTTTGTCGGTCGCCACACCAACGGCGAGGAGGACGCGCTCGCCGCCGCCCGCGCCGACGCCCCCGACATCGCCGCCGTCGCCCGGCGTTGCAAACTCAGCGAAGCGGAGGTCGCCGACTTCTACGCTGAAGTCGCAACGACGGAGCGGCTCGTCACCGTTTATTCGCAGGGCGTCAACCAGTCGAGCCAAGGCACGGACACCGTCAACAGCATCCTGAACGTCCATTTTCTGACCGGGCGGATCGGTCAACCGGGCATGGGGCCGTTCTCCGTCACCGGCCAGCCCAACGCCATGGGCGGGCGGGAGGTCGGCGGGCTGGCGAACCAATTGGCGGCTCATATGGGCTTCACGGTCGAGGATATCGACCGGGTTCGCCGCTTTTGGAACGCGCCGCGCGTGGCGGCCAAGCCGGGGTTGAAGGCGGTGGATCTGTTCCGCGCCATCGAACGCGGCAGCGTGAAGGCCGTGTGGATCATGGCGACCAACCCGGCGGTCAGCATGCCCGACGCGGGCCGGGTCCGCCGGGCGCTGGCGAAATGCCCGACCGTGGTGATGTCCGATTGCATCGCCGACACCGACACCGGACGCTTGGCCCACATCCGCCTTCCGGCGGCGGGGTGGAGCGAAAAGGATGGGACCGTCACCAACTCCGACCGGACCATCTCCCGCCAGCGCGCCTTCCGCGCGGCGGAGGGGGAGGCGCGGCCCGATTGGTGGATCATCGCCCAAGTGGCGCGGCGCATGGGTTTCGCCGACGGTTTCGGCTTTGACAACGCCGCCGCCGTGTTCCGCGAGCACGCCGCCTTGTCGGGATTCGAGAATGACGGCGCGTCGGGGCGGGCGTTCGACATCGGCGCGCTGGCCGAGGTCAGCGACGCTGAATTTGATACGCTGGCCCCGTTCCCCTGGCCGTGGCGGGCGGGCGGGCAGCCGCAGGCGCGTTTGTTCACCGAGAATCATTATTTCACCGACGACGGACGGGGGCGCTTCGTCCCGGTGACGACGAAGGCCTTGCCGCGCACGCTGCCCGATGGCGCGCTGTTGCTGAACACCGGGCGGCTGCGCGACCAGTGGCACACGATGACCCGCACCGGCCTGTCAGCCCGGCTGTCGGCGCACGCCCCCGAACCCTGCCTGGATCTGCACCCGGCGGACGCCGCGTCGCGCGGGATTGTTGACGGCGGCTTGGTCCGCGTCACCAGCGTTGCGGGGGAGGCGCTGGCGCGGGTCCGCGTGACCGACGCGCAACGGGAGGGAACCGCCTTCCTGCCGATGCATTGGACCGACGCCTTCACCGGATCCTGCGTCATCGGTCGCCTGATCGACGACGAGGCGGTGGATCCGCTCTCCGGCCAGCCCGATTTGAAGCGGATGCCCGCGACGGTGCTGCCCTATGTCCCGGCCTGGACCGCCTTTTTGTTGAGCCGGACGCCGGTCAAACCCACCCACAATGGCTATTGGGCGCGCCGGGCGGTGGCGGGCGGTCATTTGATCGAATTGGCGGGACACGGGCCGCTGCCGGACTTTGCGCCGGACTTTGCGACCGAGTTCGCGCCGGACGGCTGCGCGGCGATCAACTTCAGCGACGCCGCGCGCGGCAACCAGCGGACGGCGTGGCTGCGCGGCGACCGGCTGGAGGCCTGTTTGTTCGTCAGCGCTGACGGGCGTTTGCCGGGCCGCGACTGGCTGGCCGGTCTGCTGGACCGCGATGGGTTGGACGACGGCGACCGCGCCGCCCTGCTGGCGGGCCGCGCCCCCGGCGCGAAGGCCGACGACGGGCGGATCGTGTGTTCCTGTTTCAGCGTGGGCGTCAACCGCCTGATCGCCGCCATCCGCGACCAATCCTTGACCAGCGTCGAAGCGGTCGGCGCGGCGCTGAAGGCCGGAACCAACTGCGGATCCTGCGTTCCCGAACTCAAGGAGGTGCTTCGTCATGCGGTTCAGCGCGAAGTGGCGTAACGGCTTTGGCTTGTTCGGGTTCCGCCTGTTCCCTCTCCCCCCCGGGGAGAGGGCCGGGGTGAGGGGGATGCGGCGCGGATCGGATGTGGCGGCGCGCGCGTCTTCGCCCGGCGGCGTCGGCAGCGTCACCCTGGTTGGCGCCGGGCCGGGGGATCCCGATCTGTTGACCGTCGCGGCGGTGAAGGCGCTGGCGGCGGCGGACGTCGTGCTGTTCGATCATCTGGTCGGCGACGGCATCCTTGATCTTGCGCCGCCAACGGCGGAACGGATCTGCGTTGGCAAGCGGTCGGGCCGTCATTCCCTGCCGCAGGAGCAGATCAACACGCTGATGTCGCAACAGGCGCTGTTGGGGCGGCGCGTCGTCCGGCTGAAGGGCGGTGATCCGATGATTTTCGGGCGGGCGGGGGAGGAGATCGACCATCTCGACGCGCTGGGCATCCCCGTGCGCGTCATCCCCGGCATCACCGCCGCGCTGGGCTGCGCCGCCTCCGCCGGTCTGTCGCTGACCAAGCGCGGCGTGTCACGCGCCGTCACCTTCGTCACCGCCCATGGTCGCGACGGCGAACGGTTCGAGCCGGATTGGGCGCGGCTGGCCGACCCGCAAGGCACGCTGGCGATCTATATGGGGCGCGAACAGGCCCGCGCGGTCGGGGCCGGGCTGACCGGGGCCGGTTTGCCCGCCGACACCCCGGTTCTGGCGGTGGAAAATGGCTGCCGCCCGGACGAGCGCCGTTTCTGGACGACGCTGGGCGCGATGGCGGCGGACGGCGTGGCGGCGGGCAAAGGGCCGACGCTTCTGTTGATCGGCGAGGCGCTGCGGGCGCGTGAGGCCGCCAACGATCTGGCGGGCGTTGGCGCCGTGATGATGGCTGGGGAGTAGCCGATCACAGACGACCGATCACAGGCCCGGCGCCAAACGTTGGCGCGCCCGCGTCGTCGGCAGGCGCAACGGCCAGCGGCGGAAGGCCAGCAAGCCCACGCACAGGGCGGCGTAGACCAGCGGCGACGTCTGCCAGCCCTTGACCAGCAGGATGAAATGCAGGCACCCGGCCAGCCCGGCGATGAACACGCCCTTGTGCAGAATCCGCCAGCGCTTGCCGCCCATCCGCTTGACCATGCCGTTGGTTGAGGTGGCGGCGAGGGCCGACAGGATGACGAAGGCCCCCATGCCGATGGTGATGTAGGGGCGCTTGAGAATTTCCTTGCCGATGGCGGGCCAGTCGAAAAATTGATCCAGCCCGACATAGACCGACAAATGAACGCTGGCGTAGAAGAAGGCGAACAGCCCGATCATCCGGCGAAACCGGGCCAGCGCCGCCACCCCGGTCAACATCCGCAGCGGTGACACCGCCAGCGCGATCAACAGAAAGCGTATGGCCCACAGCCCGCTCTGCTTGACGCTTTCCAGAATCGGTTCGGCCCCCAACTCGCCGCTGTAGGCGAGCCAGACGGTCCAGAACAGCGGGACCAGCGCCAGGGCGAAGACGATGGGCTTGGCCCAGCGCGACGACAGCGCGGCGTTGGCGATCTGGCGCGGGTCGGTGGCGCGGCGGACGGCGCTGGCGGGCGTGTTGGTCATGGTCAGAAATTCGCCCGCAGATCCATGCCGCTGTACAGCGACGCGACGTCCTCGCCATAGCCGTTGAAGGGCAGCGTCTTGCGGCGGGAGAAATCGCCGACCCGCCGTTCGGTCGCCTGACTCCAGCGCGGGTGATCGACGTCGGGATTGACGTTGGAGAAAAAGCCGTACTCGCGCGGTTGCGAGCGGTTCCAGGCGGTCGGCGGCTGTTCCTTGACCAGCGAGATCTTGACCACCGACTTGATGGATTTGAAGCCGTATTTCCACGGAACCACCAACCGGATCGGCGCGCCGTTCTGGTTGGGCATGGTCTCGCCATACATGCCGACGGCCATCAGGGTCAGCGGGTGCATCGCCTCGTCCAGCCGCAGCCCCTCGACATAGGGCCAGTTCAGCACCCAGGATTTTTGCCCGTACATCCGTTCGGGATCCAACAGGGTTTGGAAGGCGACGTATTTGGCGTTGGCGGTCGGCTCCACCCGCTTCAACAACTCGGCCAGCGGAAAGCCGACCCAGGGGATGACCATCGACCAGCCTTCGACGCAGCGCAGGCGGTAGATGCGTTCCTCCATGGAGAATTTCAGCAGATCGTCGATGCCGATGGTGATCGGCTTGGCGACCTCGCCATCGATGACGATTTCCCACGGGCGGGTGCGCAGCGCCTTGGCCCCATCGGCGGGGTCGGACTTGCCGGTGCCGAATTCGTAGAAGTTGTTGTAGGTGGTCGCCGACTTCATCGGCGTCACCGCGTCCATCGCCACGTCGGCGGGCTTGCGGGTGGTCGGAACCTGGAAGGTCGCGGCGTCGGCCAGACTGGGCCAGCCCGCCATGCCGCCGACGGCGAAGGCCGCCGCGCCGCCACCGATCAGGCTGCGGCGGGAGAGGAACAGCGCGCGCGGCGTCACCTCGTCCTCGCGGGCCTGCGAAGCGGTGGGGAATTTGAACAGCATCGGGTCTCTCCCAATCCAAAAGGTCAGGTCATAACCATAGGGCGGGACGCCGCGCCCGGCAAATCACGCACGGACACTTTTCTGTGAAGAGCGGGGCGTGAGGGATCCTGGAAGAGCCATCCGCCGCCGATGATCGGCGTGGAATGGAAAAGCCGCTTTACACCGCAAAAAAGAATCAATATTCTAATACTGCCCGGTTTCTGGAATGATTGAGCCGTCCCAGACCGGCGTCCGCGATGGGCCGTCACGCCCGTCGCGCTGACACGGATGTGCGCCCGGCCTTGTGCGCCGGTGAGCGCCGCTTCTCAACGCAACGGGTCTGCCAACAATCACCTGCGCCGCCGTGGCTTCGGCGGATTCGGGGGCGGCTTTGCCGCGCCACGCTCGGCGTTCTTGGTCGGCGGACGGACCCGCGCATTCCTGATTCTGGGGGAACCATGATTCCGGCCAACCGCCGCACCCTTGCGGCTGCCTTGACCACCACCGCCATGTTGGCTCTGCTCTCCGGCGGCGCCCGTGCCGCCGAACCGTTCAAACTGGTCATCGGCGGCGACGCCTACACCGAAGCGGGATTCGTCAGCCAAGACCGCGACAATGGTCTGCGCTCCACCGAATTCCGCAACCGCATGCGTCTGGTCTTCACCCCATCGGCCAAGGCCGACAATGGGTTGGAGTATGGCGCGCGGCTGCGCGTCCGCGCCAGTTCCGGCACGGGTTCCACCGACGCCGACCGGGCGTTCCTGTTCGCCAACGGCTCCTTCGGCATGGTCCGGTTGGGCATGGTAAATTCGTACAACGACGATGTTTGGGTGGCGCGCCCGATTGATTATCTGCCGCTGGCCAGTTCCGACGGGGTGGCCGCCTGGTTGCCGGGCAGCCCGACCCTCATCAACGGGCGCTACGCCGGAACCGATCTGGCGGTGGCGCCGGGGGCGGGATCGGCCTTGCAACACTCGATCACCGTGCAGGGCACCTCGACCAAAATCGTCTATTACTCGCCGCGCTTTGCGGGTTTGCAGGCTGGTCTGTCCTACACTCCGCGCAACGACAGCACGGCCACCGACGTCAACCTGGTGAAGGCGGCGAGCACGGCCAACGGCGGCGCCACCACCAATTTCCAGGACATCGTCGAGTTGGGGTTGCATTACAAGAACAGCTTTGACGGCGTCGATGTGGCGGCCAGCGCCGCCTACAATCTGGGCAAGGCGTCGGCCAGCAGCTCGGCGCTGGACCGCTATCAGGATTTGCGGGCCTTCCAGATCGGCGGGCGGGTCGGTTACGCCGGGTTCAGCCTGGGCGCGGGCTATGTCGATTACGGGAAGAGCGGGCAGAACAAAAATTCCACCTACGCCCCCTTCCGCGACAGCGCCCGTGGCTGGAACGTCGGCGTTCAATACGTCGCCGGGCCGTGGACCCTGGGCGGCGGCTATGTCTATGGCCAGGACGCCGGATCTTACGCCTTGCGCGGCGCCCGCAAGCTGGACGTGATCGAACTGGGCGTCGGTTATCAGGTCGCGCCCGGCCTGCTGATTCAGGCGCAGTACGACCATGTCCGCGCCCGCAGCGACAAGGCGGCGACCACCGCCACCGGCAGCCCGAACGACAATGGAAACGTGGCGCTGCTGCGCAGCGTTCTGACTTTCTAAAGCCAAAGCGGATCATGAGCCGGGCGGGGAGCCTTTCCTGCCCGGCTTTTGGCGTTTGTCAGCAGGCGGTGCGACGGATCACCAGTTCCGGGACCACCAGATCGACGGTGCGGCGGGGCGGCGCGCCGTCGCACACCTCGGCGATCATCGCCATCAGGCGGGCCACCTGCGCGTCCAGATTCGGGCGCAGGCTGCTCAGGCCAAAGGCGGGCCAGGCGGCCATCGGGATGTCGTCAAAGCCCAAAATCGCCACATCCTCCGGCACCCGCAGCCGGAAGGCGGCGGCGGCCTGGAGCGCGCCCAACGCGAACATGTCGTTGAAGCAGAACAGCGCGTCGGGCCGCTCCAGCCGGGCGAACAGCCGGGTCGCGGCGTTGTAACCGCCCTCGAAGCTGTTCTCTTCGGAATGCTCCTCCAGCAGCGGCAACCCGGCGGCGTCGAGCGCCGCCGCCAGTCCGGCGCGGCGGCGTTGGTTGGAATCGGTTTGTGACGCCTTGGTCATGTAGGCGATCCGCCGCCGCCCGCTGCGGATCAGGAATTGGCCGCCCAGCAACCCGCCGAGATGGCTGTCGCAGGCGACGCCGCCCAACCCGTCCAACTGGCGGCCAAACTGAAACACCGGGGTGTCGAGCGCCCGCAATTGCCCGACCACCCGGTCGGACACCGTGCCGCCGACCACGATGATGGCGTCCACCTGATAATCCAGCGCGTGCATGGTCGATTCGGTGACGTCCTGCCGGGGCGTTTCCGGGATCACCAGGGCGCGCTTGTCGGCCTCCGCGATGGCCAGCAGCAGCTTTTTCAACACCAGATCGACGTGCGGGTTTTCCATTTCCGCCAGCAGCAGGGCGACCAGCCCGGTGCTGCGCCCGGTCAGGGACCGCGCGATGGCGTTGGGACGATAGCCCAACGCCTCCGCCGCCGCCTCGATCCGCTTGCGGGTGTCGTCGGACACCAGCCCGTCGCCGAAGCAACGGGACACGGCGGATCGCGACACTCCGGCCTTGTCGGCGACATGCTGGGCGGTCACACGCGATTTCACAGAGGCCACCGATCCTGTTGATTGCCGACGCTTTTCGGTCCAGGGCGATTCTGAACCGAGAGCGCGCCGCTTCGCAAGCCGCCCGTGGCGAGAGGGATGGGGGCGGGCGGTTTTGCACTGCACGCGCGTGCATAAACGGTGACTGTTCTACACAGGAAGCGCTGTCCGCGCCGGGCGAAGGCCAAGCGCGGCGGAGTGGACCGCGCCCTGCTGTGGATCCTGACGGTTGAAATTGGCGTGTTTCCTCGCGTTCATCACCGATAGAATATTTTTTCCATAGCGAGCGCGCCGAGGGATTGACAGTGATTGGGAGGTCGAATAGCTTGGTTGGCGAATGAACGCGCGTGCAACGACCAACCCCAACCCACCGGATGACTTGTCCGGTCGCGGCGTGGGCGGGGCCGCTCCCCCCGTCCGTTTGTGACGACGCCGCGCCGTCGTCCGCGTCCGGCTCAATCGGACGCGGACGATGGCTCGAACGCCGCCCGCCGCTGGAGCCAAACACACCGAATTCTTTGGGAGGAACCCCATGCATCGCAACAACCGCCGCCGCTGGACGGTCAAATCGTCGCTGTCCCGTCTGGCGCTGTTGGCGTCCGGCGCGCTGACGGCCTTTGGCGCCGCAGCGGGCCTTGCTCCCGCCACAGCGACCGCCGCCGAGGTGGTCGTCTATTGCTCGGTCAACGAGGATTGGTGCCGCGAGGCCGTGACCTCGTTCGAGCGGCAGACCGGCATCAAAACGCTGATGACCCGCAAAAGCTCGGGCGAGGTCTACGCGCAGCTCCGCGCCGAAAAGACCAACCCCAAGGCCGACGTCTGGTTCGGCGGTTCGGGCGATCCGCATTTGCAGGCCGCCGAGGAAGGGCTGACCGAATCCTACAAATCCAACAAGCTGGACGAGCTGTACAGTTGGGCGGCGAAGCAGGCGGAAAACTCCCAACACCGCACCGTCGGAATCTACATGGGCGCGTTGGGCTTCGGCTACAACCGGGACCTGCTGGCCAAGCGCAAGCTGACGCCGCCCGCCTGTTGGTCCGACCTGATCGGCGCGGGTTTCCGCGACGAAATTCAGGTCGCCGATCCCAACTCGTCCGGCACCTCCTACACCATGCTGGCGACGCTGGTGCAGTTGATGGGCGAGGATGCGGCCTTCGACTACATGAAAAAGCTGCACAAGAACGTCAACCAATACACCAAATCCGGCGCCGCTCCGGCCAAATCGGCGGCGCAGGGCGAAACCATGGTGGGCATTGCCTTCCAGCATGATCTGCTGACCGAGGTTCTGGCGGGCGCCCCCGTCTCCATCGTCGCGCCGTGCGAAGGCACCGGCTACGAAATCGGCTCCATGAGCATCATCAAGGGCGCGCGCAACATGGAGACGGCCAAGGCCTTCTACGAATGGGCGCTGACGCCGGAAGCCCAAGCGCTGGGCGCCAAGGTGAAGAATTACCAGATCCCCAGCAACGCGGGCGCGCCGATTCCGCCGGAAGCGCCGCGCATCGACAAGATGAAGCTGATTTCCTACGACTTCGCGCGCTACGGCTCGACCGCCGAACGCACCCGCCTGCTCGGCAAGTGGGACCGCGAGATCAAGTCCCTGTCGAAATAGGCGGTCCCCATCATGCAACGACGTCTGGGTTTCTGGTTGGCGGCGGGCTGGGCGGCGGTTCTGCTGCTGCCCTGGCACATCGCCGAGGGCTGGCCCACCCCCTGGCTGACCGGCTCCAACGACGCGGGCGGCGGTTCGGCGCTGCTTCAGGGGCTGCTTCTTGGCCGGTGGTGGCTGTTGCCGCTGGCGCTGCCGTTGTTGGCGGGTTTGGTCGGGGCGTTGGGGCGCGACCCGCAGGGCCGCCCGCGCGCCGCTTGGTTGATCGGCGCCGGTTTGGGCGGGCTTGGGTGGCTGGCGCTGGAAAGTTTGGCGGTCGCCCAGCCCGGTTTGGGGTTGGGCGCGGCGCTCTACGCCGTGACCGCGCTGGTTTTGTGCGCGCATGGGTTGGCGCTGCGCGGCTGGTGCAAGGGCGACGTCTTCATCGTGTCGTCCATCGGTCTGGTGCTGGGGTCGATCCTGGTCTTCGTCGGCTATCCGGTCATCCGCATTCTGCTGTCGGCGGTGCAGGACAATGATGGTCATCTGACGTTGGTCGGGCTGTTCGACAAGCTGACCGACGGCGGAATCTGGGGCCTGGGCTGCGTCACCGGGGCGGGCAGCGTGTGCGGCGTGGCGTGGAACACGCTGGCGCTGGCGACCGTGGTCGGGCTGATGACCACGGTGAGCGGGCTGGCCTTCGCCTTGATCGCCGTGCGCACGGGCTTCCGCTTCAAGGCGGCGCTGCGTCTGGTGTCGATCCTGCCGGTCATCACCCCGCCCTTCGTCATCGGTCTGGCCATCATCCTGCTGTTCGGGCGGGCGGGCGTCGTCACCGACCTGATGTCCAGCCTGTTTGACATTCCCCGCTCGCGCTGGATTTACGGCATGCCGGGGGTGGCGATGGCGCAGGTCCTGGCCTTCACGCCGATTTCCTTCCTGGTGCTGGTCGGCGTGCTGCAAGGCGTCAGCCCGACGTTGGAGGAAGCCTCGCAAACCCTGCGCGCCACCCCGTGGGTGACGTTCCGCACGGTGACTCTGCCGTTGATCCGCCCCGGTCTGGCCAACGCCTTCTTGATCTCCTTCATCGAAAGCCTGGCCGATTTCGGCAACCCGTTGGTGCTGGGCGGCAATTTCGACGTGCTGTCCACCAAGATATTCTTCGCCGTGGTCGGCGCCGCGCAGGATCAGGGCCGGGCGGCGGTGCTGGCGATCATCCTGCTGTCCTTCACCCTGTCGGCCTTTTTGGCGCAACGTCTGTGGCTGGGCCGCCGGTCTTACACGACGGTGTCGGGCAAGGGCGACGCCGGTTTGGCCAGCCCGCTGCCGACCGGCGTGCGTTGGGCCGCAACCTCCATCGCGGCTGTGTGGACGGCGCTGACCCTGCTGGTCTATGGCACCATCCTGGTCGGCGGCTTCCTGAAAAGTCTGGGGCGCGACAACACCCCGACGTTGATCCATTACCAGACCGCCTTCGGGATCGAGCATGGCCCGAACGGCTGGTGGTTCAGCGGCTCCGCCTGGGATTCGCTGTTCACCACGCTGGGGGTGTCGCTGGTCGCCATGCCGCTGACCGCCGCGCTGGGGCTGCTGACCGCCTATCTGCTGGTTCGCCAGAATTTCATCGGGCGCGGCGCGTTCGAGTTCATCACGATGCTGAGCTTCGCCATTCCCGGCACGGTGATCGGCGTCAGCTACATCCTGGCCTTCAACACGCCGCCCATCGAGCTGACCGGCACCGGCCTGATCCTCATCATCGCCTTTGTTTTCCGCAACATGCCCGTCGGCATCCGCGCCGGCATCGCCACGCTGAGCCAGATCGACAAGAGCCTGGACGAAGCGTCGCTGACGCTGGGCGCGCGGTCCTTCACCACGCTGCGCCGGGTGATCCTGCCCTTGCTGCGCCCGGCCATCGTCACCGCCATGGTGTACAGCTTCGTCCGCGCCATCACCAGCGTCAGCGCCGTCATCTTCCTGGTCACGGCCAAATACAACCTCGCCACCGCCTACATCGTCGGGCGGGCGGAGGTCGGCGAATATGGGCTGGCCATCGCCTATTCCTCGGTCCTCATCGCCATCATGGTGCTGGCGCTGCTGATGATCCAACTGCTGGTCGGCGAACGCCGCCTTGGCCGCCGCGCCTCCGCCCTGTCCGTCCGCTCTTCAGCCTCGAAGGTCAACGCATGACCCATTTTCCGACCTCCGTTCCGCTGGGAACGCCCGCCCCCGCCTCTCCCGTCAACCGCCCGGCGGTGGAGTTCCGCGCCGTCACCAAGCGCTACGGCGCCTTCACCGCCGTGACCGACGTCAGCTTTTCCATCGAAACCGGCACGCTGGTGACGCTGCTTGGCCCATCGGGCTGCGGCAAGACCACCACCTTGCGGATGATCGCCGGGTTGGAGCAGACCTCGATCGGCAGCATCCTGATTGGCGGGGAGGACGTCACCACCCGGTCCGCCGCCGAACGCGACGTCAGCATGGTGTTCCAGAGCTACGCGCTGTTCCCGCACATGTCGGTTCTCGACAACGTCGCCTATGGGCTGGTGGTGGGCGGCATGGCGAAAAGGCAGGCCGAAGAGGCCGCGCGCGCCAAGCTGGAACTGGTCGGTCTGGCCGGTCTGGAAAAGCGCCTGCCCAGCGAATTGTCCGGCGGCCAACAGCAGCGAGTCGCCGTGGCCCGCGCCATCGTGCTGGAGCCGCGCGTCCTGCTGTTCGACGAACCGCTGTCCAACCTGGACGCCAAGATGCGCCGCCGGGTGCGCGAGGACATCCGCCAGCTTCAGCAAAGCCTGAAACTGACCGTCGTCTACGTCACCCACGACCAGGAAGAGGCGCTGGCCGTGTCCGACCGCATCATCGTGATGGCGGGCGGCAAGATCGCGCAGGACGGCTCGCCGCGCGACCTGTACGAGCGCCCGGCCAGCCGTTTCATCGCCGACTTCATCGGCGACGCCAACATCGTTCCGGCGCTGTTGGAGGCGCGCGACGGCGGGCTTGGCCGTTTCAAGGTCGGCGCGGCCTCGCTGATCCTGCCGCACCGCGACGTGGCCGAGGGGCCGGTCGAACTGGCCGTCCGCCCGCACGCCATCCAGTTGGCGGCGGTGGGCGAGGGGAGCGGCGGCGTTCCAGGCCGCATCCTCTACGCCGCTTATCTGGGCGATCACATGGAGTATGAGGTCGCCGTGACGCTGGGCGGGCGCGAGATCACGCTGTTCGCCTGCACGCTCGACGTGGACACGCCTCGCGTCATTGGCGACGCGGTGTCCGTCGGCTTCGTGCCGCAGAGCGTCACCGTCATTCCCGCTTGATCGTCCGCAACACCCTTTCGGGCCGTGTCGGCCCGCACCGATAAGGAAGTCCGCCATGGGCGCCACGCATTGTTTGGCCGCCGCCGCTTTGGCCGCGACCTTGACCTTGACGGGAAGTTTTCTGGCCGGAGCCGCGCGGGCGGAACCGGCGGATCCCAAGCTGTCGGTCATCGACACCATCGTCGTCATCTATCTGGAAAACCGCAGCTTCGACACGCTGTACGGGCTGTTTCCGGGGGCCGAGGGGCTGGAATCCGCCCAGCGGACCCAGGCCGGAACCATCCAACTGGACCGCGACGGCAAGCCCTTCGCCACGCTGCCGCCGCCGCTGGACGGTAAGAAGAAGCCGGACGCCCGGTTGGCCCACGTCACCGCCAACGGGCCGTTCCGCCTGGATCCGGCGGTTGGTCTGACCGACCGCGTCGCCAGCCCGATCCACGCCTTTTTCACCCACCAGCGCCAGATCAATGGCGGGCGCAACGACCGTTTCGTGTCCGAGGGGACCACCGGCGGCCTGCCGATGGGCTATTTCGACGGCTCGTCGATGGCGCTGTGGGACATCGCCAAGCGCTACACGCTGGCCGATCATTTTTTCCAGTCGGCCTTCGGCGGGTCGTTCCTCAATCACATGTGGCTGGTTTGCGCCTGCACCCCGGTGTTCCCCAACCCGCCCGACGCGCTGCGCGAAGTCGCCGGGACCGGCAAGGACGCCAAGGGCGGGGAGCCGACCGTCACCGCCGACGGCTACGCCGTCAACACCATCCAAGGGGCGTGGCTGCACGACACGAGCCTGGAGCAGACCTTGCTGCCGGTCCAGATTCTGCCGACCATTGGCGACCGGCTGACCGACAAGGGGGTTGGGTGGACCTATTACGCGGGCGATTTCGATCAAGCGGTGGCCGGGATGGTGGCCAAGCAAAGCCCCGACGGCTTTTCCTTCCACCATCACCCCTTCACCTATTTCAAGCGCTTCGTCGACAGCGCCGAGGAGCGGTCCCGCCATTTGAAGGATCTCGCTGATTTTGAAACCGCCATCCTCGACGGCGCGCTGCCGCCGGTGGCCTTTTACAAGCCGACCGGCAAATACAACCAGCATCCGGGCAAGGCGTCGGTGGCCGACGGTGACCGCCACGTCGCCGACCTGATTGGCTTGCTGGAGAAAAGCCCGCAATGGAAGAAGATGGTGGTGATCGTCACGTCGGACGAAAATGGCGGCTTCTGGGACCATGTGGTGCCGCCCAAGGGCGACCGCTGGGGGCCGGGGTCGCGCATTCCCGCCTTGATCGTCTCCCCCTTCGCCCGCAAGGGCGTGGTCGATCACACGCCCTATGAAACGGTGTCGATCCTGCGGCTGATTGAGCAGCGCTTCGGCCTGGATCCGCTGGGCGAGCGCGACGCCAAGGCGACCAGCCTCGCCCGCGCGCTCGACCTTCCCTGACCCCCCTTCCCTGGCCCCTGTTTTTTCACACTTTTGAGACGACCGGGCCGACCCTGTGGGGCGGCGCCGACGGAGCTTGCACGCCATGACCGATTTTGACAGCCGCCGCCGCCTCGCCATCGACCTCGCCGTGGAGGCGGGCGCGCTCGCCCGTTCCATGCGCCAGGGGTTGGGGGCGATTGAAAGCAAAAGCAGCATTGATTTCTGCACCGCCGCCGATCTGGCCGTCGAAACCCTGGTTCGCCAGCGCCTCGCCGACGCCTTCGGCGATCCGGTGATCGGGGAGGAGGCCGGGGGCGAACCGGCGGATCTGGTGTGGGTGGTCGATCCCATCGACGGCACCACCAACTACATCCATGGCTCCAACAACTGGTGCGTCTCGCTGGCGCTGGTTCAGCGCGGCGTGGTCGAGCTTGGCGTGATCTACGCCCCCGACCTCGACCAGCTTTTTGTCGCCCGGCGCGGCGCGGGGGCGACGATGAACGGGCGGGCGATCCGCACCAGCGGCTTGCGCCATGGCGGCGGGGCGGTGGTTGAGATGGGCTGGTCGGCGCGTCGTCCGCTGGCGCACAGCCTGGATCTCATCACCCGGATGATCGCGGACAACATCGAGTTCCGCCGCTGCGGGTCCGGCGCGATGGGGCTGGCCAACGTCGCGCTTGGCGTCAGCGACGGTTATGTCGAGCTGCACATCAACGCCTGGGACGCGCTGGCCGGTTTGCTGCTGGTCCGCGAGGCGGGCGGCTGGACCAATGATTTTCTGGCTGACGACGGCTTGCGCCAAGGCAATGCGGTGGTCGCCTGCACCGCCGAACTGACCGAACGGCTGTTGGCGCTGGAGCCGCTGCGCGGCGTGGCCTGACGCCGCGCCCGTTTGATCTCACGAGTCCTCCACGGCGCGATGGGCGCGTGGCCCTTGCTCCCCGCCGTCGGATCCGCGTGGTCCGGCGGCGGGGAGTTTTTTCATGTCTTGAGCGCGGTCGGCGGGTCAGAGAACCAGCCGGACGCGCCGGATGGCCTCCGCGACCAGATCGGGGGAGGCGCGATCTTCGTATTCGACACGGCGCGCTTGATAATCAAGCGTGCGGATTTCAGAGAGGATCACCGCGCCATTGACGCGCCCGACCTGGATCGGCAACTCGAAACCGCTGAGTTTGCCAATTTTTGAGGTGATCGGCGACACCATGACCAGCCCGGTGCCGAGATTGTAGGCGTCTTGCGACAGGACCAACCCGTAATGAGGGCCGGTCTGCTCATGCCCAACCGACGGCGTCCAGTTCAGATGCACGACGTCGCCGCGCCCCGGGACATAGCCGCCGCCCGTGAAATCATCGCCGCGACGGGGCATGTCACAGAATCTCCTTGCCGGTCGGGGCGTCGTTCAGGAAGCCCGCCGTTAGGCGACCGATCTTTTCACGGTCGTAATCACGCAGCAGATCGTCCAGGGTCTGGGGGCGATCCTCGCGCGCGTCGTTCAGCATCTTGGTCAGGTCCGACGCCAGCATCAAGACGAACTCCTGCCCACGGCGGTTGATCGCCACGGCCCCTTTCGCCGCCGCCATGTCAAGAATCTGCCCCCCCGCCTTGTTCATGTCGGTGGCGCGATAGGAGGCGGAGAAGGTTAGGGAATGGTGCGGCATGACGGACACTCCAGCGAGCAATGATCTGTAAATTATAAATTTTCCATAAAATCCGCAAGATGGAAGAGTCGGGCGTTTGGGAGGAGGCGCGCCCGCCGCCGCCGATTTTCCCGATTGACCGGCTGATTATGTACATACATTATCGTCGCAACGCTGAGCGACGATGCGGAGGGCGGGGTGCAGGGTGCGGCGCGACAGAGCCTGACCGAGCGCGCGAGCGGCGCGGATCCCAGCCTTGACGGGAAGGGGCCGTTGTTCGGTCAGATCAAACGCGCGGTCGCCGGGCAAATCCTGCGCGGGCGCTGGCAGGCCGGGGAACGGTTGCCCAACGAAGAACAGCTTTCCTCCCTGTACGGCGTGTCGCGCCAGACGGTGCACAAGGCCATCGCGCTTCTGGCGCGCGAGGGCTTCCTCGTCCGCCGCCGCCGGGCTGGAACCTTTGTCGCCAGCGTGCGGAACGACCGTTTCGCGTTGCCCATCGAGGACATCGGCGACGTCATCGCCCGCAGCGGCGGCGTTTATGAATTCCGCATCCTCGACCGCAAAACCTTGCGCAACGGCGAGGCGATCCGCTGGCCCGACGTGCCGGACGGAACCCCGCTGCTCTCCCTGGAATGCCTGCATCTGAGCGACGGCGCGCCGATCCAGTTCGAGCGGCGCCTGGTCAATCTCGACGCCGTGCCGGAGGTGGCCGACGAGCCGTTCGACAGCGTCGCCCCCAGCCGCTGGCTGGTCAATCAGGTGCCGTGGTCGTCCGCCGAACACACCGTCAAGGCGGTCAACGCTGCCGCCGACATCGCGGCGCTGTTGGGGGTGGAGCCGGGAACGGCCTGCCTGTCGATCCGCCGCCAAACCGTTCATCTGAACCGCAGCATCACGCTGGTTCATTTCCTGTCCGTCGGCGAGCGTTTCAGCCTGAGCGGCTCGTCGATCACCGACAGCGCGACGGAGCTTAATTTGTAAACACAAAAGACCGGCGACCCGTCAACCATCGCCGGTCATTCAACAGGGGGTTCAACGATTATGGAGTCTTTTGCGATGCGCGTCTCGACGAACACGACCGGCCGTTTCGGCCAAACCCTGCGCGCCGCCCTGCTGGGCGCGGCGGTTCTGGCGCTGGGCGGCGCCGCCGGCGCCATGGCCGACACGCTGGCCGACGTCAAAAAATCCGGAACGATCAACGTCGCCACCGAAATGCAGTTCCCGCCCTTCGATTTCCTGGAAAACAACGAGTACAAGGGCGTTGACCGCGACCTGATCGACGAAGTCGCCAAGGAACTGGGCGTCAAGCCGAAATACATCGATCTGCCCTGGACCAGCGTCCTGCCCGGCCTGGAAGCCAAGAAGTTCGATCTGGTCATCGCCCCCGTCACCATCACGAAGGAGCGGATGAAGCGCTATTCCTTCACCGTGCCGATTTCCGAAGCGACGGCGGCGATGATGAAGCGCACCGGCGACAACTCGATCAACAAGCCCGAAGACATCGCGGGCAAGAATGTCGGCGGCGGCAAGGGCACCTCGCAGTTGGCCCAGGTCAAGGAATTCGCCCAGACTCTGACCCCGGCCCCGACGGTGAAAGAGTATGTGGACAGCAACCAGTCCTACGCCGATCTGGCCGCCGGTCGGGTGGACGTGTCGGTCAACTCGCTGCCGAACCTCGCCTTCGCCGCCGCCCAGCGCAAGGAGACCTTCACCGTCGTCCTGCCGCCGTTCGGCAAGCCGTCCTTCTTCTCGTGGGTTGGCCGTCCCGGCGACGACGACAAGAGCCTGATCGAGGCGGTCAACGTCGCGCTGGTCAAGATCCAGAAGGATGGCCGCATGGCGGCGATTCAGAAGAAGTGGTTCGGCGTCTCCGCCGACCTGCCGACGGTTGTTCCCGAACCGCAATTCTGATTGGTGTCCTGACGACCGTTTCAGGAACGAAAGCCCCGTCTCCCCATGCGGGGGACGGGGCTTTCCCAGGCTTGCGGGCCGACGCAAGCTTGCGGTTTTGAGAATCCGAAGGTGTGCCGATGAAGTTCAGCGTCATCGTTGACGCGCTCCCCCATCTGTTGGGGGCGGCGGTCACGACCATTTGGATCTCGCTGCTCGGCGTCCTGCTGGGGCAGGTGATCGGCGTGCTCGTCTGCGTGGCGCGGCAATCCGGCAACCGGGGCCTGGACATGGCGGGCGGCGTCTATGTCAGCTTCTTTCGCGGCGTGCCGCTGCTGATCCAGCTTTTGTTGATCTATTACATGCTGCCGTTGATCGGAATCGACGTGCCGCCGCTGGTCGCCGCCATCAGCGCGCTCAGCCTCGCGTCGGGCGCTTATGTGTCGGAGATTTATCGCGGCTCGCTGAACGCCGTGCCGCATGGCCAATCGGAAGCGGCGCTGGCGCTGGGCTTTTCCAGCGCGACCATCTGGACCCGCATTTTGCTGCCGCAGGCCTTCCGCTTTTCGGTTCCGGCGTTGGTCAACGAGTTGATTTTGCTGTTGAAGGCGTCCTCGCTGATCTCCGTCGTCGGTGTGGCGGAGTTGACGCGGACCAGCCAGACCATTTCGGCCAGCAATTTCCGCCCGCTGGAAATCTATCTGGCGGCGGGCGTCATCTATCTGGCGATCAACAGCGCGCTGGCCCTGTTCGGCACGCTGGTCGAACGCCGCCTTCAGCAGGGGTGAGGGAACCGATCCATGGACTCCAACCTGCTTGTTCAATACGGCCCGGCGCTGCTGCGCGGCTTTGGCGTCACGATTTTGTGCTGGGCGGCGGGCTGCGCCATCGGGTTGGCGCTGGGCTTCGTTCTGATGCTGCTGCGGCGGATCGAGGTCAAACCGCTGCGCTGGATCATCCGCGCCTACATCGAGGTGATCCGGGGCACCCCCTTCCTCATCCAACTGTTCCTGCTCTACAGCGGCGGCCCGGCCATCGGCCTGCGGCTGGAGGCGACGACCGCCGGGATCCTTGGGCTGGGCGTCTATGGCAGCGCCTATTTCGCCGAGATTTTCCGCGCGGGCTATCAGGCGGTGCCGAAGGGGCAGGTGGAGGCTGCGCTCAGCCTTGGCATGCCCTATGGCGGCATTCTGCGCCGGGTGATCCTGCCCGGCATGCTGGTGTCCACCATCCCGGCGCTGGTCAACATGATGGCGATCTTGACCAAGGAAACCGTCGTGCTGTCGATCATCACCGTGCCGGAATTGATGTACGAGATGCAGACGATGGCGGCGGAGACCTTCGCCAGTTTTGAAACCATTCTGGGCATGGCGCTGTTTTATTGGCTGCTGGTCGAGGCGGTGTCACGCCTGGGCCGCCGTTTGGAAACGCGCATGACCCGCTTCCTGTCCCACCCGTCGAACGCGAGGGCCTGACGATGGCCGTGACCGATACCCCAACCGCCTCCGTCCAGCGCGTCGCCGCCGCCGATGACACCGCCCCGATGGTGACGATTCGCGGCGTCAGCAAGGCCTATGGCAGCAACGAGGTGCTCCGCGACATCGACTTGACGGTGAACAAGTCGGAGGTCGTCTGCCTGATCGGCCCCAGCGGGTCGGGCAAAAGCACGCTGCTGCGCTGCATCAATTTCCTGGAGGTCTATGATCGCGGCGAAATCCGCATCGAAGGCCAACTGGTCGGCTACAGCGAAACGACGCCGCGCCGCCGCCTGTCGAACGCCGAACTGCGCGGCCTGCGCCGCAACGTCGGCATGGTGTTCCAACAGTTCAATCTGTGGCCCCACATGACGGCGCTGGAAAACGTCGCCGAGGCGCTGGTCCAGGTGCGCGGTCTCGACAAGATCGCCGCCGCCGAGCGCGCGCGCCTGATGCTGGCCCGCGTCGGGCTGGCCGACAAGGCCGACAGCTACCCGTCGCGCCTGTCCGGCGGGCAGCAACAGCGCGTCGCCATCGCCCGCGTCATCGCCATGGAACCGCATCTGATGCTGTTCGACGAGCCGACCTCCGCCCTTGATCCCGAATTGGTCGGCGAAGTGTTGCAGGTCATGCGCGATCTGGCCGCCGAGGGCATGACCATGGTGGTGGTGACGCACGAAATGGGCTTCGCCGCCAACGTGGCCGACCGCGTGGCCTTCCTCGACCGTGGCCGCATCGCCGCCTTCGGCCCGCCGCGTCAGGTCTTCCACGAAAGCCCCGAACCGCGTCTGACGCAGTTCCTGCAAACCTACCACGAGCGCAACAGCTTTTGACCGCCGCGCCCGTCGCGGGTCTCGTCGTCACCCGGCGAAGAGATGCGCCGCGATGGAGGGCGGTTTCATGGTGATGGAGAAACCCGGCGCGGTGGGCGCGCGGTAACGGCCCTGTTCGACCACGCACGGGTCTTCGAAATGCTCGTGCAGATGATCGACGAATTCGGCGACCCGACCGTCCCAACTGCCGGATATGCACAGATAATCGATCATCGACAGGTGTTGCACATACTCGCACAGCCCGACGCCGCCCGCGTGCGGGCAGACGGGTTTGTCGAATTTCGCCGCCATCAGCATGATCGCCAGATTTTCGTTCAGCCCGCCGACGCGGGCGGCGTCGATTTGCACCACGTCGATGGCGTCGGCTTGCAGGAACTGCTTGAACATGATGCGGTTCTGGCACATTTCGCCGGTGGCGACCTTGATCGGGGCGACGCCCTCGCGGATCGCCCGATGGCCCAGAATGTCGTCGGGGGAGGTCGGCTCTTCGATGAACCAGGGGTTGAAGTCGGCGAGATCGCGGACCCAGCCGATGGCCTCGTCCACCTCCCAAATCTGGTTGGCGTCGATCATCAGCACGCGATCCGGGCCGATTTCCTCGCGCACCACGCGGCAGCGGCGGATGTCGTCGTTGCGGTCGCGCCCGACCTTCAGCTTGAAATGGCTCCAGCCCGCCGCCACGCCTTCGCGGCACAGACGGCGCACCTTGTCGTCGTCGTAGCCCAACCATCCGGCCGACGTGGTGTAGCTGGGATAACCCTCCGCCAACAGCCGCGCCCGGCGTTCCGGCTCGCCCGCCTTGGCGCGGGTCAGGATGGCCAGCGCCTCCGCCGGGGTCAGAGCGTTGGTCAGATAACGGAAGTCGATCAGGCGGAGGATCTCCTCCGGCGTCATGTCGGCGACCAATCGCCAGACCGGCTTGCCCGCTTGTTTGGCCCACAGATCCCAGACGGCGTTGACCACCGCGCCGGTCGCCAGATGCATCACGCCCTTGTCCGGCCCGACCCAGCGCAGATGCGAATCGCCGGTGATGTGCCGCCAGAAGGCGCCCATGTCGGCGGTGATGTCCGACAGGCTCAGCCCGATCAGGCGCGGCATCAGCAGATCAATGGCGGCCCGGCACAGATCGTTGCCGCGCCCGATGGTGAAGGTCAGGCCATGGCCTTCCAGGCCGCCCGACGTCTCCAACACGACGTAGGCGGCGGAATAGTCGGGATCGGCGTTCATCGCGTCCGATCCATCCTTTTGCGAGGAGGTGGGAAAGCGAATATCGTAGCTGCGGTGGCCGGTGATGCGGATCTCGTCGGGCATGTCGCCTCCCCGTGATTTTTGATGGAGCGTTTTCTCTGTGAAATGGATAATCATATATGAAATGGCGCGTCAAGACATCATGAGGGTTCCCGCGTGAGCGAGTCCGACATCGACCCCACCGACGCCTCTGAGTCCGCCAACCCTGAATCCGGCGACAAGGAGCGGCGCTACTCCGCCCCGGCCCTGGAAAAGGGCCTCGACATACTGGAGTTCCTGTCCGAACGCCGCGATCCGCAATCGCTGCAACAGATCGGCGAGGGGGTGGGGCGGACCAAGGGCGAGATTTTCCGCATGGTCTCGGTGCTGGCCGAACGCGGCTACATCGAGCGTACCGAGGGTGACGACCGTTTCCGCGTCACCGACCGGCTGTTCCGGCTGGGGATGAACCGCCCGGTCAACCGCTCGCTGGTGGAAATCGCCCTGCCGACGATGAACGCCTTTGCCGAAAGCACCGGCTACGCCTGTCATCTGGCGGTGCAGTCGGGAACCCAGATCGCGGTGATCGCGCGGGTGGAAAGCACCAGCCACATCGGCTTCACCGTGCGCATCGGCTACCGCCAGCCGCTGGTGCTGACCGGATCGGGCCATTGCCTGTTGGCTTTCATGAGCGCCCGCCGCCGCCATCGCGTCTATGAGGATCTGCGCCGCGAGGATCCGTGGATTGATCTGGACGCGCTGACCCAAACCCTGGACGGCGTGCGCGCCGCCGGGCATGTCCGCCGCCCCAGCGGCATTTCCGAGGCGGTGGTCGATCTGTCCCATCCCATCCTGGAAAGCCATGAAGGCGGCGCGGTCGCCGCCCTGACCTGCCCCTATCTGCGCACCCGGCAGAATCCGAAGGAGCCGGAAGAGCTTTTGGCGGCGTTGGGCGAGGCGGCGCGCCGCATCTCCGACACGCTGTCCCTCGACTGAAAGTGCGTCGTCACTATGAAATGACGATTTACAGGTAAAGCAATGTTGTGTATGCAGGACCCAACGATCCGTGACGCGGATCACCGGAAGCGGCCCGGACCATCGGGCCGCGCAAGGGGAGGGGAGCGCCAGCCATGGCCGCCAGACTGCACGGCAAGACCGCCATCGTCACCGCCGCCGCCCAGGGCATGGGCCGGGCCGCCGCCCTGGCCTTCGCCGCCGAAGGCGCGCGGGTCATCGCCACCGACATCAACGACGCGCTGCTGGCCGAACTGGCCGACGTGCCGGGCGTCACGCCGCAGCGGCTCGACGTGTGCGACCCGGCGGCCATCGCCGCCTTCGCCGCCGCGACGCCCGCCCCGTCGGTGCTGTTCAACTGCGCGGGCTATGTCCACGCCGGAACGATTCTGGACTGCGACGAAGACGCCTTCGACCAGTCGGTGACGCTGAACGTCCGGTCGATGTACCGGATGATCCGCGCCTTCCTGCCCGGCATGCTGGAGGCGGGGGGCGGGTCGATCATCAACATGGCCTCGGTCGCCTCCTCGATCATCGGGGCGCCGAACCGCTTCATCTATGGGACGACCAAGGCCGCCGTGGTTGGCCTGACCAAATCGGTCGCCGCCGATTACGTGACGCGCGGCGTCCGCGTGAACGCCATTTGCCCCGGCACGGTGGACAGCCCGTCGCTGCACGACCGCATGCGGGCGCTGGGCGATTACGACACGGCGCGCGCCGCCTTCATCGCCCGCCAGCCGATGGGCCGACTGGGCACGGCGGAAGAGGTCGCGGCGCTGGCCGTGTTCCTGGCCGCCGATGAATCCGCCTTCATGACCGGGCAAGCCATCGCCATGGATGGCGGCTGGTCGAACACCTGATTTTGCGAACGGGAAGCTTACGATGAAACTGTTGCGTTATGGCCAACCGGGGGCCGAGAAGCCGGGCGTTCTGGACAGCGAGGGCCGCATCCGCGACCTGTCGGCCCATGTCGCCGACATCGCGGGCGCGACGCTGTCGCCCGACGGGTTGGCCGCGCTGGCCGCGCTGCCGTTGGACAGCCTGCCCATCGTCGATCCGGCGGTTCGGCTGGGGCCTTGCGTGACCGGGACCGGGAAATTCATCTGCATCGGCCTGAATTACTCCGACCACGCGGCGGAAACCGGCGCGACCGTGCCGACGGAGCCGGTGATCTTCATGAAGGCGACCAGCGCCATTCAGGGGCCGAACGATCCGGTTGAAATCCCGCGCGGCTCGGTCAAGACCGATTGGGAGGTCGAACTCGGCGTCGTCATCGGTAAGACGGCGAAATACGTCTCCGAAGCCGACGCGCTGGACCATGTCGCCGGTTACTGCGTCATCAACGATCTGTCGGAACGCGCCTTTCAGCTTGAGCATCAGGGCCAGTGGACCAAGGGCAAAAGCTGCGACAGCTTCGGCCCGGTCGGCCCCTGGCTGGTGACGAAGGACGAGGTGGCGGACCCGCAGGCGCTTGACATGTGGTTGGAGGTCAACGGCCACCGCTATCAGAACGGTTCGACCCGGACGATGGTCTATGGCGTCGCCTTCGTCGTGTCCTACCTGTCGCGTTTCATGAGCCTGCGCCCCGGCGACATCATTTCCACCGGCACGCCGCCCGGCGTCGGGCTGGGCCAGAAGCCGCCGGTTTATTTGAAGGTGGGCGACCGGATGGAGTTGGGCATCCAGGGCTTGGGCCAGCAGCGCCAGATCTGCGTCAGCTGCTGATCCAGCGGTCGGTCGAGGCCTTCAGGTGCTGGCGCATCGCCGTTTGCGCGGCCAGCGGATCGGCGGCGTCCAGCGCCTGAAGGATCGCCTCATGCTCGTCCAGCGCCGCTTGCCAGGTTTGGCTGCTGTCGAACCGCTCGCGCAGTTGGGAGGAAATCGGGCTGTGGCGTTCGTCGAACAACTCCCCCACCAGCCGCACCAGCACGCTGTTGCCGCTGAGCGCCGCGAGCGTCAAATGGAACTGCTTGTCCTGTTCCACCGGGTGGCCGCCCTGCTCCATCTCCGCCCGCATGCGGGTCAGCGTGTCGCGCAGACGGGCCAGCCCCTCGGCGGTGACGCGGGCGCAAGCCAGCACCACCGCCGACCCTTCGATCACCGCGCGGGCCTGCATCAGCTCCGACGGGCTTTCGCCCAGCGCGGCGGTGGTCGTCGGGGCGGGCCGTTCGGCGGGCGGGCAGACATAGACGCCCGACCCCATGCGAATCTCGACGCTGCCGTCGATCTCCAGCGCGATCAACGCCTCGCGCAGGGATGGGCGTGAGACGCCCAATTGCTGGGCCAGATCGCGTTCGGGCGGCAGGCGGGTTCCCGGAGTGATGGCGTTGCTGGCGATCAGCGCGCGGATCTGGTCGGCCACCTGCTGGTACAGGCGGCGCGTTTCGATGGGTTTGACCAGATTGGACATGCGCGCGGCTCCCGGTGAATTGGCCTTACCATATAGGTTGATTTGGTGATCAACAAGCGCGCCATTGGCGTTTCATGCCGAAGTGATGCCAGAAATCGTATCTTTCACTACATGGTCAAGCCAATTTAGAAATTTTGGTAAATTGGCTTGACCAAAACAATCCGTGCTCCTATCGTTTTCGCCAGGGCCGACCGCGCTGTTTTCCGGGCGGCCCCAAACCACCGAACAGAGTGGGACCGCGCGCAAGCTCAATGGCTTGGCGCAGATTGGGAGGAAGCATGACGCCGTCCACCGTCAGCCGGGCCACGCCCGAATTTCAGAGCGCCGCCATCGGCGCCGAAGTGTTGCGGCTGACCAACGTCAGCAAACATTTCCCCGGCGTGCGCGCGCTTGACGAGGTCTGTTTCGACCTGCGGCGCGGCGAGGTTCACGCGGTGTGCGGGGAAAATGGCGCGGGCAAATCGACCCTGATGAAGATCATTAGCGGCCAGTATCAGCCCGACGGCGGCGGCATCGCCTACAAAGGTGAGGCGCGCCGCTTCGCCAATTCGCTCGACGCCGAACGGGCGGGCATCGCCATCATCCATCAGGAACTGAACCTGATCCCGCATCTGTCGGTGGCCGAAAACATCTATCTGGCGCGCGAACCCAAACGCGGCTGGTTCATCGACCGCGCGACGCTGCGGCGCGACGCGCAGGCCTGTCTGGACCGGCTGGGGGTGGACATCCGGCCCGACGCGCTGGTGAAAAGCCTGTCGGTCGCCCAATGCCAGATGGTGGAAATCGCCAAGGCGCTGTCGCTGAACGCCGAAATCGTCATCATGGACGAGCCGACCTCGTCCCTGACCGAATCCGAAACGGCGCTGCTGTTCCAGGTGATCCACGAGCTGAAGCGGGAGGGGGTGGGCATCGTCTACATCTCCCACCGGCTGGACGAGATGGCGGCGATTGTCGACCGGGTGACGGTGCTGCGCGACGGGCGTTACGTCTCCACCCATGATTTCGCGGCGACCAGCGTGGACGACATCGTCGCCCGCATGGTGGGCCGCTCGCTGGAAGAGAAGTTTCCCGAACGCACCTCGGTTCCGACCGACGAGGTTTTGCTGTCGGTCAGCGGCCTGACCCGCCGGGGCGTCTTCCACGACGTCGGGTTCGAGCTGCGGCGCGGCGAGATTTTGGGCTTTGCCGGGTTGATGGGGGCCGGGCGCACCGAGGTGGCGCGCGCCATTTTCGGGGCCGATCCGCTGGATTCCGGGCGCATCCGGTTGGGCGACCGCGACATCACCGTGCGCAGCCCGCGCGACGCCATCGACCATGGCCTCGCCTATCTGTCGGAAGACCGCAAAAGCCACGGGCTGGCGATCAAAATGTCGGTGGTGCAGAATCTGACGCTCGCCACCATGGACGCGATGTCGAACCGCTTCGGTTTCATTGATTTCGAGGCGGAGGCCAAGGCCGCCAAAACCTACATCGATCTGCTGTCGATCCGCACCCCGTCGCCCCATCAGGTGGCGAAACTGCTGTCGGGTGGCAACCAGCAAAAGATCGTCATTGGCAAATGGCTGCTCCGGCAATCGCGCATCCTGTTCTTTGACGAGCCGACGCGCGGCATCGACGTCGGCGCGAAATTCGCCATCTACCAACTGCTGGACCGGCTGGCCGCGCAAGGCATCGGCGTCGTCCTCATCAGCTCCGAATTGCCGGAGATCTTGGGCCTGACCGACCGCGTCGCCGTGTTCCACGAAGGCTGTCTGACGGCGGTTTTGAACACGCGCGACACCAGCCAGGAAGAGATCATGCATCACGCCTCGGGCCACAGCCGCCCGACCGCGCCGGGAGCCGCAACGCCATGAGCGACATCAGCACCACCACCAACTCAGCCCCCCCATCGGCGCGCGAGCCGGGTGAGCCAAAGGCCCGCATGATGAACGACAAGAAAAAAGACCTGATCCAGAAATTCGCGGCGCTGGCCAGCCTGATGCTGCTGGTCGCCGTGTTCGCGATGACCAGCGACGCCTTTCTCAGCGTCAACAACGGCATGACCATCGCGCTTCAGGTCACGTCCATCGCCTATCTGGGCATTGGCGCCACCTGCGTCATCATCACCGGCGGGATTGATCTGTCGGTCGGCTCCGTGCTGGCGCTGGCCGGGGTGGTGGCGGCGCTGGCGGTTAAGGCCGGGGTTCCGGTGCCGCTGGGCATGGGGCTGGGCATCCTGGTCGGGGCCTTTTGCGGCCTGCTGAACGGCTTGTGCGTCACCCGGCTGAAGCTGCCGCCCTTCATCGCCACGCTGGGCATGATGCTGGTGGCGCGCGGCGTCGCCTTGCAGATCACCGGGGCGCGCGCCGTGTCGGGCCTGGGCGAGTCCTTTGGCGAGTTGGGCAACGGCGCGCTGTTCCGCGTCGTCACCATCGGCGACGACGGGTTCCCCAACGTGGTGTTTCCCGGCATCCCCTACCCGGTCATTTTGATGGTGGTCGCCGCCATCGCCGTCGCGGTGATGCTCAGCCGCACCACGCTGGGCCGTCACATCTACGCCGTCGGCTCCAACGCCGAAGCGGCGCGGCTGTCGGGCGTCAACGTCGCCCGCGTCACCCTTGTCACCTACATCCTGTCGGGCAGTCTGGCCGGTCTGACCGGCTGCGTGCTGATGTCCCGCCTCGTCACCGCCCAACCGAACGAGGGGGTGATGTACGAGTTGGACGCCATCGCCAGCGCGGTCATCGGCGGCACCTCGCTGATTGGCGGGGTCGGCACCATCTCCGGCACGGCGATTGGCGCCTTCGTCATCGGCATTCTGCGCAACGGGTTGAACATGAACGGCGTTTCGGCCTTCACCCAGCAGATCATCATCGGGCTGGTCATTCTGCTGACGGTGTGGATCGACCAGATCCGCAACCGCCGCTGACCCGCCGGTTCTCCATCGCCGCCTTACCATCACCGCCTTCAGTCACCGAACAACCATCAAAAATCTTTGGGAGTGAAACATGCGCAAGATCGTCTCGGCCTGTCTGGTTTCCGTTCTGGCTCTGGCCGCCGGATCGGCGTTGGCCGCCGACAAGGAAATCGCCGTGGTGGTGAAGACCGTGAATTCGACCTTCTGGCAGAATGTGCAGAAGGGCGCGACCGCCGCGCAGAAGGAAGCCAGCGGCTACAGCATGACCTTTCAGGGTCCCGCTTCGGAATCCGCCATCGCCGATCAGGTGAACATGGTGGAAAACGCGGTCAACCGCAAAGTCGCGGGCATCGTGCTGGCCCCGTCCGACCCCGACGCGCTGGTTCCGGCGCTGAAGAAGGCGTGGGAAGCGAAGATCCCGGTGGTGTTGATCGACTCGCAAATCTCCGACAGCGGCAAGCAATATTACCAATCCTTCCTGGCCACCGACAACGAGAAGGCGGGCGAGCTGTGCGCCAAGGCGTTGATCGACAAGGTCGGGACCACCGGCAAGATCGCCGTCATGTCCTACGTCGCCGGGGCGGGGTCGGAGATCGGTCGGGTTGGCGGCTTCACCAAATACATCAAGGCGAATTCCCAGCTTAAGATCGTCGGCCCCTTCTATTCGCAGTCGCAGATGGCGACGGCGCTGAACCAGACCACCGACATGCTGGCCGCCAACCCGGATCTGAAGGGCGTTTTCGGCGCCAACGAGCCGACCGCCATCGGCATGGGCCGCGCCCTGACCCAGGCGGGCAAGGCGGGCCGCGTCGTCGCCGTCGGCTTTGACGGCAACCAGGATCTGCAAGGCTTCGTCAAGGACGGCACGCTGGAGGCCATCGCCGTTCAGGGTTCCTACCAGATGGGCTATCTCGGCGTGCAGAGCATCACGAAGCTGCTGGGCGGCGAGAAAATTCCGAAGTTCCTCGACACCGGCGTGGTGCTGGTCAACAAGGCCAACATCGAGCAGCCGGAAGCCAAGAACGTTCTGTACTGATCGCCCGTTTCCGTCTCCATCCATCCTGAACCGGGCGCGCGTCCATCCCTCTCCCTCGTGACGCGCGCCCGTCTTTTTGCCTACCCCTGTCTTTCCCAACCATGGCGACAGCGACATGACATCCCTTGACGAACGGCGGTCCCTTCCGCGCTCCGGTCTGGCGATTCCGGTTCTTGGGCTGGGCTGCGCCCAGATGGGCGGGCTTTACCGGGCCAGCGCCCCGGCGGAATCCGAGGATGCCGTGGCCTGCGCCTGGGAAAACGGGATCCGCTCTTTCGACACCGCCCCCTATTACGGCTATGGCCGGTCGGAACGCCGGTTGGGCGCGGCGCTGTGCGACTGCCCGCGCGACGAGTTCGTGCTCAGCACCAAGGTCGGGCGCTTGATCCGCCCGAACGCCGACGGCGCGCGGGTGTCGGGGGTGGACGCCAACGGCTGGGCCGATCCGCTGCCCTTCCATCAGGTTTATGATTATTCGCAGGACGGGATTCTGCGGTCGGTCGAGGATTCCTTGCAGCGGCTGGGGCTGGCCCGCATCGACATCCTCTATGTCCATGACATTGGCCGCGTCACCCATGGCGAACGCCACGATCATTATTGGCGGCAATTAACCGACGGCGGCGGCTTCCGCGCGCTCGACGAGTTGCGGCGTGACGGTCGGGTGTCGGCCATTGGGCTGGGGGTGAACGAGTGGGAGGTCGTGCGGGACGCGATGCAGGAAATCGACCTGGATTGCACCATGCTGGCCGGGCGCTACACCCTGTTGGAGCAAGCCAGCCTGTCGCCTTTCCTCGAAAGCTGCGTCGCGGCGGGGCACGCCATCGTCGCCGCCGGGGTGTTCAATTCCGGGATTCTCGTCGGCAACGGCAAGTTCAACTACGCCGACGCCCCGCCCGACATGATCGCGCGGGTCGAGGCGCTGGCCGCCGCCTGCCGTGATTTCAACGTCGAACTGCCCGCCGCCGCCCTGCAATTCCCGCTGGCCCATCCGGCGGTGGCGAGCTGCGTCACCGGCGCGCGCACCCGCGCCCAGTTGGAAACCAACATCGCGTGGTTCCGCAGCCCCATCCCGGCGGATTTCTGGCAGGCGTTGAAAACGCGCGGCCTGATCGACGAAGCCGCGCCGGTTCCGGCGGGAGCCTGAGCCATGGTGATCGACGCGCATCAACATTTCTGGCGGATGGACGTTCGCGCCGGGCAATGGCCGCCGCCCGAATTGGCGGCGATCCACCGCGATTTCCTGCCGCCCGACCTGTCGCCGTTGCTGGCTGAAAGCGGCGTTGATGGCACCATTCTGGTGCAGTCGCTGCCGTCGGTGGACGACACCCGTTTCCTGCTGGATCTGGCCGACCGCCATGGCTTTGTCCGGGGCGTCGTCGGCTGGGTCGATTTGAAGGGCGCGGACGCGCCGTCGCAGATCGCGGCGCTGGCGGCCCACCCGGCGCTCAAGGGCCTGCGCCCGATGCTTCAGGATTTGGAGCCGGAATGGCTGGACGATCCGGCGCTGGATCCGGCCATCGCCGCGATGCAGGCGGCGGGGCTGCGTTTCGACGCGCTGGTCTTGCCGCGCCATCTGCCCGCCCTGCTGCGCTTCGCCCGGCGTTTTCCCGACCTGCCCATCGTCATCGACCATGGGGCCAAGCCGGAGATCGCGCAAGGCGGTTCGCCCGATTGGACCGCCGACATGGCCGCGTTGGCCGACCGGCCCAACCTGTGCTGCAAGCTGTCGGGCTTGTTGACGGAGGCCGGTGCGCGCACGGGCCTCGACGACATCCGCCCCTATGTGGAGACGCTGTTCACCCTGTTCGGACCGGATCGTTTGATCTGGGGCAGCGATTGGCCGGTGCTGCGGCTCGCCGGGGACTATGAGGGTTGGCTGTCTCTGTGCCGGGCGCTGATTCCGCCCAGCGCGCACCCGGCGGTGTTCGGCGACAACGCCCGCCGTTTTTATGGCTTTGAGTGAGGGAGACGCGAATGCAGCGCATGGGCATGGTGATCGGCATCGCGCCGGACAAGATCGACGAGTACCGTCGCCTGCACGCCGCCGTCTGGCCGCAGGTTCTGGCCCGCATCGCCCAATCCAACATCCGCAACTACACGATCTTCCTGCGCGAGCCGGAAAATCTGCTGTTCGGCTGCTGGGAGTATAACGGGGAGGATTTTGATGCCGACATGGCCGCCATCGCCGCCGACCCGGAAACCCAACGCTGGTGGAGCTTTTGCAGCCCCTGCCAAGTCCCCCTGTCCAGCCGCGCGCCGGGCGAACATTGGGCGATGATGGATGAGCTGTTCCATGTGGACTGACAGGTTGGCGCGCGTTTCGCGCTGATTGGCCTTACCAAAAAGAGAATGACCGCGCAAGAAACCTGCGTTCCGACGAAAAATCCCTGAAATTCTCATGGTTTTCGCCTTGGTCAAGCCAATTTAAGAAAATTGGCAAATTGGCTTGACCAAAACAATCCGTCCCCCTATCGTTTCTTCAAGGCCGCCGGAAAGGCGGATCGCGCGGGCCAAACGCCCGCCGCCAAACAGGAGAGGGGGAGGGCCATGCAAGCCGCGTCACCGCGCGAGAATTGTCGCGTCCGCGCTGGGGATCCGCTGAGGATTCCGCTGTGAGTTACCAGTTTGATTTCGCCGCGCTGCTGCCCTATTGGCCGGAATTCGCCATGGGGATGTGGCTGACGCTGCAATTGTCGGCGGTCGCCACCGTGCTTGGCTTCGTCGTCGGCACGTTGTGCGCCATTGGTCGGGCCGATGGGCCGCCCGCCGTCAAATGGGCGGTCGCCGCCTATGTCGAAATCATCCGCAACACGCCGCTGCTGGTTCAGATCTTCCTGGTTTATTTCGGCATCGCCACGCTGGGCGTGCATGTCAGCGCCAACATGGCGGCGGTGGCGGCCCTGGTGGTCAATGTCGGCGCCTACACCAGCGAGATTGTGCGCGCCGGTCTGGAATCGGTGCACAAGGCGCAGTTGGAAGCCGCCGATTGTCTGGGCTTGAGCCGGGCGCAAACCTATTGGCACGTCATCCTGCGCCCCGCCGTGGAGCGGGTCTATCCGGCGCTGACCAGCCAATATGTGTTGCTGATGCTGGCCTCCTCCATCACCTCGCAGATTTCGGCGGAGGAGCTGACGGCGGTCGCCAACCGGGTTCAGTCCGACACCTTCCGCAGCTTTGAAACCTACATCGTCGTCGGGCTTTTGTACCTGCTGCTGTCCTTTGTCGTGCGCGTCGCCTTCTGGCTGTTCGGCATGGGCGTCTTCGCGCGTCGGCGCAAACTCGGCACCGCGCTGTAAGGGGAACCGCCATGCAAAGCTTTGGTCTTATCCATGTCGAGTTTCTCGCCTGGGCGGCGTTGTGGACGGTCGGGCTGTCGCTGATCGCCTTTGTCGGCGGCGGGCTGCTGGGCTTCGCCGTGGCGCTGGCCCGCGTGTCGGGCAGTTTGGCGGTGCGCGCCGCCGCCATCGTCTACATCCAGATTGTGCAGGGAACGCCCCTGCTGATCCTGCTGTTCCTGATCTATTTCGGCGTCGCCGTCGCCGGCTTCAGCGGGGTTCCCGCCATCCTCGCCGCTGGGGCCGGCTTGACCGTCTATTCCTCCGGCTTTCTCGCCGAGATCTGGCGGGGCTGCATCCAATCGGTGCCGAAAACCCAGTGGGAGGCCGCCGAATGTCTGGCCCTGACCCGCTGGCAGCGGATGACGCGGGTGATCCTGCCGCAGGCGCTGCGCATGGCCACGGCGCCCACCGTCGGGTTCCTGGTGCAGATCGTCAAGAACACCTCGCTGGCCTCGGTCGTCGGCTTCGTCGAGCTGTCGCAGGCGGGCAAGCTCATCAACAACTCGATCTTCGAGCCGTTCACGATCTTCGTCACCGTCGCCCTGTTCTACTTCGCCCTCTGTTTCCCGCTCTCGACCTGGAGCCGCAGCCTGGAGAGAAAACTCAATGTCAGCCGTCGCTAAAGCCCCGCGCGCGCAATCGGAGAATTCTCCCATGTCGTCCACCCTGTCGTCCCCCCTGTCGCCCGTCGTCAGCCTGTCCAACGTCCACAAGAGCTTCGGCGCGCTGAAGGTGCTGGACGGCGTGTCCTTCGACGTCGGGGTGGGCGAGGTCGCCGCCATCATCGGCCAATCGGGTTCGGGCAAATCCACCGCGCTGCGCTGCATCAACGCGCTGGAAACCATCCAGCAGGGCACGATCCAGGTCTGCGGCCACGCCATCCACGACCCGGCGCTCGACCGCCGCGCGCTGCGCCGCGACGTCGGCATCGTCTTTCAAAGCTACAACCTGTTCCCGCATCTGACGGTCGAACAGAACATCATGCTGGCCCCGACCTGCGTGAAGGCGCTGTCCAAGGGGGAGGCCCGCGATCTGGCGCGCGAGGTGCTGTCTCACGTCGGGTTGGAGGCGAAGGCCGACCAATATCCCGAACAGCTCTCCGGCGGGCAGCAGCAGCGCGTCGCCATTGCCCGCTCGCTGGCCATGCGGCCCAAGCTGATGCTGTTCGACGAGGTGACGTCCGCCCTCGACCCCCAACTGACGGGGGAGGTGCTGAAGGTCATGGAGACGCTGGCGCGCGAGGGGATGACCATGATCCTCGTCACCCACGAAATGGCCTTCGCCCGCAAGGTCGCCTCGAAAGTCGTTTACATGCATCAGGGCCGCGTCTGGGAAACCGGAACCGGCGCGATGCTCGACGATCCGCAAACGCCGGAATTGCGCGCCTTCATCGGCAACGGGCTTTGACGCGAACACGGAGAAACACAGGGGTCCGTCGTCATCCCCGCGAAGGCGGGGATCCAGAGTTTGCGGGGCGAACCCTATGGATACGTCTGGATCCCCGCCTTCGCGGGGATGACGGATCCATAGGTGGATTTCCACGCGTTGGCGCGTGTCATCGTGCCCGCGCGACCCATCAAAAACAAACAAACGCCACACAGGAGGATTCCATGAATCGCAGGATGTTCGTCGCCGCCGCCGGGTTCGCCCTGCTCGCCGCCGCCGCCGTTCCGGCGCTGGCCGACAGCCTGGACGCCATCAAGGCCAGCAAGACGCTGCGCATCGCGCTTGATCTCGGCTCGCCGCCCTTCGGCATGAACGACGCGTCGATGCAGCCGACCGGCTCCGACGTGGAAAGCGCCAAGCTGCTGGCCGCCGATCTCGGCTACACGCTCGATCTCGTGCAAGTGACCAGCCCGAACCGCGTGCCCTTCCTGCTGACCGGCAAGACCGATCTGGTGATGGCGTCCTTCAGCATCAGCGAAGAGCGCAAGAAGGTCATCGACTTTTCCGATCCCTACGGCGTGATCCAGATCGTCATCGCCGCGCCGAAAAGCGTGACGATCAAGGATTTGAAGGACGTCGTCGGCAAGCGCCTTGGCACCACGCGCGGCTCGACCAACGACAAGGAAGTCACCGCCCAGGCGCAAGGGGCGGAGATGGTGCGTTACGACGACGACGCCACCCTCATCACCGCGCTGATTTCCGGGCAGGTGAACATCATGGCGTCCTCGCCGCAGACCATGGCCTCGGTCAACGCCCGCCGCCCGAACGACCCGTTGGAGGTCAAGCTGGTGGTCAAAACCAACCCCTACGCCATCGGCATCCGCAAGGGCGACGACGCCCTGCGCGCGGTGGTCAATGAGTGGGTCCACGCCAATTTGCGCAACGGCAAGCTGGACGCGATTTACAAGAAATACAACGGCGTCGGCCTGCCCGCCGAGATGCTGAACTGACCCAACCCGTCGCCGGGGGACGCGCCTCGCGCCGCGTTCCCCGGCCCCTCCGCCCTTTTTCCTGTCGAGGCTTTCTCATGCTGACCGTCATTTGCGACACCCCCGGCGCGCTGCGCGCGGAAACCCGAGCCAAGCCGACGCGCGGCGACGGGGAGATTCTGCTGCGGGTGAAGCGCGTCGGCGTCTGCGGCACCGATCTGCACATCTTCACCGGCAACCAGCCCTATTTGCAGTACCCCCGCGTCATGGGCCATGAGCTGTCCGGCATCGTCGAGGAGGCGCCGGACGGCAGCCGCTTGGCGGCGGGCGACCCGGTGTTCGTCATGCCCTATCTGTCCTGCGGCGCCTGCCACGCCTGCCGCCAGGGCAAAACCAACTGCTGCCAGAACATCCAGGTTTTGGGCGTTCACCGCGACGGCGCCTTCACCGAATATCTCAGCCTGCCCGAAGCCTTCGTGCACAAGGCCGACGGCATCACGCTGGATCAGGCGGCGATGCTGGAGTTCCTCGCCATCGGCGCGCACGCCGTCCGGCGCGGGCAGGTCGAGGCCGGGCAGCGCGTTCTGGTCGTCGGGGCCGGCCCCATCGGCATGGCGGTGGCGATCTTCGCGGGGCTGCGCGGCGCCGCCGTCACCCTGCTGGACGGGCGCGCGGATCGGCTGGCCTTTGGCCGCGCCCATCTGCCCATCGCCGCCGCCGTCCAACTCAGCCCGACCGACGAGGCCGAATTGTCGGCGCTGACCGACGGGGTGTTTTTCGACCGGGTGTTCGACGCCACCGGCAACCCCAAGGCGATGGAGCGCGGCTTCCAATTCGTCGCCCATGGCGGCACCTATGTGCTGGTGTCCATCGTCGGCGCGACCATCGGCTTTTCCGATCCCGAATTCCACAAGCGGGAAATGACGCTGATGGGCAGCCGCAACGCGACGGTGGAGGATTTCGACACCGTGTTGACGGCGATGCGGGCGGGCCAAATCCCCGACGCCGCGCTGAACACCCACCGGATGACGCTGGCCGAGGTGCCGGAGCTGTTCGCCGATCTGCTGGCCCCGTCCGCCGGGGTGGTCAAGGCGCTGGTGGAGTGCTGAGACGATGACCGACGCCACCCCGATCCTGCAATTCGGCACCAGCCGTTTCCTGCAAGCCCACGCCGACCTGTTCGTGTCCGAAGCGCTGGAACGGGGGGAGGCGCTGGGCCGCATCGCCGTGGTGCAGACGACCGACAGCGCCGACAGCGCCACCCGAATCGCCGCGCTGGCGGATGGCGCCGGTTATCCGGTGCGGGTGCGCGGGCGGCACAACGGCGCGGTGATTGATGCGGAACAGCGCTGCCACGCCGTCGCCGCCGCCTTTCAGGCGCAACGCGATTGGCGGCGCCTGCGCGACTTGGCGGCGGGGGAGGTTCGGGTCATCCTGTCGAACACCGGCGACCGGGGCTATCATTTGGATCCCGCCGACGGGCCGTCGCTGCTCGACCAGCCCGACCAAGCCCCGCGCAGCTTTCCGGCCAAGCTGCTGGTTCTGCTGCATCACCGTTGGCGGAACGGGGCGGCGCCCCTGTCGCTGTTTCCCTGCGAATTGGTGTCGCGCAACGGCGACCAGTTGAAGCGGATCGTCGGCGATCTCGCCGCCGCCTGGGGCCTGCCCGACGCCTTTTTGCGCTATCTGTCCGAGGATTGCCGCTGGGCCAACAGTCTGGTGGACCGCATCGTGTCGGAGCCGTTGCGCCCGGTCGGCGCGGTGGCCGAACCCTACGCCCTGTGGGCCATCGAACGGCAAGACGGTTTGACTCTGCCTTGCACTCACCCGGCGATCCAACTGGTGGACGAGCTGGCCCCGGTGGAGCGGTTGAAGCTGCATCTGCTCAACCTTGGTCACACCTGGCTGGCCGACGGCTGGCTGAGGGAGGGGCGCGCGCCGGAGGAAACCGTGTTCCAGGCGATGAACGCCACGGCCATCCGCGACGATCTGGAAGCGCTGTGGCGGGAGGAGGTCTTGCCGGTCTTCGCCGCGCTGGGCCAGGGGGCGGAGGCCGAAGCCTACCGCGACAGCGTGCGCGACCGTTTCCTCAATCCCTTCCTGGATCACCGTTTGGCCGACATCGCGCAAAACCACGCCGACAAGATCCAACGCCGTCTGGCCCCTGTTGTGGCGCTGGCCGCCGATTTGTCTCTGTCCATCCCGCAGGCGCGTTTGCGCGCCGCCCTGACCCGCCTCTAACCTGACCCGCCTCAAAAGGACGCCGAACCGATGACCGCGCCCGCTCTCATCCTGCTGAACCCCGCCGATTCCGTCGCCGTCGCCACCCGCGAGATTGCGGCGGGAAGCCCCGTGCAGGTCGGCGATTTCACCGGCGTGGCGCGCGACGCCATCCCCAGCGGCCACAAGATCGCGCTGCGGGCGCTCGACCTTGGCGCGCCGGTGCTGAAATACGGGCAGGTCATCGGCAGCGTGACGCAGCCGATCGAGGCGGGCGCGCATGTCCATGTCCACAATCTGGGCATGGGCGACGCCCGGCTCGACGAGGCCATCGGCGGCGCCTACCAACCAACGACGGTGACGGAGGACGCGACGTTTCAGGGCATCGTCCGCTCGTCCGGCAAAGTCGGCACGCGCAATTACATCGGCGTCATCGCCAGCGTGAATTGCTCCGCCACCGTCTGCCGCTACATCGCCGAAGCCTTCAAGGGCGACGCGCTGGCCGAGTTTCCCAACGTTGACGGCGTCGTCGCCATCACCCACGGCAGCGGTTGCGGCATGAGCGGCAGCGGCGAGGGGCTGGCGATCCTGCGCCGCACCCTGCGCGGCTACGCCGATCACCCGAACTTCGCCGGAATCCTGCTGATCGGCCTGGGTTGCGAGGTCAACCAGCTCGCCCCGCTGGCCGACAGCCTCGCTCCGCGCCCCGAGGGTCTGCTCGCCCGCCTGACCATCCAGGACGAGGGCGGCACCCGCGAAACGGTGGAGCGCGGCGTCGCCCTGGTCAAGGCCATGCTGCCCGCCGCCAACGCCGTCACCCGCCAGACGGTTCCGGCGCGTCATCTGACGGTCGGGCTGCAATGCGGCGGTTCCGACGGCTATTCCGGCATCACCGCCAACCCGGCCTTGGGCGCGGCGGTCGATCTGCTGGTGCGGCAGGGCGGCACCGCCATCCTGTCGGAAACGCCGGAGATTTACGGGGCCGAGCATCTGTTGACCGCGCGCGCCGCCAGCCCGGCCATCGCCGACAAGCTGCTGGGGCAAATCCGTTGGTGGGAGGACTACACCCGGATGCACAAGGGCGACATGAACAACAACCCGTCCCCCGGCAACAAGGCGGGCGGCATCACCACCATTCTGGAAAAATCGCTGGGCGCGGTGGCCAAAGCGGGCGGCACTGGGTTGATGGGCGTGGTCGATTACGCCGAACCGGCGGCGCCCCAGGGTCTGGTCTTCATGGACACGCCCGGTTACGACCCGGTGTCGGCGACCGGGCAGGTGGCGGGCGGGGCGACGTTGATCTGCTTCACCACCGGGCGCGGATCGACCTATGGCTGCAAGCCGACCCCCTCGCTGAAGCTCGCCACCAACAGCGCGCTGTTCCGGCGCATGAGCCTGGACATGGATTTCAACGCCGGAATCATCCTGGACGATGGCGTCAGCGTCGCCGAAGCCGGGGCGGCGCTGTTCCAACTGATGCTCGACACCGCGTCCGGCGCGCCCACCCGCAGCGAGGCGCACGGCATGGGCGACAACGAGTTCGTGCCCTGGCAGTTGGGCGCGGTGATGTGACGGGGGGCAAGAGCCGGGGCGTCGCGGCGGATCAGTGAAGCAGCCGGGCGCCGGGGTCGGTTCGGGCCATCCGCCGGGATTGCGGGAAGTCGATCACCCGACCGGCGTCCGAAGCGTGCTCGCGCGGCGTCGGCAGAGACAGACCAGCCCGTTCCAGCGCGTGGGCCAGGATGCACAGCGGGGCCAGCGCCATGCGGACCCCCGACATCGCCAGCCAATCCGCCAGCAAAACCCCGGCGTCGCCGTGCCGGTCCTGTTGGATCAGGCGGATCATGCCCAGCAACCGCGCCTCGTCGGTTCCCAGCGACGGGCAGGTCGGGCGGTGGACGTCCAGCGGGCGCAGCGCGGCGGCGATGGTGACGCGCATCACCGTGTCGAAGGCGACCGCCGCGTCGTTGGACAGTCCGGCGGCGGTCAAGCCGTCTTGCCAATGCGGATGCGCCTTTTCGGGATCCCGCAACGGTTCGGCCCACAGGCGCAAGGTCATCACCACCAGATTTTCCGCCGTCTTGAGTTCGGCAAGGCGCTTGCGGTGGTCGGTGAAGGTGGGGGTGGTCGGCATCGACGGCTCCTGTTCAGGGTGAACGGGAGGGAGCGTAAAATGCGGGCGCTCTAATTGCAAATCATTCTTAATAGCGATTCTGTCAGCGATATTCGGGCCGCCGCGCCAACCCTTCCTTCAAATGGCGGATGGCGGCGTGGACCTTGGGCGGGGCGTGACGCTTTTGCGGGTAAACGGCCCAAACGGCGGTGTTGGGTGGAATGTGCTGGGGCAGCAGCGAGACCAGCCGCCCATCGGCGATGGGGGCCTTGACGTAATAATCGGGCAATTGGCAGAGGCCAAAGCCGCGCAGCGCGGCGTCCAGCACCGAAAAACCGCTGTTGCAGCGCCAACGCCCGCGTGGGCGGAACAGCCAATCCCGCCCGCCATCGTCGAACAGCCAATGGTCAGCGGTGCCGATCAGGCACTCATGCGCGGCCAAATCGGTCAGGCTGGCTGGCGCGCCGTGCCGGGCCAGATAGGCGGGGGCGGCGCACAGATGCATGACGCGCGGCGCGACGCGGGTGGCGACCAGACTGGAATCGCCCAACCGCCCCAACCGGATCGCCAGATCGAAGCCCTCCTGCACCAGATCCAGCGGGCGATTGGTCAAGTCGATCTCGACGCTCAGCAGCGGATGACGCTCCATCAGGTCGTTGACCAGCGGAACGACGAATTGCTCGCCATAGGCGGTGGCGCAGGTCATGCGCAGCAACCCCTTGACCGCGCCCTCGCCGCCGCCCTGAAGATCGCCGATGGCCAGAACCGCCTCGTCGCGCTCGTCGATCAGGCGCTGGCAGCGGGCGAAAAAGGCCCGACCGCTTTCGGTCAGGCTGACCTTGCGGGTGGTGCGATAGAACAGGCGGGCCTGCAAGCGATCCTCCAGCCGCGCCACGCTGCGGCTGACGTGGGAGGAGGAGACGCGCAACCGTTCCGCCGCGCGGGAAAAGCTGCCGGTGTCGGCCACCGCCACAAACTCGTCGATGCCGTCCCAGCCGCTCATGCCGCGCCCCATTGTCCCTGTATGGCAAAAATCTATCCCTGAATTCGCCGTTTTGGCAATGACCGCCGCCGGTTTACACTGGCGGTCAACGCCGTTGTTTTTGCTTTGGGAAGGAAACCCGCATGGTCCTGTCACGCGCCGCCGTCGCTTGGGAAGCCAACCGTCCGTTGGAAATCGAAGAGGTCGAGGTGGCCGCCCCCAAGGCGGGCGAGGTGATGGTCCGCATCGTCGCCACCGGCGTTTGCCACACCGACGCCTACACCCTGTCGGGCAAGGATTCCGAAGGCATTTTCCCCTGCATCCTCGGTCATGAAGGCGGCGGCGTGGTGGTGGAGGTTGGGCCGGGCGTGACCTCCGTCGCCGTCGGCGACCATGTGATTCCGCTCTACACGCCCGAATGCGGAAAATGCAAATTCTGCCTGTCGGGCAAGACCAACCTGTGCCAAGCGATCCGCGCCACCCAGGGCAAGGGCCTGATGCCCGACGGCACCAGCCGTTTTTCGCTGAAGGGGCAATCCATCGCCCATTACATGGGCACCTCGACCTTCTCCGAATACACCGTGCTGCCGGAAATCGCGCTGGCCAAGATCAACAAGGCGGCGCCGCTGGAAAAGGTCTGCCTGTTGGGTTGTGGCGTCACCACCGGCATGGGCGCCGTCATGAACACGGCGAAGGTGGAACCGGGATCGACCGTCGCCATCTTCGGTCTGGGCGGCATCGGCCTGTCGGCGATCATCGGCGCGACCATGGCCAAGGCCTCGCGCATCATCGGCATCGACATCAACGAATCGAAGTTCGAGATCGCCAAACAGTTGGGCGCCACCGACGTCGTCAACCCGAAGAATTTCGACCGCCCGATCCAAGAGGTTCTGGTCGAGATGACCGACGGCGGCGTCGATTACTCGTTTGAGTGCATCGGCAACGTCAACGTCATGCGCGCCGCCCTGGAATGCTGCCACAAGGGCTGGGGCGAGTCGGTCATCATCGGCGTCGCCGGGGCGGGCGAGGAGATTTCCACCCGGCCCTTCCAGCTCGTCACCGGGCGGGTGTGGCGCGGCTCGGCCTTTGGCGGCGTGCGCGGGCGCAGCGAGCTGCCGGGTTATGTGGATCGCTATCTGGCGGGCGAGTTTGAACTCGACACCTTCATCACCCACACCATGGGTCTGGACCGCATCAACGAGGCGTTCGATCTGATGCATGAGGGCAAGAGCATCCGGTCGGTCATCCTCTACAACCAGTGAGTCCAATCATGACCGGGGATGTCACCCAACTGTCGGAAACCCGCGTGTTCGGCGGGCGTCTGCTGCGGCTTCGCCATGAATCGGCGACGCTGGGCTGCGCCATGACCTTCGCCCTGTTCTTGCCGCCGCAGGTTGACGCGGCGGCGGGGGCGACGGTTCCGGCGCTTTATTGGCTGTCCGGCCTGACCTGCACCGACGAGAATTTTTGCCAAAAGGCCGGAGCCTTCCGGTTGGCGGCGGAACTCGGCCTCGCCATCGTCGCGCCGGACACCAGCCCGCGAGGGGAGGGCGTGCCGGGCGATCCCGATGGCGCGTGGGATTTCGGCTTGGGCGCCGGTTTCTATGTGGACGCGACCGAACAGCCTTGGGCGGCGCATTACCGCATGCATGATTACGTGACGCGGGAGTTGCCGGCACTGGTGGAGCGCGCCTTCCCGCTCAACGACCGGCGGTCGATCTCCGGCCATTCGATGGGCGGGCATGGCGCGCTGGTCTGCGCGCTGCGCCATCCTGGTTTCTATCGCTCGGTGTCGGCCTTCGCACCCATCGTCAACCCGGCGGCTGTGCCCTGGGGGGAAAAGGCGTTGGGGCGTTATCTCGGCCCGGATCGAGCGCGTTGGGCGGAGTGGGACGCCTGCGCCCTGATCGCCAACGCGACGGAGCGGTTGCCGATCCTGATCGACCAGGGCGAGCGCGACAGCTTCCTGGAAACGCAGTTGAAGCCGCAAAAGCTCGTCGCGGCGGCGGAGGCGGTCGGCCATCCGCTGACGCTGCGGATGCAGCCGGGCTACGACCACAGCTATTTCTTCATCGCCAGCTTCATCGACGACCATCTGCGCCACCACGCGGCGGCGTTGCTGGGGTAAAACCCGCCAAATCATGGATCGCCGCCGAGCAAAAACCCCCGCCGGATCGCTCCGGCGGGGGTTTTCATTCAACGAGTCACATGGGACCGTGTCAGGCGACCTTGACCTCGACCGTGTCGGCGACGTCCTGGAACGCCGGGATTTGGTCGAAGTTCATGTAGCGATAGACTTCGTCGGACTTGGCGTTCAGGACGCTGACCTGGGCCAGATACTCTTCGGTGGTCGGGATCTTGCCCAGCAGCGCCGCGACGGCGGCCAGTTCGGCCGACGACAGATAGACGCGGGTGTCGATGCCCAGACGGTTGGGGAAGTTGCGGGTCGAGGTGGAGACGGCGGTCGAACCCTTGCGGACCTGCGCCTGATTGCCCATGCACAAGCTGCAACCCGGCATTTCCATGCGCGCGCCCGCCTTGCCCAGCGTGGCGTAATAGCCTTCCTCGCTCAGCATCATCGCGTCCATCTTGGTCGGCGGGGCGATCCACAGACGGGTCGGGATGTCCGACTTGCCGTTGAGGATCTTCCCGGCGGCGCGGAAATGGCCGATGTTGGTCATGCAGGAGCCGATGAACACCTCGTCGATCTTGTCGCCCGCGACTTCGGAAAGCGTCTTCACGTCGTCCGGGTCGTTCGGGCAGGCCAGGATCGGTTCCTTGATGTCGGCCAGATCAATGTCGATCACCGCCGCGTATTCGGCGTCGGCGTCCGGCTGCAACAGTTGCGGATCGGCGATCCACGCCTCCATCGCGTTGATGCGACGCTCCAGGGTGCGCTTCTCGGCATAGCCGCTGGCGATCATCCACTTCATCAGCGTGATGTTCGAGGTCATGTATTCGATGATCGGCGCCTTGTCGAGGCGCACGGAGCAACCCGCCGCCGACCGTTCCGCCGAGGCGTCGGACAGCTCGAACGCCTGCTCCACCTTCAGATCCGGCAGACCTTCGATTTCCAGGATGCGGCCGGAGAAGATGTTCTTCTTGCCCTTCTTCTCGACCGTCAGCAGGCCCGCCTTGATGGCGTAGAGCGGGATGGCGTTGACGAGGTCGCGCAGGGTGACGCCCGGCTGCATCGCGCCCTTGAAGCGGACCAGAACCGATTCCGGCATGTCGAGCGGCATGACGCCGGTGGCGGCGGCGAAGGCCACCAGACCCGAACCCGCCGGGAAGGAGATGCCGATGGGGAAACGGGTGTGGCTGTCGCCGCCGGTGCCGACGGTGTCGGGCAGCAGCAGGCGGTTCAGCCAGGAGTGGATGACGCCGTCGCCGGGGCGCAGGGCGACGCCGCCACGGGTCGAGATGAAGGCGGGCAGCTCATGGTGCGTCTGCACGTCCACCAGCTTGGGATAAGCGGCGGTGTGGCAGAAGGACTGCATGACCAGATCGGCGGAGAAGCCCAGGCAAGCCAGATCCTTCAGCTCGTCGCGGGTCATCGGGCCGGTGGTGTCCTGCGACCCCACGGTGGTCATCTTCGGCTCGCAATAGGTGCCGGGACGCACGCCCGTGCCTTCCGGCAGGCCGCAGGCGCGACCGACCATCTTCTGCGCGAGGCTGAAGCCCTTGCCGGTGTCGGCGGGGATCGCCGACTGGCGGAACAGGGTGGAGGCGGGCAGGCCCAGCGCGTCGCGGGCGCGGCCGGTCAGGCCACGGCCAATGATGAGCGGGATGCGGCCACCGGCGCGCACTTCATCGAAAATCACGTCCGACTTGACGGTGAATTCGGCGATGACCTCGCCGTTCTTCAGCGCCTTGCCGTCATAGGGGCGCAGTTCGATCACGTCGCCCATGTCCATCTTGCTGACGTCCAGCTCGATGGGCAGCGCGCCCGCGTCTTCCATGGTGTTGTAGAAAATCGGGGCGATCTTGTTGCCCAGGCAAACGCCGCCGAAACGCTTGTTCGGGACGAACGGGATGTCTTCGCCGGTGAACCACAGAACCGAGTTGGTCGCCGATTTGCGCGAGGAGCCGGTGCCGACCACGTCGCCGACATAGGCGACCAGATTGCCCTTTTCCTGCAACTTGGCCAACTGCTTGACGGAACCGCGCACGCCGGGTTCATCGGGTTCGATGCCGGGGCGCGCGTTCTTCAGCATCGCCAGGGCGTGCAGGGGGATGTCGGGGCGCGACCACGCGTCCGGGGCGGGCGACAGATCGTCGGTGTTGGTTTCGCCCGTCACCTTGAAGACGGTCAGCGTCAGCGATTCCGGGACTTCCGGGCGCGAGGTGAACCATTCGGCGTCGGCCCACGACTTCAGCACGGCGACCGCGTTGGCGTTGCCCGCGTCGGCCAGCGCCTTCACGTCGTGGAAGAAATCGAACACCAGCAGGGTCTTCTTCAGACCGTTCGCCGCCGTCGCGCCGCATTCGGCGTCGGACAGCAGGTCGATCAACGGCTGAACGTTGAAGCCGCCGAGCATGGTGCCCAGCAGTTCCGTCGCCTTGACGTTGGAAATCAGCGGGCTGCTGTCCGCGCCCTTGGCGACGGCGGCCAGGAAACCGGCCTTGACGCGGGCGGCGTCGTCCACGCCCGCCGGGACGCGGTGGGTGATGAGGTCGAGGAGGAACGCCTCCTCGCCCGCCGGGGGGGCCTTCAGCAGGTCGATCAGCTCGGCCGTCTGCTTGGCGGACAAGGGCAGAGCCGGAATTCCAAGGGCGGCGCGTTCGGCCGCATGCTGACGGTAAGCTTCGAGCACGGCTGGGTTCCTCATAATGAAAGGCCGCCCTTTGGGTGAACACCGGCAGACGGCCCGCTTGAACTCACGGTGATTATATATCCCCGCTCAAATCAAAGAGCAAGGGGCCGCGCCCGTTCCGACACAGAGATCAGTCCGAACAAAGCGCGGCTTTTCTTCTGGTATTACCTGTCTCTGGTAGGACCATTTCAGCCAATCGCCTTATTTCAAGCTTGCGGCTTGTTCGGCGGTCAACAGAACGACGCCATCCTCGTCGGCGAACAGCGCGTCGCCGGGATTGACCAGCGCGCCCGGCAGTTCGACCGGGACATCGACCAGCCCCTGGTCGCGCCGGGTGGAGGCGCGCGGCATCGACGCCAGCGCCTTGATTCCCAGATCGAGTTTTTGCAATTCGGCGACGTCGCGCACGCAACCCCAGATGACGACGCCCGCCCAGCCGTTCTTGACGGCGGAGGCGGCGATCATGTCGCCCATCAGGGCGCAGCGCAGGCTGCCCGCGCCATCGACCACCAGAACCTTGCCGGCGCCCGGCGTGGCCAGCAGTTCTTTGACCCGCGAATTGTCGTCCACGCATTTGACGGTGACGACGGTCCCGGAAAAGCGCGTGACCGCGCCGAAATCCCGCAGCCCCGGCTGAAGGAAGCGGGCGGAGTCCTTGAAGGTGTCGAACAGATCGCAGGTGGCGACAAACGGCATTTCGGCGGCTCCGCGCGATGAACAGCGATGCCGAACGTCTTTGCGCCAAAGCCCCGGCCAACGCAAGGGGCAGGCGTGCGGCCTATTCGACCGCCGCCCCGTCGCGTCAGCGTTTTTTAAAGCTTTGTCTCAGGTTTTTTTCGACCCGGCCCCCAGGACGCAGGCCACGGCGGTCAGGATCAAGGCCAGGGCCAGCGCCAGCCGCAGGGTCAGCGGATCGCCCAGAATGACCACCGCGCCGCTGACGCCGACCACCGGGATCAACAGGGTGCTGACCGCCGCCTCCCCCACGCTCAGGCGGCGGACGGTGACGTACCACAGGGCTTGCGCCAGACAGATCGAACAGACGATGTGCCAGGCGAAGCCGACCCACACCGCGCCATGCAGATCGGCCAGCGCCGGGCGGACCTCGGTCAAGGCGGTGGCGGCGATCATCGGCAGGGCGCAGACGACATATTGCCAGCCCGCGATGACGGTCGGGTGCGCCCGCCAGACCCGGCCCTTCATCACGATGGTGCCGACCGCCCAGGACACCGCCGCGATCAGCATCAAGGCCGGGCCGAGCAGGGCGGCGGGCGGGGCCGACAGCGCTTCCGGTCCCAACAGCACGCCAAGCCCGGCCAGCCCGCAGGCCAACCCGGCGATCTGGCGCGGCCCCGGACGCTCGCCCAGCAGCGGAATCGCCAGCAGCGTCGCCCACACCGGCATGGTGAAGGCGATGATGGCGGCTTGCGAGGTCGCCATCAGGGTTTGCGCGAAGGCGCTGCACAGGTTGAAAATCAACACGTTGCACAGACCGGCCAGCAGCAGGGCCGGGCGTTCGGCCCGGTCCACCGCCAGCCGATGCCCGGCGAGCTTCGCCGCTCCCAGCATCAGGACCGCCCCCGCCGTGAAGCCGACGGCGCGCAAGCCCAGCGGTGGAACCTGGGTCAGGATGGTTTTCACCGCTGGCCAGTTCAGCCCCCAAAACAGGCTGATCGCCAGAATCAGGGCGTATTTGACCGGATCGCGCGGGTTGCTTCCGCCCATGGCGGGCGCGGTCATGCGGTCACGCCTTCAAACCCATCCAGGAAGCTGGCGAGGTTGGCGGCGAGGTCGTCCACGGCGTAACCGCCCTCTTGCACCAGCACGGTCGGCAGACCGGCGGCGGCGATGCGCGCGCCCATCTTTTTGAAGCCGGGCGTGGTGACGCCGAAGGCGGCCAGCGGGTCGTTGATGAAGGTGTCGAAGCCCAGCGAGATGAACAGCATGTCCGGGGCGAAGCGGGCGATGTCGTCCAGAGCGCGCCCGATGGTGGCGAGCACCGTGGCCTCGTCGCTGCCGATGGGCAGGGGAAGATTGAGGGTGTAGCCCTCGCCTCGTCCGGCCCCGCGCTCTTGCGCGTAGCCCGCCATGTGCGGATAGAACTCCGCCGGGTCGCCATGGACCGACACAAAAAACACGTCGTCGCGTTCGTAGAAGATGTCCTGCGTGCCGTTGCCATGGTGGACGTCCACGTCAAGGATGGCGACGCGCCCGGCAAGGCCCTGGGCGCGCAGGATCGGCAGCGCCGATTCCGCCGCGATGGCGACATGGTTCAGGTAACAGAAGCCCCCCGCCATGTCGCGGGTGGCGTGGTGGCCGGGCGGGCGGCACAGCGCGTAGGCGGCGCGGTCATCGCCGGTGGCGACCAGCTTGGTCGCGTGGACGGCGGCGTTGGCGGCGGCGCAGGTCGCGGTCCAGGTGTGGGCGTCGATCGGGCAGGCGGTGTCGAAGCTGTGCCACCCGGCCTGTCCGACGATGCTGGTGGGGTAAGAGGGAACCCGCTGCATCCGGTGGACGTTCGGGATCACCACGTCGCCCATGCCCGGCTCGGCGATCCAACGGGCGTGCGCGGTTTCCAGAAAGGCCAGATAGGCCGGGCTGTGGACGGCGGCGCGCGGGGCCGATCCGTTATCGTCGGGCCGGATCAGGGTTTCGCCGCGCGCCTCGATCAAGGCGGCCAACGCCCCGACCCGCTCCGGCTTTTCGGGCAGGGCGCGCAGTTGGCCCTTGTTGAAATAAATCGCCGGGTGGTGCAGGGCGGCGTCGGGGTGATGAACGAATTTCATCGGGAGAACTCCGGGCAATCGAACGGTTAGGGGCGAGGGGCGAATCCCGCCGTGGCGACCAGAACCTCGAACAGAACGGCGGCGCCGCGCGCGCCGTCGGCGGGGGCGATGTTTTCAACCTCGTTGTGGCTGATGCCGTCCTCGCAGGGAATGAAGATCATCGCGGTCGGGACCTTGCCCGCGACGTAAACCGCGTCATGCCCGGCGCCCGACACGATGTCGCGGTGGCTGAAGCCGAAGCCGCGCGCCGCGTCGCGCACCCGGTCCACCAGCGTCGGGTTGAAGGGGGTGGGCGGGAAACGCCAGAAATCGGCGATTTCGGCGCGCACGCCCGCCGCGTCGGCGATGGCGGCCACCGCGTCGCGGAACCGGCGGTCCATGGCGGCGAGCGTGGCGGAATCGGGGTGGCGCAGATCGACGGTGAAGAAGACGCGGCCCGGAATGACGTTGCGCGAATGCGGGTGGACGTCGAGGATTCCGACGGTGGCGCAGGCGTCGCCCGGCGTGTCCAATCCCAATTCCTGCACCGCCGTCACCATGCGGGCGGCGGCGACCAGCGCGTCGCGGCGCAGGCGCATCGGCGTCGGCCCGGCGTGCGCCTCAACCCCTGTCACGGTGACTTCGTACCAGCGTTGGCCCTGCGCGCCGACGACGACGCCGATTTCCTTTTCCTCAACCTCCAGCACCGGGCCTTGCTCAATGTGGGCCTCCAGATAGGCGTGCATCGGGTGGTCGGTCGGGGCGTCGCCTGCGTAGCCGGTGCGGATCAGCTCATCGCCCAGCCGGGCGCCGTCCTGGGCGATCTTGTCGAGAATCTCGTCCAGCGCGAACACGCCGGTGACGACGCCCGATCCCATCATCGGCGGGGAAAAGCGCGAGCCTTCCTCGTTGGTCCAGACGGCGACCTCGACCGGGTGGCGGGTGGCGACGCTCCGGTCGTTCAGCGACCGCAAGACCTCCAGACCGGCCAGCACGCCGTAAACGCCGTCGAACCGCCCGCCGGTCGGTTGGGTGTCCAGATGGCTGCCCATCACCACCGGGGGCAAGGTCGGATCGCTGCCGGGGCGGCGGGCGAAGATGTTGCCGACGCGGTCGATGGCGACCTCGCACCCCGCCTCGACGCACCAGGACACGAACAGGTCGCGCCCGGCCTTGTCCTCGTCGCTCAGCGCGAGGCGGCAGCTTCCGCCCTTGGCCGTCGCGCCGATCTCGGCCATCGCGGCCAGGCTGGCCCACAGCCGTTCGGGGTTGATGGGCAGGTTTGAGGGAACGGACATGGGGAAGGCTCCTGGAACGAACGGGAGTGGGGTTTGCTGGCCCCCTCCCTAACCCTCCCCCGCTGGCGCGGGAGAGGGGATTGGGGTGAAAGCGGCGTTCGGCCCCCTCTCCCGCGACGCGGGCTACGGCGTTCACACATCGTTAAATAAGGCAAGATATTGGACATAAATGACTTTAACCGTCATCCCCGCGAAGGCGGGGATCCAGAGTTCGCAAGACGAACCCTGTGATGAAGCCTGGATCCCCGCCTTCGCGGGGATGACGAACCCCAAAGTCATTCCGTTCCGCTCTTTTGCCAAACGAGGCGATGTATGAATCCGGTAGCCCGCGACGCGGGGAAGGGCCGGGGAGGGGGCGGCGGCGCGGTTGTCAGCTTGGCCGTTCGCGCGCCCGCAGATCGACCAGCGCCAGGATGGCGCGCAGCAACGGAACCTCGACCCGCGCCCGTTCGGCCAGCTCGATCACCGCGCCGAGGATGGCGTCCAGCTCCAGCCGCCGCCCGCCCTCGTAATCCTGCAACATCGAGGTTTTGAAATCGCCGACGGCGGCGGCGTTGGCGATGCGGTCGTCGACGCTGGTGGCGAAGCGGACGCCCAGCGCCTCGGCCACCGCCTTGGCCTCCAGCATCATGGCGCGTCCGACCCCGCGCGAACCGGGATCGCCGCACAGCCGCCCCAGCGTCGCGCCGGTCAGCACGCTCAACGGGTTGAAGGCCAGATTGCCCCACAGCTTGACCCAGATGGCCTCGCGGATGTCGTCGGCGCGCGCCGCCTGGAAACCGGCCTGCCCGAACAGGCTGACGATGGCGTCAACGGCGGGGCGGTCGCGGTTGGCGATGTCGCCGAAGACGAAACGCTGGTCGTTGACGTGGCGCACCCGGCACGGCCCATCGCCTTCGACGGCGACGAAGGTGGTGGCCCCGACCACGCGGTCGGGGTCGATGGAGCGCCAGAGCAGGCCATCGGGATCGACGCTGGTCAACGGGCGGTCGGCCAGCGGTTCGGGCTGGCGGTGCGGATACCACCAGGGAACGCCGTTCACCATCGGCACGATGGCGGTGTCCGGCCCCAACAGCGGCGCGACGCTGTCCACCGTGCCGCGCAGGGCGTGCGCCTTGACGCACAGGATCACCACGTCCTGCGGCCCCAGCGACAGGGAATCGTCGGTCACGCGCGGGGTCAGCCGGACCAGCCGGTTTTGCGGGGTCAGCATGGTCAGGCCGTTTTGCCGGATGGCGGCGGCGGCGTTGGAGCGGGCGACCAGCGTCACCTCCGCCTCCGTGGCGCTCAACCGCGCGGTCAGCAGGCCGCCGACGGCGCCCGCGCCGATGATGGCGACCTTCATCATGCTGAGGCCTCCACGGTCCTCGGTCCCGCCGGGCCGTGGCGCAAATCCGCCGGGATTTCCCAGCCCTTGCCGGGGATGGCGTCCAGCAGGCTGCGGGTGTAGGCGTCGCGCGGGTGGGTGAAGACCTCCCGCGCGGTGCCCATCTCGACGATTTTGCCGCGCCGCATCACGGCGATGGTGTCGCACACCTGCGCGGCGATGCGCAGATCATGGGTGATGAACAGCATGGCCAACCCCAACCGCTTGCGGATGTCGTCCAGCAGCTCCAGAACCTGCCCCTGCACCGACACGTCGAGCGCCGAGACGGGTTCGTCGGCCACCAGCAGTTTCGGTTCCATCGCCAACGCGCGGGCGATGCCGACGCGCTGGCGCTGGCCGCCGGAAAATTCGTGCGGGTAGCGATCCGCCGCCGATCCGTCCAGCCCGACCATGGCGAGCAATTCCCGCGCGCGGGTCAGGGCGGCGGCGCGGTTTTCGCCGAAGGCCACCGGCCCTTGCGCCACGATGTCGCCGATGGTGTGGCGCGGGTTGAGCGAGGCGTAGGGATCCTGAAACACCATCTGCACCGCCCGCCGGTAGGGGCGGAAGCCCTTGCGGTCGAGCGACAGCAGGTCGGTTCCCTCAAACAAAATCCGCCCCGAATCCGGCTTGATGAGGCCGACGATGCTGCGGCCCAGCGTGGATTTGCCCGAACCGGACTCGCCGACCAGACCAACCGTTTCGCCGGGATGGATGGTCAGGGACAGATCGTCGCCCGCCACCACGGTTTTGGATTTTTTGAACAGGCCGCCGCCGACATGGAAGACCTTGCGGACCTTTTCAGCGACCAGCAGGGCCGGGCCGGATTTGGCGTGGTCGGCGCGATGTTCGATGTAATGCGGAACGGACGCGATCAATTGCCGGGTGTAGGGGTGTTGCGGGCGGTTCAGCACGTCGCTGGCCGCGCCATACTCCACCAGCTTGCCATGCCGCATCACCGCCACGCGGTGGGCGATTTCCGCCACCACGCCGAAATCATGGGTGATGAACATCAGCCCCATGTGGCGTTCGGCCTGGATCGCGCGGATCAGGTCGAGGATCTGCTTTTGCGTGGTGACGTCCAGCGCCGTGGTCGGTTCGTCGGCGATCAGGATGTCGGGCTGGCAGGCCAGCGCCATGGCGATCATGACGCGCTGGCGCTGGCCGCCCGACAGGCGGAAGGGGTAGGCGTCGGCCAGCTCCGCCGGGTTGGGCAGGCCGACTTGATCCAGAAGCTCCACCACCCGCGCCCGGCGTCCGGCGGCGGGCAGGCTGGTGTGCTCGCGCAGGGATTCGCCGATCTGCCGCCCGACCCGCATCAGCGGATTGAGCGCGGTCATCGGCTCCTGAAACACCATGGCGATGCGCCCGCCGCGCAGGGAACGCTGCTCCGCCTCCGGCATGGTCAGCACGTCGCGGCCCTTGAACAGCAGGCTGCCCGCCGACACCCGCACATGGGGGTGCGGCAGCAGCCCCATCATGGCGTGGGCGGTCATCGACTTGCCGGAGCCGGATTCGCCGACCACGCACAGGATCTCGTTGGGGTTCAGGGTGAAGGTCAGATTGTCCACCGCCAGCGGGCGGTCGGCGCCGGGCGGCAACGCGATGCTCAGGCCGCGCACGTCAAGCAGAGGCGTGGTCATGGCGGGGGTCTCCGGCGAAGGGGAGGGAAAAGGGGAATCCATCGGGTCAGCCCCGCGACCGGGCGAGCTTGGGGTTCAGCGCGTCGTTCAGCCCCTCGCCCACCAGATTGAGCGCCAGCACGGTCAGAATGATGGCCAGACCGGGGAAGAAGCTCATCCACCAGGCTTGCCGGATCACGGTGCGGGCGGCGCCGATCATGTAGCCCCAGCTCATCGCGTTGGGATCGCCCAATCCGAGAAAGCTGAGCGAGCTTTCCAGCAAAATCGCCGTCGCCACCATCAGCGAGGCCGAGACGATGATCGGCGACAGGCTGTTGGGCAGGATCTGGCGCAGGATGATCGAACTGTTGGACTGGCCGGTGGTGATGGCGGCCTGGACGAATTCGCGGTTGCGCAGGCTCATGAACTCGCCGCGCGCCAGCCGGGCCAACGGTGGCCAACTGACGATGGCGATGGCGGCGACGATGGTGGTCAGGCTGGGGGTGAAGATCGCCACCAGAACCACCGCCAGAACGAAGTTGGGGATGGTCTGGAACAGCTCGGTGAAGCGCATGATGGCGTCGTCCACCCAACCGCCATGGAAGCCGGCCAGCGCCCCCAGCGTCACCCCGATCGCCAGCGCGGCGGCGGTCGAGGTCAGGCCGATCAGCAGCGACACCCGCGCGCCGTGCGCGATGCCCGCCGCGATGTCGCGGCCCAGCATGTCCGACCCCAGCGGCGCGCCGTCCGACAGCGGCGGCTGGAAGGGCGCGGTCGCCATGTCCCACGGATCGCCGGGGAAGAAGACCGAGGCGAAGAGCGCCAACGTCAGCACGCCCGCCAGAATGACGAGGCCCAGAACGGCGCCCTTGTTGCGGGCGAAGGCCCGCCAGAAGACCCAGGAGGAGTTGGCGTTCATCAGCGGGCTGCCTGAATGCGCGGATCGACAAGGCCGTAAAGGATGTCGGTCAGGATGTTGAAGAGGATCACCATCACGGACGTGACCAGGAAGATGCCGAGCAGCACCTGATAATCGCGCTGCAACACCGCCTCGAACGCCAGGCGTCCGATGCCGGGCCAGGCGAACACCGTCTCGATCAGGATGGAGCCGCCGACCAGTTGCCCGGCCTGGATGCCCGCCACGGTGATGACCGGCAGGATGGCGTTGCGCAGGATGTGGCGGGTGACGACGCGGGTCGGCGTCAACCCCTTGGCCTTGGCGGTTTTCACGAAATCCTGCCCGCGCACCTCCAGCATCGAGGCGCGGGTCAGCCGGGCGTAACCGGCCATGTAGAACAGCGCCAGCGTGACGACCGGCAAAACCAGATGCTGCGCCACATCGGCGGCGTGGGCCAAGCCGGTGTAACCGGCGCCGATAGTCTCGTAGCCAAAGGCGGGCAGCCACCCCAGTTGGATGGAAAACAGCAGGCTCATCATCAGCCCGATCCAATAGATCGGCGTGGCGTAGGCCAGCAGGGCCACCACGGTGATCGCGCTGTCGGCCCAGGTGCCGACGGTGATGGCGGCCAGCGTGCCCAGCGCCACCCCGGCGGCCAGCGCCAGCGCGAAGGCGGTCAGCGTGAGGATCAGCGTCGCGGGCAGCCGTTCGGCCAGAATGCTCCACACCGGCCGTTGCTGGCGGTAGGAAAAGCCCAGATCGCCCTGCGCGATCTTGCCGACATAGGTGGCGAGCTGTTCGTAGAGCGGGCGGTTCAGGCCGAATTGCTCGCGCAACTGAGCGACGAATTTTTCATCCGCCGCCCCGGCCTCCCCCGCCATCACCATGGCCGGATCGCCGGGGGCGGCGTGGACCAGGAAGAAGTTCATCACCACGATGGCGATCAGGATCGCAAGCGCCTTGACCAGACGGCTCGCGAAGAGTTGGGCGAATCCCAGCATGGGCGTGGCTCCTGCTTGCGGCGTGCGAAAAATGCCGCGACCTTGCCCCCTCCCTCCCATGCTTGACAGCATGGGTCCCTCCCTCCCCCGCCTGCGGCGGTGGAGGGGATGGCGGCGGCAGTCCCCTCTCCCGCTGACAAGCGGGGGAGGGTTAGGGAGGGGGCAAGACGGTATAGATGATCCGAGATTCAGGCTTTACTTCGCCGCCAGCCAAACATCCTCGTAGGTGTCGTTGACGCCGATGGCGGTCGTGTTGGCGTTTTTCACCCGCTTGTCGAGGAAGGTCGGGAACTCCATCTCCAGCAGCCAGACGACGGGCAGATCGTCGCTCAGGATTTGCTGAACCTCGCTGTAGAGGGTTTGGCGCTTGGCCGGATCGACCTCGCGCGCGCCAGCGGCGAACAGGGCGTCCACCTTGGGGTTGGAATAGCCCATGGTGTTGGTGAACAGGACGCCCTTGCGGATGTTGTCGGAAATGTAGGTGCGGGCGACGCCCAGCGCCGGATCGCCGTACTGGTAGAGGAAGTTGGTGGTGATCTCGTAATCCCAGTTGGCCACGCGCTGGCTCCAGCCCGCCGCGTCGGTGCTTTCCAGGGTGACGGCGATCCCGACCTTGCCCAGCGCCTGCTTCAGATACTCGCCCAGCCGCGTCCAGGTTTCGCCATAGGGCATCGGCATGATCTTGACGGTGGCGCGCACGCCCTTGGCGTCCGGCTTCAGCCCCATCTCGTCCAACAGCGCCTTGGCCTTGTCGAGGTTGGGTTCGTAAATCGTCACCTTCGGGTCGTAGAATTTGACCACCGAATTGATCGGCCCGGTCGGAATCCGGCCCAGGCCGAACCAAATCTTGTCGCGGATGAACTTGCGGTCGATGGCGTAGGCGATGGCCTTGCGGAACCGCTTGTCGTCCAGCGGCTTGACCCGGTGGTTGATCTCCAGCCAGGACATTGGGGCGACGAACTCATAGCCCTTGGTGCTGAACGCCAAATTCGGGTGGGTCTTCATGCGGGGAACCTCGAAGGGTTCCAGATCGCTGTATTGGGTTTGCTGCACCTGTCCACTTTCCAGCGCCAGCGAGCGGCTGGCGGCGTCGGGGATGACGCGGAAGGTGATGCCGTCGAGATAGGGCAGGCCGGGTTTGAAATAGCTGTCGTTGCGGACAAGCTGGATGTGGCTGCCCTTGACCCATTCCTTCAGCTTGAAGGGGCCGGTGCCGATGGGGGTGGCGTTGGCCGGGTTGGCGCGGAAGTCGGTGCCTTCGTAGATGTGGGCCGGAACCATCGGGGCCGACGACACTTCAAAGGATTGCAGGAAGGCCGGGAAGGCCTCCTTCAAGGTGAAAACCACCGTGTAATCGTCGGGCGCGGTGATCGATTCACAACGGCTGAAGACGGCGCGGGCGCGCGGGTGGACCTCTTTCAAAAAGACGTTGGTGGAGAAGACCACGTCCTTGGCGGTGAAGGGCTTGCCGTCGTGCCACGTCACGTTTTCAAAGAGCTTGAAGGTGTAGGTCAGCCCATCGGGCGACACCGTCCAGCTTTTCGCCAGCGAGGGCATGGGGTTGAGCTTTTGATCGTAGGTCAGCAGGCTTTGATAAATCTTGCCCGCGACGGTCTGGGTCGGCCCCTGCTGGTTGAGGCCAAGCATCAGGGTCGGCGGTTCGGGCTGCACGATGCTGTTGAGGACGCCGCCCTTGACCGGCGTTTCCTGCGCCAGAACCGGGGTCGCCGTCAGACCCGACAGGGCGGGGATCGCCAGAACGGCGGCGAGCAGGCCAGCGGCGGCGGCCCGTTGAAAACGCAGGGGGAGTGCGGGAAGCGGTCGTGTCATGCGGGTGTCCTCGTCTCCGGGTGAAGCGTCTGCGGTGAAGTGATGCGGCCCTGATGCTTTTCTTGTTTTTGAAACTTTGAACGCGATTCTTAACGCGGCCCTGTCGGGCGGCCCCTTAGCGTGGCCCTGTTGGGCCGACGCTGTTGTCCAGCCAGCGCACCAGCGCATCCCATTCCAGGACACCGGCGCGCGGATAGGCGTGTTCGTATTGGCGGGCGGTGTGTTCGCACACCTCGGGCGACGGGTAGACCAGCGGGCGGCCGCCCGACAGCGCCATGATCTGTTGGCGGCAGGCTTGCTCCAGGTAATACATCAGGATCGCCGCTTCCGGCACGTCCTGGCCCACGGTCAGCAGGCCGTGGTTGCGCAGGATCATGCTGTGATGGCCGCCCAAATCGGCGACCAGCCGTTCACGCTCGGCCAGATCCAGCGCGATGCCCTCGTAATCATGGTAGGCGATGCGGTTGTGCCAGCGCAGCGAATGCTGGGTGATCGGCAACAGCCCGTCGGCCTGGGCGCTGACCGCCATTCCGGCGTCGGTGTGCAGATGGATGACCGCGCCGACGTCGGGCCGGGCGTGGTGCACGGCGCTGTGGATGGTGAAACCGGCGGGGTTGATCCCGTGGTTGCTGTCGGGGTCGATCAGCGTGCCGTCGATGTCCACCTTGACCAGATTGTCCGGCGTCACCTCGTGGAACATCAGGCCATAGGGGTTGATGAGGAAATGATCGGGGGTGTCGGGAATCCGCGCCGACATGTGGGTGTAAATCAGGTCGGTCATGCCCAGCCGGTCGAACAGGCGATAGGCGGCGGCAAGGTCGGTCCGGGCCTTCCATTCCACATCGGAACAGTTGCGGGTGGAGCGCGGGGGATGGGCGGCGGCAGCGATCATGGCGGGGTCGTCTCGTCAGTCACGGAGAGAGAAGGGTGGTCAGACGGGTCAAACAGGCTCCAGCCCGCACCAGTGGGCGATGAACAGCGCCAGCACGCGGGTGACGTCGCGCACGCTGTCCAACGACACCGATTCGTCCAGGCCATGGATGCGCGTCGCCTCGGGGCCGTAGCAGGTCGCCGGGGTGTCGCCATACAGCGCGAAGAAGCGCGCGTCGGTGGTGCAGGTCAGGGCGACGTGGCGCGGCTCGTCCCCGCGCACCGCGCGGTGGCAATCGGCCAGCGCCGTCAGCAGCGGGTGGGCCGGGTCGATGGCGCAACCCTCCGCCTGGAAGCCGGTCCAGATCAGTTCGGCGGCGACGCCGGACAGGGCCGGATCGTCGCGCAGGGCGCGGGTCACGGCGTCGGCCACCTCGTCGCGCACCACGCGCGGATCCTCGCCGGGGAAGAAGCCCAGCCGCAGATCGACCACGCAGCGGGTCGGCACCGACGACGCCCATTCGCCGCCCTCGATCCGTCCAAGATTGATGTTGATCGGGTGGGCGTGGTCGCAAAAGGCGTGATGGCGGCGGCCCGGCTCGTTCCAGCGGATTTCCAGCGCCTTCAGATGCCCGGCCAGCGCCCAAGCCGCTTCGATGGCGTTGCGCCCGGCGCTGGTGTCCAGCACATGGGCGGGCGTGCCGGTGACGGCCAGTTGCACCCACATCACCCCGACCTGCGCGATGGACAGGGTGTGGTTGAAGGGTTCGGGGATGACGGCGGCGTCGGCGCGGTAGCCGCGATGCAGGCAGGCCAGCGCGCCGTTTCCCGTGCATTCCTCTTCAATAACCGACTGGAGATAGACCGGCGCGGCGGGCTGATAACCAAGGCCGCGCAGGGCGGCGAAGGCGGCGGTGTAGGCGGCGATTCCCGCCTTCATGTCGCCCGCGCCGCGCCCATAGAGCCGCCCATCGGCGACGCGCGGTTCAAAGGGCGGGGTGGTCCACAGGTCCGCCGGGCCGGTCGGCACCACGTCGATGTGGCCGTTCAAAATCAGCGAACGCCCCGTCGGGTTGCGCGGGCGGTGGACGCCGACGACGTTCTCACGCCCCGCGTAAGCGCCGGGTTGGACGGGCGGGGAAAAGCCGGGCAACTTGGACAGCGCGGCCTCGTCCACCGTGAAGCGGTCAAGCTCCAGACCCAGCGCGGCGAAGCGGTCGGCCATCAGGGCTTGCGCCCCGGCCTCCGCCCCCAACAGGGAGGGCTGGCGGACCAGATCGGACAGCAGGGCGACGCAGTCCGGCTGCGCGGCGTCGGCGGCGTCGAGAATGGCGGCGCGCAGGCCCGCGTCCGGCACGGCAAGATTGCCGATCTGCGGATCTCTCCCGTCTTTGGCGCGGTTGGGCTGGGTCGTGCTCATTCCTGTTCCTTTGCGGCGTCAGATGTCCGCCGCTTTTGGATCACGGGGGAAAGATCAGGCTGAATGATCGCGGCCCTGTCTTTTGGGATAGGACGATCATGCAGGTGAATTTTTGTTGCGCCCTGATTTCGCTTGTTTGACGGGTCGATGAAGCGATTAGGCGCTGGGGAAAGACCATCGCGCAAATAAGCATTTTTCATTTGCCCCATGAATCTGATTTATGCCGCAGTTGCTCAGTGACGCGGCATGTGCTTAGATTTTCGCCAGCGCGCTGGATGACGCGTTTTCAGGCATGGATGAGGGAAGCGCCGACGTGACGGAATCCGAGGCGGAGCGCCACGCGCTGGCCCGTTTGGGTCAACAGCTTGATTGGAATTTGCTGCGCACCTTCATGGTGATCGTGCAGGAGGGCAGCATCACCAAGGCGGGCGTCCGCCTGTTTTTGACGCAACCCGCCGTCAGTCTGGCCCTGAAACGGCTGGAGGAGCAGTTGGGCCGCCCGCTGATTGACCGGGGGCCGGGGCGCTTCATCATCACGGCGGCGGGCGAGCAGGTCTATGACGAGGCGGTGGCGATTCACGGCACCGTGTCGCGTTTGGGCGCGTTGGTGCGCGACGTCAAGGACGAGGTCAGCGGCCATGTTCATCTTCTGATGACCAGCCGCATCCAGACCGACCGCTTGGACCGCTCCCTGCGCGAGTTTCACCAGCTTTACCCGAAGGTGACGTTCCGCATCGACGTGATGGTGTCCGCCGACGCCCACATCGCCTTGCAACAGCGGGTCGGCGCGATGGCGATCTGTCTGCTGCGCGAACCGATTCCCGGCTTGGCCAGCGTGGTGTTTCTGCGCCAGACCTATCGGCTTTATTGCGGGCCGGATTTCCGCCTGTTCGGGCGGCGCGACATCGACATCGCCGAACTGCGCCACGAGAATTTCGTGTCCTTCACCTCCGACCAGATCGACGGCGCCCTGTCGCCGCTGACCCTGTTCCGCGCGCGGGAAGGATTCGCCGGGCGCGTCATCGCCTCCTCGGCCAATCTGGAGGAGGTGCGGCGGATGATAAGCTGCGGTCTGGGCATCGGCCCGCTGCCCGACCACATCGCCGCCCGCGACGTCGCCGACGGGTTGCTGTGGGAGTTGCCGCCCTATGAGGGCATCGCCCCGGTGAACGTCCATTTGATTTGGAACGAACAGGGCAAGCTGAACCGGGCCGAACGCGCCTTTCTGGAGTATTTGCAGACCGCCGCCGCGTCGGCCTGACGGGCGCGCGGCGGTTCCGTTCGGCACATTTCGCACGCATGCCAAACAATCCCCCTTCCATGCGATGCACTAATGCATTAGTGTTTTTCCCAACGGCGAACACGCCGACGGCACATGGGGAGGAACAGAAAAATGACGGGACGCTTTGCACGGCTGTGCGTGGGGATTGCGGCGTTGACCGGCCTGTTCGGCTTGGCCGGGGCGGCGCAGGCCCAGCAGAAATCCGAAATCTCGATCACCCGCCAGCCCGGCATCTTCTACATGCCGACCTACATCATGGAGAAGGACAAGCTGGTGGAGAAGCAGGCCGAAAAGCTCGGCCTGCCCAATCTGAAGGTCAATTGGGTGGCCTTTTCCGGCGGCGGGGCGGCCACCGACGCGCTGTTGTCGGGCGGCGTCGACGTGCTGAACACCGGCGTCGGCAATCTGCTGCTGCTGTGGGACCGCACCAAGGGCGGGGTCAAGGGCATCATCGGCACCTCGGCCCAGCCGGTGACGCTCATCACCCGCGATCCGAAAATCCGCTCGCTGAAGGATTACGGCCCGACTGACAAGATCGCGGTGCCGACGGTGCGGGTGTCCACCCAGGCCATCCTGTTGCAGATCGCGGCGGCCAAGCTGTTTGGGCCGGATCAATGGTCGAAGCTGGACGCCAACACGGTGCAGCTTGGCCATTCCGACGCCGCCGCCGCCATGTCCAACCCGTCGCACGAGGTGAGAAGCCACTTCGCCGCCCCGCCCTTCACCTTTTACGAGATGAAGACGCTGGAAGACCCCTTCGTCGTCGCCGATTCCGCCGACATCATCCCCGGCGGCATCAGCCAGGCGCAGTTGTTCACCACCACCAAATTCGCCGACGCCAATCCCAAGGCGGTTCTGGCGATCAAGGCGGCGGCGTTGGAGGCCATCGACCTGTTGGTCAACAACACGGAAAAGGCGGTGACGATGTACCGCGAAGCGTCGGGCGACAAGACGCCGTTGCCCGATCTGCTCGCCATGCTGAAGCAGCCGGGCATGATGAATTTCGATCCCACCCCGCACGGCACCATGGTCTTCGCCGCCCATCTGCACAAGATCGGCACGATCAAGACGATGCCGACCTCGTGGAAGGATTATTACCTGCCGACCGCGCATGACCGGGACGGAAGCTGACGCCGCCGCGCGACGTCGCCGCACCCCGCTCCCCCCGCATTTCTTCCGCAGGCTGAACGCATGTCCACGCTCCTCGACGTCAGCGCGGTGACGCTGCGCTACAAGACGCCGTCCTCCCTCGTCACCGCGACCGAGCGGGTGAGTTTCTCGGTCAACAGTTCGGATCGTTTCGTGCTGCTGGGGCCGTCGGGCTGCGGCAAATCCACCTTGCTGAAGGCGGTGGGCGGTTATCACAAGCCCAGCGAAGGCAGCATCCGCATCAAGGGGCGCGAGGTCACGGAACCCGGCGCCGACCGCATGATGGTGTTTCAGGAGTTCGACCAGCTTCTGCCCTGGAAGACGGTGCTGGAAAACGTGATGTTCCCGCTCTGCGTCGCCCGCAACATGAGCAAGGCGGAGGCGCGCGAGCGGGCGCGGGCCTATCTCGACAAGGTGCGGCTGACCAAATTCATCGACAGCTACACGCACACCTTGTCGGGCGGCATGAAGCAGCGCGTCGCCATCGCGCGCGGCATGGCGATGGAGCCGGACATCCTGCTGATGGACGAACCCTTCGCCGCGCTGGACGCGCTGACCCGCCGCCAGATGCAGGACGAGCTTTTGCAATTGTGGGAGGGAACGCGCTTCACCGTGATGTTCGTCACCCATTCGATCGCCGAAGCCATCAAGATCGGCAACCGTATCCTGCTGCTGTCGCCCCATCCGGGCCGGGTCAAGGCCGAGGTGAGCGACGTCGATCAGGTGTCGGCGACCGACGGCAGCGCCGCGCAGTTGGAGCGGCAAATCCACGATCTTCTGTTCGCCGAACCCGGTCACAGGGAATAAGCACGATGAGCCAAGCGCGCATCCTGATGCACACGGTGGCCGACGCCGCCAGCCACACCGACAACCACGCCGCCGAAAGCGCGGTGGAACGCCAACTCAGTCTCGCTGAACGGCTGTGGGGCAACGGCGCGGTTCGCAAGACGCTGTTGATTTTGGTTCTGGCCCTGCTGTGGCAGGTCTACGCGACCATCCTCGACAACGCTCTGCTGTTCCCGACCCTGACCGACACGCTGACCACGATGATGGAGCGGATCGAGGACGGCACGCTGCCCGCCCGCGCTTTGACCTCCGTCAAGGTGCTGCTGATGGGCTATGTCGCGGGGATCCTGCTGGCGGCGGCCTTGACCATGGTGGCGATCAACACGCAGGTCGGCACCGATTTCCTGGAAACCATGACGGCGATGTTCAACCCGCTGCCCGCCATCGCCCTGCTGCCGCTGGCCTTGATCTGGTTTGGTTTGGGCAATGGCAGTCTGGTGTTCGTGTTGATCCATTCGGTTTTGTGGGCGGTGGCGCTGAACACCCATTCCGGTTTTCTCGGCGTGTCGCGCACCTTGCGGATGGTCGGGCGGAATTATGGGCTGAAGGGCTTCCGCTACGTCGCCATGATCCTGATTCCCGCCGCCTTTCCGTCGATCCTGACCGGGTTGAAGATCGGCTGGGCCTTCGCATGGCGCACCCTGATCGCGGCGGAGCTGGTGTTCGGCGTGTCGTCGGGGCAGGGCGGGTTGGGCTGGTTCATCTTTGAAAACCGCAACCTGCTGGACATTCCCGCCGTTTTCGCCGGTCTGCTGACCGTCATCATCATCGGCTTGATCGTCGAAAACCTCGTCTTCCGCACCATCGAGCGGCGCACGCTTCAACGCTGGGGCGTCCACAACTGATCCGCCATTCCTTGACCGTCCCATCCTCCGCGAGACGTCCATGACCACGACCAAAAAGACTCCTGAGACCCTGCGCAGCGCCCGCTGGTTCGCGCCCGATGATTTGCGCAGCTCCGGCCACCGTTCCCGCGTCATGCAGATGGGCTACGCGCCCGAGGATTGGGTGGGCAAGCCGGTCATCGCCATCCTCAACACCTGGTCCGACCTCAACGCCTGCCACGCCCATTTCAAGCAGCGGGTGGAGGATGTGAAGCGCGGCGTCTTCCAGGCGGGCGGCTTCCCGGTCGAACTGCCCGCCTTGTCGCTGAGCGAAAGCGCGGTCAAGCCGACGACCATGCTGTACCGCAATTTGCTGGCGATGGATGTGGAGGAGTTGATCCGCAGCCACCCCATCGACGGCGTCGTCCTGATGGGCGGTTGCGACAAGACCACGCCCGCCCTGCTGATGGGGGCGACCAGCGCCGGTTTGCCCTGCCTGTTCGTGCCCGCCGGGCCGATGCTGCGCGGCAATTTCAACGGCAAGATTCTGGGGTCCGGCTCCGACGCCTGGAAATATTGGGACGAGCGGCGGGCCGGGACCATCACCGATCAGGAATGGTTGGGGGTGGAGCAGGGCATAGCCCGCAGTCACGGCACCTGCATGACCATGGGCACAGCCAGCACGATGACGGCGATCGCCGAATCCATCGGCATGACGCTGCCCGGCGCGTCGTCGATCCCCGCCGCCGACGCCAACCACATCCGCATGGCCGCCGCCTCGGGCCGCCGCGCGGTCGAAATGGTGTGGGAGGATTTGACTCCAGCGAAGATTCAGACGCGCGAGGCGTTTGAAAACGGCATCGCCGTCGCCATGGCGATGGGCTGTTCGACCAACGCCATCATCCACGTCATCGCCATGGCGCGCCGCGCCGGGGTGGACATCGGGCTGGATGATTTTGAAAAGGCCAGCCGCAAGGTTCCGGTGATCGCCAACGTCCGGCCCAGCGGCGAGACCTATCTGATGGAGGATTTCTTCTACGCCGGCGGCCTGCCCGCGCTGATGACCCGGTTGGGCGACCATCTGCATTTGGATTGTTTGACCGTGTCGGGCCAGACGCTGGGCGCGGACATCGCCGGGGCCAAGGTGCACAACGACGACGTCATCCGCACGCTCGACAACCCGATCTACGCCGAAGGGGCGCTGGCCGTGCTGACCGGCAACCTCGCCCCCACCGGCTGCGTCATCAAGCCCAGCGCCTGCGAGCCGCGTTTCCTGAAGCATTCCGGCCCGGCTTTGGTGTTCGATGATTACCCGTCGATGAAGGCGGCGGTCGAGGATGAGAGCCTGGACGTCACCGCCGACCATGTGCTGATCCTGCGCAACGCCGGGCCGCAGGGCGGGCCGGGGATGCCGGAATGGGGCATGCTGCCGATCCCGAAAAAGCTGGTGAAGCAGGGCGTGCGCGACATGGTCCGCCTGTCCGACGCGCGGATGAGCGGGACCAGCTATGGCGCCTGCATCCTGCATGTGTCGCCGGAATCCTACATTGGCGGGCCGCTGGCGCTGGTGCGCAACGGCGACCTCATCAGCTTGGACGTCGCCGCCCGCAGCATCCGGCTGGAGGTGTCGGACGAGGAGATGGCCGCCCGTCGCGCCGCCCTGACGCCGCCGCCGCCGCGTTACGAGCGCGGCTATGGCTGGATGTTCAACCGCCACGTCACGCAGGCCGACAAGGGTTGCGACTTCGACTATCTGCAAACCGATTTCGGCGCGCCGGTCGGCGAACCGTCCATCTACTGATCCCACCCGCTGATTCCATATGTTTGGAAAGATCCCGATCATGAGCCTGTCGCCCGAAACTCGCGCGAAGCTGAAGACCGTCAGCACCGCCACGTTGACCACCGCCCTGTTCAAGCGCGGTTTCCGCAACCAGTTCATTCAGGACGTCCGTCCGCTGAACCCCAACAGCGAGACCATGGTGGGGGAGGCGTTCACCCTGCGCTACATCCCCTCGCGCGAGGATCTCGACCCGCTCAGCGTCTTTCAGGACCGCGCCCATCCCCAGCGCAAGGCGGTGGAGGAATGCCCGCCCGGCGCCGTGATGGTCATCGACAGCCGCAAGGACGCCCGCGCGGCGTCCGCCGGGTCGATCCTGGTCACGCGGCTGATGGTGCGCGGCGCGGTTGGCATCGTCACCGACGGCGGGTTCCGGGATTCGCCGGAAATCGCCAAGCTGGCCATCGGCGCCTATCACAGCCGCCCGTCGGCCCCGACCAACCTGACCTTGCACCACGCCATCGACATCAACGTTCCCATTGGCTGCGGCGACGCTCCGGTTTATCCGGGCGACGTGATCGTCGGCGACGGCGACGGGGTGGTGGTGATCCCCGCCCATCTCGCCGATGAACTCGCGGCGGAAGCGGTGGAGATGACGGCGTTCGAGGATTTCGTCACCGAACAGGTTCTGGCGGGCCGCTCCATCCTGGGCCTCTACCCGGCGACCGACGAGCAGACCAAGGTTGATTTCGCGGCGTGGCGGTCGGCGAACGGGCGGTAGGCTTGGGACGAGACGGCCCCCTCCCCGGCCCTCCCCCGCTTCGCGGGAGAGGGAGGCTGGCCCCTTGGTGGCGCGCGGCGGAGTTCCCTCTCCCGCTGTGAAGCGGGGGAGGGTTAGGGAGGGGGCAAACGGATTTGACAGGGCGCCCCGGTCCAGACGACAACTGCGCCGCGTGCGCGATGACGACAGCGGAGTATCCGTCGATGAGTGCCGGGGCGAGCGTGCTTCCCATGCGTCTGGACCGGGGCCGACAGGCCGCCCCGCAGGTGTTCGATCATCTGCGGGAACGGATCCTGGCGCTGGACCTCAAGCCCGGCGCCGTCCTGTCCCGCGTCGAGTTGATGGAACAGTTCGGGCTGAGCCAGACCCCGATCCGCGACGCCCTGTTGCGGCTGGCGGAAGAGGGGCTGGTGGACATCTTCCCCCAGCACGCCACGCTGGTCAGCGCCATCGACCTGACCCATGCGCGCCAGACCCAATTCCTGCGCCGCTCCATCGAGCTGGAGGTGGTGCGGACGCTGGCGCTCAGCGCCGACGAAACCGTGATCGCGGGCCTGAAAGCGAACCTCGCGCGTCAGCACGCCATGGCCGACACCGAAGATTTTCAGAGCTTCTGGGCGCTCGACCAATCCTTTCACCGCGCGATGTACGAGGCGGCGGGGGTGCCCGATTTGTGGCGGCTGGTGCGCAGCCGCAGCGGCCATTTGGAGCGGCTGCGCAAGTTGCATCTGCCGACGCCGGGCAAGACGGTGAAGATCCACAGCGACCACAGCCTGATCGTCACCGCCATCGCCGCCCATGATCCCGATCTGGCCCAGCGGCATTTGCGCGACCATCTGTCCGGCACGCTGGGTTTGATCGACACCATCCGCGACCGTTACCCCGGCTATTTCCGCGATTGAGGCGGGGGCGATTGCCCTGTGGTTGGATTGGCAGGCTTGGAGCGGCGGCGGAAAACTGCGACACTGCGCGCCATGACCATCGCGACGACCATGATCCGCTTCGTTCTTTCGCCGTGCCGTCCCGCGCGCCCAGACGGGGTTGCGGGGTGAAAAAGACCGACATTGGCGCGGCGTGGCGGGGCTTGGCCAACTGCAAGGGCTGCGGCATCCGCGAAACCGCCCTGTTCGCCGATTTGACCGAGGGTGATTTCAGCCTCATCCATCTGCCCATCGACGAGATCGTCGTCGCGCCCGGCGCGGCGCTTTACCATGTCGGCGACGAGCCGCAGGCGCTCTACACCGTGCGCAGCGGGCTGGTGAAGCTGGTGCAGTATCTGCCCAACGGCGGCCAGCGCATCGTGCGGCTGCTGCGCGCGGGCGACACGGCGGGGCTGGAGGCGGCCTTGGGCGAGCCGTACCGTCACACCGCCATCGCGGTTCATCCGGTGCTGACCTGCCGGATCCCGCGCGCCGTCATTCAACGCCTGTCGGAGGAGACGCAGCATCTGCACCAGCAATTGCTGCGGCGCTGGCATCAGGCGGTGGAGCGCGCCGACGCCTTTCTGGTGGAGCTTGGCACCGGCAGCGCGCGGGCGCGGGTGGCGCGGCTGTTCCTGACCCTGATTGACGAGCAGGACGACTGTGATTTCTTCGGGCGCGAGGATGTCGGCGCGGTGCTGGGCATCACCACCGAAACCGCCAGCCGCGTGGTCGCCGAACTGAAACGCCAGGGCGTGTTGGATGAGTCGCGGCCCAACCGTTTCCACTGCGACCGCGCGGCCCTGCGCGCGCTGGCCGACGGGCCGTAACGACGGCGCGCACCGGCGGGCCGGTTCGACACCGGCCTCGCCTGCTCACGCCGTCAAAACGCAGCTTCGGATCCAGCAATCAGATCCAAGAATCATCCCCGCCACTGTCCCCGCCGCCGTCGAAGGATCCCTCGTCGCTTTGGTAGTCGGCGGTTTGCTGGTCGGCGGGCTGTTGGTGAGCCACCTCGCGCACGGGCGGGGCGGCGCCCTCGCCGTAGAAATTGTTGACGACGGTTTCGTTCGTCACCGTCTCACTGATCGGCGCGGCGGCGCCGGTCGCGCCGCCGAGCGCGCCCGACGAATGGCTGAACAGCGAGGAAATCGCGCTGGCCGCCAGCATGCCGCCCGCCACCCCGGCGGCGGTCTGCGCCGCGCCCGCCAGGAACCCGCCGCCGCGCGGCGCGTAGCCTTGCGGCGCGAAGCCCTGTTGGGGCGGGTAGGCCGGTTGCTGGCCATAGGGGCTGGGGGCGTAGCCGGGTTGACCGTAGGGGCTGGCCTGCGGCGGCGCGGCCCATGGGCTGCGCGCGGGGGCCGCCGTGGGTTGCGGGGCCGCCGCCGGGGCGTCGGACCGGGCGCCCCAGGGGCTGCGGCCCAGGCCAAGCGCGTTGGACAGGAAGCTGCCGCCCGACGCCGCTGGAGTCGGGGCCGGTTGGGCGGCCTTGCTCTGCGCCTCTTTCAACTGGCGTTCCAGATCCTCGATGCGGGTGTGGGCGGCGCCCAACGCCTGCTGCTGCACCAGAATGGCCTGCGCCATGTAATAGGGGGCCAAGGGCTGGCTCTGCGCCGACTGGCGGATGAAGCTTTCCGCGTCGGCGTCGCGCGGCTGGGATTCCGCCTCGCGCAGATTGCGGAACAGGTCGGTCAGAAGGGTGCGTTCCTCGGGGGTCATCCTGAATCTCCATGGCACGGGATCGGTCGTGCGTGAGGACTATGTGGCGTCGCCCTCCCCCCTGTTGCAAGCCCCCCCCCTTGGCGATGACGGCGACGGATCTCGGACGGGTCTATGACCGGCGGCGGCCCCCCCTGGCTAAAGTCCTGCGACATTCCGTTTGTTGTGGAAACAATGAAGATGCCGATACACTGCAAGACGCCCCGCAATTGAGGGCAAGAACCGTTGGAACGGTTCCAAATCGTCGCGCAAGACGTCGAGCCACAGTCACAATCGAGGGAGAACGCCCAATGCCGATCCTGGATCTGCCCCGCGCGCCCGAGACGGGTTTTCTGGCGCAGGATGAAATCGCCGTGATCGCCGCCCACGAACATCTGACGATGCAAGAGGCGATCAAGCGCGGCGCCGACATGATGCGCGAACCGTGGGGCCACGCCGCCTTGCGGCAAATGGTGTGGGACATGCTGTGCATCGCCCGCCGCCGGGCGGAGGAGAGTGAAATCGCCCGCCTGGATGATCTCTACCGCCGTTCCTGCCTGCATTACGCCTGCCCGCACGACCGGCGCACCTCGCCGACGCGGCAGATTCACCCCTTCCCCTACGACGGCGCGCAGTAATCCAAAGCCCGCGCGGCGGGACGGCGACCGTCCCCGCCGCGCGGGCTTTGGATCAACCGGCGTAATGCTTGCCGAAGCGGTTGGCGAGGAAGGCGTCGAGCGGGACTTGTTCCTGCCGGATGAAGCCGGATTGCGGGATGCCGCCCTCGCGCAGCAGGTCGAGGATGGCGCAGATCCCGGCGGCGGTCGTCACCTGGATGGCGCTCCACACCCGCCCGCCGATGGTCTTGCTGTAGATCTTGGTGGCGAAGGTTTCCTGCCGCAACTCGCCATCCTGCACGCCGGTGGCGGTGGCGACGACCAGAACCACGTCCTGCAAGGTCAGCGGCACGGCGGTTTCCAGAACGTCCTTCAGCAGATGACGGCGTTCGCCCAGACGCAGGTCGCGGATCAGCAGGCGGACGATGTCGCGGTGGCCGGGGTAGCGCACCGTCTTGTAATCCAGATTGCGCACCTTGCCCGCCAGCGTCTCGCACAGCGACCCCAGCCCGCCCGACGTGTTGAACGCCTCGTAATCCACGCCGTCCAGCGCGAAACGCTCGTCGCCTTCCAGCGGCATGACCTCGCGCGGCTTGCCGTCGACGATGGCCTCGCACGGGTTGCAATATTCGTTGATAAGCCCGTCGGTGCTCCAGGTCAGATTGTATTTCAGGGCGTTGGTCGGGTATTGCGGCAGGGCGCCGACGCGCAGATGCAGATTGTGCAACTGGTCGAACCGCCGGGCCAGATCATGGCCGACGACGGAGATGAAGCCCGGCGCCAGCCCGCATTGCGGAATCAGCGCCGTCTTGGCGGTTTCCGCCAATTCCTTCACCTTGCGGGTGGCGGCGACGTCCTCGGTCAGATCCAGGTAATGGGCGCCGCAGGCGACGGCAGCGCTGGCGATCAGCGGCGTCAGCGTGAAGGGGCAGGCGCTGAGCACCGCGTTCTGTCCGGCCATGGCGGCGCGCAGCGAGTCCGCGTCCTGAACGTCCACGCGCTGGACCCGCAGGCCCGCCCGTTCGGCCCGCGCCAACAGCGCCTCGTCCCGGTCGCCGATTGTGACGGCGAAATCATCGGTCTGCGTCAGCAGGGTGGCGATCATCGAGCCGATCTTGCCGGCGCCCAGAACCAGAACCTTCATCGTAGCCACGGCCATCCCCTGTGTTTGCGCGGTTGGCGACATCCTGTCGCAGCCCCAAGGGTGGCCCCGAAGACCGGCCGGACAACAGCGGGCAAAGCGCCGGTTCCGCCCCCGATGTCCGGCGAAATGACGGATCGGGCGGCGGAATGACGGTGTGTGCGAATTGTTGAGGGGACGGCGGGTTTACGCCGCCTTCACCCGGTCGAGGAAGCCTGCCAACTCGCCGTTCAGCCGGGCGGCCCCGTTCGACACGTCGGCGGAGCGTTGACGCACCTCCGCCGCCGACCGGCCGGTGTTGGCGACGGCGCGGGCCAATTCCTCGACATCCTCCTTCACCGCGTGGGAGAGGCGACCGGCTCCGGTGACGGCGCGGCTGATTTCGGCGGTGGCGGCGGCCTGCTGCTCCACGGCGGCGGCGACGGCGGACGCGATGCCGTTCATGTCGCCGATGATGCCGCCGATCCGGCCAATCGCCTGCACCGTGGTGGTGATGACGCCCTGGATGGCGGCGATCTGCGCCGTCACCTCGTCGGTCGCCTGGGCGGTCTGGGCGGCCAGCGCCTTGACCTCTCCGGCGACGACGGCGAAACCGCGCCCGGCCTCTCCGGCGCGGGCCGCCTCGATGGTGGCGTTCAGCGCCAAGAGGTTGGTTTGCTGGGCGATGCTGGTGATGAGGCCGACCACCTCGCCGACGCGGCCCGCCGCCTGGTTCAGTTCACGCACCGCGCCGTCGGCGTCGCCGACCGCCGCCACCGCGTTGTCCGACGCCCGGCGCGAGGAGTCCATCTGCCGCCCGATCTCGTTGATCGAGGCGGAAAGCTGATCCGCCGAGGAGGCGACGGTTTGAATGTTGACGCTGGCCTGTTCGGCGGTGCGCGCGGTGGTCAGCGAATGGCGGTCGGTCTCTTCGACGATTCCCGCCACGGCGCAGGCGGTCTCGTCCAAGTGAGCCGACGCCTGCATCAACCCGCCGATCACGGCGTGGACGTCGGCCTCGAAGGCTTGCATGGCGCGCTCCAGGGCAAGGCCGCGCTCCAGCTTGGCCTGCTGCTCGCGTTCGCGTTCGGCGGCCAGATGGCGGGATTGTTGGGCGTTGTCCTTGAACACCGCCAGGGCGCGCGCCATGCCGCCCATTTCGTCGCGCCGGTTGGTGTCGGGGATGTCCACGTCCAAATCGCCGTCGGCCAGCCGGGCCATCAGGCCGGTCATCCGCCGCACCGGGCGGGCGACGCCGCGCGCCGCAACGACGCTCATCACGGCGGCCAGCAGCAGGACGATGGCGGTTCCGGCGATCAGCAGGATTTGCGCGCGTTCGGCCTCGGCCTCCTGCCCGGCGGTCAGTTGCTCCATGCGTTGGGATTCGGCGGCGCGCAGATCGTCGATGGCCTGCCGGATGCGCTCGATCCCAGCGCGCCCGGCCCCGGCGGCCTCCATGGCGCGGGCCTCGTCGCGGGTGGTCGGGTTGGCCATCAGGGCGATTTGCTTGGCCACCGCTTGCCCGACCCAGCCCTTCAGCGCGTCGGCCAGCGCGGTCAGGCGGACGGTTTGGTCGGCGTCACCATCCGCCATGCGGGTCAGCTTGGCGAAGGATCGGTCGAAGGACCGGCGGCCCGTTTCAAAGCTGTTCAGAAAGCGGGTGTCGCCCGCCAGCAGATAGCCGCGCACGCCCAAATGCTGTTCGGAGACGGCCTGCGCGATGGCGGACAGGGCGTCGGACGCGTCGCGGCTGCGGTTGGCTTGTTCGGCCCCGTCGCGCACGGTGGCGAAGCTGGCGAGCGACAGGGCGGCGAGCGCCAGCGCCAAGGCGGCCAGACCGCCGAAGGCCAACGACAGGCGGCCCGTGATCCCGCCGACACGGCTGTGGATGGACATGGTTCCTCCCGTCCCCGGCCATCGGTTGGGTCGGGGGTTTTGTTTTTGCGTTTTTTGGGGTGGCGTCGGGACTGTCTCCTCTCCCCCCCGGGGAGAGGTTAGGGTGAGGGGGCGCGGCCTGCCGGACGGTTCCGGCGGCGGATCCCCCTCACCCCGGCCCTCTCCCCGGGGGGAGAGGGGGATGGGCGGTCGAGAGGCGATCCGACTCAAAGGCGCTGTTCGGTTTTGGGGTCGAACAGGTTGGCGCGGCCCATGTCGATCATGAAGTCGGCGACCTCGCCCTCGACGGGCGTGTCGCTTGGCTTGATGCGGGCGACGACCTCTTGGCCGCTCAACTGGATGTAGGTGATGGTGTCGGCGCCGGTCGGCTCCAGCACGCTCACCGGGCAGCCGACCTTGACCAGCGCCGGGTTGCCCGCCGCCATGGTCGGGTCGTAGCAGGTGATCGCCTCGGGCCGGACGCCAAGAATGACCTCCTGGCCCAGCCAGCGGTCGGCCTGGGCGGGGGCCTCGTGCAGCGGCAGGAAGCGGCAGGGGCCGCCGTCGGACGCGGTGCGGTCCTGCCAGACGCTGACGCCCAGCCTGTCGCCCTCGGCGGCCAGCGTCCCCCGGATGAAGTTCATCGTCGGCGAGCCGATGAAGCTCGCCACATACATGTTGGCGGGCCGCTCATACACCTCTTGCGGTGGGGCGAATTGCTGGACGACGCCCTCCTTCATGATGGCGATGCGGCTGGCCAGCGTCATCGCCTCGATCTGGTCGTGGGTGACGTAGACGACGGTGGTGCCCAACCGCTGGTGCAGCTTTTTGATTTCCGTGCGCATGTCCACGCGCAGCTTGGCGTCCAGGTTCGACAGCGGCTCGTCGAACAGGAACACTTTGGGGTCGCGGACCAGGGCGCGGCCCATGGCGACGCGCTGACGCTGGCCGCCCGACAGTTGGGCCGGTTTGCGGTCCAGCAGATGTTCGATCTGCAACAGCTTGGCGACGCGCTGGATGGCGCCGTCGCGTTCCGTTTTCGACTGGCCGCGCATTTCCAGCGAGAAGCCGATGTTCCGCGCCACCGTCATGTTGGGGTACAGCGCGTAGGACTGGAACACCATGGCGATGTCGCGGTCTTTGGGATGAACGCCGTTGATGACCCGCTGGTCGATGCGGATTTCCCCGGCGCTGATGGTCTCCAACCCGGCGATCATGTTGAGCAGGGTGGATTTGCCGCAACCCGAGGGGCCGAGCAGGACCAGGAATTCGCCGTCGGTCAGGCTGAGGTCGATCCCTTTCAGGACTTCGACGCTGCCATACTGCTTGCGGACGTTGTTGATGCTGAGAGTCGCCATGTCAAATCACCCCTTGACCGAGCCAGCGGTCAAACCGCGAATGAAGTATTTTCCGGCCAGCGCGTAGACGACGAGGGTGGGCAGGCCCGCGATCATCGCGGCGGCCATGTCGACGTTGTACTGCTTGACGCCGGTGGTGGTGTTCACAAGGTTGTTCAGCGCCACCGTCACCGGCTGCGCCCCGCCCGCCGCGAAAGACGCGCCGAACAGGAAGTCGTTCCAGATCTGGGTGAACTGCCAGATGATCGTGACGACCATGATCGGCAGCGACAGCGGGACCATGATCTTGGTGAAAATCTGGAAGAAGCCAGCCCCGTCGATGGTCGCCGCCTTCACCAGATCGTCGGGAATGCTGACGTAATAGTTGCGGAAGAACAGGGTGGTGAAGGCCAGTCCATAGACGACATGGACCAGGATCAAGCCGCCCGCCGACCCGGCCAACCCCAGAAAGCCCAGCGTCTGCGCCATCGGCAACAGCATGACTTGGGAGGGCAGGAAGCTGCCGAACAGGATCATCGCGAAGACCACATTCGCCCCGCGAAAGCGCCATTTGGTCAGCGCGTAGCCGTTCAACGCCCCGAACAGGGTGGAGATGATGACCGCCGGGATGACGATGACCAGCGAGTTCATGAAATAGGGGGCCATGCCCCGGCAATCGGCGCCGATGCAGGCGCGGGTCCAGGCGTAGATCCAGGCGTCGGTGCTGATGTCGCGCGGCAGCGACAGCAGCGAGCCGGTGCGAATCTCGTCCAAACTCTTGAAGGAGGTGGACAGCATGACGACCAGCGGCAGCAGGTAATAGGCCGCGAACAGCAACAGGATGAGATACAGGCCCCAGCGGGCGACGCGCGGTCCCATCCCTTCGGCGGGCGGCAGCGCGGAGGTCAGGCTAGACACGCTTGCCCCCTTTCAACTCGGAATAGAGGTACGGGACGATGATGGCGACGACGGTGGCGAGCATCATCATGGCGCTGGCCGAGCCGATGGAAATCTGGTTCCGCCGGAAGGTCATCTCGTACATGAAGGTCGCGGGCAGGTCCGACGCGTAACCCGGACCGCCGCCGGTCAGCGCCACGACGAGGTCGTAGCTCTTGACCGCCAGATGGGCCAGGATGACGAAGGCGCTCATGAACACCGGGCGGACCGAGGGCAGAACGATGCCCCAATAGATGCGCGGCAGGCTGGCCCCGTCGAGATAGGCCGCCTTGATGATCTCCTGATCCACCCCGCGCAGCGCCGCCAGAAACAGCGCCATGACGAAGCCGGAGCTTTGCCAGACCGCCGCGATCACCAGCGTGTAGATGGCGGTGTCCTGTTGGACGATCCAGTCAAACGTGAAGGTCGGAAAGCCCAGATCGCGGACGAATTCCTGGATGCCGATGGACGGGTTCAGGATCCATTTCCACGCCGTGCCGGTGACGATGAAGCTCAACGCCATCGGGTAGAGGTAGATGGTGCGCAGCACCCCTTCGCCCCGGATGCGCTGGTCCAGCATGACCGCCAGCACGATGCCGATGGCCAGACTGACGCCGATGAACAGCCCGCCGAAAATCAGCAGATTTTCAATGGCGACGTACCAGCGTTCGATCTTCCACAGCTTGGTGTAGGCGTCCATCCCGACCAGCTCGTAGCTGGGCAGCATGCGGGAGTTGGTGAAGCTGATGTAGACCGTCCACAGGATGAAGCCGTAGACGAACACCAGAATCGCCGCGAAGGACGGGGCCACCACCAGCTTCGACAGGTGCCGCTGAACCAGCTCGCCAAAGCTGGAGCGGGCAGGCGCGTCGCCGGATTGCGTTTGGTTGTTTTGCGCGCTGATGGCGGCGGCTTTGTAGGATGGGGTCTGCAAGGTCATGGGGCGATCCTCGCCGGAAGGGGGCCGATCATGGAGCGAAGCCATGGGCATACCCCCGCGAGGACGTCCGCGCGGTCGTCGCCGTCGGATAACGCGGGTCGCGCATTCTGGTCCCTCCCGTAACAGGTTGCTGTTGGACCGCTGTTGGTTGGTCGCGGTCGTTTGTCTGACGGTTACTGTACCCGTCCGATGATGCGCGGGGCGGACTATTTGGTAACAGGGCGCTTTCGTTGTGGGGCGGCTGTTACGTTGGCGTTACAAAGGCGGTTTTCGTAACAGGGCGAAGCGGTTGATACGCCGCTGTTACACGGAAACCGGATCCCCCGGCGCGGTCGTGGTTTTAGTGTGGGCGCGAACAATCGGGTCCGGCAGCAACAGGCGTTTCCTCCCATGAGTCCCATCATCGAGCGTGTGGCGTCCTTCGACTATGTGGTGTTCGGCGCGACCGGCGATCTGTCGCTGCGCAAGCTGCTGCCCGCGCTGTACGAACGCGACCGCGACGGCCAATTGCCCGACGACGGGCGGATCATCGGCGTCTCGCGCTCAGCCCTCAGCGGGGCGGAGTTCCGGGCGCAGGCGGCGGACGCGCTGGCCCGGCACGCCGCCCCGCTGGATCCCAATGCGACCGACCGCTTCCTCGCCCGGCTCGACCATGTCACCGCTGACGCGCAAGGGGCGGAGGGCTGGGACGCGCTGGCCGCGCTGCTGGAGGGGGGCGCCGACAAGGTGCGGGTCTTCTACCTCGCCACCCACCCCGATCTGTTCGGGCCGATCTGCCAACGGCTGGAGCGGGCCGGGCTGGCGACGGCGCGCTCGCGCGTGGTTTTGGAAAAGCCGATTGGGCGCGATCTGGCCTCGGCCCGGCGGATCAACGACGAGGTTGGCGCGGTCTTCGCCGAAGGGCAGATTTTCCGCATCGACCATTATCTGGGCAAGGAAACCGTCCAAAATCTGCTGGCCCTGCGCTTCGCCAACGCTTTGTTCGAGCCGCTGTGGAACAGCGGCGGCATCGACCATGTGCAGATCACCGTCGCGGAATCGCTGGGGATCGAGCGGCGCGGCGGCTATTACGACCGTTCCGGCGCGCTGCGCGACATGGTGCAGAACCACCTGCTGCAATTGCTCTGTCTGGTGGCGATGGAGGCCCCGGCCTCGCTGGAGCGCGAGGCGGTGCGCGACGAAAAGCTGAAGGTTCTGCGGGCGCTGGCCCCGCTGACCGGGGCCGACGCCCTGACCCACAGCGTGCGCGGCCAATACCGCGCCGGGGCCATCGACGGCGAGCCGGTGGCGGGCTATCTCGACGAGGAGGGGGTGGCCGCCGACAGCGCCACGGAAACCTTCGTCAGCCTGAAGGCCGAATTGCGCAACTGGCGTTGGGCGGGCGTGCCCTTTTACCTGCGCACCGGCAAACGGCTGCCGCAACGCGTGTCGGAAATCGTCATCCAATTCCGCCCCGTGCCGCACAGCATCTTTGGCGCCGCCGCCGGGGCGACTCTGCCCAACCGGCTGGTGGTGCGCCTGCAACCCGACGAGCACATCCGTTTGCGCCTGATGACCAAGGAGCCGGGACCGGGGGGCTTGCGCCTGCGCGCCGCCGCGCTCAATCTCAGCTTCGCCGAAACCTTCAAGCGGCGGGTTCCCGACGCTTACGAGCGATTGCTGATGGACGTGGTGCGCGGCAACCCAACCCTGTTCATGCGCCGCGACGAGGTGGAAGGCGCCTGGGAATGGGCCGAAGGGCTGTTGGGCGCGTGGCGCGACAGCGGCGAGCGGCCCAAGCCCTACACCGCTGGAACCTGGGGGCCATCCTCGGCCATCGCCATGATCGAACGCGACGGGCGGACGTGGCACGAGGACGAGTCCGCCGTTAAAGACGCTGACCCTGTTGTTTTGGGAGCCGCCGCATGACCGCCCCTTTGTGTGTGTTCCCCGACGCCGCCACGCTGGCCGAAACCCTGGCCGACGAGGCGGAAGCCTTGCTGACCGACGCCATCGCCACGCGCGGGGGCGCCAGTTTGGCGCTGCCCGGTGGGCGGACGCCGTCGCCCTTTCTGATCGCGCTGGGGAAACGGGCGGTGGAGTGGGCCAAGGTGACGGCGACGCTGGTCGATGACCGTTGGTTGCCGCCCGACAGCCCGGACAGCAACGCCGCCACCCTGCGCGCCACGCTGTTGGCGGCGGCCCCGGCCATCCGCTTCGTCCCGCTGTTCAACGGCGCGCCGACGCCGGAAGCGGGGGAGGCCGCCTGCGCCGCCACCCTGCGGGTGTTGGCCTCGCCCTTCGATCTGGTGGTGACGGGCATGGGGGAGGACGGTCATGTCGCCTCGCTGTTCCCCGACGCGCCGGACTTGGCGAGCGCGTTGGATGGCCCGTCGCCCTGCCGGGCGTTGCGCTCCCCCAGCGCGCCGCACCCGCGCCTGTCGCTGACCCTGCCGCGCCTGCTCGATTCCCGGCGGATCGTCGTCCTCATCACCGGCGCGGCCAAACGCGCGGTTCTGGAGCGCGCGCAAGAGGATGGGCCGGTCGCGGAACTGCCGGTGCGCGGCATCCTGCGCCAGACGCGGACGCCCGCCGCCGTCTTCTGGTCGCCCGCCTGATTGTCCCTCTCCCGTTTCGGGAGAGGGAAGGGGCCTGCCGCGCAGCGGCGGGAAGGGTGAGGGGTTCGCGCATGGGCGACGCCGCCTGATTCTTGGTTCACCCCTCACCCGGCCCTGCGGGCCACCCTCTCCCGAAACGGGAGAGGGACAGAACGCCGCCCACCACCACAACATCCCACCACCGAGATCCGCATGACCGACACCGTATGGCCGGCGCTTGTCGCCGACATCGGCGGGACCAACGCGCGCTTTGCCCTGGTCGCCGAACCGGGGGCCGCGCCGACCGCCGTCCACAGCCTGCCCGCCGCCGATTACCCGAACCTGCCCGACGCCGTCGCCGCCTATCTGGAGCGCGTCGGGGTCCGCCCGCACGCCGCCTGCGTCGCCGTGGCCGGGCCGACGGTGGGCGACCGCATCGTTCTGTCCAACCGCAATTGGGATTTTTCCGTCCGCGCCGTGGCCGAGCGCTTCGGCTTCGCCCCGCTGCTGCTCATCAACGATTGCGAGGCGCTGGCGCTGGCCCTGCCGCGTCTGGGTCCGGCGGAGGTGATGCGGTTGGGCGACGGCGATTCTTTCGGCGAGCCGGGCCGCCCGCTGGCCTTGATCGCGCCCGGCACCGGGCTTGGCATGTCGGGCGCGTTGCCGACGGCGCATGGCTGGATCGCCCTGTCCGCCGAGGGCGGGCACGCCGATCTGGCCCCGGTGGAGGATTTGGAGATTGAGGCGCTGCGCCGCGTGCGCGGCGAGCGGGGGCGGGTGTCGTTGGAAAGCGTGCTCTGCGGCTCTGGGCTGGAGCGGCTGCACCGGGCCATCGCCGCCGTGCAGGGTCTGCCCACCGACGCCTTGCCCGCCGCCGAAATCACCCGCCGGGCGGCGAGCGGCGGGGAGGGGAGTTTGGATCGGCTGTGCGCCCGCACGCTGACCACCTATTGCGCCCTGTTGGGCGGGGCGGCGGGCAATTTGGCGCTGAGTTTGGGCGCGCGCGGCGGGGTCTATGTCGGCGGCGGAATCGCCCCGCGCTTCGCCGCCTTTCTCGCCGCCAGCCCGTTCCGCGCCCGGTTCGAGGCGAAGGGACGGATGGCCGACTACTTGCGGCCCGTGCCAAGCTGGCTCATCCTGGTCGAGAACCCGGCCTTGAGCGGCGCCGCCGCCCATCTGGACACCGTTCACCGGACCCATCACGCGGGCGCCTGACCCGCGACGGCGACAAACACGGCTTATCGAGGAAACGCGCCCATGACCTCCACCACGCTGTCCGTCGGGCTTCTCGGCTTCGGCCTTGCCGGGTCGGTCTTTCACGCGCCGTTGATCCAGGGCGAGCCGCGCTTGCGGCTGGCCGCCATCGCCAGCTCACGGGTGGACGACATCCGCCGCGCCGCGCCGGAGGCGGTGGCGGTGTCCAGCCCCGCCGCCATTCTCGACGATCCGTCCATCGACCTTGTGGTGATCGCCACCCCCAACACCAGCCACGCGGTTCTCGCCCGCGCCGCGCTGCTGGCGGGCAAGCATGTCGTGGTGGACAAGCCGATGGCGACCTCGGCGCGGGAGGCCGATCAACTGATCGAGCTGGCCCACCGGCAAGACCGCCTGTTGACCGTGTTCCACAACCGGCGTTGGGACGGCGATTTCCTGACTTTGCGCGATTGCGTGGACAGCGGCGCGTTGGGTGAGATTTACCAGTATGAGGCGCATTTCGACCGTTTCCGCCCGGCGATCAAAGCGGGCTGGCGGGAAAAGCCCTTGCCGGGATCGGGCGTGCTGTTCGATCTGGGCGCGCATCTGATCGATCAAGCGCTGACCCTGTTCGGCATGCCGCACACCGTCACCGCCGACGTCGGCCCCCAGCGCCGCGCGGCTGAGGTGGACGACTGGTTCCACCTGATTTTGAATTACGGGCGGATGCGGGCGATCTTGCACGCCGGGACGGTGGTGTGCCGCCCGGGGCCGCGCTTCCAGATCCACGGCGACGCGGGCAGCTTCCTGAAATCCGGCATGGACGGGCAGGAGGCCGCCTTGCGCGCCGGTCGCCGCCCCAGCGGCGGCGATTGGGGGCTGGACGAGCCGGAGTTGTACGGGCGGCTGTACGAGGCCGACGGCGGGGAGCGGGTGGTGGAAACCCGTCCGGGCGACTATCCGGCCTTTTACCGGAGCGTCGCCGCCGCCATCCTGGACGGCGAGACCCTGCCGGTGACGGCGGAATCGGCGCGCCACGTCATGGCGGTGCTGGAAGCCTGCGCCCGCAGTTCGGCGGAACGTCGCACGGTCGCCTTGCCGTAAACGCCCTCGCCGCAAACAGTCGCGTGGCGGTCAGCCCTTGACCAAGGGACAGCCGCCGTCGGCCAGCGGGCGCCACGCCTGTTCGGGCGGGATGGTTCCGGTGACGGCGAAGTAATCCCAGCCGCCGCGCGAGTCTTTTTCCGCCTTGGTCGTCAGCAGATAGAGCGGGTGCAGCTTGCGGCCATCGGCGCGCACGCTGCCCTGTCCGAACAGCGGGTCGTCGGTCGGCGTCGCCTTCATCGCCGCCACCACGGCCCGCCCGTCGGCGGCGCTTTTCAGCGACTGCACCGCCTTCAGATAATGCAGAACCGCCGAATAGACGCCCGCCTGCATGTCGTTCGGCACGTTGCCGCGCGGATGGCGGGCGGCGAAGCGCTTTGCAAAATCCCGGCTGCCGTCGTTGCGGTCCCAGTAATAGGCGCTGACCACCGAAACGCCTTGGCTGGCCGCCAACCCGACGGCGGGCATTCCCACAATGTTGAGGATCAAGGCGGCGACGCGCTGTTTGCCGCCAACGCCGAACTCCGACGCCTGTTTCAGAGCGTTGACGGTGTCGCCGCCAGCGTTGGCCAGGGCGATCACGTCGGCCCCCGACGCCTGCGCCTGCAACAGGAAGGATGAGAAATCCGAGGTTCCCAACGGGTGGCGGGCGGATCCCAGCACGGTTCCCCCGGCGGCGACCACCGCGTCGGCGGCGTTTTTCTCCAGATCCTTGCCGAACGCGTAATCGGCGGTGATGAAGTACCAGCGCTTGCCGCCCTGCGCGGTCAGAATCTGGCCCATGCTGTGGCCCTGCGCCCAGGTGTCGTAGGTCCAATGGACGCTGTTGGGCGTGCAGGATTTCCCCGTCAGGTCGGAGGTTCCAGCGCCCGACGCGATGAAGACGCGGTTCTGATCCCGCGCCAACCCCGCCACGGCCAACGCGATGGCCGAATTGGGAACGTCAAGGATGGCGTCCACCCCGTCCTGCTCGAACCAGCGCCGGGCGATGGCGGCGCCGACGTCGGTCTTGTTCTGGTGATCCGCCGCGACGACCTCCACCGGAACGCCCAGCCGGTCGCCGAAATCCTCCACCGCCATGCGGGCGGCGATCACCGACCCCGGCCCCTGATCGTCGGCGTAGATGCCCGACATGTCGTTCAGAACGCCGATGCGCACGGGCTTGCCCTGCGCCTGGACCAGTCCGGGGAACAATCCCGCCGCGAGCAGTACGGCAAGACAGGCGGCTTTCGTCTTCATGGCTCCATCCCTCCCTGAATGTCGGTCGGGCGGCGCTCCGCCCCCCGTTCTTTTTGGGTCAGACGCGCAAGGTCGGGCGCGCTCTGATCGCCCGACAGATTGGTATGCAATATAACAGTGACGTCAACTCGTCATTTGGACAGAATACCGTTTGTCCTGCGGATGGAGTCCGCAAGCGTGATTGGTTGACATGGGTGGTCCTGAGCGGGCGTCAGCCGCTCTGCCCAGCGTCAGCAAATCCCAGCGTCAGCAAATCCGGGGAAGCTGTTCGCCGGTCAGCCAATCCACGATGCGCCGCCCGCCAAAGCGGGTTTCCATCTGCACGAAGCGGTGGGAATCCTCGACCACCGCGCCGATGCGGGCGGCGTCGCGGCCCAGCGGGTGCGCCCGCATGACGGTCAGCAGGCGGTCGGCGTCCGCGTCGGCGCAGATGGCGATCAGCTTGCCCTCGTTCGCGGCGTACAGCGGGTCGAGGCCCAACAGCTCGCAGGCGGCGGCGACCTCGGCGCGCAGCGGGATGGCGGCCTCGGACAGGCGCATGCCGACGCCGGATTGGTGGGCGATCTCGTTCAAGGTGGTGGCCAGTCCGCCGCGCGTGGGATCGCGCAACACATGCAGGTCGGGAACCTCCGCCACCATCGCGGCGACCAGCCCGTGCAGGGCGGCGCTGTCGGACAGGATCGCGGTGTCAAAACCCAGATTGTCGCGGGTGGACATGATGGCGACGCCGTGGTCGCCCATCGTGCCGCTGACCAGAATGGCGTCGCCGGGCCGCGCCCGGTCGCCCGACGGGGCGATGCCGGGCGGAACCATGCCGATGCCGGTGGTGGTGATGAACACGCCGTCGCCCTTGCCCCGCTCCACCACCTTGGTGTCGCCGCTGACGATGGCGACGCCCGCGTCGCGCGCGGCGGCGGCCATGCTGTCGACCAGCCGCTTCAGATCGGCCAGCGGGAAGCCTTCCTCCAGAATGAAGGCGGCGGTCAGATGCAGCGGGACGGCGCCCGCCATGGCGATGTCGTTCACCGTGCCATGGACCGCCAGCGACCCGATGTCGCCGCCGGGAAAGAACAGCGGGGAGACGACGAAGCCGTCCGTCGTCATCACCATCCGCCCGCCGGGAACGTCGAAGGCGGCCTGGTCGTTGCCCTGGTCCAACAGCGGGTTGGCGAAGGCGGCGGCGAACAGCTCGCGCACCAACTGCGCCATCGCTTTTCCACCGGAGCCGTGGGTCATGTCCACCGCGCCGCTCAGGTCCAGCTTGCGGGCGAACAGGCGGTCGGCTTTTGCGGGGGCGGTCATGGCGCGGCGTGGTCCGGGGCTTCGGCGGGGGGGGCGGGGCGGCGGACGCGCCGATCTCGGCCAGCAGGGCCAGGGTGCGTTCGGCCTCCGCCGGGTCGAGCTTTGACAGGGCGTAGCCGACATGGACGATCACGTAGTCGCCGACCGCCACCCCGGCGACCAGCTCCAGCGAGCAGGTGGACGACACCCCGCCCAACGACACGGTGGCGCGCTCGTCGGGCAGCAGGGCGGTGACGCAAGCGGGAACGGCGAGGCACATGGGCGCGTTCTCCTTGCGGTCAGTCGCCCGACCGGGCGGCTTGCGCCTCGGCCAAGCCGTTTTCAATCCAGTCATACCAGTCGGCCATGCCCTGTCCGCTGGTCGCCGACAGTTCGATCACCGCCAGCGACGGCTTCAGCCGCTGGGCGTAGGCGATCATCCGTTCGACGTCGAAGGTCAGATGCGGCAGCAAATCCACCTTGTTGACCAGCAGCAGATCGGCCCCGGCGAACATGGCGGGGTATTTCAGCGGCTTGTCCTCCCCCTCCGTCACCGACAGGACGACGACGCGGTGGGTTTCGCCCAGATCGAACCCGGCGGGGCAGACCAGATTGCCGACATTCTCGATGAACAGGACGCTGTTCTCCGCCACCCCCAGCCGATCCGCCGCCTGCGCCACCATGGCGGCGTCGAGGTGGCAGCCCTTGCCGGTGTTGACCTGGATGGCCGGGGCGCCGGTGGCGCGAATGCGGTCGGCGTCAAAGCTGGTCTGTTGGTCGCCCTCGATCACCGCGACCGGAAAGCGGCCCTTCAGATCGGTCAGGGTGCGGGTCAACAGGGTGGTTTTGCCCGATCCGGGGCTGGACATCAGGTTCAGCACGAAAACGCCGCGCCCGGCGAAGCGCTGGCGGTTGATCGCCGCCAACCCGTCGTTTTTGGCGAGAATGTCCTGTTCGATGGCGATCAGGCGCGGCTGGTCAAAGGCGGCCCCGGCGTCGAGCGCGCTTGGATCCGCCGGGTGGCTATCGTCGTCGCTATGGTGGTGGTGAGCGCCATGGTGGCTGTGGCGGAACATGCGACCGTCGGGGCCGACATGCTCGTGCGCGCCGTCGTCGGCGTGGTGATGGTGGGCGTCGTGAGGGCCGTGGTGGTGATGGCCGGGACCGTCCGCGCCATGGGCGTGGCGGTAGATCTTGCCGTCCGGGCCGACATGCTCGTGATCGTCGCCTTCGATGCGGGTTTCCCCCTGGGCGCAACCGCAGACCGTGCACATCACTCCACCTCCAAATCCTTGATCCGCATGTCGTCGCCGCCGGTTATCATCAGCCGCCAACCGGCGCAGCGTGGGCAGGGCGCGGCGCGCTCGTCAACCGTCACCGTCGCTTCGCAATCCAGACAATAGGCTTGGCCGGGCGGGCGGTCGATGACCAACGCCGCGCCTTCCGCCACCGTGCCGCGACTGACCGCGTCAAAGCCGAAGGCCAGCGCCTCCGGTTCGACGTGCGACAACGCGCCGATGACCAGACGGACGCGGACGACGCGGCGAAAGCGCTGGGCCGCCGCCTGCTCCTCAATCACCTCGACGACGCCGCGCGCCAGCGCCAGTTCGTGCATGGCCTCAGCCCTCCGCGACGGTGATGGCGCAGGCGACGCAGGGGTCGAGCAAGGCGACCAGCAACCCGGCGCGCTCCACCACATCCGGCCCGGCGGGCAGCCCGATCAAGCCGCGCGCCAACGGCCCATCCGGGGCGAAGTTCCATTCGGTCGGGGCCACGGTGCGGTAATCGGCGATCCGCCCATCCGCGCCCAACCGCAGCCAATGGGCCAGCGTCCCACGCGCCGTCTCCACCACGCCGCAGCCGACGCCGGGGGGCTGGGGGACGGCTTCGGTGGGGGGAAGGGCCAGCGGTTGGCCAATCTGGCGGATCGCGGCGGCCATGCGGCGGGGCAGTTCGGCCATGTCGGCCAACCGCGCCGCCATCAGCGCGATGACGCCAACCCCGTGCGCGGCCTGGACGGAGGCGACCAGCGGGTGATCGGCGCGGCGGGCCAGCGGCCCGGTGTGGGCGGGGAAACCGTTGTTGTGCGGACGGCTGGAAAAGCCGGGGTCGGCGGCCAGCCTTTCGGCGAACCAAGAGGGCGCGCGCTCGGTCAGGGCGCTGACGCCAACCGCGCCATGGAGGGCGAGATCGGGGGCGAGCAGCCGGGCGGTCAACCGCGCCGCCACGGTGGCCCCGCGCGCCGCCCATTCGGCCAGTTCCCCAGCGTCGGCGGGCGGGGAACCGGCGAAAACCTGGGTCGCGACCCAATCGGCGACGCGGTCCAGCGCGTGGCCCAGGGCCGTGCCGTTGGGCTGGAGATCGCCGCCGCCGGGCCGCAGCGCGTCGCCCGCCGGGTAGAGCGATTCGGGCACCGTCGGCAGGGCGTCGCGCAGGGCGAGCAAACCATGCGGATCGGGGCGCTCGCCCAAAAGCCGAGGCCATTCCATTGCGGCCTGCCAGCCATGGGCGTCGGCGCATTCGGCGTCCAACGTCAAGCCGCGCGCCACCGCGTGGCCGGACGCGTCCAGGCCCAAGGCCGCTTCGCAGGCCTGCGCCGCCGCCAAGCCCTGGGCCGTGCCGCACAGGCTGTAAAGCAGGGGAATCACCCGCGCGGCCTCTTCCGGGCGGCGACCAATCAGGGCGCGGGCGACGGCGATGGGGCGGCGGACGGCGACCTCGGCCCGGTTCACCGCGTTGTCGGCGACCGACAGACGGACGCTGACGGCGCCCTCGACGTTGGTCGGCGGGTTCATGCCGCTCCTCGTCCGAACAGGGCGCGGCGTGACAGCGCGGATTTTGGTTTGGCGGGCGCCGTTTCGACCGGAGGCGCGGCGTTCGTTTGCAGCAAGGCGTCGAGCGCCAGCGTGGCGGCGTCGCGCGCCTCGGCCTGGGTGGCGAACACCGCCATGTCGGAGACCAGCGGCATCACCGCCAGCGTTCCCAGCGCGCCCATGCGGGCGGCGTTGAAACGGTAAGCTCCTGACGGCAGGCTCAGCGCCAGCGCGTCGCCATCCCGCGCGGCGGTCCACCGGGCCGCATCGTCGGGCAACATCACGGCGTTGAGGAACCAGGGGGCGACGACGCAGCCGATCCGCCCGGCGACGCGGCCACAAGTCATGGCGCGGAAGCCCACCGCCTCCACGCTCAGCGCCGGGTTGCCGATGGCGACGCCCGACATGGCGTCGGCGGCGACGCGGTGGTAAGCGGCGATCAATGTGTCGGTCGGTTCTGCCTCCGGCGCGCTGGCCGACGCCGGGCCGAAGCGGTGTGGGGCCGCGCCGCAGCCCGGACAGGCCCAGCGTTCCGGCAGCCGCGCGAAGCTGGTTCCCACCGGCGCGCCGCGCGCCGGGTCGCCCAACGCCGGATCATAGACCGCGCCGCAATCCCGGCAGGCCAAGCGGGTGGCCGCGCCGAAACCGGCGTCGAACGGGTCGGCGTTTGGGGGCGCCCCGGTCACGGCGCGTCGCCGGGCGCGGGGGCGTCCGTCCGGGTCAGCAGATCGGCGAACAGATGATCGGTGTCGCCGCCGCGCGCGGCGAGCAGGATGGCGTCGAGCGCGTCGTTCAGCGTCCCGACCTCCGCCTCATCCAGCGGACGGACGGCGCGCTCCATATGGACCAAAACCCAACCGCCGACCGGAACCTCGTCAATCAGCATGACGTTGACGCGCCGCTCCTCCCCGCGCCCGGCGCAGCGCGCGATCAGGCCGTCGCTTTCCAGAACCTGCATTGGGAGACCAAGGCACATGCGGGCAAGGCTTTCGGTGACGGCGGAGCGTTGGGGGAGTGTTGCGCCGCATTCATGCGCCGATCGGCGCGCGCGGGGCATTGACGTGCATCAAAAGCGTCATGTTCGCGCGCCCTGCGACGGAGTCGGCCATGGCGGGAAAATTTTCTTCTGCTAAACTTTTCGCAAGTGCGTGCGACACGCGCCGACGCGCGCGTGGACGTGGCCGAAACAAACCGCAGGGGATGCTTCCGTATGAAACCTCTTTCGTTCGCCTCCGTCATCGTCGCGGTCGCGCTGGCCGTGCCCGCCGCCGCTCACGCTCACACGTTTGGCGCGCACGACGCCGGGTTCGTGCATGGCTTCTCGCACCCGCTGGGCGGCTTGGACCATCTGCTGGCCATGGTCGCGGTTGGCCTGTGGGCGGCCCAGCGTGGCGGCAAGGCCCTGTGGGCGCTGCCCGCCGCCTTTGTCGCCGCGATGATCGGCGGCGGTTTGCTCGGCGTGGCCGGGATCGACCTTCCGGCGGTCGAGTTGGGAATCGCCCTGTCGGTCGTCGCGTTGGGCGGTCTGATCGCCCTGCAAGCGCGCCTGCCGCTGTTGGCCTCGGTCGGGACGGTGGCGCTGTTCGCGCTGTTCCATGGCCATGCCCACGGCGTTGAAATGCCGGACGCCGCCGCGCCGCTGCTCTACGGCGCGGGCTTCGCGCTGGCCACCGCGCTGCTGCATGGCGCGGGCGTCGGCGCGGCGCTGTCGCTGCGCGGTCTGGCGCAAGGCCGGGTTGGCGTGGCCCTGCTGCGCGGCGTCGGCGCGCTGATCGGCTTGGGCGGGGTCGCCCTGGTCGCGCTCGGCTGATGAAAAAGGGCGGATGGTTCCTATGAAAAAGGGCCGGATGGGGGTGATCCCGTCCGGCCCTTTTCATGCGCAGACACGATGATTAGGCTTTGCGGACCACCGACAGGAAGCTGCTGACTTCGCTGGACAAGGTCTGCGATTCGCCCAACAGCGACCCGGCGGCGGCCAGCAATTCTTCGGCGCTGGCGCCGGTGTCGCGGGCTTGGCGGGACACCGTTTCGATGCTGGTGGTCACTTGATGGGTGCCGGTCGAGGCTTCCTGCACATTCCGGGCGATTTCGCGGGTGGCGTCGCCCTGCTGACCGACGGCTTCGGACACCGTGGCGGTGATGTCGCTGATGCGGCGGATGGTGTCGACGATGGCGGAAATCGCCTGCACCGCCGCGTGGGTTTCGCCCTGGATGCCCGCGACCTGGGTTTGAATGTCCTCCGTCGCCTTGGCGGTCTGGTTGGCGAGATTTTTCACCTCGCTGGCGACGACGGCGAAGCCCTTGCCCGCTTCGCCCGCCCGCGCCGCTTCGATGGTGGCGTTCAAAGCCAGCAGATTGGTTTGCGCGGCGATGGAGTTGATGAGTTCCACCACCTCGCCAATCCGGTTGGCGGCGTTGGCCAGCCCCTTGACGGTGTCGTTGGTGGCCTGCGCCTCCGTCACCGCGCGGGTGGCGACCTGCGTCGCCTCGCCGACATAGCGCCCGATTTCGCCGATGGAGGCCGACAGCTCTTCCGCCGCCGCCGCCACGGTTTCCACGTTGCTGGACGCCTGAACGGCGGCGCTGGACACGTTGCTGGCCGTCGCCTGGGTGTTCTCGGCGCTGTTGGTCAGCCGTTCGGCGTTGCCGCGCATGCGTTGGGCCGATTCGGTGACGGCGCGAACCACCACGTCGATCTTTCCGGCGAAACTGCGGGTCGCCGTGTCGATTTCCGCCCGACGACGGGCCTGCGTCTCCTCCGCCTCGCGCTGTTGGCGGGTTAGGATTTCAGCGTTGGCGAGGCCGTCGCGGAACCCGGCGACGGCGCGGGCCATGTCGCCGATCTCGTCGGGACGGTCGGTCTCTTCAACCTTGGTGTCGTAATTCTTATGGCCCAGCGCGTCCACAGCGGACGCCAGATGTTGAAGCGCGAGCATCTGGCGTTTCACATAGACGAAGATCGCGAAGCACAGCAGCAGCCCGACCAGCAGCGACACCGCGCCGATCCGCCAACCCAATTGCTGAATCAAAGCGTAAAACTCGCCCGACGGCATGCCGACGGCGAACGCCCCGATGCCCTTGCCCGACGCGTCTTTCAGCGGGACATAGCTGACCAGATAATTGACGCCCAGAACCGGGTATTCGCCCAGGAAGGTTTCACCGCGCACGACGACGCGCTGGTGAATGTCGTCCGCCAATTTGGAGCCGATGGGGCGGCTGCCGTCCGGGTTGACCAGGGTGGTGGCGATCCGGCTGTTGTCGCGGAACATGGTGACGGTGATGTTCAGCGCCGCCTTGATCCGGTCCACATGCTCGAACGTGCCTTCCAGCGTGGTGTCGCCGATCATCAGCTTGCCGTCGGCGATGCGGTAGGGCTGGCCCTTCGGGTTCAAGATTTCCTTGGCGACCCGGATGTTCATCTCCTGCCGCTCGATCTCCTGCCTCTTTAAATCGGTGGCGATGAAGTACAGCGCCACGAACAGGGTGGCGGCGCAACTTGCGAGGGTGCCAACGAGGTTCAAGGAGACGAGCTTCTGCGCGAAAGACAGACGGCTCAGAAGATTGCTCATGCAGAAGCTCCCGCTCTGAATATACGCCAGAGCTTATGTTGCAATGCAAAAAGAACGCGAGGGTTGTTTCTAGGCTAACAGTCGTTGTCTGGTGCGGCAACAACGGTCTTGCGAAAGAATGCTTCCGCCGGTGAATTTTTTATAACGCGCGGGATTGCGGTTCGACGCCAAGATCACGCAAAGCGGCGATGATCGCCTGAACCATGGCGGGCAAGCGCGCCTCGATCTCCGGCGACAGCATCAGGCCGGTGCCCAGCGCCAACGGAACACAACCAATCAGGGTGACGCTGTCCGGCGCCTCCCCCTGCAAGCGCAGAGAAGCCAGAAGGTCGCACAGCCCAAGCTGGTGGGGGGAGAGTTTGCCTTTGAAATAGGCGGGAACGTCGTCGCCGCGCAGCGTCACCAGCGTTCCAGCGGGCGCGCCGGTCTTGACCGCGTCCACGGCGATCAAATGGCGGTGGCTGGCGATCAGGTCCAGCATGTCCATGCCGCAGGTGCCGCCATCGACGACGCTGACCGACTCGGGAACGCTCCATCCGGCGTCGAATTGTTCCATGGCGCGCACGCCAAGCCCCTCATCCATCAACAGGATGTTGCCGAGACCGAGGACGAGGATGGACATGAGGGGGCCTGTGCCAACGAGGAAACCGGGGTTGATCCTGACGAACTGGTCAGACCATTCCCTTGAACTGGATCAATTTCGCTACAAAAAACCCCCCGCCGATGAGAGCGGGGGGAGCCGCCAGAATCAAACGACCTTGACCTGATAGGTCGAGCTGTTTTCCGTGTCGGTCAAATGCACCGCGCAGGCCAGACACGGGTCGAAGGAATGCAGGGTGCGGATGATTTCCAGCGGTTGGTCGGCCACCGCCACCGGGGTGTCGATCAGCGCCGCCTCATAGGCGGAAATCCGGTCGTCTTCGTCGCGCGGCCCGGCGTTCCAGGTGGTGGGAACCACGGCCTGATAATTCTTGATCTTGCCCTTGTCGATGACGACCCAGTGCGACAGCATCCCGCGCGGCGCCTCGTGGAAGCCGAAGCCGCGCACCTCCTCCTTCGGGAAGACCGGCTTGTTGAAGGTCATGGTGTCGCCCCGGCCGATGTTCTCCATCAGCAGCGTCCACTGGTTCGACAGCTCTTCGTGCAGCACGACGCAGCGCACCGCGCGGGCGGCGTGGCGGCCGATGGTGGAATGCAGGGCGTCCACCCCGATCTTGCTGCCCACCAAACCGGACACGCTGTCCAGCACCGCGTTGACCCAGAATTGCGTGCGCTGGTGGCCCGACGCGTAAAGGCCCAGCACATTGGCCAGCGGGCCGACCTGGGCGCGCTTGTCGTAGAAGGTCGGCGACTTGATGAAGGAGTATTTCCCGTCATCCTGCCAATCGCTGTAGTTCGGGATCGTCTCGCCGTCATAGGGGTGCAGCGCGCCCTTGCCGCCCTGATACCAGGAATGCTTGACGCTTTCCTTCACGCCCTTTTCAAAATAGGGATCGTGGAAATCCTTGATCGGGGTGAAGCCCTTGACGATGTCGCCGTTTTCGATGAAACCGGCGGGCAGGGCGAACTTTGTGCCCTTGGTGTCCAGCGGCATGTCGGGGATCGACAGGTAATTGACGATGCCGCGCCCGATCTTGGTCCAATCGGCGTAAAAGGCGCCGATGGCCGCCACGTCGGGGATGTAGACCTTGGTGATGAAGTCGCCGACCTCGTCGATCAACGTCTTGATGTAGGTCAGCTTTTCCAGGGTCAGGGTGGATTGGCTGTCCAGATTGATCGGGTTGGTGACGCCGCCGACCGCCATGTTCTGGATGTGCGGGGTCTTCGAGCCGAGGATCGCCACCACCTTGTTCATCTTGCGCTGGACGTCCAACGCCTGAAGATAGTGGGTGGCGGCCATCAGATTGGCCTCGTGCGACAGCTTCATCGCCGGGTGGCCCCAATAGCCCGACCCGAAAATGCCCAACTGGCCGCTGTTGATGAAGGCCTGGAGCTTCTTTTGCGCGGTGGCGAATTCGCCGGTCGTGTTCAGGCTCCAGTCGGACAGCGACTGCGCCAGCTTGGCCGTCGCCGCCGGATCGGCCTTCAGCGCTGAGGTGATGTCGACGAAGTCCAGCGCCGACAGATGATAGAAATGAACGATGTGGTCGTGGACGTTGTGGGCGCCCTGGATCAGGTTGCGGATGTATTGGGCGTTGAGCGGGATTTCCATCTTCAACGCGTTTTCCACCGCGCGCACCGAGGTGATGGCGTGAACCGTGGTGCAGACGCCGCAAATGCGTTGCGCGAACACCCAGGCGTCGCGCGGATCCTTGCCCTGAAGGATCAGTTCGATGCCGCGCCACATGGTGCCGGACGCCCACGCCTTCGTAACCTTGCCGTCGCCAACGTCGCATTCAACCCGCAGATGGCCTTCGATGCGGGTGACGGGATCGACAACAATGCGCTGAGTCATGACCATGATCTCCTAAACTCAGCCGTGCTTGGCCGAAGAGGCGGAAAGGGTGGCGTGCGCCGGGGAATGGACGGCGTGCAGAACCGGCAATGTCTTGACGAAGATCAGATACAACCCGACCTCCAACGCGAAGATGCCGACGGTGACGAGGATTTCCTTGACCGACGGGAAGTAGCTCCACGGCCCGATGGCCGGGGTGTAGCCGATCAAATAGACGTTCAGCCGGTACAGGATGCCCGCGACCAGCAGCAGCGAGGCGGCGATGAACAGGGAGCGCGTCCGGCCCCGGTTGCGCGGCGGCAGCAGGATCAGGCCGCCGCCCAGCATGGCCAGCGTCTCCAGCCAGAACCAACTGGCTTTCGGCCCGCCGAACGCGACGCCAAGCTGACCGCGCACGGCCAGATCGACGAATCGCAGGGCGACGAAGGCCAGCGCCGTCACCGCCATCAGATAGGCCAGCTTCTTCAGGACCGGGGTTTCCTGCGGGCGCTTGAAGCTCAAGGCCGCGAGAACCGCCTCCCAAATCACGATGGCGAAGCCCATCAGGATGGCGCTCATCAGGAAGAAGACCGGCAAAAGCTGGGTCTGCCACAGCGGCGACAGCTTGTGCCCGACGATGACCATCATGGTGCCGAGCGAGCTTTGATGCATGGTCGGCAGCAGCACGCCCAGCGCGATGAACAGCCACAAGAGCTTGTTCACCTTGGCCCGCAGATCCTCCAGCCCGAAGCGCTCCAGCAGGGCGGGGGCGAACTCCACTGTCAGCACGATGGTGTAGGTGGCGACGCACAGGCCGACCTCCAGCATCACCGAGTTGGGTTGCGCGTACCAGGGCATCATCAGATGATAGAAATGCCAGTAGCGGCCCAGATCGGTCAGCACGGCGATGCCCGCCAGACCATAGCCGAACAGGCTGGCCAGCACCGCCGGACGGACCAGCGGGTGGTATTCGCCCTTGTTCAGAATGTAGCAGAGCGCCGCCATCACATAACCGGCGCAGCCGAAGGCCGAACCGATGACGACGTCCACCGCGACCCAGATGCCCCAGGGGTAGCCGTCGTTGATGTTGGCGACGTAGCCGATGCCGAAGGCGTAGCGCTGGGCCAGCACATAGACCGCCGCCAGCACCAGCAGGATGCAGACGACCAGCGGCAGGGTGAAGATCCGCCCGCCGAGCGGCTGGTGTTCATGGAGATTCTGTTGACGCAGACTCATGGCCATGGCGGGTCACTCCTCCGGGTGGTCTTTGGCGTTGCGGCGGGCCAGATAGGCCAGACCGGCGAAGGCCACGGCGGGGCCGACCATCCCGGCGTACAGCGTGTGCTGGATGCCCTCGGACAGCGTCGGATAGCCGGTGTCCGGCACGTTGGTCGGCAGGTTCAGCTTGTCGAACGGCACGCCCGACACCGCCAGACATTGGGTGCCGCCCAGTTCCGTTTCGCCGTAAATGTGGGACTGATAGGCGGCGGCGACCGTTTTCTCATGCCCCGCCCGCGCCCCGCCGACCGTGCCGCCGATGTCGCCGCGCGGGTAATGCGTGACCTCGCCGACTTTCAGGGCGGTGCGGCGCTTGGCCTCCGCCTTCAGATCCTCGGTGCGGCCAAACAGGGTGGCCCCGGTCGGGCAGACGTCGGCGCAGCCCGGCAACTGATTCTCGGCCAGACGGTGCTGGCAGAGCTGGCATTTTTTGATTTCGCCGAACGCGTCGTTGTAATCGTATTTCGGCACGCCGAACGGGCAGGACAGCACGCAGTAGCGGCAGCCGATGCAGGCGTCCGGGTTGTGGCTGACGATGCCGGTCTTCTCATCCTTGGTCATCGCCGTCACCGGGCAGACCGACACGCAGGACGGATCGGCGCAGTGCAGGCATTGCCGCTTGATGAAGGCGAAGCCGTTTTCCGGCGAATCCTTGGTCTCGCCGGTGCCGTGGCTGTAGGCCTTGATGATGTTCAGCGTCTTGGCCGACAGTTCCACCGGCGTGTCCCAGGTCGGGTTGCCGGGCGCGCCGTTCCAGGCCTGCGCCTCCGGCCCGACCTCCGGCGGCATGTGGTTGACGTCCTTGCAGGCCGTCACGCAGGCTTTGCAGCCGATGCACAGCGTGCTGTCGTAGAGCAGGCCCAGCGCGTCGGGCGACATCGCTTTGGGCGCGCGTTGCAGCGCGTTGGCGTCGGGCGTCGCGACGACCGTGGCGCAGGCGGCGGCCGCCGCCCCCGCCGATCCTTGCAAGGCGCCGCGCAGGAAACCACGCCGCGACACCGTGCCTTTTGAGGGTGCTTTTGCCATGGCGGGCCTCACTTCGCGTCGGAATCGGTCGGGGCGTCCCGTTCGGCGTTCGCGTCCTGCTTGCCCAGCCGCCCGGCGATGACCGCGCCGGCGCCAATGGCGGCGCCCGCGATGCCCGCGACCACGGCGGCGGCGCCCGGCGTCATGCCCTGGCCCTTCTCGGTGGCGACCGCCGGGTACGTGTTGGGCGGGGCGACCGACTTCAGCGTCGCCAGCTCATGAATGCTTTTGGTGAAGCCGACGCCCTTTTCCGAACAGCCGAAGCAGGGGTGTCCGGTGCCCACCGGCCATGTCCCTTGGCCAACGTCGTTGAAACCGATGGACGGGCAATTGTGGTAGGTTTCCGGCCCCTTGCAGCCCAGCTTGTACAGGCAATAGCCCTGGCGGTGGCCGTAATCGCCAAACTCCATGGCGAAGCGCCCGGCGTCGAAATGCGGGCGGCGTTCGCAATTTTCGTGGATCAGGCGACCATAGGCGAATTTCGGGCGCATCTTGTCGTCCAGCGCCGGAAGCTTGCCGAACGTGACGAAATGCAGAACCAGGGAGAGGAAATTATACGGGTTGGGCGGGCAGCCGGGGATGGTGACGACCGGCTTGTCGGTGATGATCTCGTTCAGGCCCTTGGCCCCGGTCGGGTTGACGCCGGTGGACACCCAGCCGCCCCAGGAGGAGCAGGAACCGATGGAGATGACGGCGGCGGCCCCGGCGGCGCAGTCCTTCACCGCCTCGATGTAGGTCTTTCCGGCGACGCGGCAGTAATTCCCCCCGGCCCCGGTCGGCACCGAGCCGTCCGTGACCATCAGATACTTGCCCCAATTGGCCTTCATCGCCTGCTGTTTCCAGTTTTCGGCTTGATGGCCGGAGCCTGTCATCAGCGTTTCGTTGTAGTCGAGCGAGATGGTGTCGAGGATCAGGGTTTCGAGCGTCGGGTGGTTGGTGCGCAGCAGCGTTTCGGTGCAGCCGGTGCAGGCCTGCCCCGATAGCCAGATCACGGTCGGGCGGGGGGCGGCGACGGCGGCGTTGGCGATGCTGACGCCGAATCCCGGCTCCAGCCCCAGCGTGGCGGCGACGCCGGTGCAATAGGCCAGAAAATCCCGGCGGTTCAGACCGGCGAGCGCGTTCTCATAGGATTCGAGGTCGCCGATGTGTTCGGCGTCGTTGACCACCTGACCGTCGGGCATTCCCTGTTCCCTCCCTGGGCGTTCCGCATGTTGGCGACAAACCGGCAAACCACGCCCGGTGCGCGCGCAACAAAGCCGCGCCGCAGCCGGGAACGGATGCGGGAGGATTTGCACACCCATGTTTTTGATGGGCATGACGGCGCGCAGCCGCCTTGGCGGGCATTGAGCCAGTTGCAGGGCAGACCAACATTGATCTGCATCAACGACCACATTCTCAATAGGGATTTTCGAGCGCTTGCGAGATGCGACGGATCGTCCCGTCCTGGTTGACCAGGATTTTTTCCAACCGCCTTGGCCCCTAGGGGTTGCGCGCGTATGGCGGTGCGCGATATAGGGCTAAGGCCCAACCTGTCTGACAACTGACATCAGGAACCCCGCCCGTGGACTCGCTGCTTCCCGAATTGATCGCGCTTGGTCAGGTCATGTTCATCGATCTGGTTCTGGCGGGCGACAACGCCATCGTCGTCGGCATGGCGGCGGCGGGGGTGGCGCGGGCGCAGCGGGCCAAGGTGATTTTCTGGGGCATCGCGGCGGCGGTCGTGCTGCGCATCGTCTTCGCCCTGCTGACCACCCAGTTGTTGGCGATCATTGGTCTGACCCTTGCCGGCGGCATCCTGTTGATGTGGGTGTGTTGGAAGCTGTTCCGCGAATTGCGCGAACAGAAAGAGGAGGACGAGGCGGCTGATCTGGTGTCGGAGGACGACGCGTCCGTGGGCGGAACGGCGGGCGGCGGCAAGACGATGCAGGCGGCCATCTGGCAGGTGGTCGTCGCCGACGTGTCGATGTCGCTGGACAATGTGCTGGCGGTGGCAGGCGCGGCGCGCGAGCATCTGTGGGTCATGGCGGTTGGCCTGCTGCTGTCGGTGGCCTTGATGGGCGCGGCGGCCAGCGTGATCGCCCGGCTGCTCAGCCGCTACCACTGGATCGCCTACATCGGACTTGGCGTGATCGTCTATGTGGCTCTGATGATGATCTACAACGGCAGCGTCGAGGTGCTGGCGGTTGCGGGCGTGATGCGCTGAACGTCCGGCAAGCGGATGGTTTTTGGGCGGCGCTTGGGCGCGCCGTCCCAGTTTGGCGTCCGGTTCAGCGGGCGGCGCAGCTTTGAATCGCCGCGCCGATCTGGGCGCGGCCTTGGGCGTCCAGCCGGTCGGCGAGAAAGGCCTCCCATTGGCCGGTGGCGGTGATCGCGCTTTGCACGCAGCGGCAACGCGGCTCGCAGAGCGCGGCGGAGCCGCCGGTCTGGCCGCAACTGGCGACGCAGGAGCTTTGAAAACTGCGGGTCGCCGGGGATTCAACGGGTACAAGACCGCTGTTGGCGATCAGCCAGACCGCGCCGAACAGAATCGGTTGGTGAATCAGATAGACGGCCAGACTGTGCCGTCCGGCCAGGGCCAAACCCCGTCCGACCACGCCGCCGGGCAAGACGCCGCGTCCGACGCTTGGCCACAGCCGGGCCAGCGCGATTCCAACCAGAAGGCCGGAGATCCAGGGCAGCAGCGGCACGAAATCGTTGGAATCCGGGGCGAAACTGGTCAAGCCGATCCAGCGCAGCCATGGGCTGTCGAAGAGCGGAAAGCCGAAGCTCTGCCCTGCGGCGAAAGCCGCCGCCGCCGCGAGCAGCGAGACCAGGGCGGGCAAGCGAACGAAGAGCAGACCGACGACGCTGGCCGCCGCCATGTGGTGCAGCACGCCGAAGAAAATCGGGCTGTCGGGAAAGACCGCGTAGGACGCCGCCGACACGGCGGCGGCGGCGGCGGCCAGGCGGCCCAGACGGCGGAAATAGCGCGGGCGGTCCAACCCGCGTTCCGTCGCCAGAACCAAACCGATCCCGGCGAGCAGCAGAAAGCTCGACAGGATGGTGGTGCGGGCGGCCAGCCACAGCGGGTTTTCAAACAGATCGAAGTCGGCCAGCCCGACGAAGGTCAAATCCCAGCAGGCGTGATAGACCGCCATGGCGAGCAACGCCACCCCGCGTGCGGCGTCGAGGCGTGGGCGACGTTCCCTCTCCCCCCTGGGGAGAGGGGTAGCGTGAGGGGGATGCGTGGCGGTCATGATTGGGATTGCGCGAGCGAATCCGCCAACGCCGCCCCGAACAGGGCGGGCGGCGCGTCCCCCTCACCCCGGCCCTCTCCCCGGGGGGAAGAGGGGGAGGTCTGCGCGCTCACAACCAGTCCGGCACCCGTTCCGCCGCCAGCATCTCTTCCACCGTCGGGCGGGGGCGGATGACGGCGAAGCGGTCGCCGTTGACCAGAACCTCCGGGATCAACGGGCGGGTGTTGTAGGTCGAGGACATCGCCGCGCCATAGGCGCCCGCCGACAGGAAGGCGACCAGATCATCGTCGGCCAGCGGCGGCAGCGGGCGCTGCACGGCGAAGGTGTCGCCGCTTTCGCACACCGGGCCGACCACGTCATACGGCTCCAGCGCCGAGCCGGATTCCGGTTCGACCACCGGGATGATGCCGTGATAGGCCTCATACAGCGATGGGCGGATCAAATCATTCATCGCGGCGTCGACGATGGCGAAGCGGCGGTGCAAGCCTTGCTTCACATAAATGACGCGGCTGACCAGGATCCCGGCGTTGCCGACCAGCGACCGCCCCGGCTCCAGCGTCACGCGGCAACCGAGATTGCCGGTGATCGAGCGGACCATCGCCGCGTAATCGGCCAGATCGGGCGGCGCTTCGTTCTTGTAGGTGATGCCCAGACCGCCGCCAAGATCGAGCCGCTGGATGTCGTGCCCATCGGCGCGCAACTGGTGCAGCAGGGCGGCGACCCGCTCATACGCGGCGCGGAAGGGGGCCAGATCGGTCAATTGCGAACCGATGTGGACGGCGATGGACACCGGCTTGATCCCCGGCAGCGACGCGGCGAATTTGTAGATGTCGCGCGCTTGATCGTAGTCGATGCCGAACTTGTTCTCTTTCTTGCCGGTCGCGATCTTGGCGTGGGTCTTGGCGTCCACGTCCGGGTTGACGCGGATGGCGATGGGCGCGACCACGCCCAGACTGGACGCCACCGCGCTCAGCGCCTCCAACTCCGGGATGGATTCCACGTTGATCTGGTGGATTCCGGCTTCCAACGCCGCGCGCAGCTCCTCGCGCGTCTTGCCGACGCCGGAGAAGACGATGCGTTCGGGCGGAATGCCGCCCGCCAGCGCCCGCTTCATCTCGCCCACCGACACGACGTCGCCGCCCGCGCCCAGCTTGGCGAAGGTGCGGATGACCGCCAGATTGGAGTTGGCCTTCAACGCGTAGCACACGCCCGCGTCCTGCCCGGCGAAGGCGCCAGCATACGCGCTGTAATGCGCTTCCAGCGCCGCCGTGGAATAGAGGTAAAAGGGCGTGCCGACGGCGCGCGCCACCTCGTTCACCGACACGGATTCGGCGTGCAGCACGCCGTAACGGTAGGCGAAGGCCCCCATCGGCGCGCTGGGCTTGGGCGACGACGCGCTCATGGAAATTTGACTCCGGGGGCGGGTTCGCCGGGCTTGGGATCCAGCGACGGATTGGGATAGCTGCGCGGGAAGGGATCGGTCTGCCCCTCCGGCAGGGCTTCATCGACGTATTTCGGGCGCTTGCCGCAGGCCGACAGGGCCAGCGCGGCGGCAAGAACCAGGATGGTCACACGGATGGGGTGCTTCACAGGAAACGCTCCCGAGCGGCCTTGACCGCTTCTTTGACGCGGACGGGGGAGGCGCCGCCGAAGCTGCGGCGGCTGTCCAGCGACGCTTCGATGCTCAGCGCCGGATAGACGGCCTCGGTGATGCGCGGTTCGATGGCCTGAAGTTCGGCCAGGGTCAGATCGGTCAGGCCGACGCGCCGATCCTCCGCCGCCTTCACGGCGCGGCCCGTCACATGGTGAGCCTCGCGGAAGGGCATGTTCAGCGCGCGCACCAGCCAATCGGCCAAATCGGTGGCGTTGAGGAAGCCGCGATCCGCCGCCTCCCGCATCGCCGCCTTGTTGGGCTGCATGTCGCGGACCATGCCCTCCGTTGCGGCGATGCAGAGCGCCAGCGTGTCGTCGGTCTCGAAGACGGGTTCCTTGTCTTCCTGCATGTCCTTGGAATAGGCCAGCGGCAGCCCCTTCATCACCATCAAAAGGCCGGTCAGCGTGCCGACGACGCGGCCCGATTTGGCCCGCACCAGCTCCGCCGCGTCGGGGTTCTTTTTCTGCGGCATGATCGAGGAGCCGGTGGTGAAGGCGTCCGACAGTTTGATGAAGCGGAACTGCGCCGAACACCAGACGACGATTTCCTCGGCGAAGCGCGACAGATGCACCGCGCAGATCGAGGCCGCCGCCAGATACTCCAGCGCGAAATCACGGTCGGACACGGCGTCCAGCGAATTGGCGGTCGGACGGTTGAAGCCCAGCGCCTCCGACGTCATGAAGCGGTCGATGGGGTAGGGGGTTCCGGCCAGCGCCGCCGATCCCAGTGGGCATTCGTTCAGCCGGGCGCGGGCGTCGCGCACGCGGCCCCGGTCGCGCCCGAACATCTCGACATAGGCCAGCAGGTGATGACCGAAGGAGACGGGCTGCGCCGCCTGCAAATGGGTGAAGCCGGGCATCACCGTGTCGGTGTTCTGTTCGGCCAGATCAATCAGCGCGCTTTGCAGCGACATTAAGCCGCCGTCGAGCCGGTCCAGCGCGTCGCGCACCCACAGCTTGAAATCGGTGGCCACCTGATCGTTGCGCGAGCGCCCGGTGTGCAGCCGTTTGGCCGGTTCGCCGATCAATTCGGCCAGCCGGGCTTCCACATTCATGTGGATGTCTTCCAGCTCCACCTTGAAGGTGAAGGTTCCGGCGTCAATCTCTTCCTTCACCCGGTCCAGCCCGGCGCGGATGGCGTCGGCGTCGGCCTGGGTTATGATGCCCTGCTTGGCCAGCATCGCGGCGTGCGCCTTTGATCCGGCGATGTCCTGATCGGCCAAGCGCTTGTCAAAGCCGATGGAGGCGTTGATCTTCTCCATGATGGCGGCGGGGCCGCGCGCGAAGCGACCGCCCCACATTTGGCTGGCGGCCGGGGCGAGGGCGGCGGCGGTGTCTTGCGGGGCTTGTTCGGCGCTCATGTCGACGGCATTCAGGTAGGGGGGCGAGGAAGCGTGAGTATGCGGACTTTGACGGCCACCGCAACGGTTTGTGTGTGCGTGGCGGGCGCCGGGTTGTGGTGGAGCGCCGACGCGCTGCCTCTGGCCGCGCCCCCCGCGCCCGAGGTGGTGCGCCTGGGCGCGCCGATTCCGGTCGCCGGGCTGGAGAAATACAAGGGCGCCGAAACGCCAAAGCCGATTCCGCCGCTGGCCTTCGTCGATGGCGAGGGGCGGCGGGTCGATCTGTCCCAATTTGGCGGGCGGGTCGCGCTGCTGAATCTGTGGGCGACCTGGTGCGGGCCGTGCGTGAAGGAGATGCCCTCGCTCGACCGTTTGCAGGGACAATTGGGCGGCGACGCCTTCCAGGTGGTGGCGCTGTCGCTCGACCGGGGCGGCAAGGCGGCGGTGGAGCCGTTCTATCAGAAGACCGGCGTCAACAATCTGGCGCTCTACCTCGACCCCGGCAGCGCGTCGATGCAGGCGCTGGGGCTGCGCGGGTTGCCGACGACCCTTCTGATCGACGCCCAGGGGCGCGAGTTGGGTCGGGTCGAGGGCGCGGTCGAATGGGATTCGCCCGAAGTTTTGGCCTTCCTGCGCGGCTACGCCGGGCGCGGCGCCGGTCCGGCGCGGGACAGTGCCCCGGCGGGTGGCGGGCTGGTGAAAACTGGCGGCTGATTCGGCGGCGGGGCAATCGGTCGGAAATTTCACACAAATTCTTGACCTTTTGTGCCGGAGCGGATGACGATCTGGCGGAATGGTTGAACGTCCGTTCAACAATCCGCTGCCCGTCGTTCCGCTCGGAGTCTTTTCCCATGATGACCCTTCCCGTCCGGTCCCGCTTGGCCGCTCTGGCGCTTGTTCCGGCTGTGGTCGCGCTGTGCGTTGGTCTCGCCGCCCCGTCCCTGGCGCAAACGGCGGCGGCCCCGCCGATGGTGCGTTACGACATCGGCTACGACATCTTCTATCCGGTGCGCGCGCAGAACGGCATGGTCGCCGCTGAACATCGGTTGGCGACCGAGGTTGGCGTGGACATTCTGAAGCGCGGCGGCAACGCGGTGGACGCGGCGGTGGCGGTCGGTTTCGCCCTGGCGGTGGTGCTGCCCAACGCGGGCAACGTCGGCGGCGGCGGCTTCATGGTGGTGCATGACGCCAAGACCGGGGAGGACGTCGCCATCGACTTCCGCGAGATGGCCCCGGCCAAGGCCAGCCGCGACATGTATCTGGACGAGCAGGGCAAGGTCGTCGCCAACCGCTCGCTTTACACCCATCTGGCGGTCGGCGTTCCCGGCACGGTCGCCGGTCTGGCCCACGCCCTGGCGACGCACGGCACGATGACGTTGGCCGATGTTCTGGCCCCGGCGATCAAGCTGGCGCGCGAGGGCTATGACGTCACGCCGCAACTGGCCGGGCTGCTGGAGGTCGAGCGCGATCATCTGGCCGCCTGGGGCGCGACCCGCGCCATCTTCTTCAAGGACGAGCGCCCGCTGCGGGCCGGGGAAAAGCTGGTCCAGAGTGATCTGGCGAATTCGCTGGAGCTGATCGCCAAGGACGGGCCGAAGGCCTTCTACGAGGGGAGCATCGCCGAAAAGATCGCGGCGGAAATGGCCAAGCGCGGCGGCCTCATCACCGCCGAGGATCTGAAAAACTACAAGGTGGTGGACCGTGAGCCGGTCAGCGGAACCTATCGCGGCTACACGGTGAAATCGATGCCGCCGCCCAGCTCCGGCGGGACGCACATCGTGCAGATCCTCAACATTCTGGAACGCTACCCGCTGAAGGAGCAGGGCCTCGGCAGCGCCCAGAACATCCATTTGATGGCCGAGGCGATGAAGTTCGCCTACGCCGACCGCGCCGAATATCTGGGCGACCCCGATTTCACCAAGGTGCCGGTCAAGGGCCTGACCTCCCGCCGCTACGCCGACGAATTGGCGGCGAAGATCGACCCGGACAAGGCGACCCCCGCCAACAGCATCAAGCCGGGGAAGCCGCAGCCCTATGAAAGCGACCAGACCACCCATTTCTCAGTCGCCGACGCCCAGGGCAACGTGGTCAGCACAACCTACACGCTGAATTTGAATTTCGGCAGCGGCATCGTCGCCGAAGGCACCGGCATCCTGCTGAACAACGAGATGGATGATTTCTCGGCCAAGCCGGGGGTTCCCAACGCCTTTGGCCTGATCGGCGGCGAGGCGAATTCGGTGCAGCCCTTCAAGCGCCCGCTCAGCTCGATGTCGCCGACCATCGTGTTGAAGGACGGCAAGCCTTGGCTGGTCACGGGCAGCCCCGGCGGCAGCCGCATCATCACCACCATCCTGGAAACCATCATCGACCACATTGATTTCGGCCTGAATCCGGCGGAAGCGACGGCGGTTCCCCGCGTTCACCATCAATGGACGCCGGACGAACTGCGGGTGGAAAAGGGACTCAGCCCCGACACCGTCCGCCTGTTGGAGCAAAAGGGCCACAAGGTGGCAGTGAAGCCGACCATGGGCCGCACCCAAACCATCCAACTGCGCGCCGACGGCCTTTACGGCGCGTCCGATCCGCGCAACCCGGACGGTCAGGCGTTGGGCTATTGAGCCGAAAAGCCAGTTGACCGCCGGGCGATTTTGACCATGGCGGCGAGCGGGCGGGAGTCTGTCAGGCCCCCGCCCGTTTTCGTTGCGGCGGCGTGACTCTCAGATTTCCCGCATACAAAGAAAATCATTGGTTCAATTGTAACCAAAAGTCTGTTCCGGAGGCAAAAAAAGACCGACTCTCCAAGGACTTTTCGAGATCGGGCAACGGAACAGTTGGCGCGGCGCGGTCGGTCGGCTAGCTTTCTAAAGAGCAAACCGGAGCATCTATCGTGGAACACGCCTTGGTCGACAAAAACCGCGAATGGACCTATCTGCGCATGGGCAAGGCGCCCGCCTCTGTCCGAGTCGCTGATTTTGAACGCGAGGGAAAGCGCATCGTCGCGTTCCTGGAGCAGACCGACATCGCCAAAACGGCGGGCGCTCCGCTGAACGCCGTCAATGAATGGCCGAACATCGCCCAGAGCTACGCCGAAGAGCAGGGCGTGCCGTTGAGCGACATTTATTGGTACGAGGTGAATCCGCGCCGTTTCGCCAACGGTCGGCCCAACGTGTCGGAATATCGGCCGGGCCGCAACGAATGGCGGTTTGAGACCAGCATCCCGCTGGCCCGCGCCATCGTCGAACAGCTTGGCTTCGACCCGGACACCCTGCCGCTCGACATTTGAAGGCTGCGTTGCGCGGGGTGTGATCCTGCGCCCCCTGTCGCGCGTCCGTTTCCCGGTGTAGGATGAGCGTTCTGGATGATCGCCCTTCTGCGATCGGGAGACGAACAATGAACGCGGTGTTCCGGGCTTTGGCGATGGGTGTGGTGAGCGTCGTGGCGTTGATGGCTCTGCCGTTGGGCGACGCTCAAGCGCGCGGATCGGTGAGGGTCGATATTGGCGTTGGCGGCTATTATCCGGCCTATGGTTATCACCATCACCGGCCTTATTACGGGCCGCCGCCGGTGGTCATGTATCCGGCGCCGCCGATCGTGGTGTATGAACCGCCCCCGCGCGTCGTTTACGCGCCGCCGCCCTATGTCGCCGCCGATCCGGCGGGTCCGATGTATCGGTCTGGTGACGGGCGTCAGTGCCGTGAGTATCAGAGCACGGTGATGATCGGCGGTCGTCCGCAATCCAGCTATGGCACGGCCTGTCTGCAAGCCGATGGAACCTGGCGCATCGTCGATTGACGGGGCGCTCAGAAGTCCATCGGGTGCAGGTCCGTAAGGTGATCGTCCAGGTGGGCGTGGTGGATCTCGCACACCTTGTCCCAGCGTGACAGAAAGGCGTCGACGAACACCGGGTCGAAATGGGTGCCCCGGTTCTGTTCAATGTAGGCGCGCGCCGCTTCCAGCGACCAGGACCGCTTGTAGGGCCGGGTCGAGGTGAGGGCGTCGAAGACGTCGGCGACGGCGACGATGCGTCCGGTCACGGGAATGGCGGCGCCGGACAGGCGGTTCGGGTAGCCGCTTCCGTCGAATTTTTCATGGTGGGACAAAGCGATTTCCGCCGCCATGCGCAGCAGCGGAACGTCGCTGTCGGCCAGGATGCGGTGGCCGATGACAGCGTGTTGGCGCATAATCGGCAATTCCGCCTCGCTCAACCGGCCCGGCTTCAGCAAAATCAGGTCGGGAATGCCGATCTTGCCGATGTCGTGCATCGGCGCGGCCTTCAGCAAGTCGTTGCAGAAATCAGCGTCGTACCCGGCGGCTTCGGCAATCAGACGGGAATAACGGGACATCCGTTCCAGATGCGCCCCGGTTTCCGGATCGCGGTATTCGGCGGCGCAGGACAGGCGGAGAACCAGCTCCTCGCCCTGCCGTTGCAACGCCGCCGTGACGCGCTGGACCTCTTCGGCCAACAAAGCGGCGCGGTCGCGCAGCAGGGCGCGGCTTTGGCGCAGGGCCAGAAGGTTGCGCAGCCGGGCCTGCACCTCGGGAATGATGATCGGTTTGGTCAGAAAATCACTGCACCCCTCATCCAGTGCCCGGATGCGGGTTTCCGCGCTGGTGTCCGCCGTGACGATGACGACCGGAACGGTGTCCAGCCTCTTGTTCTGGCGGATGCGCTGCAACAGGGCGAGGCCGTCCATGTCCGGCATCATCTGATCCAGAAGAATCAGGTCCGGTTCGTTGGCGTCGAGCCATCGGGCCGCCTCAAGCGGGTTGGAATAGGTGATCGGCTCCGCGTCATCCACACGGCGGACGACCGCCGCCATGATGATGAGGTTGGTTTGGTCATCGTCAACAATCAGAACATTCATGCCGCGCGTCCCGCCCGCCGAGCTTCGAGCAATTGTTTGATCGTGTCGAGCAGGAGGTTGATGTCGACTGGCTTCTCAAACGCGGCGTCGGCCCCCAAAAGCCGGGCCATGTTGGGCAACTCCATCCGCAGCCGCGCGCTGCCGCCGGAAACCGCGATCAACGGCGGAGACGACGGAGAGCTTTTCAGTTTTTGGATGATTTCATAGCCATCGGCTTCCGGCATGATGATGTCGGTCAGAACAAGATCGATGATCCGGTCCTGCAACAGCTCCAGGGCCGCCCGGCCATTCGCCGCTTCATGCACGGTGTAGCCGCCGCGAGACAGGGCGGTGTGGATCATGCCGCGAAAATCGGGATCATCATCGACCAAAAGAATATGGGCGGGCTTTCTCGTCGGTTGCAGAACATACATGGTCATTTCCATGACGACGATCCTCAATGCACACGTGTACCCACGTGCCCGAAGGCGGCTTGGCGCCGCGCGCCGGATTGGAAGCACCCAAAGATTGCGGCGTATGCCGGTCCGGGCGGGGGTTGGCAGGCCGCAAGGTTCAACGGAACCCACATCCACAATACAGCCGCGCCAGCGTTTGACGCCAGGATTGAGGGATAACGCTCTGGGGAAATGGGATATCCGAGGATAGTATCCTCTGGGATGGAGGAAGGGTTGTCGCGGAACGGATGACCGAAACCTAACATTTCCACTCTCATATTTAACTTTGGTGGTACACTGCCCCATCAATCAGGAAGTCGGATGCCGGGGCGGCGGAGGCGGTCGATGAAGATACTGGTGGCGGATGACCACCCCTTGTTCCGGGACGCCCTTGAGTTGTCCATTCGGCAGGCTTGGGCCGACGCCGAGATTGTTTCCATTGGATCGTTGGAGCGGTTGGGCGCGGAGCGATTCGACCTGATCGTGCTTGATTGGCGAATGCCCGGCAGCGGCGTTGGCGATCCCGTGACGCGCTTGCGCAAGGCTGGCGTCGAAGGGCCGGTGGCGGTCGTCACGGGGGCCGAGGATTTGAACACGGCGGTTGAGGTTCTTCGCTGCGGGGCCGACGCCTTCCTGCCCAAGACCACCCCACGGCGCATTCTGGCGCAGGCCCTGCGCCTTGTGGCCGAGGGCGGCAGCTTTGTGCCGAAGGAAATTGCGCTGGAGCTTCTGTTGCATCACGGCGCGTTTGCCGAATGCGACGGGGCCGGGGATGATCTTCCAGAGCAAGCCGATGGGGAGGGCGATGCGGAATCCGGGGTGTCGTCCCCCCTGACCGACCGGGAACAGCAGGTGCTCGGCATGTTGGCGACCGGCGCGACCAACAAGGAAATTGGCCGACAGCTCAGTTTGCAAGAGGTGACGGTGAAGCTGCACACCCGGCGGATCCTGCGCAAATTGGGCGCGCGCAACCGCACCGACGCGGTGCGTCGCGCCCAGGAGGCCGGGCTGCTGAACCATGGGTTGAGCGCGGCGTCCTAACGCTTTGCGCTTGCCCGATCCCCAGAACCGCCGCGTGACCGCGCCGCCAGCGTTCAAGGGTGGGGACGGTGCTTCCCCTAACTGTTGATCGTTTGTGCAAGTCGCTATGGTGATGCTTGCGCCGCGCCGAACTGGCCGGCGGTATCAAACGCTTCGTCATCAACGATGAGTGATCGATGCCTCTGACATCGCCGACCGCGCCCACCCAGACCACCGCTCTGCCACCCTGGGGGGCTTGCATCGTGGTTCCGGCCTTTTTAGCGGTTGTGGTCGGGCTGGCGACCTTGTGGCTGTCGCCGGCGCTCGTTGATCGGGCTTCGCTGGCGTGGCTGTTCGCGGCGTCGGCGGCCCTGGGCGGTTCCGGTCTGTTCGCCGCCTACGTCGCACGCGGTGAGATACGGCGGTTGGAGCGGGAACTGCGGCGGGAAAAAGCAGCGGCGGCGTGGCGGAACGACGCCGCTCAGGATGATCTTCTGGACGATGACGGCGACGCGCCCCTGGATGTGGACGCGGCGCTGTCGTTCAACCATCTGCGCGCCGCCTTCGACGCGGCGGATGAGGCGATGGTGATTCTCGACGCCGACCTGTGGGTGATCGCCAGCAACCCGGCGGCCACAAGCCTGCTTGGCGTGGCGGCGGCGTTGGACATCCGGTGGGACGAGAACATTGTCTGGCCGACCTCGATCACGCCGGTTCGTGTGCCGCTGCCAGAGGGTGGCTTGCTGGTTGTCGGACGGGATTCGGCGCAGGAGCGCCTGCGCGCCGCTCAACTCGACCACATGGACGGTGTGGCGGATGTCGCGGGCATGATCGTTCATGACGTCAACAACGCGCTGGGCGCGGTTGCCGGTTACGCCGATTTTCTGGTGGCCGACCTGCCCGCCGATTCGTCGCAGGCCGATTTCGCCACGCGCATCCTCAGCGCGACCGACCGCAGCAAGACGGCGTTGCGGCGGATTTTGTCGGCCGCCCGCAATCTTGCGGTGGACATCCGTCCGGTTCCGTCCGACGCCGTTCTGAAGGAAACCGCCCATCTTTTGCGGGATGCCGGGCGTTCCAACCTGTCGATGCGGAACGAGGCGGGCAATGTGGGTTGCCTGGGCAATGGCGGGTTGCTCGCCCGGACCTTGGCCGGGTTGGTCCAGGGCTGCGCCGCCGATCCGGTCGGCGCAGGCGCGCCGGAGGGTGGGAATGAGGGGGCCGCCGACGTTGGTTTGACCTTGCGCGCGGCGCGCTGGGGTGGCGAGGAGGACGCGCTCAAAGCTCCCGTTGGCTGGCTGTCCCACGCGATCCTGCCGCCCCATCGCCGCCCCCAGGCGCTGTTTGAGTTGCGCGTGTCGGGGCCGCCACGTCCGATGGCGGTCCTGCGTGGGCTGATCGACCCCTTGCTGGCCGCGCGGGAGCATGCCCGCTCCGGGGGGGATGACACGCCCTCGGCCTTGACGGTGGCCCGCGCGCTGGATGGCGGGTTGGTTGTATGGACTCATCCCGCCGAGGGCACGGTCCTGAGGCTGTTCGTGCCGATGGCGCCCTTGCCCCCGGCGGCGGTTCAACAGCCCGTCGCGGTGGAGTCCCGCCATGTTCTGGTGGTGGACGAGGAGCGGGAGACTGGGGATCGTCTGTCGATTGGTCTGGAGCGGCAAGGCTATGAGGTGGCGGTCTGCGAAAGCGCCGCCGACGCGCTGGAGACCCTGGTCGATGAGCCGGGTTTTTTCGACGTGGCGGTGGTGGCCGGGCCGTCGGCGGGGGGAATGTCGGGGCTTTCCTTGATCGCCCGGTTGAAAGCCTTGCGTCCCGACTTGCCGTGCATCCTTTACACGGATCAACCCGTGGACGGCGATCCGGCCCGTTTGGCGTCGTCGGGGGTTGATCGTGTTCTCAGCAAGCCGATTGACGTCGAACGGTTGGCGCGCAGCATCGCGACCCTGCTGCCCGCCCGGAACGGACCCGAGGCGTCAGTATGAGGACGCGGTCGCAACATCGCCGCTTCACCGCCGCTGTTTGGGCGGGAACCCTGGTCATCGCCTTTGGCTTGTGGTTGGCCGCTCTTTTCCTCGCCCGTTACGACGAATCCGAAGCGATGGCGCGGGCGGAGCGGGACACCGGCAATCTGGCCTGGGTCGTCGCGGAACAGACCACGCGGGCGATTGCCGAGGCCGATCAGGTGATGCTGTTCGTGATCGACGACGCGCAGCATCACGGCAATTTTGCGGACGGCGAGATCCATCAACTGATCCGCAACGCCGTGCGGCGGTCAAGCATTCTGGTGCAACTCGCCCTGGTCGACGAACGCGGGGATCTGATTCAAACCAGCGTGGAGGACGCTCCCGCGCGGGTTCATCTGGCCGATCGCGAGCATTTTCGCGTGCATGCCGCCGACCCCAACGTTGGCCTGTTCATCGGCAAGCCGGTGTTTGGACGCGCGTCGGGGAAATGGTCAATCCAACTGACGCGACGGATCAACCACGCGGACGGGTCTTTTGCCGGGGTGATCGTCGCCTCAATGGATCCGTTCTACTTCAGCCGTTCTTTGGCCAGCCTGGACGTTGGCCCGGACGGCGTCGTCTCCATCGTTGGCAAGGATGGAATTCTGCGCGCCCGCTCGATTCTGAACGACCAGATCATCGGGCAGGATGTCAGCCAATCGGCGACCTTGCGGCAAGCGGCCAAGGAGGAAAAGGGCTTCTTGCGGGTGAACAGCGCGGTGGACAACATTCCCCGTCTTCAATCCTTCCGAGTCTTGACTGATTTTCCTTTGATCGTCATCGCCGCTTTTGGCGAAGACGCCTTTCTGGCCGACACCCGGCATCGCCAACAGGTGTATCTGATCGGCGCCGCCATCAGCAATTTTGGCCTGTTCGCGCTGGCGCTGCTGGCGACGCGGCAATCGTCGCGCCTGGCGTCGTCGGCCTTGCGGTTGGCGGAGAGCGAGCAGCGGTTTCGCGATCAAGCGGAAACCGCGTCGGATTGGTTCTGGGAAATGGACGCGGATCTGCGTTTTTCCCAACTGATCGGGCCGTTGGTCCCGCAGACGTCGGATGGCGCTCTGCCCATCGGGTTGCGGCGCGACGAGGTGGCCTTGCGCGAACCCGGCGACGCCGCCAAATGGGCGGAGCATCAGGAAACGTTGGAACGGCGTGAGGCGTTCCGCAATTTCCGCTACCGGGTCAAAACCGCTGACGGGATGCGCTATTTCAGCGTCAGCGGGCGCCCGGTTTGGAGCGAGGACGGCTCTTTTCTGGGATATCGTGGGTCGGCCACCGACACGACCGAACGGGAATTGTCCGCCCTCCGGCTGCAATCGAGCGAGGCCCGCTACCGCGCCATGTTCACGTCGGTTGGGCAACCCATCGTCACCATTGATGAGGCTGGCGTGGTCGACGCCTTCAACCCGGCGGCGGAGCGGATGTTCGGCTATGCGGCCCACGATGTTGTGGGCGGGCCGATGGCCAAGCTGTTGCCGACCGCCTTCGCCGTGGCGCTCGACGGTCGGCTTGAGTTTTATCGGAGCGGCGGCGGGATGATGCCGTTGTCCGACGTGCGTGAATTTTCCGGGCGCCGCAAAGATGGCGGCGAGTTTCCGGTCGAGGTGACGCTGGCCAGTTGGCGGGATGGCGACCACCGCTATTACACGGGCGCTTTGCGCGACATCACGGCCCAACGCGAGATTGAAGCCAGCCTGCGCCAAGCCAAAGAGGCCGCCGATCACGCCAACCGCCTGAAAAACGAATTCCTGGCGACGATGAGCCACGAAATCCGCACGCCGATGAACGGCGTGTTGGGCGCCTTGGCTTTGGTCGAGGGGCCAAATCTGGACGCCGATCAACGCCAGATGCTCGACATCGCCAACCGATCCGGCAACGCTCTGCTGCAAATCATCGACGACATTCTTGATCTGTCCAAGCTGGAGGCGGGAAAGATCGAGGTTGAATGGGTCGATTTCAACATTCGGAAGACTCTGGATGACGTCATTCAACGGTTGCGCCCGACCATCGCCGGGCGGGATCTGACTCTGTCGTTCAAGGTTGACGCGGCGGCGCCGGAGACGCTGCGGGCGGATGTCCGACGGATTCGGCAGGTGTTGGGTCATTTGATCGGCAACGCGTTGAAATTCACCGATCATGGCGGTGTGGCTGTGCATGTTTCCTTGGATGACGGGGAGCGATCCGAGAGCGACTGTTGCCTGCGGTTCGAGGTGATCGACACCGGCGTCGGCATTCCCGCCGACATGCTGCCCAACCTGTTCCGCCGCTTCACCCAGGCCGACAGTTCGACCACCCGCCGCTTCGGCGGCGTCGGCCTAGGCCTGGCGATCAGCCGCGAATTGGTGACGGTGATGGGTGGGCGAATCGGGGCGCGCAGCGGCGACGGCAAAGGCGCCGTCTTCTGGTTCACCGTGCCGTGCCAGGCGGGCGGCGCGATGTCCGGGCAACGGGCCGAGGTGGCGGCGGCGTCCCCAAGCGCCCCGGCGGTCGCCAAATCCGCTCCCCGCGCGCTGCGTGTTCTGGTTGCCGAAGACAATGAAATCAACCGTGACATCGTGGTCACGATGTTGGAGCGGGCGGGCCATTCGGTGACTGCCGTCGCCGATGGGGCGCAGGCGGTTCGCGCTGTGGAGGAGCAGCCGTTTGATCTGGTGCTGATGGATGTTGAGATGCCGGTGATGGACGGCGTCGCGGCGACCCAGCGCATCCGGGCGATGTCGGGTGACGCGGCGCGCGTTCCCATCGTGGCCTTGACTGGCAACGCCATGCCAGGGCATCAGGCCGAATATCTGGATGCAGGGATGAACGCTTATCTGAGCAAACCCATCGTCACCGCCGATCTGTTCACCCTGCTGTCCACTCTCGCCTTCCCGTCCTTGTCCAATCAGGCCGATTCGTCGGTCGGAGACTTGTTGGATTGGCCCCACGCCACGTCTCTGCGTCGGGCGGTGGGCGAGGAGGCGTGGACGCGAGCCACCGCCACGTTTGCCAGCGCCGCGCGACAATGCGTCGTGGACATTCGAATGGCGGTGGATGGCGGCGCGGTCGAATTGCCCAGCTTGGCGCACACTTTGAAAGGAACGGCGGCCAACATCGGGGCGATGCGCCTGAGCCATCTGGCCGCTTCGCTGGAAAACAGCGGCGATCACGAGGAGCAGGCTGGATTGCTGGCGGATCTTGAGGTCGCGCTGGAGGAAACCCTGTCGATTCTGCGCGACCATCCGCCGCCACAGGCGTGATGAGGGCGCAAATTTTGCCTTTTCAGTGGGCATGTCTGTTATGAAAAGGTAGTTTGGCGGCAATGTTTTGTTGCGATCATTGATCGTTCGTAAACATACGACACAGTTTCACTGGGTGTGGCGGTTTTTATGAGCTTTTTGCACGTCATTTCGATCCGGGCGAAGGTCGTCGCGGTGGCTGTTTTCGTGTTCACCGCTGTCGGTGTCTCCTCCTTCCTGACCATGCGGGACATGGAGCGGCAAACCGCGCATCTGACCGAGATTCAGCGGGCGACCGACGACGTGGTCGGACGCGTGGTTCCCTTGGTCTCGGCGGTGGCGGAGATCCGATACGACGTGGCCCAGACCCAGCAATGGCTGACCGACATTTCGGCCACGCGCGGGTTGGACGGGTTGGACGACGGCGAAAAGAAGGCTGCCGATTACGCCCGATTGTTTGACGAACACACGACGACCGCCGCCCGGTTGGCGCGGGAACTCGGCCTGTCCGACGTGATTGGGCAGGTCGAAGAGACCCGGCGCGCCTACACGCCCTTCTACGAGATGGGCAAAAAGATGGCCCGCGCCTATGTCGACAATGGTCCGGCGTCGGGCAACACGATCATGGGCAAATTCGACAGCGTGGCCGACGCCATGGGCGACAGCCTGGAAAAGCTGGGCGGCAGCGTGGTCGCGGTCAGCAGCGCCAAACTAACCGGCCTGACCGGATCCATTGCCCATGTCCAGGACGCGTCCAGCGGTCTGCGTCTGACTTTGATCGGCGCCGGCCTTGCCATTGGGCTGATGGCGGCGGCTTGCGTGGTGTTCCTGGAAGCGGCGATGATCCGCCCAATGGAGCGGCTGCGCCGGGTGATGGTCGATCTGGCCGACGGCAAGCTTGAGGTGACGGTTGGCCTGGAGGAGCGCCGGGACGAGATCGGCCATATGGCCGACACGGTTCGGGTGTTCCAGAGCGGCGCCCAGGAAAACGCTCGGCTGCGCGCGGCGCAGGAGGATCTGCGGCGGCGCGGCGAAGAGGAACGCCGTCAGGCGCTGGAGGCGATGGCCGACAAGGTGGAGCATGAAACCCGCCTCGCCGTCGATCATGTCGCCGAACGCACGACGATGATGAGCGGCAACGCCGGAGCCATGTCGGATTCGGCGGTGCAGGTCAGCGACAACGCGCAGAACGTCGCGGTGGCGGCCCAGCAAGCGTTGAGCAACGCCGAAACCGTCGCCGCCGCCACCGAAGAACTCTCGGCGTCCATCGGCGACATCGGCCATCAGGTGGCCAGCGCCGCTTCCGTGACTGGGCGCGCGGTGGACCGTTCCGGGGTGGCGCGCGCCACCATTGAAAAGCTGTCGGCGTCGGTGGAGCGGATTGGTGCGGTGGCCCGCCTCATCAACGACATCGCCAGCCAAACCAATTTGTTGGCGCTGAACGCCACCATCGAAGCCGCCCGCGCGGGAGAGGCTGGGCGCGGCTTCGCCGTGGTGGCGAACGAGGTGAAGAATCTCGCCAGCCAAACCGCGAAATCCACCGAAGAAATCGGATCGTTGATTGGCGAGGTCGAAAGCGTCACCGCCAGCGCCGTCAGCGCGGTGTCGGAGGTGGCCGACACCATCCAGGAGGTGGCGACGATTTCCTCATCCATCGCGGCGGCGGTTGATGAGCAGGCGGCGGCCACCCATGAAATCGCCCGCTCGGTCGCGCAGACCAGCGACGCCGCCAAAGAGGTGTCGTCGCGCATTCGCCGGGTGTCGGCGGAGGCCGAGGCGACGCAAAGCCGCGCGGGCGAGGTTCGCTCCATCGCCAACGAGGTGGCGGGCGGCATCGACACGCTGCGCGACGTGCTGATCCGGGTGGTCCGCACCTCCACCACCGATGTGGACCGCCGCCGCCGCCCACGCTTCGCCGTGTCGATGGGGTGTGCGGTTGAGTTGGCGGGCCAACCCGCCGTGCGCGCCAAGCTGGCGAACCTGTCCTCGGGCGGCGCCATGCTGGTGAACGGCCCGGACGGGGTGGCGGGCGGCAAGCTGGCGTTGCGGATCGACGGCCTGTCCCGCGCCTTGCCCTGCCATGTCAAATCCTGCGAGCATGGCCGGATGCATGTGAAGTTTGAACTGTCGCCGACCGAGCAAGAGGCGGTGGACCGCGAGATCGGCGGGATGACCCGTGGCTTGACCCCGCTGGAAAACGCCGCCTGATCGCCGGGCGCTTGCGCCGACAATCAAGAGGACGGGCGCTTGCGCCCCCAATCAAGAGACTGTGTGGACAATCCCGTTGAGCGCGTCGCCGTTCAGCGGGATTTTTGCGTTCAGTCCCTGTCGTGTTCAGTCCTTGGCGCCTTCAGTCCTTGGCGGCCAGCAACCCTTGCAAGCGGGCGAAATCCACATATTGGCGCGGCCGGTCTTTCAACAGGTCGGGCGCCGCCTGGGCGTTTTCCGTCGCGCATTCGGCCACGTAACGGGCCAACAGATCGCGCATGACTTCGGCCAACGGCGTTTGCCGCTGCCGCGCGTAATTCTTGGCCGCCATCTTGATTTGGTGGTCCACGCGCAACGAAATCGTCGCCTTTCTTGGATGAAATGAATCTCCAATCATGATGAACACCTGTCAGCTCTGCCGATCCACCATGATTGGATATTTCAGATCTGGCGTGGATACAAGGAGCGCCGGGAAAGAGGGCGTTCTTTTCTGGGGATGATCGGGTGTGCATTTCTGTGAATTGGTGTGGATAAGTGAAAGGCCGTTTTTCTTCTCCACAGAATCTGTGGATAGATGTGTGCGCAATCCGCGAACAAGGATCCCGCCGCCCTTGGGAATCGCGCGTGCCGCCTGTGGATGAGTGGCTTTGCTCAAAAAATAGGCATATGTGGAGCGGGCTGCGGCGATCTGGTCTGTTGGCGGGTGGGGTGGTTGGGACAAGCGTGTGGTTGCGAGGGCTGGACTTTGAGAATGGCGGAGCGACGTGTTAGGGTGCGCTCCACCCGAACCCTCTGGTAACGTGTGCGATGCGAGTGATTCAGTCGGGTTTCCCGGCCTGTCGAGAGGGGCTTAGGATGGCGAAATTGCTGGCGGCCTTGCTGCTGATGATGGTGGCGATCGGGCCAGCTTGCGCGGTGGCCCCGACCAGCCGGGCCGACACCAGCGCCGCATTGGATCGTTACCGCGCCGAATTCGCCAAGGCGCGTGGCTTTGGCGCGCTGTCCACCGCCGACCGCAATTACGTCCTGTTCGCCGACGCCATGCGCCGGGTGCTGACCGAGCATGTGAAGCCCTATGACCCGCAGGTTCTGGTCGACAAGGCGCTGGTCGGGCTGACCAAGAAGAAGACCGAGAATCCGCGCGCCACCGACCGCGCCCTGACCGAAGGCGCGCTGGACGGCATGCTGGGCACGCTGGACCCCTATTCCAGCTTCCTGGACGCCGAGCGTTACCGCTACCTGCGCGAACAGACGCAAGGGGAGTTTGGCGGGCTGGGGATCGAGGTGACGATGGACGAGGCCAGCGGCCTCATTCGCGTCGTTTCGCCCATCGACGGCTCTCCCGCCGCGCGGGCCGGTCTGCGCAGCGGCGATTTGATCGCCAAGATCGACGAGTTGGTGGTCAAGGGCCTGAACCTGCAAGACGCGGTGGCGCGCATGCGCGGCCCGGTTGGCAGTTCGGTGGCGCTCACCCTGCGCCGCCCGCCGACGCCGGATGCCACGACCCGCGTGTCGCTGACCCGCGCCATTGTGAAAATCCACCCGGTGCGCTACCGGCTGGAGGGCGAGGTCGCTTACATCCGCATCGCCACTTTCAACCAGCAGACCACCTCGGCGCTCGAAGCGGCGGTGGAGGACATGCGGCGCCAGTCGGGCGGTCATCTGACCGGCGCGGTGCTCGATCTGCGCAACAATCCGGGCGGACTGCTCGATCAGGCGGTCAGCGTCGCCGACCGTTTCCTGGAGGCGGTGGACATCGTCAGCGTGCGCGGTCGCGACCCGGACGAGGCGCGGACCTACCATGGAACCTCCGGCGATCTGCTGCCGGGGCTGCCGGTGGTGCTGCTCATCAACAGCGGGTCGGCGTCGGCGTCGGAGATCGTCGCCGGGGCCTTGCAGGACCATGGCCGGGCGCTGCTGTTCGGCAGCCGGTCCTACGGCAAGGGATCGGTGCAGACGATTTCCTCGCTCAGTTCCGACACGGGCATCCGTTTGACCACGGCGCGCTATTTCCGCCCGTCGGGCGCGCTGGTCGATTGCTTTGGCGTGTCGCCGAACATCGAGGTCAAACCGGCCAATGGCGCCGGCGAGGAAACCCATCCCGATCCGGCCACCTGCGACCAAAACGCCCCGCCGCCGCCGCCGCCGCGCGTCTGGAAGATGGACGACATGTGCCCCGACGTCGCCAACGGCACGCCCAAACCGGATTCGGATCGTCCATTGGAATGCGCTGTGGCGGCGATCCGCACCAAGCTGACCGGCACGCTGGCCGGGCGCTGACACGCTGACAACAAAAGGGCGGCCACCCAACCGGATGGCCGCCCTTTTTCATGGGACGCGCATTGCCGCCGGTCAGACGGTGATGACGCCTTCCAGATACAGCACGCCTCTGCCGCCGATCTTCACCCGGTCGCCGACCAGCTCGCAGGCCAAATCGCCGCCACGGGCCGAGACTTGGCGCGCCGACAGAACGGTCTTGCCCAGCTTTTCCGCCCAATAGGGGATGAGCATGCAGTGGGTGGACCCGGTGACGGGATCCTCCGGGATGCCCTGGGCCGGGGCGAACAGGCGCGAGACGAAATCGACGCCGTCGCGGCCCGGCGCGGTGACGCACACCGCGAAGCGGTCCAGTTTGCTGAGCGCCACCATGTCGGGGGTCAGCGCCCGCACCGTCGCCTCATCCTCATAGACCACCAGATAATCGCGCCCGTCGAGGATCGCCAGCGGGGTGGGACCGCCAAGCGCCGCGACCAGATTGGCGTGCGGGGCTGCGGCGGGAGCCGCCGGGCGGCTGGGGAAATCCAGGGTGAAGACGTCGCCGTCGCGGGTGACGGTCAGGGTTCCGGCCTGGCGGGTGACGAAATCCATCCGCGTCCGCCCCGGCTCCAGCAGGGTGGAGATGACGAAGGCGGTGGCCAGGGTGGCGTGGCCGCACAAATCGACCTCGACCGCCGGGGTGAACCAACGCAGCTCGAACACATCGTCGTTGCGCAGGAAATAGGCGGTTTCCGCCAGATTGTTTTCCGCCGCGATGGCCTG
>NZ_QYUL01000004.1 GCF_003590795.1 Azospirillum cavernae
GCTGGATCCGGCGGCGGCGGCGGGCCTCGACCCCGTGCTCGCCGCCTTCGGCGCCGCGCGCGACCCGGCCGACGTGCCGACGGAGGCCCTGCTGCTCCAGCCGGGAGAGGTCCGCCGCTTCGACCATCCCCAGCCGGTGGTCGGCCATCGCGTCGCCTGGGCGGTGGTCGAGGGTGACGAGGTTCCCCATCTGCTGACGACGCGCGCTCCTGGCATAGGGTGGCGGCGAACCGCAGCGTTCGCGGCCTGTCCACCGCCGAGATTCTCGCCCGCCACGGCTGGGGGCCGCTCGACGCGGTGTGCGCCGACGCGCTGCCGTGGCTTGCCGCCGAGATGGGCCTCGGCGCGTTGGACGCCGCGAGCGCATCGGGTTGCGCGGGACCGGGACCGCGCTGCGGTGGACGGGGCGGTGCGCGACGCCGCCGGGCTGCTGAGCGGGCTTTCCACCGTCGAGACCGTGGTTCCGGATGAAGCCGCCGCCGCCGCGCTGCACGGGTGGCCGAGACCTCGGCATTGCGCTGCGCCCGGTGACGGACGCGGAGGGGGACGGCGATCTGCTGGCGGTGGCGCAGCGTCATGCCCGCGCCAGGGCTTCCGCTGCCGCGTCGTCACCCTGCCGGACGGCTGTGGCGGCGCGATCCGCCATCCTTCGTCGGATGGCGGGCCGACACGCGGCGCCCTGCGCGTGCTGCGCCGTGGTCCCGGTCGGTTCGAGGCGGTGGAGGCCGATGGCCGCCGTCATGCGGTGACGGCGCCGTACGCCGCTGGCCTCGCCCGCGACGGCATCGCGCTCTACCGTCCGCTGCCCGCCCGCCCGCTGTCGCCGCGCGACATCCTGACCGCCGCCTTCACCGGGTCGGGGAGGGACGTCGGCGTCGCCGTTCTGTTGACCGTGACCATGGTCCTGCTCGGCCTGCTGACCCCGGTCGCCACCGGGATTCTGGTCAACGAGGCGGTGCCGTTCGCCGAGACCCTGGGCATCGTCCACATGGCGCTGGGGCTTGCCGCCATCGCGGTGGGCGGGGCGATGTTCGCCCTGGTCCGCTCCCTCCTGCTGTTGCGGTTCGAGGGGCGGGCCGACCCAGCTTCAGGCCGCCATCTGGGACCGGCTGCTGCGGCTGCCGCGACCTTCTTCCGCCGCTTCCACACCGGCGACCTGCTGATGCGGGCGCTGGCCCCGACCCAGCTTCGCCGGGTGGTGGCCGACACGCTGCTGTCCGCCGGTCTCCGGCGTGTTCTCGCTGGTCAATTTCGCGCTGATGCTGACCTACGACGCCCGGCTGGCGGTCCGCATTGGGTGGCGCTGGTCGCCACCCTGCTGCTGACCGCGACCGGCCTGGTCCAGCTTCGCTACGAGCGGCGCTCGGTCGAGCGGTCGCGGAACCTCGTCGGCGCTGCTCGACCTGCTGACCGCGCTGCCGACCATCCGGGTGAACGGGGCGGGACCGGCTGTTCGCCGCTGGCTGCACCTGTCTCCGCCCAGCGGCGGGAGGGGTATCGGGTCGGGCTGGCCGGGCCGCGTTCGCGGTGCTGAACGCGCTGGCGCCGCTGCTGGCGACGCTGGTGTTCTTCTCATCATCGCTCGGCGGCCAAGCCGGTTGCGGTCGGCGACTTCGTCGCCTTCAACGCCGCTTTCGGCAGTTCCTCGGCTCCGCTTCCAGGTGGTGACGGCGCTGACCGCCTCGCTCGACCGGCGCCGATCCTCAAGCGCATGCGGCCGATCCTGGACGCGACGCGGAGACCCGACGACAGCCGGAGGTGCCCGCTCCAGGGGCGGTCGCGGTGACTGGCTCACCTTCCGCTACGGCGACGGCCCGCCGTGCTGAACGATGTCAGCCTGACGGCGGATCCCGGATCCTTCGTCGCGGTGGTCGGCCCTCGGGATCGGCAAATCGACCCTGTTCCGCCTGCTGCTGGGGTTCGAGACGCCGGAGCGGGAACTGTGTCGTTCGACGGGCAGTCGCTGGCCGACGTCGATCCCGCCTCGGTCCGCCGCAACTCGGCGTGGTGCTCCAGCGCGGCGCGCTGCTGCCCGGCAGCATCCTGAGAACATCCTCGGCTCCGCCCCTCGGATTGACGACGCGTGGGAGGCCGCCCGGATGGCCGGCTGGAGGAGGATTCCGGGCGATGCCGATGGCATGCACACGCTGCTGTCGGATGGGGCGGCAACCCTGTCGGGCGCCAGCGCCAGCGGCTGATGATCGCCCGCGCCATCGTCCGCCATCCGCGCGTCCTGCTGCTGGACGAGGCGACCAGCGCGCTCGACAACCGCACCCAGCGATCGTCGCCGACAGCCTGGCCCGGCTGAACGCCACGCGGATCGTCATCGCCCACCGGCTCAGCACGTGGTCCAGGCTGACCGGATCTGCGTGATGGAACGCGGTCGCATCGTGCAGTCCGGATCCTACCGCGACCTGATGGACCAGGACGGTCCGTTCCGTGCCCTGGCAAGCCGCCAATTGCTGGAGGACAACGGGCCTGACGTTCTTTGATCGGTGTGCGGTCAGCGGGCGGTCAGGGAGCGGATCCAGCGCCGGAGGACGCGGTCGACCGCGCCGTCGTCCTGCGTCGGCAGCCGCCGCATGCCCTCCGCCGTGTCCCGCGCCTCCCCCGGCGCCATGCCGTAGGCGACCCGGAACGCCCGGCTGAACGAGGCTTCCGATCCGAACCCCAGTGATAGCGATGTCGGCATCCGGGGACGATCCGGCCGGGCGTGACCAGATCTCCAGCGCCCGCACCAGCCTGCGGTCCCGCACATGCTTGGCCACCCGCCCAGCGGCACGAACAGGCGGTAGAGATTCGACCGCGACAGGCCGAACCGGCGCAGATCGCATCGGCGCCGAGATCGGGGCTGTCGAGCTGGTCCTCGATGAACAGCTTGATGCGGTCGAGCAACGCGCCGTGCAGGTCCCCGGCCTGGGCGCGGGCATCGAGCGCCGGTCCGACGCAGGCGGCGATCAGCCCGGCGGTCCCGCTCGCCACCGCCGCCGCCGCCCTGACGTTTAGCCCCGGAAGCTGGCGTAGAGGGCGCGCACATGGTCGGCCAGCAGTTCGCCGACGGCGGAGGACGCAGCAGGACCAGTCCATGCAGGGCATCCGGCGCGGTGACGAGCGGCGCAAGCTTTCGCGGGGACCACCAGGCGAGGGTTCGAAATCGGTGGTCTCGACCGCCAGCACCGGGTCAAGTCCAGCACGCCGACGTCGCCCGCTTGCAGCTCGAACTCCCGCCCGGCCGCCAGTCCGGCGCAGCCGCCGGTCAGATGGACCTGCACCAGATAATGTTCGACCGCGCTGCGGGCGATGGTGGCGCTGGTCCGCCGCAACGACACGGCGGACCCGGCGATGCGCGTCATCAGCAGGCCGCCAGATGAAAGGTCGTCATCGACCCGGTGAAGACCGACTCATCCCTCGGTGGAGCGGTTCGACATCGAAGAAGATCGACAGATCTCCCTCCACTGGACGAAGCTGGCCTCTCCGGCCATCCCCTCCGGGTGAGCGACAGCACCGGGATCGGTGACTCGCCCTGCCGCGCCGCGCTGCCCGCCATCGTGATGCCCCCCTCTCCCCCCATGCTTTCGCTCGCAGGTTCAACTATGGCAGGATCGGGGGCGGACGCCATGGCGGTGGGCTTCCGGCGCAGGGCGATATCTCAGGACGTTGGCGCATAAATCCGTTGAGAGTTGGCGGCATCGGGGGCGCCGAGCATAGAGGCGCGCCCAAACCCGCGATCATCTCCGCTGAGCCATCCGCGATCTCGTCGACGGCTCCTTCGTCGTCGCTTAAACGTTCGCGACGCCAGCCTCCGAGCAATTACGAAGCACCTCCATTCATCATATCCAATTGCTTTATCACCTATAACGAAAAGGAAAGACATACATTGATATATCAGTGAATATTGGATTGATCATGGAAAATTTTTCCTATATATCGCCGTGACATCACAATCTGTAGTCGTGAGAATAAATTTAGTTAGATATCTAATTATAATGTGAATATTATGATTGTAGAATAAAAGAACTTTTGTTTATTTTGTGCGTATCTTTTTATCATGGTTGTAAATTCTAAAACCGCAAAATCTGGCAGAAACCCCGCTCCAACCCTGTTGTTCATTGACGAACATCATTATGACAGACCTGCTTGGCGTCTTCCTCTCCTTCTTCGCCTAAGATTTGTGGGATATCGCGCGCAAAAACCAAATCAAACACCCCTTTGGAGAGCGTAAGCCTCCCAGCGTCGATGGGCGTCATGTCGCGAATGGCGGCTGGCCCATGCGCAGACGCGCAACCAAATAGAATGTCTTGTGACGCCACACACCACTGACCGCCCTTGGCGACGTGACAGCCTGGCCGCGTGGCCGGCATTTGCCCACTATCTGCCCGGAGCGGGTTTCTGCCTGGCCTTCGCCATCGCTTTCATCGTCATGTCGGGCATCGTGCGTCACGATGGACCAGCCTTGGCGACGTTGATGACCTACGGCATGACCAGCGCCTTTTTCATCGCCATCGGTCTGCGCCGCGCGCCAAACTGGATCAACTCCGCCGGACGGGACGCGCGGGGTCTGCTTCTGATCAACGGCTTGACGATCGCCAACACGTTTCTGGTTTACGTCATCCTGCTGAACGTATCGGCCTTCACCTATGTGCTGGTTTTTTTCGGCACGCTGCCGCTTGCGTCGCCGTGCTGCGAAAGTGTTTGGGAAAGGCGGATTCCTGGCGGTTCACGCATGTTGGGCTGCGGGGGCATTGGTCTGGCCGCCTGCGTTTCCTCCCAAACGTCGCTTTCGGCGTCGCTGACCGGCGTCGGACTCAGCATCGTTTCGGCGATCGCCGGAGCAAGCTATCTTGACGTTTCCAAAGATTTTCAAGTCAAAACCAATTTGGGAACGTCGGATATTCTGGCCCTGCGCTTTATCGGCACGATAATATTCGCGGGCGCCTTGGTTTTCCAAGAACCCGCTCGTCCTGTTTTGACTCTTGGCGCCTGGTTGACCTATGCGTTTATCGCCCTCGTCGGCAGCGTGATCCCCCTCTACCTTTTGCAGAAATCCAATGAATGGATTGGCCCGGAACGCACCGCGCGCCTGATGCCGTTGATTCCGCTTTGTGCGCGTTTCTGTCCTTTGTCGCGGCGCCGGTCGCTCCTTCGCTGGCGGATCTCGCCATCGTGACGGCGGCGACGATCGCATGCTGATTGCTGTTCATCGCCCGACCAATGGGCGCAAAGGAGATTGACGATGACTGTTCGCATCGGCGTCGTCGGCGGCGGCCCATCGGGCTGCGCCGCCGCCGTCGCCCTCTGCTCCGCCGCCGAGGCTCATCACAGCCCGGTGGACGTGACCGTCTTCGAGAAACAGGCCCCTTACAAGGGCCGCACCTTCAACACGGGCGATCCCGTCCTGCTCCTCAACACCAGCGCGGGCGTCACGTCGGTTCGCGCCGAAAACCCCAACGACTTTGTTTCCTTTCTGGCCACTCATCGACCGACGAACCCGGCTGATTTTGTCGCGCGAACCGAAGCCGCAGCGTATCTGCAACAGACGATGAATGGTCTTGGCGGCCGGTTCTCGCGGTTGCGCGTGCGTCAGATGGAGGTCCGATGCGTCGAGGAAACTCCCGAGGCCGACCTTGCCGTTCGGAGTGAAGGCAGTCGTTTTCTGTTCGACGCCTCGTGCTGGCGATGGGCGCTCCGTTCCGAACCCTTGAGACGGCGTCCGCCGTGCGATGCGTCAGCCTTATCCCGTCTGCCAGTTGGACGATGTGGAGCAGGACGACGCGGTTCTGATTCTTGGCTCTCATCTCAGCGCCATCGACGCCTGCGTGTGGCTGCATTCAAAGGAGCACCGAGGACCCATCACGCTCCTCAGCCGTTCGGGAAGGCTGCCGGCGGTTCGCCGGTCCCTGTTGCACAGCGACGCAGGTCGGGACGCTGAGCGCGCCGTCGTCAACGCCGCCGCGCGACAGGGCGTGAAGCGCCTGCAATGTCTGGCGCCGGTTTTGGCGCAACAGGGCGGCGCCTCCATGGCGAAGGCCCTGAACGGCTCCGCTTCCTTTCGGGATGGCGCGGACGAATTCATGGCCGCTTGGCAGGAAAGCGAGGCTGGGCCGGCCCCGTGGGAACGTCTGATGATGTTCGCCATCGACGCCCTCAACACGGAATGGCCTTTGACGCCCGCAGCCGAGCGCGGCGATTTTCAGCAGCGGATCGGCGCCCGGCTTGGGCGCTTCATCTCCGCCATGCCGCTGCGCAACGCGCGCATTCTGGCGGGGATGTTGGCGACCGGACAATTGAGGCTTGCCGCCGGTGGTCTTGACCAGGCGGGGCGGCCGAGTTTCGATGACGCGCCGCCGCCCGGCGCGCCAAACCAATTTGACGTCATCATCAACGCCACCGGCTTGGGACGTCCCGCCGACGATCCTTCCTTGCGGAACTTGCCCGCAAGCGTCTGGTGAGAATCAACGCCGACGGCGGCGTGGATGTTGACGCCGCGACCGGCAGGGTCAAATCGGCGTTGCCGATTTACGCCCTTGGCCCCGTCGCGCAGGGCGCGATCTACACGCCAAATTTTCTCTATTCATCCGTTCGCAGCGCGCAAGGCCTCAAGGCCATTCTTCCGCGCGGCGTCGACTCCATCCGTCAACACACCGAAGCCGCGTGAGTGTGGATCATGGTCACGGTCGTCCTTTTATCGTCTCGTCAATTGGGTTTTCTGAACATTCCGCCGGAGATCCGTCACACCGTCGATTTTGTCGCGATCATGTCGAAGGCGGAGGCGGAGGCTTTGCCCCATCCACGCGCGCGTGGTTGAGCCGGTGGAGCATGTCCCGATCGCTTCGAACGACGGCGTTCTCTGGCAATATGATGAGATGGAAGCCCTGGCGCTTATTCGCGCCTTGCCGGGCAAACCGACCGCCATCGTGACGTTTGACGAAGGGGCGACGCTTCTCGCGGCTAATCTGCGCGCTCAACTCGACGTTCCCGGCGCTCGTCCCGACGAAATTCTGCGTTATCGCGACAAGTTGCTGATGAAGCGCCACGTGCGCGCCGCCGGTTTGAAAACCCCCGAGGCGGATCGGCTGCCGCAACCCGGCGACTGGCCATCCTACACCGCTCTGGCGGCGCGTTTCGGTCCTCGGATGGTGATAAAACCTGTGGATTCCGCAGGCACGAACGCCGTTCATATTGTTGCCGACGAAGACGCGTTCACCCACGCCGTCAAGAGATCCCAGCAGCTCAGCCTGGATTATGAAATAGAGACCTTCGCGGAAGGAAAGCTGTATCACTGCGACACAATTTGGTCGGGCGATGAGTTGCTGTTCACCGCCTGCACGGAATATGTCGCGCCCACCATCGAATTTCAGAATGGTTTTCCGCTTGGCGGACGGGCGATGAATCCCATTCCACGCTGTCTTCGCGCCTGATTGACTTTGCTGTGGACGCCGTCCGCGCCCTTGGCGTGGCCAGCGTCGCCCAACACACCGAGTTGATGGTCGGCCCCGATGGCGCGATCACCTTCATCGAAAGCGGCGCCCGCCCGCCCGGCATGCTCGTCGCCCAGATGTACGAGCGCGCTTTTGGCCTCAACATCTTAACGCTCGCGCTTGCCGCCAATGTGGGGGGAGCCTTGGCGTCGGTCATCATGCCGCCCGCTGTCGCCCGACCACCGCTTTTGCAAGACGCCTTCTATCTTGTTTATCCCCGTGGCCACGGGTGGGTGACGGGGGTTCGGTCGCCGCCTGACGATCTGGTTGGCCGGCTTGACATGCGCTCTCACACGACAAAGGGAGATTGGCACGAAGGCTGCCGATCCAACCTTGACTTCACAACGACGGTCCTGTGCGGCGGCGACCGGGATTTCGTCGATCACGCCTACGCCGCCATGACGATTTTTGCGCCAGTCGAATACGCGAATTGAGGGGGAATTTTGATGTCACTTGCTATGGCGCCGGTCGCGCATGATCCGCTCACGCGTGAGGAGCGGCGGGGACGGATGGTTCATATTCGGCCAACCGCCAGCGCCGTTCAGACCTTTCTGCAACGGGTTGAGGCGATCACCATCGATGATCTGAAGCGCATTCCCTACAAGCGGTATATTTGCGCGCGCGAAATGTTGGCGGCTTTTGGCGATGATTTCGGTGATCGCCTGCGCGCGGTTTTGGATGACTATGAAACAGGATGCTTGGCGCTCCATTTCGGGGAGTTGAGCAACCAGCAGGATTGCGTTTTGATCGCGACCGCCGTCAGCCACCTTCTCAGCAAACCGATTCCAGAACCCTCGGGCGGTTATTTCGGCATCACGACGGTCGTGCATGATGACGCGCCATCGCTCAAGATTCTGGATCCTTATCGCTATTTCAGCCTGCACACGGACGGCGTCTTTGCGGACAATCCGGTCGATTGGTTGATGATGATGAAATTGGAGGAGCAGAACGCCATCGGTGGAGAATCGCGCCTTCTCCACATGGCCGACTTCGACGCTTTTGAGCGTCTCTGCCGTCTTGATGGCAGCAACACGATCTTCTCATTCGGCCTCGACGAGAAAGATCGCCGGTATGAAATTTTTTCGAAGGTCAGCAGCATGGAGAGGGGGCGTTCGCGCATCCTCGACACAGTCGGCGGCCAACGGCGCATCAAGTTTGTCGACCAGTTCATCCTTCCCGAAACGATTGCGGAGGCGACCTTCATCGAGAAGGTTCATGCCGCTCTCGAAGACTGTGAAGCCATCGTGGTGGAGCCGCTTCCGGTTGGTTCCATGCTGATTTTGAACAATTCAGTCTGGGTTCATGGCCGCGCCCCGTTCAAGAGAAACCCAGGATTGCAGCGTTCCCTTCTGCGGCAATATGGGTATTTTCCACATCGGCATCCATATATGAGATGACGCCAGGAAGCGGAAGCTGCTGAAAAGCTGGGCTTTGGATCCGCGAAAGCTCCCCCTCTGGGTTTAGAGCGCCGCGCGCTAAATCTGAAACAGTGCGGCGCTCTAATCTTTGATTTATCGAGCAGATTCACGCGTTAAATCGATCCTGATTTAACGCGATCTGCTCTAGGGGAGCGAGTAGCGATGGAATAAGATGTCGGCATAAGGGCTGACCGCCTACGCGGTCTTGACCAGCCTCCAACCGGCCAAGCGTCTGCGACAGTTCATCGATTCCCACAGTAGATCCTCCTATATGAAAGTGATAAGCGGTCTGGATTGTTGTCGCGGTCAGAATCGGACCACGTCCGCGTCCGGGACAGACCCATCCGCGCCGACCTTGGCCAGCTTTGCGGCGTTGGCGGCGGCGTTCCGCTGCCCCTCGTTGAATTGTTCGGCGTCCAGCGAACAGGTGTGGTCGCCTTTGTCCAGCTTGTGTTCCACCGACGTGACCCGCCAATCGGTCGGCACACCCGGCCTGAAGCCGGACAGCGTGAGCCGCTGTTCCGCCATCAGGTGACGCAGCATTGGTTCCGCCACCTGCTCGCCACCAACATGCTGGCCAAGGGCGCCGACATCCGATCCGTGATGGCGCAAGGCGGCTGGCTCGACGCCAGTTCCGTGATGATCTACGGCCACGACGTCCCGGAACGCCGCCGAAATCTGGTCAACCTGCTCGACGGCGCGCCGCCGGGCGGCAAACCGGGAAAAGCGACAGGGTGAGCGATGGCGCGGCTCGGACCGAATCTGCGCCTATTCGGCTGAGACAGCAGTCACCCACAATTTTATAGGATGTTCTAACCGCTACAACACATCCCTAAGCATAAACTTGCCCATCATGTCGAGAAGCAACCGGCGAGAAACAACCGGCAACGGCACGCTCAGCGGCTTCGGCAGACTGCTGACGCCTCCTTTTCGCGATATCCCCAACCAACGGCCTTCACTCCGATCGGATCGCTTCCTCTGGTGATGCCCGTCCGCTTTGCCACCCTTTGACGGACAAGTCAGGAATCGGTCGCAGGATGAATGGGGGAGGCTGGGCGCCTCCCCCTTCAACGGCTCAGATGGCGATAAACCACGCGCTTGACACGGCAGCGGGCTGGATGCCGACCAAGGTGAGGGTGTCGGTCCCGCCATAAGCGATCAACGCGTCGCCGTTGGCGTTGACGCCCACCGTGTAGGTCTGGCCGACCGCCAGCCCGATCCTGTCCCCCTGGGACGCGTCGAAGTCGGTGATCTGGTCCTGCCCGTCCCCCAGAGTGAAGGCGAACAGATCGGCTCCGCTGCCGCCGGTGAGGACATCATTGCCCAGACCACCCAGCAACGTGTCGTTTCCGGCGTCGCCGATCAGCGTGTCGTTGCCGACATTCCCCGCCAGCCAATTGTCCAGCCCGTTGCCGAGACCATTGGCATTGCTGGTTCCCAGGAACGCCAACCGCTCCACGTTGTCGCCAAGCGTGAAGGCCGACAGGGTGGTGCGCACCGCGTCGATTCCGGCGTTGACGGCTTCGACCACCGCGTCGCCGACACTGTCCACCACATAGACGTCGTCGCCGAACCCACCCAACAGCGTGTCGGCGCCGATTCCGCCATCCAGCGTGTCCGCGTTTGCACCACCCGCAATGAGGTTGTCCAGCGCGTTGCCGGTCCCGGCGAAGGCCGCCGCGCCTGTGTAGGTCAGGGTCTCCACCCCATCGGCCAGCGTGTAGCTGGTCAGGGCGGTCCGCACCTCGTCAACGCCCTCGCCAGACAGCTCGACCACTTGGTCGCCCGCGCCGCTGACGAAATAGAGGTCGTTGCCGAGGCCGCCGACCAGCAGGTTGCTCCCCGATCCGCCATCCAGGGTGTCGGCCCCGTTGCCGCCGTTGAGCGTGTCGTTGCCGATTCCGCCGGTCAGCCGGTTGTCGAGAGCGTTGCCGGTGCCGGTGAAGTCACCTGCGCCGGTGTAGATCAGGGTTTCGACGTTGGCGCCCAGCAGATAGCTCGACAGGCTGGCGCGCACCTCGTCGGAGCCTTGGCTGGCCAGTTCCGTCACCACGTCGCCCGCGTCGTCGATGATGTAGACGTCATTGCCGGAGCCGCCGATGAGCGTGTCGGCGCCCAGACCGCCATCCAGAAGATTGGCCCCAGCGTTGCCGGTCAGGCTGTTGTTCAGCTCATTGCCCGTGCCGTCGATGGACGCGGACCCGGTGAGCGTCAGCTTCTCAAGGTTGGCCGCCAGCGTGAACGAGACCGAAGCGTTGACGGCATCCGTGCCCTCACCGGCCAGTTCGGTCACGACATCGCCGACGTTGTCGACGACATAGAGATCGTTGCCGAGGCCGCCGATCAGCGTGTCGGCTCCGCCGCCGCCGTTGAGCGTGTCGGCGCCCTCCAGGCCGCTCAGCAGATTGGCCGCGCCATTGCCGGTCAGCAGGTTGTTCGCCGCGTTGCCGGTTCCGGCGATGGCGGCGGAGCCGGTCAGGGTCAGGTTTTCAAAATCGGCCAGCAGGGTGTGAGAGATCGAACTTTGCACCGTGTCGACGCCTTCGCCCGGCAGTTCGACCAGCACGTCGCCGATGTTGTCGACGACATACAGATCGTTGCCGACGCCGCCGATCAGCGTGTCGGCGCCAGCCCCGCCATTCAGCGTGTCGTTGCCGTCCAGGCCGGTTAGAACATTGTCAGCGGAAGTCCCTGTCATGCTGTTGTTGAGCGCATTGCCGACGCCCTGAAGAGCGGCGCCGGTCAGCACGAGCTGTTCAACATTGGCGTCCAGCGTGCGATCCACAGAACTTCGCAGCGTGTCGACGCCTTGACCCGCCAGTTCGATCACCACATCGCCAGCGTCATCCACGATGTAGGTGTCGTTGCCAGCGCCGCCGGTCAGCGTGTCCGCCCCGGCCCCACCGGACAAGGTGTCCGCCCCGACGCCGCCGGTCAGCGCGTTGGCGCCCGCGTTGCCGACGCCGGAGAAATTGCCGCCGCCAGTGTAGACCAGGTTCTCAAGCCCGACGGCCAACGTGTGGCTGGGCAAGCTCACGCGCACCGTATCGACGCCGCCGCTGTCGAGGATGACGTCGCCGACCTCGCCGACGATATAGACGTCGTCACCGGCTCCGCCATCAAGCGTGTCGGCTCCGGCCCCACCGTCCAGGGTGTCCGCCCCGACGCCGCCGACGATCCGGTTGTCGAGCGCGTTGCCGACGCCGTAAAACGCCGCGCTTCCCGTATAGACCAGGACTTCCAAATTCGGGTCGCCAAGGGCGTAGGTCGAGGCGGTGGAGCGCACCTCGTCGTTGCCATCCGCCGCCTGCTCATAAATCTGATCGGTTGGGTCATCGACCAGATAGACATCGTCGCCGCTGCCGCCAACCAGAAAATCAATGCCGGTTCCCCCGTCGAGGGTGTCGTTGCCATCCTCGCCGTACAGCACGTCGTTGCCACCGGCGCCCGTGACGCTGTCGTTGCCGGCGCCCGCCCGGATGCGATCCAGGCCAGCGCCGCCCGCCAAGGTGTCGGCGGCCGCCGTTCCCGTCAACAGACTGTAGGCGGGCGGCAGGGTTCCGCCAGCCCAGACGCGGTGGGAGATTCCATAGGAATCACCATCCGGCGTCACCCAACTGGCGACAAACCCGCCATCGGCGCGGGCCGAAAGGCTGGGCTGTGTCTGGTCGCCCGACACGGCCTGCGCCAGCGAAAACTCACCGCCGATCTTGCCGCCGCTCGCATCAAAGCGCTGGGCCATGGCGCCAGCCCCGGATCCATCCTGGGTCCCCAACGTGGACCAGGCGACGACGAAGCCGCCGTCGCCCAAGCCAACAACCTTGGCCCCCGTCTGATCGCCGGAGGTTCCGGTGTTGACTTGGAATTCGGAGCCGTCCTTGGCGCCGTTGGCGTCATAGCGCTGCCCGTAGAGGCCGATCCCCGAACCATCCTGGCCGATGGAGTCCCAAACCACGACAAAGCCGCCATTCTTCAGCGCCGCGACGCTGGGCCAAGCCTGGTTGCTGGCGCTGGTCGGGGCGTAGCTGTTCACCTGAACGATGCCGCCAATCGCCTGTCCGGCGGCGTCATACCGTTGAAGAGCGACATCGGCGTCGGCCCGCCAGGTGCCTGTCGTGCTCCAGGCCACGACCAAGCTGCCATCGGACAGGGCGGCCACCGCCGGAGTTCGCTGCACGGTGTCGTCAACCGCATGCACGTCGATGGCTGGACCGGCGATGACGCCAGAGGCGGTGAAGCGTTGCATGCGAACATCGGTTTCCGCGCCGTCCGGCTCAACGCTGGTCCACGCCACGACGAAACCGCCGTCGGCGAGCGCTGTGACCGCTGGCTGCGTCTGATCGTACAAGGCTCCCGCGCCGGTCGAGATTTGGAACTCCAGACCCAGCGGCGTGCCGTTGGCGTCATAGCGCTGGCCCGTGACGCCATAGCCGCTGCCATCGGCGCCCGCCGATTGCCACACCATGACGTAACCGCCATCATGCAGCGCCTGGACCTGGGGATAGAACTGGTCGGAGGAGTTGTAGGTGCTGACCCAGCCTTCGCCGGTGAGGGCGTTGCCCTGGCTGTCAAAGGTTCGGCGGATCAGCGTGTAACCGCTGCCGTCGCGTCCGTTGCCGTCGGCCCAGACGGCGACTTGGTTGCCGTTGGCGAGAACCGTTGTGGACGGATGAGTCTGATAGCCGGGGGTGTAGGCGTTGGTGCGCAGTTCGCTGCCAGCGGTCAGGCTGGGAAGTGACTGTTCGGTTTGGACGGCGCCGTCCTTCCACGCGCTCCAGTTGGTCCCGTCGGTCATGCGGATGAGAAAATCATTGTCACCCGCCGCGCTGCCGCCGACGAACCGCACCCGTTGCAAATCGCCGACCGCCACTGTGATGGGCTGTCCAGCCGCTTGCGCGACGCCATCCACAGTGAAATAGCCCGAGCCAGCCGCGCGGTTGATGTCAACAAACTGGATCTGGGTGACGGCCTGCAATTCAGCGGTCACATAGGCGTTGCCTTGGAGATGGCCCTCCCGGAACAGCCCGGCGACGTCGATGCTTTGACCTTGACCAACCACGGGGTTCTGCGTGGAAAACACCGGGGCCTGCGTGCTGGGCGAGTAAACGCGTGTGTAGATTCCCCAGCCGGACCCGTCGTTGCTGGTCCACGACGCCACGAACCCGCCATCCGGGCGGGCGACGATGGCCCCTTCGGTCTGGTCGCCCGATGTCGTGGTGGAGACCACAAACTCACCGCCAACCGGATTGCCCTGGCTGTCGAAGCGGCGGGCCAAGGTCGCGGCGCCGGACCCGTCGGCCCCAGCCGAGGGGTAATGAACGACGAAACCGCCATCGGCGAGCGCCGCGACCGCCGAACTGTTTTGGTTGCCGTTGGTCCATGCGTTGACCGGAATCTCGCCGCTGAGCGGCGTGCCGGAGGCGTTGAAACGCCGGGCGTACACGCCCATCCCGCTGCCGTCCTGACCCGCTGAGATCCAGGTCACGACAAAGGAGCCATCGGTCAAAGTGGCGGTGGAGGGATAATACTGGTTCCCGCTCGTCGTGATGTTGACCTGGGCGGCGGCCCCTTTGGGCGCGCCGGACGAATCATAGGTCCGCATGAGGACGCTGGCGCCGCTGCCATCGCTTTGCGTCGACCATGTCACGGCAAAACCGCCATCGGCGAGCGTGGTGACGCCATGTCCCACGGACGACACGGAGGGGCCGCCTCCGACGAGAATTTCGCCGCCCACTTTGGCGCCGGTCCCGTCGAAACGTTGGGCGTGAAAGTCCGTGTTGGCGCCGTTCTGCTCAGACCATGCCAGGACGAAGCCGCCATTGGCCAGCTTGGTGGTGCGCGGGTAGATTTGCAGCGCTCCGGCCGGTTTCAGCGCGGTCTGAGGCCCGAAGGGGTTTCCGTTGGAATCGAAACGCTGGCTTTGAATGGAGTAGGTGGACGCCACGTCCTGCGTGCCGATGTCGTTCCAGAAGGTGGTGAATCCGCCATCGGCCAACGCCACAGTTGAGGCGTAATGTTGCAGCCCTGTGGTCGACGTGTTGATGTGAAACTCGCCGCTGACCGGAACGCCAGCGGTGTCGAAGCGCTGGCCATAGATCCCCCAGAGACCGGATCCCTCCTGGGTCGTGCTGGTCCATGTGACCAGATAGCCGCCCCCAACGAGCATGGTCACGTCGCTGTTGAACTGGTCGCTGGACGTGTAGGTGTTGGCGCGCCGTTCAACGGACGCGACGAGGGATGTTGTCACGGTTGTGTTCCCGAAATGAAAGGGGGGTGGAGGGGGCTTAGAGCGACGCCACGCGAATGGAAGGGCCGTGCGAAGCGCTCTTTTTGAGCGTGAAGCGGTCGGAAGAACATCAAGATCAGCCCATATGGCGCCATCATCGCCCTTCTTCAGCGCTGGCGTGAGACGCATTCATACGAATGATAATTCATAGGCTATGAAAATATTATAAAGGTTTCAACTGAGATAAATGACGCAACCATGACCTCTCTGCTCGCGCATGCTGTACTTGGTGGGGTTGGCGTAGCGAGGCGATGGCCCGGTTGTCAGACGATGGGAGGGGTGTTCAACGCAGATGAAATTGCCTTGTATGGCAAGATCAGATCGACGCTGACAGCAGCCGACTGACCACTTCCGCTGGCAAGGTGTCCGCATTTTTGCGAATCGCTCGATTCGCCAGAAAGGAACAAGGAGGGAACGGGGGGCCACATGTCAAAAACGTGCCAATCACTTGCCGCGTTCATGCATTGTTCCACACGCCTGCGCGCATGCTCCCCGAGGGGGAAGAACTTCAATGCATTGATAAACAACGGGAAAATTGGCGGACCCGAATGGATTCGAACCATCGGCCTCTGCCTTCGGAGGGCTGAGATCTTTTGCGAACCCTAGGAAATCCGCCAGTTTTCAGCGCATGAACGGCGTCTTTTCGCACTCCATTCTGCACGATACCGCCCCATGACTGCCCCATGGCGAACGCCAGATTTTGGAGTGAAGAAGATTGTTTTTTGGCTGCATCACTAACCGCTCTGGTTGAGACTTGCTGAGTTCCGAGTTTCATAAAGGGGACCTCTCCATTCACTGAGAGGTCCCATGAACACCCCGCTCATCATCGGCCTGAACGGCAAGGCCGGGGCCGGCAAGGACACCGCCGCCAACCATCTCGTCTCCCAATATGGCTTCGTCAAGATCGGATTCGCCGACCCGCTCCGGCAGGTTTGCAAGACGGTCTTCGGGCTGACCGACGCCGAGATGTCCGACCGGGCGCTGAAGGAAACAATCCTCGACCGCTACCCGCACCTCACCCCGCGCAAGATCATGCAGGTGGTCGGCACCGAGGCGTTCCGCAACAACTTCGATGGCGTCTGGATCGAAGCTTTCCTCCAGCAGGCCCGCAAACACCAGCGGGTGGTCGCCTCGGATTGCCGCTTCCCGGACGAGGGCGCCGCCGTCCAGGCCCTGGGCGGCAAACTGGTCCGGGTGGTGGCAATCGACAGCCCGTTCGAGACCCCGGACAGCGGCCATGCCAGCGAGGCCGTGGTCAACACGGTCAACGCCGACCACGAAGTCACCAACGTCTTCAACGACCCCAACGGCATCCATCTCCTGAAGCACCAGATGGACGCCATCATGATGGGCCTGGGGATTTGCCGCTGCGTCCAGCCGGGGTGTGACTGCGACTACATCCCGCCCGCGATCCGGGACTGACATGGGCGCCCGGTACAACCTCGCCACGCTGAAGATGATGTGGGAGGCGGGCGCCCCGGTCGAGGACATCGCGAAGGTCTTCGACCGTTCCCCCTCGAACATCCGCACGGCGTGTTGCCGCCACAAATTCCGCCGCCCGGCCGCCTTCAAAACCCAACAGGGGAAGAAGGCCCGCGCCGTCCGCGCCGCCAAGGAACAATCCCAATGAACCTGACCGACTATCGCGCTTCCGCGCTGCGTTTCGAGTGGTCCGAAATCCGCAGCGTCGTGGATGTCCGACTCCAGCACGGCATCATCGGCCTCGCCTCGGAACTGGGCGAGTTGCTGGAGGTGTCCTTCGCCCCCGAGTTCGACCAGGACCGCTTCCTGGACGAGGCGGGCGACCAGCTTTGGTACATGAACCTGATCGCCGACGCTCTCGGCGACAACCTCGACACCCACATCGTCATCCCGCGTGAACGCCCGGTCATGGAGGAGGTGCTGGCAGAATACGCCTTGCACGTCTCCAGGCTGTCGGACGTGCTGAAGAAGGCGCTGTTCTACCGCGACCGCGCCGTCTGCCCGACCAAGGTTCGCCTGCATCTGGGCGGCGCATTGTCGTGCCTGAACACCCAGGTCGTCTCGGTTGGATCGTCCCTCCAGGGGGTTGCCGACCAGAACATCATCAAGCTGGAAGCCCGTCACGGCGCCAAGGCGGGTGCGTGATGGGCGCCCCCGCCGTCTACCTCGCCGGCCCGATGAAGGGCCTGACCTTCGAGGCGTGCAACCGGTGGCGGATTGAGGCCGCCTTCCGCCTCGGCGAACGCGGCATCGCCACCATCAACCCGGTCGAGGCTGAACTGATCGCCCACCAGGGCGCGCTGTCCTGCTCGGGCAACGGGATGATGACCAGTCCGAAGGCCATTGTCGCGAAAGACCGGCATTACGTGCTGAACCGCGCCACGGCGATGCTGGTCAACTTCACCGACGCCCCGGCGGTCAGCATCGGGACCTGTGTGGAGTTCGGCTGGGCGGACGCCGCCCGCATCCCGGTCGTCACGGTCCTGCCCGACGCCAACCCGCACCACCACGCCTTCATCCGCGAACTCTCCGGCTGGGTCGTCGCCGACCTGAACGATGCCATCGGCATCCTGGCCGCCCTCCACAAGGACTGACCCCGATGACCTTGAACGATGCCTTCGAGACGCTGGAGACGGTCGCCGCCACCAGCTCGCGCACCGAAAAGCAGACGCTCCTGGCCGTGGCCCTGAAGGACCCGATCTTCCGCGCGGTCTGCATCTACGCCTACGATCCGTTCATCACCTTCGGCATCGTCCCGTCGCTGGAGCGCCAGGGGCAATCCACCTGGGGCGAGCCGGACACCACGCAAATCTTCTCCTACCTGGATCGCCTCGCCCGTCGCGAGTACACCGGCAAGACGGCGGAACGCTGCGTCGAGGAGATGCTGCACCAACTCCCGACCGGCGCCGGGCAGCTCCTGGTCCGCATCCTGAACAAGGATCTTCGGGCCGGCTTCACCGCCACCACCTTGAACAAGGTGGTGAAACGGCTGGTGCCCGAATATGAGCCGATGGCGGCCCACCCTTTCGAGGCCAAGCGCATCAAGGGCTGGCCGGTCGCGGGCGAACCGAAGCTGGACGGCCTGCGACTCCAGGTCTGGGTGGATTATGAGAACGGCGAGGCCGAGGCCCGCAGCCGCAACGGCCTTCCGATGCCGGCCCTCAAGCCGCTGGCCGAGGCGTTCCTGGCGCTGTCCTGCCCCTACGCCAAGGTCGTGTTCGACGGCGAGGTGGCGACCGGCGCGTTCAACGACAGCGTGGGCCGGACCCGCCGCAAATCCACCCCGGTGGACGCCGCCTCCATGTTCGTCTTCGATCTGCTGACGCAGGAGGAGTTCACCTCCGGCAGCCTGCGCCCGTATCTCACCCGCCGCTCCACCCTGGAGGATGTCCTGGGCGAGCCGGTCGATGGCGCCCTGGCCCTCCGGGTGATGCCGCAGCGCCTGCTGCACTCGGTCGCCGAAGTCATGGCCTATTACGAGGAGGTCCGGGCCATGACCGTGGGCCAGTTCCTCGGCCTGTCCTGCGACAAGCCGATGGAGGGCGTCATCGTCAAGACGCTGACCGGCGGCTATGAGAACAAGCGGTCGCACCATTGGCTGAAGGTGAAGGCCGAGGAGACCGAAGACCTCCGCGTCATGGGCGCCTATGAGGGCGAACCGGGCACCAAATACGCCGGCAAACTCGGCGGCGTGATCGTGGACCGCAACGGGGTCGAGGTCCGGGTCGGCGGCGGCTTCTCCGACGCGCTGCGGGACGAGCCGCTGGGCGGCTTCATCGGTCGCCTGATCGAGGTCGAGTATCACGAGGTGACGCCGGACGGCAGCCTTCGCCACCCGCGCTTCGTGCGTTTCCGCGACGACAAGGACAAGGGGGTCGCGTGATGACGGATGTGGGCGGCATCGCGGCTGACCGGTTGAGGAGCGTCGTCAGCCGGATCGAGGCCCTGGACGCGGAGAAGAAGGGCCTCGCCGAGGACATCAAGGAGGTGTTCGCCGAGGCGAAGGCGACCGGCTTCGAGGCCGAGATCATCCGCCAGCTTCTCCGCTTGCGGCGGATGGACAAAGCCGACCAGCAGGAGCAGGAAGCCCTGCTGGGACTCTACAAGACGGCCCTGGGCATGGAGGATGACGACGCGCTGGGGATGATCGGCCACAACTCGACCGCCGGAAGTTTGGCCGCCGACCGGCTGAAAGCCTTCGTGGATCGCATCGAGCGGCTGGAGGAGGAGAAGCGCGGCCTCCAGGAGGACATCAAGGACCTGTTCACCGAGGCCAAAGGGGTGGGATTCGACAGCAAAATCATCCGCATCTGCTTGCGGCTGCGGAAGATGGACAAGGCTGACCGACAGGAGAAGGAGGCCAAGCTGAAGCTCTACAAAACCGCCATGGGGATGACGGACTGAGCGAACCCCGGCCCTTGCCCGCGTGATCCGTAAGCCCTGGTGCGGAAACTGCGCCAGGGTTTTCTCTTTGAAACGTATAACCTCAGCGATCCACAACACCCAGAGGTAGGCATGGCAGAGGCGGCTGTAAAACCAAACCTGAGAGAAGCCGTCTCTCTCTTTGAGGCAGGGTGCCTCATGGAAGCTGAACGTCTCTGCAAATTGTTGCTAAAAGACAATTCAGTAAACGTTGGAGCAAACCATTTATTGGGTGTTTCGCTGTGCAGCCGTGGACAATACAAGGAAGGCGCTGATTTTCTTGAGAATGTCGTTGACCTGCAACCTCTGAATTTTAATGCGCTTCGCAGCTTGGGGGACTCGTATCAATGTCAGCATCGGCATGAGGACGCCGTGCGCGTCTACAGACGGTGCCTCTCGGATAAGGGCAGTCTTCTCTCAACTTACATCAAAATATCCATCTGTTTGAATGAGCTGGGCCTGCATGATGAGGCAATCAGAGCATGCAAAGCGGCGATTGCCCTTAGCCCTTCGGCTTTTGAAGCTTACTTTGGTCTTGGGAGTTTGCTTCAGGATCAATACGAAACAGACGGCGCCTTGATCGCCAATGGCCGCTCGGCCGCGCTGGCCCCAGACAGGCCAGAACCAATAACGAATATAGGGCTTCTTCTCAAAGAAAGCGGGAGCATTGATGCAGCCATTGCTGTTCATCGCCACGCCATCTCGATTTTCCCAAACTACGCCTACGCCCATATCAATTTGGCCGCAGGACTTCTCGCCAGTGGGCAGTGGGATGAGGGTTGGAACGAGTACGAGTGGCGGTGGCAGGCTCAGGACCTCGGATTCAGGCGCCCCACGTCGGACAAGCCGGAATGGACCGGGCAGGATCTCACCGGCCAGACGCTGCTGATTTGCGAGGAACAGGGCTTCGGCGACACCCTCCAATTCATCCGTCTTGCCGCGCTGGTCCGACCGCTCTGCGCGAGGGTGGTGGTCCAATGCCGCGCGCCGCTCGCCCGGATCATCGCCAGCGCGGCGGGGGTGGACGAGGTGGTGACGGAGTTTCCCGACCGCTCCGGCTATGATTGCTGGGTGTCCCTGATGTCCTTGATGGCCCGTCTGGGCGTCACCCTGGACAGCGTCCCGGCGACCACGCCCTATCTGTTCACCCCCGCCGACGCCCGGCGGTCGTGGGCCTCGGTCGTTCCGACCTCCGGGACGCTGAAAGTTGGTCTGGTGTGGGCGGGCGACCCCAAGCTGGGCTGCGCGGCGGCCCGCAAGATGGATTCGCGGCGCAGCATGGCCTTGAGCCAGTTCGCCCCGCTGGCCCAGATTCCCGATGTGACCTGGGTCAGCCTGCAAAAGGGGCCTGCGTCCAAGCAGGTGGAGAGCGCTCCGGGGGGCCTTGCCCTCATCGACCCGATGGACGGGGTGCGGGATTACGCGGACACCGCCGCCATCATCGAACAGCTCGACCTCGTGATCGGGGTGGACACCTCGGTCATCCATCTGGCGGGCGCCCTGGGCAAGCCGGTGTGGGCGCTGTCCCGCTTTGACGGCTGCTGGCGTTGGCTGTTGGACCGCGACGACAGCCCTTGGTATCCGACGCTGCGCCTCTTCCGCCAGGAACGGCCGGGCGACTGGGGGCCGGTGGTGGAGCGGGTAAAGCGAGAATTGACGCTGGTGGCTGAAGGAGCGGGCGACACCGTCTTGTGCCGCTCTGAAGCAGAGTAATATATAGAGGAAAATCTGCCGCATAGTCGTCACTGTAATAATAGCCATTACCCGAAGATTGGGCTGTGCCTGTCTCGTTAAGACAGGCTCCCAACATCTATGTGCAGAATTTTCGTACTCACCACATGAAATATCACCATTTGTCAGAAACATAAGTTATAAATATACAATTGATGATATAAATTATATTATGTCTATAGAAGAAATGAGAAAAGAGATGGTTGTCTAGGGCGCCGAATCTCATCATCCCATCCAAAGTCATAAGCACGTTCACGCACTATCTCGCCAATGACATTTCCAGATTTATCGTGTTTTTTACCGACAATAACTACCTCTCCCGCATCCCGCAATTCTGTGAGTTGGCTATCAACCAACTTACCAACCACCGGTGTATCATTAGCGCGGGCCGCGAACAGCGAGCGCTTGGTGACGGCGACCCCATCTTTCCACCCAGCTTGAAGAAGGGGTGGAATCTGCTCCAATAGATGTTTCTTTGATCGAGCGGCAGCATCATCGTTGAAAAGGTAATCCATCATGCCCTGCCGAACGTCCACGTTGGGGTCGAAGCCAAGAGCGTCGAATCCTGAGCCGCCAAAGTGCTCCATCGTATTGTTTGTTGCCCAGAAGACGTTTCCCATCTCTTCACGGGCCTGATGGTGCTTTGAAAGATGAATTAGCCAATAATCCCGATGAGACTCCGGCGGATGAACAAAAAAAGGCGTGTAATATGCCGCGCCAGTACAGCTAAGTATATGACGATACACTGTGTTCTGGATTGCTCTCTTCCAACCCTTTTGACCGTATTCGTTCTTAATATCTAGAAGTGCGCGAACGTCTTCGCGTTTATAGTCGATTGCAGCGAGCGCGCTAAGACTAGATGTCCTGTCATGAAGCAAATTAATTAGAGAGTCCACCATAAATGTCAGTATAACCTCAGGATTAGCCAGCTCTCCCATGATTTTCCGAACCGTTAGAAGTTTTACATCACTCCATCCATACTGATCTAGAAAAAATAAAGAGTGATGCGCCCTCCCTTTTTTCTTAATAGTTGATATAACGTCCGGTATGGCCTCTTCAAAAGTTGACTGTATTAACCGAATTTTCGTTCCAATTAAGGAGCTGTATCCCCGCTTGACGAGTTGATCTGTCAGAAATGCAACATGGTTTCTGTTTTCATCGATAAAAACAAAATCAACATCAAGGACAAAGTCACTTCGTCGCGCGATGAGGAGTTCACGAGCTTGGTCAATAGCGGTTAGAAGCCGCAGCGGGGAACCATCGATGACCTTCTCACCCATCGAATACAAGCCACCGCCACAGAACCCATCAACGATGGTCATTCTAAGCTGAGATTGGACATGCCGTTTTGTAAGAGTTGCAACGTACCGATCAACATACGTGCTATAGATGTCGTGTTTAGCGGCGCTATGCTCCCCAAGTTCGGGCAGCGCCATTCCGGGTCCCCAATGATACCCCAGTTTTTCAGGCTTACCCAGCGCTAACTTGGGTTTGGCAAGCTCATACAACCCAGGTATGGTCAAGCCAAGCTGATCGCTATCGACCTTCTTCCTCGCCATGGCAGATCTTTCAGATGGAACGAAGCCTCAAGTGAAGTTCCACCATGACTTGAAACGTGAGCTGTTGCCTAGTGCAATCGATTGAAAACTGAACTGCCTTTTGTTGGAGGCTGTGTCTTTCCGAACTGCGTCGTCAGCGGTCGTTTCTCTTTGATGAATTGCGCATCTGCCCTATCAGCCAAGCAATCATATGTTTAGAATTTGAACATAATAGACTTTGCCACTACGTCCCTTAGATTGCGATGATCTGCTCTATTGCCTTAATGAGACGCTCACGTGAGGCTATCGCCCGGTCAATTGTTGATGCCTCCGCAAAGAACCAGAGCCAGATAGATTGGACTTCGACTTCCTCAATCGCAAGAAAGACCGGTGCAAGTTGGAGGTTTACTTCCTACCTATCAGCATTAGCCGCTACCTTTAGGCCATACTCTATTTCTTTTGCTACAGATTGGAGAAATTTTAATTCATAATCTTCAGCGTTCCCGGCAACAATTTGAACATATCCGCCTGCTATTCGGCGTGCCTCAATGCGTGCCCTGGGTACATCATGCTGCCCAAGATCACATCCGAGTGAGACTAGGCGCGCATTCGGTATGGCAAGTTTAGTGAGTAAGGCGGCCAGCGCTCGGCTTTCCTGTGCCTCCGGTATCTCCGCGACGCGGTCGGGATGCCCTCGTGTATCGATGAATCCATAATTTCGCCGAATTTCATCAAAGAGCGGTGGGTAAGGAATCGTATTCCCATTTCCAGTGCTATACTTGATGCGCGCACTCACAATTCCTAATCCTCTATCAAGCAGTGATAATCCGTGGAAGACCATCCCATGTCATGCCATCAAGTATACGACCAGCAGCTTTCTTTCCGATTCGCAGCATCGTTGTTCCGTCATCGGCTGCTGCGCTTCGCGCTTTAGCCAAATTGATCCCCTGACCAGGCGCCCAATCACCCCATTGTTTGAAGTGAAAAGGGATATCAGCCGTCATACACTCATTGAGCAATGATCGAAACCAAGAAGGGCTTGACGGACGTGCCTTGGGTCCACTTTCTCCACCTGTGATAACCCAATCAATCGAGTCGGTCCAACCTTTCAGGCTAAGTGGACCAAGCAACGGTTCAGCCGAAATGAAACGCACGGCAGCAGGAATATCAGCGAGCGCAGGCAATCGCCGGTCAGCCCACTCCTGATTTTCGGTTGTTGTTCCAAGCCAAACATTCTTTGGAAACTCGTCACGCCAGGGTGTACAGGACCGTACACGATCAGGACGCTTCGTTAAAAGGAGCCAATCCAACGCGGGAGTCTCAGTAATTAGCTGCCACAACCGTTCACGCTCCGGGTCGAGATCGACACGGTCCTCAAATACATCTGCCATAGAGGCGCAGAACACACGGGCACGCTGGCCCGTTGCTAACGCTGTTCTGTTCCACTGAAGCGGCTCGGCCCAATGTCGCTCGCCAAAAAAGCGTCGATCCGCATGAAGACCCCAAACCGGCTCCCCCAGTCTTTTAGCCCAACTCTCCGCATAGCAAAATTTACATGCCGGTGACATTTTTACGCAACCCCACCAGGGGTTAAACGTATGAGTCGTCCACTCAATCTTCGAGTTCTTTGCCAAACGCCGCTCCTGCCTCGCTGGCCCTCATCTTAATCCGCCGAGCGGCCTTGTGAATAAAAATGCTCCATACCGTGAGTGGGCATGAAGCGGTTCTTTCGCGTCGGGATCGTACCCGCATTTGGCTCGGCACATCACGTTTTTTGCTGAATAGCATAAATTACGCTATAGAACAATAAGAGAACAAGCATGCGATTACCAGCAGACTCAGTGGGGGTTTTCACCTTGTGAAGGCTGGCGTTGGACTTCTTTTGACCACCACTCTGCTGAAACTCAATACGGCTGAACAGCATCAAAACGGTGAAGCGCAGCGTAAATCAGGCATATATCTCGCGCCTTCTTGAGTAAATTTTTTATAATATATATGGAAAATCAGGGTTTTTGTTAATTTGTTCAGAATATTATTCTATACTTTTAGTATATTAACTCTATGATTATGGGAATGACGGTTGTTTTATTTCAAATCCCAAGATTTTATGGCGAACTCCTGCTCGATAATGGGAATAGTTCTATCTGATTCAACCCCGCAGGCGCTCAACCTGGGCCAGGGCTTCGTGGGCCTGCGCAGGCACAATCATCCCCGCGCCTTCGTCATGGCCGCCGACATCGCGGCGGTCTTCCTCTCGGAGCCATGCGAGGAGCCGAAGAAGTAGCTGACCACCTGATCGGCCTTCGCCGACACATAGCCCACCACCGTGCCGACCAGCACGCCCTGCTCCCCGGTCAGACCGACCCGGCCCGACAGGACGTAGCCGACCGTGGCGAAGAAGCCGACGATCACGATGCCGGCCAGGATGTTGATCGCCGTGCTGCCGACCGCCTTCTCGCGGTCGCGCGCCGAGGCGCGGTCGTCGGCGGCGATCCGTTCCAGGTCCACGTCGAGCTTGGCAAGCGTGGCCTGGAAGTCCTGCTCGGCCTGCTTCAGCTTCAGCAGGGTCTCCGGGTCCGCCTTCTGGACGGCGGCCACGATCTCCTTGGCCGGGGTCGTGGCGTCGAGGCCGAGCGCGCCCGTGATGGCGCTGACCGCCGTGCCGGCGAGCGGGCCGCCGAGAGCGGTGGCGATGGTCGGGGCCACGGTGGATATCAGGCTGGTCACGCCGGTCCAGATGTCGTCGAAGATATTCGCCATCAGCGGAGTCCCCCTTCCCAGAGGCAGGCTTCTTTCTCACGTCGGTCGCGCAGACCCTCGACGGTGGGCCACAGGCGCTTCATCTTGCGGAACTGGTCGGGCACCTCGGTCAACGTGCCAGCCCGGATCAGGTCGCGGATCGCGGCCATCTCGACCCGGCGGTCCCCCTTGACGGAGGCGCCCCGGTTGTAGACGAGGCTGACCAGGGTGCCGAAGCACAGCGCCGGCAACGTCTCGCAGCCGGGGAAGGCGCCGACCGTCTGGTCCACGTAGCGCGGCAACGTGGCAGTGCGGAAGCTCTCGCCCGCAGCGGCCCACGGAATGGCGATGTCCCGCAAGGTCGGCAGCGCGGCCTGGGCCTTGGCGCCCGTCAGCCCGGTCACGGTCTTCAACCGGCTGCGGATGTCCTTGGGCAGCATCGGCCAGTCACGATCCAGCCCCTCGCCGGTCTCGTAGCCGAGGTCGAACCCGATCCCGATGGTGACGCCGCTGTCGCCCCCCGGCCAAGTTGGGCGGGCGTATTTCTTCTCGTAGACGGCTTGGCTCGTGACCTCGAAAAGGATGATGAGGTCCAGCGCTTCCTGGCAGACGTTCATGGCGAAACCCCCTGCGGAATGAACGGCGGGTGAATGTGGGAGAGCACGCATTCCGCGCAAGCGTTGGCCTTCACCTGGGTTTGAACCTGCTCCCAGACGGTGGCCCATTCCTCCATGGCTTGACGGGTCATGTGCAGCTCGACCTGGATCGTGCCCAGCTCCTTCCGGGCTGACATTTCGGCCTCCTGCTGCCGCCGGAGTTCGGCGTACAGGTCCTGAATCTCTTTCTGGAGCTGGGAAATCGTGGTGGCTTGGTCGGTGATCTGCCGTTTCAGGGCGGCGTAAGCCTTGCTGTGGACGGCGGTGAGGGTCACATCCTCCTCCGTCCGCTGCTTGCGGCTGCGCAGATAGAGACAACCGGCAACCCCGGCGCCGCCGAGCGCGGCTTTCACCCACCACGGGGCCGCCGTATCGGCGGCGAGGCCGATAAGATTTTGCAGAACATCATCCACGGCTTCATCCCCCGCCCACGGCACTGGGACATAAAAGCACCGTGGGAGAAGAAGGGAATCCGTAGCTGTGTTTGGGCTGGATCTCTAACCGCTATGCGGGCGAGGTCAGGCTGTATGTCTTGGCGAAGCCCGTGATCCGGTCCCGCAACACGACCCAGACCGCCGATCCACCGAGCGAACACAGGTCGGCGGCCGTCAGGTCGGCCTCCGGGCCGGGGGTCAGGTCGAGGATGGTCGATTTCAGCAGGACCGGGTTTCCGGCGTGCAGGTTCTTGAAGAAGAAGACGGCGTACTGGAAGCCCTCGGTGGCGTACAAATCCACCAGGATGGCGCTCCGGTTGGTGGAGATCGGGACCATGCGCAACACCCGACCGGACGGCACGCCCTCCAGGACCATCGGGTCCAGGGTCACGTTGAAAGCGCGCCCGTCCGCCGACAGCTTGGTCAGGGCCAGGGCGATCCGTCCGTCCGCCAGTTCCCCGGCGATGCCGAAGACCGCCCCGGTCCCGTTGAGCCAGCACCCGCCGCTGGTCACGAACTGGAGCGTCATGTTGAGGTGATCGTAGGCAACGCGATCCGCCATGTAGTTTTGATCGCTCGACAATTTGGCCGTCATCCAGTGGGTGTTCTGGAAGGTGAGCGGGAGTTCCTTCGGCACGAAACCGGACTGGGCCGCCTTGTAGGTGTAGTTGGTCGTCGTCCGCCCCTGGGTGTTCTCCCCCGGATAGACGTAGCGGGTGGTGGCCGAACGAATGGTGACGAGGGTCTTGCCGGTCAGGGTCTCCCCCTCGACCGGCCAACGGTCCTGGGTCTTCGTGCCGTTGACCGTGTAGACGCGGGCGTAACGGTTCAAATCCTCCCCGTCCTTGAGGTCGCGCCAACCCAGGGCGTAGGTTCCCGACGCCACCCGATAGCTGCCGGTGAAGTAGCCGCGCGGAACGCCGCCCTTGCTCAGGTCCTGGAAACTCCAGCCGCTGCTCCAGATCACATGCTTGCCCTGGCTGGCGTACTGGTCGTTGATCGACGTGATGTAGGCGTGGAGGGTCTTGTTGGCGGCAGCCGCCGCGTCCGGCCCGATGTAGATCCTCGTCAGGTTGATGAGGGACTTCGCCAACTCCGGGGTCGTGTCGCTGATCGTCTGAACCCGGACCTTCGGCACCGTCTCCCGGACCTGATAGACGGCGGCCTCGGACACCCGCTGGGCGACCTGGGCCGGCAGCAGGCCCGTGACCTCATCCGCCGTGGTGGTCGGATCGAAGGAGCTGGAATGAAAATGGCTGAGGCTCATCAATACCGCTCCCCATCGGGTTCATACTCATAGGCGCTGATCGTCTGCGGGTAGAGGTTGCCGTCTTGCTCGGCGCCGTACAGGTCGTTCTCGGCGACCGGATAGAACCCGCCATTGATCTCGGCGTCGGCCAAACCCTCGTAGTCCTCCCCGTCCAGCTCATGGCTGTAGATCGTCTCGCCGATTGGATAGAACCCACCGTCGAAGTCGAAGACGTAATCATCGGCGGCAAGGACCGGGGACCAGCCGCCATCGGCCAGCGCGGTGTCCACCAGATCGGCGCCGTTGTTGAGGAAGGTGGCGGCCAGAGCGATGGGCTTCATGAGTTCGTCGGTCTTCAGCGTGCCCTTGCTCTCATCGTAGCGGATCACATAGCTGCCCTGGTCGATGGACATCATCATGGCGCCCGCGTTGACCAGCGCGTAGACCGGCATGGTGAAGCCCTGGAGGCGCAAGGTCCGCCGCCAGTCGGTCCCCTCCGTTCCGTCCGGCTGGGCGGTGAGGGTCGCGCCCTCCCACCGCGACCAGAAGGGGGGGACGATCTCGCGCGACGGCAGGGTCTGAAGCTCGACCGAGGTCTTCGGCAACCGCCACCCGGCGGGCGGGGTGTTGACCCTGGTGGCGAGCGCCCGCGCCGTGTTCATGGTGGTCTCGACCGCCCAGTGCGCGTCCTGGACCAATTGCCGCGTCCAGGATGCGTCATAGCCCCCGGTGTCCACCAGCCACACCGCCGCCGTGGTGGCGACATACTTGATCGCGCTGGTGCTGGCGGGCGCGGCGTCGGCGTAGACCACCCCGGAATACACCCATTTCCCGGCGGCGCTCAGGGTGTAGCGCACCGCCGATGTGCTGACCGGCGTGGCGCAGGACGTGATGGTCTCGACGTAATCCCAGCCCGAGGCCAGGGATAGGATCCATTTGTATCCGGCCCCGTCCGCCGGTTGGGTGTCCGTCACCATTGTCTCGGTCGTGGTGGACCAGTAGCCGAGCGAGGACAGCACCCACCGGGTGGTGGCGGTCTCGGCCGGTTGGGTGGCGAAACGCCCCGTCGTCCCCGTGTTCGTCCAGTACCCGTCCTTGGCGCAGGTGTTGACCGTGTATTGGCGGTAGGTGAGCTTCCAATAATTGGTGCTGTATTTCGTGACGCTGACCAGTTCGCGCCGGAACATGTAGGTGGTGCAGGTTTTGTCCGCCGAGTACGGGTCGATGTAGATGGAGGCGCCGTAGGCCGTCGCCACCGAGACATCGGTCGTCGCCTTGACGAAGTAGATGCTGTAGGTCCCGGTCAGGGTCTCGGCGTAGGCGGTCGGAGCGACCCAGCTCTGTTCCTTGTAGAGGGCGTCGTACCAGACCTGCTTGATCCAGGTCGCGGGGCGGTAGGTCTCACGCTTGTAGGTCGCGCAGGCCCAAATGTATTTGAAGTAGCCGACCGGCCGGCGGACGAGATTCCAGGCGGGTTCCAGCACCTCTTTCTGAGGCTCCGGCTGGACATACACCTCATAGGACGCGGCGGTGTGGGTCTCGTGGTTGTAGAGATCGGGGATCGTCAGGTTGGACGAAACGCCGTAGACATCCGCCCCAAAATTGCCGAGCGACACGGCGGATGCCGAGTGGTTGGCGGGCAGCAGCTTTTCCTGCAACTGCTTCTTGGCGCCCGACAGGTAGCCGCCGGAATAGACAGTCCTCCAGGTCGCCACCTTCACCGATTGATCGGGCTGGGCGAAGACGGTCATGACGCCGTAGAAGCTGTAACCGCTGACCGCCCGGCAATAATCCATGGACGAGATGTCGAAGGCTTTCGCCGTGATCCCGGCGACGTAAAGGGCCTCCTCCTCCTTGAACGGCTTTCCGCTCTCGAAGATGTAGAGCGTGTCGCCGTTGCCCAGCGCGACCATGGGCATCGTGCTGCGCGTGTAGGAGGCCATCCGCACCTTGTCGATGGGGAAGTTGATCTCCTCGACCGGGGTGACGACCTCAAAGTTGGTGACGGTGACGGCGCTGCCGTCGATGTCCAGGCGGCCGACGCCGACCATACGGTCCACGAGGATGTCGTCGTCCTGGAGCCAGAAGGCCCAGAAGTTGATGGTCATCCGAACCTCGCCCCACCCTCGGCGCCCAGCCAGCCGACGCTCCCGCCCATGTCGAACAGCAGGTGCATCGCCAGATCGCTGGTGATCGGCGGCAGCTTGGCGTTCCGCCACCGGACGGGGTTGGCGTAGCTCGCCTGATGCTCGCCCTCGGGCCGGGTGAAGATGATGGTCACGGGCTTGCCGTCGCCACATCCGCCCAGCACCGCGATCTCCACATCCCCCACCAAGTTGATGATGAAGTTGTTGCTTTCCTTGATGTTCAGCTCCACCAAGCCGGACTTGCTGCCGAGGTCGAGGATGTGCTCGCTGTATCCTTGGAGGATCGGGTTCTTCAGGGTGGCGCAGTTGTAGTTGATGGTCTGGGTGCTGTCGTAGCTCTCGTCGGTCGCGTCCGGTCGGTTGGTTCCGGTGACGGTGGCCGGGTCGCCCAGGTTTCCGCACTCATCCCGAAAGCGGATCTCAAAGGTGAAGCCTCGGGCGTCCGAAGGGGCGCCGTCCTGGATTTGCATCGCGGCGGTGTAGCGGAAGTACGGCGTCTCAATGTCCGCCGTGTGGTAGACCGCGCCGGTCTCGATGTCGCGGCACACGACCTGATAACTGGCGACGTAAACGCCGCCGGCCGTCCAGTCGATCATGTAGCCATAGCGGCCACCGTTGCCGTCCCAGGAGACGGCCACGTTGACATCCTGCGGCGTGCCCAGAACCTCGGTGGGCGGGCATTGCGGGACCGCGTAGAGACAGGTCGGGGCGCTGCTGAAATCCGCCGCCACGCCATAGATGTTGTAGGGAAGAACCTTGAACTCGCAGGCGCCAGCCGGGTGGTTGAGGATCGCGTTGGCCGAGGTGGACCGCTGGGTCCAGGCGTCGGTCGTCCCCTGCAACCGGGAGAAGACCTTGTACTCGCCGTTGTAGCGCGTGTAGGTGTCGTTCAACCCATTGGGTGAGATGAGGATCTGCCGGCCGTCATCGCTCCAGTCGATGGAGAAATCCGGGCAGCTCATCCCCGGCGGGACATCTTCCGTGGTCGGGGTCGTGCCTGGCTTGAACACCCCGTCCAGGATCGGGCCGGGCGTGTAGTCGGCAACCCCCTCCCGGTTCTCCTCATAATCATCGAAGCACCAGTCGATGACGGCCTCGATCACCACCTTGTCGGGCGAGCCTTCGGATTCCTGGATGTCGAGGACGCGCCACATCTTCTCCTTCGCGGGTTTCTCGGAGATGATGTTGAACGGGAAGTACAGCTCCGGGTAATCGCCTTCCAATGGGGTCCGCAAGATGATGGTGGTCAGGTCGGCGCCCGTGCTGGCAATCGCGAACGCCTTGGACCCGCCGCCTGGAACCTGCGGGATGAAGTATGATCCGATCTCGGCGACCACGGTTTCGGTCATCCGGGTGTTCCACAGCTCGGTGGCGGCTGCGGTGAGGATCTTGGCGGCGAAGCTGTAGGGGTTGGTCGAGGGGCTGCTGGTCAGGTTCCCGTTCGCGACCACGAGCTTCAGAGTGTGAGACCCCGCCGTGGCCTCGAACGCCACGTCGGTGTAGCCGATCCCGTTGGCCGTCGTGATGCTCAGGTTGGTCTGGCCGATCTGCGCATCGTCCAGATAGGCCGTGATGCTGTCGTCCGCCCAGAGACGGATGATGTAGGTCCCCGTCGCCGGCAGGGTGACGGTGTAGCCGACCGACTTCTCGGCGTCGTAATAGAACACGCCGGTAGAGCCATCCTCGCTCATGCGAACACCGATGGCGTTCATCTCGTCGGCGATAGGCCCGGCGCTGTCGAGGGCCTGATAGTCGAAAGGGGCAACGGCGTTGAAGTCGAACCCGGTCGCGGCGGTCACGCTGACCGGCTCGTGCAGGTCGATGGTCTTCAGGTCGTCATGCACCAGCTTCACGCGCCCGGACTGCTTGCCGTCCGCGTGCCGGTCGGCGATGCGGATGCGGTCGTAGGGGCGGACCCAGCAGCTCTGACGGTTGGTGGTGAATGTCACCATCTTCGTCTGGCCGGTGGCGATCTGGTAGCGGTAGTAGCCCCGGCGGATCGCCTCGCTCTCATAGATACAGGCGATGGCGATGAAGTCGGTGGGCAGCCGGCCATACTTGGCGATGTGATCCGGGTCGAAGATGCGCAGGCGGTCTTCGGTCCACAGAAGGTCCGGGTTGACGAAGGAGATGGTCCAGTCGTTGTAGCGGGTGGTCAGGTCGGTCAGGCTGTACTCGAAGACCCCGTTCTCGACATTCTCCTGGTTGAAGATCGCGGTCGGCGGCTGGGCATCCGGCACGCACAGACGGATGCTGCCATCCAGGTCGTCATAGAGGACGCCATGGAACGCCCCCGCCATGTAGCGGACCTGTTCCATCGACAGCCGCGCGTCGCTCAGGACACCGTTGAAGGTGAAGCGCGGCTCCCAAACCTTGTCCTCGGGGTTGGTCTTCTCGCACCGGTCATTCTTGTAGGTCCAGCCCTCGGGACACAGCGGCTCCGTGACCAAGGTCTCGGTCATCCGGCTGTTCCACAGGAGGTTTCCGTCCGGCTGATAGATCGCAGCGGACAGGGCGTAGGGGTTGGTGGAGGGATCGGCCGCGAAACTCTGGTTCACCACCAGGAATTTGACGACGTGCGCGCCCGCCGTCATCGGAACGGCCACGTCGGTTTGCCCGCCCGTGGTGTTGGTGATGGGCAGCGAGGTCATGCCGATCTGCACGCCATCGACGGAGACATAGACGGTGTCGTCGGCCCAGAATCGGAACGTGTAGGTTCCATCGGTGGGAAGATTCACCCGATAGCCGACCGATTTCTCCGCGCCCGCGAAATAGGAGACGTTGGTCCCATCCTCGCTGAACTGGACAAGATAGCTCTGCATCGGGTCCGAGATCAGCCAGTCATGCCAGCGGTTCACCCCCGTCGCGTTGATCGGGATGACGCTGTAGAAGTCGAAACGGGTGGCGTCCTGGGTGAGGGCCGCCGCCGGGATGTCCACCGGCAGGCCCGCGTCACTCAGCATCTTCGCCGGGACGAACCTGTTGCAGAATTTCGAGGCCCGATAGGCGTCCCATTTGTTCAGGGTGATGGGACCATAGGCGTTCAGGCCATAGCGGTCGTTCATCACCAAGTCGTAGAGGCACCACGCCGGGTCGTCGGTCCAGGCCGTCACGAAGGACCCGTCCCAGATGCCGATGTAGGTGCGGGTCGTCGGGTTGAAGTTCGACGGGACCCGGACCCGCATGCATTTGTAGATGCCGCTGATTTCGGGCAGCGCCGAGATCTGATTGGTCGCCTTGCACCAGAAATGCAGGACTGCGGTGTTCTCGAAGCCCCGCTCGGGATAGCGCTGGACCTCCTGAAAGCTTTCCCAGGTGGCCTGGGCCACGAAGTTCCCCGACGACTGGGTGAGGAGCGTCACCCGGATGTCGTAGCGGTTGTTCGTCGTCTCATCGGGGGAGACGGGGACGCGGACTTCGCGAACGAACGAGCTGGAGGTCGTCTTGCCGGTGACGGTGACGGTCTTGGATGTCCACCGGGTCAGCGCCGTCAGCTTCCACTCGATCTTGAACGAGCAGGAAAGGCTGCCCTCCCAATAGCTGTCGTTGTCGTAGAGGGCGTTGATGACCAGCCGGACATCCAGGAAATTGATGTCGGTTCCGCCCATGGAGGTGCGGGTGACGGGCACCGCGTAGGCCAGACTGACCCCGACCGAACGGCTGCGGGCCAACCCGCCGAGGATCGGCTGGATCGGTCCCTGATCCGCCGTCCCGTTGTAGAGGTGGACGGTGCTGTCATCGAAGTTCAAGCTGCCGTCGAGATTGCGGAACGAGGTGTCGTTCAGCATCAAGCTGTCGAGGCCGTCGTAACCGTCCGTGGCGCTGTAGAACCCCTCGATCTCGCCCTCGCAAAGACCGAGGACACATTCCATCTGGTCTTCGGAGCGGAGATTGTCCGGCGCGGCCTTCTTTGCCCCAACCTTGCCATGCACCTCATAGTCCATGCTCATTCCCCAGCAACAGGGACGCCGATCACATTCACATCGTAGGAGAGGAATTGCCCGTACAGCCGGTTGACGCCATAGGCGATGATGATGCGCGTGCCCATTGCCACGGTGTTTTTCGGCGCCCCCAGATATTTCGAGGCGTCGGGGTTGCCGTCCTTGTTCGGCGACGGCGCCAGCAGTTGGAGGATGCCGCCCATGATGAGGGCGACGCCAGCGTTGATGAGGAAGGCGTTGCCGGTGTAGGCGCCGACCGCGACCAGGATTGCGCCGATCCCGATCTGTATCCACGAACCGGCTTTGCCGGCCACCGTGTAGTCGGGCATGACGTGGATCTCCTCCACGTCGCTGCGCCGCATCAGGGCCTGGGGGGTGCGGAACCCGACGACCCGGCACGGGTAGCCTTGGCCGCCACGGACGATTTGCAGAACGGGAATCTGGGCGACCAGCGCGGTCAGCGCCTCATACGGGCTGTCCACCTTCATGTCATGGACGACGGGGCACAGCTTCTGAAGATGACCGTGGAAGATCACGCGCATCGGATCACCTCGCCGCGATCCACCACATATTTGGCGATCCCGTCCTGGCCCACGATGTAGTGGGCGTGATCGGGGAAGGCTTTGAAGGACCGCATGTCCTGGACGGTGAGATTCGACGGCTTGCCGGGGTGGGTGTGCCAAAGGCCGGAGGAATGGGGCAGCCATTCCAACAGGTCTTCCGGCGCGATGCTGGCCCCTTCCAGGGGGTTCTCGTAGACGTTCACCACCTCGGCGATGGTTCCGTCCTTGAAGATGAACCCAATGCGCTCGGGTCCCTCGTCGGAGTAAAACTCGGTCAGGCGCTCGGGCACAGCAGCCTCCGTTTGATGAAATCCGGGGCGCTTTCAATCAAATTGACCGGTTCGCCCAACTCTTCCTTTACCACCACGTCGCCATGCCTCAAGCAAGCGCACAGGGTGTTACGGATGAGGCCCTTAACGGGATCGACCGAGGGGCGTCCCCGCCGGGCGGGTTGCCGCTCGCTCGGGGGGAGGTGGTGGACCACCCGGCCATCCCCCAGATAGACCGCCGCGTGGGCCGGGACCTTGGTCATGATGGCGCACACGAACACGTCGCCCGGCTGCATCCCGAAGGGGTCGTAATCCACGATCTTGAACCCCTCCCGTTCCTGGAACTGGATGTAGAGGTTGAAGCCGTGCTCCCAGAACGCGGTGGGGCGGGCGTAGTTGGTGATGGCGATGCCGAAGTTGTCCCGATAGATGTCCCGCACCAGCGTCAGGCAATCGGTCTTGCCGAAGACAAACTCACGATCCATCAGATGTTCATACCGCAGGGTCATTGCAGGCTCACCATCGGGAAGTCCGGGAGGATGTACATGCGGGCCGGTATGTTGGCGTTGAACCGGTCGCTGTAGCCGCGCAGCTCGAAGGTCACGCTTCGTTTCGTCAGCGAGGTCGCCCGCGAGATGAAGTATTTTTCCTCGTAGGGGGCGCCGGTGTCGCCGTCCAACTCGGTGCGGAGAAGTTGACGACGAACGACTTTGCCGAAGTCGAACAGCTCATCCAAAACATACTGGCTCAAAACCCCTTCCGGGTTCACCAGCGTCAGCGACGGGCGCGGGGTTTCCTCCTTCGAGGTGCGCCGGGAACCCCCGAACTGAAGGGCAACCCCCTCGTAGGTGACGCTGTTGTACGTCACCGTGTCGCTGTTCTTCAGGAAGAACTTCATGCCATCCAGGCAGACGATCTCGAAGAGATCGACCTTTCCGTCGCCCGTCAGCTTCACGGCGTCCCATTGATGGTCGGTCGGTGGCAGGCTCATCGTACCTCCTGGAGAACAACCTCAAAGTTTTCGGTCCAGCCGTAGCCGTCCACAATGCCGTCGGGTATTTCGAGGGGTTCTTTGAAGCGGCAGTAAATATAGCCGTAGCCGGGTGTGGCGATCTTGAACTTCTTGTGCCGGAGGTGCCGGGTGTAGAACGCCTCCAACAGCCACATGTTGGTTGCCGGACTCCTCTCCTTGTTGGGAACGAGGTATTCTCCGGCGGCGTCCCAGTCCGAATAGTAGCAAAGGCTCTCATACTGGAGGGTGAGCTGCTTCAGCGCCGGGGCTTCCGGGGCCGCCACGAACTCCCAGTTCATCCCGAATTGCATGCTCGGGTTCACATCGCCGTATTTCACGGAGCATCGGAAGGCGCTCCAGATGTACTCTTCGATATCGGCCATCACATCCTCCCGGCGACAACGGACTTGATGAGCTGCTTGACGGAGCCGCCGGTCGCGATGTCGTTGCTGATCGTGGCGACCACATCGCTCGGCCCCATCTGCGGGGCGCGATCCGGCGACACGACGTAGACGTTCGTCTTGACCGGGGCCGGTTGGGTGGGCTTCGGCATGGTCGGCATTTGACTTGGCAGAGCCGCCGCGCCGCGTGCGTTCAAGTCGGCCAGGAAATCCTCCCCCACCGCGTCGGTCGCCGACTTGTTCATGACGAACTCGCCGGGGCGCAGGATCGCGTCCACGCTGTCGCGCCCGACATCCACCCCCGACACGCTGCCGGTGGAGAGGCGCAGCCGGGTGCCGCTGGCGTTGCGCACCGGGCCGCCCGTGTAGAACAGGGAGCTGACCCAGCTCCCCAGCGAGGAGATGATGCCGCCGGACGCGCCGCTGGCGGCCCCGCTGGCGCCTGAGTTGCCGGTGGCCGCGTTCCCGAACAGCGCCCCCATGACGGACGCGGCGGCCTGCTGCGACGCCATGTTCAAGAGAGCCGTGGCGAAGGACCGGGCCATGTCGCGGAAGGCTTCGCCCGCCGTCTTGGCGCCCGACGCGAGATCGGAAATGAACGTCGAAAGGCCGCTCATCCCCTCGGTGATGGCCGTCTGCCCCAGGGCGATGGTCGCGTCCTGGAAGGTCTTGAACGCGCCCGCCGTCTCCAGCGTCTTTTGGGTGTTGGCCTTCCAGGCTTTCGTCCAGTTGCCGGACAGGTCGTCGTTCTTCGCCCGAACCTTCTCTTGCTGCTCCTCGACCTGACGAAGGGCGTCCTTGTGCGCAATCGTCAAGGAGGTGACTTCGTTCAGGGTGGTTTTGTGCTCGCTGACGGTCTCGTTGTATTCCTTCTGGGCTTCCTTGCGCGCGTTCAGCCCCCTGGTCGCATCCTCGGACGCGGCCTTCAGCTCCTCCATCTTCCTGATCTCGGCGTCGGAAGCCTCCGTGGCTTTCCGCATCAGTTCGGCGATGTCGTCCGCCCGCCGCTTGTAGAGGCCGACCATGGTCTCTTCGAGCTTGTCCTGGTCGTCGCGCTGGTCCATTTCCAGGGCAACGATGTCGGTTTCGTTCGCGAGACCACGCGAGACCATCTCCTTCTTGGCGTTGATCGTGACCGACCGCATCCGGGTCGGGGTCGCGGCCTCGAAGGTCGATTGCTCCAGCGTCTCCTTGCTCTCCTTGTCCAGCCGCTTCAGGGCGGCCATGGCGCTCTCGGTCTTCAGCGTGAGCGACTTTTCCATGCCGTCATACAGGCGGCCGAGACCTTCGACGGAGGCGTCGATCTTTTCCTGGATCGCCATCTTCCGCTCGTTCAGCGCGGCTTCGATCTCCTCCGGGTTGCCGGCCAAATCCTTGTCGCCCTCAAGCTGGGTGCGCAAGGCCGACAGCTCGGCGTCCATCAGCTCGGCGCCGACCGATTTCACCTGGGCGATCCGGCTCTCGACATCCCCCTGGTTCGGGTCCTCGCCCTTGCGGAAGCGGCCAAGCCGGGTGATCTGGGCTTCGAGCCGCTTGGCCCGCTCCTGCTTCACCCGCTTTTCGGCCTTGTCCAGGCTGTCGGCGATGTCGTCGCCCATGCCTTCGACCACATGCTCGACCTCGTTCATGGTCGAACCCATCAGCTTGTCGAAGACCTTCTGCTGATCCCCCGCCAAACCGCCCCGCGCGGACATGAGCGCGGACTTCGCCGCCTCCAGCTTGGGCTGGTTCTCCTTCAGGACCTTGTCCTTTTCGCGGGCCGAACCGGCGGCATCGATCTGTCGCTTCACGCTGTCGGTGAGCGATTTGTACTCGCGAACCTGCTGCTCCAGCGCGGGGCCAACCGTCTCCATGAACTTGGCGGCGGGAAGCTGGTTGTCCTTGATGTCCTTCTGCTTCTGTTCATCGGCACGGATGTTGACCAGTCCGGTGCTCAACTTCTCCAGGGTGTCCTTCAGCTTCTCAAGCCCGGAGGTGTCCTGGCCCGAGCGCCGGGTCTCGATGATCCGGCGCTCGATGTCCCCAATGCTGCGGTTGACGTCGTTGACGTTGGCGTTCGGGCCTTGCTGAAGGTGGCTGGTGATCTGCTTCCCGAGGTCGGTCTTCAGCGCCGACGTGTTCAGGCCGGTGATGCTGTCGGGCCGGAGCTGGGCCAGGGTCGCCTTGTCATTGAACAAGGCCGCCATGTCCGCCTTGAACCGTTGAACGGGGTTCGTGACGATGTCCATGACACCCTCGTAGGTGTCGTTGACGAAGTTCCCCGTCCGGGCCTTCTTCGGGACGGCTGTCCGCTCCACGGTCAGGGCGTCGCTCTCGCCGATCCCCGCCAACAGCGGGCCGATCTGGTTCAGGTCTCCAAAGCTTTGAAGTTGGAGCTGGGTGGTCCTGACCTTGTTGCCCAGGGCGTCGAGTTGGGCTTCAAGGTTGCCGGTGAAATCCTCGGCCAGCTTGCCTTGCAGGTTCTGCAAGGCCCGCATCATGTTGTCGAAAGTCGGCTCCAACCCGTCCATGGTGAAACCGAGCTTCCCGAATTTCTGTTCGGCTTCCAGGACGGCCACGCTCAATTCGTCCTGGTGCGACTTCAGGCGCTCCGACCGATCCTGGTAGATGTCCATCTGCTTGGAGACGGACTGCATGGCTTCCTGTTGCTGCTGCACCCGACCGTTCAGCTCATCGACCCTCGCCTTCGCTTGGTCGATGGCCGAGGCGTAGCGATCCGCCTCTCGGGCGCCGGAGATGAAGCTCTCGGCGATCAGGAAGATCGCGGCGGGCACGATGAAACGGGACAGGACCGCGACCAAGCCGGTCATGGCGGTGCTGAAGGCCGCCGTGGCTCCCTGGGCCGTCAGCAGCCCGCCGCGCAAGCTGGCGAGGCTGGCGGTGAACGCCGCCGAGACGCCACCGGCCGTCTTCACGGCGGTCGCCATGGAGACCGCCGTCGCCGCCGTGGCGGTCATGGCGGCGCCCACACCGCCGATCAGGGCGCGCACCGGGGTCAGGTTCTTGATGAGGTTCAGCGCCGCCATCGCCATGGCGGTGAAGGCGGCGGCGATGCCGGCGTCCCCGATGGTCCCGATGGCGGACATCCTGGACATGGCCGAAACGACCTCCGAGATGCCGGCCACGAGGTCGCGCAGCGCCAGGAGCGCCCCCCGCCCGATCTGATCGGCGAAGGTCCCGAACACCGACGTGAACTGCTTCCAGGTGTTCTCGAAGGATTTCATCTGGATGTCGTTCGCCTCGACCGCCGCGTTCGACAGGAGGATTTGCCGCTGCATCTCGGCCATGCCGTCCGTGAACTTCGCCGCCGCCGAGTAGGCCGCCGCCGACCGCACCTCCAAGGTCTGGATCGCGTCGGCCGTCGTGAAACCGGCGTCCTTCAGGGTCTGGAGCACCCCGATCAACCCCTTCGAGCGCACGTCCACGTCGGCCATGGTCAGGCCAACCTTCGCCAGCCCCGAAATCAGCTTCTCGGTCGGGTTCTGAAGGTCGATCATCAACTGCCGGATGCCGGTGCCCAGCGTCGAACCGTTCTTGATGCCGGCGTTCGACATCGCCCCCATCACCGTGACCAACTCCGTGAAGCTCACGTTGTTGTCCGCCGCGATGTTGCCGGCGTACTGGATGCCGGTCGCCAGCTTCTCCATGGTCAGCTTCGAGAGGTTCAGGGCCGAGGTGACTTGGTTCGCCACCTGTCCCATCTCCTCGGCGCGAACGTTGAACACGCCTACGATGGAGGTCGCCACGTCCACGGACTGGGCAAGGTCGGACCCGGTGGCGGTCGCCAGCAGGGTGACGCCCTTGATGGCGCCCTGGATTTGGTCGGTCGAGAACCCAGCCTGCGACATGGTGGTGGCGGCCTTCGTCACCTCCACCGCCGTGAACTTGGTGTCCTCGGACACGCCGATCAGCGTCTGCCGCAGACCCTGCATGGCGGTGTCCGTGGTGTTGCTGATCGCCTGGAGGTTCCGCATCTCGGCGTCCAGTTCCTTGACGAACTGGGCGCCGAAGCTGAAGGACGACAGGGCGGCGTTGATGGCCTGATAGTTCACCAGCAGGCGGGCCTGCATCTCCAGCAGCTTGGCCCCGCCGCCCGAGTTGACGCGGGCGAACGTCATGTCCCAGGAGGCGTCGGCCTTTTCCTGGGTCGATTTGACCGGCGTTGCCGAAGCCGACTTCCGGCGCGACAGCTCGGCCGTGATCTGGGCTTCCAGGGTCGCGGTGCGTTCCAGCTCCCGGTTCTTCTGGGCGATGGCCGAGGCGCTGGACTGCTGGGCCTTCAGGCTCTCCAACTCGCCGCGCGTGGTCTCGCGCACGCGGGCCGCCGCCTTTTCGGCCAGCTTCAGTTGCTGATCCGACAGGTCGCCGATCCCGCCCCGCTTGACCGTGGAGAGGGCGTCCCCCTCATAGGCGCGGGCGCCGAGGGTCTGCTTCTTCCGGTCGGACTGCATCACGACCGAGGCAAGCTCGGCGCCGAGGTCGCGAACCTGCTTGCGCGCGTCGGCAACGGTTGCCGTGATCGGGTCGGCGACCTGCTTCAGTTTGGTCTGGGCCTGGGACAGCGCGCCGCCCAGATTTTCCAGGACGGAGCTGCCCTCCCGCTTCCGACCGAGATTGTCGTAGAAGCTGTTGTAGAGGGAGGTCAGGTCGCCGATCTGCCGCTTCAGGCCAGCGGTCGAGTTCGCCGCCTTGAACTTCCCACCCAGCACGTCGTTCAGCAGGCCGTCCTGGTTGAGAGACCGGGCGCCCTGGTTCAGCGTGTTCTGGAAGCGGTTCAGCGACGCCTTGGCTTCGAGGCTGGCGGTGTCGCCGAACTTCCGCAGCTCGACCTTCGCCTTGTCGGTCATGCCCTTGATGACGCCCTCGAACGCCGCGTTCGAGCGCGAGGCGTTGACATCGCCTACTTTCAGCAGAGAAAATTCAGTCTTTAGGGCATTGAGAGTGGATTTTACGTCCTTTATCTTAAGGTCTTGTCCGCCAATTGCTTTCAAGGCGGCGTCAAATCGGATGGCCCCCAGGGCGACACGACGCAGCAGGCTCTCAAGATTTTTGAGAGATTGTTCGGCCGATGTCGTGTTTACGGAGGCGGAAAACTCGTAGTCCGATGTCGCCATGTTCATCCACCCTTTGAAGCCCGCATGAGAGCGGACCAAGCCATCTGCGCTTCGCGGGCGTTCTTCACGGGGCGGGCGGCGGCGCCTCCATTCGGGCCGGACTTGCCGCCGAATATCTTCGAGGCGACGAAGATCAGGGAGACGACGCCCTGGTTCGATTTTGCCTGTTCGTTCCCAAGTTTGAGGCGGACTTGGGTGCGCAAATCATCCCAGGAGATGGACCAATAGAGTTCGCGGAGGCGGCTTGGCAGCGTGTCGAACGCCCAGCAGATCGCCTCGTCGAACGTCAGGCTGCGGTACCATTCGGTGAGGAGGTCAGGGACTTCACCCGTTCCATGTTCGCGACGAAGACCGACTTCACGGCTTCGCCGGATTGAATGAAAAAATCGACCACCCATTCCCCGACCCAGGCGAGGATCTTCGGAACGTCCTGGGGGTCCATGTCGATCTCCGACAGGTCGGCCTCGGTCACGATTTTTCCGGCCTTCGTGCGCTCGGAGAGGACCGCCTTCAGGATGACGGTGCGCAGCTCGTGATTGATCGGCAGTTCGGTCAGCCGGTCCACATCGCCAAGGAGGGAGGCCAGTTCGTTCAGCAGGCCGAACGACATGAAGAGGTCACGGCTCTTGCCGTTGATCTCAAGGGTCAGGGTGCGGTTGAGGCTGTTGGTCATCATGTCCTCGCGGGGGATGGGGACCCCACCGGCTCAAACCGGAGGGGTCATCTCGGTCAGTTGCCGGTCAGCATCATCGCCACGCCCACATCCTTGAAGATGGTGTGGTGGGCGTCGCCGGGAACCGTGTCGAACGGCGTGAACTCATAGGGCATGTTCGAGTAGTTGTCGGTCGTGAAGGCCAGCGTGAAGCCCTTCTGAATGCGCATCTTCGGGATGATGATCGTGACCGGCTCGTTGCCCTCGGGCAGGATGCCGACGATCTTGGCGCCGAGGAACGGCTGCTCATCCTTCTTGCCGACCGGGACCATGTTCATCTTGCGAATGCGGGCGGCGGCGGTGAAGCCCATGCTGTCGGGGATGTCCGCGTTCTGCTGCCCGGCGAACACGAGGTCGCGGCCCTCGGTGTTTTCCTGGCAGACGTACCAGCCGGTGGCGGTCGGGAAAATGGTCGGCACCGTGCCGGTGGTCGAGGCCGCCGTGGTGTCCAGGCCGGTGCCGTCGAGACCCAGGCCGTACATCAGGTTCTTCGAGGTGAACTCGAAAACCTCCATCGTCGCCTTGATCGGGAAGGAGGTCATCACCGAATAGACGATGGTGTTGCGGACACCATGCGTCAGGTCGAGGTAGGAGGGATCGCCGCTGAGGGTGAAGTTCTTCACCAGCCCAATGGAATGTTCTTCGGGGGTCAGCTCGAACACATCCGCACGCGGGCCGATCATCACGGTCGCCGTGCCGAGCACGAAGCTGGTGGATTTCGCCTCACCGGCCATGGGTCACTCCTGTGGAAAGCAGTGCTCCAATGGATGACCAACGGGGGAATCTGGCGCTACAGCATAGCGATTAGCAACGCGACGCTAATGCAGGATCAGAGCTGGTAGGTCAGGCTGGTCACGAAGCTGGCGACGATGAACTGAAGCGGTCGGCTTTCGGTGCGCTCCATGCCGCGCACCGTCGTCCCATTGGTGACTTTCATCCAGCCGAGTTTGTCGCCCGTGTCCGCATGGAAGACAGGGTGGGTCGCCATCGGCTTCAGCTTATCGACCAGACGATCCATGATCGTGATGTGCCGGAGGAGTTGCCGGTCCTGGTAGGGCGAGACGCCGAAGGCGCAGGTCATGTCGATCAGATGGTCGTCGAACGTGATGGAAAACTGGGCCATGCCGATCAGGTCCACGTTGGGCCATTCGGCGATCTCGGCCATGTCGTCCATGTTCATGAACTGGGCGTCGGCGATGCCCGCGTCCTTCACCTCCTGGATCGTGTCGGTCACGACGCGGACGGTGGATTTGAAAAGGTGCAGGAAATGGGATGACATGACGGTTCCTATTCGATGGCCCCACCGATGGTGCGGCCCAGCGTGTTGGCCTCACGCGAGGAGTTGGAACGACCCAGCGTGCGCAGGATCACCTTCTGGAGGCGCAGGTTCCACGTCACCAGGAAGGGCTGGAGCAAGGGCCGCTTGATGATGGGCTTGCCCTTGCCGCCGGCTGGCCGCGCGTAGAACTTCTTCCCGACTCCGCTGGCGGCGAATTTCGGGTGCTTCTCCAGCCCGGCGAACTGGGGGTACCGGCGGCTGAGAGCGGGGAAAAGACGGATGGTCCAGGTGTATTTGGCGTCGTTCTTCAGGCGCTTGCCCCGGTAATAGTCCGGGGTTCCGAACAGGTCGAAGGGCGACATCGCCATCAACTGTTCGGCAAGGCTGCCGGTGTTCATGAAGAACCGATCCCGGTGGGCCGGGTTCTTCTCTTTGCGCCAGCCATCGGACAGAGTCTCCCAGGGGACGCGCCCACCCTTCACGGGACCAAGGGCCGCCCCGAAATCCACATTGGCTGGCGTGTTCAGCGTGCCGATGGTCTGGGTCGCCAGGATGGTGAAGAATTTGGACTGCTCGCGCCGGACGTTGCGGACCACCGTCTGGATGCGGCGCTCCATCTCCTGGTCGGTGCGCTCCTCGAACGCGACCCGGACGTTGCGAAGGATGAGGTCGGGGTCGAACCTCTTCCCCGCCATCACTGGGCATCCGCGACGATGACCCCGGCCACCTTCTCGACGCGGACGATCAGGTAGTCCCCAACCTTGTCGTCAATCTGGAGCGGGGCGTTGGTGTAGAGCTTGAACTTCTCGTAGCTGCTGGCGACTTTCGAGGACCGCTCCAGCCGCTCGTCGCGGGGATCGACGTTGCACCAGATCAGCCCCAGGTCGGCGACGGCGTCGTCGATCTCGACCTTCATCACCGGGTCGATCTTCGCGGTGCGCCGCGTCCATTGAAGATAATGGTCCAGTTCGATGCAGCGGAAGGTCCGCTTCACCACCTCCTGCCGATAGACGCCCGCCGGTCCTTCCGCCAGCAGATAGCGCGTGCCGGGGAGATCGAGGAGGATGTCGCCCGGACGCAGGATCGTGTTGGCCGGCGTGCGGAAGAGGCGCTTCTGGGGGACGACCTGGGTTGGGTTGCTCTCCGGCACGGCGACGAAGCGGCCCGTCACCCGTCGCCCCCGGCTGTCCCGGTAGGTCGTGTCGTAACGCGCGCCCAGGCGGGACATCTCGGGCATGGTCAATCATCCCACGGGTTGAGCGGATCGGGAGCGACGGAGAGCATGAACAGCGGAGCGCCCGTGCCCGTCGCCGAGCTGGAGGTCGAGGACGCCGCCTCGTCCTTCAGGGCGGTTTCCAGGGCGCCCCAGTCGATGTCGAAGCGGGTGAAGCTCTCGTCGCCCGACTTCTCGGCCTGGGCCGCCTTCAGGCGCAGGGAGGGCAGCAGGGACAGGGCGGCGGTCAGGACGATGGCGCGGTTGGCGCGCAGCATGTCCGTGGTTCCCGAGGCCAGCCGGTCGGCCAGCGCCGTCCCGCCGAGGGTGTCGGCCAGGGTGTGGTAGGCGCCCAACAGGTCGATCTCGGTGTCGGCCAGTTCGGCGCGGGAGACCCCCAACCGCTCGCGCACCATGTCCGGGGTGGCGTCCATCGCCACGTAATCGGCCAGGACATAGGTCACGGTGCGGCTGGCCGGACGCCCGCTGGTGGTCCAGCGGTAGGTGATCGTCCGGCGCTCGAACGCGCGGGTCTTCTCGTTCAGATGGGCGGCGACGCTGAACAGGAACTCGGTCGCGTCCTCGGACAGGGAGATCGTGTCGGCGTAGACGAGGGCGCCGATGTGGTCGCGCAGCTTGATGGCGACGGTCCCGTCATCGGCGGTCGTGCCGTCGCCGTCGATGAGGAGGGGAAGGACGAGCGTCACATCCTCCCCGGCGATCTCATACCGGATCGCCATCGGTCTTCGCCTTGGCGGGCGGCAAGGTCTCCGGCATGAACGACGCTTCGTCCTCGTCGGGCGTGGCCGTCAGGGCGGCGAGCGTCAGCAGGTAGGTCTCGACCCCCTCATCCACGCCATGCTCCTTGATGCACGCCGCCAGTTCCTTGTCGTCGGCGATGTCCGGGAGGTTGGCGTGGATCACCTCAAGCTGACCGATGCCGAGGCGGGCCTGAAAGAAGTTCGTCACCTCGACCACCGCCGGGCGGTGATAGGGAACCTCCTGGCCCGACGATGGGTCCAGCAGCAGGAAGTTGCCCTTGGTGTTCAGGATGGCTTTCATCGGGGTCCCCCAAAGTCAGAAGGGGCGGCGTTGGCCGACGCCCCGTCACGGCCCACGATCAGGCGGTCGTGTAGTCGTAGATTTCGCGGGTGTCGCCGAAGGCCAGCTTGTAGCCCGAACTCTGGGTCTTCACGTAGGTGATGACTTGGTTGCGGATCGACTGCTCGCTCTCGGAGATCATCGAGTTCGCCTCGACCAGCTCCTCCAGCGTTTCCGCCTTGGTGTAGCCCAGCAGCTTGCCGTCCCCCATGGTCGAGGACAGAGCGAAGCCGACGTTGAAGTTCAACACCGGCAGGCTGGCCTGAAGACCGACGCCCACGGACGCCAGCCGCTCGGCCGCCGTCTTGGTGTCCAGCCCTTCGCCGGACGCGACCTTCGCGATGGCCGGCGCCATGAACAGCATCAGCCACTCGACGTAGGCGTCCCAGTTGCCCATCACCATGTCCACCGGCACGCCCGCCTTGGCGCGCGAGACCAGCCACTTCAGCAGCGGCTTGTACTCGATCCGGCCGGACTGGGTGCCGCCGAACGCCGTCTGCTTGACCACGCCCGCCGCCGGATGCACGCCGTCGCCGTTCAGCATGACGGTCGTCGCCACGCCGACCTTCGACCGTTCCAGCTCGCGCTGAACGCGCGCCGCGAACGGGGTCAGCATGTCGAGCGAGGCCCGGCGGCTGAACTCGTAGGTCGTCTGGTAGCCCGAACCGTGCTTCCAGATTTTGACCGAATTCTCGGTCATGCGGATCGTGCGAACCGGGATGCGGCCACCTTCCGACACCACGGAGGTGCGGTAGTTGTCCTTGTCGTTGTCCGGGTCCAGGATCACGGCGGTGATGAGTTCCGGGCCGGAGATGGTGCGGCTGTTGGAGACCAGCGGTTCGACCGTCTCCAGGGTGTCCTGGCGGTAGGCCCACCGCATCATGTCGTCCACCACCTCCGGGAACATCGCCCGGCTGCCTTCCCAGGTCTGGAAGGTTTGGGACGCCGCCTGAAGGGTGATGCCGTTGGCGAAGTCGTTGCGCACCGGCATGTTGAGGAAGGCCAGCGAGGCTTCGTAGCCGTTCAGCCCGTCGAAGCGTGCCGGCGTCTCGGACAGGCGCGGGTCGATGGACAGCAGCAGGTAGTCGCGGACGCCGATGCCGAAGCTGTTGGCGTCACGCAGCAGGCGCAGTCCGGCGTCGCGGGACTGGCCTTCGGTGGTGAGACCGGCGAGCACCGCTTCGGGCGACCGGCGCTGGATCTCATTGAGGGAACGAACTTCGGGCATAGGATTGAGACCCTTGTTGAAGCCGACGCGGGCTTACTGGAAGACGACGACGACGTAGCCGGTCAGAACCTCGGCCACGAAATTGTTGGGTTGCGCGGTGGTCGCCGCCTTGACGGTCCCGTCCCCGGCGCCGACGACCGACTGGCCGACGTTGATGGTGGCGCCGCTCTTGACCGGCAGCTTGTAGCCGCCCTTGGTCTGCATGGCGCCGACCAGGATGCCTTCCTGGCTGCGGTCCTCGACGGTGAAGAGGACGCCCCGGACGATGTCGCCATCGGCGGCGGGCTTCATCGTGTTGGCGGTGGTGTCGGCCGACAGCGCGCAGCCGACGTGGGCCTTGCCGGTGCCCGAGGCGAGATAGACGGTGTAGCCGAACTCCGGGTGGTCGAGACCCAGCAGCGTCACACCCATGCCAATGCCGTTGTAGGCCATGGAACCTGCTCCTTAATTGCGCGACTTGAAGGCGGCGTTGGTGAAACCGGCGCCCTTGGCGGCGTCGGAGACCGCGCCGGTGGCGACCCCGCCGACCGGAATCAGCGACGAGAGCTTGCCCTGCGCCGCCGTGATGCCAGCGATCAGCTCCGTCGCCGTCTTGGGCGCGGTCGCGTCCTTCTGGCCGAGGGCGACGTGCAGCTTGGTGAACTGGTCCGTCAGGAAGGAGAGCGTCGGATCGGTGTCGATCTTGACCGGCTCGACCTTCTCGGCCTCGGCCAGCTTCGCCGCGAGTTCGGTGATCTGGGTGTTGAGGCCGTCGATCTTGGCGGTCAGGCTGGCGACCTCGCCGCCCTTGGCGTCGAGGTCTTTCTTGGCGGTGGCGAGGTCCGCCTGGGCGGTCGCCAACTGGGACGCGAAGCCCGTCAGTTCGGACAGGTTCACGGTCACGGGATCGGGCATGGTGGGTTCTTTCGATGCCGTCAGTTGAAGGAGGAGGGCCTTGCCCGTCGTGCCGCTGGCGGTCAGGGCGGCGCCCTGCGCGGCGGCCTGGGACAGAATCTTCGCCCCGTTCGCGGCCCCCTTGCCGACCAGGGACATCTCGTGCCAAGCGCTGAGACCATCGACGTGGGTGTGGACGCTGTCCTTGCCGATGGCGTGGCCGTTCTCACAGGTCAGGGAGAGGACGTTCATGAAGTCCGCGTCCGGGCCGAGATAGTCGAACCCACACTTGGAACAGGTGATCGTCTTGGCCTGGAATCCGACCGACACCTCATCGACGGTGGCGTTCTCGATCTTGTTGATGAGATCGGTCTCGGTGTTCGGGATGTAGAACTGGACCGGAAGCTGCGGGCGGTTGGAGCGGTCGCGCGTGATCTCGGCCCAGAACGCCTTGCCGACCGGGAGCACCTTGGTGTCGTGCATCACCTGGATCGGCACGCCCTCGCCCCGCTGGAGCATGGCGGCCATCTCGGTCATCGTGCGTTCGGAGACCACGGCGCCGTCGAAGATCGACCCCTTCTGCCGGATCGGCAGGGTGTTCAGCGCCAGGGCCTCGTAGACCACGAGGTTGTCGAGATTGACGTCGTTGCCGGCCGTCGTCTTGATCCGGCTGGCAATGACATCGGTGACTTGGACCCGCTTGCCCATGCCGTCATCCAAGTAAAGGGGTGAGGTCTGGGCAAGTTGACCGAATGGGTTCGGCTGCTTCAACGTGATAGGGATTACTGGTCCAGCCCTAACTCTTCTTGACCATTTTGCTGTTCGCCACGGCGCTGCCCTCCGGGGTCAGGCTGCGGTCGAGGGCGTTGCCGCTCTCCTCGGCACTGGTGTCGGTGGTGGTCGAGCTGACCGTCATGAAGCCGGTGCCAGCCAGGGCGGGCGCGTCGTCCGGTCGGTGGCGACCGAACATTTCCATGTGGAACTCGTCGTCGTTGATGAGGCCCAGGGACAGCAGCGACAGCAGACGGGACTGGCGCATGGTCATGTGGTTTTCCAGCTCCAGCGAAGGCCGGAGTTCAGCCTTGCGGAAGCGGACCACCGCGTAGTTGGCGCGGCCCTGCATCATCAGCGCGAAGGTGAAGAGGCGGGACAGATTGTCGGCCACCGGCTCGTTGATCTCGTCCGCGTTCATGGAAAAGATGCGGGCCTCGACCGACGCCGTGTTCACGCCGCTCTCCCCCCGGCCGATGATCGTGGACATCACCTTCAGGGCCGCCTGGTTCTGGGCGTTCAGAACGTCGATGACCTTCGAGATGTCGATGCCCACGCCGGGGTTGTCGTCGTTGATGATGGAGGCTTCCACGCTGTCCCAATGGATGAACGCCTGATCCACCCGCAGCGAGCCGAAGGACTTGGCGATCTCCTGCAACTTGCTCCGCGCCCAATTCGCCATCTTGTCGGCGTCCGCCTGAACGTCGGCGGGCGCGGACTGGCGAACCACATCCTCCAGCACCTTGATGTCAATGCGCGGGAAGCCGGTGACGTACATGATCCGGTACAGATCGTTGATGACCTGCTGACGCGCGGCGATGGTGTTGATCGCCGAGACGAAATGGCTGTTCGTGTAGATCGAGGTCGGGTCGCGGCGGAAGAAGCTGACGAAGAAGGTCGGGATGTCGAGCGGGATTTCGCCCACTCCCCCCGCCGGGATTTGCACCGGCTTGTACTGGCCGGGCTTCGGCTCCTTCCAGCGCACCGTGGCGAGGTCCACCTGCCGGATTTCGCTGGGGGCCAGGGTGCGGTCGAACACCAGTTCGTTCGCCACGCCGCCGCGCAGCAGGATCATGTAGCGCATCTCGGCGGCCAGCAGCCGGAGAGAGGGTTTGAGCTGGAAGGCCGAGAAGTCGGACTGCACCGTCAGGCGCCGGATGATCTGCTGAAGGACGGCGTACCCCTCGCGGTCCAGGTTTCCCTGCTCATCATGCACGCTGACCAGCATGTCGGTGTTCGAGACGGTCAGGTAGGCGTTGACGGCGGCGCTCACGTCCGGGTCGCCCTGAAACGCCTCCTTCATGATGGAGCGGCTGTCCTTGCGGAACCTGTCCTTGAACAGGTCGCGCATGTGTTCCTGGTACATCGGGACGGAAAGCAGCCCGCCCGGCGTCTGACCGTTGAAGGTGTTGGTGATCGAGGCGCCGCCGCGATTGGCCCGGCGTTTGAAGCCCCCGAGCTTGAACAGGTCCATCACCATGATAGCAGCCCCTGGCTGTGGCTCGACGGAACCAGGAGACCCACGTCGTCGGGCACCCAGTCCGCGCCAATGGTTTCGTAGAGGGTTCGCGTCTCGGCCTTCCGCAGCGGCTGAAGCGCCTGCCAAAGCCGGAGGCTGAACAGCATGAAACCGAGGGCGTGGAAGTAATGATCGTCGCCCTTGAGCTTCACCCAGCGGGCCGGGCTTTCCGGCTTCTCGTCGCGCACGTTGTCGCGGAAGTGGGTGATGATCGTTTCCTTCTGGTGGCCGTAGCCGCAGAGGGTGATCCTCTTCGAGCGGACGGACTTGGCCGCCACGTCGAGGAGCGAGGTGCGGTCGGCCTGGGCGTAGGCCGGGTTCTTGAACTCGTCGAAGACGATGTTGATTTCGGCCGATCCACGGTACTCGACGGGGAACACCTTCCTCCCGCTGACCTCGAAGATGTCGTGGGCGGTCGGGGTGTAGGGGTGACGGTCAACCGCGCCGGCCACGATGTTGACCTGACCGCACAGGCCCTTCACCCGGTCCACGATGTCGTTGGCCGGGATCGTCTCGAACAGCAGCGCGTCGCAGTCCTCCGGCGTGCCGACGCCCAGGATCAGGTGGCAGACCGCGCCCATGTCGATGCCCAGGAAATGCGGGCGGGTCGGGTCCACCTCATCCGGCCGGGTCGGGACCGGGGCGATGCACGCCTCGATGTCGGCGCGCTCCAGGCGGATGTTGCCGTCGATGTAGGGCTTGCCCAGCACCGTGTTCGACCAGCCGCGCAGATAGTCGCGGCGCTTGTATTCCAGAAGCTGGCCGATGATGTAGGGGATGCCGATGCGGCCGGTGGACAGCGGGCGGACCCGATAGCCCCGCGCGTGCTGGATGTCGGGCCGCTGGGCGACCCAGCGGCGCCCCTCATCGTCCAGATCGAGTGGGCCTTGGTGGCAGCGCTCGCACATGACGTAGGCGCCGAGAAGGTCCAGCTTGGGCATCAGGCTTTCGGTGATGTGCCCCAGGTCTTCGATGTCGTCGGGCAGACCGGGGATCACCACGAAGTCGCGGGTGAAGTCCGGGATCTGAACGTGACGGCAATAGGGGCAGCGGATGACCCACTCGCGCTGGTCCGTCACCTCATAGTCGCCGTCAATCCCGAAGCCGAAGAAGGTCGGGGTCGAGAAGCGGTGCTTGATCCGCCATTCGGAATTCTGGAGACGCGACTGGAACAGGGACAGCATTCCCTGATCGGTCAGGTCCACCTCGTCATGGACGAGGTAATCGGCGGGCGTCGAGGTGGCGGCGCCCTCCGTCGCGTTGGTCATCAGCAGGAAGCTCGTGCCGAACTGCATCGTGGACATCGAGCGGACCATCTTCTCCCCGCTCTCCGGCTGGAAGACGGCGTTCTCTTCGATGCAGGGTTTCACCCGCATCTGGCTGACCTTCTTGAACATCGCCTCGTCGGGCAACGTGTAGATCGCGTTGACCCCTTTGTTGCGCTTCACGAAGGCGAGGATTTTGCGGACCTGAACCTCGGTCAAACCAACCTGGGAGCATTTGATGACCGACAAATTCTCGTGCATGTCATCGGCGATGGCCTGTTGAAACGGATACTTCGCCATCGAGAATGGCCGCCCCCGCAGCAATGTGTTCTGCGTGATCCAGTCACCATAGCTCGCCGCCTGATCGACATCGAAGCGGGCGCGGGCGCGCGACAGGAAGTCTTGGATTGGACGGGTCATCGGGCGACGGTAGTCGGGCGACGACTTGGCGCACAGCGAAAGGACGTTAGCGAATCCTCGCTAACGTCTCTGGCGTTGCGCCCAGGGGGCGTTGTCGCGAACGATCTGGGCCTCCCCCCACTCCAGGCCGCCCATGCGCTTCTACCCTGATCTCAGTCAGAAGACGTTGGCCCCGCTCCAGGTGGTGCAGGAACAGCTCCGGCTGGACCCGGCCTATCTGGACGCGGATGACTGCTCCTACGACGCCAAGGTCAAAGAGCTGCTGAAGCTCCTGGCTCCGGGTTCCGGCGACAGCCCCCAGGCTTTTCTGCGCCGCGCCGGATCGAAGCAGCAAATCCTCGAAGACGAAACCCAAGCCCTCTACCTGGAAATCCGCGACTTCGGCCAGAAGCTGAAGGCCGACGACGTGTCCGAGCGGATGTCCTACTACCGGACCCGCACCGCCCTGCTGGAAAAGCTCATCTCCTTGACGGAGCGGGCCAGCAGCATGAAGGCGGTTGGTCAGTTCCAGGACATCGTGCTGGGCATCTTCGAGGACATGCTGACGCCCGACCAGCGGGCCGAAGCCATGGAACGCCTGGGCGCCGCCCTCGAAACCCAGGACGACCATGGCTGACCTCTTCGCCGCGCACGCCCCGGCCTTCTGGTCGCGCGGCATTCCCGCCATCCCGCTCGTCAAGGGCCAGAAGCGTCCCGCCATCGACGCTTGGCAGATGTTCAGCGACAGCCTGCCGACCGAAGAGCAGAAGGCCCGCTGGCTGTCGGAGTTCGCCCACGGGAACATCGGCGTCGCGCTCGGCCCCCAGTCCGGCATCGAGATGCTGGACGTGGACACCGACGACCCCAAGGTTCACCAGTTCATCGACACCGTGCTGCCGCACAGCCCGTGGCGGCGTCTTGGCCGCAAGGGATTCGCTCTGGCCTTCCGCTGGTCGGGACACCGCACCTTCCGCATCAAGCAGGCGGACGACGCGACCATCATGGAGCTGCTGTCCGCCAAGACGCAGCTCGTGATCCCGCCGTCGATCCACCCGGACACCGGGCTTCCCTACCGGGCGAACGTCGATCTGCTGGAAGTCTACGACGAGCTTCCGCCGCTCCCGCGCGACGTGGAGATCATCCTGCGCGAAGGGCTGAAGGAACTCGGCTACGAGCTGTCGGCCAACGGCTTCACCAAGCTGACGGAATGGGTGGCGCCGGGCGCCCGCGACAACCGGATGATCCAGGTCGCCGGTCTCTACGCCAACACCATCCTGCGCGGCGAGGTCACGTTCCTCGAAGCCGTCGCCCAGATGCGCGGTTGGCACGACGCCCGCGTGGAGAAGGTCGCGGGCGACGACGTTGACATCAACAAGGGCATCGTCCGCATGGCGGAGTTCCTGGTCTCGGATGTGACCGGGGACAAGCGCCGCATGTTGCCGGTCGGTTGGGACGCCAACCTGTCGGGGGAGATGAAGTCCGGGCTGGGCCTGAACGTCATCACCGACGAGAACCAGGAATGGACGCCCGAACAGGTGCGGACCCACCTGGACGCCGCGCTTGGCGCGCTTCCTCCCGAGGATCTTCGCCGCGTCGATGAGGTGAACAAGGCGCTGGACCGGATCGCCCGCCAGCAGTTCGACGCTCTGCACGAGGAGCAAATCCTCCGCTGGATCGCCGAGACCTCGATGACCGGCATTTCCTTCACGTCGCTGAAGCGGCGGCTGCGGGAACTGCGCCAGGGCGAGGTGGTCGGCACCGACCACAGCGAGATCGCCGAACAGGTGCTGGCCGACCTGCGCCGCTTCGGCGAGGTGCGGTTCGCCTTCAACAAATTCTGGTCCTGGACCGGCTCGCACTGGGAACGGAAGATCGACGAGGACATCTACCGCCTGATCTCGAACGATTACGGCGATCTTCCCGCCGCCCGCAAGGCGGCGGATCACAGCGGCATCCTCAAGGTGATGGGCCGCAAGGTCTCCCGCCCGCTGGTCGATAGCGCCCTCGTCGGCATCAACTTCGCCAACGGCTACCTTTCCCAGGATGGCCGGATGCTGCCGCACGATCCGGCCTATGGGGCGACCTACTGTCTGCCCTACCGCTACATGCCCGAGCTGGCCGACCGTTGCCCGCGCTGGCTGGCCTTTCTGAACGAGCGCTGGGCCAAGGACGCCGACCGCCCGGACAAGATCACGGCCCTCCAGGAGGCGATGTGCGCCACGCTCATGGGCATGGCGCCGCGCCTCCAGCGCGCGGTCCTGCTGGTCGGCGTGGCCCGCTCCGGCAAATCCCAGGTGCTGAAGGTGATGCGCGGCCTGCTGCCCGAGGAGGCGGTGAGCAACATCCCGCCGAACACCTGGGGCGACAAGTTCATGCCGGTCGGTTTCGTCGGCAAGCTGCTGAACGTGGCGGGCGAACTGTCCGAAAGCAAATACATCCAGGGCGACATCTTCAAGCAGGTGGTCGAGGGCGAGAGCATCCCGGTCCAGTACAAGGGGAAGGACGCCTTCGACATCCGACCGATGTGCGCCCACTGGTTCGGGTCGAACCATCTGCCGAAGACCAGGGACACGTCGGAAGGGTTCAACCGCCGCTGGCTGGTCCTGACCTTCAACCAGCCGGTCCCGCTGGAAGACGTGCAACTCGACTTCGCGGACATCCTGATCGCCGAGGAGCGCGAGGCGATCACCGCCTGGGCGATCCAGGGGATGCCGCGCCTGATCCGCCAGCACAGCTACACCATCCCGGCGTCTCACGCCCAGGCCGTGGAGGCAATGGCGGACGCCAATGACAGCGTGCGTTTTTTTATGAAGCAGAAGGGCGTGGGCGTCCTATGCCTGAATTCCGCCCCCACCTCATCGACACAACTCTACACCGAATACTATCGCTTCTGCGCCGAGGCGGGGGATGCCCGGCCTGTTACCTTGAGGAGCTTCTTGGGTCGGATGGAGAATTTGGCGAACGTCTTCGGCTTCACGCCCATTTCGCAGAAGGACAAGGATGGAAACACCCAAGTGTTGTACGTGAACGGCACCTCTGCGACGCCCGCCGAGGCCGCGTGATCGAAATCACCCGGCCCGACCTGATCGAGCTGTTCTACTGGCAGAACGTTGCAAGCGTGCCTACCCGGTTTAGGCAGTCACCCACGGCATAGAGGGAAGGTAAAGCGTGCATCGCGACCTCCCAATCAACATCATATGAACCGACTAAGTCATGCTATACGTGTTATGCTCTCTGATTTTCGCGGCATCCTTAAGAAACCACACCTTTTTGGTTATGGGAAATCACGTCATTGGCTATTTCACCGAACATCTTTATGCGGCTATACGGCACGAATCTCGGATTGTCACTAACGACCGGGAAGCGTGACACCACCATGTGTTGGACCTCGTTCAGCGCCAGCTTCTCCTTCAGTAGATGTTCTCGGTTCTTTTCCTTTAACAAGGCGCTCTCATAAGCACGCACTAGCCTATAATTGAATCTAGCAAAGCGCGAAGCGTCCGCCTCGAGATAATCGATATCAGTAAAATTGTTTTTGCATTGAATGTTCCAAATTACGCCATCCCGAACAGTTACAACATCAAACTCACGACGATTGATGCGCCGTACATCTTGCACAACGAAGCCCTGTCGGCTTATCTCCTGGCGAACCGCTTCTTCAAATATGAAGCCTGTGCGGATCTGATAACGCTTTTGACGATCAAGGCACCGAGCGCGCCAGTAGTAGATAAAACGACTCAGAAGTGTAACGGTTGATCGATAGACGCCATTGATTAAAACAAAAGGGGAATAAGTAGACAGACAATCTAGATAGGTCACTCCCGATGAGAGAAATGCAGATTTCAAGTCTGGTGGCGCTCTAAATTCATCAAATAGCGCTGAAATATCTTCTGGACTTACTACGATCCAAAAGTCCTTTTCCACAAAATTGATGGATAAACGACGCACTATTCCTGCCGCAGATGGAAATTCTGTCTTCGCCAATTCGAATTCTGAATAGGCTATTTCGATATTGAGAATATCATTTCGGAGTTCAGCAGCTGAGAAAATTCTGTCTGGACTTAACGTTTCCCTCATCGCCCATTGTGTAACATCGTCCGTGATTGGCATATTGATGATCGGTGCTCGCTCGGGCTCAAGAAAAAATGGATCTAGCATTGCCAATTCAGCAGATTCTTGCGCCGGCAGACCAAGTTTTGTCCGAGACAGCTTCACCTTCAGCGCGTTCTGTGCGCCTTTCAATTGAACTCCGTTGAGCTCAATCATCGGCAGGAAGATAAGGAGCGCATCGTAAGGTATTACAGCCTTATTTCCGCAACATGCCTTCGGAATCATATGAAGTAGAGCTATGAAATGGCGCCGTCGCGATTGAAGATAGATTATCATAGATCCGACTGTTCTAAAATAAGAAGCGATCTCAGAGTGTCCGTGTGCATCAAAACCTGTCGCTATACCTACGCCATACCTTATAAGATTGGTAAAGCGGTTTGCGAAATTTCTGCTGAATTTTTTAATAAATAATTGGCGCACAGCCTGAAACTGCGGTGTCAATTCGACGTGCAGGCTGAGCGGGAGAGAGTATATGTATTCTTCAAATTCGTCATCGTCCCAATCGACGTTTATTAAGTTAATGCACTCTTCGATAGCGCGAAGAGTATCAAGCCAAGCATATGTTGCAGAAATCGGCTCGTACGGAGCGAGGCAATCATGAACCATCTGGCGCTCTTGAAGCGCAATGCGTTCAACGAGCAAGTGCTCGGGAGACGATGCTGTCAAAATGCGTGATTGCTCGGTCATTGGAAGCGTGCTCCTACTTTGGATTTTAGAAAATTCCCCATCATTTTAAACGGGTTCTCAGCGCAGAATTTTACAACCTGCCTCCCATCAAAGGATCATGATAGCCTGATTCATATATTAATACGCATGAAAAATCGCCAAAAGAAAAGCCCTCTCCCCACACATCCGCTCCTAGCGCACAGTAGCCTTTCAAGTAGCGGATGCAGCAACCCCACATACAGTAAGTGTCTTAACTGGACAGGAACGGCCGCAAGCAACAAGCCCCGCCGATGAAGCGGGGCTTTCCTTCACAGCGAACCTCGTGGGTCCCATCGGAAATCATTGACACTCAGGCCCGTGTCAAAGCCCGCATAATAGGCGGACAGAGAGGCGTCGTAGTAATTGAATTGCTTCGTCATGCCCGAGGTTTGGGATATACGCCCCAGGAGATACCGTCCTTGCGGAGAGGCCGCCACCAGCGTGCCCCCTCCGGTCCAGGTCACGGCGTTGTAGTTGGTCGCGGTCGAGGCTGCCGGTAGGCCGCTCACCGCAGTCCAATTGGTGACGCGGAAGGCGGTGTTCGCCACGGACCCATTCACGATGCCCGCAAGTTTGCTTGATGTGGAAACAAAATTGTTCAGAAAGCCGATGCTTGTTATTAGGCTTAAGGTTATTATTTTTGATGTTGATGTGTTTAGATACGCGCCATAAAGGTTGTTGCTCAGGACATAGTAAACAAATATTGCCGTTCCTTCTCGCCCCTTCGCCACAGTCAGCGAGGTTATGGCGGTCGAAACCGTGAGCTGGTTGGAGAAAGCGGTCATGGTCGCCCAGGCGATGACCTGGAAGGATGGGCTTGAGGAACTGCCGGATGCGAAGCCCAGAACGATGTAAGCCCCGTCAGGGGACCACTCCCCCGCGTTCACCGCCGTGGAACGACTGTAGGCGCCAGACACCGGGGTCCAGGTCGCGGCGTCATAGAACTTCACGTACCCGCCGGCGTCCGTGACGGCCAGCACATCGTTGGCGGTCGGTCGCCACCCAATGATCTTGGTGAAGGTTCCGTCGATCTCGGCGATCACATCCTGGGTGTCGGCGTTGAAGATCACCAGCTTGTTGACGGTGCCGGTCAGAATCACCGCGAGACGCCCATCGCTGGATGGGCACACCTGCTTGCAACTCGGCCCTTGGCTGGCGTAGGTCGAGAATGTCCGGCTGTCCCACCGGGCTTTCTGGAAGTTCCAGGTCGAAATGTATTTGGCGCCGTCGAAACTGTGACCGAAGTAGATGACCGGATCGGTCGGCAAGATGACGGCCTTTGCACTGGCGGCCTTTGCAAGGCAGGCCGAGTGGTACGCGGTCAGGCACTCCAGCATCAGAACCCCACCACGGCGAAGGCACGGACCACCGATCCATCGACTGACCGGCGAAGATGAATCTCGTCCGTCCCGGACGAGGACAGGGAGGGGACTTCACCGCCCAGCCAGACGATCCCACTCGGCCATGTCGGGGTGAACGCCCCGCCGTTGGTCAGGCGCAGGATGTAGACGGCTTCGCCGCTGGTCGGCGCGCCCGACAGGATGACGGTGTAGGCCGCAGTCGCCGTGTGGCTGAACAGCACGCCCGTCGCGTGGTCCAGCGTGACGTTGGCCCCGGACACCGTGACGGCGCCGACCTTCAGAGAGGGGTTGCTGATCGCGGTGGCGTCGGCCTTCGCGTCCAGCGCGGCCTGGAGACCCGTGACGGTGGCGATGGCGTGGGTGTGGCTCGTCGCCGCCTTGCCGTCCAAGGTGGTCTGGAGGTTCGTCACGTCCGAGATCGCGTGGGTGTGGGCGCTCGGGGTGAAGCTGTCCGGCTTCCCCGTCACCCCCGTCCACGGAACCGAGGCCGCCGTGCCAGCGCTGAACGCGGTGTAGCCCGCCTCCACGGTCAACTGCGTCTGGTCGGTGACGATGTAGACGTTGCCGGTGTCGGCCTCCTTCACGAAGTCGCCGAGTTGAACCGTGGCCGTGGTCAGCGCCAGCCGGGCCGCCGTGTTCGCCACCCCGACCATCCGCTCCAGCGCGGCGGTTGGGATGCGGGCGATGTCGAACACCCCGCTCGTGATCGTGGAGGCGTCCTGCGTGTGGACGGCCTCGGCCTTGCCGTCCAGCTTGGTCTGGAGATCGGTCACGCTGGCGATGGTATGGGTGTGGGAGTTCGCGGCCTTGGCGTCCAGGGCCGCCTGGAGACCGGGAACATCGTCGATGCCGTCGATGCTCGACCCGCCGACCTTGACGATGCTCCCGTCCGTCTTGCGGACGTAGATCGAGTCCACGTCGTCGAAGGCGATCTCGCGCAGGGCAAGGTCGCTGGTCGAGGGAACAGCCCCCGCCGTGCGGGCGGTCTTCAACAGGATGCGCGAATAGCTCATGAATAATCCCCACCATCCAGGGTGAAGTTCGGGTTGTCGAACGCCGAGAGGGGGAAGACGGTGATGTTGCCCTTTCGATCAACCGAAGGGACGACGCTCTGGGTGACGGGATCACGGGTCTCGCCAACGCCGAAAATCCCGCCGTCCGCTTCCGCGACCGGGACCTCAAGGCCGGGAAACCGTCCCCCGTCTGTGTCGGAACCCCAGCCCGTGTAGACCCTGTAGGTCACGCGGTCTGGGTCTTCATCCCCGTCCAACCCCATGAGCCAGCGGGCGGCTCCTCGGGCCATGCGGATCAAGGGGGCGTCCGCGTTGACGAGACCTGACATCGCTCCCCTCCGCGCAAAGAGAAAAGGGGTGGCGCAACGCACCACCCCCTCCTCGTGTTGGCTTACGCCAGGGCGATGTTAGGTGACGCGCACCTTGTCGGTCGCCGACAGGGCGGCCACCGGCAGGATGTTCACCCCGTCCACGGTGTAATCGTCCACCACGTCCACCAGCAGGCCGTTGATGTAGACCTGTTCGGTGCCGGCAACCGGGGTTGCGGCCAGGGCGAAGGAGGTGAAGCCGCCGTTCGCCACCGCCGCCTCGCGGACCACGAAGGTCGCGGCGACCGCCGTGCCGTCCGCGTTGCCGACGAAGATGCGGCCCGCCGCCAGGGCCGCGTTCAGCTTGGTCGGCAGCGCGCCCTCGACCGCCGTCACCCGGTCGGTCAGCGCGCTGTCGGCGGCCTGAAGGGTGTCGATCTCACCTTCGCTCGCCGTGACGCGGGCCTCCAGCGCGGTCGCGTCGGCCTCGGCGTTGGTGACGCGGCCTTCCAGCGCGTCGATGTCGGCCTCGGCGGTCGTGACGCGGCCGGTGAGCGCCGTCACGTCGCCATCGACCTCGACCAGCGCGCCCTGCACGTCGGTGGCCTGGAGACTGCCGACCGGGGTGAACGTCACCTGTTCCGCCGCATAGTCGCCCGCTTCGGCCAGGATCGGACCCGACCGACCGAAGACCGAGACCACCTTGTCGGTGTTGTCGATCTTCTCCCAGTCGGCGCCGTTCGAGACCACCCAGTCGCGCTGTTCCCAGTCGGCCACGCCGTCGATGACGGTCGTGCCGGCGACGGCCACGACGTAGTAATGCCCCTTGTTGTCGGCGGCGGCGGTCGGCAGGACCGGCAGGTTCTGGGTGGCGTCCCAGATCCCCTTGTAGGTCATTGCGCCCGCAACCTTGGAGACCTCGGAATCCACATACGCCTTGCGGGTCACGTCGTTGGCCGCGACCGGAGCGCCCAGGTTCGACAGGATGAAGCCGCCGAAGTCGAAGTTCTCGGTGGCCTGAACCTGCTTCAGCTTCAGCAAAGTCTTTGCCATGGTGGCGATGCTCCCTTCAGGTAAATGTTAGGTGGAGGTCATGTAGTAGACGGCGACCGTATCGCTGCTATCCAGCGAGTAGCCGACGACACCCATATCGATCTTGACCACGTAGGGGCCGGCTCCATCGAGCGAGACCGCCGTAAGGTCGATGCCCATGCCGTTGATGGTCACGATCAGACCATCCTTGTTCCCACCCTGAAGACCATCCGGCAGGGTGGTGTTGAGGGTGTGGATGCCGGTCGTCGCAATCGCCGGACCAGCCTCGGTGAAGCTGCGGCGCTCGAAGACGATGCCGCCCTGGGAGGGCATCCACACCGGGGCGCCGCCTTCCATCGTCAGGACGTAGCCGTCGCCGCCGGGCGCCAGCGACGCGCCACGGCCCTCGGCGTCGCCGAGGGCGAGGTTGTAGGCCGGGATGGCAATCTGTTTGAGGCGTTGCGTGCTCGCCATGGTCAGACTCTCAGGTTTGGGTTGCTGCGGGCAGCGCCGAGTAGACGATCAAAAGTTCGTCCACGGTTTCGAGCCGATACGGAAGGTTGAGGATGGTCAGCGTCGGCGCCGAGTAGGTGAAGCTCTCGGGCGACAGCCCCTGGCCGTTGATCTGGACTTGCTCGACCTCGTAAACGTCGCCCGGCATCGTGAAGACGGTCTGACCGTCCTGGTCGATGGCGACCTTGAGGGAGCGAATGTCCGATCCTGTAAACCCGGCGCGCAGGAGGTCGCTGATCTTGAGTCGGCGCGTCACCCCGTTCTGGACGATGGGTAGCCATTCATCCCCGGTCAGGGGGAGCGCCAGATCGAGTTGTGAGATTGTCCGTCCGCTCATCGGCCTTCGGAAGCGTGAAGGCCGGGACGCCCCAGTCCCGGCCCTCTTCCCCCGCCCCAGGAGAACCCGCCACGAGTGCGAGCAACACCCAGACCCTACCAGCCCCAGGAGCGCTGTCATGCAGCAGACGGGTAAGGGTTGCGGCCCTAACCCAGCTCCGTGACCACAAGAAGACCGGCGGTGGCGGTCGGGCCGGGGCGCGCATCCAGCTTGGTGTATTGGCGGGTGTCGTAGACGAAGTATCCCCCGCCGCGCAGATACACTTCCGGGCCGCCGTCGTAGAAGCGGATGACGGTGTCGTATTCCGGCTGAAGTTCGACGGCCAGCACCTCCTCCACCTTGAACGTGGCGGTGGAGGTCCACTCCCCGGCGGTCAGAGACATCTGGTGGCAGCCGACCGGGTGCAGGGCCTGGACAGGCTGCCGGTTGTCATCCATCGGAAGCGGCATCGTAGAAATCTCCGTCATAGTCTTCGTTGAAGTCGGGGAAGACCCCGTTGCCGTATTCGCTACAGTCGATGGTCTCGTAGGCGTCCACGTCGGCGTCATCGACCGGGTAGAGGTAGCCGTCGGGGACGGGCCGGGTGGCGTTCGGATCGAACAGGGCGCCCATGGCGAAGAGGTCGCCGTAGGCGTCGAGGTCGGCACGGCCCTGGTGGAAGGCGGTTGCCACGGAGAGGGTCGCGGCGCCGACGAGCACGACGATCATCGGCGGCGCGAAGATCAGCGTTCCTTCGCCCACCAGCGTGGCGGCGCCGGTCATCAGCGTGAAAGAGACCGGGTTGGCTGTCAGGGTGGAGGTTTCGCCGACGCTCCAGAGCTTGGCCTTGTAGGTCTGCTGGTGGGAGATCTCCCCGACAACCAGGCTTGCGACCCCCGGCATGATGATGCCGATGTCGTCAACGGTGGCATCCTGGACGGCCAGCGTGCCCCTGCCCAGGAAACGGGCGGTCGGAACGGCGAGGGTCGCCCCCTTCGCCACCAGCTTGCCCTTGGCGAGGAGCGCTGCGGCGCCGACGCTGTGGGCGCCTTGAAGGGCCTTCAGCGTGGCCTTGCCCTGGACCTGGGCGCCGGCCACCCAATTGACCTTGGCTGTGATCGGGTTATGGAACCGACCGAACCCCTTCAGCTCGACCACCTGCTTGCGGTGGATCGCGCCGATGGCGGCGAAACGGCCCCGACCGCGAAGGCGGTTGTGGGGCACATTCACGAACAGGTCGCCGATCAGGTCGGCCTCGCCGATCATCGGTTCGGCGTAGGCGGTGTGGGTCGTGACCTCGGTCGGGGCGCAGACCGCCAGCAGTATCTGGGTTCCGTCCTCGCAGAGGAGCGGCACGCCGTCCTGACACAGCAGGACGGGACAGGCGGCCTCGCACGTCAGCAGCAGGATCGGCTCGCCGTCCTCGCACAGCAGACACAGCCCATCCTCGCACAGCAGGAACACGTCCCCCTCGCAGGGTGAGGAGGTCGCCCGCCTCACCCATCGGCGTTCGGAAAGGAGACGGGTGAGCTGCATGACTTACTGGTTGCTGGCCTGGATCGACCCGATGGGGAACTCCATCCGGCCCCCGGCGGCCACCGTGTTGGAGGGCGTGACCGCGCCGTAATAGAGAAGCTGCCCCCCGCTCTGGGCGGACATCACGCCGACATGGGAGATCGTTCCCCAGGCGGCGGTCGCGACGGGGAAGGTCAGCAGGTTCTCGTTCGCGCTGACGCCGTCGCTTGGGTCCGAGAAGGTGATGAGCTGGCGGACGTAACTGCCGCCCGTAACCTCGACGCCGGAATTGTCGTCGTTCGGGTTCGAGGTGTAGAGCGCGAGGTAAACCGCACCGGGCGGGGTCGTGTTGTTCGGGTTGCCCCGAAGAAAGAAGTTGATGATCTCGTTTTCCATGTAGTCGGAGAACGCGGACATGGAGCTGGCTCCCAAACAAGTGAATCGTTGGATCGGGCCAAGCTACGGGATCGGGGCGACCGGCGCCGTTCAGGACTGGGTTCACGGCGCGGCAGTAACTCAGGTTCAAGTTGAAGTAATAAAAGTACATTTCCGAATTTCTGGAAATTTCATCGGTCGAGATGAAGGGGGGACCCCCACCCCGTACCCTTCAACCCATTGTAAATAAAGGGTGTACCCTTCGCCCCGGCCCTGCGCTTATGGCAAGTCACGGCCTACCCCTGTGCTATGGTGTGTCTACGGTGATTAACAAATCACTCGCCCATCGAAGGAGAAGGCAAGGGCGTCGATAGGAGAAGTCTGTCTAAATCCGTCCCATGTCCAAATGTTGGACAGAAAGGACGAAGACAGGACAGGTGCGCCCACTTCCCGGACCCATCCAAATTTTGAACGGGGTATCGAACATGACGACGCAAGTAACCTACACGTCCGCCATGAAGTTGACGGCGGCGGCTTTCGACGGGGTGTCGGATCGCCTCATCCATTTGGCGGCTTCCACGGCGCTGACCTACCTTGCGGGCGTCAACGGGTGGAACACGGACAAGAAAATTCCCGCTGAAACGGTGCGCGAACAGTTGGTCGATACGTTCCAAACGAGCGGGAACAAGCGGACCACGGCCTACACCTTCGCGCAAACGGGGTGGAAGCTCGCCGCTCGCCTGTCCAAGGGAGACAAGGCGTTCCGGGAAACCTTGAAGGCGAGCGACTTGCAAGAAGCCGTCAACCTGATTGTGGTTCAGATCAAGGCGGATTTGCAGGCTGGCAACCTGCCCCTGACCATGGATGGTTTGAAAGCCCTGTTGGAAGGGCCGAAGAAAGACGCCAAGCCCGCGAAAGGCGCGGCGGAAAAGATCCTCACCTTGCTCAATGCGGACGACAGCGAGTTCAGCGACCAAGAGCTTGAGGACATTCTCGCCGCCGTCCGGGGGCTGGTCACGGCCCGCGCCCAGCACGCCGCCCCTCTTCAGCAAGCCGCCTGACACGCAACCCGGCGGGGGGAAACTCCCCCCGCCAGCGCCCGGCGTTTATGAAGGCCCATTCTTGGAGTGGGCCGTCATAAGCCTCGAACGAACCCTGCGCCATGTTCTGGCGCGGGGCGTTTGGCGTGCCCACAACCCGGTCTCGTTCAAAATTTGGACGGGACGCTGTAGGAGAGGTGTGTCCGATGCGACCCCAAATCCAAAAGTTGGACCGGCACCCGATGTTCGGGTTCCTGGTCCAAGCGGCGAAAGACCGGGCCGGCGGGTGGATTGAGGACCGGGCCGCGTTCGACGCCCTGGTCCTGGCCGAGTATGCGGCCTTGCGCCAAATGCTCCCCGAGGCCAAAGCCCCGGATGGGCCGGAGCGTGACAGCCTGGACAGCCTGACCGCCGAGTGGTCCTCGCGCATGGCCCGTCCCGCCGCGTGGCGCCCCTCGCTGCCCGAGCGGGTCTTCCCGGATTTCCCCGACGCCCCGCCCATGCGGGACGAGGACATCCCTGATGACGGCCTGGGCGCGTTCCGGGACATGCTCGACTTTCCCGATCCGGTCGTGCCCCAGCGCGTGCATCACATACTGGCCGACACCGACCACCGCGTTCAAGTCGCGGCCCAGGCCCAGGCCGACAAGCGGGCCGCCCGCAAGCCGGGCAAGGCCAAGCAGGTGTTCGAGCCGCCCGTGCCCAAGGGCATGGGTCCGAAAAAGCGCTGGGCGCTGTCCTGATACAGAGTTTCATCGTTTCCAGCGCCAGTACCGGCTGACCGCCGGATGCCGCTGACGCCCCGGCCCTGGCCCAGGGTGGATAGGAGAGCCGCGTCCTGATCTGGCCGCCGTCCAAAAGTTGGACAGCGGTCGGGATAGAGCGCTGCCGGGTCGGCGTCAGGGTCAGAGCCAGGGCGGGGGCGCACCCATCATTATGCTCAGTACGAGCACAACGATGGCCTCGCGGAAAATGAAATTCGGCGCCGCCCTGGTCCTGACCCTGACCCCGGTTCTGGCCCCGATCCGAACCAAGCCGCCCCTGGTCGCAATCCACCTCAAAACCAGCCGCAGGTTGGTTCCCCAAAATCAGGGAGGGAACAGTGATCGCTCGCATTCCTGGCGGAAAAACCAAACTCGGCTTCGCGAAAGAGGCTCTTGATCTGCTCGAAGCCGGACAAATCCGACGCTGGCAAGTCATCAACCGGCTGATCCACGTCGGTATTTCATCGGTCGAGGCGAACCTCATCGCCGACCGTGGAACTCTCCCCCACCACACCCTCAAAAGACTTCTGGAGGCATAACATGACCCGCAAAGACCGGACCTTCGAGGTTGTCTACAAGGGCGGAAAGCGCCGTCCAAAGCTGGAACTCGCCACCCTTGCCGCTCTGGCCCTGGCCGAGAACGGAACTCCCCAGCGACAGAAGCCGGTCGAAGGACAGGCCAAGGGTATTCGGTTTGTTCGGCGGTAATTGCCAGGAGGTGGGGACGGGGCGACAAGCCCCGGCACCGCCTTCAACCGCCGCCGATGCCGCAGCCCAGCTTCAGAGACATTCTCAGACCCATAATTTCTCATCACATCAAAATCTTAATCCCTTTCTCCTTGGATTAGATTTTCTCTCCTAAGAGCCTCTAGAGACTTCATTGTCAATAGGGCTGCATCTCTAATAATAATAATTTTGTATATAAGGGGAAATTCACGAAATCTGATCCAAGGAGAAAAACACTAATCCATTGGAACTCTTAAAAATGGGTCGAAAATCTATCACTCTGTCCCAGATAAGCGACGAACTGACCGGTGATGCCCAGGCCATGGCCCGGCTCATGAATCGGCCGCTCATCGACTACCCAGACGAGTGTTGGCTGGACCCCGGCCGACGCAAGGTCACGGCTGACGGCCGGCAGCAAACCCTCCGTTACTGGCTCTACGAGACCCTGACCCAGGCCCCAGTTGGGGATGGCTACACGCTCCGACCGTTGGCGACGTGCATCTCCCCTGACTGCGTGAACCCGAAGCATCAGGCCCGCGCACCGCGCCAAAGACCGGGCCGCAAACCCGGACAGGCTCCGCAACAACGCAGCCGCTCGGCCGTGGATGTGACTTGGCCCGACGCCCAAACCCTCCTCATGCTGCTGGTCCTCGACCCGCCAGCGTGGCAGGAGGAGTACCGCACCCGCTGCTGGGAGTGGACCGGGCCAGTGCAGCAGTTCGGCCAAAAGCGCCTGCCCAAGCTGAAAGGACAGGCTGCCCATCACGCCGTGTGGGAGCTGTTTAACCGCCGTCCACTCCAGGGCCGGTTCAAGAAGGCTTGCCGCAATGACATGTGCGTGAACCCCACGCACCTTATCATCCCGGCCCATGCCCTAGCCCAGACCGACACCCCGGTCCAGCCCGTTCACGCACCGGTTGCCGTCAACCAACCGGTGCCCGAGGCCATCACGTTGGACGGAGAGACCCTGGGCGACCTCCGGGAAGACCTCCTCTACATGCTGGGCTGTATCCACCAGCAGCCGGAGTTGCTACCGCGCTACACCAAGTGGCTGCTGAACCGACCGAACAACCGCTATCTGCATGACCTCATGCAAGAACTCGCCATTGAGGAGAAATGGGTTCGGACGATGCTGGAGCAAATTCAATGGACCTACCAATCGTAGTCGCGCCGGACGGTCAAGTCGGCGTCCCGGCCTATGTGGTCCGATCCCACATTCCAAAGGCCAAATCCTGGCCCACCCCCACGAACGAACGAACCTTCACCGACCCCGGTCACGGCCTTTGCCTACAGGCCGAGTATTTGGGGCGCATGTACAACCGCACGAAGACGCCGGAGATCAAGGCGCAGATCGGTGCCGTGCTCCATGCCCTGCTTCAGTTCCAGCGAGGTGAATAGAAATGCCCAATTCACTCTCCACACACCAGAACTATGAGCTGATACAGGAACTCCGCAACCGGGGACTCTGTGTGGCCTATCTTGAAATTGATGACGTTTCAGACGATGCCCTCTTTAACGGTGAAGAAGACGCAAAAAATTTCGTTGAAACGAACAAGAGGGCCGTCGAAGCTTGCATGACAGAGGCCGGAATATCGGCTGTTCAATCTTATCTGTTTGAAGATCGCGGAGAAAAACAGTGAGCGGTCAATCGACAGAACACGGCCCTTTGCGATTTCAGGCACCGAGTATTCTGGACTTAGCCCCGCTCCCCTAACCTGATCCCCACAAACGCCGTCCCTCCGGGCGGCGTTATCGTTTCGGCAAGGACAGGATCACCCCGACATCAACACCCAACTCCCCATGCTTCAACTCCAGAGGAACGTCCGATGAAGTATCACGTCCACTTTGAAGCAAGCGCCGCTGTCGGCGTCGCCTTCGAGGTCGAGGCTTCCTCTGCGGAAGAAGCGGAACGCATCGCAGCGGCCAAATTCGATCCTCAAAAGGTCGTCGATGACCTGCTGGAAATCAACGAACACACCTTGGCCGGATACGGTCAGAGCGTGAGCCACGTCGTCGTGTCGGTGGACGACAGTGGGTTCGAGGTCGTGGACGCTTATCAGAATTGACGCCTGATTCTGGACCGCCCTCACAAGCGACAGCCGCCGACAATCCAACGCAGTTCACGACCAAGTTACCAAAGCATTCCTAACCCAGTCCTGACAAGCGCCGCCCCTCCGGGCGGCGTTATCGTTTTGGCATGAACTGGAGCACCCCAACATGAACGCTCAGGTCTCTCGCCAGGAACTCACCGAGTTCCACGACGCCTGCAACCCCCCGAAGGAAATCACGGCCGCCACCTTGGTCGAGGCTTACCACCGCGCGAAGGGCCAGATGACCATCGAGATGGTGGCCGACCGCCTCGACGCGGCCACCGCCCGGATCGGCCAGGGGCATTTCACCATCACCTTCTCCACCAACTCCAGCCCTTACAGCGCCCCGGTCTTCCTCTCGCATTGGTTCCGCGACGCGGGCGCCAAGTACGAGGAGTGCCACACGGTGGGGCGGGGCAAGACCGTCGCCGAGGCTCTGGAGGCGCTGGACGATTATGTCGGCAGCTTCCACCGCACGAATTTCACCCCCGAGGAAGTCGCCGCAACCACCGGCCTCTGACCCAAACCAGGAGATCGCCCAGTGCAACGCCTCATCATCACCCCGTCCCACCGCCACCAGCAGGGTCCGGGCAAGAAGTCGCATCTGCGCATGCTGGAAAAGCTGCTGGCGCGCAACGCCGCGCTCTCCACCAAGACGAACCATTTCCAGTACATCCCCGGCCTGTCCCTGAAGGTGATGTCCACCCCGCACCAGACGCAGGAGGAGCGCCGCGCCCGCAAGCTGGAGGCAAAGCTGCTGAAGGCGACCGGCGAGCGCGCCACCGCGCTGGCCGCCAAGGCGCAGAAGGCCCGCCTCGCCCTGGCCCTGAAGCTCCAGGCCGCCAACGCCAACAACGCGAAGAAGGCGGCGGCTTGACATGCGCAGCAACACTGACCGGGCGAACGACGCGCTCAATGCCGTCCACACCTACGCCCGCAGCGTCCACCAGTTGGACGAGCCGGTCGAGGACAATCTGACCGACCTGCTGACCGATCTCCGGCATCTCGCCGTCCGCGAAGGCATCGACTTCGACCATGCGGTTTTCATGTCCGAGCTTCATTTCGAGGGGGAGGACATCTGATGCTCCACGGATACGCGACCCTCGCCATTCAGGACCGGACCACGGGCGAGACCCGTGAGGTGATCGTCCGGGCCAACACCGTGGTCGATGCCGAGCGCATCGCCAACGATTACGCCAACGACCGCAATTACCGGCGGGCCGACCAGCCGGCCGAGGTCAAGATCGTGAGGCGCTTCTGATGGATGTGATCCGCAACATCTACCGCCGACCGATCCCCCAGGAAGGGGCGTCGAAGCTGGCCGAGATCACCGCCGTGCTGGTCTCGCCTGAACACAAACCGGGCGGCGCCTTCGCCGTCTACATCGGTATCGGCTCGCCCGAGTGGATCGTGGCTCACGGCATCAAGTGCCGTTTCCATGAGGCTCGTGTCTACTTCGAGGTCGAAGAAACCAACTACCGGTAATCGCGAACACCCGAGGCTGGGTGCCGAACCGCGCCCACAAACACAATTGGAGACTGAACATGCTTGAATTCCTCAAGCGTGATGGGTGGTCCCATGACTCCATCGAAACCCGTTCGGTGGATGTCGAGGATTGGGACGATCTGCGTGGCGAAGAAGGCGAAGGCGTCCGGGTCGTCCTTCCGCCCATCACCATAGCCCTGCTCGACGAGTATGACGCGGCGCCAGACGAGTTCGACGCCGAAGACTGGTTGCGCGACAACCTCATCAGCCACACGACCACGGACCAGGACAGGCGGGCCGCCGACATCGCCAACACCTACGCCCAGGACCCGGACGACTGGCTGTTCGAGAACTGGCGCACCCTGCTGACCGCCGAACAGATCACGGGAGTCGAGGCCGACATGGCCGAGGCCAAGGAGGAGCATGACACCGACGCCATCGAACAAGCGCGGGACAACTTCAAGGACAGCGACTCCTACTACGATTGGAAAGACGGCTTCGAGCCGGCCATGAATTTCTATTGGCCGGTGAGCCTCGCCTACGAGCTGGACGAGGAAACGGCGGCCGAACGGATCGACAAGCACGCCGGCGCCACCTCTTTGGTCTGGATTGAGCGCGTTCAGTCCCACGCCATCGTCCTGACCGGCGGCGGCATGGACCTGAGTTGGGACATTTGCGCCGCCTACATCTGCTGCGGCTGTGTGCCGCCCGCTCGCCTACTGCTGGGCCTGCCGCGCTTTGCGGGCGGCGGTTACGCCAAGTTCGGCGAATTGATCGTCAGCACCCTGATCCCGCTCTTGGTGAAGCACCGGGAGTGGCAGGCGGAACGTGCCCGTGACGAAGCCAAGCGGCTCGCCGAACACCTGGAGCTGCCAGCGCCAAACCTGACCAACCCGGTGGACGAATTGGCCGAAGCGCTGAAGCCGTTCGCCGAAAAGACGCTGTGGGAAGACATGTTGGTCGATCCCGACCCGGACGACCTCCGGCCGGACGAGGCCGTCGAAGAGTTCTTCATCAAAGTCGGCGACATCCGTCGGGCGCGGAAGGCAATCGCCCAGACCTGACGCTCAATTAAGCGCGCCATCAATCGCTGCGGGAGCGGTGGAACCTGCACCTCTGTAATTCAAGGTGGAGATGACCTCGTGCCCCGTCCCCAACGCCCGACAGGTTCACCAGCCCCCACAAAAGGCCGAAAGCTCACCGGCCGAAAGCACCGGGAGCCAGACCTGGATGTCGCCCACTGGCAGCACTGGGTCAAATCCCAGCTCCAGGAACACGGCTACATGCAAGGCGAACTCGCCGGGCGACTGCGGCTTTCCAATTCCGGCCTCACCCATCGCCTGAACCTGCGCGCCGAGTGGCACCCGCATGATCTTCGCGACCTCGCCGAGATGATCGGCCAGTCGATGGACGAGGTGATGCGCCACTACCCCGACATTCGATACCTGAAATGGGAGGAATGACATGTCCCGTTATGATTCGGTGCGGGAATACATCGCCGGCCAGATGCCGGACACCGTCAAGCGCCTGATCTCCCTGGCGACGTTGGATCTGAACGAAGGCCCGGTCTTCCTCGACGCCGAGGGCGAGCGTTGCGGCCCGTTCGATGACGGCGCCAAGCGGTTCGACTTCTCGACCGCCTGCCGTGAGATCGGCGCCTTCTTCGAGGACATCGGCTGCCTCTACGTCGATGAGGACGGCGGCCTGCACACCGCCGAACCGGAGGCCACGGTCGAGGTGGAAGAGAACCCCGATCATGACCCCGACGATCCCGACAGCGAACCGGAGATCGAGGTCCGCTACGGCCCGACCCCTATTGGGAAATCCCCGCACCCAGATCGTCGGCTTGGTCGCCGGATCGCTCGCCCAACATCTTTGACCCGGAGTCCATCCCATGCTGCGCATTGAGACCAACACCATTCCGGTTCACGGCTTCCCGCCCGATGGGCTGGGCGCCTTCGTTGGCGTGATCCACGCGGACACCGGCCAATATGACGGCTTCGTCCACATCGTGGAGGAGCTGGATGACCGGCCCTACAATTTCATGCTGGTGACGTCCGCCAACGAACTGGACGCGCTGACCCTGACCATCCCCGAAATCATCGACCTGCTGAAGGCCGACGATCCGGGCGAACACACCGGCAGCCCGCATGGGGAGGAGTTCAAGACCCTCGCCCTGAAGGCGTGCGAAGCGGGCGACGTGGACCTGGAAACCCACTACCGCGCCGCCCTGGAAGCTGGCTTCAACTGGGACGCCATCGTCGCCGACGCCAAGGCCAACAGCGAGGAGGAAGAGGGCGCCCTGATTGGTCGCGGCTTCCTCGGTTCGGTCTTCGCCCTGACCCCGAGCGGTAAGGTTTACGCCGCCTGGACCACCAACCAGACCGAGGCGGACGTGATCCTGGACGAGGCGTGGCGCGACGCGCTGGAGGCCATCGCCGAGGAAAAGGGCGGCTTCATCGACAGCGGCGAGGGATCGGGAAGCGACCTCTTCTTCGCCATCCAGCTCGACGCGCCGGACGAGGACGACACCATCTATGATCGGGTCTGCGTCTCCTGCCACGAGGTGATCGGGCACGAGGGCGATGACTGCCCCCACTGCGGAGCCGAACAGGTCCTGGACGCGGACGACACGGCCTGACCCTCGGCATGTCCTTGTCTCGCCAAGAGATCAGCCGCCGCCTGTTCGACTTGATCGAACGCGACCCGATCCTCCCCGACACTCCCCCCACCGAACCGGACGGCAACCTGTGGCCGACTGGAGATCCGATGTACCGCGCACCAACGATACGGCGTCTCCTGGCGCATTTTCCGCACCTGGATAAAGCCCAAGCCCAACAAATCCGCGACCTCCTTCATGGAACGCTGAAGCCGACGACGTTCGAGACGGTGAAGGCGTATGCCGCCCGCTGCTACAGCCCGCCGCCCGAGCATGACCTGATCCTGGAAGCCCTGAACGAGATCATCGAAGGGCACGGCACCGAACCCATCGGTGTGGAGGGGGTGAGGATCGACCGTTACTTCGGCAACACCGCTGCGGTGTACGTCAACACGGGCGACACCTACTCGGCGACCATCGTTTACGACACCGAACAGGACCGCTTCGAGCTGTCCACCTGGGGCGACTACTACGAGCTTTTGTGCCGCAGACACCGGGTCCGGGACGCGGCGTGATCCTGAAACACGGGGGAATCATGAGCAACCAAACCATCGCGGCGTTGAACGATCAACTCCGCGCCCTCATTCCGCTCGTGCCGAAGACGCTCGGCGCCTGCACCGTCACCCAGGGCGTGCTTGCCCTGTCGGCGACCACCATCGCCCAGGTCTACACCAGGGTGCGGACCTTCTCCGAGTTCACGGAGGACAACGACCCTTACGGAGAGCACGACTTCGGTTCGTTCGAGATCGACGACCAGAAGTTCTTCTGGAAGATCGACTACTATGATCTGAACCTGGAGTTCGCCTCTGAAGATCCGAGCGACCCGGATAAGACGATCCGCGTCCTCACCATCATGCTGGCCGAGGAATATTGAGACACCACAAAAATCAGCAGGGGAGAGAATCCCATGCTTGACACCCTCGCCATTGCCACCGACCTTAAGATCTCTGGGTTCCACGAAGATCAGGAGGTAGGCATGGCCCGCACCCTGAACAAGCAGTCCGGCCAGGGCTGTTCGGTTCTCCGAATGAGTCGCTTAACGGTAGGTGCAGCAAGTTCAAACGGGCTGTTTTGCTCTGAAAACGACTTTACCAAAGAGGGGGCTGTCTGAATCTCTATGTCAACTCCCTTACCCCCTTGCACGCCCTGGCTTACGGGGCAGCATGGGCAGAGCTGAATCGCCCTGAGCCAGTAAGGGGGCTTGCCTCCCGATGGTCCATGACGGAGATGATTGTCATTGACTAGCCATTTTGCATTGGAATCGCAGTTAAATACCAGTGCGCGCAAATGTTTCTCGGAATTAGGGGAGTCATGGATGGGCAAGAGACAAGCAGAGTTGGAGCTTCTGCAAGATCATCAATTGCTTTCAGGAGGGGAGCCTGAAACCATTTCCTCCATATTCAGAGATCCAAATTATTATAAAAATATAATTAACGATATAAGAAAAGAAGATGAAAATTTACGCGCTAATATTTTTATTTTATCGCGGTACTTTTGGCACATTCTTACCGAAGAAAACACATTGAGCGCGCTTAATCTGAATAAAAGGTGCGGAGTAATTTCAGGTATATTTGAGAAAATATTACGGGAATACTCCTGCAATGACTTGGGGCCAACATTAGTCTCTGAAATGCTCCACGCAATTTCAGGATATATGATGAAATGCTCGAAGAGTAGGCGCGATAAAGAAATTGCAAGATGTAAAGAAGAGGAGGCGTTTTTTGTCTCTAAATCTATATCGCGCTCATCTGAAATACAGCGGAAACGATCTTTCATTGAAGCTAATTGGCATGTTTATTCCACGGAACACCCGAATTGTTATATAGGCGATCTTGACGGGATTATAGATGAAGGTAGGCGATATGGTTGTTCTGGCAGTCTTTGGGACCGCCAGAAGGTTAATTTTACCATATCGGTTGCATACGGCACACAGATGCTGATCGGACTGAACGAGAAGCCGTCATTTCGTGAATCATCCGAATTTAAGAATATAGTACGTGGATACATTCTTCATCAAATCAATCGAAGAAATAGTGGAGATATTATCCCTCACGGTGAACGGGCAGACTTTATTATGTATCTCGCCATATATTTCCGCAACACATTATCAGGTCGAGAATTTTTAAATAAATACAATACAATTAGGAAGACTCGGCGGTCTCATAATGAGTGGAAACTTCCTCCGCAAGACAAGGAGTACATTGTTAATTCTTATTATTATGGATAAACAAAAAAACATTTCAGAATTTAATAATTTTATTGGCTGAATTCTATTGCCGTCACCTCATTATCTGCTGTTTATCCGAATGATATACGAAACGGCGGACCTTCACTGCCACTGCTATGCGCTGTCAAAAAAAAAAAACTTTGAGGCCGCCCAGGATATCGACAACTCCCTGATTGTCCAGATCAAAGGCAACCAGCAGACCTTAGCATCCATCAGTTTGGTGCGACCATAGCGCCTTGATCGTCAACCTGTCCAAGCTGGCGGGTTAGAGAGCAATCAATAACTCTCTTCGCCGAGACTTCGGCATTTCCCTAATGCAAATTCGTCTGACTCCAAGAACACGGTGACTGTTCACAGTCATCGTTTGCCTTTCTCTTTCAAACCCCAACGCCAGGGAACCCAGAATCATGTCCACCGCCAAGAAGTTTCTGATCTCCTTCGACCCGGCCAACATCCTGAAGGGCGTCACCTACGCCTCCATCGAGCGCGAGGCCCGCAAGCGCACCTACGTCAAGATCGAGAATGCCGGCGAGTATGCGGGCATTCAGGGCAGCCCGGCCGGTGAGGGCTTCTACGTCAACCCCGAGAACATCCTGAAGGCCGACGCCACGTTCGAGGATTTCAACGCCGCTCGCCGCAGCTTCAAGGGGCTGGTCGAGAACCTGAACGATCTGACGGCGGCGACCGAGGAAAAGCACAAGGACATCGAAGCCGACTACAAGGCGCAGCGCGCCGCGCTGATCGAAGGCTTCAAGTCCAGCCTGCTGCCGGCCCCGGTTCCGGTTCCGGTCGAACCGGAGGCCGAGCCGGTCCCGGCGGAAGACGCCGCCGCCTGATCGGCGCGCCGGTCGGGAGCTTCACGTCAGGATTAGCGAAGCTCCCCAAACCCCACCGCGTCTGGAAGCCCGCCCCCCGGCGGGCTTTTCTTTTGCCTGTCCACAACAGGAGCAACCCCACCCATGCATGACTGGGTGCAAGCCTTTACGGACGGCTCCAGCTTTCCCAAAGGACCGAGTGGGTGGGCGGTGGTGTGGCTCTATGGCGGCCAGACCTACGAGCAGTCCGGGGCCGCACCCCAGGGAGACAGAGCTACCGCATGGAGTTGACCGCCACCCTGGTGGCGCTGTCCACCCTGCCGAACGGCGCCAAGCTGGTCATCACCACCGATTGCCGACCGGTCCTGAACCACGCCCTGTCCCGCGTTCAGCGCCGCCGCGATGCCGATCTCTGGCAGGCCGTCGATTTCCACGCCCGGCGCATGACCGACGTGCGCTGGGTCTGGACCAAGGGTCATGCGGGAAACCCCTTCAACGAACGCGCCGACCAACTGGCCCGCGCCGCCGCCGAAAGCCTCAGACCATGAGCCTGACCACCCATGTTTCCAGCCCGCCGGGGCCGCCCCCGGCGAAGGAGACCACCGCCGAGGTGCTGGTCTCCATGCTCACCGAGAACACCGGGCGCCACTTCCTGGACAGCGGCGGCGCCTATGGCCGGAACTGGGAGCGCAACCACAACAAGGGCCTCGCCGAGTTCGAGGCCGAGCCTGCGACCAAGACGGAGTTCTGCCTGCGGGAGGGCGAAACCACGGGTGAGGTGTCCATCACCATCAACGTCTTCCACTGGCTGAAGGACCGGCTCGACATCAACCACCAACTCGACGCCTTTTTCTTCGAGTGGGTTGAAACGCAGAACGCGGCGCGCTCCTGGTTCGATTTGGTCGAACGCTTCGTGTCGAACGAGGACGATGAACTGAAGGCGTTCATCGAAAGCCGGCGCCGGGACGGGGAATACCGGACCCGGATCGAAGAGATCCTGTATGAGGCGCTGGAGGAGCATGGGCATCTCCCCGACCCGCTGAACCACACGCGGGCGGGCTTCACCCACAACACCTACAACGGCGAAGACGTCCTTTCCCAGACCATCCAATACACGATGTTCGGCCTCGGCTACGGGGATGTCGGCTGCTTCCTCTTCATCCATGGCGGGTGCGACGTGCGCGGTGGCTACACCCGGCCCCGTGCTTTCGATGTCGGCAACGGCAACGGTTGGGAAAGCATCTTCGACAATGCCCGCGTCACGCTCGGCCCGGACCCCGACAAGGAGGAGCGGGACGAGTATTTGTCGGACCACGGTGAGCCTGAACTGCCCGGCATCCCGCCGAAGACGCTGATCGACCCGTGGAACATCACCTGGGACAGCGACAACGCCGGTTCTTCTTTCTACCCCTGCGGCAACGAGTACCCGGCCAAGCTGCTGGCCTTCGACGAGTACGAATGGTCGGAGGACCCCGAGGATCGGGGCAAGGGCGTCGTCTATTTCGACCGCGAGACCTCCACCGCCCACTGCCCGGTCACGGGCTTCCCGCTTGTCGGCTCCTGGTATTGAGGAGAACTCCATGCTTTCCGAATATTTCAGGCGTGAACTCGAAGCGGTCGGTTACGAGCCGACCGATGTCACTTGGTCCCTGGGCTACAGCCAGGGCGACGGCATGGCCTTCGAGGCGCGGGTCGATCTGGAAAAGGTCGCCGGTCGTCTGCTGGCCGGGCCGCAGAAGGCGGCCATCACGCGGGTCATCAAGAAGGCCGGGCCGTCGATCCGCATCCGGCACTCCGGTCATTACTCCCATTGGAACTCCATGAGCGTGGACGCCGAGGATGTCTCGGTCGAGAGCGACGGCTCGGCGTTCGAGCGCAAGGCGTGGTCCGATCTGGTCGATGCCATTGATGAGGATGTGAAAACGATCAGCCGCCGGTTGGAAACGGACGGATACAGCCTGCTCGAAAACTGCAACCCCGCTTGGTTCGTGACGGACAAGGAGGGACAGTTCGGCGACCCCAGCCACGTCGTGTGGCGGACCTTCGAGATTGGGCGCTTCCGTGTCGTTCAGAAGCTGGTCGAGGACAACAACTTCGACGGCTATCGGTTCAATGACGGCCTTGTGAAGGCCATCGTCAAAGGCGAGACCCTGGTCTGCGGGGTCGAGGCCACGGTCTTCGACGCCGAGCGCGACATCGAACTCGGCAGCGCCAGCCTTTGGGGAATCACCGACGCCCCAAACCTCACCCGTGTCAGGCAATGCCTCCGGGAAACCACGCGCGAGGCCATCGCCGACGCTCGCGAAACCATCAACAGGTTTACGGGGAGGGCGGCATGACCATCATCGTCTGCACCTACCAGCGCCAGGACGGCCACAGCGTTGTCCTGATCCAGCATGGCCGGATCGAAACGGGGCACGCGCTGTGTCCGGCGATCTACCCGGTGGACCAGTTGCTCCAGCCGGGCGTCCTGCCATGGTCCACAGGGTCTTTTCCAACCTCAAGACCTGGGCGCTCGGCGTCTATCACGGCCTGCGGCCAAAGCCATCTTCAGGCCTACCTCGACGAATTCGTCTTCCGATTCAACCGGCGGTCAACTCCACACGCAGCCTTCCGATCCTTCCTCGGGATCGCCATCGCCAAAAAACCCGCAACTTACAATATGTTGATTGCACTGGACGCTCATGGATAAGCCATATCAGATAAATGATAATAAAAAGATTTTATTTCCCTCCTTCCGCCGAAGCCGTCTTTTGATTACAGACTAGACTAAGTTTTACCTGAAGAATATCGTCATATTCTTTTCGGAATACTAAATCAGAATTCCGTATCTTCTGCATATCCTCGTATATATCCGAAATATGTTCTATAACTGTCACTATGTTATCTGGACCACCAATAGGAGCGCTGTAAATTTTCTTACTTACTATCGAATCTCTATCTTGATATTTCGTTTTCGGTAAAATATTAATGTAATTACTCTCTCCCATTTCCAATAATGGAAAAGTCATTTTGCATAATTCCGATCTAGAAGCTTTCGATGCCTCCACAAGAAAGTTGCTTCTTGTTTGATTTTTTGTCTCAGCTACAGAAATTTGGTTGACCCAATAAGCCACAACTGCTGCCATGATAGCGGCGATGACAGCAGCTAGACCCGCAGGTATATCTTTTTTTAGAAATCCCATCATCATCCCAAGAAACCTTATCATTATGCAGCGCCAATTCCGAATGATATCTGAATATTACTGTGCTTAGACAACGCTTATTCCCGGTACCGAAGAGTAATCGCGGCTTGTTTCGGCGGCAACAAGAAGGTTATTTGTCCGAACTGATGATCTCATTCCATATATATCATAGATATCAGCCGTTCGTGGAGCCACCTCATAGGGACTTGACCCAGAGAAGATTCGAGGTTGACCACTGCTAATGCGCCGCCATTCGTCAATCGGAAGGCGATGCGCACGATGCAGCGATATGTTATTGAATGCGTTAATATCAACTCTTCCATTCTGCGATTTGTCCGAATCATTTAATAAGGCGATTCGTCCACTAGCAGGTTCTTCAACCGACCACAAAGTAGCAACAGAGAAAATCCCGATCATCGCCAAAAGAAGTGCCGGAATAAAAGCCTCTGCTTCCCTGGAAGTGAATGTCCCTGTACCAACAACAAGAAGTCCAGTAGCAAAACCAGCGGACTTCACAAAATTTCGTCGGGAAATATCTAGGATGGGTGCTTTTGAAGAAGAGATAGAGCTTGGCTTATAGCTATGGAAAACCTCGTCAAACTCCCGAAGGGCTACTTTGTTTTGAAGCATTGCGATGGGAAAGCTTGCAACCCTTTTTGTTTCGAGCATCATCATAAATCAACCTCAATTTTTAGTTTTGAGCGATTTGCGTCAAAAAATGGTAAATCATATGCCAGAAAGAATCAACAGGCTATGCGATATCCACCCAACCGCCTTGAAATTTATATGCCCACAAACTAAATAACTTTAGGGTGTTTTTGTCGTTCTCCGCTTTCTTATTGGGACCTATCGTTGAATTGCGGTAAAATTCTTAAAGGCTACCTTCGATCTTTTGAATGGGTCACCTTTAAAAAATACCCCTGGTTTCCCTACTGAATTTGGTGTATTTAAACGTATCGATCCGACCAAAACGCCATTTACGTAACCTCTTACAGTTTGTCCATAATGTATAATAGTCAGATTATTTTCACCACTATTTATTGATGAACTCCGTTGCCAACCCGTCCAGTTTTTTTCTGATTCATATAGATACCATTGATCTTCAGAAACTCCAAAAAATCCGCCAATAAAGCGAAGCTCGACTGGCCGATCTGTGTCATTACTGATGCGATTCAATGATACCGTCAGCAAATAAGGCGCCTTCAGTACAGCATTATATTCAAAACTAGCATATGACCATGAGCTAGCCTGCCCGCCAGTAGCAGCGACAAACTCACCTTCTTTCCATTCTATTATATTTCCAGCTTCGATGCGCCATTGCTCGACGGGTTTCAGAAATATAGAAGCCTTTTCAGAAGGTTTCTTCGAGTAATAATTTAGTCCACCCCCTCCTATAGGCCTGCTTTCACAAGAAGATAAAAATATTGCTGCGCTTATAAGAAATGAAAATAAAAATTTTTCTCCCGTGATAATAAAAATACTGCAAATTTTTTTATTTATGTTTTCTAATTTTTTGATATTCATAAGCATCATTTGACTCCTAAAATTTTTTGCAAAACTGTCCAAGGATAAATCACAACCGTGCCATATAAATTTTCCCCTTTTTGCGAAAAAAATTGCAACCGAAAAGCCTCTGTACGATTCTAAATCTCCTATTTTTCGAACGACCTGAGAATCAGAATACCTTTTTCAACGAGATTGATGGCTTCGTACAGCAGCATATCGACCTTAAGGTATCCACGCACCATAGAATTTTCACGAAAATAAATGGGCATCGTAGAATGAAATTTATATAGGTAAGAATTAGTATATTTTCTGAAAACAACAGATAAATCTGAAATTATGGTGTAATAATTATAAAAAAATCGAGATAAAATCGAAATCGGATTTATAGCATTGATAGATAGCGCCAATTCAATGAAAATACATCAAAATCGGACGAATGGTTAACCGAACTCAATTATATTTCTAATAATTTCTTACCGATCTCTACGTCATCGCGCGCCAGAATGGGCGGATAGGGCGATCCAGGGAGGCGCTATAGCAGGCCGCCCACAGCCCGACGAGGACAGGGGGGCAGACGGGGAAGCAGCGTTACCATGGCAGGGTGCGCACCCCAACGGCCCTGATGCAACGGCAGGCCAACGCACCACAGGACCTACCCCACCCGCGCGCCCTCTGGACGCGGGAGAGAGGGTGCCCCCAGCCCCATAGAGGGCCGACAGCCTCCCCCACCCCAGGGCTGTTCAACGCTGATCTTTGGATGCTGACAGCGGTCGATGGGCTGGTAAAAAAGAGATTCCTTCGACGGCTTTTGTCTGAATCTATGGCGGGCAACCATGCACGAGGGTTGACTGCCCTTGATCCCGTCGCCGCCGCGTTGGCCTCCGTCAATCAGGCCGCCGCCCAGATCGGCGAACAGGCGACCGCCCAGGCCGCCGCTGCCCAGCAAGCCGCCGCCGCCACGGCGGTGCCGGCCGTCGCCAACACCCACGCCCTCGCCCCGGTTCAGCCGGGCAAGCGCCTCTCCATGGACGACGCCCTGGAGATGACCGGCATGGCGGTCGAGGCGTATCTGAACCTCACCGAGAGCGCCATTCAGGTCGGCAAGGTCGGCTTCCACGAGAAGCTGGTCGTCGGCATCGACATCACCGAGGTCCAGCCGTTCTACGGCGTGTCGTGGGGCAACCCGGCCAAATATGGCCGCTCCTACGACCGCGTGCTCACGGTCGGCGGCGGCTCCTGGGCGCAGACGCTTCAGGCCGCCTCCGCCGACCCGGCCAAGGCGGGGTCGGAGTACATCTCCTACGAAATCCCGATGACCGTGGTCGAGGCCGGCACCGTCATCGGCTTCAGCCCGAGCGTGACCAACGCCAAGGATTTCAAGGCGCTGGTCCAGCAGGCCAAGGCCCAGGGACTGACCCGCATCAAGGTCGAGCTGACCCACAAGCTGAAGACCAACACCAAGGGCAAGTGGGGCAGCCTGATCTACAAGCTGGTCGGCGAATGGGAAGAGGACGGCGAGTAAGGGCGGAACCGGGCGGGGTCGAAAGACCCCGCCTCAACGGTGGAGTTGCCGATGATCTCCTCTCACTTCTGGCACTCGTTCCTTGCCCATCCCCTCATGGCCGTTCTGCACCTCATCGGCGCTCGGCAAACGGGGGACTGGGTTCACGATCACCTCATCCGGGAGCCGTAAGATGATCCGCATCTATGACGGCAATCTCGTCGTCCGCCAGCGCCTGGAAACCGACACCACCGGGTTTTGCCTGCGCAACCTGTATCTGGAAGCGGCCAACCCCCACGGCGTCTTGGACATCTGGGTGTTCGACCACCCGGCGGGCAACGCCAAGCGCCGGGACATCTACCCCGACTACAAGGCCAACCGCGAACCGCCGGCCGAGGACGTGCAGGCGTTCATGCGTCTCTGGCAGGAGATGGTGAGGCTGACCCCGGCCTTTTCCTGCATCGTCCCCGGCTATGAGGGGGACGACGTGATGGCCCACCTCGCGATCCGCTACGCGGTCCAGCACCAGCAGACGGTGGAGGTGGTGACGCGAGACGCCGACATCCGGCAGCTCGAACAAATCCCCCGCATCACCGTCACCGCCCAATCCCTGAAGGATGTGCCGCCAAACCTGATCCGCCTCTACAAGGCGACGGTCGGCGACCCTTCGGACAACATCAAGGGTGTGCCTGGTTTCGGGGTGAAGACCTGGGAAGGCTGCGACAAGAGAGCGTTGCGCGACTGGTTCGAGGCCCCCTTCGACGCCGCCCCGCCGACCGATCTGCCGCCCAAATGCAAGAACGCCATGGCCGCAAACCCGGCGCACTTCCAGGCCCTCTACCGGCTGGTCGGCTTCCTGCCCATCGAGACCGAGCTGGTCAACCAGCACCTCGTCGCCGGGCGGCACGACCCGGACGCCGTGGAAACCATGCTCGCCCAGTATCTCATGTGAGGCCCGGATGTCCGTCGCGTCCTGCAAGACGGTCCTGGTGGACCGCACGAACATCCACGTCCTGAAGCCGGTCATCATCGACCTCGTGTCAAAGGCCGCGTTGACCGGCCTCGACATCGAGACCCACGACGCCGACCGGCACGAGGGGCTGAACCGTTTCATGCGGTGCGACGGCGACGGGCGCAAGGCGAAGAACCGCAAGCTGGTCTTCGACGCCCGCCGCACCACGGTCACGGGCCTGTCGCTCCACCCGGACGGCGCCGATTACGCCTTCTACTTCAACCTCGCCCACGCCGACGTGGAGAACCGCCTGACCTGGGCCGAGGTGAAAGAGGTGCTGGATGCCCGGCCCGCGACCGGCTACTGGGTGATCCACAACGCCGCCTTCGAGCGGGTGATGATGCGCGCCGCGCTCGGCTACGACGTGACCCGCTATGTCTGCACCCTTCAGATGGCGGTGTCCGCCTACGGGCCGGACAATTACGACCTCAACCGCTTTTATGCCGCCGACTTCGCCCCCGTCCGGCCGCTGCTGTCCGACGCCCAGACGCTGTTCAGGACCTACAGCTACGGCGACGAGATGACCACGCCGCAGGCCGAGCTGTTCGCCAAGATCGTCGGCAAGGAGAGCGACGCCAGCTACTCCTACAACGGTTTGGTCCATGGCGTCGCCTGGGGCTACGGCCTGAAGCAGGCGGTCAAGTCCTGGTTCGGCCACCAAATGTCCAGCTTCGCGGAAACCCTGGGCGAGAACGTCCATATGGGCCAGCTCACCGGCGCCGAGGTCTCCGAATATGGGGCCGAGGACTCCTTCTGGTGCCTGAAGCTGTACCACCGGCTGCTGGACTTCATGCTGCGGGACAACCCGCAGGCCGCCCAGGCGTATTTCACCCAGGAACTGCCGGCGGTCGAGGTCTTCGCCGACATGAATTACCAGGGCTGGCGCCTGAACCATCCCGCCGTCGAGGCCCGCCGCTTGGTCGAGCGGGTCGAGACCGCCAAAATTCTCCGTCAGCTCCGCGCCGCCTGCGCCGCGCTGCTCCCCTTCCCGGACGACCCCCACGAACGGTTGGTGACGCACGAGAGTTGGTATGGGAAGTCGTGGGCGAAGAAACGCCGGGCCATCGAGAGCTGGGTCGCGCTGGGCGACAGCGCCGACGACTGCACCGAGGTGACGCGGCTCGCCGGGTCGATGTCGGAGGGATGGTCGGGGGCCAAGACCAAGGGCGCCCTGAACGTCACCTACTGGCAGACCGCAAGGGCGCTCCTCTACGATCTGTGCCGGGAAAAGCCCATCGTCATCCAGGGCAAGGTCCAGTCCGACGCCGATTGCCGGGGCAAGCTGGTCATCCGCCTCCAGAAACGGATCAAGGAGGAGGGGGAAAGCCCGGAGACCACGGCCAAGCTGGCGATCATCGCCAGCCTGTCGGCCCTGGCCTCCATCGAACAGCGCTCGAAGCTCTACATCGAGCCGTACCTGATGCTGTGCGACCCGGAGACGGGCCGCGTCTACCCGACGATTTCTTCCAAGCTGGCGACCCGGCGCATGGCGATGGAGACCCCGAACGGGATGCAGCTCGCCAAGCGTGGCGAGTCGGTGTTCGTCCGGGGCTTCTTCCTCGCCGACAACGACCGCGAGGTCCAGGTGTCCGAGGACTGGTCGAGCATCGAGCTGGTCACGATTGGCGAGATGTCCCAGGACCCCGAATTCAAACGGGTGTTCGGCCAGCTCCCCTATGAGGATCTGCATCTGGGCGCCGCCGCCGACGCCCTGGCCGTCGTCATTCCCGAGATGAACGAGGAGCTGCTGAAGGCGCTCGACGGCCTGGACGTGGCCGCCGTCCAGGCCATCAACCCGCGCATCCTGATGAACCGGGCGGGCGAGGTGATGGAGCCGGCCAAGGCCAAGAAATACTGGCGCACCGAGGTCGGCAAGGGCAGCAACTTCAACTACTGGTACTCAGGCGCTTTGTCCACCGTGGGCGAGCGGCTGGGCTGGTCGCCCGACCAGATGTGGGAAGCGACCGACCGCTACCGGAACCGTTTCCAGACCGCCGAGGCGTGGCGCACCGACCTGATCGGCTTCGCCCGCCGCCACGGCTACGTCCAACTCCCGGACGGCCACCGCCGGGTGCGCTTCGAGGCGACCGACCATTGGGCCACGGCGATGCGCCAGAAGTTCAGCCAACACCTGACGCAGAAGGGGCCGAACGACTTTTTCGCCAAGCTGCTGTCGGCGATCCAGCGCCGGGCCTGGAACCAGTCGGTCAACGCGATGATCCAGGGCACCTGCGCGGCGATGATGAAGCGCACCCTGGTCCGGCTGCACAAGGAGGCGCGGGCCACCGGCTGGTTCCGGCTGATCGCCCCCATCCACGACGAGGTCGTGGCCTCGGTGAAGGTCAAGCACCTGCACGACTACATCCGCCTGAGCCGGGAGATCATGTGCGACCACCCCGACCTGTTCCCGACCCTGCCGCTGCACTGCACGGTGTCGGTGGGCAAGACCTTTGAACCCTTCGACGCCGTGAAGGCGCCGAAGGGGCAGATCGAACTGGACGAAGCGCCGAAGGTCGATTGGTTGCCGAGGGAGAAGTGGGGTAAGGTGCTGGGGCGCGATGAGGTGGATGCGGTGATGACCTACCTTGAAGGTGTGCGATGAGCGATGCCCTTTACGAAACCGATTTCTACGCCTGGGCCAATCAGCAGGCGGCGCTGCTGCGCACCGGCAAGCTGACGCAGGCCGACATCGAGCACATCGCCGAGGAGATCGAGAGCATGGGCAAAGCCGAAAAGCGCGAACTCGTCAGTCGGCTGACCGTGCTGTTGCTTCATCTCCTGAAATGGCGCCACCAGCCGGAGCGGCGCGGCAAATCATGGAGCGCGTCCATTCGGGTGCAGCGCCGGGATTTGACCCGGCACCTCGCCGACAACCCGTCCCTGAAGGCGAAGCTGGACGAGAGCATCGCTGACGCCTACGGCGACGCGGTGATCCAGGCCGGCGCCGAAACCGACCTCCCGGAAGATGTGTTCCCGGTCGTCTGCCCCTGGTCCTTCGAGCAGATGATGGCTGAGGATTTCTGGCCGGAGTGATTGAAGGGCATCGGGAAAGCGTCACGCCAGTTGTCTGGACAATGAACGGCTTGGCCGTTCAAGTAGAAAAGATAGCAAAGCCCCCCTAACCCGGTCCCCGCTCCCCACTCACCCAAACCCTGGGCAGGATGTTTCCACAGCATCCACAACGCCCAGGGCCAGCATGTCGTCCCACACCAACACCGGCGCCCAGGCGGAAGACGAGTTCGAGCGCCACTGGCAGAGCCAGGGCAAGGCCGCTCACCTTCTCCGCTTCCGGGACAACAAGGACATCCGGGGCCTGAATCGGGGCAAGGCGCTGGCCGCCTTCAAGCAGCCCTCCGACTACCTTCTCACCCACCAGGGCGTCACGCTGTACGCCGAGGTGAAGTCCAGCGCCCACCCAACCGCCTTCGCCTTCGGCCTGATCGCGCCCTACCAGCTCGGCAGCGCCGAGCGGATCGTCGTGGCCGGTGGCCGGTACGACTTCTTCGTCCGCCGCCTGCATCCCACCGAAGGCCGCTGGTTCCGTCTCCCCGCCCGCGTGGTTCTGAGCCACCCCCGCCGGTCCATGTCCTGGACCGAGCTGCAACCCCATGCCGTCGAGATCCCATGCCGCACTACATGATCGACATCGAGACGACCGGCACCCGCCCGGATCGCGCCGCCATTCTCCAGATCGCCGCCGTCCGCTTCGACCCGGTGGCCCGGACCATCGACCATGACGGCCTGTTCAACATGTGCCTGCGGATGCCGGGCTGGCGCTTCTGGGACGACGACACCCGCACATGGTGGCAGGCACAGAACCAGGACGTCTTCCAGCGCATCCTGTTCAACGCCCAGGACCCGCGCGCCGTGACGCACGCCTTCCTCCACTGGGTGAACGCCGACCACGCAAAGATCGACGACCGTTATTTCTGGGCCAAGAACGCCGCCTTCGACTTCATGTTCCTGGCCTCCTACGGAACCGACTACGACACCGGGATGCCCTTCTCCTACCGGAACGTGAACGACATGAAGGCGTTCATCCGGGGCCGCTGCTTCCCCGAGGACATCCCGGTCATCGACCAAGCGCCGACCGATCAAGCCCACGACGCCATCGTGGACTGCATCATGCAGATCGACTGGCTGTTCAAGGCGCTCGACGCCACCCCGTAATTCCCCTCCGCCCCTGGAGACAGACATGCGTCTGGAGATCAATGGTCTCCAGGTGGAGGCGCTTGGCGACCCCCACCTGGGCAAAAAATTCGTCAACGGCGTGCCGCTTCACCGCCGGGGTGAGCGGGAGGCGATGGTCTGGCGGGACTTCCGGGCCAGCCTCGCCAAGGACTGCGACCTTCACGTCACGATGGGCGACATTTTCGACAAGGCGGTCGTCCCCTTCAGCGTCATCCTCGACGCCGCCATGGCCTACCGGACGGCGGCGACCATCAGCCCGCACACCCGGTACGTCATCCTCATGGGCAACCATGACGGCAGCCGGGACGCCGATTTCCGCTCGGCCTTCGATGTGTTCGCCGCCCTGGTCCAGGACATCGCCAACCTTCACGTCGTCCGTCAGTCCGCCACGATCATCGCCGGGCTTGCCTTCTGCCCCTGGGACCCGTTCGTCACCGCCGAGGCGATGATCGCCGACGTGCCGGACGACGTGGCGGCGGTGTTCGGGCATTGGGACATCATCGACGTCGCCCGCCAGTCCCACAATTTCCTGCCGGTCGAGTGGCTGTCCAAGCGCCCGAACGTCCGGGTCTTCACCGGCCACGACCACAAGGCCCGCGTCGAGCGGGTCAACGGCGTGACGGTCAACATCGTCGGTTCGATGCAGCCCTTCGCCCACGGCGAGGACGCCGATGACCAAGAGCCGCTGTACCTCACGGTCACGCTCGCCGAGTTGGAGCGCGACGAACCGGAACGGTTCATCAACACCTGCGTCCGCCTCGACCTGAAGCCGGGTGAGGCGCCGCCGGACCTCGACTGCCTCCAGCTCACGACCCGGCGGATCACCGAAGAGGGCGAGCCGGAGGAGCTGACCGTCGCCTTCGACAGCTTCGACATGGAGGGCCTGTTCAAGGGCGCCCTCGGTGAGGCCGGGGTGCCCGACGACATCGGCGCCCTGGTCCTGACCCGCTATCTCGAAACCCGCCTGAAGGATGCCGAATGATGAGCGCCCTTTTCACCGCCCTGCGCGAGGGCGGCATGGACGATGCCCTTCAGCACCTCGCCGCCACCCAGCGTGAACGCGACGAGGCCCGCCAGCGGGTCGCCCAGTTGGAGCGCCGCGTCACCGACCTCCTCGACGCCAACAACCGCGAGGTCGAGAACCGCCGCTTCCTCGCCAACCGGATGCGCCAGTCCGCGCGGCTGCTGACCGCCCTGGCCCAGACGGGAGACCCGAAAATCCTCGCGTCCATCCACACGTTGCTGGAGGTGTGAATGCTGCATCACCTGCACATCAAGAATTGTTTCACCCACGCCGACCGGCGGGTGGAGTTCGCCCCCGGCCTGACCTGCATCACCGGCCCCAACGAGATCGGCAAGTCCCTGCTGCTGGAGATGGTCGCCTACGCCCTGTTCGGCGCCGTCGCCCTCCGGGGCAGCCGACCGGACGGGCTGTTCGTGGAGTTGGGCTTCGCGGTGAAGGGCGTTCCCTACCGCGTCACCCGCCAGGGCGCCAAGGCGCTGCTGCTGCGCGACGGCGCCGAGCTGGCGACCGGCACCAAGCCGGTCAACGCCGCCATCGTCCGGGTCCTGGGCTACGACCACACCGTCTATGGCATGGCGAACCTCTGCGCCCAGGGCCAGATCGAGGCGTTGGGCGCGATGAAACCCGCCGAGCGGAAGAAGGCGGTGGACCAGACCATCGGCCTGTCGGTGCTGGACGAGATCACCAAATGGTGCGGCGATCAGGCCCTCGGCTTCACCCGCGAGGCCGACACGCTGGAGCGCCTGCTGGTCAAGCCGATCCCGCCGGAGCCGCCGGAGGGGGCGCCCGTCACCGCCGCGATGGTCGCCGCCGCCGAGGCGGACGAGCGCGAGCGGATCGAGCTGCTGGCCTGGATCCGAAACGAACCAACCGTGCCGCCGGAGCCGGTCGCCCCCGGCGCGGAGAGCGCGACAACACTCCAGTCCCTGGTCGATGAACGCCAGCAACTCGCCCTTCAGGTCGCCAGCCTGAAGACGCAGGCCGACGCCATCCCCGACGCCGCCATGACCGAGGACGAGATCGCCCTGGCCGAGGCCGGGTGGACGGCCTTCCACCGCGCCCAGGAAAAGGCCCGCGCTCTGGCCGGGCTGGTCGAGCCGACCCTGACCGAGGCCGAGATCGCCGCCGGGCTGTCGGGCTGGGCCGCCTTCCATCGGTCGGAGGAGAAGCGCAAGGCCCTGGCCGGACTGGTCGAGCCGACCATGAGCCGCGCCGACTGCGACCAGCTTCTCGCCCAGTGGGACGCCCACGACCGCTGGACCCAGCGCCAGAAGCTGGCCGAACATCTGAGCCAATGCCCGAAATGCGGCCATGAATGGGCCGACGACGCGGCGTGGGACCGGGTGAAGGACGCGCCCGAGACGGCGCGGCCCGCCCGCCGCCCCGATTTGCGGGTGCTCGACGCCTGGGAGGCGAGCGCCGACCTGCGCGCCGAATACGCCGCCGTGCCGGACGCCGCGAAGCCGGGCGTGCCGGAGCTGACCTACCAAAAGGCACAGCTCGCGCTCACCGCCTGGAAAGACAGCGCCGACCTTCGCGCCCAGTTCGCGGGAGTCCCGGACGCCCCGATGCCAAAGGTCACGGAAGCCGCCCTCCGGCTGGCCCGCAACGCCCTGGCCGAAGCCGCCCGGAAAGCGGCGCTGGTCACGGCGATGACCGGGATCGCCGCCCGCTTCGTCGCCTTGCCCGACCGGACGGCGGACCTCGCCGCCCGCCGCCGCTACGACGCCGACCACGCCGCCTGGGCGGTGGCCGTCCAGCGGCACGGCGTCTGGCTGACAGAGCGGGTCGCGAAGAACCTCCGGCTGGACGCCCTCGGCGACACCGGAACCACCCTGGCCCAACTCCGCGACGCCCACCAGCGATGGGCGATCTTCGAGCGGGAGGTCGCCGCCTTCGAGAAGGCCCACGCCCAGTATGAACAGGGGGCGGCCAACCTGAAGGCGGCCCGCGAGACGGCCGAACACTGGTCCAACGCCAAGAAGGCGGTCGCCGACCTCCGGGTCCGGGTGAAGGCGTATCTCCTGCCGAGCCTGAACAAGGTGGCGTCCCTCCTGATCGGTCAGATGACCGGCGGAAAGCGGACCAGCGTCCTGGTGGACGAAGATTTCGACATCCGGGTGGACGGCCAGCCGGTCAACACCCTGTCGGGGTCCGGCAAGGCGGTCGCCAACCTGTCCCTCCGGGTCGCCCTGGGTCTGGTCCTGACCAACCGGGTCTTCTCGGTCTTCATGGGCGACGAGCTGGACGCCAGCATGGACAAGGACCGCGCCGGCTGCACCGCCGAAGCCCTGGCCCGCCTGACCGAGACGGTCGGTCAGGTCATCGTCGTCTCCCACAAACCGTTTGACGCCGACAACAACATCGACCTGGGGGTGTCAGCATGACCTCTCCGGTCCCGGAACTTCTCACTCCGGCAGAAGCCGCCCGCTTGCTGCGATGTTCATCCCGCTACGTCCAAACCCTTTGCGCAGCAGGGAAAATTGGCGCCCGGCTGATCGCTGGCCGCTACCTGATGACGCAACAAGACCTGAACAATTATATCGACGGATCGAAGGTGGCGACATGCCCAAGCGCAACCCCGGCGCCCGGCTTGAATGGCGGGAGGATCGGAGTCTCTGGGAAATCATCTGGTACGAACGTGGGCAACGCAAACGCAAGTCAACGGGCACTGATGACCGCCGAGAAGCTGCTCTCCGACTCTCGGAACACCTTGCGGCGCTCCCCGCCGGGCCGCAACGCCCAAGAGATCCCAGTGAAAGGTCTATAGCCGAGGTCTTGACCGCCTACGCGGAAGGGCGTGGAAGCGATGTCGCGGACGCCGAACGGCTCGCCTACGCTTTGAAGGCGCTGGTGCCGTTCTGGGGTGAGTTGCAGGTCGGGGATGTCACGGAGACTCTTTGCAAAGCTTACAAGAACCAGCGCGGCAAAGCGGATGAAACGGTGCGGCGGGAATTGACGGTGTTGCGTGCCGCGATCAACTTCGATTTCGATCATGGCCGTCTCACACGTCCAGTTCCCGTTTGGCTGCCATCGCCCGGTGAACACAAGGATCGTTGGCTTACGCGGAGAGAAGCCGCCGCTCTGATCCGGGCCGCCCGCGCAGAGCCACGAAGTCGGCGTCATCTGCCACTGTTCATTCTTCTTGGTCTCTACACAGCCGCACGGAAAGAGGCGATCTTGTCGCTCAGATGGTCGCAGGTTGATCTGGAGCGCGGCTTGATCGACCTCAATCCACCCGGTCGGGGACGCACGGACAAGGGGCGTCCAATCATTCCCATTCCCAAAAGACTATCCACGTTCCTGCGGCATGCGCAGAAGCACACCAGCATCAGTCATGTGGTGACGTTCCATGGCAAGCCGGTGCAGGACATCAAAAGGGCGTTTGCCGCTGCCTGTCGCTCAGCCGCTTTGGAGGACGTGACGCCTCACACGTTGCGACACACCGCCGCCACCTGGATGGCCCAAGCGGGCGTTCCGATGCTGGTGGTTTCACGCTTCCTCGGCCACACCGATTCGCGGACGACCGAGCGCGTCTACGCCCATCATTCGCCCGACTATCTGGCGTCAGCACGGGAGGCTTTGGATCGCCGCCGGTAGGTTACTGCCCCGAATACTGCCCCATCCTGGGGAACGCTTCGTCGTAACCTATTGAGAAGATTGGCGGACCCGAATGGATTCGAACCATCGGCCTCTGCCTTCGGAGGGCAGCGCTCTATCCAGCTGAGCTACGGGTCCATCGCCTGCGGAAGCGGACCATAGCGCAAGGCTTTGGCCAACGCAAACACTTCGCGCAAAGAAAAGTCTCATTCCGAACAAGGCGTCCGCTCAGGCCACGTCCAGGCGCGACACGCGCAGCGCCGCCAGGAAATCGGTGAAGGTGTCGCCCTGGATGGCGATGTGGCGTTTGGTGACGTCGCGCGCGGCGTCGGAATCCCCGGCAATGATGGCCTGAACAATCGCGTCATGCTCGGCCCAGGATCGCCGCATCCGGCCCGGATGGCGCAGTTGCAGGCGGCGGTAGGACGACACCCGGTTCCGCAAACTCCGCGTCATCTCTTCCAGATGGCGGTTGTGGCTGCCGACATAGATGGCGTCATGGAACTCGCGGTTGGCCTGATAATAGGCCTCGACGTCGCCATTCTCGCTGACCGCCTTGCAGCGCTCGTGCAGGGCCAGCAGGTTGGCGTGGTCGGCGGCGGTCATCCGGCGGGCGCACAGCTCGGCGCACAGCGATTCCAGATTGGCCATCACCTCGAACATCTCGACAATGCTCTCCACGCTGAGCGTCGCCACGACCGCGCCCTGCCGGGGCCGCATCTCCACCAGACCCGCCGACGCCAGTTGCGCCAGCGCCTCGCGCACCGGGGTGCGGGACACCTTGAAGCGTTCGGCCAGCGCGCTTTCCTCCAGCCGGGAGCCGGGGGGCAGACGGCCCGAGGCGATGTCCTCCTCGATCAGGTCGCGCAGTTGGTCGGCGCGGTTCTGCCGGGGTTCAGCGCGTTCGCTCACGCTCTCGTTCATCGACATGCTGGCTCCTGTTTCCCATGCGGCGGCGGATTTTAACCGATCCCGCCGTTCAAGAATACACAAACGCAAAAACAATTGTCATGCCCAACAAAGTTTGGCATACATAAGACACGATATCGCATGCAAGAAGCCAAAAACGCGATACAGGAGGAAGCCCCATGACATACGCCGCCTTCGCTGACCCGCGCCGCTGACGGGTGGTTTTGCGGGACGCCCCCGCGCCGCCACCGCTTTCGTGTTTCCGCAGGTCCACCCGCCGCCGCTGCGACAGCGCCGTCGGCCCGGCTGGCCCTGCCGCTTGGAAAGGTCTGCATCATGATCGTTTCGCGACGCGCCCTGGTCGGCGCCGCTCTGGCCGCCCCCGCCATCATCGCCGCGTCCCGCCTGGGTTGGGCGGCGGACGCCCGCACGCTGAAAATCTCCCACCAATTCCCCGGCGGCACGCTGGAGGAGGGCGATTTCCGCGACCGCATCACCCGCCGCTTCGCCGCCGAGGTGGAAAAACGCACCGCCGGAACCCTGCGGTTCGAGATCTACCCCAGCTCCTCGCTGATGAAGACGCTGGCCCAGTTCAGCGCGCTGCGCAAAGGCGCGCTTGATCTTTCGCTCTACCCGATGCCCTACGCCGGGGGCGAGGTGCCGGAGGCGAATTTGGGCCTGATGCCCTGCCTCGTCACCAGCTACGAGCAGGGCCGCCGCTGGCGCACCGCGCCGATCGGCCAGGAACTGACCCGGATCATGGACTCCAAGGGCGTCAAGCTGCTGACCTGGATCTGGCAGGCGGGCGGCACGGCGTCCCGCGCCGGGGCGGTGATGAACCCAGAGGACGTGAAGGGCATGAAGATCCGGGGCGGCAGCCGCGAGATGGACATGATGCTGAAGGCGGCGGGCGCGGCGGTCAGCACCATCCCGTCGAACGAGCTGTACGCGGGCATGCAGACCGGCGCGGTGGACGCCGCGATCACCTCCTCCACCAGCCTGATTTCCTTCAAGCTGGAGGAGTTGAGCAAGCATCTGACGGTGCCCAAGCAGCACAGCTATTGGTTCATGCTGGAACCGTTGATGATGTCGAAGACCATCTTTGATTCCCTCACCCCCGACCAACAAAAGGTGGTCGAGCAGGTCGGGTTGGAGATGGAGGATTTCGGCTATCCCGCCGCGCAGGCCGACGATTCCCGCATCGCCCAGATTTACGGCAAGGCCGGGGTCTCCACCGCCGACATGACGGCGGACGCGGTGCGGCGCTGGACCGACATCGCCCGTGAGACGGCCTGGAAGGATTTCGCCGAACGGACCAAGGACGGCGCCCGGCTGCTCAAGCTGGCGGAGCAGGTCTGATGTCCGCCGCCGAACGCAACCTGATCTTTGGCGGGGCCAGCGGGCCGGTGGTCCGCGCGCCGTCGCTGCGGCTGATCGGCGCCGCGCTCGCCTTCGTCAACCGCGTGGTGGTCGTGCTGGCCTCGGTCGCCGTGGTGGCCGCCGGGGTGGTGCTGACGCACGAGGCGGTGACGCGCTACGCCTTCCACCATCCCGCCGATTGGCAGGATGAAATGGCGGTGTTCCTGTTGGTCGGGGCCACCTTCATGTCGGCGGCCTGGGTGCAGGCGCGGCGCGGCCATGTCGCCATCGACGCGCTCGCCGATCTGCTGCCGCCCGCCGTGGACCGCGTCCGCCGCTTCGCCGCCGACGTGGCGTCCTTCGGCTTTTGCGCCTTCTTCGCCTGGAAATCCTGGAGCCTGTTTCACGAGGCGTGGGAGGACGGGATGGTGACGCAATCCTCTTGGGCGCCGCCGCTGTGGATTCCCTACTCCTTCATGGCGGTGGGCATGTCGCTGCTGGCGCTGCAAATTCTTCTGCAAATCCTGGACAGCCTGCTGTCCGACGGGGAGGCCGGGTGATGGGCGCGTTGGAACTGGGTCTGATGTATGGCGCCGCGACCTTCGGCGTGCTGTTTTCCGGGATTCCCATCGCCTTCGCCCTGGGGCTGGTGGCGACGCTGTTCATGATGATCTTCATGCCCGTCGCCGCGCTCGACACCGTGGCGCAGAATGTTTACGAGGAAATGGCCAGCATCACCCTGCTGACCATCCCGCTGTTCATTCTGAAGGGCGCGGCCATCGGCAAATCGCGGGCGGGCGCCGATCTCTATTCGGCCTTGCACGCCTGGCTGCACAAGGTGCCGGGCGGTTTGGGCGTCGCCAACGTGTTCGCCTGCGGCCTGTTCGCCGCCATGGCGGGATCCAGCCCGGCCACCTGCTCGGCCATCGGCAGCGCGGGCATCCCGGAGATGCGGCGGCGCGGCTATTCCGGCGGCTTCGCGGCGGGCATCATCGCGGCGGGCGGCACGCTGGGCATACTGCTGCCGCCCTCGATCACCATGATCCTCTACGCCGTGGCGGCGGAGCAATCGCTCGGGCGGCTGTTCCTGGCGGGCATCGGGCCGGGCCTGCTGATGGTCGTGCTGTTCGCCATCTACGCCGTGGCCCGCTTCCGCAAGGAAAAGCGGATGGCGTTGAGCGAGGGCCGGTTGGACTCGCCGCTGCTGAAGGAAGAGAATTTCACCACGCGGGAAAAGCTGTCGTCGCTGCCGCGCGTGCTGCCCTTCGTCATTCTGCTGACCGGCGTGATGGTGGCGCTCTATGGCGGTTTCGCCACGCCGTCGGAAACGGCGGGGCTGGGCGGGGTTCTGGCCCTGGCGCTGGTGGCGGTGGTCTATGGCGCGCATCGGTTGGACCAGTTCGGGCCGATGCTGACCTCCACCCTGCGGGAATCGACGATGCTGATGATGATCATCGGCATGTCGCTGCTCTATTCCTACGTCATGAGCTATCTGCACATCAGCCAGAGCGCGGCGGAGGCCATCGTCGCCCTGCATCTGTCGCGCTGGGTGCTGCTGGCCGCCATTCTGGTGATGGTGGTGGTGTTGGGCTTTTTCCTGCCGCCGGTGTCGATCATCCTGATGACCGCGCCGATCATCCTGCCGCCGCTGCGCGCCGCCGGGTTCGATCTGATCTGGTTCGGCGTCATCATGATGGTGGTGATGGAAATGGGGCTGATTCACCCGCCGGTCGGGCTGAACATCTTCGTCATCAAAAACATCGCCCCCGACATCCCGCTGAAGGACGTCATTTGGGGTGTCATGCCCTTCGTCGGGTTGATGATCCTGTGCGTGCTGCTGCTGTGCTTCTTTCCGGGAATCGCCACCGCGTTGCCGGGTTGGGTGTACGGGTCCTGACCGCCCGCTTCCCCGAAAAGAAGGTGGCTGAAAGCCGCCACCGTTCAAGCCGACCTTGTTCAAGGAGCGCCATCGTGGCAACCCGTCTTTCCCCGCGCCGCCTCATCGCGGGCGCCGTCTTCACCCTGGCCGCTTTCGGCGCGGCCTTCGCCCCCGCCGCCGCGCAGGAGCGCGCGGCCATCGCCAACCGCGTCGAGCTGCATTCCATCCCATCGCTGACCCTCAGCGACGGGCAATTCCTCACCGGGGACAGCGCTGGCGCGGTTCCCGTCACCGTGACCGGCGAGTTCCGCGTGGCACAAGGGGAGGGGCGGTTGCCGGTCGTCGTGCTGATGCACGGCTCCGGCGGCATCGGGCCGAACATCGAAATGTGGGCGCGGCTGTTGAACGCGCAGGGCGTGTCCACCTTCGCGATCGATGGCTTCACCGGGCGGGGTCTGGTCTCCACCTCCGCCGATCAGGCCAAGCTTGGCCGTCTCAACCTCATCCTCGACATCTACCGCTCACTGGAGATTTTGGCCAAACACCCGCGCGTCGATCCGCAGCGCGTCGTGCTGATGGGCTTCTCGCGCGGCGGGCAGGCCGCCTTCTACGCGTCGCTCGCCCGTTTCCACGCCCTGTGGAACCGTTCGGGGGCGGAGTTCGCGGGTTACATCCCCTTCTACCCGGATTGCGCCACCCGTTACATCGACGATCTCAAGCCGGTGGCGCGTCCGATCCACCTCATTCATGGGGCGGCGGACGATTACAACCCGCTGCGGACCTGCGCCGCCCAGGTGGAGCGTTTGCAAAAGGCCGGGGCCGCCGTCACCCTGACCAGCTACCCCGACGCCCATCACGGCTTCGACTCGCCGTTGAGCGACGGCCCAATGGTGGCGGCCACCGCGCAAACGGTGCGGGATTGCAGCATCGAAGAGCGCGCGCCGGGGCAGTTGATCAACGCCGCGACAAACGCCCCCTTCGCCTACACCGACGCCTGCGTCCAGAAAGGCCCGCAGGTCGGCGGCAACCCGGAGGCCCGCGCGGCGGCGCAAAAGACCGTGGTTGACCTGATCCTGTCGCTTGTCAAAAAAGGCTGAATCGGCACGGGGAGGCGCCCATCTCCCCGCTTTGAAGGGAAACGACCCATTATGAGCGAGAATTTTTACGACATCGTCGCCGCGCGCTTTCCGGCCAACCCCGACGCGCCCTTTCTGGAACTGGCGTCGGGCGCGGTTCTCAGCTACGCCGATCTCGCCGCGACCAGCGCCCGCTACGCCCATCTGTTGAGTGAGCTTGGCGTGGTCAAGGGCGACCGGGTGGCCGTGCAGGTGGAGAAATCGGCGGAAGCCGTCTTTCTCTATCTGGCCTGCCTGCGCGTCGGCGCGGCCTATCTGCCGCTGAACACCGCCTACACCCGCGCCGAAGTCGCCTATTTCCTGACCGACGCCGCGCCGCGCGTCTTCGTGTGCGCGCCCGCCGCCGCCGAAGGGCTGCGCGACACGGCGAGTGAGGCGGGCGTCGGCGCCGTTCTGACCCTGGGGGCCGCTGGCGAGGGCAGCCTGACCGACGGCGCCGCCGGGAAGCCGACCGATTTCGACACCGTGGTTTGCGCGTCGGGCGATCTGGCGGCGATCCTCTACACCTCGGGCACCACCGGGCGGTCGAAGGGGGCGATGCTGACGCACCGCAATCTGGCGTCCAACGCGGCGACGCTGCACCGCTTGTGGGGCTTCCAGCCCGACGACGTGCTGCTGCACATGCTGCCGATCTTCCACACGCATGGCCTGTTCGTCGCCATCAACTGCGTGCTGATGAACGGCTCCTCCATGCTGTTCCAATCGAAATTCGACCCCGACGCGGTGTTCCGCCTGCTGCCGCGCGCCACCGTGATGATGGGGGTGCCGACCTTCTACACCCGCCTGCTGGCCGACGACCGCCTGACCGGCGCAGCGACGGCGCACATGCGGCTGTTCATCTCCGGCTCCGCCCCGCTGCTGGCCGACACCCACCGGGAGTTTTTCGAGCGCACGGGCAAGCCGATCCTGGAGCGCTACGGCATGACCGAAACCGGCATGCTGACCAGCAACCCGTTGAGCGGCGAGCGCATCCCCGGCACCGTCGGCTTTCCGCTGCCCGAGGTGTCCGTCCGCGTGGCCGACGAGAAGACCGGCGCGCCGATCACCGCCCCCGGCGCCATCGGCGTGATCGAGGTGAAGGGGCCGAACGTCTTCATCGGCTATTGGCGGATGCCGGAAAAGACGGCGCAGGAGTTCCGCGCCGACGGCTATTTCATCACCGGCGACGTCGGCAAGATCGACGAGCGCGGCTATGTCCACATCATCGGGCGGGCCAAGGATCTGGTGATCTCCGGCGGCTTCAACGTCTATCCCAAAGAGGTTGAGACGGTGATCGACGCCATCGAGGGCGTGGTCGAATCCGCCGTGATCGGCGTGCCGCACCCCGATTTTGGCGAGGCGGTGGTCGCCGTCGTCCTGCGCAAGCCAGGGGCCGACGCGCTGGACGAGGCGGCGGTGGCGCGCGCCTGCAAGGAGCAGCTCGCCAACTTCAAGGTGCCGAAGGCCGTCGTCTTCACCAACGAGCTGCCGCGCAACACCATGGGCAAGGTGCAAAAAAACCTATTGCGCGACGCCCACAAGGACCATTTCGACAAGCGGGCGGCGTGATCGGGCGCCGCCGCAACGGGGGAGCGGCATGATGGATGGATCCTTTTTTGGCGATCTTCTGCAAACCATCGCCGACCGGGGGCGGGCGCTGGTCGGCCTGTCGCGCGGCGACGGCGCCGACAGTCCCCCGCAGGATCTGATCGGGTTGTGCGACGCCCTGCTGTCGGGGCGGGGCGAGGCGTCGGGCGTGGCCTTGGCGCAGGAGATCCTGACCCGCTACGCGGCGGCGGACGGGGTGGAGCGGCAACGCTTTCTGGCGGCCCTGGCCGAACGGTTCGGCCCTGACCGCAAACGGCTGGAGCAGGCCATCGCCGCCTGGACCGCCGATCCCGACGACCGCCGGGCGATTGACCTGCACGTCGCCGCCGAACCCCGGCGGCAGGAGTTGATCCGCCGCCTGAATCTGGCGCCCGGCGGCACCCACAGTCTGGTGCGGATGCGCGAGGAGGCGTTGCGACACGCCGCGTCGATTCCCGGCTTCGACGCGATGGACGCCGATTTCGCCCATCTCTTTTCCAGTTGGTTCAACCGGGGCTTTCTGGTTCTGCGGCGGATCGACTGGTCCACCCCGGCCAACATTCTGCACAAGATCATCCGGTACGAAGCGGTCCACGCCATCCATGATTGGGAGGATCTGCGCCGTCGCCTGGAGCCGCCGGACCGCCGATGCTTCGCCTTTTTTCACCCGCAACTGGTCGATGAGCCGCTGATTTTCGTGGAAATCGCGCTGACCGACGGCATCGCCTCGTCCATCGCGGAATTGTTGTCGGAAGACCGCAAGCCGATGCCGACAGCGAAGGCGACGACGGCGATCTTCTATTCCATTTCCAACTGCCAGGACGGCTTGCGGGGCATTTCCTTCGGCAATTTCCTGCTGAAACAGGTGGTGCAGGAGTTGAGCCGGGAGTTGCCCGGCCTGACCAACTTCGTCACCCTGTCGCCGGTGCCGGGCTTCGCCGGGTGGCTGGCCAAGGAACGCGCCAAAGAGGCTGGCATGCTGAGCGCGGAGGAAAAGACCCGGCTGACGGCGCTGGACAGCGACGGGTGGCATCGCGACCCGGCGGTGGTGGATGCGATGTCCCCGCTGCTGCAAAGCGTCGCCGCCCGTTATTTCCTGAAGGCGCAGGGGGCCAACCGGCGGCCCGTCGATCCGGTGGCGCGCTTCCATCTGGGCAACGGCGCCCGGTTGGAGCGGATCAACCCGATGGCCGACCTGTCGGCCAAGGGGCTGAAGCAGTCCCACGGCGTGATGGTCAATTATCTCTATGACCTGCGCCACATCGAACGGAATCACGAATCCTACGCCGAAGGCGGCAAGGTCTCAGCCTCCACCGCCCTGCACAAGCTGGTGAAGAGCGAAACCGGAACGGCGGTGGCCGTCGCCTGAGCCGGGCGGACCCAGCGCGGTACAGAAAAAAGCGTTACTGGTAACGCCATTGGTACAGAAATGCCCGGCGCGCGGAGAAAAACTTCGTGCGGCGGGCGTCCTTTTGGTCTTCCGGCCCCCCCGGCAATCGGCTAAAAGAACGGTGCAACGCCGTTTTAGGGGGATTCGATGGCCAACCCGACCGCCGTGGCCGCGACCAAGCGCCAAAAGCCGCGCGCCGAAAAGCCGGTACAGAAACCAGCCTCGACCGGCGCCCGCTGGGTGGTGTACAGCGCGCCGAAGGGCGGGGTCGGCAAAACGACAAGCTGCAAGAACACCGCCGTGGCGGCGGCGCGCGACGGCATGCGGGTGGCGACGCTGGATTTCGATCCGCAGCGCACGCTCAGCCAATGGCATGATTTGCGCCGCCCGCACGACGTCGCCCGCGTCGATCATTACGAAGGCTCGTTGGACGATGTGGAGGCCGCCTTGGCCCGCATCGACGCCAGCGTCTATGACGTGGTGTTCATCGACACGCCGCCCTCGGTCGAGCTGTTTCCCGAAAGCGTCAAGATTCTGCTGCGCCGGGCCGATCTGGTGCTGGTGCCGACCGGCGTCGGGCGGTTCGACAAGATGAGCGTCATTCCCTGGATGGGTTTCCTGCGCGAGTATGGCCGCCCGGCGGCCTTTCTGCTGAACCGGGTGAAACGGCGCTCGGTCAGCCTGCGCGAAGCCAAGCTGGAGTTGGGCCGGGTCGGGCGTCTGGTGCCGCACGAGGTGCCGGACATCGAGGACATGCACCGGGTCGACGACATCGGCTGTTCCATCGTTGACGTCGGCACGGTCAACGGGGCCGACGAATGTCTGGGGGCCTGGTATTTCGTGCGGCATGAGTTGGGGCTGTGAGCATGGCGAACGTCAAATCCTTCATCAAGAAAGCCGCCGCCGCGCCAAAGGCGCCGGCGTCCAGCACCGAAACGCCGCCGCGCCCGGCGCCCGCCGTCGTTCCGCAACGCTCACCCCTGCCGCCGTCAACCATTCCGCCGTCCAAGGGCGACCGGCGGGCGACGGACATCAGCGACGCGATTGTTCCCTGCCGGACCCGCGAGGAGTTCGCGCAGGAGATCCGCTATCACTGGAACCGCAGCCGCAAGGAATTCCTATCGATTGGCCGCTATCTGAACCGCGCCAAAGACACCTTGGCCCATGGCGAGTTCGAGGCGATGATCGTCAGCGACATGCCGTTTTCGGTGGAAACCGCCTACCGTTTCCGCGCGGTGGCCGAGGCCATCGACAGCGGGCGCTTGGCGTTGGACATGCTGCCGGGGGCGGAAAGCGTCGCCTATCAGATCGTCACCATGAAGCCCGACGAGTTGGAACGGGCCAAGGCGGTCGGGTTGATCCGCCCGGACGTCACCCGTCGGCAACTGATCGACTTCAAACAATCGCTGCGCCCGGCCAAAACCGGCGCAGTCCCAGATCGGCGCAAGGCTCTGCTGGCGGATTACGCCCGCTGCAAGGCCAAGCTGGCCGAGATCCGCGCGGAGCTGCTGCGCGATCACGGCGTCGATCCCGAACGGGACAGCGGCGTCACCATCGACCTTGAGGCCGAGGACGTCGCGTAAAGCGGACATGCCAAAAGACCGCTGTCCGATCATCCTCGCCGCGACGTCCCGGATCAAAGGGCACGCAGTCACGGCAAGGAATTGATCGGGCGGTCATCACAGCCGGAACGGAACGCTCAACGCGCCCGCCACGCGGTTTTTCAACGGATGGTCAGCCGCAAGGCTCAGTGCAGGGAACCCGTTCCGGCCAGATCGCTGCTCTGGAAGGAGGCCCCGGCCTGCGCCTGCGCCACGGCGCTGTCGGACGGGACCAGACCCAGCTTGCCACGGGCGAAGTTCAGGAAACCCAAGGCCTTGGCCTCGTCGCCCTGACCGGCGATGGACTGCGCCATGACGATGTAATTGTTGGCGAGGTCGCGGTCGCTGCGTTCGACCTGGGCCGACACGGTGGCGGCCTTGGTGTCGGCCAGCAGGCTGTCGAAGCTGGCGGCGAAGGCCGATCCCGACGTCAGAACGGCGAGCGACAGGGCGGCGGCGGCGATGGTGCGAGCGAACATGGTGATGGTCCTTTCAGAAAAACAAAATTCGATGGAGAAGGGTGGGGTTACTGGGCAGCCAGCCGCTCTTGACGGAGCAGGCCGAGCTTGCCGCGCGCGAAGGTCAGAAAATTGAGGGCCTTGGCCTCGTCGCCCTGCTTGGCCAATGATTCCGCCATGACGATGTAAGAGTTGGCGAGATCGCGGTCGCTCCGTTCGGCCTGAACGGCGGTGACGGTGAGGGCGGCGGCCTTGGTGTTGGCCAACAGGCTGTCGAAGTTGCTGCTGGCGAAAGCGGCGCCCGAAGCGAAAACGGCAAGCGACAGGGTGGCCGCTGTGAGCGTGCGAACGAACATGATGTTTTCCTTTTTAACGCGGCGCCCCGATGGTGGGGCGGAGTTCTGTGCGCCGTCGGCTGTGCCTTGGCGGTGAAGACATAGTTAGTCGTTCATGGGGCGGGGATAAATCTGACTGTTGCGACAACTCTATTCGCGTTCGCACAACAATCCCGAGGGAATAAACCCATCCATCCCCCGCGTTGACGCGCCGCGCCGCACGCCCCTATGATCCTTTAGGAACACAAACGCGCCGATGTTTGTTCCAATTCGCGCGCACGCACCTGCAACATCAGACCGTGAACCATCCGACAGGGAGCCTCCACCATGACCGAACAACGCTGGCCGACCGACCTTCTGGGCCAGGATTTCACCGGCAAACGCGTGCTGGTGACGGGCAGCAGCCGGGGCATCGGCGCGGCGGTGGCGGGCGCCTTCGCCGAACTGGGCGCGCGGGTGGCGATCCACGGTCGCGATGAAACGGCGGTGGCCGCGTTGGCCAGCCGCATCGGTCGCGGCGTGGTCCCGCTGACCGGCGATTTCGCCGACCGGGCGCAGACGCGCGGCGTGGTGGAGCGGGCGGTGCAAACGCTCGGCGGGTTGGACATCCTCATCAACAACGCCGGAACCATGTTGGGCCGGGTGGCGTTGGCCGACATCGACGATGATTTCCTGCAACAGCAGTTCGACCTGAACGCCGCCTCCGCCCTGATCGCCAGCCGCGCCGCGCTGCCCGCCTTGATCGCGTCGCGCGGGGCCATCGTCAACACCGGCTCGATCTCCGGTCGGACCGGCGGCAGCCCCGGATCCTCGCTCTACAGCGCCGCCAAGGCGTTCCAGGCCAGCCTCGCCCGGTCGCTGGCGACGGAGTTGGCGCCGCACGGGATTCGGGTCAACGCCGTGTCCCCCGGCACCATCGCCACCGATTTCCACGACCGCTATTCCACCCCGGACAAGCTGGCGCAAACGGCGGCGCGCATCCCGTTGAAACGGCTGGGAACGGCGGAGGATTGCGTCGGCGCCTATCTGTTCCTCGCCTCGAACCGGCTGGCCGGTTACATCACCGGGCAGGTGATCGAGGTGAATGGCGGGCAATTCTTCGGCTGAACGCGGGGCGGCGCTCGCTCGCAAGCGTGGGATTTCCATATGGCAAAATGCTAATGGATCCGTTCCAAGACATGCAAATTGCCAAAGCCAATCCCACAGTCATTCTCAAAATGCGACAAACAGCCGGGCGAAATCGGCATTTCCGCCAATTTTCGCCCGGCATCCGCTGGCGCCGTTCTTGAACGGGCGACCGATACAGGGCGATGGATTGGGAAGCCTTCCAGCGCCGGTTCGCGGGCGGAGTGATTCTGATGACAAAAAATTTCCAACAGCCGGCGTCACAGGCCAACGCCTTCGCCAATTTGCGGACCGCGACCAAGATCTACACCGGCTTCGGCGTCACGCTGTGCCTGCTGGTCGGATTGGGCGCGGTGTCCTGGACGGGTTTGCAGGCCAGTGAAGACGCCATGCGCCATTTCTCGACCCAAACCAAAATCGCCAGCCTCTTGGGCGAGGCCGACACCGACGTGTCCGACGCGCTCAGCGCCGCGCAAGAGTTCCTGGCGACCGGGCGTCAGGAAGCGCCCGCCAGCGTCCACAAGTCGTTGAGCCATTTTCAAGACACTCTGAAAAATGTCGGCGAGCGCATGGATCTGGCCGAAAATCGTCGGTTGGCGACCGAGGCCGCCGGGCTGGGGCATCAGTTCTCGCAGGGGTTCGACCGGCTGGTCGCTCTGCGCAACGAGCGGGAGGCCTTGATCGCCGCCATCGTCAACGCCAAGGGCGCGGAAATCCGAACCGCCCTCAGCGAAACGGTTCAGCTTGAAAAGCGCGGCGGCAGCCTGGACCGCACCGTCATCGTCGCCGGTTTCAGCGAACAATTCCTTCTGGTCCGCGTCCTCGTCGCCCGCTTCGTCGCGGAGCACAAGCCGGCCGATCTCACCCGGATCCGCTCCGATCTGACCAACCTGCAATCAAAGACGCAGAGTTTGTTGAGCGGCTTCTCTGAAGAGCCGTCAAAAGCGAAACTGACGGAAATCGTTGGGAAGTTGCCAGACTATGTGGCTGGAATCGAACGAATCGCCCTTCTGGACGCGGAGCTTCGCACCGTTCGGGAAGAGGCGATGGAGCGAAACGGACAGGCCGTGAACGAGCGGATCGGCGCGATCCGTCAAAACGCCGTCGCCGATCAGGAAAAATTGCAACGGATGACCGACGCGGCGGTGTCCTCGGCCAAAAGCTTGGGGCTGGCGGTGACAGTCGCCGCGCTGCTGCTCGGCGGGCTGCTGGCTTGGCTGATTTCGCGCGCCATCACGCGCCCCTTGGGTGGCATCACCCTCGCCATGGGGCGCTTGGCCCAGGGTGATCTGACCGTGGACGTCAACGACGCGCAACGCCGCGATGAAATCGGCGAACTGGCCCGCGCCCTGGAGATCTTCAAGACCAACGCCCAGGAGATGAAGCGTCTGGAATCCGAACAGGCCGCCGCCGAACAGCGGGCCGCGACCGAACGCAAGCAGACGATGATGCGCTTGGCCGACAATTTTGAAGGCGCGGTTCAAGGCATTGTGGAGACCGTGGCCAACGCCGCGACAGGGATGCAGCGCGCCGCCACCGCTTTGTCCTCCACCGCCACCCAGGCCAGCGAACGGTCCACCATCGTCGCGGCGGCGTCCGAACAAGCCTCGGTCAACGTGCAGACGGTGGCCTCGGCGACGGAAGAGCTGTCGGCCTCCATCGGCGAAATCGGCCATCAGGTCGAAAATTCGACCCGCATCGCCCAGCAGGCGGTGTCCGACGCCGAACGGGCCAACGGCGCCATCCAGGGGCTGGTCGTCGCCGCCGAGCAGATCGGGCAGGTGGTGGAACTCATCAGCGGCATCGCCGCCCAAACCAACCTGTTGGCGCTGAACGCCACCATCGAGGCGGCGCGCGCGGGCGAAGCGGGCAAGGGCTTCGCCGTCGTCGCCAGCGAGGTGAAGGCCCTGGCCACCCAGACCGCGCGCGCCACCGACGAGATCCAATCCAAGGTTCAGGAAATCCAAACCGCCACAAGCGGCGCCCGCACGGTGATCGGCGGCATCGGCCAGACCATCAGCCAGATGAGCGAAATCGCCGCGACCATCGCCGCCGCCATCGAAGAGCAGGGGGCCGCCACCCGCGACATCGCCAGCAACGTGAGCCAAGCCGCCCATGGCACCGGCGAGGTGTCGTCCAACATCGTCGGCGTGTCCAACGCGGTTCAACAGACCGGGGCCGCCGCCCACGACGTCCGCGCCACATCCGAAGCTCTGGCGCTCGAAGCCGATCATCTGCGCCGCGAGGTCGGCGCCTTCATCGCCACCGTGCGCAGCGCGTAACCACCCTGACAGACCCAGCCCCCCGCTGACGGTTCCCGTCGGCGGGGGGGTTTCTTTGCCGCGCCCCTTATTCCGCCGCCACGCTCATCGCGACGCCCGCGTGATCGAGCGCCTGCGACAGATCGGCCAGCAGATCGGCGGGGGTTTCCAGCCCGATGGACAGGCGGACCAGACCGTCGGAAATGCCGTACAGCGCGCGCTCTTCGGCCGTGTAGGTGGAGTGGGTCATGCTGGCCGGGTGCTGGACCAGGGTTTCGGCGTCGCCCAGGCTGACGGCGCGGGTGACGAGGCGCAGCGCGTCCATGAAGCGCAGGCCGCCGGCGTAGCCGTCCATCAACTCAAAGGCGATCATGCCGCCAAAATCGCTCATCTGCCGCTTGGCCACCGCGTGCTGAGGGTGGCTGGGCAGGCCGGGGAAATGGACGGCCTTCACCGCCGGGTGCGCGGCGATCAGATCGGCGGCCAGCCGGGCGGAGGAGCAATGACGCTCCATCCGCAATTCCAGCGTCTTCAGCCCGCGCAAAATCAGGTTGGCGTCGGACGCCGACAGCACGGCGCCGGTCATGTCCTTCAGCCCGACCATGCGGATGCGGCCCAGCAATTCGGCCCCGCCGATCACCGCGCCCGCCGTCAGATCGCCGTGACCGCCGAGATATTTGGTGGCGGAATGAACGACCAGATCGGCCCCCAGCTCCAGCGGGCGTTGCAGCAGCGGCGTGCAATAGGTGTTGTCCACCATCACCAGCGCGCCATGACGATGCGCCACGGCGGCGACGACGGCGATGTCGACGACGCGCATGTTGGGGTTGGCGGGCGTTTCGAAATAGACCACGCGGGTCTTGTCGGACAGCGCCGCTTCCAGATTGGCGACGTCGGTCAGATCCACATGGGTGACGGTGACGCCAAAGCGCGCCAGCCCGTGGCGCAGGAAGGAAAAGGTGCAGCCATACAGGGTTTTGTCGACGATCACCTCGTCGCCCGGCTGGACGATGGTCCACAGCGCCGAGGTGATGGCCCCCATGCCCGACGACGTGGCCAAGGCCGCCTCGCCGCCCTCCAGGATCGCCAACCGCTCTTCCAGCAGATTCAGCGTCGGGTTGCCAAGGCGGGTGTAGATGTAGCCCTTGCCCTCTCCGGCGAAACGCTGGCCGCCGGTGGCGGCGTCGGGGAAGGCGAAGGTCGAGGTCATGTAGACCGGCGGCACCAGCGCGCCGTTGTGCTGCATCGGGTCATAGCCATGGTGGATGGCGCGGGTGGCGAAACCGGCGGCGGGCGATGACGGCTTGAGCGACGACGACATGGGAAGCCTCGTGATGCGGGGAGGGGCGTGGATGCCCCCCATCATCGCAAGGCGCGGGCCAAGCGTGGAAAAGCGGCGGTTTTCGGGGGATCGACCGAATAGAGCGTCAGGAATTCCTTACAGCCGCGACGCGGATTTTGTGAAATCCCGGCTTTCCCGTGGGCTGGCGCGGGTGTAAGAAATTTCTGACGCTGTAAGGAATTTCTGACGATGATGCTCGACATCCGTGGCGAAAACCGGCTTGGCATCACCAGCGAGATTTTGGCGGTCATCGCGCGCGCCGGGTTCGACCTGCGACGGCTGGAGGTGGAGACCGGCCATGTCTACGCCCATGTGCCGGGCCTGCGCGACGCCGACCTGCCGCGCCTGCGCATGGCCCTGGAATGGATCCCCGGCGTCCAATCCGTGGCGGCGATCGACGCGTTGCCCGGCGACCGTCGGCGCGAGGCGCTGGAAACGCTGGTCGCGTCCTTCCCCGACCCGCTGCTGGTGGTCGCGCCCGATGGCGGGATCGCGGCGGCCAACGCGGCGGCCCAGGCGATCATCGGCCCGTCGGCCACACTGCCCGCCGCCATCGCCGCCCGGCTGCGCGCCGACGCGGGCGGCGGATCGCTGGCGCTGACCGTCGATGGCCGGGCCTATCTGGCCGAGCTGGTGGCGACGAAAGCGGAAACGGGCGCCGGGAAGACGGGCGGCGGCTGGCTGGTCATCTTCCGCGCCTCGCAACGGATCGGGCGGGAGTTGGCCTTGGTCGGGCCGGGGGAAAGCGGCACGCTCGACCGCATCGTCGGGGAATCGCCGTTGATCGCCCAGGTCAAGGACCGCATCCGCCGCTTCGCCGACGTCGAGGCCCCGGTCCTGATCGGCGGCGAAACCGGCGTCGGCAAAGAGCTGGTGGCCCGCGCCATCCACGGGGCCGGATCGCGCCGCGCCGCGCCCTTTCTGGCGCTGAACTGCGCCGCCCTGCCGGAAAATCTGGTGGAAAGCGAGCTGTTCGGCTACGCCCCCGGCGCCTTCAGCGGCGCGACGCGCGACGGCAAGCTGGGGCTGTTGGAGCTGGCCGACGGCGGCGTGCTGTTCCTGGATGAAATCGGCGAGATGTCGCCCTATGTGCAATCCAAGCTGCTGCGCTTTCTGGAGGATGGCACCTTTCGCCGGGTGGGCGGCAAGCAGGAGCGGCGGGTGTCGGTGCGCATCCTGTCGGCGACCCACCGCGACCTCGCCCGCCTGTGCGGCGATGGCCGGTTTCGCGAGGATCTTCTGTACCGCCTGTCGGTGCTGCGGGTCGATGTTCCGGCGCTGCGCGAACGGCGGGAGGACATTCCGGGCTTGGTTGATCGCTTTCTCGGCGGCGCGGCGGCGCAGATCGGCCGCCCCAAGCCGCGCCTCACCGCGCAAGCGCTGGAGCGGCTGACCAACCATGGCTGGCCCGGCAACGTGCGCCAATTGCAGAATGTGGTGTTCCGCACCCTGACCCTGGCCGACGGGCCGGTCATCGGGCTGGAGCATCTCGACCTCAGCCGCGACGGGCGGAGCGGCGGCGACGAGGGGACGGGTGAAGGCGACCTCCCCCCCGATTGGCAGACCGCGCAACGCCGGTTCGAGGCCGATTTGCTGCGCCGACTGTGGCCGCTCTACCCGTCGAGCCGCAAGCTGGCCGCCCGGCTGGGCGTGTCGCACACCACCATCGCGCAAAAGCTGAAGGCGGCGGGGATCACGCCCTGAGGGGGTGGAGGCGGCTCAGCGCTCCTCGTCAAACACGACTTGGCCGTTGACCGCGTAGAGGTAGCACTCCATTTTCTCGCTGCGCTGCTGGCACTGCTCCAGCGCCGCCTCGCGCGCCTCGTCGTCGGACGCCCGGCCCCAGACGGCGGCCCAGACGCCGCTGGGGGTCAGGGCGATGGCCTTGTGGTCGGGGTTGCGCTGGTAATTCGTCATCGACACCTCGCGCGTGCGGTCGGAGACGAAGGGCACCAGTTCAGGATCGAAACGCCCGCTGCCGGGAATCGCCACCGGGGTGGCCTTGAAGCCGATTTTCGGATCGAACACCACGGCGTCGCCGACGGCGTAGAGGGCGCAGGGTTCTTCCGCGTTGAACTGGCAATATTGCAGGGCGCTGCGCTTCACGTCCTCCTCGCTGCGGGCGTTGGTCTTGTTGGTGAAATAAGCGTAGTTGCCGCGCTGGGAAATCGCGATGGCCTTTGGACTCGGCAAATCCGGGTAGCGCGCCAGCGCGTCGCGCGCCTTGGCGGGCAGATAGGGGATGGCCGACACGTCCAAACGCCGCACCGGAGCCGGAGGAGGGGGCGCGGCCAGCGCGGCGACCACCGGCGGGGGAGGGGCGGGAGGCGGCGCGGGCGTGGACAGCTCCACCGGCGCGGCGGGCGGCGGCGCGGGCGACGCCGAAGAGGGGGAAGGCGGGGCGGCGGGAATGGAGGGAACGGCGGCGACCCGCGCCACCGCCGCCGGGCTGTTCAATTCGGCGATCTTGGCCTCGGCGATGGCGGCGAAGGTGCCTTGCGGGAATTGGCGGAGATAGGCCTCGAACATGCGGGGATTGGCGCTGCTCTTCACGCTGTCCCAAAAGGCCATCTCCTTGTCCGTCGAAACGGGCGCGGCGGCGGCGGGCGGCGGCGTCACCACCGTGGTCGGCCCCAGAAAGTAAAAGCGCCCTTCGATGGGGGAGGCCGACACCCAGGGCTGTTGCGCGCCGCCGGTGTTGCGCTTCACCGTCACGCCGACGTCGTTGAACACGTCGAACACGGTGTCGCCGGGCTTCGACACCGCCTTGGCCAGAGCCTCCGTGTAAGGGCTGTTGGCCCCCTCGCCATCGGCGGCGACCGCGCCCGGCTGGGTGGCGTAGGCGATGATCGTTCCGGCGGGGGCCTGCATCTGCGCCAAACCCGACGACACCGACCGCAGCCCGCGCCCGCCGAACGGGTTGTTGCGGCAGGCGTCCAGAATGATGATGTTCAACCGGCTTTCGGCCAGGGTCATCTCGTCCAGCACGACGCTGACGTCGATCAACTCATAACGGACGTCGGCCTCTTTGGTCAGGTTGGCCGTCACCGGCAGCAGAAAATTGCTGCCGCGCACCTGCACGCCATGCCCGGCGTAATAGAACAGCCCGACGTCGGCCCCGGCCAGCCGCGCGCCGAATTTGCGGATCGCCTGCTCCGTCCCCGTCTTGTCCAGGTCGAGTTGGGCCGACCCGCCAATCAACTCAAACCCCGCCTTGGCCAGCGTCTCGCCGATCACCCGCGCGTCGTTGACCGGGTTGGGCAGAGGGGGCGCGTGCTGGTAGGCGCTGTTCCCCAACACCAGGGCGACCCGCCGCCCCTCGGCCCAGGCGGGGGCGGCGACCAGCGCCAGCAACGGCAGCAGCAGCGCGGCGACCCGTTTCAATGTTCCCACGGTCACGTTTTCCCTGAATCAGACGGCCCCGCCGCCATACTGCCAAATTCCATGGGCTTATGGCTGGACAAAATCACAGCCCCGCGTATGCGGGGGGCATGGTGATCCACAGCGGTCAGCCACGAGCGATTCGATGAGGGACGAAACGGCTCATGTCGCCGGTGATAAGGCTGTGGTCCTCGCGGACGCCCAACCCGCAAGGCGTGCCGCCAGCCATCCAGACGCCGAAGACGGCGTAATTGCCATCCGCTTCCGCCAAGGGCGTGAAGGCTTGATACACCCAGCCATCCTCACCATAAGGCCCGCCCGTTTGGGCGATTGGCTGTTCGACCGGAAAGCCTGCGGCGTCCAGGGTGGCGATGCTGACGTTGCAGCCCTCGCGACCGAGCAGCGGCTTGGCCACCACCGTGCCGCCCGCTGGAAAACGTGCGCGGTCGAGCGCGGTGGGCAGCAGATTCGGATGGCCGGGGTTCAACTCCCACAGCAGGGCGAACAGCCCCTTCGACGCCATCACCATCTTCCAGGCCGGTTCAATCATCCGAATCCGGCCCTGTTCGGCGGCGGCCAGCAATTCACGGCCTGTCGCCTCCCGGATCATCCAATCCCAAGGGTACAGCTTCATCAGGTGCCGAATCGGCAGGCCGGAATCGTCCAGAAAATACCCAGAAGCGTCGTCGTAACGGATCGCCTGGATGGGCATCGCCTTGGTGGTCATGCCCCCCCGCAGCGCCAGCGTCTGGAGATAGGCGATGGTCGCCTCGTCTTCCGGGTGCGGCGTCAAGCAGGCGAAATGAACCGCCTCCTCGTGCGACGCGAGGCCGGGAAAGGCCCGCGCCCGCGCCCGCCAACGCTCAACCAGCGCCTCTTCCAAGCTGTTGAACTGGTCGGCCTCCGGGTGGACGTCCTGAAGCCAGCACCATTGCACGACCGCCGTTTCGTAGAGCGCGGTCGGCGTTTCGGCGTTCAACTCCAGCGCTCGCGGCGGCCCATCCTTGCCGTTCCAGGCGAAGTCAAAACGCGCGTAAAGCGCCATGTCCCGCGTGTCGCGTTCGGCCCAGCTCGCCTCGATGGCCGGGGCGGCCCAGTCAGGGATGCCGACGGCCTCGTAAAGCCCCCGCTCCACGACATGGCCGACGGCCTCCTCGCACAGGCGGTAGACCTCCTCGGCGGCGGCCTCAAGCGTTTCGATCTCGGCAAGGGAAAAGCGCCAATGGGCGCGTTCATCCCAATAGGGCGTGCCGTCTGCGTCCGTATGGAATGGAAAGCCGATCTCATCAAGCTGGGCCTGCCAATCCGGGCGGGGGGACGTTTGGACGCGGTCCATGGCGTCAGCCTCCCGAGGAACAGCGCGACGAGCCGGTCGCGCCGAATCCGGCGTTGCGCCCGGCCATCGTAACCGTGAGGGCCTTGCCCGCGTTGGACTGGTCGCGCTGGTAGTAGGAACCGGAACCTGAGGAAGCCTGGCCCAATCCCGATTCCGCCTCGTCTTGGCGGGGCGGCGGGACCGGCGCGCGCCCGATCTGGGCGTTGCCGCTGCGGGCGTAGCCCTGGCGGTCGAAATAGACCGGCTGCGGGTGGATGCCCGTCAGGCTGCGGCCGATCATAAAGCCGACGAGCGCCGGGACGAAACCATGACTCACGCTGCTTTCCCGGCTTTCGTTGGCCGAGACGCAGGCCAAATCGCCCATTTCGGCCTCGCAAGCCTCCTGACTGGCGAAGCGGGGAGCCTTGGCGTTGTGCTTCTTGCTCGCCGTGGCGAAGGCCGCCGCGCAGTCCTTCGCCGCCATCTCGGCGGCGCAGGCTTCGACGGAGGGATAGACGGTCGCGGTTTCTGGGCTGTCATCGCAGCAAGCGACCATGATCGGGCTGACCCCGCCCAGCAGCAAAGCCGCCACGGCGCGCGAGCGCTTCATCGGAATCCCTTTCGGACTCAGTAGGTCAGCGAGCCATAGTTCAGCAGCCCGACGGCGATCGACAGGCTGCCGAGAAGAACGCCATAGGCGGTGCGGTCGGATTCGACGCCCGCGCGGAAATCCGGCAACAGAATCCGTGAGCCGATGGCGTAGGCCAGGAGCTGTGAAACCAGCGCGATCACGCCCCAGACCGTCAGATCGACGACGCTGCTGGTGTGGGACGCGACGCTCATCAACGGCAGGGCGAAACCGATCATGGCGCCGCCCAGGGTGAGCGCCGCCGTCATATTGCCCTGGCGGACCAGGGCCAGATCGCGATACGGCGTGACGGCGGTGTAGGCCACGATGAACAGCAACAGGAACCCCAGCATCACCGCCACGAAGAGCAGATAGGATGGAAGGGTTGTCAAAGACTGAAGAATCGGCGTCATGCGTCTGTCCGACGTGCTGTTGTCCACCCGCAGAGTTGCATTGGTCGCTGGCGTTCGGCAAGAGCTGACTGAATTGGCGGCTGTCAAGCCACCTCCAGATGCGGAAAATGCCAAAACAACACGCCCCGCCCCCGCAAAATCGGCGAAGCCCGAGCGCGCTGAGAGTTCAAACGGCCTGTCGCCCATTCGGCGGGGCCTTGCCCCCTCCCTAACCCTCCCCCGCTGACGCGGGAGAGGGAACTCCGCCGCGCGCCGACAAGGCTCCAGGCCCCCTCTCCCGCGTCAGCGGGGGAGGGCCGGGGAGGGGGCGGAACGTCGCCAAAGGGTGTGACGAGGCTTTAAGCCGCGACCGCCCCCGGCGGGGACGCCGCGCGCAGCAGCATGCCGAACAGGTCGCGTGGTTCGTCGGGGTCGGCCAGCATGTCCAGTTCCTGATACAGGCCGGTGCCGACGATCTGGTCGCGGACGTAGCGCAGGGCGGAGAAATCCTCCGTCGCGAAGCCAACCGAATCGAACAGGGTGATCTGGCGGGCGTCGCGCCGCCCCTCCGCCGCGCCGGTCAGCACCTGCCACAGCTCCGTCACCGGGTAATCGGCGGGCAATTGCTGGATTTCGCCCTCGATCCGGGTTTGCGGCGGGTATTCCACGAAGATGTCGGAGCGCAGCAGGATGTCGCGGTGCAGCTCCGTCTTGCCGGGGCAATCGCCGCCGACCGCGTTGATGTGGACCCCGGCCCCGACCATGTTGTCGGTCAGGATGGTGGCGTATTGCTTGTCCGCCGTCACCGTGGTGATGATGTGCGCGCCCTCCACCGCCTCTTGCGCGCTGCGGCAGGTGGTGATGGAAAAGCCCATCCCGGCCAGATTGCGGGCGCATTTCGCCGTGGCGTCGGGGTCGATGTCGTAGAGGCGCAACTCGCGGATCCCCAGCAACGCCTTGAAGGCCAAGGCCTGGAATTCCGATTGCGCGCCGTTGCCGATGATCGCCATGCAGGTCGCCCCGCGCGGGGCCAGCGGCTTGGCCGCCACCGCCGAGGTCGCCGCCGTGCGCAGCGCCGTCAGGATCGTCATTTCCGTCATCAGCACCGGATAGCCGGTGGCGACGTCCGACAGCACGCCAAAGGCGGTGACGGTCTGGCGGCCCTCGCGGGTGTTTTTCGGGTGGCCGTTGACGTATTTGAAGCCGTAATTGCGGCTGTCGCTGGTCGGCATCAGCTCGATCACGCCGTCGGCGCTGTGGGAGGCGACGCGCGGGGTCTTGTCAAAGGCGTGCCAGCGGCGGAAATCCTCTTCGATGCAGGCCGCCAGTTCGGTCAGAAAGCGTTCGACGCCGATCTTCAGCACCAGCTTCATCATGTGATCGACGCTGACGAAGGGAACGATGTTCAGATTGGGGATCATGATTCAGAGGCTCCGCGCCGGACAGTCCAGGATGCGGCGGCCCAGCAGGCTCGCCACGAGATCGACCAGCGCGTGGGCGCTCTTGCCCCGCTCGTCGAGGATGGGGTTCAGCTCGACGATGTCCAGCGAACCGACGACGCCCGCATCGTGCAGCATCTCCATGATGAGATGCGCCTCGCGGTAGGTCGCCCCGCCCGGCACGGCGGTGCCGACGGCGGGCGCAAAGGACGGGTCGAGGAAATCAATGTCCAGGCTGACGTGCAGATGACCGTTGACCGCCTGGACCTTCTCGATGATCCGGCGCAGCAGGGCGGCCACGCCATACTCGTCGATCAGCCGCATGTCGGCGACGTCCACGCCGCGCGCCCGCAACAACACCCGTTCGCCATGGTCGAGCGAGCGGATGCCGAACAGATGGACCCGCGTCGGATCGACCGGCGCGCGGAAGGCGTCCGGCACGATGCCGTCAAACCCCTCCTCCCCGCACAAAAAGGCGGCGGGCATGCCGTGGATGTTGCCCGACGGCGAGGTGGTCGGCGTGTTGAAATCGCCATGCGCGTCCAGCCACAGCACGAACAGCGGACGCCCCGTCTCGTTGCAATGGCGGGCGACGCCGGAAACCGAGCCGATGGACAGGCTGTGGTCGCCGCCCAAAAAGATCGGAAACGCGCCGTCCCGCATCATGCCGTAGGAGCGTTCGGCCAGCGCGTGGCACCAGCCGGTGATCTGGGCGCGGCGGTCTTTCGGATCGGTTCCCTCGGGCGACGGCTTGGGCGTCAGATCGCCCAGATCGCGCACGGCGAAGCCCAACTCCTCCAGCGTTTCCAGCAGGCCGACCATGCGCAGAGCCGCCGGTCCCATGGAGGCGCCCTTCTGCCCGGCCCCGACATCCACCGGGACGCCAAGAAGCTGGATCGGGGGGCGCGTCGCGTCGTCCGGCATGGTCATCCTCGTCTCTCCTCCGCGCCGCAGGGCTGGGCGCTTGATTGGCCTGACCCACAGTATCGCGGGCGAAGGAGGCGATAAAAAGCCGGGAAACTGCAAAAAATGAGCAGGCTTTTTGACATTCTGAGAAGACTGACTTATCAGATTGGCATGGACGATCTTGATTACCGCCTGCTGTCGCTGCTGCGCGCGGATTCCCGCCGCTCCGTCGCCAGCCTCGCCGACGAGTTGGCCGTGTCGCGCGCCACCGTGCGCGCCCGCATCGACCGGCTGGTGGAGGAGCATGTCATTCTGGGCTTCACCGTCACCGTGCGGTCCGGCGCGCAAGGCCAGGCGCTGCGCGCCATCACGATGATCGAGGTGGAAGGCCGCGCGGCGGAAAATGTGGTGGCGCGGCTGAACGGCTTCCCAGAGGTGCGGACGCTCTACACCACCAACGGGCGCTGGGACATCATCGCGGAGATCGAAACCGACACGCTGGAAGGCTTCGACGACACCCTGCGCCGCATGCGGCAAATCCCCGGCATCGCCTCCACCGAAACCAGCATCCTGCTGTCCGCCCGCAAATCCACCATGGGGGGGTAACTGGCTGGCCCTCTCCCGCCTCGGGAGAGGGAGGGGACCCGCCGAAGGCGGGGAGGGTGAGGGGTGATCCAAGAGACGCGAACCACCATGTTCCTTGTCGCCCCCTCACCCTTCCCATGCTGCGCATGGGTCCCTTCCCTCTCCCAGAGGGAGAGGGCGGCGAAGCGTGTCGCCCCCCAAGCCGCTGCGATGCGCCGCACTTGTCAGGCGGGCGGGTTGGTGGGACAGTGCGGCCCGCCATCGCGGCAGGGCCAACATTCAGGAATCGCGTCGCCGCCGGACATGTCAGATTTCAACTGGAACGATCTGCGCTATTTCCTCGCCGTCGCCCGCGCCGGGACCTTGACCACGGCGGCCCAGCGGTTGCGGGCCGACCACACCACGGTCAGCCGCCGGGTCAGCGCGCTGGAAGAGGCGTTGCGCGTCACCCTGTTTGAACGGCGGCCCAGCGGCCTGACCCTGACCGCCCAGGGCGAACGGCTGAAACAAACCGCCGAGGCGATGGAAAGCGCCGCCTTTCTCGCCCAAAGCATGGTGGCCGACGGCGACCTGTCGCTGTCCGGCGCCGTGCGCATCGGCGCGCCCGACGGGTTCGGCAGTTGCTTCCTCGCCCCGCGCATCGGCGCGCTTTGCCAGCGGCACCCGGATCTGGAGGTGCAGCTTGTCGCCATGCCGCGCGTCTTCAGCCTGTCCAAGCGGGAGGCCGACATCGCCATCAGCCTGTCCTGCCCGCAGGAAGGGCGGCTTTACGCCCGCAAGCTGACCGATTACCGGCTGGGCCTTTACGCCTCGGCGGGGTATCTCGATTCCCATCCGGCCATCGCCGACCGGGCGGATCTGGCGGGTCATTCCTTCATCAGCTACATCGACGATCTGATTTTCGCGCCCGAACTGGATTACGTCCAAGCCATCGGCGACATCGCCCCGCGCATCAAAAGCAGCAGTCTGGTGGCGCAGGTCAACGCCACGGTGGCCGGGGCGGGCCTGTGCATGCTGCCCGCCTTCATCGCGCGGGCCGAGGCGAGCTTGCGCCCCGTCCTGCCCGAACAGGTGTCGATCACCCGGTCTTTCTGGCTGATCGTGCATGAGGACATGCGGTCGCTCGCCCGCATCGCCATGACCGCCGATTTCATCGCCGACGCGGTGCGGCGGGAACAGGGTCTGTTCCTGCCGCCGTAACGCCGATGATTTGGCTCACCCCTCGCCGCGCAGCATGCGGATGATGCCGGAAAAGTCGGTTCCGCCTTCGCCCGCCGCCGCCATCATGGCGTAAAGCTGGGTCGCGGCGGCGCCGAGCGGCGTCGGGGCGCCGGCGCTTTGCGAGGCTTCCTGCGCCAGCTTCAGATCCTTCAGCATCAGCGCGGCGGCGAAGCCCGGTTGGTAATCGCGGTTGGCCGGGCTGGTCGGCACCGGGCCGGGGACTGGGCAATAGCTGGTCAGCGACCAGCATTGACCCGACGCGGTGGACGCCACGTCGTACAGCGACTGGTGCGACAGCCCCAGCTTTTCCGCCAGCACGAAGGCCTCGCACACGCCGATCATCGAAATGCCGAGGATCATGTTGTTGCAGATCTTGGCGGCCTGACCGGCCCCGGCCCCGCCGCAAGGAACGATCTTCTTGCCCATCGCCTCCAGGATCGGGCGGGCGGCGTCAAAGGCCGCCGCTTCGCCGCCGACCATGAAGGTCAAGGTTCCCGCCGCCGCGCCGCCGACGCCGCCCGACACCGGCGCGTCCACCGCCACCGCGCCGCGCGCGGTCGCCAGCGCGTGGGCCTTGCGGGCGGAATCCACGTCGATGGTCGAGCTGTCGATCAGCAGGGTTCCCGGCTTCACCGCCGCGACAATGCCCTCGGCCCCGTCATAGACGCTCAGCACATGCTTGCCGCTGGGCAGCATGGTGATGACGATTTCGGCCTCGCGCGCCACGGCGACCGGCGAGTCGCCGATGGTCACGCCCGCCGCCTTGGCGGCGTCGATGGCCGCCGGGGACAGGTCGAAACCGTGGACGCTGTGCCCGGCCTTGACCAGATTGGCCGCCATCGGCCCGCCCATGTTGCCCAACCCGATAAACCCGATGACAGCCATGGTCGTTTCTCCCGTTGCGTTTGGTTTGATTTGGTTCTGTCTCCCTCTCCCGTTTCGGGAGAGGGTGGCGCCGCAGGCGCTGGGTGAGGGGGAAGCCAAGGATCAAAGGCTGACGTCGTGGTGAACCCCTCACCCTTCCCATGCTGCGCATGGGCCCCTTCCCTCTCCCGAAGCGGGAGAGGGAGATTTCAGGCCATCCGGGCGATTTCGCTGCGCGCGACGATCAGGCGCATGATCTCGTTGGTGCCTTCCAGGATCTGGTGCACGCGCAGATCGCGGACGATCTTTTCCACGCCATAGTCGGACAGATAGCCGTAACCGCCGAACAGTTGCAGGGCGTTGTTGGCGACCTCAAACCCGGTGTCGGTGCCAAAACGCTTGGCCATCGCGCACAGCCGGGTGGCGTCCGGGCTTTTGGCGTCAAGGGCGGACGCGGCGCGGTGGACGAAGGTGCGCGCGGCCTCCAGCTCCGTCGCCATGTCGGCGATGCGGAATTGCAGGGCCTGGAAACGGTCGATGGTCTGGCCGAACGCCTTGCGTTCGCCCATGTATTTGAGCGCCGCATCCAAAGCGGCCTGCGCCCCGCCAATGGAGCAGGCGGCGATGTTGATGCGCCCGCCGTCCAAACCCTTCATGGCGAATTTGAAACCCATGCCCTCCTCGCCCAAGCGGGCGGAGACGGGGACGCGGACATCCTCCAGGATCACCGCGCGGGTCGGCTGGGCGTTCCAGCCCATTTTGTGCTCGTTCGCGCCAAAGGACAGGCCGGGCGCGTCCTTGGGAATCAAAAAGGCGCTGATGCCGCCGGGGCCGTCCTCGCCCGTGCGGGCCATGACCAGATACAGGTCGGAGCTTCCCGCCCCGGAAATGAACTGCTTGGCCCCGTTCAGCACATAATCGTCGCCGTCGCGCGCGGCCCGCGTGCGCAGCGCCGCCGCGTCGGATCCGGCGTTGGCCTCGGTCAAACAATAGCTGGCGAGCCACTCCATGCGCGACAGGTTGGGCAGCCAATGCGCCTTCTGCTCCGGCGAGCCGAAGGCGTCGATCATCCCCGCCACCATGTTGTGGATGGAGATGTAGGACGCGATGGTCGGGCAACCCTGGCTCAGCGCCTCGAAAATCACCACGGCGTCGAAACGCGACAGGGCCGACCCGCCATACTCGTCCGACACATAGATGCCGCCCATGCCGAGTTCGCCCGCCGCGCGGAGTTTATCGACCGGGAAATGCTTTTTCTGGTCCCATTCGACGGCGTTCGGGGCCAATTCGTCGCGGGCGAAGGACAGCGCCATGTCGCGGATGGCGCGCTGGTCTTCGGACAGTTCAAAGGACATCGGTGCACCTCACCTCATCGGTTCGGGCGGTCAGGTTTGATCCGACCGCCCGTTCCATCATCGCAGACGTTCGCCCGAACGGATCAATCCATCGTCGGGATGGCGAAGCTGGCGCCTTCCTTGATGCCCGAGGGCCAGCGCGAGGTGACGGTCTTGGTCTTGGTGTAGAAGCGCACCGAATCCGGGCCGTGCTGGTTCAGATCGCCAAAGCCCGACCGCTTCCAACCGCCGAAGGTGTAGTAGGCGAGCGGAACCGGGATCGGCACGTTGATGCCGACCATGCCGACATCGACGCGGGCGGCGAAATCGCGGGCGGCGTCGCCGTCGCGGGTGAAGATCGCCACGCCGTTGCCATACTCATGCTCGTTCGGCAGGCTCAGCGCCTCCTCATAGGAATCCGCGCGGACGACCGACAGCACCGGGCCGAAGATCTCTTCCTTGTAGATGCGCATTTCCGGCTTCACATGGTCGAACAGGCAGCCGCCCATGTAATAGCCGTTCTCGTAACCCTGCATCTTGAAGTCGCGGCCATCGACCGCCAGGGTCGCGCCCTCCTGCACGCCGAGATCGACGTAGGATTTGACCTTGGCCAGATGCTCGCGCGTCACCAGCGGGCCGAAATCGGCGGCGCTGTCGGTGGACGGGCCGATCTTCAGCGCTTCCACGCGGGGGACCAGACGCTCCATCAGGGCATCGGCGGTCTTGCGGCCCACGGGGACCACCACCGAAATCGCCATGCAGCGTTCGCCCGCCGCGCCAAAGCCGGCGCCGATCAGCGCGTCGGTCGCTTGATCGAGATCGGCGTCCGGCATGATGAGGGCGTGGTTCTTCGCCCCGCCAAAGCACTGGACGCGCTTACCGGCGGCGGTGCCGCGCGTGTAGATGTATTCGGCGATCGGGGTGGAGCCGACGAAGCCGATCGCCTTGATGTCGCGGTCGTCCAGGATGGCGTCCACCGCCACCTTGTCGCCATGGACGACGTTCAGCACGCCTTCGGGCAGACCGGCTTCCAGCATCAACTCGGCCAGACGCATCGGCACGGACGGCGTGCGCTCCGACGGCTTGAGGATGAAGGCGTTGCCGCAGGCGATGGCCGGGGCGAATTTCCACATCGGGATCATCGCCGGGAAGTTGAAGGGCGTGATGCCCGCGACGACGCCCAGCGGCTGGCGCATCGAATAGATGTCGATGCCGGGACCGGCGCCGTCGGTGAATTCGCCCTTCAGCAGATGCGGGATGCCGCAAGCGAACTCGACCACCTCAAGACCGCGCTGGATGTCGCCCTTGGCGTCCACGATGGTCTTGCCATGCTCCAGCGACAGCATCAGCGCCAGCGAATCATACTCGCGCTGCACAAGGTCGAGGAAGCGCATCAGCACGCGGGCGCGCTTTTGCGGGTTCTGCGCGGCCCAACCGCGCTGGGCGATCTTGGCGTTTTCGACGGCGGCGCGCATTTCCTCCACGCTGGCGAGCGGAACCTTGGCCCGCACCTCGCCGGTCATCGGCGAGAAGACGTCGGCGAAGCGGCCCGACGTGCCCGCGACCTTCTTGCCGCCGATCAGGTGATGGAGTTCGGTCGTCATTTGTGGTTTTCCTCCCGGATGATGTTGGCCTTCATGTGCGCCATCGCGCATATGGGTATCGACAGGAAACTTTGCGCATCGGTTGTGCAAGAATGCGCATGATGCGGCGCGGAAAAGCTGCTTTGTCCGATCTGGAAAAAATCCTGCTATGCTGGCGGCGACGCAAGGGCAGGATTGTCGGGGCAGGGTCATGAGCTTCACCTCCATCTATCGGCATGGATTCGCGCGGGTGGCCGCCTGCACGACGCGCTGCGCGCTCGCCGATCCGCAGGCGAACGCCGACGCGATCCTGGCGGCGGCGCGCGCCTGCCACGATCAAGGGGTGGCGGTCGCCCTGTTCCCCGAATTGTCGGTGTCGGGCTACGCCATCGACGATCTGCTGATGCAGGATCCGTTGATCGACGCGGTGGTCCAGGCCATTGAGCGTCTGGTCGCCCAATCGGCGGATCTGCTGCCGCTGCTGCTGGTCGGCGCGCCGCTGCTGCATGAGGGGCGGCTGTACAACACGGCGGTCGCCATTCATCGCGGGCGGCTGCTGGGCGTCGTGCCGAAAATCCATCTGCCCAATTACCGGGAATTCTACGAACGCCGCCATTTCGCCTCGGGCGAGGGGATGGCGGGGGGAAGCGTCCGGGTCGGCGCGCTGACCGCGCCCTTCGGCCCCGACCTGCTGTTCGAGGCGACGGACGTTCCCGGCCTGATCGTCCACGCCGAGATCTGCGAAGACGTTTGGGTCGCGATGCCGCCCAGCGGCGTGGCGGCCTTGGCCGGGGCCACGGTGCTCACCAACCTGTCGGCCAGCAACATCACCATCGGCAAGGCCGACACCCGGCGGCTGCTCAGCCAATCGCAATCGGCGCGCTGTCTGGCCGCCTATCTCTACGCCTCCGCCGGGGTGGGGGAATCGACCACAGATCTGGCCTGGGACGGGCAGGCGTCGATCTTTGAAAACGGCGAAATTCTGGCGGAAAGCGAGCGTTTTCCCGACGGCGACCAGATGGCGGTCGCCGACATCGACCTGGATTTGCTGCGGCAGGAACGGCTGCGCCAGGGCAGCTTCGACGACAACCGCCGCCTGCACGGGGCGGCGACCGGCGGATTCCGCCGGGTGGCCTTCCGGCTGGAGCCGCCGCGCGGCGACGTCGGCCTGCGCCGGGTGGTGCCGCGCTTCCCCTTCGTCCCCGCCAACGCCGAACGGCTGGAGCAGGATTGCTACGAGGCCTACAACATCCAGGTCGCCGGGCTGGTCCAGCGGCTGCGCGCGGCGAAGGTCGAACGGCTGGTCATCGGCGTGTCGGGCGGGCTGGATTCCACCCACGCCTTGATCGTCGCCGCCCGCGCCATGGACCGGCTGGGGCTGCCGCGCAGCGGGATTCTCGCCTACACCATGCCGGGCTTCGGCACCAGCGACGGCACCAAGACCAACGCCATCCGGTTGATGGACGCGCTGGGCGTCACCGGGCGGGAGCTGGACATCCGCCCCGCCGCCCGCCAAATGCTGGCCGATTTGGAGCACCCCTTCGCGCGCGGCGAGGCGGTTTATGACGTGACCTTTGAAAATGTGCAGGCGGGGCTGCGCACCGATTACCTGTTCCGGCTGGCCAACCACCACAACGGCATCGTGCTGGGAACCGGCGATCTGTCGGAACTGGCCTTGGGCTGGTGCACCTACGGCGTCGGCGATCAGATGTCGCACTACAACGTCAATTCCGGGGTGCCGAAGACGCTGATTCAGCATTTGATCCGCTGGGTGATCGGCGGGCGTCAGTTCCCCGACCCGGTGTTGGAGACGCTGGACGCAATCCTGAAGACGGAAATTTCGCCCGAACTGGTGCCGGTGGAGGCCGGGCAGGCGATCCAAAGCTCCGAATCCGTGGTCGGGCCGTATGATTTGCAGGATTTCACCCTGTATTACGTGCTGCGCCACGGCTTCCGCCCGTCGAAAATCGCCTTTCTCGCCCGCCACGCCTGGGGCGACGCGGCGGCGGGCGATTGGCCGACCGGCTACCCGCTGGACAAGCGGCGCGGCTATTCCCCGGCGGAGATCCGCGACTGGCTGCGCGTGTTCCTGCGCCGCTTCTTCGGCTTCAGCCAGTTCAAACGCTCGGCCATGCCGAACGGGCCGAAGGTGTCGGCGGGCGGCTCCCTGTCGCCGCGCGGCGACTGGCGCGCGCCGTCCGACGGCAACGCCCGGATCTGGCTGGAAGAGCTGGAGCGCGAGGTTCCGGGGGAGTGAAGGGCCTTGGGGGAAACCCTGGTCCGTCGCCGGTTTCATGACCGTAAAACGATGACAAGTTTGACAGAATCGGGCGAATCGCTCGCCATGTGAGCGGTCTTCTGGCATGGTGGCCCCAACATTCCGACAGGTGGGCGGAGCGAAGGGCGGGCATGACGGCGCTGTGGGCCTCTCAACGAACGACCATCCGGGCGGTTCAATCCCGGCGGGGACCGGCATGATCGGGCGTCGCTGGCGCGCGCTCGCCATGGCGGCGCTGCTGGCGTTCAACCCCGCCAGCCTGCCGCCGCCGTCCCTGCTGTTGGGCGCGGCTGCGGCCAGCGTCGCGGTCGCCACGCCGGGGGACGCCTGGGCGCGCTCATCCTCCTCCTCGCGGTCGTCGGGCGGTTATTCGCGGCCATCCAGTTCGTCGTCCTCCTCGGTTCGCACGCCTTCGACCAGCGGCCCCTCATCCAGTGGGTCGTCCAGCGGCAGCGGCGGCTACAGCAAGCCGTCGGCCCCGCGCACGCCCTCGACCAGCGGCGGCGGCGCGTCGAGCGGCGGCTACGCGCGTCCCGGCGCCAGCCCCAGCCTCGCCGCGCCCAGCGCGCCGCAATCGGCGGGCGACCGCGCCCTGAGCCAGCAGGGATCCGCCGACGCGCTGAACCGATACAAGACCCAGCAGGAGGCGAAGAAGGCCCCGCCGCCCAGCGCCGCCCCCGCCAACAGCGGCGCGGCCAGCAACAGTTCCGGCGGCTCGTGGAACTGGGGATGGGGCGGCGGTTCCAGCCGCACGCCCTCCACCCGTCCGGCCCCGGCCCCTTACCAGAACCCCTACAACGCCTATGGCTGGACGCCGCCGCCCTACAGCGTGGCGGCACCCCGGCGGTTCGGGGTTTGGGACGGGCTGTTCCTGTGGTTCATGCTCGACACGCTGACCAAGCCAAGCCACGCCTCCTTCTTCCACGATCAGGCCAACGATCCCGGCTACCGCGAATGGCGGGCCGAGGCCGACCGCATGGCCAAGGACAACGCCGATCTGCGCGCCAAGCTGGCCCAACTCGACCAAAACCTGAAGGCGCAGGAAGGAACCCCGCGCGAGGCCGGACGGCTGCCGCCCGACGTTCCGCTCAGTCTTGCCCACGCCGACAGCGGCGGCGACAACGCGGCGAGCGCGGGCGGGGCCGACGGCAAGGCGGCGGCGACATCCGGCATGTCCAGCGTCGTCTGGTGGTCCATCCTGCTGCTGGGCGTCGCGGTCCTGTTCCTGCTGTGGCGCGCCCGTCGGCGGATGGACGGCGCCAAACCCGGTCAACCCGCCGCATCCAGCGCCACCACCAACAAGGGAGGCTCCGACGTGCGCCTGTTCGGAACGCTCGGCAATTACGTGAATCAGAAGCTGTCCGGCCAGCGTTACAGCCCCTCGCTGTTCCGGCTGGGCATGGCCGTCACCATCGACCCCGCCCCCTTCCTGCTGGCGGAGGGCGTCACCAAGGTTCAAGCGCCCCACACCGGCGGCGACCGTCTGGTCTCCATCGACGGGGTCGGAACGGTGACGTCGGGCAACGCCACGGTGCACCGGCTGCGTCTGCCCGGCGGCGGCTTTTTCCAAATCCATCTCGGCCCCGACGGGCAACCCGACGAATGCCGCTATTTCACCCCCATCGACAGCGTCGCCCCGGCGAATGAGGAGGAATGGTCCTTCTGGCTGGACGAGCGGGAGGGGATGGTCGGCTGGCCGGAGTTCCAGACCAAGGACGGGAAGCTCTATCCCCGCGTCTGGTCGCCGGGATCGGCGCGGATCGCCCCCTTCATCCTGGCGGAATCCTTGCAGACCCTGCGCGGAACCGAAACGCTGACCAGCCACGCCATGCTGTATGGCGCGCCCACCGGCGCGCCGTCCCCCGCGCCGGAGCGGGAATACATCCTGGTGGCGGTGGTGGAACGCAACGGCGCGGCCTCGGTCGAGATCGCCGCTGGAATCGACGTCAACCCCACTTCCCTTTCCCTGTCCTGAGTCGAGTGGCGGCACCATGGAAAATCTGTTCGGTTCGATCCTCTCCGCGCTTGGCGCCGGCCTGCCGGTTCTGCTCCTGCAAATGGCCGTGACGCTGGCGCTGCTGGCCGCCGGGGTGGCCGTCTACACCCGCATCACCCCGTTTGACGAAGCCCGCTTGGTGGCCGACGGCAACCCGGCGGGCGGGCTGACGCTGGGCGGCTCGATCATCGCGCTCGCCATTCCGCTGGCGGCGACGCTGGCGACCAGCACGGTCATCCTCGACATCATCCTGTGGGGCGTGGTGGCGGTGATCCTGCAACTGGTCGCCTTCGCCGTCGCCACCCTGCTGATCCGCAACCTGCGCGGCCAGATCGAGGGCGGCAACGTCGCCTCGGCCACCGCGCTGGTCGGCATCCAGATCGGCGTCGCCCTCATCAACGCCGCCGCCATGGCCGGGTGATGTGGCGCGGGGGGCGCGAAAAATGCCCCCAAGAGGTAAGGGCGGGGGTCTGTACAGCGCCATGACCCCACACCACATGTGCCTGGACGCGCTGATGACGGCGCGCCCAATGAACCGTTCGCCAACCCGTTCGACAGGAAAAGACCCATGCTCTCCTTCATCCGCAACCTTCTTGGCGTAAAGACTGACCAGGCCGTGCAGGGCGCCGTGGAGGCGCTGGTGCGTTGGGATCCCAAATCCGCGACCGAGGCGGAGTTGCGGACGATGGAGCAGCATCTGGACGATCTGGGCCGTCAGGTCGCCGAGGCCCGCGCCGTTTATGACCGCGAGCAGCGCGAAGCCGACGCGATCAAGACGCTGTCGGCCCAGCGCATGGCCGCCGCCGAGCATCTGCAACGCCAGTTGGAGGGCGAAAGCGATCCGGCCCGTCAGGCGGCGCTGGGCAAGAGCCTGGAGACCATCGTCGCCATGCTGGAAGAAATGGCCCCCGACATCGAACGCGAAACCAAGGACGCGGTGGACGCCCTGCAATTCCTGGAAATGCTGGAAAAGAGCTACGCCGACGCCGGTTCCAAGCTGAAATCGGCCCGCGCCGAGCTGGTGCGCGCCCAGCGCGACATGGGCCGCGCCGAACAGCAGCGCGACATGGCCGAGCGTCAAGCCGAAGCCGCCCGCCGCGCCGCTGGTCTCGCCAGCACCACCAGCGGCCTGACCGTCGCCCTGAAGGCGATGCAGGACAGCGCCGCCAAGGATCTGGCGTCGGCCGAGGCCGCCAACGCCAAGGCCAAGCTGCTGACCCCGACCGCCCCGGAAAAGGACGATCCCAACATCGCCGCCGCCATGGCCGCCGCGTCCGGCAAACCCGCCGCGACCAGCCTGTCGGATCGTCTGGCCGCGCTGAAGGCCAAGGGCTGACGTCAAAGAAACGGGGTGCTTGGGCGTTCGCGCGCCCAAGCACCCTTTTTTTGCGCGCGATCCTTACGCCTTGGGGGCGGCTTTCGCCGTCCGGCGGACCGCCGCTTCGAAGGTCACGTCTTCGATCAGGCCGCTGGTCAACGACGACAGGGCCGATTTGAAGGTCGGCCAATGATTCATCCGCGCCGTGTCGGCCACCGCCGCCTTGCGGACGGTCAGGACCAGCCGTCGCCCGCCCTGGGGCGTGTCCTCGACCCGATCCGGCGTCAGTTCGCTCAGCAGCGGGGCGGGAACCTTGCCCTTCAGGGCGTGCAGCACCGCCGCCCACAGCGCGCTCACGTCGTCGGCGTCGGGCAGGGGGCCGAGATCGGCCAGCCCCGTCTCCACCGGGCCGACGGGGGCCACCTGATCGACGGAGCCGATGCGGCGGGCGCGGCGTCCGGCGCTGTGGCGTTCGCGCTCCAGATAGGTTTCGGCGGCCTCCTCCTCGTCCTTGGCGAGGAAATCGAGCGTCACCGCCTCCACCTTGCGGCCCTTCCGCTTCATCTTGTCGTCGGGCATCGTCACCCGGAAGGGGGCGAGCTGGTTCACCTCGGCGATGGCGCGGTCGATGGTGCGGGTGCGCAGGATGCCGAAATCCTTGTAGGCGCCCTCCGGCACGTTCAGCAGCTTGCGCAGCGTGTCGATGTCGAGTTCCAGCGAGGGGAAATCCATCTGGTAGCGCTGCATGCCGATCTCGTAGAGCTTCAACGCGTAGGTGCTGGTGACTTTGACCATCGCCGGACCGGACAGCTTGGCCCAGAGCTGGGAGGAGCGTTGGATCTCCAAAAAGGCGTCGGTGAATTGGAAATGGATGTCGGCGGCGTCGCTGTCCTCCTCCTCCTCCGGCCGGACGTAGCTGCTGAGGATGCGCAGTTCGGCGCGCGACCGCCGCCCGCGAAAGGGGCCGATGACGACGAGGCTGGAGTCGAAAATCTCCTTCAGCGCGTCGAATATCCGCTCGTTGCCCTTGTGGTTGCCGCGCACCACCCGTTTGGGCAGCCGGTAGAGCTTGTTGGCGAAATTCTGGCTGCCCGCCAGATGGATCATGAAATTCAACATCTTCTGCGCCGGAAGCGACAGCCGCGCGCCATTCGCCGGATAGCTGTAAACCGCCTCCGCCGCCTTGATGAGATGCTTGTAGCCGTCCCGCTCGAACGTCGCGCTCGCCACCCGCGCGGTCAGTCCGGCGGACGTCAGCGCCTCCTCGGACGGCAGAACCGCCAGACTTGGGACGGGCAAACTGGTCGGCGGCGGCGCGACGGCGGACGCCGGGCCGCCATCCACCGTCCCGTCGATGATCGCGCCGCCGCCGACCAGATCCTGGGGACCAAGAACGGCAAGGTCGCCCGACGGCGGAGCATCGCTCCCCACCGCGCCGCGCGCCTTCCTGCGTCCCGTCCCCGCCATGTGACATCCTCCGCCGCAATCGCCGGAGGCTAGATCAATCCTTACACCAAAAACAAGTAAGGAAAGGGTTGGCCGCGCAAATCCTCCGCACCCTTACCCCTTGGGGGAAACACCCTTACGCCCTGGGGCGTGGGGGAACCGCCCCCAAGCCGTAAGGTCCATTCCCCCAAGGGGTAAGGAAGAATCGCCCCGACTCGTGGATTCCCTTGGGCTTTTCGCGCCATGAATCCTTTTAGAACTGGAACAGACTCCGGGCCGTGAAAGCGCATGGCGCAAACAGCGCCGCAAAACGGGTCAGGGGCGGCTGGAAAAGCGCCCGATTGGCCGCACAGACCGCGAATCGGGCGATTCTTCCCTTACTCCTTGGGGGAAATCACCCGGCGGAACCCGTTGGAAAACCAATCCCATCCCGATCCTCCCACAATCCTTACTCCCTGGGGGCGCAAAACACCGCGATTTCGCCCCCAAGGGGTAAGGATTGAGTCCGTCGCAAATTCCCGAGTCGCCAACACCCCGCCATCAAGCCCTTCAAGACATGGAAAGCCCCCGAGCGGTAAGGAATGAAACGGATTCATCCTTACCCCTTGGGGGCGATTCAAACTCACATCAACCAAACGCCGCCAACATCCCCCAAGGAGTAAGGATCCCGACCCATTCCCTCAATGAGACGCCAGCAGAAACACCCCTTGGCTGAGATAGACGCTGGCCGTTCCCATCACCAGATAGCGACTCCAACGGCGAAACTGAACATCGCTGATCCGGTCCAGAACCCGACGCGACAGGTTCGTTCCAAGCAACGCCATGGCGATCGACAGCACGATCACCACGCTTTCCACCGTTTCACCGGGCGATCCCGCCACCATCGGAGCGAAGTAAGCGACCTTGATCGCGTGGCCAAACACCTGGGTCGTCGCCTTGGTCGCCACCACGCTTTGCCGAGTCATGGCGGAGCGGACGAAAAAAACATCCAGCAACGGGCCGGAAATCCCGGCGACCAACTGAACCCCCATGCAGGAAAAGCCCGCCAACCAGCCATGCGCGGGCTTTTGCACGTCCAGCGCCCAGCGTTGTGGAACCGCCAAAGCCAGAAAGGGCGTCAAACCCAGAATCAACAACGACACCCCCCGGTCTGGAATCGCGCCAAACAGGGCGAACAGCCCACCCGCAACCGCCGCTCCACCGGAAAAGCGCCCGACAATCCGCCACTCCACATGCTTGCGCCACAGCCACGCCCGCCAACCGTTCGAGGTGAATTGCGTGATTCCGTGCAGCAGCATGACCGACGGCACCGGCAGCAGGATGAGCAACAGGCCCATCAGCACCATGCCGCCCGCCATGCCGAACAGGCCCGACAAAAACGAGGTCACAAGCACGGTGAGGCCAAGCCCCATCATCAGTGGAAGCGTCAGCATGGCAACCCCTCAAACGACGTAAGGATGGATCAGAATCAGCGTTTCTGTTCCAGTCATCGCACGGGACAGGCTTGCCGAACAAACGGCATTGTTCGATGCTCAGCCTCAGGAAAAATTGGGGTCAAGTAAGGATAGCCGATGCGGAAACTGCCCTCGCTGAACGGCCTGCGCGCGTTTGAGGCCGCCGCCCGCCATGGCAGCTTCACCGGGGCGGCCAGCGAACTGCACGTCTCGCAAGCCGCCATCAGCCGGATGGTCAAGCTGTTGGAGGAGCGGATGGGCTTTCCCTTGTTTGAACGGCGGGCCAACGCCTTGACCCTGACCGAACGCGGGCGGGCGCTGCACCCGACGCTGACCGAGGCCTTCGACAGCGTCGCCCGCAAGATCGATCAGGTGTCAGCGATGCGCTCCGGGCCGGTGCTGACCGTCGGGTTGGGGGCGAGCTTCGCCGTCCGCTGGCTGATTCCCCGCCTGTCGCGCTTTCACATGGCCCACCCGGACATCGAGGTGCGGATCGCCACCGGCGGCGGCGGCGCACCGATGAGCGAAGAATGGACCTGCGCGGTTTTGTTGGGCGACGGCCATTGGCCGGGCCATGAGGCCGAGCATCTGTTTTCGTCCACCATGCAGCCGGTCTGCGCTCCGTCGCTGGCGCAAAGCCTGCGCGCCCCGGCGGATCTGCGCCGCGCCACCCTGCTGCATGTCAGCCATTGGCCCGATGATTGGCCCTTTTGGTTGAACGCCGCCGGGGTCGGGTCGCCCGACACCAACGGCCTGTCCTTTGGCAGCTACGCCATGACCTTGCAGGCGGCCATCGACGGGGTGGGGGTGGCCTTGGCCCCGCAGCCCTACATCATGGACGACATCGCGGCGGGGCGGCTGGCCGTTCCCTTTCCGCTGGCGGTGCCGATGCAACACGCGTGGTATCTGGTCTATCGCGGCTCCCGCCGCGAGGCGGCGGGCTTCGCCGCTTTCCGCGACTGGTTGTTCGCGCTCGCGGCGGGGGAGGCGGCGGGGGAGCGCGTCACCCCGGCAAATGCCCCAGCGGCAGCGCCGTGCGGTAGCGCACCTGTTTGAGCGCGAAGCTGGAGCGGATGCCAGCCACGCCGGGAATCCGTGTCAGATGCTCTTTCAAAAAACGCTCGTAGCTCGCCAGATCCGGGACGACGACGCGCAGCAGATAATCGGCGTCGCCGGACATCAGATAGCATTCCAGCACCTCGGGCCGCTCCATCACGGCGGCCTCGAAGGCGTCGATGCGCTCCTCAATCTGCCGATCCAGACCAACGCTGACGAAGATGTTGACCGGCAGATCGACGGACGCCGGATCGACCAGCGCCACATAGCGGCTGATGACGCCCGCCTCCTCCAACGCCTTGACCCGGCGCAGGCAGGGGGAGGGCGACAGGCCGACCTGATCGGCCAACTCGTTGTTGGGCTGACGACCATTCTCCTGCAACAGGGCCAGGATCTTGCGGTCGATGCGGTCGAGTTTAAGGTTTGGCATCCGCTGCTGTTTTTCCGGTTGAAACGACCGCCAATGCTAAAACAGCGCCGCCGCGCGCGCCACTTCGCAAACATCTGCCGGACCACAAATGATAGGCTTCACCAATCATAAGCCGCCTTTTTGTGGAGCGCAAAACCATGGCCGCGACGACAGAGACCCTGATTCCCGCCACCGACCTCGCCTGTCTGCGGGAGCTGGAGCGCAAGGTTCTCTGGCTCGCCTCCTGGACCATCCACAACGCTAACCACATCCGCCCGAACCAGGACGGGTTGAAGATCGGCGGGCATCAGGCGTCCTCCGCCTCGCTGGCGGCGATCATGACGGCGCTCTATTTCTCGGCGCTGCGGCCCGAGGACCGGGTGGCGGTCAAGCCGCACGCCAGCCCGAATTTCCACGCCATCCAGTATCTGTTGGGCAACCAGACCCGCGCGAAGCTGGAGAATTTCCGGGGCTACAAGGGCGCGCAATCCTACCCGTCGCGCACCAAGGATGTGGACGACGTCGATTTCTCCACCGGCTCGGTCGGGCTGGGGGTGGCGCAAACGCTGTTCGCTTCGCTGACCCAGGATTATTTGAAGGCCAAAAATCTCGCCCCGGATCTGCCCGAAGGGCGCATGGTGTCGCTGGTCGGCGACGCCGAAATGGACGAGGGCAACATTTTCGAGGCGTTGTTGGAAGGCTGGAAACACGGCCTGCGCAACACCTGGTGGATCGTCGATTACAACCGCCAGAGCCTGGACGCGGTGATCCGCGAAGGGCTGTGGGAGCGGTTGGAGAACATCTTCCGCGCCTTTGGCTGGGACGTGGTGATCCTGAAATACGGCGCGCTGATGCAGGCGGCGTTCCAGGAACCGGGCGGCGAGCGGCTGCGCGACTGGATCGACACCTGCCCGAATCAGCTCTATTCGGCGCTGACCTATCAGGGCGGCGCGGCGTGGCGGCGGCGCCTGATGGATGATCTGGGCGACCAGGGGCCGGTGACGGCCTTGATCGAGCGGCGCGACGACGCGGAGTTGGCCCGGCTGATGGGCAATTTGGGCGGCCATGATCTGCCCTCCCTGCTCGACGCCTTCCACGCGGCCCGCACGCACGACCGCCCGGTCTGCTTCATCGCCTACACCATCAAGGGGGCGGGGCTGCCGCTGGCCGGTCACAAGGACAATCATTCCGGCCTGTTGACGCCCGCCCAAATGGACGGTTTCCGCGCCGCCTGCAACATCCGCCCCGGCCAGGAGTGGGAGCCGTTCGAGGGGCTGGATCTGCCGGACGCGACGCTCGAATCCTTTCTGGCGCGCGTGCCCTTCGCCCAGAAAGGGCGGCGGCGCTACAGCGCGGCGGCGGTTCCGGTTCCGGCGACCCTGCCGGTTCCCAGCCAGAAAAGCCTGTCCACACAAGCCGCCTTCGGCCTGATTCTGAACGAGGTGGGGCGCGAGCGGTCGGAACTGGCCAACCGGATCGTGACGACCGCCCCCGACGTCACCGTCTCCACCAACCTCGGCGCCTGGGTCAACCGGCGCGGCCTGTTCGCCAAGCGCGAGATGGCCGATGTGTTCAAGAAGGAACGCATCCCCTCGACCTACAATTGGGAGTTCTCGCCCAAGGGCCAGCACATGGAGCTGGGCATCGCCGAGTCCAACCTGTTCATCATGCTGTCGGCGCTGGGCCTGTCGCATTCGTTGTTTGGCGAGCGGCTGTTGCCCATCGGCACGGTCTACGACCCCTTCATCATGCGCGGGGCCGATCAGTTGAACTACGCCTGTTACCAGGACGCGCGGTTCCTGCTGGTGGCGACGCCGTCGGGGGTGACGTTGGCGCCGGAAGGCGGCGCGCACCAATCCATCGCCACCCCGCTGGTGGGGATGGCGCAGGATGGCCTGGCCTATTTTGAACCGGCCTTCGCCGACGAGCTGGCGGTGGTGATGCGCTGGGCCTTCGACTACATGCAGCGCGACGGCGGCAAGGACGGAACGGAGCCGGACGAACGCAATTGGCTGCGCGACGAAACCGGCGGGGCGGTCTATCTGCGCCTGTCCTCGCGCGCGTTGGAGCAGCCGACGCGGACCATGGACGAGGGGCTGGCGCGCGACGTCGTCGATGGCGGCTATTGGCTGCGCCGTCCGGGGCCGAACGCCCAGGTCGTCATCGCCTACACCGGAGCCATCGCCCCCGAAGCCATCGAGGCGGTCGGGCTTCTGGGGGAGGATCGGCGGGACATCGGCTTGCTGGCCGTCACCTCCGCCGACCGTCTGCACGCGGGTTGGAGCGCGGCGCAGCGGGCGCGGGAGCGGGGCTTGAGCCACGCCCGTTCGCACATCGAACGTCTGCTCGACGGGCTGCCGCCCCATTGCGCCCTGGTGACGGTGGCCGACGGCCACCCGGCGACGCTGGGCTGGCTTGGTTCGGTCGCCGGGCATCGCACGCGGGCGTTGGGGGTGGAGCATTTCGGCCAGACCGGCACACTGGCCGATCTGTACCGCCATTTCGGCATCGACGCCCAGGCCATCGCCCGGTCGGCGGAAGCGCTGTCGCCGGGCCGCCCGGTGCGGCATCTGCGCGCTGTGGCTTTGTGACGAATTTGTTGCAAGGACCGGGCGGGGCAAGCTTCCGCTTCACCCCGCCGGTCAAAAATGCGAGCATGCCCGGTGTTCCGTCGCCTGAGATGCTTGATGAGCCAACCGTTGCACGCCCTTGTCGTTGACGACCAGCCGGTGAACCGCCTGCTGGCCAGCCGCATGCTGGACAAGCTGGGCTGGACCGTCGCCCAGGTGGACAGCGGCCCGGCGGCCTTGGACTGGCTGGCGGCCAACCCGGCGGCCCTCATCATGCTGGACATCAGCATGCCGGTCATGTCGGGCAAGGAGGTCTGCCAGCGTGTCCGCGCCGAAGGGCTGGGCGGGCCGGGAATCCGCATCGTCGCCTACACCGCCCATGGCCAGCCGGAGGAGCGGGCGGAGTTCCTGTCCATCGGTTTCGACGCCGTGCTGGTCAAGCCGATCAGCCGCGACAGCGTGGTAAAGGTTCTGACCGCGCTTGCGCTGCCCGCGTCGGCGGTTGGGACGGGGGTGGCGTGAGCGGTGCGGCGCTGGATCGCGGCCTGTTTCGCGTTTTCGATGGTCTCGACACCCCGATTTGGGTGTTCGACCTCGACCGACCGGGCATTTGGGACGCCAACCGGGCGGCCATGCGCCTGTGGGCGGCGACCGACCGGGCGGAGCTGATCGCCCGTGACTTCTCGGCGATGTCGGCCTCGACGGTCACGCGGCTGAACGGCTACGCCGTCGCCTTCCGGGAAGGCAGGACGGTTGAGGAAAATTGGACTTTTTACCCGAAAGACGGGCCGGTTTCGGTGCGCTGCGTCCTCAAGGGCGTCACCATCGACGGCGGGCGCCTGGCGATGCAGGTGGAAGCCCAGCGGATGCCGAGCGACGCCATCGACCACCAGTCGCTCCGCATGGTCGAGGCGCTGCGCCACACCAGCCTTCTGGTGTCGGTCTATGGCATGGACGGGGCGGCGATCCTGCGCAACCCGGCGGCGGTCCGCGCCTATGGCGATCCCCAGCGCTCGACCGGCGGACCGGAGCGGATGGCGGCGGTGGGGGCCGACGACGCCGAGGCGATCATCGCGGCGGTGGCCTCGGGCGACGCGCCGGGCTTCACCGGCGAGGCTCTGGCCCACACCGTCGCCGGGCCGCGCCGCCACGCCATCGACATCCGCCGCACCCACGATCCGGTGACGGGCGCGCCGATCCTGCTGGTGTCCGAACGCGACATCACCGACCGCTGGGAGGCGGAGCAGGATCTCGCCCGGCTCTATGAGGAGCAGCGGCAAATTCTGGAATCGGTGCCGGAGGGCATTTGCCGTCTGGACCGGCACGGCGCGGTGACGGTGATGAACCGCGCCGCAGCCGCGCTGTTGGACGTGACCATCGACGCGGCTTTGGGTCAACCCTTTCTGGTCCTGGCCGGGATGACGGCGGATCCGGCGGCGGCCGGCCTGCTGCCCGGCCCGGTCAGCGGCGTCTTTCATTTCCGCACGCGCACGGGGCGGGAGATTCCGGTCCAATGCGTCTCCGCGCCTTTGAGCGAAGGGGGCAGCGGCACGGTTCTGTGCTTCCACGATCTGTCAGAACGGCTGGCCAACGAACAGGCGCTGCGTCAGGCCAAGGAGCGGGCCGAGGCGGGCGAACGGGCGAAGATGGAATTTCTGGCGACGATGAGCCACGAAATCCGCACCCCGATGAACGGCGTTCTCGGCATGGCCAGCCTGCTGCTCGACACCGGCCTGAACGACGAACAGCTCTACTTCACCCGCACCATCCGCGAATCCGCCGAAGCGCTGCTGACCATCATCAACGACATTCTGGATTTCTCCAAGCTGGAGGCCGGGCGGCTCGATCTGGAGGAAACGGAGTTCGACGTCGCCGCCCTGGTGGACAGCGTGATCGACATCCTCAACCCGCGCGCCGAGGCCAAGGGGCTGGCCTTCAGCGCCCAGATCACGCCCGGCGTTCCGGTGCTGGCGCGCGGCGATCCGGGGCGGTTGCGGCAAATTCTGGTCAATCTGGTGGGCAACGCCGTCAAATTCACCGCCAAGGGCCGCATTTCCCTGACCGTGGAGCGGGCGCCGGATCCGGGCGGCTTTGGGCCAACCGGGCCGACCGGCGCGGCGCGGCTGCGCTTTTCCGTCAGCGACACCGGCATCGGCATCGCGCCGCAGGCCCAAGCCCGGCTGTTCTCCATGTTCACGCAGGTGGACGCCTCCATGGCCCGGCGCTATGGCGGCAGCGGCTTGGGGCTGGCGATCTGCAAGCGGCTGATCGCCATCATGGGCGGCGACATCGGCGTGACCAGCGCGGTGGGCGAGGGCAGCGTCTTTTGGGTCGAAGCCCCCTTCGCCATCGCCGCCGACGGCGCGCGGCCAGGGCTGGCGGCGCTGAACGGCGCCCGCGTTCTGGTCGTCGATGATCTGGGCGTGACGGGCGAGAGCGTGCGGCGCCAGCTTGCCCCCTGGGGGTGGAGACGGTGGCCTGCCCGGCGGCGGGCGACGCGCTCGACCGACTGCGCGCGGCCAAGGCGGCGGGGCGCCCCTTCCGCGCGGCGATCCTCGACCAGTCGCGGGCCGAGGCGGGCGGCGAGGGGAGCGGGTCCGCGACGGCCCACGCCATCCGCGCCCGCTTCGCGGCGGCGGAACTGCCCATTTTGCTGATTTCCCCGGTCGGCTTCGCCTTGCAGCGTGGAGCGGCGACCGCCGCCGGGGTGGATTCGGTGCTGGCCAAGCCGGTGCGGCAGAGCCTGCTGCTCGACCATCTGGCCCGCCTGTTGGGGGCGGGGGCGGCCCGACGCAGGCCCGCCCGCCGGTCAAGCCGCCGCCGCCCGCCGCCCGCAAGATGCGGTTGTTGTTGGCCGAGGACAACCCGGTCAACCAGCAGGTCGCCGTTCTTCTGCTGCGCAAGCAGGGCCACAGCGTGGACGTCGCGGGCGACGGGCGCGAGGCGGTCGACGCGGTGCGCGACACGCCGATTCCCTATGATCTGGTGCTGATGGACGTGCAGATGCCGGAGATGGACGGGCTGGAGGCCACCGCCGCCATCCGCGCCCTGCCCGGCGACCGCCGCCGCGTCATCATCATCGCCATGACCGCCAACGCCATGCAGGGCGATTCCGACATCTGCCTGAAAGCGGGCATGAACGACTACATCGCCAAGCCGGTGACGCCGGACAAGCTGGCGAGCGTCCTGGCGAACTGGAGCCAACGCGCGGCGCCCGCCCTTCCCCTCCCGCCGGAACCACCGCCGACGAACCCGACGGACGAGGCGCTTCCCCTGTTCGACGAGGAGGCGCGGGCGGAGCTGCGCGACGCGCTGGACGAGGACGGGTTGCGGGAGCTGGAGCGGGTGTTTCTGGACCACGCGCCCGACCAGATGCGCGCCATCGCCGACACCCGCGACCCGGCGCAACTCGCCACGCTGGCGCACAGCGTGAAGGGTGGCTCGGCCAATCTGGGCCTGACGGCGGTGCGGGCCGCCGCCCTGGCGCTGGAACAGGCGGCGCGCGCGCAGGCCCCGGCGGCGGAGCTGGATCGTCGGGTCGCCGATCTGGCCGACCGCTTCGCCCAAACCGTCGCGGCGCTTGAAAGGAATTTTGTGTAAAATTCATCTTACACATATTGAATTTGTTAAATAAGATCAAGCGAGGTTCGCCCTCACGCTGCGTTGCAACATGTTCGCAGAAGCCTCGGCGGGGCGCGCTGTGATAAGCAGGCGGGCAGGGGTGGAACGGAACCGGCGGGCGTCCGTTCATCCAGGGTTCAGGCTTGGGCGGGCAGGGTCCGCCGGGCAATCACGGAAGCGGCGTCATGTCGAACGAAAAGGAATCGGTCGCTCTCACCTCGATGGTGGCGAGCGCCGCGATGACGATTGGCAAGCTGATCGTCGGCTTCTCCACCGGCAGCCTCGGCATTCTGTCGGAGGGCGTGCACAGCCTGCTGGATTTCGTCGCCACGGCGTTGACCTACGCCGCCGTGCGGGTCAGCGACACGCCGCCGGACGACGGCCACCCCTATGGCCATGGCAAGGTGGAAGGCGTCGCGGCGCTCGCCGAAACGGCGCTTCTGTTCCTGACCAGCGCCTGGATCCTGTTTGAAGCCGCCCAACGGCTGCTGGCCGATCATGTCGAGGTCGAAGCGACCTGGTGGGCGGTCGGCGTCATCGTCGCGTCCATCGTCATTGATTTCTTCCGGGCGCGGGAATTGTCGCGGGTCGCCAAGGAAACCAAAAGCCAAGCGCTGGAGGCCGACGCGCTGCATTTCTCCTCCGACATCCTCAGCTCCTCGGTGGTGCTGGTCGGGTTGGGGCTGGTCTGGCTTGGCTACCCCAAGGGCGATCCGCTGGCCGCCATCGGCGTCGCGCTGTTCGTCTGTCTGGCGGGCTACCGTCTGGGGCGGCGGACCATCGACACGCTGATCGACGCCGCCCCGGTCGGCGTGGCCGACCGCGTGTCCGCGCTGGTCGCCGCCGTTCCCGGCGTGGCGGCGGTGCGCGGCGTGCGGGTGCGTCCGGGCGGCAGCACGCTGTTCGTCGATCTCGACATCGCCGTCAGCCGCCTGTTGCCGCCGGGCCGCGTCGCCACAGTGGTCGAGGACGTCTCCAACGCCATCCGCGCCGAAATGTCGGAGGCCGAGGTTCGGGTCGGCACGCAATCTCTGGCGCTGGACGACGAAACCATTCTGGAGCGGGTCGGGGCGGTCGCCGGGCATCTTGGGCAGGCGGTCCATCACGTCACCGTCCAGCGGGTGGGGGAGGCGCTGTCCGTCGCCTATGATCTGGAGGTGGACGGCGATTGGCCGCTGAACCGCGCGCACGGCGTGGCGACCGCGCTGGAGGGCGCCATCCGTTCCGAGTTGGGCGACAGCGTGGAGGTCGAAACCCACATCGAACCGCGCTCCGGCCATCCCGTGCGCAGCCAGGAGGTTGATTCGGCCACCGTCGCGTCGATCCAGGCGGCTCTGTCCAGCGCCATCGCCGGGCATGACGGGTTGCTCGACATCCATTCCCTGCGCGTGCGCGAGGCGGACGGGCGGCTCTACGTCGTCTTCCACTGCCACGCCGACCCGCAGATGCCGGTGTTCCAGGCCCATGAGGCGATTGACCGGGTGGAGCGGCGGGTGCGCGGCGCCTGGCCGTCGATCCTGCGCATCGTCGGCCACATCGAACCAGCGCACGACAAGGGGTCTGAGTAGCAACGGAACAGAAAGTCCGATTGGGCGAGGATGGCTGTACGAAAACCTCCGGCAGAGAGGTTTTCGTACAGCCGATCAATCCGACAGGGATTCCCGGCTAGAATTTGAGAGGCTTGAGTCCGAGGACGATCCGACTTCTAACACCTGTCGGAAAACGTGTGTTTTCCGACATTCTGCGTCAATGCTTGCTTTGCAGGTTTGCCAGAAAATCCTTCGGGTTTGGCTCGCAATTATCTATAATGTTCGATACGCGAGTGATGACATCCACACAGCCTAAAACAAAGTCATCGCCCACTTCAATTAAAGTCATAACTTCTGATACATCCCCCTCATTAAAGAACCTTTCGGCTTTGTCCTTAATATTGAATGGAACGCTGTCTTTGCGAGCAAGCAGCTTGTCATAACTACTACCCTTGCCATGCTTTAAGACATTTATAGCGTTTCTGTAGTCTAAAAATGTTTGTTTTAGATCGTTCTCGCCATAATGACTTAAGATTATCTCTGCATCTTGGAATGCGAATCCATCTTCTTTTCCAAAAGTATCCTGTAGCATCGCTTCATATGTCGAAAAAACTCCAACCGCAATAAATGCTCTCTGCATATTCATCATTTGTAGACCGATAACGAGACTTGTATCTGATCTACCGTTATTAAGTGCGGTATTTATATTACACTCTGCTTCCCTGATGTTGGAGAGAGCATAATTTATGGCGTGGCCAGCTAACATTTTGAATGCATGCATTGTTAATCTCCATTCTATATCTGTTGGGAGGGAGCTGGCAAGGCCTCCAAGAGCGTAGTTAGTTAACAGTACGGAAACCGCAGGAGATAGGTTTTCCGTGAGCCGACCCCGCCCAATCGGACTTTCTGTTCCGCTGCTACTTAGCCCCGGACAACAAACCCGCCGCCGTGTGAGCGGGGGCGGCCCGCCGCCCTCATTCCCCGTCGCGCGCCATCGGCAGGCGCAGGCGGGCGCGCAGGCCGCCCAGGGGGGAATCCTCCAAAGTCAGGTCGCCGCCATAGAGCCGGGCCAGATCATGGACCACGGTCAGGCCAAGCCCGGTTCCCGGCACGCTTTCGTCCAGCCGCACGCCGGGCATCAGAACGGCCTCGCGCCGGTCGGCGGGCAGGCCCGGCCCGTCATCGTCCACCGTCAGGATCAGCCAGCCGGGCGCGTCGTCCAGGCGCGAGGCGATGGCCACCCGGCGGCGCGCCCAGGCGCAGGCGTTGTCCACCAGATTGCCCAGCATCTCGTCGAGATCCTCGCGCTCCCCGGCGAAGGAATGATCCGCCGCGCTGTCGGCGACGATGTCCAACGCGCGGTCGGCGTGCAGCTTGCGCATCACCCGCGCCAGCGCCGCCACGCGGTCGGCCACCGGGGCGCTGAGGCCGGGAATCCCGCGCGAGGCCGCCGCGCGGGCGCGGGCCATGTGATGGTCGATGTGGCGGCGCATCACCTCCACCCGCTCCACCATGGCGGCGCCGATCCGGCCCGGCCCGTCTTGGCCGTTCTGGGAATCGAGCAAGCGCGCCTCGTTCGCCAGCATGGCGAGGTTGGTTTTCAGCGCGTGGGCCAGATTGCCGGCCTGAAGCCGCCCGCGCCCGACGCTGTCCTCGGCGTGGGCCAGCAGGGCGTTGAGGTCGTCGACCAGTGGCATGATTTCGCTGGGCATCGCTTCGGTGAAGCGCTTTTGCCGACCGGCGCGCACGGCGTTCAAGCCGCTGCGCAGGCGCGACAGCGGGCGCAGGCCGATCTGCACCTGGATCACCGCCGCCGCGATCAACGCCAGGGCCAACACCCCCAGCGACAGGGTCAGCGTCCGGTTGAAGGAATCCATCACCCGGCCCATCTCGGCCCGGTCGGCGGCGATGGCGATGCGGAACGGGGCGTCGGGCCGTTCGGGCAGCGCGACCGAGCGCTCCATCACGCTCAACGTCTGGCCCGCCGGGCCGCTGACGATGTGGCGGTGGAGGGCGCTTGGCTCCACGGCGTCGGCGGGCAGGGCCAGCACGCTGTCCCACAAGGACCGGGAGCTGAGGATGGTTTCGCCCGGTCCGCCGATCTGCCAATACAGCCCCGACAGCGGGCGGCGGAAACGCGGGTCGCTCAAGGGCTGCCGCAAGGCGGGCTGGCCCTGGTCGTTCAGCTCCAGCGAGGCCGCCAACTGCTCCAGATGATTGAGCATCTCGTCCTGGAAACGCTGGTGGATGCGGTCCTGGAACAGGCCGGACAGGACGAATCCGGCGATGGTCAACGCCAGCGTGATCCAGACGGCGGCCCCGGCCAGCAGGCGGAAGCGCAGGGAATCCGGCCACCAGCGGACGCGGCGCAAGCGCCCGATCATGCGCCCGATCATGCCTCATCCAACCGATAGCCGAGGCCGCGCACGGTTTTGATGAGATCGGCCCCGATCTTGCGGCGCAGACGCCCGACGAACACCTCCACCGTGTTGGAATCGCGGTCGAAATCCTGGGCGTAGACATGCTCGATCAATTCGCTGCGCGACACCACCTGCCCCTTGCGGTGCATCAGATAGGACAGCACGCGGTATTCAAAGGCGGTCAGCTCCACCGGCTCGCCCGCGACCGTCACCCGCCCGCTGCGGGTGTCGAGCACGACCGGGCCGCAGGCGATGTCGGCGGCGGCGTGGCCCTTGGCCCGGCGGATCAGGGCGCGGATGCGGGCCAACAACTCTTCCATGCTGAAGGGTTTGGCGAGGTAATCATCGGCCCCGGCGTCGATGCCCTGGACCTTTTCATGCCAGGAGCCGCGCGCCGTCAAGATCAGCACCGGGACCGTCACCCCGCCGCGCCGCCAGCTCCGCAACACCGACAGCCCGTCGATCTTCGGCAGGCCAAGGTCGAGGATGACGGCGTCGTAGGGTTCGGTTTCGCCGAGAAACTGCCCCTCCTCGCCATCCCCGGCGCAATCGACCGCGTAGCCGTCGGCCTCCAACCGCTGGGTCAGTTGACGGGCCAGATCCGCCGTGTCTTCGACGATCAGCACGCGCATGGCTCACCTCTGTTCTTCGTTGTGGCGTTTGTTGCGTCCCTTCACATGGACCAGCGCGCCGGTGGCGGCGTCATACTCCAGCTTCAGGATGCGGCCATCCACCGCCATCAGCTTCAGCTCGTAGCGCAGGCCCGCCCGCTCATCCTCCAACTCGACGTCGAGAACCTCGCCGCCGAAATCGGCCTTGGCCTTGGCGACGATCTGCTCCAACGGCAGGATCCGCCCCGCTCGCAGCGCCTCGCGCGCGCGGCTGTGGTCGTCCGTTTCAGCGGACGCGGGGGCCGCCGCCGCGACAAGAAGAATGGCGGCGATATGGGCAAGGCGGGGGAACGGCATGGACACCTCAGGCTCGCTCGCGAGTTTCGCTCGCCGGTCCAGGAAAGGGAAGTCAGCCTAACGCCGCAACCCTGAACCGGCGCTGAACAACGGTTGATTGGCGGATGATCGGCGGAAACGGCCTGAACCGAGAATGAACGGCCCGTTCAGCATCGCCTCAGCCCCAACGGCGCACTGTGCGGTTCATCGGACGGATCGTCGTCCGTTTCCCACGCTGGAGCGTTGTCATGTTGAAGACCTCTTTGTTCGCCGCCGCCACGCTGTTGACCCTCGCCGCCGTCGCCCCGGTTCAGGCGGGCGAGCGTCACCGCGACCAGGACCGCCACGCCGCCTTTCAGCCCAGCGCCCCCCAGCCGATCGCCGAGGTGGTGAAGGCGGGCGGCGGCACGGTCAGCGGCGCGGTTCAATCGGTGGCCGCGACCTGGTTCACCGTGACCGATGGGCGCGACGCCATCACGGTCGCCAATCGCGGCTTTCTGCCCGAGGGCATCGAGACCGGCGCGCCGATCACCGTGGTCGGCGGCGTTCACCAGGGCGCGATCCACGCCGCGCAGATCATCCGCGACGACGGAACCAGCTTTGGCCGCGACGCGCTGCGGGGCCGGGGCGAGCGCAAGCATGACGATGATTGACCGCAACGCCTCTCTCGGCCTCCGGAGCCTGCGCCATGTTGAAAAAAATGATGCTTCACACGCTGCTCGCCGCGCTGCTGCTGGGCGCGGCGGCGGCGGCCTATCAGGCGGCGGCCTATCCGGGGGGCCTGTCCGGCCTGTGGAGCGCCGCCCGCGACCAGCATGACGATTGACGTCCCCCCAGTTCTTTCACGGAGCCGCGCCATGGCCGCCCGCAAACCAACCCCCATCGAAATGACCGCGCTGTTGACGTTCCACGCGCTTCTGTCCGGGGCGTTCCTCGTCGCCTATCTGTCGGGCGACGAGGACAGCTACGGCATCCACGTCTTTTCCGGCTATGCGGCGTTGATCGCCCTGGCGTTGCGGGCGGTGGCCGGATTGTTGGCCCCTGACGGCAGCCCCCTGCGCTTTCCCCGACCGGCGCTCGCCCCGCTGCTTGGATGGGTGGCGCGGTTGGCGCGCGGCGAGGCGCAGGCCCGGCGCGAGCGCAGCCCCTTGATCGCCTGGATGGCGGCGGCCTTGTTGATCGCCGTCGGCGGGGCGGCGGCCAGCGGAGCGGCGGCGGATTTCATCCCCTCGGTTGAGCATCTGCACGAGGCGCTGGGCGATGTCGCGCTGGGCGTCGTTGTGGGGCATGTCGCGCTGGTCTTCGCCCTGCATGGGTTGAAGCGGCTGGATGGTCCGCCGGTGAAGGCGTTGCCGCGCCCGTCCGTTCCCGCGCTGTGCGTTCTGGTGGTTGGACTGGCCGTCGCGGGGGCCATGCTGGGGGGCGGTTCGGCTCTGGCGGCGGCCAACGACCCGGCTCGCGCGGCGCTGTTGACCGGCTACGCCGCCCAGGCCAAGGCGCAAAATCCGGGCTTCACCGGCTTTTCGGCGGAGCGGGGGCGGGCGCTTTATCTTGGCCCGCACAGCGGCGGCAACGTGGACACCCCGGCCTGCGCCGCCTGCCACACCGCCACGCCGACGGCAAGCGGGCGTCACAACAAGACCGGGCGGAGCATCGAGCCGATGGCGACCTCGGCCAACCCGTCGCGCTTCACCGACCCCGCCCAGGTCGAAAAGCGGTTCGAGCGCGATTGCCCCAACGTGCTGGGCCGCGCCTGCACCGCCCTGGAAAAGGGCGATTTCATCACCTTCCTGAACAGCCCGTGACCGGAGACCCCATCATGCGCTCATCCCTTCCGCGCGCCGCCCTGTTCCTGCTGCTGGCGGGCGTCGTCGTCAACGTCGGCCCGGCCAACGCCAGCCAGTTTGAGCGGGTGGCCCCGGTCACGCACGCGCCGACGCAAAAGGAATGCGGCGAATGCCACATGGCCTTTCAACCCGGCCTGTTGCCCGCCGCGTCGTGGAATCGGGTGATGGACGGCCTGTCCGATCATTTCGGCGAGAAGGCCAGCCTGCCCGCCGACAGCGCCGCCGCCATCCGCGCCTATCTGACCCAGAACGCGGGCGGCGGCGACGGGCGGTTGATCCGCATTACCGAGCAGGATTGGTGGCGGCGCAAGCATCGGCTTGATCCGGCGGTTTGGCAGCGCAAGACCGTTGGGGCCAAAAGCAATTGCGAAGCCTGCCACCGCGACGCGGGCAAAGGGTTGTACGAAGACGAATGAAATATTCAAACCTAAGAAAGAAATTTAAAAACTCAAATCAACAGCAGTGGACAACAAATAATCATTTTCTTCCTCCTTTCCGCTTGCCATAGTGGTGACGGCTTTTCCAGCAGCCACCAGGATGGACCGTCAGGACGCACAAGAACGCGCCGACCTTGAGGGCTGGAAACAACCAGAAGAAAAAGAGGGCACCATGTTTTTTTCACGCAAAAAGGCGTCGGATCAAAGCAGCGACGCCGAGTTGTTGGCGCTGCTCGACAAACACGCGGGCATCGGTCTGTGGGACGCCAAGCTGCACAACGGCGATCCCATGCACGCGAGCAGCCAATGGCGCTGGTCGGCGGAATTCCGGCGTTTGATGGGCTTTGGCGATGTTGGGGAGTTCCCAAATCTGGTCACGTCCTGGTCCGACCGGCTGCATCCCGATGACGCGGCGGCGACCTTTGCGGCCTTTGGCGCGTGCCTGGCGGATCGCACGGGGCGCACCGGCTATGACGTGGATTACCGCCTGAAGATGAAGAATGGCAGCTACCGCTGGTTCCGGGCCATCGGCGGCGTGGCGCGCGACGGGTCGGGGATGGCGGTGCGGGCCTGCGGGTCGTTGATCGACATCAACGCCGAAAAGGTCAGCGGCAGCGAAAAAGCCGAACAGATGAAGGCGTTGGCCGCGCGGTTCGAGACCAGCGTCATGAATGTGGTGCAGACGGTCTCCACCTCCGCCGGCGACATGCAATCGACCGCGCAGAGCATGTCAAACTCGGCCAAGCAGGCGGCCAACCAGACCGTGGCCATTTCCAACGCCGCCAATCAGGCGACCAGCAACGTGCAGACGGTGGCGGCGGCGACCGAGGAGCTGTCCGCCTCGATTTCCGAAATCAGCCGTCAGGTGACGGAGGCCGCCCGCGTGTCGGCCACCGCGTCGGAGGAAACCGCCCGCACCAACACCATGGTCATCGGCTTGGCCGCCGCCGCCAACAAAATCAGCGAGGTCATCAAGCTCATCAACGACATCGCCAGCCAAACCAACCTGTTGGCCTTGAACGCGACCATCGAGGCGGCGCGGGCGGGGGAGGCGGGCAAGGGCTTCGCCGTGGTGGCGAGCGAGGTGAAGGGGCTGGCCAACCAGACCGCCAAGGCGACGGAGGAAATCAGCGCGCAGATCACCGCCGTGCAGGATGAAACCCGCCGCACCGTCGAGGCGATCAAGAGCATCGGCACCGTGATCGACCAGGTTCGGCAGATCTCGTCCGGCATCGCCGTCGCCGTCGAGCAGCAGGGCGCGACCACCCAGGAAATCGCCCGGAATGTGCAGCAGGCCGCGCAGGCGACGCGCGGCGTGTCCGACAACATCAACGCGGTCAGCCAAGCCACCTCCACCGCCGGGAAATCGGCGGATCAGGTGCTCTGCTCCGTTGGGGCGTTGTCGCAGAACTCCGACCGGCTGCGGACGGAGGTCGCGAGCTTCCTGTCCTCGGTGCGGGCGGGGTGATTGACACCGGCTTGGCGCGCGCGGTCACGGCGCGCGCAACCCGGCGTTTCGGAACAGGCCGCGCGCCCGCTCGGTCTGTTCCGTCGTCGGCGGTTGGGTGTCGGAAAGCTGATAGGGCAGGGCGAGCGCCGCCCATTTCGCTTCGCCCATCTTGTGGAAGGGCAGCACGTCCACCCGTTCCACCACCCCCAGCCCGGCGGCGAATTCGGCGAGCGCGGTGATTTCGCGCTCGTCGTCGGTCAGGCCGGGAACCAGCACATAGCGCAACCACACCGGCTTGCCCAACTCGGCCAGCCGTTCGGCGAACTCCAGGGTCGGGCGCAGCGGCACGCCGGTTAGGGCGCGGTAGGTCCGTTCGGTGAAGGCCTTGATGTCCAGCAGCACCAGATCGGTGTCGGCCAGCAGAAAATCATCGGCGTGGTTGCCGAGATAGCCCGAGGTGTCGAGCGCGGTGTGCAGCCCCATCGCCTTGCAGCCGCGCAGGATCGCCGCGCAGAAATCCGGCTGAACCAACGGTTCGCCGCCGCTGAGCGTCACCCCGCCATGGCCGCGCGTGAGAAACCCGGCGGTGCTGGCGATGTCGGCCAAAACCTCGCCCGCCAGCGTCGGCGTTCCGTCGTGCATGTGGCGGGTGTCGGGGTTGTGGCAATAGAGGCAGCGCAGCGGACAGCCGGCCAGAAACAACACATAGCGCAGGCCGGGGCCGTCGAGCGTGCCGCAGCTTTCCACCGAATGGACCCAGCCCCGAACCGGCGCGGACACACCCATAGGCCCGAGGCTCATGGATCAATGACGGTCGTGGAAGGTGCGGGAAACGACGTCAAGCTGCTGCTCGCGCGTCAGCTTGATGAAATTCACCGCGTAACCCGACACCCGGATGGTCAGTTGCGGGTACAGCTCCGGGTGATCCATGGCGCGCAGCAGGGTGTCGCGGTCAAAGACGTTGACGTTGATGTGATGACCGCCCTGGGCGGCGTAGCCGTCGAGCATGCCGACCAGATTGCTGACCTGCTCCCCGTGCGTCGGCCCCAGCGCGCTGGGCACGATGGTGAAGGTGTAGCTGATGCCGTCCTGCGCGTGGGCGTAGGGCAGCTTGGCCACCGACGCCATGGAGGCGATGGCCCCCTTGCGGTCGCGGCCATGCATCGGGTTGGCGCCGGGGGCAAACGGTTCGCCCGCCTTGCGCCCGTCCGGCGTGTTGCCGGTCTTCTTGCCATAGACGACGTTGGAGGTGATGGTCAGCACCGATTGCGTCGGCACGGCGTCGCGGTAGGCCTTTTGCTTGCGCAGCAGCCCCATGAAGGTTTCCACCGCCCAAACGGCGATGCCGTCGACGCGCGGGTCGTTGTTGCCGAAGGCCGGATAATCGCCCTCGATCCGGTAATCGACGGCGAGGCCGCGCTCGTCGCGGATGACATGGACGGTGGCGTGCTTGATCGCCGACAGGCTGTCGGCCACCACGCTCAAACCCGCCACGCCGCAGGCCATGGTGCGGAAAACGTCGCGGTCGTGCAGCGCCATTTCCAACCGCTCATACATGTATTTATCGTGCATGTAGTGGATGGCGTTCAGCGTGTTCATGTAGGCTTTCGCCAGCCATTCCATCATCGGCAGGAAGCGCCCGACGACCGAGTCATAGTTGAGCACGTCGCCGGTGATCGGGGCGAAGGCCGGGCCGACCTGCTCGCCGGTGATCTCGTCGCGCCCGCCATTGATGGCGTAGAGCAGGGTCTTGGCCAGATTGGCGCGTGCGCCGAAAAACTGCATCTGCTTGCCGACGCGCATCGCCGACACGCAGCAGGCGATGGCGTAATCGTCGCCCCAATAGGCGCGCATCAAATCATCGTTCTCATACTGCAACGAACAGGTCTTGATGGACGTTTCGGCACAGAAACGTTTGAAGCCGTCCGGCAATTGTTCCGACCACAGAACGGTCAGGTTCGGTTCCGGGGCGGGGCCAAGATTGTGCAGCGTGTTCAGCATGCGGAAATTGCTTTTCGTCACCAGCGTCCGGCCATCCAGCGCCATGCCGCCCAGACATTCCGTGACCCAGGTCGGATCGCCGGAGAAAAGCTGGTCATATTCCGGCGTGCGCAGGAAGCGGACCATGCGCAGCTTGATGACGAACTGGTCGATCAACTCCTGCGCCTGCGACTCGTTCAGGGTTCCTTCGACCAGATCGCGGTTGATGTAGACGTCAAGGAAGCTGGACACCCGGCCCAGCGACATGGCCGCCCCGTTCGATTCCTTCACCGCCGCCAGATAGGCGAAATAGGTCCATTGCACCGCTTCGCGCGCGTCCGCCGCCGGGCGGGCGACGTCGAAGCCATAGGCGGCGGCCATCGTGACCAGCTCCTCCAACGCGCGGATCTGCTCGGTGATTTCCTCGCGCAGCCGCAGCGTGGATTCATCCATGCGGTCAAGCTCAAGGGAGGCGAACTGCTCGCGCTTGTCGGCGATCAGGCGGGTGGCGCCATAGAGGGCCAAGCGGCGGTAATCGCCGATGATCCGCCCGCGCCCATAGGAATCGGGCAGGCCGGTGATGATTCCCGATTTGCGGCAGCGCAGCATCTCGTCGGTGTAGACGTCGAAGACGCCGTGGTTGTGGGTCTTGCGGATCTTGGGGAACACCGCGTCCAGCGCGGGCGAGGCGGTGAAGCCATAGGCCTCCAACCCGCTTTTCACCAGCCGCCAACCGCCGAACGGCATGATGGCGCGCTTCAGCGGCTTGTCGGTCTGCAAGCCGACGATCACCTCCAAGGCGCGGTCGATGTAGCCCGGCGCGTGCGCGGTGATGGTGGAGACGACGTCGGTGTCGGCGTCGAGCACGCCGCCCTTGGTCGCCCGTTCCTGCTTCAGCAGGTCGGCGACGGTCGCCCACAGGGCCAAGGTCCGTTCGGTGGGGCCGCTGAGAAAGCCTGAGTCGCCCTCATAGGGGGTGACGTTGCGCAGGATGAAGTCGCGGACGTCAACCGACCGCCGCCACGCATCCCCGGCGAAGCCCCGCCAGGGCGACGCCGGATGCGCCGCGTCCAGGGCTAAAACCGCCGATTCCGTCAACAGGCTGTCCATGATCGAGACCTTCCCAGCAAGAGAGAAGCGTTCCATCTTGCGCCCGTCACCCGGTCTGGCCACGCGCGCCGCGTTCATCGTCAGTATACGCCCGATCGCACCCGCCGGAGCAGAGCTTCCCGCCGCCCTGCCATGCGCCGCGCCTGTGTCATGGCGCCGCGCCGATTTGCCCGCTTGCGCGTTGATCGGTCCGAGCGGCAGACTCGCTTGGTTCGCCGCGCAAGGAGGCGGAAAGATGGTTGATCCTTTGGCTCCTCTCCCGGATCCCGCCGCCGTCGGCGACATGGTTGGGGCGCATGGTCAGCGCCACGCGCTGCTGTCCCGCCTTGGCGCGTTGCGGGACAAACCCGAACCCTTGGCCGCCCTGCTGGTCGATTTGCGCGACATCGAGCATGGCGACGATCCGCGTTTCGCCCTGACGCTCGATCATTATCTGGAAAGCTGGCTGGGCGCCCGCCCGCATGAGCTGTTCCGGCTGCCCAGCCAACGCCTGCTGATTCTCGCCCCGGCGGACGCGGCGGCGCTGTTGGACAGCGGGGCGCGGACGCTGATGCACATGCTGCGCAGCCACGGGTTCGGCGTGCTGCGCTTCACCGCCTATGACGTGGCGACGCAGGTGGCGCGGCTGGCCGCCGACATCGTGCCGGGGGAGGCGCTGGACCGCGACGCGCTGCTGTCCGCCGCCGACCGGGCGCAAACCGCCGCGCTGGGCCGTCTGCTGGACGTCGAACGGGTGTTGCACGGGGCCGACCTGAACAGTCTGGTGCGGGAACAGCCGATCTGGTCCTTCGCCGATCCCGCCGCGCCGGTGGTGGTGACGACGGAGCTGGTGGTTTCGCTCGACGAGTTGGAATCGCGCCTCGACCTGCCGCTGCGCCGCGACGACTGGCTGCGGCACGAGGTGGCGGTCCGGCTCGACCAAGGGCTGCTGCGCCATCTGACGCGCGACCGCGCCCAGGATCCGCGCCCCTTCGCCATCGACCTGCACACCGGCACGGTGCTGGAGGCGCGCTTCGCCGATCTGCTGCGCCGGATTCCCGCCGAGGTCCGCCATCGCCTGACCGCCGAACTGGCCTGTTGGGAGGTCGGCCTGTCCGCCCCCCGCTTCGCCGCCGCCGCCGAACGGCTGGGCGATCTGGGATTCGCCGTCGCGGTGGACCACGCGCCTTTGTCGGCGCTCGCCAGTTTGGATTTGGGGGGCGTCGACCCGGCCTATGTGAAAGCCCTGTGGCCGCGCCACGCCGCGCCGGACGTCGTCGCCCAACTGACCGCCGCCGTCCAGCGTTTCGGGGCCGACCGGCTGGTCTTGTGGCGTTGCGACGAACCGGCGGCGCTGGACGCCGGGCGGGCCGCCGGAATCCAGCGCTATCAAGGTCCCGCCGCCGACGCGGCCGCCCGCGCCAGCGGCGAGGGGGCCAGCGGCGAGGAATCGCCCCGTCGCGGCGACCGCGCGGAAAGCGACGGCGGCGCGGATGAAACCGCCGCCGAACCAACAGCCGCTGAAGACGCGACCGAGGCCAAGCCCGGCCTGTTCGGGCGTCTGTTCGGGCGCGGGTAGGGCGGGCGCGCTCAGTCCGCCCGGCGCAAGGCCTGATCCAAATCCTCGAACAGATCGTCCAGCGACTCCAGCCCGACCGACAGGCGCAGCAGATCGTCTGGAACGGGGGAGGTGGGGCCTTCGATGCTGGCGCGGTGCTCGATCAAGCTTTCCACCCCGCCCAGCGAGGTGGCGCGCCGCCAAATCCCAACATTGGCGGCGGCGGCGATGGCGGCTTGCCGCCCGGATTTGACGCGGATCGACAGCATGCCGCCGAAACCGCCGGTCATCTGGCGGGCGGCGACGCCATGGCCGCGAAAGCCGGGCAGGCCGGGATAGAGAACCTCGGACACCGCCGGATGGGCGCTCAAGCGCTCGGCCAGGGATTGCGCCGCCGCGCTCTGCCAGCGGACGCGGGCGAACAGGGTGCGCAGGCCGCGTTGCAGCAACCACGCCTCGAAACTGCCGAGAATGCCGCCCTGCTGGGTTTGCACCGCCTTGATCCGCGCCCATTGCTCGTCCATGCGCGCGGTGGTCAGGGTTCCGGCGATCACGTCGGAATGGCCGTTCAGATATTTGGTCGCCGAATGCATGACGATGTCGGCCCCCAGATCCAACGGGCGGCAATGGACCGGCGTCGCCACCGTGCTGTCCACCGCCAGCCACGCCCCGGCCTCGTGCGCCAATTCGGCCAACGCCATGATGTCGGTGATGGTCCACAGCGGGTTGGCCGGGGTCTCGATCCAGATCAAGCGGGTTTCGCCAGGGCGCAGGGAGGCGCGCACCGCGTCGGTGTCGCTGGTGTCCACCCCCTCCACCCGCAGGCCCCAGCGGGTCGCCGGGCCGTGCAGCCAGTTGCGCAGCGCCCAATACATCTCGTCGGGCACCAACACATGATCGCCCGGATCCAGCGCCATGAACACCGCCGTCGCCGCCGCCATGCCCGAGGCGAACAGCAGCGTGTCGGCGCCGTTTTCCAGCGCGCTCAGGGTTCGGGCGGGCGTGTCGAAGGTGGGGTTGTCGGCGCGGGCGTAGACCCGCCCCCGGCTGTAAGCGTTGTCGGGGTCGCGGATGTAGGTGGTCGAGGGGTGGATCGGCGGGATGATGGCGCCGCTGGCCGCGTCCTCATACCCCAACGCGCTTGCGGCGATGGTTTCCGGGCGGTGGGGATGGTCGGACATCGCGGGGGACTCCCAAAAGACAAACGAGTCAGCCAGACTATCGGGAGATTCGCCGCCCGCGCAACGTCATTGCCCGTTGCGCAGGGCAATCGCTTGAAATTCAGTCCGCCGTTTGCAGGCGAGAGGCGTTCCACCGAGTTCGGGATGAACGACTGGCAGTCGGTCGAGTTTGGCCAGTTGCTCGTCGGTGAGACCGGCAAGCAGCGCGTCCGCCGCCCGCTTGCGGGCACGGACGCCCGGCGGCGCCGGTGTGCTCGATCACCGCCAAGGGGCGGGCAGAATGAGCTTTTCTGAGCGGAGCGCGGTGACGATGGCGGTGACGATCACTCCCGGCTTTTGCGTGGTCCTGGCGGCCTGGGCGGCGGTTTCGATCATGAGGGGAAGGTCGGGGCATCGGTCGACGGGCGCAATCGGCGAACAGGTGCGTCGGCGCGTCGATCTGAGCGGAAATCCAGACAACCAACGGGTCGATTGGTTCCTCGACCTGGGCAAGCGCGCGGCCGGACTGGCGGAGCAACGCCAATTGCACGGCGAAACCGAGCCGGTTGGCGTCACCCCGCCGCGTCAGAACGAGGTCGTGATCCGAAGAGGTGAGCGTGAAGTGGCGCGCCAGAGCTTCCCGGTCGGCGGGAACGCCGAACAAGTGCCGGAGTTCGTTCTCGTTCAGCAAACGATGTCGCGGCACGTCATTCCCCTCTCCAGCCGGCGCCGGCCTTGGAAGCCGATTCGATCGTGGGAGAGGGTTATGAACGAGCGGAAAGCGTTTTGTCACGGAACCGCGTGGCCCGACTGTCCGCTTTGCCACTCTTTGACGGACAGGTTTCCCCGTCAGGCCAGTGGATCGGCTTGACGGAGAAATGCCTCGATCAAGCCGACGCGACCACCCAAATGTCGCTGGCGGACAGCGTGCGCACATTCAACGCAGCGATGGCCGTTGCCGCCATCGCGCCATTGCCGTCGGGGTCATAGGACAGAACTCCGGTCGTCGTGTTGAAAACGAATCGGTCGTCGGCGTCCACCGGCGCGTTCAAGGCGAAGCGTCCAGCATTGAGTTGTCCTGTCGGCAACCCGCCGAACGCCGACCCCATCACCTCGATCCGGTCCTGACCACATTGGAAATCTAAGATCGCGTCTCCTCCCAAATCCGGGGTCTCAAATCGGAAAACATCCGCGCCCGCTCCGCCCACAAACGCCTCTCGCATTGACGTCGACACGAGGAGGTCATCGGCTGACGTTCCCAGCACGTTGCCGGACGTGGTGCTTCCTTGGAAGATCCTCGCGACGCCAGCCGTTCCTCCCCAGGTGGCGATGAAACCTCCATCGGGCGTCGGAGCGAAGGATGGGAGCGATTGGTCGCCAGCGGCAACGTTTGAGAGCCGGAACTCATTGCCAACCCGACCGCCGGTCGCGTCGAACCGCTGAGCGTAGGAGCCTTGTCCGCTGCCGTCCTGGTCCGCCGATTGCCAGCCGACGACAAAGCCGCCATCCGCCGTCGCGGCGACGGTTGGGCTGTTTTGTTCGCCAACGCGGTAGCTGTTGACGCGGATCGGACCACCAAGCAGAGCGCCGTTGTCGGCGAAACGCTGCGCGTAGGTGTCGTTGACGTTGCCCGAACCGTCGTTGGACTGCCACACCGTCACATAGCCGCCGCCCTTGAGCGCGACACTTCGGACAGCCCAATGTCATCGGTGAAACCAAGTCCAGCAGGGTGCGCTCCAGCAGCGGATCCCTATCGGTCAACCGCTTGCGCCCACCGCCCGGCTGGCGCAACCGCAGTCCCGACGGCGGCACGCCTGCGGCGATCTCCTTCAAACCGCGCCCAATGGTGCTCGCCGCCATTCCGGTGGCCCGCGCCACTGCGGCGATCCCTCCATGCCCAAGGGCCTGCGCCTGCGTGGCGGCGAACAGACGGCGGCCTCGTTCGTCCAGGCTCGGACGCAACAGGGCGTATTGGCGACTCAGCGCGGCTTCATCAATCATCAAACCAAAACTACAGCTTCCAACCTCCCAGCGAGAATCCCCTATCGCTCGCCCAGGATATTCGATTCATCTATTTTGGCTCAATGCCTTAGCGCCGCTGAAAAACTGTCCGCCAGATGGGGACCAGCTCAAACCATCCCGAACTATGGCGAACGGTGGCGCTATGGCGAGCGCATCTTGACGGCCTTCGTGGAGTCGACCGTCAACGTGGTGATCGACAAGCGAATGTCCAAACGCCAGCAGATGCAATGGACCAAGCAAGGCGCTCACCGTCTGCTCCAGATCCGCACCCGGACTCTCGACGGGACGCTCCGGCCCACCTTCGAGGGCTGGTTCCCCGGTCTGGCGGCAAACGATGATGCCCGAGGGGATCAAGCGGCCGCCTGATGCCGTCCCCCCAGTTTGTTCTCCTCTCCATAATCATCCGGGCATTGCGTCCAATTCCGCGATCAATTCCGCTGGTAGAAGGGTGATCACCATGACCCGGTAGCTGGCGCTCGCCATGACGAATCTGATTTGGCGACGCAGGTCCACCGGCACCTGGACGGAGTGCTGAAATTCGGCGGCGTTCTTGGGCAGAATCCATTCGATGTCGATGTAGCCCTTGGTGCTGCCGAGCCGGACATAGGCTCCGACCTGGTAGTCGTCGAAGTCGCTGACCGTGCTCCATTTCCCGGACCCCTGCTTGGTGATGGCCGTGCCGATCCGTGGCGCGTAGGATTGCGCCCAGGAGCCGAAGATGGTCTGACAGCTTTCGACGGTCAGCAGCTCCTGCGTGTTGTTCTGGAGGATCACGTCGACTTGGCGGTTGCTCTGCATGGCTAGCGATCCGTTGCTGCAAGGGTGAGCGTGAGCAGTGCGGTGATCGCCGCCGGGTCGTCGCCGACGATCTGCTCGTCGGCCAGCCACCCGTCCGCCGCCTCGCATCGCAGGGCGAACGTGCCGATCCAGGGCAGTGACCAACAAATCTGGACCGGCCCGCGCACGGACGTCAACCGCAAGAACGCCTCGGTCGGCATTTGCAGGGTCGTGGATTGTGTGGCGAAGGTCGCGGCGCTTTGCGGCTGGATGGCCGCGACCTTCGCCCGCGTCGGGCTGTCGAGCGTCCATTCGCCCAGAACGGTTTCCGCGCTGGCCACGGTCAGGGTCAGGTTGGTGGCGTTCAGGATGATGAGGCGGACACTTCGGTAAACCAACGGCATGGTGTCCTTCTCTTTATCCGGCGACCGTTTCCGGCGTCGCCCCCGGCTTCACGTCGGCGCCGCCCTTGGGAAGCTTCAGCCCCGGCTTGACCTCCGGCGTTGGCTTGACATCCGAAGCTGGCCCCAACTCGGCGTCGCTTCTGGGATTGGTGGTTCGTCGGCAATCGCTGATGGTCGCCAGCAGAACGACGGCGTCGGGGTTGGTGTTGTCGATCGTGGAATCGATCGTCAGATCGGGCACCGCTTCGACGGTCGGCCTGAAAGGCCCCATCCACGGCTGCGACCAGCGGATCGTCAAATAGCCGCGCGAGGAGCCGAAACGGACAAAGGCGGAGGTGCCGACGCACAGTTCGGTCGAAACGCTCATCCATTCGGCGGCTGTCTGCTGCGCGAGGACGAACCCCTGGGTGGGCGCCATCTTGTCCGCCCACTGCCCCACCAGCGCCGCCACGCCCTGGATGGTCAAATTCTCATTGGTGCTGTTCTGCACGACCACTTTAACGCTTCTGTAGATCTGTCCTGCCATGGGTAGCCTCCTTCATTGATGGTTTTCATACCTGTGCCGATGCTCGTCCAACCTTGGTCCTTTTGACTCCGGGCTAGGATGTCGCCGGGACCATGGGGATCGTCATGTTCGCGGTGTTGGCCTGCGTGGTCACTTGATGCGCATCACCTTCAGCAGATCCATGCAAACCGGGATGTTCGGCGCCAAAGCGGTTTCGGCCGGCTTTCCGTCGGTGGGGATGATCGGCGGCTCCGTCTTGTTGGGAAGAGCTTCGCTCGACGTCGTGCTGATCTGGTGGACATGGGTCTTGCCCGAGGCCGTCAGGTCGCCCGTAGCGGCGGCGGCCGTGTCGGTCGACGCTTGTGTCACGCCGGAAATCTGGTGCCGGTGCGCGGCGACGTGGGTGTGCGGCTGCAACAGATGGGTGTGCTCCGTCGCGCCACCCGTCGAACCGATGTCTTGAACGCTCACCACGCCCCGCACGAAGCGTTCGCTGAGGTCGGGGGTCTTCTGGCCGACCAGCGGGCTTGCCGGATCGACGATCTCGCTGCCGTCGCACAACTGAAAGCCGTCGCGGTTCCACCGCCGATTGTCGCCGGGCGGTCGCCACCAGTCGATCACCGCGCCGACCGGCAAGTCGGATATCGCGTCGGCCTGGGCGGAGCCGTCCGGAAAGATCAGGCCGCCGGTCGTCCGGATGGCGCCGTTCACGGTCAGCGTGCTGCCGACGACGGTGACGCCAATGCCGACCTGCCGCTGCGACGTCACGATCAGGTTCGGCTGGGCGTCCGGCGCGGCACGGCCAGAGAAAAAGCCGACGTCGCCCGCCGACCGAACCGTCAGCGATCCGCTCTCGAACCGCATGGCGTGATTGCCGCCGCCAGCCTGCACCGTTCCGCTGGCCTGGAAGAGCAGCGCCGCGCCGCTGTCAAGGAGGATGTCGCCGTTGCCGACGACGAGGCCCCCGGCGGCGTCGCCGGGTTCCCGCCCGATGCCCACGACGCCGACGTTTTTGACGCACAGGGCGTCGGCCAGATCGCCGGTCCTGACCCGGGCGACGACGTTCAGGTCGGCGGTAAACCGCTCGTTCCTGTGCCAGGAGCTTCGCGCCGCAGGGAATTCGGCGGTCAGGGCCAGCGTCCGTCGACCGAGCGTCTCCGCCACCATCAGCCGTTGGCCTGCCACCTGGAGCATGTCGCCGGGACGCAAAGCGGCCATGGCGCGCGCGCTGCTGCCAACGCCCACCCCGTCGGCGACGGTGATGCTTCCGGGGCCGGGTGACGGCGCCTCCGGCCGCACGGTCAACAGCGCCGGTTCTTTGGTGGTCTCGACGCCGACGACGACGCGGCCATCGATCCGCGTCGATCCAAAGACGTTGGTCCGCTGCGCGGTGACGGTCAACTCCGCCGCGCCGCCATCGACCATGCCGATCCGTGGCCGTTGGTCGTCTGGCACGTCCGGTCGGGGAAAGACGACGTGGCCGACGCGCAACCCGCAATAGCGCCGCATGGAGAGGTCGGGCGGCTGAAGGCGACCACCTGCGGTGACGACGAGCTTGGCCAGAGCGATCGGCGCGCCATCGACCGGGCGGGCGTCGACCAGGGCCAGCACCGGGGTCTCGACGCGGCGCGTCCAGCCGCCGCCATGTGGGAACGGTCGCCACTCGGCAAAGCCGTCCGTCATCGCCAGCGTCAGGTAAACGGCCAGCGGCCTGCCAGCCTTCGCCAAATCGACCACGGTGGGCCGGTCGAGCACGATCTGGCGCCCCCTGGCGTCGACGGCCATGCCGGGCGTCACCGTCACCGCGAGGCGACCGGGCACGGGGACCACCTCCAGCCCATCGGCGATGCCCCAGGTGTGCGGGCCGCCGTTGCGCAGCGTCTGGCTTCCGGCCAAATAGGCCTGTTCGTTGGTGAAATCCCTGGCCCGCAACAGGGCGTCGTCGGGATAGCAGGGCCGTTCGCGCGCATCGGTCATGGCGGTTCCCTTCATTTGATGCGCATCAGCTTCATCAGCCCGACATAGGGCGGCATGCGCGAGGCACGTTCCGTGTCGACGCTCGATGCGTCCGAATTCGGCCCGGTGTTGGCGGGGTTCGGCGCGCCGACCGTCAGATTGTCGGCATCGACCGGGTGCGTGTGGGTTCCGGCGGCCAGATCACCAACCGCCGCGTCGCCGCCGGCCTGTTCGTCAGCGGCGGCGGTCGTCGTCGGCGCCGTTACGCCGTGCTGGTGCGGCATTCCGTGGATGTGCGTCGGCGCCGTGTAGCTGTGGGTGTGGTCGTCACTGCCGATCGGATCGGAAACCGTCCAGCCAGCACGCTTGGCGCCAATGATGAAGCAGTCCGCGAGGTTGGGGAGCGCTTCGCCGAACAGCGGGCTTTCGACGTCCTTGACCGTCGAACCGTCGCAGACCTGGTAGGACGGCGGCGCCGGAAGATTGTGCTGTCCGCCCCACCAATCAATGACCGTGCCGATCGGCACGGACATCTGCGCCGTGGTCTGAACCGTGCCGTCGGGAAAGACGAAGCCGCCAGCGATGGAACGGATGGCGCCATTGACGTCGAGGGTGGCCGATGGCTCCTCATCCGCAGCAAGCCCGATGCCGACCCGACCCGCCGCCGTGAGCGTCATGACCGGGTCCGGGAGATCGCCGATCCGCCAGTCGATTGGCCCGGCGCTGCGGAACTCGACGCGCCGCTTGTTGGGGAGGAGGGCCACAACACCATCCCCGCCGGAGGCTGCGGCGTTCCCGGCTTCCGCCTGCGTCACGATCCGACCGTCGCCATCAAAGCGGACGACGCTGTCCGCGTCGGCAAGCGCGAGGTCGCCACGGGCGACGTGCAACCGGCTTTGCGGGAAGCTGGCGCCGAAACCGACCTGCCCGAAGCGGTCGACGACAAAGACGCCGTCGGTCGAGCGGTCTGCGGCGCGCACCGAAACCAGCAGCAACGGCTTGTAGGTGAAGGGGGCGTTTTCGCAATCGAGCGGCGTGTCGGTGATGAGCCGGGCCATGCCGTCGATCATGGACACGTTGTCCACGGTGGCCTGTCTGGCGGCGCCCGCGCGGTCGCGGACGATGAGGAGGTCCCCGACATGGACGACCCGGCCCAGCGCGTCGCTGGTTCCGGTCACGGTCAGATGGTCGCTGGTCAGCGTTCCCGGCCCCGGCTTGGCGACGTTGGTTCCTTGCACGTCGAGAAGCGCGCTCGGCGACAAGGTTCCGACCCCCAGGCTGCCGCCGGATACGGTTAGCACGACCGGCCCCGCGCCCGTCGCCGACGCCCCAACCACCAGGGCGACGTCCGCCGCCGCCGCGTCGATGCGCAGGCCGGTGTCCTGGCCACAACTCCAGCCAGCGACGCTCGCGCAGAGGTCGCCGCCCGACCGCCGGAAACGGATCGCCCCCGCTGGCGCGCCAACATACCGGCGGCCAAGCGGGGTGAAGCCCGGCGGCGGCGCGCCGGGTCCGCAGGCCCCCAGCGCCAGCTTGATCCCCTCGACCGGGGCGAGCGCCGTTTCGGCGCGCCATTCCAGCGCGGCGTCCTCGCGGATGTAGGGCGGACCGTCGCCGAGCGGCGGCAACCGGATCTCCGCGTAGGCGATCGTGAGATACTGCACGCCCGCGTCCGGCGGTCCGCCGACGCGCCGTGGCCGGTCGAGCAGGATCAGCCGCCCCTCCTTGTCGATCGCGAGGCCGGGCGCGACGTCGAAGCCGCTTCCCGCCGCCGTGACGGTCAAACCACTCACGACCCCCCAGTCGAACAACGCCGACGCCCCCAGACTCGCCATTCCGATCTGGTGCGCCTGGGCGTCGGCATAGTCCGCCTGCGCCAGGAACTCCCCGTCGAAATAGGCGACTTCGGTGGTTTCAGCGGTCGGCATCGGGCCTCACTTGATTCGGATGATTTTGACGAGCCGCGCCGAGCGCGGCGTGTTGTCGGCGGGACCCGTCATGAACGAGGCGCTTGAGGCGGTGTTTTGCGCTGTTTGCCCCTCCCATTTTCTCAGCCCGAGATCGATGGCGTGGTGGTGGCCGACGGCGGCGCCAGCCTGTTCGCCGATGCCGCTGGCCTGCCCGGGCGCGGTGTCGGACTGCGTGAGCGTCGCGGCGCTCGCGTGATCGTGCGGGACAGCGTGGGAGTGCGCTGGCAAACTCCCGACCGTGTGCGTGTGCGTCTCCGCGCCGCCGACGCCGCCGATCCGGTCATGGCTGGTGGTCCCCCGGACATAGTGGTTGAGGAGGTCCGGCGCCCGCTTGCCTTTGTAAGGGCTGTCCTGGTCGTCGATCATCTGGCCCTCGCAGACGACGAATTCCGCAGGGAGGGTCAGTTCCTTGCCGGTCGGGCCGGGCCACCAGTCAACCACCGTGCCGATTTCGATGGCGGCCCCGGAGACTGCGGCGGTGTGCTGCACGGCGTCGCTGCCGAACTGAAAGCCCCCGCTCAGCGATTGCACCGGCCCCACCACCGTCAGGAGCGCTGGCGTGGCGCCAACGGGCGCCGGGTCGGGCAGTATTGGGTCGCTGCCGATCCAGACGTCGAAGGGGGCGTGGTCGTCGGATCGGGGCGCGACGCCGCGCACGGTCAGCGCCGCCATGCCCGACTTGCCAGGAAGCACCGCGACCGTTCCGGAGGCGCAGAGCGCGATTGGTTTTCCGTCGGGTCCGGCGGCGTCGAACAGCACGCAGCAATCCGTGCCGACGCCGACCAGCCCGCCGCCGTCGAACCGAATCGCCCGGTCGCCGTCGAGCGCGACGCCGCCCCTCACGCTCAGCCGGGCGGACCCGGAACCGGGTTCCATGCCGATGCCGGCGTGACCAGCCTGATCGACCGTCAGCAGACGATCGCCGTCCAGGTTGCGGACGCTGAGGAGCATGGCGTTTGCGCCTTCAAGATCCAGTTGGGCTTGCGGCTCCAGCGCGCCGACGGCCAGACCGCCCGCCATGGCCACCGAACCAGCGAAGCGCACCCGGTCGGCCAGGACGCCGAGACCGCCATCCTCCCGCCCGGCGACCGTCGCGCCCACCCGCCCGGCCTGCGCGTCGATGAGCTGGAGCGACGCCAGATTGAAGCCGCAGTAACGCCGCGACTCCTGGTCCACGCGCTGGATCCGACCGTCGGCGTTCAGGGTCACGCGGGCGAGGAAGACGGCGTCAGGCTCCACCCCGGCGCTGGTGCTGCGGAAGAAGGCGACCGGGCGGCGCGCAATCCGCTTGTAGCCGAGCGTCCCGGCCTCCCGCGACAGCGCCGTCGGCGCCACGTCGCTGCGGATGAACAGGTTGGCGTCCAGGCTTCCGAGCGACGGCACGGAAACGGTCAAAGCCGCCGACAGAACGATCTCCCCACCGTTCGGATCGATGGCGAGGCCGCTGCCGACCGTCACCGCCAACCTCTCGTCGCCGGTCATCGCCACCGCCAGGCCGTTGGCGATTCCCCAGGTGTGCAGGTCGCGGTTGGCGCGGGCGCGCGCCTCGTCGAAATAATTCCGCTCCGCGACGAAATCGTCGCGGCCCAGCTCCATGCCGTTGAAGTAGTTGGGAAGGGAGAGCGGCGAGCCAGCCATCGCGTCAGCCCTCGGGATGCGAAGACGGCGGGGCGCCCTGCCGCTCAAGCTGCTCCACCCGCGCCGCAAGAGTCTTCACGGCCTCCACCAGCAGGCCGACCAGCTCGACCGTCGCCACGGCTTTCACCCCCTCGGCGTCGGTCCGCACGAGGGCGGGGAGCGCCGCCTCAACCTCCCGCGCGCGGACGGAGAGCCGCCGCCGCCCGTCCGGCGCGGTGAAGGCGACGCCGGTGAGCGAGCGCAGCGTCGCCAGCGCGTCGGCGATCGGTTCGGCGTCGGATGGTGGCGGGGCTGGTGGCGGGGCGGCATCCCCCAGGGCGGGTTGGACAGCGGTTTCGGCGGCGGTTTCGACGTCAGCCTCGGTGACGGCTTTCGTGGCTGGCGCCTGGATGGTCAGCGTCGCGACCTGACGTCCGGTGGCGCCAACCGACGTGATCGCCTGGTTCTGGACGATAACCACGCCAAGGATGACGCCGCTGACCTCGTCCAGATCGGCGGACGATTTTTGCGAAATGTCGATCATCGGAATTTCAGAGATGACATGCGACGATCTCAGATCCTGTTCGTTGGGATCGGACCCGTCCGCCAGCCTCAGATCATCGCTGTATTTGAGAACGACAAAATACGTGCCGTCCGCCTGCGCGGTGTCCGGCGAGGGCAGCGACGCGTCGTCCGCCAGGACCACCGTCACGCCGTTTTCGTCGAAGGCGAGGCCGCTGGATACGTTGTCGATGTCAAGGACGAGGCCGGAGGCGACGCCCCGCGTGTACAGGCTCTTGTTGATTGCCTGCGTCACGTCGCGGAAATACTGCTGATCGCGGATGAAGTCCGCCGCTTCGAGCAATTCGCCGTCGAAATAGTATGTTCTCGTCAGTTCCATGGGGACTTCCTGTTTCGCGGGCCGCAGGTCAACTGGTCATTTTGATCGTGTAGGTCGTGTGCGCGGGCTTCTCCTGATCGACGATGCGGCTCAGGAAGGTCTTGGCGGCGGGGCGGGACTTCGACTTGACGCCCTCCACGGTGATGAGGAACGAATAGGGTCGCACGCCGCCCAGCACGGGGCCTTCGCTTCGCGTCGGATAGGCGGGACGGAGCTTCGTGGTCCGACCGACGGTCATCGGCATGCCGTCGGTGAGATCCGTGACCGTGATTGTGGCGTCGCTGGAAATTGGCCCCGACCCGACGGCGAGGATGGTCAGCAGCTTCTGAAGCCCCGCCGCCGTGCCGCGCTCGCGGAACACCGGCAGGATGGACGCCAGATTGCGGCGCTGATCGTCCACCGAGCGGGGAACGCCGCCCTGGTAGCCGAACCATGCGCCTTGCCAAGCGAATTGCGCGGTGAGCCAGTCGTTGACCGCCGCCGTGACGGCGAGCTTCCAGGCGTCCTCGTCGTCCTCGCCAGCCTGCGGCAGGACGATGCCGAAATAGTCGTTCAGCGCGTTGACCTTCGACCATTGCAGGCTGTCGGCGTCACGCGGGTCGGTCAGGGGAGGGAGGGAGGCGTCGCTCTCCGGGAACAGGAACGACAGGCGCGGATAGAACAGGTCGGGCAGCGCGTCGATGACCGTCGCCATCGCCCGTCGCTGCACGGTGATGGGCGGCGGCGGCTTGCTCGGGTCGGGCGCCGGTCCCAGCAGGTTCTGGAAGATCCACAGATAGCGGTCGAGCACCCGCTGCCCGGCCGCGTCGGCTTGCTCGAAAAAGGGCGGCAGGGACCGGATGTAAGGGCGCGGCGGATCCGTCGTCATCACCACACTCCCGTCAGGGGCAACCGGGTGTCAAGGCCGACGGTGCTGCGGACGGCGACCTCAATCGGCCCATAGCTCTTGTCCAGCACCTCGACGACGAGCCGCCAGAGCTGCGGCAGGCCGACCCGATCCGGCCGACCAAGGTAGCTGGGCGGCCCAGCCGAGCTGTTGTCCCAGCCCACGACGGCCCGTCCGACTTGCAGCCCGATGATGGTTTCCAGCGCGACCTGCACCGGCTGGTTGACGTCGACGCCAGCGACGCCAAGCACGACCGCCCGGATGTCGTTCTCCAGGACCGGGCGGTCGTAAGGCCACCCCGTGCCGTCGATCCCGCCGGTGAGGGGAGACAGCAGGGCCTGGATCGCGTCGTTGATCTGGAACCCGATGGTCCAGGGGTCATAGCGGTCGGCGATGGCGGCGCACTGGAGGCGGATGACGAGCGGCGTCATCACCGGCATTTCGACGGCGACCGGGGTGCCCAGCAGGCGGCGCGGCTGCAAGTAGGCGCGAACAGCCGCCAGAACTCGGGAATAGCACAGATCCGCTTGCGAGAGTCCGCTTGGCCTGAGCGTCGCCTTCACCGTCACCAGGGGCGCTCCGGGCGTGTAGTGCGTCGATTGCGGCCGCTTGGTGAGCCACCATTTCCAGACCGAGTCGAGGACCGGCAGGACCCGGAGCCACGGCGCTTCGGCCCGCACCATGACCCGACGGATGGCGTAGCCGACCGACAGGTTGGCGAGGGTGTCCGTGACCGACCGGGTGACGGCGGCGAAATCCTCGGCGCTGACAAGGCGGTAGGGCGCGTGCCAGAAGGCCAGAACGCGCGTGCGCAGGTCGGCGGGATCGAACGCCGCGCCGGCCTCGATCTCGGCCAGATAGCGGGCCAGGGCCAGTCGGTCGGGATCCAGCAGGATGATGTTCTTCGGCGGCAGCCGGATGAGGTTGCCAGCGGAGTCGCGGGCGACGTTCCTCTCCAGGTCGCGGATCAGCTTGGCGAGGTCCGGTCCGGAGGCGCCGACCACCAGCCGCAGGAAGTTGAGGTAAAGTTCGCGCGGCAGCGTGTCGATCCGGTAGAGCGTCGTGTCGCCGAGCCAGCAGAGGAGCTGAAGCAGGGCTATTCCCGGATCGGAATAATTAAAGTCGGTCCACTGGCGGCTGTATTGCGGGATCGCCGCCGTCAGCTCCTGTTGCAGACTGGCGTAAGTCTTGTCGCTGAGCGACGGCAGATCAAAGCGCGTCGGCATCGGCGGACTCGACGGTGGTTTTGCCAGCGGTGGGCAATTGGTTGGGCTTGAGGACGACGCCGCTCCTGCCGTCGTCCACCGTGACTTTCTGGACCAGGCCGACGCCGGGGCAGGCGCTGGCCATGGCGGCGACGACGCCCGCGTCGACGCGGGCGCCGATGCGCCAGCCGACGCCGCCCGGCCCGCCGGTCAGCGGGTTGAAGAAGGCCGCATACGCCGCCTTGATCGCTTCGCTGGCGGTGTCGAGCGTCGAGCCGTCGGCCGGGACGATCACGAAAACCGCGTCGATCGGCACATAGTCCGGCCCGCCTGCGGTGATCAGCGGGCCAAGCAGCGGCAGCGCCCGGCCCCGGACGAAGCCCTCGACCTGGTTGCGCAGGTCGACGCTGGGCTGCGGCGTCGGACCGGGGCCGTTCGGCAGGAGGATCAGACGGATCAGCGCCGGGTCGCCGTCAAGACAGACCGCCTGCGCCACCTCCTGCGAGGCGGCGAGCGCCAGCGTCGCGAAATCCGCCGTAGTGACCGCCCGGTCCATGGCGCGGATTTGGCCGGGCGCCCGCGCCGACAGCGAGGCGAGCGTGTCGGCTTCGAGGCCGCCGGTGGCGGCGATGACGTTGCGCACCGACGCGATCGCCGGGATGATCTGCTGTAGGTCGTTCAGCACCCCGGCGCCGACGTTGCCCGCCGCGCCGCCGCCGTTGCGGTACGAGGCGGCGCGGATGTTGCGTTCCCCCTCCGGCGGGACGAGGCCGACGACGCCGTTGCCGAACGTCAGCGCGCCGACGCTGTAATCAAGCGCGTAGTGGCGGCTGGTCGGCGTCGAGAAGTCGAAATTGGCGACCTCCTCCCAGCGAATCCACGCCCGCCCGGCCTCTTCGCCATCCGCCAGCGGCGGCGGGACGGGGCTGCCCGGCGCCAGCGCCGGCGCCGGCGGAAGCGGTTCCAACACCTCGATCACGGCGCCCGCCAGGATTGGGCTTTGCGGCAGCAGGAACGTCTGGTCCGGCGCGCCGGTGCTCGAACCGATCACCACGTCGTCATACGTGACGGCGTTGACGGTCGGGGCGACGTTCGGAACGATGGCGGTCATCCAGCATGGCGGCGGTCCCTCAGGACCGGCGACCTTCAACCAATAGAGGTCCTGCCCGAACAGACTGCTGCGCGCGAAGGAGCGGGGCGTGAGCACGGTCAGGATGCCTTGCGGCCTGGTCTGGCCGTCGGCGCCGACCGGCAGCAGCTTCTGCCAGCCACCGGCCCCCCCCCGGCGTCCCAGGCGTGCAGCGTCAGCGGCGTCGGCGCGTCGCTGCCAGACGCCGCCGCCATCGGGTCGGTCGGCGGCGGGTCGAAGGTGATCTCAGTGTTGCCGGAGGTGGCGAACAGCAGGGTCAGCGGGCGACCGGCGACCACCGCGTCGTTGCGGGCGTCGAGGCCCAGGTAGAACACCGGCGCGGCCTCGGGCCAGGGTTGGAAGGGCTGGACGCCGAGCGGAGCGCAGTCAAAGCCGTTGCACTGGAGCCGCTGGTCGGGAAGCTTGACCATGCGGCCCGCGATCCCCAGCGCCTTGACGAAGGGCGGCGTGTAGCTGGCGGGCTGATACTCGAAGCCGAAATTGATGTCGGCCTGCTTGAGCAGCGCGATGGCCGCGTCCTTGTTGCCGACGTAAGCGCCGATGATGGTGTCGACGACGTATTCCGCTGAGCGCGTGACCACCAGCCCGGCCGCGCCGCCATAGCCGCCGTCTGCGATGCGCGCCCGTATCCAGTAGTTCAGGGTGTCGTTGATCGCCGTCGGCTCGATCTGCGGACACGTGAACGTCACCGTGCCGTCGCGGGTGAGGCTGGCGGTCCCGTCGGTGACGGCGAGCGCGCTCCAGCCCGCGCCATCCCAAAACTCCCAAGCCAGCGCGACGTGCTGCGGCGGATCGATCCTTTCCAGACGGAAGACGAGGTCCACGATCATGTCGGCGCGGCTGAACACGGTCTGGCTGGCGAGGTAGAAGGCGTCTTGCAACGCTGGCTCGGCGCCGAACGGCTGTCCGCCCTTCTTCAGGTCGACCTCCTGGCTGTTGTAGAACGCCGCGTCCACGGCGACCGCCGACAGCGTCAGGGCGAGCGCCACGGAGTAGATGGCCGGCAGCGCGTCCTTCAGAAACGGCGCGATGCGCACCCCGGCGGCTGGCGACAAGCGCAGCCAACGGGCCGGGACGCCATTGACCATGCCGACCGGCAGCGTCGGCATCCCGGCGAACGACACCGTCAGCGTGTCGCAGGTCGCCACGATCTCTGGATTCAGCGTTTGGCCGTCCGCGTTCGAGCAGACGGCGAAATAACTGGCGTAGAGGTTGGCCCCTTCAAAGGTGAGCGACAGTTCGCCTTGCAGGCCCTCGCAATCAAAGCACGGATCGCTGATGCAAATGGCGTGATCGAAGGGGCGCTGCGCCGGATCCTCGCCGAACAGCGGGAAGGGCGGCCCGCCGCCGCCGATGCGGTCGGAACAGTCGACCAGGGCGTCAGCCGTCGGATCGACCGCGTAGGCGGCGGTGACGGCGAGCGGCAGCACGATCAGATCGGCTGTGGTCTCGAACACCACGCCGGGCGCGTCGACGCCGATGACCTGCGTGCGCCGAAGCACCGGAACCACGGCGTCGCCGCTGGAGGTGAAGGCCACCGGCGTTCCCGCCGCCCGCGCCGCCCGCAGGGTGATCCCCATAAAGTCCCAGAAGCCGAGCGCGTATTTGTCCGGCGCGCCGTTCAGCGGCGTCGTCAGCTTCTGGAACAGCTCGCCGAACAGCTTGAACAGGACCAGGCCCGGATCGGCGCCGTCGAACCAGCGCGGATCGAGCAGGTTGCCGTCCTCGTCGGCGGGGAACCCCGCCGCCCATTCTGGAATCGTCCGCACCGCCGCGTCGAGGCACGCCTGATAGACGTCCTCCGGCGTTCGCGCGTCAAGCGTTGGCGCGGCGGTCGGCAGGGCCATGATCACGCGTCGGCCTTGTCAGCCGGGACCGCAAGGGTCTCTTCGAGGACCTGGATGGCGCCGGCGATGCGCAGCATGGTGGTCTGCAAATCGGCCCGACGCGTGTCCAGCGCGGCGAGCTGCTCCTGGCCGGCCCGGTACTCCGCGCGCAGCGTTTCCAGCCGCTCCTTCAGGCGTTTTTCAAGGTTCTGGTCAGCGTCACTCATGGCGTTCACCCTAGGTAAAATGGATAGACGAGATTCTGGCGGCGGTTGAAGGACAGGATTTCGTAATCGATGGCGATCAACAGGCGTTCGCGCAGCCCGCGATCCGGCGAGGCGGTGACGTCGATCACGCGGATGCGCGGCTCCCAGGCCTCCAACGCGGCGCGCACCGCGTAGGCGGCCAGATTGATCGCCGTGTCGTTGTTCGCCTGGAACACCATGCGCGCGAGGTCGCAGCCGAACTCCGGCTCCATCACGCGCTCGCCCTTGGCGGTTTGCAGGATCTGTAGGATCGACTGGCGAATCAGCGCCTCGTCCGCCGCCATGGCGAAGCGACCGCCGGTCACGCCGAATGGAAAGGCCCAGCCATTGCCGAGAAAATCCGAGGAGGAGGAGGTCGTGTCCGCCATGGCTTCACCCGCCGATCAGCACGGTGCCGGTGGCGACCACCTTGCCCACCGGCATCGGCGCCGGATCATTGCAGGTCAACGCCGTGTCGCCAGCGCGCACCGCCGGTTTGTTGTTGATGAGCACGGTGGCGCTGCCGGTGATGACGGTGGCGCGGTTGGTCGGCGGATTCTGGAACGCGCCGCCCGAGGGGATGTGCGGCGGCGCGTTGTTGGCGCTGCATTGCAGGATCGCCGCCGGTTTGCCGTTGACCAGGACGTCCTTGCTGACGCCGCCGGTGATCGGTCCGCTGAAGGGCGACGGCAAGGGCGTCGGCACCGTGCTTGGCCCGACGACGACGAGCACGATGTGGGTGTCGACCGCCTGTATCCGGTCGCCGAGCTTGGCTGCGGGTTTTCCCATGCGCGGTCCTCCTCCTCAGTTCAATCGGCCTCAGTTCAATCGGACAAGCGAGCCTTTGACGGCGACCTCGCCCTTTGCCTTGACGCTGGCGTTGCCGGTCGCCGACATGGTCAGGTTGCCGGTCGAAGCGGTGATGTCGACGCTGCCGCCCTTCAGCGTCAGCTTGCCGTTCGGCGCGGACAGGATCAGATCGCGCTTGGCGCTGATGGTGATCGTGTCCTTTTTGGTGTCGATGGTGATGGTGTTGCGGTTCTTGTCGGTGATGGTGATGCTGGCGCCCTTCTCCGAATCGTCGAATTCGAGGTAGGCGCCGCTCGACGTCATCAGTCGGCGCACGTTGGCGATCTTCGCGGTCGGCACCGGGGCGTGGTCGACGCCGTTCCACAGCGCGCCGATGACGTAAGGGCGGCTGACGTCGCCCAGTTCGAAGGCGACCAGCACCTCGTCGTTCTTGGCCGGAAAGAAGAAGGCGCCACGGTTGGCGCCCGCCGTGAAGGAGGCGACGCGCGCCCACGCCGAGGCCACTTTCAGCGTCGGGAAATCGACCAGCACGCGGTTGAGGTCCATCGGATCGCCCTCGGTCTTCGAGACGAGGCCGACGACCACGCCGAACACCGTCTCCTGGGTGATCGGGTTGTCGGGCAGCAGGGCATCTTCCAAGGTCACAGGCCGGTCCTCCTGAGGTCGAGGTGGGTAGCGTAGCCCTCCTCACTGTCGAAACGGTGGGTGGCGCCGGTCACGTAATAGAGGCCGTCGAACCGACCGCCGATGTTGGTGAGCTTGATGTTGACGCCGGGCTTCAGCGCCGGGTTTCCGGCGCATTCCGCCTCCCCTTCGACGAAAGCGCCGAGGTCGCGTTCGAACACGCCGCGCGCCAAACTCTCGGCGATCCGGGTGTCGACCACGCTGCCGTCGGGGGCGCTGACGGCGGAGGAGGCGAGCTTGGACGACGCCTCAAAGCCAGTCTGCCGACCGCCCATGCGGTCGTCGGGCCGCCCGCTCGACACGGTGGCGCTGATCGCGCGCTTCGCCTTCGGGTCCCAGCCGGTGCGCGTCACCTTGGATCCCTGGGTCAGCGCCCGCATGCGCGCGCGGAACGCGATCAAGCCGACGCCGTATTCCAGACTGACCACCGGCGCCCCACCCTGCCGCCCGGCGCGGAAAATGATGGTCTGGTCGTTGGCGAACAGCTCGAAGCCCAACCGCTCGGCCCGCGACAGGATGAAATGGAAGTCGCTGACGTTGTTCTGCATCGCGTAGGGATAGACCGCCGTGGTCGATTCCACGTTGGGCCGGAAACCGGCCTCAGTGACCACCTGTTGGACCATCTTGCTGTCCGGCATGTTGAGGAAGGTGCGCATCTTCGTGCCGAAGCTCATCTTGAACAGCGCGTCGTACCCGGTGATCTCGTAGGTCCGGCTGGACGGCGTGAGGATCGGTTCCAGCGCGCCGATCTGGCCGCTGAACACCGGCTTCGGGTCGGACTGGCCCAGTTGCGCCGTCATGGTCTGGCCGATCTGGAAGCGACCGAGGTCGAGCGACCGTCCCGACGCGGCGTAATCGTCGGGATCAAGGGCCACCATGCAGGACGCCGGCAGGTTGAGCCGCTGTTCGACGACCATCGTCCGAACGGCGGCGATCAGCCCCGGCGTCGCCGCCTTGCCGTCGAAGGACAGCTTGAACACCCCGTTGAGGACCGAACTTTTGGCCATCGCCGCTCCTCACGCGTGGAAGTCGGGGATGACGAGCGTGCGGCCGACGTCCTGCGCCGTCGGGAACGCGATTGGGTCCTCAATGCCGTTGGCGCGGGCGATGGCGCGCCAGTTCGCCGGGTCGCCCGTTTCAAGGAAGGCGAGGACGTCGAGGCGATCGCTCGACTTCACGATGTGGAGCTTGCGGCAGTTGTCGAGTCCGGCGTCCTCCATCACCTGTTTGGCCGTTGGCGTCGCCGTGAACGTCAGCGACAGCTCCGCCCGCACGGGCACGCCGCTGGCCAGGAACATGGTGAAGCGCTGCGTCAGCCGACTGAGGATGCCGCTGTACTGGAAGCCGCCCCAACTGAACAGGCATTTGGGCGGCTCGCGTTTGGCGCCACGGCCTTCGGTCGGCTCTTGCAAGGCGGCGATGCGCCCGGTCAGCCGACGAACGTCGGCGCCCTGCTCGTAGGTGTCAAAGAACAGATCGACGCTGAACTCCGGCTCGGCCAACGACTGGAACTGCACCCCCGCCGACGAGCGGTTGACCACGAGGGAGCGCAGGCGCGTGTAATCGACCGGGTTGTACAGCACGGGAATTTTCTCTCCCGTGTCCAGGTTTTGGATGATCGCCTTGACAGGTTCGCGCGATGTCACAGCCCGCCCCTCCGTTCCTGAAGCCGACGGACCTGCCGTTGGAAGTGCGGGAAGAGCTTCTCCGCCAAGCGACCGATGTCGCCGCCGGGGAGTTGGGCCAGCGCCCGGCGCAGCGTGGCCGGGTCGAGGTCCGGCGCAAGCGCCGCCGCGACCGGCGCGGGGGCGGGACGGGAATCCTGGACGGGCGGCGCCGCCGGGCGTGGCGCCCGATGGACCAGCGTCGGCGTCCGGACGGCGGGTGTCAGAACTGCCGGAGCGGCGGGGGTCGCCCTGCGGGCGGCGGGCGTCAACAGGATCTCGCCGCCGCCGGTCGCCCGGTTCGCGACGCTGAGGCTCCCGGCCCCCTGGGCGGCGGCGAGGGGGGGGATGGCGGTGGGCGTTCCGGGCGCGGCGGGTGGCCGAATTCCCTGCCGGACGCCGCCGATGGGCGGCGGCGCGGCGGCGCGGATTCGCGACGGCGCGCGCGCCGACTGGATGGGCGTTGCGCCGATGGCCGGGCGACGCTGCGGCGTCACGGCGTTTGCGGATGGTCGGGCGGCGTCTTGCGGCCTAAGCAGGCTTTCCAGACTCCGCCCACATATGAGCGGGCTTGGAAAACCTGCAAAACAGAGAGTCCGCAGGTTTCTCCAGGCCCCCCGCGCCACAGTCGCTGGCGCCGACAGGACGGCGAGCGTCCGGCTCCGGCGCGGTGGATCATTGGACCCTGTGGCTGCGCCGGGATAGGGGCGCGCCCCCGCAGGCGGCGAGGGATCCGCCGCGCCGGAGCCGGACGCCCGACCAGCCGGGCGGTTCGGGGAAATAAGCCCGGCGACCGCAGGGAACGCGCGCATCGCCGCCGCCCCCAGCCGCGCGCGGCCCAGCGACAACGCCGCGCCGACCTCTCGCACGCTCTGCGGGCTACCTGTTGATGGGTCGGATCGCCGGGCGTCGGCGACCACTCCGAGAGCATCTGGCGAGTCCACCGACGCCAATCGGACGGACGGAATCCGGCGCCGCATCAGGATCGGCGCCATCAGGATCGGTGTTGCTGGCGCGGCCCAGCGCGGTGGCTGACTGATCGGCAGGGGAGGCGCCGCTGGGCGGCGCGGAGAGGAGCCAGCCAACTCCGTTTGGGCAGGGGAGGGGAGGTCCTTCGGAGCGGCGACCGGGATCGTCCGCGCGGCTCGCGGCGGCGACGCCGAATCGGCCACGGTTTCGACGCTGCGGAGCGCTCTCCATCCGTCAGCGCCGAGATTATCCGTTCCTCGCTCCTGGGCGCGCTGCGGCCACGCCGCCGCGACGGGCGGCTTCCGCCGACCCGCGAGGAGCTGGGAAAGGGCCGGGACGATGGGGCGTTGCCGCGCGGCGGCGTCGCCGACGCCCCTCTTCCGCCCTCCGGGAATCGGAACAATCCATCGGTCGGGACGGTCCAGGTGGAGCGTGCGCGCGAACGCGGTGAGAAGGGCTTCGACCGTTGGAGACCCCGCCGCCGTTCCCGGACGGGCGCCCTGCGGATGGCGCAGCGCCTGCCCGGCGAGGCTCCGGGAAGGACCGACAGGTGGGCGCGCCGCCGCCGACGCGCCAGCGCGCCTCAAGGCCGACAGGATCTGCGCCGGAACCGCCATCGCCGCCGTGGCGTTCGGTGGGCGACGCCATGGCGCGGGCCGCAGCCGGTCCAGGCTGATCGCCAGGACATACAGCGCCGTCCTCAGCAGCGATGGCGACGGCGGCGCCAAAGACCGCAGCGTCGGCGACACGAACAGGTCTGCCGTTGGCGTGACGAGCCGACGTCGGCGGCGGCGCGCCAGCCAACGCGCCAACTCCGCCGCCCGCTGCCAGGACGTGTTGAGCCGACGCCCCGTCGTCAACAATGGTCCAGGGTTGGGGACGGCGGGGCGGCGGGGGCGCATGCCTAGAACTTTCCCCTGGGCGAGCCTGAGGCTGACGCGACGGGATTGTCCAGCCCCTCATGGGCCAGCGTGATGGAGGAGGTGAGCACGGTGCTGCTGCTGGCGTCGAAGCGCGGGCCGCTCCACGCGATCGGGTAGGCGCGGCGGAAGTTCCACCACATGACCGGCGTTTGCGCTTGGTTCATCAGATAGATGGTGCCGTTGCGGCGCTGGATGACGCCAGCCACCACGTCCTGATACCAGGCCAAGAGCATGTCGACGTCGGACAGCCCCTTGATGAGCTGGAGGTTGGCGTAACTCGACCCCTTCGGCAGCTTGTAGCTGCGCGCGTTGTCGCCGCCCTGCCGACGCTCCTCAATCTCGGTGGTGATGTCCAGGCCGGAGATCTCGGTGAAGCCGCCCGCGATCAGCCCCTGCACCTCGACCAGAAAATTGAAGCCAAGGTAGGGGTCGAGCCGCAGGCCGGTCGCGCGGCTGGCGGCGGTGGCGGCGGCGCCCGGCCCGAGGGTGGCCATCGCCTAGACCAAACTGTCCAGCGGGACCGCTCCGGGCTCGTCGCCCACGGCCTGCCGGTTGATGGCGCTGGCTTCCGCGCACCAGCGCTGCCGTTCGGAATGCTCCATGTTCATCAGGGTCCCATAATCCCAGTGCAGGTAGTGGGCGAGGAAGGCTATCTCCCGGTACAGCGCGTCCGACGGATAGCCCGTCAGCCCTCCCCCGACGAGGGGCCTCCCTCAATCTCGAAGCTGTGCTGACACTGCGGGCAGACCACGGCGATATGGTCCTCGCCGCTGTCGTTGATTTTGCGGTAGAGGGACTGCAAAAAGGCGAAGTCGGCGGAGAACAGACCCTCGATGACCTTGGGGGTTATCATGTCGAGCGTGCCCAGCCGAACGACGACGCGCGCCAGCAGGATGACCGTCAGATAGGCTTCGTTCTGGCGGACACGCGGGTCCTTGGCCGGCAGCAGCTCGTCGGCGGCGGTGGCCAGCCGCATCGTGCCCTCGCGGTGCAGGGTTCCCTCGGAATCGACGTAGCCCTTGGGCAGAGTGAACGGGAATTCTGTTTGCAGCATCGTGGTCCCTGCCTTCTCACTTCACGCGGACGATGGTTTCGATTTCGAGTTCCAGGGTCTCGATCATCGCCTCGCTGCTCGACGCATTGAATCCGGTGGTCGAGTATTTGGTGGGCCAGGCGTTTCCCATGTTCCAGCGGACCTTTTCCTGGGCCGCGTCGTCGATCAGGATGATCGAGATGTTCTTGCGACCGCCGACCGCCGCGCCGAGTTGCGACACGGCGCTGTACCAGTCGTAGAGGTCCATCGAATCGGTGAGGCCGCGTTTGAGCGTCAGCGTCGTGACCCGGGTCAGGCCGGACAGCTTGCGAAACGCGATGTCGGTGCCTTCGCGATAGGTGGTCGATTCCACCGTCTGGTCGGGCAGCGTCGCCTCGGAAAACCCGGCCACCTGGAGGCCCTGGATTTCGAGACGGAAGCGGAAGCCCTTGTAGGGATCGTTGCGGGTGCCGGTGGTCGCCATGGCGCGGGTCCTGGAAAGCGGGAACGGAGCGGTCGCGTCAGCTCGAGCCGAGCGTCGCCTGCTGGATGCGGATAATCACGAACTCAGCCGGGAAGACGGGCCGGATCTTGATGTCCACCACCAGTTGGCCTTGCATCTGCAACGCGGGCGGGTTGTTGGCGGCATCGCACTGCACCTGGAACGCTTCCTTCGCGGCGGCGCCGAACAGCGCGCCAGCCTGCCACATCTGCGTCAGGAACTCGGTGATGTCGCGCGTCACCGTCCCCCACAGGCGCTGGGTGTTCGGCTCGAACACGACCCATTGCAGGCTGCGGTACAGCGACATTTCGATTTGGATCATCAGGCGGCGGACGCTGATGTAGATCAAGCTGGGGTCGCTGGTCAGCGTGCGCCCGCCATAGGCCACGATGCCGTAGGTCGGGAACTGCCGGATCGCGTCGATGCCGTTGGGGTTGAGCACGTCCTGGTCGGTGTCGGTGAGGATCCGCGTCACGCCTGTGGCGTTGCGCAGCGCCCCGTAATTGATGCCGGCGGCGACCTGCCAGGGACCAACCGCCTGGTCCGTCGCGGCGTAAGTTCCGGCCATGGAGCCGGACAGCGGGATCGGCACGTTGCGGCTGTTCGAGGGGTTGAGGAAACTGATCCACGGGTAGTAAAGCGCGCCATAGGACGAGTTCAGCGCGTTGCCCTCGGGCACCTTGCCGCTGCTGCTGGCGCGGCCGGTCTTGAACGCCACGATCTCGTCGATGGTCGCGGTGAACGGTGAATCGGCGATGTAGAACAGGTCTCTGTGCGGCCGCCGTTCGCAATAGCCGACGACCTCCAGAACCTTCTGGCGCTGCGCGCCGAGATCGCTGGTCGACACCGTTTCCGGCGCCACCAGCAGGCTGATTTCGGCGACCGTGTCGAGCGCTTGCAGGGCCTTGGCCAGATCGATCGGCGTGCTGTCGGCGTCGCCCGCGCCACGGCTCAGCGACGTTGGCGCCATGTTGTCCGGTCGCTTTGGATCCGGCGCTGTGGCGACGGCGACGCGGACGAACAGCGACGCGCTGTTGACCCGCAGCTCCATGTTGCACGGGGCCGCGCCGGTTTTGCGCAGGTCGTTGGCGGAGAAGCCGGGGAACGCCTCGACGAGATAGGCTGTGGCGCCGCTGATCTGGATCTTCGTCAGCTTGTTCGCCGCCGCGTAATGCTCGACAAGCTGGTCGCACAGGGTCAACGCCTCGCCGACGGTCGGCATCGTGTAATACACGTTCAGCGCGAAGACCGGATTGACCTGGGTGGGGGGATCGTCCGGCATGGACGGGTAATTGGCGATCTCGACGCTGAGCTTGTTGCCCCAGGCGCCGAGCGAGGCCGCCGTGACGGTCAGCGCGCCAGCCGCGATGGAGGCGGCGGCGCCGCCCGGTTCCGCTGCGACGATGTAGCAGATGGAGCCGCCCTGCAAGAAAAAGTTGTAGGCCGCGAATGGCATCTGGCAACCCCACATGAAGCTGCCAAACGTATCAACATATTGATTCCAACTGGTTATCTGGAATGCCTTGTTGTAGGCCGGCGCCTTTTCCGCCAACCCGACGAACGCGGTGTTGCTGGTGCTGACGGGCGAGATGAGCTGGGGGCCGGGCAGCTCCTCAACATACACCCCGGGGTGCAGGTACGCCGCCATTGATTGCCCTCTGTGTGAAGTTTTGCACGGAAAAGCGCGTCATGTACGTATTAAATACACATATCCATATAATTTTCTGACTGTCAAATCTATTAATACGATATTCAGCGAAGAATACAATCGTAATAATTATCGCATCGCAGCATTCATATGACTATTACAAGTGTAATATACATTCGCGATGTTATAACACGAATGTGTGCCAATTGAAGAAACGGCAACAAACGATCAAATGATCAATTACGCATTTTGGCATGTTGACATTATATTAATGCTCGCGTGGATATATGCAAGCGCCGTCGGAAACGGCATTGGCGCGAAATTCTTTCACATCAGCGAGTGAGGTTGGATCATGTCCGATGTTGAAGCGCTTAACGAAGCTGGCGGGCCGGAGGCTCGCACGGGAGCCGGTCGGCGGAGCGTCCAGGTTGAGGTTTACAACAACGTCAACGCCACCCTGACCATCGGCAGCGTGGCGAAGCCGAACGATGCCGACTGGATCGACGGCGAGAAGCCGAAGGTCGACGCCTCGCTGGAGCCTCAGCGTTCGCAGACCTGGGGCGTTTACAACGCCGACGCCACCAACGTCGATGTCGAGGCGACCGTCCAGTTGATCGGCTATGGGAATTCCCCGCTGCCCATCCGCTTCTTCAATCTGAAGAACGGCACGTCCGGCGTCGATCCCGCCGTCAACGACGTCCTCAAAATCACGTCGCGTCCGTTGAGCGGTGGCGACAAGGCCCACGCCCGCTACCGGGTCGACATCGAGTTGAAGTGCTGACGACGTCCGAGTGATCCAAGCCGCCGCCGCGCGCGGCGGCTCGGTGGTCATTCCCGGCGGCGTTTCGCGCGCCGTTGGAAAGAGCATTGGCGCGAACGTTTTTCACACCAGCGAGTGGGGTTGGATCATGTCCGAGATTGAAGCGCTGAACGAAGCTGGCGGGCCGACGGTCCGCACGGGAGCGGGTCGGCGGAGCGTCCAGGTTGAGGTTTACAACAACGTCGACGCCACCCTGACCATCGGCAGCGTGGCGAAGCCGAACGATGCCGACTGGATCGACGGCGAGAAGCCGAAAGTCGACGATTCGCTGGAGCCTCAGCGTTCGCAGACCTGGGGCGTTTACAACGCCGACGCCACCAACGTCGATGTCGAGGCGACCGTCCAGTTGATCGGCTACGGGAATTCCCCGCTGCCCGTCCGTTTTTTCAATCTGAAGAACGGCACGTCCGGCGTCGATCCCGCCGTCAACGACGTCCTCAAAATCACGTCGCGTCCGTTGAGCGGTGGCGACAAGGCCCACGCCCGCTACCGGGTCGACATCCAGTTGAAGTCCTGACGACGTCCGAGTGATCCAAGCCGCCGCCGCGCGCGGCGGCTCGGTGGTCATTCCCGGCGGCGTTTCGCGCGCCGTTGTAAAGGGCATTGGCGCGAACGTCTTTCACACCAGCGAGTGGGGTTGGATCATGTCCGAGGTTGAAGCGCTTAACGAAACTGGCGGGCCGGAGGTTCGCACGGGAGCGGGTCGGCGGAGCGTCCAGGTTGAGGTTTACAACAACGTCAACGCCACCCTGACCATCGGCAGCGTGGCAAAGCCGAACGATGCCGACTGGATCGACGGCGAGAAGCCGAAGGTCGACGCCTCGCTGGAGCCTCAGCGTTCGCAGACCTGGGGCGTTTACAACGCCGACTCCCCCAACATTGACGTCGAGGCGACCGTCCAGTTGATCGGCTATGGGAATTCCCCGCTGCCCGTCCGCTTCTTCAATCTGAAGAACGGCCTGTCCGGCGTCGATCCCGCCGTCAACGACGTTCTCAAAATCACGTCGCGCACGTTGAGCGGTGGCGACAAGACGCACACCCGCTACCGGGTCGACATTGAGCTGAAGCTGTTGCAGCCCATTATATCCGGCTGATCCAGGCCGCCGCCGCGCGCGGCGGCTCGGTGGACGTTCCCGGCTGCGCCTCACGTGCCGCCGGGAACGTCGGGGCGGGTCGCGTGCCCGCCATGAATCACGCGGAGCGACATAGCGACATAAGGCGCTGACATGTCCACCCCTTGGCCGGATCTGGCGATCGCCGCCGTCACCCGCGCGTTGAAGGACCGCCTTCAGCGCGCGCTGGACGCGTCCGACATCAACGGTCAGGTGCGCACCGACAAGCCCGACAAGGTCAGCGACGTCACCGGCCCGGTGATCAATCTCTATCTGTATCAGACGGCCATCAACCCGTTCATGCGCAACGACGACATCCTGCCGGAGGTCGTTCGCGTCGGCGCCGGCGGCGCGGTTCAGTTGGTTCGCGCCTGGCAGGTGCCGTTGAGCCTGCACTATCTCCTGTCCTTCTATGGCGACGAACAGAAGCAGGAGCCGCAGCGCCTGCTGGCCGTCGCGATCGCGGTGCTGCACCGCTACCCCACCATCGCCGCCGACGCCGTGCGGCGAAGCGCGCTGGTCGGCTTTCCCCAACTCGCCCCTGAAGCGGCGTCGGAGGTCGCCGACATCACCTTGACCATCGCCGACTTCGGCCTCGACGACATTTACCGACTTTGGTCGGTGTTCAAAGGGTCGTTCGCCCTGTCGTTGGGCTGTCTGGCCGAAACTGTGGTGGCGCAAAGCGCGCCCAGGGAAGACGAAGGTTGGCTGGTTGAGGCGCTCGACCTGCGCGTCGCCCAGGACTCCGCGATGCGCGGCGTGAGCGTCGAATTGACCAATGCGGGGCCGCAGAGCCTACGACTCGCCTCAGCGTCGGCCCTGTCCGGCCATTGGGAGGCTGGGCGGGATCCGGTCGATTCGCCGGTCATTGCCGCGTGGGGCGGCCACGCTGTCTGGCGCGTCTGCGCGGACGACGCGGCGCAGGCCCCCGCAGGCCGGGTCGAACTGGTCCGCGACGATGGCGGAACCCTGCTGTTCCAATTCGACAGTCTGGCGTCCGGCGCGGCGTCGTGCACGGTTGAGGGCGCTGCGGCCGAGGTCCGGCGCGCCAATCCTGACGATCTCGCATATCCCGTCTTCCTGGTCCGGCTTGTCGACTCCGGCGCATAACCGGCTTGCGAATTGGCGCGTATGAAGAGAAAATATTTAAGGCGCCACCACCTTAGACTTTTTTTGCAGCCATATAGCTGCGGAGTCCGCGCATGCCGGTTGCCTTCCTCCCTCCATCACCGGCCCGCCGCGTCGCGGCGGCGCCCGCCGCCGGGCAGCGACCTCCGGCGAAGGCGCGGCGCCTTGACGGCGCGGGGGCCGGGCGGCTCCAGGCGGCGTTCAACGCCCACGCCCCGGTTGCGGTGCAGGCCCTGTTCGGGGGCGGCGCTCCGGGGCCGCTCCCGAACAGCTTCGCCCTGCCGTCCGGGGCCGGGCAGGCGCTGCCGGACGGGCTGCGCCAATCGGCCGAGCGCTTTTTCCAAAGCGACTTCTCGTCCGTGCGCCTGCACGTTGGGCCGGAGGCGGCGGCGATCGGCGCCCACGCCTTTGCCGCCGGGGACCGCATCGTCTTCGCGCCGGGGGCGCTCGACACCAGCAGCGCCAGGGGCCGCGAGGTGCTCGGCCACGAGCTGGCGCACGTCGTCCAGCAGCGCGCGGGCCGCGTGCGCTCGCCAGCCGCTGGCCTGTCCGTCGTCGATGAACCGGCGCTGGAGGCGGAGGCGGATCGGCTTGGCCGCGCGATGGCGGGCGCGTCCGCGAGCCAAACCAGCGCCGCAGCCTATGCGGAAGGGGGCAGGGATCCGGGAAGCGTCGGCGAATCCTCGACGGCGCAACGTTGCAAGGTTGTGCAGCGCATGGATTTCAACGGTCCGACCGTTGGCGTGGAGCAGGAGCTTTCGGGCGTCAAGCTGGCGTGCAGCAACCGTGACCGGGGCGTCATCGGCGAGGTTCGCAACGGCGGCGAGGTTTTGGTCGAATTCACCACGGATATGGGCGGCGACGGCTTGTACACAATCGAGCTGCGGACCACACCGTGCGTTAAGGCCAATGCCCTGGAGGTCGAAGCCCGCAAGACGGCCACGCGCGTGATGCTCGACGCGATCACGAGCGCCGGTCAGGAACGGCGGGCGGTCGATGGCGATGTGGATCTCCGGCCCGCCGATCACGCCGCTGGCTTTAGCATCAAGATCCTTCAGCCCAGGCACAGCATCCGCTTGGAGGGGGGCGGCGACTTCTCGTTCTCCAACCAGATATCAATGGGGGTCGGGACCGACGCGCTGGCGGTTGGTGACGACCCGGACGCCGATTTCATCCGGAACTACGCGGCGAGAACCTGGTACGATCAGGATCTTGCCGAACGCTTGCCAGTCGAAGGGCTTGACGAACCCGGCAAGGCGCGCGGCGCCTATGCGCTCGTCGCCTCGGTGATAACGTTTCTTGCGCGGTTGCGGCGTGAACAGGGCAAGGGCGCCCTTGATGGTTCCGACGACATCGCCGCAGGCCTCCACACCCCTGAGACGAAGAACCGTTGGGGCGTGCTGCCCCGCACGCCGCCTTGGCAATGGCTGAAGGTTCTGACGGCGCACGACATGGGCATGGTGAAGGCCTTCATCCGTGAGGAGTTCAGCGCTGAGCGATTCGATCAAGCCGCATACCGCTACATCATGAGTGAGCAGGATCTGGCGGGTCATCAGATTCCGGCGGCGACGATCAACGAGAAGCACAGCAGCGTGTTCGAGTTCAGGGAGGTTCCAAACGAGCTGGCCCCGTTCGTATACGGCGCGCACATCCCCGAAGCCATGTCTGGCCCGCCGACAAGGCTCCCGCCATGGGCGATGGACGCGATTCTCAAGCGGCGCCCCACTCAGACGGACGATTCGGAGAGTTCGGACGACAGCGATTGGGATGGATGATGGGAGCAGGACCAGTCTCCGCGCCCAGACCGACGAACGCGTCGCCGCCGCCGATTCCAGAAGAGGCCGGTCTTGCCCATGTCCGCGACCGGCTCACCGCGCTCGCCGCGCATCCGGACTCCCTCCTGCCGCCGTCCCCATCGGCTCTGACGCTTGACCATCCGGCGCTGGCGCATCCGCAGTTGCAGCGCCTGTGCGCCGCCTTTGGTCTCACCGCTTTCGAGGCCCAACTTCTGCTGTTGGCGCTCGGCGTCGAGATATCGCCCGAGATCGCCCGGCTCTGCGCGGTCTGCAACGGTGGCGACGACCGGGGATGCGCGACGTTCCGCTTGGCGATCGCTCTGTTTCCAGGCAACGAATGGCGAAGCCTGACGCCAACCGCCGCTTTGCGGTTCTGGGACTTGGTGGCGGTCGATCCAGGCGGTGGACTGCTCGACGCGCCGCTGCGGCTCAGCGAATTCACGCTGCACTGGCTGTGCGGAGTCGCCAGCCGCGACCGCGCGCTGATGGAATGGCTCGACCCCCTGTCCGGCGGGGCGGTCGAGCCAATGCCGACATCGCAAGCGGTGATCGCCGGGCAGGCGGCGGCGCTGCTCGGTCGGGGGGACGGGCAGTCCGCCATTCTGCTCCGCTCGCCCTCCCAGGAGGACAACGCGCAGGTGGCGCGCGCGGTGGCGGCGGCGCTGGGCCTGCCGCTCGACCGGCTGCGCAGCGAAGCGATCACGGTCGACGGGTCGGCGCGTCGCACGCTGACGCGGATGGTCCTGCGCGAACAGGCGCTGTTCCCGAGCGTCCTGCTCCTCGAACTGGATGAGCCGGACGATACGGCCGAACGGCAGGCCGTCCTCGCCGGCTTTGTGCGCAGCGTGGCCCCGGCCACCCTGATCGTCTCGGCGCCGCCACGATTCATGTTGCCCGGCGCCCGGCTCGTCGCTTACGACGTCGCCCCACCGACTCGCGACGAGCAACTCACGCTGTGGCGGGCGCGGCTGGGCGACGCGGTCGATGCGTTGGGCGATGTGCTGGGCCGTTTCGACCTGCGCCGGTCCGACATCGACGCCGCGTGCAGCGCCGCCGCCGCCGCGCTCCAGGCCAATGGTGAGGAGCCGCGCCCCACCTCCTCCTTGCGCGTGCACGTCACCGCTGCCTGCCGCGCGCAACGGCGCGGGTCGCTGGAGCGCTTCGCCGAGCGCCTGCCAGCGGCGGCGACGCTCGACGACTTGGTGCTGCCGACGACTCAGCACGAGCAGCTCCGCGCCATCGTGCGGGACGTCGCGCACCACCCGGCGTTGATCCAGCGGTGGCTGGCGGCGGGCGGATCAGCGCGCGGGCTGGGGCTTTGCACGCTGTTCACCGGACCGGCTGGCGCCGGCAAGACCACCGCCGCCGAGGCGCTGGCGCGCGCTCTCGACCTCGACCTGTTCCGCATCGACCTCAGCGCTGTGGTCAGCAAATACATCGGCGAAACGGAAAAGCAGCTCAACCGCGTGTTCGACGCCGCCGAGGGCGGCGCCAGCCTGCTGCTGTTTGACGAAAGCGACGCGCTGTTCGGAAAGCGCACCGATGTGCGCGACAGCCACGACCGCTACGCCAACCAGGAGGTCAGCTTCCTGTTGCAGAAATTGGAGACCCATCGCGGGCTGGTGGTGCTGACCAGCAACCTGCCAGACGCGCTCGACGCCGCCTTCCTGCGCCGCTTCCGCTACATCGTGGACTTCCCTCTGCCGGGGCCGACGCAGCGCGAGGCGCTGTGGCGCAAGATCCTCGGCCGGGTGGCGACGGGCGAGGCGCTGGACTTTCCCCGCCTCGCCCGCCTCAACCTGTCCGGCGGGCACATCAGCAACGTCGCGCTCCAAGCGGCCTTCTTCGCCGCCGCAGACGGCGGGCCGGTCAGCATGGAGCACGTCCAGCGCGCCGCCGCCGCCGAGTACCGAAAGCTGCACCGCACGCTCACCGAAGAGGATTTGGCCGTGTGACGGCGGTGTCCTGCGGATCGCCGGAGGGACGCGACCGGCCTCGCGCGGGGATCGTGCAATCAACAACCCCACCGTATGGGAGTCGCCGTGTCTCGCCTTTCCGTTCCGCCGCATCCGAAGCGATCGGACAGCCCTACGACACCCGCGCCCTCCCGCCCGGTCGCGACGGTCGCGCAACCGCGCCGCGCCGCCCTCTCGGCGACCCAGCGGAGCTTGCCGGGCCTCGCGCCGACGACGGGAGACGTGGTCCGCAGCGTCGCGCCGCCAGCCGCGACCTTCGGCGCCCGCCCAGCCGCTTCGCCGCAGTCGTTCAGGCCGACCGAGTCCGGCTCTGGCGTCGCGGTCCAGCGGCTCAGGAAGCACGCGATGGCCTACGCCAACGCCAACCCCGGCCTTGGGTTGTCGGCCGATTTGATTTCCCGGGATTCGATCATTGAGTTCATAGCCAAGCGCGTTCCCGTCAGCAGCGTCGCCTCCTCTGGTCCCAAGCTCGTGAAGCGGCGGCGGTCCCCCGATCCCCTGTCCGAAGACGACAAGAAGCTGTATCGCGGGTTGATCTACAAATGGAACATCGGCCAGAAGTCCAATCAGCACATCCAGGTTCCAGCCTCTCTGGAACCGACGATCACCGAGGTCGACACGACCGGCGAGACCTGGAAGACTCTGGAAAAATTCGATTTCAAGAAGGGCGCCAAGGCGGTCGGCTTCGATGAGTTGATAAAGCTGCGCCGCCGTGGAAGCGATGATCTGTCGGCGCGCCTTGGCAAGATCGAAGCTCCGAAGAAAGACGACCCGACCGATCTCAAGCGCATGAAGCTGAGCGACTATGCCGACCACACCGTTTACATGGGCCTGGGCGACTACAGCGCGACCTCCGCCGAGAAGAGCAATTTCGTTGTCGGAAAATCGATGTCAGGCGTTCAGGGGTCAGAATACAAAACCCTATTCCCGGAAGAAGAAAAACTGATTAAGGATCCAAAATCACTCGCCACTTTGCATCTCCATGGACTGTTCGATCAAGATAAGTACAAACAGGCGTTGGAACCGTTCAACGAGGATCAAAGAAACCTGTTCAACATGACGACATCCCTGCTGACCAACGAAATTCTAGGGCGCTCGCGCTCGAATCTTATTGACGTGACGGCGTCACTGGTGACGACCGCCGTGCAGGGCGGGAAGCTGAGCGACAACCTGCTCAGTTGCGGCCTTTTCACCCCGAACAAAACCGACGACGCGCGCAATGTCGGCGGCGCTGAACTGTCGAAGATCGGCCGCGTCGGCAGCGCCTTGACCTTCAAGGGTCTCAGCAGCAAGAATCAGGAGCTTGTCGCCAACAATCAGGCCATGTTCGGATCTTTTCTGGAAACGGTGGGGTCGACGGACGAATTGGACAAGGCCATCAAGGAGCTAAACGAGCGATTCGTCAGCAACGCCTCCAAACTCACCTTCGCCTACAAGCCTTGATCGCGTTGCGGCGACGCGGTCGGCTGCTCCCCCCGCAAAGGCCGAGCGACACGGCGGAGGAGATCGGCAAGCGGATCATCACCAAATTCCTGGCCGAGAACGCCGCCGAGAAGAGTTTCAACAATCGCCAGCGCATCATGCTGGTGGCGTCCCGTTTCGATCCGCAAACCCTGTCGGCGGTGGCCTGGTTGTCGGGGTACGACGTCGATATTTCCTGCGTCGCGCTGACTCCCTACAAACAGGGGGCTTCAACCTACATCGCGTGCGAACGCCTCATCCCCGCCAAGCGCGCCGACAGCTATTTCATCGGCTTCGGCGATGGCGGCGTCGTGGAGGCTGGGGTCGTCTCGCGACCGGGGACGAAGACCAGAACCAACCTGCCGCGCATGTCGAAACTGATCGATTGGGGGATCGTGAAAATCGGCGCGACCCTCTCCATCAAGGGGTACGCCGACTCCGCCGCCACGGTAATCAACGCCAAAGACGTCGAATTCAACGGCGCCCGCATGACCTACAACCAGTGGGGCCGCGCCGTCACCGGCTGGTCGGCCATTTGCGTTTACGATTGGGTCATGACCACAGACGGTCGAAGCTTGACCGATCAACGCGCCGAAACCGTCCCGGACGAAACCAACATCGAACCGGCGCCCCTTGTTTGAATGGGATCCGGTGGGTCAACTCGACCGCGCGCCCAAATCAGAAAAGCCGGGCGTGTGGCGCCGCCATCGCGCCCTGGCGCGTCCCGCGCGGTCTCACCTTCTCGGCGAATTTGGGCCGACCTGGGAAGGCCCGAAACGACAAAACCCCGCGAAAGCCGGATGGCCGTCGCGGGATCTTAAGGGCGCCGTGGGCTTGACGCCCGTCGGCGCCGAAGCCGTTACTTCCGCGCCTTGCGAGCGGCGTACCGAGCGTCACGCGCGGCTTTCTGCTCGATCAGGAGTTCCTGGTCGTTGGCGACCCGCGCCGCGCTTTCCTCAGCGGCCTTGCTCTCAGCGGCAAGCTTATCAGCGGCGACCTTGGCCGCTGCGGCCTCGCGCTCCGCCTGACGTTCGGCGGCGCGTTGCTCGCGAGCGACGCGAACGGCGAGGCGGGCGGCCTGCTGTTCGGCAAAAGTCGCGTCATTCACGATGGAATTTTCGCGGAATTTCCGCAACTGATCTTTCTTCGCGGCCATCGCCGCGCCCTGCCGATCACCAAAACCCTGTTCCTTAAACCCGCTCATTAACGAATACTTCTCTATCGTTTCTTCAATCGCGCAAACAATCTATACCACCGCGCGCCTATCCCGACACGCAATATTTGGGCGGCTCCCTTGCGATTCGGGGCGCGGCGTTTTCAACATTCAAACAACCACCGCACAGTGATCGCTGGAGAGCGCGCGGAGCGTTCCGCCCGCGCAACCGGCGACGCCGCTTGAAAAATCTCGCCGCGCAGCGGCTGCAAACCCTTGGCTGGTTTTGTCTTGAATCGATGGCGGGTGGCCCTTCTGGAAGGTGTCCTGATGTCGACCATTTTCGCGTCCTATTCAGCCCAGACAGCAGGCTGAGTTTTCCTTAGAATGCGAATTATACGCAGTTGCATCACAACGCCGGTTTCTGTACGGTCTTCGCATTAACCCTTTGTAGTTAGTGCGAAAGAAAGGCGTCGAGCTGTGTCGCGAAGGAAACACCACCAGCAGCGCCCGGCAAAAGGCGTGAAGAAAATGAAGACGCTGGCGTGTGTCGCCTGCGCGGTGACGATGGCTTCGACCGCCGCGTTCCCGGCGTTGGCGGAGGAGGCGACAGGCGCCACCCCCGCGCCGCTGCTGCTTGGGCCGGTGACTCTGATTGGTGACGGCGTGGCCCCAACCGTGGGCTATCAGCCAAAGCGGTCCTCCCTGGCGACCGGCGCCGACACCCCGTTGCTCGACGTGCCGCAGGCGGTCAGCGTGGTGGCCGCGCCCGTCCTCAAAGACCAAGCTGTTCGGACGCTGGATGAAGCGCTGGCGAACGTCAGCGGCGTCACCCAAGGCAACACGCTGGGCGGCACCCAGGACGCCTTTATGAAACGTGGTTTTGGGGACAACCGCGATGGCTCGACCATGCGCGACGGGCTTCGGACGGCGATGCCGCGCAGCTTCACCGCTGGCGCCGACCGTGTCGAGGTGCTGAAGGGGCCAGCCTCGACGCTCTACGGCATCCTCGATCCCGGTGGCCTGGTGAATGTCGTCAGCAAAATGCCGGAACTGACCCAACATGGCGAGGCTGCGGCCTGGGTCAGCAGCTTTGGCGGTGGGGGCGGGCAGGTTGACGTGACCGGGCCGCTGGCGACCGGCTCAAATCTCGCCTACCGCTTTGTCGGCGACCTTCAGGACACCGCCTATTGGCGCGAATTCGGGCGCATCCGGCAGAAAACGGTCGCCCCCTCGCTGGCCTGGTACGGCGAAGACACCACCGTCACCCTCGGTTACGAATACACCCGGTATCAGGTCCCCTTTGATCGCGGCACGATCTTTGACGCCAGCACGGGCAAAGCGGTTCCGGTGTCGCGGCGCGAGCGCTTCGATGAACCTTACAACGTGACCAGCGGCTTCACGCAGCTTGCCCGTATCGGCGTCAATCACAAGATCGATTCCAACTGGGCCGTCAGCGTCAACTACGCCTACAGCCACAACTGGTACAAGGACGATCAAGCGCGCGTCACCGCCTACAACGCCCGAACCGGAGCGTTGACCCGGCGCGCCGACGCCACCCAGGATTCCAATGTGGACGTCCATGCCTTGCGGGCGGACGTCACCGGCAAGGCCGAGTTCGCCGGGCTGCGCCATCAGTTGTTGTTCGGCGCCTCTTATGACCACAGCGACACGCTGCGCACGGACTTGATCCGTGGTTCGACGTCGACGGCCTTCAACATTTACAACCCGGTCTATGGCCGTCTCGCGCCCAGCCGCAATGTGGTGGCGAGCGACAGCGACCAGACCGAACGGCTGGAAACCTCCTCGGTCTATGTCCAGGATTCTGTGGAGTTGGGCGATCGTTGGATCGCGCTGGCCGGTCTGCGTTATCAGCATTACGATCAGTTCGCCGGTCGAGGCCGCCCCTTCAACGTCAACACCAACGTGCAGGACGGCAAGCTCGTGCCGCGCGTCGGCGCCGTCTACAAAGTCACGCCGGACGCGTCCATTTATGCCAGTTGGAGCCAAAGCTTCCGGCCAAACTCCTCAATCTCCAGCTACATCGGCGCCCTGCCGCCGGAGGAGGGCGACGCCTACGAGGTCGGCGCAAAGGTCGAGTTGGCGCGCGGCCTGACCGCCACAGCCGCCCTCTTCGATCTGCGCAAGCGCAACGTGCTCTATTCGGAAGTGGTCAACGGCCTCACGGTGAACCGCACCGCCGGCGCGGTGCGGTCGCGCGGTTTTGAGCTGGACGTCGCTGGCGACGTCGCGCCGGGGTGGAGCGTCATCGGCAGCTACAGCCTGTTGAACGCGCAAGTCACCGACGATCCCGCCAACAAGGGGAACCGTTTGGCCAACGTCGCCCGCAGCACCGCTTCGCTGTTCGTCACGCATGATTTTGGATCGGTGATGGGCGGCACGGCTTTGCGGATCGGCGGCGGCGCCCGCTACGCTGGCAAGCGGGCGGGGGACGCCGCGAACAGCTTCTACATGCCCGCCTATGTGGTGGCGGACGCCTTCGCCTCCTATGACACCGAATTGCATGGCACGCCGGTCAGCTTCCAAGTCAATGTTAAAAACATCTTCGACAAGACATACTACACCTCGGCGGTCAACAATCTCGGCGTCGCGGTTGGGGAGCCGTTGCAGGCGGTCTTCCAAACCAAGGTTCGCTTCTGATGGCGAGGATGATTGCCGCCGCCGCCTTTGTTTTGGCGCTTCTGCCGCAGCTTGCCGGGGCGGCGGGTGTGCGGACGAAGGATCTGACCGGCGCCGAAATCGTCTTGTCCAAGCCGGTGGAGCGGGTGGTGGCGTTGCCCGCCCCCTCGGCTCCGACGTTGATCGCCGTCGACCGTTCGGCCGACCGTCTTGTCGGCATGCACCAGACGGTGCGCGAGGTGGCGAAATCCGGCCTGCTCGGCAGGTTGTTTCCACGCTTGAACGACGTGCCCGCCTCGCTGCTCAGCGCTGGAAAATCGGCCTTCATGCCGAATGTTGAGGCCATCGCGGCCCTGGAACCCGACCTTGTGCTGCAACGGGGTGAACTGGGGCCTCAGGTGGTGTCGCCGCTGGTCGAGGCTGGGCTGAAAACCGCGCTGATCGTCTATGGTGACGAGGACGCCACGCGCCGCAACATCCGCCTGATGGCCGATCTGGTCGGCCAACCGGAGCGGGGGGAGGCGTTGGTCGCCTGGCGGGATGACGTCCTTGGGCGCATCGCCCGTCCCGATCATGCCGCCAGCGGCGGGCCAACCGTGTTGTTTCTGTCGCGGATGGCTGGCCATCTGGTGGCGACCGGAACAGGGACGCCAACCGATTTCGCCATGACCGTCGCCGGTGGCCGGAATGTCGCCGCTGAGCGGGCTGGCTCCATCACCGTCACCGCCGAGCAGATCATGATCTGGGATCCCCAAATCATCCTGCTGAACAGCGCCAACCGCGATCTGAATCCAGCCGACGTCTATGCGGATCCCCTGCTGTCCAGCACCGCCGCCGCGAAGGCCAGGCGGGTCTACAAGGCGCCCGTCGGCGCCTTTCGTTGGGAGCCGCCGAACGCCGAAAATCCGCTGTTCTGGCTGTGGTTGGCCAAGCTGTTCGCCCCGGACGCCCAAACATACGATCTGCGGGGCGAGATCCGACGGGGCATCGCGCTGGTCTATGGCCGGGAACCATCCGAGGCGGAGATCGACCATCTGCTGCTGCCCGAGATCAATCAGGGGGCGCTGAATTATGACCGTATCGTCAGCCGCTGATTCTCGGGATGGCGTCACCGCCCACGCCGCCGCGACCAACCGTTCCTGGCTGTTGGTTGCGATGGCTGCGGCGCTGGTGGCGATGATGGTGGTCGCGCTGTGCGCCGGTCGTTTCTCCGTCACGCCGGGAACCGCGCTGCGCATCGTCGCGGCGCAGATTCTGCCGGGCGGGCTGGAAGCCGACTGGAGTTCGTTGCAGGAACGGATCGTCCTGCTGGTGCGGATGCCGCGCGTGCTGATGGCTGCGGCCTGCGGCGCCGGTTTGGCCCTGTGCGGGGCGGCCCTTCAGGGGGTGTTCCGCAATCCGCTGGTGTCGCCGCACATTCTCGGCGTGTCGTCGGGCGCGTCGCTTGGCGGAGCCGTGGCGATCCTGCTGGGCGTGTCGGGGGCCGGGCTGGTCGGGCTGTCTTTTCTGGCTGGCGCCGCCGCCTTGCTGCTGGTCGGGCTTCTGGCCCGCATCGACGGACGCAGCGGCGTCGTCACCGTGGTGCTGACCGGCGTCGTCGTCTCGGCCTTGTTCAGCGCGCTGGTGTCGATGGCCCAATTCCTGGCCGATCCCGACAGCTCGCTTCCCGCCATCGTGTTCTGGCTGATGGGCAGCTTCGCCGCCGCCGGGTGGCGCCAGACGCTGCTGGCGGCGCCGGTGATCCTGGCCGGGGGGCTGGTCATCTGGGCCATGCGCTTCCGCATCAACCTGCTGTCGTTGGGCGAGGATGACGCCCGCATGTTGGGCGTGCGGGTGGAGCGCGACCGTTGGCTGATCTTTGCGGCGGTGGCGCTGGTCGAAGCGACGGTGGTCTCCTTTTCTGGGGTGATCGGCTGGGTTGGGCTGGTGGTTCCGCATTTTGCCCGGCTGCTGGTCGGATCCGACCATAGAATCTTGATTCCGGCTTCGGCCTTGATGGGCGGGGCCTATCTGCTGCTGATCGACACCATCGCCCGCACGGCGACCACGGCGGAGATCCCGCTGGGGGTGCTGACGGCCATCGTCGGCGCCCCGATCTTCGCGCTGCTGTTGCGGCAACGGCAGAAACAGGAGATGGGCGAATGATCGGCCTGAACGGCGCCGGAGTGAGGCGCGGCGAGCGCTGGATTTTCCGCCATCTTGATCTTCAGCTTGGCCCGGGGCGTTGTCTGGCGGTGCTCGGCCCCAATGGACGGGGGAAGACCACGTTGATCCGCGCGCTGGCCGGTCTGCTGCCGCTGGCCGAAGGGGAGCGGAGCGCCCCGCAGGAGATCGGTTACGTCGCGCAGTCGATCGGCGACAGCGTTCCCTATCGTTGCCTTGACGTCGTGGTGATGGGGCGGGCAAGGCGGATCGGTCTGTTTGGCTCGCCGAGCCGGGCCGACTACCGGGCCGCCGAAGACGCGTTGGCCCAGGTCGATGGGTTGCGGTTCGCCGACCGCTTTTTCAACCGCCTGTCGGGCGGCGAGCGGCAGATCGTGATGTTGGCCCGCGCGCTGGTCACTGGCGCGGAGGTGCTGATCCTCGACGAGCCAGCCTCGGCGCTGGACCTCGCCAACCAAGCGCTGCTGCTGTCGGTTCTCCACCAACTGCGCGCGGATGGGCGGCACGCCATCCTGTTCAGCACCCATCTGCCCCAGCATGCGCTTTGCATCGCCGACGAGGCCCTGCTGATGTTGGGAGTAGAGGAGCATCTCCAAGGGGCGGCGGACACGGTGATGACGGAAGCCAACTTGGCGCGGCTCTACGGAATTCCCATTCACCGCGCGCGGGTCGCCGGAACGGTCGAGGCGGTGGTTCCCGTCTTCCTTGACGGGGTGGGAACCGCGCGCTCGTAACTCGGCCCCCATTTCCCACGCGCGGAGATTGGGTCGTCGGTCGTCTGGGGGGCTTCCCGCGTCACCCCTGCATGGGGCGACGCGGGCAATTCGTCAGTCGCCGGTGAGGTTGTCGTGATCGTTCGTCTCAGTCACGATCCATGCGTCCGAAACCGTACCGTTCTGTTTTACGACAGACGGGCATTCCAACTTTGCGCCGCCGATTCAAGTTGAAGTGCGACGTCGGATGACTTTGTGTGACTACAATCCTTTTTGTGTTTTCGTGATGTCGCCCCGGTAGTCCACAGGCTTGATCCGACGGCTCCCCATATAGCCAAGGCGGATCAAGCCTGTGGACCCACCGGGGCGAGCGGTCGGGAGAGAGGATGTTCAGGATTTCTGACCTGCGCCGAGGTGGCGAGAGAAGCCAGATTGGCGGCGAAAACTTCAGCGGGCGTGCGATAGCCCAGGCGCCGCCGAGGCGTGTCGTTCAGACGGCGGGCGAGGGCGGTCAGAGCTGCCGATGTCCGCTCGGTTTCCGGGCTGGCGAGCGGGAGGCGCCTGCGCACACGGCCATTGGCGTTCTCGACCCCTCTCTTTTGCCATGGACTGTGGGGATCGCAGAAATAGCTGTCCATCGTCAAAGCCTTATAAGCGAAGAACTCCGTTCCCCGATCAAAGGTGATGGTCATGCGGGCAGGGCAGGGAAAACCAGCGCTCCGGCGGGATCGGGTTGCCGCGCAGCTTGCAGCCCAAGTGACCGCACCCAAAGTTTAAGCCATTGTTTTAAAACAAGAGTTTCACTTCAGGATAGAACCTGCCCCGCGAACATAATAAAAACTCATAACTATTATTATGGAAAACATTGGATTCCGGCGATATGGGCGCGTCGGCACGACCCACGTCGCCCTTATCCTCAACCAACCAGGGGCCGCCCATCGACGCCGGGCGGCCTTATGTCAGGCGGCGCGGATGCCCGACAGGAACTGTTCGACCTGCGCCTTCAGGCGAACGGATTGCTGGGCCAAATCGCTGGACGCGCCCAGCACCTGGGCCGCCGCCGCGCCGGTCTGGTTGGCGGCTTGGCTGACGGTGACGATGTTCGCGCTGACGGCTTGGGTGCCGGAGGCGGCCTCTTGCACGTTGCGGGAGATTTCGGCGGTCGCCGCTCCCTGCTCCTCGATGGCCGACGCGATGGAGGTCGCCACCTGCCGGATGTTGCCGATGGTGTGGCCGATTCCGGCGATGGCGTTGGCGGCCCCGTCGGTCGCCCCCTGCATGGAGGAAATCTGGCTGGAGATGTCTTCCGTCGCCTTCGCGGTCTGGGTGGCGAGATTTTTGACCTCGTTGGCGACGACGGCGAAGCCCTTGCCCGCTTCGCCCGCACGGGCGGCCTCGATGGTGGCGTTCAGCGCCAACAGGTTGGTTTGGCTGGCGATGCCGGTGATGAGGCGGACGATCTCGCCGATCCGCTGGGCCTGATCGACCAACCCTTGCACGGTTCGATTGGTCTGGTCGGCCTCGGCGCTCGCCTGATTGGCGATGTCGGTGGACCGAGAGACTTGAGAGCTGATTTCCGTGATCGACGCGGCCAGCTCTTCGGTCGCCGCCGCCACGGTCTGAACATTGACCGACGCCTCTTCAGCGGCCCGCGCGGTGGCGGTGGCGCGCTCGTTGGTGTCCTCGGCGATTCCCGACATGCTTTTCGCGGTCGCTTCCAGTTCCGCCGCTGCGTTGGACACGGTGTTCAGGATGCTGGCGATGTTGCGCTCGAACGCGCCGATCATGCGCTCGATGGCCTCGGTGCGCCGTTCGCGTGCCGCCCGGTCGCGCGCCTGTTCGGCCTCCAGACGGTCGGCGGTTTGCATGGCGTCGCGGAAGACCAGAACCGCCGTGGCCATGGTTCCGACCTCGTCGGCGCGAGTGGCGTCGGAGAGATCGGCGTCATAATGTTTGTGCGTCAGCCGCTCCATCGCCGCCGTCAGTCGGGCCAGCGGCAGGACAATCCCCCGCCGGGCGATCAGCGCCGACAGGATGATTCCGGCCAGCGTGCCGATCAGGACGAAGGACACAACCATCAGGGTGACGGAATGCTCGACATCGTCCAACCGCTGGGTCAGCCGTTCGCCTTCCTTGATTTCGTTGTCAATCAGGGGATCGGTCAGTTGGGACGCGGCGCGTTCGCTGTCGCGCAATTCGCTGCGGAACAGCGCGCGCGCGTCGTCACGCTTTCCGGCCAGGGCCAGATCGCGAACCTTGCCCAGACTGTCCCGAACCTTCGTTTGCAGCGTGACCATCTGCCCGCTGCGATCCCGTCCGGCGCTTCGCAACCGCGCGTCCAACTCCTGGGTCAGCCGTCCCATGGCGTCCAAACGCTCGGCGAAACGGCCCTTCAACCCGGCTTGCCCCTGGTCGTCTTCGGCGATCAAATTCAGCCCGTCGCGCTGCAACGCCCGGCTGACCGACCGCAATTCCGACGCGGTGACGACCACGGCGTTGCTTTGCAACAGGGCGTGGGTCGCGTCGTCGGTGCGGGCCATCCCCCACAAAGCCACCCCGCCAATCGACATGGCGATTAAGGACAGCACGGCGACCGGGGCCAAAAGCTTGGTCGATATCTTCACCAGTCTCTCCTTGCGCAGCATGTCCCATTGACCGCATGGCATGGGTCGATGCGACATGGTGCGCCGATTGTCGTGGATCGGAAATCAGGAGAGACCCGGAGAGGATACAGACTTGCAGCATAGAGCCAAACGGAAGCGGCGGTGGCGAGCGCCTATTCTTCCGTCGCGTTGAAGCGGTAGCGGAAGTCGCAATGGTCGTCGCCCTGCATCAGGGTCTTCGTCCGCGTCATGGTGATGCGCGGGTCGTAGCCGGTGCAGAACGCCGCGTCGCGGTTGCAGGACAGCAGATGGCCGACGTGACCCAGCCCCATCGACCGATACATCTCGGCGTAGCGGCAGCGGGTGACGTTGTAATCGAAATGGTCGTCGTCCCGTCGCGTCACCGCGATGCGCAGGGCGTCGTCCTTGGTCCAGAGATGTTGCAGGTCGGCGAAGCTGTTCAGGCTGGTGCCGTTCGGCTCCTGCGCGGCGAAAGCGGCGGCGGCGGCCAGGGCGGCCTTGGTGATCGCCGCGCCCAGAATCTCTTGCGCCATGACATCGCCCAGCCGGGCGGCCATTTCCTCATAGACCGGCTTCAGGATTTCCGCCTCGATCCGGCGGCGCTCCAGAATGCCCATCGCCGTCGCGGTTGTCGTGGGCGTCGCGGCGGGCGGTGTTTCAGCGGAATCCGTCATCGCATCCTCGCGGATCGGGGTGGAACAAGACGTCAGTCGGGGCAGCGGCGCAAACGGACGTGGCTGTCATGGACGGCGGCGCCGCCGAAGGGGGCCACCGGGTCGGCCCCGGTCAGGGTGTTGATGCCGCGCCCGCCCGGGTGGGCGGCGTTGGGCCAGATCGATTCGGCGATGACCACGCCGCGCCGCACCCCGTCGAACAGCCGGACATCCAGGATCACCGCGCCGCGCCGGTTCGTCAACTCCACCCGGTCGCCCTCGGCCAGCCCCTGCCCCGCCGCGTCGTCGGGGTGGATCATCAGGGTGGGCTGCCGTTCGCGCGCCTGGGATCCCGGCGTTTCGGTGAAGCTGCTGTTTAGGAAGTGCCGGGCCGGAGCCGTCACCAGACGGAAAGGATGCTCCTCGTCCGCCGCCTCGATCACCGGCCAATGGTCGGGAAAGGACGGCATCGCCGCCACCGGCCCGAACTGCGAGGGCGCTGGGTAGGACAGCGCCGCCCAATCGGGCTTCAGCCGGAACCGGCCATCGGGCCAGGGGAAGCCGTCCACGCAATGGGCGGTGTTGAAATCCGGCTGCGCGTCGATGAAGCGGGCCTCCTCCAGCGCCGCCAGCCGCCCCCAGCCCGACGCCTGAAGCGTGGCGTCGATCAACTCGCGCGCCGTCATGCCAAAGCCCGGATGCTGGTCCACCCCCAGCCGTTTGGCGAGGGCGGTGACGACGGCGTGGTTGGACCGGCAGTCGCCCGGCGGGTCGATCAGCGCCGGGCCGAACAGGATGTGCTGGTTGCCGCCGGACTGGTAGAGGTCGTCATGCTCCAGAAACATGGTGGCGGGCAGCACGATGTCGGCCATCCGCGCCGTGTCGGTCATGAATTGTTCGTGCACGCAGGTGAACAGATCGTCGCGGGCGAAGCCCCGCCGGACGCGGGTCTGGTCGGGGGCGACCGCCATCGGGTTGGTGTTCTGGATCAGCAGCGCCGTCACCGGCGGTCCGCCCGCCAACGCCTCGGCGTCGCCGTCCAGGATCGGGCCGATGCGCGATTGGTCCAACATGCGCACGGTCGGGTCGCGCAGGTCCAACCCCTCGATCAGCGTCTTGTCCCAATGATAGATCGCGCCGTTGGTGTGGAAGACGCCGCCGCCCTCGTGCCGCCACGCGCCGCTGACCACGGGGATGCAGGACGCCGCGTGCATGTTGACCGCCCCATTGCGCGAGCGGGTGAAGCCATAGCCCAGCCGGAAAAAGGCGCGCGGGGTCTGCCCGACCAGCCGGGCGAAGGCCTCGATCTCGGCGGCGGGCAGGCCGGTGATCGCCTCGGCCCAGACCGGATCGCGGTCGGCCAGATGCGCTTCCAACCCGTCGGCGTCGGCGGCGTGGCTGGCCAGATAGGCGCGGTCGGCCAGCCCATCGCGAAACAGCACATGCATCACCGCGCAGGCCAAGGCCCCATCGGTGCCGGGACGAATCAGCAGCGGGATGTCGGCCTGCTCCATCGTCGGCGTGCGGTAGACGTCCACCACGGCGATCTTCGCCCCGCGCTCCTTGCGGGCGCGCACCGCGTGGGTCATCACGTTGACCTGGGTGGAGACCGCGTTGGTCCCCCAGATCACGACAAGGTCGGAGCGCGCCATCTCGCGCGGATCGACCCCGGCCAGACGGCCAACCCCGGCGAGGAAGCCCGACCAGGCCGGGTTGGTGCAGATGGTCGAAAAGAAGCCGGAATAGCCCTTGGCGTGGCGCAGCCGGTTGATGCCGTCGCGCTGAACCAACCCCATGGTTCCGGCGTAGAAATAGGGCCAGACGCTTTCCGCGCCATGGCGCCGCTCCGCCGCCAGAAAGCGGTCGGCGACGATGTCCAGCGCCTCGTCCCAGCCGATGGGGGCGAAGTCGCCCGATCCCTTCGGCCCGGTGCGGCGCAAGGGCTGGGTCAGCCGGTCGGGGTGGTGGACGCGCTCGGCGTAGCGGGCGACCTTGGCGCAGATCACGCCCGCCGTGTAGCTGTGGTCCGCCGCCCCGCGCACCCGCCCGATCCGCCGCCCAATCTGCGGATCGTCGCGGATCTCCACCTCCAGCGCGCAGGTGGACGGACAATCATGCGGGCAGACGGTGGCGTGCGCGTTGGGGGCGGGCATCGTTGGGCTTCCGGTCGGAACGTGCGGCGTCCGGTTTGGCGCGGCGCCTCGTTCGTGTGCTTAGCATGGCGCAAGGAGGCTGTCGAACCGCGCCGCCAAAGCGCCCGCTTCAGCGCAGGCGGCGAATCTGCTCCAGCGGGAGGGTTTCGGTGTCGAAATCCTCGTCGTCATACTCGACGACGCAGGAATCGCCCTTGGAGCGTTTGATCGTCGCCGGGTACCAGACGCCGTTGTCCTCGGCCACCACCGCCAGCCCGACTTTGCAGGAGGCGACGGCGCGGCCCGGCCCCTCGGCGTTCCAGGCGAGCAAATCGTCGGGTTCGACGAACTCGTCCTCTTCGTCGTCGAAATCCTCGAAATGGACGCGGCAGGTTCCGCCCTTGCCGGGGTTGCGGGCGCGGGCCGGATACCACGCCTCGTCGGACAGGGCGAAGACGCGGGCGCGCGGCGTGCAGAGGGCGGATGTGGACGTCGGCAGGGGCGTGGCCACGGGTGCGGGCGCGGCGGTCAGCGGCGCAGGCTCGAACGTCGCCGGAACCGTGGTCGGGCGGGCGCCGCCGCCGCTGGTGAAGGCCACGCCGGGGAAAACCGACCGGATCCAGGAACGGATCCCGGTGGTGCGCACGAACCAGGAGAAATCGCCGTAGCCAGCTTTGCCGTCGCCCGCCGTGTTGATGCCGACGATCACCCAGCCGTCGCCATCCTGCATCCAGGCCGACCCGCCGCTGTCGCCGCCGCCCAGCAGACCGGCCAGACGCGACGCCGGACGGCGCGGGCCGCCCAACGGATTCTCGATCCGGCCATCCTCGCGCGACAGGAACACCGCCAGCGAATTGCCCGCGTCCTGGTCGTCGGTGGGGCGGCGCAGCGGCTCCACATCGTCCACCCGGCCTTGCGCCGCCGCCTTGTCCAGCCCGGCGTTGTAGCTTTCATCCTCGCCGACCGACGCGATGCCCCGCGTGCCATAACCGACGAAGGTGATGATCCGGCCCTGTTCGGCGTTTCCGCTGTACAGCACCGGCGGCGGGCCGAGATTGGTGATGGGGCGGCTCAGCCGGACGATGGCGGCGTCGCGCCCGCTCCAATCGTCATCGGCGTCATAATCGGGGTGGATCCACAGACGCTCGCCGCGCAGAACCGTGCCGTCGTCGGTGCGGAATCGCGCCTCGCTCAACTCCGAATCGTCGAAATTGTGGGCGGAGGTCAGGATGTAGGCGTGGGAGGCGTCGTTGCCGATCCAGGTGCCCGACCCGTCGCCCCAACTGGTTCCGCCATCCAGCGACAAGGACAGCACGGGGCGGAATTGCGGTTCCTGGGCCAGACGGATGTGCGCGCCGAAGCCCGCCGTTTCGCGGCCCCGCGCCCCGCCCTCCTCCCGCCACACGCTGTCGAGAATGACGACGGCGGGCGCGGCTTGGGGGACGATCAGCCCAACCACCAGAATCAAGCGGCCAAGCCACATCATCATGAACCAATCCTCCAACCGTCAGGGGAGAAGACCGCAGATAAAGCCGTCCCGTCAAGGCCGCCGGAAGACGGCTTAGGGCAACGAAGTCAGGTTAACGCAATGTCACCAACCTGGAAGACGAACTTGAAACACGGATGAACACGGATATCCACGGATGAACACGGATAAGAAATTTTCCCTTGATCCGTGTTCATCCGTGGGCCGACGCAGTCGGCATCCGTGTTTATCCGTGTCGAATATCATTTTACGGTCTTTCCATGGGGTCGAATTAACCTGACTTCATTGCCGTGAAAGGCACCTTCATCAATCACAGCCGCACCGGCCAATTTTGCGGCAAACGCTTGAATCGACAGGTGTTTTTTCTTGCGTCGATCCGCCGCACGCGGAAGACAGAGACCACATTGCGGTTAGGGCTTGACAGTGAGAATGATTCGCGGCGTTATCCTCTGCAAATCAGTCGCACTTGCGCAGCTTTCACGCCACCGCCAGACCCGCCTTGCCGTTCTTAAGGAGATCTCCATGTCGAAGCGCGCTGTCGGCCTCGCCGCCGTCGCCGTCGTTGCTCTGCTGCCGTTCGCCTCTTACGCGGACACGGCCAAGCCCGCGTTCAAGGACGTCGCGAAGAATTACGCCGACATCGCCCAGGCCGCCTATCAGGACGCCGCGACGGGCGCCAAGGCGCTGAAAAAGGCGGTGGACGCCCTGATCGCCAATCCCAGCGACGAGACGCTGGCCAAGGCGCGCGCCGCCTGGAAGGTCGCGCGGGTTCCCTACATGCAGACCGAAGCCTTCCGCTTCGGCAACCCGATCGTCGACGAGTGGGAGGGCAAGGTCAACGCCTGGCCGCTGGACGAGGGTTTGATCGACTATGTGGACTCCTCCTATGGCGGCGGCGAGGCCAACCCCTTCGCCACGGCCAACGTGATCGCCAACCCGAAAATCACCGCTGGCGGCAAGACCATCAACGCCACCCGCATCACCAAGGGCCTGCTGGCCGACAAGCTGCACGGCGCGGGCAAGGTGGAGGCGAACGTCGCCATCGGCTATCACGCGGTGGAATTCCTGCTGTGGGGCCAGGATCTGCACGGCACCGGGCCGGGCGCGGGCGAGCGCAAGGCCAGCGACTTCGCCAAGGGCAAGGCGTGCAGCAACGGCCATTGCGACCGCCGCGCCCAATATCTGACCGTCGCCACCCAGATGCTGGTTGAGGATCTGGGCGAGATGGCCGACGCCTGGGGCGCCAAGGGCAAGGCCCGCGCCTCCATCGCCAAGGCCAAGGAGGAGGAGGGCGTCGCCCGCATGCTGACCGGCCTCGGCTCCTTGAGCTACGGCGAATTGGCGGGCGAGCGGATGAAGCTCGGCCTGATGCTGCACGACCCGGAAGAGGAGCATGATTGCTTCTCCGACAACACCCACAACTCGCATTATTACGACCAGGTCGGCATGGTGAACGTCTATGGCGGCACCTACACCCGGACCGACGGTAAGACGGTCGCGGGTCCGTCGCTGTCGCAATTGATCGCCGCCAAATCGACCGACGCCGACGCCAAGATCAAGGCGGCGATGGCCGCGACGACCAAGGCGATGCAGGCGATCAAGGACACCGCCGACAGTGGCAAGATGGCCTACGATCAGATGATCGGCGCCGACAACGCCGAGGGCAACGCCCTGGTTTCCACGGCGGTGGACCGCTTGGTCGATCAAAAGAAGGCCCTGGAGGGCGCCGTCGCCGCTTTGGGCGTGTCGATGGAGCTGAAGGGGTCGGACAGCCTGGACAACCCGTCCGCCGTGAGCAAGTAAGCCAACGGCCCGGCCCTGGTCCCGCGCGTCGCGCCGGGACGCCCTCTCCTTCCCTTCCGGGCCAGCGCCCGTGACGGGCGGGGCCAGGGCCGGTTTTTTCTTCCATTCAAGCGGCGCCGGGCGGCGGCGCTTGCCCCCTCCCTAACCCTCCCCCGCTGTCGCGGGAGAGGGAACTCCGCCGCAAGCCGACAAGGCTCCTGCCCCTTCTTCCTCAGGCCCCCTCTCCCGCTGACAAGCGGGGGAGGGTTGGGGAAGGGGCGGAACGGGTCGAATCGCCGGAACCTTGTTTGGCCCATCAGGACGCCCGCCATGTTGAACCGCTTCGACGCCCGCCTGTCCCGCCGTTCCCTTCTGCGCGCCGGGGGCGCGGCTCTGGCGGCCTCGGCGGTGGGCGGGGGCAGCCTCGCGGCGCCGGGCGGCGGCGATCTGGTCGAGGTCGAGCTGCTGGCCAAACAGCGGATGCAGCGCATCCTGCCCGAACCGGCGAACGCCTCGCCGCTCGTCACCTACGCCGAACGCTTTCCCGGTCCGGTGATCCGGCTGCGCAAGGGGCAACGGCTGCGCGCCACTCTGGTCAACGGCTTGACCGAACACACCTCCATCCACTGGCACGGCATCCGCCTGTCCAACGCCGAAGACGGCGTGCCTTTTCTGACCCAGCCGCCGACCAAGCCCGGCGAGCGTCACGTCTATGAATTCACCCCGCCCGATTCCGGCTCCTTCTTCTTCCACCCCCATTGCAACACGGTGGAGCTGCTGGGGCGCGGGCTGGCCGGGGCGTTGATTGTCGAGGAGGAGGGCGGACCCGCCTTCGACGCCGATCTTGTGTGCATGATTAAGGACTGGCAGCTCGACAAGACCGGGGCCTTCGGCGCTTTCACCAGCGACCGGGGCGCCTCGCGCGCCGGAACCTTCGGCAGCGTTTCCACCGTCAACGGCCTGATTGAGCCGGTGATCGACGTCCCCGCCAACGGCGACGTGCGCGCCCGCCTCTACAATGTGGACAGCACCCGCGTGATCGACCTCCGGGTCGAGGGGACGGAGAGCGGCGGCGGGGCCTGGATCATCGCGGTGGACGGCAACCCGCTGCCGCCCCGCCCGCTGGACGGCTGGCCGATGGGACCGGCGATGCGGCTGGACGTGATCTTCCGCGCGCCCAAGGATCCCGGCAAAACGCTGCGCCTGACCAACGTCTATTCGGCTCAGCCCAAGCCGTTGGCGGTGTTCCGTTCGGTCGGAACGGCCTTGCCCAACAAGCGTTTCGCCCCGCGCGCCCTGCCCGCCGCCAGCATCCCCCAGCCCGATCTGAAAAACGCGACCGTCGTGCCGATGGCCTTTTCGGCCACCGCCGTGGCGCAAATTTTCGACGACGCGCTGTTGACCAGCCTGCCCTTCGCCGATTCCCTGTGCCTGTCGGAAAAGACCTTCTGGGCGATCAACCAGCAAAGCTGGCCGGAGGGCGGGCATGAACGCTTGCCGCCGCCGATCACGACGCTGGAGAAGGGCCGCAGCTATGTGTTCGAGCTGGCCAATCTGACGCCGCACCTGCACCCGATCCACATCCACGGCTACACCTTTTCGGTGCTGTCGTCCGATCTGCGCAAGGTGGTTCCGCACCACGCCGACACCGTGCTGTTGGAGCCGAAAGAGCGGCTGCGGGTGGCGATCAAGGCCGACAACCCCGGCGACTGGATGTTCCACTGCCACATCATTGAACATCAGGACACCGGCATGATGGGGTACATCCGCGTTGCTTAAGCGTTTTTCCCGGCGGCTGTTCGCCGCGCTGCTGCTCGCTCCACTGGCCGTCCCGTTGACCGCCCCGGCGCGGGCCGACGGCCTCGACGTCCGGATCGGCGAGGGGCTGTTCCGCCGCATGTGGGTGGCCGCCCCCACCGCCACCCAGGCCGCCGACGGGTTGGGGCCGCTCTACAACGCGCGCGGCTGCGCCGCCTGCCACCCCAAGGGCGGCGGCGGACGCCCGCCCGATCCGGCGGCAGCGGAGGATCAAGGCGTCGGCTTCGCCCTGAAGATGAACGACGATCCGGTCTATGGGCGGCAGATCCAATCCAACGCCATTCCCGGCCAGATCGCCGAGGGCCGTCCGACCGTGCGTTACCGCGAAGAGACGGTTCGCTTCCCCGACGGCGACACGGCGCGGCTGCGCCGTCCGACTTACGGAATCGCCAATCTCGGCTATGGCCCCTTGGCCGCGACCACCCGCTTGACGCCGCGCGTCGCCCCGCGCGTCCATGGGATGGGCCTGCTCGACGCCATCCCGGACGACGCGGTCGAGGCCGAAGCCGCCAAGCAGCGCGAAGAGGGCGTGGTCGCCGGGCGGCCCAACCATGTTCCGATGGACGGCGCGTTGCGGGTTGGCCGGTTCGGCTGGAAGGCCAGCAACCCCAGCCTGGACCGCCAGAATTCCGAGGCCTTCAGCCTGGACATCGGCATGTCCACCCCGTCCTTCCGCGATCCCTGGGGCGACTGCACGGCGGCGCAAACCGTCTGCCGCGCTGGACCGCACGGCGATTCCAAACAATTCGAGGGGCTGGAGATCCCAAGCTCCATCATCGGCCTGATCGACGGCTATCTGCGCGACCTGCCGCCCGAAGGCGGGCTGGAGCCGCCCAAGGACGCGGCGGGAACCGCCCTGTTCGCCGCCGTCGGCTGCGCGTCCTGCCACAAGCCATCCTACACGACCGCCCCGGATCCGGCCCGCCCGGCCTTGTCCAACCGAACCGTCTTTCCGCACAGCGACCTGCTGTTGCACGACATGGGCGACGGGTTGGCCGACGAGGTGCCGATGTTCCAGGCGCGCGGGCGGGATTGGCGGACCACGCCGCTGTGGGGGCTGAATCGGCTGGCCGCGCAGGATGGCCGCCTGACCCTGCTGCATGATGGCCGCGCCCGCAGCGTGACCGAGGCCATTCTGTGGCACGGCGGCGAAGCGGAGAAATCCCGCAAAAATTTCATGGACTTGCCGCGCGAGGCGCGGAAACGTCTGGTGCGCTACGTTCTGGGTTTGTAAAGGAACGTTGGCGGGCGACGGCCCGCCGCAACGCTTGCAAGGAATGGGAACTATGCGACGCCGCATACTGCTTGGTCTGCTTTCGGCCTCCGCGTTGACGCTGGCGCTGCCGCCCCTGCCCGCCTTGGCGGCGCGCGCGGCGGATCAGGACCGCGCGTTTCTGGCCGGAATGGCGCGCAGCCACGCCCTGCCCCGGTGCGAGGCCTTGGCGACGGCGACCGCCCGCTACGCCGACCAGCTCGACCGCTTCGCCGCGTCCCCCACCGCCGCCGGGCTGGAGGAGGCGCGCGCAGCGCACCGCGCGGTGACGGACGCCTGGGCCGCCGTGCAGCATCTGCGGCCCGGCCCGTTGACGCTGGAGTTGCGCTCCGACCGCATATCCTTCTGGCCGGAACGGGCGGGGGTGGTGCAGCGGCAGATCGGCCAGATTCTGCGCGACCACGACGCCAAGCTGCTGCAACCGGGCGCGCTCGCCCGCCAGAGCGCCGCCGTGCAGGGCCTGACCGTTCTGGAACGGCTGCTGTTCGACGAGGGCGTGACGGTGGACAGCTTCACCGGCGACGACGCCAAGCGTTTCCGTGGCGCGCTCGCCGCCGCCGCCGCCCGCAACCTTGCCACCATCGCGACGGACGCCCGCGATGGTTGGAAGGCGCTGGTGGCCTCGCTCGCCACGGGAGAGCCGACCATCCTCGGCCCGACCCCGAGCGAGGCCGTCAGCACCCTGTTCGCCTCGGCGATCACCGCCATGCAGATCATCGTCGATCAGAAATTGACCGGCCCCTTGGGCGGCGGTCTGGCCGAAGCCAAGCCGACGACGGTCGAGGCGCTGCGCAGCGGGCGCGCCCTGCGCAACATCACGCTCAATCTGGAAGGGCTGCGCGCCCTGATGCTGGGCGAGAACGGTGGTCCCGGCTTCGCCGTCCTGCTGCCCGCCAACGAGGATGGGGCCACCGCCAAACAGGCGATTGACGAGAGTTTCGCCTCCGCGATCAGCGCGGTGAACGCGATTTCCGGCCCGCTGAACGCCGCCGTCAGCGACCCGGCCCGGCGCAAAAGCGTCGAAAGCGCCCTGCGCTCGGTCAAGGCGGCGCGGGTGGAGATGCTGGGCACGCTCGCCCCGCTGCTCGACATCACCATCGGTTTCAACGAGTTGGACGGGGATTGACGGGGATGACGCCCAACCGCCGGACGGTTCTGCATCTGCTGGGCGGCGGCTTGCTGGCCGCCGTCGCCGGGCCGACGCGCGCGGCGACGGTGAACGGCGCGCCGCTTTACCTCAACGCCTACGCCACCGCCGGGGCGTCGCCCGCCTACGGCGTGGCGGCGTTGGACGCGACGGGAAACCTGCGCTTCACCACAGCCGCGCCGGGCCGCGCCCATGGCATTGTCCCGCGCCCGTCCCGCGCCGAAGCGGTGGTCTTCGCCCGGCGTCCGGGCCGCTGGTTCCTGCCCGTCTCGCTGGACGACGGAACGCCGGGGACGGTGGTGGCCGCGCCGGAGGATCGCCGCTTCACCGGCCATGGCGCCTATTCCGCCGATGGGCGTGTGCTCTACGTGGCCGAAGACGACGTGCCGGGCGAAACCGGCTCCATCGGCCTGTATGACGCCGCCGACGGCTACCGCCGCGTCGGGGCGTTGCCCACCCACGGGCTTGGTCCGCACGAGATCGTCGCGTTGGACGGCGGCGCGGTGCTGGCCGTCGCCAATGGCGGGGTCATCACCCACCCCGACACCGGGCGGGCCAAGCTGAATCTGGACGCCATGGATTCCTCGCTGACCTATGTCGAGGCGGCGAGCGGGCGTCTGCTGGATCAGGTGCGTTTGCCCGAACGGCACGCCAATCTGGGGATTCGCCATCTGGCCCCGCTGGCCGACGGCGGCGTCGCCTTCGGCGTGCAGGACGAACGGCCCATCGGCGAGACTCAGCCCTTGGTCGGCGCCCATCGACCGGGCGGCGGCGCGGTTCGCCTGTTTGAAACGCCGGACGATGTCTTGGTCCGGCTGGACGGCTACATCGGCAGCGTCGCGTCGGACGGTCGCCTCGTCGCCGCCAGCTCGCCCAAGGGCGGGTTGATCGGCCTGTGGGACGGGGAAAGCGGCGCGTGGCGGGGGGCGACCGCCCTGCCCGACGGCTGCGGCGTCGCGCCGTGCGACGATGGTTTCGCCATCACCAGCGGTCTGGGCGTGATGGAGCGGATCGCCGCCTCGGCGGACGCGCCGGTCCTGGAACGCCGAACCCCGGCCTTCCGCTGGGACAATCATTTGACCCGCTGGCAGGGCTGAACCGGAGCGCGCGCGTAGAGCCGCTCATTCGTCCGCTTGAAGGCTGATGGCGACGCGGCGGTTGCGGGCGAGCGACGCCGGATCGCCGCCGGGGCCGAGCGGGCGGGTGTCGGCGAAGCCGACGGCGGACAGGCGGGTGGCTGGAACCCCCAGATCAATCAGGCGGCGCACCACGCTGGACGCCCGCGCGCCCGACAATTCCCAGTTGGAGGGAAAACGCTGGTTGGCCACCGGGGTGACGTCGGTGTGCCCCTCGATGATGATGTCGCCGCGCGCGGCGATCAGGGTGGTGGCCAGCCGCCGCAGGATGGCGTGACCGGGCGGCGTCAGTTCGGCTTGGCCGGGGGCGAAGAGGATGGCGTCCCCGATGCTGATGGCGACGCGGTTTTGCTGGACGCTGACCGTCACGGCGGTTGGCGCGCCCAGTTCGGTCAGCCGTTCGCGCCAGCGTTGGGCCAGCCGTTCCGGCGCCGTCACCGCCACCTCGTCCGGGTTCAGCCGGGGGCGGGGATCGGGCGGCTCCGGCGCTTGAAGGATAGGCTGGATCAGGGGCGGCAGGGGCGGCGCGTCGTCGAACAGCGGGGGGCGTTCGCTGGGCGGGGGGGCGGTCGCCGCGACGCCGACCGCCGGGGCGTCCGGGGGCATCGGCTTGGTCGGCAACTGGTCTTTCAGCGTCGTCATCGCCAGCAGCATGACGAACACCGACAGCAGCAGCGTCACCAGATCGGAATAGCTGAGCAGCCAGATCTCTTGATCCTCGTCCGCGTTGGCGGCGGGCATCCGCGCCCGGCCCAGCATGGCGGAATCGATTTCCGACGCATGGTCCAGCGAAGGACGGTCAGGCGAAGGGCGGTCAGGTGGGGGACGGTCAGGCGGCTCCATGCAGTTCGTCCCTGCGTTCGCGGACGAATTCGGCCATGGCGTCGGCGATCACGGTGGGGGAGCGGCCAAGCCGCACCATCAAAATGCCTTCCAACAGCACGTTCAGCATGGCGACGCGGCCCGCCGTGCGCTGTTCCAGCTTGATGGCGATGGGTTTGAACACCAGATTGGCCAGCACCACGCCATACAGCGTGGCGACCAGCGCCACCGACATGTGTTCGCCGACCTGGGCGATGGTGGCGGTTCCAAGCTGCGCCATCATGCCGATCAGCCCGACCAGCGTCGCCAGCAGACCAAAGGCGGGGGCCAAACCGGCCAGGGTGCGGAACAGGCGGGCCTGAACCGTTTCCTGTTCGATCACCTTTTGGATGCGCCAGTTCATCACATGCAGGATGTCGTTGATCGGCGCGCCATCCAGAATCAGTTGCAGTCCCAGCCGCAAAAAGGGGCTGGCCGCCTTGGCTCCCCGCTGTTCGGCCTGCTGGATTTGGCTGCGGTGGTACAGGCGGGCGAAGGCGACGATTTCCGCGATGTCGTCGGCGATGGTTTCCTCGTCGCGGAAGATGTTGACGATGGCCAGAAGCGCCGCCTTCAACTCGCTGGCGCGGAAGGCCAACAGGGCGGCGACGCTGATGCCGCCGCCGATGATGACCACGCCCGTGGGATTCCACAGGGCTTCCATGCCATGGCCGACGCCGATGTAGGAAATCAGCCCAAAGCCGCCGACCAAGCCGAAAACCGTGGAGTTCAAAAAAGCTGGAAGCTTGCGCGCCGGGACCAAGATCCGCACTCCGTCGCCGTCGCGACCGTTTCATCGCCTTCCATTGGGCATAGGCGTCGTCCCCCTGTCAATCCGGGACTCCTCCAAAAGGCCATAGCTTTTCGGGGGGCAGCCCTTACCTTTGACCAGAGCGGCGGCGCGCGCCGCCCAGCGCCTCGGCCCCCGTCGCCAGCTCGATCAACTCGCTGGTCACGTCCTCCTGGCGCAGGCGGCGGGTGACGCCGGTCAAATCCTCCAGCGTCGCCTCGATGTTGCTCTGGACCGTCAGCATCACCGCCAACCGGGCGGCGTTTTCGGCGGCGAAGCTCTCCATGGCGGCCCCGGCCAGCCGGGCGAAAACATACTCGTCGATCAGCCGGTTCACCAGGGCGGCGGGTGGCAGGTTGGTCAGCGGCGGCGATCCCCCCGGCGTCGGCTGGGGAAAACGGGCGGGATCCAACGGCAGCAGCGTTTCGCGGCGGATCTCCGGCGGCGCGCCGCTGGTGGTTTGCCCGAACAGCAGGGACACCGGCCCCACCCGATGCGCGGCGGCGGCCTTGTACAGCGCGTCCGCCGCCTCGCGGGCGGTCGCGGGCACGCCGTCGGCGCGGGTCGCCATCGGCGCCGCCCAGTCCGCCGCCCTGCCCCGCTCCTCCAACAGCGCCGCGCCCCGACTGCCGACCACCCACAGCGCGTGGTCCTTCGGCGCGGCGAGCGCCGCCTCGACCAGCCGTTCGGCGAAGGCCCCGACGAAGCCATGCTCGGGCGCGAACAGCAGCAGGACCGGGCGGCCCTCGCCGTTTTTCCCCCCGTTGAGGGGCCGCCCCCCGGTCCCCGCGTCGGTCAGGGCGAGCGCCTGGCCCAACGCGCGCTCGATCACCGCCGCGTAAGCGCGGGCGCCGCCCAGCAGGCCCAGCGCCTGTTGCAGCCAGACCCCCGCCAACGCCCGCATGGCGTCCGTCACGGCGCTGAGATCCTGAACGCTGGCGCGCCGCGCCTCAACCTCGGTCAGGCGTTCGGTCATGGCGCGGCCCCCGTTGGCGGCCCCAGCGCGCGGACGGCGTCGCTCACGGCGGCGCGCAATTCGGCGCGGGTGGCGTCGTCCAGGTCGCCGCCGCTCGCCAGATGGGCGGTGGCCGCCAACGTCTGGGCGTCCAGCCCCGCCGCCAAGGCCGCCTGAAAGCGCGGCAGGGCGTCGAGCGGAATGGCGTCGAGCGTTCCATCGTCCAGGGCCAGCAATTGCGCCAATTGGCGGGCCAGCGGTTGCGGCGCCAGAGAGCGTTGGGCCAGCAGCGCCCGCATCCGCTGGCCATGGGCCACCGCCTTGCGGGTGCGGTCGTCCACCATGCCGCCGAAGCGGCTGAAGGCTTCAAGCTCCAGAAACTGCGCGTAATCCAGGCGCAGGGGTTCGGCCAGCCGCCGCAGGGCCGGGGGCTGCGCCTTGCCGCCCACCCGCGACACGCTGCGCCCGATGTCCACCGCCGGTTTCTGCCCCTCGTGGAACAGCTTGGCATCCAGAAAGATTTGGCCGTCGGTGATCGAAATCAGGTTGGTCGGGATGTAGGCCGACAGGTTGCCCGCCTGGGTTTCGGCGATGGGAAGCGCGGTCAGCGACCCGCCGCCGCGCGCGGGCGACAGCTTGGCCGCGCGCTCCAGCAAACGGGCGTGCAGGTAAAAGACGTCGCCGGGATAGGCCTCGCGCCCCGGCGGGCGGCGCAGCAGCAGCGACAATTGCCGGTGCACGGCGGCGTGCTTGGTCAAATCATCGACGATCACCAGCGCGTGCCGCCCGCTGTCGCGAAAATGCTCGGCCATGGTGAAGCCGCTGTAGGGGGCCAGCCATTGCAGCCCCGGCGGGCTGTCGGCGGCGGCGACGACGAACAGGCAGCGGTCCGCCGCGCCGCCGTCGCGCACCGCCTCGATCACCGCGCGGACGCCCGACGCCTTTTGGCCGATGGCGATGTAGACGCACAGAACGTCGCCGCCGCGCTGGTTGAGGATGGCGTCCACCGCGATGGCCGTCTTGCCAGTGGCGCGGTCGCCGATCACCAATTCGCGCTGACCGCGCCCCAACGGGAACATGGCGTCGATCACGGCGGTTCCCGTCAGCATCGGTTCCGTCACCGCCGCCCGGTCGGCGATGGTCGGGGCGGGGCGCTCCACCGGCTCCCAACATTCGGCCTCGATGGGTGGCCCGCCGTCGAGCGGGTTTCCCAGCGGATCGACCACCCGGCCCAGCAGGGCGTCGCCGACCGGCGCGCGCACGACGGCCCCGGTGCCGCGCACGATGTCCCCGGCGGACAAATGGCGGTCCTCGCCCAGCAGGACGCAGCCGATGTCCTGGTCGAGATCGACCGCCAGCCCGGCCACCCCGCCGGGAAAGACCAGCCGTTCGTCCGACCGCGCGCCGGGCAGGCCGGACACGCGGGCGATGCCGTCGCCCACCGATTCGATCCGCCCGATGGATTCAAAGCGCGGGCTGGCGGCCACGGCGTCCACCCGGCGCAGCGCCTGCGGCAGCCAGAGATCCAGCGCGTCCTTAAGCGGCGGCGGTTTTGCCTGCGTCGTTTTGTTTGTGGGCGTCATTTTGGGTGCGGTCATCGCGCGTCAGCTCCTCCATCGCCTCGGCCAGAGCCTGTTTCCAGGAATGGCGGAGGACGCTGTGCGGAAAATGCAGCTCCACCCCGGCGATCAGGTCGGGATCGGCGCCCGCGTCCAGCGCCACGGGCCGCCCCAGGGCGGTTTCCAGCCGCGTCCGGGCGTCGGTCAGCGCCCCCTCGCCCAAGGGCGCGGCGCTGAGCAGCCGCAGCGGCAGCGGGTCCGGCGGGCTTGCGCCATCCTCGACCAGCGCGCGGCGGTCGGCCTCGGCCAACCCGGCGACGCTTTGGCAGGCTTCGATCAGGAAGCGTTGGGTCAGGCTGGCCGCGCTGTCCGCCGCGCCCAGCAGCCGCGCCGCCACCGCCAGAGCCAGTTCGGCGGCGGCCTCCCGCTGGCCGCTGACCGCTTGGCGGCGCTCGTCGTCCAGGGTGGCGGCGGCCTCGGCCAGCAGGCGCGCGGCCTCGGCGCGGGCGCGGTCGAGCAGGGCGGCGCGTTCGGCGTCGGCCTGACGGCGGGCGTCGGCGAGCAGGCGGTCGCGCTCCTCCGACAGCCCGGCCCGTTCGCCCTCCAACCCCTGGCGCAGCCGTCCGGCGTCGGCGCGGGCGGCGTCCGCCTCGACCCGCGCCCGTTCGGTGGTCGCCTGCCGTTCGGCGATCACCGCCAGCACCGGCCGGTAGAGGAAATGGCGGAGCAGCCACGCCAGAACCAGAAAATTGATGGCCTGAAGAAGCAGCGTCCAACCGTCGATTCGCATGGCCGTCCCCTTCAAACGAACGGATTGGCGAACAGCAGCAGCAGCGCGATGACCAGACAATAAATCGCCATCGTCTCGATCATCGCCAGCCCGACGAACAGGGTGCGCGACAGGGTGTTGGCCGCTTCGGGCTGGCGGGCGATGGCCTCCATCGCGGCGGCGACCGCCCGACCCTCCGCCAACGCCGGGCCGATGGCGCCGACCGACACGGCGATGGTCGCGCACAAAATGCTGATGGCGTGGATGTCCATGGCTTAACCCCTTTCGATGGAGCCGACCGCGCCGCCGATGAAGACGGCGGCGAGAATGGTGAAGATGTAGGCCTGCACAAGCCCCAGCAGCAGCTCCAGCGCCATCAGCGGCACCGGCACGAACAGCCCGGCCAGCGACAGGACGATGCCGATGACGAATTCGCCGCTCATCACATTGCCGAACAGGCGCACCGACAGCGAAAAGGCCCGCGTCAACTCCGCCAGGATGTTCAGCGGAAGCAGCAGGGGCGTGGGCTGGGCGAAGCCCTTCAGATAACCCCACAGCCCGCGCGCCCGCACCCCCAACGCCTGGGTGGCCAGCAGCACGACCAGCGCCAAGGCCCCGGCGGTTTCCAGGAACGCGGTGGGGGACTTCAAACCGGGAACCAGCCCGGTGAGGTTGGCCGTGGCCAGATACAGGAACAGCGTGCCGAGCAGCGGCAGGAAGGGGGCGGGATCCGCCTGCATGGTCTCGCCGATCTGCCGGTTCAGCGTTTGCACCACCAGCTCCAGCGCCGTTTGCACGCGGCCCGGCTCCACCACGCGCAGCCGCCGCGTCGCCAGGGCCGATCCGAGAGTCAACACCGCCATCAGCCCCCAGGTGGTGAGAACCGGCAGGGTGATGGTCACAGGCCCCAGCGCGAAGACGATTGGGGCGGAAAGGGGCGATTCGATCATGATCGCGCCTCCTGCGACGGGTTTTTCGCCTTTTCCCGGCGGACGATCACGACGCGGGCGGCGTGGAATCCGGCCAGCATGCCAAGCAGCGCCGCCGCCCCGGCCAAGGCCGCCAGCGTGAAGGCGGCGACCGCCCCGGCCACCCGCAGGGCGTAGAGCGGCAACACCCGGCGGACGCCGCCGTCCAGGCAGCGGTCCACGGTGACGGCGAGGCTGCGGAAGAACAGCGCGCCCAGCGCCGCCCCGGCCAACAGCCCCAGCAGGGCCGACAGGATGGTGGGGATCGTCATGCTCACCGCTCCTCCTCGATGCGCTTCCAGGCCAGCCAGCCGCCGAGAACGACCCCGGCGAAGATCAGCGAGGCGGTCCAGAAGATCCCTCCCCCAACCATCCGGTCGAGCCAGCGTCCGATGAACAGGCTGACGAGCAGCGGCGTCACCACCAGCCAGCCAAGCGCGCCGATCAGCGCCAGATTGCGCCCGATGGGCCGTTCGCCCTCGCGCGCCCATTGTTCGCGCCGTTCGCGGCGTCGGCGCACCGGCTCGGCAAGGTGGTTGTGGCCATTGCCGTCGCCGTTGGAAGAGTCTGGTTTTGGGTCTGTCGGCTCGGTCATGGCGCGTCCCCCTCCCCGCCGTCGCGCAAGGATGGCGGGGCGGTTCGCCGGTCGGGGCGCAGGTAAGACAGGATGTGGCGAACCGCCGCCAGTCGCAGCCGCCGGGCGCCGCCACGCGCCTCGCCCTCCACCGCGCGCTCCTGGCGGAAGCGGGTCAGCACGTCGCGCTCCAGCGCCGCCAGATCGTCGCCCGCCACCGCCTCCCGCGTCGCCACGGCGATCCGCGCCCCGTCGCTGACGGTCAGCACGCCGCCGCGCACCGCGCAATGGCGCTCCCGTCCGGTTCCGTTTTCATCAGCCTTGGCGTTGTCGTCGGCTTCGCGCCAACTGACCACCGACACCGACAGCGCGGTCAACAGATCGGCGTGGCCGGGCAGGATTCCGAACGCGCCGCTGTCGTCCTCCGCCCGCAGATGGGTGACGGCGGCGCTGCGCGCGACCACGGCGGTCGGGGTGGTGATGACCAGATCCAGGAGTCGGGCCGTCATCCGCGTTTCCCCTCCGTTTCGCGCGCCCGCGCCTGATCCAGCGTGCCGGTCATGAAGAAGGAGGATTCGGCCCAATCGTCGCCGACCCCGTCCAGAATGGCCCGGCATCCGGCCAGCGTGTCGGCCAGCGGCACGCTGACGCCGCTGTGTCCGGTGAAGGCCTCCGTCACGGCGAAGGGCTGGGTCAGGAAACGTTGCAGACGGCGGGCGCGCTTGACCGCCAGACGGTCGGCGGCGCTCAACTCCTCGATGCCCAGCAGGGCGATGACGTCCTGCAAATCGCGGTAATGGGCGATGGTGCGGCGGACATCCTCGGCCAGCCGGTAATGCTCCTCCCCCACCACCAGCGGGTCGAGCAGGCTTGAGGTCGAGGTCAGCGGGTCGATGGCCGGATACAGCCCTTCCGCCGCCATGGCGCGGGACAGCACGATGGAGCTGTCGAGATGGCTGAACAGCTCGGCCACCGCCGGATCGGTGAAATCATCGGCGGGGACATAGACCGCCTGGATCGCCGTCACCACCGCCCCTTCGGTCGAGGCGATGCGCTCCTCCAGCTCGGCGATTTCGCTGGCGAGAGTCGGTTGATAGCCGACCCGCGACGGCAACCGCCCCAGCAGGCCCGACACCTCCGCCCCGGCCTGGACGAAGCGGAACACATTGTCCATCAGCAGCAGCACGTCGCGCTTGGCCGCGTCGCGGAAATGCTCGGCGATGGTCAGCGCGGTCAGGCCGACGCGCCAGCGCGCGCCCGGCGGCTCGTTCATCTGGCCGAACACCAGGGCGGTGCGGTCGAGCACGCCCGACGCGCGGGTCTCCTCCCACAGCTCTTGGCCCTCGCGCGACCGTTCGCCGATGCCCGCGAAAACGGAAATGCCGCTGTGCAGGTCGGCCATCTTGCGGATCAATTCCATGACCAGCACGGTCTTGCCGACCCCGGCCCCGCCGAACATCGCCCCCTTGCCGCCGCGCGCCAGCGGGGCCAGCAAATCAATCACCTTGATGCCGGTGGCGATGGGTTCCCGCTTGGGCGAGCGTTGGGACAGCGACGGCGGCGCGCGGTGGATCGGCAGGCGCGGCCCGTCGGCGGGCAGATCCGGCCCGCCGTCGCGCGGCGTTCCCATCACGTCGATCAACCGTCCCAGCACGGCGTCGCCGACCGGCGCGGTCAAGGGCGCGCCGGTGGCCCGCGCCGCCACGCCGCGCGCCAGCCCGGAGCTTGCCTGCAAGGCGATGGCGCGCACCGTTTCGGGATCAAGGTGCAACTGGACCTCGGCGATCAGCCGCTCCGGCCCGTCCCAGAGGATCTCCACGGCCTCCAGCAACGCCGGAAGCGCGTCCTTGGGAAAGGCGAGGTCAAGCACGGATCCATGAACCGCCACCACCCGCCCAAGAGACGGGACGGCGCGGGGCGCGTCGGAAGGCTGCATGATGGTTCCAGCCGAAAGGCCCGGAAGGCCCAAAAGGCCCAGAAGACAGGCGAACAAGGGGCGACGCCCCTCATTCCGCAGGACACAAGCCTACGCCCCAGACATCGGCCTGGGTATGGTCCAAATCAACGCAGCCAATGGTGAGAGGCTTCACGCGGCGGTTTTCTCCGCCCCCAGCCGTTCGGCCAGCGGGTAGAGTTCGGCGTTTTCGCGGGCGATCCGGTTTTTGAGCTGGTCCAGAATCGTCTTGGTTTCGGCGACGAATCCCGCCGGATCCTTGGCGATGGCCAGCGGGCCGGGCCAGCGTTTGCGGTAGGTTTCAAAGCGCTGGGTCAACCCGCCCATCTCGTCCTGAAAGCGCGTGGCCACACCGCGCAGCGTCGGGTCGCCGTCGTGCGTCAGCCGGGGATAGAGCGATTTGTCCTCCACCGCCAGATGGACGGAGAATTTGCCGAACAGCCGCACCAGATCGGCGGCGACCGGGGCCGGATCCGCCGCGACGCCCGCCGGGTCCAGCCGCCGTTCGACAGCCGCCGCCAGAGTCAGAACGTCGCTGTGATGGTCGTAGAAATTTTTCATGTCCATGATCGGACGTTCCTTGAAAACACAGGATGTTCGCTCCCCCATCCGGTAAGGAATGGGGGAGCGGGTGGACGGCGTGGGCGGTCAGGCGACGGCTTCCTTGGGGCCGAAGAACTCGTGGAAAATGGCGCCGCTTGGCAGGCCCAGCGCGGTCAGGGCGGCGATCACCGCCGCCATGAAGGGCTTCGGCCCGACGACATAGGCCTCGGTCCCGGCGTCGGGCGGCAGCAGGGCGGCCAGTTGCTCCTGGTCCAGCAGGCCGATCAGATCCGGTTGGTCGTTGGCGTCGGGTTCGGCGTAGCAATAGACGGTTCGCAAGGCGGCGTGGCGGGCCGCCAACGCGGCGACCTGGTCGCGGAAGGCGTGAACCGTCCCGTTGATCGCGGCGTGGACATAGACCACCCGCCGCCCGGCGGCCAAGGCCTGTTCGGCCAGCGGCAGGGCCGGGGTTTGCCCGACGCCGCCGGTGATGAGCAGCAGCGGCGCGGCGCTGTCGGTCAACACGAACTCCCCGGCGGGCGGGTAGATCTCCAACTCGTCGCCCACAGCGGCGCGGTCGTGCAGGAATCCCGAAACCTGCCCCCGCTCCTCCCGCTTGACCGAGATGCGGTAGGTCTGGCCGTTCGGGCTGGCCGACAGGCTGTAGTTGCGGTGAACGGTTTCGCCGTCGATGGTCAGCTTCAGGCCCAGATATTGGCCGGGCTGGAAATCCATCACCCGCCCGCCATCGACCGGGGCCAAGCGGAAGGAGGTGATGACCGCGCTTTCCGGCGTCTTTTCGACGATGCGGAAGCGCCGCGCGCCGCGCCAACCGCCGGTCAGCGCCGCCTTGCGGGTGTATTCGGCCTCTTCCGCCGCGATCAGCAGGCGGGCGAGCTGCCAATAGGCGGCCCCCCAGGCGTCGGCGATCTCCGCCGTCACCGCGTCGCCCAGAACCTGACCGATGGCCTCCATCAGGCAGCTTCCGACAATCTCATACTGATCCGCTGTGATGTTCAGCGAGACGTGCTTTTGCACGATGCCCGCCACCGCCGACCCCAAAACCTCCAGCCGGTCGATGTTGGACGCGTAGGCGATGATGGCGTTCGCCAGCGCCTGCGGCTGGGCGCCGCCGCGCTGGTGGCTTTGGTTGAAGACGGCGCGCACTTCGGGGAAACGCTCGAACATCAAGGGGTAGAAGGTGGCGGTGATCTGGTTGGCGTGGGCGGCGACCACCGGGGCGGTGGCCTTGATGATGGCGGTCTGGGCGGGCGTCAGCATGGCGGGGGTGATCCTTTGTTGCGCGGCGAGATGTCGCACCACCAATCGCAATCCCCGTGCCAGAGCGTCGGGCGCGCGTTTCCGCGCCGCGTCATCGGGCTGTTGTCAGACGGACCGACTGGGGTATGATGTCGAATGGACAACATGGATGTCTTTTCGACACTCTCCTTTTCCCCCGATGAGGTCGCCGGGCTGCTGGATCGGCTCGACAGCCCGGATCGGCTGTGGCCAACGCTGCTGGAGCTGGTCGCCCGGCGCTTGCCCTGCGACGCCTGCGCGGTGTTGCGCTTGGACGGCGACCGGCTGGTTCCGCTGGCGACGCGGGGCCTCAGTCCCGACACGCTGGGCCGTCGCTTTCGCCTGGACGAACACCCGCGCCTGCGCGCCATCGTCGAGTCTGGGGAGCCGCTGACGCGCTTTCCCGCTGATTCTCCCCTGCCCGACCCTTATGACGGGTTGATTCCCGACCGGCTCGACCGGCTGCACGTCCATGATTGCGTCGGCGCGCCGTTGAGGACGGCGGGCGGGGGCGTCGCGTGGGGAGCCTTGACGCTGGACGCGCTGCACCCCGGACGGTTCGACGGGTTGGACGGCGCCATCGCCGGGTTGGCCCGGCTGGCGGCGGCGCTGGCCGAGGCGATGGAGCGGCGGGCGCCATTGGCGGAGCCGTCGCGCGCCTTTGACGAGCGGCCCGACCCGGCGCATGAGCTGGTTGGCGAAGGCCCGGCGATGGCGGCGCTGTTGCGGGAAATCGACGCGGTGGCCGACAGCGATCTGGTGGTGCTGGTGCTGGGCGAAACCGGCGTCGGCAAGGAGCTGGTGGCGCGCCGTCTGCACGCCCGGTCCCGCCGGGCGCGGGGGCCGCTGGTGCATGTGAATTGCGCCGCCCTGCCCGACGCGCTGGTGGAAAGCGAGCTGTTCGGCCATGTGCGTGGGGCCTTTTCCGGCGCGGTCGCCGACCGGCGTGGCAAGTTCGAGCTGGCCGACGGCGGCACCCTGTTTTTGGACGAGGTTGGGGAGCTGCCCCTGGCGGTTCAGGCCAAGATGCTGCGCGCCTTGCAGAATGGCGAGATCCAGCGGGTGGGATCCGACCGGCATCTGACCGTGAACGTCCGCGTCATCGCCGCGACCAACCGCGATCTGGCGCGCGAGGTGGCGGAGGGGCGTTTCCGCGCCGACGTCTACCACCGGCTCAGCGTCTACCCGCTGCCGGTGCCGCCGTTGCGCCAGCGCGGAACCGAGGCGCTGCGGCTGGCCGGGCTGTTCCTTGACCGCAACCGGGCGCGGCTGGGTCTGCGCAATTTGCGCCTGTCGGCGGACGCGGAGCGGCGGTTGCTGTCCTACCCCTGGCCGGGCAATGTGCGGGAGTTGGAGCACGCCATTGGCCGGGGGGCCATCCGCGCCCGCGCCGCTCGCGCCGCCGAGGGCGGGGTGTTGACCCTGAACGCCGCCGATCTGGGGCTGACGGATGGCGACGGGCTGGTCAGCCCAACGACGCCCCCGGTTGTTTCAACGGTCGAGCCACCTTTCGCCGCCGATGTGCCGTTGCGCGAGGCGGTGGAGGATCTGCAACGCCGGATGATCCGCGAGCATCTGGCGCGTCATGATGGCAATTGGGCCAAGGCGGCGCGCAGCTTGGGGGTGGACCGCAGCAACCTGTTTCGCTTGGCCGGACGGTTGGGGTTGCGGGCGGACTGATTTCACCCGGATAATATCTTGCACTCTCGTTTTATCCGGGTATATTGCCGCCGCAACCAGAAACCCGGCGGAGAGCGGCAGTGAAGAGCGTGGACAAAAAGGCGGCGGTCGCCGCCTACAAGGAACGGAAATCGGTGGCGGGGATCTACGCGGTGCGCTGCGCGCCGTCGGGGCAATTGTGGGTCGGGCAAGCGCCCAATGTGGACACGGTGCAAAACCGCCTGTGGTTTTCGCTGCGCACCGGCGGCGACCCGCACCGCGACGTGCAACAGGCCTGGACCACCCACGGCCCCGACAGCTTCACCTTTGAAGCGCTGGAACGCTTGGCGGACGAGGAGTTGCCCTACGCCCGCCAAGCTCAATTGAAAGCCCGCTTGGCTCATTGGCGGTTGGCGCTGAAGGCTGGGACGATTTGACGCGGCGCCGAAGGCGACGCTTCCCACGCCTTCCGATGTTGCGGTTGGAGGCATGATTGTTCGGTGAAACGCTGTGCGGCATCAACCCCGAGTGTCCCTTGGAGGCAAAGATATTGGATAAATATCAACGCACGAGCAATAAAATGAGGAAAGAGTGTGCAAATGAAATCTGAGTTCTTGAAAAAATTTCATTTTCAAAATGAGGCATTGGTCTTTCGTTCAATCGCATGATTCAGATCAAATGGTCATCATCGTCGAAGAGGCACACTCTGGTATGCCTTTCTTGGGACGTGATGCACGGTGAACTATGGTTCCCGCATTTGGTGGAATTTTTTCTCCACCTTATTCGGCGTCCTTCATCACGCGCGTCACAGCATGGTGACTTTGGGGGATGCGATGCGGATGAAATCGATACAAAACAAAATCGCGGCGCTGGCTGGCGCGTGTTTGGCTGGAACCGTGATGACTCTCGTCGTGTTCGGCGTGGTGTCCACCCGAACGACGAACAGTTATGTCGGCGAAAGCGTCTCGGGCATTCTCAACAAGACGACGCAGGAGTCGCTTCAAAATCTCGCCGCGTCGCAAGCCGGACTGATCCGTTCGGAGTTTGAAACGGCGCTGAACGCCGCCCGCACCATGGCTCACAGCTTCGCCACCATGGCCGACGGGATGAATCCCGGTCATGTCCCCGTAGACAAGCGCCGCGAAGCGCTCAACGGTGTCCTGCTCAACGTGCTGCGCAACAACCCGCTGTTCAACGGCACCTATTCGGCGTGGGAACCGGATGCGCTTGACGCCAACGACAGCGAATTCCGCAACCGGCGCGACACCGGAACCGACGCGACCGGGCGCTTCATCCCCTATTGGAATCGCGACGATTCGGGCCGCATCGCCATGCAGCCCTTGGTCGAGTATGACAGCCGCGCCCTGCACCCCAACGGCGTGATGAAGGGCGGCTGGTACATCGGGCCGCAGGAGACCGGCAAGGAAAGCGTGCTCGACCCCTTGCCCTACATCGTGCAGGGCAAGCAGGTGTTTCTCGCCACCCTGTCGGTTCCCATCGTCGTGGGCGGCAAGTTCGTCGGCGTCGCCGGGTCCGACTTCAACCTCGACTTCGTTCAGCAATTGGCGACCAAGGTCAGCCAAGCGGTCTATGACGGGCGCAGCGAGGTCGTGATCGTCAGCAACATGGGCTTGATCGTCGCCCACAGCGCCCGCCCGGCGAGCGTCGGTCAGCCGCTCGCCACCATCGATCCCTCCTGGCGGGAGGATCTGGCCATCGTGCAGGGCGGCAAGCCCCAGGTCGATGTGCAGACCGGAACCAACCTGCTGCGGAGCTTCGCGCCGATTCCGCTGGGGGCCACCGGAAAGCCGTGGGCGGTGTTGATCCAGGTGCCGCGCGACGTCGTTCTCGCCGATGGTTTGGCCCTGTCCGCGTCGTTGAACGAGCGGGCCAACAGCAGCGTGCTGTGGCAGGTCGCCGTCGGCGTCCTGGTCGTGTCGTTGGCGGTCGGCGCGATGTGGATGATGGCGCGTGGGATCGCCCGCCCGATCCGGGCCAGCGTCCGCTTCGCCGAAGGAATCGCCGCTGGTCAGTTCGACCAGACGCTGGACATCCGGCAGGAGGATGAAATCGGCGTGCTCGCCGACGCGCTGCGCAAGATGCTGGACGATCTCCAGCGCATGATCGCCCAGCGCGCCGCCGATCAAGCGCGGATGGAGGCGGAGCGGCGCTCGGCGATGCTGCGGCTCGCCGACGATCTGGAGGCGCGGGTGGGCAACGTGGTCGAAACGGTCGACACCGCCGCGCGGACGATGAACGGCACCGCTCAGGCGATGGCGGCGACCGCCAGCCAGACCACGCAGCAAGCCAGCGTCGTGGCTGCCGCGTCGGATGAGGCCAACGTCAATGTGCAGACCGTCGCGGCGGCGACCGAAGAATTGTCGGGGTCGATCCGCGAGATCGGCCAGCAGGTCAACCGCTCGGCCAGCGTCGCCCGCGAGGCGGTGGCCGCCGCCCAGCAGGCGAATGGTCGGGTTCTGGGGCTGACCGAGGCGGCGGCCAAGATCGGCGCCGTGGTCCAGTTGATCCAGGACATCGCCAGCCAGACCAACCTTCTGGCGTTGAACGCCACCATCGAGGCGGCGCGCGCGGGCGAGGCGGGCAAAGGCTTCGCCGTCGTCGCCGGGGAGGTGAAGAATCTGGCGACCCAGACGGCCAAAGCCACCGAGGAAATCGCCGGACAGGTCAGCGACATGCAGCGGGTGACGCACGAAACGGCGGCGGTGATTAAGGAGGTCGGCGTCATCATCGCGCAGATCGACGACATTTCGACCAGCATCGCGGCGGCGGTGGAACAGCAGGGCGCGGCGACGATTGAGATCGCCCGCAACGTCCAGCAGGCGGCCACCGGCACCCGCGAGGTGTCGTCCACCATCACCGACGTGCGGCACGCCGCCGAGAAGGCGGGGCAATCGGCTGGCGAGGTGCTGACGGTGTCCACGCAGCTTTCCGGCGAATCCAACCGGCTGCGCAGCGTCGTGGACGCCGCCCTGTCCCAGATCCGCGCGGCCTGACGGCGCGCGGCGGCCTCACCAATGGTCCCAGGCGTCAGAGTTTTTGCGCCTGGGACCAAAAGGGAGAGCGACTTTTCAGCGGATCACTTGGCGGCGATCCCCAGCTTGGCCTGAACGGCGGCCAGACCATCCTTGCCGTCGATGGTGGTGACGCCCTTCAGCCAAGCCTTCAGCGTGTCGGGGTTCTTCTTCAACCAAGCCTTGGCGGCGTCGTTGGGCTTTTTGTTGGCGTTCATGATGTCGTCCATGACCGCGTTTTCGACGCCCACCGTGAAGGACAGGTTGGCCAGCAGCGCCCCGACGTTCGGGCATTCGGCGGCGTAGCCCTTGCGCACGTTGGTGCTGACGGTCGCCCCGCCGAAATCCGGGCCGAACCAATCGTCGCCGTCGGCCAGATAGGTGAGGTCAAAGGACTTGTTCATCGGGTGCGGCGCCCAGCCCAGGAAGGCGATGAACTTCTTGGCGCGGGTGGCGCGCTTGACCTCGGCCAGCATCCCGGCCTCGCTCGACTCGATCATCTTGAAATCTTTCAGGCCAAAGGCGTCGGCCTTCAGCATCTTGTCGATGATGAGGTTGCCGTCATTGCCCGCCTCAATCCCATAGATCTTGCCGTCCAGCTTGTCCTTGAACTTGGCGAGATCCTTGAAGCTTTTCAGCCCGGCGTCGGCGGCGTATTTCGGCACCGCCAGCGTGTATTTCGCCCCTTCCAGATTGACCCGCGTCACCTCGACCGAGCCGTCTTCCAGCGCGGGCTTGATGAACGGCTCCATCGTCGGCATCCAGTTGCCCAGGAAGACGTCGAGCGACTTGGTTTTCAGCCCGGTGTAGACCAGCGGGACGGAGGTCATGGTGGTGGACGGCGTGTAGCCCAGCGCTTCCAGCGTCACCGAGGCCAAGGCGGTGGTCGCCGCGATGTCGGTCCAGCCCACATCGCCAAAGCGCACCTTCTTGCAGGACGCCGCGTCGGCGGCCAACGCCGCGCCCGCGCCCAAGCTCAGCAGCGCCGCAGCGCTCAGCGCGGTCAGCGCCTTCCAGGCCGTCTTCATCGTCAAACTCCTTGATGTCGTGGATGTCGTGTGGGTGGCGAGGTGTGATGAGGGGATTGGGCCGGGCTGGCCGGGTGATTTCGCCATCGACGGCCCGGCGAAAAAAGCGCATCTCTTGGCGACAAAACCAAAGTCGGGGTACGGTTGTTCGCAGCCCCGCAAGCCGTCACGCAAGGTTGGTGAATGCCCAAAGTTGGAATGGAACCCATCCGCCGCCGTCAGTTGATCGAGGCGACCATCGCGTCGATGGGGGAACGCGGGCTGGCCGACACCACGGTCCAGACGATCAGCCGGGGGGCGGGCGTCTCGCCCGGCATCATCCATCATTATTTCGGCGGCAAGGACGAGTTGCTGGCGGCGACGATGCGCAGCATGTTGGAGCAGCTTCGCGCCGACGTCACCGAACGGCTGGCCGCCGCCGGTTCGCCGCGCGCCCGGTTGGAGGCGATCATTGATTGCAACTTCGCCGAGGCCCAGTTCGACCCGCGCGTGGTGTCGGCTTGGCTTGGTTTTTGGGCGCAATCCCCGCACAACCCGGCGCTCGCCCGTTTGCAGCGGATCAACGCCCGGCGCCTGCATTCCAACCTGCGCCACAGCCTGCGCGCCCTGCTGCCGCTGGAGCGGGCCGAGCGGGTGGCGAGCGGGCTGGCGGCGATGATCGACGGGCTGTGGCTGCGCTCCGCCCTGACCGGGGCGATGGACGGGCGGGAGGCCCGCGCCGTCGCCTTGAGCTATCTGGACGCCGAACTGAACGCCTGACGCCGTGGCGCGGGGGGTGGAAACACCCCCCGTCACCGTTTTCCGCCCTGCGGAGCGTTCTTGCCAAAGCTCTGGGTGATGCGGTCGAGCATGATGGCGAGCAGAACGACGCTCAAACCGCTTTCCACGCCCAGCCCGATGTCGAGCCGCTGGATTCCCTGAAGCACGACGTTGCCCAGCCCCCCGGCCCCGATCATCGAGGCGACGACGATCATCGACAGCGCCATCATCATGGTCTGGTTGACCCCGGCCATGATCGACGGCAGCGCGTTGGGCAGTTGCACCTTCAGCAGCAATTGATGCTCGCGGCAGCCGAAGGCGCGTCCCGCCTCGACCAGTTCGACCGGCACCTGCCGGATGCCCAGCGCGGTCAGGCGTACGGCGGGCGGCATGGCGAAGATCACCGTGGCGATGATGCCCGGCACCCGGCCCAACCCAAAAAACATCACCGCCGGGATCAGATAGACGAAGGCGGGCATGGTCTGCATGAAATCCAGCAGCGTCGCCCCCACCCCGTCGGCCCACCGGCTGCGCGCCATCCAGATCCCCAGCGGCACCCCCAGCAGCAGGCTGAGCAGGGTGGAGGACAGCACCAAGCCAAGGGTCGAGGCCATCGGCTCCCACAGGCCCATGGCGAAAATGGCGGCGAGCGACAGCAGAGTGAACAGGGCGAAGCCCTTGCCGACCCGCCACAGCGCCGCCGCCGTGACGACCGCCCCCAACGCCCAGGGCGGCGCGCCCAGCAACGCCCCGTCGATGGCCCCGCCGAACCCATCCACCACGGCGGCGATGACGTCCAGCGTCGGTTGACCATGGTCGAGGATGCGGTTGACCAGCCAATCCGCCCAACGACCAATGCCGCCGCCCAGCAGGGCGGAGAGTTCCTCATCCATGGCGCGGCCCCCCGCGATCCAGCGTTTCCAGCAGCGCCGCGCGCGACAGCGCGCCCAGGAACCGCCCGTCGCCGTCCACCACCGGCAGCGGACAAGGGGCCGAGGCCACCCGGCGCAGCAGGCCGTGCAGGGAATCATCGCCCCGCGCCGGTTCCAGACCGCTGACCAGGGTTCCCGATTCCCGCGACAGCACGCCGAGGAACCGCCCGTCATGGCCCCGGATGTAGCCGTAACCGACGCCGCGCTCGGCCAGACGGCGCAGCGCCGGGGCGGGATCGGCCTCTTCGTCCAGCAGGACCACGCGGTCGTCGCAGCGGGCCAGATCGCGGGCGCGCAACAGGCGCGAGGCGTCCACCCCCCGGAAAAAGGCGCGGACATACTCGTCGGCGGGGCTGCGGATGATCTCCGCCGGGGTTCCGATCTGGACGATGCGGCCATCCTCCATCACGGCGATGCGGTCGGCGATGCGCATCGCCTCCTCCGCGTCGTGGGAGATGAAGACGATGGTCCGCGCCTGCTCGCGCTGAAGCCGCAAAAGCTCGTCCTGCATGTCGGCGCGGATCAGCGGGTCGAGCGCCGAAAACGCCTCGTCCATCAGCATGATGGTGGGATTCTTGGCCAGCGCGCGGGCCAGACCGACGCGCTGCTGCATCCCGCCGGACAATTCGCGCGGAAAACGGTCGGCGTAGGCGGACAGGCCGACCTTGTCCAACGCCCGCAAGGCGGCGGCCCGCCGTTCGGCCTTGCCCACCCCGGCGATTTCCAGCCCGAAGGCGGCGTTGTCCAGGGCGTTGCGGTTGGGCAGCAGGGCGAAGGATTGGAACACCATCGACATGTCGCGGCGCAAAACCTCGACCAGCTCGCCTTTGGACAGCGCCGTCAGATTGCGGCCATCCAGCCGGATGTCGCCGCCCGACGGCTCGATCAGCCGGTTCAGCAGCCGGATCATGGTCGATTTTCCCGACCCCGACAGCCCCATGATGACGAAGATCTCGCCCGCCCGAATGTCAAAGCTGGCGTCCACCACCCCGACATTGACGTTCAGCCGCCGCAGCACCTCCGCCTTGTCGGCCCCGGCCTTCAGCAGGGCCAGCGCCGGACGGGGGTCGTCGGCGAAGATTTTGCAGAGATTGCGCACCTCAAGCCGGACGGTGGACCGGGCTTCCACCACACGCGCGTCTGGCCGCGTCTGCGCCGCGTCCGCCGAAGAAAAGGCGGCGTCGGATGGCAAGATCATGGTCATGACGGCGGTTCCTGAACGGTGCGTTGGCCTCCCCAAGCGAGAGTCGCCGTAGATTGCCCCGAGACGCCCCGCCGGGTCGATAGTCACGTCGCCTGGAATTGCATTTTGATGACTGGATCGTGACCAAAGGACAACATGCCGCGTTTTGTTTTTTATTGAACGACCAATCAAAAAAAGACAAACGGACGCGGAGACCTTGCCAAAGGTCTCCGCGTCCGTCCGCTTGGATCACGCCGCCTTGATGTGCTCCAGGAAACGCGCCACGCCGCGATGCAAGCCATCGACCTGCCCGGCCAGTTCCGTGGCCCCAAGCGCGATTTCATCGGCCAGCGAGCGGGTTTCGCCTGTGGCCGCCTTGACCCGGTCGATGTTGTCGGTCACGTCCGACACGCCCGACGCCGCCAGATGCACGCCGCGCGTCACCTCGTGGGAGGCCGCCTGCTGCTCTTCGACCGCCGAGGCGATGGTCAGCGACATTTCGCTCATCGAGCCGATGGTCGTTCCGATGCCCGCCAGGGCTTGCACGGCGGCGGCGGTTTGCTCCTGAATGCTGGCGACCTGCTGGGCGATTTCGTCCGTGGCCTTCCCCGTTTGGCTGGCCAGATTCTTCACCTCGTTGGCGACGACGGCGAAGCCCTTGCCCGCTTCACCGGCGCGCGCGGCTTCGATGGTGGCGTTCAGCGCCAGCAAATTGGTTTGCCCAGCGATGGCGCTGATGAGCTTGACGATGGCGCCGATCCGGTTGCTGGCCACCGCCAGGCTCTGGATCGTGTCGTCGGTGTGGCGGGCCTCTTCCACCGCCTTTTGCGACATGCTGTTGGAACGGTTGACCTGTTGGGTGATCTCGCCAATCGACGCCGTCATCTCTTCGATCGCCGCCGCCGCCGTTTGCACGGACGCGGAGGTTTGTTGGCTGGCTTGGCTGACGGCGACCGCCAGATCATCGGTTCCCGACGCCGAGGCACCCAGGCGGGTCGCGGTCTGGCGCAAGCGTTCGGAAAAGGCCCGCTGGCTGTCCACCAGCCCCATGACGTTGGATTGGAATTCGGCGGCGGCGCTCTCCATCGCCCGACGTTTGTCCTGCGCGGCGCGCTCCTCCAACGCGGCCTGCTCTTGCGCCATGGCGTCAAGCCGCAGGGCGTTCGTCTTGAACACCTCGACCGCGCGGGCCATCGACCCGATTTCGTCCCGCTTGTCGGCGAAGGGGACGGTCACGCTGTGATCCCGCTCGGCCAACTTGGCCATCACCGCCGTCAGCGTCTGCATGGGGCGGGCGATGCCGCGCGACAGCAGCCACCCGGCCAAGGCCGACAGGCCCAGCGTGCCGATGGCGATGGCGATGGTGACGCGCAGGGCTTGGGAAAGCGTCGCCTCATACTCTTGGCTGTTCACCGCGATCACGGATACGCCGATGTTCTTGCCGCCGAAATCACGGATGGGGGCCATCCGCACCGCCGTCCGGTTGTTGTCGACGTCCAAAATCAAGGAGATTGTCGCGCCATCGCGCGCGCTCTCCAACTGTTCCGGCTTCACCACCAAATTCGGCGGCAGCGTCGATCCCGACGGTTTCAACACCCGATCCGCCCCAGCGAAAAAGGCGGCGACGGCGGCGCCGGTTTTGCGGGTGTAGTCGGTGGCCAGGGTTTGGTCAAAAGCGATGCCGACCTCGACAACCCCGACAAAGCGCCCCTTGTCGGAAACCGGCGTGATGCCGCGCAAACCGGCTTGCCCGGTCGCCGCGCCGACTTCGATTCCCGTCAACATCTTTTGACCGCGCACCGCCTCGGCGATCATTGGCCGCTTGGCGGCGAGATCGTCGCCGAATTGGGATGGCAGATGGGGGCGGCTGATGACGAGACCGGATGAATCCACCGCCGTCATGTTGGCGACGCCGTAGGCTTTCAAACGACCAAGCAGAGGGGCGAGCAAGCGCGTGGCTTCGTCGTGATTGCGGTTCGCCATCGCCTGGATCAGCTCCGGGTCGCTGGTGATGGTGGCGCTCAACTGACCGGCCTGCGTCGCCCCGTTGCTGAAGGCGTATTCATAGCGTTCGGCAAAATTTGACAGGCTCTGCTGCTCCGCGTTCTCGATCAATTTTGTCATGAAGACGTAGCTTCCGGCCGAAACCGCCAAAATCGCGAAGCCCGCCACGGCCAGAAAATACAAAACAATCCGGTTTCCAACGCTGAAAGCCATAGCTCTTCCCCCACTCCCTGCATGCCGCCACAATTGTGGCTGTTTTGTAATTTGCAAAGAATGGGCCGCTCATAAGGCGTGAGGATCTCATCCCGATGAACGCAAAAACAGCAACCTATCGGTGTTTTTGAATCATGTGTCTGCGCTATGCGTCGCAAAATGCAAAAGCGCACAGGCGAATTGGGAGACTATCAAGGAAATTTACTGACAACGGAAACGTAAATTCTTGCGACAATATTATGTAGACGTTCAAATTTAAAGAATTTTGACATCCTCACATGTTCGATCCAAGGCAACGGAGCCGGTCGAAAAGCGGATGAAGGCGAGGGCCTGACGGCTTTAAAGCCATCGACGCTCAACGCGACGCCGTCACCCGCGCCTTCACCGATCAGAAGGCGCGGGGCAGCGCAGAACGTCTTACAGAACGCCCTTGCCCGCGACCAGATCGCGAAGATTGACCTCGGGCCGCGCGCCGACATGGCTGATGATCTCGCCCGCCGCGATGGCGCCCAGACGCCCGCAGACCGCCGGGGACAGGTCGCGGGTGAAGCCGAACAGGAACCCAGCGGCGTAGAGATCGCCGGCGCCGGTGGTGTCGACGACGCGGGCGACCGGCTCCGCCGCCACCTCGACCATTGTTTCGCCCGATACGATGACCGCGCCCTTTTCGCTGCGGGTCAGCGCCGCGACCTTGCCCAGCCGCTTGACGGCGGCGAGCGCGTCTTCGAAACGGTCGGTTCCGTAGAGCGCGCCGATTTCATGCTCGTTGGCGAACAGGATGTCGACGTGGTTTTCCACCAGATCCAGGAATTCGGCGTGGTGGCGGTGAACGCAGAAGCTGTCGGACAGCGACAGCGACACCTTGCGCCCGGCGGCGTGCGCGATGGCGGCGGCCTTGCGGAACGCCTCCTTCGCGCGGGGGGGATCCCACAGATAGCCTTCCAGATAGGTGACTTGCGAGGCGGCGATCAACTCCTCGTCGATGTCCTCCGGTCCCAGCTCGACGCAGGCGCCAAGATAGGTGTTCATCGACCGCTGGGCGTCGGGCGTCACCAGAATCAGGCAGCGCGCGGTGGACGCGCCGCCGACCAGCGGGGCGGTGTCGAAACGCACGCCCGAAGCGCGGATGTCGTGGCCGAACACGTCGCCCAACTGGTCCTTGGCGACCTTGCCGATGTAGGCGCCCTTGCCGCCCAGCATGGCGACGCCCGCCATGGTGTTGCCCGCCGAACCGCCGGACATTTCAACGCCCGGCCCCATGCGGCCATAAAGGTCTTCGGCGCGCGCGGTGTCGATCAGGGTCATCGCCCCTTTTTCAACGGCGTTGGCGGCGAGAAAGGCGTCGTCGGCGTGGGCGATGACGTCCACGATGGCGTTGCCGATGCCGGTGACGTCGAAGGCGGCGGTGGCCATGGGCGCTCCTTACAGGAAATGGGAAAGGAAATGGGGTTGGTGGCGAATGCGGGCGGGAGTATAGCGGCGGCGGCGGCGTTCACAAGGCCGACGGCGGCCCGGATGCGCGTAAATGTTGCGACTCACGCCAATCTCTGAAGATTAAAGAGACGAAAGACATTGGAAACACATTAAAGCGCTCCGCATTCAAAGTCTTTTTAAAACTCATGGTAACTCAACAAAACCAAGGGACAGAAAACCCTTGCCGTCATCGCCAGGAAGAACTCAATCACTTGAGATTAGGGTTTCCCCTGAGTTCAGGGGCGGACACCCCTCGCTTGACAGCGTCAATCATGGGAGTGAGGATTTTCGGACGCCAACAAGAGCGCCGATAGTCCAGTCCGATTGGTCCGCCGAGGAGGCGTTATGCTGCAAAGCCATGTCCGGCGCCTGTCCCTGCGCACGGCGATCATGCTGCCTTTCGCCACGCTGATGCTGGTGTCGGTGGCGTTGATGGGCTATGCCGCGCATGTGAGTTACGAGCGGTTGCTGACGGAACAAAGCCAACGGGTGATCGGCGGTTTGACCTCCCGCACGCACGGTGTGCTGTCTCATTTCCTGGACGCTCCCTACGCCATCTTGCGGGTGATGCGGCAGGAGATCCTGTTCGATGATCTGTACACGCCCGGCGACATGACGCGGATCGAAAACAAAATCCGCTCGCTGTACAACGGCGCCTTCATCGATCTCCAGCAAATCAACGTCATCGGCTACGCCACCCAGCAAGGCGAATGGTTTGGCTTGCGCCGGGAAGCCGGGGGCGGTTTCGCCGCCATGGTGCGCGACAAACGCAGCGATTGGGAATTGCGCATCCACGCCGGTGATTCGCTGAACAGCCCGATCATCGCGCGCTATCCCGATTACGATCCGCGCAAACGCCCCTGGTATCAGGATGGGCTGGCGAAGAACGGCCCCGCCTGGACATCCATCTACAGCAATTACGACGAGAAGCAGGAGATCACCATCTCCGCCACAGCGCCAAGTCTGGACGCGGGCGGGGTCGTTCAGGGCATCGTCGTCGCCGATGTGAAGCTGGAGGGGATCAGCCGTTTTCTGAGCGACGCCCCCGATCTGGGGCGTGGGGCGATCTTCATCATCGACGCCCAAGGCCGTCTGGTCGCCCAATCGGGCAACAGCCCGATTCTGGCGTCGTCGTCCGATACGGAAACGCTTGGAACCCGGCTGCTGGCGCGCGACAGCCATCATCCCCTGGTGCGGGCGGCGGCGCCCTTTCTGGGCGAGGCGACGGACAGCGCGCGGGAAATCACCCGAAATGAAGGGGAGCGCCTGTTCCTGAGGGTCACGTCCTACACCGACCCGCGTGGTCTGGATTGGCGGATCGCCGTGGTGATGAACGAAAGCGACCTGATCGGATCGCTGCGCGGCGAAATCCAGGCCACGCTCTGGGGGGTGATGGCCATCGCCTTGTTGGGGGTAGTGGTTGGTTTGGTGTTGCTGCAACTCATCATCCAGCCGATTTTGCGCACGGCCCGCGCCGCCAACAGTCTGGCGCGCGGCGAATGGCGCAACGAGCCGATGCCGGGCGTCTCGCTGCGGGAAACCGCCCAACTGGTTGACGCCTTCAACGACATGTCGGTGCGGCTGCGCCGGTCTTTTCAGGAGCTGCGCGACCGCATCGTGCGCGATCCGTTGACCAGCCTGTTGAGCCGATCCGGCCTGTGCGAAACGCTGGCCGAGCGTGACCAGAGCGCAAGCGACGGCAACGTGATCGTGGTGGCGCTGATCGGGTTGGACGGCTTTCGCGGCATCAACAACAGCATCGGTCATGGCGCGGGCGACGCCTTGCTGTCCAGCATCGCCAACCGTCTGGCCATTCATTGCCCCGAAGATGGGCTTGTCGCGCGGGTCGAGGGGGACGAGTTCGCCGTGGTGCTGAGCGGCCCGGCGACGACGGAGACGATGGAAAGCGTCGGGCAATGGGCGCTGGATCTGTTCGCCGCCCCCTTCCGCGCGGGGGATGACGAGGTGGTGGTCAGCGCCTGCGTCGGCGTGGCGGGCGGCGCGCTGGACAGGCAGGACGGCGTCGAGGCGCATTTGCGGCACGCCAGCGTGGCCTTGACCGAGGCCAAACGGCGCGGCCCCCGGACCTCCCGCCTGTTCGAGCCGGACATGATGAGCAAGTCCATGGAGCGCACCCGGCTGATCGCCGAAATGGCTCCGGCGTTGGCGCGGGGAGAGTTCCATCTGGTCTATCAGCCGGTGGTCGATCTCAGCCGGGGCGGGCGTGTGGTGGGGGCGGAGGCCCTGTTGCGCTGGCGTCACCCGCGATCCGGCATGATCCCGCCCGATCTGTTCATCCCATTGGCCGAAGAAAGCGGGCAAATCCTGGCGATTGGCGATTGGGTGCTGCGCACCGCCTGCCACGACGTCGCCACCCGTCTGCACCGGGGATGGCCAATTGATTTTGACCTGCACGTCAACGTGTCGGTGCGTCAGCTCATTCAATCAGGGTTCGTCGAAACGGTGGAAGCGGCGCTGGCCTCCTCCGGGTTGCCCGCTGACAATCTGACCTTGGAGATCACCGAATCATCGCTGGCCACCGACGGGTTGCTCGCCAGCGACGCCTTGACGCGTCTGCGAGACCTGGGGGCGCGTGTCGCCATCGATGATTTTGGCACCGGCTATTCCTCGCTGTCCTATTTGACCAGCCTGCCCTTCGATGGGTTGAAGATTGACCGTTCCTTTATCAACGGCATGACGGAAAACGGCCAGGCGCGGACCATCGTCCACTCCATCGTCGGCATCGCCCGCAGCTTTGACGTGCATTTGGTGGCCGAAGGGGTGGAAACGCCCGAACAAGCCGCCGCTTTGCGGGATCTGGGCTGCGAGCGGGCGCAGGGCTATCTGTTTGGCCGCCCCGTTCCCCTGGATGATTGGACCGATCCGGCGCATCGGCCCCAATTGGCCGCCGGGTGATGGTCGGCGCGGCGCGGGAAGCGGCTTGACGTTGGCGTATGGTCGGTGGCCAAATCAGCCCTCCGACCCGCGCGCCACCATCGGATCCCCCCTCCCATGACCTCCGCATTTTCGCGTCTGGCGAACCCCTTCGCCGCTTCCCCCGTCACCTGCGTTGAGGATTTGCGGCGGTTGGCCAAGCGGCGGGTGCCGCGCATGTTCTATGATTACGCCGATTCCGGGTCCTACACCGAAGGCACCTATCGGGCCAACCAGTCGGATTTCGCCAAGGTGACGCTGCGCCAGCGCGTCGCCGTGGACATGACCAACCGCAGCCTCGCCAGCCAGATGGTCGGGTTGCCGGTGGCCATGCCGGTGGCGCTGGCCCCGACCGGCCTGACCGGGATGCAGCATGGCGACGGCGAGATCCTCGCCGCCCGCGCCGCCGCCAAGGCCGGGCTTCCCTTCACCCTGTCCACCATGAGCATCTGCTCCATTGAGGACGTCGCCGAGAACACCGACAAGCCCTTTTGGTTTCAGCTTTACGTGATGCGCGACCGCGATTTCATCGACCGGCTCATTGACCGGGCGAAGGCGGCCCGCTGTTCGGCGCTGGTGCTGACGCTCGATCTGCAAATTCTCGGGCAGCGGCACAAGGACATCAAGAACGGCTTGTCCACCCCGCCGCGCATGACGCTGCCCAACATCCTGGACATGGCGACCAAGCCGCGCTGGTGCCTGAGCATGCTGAACACCCAGCGGCGGACCTTCCGCAACATCGTCGGCCACGCCAAGGGGGTTGGCGATCTGCGCTCGCTGTCGTCCTGGACCGCCGAGCAGTTTGATCCGACGTTGAGCTGGGACGATGTCCGCAAAATCCGCGACCGCTGGGATGGCAAGCTGATCGTCAAGGGTATTTTGGACCCGGAAGACGCGGTCATGGCGGCGGAAACCGGGGCCGACGCGCTGATCGTGTCCAACCATGGCGGACGTCAGTTGGACGGGGCCATGTCCTCCATCGCCGCCCTGCCCGCCATCGCCCAGGCGGTCGGCGACCGGATCGAGGTGCTGATGGACGGCGGAATCCGCAGCGGCCAGGACGTCATCAAGGCGCTGGCGCTGGGGGCCAAGGGCGTCTTCATCGGTCGCGCCTTCCTGTACGGGTTGGGCGCCGGGGGTGAGGCGGGCGTCACCCAATGCCTGGACATCATCCGCAAGGAACTGGACGTCACCATGGCCATGTGCGGCCTGCGCGACGTGCGGGACGTCACCGGCGCCATTCTGGCCGGAACGCCGAACTTCGCGCGGTAAGCGCAAAGGCGCTTCGCTCCGTCCCCTTCACAGCGTTGCCGCGACGCTGGCGATTTTCTCGCGCAACCAGCTGTGGGACGGCGATGCGGAGTGTCGTCGGTGCCAGATCAACGACATCTCATAAGATTCGGATGGGAAGGGCAAAGGGCTGATCGTCAATCCCAAAGGACCAGCGCTGAGGTCAGCCACCTTCCCGGGCAGGGTCGACAGCATCGGCACCTGTGTCAGCATCGTTGGAATGGTCATGAACTGTGTCGTTGACGCGGCGACGTACCGCTTGGTTCCTAAAGCGTGCAGTTCGTCGTCAACGAAGCTGCTGAATCCTCCACGCATCGACGGCATCAAATGGGGGAAACGGGTGTAATCCTCCAAACTGATTGGCGGTTCCAGCGGCACCAGACGCGGGTTGAACAGACACACAAGGTTTTCCGAATAGAGAGCTTGACGGTCGTGCCAACGCCGGATGGTCGGGAAATAACCAATGGCCATGTCCACGCTTCCGTTGTCCATCGCGTCCAACGTGGCTTCTGGATCCAAACTTATGATCGCGATGGCGATTTGTTGACGGCTGGCGTCCCACAAAACCGTCGTCAGCAAGATCGGCTGGACAGAATCAAAGGCGCTGATGGTGAAGCTTCGCTCCTCGTTTCCGGGTTCAAAGGTCTCTTCCAATGACAGGGCCTGAGCGGCGGCAAGCAACACGTCACGCAAGGGTTGGGCCAGCCGCTGAGCGCGGGGACTGGGTTCCATTTGGTTGCCGGTCCGCACGAACAGCGGATCGCCCACCAGCGTCCGCAACCGGCTGAGCGAGTGGCTAACCGCCGATTGGCTTACTCCAAGCCGTTCGGCCGCGCGCGAGACGCTGCGGGTTTCCAACAAGGCGTCGAACACCTTGATCAGATTCAGGTCCAACTGAGGGTTATGAATGCTGGTCATAACGTTATGTCTCGCATCAGCCTTGCTCCAGAGGTCCAATCTTGCATACAGTGGACTGCATCAACCAACCAGACATCAAAAATAAAAGAAAGGTAACTCTCCATGCCCTAGAGATTGACGCGAATACTAATACGGTAAATTCCATGATCTAATTTCTATGCTCAATAAAAATATAAATAATGTGTGATAATCAATGAAGGTTTCACCTGTTAAATTTTTTTGATTGATACAAACAGAATAACTGTGTTTGTAAAAACAAAAACATTAATGATTGTTTTGCACGGCGAAGGCAATCAATTTTTGTCAATCTGGCTCAAATCCTGCGCTTGACGCACGTCTATCACAGCTTTCCTTGAAAATCCTGAAAGCTGTTTGCCGCATCTGCGCCGTTTCAATCCTTTTGAATGTGGGGATCCTATGCTGAACACTCTTGCCCAGATCTCTGCGACTCATCTGTCCGATGAAACCGTGCTCGCTCTGCGCGTCGCGTTGCGGTTGCTTCATTTCATAGGGCTTGTCCTTGGCCTCGGCGCGGCGACGCTGCTGGACTTGATGCTGTTCAAACGGCGCAAGGAACCATTGACCGACGACATGGTTGCGACTGTGGAGATGTTTTCCAAGGTTGTTTTCTTCGGCCTCGCGCTGCTCTGGATTTCCGGGGTAGGTTTTCTCCTCCACTATGCCCAATTCGACCCCCAAAAACTTGCCAATCCAAAAGTATTGGCAAAAATTGTGATCGTTTTTATCCTATCCATCAATGGGTTTTTCATTCACTCCTTGGTTTTGCCCCATATTCGCGCAAATGTCGGCTGGCCTTGCCTTGCACAACTCAACCGAGGCCGTCGCTGGTTGTTTTGTTCCATTGGCGCAGTGTCCGCAGTGTCTTGGTACGCGCCGTTGCTGCTTGGGGCGGTTCCACAGTTCAACTTTGTCGTGCCGACTCTAACCATTCTGACTGGCTACGCCATCATTCTATCTCTGGCCATGCTTGCCGCCATTGTGTCGCTTCTGCCGCAGCACGCCCCGCAAAATCGGCTCGACATGATCGGCGCGCGGTGAGTTTTTTAGGACATCAATGGCTCATAAAGCGCCTGGGTTCAGGCCAAGCGTCCTTGTGGGGCCGCAAGCGTGTATGTTCCGTTTGCGGCCCCACCCATTGCGACGCTCAGCCGAAACGGCGGGACGTCACCGGCTCCAGATCGCCGCGCCAGTCGCGGATCTCCGTTTCGACTCGTTCGGCGGCGCGCTGGTCGCGGAAACGCTTGCGCACCCGGCCATTCGCCCCGCGCGCCTGCATGGCCAGCAGGCGGGTTTCGACCTCGGGATCGCTGGCGATGGCCTGACGCCACCGCTCCAGCCGGATTTCGACCACCGCGTCGACGATGTTTTGCGTTCCAGGGCGGCGGCCCAGCTTGGCGACGCTGGGGGCCAGACGGGCGGCGGCGGAGGCCGCGACCTCGGCGGGCATGCCGGGGAAGACGTTGCGCACCGCCGTGGCGATGGATTGCTTCAGATCCTCGCCGCGTTCGCGCTCCTCGGCGTGGCGGCCCTGACGGTTTTCCGCCCGCGCGTGCCGCTTGACCTGCCAGGACAGCACGTCGGAGGCGACGGCCCGGCCATCCTCGTCCAACCACACCGCCGCGTCGGCGCCGCCGCGCAGGATGCGACGGGCGGCCTCGGGCGTCTCCGCGTCCTCCGCCTCGATCACCAGGGCCAGACGCAGCGTCACCAGTGATTTGAGCGAGCGTTCCCGCCCCGGATCCCCGGCCAGCAGCGCCGCGCGGGCCATCGCGTCGGTTCCCAGCAGCGCCTGGATCAATTCCAGATCGCTGCGGGTCCAACGGCGCGAGGCGACCAGCCGTTCGGCCCGGTCCTTGCGCTGTTCGCGCACCAGACGGCCCTCGACATGGCCGCTCGACAACACGGTCCACACACCCGCCGACCAGCGGGCCACCGCCCAATTGCTGCGCGGCAGCAGCGGGGCGTCGGTGGCGAAGCGCGGGGCGTTCTCGCCCTCAACCACCAGATTCCAGACGTCGGCGGCGCGCAGGCAGCCTTCGCCCGGCTCCCGCCACGGGTCGCCCGGATGCGAATAGAAACCGCCCCCGCTGGGGCTTCGCGCCACATTGGCCCATCCGGCAACCTCGGCGGCGAGATTGTCCGGCATCTCCGCCGGGCGTGTCCACGCGCCCAGCGTCATCACTCGATCAGACGACATGCATGCTCCTTGTATGACGCGGAGCTTAGCACGCCCACGCCGGTTCCCCCAACCGGCCAAACACGGGCGCCGTGGTGAAGGCCCGTGTGGCGGCGCGACCAGACAATGGAAGCATGGCGTCCTCCCTCACGGCGCCATCCAGGGATTCACGTCAACCCCGAAGAACAGAACATCTGCGAAATCAATATTTTTCAGCTTCTGCGGTCGTTTGAGTATTTTCCGACCATGCCCCTACAGAATTACAGCGGGTATCGTCGTCGTTGGTTGGCTGTTCGTGGAAAAGGCGAATTTCCATTCGGCCTCTGTTCGTCAGTATGAAAACTGGCGACACCCTCATCATGCAAAGGATTAGCCATGTCCGAAGCTGCTTCAATCACCTCCTATTCGCTCATCGCCGCTGACAAGGTGAAGGGCACGAACGTCTACAATCCGGCGGGGGACACCCTCGGCGCCATTGATGACATCATGATCGACAAGGCCAGCGGTCGCGCGATCTACGCGGTGATGTCGTTCGGCGGTTTCCTTGGGATGGGCGAGAAATACCATCCGCTGCCGTGGGCGGTTCTTGCATACGACGCCGACAAGGGCGGTTACGTCGTCAATCTGGACAAGACGGTGCTGGAAGGCGCCCCGAATTATGATCGCGATGCGCAAAACGCCTGGACGCCCGACTACGGTCAAAAAATAGACCGTTATTACGACACGCCGAGCTGACGGGCCTAACAAAACATCCACGGCTTGAGACCATGGCCTGACCGACAGACGTTCGTGCGCTCGGCGGCGCGGCGGCTCAGAACCACCGATGTTCCCCTGCCGAGCGCGCGGATCTCCCCAATCAGCGCCTGCGCGAACCATCACAAGGGAGGCTTCCATGGGGCGATCCATCTTGCTGTTGTTCCTCGGGGTTCCAATACCGATCATCATTCTGCTGGCTCTGTTGTGGCGCTGAGCGGAGGGAACGCCATCATGCCTGACACACCAATAACCGGCGCAACCGGCGGCTATGCGAACCAAAGCTCTGTCGTCGAATCCTCAGCTTCGGGCGTCGTTTGGTCGGCCATCATCGGCGGCGCGTTCGCCTCTGTGGCGCTGACCGCGCTGCTCTTCACCCTTGGCTCGGGGCTTGGTCTGGCCAGCGTCTCGCCATGGGCCAACACCGGCGCGTCCGTCGCCACCGTCACCGTGATGACGGGCATATGGCTGATCGTCATGCATTGGCTGGCGTCGGGATTGGGCGGCTATCTGACGGGGCGGCTTCGCACGAAATGGGCCGGACTGCACACGCATGAGGTGTTTTTTCGCGACACCGCCAACGGATTCTTGTCGTGGGCGGTGGCGTCCGTCGTCGGAGCGGTGATCGTCACCAGCACAGCGGCCTTCATCGTCAGCGGCGTCGCGGGTGGCGCCGCCAAGGGCGCGATGCAATCCGGCGCGCTGGCCGACGCGCTGGCCACAGGTCCGACCGCCTATTTCCTTGACCGCATGTTCCGCGCCGATCGTCCGACCGCCGCTGGCGCGTTGGCCGACGCGAAGGCGCAAACGGAGCGGATCATTCTGAATGGTCTGGTGGTCGGTGACGTCCCCGCTCCGGACAAGGCGTATCTGGCGCAGCTTGTGTCAACTCACACAGGGATCGCGCCGGAGGAAGCCGCAAAGCGGGTGGAGCAGGTGATCGTTGACGCGAAGGCGGCGGCGGTCAAAGCGCAGCAAGGCGCCGACGCCGCTCGCAAGGCTGGAGCGACGCTCACGATCTTCACGGGCTTGGCCATGCTGATCGGCGCCTTCATCGCCTGCGCGGCGGCGGCGCTGGGTGGCCAGCAGCGCGACGTTTAGGCCAGAATCCCGTGCTGGCGGACATGATGTCGGCACTTTCGGTCAGGCGCGGGGCGGTGTGGCTCGCTACTGTCTCCTCATCGTCAGGAGACAGCCCCCGTGCCAACCGCCGCCGCCCATCGCTACCGCGCCCGTTTTGATCGGGTGCTTCGCCACATCGAGCGGAATCTCGACGGTGATCTGAGCGCCGAGGCGTTGAGCGGCGTCGCCGCCTTTTCCAAGCATCATTTCCATCGACAGTTCGCCGCGCTGTTCGGCCTTGGCGTCCATCGCTATGTCCAGCTTGTTCGCTTCAAACGCGCCTCGCAGCGGTTGGCCTTTCGTGACGATCCGATCCTGACCATCGCGCTGGACAGCGGCTATGACGGGCCGGAAGCCTTTTCCCGCGCCTTCAAAAACCGTTTTGGCCAATCGCCCAGCGCCTTCCGCGCCCAACCCGATTGGGCGGCTTGGCACGCGGTCTACCGCCCCCTGTCCGTGACAAGGAGGTTTTCGATGCCCGACACCCCGCCGCCCATCGCCATCGTCTCCGTCCCGGACATTCCGGTGGCGGTTCTGGAGCATCGCGGCGACCCCGCCTTGATCGGGGAGTCGGTGCGCCGCTTCATCGCGTGGCGCAAGGCGATGGGGCTGCCGCCCCGGCTCCACGCCACCTACAACATTTTGCACAATGACCCGGAGCAGACGCCGCCTGAGGATTACCGCCTCGACCTGTGCGTCGCCACCGACCACGCGGTGGAGCTGAACGAGGCCGGGATCCGCGCCGGACGGATCCCCGGCGGGCGCTGCGTCACGTTGCGTCACATCGGGTCTGACGATGGATTGCGCGTCGCCCTGCTGCGCCTTTATCACGACTGGCTGCCGGACAGCGGCGAGGAGTTGCGGGATTTTCCGCCCTATCTCCAGCGCGTTCGCTTCTTCCCCGACGTTCCCGAGCATGAGGCCGTGACGGATATTTTCCTGCCCCTGGCCGGGTGACGGTGGACAGGTCGCCGGAGCCGTCGGGAAGCCTTTTCCCGCGCCTTCCGCGCCCAACCCGATTGGCTGGCGTGGCACGCGGTCTATCCCCCCAGATCGGAGAGCGCCCAAAGTTGAAACGGTAGCTGCCGCTGGATCGCCCATGATCGTGGCGTCAAGCAAGAATACCGTGGCCAGCATCGGCCAACGCAATCGCTTTGAAGATCCTAAACGTTGCAATCCAGCATCCACTGAACCCCGTACCGATCCGTGAGCTTGCCATAGTAGCTCCCCCAAGGCTGCATCGCGAGCGGTGTCGTCACCTCGCCGCCAGCCGCCAATTTCGCGAACAGGTCGTTCGTCTGAGCGCGGTCATCCATGATGAGAATATGAGCTGAGCCTCTCATTGGCTCAGCGTCGTGATTGTCCGAGGCGAAGAACAGAACTCCTGGTCCCTCGAAACGGGCATGCATCACCTTCCCTTTCATGTCCTCATTGGCAAGTGGAACGCCGTGATCTCCGTGGCGCATCACCATGGTTACTTCACCAAGACCACAGTCCGTATAGAAGGCGAGCGCAGCATCACATTGCGTCGTGAAGAAGAGACAGTTGCTCAGTTGCACAGTTCAAATTCCCGCTGTTGCCGGGCCTTCCGGCCCGGCTTTTCTGGCTGTCCAATGTGGTTACGCAGCCGATCCCGTGATGGCGCGTATGAGGTCATCGTTGCCATAGCTGCGGCCGGCAATCCCCCAAGCGCCGTCAGGCGCATAGACGATGTTCGACCAAATATGGTCGCGTCGGAGCCGCCCGCCTGCGGCTCGTTCGACCACATCGGTTGCTTTCTCGATAAAGGCCCGCTTAGCTTCCGGTGTCGCCAGCGCGATCTCGGGCAGTTTCAGTTCGACGAACGCGGCTTCTGCTGGTTTCCCGGCCACAAGCACATGCTCTTTAGGAAGGACGTTTATCGAGCCGACAACATTCGACGTCATGAACGCATTTCCGTTGAGGCCGGAAACCTCAAGGACGGCCTCCGTCAGCCCTGCAAAGGCCTCCGCCTGCGCGGCAGGCGACAGCAGGCCTTCCGGAATGGTCAGTGTGATGGGCATGGTCTCTCCTTGTCTTGAGCATGTCCGGGCGCGATATGTACCGAACACTCTCTATCTATAGAGAGTGTTAACTCTCCAATCAAGAAAAAAGAGCGATTGCTCTTTATGGGGTTTGCATGCGCTACACCGCTGAACATAAGAAGCGTACCCAGGAGAAAGTCATCGCCGCCGCTGGGCAGGTGTTTCGTAAGGAAGGGTATGGTGGCGCGGGCATCGACGCGCTGACAAAGGCGGCAGGAGTGACGAACGGCGCCTTCTACGGGCACTTTCGATCCAAGAGCGAAGCCTTCCGTGTTGCCGTTCTTACGGGACTGGAAGAATTACGGTTGGGAATATCGGCCCTTAGGGCCGAACACCAACAGGGCTGGCTGAAAAACTTCGTCACCTATTATTTGGGACACAAGCGGACATGCGATCTCGGTGAAAGCTGCGCGTTGCCAAGCTTGTCGGCGGACGTCATGCGCACCGACGGCGAAACCCGAGACGCCTACACCGAAGAATTGCGGCGCCTCATCACGGAAATCGCTGCGGGCCTGCCAGAAGGCGCGGCAAGTGATCGTGAGGGCGCGTCGCGAGACGATCGCGCCGTTCTCTTGCTCGCCTTGCTCACCGGGGGCGTCACGCTCGCTCGGGCTGTATCCGATCCTGCGCTATCCGAGCGGATTGCTGGGCTTGTGACGGCGGAGGCGCTGCGCCTGGGGAGACCGGAAGCGTAAGTCGGCAAACCGCGATTTACCAAGCGGCCAACCGGGTCAAACGCTCAACCTGTCATTTGGTTCCCAGCCGGAACCGATCCCACGTTGCAGGATTTTCCGCCCTATCTCCAGCGCGTCCGCGTCTTCCCGGGTGACGTCAGCCGGTGACGACGCGGCGGCAGCGCCGTTTCAGCAGGGCCATGGCCGCCTCAACCGCTTCGCCGTCCAGGGTGAACAGCCGGTCGTCCAGCATCCGCCCGTCTGAATCCATGGCGCGGACATGCAGCCCGGCCCCGGTGTCGGCGACCGACGCGTCGACGATGCCGTCCGCCGTTTCGTTGCTGGCGACGTCGAGGAAGTCGGCGACCTCGTCCAGACCGGAATCGGCCTGCCATTCGGCGTCGGCGGTGAAGTCCAGCAGATCGTTCAAGCCGCCAATCGGCTCGCACCGGCGCACGCGCGGGTCGGCGGCCTTGACCTGTTCGGCGAAATGCTCCAGCGCCTCGCGCACCCGCGCCTCTTCCACCGGGTCGAGTTCGGGGTCTGGCACGCTGTCCAGGCCGAAATTCAGGGGATCGGGCAGGGTTTCGCCGCCGGGCATGCCGTCGCCGCTTTCCTCGACCAGACCGACCACGGCGACGAAGCGCGGCGACGGCCCGGCGATGGGGGCGATCAAATCCTGCTGGCGGGCGTAAGCGGTCGCGTCATCGACGGACGCCAACAGGCGGTTCAGCAGCGCCCGACGGTCGGCGGCCTCCAGATAAGACAACGGTTCGGGATCGAGCCACAGCGGCAACAGCTTGGTGTCGGCGGCGTTTTCCAGCAGGCCGGACGCGTCCAGGCCGCGTTCGATCACCTCGACGGCGGGCGGTTCGCTGAGATCGCCATCGACCTCGACCGCCAGCCAGAACAGGGTGACGGTGGACAGATCGCCGTAGCTGTCGGTGCGCTGGATCGATTCGGCGATGGCCTCGACCTCGTCGAGGAAATTATACTGCTCATCCTCGCGCAGCTTGCCCAGCGCGGCCTCGATCACCGGCTGGCGTCCGGCGTCGAGCACCTCGTCGAGCAGCAGGCCGAAACGCTGGTCGGCGGTGCGCCACAACCGAACCAGACGATCCGCCGGCGTTCCGGCAAAAGAGCCGCCCGCTTGCGCCCCGCCCGTCCCGTTCGCTCCGTCTTTCCGCTTCGTCATGCCGTCCTCGCGCCTGAATGTCAGGCCGACCATAGGCGCCCGACGACGCGCTGTCGATCCTGTTTCAGTGGGCTTTCCGTGACACCGGGATGACGGCGGCGTCCTCGCGGCGGCTCGGCAGGGCGAGGCCGGGGAACAGGTGGCGCATCTGGCGCCGCACCTCGTCGGCCCAATCCTCCCCCTCCCCGGTCTCTTCCCAACCCAAGGAGGTGGATTTGGCTGGGACCAGAGCCGCCAGATTGCGCCCGACCACGTCGAACGCCTCCGGGTTGGTTCGGAACAGCCGGTTGATGACGTCGTAATCCAGCTCGCACAGCAGGGCCGGGGTGCGGGCGCGCACGGTGCAGGCGTGCGCCTCCCCCAACAACACCACGCTGGGGTCGAACAGGTCGCCCGGCCGCAGCATCGGCGACAGGCTTTGCCGCGCGCCGTTTCGGCGGCTGGCCTCGGCGGACAGCAGCCCTTCCAGCAGCAGGAACAGCACGGTTCCCGCCTCCCCCGCCTGGGCGATCACCCGGTCGGGCTGCTCCACCGTCAGGCGGGCGCCCTCGCTCAGCAGAGTCAAATCACGGGCGCTCAGGCCGCGCAGCAGCGGCGCTTCGCCGATCAATTGCGCCAGCCGCTCCTTGCCGGGAACCTGGAGTCCCATCTCGGTGTCGGTGTTCTGGCGCGGCACCGCCGGTTCCAACCCGGCTTGCGCCAGATGGGACAAGGCCGCTTGCAGGATCAGCGGGCGGGCGGAGGCGAGGAAGCGCCATTCCGCCTTGAAGTAAATCGCGTATTCCGCCCCTTCCGGCTTGATGCTCTTGACCTCGACCCAGGGCTGTGGCGGCGCGCCGTCATTGCCGATCAACCCGGTCAACGCCTCCAGCGCCGCCGCTTGCAGGATGCGGATGGCGCGGGTCGGCGGCACCCGCGTGTCCAGCGTGACGATGGCCGAACGATAGCTGACCGCTTCGGGCTGGCTGAAGTTGGTGATGGTGATCGCGCTGAATTTGCTGTTGGGGATGATGACGACGTCGCCGGAAAAATCCTTGATCCGGGTGGTGCGCCAACTGATTTCCAGCAATTGCCCGCTGATGCTGGAATCGCCCGCCTTGTGAAGCTGGACATACTCGCCGATCCGCACCGCCCGATCGATGTTCAGGGCGATTCCGGCGAAAACGTCCTGCAACAGCTCGCGCAGCGCCATGCCGAGCACCAGACCGGCGACGCCCGACGCCGCCCACAGCACGGTCAAATCCTGGTCGAAGACGATCCCGGCGCAGGCCGACAGGGCGACGATGTAAATAATCAGCCCGGAAATCTGGCTGAGCAGCTTGGGAACCGGGGTTCCGGTGGCCGAGGCGACGATGCCGTCGAAAATGACGTAGCGGATGACGCGCTGAGCCAGCACCGCCAGCGACAGGAAGGCCGCCACCCCCAGCACGTATTTCAACACCTTGCGGGTGCTGTCCACCGCCGCCAGCCCGAAGGTCTGGTAGGCGTCGCCGCCCAGATAGAAGAAGGTGAAGATGCCGACCGTCAACAGCCCCGGCAGCAGGATTTTGCTGAGCGCGTCCCGCAATGTCGTCCGCATGATCCTGCCCCCGCCGCCAAAAACCCACACAAGAAAAAACGCCTGTCGCCGATAAGGTCAGGCGACCTTCAGCCGGTCGATTTCGCCCTTCAACCGCTGGGCCATGTCGGTCAGCGACGACATGGTGGCGGAAATCTCCTCCGCCGCGCCCGCCGTGCTTTGGCCGACCATGGTCAGGCTGATGACGCGGTCCTTCAGCACCTGCGCCGTCGCGTTCTGCTCGTCGATGGCCGCCGCGATGGCCTGGGCGGTCGCGCCGTTTTCTTGCGAAGCTTCGACGATGCGGCGGATCGAGCCGCGCGCCTCCTGCGCCGCCGTCACGCCGGTCTGCACGCTGTGGCCGGTGGCCTCCAGCAATTCGCGGATGTCGCGGGTCGCCTGGGCCACATCCTCGGCCAGCTTGGTGACTTGGTGGGCGATCAGGCCGAAACCGCGCCCCTGGTCGCCCGCGCGCACGGCTTCCAGCCCGGCGTTGACAGCCAGGACGTAGGTTTTTTCGGCGATGCTGGCGATCAGGCCGCTGATTTGGCTGATGCGGGCGTTGCTGGCGGCGATTTGATCGACGGCGGTGGCGAGGTTGCCCAGCTTGGCCTGTCCCTCCTCGGCGGTCGCGGCGGCGGAGCGGGCGAGCGCGCTGCCCCGCTCCGCGCTCTGCGCGATTTCGCCGACGGCGGCGACCATCTGCTCGATGGCGCTGGACACGTCGGTCAGGGTGTTCATCTGGTCGGCGGCCTGCCGCGACACGTCCAGCGCCGCCGCCGAGGTTTCGCCCGCCGAATGGGCGACCTGCTGGGTGGACTCCGCCACCTCGCGCACCACGCTGCCGAACTGTTCGACCGCCTTGTTCAGGTTGGCCTTGATCGCCGCGAAATCGCCCTGATAGGAACCGTCGATGGTCACGGTGATGTCGCGTTCGGCCATGGCGGCGGCGAAGCCGGAAATCTCGTCGAGCAACGCCACCAGCGCGTCCAGGCTGCGGTTGACGTTGCCCTTCAGCGCGCGCAAATCGCCGTCATAGGCCCCGGTGATCCGCCCGCGCACGTCGCCCGACGCCAGTTTCGCCATCACGGCGGCGACCTCGAACAGCGGGGCGGTCAGGATGTCGACCAGATCATTGACGCCCTGCGCCTGGGCGGCGAATTCGCCGCGATGGCGTGTTGGGTCGGTGCGGGTGGACAGGGCGCCCGCCTTGGCGGCGTCGATCATCTCGCGCAGATCGACGGACACGCCCTTCAGGGTGGCGGCGATCTGGGCGGTGGCGCGGATCATCCGGCCCGCCTCGTCGCGCCGCCCGTCGTCCGTCACCTCGATGTCGAGCTTGCCCTCGGCCATGCTGGCGATCAGGCCGCTGGCGTAAGCGAGCGGGCCGGTGATCGAGCGGATGGTGGCGATTCCGATGCCCACGCCCAACACCAGCGCCCCGACGATCAGCGCGATCATCCGCGTGCGCGAGGCGTCGTAAAGAACTTGGTTCGCGTCGTAGGTGTCCTTGGCGACCTTGATCTGCACATTCACCAGGGACGAGAAGACGTCCGACACCGGGTCGATGGCCGGATAGAGCGAGTCCACGGTGAATGTCGCCAGCGCCTCGGCGTTGCCGTTTTCCAGGATCATCCGCAGCCGGGATATCGCGCGATCCGCCACCGTCATCAGCGGTTCGGCCTGGACGGTCAGCGCCTTTTCCTCCTCCACCAGATATGTCGCCAGATAATCGTGCCATTTCTGGCGGATGGTGGTCGTCGCGATGTCGATGTTCTTCTTCGCTTCGGCGTGGGTCAAATTGCCGTTGCGGGCCTTGTGCGCGGTGTCCACCACGTTGACGGCGTACATGTCGGCGATGATTTTCAAATCGCGCAGCGGCACGACGCGGTCGTTGTAAACGGTGTCGAGCGCGGCGTCGCCCGCCTGCATCCCCCGCAGCCCGATGAAGCCGACCGCCAGCATGAAGGCGCACAGAATCGCCACCAGAAGGGACAAGCGGACGCCGATTTTGAGGTTCTTGACCATGATGACCCTTTGGCAGCGATAACGGGGGGCAGCGAAAACGGTGGGCAACGAAAACGGGAGCGACGACGAATCAGCGGGCGGCGGTCTTATCCGTCGCCGTCGATCAGACGGGGATCAAGCCAGCCCAGCAGGGTCGGCCTCAACGCGGCGGCGAAGCCCGGCCCCACCCGGTCGGCCAGCAGGCTGTCCCACACCAACAGTTGCAGGGTTGGCCGGGAGCCGACCAGACGCATGGCGGAAAACAGCCCCGGAATCGGCTGCGGCGCGGCGGGAAGCGCGTGCCAGTCCGGGACGGATTCGGTTGGTCCGACGCCGTCCACGAACAGCGCGACGGCGCGGCGGCCCGGTCGGTTCAGCAGCAGGACGCGGCCCATCCGCGCGCCGTCTTGCGGCGCCAGCCCCAACAGCGCGGCGAGGTCGAACACCGGGAACGCCCCCGCCGAACGCTGGGGGGCCACCCGCGCCAACCCAACCCCGGTCAGCAGGCGGTTGACCGCGCCGCGTGAAAAGACGCAAACGAACGGCCCGGCCATCGCCGCCAGCCCGCCATCGGGCACCGACGGCGGTTCGGCCTCGGCGGACAAGGCGCTTGGCGGCGCGTCGAGGTCTTCCCCCTCGTCCGCGCTGGTCGGCGTCGCCGCTGGCGCGGTGAAGTCGCGGGGATCGACGATTTCGATGGCGCCGCGTTCCGGGTCGATGCAATGGCGGGCGGTGTGGCGGCGGTGGGCCAAACGGCGAATCCGCGTCAAGGGCGCGGTGACAAGCCCATCCAGCGCGGTGAAGGTGATCGCCATGCGGCGACCGTTGGCGGTCATCACCGCTGCCCAGCCTTCTTCCGCCGCGTCCGCCGCGCCATCCATCGGCGAATCGGTCATCCATTCGGCCAGGGAGCAGCCGGGCAGAACATCCCCGCCCATGGCCACCACCCGCTCGTCGGCGTCGCCCTGACGGATCGGCCAGGAACCCTGATGGGGGGCGACCCGCTCCACCTCCCGCGCGGGCAGGGCGACGAGCCGCCCGCCGGTCCGCACAACCAGCAACGGCAGGGCCGCCGGGGGCAACGCGTCCTCCAAGGCCGGATCAAGCTCGACAACGCAACCATCCGGCGTCAGGCCCGACGTCAGGCGTTCCAGCAGCGCCAGCGCGTCGCCATGGTCAACGCCCGGTTCGGGATCGACCAGCGACACCCCGGCGACCCGCAAGTGAACCCAGCCGCGCCCGCAGCGCGCCAACAGGGAATAGCGCCCGCTTTTGGCCGCGCCGCCGGTGGCCACGGTCACGTCAATTTGCGCCGCGACGATTCCATCGACAGCGGCGACGCCCTCATAGCCCAGCGGCGCGAAGGGCACAGGCGCGGCGTCCACGGCGAAGGACATCCGATGGACGCGCCGACTGGGCAGGGACAGGACGCGCCCCGCCCCATCCCGCACATAGATGGTCGCCTCCGCCCCCGCGCAATCGGCTTCAAAAAGGAGGGGCATGTCCATGCGGCGGTCTCGAAACGGCGTCAGACGAAGGCGTCGGGCTGAGATTGGTCAGCCGACCATCATCAGGCTAGAGACTTGGGACCACAAAATCGATCAGGGTTGTTCCGGGATCATCCCGCAGATTGTCACACCCCCCGCTTCATCGCGGCGGAGGAGCGCCGTTTCACAGCTCCATCAATTCCATCGCCAGAAGCGGCGTGTTGGTGACGACGAAATCAATCCGGTCGCGCATCTGCTTCAGGCTGACCGGCTTTATCAGATACCCGGCGACGCCATGCTCCTTGGCGAAAATGACGGTGTCGGTGCTGGAATCGGCGGTCAGGAAGACGATGGCCGTGTGGTCCACACCCTTCACCTTGATGTTGCGCACGCCCTTGAGGAATTGCAGGCCGTTCATCGGTTCCATATGCACGTCGCAAAAGACCAGATGCGGGCGGGCGCGCACCAACTCCATCAACCCATCCTTGCCGTTGGCGCATTCACCGATGAAACGGACGCCAACCTCGCGCAACAGACGGCAGATCAGGTTGCGGGTGAAATCCTCGTCCTCGATGACGAGGATTTTCATGCGGTCATAGTGAATCTTGCTCATTCAATCTCTCCGAAAGCGCGCAGGGCCGCCCGCGTCACGCGGCTGGCGCGCGCAAGGCCGCCGTGGCGGCGACCAACTCATCCTGGGTGGGCGGCAGCAGGCCGCACAGAAAGGCGGCGGTGTCCGGGTCGGAGTCGTCGAGCGCGTCCTGAAGATCGCCCGCAAGCTGGCCCAGCCGAACCGCGCCGACCGACAGGGCCGCCCCCTTCAGGCTGTGCGCCGCGTCGCGGGCGGCGCGTTGGTCCGCCGCCGCCAGGGCGGTTTCGATGGCGGCGATCATCCCCGGAACGGCGTCCACGAAGGCGGCGAGGAAGGCCAACGCCTCGGCCTCCGCCCGGCCAAAGCTTTCGATCAGGCGGGTCGGGTCGAACACCCAGGGATCGACGCCCGCCGCCCGCGTCGCCAGATCCGTCATTTGGGCGGCCACCGGCGCGGCCGCACGGCGCAACCCGGCGGCCTGCGGCAGAAAACGTTGGAGCGTCGCGCTCAACGCCTTGGAATCGATGGGTTTGGTCAGATAGGCGTCCATCCCCGCCTCTTGGCAGCGTTGCCCGGTGCCGGGCAGCGCGTCGGCGGTCAGGGCCACGATGGGCAGACGACGGTCGCTTCCCGCCTCCTCGGCGCGGATGGCGGCGGTCAGCTCGAACCCGTCCATTTCAGGCATGTGGAAATCGGTCAGCAGCAGGCCATAACGCCCGGCGCGCAGCAGCGCCAACGCCTCCCCGCCATGGTTGGCGAGGTCGAAGGCGTAGCCGCGCTGTGCCAACATACGGCGGATGACCACCTGGTTGGTCGGGTTGTCCTCCGCCACCAGAATCAGGGCGTTGGCCGCCTCGGCCTCCGCCCGGCTCGGCGGCTCCCAGCCGTCCAGATCGGACGTTTCGCGGGCGTCATGGACCTCCAGCGGCGCGCGGCCCAGCGCCGCCGCCAACGCCCGCCACACCCGGCGGCGGCGCAACGGCAAGGGCAGCGTGGCGAAGACCCCCGGCGGCGGGATCGGGCGCGGCATCGGCACGGCCAGCAGCACTGGCGGGGCCGGGATTGTTCCAGCCAGATGCGCGGCGACCAACTGCGCCGTTTCGGCCCCGTCGCCCCCGGCGTGCAGAATCAGCACGGTCGGCGCGTCGTCAGAACTGTTCGCCGCCGCGCCCGCCCAATCCTCGTCATAGGCGGCCATCGCCACCCGCCCGATCCCCGCCGCCGCCAGCAGATCGCGCAGAGCCGCGCGCTCCTCGTCCACGAAACCGACGGCGACGATGCGGGCGTCGGCGATGGGAACGGCGGGCGCCGCCGGTTCTGGCGCGGCCACGGTGAAGGGCAACTCGAACCAAAAGGTTGATCCCCGGCCAAGCTCGGACGTCACGCCGATCCGCCCGCCCATCATCGCGCACAGCGCCGAACTGATCGACAAGCCAAGCCCGGTGCCGCCATAGCGGCGGGAGGTGGAGCCGTCAGCCTGCTCGAACGGGCGGAACAGCCGTTGGATCTGCTCCTCGCTCAGCCCGATGCCGCTGTCGGCGACGGCGAAGCGCAGGACGCGCCGGGTTCCGCCGCCACCATCATCGCCGCCATCCGGCGTGGCGTCGCGAACGGTCAGCAGGATGACGCCGGATTGGGTGAACTTGACGGCGTTGCCCAGCAGGTTGATGAGGATCTGGCGGACCCGCGTCGGGTCGCCCAACAGCCGGTCGGGCAGATCGGGGGCCAGATCGACGGCGTAGCGCAAACCCTTTTCCGCCGCCCGGCTCGCCACCAGTTCGGCGGCGCCCTCCACCAGGTCGGTCAAGGCCAGTTCGATGGTTTCGATGTCCAGCTTGCCCGCCTCGATCTTCGAGAAATCGAGGATGTCGTTGATGATGACCAGCAGCGCGTCGCCGGAGGAACGGATGATGCCCAGCATGTCGCGCTGTTCGGCCCCCAGATCGGTGCGGTCCAGCATTTCGGCCATCGCGGTGACGCCGTTCATCGGCGTGCGGATCTCGTGGCTCATCATCGCCAGGAAGGTGGATTTGGCGTGGGTCGCCTCCTCCGCCTTGTCGCGGGCGGCGCTCAACTCGTCGGCGAGGATGCGCAGGGTGCGCTGGTCCTCCTTCAGCCGGGCGGCGTTGTCCTTGAAGCGGACCAGCGCGCGGGCCAGCGCGCCGATTTCGTCGGCCCGCCCAGAGGAGGGAACCGGGCGGTCCAACTCGCCCTCCGCCACCGCCGACATCGCCCCGGTCATCCGGTGCAGGGGCAGCACGACGCGGTTGCGCACGGTGTAAAAGGCGGCGGCGAACATCGCCACGGCGACGGCCAGCAGCAGGGTTTGGTTGATCCAATAGCGCTTCACCTCGGCGATGGCGTCGTCGTAGGTGTCTTCGCCGATGCGGTCCTGCTGCGCGGTCAGCCGGTCGATGTCCATCAGCAGCGGGTTGACCGAGGGGTACATGGCGCGCGCGATGAAGGCGGTCAGACCGGCGATGTCCTGGGCGGACAGAATGTCGATCAACTCGTCGATGGCGGCGTTCGCCTCCACCATGTTTTCCTGGGCCGAGCGCAGCAGGGCGTGTTCGGTCTCGCTGTGGGCGTTGGCCTTGTAGCGCTCCCAGGCTGGTTTGGCCTGTTCGGCGGCGCGGCGCACCGCCGCCTCCCCCTCCTCCCAACGCAGATCGCCGATGCGCACGCGCACCGCCGTGACCACCGCCGCCCCGGTGTAGGCGTCGGCCACCCGCTTGAGGTCGAGCGAGGGCAACAGCGCGCCGCGATACACCCGTTCGACCAGGGATTGCGACAGCGACAGGGCCGACACCGCGCCGACCGCCAGCGCGATCATCAGCGCGGCGATGATGACGAAGATGACGTGAAAACGTGTGCGGATGGTCATCCCGGTCCTCGCCCGTCAGAAAGACTGGTCAACGCAACGGCAGGGCGAACAACAGCCCGCCGCGCGTCCACAGCTCATTCAACCCACGCTCCATGCGCAGCGGGCTGGACAGGCCGATGTTGCTTTCAAACACCTCGCCGTAATTGCCGACCTGGGCGATCACCCGCCACGCCCATTCGTCGTCCAATCCCAGCGGGCGGCCAATGCCGGGAACCAGCCCCAACAGGCGGCGCACGCGCGGGCTGTCGCTGCTGGGGCGGTCGATGATGCTCTTGCTCGACAGGCCCAGCTCTTCGGCTTCGATCATCGCGTTCAAGGCCCAGCGGGTGATCTCGCGCCAACCGTCATCGCCCTTGCGCACCAGCGGCCCCAACGGCTCCTTGGAGATATGCTGGCGCAGGATGACGTGATCCTCGGGCCGGGGCATGTACATGACGCGGATCGCCGCCAGGGCCGAGGAATCGGTGGTGATGATGTCGCATTCGCCGCTCAGATAGGCGTCGATCATCTCGCGTAACGGCCCCTTGGGCACCGGGCGGAAGTTGATTTTCTGCATGGCGAAATGTTCGGCCAGATTGTCTTCCGCCGTGGTCCCCGATTGAAAGCACACGCCAAGCCCGGCCATCTGGTGCAGGGTGCGGATGCGCAAACCGCGCTTGGTCATGAAGCTCTGGCCGTCGAACAGGCTGATCCCAACCGATTCCAGCCCGCGCCCGGCCAGACGCGACAGCGTCACCGTGGCGCTGCGGCTCAACACGTCCACCGTGCCTTCGGTCAGCAGGCCCAACGCCTCGTCGGTGGTGCCGGAGATGAAGGACACCTTTTCGGCGTCGCCCAGCACGGCGGCGGCCAGAGCGCGGCAGTAATCGACGTCGAACCCACGCCACCGCCCATCGCTGCCGCGCAGAGAAAACCCAGCCACCCCGGTGGACACGGCGCAGCGCACGGCGCCGCGCTGGCGGATGTCGTCCAAGCGCCCGGCCTGCGCCGTCGCGGCGCCCAGCGCCAACAACAGTCCGGCCCAACAGACCGCCAGAAACGCGCCGATCCGGCGCGGCGCGGTCCCCTGCTTTCCCATCATTCGGCCACCGAAATATCCAGCAATCCAGCGGTGCGCAGCAGCGTCAGCGTGGCGATGGTCACGTCGCCTTGCGCCGACGCGGCGTCGGCCTGGGCGTTGAACAGCGAGGTTTCGCCCGACAGAACGTCGATCAGCGACCGGCGGCCCTGCTGGCGTTCCTCGCGGGCCAACCGCAGGAACTCCGCCGAAATGCGCGCCTGATTTTCAAAGAAAATCGCCGTCTCGCGCGCGGTGTCGAGAGTCTGCCAGGCGTTGCCGACCTGCTCGTCCAGCGTCACCCGGCGTTCGTCCAGTTGCGATTGCGCGGCGCGGGCCGAAGCCTGGGCGGCGTCGATGGAGTGCAGCGGCGCCAGCCCCAAATTGAACGGCATGGTGACGGCGACCTTGTACGTCTGGTCGCCCTTGGCCCCCATCACGCCGCCGACGTTGCGGCGGTTGGACAGTTCGGCCACCGCCTCCACGCGCGGGGCCAGTTCGGTTCCGCGCACGCGCCGCACCTCGGCCTTGGCGATGTCGGCGCCCAGACCGGCGATTTCGACCTGGATGTTCCGCGCGCGCGCCTGGGCAACCGCCTCGTCCAGATTGGCGGGCAAGGCCGACGCGCGCGGACCGAAGGGGCCGATGCGGGCGGGCGGCTCGCTGTGGAACACGGCGCGGTATTTGTTGACCGCCGCCACATGGGCGCCGCGCGCGCGGACCAGACGGGCGCGTGCCCCGGCAAGCTGGCTTTTCGATTGCAGGACGTCGGTGGCGTAACCGCCGCCCAACTCGACCCGGCTTTCTTCCAAGCCGGTCTGGCGTTCGATGTTGCGCAGCGATTGTTCGGAGAATTCCACCACCTGCCGGGTTCGCCCGACATTGACCAGCGCGGTCAAGCCGTCGAGCAACACCTCTTGCGTCACGTCGCGCAGGGTGGCTTCGGCCTGTTGCTGGGCCAAGGTCGCCTTTTCGATGTCGCCGCCGATGCGTCCGAAATCGAGCAACGGCTGACGCAGCGACACCTGCGCGTCGCGCGTCGTGCCGCTGGTCGGCGGGGTTGGCGATGGGTTGCGCTGGCTTTCATGCCCGACCGACGCGGTGACGGTCACGTCGCCGTACCAGCCCGCCTTGGACTTGCGCAGGCTGGCGTCGGCGGCCTCCTTGCTGGCCTGGGCGGCGGCGATGCGATGATTCTCGACCACCAGCCGCTCCAGGATCGGGCGCAGGATCATGGCGGCGGCCTTGCTCGTCTCCACCGCGCCGTCTGCCGCCTTGGCCGCCGGGGTTTTCTTCGGCGGGGCCTTTTTGGCGGGCGGTTTCTTGTCCGTCACGGGCGCGGCGTCCCCAGCGGCGACGGGGGCGGGCGCGGGCGTTTCCGCCGCCAGGGTTGGAACGGCCAGCAGCAGCGCGGGCGCAAGCGTCAGCAGGACCGTCGCGCGGACTATTGGGCTGGCGTGGCGCGGCGCGACGAAGTTCGGCACGGGCGGTTATCTTTCCTGAAAGGCGAAACGCATGGCGTTGGTCCAGGGACTCAGCAGATATTCCAACACAGTCCGGCGTCCGATCAAGACGCTGCACGTCACCTGCATGCCTGGATAAAGTTGATAGCGTCGGCCCGAAACGTCAAAGGCGTTCTCATTGGTGACAACCCTGACTCGGTAATAGGAATGGCCGTCATTCGTCACGGTCGCGTCGGGGCTGACCCGCTCCACCCGACCATCGAGCGGCGGGAAGGACGAGGCGTCGCCGGAGTTGAGCACCACCCGCACCGACAAACCAGGGTGGACATAGCCGATGTCCTGAATCGGCAGGCGGGCTTCGATCACCAGCCGGTCTTCGCCGGGAACAATTTCAGCCAGGGTTTGCCCTGGCTGAATCACCCCGCCTTCGGTGCTGACGCTGACGCTTTTGACGATGCCGTCCACCGGCGCGCGCAGAACCGTCCGTTCCTCGACGTTGCGCAGGGTCTGCATGCGTTGCGACAGTTCGTCATGCTGCTGACGCGCGGTTCCAAGCTCGCGCCGGGCCTGTTCCGCCGCGCTGCCTTCGACCCAGGCCAGCCGCTCCCGCGCCTCCTCCAACGCCGCTTCCAAACGGGGAATGCTGGCTTGATCGGAATCCACCAGGGTGCGCAGCGCCTGCTGTTGGCGCAACTGTTCCAGATGGCTCATCCGGTTGGAGAGATCCTTGCTCAGCATGTTCTCGCTGATCGTCACCTGACTGGTGACGATCTCCAGCGCGCGGCGGTTGTTGCGCATCCGCACGCGGGCCTCTTCCAACTCCCCGGTCTTTCCCGCCACCAGTTGGGCCTGGATGCGGAACTCATGCAGCAGCCGGTTGCGGCGGCTGTTGAACAGGTCGAGCGCCGCCGCCACAACGTCGGGAACCATCGCCACCGCCTCGGGATCGAAGACGGGCGCGGCGCTGTTGGCGATTTCCGCCGTCAGGCGGGCGGTGTCCACCCGCAGGCTGGTCAGACGCCGTCCCAACTCCGACGCCTCGGCCTGCGCGCGGGTTGGGTCCAGGCGGAACAGCGGTTGCCCCTTCACCACCCGGTCGCCTTCCGACACCAGGATTTCGGTGACGATGCCGCCCTCCAGATGCTGGATGGCCTTGACCCGGCTGGCCGGGCCGACCTCCCCCATCGCGGTGGTCGCCACGTCGAGCTGGCCGAACGCCGCCCAGCCCACCAACGCGGCCAGCACGACGGCGATTTCCACCGCCAGACGGCGACGGCCCGGATGTGGACGAACCGCCGGAGCGGCGACGCCGGGCAGGTTGGCGGTCTGCAAGGTCATAGCGCGGCCCTCAAGGTCGGGGCCTCCGGCGAGCGCAAGCCGGAGCGGGGGCCATCGAGATGGACGACGCAATGGGTGCCGTTCAAAATCACCGGATCATGGGTGGCGATGATGAGCGTGCGGCCACGCTGGGCCAGATCGATCAGCCGTTGATAGACGACGCGCGCGCCCTCGCGGTCCAACCCTTCGGACGGCTCGTCGAGCAGATAGAGCGGCCCATCGGTGACAAGGGCGCGGGCCAACCCCAGACGGCGGCGGATGCCCGGCGCCAGCGTGCGCCCGCCATTGTCCAAAACCATGTCGAGATGCTGTGGGTGGCGTTCGACAAAGCCGCTCAGATCGGCGTCGGCCAAACAACGCAGCAGGTCGTCGTCGCTGGCCTCGGGCCGGGCGAGCCGCAGATTGTCGCGCAGGGTGCCGGGCAGGAACAGCGGCTCCTGCGGCAGGTAAGACACCCGGCTGCGCCACCAATCCAACGCCAGCAGGCGGCGATCAACCCCATCGGCGAGGATCTGGCCCTGGCTTGGCTCCATCAGCCCGGCGATGGCCTTCAACAGCACCGATTTTCCCGCCCCGTTCCGCCCGGTCAGCGCGACGACCCCGCCCGCCGCCACCGACACGGTCAGGTTGGAAAAAAGCGGACCGTCCTGTCCGGGAAAGGCGATGGCCAGATCCTGCACGGTCAACGCGCCGTTCCAGGACGGCAGGGCGCGCCCGCCGGACCGCTCCACCGCGACCTCGGCGAAGCGCCGGGCCTCGGCGACGGCGGTCGCCGCCGCGCGCAGGGTTCGGCCATATTGCACGATCCGGCCAAAGGGCATCAGCGCCCGCCCGGCAATCAGATTGGCCCCGACCAGCGTGCCGACGTCCAGCGTGCCCGCGACCACCTGCAAAGCGCCGACGCCGACGATGGCGACGCCCAACAGCGCCTGCGTCACCTGGGTGAGCGACGCGCCGCCGATCTGCACCCAGCCCGTCCGGTCGCCAATCGCCCAAACCTGTTCGGTCAACCGCTGCCAACGCCCCATCAGCACGGTCTGGGCGCGGAAATGGCGCACGGTTTCCGCCGCGTGGACCGCGCTGGCGACCAGCGTGTTGACCTCGCCCGCCGCGCGGCTGAGCGTGGCCGAGGGCGTCGCCAACCGGCGTTGGTCGAGCCACGCCTGAAAGGCCAGAACCGCGCAAAACGCCGCCGTGATCCCGGCCAGGGTCGGCGACAGCAGGGCCAAAACGGTCAGAACCAGCAGGGAAAAGGGCAGATCGGCCACGACCGTCAAACCCGCCGGGCCAAAGGCCACGCGCGCGCGTTCAACCCCGCGCATCAACTCTTCGCGCGCCGCCGCGCTCCACGGGGTTTGCGCCCGCAAATCGGCGGTCAGCAGCAGTCCGAAGACGCCCGTCGCCAAACGGCGGTCCTGGTCCCCGGCGATGCTCTCGGCGATCACCCAGCGCAGCTTGCGCAACTGATGCTCCGCCGTCACCGCCAGAAGCGCTCCCACCGTCAGCGTCAGCAAGGTGGCGGACACGCCATGGGTGACGTAACGGTTCAGCACCTGCATGACGAACAGCGACACCGTCAGCCCCAACACCGCCAGCAAAGCGGTGATGGCGAGCAGACGCGCCGTCTCACCCGGCGCGCGCGCCAGACGGGCGATGATCTCGCCGATGCCGGACGGCGCGCGGGTCGGCGTCACGCCGGGCGCTCCTCAGGGCTGGTCGGGGGCGGCAAGAGCAGGGGCGACGGGACGGTTTCATCCACCTCGCCCGGAACCGGCGGCGACCAATGAACGCCGTTGGCCTGAAAACGCTCCCACACCCGCGTCCACACCTCGTGCAGGATTTTGTGCTCGTCGTTGCCCTTGGCCAGATAGAATTTGACCCGGTAACGCGCCGCCCAGACGCCGCTGGCGCACTCCACGCCCTTGTATTGGCAATCCGGGCCGAAATAATTGCTGGCGAGGTTGAGGAAACAGTCGAAACTGTCCAACGCCTCCTTGACCAGCCGTGAAATCAGGCGCGGGTCGTAGGTTGGATCGATGAACAGTTGGGTGCGGACGAAATTGGCGTCCACGTCGCTGAAATTGTGGATTTCCGCTTCGGAAATCTTGCCGTTGGCCAGACAGACGATTTGCCCGTCCAGATGTCGGATGCGCACGGTGCGCCAGGTGATGTCCACCACCTGCCCCATCACCGTCTGGCTGGCCTTGATGTAGTCGCCGACCTTGAAGGGCCGTTCGATGTTCAGGACGATGCCGGAAAAGATGTTGGCGATGTTGGCCTGCACCGCCAAACCAATAATCATCGCCATCAGGCCCGAGGTGGCCAGCAGGCTGGTGACGGGTTTGGCGAAGACATAGGCGATGACGCCGAAGAAGGCGAACAGATAGATCACCAGCGCCGTGAACATGCGGATGACGTTGGGAACCTTGCGCGCGGCGCGGATCTCCAGCGGCACCCAGATGAAGCGCTCCAACGAAATGGTGGCCAGCCGGGCGGGGATCACCCACCACAGCACGCTGTAAACCCCGACCACCATGTCGATGGCCCCGGTCGGCGCGTTGGCAAGCGCGTAATCCAGCGCCATGTTGCCGCCCGCCAGCAGCAGAAATGGCCAGCAGACCAAGCGCAGGCCCAGCGTCTGCATCCGCCAGAACTGCCCGCGATCCTTGCCGTCCAGCAGGCGCGCCAGGATCGAGCCGACCAGCGCGATGATGGCGATGTAGATCAAGGACTCTCTGGGCAGATAGTCGCGCACGTCGATGGTGTCGAGCTTCAGCAGCGCGCCCATGTCGAGCTGAGAGAAGTTGGGCTGCGGTTTGCCAAACCCGACAAAGGCCGGATCGCCTTCGGAAATCCGTTCGACCACATCCTGAGAGATCCAGGCGCGCCCCACGGTCCAGCCCGGCGCGCCCGCCAACGCGCGCAGGCGCAGAAGCATTTGCGTCAGCGAGTCCTGCTGCTGCTCGCCCGGCTCATGGCCAAGCCAGCGCATCGCCCGGCCCAGCATCGACCCTTCGGCGTCGGCGGTTTCCACCCCGCCGGACAGCGAGCCGCTGATGCTCTCGGCCAGCGAGGTGGTGCTGTTCAGATTCATGCCCAGCACGTCGCTGACATACATCAGGTTGTTGCGGGCCAAGGTGCGGTGGCGGAACCCGATGCCGACGATGTGGGTGCCGTAGGCCCGCTCCACCGACGAATAATTGGTGTAAAAGCTCGCCTTGATCCGATAGGAGGCGTACAGCATGTCGCCGACCTGGACTTGCCGTTCGGGCTTGTCCAGCTTGATCGGCTGCACCGCGTTGGTGAACACGATGTCCTGCGGCGCGAAGTCCCCGCGCCAGCGGAACCACAGATTCAGCGCCAGTTCCGCTGTGCCCGCGTTGGGGTCGAACCCGGTGATCTTGTCGATGGTGACGCCCGCATAGACCACGTTCGTCTTGTACATGAAGCGGTCGTTGACGTAGAGCGCCCGGCCCGCCACCAGCTCGTCCAGATAATTGCCGATGCTCTCTTCGCGGATCGGCGACAATTGAGTGAGCGCGGCGATCAGGGCGGCGCCGTCATACGTGCCGACATAGGCGGTGGGGGCCGCGATCCCCTTCCCGTCGAAGGTCAGCGGACCCAGCAGGCCCGTCACCACCCGGCCCGGTTTGGTCAAGGCGGTGTGGATGCGTTCGCGCAGACCTGTCACATCCTCGGCGGGCAGACGCCGCGCGCCGCGCGGGGCCATGTCCATCACCAGACGCCGCGCCCCTTCATAGGCGATGGCCGACACCCAATCGGGGGGCGCGCGGTGCGCCTTGATGTAGTCGGTGCGGAAATTCTGCGCCATCTCACCGGCGGTGTCGTACATCAGCGGCGTGGACGCGAAGCTGCCGTGCAGGCCCGCCGCCGCCGAACCCGGCGCGCTCCAGGCGTCGCGGAAGGAATCCAGGAAGGCCTGCGTCGCCATGCTGCGCAAGCCCGCCACCCGGTTGCGGATCCCGCCCTTGCGCAAGGCCGCCAGAACCTCGCCCGCCGGATGCGGATCGGCCAGGACGATGACGCTGCCGCTGACCCGGCCCTCGCGCAGTTCGGCGACGATGCGGGCCAAACGGTCGGCGACGTCGGGCGCCGCCGGATCAAACTCCCAGCGGTTGAGCACCCGCGTGCCAAAGCGCTGCATCACCTCGTCAAAGGACTGGCTGAGCGCCTCTTCCTCGGCGCCGCGCTGGTGGATGATCGAGACGACCTTTTCACCCAGGACGTTGCGCACATAATTGGCGAGGAACCGCGTCTCAAAGACCCGGTCGAACGTCATATGAAACAACCAGGGATCGGTGCCGCGCACACCTGATACGGGTGGCGGAGCGGGGGTCAGGGCGGGCACCCGGGCCGTCCGGTACACGTCGGCGGCGGCCTCCGCCGCTTCGCCCGACCAGTGGCCGACCACGCCGACGACGCCCGCCGCAACCGCTTTTTCAGCGGCGGCGCGGGCGGCAGCCGGGTCGTCGGAATCGTCAATCACCAGTGATTTCAAGGGGACGCCGTCAATGCCGCCCGCCCGGTTGATTTGGTCGATGTAAAGCTCGACCCCCTCGCGGATGGCGCGGCCAAGCTCCTTGGCAGCGCCCGATTGCGGCGTCAAAACGCCAATCTGGATCACGCGGTCGGCGGGCCGATCAAACAGAGTCAAACGGGCGACAAGCGACAGGCTCAACGCAACAGCGCCCGCAATTCCCAAAATAACCAGGAACAGCGAACGTTTTGACAGGGTGGCGAACCATGCTTTTGCCCGCTTCATCAAATCCATCACCCTCATCCGACAGGAGAAGACTCAATTTGTCACATCAAGTCTTTTCCCGCCACATTGCGGCCAACCCTAGCATAGACCATTCGGAAATACTATAGTATGGCCTGTATTACCAACAGCATTGACCTGACGCAAGCAGCATGGGCGTGGAAATCGATCTGGATGGGTGGACCCCGCCCGATGGCTTTATGGAGGCTCTGGCCGCCGGTGACGGCGTGTCCGGCGCCCATTCCGCCATCCGTTCGGATTTGGTCTCCCGCCTGGAAAAATACGGCGTTGACGTCGGCGCCTCGCCCAAGATGGCCGACGAGATCATTCACCGCTATGTCGAGCTGCTCGGCAAGGGGGTAGACCCCCAACGGGCCGCCGAAGATGTCCGCCGGGTCTGGGTTGACGACACGAATCGGACCGGCCATCCGGTGGACGAGGCCCAGGCGCTGCACATCGCCCTGGCCAACGGCGCCAATGTCCAGGAGCTTTTGCAAAAGGCCATCGGCGGACCCGTCATGCTGGACGGCGAGGCTCTGGCCAACGCGCTGGCCAGCGGCAGGCCGCTGATCGCGGAATTGAAGGCGGCGAACGCGGCGGCCATCGCAAGGCTGGACTCCAGCGCGGTGGACACCTCGGCGGCGGAAAAGCTGGCGGGCGCGCTCGCGACCGGCGGCGGAACCGCCGCGCAGGCGTTGGCCACCGCAACCTCCGGCATGTCGCCGGAGCACATGAACGCCTTCCTGTCGAACCTGCAAACCGCTTTGGCGAACGGCGTCTCTCCCGACACCGCCTTGACCTCAGCCCACGCGGCGGCGGCGGCGGCCACCCTGCCGTCGGTTCCCGTGGACGCGGCGGGGCAACTGGCGGCGGCGCTGGCGGCGGGCGGTTTGGCGGCGAACCAGGCGATCGCCGGATTGACCGCCGGAATGTCGGCGGCGGCGGCCGGCGCCTTTGCCGACAATCTTGCCGCCGCCCTGGCTTCGGGCGAAAAGGCTGGGTCGGCCCTGGCGGCGGCGGCCCAAGCGGCCAACAGCGCCAACAGCGCCTTGGCCGCCAGCGGCGTTCCGATGTCCGACGCGGATCGGCTGGTGGCGTCGCTGGCGCAAGGTTTGGCGTCCGGCGGCTCTTTGAGCGACGCCGCTCTGGCGTCGGTGGTGGACGCGTTGGCCGCCGGGCGCGGTTCGCAAGCGGCCATGGCCGAAGGGCAGGCCCAAGCGCAAGCCAACACGGCCCAACAAAATTCCATCAGCGTTCCGTCGGATCCCCTGCTGGCGGCTTTGGCGTCGGGCGTCGGCGCCCAAACGGCTTTGGCCAGCGCGGCGGGGGCAGCGACGCCCAAAGCTTCAGCAACGCCCTGTCCACGGCGCTTGAATCGGGCAACACGGTGTCCGAAGCGCGCCAAACCGCTTCGGAAACCGCCCAAGCCACGGAAACCCAAGCGGCGCAGATCGACAACGGGGTTCAACCCCCCTCCCCGATCGAGATCGCGCAGGCTGCGCAAAACACGCCTCCGTCTCAAACCTCGACGTCGTCGGTCGCCAATCAAACGCCCGCTCCTCCTCCGCCACCGCCGCCACCTCCTCCTGCCCCGCCTCCTCCCCCACCACCTCCTCCTCCTCCTCCGCCTCCCCCACCACCTCCGCCGCCACCACCACCTCCTCCTCCGACTGTTGAGGAACTGCCGCCCTCCCCACCGCCGCCGCCCCCACCTCCTCCTCCCCCTGTGGCGCCTCCTCCCCCGCCGCCGCCGCCACCCCCATTGCCGCCGCCTCCGCCGCCGCCGCCGATTCCCCATGCGCCGGTTGCTGTGGCGGACGCTGGATCGGCGACCGAAGCGGGGGGCACGGGCAACGCGACGTTGGGCGTCGACCCGTCGGGCAATGTGCTGTCCAACGACACCGACGTGGATTCCGGCGACACCAAAACCGTGTCCGCCGTCAGCGGCGGCGCGGTCGGGCAAAGTGTGGCTGGCCGCTATGGCTCGGTGACGGTGAGCGCCGACGGCGCTTATCGCTACGTCGTCGACAACGCCAACAGCGCGGTTCAAGGGCTGCGGACCAGCGCCGACACGCTGACCGACAGCTTCACCTACACGGTTCAGGACCGCTCCAGCTTGACGTCGTCGGCCACCCTGACGATCACCATCCAGGGGGCCGACGACGCCCCCGTCGCCGTCGCCGACACGGGACGGGCGGTTGGCACGACCGGCAGCGCGTCGGGGAACGTCCTGACCAACGACACCGACGTGGACAGCGGCGACGCCAAAACCGTGTCCGCCATTTCGGGGGGATCCCTTGGCCAAGCGCTGGTCGGCGCCTATGGCGCGCTGACGCTCAACGCGAACGGCAGCTACAGCTATGCGGTGAACAGCGCCAACGGCACGGTCCTGGCGCTGCGCACCAGCGCCGACACGGTGACGGAGACCGTCACCTACACGGTGCGCGACAGCGCCGGGCTGACCGCGTCGTCCAGCCTGACCATCACCATCGAGGGCAGCAACGACGCGCCGGTCGCGGTGGCCGACACCGGCACGGCGGTTGAGGCGGGGGGAACCGTCAACGGCGCGGCGGGCAGCGCCGCCACGGGGAACGTCCTGACCAACGACACCGATGTGGACAGCGGCGACAGCAAGACCGTGACCGCCATCACCGGCGGCGCGGTGGGGGCCAGCACAACCGGACTTTATGGCGCGCTGACGCTGAACGCGAACGGCGGTTACAGCTATGCGGTGAACAACAGCAACAGCACGGTGCAGGCGCTGCGCACCAGCGCCAACACGCTGACGGAAAGCTTCACCTACACGATGCGCGACACCGGCGGGCTGACCTCGTCGGCCACCCTGACCGTCACCATCCAGGGGGCCGACGACGCCCCCGTCGCCGTGGCCGACACGGGGACGGCGGTTGAGGCCGGTGGCCTCGCCAACGGCACGGCGGGCAGCGGCGCGTCGGGGAACGTCCTGACCAACGACACCGATGTGGACAGCGGCGACGCCAAAACCGTGTCCGCCGTCACCGGCGGCGCGGTGGGCGGCGGCGCGACCGGCCTTTACGGAACGCTGACGCTGAACGCCAACGGCGGCTACAGCTATGTCGTCAACGACGCCAACAGCGCTGTGCAGGCCCTGCGCACCAGCGCCGACACGCTGACCGACAGCTTCACCTACACGGTGCGCGACACCGCTGGCTTGACCGCCGCCGGCGCCCTGGCCATCACCATCCAGGGCGCCAACGACACGCCCATCGCCGTGGCCGACACCGCGACGGCGGTTGAGGCGGGCGGCACCTCCAACGGCACGGCGGGCGTCGATCCGACCGGCAATGTGCTGACCAACGACACCGATGTGGACAGCGGCGACAGCAAAACCGTCACCGCCATCACCGGCGGCACGGTCGGGCAGGCGCTGGTCAGCCTCTATGGCGCGCTGACGCTCAACGCGGATGGCAGCTACAGCTATGTGGTGGACAACGCCAACGCGACGGTGCAAGGGCTGCGCACTAGTTCGGAGACGTTGACCGAAACCTTCACCTACACCATGGAGGACACCGCCGGGCTGACCTCGACGGCCACCTTGACCATCACCATCCAGGGGGCCGACGACGCGCCCGTCGCGTCGCCCAACAGCGAGACGGCGATCGAGGCGGGGGGAACCTCCAACGGCACGGCGGGCGCGAACGCCACCGGCAATGTGCTGACCAACGACACCGATGTGGACAGCGGCGACAGCAAAACCGTGTCCGCCGTCACCGGCGGCACGGTGGGCGGCGGCGCGACCGGCCTTTACGGCACGCTGACGCTGAACGCCAACGGCGGTTACACCTATGTGGTCAACGACGCCAACAGCGCCGTTCAGGCCCTGCGCACCAGCGCCGACACGCTGACCGACAGCTTCACCTACACGGTCAGCGACACCGCCGGGTTGACCGCCTCCCGCATTTTGACCATCACCATCGAGGGCGCGGACGACGCGCCGGTCGCCGTGGCCGACACGGCGACGGCGGTCGAAGCGGGCGGAACCAACAACGGCACGGCGGGGACCAACCCGACCGGCAATGTGCTGACCAACGACACCGATGTGGACAGCGGCGACGCCAAAACCGTGTCCGCCATCACCGGCGGCACGGTCGGGCAAGCGTTGATCGGCGCCTATGGCACGCTGACGCTCAACGCCAACGGCGGTTACAGCTATGTGGTGGACAACAGCAACGCCACCGTGCAGGCGCTGCACAGCAGCACGGACACGCTGACGGAAACCTTCACCTACACGGTGCGCGACACCGCCGGACTGACCGCGTCCACCACCTTGACCGTCACCATCCAGGGGGCGAACGACGCGCCGACCCTGCCGACCAACCAATCCATCACCGTGCTGGCCAACGGCACGATGGTGTTGAGCAACGCAAATCTGCAAGGCGCCGATCTCGACGACACGGCGGCCTCGCTGATCTATCGCGTCACCGCCCTGCCAACCAAGGGAACGCTGAAGCTGGACGGCACGGCCCTGTCGGTGGGCCAGACCTTCACCCAGGCCGACCTCGACAGCCGCAGCAAAGTCACCTATGTCAGCTCGGGCAGCACCGGATCGGACAGCCTGACCTTTTCGCTGGAAGACCCATCGGGCGGGGTGTTGAGCAGCCAGACCCTCGGCGTCACCGTCGAAACCGGCCTCGGCACCAGCCCGACCAACATCGTGCTGTCGCCAACCGCCGCCAGCTTCAGCGGCAATTACACCATCACCGCCGGTCATGCCGCCGTTGGCGGGTTGGGCGGGTCGGCGGGCTATGGCGAAATCACGCTGAACAAGGCCGACGACGCCTATCAACAGATCGACGTGTCCGCCGCCTTTTCCGGCGGTTTCAAGCTGGGCGGAACCACCTATTCCGCCGGATCGCAGTTCTTTGTCGGCAGCAACGGCTACATCACCTTTGGCCAGGGCCTGACCTCTTACAGCTCGCAAGGCATCCCATCGGTGTCGACGCCGATGATCGCCATTCATTACGCCGACATCGACACCCGCAAGGGAGGCGACATCTATGTCGATGTGGACAGCGTCAATCACGTCGTCAGCGTCACCTACAAGGACGTTCACGCCTACAGCGGGTCGTCGACCGGCAACAGCTATCAGATCCGCCTCTACAGTCTGGGGAACGGCGATTTCTCCATCGAGGAACGCTATGAATCGATCACCTGGGGCAGCGGCGGCACCGCTGGATGGACCACGGGCGGCGCCGCCCCGCGCACCTATGGCGAGGTGCAGGGGTCGGGAACCTCCAACTTCGTCAACAACGCCGGCTACAGCAACGTCGGCCAACTCGGCGTCTATGTTTGGGAGGTGCGCAACGGCACGGTCGGCAACGCGGTGTCGGTGTCGGAAAACGTGTCGGTTGGAACCGCCGTCGCCCAATTGTCCGCCACCGACCCCACCCCCGGCGACACCAGCAGCTTCAGCATCGTTGGCGGCGGCGGGCAATTCACCGTGGTCAACAACGCGGGCGTCTGGGAATTGCGCACCGCCACCGCGTTGGATTACGAAACGACGGCGGGACACGCGTACACCGTCACCATCCAGACCGTCGACGGAACCAGCCAAAGCTACACCAAGGATCTGACCGTCTATGTCGGCAACGTCGCCCCGGTGGTCAACACGGCGGCGACCGGAAGCCTGTCCACCGTGGTGATGTCCGACACCTCGCCCAGCGGCACCGCCATTTCGACCCTGGTCGCCAGCAGCGGCGTGACCGACGCCGGGGTCGCCTTGACGTCCGTGGCCATCACCGCGTTGGACGGCTCCAACGGAAGTTGGCAGTACCAGTTGAACGGAACCGGGTCTTGGACCAGCGTGACCGCCGCGTCGATCAGCGCCAGCAACGCCTTGCTGCTGCACGACAGCGACCGGCTGCGCTTTGTTCCGACCACGGGGTGGAGCGGGGCGACCGACATCACCTACCGCGCGTGGGACGGCTCAACCGGCACGGCGGGCGGCTTTGGGAACACCAGCACGAACGGCGGCTCGACCGCCTTCAGCACCGGCACGCAATCGGCCAGTCAACTGGTCGTCCAGACACCCGCCGGTTTCCCGGTGCAAGAGGCGGCCAGTTCCTCCTGGTCAGGCTGGACGATCAGCGGCAGCCCGACGCCCAGCGTGTCGTCCGGGGTTCTGCATCTGACCACGGCGGGAACCAGCCAATCGGGCAGCGCCGTTTACAACAGCGCCATCGATTTGCGTTACGGGATGCATGTGCAGTTCGACTATCGGTCTTACGGCGGCGGCAGCAACGCGGGGGATGGTTTTTCCTTCTACATGATTGATGGATCGGTGACGACGCCGACGGTTGGCGGGTTGGGCAGCGCGCTGGGCTATGGTTTTGTCGGCAGCACGCCCGGCGTGACCAAGGGCTATATGGCCATCGGTTTCGACACCTACGGCAATTTCCTGAATTCCGACTCCTGGGCTGGCAACGGGGCGGGATCGGGGGCGCACGCCAACACCATCGGTCTTCGCGGCTCCTCCACCGGGGCGACGGACAGCAGCGCGCACGAATACCGCTACATCACCGGCAGCGAAAGCTCGGTGTCGAGCTATGGCGGCATCGATTCCAACAGCTACATCAAGGTTGATCTGACCCTGACCGCCAACCAGCACATCACCATGCGGATGAGCTGGGACGATGGCGCGACCTGGAAGAGCATCTACAATGATTTTGATTTCGGCAGCGTCAACGTCAACGCGTCCAGCGTTCTTTACACCCGCCCGGACACGGTGAAGCTGGGCTTTTCGGCCTCGACCGGCGGCGCGGTGGACGATCACGCCATCGCCAACCTGTCGGTGTCGATTCCGTCGGACTCCTCATACCCGGTGGGATCGGGCGAGCATGCGTTGACCTTCAGCAACGGCAGCGTCACCGCCGCCCACACCGCCGCCCTGGCCCCAACCAGCGCGCTGACGGTCGAAGCCTGGATCCAGGTGACGGGCGGAGCCGCCGGAGAGACGATTCTCAGCAAAACAAGCGGCAGCGGCAGCGCGATGACCGGCTATCAACTGACGCTCGACGCCAGCGGGAAAGTCGTGTTCGATCTTGGCAACGGCGCGGCGACCACCACGCTGACCGGCGCCACCGCCGTGAATGACGGGAAATGGCACCATGTCGTCGGCACGTTCGACAACAGCGCCACATCCATGAAGCTGTATGTTGACAACACGCAAGACGCCACCCGCAGCACGGCGTCGGGCGCGCTCGGGGCCTCGGTCAGCAGCCTGACCATCGGCAATGACGGGGCTGGCGCCCATCCCTTCGTCGGGTCGATCAACGACGTGCAGATTTGGTCCGGCGCCCGGACCTCCAGTCAGGTGGCCGCCGACGGCTCCCACCGTCTGCTTGGCAACGAAAGCGGGTTGGTCGGTTATTGGAAATTCGATGAGGCCAGCGGCGGGACGGCGTTGGGATCGGCGCCGGGAACGCCCAGCGGAACCATCAGCAACGCGACCTCGACCAACCTCGACAGCATCACTGTGAACAGCGGAGAAACCTACAAGGGCATGGTGCTGGGTTATTCGCCGACCGACGATTCGCTGACCTACACCCTGCACACCGCCAACAGCGCCGTCACCAGCGACGTCAGCGGCTCCGCCTTCGTCTACAATTATCAGGCGGGAGCGGCTGGTGACGACACCATCCTGGTGGACATCACCGACGCGCACAGCCACACCATCACCCACACGGTGAACGTCCACATCGTGTGAGGATCGTTCGCCGCGTTGGCGATGGCGTGGCTGTTGAGCGTTGAAACAGGCTGGAAAAACGTCTTTGCGGAACGGTCAGTGCGCCGTGCCGCCCACCGGAGCGACCGTCGGAGCCGCGCCATGATCGACCGCCGGAGCCGCGTGCGGGTCCGCTGCCGCGCCATGCGCGTCGGCGGGACCGTGACCCGCGCCATGATCGGCCCCATGGCCACCGCCATGACCGCCGCCAAACAGGCCGCCGCCGTGACCGCCGCCATGGCCACCACCATGGCCGCCGCCCAGGAAACCAAGGCCAAGCAGCGTCAGGATCGTGCTGCTGTGACCGCCGCCATGACCACCGGCGTCTTCGCCATGGCCGCCATGGCTGCCGCGCTTGCGCGCGGCCAGCACCTGGGGGATGCCATGGTCGCTGCGGCGGACATGACCGTCGCTGCTCTTATTGCCGCCGCCGCCGCCGCCGCTGGCCAGCGCCTGGGACGGAGACCCGATCAACACGGCCAAGCCAACCCCGACAGCGACCGCCGCACAGAACGGCGTCAGGCGATTTCGTGTGAACGCTGGCTTGAGCATGATGCGTGTCTCCGTCGTCATTTAAGTCTCACAGAACGTCCACAAATCACTCAGTGGTCGCCGCAGCGGGCAGGCTCTGAACCGCGCCGATGAGGTTTTCGGTGTAGACCACTTCGGTCGGGGCCAGTGCCAGGGCGCGGGCGGTCATGCGGGACGCGTCTTCCTTGCGGCCAAGGGCGCTCAGCACCTCCGCCCAGCTCGAATAGACGTCGGCGAAGGTCCCATCCGTCACCGCCGCCGTTTCAAACTTGGAGAACGCGTCGTCATACTTGCCGATCAGGGCCAGGGAGAAGCCCCATTCGCTGTAGGCCGCCGCCGCCGCCGCCGTGTTCTTGGCCGCCGCCGCCTTGTTGCTCGTCACCGCCTTGAACAGCTCGATGGCGTGCGAATGGTTGCCCTCGCGGGCCTCGACCACGCCCCAGTTCAGCAGAGGCGAAAGGAAGTCCTTGTCGATGGCGTAAGCCTCGCGGAACTTCTCGATGGCGCCGCGACGATCCGACTGTTGATACAACACCATGCCCCAGAGATTGAGCATCCACTTGGAGTATTCGGTGTCGTGATGATCCAACTCACGCTGGATGATTTCCAGCGTCGGGGTGAAATCACGGGTCAGACGGTCGCGCTTGAACTGATAAGCCGCCAGAACATAGGGGTTGACGACGCGCATCGCCTCATAGGCGGCGCCGCGCACCAATTCCGGCACCTGATCGTGGTGGGCGGTCTTGACGATCTGGAACTGGCGATGGTGGCTGTCATAGCCGCGCAGCTTCATTTCCAGATCGTCGCCGTGGATCACGATCTCGCCGGAGAAGGTGAAGGGCGTCAGCGACACCGATTCCTGGACCACGCGGACCAGCGGGGTCAGACCGACGAACTCGCTGAGCACCGCGACCGGCTTCTTTTCTTCGTGCAGTTCGACCTGACGCACTTCGGCCTTGGTGCTGGCCTTTTTGGCGATGAGCTGCATCTCGTCGGCCAAGCGCGTGACCAGCACCGGCGAGGTGTAGCCGGTTTCCGCCGCGATGCTTTCAGGCACGTCAACATACTCGATGTTGACGGTCTGGGTGTCGGTGAACACGGCAAAGCCAAACGCGATCAGCGCCATGTAGATGGGAACAGCCAGAAATCCGAAATCCATGGTTGTGCTCCTGCGCTCAGTTTGCTGCTGAGGTTTTGTTGCCGCCGGCGGGGACCTTGGCCTCGACGATGGACACGAAACGGCTGGGGTGGACGTCGCGAATGTTGAAGACCCAACCCTTGACCTTCTGGCTGACCAAGGACTTCGTCGCCCAATGGTAGATCGGGATCACCGGGTATTCGTCGGTCATGATGCGTTCGGCGTCCGCCAGCAGGGCGGAGCGTTCCGACACTTCGGTCGAAGAGGCGGCCTTGGCCAGCAGCTCATCATACTTGGCGCTGCGATAGCCCGGATCGTTGCGCGGCGGCAGGGCGGTGGACAGCATCAGGTTGAGGAACACGGTGGGGTCGGCGAAATCGCCAATCCAGGCGGCGCGGACCACCTGGAAATCCCGGCGGGCGCGGCGCTTCAGATACTCGGTGCGGTCAACGCTGACCGAGGTGACGGCCAGGCCCTTGCCGAACGCGCGGCTCCAGTGGGCCATCACCGCTTCGGCGATCACCCGGTTGTTTTCCGAGGTGTTGTAGAGGACTTCCAGCTTCAGCGGCTGGGACGGGCCGTAACCGGCGTCGGCGAACAGGCGGCGCGCCTCTTCCAACCGCTGCTCCATCGGCTCCGCCGCGAAAGCGGGCAGCGGGCGGCGGTAGTTGGGGACGATCGGCGGCACCAGCCCATAGGCGGGCATCTCGCCGGCGCGCGTCACCTTTTCAACGATCTGCTCGCGGTTGATCGCCAGCGACAGCGCCTTGCGCAGGTTGCGGTTGCCCTTGAACGGCTCCGCCGTCAGGTTCAACGCGTAGTAATAGGTGGCCAGGAACGGCTTGTTCCAGAATTCCTTGGGCTGGCTCAGCGAAATCCACTTCACCTGATCCTGCGGCACTTCGTTGGTGATGTCCAACTTGCCCGCGCGGTACAGGGTCAGCTCTTCGCCAGGGTCGGCCACCGGGTGGAAGATCACACGGTCGATCGACACCGAGTCCTTGGCGTAGTAGTTGACGTTGCGAACCGCCACCAGCGGCTTGCCGCGCTGCCAATCGGCCAGCGTGTAGGCGCCGTTGGACACCATCTTGCCCGGCTCGGTCCACTTGTCGCCGTTCTTTTCAACGGTGGCGCGGTGCACCGGCAGCGCCATGTTGTCGGAGCTGAGCACGCCCAGGAAGAAGGGCGTCGGCGTCACCAGCGCGATGCGCACGGTCGCCGGATCCACCGCCTTGACGCCCAGCTTGTCGGTCGGACCGCCCGCCATCACGGCGTCGGCGCCCTCGATCATCCGCAGGTTGGCCGCCGACGCGCCGGAATGCGGCGCGACCGCGCGGCGGAAGCTGTAGACGAAATCCTCGGCGGTCAGCGGATCGCCGTTCGACCATTTGGCGTTGGCGCGCAAACGGAAGGTGTAGACCAACCCATCGGGAGAAACTTCCCATGTTTCGGCGACGCCGGGCATGAAGCGCCCGTCGGGTCCGTAGACCACCAGCCCTTCAAACAGATCGCGAAAAATATTCGATTCGATCCGCCCGTCCGTGTTGTGAGGGTCGAGCGTGGAGGGTTCCCCGCCGTTTCCCCGGTTGAACACGGTTTCGGCCAGAGCCATCGATGACGTTCCCACAGCGGCGCCAAGGCAAATTGCGGCCACCGTGCCGGCGCAGCGGACGATCGATTTCATCGTCTCTCCTCCGATAATAATATGACGGTTTCTAGGCGGATTTTCAGTCGAACATTTCAGAGTATGCACCAGCCCCCCCCTTGAAACAACGGCGCCGTAGAGCCGGACAGGTCAGCAATCAAAACGGCTTAGCCCATCGCCCTGTCTGGCGATGGGCCGTTGTTGGAGCCGTGTTTCGCCCCTCACTTCGTCTTGGCGGCCTCAGCGGGCTTGGCGCCCAAGGTCGAGGAGGTCAGAACCGCGCGGGCCGACTCCTGCTTCAGATCGTTGCGGCGCAGCGGTTCGCCCTTGCGCCACGAAATGTGGTAATAGAGGCTGGCCAGTTCGGGGAAGGTTTCGAAATTGTCCAGATTGACGTTCGCCTTGCCCTTGTACTTCATGGCGCCGACCATGTCGCCGCGCTCCAGCTTCACTTCGGCCCGCAGGGTGGGGACGACGGAGCTGGTCGGATCCCAATATTCGGCGTCGTCCAGCGCGGCTTCCGCCTGATCGAACTTGCGGACGCTCATGAAGGCGCCGGCGCGGATGACGTCGCCCGCCGCCAACAGCATGTAGGCGCGCTGGTAGCGCGCCGCCTCCAGCGTCGGCTTCAGGTAGGATTCAACCTCCGACTCGTGGTCGGTGGCGAGCATGACGAAGGCGCGGTTCAGGCGCGGAATCAGCAGATCGGGATCGGCCTTGTCGGCCTCTTCGAACAGGCGGGCGGCTTCCGGCATGTTCTCTTTGTGGAGAGCGACGATGCCCGCGACGTTGAGGACCGAAGCGCGCTCCTTGCTGTGCGACTTGGCGGCGTAGGCCACCAGTTCACGACCGATCAGATCGTCAACCTGGGTGTAATCATGGATCTCGTCGCCCTTCTGCAACAGATACAGGGTGGTGATGTAGGGGGCGAGATGCTCCATCACCTGCTGGGCGGCGCGGCCCACCATGTCCGGGATCGGCTCGTAATCGGCGCGCTTGATGATGAGGGGGAAGGGCGGCTCGTCCGGGTCGCGCACCATGGCGACCAGCTGGATTTTGCCTTCCTTGTCATCCTTCGAAAAGCTGCCGAGGACCGAGGCCGTCTTCATGCCGAAGGTGTGCTGAACGGCGGCGGCGAAATCCTCGACCTTCAGCGCGCGGGACAGCACCACGCCCAACGTCCGGGCGCGGTTGGATTGCACGTTCGGGCGTCCGAAATAGGATTTGACGTCGCCGATCTCTTGCATCTTAGAGATGAACATGTCCTCGATGACGTCGCCCCGCGCGGTCGTCTTGGCGATGTCGTCCGGCACATACAAGCTGACGTTGACGCTGTCCGCATGCATCACCGCGTCGGCGGACATGATGCCAAAAGCGGTGGCAAGAGCCGCGAGGAGCGAAATCGGATCCATAGGAATACCTCTTGATGAGATCGGTGCGAGGCCAACGGGATAGGCTATGTCGGATAGGCGCTATGGTCTGCCATACAATCATATTAAATTTTAGTGGTCTATAGGCCGTGAAGGAGCGAGGAAAACATTAACCATTCGGTCACATTTTTCTCAAAGCATACGGAGTATAAAAATCTATTATTGGTTGATTTTGGCTCGTTGATATTGTGACTTTTTGAAACAATTTGTGTATATTCTGGTTTTTATGCTGAACATTCAAAAATGTGTTATGGATGATTTCTGATTTTTATTAATAAATAATATTTAAGCGTAGCAAATTTCAAATTTCCCCTTTAATGCTGGAGCAACGAGTCCGTCAATTCTGCCAATTCCCACAATATTTCGTCGGCTTCTCTGCCGGTAGGGGATTTCCCTGAGCGTCGGCAAAGGGGCAATCCCTTGATTGTGTTGCCGCTTTCCACCCGCGCAATTCACGCCGTCAATCCGATGCGCCACGCATTCCCTCCCCCGCGAATCCAACCGATCCGTCGATCATCCGGCCCGGCCCGCAGCGGCGGATTGATTCCGTCACGCGCGCCGGAAAAATTGGGCCGGGAGTTTACGGACCGCCCCGAATGTGCAATCGTCGCTCCCCAAAATCGGGCCGTCACCGGGGGGCGTCGATCAGCGAAATGAGGGGTCCGTGCGCCGCGTAAAACCGCTTCTGGTCTGCGCCTTCCTGTCCATTCTGCTTGCCGCCTGCGCGGGCGGCGGACCACGCAGCGTGTCGCAGGCCGACCTCGACGCGCACATCGCCGAAGCCGCCGGTCGTTTCGACATGCCGGAATTGTGGGTCCGCGAGGTGATCCGCCAGGAAAGCGGCGGACGCACGATGGCGAACGGACGCCCCATCGTCAGCAAGGCGGGCGCCATGGGGTTGATGCAGGTCATGCCCGGCACCTATGAGGAGATGCGGCGCAAGCACGGCCTTGGCTCTGACCCCTACGATCCGCACGACAACATCATCGCGGGCACCGCCTATCTGCGCGAGATGTACAATCTGTTCGGCGCGCCCGGCTTTTTGGGCGCGTACAATTGTGGCCCCGGCTGTTATGGCGACTATCTGGCCGGAAAGCGGTCGCTGCCTGGCGAAACCAAACGCTACATGGCGTCGGTCAGCCCACGCCTGAACCGCACCACCGCCCCCAACGGCGCGGACATCGTGGTGGCCAGCGCCGCCGACAACGCGCCCTTCGCCGCCGCCTCTCCGCCGCCAGCGGCCCCCGCCCCACCCGCCTCTAACTCCGGTGGACGGGCGCCGGTGGCCGTCGCCGTCTTGCCGCCTCCGCCGTCGGCGGCGCCTCGCCCCAGCTACAGCCCGGCGCCGCCGACCACGCAGGTGGTCGCGCCGGACACGACCGCTCCCATCGCTCCGGCCACCGTGTCCACCGCCGCCTTGCGTGGTGGGGCCACCGGGGCTTGGACCGTTCAATTGGGCGCCTTCCGCTCCGCCGACGACAGCGCGCGGGTGATAAACCGCGCCCGCCAGTCCTTGCCCGGCATGCTGTCGCACACGCAAAAGATCGTGCAGGCGGTCGACACCCAAACCGGCCCGCTGTACCGCGCCCGCCTGTCGGGGCTGTCGCAACGGGACGCGGCGGCCACCTGCTCCGGCTTGGTCGATCTCGGCATGGCCTGCTTCATCGTCGCTCCCGGCGCCTGAGCCAAGCCGACACGCCAACGAACTCATAAGGACACGTACCAATGACCGCGCAACCCTGGGATGATCGAACCCGCCTCGTCGCCATCGACATTGAAACGACCGGACGCCGCACCCCCCGCCTGGAGGACATCCGCAAGGCGCCCAAGGGGCTGCGGCAACCCGGCGTCGTCATCGAAATCGGCTGCATCGAAATCCTGCGGAACGGAACGGAGTGGACCAAGGGCCGGACCTGGGAAACTCGCGTCAACCCCGACGCGCCGATCCACCCGGACTCGATCAAGGTCCACAACATCCGCCCCAACGATCTGAAGACGGCCCCGCGCTTCCCCCAGATCGTCGAAACGATGCTGGAGTTCATGGGCGAGGATCTGTTGATCGCCCACGCCTATGAAAACGAGATGGATTTTCTGAATTACGAATTCGCCCGTTGCGGTCGGATCGGCTGGGGGGAGGAGTTTTTCACCAGCCGCCGCTTCATCTGCACCAAGGAAATGTCGCACATCCATTTCCCCGGCGCGTCCGGCTCGCTCGACGCCCTGTCCGACCGGCTGTGGCTGGACCGCAGCGACCGTTTTTCCCACCACGGCGCGTTGCTGGACGCCGATCTGACGGTCGACGCCTTCCTGAAAATGGCCTATGGCGACATCGGCCCGCGCGACGCGGTGTTCGAATAAGACCAACCGTTGAGTCGACAAAGGCGCGGCAAGCCCCCACCTCACGCCCTCCGCCAGACGGTTTGCCGCCGCCTCTTCGCCAAAGCCGACATGAGCGCCCGATGCCCAACGCCGCGACCGACCCGAAACGCCACACCATACCGGCCCAGATGGTGTTCATGCGCCAGGGGGAGCGGGCGGACCGGGCTTGGTTGATCGAATCCGGCGAGTTGGAAATCCTGCTGACGACCCCCGAAGGCGTGGTCAAGCGCCTGGGCGTCGTCGGCAAGGGGGCCGTGGTCGGCGAAATGGCGCTGATCGACGATGGCGAGCGCAGCGCCACCGTGCGAGCGCTGACCGAAGTGTCTTGCATCGAAGTCACCCGCGAGGCCTTTCGCGGCCTGCTGAAGCGCAGCCCGCCGTTGGCGTCCTATCTGCTGCAAAGCCTGATCGCGGCGATCCGGCGCGATTATGGGCTGCCGCCGACCGAACGGGTGGGAAATCCGGTGGATTTCCGCTCCACCACCTCGTTTCAGCGGGTGATCGACCGCCGGATGTTCCGCGAGGGGCATGTCTTCTTCACCCCGAACGAGGCGACCAACGCCGCCTATCTGATTCAGTCGGGCCGGGTCGTCTTGAAACCGGGGCGCGGCACGCTGGGCGGCGAGATCGCCGCCTTTGGCCCCGGCAGCCTGTTCGGCGAGATCTTCCTGATGACCGGGCGCTTGCCCGACGTCACGGCCATCGCCGCCGTCGGCTCGATCTGCGAAGTCATCGACAAGAAGGCCTTCGACGAGACGCTGGCCGCGATGCCGCCGATCCTGAAATCACTGGCGAAGATTTACATTGAGCAGTTGCACCGGAGCAAACGCGTCGCCGACGCCGCGCTCTGACGCTTGAAACGCGCTGGCCCTTCCCCCCAAGGCGGGGGAAAGGGCCGCAGCGCGCCGCGCGTTTTCTTACAGCTTCGCCGCCGCGTCAAAGACGACGTGGCTGTAGGCGCCTTCCGGCTTCTTGGTGATGACCGGGGCGGAGGCGCCGGACATCAGGATGCCGACGGTGCGGTCGAAATCCGCCGGATCCAGATAGCCCGTTCCCTTCTTGCCGCCCGCGATCAGCTTGGCGACCTCCTGCATCATCGTCGCCTGATGCTCCTTGGTCTGGGCGCCGGTGGTGTCGGCGTTCAGCACGATGTCCACGGCTTCGGCCTGATTCTTGGCGGCGTATTCCCAGCCCTTGGCCGAGGCCTTCACGAACTTCGCCAGCTTTTCCACCATCTTCGGGTCCGACAACTGCTTGTCGGTGGTGTAAAGCCCGTCTTCCAGCGTCGCCACGCCCTGGTCTTGATATTTGAAGACCACCAGCTCTTCCGGCTTCATGCCGGATTCGATCAACTGCCAATATTCGTTGTAGGTCATGGTCGAAATGCAGGCCGCCTGCTTTTGCAGCAGCGGATCGACGTTGAAGCCCTGCTTAAGCACCTTCACGTCCGGCGAGGAGCCGGAGGTGGACAGGCCAAGCTTGCTCATCCAGGACAGGAACGGATACTCGTTGCCCGAGAACCAAACGCCCAGCGTGTTGCCCTTGAAATCCTTCGGATCGTTGATCTTGGCGTCCTTGCGGCAGGTCAGCATCATGCCCGACGTCTGGTAGAACTGGGCGATGTTGACCAGCGCCACGCCCTTTTCACGGGTCGCCAACGCCGACGGCATCCAATCGACGATCACGTCGGCCCCGCCAGCGGCGATGATCTGCGTCGGGTTGATGTCGGGACCGCCGGCCTTGATCGTCACGTCCAGCCCGGCGTCCTTGTAAAAGCCCTTTTCCGCCGCGACGTAATATCCGGCGAACTGGGCCTGCGTGACCCATTTCAATTGCAAGGTCAGCTTTTCAGCGGCCGAGGCGGCGGCGGAGAAGCCGGTCAGCGCGGTGGCGGCGAGCAGCAGGGCGGATGCAAGGGTCTTCATCGCGAATGGTCCTCGGCTGTTGAGTGGGGGGCTGTTGATTGATGTGTGGCTGGACGGGCGGTGGTCCGTGGGATGGATCAACGCTTGCGGAAAGACGGGTGCCAGGCGGTGACGCGGCGCTCCGCCAAGGCGAGCGCGCCGTAGAGGGCGGATCCGGTGAGGGCGGCGACGGTGATCGACGCCCACACCACATCCAGATTCATCCGGGCCACCTGGGTCGAGATGCGAAACCCCATCCCGACCACCGGCGTTCCGAAGAATTCCGCGACGATGGCCCCGATCAGGGCCAAGGTCGAATTGATTTTCAACCCGTTGAACAGGAAGGGCAAGGCGCAGGGCAAGCGCAGCAGCAGCAAGCTGCGCCAATAGCCCGCGCCATAGGACCGCATCAGGTCCAACTGGATGCGCTCGGCGCTCGCCAGACCGGCCAGCGTGTTGATGAGCATGGGGAAAAAGGTCATCACCACGATGACCGCCGCCTTCGATTGCCAATCAAAGCCAAACCACATCACCATGATCGGCGCGATCCCCACCACCGGAATGGCGCTGGCCAAATTGCCCAGCGGCAACAGGCCGCGCGCCAGAAAGGGCACGCGGTCGGCGAGAATCGCCACGGCGAATCCAGCCCCGCAGCCCAACAGATAGCCGCGCAGGACGGAGGTCAGCACGGTCTGGCCGAAATCATCCCACAGATCGGCGGCGTTGGCGGCGAAGGCGGCGGCGATGGCGCTGGGCGGCGGCAGCAGAATGGCGGGAACCTGAAACCCGCGCGTCAGAATCTCCCACAGCAACAGGATGGCCAGCCCGAACAGCGCCGGGCAGGCGTGGCGCGCCGGTCCCGTCGCCTCGGCCAACAGGCGCAGCACGCGGCCCAGCAGCAAGGTCGCGCCGAGCAGCAGCAGCCACAACCCGATTTCGGGCCGCAGCCCGCGCGCCAACAGCAGCAAGGGCGCGGCGTATCCGGCGGCGACGCCGACCAGCAACAGCGCCGCTTCCGACCGACCGCCCCCGGCGACTCGGCGCAGCAGCAGGCTCCCCACCAGCAGGGCGAACGCCACCAGGGCCAGCGGGCTTTGCGGCAGATACAGCGCTTGACCGTCCTGCATCGCCAGCGGGAACAGCGGGGCCAGCAGCGCGACCAATGGCCAAGGAGCCATCGGCGAAATTTGGGGCGGCGTTTGGGTTTGCAGACGGCTCATCGACCACCTCCAGGGCCGGAGCGGACCAGCGCCCGTTCGGCCAAGCCAACCACCGCCACCAGCGTGACGCCCAGCAGGGACGCCATCACCAGCGCGCTCCAGATCTGCACGGTCTGGCCGTAATAGGATCCCGACAGCAGCCGCGCGCCCAACCCCGCCTGCCCGCCGGTCGGCAACTCGCCGACGATGGCGCCGACGACGCTGGCGGCGACCGCCACCTTCAAGCTGGTGAACAGGAAGGGCAGCGAGGCCGGAAGCCGCAGCAGGCGGAAGGTCTGGGCGCTGCCCGCGCTGTAGGTGCGCATCAGATCCAGCGTCAACGGATCGGCGGAGCGCAACCCCTTGACCATGCCGATGGTGATCGGAAAAAAGCACAGATACATGCTGATGATCGCCTTGGGCAGCAGGCCGGTGAAGCCCAGATTGCCCAGAATGACGACGATCATCGGCGCGATCGCCAAAATCGGAATGGTTTGCGAGGCGATGACCCAGGGCAGCAGGCTGGCCTCCAGCGTGCGGACCTGCACGATGCCGACCGCCAACCCCACCCCCAGAAGGACGCCCAGCGCGAAGCCGGTCAGCGCCGACCCGGCGGTGACGCCGGTGTGATACAGCAGGTTGCGGATGTGGGTGACGGGGGTTCCGGTCAGGGATTGGAACAGATCGACGGCGACTTGATCGGGGGTGGGCAGGATCGGGCGCTTCATCGCGAAGGTCTGCCGGATCAGATCGCCGGTTCCCCAATCCGCCCCGGCGCGGGTCAGCGCCTCGGCGGCCTGCGGGCTGTTCAGCCAAACCGCCCCGGCGTACCACAGGATGATGATCGCCAAACTCATCACGGCGACGGGGAGGATTCGCTCAGTCGTCATAGGAATGCCCCTCCATCAGCCCTTCGCGGACCCGGTGGGCGATGCGCTGGAATTCCGGCGACTCGCGGATGTCGAGCGTGCGCTCCGGCGGCAGGTCGCGGGCGCAGTCGATGACGTCGAGGATGCGGCCAGGGCGCGGACTCATCACCACGATGCGGGTGGACAAAAACACCGCTTCGGCGATGGAATGGGTGACGAAGACGCAGGTCTTGCGCGTCCGCCGCCACAATTGGGTCAGTTGCAGATTCAGATGGTCGCGGGTGATCTCGTCGAGCGCGCCGAACGGCTCATCCATCAGCAGCAGATCGGGGTTGAAGGCCAAGGCGCGGGCGATGGACACCCGCTGCTGCATGCCGCCCGAGAGTTGCCAGGGAAATTTCCGCTCAAACCCGGTCAGCCCGACGCGCTCCAACTGTTCGCGCGCGCGGGTCTGTCGTTCGGCGCGCGGCGTTCCCATGATCTCCAGCGGCAGGGTGACGTTGCGCTCCACCGTCCGCCACGGGTAGAGCGCCGGGGCCTGGAACACATAGCCGTAGGCGCGCTTCAGCCGCGCCTGTTCCGGCGTCATCCCGTTGACCAGCACGTCGCCGGAGCTGGGCTGTTCCAGATCGGCGATGACCCGCATCAGCGTGGTCTTGCCGCAACCGCTGGGGCCGATCAGGGAGATGAAATCGCCCTGCGCGATGGACAGGCTGACGTCGCTCAGCGCGTAGACCGGATGGTCGGCGGCCTGATAGGTCAGAGTCAAATGGCGGATGTCGACGATGGTCCGGCCCGGTTCGCGTCCCGGCTCTCCCTCCGCTTCAACAAGCGGCGCGGGCGGCGGAGCGGCGACGGTGTGGGTGGCTGTGTGGGCGGCTGTGTGGGCGGCTGTGTGGGCGGCTGGCACGGGCGTGGCGTCCTCGCGTTGGCGTCTCTCACCCGATCCAGCAGCAAAAGGCGGGCCAGATTGGTGGGATGGCTAAACAGTCCGAATATCCACATTCTTTCAGACGTTGGAAAACCTGTCCAGAGAGACAAAATTTGACGGTGTGGACAGCGTTTTCCGGCGGTGTCGGCGATGGGCGGCGCAGACAGGCGAATGGCTAAAGAGTGGGCATGTGATGGCCGAGTGGCGATGAATTGAGCAGGCTCGCGACCGGGCGCGAAAAGAGGCGTCCGGTTGATCGGCGGCGCGCTTTGGCATATACAGGAAGCATATGCACAGGAGCGCCGAACCATGCCGCAACCCGCCGCGCCGCGCCCGAAAGAAGCCCGCCTGTTCCGCAACAACCGCAGCCAAGCCGTGCGCATCCCGGTGGAGTTCGAGTTGCCGGGCGAGTCGGTGCTCATCAGCCGCGACGGTGATCGGCTGATTCTGGAACCCATTCACAAAAAAGGGCTTTTGGCGCTGCTGGACGGTTGGGAGCCGCTGGACGACGAGCTTCCGACCGTCGAAGATCCGCCGATTCCGCCGAGGGATGTTTTTTGATGCGCTACCTGCTCGACACCAACGTCATGAGCGACCTCATCAAAAACCCGGCGGGCAAGGTGGCCGACCACATACGCCGGATTGGCGAAGACGCCGTGTGCACCAGCATCGTGGTGGCGGGGGAGTTACGCTACGGCGCCGCGAAAAAAGGCTCGGCCAAGCTGACCCGGCGGGTGGAGGATCTGTTGGCTGACGTCGCCGTGCTGCCGCTCGACGCGCCGACCGACGTCGATTACGGCGACATCCGCGCCGCGCTGGAGGCGGCGGGCCAACCGATTGGCGGCAACGACCTGTTGATCGCCGCCCACGCCCGCGCGCTTGGCGTCACGCTGGTGACGGCGAACGAGCGGGAGTTTCGCCGCGTCCAGGGGCTTGTCGTGGAAAACTGGCTGGAGTGACGCCGATCCGGCGCCCCCCCTACCGCAAACTCGCCAGATGGCTGCGGAAGCGGGCGAGGCTCCAGACGAAGAACAGCGCGCCGATCCCCGCCGTGGCGGCAAAGCGCGGCCACACCACGTCGAACCCGGCGCCACGGAACAGGATGGCTTGGGCGAAGGCGACGAAATGGGTGGAGGGGGAGAGCTGCATCGCCAATTGCAACCAATCCGGTTCGCTTTCCAGAGGGGTGAAACCGCCGGACAGCATGTTCATCGGCAGCACGATCAGGATGAACAGCAACCCCAGTTGCGGCATCGACCGCGCCACCGTGCCCAGAAAGATCCCCAGCGCCGTGGCGAAGAACAGGTAAAGCGCGGTTCCCGCCAGAAACAGCGGCACCGATCCGGCCAACGGCACGCCCAGCAGCCCGCGCAGCACGGCGAACAGGGAGAAGATCGTCAACGCCAGAATGACCGCGCCGTTGGCCAACACCTTCGCCGTCATGATTTCCGCCGGGCGCACCGGCATGACCAGCAGATGCTCCAGCGTGCCATGCTCGCGCTCGCGGATCAGGGCGGCCCCGGCCAGCAGCACCGCCAGCATGGTGATGTTGCCGACCACCGACATGGTGCCGGTGAACCACGCGGTTTCCAGCGCCTCGTTGTAGGCGACGCGGACTTGCAGGGAAATCGGCGCGGCGGCGGCGGGCGCCTCGTGGCGGACGAAACGCCCGACCTCGTCGTCCAGAATGCCCTGGATGGTCCCGGCCCCGATGCCCGCCTGCATCATCGCGGTGGCGTCGATCAGCAATTGCGCGGTCGGGCTGCGCCCGGCCAGCGCGTCGGACTGAAAGTCCGGCGGAATGTCGAGCACGAAGGTGTAGCGCGCCGCCGCCATGCCCGGATCGACCTCGGCGTGGCCGATCAGCGTCGGGGTCTGGAACTCCGGCCCGTGAAAGCTGGAAATCAGCCGTTGCGACAGGGCCGAGCGGTCCTCGTCCACGATGGCGATGGCGGCGTTGCGCAGCTCGTGGGAAATGCCGGTGGCTTGGCTGTAGACCGACAGGCTGAAGGAATAGATGACGAATCCCAGCATGAAGCCGTCGCGCAGCAGGCTGATCCACTCCTTGCGCGCCAGGGTCAGGCTGTTGCGGACAAAGCGCCAGGCGGAGGAGGATTCGGGCAGCAGGGCCATGGCTCAACGCTCCTGCTTGGGAAGGAAGATGACGCCCAGCGCCAGCAACGCCGGGACAAAGACGGCGATGGCGGCGACGAAGGGCAGTAGCTCGACGAAGCCCAACCCCTTGGTGAAGGCCCCGACCGACAGTTTCAGGAAATGGGTGGTCGGAAACAGCGTGCCGATCAACCAGGCCCCGCCCTGCAAGGTGGAGACGGGTTGCAGCAGCCCGGAAAATTGGGTGGCGGGCATCATCGTCGCGATGGCGGTGCCGAACACAGCGGCGGTCTGGGTGGCGGTGAAGACCGAAATCAGCAGCCCAAACGCCGTGGTGGCGCAGACATAAACCAACCCGCCCAAGATCAACCCGGCAAGGCTGCCCTTCACCGGCACGCCGAACAGCCCCACCGCCATGACGATCATCACCAGCAGATTGAAGGCGGCCAAGCCGATGTAGGGAAGCTGTTTCCCGACCAGAAACTCCAGCCGCGTCACCGGGGTGACGTACAGGTTGGTGATGGATCCCAACTCCTTCTCACGCACCACGCCAAGCGCGGCCAGAATCGCCGGGATGAAGATCAGCAGCAGGCCGATGATGCCCGGCACCATGGCGTCCAAACTGCGAAAGGCTTGGTTGTAGCGGTAACGCATGTCGAGCTGCGCCGTGGCGGCGGGCAAGGTGATCCCGGACTCCCGCGCCTTGTCCTCGATGAAGCGCTGGTGCAGCCCGACGATGTAGCCCTGGATGGTTTCGGCGCGGAAGGGCATGGCCCCGTCGATGCGGATCGCCAGTTCCGGGGCGGTCCCATGCCGCAGATCGCGCCCGAATCCGGCGGGAATCTCGATGGTCAGCGCCGCTTCGCCGCGCTGCAAACGCAAGGCGAGGTCGGTCGGATCGCTGGCCGGGGGCGTGGCGACGAAGCTGCGCGAGCCTTCAAACTGTTCGATGTAGGCGCGGCTTTCCGGCGTGCGGTCGCCGTCGAGCACGGCGAAGCGCAGATTTTCCACATCCATGGTGATGCCGAAGCCAAAGACCAGCATCAACAGCACGGTGCCGAGCAGCGCCACCGTCAGCCGCACCGGGTCGCGCCGCAACTCCAGCGTTTCCCGCCACGCGTAGGCCAGCAACCGCCGCCGCGACGCCCCGCCCTGCTGATGCGGCGCGGCGGCTTCGGCGGTGGTTTCGTTGGGGGCCAGGGCGGCGGCGCTGGGCGCCTCTTCCGCCGCGTCGCCCGCCTCGTCTTTCTGGGCCTGCCGCATGAAGCCGATGAAGGCGTCGTCCAGCGTCGCCGCCCCCTGCTGGGCGCGCAATTCCTCCGGCGGTCCGGCGGCGATGACGCGCCCGGCGTTCATGAAGGCGATGCGGTCGCAACGCGCCGCCTCGTTCATGAAATGGGTGGAGATGAAGATCGTCACCCCCTGGTCGCGCGACAGGGCGATCAAGTCACGCCAAAATTGGTCACGCGCCACCGGATCGACGCCCGAGGTCGGCTCGTCCAGAATCAGGATTTCCGGCTCGTGCAAAATGGCGACAGCCAGCGACAGCCGTTGCCGCACGCCCAGCGGCAATTGCTCGGCCACCGCGTCGCGGTAGGGGGTCAGCCCGAAACGCTCGACCAAGGCGTCGATGCGCGGGGCGGAGTCCGCCAAATGGAACAGGCGGGCGTGCAGAACCAGATTCTGCTGAACCGTCAATTCGCCATAGAGCGAGAAGGCTTGCGCCATGTAGCCGACGCGCCGCCGGGTCGCCAGATCGCCCGCGTCCACCGTCGCGCCAAACAGTTTGGCCTCGCCCGCGCTGGCCGGAAGCAGCCCGGTCAGCATCTTCATCGTCGTCGTCTTGCCGCAGCCGTTGGAGCCGAGAAAGCCGAAAATCTCGCCGCGCCCAATGCGGAAGCTGACGCCGTCCACCGCCGTGAAATCGCCAAAGCGTCGGGTCAGATCGCGCGCCTCGATGGCCGGTTCCGCGCCGTCCTGGTCCGCCGGGCGGGGCGGCACGATCAGCTTTTCATGGTCGCCCCGCGTTTCTTCCGGCAGCAGGGCGATGAAGACCTCCTCCAGATCGTCCGCCTTGTGGCGGGATTTCAGGGCGGCGGGCGCGTCGTCGGCCAGCAGGCGGCCCGCGTTCATCATCATCACCCGGTCGAACCGCTCCGCCTCGTCCATGTAGGAGGTGGCGACCAGAACGGTCATGCCGGGGCGCCCGGCGCGGATGCGGTCGATCAAATCCCAGAATTGGCGGCGCGACAGCGGATCGACGCCGGTGGTCGGCTCGTCCAAAATCAGCAGGTCGGGGTCGTGCAGCAGGGCGCAGCAAAGCCCAAGCTTTTGCTTCATGCCGCCCGACAGCTTGCCCGCCGGACGGTCGGGAAAGGGGGCCAGCCCGGTGGCGTCCAACAGATCCTGAATGCGCTTCTGCCGCTGCGCCGCGTTCAACCCGAACAGCCGCCCGAAAAATTGCAGATTTTCGGCGACGCTGAGATCGGCGTAGAGGTTGCGGCCCAGTCCTTGCGGCATGTAGGCGATGCGCGGCTGCAAGGCGGTGCGCCCGCGCCGGTCGCGCAGATCGACGCCGAGAACCGCGAAATCGCCCTCCTGCACCCGCTTGGCGGTGGCGATCAGGCCGAGCAGGGTCGATTTCCCCACCCCGTCCGGGCCAATCAGGGCGACGCTCACCCCCGCCGGGATCGTCAGGCTCACATCGTCCAGCGCCAGAGTTTTGCCGTAGCGGTGATGGACGCCCGAAAGCTGGACGGCGGGGGCCGGGCTGCTGTCTGGCGCGGGGCTGGTCGGCGCTGGGCTGGGCGCGCTCACGATCCGGCTCCGGCCACCCCCGTCCCCGCTTTGGTCAGGCGCGATTCCAACCAATCCGGCCAAGCGGTGGCGGGGGCAAGTTTGACATAGGCCACGCCGGTCAGGCCGGTTTTCACCTGCTCGACATGCTGGGCGACCAGCGCGTCGGGCACGCGGGCCTTGACGCGGAACATCATGCGGTCGCGTTCGGTGCGGGTTTCCACCTGTTTCGGGGTGAATTGCGCGCGCGGGGCCACAAAGGTGACGGTCGCGGGAACCGCCAGACCGGGCAGCGCGTCCAGCAGGATCCGCGCCTCCGCCCCCAGCGCCAGCGTTCCGGCGCGGTCGGTCGGCAGGAAGAAGGTCATGTAGACGTTGCTCAGATCCAGCAGCGTCACCGCCTTGCCGCCCGCCGCCAGCACCTCGCCCGGTTCGGCCAGCCGGTAGAGCACGCGGCTTTTGCGCGGGGCCTTCAGCACCCCATCGGCGACCAGATCGCGCAGCCGGTCGGCGTCGGCGACCGCCGCCGCGATGGCCTCCTGCGCGCTGGCCCGGTGGCTGGTCGCGGCGGCCAGAGCCGCGTCGGCGGTGCGGCGCTGGTTGCGCGCCTGATCGACCCGCTGTTCGGAGACATGGCCCTTGCCGAACAGCACCAGCGCCCGCTCCATCTCCTTGGCGGCGAAATCGGCCTCGCTGGTTCGTTGGGCGATCAGCGCAATGGCCTCGTCGCGGGCCTGCTGCGACTGGCGTTTCAGCGCCTCGGCGGCGCGGAGTTGCGCCTCCAGATCGCGGGTGTCGAGGGTGGCGACGACGGTCCCGGCCTCGATCAGGTCGCCCTCCTCCACCGGAATGGTCAGGACGCGGGCGGCGTATTTGGTGGCGACGTCGATTTCGCTCGCCTCGATCCGGCCATTGCCGGACGCGAAACCATCGGGCAGCCCCTGCCCCTGCATGGCCCGATAGCCGTAAAGACCGGCGGCGGCGAGCAGCGCCAGCGCCCCCGCCAAAAGGACGACGCGTTTCAGGTTCATACCCCAAGCTCCTTGCCGACGCGTGACGTCGGCGCTTTTCTTACGCGTTTTGGACGGCGACCCGGCCCAGCGACGCGGACGCTTCACCGCGCCAGTCTACGCCGACGCCGGGCGCGCAGCGGCGCGGATGGCGCGCGGCTGCCATGACAACCACCCTGCGTCCCGATTGATCCGAATCATTGCCGGGAGAGGCGCGGAAGAGGCGGCCCGCCTGTCACCCGTCCAATCACGCGCCTGTGATCGAATCGTGAAGACCATTCCCAAAGGCTATCAAATTCATAGCCCCCCTGCATTTCACAAGAGCGTTCGAACCTGCGACAGTCCGTCCATCGAAACAGCCCACTGAGGAACGCCGCCATGACCATCCAGACCAAGACCAAGCTCGCCAGCCTGATCGCCGCCACCGCCATCACCGCCGCTCTGGCGGGCGTCACCATGGGCACGGCCCAGGCCGCCGACGAAAAGGAAAAATGCTACGGCATTTCCAAGGCCGGGATGAATGATTGCCAGACCCCGACCTCGTCCTGCGCCGGAACCTCGAAGAAGGACGGCGACGGCCACGCCTTCCTCGTCGTTCCCAAGGGCACCTGCGGCAAGCTGGTCGGCGCCAGCCTGACCCCGAAGGCGGGCTGACCACCGCGCCAACGCACACCCGACCGGGGGAAGGGATTTCCATGACGCTGTGCGCCACCCGCGTCCGCTTGACGGACCACGCCGCCGACCAGCCCACCCCGCCGCCCGCGATGGGCGGCATCGGGTTGAAGGCGCGGCACAAGGCGCTGCTGTTGGAAACCCGTCCCCCGGTCGCCTTCGTTGAAATCCACGCCGAGAATTACATGGGCGCTGGCGGCCCGCCCCACCGCTGGCTGTCGGCCATCCGCGAGCATTACCCGGTGTCGGTCCATGGCGTCGGCCTGTCGTTGGGCGGGGCGACGCCGCTGGACGAGGATCACCTCGACGCGCTGGCCCTGGTGGTCGAACGGACCCGCCCGGCCCTGGTGTCGGAGCATTTGGCCTGGAACCAGAGCGACGGCGTCCACATGAACGATCTGCTGCCGATCCCCTACACCCCCGACACGCTGGCCCATGTCGCCGCCCGCATCGACCAGACGCAAGATCGGCTGTGCCGCCGCATCCTGATCGAAAACCCGTCGGCCTACATCCGTTACGCCGACAGCCCGATCCCGGAGCCGGAATTTCTGGCCGAGCTGGTCCGGCGCACCGGCTGCGGCGTTCTGCTGGACGTCAACAACCTGTTCGTCTGCGCCAGCAACATCGGAACCGACCCGCTGGCCTATCTCGACGCCATCCCCGCCGAGGCGGTCGGCGAGTATCACCTCGCCGGGCATCACCACCGGATTTTCCCCGATGGGACGGAGATCCGCATCGACGATCACGGATCGCGCGTCGCACCGCCGGTCTGGGCGCTCTACCGCGCGGCGGTCGCCCGCATCGGCGCCCGCCCGACCCTGATCGAATGGGACACCGACGTGCCGCCGCTGGACGTGCTGTGCGACGAGGCGTGGCGCGCCGATTCCGAGGCCGCCGACGCGCTGGCCGCCCGCCAGCCGGGGGAGGCCGCCGATGCGCCGCGTTCGTGAGTTCCAGACCCGGATGCGCGATTTCGCCTTTGATTCCGGCGGGCGCGCCCAATTGCTGAGCGCGCTGGCCGACTGCGGCGGTCCGCCGACGCTGGAACGCCTGTCGATCCACCGCAACACCACCATGCTCGGCCTGTCCGCCGCGTTGGGCGACGCCTTCCCCGTCGTGCGGCGGCTGGTCGGCGAGGCGTTCTTTGAGCGGATGGCGCAGGATTACCTGCGCGCCCACCCGCCGCGCCGCGCCTCCCTGCTGACCATCGGCGGGGAGTTTCCGGGCTTTCTCACCGGCTACGCCCCGGTGGCGGAGCTGCCCTATCTGACCGACGTCGCCCGGCTGGACATCGCCTGGACCCACGCCTATCACGCCGCCGATGCCGAACCGCTGCACCCGCAGATTTTGGCGACGCTCGACCCCGAACGGCTGGGCGAGCTGTGTTTGACGCCGTTGCCCTCGCAACGCTTGTTGGCCTCGGCCTATCCAGTGGACGCGATCTGGCGGGGCAACCAACCCGACGCGCCGGACGTGGAAATCCGGCTCGACAGCGGCCCGGCCCATCTGTTGATCCACCGGCCCGACATGGCGGTGGAGATCCGCCCGGTGTCGCGCGGCGCCTTTTCCTTTCTGATGGCTCTGGCTGCGCGGCAGCCGCTGGCCGCCGCTTGGGACAGCGCGCTCGCCACCGATCCGACCTTTGACCTTGCGGGGGAGTTGGCCGCTTTGCTCGCCGCCCGCGCCTTTGGGGGATACAGCCTGCCATGACCACCACCCCGTTTCCCCGCATGCTGGCCCCCGCCTGCTCAGCCTGCTCAACGGGCTGAGCCGCTCGCCCAATTGGCTGCACGGCGCGCTGGCCCGTTGGGGCGTCGCCGCCATCTTCTGGCGCTCCGGCCAGACCAAAGTGACCGGCTTTCACATCAACGAGAGCACCTTCGACCTTTTCCAAACGGAATACCGGGTGCCGTTGCTGCCCCCCGACCTCGCCGCCGTGCTGGCCACGGTGTCGGAGCATCTGTTTCCGGTTCTGCTGGTCATCGGCTTGGCCTCGCGGCTCAGCGCCGGGGCGCTGCTGGGGATGACCCTCACTATTCAGATCTTCGTCTATCCCGGAAGCTGGCCCGACCATCTGCTGTGGGCCTCGGCGCTGCTCTACGTGATCCTGCGCGGGCCGGGCGAACTGTCCATCGACCATCTCATTCGCCGCCGCTGCGAAAGGCCCCTGCCATGACCCTGTCCATCCGCGCCCGTCTGTGGCTGTTGCCCGTGGTGGCGGCGCTGGGCTTCGCCGCCGTGCTGGCCGCCGGGTTCATCGCCAACGGCGCGGTTGAACGCGCGGTCGAGGCCAGCGTCGAGCTGCGCGCCGACCGCGACACCCTGACCGACGCGTGGTTCGGCGTGCAGCAGACCCACGCCAGCCTGTTGGAAGCCTGGTCGATCACCGACGCCGAGGCGTTGAAGGGCCATTTCACCATCGTCCGCGCCAATCTGGACTTCATCGGCTCGACCGCCGGAGATCCGGCGCGACGCAACGGCAAGGAGGCGGAGTTTGAAAAGAACTTCAAGGCCTTCACCGATTATGTCCAAACCCAGACCAGCGGCCTGGAAAGCGGCAACCGCATGACCCTGGTGGAGCTGGTCGGCGGTCTGAAAGCGGCGTCGGAGCCGGTGAACGCCCTGTTCCAGTCCCTCTATCAGGCGACGTCGGAACGGCTGCTCGGCGCGGACGAGGCGATTCGGCAGGCCAACCACCGCTTGGTGCAACTGACCATGCTGGTGGCGGGCGCCGTGCTGCTGGTTCTGCTGCCCGCCATGCTGCTGGTGATCCGCAGCGTCGTCGGCCCGGTGCGCGGGATCGAAGCGGCGATGCTGCGGCTGGCCGACGGCGACACGGCGGGCGACATCCCGCACACGGCCAAGCGCGACGAAATCGGCGCGATGGCGCGCGCGGTGAAGATCTTCAAGGAAAAGCTGGCCGAAATCGACCGGCTGCGCGAAGAGCAGCGCGCCGGGCAGGAGCAAACCGAACGCGCCACCCGCCAGCGCCGGTTGGAAGACGCCATGACCCAGTTCGACAACCAGGGCACCGCCATGCTGCGCAGCGTCGAAAGCGCGCTGGTCGATGTGCAGGGCGTGGCGTCGGAACTGCGCGGCACGGCGGCGGAAACCTCGCAACGCTGCGCCGTGGTGGCGGACGGCGCCGGCCAAGCCTCGGCCAACGTCGGCAACGTCGCGGGCGCGGTCGAGGATCTGGCGCGCCAGATCGACCGCATGTTGGAACGGGTCGGCGAAACCGCCCGCATCGCCACCCGCGCCAGCGATCAGGCGCGCGACACCGACCGCACCGTGCGCGGCCTGTCGGAAACCTCCGCCCGCATCGGCGCGGTGGTCAAGCTGATTGAAAAGATCGCCAAGGAAACCCGCCTGCTGGCGCTCAACGCGTCGATTGAGGCGGCGCGGGCGGGCGACGCGGGCAAGGGCTTCGCCGTCGTCGCCGCCGAGGTGAAGGCGCTGGCCGACCAGACCGCCACGGCGACGGAGGAAATCACCGGCCAGATCGCCGCCGTGCGCGCCGAAACCGACCGCGCCGTCGCCACCATCCAACAGGTGACGGCGATCATCCACGACATCGACAGCAACGTCCGCGACGTCGCCAGCACGGTGGAGGCGCAGGGCCGCACCGCCAGCCAGATCAGCGAGAGCGTGCGCGCCGCCGCGTCGGGCAGCGACGAGGCGTCGCGCAACATCTCCGTCATCGCCCGCGCCGTGGAGGCCACGGACGCCCTGTCCCGCCGCGTCTTCAGCGCCGCCGAAGTCCTGTCCCGCGACAGCCGTGGCCTGAAAGGCGCGGTGGAGGAGTTCCTGTCCACCGCCAAAGCGGTCTGACCGACAGATCCCTCTTCCCCAGAAGAGGGATCTTACACAGCCTTGACGGACTCCATCGCGGCGGATCGGTCGTCGAAATCCGGCGTCTCGGCTTTCAGCATGCGTTTCAACGCCTCGAAATGAGCCGAAGCGTAGAGGCGGGCGTCCTGGTCGAATTGGGCGCGAGTCCGCTTGGCCACATCCTCGGGGATCACCCGCAGGGGCCGCCCCGTGGACAGGGCCAGCAGATGAACCTGACAGGCGCGCTCCAGATAATAGAGGGCGTCAAAGGCCTCGGCGACCGACGGTCCGGTGACGATCACCCCATGATTCGCCATGAACAGGATGCGCGCCTCCCCCATGGCGGCGGCCAGCCGGTCGCCTTCGCCCGCGTCCAGGGCCAGCCCATTGTAATGATCGTCATAGGCGATCACCCCGTAAAAGCGCAACGCGCTCTGATGCGACGGCTCCAACCGGCCGCCGTCGATCATGGTCAGCGCGGTGGCGTGGGGCATGTGCGTGTGCAGCACCGCCACCGCGTCCGGTCGGTGGCGGTGCAGGCGGGAATGAATGTGGAAGGCGGTCGCCTCAACCTCCCCCGACCCGTCGATCACGGCCCCGCCATCGTCCAACAACAGCAGATCGCCGGGGCGCATTTCCGCCCAATGGCGACCGAACGGGTTGATGAGGCAATGACCGCCGCCGCCCGGCGGCATCACGCTGAAATGGTTGCAAACCCCCTCGCCAAATCCCAAACGGGACGCCCATCGCAGAGCGGCGGCCAGATCGACACGGGCGTTCCACACGGTGTCGGCTCGAAATTCGGCTGTTTGCGGGACCACGGACATCCTCCCCGACGGTGCAATTTGCCAATCCATAGAGTGAAAAAACAGAACAAGTCAACACAATGCAGATTGCACACGATAGTATAAAATATATAACTTATGTCTGAAATATAGTTTTCGTCATACGACTCGTCAATTCAGCGACATATACAGAGATAAACAATTTATACACCATTGTATTATTAATTATTATTGATGAATAAATTTCCAAACTCTCATGATTTAAATATTCGATCAACTGCAAGAGTCCACAGGTGCGCTGACCATCCGTTTTGCTGAAAGTGCGCCACCGCATCGAATGGCGGCCTTGGAACCGGATGGACCGGCAGGGCGTCGGCGGTGCGACAACCGCATTTCTGGGAGACATCGTGATGAATGCCGTGTCGGCGCAGCGCCCCGTCGAGGAAACCAACCTGGTTGCTCACGAACTGACCACCGAAACCTTGTTGCAACTCGCCAGCCGGGAAATCGGCGCGATTCATGTTCGGAATTTCTATCCCGAGGACATTTCGGCCCGCTTTTCTGAAAAGGCGATGAATCACCCGGCTCTGGGCCACTATCACAAGAAATACACCAGCAGCGTCGGCCGCGTGTACATGCCGCACATCGACACGAAATGGAAGGCGGAGGAGATCGACAAATATCACAACGCCGCCCTCCCCTCGATCAACGACGTCCGCGCTATGTATTTTCCGCTTCTGTCGCCCGTCGACTATGTGCGGCTTCTGTTGCAAGAACTGTGGCCGACGGGGGCCAACCTGCTGCGCCTGCACGGACGCACCTGCTTCGTCGGCGCGTTCCGCGTCTTTCAGCCGACGACGTCGGAGTTCTACCCCCACAACGATCAGATCGATCAAGAAACCGACGCGCCCGAAATCGCCTCCTTCATCAACCAACTGGTCGCAAACATCTATTTGAAGGTTCCCGAGGTCGGCGGCGATCTTCAGCTTTGGCTGCGCGAGCCGACGGCGGCGGAAAAGCAGACCATCCTCGACGTCGAGGGGCTTGACCCCGCCTCAATCGAACCGCCGCGCGTCGTTCTGCATCCCGAGGTGGGCGACCTCATCATTTTCAGTTCGCGGATGCTGCACGGCGTCACCTCCTGCAAGGACACGCACCGCGTCGGCATGGCCGCCTTCATCGGTTGCCCGACGCCGGACAAGCCGCTCGCGTTCTGGAGCTGACTCCCACGGTCACGCCGCCTGCGCCGCGTCGGGTGAATACCGACGGCGCAGGCGGGTTCCCCCTGTGATCCGGGCTGGCCTCCCAACCGCCCTGGATTCCGTGAAGCCGTCAGCGCGACCCGCCCCGCTCCCACGCTGGGGATGGCGGGACGCGCGCCGCCGATCTCAAGAGGACTGGAATGCTGCTTGATCGAATCGGTCATTTCGCGCACGAAACGCCCGACCGCGTCGCGATTGTGGCGGGCGACGAACATGTCTCCTACCGTGATCTGTGGTTCCGCGCCGGTCTTTTGGCCGAGGGCCTGCGCCGCAGCGGAATCGCCCGTGGCGACCTGGTGGCCGTGCATCTTCCCCGTTCGGCCAATCTTCTGATCGCTCTGGTCGGCGTGATGCGCTGCGGCGGCGCCTACACCGTCGTGGAGGAGGACGGCAACCCCGACGAACACCGGCATCGGCTTGGCGCCATTGGGGCCGCCCAGGTGATCGCGAACGGCCCCACCGCGCGCCGATTGCGCGAGGCGGGGATCGCCGCCGTCGCGCTGGAGGCTCTGGAAAGCGGCGCCGCGAGCGAGGCGGAGCGGTTGGAGCCGCTTGGCCCGTCCGATCCGGCCTATGTGCTGTTCACCTCCGGCTCGACCGGCGCGCCGAAGGGGGTGCTCGTCAATCATGGCAACATCGCCCATTACGCCACGTCGCTGATCGCGCGTCTGGAGATCGCCGACGCGCTGCGTTACGCCCATGTCAGCACGCTGGCCGCCGATCTTGGCAACACCTGCCTGTTTTTGTCCTTGTGGACCGGCGGAACGCTGCATCTGCTGGATTCGGACCTGCGCCGCGACCCGGCGGGGATGCTCGGCTATCTGGTCGATCACCGCATTGAGTTTTTGAAGATCACGCCGTCGCACTGGAAGGCGATGTTCCAGCTCGCCGACCGCAAACGTCCGGCCCTGCGCTTTCTCGTGCTGGGCGGCGAATTGTTGACCATTCCCTTCGCCACGCACATCTGGCGGGCCGCCGTCACGCAAGTTCTCGTCAATCATTACGGCCCGACCGAAACGACGGTCGGCGTCACCGGCCATGTCATTCGCGCCGAACAGGATCTGTTGCGTCTGACCTCCGCGTCGGTTCCCATCGGCGCGCCCTTCGGCCAGACCCGTTTGTTGGCGCGCGACGAGAACGGCGCGTTTTGGGACCGTGACGTCGTGGGGGAGCTGTTCATCGGCGGCCCGTCGGTCGGACCTGGCTATTTTCGCGATGCGACATCCACCGCCGCCAGCTTTGTGTCCGATGTCGAAGGCGACATGCGTTTTTATCGGACCGGCGATTTCGTGCGGATCGACGCGGCGGGAATCGTGGAGTTTCGCGGTCGGATCGACCGTCAAGTCAAGGTCAACGGCTACCGCGTGGAGCTTGAGCATGTGGAAACCGCGATGCGCGGCGTCGCGGGCATCGAAGAGGCCGCCGCTTATTTCCTGATCGTCGATGGTCGCGGGCAATTGATCGCGGCGGCGCGAACCGCCGATGGGCGGGTCGGAACGCTCGACTCTTTGAAACCGGCGCTCGCCGCCGTCATGCCCGCCCACATGATCCCATCCCGCCTGTTCGGCTTCGACGCGTTTCCGCTGAACGCCAACGGCAAGACCGACCGCAAGGCGCTTCAGCCAAAGGTGGAAGCGGCGTTGGCCGCGCTGTCCAGCAATGACGGGGATGGGGACGGCGATGAGGACGCGGACAGGACCCTCGACGATCCGCAGGACGTGGAATTGCGGGCGATCTGGCGCAAGCATCTGGGTCATGGACGCTTTGGCCGAACCGACAGTTTCTTTGACGTTGGCGGCGATTCCATCGGCGCGATCCAAGTGATTTCGGATCTCCAGATCACAGGCCACGCGATTTCCGCCGCCGCCTTTCTGGCGAACCCGACCTTGGCCGGGCTGGCGGCCGCGCTCAGCGCCCCCGCCGCGTTGGACGAGCCGAACGCCCGCCCCTCCCGCCTGGGCGGCGACCGCTTTTCCCCGGCCCAACGGGATTTCCTGTCGGCGGGTCTCGCCGATCCAGACTATTGGAATCAGGCGATCTTGCTGGCGACCGACCGTCCGGCGCAGGCCGACCGGCTGAAACAGGCGCTGGCCCGGCTGGTGGACATCCACCCGCTGCTGCGCACCGCCTACCGACGGACCGACGATGGCGGCTGGAGCGCCCATCCGGCGACGATCACCGGCGACCGCATCCTGTCCCACTCCCGCATCGACCCCGGCATGGATGAGGCGGCGGAAATCAGCCGGGTGGCGCATGGGCTGCATCGCGCCATTGATTTGGCCAGCGGCGCGGTGTTTCGCGCCCACCTGTTTGACGGGGAGCAAGGGCGAAGCCACCTGCTGCTGGTCTGCCATCATCTGTCGATTGACGCGGTGTCGTGGCGCATCGTGCTGGACGATCTCGACCGCATCCACGCCGCGCTGGCGAGCGGGCAAGAGCCGACGATTCCCCCTGGCCGTCACGGCTTCTGGGACTGGGTGGACCATATGGAGGAGTCGGTCGAGCATCTGCGCCCCGACCTTTCCGCCTGGGACGCGGTCGCCAAGGACGCGGCGGAAGAGCGGCCCGAGAATGTGGAGGGCGCCGCCCGCACGGTCTGGCTCGCCTTCACCCGCGCGGAAACCACCCGCCTGCACGACGCCGCCGGGTCGCGGCTGCACGCCGCTCTGCTCGCGGCCTTCGCCCAAGCCTACAGCCCCCAAGCCCATAGCCCAATGGCGGATGGTGGAACGGGGCGCGACATCGATCACCTGACGGTCGATGTGGAAAGCCATGGTCGGCTGTCCTTCGACGAACGGCTCGACCCATCGCGCATGGTCGGCTGGTTCACCTCGACCTTTCCCGTCTCTTTGCCGGTCCATCGTCGCGATCCGGTCGCCACGCGGCAGGCGGTGGAGGCGGTCTTCGCCAACACGCCGCATCTCGGCGTGGCCTATGGGCTGGCCGGGGCGGATCGATCGCGACGGTCGCGCGTCTGCTACAATTATCTGGGCGACTTCCGTTTCGCCGGGGAATCCCTGGGCCTGACGCCGTCCCGTCATGCGCCCGGACCGGCGCGCGGCGGTGCCAACAACCGCCTTTACGACCTGAAGCTGACCGCCCGCACGGTCGATGGGCATCTGGTCGCCGACCTGTCTTTCTCCCCAACGCGCGAGAGCGAGAGGGAGATGATCGCCCTGATGCGCGCCATTCGCCAGAATTTGCTGGCTCAGGTCGGGGTGGCGGACGAGCCGCCGCGCGATGGGCGGCTTCTGGTCGAACCGGGGTCCAGCACCGGGCTGTTGACCTACGTGCCGACGGCTCTGGCGCTGGAGCCGCCCGCCCCGGCGCAACGGACCTACCACGACATCCTTCTGACCGGCGCCACCGGCTTCGTCGGGTGCCATGTCCTGCACGCGTTGTTGGCGCGAACCGACGCGCGGATCCAGTGCCTTGTGCGCGCCAGCGGCGGCGTGTCTCCGCGCCACCGCTTGGAAAGCGCTTATGACGGCTATTTCCCCGACACGCCGCTCGCCGACCATCGCGACCGGGTGATTGTGCTGCAAGGAGACGTCAGCGCGCCGAGGCTTGGCCTGACGGAGGCCGAGTTCGCGACGTTGGAAACCGGGCTGGACGCCATCTACCACTTCGCCGCCGACACCCGCCTGTTCGGCGACGCCGCCCTGTTCGAGGCGCAGAACATCCGCCCGGTGCGAAGCTTGATCGCGCTCGCCAGCAGCGGACGGCCCAAGCACCTTCACTATATGTCGACTCTGGCGGTGGCTGGCGTGAACGAAGGGACGGAGCCGGCCATCTTCACCGAAGACGCGCTGGACATCGGGCAGCGCTTCCAGAACGAATATGAGCGGACCAAATTCCAAGCCGAACGGTTGGTCCGGTCCTTCATGCTGAAGGGCGGCGTCGGCTTTGTGTACCGATCCGGCAACGTGTCGGGCCACTCCCGCACCGGCGCGTTTCAGCGCAACCCCGGTGACAACCGCTTCGTTCAATTCCTGTCGGCGGTGGCGCGGCTGGGGGCCTTGCCGACGCGGGTGGACGAGCGCATCGCGCTCAGCCCGGTCGATGTCGTCGCCGCCGGAATCGTGGATTTGTCGCTCAACCCCGACCTGTCCGGCGGCGTCTTCCACGTCGACAGCGAGCATGAAATCGCCTACGCCGACATCTTCGAGGCGCTGCGCAGCTTGGGCTTCCCGCTGGAACCGACCGACGCGCCGGACTTCGCCAGCCTGTTCGAGCGGGCGGCGCGGCATCGCGATCCTGCGCTGGCCATCGCCCTGTTTTGGGCGCGTCGTCAACCCCGAAACATCCGCTACGACCACCGCCGGACGCTTGACCGGCTGGCGCGCGCCGACATCCGCTTCGATCCGCCGCCGCCCGATTGGCTGACCCGTTTCCTGCGCCGCCTGGTCGCCGCGAACGCGCTGCCTCCCGTTCCCATCGGGCGCAAGGACGCCGCGTTTCGGCGCGAACACGCCGATTTGCGGGCCTGACCCGCCGTGCGACCAACACCCCTTCATGATTGCGAGAACGACATGGGACACAGCGAACACGCCGCCGCCAACCGTATGGCCGCCAGCCGCACGGCCATCGTGACCGGAGCCACATCCGGCATCGGAGCCGCCGTGACGCGTCGGCTGGTGGAGGACGGCGCCCGCGTCGTCGCCAATGGCCGACGCCAGCCGAGACTGACCGCGCTGGAAGCCCTCTGGCCCGGCCCGCAACGCCCGGTGCTGGGGGTTGTCGGCGACGCGACCGACGCCGGACTGATCGACCGCCTGTTCGACGCGGCGCGCGGCGCCTGGGACCGGCAGCCCGACCTGTTCGTTCTGTGCGCCGGTCACGGGCTGCCGGGAACCCTGCTGCGCTCCGACCCTGCGAAATGGGAAGAGCTGTTCGAGGTGAATTGCCTTGCCGCCCTGCGGCAGTTGCGCGCCTGCGCCGAGCGCTTCGTCGCCGCCGCCCAAGATGACCAGCGGGAGGGCGGGCGCGAGGACGCGAGAGTCCGCGACATCGTGGTGATCGGATCGACCATTGGCCGACAGGTTTCGGCGTTCAACCCGATCTACGGCGCCACCAAATTCGCCCTGCACTCCGTCGTGGAGGCTTTGCGGCAGGAGATCTGCCAGCACGGCGTCCGCGTGACCTTGATCGAACCGGGATTCGTGAAATCGGAGTTTCAGGCGGTCGCCGGGTATGATCCCGACTGGTTTCGCGCGCTTGAGGCCGAGCAGGGACCCTTTTTGGATCCGGCGGACGTCGCCGCCGCCATCGGCTTTGTGGTGGGGCAACCGCCCCACGTTCATCTGGACGACATTCGCATCCGCCCCACGCGCCAGAAGGTTTGATGACCGAACGGACGACTTGACTCTCCCTTTGGCTGCGCCATCATCCGGGAAAAACAGTCATCGGATGCACGCGCCGCCACTCAGCATCCAGAAAATCGTGGGCAATCGGCGGTGAAACCGCAGCCGTTGGAAATCATGGGGGATGTCCAAGATCATGCGTTGGTTCATTTTGGCCATTTTGTTCGTCGCGCGAACCTGCATGGCGCTGGAGTTTCAAATTCTGGGGGCGCTGATTCCCTACGCCCGAGCGGATCTCGGGGTCGATTACGCGGCGTTGGGGCAGTTGATGGGGCTGTTCATGCTGCCCGGCATCCTGTTGGCGCTGCCCGCCGGGGTGCTCGCCAGCCGCTTTGGGCTGAAAGGGTTGGCGGTGTTCAGTCTGCTGTTGCTGGCGGCTGGCAGCCTTGTCTTTTCGCTCAGCCAGGATCACACCACCGCCATGATCGGCCGCTTGGTCGGCGGGGCGGGCAACGCCTTGTTGAGCGTTCTGGTGTCCGCCATGGTGGCCGAATGGTTTCGCGACAAGGAACTGTCCACCGCGCTCGCCATTGTCTTCATCAGTTGGCAATTCGGGCTGGCGACCGCCCTGGCCCTGTTCCCGGCGATCGCCGAAGTGGTGTCCTGGCGGTGGTCCTTCCACCTGACCACCTTCATCTGTCTGGTGGTCGCCATGCTGGTGGCGATGACCTATCGCTCCCCCGCCGGCGCCCTGGCGCCACGACGGGAGATGCCGAACCTGCGGCGAATCCTGCAACGACAAAGCATCCTGCCGACCATCGCCGGGGTGATCTGGGCCTCCTACAACGTCGGGCAAGTCATCTTCCTGACCTACGCGCCCGGCCTGCTGGTTTCGACCGGGGGACTGTCAACCGGCGAGGCGTCGCGCACCGTCAGCGTCGCCATGTGGGTCGCCATGGTCAGCATGCCGCTGGGCGGCTTCGTCACAGATCGGGGCGGACGGCCGATGCTGCCGGTCATCGTCGGTTCGCTGGGGGCTGCGGCCTCGGGGTTGGCCTTCGCCATGGGGGCTAACCCGGTGGCGAGTTGCATCCTCACCGGCCTTTTCCTTGGTCTGCCTGCGGGCGGCATCCTGGCCATGCCGGCCCGCGCCGCCGCGCCATCGGACGTCGCTTGGTCGCTCGGCTGGTTCATGACCGTCTTCTACATCCTGGTGACGCTGTTCCAGATGCTGGCGGGCTTCGTCCGCGACGCGACGGGCAGCGATTTCACCACGGTGGTGATGGGCTGCGGCTTGCTGGCCGTCGCCGCCATCGGCCTTGTTCCTTACGAACTGACCCGCCGCGCCTTGCTGCGCCCCGCCTCCCCCCTCGCCCAAGCGGCGACCAGCCGCTGAGCGGCCTTCCAGGAGATTTCACGCCATGAGCGTCTTGCAAGCCGCCGCCAAACGCGCGGTGATCGTCACCGGGGCCGGTCGCGGCATCGGCGCGGCCACCGCCCGCGCTCTGGCGGCGGATGGTTGGCCGGTGGTCGTCAACGACGTGACGGAGGACGCCGCCGAGGCCGTCGCCGCCGAGATCCGCGCCGCCAACGGCGCCGCCACCGCCATCGTCGCCGATCTGGCGGAGGAGGCCGACATCCTGCGCCTGTTCGACGAATCGGCGCGTCGGTTGGGGCCGCTCGGCGGGCTGGTCAACAACGCCGGAATCACCGGCGGCTTCCGGCGGCTTCAGGATCTGGACGGCGACACCTTGTCCCGCGTGCTGCGGATCAACGTCTGGAGCGCCATGCTGTGCGCCCGCGAAGCCGTTCTTCGCCTGTCCCAGCGGCGTGGCGGGGCGGGCGGCGTGATCGTCAATCTGTCCTCCATCGCCGCGACGCTGGGCGGCGGCGGGGAGTGGATCCATTACGCCGTCACCAAGGGCGCCATCAACAGCCTGACCATCGGGTTGGCCCGCGAAACGGCGCGGGAAGGCATCCGGGTCAACGCGGTGGCCCCCGGCCTGATCGACACGCCGCTGCACGCGGCGGCGGGCGATCCCGGACGCGTGGAGCGCTTGGCGGACGGCGTCCCGATGGGACGCCCCGGCACGGCGGCGGAGGTCGCGGCGGGCGTCGTCTGGCTGTTCTCCCCCGCCGCCGCCTATGTGACGGGGGCGGTTCTGCCCATTGGCGGCGGTCGCTGAGCGGCTCCCTCCCGTCTTCACTGTCGGTTTTCCTTGTCCTTCCGAACGGATCTGACGCCATGACGTCGCCCAACAGACTGAGCTTCGCCCGCCCGGACGACGGCGCCCTGGACGCGCTTTGGATGCCCTTCACAGCCAACCGCCATTTCAAAGCGTCGCCCCGCCTGCTGGCGACGGCGGAGGGCATGAGCTACACGACGCCGGAAGGGCACCGGATTCTGGATGGAACCGCAGGGTTGTGGTGCGTGAACGCCGGGCATGGCCGACGCGAGATCGCCGACGCGATTCACCGTCAGGCCTGCGCGCTCGATTACGCGTCGACCTTCCAAGTCGGCCATTCCGGCGCCTTTTCGCTGGCCCGGCGGTTGGCGGCCCTGCTGCCGGGCGACCTTGACCGCGTGTTCTTCACCAACTCCGGGTCGGAGGCGGTGGACACCGCGTTGAAGATCGCCATCGCCTATCACCAACGGCGCGGCGAAGGGCAGCGCACCCGTCTGATCGGGCGCGAACGCGGGTATCACGGCGTTGGGTTCGGCGGCGTCACGGTCGGGGGCGTCGTCGCCAACCGCCGTGATTTCGGCCCGCTGTTGCCCGGCGCGGATCATCTGCCCCACACCTACGACCGCAACCGTCAAGCGTTCTCCCGTGGCCAACCGGACTGGGGCGGCCATCGGGCCGAAGCTCTGGAGCGTCTGGTCGCGCTGCACGGCGCCTCGACCATCGCGGCGGTGATCGTCGAACCCGTGGCGACCTCTGCCGGCGTGCTCGCCCCGCCGGTGGGCTATCTGGAACGGCTGCGCGGGATCTGCGACGCCCACGGCATTTTGCTCATCTTCGACGAAGTGGTGAGCGGCTTTGGCCGGATGGGCGCCCCCTTCGCCGCCGAACGCTTCAACGTTCTGCCCGACATGGTGGTCTGCGCCAAGGGATTGACCAACGGCGTCGTTCCCATGGGCGCCGTGGCCGTCCGGCGACCGATCCACGATCATTTCATGCAAGGGCCGGACACGGCGGTGGAGCTGTTCCACGGCTACACCTATTCCGGCCATCCGGTCGCCGCCGCCGCCGGTCACGCCACGCTCGACATCTATGAGCGGGAGGGGTTGCTGAGCCGGGTCTCTTTGATCGCCGATCAATGGGCGGACGCCGTCCACGCCTTGCGTGGATCGCCTCATGTGGCCGACATCCGCAGCATTGGTTTGGTCGCAGGCATCGACATCGAACCCGCCGCCGGGCGCGCCGCGCCGGGCGCGTTCGACGTCTTCACCCGGTGCTTTGAACGCGGCCTTTTGGTTCGCGCCGCTGGCGATTGCATCACCCTGTCGCCGCCATTGATCGTTCAATCAGCGGAAATCGCCCAGATCACCGGGATTTTGGCGGAGGTTCTGGCCTCGTTCTGACCGATTGCGCGGCGGGCTGGTCAAGACAGACCACCCGCTCCAACAGGTCGTCGGGAAAGCGGACGGCATGGCCGTTCAGAAGCGCTTTTCCGATGGCTTGGCTGCGGTTGCGGCAATCCATCTTTCGCAGGATGTTCCCGACATGGAAGTCCGTCGTTCGTTCGGTGATCCCCAGGATCTTGCCGATTTCCCACGATGTTTTTCCCTGAATCATCCATGTCAAACACTCGCGTTCCCGCTCTGACAGAAGGCGGGTCGCGTCCGCCGCCGGAGCGGTCAGGCAGGTGTAGACGTAGGGCGACATCACCTGAAGCAGACACAGAATCCGCTCGATGTCCCGATCGTGCAAACGCCCATGGCGGACCGTGAAGCACAGCACGGCCTTGCCGCCGTCGCCGCCATGGATCCCCAGCATGCCCCCATCGGACAGAAGAAGGTCGTCGCCGCCCGCCAAGGGAAGTTTCGTCGCCGGAACCGGCAGGACCAGATCCGCCATAGCGCTCCACACCAGCGGTCGGGCATCCTCCAGCGCGCGGTGAAGCAGGCCGACGCCCTCGCAAGGACCGCCTGAAGCGCTCCGTTTGTCGTCCCTGAAATTTGACAGAATGTAATTGGCGAAGCGATTCGACGCCTGCGGGACGCAGGCCAGATGGATGAAATGGTCCAAACCCAGTTCGTGACACAGATCGGTCGAAAGTTGATGGGCGTCATGGAGCGTCTTGACCGCTCTGCATCGTGCGATCCAATCGCTCGGCATGCTTTTCCCTTTGAAATAATTTTACTTTGATTCCATCAGCCGATGGAGAAAATGAATCCATAAAAATTGAATAAGCCAAATAAAATAATCAGTCAATAATTAGAACATCATATTACAATTGTTATAAAATACATACATGAGAAATCAAGACGTACGGTGTTTTCATTTAAAATTATTGGCGATTAACACACTATAGACTTCTGAAATGAACGCCGGAATTGGTGGGCGTTGCACCGGTTGGCGGCGGACGGAAAAAGAGGATTCCCTTGAAAGCTTTGTCGAGCACGCCGCTGTCTCTGAGGCGCCCCAGGCGTTTTCCAAGGATCCGCAAGGGTCGGTTCGGCTCAAAAATCCGCCTGTTCAGCCTCCAGATAGGCGAGGCTGATGTATTTGCCGATGTTGTTGTCCCACCCCTTGGTCTCGGCGGCGCGGGACGCGACGCGCGGATCGGCGAGCGCCGCCGCCTTCGCCGCCTCGATGGAGCGACCGGCCTTCACGGCGGCGGCGCAGGGTTCATAGATGCCTTCAAACAGGGCGCGCTGCCAAGCGGGCACGCCGGGACCGGGTTCGCCATGGGCGGGCAGCCAGATGCGGGTGTCGCTGTCGGTTCGCAGCCGGTCCATGGTCTCGAAGGTTCCAAGGTAAGAGCCGTCGTCCATGTTGGCGATGCGCCGGTCCATCATCACGTCGCCGACGCACATGACCCCATCCTCGACCACCGCGACCGACAGATCGGATGGCGTGTGGGCGCGCCCGTAATGGTGCAGCCGCAGCCGGACGTCGCCAAGCGACAGCTCGTCACCATGGGCAGCGTCGCGGTTGGGGGCGACGATCCGGGTGCCGACGGAGGCCTGGGCCGTCCATTTCACCATGGCGCTCCGCCAAGCGTCGCCTTCCACCCCCAAAATCGCCGCGCGCGTCGCGGGCAAGGCGTAGCGCGGCAAATCTTCGCCGAACGCCTCGGCGAAGGCGTGGTTCCCCAGCCAATGATCGCCGTGGTAATGCGTGTTGACGATGCCGACCACCGGCTTTTTCGTGACGGCGCGCAGCATGCGGATCGCCATCTCGCCGATCTGGAGCGAGGCGCCGGAATCAACGACGATCACGCCCTCGCGCCCGATGACAAAGGTGATGTTCGCCATCATCCCTTGGTTTTGGGGCGTCGGAAAGCCGTCCGGCGCCTGGATGATCCAGACATGCGGGCTGACCTGAACCAAGGGCCGATCCGCCACCGGCGGCCCCTTGACGAAGGCCTCGACCCCGGCGGCGAAGGCGCGAACCGCCGGCAATTCCGGCAGGGCGGCCAGAAGGGCGGCTCCACCGGCGAGCAAGTGGCGGCGTGACGGATGAAACATGCGAGTCTCCCGGACAATCATTGCGCCGCGACCGGCGGGGTGGCGGGGGCAGGAACGGAACGGACGCGCGCCGGTCGGTCGATCACCCGGTCGGTCAGCACGGCGCCGATCCACATCGACCACAGCACGAGCCACGCGGTCAGCACGAAGATCGAGGCCCCGGACACGCCCGCGCCAATCGCGCAGCCGCCCGCCAGGACGCTGCCGAACCCCATCAGACAACCGCCGATGATGTGGCGCCGCATGGTGGAACCGTCGTTGAAGCCCTCCAGCTTCAGCCCGCCCCCGGCCAGACCGGCCAGGAAGGCGCCCAGCGCCACGCCGGGGATCAGCCCGGTGTCGAACCCCCAACGCGCGCCCGGCGGCGACAGCACCAGCATCAGGAAATCGGCGGACGGCGCGGTGAAGCTCAGGGAATGGATCGGCGCCGGGTCGAAGGCGGCGGCGGCGCTGCGCCAGGTGAACCACCACGCGGCGGCGACGGTCAAGCCGACGCCCACCGCCCCCAACCAGAACCAACCCGACAGGCGGTTGCGCCGGGCGATCACGGCGCCGGCGGCCAGCCAAACCAACGCGAACAGCAACGCCCCGTCATGCCCGACGCCCGCCACCGCCAACAGGTCACGCTGCGCGCTGCTGACCGTCCACCAGCCGTTGATCGCCTCGCGCGTTGGCGACAGGACGCCGCGCAGCGCCGCTTGCGCCATCACCGCGAACACCAGCCCCGACAGCAGCGCCCGCAAATTGCCGGTGGCCGCCAGAACCAGCATGCGGCTGGCGCAGGCGCGGGTCAGCGTCATGCCGCAGCCGAACATCAGGCCGCCGATCACCGCGCCCGACAGGCTGCCGGGGTTGTTGAGCTGGCGGACGGCGCCGGTGTCGAACAGGCCGAGCAGGATCAACCCCTGCGTGGCGATCAACGCGGTGGAGAAGGCGAGCAGCCACACCGCCAGCCGTTCGCCCAGCCGTCCGTGCGCGACCTCCAGCGTCGAGGCGCGCAGGCAAAAGCCGGAGCGCTGGGCGAAAGCCCCGAACAGCGCGCCGATCAACAGACCGCCCAGCGCCAGAAAGCGCTCCTCGCCCAACGCGTCCATCAGACCGTCGATGGTGATGGCGAAGCCCATGGCGTCAGCCTTTTCAGGGTTTGATGTAGGCGTAACGCTCGCGCGTTTGCAATTCGGTGATGCGCGCCACGCCGGACGGGGTGAATTCCGCCTCCATCACGAACTGATCCTTGGTCAGGTTGCGCCGCTTCATCGTGATCTCGCACACCTCGAAACGGACGCCGCGCCCCTTGAGGTCGGAGATCAACGACCCGTAATCGATGTTGTTCTTCTGGTCGCGCGCGTCCTCCATCAGCAGATCCACCCCTTCGGCGTGGGTGACGACAAGGATCTCGGTCTTCGGCGCGACGTCCAAATGGTTGCGGATGTTGCGCAGGGCCTTGGTTCCCTGCTCCGCCGCGTTGTCGATGTGGTAGACCACCTTGTCCTGGGCCAAGGCCGGGACGGACGCCACCGCGCCGAACAGCAACAGCGCGGGCAGCAGCAGGGTGGCGAAGCGACGGCGGATGCTCATGGCGGCGGTCTTTCCATCGGTTCAGGGCGGCGTTCTTCGGGGCGGCGTTTCAGGCGGCGTTCAGGGATGACGCGCCGTCAGACGGCAAGGCCGGGGTTGCCGTCCACGCCCTTCAGCGTCGGCAGATTGAGACGGGGCGGCGCGATGATCTTGCGGGCGCGCAGGTTGCGGGCGACCAGATCCCAAATCGGCTCGCCGCCCGCCGTCTTGGCCTCTTCGGCGACGGGCGCCCAGCCCGCGACCTTGTAGGTCTTCGACGCCTCCAGCGGTTTGCCGTTCAGCGTCATGTCCTGAATGCGTTGTCCCGCCGCCGCCGTGGGATCGCAGGCGTAGGACAGGCCGCCGACGCGCACCATGTCGCCGCCCTGCTGGTAATAGGGGTCGGGGTTGAACAGATTGTCGCAGACATCCTCCAGCACCGTCTTGATCTGCGCGCCGGACAGGTTGCTGAGCGTCACATAGGGGTAGGTGATGGCGGTCTGGTCCAGCAGGGATTCCATGGTGATCGGCTGGCCGGGCAACAGGCTGGCGCCCCAGCGGAAGCCCGGCGAGAAGGCGATTTCCGCGTCCTTCTCCGCCATCAGCGCGTCGAGGATCACCTGGTCGAAGCTGCCGTTGAAGTTGCCGCGCCGGTACAGCGTGGCGTCCGTCACCGCCAAAACCTCGCCCAATGTCGCCTCGTAGGGGGCGCGCACGCGGGTGATGAGCGCGTCCATCTCCGGGTCGGCGGGCAACAGGTCGGCGAAGACCGGCATCAAGCGGTAGCGGAAATCGGCGACCCGCCCGCCGCTCACCGCCAGATCGAGCACGCCAAGGAACTTGCCGTTGGACCCGGCGTTCGTGACCAGCGTCTTGCCGCCGGGGTTGGCGACGACGCTGGGCGCCGGCATGCCGTCATGGGTGTGGCCGCCGAGGATCGCGTCAACGCCGCTGACCCGCGAGGCCATCTTCAGATCAACGTCCATGCCGTTGTGCGACAGCACGACCACCACCGCCGCCCCGGCGGCGCGGGCGGCGTCAACCGTCTTTTGCATGTCCTCTTCGCGGATGCCAAAGGTCCAGTCGGCGACCATGTAGCGCGGGTTGGCGATCGGCGTGTAGGGAAAGGCTTGGCCGATCACCGCCACCTTGACGCCGTTCACCGCGCGCATCGTGTAGGGCTTGAACACGTCGTCGCCGAAATCGGCGCTTTTGATGTTCTGGGCGACGATCTCGATGTGACCGGCGAAGTCCTTTTCCGCGACCTCGCGCACGCGGTCCTGGCCGTAGGTGCATTCCCAATGCAGAGTCATGACGTCGACGCCCAGCAGCTTGGCGGCCTCCACCATGTCTTGCCCCTGGGTCCAAAGCGCGGTGCCCGACCCTTGCCAGGTGTCGCCGCCGTCCAGCAGCAGCGCGCCCGGACGGTTGGCCCGCACCCGCTTGACCAGCGTCGCCAGATGGGCGAAGCCGCCGACCTTGCCGTACAGACCGGCCAGCCGCTCGAAATCAAGGAAGGTGAAGGCGTGCGCGGCGCGGCTGCCGGGGGCGATGCGGAAATGCTCCAGCAGCGACGGTCCCACCAGATGCGGCGCCCGCCCGGCCATGCCCGCGATCCCGAGATTGACGCTCGGCTCCCGGAAATGAATCGGCTTGAGCTGGGCGTGGCAGTCGGTGATGTGCAGCAGCGAGACGTCGCCGAAAGCTGGCGCGTCGTAGAAGGACTCAGCCGCCGTTTGGGCGCGCGCCAGACTGGCGGGCAGCAGCAGACCGGCGGCGTTGGCGGCGGCCAGGACGTTGAGGAACTCGCGACGGTTCATTTGGTCGGTCCCGGCTGGGCGTTGACGGGTGATTTGGGATCGAACAGCAGGGCCATCAGATGCTTGATCTGCGTTTCGCCCAAAATGCCCATGTGACCGGCGCGCGGCATGTTGGAACAGGCGTTGCTGGCCTTGGCGTTGACGATCTTGGCCCAGGCCGCCTTCAGCGTTTCCTCACCCTGGCCGCGCAGCGCCCCGTACTGGGTCAGGCTGGGGCCGATGGTGCCATAGGAGATCTCGGTCGGGCTGATCTGGTGGCAGTTGTAGCAATTGCCGCCGTTGGGGGTGTCCGCCTTGTCCGACCAGGTGTTGCCGCGCCCGCTCTGCGCCAGCGCCTCGCCCTGTTTCCAGTCGCCCAGCCATTGGCCATCGGACGGCCATTTGACCGTCGCCATGTTGGCGGCCTCGATCCGCTGGCGCTGGGCGGCGGCGGCGGGACTGGCCGCAAGGACGGGGTTGGAGCAAAAGGCTTGCGTCTCGTCCTGGGTCAAACGGTCGATCGTGGCGACGCCCTTGCCCTTGAAGCTGGAGGCCAGCATGCGGGAAAAGGCGGCGTCGTCGGCCCCCGGCCCCCAACCCGCTGTTTGCGACAGGACTGTTTGCGACAGGGCCGGGCCAGCCAGCGCCAGCAGGGCGGCGGCGAGCAGCGCGAAATGTTTCATGGCGGCCTCCCTCTCAGCGCTTGATTCCGGGCGTCTTCATCGTCGCCCCGTTGGCGGTGGCCGCCATGTACATCGACAACGCGATGGTCGCGTCGGAGGTGTAGACGGGTTCGGGGAAACGCTGCTGGCGGAAGCAGTCGTTGAGCCGCCATTGCATTGACCACATCTGCCCGGCGCTGACGCGGTAAGCGGGCCAACTGCTCCACCCCGCCGCCGCCCCCTTGGCGCTGGGGATGTAGGGCAATTCCTGAAGACGGATGCGCGTGCCCTCCTGACCGTGGCAGGTGGCGCAGGCGAAATCATACGGACCGCCCTGATAATTGAACATCCGCTTGCCCAGCTCGTACATCGCCTGTTCCTTGGGATGCGCGAGCGTCACCGCGATGGGCGCGTCTTTGGATTGGCCGGAGATGTAGGCGGCCAACGCGTTCATCTCCTCCTTCGGCGGGGCGGTGAAGGACGCCTCGATGTAAGGCTTGGGATCCTTGCCCTGGAGGGTCTGCATGCAGGTCAACAGGCGTGATTCCAGATCCTGGACCCGGTCGGTGTCCGCGAAATGGCGGGGAAGCTGGGCGTAAGCCCCCTTGACCACGCCGGGGCCAAGGCCAAGGTCGCAGCGCTCCAGCGACGCCGCCTTTGGCCCGGCGGGCGTCTTCCACAGCTCTTCCCCGCTGGCCTCGTACAGTTCGGCGGGGTTGCCGTCCTGCAAGGCCTCGCGATAGGCCTCAATGCTGTCCTGCGCCGCGTCCTTTTGGGCGTAGGCCACCGTCACGGCGGCCGCCGACACCGCAAGGAACGCCATGATTCCAACGCTTGCCCGATCCATCCCTGTTCCCTCCCGTCCTTGTTCTTGCCTGCCGGACGCGCCCCCGCCTCCGGTTCGCGGAGTCTTCAGGTCACGGCGGCTTCGTCGGTGCGGGTGTCGCCCTTGTTGTCGACCCAGGTGACGGACACCTTGTCGCCCGCCTTGCCGCCCTTCACCTTGAAGGCGAGGTAGGGATTCTTGGAAATCGACGGCCCCCATTGCGCTTGCATCACCATCTTGCCGTCGAGCTTGGCGGTCACTTCGTTGATGAACCAGGCGGGGATGACCGCGCCGTTCGCGTCCTTGCGTTGGCCGGTTTCCATCTCGTGGCCCATCAGGACCTTGATCTCGGTGACGCCATCCTTGACGGAGGCGCGGATCTTCATCGGACTGCCCATGCTGATGCTCCTTTTTCCGGTTCGTTCAGCCGCCGCAGCCGCCGAGCGTCACCTTGATTTCCTTGGATGCGGCGTAGAATTTGCCATCCGCCTTGACCAGAACGACGACGTTCGAGGTCTGGCCCATCTTGATGCGCGCCGTGACCTCCGGGATCGTCTCGGGCGTCAGGTCGAAGGACGCCGCGAGCATGCTGGGATTCTTGTCGACCAGGATGGCGATGCGTTCGGTGTTGGGCAGCTTGCTGATCGCCTGGATCGGCACCACCGCGCCGTTTTCCGCGATGTCGGAGGCGACGATCTGGACGTCGCCGCTGGTCGCGGGAGTCCCGGCGCCCAGCGCCTTCAGCGCCTCGTCCATCGTCTTGGCCTCGAAGGCGACCTTGTCCCAATTGGCGAAGGCCATCCTGGGCAAAACAAACCCAGCCGCCGCCAGCGTTCCCAGGAAGGTCAGGATTTGGCGTCGTTCCATCAGTCTCTGCGTCATGACAGGAGTTCCCTTTCGATCACGTCATTTCGTCGGCGCGCCCGCCAGGATCCAGGCGACCAGGGTCTTCACCTGATCGTCCTTCAGGTCCGGTTGCGGCGGCATCGTCACCGCGCCCCAAACGCCCTCGCCACCGGCCTTGACCTTGGACATCAGCGCGTCGGCGCTGTCGCTGCCGCGATAGCGGGCGGCGATTTCGCTGTAGCTTGGCCCGACGACCCGCGTGTCCACCGCGTGGCAGGACAGGCAACCGGACGCCTCCGCCAGCGTCAGAGCGGGATTGGGTTTGTCGGTCGCCGCCTCGTCCGGGCCGGTGCGTTGGCCGCGCACGGGGCCGAAGATCCGGTTCTGGGCGGCGAGGTTGCCATGCGCGCCAAGGGCGTGGTCAGGCAGATGGGAGGTCCGTTGAACCGACGGCTTGCAGTTGGTCATGCAGGCCGCGTTGGCTGTGTCGGGTTTGGCCGCCGGGTTCGGCAAACCGGGGCCGGGCCACAGGGCGTGCGCGGTGGTCATGCCGTCGCGGTTCGGCATCCGCGCCTGGACGTCGCGGATCGTCGCGTCGGTCAGAACGAAATCGTCGGGCACGATTTCCGCGAGGTTCAGCATGTAGGCGAGCACGGCGTAGACGTCATCGTCGCTCAACGATTTCGGCGCGTTCCACGGCATGGCCCGGCGGATGTAGTCGTAGAGGGTGGACACGGTGGCGACCTTCATGACGGTCGTCCGCGCCGGAAAATCGGTCCGCTTCAGAGTGGCGACATGGCCGGATTTGACGTCTTCGGCGGTGGTGCCGCCGATCAACGGGTTGAAAACGCTGTTGCTCTCGCCAAAGGTGCCGTGGCAAGCGCTGCATTTCGCCTCCCAAATGTCCATGCCGCGCGACACGCTGCCGGAGCCGGATGGCAGGCCAGTGAAATCGGGGCCGACGTCGATGTCCCACGCCTTCACCTCCGCCGGAGTGGCCGGACGCCCAACGCCGGGGAAATTGTCGGCCAGAGCCGTTCCGCCAAGGCCAAGGCCAAGCAGGACGCCAAGCGTGGACCCGAGCAGCGCCGCTTTACAGAATCTGGACATTGCTCACGTCCCCGTTTTCGGCGACCTGCCAAGTCTGGATCGCGTTGTTGTGGTAGATCGACCGCGACCCGCGCGCTGCGCGCAGTTGGCCGTAACCGGGTTGGACGAAGCCCGTTTCGTCGGTGGCGCGCGATTGCAGCAGCGCCGGTTTTCCATCCCAATTCCAGGGCAGGATGAAGCGGGTCAGGCATTTGGACAGGACCGGCGTTTGCAACGTCGCCTCGACCCAATTCACGCCGCCATCGACGGAGACGTCCACCCGTTTGACCTTGCCGCGCCCGGACCAGGCCAGCCCGCTGATGGTGAAATAGCCCTTGTCCACCAGCGTCTGACCGCCCGACGGGGTGGTGATGACCGACTTGCATTCTTGAATCGAGCTGTATTGCCGGTGCTGGCCGTCGGGCATCAAATCGATGTAATGGACCGCCTCGTCCTTGGTCGCGTAAGGCCGGTCGCCGACCTCGACCCGGCGCAGCCACTTCACCCACGAGACGCCTTGCACGCCCGGCACGATGAGGCGCAGCGGGTAGCCGTTCTCGGGCCGCAGCATCTCGCCATTCTGGCCATAGGCGACCAGAACCTCGCCGGACAGCACCAGCTCGATCGGGATGGTGCGGGTCATCGACGATCCGTCGCCGCCCTCGGCCAGCACGTATGTCGCGGCCTTCAGGTCGGCGCCGCAATCCTCCAACAGCGTGCGCAGCGGCACGCCGGTGAACTCGCTGCACGACAGCATGCCATGGGTGTATTGCACGGTGGGAACCGCGACGTTGCCCCACTCCATGCCCGTGTTGGCGCCGCACTCGATGAAGTGCATGCGCGACACCGAGGGCAGACGCAGGATGTCGTCCATTGTGTAGACTTTGGGCGTCTTCACAAACTCCGGTCGGGCGCCGTCGATCATGAAGCGGTGCCGGGTCGGGTCGATGTCCTGCCAGCCCTGATGGTGCCGCTCAAAATGCAGGCCGGACGGCGTGATGATGCCGAACAGCCCCTGCAAGGGCGCGAAGGACACGCTGGCGGCGGCCACTTGGGTCAGTCCGGGGCTTTGCCGACGCGCCAACCCGCGCTCGTGCTTGGACGGCTGGCCATAGGGGCTGGCCGCCACCGGCTGGCCCAGACTGCTGCCCCAGGGGGTCGGATTCAGAATGTCGGGATCGCCAACGCTGACGGCGGTTGACGCGGCGGCGGCCCGACCGCGTGTCCCCACCGCAACGGTCGCGGCGGCGGCGGTCAGAAAGCTGGCGCGCAGAAACGCGCGCCGCCCCTGGCCGACCTGCCGGATCTCCTCCGGCGTCAGGAAACTCTCGGGCGCCCGCCGCAACCGGCCGGACGAAACATCCGCGCCAGGGGCAAGCGGATCGGTTCGGAGAGTCGCCTCTCCGTCTGGCCGCAACTTGGTCATGTCGGTCCTGATGTCAGTCCGGCGGGCCGCCGGCGTCTTGTCTGTTGCGAACAGTACGCTGGACAAACAATCAGCGCTACCGGGTGGATTCCGGTGCTGACCAAGGGTTAACCCTTGCCGTCGCGGTCGGGGGAAACAGCCGAGCCGCCCGCGTCAGGCCCGTCCGAGTTCAAACCCGCTCGCCGGGGGCCAGCATCAGACGCGCCAGTTCGGCGACGGAGCGGGCGGCCATCTTTTCCATCACCATTTGACGGTGGCCTTCCACGGTCTTGACGGAGATGGACATCGCCGTCGCGATCTCCTTGTTCTGGCGTCCGTCGAGCACCAGGGTCAACACCTCGCGCTCGCGGCGGCTGAGTTGGGCCAGACGCGCCTCCACCGCCTCGCGCCCGGCGCTGCGCGCCAGCACGTCGCGGCATTTCCGAATCGCGGCGTTGACCGCGTCGAGCAGCGCTTGGTCCTTCCAAGGCTTCTCGATGAAATCCTCGGCCCCGCCCTTCAACGCGGCGACGGCCAACGGCACGTCGCCATGGCCGGTGATCATGATGATGGGCCGTTTGCAGCCCCGCTCCTTCAGATGGCGCAGCAGTTCGATCCCGCTCATGCCCGGCATGCGGACGTCCAGCAGAACGCAGCCCGGACGCAGCGGCGGACGCAGATGGGGCGACCCCAGAAAGGCCTCGGCGGACGCAAAGCTTTCGCAAGCGATGCCGACCGACCCCAACAGATAGCCGACCGACCCGCGAATCGCCTCGTCATCGTCCACCACCAGAACCAAGGGGGCGTCGGTCATGCGTGATTCTCCTCAATGGGTGAATTGGCGGGTGAATTGGCGACGGGCGGCAACGTGAAGCGGACGGCCAGACCACGGGGGGCGGACGGCGCGGCCCAGATGCGCCCGCCATGCCGCTCGACGATGGTGCGGCAGATCGACAGCCCCAACCCCAGCCCGTCGGGCTTGGTGGTGAAGAAGGGTTCAAACATCCGCGTCCTGGCCTCGTCGGACGCGCCTGACCCGCAATCCCGCATCTCGATCAACACCATGCCGTCGGACAGGGCTGTGCGCACGGCGATGGCGCCGCCATCGGCGGACGGCGTCGCGTCAACGGCGTTTTGCAACAGGTTCAACAACACCTGTTGCAGCTCCACCTTGTCGGCCTGCACCGGCGGCAGGTCCGCCGCCAGTTCGGTGGCGATGGGCCGTTGCAGGTCGGACGGCGCGCCGAACAGCGACAGCGTTTCCGCCACCACGGCGTTGATCGACAGGGTGGAGCGCTGGGCGCCGCGACGGCTGACGAAGCCACGGGTGCGTTGGATGATCGCGGCGGCCCGTTCGGCCTGCTCAACCACCGACCGCGCCCCGATGCGCAACCGTTCAAGGTCGGGGGCGGGCGCGTCGAGCAACCGGGTCATGCCACCGGCGAAATTGCCGATGGCCGCCAATGGCTGATTCAATTCATGGGCGATGGTGCTGGCCATTTCGCCGACGATGCCGAGCCGCGAGAGCTGGTCACGCTCCTCGCGCAGGCGCAGCGCCGTGGCTTCGGCGCGCTCGCGCTCCGCGATCTCATGGACCAATTCGGCGGTGCGGCGGCGGACCAGAACCTCGACCCGCGCGGCGTGGATCACCCACCACAGCGCCGCCACGCCCGCCAGCGCCAACCAATGCCAGTTCCGGCGCAGGATCTCCTCCAGCGTCGGCGGGGTTTTCGGATAGGGACCGATGTGCAGCTTGCGGAACAGCTCATGCACCGTCGTGTAATCGAGCGAGGCGGTCCAGGCCCGCCCATCGGTCGCCGGCATGGTCAACAGCGCGGCGGCGACCTGCCGGGCAAGGTCGCGCGACGTGTGCGCCAGCCGGGCGAAAGGCCAGTCGGGGTAAAGCCGCGACGACACCCGGCATGGCGGCGCATCCGCTTGCGGCCCGTCACTTTGCCGCTCCCCAACCACCACAAAGGCGCCGGGCGCGATCCGGCCCTGCGCCTCCAACTCCTCCAGCAGACAGGCGCGCAACACCCCGGCGTCGGCGGCGCCGTCGCGCACCGCGTCCACCACGCCCTCCATCGGGAAGCCGACCGCCACCAGCGCGGCCAAATCCGTGAAGGGATTGACCCCAGCCTCCTCCATCTCGCGCCAGGCGATCTGAAAACCGCCGAAGGCGTCGGTCGAAACCACCGCCAACCGCTTGCCCTTCAGGTCGGCGAGCTTGCGAATCGCGGGCTGGTCGGCCCGGCGGATGATGGTGGAGCCGACCGCCGCGATGGGAAACGCTGGCAAACCGGATTCCAGCGTGGCGATTCGCGTCACCGCGAAACGCGCCTCCAGCGTGACGTAGCTGCCCGGGTTGGTGATGACGAAATCAACCCGCCGGTCGGCGACCGCCAGCACCATGCCCGGCAGATCGAGCGGCAACGTCACAAACCGACGGTCGGGGATCGCGCGTTCCAGATGGGCGAGCGTCGGCTCCCAGTCGCGGGCCGCCCGCTCCGACCCCAGATAGGCGAGCACGCCGACGCGCACGGTTTCCGGCTCCGCCCTTGCGGTCGCCGCCCACGCCAATGTCGCGCACAAAACAATCAGTCGTCTCAACATGGCGGGCAGCATAACCCAAACCCGCCGGTCTTTGCCGCCGAATGATCGCCCGGCGTTTGGCATGGGGGATGACGACCGGGGCGGACGGGGTCAGAAGGTTTCAGACGCCAGCGTCGCGTCGGTGGCGAGAACCCGGCCCAACTCCTTCTGGCCGAAACGCTCGAACAGCAGCGGCGTGGTGAAGGTGTCGAGCAGGGTCGAGCTGATAAGCCCGCCGAAGATGGCGATGGCCACCGGCTGAAGGATTTCGGTGCCCGCCCGGTCCGACACCGCCATCAGCGGAATCAGCGCCAAGCCCGCCGCCAGGGCGGTCATCAGCACCGGCGTCAGCCGTTCGGCGCAGCCGCGCAGGATCAAATCCCGGCCCATCGGCACGCCTTCGTGCAGATGCAGATTGATGAAGTGGCTGACCTTCAACAGGCTGTTGCGCACGGCGACGCCGGTCACGGCGATGAAGCCGATCAAGGTGGCGAGGCTGAGATCCTGGCCGCTGATCCACAGGGCGGCGACGCTGCCCGCCACCGCCAGCGGCACGTTGCCCATCACAATCAGGCACAGCCGCCAGGAGCGGAAACGCTGGTGCAAAACCAGGAAAATCAGCGCGATGGACACCGGCGTCAGAATCGCCATCATCATCCGCCCGCTTTCGCCCTCGCGGAAGCTGCCCTCCAAACTGGTGCGGTAGCCGGTGGGAAGCGGGGTGTCGGCGATGACGTCGCGCATGGCCGCCACGATCTTCGCCGTGTCCGACCCGTCGGTGTTGGCCATGATGGCGATGCGCCGCACCGCGTCTTCGCGCAGAATCAAGCTTGGCCCCGGCGTGATCGCCACCGTGGCGAAGGAGGAGATCGCCACCGACCCCGACGGCGTGTCGATGCGCAGCAGGCCCAACCGTTCCGGCGCGCGGTCCTCGTCGGCCAGCCGCATCACCACGTCAAAGCGTCGGCCATTGTCGATGATCTGCGACACCGTCCGCCCGTTTGAAAAGCTTTCCAGCGCCTGGGTGATCGCCGCCGGGGTGATGCCGAACAGGTCGGCGCGCTCGTAATCGACCGTCACCCGCAGTTGCGGGGTGTATTGCTGCTGTTCGACCAGCAGATCGACCAAGCCGGGAATTCGGGCGAAGCGCGCCCGGAATTTTTCGGCCAGAGTCCGCAACGTCGACAGATCGTTCCCATAGACTTTCAGAATGATGGCGCCGCGCACGCCGTTGTCTTCCGACTGCATCCGTTCGGTCAGGAACTGCGTCACCGCCAGATCGGCGGAGAAGATCGACAGGCGGTTGCGGATGTCGGCCATCACCTCGTGACGGCTGCGCCCCTGATCCAGCACGATCTTGATCGGCCATTCATTGTCGTTGACCGGATCGCCGTCGCCATCCTGCTCGTACCGCCCGGCGCGGCGGGACAGCGCGCGGACCTCCGGCACCTGCATGAGGATTTGCTCCGCCATATGGCCGATCTTGTAGGATTGGGCCAGCGACGTTCCCGGGCTGAGCAGCATGGTCACATAGACGTTGCCCTCGTTGAATTCCGGCAGAAAAGAGCGCGGCAGCAGCGGGACCGAGGCGGCGGCGACCAGCACCGCCGCGCCGACGCTCAGCAAAACGGGCCGCCCATGGTCGAGAACCCAACGCAACGCCCGCTCGTTCTCCCGCTTCAGCCAGCGGACGAAACGGCCCTCATGGGCGCGCTCCAGCGCGCGCATGCCGGGAAACAGGTAGGAGGCGAGCACCGGCGTGACCGTGACCGACACCACCAGACTGGCGAAGATCGAGACGATGTAGGCCATCGCCAGCGGCCCGAACATCCGCCCCGGCTGCCCCGGCATGGCGAAGAGCGGGATGAAGACCAGCAGAATGATCGCGGTGGCGTAGACAATGCCCGACCGCACCTCTTGCGAGGCGCGCGCGATCACCATCAAGGTTGGATCCGGCTGGGCTTTTTTCCGGTTCTCGCCCAAACGGCGCAGGATGTTTTCAACGTCCACCACCGAATCATCGACCAATTCGCCCAGCGCGATGGCGATGCCGCCCAAGGTCATGGTGTTCAGGGTCGCGCCAATCAGATGAAAGACGATGACGCTGACCACCAGCGAAATCGGAATCGCCAGCAGGGAAATCGCGGTGGAGCGCACATTGGCCAGAAACAGCATCAGCACGACGGCGACGATGATGATCCCATCGCGCACCACCGTGCCGACATTGCCGATGGCCTCATTGATCATGTCCGCTTGGCTGTAGGACACTTGGCCCAAGCGGATCCCGGCGGGCGCCGTCGTTTGCATGTCGGCCAGCAATTGGCGGATGGCGGCGTCCACCTGCACGGTGTTGGCCGACGGGTGCTTGACGATGGAGATGTTCACCGACGGCACGCCGTTGAACGCCCCGTCGCCGCGCTTGACCCGAGGGGCGAAGCGCACCTCGCCGATTTGGCTGAGCAACACCGGCGTGCCGTCGCGGAAGGCGATCACCAGCTTGCGCATGTCGTCCAGGCGAGCGGATTTGCCGATGTTGCGGATCGGGTATTCCTTGCCGGCGGCCTCGGCGAAGCCGCCGCTGCTGTTGGTGCCGAAGGCGGTCAGCGCCTGTTCGACCTGTTGCAGCGAGACGCCAAGGTCGCTCATCGCCACCGGGTTTGGCGTGAAGCGGAAGGTTTTGACCTCCCCGCCAATCAGAAAGGCCTGCGCCACCCCTTCCAGGGCGAGGAGGCGCGGGCGCAAGGTCCATTCGACATACTCGCGCAGCGCCATGGGGTCGGCCCCGCCGGTCACGCCCATATGCATGATGAGGCCGGTGGCCGCCGACATCGGCGCCAGTTGCGGCGACAGCCCGGCGGGCAGCCGGTCGCGCAGTTGGGCCAGCCGTTCCGTCACCAATTGCCGGTTCCGGTAGGGATCGGTTCCCCAACCGAACACCACCATCACGCGGGAAAAGGCGGCGCTGGAGGTGCTGCGCACCCGCGTCACCCCGGCGGTTCCGCTCAAGGTCGCCTCGATGGGCTGGGTGACGAGCTGTTCGACCTCCTCCGCCGCCAGACTGCCCGATTCGGTGACGACGGTGACGGCGGGTTGCCGCAGTTCCGGCAGCAGGTCGATCGGCATGTCGCGGGCGACGAACAGGCCCCAACTGACCAGAATCAGCGCGGCGACCAGAACGAAGATGCGTTGCCGCAGGCTGAAGGCGACGACGGCCTGGAACATCGCAAGACCTCACGCGTGGAAAGAGCGGGGAAACAGTAGGGACGCGGCGGCGTTCAGGCCGCGTGCGCGGGCGGCGCCGGGAGTGGGGTTTCGACGCGCCGCTTCCGGCGGCTCCACCACCGCATGGCCAGAAGGCCGCCACCGGCGCCGACCAGCCCGGACAGCAGGGCGATCACCAGCACGCGGCCAGGGCCGCTCCCCGTGGATTTGGCGGCGGCGGCGTCCTCATAGACCAGAGTCGCCGTCTGCTCGCCGCCGCCATCGGCGGTTTTGAGCGACAGGGTGAAGACGTCCTGACTTTGGCCGGAGCGTTTGAACGGGCCGATGAACAGGCCGGGCGCCTGCTCGGTCAGCGCCACCGGCGCGCGCTTGCCGCTGCGCAAAACGGTGAGCGTCGCCCCTTCCAGCGGCTCGTTGCCGTCCACCCGGTCGACAAAGGCGTAAAGCCGGTCGCCATTCACCACCAAAACAACGTCGGCGTCGTTGATGTGAACCGTCACGCGGGGCGACCGGACGGGGGAGTCCTCGTCGCCGTCCGCCAAAGCGGCGGCAGGGCCAAGGAAAAACCCGCCGATCAACAGCCACAGGACCGCGAACCGCGCCAAAGCCGGTTGAAAAGGACGCATCGTCCGCATCGCCGATTCCATCATTGCACCTGCGCCATCAGGCTGATTCCGCGAACGACGATCCGCGCGCCCTCTTTCACCCCATTCAGGATCAACACGGTCTGGGCGTCGATGTCCTGGGTTTGAACCGCGTGCGGCACGAAGGTTTCGGCGTCGGTCTGTTCCCAAACCTGCTGAAGCCCGTCCGCGCCCACGGAAATCGCCGCGCGCGGCGTCGGCATCCCGCGCTGGGTGTGATGCTCCCCGCGCAGCAGGATGGCCGCCGGGCGCCCCACCCGCAGCCCCTTGGGCGGGTTGTCGATGCGGAACAGCATCGGGGTGGATTGCTGGCGCACCGCCGGGCCGCTGCCGACATAGGTGACGTTCAGGGTCTGCCCCTCCGGCGTGCGGGCGGTGGCGGTCGTTCCGGGGGCCGCCTCCGACGCGATCATCGGATCGGGCACCGTGGCTTCAACCCACAGACGTTTCGGATTGACGATGTCGAAGACCATTTCGCCCGGCTGGGCGACCCGCCCGGCCACCGCCGTGGTCGAGGCGATCACCCCGTCGATGGGGGAGCGCAGAAACTCTTGTGTTTTCAGCATCGGCAGCAGGGCCGCGCGCTCCTGCCGCAAGCCGTCGAGGCGGATTTCCATCTGAATGATCTTGCCCTCGCGGAAGGGTACGAAGCTGAATTGCTTCATCATTTCGATGCTTTCGGCGGTTTGCCGGATTTCGTGGGTCAGGCGGGCGACCTCGCGCCGGACCTGGCTGCGGTCCACCACCCCGACCACCGGCACGACATAGCCCAGCACCTGGCCTTTGCTCACCGCGTCGCCCAGCACCGGCATGCCGGTTTCCGGCGGCTCGATCCGGCCCAGCAACCCGGCCTCGACCTGCCCATGCGCCTGGGGGTCGGGGATGATCCGCCCGTTCAGCTTGATGCCCGCGCGCACCTCCGTCTCGCTCAAGCGCTGGGTCCGCAGCTCGAACATGCGTTGCAGGCTTTTCGGCACGAAGTAAGACCCGTCAGGGTTGCGGGCCGAACGGTCATACAGAAGATTGGCCAGAAGACCGGGTTCGATGGGCTTGAGCGCGGTGGTTTCCGCCGATTCGTCGGACGGCGGCGGCGGGGCGGCTGTGGCGACCGTGGGCGGCGGCGGGACCGCAGCGGGGAGCGTCTTGGCCGCTGGGGGATTGGGGTCGGTCCCCTTCGGAAGATCGGCGATGGAATCGACGAAATCGGCCCGCTCAAGCGGCGTCGAATTGATTCCGATCATGTAGGAGGTTTCGTAGAGCGCCTGCCCCACCCCGGAATAAAAGGACGCGGCTTTGTCGGCGACCGACCAGAAGGCCCACGACCCGCCCTGATAGAGCGATTGCGCGGCGGCGCCAACCGTCTGACTCGCCGTGTCCAGGGCGGAGGCGGCAGGCGCGGCGGGGGAGGACGCGTCCGCCGCCAGACCGGGGGACGCCGCGCCCGCCGCCAGCAAAAACGCCAGTCCGGCCATTCGCGCCGCGCTGTTTCGACCGTCATGTTTCGGCATCGGTTTCATGGTCGCTCAAAAAATTGGCAATCGGTCCCGCCCGGACATTGAGCAGAAATCCTCCTACGAATCAATGAATCCGCTGTGACAACGGCGATGCTGTGGCCCCCGAGGGAGGGACGCATCGCGTCGATTCATCCGCTTGACTAATTAACATGTTAATGTTTAACTCGTTAACATCATAACGGACAAACGGGCGTCCCTGGCGCGCCGCCGATCACGGCGGGCATCCGGGAAAGCAACCGTAAACGGAGGAAACCTCATGACCCATGCGAAACGCGCGGCGGGATTGATTGGCCCTGTTTCAACGGTTCTTGGCGTTTGAGGAAACCCGATGTCCGGCGCATGATCGGCGTGTGACGGCCTGTCTCGGCGTTCGCCATCGTTGCGCAAGCCCCCGGCAAACCAATCCCTGACACAGAGGAGACCCATGGGAATGACCGATTCCGCCTTCATCCGTCCCGCCCGCTTCAGCCCCGAGGAATGGGAGGCGCGCGTCCAACTGGCCGCCGCGTACCGGATTTTCGATCATCTGGGCTGGACCGAACTGATTTACAATCACATCTCGCTGCGCGTGCCGGGGCCGGACGCGCATTTCCTCATCAATCCTTTTGGCCTGCATTACAGCGAAGTGTGCGCCTCGAATCTGGTCAAGGTGGACGTCGACGGGGCCACCATCGGCCATTCCGACTGGCCGATCAATCCAGCGGGCTTCACCTTTCACGGCGCCATCCACGCCACCCTGCCCGATGCCCATTGCGTCATGCATGTTCACACCACGCCGACCCAGGCGGTCTGTTGCCTGAAGGACGGGTTGAGCTTCACCAACTTCTACGCCGCGCAGTTGTATGGAAAGATCGCCTATCACGAGTTTGAAGGCATCACCGTCCATCGCGAAGAAGGCAGGCGCATCCTGGACAGCGCCCAGGGCAAGCCGGTCCTGATGCTGCGCAACCATGGTCCTGTGACCATCGGGTTCAATCTGCCGCAGGCCTTTTCCTTGATGTGGCTGTTCAACCGGGCCTGCGAGGTGCAGCTCGCGACGATGTCGATGGGCGAAGCCACGCCAATCCCAACGCCGGTTCTGGAAAAATGCGTCCGGGATTCGCTGAACTTCGATCCCAAATTCGGCGCGGGCCAAGACGCGTTCGCCGCGCTTCAGCGCATCGTTGATCGGGTTGATCCGACCTACCGCCGCTGATCGCGCGACACGGGCGCGTCCCCCGCGCCCGACCTGTCCAAAACAGGGATCGGCGAGGCGCGCCCAAGATCGCGCGCAGGGGCAATCATCCGCTTGACTAATTAACATGTTAATGTTTAACTTGTTAACATCAAAATCAAACGAGCCGACGCCCCGTGATTCGCCCCGAGGGCGTCGGCATGGAGGAAACCTCAATGACCCATGCGAAACGCGCGGTGGGACCGCTCGGTCTTTCCCTGATGGCGCTGCTGGCCGCCAGCCCGGTCGCCGCTGAAACCGTCACGCTGAAAATCGCTCATTTCCTGCCGCCCAGCTCCCCGGCGCAAAAGCAGGTGATCGAGCCATGGTGCGCCAAGCTGGGGGAGGAATCCGGCGGCCAGATCAAATGCCAGATTTATCCGGCGCTGCAATTGGGCGGCACGGCGGGACAACTGGTCGATCTCGCCAAGAACGGCGTCGCCGACATCGTGTGGACGGCCCCCGGCTATTCCGCCGGCCGCTTCCCGATCATCGAGACGATGGAGTTGCCCTTCATCGTCCGCGACGCCAAATCCGGCAGCCGCGCCGTGTGGGAGTTTTTCGAGCGCCACGCGGTCAAGGAGTTCGACGCTTACAAGGTGCTGGCGGTCTACTCCAACGGCGGCGACACCTTCCACACCGCCGCCAAGGCGATTGACAGCCTGGACAGCATGAAGGGGATGAAACTGCGCGCCCCGACCCGCATGAGTTCCAAGGCGCTGCTCGCGCTGGGGGCCACGCCTGTCAACATGCCCCCGGCCCAGGTGACGGAAGCGATTTCCAAAGGCGTTGTGGACGGCGCGATGGCCGCCTGGGAGGTCGTGACGCCGACCAAGCTCCAGGAAGTCACCAAATTCCACGAGGATCCGCCGAACGGTCAGCCTTACTACGCTGGAACGGTTCTGGCCTTGTTGATGAACAAGCCCCGCTACGCGGCCTTGCCGACCGACGTCAAGGCGGTGATCGACCGGAACAGCGGCGCTCCGCTGGTCGAGATCTTCGGATCGGTTTGGGACGGCGTGATCGCGGCGACCAAGCTCCAGGTCGTGAAGGAGGGCGGGATGGTCGTCACGCAAAGCCAAAGCGATTACGACGCCATGCGCGCCGCCACCCGCGTGGTGGAGGAGGACTGGTTGAAGGAGGTTGGCGCGCGCGGCGTGGACGGCGCGGCGCTGGTCGCCGACGCCCGCGCGCTCGCCGCCCGCTGACCATCCGCACGGGAGTGTCCCCATCATGCAGGAACCCATGGGATTGCCCGCCGACCCACCGGCGGCGCGCGGGGTCGAACGGTTGCTGTTGACCAGCGCCAAGGGCTGCGCGCTGGTCGGCGGCGGCCTGTTCATCGGCTTGATCGTCATGTCCTTGGTCTCGATCATCGGGCGCAAGCTGGCCAACGCGCCGATCACCGGCGACGTCGAGCTGATGCAAGTCGGCACGGCGGTCGCGGCGGCGGCCTTTCTGCCGCTCTGCACCACGCTGGGCGAGCATTTGCGGGTCGATTTCTTCACCGAATTCGCCCCGGCGCCGGTTCGCCGTTTCCTGGACGCCGTGTCGGACCTGCTCCTCGGGCTGGTCGCCTTGCTTTTGACATGGCGCGCCGGGCTTCAGACCCTGGACATCCGCGAGGCGGCGGAGGTCACGCCGCTGCTGGGCATTCCGATCTGGCTGGCGATGGCGGGGATGCTTCCCAGTCTGGCCCTGGTCGCTTTGTGCGCCCTGGCGCGCGGCTGGCGGGATTTGTCGGCGGGCGCGAGCGTTGCGTTTTCTCGTCACACGACGGAGGCGCGGTCATGAGCGGCACGGCGATTGGGTTGATCGGCTTTGGCGGGTTGCTGGGGCTGTTGGCGCTGCGGGTTCACATCGGCGTGGCGATGTTCATCGCCGGGGCCGGGATCTATCTGACGATCAACGACGGGCAGAGCGCGGCGCTGCTGTTCACCCTGAACAATCTGACCTTCGCCCGGCTGTCGAACTATGATCTGTCGGTGATCCCGCTGTTCCTGCTGATGGGCCAATTCGCCACCCATGGCGGCTTGTCCAAGGCGCTGTTCAAGGCGGCGGGCGCGTTGATCGGCCATTGGCGCGGCGGTTTGGCGATGGCCTCCACGGCGGCCTGCGCGGCGTTCGGGGCGATCTGCGGATCGTCGCTGGCGACCGCCGCCACCATGGGACAGGTGGCGTTGCCGGAGTTGCAGCGCCACGGCTATTCCGGGCGGTTGGCGACCGGCACGCTCGCGGCCAGCGGCACCTTGGGGATCCTCATCCCGCCGTCGGTTCCGCTGGTCGTCTACGCGGTGCTGACGCAGGAATCCATCGGCAAGCTGTTCGTCGCCGCCGTGGTTCCGGGGATTCTCGCCGCGCTTGGCTATCTGGCGGTGATCGCGCTGATCGTCCGGCGCGACCCCGCCGCCGGTCCGGCCAGCGCGCCGGTTCCCTGGGGCGAGCGGCTGCGCGCGCAAATCAACGTGTTGCCGGTGGCGCTGGTCTTTCTGGTGGTGATCGTCGGCATCTATGACGGCTGGGCCAACCCGACCGAAGCCGCCTCCATCGGCGCGGCGGCCTGCGGGATCATCGCCGCTCTGTCGGGCGGTCTGCGCTGGCCCCAACTGGTCGCCAGCCTGTACGGCACGGCGCAGGCCACGGCGATGATCTTCCTGGTGTTGATCGGGGCCGATCTGCTGAATTCGGCGTTGGCGGTGTCGCAAATGCCGGTGGAGCTGGCCGCCTGGGTGCGCGACAGCGGGATGCCGCCGCTGCTGGTGCTGTTCACCATCATCGGCGTCTACATCCTGCTGGGCTGCGTCATGGATTCGCTGGCCATGATCCTGCTGACCATCCCGATCTTTTACCCGATGGTGATGGGGCTGGAGTTTTTCGGCCTGTCGGTCGCCGACAAATCGGTGTGGTTCGGCATCCTCGCGTTGATGGTGGTGGAAATCGGGCTGGTCCATCCGCCGGTCGGCATGAATCTGTACGTCATCAACCGGCTGGCCAAGGGTGTGCCGATGCGGGAAACGGCGCTGGGCGTCCTGCCCTTCCTGGCGTCGGATCTGCTGCGCATCCTGCTTCTGGTTTTTTGCCCGGGCGTTTGCCTGTGGCTCGTCCGCGTCATCGGAGGTTGAAACCCATGAGTTCGCAACATGTCGCCTTGGATGGCTCGGGCATGGTCTATGGGGTGATCCTGAACGACCGCCCGTCGCTGGAACGGCTGGGGGCGGCGCTGACGGCCCCGCCCTACGCCGCCCCGCCCAAGGCCCCTGTCCTTTACATCAAGCCCTACAACACCCACGCGGCGACGGGCGCGACCGTCCGCGTCCCGCGCGGGGCGGATCGTGTGGAGTTGGGCGCGACGCTGGGCCTGGTTCTGGGCCGCGACTCCACCGGGTTGGCGGAGGCGACCGCGTTGGACGCCGTCGCCGGTCTGCGCCCGGTGCTGGACGTCAGCCTGCCCAACCCGGTGGTTTACCGCCCGCCGGTGCGCGAGCGCTGCTTTGACGGATCCTGCCCGATGGGGCCGGTGGTTCCCTATGGGCGGGTCGGCGATCTGGCCGAGTTGACGTTGCGCACGCTGGTCAATGGCGTGCTCGTCGCCGAACGCGGCCTGTCCGATCTGCTGCGTCCAGCGGCGCGTTTGCTGGCCGACGTCACCGATTTCATGACCTTGCGGGCGGGCGACACGCTGACGCTGGGCATCGCGTTGAACGGGCCGCAAGCCGGACCGGGCGACCGCGTCGCGCTGGAGATTGACGGTTTCGACCGTCTGGAGATCACCATCGAGGGAGCCGCGCCATGAAGCACGCCCGCGTCCGCTATGAGGGCGTCGTCCACGCGGCGACCGCCACCACCACAGCCGAGGGCGAGGCCCTGCGCCTGAGCGATGGCCGCGTCATCGCCGCCGAGGCGGTGGAGGCGTGGCTGCCGCCGGTCGAGCCGCGCACGATCTTCGCGCTGGGCCTGAACTACGCCGACCACGCGAAGGAGTTGGCCTTCAAGCCGCCGGAAACGCCGCTGGTCTTTTTGAAGGGGCCGAACACGATCACCGGCCACCAATCCCGCACCCGCCGCCCCGCCGGCGTCGCCTTCATGCATTACGAATGCGAGTTGGCGGTGGTCATCGGCCAGACCGCCCGCGACGTCCCGCGCGCGCGCGCCTATGAGGTGGTGGCCGGTTACAGCGTGGCCAACGATTACGCCATCCGCGACTATCTGGAAAATTACTACCGCCCGAATCTGCGGGTGAAGAACCGCGACGGCTGCACGCCGCTCGGCCCCTGGCTGGTGGACGCCGCCGACGTTCCCAACCCGATGGACCTGCGCCTGCGCACCCTGGTCAACGGGGTGGAGACGCAAAGCGGCGGCACGCGCGACATGATCTTCGACGTGCCGCATCTGATCGCCTATCTGTCGTCGATCATGACCCTGTCGCCCGGCGACGTCATCCTGACCGGCACGCCGGACGGGCTGGCGGACGTCAAGCCCGGCGACGTCGTCACAACGGAGATCGAGGGCGTCGGCAGCCTTGTGAGTCACATCGTCGGATGAACCACATCGTCGGCGAGCTTTAAAACCACCCGCCAAAAGCCAACCAACGCCAAAAAACCACAGGAGGAACGCCATGGGCACGCTCGCGCTCGCCGCCAAAATCACGCATGTCCCGTCGATGTATCTGTCGGAGCTGGACGGCCCGCACAAGGGTTGCCGCGACGCCGCCATCGCCGGTCACAAGGAAATCAGCCGCCGCTGCCGCGATCTGGGGGTGGACACCATCGTGGTGTTCGACACCCATTGGCTGGTCAATTCCGGCTTCCACGTCAATTGCGCCCCCGCTTTCGAGGGCGTCTACACCAGCAACGAGCTGCCACACTTCATCAAGAATTTGCCCTACGCCTATCCCGGCAACCCGGCGCTGGGCCAGCTTTTGGCCGACGCGGCGACCGCCGCCGGGGTGCGCACCCGCGCCCATTCCGACACGAGTTTGACGTTGGAATACGGCACGCTGGTGCCGATGCGCTACATGAACGAAGACCAGCGTTTCAAGGTCGTGTCGGTGTCGGCGCTCTGCACCGTGCATGATCTGAAGGACAGCGCCACGCTGGGCCGCGCGGTGCGCAAGGCGATCGAGGAGGAGTATGACGGCACGGTGGCGATCCTCGCCAGCGGGTCGCTGTCGCACCGCTTCGCCCAGAACGGCGTGTCGGAGGAGTATCTCCACAAGATGTGGGATCCGTTCCTGGAGCAGGTTGATCGGCGCGTCGTCGATCTGTGGAAACAGGGCGATTGGGCGACCTTCACCGCCATGCTGCCGATGTACGCGGAAAAATGCTGGGGCGAAGGCAACATGCACGACACCGCCATGCTGTTCGGCGCGCTGGGCTGGGACCAGTATCAGGGAACGGTGGACATCGTGACGCCCTATTTCCCGTCGTCCGGCACCGGGCAGATCAACGCGGTGTTTTCGGTCTGAGGGCGTCGGGGGTGCGGCCCCCTCCCTAACCCTCCCCCGCTTGTCAGCGGGAGAGGGAACTCCGCCGCCCACCGACAAGCGTTCTGACTCCCTCTCCCGCAACGCGGGGGAGGGTTGGGGAGGGGGCAATCGCGCCCCGAACCCCGACTCTCCCCCAACGAAAAGGCGCGCCCCGCGATGCCGCATCTCATCGTCGAACACACCGACAATCTGGCCGAGGAGGCCGCCATCCCGGATCTGCTGCGCAAGGCGAACGCCGTGCTGATCGCGCAGAACGGGGTGTTTCCCATTGGCGGCATCCGGTCGCGCGCCGTCCGTCTGACCGACTATTGCGTCGCCGACGGCGCGGCGGACGACGCCTTCGTCCATCTGACGCTGAAGATCGGGGCCGGGCGCACGGCGGAACAGAAACAGGCGGCGGGCGACGCCCTGTTCGCCATGGTGACGGAGCATTTCGCCGCCCTGTTCGCCCGCCGCTTTCTGGCCCTGTCGCTGGAGATCCAGGAGTTCAGCGAGGCCGGAACCTGGAAGCAGAACAACATCCACCCCCGCTACAAGAAGTAAGGGCGCACATCCGATGCTGAGCCAAGACACCATCCAGGCCGCCGCCGCCCGTCTGCACCAGGCCGAACAGACCCGCGCGCCGACCCGCCAGATCTCGCTGGACCATCCCGAGATCACCATCGAGGACGCCTACGCCATCCAACGCTGTTGGGTCGCCGCCAAGATCGCCGAAGGGCGCACGCTGGTCGGCCACAAGATCGGCCTGACCTCCCGCGCCATGCAGCAATCCTCGCAAATCACGGAGCCGGATTACGGCGCGCTGCTCGACGACATGATCTTCGCCGACGGCGGCGACATCCCGCTCGACCGCTTCATCGCGCCGATGGTCGAGGTCGAGTTGGCCTTCATCCTGAAAAGCCGGTTGGAGGGGCCGAACGTCACCCTGTTCGACGTGCTGACGGCGACCGATTACGTGATTCCGGCGGTGGAGATCATCGACGCCCGCTGCCACCGCGTCGACCCGGATTCCAAACGCCCGCGCAAGGTGATGGACACGATTTCCGACAACGCCGCCAACGCCGGAATCATCATGGGCGGACGGCCCATGCGCCCGCTCGACAGCGATCTGCGCTGGGCCGCCGCGCTGCTCCACCGCAACGGCGTGATCGAGGAAACCGGCGTGGCGGCGGGGGTGCTGAACCACCCGGCCAACGGCATTTCCTGGCTCGCCCGCAAATACGCCCCCCATGGCGTGGCGTTGGAGCCGGGGCAAATCGTGCTGGCCGGTTCCTTCACCCGTCCCGTTCCGGCGCGGTCCGGTGATACCTTTCACTGCGATTATGGCCCCTTCGGGTCCATCGCCTTCCGCTTTGTCTGAGGGAGACAGCGCCGTCATGAAGACACCGGAAAACGCGTTCAAACGGGCGATGGCGGCGGGGTTGCCGCAATATGGCCTGTGGTTGGGGCTGGCCGACGCCTATTGCGCCGAAATCGCCGCCGGTTCCGGCTTCGACTGGCTGCTGATCGACGGGGAGCACGCGCCGAACGATCTGCGCGGCGTCCTGGCCCAGTTGCAGGCCATCGCCGCCTACCCGACCAGCCACCCCATCGTCCGCCCGGTGATCGGCGACACGGCGCTCATCAAGCAGATGCTGGATCTGGGCGTGCAGACGCTGCTGATCCCGATGGTGGAGACGGCGGAGCAGGCCGCCGCGCTGGTCGCCGCCACCCGCTACCCGCCCGACGGCGTGCGCGGCGTCGGCAGTTCGCTGGCCCGCGCCTCGCGCTGGAACCGCGTCCCCAACTATCTGGCGGAGGCCGACGCGGAGATTTGCCTGTTGGTCCAGGTGGAAAGCGTGCGCGGGCTGGAGAATCTCGACGCCATCGCCGCCGTCCCCGGCGTGGACGGCGTGTTTTTCGGCCCGGCGGATCTGTCGGCCTCGATGGGGCTGCGCGGCCAGCCGAACCACCCGACCGTGCGCGCCGCCATCGAACAGGGCATGACCCGCGTCCGTCAGGCCGGAAAGGCTCCGGGCGTTCTGGCCACCGACGAGACCGTCGCGCGCGCCTATTTGGCGGCGGGCGCGCTGTTCGTCGGCGTCGGGGTGGACACGACGCTTTACGCCCGCGCCGCCTCGGCCTTGGCCGCCCGCTTCCGTGACCCGCAAACGGACGCCCCGCCCGCGCCAACCACGCCCGGCGGCGGGTACTGACCGCTTCCTTTCCAAGCCGGGCGAACGCGTTCGGTTTCTCATAGGCCGCAGACTCTGCGAAGCCCCTCTCCCCTTGCGGGAGAGGGGTTGGGGTGAGGGGGTGGAAGCTAAGATTTCCAACGGCTTTCAGCCGTCTGCACCCCTCATCCCACCCCTTCTCCCGCAAGGGGAGAAGGGCCGCACGCGATGCCATCGACCGTTCAAAAGCCAAAGGCGACTTTTCAAGGATCTTGTCCCATGACCGTTCTGACCGACCGCGATCTTCTTCGCGAACGCTGTTTCTTGGCCGGAGCCTGGATCGAGGCCGACAGCGGGGAGCGGGTCGCCGTGACCAACCCGGCGACCGGGGCCGTCATCGCCCATGTCCCGCGCTGCGCCGAGGCTGAAACCGAACGCGCCATCGCCGCCGCGCAAGCCGCCTTTCCGGCGTGGCGCGCCCGCACCGCCGCCCAGCGCTCCGCCCTGCTGCGCCGCTGGTTCGAGCTGATCGTCGAGAACCGCGAGGATCTGGCGATTTTGATGACGCTGGAGCAGGGAAAGCCGCTGGCCGAGGCGCGCGGGGAAATCGACTACGCCGCCTCCTACGTCGAATGGTTCGCGGAGGAGGCCAAGCGGCTGTATGGCGACGTCATCCCGGCCCCGCAGGCCGACCGCCGCATCGTCGTGGTGAAGGAGCCGGTCGGCGTCTGCGCCGCCATCACGCCCTGGAACTTCCCGGCGGCGATGATAACCCGCAAGGTCGCCCCGGCGTTGGCGGCGGGCTGCGTGATGATCGTCAAGCCCGCCGAACAGACGCCGCTGTCGGCGCTGGCCCTGGCGGTGTTGGCCGAACGGGCCGGGATTCCGGCGGGCGTGCTGTCGGTCGTCACCGGGCGCGCGCGGGCCATCGGCGCGGTGCTGACCGCCAGCCCGGTGGTGCGCAAGCTGACCTTCACCGGATCGACCGAAATCGGTCGCCTGCTGATCGCCCAGAGCGCCGGGACGGTCAAGCGCCTGTCGATGGAGCTGGGCGGCAACGCCCCCTTCATCGTTTTTGACGACGCCGATCTGGACGCGGCGGTGGCGGGCGCGCTCGTCTCGAAATACCGCAATTCGGGCCAGACCTGCGTCTGCTCCAACCGCTTTCTGGTGCAGGACGGGGTGTATGACCGCTTCGCCGCCCTGCTGGTCGAGGCGGTGGCCGGGCTGACCGTCGGCGATGGGCTGGATCCGGCGACTCAGCAAGGCCCGCTGATCGACGCCCCCGCCATCGCCAAGGTGGAGGATCTCGTCGCCGACGCCGTGGCGTCGGGCGCGCGCGTCGCCATCGGCGGCCAACGCCACGCGCTGGGCGGAACCTTCTTCGCGCCGACGGTGCTGACCGACGTCGCCCCGTCGATGCGGGTGGCGGTGGAGGAAATCTTCGGCCCGGTCGCCCCGCTGGTCCGCTTCACCGACGAGGCCGAAGCGGTGCGGATGGCCAACGACAGCGATTACGGCCTTGCCGCCTATCTCTTCACCCGCGACGCCGCCCGCGTCTGGCGGGTGGGCGAGGCGCTGGAATATGGCATGGTCGGCATCAACACCGGCCTGATCTCCACCGCCGTCGCCCCCTTCGGCGGCGTCAAGCAATCCGGTTTCGGGCGCGAAGGCTCGAAATACGGGATCGAGGATTATGTGGAGATCAAATACCTGTGCATGGGTGGTTTGTAGGAGAACCTCAATCCTGTCAGGAGGACGGGCATTTTCGGAATGGCGGCTGGTGTTTCCGGCGTGTATTCTTTTGCCCGGCCTCGCGATGGGCCGACGGTCCGCGTGAAGGGCTTAGCCCAATCGGTACAAAGAACACCAATCCCTGACTTCCTGCCCGGCAATGCGGACAACGGGCGATGATGGGAAGGAAGGATTCCATGGGCAGCCAAATTTCCGGAGCCTCGGATTCACGCCGGGCGCTCCCTGAACGCCCCAACCTTGATCACTTAAAGAAAGAAGCCAAGCGGCAGTTGAAGGAACTGCGGCTGGTCAACCCAACGGCGACCCTCGCCACCGCGCAATTCGCCACAGCTCGTGATTATGGCTTTGCCAGTTGGTCAAAGCTGAAAGCCCATGTCACAGGCGCCGCCATAACGGCGACGGCGGATTTTCCAGATTCCGGGGTTCTGGACATGATGATCGCGATTTCCACCCGAATCCGACATGGTCAAATCGACGAAGCGGAGCAAATGATCCGACAAGCCATCAAAGGTCATCCAGACAATGCTGATCTGATCGCGCTTTTTGGTGATTTCACGCTCAGATTTCGCGGAGACCGTTCTGCGGCAACCGATATCTACAACCGCTTGCTTGAGCGGCCCAGCCCGACCGGATTGGCCCACTGCGCTGGTTTCGTCGGAGCGGGGGAGGACGTTGACAAGGCGGAAGCGCTGTATCGGCGCGCCATTGAAATGGCCCCGGCAAAGTCGCCTGAACTTGGGATGATTCTCAATAACTTCGCTTCGTTCCTCGAAAATCGAAAGAGCGATTCGGTTGGCGCTAATGCAATTTTTCAACGCGCCGCCGGGATAGACTATGGATACCCACAGCTCAACGCGTCGTACATCGGCGCATATGCTGAATTTCTGTGGCGGCAAGGCGATCTTCATCAGGCGGAAGACTGCTTTCGTCAATCCCGCAAGGCGTCCACTAATCACCCCATCACGGCAATGGCGTTCGCGTTGCTGCTAACCACCACCGGACGGATTGACGAGGGGCTGGCTTTGATTGCGGAGGTCAAATCTTCGGCCTGGATGTCAACCCTCTATGATCCTCTTCCCGTCGAGCTTTTGTGCGGATTCCTGTTTTACGCCCATGGAACGGTTGAACAACGGGGACAGGCGCTGTCTCACTTGCGGGACAACCTGACGGTTGGGCGCAACGTCTTTTGCCGGGATCTCCGGGCAAACGCGCGCGCGGCTGTCGTCAATGGGCATCCGGCCCCCGCTCTGGTCAGCGTGCTGGCGGACGTTCTGTCTTCAGCAAAGCCGGTTTCGAAGGCCGCCTGCCAAACGCTCCGCGCGCGCTGAACAGTTCGACGAAGTCCCGTTTCTATTCCTCATCCTCCGGCGGCGCTTCGGCGCCGTCGTTCAGGCAGGCGGCCAGCTCGTCCAGCAGGCCGTACAGGGTCGCCAGCCGGTCTTCGCCGAAAGCCGTGGTGATTTCGGCGTAGCGGCGTTCGCTGTGCGGGGCGATCAGGGCGATCAGTTCGCGCCCGCTGGCGGTGATGGAGATTTGCGCGGCGCGCAGATCCTTGTCCTCCACCCCGCGCTGAATCAGCGCGCGCTTTTCCAGCGCGCGCAGGATGCGCGACAGGCTGGGCATGCTGATGCTGCTGACCCGCGCCAACTCGCCCGCGCGGAACTCCTCCGCCGTGGTCAGGGCGCGCAGCACGCGCCATTGCTGTTCGGTCAGATCATGGGCGTGCAGGGTCGGGCGGAAGCGGCTCATCACCGCTTCGCGCGCCTTCAGCAGCGCCATCGGCAAAGAGCGTTTGAAGGCGCGGATCTCCCCGCGCGGCGCGTCGGCGGCGATCAGGTCCGGCGCCGCGTGTTTCGACGCGGCGCGTTTGGATGGTGGTCTTCCCAAGATACTGCCCAATTCGTTCGGTGATGGCGCGGCGCAGGATAGCGCGATGGGTGCGGGATGCAAAACCGCTTGACAGCCTGCGGCGTCGATTTATATAACATGTTAAATATTAACGCCGCAATCAAATGCACCCGACCAACCGCCGTCCCCTTCGCCCCGGAACCGTCGTTCCGGTTCTGCGGTCGGCGCGCGGGCTTTGCGCGGCCAACGCCCAAAAAACACCGGCTCTCTGCCCCATGAGGAGTGAAACGCCATGACCAACGCCTTGGACTCGAATCTCGCCGCCGCCGAAACCCTGCTCGCCCGCTTCCGCGCCAAGCCGCTTGGCCATTTCATCGACGGGCGGGAAGTCCCCGGTCGGTCGGGCAAGCTGTTCGACAATCTGTCGCCCATCGACGGCGGCGTCATCAACCAGGTCCATGCGGGCGACGCCGCCGACGTGGACGCGGCGGCCAGCGCCGCCGAACGCGCCTTCCCCGCCTGGGCCGCCCTGCCGGGAACGGAGCGCAAACGCATCCTGCACAAGGTCGCCGACGGCATTCTGGCCCGCGCCAAGGACATCGCCCTGTTGGAGAGCCTGGACAGCGGCCAGCCGATCCGCTTCATGAGCAAGGCCGCCGAACGCGCGGCGGAGAATTTCCGCTTCTTCGCCGACCGCGCGCCCGACGCCGCCAACGGCCTGTCGCTGCCGACCGAGACGCATCTGAACCTCACCCTGCGCCAGGCGCTGGGGCCGGTGGCGGTCATCACGCCGTGGAACACGCCCTTCATGCTGTCCACCTGGAAGATCGCCCCGGCGCTGGCCGCCGGTTGCACGGTGGTCCACAAGCCCGCCGAATGGAGTCCGTTGACCGCCATGCTGCTGGCCGAAATCATGACCGAGGCGGGCGTCCCGGCGGGCGTGGTCAATCTGGTCAACGGCTTGGGCGAAGAGGCGGGCAAGACCCTGACCGAGCATCCGGCGATCAAGGCGGTGGCCTTCGTCGGCGAATCCTCCACCGGCAGCCACATCATGGCCCAGGGCGCGCCGACGCTGAAGCGCGTGCATTTCGAGCTGGGCGGCAAGAATCCGGTCATCGTGTTCGGCGACGCCGATCTGGACCGGGCGCTCGACGCCGTGGTCTTCATGATCTACAGCCTGAACGGCCAGCGCTGCACCTCGTCGTCGCGCCTGCTGGTCCAGCGCGGCATCCATGATTCCTTCGTCGAGCGTCTGGCCGAGCGGGTCGCCCGCATCAAGGTCGGCCACCCGCTGGATCCGGCGACGGAGGTCGGTCCGCTGGTGCACGAGCGTCACCTGAACAAGGTGCTGGGCTATTGCGCCATCGCGCGGGAGGATGGGGCGACGGTGAAAGTCGGCGGCGTCCGCGCCGAAGAGCTGGGGACCGACGGCCATTACGTCCGCCCGACCCTGTTCACCAACGCCAACAACCGGATGCGCATCGCGCAGGAGGAAATTTTCGGCCCGGTCCTGACCGCCATTCCCTTTGAGGACGAGGCCGACGCGGTCGCCATCGCCAACGACATTCCCTATGGCCTGACCGGCTATGTGTGGACGCGCGACATCGGGCGGGCCAACCGCGTCGCCTTGAAGCTCGACGCCGGGATGGTGTGGATCAATTCGGAAAACAACCGCCATCTGCCCACCCCCTTCGGCGGCATGAAGGCCAGCGGCATCGGCCGCGACGGCGGCGATTACAGTTTTGATTTCTATATGGAAACCAAGAACATCTGCGTCGCGCTCGACACCCACGCGGTGCCCAAGCTCGGCGTCTGATCGGCTGGGGCAAGGCCGGACCATGCGCGCGTCGGATGGTCCGGCCCTTCCATATCTTGCCCACATCCTGTTTGATGGCGGTCGCCGATGACGCCATAATTTTGGCGACACGCCCGCCCGCCATGGTTCCGCCCTTTGCCGCCGTCCCCGCCCTCCGACCGCGAGCCTAAGACCTGGGCCACGGTCATGCAGCCCCTGGTCGATTCCATCAAGCGCCGGGGGCAGTCTCCCGACGCGCTGTTGGGGCGCTATGGCCTGTCGGAAGCGATGCTGGCCGACCCCTGCCGGGAAATCCCGCTGCGCCAGTATGTCGAGGCGTTCGAGGGGGCCGCCGCCCATTTCGGCGATCCCAATTTCGGCCTGTTCGCCGCGCGCGACATCACCCCCTTCACCCTTGGCCCCATCGGCCTGCTGTTCATCAGCTCCCCCACCATCGGGACGGCGCTGAAGGGCTTCATCGACTACATCGGCTTGGCGCAGCAGGCGACCACCAGCCGCATCGCGCAGGACGGCCCGACCTGCGTCTTCCATTACCGGATCGAGGACGCGCGCATCCGCCGCCGCCGCCAGGACGCCGACTATTCGCTGGCGATGGTGACGACGCTGATGCGCGCCATGGCGGGCAACAGTTGGCGCCCACTGGAGGTGCATTTCGAGCACAGCGCCCCGCTCAGCCGACAGGCGCATGACGGGTTTTTTGGCGCGCCGCTCTATTTCGACCAGGGCGTCAACAGCCTGATCTTTCCGGCCAGCGACCTCGCCATCGCTGGAAACCTGATGGACCGCCGGGTCAGCCCCATCGTCGAGCAGTATCTCCGCACCCTGCTGGAACGGGCGATGCCGGTCCGCTCGATGGAGGACGAGGTGCGCCGCATCCTGTCCGACCATCGGCCCGAAGACGGCGCCGTCGGCGTCCACAAGACGGCGCGCGCCGTTGGCGTGTCGGCCCGCACCCTGCAACGCGCCCTGCAAAAATCCGGCGAAAGCTTTGGCGCGATCAAGCAGGACAAGCGTCGGACGATGGCCGAAACCTATCTGGCCGACACCGACCTGTCGGTGACGGAAATCGCCCACATTCTGGGCTACGCTGACGGGGCCTGCTTCACCCGCGCCTGCCGCCGCTGGTTCGGCCAAACGCCATCCGCCTACCGGAAAGCGGCGCGGGGGCGCGAGGCCACGACCTGACGTCCGGCGTTTTTGACCTCCGCGCGCGGTGGCGCGAAAGGTCAAGGATATGGCGTCTTTGGTCGGGTGCGGACGACCGCGATCGGCAAGAATAATCCGTCCTTACCGCTTTCCGTGACCGCAGCAATCGCCGCGCGCCGCCAACGCCCTTGGGAAACCGTGACCGCCATGGATCAGCATCCCGCGCCGCTGTCGCACGACAGCCGCCTGTCCCCCGCCGTCGCCCAATTTCTGGCCCGACGCCACGCTTTGATCGTCGGGGCGGATCGCCCGATGGCGGTCTCAAACGCCGTCATGACCGTGCATGACCCGGCCACCGGCCAGCCCGTGGCCCAGGTTCCCGCCGCCGGGGCGGCGGATGTGGACGCCGCCGTCCGCGCCGCCCGCCGGGCGTTGGAGGGGGATTGGGCGCGGGCGCGCCCGGTGGACCGCGAACGGATCCTGTTGCGGTTGGCTGATTTGATCGAGCGCGACGGCGAAGAGCTGGCGCAGTTGGAAACCGTCAACAACGGCAAGTCGATCACTCTCTCCCGCGCCCTTGAGGTCGGGGCATCGGTCGATTTCCTGCGCTACATGGCCGGTTGGGCGACGAAGATCGAAGGCAGAACGCTGGACGTCTCCATCGGCGTGCCGCCGGGAACCCGCTTTCACGCCTACACCCGGCGCGAGCCGGTCGGCGTCGTCGGGGCCATCGTGCCGTGGAACTTCCCGCTGCTGATGGCGGTTTGGAAGATCGGCCCGGCGCTGGCCACCGGCTGCACGGTGGTGTTGAAGCCCGCCGACGAAACGCCGTTGACCGCCCTGCGGCTGGGCGAATTGTGCCTGGAGGCCGGTTTGCCGCCGGGCGCCGTCAACGTCGTCACCGGCGTCGGGGCGGTCGCCGGGGCGGCGCTGACCGCGCATCCGGGCGTGGACAAGATCGCCTTCACCGGATCGACCGAGGTCGGGCGGCAGGTCGGCGCGGCGGCGGTCGCCCGCATGGCCCGCTTCACGCTGGAGCTGGGCGGCAAATCGCCTATGATTATGTTCCCCGACATGGATCCGGCCCATCCCGGCTTGGCGGCCAATCTGGGGGTCTTCTTCAACCAGGGGCAGGTTTGCACCTGCGGGTCGCGGCTGTACATCCACGCCGACATCTTCGACCGCGTCGTCGCCGACATCGCGGGCGTGGCGTCGTCGCTGCGGCTGGGCGGCGGCCTGGACCCGGAAAGCCAGATCACCCCGGTCATCTCGGCCAAGCAACAAACGCGCGTCTTCGGCTTCGTCGAACGGGCGCTGGCCGATGGGGCCGAGGCGTTGAGCGGCGGCGCGCCCGTCGCTGGGCCGGGCTTTTTCGTCAAGCCGACCTTGCTGGTCAACACGCGCGACGACATGGAGATCGTGCGGGACGAGGTGTTCGGCCCGGTCGCCGTCGCCCTGCCCTTCCGCGATCTGGACGAGGTCGTCGCGCGCGCCAACGACAGCCGTTACGGGCTGGCGGCGTCGGTGTGGACGCGCGACCTTGGCGTCGCCCACAGCATGGCGGCGCGGCTGAAGGCCGGAACCGTCTGGGTCAACACCCACAATGTGCTGGACCCGGCCATGCCCTTTGGCGGCTTCAAGGAATCCGGCATCGGGCGCGAGCATGGCCGCGCCGTGCTGGAGCATTATTTGGAAACCAAATCCGTCTGCGTCGCCTTGCCGGGGTGAACGGCGGGGTGAGCGACGCCAAGGGCGGCGGAACAATTGCCTAAAAAATAGGCTCTTGATGCCGCCGCCCATAAAACTCGCACAGTGGCGCTGATTATCAAATTATTGGCGCACAGGATCAAGTTGGCGTCGGGCGACGGCGCCATCCTGTGGCCATGTTCAAAACCCGATCACCCACGGGAACACGCAGTCGGCGGAACGCGCGCTGCGGTTCGTCGGGGTTCGTCACGCGGAAAGACGGCCACCATGACACATCCGATGAACACGCTCGATTCCCGGAACTACTACACGGCGACGCGGAAATATGATCTGGCCTTTCCGCGCCTGACGCAGGATTTGGACGCCGACGTGGTGGTGATCGGCGGCGGCTTTTCCGGAATCAACACCGCCCTGGAGCTTGCCGAAAAGGGGATCACCAACATCGTCGTGCTGGAGGCCCGGCATCTGGGCTATGGCGGCACGGGCCGCAACGGCGGGCAGGTGATGGCGGGCATCGGCCATGATCTGGAAAAGGTGAAGAAACATGTCGGCCCGAAGGGGATGGAGACGCTGTTCGCCATCGCCAATCTGGGCGCCGGCATCATCCAGTCGCGCATCGCCCGGTACGGCATCGACGCCGATTTCCGCAACGGCTACGGCTATCTCGCTTTCAACGAGCGGCAGGAAAACACCCTGAAAATCTGGCAGAAGGAGTTCCAGCAGGTCGCGCCCGACGAAGACATCGAACTGGTCAGCGGCGCGCGCGTGCAGGACGTCGTCGGCTCGACCGCCTACCGCGCCGCCTTGAAGCATATGGGCGGCGGCCACGTCCATTCGCTGAATCTGCTGCTGGGCGAGGCCAAGGCGCTGAGCGGCCACGGCGCCCGCATCTTTGAAAACAGTCCGGTGATCGCGGTGGAGTACGGATCGCGGATCACCGTGCGCACCAACGCGGGCAGCGTCCGCGCCTCGAAGCTGTTGTGGGCCTGCGATTCCTTCCTCAACAAGATGGAACCGTCCATCGCGCCGAAGACGATCAACACCTACGCTTTCCAGATGGCGACCGAACCGCTGTCCGACGAGCTGTGTCTGAAAATCAGCCCGATCCGGGGGGCCTACAGCGACATCCGCCCGGTGATTGATTACTACCGGATCACCAACGAAAACCGCCTGCTCTTCGGCGCCGCCACCGACTTCATTGATTATGTGCCGGGCGATCTGGCGGCGTGGAACCGGGCGCGGATGCTGAAGGTTTTCCCCTACCTCGCCGACGTGAAAATCGATCTGGCCTGGGGCGGGCCGATGGCCTGCTCGGCCAACCTGTTCCCGCAGATCGGAAGCTTGCCGGGACGCCCCAACGCCTTTTACGTCCAGGGCTATTCCGGCTTCGGCGTCACCCCCAGCCACATCGTGTGCAAGGTTCTGGCCGAGGGGATGAGCGAAGGGTCGGAGCGTTACGACCTGATGAGTTCCATCCCGCATGTCAGCATTTTCGGCAAGGACCACCTGCGCCCCGCCGTCATGTCGGCGGCCAAGACCTGGCACCAACTGTCGGGCTTCTTCAACGGTCGCCGTTGATCCCCGTTTCAACCCTACGGCATTCACGCATCTTTTTCTTGCCGCAACCAACTGAAATAAAACGGCTTTCCCGTCATCCCCGCGAAGGCGGGGATCCAGAGTTTGCCAGACGAACTCTGTGGGTAAGTCTGGATTCCCGCCTTCGCGGGAATGACGGAGAAAAGTTCTTTTCTTCCAATGAGTTGCCTAAACCGAAGATGTGTGAATGCCGTAGCCTGTCAACCACCACCCCAACCACCATCACGACAAAGGATGTCTCATGCTTCCGATCAAACCCGGCCAGCCGCCCGCCAATCTTGACGCCTGGGGCACGGTCGCCGATCTCGGCTCCACCATTCTCGAAGGCGAGGTCAAGGCCTTTGGCAAGATGGAGCATGGCGCGCCCGACGCGCCGGTGAGCTGCGGTTGGTTCTCCTGCACGCAAGGCGTCTTCCGCATGGTCTACCCCTTCACCGAACACGCCGTCGTCGTCGAGGGAACCGTCACCCTGACCGACGAAACCACCGGCCAGAGCCAGACCTACCAGCCCGGCGACGCTTGGTTCATCCAAAAAGGCGCGCCGATCCTGTGGCGGGTCGAAACCCCCGTCTTCACCAAGAATTACTTCGCCGTCGTCTAACCCTTCCCCCCGTTTGCGGGTGGGAGCGCGCCCCGCCCGCAAGCCGTGCGACCCAACCGGCGCCCCCGATCCGTCCATCCCGGATCGGGGGCGACCTCAAAAAACGCGGCCAAGCCGCCAAACAATGAACAGCAGGACCGGCGACGCTCGCTGCACAGTGATCCGCCGGAATCTCTGCGCCTCTCGCCTTCGTGCGCCATTTGCCGAGTCCGCCTCTGCGGCCCGGCTCGTTTGGAGAGGTTCCAATGACAACATCGGTTCAGGGACGTGCTTCCAACAACGAATTGAGGAAAGGCGCCCTTGGCGTCGGCTTCATCGTTTTCTTCGTGATTTCCGCCGCCGGGCCGTTGGCCGCCATCGCGGGCGGTTTGCCCATCGGCATGATGCTGGGCAACGGGCCGGGAACCCCGTCGCTGCTGCTGGCCGTCATCGGCATTTTGCTGATGTTTTCGGCGGGCTACACCGCCATGGCCCGCCACGTCACCCACGCGGGCGGCTTTTACGCCTTTGTCGCGCGGGGCTGCGGCGGGCAAATGGGGGCCGCCGCCGCCGCGCTCGCCATTCTCGGTTACAACGCGATGCAGGTGGGGCTGTACGGCCTGCATGGCGTGGCCACCGCCGCCTTTATGAAGGACATGATCGGTATTGATCTGCCCTGGTGGGGCTGGGCCTATTCCGCCATGGTCACGGTCGCCATCTTCGGCTATCGGCAGGTCGATCTGTCGGCCAGGATCCTGGCGCTGCTGGTGATCGGCGAGTATGTCGTCGTTTTCCTGCTCGACCTGTTCATCTTGAAAAGCCATGGGGCGGAGGGGTTGAGCACCGTCTCCTTCACCCTGCCGGCGCTGCTGGGCGGCGCGCCCGCCATCGGCTTGCTGTTCTGCTTCGCCTCCTTCGTCGGTTTTGAAGCGACGACGATTTATGGGGAGGAGGCCAAGAATCCCGAACGCACCATTCCGTTGGCGACCTACATTTCAGTGCTGCTGATCGGCGGCTTTTACACCTTCTCGATCTGGTGCCTGATCGTCGGCGTCGGCGCCGACAAGGTGGTGGAGACGATTTCCGGCCTGTCCGACCCGACAACCTTCACCTTCACTCTGTCGGATCGCTACGCCGGTCCCTGGCTGTCGGCGGCGATGAGCGCCCTGCTGGTCAGCAGCGTCTACGCGGCCTTGCTGGCCTTCCACAATTCGGCGGCCCGCTATTTCTACTCGATTGGCCGGGAAGGGCTGTTGCCGGAAATTCTGGGGCAAACCCACCCGGTGCATCAAAGCCCGCACGCCGGATCGGTTCTGCAAACCGCCATCGCCTTCGTCGTCATGACCGCCTTTGTCGTCAGCGGTTCCGATCCGGTGCTGACCCTGTTCTCCTGGCTGACCAATCTGGCGACGCTGTGCGTCATCGCGCTGATGACCATGACGTCGGTCGCGGTGATCCTGTTTTTCCGCAAGATGACCAACCGCAGCGAAGGCCCCCTGCGCACCCTGATCCTGCCCGTGGCGTCAGGGCTGTTGTTGGCCGCCGTGTTGGTTCTCGCCATCGTGCATTTCAACGTGCTGACGGGGTCCGACGGGGCGCTGTCCTGGGCCATTCCGGCCATGCTGCCGCTGGCCATGCTGCTGGGGCTGGTCCGCGCCGCCGCCCTGCGCCGCAGCCATCCCGGACGCCACGCCCAGCTTGGGCTGGGAAAGGCGTAAGCGTCGGTCGGTCGCCTATCACCTTCGGCTCAAGGGCGCTCTGATGCTTTGGCACATGTTGCGTTCAAGGGCGGGCGGTTGCTAGTGTACGCGCCAATCTGTTGGTTGGCGCAACCGACTGTCAGCGGGTGGCCCGGCGATGAACAGCGCGCGCACGGCGCACATTGACGAATTGGTCCGTGTTTCCGGCGGCGTCGCGTCCAACCGCGATCCCATCATCGAGGCGTCGTGGCGGCGCTGCGTCGTCGATCACCGGCTGGATCCGACCATCGGGCGCGAGGCCCGCATTCTGCCGCAGGAACGGCTGCGGGTTCACCGCGACGCGATGGACGAGTTTCTCCGCATGGCCCGCTTTGGGCTGGAGGCGCTGTACCGGCAGGTCGCGGGCATGGGCTATGTGCTGCTGCTGACCGACAGCAACGGCGTGACTGTGGATTTCATCGGCGACCCGACCTTTGACAATCATTTGCGCCGCGCCGGGCTGTATCTGGGGTCCGACTGGAACGAGGAGCATGCGGGCACCTGCGCCGTCGGCACCTGCATCGCGACGGGGGAGGCGTTGACCGTCCACCAGACCGACCATTTCGACACGACGCACATTCCGCTGACCTGCACCTCGGCCCCGGTGTTTGAAAGCGGCGGGGAGTTGGCCGCCGTTCTGGACATTTCCGCCCTGCATTCGCCGGAGCCGAAAATCAGCCAGTATTTGGCGCTCCAAATGGTCAAATCCTACGTCCATAAGATCGAAAACGCCAATCTTTACAACAATTTTCGCCGCGATTGGGTGGTGAAGCTCTCAGCCTCGCAGGAGTTTGCCGAGGTCGATCCCGATTGCGTCATCGCGCTGGACGGCGCCGGCAAGATCATCGGTTTCAACAACAAGGCGCGCTGTTTGCTGACGCCGGAAGCGGGCGAATCGCCGTTGGGCCGCTCCTTCGCCGAACTGTTCGATTGCGAGGTGGAGGATCTCACCCGCTTCGTCCGCGCCCTGCCGACCGACCAGCGCGCCTTGCGCCTGCGCCGCAGCGGTTTGCCGCTGTTCGCCCAGGCGATGCCGCCGCCCGCCGTCAGCCTGCCGCGCGCCCACAGCGGCGACGGCGGCCCACTGCCGGAGCCGTTGCGGGCGATTTCCGGCGGCGATCCGGCGTTGAAAGCCGTGCTGACGCGCGCCGCCAAGCTGGTGAACACCCGGATGAGCCTGCTGATCCACGGCGAAACCGGCACCGGCAAGGAGCATTTCGCCAAGGCCCTGCACCGCGCCAGCGTCCGCGCCGCCAAACCCTTCGTCGCCATCAACTGCGCGGCCCTGCCCGAGGCGCTGATCGAAAGCGAACTGTTCGGCTATGAGCCGGGATCCTTCACCGGCGCGACGGCGCGCGGCAAGAAGGGGCTGATTTTGGAGGCCGACGGCGGCACCCTGTTCCTGGACGAAATCGGCGACATGCCGCTGTCGGCGCAAACCCGGCTGCTGCGCGTGCTGGCCGAACGGGAGGTGACGCCGATTGGCCGGACCAAGGCGGTCTCGGTCGACATTCGCGTCATCGGCGCGACCCACCGCGATTTGATCGAGCTGGTCAAGGCCGGACGCTTCCGCGACGACTTGTACTTTCGTCTCAACGGCGCGGTGTTCACCGTGCCGCCGCTGCGCCAACGCGGCGATCTCGATTGGTTGATCGACCGTTTGCTGACCGAACGGGCCAAGCGCGACGGCGTGGAATATTGTCTGACGGCGGAAGCGCTGGCGGCGCTGCGCGCCCATGGTTGGCCGGGCAACGTGCGCGAGTTGGTGAACGCGCTGGATTACGCCTGCGCCGTGTGCACCGACGGCTTGATTGATTTGGCCGACATCCCCGACCCGGTGCAGCACAGCGGGCTGTTCAAGGCGTGGCCCGGTCACGACGCGCCGACCGCCTCCCCGCCGCCTGCGCCGCTGGACGAGGAGGAACCCGCCGCCCGTTTGCGCGACACCCTGCGCCGCCATCACTGGAACGTGTCGGCGGCGGCGCGGGCGCTGGGGGTGGATCGCTCGACCGTCCACCGTCAGATGCACCGTTTCGGCATCGTCGCGCCGCATCGTCAGGATTGAGGCGCAACAGGGGTGAGGCGCGCCACACCTGTTGCAACAGCGGCGCAACAGGTCGTGCAACAGGTGGCGCGCCGCCGCACCACAGCGGGCGCGGCAAAACCGTTGAAAACAGAGATGATTTGATAGGCTGACGGTCTGGCACGCCGCTTGCGATCGCTCCCTCGACATTCACGCATCGAGGGAACGCCATCGTGGCTCCGGTCGTCGGCATCGTCGCCAATCCAGTGTCCGCGCGGGACATCCGCCGGGTCGTCGCCAACGCGACCAGCCTTCAGGTCACGGATCGGGCGAACATCCTGCTGCGGGTGCTGGCGGCGCTGCGCGCCTGCGGCGTCGCCGACGTGCTGATGATGCCGGAAAATGGCGGCATCCGCTCCCACGTCGAACGCGGGTTGGCGCGGGCGCGCGCCCAGGGCGACGATCTCTATCCGGCCATCCACGCGGTCGCCATGCCGATCACCGGCACGGTCGCCGACACCCATCGGGCGACGCGCGAGATGCGTTTGGCCGGGGCGTCGGCCATCGTCGTGCTGGGCGGCGACGGCACCCACCGGGCGGTCGCCGCCGAATGCGGCGCGGTTCCCATCGCCGGGATTTCCACCGGCACCAACAACGCCTTTCCCGACCATCGCGAACCGACCATCACCGGCTTGGCGACCGGACTGGCCGTGATGGGCCGGGTGCCGCCCCACATCGCCTTTCGTGGCAACAAGCGGATCGACGTGTCGATCAACGACGGCGCGACGACCGATCTGGCGCTGGTCGATGTGGCGCTGGTGACGGAACGCTACATCGGCGCGCGCGCGCTGTGGCGCACCGAAAATTTCCGCGAACTCTACGTGACCTTCGCCGATCCCGAGGTGATCGGCATGTCGGCCATCGCCGGACTGCTCGAACCCGTCGCCCGCGACGAGAGCGGCGGGCTGATGGTGCGGCTGTCGCCCGCCGGGCGCACGCCGAGCGACGGCGCAACCATTCTGCGCGCGCCCATCGCGCCGGGGATGATGGCGTCCATCGGCGTCACCGACTGGCGGCGGATGCCCGCCGACGTCGCCTTTGTGCCGGAGGTCGCGTCCGGCTCCATCGCGCTGGACGGCGAGCGGGAGATTTCCTTCACCACCCGCGACCGGCTGTCGCTGACGCTGCGCGACCACGCCTTTCGCACCGTGAATGTGGGCGGCTGCATGCGCTTCGCCGCCCAGAACCGCCTGTTCACCGACGCCCCGGCGCCGGTCTCGGCGGATTTTTAACAACCAACGCGCGCCCAAACCACCACGCAGCAGGGAGAACCACCGTGTCCGAGAATCCCTTTCCGTTGAGCAAGGACGATCTTCTCAAAGCCTACCGCACCATGCGGACGATCCGCGATTTTGAAGAGCGCCTGCACATTGATTTCGCCAAGGGCGACATTCCCGGATTCGTCCATCTCTACGCCGGGGAGGAGGCCTGCGCCACCGGCATCATGATGCATCTGAACGACAACGACCGCATCGCCTCGACCCATCGCGGGCATGGCCACTGCATCGCCAAGGGCGTGGACGTTCACGCCATGATGGCGGAGATTTATGGCCGCTCGACCGGGGCCTGCCGGGGCAAGGGCGGCTCCATGCACATCGCCGATCTGTCCAAGGGCATGATGGGGGCCAACGGCATTTTGGGGGCGGGCGCGCCGCTGATTTGCGGCGCGGCGCTGGCGGCCAAGGTGCGCGGGGATCGCGGCGTCGGCATCACCTTCGTCGGCGACGGCGCGTCGAACCAGGGCACCTTTCTGGAAAGCCTGAATCTGGCCGCCGTGTGGAATCTGCCGGTGGTCTTCGTCGTCGAAAACAACGGCTACGCCGAATCCACGGCGATGGAATGGGCGGTGTCCTGCGACAGCTATGTGGACCGCGCCACCGGCTTTGGCATGCCGGGCGTCACGGTGGACGGCACCGACCTGTTCGCGGTGCATGAGGCGGCGGGCGAGATCATCCGCCGCGCCCGCGACGGCGGCGGCCCGGCGCTGTTGGAATGCAACATGGTCCGCTTCTACGGCCATTTTGAAGGCGACGCCCAAACCTACCGCGCCAAGGGCGAGGTCGAGGCGCTGCGCGCGTCGCGCGACTGCTTGGTGATGCTGGCCGAACGGGTGGTCGAGGCCGGAGTCGTCGCCCGCGACGAGCTTCACCGCATCGACCGCGAGGTCGCCGACCTGATCGAGGACGCCGTCCGCGCCGCCAAGGCCGCCCCGCTGCCCGCGCCGTCGGAGCTGCTGACCGACGTCTACGTCTCTTACTGAACCGACCCGCCAATGACTTGGCGTGTCGTATCGCGTTCAAACGCCACGCAGGCTTTTCCGCGCCCATGTGGGCGCGCCGCCGCAGTCGCGGCGGCCGACGACCGCTTGAAAGACTCTTTCAAGCGCTCGCCGGTGTGACCCCATCCCCCACAAAAACGCATCGGCGGAGGAAACACATGTCCCGCAAAATCAGCATGAAGACGGCGATCAACGAGGCCCTGGATCTCGAAATGCGCCGTGACCCCACCGTTATCGTCATGGGCGAGGACATTGTCGGCGGCACCGGCGCCAACGGCGAGGATGACGCCTGGGGCGGCGTGCTGGGCGTCACCAAGGGTCTCTACGCCAAGCATGGCGACCGGCTGATGGACACGCCGCTGTCGGAATCGGCCTACATCGGCGCCGCCGTCGGCGCCGCCGCCTGCGGGCTGCGCCCGGTCGCCGAATTGATGTTCATGGATTTCATGGGCGTCTGTTTCGACCAGATTTTCAATCAGGCGGCCAAGTTCCGCTACATGTTCGGCGGCAAGGCGCAAACGCCGGTCGTGATCCGGGGCATGGTCGGCGCCGGGTTCCGCGCGGCGGCCCAGCATTCGCAAATGCTGACCCCGCTCTTCACCCACATTCCCGGCCTGAAGGTGGTGTGCCCCAGCAACGCCTATGACGCCAAAGGCCTGTTGATCCAGTCGATCCGCGACAACGACCCGGTGATCTTCTGCGAGCACAAGAACCTGTACGGCCTGGAATGCGACGTCCCGGCGGAATCCTACGCCATCCCCTTTGGCGAGGCGAACATCCTGCGCGACGGCGACGACGTCACCATCGTCAGCTATGGCCTCACCGTTCACCGCGCGCTGGAGGCGGCGACCGCGCTGGCCAAGGACCGGATCGAGGCCGAGGTCATCGACCTGCGCACCCTGTCGCCCATCGACTGGGACACCATCATCGAAAGCGTCGAGCGCACCGGCCGTCTGGTGGTGGTGGACGAGGCGCACCCGCGTTGCAACCTCGCCACCGACATCGCCGCCTTCGTCGGGCAGAACGCCTTTGGCGCGTTGAAGGCCGGGGCGCAGATGGTGACGGGGCCGCACACGCCGGTGCCCTTCTCCCCCTCGCTGGAGGATCTCTACGTCCCCAGCGCCGAGGCCATCGCCGCCGCCGTTCGCCGCACCCTGTCGCCCACCGGCAGCCGTTCGCACGGAATCGCCGCCTGATTTTTACCGGAGCCTGATTGTCATGTCGAACGAGCGCATCAAACCCATCGTCATGCCCAAATGGGGCCTGTCCATGTCGGAAGGCAAGGTCACGGGCTGGCTGAAGCGGCCCGGCGACCACGTCGCCCTTGGCGATGACTTGCTGGAGGTCGAAACCGACAAGATCACCAACGTGGTCGAAGCGGGGGAGAGCGGCGTCCTGCGCCGGGTGTTGGGCGAAAACGACACGGTTTACCCGGTCAAGGCGTTGATCGCCGTGCTGGCCGACCCCGACGTGTCGGACGACGAAATCGACGCCTTCATCGCCGGTTTCGTCGTTCCGGCGGCGGACGCCGACGCCGACGCGGCGGACGCCACCCCGCGCTATTTGTTCGCCGAGACCGCCGCCGGAACCATCCGTTACGCTACGCGCGGCGAGGGCGGCCCGGCGGTTCTGCTGGTCCATGGCTTTGGCGGCGATCTCGACAATTGGCTGTTCAGCATCGACGCGTTGGCCGAAAGCGCCACCGTCTACGCGCTGGATCTGCCGGGCCATGGGCAATCGACGAAGAGCGTGGCCGACCCCAGCCTGTCGGGCCTGTCGGCGGCGGTGCTGGCCTTCATGGACCATGTCGGTTTGGCCAAGGCCCATTTCATCGGCCATTCGATGGGCGGCGCGGTGTCGATGCGCACGGCCTTGGACGCGCCGGATCGGGTGGCGTCGCTGTCGTTGATCGCGTCCGCCGGTTTGGGGCGCGAGATCGACCATGGTTACATCCAGGGCTTCGTCGGTGCGACATCCCGCCGCGACCTGAAGCCCGTTTTGGAGACGCTGTTCGCCGACCGTGGTCTTGTCAGCCGGTCCTTGATTGACGACCTTTTGAAGTACAAGCGGTTGGACGGCGTCGAGGACGCCCTGACGGCGATCTCGTCGGCGATGTTCGCCGATGGCGCGCAGTCCAGCGTCCTGACGGATCTCATCGCCGCCGCCAAGACGCCGATTCTGGTGGTGTGGGGGGAGGAGGACCGCGTCATCCCCGCCGCGCACGCCAACGCGCTGGGCGACGCCGCACGGGTCGCGGTCATCCCCAACGCCGGTCACATGGTGCAGATGGAGGCGTCGAGCAAGGTCAACGCCTTGCTGAAGGACCACATCGGCAAAGCCGCCTGAACCCTTCCCTTTGACCGGAATCGGCGCGCTTGAGCGCGCCTATTCCTGGAGATTGACCATGCCGAATCTGAAGGACAAGAGCGTCATCATCACCGGGGCCGGGCGCGGCATCGGCGCGACCATCGCCCGCGCGCTGGCCGCCGACGGCGCCCGGCTGACCATCGCCGACCGCAACGCCGACGACGCGGCGTCCGTCGCCGAGGCCATCCGCGCGGAGGGCGGGACAGCCATCGCCGTCACTGTCGATGTCCGCGACCGCGCCGCCGTGCGCCAGATGATCGACGACGCGGTCGCCGCCCATGGTCGGCTCGACGTGATTTTCAACAACGCGGGCGTCGCCCAGACCAAGCCCTTCTTGGACATCACCGAGGAGGATTGGCGCATGGTCAACGACGTCAACGCGCTGGGCGTGCTGATCGGCATGCAGGAGGCGATCAAGACCTTCAAGGCGCAAGGCGGCGGCGGCAAGATCATCAACACCGCGTCCATCGCGGGCAAACAGGGGTACGAGCCGCTGGCCCATTATTCGGCCAGCAAATTCGCCGTGGTGGCGCTGACCCAGGCGGCGGCGCGCGGCTTCGGCAAGGACAAGATCACCGCGAACGCCATTTGCCCCGGCGTCGTCGCCACCGAAATGTGGAAGATCATCGACCAGGGTTTCCGCGACACCGGCATCACCAAGACCGAGAACGAGGCCTTCGACATGTTCGCGGCGGGCGCGGTGCTGGGCCGACCCTCGACGCCCGAGGATCTGGTCGGGGTGGCGCGCTTCCTCGCCTCGTCGGATTCCGACTTCATGACCGGCCAGTCGTTGCTGGTCGATGGCGGCATGGTCTTCGCCTGATTCCAAACCAAACAGACAACAAACGGAGGAACACGCCATGGGCATGATGCGAACGATGAAGGCCGCCGTCTGGCATGGCTAGGCGCGTTGCATGGAGGTGATTTTGGCGATGATGCCCCCCTGTCCTTTCCTTCGCTCAGGCGACGCGGACGGAGTTCGGGCGACCGAGGTCGAGCATGCGGTTGAGGACCATGAGCCAATGGCGACTTCGGTGGCCTGCGCCTGATCGGAATGGAAGCGCAGCGCCTCGCCAAGGACGCTCTTCAAACGCGCCATTGGCTTTCCACGCTGGCGCGTTTGTTGTCGCCGCTGGCCCGCCGCCAGGCCATTCGACCCGTCTGCGCGATCATCTGGATGTGACGGTCGCGTTGTGTGGAAGCGGTCGCCGCCGTGGCGCTGAGCATCAGGGCCGTGGTGATCGCCAGGTCCAAGTGGTGAGACGGCCCGTCCGGTGTCGTGCGGGGCGCCGCCTTCCACTGCTTGATCGCCTCGTCGCTCACCCAGACGGTGAGGCTGCCGCGCTTCTCGCGCAAGCGATGCTTGCGCTGACAGCGTCAGGCGAAGCAAAGCTTCGCTGTGAGCCGACGCAAGGCCGCATCATAAGCAGCCCAATTGGTCACGCGCCGCTTCGGTCGCTGGTGATGAGTCCAGACCCTCGCAAATTCGGTCTGACGGCGACGCACGCCGCACCGTACACGATGTTCCATGCGTCGCCCCTTCTTATCCGGCCAGAGCGTTATGATCCGTACGGAACCGAGAATATGTCCGAAGCGGACAAGGTCCTGACGTTCAGCGTCGCTATCGTGACCGCCGCACCGGAACCGCTTCCGTCGGCGTCGTAAGACAGAACGCCGGTCGTGGTGCTGAAGATGAATCGGTCGTTGTCATCGGCTGGCGCATCCAAGGCGAACAGGTCCGCGCTCAACACTCCATCGGGAAGATTGCCATACGACCATCCATAGACTTCGATGCGATCCACCCCGCTTTGGAAATCCTGAATGATGTCGGACTCCATGTCGTAACGGAGGAAGCGGAAGGCATCCGCACCGTCGCCGCCGATCAGAAGGTCGCTGCCGTTCCCTCCTATCAGGGTATCGTCGCCCTTGCCGCCGGAGAGCGTGTCGTTGCCCTCCCACCCTTCCAACTGGTTGGCCGACGCGTTTCCGATCAAAGCGTCGCCGTAGTAGGATCCTTGAACGAACTCGATACCGCTGAGGCTGTCACCCTCGGCAACACCACCACTCCCGATGCCGGTGCTCAGGTTGACCGTGATGGCTGCTGCGGAACGGGAGAAATAGGCTTTGTCGATACCGTCTCCCCCCACGATCACATCGGCGCCGGAACCAGCTTCGAAGGAATCGTTTCCAGCACCGCCGCGCAGGGTATCATTGCCGGAACCTCCCATCAGCCAGTCATTGCCGGCTCCAGAATTCACTTCGACGGCAACCGTACGGTTATCGCCAGAGAAGTAATCATCTCCGCTGCCACCATAGGCGCGCTCGATGTTCGAAGATTCGAGGTCGATGAAAACGGACTCGCTTCCCTGCACGACGACGGTGTCATATCCGTCGCCACCCTCCACCCAGTCACCGTAACCGCTGAGATAGAAGCGGTCATTTCCATCGCCTCCCTGTAGCGTGTCGTAGCCGGGTCCGCCGATGAGCGTATCATCGCCCGCGCCCCCATGGAGCAGATCGTTACCATCCCCTCCGCGCAGGAGATCGTTGAATCCACTGCCGATGATCGTGTCGTTCCCGCCTCGACCGTTGATGAAGACATTTGTGAGCGCATTCGAAGCAGTCAGCGTATCGTCGCCCGCGCTGCCATAGACGCGCTCGATTTCAGTTGCGGCCAGGTCCAGCGTGAAGCCGGTCGTTCCCTGCATGATTGCGGTATCGACACCGGCTCCTCCGCTGATCAGCAGATCGGCTGCATCGACGTAGAGACGGTCGTCTCCGTCTCCCCCACGCAGTATATCCACGCCTTTTCCACCAATCAGCGTATCGTTGCCTTCCAGCCCCGAAATATCGTCGTCCTTAGCCGTCCCACTCAAGTAATCCGCTTCTGATGTCCCTAAAACTACTGACATTGTCATCCCCCGGTTGACGAGTGCTATCTCATCTTTAAAAAGGCGAGATGGAGGATAGCTTTTGCGCGCGATTGAAGTGTGTGACGGCCATCACACCTAGGGCCCGGACCCATTAAATGTCTTTCCCTGGCAAAAAACATGTGATTCATGTGTGGATGATCGCCTCTGCGCAAAAAGAGAAGTGAAGTAAGTAGCAAAATGGTCGGGTGCTGTCATGTGTCCGGCCTCTAAAGGTGCGGCGCTATTGACTGCGGGCCATGATGAGATCCGCAGATCAGGTCCCAATCAAAGTTGCGCGTTTGGAACACATTGAATCACCCGGGCTTTTCTGATCCTCGGTTCGAACCGTATCGCCATCAATTCACTGTTCACCCTCACACATACTTGCTCCGTGCAACAGCCCGACGGGCGCGGCTTTCTGTGGCGCCGTGACGATGGGCGCCCGTCTCAATTGTTGCAAAATTGAATTGTGAGGGAAATGGCCAATCTGTGACTGTCGTCACTGTGCGGGCGGGCGCGTTCTGGAAAGATTGGATTCAAGATAAATTGCAACCGCATCTTGGAGCCAGCCATGCGCAAAGCCCGCTCTCTACGCCTTCCCACAACGGCGACCGCCCTGGTTGGCGCGGCCATTTTGGCCCCGACCCTGGCCTTCGCCCAAACGGCCACCGGCGTTCCGTCGCTGCTTGAGGCGCTGACGGCGGCGGCGGATCCGACCGGCGTGGCCGACAGCTTTCAGGCCAACGGGGCGACGGTGACGGCCAACAACGCCTTTTTCCAATCTCTGGGAACCAACGGGCGGAGCTGCGTCACCTGCCATGACCCGCAAGCGGGCTGGAGCGTCACCCCGCGCGGCGTCAACGCGCGTTTCCAGGCGACCCAAGGGGCCGATCCGCTGTTCCGCCTGATCGACGGGGCCACCTGTTCGACCGCGTCGACCGCGACGGCGGCGACCCAGCTTCGCGCCTATTCGCTGCTGTTGGGCAAGGGGCTGTTCCGCATCGCCCTGCCGGTTCCCGCCAACGCGCAATTCACCATTTCGGTTGCCAGCGATCCCAACGATTGCAACACCAACGCCAGCACGGGTTTGACCAGCCCGACCAGCGGCACGCTGTCGGTCTACCGCCGCCCGTTGCCCTCCACCAACCAGCGTTTCCAGACCAGCGTCATGTGGGATGGCCGCGAAGCCTCGCTGACGACGCAGGCGGTCAGCGCCACGCTGGGCCACGCGCAGGCGACCGGCGCGCCGACGCTGGCGCAGCAGGCGCAGATGGTCGCCTTTGAAAGCGGCCTCTACACCGCGCAGGCGACGGACGCCACGGCGGGGGCGTTGGACGCCTTGGGCGCGACCGGCGGGGTGACGACGCTGGCCCAGCAGCCCTTCACGGTGGGCGTCAATGATTCGGCCAATCCCAACGGTTTCGACCGGGTGGTGTTCAAGCTTTACACGGCGTGGCAGAGCCTGACCGGGGCCGACGCCGCCACGCAGGCGCGGCGATCCATCGCGCGCGGCGAGCAGATTTTCAACACGCGCGCCTTCACCATCAACAATGTTCCTGGTCTGACCACCGCCGCCAACACCAGCGTTTCCGGCAGTTGCAGCACCTGCCACGACACGCCGAACGTCGGCAATCATTCGGTGAACGCCCTGATGAACATCGGCGTTTCCGCCGCCGTTCCGCCCGCGCTCGACGTGTCGGCGCTGCCGGTCTTGACCCTGACCTGCACGGCGGGGCCGCTGTCGGGCCGGACCTTCACCGTCACCGATCCTGGACAGGCGATGGTCACGGGGCGGTGCAGCGACATCGGGCGGATGAAGGTGCCGGTCCTGCGCGGTCTGGCGGCGCGCGCGCCCTATTTCCACAACGGAAGCGCGGCCACGCTGGGCGCCGTCGTCGGCTTCTACAACGGTCGCTTCAATTTGAGGCTGTCGGCGCAGGAACGGGCCGATCTGGTGAATTTCCTTCAGGCGCTGTGACGCCCGTTGGGGGCGGCGTTGAACGATCAACGGGAAATCCACACTCCGTGCAAGGGTAAGGGTTGCTTGAAATCCCTTTTTCAGGGAATAGTCTCTGGAAAATGCGATTTTATGGAGAGGGCGGATGTATCACCCGGAAGCGCTGGATCCGATCGTCACCTTCCTGCGTGGCTTGGGCGTCGGCGTTGAGTATGGCGAGGGCGCGCGCAATGGCTTTCTGCCGGGCATGAACATCCATGCCGGCGTGATCCATGTCGACCCCGACGCCCTGATCGGATCGGGCGACCTTCTGCATGAGGCCGGGCACATCGTCGCCGTGCCTCGGCGTTACTGGACGCGGCTGGGGACGGATCTCCAAACCAGCATCGAGACGCTGGTCGCCGAAGAAACGGAGCCGGACGGGACCGCCAACCCTCTGCTCACCGTGGCGGCCCAGCGGGGCGAATTCATGGCCCAAGCCTGGTCCTATGCGGTCGCCCTGCATCTTGGCCTGCCGCCCGCCTGCATTTTCTTCCCCGGCACGCACAAGCTGCACGAGTATGAAGGCCAGCACCCGATGGCGGAGTGGCTGGCGCGGGGAACGCATCATGGCCTGTTGTTTCTGGCCCAGGCCAATTTTACCGGGTACTCCGGCGTCTTCGCCTTCATGGGCGACAATGGCCTGCCGCCCTTCCCCCGCATGACCCGCTGGTCCGTGGACTGAGCCGGTCATCGACGGTGGCGCAAAGGAACGGGGCCGCTGACGTCATCAGCGGCCCCGCTTTTCATTTCCCGCTTTTCATTTCATGGACGGGAACGCGAACTGCGCCCCTTCGCGCACGCCGCCGGTCGGCCAGCGCTGGCTGACCGTCTTGCGCCGGGTGTAGAAGCGCACGCCATCGGGGCCGTAAGCCGACAAATCGCCGAACAGCGAGCGTTTCCAGCCGCCGAAGCTGTGATAGGCGACCGGCACCGGCAGCGGCACGTTGATGCCGACCATGCCAACCTTAATCATGTCGCTGAAGTAACGGGCGGCCTCGCCGTCGCGGGTGAACAGGCAGGTGCCGTTGCCGTATTCGTGGGAGTCGATCAGGTCCATCCCCTCCTGCATCGTCTTGACGCGGACGACGCAGAGGACCGGGCCGAAGATCTCCTCCTTATAGATCGCCATGTCCGACGTGACGCGGTCGAACAGGCAGCCGCCCAGGAAATTGCCGTTCTCGTGGCCCGGCACCACCAGCCCCCGGCCATCGACGACCAGTTCGGCCCCTTCGCGCACGCCTTGATCGACGTAGCCCTTCACCTTGTCGAAATGGGCGCGGGTGACGAGCGGCCCCATCTCGCAGCCCGCCGAGGTTCCGGCCCCGACCTTCAGGCCGCGCAGCTCGACCGCCAGCTTTTCGACCAGACGGTCGGCCACCGCGTCGCCGACGGCGACCACCACCGAAATCGCCATGCAGCGTTCGCCGCAGGAGCCATAGGCCGCCCCCATCAGCGCGCTGACGGCGTTGTCCAGATCGGCGTCGGGCATGACGATGGCGTGATTCTTCGCCCCGCCCAGCGCCTGCACCCGTTTGCCATTGGCCGTGCCGGTGGCGTAGACATATTCGGCGACCGGGGTCGATCCGACGAAGCTGACCGCCTGAACGCGCGGGTCGGTCAGCAGCGTGTCCACCGCCGCCTTGTCGCCGTTCACGACGTTCAGCACGCCGGGGGGCAACCCGGCCTCCAGCGCCAGTTGGGCGACCAGCAGGGCCGAGCTTGGGTCACGCTCCGACGGTTTCAGGACGAAGGTGTTCCCGCTGGCGATGGCGATGGGGTACATCCACAAGGGCACCATCGCCGGGAAATTGAAGGGCGTGATCCCGGCGACGACGCCCAGCGGCTGGAATTCCGACCAGGAATCCACCCCCGGCCCGACATTCTTGGAATGCTCGCCCTTCAGCAATTCCGGGACGCCGCAGGCGTATTCGACATTCTCGATGCCGCGCGTCAGCTCGCCGCGCGCGTCGTCCAGCACCTTGCCATGCTCCTGCGTGATGAGCGCGCAGATGCGGTCAAGATTGTCTTCCAACAACTGCTTGAAGCGGAACATCACGCGCGCCCGCTTGGCGGGCGGGGTGGCCCGCCAGGCCGGGAAGGCGGCTTCGGCGGCGGCGATCGCCTCCTCCACCGTGGCGCGGGAGGCGAGCGCCACCCGGCCCGTCACCTCCCCCGTCGCCGGGTTGACGATGTCGGCGGTGCGGCTGTCGGCGGGGGCGTCGGTCTTGGCGCCGATCAGGTGCGGAAGAATGGTCATGGTTGGTTGGTCCGTCATCACGTCAGGCGGTGGCTTGGATGGCGTCGGCGACGACGTTCATCAGGCCGTCGAGGTCTTCCGGCGTCGTCAGGAAATGCGGGCCGAATTGCAGGGTGTCGCCGCCATAGCGGACGTAATAGCCCGCGTCCCAGCATTTCATGGCGATCTCATAGGGGCGGCGGGCCGGTTCGCCCGGCAGGGCGGCGATGGTGACGGCGCCCGCCAAGCCGTAGTTGCGGATGTCGGCGACGTGCTTCAGCCCCTTCAACCCATGCAGGACCGTTTCAAAATGCGGGGCGAGCGCGGCGGCCTTCTCCGCCAGCTTGTCCTTTTCAAACAGGTCGAGCGCGGCGATGCCCGCCGCGCAGGCCACCGGGTGGGCGGAATAGGTGTAGCCGTGCGGGAATTCCACCATGTAGCGCGGCCCGCCATTGTCCATGAAGGTCTGATAGATCTCATGGCTGGCGACCACCGCGCCCATCGGAATCGCGCCGTTGGTCAGGCCCTTGGCGACGTTCATGATGTCGGGGACCACGCCGAAGGCGTCGGCGCCAAAGGCCGCGCCCATGCGGCCAAAGCCGGTGATGACCTCGTCGAAGATCAACAGGATGCTGTGCTTGTCGCAGATGGCGCGCAGCCGCTCCAGATAGCCCTTGGGCGGCGGCAGCACACCGGCGGACCCGGCCAGCGGCTCGACGATCACGGCGGCGATGTTCGACGCGTCGTGCAGGGCGACCAATTCCTCCAGCGCGTCGGCCAGTTCGGCCCCCTCGTCGGGCATGCCCTTGGTGAAGAGATTCTGCGGCAGCAGGGTGTGCGGCAGATGGTCGGCGTCCACGCCCTGGCCGAACAGCTTGCGGTTGCCGCCGATGCCGCCCAGGCTGATGCCGCCGAAATTGACGCCGTGATAGCCCTTGGACCGCCCAATCAGCTTGGTTTTCGCCGGTTGCCCCTTCAGCCGCCAATAGGCCCGCGCCATCTTCAGCGCCGTGTCGGTCGCTTCCGACCCGGAATTGACGAAGAACACATGGTCCAGCCCCGCCGGGGTCATCGAGGCCAGCTTGTGCGCCAGCTTGAAGGACGCCGGATGGCCGTATTGGAAACCGGGGCTGTAATCAAGCTGGGCCATCTGTTCGGCCACCGCCTGGGTGATTTCCTTGCGGTTGTGACCGGCGCCGCAGCACCACAGGCCGGACAGGCTGTCGTAAATCTTGCGGCCCTGCGCGTCCCAATACCACGCCCCTTCGGCCTTCACGATGACGCGCGGATTCTCTTTGAACTCGCGGTTGGCGGTGAAGGGCATCCAATGGGCGTCCAGCTCCGCGCGGGTCAGGCCCGCCGCCTTGTCCAGTCCAGCGCCACGGTCATTGTCCAAGGGGGCCATCCGTCCATTCTCCTGCGTTCGCGTCACGGTGAAAGAGCAACAACGCGGACAGTGTGCCGGGCGCATGGATGTGGTTAAATCCAAACTGTTCAAACTTCAGGCAAGCGTTTCCTTACCTATCGAGCCGCCATCATGAGCAAGCCCCCGCGCCCGCTGTCCCCCGTGACCGACACCGACATCCGCCTGCTGCGCGTCTTCAAAACGGTGGTGGAGTGCGGCGGCTTTTCAGCGGCGGAGGTGGAGTTGAACATCAGCCGCGCCGCCATCAGCCTGCACATGGCCGATCTGGAGCGCCGCCTGGGCCTGCGCCTGTGCCGCCGGGGCCGCGCCGGGTTCCTTTTGACCGACGAGGGGCGTCTGGCCTATGAGGCGGCCTTGCGCCTGCTCGCCGGGTTGGAGAGTTTTCGCAGCGAGATCAACACGGCCCATGGCCGCTTGCGCGGCGAATTGAACATCGGCATCACCGACAACCTCGTCACCCTGCCGCAAATGCGCGTGACCGACGCGCTGCGCGGGCTGAAGACCCAGGCCCCCGACGTGCGGGTGAACATCCGCATGATTCCGCCCAACGAGATCGAGCGCGGCGTTCTGGACGGCCGCCTTCACATCGGCGTCGTCCCCGCCCGCCGCGCCCTTCCCGGCCTCGCCCGCTTCGCCCTGTACGAGGAGGAATCGCAACTCTATTGCGGCAAGGGCCACCCGCTGTTCGACACGGCGCCGGACGCCATCACCCGCGACGCGGTGGAATCCGCCGACGCCGTCGCCCCAACCCAAGCCCAACAACCCCACGCGCTCAACGCCACGGCGACGGCGACCGACCGCGAGGGCGTGGCCTTTCTGGTGCTGACCGGCTGCTACGTCGGCTTCCTGCCCACCCACTACGCCCGCCAATGGGTGGAACGCGGCGCCATGCGCGCCATGCTGCCCGACAGCCACCGTTACAGCGTGACCTTCCACGCCGTCACGCAAAAAGGCGCGCAACCCAATCTGGTGCTGGAACGGTTCCTGGATTTGCTGTCACGCCCGGCGGCCAAAACGGCGAAGCCGGGGCCACGGGCCACGGAAGCACGCTGAAAACCCCAGCAGCGTCACGGAGGGGATTTTTCCCCCTTCAACCGGGCCAAAGCCGCCGCCGCCTGTGCCGGATCCGACCATGCCCCGCCATCCAACAGACTCTGGCTGGCCCGATCAAACGCCCGCACACCGTCGGCGGTGGCCGTTTGATGAAAACGCTCGATCAAGCCGCCCGTGCGTTCGATCACCTGGGCATCGCCGCTGCGGTGCGCCATCGGCAGCAGGGGAGCCAGGATGTTGGCGTACCCATCGACCTCGTGCTTCGGCCAACGCGTTTCGACATAATCCACAACCACCGCCGTCACGGCCGGAAATTTGCGGGTTGACGCGCGCGCGGATGCAAAAAGCCATTTGATGAGGCGCACCCCCGCTGCCGGTGGGATGACGCTTTTTGCCTCGCTGGGCTGCGTGGCGGCGTCAAAATAATAGGCAAACAACCGGAAAACCGTTTGCGGGCGATGGAACATGTCGGGCCGGGTGAGCAACGCCGCCACAGTGAAGGCTCGCCCCGCCCGTTTCGATGTTCTGACACGCACCAACGCCCGCGCCGCCACGGATCGCCAGCGTTCCGGGGACAACAGTGGGCCGCGTAAGAATCGGTTGATGAGAAAATCAGCTTCAGAACGCCGCCAATGACGCATGATCCATGCGAAACCACAGTCCACGCACCGATCACGCTGGTCGTCATCCAGAGACCGCCAGAGGCGAAGCTGCTGTTTGATGATGTGGGACGCGTCCACCGTCAGCGCGTTGTCCGAATGACCCAGCCAATGATGGGCGGACCTCAACGCGGGCGCAGCCTGATGGTCCAGATCCTGGCGACCCAAAAGAGGCGGCAGGACAAAGGCCGCCTCCACGCCGGTCGGATGCGCTTGCAACCACGCCAAACCGATCTCAATGGCGTCTTTCCCGCGCACGCCCAGATCCTTCCGCCCCAGCAACGGAGGCAAAACAAACCCCGCCTCGGCCCGTAGCCCGTGCTCCTCCAACCACCCGAACGCGCGCTTACGAGCTTCCTCGCTCTGTTCGGCTGCGAGGTCTGACCGCTCCAGCAACGGAGCCAAAACAAACCGGGCCTCGGCCCGTTGCCCGTGCTTCTCCAACAACCCGAGCGCGCGCGTGCAAGCCGCCTCGCTCTGTTCGGGAGTGAGGTCCGTCCGGCCCAGCAACTGAGCCAAAACAAAATCGGCATCGGCCCGTTGCTCGTGCTTGTCCAACCACCCGAGCGCGCGCGTGCGAGCCGCCTCGCTCTGTTCGGCGGTGAGGTCCGCCCGCTTCAGCAACGGAGCCAAGACAAACCCGGCCTCGGCCTGTGGCCCGTGCTCCTCCAACCACCCGAACGCGCGCGTGCGAGCCGCCTCGCTCTGTTCGGCGGTGAGGTCCGCCCGCTTCAGCAACGGAGCCAAAACAAACCCGGCCTCGGCCCGTTGCCCGTGCTTGTCCAACCACCCAAACGCGCGCGCGCAAGCCTCAGCGCTCTGTTTGGCGGCGAGATCCACCCGCCCCAGCAACGGAAACAAAACGAACTGCGCGTCAAGGTCGGTTGGGTGCTTGTCCAGCCAGCGCAGGGCGGCGGCGATGGTTTTGAGGTGGTCGTTCTGGTCCAGGTCGTTGCGCCGCAGCAAGGGCGCGATCAGGTGGGTTGCCGCCGGTGTGGCGCCGTTGCTGTCGATCCAGCGCCACACCGAATCCCGGAACATCGCGAAATGCCCCTCCGGTCCCCGCTGGATCGCGCGCGCCAGCAGATGGCGCGCCTCATGAATCGTGTCGGCAAACGCAAGCCACGGCGCGATCAACGGTTGCCAATTGGCGAACAGCCCGGCGGCCAGCGGGGATTCGAGCATCGCCCCCAGCGCGTAGCCGACCGTGTCCGGCGTGTCGCTCACCAAGGCCCGTTGGAACGCGCCTGAATGCTGATGGAGCCAATCGCTCAGGGCGCTTTCCAAGCCCGCCCGCCGGTCCTCCTCCAGCAGGCCAAAGGCGCGGGCGAAGGTGGTGGCGCAGCGCCCAAGGACGCGGACATCTTCCAGTCCGGGACTCAGCAGGGCGGCCAGCACCGCCACGCGGGGGCGGCGGCTGTCAAAATACAGGCACTTCTCAACAATTTCGTCCGTGACGACGTCGTGGGCGGCGAGGGCGTAATCACCATCGCCTTCCACCCATCCCATCGCGAACAGGGTGTCGATCATGCCCTTAGCGCCCCGCTCGGCATTATCATTCCTCGTGGCGCTTTGAGCTGTGAGTAAAGCGGTTAACGCCACCATTGGCAATTTGTGGCGGGCCAGAGGAGTCGCTGTGAGCACAGCCCCAGCAGCGATGATGGTGGCGCGTGGATCCGGTGCTGGAAGAAGCTGATCCTGATCCTGATCCAACTTTGGCAACAGGCCATCTTTCTTCAGGCGGCGTTCCAGCCAGCCGCCCAGATTGGGGCCGTCCCGACGGGCGCGGGCCAGCAGCGCCGCCACATCGCTTGGTCGGTTGTCCTGCGTTTCGCAATGTTCGATCTCTCGGGCGATGAACAGGGCGATGATGGGGCGTTGGCCGGTCGCTTCCAACAGGTGGTCCAACCCGTGCCGCGCGCAGGCGCGCGGGGCGACGGTCGTCACCATCGACCGCAAAATGGCGTCCCGCTGCGCGTCTTCCACGACCATGGGGCGGATGTCGAAAAACGCCCGCCAATCGTCCTGTCTGCGCTCCACCGCCCAGGATCGGGCCAGGGCCAGAATTGCAAAGCGGCCGCCCTGCGGCGCGGCGCGGGCTGTCACCTGTTGGCGCAGCGCCCGCAGATTCTCAGGGTTGTTCAACGCCTCACATTGTTCCAGATAATCGACGATCAGCAGGACCGGCGCCGTCTCAATGCCCGGCAGAACCCCGTCCGCGATGGCCGCGACGGTCAGTTTGTTGGCGCTGTCGGTGGCGTGGAGAACCCGCCACCCTTTTCGCACGGCGCGGCGGGCGACCTCGACAGCGGTGCGTGTTTTGCCGATGCCGCCGACCCCGCCCAACAGCACCCCCATGTGATCGCCAACCTCCTCCAACCGCGCCATCACACGGTCGGGATGATGGGGCGCCGTGTCAGAAGGGGGTATGAAGGCGAGATGGTCGGCCTTGAGGTAGGAGCGTGTTCCCTGCAACCCAGCCTCAAAATCCGCATGGTCTTGCAGCCCTTCGACCTTGACCCCCAGCCAAGCGTCGCGCAGGCGCGCGTGCCGGTCAAAGGCGCTGCGCAGCATCGACCAATCCAGCACCTTCACCCAGCTGATTGGCGGTCGCCGCTCCGCCGGAAGTCCGGCGAAAAAATTCTCTATCCTTGCGGTCAGATCATCGTAGGTCTGTTTGGTTGGGCGGGCCGAAACGCAATAGAGGTAGCCTTTCGCCCGAAGCCATGGCCGATAGAGACCCTGCCAGCCATCCGCCGCCTGTCTTTCCAGCTTTTTTTGAACCTCGTCCCAACCTCTGAAAATATTGTCGGCGAGGTTTTCCGACTTCTCCGTATGATGTTTGCATTCGACGATGATGGGAAAGGGTGCATCGGAGAACAGGCCGGTGCTGTGACGATCCCGTTCGAACCACTGGTCGATGGCGCCGTCTTGGCCCGTTGTCGAGGTCGCCGTCGCGCCGGGATCAAGCTCCAGAATCCAATCGCCCACGAGTTGCTGGAAAGCGTCCTCTGGTTTTTCAAACGCGAGACGGCGCGGTCCTGCAAGGTGTTCCAATCGAAAAACGTCTGGAAATACAGGCATTGCCCCAACAATCAGAAAATGAAATTCTTCTTTTGGTAGCGCATGTTTGCATCAAGATCAATGAATCCGTCCGCTCATCCAAAGGTGGCGGCCACAAGTGCTCCCCGCCTGGGCAATCTCTCCCTTTTGAGTCATTGCGCGTTGCAAGTGGGTCGGGGTGCCCTCCATCACGCCCCCGCCGTCACCCGCAACTCCATCCGGTGCTCATAACGCCGCCCCGGCTCCAGCCGGGCGGAGGGGAAATCTCCGATGTTCGGGCTGTTGGGAAAGCGCTGGGTTTCCAGCGCGATCCCGGCGAAGGGGCGGTAGGGTTGGTCGTTCTTGCCGATGATCGCCGCGCTGAGATACCCGCCGGTGTAGACCTGCAAGCCCGGCTGGTCGGACAGTAGCTCCAGGCGGCGGCCTGTGGGCGGGTGGTCCAGGCGCGCCACCAGACGCACATCTTCCGTTCCGCCGTCCAGACACCAATTGTGGTCGAAGCCGGTCGTTCCGCCCCCAACCGTTCCGCCTCCAACTGTTCCGCCCAGGGCGTCGAGCGCGTCGGCCAACAGCGGCCCGTCGCGCAGGTCGAACGGCGTGCCGTCCACCGACAGACGGGCGCCGGTGGGAATCAGGCCGTCGTCCACCGGGGTGATCGCGCCGCCCAGTACGGTCAGGCGGTGGTCGCGCACGTCGCCCGCCGCGTGTCCGGCGAGGTTCCAATAGCTGTGATGGACCAGATTGACCATGGTCGGCGCGTCGGTCGTCGCCGTCATCCGGATGTCCAGCGTCCCGTCCGCCGTCAAGCGATAGCAGGTTTGGGCGAGAAGTTCCCCCGGATAGCCCTGGTCGCCGTCGGGCGAGCGCAGGGTGAAGGTGACGGCGTTCTCCGCCTCCTCCACCGCCATCGCCCACAGCCGCCGGTCGAAGCCGTCGGCCCCGCCATGCAGATGGTTCGGCGGCTCATTGACGCTCAAATCATGCCGGACGCCGTCCAGCGTGAACGCCGCGCCGCCGATGCGGTTGCCGTAACGCCCGCAGGTCGCGCCGAAATAGGCGCTGCTCTCCAGGTAATCGGACAGCCGGTCGAAGCCCAACACCACGTCGGACAGCGTTCCGGCGCGGTCGGGGGCGAGCAGGCGGACCAGACGCGCGCCGTGCGCGATCAGGGTGGCCGACACCCCCGCCGGGCTGGTCAGAGTCACGCCCTCCACCGGGGTTCCGTCGGCGGCGTGGTCGAAGATGAAACGGGTGACGCTCACGGGCTTCAGGCCTCCGCCGGGTCGCCGTCGCGGTCGGACCAGACCGCCAGCAAGCCCTTTTGCAACAGAATGAAGACGAACAGCAGCACGCCGATGGCGATCTTGGTCCACCAACTGCTCATGGTGCCGTCGAAGGTGATGTAGGTCTGGATCAAGCCCTGGATCAGCACCCCGCCAAAGGTGCCCAGCACCAGACCATAGCCGCCGGTCAATTGCGTGCCGCCGATCACCACGGCGGTGATGGTGTCCAACTCCACCCCCGTCGCCGCCAGCGAATAGCCCGCCCCGGTGTAGAGCGAAAAGACGATCCCGGCCAACCCGGCCAGCAGCCCCGACAGGGCGTAGACGCCGACCGTGGTGCGGGCCACCGGCACGCCCATCAGCTCCGCCGAGTGGCGGTTGCCGCCCAGCGCGTAGATGTTGGCGCCAAAGCGCGTCCAATGGGCCAGCAGCATCGACAGCGCGAAGACGCCCAGCAGCAGCATCGCGGGCAGGCTGAGCCGTCCGCCGCCGGAAAAGCGCCACGCCACCTCGTTCAAATCGCTGTAGAGTGGGTGGTTGATCGGCAGAGAATCGGTGGTCAGGACGAAGCTGACGCCGCGCGCGATGAACATTCCGGCCAGCGTGACGATGAAGGGCGGCATCTGGAACCAATGGATCACCGCCCCCATCGCCGCCCCAAACCCGGCCCCGACAATCAGGGCGAGGGCGAAGGCGACCATCGGGTGAATCCCCGCCTGTTCGATCAGCACGGCCAGCAGCACGGTGGTGAAGCCGATCACCGCCCCCACCGACAGGTCGATGCCGCCCGACAGGATGACGAAGGTCATGCCCGCCGCCGCGATGCCGACAAAGGCGTTGTCGGTCAACAGATTGCCGACCACTCGGAGGGAGGCGAAATTGGGAAACTGCGCGGCGCACAGCAGAAAGCCGACGACCAGCACCGCCATGGTGACGATCAGCGGCAGGAAACGCTGGATCATGGCGTGGTCCTTTTCGGCGCGACGGGGTGGGGTTTGATGGGCTGGGCGCCGCGCGGGCGGGGCAGCAGAGTGGTCAAGGCGGGCGATTGGGCCAGCAACACCACCAGCAGCACCGCCGCCTTGACGATCAGGTTGAATTCCGGCTTGAAGCCGCTCAACAGAATGCCGGTGTTCATCGCCTGAAGGATCGCCGCCCCCACCACCGACATCAGCAGCCCGAAGCGCCCGCCCAGCAGGGAGGTTCCGCCGACCACCACCGCCAGGATGGCGTCCAGTTCCAGCCACAGACCGGCGTTATTGGCGTCGGCCCCCCGGATGTCGGCGGTCACGATCAACCCGGCGACGGCGGCGCACAGCCCGCACCAGACATAGACGGCGATCAGGATGACCGGCGTGTTGACCCCGGCGTAGGCGCTGGACAGCCGGTTGACGCCGACCGATTCGATCATCAGCCCCAGGGCCGTCATCCGCACCAACAGCGCGGTCAACCCCAGCATGGCGACGGTCAACACCACCGGCATTGGCACGGTCAGAAAGGATCCGCTGCCGATGGCGGCCAGATCGGGGCTGACGAAGGTGACGATCTGCCCCTCGGTGACAAGTTGGGCGATGCCGCGCCCGGCGACCATCAGGATCAAGGTGGCGATGATCGGCTGAATGCGCAGCACGGCGACCAACACGCCGTTCCACAGCCCGCACAACAGGCCGGACGCCAGCGACGCGGCGAGCACCGCCGACAGCCCCCAACCGGCTTGCGTCATGGTGGCGGCGATGGCCCCGGAAATCGCCATGATCGCGCCGACCGACAGATCGACGCCGCGCGTGGCGATGACCATGGTCATGCCGATGGCGAGCAGCGCCACCGGCGCGCCCCGGTTCATCACATCGACCAGACTGCCGAACAGACGGCCATCCTGCAAACGGATGGAAAAGAAATCGGGAAACAGCAACCAATTGGCCAGCAGCACGGCGACCAGCGCGCCATATTGCGGCAGATTGCGGGTGGAGCCGGACAGCGACAGGCTCATGGCCGGACCTCCGCAACGGGTGATGGGGGCACGGGTGATGGGGGCGATTCCGAGGCGATGGAGGCGACGATCCGTTCGACGCTCACATCCTCCCCGCGCAGGACGTCGACATGGTGGCGGTCGCGCAGCACGATGACGCGGCGGCTGTAGGCGACGATCTCCTCAAGCTCCGACGACACCACCAGCAGCGCCATGCCGTCGGCGCACAGCCGTTCGATCAGCCGGATGATTTCGGCGTGCGCGCCGACGTCGATGCCGCGCGTCGGCTCGTCCAAAATCAGGAAACGCGGTTCGGTCGCCAGCCAGCGCGCCAGCAGCGCCTTTTGCTGGTTGCCACCCGACAACAGCTGAATCGGGCGTTCGGCGTCCGGCGTGCGGATGTCGAGCAGGCGGATGAAGCGGTCGGCGATCTCCTGCTGGCGGCGGCGGGGGATCGGCTTCAGCCAGCCTTGCCGGGCCTGAAGCGCCAGAATGATGTTTTCCCGCACCGACAGGGCGCCGACGATGCCCTCCTTCTTGCGGTCTTCCGGGCAATAGCCGAAGCCCAGCCGCACCGCCTCGCGCGGGCCGCGCAGTTGGGTTTTTTCGCCATCGACCGTCACGCTGCCGCTGTCGGCCCGGTCCACGCCGAAGGCCAGCCGCGCCGTCTCCGTCCGCCCGGAGCCGAGCAGACCGGCCAACCCGACCACCTCGCCGGGCCGGATGTCGAGATCGAAGGGGGCGACGCTGCGCGTCTTGCCGAAACCCTGGAAACGCACCAGCGGCGGGCGGCTGTCGTCGATCTCCTCGGGCTGGGCCAGCCGGTGGGACGCCGCCTCCAGCTCCCGACCCAGCATCATGGCGACCAGATCGAGCCGGGGCAGATCGGCGGCGCGGCGTTCGCCGACCAGACGACCGTTGCGCAGCACGGTGATGCGGTCGCACACCGCGTACACTTGATCGAGGAAATGGGTGACGAAGACGATGCCGATGCCGCGCGCCTTCAACCCGCGCATGACGTCGAACAGCACCGCCACCTCCTGCGCGTCCAGGCTGGCGGTCGGCTCGTCGAGGATCAGCACCTTGGCCGACATGTCCACCGCACGGGCGATGGCGACGATTTGCTGAGTCGCCACGGAAAAGCGCTGAAGGGGGGCCGCCACGTCGATGGACAGGCCGTAGCCGTCGAGAATCACCCGCGCCCGCCGCCGCATCGCCGCCCGGTCCACCAGCCCGAAACGCATCGGCTGCCGCCCGAGGAACAGATTTTCCGCCACCGACAGGTTGGGCAGCAGATTGACCTCTTGATAGACCGTGCCGATGTTCAGGCGCTGGGCGTCTTCGACGCTGCGCGGGGCGATCTCCTCGCCGCACAGGGCGATTGTGCCGCCATCGCGCTGGTAAACGCCGGTCAGCGTCTTGATGAGGGTGGATTTGCCCGCGCCATTTTCCCCCAGCAGCGCGTGCACCTCGCCATGGCGCAGGGTGAAATCAACGCCGTCGAGCGCCTGGACGCCAAGAAACGCCTTGGACAGCCCCCGGATCGCCAGCAGCGGCGGGGCGTGGGGATGCGTCATGAAAAACCTCGCCTGACTGACCAGTAACCGGGGGGCCAAACGCCGGTTCCGGGGACGGAACGGGGGTTGCCGCGCCCGCGTCACCGGCGCCGCAACCCCCACCTCCGACCGGCGCCCCCCGCGCCGTAGAGAAACGCCGATCAGTAAGCGTCCTTGCGGCGCTCATACTCGGCTTTGGCGGTTTCCGGGGTGAACAGCGCGGATTCCGTCTGGATCCATTTGGCGGGCAACGTCCCAGTCTTCTTGTAGGCGATCAGCGCGTCGTACGCCGGACCCGCCATGTTGGGGGTCAGCTCCACCGTCGCGTTGGCCGTGCCCTCCGCCATCGCCTTGAAGATGTCGGGAACGCCGTCAATCGACACGACGAGGATGTCCGAACCGGGCTTCAAACCGGCTTCCTTGATCGCCTGGATGGCGCCGACCGCCATGTCGTCGTTGTGGGCGTAAACGGCGCAGATGCCCTTGCCGCCATTTTCGGCCTTGATGAAGCTTTCCATCACCTCTTTGCCCTTGGCGCGGGTGAAGTCGCCGGACTGGGTGCGGACGATCTTCATGCCGGGATTCTTGGCGACGATCTCGTCAAAGCCCTTTTTGCGGTTGATGGCGGGGGAGGAGCCGACGGTGCCCTGCAACTCGACCACCGCGCATTTGCCGCTGGTCTTCTTGGCCAGCCATTCGCCAGCCACCCGGCCTTCATGCACCGTGTCGGAGGTGACGGCGGTCATGTAGAGGCTGTTGTCCTTCGTGTCGATCTGACGGTCGAGCAGGACGACCGGGATCTTGGCCTCCTTGGCTTCCTTCAGCACCGAATCCCAGCCGGTGGCGACCACCGGGGCGATGAAGATGGCGTCCACCCCCTGGGCCACGAAGGACCGCACGGCCTTGATCTGGTTTTCCTGCTTCTGCTGAGCGTCGGAGATTTTCAAATCAATGCCGCGCTTGTCGGCTTCGGCCTTGGCCGTCTTGGTTTCGGCGGCGCGCCAACCGGATTCCGATCCGATTTGCGAGAAGCCGACCACCAGCTTGCCGTCGGCGGCCTGAGCCGGGGCGACACCGGCGAACAGGGCGACAACCGCCGTGGCGGCGACGGCGGACTTCAGCCAAGTCATGGACATCGTTCCTCACTCCCTAAAATTTTATGGGTCGTTTTTGCAGGCGAATGCGTTGCCGGACCGCGCGACGCGCCCCGGTTGGATTGGCTGTGCTGTCGATAAGCGTCCGATCCGATGCGCCGAGCCGGGTTGTTTTCGGTCGGGGCACCGGATCATTGATTGTTTGATGAACGTACTTTATGCGTCCATATCATAACTGTCCAATGCGATTTCGGACGGTTTTGATATGGGAATCGATATGATTGTTGCCGGTTGACGGGATCATCACGGCTTCCAGGCCCCCAGCAGAGTGTCGAGGAAGCGCGCCGCCATCGGCGACAGCACCGCGCCGTGGCGGCGGACCACGCCGATGGTGCGCGAGATTTTTGGGTGGACCAGCGGGACGGTGCGGATGATCGGGTGGCCCTGCGCCGGGGTGGCCAGCTTGGGCAGCAGCGCCACGCCCAACCCGGCCTCCACCAGTCCCAGCGACCCTGACAGATGCGTGACCTCGTAGGACCAGGTCAGCTTCAGGCCATGTTCGGCCAGCGTGTTGTCGATCAGGGCGCGGTTGCCGCTGGTCCGCCCCACCGTGATGATGCGGTGCGCCGCCAACTCGCTCCACGTCACCGTCTCGCGCGCGGCCAGCGGGTGATCGTGGCGGCAGGCCAGGACGAAGGGATCCTCGGCCAATGGCTGAAAATCAATGTCGGGGTGCGAGGCGCCGATGAAGTTGATGCCGAAATCGGCCTCGCCGCGCGCCACCGCCTCCAACCCCTCGTTGGCGCCCAAATCAAGGATGCGGAAGCGGATGCGGGGGAAGGCGTCGCTGAAGCCGCTGATGGCGCGGGGCAGGAAATAGAACACCGTGGTCGGCACCGCCGCGATGGAGATCTGCCCGCCGCTGCGGGTTCCCAGATCATGGATTCCCATCAGCGACGTCTCGAAATCATCCAGCAACCGCTGCACCTTCGGGATGAAGTCGCGCCCGACCATGGTCAGCGCCACATGCCGGGTGGAACGTTCGAGCAGGGCGACGCCCAACGTCTCCTCCAGCTTTTGGATGCGGCGGCTCAGCGCTGGTTGCGACAGGTTCAGCAGCTTGGCCGCCCGGTGAAAGCTGCCCAACTCCGCCACGGCGACGAAGGCCTTCAGGTCGATCAGTTCAAAATTCATCCGCCTTGCCGCCTCCGACGCGCCGGATCATTGATCCGATTTTCGCAATAATTCCTCCGATCTTTGCATTTCACAGAAATGCGGGCAAGGCCGATAGTCGGCCCATCGACCGTGGCCACGGCACCCCGTCATCGGATGGACTCCAGGCATTCCCATGAACGATCAGATCCGAATCCCCTGCGTTATGATGCGCGGCGGCACCTCCCGTGGCCCCTTCTTTCTCGCCTCCGACCTTCCCGCCGATCCGGCGGCGCGCGACGCGCTGCTGTTGTCGGTGATGGGGGCGGGGCATGATCTGGAAATCGACGGCATCGGCGGCGGCAACCCGCTGACCAGCAAGGTGGCGATCATCGGTCCCCCCAGCGTCGCCGGGGCCGACGTCGATTATCTGTTCGCCCAGGTCAAGGTGCGCGAACGGGTGGTGGACACCTCGCCCAATTGCGGAAACATGCTGGCGGCGGTCGGCCCCTTCGCCATCGAAGCCGGTCTGGTGGCCGCGTCGGACGGCGTGACCGTGCTGCGCATCCACAACGTCAACACCCGCAAATTGATCGAGGCGCGGGTCCAGACCCCCGGCGGCCACGTCACCTACGAGGGCGACGCGACCATCGACGGCGTGCCCGGAACGGCCGCCCCCATCCATCTGTCCTTTCTCGACGCGGCGGGGGCCAACACCGGGCGGCTGCTGCCGACCGGGTCGGCGCTGGAGGAGATTGACGGAATCGCCGTGTCCTGCCTGGACGCCGCCATTCCGGTGATGATGGTCCGCGCCGCCGATCTCGGCAAAACGGGGGCTGAATCGCCCGACAGCTACCGCCTCGACCGCGTGTTCATGAACCGGCTGGAGGCGCTGCGGCTGGAGGCCGGGCGGCGGATGGGCTTCGCCAACGCCGCCGATCTGGTCATTCCCAAACCCGTCCTGCTGGCCCCGGCCACGCGCGGCGGCACGCTGGCGGTGCGCTATTTCATGCCGCACGACTGCCACAAGGCGTTGGCGATCACCGGCGCGGTCGCCGTCGCCACCGCCTGCGCCACCCCCGGCACGCTGGCGGCGGCGATGGTCGGGCCGCAGACGCTGCCCGCCGACGTGGCGTTGGAACACCCGTCCGGGCGCCTCACCGTCCGTCTGGAGCCGTCGGCGAACCGACAAGCCCCCTTGGCGGCGGTTCAACGCACCGCCCGGCGTCTGTTTGAAGGATCGGTTTTCGCCCGTCCCGAGGCGGCGCCCCACCCGTTCGCCCTGGCCAGTTGACCGCGCCGCGACGGCGCGAACGCTCCCCAAAAATCCCAGAAAATTCAGCCGGAACCGCCATGCCATCGCGCGGCGCCGGCCTGTCGGAGGAAACCACCATGAATCGCACCCTCGCCGCCCTGCTGCTGGCGTCCAGCGCCCTGCTCGCCACCGTCTCTGTCGCCGGGCCTGCCCTGGCTGACAAGCCCATCATCATCAAATTCAGCCACGTCGTCGCCCCCGACACCCCCAAGGGAATCGCGGCGGCCCAGTTCAAGAAATTCGCCGAGGAGCGCACCGGCGGCAAGGTGGTGGTCGAGCTGTACCCCAACAGCCAACTTTACAAGGACAAGGAGGAGTTGGAGGCGCTGCAACTGGGCGCCGTGCAGATGCTGGCCCCGACCGCCAGCAAATTCGGCCCCATCGGGCTGAAGGAGTATCAAGCCTTCGATCTGCCCTATCTGTTCCCCGACCGCGCCACCGTCCACAAGGTGACGAACGGGCCGATCGGCGCCGCCCTGCTGCGCAAGCTGGAGAGCAAGGGCATGGTCGGGATGGCCTTTTGGGACAACGGGTTCCGCGCGATTAGCGCCAACACCCCGCTGCGCCTGCCGACCGACGCGCGCGGCCTGAAGATCCGCATCAACTCGTCCAAGGTGAACGCCGAAACCATCAAGGCGCTGGGCGGGCTGCCGCAAACGCTGGTGCTGTCGGAGGTGTATCAGGCGCTCGACACCGGCGTCGTCGATGGCACGGACGGGCCGCTGTCCAACCTCTACACCCAAAAACAGCATGAGGTGCAAAAGCACGTCGCCCTGACCGACCACAGCTTCAGCGCCTACGTCGTCGTGGTGAACAAGCCCTTTTGGGACGGCTTGCCCGCCGACATCCGCAGCACGCTGGACGGCGCGCTGAAGGACGCCACGCGGATCAACGACCAACTGGCCGAAGAGGATGAGCGCAAGACCATCGACGCCATCCGCAATTCCGGCAAGTCCGCCGTCCACACCCCGACGCCGGACGAAAAACAAGCCTGGATCAAGGCGTTGACGCCGGTGCAGACCAAGATGGCCCAACAGCTTGGCCTGACCGAACTGGTCGCGGCGGTGAACCGCGACCTGACCGCCGAACGCAGCCAGTAACCCGCCGCGCGGCGACGGGGCGAGGGCGGCGAGGCGGCGAGCCTCCCCGCTCCCCCCGGCATATAAGGACACAAGGCGCCATGACTTTTCTCGATGCGCTGGAGGAGTGGATCATCTCCACCCTCATGGCGGCGGCGACGCTCGTCATTTTTGTGGCGGTGGTTCACCGCTATCTCGTCGGCGTTCCCGTTTTGCAAGACGCGCTGCTGCGTTTTGATTTCACCTGGGCGCAGGAACTCTGCATTTACATGTTCGTCTGGATGGCCAAATTCGGCGCCGCGTATGGCGTGCGCACCGGCATCCATGTCGGCGTCGACGTCCTCATCAACCGGCTGAACGGGCCGTGGCGCGCCCGCTTCATCGTGCTGGGGCTGCTGGCGGGCGCGCTGTTCACCGGGATCGTCGGCACGCTGGGGGCCAGCTTCGTCTGGCACATGGCGCACACCGATCAGGTTTCCGCCGATCTGGAAATGCCGATGTGGCTGGTCTATCTGGCGATTCCCTGCGGATCCTATTTGATGGGCTTCCGCTTTCTTCAGGTCTGCGTCGCCTTTCTGCGGACGGGAAGCTTGCCCCACCATGACCACGGCCATGTCGATGGGCTGGAGGAAGAAGCCGCCGCGTCCGCCGACATCAACTGGTACGCGCTGGACGACAATCTGCACCCGCATGACCTGAACCGCGCCGACGCGCCGCGAACTGAGGAGACGGCCCGATGAGCGCCGCCATTATTTTTGGCCTGCTGCTGGTCCTGATGCTGACCGGCATGCCGATTTCCATTTCGCTCGGCCTGACCGTTCTGACCTTTCTCTTCACCATGACCGACGTGCCGATCAGCGCGGTGGCGTTGAAGCTGTTCACCGGGATTGAGAAGTTCGAGATCATGGCGATCCCCTTCTTCATCCTGGCGGGCAATTTCCTGACCCATGGCGGCGTCGCCCGCCGGATGATCAATTTCGCCACGTCGATGGTCGGCCATTGGCACGGCGGGTTGGGGTTGGCGGGCGTCATGGGCTGCGCGCTGTTCGCGGCGGTGTCGGGATCCAGCCCGGCCACCGTGGTCGCCATCGGCTCGGTCATTCTGCCCGCGATGGTGCAGCAGGGCTTTCCCCGCCAGTTCGGGGCGGGCGTCATCACCACGGCGGGGGCGCTGGGCATCCTGATTCCGCCGTCGATCTGCATGGTGATGTACGCGGTGGCGACTTCCGGAAATCCCAAATCGGCGTCCATCGGCCAACTCTTCATGGCGGGGGTGATTCCCGGTCTGATTTTGGCCTTCCTGCTGGGTCTGACCACCTGGCACCGCGCCCGCAAAAACAACTACCCCCGCCTGCCGAAAGCCAGCCTGGGCCAGCGCCTGAGCAGCTTCCGCGAAGCGGTGTGGGGCCTGCTGTTGATCGTCGTCGTCATCGGCGGCATCTACAGCGGGGCCTTCACCCCGACCGAAGCGGCGGCGATGAGCGCCGTCTACGCCTTCGTCATCGCCGTGTTCGTCTACAAGGACATGCCGCTGGCGGGCGTGCCGAAGGTGCTGCTGTCGTCGGCCAGCATGTCGGCGATGCTGCTCTACATCATCACCAACGCGGTGCTGTTCTCCTTCGTGCTGACCTCGGAAAACATCCCGCAGGCGATCGCCGATTGGATCACCGGGCAGGGCTTGGGCGTCGTCGCCTTCCTGCTGGTGACGAACATCCTGCTGCTGATGGCGGGCAATTTCATGGAGCCGTCCTCCATCGTCCTCATCATGGCGCCGATCCTGGTGCCGGTCGCCCTGCGCCTGGGCATCGACCCGGTGCATTTCGGCATCATTATGGTGGTGAACATGGAGGTCGGGATGTGCCACCCGCCGGTCGGCCTGAATCTCTACGTCGCCAGCGGCATCACCAAGATGGGCATCACCGAATTGACCGTGGCGGTGTGGCCGTGGCTGTTGACCATGCTGGCCTTTCTGGTCGCCGTCACCTACATGCCGATCCTGTCCCTGTGGCTGCCGCGCAGCCTCGGCATGATGTGACGCGCGCCCGTCAGCCCTGAGCGTCGTCCGCTCCCTGTTCCCCCCGTTCTTCGCCGCGCGGGACGTCGCCGCGCTGCTGCTGTTCCCGCAGCAGCGCGGCGACCGCGTCGGCGGTCAGCGGGCGGGCGTACAGATAGCCCTGACCTTCTTCGCAGCCCTGCGCCCGCAAGAAGGCCTTTTGATCCTCGGTTTCGATTCCTTCGGCGATGGCGATCAGGTTCAGCCGGTGGGCCATGGCGATGATCGCCTCGGCGATGGCCTCGTCGTTTCGGTCGTGGGGGATGTCCTGAACAAAGCTGCGGTCGATCTTGATGCGGTCGATGGGCAGGGATTTCAACGACCCCATACAGGAATAGCCGGTGCCGAAATCATCGATGGCCAGCGACACCCCCAGCTCTTTCAGCGCGCGCAGGGTGGCGACGCAGCGTTCGTCGTTCTGCAAGGTGCTTTCGGTGATCTCGATTTCCAGCGACGCCGGATCAAGGCCCGTGACCACCAAAATCTGACGGACGACTCCCGGCAAACGGTCGGGATCCATCTGGCGGGCGGAGACGTTGACGGCCATGCGCAACGGCGGCAAACCGGCGTCCCGCCACGCCCGCGCCTGCCAACAGGCTTCGCGCAGCACCCAATCGCCGATGCCGACGATCAGGCGGCTTTTTTCGGCGACCGGCACCACGTCGTCGGCCCCGCGCAGCCCATGGATCGGGTGTTGCCAGCGGATCAACGCCTCCACCCCCACAATGGCGCCGGTGGCCAGATCGACTTGCGGCTGGTAGTGGAGCCGCAACTCGTCCTTTTCAAAGCCGCGCCGCAGGTCGCGGTCACGCTCCAAATAAAGGGCGGCCCGTTCGGTCATCTCCTTGCGGTAAAAGGAAAAGCCGCTTCGTCCGGCGTCCTTGGCGGCGTACATGGCGGTGTCGGCGGCGCGGATCAGATCCTCTTGCGTGGTTCCATCCTCGGGAAACAGGCTGATGCCGACGCTGGCGGAGATGGCGAACTCCATCCCGGACAGCGTGACCGGGTGGGACAGCGCGGCGATGACGCGATCCGCCAACTCCGCCATCGCTTCGGGCTGCTCGACCCGATCCACGATGACCATGAATTCGTCGCCGCCCAACCGGGCCACGGTGTCTTCGGCGCGCACGGCAAGGCGCAACGCCTTGGCCACCGTGCGCAACAGATCGTCGCCGACGCTGTGCCCCAACGTGTCGTTGATCCGTTTGAAATGGTCGAGATCGACGAACAGCAGGCCAACCTTGCCCTGGGCGCGGTCCGCCGCCTGCATGGCGTGCTCCAGCCGGTCCATCGCCAACAGCCGGTTGGGCAGGTCGGTCAGCGGATCGAAATGGGCCAGATGCTGAAACTTGTCCTGCGCCTGACGGATCGCCCGCAGATCGGAGAACAGCGCGACATAGTGCGACACCTGCCCGTGACGGTCGGCGACCGCCGCAATGTTCGCCAGCATGGGCAACGCCTCGCCGTTGCGCCGATGGCCCCGGATTTCGCCGTGCCATTGCCGGTTGGCGGCCAGCGTGTCTTGCGCGATCCGCCAGTCGGCGGCGGACAGATTGGGCGGCGACAGCAGATGCGCGGCGCGCCCGATCACCTCCTCCCGCTCATAGCCGGTGATCGCGCAATAGCCACGGTTGGAATCCAGGGTGGCGAACTCGCGATCCAGGATCAGGATTCCCTCCTGCGTCGCCTCGAACACGGTGGCCGCCTGGCGCAATTGCGTTTCGGTGTTTCGGCGCGCGGTGACGTCCTGGATCACGCCGATCAGCCGTTTTTTCTTGCCAATGTCGGTGGTGAAAACCCGGCCCTGCACCTTCAGCCAATGGACGCTGCCGTCGGGATGGACGCTGCGGAATTCGATCACCCCCAAGCCCTGGCCATCGACCGTCCGTTCGAACGCCCGGTTGACGAGGTCCCGGTCCTCCGCGTGCACCTGCTCCAAAAAACGGTCCCACGACCCGGAAAACGCCTCGTGCGCATGACCGAACAGGCGTTGGGCCTTGCCGACATGCAGCACCGTGCGGGTGGACACGTCCAACTCCCACGACGCCATGTCCGCCGCTTCCATCGCCAGATGCAGCCGCTCTTCGCTCTCGCGGATCGCCGCGTCGGCGGCGCCGCGCTCCAGCGCCATCTGGATCGTCGCGTGCAACTCACGTTCGCTGAACGGCTTGACGAGATAGCCATAGGGCTTGGTGCCGCGCGCCCGCTCCAGCGTCGCCGCTTCGGAATAGGCGGTCAGATAGATGATCGGGGTGTGGAATTCCTTGTGGATTTCCGACGCCGTTTCGATCCCGTCCATCGAGCCTTCGATGTGGATGTCCATCAGCACGATGTCGGGCCGCTCGTTGCGGACGCGTTCCAGCGCCTGCACGCCCGAGGCCGCCGGAGACGCGAGATCGTATCCCAGGGTTTTCAGCCGTTGCTGAAGATGCAGGGCGACGATGCGTTCATCCTCGACCACCAGCACGCGGGCCTGTGTCATGCGGCGACTCCGTTTGTTTGGCGATGGGAAAGCGCAAGGAAAAACAGGTGGGGTTCGCCTTTTGGATCGACAGGACGCCGCCCAACTGTTCGGTCAACAGGCTGACCAGTTGCAGACCAAGGGTGCCGGACACGCCCGGATCGACGTCGGCGGGCAGACCGACGCCGTCGTCGCTGACCGACAGGGACACCTCGGTCGGCGTTTCATTGACCAGCCGGACGGCGATCTCCCCGCCGCGCCCGTTGGGAAAGCCATGCTTGATCGCGTTGGAAATCAGCTCGTTCACAATCAGGCCGCAGGGAATGGCGGCGCTGATCGGCAAATGGACGCCGATGGTGTGGACCGCCAAGGCGATGCGCGACGGATCGACCCCGTACGACGCGATGAGGGTCGGGGCCAAAGAATCCAGGAAATTGGCGAAATCGACCCGCGCGAAGTCTTTCGACTGGTAAAGCGTTTGATGAATCAGCGCCATCGAGCGGATGCGCGTCTGGCTGTCGCGCAGCATCCCCAACACTTGCGCGTCGTCGATCCGCGCGGATTGCAGATCGAGCAGGCTGTCGATGATTTGCAGGTTGTTCTTCACCCGATGATGGATCTCGGCGAGAAGAACGTCTTTTTCCTTCAGCGCCTGCTGGATTTTTTCTTCTTTTTGCTTGCGGTCGGAAATGTCGACGATGGCCGACAGCACCATGGTTCCTTCCTCGGTCTCAATCGGGTTCAAGCCGATTTCGACCGGAAACTCGCTGCCGTCCTTGCGCAGAGCGTGCAAATCCCGTCCGGCCCCCATCGGGCGTGATTGGGGGTGGGCGAAAAAGGACTCGCGCAAGGTCGGGTGGTGGCCGCTGAAGCGGATCGGGACCAGGATTTCGACCGGCTGGCCCAACAGTTCGCTGCGGGCGTAGCCGAACACCCGCTCCGCCTGGGTGTTGATCATTTCGATCAGCCCCCGGCTGTTGACCATGACCATGGCGTTGGGGGCGGATTCGACGACCTGCCGGAACCGTTCCTCGCTCTTGCGCAGCGCCTGTTCGATGCGCAGCCGCCGAACATCCTCCGGCGAAAGCTCAACCTCATCCTGCATCCGTCGTCCTCCGCCACCGCGTTTCGGGTCAGGCTGTCGTTCTGCAAGACTAAATGGGCACGACAAAGATTTCGACGGGCCTCTCATTCCGATGAGGCCACACCGCTCCGATAAAGGTCATAGGATAAAAGTAATTCACCCGCCGCAAACACAACCTAACACATAACCATATGGTCTTATCTGTGACCGATTCTGGCTTTTTGAAAAATATTTAAAGCACAACGCTCAAATTGAACGCCTTTGTATTTTCGGACAACAATGGTAATGCAACCACAGGGCGCTGTCTATCCGCTTTTTCACCGGATTGGCCGTGCCGCCGCAAACGCCCCGCCAAAACGCGCAGGGTCCACCCCGGCTTTCCCCTGGGCAGACCCTGAACCATGATGACAAACACACGGTGATGAGGCGCTTACTCCGCCGCGACGCTTTCGACCGGGTGGCTGACCTCCTCCGCCGGGACGGTGCGGATCAGGAAGTCAAAGGCCGACAGCGCCGCTTTCGCGCCCTCGCCCATGGCGATGATGATCTGCTTGAACGGCGTCGTCGTCGCGTCGCCAGCGGCGAACACGCCGGGGACGGAGGTTTGGCCACGGGCGTCCACCTCGATCTCGCCGCGCGGCGACAGGGCGACTGCACCCTTCAGCCATTCGGTGTTCGGCACCAGACCGATCTGCACGAAGATGCCTTCAAGATCGACCCGGCGCAGATCGCCGCTGTTGCGGTCCTTGTAGGACAGGCCCGTCACCTTGGCCCCGTCGCCATGCACCTCGGTGGTTTGGCCCGAGGTGACGATGCTGACGTTGGGCAGGCTGTTCAGCTTGCGCTGAAGCACCGCGTCGGCGCGCAACTGGCTGTCGAACTCGATCAAGGTGACGTGCGCCACCAGACCGGCGAGGTCGATGGCCGCCTCGACGCCCGAATTGCCGCCGCCGATCACCGCCACCCGCTTGCCCTTGAACAGCGGGCCGTCGCAGTGCGGGCAATAGGCCACGCCCTTGTTGCGGTATTCCGCCTCGCCCGGCACGTTCATCGAGCGCCAGCGGGCGCCGGTGGACAGGATCACCGTGCGGGATTTCAGCGTGGCGCCGCTGGCCAGCCGGATTTCGATCAGGCCGCCGGGAACCGCCGCCGGGATCAACGCTTCAGCGGTTTGCAGGTTCATGATGTCCACGTCATACTCTTTGACGTGCTGCTCCAGGGCGGTGGCCAGCTTCGGCCCTTCGGTGTGCGAGACCGAGATGAAGTTTTCAATGGCCATGGTGTCGAGCACCTGACCGCCAAAGCGTTCCGCCGCCACGCCGGTGCGGATGCCCTTGCGGGCGGCGTAGACCGCCGACGCCGCGCCCGCCGGGCCGCCGCCGATCACCAGAACGTCAAAGGCGCCCTTGGCCTTGATCGTCTCGGCGGCGCGGGCCGCCGCGCCGGTGTCGAGCTTGGCGACGATCTGCTCCAGCCCCATGCGGCCCTGGCCGAACGGCTCGCCGTTCAGATAGATCGCCGGAACGGCCATGATCTGGCGGCTCTCAACCTCGGCCGGGAACAGCGCGCCGTCGATGGCGACATGCTTGATCCGGGGGTTGAGCACGCTCATCAGATTGAGCGCCTGCACCACGTCGGGGCAGTTCTGGCAGGACAGCGAGAAATAGGTCTCGAACTGGTAATCGCCGTCCAGATCCTTGACCCGCTCGATCAGGTCGGCGGATTCCTTGGACGGGTGGCCGCCGACCTGCAACAGGGCGAGCACCAGCGAGTTGAATTCATGGCCCATCGGCAGACCGGCGAACCGCACGGCGATGTCGGTTCCAACACGGGCGATGGCGAAGGAGGGCGTGCGCGCGTCGTCGCGGCGCACCAGCGTGATCTTGTCCGACAGGGACGCGATGTCCTCCAGCAGACCCAGCATTTCCTGGGATTTCGGCGAGCCGTCGAGCGACGCAACCAGTTCGACGGGCTGCGTGATCCGCTCAAGATAGCCCTTCAGTTGGCCTTTGAGAGTGGCGTCCAGCATGGCAATGGTTCCCGAATGTGAAGGCGTCGGAACGAACCGAGTGCGCGTCGGTGGTGGTCCGGCAGGGAGGATTTTGAAAATTTTAAAGCGCAGGCGGGGCGCAAGGCCCGGCATTTTTTAAGGGGGGAGCGGCCCTGGTTCCGGTGTTGCTCGGAACCAGGGCCGTCCGCCCGTCAGACGAACTTAGATCTTGCCAACCAGGTCGAGCGAGGGGGCGAGGGTCTTCTCGCCTTCCTGCCACTTGGCCGGGCAGACTTCGCCGGGGTGCGAGGCGACATACTGGGCGGCCTTGACCTTGCGCAGCAGCTCGCCCGCGTCGCGGCCGATGCCGCCGGCGGTGATCTCGACGATCTGGATCTTGCCGGCCGGATCGACGACGAAGGTGCCGCGATCAGCGAGGCCGACCTCTTCGATCAGAACGCCGAAGTTGCGGGACAGGGTGGTGGTCGGGTCGCCGACCATCGTGTATTCGATCTTGCCGATGGCGGGCGAGGTGTCGTGCCACGCCTTGTGGGCGAAATGCGTGTCGGTCGACACGGCGTAGATCTCGACGCCCAGCTTCTGGAAGGCGGCGTAGTTGTCGGCCAGATCCTCAAGCTCGGTCGGGCAGACGAAGGTGAAATCGGCGGGGTAGAAGAACACGACCGACCATTTGCCCTTCAGGTCGGCGTCGCTGACGTCGATGAACTTGCCGGACTTGAACGCGGTCGCCTTGAAGGGCTTAATTTCGGTGTTGATCAAAGACATAGAACTCTCCGATGGGTGACTATGGGTGGGGAAGCGGCGCTGTCCCGGCCCCCGATGACGCCCGCGTGGCGATCCGCGCTGTTTCAGCGGACTTGGCGGCGGGCGGTCTTGGCGGCTCGTCAGGATCGGTGCGGCGTCTCCCCCGGGGTTGCTTGACCAGGAGAGGAATAGGGGAAATCGCTGACCAAGAGAAACACAAAATACCGATTGCATTGATCGGAAAAACCGATCAATCATTCCCCCATGAAACCCCTGCCGACGCTGCGCCAGCTCCGCTATCTCGTTGCCGTGGTTGACCGATGCCATTTCGGACAGGCGGCGGACGCCTGTCTGGTCAGCCAATCCACCTTGAGCGCCGGAATTCAGGAGCTTGAGGATCTGCTTGGCACGCCGCTGCTGGAACGCACGCGGCGGACGGTGATGCCGACGCCCCTTGGCCGCGAAATCGCCGAACGGGCGCGCAGCCTGCTGAAGGACGCGGAGGATCTGGTGGACATCACCCGCGCCGCCGCCGACCCGATGGCCGGGCCGCTGCATCTGGGGGTGATTCCCACCATCGGCCCCTTCCTGATTCCCCGCGTCATGCCCGATCTGCGGACGAGCTTCCCCAATCTGAAACTCTATCTGCGCGAGGATCAAACCGCCCGCCTGCTCGACCGGCTGAACAGCGGGGAGTTGGACGCCGCCCTGCTCGCCCTGCCCTACCCGATGGGCGACATCGAAACGCTGGACATCGCCGAGGATCATTTCTCCTTCGTCTGCCTGCCCGAACATCGTCTGTGCGCCTCGGCCACCGCCCACCCCATCGACGTGGCGATGGAGGATTTGTTGCTGCTGGAAGACGGGCATTGCCTGCGCGATCACGCGCTGGCCGCCTGCGCGCTGGACAGCGCCCCGCGCAACACGGTGTTCCAGGGCACCAGCCTGCACACGCTGGTGCAGATGGTCGCCAACGGGCTGGGGGTGACTTTGCTGCCGCAGATGGCAGTCGAGTCGGGCATCCTGCGCGGCCTCAATCTGGTGGTGCGCCCGCTGGACGGCGAGCGGCCTTTCCGCCGCATCGCGCTGGTCTGGCGGCGGACCTCCGGGCGAAAGGAAACCTTCCGGCGGCTGGGCGCCTCGCTGAAGGCGTCGCTGACGCCGCCCGCCGTTTAGAGCGCCGCGCGCTAAATCTGAAACAGTGCGGCGCTCTAATCTTTGATTTATCGAGCAGATTCACGCGTTAAATCGACCCCGATTTAACGCGATCTGCTCTAAGCCAGTCTGTAACCGTTCCCGATCCAGAAAGCGCACCGTCCCATGCCGAACCGATTTCCCCATCGTCTGGTCCAGGCGGCCCGCGTGGGCCTGGGCGCCACCCTGCGCCGCTTGGCGCGCCGCTTCTCCCCGCCCAGCGTTCCGCCCGCCCCCTTGCCTGAGCGCGCGTCCTTCGCCACCCGGTCGCACAGCGGTCCGACGGGAACGCGCGCCTACGCGCTTTATACGCCCGCCAACCGGGGCGATGGGCCGCTCCGCCCGCTGCTGGTGATGCTGCACGGCTGCACCCAGACGGCGGATGATTTCGCCGCAGGAACCGGCATGAACGCGCTGGCCGAGGCGCACGGCGTTTTCGTCGCCTACCCGGAACAACCGGCGTCGGCCAACCCGCAAAAATGCTGGAACTGGTTCCGGCCCGAAGATCAAGCGCGCGACCAGGGCGAACCGGCGCTGATCGCCGACCTCACCCGCGCGCTTCTGCGCGATCACCCGATTGACCCAAGCCGCGTTTGGGTCGCCGGACTGTCGGCGGGCGGATCGGCGGCGGCCATTCTCGGAGCCGTCTACCCCGATCTCTACGCGGCGGTTGGCGTGCATTCCGGTTTGCCCGCCGGGGCCGCCCATGATCTGCCCTCCGCCCTCCTCGCCATGCGCCAGGGGGCGGAGGCGGCGGCGCCGCTTCGCCGCGCGGTTCCCACCTTCATCGTTCACGGCGATCAGGACCGCGTGGTCAACCCGCGCAACGCCGAGGCGCTGGCTAGCGCCGTCGTCGCGTCGGCTCCGGGATTGAACGGCGCGACCGAGAAAGACGGGCAGGCACCGGACGGCCACGCCTACCGCCGCGCTCTGTTCGCCGACTCCAACGGGCGAATCCTGTGCGAGCGTTGGATGATCCACGGCGCCGGGCACGCCTGGATCGGCGGCCATCCCGCCGGGTCCTACACCGACCCGCAAGGGCCGAACGTCGCCAAGGACATGCTGCGCTTCTTTCTTGCGCAGCGCTTGACCGCCACCCCGGCCTGACGGCGGTCTTCCCCGCAACAATCATGCTTTTTTACACCCCCCTGCCGCCAAATCAGGCAGGGGCGCCGCTGGTCAATCCCTTGATGCGGCTGGATTTGACGCGGCGCACAGCGAGCATTTCGCCCTGTTTGGACGGCAACGCCCACCAAATAGGCGCAGAAAGTCCGTATTGCGTGCAATTCGCGCGGCTGCCATGATTGTCCAAGGCGTCAGTTCTTGACCGTGTAGTCAGCTTTTCCGCCACCCTCCGGCCCTTGCAATTGCTTGGCACGGCGGTTGCTGATGAACGGGAAGCCACGCCGCTTAGCGACCAAAGGGAAGCCATCCGCCATGACCCTGAACGCTGACATTCCGGCTTCGCCCTACGCCGATCTCACGCCGCCTTTGACGGCGGTGCAGGCGCTTGCCGAATCCAACCGCTGCCTGTTCTGTTACGACGCCGCCTGTGTGCGGGCCTGCCCGACCGGGATCGACATCCCCTCCTTCATCCGCTCCATCGCCACCGGCAATCTGAAGGGCGCGGCCACCACGATCCTGTCGGACAACATCATGGGCGGAACCTGCGCCCGCGTCTGCCCGACGGAAACCCTGTGCGAACAGGCCTGCGTCCGCAACACCGCCGAGGAGCGCCCGGTCGCCATCGGCCGGTTGCAGCGCCACGCCACCGACCACCTGTTCGCCCGCAAAGGCCCCCACCCCTTCGCCCGCGCCGCCAGCACCGGCAAGCGCGTCGCCGTGGTCGGGGCCGGTCCCGCCGGTCTGTCCTGCGCCCACCGGCTCGCCACGCTGGGCCATGAGGTGACGGTGTATGAGGCCAAGCCGAAATCCGGCGGCCTGAACGAATATGGCCTCGCCCCCTACAAGATGGCCGATGATTTCGCCCAGCGCGAGGTCGCCTTCATCCTGGAGATCGGCGGAATCACCATCGAGCATGGCCGCCGCCTGGGCGCCGACCTGTCGCTGGAAACGCTGCGCGCCGAGTTCGACGCCGTGTTCCTCGGCGTCGGTCTGGGCGGCAACAACCTCCTGAACATCCCCGGCGAGGAGCGCGACGGCGTGGAGAACGCCACCGCCTTCATCGAACGGGTGCGGCAGGCGACCCCGGACGCCCCGGTGGCCGTGGGCCGCAGCGTCGTGGTCATCGGCGGCGGCAACACCGCCATCGACGCCGCCATCCAGGCCAAGCGCCTAGGGGCGGAAGATGTGACGCTGGTGTACCGACGCGGGCGCGGCCAAATGGGCGCGACGGCGTGGGAGCAGGAGTTGGCGCAAACCAACGGCGTCGTCCTGAAAACCTTCGCCGCCCCGGTCGCCATCGACGCGCAGGGAATCACCCTGGAGCGCACCCGGTTGGAGGATGGCAAACTCGTCTCCACCGGCGAGCGTTACAGCCTGCCCGCCGCCATGATCCTGAAGGCGGTGGGCCAGACGCTGGCGCGCGAGGCGCTGGACGGGCTGACCATCGCGGGCGGCAAGATCGTCATCGACGACGACCACCGCGCCAGCCTGGACACGGTCTATGCCGGGGGCGATTGCGTCGCCAGCGGCGAGGATCTGACCGTTCAGTCCGTGCAGGACGGCAAGCTTGCCGCCCTGGCCATTCACCGCCACCTGACCGCCTGAGACGGGAGCCGAACCATGGCCGATCTGCGCAGCACCATCGCCGGCATCCGCTCGCCGAATCCCTTCTGGCTGGCGTCCGCCCCGCCCACCGACAAGCTGACCAACGTCGTCCGCGCCTTTCAGGCCGGATGGGGCGGCGTGGTCTGGAAGACGCTGGGCGAGGATCCGCCCGTCGTCAACGTGTCCAGCCGCTACGGCGCGCATCTCGACAACGAGCGCAAGCTGATCGGGCTGAACAACATCGAACTGATTTCCGACCGCCCGTTGGAGGTCAATCTCCAGGAGATCATCCAGGTCAAGCGCGACTGGCCCGACCGCGCCATGGTCGTGTCCCTGATGGCGCGGATCGAAGAAGAGGCCTGGGCCGGGCTGGCTCGCCGCATCGCCGCGACGGGCGCGGTGGACGGGCTGGAACTGAACCTGGGCTGCCCGCACGGCATGTGCGAGCGCGGCATGGGATCGGCCATCGGCCAGGTGCCGGAGATGGTCGAGCAGGTGACGCGCTGGGTCAAAAACGCCACCAACCTGCCGGTCATCGTCAAGCTGACGCCCAACATCACCAACATCCTGTGGTCGGCGGAAGCGGCCAAGCGCGGCGGGGCCGACGCGGTGTCGCTCATCAACACCGTCAACTCCATCGTCGCGGTCGATCTCGACGCCATGGCCCCGACGCCGGTGGTCGATGGCAAGGGCAGCCATGGCGGCTATTGCGGCCCGGCGGTGAAGCCCATCGCGCTCAACATGGTGGCGGAAATCGCCCGCAACCCGGACACGGCGGGGCTGCCGGTGTCGGGCATCGGCGGCGTCACCAACTGGCGCGACGCGGCGGAGTTCCTGGCGCTGGGGGCGACCAACGTGCAGGTGTGCACCGCCGCCATGACCTTCGGCTTTAAGATCGTCGAGGATATGATCAGCGGCCTGTCCAACTGGATGGACGACAAGGGGTACGCCAACCTCGATCAACTGTCGGGCCGGGCCGTTCGCAACGTGGTGAACTGGAACGACCTGAACATGAATTTCTCGACCAAGGCGGTGATCGACCCGGCCTTGTGCATCGACTGCGGACGCTGCCACATTGTGTGCGAGGACACCTCGCATCAGGCGATCCGCATCGACCAGGGGGAGGGCCGCCGGATCTTCACCGTGGTCAACGAGGAGTGCGTCGGCTGCAACCTGTGCTCCCACGTCTGCCCGGTGCCCGATTGCATCACCATGCAGCCGGAGGAAAACGGCTTGCCCCCCATGACCTGGCCCAACGACCCCCGCAACCCGATGCGCGCCGCCGCCGCCGAATAAGCCCGGCCCACCCTTTACGTCTGGGAGAGAGCAACGATGTCTTACCCGCAGAATGTCGCCGTGAACGGCTCGCGCCTGTGGCAAAGCCTGATGGACATGGCGCAGATCGGCGCGACGCCCAAGGGCGGCGTCTGCCGACTGGCCCTGACCGACTTGGACAAGCAGAGCCGCGACCTGTTCGCGCGCTGGTGCGAGGAGGCGGGATGCACCATCAGCGTGGACAAGATGGGCAACATCTTCGCCCGCCGGGCCGGTCGCGACGACAGCCTGCCCCCGATCATCATGGGCAGCCATCTGGACAGCCAGCCGACCGGCGGCAAATATGACGGCGTCTATGGCGTGCTGGCCGGGTTGGAAGTGGTGCGCAGCCTGAACGACATGGGCTACGTCACCGAGGCCCCGGTCGAGGTGGCGGTGTGGACGAACGAGGAAGGCTCGCGCTTCGCCCCGGCCATGGTGGCGTCCGGCGTCTTCGCCGGGGTGTTCGATCTGGAGTATGGTCTGTCGCGCGCCGATCTGGATGGCAAGACGATGGGCGAGGAACTCGCCCGCATCGGCTACGCCGGGGACCAGGAGGTCGGCGGGCGCAAGGTCGGCGCCTATTTCGAGGCCCACATCGAACAAGGCCCGATCCTGGAGGCCGAGGGCAAGACCATCGGCGTCGTCACCGATTGCCAGGGCCAACGCTGGTACGAAATCACCTTCACCGGCCAGGAGGCCCACGCTGGGCCGACGCCGATGACCCGCCGCAAGGACGCCCTGCTGGGGGCCGCGCGCGTGGTGGACGCGGTGAACCGCATTGGCTTGAAGTATGGCCCGGCGGCCTGCGCCACGGTCGGGCTGATGCAGATTCACCCGAACTCGCGCAACGTCATTCCGGGCCGCGTCTTCTTCACCGTCGATTTCCGCCATCCGAAGGATGAGATTTTGGCGGCGATGGACGCCGAACTGCGCGCCGCCGTGGAAGAAATCGCCAGCGGCATCGGGCTGGAGAGCGACTTCAAGCAAATCTGGTATTACGCCCCCATCCAGTTCGACGCCGATTGCGTAAAGGCGGTGCGCAACGGGGTGGAACGCACCGGCTATTCCTTCCGCGACATCATTTCCGGCGCCGGTCACGACGCCTGTTATCTGTCGAAGGTGGCGCCGACCGGCATGGTCTTCATCCCCTGCATCGACGGCATCAGCCACAACGAGATCGAGGAAACGACGCCGGAATGGTCCACGGCGGGCTGCGAAGTTCTGCTGCACGCCGTGCTGGAACGGGCAAACGCCGAGCGATCCCCGGCAGCCGCGTGATACAGTCCGTCTCTCTTCGCCCCTCTCCCGAAGCGGGAGAGGGGCTTCAAGGATGATGGACGAAGGTTGGCGATGACGCTGAAAACAGATCCGGCCCCCCCCGACGCCGCCCCGCAAGGGCGCATCCGCCGCGAGAATGTGGAACGCATTCTCAAGGCGGCGGAGGCCGTGTTCGCGGAGGCCGGATGCGCCGGGGCGACCATGGCCGACATCGCCGACAAGGCCGGGCTGCCCAAGGCCAATCTGCATTATTACTTCGGCACCAAAGAGGATCTGTACCGCGCGGTGCTGGACAACATCCTGCGGCTGTGGCTCGCCCCCATCGACGCGCTGACGCCGGACGCCGATCCGGCCGCCGCGCTGACCGCCTACATCACCACCAAAATGGAAGCCTCGCGCACCCGGGCGCAGGCGTCCAAGGTGTTCGCCAACGAGATCCTGCATGGCGGGGCGCAGATCGAACGCTTCCTGTCCGACGATCTGCGCCGTCTGGTCGACGCCAAGGCCGCCGTCATCGACGGCTGGGTCGCCGAAGGCCGCATGGCCCCGGTGGACGCCCGCCAATTCCTGTTCATGATCTGGGCCGTGACCCAGCATTACGCCGATTTCGACGTCCAGGTCCGCAAGGTTCTGGGCCGCCGCACCCTGACCCGCCAGGATTTCGCCCAGATCACCGCCGAGGTGCTGCGGATGATCCTGCGCGCCGCCGGGCTGCCGGAACCGGCCCCTTCCCCCACCCCATCCCCGACCAACGCATAAGGGAGCGCCTTCCATGGGTATCGTCATTCGCGGTGGAACCGTCGTCACAGCCGAGCAGACGCAGCGCGCCGATGTCTATTGCGAGGATGGCCTCATCAAGGCCGTTGGCGACGCGCTGGACGTTCCCGCCGGAACCGAAGCGGTGGAGGCGGGCGGCTGCTTCGTCATGCCCGGCGGCATCGACCCGCACACCCACATGGAATTGCCCTTCATGGGCACGGTGACGACCGAGGATTTCTTCAGCGGCACCGCCGCCGGTTTCGCGGGCGGCACGACGACGATCATCGACTTCGTCATCCCCAACCCGAAACAAAGCCTGATGGAGGCCTATCACACCTGGCGCGGCTGGGCGGAAAAGGCGGCGGGCGATTACAGCTTTCACGTCGCCGTCACCTGGTGGGACGAGACGGTGCGCGCCGACATGGGCACGCTGGTCGCCGACCATGGGGTGAACAGCTTCAAGCATTTCATGGCCTACAAGAACGCCATCATGGCCGACGACGAGGTGCTGGTGAACAGCTTCCAGCGCTGTTTGGAGCTGGGAGCCATCCCGACCGTCCACGCCGAAAACGGCGAGCTGGTGTTCCAGTTGCAAAAGAAGCTGCTTGCCCAGGGCATGACCGGGCCGGAGGCGCATCCCCTGTCCCGCCCGCCGGAGGTGGAGGGCGAGGCCGCCAACCGCGCCATCCAGGTCGCCAAGGTGTTCGGCGTGCCGGTCTACATCGTCCATGTCTCGGCCAAGGAAGCGCTGGAGGCGATCACGCGCGGCCAGGACGGCGGCCAGCGGGTGTTCGGCGAGGTGCTGGCCGGGCATCTTCTGATCGACGACAGCGTGTACCGCAACCCCGATTGGGATGTCGCCGCCGGTCACGTCATGAGTCCGCCCTTCCGCGCCAAGGAGCATCAGGAGGCGCTGTGGCGCGGCTTGCAGGCGGGGCATCTGCACACCACGGCGACCGACCATTGCTGTTTCTGCGCCGAGCAAAAGGCTGTGGGACGCAACGACTTCACCAAGATCCCGAATGGCACGGCGGGGATCGAGGACCGCATGACCGCGCTCTGGACGCATGGCGTCAACACGGGTCGTCTGACGATGAACGAGTTCGTCGCCATCACCTCGGCCAACGCGGCGAAGATCTTCAACCTGTACCCGCGCAAGGGATCGGTCAGCGTCGGGGCCGACGCCGATCTGGTGGTGTGGGATCCGGCGGCGACCAAGACCATCTCGGCCAAGACGCAAATGCAGAAGGTCGGCCTGAACATCTTCGAAGGCATGACGGTGACGGGAACCCCAGCCTACACGCTGAGCCAGGGCAAAATCGTCCACGCGCTGGGCGAAAGCCGCGCCGTGCGCGGGGCGGGCCGCTACGTCAACCGCCCGGCCTTCCCGTCTGTCTACGAAGCGGTGAAGAAGCGCAACGCGCTGAACGTCCCGACGCCGGTCGTTCGCTGACGCAAGGCGGGGATTCGACCGCAAGAGCCGGGATGTCCGATCCGGCGGGCGGCGCCACAGTCACGGCGTGAAGGGGCGGCTGGCGCCGCCCCGCCCGCTGGATGGACGCCCCGCCATGCCCCTCGCCTCTCTCGCCCTTTCCCGCCCCTGCCCTGTTGTTGACAAATCCTGGACCGCGCGCGCCGACGCCCTGGATTGGGGGCGGATCGAGGCCGATTTGGACGCGGCGGGCAACGCCCTGGTCGGGCCGCTGCTGACCGCCGACGACTGCGCCGCCCTGACGGCGCTGTACCCGCAAGACGCTCCCTTCCGCAGCCGGGTGGTGATGGCCCGCCATGGCTTCGGCAAGGGCGAATACAAATATTTCGCCTATCCCCTGCCCGCCCCCATCGCCGGGCTGCGCGGCGCGCTGTACGAACGGTTGGCCCCCATCGCCAACCGCTGGAACGACCGCCTCGGCGTGTCCGTTCGTTACCCCGCCGACCACGCCGCCTTTCTGAACCGCTGCCGCGCCGCCGGTCAGACCCGGCCAACGCCCTTGCTGCTGAAATACGCGGTGGGCGATTACAATTGCCTGCATCAGGATCTGTATGGCGAAACGGTGTTTCCGCTTCAGGCCGCCATCCTGCTGTCTGAACCGGGGCGGGATTTTCGGGGCGGCGATTTCGTGCTGACCGAACAGCGCCCGCGCCAGCAATCCCGCGCCGAGGTGGTTCCCCTGCGCCAAGGCTGGGCGGTGATCTTCGCCGTCAGCCACCGCCCCACCCAGGGCGCGCGCGGAACCTTGCGCGTCACCCACCGCCACGGCGTCAGCCGCCTGCTGGCGGGGGAACGTTTCACCACCGGCATCATCTTTCACGACGCGCCGTAAACAGGGCGGCCTGCGGGCGGCGGCTGTCGGAGACAGTGATCCGATCCGACGCGCGCGCCCATCTTGCCAAAGCCCAATCACCGCAGGACGATCACCGCAGGAATCCCCTCTCCCCCCCGGGGAGAGGTTAGGGTGAGGGGGTGGCGCCGCGTGGCCCATCGGGCAGAGCCGACGCGATCCGCCAACCCCGCTCATCCTCGCCATGCATCCCCCTCACCCCGACCCTCTCCCCGGGGGGGGAGAGGGGGAAGGGCGCGCGCGTCGGTGGGGCGTCGCCAGCCGAAACATCGCCCATCTTGCCAAAGCCCGATCACCGCAGGAATCCCCTCTCCCCCCCGGGGAGAGGTTAGGGTGAGGGGGTGGCGCCGCGTGGCCCATCGGGCGGAGCCGACGCGATCCGCCAATCCCGCTCATCCTCGCCATGCGTCCCCCTCACCCCGACCCTCTCCCCGGGGGGGAGAGGGGGATGGGCGCGTGGGTTGGCGGGGCGTCGCCAGCCGAAAAATTGCACATCTTGCCAGAGCGCGCGTTTGCGCGTGTAGTGAGGCCCGGCGCAAGGCGGCGAGGGTGTGGGCGGATGGTTGGGGTGCGGGGTTGGTGTCTCGGTTGCTGGCGACGGGCGTGCGGCGCCGTCCAAAGCTTGGGGAAACAGGCGAAAGAATGGGTGCGCAACGATCCCCCATCCGCCATCGCGGCCCTGTTCGCCGTGGTGCTGGTGCTGGAGTTGCTGCTGTTGGGCGGCAAGACGGGGGCCGCTCTGACCTCCTTCGACGCCATCGCGGATCATGACAAAAAGGTCGAAGCCTTTGGCAAGCTGATTTCCGCCATCGGCTTGCTTGCCGCCGCGCCCGTCGGCGTGGCTGGCGTCGCGTTGGCCTTTTGGCGCAGTTGGAACCAGCACCGCGACGGGCTGACGGCGATCCGAAAGCTGGACGCCGAAGCCTACGCCAAAGCGGCGGAAGCCTTCGCCAAGGCGGTGGAGCAACTGGGCCACGACAAATCATCCATCCGCATGGGTGCCGCTCTGGCCTTGGAGGCGTTGGGAAAATCCACCCCGCGCTTGCTGTCCCAAGCCATTGAAGTTCTTTGCGCCTATGTCCGGGAAGCACGGCCCGTCTCACCGACCGCCCCAACGGATAAGACAGCGGAAACCGAGCTGGTTTCACCGCTCCCCACGGACATCCAGTTGATTCTTGACATCGTCAACCGTCTGAAACGGGAAGACAAAGACAACCGAATCAAAATTGATCTTTCGCTCGTAGATCTCCGAGGCGCCCGCCTGCGCTGGGCCAACTTGAGCGGGGCAGACCTGTGGGAGGCTAACCTGTACGGGGCTGACCTGAGCCGGGTCAACCTGAGCGGGGCTGACCTGAGGTGGGCCAGCCTGGGCAGGGCCAACCTGAGCGGGGCCAGCCTGAGCGGGGCCGACCTGAGCTGGGCCAGCCTGAGCTGGGCCAGCCTGCACGGGGCCAACCTGCACGGGGCCGACCTGAGCGGGGCCGACCTGAGCGGAGCCAACCTGCACGGGGCCGACCTGAGCGGGACCGTCCTGTACGGGGCCAATCTTATCGGGGCCACCCTCACCGACACCATCTTTGAAAACACCACCCTCACCAACACCATCTTTGAAAACACCCTCCTCCCCGATGGCCGCGTCTGGACCGGCAAAGGCCCCCCACCCGACCCCACCCCCGTAACGAATGCGTGAGCGCCGACATTTCCAATACCCTCCACCCCATGGCTTGCGTACAAGCATGACGGAAGCCCCTTCGTCGTTAGGGCCATCACGAACAGCGGGCCGTTGGGATGGAAATTCATCAGGTTCAGTATTTCATGGCGCTGTGCCAGACCTTGAACTTCACCCGCGCCGCCGACGCCTGCGGGGTGACGCAGCCGTCCTTGACCAAGGCGATCAAGAAGCTGGAAGACGAGATGGGCGGGCCGTTGTTCCGGCGGGAGCGCGGGTTGACCCATCTGTCCGATCTGGGGCGTCTGATGCGCCCGCATCTGGAGGCGGTGTTCAACGCCAGCGAAATGGCCCGGCATCAGGCCGAAAGCTGGCGCAAGCTGGACCGTTCGCCGCTGCGCGTCGGGTTGATGTGCACCATCGGGCCGGGGCGCATGGTCGAATTCCTCAAACGGGTCCGCCGCGAAATCCCGAATGTCGAGGTCACGCTGAAAGACGCGCCGGGCCGCGAGGTGGTGCGGCTGTTGATGGAGGGGGAACTCGACGTCGCCTTTGTCGGGTTGCCCGACCTGCCCGACCGCTGCGACCATGATCTTCTCTACCGCGAACGCTACACCGTCGCCTTTGCCCCCGGTCATCGGTTCGAGGCGATGGACCGCGTGCCGTACAAGGAACTGCATGGCGAAGAGTATCTGTCCCGCCTGAACTGCGAATACCCCGATCATTTCTCGGCGTTGGGGGTTCCCGACACGGTGGACGTCCGCGTCTGCTACGCGACGGAGCGGGAGGATTGGGTGCAGGCGCTGATTCTGGCCGGGATGGGCTGCGCCGTCATGCCGGAATTCCTGCCGATTCTGCCCGGCATCGCCACGCGGGTGATTGTGGAGCCGGAAATCTCGCGCGAGATCCGGCTGGTGATGGTGTCGGGCCGCCGCCATTCCCCCGCGCTGCGCAGCTTCGCGGCGCTGGCCAAACGCCATCCTTGGGTGGCTGGCGGGTAAGTTTGGCGCTGTCTGACGGCGAATTGCGAATTTTTCGTCGCAGTCCGGCGCGGACCGCAACGGTGATGTGGCTTTTCTTCGGTCGATTTATGATAGGGTGCGCGCAGCCGGGGCCGTTCTACGGTCGCGACGCGCGGCGTTGCGCCCGCATCAGGGGATAGCCGCCGCCTGCCCGGCTTTCGGGACGCGAAAGGGAATTGCATTGAGCGACGAGTTTAAGAACGTCACGGCGACGGTGAAGTGGTTCAAGCCGGAAAAAGGTTTTGGTTTTGTCCGTCTGGCCGACGGCACGGGCGAGGCGTTCCTCCACGCGTCGGTCCTGGCCGCCGCCTCCCTGCCCAACCCGGTGGAAGGCACGATTCTGGTTTGCGACATGGCGCAAGGCGCCAAGGGGCCGCAGGTCGTCGCCATCCATTCGGTGACTCCGCCGGAAAATCCCCCCGCCCCGCGCGCCCGCCCGGCCCGCCCCCAGCGCGGCGCGCCGCCCATCGCCCAGCAGCCGCAGCCCGACTATGGCGACGTCGCCGCCGCCCCGCCCCGCGCGCCCAAGCCGCCGCGTGAGCGCCGCGAACGCCCGGCGGAGCCGGTCGGCCCGGCGGTCATGGCCTATGGCACCGTGCGCTGGTACAATCTGGACAGCCAGTCCGGCCTGATCGAGCCGTGGGAAGACGGCGCCGACGTGTTCTTTGACCGGGCCACCCTGCGCCTGTCCGGCCTGGAAATCGTCGCCGACGGCGAAGACGTCCGCTATGTCGCCTATGGGGCGGAAGACGCGCCGGTGGCCCAGCGGGTCGAGTTGATCTGACCCTCGGTCCGGCGGCCTTGTTCCACCGCACAAGCGCCGCCGGACATCAGGGCCGTCCTCAATACCGCCTCTGCACAAAGTCCTGCACACTGCCCATCTTATGATTGATGGACCGCGCGCGTTCTAAGGTGCAGCATGCCCGGAATGATCCTTCCCGATCTCGTCATCCATGGCACGTTCAGCCTGTCGCTGTTCGGGCTGTGGGGCTTGTCGCAGGTCATCGTCGGGTTCCGTCTGAACGCCGATCAACAGCGGATTCTGCGCGTCGGCGCTTTCGCTTTGGCCGGATGGCTCACCCTCTGGCTCAGCCTTCAGCCGGACGCCGGATTGCGGCTTGATCCGCGCGGCGCCGTCGTTGGGCTGGCCACCGCCTATTCCGGGCCGCTTGGCGGCGCGTTGACCGCAGCGGTCTGCGCGGCCACCCGCTGGTGGTATGGCGGGCAAGGAGCCGCCGCCGGAGTCATCGGCGTCGGCGCGGATTGGTTGGTGTCGCTGGCGGTCGTGCATTGGCTGTGGCGTCCGGGCGCGGGGCGGGTTGTCCGGCTCGCCCTGTTGGGCGTCGCCGTCGGCGCCGTCGAGGCGCTGTCCTTGCTGCTGACGCCGGAAACCGCCGCCCAATCCACGGCCTTCGCGACGTTCGGCGGCAGCCTGTTCGCCATCCAAGCGCTGGCCGTCCTGCTGTTTGGCGGCATGATCGAGCTTGCCGACGAGCGTCGGGCGTTGGACGGCCAGCTTCAGGGGCGGCTGGACAGGTTGGACGCGGTGTTGCGGCAGACGATTGACGCCTTCACCAAAGTCACCGTCCACACCGACCCCTACACCGCCGGGCACGAGGCGCGAGTCGCGGATCTCTGCGTGGCGCTGGCCCGTCGGATCGGTTTTGACGAAGACCGGCTGCGCGGCATGGAACTGGCGGCCAAGACCCACGACATCGGCCAAATGCAAGTTCCGTCGGAAATCCTGCTGCGTCCCCGCCGCCTGACCCCGCTGGAGTTCGCGTTCGTCAAAAAACACCCGGACGTCGGTTGGGAAATCCTGCGCTCCATTGATTTCCCCTGGCCGGTCGCCACCATCGTTCGCCAGCATCATGAGAATTTCGACGGCACCGGCTACCCTCAAGGCCTGAAGGGGGAGGAGATTTTGATCGAGGCCCGGATTCTGCGCGTCGCCGACATGCTGGAAGCCCTGTGCTCCCACCGTCCGTTCCGCTCCGCCCTGTCCTTGGGCGACGCCGTGGAAACCCTGAAGAGCGCGCGGGGAACCGCGCTCGACCCGCAGATCGTCGATCACTGCGTTGATCTGGTGTCTCAAGGGGTCTATCGCTTCCCATCGGCGTTCAGCGGCCCGTCCGCCGCGCCGCCGTGATGGAGCCGACCGCCATGCTGTCCCCATCCCTGGAAAAGGCCGTGGTTGACGAGCCGCCCATTCCCGGTGGCCCGCTGGAACGGAACGCCTTTTTCAACGCCTTTTCCGCCATTCTCGCCACCCAACGCGCGACCGACGGCGTTCATCCCCGGCTGTTCGTCAAGGACGCGGACGGCGTCTATCTGCACGTCAACGCCGCGTTCGCCGCCGACCAGGGGCTGACGCCCGCCGACATGATCGGCCGCACCGACCGCATGTTCTACCCCGAAGACCTTGCGGCCCGGTATCGGCACGACGATCTGCGGGTTCTCGCGTCCGCCCAGCCGATCAGCGTCGAGGAACCCTACCCCGCCGACGGCGCGCAACGGATGGTGCGGACGACCAAGGCCCCCATTCTGGATGGCGATGGGCGGCCCATCGGCGTTCTGGGCGTCCTCATCGACATCACCGAACAGATGGAAGCCGAACAGCGGGCCGAACAGCATCGTTGGATGTTGAGCGAGGGCGAACGGCTGGCCCATCTGGGAAGCTGGCGCTATCACAGCGCCGACGATCATTTTGAATGGTCTGCCGAGCTGCTCCGGATCGTCGGCCTGCCGCCCGATCAGACCCATGGGACGCTGGCCGACTTCATCGCCCATGTTCATGACGATGACCGCGCCGCCATCGCCTCGGCCTTCCGCGACAGCCGCGACCAGGACGGATCCTGGCAACGGAACGCGCGCGTCCGTTCGGCGACCGGCGACGTCCGGCATGTGGTCATCCGTGGCCGTTCGATCCACCGAAAGGGAAAACCCGCGCAGGCCATCGGCGCCGTCCAAGACGTCACCGAACTGAAAACACGGGAATTGGACCTGCAACGGGTCAACTGGACCCTGCGCGCCGTCACCGAGTCCGAGGCCGCCCTGATCCGCAGCTCTTCGGAACTGGACCTGATGAGCAAGGTGTGCGAGGCGCTGACGTCGGACGACATCTTCCTTCTGGCGGCCATCGCCGAACCGCTGGATGATTCCGACAAATCCATCGTCATCCGCGCCGCCGCCGGGCGGGCGGTCGCCTACATCGACGGCATCGCCCTGTCCTGGGCCGACAACGCGCACGGGCGCGGGCCATCGGGCATGGCCGTTCGCACCGGCAAACCGGCCATCATTGACGACATCCAAAGCGACCCGCGTTTTTCCGCCTGGGCGGAGCGGGCCAGCGCCGCCGGAATCCGGTCGTCCATCGCCATTCCGGTGCGCGCCGGACGGTCGATCATCGCCGTCATGGGGGTTTACGCGGCGGAGCCGAACGCCTTCGGCCCGGAGGAGGTCGCGCTGTTGGAGCGCTTCGCCGACAATCTGGGGTTCGGCATCGACGCCCGCCGCACCCGCCGCGCCCTGGACGCGGCGCAAGCCGAACGCGAGATTGAGGTCGAGCGTTTCCGCCGGGGCATGGAATTGACCATCGAGGCGATTTCCTCCACCGTCGAATCGCGCGATCCCTACACGGCGGGCCATCAACGCCGGGTCGGCGACATCGCCACCGCCATCGCCGCTGAAATGGGGTTGGACGACTTCTTCATCCAAGGGCTTCGTCTGGCCGCGATGGTCCATGACGTCGGCAAGATCCAAATCCCGCTGCAAATCCTGTCCAAGCCCGGCACGCTGTCCGCCATCGAATTCGATCTCATCAAGACCCACACGACCGCCGGTTACGAGATTCTGAAGGGGCTGGACCTGCCCTGGCCCTTGGCGGAAGCGGTGCACCAGCATCACGAGTATCTCGACGGCAGCGGCTATCCGCGCGGCATCCAGGGCGACGCCATCATTCTGGAGGCCCGCATCCTGACCGTCGCCGACATCGTCGAATCCATGTCGGCCCCCCGCCCCTACCGCCCAGCGCTGGGGCTGAAAGCCGCGCTGGACGAAATCACCCGCCAACGCGGCAGCCGTCTGGATCCGCCGGTGGTCGACGCCTGTCTGCGCTGTTTCCAGGGAAAATCCACGCTGGAGTGAAAGCGGTTGGCGGCCCAAACAAACCAAACGTCTTTTGTCGCAACTTGTCGCGGTTGGATGAATGGCGTCATCGGTCAGCATCAGGCATCATGATCGCAAGCAGGGGCGGGAGTTTCGCTCGGCACGGCCGTACAAGTTGCAAATCATGAAGCCTTTTTCCAGCCGATCCATTGCCGCCGCCGTCGCCCTTTGCGTCGCCATCCTCCTGCCGTCTTTGGCCTTCTGCCTCGATCTGACGGCGGAAGAACGCCAATATCTTGACGCGTCCGGTCCCATTTCTTATTGCGTCGATCCCGATTGGGCGCCCTATGAAACCGTCACCGAACGCGGCGAGCATGTCGGCATCGGCGCCGATCTGCTGCGTCTGGCGGCGTCGCGCGCCGGTCTTGCCCTGCGTCTGGTGGTGACGAAGGATTGGGAGGACAGCCTCGCCCAATCCAAGGCCGGAACCTGCACGCTGCTGAATTTCCTGAATCAGACGCCCAAACGCGACGCTTGGCTGAGCTTCACCGAACCGCTGTTCATCGACCCCAACGTCATCATCACCCGCGAAGGCCATCCCTTCGTCGCCGATCTCGCCGCTCTGTCAAACGAAACTCTGACGCTGCCAAAAGGAACCTCGATCGAGGAGCGGGTGCGGCGGGACTTCCCCAACCTGCGCATCCTGTTGAGCGACAGCGACGCCGACTCCTTCGCCATGGTGGCGGAAAAGAAAGCGGATCTGACCATCCGCTCGATGACCGTGTCCGTCTACACCATCAAGAAGGAAGGCTGGTTCAATCTGAAAATCGCGGGCCAGATTCCCGGCTATGACAACCATCTGCGGGTTGGAATCGTGAAGGATCTCCCCCTCCTGCGGACTATTCTGAACAAGGCCATCGCCACCATCACCCCGCAAGAGCGGGCGATGATCGCCAACAAGCATGTCGCCATCAACGTGCAAACCGCCCTTGATTACGATCTGATTGGAAAGATCGCCTTCGCCTTCGTCCTGGTGGCGCTGACCAGCCTGTTCTGGATCGTCAAGCTCACCCGATTGAACCGAGCGCTGAAAATCCAATCGCAAACCGACAGCCTGACCGGCTTGGCCAACCGGGCCAGTCTGAACGAGCGCTTCACCAAGGAGATCGAGCGGTCGATCCGTTACGGTCGCCCGCTGTCGGTCATCATGGTCGACCTCGACCATTTCAAGGCGATCAACGATCTGCTCGGTCATCTGGCGGGAGACAAGACGCTTCAGGAATTCGCGGTCGTCGCCAAGGCCAACACCCGCGTCATCGACACGGTCGGGCGCTGGGGCGGCGAGGAGTTTCTGTGCCTCTGCCCGGAAACCGACGCGGAAGCGGCGATGATCGTCGCCCGGCGCCTGTGCGACGCCGTGCGCGCCCACGCCTTTTCCACCGGCTGGACGCACACGATCAGCGTCGGCGTCGCCGTCCTGGTGAACGGCGACAGCGTGGACAGCCTGCTGCACCGGGCTGACAAGGCCATGTATCTCGCCAAAAACCGGGGGCGCGACCAAGTCTGTCTGGAAGAGACAAACCCCCAGACCGAAGCGGAGCGGTCGAACATCCACGAAACGGCCAACTGAACCGGATTTGAGCGCGCTGTTCAGCCCCAGTTCAGCCAAAAGATGCTTGAATGCGGACGGATGAGCAAGGGGGCTGGCCGCCGAAGGGCGGAATCATCCCATGACCATGACAAAAAGGCCCTCTTCGTGTATTCCCCTTGGTGATTGTCCAATGTCTGCCTTTTCGTTGACGAGCGTGTCCCGATGAGCCTGCCAACCTACCGATCAATCTTGGCGCGCGTGGCGGTGGCCGCGCTGACGGTGGCCGTCGTGGTCGGGGGCGTCGCCTTTTGGGTCGAAATGGAAATCGCCGACGCGTTGGTGTCCGATCTGGCCAAACGGGAATCCAGCGCCTTTCTGGCCGAAGCCCGCGACCTGTTGCCCGGCGTCACGGCGGATCGCGCGAACGGCGCCAAAGCCGACGAGCTTCTCAGTCGCTTCATGCAAAGCCGGATCAAGGCCGACCAGGTCGGAACCGGCGGGATCTTCATCGTCGCCGAACTGTACGACCCCACGCAGGCCAAAGCCGCCGAATACATCGCGCCCGGAGCGGAGTGGGCGGAGGAGCGGTTGAAAAACAACCGCCACGCCTTCCCCGCCGCTGGAAACTCCCAATACGAACGCTTCACCATCGACGGACGCTTTTTCATCCAGACCATCGAGTCCCTGTCCGACCGCGACGGCAAACTCCTGGGCTATTTCGAAAGCGTCTTCCAACTGTCGCCGGAACATTCCCGCGAAATCGTCAAGGACACCGTGACCGTCGTCGGCGTCTCGTCCCTGTCGGTTCTGCTGGCGGCCTTGGTGCTGCTGCCGATCTTCGTCGCCTTCAACCGGAGCGTCATGGGGCTGTCGCGCCAATTGCTGACCGCCAACATCGACATTCTGACGGTGTTGGGCAGCGCCATCGCCAAGCGCGACAGCGACACCCATGCCCACAATTACCGCGTCACCATCCTGGCCATCCGTCTGGCCGAGGCGATGGGGCTGGACGCCGCCGCCATCCGTCGGCTGGTGAAGGGCGCCTTCCTGCACGACGTCGGCAAGATCGCCATCCCCGACCGCATCCTGTTGAAGCCCGGCAAGCTGGACGCCGACGAATTCACCGTGATGAAGACCCACGTCGTCCATGGGCTGGACATTCTGCGCGCGTCGGATTGGCTGACCGACGCCGCCGACGTGGTGGGCGGGCATCATGAGAAATTCGACGGATCAGGCTATCCGCGCGGGCTGGCGGGCGACGCCATCCCAATCGCCGCCCGCATCTTCGCCATCGCCGACGTCTTCGACGCCCTGACCTCCCGCCGCCCCTACAAGGAGCCGATGCCTTTCGATGTGGCGATGGGCATTTTGCAAGAGGGGGCGGGACGGCATTTCGACCCGGCGGCGCTGGCCCGCTTCACGGAGATCGTCGCCCCCCTCCACGCCCATTTGACCGCGCTGGGCGACGATGGGGTGGAGGGGGAGTTGCGCCGACTGGTCGGCCAGTATTTCGCCAAACACTGACCGCAAAAGCCATGGCGCCGGTCAGGCGTCCGCCACCACAATGGTTGGTTCGTGCGCGACCGGGAAATTCACCGACCGGGCGACGAAGCATTTCTCCGCCGCCGTGTGGTGCAGATGCAGGGCCTTGTCCGCGTCCGATCCCGGCGCCAGCGTGACGCGGGGCCGCAACACCGCGCTGACGAACTGGCCCGCCCCGTCGGGCTGTTCCTCCATCACGCCTTCGGCGTCATCCTCATAGGCGGTGACGATCACCCCGGCGGTGGCGCACAGATGCAGATACCAAAGCTGGTGGCAGGACGACAGCGCCGCCACCACCAGATCCTCCGGGTTCCAGCGGGCGGGATCGCCGCGAAAGCCCGGATCGGAAGACCCGGCGATGGGGGCCTTCGTCCCCGCGCTCAGGCTGTGGTCGCGGCTGTAGCCCCGATACGACGAGGTGCCGGTTCCCTGATTCCCCGTCCAGTCGAGCCGAACCCGGTAACGATGAAGCTTGTTGGTCATTTCAAACCCCTCCCCTCTCTCGTTTGCGCTGTTGGTCGCATCAACCCATTCACATCAACCCGCTCACATCACCAGGGCCAGCAGGACCGGCAGGCCAAGAAAGGCCATCAGGGTCGAGCCAAGCACCATCCCGGCGACCTCTTCGGGCGCGTTGTTGTAACGCAGCGCCCACAAATAATTGAACACGGCCACCGGCATGGCGCTTTGCACCAGCACGACGCCGCGCATCGTTCCGGTCAACCCCATCGCCGACACCACCAGCCACCCAACGGCGAAGCCCAGCCCCAGCCGCAGCGCCGACATCGACAGCGCCCGCAACGCCCCGGTCAAGCGCAGCCCGGACAGCGCCACCCCCAGCGACAGCAGCATCAGCGGCACCGCGCAATTGCCCAGCAAGGTGGTGGTGTTGGACACCCACACCGGCGGCGTGAGGTTGGTCGTCTGCATGCCGATCGCCAGCGCCACCGCGTAGATCACCGGCGTGCGGATCAGTTGGGCCACACTGAATCGCCCAGCGGCCAACGCCGGTCCAAAGGTGAATTGCGACACCGACATCATGGCGAAGAACAGCACCGCCAAGCTCAACCCCTCCTCGCCAAAGGCGAACAGGCAGACCGGCAGGCCGAGATTGCCCGCGTTGGGAAAGCTCATCGCCGGAAGATAGACGCGCAGCGGCAGCCGGGCCGCCAGCAGAATGGGAACAGAGGCCAACCCGGCCAACCCCATGCAGGCCAACGCCGCCACCGCCATGTCCCCCATCACCGCGCCGCTGATGTGCAGACGGGTCAGGGAGGAAAAGACCAGACAGGGCGAGGACACGTTGATGGCGAAGGTGGTGATAAACGCGCTGTCATAGGGCAGCTTGGCCCGATGCCAACCAAACCCGATGGCCGCGACCACCAGAACCGGCGCGATCACGCCAAAGGCGTCGGCCAACACAGCCAGCGATGACAGGGACATCAGCATAGGACCATCACGCTTGCGGATCGGTCCCGCACCATGATGGCAAATCCCGCCGCCGTCACCCTCGACAGCCCCCGCTTTCACGCAAGGCAGGAACGCGGCGACCACCGATCATCGGCGCCCTCAACCCAGCCGATTCGTCACTGAACCAATTCTTTGCTGAACCGATTCGTCTATGACGTTTCACCAGGCTGGCCAAAAAAGGGGGGATCGGCTGGCCTGCTGAACGATTCGCAACCGTCTACGGACGAGAGACAAAAAGCATGCGCGGCAATTGCGCAATGTTTATCTCATTTTCGTAGCGAATTGTAACGATGCTTGAGCCTTGGCGATGCAACTGTCTATGGTAAGAACACGGCAATTCTGTGGTCTCGTATGATACCCTCCACAAGCGTTCAAACGGTTGTTCGACCTCTGAACAATGCGACGCAACAGACGAATCGGCGTCCAAGCCCACACAGCCGCCGGTTCACCATACGAACGCTGCTTCTGTGGGTTCTTCTGTTGCTTTCCTCTGGGTTCTTTCTTGCGCTTGCCGCTTTGCCGGTCGGGCGCGTGGCCAGCGCCGCCATTTCGGTGGGCGTGGTGGCCGCCGCCTTTGTCTTGGGCCGTTTTGCGCAAAAATTCTGGCACGCCCGCACCCTGACGGTTCTGTTGCTGGCCTTTGTTACATTTCGGTATTTTTTCTGGCGCCTCACCGGCACCCTGCCGCCAGCGGATGATCTGTTGAACTTCATCCCCGGCGTCATCCTGTTCGCCGCCGAGGCCTTGTCCTTCGTCCTCTTCCTCACCTCCCTCTTCGTCATCATCGACCCGCTGACGCGTGAGCCGGTGGAGCCGACCGGCGACCCGGCTTTCTGGCCGTCGGTCGACGTCTACATCCCGTCCTACAACGAAGAGCCGGAGCTGCTGGAGACGACGCTCGCCGCCGCCGTGTCCATCGACTATCCGCGCGACAAGCTGCGCATCTATTTGCTGGACGATGGCGGCACCGATCAGAAGCTGGCCAACGCCAACCCGGCGGCGGCGGCGGCGGCGCGCGAACGGCGCGCGACGCTGATGGCCCTGTGCGAGCGCTTGCACGTCACCTACATGACCCGCCCGCGCAACGAGCACGCCAAGGCCGGCAACATCAACCACGCCTTTCATCAGACCAGCGGCGATCTGATGCTGATCCTCGACGCCGATCACGTCCCGACCTCGGGCATTCTTCAGGCGACGGTGGGGTTTTTCCAGCAGAACGCCCGGTTGTTTCTGGTTCAGACCCCGCATTTCTTCGTCAACCCCGACCCCATCGAGTACAACCTTGGCACGTTCGAGCGGATGCCGAGCGAGAACGAGATGTTCTATTACTCGATCCAACCCGGCCTGGACCGTTGGAACGGCTCTTTCTTCTGCGGGTCCGCCGCCGTGCTGCGCCGCGCCGCGCTGGAAGAGGTCGGCGGATTTTCCGGCGACACCATCACCGAAGATTGCGAAACGGCGCTGGAGCTGCACGCGCGCGGCTGGCACAGCGTGTATCTGCCGCGCCCGTTGATCGCCGGGCTGCAACCGGAAACCTTCGACAGCTTCATCATGCAGCGGTCGCGCTGGACTCAAGGCATGATCCAGCTATTCCTGCTGAAGAACCCGATCTTCAAGCGCGGCCTGACCGTGCCGCAACGGCTGTGCTATCTCAGCACCATGCTCTATTGGTTCTTCTGGTTCTGGCGCCCGATCTTCCTGCTGTCGCCGCTGTGCTACGCGCTGTTCGGCATGGAGATTTACCGGATCAACCTGCCCGATTTCGCCTGTTTCGTCATTCCGCACGTCTTCGCCGCCGCCTTCCTGTCCCAATTCCTGCATGGGCGGATGCGTTGGCCGTTGTTTTCGGAATTGTACGAGTATTTGCAAAGTTTCCACGTCTCGCGCGCCGCCTTGGCCACCTTCCTGCGCCCGCGCAACCCGGTGTTCAAGGTGACGGCCAAGGGGCAATCGGTCGAACAGGACGGCTTTTCGCCGCTGGCGACCCCCTTCATCCTGGTCACGCTGGTGTTGGCCCTCGGGTTGGCGATGTGCGCCTGGCGCTATGGCATGTACCCCGAACACCGCGCCGCCATCGTGCCGGTGGCGGTGTGGAACGGCCTGAGCTTCATCCTGTCGCTTGGCGGTCTGGCGGTGGTCTATGAACGCAAGCGGGTGCGGCGGCAGGAACGCTTCACCATGGAACGCCCGGCGGTTCTGCTCTTCGCCGACGGCGCGCGGATCGACGTGACCGTCGCCGACGTGTCGGCGGGCGGCGTCGGGTTGGACGTCGAGCCGCGCTGGCGGGAACGGCTGACCCACCCCGACACCCCGGTCCTGACCATCACCGCGACCGAGACGGAGGCCGCGACCACCACCGGCGTCCGCGTCTCACGGCTGGAGATGCGCGGCGGCATCCTGTCCGTCGGGGCCAGCTTCGCCCCGCGCAACCGGCAAGACATTGTGGAGATGGCCCGCTTCGTCTTCGGCAACAGCGTTGGCTGGGACAGCTTCCTGGACCGCAAGCGGGTGCAAGCCCCGACCTTTTTCGGCGGGTTGCTGTTCTTCCTGACGCGCGTCCTGCCCCGGTTGGGCCATGTGCTGCTGGCCTTGCCGGGCGCGGTTGGCCGCATCCTGATGTTCCGGGCGCCATGATCCCACCGTCACCGTTTCGCCTGTGGGCGGCGCTGTTCGCCGTCCTTTTGTCCTTGTGCGCGACGGCGGCCCAGGCGCTGGACCGCCGCGTCATCCCGTTGTCGAACTTGCGCGACGGACCGCCCGAAGCGGTTCTGAACGGCGAAACCGACAGTGTGGCCTTGCGGGTCTTCATCCCGCCGACCGGGCCGCTGTCGTCGGTGCTGCTGACGCTGTCCTATGAAAACGGCATCGACATTCTGCCGGAAAAAGGCACGCTGGCCGTTTTCATCAACGGGGCGGCGGTGGCGGAACTGCCGTTGGCGGCCTTCAAGGGGCCGGTCAACGCCGCCATCTCCCTGCCCGCGAGCCTGATGCGGCCCGGCGAAAATCAGATTGTTTTCGAGGCCAACGCCCAGCACCGGGCGATCTGCACGGTGCGCGGCACCTTTGATTTGTGGGCGCGGGTCAATCTGGCCGCCTCGTCGCTGACGCTGGAGGCCGAGGGGACGGCCCCCGAACCCGATCTGGCGATGATGCGGCAATTGCTGGTCGCCTCGGACCGGACGCGCGACCCGTTGACGATCCTGAAGGCCGGGGCCGACATCGACGCGGACCATCTGGGGTGGGGCGCGATTGTGGCGCAATCCTACGGCCTGCTGCTGGGCGACCAGTCGCCGCGCGTCGTCGCCCGCCCGATCCCGCTCGGGAAAGCCGGAAGCGCCCCGCCAGCGCTCGACAGCCTGCCCGGCCTCGGCAGCAAGAACATCCTGATCGGTACGCGCGACCAGATCGCCCCGCTGCTGGGCGAGGCGCGGGCGGCGGCGATCACCGGCCCGTTTCTGGCCGTGTACCCGGTTCCCGGCCCGGTCCCCGGAGCCGGCGCCACGCCCGGCGCCTTCCTTGCCGTCGTCTCGGGCCGCAATCCGGCGGAGGTCGATCAGGCGGTGGCCCGGCTGTCCGACGTCAACCGTCCATTGCCGACGCAAAGCGCGGTCATCGTCACCGACGTCGGCGCGTCCGCCGCCCCACCCCGCGAGGTGCAGGAGGAAGGGCGTTACCGCCTGTCGGACCTTGGTTTTTCCACGGTTCAGCATGACGGCTACCGCTACACCGGCCATGTCACGCTGACGTTGCCGACCGGCTACGCCCCGGTCAGCGACCGCGCCGTTCTGTTCCACGTCAATGGCGCGTTCGAGGGCAATCTTGGCCCCGGCGCGATTTTGAACGTGCGCGTCAACGGGCGCGCCGCTTCGGCCATGGAAATCGACAAACGATCCAGCGGCGCCATCGAAAACGGCGAGATGCAATTGCCGATGACGCTGTTCCGGCCCGGCCCGAACATCATCGACATCGAAGCCGAACTGCCGCCAGCCAGCGGCGCCGATTGCGTGTTCGCCGTGCGGCGGCCCCGCTTCACCTTGCAGGACAATTCCAGCCTGGAAATCCCCGGTTTCGCCCGGCTGGTGACGCTGCCCAACCTCGCCACCACGGCGCAGACCGCCTACCCCTATGGCGGAATGGCCGGGCGGGATCCGGCGCCGTCCTTCGATCTGGTCGTGGTGGGGAAAGAGGCGCCCTGGTTCGGCGCGGCCTGGACGATGGCGGCCCGGCTGGCCCAACGCTCGGGCGATCTTCTGCGCCTGGTTCCCGCCGTCGGTTGGGACGGCGCGCCCGATGGCAACGCCTTGATCGTCGGCCCGGTCGCCGCGCTGCCGCAGGCCGCCTTCGCCAGCGCGCCGCTGCCCGCCGACCGGCTCGCCGGTCTGTTGGAGGCGGGCGCGTTGATCGCCCAGGCCAGCGCGCGCGGCGAACCGATGGCCGCCGCCGAACGCCGCGCCCTGGTGGACCGGCTGCGCGGCGCCTGGACGGGCGTCGGCGCCAATGGCCGCGCCGGAGTCGCCGCCCGCCCGGCCCCCGTCAGCGCCCCAGTGGACAGCGGCGGCGCGCAAAACCGCTGGCAGCGCATGGCTGGCGACGGCAAGAGCGGCGCCAGCGCGACCAGCGGCTGGGCGCCCGATTGGGCGCGGCGCGGCATGGCCATGGTGGCGCGCTACGTCAACCACTGGACCGTGGTGGACACGCCGGTGGATGTGGTGGCGCTGACCGAAAACACCGAAACCCTGCCGGAAGCCGCCCTGCTGCAATACCACGCGCCGGGGTCGGAGGCGCTGACCTGGACGGTGCTGACCGCGTCGGACACCCGGTCGCTGGACCGCGCCCTGCGCAGTTTGGGCGACGGCGGCTTGTGGGACAAGCTGCGCGGCGGCGGCGGCTTGTGGAGCAGCGTGTCGCCGTCGATGACGGTTCTGGAGGCGCCGCGCCCCTACCAGATCATTCTCAATCCCTTTGACATTGGCAACGTGATCCTCATTCTGGCGCGCAACCTCTCGCAGCGGCTGGAGCTGCTGTTCGGGTTGCTGCTGGGAACGGCGGTGGTCCTGACGGTCAGCATGCGGATGTTGCTGCGCGGCGGCCACGCCGAACGGAACCACAAGGAACAGGACGGACCATGACGCCGACCCGGCGCGACCTGCTGATCGGGGGAACCGCCGCGCTGCTGACCACGGCGGCGGCGGGCGTTCCGCCGCTGTGGGCCAAGCCGTTCGACGCCGCCGCGTGGCGCGATTACGCCGACCGCTTCCTGCGGCCCGAGGGCCGAATCGTCGACACCGGCAACAAAGACGTCAGCCATTCCGAAGGGCAGGGTTACGGCATGCTTCTGGCCGTCGCGGCGGGCGACCGGGCGGCCTTTGATCGGCTGTGGGGCTGGACCCAACGCAATCTGATGGTGCGCGGCGATGGGCTGGCGGCGTGGCGCTGGCAGCCCGAGGGCGGCGTGACCGACCGCAACAACGCGTCGGACGGCGACATCCTGATCGCCTGGGGGTTGCTGCGCGCCGCCGAGGTTTGGAAGGTCGAGGCCTACCGCGCCGCCGCCGTCGCCATCGTCAAGGCGCTGGCCGCCGCCGTGGTGGTCGAACAGGCCGGGTTGACCGTGCTGCTGCCCGGACGCGACGGCTTCCGCAAGGGTGATTCGCTGACCCTCAATCTCAGCTATTGGGTGTTTCCGGCGCTGCGCGCCTTCGCCGCCCTGCCCGCCTCGCTGCTGCCCGATCCCGCCCTGTGGCGCAAGGTCGCCGACAGCGGGCTGGTGCTGCTGGCCAAGGCGCGCTTTGGCGCTTATCAGTTGCCGCCCGATTGGCTGACGCTGGACGCCAAGGGCGGCGTCACGGTGGCCGAGGGCTTTCGCAAGCAATATGGCTATGACGCGGTGCGGGCGCCGCTGTATCTGGCGCTGGACGGCTATCGCGATCCCTATTATTTCCGCCCCTTCGCCATGCTGGCGGCCAAGTCCGGCGGCGACGCGATCCCCGCCACCGTCTCGCTGCCCGGCGGCACGACGACGCAGGTTCCGGCCTCGGTCGGCATGCTGGCGGTCTATCGGCTGGCCTGCGAGCTGGCGGGGACCGGCAACAGCGTGACCGTGCCGCCGCTCGCCGCGACCGAGGATTATTTTTCGACCACCTTGGCCCATCTGTCGGCGCTGGCCGCGCAAAGTCTGGGAATCGCGCCATGAACCGTCTCATCCGTCCGCTGCTCGGCGCCGCCTTGATCGGCTTGTCGGTGGGCGCGTCAACGGCGCTGGCCGCGTCCACCCCCGGCGGTCGGGCGCTCGCCCCCGGCGTGAAGGTTGATGTGGCCCCCGCCCCCGGCAGCGGTCCCGCCGCCGCCCCCGGCGCGATGGATGATTCCGCCCTGCGCTATTACGCCCGCATCGGCGACGTCGAGCGGTTGGAGGCGGAAATCGCCCGGCTGCGCGCGCTCGATCCCAGTTGGGAGCCGCCGAAGGATCTGTTCACCCCGCAGGCCGCCACCCCCGGCGTTGATGAAAGCCCGTTCTGGGCGCTGCTGTCGGCGGGAAAATTCGCCGAGGCGCGCGCCGCCATCGCCGAACAGCGCCGCCAAAGCCCCTCCTGGCAGCCGTCGGCCAAGCTGTTGCAAGAGTTGGACGTCGCCGAGGGGGCCAACCGCCTGCGCGGGGCGAGCGACACCAAACGCTGGCAGGACGTGATCGACGCCGCCGCCGCCCAGCCGGAGGCGGTGGCCTGCAACCGGCTGGACAACGCGTGGCGGCTGGCCGAAGCCTACGCCGAGTTGAAGCAGACCGACCGCGCCTTTGACCGCTACAAGACCATCGTCAGCCAATGCCCCAAGGCCAAGGAGCGGCGCGACACCATTTTCAAGGCGTCCCGTTATCTCAGCCCGGAGCAACTGCGCGAGCTGACCGCCATCGGGGCCACCGCCAACCCGGCGGCGGGGGAGGATTACACCACCGTCCGCAAGGTGGAGGGGGAGTTGGAATCCGGCCGTCTGCTGGAACGGCTGGGCAACCCCAAGGGGGGCGCCCTGTCCGCCGCCGACCTGAGCCGAGTCGAACAGACAACCCGCGACAAACAGGACGCCGACGCCGCCATCGCGCTTGGCTGGTATTTCCAGCGCCAGAAAAAACACGCGGAGGCGCAATCCTGGTTCGCCGAGGCCAACGGCTGGTCCCCGTCCGACAAGGCGGCGGAGGGCTTGATCCTGGCGCTGGCCGGGATGGGCAAAAAGGCCGAAGCGCGCGAGGCCGGAACCCCCTGGCGCGGCAAATCCAGCCGCGTCGATCAAGCGTTGAAGGCCGTCGCCGACCCGCCGCGCGGCGGAACCGGCGGCGGACCGGCGGCCCCGCAGGGACCGAGCGAGCTGGACATGGCGCTGGCCCGCAATGACTTCGCCGGCTGCCTGAACGCCGTTCAGCGGATGATCGCCCGCAGCGGCCCGACCGCCGCCCTGGTCCAACAACGCGGCTGGTGCCTGCTGGAGCTGAAGCGCCCGACCGAGGCGGAGGCCGCTTTCGTCGAGGCCCAGGCGCTCGCCGCCCGCGAACCGGCGAAAAGCGACAAGCCGGCCAAACCCACCAGCCGCCGCGCCAACAGCGACCGGGGGTTGGAGGACAACGCCACCCCGGCGCAGGAAAACGCCTATGGCCAAGCGGTGGCGCGGCTGGCGACCGGCGACGTCGCCGGACTGACCCGCGACCTGCCGCGCGCCAACCTGACGACCACGCAAAAGGCGGAGATCCGCGCCAGCCTGCTGGCCACCGAAGCCAACCGGGCGTTGGAGGACAAGCGCTATCTGGACGCGCTGCGCCTGCTCGACGCCCGCAAAGAGTTGGAGCCGGAACCGCGCAATCTGGGCATCCTGCGCGGTTGGTCCCTGTACAATCTGCACCGGCTGGATCAGGCCTACGCGCTGTTCAAGTCGCTCGACGACCGTCTGAGCACCGAGGAATCGCGCGAAGGCCTCTCCACCACCTGGAAGACCATTTATCATGACTGGTGAAGGGGCGAGCATGTTCGGTCGTTCACGGCTTTCGCGGGCGTTCATCCTAACCGCCAGTTTGGCCGTCACCGGTTGCGCCGGGTGGGTCGAGAACAATCTGACCCAGGCGCCCAACCCATGGCGGCGGCTCGCCCCCGCCGATCTGCCGGTGACGCTGCCCAACAGCCCGCAATTCCCCATCGTCGCGGGACGGACGCGCACGACCGGGGCGATCTACACCTCGTACATGGTGGTGTTGGGCAACCCGACGACGTTGCCCGGCGAAAACCGTCTGACGCTGGACGTCCACACCCTGCCCGACAGTCTGGTCGGCGCGTTGATCCAGCCGCCGCGCGTCTTCCCGGTGCCGCTGTATTCGACCCAGACCCTGACCGTCACGCTGGCCCGCGAGTTTCCCGGCATGACGGTGAAGGTGGCCGACGGCGCCCGCCGCAACCGTTACGGCGATTATGATTACGCGGTGGCCCAGGACGCGGCCAACACCTGCGTGTTCGCCTGGCAGCTCATCAGCGACCATGACCGCATGTTGCCCCGGCGGATCGAAGCGGTTCGGCTCGAATACCGGGTCTGCGGGAGCGACCGCAACCCGCGCGTCCTGTTGCGGAGCTTTGACGAGATGGCGCTGACCCTGCCGGAAACGGTGCTGGAAATCGACGATCTGAAGCGGCTGTGACGCCGCCCGAACGACTCTGGTCGCGTCGCTGTTGATCGTGCTGATCCCATGGATTTCCATCGGGTTTCTCTGACGCGGCTGGAGAGAGAGGCGGAGCGCGCGAAACGGAAGGACTCGCCTAAAATGGCGGAATGAGTCACTCTTTCGCCAATCAGAGCGGTCAGTGTCCTTGACCCCATGTTGGAGTGGAAAGCGGGCATGTCGTCAAAGCAATCTCGGGTCGCGCGGCCCGGAAGCCCAACTCTGGCGCAACCGAAGCCGCTCTCCGCGCCAACGCCAAACACCCGAACGCTTCCGCCGCCGCGAACGCGATTCGGAGCCGCGCTTGCGCTGCTTCCAAAGAACGCCGGTCAAGGCCAGGGCGTCGCGCAAGCCAAGCATCCAGCGCCCCCCCTCACCCGCTTTGGACCAGAAGCGGCGCAGCGAAAAGCGGGCGTGGCCCCGGTGGACAGTCGCCTCGCGGCTCCTCCGACATGGAATCGTCCTCAAAGCATGAACAGCCCAACGGTTGCTCAGGCGAAAAGCGCCCGTCACAGTTCGCCCGCCGCGCGGGGGACGATTCAGCGCGTGGAGGTCGGGGGCTTGGCCGATATGTTTGGCCTGAACGATTGGCTCCCCACAGGCGGCGCCCGAGACCACACCCGCGCTGAGTTTGAGGCTCTTCGCGGGGCGGGCGGGCGGATTGACTGGGCGCAATTGTCCGCCCTCATTCCAGCAAATTGCACCAACCTGTTTCAGTTTGAGCCACGCACCCAACGCGGGTTTAAATTTGAATGGAGCGACCCAACCGCAGGAAACTGGCACGTTCACGGCCATGAACCGGACGCAGGCGCGGCGGCCGGACATGCCGGAGCCGCCGGATGGGTCGTCCGCATCAGCCACAATGGCGATTGGCTGCTGTCGACAACCTACGACATGGTGGTGCCCGGAACGGGAACTGTGCCGACAGACTGGTCACGATCACGCAGCGCGAACGTGGCGCGGTTGAGCCATATTCCGTTCACGCCCTGATTGAAACCAGCCACAATCCAGGGTGGCTACGATGCGCCTTTTGTTTTGAGGGGTTCCGCGCCGCTTCCCTCCGATTTCAGCAGGCTGATGATCGCGTCGCCAATCATCCCTTTGTGGCGGGCGCGGGTGTCGGGGGCGGCCAGATCCTGATGGAAAATCAGAGTGAAGGTGTGGCGGTTCGACACCCGAAAAAAGCAGAAGGCGCTGATCATCAGATGCAGATCCGTCGGTGAGATCGCGTTCCGGAACAGTCCAGCGGCCCGGCCCGCGTCCAGGATCTTGCGGATCGTGTCGATAACCGTGACGTTCAGATTGCCGATGACGGTGGAAGCCTTCATGTGTTCGGCCCGGTGGATGTTTTCGATGCTCACCAGCCGGATGAAATCCTCGTGCTGCTCCTGATAGTCGAAGGTGAAGTCGATCAGGGTGCGGATCGCCGTTTCCGGCTCCAAATCTTCCAGGTTCAGCGTGTTTTCGATGCTGCGGATGTCGCTGTAGGCCTTTTCCAGAACGGCCAGATACAGCCCTTCCTTGCTGCCGAAATAATAATAGATCATCCGCTTGGTCGTGCGCGTCCGCTCGGCGATGGCGTCCACCCGCCCGCCGCTGAAGCCCAGATTGGCGAACTCCTCCCGCGCGACGTCCAGGATGTTTTGCTTGGTCGCTTCCGGGTTGTTCTTGCGCCCGGGCTTTGGGGGCGTCGTCGGGTCGTCAGCGGTCATGCCATCATCCGTGCGCGGTCGGCGCCAAGCGCCCCGATGCTGGTGTCATGAACCAATTGGACCAAAATGTCAAATATTATACATATCAATGACTTATGTTGGTTCTCTCGCTTTTCTCCGCCTCGCCTCCGGCCATTGACTCCGGCCTTATCCAAAGGCACAGTGCAAGGTGTACAGAAATTTGTACGTGATCGGTCTACAGCTTCAGATCGCCGTCCCAACGACGCTGGCCTGAACAACCAGACAGGAATCCGCCATGGCCCATGTCAGCTACACCGAACTCCGCCAGAATCTCGCCGGATTGATGGACGAGGTGTGCGACAGCCGCGCGCCTCTGGTCGTCACCCGCCAAGGCGGTCGGTCGGTGGTCATGATGTCCCTGGAAGAGTTTGAGGGCATGGAGGAAACCCTTCATCTCCTCCACAGCCCGGCCAACGCCGCCCGCCTGCTTGCCTCGATCCAACAGGCCGAAGAGGGACGCCTTGTCGAGCGCGACCTCGTCGAGGAATGAAAACGGCCTTCACGGACATCGGCTGGAACGATTACCAGCATTGGATTGACGCGGATCGCGACATGCTGCGCCGGATCAATGACCTGATTCGCGACGTCAAGCGAACCCCCTTCAAAGGGATCGGCAAGCCCGAACCGCTGAAACACAGCCTGAAGGGCTGGTGGTCCCGCCGCATCACCGGGGAACACCGCCTTGTCTACACGGTCATGGGGGAGGGCGACAGCCAAACCCTGGTGATCGCAGCCTGCCGGTTCCATTACTGACCAACCGTCGCCGAGGCCGCGTCGCTTTTCGGCCCGTCCTTGACGGTCGCGCCGATCCTTGCCCCTGCGCGCCATATCCCGTGCGCGCGCCTGCCCCCATCTCCGGGCGATAGCCGCCCATACACTCAATCAGTGTAAGGACAATCAAGAATCAGATTGTTCGTGGCAGAAATCAGTTGCGCCAAAATGTACGAACCAGTACGTTCTTTATCGAGGCCGCGCGGCGGGCTGCTGATCCTTCAGACGGCGGCGGTCGTCCCCGACAGGGTTCACGGGCCTCGACCGGCTTATTCTGATCCGTCGCCCGGCGTGGCGACGCAAAAGCGGCGGCCAAGCCGCGATCCACGCACCGCCGACCATGATCCGCAGGGGAGGACGCGCCTTTGGGCTACACACTTGACTTCACCGTCGTGCTCGACGCGCTGCCATCCCTGCTGTGGGGCTGTTTGGGCACCATCGGCTTGGCGCTGTCCGGGATGACGCTGGCGCTGGCGGTCGGGGTGGGCGGAGTCGTCGCGCGCGGCTCGTCGCGCCGCTGGCTGCGCTCAATCGTCATCGCCTTTGTCGAGCTGGTGCGCAACACGCCCTTTCTGGTGCAGATCTTCTTCCTGTTCTTCGCCCTGCCCAACGTCGGGCTGACGCTGAACCCGACGGTCACGGCGATCATCGCCCTTGGCCTGAACGGCGGCGCCTACGCCATCGAGATCATCCGGGGCGGGGTGCAGAGCATCGACAAGGGGCAGATCGAAGCCGGTTTGGCGCTGGGCCTGCACAAGGGGCAGGTGTTCCGCATGATCGTGCTGAAACCGGCCCTGCGCGCCATTTACCCATCGCTGACCGGCCAGTTCATCATGCTGACCCTGACGTCGAGCATCTGTTCGGCCATCTCGGCCTATGAATTGACCTCGGTGGCGCAGCGGATCGAGTCCGAAACCTTCCGCAGTTTCGAGGTCTATTTCACCATCACGCTGATGTATCTGGCGATTTCCTGGCTGCTGATGACCGGCTTCTCGGTCTTCTCCCGCCGCTACTTCGACTATCCGACCCGATAGGAGCGGCTGACATGGGAACCACATTCGGTCTGGGCGAGCTGGGCTTTCTGATCCAGGGCCTGAAATGGACGGTGCTGCTGGCGGCCATCGCCTTCGTCGGCGGCGGAATCGGCGGGCTGGGGGTGGCGCTGGCGCGGACCTCCACCTCGCGCGCCTTGCGGCGGATCACCGGCGGCTACATCGCCGTGTTTCAAGGCACGCCGCTGCTGATGCAACTGTTCGTCATCTATTACGGGCTGGGGTTGATCGGGTTGACGCTGCCCGCCTGGGTCGCCGTCGCCATCGCCTTCACGCTGCACGCCAGCGCCTTCCTCGGCGAGATCTGGCGCGGTTCCATCGAGGCGCTGCCCAAGGGCCAGTTCGAGGCGGCGAAGGCGCTGGGGCTGCATTACGTCCCCCGGATGCGCGACGTCATCCTGCCGCAAGCGCTGCGCATCGCCCTGCCCGCCACCATCGGTTTTCTGGTCCAGCTCATCAAGGGAACCTCGCTGGCCGCCATCGTCGGCTTCATCGAGTTGGCCCGCGCCGGTCAGATCGTGTCGAACCAGACCTATGAGCCGCTGCTCGTCTTCTCCGTCGTCGGCGCGATCTATTTCGCCCTGTGCTGGCCGCTGTCGCTCTACGGCATGCGCGTCGAAAGCCGGATCGCCCGCGCTGCCGCCCGTTGATCGTTCCAAGCCCACCCGCAACGCAAAAAACAGAGGAAGCGCCACCATGACCGACACGCCGATTTTCCGCCCGACCCGCCGCAGCGTTCTGGGGGCCGGCCTCGCCGCGCTGGCCGCCCCGGCGCTGCTGACCCTGCCGCGCGACGCCGCCGCCCAAACCGTGTCCGACATCAAGAGCAAGGGCAAGCTGGTCGTCGGCATCCAGGGCGACAACGCGCCGTGGGGCTTCCTGAACTCCCAAGGCGTGCAGGAGGGCTTTGACGCCGACGTCGCCAAGCTGTTCGGCAAGCAGTTGGGGGTTCCGGTGGAATTCATGGCGACGGCGGTGGCCAACCGCATTCCGGCGCTGGTGACGGGGCGGGTGGACATTCTGTTCGCCACCATGGGCATGTACCCCGACCGCGCCAAGGCGATCCAATTCTCCAAGCCCTACGCCGCCAACGACATCATTCTGGTGGCGGCCAAGGGAACGGCCATCGCCACCCCCGCCGACATGAAGAATTTCACCATCGGCGTCGCCCGGTCGAGCGCGCAGGACACCGCCGTGACCAAGGTCGCCCCGGAAGGCACGACGATCCGCCGGTTCGACGACGACGCGGCGACCATCCAGGCGCTGCTGTCGGGTCAGGTCCAGGCGGTGGGGGCCAACCAGTTCTACCCGCTGCGCCTCAACAAATCCCAGCCCGGCGCCTATGAGCGGAAGCTCGATTTCGTCCGCCAATACAACGGGGCCGGAACCCGTCTGGGCCAAAAGGAATGGAATGAGGCGGTCAACGCCTTCATCGACACGATCAAGGCCAACGGCGAACTGGCCAAGATCTACCAGACCTGGATGGGCTTCACCCCGCCGGAATTCCCGACCACGCTGGAGGGCGTCCCCTTCACCGTCGGCTGACCGCCGCCCCTGCGCCGCCGTTCCTTGTTCAACGGCGGCGCAGGGGTTCCTGCCCCACCCCGCCACCCTCTTCCCGTGCGAGGACATCCGCGCCATGCCGTCAACCGCCGCCGCCGCGTCGCCTTCGGGTGACGATCCTCTCATCGTGATGGAGGACGTGAACAAATGGTACGGGGCCTATCACGCCCTGCGCGACGTCAACCTGTCGGTTCGCCGGGGGGAAAAGATCGTGCTGTGCGGCCCCTCCGGGTCGGGCAAAAGCACGCTGATCCGCTGCGTCAACCATCTGGAAACCATCAAGACCGGGCGGATCATCGTGGACGGCGTGCGGCTGGACGACAGCACGCGCAGCGTCGACGCGGTGCGCAGCGAGGTCGGGATGGTGTTCCAGAACTTCAACCTGTTCCCGCACATGACGGTGCTGCAAAACTGCACGCTGGCCCCGATGCGGGTGCGCGGCGTCACGGCGGCGGCGGCGGAGGCCACGGCCAAACGCTATCTGGAGCGGGTGCGCATCGCCGAACACGCCCACAAATACCCGGCCCAACTGTCGGGCGGCCAGCAGCAGCGCGTCGCCATCGCCCGCGCGCTCTGCATGGAACCCAAAGTGATGCTGTTCGACGAGCCGACCTCCGCCCTTGATCCCGAAATGGTGAAGGAGGTGCTGGACACCATGGTCGGTCTGGCCCGCGACGGCATGACGATGGTGTGCGTCACCCACGAAATGGGCTTCGCCCGGCAGGTCGCCGACCGCGTGATCTTCATGGCCGAAGGCCAGATTTTGGAAGAGGCCGAACCGGAGAGCTTCTTCCGCGCGCCCAAACACCCGCGCGCCCGCAGCTTCCTGGGCGAAATCCTCGCCCATCACTGACCGGACGGGCGCGATCCGCGCCGCGTTTCCCCCCTCCGTTCCGCGCGTCCCGTCACCGATCCAGCCCCGGCAGGAGATCGCATGAGCCGTCTTGTCTATATCTTGAACGGGCCGAACCTGAATCTGCTGGGCAAGCGCCAGCCCGAGATTTACGGCCACGTCACCTTGGCCGACGTGGAGGCCGAATGCCGCGCGCTGGCGGGCGAGTTGGACCTCGCCATCCGCTTCCACCAGAGCAACCGCGAGTATGAGCTGATCGACTGGATTCACGAGGCGCGGAACGACGCGGGCGGGATCGTCATCAACCCGGCGGCCTTCACCCACACCTCCGTCGCGATCCTCGACGCGCTGAACGCTTTCGACGCCCCGGTGATCGAAATCCACATCTCCAACGTCCACAAGCGCGAGCCGTTCCGCCACCACTCCTTCGTCTCGGCGCGGGCCGATGGGGTGATCGCCGGGTTCGGCACGCAGGGTTACGGGCTGGCGCTGCGGCGCGTCGCCCGCTTGATCGACGAGCAGGCCGGGCGGGCCTGACCACCTCTCCCCGCCCCCTTTCCGCCGCCCACAGCGTCAGGAGCCGTCCGATGCCCACCCCCGCCTTTGCGAAATCCATCGCCACCGTCTCGCTGAGCGGCACCCTGCCGGAAAAGCTGGAGGCGGCCGCCACCATCGGATTCGATGGGGTGGAGATTTTTGAAAGCGATCTGCTGACCTTCGACGGCTCCCCCGCCGACGTGCGGCGCATCGCCGAGGGGCTGGGGCTGGCCATCACCCTGTTCCAACCCTTCCGCGATTTCGAGGCGATGCCCGACCCGATCCGCGCCCGCAACCTCGACCGCGCCGAACGCAAATTCGACGTGATGGAGGCGCTGGGAACCGATCTGGTGCTGGTCTGCTCCAACGTGCAGCCGCACGCCATCGACGACCCGGCCCGCGCCGCCGCCGATCTGGCCGAGATGGCCGACCGCGCCCAGCGCCGGGGCCTGCGCGTGGGGTACGAGGCGCTGGCCTGGGGCCGCCACGTCAAGCGCTGGCGGCAGGCCTGGGACATCGTCCAGCGCGCCGACCACCCGGCGTTGGGGTTGATCGTCGACAGCTTCCACACGCTGGCGCTCGACGACGAGTTTTCCGGCATCGCCGCATTGCCGGGGGAGAAGATCTTTTTCGTGCAGTTGGCCGACGCGCCGAAGCTGTCGATGGACGTGCTGTCCTGGAGCCGCCATTTCCGCAACTTCCCCGGCCAGGGCCAGTTGCCGGTGACGCCCTTTTTGAAAGCGGTGCTGGATTCGGGCTACAGCGGCCCGCTGTCGTTGGAGATCTTCAACGACGAGTTCCGCGCCGCCCCCGCCCGGCTGACCGCGCTGGACGGTCTGCGCTCCCTGATTCACGCGGAGGCGGAGGCCGGATACGGCCCCGGCCTGCCCGAACCGCCGGTCTGCGACGGGGTGGAGTTTCTGGAATTCGCCGTGGACGACGCGGCGCGCGCGTCGCTGGCGGCGCTGCTCGTCCAATTGGGCTTCCGCCACGCCGGTCATCACCGCTCCAAGGCGGTCGATCTCTACCGCCGGGGCGGGGTCAATCTGGTGCTGAACAGCGAGGAGGATTCGGCGGCGTCGGAGCATTTCCAGATGCACGGCCCCTCGGTCTGCGCCATGGCCTTTCGCGTGGACGACGCGCAACGGGCGATGGCCCGCGCCGAAGCGCTGAAATGCCTGTCCTGGCGCGAGCGCGTCGGCGCGGGCGAACGCCGCATCCCGGCGCTGCGCGCGCCCGACGGCACGCTGATCTATCTGGTCAACGACGATCCCGCCGGGGACGATCCCGCCGGGCGCAGCATTTGGCAGGACGACTTCCACATGTTGCCGGGCGATGAGACGGACAACGGCGCCTCCGGCGCGCTGACCGGCATCGACCATGTGGCCCAGGCGCTGCCCTTCGGGCGGCTCGACAGCTTCGTGCTGTTTTACCGCGCCGTCTTCGGTTTCCTGCCGGACAGCCTGTGGGAGTTGCCCGATCCCTACGGGTTGATCCGCAGCCGGGCGCTGGTCAGCCCCGGCGCGACGGCGGGGCGCGGGGTGCGGCTGCCGCTGAACATTTCGGAAAGCCGCCGCACGGCGACCGGGCGTTTCGTCGGGGCCACCGCCGGGGCGGGGGTGCATCACATCGCCTTTTCCAGCCCCGACATCGGCCCGCTGGTCGAGGCCGGGTTGGCGGCGGGCGTGCCGTTCCTGCCGATCCCGGCCAATTACTACGACGATCTCGCGGTCAAACACCCGCTGGACGATGACGCGCTGGCGGCGCTGAAGCAGCGCGAACTGCTCTACGACCGCGACGAGGAGGGCGAGTTCCTGCACGCCTACACCGACAGTTTCAGCGACCGCTTTTTCTTCGAGGTGGTGGAGCGGCGCGGCGGCTACCGCCAGTTCGGCGCGGTCAACGCGTCCGTCCGCATGGCGGTCCAGGCCCAGCTTCGCGAAGACCGCTGGCCCGAACGCTACCTCGACTGACCCGACCATTCCGTTCCTTCGGAAAGACGCCATCATGACCAACGCACCGCACGCCATCCCGGCCCCGGCCTCCGCCCCCGCCCCCGCCCGCGCGCCCTCCATCATCGTCGGCCTGATCGGCGCGGGAATCCAAGCCTCGCGCACCCCGCCGATGCACGAGCAAGAGGCCGACGCGCTCGGCCTGCGCTACATCTACCGCCTGATCGACCTTGACCAGCTTCAGGTCGGGGTGGACGCGCTGCCGGATCTGCTGGAGGGGGCGGAGCGGTTGGGCTTCACCGGCTTGAACATCACCTACCCCTGCAAACAGGCGATCATCCCGCTGTTGGACGAGCTGTCCGACGACGCGCGGGCCATCGGCGCGGTCAACACGGTGGTGCTGTCGGGCGGGCGTCGCGTCGGCCACAACACCGATTGCTCGGGCTTCGCCGAAGGCTTCCGGCGCGGCTTGGGCGACGTGCCGCGCGCCCGCGTCGTCCAGTTGGGGGCGGGCGGCGCCGGGGCCGCCGTGGCCCACGCCGCCTTGCAATTGGGCGTCGGTCGTCTCAGCCTGTTCGACGCCGACCCGGCGCGCGCGGTCGCGCTGGCCGAGCAGCTCAACGCCCGTTTCGGCGCGGGCCGGGCCGACGCCATCGCCGAATTGGAACCGGCGATGGCCCAGGCCGACGGGCTGATCCACGCCACCCCCACCGGCATGGCGAAATTCCCCGGCCTGCCGCTGCCCGCCGAGCTGCTGCACAGCCGCCTGTGGGTCGCCGAGATCGTCTATTTCCCGCTGGAAACCGAATTGCTGCGCGAAGCCCGCGCGCGCGGCTGCCGCACGCTGGACGGCGGCGGCATGGCGGTGTTTCAAGCCAGCGACGCCTTCCGCCTGTTCACCGGGGTGGAACCGGACCCGGAGCGCATCCGCGCCCATTTCGCCGCGATGGGGGCGAACTGAGGGACGCGCCTGCTTTTTTCATCGGGTGAATAGCGCGGAGCGATCACGCGCGTCATACTGCGCCCTCAATCCTTGACGCAGGAGCCGCCACCGTGACGCTTGACCTCTGGATCCTCTACGCGCTGGCCGCCATCGGCCTGTCCCTGACGCCGGGGCCGAACGGGTTGCTGTCGCTGACCCACGGCGTGCGCTACGGCTTCAACCGCACCATCGCGACGGTGCTGGGCGGGGTCGTCGGATTCCTGGTTCTGGTCGCGGCGTCGCTGGCCGGGATGGGGGCGCTGCTGGCGGCGTCGGAAACCGCCTTCACCATCGCCAAATGGATCGGCGCGGCCTATCTCGTCTATCTCGGCGTCCGTCTGTGGCGGACCCCCGCCGCCGCCATCAACGCCGACGGGGGGGCCGACGGGGGGGCCGACGGGCAGGCCGAGAGCGGCCCGCGCAACGGTCCGATCCGCCTGTTCGCCGAAGGCTTTCTGGTCGCGGTGTCGAACCCGAAGGCGTTGATCTTCTTCGCGGCCTTCCTGCCGCAATTCATGATTCCGGGCGCGTCCTTCTGGCTGCAATTCGCCGTTCTCGGCGGCACCTTCGCCTTCACCGAATTTTGCTATGAGCTGGTGTTGGCCGGAATGGCCCAGCGCATCGCCCCCTGGCTGACCCGCCATGGGCGCGTGTTCAACCGGATCACCGGCGGCGCCTTCATCGGCATCGGCGGCGTGATGGCGGCGGCCCGCCACAACTGACCCGCCCTCACTGCGATTGCGGCGGGGGGAAAATAATCGTTTTCCGCGACGCGCCCGCCGCGTTACGCTCGCCTCTTCACCCCCCGGCGCGTCGTGAGGAGCCAGGAATGCCGACCACCCTTGTCCATCCCTGCCCGCCGCTGGCGGACCCCGCCGTCATCGACGCCTTGCGCGGCGCGGCGACGGCGATCATCAGCGACAATCTGCACCGCCTGCCGGGCGCGGGCGGCCTGCTGCCCCAGCACAAGGGCGGGGCGATGATCGGCACGGCGCTGACGATCAAGACCCGTCCGGGCGACAATCTGGCGATCCACAAGGCGTTGGATCTGGTGCAGCCGGGGCATGTGTTGGTGGTGGATGGCGGCGGCGACCTGTCGCGCGCGCTGATCGGCGAGATCATTTGCGCCATCGCGCAATCGCGCGGCGCGGCGGGCGTCGTCATCGACGGCGCGGTGCGCGACATCGCGACGATCCGCGCCGGGGATTTCCCGTGCTTCGCCCGTGGCGTCAACCATCTCGGCCCCTACAAGGACGGCCCCGGCGCGATCAACGTGCCCGTGTCCATTGGCGGGATGGTGGTTGAGCCGGGCGACATCGTCGTCGGCGACGACGACGGCGTGGTCGCCTTTCCGCCCGCCAGCGCCGCCGATCTTCTGGTCGCGGTCAAGGCGCAGGAGCGGCGCGAGGCGGAGATCCTGACCAGCATCCGCGAGGGCCGTTACGTCGGGGCTTACGCGAAGTAGGTTCAACTCCCCGCCGCCTGACGTCGGCGCCGCAAGGACAGCGCCCGCCGCGCCATACGAACGCGGGCCTTCCTTGAGGAGAGCGGGCTATGACCATCGCGGTGGAAGGGACGTCCGGAGCGCCAAAAACAAAGTTTCGCTGGGTCGTCGCCGGTCTGATTTTCATCATCTACGCCATCGCCTCGGCGGATCGGGCGAACATCGGTTTCGCCATGCCGTTCATCCGCAAAGAATTCGCCATGAGCAACGCGGAGGCGGGCGCGGTGTTGAGCCTGTTCCTCTGGGGTTATGCGTTGATGCAAATCCCATCGGGCTTCGCCGTCAGCCGATTTGGCGTCCGTCGCCTGTTCTCGGCGGCGATGATCCTCACCTCGCTGTTCACCGGGCTGGTCGGCGTCGCCGGATCGGTTCTGACGCTGAAGCTCTGCCGCTTCGCTCTGGGCCTCGCCGAGGGGCCATTGCCCATCGGCATCACGACGACGATCAACACCTGGTTTCCGCCCCGTGAAAAGGGAACCGCGAGCGGGCTGTTCCTGTCGGCGGTGAAGTTCGGCCCGGTCATCGTGCCGCCGGTCTGCGCCGTCATCGTGTCGATCTGGGGCTGGCGCGAAATCTTCTTTTTCTGCGCCCTTCCCGGCTTCGTCTTTGCCGCGCTCTGGTACGTTCTGGTGCCGGATCGCCCGTCCGACAGCCGTCATTGCTCGGCGGGCGAGATCGCGCACATCGCCGACAAAACCGCCGCCGCCGATCCGGCGACCGGCGAACAACGGGCGCCCCGCTCCTTTCCGGTGCTGGACCGTTTGATTGGCGCCCGCCGCGTCACGCCGCTGGAAACCACCCGCGACGTGTTCAAGGATTGGAACGTCTGGGGCTGCGCGCTTGGCTACAGCTTTCAGATCGGCATCTCCAACGTGCTGCTGGCCTGGATCCCGACCTATCTCCTCACCGTGAAACAGTTTTCGGTGATGGGAACCGGCTTTGTCGCCGCCGCCCCGTGGGTTGGCGCGGTGGCGGGCAACATCCTGGGCGGCTTTGTGTCGGATCGGGTGTTCAACGGGCGCCGGAAACCCGGCATGCTGTTCTCCGCCCTGGCGACCAGCGGCACGATGGTCGCGCTCATCAATTCCCCGGCGGACCCGACGGCCTATGGCCTGCTGTTGTTCGCCACCGGATTGCTGCTCAGCATCGGGTTTTCAGCCTACATGGCCTATCCGATGGCTTTGGCGACCAAACCGGCCTTTCCCGTCACCAGCGCGCTGGTGAACACCGGCGGTCAGATCGGCGGGGCCAGCGCGCCGCTTCTGGTGGGTCTGCTGCTCGACAGCTATGGATGGGATTCGGTGTTCTTGTTCATGGGGCTTGGCTCTTTGGTCAGCTTCGCGCTGGTCGCCACCATCGTCGAACCGTCGCCGGATCGGCAAGCGACCGCCTGAACGACCCGACCGCAAGGGGCTTGCTGGCCGCGCGTCACACCACGACGCGCAGCAGCAACCCGGCGAGGGCGCAGGCGGCCAAGGTCGGAATCATCCCAACCTTGAAACGGAAGACCGCCAGCAGCGCGGCGGCGGTCAGCAGCGCCGAGGCCGGATCCAGGCTGTCCAACACCGGAACGTCCAGACGGACGCCGCCGAACCGCAAGGGACGCAGCTCGCGAAACAGCGTGTGCAGGCTGAACCAGATGGCGAGGTTCAGGATCACGCCGACCACGGCGGCGGTGATCGCCGTCAACGCCGCCGACAGCGTCCGGTTGCCGCGCAGCGCCTCGACGAAGGGCGCGCCCAGAAAGATCCACAGAAAGCAGGGAACGAACGTCACCCAGGTGGTCAGCAGCCCGGCCAACGTCCCCGCCAACAGCGGCGGCAGACCGCCCGGATCGCGAAACCCCGCCATGAAGCCGACGAACTGCACCACCATGATGAGCGGCCCCGGCGTGGTTTCCGCCATGCCCAGCCCGTCCAGCATCTCGCCGGGCCGCAGCCAGCCATAATTGTCCACCGCCTGTTGCGCGACATAGGCGAGCACGGCGTAGGCGCCGCCAAACGTCACCACCGCCATTTGCGAGAAGAAGACGGCGACCCGGCTGTAGGTGTCCGCCGGGCCGAAGGCGACCAGCAACGCGGCGACCGGCAGCAGCCACAGCGCCAGACAAACGCCCGACACCCGCAGCGACCAGCCCAGATTGGGCCGCGCGTGGGCGGGGGTTTCCGATCCCAGCAAGGATTGGGAATCCTCCACCCTGTGGGCGAATGTGGCGTGACCGCCGCCGCCCTGAAAGGCCGACAGGCCAAGCCGACCGCCGACCAGGCCAATCAGACCCGCCGCCGCGATGATGAGGGGAAAGGGCGTGTCGAACAGGAAAATCCCGATGAAGGACAGGGCGGCGACGGCCATCATCGTCCGGTTCTTCAGCGCCCGCTTGCCAACCCGCGTCACCGCGTCCAGCACCACGGCCAAAACCGCCGCCTTCAGCCCGAAGAACAGCCCCTCGACCATCGGGACCTTGCCCAACAGGGCGTAGGCCCAGCTCAAGGCCATGATGGCGACCACGCCGGGCAGCACGAATAGGATCCCGGCGATCAACCCGCCCGCCGTTCGGTTGGTCAGCCAGCCGATGTAAACCGCCAATTGCTGGGCTTCCGGGCCGGGCAGCAGCATGCAGTAATTCAGGGCGTGGAGAAACCGCTCCTCGCCGATCCAGCGCTTTTCCTCGACAATGATCCGGTGCATCACGGCGATCTGTCCGGCCGGACCGCCAAAGCTGAGCGCGGCGACCCGCGCCCAGACGCGCGTCGCCTCGCCAAGGCTGACCGGCCCCCCCGGCCGCTCGGTCGCGGACAGGCCGCCCGCTTCCTTGCTGTCCGCCGTCATGCTCTCCATCCTCTTTTGATTTTTTGGTTCCCGAAGGGGGGCGGGACCATCCCGCCGTCTCCTCCCGACCGAACATACGTTCCTTCCGGTCAATGTCGTGGATGAATCTCGGCGAGCGCAATCGGAGGCGGCTTGCGGAAAGCCGTCACGCGGTCTGTGCGTCGCCCGAGCAATCGTCTACAACGCTGGCAACGTCGTCCTCATTAGGAGAGTCCTTCCCATGCCGGGATCCACCATGCCGGTGCTGAACGCCGACCAGACCGCCGCCCTTCTGCCCTTCGGGCCGTTGTGCCGGATTCTGGCCGACACGGCGCGCGATTACGCCGCCGGGCGCATCACCGCCCCGGAGCGGCAGGTGTTGCCGCTGCCGTTGGACGGCGTGCTGCTGTCGATGCCCGCCACCGCGTCGGACATCGCCATTCACAAGCTGGTCAACGTCTGCCCGGCCAACGGCGCGCGCGGGCTGCCGACCATTCACGGCGTGGTCAGCCTGTTCGACGCCGCCACCGGCGCGCCGCTGATGGTGCTGGACGGGCCGACCGTCACCGGGCGGCGGACCGCCGCCGTCTCCCTGCTGGCCATCCAGACCTTGGCGCCGCAGCCGGTGTCGCACGTCGCGTTGATCGGCGCGGGCAAGCAGACCGCCAGCCACATCGAGGCGCTCGCCGCCCTGCATCCCGGTCTCCGGGTCGACGTCCACGCCCGCAGCCTGGACGCCGCCGCCGCCTTCGTCGCCCGTCAGGGTGAAACGGGTTTGGATCTGCGCCCCGCCTACGGCCCGGTCGATGCCGCCGCCCAAGTCGTCATCGCGCTGACCACCAGCCGCAGCCCGGTGTATGACGAACAGCCGCGCCCGGATCGCCTGTTGATCGGCGTCGGCGCCTTCAAGCCGGAGATGGCGGAGTTTGGCGCGGTCCCGGTTCTGGGCAGCGCGGTTTTCGTCGATGACCCGGCGGGCGGGCGGCACGAGGCGGGCGACCTGATCCAGGCCGGTTTCGATTGGACCAAGGTCCACTCCCTGGCCGACGCGCTGGACGGCGCCGCCCCCGACGCGCCGCGCCTGTTCAAAAGCGTGGGCTGCGCCGCCTGGGATCTCGCCGCCGCCCGCTGCGCCCTGGCGCAGCGTGGCTGACCAAACGCCTCAATCCGGCGCGCGCAAGCGATAGCCGACGCCGGTTTCGGTCAGGATGTGGTGGGGACGCTCGGGATCGGGTTCGATCTTCTGGCGCAGTTGGCGGATGTAGATCCGCAGATACTGAACATCGGTGTCCCCGCCCCACACCTCTTTCAAGATGAAGCGGTGGGTCAGCACCTTCCCCGCATGCGCCACCAGAATGCGCAACAGGTCGTATTCGCGCGGCGACAGCTTCACCTCCGCCCCCTGCGCCGTCACGATCCGGCGCACCAGATCGACCGTCAAGGCGCCGCTGCGGAAGACGGGCCGTTCGCCCTGCTGTTGCAGCTTGTGGCGCATGGCGGCGCGGAGGCGGGCCAGCAGCTCATCGACGCCGAAGGGCTTGGTCACGTAATCATCGGCGCCAAGATCCAGCGCCTCGACCTTCCCCGCCTCGTCCGCCCGGCTCGACAGCACGATGATGGGCAGGGTCGCGCCGCCGCCGCGCAGGCGGCGGATGACCTCCAGCCCGTCCATCCCCGGCAAACCGAGATCGAGCACCAGAACGTCCGGCGACATCCGTCGCACCTCGTCCAGCGCCTTCACGCCATCCTCGGCCTCGACAATGTCGTAACCCTGGGCCGTCAGGCTGGTGCGCAGGAAGCGCCGGATCGGCGGTTCGTCATCGACGATCAGCACGCGCAGGGGGGCGGCTTCGGATTTCACAGCGGCGTCTCCTCCAACCGGGGCAGGGCTGTGGCTTCGGGCAGGGTCAGGGTGAAGACCGCGCCGCTGCGGTCGCGGCGGTTGGCGGCGGTGATGGTCCCGCCCATCGCCTCGACAAAGCCCCGGCAGATCGCCAGCCCAAGCCCGGTGCCCGCGCGCTGCCGGTCCTGGGCGTGGACACGATAGAACTTGTCGAAGATGCGTTCCACGTCTTCAGGCGGAATCCCGTCGCCCTCGTCCAACACCTCGACCCGCACCCGCCCCGGTTCCGCGCGGGCGCGCACGGTGATGAGCGACCCGGCGGGGGCGTATTTGCCCGCGTTGTCCAGCAGGTTGAACAACGCCTGTTCAAACAGCACCGCGTCGATCTCCACCATCGGCAGATCGGCGGCGAGATCCATCGTCACCCGATGCCCGGCCAGGATGCGCCCGACCCGCTCCAACGCGCTGCCGACCACCTCCGACAGATCGACCGCGTCGGCGCGCGGGCGGATCGCCCCGGATTCCAAGCGCGTCATGTCCAACAGATTGGCGATGAAGCGGTTCAGCCGCTCCGCCTCCTCCTGGATCGTCGAGGTCAACTCCAGCCGCGCCGCGTCGTCGAGCATCGGCCCGTAGCTCTTCAGGCTGGTCGCCGAGCCGAGGATGGAGGCGAGCGGCGTGCGCAGATCATGGGAGATCGAGGTCAACAGGGCCGACCGCAGCCGTTCGGTTTCCGCCGCCAGCTTGGCCCGGTCCACATCCTCGGCCAGCGTCACCCGCTCGATGGCCAGCGCGGCCTGGTCGATCAGGGCGTCGAGCAAGCGGCGCTGGTCGGGCGTCAGAAAGCTGCCGGTCCGCGCGCCGGCGCCGCCGGTGTCGATGCCGACGACGCCGACCAGCCCACGCCCGGTGCGCATCGGCAAAAACAGCCATTTGGCGCCGGGCAGCGTGTCGGCCCCCCGGCCCGTCGGGCGGTTGTTTTCCCAGGCCCAGATCGCGGCGGCCAGATCGGCGTCCTCGATCACGTCCTCCGGCGGGTATCCGGCGCGGACGGCGACGCTTTCCCCCTCCGGCAACAGCAACACGACATGGACCTTCAGCATGGCGGCGATCTGATAGGCGGTGGCCCACAGCAGATCGTCCATGGTGATGACCCCGGCCAGCTTGCGGCTGAACAGATAGAGATCCTCGGTGGTCTTGACCCGCGCCCGCGCCGTCACCGCCTGCGCCCGCACCCGCGCGGTCAGATTGCTGGCGATCACCGCGACCACGGCGAAGACGAACAGAGCGACGATGTTCTCGGGATCGGAAATGGTGAAGGTGTAGAGCGGCGGCAGGAAGAAGTAATTGAAGGCCAGCACGCTGACGACGCTGGCGTAGAGCGACGGGGCCAACCCGCCGGTGACGGCGCTGGCCAGCACGGCGGTTAAGAAGACCAGCGCCATGTTGTTGAGCGCCAACACCCGGTGCAGCACATGGCCCACCCCCAGCGCCGCCGCGACATAGCCGGTGGCGGCGACGTAGGGCCACCACAAGAAGGTCTCGCGGCCCGACGGCGCGGTCTTGACCGTTTTGGGCGGGATCGGGTCGCCGGAATTGGCGGCGATCACATGCACGCTGATGTCGCCCGCCCGGCGGATCAGGCTGTGCGCCACCGACCCGCGCAGCAATTCCGACCAGCGCGAGCGCCGGGATTTGGCGATGACGAGGTGGGTGACGTTGTTGGCGCGCGCGTGTTCGACGACGGTTTCGGCCACGTCGCGGCCGGGCGCCGTCACCGCCTCCCCCCCAAGCGTTCGACCAGACGCAGGGTGTCGGCGATGCGGTCGCGTTCGGCCTCGGTCAGGCGCAGGGCGCGGCTGGTTTCGACATGGATCGCCCCCCAGCGCGCGCGCAGCCGTTCGGCCTGTCGGCGGGCGTAGCGGACCAGCGCCGCGCCGGTGGCGTCCTCGTTGACGCAGACCAGCAGCCGCTCCCCCGCCGCCCAGGGGCCGGAAATCGCGTTCGCCTGCATGTGGGTGAGCAGTTGCTCGTCCACCCGCTCCGCCGTGCGGCGCAGGGCCAGCTCGCGCAGCGCGGTGAGGTTGCCGGGCGAGAAGTAATGGCGGATCGCCCGTTCCGCCGTGCGCGGGACATAGACCTTGCCCTGCTGAAGCCGCTGGATCAGGTCGTCCGGCGTGATGTCGATGACTTCGATGTCGTCGGCGCGGTCCACGATGGAATCCGGCACGGTTTCCCGCACGCGGACGCGGGTGATCTTGGCGACGACGTCGTTCAGGCTTTCGACATGCTGGATGTTCAAGGTGCTGTAGACGTCGATTCCGGCGGCCAACAGTTCCTCGACGTCCAGATACCGCTTGGCGTGGCGGGAGCCGGGAGCGTTGGTGTGGGCCAACTCGTCCACCAATACGATCTTGGGCCGCCGGGCGAGGATGGCGTCGAGGTCCATCTCGTCAAGCAGGCGGTCCTTGTAGTCGATCTGGCGGCGCGGAACGACCTCCAGCCCCGCCACCAGGGCTTCGGTTTCCCGCCGTCCGTGGGTTTCCACCACGCCGACCACGATGTCGATGCCTTCCCGGCGCTTGGCCTGGGCGGTTTGCAGCATCTCAAAGGTTTTGCCGACGCCGGGGGCGGCGCCCAGAAAGATTTTGAGGCGCCCACGCTCCTCCCGCGCCGCCTGACGCAGCAGCGCGTCGGGCGATGGTCGGTTGTCGCGCTCCTCAGTCATCCGGCGGCGTCCTCCCCCATGCGATTCTTCATTCCCAAGCGTCGCTGCGCTGGCGCGTCGGCCCCCTCCCCGACCCTCCCCCGCTCACGCGGGAGAGGGAGCTTGGAGCCTTGTCGGCCTGAGGCGGAGTTCCCTCTCCCGCAAAGCGGGGGAGGGTTAGGGAGGGGGCGACGCGCGCGCAAACCTCTGCGCATCTGCTTACCGGCTCGCCGCCGCCTTGTCCAAGGCAAGGTTGAGCGTCAGCACATTGACCGTCGGCTCTCCCAGAAAGCCAAGCGCGCGCGGCGTGGTGTTGGCGGCGACCAGACGCCGGACCTCATCCTCGGACAGGCCGCGCGCCTTGGCGACGCGGGGAACCTGGAACTCGGCGGCGGCGGGCGACAGATCGGGGTCCAGCCCGCTGCCCGACGCCGTCACCAGCTCCACCGGCACCGGCTTGCCCGGATTTTCCGCCTTCAGCCGTTCGGCGTCGGCCTGGACCCGCTCGACCAGCGCCTTGGAGGTCGGGCCGAGGTTGGATCCCATCGAGTTGGCGGCGTTGTAGGGGGCCGTCACCGTCTTGGTCGCGTCCGCCGGATCAGCGGCTGTGGTCGCCGAGGGGCGCGGCTGGAAATACCGCTCGCCGGTGAAGGGTTGGCCGATCAGGGCGGAGCCGACCACGACGCCGTTCCGCTCGATCAGGCTGCCGTTGGCCTGATGGGGAAACACGGCTTGGGCAATCCCAGTGACGGCCAGGGGATAGGCGAGGCCGGTGATGACCGTCAGGGCGACGGTCATGACCAGCGCGGGACGCAGTTCCTTCAACATGATGTCCAATTCCCTCAAACAAGGCCGATGGCGGTGACGAGCAGGTCAATCGCCTTGATGCCGACGAAGGGCACGACCAGACCACCCAAGCCATAGATCAACAGATTCCGGCGCAGCAGCGCCCCCGCCCCCACCGCCCGATAGCGCACGCCGCGCAGGGCCAGCGGGATCAAGGCGATGATGATGAGCGCGTTGAAGATGATCGCCGACAGGATGGCGCTTTCCGGGCTGGCCAGACGCATCACGTTCAGCGCGCCCAGTTGCGGGTAAAAGGCCAGGAACATCGCCGGGATGATGGCGAAATACTTCGCCACGTCGTTGGCGATGGAGAAGGTGGTCAGCGCGCCGCGCGTCATCAGCAGTTGCTTGCCGATCTCGACGATCTCGATCAGCTTGGTCGGGTCGCTGTCGAGATCGACCATGTTGCCCGCCTCGCGCGCCGCCATGGTGCCGGTGTTCATCGCCACGCCGACGTCGGCCTGGGCCAAGGCGGGCGCGTCGTTGGTGCCGTCGCCGCACATGGCGACCAGCTTGCCCTTGGCCTGTTCGTCGCGGATGAGCTGGAGCTTGGCTTCGGGGGTGGCCTGGGCCAGGAAATCATCCACCCCGGCTTCGGCGGCGATGGCGGCGGCGGTCATCGGGTTGTCGCCGGTGATCATCACCGTCTTGATGCCCATCCGGCGCAGCTCGGCGAAACGTTCGCGGATGCCGCCCTTGACGATGTCCTTCAAATGGATGACGCCCAGCAGACGCCCGTCCTGAACCACGGCCAGCGGCGTGCCGCCCGCCTTGGCGACGCGCTCGGCGATCGCCAGCAACTCGCGCTCGGCGGGGTCGCCCGACAGGGCGGACGCGCTTGCCGGGCGGATCGTCGCGACGGTGGTTCCGGCGCTCGCCGACATGGCGATCCGGCCAGGTCCATGGGCGAAGGCCAACACCGCGTCCACCGCGCCCTTGCGGATGCTGGTTCCCTCGGCGTCGATGCCGCTCAACCGGGTTTGCGCGGTGAAGGGGACGAAATGCGCCCGCATCTCGGCCATGTCACGGGCGCGGATGCCGTAGCTTTCCTTGGCCAGCACGACGATGGAACGGCCTTCCGGCGTCTCGTCGGCCAGCGAGGCGAGTTGCGCGGCGTCGGCCAGCGCCTGGGCGGACACGCCGGAGACCGGCAGGAATTCCGCCGCCTGCCGGTTGCCCAGCGTGATGGTGCCGGTCTTGTCGAGCAGCAGCGTGTCCACATCGCCCGCCGCCTCCACCGCCCGGCCCGACATGGCCAGCACGTTGAAGCGGACCAGACGGTCCATGCCGGCGATGCCGATGGCCGACAACAGCGCGCCGATGGTGGTCGGGATCAGCGTGACGAACAGCGCCACCAGAACCAGCACGCTGACCGAGCCGCCCGCGTAGGCGGCGAAGCTGGGGATCGTCGCCACGGCGATGACGAAGATGATGGTCATCCCCGCCAGCAGGATGTTCAGCGCGATCTCGTTCGGCGTCTTCTGGCGCTGCGCGCCCTCGACCAGCGCGATCATGCGGTCGAGGAAGGTCGAGCCGGGGGCCGCCGTGATCCGCACCTTGATCCAATCGGAAATCACCTGGGTGCCGCCCGTCACCGCCGAACGGTCGCCGCCGCTTTCGCGGATGACCGGGGCGGATTCGCCGGTGATCGCCGCCTCGTTGACGGAGGCCACGCCCTCCACCACCTCGCCGTCGGACGGGATGATGTCGCCCGCCTCCACCAGCACCACGTCGCCCGGCTTCAGCCGGGTGGCGGGGACGAGCTGGCTGACCTGACCGTCCGCCCCCAGCAGGCGGGCGTTGGTTTCGGTCTTGGTCTTGCGGAGGCTGGCCGCCTGGGCCTTGCCGCGCCCCTCCGCCACCGCCTCGGCGAAATTGGCGAAGATCAGGGTGAACCACAGCCAGACGACGATCTGCGCGCCGAACCCGACGCCAGCGGCGCCCGTCGCCATGTCGCGCAGCAGCAGAAGGGTGGTCAGCGCCGCGACGATCTCGACGCAGAACATCACCGGGTTGCGGGCCATGACGCGGGGGTCGAGCTTGCGGAAGGAACCGGCGACCGCCGGGCCGAGGATGGCCGGGTCCAGCAGCGTGCTCGCCTGCGAACGACCGACCTTTTTCGTGTGAGCGTCCATGAACGGAATTCCGATCAGTAGAGGGTTCCGGCGGTCATCGCGAGATGCTCGACGATGGGGCCGAGCGCGAGAGCCGGAAAGAAGGTCAGGCCGCCGACGATCAGGATGACGCCGACCAGCAGGCCGACGAACAGCCCATCATGGGTGGGGAAGCTTCCCGCCGACACGGGCGAGCGCTTCTTGGCCGCCAGCGATCCGGCGATGGCCAGCATCGGCACGATCACGAAGAAACGACCGACCAGCATGCCGACGGCCAGCGTCAGATTGTACCAAAGCGTGTTGCCGGTCAGCCCGCCGAACGCGCTGCCGTTGTTGGCCGCTGCCGAGACATAGGCGTAGAGCGCTTCGGAAAAGCCATGCGGCCCGGCGTTGGCCATCGACGCGGTTCCGGTGTCGAGCACGACGGCGACGGCGGTCCAGCCCAGCATCATCACCGGCAGGCACAGCACGGCGAGCATGGTCATCTTGACCTCTTTCGCCTCCAGCTTCTTGCCGAGATATTCCGGGGTGCGCCCGACCATCAGACCGGCGACGAACAGCGCGATGATGGCGAACAGCAGCATGCCGTACAGACCGGCGCCGACGCCGCCGATGATGATTTCACCCAGCATCATGTTTATCATCGGGATCATGCCGCCCAGCGGCATGAAGCTGTCATGCATGGAATTGACCGCGCCGCAGGAGGCCGCCGTGGTGACGGTGGCGAACAGAGCCGACGCGGCGACGCCGAAGCGGGTTTCCTTGCCTTCCATGTTTCCGGCCAGACCATCGACGCCGCCATCGATCCCGAAGGCTGCGAAGGCCGGGTTGGCCTGCGCCTCCGCCCAATAGGCGACGGACACGCCCGCGACGAACAGAACGCCCATGGCGGCCAGAATGGCCCAGCCCTGGCGCTCGTCGCCGACCATGCGCCCGAACAGGTTGGTCAAACCGGCGCCCAGCGCGAAGATCGACAGCATCTGAACCAGATTGGTCAGCGCGTTGGGATTTTCGAACGGGTGGGCGGAGTTGGCGTTGAAGAAGCCGCCGCCGTTGGTGCCCAGCATCTTGATCGCCTCCTGCGAGGCGACGGGGCCAATGGCGATGCTTTGCTTGGCGCCCTCCAGCGTGGTGGCGTCGATGAAGCCGCCCAAGCTCTGCGGCACCCCCTGCCAGACCAGGAACAGCGCGTAAACCAGGCAGAGCGGCAGCAGCACATACAGCGTGCAGCGGGTCAGATCGACCCAGAAATTGCCGATGGTGCGGGCCGACGCGCGGGCGAAACCGCGCACCAGCGCCACGGCCAGCGCGATGCCGGTCGCCGCCGACACGAAATTGTGGACGGTCAGCCCGGCCATCTGCACGAGATTGCTCATCGTGCTTTCGCCGCCGTAATTCTGCCAGTTGGTGTTGGTGGTGAAGCTCGCCGCCGTGTTGAAGGCGAGATCGGCGGGCACGTTCGCCATCTCCTGCGGGTTGAAGGGCAGGACGGCTTGAAAACGCTGCATCGCGTAAAGCGACAGCATGCCGACGGCGCTGAACAGCAGCGCCGACACGGCGTAGGACACCCAATGCTGTTCGCGGCGTTCATCAACGCCCGCCAGCCGGTACAGCCCACGCTCCACCGGGCCAAGCACGGGGGACAAGAGGTTGCGTTCGCCCGTGAAGACGTTGGTCATGAAACCGCCCAGCGGGCGCGTCACGGCGACCACCAGGGCGATGAAGACCAGAATTTGAATCCAACCGTTGACGGTCATGGGGAGGCTCCTCAGAACCGTTCGGGGCGGATCAGGGCGTAGACGAGATACGCCAGAAGACCGGCGGTCACGAGACCGGCCAGCGCATAATCAAGGGTCATGGACGCCTCCTCACAGCCGGTCGCAGGCGTGGACATAGGCGATCGCCCCGGCGAAAAATCCGACGGTGATCGCAAGGACGAGAATGTCGAGCATGAATCGTCTCCCAAGGGCGCGTCTCGACGCCGCCGCGCACCGGGCGGCGGAGACAGGCGCGAACAGACCGGACCGGCCCCCCGCGTCGCCGAGGCGACGCCGAAAGCCCATCCGACCCGGAGACGATGCGCCTCAGGCGCATATAGATTCGAGACGGGGCGGAGGCGGCTTGGCGTATAAATCCCATATACGCCGGGTTGGGTGGTCAGTCGCGGTGGCGGCGCCCCAAACGCCGCCCGTCGCGGCGGCGCGCGGTCCGCCCTTCGGCCACGCGGAGCCAGACATAGGCGCAAGCCAGGAGCATGAGGAGACCAACCAACACGCCATCAACGATCATGGACAACCACCCGCCGCCTTATCGCCCACAGATTTCCGCGCCGTCGGACAGAGGGCGGCGCGCCCACGGGAATTATCGGGCTTTATCTGACAAAAACATCAACCATGAGGTGCAGCGCAAGCGCCAACAGCAGGAAAAAGGCGATGGTGAGCGCCATGTCGGCCAGAACCTCCCGCGCCTTGGGGATTTCGTCCGGCGGCGGGTTTGCGTCTTCGGGATTCAGCGTCGGGCGGCGGGGTTCCAGCGCCGTATGTTCCACAGTCCACACCATGAGAGCCTCGCGACCATCGGGATCCGGTCTTCGCCGGTTCCTTTCAATGAAGGCCGTCGGCCATATAAAAGCGATGGGGCGCGCGATGGGGCGGAATATAGACGGGCTATAGGGAACCGGAACCGCCGGTCAGGCCGCGTCGCCGCGCTGGATCTCCGCTTGGCCGCGCGTGGCGTCGGCGGTTTTGCGGATGACCTCCTCCACCTGCCCGCAGGGGACGGTGACGCGCAGCAGCACGCCTGCGGGGGTGAAGCCGGTGTTTTCGACCAGGGTCGCCGGAAGGGCGGCGAGCGCGGCGCGGAGTCGCGCCTCGTCGGCGAAGGCGCAGGCGACGGACAGGGTGGCGAAGGCGATGATCGGTTCGCGCGCCATCGCGCGCAGACAGGACGAGGCCGTGCCGCCATAGGCGCGGACCAGGCCGCCGGTTCCCAGCAGAATCCCGCCGAACCAGCGGCTGACCACCACCGCCACGCGGTCGAGATCCTGCCCCTCGATGGCCTGAAGAATCGGGCGTCCGGCGGTTCCCCCCGGCTCGCCATCGTCGTTGAAACGGTGGAGCGCGCCGACGCGAAAGGCCCAGCAATTGTGACCGGCGTCCGGGGCGCCATGCGCCGCGATGAAGCGGCGCGCCTCGTCTTCGTCGTTGACCGGCCCCGCCCAGGCGACGAAGCGGCTTTTCTTGACGTCCTGCTCGAATCGCCCGGCGCCCGTCAGCGTGAACATCGCCGCGTCAGCCCAGCGACAGGATGGCGGCGGCGGTGCGCTCGTCGGTGATGAGGCCCTTGGCCAGTGTACCGCGCAGGGCGGCGCGGATCGCCATCACCTTTTGGTCGCCGCCGCCGACGATGATGGTGTTGCAATCCTTCAGGATGGGCAGCGGCACCCCAACCATGCGGTCGTTGACCGCGCCGTGCAGCGGCTCGCCGACGTTGTTGAACACGCGCCCGGCGATTTCGCCGACGCCGCCCAGATCAATCAGCTCCATCAGTTCGGCGTCGTTGACGAAGCCGTCATGGTGAAAGGCGGAGTTCCAGGCGATGCTGCCGACCCCGACGAAGCAGGCGGCGGTTTGCGCCACCAGCTCCAGAATGCGGGTGTAGGAGCGTTGGGCGCGCAGCACCTGCGCCTCCTCCACCGCCTCCGTCACGCTGGGGGTGGGCAGCGGGAAGCCCGAGGCGCCGGTGCGCTCGGCCAGGCTCATCACCACCTCATAGGGCGCGGCGCGGCCATCGCGCAGCATGGCGCCGACCAGCGAGACGGTCTTGTGCTCGGGCCGGTTCATCGTCATGACCTCGGCCACGGCGGCGCGCAGCGTCCGCCCGGTGGACAGGCCCAACACCGTCGGTTCGCGCGATTCCAGATAGGTTTCGATCTGCTCGGCGGCGGCGATGGCGATGCCGGGGATCGGGTTGGGCTGGCCGGGATCGACCGGCATCACCGTGCATTGGGTCAGCCCGTAACGCTCGCGCAACCGCTCTTCCAAGGCCACAGCCTCGGCAATGGGGTGGTTCAGGCGGAATTTGATGAGCTTTTCGGCCACCGCCAACGACACCATGCGCTGGGCCGCCTGCCGCGACACGTTCAGCTTCGCCGCAACCTCGTCCTGGGTGTTCCCGGCGATGTAGTAGAGCCAAGCGGCGCGCGCCGCCTGATCGAGCTTCCGGCTGTGACGGTCTGACATCGGGGCGTTCGGTTCCTGCTGCCGGTTTCGGGGTCAGACTACGTGAAAAGCGAATCCGGTGGCTATGGGTTGTGTTGGCTCAAGGGTTGATCCACGCCGCAAAATGGAAAAAGGGGCCGGGCGACAAAGAGCGCCCGGCCCAAAGGAACCCCGCTCCAAGGCAAACGGAGGGGGCTGGAGGGTGACACCACGGGGACGGCCATGGGGCAAGCCCCATGGATCGCGCGGCGACCGAACCGACGCCGCGCGACGACAACCGGCCTTCCGTCCCCACCAAGGCCGGCCGGTTCAGCCCCCGCGCCGATCCGGGCGCGGGGATGCTTGTGTGAACAATCAGGCGGGCGCGCTGACCAGCAGTTGGTCCAGTTCCAACCGTTGGCGGTGCATGGCGAGAAACACCGCGTAACGCCGGTCGTGCATGGCGCGGGCCTGCGGGGCCGGGTGCAGCAGCGTGTCCGTCCCGGCCATGGCGCGGGCCGCTTGCGCCAAACCAGGATGCAGACCCGCCCCGGCGGCGGCGGCGGTCGCCGTTCCCAGCAACACCGGCTCGGCGCAGCCGGAGCGGGCGATGGCGCAGCCGCAGGCGTCGGCGTAGAGCTTGACCAGAAAGGGGTTGGCGGCATGGCCGCCGCTCAAATGAATGGTGTCGATGGCGTATCCGGCCTCGTTCATGCGGTCGATGATGTGGCGGACCCCATAGGCGATGGCCGCCGCCGTCGCCCAATAGAGTTCCAGAAGGGATTCGGCGCTGCGGTCCAGCGTCAGACCGGAGATCACCCCCACCGCGTTCGGATCGGCCAACGGCGAGCGGTTGCCGTGGAAATCGGGCAGAACATGCAGGCGCGGGGCCAGCGCCTCCCCCTCCCCTTGCGTGATGCGGGCGTGCAGGATGGCGCCGATGGCGTCGTGCGGCTTGGGACCGAAGGACGCGCGGGCCGGGTGGCTTTCGACGATGTGGTCCAGCAAGGCGCCGGTCGCCGATTGCCCGCCCTCGCTCAGATGAAAGCCGTCGCAGACCGCGCCGTAATAAGGCCCCCAGACGCCGGGGATGAAGCGTGGCGCCGCTGTCAGCCCCATGTTGCAGGAGGAGGTTCCGGCGATCAGCGCGATCCGGTTGTCGATGCTTTCGCCGACATGCGCGCCGAGCGTGCCGAGCGCCCCGGCGTGGGCGTCGATCAACCCGGCGGCGACGACGCAACGGGTGGTCAGCCCCAGCGCGTCCGCCGCCTGCGCGGTCAGCGGGCCGATAGGGTGGCCGATGGGCAAGGCGCGGTCGGGCGCCCCGGTCCGTTCAAAAAAATCATCCAACCCGACCCGCGCCAGAAAGGCCCGGTCCCACGGCTGTTCGGCGTGGGCCAGATAGGTCCATTTGCAGGTCAGCGTGCAGACCGACCGCTCGTTCCGTCCGGTCGACATCCAACTGAGGAAATCCGCCAGATCGAAGGCCAGACCGCAGCGCGCCCAAGCGTCAGGCCGGTGGCGCTTCAGCCACATCAGCTTGGGGATTTCCATTTCCGGCGACATCCGCCCGCCGAGAAAGCGCAGCACTTCCGCCCCGGTGGCGCTGCATTCCTCGGCCTCCGCGATGGCGCGGTGGTCCATCCAGACGATGGTGTCCCACTGATCCGGAGCGTCGCCATCCGGCGACACGCCGATCTTGCCCCCGTCGGCCTGCCGCAGCACCAGGGAGCAGGTGGCGTCATAGGCGATGCCGACCACCCGATCCGCCGCAGCGCCCGACGCCGCCACCGCGTCGCGCACGGCGGCGCAGACCGCCTGCCAGATGTTCGCCGAATCCTGCTCGACGAAATCGGCCTGCGGGCGGTGGGTGGCGATGGGGCGCACCGCCCGGCCCAGCAGGCGGCCGTCCGGCGTGAACATGCCCGCCCGGACGCTGGTCGATCCGACATCGACGCCGATCACCGTCTCGGCGGCCTCGCTCGTCATCCTGTCCTCCCCACGCGGCTTTGGTTGGTTCCGTTTCTCACCGCAGCGTCAACGCGTCGGCGCCGCGCGTCAACAGAAGCGGCAGGATCGGGTCGAGGAAATCGGCGACCGTCGCGTCGGCCCCGGCCTGGCGCAGGGCGTCCGCCGACAGCGTCGTCGTCAGCCCGACCGTCAGGATCCCCGCCGCCTTGGCCGCCTGCACGCCGGGGAGCGAATCCTCGAACACCAGCGCCTCGCCCGGCTGCATCCCCAGCGCGGCCAGCGCCGTCTGGTAGGGCAGCGGATCGGGTTTGGAGCGCGGCAGCTCCTCCCCCAGAACCAACGGGTCGAAAACGCCGGTCAGTTTCAGCAAATCCAGCACATGACGCACGTTGGCCGCCGGGGCGTTCGTCACCAGCCCGATGCGGGCGCCCAGACCGCGCGCCCGCTCCAGCAGGGCGTGCAGACCGTCAATCGCGGTCAGCCCGCCCGACGCGCGGCGGAAGGCCGCCTCCTTGTCGTCGGCGAAGCGGTCATGCTCGGCGCTGCTGGCGTTGGGGAACAGGTCGCGGCAGATCGCCTCGTTGGAGCGGCCCGAGATCGCCGTCTTGAAGAACTGGTGGTCGATGGCGATGCCATGCGGCTCCAACGCGGCGACGAACGCCTCGAAATGCAGCGGATCGGTGTCGGCCAAGGTGCCGTCCAGATCAAACAGCAAAGCCCGGATAGCCACAATCTCACCCTTTCCTCATCAACGACGGTCTCGGCGGCGCTCTAGCTTACCAGCAGCTGTAACCGGCGTCGGCCAGAACGATGGAGCCGGTCATCAGGCTGGCGGCGTCCGACGCCAGGAACAGCACGACGGAGGCGATTTCATCCGGCTGGCCGATGCGCGCCATCGGCGTCATTTCAATCCAGGTGCGGTAGAGGTCGCCGCCCTCCTCCATGCCGAATTTGGTCAGCGGGGTTTCGATGTAGGTGGGGGCGACGGCGTTGATCCGCACCCCGCGCGCGCCCCATTCGGCGGCCAGCGAGCGGGTCAAATGATGCACCGCCGCCTTCGACGCGTTGTAATAGCTTTGCGGCTGCGGCTTGTTGACGATGAAGCCCGACATCGAGCCGATGTTGACCACCGCGCCGACGCCGCGTTCCAGCATGTGGCGGCCAAAGGCCCGGCAGCACCAGAAAACGCCGTTCAGATTGACGTCGATGACGTTCAGCCAATGCTCGTCCGTCACCTCTTCGCCCGGCGTGCCGCTGCGGGCGATGCCCGCGTTGTTCACCAGAATGTCGATCCGGCCATGGCGGGCGACGATGTCGTCGGCGACGCGGGTGACGTCGTCGGGCTTGGTCACGTCGAGCAGGACGACGTCGGCGCTGAAACCGGCGGCCTCCAGCTCCGCCTTGCCGCTGGCGGCGACCGCCGCGTCCACCTCGGCGATGACCACGACGCCGCCCGCCTCGGCCAGCGCCTGGGCGCAGGCCAAACCAATGCCGCGCCCGCCGCCGGTGACGACGGCGACGCGACCCGAAAGATCATATTTTTTCATATACATGGCGTTTCCCCGGTGCGGATCCCGTGGCGGGTCCGAAAGGAGCGTGGGCGGGGGCGACGCTGCGCGTCCCCGGCGGCCCACGCGATTGAGCGAATGTCACCTATATGAGAAATAGCCCAACCGCCCTGTCAACAAAAATTTGTTGGGTGAGCGGACGCTCAGCGAACATCCGGCGTATTGCTGCGTTGCAGCGACCAATATCGGCCTTATGTTGCGCCGCACGCGATATTTCATCACGCAGCCTCAGAAATTCGCTTGACGCACGAAGTGTTTTATTGCTCACTTATCGAGCAAACGCCCAATTTGGGAGGCGCCATCGCCCCGGCAAGATGTGGGCAAACGCTCAAAACTCGTCAAAATGCCCGCTCTGACGCCCGATGCGGCGCGCCATCGCGACCGTCCGTCATTTTGCCCTTTTCCAAAAGCGCCCAAAGCCTCGACTATCCAATCAAAAAGCGGAGGAAACGTACAATGCGCAAGACCATCGCCGCCACGCTCATGGCGGGCTTCACGAGTTTCGGGGCCACCATCGCGGCGGCGGAGACGCTGACCATCGCCACGGTGAACAACGCCGACATGGTCGTGATGCAAAAGCTGTCGCCCAAGTTCAAGGAAAAGACCGGAATCGACCTGAATTGGGTCATTCTGGAAGAAAACGTGCTGCGCCAGCGCGTCACCACCGACATCGCCACCAAGGGCGGGCAGTTCGACGTCGTCACCATCGGCGCCTATGAAACGCCGATCTGGGGCAAGCAGAACTGGCTGGCCTCGCTCGACGATCTGGGCGATTCCTATGATTACAAGGACGTGATCGAGCCGGTCCGCAACATGCTGACGGTGAACGGCAAGCTGTACGCCGCGCCCTTTTACGCCGAAAGCTCCTTCACCTATTACCGCAAGGATCTGTTCGCCCAGGCCGGTCTGACCATGCCGGAACAGCCGACCTACACCGACATCAAGAAATTCGCCACCGCCCTGCACAAGCCCGCCGACAACCAATATGGCATCTGCCTGCGCGGCAAGCCGGGCTGGGGCGAGAACATGGCCTACGTCGGCACGCTGGTGAACACCTTCGGCGGGCGCTGGTTCGACATGGATTGGAAGCCGCAACTGACCTCGCCGGAATGGAAGGAGGCCGTCACCTTCTACGTCGACATCCTGAAGAATTACGGCCCTCCCGGCGCGACCTCCAACGGCCACAACGAAAACCGCGCGCTGTTCTCCTCAGGCAATTGCGCCATGTGGATCGACGCCACGGCGGCGGCGGGCCACATCTACAACCCGGCGGAAAGCAAGGTCGCCGACAAGACCGGCTTCGCCAAGGCCCCCGTCGCCAAGGTCGAAAACGGCGCCGGTTGGGGTTGGGCCTGGGCGCTGGCGGTGCCGAATTCGTCCAAGAAGTCGGACGCGGCGAAAAAGTTCATCGCCTGGGCGACGTCGAAGGATTACGTGACGCTGGTCGGCGAAACGCAGGGCTGGGTTTCCGCCCCTCCGGGCACCCGCAAATCCACCTATGACAACCCCGAATACAAAAAGGCCGCTCCCTTCGGCGAGACGGTGTTGAAGGCGATCCTGGCCGCCGACCCGACCCACCCGACGGCCCAGCCGGTTCCCTACGCCGGGATCCAGTTCGTGGCGATCCCGGAATTCCAGGGCATCGGCACGCAGGTCGGTCAATCGGTCGCCGCCGCCCTGTCGGGGCAGAGCACGGTCGATCAAGCGCTCCAATCCGCCCAGACGGCGGTTGAGCGCACGATGAAGCAGGCCGGCTACATCAAGTAAGCGTCCAACCGGCGGAGGGGCGCGCCGACCGCGCGCCCCTCTTCCGTCCGCCGCATCCCGTTTTTTGGACATCCGCATCATGAACCAGCCAATCAAGGGAGGACGGGGCGTCAACGCCCTGCCGTTCGTCGCCCCGTCGGTGGTCATCCTGTTCATCTGGATGATCGTCCCGCTGGTGATGACGCTGTGGTTTTCCTTCCAGCGTTACAATCTTCTCAGCCCCGAGCTGTCCGGCTTCGTCGGCCTCAGCAATTACAGCTTTCTGCTGACCGATTCCTCGCTGTGGATCGCCATGGCCAACACGCTGCTGCTGGTTGGCGGGGTGCTGGCGATCACCATCGTCGGCGGCACGCTGCTGGCGGTGCTGTTCGATCAGGAGTTCTTCGGCAGCAAGATCGCCCGCCTGCTCGCCATCGCGCCCTTTTTTGTGATGCCGACGGTCAGCGCGCTGATCTGGAAAAACCTGCTGATGCACCCGGTCAACGGCGTCAGCGCCGCCATCGCCCGCGCGCTGGGCCTTCAGCCGGTGGATTGGTTCGGCCAATGGCCGCTGTTCTCGGTCGTCGTCATCGTCGCGTGGCAATGGTTGCCCTTCGCCCTCTTGATCCTGCTGACCGCGTTGCAATCGCTCGACCATGAGCAGAAGGAGGCGGCGCGGATGGACGGGGCCGGGCCGCTGGCGATCTTCTGGTACATCGTGCTGCCGCACATGGGCCGCGCCATCAAGGTGGTGGTGATGATCGAGACCATCTTCTTCCTGTCGATCTTCGCCGAAATCTACGTGACCACCGGCGGCGGACCGGGGTTGGCCTCCACCAACCTGACCTATCTGATCTATCTCCGGGCGCTTCTGGAATACGACATCGGCACGGCGTCCGCCGGGGGCGTCATCGCCATTGTTCTCGCCAACATCGTCGCGGCCTTCCTGGTCCGCTCGATCGCCCGCAATCTCGACGCGTGAGGGCCGCCATGCGACTGAAGCTCGACACACACGCCGCCCTCAGCCTCGCCGGTTGGCTCGCCGCCAGCGCGCTGTTCTTCCCCATCGCCTGGATGCTGCTGACCAGTTTCAAGACGGAGATCGAGGCGGTGGCGACCACCCCGTCGCTGATCTTCACGCCGACGCTGGACAATTACATCACCGTCCAGGAGCGCGCCGACTATCTGAAATTCGCCCTGAACAGCGTCGTCGTCTCCTTCGGCTCGACCCTGCTGGCGCTGGCGCTGGCGGTTCCCGCCGCCTACGGCATGGCCTTTTTCCCGACCAAGCGGACGCGCGGCACCCTGTTGTGGATGCTGTCCACCAAGATGATGCCGCCGGTCGGCGCGCTGGTGCCGGTGACGCTGGTCTTCCGCGATCTGGGCCTGATCGACACGCTGGCCGGGCTGATCTTCGTCTACGCGCTCATCAACCTGCCGATCGTGGTGTGGATGCTCTACACCTTCTTCCGGGAAATCCCGCGCGAGATCCTGGAAGCCGGGCGCATGGACGGGGCCACCCCGCTGGACGAGCTGCGCTTTCTGCTGCTGCCGCTGTCGCTGCCGGGCCTGGCCTCCACCGGCCTGCTGGCGGTGATCCTGACCTGGAACGAAGCCTTCTGGAGCTTGAATCTGACTGCCGCCCAGGCGGGTCCGCTGACCGCCTTCATCGCCTCCTTCTCGGCGCCGGAGGGGCTGTTCTGGGCCAAGCTGTCGGCGGCGTCCACCATGGCGGTCGCCCCCATCCTCGTCTTCGGCTGGCTCAGCCAGCGGCAACTGGTGCGCGGCCTCACCTTCGGCGCCGTCAAGTGATACCGCCCCGCCACGCGTGTGGCGTGTCGTATCGCGTTCAAACGCCACGCAGGCTTTACCGCGCCCACGCGGGCGCGCCGCCGCCGTCGCGGCGGTCGGCGAACGCTTGAAAGACCAGTTCAAGCGTTCGCCGATCCAATCTCTCGGGAGTATCCCTCATGGCAAACCTCACGCTGAAGGCCGTTCACAAAACCTACGGCAACCATTCGGTCATCAAGGGCGTCGATCTGGAGATCAAGGACCGCGAGTTCGTCGTCTTCGTCGGCCCGTCGGGCTGCGGCAAATCCACCCTGCTGCGGATGATCGCCGGGTTGGAGGAGATCTCCTCGGGCGACCTGATCCTCGACGGCCGGCGCGTCAACGACGTGGCCCCGGCGGGGCGCGGGCTGGCGATGGTGTTCCAGAGCTACGCGCTTTATCCGCACATGAGCGTCGCCGACAACATGGCCTTCTCGCTCAAGCTCGCCCGCGTGCCCCAGGAGGAGCGCGACGCCAAGGTGAAGGCGGCGGCGGACGTCCTGCAACTGGACCATCTGCTCGACCGCAAGCCGGGGCAATTGTCGGGCGGCCAGCGCCAGCGCGTCGCCATCGGCCGCGCCATCGTGCGCCAGCCCAAGGTCTTCCTGTTCGACGAGCCTTTGTCCAACCTCGACGCCTCGCTGCGCGTGCAGATGCGCATCGAACTGGCCCGCCTGCACGAGCAGCTCGACGCCACCATGGTCTATGTGACCCACGATCAGGTCGAAGCGATGACGCTGGCCAGCAAGATCGTCGTGCTGCGCGCGGGCGAGGTCGAGCAGGTCGGCAGCCCGCTGGAGCTGTACCACCACCCGCGCAATCTGTTCGTCGCCGGTTTCATCGGCAGCCCGAAGATGAACAGCGTGCCGGTCACATGCCTGAGCGTGGACGAGACGAACGGCGTCACCGTCGGCGTCGGCCAGGGGGCGGTGACGGTTCCCGTGCGCGGCGGCGAGGCCATCGCCGGGCGGGCGCTGACCCTGGGCGTGCGGCCCGAGCATCTGATGCTGGACGATGCCGGGCCGGTGCGCGGCGAGGTGTCGGTGGTCGAGCGGCTGGGCGGCCAGACCTTCCTCTATGTCCAAACCGCCGAGGCCGGGTTGCTGGTGGTGGAGGCCGACGGTGAAACCGCCGTCGATCTGCACGAAACCGTTGGCCTGTCGCTGCGCGCCGACGCCTGCCATCTGTTCGACGCCAACGGCCTCGCGTTGGAGCGCCTGAACCGCCACGCCCTGCTGGACCGCAAGGCCGGGCGCGGATCGCGGGCGCGCTGACGCCGCCTCTCTTCTCTTAAAAACCCCCCTCGACGCACAGACCAAGGACGAATGCGGCGCCGCCCGGCGCCGTCATCCCTGGTCTGTCGCCCATCCGCGCCTCATGCGCGCCCCATCCGCAGCAGGAGCACGGCCATGCTCGCCCGAATTGGACTGACTCAAAAGACGCTGCTGATCGTCGCCGTGCTGGCCTTCGGCCTGTCGGCGGTGGCCGCCGTGGGCGTGCGCGGGCTGAATCGCGACCGCGAACGGTTGGGCAGCGTGCAGGGCGGCGGTCAGGTGGCGCTGGACGCGGCGGGGCTGAAAACCCGCATCACCGCCATCAACCGGGCTGAATTCGCCGTCGCCGCCAACCCGGCGGTCGTCGACCGTTTTTCCGAACGGCTGCAAAGCGATCTGGACGGGGCGTTGGCCGACCTCGCCCGCTTGGTGGAGCGCGGCGCCGTCGCCAAAGCCGACGCGGCGCGGCTGGAGGCCGACCTCACCCAGTATGGTCAGAACATCAAGAAGGTCATCGGCGCGGCGCAGGTGGCGATTCTCGACCCGACGGCGCGCGACGCCATCGTCGATCTGTTGCTCGACGGGCGCGAGCTGGTCGAGCGGATCGAAGCCGCCGCGTCCGCCATTTCCAGCGGAACCGCCGCGTCCGCCGCATCCGCAGCCCAGGCGGCGGACGCCGACGCCGCCGACGCCATCGCCGTGATGATCGGGGCCGCCGCGCTGGCCGCTCTGCTGGGGGCCTTGACGGCGGTGCTGATCGCGCGGGTCGGCATCATCGGGCCGTTGCAACGCAACCTGTCGGCCCTGCGCCGTTTGTCGGAGGGGGACGTCAGCGTGGCGATCACCGACGGCCACCGGCGCGACGAGATCGGGGCCATGGCCGACGCGATGCAGGAGTTTCGCCACGCGCTGGAAACCCGCGCCGCCCTGGAGCGCGAGGCGATGGCCCGCACCGAAACCGACCTGCGCCGCGCCCGCCGCATCGACGCGCTGACCCACGAATTCCGCGAGCGCATCGGAGCGATCACGGCGGAGCTGTCCAACGCCTCCGGTTCCTTGGAGCAGACCGCCGAGGACATGACGAAAATCGCCGAAGACGCCTTGTCGATGTCGTCGAACGCCTCGCAGGCGGCCAGCCAGTCGGGCCACGCCGTCACCTCCGTCGCCGCCGCGACCGAACAGATCGCCGTGACCGTCAACGACATGGCCAGCCAGATCGACCGCATGCGCGGCATCGCTGACGAGGCGCTGCACGGCGGGGAACGCACGGTGGCGCGCACCCGGCAAGTCACGTCGGCGGTGGACAGCGCCCAGCAGATCGCCAACTTCATCAGCGCCATCGCCGCCCGCACCCATCTGTTGGCGCTGAACGCCACCATCGAAGCGGCCCGCGCCGGGGAGTATGGCCGGGGCTTCGCCATCGTCGCCGGGGAGGTGAAGGAGTTGGCCCAACAGGTCAGCCGCGCCACCGACGACATCGGCGAGCGGCTGCGCGACCTGCACGGGCTGGCGTCGGCCTCGATGACCGAGGTGGAGGGCATGCACGCGGTGACGGAGGATCTGGGCGAAGCCTGCGCCCTCATCAGCGCCGCGATTGAGGAGCAATCCGCCGCCGTCGCCGAAATCAGCCAGCGCATGGCGGAGGCCGCCGTCAACACCAACACCGTCACCGACGGCATCACGGCGGTGGCCGAACGCGCCGAACGCTCCACCGCGCGGGCGGGCGAAGTGCTGCGCTCCGCCGGTCATTTGTCCGACCAAGCCGACCGGCTGACCAGCAGCGTGTCGGGCTTCCTGCACAGCATGGCCGCCGCGTAAACGAACGGGCGTCCGCCCTCCCCCGCTCAGGTGCTTTCCCGCCCGACGAAACTCAGCCCCAGATCCAGGCGCCGCTGTGGCGGTTCGCGGCCTTCCATCAGATCCAGCAGCATGGCGGCGGATTCGCGCCCGATGCCATAGCGCGGGGTCGCCACCGTCGTCAGCGTCGGGGTGGTCCAGGCCGACGCGGCGAGGTCGTTGAAACCGGCGATGGCCAGTTGCTCGGGCACGCGGACGCCGCGCCGCTGGCATTGGAACAGCGCCCCTTGCGCCAAATCGTCGTTGCAGAAGAACACGGCGTCGCAGTCGGTCTGATCCTCGATCATGCGGTCGAGCATGGACGCGCCCAGGCTGATGGAGGAGGGTTCGGGAACCTGCCACACCCGCCGGGGGTCGTAGAGTCCGGCGTCGCGCAGGGCCTGCCGGTAGCCTTCCAAACGGGCCAGGGTGCGCGGGTCCAACTGCACGGCGGCGAAGCCGACGCGGCGATAGCCGCGCTCCAGCAGATGGCGGGTCATCAGCCGCCCGCCCTCAAACTGCGAACAGCCGACGCTGTAGCTGGCGGGGTCGTCCAGCAGCTCCATCATATGCACGGTCGGGCGGCCCAGCGCCGCCAGATAGGTTTGGGTGGCGGGGGTGTGGTCGTTGCCGGTCAACAGGATGCCGTCGGGCTGGAACTGAAGGTAGGTGCGCAGCAGCCGCTCCTCCTCCACCGGCGAATAATGGGACACGCCGATCAGGATCTGATAGCCGCGCGGGTGCAGCGCGTCGTGAATCCCGGCCAGCGTTTCGACGAACACCGCGTTGGTCATCGACGGAATCAACACCGCCACCGTCATCGACCGGGCGGACGCCAGCGCGCTCGCCGCCTGGTTGGGGACATAGCCCATGGCCTGGGCCACCTCCAAAATCCGCGCGCGCAGGTCGGGGGCCACCAATTCGGGCCGTTTGAAGGCGCGCGACACCGTGATGGCGCTGACCCCGGCCTTGTTCGCCACATCGGCCATGGTGGACCGCCCGGTGCGCGACGAGCGCGGCTTGCGCGTTTTTCCAGCGCTGGGGGAAACGGGGGCGAGCGGGTCCGGGTGGCGGCTGGTCACGGGATTCTGGTTCCTTTGTCCTTGGCGCGGCGGAAAGTCGCGGTTGATGATGGCGGGCGGAGTCGGCGCGGCGCAAGGCGATTGTCGCGCGTCGCGTTGGCTGGTCTTTCCCTGTCTCCGGGCAACGGTGATTTTGTTCGTTCGCAGTCCCAACAAAACACTTTACGCGGCGAAAAGTTAGCGCTAACAGTATCGCGCATCCTGGCGTCACGACAGCGGCCCCGCCGGTCTCCCGACCGGAAGCGCCGTGGCGACGCTGAAATGATAGCGCTAACATATGACTGACGCAAGGCTTTGCGTCAGCCCTGGCTTCAGGAACAGAAGGTCATGATCGGACCCCCCATCGTCGTCGTCATGGGCGTGTGCGGCTGCGGCAAATCCAGCGTGGGGCAGGGATTGGCCGACGCGCTCGGCTGCCGCTTCATCGAGGGCGACCAGCACCACCCAGAGGCCAACATCGTCAAGATGTCGGCGGGAATCCCGTTGACCGATTCCGACCGCGAAGGCTGGCTGGCCGTGATCGCGGGGTTCATCGCCGACGCCGACCGGACCGACCAACCGCTGGTCATCGCCTGTTCGGCCCTGAAACGGCGCTACCGCGACCAGTTGCGCGGCGACAGCGCGCGGGTGCTGTTCCTGCATCTGGACGGCGACAAGCCGTTGATCGCGGCGCGCATGGCGGCGCGCACGGCGCATTTCATGCCGACGGCGCTGATCGACAGCCAATTCGCCGATCTGGAGCCGCCCGGCGCGGATGAAGCGGCCTTGACCCAGTCGATTCGCCTGTCCGCCGAGACCATTGTGGCCGAAGCTTGTCGGCATCTGAACACCATCAACAGGGCGGCGAACACGACCGCCGGGGGGAACGCATGACGCGCGTGGCGGATCGGCTGGAAAAAATCACCGAATGGATGATGGCGGCGATGCTGGCCGTCATGGTCGCGCTCATCTTCGGCAATGTGGTTCTGCGCTACGCCTTCAACAGCGGCATCGTCGCGGCGGAGGAAATTTCCCGCCTGATGTTCGTCTGGCTGGTGTTTCTGGGGGCCACGCTGGCGCTGCGGCGTCAACAGCATTTGGGGCTGGAGCTGCTCCAGGCCCGCTTGCCCTTCAAGGCGCGGCGGGCCTGCGCGGTGGTCGCCCATCTGCTGATGCTCTACGCCCTGTGGCTGTTCATCGAAGGAAGCTGGATCCAGCTTTTGATCGGGCTGGAGACGCGCTCCACCGTTCTGCGCTTCCCCATGGCCTTTTACGCGGCGGCGGGCTTCTTCCCGGCCATCGCCATGACGCTGACCGTGCTGGTCAATCTGTGGCGGATCCTGTCCGGCCAGCCCGACGCCCGCATTCCCGGCGATCCCCAGGCGGCCTTCGGCGCCGCTTCGACAGACCATTGATTTTCGAGGACGGACGCACGCCATGACCTTGACGATTTTCCTGTCCTCGCTGTTCGGCTTCATGCTGCTGGGGATGCCCATCGCCTTCGCGTTGATGCTGACCGGCGTCGCGCTGATGATCCACCTGGACTTTTTCGACGCCCAGCTCGTCGCCCAGAACATGCTGAGCGGGGCCGACAATTTCCCGCTGATGGCGGTGCCCTTCTTCATTCTGGCGGGCGAGTTGATGAACGCGGGCGGCATTTCCCAGCGCATCATCAATCTGGCCGTCAGTCTGGTCGGCCACATCAAGGGCGGTTTGGGCTATGTCACCATCGGCGCGTCGGTGATGCTGGCCAGCCTGTCGGGATCGGCCATCGCCGACACCGCCGCGCTCGCCACGCTGCTGATTCCGATGATGCGCGACCATGGCTATCCGGTGCCGCGTTCGGCCGGGTTGATCGCGTCGGGCGGCATCATCGCCCCGATCATTCCGCCCAGCATGCCCTTCATCATCTTCGGCGTGACCACCAACACCTCAATCAGTTCGCTGTTCATGGCGGGCATCGTGCCGGGCCTGCTGATGGGCATCGGTCTGGTCGGCGCCTGGATGTTCGTCGTCCGCGACATGACGGTGAAGCTCCAACCCAAGGCGAGCGGGGGCGAGCGGCTGAAGGCGCTGATTGACGGCGTTTGGGCGTTGGCCTTGCCGGTCATCATCATCGGCGGTTTGCGCGGCGGCCTGTTCACCCCGACCGAAGCCGCCGTGGTCGCCGCCGTCTATTCGCTGTTCGTCGCGCTGTTCATCTACCGTCAGGTGACGCTGGCGCAAATCGTGCCGCTGCTGGTTCAGGCGGCGCGCACCACCAGCACGGTGATGTTCCTGTGCGCCGCCGCGCTGGTGTCGTCCTACATGGTGACGCTGGCCGACCTGCCGCAGCAGATGACCGAGCTTCTGCACCCGCTGATGGATCAACCCAAGCTGTTGATGCTGGCCATCGCGCTGCTGCTGCTGGCCGTCGGCACGGTGATGGATCTGACGCCGACCATTCTGGTGCTGGGGCCGGTTCTGACCCCGCTGGCGGTGGCGGCGGGCATCGACCCGACCTATTTCGGGGTGATGTTCGTGCTGATCGGCACGCTGGGCCTGATCCATCCGCCGGTCTGCACGGTGTTGAACGTGGTGTGCGGCGTCGCCCGCATCTCGCTGGAAAGCGCCACGCGCGGCATCTGGCCCTTCCTGCTCACCTACCTCGTGTTGACCGGCCTGCTGATCGCCGTGCCGGAGATCATCACCGCCCCCCTTCACATGTTCAAATGACGCTGCCGCCCAACGCCCAATGCCCAACGCTCGAAAAACCGAAAACACGAAAATTTGGGAGATCGACATTATGACGCTGTTCCGCAAACTTCTGCTCGCCACCGGCCTCGCCGCCGCCATCCTCGCCCCAGTCGCCGCCTCCGCGCAGGACGTCAAGCCGCGCATCATCCGCTTCGGCTACGGCCTGTCGGAGGCCAGCAACCAAGGCCGCGCCGTCAAATTCTTCAGCGAGGAGCTGGCCAAGCGGTCCGGCGGCAAGCTGAAGCTGAAGGGCTTCGGCGACGCCAGCCTGGGCAGCGACATCCAGATGCAAAACGCCCTGATCGGCGGCGCGCAAGAGATGATGGTCGGCTCCACCGCCACCCTGGTCGGCATCGTCAAGGATTTCGGCGTCTATGACCTGCCCTTCCTGTTCAACGACGAGAAGGAGGCCGACGCCGTGCTCGACGGCCCGTTCGGCCAGAAGCTGATCGCGTCGCTGAACGAAAAGGGTCTGGTCGGGCTGGTCTATTGGGAAAACGGCTTCCGCAACCTGACCAACAGCAAGCGCCCGGTGACGAAGATCGAGGATCTGAACGGGATCAAGCTGCGCGTCATGCAGAACCCGGTCTACATCGACATGTTCAACCGCTTTGGCGCGAACGCGGTGCCGCTGGCCTTCTCCGAACTGTTCACGGCGCTGGAAACCGGCACGGTGGACGGCCAGGAAAACCCGGTGACGACCATCCTGTCCTCGAAATTCTACGAGGTTCAGGGCTACATGACGATTTCCAAGCATGTCTACAGCCCGTGGATCGTGCTGGCCAGCAAGCGTTGGTTTGACGGCCTGTCGGCGGACGAGCGCAAGATCCTGCAAGAGGCCGCCATCGCCTCGCGTGATTTCGAGCGCAAGGACAGCCGCGAGGCGACCACCCAGAGCCTTGCCCTGCTGAAGGAAAAGGGCATGAAGATCAACGAGCTGAGCACCGCCGAGCTGGGCCGCATGCGCGAGATGGTCAAGCCCGCCTTCGACAAATACGCCGCCGACGGCGGGGCCGATCTGTTGAAGGGTCTTCAGGCGGAAATCGCCAAGGTCCGTCAGCCGTAAGACTGTAGGTCTGGCGAAAACCGACGATCTCCGGGCGAACGGCCTTGCGCCGCGCCGTTCGCCCGGACACTCTGCCCCGCGCATCTGTTGATCGGGGTTTTCACGTCCATGCCCGCCGCCACGCCCACCCGCCGGGCCGTCCTGTTCGGCGCGACCGCCGCCGCCCTGTCGCCCTGGTCGGCGCTCCACGCCGCCGCCCCGCCGGTCGGCAAGACGCGCAGTTTCGCCGCGACCCACGGCGCCGCTCCCTTCGTCACCGAGCATCTGATTCCCGGCGACGCCCTGGATCTGTCGCGCGTCAACCCGTCCGCCGCCTCCGCGCGCGTGATCGCGCTGACCATCGACGACGGCCCCGATCCCAACGACCCGATCATCCTCGACATCCTCAAACAGCACGGGGCGCGGGCGACCTTTTTCTTCATCGGGCAGAAGATCGCCGAACACGCCAAGGCCGCCGCAGCGGTCGCCGCGTCCGGCAACGAAATCGGCAGCCACAGCCAGACCCACCCAATGATGAGCGACCTGTCGGCGGCGGAGCAGGACCGCAACCTGTCGACCGCCAACCAGGCCCTAAGCGCCATCGGCGTTCACCCGACCTGGTTCCGCCCGCCCTTCGGCGATTTCGACGCCACCACCCTCAGTTTGGCCCGCGCCCAAGGCTTGCAATCCGTGCTGTGGACCATTGACAGCCAGGATTGGAAGGGAACCGACGCCGCGACCATCGCCAACCGCGTCACCGCCCGTCTGGCCCCGGGCGCGGTGATCTTGATGCACAGCACCAAGGCGGCCTCGGTCAAGGCACTGCCGACCATTCTGGACGCCGGGCGCCGCCGTGGTTTTCGCTTCGTCACCCTGACGGACTGGCGCAAGGCGATGGCCGGTTGAAGCGCCGCGCCCAAAATGTGAAACAGCGCGGCGCTTGGCCGTGATGAACCGGCGCGCCCCTCAATGCGCATGAAACTAAAAGATGCTGCTCGGCCATGAATTTCCACAAGACGTGGGAAAATGGCGGAGCCTTGGCAGGTCAGGGCCAAGCAATCGCCGCATTTTTCAACATACATCCGTATTTTATACAATTTATTCCGGCAGCATCCTGCAATATGAACCAGGAAAATAGTGGGAATCGCGACACAAATTCATCAAATACGTTGGGGTATTGTCATTTTTTCTCCTAATGGTGTAAAAACCAAACGTCTGCGCTGTGGTGGCGGCAGTCGCAAAGGAGATTCATCGCATGAGTGCAACAGGCAGTCTCGACAGCGTCATCGAACAACCGGCAGCCGCGCCAACCGCCGCGAGCACGCCCGACAGCCGCCCGGCGGAAAAGGACAACACCACCTTTCGCGGCATTGTCCAGGGCGACGCCGAGTTGAATTTCGAATGGTCGGCCTTTCTGATCGATTCCCTGGTGGCGGCGGGCGTGACGCACGTCGTGATGTGTCCGGGCGCGCAGATGGCCCCGCTGGCGCTGGCCTGCCGGGCCAACCCGGCCTTGAAAATCACCGTGGTGATCGACGAGCGGGCGGCGGGTTTCTTCGCGCTGGGCCTGTCCCGCGTCACCCGGCGCCCGACCATCCTGATTTGCACCTCGGGTTCGGCGGTGGGCGAGTTCTTCCCGGCGGTGATGGAATCGTCCACCGGGATGATCCCCCTGATCCTCATCACCGCCGACCGCGCGCCGGAAAATCAGGATCGTTGCTCCGCCCAGGCGATTGACCAGATCCGCGCCTATGGCGCGCACGCCCGCTCCTCGCACAGCCTGCCCCTGCCGGACGCCAGCATCGACACGCTGTCGGCGCTCGCCTCGCGCATTTATGAACAGAGCCTGTGGCCGATGCCCGGCCCGGTGCACGTCAACCAGCCCTTCCGCGACCCGCTGGTTCCCAAAAACCGCGTCAAGCGCGCCGTCCCCAAGCCGCCGACCATCACCGAGCCGGTGATTCAACTGCGCCAGGAAGACATCGACCGGATGGCGGAAACGCTGTCGGGCCGTCGCGGCGTGATCGTCTGCGGCGCGACGGAGAACGCCGAGGAGCCGGGCTTCCCCGCCGCCGTGTACGAGTTGGCCCGCCAACTGGCCGCCCCCATCATCGCCGATCCCTTCAGCAATTTGCGGTTTGGCGCTCCGGCGGAGTCGGGCGTGATCGCGCGGGCCGACACCTTCCTGCGCGCCGCGCGCTTCACCGCCACCCACCAGCCCGAATGGATCTTGAATTTCGGCGGCCCGGCGATGTCCAAGCCGGTGTTGACCTACATGCAGGAATCCACCGCGTCGGATTACATCGTCGTCGATCCGACGACGCGCTGGTCCGATCCGCTGCTGCGGGCGACCCACATCGTGCGCTCCAGCCCGGAAACCCTGTGCCGGGCGCTGACCGAGTCGGGTTCTCTGAAGCCCGCGCCGGACGTGTGGCGCCAGTCCTTCATCGCCTGCGACGGCTTCATCGACACCCTGTCGCGCAGCGCCTTCGACACCTCGCTGTGGGAGGCGCCGATTGTCCGGCGGCTCATCAAGGCCGCGCCCGACGGGGCGGTGGTCTTCTCCGGCAACTCGATGAGCGTGCGCGATTTCGACAGCTTTTCGGGCAACACGGACACGCGGCTGCGGCTGCTGGCCAATCGCGGCACCAACGGCATCGACGGATCCATCGGCACCCTGATCGGCATCGCCGCCGCCCAGCGCCACACCAAGACCGTCTGCATGATCGGCGACATGGCCTTTTCCCACGACGTCGGCAGCCTGCAATTGGCGGGCGACCTCGACATCGTTCTGGTCGTGCTGAACAACGGCGGCGGCGGCATTTTTGAGTATCTGCCGACCGCCAACGTGCCGGAGTATCAGGATTTCCTGTCGCCGCCGACGCTCAGCATCGGCGCGGCGGGCAAGGCTTGCGGCTGGCAGCATTGGGAAATCCATGATCTGGACGGGTTGAACGCCGCCTTGGACGCGGCGATGGCCGCCAAGGGGCCGTGCCTGATCGAGGCGGTGATCGACCGCAAGGCCAGCGTCCGCCAGCACAAGCTGTTCTGGTCGGCGGTGAACGGCATCAACGCCACCATCCGCCTGCGCGGGCCGGAGGGCATGATCGCCACCTTCGGCCAAGTCCAACCAGCCTCGCAGGACGCCGCCGACGACAGCCTGAACTTCGACCGCGACGATTGATCCGACAGCCCCCGCGCGCGGCGGGGCAGGGGGCGCGTCACCCCCCTGCCCCGCCGAACGCGGGGGCTTTCCCTTCGTCGCCCCCGTCCGCCCCTGCCCTGCCCGTTCGCGGACGATCACGGAGACTTCCCTTGCCCAATCTGGCTCAGGACACCCCGAACGCCATTCGGCTTCAGGAACGGATCGCCGTGTTCCTGCTCGGCTTTTCCGCCTTTTTGCCGCTCTACGCCCCGCAATCGGTGCTGCCGCAACTGTCCGCCGATTTCGGCACGACGCCCGCCGCCGCCGGGGCGGTGATCGGGGCGACCACGCTGGCTGTGGCCTTGGCCGCTCCGGCGGCGGGGCCGCTGACCGACCGTTTTGGCCGCAAACGGGCCATGCTGACGGCAATTTTCCTGCTGGTGCCGCTGACTTTGCTGCTGACCCTGTGCCGCGACCTGTCCCAATTGCTGGGCGTGCGCTTTTCCCAGGGGATCGCCCTGCCCGCCCTGTTCACCGGGGCGGTCGCCTACATCGCCACCCGCTGGTCCGGGCCGCAGGCCGCCGCGATGACCGGGCTGTTCGTGTCGGGATCGGCGATGGGCGGTTTCGCCGGGCGCTTCGTCGCCGGGTTGCTGGCGGAGTTCATCAGTTGGCAAAGCGGCTTCGCCGCTCTGGCCGCCCTGTCCGCCCTGTGCGCGCTGGTGGTTTTGCTCTGGCTCCCCGCCGACCAGGGGCGGCCCATCGACGGGATCGCCGCGCATGTCGCCGGGATGCGCCGCCATCTGGCCAACCCGCGCATCCGCGCGGTCTGCGCCTTTGGCTCCACCGTTCTGTTTTCGATGACGGCGACCTTGTCCTATGTCGGCTTTCATCTGGCCGACCCGCCTTTCCTGCTGACGGCGAGCGGCATCGGGTTGGTCTTTCTGGTCTACCCGATCAGCGCCTCGGCGGCGCCGTTCAACGGGCGCTTGATTCAGCGTTTTGGCGGACGCGGGGCCTTTCTGGCGGCCTTGAGCGTCTGTTTTCTCGGGCAGATGATTCTGTTGCTGCCCTTTCTGGCCGCCGTCATCGCCGGCATCGGCGTTTTCATCGCCGGGATCTTCCTGTGCCAATCGCTGGCGCTGGGCTATGTCGGGCGCGCCGCTCCGGTCAACAAGGGCGCGGCGGCGGGCCTCTATGTTTGCTTCTTTTATCTGGGCGGCAGCCTAGGCGCGGTGTTGCCGGGTCTGTCCTGGACGGCGGCGGGGTGGCCGGGCTGCGTCGCCCTGGTCTGCGTCGCCTTGGGGCTGGGCGCGCTGGCGTCGCGCTTCATGCGCGAGGCGCCCCGTCTGGCGTGATTCGGGCGGCGTGATTGGGCCTGTGTGTGATGGCCCGGCGAAACGAAAAGCCCCGCTGATGGCGTTCCATCAGCGGGGCTTTTTTGTGGGAAGGCGGCGCGGTCCGGTTACTTGATGCGGATGCGGTCGGTGAAGGAGTTCACCTCTTGCTTCAGCACCGCCGTTTGATCGGTCAGCATGCCCGAACTGCCCAGCAGGGTTTCCGCCGACGATCCGGCGTCGGTCGCCTTGTGCAGCACATGGGTGATGGTGCTGGCCACCTCCGTGGTGCCCAAGGCCGCCTGACGCAGATTCTCGGAGATTTCCTGCGTCGCTTCAAACTGGTGTTGCACCGCCGAGGAGATGCTGACGGCGATGACGTCCATCCGGTTGATGGTTTCGCCGATGCGGCGGATCGCGTCGACCGCGTTCTGGGTGGAGGATTGGATGGCGTCCACCTGGACGCTGATTTCGCCGGTGGCGACGGTCGTCTGGTTGGCCAGCGCCTTCACCTCGGTGGCGACGACGGCGAAGCCCTTGCCCGCTTCCCCGGCGCGCGCGGCCTCGATGGTGGCGTTCAGGGCCAGCAGGTTGGTCTGTTTGGCGATGTTTTCGATCAGATGGATGACGTCGCCGATGCGGCGCGCGCCTTCGGACAGAGCCGCCACCACGTCGTTGGTTTGCCGGGCCTCGCCCACCGCGTTGCGGGCGATGTCGGTCGATTCCGACGCCTGCGAGCTGATGGCGGCCACCGAGCGGGACAATTCCTCAACCGCCGCCGCCACCATCTGCACGTTGGTGCTGGCCTCTTCGGTCGCCGAGGCGCCTTGGGCGGCGAGTTGCAGCGTCTGTTCGGCCACCGCCGACACCATCCGGGCGTTGGTCTGCACGATTTCCGATTCGCGGACGACATGCTCGACCACGTCCATGACGGTGCTTTCGAAATTCATCGCCAGCCCGTTCATGGTGTCGCGCTTTTCCGCCTCGTTGCGCAGGCGGGTGTCTTCCTGTTCGCGCTGCATCCGGTCCATGTTGATGGCGTTCTCTTTGAACACCTGGACCGCGCGGGCCATGTCGCCGATTTCGTCGTGGTTGCCGGTGGCCGGAACCTCCGTGCTGGTGTCGCCGTTGGCCAGCGCCGCCATGGCGGTGGTCATGCTGCGGATCGGGCGCACGATGGACGCGGCGATCAAGCCGGCGAAGACGACGCCGCCCAACAGCGCGATCAACGGCGTGACGATGGCCTGACGACCGCTGGCGTCGATGGAGACCAGGGCGCGCTCCTGCGTCTTCTTCTGCAAATCGGAGAAGGAGGTGACGATGCTGCGCACGCCGGAAATCAACTGATCCAGGATCAGGCGGATCTTGCTCTGGGTGTCCAGCAGCTTCAGGGTGCCGCCGACGGCGGTTTCCAGCCCCTTGGAGAAGGCGGCGATTTGCGGTTCCATCGCGGTCAGGAAGCGTTGCAGACGGCGGTTGGCGGCGCTCTTCGCCTTGGTGTCGGCGACGGCCTCGCCCAGCCGGGTCAACTCGTTCTTGGCGGCGGTGGCGTCGTTCGGATCAAAGGTGGTGAAATAGCGGGCCGCCGACATGCGGGTGCCCTGCAACGCCTGTTGAAGCCGAACCGTCGCCTGCGAGACCTCCGCTTCGCCCGAGGATTGGGCGGCGTCGACAATCGCCATGGCCGTGGTGTTCAACTGCGCGCCAACCAGAAAGGTCTGCCCGACGCCTTCACGCCGTTGCACCACCGCGTTGACCACGTCGTCGAAGGCGGCGCGGTATTGGATGGCGACGGCGGCCACAGCCGCCATTTTCTGCTCATCCACCGGCGAGTTCGTCTGGGACTTCAGATTGCCCAGCGATTTTTCAAACTCCTCGACCTCCTTGCGGGCGTTGGCGAGGTCGAGTTCGGTCTGCGAGGCGATGTAGGTCAGGACCGCCCGGTCCATCCGCTCGCTCAAATCGGCCAGATGCGAGGTGGTCAGGGCGTCCTGGCCGGTGTCCATCACATGGTCCAGCTCCTCGCCGATGGAGCGGACGCTGCCGACATATTGAACGCCCAGGAACACGATCAAACAGATCATGGCCAAAAAGCCGATGAATATCCTGTGCGAAATTTTCAGGCGCGACGTCAGTCTGCTTTTTCCGCCGAGGCTATTCATGATGGTTGTCCTGTGTCTTGCGCGCTGTGCAGGAGCGTAAAATCTGAATGAGGAGGGGGAGGGTCGCTTCGTCTGGGCGTTCCCGTGCGAAAAGCGACCCTCCCCGTTTCTAAACGCAATCGGCGTCACCCGTTGGGGCGGCAGCCTTACTTGGTGTTCTTGATCGCCATGATCTGATCCATCGGATAGACCTTGGCCATCTCGGCGTAGAAGGGCGCCAGCGCCTTTTCAAAGGCGGCGCGGTCGAAATCGGTCGTCGGCGTGATGGTGATGCCCGACGCCTTCAACGCCTCCAGCCCCTTGGCGTCGCGAGCGCGCACGAACACCCGCGAGGCCTTGCCGCCCAGCTTGGCCGCGTCCTGAAGCGCCTTCTGGTCTTCGGGCGTCATGTCGCCGAAACGGTCGGCGTTGATGAGGATCACCGCCGGGGCGTAGGTGTGATAGCTGAGCGTGATCTGGCTTTGCACCTCGTTCAGCTTGGAGCCGACGATGGTGGTGATCGGGTTTTCCTGCCCTTCGGCCTGCCCGTTCTTCAACGCCGGATAGACCTGGGCGAAGGGAAGGGTGAAGGGCTTGGAGCCAAGCGCCTCAAACGCCTTCTTGTAGATCTCGCTTTCGGCGATGCGGATCTTCATGCCCGCGATGTCGGCGGGGGTCTTCACCGGGCGCAGCGAGTTGGTCAACTGGCGGAAGCCGTTTTCGCCCCAGGCCAGCCCGACGGTGCCCTGCGCCTTGAAGCTGTCCAGCAGGCTGTTGCCGATCGGACCGTCCAGCACCGAATCGACGTGGGCCTCGTCGCGGAACAGCAGCATCAGGTCGAGGATGCCCAGCGTCGGGTTGAACTGCCCCAGCGCGCCGCCCGAGGACGACATCACCATGTCGATGGTGCCGAGTTTCACGCCGTCCAGCATAGCCTTGCCGTCGCCAAGGGCGCTGGCCGGGTATTCTTCAATGCTGTAGCGACCAGCGGTCCGCTTTTGCAGCTCCTGGTCCATGACCTGGACCGCTTCGCTGAACTGCGAGCCTTTCGGGAGAACATGGCCGATCTTGAGTTTTTCCGCCGCCTCGGCGCCAACCGCAGCCAGAGCGAGACACATGGAAACCGTCGCGCCAAAAATCGCGTTCAATTGATCCCCCATTGCTAACACGCAGTAATCGAAGAGCGCAGTTGTACGTCTTTTAGCAGAAAATCTATCGCACACGCAACACAGGTTCTCCGTCGCGTGCGTTTCTGGCGTTCTAGAGCCGTTTGATGGCCTCTCGGATAATATCCGTCAGAACTGACTGTATGGCAAATTTATTGAAAAACTGCGACAACAACATTCGGCATGGTTGTTTTTCCGCCCGTCTTATGCGCACTCGCTTGTATTCGATGTCTGCAATTTTGCCGAAAGCCCTGCTTGCCCTGCGACGCGCCGCCACAGGTTCGCCACACAACCGGCATCTCTAGATTGCAAGCCACCGGGATCTCCGCACTCTCCGTTTTGACGGGCGGCAAATCCGTTACCGGCAACGCTTTTCAAGCCTCCTGCCCGCCCCGGTCACAGAGTCTTGGCCTCGTTCAGAATGCGTTGGCGCAGCCAGTTGTGGGAGGGAGAGCCGGTGTTGCGCCGGTGCCAGCCCATCGACACCTCGAAATCCTCCGACGGGAACGGCAGCGGGCTGATCGCCAGCCCAACCGTCTGCGCGCAGAATCGAGCCGTCCGCGTCGGCAAGGTGGTTATCATCGCCGTCTGCTTCAGCATCATCGGAATGGCGAGGAACTGGGTGGTGGACGCCGCCACCCGCCGCCGGGCGCCCAGCGCGTGCAGATCATCGTCGATGAAGCTGCTGAATCCGCCGCGCAAGGCCGGCATCAGGTGGGGGTAACGGGTGTAATCCTCCAGACTGATTGGCGCGGTCAGCGGAAGCAAATCCGGGTTGAACAGGCAGGCGTGGTTTTCCAGATAGAGGAACTCCCGGTCGTGCCAGCGCCGCACCTCGGGCAGATAGCCGATCACCAGATCAATGGTTCCGTCGTCCAGCCCGTTCAGCATGGCGTCGGGATCCAGGCTGCGCAACGCGATGGAAACCCGCGACTCCTCCCGCCCTTCCGTGCTGATGTCGCGCAGCAACCCGGTCAGCAGCACGGCTTGCACGGCGTCCGACGTGCAGATGGTGAAACTGCGGTCCTCCAACAGCGGGTCAAAGCTTTCCTCGACCGACAGCGCCCGCGCCGCGCCCAGCAGCAAGTCGCGCAGCGGTTCGGCCAAGCGCTGGGCGCGCGGCGTCGGCTCCATTCGCCCGCCGGTCCGCACAAACAGGGGATCGCCGACCAGCGTGCGCAAGCGGCCCAGCGCGTGGCTGACCGCCGATTGGCTGACGCCCAGCGTTTCGGCGGCGCGCGACACGCTGCGGGCCTCCAGCAGGGCGTCGAACACCTTGATGAGGTTGAGGTCGAGGGCGGGGCTATGAATGCGCTTCATGTCGATATGAACCTGCTCTGGATTGTTCATGGTGCCTGCGGCGGCGTAGTCTGTCCACCCACACACCCACCCTGATCCGCAACCGACCGTCCGCCGACACGCCCGCCGCGCCAACCCCGCGCGGCCAAGAGGGGGGGATGGCGGTTGGCGGCGAACGCTCCATCTATTTGCCCAGGCCCGAAACGGGCGGGCGGAACCGAACCGGGTTCCTCATCTGACAGAGAGGCTTTGAGAGCATGATTCGCATCACCGTCAACGGGCAGGAACGGCAGGTCGACGTCCCCGACGACATGCCCTTGCTTTGGGTATTGCGCGATGAATTGAACATGACCGGCACCAAGTTCGGCTGCGGAATCGCCCAGTGCGGGGCCTGCACCGTCCATGTCGACGGCGCGCCGACGCGGGCCTGCCAAACGCCGGTCGGCACGCTGGCGGCGGGCGCCAAAGTGACGACGATCGAGGGCGCGTCCGGCAAGGTGGCCGAGGCCGTCCGCGCGGCCTGGCAGAAGCTGGACGTCGTCCAGTGCGGCTATTGCCAGTCGGGCCAGATCATGAGCGCCATCGCGTTGGTCGCCGCCAACACCAACCCGACCGACGCCGACATCGACGCGGCGATGGACGGCAACGTCTGCCGCTGCGCCACCTATGGGCGCGTCCGCGCGGCGATCAAAGACGCCGCCCAGAGCGTGAGGGCCTGATCCATGCTGCATCATCTCATCCGACAGGCCGCCCAGTCCGGCTTTCCAGACGAATCCTTTGGCCGGACGCTGGTCCAGGTCGCGCCGTCGCGCCGCAATTTCCTGAAGGCCGCCGGGGCGGGCGGCGCGCTGATCCTGGGCGCGCATCTGCCCCTGCCCGCTCTGGCCGCTGGCGGCGCGCCTCCCGGAATCGTCGGTCCGGCGGACCCGCGCCCGCATCTCTTCGTCATCATCGCCCCCGACAACACAGTCACGGTGCTGGCCAAGCATCTGGACAAGGGGCAGGGCATCGTCACCGGGCTGGCCACCATCGTCGCCGAGGAGTTGGACGCCGATTGGGCGCAGATGCGCGGGGCCTTCGCACCCGCCGACAGCAAGCTCTACGGCAACCATTTCTTCGGCATTCAAGGCACCGGCGGCTCGACCGCCATCGCCAACAGTTGGGACGAGCTGCGCATGGCCGGGGCCGCCGCCCGCGCCATGCTGGTCGCTGCCGCCGCCGCCCGCTGGAACGTGCCGGCGGGTGAGGTCACGGTCGCCAAGGGCGTCGTCTCCCACGCCGCCAGCAACCGCCGCTTCACCTTTGGCGAGTTGGCGGAGGACGCGGCCAAGCTGCCGGTCCCGCAGAAGGTCGCGCTGAAGGCGGCGAAGGATTACACCCTGATCGGCAAGCCCGGCCTGCACCGGCTGGACCATGTCAGCAAGACTGACGGCAGCGCGATTTTCGCCATGGACATCCGCCGCCCGGGGCAGGTGACGGCGGTGCTCGCCCGCTCCCCGCGCTTTGGCGGAACGGTCAAGAGCGTGGACGACAAGGCGGCCCGCGCCGTGCCGGGGGTGCTCGACGTCCTGACCCTGCCGGTCGGCGTCGCCGTCATCGCAAAAAACACCTGGACCGCGATCAAGGGCCGCGAGGCGCTGAAGATCGTCTGGGATGACAGCAAGGCGGAAACGCGCGGCACCGATCAGATGCTGGCCGATTACCGCAAACTGGCGCAGACGTCGGGCGCGGTCGCCGCCGACAAGGGCGACGTCGCCAAGGCCTTCGCCGGAGCGGCGGCGGTGGTCGAGGGCGAGTTCGTGTTCCCCTATCTGGCCCACGCGCCGATGGAGCCGTTGAACGCCACCGTCGCGCTGAACCCGGACGGCGGCTGCACCATCTGGGCGGGGTCGCAGTTCCAGGGCGTCGAACAGATGGTCGTCGCCCATGTTCTGGGCTGCAAACCCGAACAGGTGAAGATCGAAACCCAATGGGCGGGCGGCAGCTTTGGCCGCCGCGCCACCACCAACGCCGACTACATCGCCGAGGCGGCGATCATCGCCAAGGCCTATGGCAAGGCCCCGGTCCATCTGGTGTGGACGCGCGAGGACGACATCAAGGGCGGCCGTTACCGCCCGCTGTTCCTGCACACGATCAAGGCGGCGGTGGATTCCTCCGGCGCGCTGGTGGCGTGGCGGCAGCGGATCGTCGGTCAGAGCTTCATGGCCGGAACGCCGTTTGAAAAGATGATGGTCAAGAACGGGGTGGACGCGACCTCCGTCGAAGGGGCGTCGGACATGGCCTACGCCGTGCCGAATCTGGCGGTTGACCTGCACAGCCCGACCTCGCCGGTGACGACCTTGTGGTGGCGCTCGGTCGGCCACACCCACACGGCCTACGCCAAGGAGGTGATGATCGACCAGTTGGCCAGGGCGGCGGGCAAGGATCCCCTGGCCTTCCGGCTGGCGATGCTGAAGGACCATCCGCGCATGGCCAACGTCCTGACGCTGGCGGCGGAAAAGGCCGGGTGGGACAAGCCGCTGCCCAAGGGCAAGGGGCGCGGCGTCGCGGTGCATGAAAGCTTCAACACCTTCGTCGCCCATGTCGCCGAGGTGACGGTCAGCGACAAGGGCCACGTCACGGTGGACCGCGTCGTCGTCGCCGTCGATTGCGGGCAGGTCGTCAACCCCGACGTCGTCACCGCCCAGATGGAGGGGGCCACCGGCTGGGGCATCGGCCACGCGCTGCGCGGCGAAATCACCCTGACCGACGGTCTGGTCGATCAAAGCAACTTCGACGGCTTCCTGCCGCTGCGGATGTCCGACATGCCGAAGGTGGAGGTGCACATCGTCGATTCCCACGAACGCCCGACCGGGGCGGGCGAACCCGGCGTCCCGACGTCGGCCCCCGCCGTCGCCAACGCCGTCTTCGCGGTGACGGGCAAGCCGGTGCAGACCCTGCCCTTCAGCCGGGGCGGGATGGTGTAAACACCGCCACGCCGGTTTGCCGCGTCCGCGTTGGGCGCGGCAAGCCTTCGTGGTCTTCGCACGCGACAGGACTGGAGTTTCCCTGGAAAAATGGAGAGCCGCAGTTTTGGTGCAGCGAGGCGATGACCGTGTTGGCAGGTGGTGGTGCGGCCCTACAGAACAACTTCTTTTCCTTTTCGTGGACTGGTCAGCGCCCGGCATGCCGAACAAGCACAATGACGACCGCCGCCATCACATTCCGAAGATGCGGTTCCAGGTGACGAATTGGGCCGCGTCCGAAGCTGGCTTGCGTCTGCTCTCGGCGAAGCCGTGCTTCGCCTGACGCCGTCAGCGCAAGCTTTGCTTGCGTGAGAGGCGCGGCAGTCTGACGCTGTGGGTCAGCGACGCGGTGATCGCCGCCTAGCGGGCGGCGCCGCGCACGACGCCGGGCGGTCAGGCGCGCTATTCGAATCCTGTGATCGAAACGACGGTCATGGTCCGCCTCGTCTTCCATCAACCGCCGCGCCAGACCGAAGGGCTGCTCAGCTCGTTGCTGGACCTCATGGGCGTGGACCTGCCGGTTCCCGATCACCCTGGTGATCGACAGCACCGGGCTGAAGGTCTTTGGCGCCGGCGAGTGGCGCCGTGACAAGCATGGCGTGCGCGGGCGCCGGACCTGGGGAAAGCTGCATCTGGCCGTCGATGCGACCACCAACGACGGCGACGCCTCCCAGGTCGGGCCGTCGCTGGATCAGATGAGCGATCAAGCACGCCCGAACTCCGTCCGTAGCGCCTGATCGAAAGACGGGTCGGGCTTCGGTGCGTCCGCCCCCCCCTCGCTGCACCAACACCACAAGGTCCAGCGCCTTGTCCGAGCTTCACAGAATCGCCAGCTCGTGGAACCAGCGCTTGAAGGCATCGGTCGAACCGGCAGCCGAAGACCGCAACCCCTGCCTGCTGCTTCGCACGTCGCGTGGGGTCATTCCGAAGGCCGCCCTGAAGGCGCGGCTGAACGCCGCCTCCGACCGGAAGCCCCAGCGGTGGGCGATGTCGGCGACGCGCCGGCGCCGGTGCGAGGAGGTCAGATCCGCCAGACTGCGGTCGAGCCGCCGCCGCAGGATATAGGCGGCGACACCGCCCAGCGGCTCGAACAGCCGGTACAGGGTCGGGCGCGAGACGCCGAACGCTTCGGCGATCTGAGCCGCGCCGAAATCCGGATCGCCCAGGCACATGTCGATGTAGCGTTTGATCGCGGCCATGCGCGATGCCTGCATCTGCGGCCGGACGAGATCGAGCGCGTCGATGGTCGGCCCCAGGCAGCCGGCGACGAGGGCGGCGGTCCCCCGCGTCACCGTCAGGGCGTCGCGCGGCGACAAGGCCTCCGCCGCCCTGTAGAGCGAGCGGACATGGGCGGACAGCAAGGCGCCGAGAGGGCTGCCGCCCGGCAGCCCCAACCCGTGCAACTCGTCTGGAGCGGTCACCAGCGGGGCCAGCATTTCTCGCGGCAGGCAGAGGGTCAGGCTGTCGATGTCGTTATCGACGGTGTGGATGGTCTGCGCCAGATCCAGGATGCAGACGTCACCCGGCCCGACATCGACCTCGCGCCGTCCCATCACGCCCCGGGATCTTCCCTGGCGCTGCAACTGGACCAGATAATGGTCGATGCCGCTGCGGGCGATCAGCTGCCGGCTGCGGTCGAAGGACTGCGTCACCGTGGTGCAGCGACCGAGCAGCACGCTGCCCAAATGATAGGTGTGCAGGCTTCCGCGAAACGACCCCACGGCGTCCCTGGAGACGCCGACGTCGAAGATCGGCGACATCTGGTCGCGCCAGCGCCAGAAACCTTCCTCGGTCGGCATCTCCAGGCTGTCGAAGCGCAGGGCAGGGGACGTGTCCCCGATGGCGTCGGACATCGAACCCACTCAAATCGAACCGTCAAGAAAAGCAAGGCCATCGCCATTTGCATCTGTCAAGGCGCAAGCGGTCCCATCACAGGGTCATCGCATTTGGCCAATGATGGATCGGACGAATTCGTTGGACCATCCTGACCGTTTGCGCTTTCGGTGGACGGAGATGTCGGGTCGGGCGCGCTCCTCGTCGAAGACGACATCGAGCACCCAAGCGGTACACATCGGCCTTCGAGGCGAAGGTCGCGCTGGAGGCCATCAAAGGCGAACACACGCTGGCGGAGTTGTCGGCGAAGCATGTGCCCATCAGACGATGATCGCAGCCTGGAAGCGGCAGGCGAACGAGAGCATGGCGGCGACCTTTGCGGGGAAGGCCAAGGTCTCGTCGGGCCGCCATTCGCCAGCGCGACATCATCCCATTTCTGAACCAACGCCCTCCAACGCCGCCCCCGCGCGCTCCTGGTCTACGCATGGCGCAATGAAAACGTTTTCAATCTTCATGGAACCGTTTCCATAGCGTCACACGGTTGAAACAGCCCACACGCATCCTGCCGCCCGAACAGGAACGGCGGGTTAGGGCGATGGCGCGGACGGCGACGATACGGGATGTGGCGGCGAAGGCGGGCGTGTCGATCGCCACAGTCTCCCGCGTGCTGAATGGCAGCGGCGTCACCACGCCGGAAACCGCCGAAAAGGTGCGGCTGGCGGTGGCCGCCCTGACTTTCCGTCCCAGCACCATCGGCCGCAGCTTGAAGGCGGCGCGCACGCGCACGGTCGGCGTGCTGATCCCATCGCTCTCGAATCCCGTTTTCGCCGAGAGCGTCGCCGGCATCCAGGACGCGGCGGACGAAGCTGGTTACAGCGTTCTCATCGCCTCGACGGACTACAGCCCCGACCGCGAAGCGCGGGCCATCGAAAGCCTGCTGTCCAACCGGGTGGAAGGGCTGGTGCTGACCGTCGCCGACGCCGACCGCAGCGCCTCGCTCGACACGCTCGACGCGGCGCAGACCCCCTATGTTCTGGTCTACAACCAGCCGCTGACCTCCGGGCGCGCCCATGTGTCGGTGGACAACGTCGCGGCGGCGCGGGCGATCGTCGAGCGGATGACGGCGCTTGGCCACCGCCGCATCGGCATGGTCGCCGGGCGCTTCCTGCATTCCGACCGCTCCTGCCGCCGTCACGCCGGTTGGCTCGCCGCGCTCGCCACCGCCGGACTGCCCGCCGGGCCGGTGATCGAAGTCGATTTCACCGACACCCGGCTGGCCACGCGCCTCGCCCCCCATCTGACCGGCGCGGACCGCCCGACCGCCCTGTTCGCCTCCAACGATCTTCTGGCGCTGGCCACCATCCGCGCCATCCGTGACCTTGGCCTGTCGGTTCCGGGCGACGTCTCCGTCTGCGGCTTTGATGGGATCGAGGTCGGCGCGCTGGTCTCACCCAGCCTCGCCACGCTGGTGCAACCGGCCCGCGCGATGGGCCGCGCCGCCTTCGAGACCCTGCGGGCGGGATTTGCCCACGAACCGCAAGGCGCCGTCCTCACGCTGCCCTTCGAGCTTCGCATGGGCGAATCCCTCGGCCCGGCCCCGCTGGCGCCTGCCGCCAATCCCACCCCCAAATCCTAAGCTCCCCCTCACTCTGAACGGCCCCTCTCATTCTGAACGGAAAGACCAGACATCATGCTCAAACCGTTTGTTCTCGGCGTGGCCGCCCTGGCCGCCATCGCCTCCACCATCGTCGCTCCGGCCCCGGCTGCTGCTGCGACTGCCCAACAGACCGCCATCTGCTACAATTGCCCGCCGGAATGGGCCGACTGGGCCGCGCAGCTCAAGGCGATCAAGGATGATCTCGGCATCGCCGTGCCGTTCGACAACAAGAACTCCGGCCAAGCGCTCGCCGCCATGATCGCGGAGAAGGACAAGCCGGTGGCCAACGTCGTCTATCTCGGCGGCCCGGCTGGCATCCAGACCAAGGCGGCCGGGGTCATCACGCCCTACAAACCGGCGGTTTGGGACCAGATCCCGGCCGACATGAAGGACCCGGACGGCGCATGGTTCGCCATCCATTCCGGCACGCTGGGCTTCTTCGTCAACACCGAGGCGCTGGGCGGCAAGCCGGTCCCGCAGAGCTGGGCCGACCTGCTGAAGCCCGACTATGCCGGGATGGTCGGCTACCTCGACCCGACCAGCGCCGCCGTCGGCTATGTCGGCGCGGTGGCGGTCAATCTGGCGCTGGGCGGCGACTACGCCAACTTCGACAAGGCGATCGGCTGGTTCCAGGCGCTCCAGAAGAACCAGCCCATCGTGCCCAAGCAGACCTCCTACGCCCGCGTCCTGTCCGGCGAGATCCCGATCCTGATCGATTACGATTTCAACGCCTACCGCGCCAAGAACACCGACAAGGCGCCGACCGCCTTCGTCATCCCAGCGGAGGGATCGGTCTCCGTTCCCTACGTCATGGCGTTGGTCAAGAACAGCCCCAACCCGGAGAACGGCAAGAAGGTGCTGGACTATGTGCTGTCCGACAAGGGCCAGGCGCTGTGGGCGAACGCCTTCATGCGTCCGGTGCGCGCCGTCGCCATGTCGCCCGACACCGCCGCCAAATTTCTGCCCGCCTCGGACTACGCCCGCGCCAAGCCCGTCGATCTCGCCCGGATGGCCGAGGCGCAGAAGGGCTTCATGACCCGCTATCAGGCGGACGTGAAGTGAGCGTGACGGCCCGGCTCGATCCCCAGTCGCGGGACTCCCTGCGGTTGGCCGCCTTGCTGGCCCCGACCGCCGCGCTGTTCGCCGCCTTCTTCCTGCTGCCGTTGGCCCGCCTCTTCGTCATCGGCGGCGGCGGGGACGAGGGCTGGGCTGTCTACGCCACCATCCTGACCAACCGCAACCATCTGGACAGCCTGATCGCGACGCTTCTGCTGTCGGCGGGCGTCACCGCCGTGACGCTCGCCGTGTCGACCGTGGCCGGGCTGTTCCTGGTGCGCCACCGCTTTCCCGGCCACGCGATTCTGGTCGCCATGCTGACCTTCCCGCTGGCCTTCCCCGGCGTGGTGATCGGCTTCATGGTCATCATGATGGCCGGGCGCCAGGGGTTGATCGGCGCCATCACCCAGGCGCTGACCGGATCCAAGCTGGTCTTCGCCTATTCAATGACCGGGCTGTTCCTGGGCTATGTCTATTTCTCGATCCCGCGCGTCATCCTGACCGTGATGGCGGCGGCGGAAAAGCTCGCCCCCCGGCTGGAGGAGGCGGCGCGCTCGCTGGGGGCGTCGCCCTGGCGGGTGGTCGCCGACGTGATTCTGCCGGCCCTGAAACCGGCGCTGCTGTCGGCGGGCGCCATCGCCTTCGCGACCTCCATGGGCGCCTTCGGCACCGCCTTCACGCTCGCCACCCGGATCAACGTGCTGCCCATGACCATCTACACCGAATTCACGCTCCAGGCGAACATCGCCACGGCGGCGGCGCTCAGCTTTCTGCTTGGCCTCATCACCTGGGCAGCGCTGGCGCTGGCCCGCAGCTTCGCCGGTTCCTCCGTCGCGGCGGCGGGGTGACGACGATGACCACCATGACGCTCTCCCGACGCGGCCTATCCTTCTGGGCGCAGTTGGTCTTCACGCTTCTCGTCTGCGCCTTGCTGATGGCGCCCGTGGCGATGTCGATGCTGGCTGGCGTTACCGCCAATTACTTCGTCGGCATCAAGAGCGGCCTGACCCTGCGTTGGGTTGAGGAGGTGTGGCGGCTCTACGCCGACACGATCTTCCTCTCTTTACGCATCGCCTTTGCCTGCCTGGGCTGCACGCTGCTGCTGGGGGTTCCCGCCGCCTACGCGCTGGCCCGTCGGCAGGGGGCGGTCGCCCGAGCGGTGGAGGAGCTGCTGATGATGCCGGTGGCGGTCCCCGGCCTCGCCACCGCGCTGGCGCTGATCGTCACCTATGGCGGCGTCGGCGATCTGCGGCGAAGCTGGCTCTTCATCTTGATCGGCCATGTCCTGTTCACCTTGCCCTTCATGGTGCGCGCCGTGTTGGCGGTGATGACCTCCATTGATTTGAAGACGTTGGAGGAAGGGGCGGCCAGCCTGGGGGCTGGATTCGCCCGGCGCTTCTTCAGCGTGGTGCTGCCCAACTGCCGCTCCGGCATTCTCGCCGGTTCGTTGATGGTGCTGACCTTGTCGGTCGGCGAGTTCAACCTGACCTGGCTGCTCCACACGCCGATGACCAAGACGCTGCCGGTCGGGCTGGCGGACAGCTACGCCTCGCTGCGGATCGAGATCGGCAGCGCCTACACCCTGGTCTTCTTCATCATGATCGTGCCCAGCCTGATCCTGCTTCAGTGGCTCGCCCGCCACGACCGTTCCGCACCGTGAGACCTTGACCATGACCGACCGCTTCCACCTCGACGCCGTTCCAATCCGCTTGGAATCCTGCGGCAAGACGTTTCCCGGCGGCAGCCGCGCGCTGGAGCCGCTGGATCTGACCATCCGGGGCGGCGAGACCATCGTCTTTCTCGGCCCGTCCGGCTGCGGCAAGACGACGACGCTGCGCATGATCGCCGGGCTGGAAAGCCCCGACCCCGGCGGGCGCGTCTGGTTCGGCGAGGAGGACGTGACCGCGCTTCCCATCGAGCGGCGCAACGTCGGCATGGTGTTCCAAAGCTACGCCCTGTTCCCCAACATGAGCGTGGCGGAGAACGTCGCCTACGGCCTGAAGGTCCGCCGCGTCGAACGCGCCGACCGCGAGCGGCGGGTGGAGGAGATGCTGGATCTGATGCATCTCGGCGCGTTCGCCGGGCGCCGCGTCGATCAGTTGTCGGGCGGGCAGCGGCAGCGGGTGGCGCTGGCCCGCGCGCTGGTGGTTCGCCCGCGCGTGCTGCTGCTGGACGAGCCGCTGACGGCGCTCGACGCCAAGCTGCGCGACAGCCTGCGGCTGGACATCGACCGGCTTTTGCGGGGGTTGGGCGTCACCGCCGTCTACGTCACCCACGATCAGGGCGAGGCGATGGCGTTGGGCGACCGCATCGTGGTGATGGCCAAGGGGCGCGTCGCCCAGATCGGCACGCCGCGCGACATCTACCATCGCCCGACCGACGGCTTCGTCGCCGATTTCATCGGCGCCATGAACCGCGTCAGCGGTCAGGCGCAGTCCGGCGCGTTGCGGCTTGGGCGCGGCGCCTTTCCCTGGAGCGGGCCGGACGGGCCGGTCGAGCTTCTGATCCGACCGGAGGACATCGCGCTCGCCGCCGAGGGGGAGGAGGACACGCATCTCGACGGCCTCGTCGCCGCCGCCGTCTTCCTTGGCGACCGCACCCGGCTGGTGGTGGAGACGGGCGACGGCCCGCCCCTGACGGTGGACGCCGCCAGCCGCAGCGGGCTGGCGCGCGGCGACCGGGTGGGGCTGCGCCTCGACCCGTCCCGGCTTCTGAATCTTCCCCAGCCTTGAGCGTTCTCGGCCTCAACCGTCCATTTTTGACCTTTCAGGCGCCCCCCATGCTCATCGTCCAGATCACCGACACCCACATCAAGCCGCAAGGTCGCCTCGCCTATGGTCGGGTCGACACCGCCCTGTTCCTCGAACGCGCCGTCGCGGCCATCGGGGCGCTGGTCCCGGCGCCCGACCTTGTGCTGCTGACCGGCGATCTGGTGGACAGCGGCGGCGCCGACGAATATGACCGACTGACAGAGCTGCTCCGCCCCCTGCGGGCGCCGCTCTTCCCCGTGGCCGGCAACCACGACGAGCGGTCCGGCCTCGCCCGCGCCTTTCCCGAATTGGCGGCGCGCGTCAACGGCAATCCCTTCTTCCAGTACACGGTGGAGGATTGGCCGGTCCGCCTGATCGGGCTGGACACGGTGCTGCCCGGCTCGGGCGCAGGCGAACTGTGCGCGGAACGGCTGTCTTGGCTCGACGCTCGCTTGTCCGAACAGCCCGACCGCCCGACCATCGTCTTCCAGCACCACCCGCCCTTCGCAACCGGCATCGGCCACATGGACCGGCTCGGCCTGACCGGGGCGGCGGCGCAGGCGGCGGTGATCCGTCGCCACCCGCAGGTGGAGCGGGTGTTGTGCGGCCATCTGCACCGACCGATTCAGGTCCGCTGGGCTGGCACGCTGGCGTCCACCGCGCCGTCCACCGCGCACCAAGTGGCGCTCGACCTGCGCGACGAGGCGCCCTCGGCCTTCGTGATGGAGCCTCCGGGCTACCAGATCCACGCGTGGCGCGCCGAAACCGGCATTGTCAGCCACACCGCCGCCATCGGCGCCTTCGATGGCCCCCACCCCTTCTTCAAGGACGGCAAACTGATCGATTGAGCCGATTGTCACGTGCCTGGATGTTGGCGCCTCACCACCCTGGAAGCCCAGATTGCGCAGCGGGAGGCGCTCGCACTCCAGGCCAAGCGAGACGCAGCTTATCAGAAGATACCCAAACATCTCCCTGATGGCCGTTGAACCACGTCAAACGTTTGGTTTCCGGCGAATTGCCAAACGGACCGGCGGGAGCGAACTGCGGTTTCGTCAGGGACGGGGCGGGTGGAACGGACACGCCCGCTTCGGACGACAGGTCCGGTTGGCGCAGCAGATGCTGCGTGCGGAACCCCTGGACGCCGGTCCACCGGGCGCCCGCGAGGCGGCAGCGCCGGGTCTTCCGCTTCGATCAGCATCTGGCCGAGGAAGTCCAGAGTTTCGCCGATGGACACCGGCATCGCCCATCCTCTGGCCGGTCGTCGCGCAGCGCGCGGCACAGATGCTCGGCCAAAAACAGGCGTTTTCGATGCCAACGGCGATGACGGCGCAAAGCTTCTCTTTGGAGGGCGTCAAAAAGCCGCCAAATTCGACACCCACATTCCCTCAATCGGCCGCCAGTTCAATCAGGGGATTGGCCTCGCCCCAGCCCTTTGGGTCATCGGCGACATGGGCGCACCAAGCGCGCAAGGTCTCGATATGGCCGTGTTCGGTTGCGGGGATGGCGCGCAGTCGGCGCGCCCACGCGGCGACGGACGGAACGGCTTCGCGCCGCCGGTCGCGCCAATGCCGGATGCGCCAGCCCGCCGCCTCCACCGTTTGGCGCTGGGTCGCCGAATCGATCATGCGCATGGTGTCGCCAAAGGCGGTTCCCGGTGGCGCTTCATCCTGGCCGTTGACGCGCGCCACCAATCGGCCGCAGGTCTCGCGCAGCAACGCCAGCAAGCGCCCCTTGTCGGAGACATGGCAAAGCGATTCCAGCAGCACCGCGCTGTCAAACCAGCCCGGTGGGATCGTCCGCGTGGCCACGCCCGCCGAACCATGCGCGAGCGGGGTGGTCAGCTGGCGCCGCCACAGCCGGGGCTGGCCTGCGTCATGCCCGGCGCCTGTCCGCATGCGGTGATCGGTCACGCGGGCGGCGCTGAAGGCGGTGAGCGGCGGGCGACGCTGGTTCTCGCCGCTTTCGACCGCGCTCCCGGCGACCCGTCGGCCACCGGCCTGATCACACCGGCCCCATCCGGGTTCGGTCTGATGGCGCGTCGACGCCGTCATTCGCTCACCATTTCTTGGGATTGAACTTCTTGAATGTCTTCTTGAAGGATTTGGAGAAATCACCGCCCAGCTTGTTGAAGTAGTTTTTGACGTCGTCGGTCGCATAGCCTGCTTGGGACAGGGCGGAGTTCAGCGCGTCCGATCCCAGATTGAAGGCGCTCTTGACGTAATCGCCGGTCTGTTCGGCGGTGTAGCCAGCCGCCTTGAGGGCTTGGGTGGCGACGTCGGCGGAGTTGCCGTAAACGGCGTTGACCGCGCCCCCCACCTCGTTCGCGGAATAGTTCAGCCCCTTCATGACGGTCGCCGTGGCGTCGGCGGCCAGCCCATAGCTCTGGTTCAGCGCGCGGGCGACATCGTTGGCGGCATAGCCCGCCGTCTTCAGGGAGGAGGCCGCCGCGTCGGCGGCGGCGCCATAGCTTTGCTTCAGCGCGTTGGCGGCGTCGGTGGCGGCGTAGCCAGCGCCCTTCAGCGCGGCGGCCATCGCGTTTGCCGTCAATCCGTACCCTTGCTTCAACTGGGCGGCCACATCGCCGACCGCATAGCCGGCGCCCTTCAACACATTGGCCGCATCGGCGGCGGCCAGCTTGTAGGCCTGGTTCAGCACGGCCCCCATGTTGGCGACCTCGGTGACGGCGCCGGCGGCCACCATGCGCGCCCAGGCGCCGGCGTCGCGGAACAGCGCCTGAAACAGGCTGTCGGCGTTGTCGGCGATCTGCTTGACGAGCTGGGGCGGCAGTTCCGCCAGCGAGGCCGGGGCGACCGACAGCGACAGCGTCGGCACAGTGACGGTCAACCCCATGAAGGCGAACGTGCCGCCCAGCGACAGGGCGAACCGCGCGGTCGTCAGCGCCACGTCGAGGCGGCCCGCCACCACCGCCTGCACACGCAGACGGCCGACCGACACGCCGTTGACATGGATAGGGCCGACCGTCGCGTCGACGCCGATCCGGCAGTTGGCGTTGGCCGCAAAGTTCAGCCCGTCCATCAGGGAGCAGGACAGGTCGAACCGCTCGATTCCCGCGACATTGTAGGTCAGGGCGAAGCCGAAGCCGGAGGCCGCGATCATCACTTGCACCGTCTGGTTCACCACGTCGAACAGCGACATGGACCAGCTCGCTTGCAGGAAGGGCGATGTCAGACAGTTGAAGGCGACGACCGGGCCGCCGGGCGGCACAACAATTTCCTGACGGGTCGGCAGGGGCGGAGTCTGGCGGACGACCGCGTTGTTGGAAACCTCCGCCCAGACGCCGTCGCGTTGCTGCCAGGTTCGTGTCCGCCCCTTGCCGTCGCCGGCGATGCGCAGAACTCCCTTCAGGTTGACCGGCGCCATCTCCGCCGCGCCGCTGATGCCCTGCGCGGTGCTGACCGCCAGATCCACATGACCGGACAGGGACAGGAGGGCGATGTTGGCGCTGACCGCGAAACCGGGCAGCGCCGTGCTGCCATCGGGCAACACCACCGGCGCCTCGCACCAGCGGAAGGAGAGCTGCGACGCCTTCACGATGCTCATCGCCTGAACCAGATCGGGGGCGGAGCGGTCGGTGAACACGGTGATGAGCTGACCGAAATCCAGCCGGTCCAGGTAGAAGGACAGGTAGAGGATGTTCGGCACGTCGCCCACCACCTGAAGCACCAGCGCGAACTGGTCGCCACGCAACGCCTGCGTCTCGCCCACCTGGAACTGACCCTGGATGCCAAAATCAAGACCGGGAGGTTCGAAGAAAACCCCCATCATCACGCCGAACTGCTGCAAGTGCAGTCCCTTGACGCCGGGGGGTGACGGCAAGGACCCCGTGGCGGTGGACACGGACACCGCCACTTGGGCCTGCGTCGGGGCCATCACCAGACGGGCCGTCGCCTCCACCGGCGTGCCGAACACCGCGAAGGCGATTCGTCCGGATATCTGGTAATTCGGCGCCGGTCCCATGGTCAGCGACACCGCCGGGTTGCTCAGCGTCAGCTTTGATCCCCCGCCGGTGGGAATGCCGACGCTGCCGGACAGCGTCGCCGACAGGAACACCCCGGCTGGTCCAACCGTGGCCAGCATCAGCAGTTCATCGGTTCCGACCAGCCCGCGCAGGTTCTTCAGCGCCGCGTCGCCGGATCCCGAAGCGGCGAAATCAATGGTTGCGGTCAGCGATAGGCCGACGGCCAACGGCAGGGTCGCCCCGGCGGCCAGCGGCGTTGTCGCCCGCCCGCCGGTCAGTCGGCCAGGAAAGGGACCCGTGTCCGCTGGGGCGGGCAGAGGGGGCAAAACCGGGGGCGTGTAGCTGGTGAACGCGGTGGACGCCAGCATCACGGCCATCCGTTTGAACGTCAGGCTGTCGGCGGCCTTGAAGTCTTTACCGATGCCGGGAATGTCGGACAGACGCGCGGTTCCCGGAATGTCCACACCGAACACCGCGCCCCATTTGCCCTGTCCGTCCTTGGCGATGGTCAGGAACGCGTCACCGAACAGCGCGGATTCGGCGGAAAAGGTGAACAGGCGTTGCGCCGCGCGATACTCAAAGGTCGCGGCCTTCAGGCTGAGGTTGAGGCCCGAGGGCGTCGGCAGCACGGCGTCGATGGACAAAGCCTTCATGATGTCGGCCACGCCGATCACGAGGCCGCGACCATCGTCCCGCCAGCGTCCGGTGATGACCGAGGGGGTGGGGCCGAAATCGTAGGTGAGCGCGAAGACGGCGCCGCCGATGGTGAAATCGGCCTCCAAGTGACCGGCGTAGCCGCGCCGCTTGGACGTCGCGTCCACCGACGAGGTGATCACCGCCCGTGTTCGCAGCGTGTAGCTGCTGTCGCCCAGCGGAAGCCCGCCGGACAGCGCGACGTCGCCGCTGAATTGGAAGCTGCCTGTCTTGGTGTCGGCCATCATCGACAGCGAGGTGATGGACAAGGAGCCGATGGCGGTGATCAGCGCGCTGGGGACATCGCCGCCCAGCTTGCGGACGATGTCCTGCAGAACCCCGCCAAGGTCGATCCCGCCCGGCGTCGACGCGGCGCCGGCGAAATACCACCCGGCGCCGGCGCCGAGATAGTCGGCCCCGAGGTCCAGATCGACCCCGCCGATGCTGGCGCGGACGGACAGCCCTCCGCCGGTCGCCCCCGGCATGCGGGACAGGGACGCCTCCACGTTCTGAAGCGTCAAAACCGGGCCGCCCGCCCCGCCGACCGCCCAGTTCCAATCCTGCTCGGTCGTCATGGACACGCCGTAGCTGCCAGAGGAGGGGTGGGCGGAAAGTGTGAGCGCGTTGATGGTCAGCGTCGGAAGGTCGGCGGCCTCGCCCAGGCATTGCGCCGCCGCGCGGTCCAGGGAGATGACCGCCGGCGCTCCCCCGACCGTGGCGGGGGGCAGTGTCGCGACGAAGCGGAAATCGGGCAATTGGACGCTGGCCTGCAACAGGGTTCCGGCGAAACCGATGCGACCGCGAATGAGCAGCGTGGTCAGCGACCGCCGCGCCATGTCGATGTCCACGCTGACCGCGTCCACCGTGACGTCGCCCAGCCCGAGAAGATCGAGGCCTGTCTTGACCGTGTTGCGCAGGGCGTCGCCCCCGATGAACCCGGCGATGTCGGCCAGCCCCGGCAGCGTGGCGCCGTCGGCGACGGACAGGGCAAGCCGCCACTGGTCGGTCACGGTTGGAGCCAGCGCGACGGTGACGACCTGTCCGCAGAAATCCGTAACAGCGTGATAGCCCAGCGAACAGGACGACAGCGAGGATCCACCGCCGCTCGGCCCCTGGACAACGCACAACCGGACGCCAAGCTGGCGCAGCGCCAACAATCCACCGTCGATGATCGTCCAATCGCCATCGCACGCGGCGGTCAGCGTCGTCGACGCGCCAACCCCCGTGGCGAAACCGAAGCACAGCTCCCCGCTGCTGAGCGACAGAGCGTTCAGGGCCACGACGCCGACCGGCGCCCGCGCCGCCGCGACGGGGTCGATCAGCGCCGTCACCAAGGCCGTCAGGGAAGGGCGACCGGCCGTCGGATCGCTGGCGACCACCGCGAGACGGAGCCACCGCCCGCCGGGATCAAGCGTGCCGGTGGCGGGATAGACCGTTCCCGCCAGCGTCAGTCGCGCGGTCGTGACCGTCAGCCGCGACTGAATGGGGGTGGCGGGTTGCGCCTGTGTGAACTGCGCCCTGATCGTGATCGTGGAAAGTTGGCCGCCCCCGATTTGGGGCAGCGTCCACCAATCCACCAAATCGCCGGTGAGGATCAACTGCCGATCCCCGCCGCCGCCGCTCAGGGTTGACGCCGGATGGAGCAATCGGAAGCGACCGTTGGGCGCGTCAGCGACGAAGATGGCGAGGTCGCCGATGGGCAGAAGGTCCGGCGTCAGGTCGAGATGACCGTCAGCCGCGACCGCGCCGTCCAGGCGGATCTTCAAAGCGTCGAGGGTGGTCACGGGATCAACGGGTGTCGATGAGGTCATGGCGCCGCCTCGCTTTTGCAGATTCGCCTGCGTTTCCGCATCAACCGACAATCCGGCGGGGCGGGCGCATTTCTCCGGATCGGAGGATGAAACAGTCAAGCACACAATTATTAAGTCACGTCAACCCCGAAGAACAAAAATTGATGTTCCTTAATTTTTTTGCATCTTTAAAGATTTTCAAAATATTTCATTCGTGAAATATGATTGCTTTTGATGAAATAGGCTGATTATGAAACAATTAGTAATTATATTTTTTGGTATTAAGCTGACTTATGGCAAGGCATTCACAATTAATGTCGCCAGAAAAACCATTTCTGCAAGATACCTGATGGTTGATAGTGATATTTTCACGGATAATCGCGAAATAACAACATTTTTTATTGACCAAATTGATGGAAAAGACAACGCTGCCTGATGAGCAGTTCGCATCCCTGCGTCCATCGCTGGAGGGGGGCGGCAACAGTCCCAACAATCCATGGAATCGGAGGAGGCGGGCATGGCCTGGCAGCTCGACATTCACACCATTGACGTGGGGCAGGGCGAAAGCGCGCTTCTGGTCGCCCGTGAGATTGTCGGGGGCGCCATTCAGCAGCAGCGGACGATGCTGATTGATGGCGGCGAAGGCGGAGCCGCGAGCACGGTGCATGATTACATCGCCGCGCTGGGCGTGGCGCGGCTCGACAGCATCCTGGTCAGCCACTATGATTCCGACCATTCCGGTGGGATCGCGTCCCTCCTCATCGCCGACAACGCCTACCGCATCGCCGACATGATTGCCCAGGCCGCACACGCCGAGGCGTCCGTTCGCGCTGTCCGCAATCAGCGAATCGCCTACGGGGCCTCGGCGGCCATGGCGGTTGTCCTTGGCGCATATTCGCTGCCCGGCGCCGCCTACGGCAATTTGGTGTACAGCGCGGCGGCGGCGCTCCTCCTTGCCGCCATTCCGGCGAACGACGCGGCTGCGGCTGAGACCGGCTGCAAAAGCGCGCGAGGTTTCTTGTCGGTCCAACAGAACCTCAACCCCAGCCTTCTGGTCAGCGCCAGCAGCCAAAACCGTGTCGCCAAGGCTGCGGGCGTCGCCGCCGCCAATGCCTTGGAACACGGAGAGACCGTCGACTCGACGCGCAGCGCCGTGTTCCGTTCGTTGGCGACGGCGCTGCCCAGAGAGTCGCGCTTTGAAACGGGCGGGATCTGCGCCAACACCCGCATCATCGACATTGGCGACACCCCGCACCGACCAGCCAATTACGCGCTTGCGGTTGACGGTCGGGTGACGATCTCGTCGAACTACCGGGTCCAGGCGCCCGGCATCGCGCGAAACCACGAGGAAGACCCTGCCCTCGGTTCAGAAATCCTGTGGGGGGCAACGCCTCTTCCCCTCAACGCGCCCACCGTCCATGTGGTGGCTTGCCGGAAAATGGTGTGGCGGGCGCCGCAGCGCAGCCTTCCCATCGCCAGCGGGCAGCCGGACAACGATGACAGCATCGGTTTGGTCATCCGTTTCAACGGCTTCACGTTTTACAGCGGCGGCGATCTGCCGACGGAAGGAGAGGATCTGGTGGGCGCTGCGATCATGAACAATGATCTGCCCAACCCGATTGGCGGAGCCTTTCCGCGCGCCGCGCGCCTCGCCGCCTTCAAATGCGGGCACCATGGCGCCGACACGGCGACGAGCGTCGCCTTCCTGAACGCCACACGGCCAAGCGCCGCCGTGATATCCTGCGGGGAGAACGCCGGGTTTCAGCACCCTGCGCAGGTCACGGTCGACCATCTTCACGACAGCGTCGATGCGCAGCAGTTCTTCCTGACAAATTGCCGGTACGCAACCAACCATGTGCCAGCGTCGTTTGGTCCGGACCATCCGTTTGGTCGAGACCAGATGAACGCGGCGAACAACAAGTCCTTTCTCTTCGGTGACAATGGCAACGTTGACCCGATTTTCGGCCCGCAGCCGGGCCACATGCGTCTGTCGATCAGTCAGGCGGCTTCTCTGGCGGCAAACGGCGCTGTGGATCGTCAATTCACCGTGACCGGCTACAACGACGACCAGCCACCGGGCAACGGGGTTGTCGATCGAACGATCCACAATTATTGAGGGGGAGCCGCGTGGCCTTCACCCCTTGGTCGGATCCTTGGCGGTTCCGTCCGGCGCCTGTTCGAGCCGGTCGAGCACCGCGTCGCGCTGGGCGGTGATCAGGTCGAGTTCGGGCGCCGCGCCGCCGGTCAGGCGCAGGCTGTCGGCGGGCGCCGCCGTGCCGCGCACACGCTCCAGAAGCCGGTCGATCCGCTCGGCCAGCCGGGCGCGGGCGGCAAGGTCGAGGGTGGCGGTTATGGCGCTGGGAATCGCCAGCACCAGCGCGGCGACGGCGAGCGGATCGCCGCGCTGGATGGTCTGGTCGTCCGGCGGCGGAAGGCGCTCCGCCCGGGTGGCGAGGGCGTCGGCGAGGAACGCCTCGACCTCGGCGGCGAGCGCCGGGGCGTTGGGTCCGGCGATGGTGATGGTGATGCTCATTCCGCTGCCTTTCGGATGATGGCCTGGAGGGTTCTGACACGCTCGACGCCCTGGCTGTCCCTGAGCGTGGTGAAGGCGTCGGCGGCCTGATCGAGCACGCCCAGCGCCGCCTCCGTCTGTCCGGCCGCCGCCAGAATCGGACCGAACAGCGCGCCGACCGCGCCGATGCCATCGACCCGCCCGATCCGTTGGTAGAGGCTGAAACTCTCGGCGAGTTCCTCGGCGATGGTCGCGGCCTCACCGTTTTCCAGCCCTCCTCTTTGAAGGCGGATGCTGGCGCAGGAAAAGCGGATGTGGGCGAGGCTGTCCAGGTCCTGCGTCCGCTGGGCCACCGGCAGGCGCTCGTCCAGATGGATGCGCAGGGCCTCGTCGGTTTCGCCGCGGGTGGTGAATATGTCGGCGATCTTGCCCAGGGTCACCGCGCGCTCACGCACGTCGCTCAGCCGCTCAAAGACGGGGAGTTGCTCCTCGCGCTGGATGCGCAGGGCCTCGTCGGTCTGGCCGCGGGTGGTGAGAATGTCGGCGATCCGGCCCAGGGCCACCGCGCGCGAGCGCACGTCGCCCAGCCGCTCAAAGGCTGGCAGAACCTCATCGCTCAAAAGGCGCAGGGCCTCGTCGGTCTGGCTGCGGGTGATGAGGATGTCGGCGATCTCGCCCATGGTCACCGCGCGCGAGCGCTCGTCGCCCAGCCGCTCATAGACGGGGAGTTCCTCTTCGCGTCGGATGCGCAGGGCCTCGTCGGTCTGGCCTCGGGTGGTGAGGATGTTGGCGATCCGGCCCAGGGTCACCGCGCGTGAGCGCTCGTCGCCCAGCCGCTCATAGACGGGGAGTAGCTCCTCGCGTCGGATGCGCAGGGTCTCGTCACTCTCGCCACGGGTGGTGAGGATGTCGGCGATCCGGCCCAGGGTCACTGCGCGCGAGCGCAGGTCGCCCAGCCGCTCAAATTGTTCGGACGCCTCGCGCAGCAGGGTTTCGCCCTCCTCCGGTTGGCCGGTCTGGATCAGGCGCGCGCCGCGATCGTGCAGAATCATGGCGGCAAGACGCGGATCGCCGTCCGTCGCCGAGGCCGCCCGCGTCAGGAAGCCGTCCTGCTCCTCCCCCCGGCCAAGCCGTTCGGCGCATTTCGCGCCAAACCGCAGCAACGCGGGCGTCGGCGCCGCTCCGCAACGGTCGAGCAGACCGACGGCCCGCGTCACCAGATCCAGCGCCCGCGCCGCCTCGTGGGCGCTGTCGAACAGGAATTGCCCGCCCGACAACACCGCCGCCTGCACGAGGCCCGGCGGGCCTTCGGCCAGCAGCGCGAGGTCGGCGAGCGCGGCAGCCTGGATGTTTTCCGGCAGTTCCCCGTCGTCGTCCGCCCAGGCGGCGTGCAGATCTCCGACCACCGCCGCCGCCAGGAGGGTTCTGTCCGCCGGAGACAAGGGCGGCGCCAGCGGTCGGGCCAGCGGGTTGACCGCCCCGTCGGGCCGGTCGCCGGGGCCACGGTAGCGGTCGAGCAGACCCAGCCCCTGGAGCCGTTCCACCGCCGGGCCGGGGTCGGCGATCCCGGCGGCGCGCCCCGCCTCCTCCAGCGCCTTCAGCGGAACCGCCAGCGGGAACAGCGTCGCGGCGCGAAGCTGGATCGCCTCGGTCGGCGTCAGCATCGCCCGGAACGCCTCCAGCGACACCCGCTGGAAGAACTCCTGCGCCGCGCTGTCCTCCGCCGGGGCCTGGCCGTTGGCCAGATAGTCTTCCACCGCCGCCACCGCCCGCGTCGCGGCGGCCACCCCGGCGGCGCGGTCGCAGACCGTCAGCAGCGGTCGGGTCAGGATTTCCTGCAAGCCGGGATTGCCGCCCGCCGCCGCGCGGACGCGCTCCTCCAGCCGGTCGAGAGCGGGGTCGGCGCCGGGGTCGCGCAGCCGGCCACTCAGCCGCGCCGCCGTGCGCATCTGCTTGGTCCGCTGCGCCGCGTCCATCGGCGGCAGCGCGACCACGCTGAGGCGCCCCGCCAGATCGTCGCCCCGCGCGTCGGTCAGCGCGAATTCATACCGGCTGGTGATCAGCAGCCGCGAGGCGCTGTCCCGCCCGGCGTCGCGGAAGGCGGCGATCACCGCGCCGATGACGGCGCCAGCGGTCGGGGTCTTGAACGGGGTGGCCCGCTCGCCCGGCTGCGGGTCGGCCAGAATCCGTTCGAGATCATCAACGATCAGCAGGATCGGTCGGCTGCCGCCATGGCCGCTGAACGGCCCCTTCAACAGCTTTTGCAGCGCCAGCTTCAACGCCGCCGGATTGTCGATGATCGCCGCCTCATGCGCCGCGACGATGGCGGTCTGGTCATCCTCGGGCAAGGCGGCGACCAGGGCGTGGAAAACCGCGTGGGCGTCGTAGCGCTCGAACACCACCACCACCCGGTGCCCGTCCAGACGGCTGGCGATCCGCTCGGCCAGGCTCGATTTGCCGAGATTGCCCATCCCCTGGATCAGCACGCCGGGAGTGCCGTCGCTCCAGGCGCGCAACGCCGCCTGGAGCGCCCGGCGGCGCCCGACGAACTGCTCGGCCGTCGCCACCGGCACCCGTCCCTTGGCCTTGTCAAGATAGGCCTTGTCGGCCCCGTTGCGATGGGCGGGCCGCGTCGGCTTGCCCGCCTCGCGCAGGGCGCCGCCGCCGCGCGGCCCCAGCCAGACCCGCGCCAGATGCCAATGGGCGCCGTCCGCCGCCGGTCCGCCCGGCTGTTTCGCGCCGGTCTGATGGATCGTCAGCAACGCGCGCCGGGCCTGCGCCGCCGCGTGGACCACCGCCCGACCGCCCGCGAGTTCGCCATAGAAGGTCTCGGCGAAGCGGATGGCGTCGCCATCCTGGACCGAACCGTCCCACCCCACCGCGTTAGCGACGCCGGCGCCGACCAGCGCCTGGACGAAACAGGCGGCGCCGCTGCCCGGCCGCTCGGCGGTCCGGCAGGCCGACAGGAAGACCAGCCGGGGCATCCGCTCCTCGTCGCCAAGCAGGCCGCAGAGCCGCCCGGCATCGACCGGGTCGCACGCGCCCTCGTCGGTTTCCAGCGCCAGATAGGGACCGCTCGCGCCCAGATCGCCATGCCCGGTGAGGTGAAGCGCCTCCCAGCGCCGGTTTTGCTTCAGCCGCAGGGCGAGGCCCGCCGCGCCGCCGCTCTCCTCGATCACGAGGTGGGCGTTCAAACCACGGGTGGCGTCGAGAAAGGCGACCTCCTCGCGTTCATAGTCCAGCGCGTGCTGGCCCTCGACCTCCGCCGCCATGAACAGCACGGCGAGGTCGCCATGCTCGGGCGCGTCGAAGGGTTCGGGCTGGCCCAGACGGCGGGCGACCAGGAAGAGCCGGTGGGGGTCCGCCGCCAGGAATCGCCCGCCGGGCGCCAGAAGCTCCCACGGCGCGTCGAGCAGGATCTGCGCGGCCTCGTCCCGATCATGGGCGGCCTGGATTTCGAGAGACACCGGACCGGGCCGCGTCAGGCGGTCGTCGAGCCAGCCATCGCCCTCGTTCAGCAGCGCGGCGATGTCCTGACCGACCGCCGACAACCGATCCGGCTGTCGCGCCCGCACCGCCGTGTCGTAGGCGGCGGCCCAGCCCTTCATGCGGGCAAGCCCGGCGGAACCGAGAGGCTTCCGGGCAACGGAGGCGCCGTCCAGGCAGAGCAGGACGTCGTCCGTCAACAGGATGCGCAACGACGCCATGGTCCCTCCGATTCCCCAGGATAGAGCAAGACCGCGATCACCACGACGGAAGAGGGTGATAGCGATCTTGAAACAACCATCGGGGGAGCTTAAGGGATGGCTTGGTCGCATGTCATCGAATTTCGGACGCTTCCATCGCTGGGTGAAGGCCAGGGGAGGGGCCGTCAGGGAGCCTGCCCGCGCGCGACGCGGAAGCAGTGCTCAGCGACCGTCGTTGCGAGATCGGACGGATCGCTGAACTCGGCCTCGCCGGTGGAGATGTCAGGCCCCCCTCAGGCTCTTTTGACTATGTTGCATCGCTCAACGGACTGCCTCTGTCGTGCGGGCGCTCCCATGTAGAACTTGGCCCAAAGCGCATCCCTCCATGCCTGCGAGGATAATGCGCCATCAAATCCCAGGACCAAACACCTCGCAAACCCGCTCCTCGCCGCCGACATGCACCAAGGCCATTCGTCAGCGGCATCAGCCGCCGAACAGCTCCAGCAGCGTCGCGCGCAGCCAGCGGTTGGCCGGGTCCTGCTCCACCGCTTCGTGCCAATAGAGATAGACGTCCAGCGTCGGCGTGGCGAAAGGCAGGGGCAGAACCCGGTTGGGCAGCGCTGGGTTGGCGGCTTGCGCGTATTGCTCGGGCATGGTCAGCAGCAGGTCGCTGTCCGCCACCACCCGGCAGGCCGCGTGATACTGCTGGCAGCGCAGGGCCACATGACGGTGCCGCCCCAGCCGGGCCAGTTCCAGATCCTCGATTCCGCCGCCCTTGCGGCGGGATGAGACCAGCACATGGCTGTGCCGCAGATAGCCGTCCAGATCCAGCCCGTCGGCGAGGACCGGATGGCCGTCGCGGGCGACCACCACCAGCGTGTCTTGCAGCAGCGCCGTCCGCCGCACCGCGCTGGACAGGTTGAGCAGCACGTCCACCGCCATGTCGAGCGCCCCGGCGGCCAGATCGGATTCCAGCTCCCGCCGGTCGGCGCGGACGGAGGACAGTTCGATCAACGGCGCGTCGCGTTTCAACCGCCCGATCAGGGGCGGCAGCAGTTTGGATTCCAGCACGTCGCGCAGGCCGATGGCGAAGCTGCGCCGGGTCGTGGCCGGGTCGAAGCGATGGCCTTGCTGGACGCTGGCCGCCAGCGTGTTGAGCGACTGGCGCACCGGCCCGATCAGCGCGCGCGTCAGCGGCGTCGGGGCCATAAGACTCCCCTGGCGGACGAACAGCGGGTCGTCGAGCATCGCGCGCAACCGCCCCAGCGCGTGGCTGAGCGCCGGTTGGGTCAGGTTCAGGCTGCGCGCCGCGCGGGTGATGTTGCCCTCCGTGTAGATGGCGTTGAGCACCACGAACAGGTTGAGGTCGAGGCGGCTGATATGCATGAAATTTATGGTCCTGAATGAAGACTCATCATTTGCTTCATTGTGTGGCCTGACGGACAGTTGGGGCAAGAGACAACCCCACCCCTTCGTCACGGACCGGCTGCGAATCATGGATTTCGCTCATTCCCCCAAGGCCCGGCGCTTCATCGAGCGCGTCGCCGCGTTCATGGCCGACCATGTCGTCCCCGCCGAAGCGGAGCATCGCCGCCAATTGAAAACCGGGGCGTTGCCCTGGAACCAACCCCCGGTGATGGAAGAGCTGAAGGCCAAGGCCAAGGCCGCCGGGCTGTGGAACCTGTTCCTGCCCGACGAGGAGCATGGCGCCGGCCTGTCCAACGTCGATTACGCGCCGTTGGCCGAGTTGACCGGGCGTTCCTTCATCGCGCCGGAGGTTTTCAACTGCAACGCCCCCGACACCGGCAACATGGAGGTTCTGGTCCAATACGGCTCGCCCGAGCAGAAGGAACGCTGGTTGGCGCCGTTGCTGGAGGGGCGCATCCGCTCCGCCTTCTGCATGACGGAACCGGAGGTCGCCTCCTCCGACGCCACCAACATGCGGGCGACCGCCATCGTCGAGGGCGACGAGATTGTGTTGAACGGGCGCAAATGGTGGAGCACCGGGATCGGCCATCCCCATTGCCGCTTCGTCATCTTCATGGGGTTGACCGACGCCCAGGCGCACAAGCACCGCCGCCATTCGATGGTGATCGTGCCGCTCGACGCGCCGGGCCTCGTCATCGAACGCATGTTGCCGGTGTTCGGCGCGCTGCATGAGCCGCACGGCCATGGCGAGGTCAGCTTCACCAACGTGCGCGTGCCGCTGGCCAACGTCATCGCCGGGCCGGGGCGCGGCTTCGAGATCGCCCAGGGCCGTTTGGGTCCGGGCCGCATCCACCATTGCATGCGCGCCATCGGCGTCGCCGAACGCGCGTTCGAACTGATGTGCCAACGCGCGCTGTCGCGCACCGCCTTTGGCAAGCCGCTGGCCCATCTGGGCGGCAACGGCGACATCATCGCCAACGCCCGCATGGCCATCGATCAGGCCCGCCTGCTGACGCTGAAGGCCGCCTGGATGATGGACCATGTCGGCGTCAAGGGGGCGATGAGCGAGATTTCGCAAATCAAGGTGGTCGCGCCGTCGGTCGCCCAGATGGTGGTCGATCAGGCCATCCAGATGCATGGCGGGGCCGGGGTGTGCGACGATCTGCCCTTGACCGAATTGTTCGCCGCCGCCCGCGTTCTGCGCCTTGCCGACGGCCCGGACGAGGTGCATCGCGCGCTGGTCGCCAAGCTGGCGTTGAAGCCCTACGCCGCCGCAATGGACGCGTCGCGCTGACGCGCCGCCGCGCGACGCTGTTCCCAAACACCCGTTGACAGGGATGACCGATGGATTTTCTCGACAAGGCCGGACGGGTGCGCAAGGGCGAGGAGTTGGACCTCGCCGCCGTGGACGCCTTTCTCAAGGCCGCCGACCAGGGGCTGGACGGAACGCCGGAGATCAGCCAATTTTCCGGCGGCGCGTCCAACCTGACCTATTTGCTGCGCTATCCGGGCCGCGATCTCATCCTGCGCCGCCCGCCCTTCGGGGCGCGGGCCAAAAGCGCGCATGACATGGCGCGGGAGGCCGCCGTGCAACGCGCCTTGGCCCCAGTCTATCCCTATGTTCCGACGGTGGTCGCGGTTTGCGAGGATCCGGCGGTTCTGGGCTGCGATTTCTACGTGATGGAACGGATCGCCGGGATCATCCCCCGCCGCGACCTGCCCAACGGGATGACGCTCAGCCCGGAGGACACCCGCCGCCTGTGCCTGACCGTCATCGACCGGCTGATCGAACTGCATCAGGTGGATCCCGTCGCCGCCGGGCTGTCGGGGTTGGGCAAGGGCGATGGCTATGTGCGGCGGCAGGTGGAAGGCTGGCGGGACCGCTTCCGCCGCGCCCACACGCCCGACGTCAGCGATTTTGAAACGGTGATGGCGTGGCTGGCCGAACACATGCCCGCCAACGAGGTGGCGATCCGCGTCATTCACAACGACTTCCGCTTTGACAATGTGGTGTTGGACGCCGCCGATCCGCTGTCGGTCATCGGCGTGCTGGATTGGGAAATGGCGACGCTGGGCGACCCGCTGATGGATCTGGGCGGCGCGCTCGCCTATTGGGTGGAGGCCGACGACGAGCCGGAGTTCCTCGCCCTGCGGCGGCAGCCGACCCATCTGCCCGGCATGCTGACCCGGCGCGAGGTGATCGCCTATTACGGCGAGAAGACCGGCTTCCGGGTCGATGATTTCAGCTTTTATCTGGTCTTCGGCCTGTTCCGCCTCGCCGTCATCGCCCAGCAGATTTATCAGCGCTACAGCCAGGGGAACGCGCGGAATCCGCAATTCGCCAGCTTCGGCCAGGTCGTCAACATCTTGGAACGGCGCTGCCGGGGCGTCATCGCCGCGCAGAGCGCCGGTTGAGCCATGGCGGCGCTCGTTCTGGTCCGTCATGGGCAGGCCAGCCTGCGATCCGACGATTACGACCGGCTGTCCGACATCGGCTTGGCCCAATCCGCCGCGCTCGGCCATTGGCTGCGCGCGACCAGTCGGACCGGGGGTCGGAGCGGGGGCCAAACCGCCGGATTGCTGGCGCGCGGTCGGATGCGGCGTCACCGCGAAACCGCCGACGCCTGTCTTGCGCTGTGGTTCCCGGACGGCCCGGCCCCGACGGTTGAGGAGGATGCGGGCTTTGACGAGTTCGACCATCTCGACGTGCTGGGCGCGCACCGCGCCGATTTTCGCGAACCGGGCGGGATCTCGGCCTTTTTGGCGGCGGCGGACGACGCGAACCGGGCGTTTCAGCGGCAATTCAGCGCGGCGGTGGAACGCTGGACCAGCGGGCGGCATGACGGCGATTACCGCGAAAGCTGGCCCGGCTTTCAGGCGCGCTGCGTGGCGGCGATGCGCCGGGTGATCGAACGAACGCCGCCGTCGGCAAGCGCCTGGGTCTTCACCTCCGGCGGGCCGATCGCGGCGATCTGCCAGCACGCGCTGGAGCTGAGCGACGCCAAGGCGATGGGGCTGAACGCGGTGATCCTCAACACCGGCGTCACCACCCTGCGCCATGACCGCGACCGCGTGGCTTTGAGCGGTTTCAACGGCGTCGCGCATCTCGACGCGCTGGGCGACGCCAACCTTTTCACCCACCGATGATCGACGGACGGATCAGGACGCCATGGAACGCAACGTGGAACGCAAGACACAGTTTGACCTGAGCGGACGGATCGCGCTTGTGACCGGGGCCAGCCGGGGCATCGGCGCGGCCATCGCCCGGAGTTTGGCCGCCGCCGGGGCGCATGTCGTCCTGTCCAGCCGCAAGATCGACGGGTGCCAGAGCGTCGCCGACGGCATCGTCGCGGCGGGCGGTTCGGCGGAGGCGCTGGCCTGCCACATCGGCGACCTGGACGAGATCGCCGCCGCGTTCGCCCGGCTGGAGGAACGACACGGGCGTCTCGACGTTCTGGTGAACAACGCCGCGACCAACCCGCATTTCGGCCCGTTGATCGACACCGACCTGACGGCGTTCCAAAAGACGGTGGACGTCAACATTCGCGGCTATTTCTTCATGTCGGCGGGCGGCGCCCGGTTGATGGCCAAGGGCGGCGGCGGCTCCATCATCAACGTCGCCTCGGTCAACGCGGTGATCCCGGCGGTCAACCAGGGCATCTATTCGATCACCAAGGCGGCGGTGGTGTCGATGACCAAGGCCTTCGCCAAGGAAGGGGCGGCGGCGGGGGTGCGGGTCAACGCGCTGCTGCCCGGCCTGACCGACACGAAATTCGCGGCGGCCCTCATCCAGAACAAGCCGGTGCTGGATCAGGCCCTGGCCCATGTGCCGATGCGGCGGGCGGCCCAGCCCGATGAAATGGCCGGCGCCGTGCTTTACTTGGCGTCGGACGCCGCCAGCTACACCACGGGAACCTGCCTGAACGTCGATGGCGGTTACTTGATCGCTTAACGCCGGAGAAACCCACGATGACCGACGCCAACCGCCAATTCCGCCTCGCCGCCCGCCCGGTCGGCCTGCCGACGCGCGACGACTGGACCTTGACCTGCGAGCCGATTCCCGAGCCGGGCGAAGGCGAGGTGCTGGCGCGCACGCTCTATCTGTCGCTCGATCCCGCCATGCGCGGTTGGATGAACGAGGGCAAATCCTACATCCCGCCGGTCGGGCTGGGGGAGGTGATGCGGGCGGGCGGCGTCGGGCGGGTCGTCGCCTCCCGCCACCCGGATTTCGCCGTCGGCGACGCGGTGAGCGGCGGTTTCGGCGTGCAGCAATACGCCTGCCTGCCCGGCGCGCAATTCACCCACGTCGATCCGCGACTGGCTCCCCTGCCGACGCATCTGGGAACCCTGGGCATGCCCGGCATGACCGCCTATTTCGGCCTTCTGGAGGTTGGCCGCCCGCTGCCGGGAAACACGGTGGTGGTGTCGGGGGCCGCCGGGGCCGTCGGGTCGGTGGTCGGGCAGATCGCCAAGCTGAAGGGGTGCCGCGTCGTCGGCGTCGCGGGCGGGGCCGACAAAACCCGCTATCTGGTCGATGAGCTGGGGTTCGACGCCGCCGTCGATTACAAGACCGAGGATGTGCGCGCCGCCCTGCGCCGGGCCTGCCCGTCGGGAATCGACGTGTTTTTCGACAATGTCGGCGGCGACATTCTGGACGCCGCCCTGGCGACCCTGGCCCGCCACGCCCGCATCGTGATTTGCGGCGCGATTTCCCAATACAACAACACGACGGCGGTGCGCGGCCCGCAAAATTACCTGTCGCTGCTGGTCAACCGGGCGCGGATGGAGGGGATGGTCGTGTTCGACTACGCCAGCCGCTACGGCGAGGCCGTCCGCGACCTGTCCGCCTGGATGGCGGCGGGCCAACTGATCGCGCGCGAGCATGTCGTCGACGGATTCGAGAGCTTTCCCGAAACGCTGCTGAAGCTCTTCAGCGGCGAGAATTTCGGCAAGCTCGTTCTCAAGGTCGCCGAGGACTGACCCGGCGGACCACACACGGACACGCGCCCATCACCGGCGCGCAAGGGGGAAAGATGCAGGACTTCACCGACAAGGTCGCCGTCGTCACCGGCGCCGCCGAGGGAATCGGCAAGGCCATCGCCCGCGCGGCGGCGGCGGAAGGCATGAAGCTGGTGCTGGCCGACATCGACGCCGCCGCGCTGGACGCGCTGGCGGCGGAGTTCGCCGCCGCCGACGTTCCGGTTCTGGCCCTGCGCACCGACGTGTCCAGCCCCGAACAGGTGGACGCGCTGGCCGACGCCGCCTTCGCCCGTTTTGGCGCCGTGCATCTGCTGGTCAACAACGCGGGCGTCGCCGTCGCCAAAAGCGTTTGGGAAACGACGCCCAAGGATTGGGAATGGGTGCTCGGCGTCAATCTCTACGGCGTCACCAACGGCCTGCGCGCCTTCGTACCGCGCATGTTGGAGCGGGGGGAGGCCGGGCACATCGTCAACACAGCGTCGGTCGCCGGTCTGCTGTCGGTTCCGGCGCTGGCCGCCTACAACGCCAGCAAATTCGCCGTGGTCACGGTGTCGGAGGGGCTGCACCATGATCTGGCCCTGCGCCAGGCGCCCATCGGCGTGTCGGTGCTTTGCCCGTCCTGGGTCAAGACGCGGATCGCGGAATCGGGCCGCCATCGGCTGGGCGAGGAAGGGGCCGTCCAGGCGGGGACGAGCGTTCAGTCGCAAAAGATAGGGCAAGCGGTGTTCCAGGCGGTGCAGGCCGGGATCACGCCGGACTCGGTGGCGGAGTCGGTGTTCGAGGCGGTGCGCGCCGGACGCTTCTACATCGTCACCCATCCCGAAAGCCGCGCCGGGGTTCGGGTGCGGATGGAGGACATACTGGAAAACCGAAATCCGACTTTAATGTCCCTGTGAGGGGGCCATTCAATCGTAATATGACAATTTCTTCGCCTTACCCGCAATTAGCATGTTGACCCATAGGTAAGTCACATGCATCTTACGTGCAGGCGGTCGGTCGGGGTTGGACTGGCGCGCGGAGGGCGTTGAACACAGGGGCGGACGGTCTTCAATCCCGCATGGTCGCGGGGGTGATGGGGCGTGCGGCCGGTGGGCAAGATCCGCGCGGCGGCGAGGCGTTTTCCAGCGGTGCGGGAAGCGGTCAAACCCGGTCAGCCGAACAAGAAAGAATGGGACTGCGGCGCACCTGCGACACGCGGCCCGACCATTGGGGGGACTGCATGATGAAACACGCGACGACGTGGTTGGTTGGTCACGCCTTGACGGTTCTGCGGGCGGCTTTGCCGCCCGGCGACGGACCCGTTTGACCGACCGGCGCCAACGGCGGGTTTGACTCCGCCGCTCCGCTGAAAAAAAGCAGCCGTTCGGCGCGCCCCAACAGGGTGGGGCGCTTGTGGGAACGCGCGCGGAATTGAAAAGCCAACAGCGGTGACGCTTCGCCGACCCGATTTGCGCTGACCCGATCTGTGATCGGGCTGGGCGGACGGCTGTCGTCTTCATGCGGACCTTTCGCGTCCCGCGCCAACCGCCGTTGGCGCGCATGCCCAAACCTTTCCTGCACGCGGTGGATCATGGCCCTGGGAACGCTCAGCATATCGACACGCATATTCGCCGGATTTCTGTCGGTTCTGGTCCTATTGGCGGCCATGGGCGCGGCGGGGGTGGTTGGATTCGGCGCCTCGCGCGACCGCTTCGCCTCGTATGGCGGGGTGGCCGAGGTCGCCATCGCCGCGTTGGAGATGCAGACCGACGCCGGGATCCTGATGCGCGCGGCGCAGGGCTACGCCGCCTCGGGCCGCGAGTTGGAGCGGACCACGGCGGAAACGGTCAGCCAGCGCATGGACGCCGCCATCGCCAACACAAGGACGCGAACGGCGGGCGCGGATCTGGCCGGACCGCTGGACGAGTTGGCCGCCGCGCGCGCCCAGTTTGAAACGGAATTCGCCCAGTTGGTCGCCGCCAAAACCCACCGGCGGGCGCTGGTCACGGACACGCTGCTGCCGGAGTTGGACGCCGCCATCGACCACGCGACGGGGGCGGCGCGTGATCTTCTGGCCAAGCTTCCGGCCTTGATCGACCGTTACGAGGTTGAGCAGATGGAGGACGACGCCGACGCCCTGCGCGCGGCGCTGAAGGAGGCGGGGGCGCTCGCCCCCGATCTGGGCGCGCGCTTGACGTCCCTGCGCGCCCGCTTCGACGCGGTGGTGGACTCCGCCGGGGCCGCCGATCTGGCGACCGACGCGCTGGTCCGCATCACCGGGCGGCGGCTGAACGCCGCCGGTCAGGCCCTGCGCGAAACGGCGGTCGGCAACCTGTCGCGGCTCCAGGCTGAAAACGAAGGGGCGATGGGGCAGCTTCAGTCCGTCCTGATCGGGCTGGCGGTGCTGGGGGAACTGGTCGGGCTGGCGATGGCCTGGGTGATCGCGCGCAGCATCATCCGCCCGGTGCGCGGCATCACCCGGACGATGGAGGCGCTGGCCGCCGGAAACAAGGCGGTGGACATCATGGCGCTGACGGCGCGCGACGAAATCGGCGCGATGGCGCGCGCGGTGGCGGTGTTCAAGGACAACGCGCTGGCGATGGAGCGCATCCAGATCGAACAGCAGCGCGCCAAGGAGGACAGCGAGCGGGAGAAAAGCCGCTTGATGGCTGAATTGGCCGACGGGTTCGAGGCCAGCGTCCAGCAGGTGGTGGAGGTGGTGTCGGTCGCCGTGGCCGATCTGCACACCGCCGCCAGCGGCATGGCGCAGACCGCCGACGGGGCGAACCGCCATCTGGCGGCGGTCGCCGCGACCTCCGACGACACGGCGATGGACGTGCAGAAGGTCGCGGCGGCGGCGGAGCAGCTTTCCTGCTCGGTCGGGGAAATCAGCCGTCAGGTCGGGCAATCGACCGACATGGCCAGCCGCGCCGTGGCCGAGGCCGGGCGGACCAACGACATGGTGCTCGCTCTTTCCTCGTCGGCGCAGACCATCGGGCGGGTGGTCGATCTCATCAACCGGATCGCCCACCAAACCAACCTGCTGGCGCTGAACGCCACCATCGAGGCGGCGCGGGCGGGGGAGGCGGGCAAGGGCTTCGTCGTCGTCGCCAACGAGGTGAAGGCGCTGGCGCACCAGACCTCTCAGGCGACCGGAGAAATCGGTCAGCAGATCGCCGCCATCCAGAGCGCCACGGTCGGCACGGTGGAGGCGATTTCGACCATCACCGGCATGGTCAGCGACATCAACCGGGTGGCCAGCGCCGTCGCCGACGCCGTCGAGCAGCAGGGCGAGGCGACGCGGGAGATCGCCCGCAACATTCAGGGCGTGGCCACCGGCACCAGCCGCCTGACCTCGTACAGCGCGACGCTGGCGGGGGCGGTGAACGACACCGGAGCCGCCGCCGACCGGGTGCTGCACGCCGCCGCCGACCTGTCGAGCCAGTCGGACGGGCTGCGTCAGGAGGTTGGCCGGTTCCTCAAACAGGTGCGGCTCGTCTGAGCCGACGCCATCGAAAACAACAAGAACAAAAAAACGCGCAGCGGAGAAAACGCAAGGAGTCTGTGGGATGGAGCGTGTTCAGTCAGTGTTTTGGGGGATGGGAGCGGCCCGGGGGCGGGTTTCTCTCGGTTTGTTGTGCGGAACGGCCCTCGGGCTGTTGGGGGCGCTGGGCGCCCCGGCGTCCGGTTGGGCGGAATCCTTCAGCTTTGGCGACGGCTGGGAGGGGCAGGCCTCGTTGGATCTGTCGCTGGGCATGGCGATGCGGGCGCGGTCGCCCGACAGCGCCCTGATCGCGCGCGGCAACGGCGGCGTCGGCGACGGCACGACGGCGGACGACGGCAACAAGAACTACCGCAGCGGCGATCTCTATTCGGGGATCGGCAAGGCGCTGGGCGAGTTGCAGGTCAGCAAGGACGGCTTCGGCGTCTTCCTGCGCGGCAAGGGGTGGTACGACGCCGTCCAAGACCGCAAATCGGTCGATTTCGGCAGCTCGGCCAACGGTTACAAGGCCGGGACCGCGCTGAACGACGCCGGTTTCTACGGCTTGTCGAAGTTCAAGGGCGTCCAGCTTCTCGACGCCTACGCCTTTGGCGACGTCGCCCTGCCGGGGGACCGGGCGTTGGCCTTCAAGCTGGGCCAGCATGTGGTGAATTGGGGCGAGAGCCTGTTCATCCCCGGCGTCAACCAATACAACATCGTCGATGGCAGCGCCGCCCGCCGCCCCGGCGCGCAGGTCAAGGAAATCCTGCTGCCGGTGCCGCAGGCGTCGTTCAATCTGGGTTTGGGCGGCGGTTTCAGCCTGGAATCCTATTATCAGTTGGCGTGGCGCCACTCGACCTTTGAAGGCTGCGGCACCTTCTGGAGTCCGTCCGACATTCTGAATTGTTCGGACGTCGCCACCAACATCACCCCGGCCCCCTTCGGCGACCGCCAGGGCTACGCCGGGATTCCGTCCCTGCGCGGGATCAACGCCCGCATCGGCAACGCGGGCCGCGACGAGCCGCGCAACAGCGGGCAATTCGGCGTCGCGGGCCGTTACTTCGCGTCGGAGATCGGGACCGACATCGGCCTCTATTTCTCGCAGTACCACGCGCGGACGCCGATGTTCAGCATGGTCCGCACGCCGACCACGATCGCCGGTTCCGTCTATGGTCTGCCGACCGGCCCGGCCCAGTATTTCGAGGATTACTCGGCGGAAAACATCCGGGTCTTCGGGGCGAGCGCCGCCACCGAGATCGGCGGCTGGAGCGTCAGCGGCGAAGTCAGCCGGGCCGAAGGGGTGCCGGTGCAGATCAACACCAGCGACCTTGTGTCCGGCGTGGTCAGCGGAACCGGGCCGTTGGGCTATCTGAAGAACCGTCCGCTGGGCAGCGTCATTCGCGGTTATGACCGCAAGGACAAGACGCAAATCCAGATCTCCACCATCAAATCCTTCCCCAACGTGCTGGGGGCGGAATCCCTGCGGGTGCTGGGCGAGGTGGCGTACCAGCATTGGAACGGCATCGGCGATCCGGCGACCTCGACCCGCTATGGCCGCTCGCCGGGCTTTGGCCGGGCCGCCACGGCGACCACGGCCTGCGCCACCACGGCGACCGACTATTGCGCGCCGGACGGCTACGCGACGTCCAACTCCTGGGGTCTGCGCAGCCAGTTCTCGCTGACCTATCCCGACGCCTTCGCAGGCGTGAATCTGACGCCGCGCCTGTCCATCGCCTGGGACGTCAGCGGCGTGTCGCCCGACGGCACCTTTGTGAAGGACCGCGTCAACGTCGGCGTCGGCCTGCGCGCCGATCTGTTGCAGCGCTATTACGCCGACCTGACCTACAGCGGTTACAACCGCAAAGCCAAATACGACCCCCAGCGCGACCGCGATTTCGTCGCCCTGGTCGTCGGCATGACGTTCTGAAGAGGATGAAACCGATGAACCGCAACAGGATGACCACGCCGTCCACCGTGTCGGCGGGCAGGCTCGCCATGCTGGCCGCCGTCGGGGCTGCGGCCCTCCTCGCTCGCCCCGTCATGGCGGAGACGACGCCGCAGGATCTCGCGCGTCTGGGCAAGGATTTGACGCCCGTCGGGGCGGAAACGGCGGGCAACAAAGACGGCTCGATCCCGGCCTGGACCGGCGGATTGACCAAGATCCCCGCCGGGTTCGACCCGGCGCAGGGCTACGCCGACCCGTTCGCCAGCGACGCGCCGCTCTACACCATCACCGCCGCCAACGCCGACCAATACAAGGACAAGCTGGCCCCCGGACAGATCGCGCTGCTCAAGCGCTATCCCGGCTACAAGATGAAGGTCTACCCGTCGCGCCGGACGGCGGCGCTGCCCCAGGCGGAGTATGATCTGATCCGCAACGAGGCGGCGGCGGCGCAGTTGGTCGAGGGCGGCAACGGCGTGCTGAACATCACCGCCACAACGGTTCCCTTTCCGGTCCCCAAAAGCGGGGTGGAAGCGATCTGGAACCACATCATGCATTACCGGGGCGGCACCTATCTGCGCTACGGCACCGAATTTCCGGTCCACACCAACGGCGGCTTCACGCCGCTGCGCCGGACGGAGTGGTACGCGCGGGCCAGTTCGCTGGGCAACGCCGAACCCAACCGCCTGCATTACTATTTGAACCTCGTCACCGCCCCGTCGAGCATCGCGGGCGAGGCCATCCTGACCCATGAGCCGGTCGATCAGGTGAAGGAAACCCGTCTGGCCTGGACCTACAACCCCGGCCAACGCCGCGTGCTGCGCGCGCCGTCGGTGTCCTACGACAGCCCCGGCACCGGCACCGACGGCCTGCGCACGATGGATGATTACGACGGCTTCAACGGCGCGCCCGACCGCTATGATTGGAAGCTGGTCGGCAAGAAAGAGATGATCATCGCCTACAACAACTACAAGCTGACCGACAAAAGTCTGAAATACTCCAACATCATCATGGAGAACACGCTCAACCAGGATCTGGTGCGTTACGAGCCGCACCGGGTGTGGGTGGTGCAGGCGACGTTGAAATCGGGCGCGCGTCATCTGTATGGCAAGCGCGATTTCTACATCGACGAAGACACCTGGTCCATCGCGCACAAGGACCAGTATGACGGGCGCGGCGAATTGTGGCGCGTTCATGAGTTTTATCAAATGCTGGAATATGACGTGATGGTGCCCTTCTACGCGGGCAACGTCCTGTATGACCTGCAAGCGCGCCGCTACCTCGTTCACCAACTCTCGAACGAGGAAAAGCCGGCGAAATACGGCGCGAAATTCGAATTGAGCCGCTTCGCGCCGGACTCGCTGCGCCGCGTCAGCAACTGATCCTCATCAACGGATCGTCAGCAACGGATCGGGCCGGATCGGGGCGGTTGCGCCGTCCCGATCCTCAAGGCTCGGCCTCGCAGGATGGATGTCCCGATGTCTCACCGCATCACCGCTCCGCCCGCCCGCGCGTCGCTGGCGCGGCGCGCCCTGTTGGCGCATGTCATGGCGGCTCTGGCCGTCGCGCCGGGGGCGGCCAGGGCCGCCGCGCGCGATCTGCTCGCCATTCCGGCCTTGCCCTCGGCCAAGGCGGCCAAGGCTCTGCTGCTTGGCGTTTGTCTGGCTGGGCGGCGGGCGGTCGCCGTCGGCGAGCGGGGGGTGATCGTGTTCTCCGACGATGACGGGACGACGTGGCGGCAGGCCAGCGTCCCGGTGTCGGTGACGCTGACCGCCGTCCAGTTTCCAACGCCGGAGGTCGGTTGGGCGGTCGGTCACGACGGCGTCGTTCTGCGCAGCCAGGACGGCGGCCTGCGCTGGACCCGCCGCTTTGACGGGACCATCGCCAACGCGCTGATGGCCGACGACGCGCGCCAGCGGTTGGAGACGGCGCGCGCCTCCGGCGACGCGGCGGCGGTGGAGGCGGCGGAAACGGCGGTCGAGGACGCGGCGGCGGGTGGCGCGTTCGGCCCATCGCGCCCGCTGCTCGGCCTGTGGTTCCGCACACCCGACGATGGCTTCGTCGTCGGCTCCTACGGCCAGATTTTCCGCACCCGCGACGGCGGCGAGCGTTGGGAGTCGCTGGGGTCGGCGCTGAACAACCCCGACGGCCTGCACTGCAACGCCATCACGGCCACGCCGACCGGCGTGTTGCTGATCGCGGGGGAAGGCGGGCGGGTCTACCGCTCCGCCGACGACGGCGCGCGCTGGGAGCGGCTCGACACCGGCAGTCCGGGGGCGCTTTACGGCGTGCGGGCGTTGCCCGAGGCGGGCGGCGGCGAAACGCTGCTCGCCTTCGGCTTCGGCGGACGGATTTTCCGGCGGGAGGGGGCGGCGGCCTGGATTCCGGTGGCGTCGCCCACCGCGCGGTCGCTGATTGGCGGCGTCACCCAGGGCGGCGCGCCGCTGCTGGTCGACGCGGCGGGAAGCTGGTGTCTCAGCAAGGATCGCGGCGCCTCCTTCCAACCGCTGCGCGCCGCCGGGTCGGCCCCGGTGGCGGGGGTGGCGGCGCTGCGCGAAGGGGCCTTGCTCCAGGTCGGGGCGGGCGGCGTGCGCGTCGTCCCGTTGGCGGCGTGAGGGCAGCGGCATGAAAAGGACGACAGGGCCAATGAAACAGCGCTTTCCCTCCACCCCCGCCGCGTCCGCCATCTCCGACACGGACGTCGATCTGGTCCATCACGGCAAGGTGGGCCGGGTCGAAACGCGGGTCGAACGCTGGCTGTTCGGCCATCGTCTGACCGTGCTGACGGTCTTCGCCCTGCTGTCGGTCTTTCTGGGCTGGCACGCGCTGCAACTGCGGCCCACCGCCAGCTTTGAAAAGATGGTGCCGTCGCGCCATCCCTACATCGCCAATTATCTGGCCTATGAATCCCAACTGCGCCCGCTCAACAATCTGGTGCGCATCGCGGTGGAGACGACCACAGGCGACATCTACACGCCCGAGTATCTCGACCTGTTGAAACGGATCACCGACGAGGTGTTTTACATCCCCGGCGTGGATCGCGGGAATCTGCAATCGCTGTGGACGTCGAACGTCCAATGGTACGAAGTGACCGAGGACGGCTTGCGCAGCGGCACCGTCATTCCCTCCAACTTCGACGGTTCGCCGGAGCGGATCCGCGAGGTTCGCGTCAATGTCGGGCGGTCCAACCGCATCGGCAGTCTGGTCGCGTCCGATCATCGCTCGGCGGCGATTCTGGCCCCGCTGCTGGAGGTCGATCCGCAAACCGGCGAAAGTCTGGATTACGGCCAATTCGCCCGCCGTCTGGAAACGCTGGTGCGCGACAAATACCAGACGGATGGCGTCCGCATCCACATCACCGGCTTTTCCAAGATCATCGGCGATCTGATCGACGGCATTTTCGACATCGCCGCCTTTTTCGCCGTCACGGTGCTGCTGACGGCGGTTGTGCTCTATTGGTATTCGCGCTGTTGGCGCGGCACGCTGTCCACGCTGTTTTGCTGCGGTCTGGCCGTGGTCTGGCAGCTTGGCGTTCTCGATGTTCTGGGGTTGGGGCTGGATCCCTATTCGGTGCTGGTGCCGTTCCTGACCTTCGCCATCGGCGTCAGCCACGCGGTGCAGAACATCAACACCATGGCCGCCGAGCGGGTGGCCGGCCGGTCGGTGATGGAGGCCGCCCGCGCCACCTTCCGGCTGTTGTTCATCCCCGGAACCATCGCGCTGGTCTGCGACGCGGTGGGATTCTCCACCCTGATGGTCATCGACATCCGCGTCATTCAGGAACTGGCGATCAACGCCAGCGTCGGCGTGGCGGTCATCATCGTCACCAAAATGTTTCTGCTGCCGGTCATCATGTCCTACGCCGGGTCCAGCCCGCGCGCGTTGGAGCAATACCGTCGTCGGATGCGGCCCGAACGGCAGGCGGTCAACCGCTTTTTGGCCCGCTTCACCGAACCGCGTTGGGCGGCGGCGGCGGTCCTGAGCGCGGGCGCGCTGCTGGCGGGGGCCTTTTTGCAAAGCCGGGATCTGAAGATCGGCGATCTGGATCCGGGCGCGCCGGAGCTGCGCCAGGACTCCCGTTACAACCGGGATGTTCAGTTTTTCCTGTCGCATTACTCGACCAGCCCGGACGTCTTCGCGGTGATGGTGCGGACCCCGGCGGGCGAATGCGGCTCCTACCCGGTGGCGGTGGTGGTCGATCAGTTCCAATGGCGGATGGAGAATGTGCCGGGCGTCGAGGCCAGCAGTTCCCTGTTCGGGCCGATGAAGCGGGCGATCGCCGGAACCAACGGCGGGGATCTGCGCTGGGCGGCGATCACGCGCAACCGCTACATCTCCAACGCCGGGCACAAGCGGGTTCCGTCGGACACCTACAGCCCCGATTGCTCCATGCTGCCGGTTCTGCTGTTCCTGGCCGACCACAAGGCGGAGACGCTGACGCGGGTGGTCGCGGCGGTGGAAGATTTCGCCCGCGAGAACAACGGCGACGGCGTGGAATTCCTGCTGGCGGCGGGCAACGCCGGGATCGAGGCGGCGACCAACACCGTCATCAAAGAATCCGAAGCCACGATGCTGGCCCTGGTCTATGGCATCGTCGCCCTGCTGGTGCTGTGGGAGTTCAAATCCTGGCGGGTGACGGTGGCGATCATGCTGCCGCTGTTCGTCACCTCGGTCCTGTGCGAAGCGATCATGGCGCGGCTGGGCATCGGCGTGAAGGTGGCGACGCTGCCGGTGGTGGCGCTGGGCGTCGGCATCGGCGTCGATTACGGCATCTACATCTACAACCGGCTTGAACACTATCTTGAACAAGGGTTGACGCTGCGCGCGGCCTATCTGGAAACCCTGAAGACCACCGGATCGGCGGTGACGGTCACGGGCGTGACCCTGGCGCTGGGCGTGATGACCTGGACCTTCTCCACCATCAAGTTCCAGGCCGACATGGGGCTGTTGCTGACCTTCATGTTCCTGTGGAACATGGTCGGGGCCATCGTGATGATCCCGGCGCTGATTTCCCTGCTGATGCCGGGATTGCGCGGCAGCCCGGCGGACAAACGCGCGGCGGCGGCGTGTGCAAAAGCGGGATGACGTTTGGTCCATCCGCATTTCCGATACCGCTGGCGAATTCCCTATGCGGGATCTTGCGTCGGGACCCAATTGGCACTGGTCTGCCCGGCGGGGCAGATCGCATGGCGCCGCTCCCAGTTGATGGTAAAGTTCCGCAAAGCAAATCCTTTGTTCTCGCGCGCGGCGGTCCCAACAGATCGACGCCGTAACGGGTCCGGCTGGACAACAGGCGCTTGGCGTCGATGTAGCCGGTATCGGCAAGATGCACGGCCGACAACAGACCATCGGCAGCCAATCCCACATGGATCGTCTCCAGCGCGTGCCCATCGGCGCCGATCTGCTCGGCATAAGCTTGGCGTTCGTCCTTGCCCGTGGGCAGACGGTAGTCGTCGATCCGGCGACCATAGCGATCCAGCCACTTCGGTGGGCTGAGCCAGCGCAGCCAATCGGGGGCGCTCACGGCCAAGCTGTCCAGGGCATGGCGCATCGTTTCGCCGCCTACACGCTGGGCGACAACGTCGAAAATCTGACCTACACCGGCGACGGATCTTTCACCGACGTCGGCAATGATCTGGACAACGTGATCCAGGGCGGGGGCGGCGCCGACACGCTGGCGGGCGGGCTTGGGTTCGACACGCTGATCGGCGGGGCGGGCAACGATCTGTATCGGATCGACGACGTCGCCGATCTGGTGGTGGAGGTCCCACCGACACGAACGGAGAGGTGAGCATGGCGCCGTCGGCGGCGCCTGATCGTCGCACCGTTTCCTCGCCGCAACCTCCCTTCGCCAGGAGAAAGAGAAACACGACAAACCACCAAGCTGCGGCCCTTTTTCACGGCGTGGCCGTCGGACGGCCGGTGCCGCCGAGGCCACGGTCGCTTCCGGCGACGTCATCCAGCAACCCGCCACGGTCCACCGACCTGGAGAGAGTGAGACCTTGGGCCGTTGCGTCGCCGCAACGCCGTCGCGTTGCTGCGGCTCCAACGAAGAGGTGGCGGAATGGCGTGGAATTTCGACGCCGAGCGGCGCGGGACGTCATTGAAACCATCAGCATCTGTGGGATCCGTCCGTGCGCTGTTCCACGACAAGCCGTGGAGAGAGTTCCGGCGCCGTCGACGTCGTTTCCGAACGGCTCGCCGCCGAGGCCGACCCTGGAGCGAACCAGCCGCCGACATGGCGGGACAGGTCGTCCACCAGGACAAAGATGGCCGGGATGACCAGCAGGCTGAGCAGGGTCGAGGCCAGCAGGCCGCCGATGACGACGATGGCCATCGGCTGGCGGAAGCTGGGATCGGCGCCCATGCCGAGCGCGATGGGCGTCATGCCGGCCCCCATCGCGATGGTGGTCATCAGGATGGGGCGCGCGCGCTTGTGGCAGGCGTCGATCAGCGCGTCGAAACGGTCGAGTCCACGGTCGCGGCGCGCCATCACCGCGTATTCCACCAGCAGGATCGAGTTCTTGGCGACGACCCCCATCAGCATCAGCAGCCCGATGACCGTCGGCATCGAGAGGCTCATCCCCGTCACCAGCAAGGCGAGCAAGGCGCCGCCCAACGACAGGGGCAGGGCCGCCAGGATGGTGGCCGGTTGCAGGAACTCGTGAAACAGCAGGACAAGCACGGCGTAGATGCAGAAAACGCCGACGCCCATGGCGAAGCCGAAGCTGCCGAACAGCTCGTTCATGCGTTGCAGCTCGCCTTGCTGCACCGGCCGGACCGACGCCGGGAGAGACCGCATGGCTGGCAACCGCTGCGCCTCCGCCATGACCTCGCCCAGGGAACGGCCGCTCAACTCCACGGTCAGCGTGATGTTGCGCGAGCGGTCGATGCGGTCGACCTGCGCGGGTCCGCTGCCGAACCCGATCTCGGCCACCGAGGACAGCGCGACGGAGCCGCTGGCGCCAGCCACCCGCAACTGGCCCAGCAGCGCCAGATCCTGCCGCAGCGCGGGGTCGAACCGCACGCGGATGGGGATCTGGCGCTGCGGCAGGTTCAGCTTGGGAATGGCGGAGGAATAATCGCCATAGGTCGCCATGCGCACGGTTTCCGCCAGGGTCTCCGACGTCACGCCGAGCGCCGCCGCGCGGGCGTCATCGGGCCTGATCTGAATTTCCGGGCGTTGCAAGGCCGCCCCGGAGGTGACGTTGCCGATCCCCTTCAGGGTCCGCAACTCGGCCTCCACCGCGCTGGCGGCCTGCTCCAGCGCCACCGGATCGTCGCTCGCCAGCGTGATCTGCAACTGCTCGCCGTTGCCGCCGCGTCCGACCTCGATTCGGGCTCCCGGTATCCGCCGCAGCAGGCCGCGCATCGCCGCCTCCACCGCCGTCTGGGAGCGATGGCGCGCCGACCGGGGGGACAGTTCGACCGTCAGCGAGGCGGTCCGCAGGCTGGTCGTCGTCGAGGCGTCCATGCCGCCGCCCATGGTCGCGACGCCGACCGCCGCGAACACGCGCGTCACCTCCGGCAGTTGCCCGACGAGGGCCGAGGCCTGCTCGGTCAGGGCGGTCGTGTCGGACAGGGCGCTGTCCGGCGGCAGGGTCAGCGTGACCTGCGTCTGCGCGTCGTCCTGGGCGGGGAAGAACCCGGTCGGCAGCAGCGGGATCATGCCCAGCGACAGCAGGAAGAAGGCCAGGGCGGCCAGCGCCGTGCGGCGGGGGCGCCGCAGGCACCAACGCACGCTGCCCAGATAGGCCCTCATCAGCCGCCCGTCCGCCTCGTCCTGATGCTTCACCACCATGACATGCGCGGCCATCATCGGCGTCAGCAGGCGGGCCACCAGCAGCGACGCCAGCACCGCCGCCGCCGCCGTGACGCCGAACTGACGGAAGATCTTGCCCGGAACGCCGCCCATGAAGGCGGTCGGCAGGAACACGGCCACCAGCGTGAAGGTGGTGGCGATCACCGCCAGCCCGATCTCGTCGGACGCCTCCATCGCCGCGTCGCGCGGGGATTTGCCCTGGCGCAGATGGCGGGCGATGTTCTCCACCTCCACGATCGCGTCATCGACCAGGATGCCCACCACCAGGGCCAGCGCCAGCAGCGAAATGGTGTTCAGGCTGAAACCGAGGAGGTTCATGACCCCGAAGGCCGGAATGATCGACAGCGGCAGGGCCACGGCGGACACGATGGTGGCCCGCCAGTCGCGCAGGAACCACCACACGACCACCACCGCCAGCGCCGCCCCCTCCAGGAGCAGATGCATGGAGCCTTGGTAATTCTCGACGATGGGCGTGACCGTCGTGCCGGCCTCGGTGACGGTCACTTCGGGATGGGCGGCTGCGAAGGCCGTGACGGCGGCCCGCGCCGCCTCGACGACGCTGACGTCGGAGAACCCCTTGGAGCGGGTGATCTGGAAGGCGATCACCGACTGCCCGTCGAGAAAGGCCCGCGTGCTGCGGTCGGCGTGGCTGTCGGTGACGCTGGCCACCTGACCCAGCCGGACATACCGCCCGTCGTCGAGCGGGATGGTGATGGCGGCGACATCCTCCACGCGGCCGACCGCGCCCAGGGTGCGCAGCGACTGGCGCTTGCCGCCCACCTCGCCCTGGCCGCCGGAATTGTCCTTCTGCACCGCCTTCAGGGCGGTGGAGACATCCGAAGCGCTGACGCCCAGCCCGGCCATCAGCGTCGGGTCCAGATCCACATGGACCTCGCGGTCGATTCCGCCGATGCGGCGGACGGCGGCGACGCCCTTCGCCGACAGCGCCGCCTTGGTAATGTCGTTGTCGACGAACCAGGAGAGGTCCTGCTCGTCCAGGCGCGACGACCGTACGGTGTAGGTCAGCAGCGCCCGCGTCTCGGCGGTGACCTTCGTCACGCTGGGCGACGCCATGCTGGCGGGCAGATCGGCCTTGGCGCCGTCCACCGCGTTGCGCACCTCGTTCAGCGCCTCCTCGCTGTCCTTGTCGATGTCGAAGGACACGCTGATGGAAACCGCGCCATCGGTGATGGTCGTGGTGATGTGGTCGATGCGGCCAAGCGACGCCAGCTTGTCCTCGATCTTGCGCGCCACCTCGGTTTCCAACTGCGCTGGCGCGGCCCCTTCCAGCGTCGCGCTGACGGTGACTGTGGGCTGGTCCATGTCGGGGAATTGCTGGACGCCCAGCCTGGAGAAGCCGATCAGGCCCAGCAGAGTCAGCAGGATGAACAGCAGGAGGGCCGGGACCGGGTTGCGGATGGACCACGCGGAAACATTCATGATTTCCGCTCCGGGATGGCTGCGGTCGCCACCGGATCTCCGGACGGCGCGACGGTGACCGGCGTGCCGTCGGACAGGAAGGCGCCGCCCGATTCGACGATGCGGACGCCCAGCGGCAAACCGGCGAGGATTTCGACGCGCTGGTCGCGGCGGCGACCGACCGTCACCGGGTGACGCGTGACCCGGTTGTCCGCGCCGATGGAAAAGACGTAGGAGCGGCCATCGCGCAGGACCACGGCGGATTGCGGCGCCGTCAGCGCCGATTGGTTCGCAAGCTCGATCTCGCCGCTCGCGAAGCCGCCCGCCATGGCGCCGCTGTCGGCAGGCAGGCTGACAGAGACGACGCCACGGCTGGTGGCGCTGTTCAGGCTCGGCGCCGCCAGACGCACCGTGCCGTCGATGCGTCGGCCATCGGGCAAGGTGAGGCGGGCTTTCTGGCCGGGCCGGACCTGGGAAAGCTGCCGCGCGTCCAACTCGGCGTTCCATTCGACCCGGCTCTGGCGTTGCAGGCGGAACAGCTCGGCGCCGGTCGACACCACGTTGCCCAGCGTGGCGGAGCGCGCGGTGACGACGCCGTCATCGACGGCCAGGATGCGGGTCTGGGCCAGGGTGATGCGGCCGCTGTCCAAATCCGCCTGCGCGGCGGCGAGGCTGGCCTTCGCCGTGTCCTCGGCGATCAGATATTCGGCCACCTGCTGCTCCGACAGAGCGCCGCTGCCCTTGACCATGCGGGCGCGCCGGGCGTTGGCCTGGGCCTGGGCGAGGGTGGCTTTCGCCTGGGCGACCAGCGCCTCCTGCTTGCGGATGGCCGCCTGGGTGCTGTCCTGCGACAGGCGCGCCAATTCCTGGCCCCGGACGACCGTCGAGCCGACGTCGGCGAAAAGCTCGGTGATGCGCAGGTTGCCGACCTCGGCCCCGATCACCGCCTCCTGCCACGCCGCGAGCGCGCCGCTGGCGACGAGGGTCTGCGGCCAATCCTGCGTCTGGGGCGTCGTCGCGGTGACGGTCAGCACGCTTGGGCGATCCGCCGGGCGATCCGCCGCCGTTCCGGTCGTGGCGGCGTGCGGCGCGCGCGTCAGGATCACGGCGCCGCCGGCCAGCGCGGCGAGGGCGGCCACGGCCATTCCAAAGGGGATCAAGCGATTCATGATGCGTTTCCGTTGGCGGTGGCGGGCGCCCTGGCTGGCGCTTCGGACTGCCAGCCGCCGCCCAGCGCCTTGTAGAGAGCGATCCATTGTTGGATCTGATCGCGCTGCACGGTGATGAGGCCGATCTCGGCTGACAGCGCGTTGCGCCGGGCCTCCTCGCGGTCCAGCAGGCTGGCGCCGCCAGCCCGCCAGTTGCGGTCGATGGCGTCGAAATAGTCGCGGTAGCCCTGGGCCGCCGTTTCGGCGTCGCCAGCCCGCCGGGTGGCGGCGTCCAGCCGGACCAGCGCCTGCTCCACCTCCTTCAGCGCGGTGCGCAGGCCGTTCCGGTATTGCGCCGACTGAGCGTCGTAGGAGGCCTGGGCGCTTTCCACGGCGGCGGCGCGCTTGCCGCCGTCGAACAGGGGCAGGGACAGGGTCGGTCCCAGCAGCCATGTGGTCATCAGCGAGCCGAGGCCGAGACCCGTCCGCGCGATCGAGCCGCTGAACGACAGGCTCGGGTAGCGGTCGGCCTCTGCCACGCCGATCTCGGCGCCGGCGGCCGCCAATTCCCGTTCCAGCGAGGCCAGATCGGGCCGTTGGGCGATCAGGGCCGCCGGGACGCTGTCGACCGCGAAGGCGGTCGGTTTGGGCAGGACGGGCGCGCCCTGTTCGAGCTGCCGACGCATCGCGGCTTCGTCGTCGCCGGTCAACGCGACCAGCGCCTTGACCAGCACGTCGCAGTCCGCCTGCTGTCCGGTCAGGGTGGAGCGCAGGCTGGCGGCGCTCGCCCGGGCCAGCGCGCCGTCGATGGGCGAGGTGAAGCCGGCCCGCACGGCGGTCGCGGTCGCCCGCGCGGTGTCAGTCTGGGACCGCGCTTCGTCGGCGTAGGCCCGCTCCAGGAGGCGGCAGGCGCGGTACTGGACGTAGCTGTCCGCCACCTCGGCGGCCAGCGAGACGCGGGCGTCGTGCCAGTCGTCGGCGCGGGCTTGAAGACGCGCCTCGCCCGCTTCGCTGGTTCGGCGCAGCTTGCCGAACAGATCGATTTCCCAGGCCGCGTCCAAGCCGCCGGTCAGCGTGGCGCCGACGCTCGCGGCGGAGCCGCCGCCGGTCTGGCCCGATTGGCCCGATTGGCCCGATTGGTTGGATCGTTGGGCCGATCCCTGGGCCGTCAGGCTTGGCAGGGCGTCGGCCCGGCTGCTGGTCAGCGTGGCCCGCGCCTTGACGATGTTGGCCCAGGCGACCGCAAGGGAAGGGCTGTCGGCTTCGGCCGCGCGCAGCAGACGCGTCAGCACCGGGTCGTCGAACCGATCCCACCAGCCGATCAACCGCGCGGCGCTGCCGCCATGGGGCGCCGGAGCGGACCAGGCGGCCGGGGCCGACGGCTGCGGCCTCCGGTAGTCCGGCCCCACGGCGCAGGCCATGAGCGCAAGGCTCGCCGCCGCGACCACACCGAAACGAAACACGGGCGCCATGCTGTCCCAGGTCCAGTCAAAAGGATCATCGAACCTTGGTATAGCGCGGCGCCATGTTAAGCGCGGTTAAGTGAATGTAAAGTTAGGTAAAGCCGGTCGCCGCTTTCATGTTCTGTCTTCTTCCTTGTTGACATCGGCGGGCGGCGGGACAAATTTGCCGCATGCTCAAAGTGTTGCTTGTGGATGACGACCGTGAACTGACCGCCCTGCTCATCGAGTATCTGGCGCAGGAGGGGTTTGACGCCCGCGCGGTCCACAACGGCGCGGACGGCGTCGCAGCGGCCTTGAGCGGCGAGCACGCCATCGTCGTGCTGGACGTCATGATGCCGCGTCTCAGCGGCATCGAGGCGTTGCGCCGCATCCGTCAGGCCAGCCGCATTCCCGTCCTGATGCTGACGGCGCGGGGCGACAACATCGACCGCATCACCGGGCTGGACCTGGGCGCCGACGATTATGTGCCCAAGCCCTGCACGCCGGGGGAGTTGGTCGCCCGTCTGCGCGCCATCCTGCGGCGGACCCAGCCACAGCCGACGATGGCCGCCACCGCGTCCGTGGAGGCCGGGCCGCTGGTCCTGTCGCCGGGCAGCCGCAGCGTCACGCTGCACGGCCAGCCGCTCGACCTGACCGGCACGGAGTTCAGCCTGCTGGAGATCCTGGCGCGCGACGCCGGTAGGCTAATCAGCAAGCAGGATCTGTCCCAGCGCGCGCTGGGCCACCCGCTGACCCCGTTCGACCGTCGCATCGACGTGCACATCAGCAGCATCCGGCAGAAGCTGGGGCAGCGCGACGACGGGCATTCCTGGATCCTGACGGTGCGCGGCGTCGGCTATCAACTGGTCGTGGACTAGCCATGGGACGGCTGTTCTGGAAGCTCTTTCTGTCGGTCTGGCTGGCGATGCTGCTGTCCTTTGCCGCCGGTGTGTCCTACCTGACCCTTTCCGGGCAGCTCAGCCACCAGGAGAGGATGAAGGCGGGCATCCTGTTGAAAACGGCGGAAGGGCTGCTGACGACGTCCGGCGCCGACGCTGCGGTCGCGTTCGTCGCCGGGCAGACCGCCGACCCGTCGCTCCCGCGCATCGGCCTTCTGGGAGACCGGGGCCAGCGTCTTGCGGGCGAAGAATCGACCGGCGCCGGCACGCGCCGGACGGTGGTCGCCACGGATGGGCGGTCCTACACGCTGGTGAGCGCGGCGACCGACGCGGACGGGTCCGAGCCCAAGGGGTTTCTCGCGGTCCCGATCATCTCCGGCGCGGTGGTGTCGTTTCTGTTCAGCCTTGGTCTGGCCTGGTATCTGTCGCGCCCGCTGCGTCATCTGCGCTGGGCCTTGCACTCGGTGGCGCGCGGTGATTTCTCGACGCGCGTCCTGCCGCGCATGGGAACGCGGCGCGACGAGATCGTCGATCTGGGCCGTGATTTCGACAGTATGGCGGATCACCTGCAACGGCTGGTCGAGGCGCGCCAGCGTCTGCTGCACGACATTTCCCACGAGTTGCGCTCTCCCTTGACGCGCTTGCAGGCGGCCATCGGCCTGGTGCGGCAGAACCCCGCGAAGGCCGCCGTCATGCTGGAGCGGATCGACCGCGAGGCCGAAAGGTTGGACGCCATGGTGGGCGAGTTGCTGACCTTGGCGCGTCTTGAGGTCGGCGCCGGCGTGATCGTCCGGGAGCGGGTCGATCTGATCGAACTGCTGAACGCCATCGTCGAGGACGCCGCGTTCGAGGCCGAGGCGTCCGGTCGGTCGGTGACGCTTCTCGCGGAAGGCCGATTCGTCTGCACCGTCGCCGCCGAGCTGGTGTGCCGCGCCTTTGAGAACATCATCCGCAACGCGGTGAGATTCACCGGCGACGGAACGGCGGTCGCCGTCACGGCGGTTCCGTCACCGGACGGAGCGTGGCTGCGCGTGACGGTCGAGGACCATGGGCCGGGCGTGCCGACCGACATGCTCGACCGGATTTTCGAGCCGTTTTTGCGGCTGGACAACGGGCAGCCGGGTTCCGGCTACGGCCTGGGCCTGGCCATCGCCCGGCGGGCCATCGAATCCCATGGCGGGGGGGTCCGCGCCGTGTTGGCGGATCATGGCGGTTTGCGGGTGACGATCGCCTTGCCTTCCCAGCCGGAGCAATCCGCGACGGCGCGATGAACCCCGCTGCTGCCGCACCGTCTCGTGGCTGACGAGGACGCCGCGCTGAAAATCCCAGGGCGATCGTTCGGTCCAGTGTGGTGGCGACGGTCCCGGTGTGATAAAGCCGAAACATGTGAGGGCAGGGGGGACGCTCAAGGGTGACGCGCGGACGGGGGTGGACGATCAGGACGGCCAAAAGCGGCGCGTCGGGGCCTGTCCCCGGTCGGCGGCCTTGGCGCGTCTGGATGGCGTTGATCGCCATTCTGGTCCAAACCATCCTGCCGGATTTCGCCATGGCCGCGCGGGTTGGCCGCGCCCAAACGGACCCGACGCTCGCCCTTCACGCTCTGGTCACGGTCGAAGCGTCCCGCGCCGTCGCCGGATGCGGCGCGATCTGGGAGGAACCCGACGGATCCGACCAACCAACGGGCGCGCATGACCATGGCGGGCCATGCGCCTTTTGTCTGGCGCTGTCGGCCCACGCGCTGCCCCCCGACGACGCGGCTGGAACGGCGGCGTTCGCGCGGTTCCAACGGGTCGGCGTCTTGGACGGGCAGGGCGTCGCCCGCCCCGCGCTGTTCCGCCCCCGCCACGCGCCACGGGCGCCGCCCACGGTCTGACGCGCCGCATCTCTCGCGGTCCTGTCCGATTCAACGCTCTTGCTGGCCGTTCCATCCGTCAAACGCGCGCCTGCGCGCCGGGTGGGGGCAAGGCGGGCGTTGCGTCGGGCAGGCCCAGGCCCGCCTTTCATCCCGGTGATGTTCCCTGTTTCCAGACCGTCCGTGCGCCGGTCCCCTTCGCGCGGCGGAGGGGACGGCGCCCCGCCTTGCCGTTCCGCGCGCCGCGCGCAGCCGGTGGCCCTTGCCGCTGTCGCTGACGCTGCACGGGGGGGCGCTCGCGCTCGTCGTTCTGCTGGGCGCGGAAAAGCCGCCGCCGCCCCCGGCGGCGGCGGTCGCCTTCCTGTTGGAACTGGAATCGCCGCCATCGCCGCCAGCGCCACCCGGACCGCCGGTCGAAGCGCACCCCGCCCCGACGCCCGAACCCCCGGTCGAACCAACGCCGGAACCGGAGCGCGCCGCCGTTGCGCCGGTCCCGGAACTGCTCGCCTTGGAGCCGCAGCCGGTCGAGCCGCCGCCAACGGAACCGGCCATGATTCCGGTCGCCGAAGCGCCGCCGCCTGAGGTCCGGCTCCTTGAGGTTCCCCCCGTCGCCCCGGAACCGCCGCCGCCCGTCGAAGCCGCCGCCGTGGTCGAGCCGCCGCCGCCCGCGCCACCTCAACCGGCGCCGCCGCCCACTCCCACGCCGCCGCCGCGTCAGCCCGTGAAGCGAACCACCCCGGCCAAGCCGCAGACGGTCTCCGCGCCGGTCGCCCCGGCCAGGGTCACGCCGACTCCGACGGCGCCGCCTTCCGTCCCGATCCCGCCGCAACCCACCCACGCCGCCGCGCCAAGCGCGCCGCCGCCCGACTATCTCGCCGCCATCCAGGCCCGTCTGGCCCGTTACAAAGTTTACCCGCGCGCCGCCCAGACGGCGCGCGAGGAAGGAACCGTGCTGCTGCGCTTCGTCATCGGCCAGGATGGGACGATCTTGCGCTGGACCATCGTGCAGGGGTCGGGGCATGAGAGCCTGGACCAAGCGGCGGAAAGCATGATCGAGCGCGCCTCGCCGCTGCCGCCGATTCCCGCCGATCTCGGGCGCGACCGTTTGGAGGTCACGTTGCCCGTTCGGTTCGCCCTGCGATGAGGGGATTGGCCAAACATCGGGCGGCCTGGACGCTGCTCGTGCCGCTGCTGCTGGCCGTGCTGATTCAGGCGCTCGCCCCGAATTGGGCGGGGCTGGCGATGGCGGCGCGCTGGGACAGGGCGACGTCGGGCAGGACAACGTTGGGCGACGCCGCCCTGTGTCTGGCCCCAAGGCCAACGTCGCCGGATTCCGACGCGCCAGCGGGCACCCCAAAGGACACGCTCTGCGCGATCTGCCAAGCCTTCGCCGCCGTGCAGACCGCGCTGACCGGCGGAACGATCCAGCTTCCCGGCCCCACGGCGCTTGGCCGTCGCTTGCGGCGCCCGACGCGGCGTCCCGCGCCGCCCCGTCCCGTCAGCGTCCGCCCCAAGGCGCGGGCGCCGCCCTTGGCCGCCGCGTCGCCCAGCGGATCCCTTATCCGCCAATCCACCATCTGTTGAGATTCACGCCCGGCCCTGGTCGCCCAGACGATCATCGGGGCCGGTGACAGGAGAGCCTGTTTCATGACCCGCATCCAAACCGGCGGCGCGTTGGCGCTCGCCTCGCTCGTCGCCCTTCAGACGCTTCCCGCCGCCGCCCAGACGACAAACGCCCAGACGACAAAGACCCAAGCCACAAACGCCCAGGCCGCCAGCGGCGGTTCGGTGACGCTCGACACCCTGACCGTCACCGGCCAGGGCAAAGGATCGCTGACCGTGCCCAGCGCCGAACAGGCGCGCGAGGATCTCGGCAAAACCGTGGGATCCGTCGGCTTCGTGGATTCCGAATCCTACAAAGGCACGCTGTCCAACACGCTGCGCGACGTGCTGGGCAACGTGCCCGGCGTCTTTGTCGAGAACCGTTACGGGCAGGAATTGCGCCTGTCCGTGCGCGGGTCCGGCATGGCGCGCGGCTATCACCTGCGCGGGGTGGAGCTGTTGCAGGACGGCGTTCCGGTCAACGCCGCCGACGGCAGCGGCGATTTCTACCAGATCGACCCGCTGTCCCTGCGTTACGCCGAGGTGTTCAAGGGCGGCAACGGCTTGGCCTATGGCTCGTCCACGCTGGGCGGGGCGATCAACATGGTGACGCCGACCGCCCACACCGCCGTCGCCCCCAACCTGCTGCGGGTGGACGGCGGCAGCTTTGGCACGCTGCGCACGACCGCCCAAGCGTCGCGCGTGCTGGGCGACCTCGATTTCCTCATCAACGGCACGCTGTCGCATTCCGACGGCCACCGCGACCACGCCCGCCAGCAGTATGAGCAGGTCAACGGCAACATCGGCTATCGCGTCTCCCCCGATGTGGAGACGCGCTTTTACTTCGGCGAATACGTCACCCATCAAAAGCTGCCGGGATCGCTGAGCCTGAGCGAGGCGCTGAACCGCCCGACAATGGCGACGGCGGCGGTTCTGTCGGGCGATCAGGCCCGCGACGTCTGGACCCAGCGGATCGCCAACCGCACCAGCGTGAAGCTTGAATCCGGGCAGTTGGACGTCGCCAGTTGGGCCATCCGCAAAAAGCTGTTCCACCCGATCTTCCAGGTGATCGACCAGACGGGTTGGACCTACGGTCTGGCCCCCCGCTACACCACCAGCTTCACCGTCGGCGGCCTGCGCGACGAGCTGGTGGTCGGCGCCCGCCTGACGGCGGGCAACACCAAGGCGCGGCAATTCGTGAATCTCAACGGCAGCCGGGGGGCGCAGACCGTCGATTCCCGCCAGAACGCCTACAACGCCGAGCTGTTCGCCGAAAACCGCCTGTATGTTCTGCCGACTCTGGCGGTGATGACCGGGGCCAAGGCGCTGCGCGATCTGCGGACCTATTCCGACCTGCTGTCGCCCAGCAAGAACGGCGACCGGGCCTATTACGGGTTCAATCCTAAGATCGGCCTGTTGTGGGAGCCGAAGCCGACCATCCAGGCCTTCGTCAACCTCAGCCGCAGCCAGGACGTGCCGGACTTTTCCGATCTGAACCAGACTCAGGCGAACGGAACGCTGGGCTTTGTGCCGTTGCAGCCGCAACGCGCCTGGACCGCCGAAATCGGCACGCGCGGCGAGATTGGCCGGGTGTCGTGGGACGTCACCGCCTACCGCTCGGTCATTCGTGGCGAGATGCTGCAATTCGTCACCAACAGCAACGTCCCGGCGGCGACCTTCAACGCCGACCGCACGATCCACCAGGGGCTTGAAATCGGCGGCAAGGCGGTTCTGGCCGCCGACCTCGCCCAGAAGGGCGACAGCCTGACCTTCGGCCAGATGTGGACCTACAACGACTTCACCTTTGACGGCGACCGGCAATACGGAAACAACACGCTGGCGGGCATGCCACGGCATGTCTTGCGCTCGACGCTGACCTACAGCAACGACGGCTTCTATCTGACCCCGACGGTGGATTGGGTTCCGCAAGGGGCCTGGGCCGATCAGGCCAACACGCTGAAGGTTCCCGGCCACACGCTGTTGGGGCTTCAGGTCGGCAAGGAGTTTTCCAACGGCCTGCTGATCTTCATCGATGGCCGCAACCTGACCAACAAGCGTTACATCAGCGACATTGGCACGGTGACGGACGCCCGCCGGGTCGCCACCTCGATCTTCTACCCCGGCGAAGGGCGCGCGGTGTACGCGGGCGTGCGCGCCGCCTTCTGATCGACCTGCGTTCTGATTGGCCCGCCTTCTGATCGGACCAGCTTCCATCAGGGGAGTCGGCAGCTCCAGACCAAGCGGGCGCATAGGGGAACCCGGCAAGCCCTCGGTCTGGCGCCACCCTGACCGATCACGACCGTGACGATGCCGCCGAAGTCGCGGCGCCGCTCGATCAGATCCAGGCTCCGATGGCTTCGTTCACCGGGGACGGCGCTTACAACCGTCCCACCACCGTCTATGCCGCCGTGCATGAGCGCCATCCCGCCGCCGACGTCACCCGTGCCGCCGCGAGAGGACACAGTTCTCAGTCCCACGGCATTGACGGCGCCAAGCAGCACATCCACGCGATCGCCGAGACCGGGCGCCGGGCTTGGCAGCGGGACAGCGGCTACACTGTCCGAGCCCGGGTTGAGAACCAGATCGGCCGCTTCAAGCAGATTGTCGGCAACCACATCAGCCAGCAATCCAAATGGATTGCTGGCTTTTTCGTGTCCGGAATCGGTCAATCATGGTGCCGCACCAACAGTTGCCCGTCGATCCGGTGGACCTGCATGCGATAGCCGTAGAGCCGCTCCAACAGATCGACGGTCAGGATGTCGTCCGGCGAACCGTGGGCGACGATGCGGCCGTCCTTCAGCGCCACAATGCGGTCGGCGTAGGCGGCGGCATAGTTGATGTCGTGCAGCACAATCACCACGGTGCGCCCGCGCTGCTCCACCATCTCGCGCAGCAGCCGCATCATCTGACGGGCATACATCATGTCCAGGTTGTTCAGCGGCTCGTCCAGCAGCAGGTAGTCGGTGCCCTGGCAGAAGGCCATGGCGACGAAGGCGCGCTGCCGTTGTCCGCCCGACAGGGTCATCAGGTCGCGGTCGGCCAATGCGGTCAGGTCGAACAGCGCCAGCGCCTCGTCGATCAGCGCGCGGTCCCCGTCGGTCAACCGCCCTCGGCCATGGGGGAAGCGACCGAACCCGACCAGCTCCCGCACGCTGAGCCGACCGGCGAAGCCGGTGTCCTGGCGCATGACGGTCAGCACCCGGGCCAGATCGCGGCCCGGCGTGCGGTCGACCGGCAGCCCGTCCACCGCGATGCGCCCGCGCTGCAACGGCTGAAGTCGGGCCACCAGCGACAACAGACTGGATTTTCCGGCGCCGTTCGGGCCGATCAGCGCGATCAGCTCCCCCTTTGGCAGGGTGAGGGCGACATCGTGCAGGATCGTCGTCCCATGGTGGCTCAGGCCGACGCCCTCAATCTCAATCATCGTCTGCGCTCCGTCGCCAGCAGGAACAGGAAAAGCAATCCGCCCACGAACTCCACGACCACCCCCAGCGCTCCGGCTCCGCCCAGCCCATGCTGCAACAGGGTCTGGCCACCGACCAACACCGCCACCGCGATCAAGGCGGCGGTCGGCAGCAGCACGGCGTGGCGTTGGGTGCCGGTCAGCCGCTCCGCCAACGCCACCACCACCAGCCCCAGAAAAACCACCGGGCCGACCAGGGCGGTGGACACCGCCACCAGCATCGCCACCAGAGCCAGGATCGCGGTGATCTGGCGGCTCCAGTCGATGCCCAGCGCCGTCGCCGCCGCCGGACCGAGCGCCACCACGTCCAGCGCGTGGCGCAGCCGCCAGGCCGTCACCGTTCCGGCGGCGGTCAGAACACACCCCACCACCAGCAGGTCGCCGCGCACCGCCGAAAAGTTGGCGTAGCTGGCCCCCTGGAGCACCGCGAAATCGTTGGGGTCGATCAGCCGCGCCAGCAAGGACGTCAGGCTGCGGAACAGGATGCCCAGCAGCGCCCCGGTCAGCAGCATGCGGTAAAGCGATAGGTGCCGACGCAGGATCGGCAGGAAGACAGCGGCGGCGATTCCGACCATCGCCAGCAGGGCCGCCAGGAACTTCAACCGGGGATCGATCCCGGCGAACCCCAGCCCGCCCAGCAGAAAGACCATCGCCGTCTGGCCCAGAAGATAGAGCGCGTCAAGTCCCATGATCGACGGGGTCAGAATGCGGTTTCCCGTGACCGTCTGAAGCAGAACGGTGGCGACCGCCACCGCGACCGCCACCTGGACCAGCGCCAGCAGCTTCAGCGCCCGCAGTTCCAGCACGAAGGCGAGGTTGCCGCGCAGCCCGACGGCCATGTGCAGGACAACGCAGAGCAGGGCGAGACCAGCGGCCAGCCACACCCGCCGTTCAACCGCGCTCATGACGCCCCGCCAACAGCCAGAGGGCCAGCGCCGCGCCGACAGCGCCGAGGATCGTGCCGATGGGAATCTCGTACGGGTGACGCAGCAATCGGCCCAGCACGTCGCAGCCCAGCGTCAGCGCGGCCCCGCCCAGCGCCACCCAGGGCAGGGAACCGCGCAGGTTGTCGCCGCGCAGGCGGGAAACCAGATTGGGCACGATCAGCCCGACGAAGGGGATCATGCCAACCACCACCACCGTCATCGCCGACAAGAGCGCCACCACCGCCAGCCCGGCCTGCACCATCCGTTCGTAATCAAGGCCGAGGCCGACGCTGACCTCCTTGCCCAGCGAGGCGACGGTCAACGCGTCGGCGCACCACCAGGACAGCGCCACCAGCGCCGCCGCCAGCCACAGCAATTCGTACCGCCCGCGCAGGATTCCGGAGAAATCGCCGTTCATCCAGATGTCGAGATATTGCAGCAGGTCGGTCTGCCACGCGATGAAGGTCACACCGGCGGCGATCACCCCGCCATAGATGAGGCCGAACAGCGGCATCAGGAACGGTTGGGTCGGCGGCAGGCGGCGGACCAGCAGCAGGAAGGCGGCGGTGCCGACGATGGCGGTCAGCGTCGCCACGGCCATCTTCTCCAGGATCGAGGCCGTCGGCCACAGCAGCGTGACCAGCAGGATGCCGAAGGCCGCGCTTTGTTCGGTTCCGCCGATGCCGGGATCGACGAAGCGGTTGCGCGCCAGCGTCTGCATCACCAGCCCGGCGATGGCCAGCCCGGCCCCGACCAGGATCGCCGCCAGCGTGCGCGGCAGCCGACTGATCAGCAGCGTGTCGAGCGCCTCGGCCCCGTCCGCGACGGACAGGTCGGAAACCCCGACCGACAGGCTGGCGGCGCAGAGCAGGGCGCAGACGAGAACCGTCCCGACGCCTGCGACGCGCCCGGAAACGACCGGGGCCATCATCATGGCGCGGCCCGGAACTGTTCCTCGATCCGGGCCAGCACCCGAAGCGTGGCCGACACGCCGCCTGCGGCGATGTAGAAGTCGGCGGGGGGCAGATGGACGATCTGGCCGGTGCGCCCGGCGACGGTTTGCGCCACCAGATCGTTGGACAGCGTCGCCCGGGCGCTGGCCCCAGTCTCGCCGATGGCGGCGGTGCGGTCCAGCACGATCAACCAATCCGGATTGGCCTTGCGGATGAACTCGAACGAAACCACCTCGCCGTGCAGGGCGGCCCCCAACTCAGGCACGGCGGGCGGAATGCCCAGCTCCGAATGCAGCCAGCCGAAGCGCGACGTGGCGCCATAGGCCGACAGTTTCGGCCCGTTGGTCATCACGATCAGCGCCCGACCACGCCCGGCAACCGCCTTGCGCGCAGCCTCCACCGCGTTGTCGATCCGCTCTTGCGCCGCCTTGGCCTCCGCCCGCCGTCCGAACAGGTCGCCATAGGCCGACAGGCGGCGGCGGGCGTCGGCCAGCAGATCCTTGCCGTCGATGGTCATGTCGATGGCTGGCGCCACCTGGCGCACCGTGGCGAGTTGGTGGGAGGAGCGTCCGCCGACGATGATCAGATCGGGGGCGAGCGCGCTCAACGCCTCCAGATCGGGTTCCTGGAGGATGCCGACGGAAGCGGTTCCCTTGAGCTTTGCCTCCAGGTCCGGCACGAACAGCTTTTTCGGCGTTCCGGTTGGCCGGACGCCCAAATACAGCAGCGTGTCGATCGCGGCGACGTCGTACACGGCGACACTTTTCGGACCATCCTTGATGGACACCGGCCCCAGCGCGGTCGCGATCTCCGCCGCCGTTGCGGCCAGCGGGGAGAGGCACAGCGCGGCGACCGCCGCCAACCGCCCAAACCAACCCATCCTGTTCATGCCTCCACCAGTCTCCCTCAACACCGCGCTGTTCCGCCGAAGCGGCGGGTCACGGTGGCCGGCGCCAGCGTTGCCTCGACGGCCTCGCGGTCGTGGCGCAGCACCGCGTAGCAATCGTCGCCGAACCATTCCAGCGACCCTTCCGCCGTCGGATCGTCGGCCAGTTCGGCGAGGAAGCGGCGATAATCCACCGCCCCGTCGAACAGCGGGACCATGCCGTCGCGCCGCCCGGCGGCGGCGTAGACGTTGCCCGGTTCGAACACCGGCAGGTCGCTGCGATCACGGATGTTCTTCAGGTGGTAATGGCCGATGTGCGGACGCAGCGCCCGCCGGGCGGCCACCGGATCGTCGCCGCCCTCCCAGACGTGCAGCACATCGAAATTGATCTTCAGCGCCGGATGGCCGACCGCCGCGATCAGCGCGCGGGTGGATGTCAGGCTGTCCGCCAGGGTGCCGGGGTGGGTTTCCACCAGCAGCGACAGCCCATGGTCGGCGGCCAGCCCGCACAGGGTGCGCAGCCGCTCAGCGATGAAGATCGTCCGCTCCGGCGAGGTCTCGGCGCTGCCAGCGCTTCCGGCGAAGGTGCGGATCTTGCGGGCGCCCCAGCGCTGCGCCAACCGACAGAGGTCCAGCGTCTTGCGCACCAGCGCGTCAGTGTCGCCGTCCAGCGGCAGGTAATCGCTGAGCATCGGCGCCGACAGGCCGAACGCCGCCAGCCAGTCGCCACCCCGGTCGGACACCGCCGCCATGTTGCGGGCGTGCGCCCCCCACAGCTCGATTCCGTGAAAACCGTTGTCGGCGGCCCAGACGGCCAGCTCCTCCAGCGAGACCAGATGGTGCCGGAAGCTGATGGTGCAGAGCGACAGTTTCATCACGCCACCTCGGAAAATGCGGGGGCTGGGACGGCGGCGGCGCGCCATTGCCGGAAAACGGCGGCCAGCGCGTCCTTCAGGGCCGTCTCCATCCGGTCGAGCTGGTCCAGCCGGTCGAACAGGTCGGGAGCGAGGCCGAGATCGCCGGTCTGGGCAAGGCGCAGCGCCGCGTAATGCAGCGTCTTGAAGCCCTGGAACAGCGCCTCGATCGCGTCGCAGTGCGCGAGGAAGCGGTCGTCGGGCAGCCGCAGCGCCCGCCAGAAGAAGGCGAATCCGTGCTCGTAGGCGTATTTGCGGATGGCGAACACCGGCAGTTCACGCAGCGCATGCGAAAGGCCCGCTGTTGACAGTCCGTCGGCCCCCTCCACATGCGCCGCCAGGATGCCCCGGACCGCAGCGGTCAGCGGGTTGACGTCCGGCAGGAAGCAGGCGTCGAAATAGGCGGCGACGTCGGTTGGCCGGGCGGGGCGCAGGTCACGCCGGTCGAACAGGTATCCGCCAGCGACGCTGGGCTGGAGGAAGGCGTTGGCGATGCGGTCCCGCGCAATGTCCCCTTCCCAGCGGAAATCGGGGTCGCGGACCCGGTAGACCGCCGGGTCGCTGGCGCTTTCCAGCATCAGGTAATGGGGAAAAGGGTTCTGATTGAACTTGTTCTCACGCTCGGGCAGGTGGAACAGGTCGATCATCGCCATGATGGACAGGCTGTCCGGCCGCCGTTCCACCAGATCGGTCAGATGGGCCAGATTGTCCTCTTTGCTGCGGGCATGGTCGTACCATTGCCGCACCTCCGCCCCGTAGAGGCGGCGGTACCAGTCGCAGAAGAAATCATGGCTGACGCCGGAGCTGTGATAACGCAACACATGGTCGGCCCCGACGTCGAACCCGGCGTCCCACACCCCGAAATAGAAGGGGCGATGGTCGATCCCCGCCCGCTTCAGCGCGTCGCACAAGCAACTGACGACGCAGTGGATCTTGAGGTCCTGATACTCCTCGGCATGGACGCTGCCGGGGGGGACGCTGCCAGAGGGGGCGCTGCCGGGCGGAAGGTCCGCAGCGGCATCGGTCGGGCGGGGGCCGACGAACAGCCCGGCCACATCGGCCACCGTGGCCAGATCGCGCGAGGTGATCAGCTCGTCCGGCGCCTCCAGCCCGAAGGACAGTTCCAATTGCAGGAACAGTTCCATCATCAGCACGGAGTCGAGGTAGAGATCCTCGTTCAGCCGCGCTTCGGGTCCGAAATGGTCGAGATGGCGGTTGTCCAGATGGTCGCGCAGGACGGTGTGGATCGCCGCGACGATTTCCGGCCCGGTCATGGTCGCCGTCACGATGCGGACCCCGCGTAACGGGCGGCAACCTCGCGGCGGCTGATCTTGCCGTTGGCCATGCGCGGCAGGGCGTCGGCGCGGATCAACTCACCCGGCTGCTGGTGGGCGGCCAGATTGTCCCGGCACCAGTCGCGCAGCGCCCGGTCCGTCACCTCGGCGGCGGCGGAGAACAGCAGGGCGACCCGTTCACCGGCGAAGCGGTCCGTGCGACGGAAGGCGACGGCGTCGGTGACGCCGGGCAGCGCCATCGCCACGTCCTCCACCTCCTGCGGGTACACGTTGAGACCGGCGACGTTGATGGTGTCGTCCAGCCGCGACAGGAACATCAGCATGCCGTCCTCACGCACATACCCCAGGTCGCGGGTGTGGATCGCGCCATCCGAAGCCGACAGCACGATTTCCGCCGGGGCGTCGGCGGTTCCGGCGGACAGGCGATGGTGGGGCAACACGCGGCCCAGTTCGGCGCTGGCCACCATGTCGGGGTTGATCGCGATGCAACCGGCCTCCGAACAGCCATATTGCTGGAACATATGGACCGTCCGGCTGCGGATGCGCTCGAACCAGGGTTCCGGCAGCAGGGTGCCGGAGGTCATCGCCGCATGGATGCGCTCGCCCTCCGGCAGCAGCCGGGCCAGCGTGTGCAGGATGACGGGGGAGGAATAGAGCAGCGGCTTATCGATCCGCCGCAGCGCCGTCAGCAGGAATTTCGGATTGGTGGTGTCGAGGATCACCGGCTCCGCCCCGCGCCGCAGCCCAACCAGCAACCCGCAGATCAGGCCATAGGAATGGGTGGTCGGGCAGGCGATCACCGGGGTCATGCCGACTGGATCGGTGAAGAAGCCGACATAGCTTTCGATCTCGCGGTCGATCTCCGCCCAGCTCCGCGCGATCCGCTTGGGCGCGCCGGTCGTGCCGGAACTCATCTGGAGGAGTTGGCCCGGCTCCGGCGACGCGGGCGGCGGGGCGATTTCCTCCGCCGTCAGGCTGTTGTGGTAGAGCGCGTGGCAACCGCTGTCGCGCGCCAGCCGACGCGCCGCCTCCAGCGGGGTGGAGGGGTGCAGCGGCAGCAGGCTGCCCCCCGCCGCCCGGATGGCGAAGAACAGGGCGAGCCAGTCGATGGTGTTCGCGAAACAGACCGCGAAGCGTGCGCCGGGGCGGTCGGACAGGCGGGCCTGTTTGGCGTGGGCGGCGATCAACGCCTCCACCTCCGCCCGTGAATAGGATCGGTCGTCGATGCGGATCATCGGATGCTCTCGGGGGAAGTCTCCGGCGCGAACCGCGCGAAGATGTTGGGAACGGTGTGGTGAATCTCCTCCCGCGCGCGCAGCAGCTTGCCCCGCAGCAGGGATTCGGTGAGGATCTCAGGCGCGGCGTGGCCGACGCGGCGGAGCCGCTCCTCCAGCCCATGGCGGCGGGCGTGGCCCTCCACCAGATCGTGAACCCGTTGCCAGAACGCGCTCTCGGGGAGGCCGTGTTGCAACGCCAGCAGGTCGGACAGTTCGGTCAGGTTGAAGACGAACAGCGTGTCCATCACCAGCTCGCGCAGCGGATCGACCCCGCTGGCCCAATAATAACGGTCGGGCGGGGCCTCGCGGTAGGCCGGGTGCAGGTTCGGGAAGTCGGGCAGCCGGTCGGGGGCGGCCAGGAAGTCCGGCGCGTATTCGACGCTGTCGTGGAAGTCGCGCAGGATCAGCCGCACCGGCCAGCCGTCGCGGTGGACCAGCACCATGTTCTGCCCGTGCGCCTCCACCGCGACGCCGTGGCGGACCAGCAGATGCCAGACCGGCAGCACCGCCACCGCCAGCAGTTGGTCAAGCCAGGGCGACAGCCCGTACCGCTCGATCCAGGGGGCGGCGAAGGCGGCGCCGTCCGCCTCCGTCACCATCAGCATGTTGAAGGGAATGGCGGCTTCGCCCTCGCCCAGCGTCGATTGCACGCTGCGCCGCCACAGCGCCGCCATTTGCCCGGCCAGCGGGCCATCGCGGTCGGCGATGATCCCGGCATATTCCGGCAGCAGGGTCAGCGGGTAGCGCTCGCGGAAATCAGCGTCGTCCGCCACCACCCCGCACAGCCAGTCGGAGATGGCCGGGCCGGTGCAGACCGAATGCGGTTCGAGGATCCGGCGGGAGGCCGTGTTGACGATGTTCAGCGCCAGCTTGACGTCGGCCTTGCGCGGGTCAGCGACGTTCATCACCGTGCGCACCGACTGGCTGGCCCGGTAATGATCGCCGAGCGGCCCCAGACAGACCGCGCGCCCATCGGCCAGCCAGGGGGCGAACACTGGGGCCAACTCCCCCTCGCGCAGCGCCCACCATTGCCAGGGGTGCAGCGGCAGCAGCCCGAAATCGGTGGCCGGGCGGTTCAACGCGGCTCGTTGCTGTTGAACCTCCGCCCAAGCGACCGGACCGAGTTCGGCGCGCCAGAACGCCTCCTCCTCGGCCAGGGTCGCGGCGGGGAGGGCCTGATGCAGGCACGAACGGGCGACCAGCAGCCAAACCAGTTGGAAGCGCCGCCCGACCTCCGGCCCGAAGGCGGCATGGTCGGCCTCGTCGAAGCCCAGCCGCGCCTTGAAGCAGGGGTGGTAGGGATGCCCTTCCTCCAGCCGACCTTCCAAGTCGGGAAAGGGCAGGCCGTGGCGCGGCGTGGCGGGCAGGTTGGCGGCGTTCCAGCGGCAGAGCGTCACCGTGCGCTCCAACTCGGCCAGCAGACCGGCGCGGCTCGCCTCGGTCGCGTCGAGGCCAACGACCATCCGGTCCAGCGGGGCGGCGCGCCAGACGCCGTCCTCGTCCCGCATCTCGACCGATCCCGTTTGGACGCGCGGACGCCCGAACGGCCCGGCGGCGGCGCGGCAGCGGAACTCCCGCCCGCCGGAGCGCCAGAGCAGCCCCTCGTTTCCGGTGGCGGCCGGTTCGACGATTCCCTCGAACAGCAGGGCGGCGGCAAGCTGGCGGACCACCCGTTCCTCCGGGCGGCCGGGCAGGTCACGCGGAAAAGGCATGATGCCCCCGTTCGACCGCCGCCGCGCCGGTTCGGCACAGCGGGTTGGGCCATTGGGCGTACAGATCGGCTTCGCTGGCGGTCTCAAGCTCGTCGATGTCGAGCAGGCGGGTGGTCAGGTTCAGCTTGGCCCCGATGGTCGGGCTGTCCAGCACCCCTTCGGCGAAGCGCCGCCCCGCCCCGGTCAACGACAGGGCCAGCCGTTCCAGCCGGGCGCGCAGAAGGCGCAGCAAATCGTCTTCCTCGGCCAGCCGGTCCTTGCCCAGGCGGGCGATCACCGAGAAGATTTGATTGACGATCACGTAGTAGGAGAAGCGCCGGTTGATCTCCCCCTCCTCGTAATAGAGGGAGCGGATGTTGTCGGCCTCCGGGATCAACCGGCGCAGCCGGTCGCGGTAGGCGGCGGACAGGTAGAAGCCCTGGTTGTCGCGGTAGAGGAAGCGGGCGGGCATCCCGTCGCGCAGTTCAAGCAACCCGTTTTGCTGGTGCGCCTCCAGCGCCACGCCGTGGGTGTCGTACAGGCGCAGCACCGGATCGAGCGCGCAGTCGAGATAGGCGTCGAACCAGCGGCGGGCCGATTCGCCCACGCTGCCGCCACGCTCCGTCGCGACGCGGCGCACGATCCGTTCCAGGCGGGAGGGGCGGTTGGGCAGCGGGTCGGCGGTCAGCGCCGCGATGGTGGCGACGCCGCGCTGGCGACCGTTGGCAAAGGGGTTTTCGCGCAGGATCACCTCGAACCCGCTTTCGCAACCGTCCGCCGCGTCCAGCGTGATGTAGGCGGGATCGAGCACGAAACCGAAGCGCGGACTCAACCCCGGCCCGATTGCGCCGATCAGCTTGGCCATGATGACGCCCGCGTCCAACTCGTGCCGCCGGTTGATCCGGATCGAGTTGGTGATGCGCACCGGCAGCGAGAATTTCAGCATCCAAGGACTGTCCGGGCTGTAGACCGTCCGCACCGACGAGGTGGCGGTGAACTCCGGCCCGGCCTCTCCCAGCGCCCGCAGCGCGCCGCTGTCCAGCATCGTCCGCACCGCCGGGTCGAGCGCCAGCGCTTCGGCCTGGAGCGGGTGCATCGGGATCAACTGCTCACCCTCCCGCAGGGCGAGCCGGGAGGAGGAGGCGCCGAGAATGGCGGCGATCATCTCCGGCGCTGATTGGCGAATGGCGGAACGGTGGCTGACCCGCGACGCCGGAGCGGCGAACCAGCGCAGGCGGAACCGCCCGCCCAGTTCCGGGGCGTAGGTCGGCTGCTGCCACGGCGTCATTCCCTGAAGGCTTTTCGGGGTGGGGTGCAGCCAGTGGCCGAACACCAGCGATTGTTCGGCGGCGATGAACTCGTCCTCGTCGCGGTCCGCCGCCGGGGTGGCGTTCAGATAGCGCTGGACCGACTGGTAGCTTTGCAGGACGCGCAGAAGCAGCTCCAACTCGCTGCCGCGCAGGTCGGCCCCGGCGTTCTTCCCCTCCATCCGGCGATAGCTCTCGCTGGCCAGACCGCACAGCGCGGTGAAGGGTTCGGTCTGCCGCCAGGGAGAGCTGGGGGCCGTATCTGTGGGCGCCGTGTCGGCAGGGGCGTCGGGCAGGGCGCGTTTCCAAATCCGCCCGAAGCCGCAGGGGCCGCACAGCGAGCGCGAAACGATTTCCGCCCGCAGCGCGGTCCGCTGCGACGGCAGCAGCCATTCGACGCACTCGACAACCGGCCCGGCCTCCGGGCCGTGCCGGACGGTCCGGCCGGTGTCGATCTCCCGCCAATAGCAGTTCGCGAAGTTTTGAAAGGTCGCGTGTTCGGCGATCTGCTGGGTGGAACGCATGGTTTGCCGATCCTGAAGGGCTTCGGACATGACGGCTGTAGGGGCGGCTGTGAGGGCGGCGGCCTTACGCCGCCCAGTCGAGCCGCCGGTCGCCTTCGCGGAAGGCGAAGCGCAGCAAGTGGCTTTCCACCACCGACTGAAGCTCGGCCAACTCCGCCGGGGTGGGGGCGCTGGCCTCGATGGTCAGCCGGTCGGGAGTCGCCCGCAGCCGGGCGGCGCCGATGGAGAATCGGCATTCCCCACCCTCTGCGGTCTCCACCGTTTCGATCTTGTGGGCGAAGTGGCGGCAGAGCTGGGTGGCGTAGCGCTTGCCGTGCTCCGTCTCGAAATGGGCGGTTGAATGCAGCATGCGGGGAGGCTCCCGATTGTGGTGAAAGGGTCAGAACTTCGCCGACGCGGTCAGCAGGACGGTTCGGCCCGGTTGGTACAGCGGGGTGACGGTCCCGAACTCCTGCCCATAGGTGGCGCGGTCGGCGTAGGTCTCGTCGAACAGGTTGCGGACGTCGGCGCGCAGCGTCAGGTTGGACAGGTGCGGAATCTTGTGTTCGACGAACAGGTTGACGGTCTCATAGCCTTTCAGCGGCTTCTGACCGGCCTGGACCTTGTTGTGGTCCAGCACGATCTCGACGTCGGCGCCGACCGTCAGCTCCCATTTGGGGATGGTGTGGGCGCCGCCGATGGTGTAGACGCGGCCCACCGGGGTGGCGATGTAGGTGCCGGTGTCAGAATCGGCGGGCAGCCCGTCGATGGTGACGTCGATGTTGGCGTATTTGGCGCGGACATAGCCGGTGTCCCAGGTGTAGCCCAAGCCCAGCTCGTACCCTTTCGACCGGACATCGCGGAACAGCGTGCCGCTGCCGACGGCGTAGCGTGGCGCGCGCACGTCATCCAGATCGGTGCGGAAAACGCGGCCTTCGGCGGTGAAGCCCTGATAGCGGGCGACCAGTCCGGCGGTCAGGTTGGTCGCGGTCACGGGCTGCGGGCCAGCGCCATAGCGCCAGGCCGGATTCATCACGAAGTTCTCGGCCAGTTGAACGCCGCCCCAGCTTCGCGAATAGCCGGCCTTGGCGGTCAGATGCTCGGGCAGGATGTCCACCTCGCCCGAAATGTTGTGGCTGGCGCCGCTGTTGGCCCACTCCTCGCCGGTGGTGCCTTCGAACCATTGCTGATCGCCGCGCAGACCGAAGGACAGGCGGACCCGCTCCACCGGCGTCAGCCGCGCCTGTCCATAGATCCCAACATTGCGGGCCTTTTCGGCCGCCGTCATGGTCCGGTCTTCATACTTGGCGTGATCGACGTAAAAGTCGGTTCCGGTGGTGATGGTCCCCGATCCGACGGTGAAGACGTTCTCCAGCTTGCCGTTCAGCGAACTGGTGGCTCCCTTGCCGGGATAGCTGCCGGGAACCGTGCTGGCGCCGACCGGGCGGGTGTAGATCGGGGTTTCGATGTCGGTGCGGCCATAGGCGACCACGACCTTGGGGTTCCACAGGTCGGTCGGCTGGCTGTCGGTGTAGGTGAAGACCAGGTTCTGGCGGTCCAGCGTGTAGTCGCGCACGCTCGGCTCCCAGGCCGGACGGCCGGAGATGAATCCGACATTGGCGCGGAACGGGCGCGGCGCGTCGTCATAGACCCGCTCGTAGCTGACCTGGACGCGGTGGCCGACGTCGGACTCGTAGGCGAGCTTGGCCAAGCCGCTCTTCAGGTCGGTCTCGGTCCCCTCGACCTTGCCGCCATCGCCCGACTTGAACCGGCCACCCTTGGCGTAGGTGACATAGCCCAGCCCCTCCAGCCCCTTGTGACGACCGTAACCGGCGAGGCTGTTGGTGAAGACCGAGCCGTTGGTCCCGAAGCTGGACTTGACGAACGCGCCGACGCCGTCGCCCTCCAGGAAGTCGCGGGCGTCCTTGGTCTCGTAGGCGATGGATCCGGCCAGCGCCCCCGGCCCGGCATCAGCCGGGGCCACCCCGGCGTCGACGCGGGCGGTCTTGAGAAAGGCGGGATCGATCAGGGTGGTGCCGTTGTGGTGGAACACCTTGTTGTTCTGTCGGCTGCCGTCGATGCTGACGGACAGGTTGGTCTCCTCCACGCCGTTCACATAGACCTTCTGCGACATCGGCACCGAGCTGCCGACGCGCACCCCTGGCTCGTTGGCGAAGACGTCGCGGATGTCGCCGGGGTTCTTGCGGTCCAGATCCTCCTTGGTGATCAGGATTTGCGCGGGACCGCTGGGAGCCGGGGCGGCGGCCGTGACCGACACCGGACCCAGCGCCATCGTCTCGCCTGCGGAAGAGGCGGCGGGGGCCGGGACCAGCGTGGCGGTGGCCGGGCCGCTGAGGCGGTAGGTCACGCCGGTGCCGGTCAGCAGGCTTTCCAGCGCCTGGGCCGGCGCCATGGAACCGCTGACCGCGTGGGAGGTGCGCCCGTCGGTCAGCGTGCCGGGAAAACCGATCTGCCAGCCGGTTTGTCGGCTGAAGGCGTCCAGCGCGCCGCGCAGCGGCTGTGCGGGCAGCGCGAAGGCGGCGGGACGTTCGGCTGGCGCTGTCGCCTGCTGGGCCGCAGCGGGGACCGCCACCAGCGTGGCGCCAAGCGCCGTGGAGGTCATCAATGCGGCAAACAAACGCCCGGCGACCCGCGACCGGCTGAACTCCCCAACTCCGACTATCGATGCCGTACGGCCGACCATGTCCTGCAACTCCCGTCTCAATCTGGTGCAGGGGGATCAATCGCAGGCGGTCAAGCCTACCCCCCCTCTTCGCCAGACGTGTGGGGACGCGGACCCTCACAAAAAAAGATGCGAGCGATTCTCAGCTCATTGGGAATCAGCGCAGAACGGTGATGCCGCCCGGCAGGACGGTCATCCGTGCCCCGACCATCCCGGCGAGCGCCGCCAACGCCCCGAGCGGATCGTCGAGCCGGTAGTTGCCGCTGACCCGCTCCGCCGCGATGCGGTCGTCCAGCAGCAGGATGGGGGCGGGGTGGTGGCGCCGCAGCGTCGCCACCACGGCGGCCAGCGGTTCGTTGTGGAAGGCGTAGCGGCCATCGCGCCAGGACAGAATCTCGGCCGGATTGGGCCGGGGCTGCATGGTCAGGCCCAGCGCCGTGGCGGTCAGGCGGTCGCCCGGAGCCAACACCATGGCCCGGCCGGGATCGTCCGGCCGACGAACCGTCACCCGTCCGCGTTCCAGGAACACGGAATCCTCCTGGTCGTCCGACCGCACGGAGAAGGCGGTCCCCGTCACCTCGACCTCGCTGAAGCCAGCGGCCACGCGGAAGGGACGGGCGGTGTCCCGCACCACGTCGAACCAGGCCTGTCCGCGCAACAGGGTCACGCGGCGTTCCCTGCCGTCAAAGGCCACCGTCACCGCGCTGTCGCTGTCCAGGAGCAGGCGTGACCCGTCGGGCAGCGCCAGTTCGCGCCGTTCGCCGGTGTCGGTGCGGTGGTCGGCGCTCCAGCGCGTTTTCAGGTCGGGATAGAGGTGCGCTCCGACCATGGCCAGAAGCGCCGAGGCCGCCATCGCGCCCAGCCAGGCGCGCCGCGTCTGCCGGGCCTGCCGCACTGGCGCCGGAGGCGTCGACCGATGCGCCAGCGTGACGCTGCGCAGTTCCGGCATGCCCCCGATCTCGGTCAGCCGGTCGAACGCGCGGGCGTGGCGTGGATCGCCTTCCCGCCACGCCCGATAGGCGGCCAGCGTCGCCGGATCGGTCGGCGTGTCAAGCAGCCGGACGAACCAGTCGAGCGCCGCATCCGTCACCGGATCGGCATGGCGGCCGTCGGTTTCCGCCGTCTTTCCGTTTGGCTTGTTCTGAACCACCCGTGTCGCCCGTCCTCTGTCCGTCTGCGCTTGCATCTTAGACGTTCGAGAGGTGGAACGGCCACACACAGCGCCGCAGAAAAATTCGGCGTGGCTTGACAGTCACAAATAAGAATCATTATCAATCGCTGACGACCCCGAGGAAGCGCTCAGCGCGACGGATAGGCCAACCATGCCCGCAAGTCTGACCGCCATTTATCTGGATCACCGCCAATCCCTGTTGGGCCGCGCCCTGCGCATCGTCCGTGATGTGCCGACGGCGGAGGATGTGATCCAGGAAAGCTACCTGCGGGCCTGCAACGCGGCGCAGAAGGGGCCGATCGACAACATTGGGGCCTTTCTGCACCGCACCGTCCACAATCTTGCTCTCGATCAGATCCGCCGCCGCCGCACCCAGGAACGGTTCGAGGCCCCCGCTTCGCAAACCGGCGACCCGCTGGAGGTCGCTTGCGACGCCCCATCGGTGGAGGAGCGGCTTCTCCACCGCGAACGGCTGGCCCAGTTCATGGACGCGATGGAGGCCCTGCCGGAGCGCGCCCGCCGCGTCTGGGTGCTGAACCGGGTGGAGGGCATGTCCTACCCGCAGATCGCCGCCCATCTCGGCGTGTCGCCGGGGACCGTGTTCAACGACATGAAGCTGGCGATGGGCCATTTCGTGGACGCCCTGTCGCGCGCCGACCGCCGCTAACCCGGATCGCGTTGCGTCGGAATCGATGCGCCGGGCGAATCCGCTCGATCCATCAAGACTCGGAGCGGCGCGCGCATGTTCCATGCTCAGGACGCGGCGCTCTGAATTCAGGAATTTTTGCGAGGCCGCGCCCTCCGGCGCGTCAGAGAGATGGCCGCCGCTTTTCACCGGCGGTCCGGCATCGGCGCAATCAGGGGCTTCCTTCGTGGTCAAGGACTTCTTCAGCTATTACCGCCCGCACAAGGGGCTGTTCATCATCGATTTCGGTGGGGCGATCCTGTCCGGCCTGCTGTCGCTGGGGTTTCCCTTTGCGGTGACGGCGTATGTGGATTGGCTGCTGCCAGGCGGCGACTGGGGGCTGATCCTGCTGGCCAGCCTGGGCCTGCTGCTGATCTATCTGGCCAACACCGGGCTGATCGCGGCCGTGACCTACTGGGGGCATGTGCTGGGGATCGAGATCGAGACGGAGATGCGCCGCCGCGCCTTCGACCATCTGCAACGGCTGCCGCTGCGCTTCTTCGATGGGCAGAAAACCGGCCATCTGGTCGCCCGCCTGACCAAGGATCTGGAGGAGATCGGCGAACTGGCCCACCACGGGCCGGAGGATGTGTTCATCGCGGTGATGACCTTCCTGGGCGCGCTGGCGCTGATGCTGTCGGTGCATGCGCAGCTTGCCCTGCTGACGCTGCTGATCGTGCCGGTGGTGATGGTGCTGATCCTGCGCTTTGGCAGCGACATGACCGCCAACTGGCATGCCCAGTTCGAGCGGGTCGGCGCCTTCAACGCCCGGATCGAGGAGGTGGTGGGCGGCGCCCGTGTCGTCCGCGCCTTTGCCAACGAACCGCACGAGCGCGCCCTGTTCGCCGAGGACAACGGACTCTACAAGCGGGCCAAGCTGAACGGCTACCGCATCATGGCGATCAGCCTGGGGCTGAATTATCTCGGCATGCGGCTGGTGCAGGTGGTGGTTCTGGTCGCGGGCACCTGGTTCGTCTATGAGGGCGAACTGACCATCGGCGGTTTCGTCGGCTTCCTGCTGCTGATCAACGTCTTTTACCAGCCGCTGGAGCGGATCGCGGCGGTGATCGAGAACTACCCCAAGGGGATTGCCGGTTTCCGCCGCTATTGCGATTTCCTCGCCGTCGTGCCGGAGATCGTCGATCGACCCGGCGCCGTCGCCGCCCCGCCGCTGAAGGGCGACATCGCGTTCGAGAACGTGACCTTCGGCTACGACCCGGAACGGCCGGTGCTGGAAGGGGTGTCGCTGTCGATCCGCGCCGGGGAAACGGTGGCCTTCGTCGGCACGTCGGGGGCTGGCAAGACGACGCTGCTGTCGCTGCTGCCGCGCTTTTACGAGGTGACGGGGGGCCGCGTCACCATCGACGGGCACGACGTCCGCGATGTGACCCAGGACTCCCTGCGTCGGCAGATCGGCATCGTGCAGCAGGACGTTTTCCTGTTCGCCGGCACTCTGCGCGACAACATCGCCTATGGACGCCTTGACGCCAGCGAGGATGAGATCCGGGAGGCCGCCCGCCGCGCCCGGCTGGACGGGCTGATCGCCGACTGCCCCGACGGGCTTGACACCATCGTCGGCGAGCGCGGGGTCAAGCTCTCGGGCGGGCAGAAGCAGCGGGTCGCCATCGCCCGCATCTTCCTGAAGAACCCGCCGATCCTGATCCTGGACGAGGCGACCTCGGCGCTCGACACCGAGACGGAACGGGCGATCCAGGCCTCCTTGCAGGAGCTGGCCCGTGGCCGCACCTCCCTGGTCATTGCCCACCGCTTGACCACCATCCGCAACGCCGACCGCATCGTGGTGATCGGCAACGGCGGCATCCTGGCGCAGGGGCCGCACGACCAGTTGATGCATGGCGGCGCCTATCGGCGGCTGCATGACGCGCAGGGCTGAACCGGATCGAACTCCCGGAGGCGTGTTGCATGGAGGTGATTTTGGCGATGATGCCCCCTCGTCCTTTCCCTCGCTCAGGCGCTACGGACGGAGTTCGGGCGTCCCAGGTCGAGCATGCGATTGAGGACCGCGACGGCGATCGCGACCTCGGTGGTGCGGGCGTCGGCCCTGTGTGAGCGAGAAATCCTTGCGGCACGCCTTGCAGCGCCAGCGGGGCGCGCTGGTTGCCCGCCGACAATCATACACCGCATCGCAGGCGCAGCCCGGACACACCGGGCGTCCGCCGGTCGCCGACCACCGGATCGCGGCGGACAGCGTTTCCGCCTCACGGGGCGACAGTCGCATCACCGTCGCCAGCGATAGCGTGCGCGCCGCCGACGCGAGCAGGAAGCGCTGACCTTTAGTTCTACTGTGTCATAAAATATGGACTGGTATAACGGTTTGTTGTAGAAGGGGGATTCATGCTTCGTTCGGAGAGGCGGTATGGCCCCCCTTGGAACCGCAGGCGGCATCGAATCACGGTTTTCGGCGTATGTCGAGCGTCTGGCGACGACTTTGGGTCACGCTGATCGCGGCGTGCCGTTTCGCGCCTATTGCACGGGATTGCTCCTTCCAGGCGAGCGCAAGAGCGTTGAGCCGATGGCGGCGCGGGTAGAGCCTGGCCGTGTCGGCGCAGCCCATCAATCCTTGCATCATTTTGTCGCCAAGGCGGCGTGGGACGATGCCGCCGTGCTGGCCGGGGTGCGCGATCTGGTGCTTCCGGCGCTGTTGGAGCGCGGCCCGATCCGCGCGTGGATCATCGACGACACCGGCATGCCGAAGAAGGGCCGCCATTCCGTTGGCGTGGCGCGCCAGTATTGCGGCCAAATCGGCAAGCAGGACAACTGCCAAGTCGCCGTTTCGCTGTCGCTGGCGACCGACCACGCCAGCCTTCCCGTCGCCTTCCGGCTGTACCTGCCAGAGGCATGGGCCGGTGACGCTGAACGCCGGGCGCGGGCCGGCGTCCCGGACGGTGTTTGCTTCCAGACCAAGCCCGCCATCGCGCTGGACCAGATCCGCACGGCCATGACGGCGGGTCTGCCGCCGGGGGTGGTCCTGATGGATGCGGGCTATGGCAACGACACCGCCCTGCGCGACGGCGTGACCGCACTGGAACTGACCTATGTCGCCGGGGTCGAGTCCTCGCTGACCGTCTGGCCGCCCGGGGTGGAACCCTTGCCGCCCAAGCCCTGGAGTGGCAGAGGACGGCCGCCGAAGCGTTTGCGCCGCGCCCCTGGACATGAACCCGTGTCGGTGAAGGCTCTGGCCGAAGGGTTGGCGCCGGAGATGTGGCGGCCCGTGACATGGCGCGAAGGCACGAACGCCCCGCTCGCCTCCCGCTTCGCCGCCGTCCGCGTCCACCCGGCCCATCGCGATGAGGAGCGGGCTGAGCGCCGCCCGGAGGAGTGGCTGCTGATCGAGTGGCCCGAGGACGAGGAGAAGCCGACCAAGTACTGGTTGTCGACGCTGTCGCAGACAACCACGCTCGACGCCTTGGTGGAGACCGCCAAGTTGCGGTGGCGCATCGAACGCGATTATCTGGAACTCAAACAGGAGCTTGGCCTGGGCCATTACGAGGGCCGAGGATGGCGTGGATTCCACCATCATGCCACGCTGTGCATCACCGCCTACGGCTTCCTAATCAGGGAACGGGCGGCGATTCCCCCCTCAGGACCATCCCCCTCCGGGCGCATCGAAACGCCTGACCTTCCCGAAGGCTTCCGGCCACGCGGTTCCGCCATCGCGCCCTGAACGACACGTCCCGACCTCCATCGCCACCCTGCGCATCAACATCGCCAGAAGGCTCGCCCGAACACTCCAGCGATGTCCGTGCTGCCATCAATTGCGCACTTTATGACACAGTAGAATTACTTCCGCGCCCTCATTCATGGAAAGCCATGAATGTCTTCAAGCGATTCCCGTGGGGACGTAGGCGAGCGCGTTCCTCATCCAATGGACCCGGCAACGTTGCCAAGTTGCCCCCATGATGCGGGCGATGGCGGCCTTGAGCCCTTCGTGGGCGTCGGAGATCACGAGCTTGACGCCCTTCAGTCCGCGACCCTTGAGCTTTTTCAGGAAGTCGCTCCAGAACACCTCGGCTTCGGAGGGGCCGATGTGCAGGCCGACGATCTCGCGCTTGCCTTCGGTGTTGGCGGCCACGGCGATTATGGCGGCGACCGAGACGATGCGCCCGCCCTCGCGCTGCTTGAGGTCGGTGGCGTCCAGCCACAGGTAGGGCCACTCGCCCTCCAGCGGGCGGTCGAGAAAGGCTCCGACGCGCTCGTCAATGTCCCGGCACAGCTTGGACACCGTCGATTTCGAGATCCCCGACAGGCCCATCGCCTGGACCAGTTCGTCGACGCGCCGGGTCGAGACGCCACCAATCCAGGCTTCCTGGATCACCGCCACCAGCGCCTTCTCGCTGGTCTTGCGGGCCTCCAGGAAGGGCGGGAAATAGCTGCCCTGGCGCAGCTTTGGGGGGATACGCAGGTTCAGCGTGCCAAGCCGCGTGTCCAGCGCCCGGTCGCGATAGCCGTTGCGGTGGGTCAGCCGCTCGGCGGAGCGTTCATGACGCCCAGCGCCGATCTGGCCCTCGACGTCGGCTTCCATCAGCATCTGCAACACCGTCTCCGCGACGCTGCGTAGGAAGTCGCCGTCTCCGGCCTTCTGGAGCAGGTCTGCCAGCGCCATACTGTCATCGGTCATTGGGTTCATCCTTCGGTTCGAGCTGAAGCGTTGCAACTCCACTCTAGCCGACCAATCCAATGACCACCTCTTTCGCACAGGCCGCCGTCCTGGAGGTGGGGCATGCCCCACCCCCAGGACGATCAGCAAATTTCCACCACGTCCGTGGACGCTATCGGGCCAACACCCGGCGAACCGGCTGGGCTTCGCCATGCTCCTGATATTCTTCCGTGACCATGGACGGTTTCCCCGGCGCTTGGCGGAGATCGATCCGGCGACCGTTCATATGATCGCCCAACAGATCGCTGTGGCGCGTCCCGCCTGCGACACTCTGAACCTGTCGGCGCGAACGGTCGAGCGCCACCGTGCCGAGGAGCCAACCCAGCGGGATCAGCACATCCAGAGCATCGCCGAGCGCGGTCGCCTCGGATGGCGACGACAGGCCGAGTATGGAAAGCGGAGCAAGGCGGAAACCGCGATGGCGCGCTATAAGCGCATCCTCGGCGGCCAGCTTCGTACCCGCACGCTTCCTGGCCAGCAGGCTGAAGCCGCCATCGGCGTCGCCGTCCTCAACCGCATGATCGATCAAGCACGCCCGAACTCCGTCCGCGCCGCCTGATCGAAGGTCGTGTCAGGCTTCGGCGCCTCCGCGCCGACCTCGCTGCACCAACACCTATTCAGGAGGCTTCCGGCGGTTGGTAATCGGCGCCCTGACGATCAGTGCTGGCCCACTCGAAATTGTTGGGTATTGTGCTGGTTCCGGCTCCCACCAGGAACGACGCACGCGTCACGGGCCGACGAGATACGATCGCCGTCGAGAGTGAGGAGAGTCGAGCATGTCGGAATACGCAGAGGGTGCAACTGGTCCGGCGGCACGCCGGATCAGGGTCATGCTGGTCGAAGACGACGCCCCGATCCGCGAGCGCATGACCGCCATCCTGGGCGCCGCCGACAGCCTGGACCTGGTCGCCGTCGCCAAAACCCTGCAACAGGCCCGCTCCCTGTGCGCCGAACGGCTTCCGGCGGTGCTCGTCACCGATCTGAAACTGCCCGACGGCAACGGCCTCGACCTCATCCGGGAGAACCGGCGGCTCTATCCGGCCATGGAAATCATGGTGGTTTCAGCGCTTGGCGACGAGCGCAACGTGCTGGCCGCAGTGGAGGCCGGGGCGGCCGGCTACATCCTGAAGGATTCCCGGTCCGTCGATCTGGTCGGCTCGGTCCTGGATCTGGTGGCCGGCCTCTCGCCGATCTCGACCTCGATCGCCCGGACCATCGTCCGCCGGATCCAGGGCAAGCCGTTCGCCGACGACGCGCCGTCGTCCCTGCCGTCCCTGACCGAACGGGAAACCGACATCCTGTGGGGCGTGGCCAAGGGCCTGACCTTCAGCGACATCGCGGAAAAGCTGGGCATCTCGCGCAACACCGTCCTGACCCATGTCAAGAACATCTACCGCAAGCTGGAGGTCAATTCCCGTGGCGAGGCGGTCTTCACCGCGATCAACCAGAAGATCATCAATCTTGGTTCTTGAGGCTCAGACGGGTTCCAGACCGTGATCGATCTCCCGCACAGCGCGGACGCAGGCCTGGATGCCGGGCCGGGCAAACCGACCCGGTCCTGGTACGGTCTCCTGATCCTGTCCCTCCTCCTGCCGTCGGCCTTCGCCTGGTTCGTCTTCCAGAACCTCGACCTGCCGACCGACGTCAGCGCCCTGTACGTCGAGGACGTCCGCCTCGACGCCGACGGTGTTTCCGGGCACGGCGCGGAACAGGCGACAGCGGCGGACATGGCGGCGTTGCCCTACCGCTGCCCCCTGTTCCAGGTGGGCAGCCCGTGCCAGGCCGCCTTCCGCCTTTCCTATTCCCGGCAGGGGGACGACGGTCGGCTGATTTCGTTCTACGTCCCGTCCTACCAAGGCCGCGTCACCGTGTTCCTGAACGGGGTGTTCCTGGCCACCAGCGACTGGGAACAGTCCGAGACCGACAGTTGGTCGACGTCCCCTGTGTTGATTCCGCTGCCGGCTCCGCTGCTGCGGCTGGGTCCCAACGACTTCCGGATCGTCCTGACCTCGGGCGGCGCGAAATTCGGCTTTCTCGGCCGTGTCGCGATCGGGCCGGACACCGTGCTCCGGGCCGACTACAACCGCCGAACCTTCCTGTTTTCCACCCTGATCCGGCTGGTCGACGGGTGGCAGATCGCCCTGGGGGTGGGCATGCTGATCATGTGGATCGCCCGTCCCAGGGAGAAGATCTTCCTGCTGGTCAGTGCGATGCTGCTGTCGCAGGCGCTCACCTCCCTGCCGGCGATCGTCGGCGATGCGCTTGACGAGAGGATCCTGCAACTCGCCAACCATGCCCGGTTCGTCAGCGTCTGCTTCATCCTGCCGCTGGCCTGCCTGTTCGTCGGCCGGCGGCCACCGGCTCCCATCTCGGTGTTCCTGCTGCTGCCGGCGCTCGTCTTTGCCAGCCTGACGATGCTGCCGCCGGAGATTCACCAATGGCTGCTGTTCCGGGTCTTCACCCCGGTCGGCATCCTCAACCTGCTTTGCGCCGCCCTGGTGATGTCGCGCGCCGCGATCAAGGAGCGCAACAGCGAGGCGCTGCCGCTGTTCAGCGCCTTTCTCTTCATCGTGATCCTGACCACCTGCGATCTGGTGAACGTGGAGACCACATCCAGCGACCTCCGCGTCATCCTCCGCCGGTTTGCCGCGCCCTTCCTGCTGACGACCTTCAGCGCCGTGTTCATGTGGCGCTTCGCCGTCACCATGAACATTCTGGATCAGTTCAACAACCGCCTGAAGCAGGAGGTCGCCGCCGCCGAGGAGACGCTGCTGCGCAGTTTCGAGCGCGAGCGCATCCATGCCCGAACCGCCACCCTTGAAGCCGAGCGGGTCCGCCTGATGAGCGACCTGCACGACGGCATCGCCGGACAGCTGGTGTCCATCCTGTCGCTGTGCGAATTGCGGAAAGTCAGCCAGAGCGAGGTGGCGGAAACGGTCCGCGCGGCCCTGGCCGACCTCCGGTTGATCGTGGCCTCGCTCGACGATTACGGCGAGGATCTGGGGGTGATGCTCGCCCTGTTCCGCGAGCGGATCGAACCGCAGGTGGCGGCTCATGGCGTGGGGCTGGCTTGGCGGGTCGGCCCTCTGCCGGACTTGAAGGGACTCCATCCGGGAGCGGCCCTTGCCATCTTCCGCATCCTTCAGGAGGCGACCAACAACGCCCTGCGCCACAGCGGGTCGAAGGAGGTGCGCTTCGAGGCCGACCTGTCGCCAGTGGCCGACTGCGGCGTCCGCCTGCGTCTCGGCGACCGGGGACAGGGCGGCGCCGCCGACCGCCCCGGCAGCTACGGCATGGGCAACATGCGGCGCCGGGCGGAGGGCCTCGGCGCCATCCTCACCGTCGCGTCGAACGCCTCCGGGACGACGGTCACGCTCGACCTTCCCGCCCGACTGCCCGCCGCCACGCCGGGCTGAACCGCACCAGCCGGAGCCGGGCGGCACGGGGGGTCACACGTTGTTGGGATGTTCGAACAGGAACAGTGCGGCTAGCTTGGAACATTATGTGTTCACAAGAGTAACGATATGCCGACCGCCCATCGGATCCGTTCCGCCCTGTTGTCGACCACGGCGCTGCTCTGGCCGCTGATCGTGGCCGCCCCGGCCCTCGCCCAGACCCCGGCGCTGCCCAGCGGCGGCGCCTTCGTGGCGGGCAGCGGCGCCATCGCGCAGTCCGGCGCCACCCTGACGATCACCCAGGGATCGACACGCGGCATCGTCCATTGGCGGGACTTCTCCATCGGCGCGGGCGGCACGGTCCGCTTCGACAACGGTTCCGGCGCCACGCTCAACCGTGTCACCGGCGGCTCCCTGTCGGAGATCCTGGGAAGCCTCAACGCCACCGGCACCCTCTACCTGATCAACCCGCAGGGCGTGGTGATCGGCCGTTCGGGCGCCGTGGTCACCGGCGGCTCCTTTGTCGCCTCCACCCGCGACGTCGCCGACGCCCATTTCCTGGCTGGCGGCAGCCTGCTGTTCAAAAGCCAGGGCGGCGCGTCGACGGGAAGCGTCACCAATCTCGGCAAGATCAGCGCCACCGGCGGCGACGTCGTCCTGATCGCCCGCGAGGTGGTCAACACAGGCGCCATCGAAGCCCCCAAGGGGACCGTCGCCCTGGCCTCGGCCAACGAAGTCCTGCTGAACGAAAGCGGCGACGGCGAGCGGGTGTTCGTCCGGGTCGCCAACGCCGACGGCGGCGGCAAGGTCGAGACCTCTGGCCGCATCAAGGCCGCCCAGGTCGAGCTGAAGGCGGCGGGCGGCAACGTCTATGCGCTGGCCGGCAACAATGGCGGGCTGGTGCGGGCGACCGGGACGGTGACGCGCGAGGGGCGGGTGTGGCTGAGCGCGAGCGCGGCGGCGGACAACGGCGGCGCCATCGTCACCGAGGGCAAGATCACCGCGAAGAACGCCGACGGCAGCGGCGGGCGGATCGACGTTTCGGCGCCGGACGGCATGCTGATGCACACCGGCGCCCTGGCGGCGCGCGGCGCCAGCGGCGGCACGGTGTCGATCACCGCCGACCGGGTGGTCAACCAGGGCCGGATTTCCGCCGACGGGCGCAGCGGGAAGGGCGGCCGGGTCGCGGTGACGGCGACGACGCGCTACATCGACACCAGCAGCGCCCGCACCAGCGCCAACGGCAAGGACGGGGCCGGGGGCGCCGTGTCGCTGACCGGGCTGGGCACGCTGTACGCCTCGGGCAAGTTCGAGGCGACCGGGACGACGGTCGGCGGGCGGGTCGATCTGTTCGCCGACGAAATCCGGCTGGTCGGGGCAACGGTGGACGCCTCGGGCGGGACCGGCGGCGGCGGCATCCGGGTCGGCGGCGACTATCAGGGGAGCGGCGACGCCCCGCACGCGCAGTTGACGCTGGTGACCCCGGCGACCAGCCTGGCCGCCGACGCCCGCGACAGCGGAACCGGCGGGCGGATCGTGGTGTGGTCGGACGGCGAGACCACCTTCGCCGGCGCCGCCTCGGCGCGCGGCGGGGCGGCGGGGGGCGACGGCGGGCTGGTCGAGGTGTCGTCGAAGGACTCTCTGCTGTTCGCCGGCACGGTGGACGCCGGGGCCACGGCGGGCCTGGCGGGAACGCTGCTGCTCGACCCCAAGAACATCACGATTTCCGACGCGGCGTCCTACCCGCAGTTCGAGCTGATCGACCCGGCCGCGGCCTCCGGCAACAATTTTGGCGGATCCGTGTCCGCGCTGTCGGGCGGCAACATCGTGGTGACCGCCACCGGCGACAGCACGGGCGGGACGGGGGCCGGCGCGGTCTATCTGTTCAACGGCGCCACCGGGGCGCTGATCTCGACCCTGAACGGCACGTCGGCGGGCGATGCGGTGGGGTCGAGGGGCGTCACGGTTCTGAGCAACGGCAATTACGTCATCGCCAGCAGCAAATGGAAGAACGGCACGGCCAGCAGCGCCGGAGCGGTGACCTGGGGCAACGGCACCAGCGGGGTTGCCGGTGTCGTCTCCGCCAGCAACAGCCTCGTCGGCACCGCCACCAGCGATCAGGTGGGTACCGGAGGCGTCACGGCGCTGACCAACGGCAATTACGTCGTCGGCAGTCAAAACTGGAAGAACGGCGCCGTCGCCAGTGCCGGGGCGGCGACCTGGGGCAGTGGGACCGGCGGCTTGACCGGGGCCGTCTCCGAAACCAACAGCCTCGTCGGCGCCTCCAGTGGCGATCAGGTGGGATACAGTGTTACGGCGCTGACCAACGGCAACTATGTCGTCGTCAGTCAAAACTGGAAGAACGGCACCGCCGCCAGTGCCGGGGCGGCGACCTGGGGCAGTGGCGCCGGTGGGCTGACCGGCGCGGTTTCGGCGTCCAACAGCCTCGTCGGCACGTCCACAAACGATCGGGTTGGCACCAGCGGCATCACGGTGCTGCCCAACGGCAACTATGTCGTCAGCAGTCAAAACTGGAAGAGCGGCACCGCCACCGCCGCCGGGGCGGTGACCTGGGGCAGCGGGACCGGCGGGCTGACCGGAGCCGTCTCCGCAACCAACAGCCTCATCGGCACCTCCACCAGCGATAATGTGAGTTACGGCGGCATCACGGTCTTGAGCAACGGCAACTATGTCGTTCGCAGCTACTTCTGGAGCGGCAGTGCCGCCAACGTCGGGGCGGTGACCTGGGGCAGCGGCGCCGGCGGGCTGACTGGCGCGGTTTCGGCGTCCAACAGCCTCGTCGGCACCTCCGCCAACGACCGGGTGGGCAACACCGGCATCACGGCGCTGACCAACGGCAACTATGTCGTCGTCAGTCAAAACTGGAAGAACGGCGCCGCCACCAGCGCCGGGGCGGTGACCTGGGGCAGCGGCGCCGGCGGACTGACCGGCGCGGTTTCGGCGTCCAACAGCCTCGTCGGCACCTCCGCCAGCGACGGGACCAACCTGACCGTCACCGCGCTGACCAACGGGAACTATGTCGCCAGCAGTCAATACTGGAAGAACGGCACCGTTACCAATGTCGGCGCGGTGACTTGGGGCAGCGGAACCGGCGGCTTGACCGGAGCCATCTCCACAACCAACAGCCTCGTCGGGACGGCCGCATCCGACAAGGTCGGCTCCGCCGGCGTCACGGCCTTGACCAACGGCAACTACGTCGTTCGCAGCAGCGCCTGGAGCAACGGCACCGCCACCATCGCCGGGGCGGTGACCTGGGGCAGCGGGACCGGCGGGCTGACCGGAGCCGTCTCCGCAACCAACAGCCTCGTCGGGACGACCACGTCCGATGCCGTGGGTTCCAGCGTCGTCACTGCCCTGGCCAACGGCAACTATGTCGTTGGCAGCTATTTTTGGAGGAACGGCAGCGTCGTCAACGCCGGAGCGGCGACCTGGGGCAGCGGAACCGGTGGGCTGACCGGCGCGGTTTCGGCGTCCAACAGCCTCGTCGGCACCGCCACCGGCGACCAAGTCGGCTCGACCGTCACCGCGCTGACCAACGGCAACTATGTCGTTGGCAGCAGTTATTGGAACAACGGCAGCGTCACCAGAGTCGGGGTGGTGACCTGGGGCAGCGGAACCGGTGGGCTGACCGGCGTGGTTTCGGCGTCCAACAGCCTCGTCGGCGCCAGCGCCAACGACGCGGTCGGCTCGACCATCACCGCGCTGACCAACGGCAACTATATCGTCGCCAGTTCGACCTGGAAGAACGGCACCGCCGCCAGCGCCGGAGCGGTGACCTGGGGCAGCGGCACCGGCGGGTTGACCGGCGTGGTTTCGGCGTCCAACAGCCTGGTCGGCAGCAAGGCATCGGCCAGGTTCGGAACCGTTACCGCCCTTGGCGACCGCTTCCTGGTCTCCTCCACCACCGATGGGACCGGCGGGCGGGTTGCCGTCGGCCTGACCGACCCATCGCAGCTGACCTATGCGCTGGCGTCCGACCGATCCTTCACCCTGGCGCCGAGCTACCTGACCGCGACGCTGAACGCCGGCACCGCGGTGGTGCTCCAGGCCAGCAACGACATCACGGTCAACAGCGCCATCACCGCCAACAACCCGGCGGGCAACGGCGGCGCCCTGACGCTCCAGGCCGGGCGCAGCATCCTGATCAACGCCGACATCACCACCGACAACGGCAACCTGACGCTGATCGGCAACGACCTGCTCGCCAATGGCGTGGTCGATGCGCAGCGCGACGTCGGAACCGCCGTCATCGCCATGGACGGCAGCACGCAGATCAACGCCGGCACCGGGACCGTCACCATCGAGCTGCGCACCGGCGCCGGCAAGACCAACACGGCCAGCGGCGCCATCACGCTCCAGGACGTCACCGCCGGCTCGCTCTCCGTGCACAATCTGGGGCTGACCGCCGGCAGCGGCATCACGCTGAACGGCGGCTCCCTGACCCTGTCGGGCGGCGGCGCCGCGCTGGTGCTGGCCGCCGACACCGGCATCTTCGACAACCGCAATTCCGCAGGCATCAACGTCGGCAGCGGGCGCTATCTGATCTATTCCGCCGACGAGGCCACCACGCTCCTGGGCAACCTGACGCCGGGTGTCGTCAACGGCATGACCTATGCGAACTATGGCCCCGGCTCGGTGACCGAGAGTGGGAACCGGATCATCTACGCCACCAGCCCGCCTCCTCCTCCTCCTCCGCCGCCACCCGTCGTGGTGTCGCCGCCGGTCGTGGTCGAAACGCCGGTGGTGGTGTCGCCGCCGGTCGTCGTCGAGGCGCCCGTCGTGGTGTCGCCGCCGGTCGTGGTCGAAGCGCCCGTCGTGGTGTCGCCGCCGGTCGTGGTCGAAACGCCGGTGGTGGTGTCGCCGCCTGTCATGGTCGAAACGCCCGTCGTGGTGTCGCCGCCACCGCCACCAGTGGTCGTTTCGCCCCCCCCCGTCCAGACCACTACGGTGATCGGCGGCACCTCCACCGGCGGCGGCACGACGGGCGGCCTGACCGGCGGCGGCGTGGTCGTCGGCGCCGTGGCCCCGCTTGTGACCACGCCGCCACCGACCGCTGCCGGTTCCTCCACCGGCAGCGGCGTGATCGCCACGACGAGCGTCGGCGCCGGCGCCATCACCGTTCAAGTGACCGCCTCCGCTACGGCGGGCGTCTCCGGCCCCCAATCCCAGGGCCAATCCCAGGGCCAGCCGGAAGCGGGCGGCGGGCGGATGGAAGCCTCCGTCAGCACCGGCGCCTTCCAGGTCGTCTACAGCCAGCCGACCAGCGCGCTGCCCGGCACCGGCACCGGCAGCGCGACGGGCCGCACGGCCGCCGGGTCCGGCGCCGCGCAGACGCAGGGAACCATCGCCACCGCGAGCAGCTTCACCACCTTCCGCGCCGATGAGAAACCCGCCGTCGCCATCGTCCCGGACCGCAATGCCCAGGGAACCCAACCCCCGGCGAGCGGCAGTCAAGCCAACGACGAAAAGACAGCAGAATGAATCGCCTTAAGGTTGCTCTACACAACAGCGTCCTGTCTTTTCTCGGGTTGATCCTGTCGCTTGGAACTCCGGTGGCCATGGCCCAGGATTGGGGGCGGGTCTCCCCCAAGCAGCCTCGGGCCAACCCGCCGACGGAAGCCCCGGCCCTGCCGACGCCGGCGCCGGCGGTCCCACCGGGCGACCGGGAGATCGTCTCCGCGTTGAAGGGCTTGCTGTTTACGCCGAACCCCGCCGGGGTGAAGCGGACCGGGCTTGACCTGCACGGCATCGCCGCCCCCGGCCTCGACCTGCTCGACGATCCGGCCTTCCGCGCGGCGATGCAACCCAACCTCGGCAAGCCGCTGACCTTCGACCGGCTGAACGCCATCATCCGCTCCACCGTCCTGTGGTATCGGGAGCATGATCGCCCGCTGGTCGATGTCGTCGTCCCCGAACAGGACGTCACCGACGGCACGGTCCAGATCGTGGTGATCGAGTTCCGCGTCGGTGCGCTGGCCGCCGAGGGAAACCAGTGGTTCAGCGATTCCCTGCTGCTGTCGCGCCTGCGCGTGCGGTCCGGCGACCGCGTCAGCTCCAGCGCCATGCTGGAGGACATCGAATGGCTGAACCGCAATCCGTTCCGCCACACCGACCTGGTCTACCAGCGCGGCGAACAGCCGGGCGCCACGGACATCGCGCTGCGCACCATCGACCGCTTTCCGGTGCGGGTGTTCGGCGGGTATGAGAACACCGGCACCGCCTCCACCGGCCGCGACCGGCTGTTCGCCGGTTTCAACTGGGGCAACGCCTTCTGGTCCGACCAGCAGATCTCCTACCAGCTCTCCGCCAGCCCCGACCTGTTCGACCGCGAGCTGCGCGGCCCCGGCGGCGCCCCCCGGTCGATCATCCACGCCGGAAGCTGGAGCATCCCGCTGCCCTGGCGGCACACCGTGTCGATCTTCGGCAGCCATTCCGTGACCCACCCGGACCTCGGCCAGGACTTCAACCAGACCGGCCGCTCGTCCCAGCTTTCCGCCCGCTATGTCGCGCCCCTGGGCAATCTGGGCCTGGGCAATTTGGGGGTGATCCGCCACGAATTGCAGGGCGGCGTCGACTGGAAGCGCTCGAACAGCAATCTGGAGTTCGGCGGCGATTCGGTGTTCCGCAACAGCACCGACATCGCCCAGGCGATGCTGGGCTACAGCGCCACCCTCCCGGACGATCTGGGGACGACCGCCCTGTCCGCCAGCGTGTTCCACAGCCCCGGCGGCATCGGCGAGCGCAACCGCGATGCGGTGTTCGCCGGCAGCCGCGCCGGCGCCGACTCCCACTACACCTACGCCCGCTTCGGGCTGGACCGGATGACCCGGCTGCCGCAGGATCTGTCCTGGGTGGTCCGGTTGCAGGGGCAGCTGTCCAGCGCCAACCTGCTGTCCTCGGAACAGCTGAGCCTGGGCGGCAACGGCAGCGTGCGCGGCTATGCGGAATCGGAAGTGCTGGGCGACCGCGGCGTGCTGCTGTCGACCGAACTGCGCTCGCCCGAAACCAGCCTGGCGCGGCTGTTCGGCGAACGGGAGCTGGGGGACAGCCTGCAAGGGCTGGTCTTCCTCGATTCCGGCGTCGCGGCCCAGCGCTTCCGGCAAGTTGGCGACGACCGTCACACCGTGGTGCTCAGCGTCGGGCCGGGCCTGCGCTACAATCTTCCGCCTTATTTCTCGCTGAAGGCCGACTGGGGCTTCCAGCTTCGCCATGCCAACGCCGGTGAGAACCGGGTGGCCCGACCGCACATCGGTCTCACCGTCTCCTACTGACCGCCGTCATGACCAAAACCAATCCCCAAGCCCTGAGCGTCGAGGATGCCGCCACCCTGGCGGCGATCCACCATCGGGAAGGCCGACTGGCGGAAGCGCTGGCGCTCTACGGCCCGTTGCAGGCCGCCCGGCCGGACGATCCCGACGCCAACAGCCTGCTCGGCGCCGTGCTGGCCCAACTCGGTCGGCTGGAGGAGGCCATCGTCTTCCTGTCCCAGGCCGACCGGCTGGCGCCCGACAGCCCGGAAACCCTGAACAATCTGGCGACCGCGCTGGAGCTGGCCGGACGGTTGCCGGACGCGGCGGAGGTCTGGAACCGCTTCGGCACGCAGATGTACGCCGCCGGTCGCCACGACGACGCCGTCCCGCTGTTCGGGAAGGCGCTGGCGATCCTCCCCGGCCATCTGGGAGCCGGGGCCAACCTGGGCGCCACGCTCCAGTCGCTTGGCCGCCATCGCGAGGCGGTCGAGCGGCTGACCGCGCTGCTGACGGCCAGTCCCGGCGAAATGGAAGCCCACAACAATCTGGGCAACGCCCAGATGGGGGGCGGCGCCGTCGAGGAGTCCATCGCCAGCTACCGGCGGGCGATCGCCCTCGGCCCGGATTATTTCGAGGCCTACAGCAACCTTGGCCTTGCCCTGGCGATGCGCCGGCCCGACGGGATTGTTGAGGACTCCGCCAGTCCGGCCCCGTCGCGCCCGGCCCCTCCGCCCAGCGTCCGCGACTGCTACGAGAAGGCGCTGATCCTGCGGCCGAACTTCCCGGCGGCGCATTGGAATCTGGGACTCTGCCTGCTGCTGCAAGGCGATCTCCGGCAGGGCTGGAAGGAGTATGAATGGCGCTGGCGGTGGGACGGTTTCGGCGAGGTCCACCGGCCATTCACCCAGCCGGTCTGGCAGGGCGGGCCGCCGTCGGCGACCGGCGGAACCCTGCTGGTGACCGCCGAGCAGGGGTTCGGCGACACCATCCAGTTCGCCCGTTATCTGCCGCTGCTGGCCGAACAGGGCCATGACGTGGTGTTCGAGGCGCAGGCGCCGCTGTTCACCCTGTTGTGGCACAGCCTGGGGCGCCATGGCGTGCGGGTGGCGCCGCGCACGGAATCGCCGACCCGCGTCCATGACGACCTGCCCTTCGCCCACCACATCCCACTGATGAGCTTGCCCGAACGGTTCGGCTCCACCTTGGCGGACCTTCCGGGACAGCAACCCTACCTGTTCGCCGAGCCGACCCGTCAGGCGCTGTGGGCCGACCGGCTGGCCGCCGCCGCCGGCCCGCGACGCCGGGTCGGGCTGGCGTGGCGCGGGCGGCCCTTGCACACCCGCGACCGCGAGCGCTCCATGCCGGCGGCGGCCCTGGCGCCGCTTCTGGAGGTTCCAGACATCCAGTTCTTCAGCCTGCACAAGAACGACGGCGGTCATCCGCCGGGCGAAGCGCCTCCCGGCATCGTTCCGCTGGACGGGATGCTGCACGACTTCTCCGAGACGGCGGCGGTGCTGGCCAACCTCGACCTCGTCATCGCCGTGGACACCGCCGTCGCCCATCTGGCCGGCGCCATGGGGCGTCCGGTCTGGGTGCTGCTGCCGTTCAGCCCGGACTGGCGCTGGCTGCTCGACCGCGACGACAGCCCCTGGTATCCCGGCATGACCCTGTTCCGTCAGCGGCGGGCTGGCGATTGGGATGGCGTGGTCGCCGAGGCAGCGCGGCGGCTGTCGGACCTGGGGAGCGTTCCATGAGCACGGATGTGCTGGACGAGGCCACCCGCTGTCTGGCCGTCGGCGATCTGAACCGGGCGCGCGGTCTGGCCGAAGGGGTGCTGGCGGTGGCGTCCGGCGAGCCGAGGGCGCTGTTCGTCCTGGGCAGCGCCGCCGCCCTTTCGGGTTCGCCGGCCGAAGCGATCCCGCTGTTCCGCCGCAGCATCGCCAGCGGCGGCGCCACGCCCGAGCTGCTCCACAATCTGGGTCTGGCCCTCCACCAGACCGGCGATCTGGTGGAGGCGGAGCGCGGCTTCGTCGCCGCCATCCTGCGCGCCCCCCGCTTCGCCGAGGCCTATCACAGCCTGGGCGTGACCCTTGCGGCTGGCGGCCGGGGCGAGGACGCCGCCGCCGCCTTCCAGCGTGCCGTGGAGGAGCGGCCGGACTGGGTGGAGGCGTGGTTGAACCTCGCCGCCACCCTCGGCGCGAACAACCGGCCGCAGGCGGCTTTCGCGGTCTACCGCGACGTGCTGGACCGCCACCCGCACAATCCACGCTTCCAGTTCCTCGCCGGCACCGCCGCGCTGACCGCCGATATCCTGGAGGAGGCCGACCGGCTGCTGCGGCAGGCCTTGCTGCGCACCCCGCGCGACCCCGGCATCCTGAACAATCTGGGCCTCGCGCTGAACCGGATGGGCCGGATCGGCGAGTCCGTCCACATGTTCCGTCAGGCGATCACGATCCGGGCGGATTATGCCGAGGCCTGGTTCGGGCTGGCCGCCGCGCTGGACGCGCAGGGGGATTCCCAAGCGGCGCTGGAGGCGTATCGCACGGCGGCGGACCTGCGCCCCGACGATCCCGGCAACGACAGCAACCGGCTGATGATGCTCAACTACCGCGCGGAGCTGTCGGCCGCTGCGCTGTTCGGCGCCCATCGCGACTGGGGGCGCCGGACGGAGGCCAGAGTGGCCGCCACGGTTCCGGTCGCGGCGGCCACCCCGCAGCGGTCGCCGCTGGACGGACGCCGGTTGCGGATTGGCTACGTGTCGCCGGATTTCCGTCTGCATTCGGTGGCGATGTTCCTGCTGCCGCTGCTGGAGGCCCATGACCGCAGCCAAGTCGAGCTGTTCGCCTATTCCAACGTAGAGACGCCGGATGCCGTCACCGACCATGTCCGGCGATCGGTCGATTGGTGGCGGGACTGCCGCCATCTCTCGGACGACGAGCTGGCCGCGCGGATCAGGGCCGACGCCATCGACCTGCTGGTCGACCTCACCGGCCACACCGCGCGCAACCGGCTGGAGGTCTTCGCGCGCAAACCGGCGCCGGTGCAGGTTTCATGGCTCGGCTATCCGGCGACCACCGGGCTGGCGACGATCGACGCCCGTTTCACCGACGCCGTCGCCGACCCGCCGGGAGCCAGCGACGGCCATCACAGCGAGCGTCTGGTCAGGCTCGACGGTGGTTTTCTGTGCTACCGCCCGCTCAGCCCGGCGCCGGACCCGGCGGCGCCCCCTTGCCTGACGAACGGCTTCGTCACCTTCGGCTCCTTCAACACGCTGAACAAGCTGACCCCGGCGGTCGCCGCCCTGTGGGCGCGGGTCCTGAACGCCATCCCGGAGAGCCGTCTGCTGCTGAAGGCCGGCCCGCTGGCCGACTCCAGCGTCCGCAAGCGTCTGCACGCGCTGTTCGCCGCCCATGGGCTGGAACCCGGCCGGGTGGTTCTGCGGGCGCGGCTTCCCGACAACAACGGCCACCTCAACGCCTACGGTCTGATGGACGTGGCGCTCGACCCGTTTCCCTACAACGGGACGACGACCAGCTGCGAGGCGCTGTGGATGGGCGTTCCGCTGCTGACCCTGCCCGGCGACCGCCATGCCGCGCGTGTCGGGGCCTCGCTGCTCACCGTGATCGGCCGGCCCGACCTGATCGCTGCGGACGAGGAGGATTTCGTCCGCAAGGCCATCGCACTGGCCGCCGATCCCCGCAGGCTCGCCGACGACCGCAAGAGCCTGCGCCCGACGATGCGGAACGCGCGCCTGTGCAACGCGCCCGCCTTTGCGCGCGAATTTGAACGCGCCTGCTTCGCGCTGGCCCAGCGCGTCCCGCTCCGGTAACAGCCGCGCAACAGGGGAAGCGGCCCGCTGGTCGAGCGTGGTTTGGCGGGGCAGGGTGTTGGTGGAGTTGCCCTGGAAAAGTGGAGAGCCTTTTGAGACAACAAGGCGGATCAGGAGGCCACCATGAGCACACCCAAACAGCGGAAAGTTACGGAAGAGTTCAAGCGTGAAGCGGTGCGGCTGACCGAGACGAGCGGTCGGACTGTGGCGCAGGTCGCCAGTGATCTGGGGATCGGCAAATCGACGCTGACGCGGTGGAAAACCCAATTCAAAGAAGCCGATATTCTGTCTGGTCCTCACGACGACGTGCAAAAAGAACTGACGCGACTTCGGCTTGAAAATAAAATTCTCCGTCAGGAACGAGATTTCTTAAAAAACGCGGCGGCCTTCTTCGCCAAGGAAACAAGTCGATGATTTATGAAGCCATCGACGCGAAGAAGGCTGAAACACCCGTCCATTGCGGTTGCCGTCTTTTTTGGGGTGAGCATGAGCGGATATTATGCCTGGAAACGTCGCCAGCCCAGTCGTCGTCAATACGACGACATGATCTTGCTCGCTCATGTCCGAAACCATTTTGCTCTATCGCATGAAACCTACGGATCCCCCCGAATGCATGCTGAGTTGAAGGCTGACGGTGTGAGCGGCGGTCGCCATCGGATCGCCCGCCTGATGCGGGACAACGGCATGAAAGCGCTGCAAAAAAGACGATACAAGAAGACGACCGACAGCGACCATGTGGGCTTGGTCGCGCCGAATGTTCTGGATCAGGATTTCAGCGCCGACGCGCCGAACCAAAAATGGGGAGCCGACATCTCCTACATTTGGACGGTCGAAGGCTGGCTGTATCTCGCCATCGTGGTGGATCTGCATTCCCGCCGAATCATCGGTTGGGCCACGAGCGACCGAATGAAGAAAGATTTGGCGATGAGGGCGCTGCGAAGAGCCATCGCTTTGCGCAGCCCCCGAAGGACGTTATCCATCACTCGGATCGTGGAAGCCAATATTGCTCAGCAGATTATCAGAAAATACTGAAAGATGGCGGCTTTGTCCTATCAATGAGCGGAAAGGGGAATTGCTACGACAACGCCATGGTTGAAACGGTGTTCAAGACGCTGAAGGCTGAACTTATCTGGAGAACAATTTTTCTTTCCAGATCAGCGGCCAAAATCGCCATTGGATGCTACATCGACGGGTTCTATAATCCTGTGCGGCGACATTCGGCGCTCAGTTACAAAAGCCCATGCGATTTCGAGGCTGCGGCATAGCCCAAAGCCAAAGGCTCTCCACTTTTCCAGGGCAACTCCAAACGTCTCAAGGGCGAGATCAAGCGACGCACCGAGGTTGTCGGCATATTCCGCTTGGCTCATGGTCGCAAGCGTCAAACTGCTTTCCAGGAAAATCGCCAGGGCTTGATCCAACCATTCCGATTCTGAGTCGGACTCTCATGATGAACCACAGGAAACGCACCCTGTTTCATTGGTGGAATTTCTTAAAATATTTCATCCCTTTAATTGCAGCAAGAAGCGCCGCCGGTGTCTCTCCGTCGCTTTGAGACGCCAGGGCAAGTTTTTGGGACGCGGCGACAGGCCGCAGATCGCGCGGGCCGATAAGCTGCCCGCAAGCATCACCCCCCAAGCGCCGTACAACGCCCAACTGGAGCGCCGCATGAGCCAGAGCGAAATTGAGCGGCTCCTCGCCGCCGTGACGTCCACGCCGGATCTGATCGCCTCCTATCACACCGCCGCCGATGCGGCGGAACTGGCGCAGCGTCTGCGGGCCGACGGCTACGACATCTCCGAGGCCGACATCATCGGTCGGCTCGCCGATGGCGCCGATGGCGCCGAACTGTCCGACGAGGATCTCGACGGCGTCGCTGGCGGCTCCCGCGTGCGCTCGATGCGGGAGATCATCCGATGGAGTTTCAACTGACCTCCGCAATCCACCAACAGGAATGCGGCGGTTCCTGTCCGGCGGAATCGATCTCCTGATCCTCCCTGAGCGCCGACCGCTCTCGACGTTCCCAACCGACAAGGATCCCGAACCATGAGCCAAACGGAATTCCAGCGTTTCGTGACAGCGATGCAGGCGACGCCTGCCCTGGCCGAAACCTACAACACGGCCGCCACGCCAGCGGATCTGGCAGGCCGTTTGCGGGCCGACGGCTATGACGTCACCGAGGCCGACATCACCGACCAGGCCGCCGATGGCGCCGAACTGTCCGACGAGGATCTCGACGGCGTCGCCGGCGGCGCGCGCTGGCGGCCTCTGTTCCGCATAAGGGACTGACCTCCACAATCAGCCGACAGGAATGCGGCGGTTCCTGTCCGGCGGAATCGATCTCCTGATCCTCCCTGAGCGCCGACCGCTCTCTCGACGTTCCCAACCGACAAGGATCCCGAACCATGAGCCAAACGGAATTCCAGCGTTTCGTGACAGCGATGCAGGCGACGCCTGCCCTGGCCGAAACCTACAGCACGGCCGCCACGCCAGCGGATCTGGCAGGCCGTCTGCGGGCCGACGGCTATGACGTTACCGAGGCCGAGGTGCAGGACGGATTGCGCCAGGCTGCGGCGTCCACTGGGGAGTTGTCCGACGAACAGCTCGACGGCGTCGCCGGAGGCTTCCTGCCCCCCGGCTTCTATGAGTCGCTCAGGGCTGCGCTGTCGCGCAGGTTATGAGTCGCTCAGGGCTTCGCTGTCGCGCAGGTATAGCGGTGAGTCCCCCCTCCCGGGAACCAGCCCGTCATAACTGGAAGGACCCCATCATGAGCGGATCCGGGCTTGAGCGTTTCGCCGCCGCGATACAGGCGGCGCCATCGCTGCTCGACGCCTACAAGGACGCGACGACCCCGGCGGAGCTTGCCGCCCTGCTGCGCCGCGACGGTTACGACGTCACCGACACCGAGATCGCGGCGGCGGCGGAGCAGGGACGCGACCTGTCCGACGATCAGCTCGATCAGGTCACGGGCGGATCGATCGGCGTGATCCTGGGCGGGCTGATCGCGGTCGGGGCGGTGGCGACGCTGGGCGCCGTCGCGGTGCTCGGCATCGTCAGCCGCGTTCGCGGCGAGACCCCCGGCAAGATCCCGAGCTGACGCGCGGGGGAGGGACGGGGTTGAGCCGCAGCGAACTCCAGAGATTCGCCGAGGAGGCCGGAAAGGCCCCCGTGCCGCTCGACCGCTATGGCGGCATGGCGACCGTGGTCGCCATCGGCGTCGGCCTGCGCCTCGCCCTGCCCAGGCCGTCGCCGCTGGTCGGCCGCGCCAACCTCGACGCGATCTTCGCGCATATGCGCAAACAATTGTGAAAAACCGGGAGGATCTGGGATGAGTCAGGCTGAAGTGGACCGTTTCACCGCCGCTGTGGAAGCGACGCCGTCGTTGCTGGCGCCCCACATGGACGTCCGCACTCCCGTCGAGATGGCGGCACGCCTGCAAGCCGCTGGCTACGACATCACGGCGGCGGATGTGGAGGCCTCGCTTCGCTGCGGGCTGGAGCGCAGCGCGGAGCTGTCCGACGCCGACCTTGATCGGGTGTCGGGCGGCGTTCTGCTGACGGTCGGGATCGGGTTGGGGGTGGCGGCCTTCTGCGCCATTCCGGCGCTGGTCAGCGGCGCCGTGGCGGTCGGGCTGGTCGCCGCGCAAAAGGCGGGCGTGAAGATCGGCTGATGGTTGGAGATCATGTGATCGGTTAGCGCATGTCCCTGTTCCGCAAAAGCGCGCTCGACCGCCTGTCCAGCCCCGAACGGCTCGACACCGTCTTCGTCGCCGCATCGCCCGGCTATTGGATCGCCTTTCTTGCCGTCGCCCTGCTGGTCGGCGCCGCAATCGCGTGGTCGGTCGTCGGACAAAGGCGGGCGTGAAGATCGGCTGATGGTTGGAGATCATGTGATCGGTTAGCGCATGTCCCTGTTCCGCAAAAGCGCGCTCGACCGCCTGTCCAGCCCCGAACGGCTCGACACCGTCTTCGTCGCCGCATCGCCCGGCTATTGGATCGCCTTTCTTGCCGTCGCCCTGCTGGTCGGCGCCGCAATCGCGTGGTCGGTCGTCGGACGGCTGCCGACGCGGGTGGCGGGCGACGGCATCCTGCTGAGCGCGCGGGGCGAGGTGTTCTCCGCCCCCGCCCGTGGGGCCGGCTCGCTGCTGGAGTTCAAGGTGCAGCCCGGCCAGCGGGTGACGGCGGGCCAAGCGCTGGCGGTGATCGACCAGACCCTGACCCGCCGCCGCCGCGACGGGGAGGCCGCCACGCTGTCCCTGATGGAGGCCCGCCACACAGGTCTGGTCGCCGAGGAGCGCGAGCAGCGCCTCCGCCGCGCCGAGATTCTGGACACCCAGAAGGCGGCGCTGGCGGACCAGCTCCACCGCGCGCAGGAGCGGAAGCAGGCGGTGCGCATCCAGGCCGCCGACCAGCGCGCCCTGATGGAGCGCGGCTTCACCACCCGCGCCCGCGTCCTCGACATCGAACGGGAGCTGAACGACCTCGCCGAGCGCATCGACGGGCTGGAGCAGAAATCGCTGTCGCTGGTCTCCGACGAGCTGTCGCGGCAGGCCGATTGGCGGCTGAAGCTTCTCGACCACGAGAACGACATCAAGCGCCAGCAGGACAAGCTGAAGACGATGGAGCTGGAACTGCGCGCCAATTCGGCGGTGGAGGCGCCGGTGGACGGCGTCGTCACCGAACTGGCCGCGTCGCTGGGCGACCTCGTCGCCGCTGGCGCGCCCGTCATCCGCATCGTGCAGGAGGCGGACGCGTTGGACGCGCTGGTCTTCCTGCCGCCGCTGAAAGCCAAGCAGGTCCGCCCCGGCATGGTGGTGCAGGTCGAACCCGGCGTGGCGAAGAAGGAGGAGTATGGCGCGGTGCTGGGCCGGGTGCGCACGGTGTCCGACCTGCCAGCCTCGCGCGAGGCGCTGGCCGCCATGCTGCACAACGACGAGCTGGTCCGCCTGTTCATGAAGGACGGGCCGCCGGTGATCGTGCGCGCCGATCTGGAAGCCTCGCCGGACGGCGTGTCCGGTCTGCGCTGGCTCGGCGGTCACGGACCCGACTTTCGGATCGAGCCGGGGACGCTGGCCCGGCTGACCGTGTCGGTGCGCGAACAATCGCCAGCCTCGCTGGTGCTGCCTTTCCTGCGCTCCCTGATCGGGGCGTGACATGGCGGTCGGGATGCTCGCCGACCTGAGGCGCCGGCTGCTGGGGCGGCGGGTGCAGACGCCGACCCTGCTCCAGATGGAAGCGGTGGAATGCGGCGCGGCGGCGCTGGGCATCGTGCTGCATCATCACGGCCGCCATCCGCCGCTGGAGGAGTTGCGCGTCGAATGCGGCGTGTCGCGCGACGGCAGCAAGGCCAGCGACATCCTGCGCGCCGCCCGCCGCTATGGCTGCGACGCCAAGGGCATGCGGCTGGAGCCGGTCGCCGCGCTCAGGCTTGCCGTCCCCTTCATCGCGCATTGGAACTTCAACCATTTCCTGGTGGTGGAGGGGGTGCGGGGCCGCACCGTCTTCCTCAACGATCCGGCGACCGGCCCGCGCGGCGTCACCCTGGCGGAGTTCGACGCCGCCTTCACCGGCATCGCCCTGATCGTCACCCCCGGCCCGGAGTTCCGCCGCGACGCGCCGCCCGCCGGCGCCCTGCGCCAGTTCATTCCGCTGCTGCGGCAGGCCGGATCGGCGGCGCCGCTGTCGGCGCTGATCGGGCTGTTGCTGATCGTGCCGGGCTTGCTGATCCCCGCCTTCACCAAGATCTTCGTGGACGAGGTGCTGATCCAGGAGAAAACCGACTGGCTGCGCCCGATGATCGCCATCATGATCGCGACCGCGCTGGTCTACGGCGTCCTCACCTGGATCCAGCGGCTGGTCCTGCTGCGGGCGCAGACGGCGCTGGCCATCAGCGGATCGGCGCGTTTCCTCTGGCACCTGCTGCGCCTGCCGGTGGAGTTCTTCACCCAGCGGCATCCCGGCGACGTCGCCAACCGGATGACGGCCAACGACCGGCTGGCCGCAATCGCCGCCGGGCAACTCGGCGGCGCTGCGGTCGATGCGGCGACTGCGGTCTTTTACGCGCTGGTGATGCTGTCCTTGGACGTGCCGCTGGCGCTGGCCTGCATCGGGCTGGCGACGGTCAATCTGGCGGTGTGGAAGCTGGTCGCCCGTCGGCGCGAGGATGCCGGTCGTCGGCTCGCCCAGGATCTCGGCCGGTTCGAGAGCGCCACCGTCACCGGCATCCTGGCGATCGAGACGCTGAAGGCGACCGCCACCGACGATGATTATTTCGCCCGCTGGGCCGGTTTGCAGGCCAACCACAACGTCAACCAGCGCCAGCTTGCCGGTTACGGGCTGGTCACCAGCGGGGTGGAGCCGCTGATCGCCGGCCTGACCACGGCGGCGATTCTCGGCATCGGCGGCCTGCGGGTGGTCGAGGGCGACATGACGGTCGGCACGCTGATCGCCTTCCAAATGCTGGTGCAGAGCCTCATGGGGCCGCTGGCGGCGCTGGTCGGCGCGTTCGGCGCGCTGGTCGAGGCCAAGGCCGATCTCGCCCGCGTCGGCGACGTGATGCGACATCCCCGCGCGCATTCTTTCGCCCAACCGGCCGAAGACGGTCCGGCCAAGCGGCTGGCGGGGGGCGGCTGGAGGGGCGGCTGGCGGGGCGGCTGGCGGGGCGGCTGGCGGGGCGGCTGGCGGGGCGGGTGACGTTGGAGGGGATCAGTTTCGGCTACCAGCGCCACGGCCCGCCGTTGATCGAGGATTTCAGCCTGGAGGTGGCGCCGGGCGCCCGCGTCGCCCTGGTCGGCGGTTCGGGCAGCGGCAAATCGACGGTGGCGAAGCTGATCGCCGGACTGCACCAGCCATGGAGCGGCGCCATCCGCTTCGACGGGGTCCCGATGGACGCGGCGCCGCGATCCTCGCTGGTCGCCTCGGTCGGTGTGGTCGGTCAGGAAATCCATCTGATGGCGGGCAGCGTGCGCGAGAATCTGTCGATGTGGGACGGCACGGTGTCCGACCGCGCCCTGTCCGCCGCGCTTGCCGATGCGGCGATGATGGAGGCGGTCGCCGCGCGCCCGCGCGGCCTGTCCGGTCTGGTGGACGAGGCTGGCGCCAACTTCAGCGGCGGGCAGGCGCAACGGCTGGCCATCGCCCGGGCGCTGGCGCGCAACCCCTCCATCCTGATCCTGGACGAGGCGATGTCGGCGCTGGATCCCCTGACCGAGCAGCGCATCGACGAGGCGATCCGGCGGCGCGGCTGCACCTGCATCGTCGTCGCCCATCGTCTCAGCACGGTGCGCGACGCCGACGAAATCATCGTGCTCGACCGTGGCCGGGTGGTGGAGCGCGGCAGCCATGACGCGCTGATCGCCCGTGACGGCCACTATCGCCGCCTGATGGGGGCGGAATGACGAGAATGCCGGACGACCTCGCCTTGATCGACGCCGAGGCGTTGACCCTGACGGGCAACCATCCGCTGCGGCTGGACGGGACGCCCCGGTTCCTGCGAGTGACCGAAGGCCACCTGTCGGTCTTCGCGGTGCGGTTGGATGCGGCCGGGCGGTCGGGCGGCAGCCGTCTGCACCTCGCCACCATCGGCGAGGGCGAAGCGGTCTGCGGCTGGCCGCAGCGGGGAGTCGGCGTCGGCCTGTTCGCCGTCGCGGTCGGATTGGTCCGCGCCGTGTCGCTCGACCGTGACCGGCTGGATCCGGCGGCGGCGGCGGGCCTCGACCCCGTGCTCGCCGCCTTCGGCGCCGCGCGCGACCCGGCCGACGTGCCGACGGAGGCCCTGCTGCTCCAGCCGGGAGAGGTCCGCCGCTTCGACCATCCCCAGCCGGTGGTCGGCCATCGCGTCGCCTGGGCGGTGGTCGAGGGTGACGAGGTTCCCCATCTGCTGACGCCGCGCTCCTGGCATAGGGTGGCGGCGAACCGCAGCGTTCGCGGCCTGTCCACCGCCGAGATTCTCGCCCGCCACGGCTGGGGGCCGCTCGACGCGGTGTGCGCCGACGCGCTGCCGTGGCTTGCCGCCGAGATGGGCCTCGGCGCGTTGGACGCCCGCGAGCGCATCGGGTTGCGCGGGGACCGGGACCGCGCTGCGGTGGACGGGGCGGTGCGCGACGCCGCCGGGCTGCTGAGCGGGCTTTCCACCGTCGAGACCGTGGTTCCGGATGAAGCCGCCGCCGCCGCGCTGCACCGGGTGGCCCGAGACCTCGGCATTGCGCTGCGCCCGGTGACGGACGCGGAGGGGGACGGCGATCTGCTGGCGGTGGCGCAGCGTCATGCCCGCGCCAGCGGCTTCCGCTGCCGCGTCGTCACCCTGCCGGACGGCTGGTGGCGGCGCGATCCGCCATCCTTCGTCGGATGGCGGGCCGACACGCGGGCGCCCTGCGCGGTGCTGCGCCGTGGTCCCGGTCGGTTCGAGGCGGTGGAGGCCGATGGCCGCCGTCATGCGGTGACGGCGCCGTACGCCGCTGGCCTCGCCCGCGACGGCATCGCGCTCTACCGTCCGCTGCCCGCCCGCCCGCTGTCGCCGCGCGACATCCTGACCGCCGCCTTCACCGGGTCGGGGAGGGACGTCGGCGTCGCCGTTCTGTTGACCGTGACCATGGTCCTGCTCGGCCTGCTGACCCCGGTCGCCACCGGGATTCTGGTCAACGAGGCGGTGCCGTTCGCCGAGACCCTGGGCATCGTCCACATGGCGCTGGGGCTTGCCGCCATCGCGGTGGGCGGGGCGATGTTCGCCCTGGTCCGCTCCCTCCTGCTGTTGCGGTTCGAGGGGCGGGCCGACGCCCAGCTTCAGGCCGCCATCTGGGACCGGCTGCTGCGGCTGCCCGCGACCTTCTTCCGCCGCTTCCACACCGGCGACCTGCTGATGCGGGCGCTGGCCCCGACCCAGCTTCGCCGGGTGGTGGCCGACACGCTGCTGTCCGCCGGTCTGTCCGGCGTGTTCTCGCTGGTCAATTTCGCGCTGATGCTGACCTACGACGCCCGGCTGGCGGTCGCCGCATTGGGGGTGGCGCTGGTCGCCACCCTGCTGCTGACCGCGACCGGCCTGGTCCAGCTTCGCTACGAGCGGCGCTCGGTCGAGCGGTCGGCGGAAACCTCGTCGGCGCTGCTCGACCTGCTGACCGCGCTGCCGACCATCCGGGTGAACGGGGCGGAGGACCGGCTGTTCGCCCGCTGGCTGCACCTGTTCTCCGCCCAGCGGCGGGAGGGGTATCGGGTCGGGCTGGCCGGGGCCGCGTTCGCGGTGCTGAACGCGCTGGCGCCGCTGCTGGCGACGCTGGTGTTCTTCCTCATCATCGCCTCGGCGGCCAAGCCGGTTGCGGTCGGCGACTTCGTCGCCTTCAACGCCGCTTTCGGCCAGTTCCTCGGCTCCGCTCTCCAGGTGGTGACGGCGCTGACCGCCTCGCTCGACGCGGCGCCGATCCTCAAGCGCATGCGGCCGATCCTGGACGCGACGCCGGAGACCACCGACGACAAGCCGGAGGTGGCCCCGCTCCAGGGGGCGGTCGCGGTGACTGGCCTCACCTTCCGCTACGGCGACGGCCCGCCGGTGCTGAACGATGTCAGCCTGACGGCGGATCCCGGATCCTTCGTCGCGGTGGTCGGCCCCTCGGGATCGGGCAAATCGACCCTGTTCCGCCTGCTGCTGGGGTTCGAGACGCCGGAGCGGGGAACTGTGTCGTTCGACGGGCAGTCGCTGGCCGACGTCGATCCCGCCTCGGTCCGCCGCCAACTCGGCGTGGTGCTCCAGCGCGGCGCGCTGCTGCCCGGCAGCATCCTGGAGAACATCCTCGGCTCCGCCCCGCTCGGGATTGACGACGCGTGGGAGGCCGCCCGGATGGCCGGGCTGGAGGAGGATGTCCGGGCGATGCCGATGGGCATGCACACGCTGCTGTCGGATGGGGCGGCAACCCTGTCGGGCGGCCAGCGCCAGCGGCTGATGATCGCCCGCGCCATCGTCCGCCATCCGCGCGTCCTGCTGCTGGACGAGGCGACCAGCGCGCTCGACAACCGCACCCAGGCGATCGTCGCCGACAGCCTGGCCCGGCTGAACGCCACGCGGATCGTCATCGCCCACCGGCTCAGCACCGTGGTCCAGGCTGACCGGATCTGCGTGATGGAACGCGGTCGCATCGTGCAGTCCGGATCCTACCGCGACCTGATGGACCAGGACGGTCCGTTCCGTGCCCTGGCAAGCCGCCAATTGCTGGAGGACAAACGGGCCTGACGTTCTTTGATCGGTGTGCGGTCAGCGGGCGGTCAGGGAGCGGATCCAGCGCCGGAGGACGCGGTCGACCGCGCCGTCGTCCTGCGTCGGCAGCCGCCGCATGCCCTCCGCCGTGTCCCGCGCCTCCCCCGGCGCCATGCCGTAGGCGACCCGGAACGCCCGGCTGAACGAGGCTTCCGATCCGAAACCCCAGTGATAGGCGATGTCGGCGATCCGGGGACGATCCGGCCGGGGCGTGACCAGATCCTCCAGCGCCCGCACCAGCCTGCGGTCCCGCACATGCTTGGCCACCCCGCCCAGCGGCACGAACAGGCGGTAGAGATTCGACCGCGACAGGCCGAACCCGGCGCAGATCGCATCGGCGCCGAGATCGGGGCTGTCGAGCTGGTCCTCGATGAACAGCTTGATGCGGTCGAGCAACGCGCCGTGCAGGTCCCCGGCCTGGGCGCGGGCATCGAGCGCCGGTCCGACGCAGGCGGCGATCAGCCCGGCGGTCCCGCTCGCCACCGCCGCCGCCGCCCTGACGTTTAGCCCCGGAAGCTGGGCGTAGAGGGCGCGCACATGGTCGGCCAGCAGTTCGCCGACGGCGGAGGACGCAGGCAGGACCAGTCCATGCAGGGCATCCGGCGCGGTGACGAGCGGCGCCAAGCTTTCGCGGGGGACCACCAGGGCGAGGGTTTCGAAATCGGTGGTCTCGACCGCCAGCAGCCGGGTCAAGTCCAGCACGCCGACGTCGCCCGCTTGCAGCTCGAACTCCCGCCCGGCCGCCAGTCCGGCGCAGCCGCCGGTCAGATGGACCTGCACCAGATAATGTTCGACCGCGCTGCGGGCGATGGTGGCGCTGGTCCGCCGCAACGACACGGCGGACCCGGCGATGCGCGTCATCAGCAGGCCGCCCAGATGAAAGGTCGTCATCGACCCGGTGAAGACCGACTCATCCCCTCGGTGGAGCGGTTCGACATCGAAGAAGATCGACAGGATCTCCCTCCACTGGACGAAGCTGGCCTCTCCGGCCATCCCCTCCGGGGTGAGCGACAGCACCGGGATCGGTGACTCGCCCTGCCGCGCCGCGCTGCCCGCCATCGTGATGCCCCCCTCTCCCCCCATGCTTTCGCTCGCAGGTTCAACTATGGCAGGGATCGGGGGGCGGACGCCATGGCGGTGGGCTTCCGGCGCAGGGCGATATCTCAGGGACGTTGGCGCATAAATCCGTTGAGAGTTGGCGGCATCGGGGGCGCCGAGCATAGAGGCGCGCCCAAAACCCGCGATCATCTCCGCTGAGCCATCCGCGATCTCGTCGACGGCTCCTTCGTCGTCGCTTAAACGTTCGCGACGCCAGCCCTCCGAGCAATTACGAAGCACCTCCATTCATCATATCCAATTGGCTTTATCACCTATAACGAAAAGGAAAGACATACATTGATATTATCAGTGAATATTGGATTGATCATGGAAAATTTTTCCTATATATCGCCGTGACATCACAATCTGGTAGTCGTGAGAATAAATTTAGTTAGATATCTAATTATAATGGTGAATATTATGATTGTAGAATAAAAGAACTTTTGTTTATTTTGTGCGTATCTTTTTATCATGGTTGTAAATTCTAAAACCGCAAAATCTGGCAGAAACCCCGCTCCAACCCTGTTGTTTCATTGACGAGACATCATTATGACAGACCTGCTTGGCGTCTTCCTCTCCTTCTTCGCCTAAGATTTGTGGGATATCGCGCGCAAAAACCAAATCAAACACCCCTTTGGAGAGCGTAAGCCTCCCAGCGTCGATGGGCGTCATGTCGCGAATGGCGGCTGGCCCATGCGCAGACGCGCAACCAAATAGGAATGTCTTGTGACGCCACACACCACTGACCGCCCTTGGCGACGTGACAGCCTGGCCGCGTGGCCGGCATTTGCCCACTATCTGCCCGGAGCGGGTTTCTGCCTGGCCTTCGCCATCGCTTTCATCGTCATGTCGGGCATCGTGCGTCACGATGGACCAGCCTTGGCGACGTTGATGACCTACGGCATGACCAGCGCCTTTTTCATCGCCATCGGTCTGCGCCGCGCGCCAAACTGGATCAACTCCGCCGGACGGGACGCGCGGGGTCTGCTTCTGATCAACGGCTTGACGATCGCCAACACGTTTCTGGTTTACGTCATCCTGCTGAACGTATCGGCCTTCACCTATGTGCTGGTTTTTTTCGGCACGCTGCCCGCTTGCGTCGCCGTGCTGCGAAAGTGTTTGGGAAAGGCGGATTCCTGGCGGTTCACGCATGTTGGGCTTGCGGGGGGCATTGGTCTGGCCGCCTGCGTTTCCTCCCAAACGTCGCTTTCGGCGTCGCTGACCGGCGTCGGACTCAGCATCGTTTCGGCGATCGCCGGAGCAAGCTATCTTGACGTTTCCAAAGATTTTCAAGTCAAAACCAATTTGGGAACGTCGGATATTCTGGCCCTGCGCTTTATCGGCACGATAATATTCGCGGGCGCCTTGGTTTTCCAAGAACCCGCTCGTCCTGTTTTGACTCTTGGCGCCTGGTTGACCTATGCGTTTATCGCCCTCGTCGGCAGCGTGATCCCCCTCTACCTTTTGCAGAAATCCAATGAATGGATTGGCCCGGAACGCACCGCGCGCCTGATGCCGTTGATTCCGCTTTTGTGCGCGTTTCTGTCCTTTGTCGCGGCGCCGGTCGCTCCTTCGCTGGCGGATCTCGCCATCGTGACGGCGGCGACGATCGCCATGCTGATTGCTGTTCATCGCCCGACCAATGGGCGCAAAGGAGATTGACGATGACTGTTCGCATCGGCGTCGTCGGCGGCGGCCCATCGGGCTGCGCCGCCGCCGTCGCCCTCTGCTCCGCCGCCGAGGCTCATCACAGCCCGGTGGACGTGACCGTCTTCGAGAAACAGGCCCCTTACAAGGGCCGCACCTTCAACACGGGCGATCCCGTCCTGCTCCTCAACACCAGCGCGGGCGTCACGTCGGTTCGCGCCGAAAACCCCAACGACTTTGTTTCCTTTCTGGCCACTCATCGACCGACGAACCCGGCTGATTTTGTCGCGCGAACCGAAGCCGCAGCGTATCTGCAACAGACGATGAATGGTCTTGGCGGCCGGTTCTCGCGGTTGCGCGTGCGTCAGATGGAGGTCCGATGCGTCGAGGAAACTCCCGAGGCCGACCTTGCCGTTCGGAGTGAAGGCAGTCGTTTTCTGTTCGACGCCCTCGTGCTGGCGATGGGCGCTCCGTTCCGAACCCTTGAGACGGCGTCCGCCGTGCGATGCGTCAGCCCTTATCCCGTCTGCCAGTTGGACGATGTGGAGCAGGACGACGCGGTTCTGATTCTTGGCTCTCATCTCAGCGCCATCGACGCCTGCGTGTGGCTGCATTCAAAGGAGCACCGAGGACCCATCACGCTCCTCAGCCGTTCGGGAAGGCTGCCGGCGGTTCGCCGGTCCCTGTTGCACAGCGACGCAGGTCGGGACGCTGAGCGCGCCGTCGTCAACGCCGCCGCGCGACAGGGCGTGAAGCGCCTGCAATGTCTGGCGCCGGTTTTGGCGCAACAGGGCGGCGCCTCCATGGCGAAGGCCCTGAACGGCTCCGCTTCCTTTCGGGATGGCGCGGACGAATTCATGGCCGCTTGGCAGGAAAGCGAGGCTGGGCCGGCCCCGTGGGAACGTCTGATGATGTTCGCCATCGACGCCCTCAACACGGAATGGCCTTTGACGCCCGCAGCCGAGCGCGGCGATTTTCAGCAGCGGATCGGCGCCCGGCTTGGGCGCTTCATCTCCGCCATGCCGCTGCGCAACGCGCGCATTCTGGCGGGGATGTTGGCGACCGGACAATTGAGGCTTGCCGCCGGTGGTCTTGACCAGGCGGGGCGGCCGAGTTTCGATGACGCGCCGCCGCCCGGCGCGCCAAACCAATTTGACGTCATCATCAACGCCACCGGCTTGGGACGTCCCGCCGACGATCCCTTCCTTGCGGAACTTGCCCGCAAGCGTCTGGTGAGAATCAACGCCGACGGCGGCGTGGATGTTGACGCCGCGACCGGCAGGGTCAAATCGGCGTTGCCGATTTACGCCCTTGGCCCCGTCGCGCAGGGCGCGATCTACACGCCAAATTTTCTCTATTCATCCGTTCGCAGCGCGCAAGGCCTCAAGGCCATTCTTCCGCGCGGCGTCGACTCCATCCGTCAACACACCGAAGCCGCGTGAGTGTGGATCATGGTCACGGTCGTCCTTTTATCGTCTCGTCAATTGGGTTTTCTGAACATTCCGCCGGAGATCCGTCACACCGTCGATTTTGTCGCGATCATGTCGAAGGCGGAGGCGGAGGCTTTGCCCCCATCCACGCGCGCGTGGTTGAGCCGGGTGGAGCATGTCCCGATCGCTTCGAACGACGGCGTTCTCTGGCAATATGATGAGATGGAAGCCCTGGCGCTTATTCGCGCCTTGCCGGGCAAACCGACCGCCATCGTGACGTTTGACGAAGGGGCGACGCTTCTCGCGGCTAATCTGCGCGCTCAACTCGACGTTCCCGGCGCTCGTCCCGACGAAATTCTGCGTTATCGCGACAAGTTGCTGATGAAGCGCCACGTGCGCGCCGCCGGTTTGAAAACCCCCGAGGCGGATCGGCTGCCGCAACCCGGCGACTGGCCATCCTACACCGCTCTGGCGGCGCGTTTCGGTCCTCGGATGGTGATAAAACCTGTGGATTCCGCAGGCACGAACGCCGTTCATATTGTTGCCGACGAAGACGCGTTCACCCACGCCGTCAAGAGATCCCAGCAGCTCAGCCTGGATTATGAAATAGAGACCTTCGCGGAAGGAAAGCTGTATCACTGCGACACAATTTGGTCGGGCGATGAGTTGCTGTTCACCGCCTGCACGGAATATGTCGCGCCCACCATCGAATTTCAGAATGGTTTTCCGCTTGGCGGACGGGCGATGAATCCCCATTCCACGCTGTCTTCGCGCCTGATTGACTTTGCTGTGGACGCCGTCCGCGCCCTTGGCGTGGCCAGCGTCGCCCAACACACCGAGTTGATGGTCGGCCCCGATGGCGCGATCACCTTCATCGAAAGCGGCGCCCGCCCGCCCGGCATGCTCGTCGCCCAGATGTACGAGCGCGCTTTTGGCCTCAACATCTTAACGCTCGCGCTTGCCGCCAATGTGGGGGGAGCCTTGGCGTCGGTCATCATGCCGCCCGCTGTCGCCCGACCACCGCTTTTGCAAGACGCCTTCTATCTTGTTTATCCCCGTGGCCACGGGTGGGTGACGGGGGTTCGGTCGCCGCCTGACGATCTGGTTGGCCGGCTTGACATGCGCTCTCACACGACAAAGGGAGATTGGCACGAAGGCTGCCGATCCAACCTTGACTTCACAACGACGGTCCTGTGCGGCGGCGACCGGGATTTCGTCGATCACGCCTACGCCGCCATGACGATTTTTGCGCCAGTCGAATACGCGAATTGAGGGGGAATTTTGATGTCACTTGCTATGGCGCCGGTCGCGCATGATCCGCTCACGCGTGAGGAGCGGCGGGGACGGATGGTTCATATTCGGCCAACCGCCAGCGCCGTTCAGACCTTTCTGCAACGGGTTGAGGCGATCACCATCGATGATCTGAAGCGCATTCCCTACAAGCGGTATATTTGCGCGCGCGAAATGTTGGCGGCTTTTGGCGATGATTTCGGTGATCGCCTGCGCGCGGTTTTGGATGACTATGAAACAGGATGCTTGGCGCTCCATTTCGGGGAGTTGAGCAACCAGCAGGATTGCGTTTTGATCGCGACCGCCGTCAGCCACCTTCTCAGCAAACCGATTCCAGAACCCTCGGGCGGTTATTTCGGCATCACGACGGTCGTGCATGATGACGCGCCATCGCTCAAGATTCTGGATCCTTATCGCTATTTCAGCCTGCACACGGACGGCGTCTTTGCGGACAATCCGGTCGATTGGTTGATGATGATGAAATTGGAGGAGCAGAACGCCATCGGTGGAGAATCGCGCCTTCTCCACATGGCCGACTTCGACGCTTTTGAGCGTCTCTGCCGTCTTGATGGCAGCAACACGATCTTCTCATTCGGCCTCGACGAGAAAGATCGCCGGTATGAAATTTTTTCGAAGGTCAGCAGCATGGAGAGGGGGCGTTCGCGCATCCTCGACACAGTCGGCGGCCAACGGCGCATCAAGTTTGTCGACCAGTTCATCCTTCCCGAAACGATTGCGGAGGCGACCTTCATCGAGAAGGTTCATGCCGCTCTCGAAGACTGTGAAGCCATCGTGGTGGAGCCGCTTCCGGTTGGTTCCATGCTGATTTTGAACAATTCAGTCTGGGTTCATGGCCGCGCCCCGTTCAAGAGAAACCCAGGATTGCAGCGTTCCCTTCTGCGGCAATATGGGTATTTTCCACATCGGCATCCATATATGAGATGACGCCAGGAAGCGGAAGCTGCTGAAAAGCTGGGCTTTGGATCCGCGAAAGCTCCCCCTCTGGGTTTAGAGCGCCGCGCGCTAAATCTGAAACAGTGCGGCGCTCTAATCTTTGATTTATCGAGCAGATTCACGCGTTAAATCGATCCTGATTTAACGCGATCTGCTCTAGGGGAGCGAGTAGCGATGGAATAAGATGTCGGCATAAGGGCTGACCGCCTACGCGGTCTTGACCAGCCTCCAACCGGCCAAGCGTCTGCGACAGTTCATCGATTCCCACAGTAGATCCTCCTATATGAAAGTGATAAGCGGTCTGGATTGTTGTCGCGGTCAGAATCGGACCACGTCCGCGTCCGGGACAGACCCATCCGCGCCGACCTTGGCCAGCTTTGCGGCGTTGGCGGCGGCGTTCCGCTGCCCCTCGTTGAATTGTTCGGCGTCCAGCGAACAGGTGTGGTCGCCTTTGTCCAGCTTGTGTTCCACCGACGTGACCCGCCAATCGGTCGGCACACCCGGCCTGAAGCCGGACAGCGTGAGCCGCTGTTCCGCCATCAGGTGACGCAGCATTGGTTCCGCCACCTGCTCGCCACCAACATGCTGGCCAAGGGCGCCGACATCCGATCCGTGATGGCGCAAGGCGGCTGGCTCGACGCCAGTTCCGTGATGATCTACGGCCACGACGTCCCGGAACGCCGCCGAAATCTGGTCAACCTGCTCGACGGCGCGCCGCCGGGCGGCAAACCGGGAAAAGCGACAGGGTGAGCGATGGCGCGGCTCGGACCGAATCTGCGCCTATTCGGCTGAGACAGCAGTCACCCACAATTTTATAGGATGTTCTAACCGCTACAACACATCCCTAAGCATAAACTTGCCCATCATGTCGAGAAGCAACCGGCGAGAAACAACCGGCAACGGCACGCTCAGCGGCTTCGGCAGACTGCTGACGCCTCCTTTTCGCGATATCCCCAACCAACGGCCTTCACTCCGATCGGATCGCTTCCTCTGGTGATGCCCGTCCGCTTTGCCACCCTTTGACGGACAAGTCAGGAATCGGTCGCAGGATGAATGGGGAGGCTGGGCGCCTCCCCCTTCAACGGCTCAGATGGCGATAAACCACGCGCTTGA
>NZ_QYUL01000005.1:0-100000 GCF_003590795.1 Azospirillum cavernae
CATGGACCAGGATCCGATCATCGACCCCTTCCACGCGGGGGAACGGGAAGCCCAGGCCCGGGCCGGGTTCCGCGTCCCGTCTGCCCCGATCCGCGACGCGCTGACCGCGCAGCACCGCGATTTCTACCCCTTGCTGCCCGCCCTGCTGGTCGCCACACCCGACGCGGCGGGGGCGCCAAGCGCCGGGATGCTGACCGGGACGCCGGGCTTCGTCTCCTCCCCGGATCCGCGCCTGCTGCGGGTCCGGCCCAACCACGCGGCGTGGGACGTCGAACTCCGGCCCGGCGCGCCGATCGGAATCCTCGGCATTGATTTGACGACCCGACGGCGCAACCGGGCCAGCGGTCTGGCCGTCGCCGTCGCGGGCCACGGCTTCGACCTCGCCATCGAACAGAGCTTCGGCAATTGCCCGCAATACATCCAGGGGCGGCTGGTGGAAACGGACGACGCCACCACCGCCACCGCCCGCACCGCGTTGAGCGGACTGGACGACGACGCCCGCCGGATGATCGCCGGGGCCGACACCGTCTTCGTCGCGTCCTCCTCGGAAGCCGGGCCGGACGGCGCCCCCGACGTCTCGCACCGGGGAGGGCCGACGGGCTTTGTCCGCATTGAGAGCGACCGACTGCGGATTCCCGATTATTCCGGCAACCGCTATTTCAACACGCTGGGGAATTTCCTGCTCAACCCGCAGGCTGGGCTGCTGTTCCTCGACTTCACGACCGGCGACGCGCTGCATCTGACGGGAACGGTCAGCGTCGATTGGGAGGCGCCCGGCGATCTGCCCGGCGCGCAACGGTCCTGGACCCTGCGGGTCGAGCGGGGATGGCGGCAACCCGCCGCCATCCCCCTGCGCTGGAGCTTTCGCGACCTGTCCCCGGCGACCCAACGGATCGCCGGGATGGGCTGACCGCTCACTGCATCGCGCCGTCCAGCTTGGCCTTCCACAGGCCGTTGGCGAGCGCCCCGGTCATCCATTGATCGACCGCCTGCTTCAACGCCGGATCCTTGCGCAGCAGATAGGCGTTCTCGAAATGGGTGAAGGGAGCGGCCACCGGCACCGCGCACAGGACGCCGCCGCTCAGCTTGGCCTGCAAATCGGCCTCGATGCCGTCCGTCACCATCACGTCGGCCTTGTCGGCGGCGATCTGGCCGAAGATCGTCTTGTTGTCCGGCCACACCTCGATCGGGGCCTTGGTGAAGGCTTGCCGGGCGAATTTCTCGTTGGTGCCGCCGGGGTTGACGACGACGCGGGTGGTCGGCTGGTCGATGGCCTCCACCGTGGTGAATTTCGCCTTGTCGGTGCAGCGCGCAATGGGACGCTTGCCGTCGCTGACGTTGGGAACCGAGAAATCGCCCGCCGCCGCCCGGTCGGCGTTGACCGTGATGCCGCCCAGCGCGACGTCGAACTTCTCGGCCTTGAAATCCTCCAGCAGAGTCTTCCAGGTCGTCGGCACGAACTCGGCCTTCACGCCAAGCGCCGTCGCCAGTTCCTTGGCCATCTCAATGTCGGCGCCGACCAGCGCGCCGTCGGCCCCCTTGTAGCTGAAGGGCTTGTAATCGCCGGTGGTGCCGACCCGCAGAACGCCGGTTTGCTTGATCGTCTGCAAGGCGCCGTCGGCGGCCTGCGCGTGGAAGGGAACAGCGGCCATGGTGGCGACGCTCACCAACAGCCCGGCCAGAAACAATCTCATCGTGAAATCCCCGCATCGTTTGTGACGGGCCGGATTGCTTCCGGCCCTTGGCTGCACGCTTCGGCGTCGAGTCCGGCGTCGTTCCGCCGGAAACGCCGCCGACAGTATGCCTCAGCCAACGCGCAAGGAATCGTTCAAAACCATCCCCATGGGTGAAAAACGCGGCGGTTCGTTGCGCAAACCGCCCGTCGCGCAGAAAAATCCTGCGCCCGCCGCTCACACCGTCAGGAATTTGCGGACGTCTTCGTCGTTCAGCGCCATCCGGCTGCCCGCCAGCACCACCTCGCCCCGCTCCATCACCGTCCAATCGTCGGCCAGATCGCGGGCGAAGTCGAAATACTGCTCGACCAGCAAAATCGCCATGTCGCCCTTGTCGCGCAGGTAGGAAATCGCCCGACCGATGTCCTTGATGATGGAGGGCTGAATGCCTTCCGTCGGCTCGTCCAGCACCAGCAGGCGCGGGCGCGTCACCAGGGCGCGGCCAATCGCCAACTGCTGCTGCTGCCCGCCCGACAGATCGCCGCCGCGCCGCTCCAGCATCGAATCGAGCACCGGAAACAGCTCGAACACCTCGTCGGGGATGGAGCGTTTGCCGCGCGGCAAGGGGGCGTAGCCGGTCAGCAGATTTTCCCGCACCGTCAGCAACGGGAAAATTTCGCGCCCCTGCGGGACATAGGCGATGCCGCGCCGCGCCCGGTCGGCGGCGGCGAGCTTGGTGACGTCGGCCCCGTCCCAATGGACCGTCCCGCCGCTGATCGGCTTCAGCCCGACGATGGCGCGCAGCAGGCTGGATTTCCCCACCCCGTTGCGTCCGACCAGACAGGTGACTTTGCCGACCTCCGCCGTCATGGAGACGCCGCGCAGCGCCTGGGCCGCGCCGTAATGAAGATCGACCGAACGAACGTCCAGCATGTGCGTTTCCTTCCTCACCGGCCCAGATACACGTCGATGACCTGCTGGTTGGCGCTGACCGAATCCAACGATCCTTCGGCCAACACCGACCCTTCGGCCAGCACCGTCACCTTGACCCCCAGCGCCCGGACAAAACTCATGTCGTGCTCGACCACGATCACCGAATGCTTGCCCGCGATGTCGCAGAGCAGGCGGGCGGTCTGTTCGGTTTCCGCGTCGGTCATGCCCGCCACCGGCTCGTCCACCAGCAGCAGCTTCGGGTCCTGGGCCAGCAGCATGCCAATCTCCAGCCACTGCTTTTCCCCATGGGACAAACTGCCCGCCAAACGGTCGCGCTTGGGCGACAGGCGGGTGATGTCGAGGATGTCCTCAATCCGCGCCCGGTCCTCGCGGCTGATGGCGTAGGTCAGCGTCTTCAGCGGGCTGCGCGGGGCCTTCAGCGCCAGTTCCAGATTGTCCCACACGCTGTGCGGCTCGAACACCGTCGGGCGCTGGAACTTGCGGCCAATGCCGAGGTTGGCGATGGACGCCTCGCGCAGCTTGGTCAGGTCGGTTTCGCCTTCAAACAGAATGGTTCCGTGATCGGGCCGGGTCTTGCCGGTGATGACGTCCATCATCGTCGTCTTGCCCGCCCCGTTCGGCCCGATGATCGCCCGCATTTCGCCCGGCATCATCGTCAGCGACAGGTTGTTCAGCGCCCGAAACCCGTCGAAGCTGACCGACACGCCGTCGAGGTAGAGAAGAGTGTCTTCCGCGCTCATGGCTCACATCCCCTTCTGATCGGCGGTATTCCCGTTCGGCGCGTTTTTGCCCTTGGCGTTCGGTCCCTTGGCGTTCGGCAGACGGGCGGTCAGTTGCGCCCACAGCCCCAACAACCCCTTGGGCAGGAACAGCGTCACCAAAACGAACAGGCCGCCCAGCGCGAACAGCCAGAACTCGGGCAGCGCGCCGGTGAAATAGCTTTTGCCGAAATTGACCAGCACCGCGCCCAGGATCGCGCCCGCCAGCGTGCCGCGCCCGCCGACGGCGACCCAGATCACCGCCTCGATGGAGCTGGCCGGGGCGAATTCCGACGGGTTGATGATGCCGACCTGCGGGACGTACAAGGCCCCCGCCACGCCCGCCATGCAGGCCGACAGCGTCCAGGCGAACAGCTTGTAGGATTCGGTGTTGTAGCCCAGGAAGCGAACGCGGCTTTCGGTATCACGAACCGCCACCAGCACCTTGCCGAGCTTCGACGCGATGATGCCCGACGCGATCATGTAGGACAAGGCCAACGCCGCGATGGTCGCCAGGAACAGGCCGACGCGGGTCCCCGGCGCTTGGATGTCGTACCCCAGGATTTCCTTGAAGTCGGTCAGGCCGTTGTTGCCGCCAAAGCCCATGTCGTTGCGGAAAAAGGCCAGCAGCAGGGCGAAGGTCAAGGCCTGGGTGATGATCGACAGATAAACGCCGGTGACGCGGCTGCGGAAGGCGAACCAGCCGAAGGCGAAGGCCAGCGCGCCGGGAACCACCAAAACCATGATCGCCGCGAACCAGAAATGATCGAAGCCCAGCCAGTACCAGGGCAACTCCTTCCAGTTCAGGAAGACCATGAAGTCGGGCAGGATCGGGTTGCCATAGACGCCGCGCGGGCCGATCTGGCGCATCAGATACATGCCCATGGCGTAACCGCCCAGCGCGAAGAAGGCGGCGTGTCCCAAGGACAGGATGCCGACATAACCCCATACCAGATCCAGCGCCAGCGCCAGCAGCGCGAAGCACAGATATTTGCCGAGCAGCGAGACGGTGAAGATCGACACATGCCAGGGCGAGCCTTCCGGCACGATCAGCGTCATCACCGGGACCAGCACCGCCAGCAAGGCCAGCACGGTCAGGACGAGTCCGGCCTTGCGGTCCAGCCCCATCAGGAAAAAGCGCGTCAGCATCGATCAGGCCTCCACCGCCCGGCCCTTCAGCGCGAAGAGACCGCGCGGACGCCGCTGAATGAACAGGATGATGAAAATCAGAACCAGGATCTTGCCCAGCACCGCCCCGGCGTAAGGCTCCAGGAACTTGTTGAGCGACCCCAGCGCCAGGGCGCCGACCAGCGTGCCCCACAGATTGCCGACGCCGCCGAACACCACCACCATGAAGCTGTCGATGATGTAGCTCTGGCCCAGATTGGGGCTGACATTGTCGATCTGGCTCAGCGCCACCCCGGCCAGCCCGGCGATGCCGGAGCCAAGCCCGAAGGTCAGCGCGTCCACCCGCGCGGTGCGGATACCCATAGCGTTGGCCATCGGGCGGTTCTGCGTCACGGCGCGGATCGACAGGCCGAACCACGTCCGCTTCAGCGCGACCAGCAGGGCGGCGAAGACGGCGAAGGCGAAGACGACGATCCACAACCGGCCATAGGTGATGGTCAGGCCGCCCAGCTCGAACGCGCCGGACATCCAGCTTGGCGCGCTGACCTCGCGGTTGGTCGGCCCGAAGAGGGAGCGCACCGCCTGTTGCAGGACCAGCGACAGGCCCCAGGTGGCCAGCAGGGTTTCCAGCGGACGGCCATAGAGCCAGCGGATCACGCTGCGCTCGATGATGACGCCAACGCCGCCGGACACCAGAAAGGCGGCGGGCAGCGCCAGCAGGACCGACAGATCGGTCAGACCGGGCGCGTAGGTCCGCAAGCCTTGCTGGACCAGAAAGGTGGTGTAGGCCCCGATCATCACCATTTCGCCATGCGCCATATTGATGACGCCCATCACGCCAAAGGTGACGGCCAGCCCAATCGCCGCCAGCAGCAGCACGGAGCCGAGCGACAGCCCGTACCAGAGATTTTGCAGCGCGCCCCAGAACATCAGCTTTTGTTCAACCGTGGCCACAGCGGCGGCGGCGGCGGTCTTGGCGGTGTCGGACGCGCCCGAGGCGGCGATCATCGACAGCAGCGCCAGCGCGTCGCGGTCGCCGCGTCCGGCCAGCGTGGCGACGGCGGCCTGGGTGTCGGCGTCCGACGCCCCGGCGGTCAGGATCACGGCGGCGCGCGCCTGCTCCATCGCCCGGCGGATGCGCTCGTCCTTTTCCTTGGCCAGCGCGGTGTTGAGCGCGTCCAGCGCGTTGGCGTCGCGGCTCTTGAACACCGCGTCGGCGGCGGAGCGGCGAACGGCGGGATCGGGACTCATCAGGGTCAGCGCGCCCAGCGCGGCGCTGATGGCCCGGCGCATCGCGTTGTTGACCTTGATCCTGTCGATGGCGCCGGCGGCGGCCTCGCCCAGCGCCGCGCCGCTCAAGGGATCGGTCAGGGCGTAGCCCGCCCCGACCTTGCGGGCGATGACGACCAAGCCATCGGCCTTGCGCACATAAAGATCGCCCGCCTGAAGCGCCTCGATCACCGGGACGGCGGCAGGGTCGCCCGCGTCGGACAGTTGGTTCAACGCCTTTTCGGTGCCGGAATAACCGCCGCTGCCCATCGTTTGGACCAGCGGACGGAGATCGGCGGCCAGCGCGGCGGATGTGGTGGCGATGGCCACACAAGCGGCCATGAGCCAGCGGAGAGCGCGTCGCATCGCGGATCCTTCGTTGGGCGTGGGGAGTGTCGCAAACGGAGAAACGCTTGCCCCCTCCCCGGCCCTCCCCCGCTTGTGCGGGAGAGGGGGCCTGTTCCCCTCCACCGCGTCAGCGGGGGAGGGTTAGGGAGGGGGCAAGCGTTGGAACACCTCAGATCAAATGGTCAGAACCGAACCGCTCAGGTCCCCTTGCCGCCGCACTTGCCGGTCTTGACGTTGAAGTTGCCGCAGGACAGGGGCTTGCGCCAATCGGAGATCAGGTCCTTGCTGTCCGGCAGGAAATCCGACCACTCGTCGCCGGGGACCAGGCCCGGGGTCTTGGAGACGGTCTCAAACTGGCCGTTCTCCTGCACTTCGCCGATCAGGACCGGCTTGGTGATGTGGTGGTTCGGCAGCATCGCCGAATAGCCGCCGGTCAGGTTCGGAACCGCGACGCCGATCATGCTGTCGATCACCGCGTCCGGGGCCACCGTGCCCGCCGCCTCGACCGCCTTCACCCACATGTTGAAGCCGATGTAGTGGGCTTCCATCGGGTCGTTGGTCACGCGCTTGTCGTTCTTGGTGAAGGCCTTCCAGCTCTTGATGAACTCGGCGTTGATCGGAGTGTCCACCGACTGGAAGTAGTTCCAGGCGGCCAGATGGCCCAGCAGCGGCTTGGTGTCGATGCCCGCCAGCTCTTCTTCGCCGACCGAGAAGGCGACGACCGGGATGTCCTGCGCCTTGACGCCCTGGTTGCCGAGTTCCTTGTAGAAGGGAACGTTGGCGTCGCCGTTGATGGTCGAGACGACGGCGGTCTTCTTGCCGGCCGAACCGAATTTCTTGATGTCGGCGACGATGGACTGCCAATCGGAATGACCGAACGGCGTGTAGTTGATCTTGATGTCCTCGTCCTTGACGCCCTTGCCCTTCAGGTAGGCTTCCAGGATCTTGTTGGTCGTGCGCGGGTAGACATAGTCGGTGCCGGCCAGCACCCAACGCTGGACCTTTTCCTTCGACATCAGGTAATCGACCGCCGGGATCGCCTGCTGGTTCGGGGCGGCGCCGGTGTAGAACACGTTGCGCGAGGATTCCTCGCCCTCATACTGCACCGGGTAGAACAGCAGGCCGTTCAACTCTTCGAACACCGGCAGCACCGACTTGCGGCTGACCGAGGTCCAGCAGCCGAACACGGCGGCGACCTTGTCCTTGGTCAGCAGCTCGCGGGCCTTTTCGGCGAACAGCGGCCAGTTGGAGGCCGGATCGACCACCACGGCTTCCAGCTTCTTGCCGAGAACGCCGCCCTTCTTGTTCTGCTCGTCGATCAGCATCAGCATGACGTCTTTCAGCGTGGTCTCGCTGATCGCCATGGTGCCGGACAGGGAATGCAGAATGCCGACCTTGATGGTGTCGTCCGCCGCCTGGGCCGAACCCGCCAGCGCGCCCATCGCCAGACCGGCCAGCGTGCTGATCCCGAACGTCGCAACCCGTCCCGTCATTCCCCGCCCCATCGTCTGCTGAATCGTCCGCATGAAGTTGTCCCCTTCTTCTGCCGCCCCGTTTGGCCCGGAGCCTCACGAAATTGTCAAAACGGAGGCTATCGCGGGTGCGAAGAGACGTATCTACGTCAAATGCCCCATACGGGCGGCCCGGCGTGCCGACGGCGGGACGCGGGTTGGAAACGCGAAAGATTTTCCCGCCTCATGGAATAACAACGCGCGGCGAACGTCACCTTCTGGAAGCTGTTCTTTGATCGACCGTATGAACAGGGCGATGCTTGGCGCATCGGCTATCGACGCAGTGCAGCCGACACCAAATGTCACTTGCGCCGACGTGGGGCTTGACCGAACTATAGCCTGCTCATTGTTTCACCGTTCACGATCTGGTCTCCCGAACCATGCTGTATGATCGCCACCTGCTCATCGGACGTTACGCCGCCGCTGGAATCGCGGGCTGCCTGATCGGCGCGCTGGTCGGTGGCGCAGCGATGGCCGGAACCGCCACGACGCGCGCCACACCGGCGGCGCCCCCGGTTCCGCTGGTGCAATCCTGGGCCTTGCGGCTGGAGCAGCGGGCGAGCGACCTTCAGAACGCCCCCAAAGTGACGGCGACCCGCGTCGGCTTCGGCGCGGTGGTGAAAAAGGGCGACGGCGGATTCATTGAGACGGTGGCCCCCGCGCTGGAGGTGCCGACCGACGTCGTGGACGAGGCGTCGCCCTATCCGACGGTGGACGCCGCCCCGCCGGTGGTCTTCCGCATCCGCTCGCCGCTTGCCGACCGCGTCGGCAAGGTGGCGCGGCGGCTGATCGAGCTTGGCCATCTGCCGCCCGACCAATGGACCGACAGCTTTGAGGATCCGTTGGAGAACGCCGTGCGCGCCTTCCAGATCGTCGAGGGCTTGCAGCCCGACGGCAAGGTCGGCGAGGTGACGCGCCAGGCGCTCGACCGCACCCCGGCGCAGGCCGCCGCGATGATGCAGCGCGCCGCCACCGCCATGCGGGCGCAACAGGCGTCGATCCCCGACACCGCCGTTCTGGTCAATCTGCCCAGCCAGACCGTGACCTACATTGAGCATGGCCGCCCGGTCTTCACCATGCGCGCGGTGGTCGGTCGGCCCTCGCGCAAGACGCCCCTGCTTCAGGACAAGATCACCAGCGTCACCATCAACCCAACCTGGACGGTTCCGCCCACCGTTCTGAACGAAGACAAGCTGCCGGTCCTGCGCAAAAAGGGAACCACCGGCATCAAGAACGCCGTCGTCTATCTGGACGGAACCGAGGTCGCCACCGAAACCGTCAATTGGTGGGCGGTCGATCCGGGCCGGATCCGCATCGTCCAAAAGCCGGGCGACGACAACGCGCTGGGCCGGTTCCGCTTCAACCTGACCAACGGCGACGGCATCTTCCTGCACGGCACCAACGACCCACGCCTGTTCAGCCGTGACATGCGCGCCGCCAGTTCAGGCTGCGTCCGGCTGGAAGACGCCCGGATGATGGCCAACACGCTGTTGACCCCCGCGAAGCTGTCCCCCACCGCCGTCGCCCAACAGCTCGACACCGGCGAGACCAAGACTGTCCGCCTGCCGAACGCCATCCCCGTGCGTTTCGTCTATTGGAACGCCTCGGTCGACACCGACGGCACGGTGCGCGTGCATCCCGACATTTACGAAGACGCGCCCGGCCAGTCGCCCGCCGCCGCCCCATCCAAACCACGCCCGATGACGAAGCCGGCGGTGCTGCCGGTTCCACCGGCGCAAGTCGGCCCGGTGTCCTCGGCCACCGTCCGCAACCTCGTCGCCCCGACCGTCAACGCCACCCGGATGTGACGCTTCTCCCTCCCGGCCCCACGGAAACCGCATGACCGACCGCGCTCTGATCGCCCGGATCGACCATTTCGTTCTGACGGTCGCCTCGATTGACGCGACCTGCGCCTTCTATGGCCGCGTTCTGGGCATGGAGACCGTCACCTTCGCCGGAGGCCGCAAGGCGCTCGCCTTTGGCCATCAGAAAATCAACCTGCACGAGGTCGGACGAGAGTTTGAGCCAAAGGCCCAGCGCCCGACCAGCGGATCGGGTGATTTCTGCCTGATTTCCGACACGCCGCTCGACGCGATCATCGCGCATCTCCACGCGCAGGACGTCGCCATCGAGCTTGGCCCGGTTGACCGCACCGGGGCCATGGGGCCGCTGCGCTCCGTCTATTTCCGCGACCCCGACGGCAATCTGGTCGAAGTCTCCAACCAGACCGCCGTGCCGTAACGCTGTCAAACCGCCGGATCGAACAGCGGTTCCGGCAGGCCCGGCGTGGCGACCGACAGGGCGAACAGGCCGCCGGATTGGGGGAGGCGGTCCAACTCCGCCGCCGGGCGTCCGGCGGACGCCGTGGTCACATAAAGCGTCCGGCGATCCGCCCCGCCAAAGGCCACCATGGTTGGGCAGCGGGCGGGAACCGGATGTTCGGACAGCAGCGCGCCGGTCGGGGCGTAGCGTTGCACCCGCCCCCCTTCGTACAGCGCGGTCCAGTAACAGCCCTCAGCATCCACCGCCGCGCCGTCCGGACGGCCCCGGTCATCGTCGGTCGGCTGAAGCCGGACGAAGACCTCCCGGTCCGACAGATCCCCCGTCGCCGGGTCGTAGCGGTAGCGATAAATTGTAAAGGTCGGCGTGTCCGAATGATACAGCGTCCGCCCGTCCGGGCTGAAAGCCAGACCGTTGGAGGTGAGAAGCCCGCCCGCCAAAGCCGTCAGCCCCCGGCGGTCAAAGCGGTAGAGGTGGGCCTGGCCACCCGCCTTTGGCTCGTCCAGCGTTCCCGCCAGAAAACGCCCCGCCGGATCCGCCCGTCCATCGTTGAAGCGGCTGGTCGCCGTGTCTTCGGGGTTGACCGCCACTTGTTCAATCGGCGCGCCCGCCACGTCCAACAGCCACAGGCCCGACCGCATCCCCGCCAGAAAGCCGCCGCCCTTGCGCAAGGCGAGGCACGCGATGTCTTCGGGCATCGCCATGGCGCGGTTGGAGCCGTCCGCCGGGTCGAAGCGGTTCAACGTCCGCCCCTTGATGTCCACCCAATAGAGCGCCTGCTCCGCCGCCGACCAGAGCGGGCATTCCCCCAGCTTCGCGCGCGCGTCAAAAACGCAGGAAAAGGATTGGTCGGTGGTCATGGAACAGGCGCCTCGTCAGGAATGCTGCGGCAGTGGGACTGCGCGAGCTTGACCGGGGCACGGTCAACAATCAAGCCTGCGTCACCACATTCCCGTTGGCGTGCGGGGAGGTTCCGTCGGTCCCCGCCGCTTGCCCCGCAAGGCAGCGGCTCATTTCCCGAAACAGCACCGTCCGGTCAATGGGTTTGGCGACATAGCCATTCATGCCAACCGCCCGGCAGCGGGCGACGTCCTCGGGAAAGGTGTTGGCGGTCAAGGCGATGATCGGCGTCCGGTTGACCGGGTCCGCCATGCCACGAATCGCCCGCGTCGCGTCCAGCCCATCCATCACCGGCATGTTGACGTCCATCAGCACAAGGTCGAAGGCGTGCCGCCGCATCGCCGCGACCGCCGCCGCCCCATCCTCCACCGCGACGACGCGATGCTTGGCTTGCTTCAGCAGGGTGACGACCAACAGACGATTCATCTCGACGTCTTCCGCCACCAAGATCCGCAGCCCTTCGGGCAAGACGCCATCAACCGGCGCGGCCACAATGGGCGCCGTCGTCGGCGCGACCTGGGAGGACCGAGAATGCGGCGGCAGGCTGGCCAGAGCGGCGGTTGACGACGCCGAGGCCGCCGTCGGGCGCAGCGCGTCGAGCCGTTGTTGCAACTCCGCCGGATCATAGGGTTTGGCGATGACGTCGTACCCAGCGTGAGCCGCGTCGTCGGCGATCACGGCATGGGCGGCGAAGCCAGACGCCAACAGGACGGCCAGATCCGGGCGCAGCCGCCGCGCCTCGCGGGCCAATTCCGCCCCATTCATCCCCGGTGGCATCACAATGTCGCTGAACAACAAATCAAGCGGAGCGGACTGGCGCAAGATCGCCAAAGCCTCGTTGGCGTTGGCGGCGCCAAGCACCCGATGCCCCCAGTTCCGCAGCAGAGCGACGCCGCTGTCGCGAATCGTCGGGTCATCTTCGACCATCAAAATCGACAGGGACGCGCGCGGCGCCAGCGACGGCGCAACCGTTCGCCCAGCCTCGTCCGCGACCCGATCCGGGGCGAAGCGCGCCATGGCGACCGTCCCCTGCCCTTGCGCGCTCGACAGCGTCAGCGTCCCGCCATGAAGCTCCATCAGCCGCCGGGTCAGCGGCAAGCCCGCCGCGCGGCGCGGCCCCGCTGAATTGTCCGAGGCGTCCCCCCGCTCGAAGGCTCGCAGCACCGGCGTCGCATCCGACTCCCCCGTTCCCGTGCCGTTGTCGCGCACCAAAAGCCGCAACGCCCCATCGGCGTCCAACGAGGTTTCAACATCCACACGCCCGCCGGTCGGCGTGTGTTTCATCGCGTTGGACAGAAGATTCAGCAAGATCTGCCGGACGCGCTTCTCGTCGCCCCGCAGATAGCGCGCCGCCGGATCGACCGAGGCGACGATCTGAACGCCCACGCGCCCCGCCCGCTGCGACAGCAGACGGATGGCGAAGGTCGTGGCCTGTTCCAAATCCACGGTTTCGTCGTCGAGAACCAGTTGCCCGGCCTCAGCCCGGACATTGTCCAGGATCTCGTTGATAAGCTCCAAAAGATGCTGGCCGCTGTCACGAATGTTGAGGGCAAAATCCTTGTAGAACGGGTTGTTGATCGGCCCTTCCGATTCACGCGCGATCAAATCAGCGAAGCCAATCACCGCGTTCATCGGCGTGCGCAACTCATGGCTCAGGCTGGCGAGAAACTCGCTCTTGGACCGGCTCGCGGCGTCGGCGGCCTGCCGGGCGTCGTAAAGCTCCGCCTCCATCACCTTGCGGGCGGTGATGTCCCGTTCGACGCTGACGCACTCCAGCGGTTTGCCCCAATCATCCATCACCAAACGGATGTCCGCTTCGATCCACACCCACCGGCCATCGGCGTGGCGAAGCCGGTAGACCGCCGTCATCGTCGGCTGACCGCGCGTCAAGCCCGACACCCCATCGGCCACCGCCGCCAGATCATCCGGATGAACCCGTTCCACCAACGGGCGCCCGATCATCTCCGCCGGATCGCAGCCCAAACACGCGCGCACGCTGTCGGAACAGGAGAGGCGCCCCCCGTTCAGGTCCAGGCGCCCGACGATGTCCGACACACTGTCGGCCAACAACCGACAGCGCGCCTCACTGTCCCGAAACGCCGCCTCCGCCTCGTTGCGGCGGGTGACGTCGCGGGCGTTGACCGACAGCATGGCGATGGCGCCGTCGCCCCCCCGAATCGGCGTCTGCGCCACCTCCCAGCGGCGGGTGACGCCGTGGACGACGCACTCCTCTTCAAAGCGGGTGGCGGCCCCCGCATCGACGCAGCTTTGCAGATCACGGGTTGTCTTTTCCGCCAAGGCGGGGGGAAGGAAGGCGCTCAGTCCTTTGCCCTCCACACGCTCCGCCGTCGCATTCCAAGCCAACAGAGCCGCCGCGTTGGCCCACTGCGCGACAAAGGAGCCATCCCCGGCGACCCGAACGATGAACAGCCGGTCGCTGGAATGATCGAACACAGCGCGCAGCGCAGCCTCGCTCGCGGCCACCCGCCGGAATCGCGCGGCAAACGGGCGCCACAGCCGCCCATAAGACAGCAGCGCAAGCGCCAGAAACCCAATGCCGAACGCCAGGGTGATGATGATGCCCGTTTCCATGCCACCCCCCTACCCCAGCCCGCCGCGACGCGCCAAGGACGCCGCAACCATGATCGACCCGAAAATGTCTACACGCACTGCCGGACAAGCAAAAGACTCAAATATCTCTATTCTTCACCGGGATCGATCAGTCGGTGTTTCAAGTATCCTTTCGGTTGATGCATAATTCCCGGCGTGGTTGAAGGATGCCAAGGGAAACCCGATGACCGCTGTCTTTCGTTGGATCTGCCCCTCACCCTGCTCTTGCAAAGCATACGATAATATGTTCTTCCCTGATATTGCCCTCTGACCTATGTCCAAAGGCGTTCTCATGCCGCTGGCGGTTTTCTCGCGAAGCTTGGTCGCCCGCACAACCGCCTCGGCGGCGTTGTTGGTCTCGATTCTGATCGCGGTTCCCATGATCGTTCTGATCCAGGCCGATGTGCGCAGCACGCGGGCGGAACTGGCCATCCGGGCGGAGTTGGCGACAAAGATCGTGCTGGACGACGTCGCCAACGCGCTGTGGGACCTGGATCCGGAAGAGGCGATGACCGCGCTTGCCCCGTTGCGGTCGGTGGACGCCTTTGCCGAAGCGGTGGTCTTGGGAAGCTATGGCGAGCGCTTTGTCGCGTATCGGAAGCCCGGAACAGGTCCGCTGTCCGACGAAGCGTCCACCACCGCCGTCGCCCCTCTGGAGCATTTGGATCGGGTCGGCAACAAACGGACAATCGGCACGATGCTGCTCCGTTTGGACGCCACGCCGACCAACGCCACCATTCGCCACGACGTGGCGATGCTCAGCAGCATTGGCGTCTGCATCCTGCTGCTGCTGGTCATCGGTGTGGTCTGGGCGGCGCGCGGCGTCACCGCGCCAATCGCGGCCATGACCCGGACCATGACCGATCTGGCGGCGGGCGACGTTTCGGTCGCGGTGCCGGGGCGACACCGCGACGATGAGATTGGCCGGATGGCGACCGCCTTGCGGATCTTCCGTCAAAACGCCATTGATCTGCGCTTGGCCAAGGAGCGGGCGGAGCAGGCGGTCGCGTCCAAGGCGAAATTCATGGCGGCGGCCAGTCACGACCTGCGGCAACCCGCGCAATCGCTGCTGATGCTGACCGCTTTGCTGCGCACGACCGCAAAGACTCCCGACGTCGCCGATTCCGCTCAAAAGATCGAGCAAGTCGTGATGAACCTCAAGCAGTTGCTCGACGAACTGCTGGAAGTTTCCCGGCTCGACGCCGGAGGCGTGGCGGTGACGATGGGAACCCATGACGTCGGCGATTTGCTCCAGGCGCTCGACACCCAGTTCGGCCCGGTCGCCCGCAACAAAGGGCTGACGCTGACCGTCTCGCCGATGCGCGCCAACATCGTCACCGACCGCGTCCTGCTGCTGCGTCTGTTGGGCAATCTGATCGACAACGCCATCCGTTACACCCTGTCGGGATCCATTCAGATCGTCGGTTTGGAGGTTGGCGGCCAGATCATTCTTGAGGTTCGCGACAGCGGCATCGGCATTCCCGAAGACCGCTTGGACGCGATTTGGGAAGAGTTCCACCAGCTTGGCAACCCGGAACGCAACCGTGACAATGGAATCGGGCTGGGCTTGTCCATCGTCAAGCGGTTGGCCGCCACGCTCAATCATCCGGTGAAAGTCCGCTCCGTTCTCGGCAAGGGTTCGGTGTTTTCCATCGCCGTCCCCCTGGCCGCCAAACTGGCCCAGCCGCCGGAGCCGCCAGCGGTTCGTCTGGAACCCGCCCCCATCCTCCCGCCCCCCGCCGCCCCCCCTGCCCTCATCTCCCCCGCCCTCACGGGCAACGGCGTCGCGGTTCTGGTCATTGACGACGATCCCTTTGTGCTGAACGGGCTGTCGCTCTTTCTCGCCAACGAAGGGCATCGGGTTCACAGCGTGTCGACCACCGCGCAAGGCGTGCAGGATGTCCAGGATGGTCTGTTCAAACCGGACGTCATCGTCGCCGACTATCATCTGTCGGCGACCGACACTGGCATCGACTTCATCAACCGTCTCTGGATGTTGCTGGGAATTCGCATTCCGGCGATCCTGATTTCCGGTCGTCTCGACAGCGTCGTCACCCGTCAGGCCGCCGATCTGGGCATCACCGTCGTGGCCAAACCCATCATGCCGGATGTGTTGTCCAGGTTGGTCTCGGAGCTTCCCCGAACGCGCTGATTGAGACGATCATCCGCCACATCGACAATCTGGCATCGACCAGTTGGCCAGCTTGCGTTTGCCCCTGAACAGCCTACCCTCCATCACGCCCCATCACGCGGCGTTGCGGGTCTCGTCCGTTCCAAAGGATGCCTGCGTTCGGGCACACCTCAATCGATGGAGAACCGCTGTGCCGACCATGTCGATCACTCACAATCAACGGGCGCGCGACGTCATTGGGCAGTTCGATTTCAGCCCTGTCTTGCGGCGCGCGCTGTCCAAAGGCGTGCCTCCACACACCGCCGCCATCGCCCTGGACCAGCTCAAACTTTTCCTGATCGCCTGCGCGGAACACCCAAACACGGATCTGGCGCCGCCCTCGTCAGCCTGCGATGAGTTGTGGCACGACTTCATCGTGGCCGACACCCGCAGCTATTGCCGCTTTTGTGACGCCGTGTATGGGGAGTATCTGCATCACAACGGGGCAACCGCATCGCCAGAGCGTCTGGCCGCCGCCCGCCGGAACAGCGCCCTTCTGCTTGGCCTTCCCGCAACAACCGATTGTCTGCGCAACGCGCAAGAAGCCGATTGTCTGCGCGAGGTCATCACCCCGGATTGTCTGCGGGAGGCATCGCCCACGCATGTCTGACCGCGCGATCCGGCCTATGGTCAGGCAAAGTTCATGCCGCCAAAGGGGGTGATGAAGGTGTCGGTCAGGGCGTTGCTGCGCAGAGCCACATAGTCCGGCACAACCAGGGGGATCACCGGCAAGTCTCCCATGACGATTTGCTCAGCGTCCTTGTAGGCCGTGGCCCTTTCTTTTGGCTGGGACAGGGCCATCGCCGCTTCGATGATGGCGTCGAATTCGGCGTTGACCCAGCCAACCGGGTTGAAGCGGCTGCGGCTGGAAAACAGCTCGTCGAGAAAATTCATCGGGTCGGGGTAGGTCGCCGTCCACCCGAACAGGAAGGCGTCATAATCGCGCCGCCGTGACCGGGTGATGAACTCCTGCCGGGGGGTCGTCACCAATTTGGCCGGAATGCCCGCGTTGTTCCATTGCGACACGTAATAGACAAACTCCCGTCGATACTCCGGCACAATGTGAACGGCAAATGGCTCCAACCCCCGGCCTTCTGGATAACCAGCCTGGACCAACAGCTCCTTGGCCTTGACAGGGTCGTAGAGCAGGGGAGGGAGTCGCTCGTTCGACAACAGGGCGGGAGGCACGACGCCGTTGTGCACGCGGGCCATGCCCCGGAAGAAACGCTCCACCATGGCCTCACGGTCAATCAGCAAGGACATCGCCTGTCGCACACGAAGATCGCCAAACGCTTTGACCCGGCGTGGATCCAAAGCGACGGCGCGCATTTGCATGCGGGGGCAAAAAATCAACGACCTTTTAAAGCCTGGATCATCGGCGACCAAGCGAAGGGCGTCGGTGTCGACAAAGGAAAAATCGATCTGGCTGTCGTTGAACAACGTGATGCCATCGTTGCCAATGCCGGTCGCCAGAAAGGACACCCGGTCAAACGGCGCCGCCACGCCCCGCCAATGGGGGTTGGCCGCGACATCGACCCGAATGCCTTCCGTGCTGCCCATCAGACGATAAGGGCCGGTGCCCGCCGACATCTCGCGGTGCCAGTTGGGTCCGGCCTGCGCGATGGCCTCGACGTCAACGATGTTGAAGCGGGCGAAGGGGAAGATCGCGCAAGGCTCGTCGCACACCACCTCCAACGTGTGGTCGTCAATCACAGTGACGCCGCTCAACGTGACGCTGGTCTTGTCTCGGATGTCGCGAAAGCCACGCACCTTGGACAAGGCGAGCGCGGCGAAATGCGCGCCCTCCGCTGCAACCGCCGCCTCAAACGTCCGCTTGACGTCCAGCGCCGTAAAAGGGCGCCCGGATTGGAACACAACGTCGCGGCGCAGCGTCAGTTTCCAACGCCGCGCCCGATCGGACGCCTCCCACGCGGTGGCCAAGCCGGGCAGGATGCGGCCATCCGGGTCAACGCTGGTCAGACTTTCATACATGGCGCCAAGAATCTGACGCGCGACCAGATCATTGACTGTCAACGGATTCAGCGAGACGGGCAGGGCCTTGAGGCCCACCCGCAAGGCCCCAGCCCCCGCCGCCCAAGCCGTTGCCCCCGTCGCGACCGATCCCGCCGCAACCCCCGCCGCGCCAAGCAGACTCAAGAATTGTCGTCGCTGGACAGTCCGCATGTCGGCCCTCGTGGCGCTCAGTGTCGGAACCCCCATGCTGTAGCACAGGCGCTGTTTCCGGTCACGCAAGCCGACATGGCTCGACCGGAGGAGCGAGGGTTTCGATTTCGAAAGGTATCCTTTGGTTGTTTTATAAATAAAATTCAACCAGAAAGAGCTTTCGACATCGAAACCCCGCCATTCATCAGAGGACGAGCAGACCGTCGATCCGATCCCGCAGCCGCTTCAACCGCTCCCGATGCTCCTGTTGCAAAGCGGCCTCAACCGTGCTGATCGCGTCCAAATCCCGGTCAATGCGGTTGATCGCCTTGCCCAGAAGCTGCAACGGTTCAGCGGCGGCCTTGGCTGGGGTCGGGCGGGCCGCCCGCACCGCGCTGACCGTCAAGCCTCCGGTCCGGGCGGATTGCCAGAGTTCGCGCGCACGCTCGATGTCGTCCATAAACGCCAGCTCGACCAGCGCCGACCGCGACACCAGATCGGGGTTGGCGCGGTAATCGGCCAGAATGTCATCGGGCAAGGACAGGACCTTCAGGCGCTTGGACACCTCGGCTTCGGAGCAGCCGACGGCGGCGGCGACTTCGACCTGGGTGTAGCCGTGCGCCTCGATCAATTGCGCCAACCCGCGCGCCAGATCGATGGCGTCCAAATCGACGCGCTGAACATTCTCGATCAGGGCGATTTCTTCGGGCTTGCCCTTGGTGATGATCGCCGGAATCGTCAGTCTGTCCAGCAAGCGGAAAGCCCGCAACCGCCGCTCGCCCGCGACCAGCCGATACCGGCCCTTCTCCGCCGCCTCTTGCACCAAAACCGGCTGTTGCAGGCCATGACGGGCGATGGAGTCGGCCAGCGAGCGCAAGGCGTCTTCGTCGAACACGGTGCGCGGTTGGTCCGGGTTGGTGTCGATCGCCGACAGATCGGCCTCGATCAATCGGGGCAGAACGCCGCTCAAGCCGAACATGCGGTCGGTTTCCGTGGCGAAGCCGGACTCCTTGGCCTGGAGCACCGTGGCCGCCGTCTGTCGGGTCAGCTTCTTAGGCGGCATCGGCAACCTCCGGCAAACGGCCGCTGGCGCTCAGCAGGGCGGTGGCGATGGCGGCGTAGCTTTCGACGCCGGGCGCGCCAATGTCGGCGTCGAGCGTGATGACGTTCGCGCCCGCCGCCTGGGCGTAGATGGTGGCGCGCGGCACCGGCGGAAACACCCGGCGCTCATCGCCCCACAAGCGGCTGATGTCGTCCAGCGACGAACGGTCCTGGGTTTGGCGCGGGTTGTACATGGTGGGCAGAATGCCCAACACCGCCAAACGCGGATTCAGGCGGCGCTGGATCTTGCCGACCGTGTCGAGAAAGGCGCTGACCCCCAAAATGGCGTGCGGCTCGGCCTGGCACGGCACCAGAACAAAATCGGCGGCGGTCAGAGCGTTGATGGTGACGGCGCCGAGATTGGGAGCGCAGTCGATCACCACCACATCGTAACGCGCCTTCACCCCATCCAGAATCTCCGCCAGCGCGGTTTGGGCGTTGGTCAGATTGCCCGGCAATTCGGTGTCGGCGCTGGCCAGCGCGATGCTCGACGGCACCACGTCCAGCCCTGGCACGCTGGTCGGCAAAATGATGTCCGCAAGCCCGGTCTTGCCCATCAGGGCGTGATACAAGACCTTGCCCGCTTCGGTCAGGGCCACGACGTCGGCTTGCGGCACGCCGACATGCACGGTGGCGTTGCCCTGCGGATCGGCGTCCACCAGCAGCACTCGGTTGCCCGCCCGCGCCAGAATGAAGGCCAGATTGATCGAGGTGGCGGTCTTGGCCGTCCCCCCCTTTTGCAAGCCGATGGCGATGGTGGTGCCCCGGCGCGGCTCCGTCGTTTCCGGCTGCTCCAGCGCCAGCAACAGCAAACGGCCCAGAACGTCGCGCGGCAGGGCCTCCTTGCCGGTCTCCCATTTGCTTAAGCGTTGCTTGTCGTACTTGCGGCCGGTCATTTCGTTGACGAAGGCCGCCATTTGCGTTTGGGTCAGGCCGCGCCGTTCCCGCAACGCTTTCAATTCCTCACCCGTCACCCCGCACCCTCCTGCGCCATCGGTTGGCGCAGAGCCTAGCAAGTCGTCGCCACTCCGGCAACTGGTGTCTACTGGCGAAGGATGCGATCAGACCGTCTCGTCATACTCGACCTTGGGGACGTCGATCCAGGATGGGGCTGGGCCATTGTCCTTGCGCCAGAACAGCACCGGCAAATCGGCGTTCAGCACCCGCCCCAACACCGCGCCGCGCGCCTTCATGGTTTCCTTGTATTCGGCGGCGTCGATGATCCGCACGCCATAGCCGGGAATTCGGCCTGTCTCCAGCACCGGCCCCAACGCGTTCTTGAACTTGCGCAGGTCGTTGTCGGAGCCAACCCGTTTGCGCAGCGGCTCCAGCGCCATCCAAAAGCCGCTGCCCCGCGCCAGATGCGCGCGGGCGATCTCATAAAGCCGCTTCTCCACCGGCTTCAGGGCGAAATACTGATCGTCGTAGGTCAGCAGATTGTAGCCCAGAGCGGCGCGCGCCACCCAGCCCGACAAGGTCAGCTTCAGCCCGCGCACCGCGCGTTCGCCGTCCTTCTTGCGCTGGTACAGCAGCTTGTAATCGGAAATCCACGAGAAGGCGCCGCTTTCGCCCTCGCCGCCGGTCTCCAGATTGGTTTTGATCTGGGTGCCTTGCAACCGCTCCAGCGCGCCTTCGATCTTGTCATAAGCGCTGCCGCCCGCCGTCTTGCCGACGATGCGTTGCAGATCGCTGGTGGTGAAGTGCAACTCCCCCATCTTGGCGGTGGCCTTGCCCTGGTCCATCTTCTCGCGCAGCAGAGAGATGGCGTAGAGCAGCACCGCCTTGTCCCAAATCGTCGCGACGCCGACGTTTTTCGGCGCGCGCACTTCGATCCGCACCTTGCCGTCATCATAGGTCGCCAACGCCTCGACCTTGTCCTTCGACAAGCCGAACAGGCTGTAGACCATCATGTGGCGGTCGTTCTGAACATCGCCGGTCAGCGGGGAGTCGAGCCGCAAAGCCAGTTGAAGTGGGCGTTCAAGAAGCTCGGCGTTGATGCTGTCATCCATCTCAATCTCTCCACGACACGCGGATCGCGCGCGACGGCCCGGTGTCCCAACTCATCCTGTCTGAGTGCGTGGTTCATCATTGACCACCGCGCCGTCCGGTTCCACTGCTGCGGCTCAAACGTCGTCGTTCTGCCGAAAGATTCCCGCGATCCCCTGGCTTTCCACCAGCGCCGCCGCCGCCAATGTCGCCGTTCTGCCAGTTTTTGAGGGGAGAGCACCGCAATCCGCCTTTTCCACCTCGGTTTGCCCCTGCTTTTCCAACCCGTCCGAACGTCTCTGTTCTGCCGGAGGGGGCAGGGGAGGCCCCCTTGAGAATGACAATAACTTATTGATTTTATTGTATTTTCATTAGGATCATCACCCGGCGTAGCTCCGGAAAGGGCGGAAACGCGGCATGGCACTGGCAGAACAGCGACGTTTGCCCAACGCGGGGCGAGTCCGATTCTCGTGCGAATCCGACGGCCTCATCGGAGACGGGGGGCCGCGAATCACCAATCATTCGGCAGAACGACGACACTTCCCTCTCCCATCACCCTGAAAGCCCGTCCGCGCGACGAAGAATCTTTCGGCGGAACAGCGACGTACGGGCCTGAATCATTCGGCAGAACGACGACCTTCATCGGAAAACCAGCCAAGAAAACACCGGATAACCATCTGTTTTTTCGAGATAAAATGGAGAATCGCCCGCCACCGCGTCGGGCCGTCCCGTTTTTCACCAAGATCGTGGACAGGGCGGCAACAGCGCGTACACAGTCCAGACTTGGGGTGAAAAGCCCCGTTTGAGGATTTTTGCGCCCACAGCGACGGCTGGCATCCCGCCGCCGTCCGCCGCGCGCAACAGGAGAGAGCAATGGCGTAACGGAGACCCATCTCCGAAAACACAAAAGGCCCAGATTGCTCTGGGCCCTTCGTGTCGGACGGAGGAGACCGAGGGACACTCGATCACCCCACATCTGGCGGTTTGGCGACTCCATGATGGCAGGGCAGGCATCGAAAGCCAAGCGGATTCACCCGAGTCCGCTTCCGGGATCCTTTTGTCTCCGTCCCAAAGATTTGGAACGAGAGAGGGCTTGCCCATGAGGCCGTACACGGAGCTGTACCGGCGTTGGATCGCTGTGCCTGGCCTCCACGCCGCCGACATCGCGGTTTTGTCCGCGCTTTACGCGCACGCGGACCCAAATGGCGTCTGCGCCGCCACGCAAGGCGAACTGGCCGAAGAGCTTGGCCAGAGTCGCGCCTGGATCAACGCCGTCCTGAAATCCCTGCAAGAGCCTGAGGTGGCTCTGGTCGCCGCGCGTCCACACCGTGGCTATCGCGGTTTTCTGTACGTGTTGGCCAATATCGCCCCCGACAGCGACTGTCAGCGGGCTGACAGCGCAAGTCAGACAGCGAACATCTCCTTAGACTCAGAGAATCCTGAATCCTCCTTCTCCTCCCAGACGAGGGAGCGAGAGGCTTTGCCGTTCGATTGGACGCCGGAAGCGGTTGATCTCGATTGGGCGCGAAGCCAACGGCCTGACATTGAGCCGGACCGAGTCACACGCAAATTCGTCGCCTGGTGCCGCAAGGCGCATCAGCGCAACGGCTATCGGCCCAGCGATCCCAGCGCCGCCTGGAAACGCTGGATCCTGCGGGAACTGGTCGCTCCCAACGACCCGATTTCCAACGACCTGACCGATCCGCAACCCACTCAACCCGCCGCCAGCGTTCGCCGCCGGAGTGCCCGCCATGACCACAGTCTCCCCCGCCCGTCCCTTGTCCCTGGAAAGCCGCACACCGCTGGACAGCGGCCTTTGGAACGGGGAGGCGCCGATGTGGTTGCCCGAAACCAGGACACCCTCGCCGCCCTCCGCGCTCGTCTCGCTTGCCCGGCTTGAGGTCGTCGATCTGCGCTTTGAAACGCAGGATTTGACGCCGGATGAGTTGGGCGCTTTGGCGGATCGGGTGGATTCGGCGATTGATCGGTTGGTCCCGCCAATCGGGGCGGACAATGTGCTGATCGGCGTCGAGAAACTGGCCAGCCGCTTCCAGTTGGAATTGCCCGACGCCGCCCTTTTGGAGGCCGACATTCTGGTGATGGCCGACTGGCCGGCGGATCGCTGGATGGCCGCCTTCCGCCGGATCTGGGCGGACTTCCGCAGCGGCTGGAGCCGCTTTCCGAGCGTGGGCGATTTCCGCGCCGCGTTGGACGCCACGCCCGCCCCGGACGCCTCCCGCCAGATGGACGACTTGCGCCGCCTGTCCTCCCGGCTTCGGCAGGAGCGGAGCTTGCGGACGCGCGCCTTGGAGCAGCGGCGGCGGATCCGCGAACGGGAGGAGGTTCTTTATGGCCTTCCCACGCCCGAACGCCGGATCATGGTCGCAGAGGCCCCTTTGACAGACGCCCCGCAGGAATCGTCTGAACCCGAAACACGGATGGACCGCGCGCGTCCAACCCAGAGCGCGACGGTTTCGGCGTCCCGTTCTTCGCCCAAGACTGGGGAGAAGACGGGCGGAGCAGGGTCAGGACGAGACATTCGGTTGCCGGTGGCGCTCGAACCGCCGCCAATCCGCAACGCTGGGCGGTTCCGTGGCGTTCCCTGGGCATCCCCAGGCCGGATCCGGGGCGCGCGCCAAGAAAACGGGCGGATCCGGTTGCCCGAATCCGCCCAGGTCAAGAGAACCGCAACCGGAGTCTGAACGTGCCTGAAAGACCCCGGCGCTTCAGAGAGGCCCGAAGGCCATCCGAACGGAGAAAGTCCGTGTTAGCCGGTGGTCAGCCCCCGGAGTTGCCGGTTGGCGACCGCCAGCATCGCCAGATCGATGGCGGGTTGGCCGCGCAGCTCGGACAGCAGCAACTCGACCCGTTCGACCAGTGGGCGACGGCGGGCGATCCAGGTGTCGACCGCCGCCGAATCCTCCGCTTCGCTTTCCAGAACGCGCAGGGTCAGGGCGCTTTGGTGGGCGAACAGATCATCGACGATGGCGGCGACGGCTTGCTTTTGCCAATGATTCTCCACCTTGGCCCCCGACGCGCGGTCACGCAGCCATTCCAGACCAAACCGGCGGCCCAGGCCGAAATAGACCGAGGCCACACCGGCGACGTCGCGCCCGCTTTTGGCGGCGATCCGCACCAGATCTGGGGCGGCGGCGAGGATTGGCAGGGCGGCCAAACGGCGGGCCACGGCGTCCGGGACGCCTTGCGCCACGCTGTCGGCCACCCGCGCGTCCAGCCTTGCGGCCTCTTCGTTGTCAAGGAAGCGGTCGAGGCCAGTCGCCAAAGCGACCAGGCCCGGTTGATAGGCGGCGACCTCGGCGGCCATGTCGAGCGGATGGGCGGCGTTCACCAAGAACCACGCCACCGCGCGGTCCATCAACTGGACGGTTTCCAGGAACAGCGCCGTTTGCGCCGCCGCCGGGACGCGGTTGTCCAGCGCGTCGATGGCGGTCCACAGGTCGCGCAGGCCGAAGACCTCGCGGGTGATGGCGTAGGCGCGGGCGACGTCCGCCGGACCCAGGCCGGTCTTCTCCATCATCTCGCGGACGAAGGTCGGGCCGACGCGGTTGACCAGGCTGTTGGTCACTTGCGTGGCGACGATCTCGCGCTTCAGACGGTGGCGGGCGATGGCCTCGCCCTGGCTGTCCTGCAAGGGCTTGGGGAAATAGGCCAGCAAATCGCCCGCCATCGCCGGATCGTCGGGCAGGTCCGAGGCCAGCAGATCGTCGTACAGCGTGATCTTGGCGTAGGCCAGCAGCACCGCCAGCTCCGGCCGGGTCAGGCCGCGCCGTTCGGCCATCCGTTCGGCGAGATCCTCGTCGCTCGGCAGATACTCGATGGCGCGGTTCAGGCGACCGGCCTTTTCCAGCGTGCGGATGAAGCGGGCCTGCGCCTCCAGCAGCGCCGGGCCTTGCGCTTGCGCGATGGTCAGGGCTTGGGATTGCCGGTAATTGTCGGCCAGAACCAGCCCCGCCACCTCGTCGGTCATCGCCGCCATCAGCACGTCGCGCTGTTTGGTCGTCATGTCGCCGCGCGCCACCACGTCGCCCAGCAGCACCTTGATGTTCACCTCATGGTCCGACGTGTCGACGCCCGCCGAATTGTCGATGGCGTCGGTGTTCAGCCGCACGCCCTGCCCATTGGCGCCAAAGCGGGCGGCCTCGATGCGGCCCCGCTGGGTCGCGCCCAGATTGGCCCCTTCGCCGATCACCGTGGCGCGGATGTCGCGGCCATCGACGCGCAGGGCGTCGGTCGCCTTGTCGCCCGCTTCGGCGTTGGTTTCGCCCGATTCCTTGATGTAGGTGCCGATGCCGCCGAACCACAGCAGATCGACCTTGGCCGTCAGCAGGCGGCGCATCAACTCGGCGGGGGCGATGTGCGTCGCCTCAATGCCAAAACAGGCGCGGACCTCCGGCGTCAACTCGACGCTTTTCAGCGAACGCTCGACGATCATGCCGCCCTTGGACAGCAGCGCCCGATCATACTCGGCCCAAGAGGAGCGGGGCAGGGCGAACAGCCGCGCGCGCTCCGCCCAGCTCGCCGCCGGGTTGGGATCGGGGTCGAGGAAAATATGGCGGTGGTCGAAGGCGGCCAGCAGGCGGATGTGTTTGGACAGCAGCATGCCGTTGCCAAACACGTCGCCCGACATGTCGCCGACGCCGACCACGGTGAAGTCGGTGGTTTGGATGTCCAGCCCGGTTTCGCGGAAATGCCGCTTGACCGATTCCCACGCGCCGCGCGCGGTGATGCCCATCACCTTGTGGTCGTAGCCGACCGACCCGCCCGAGGCGAAGGCGTCGCCCAGCCAAAAGCCATGGTCGATGGACACGCCGTTGGCGATGTCGGAGAAGGTCGCCGTGCCCTTGTCGGCGGCGACCACCAGATAGGGATCGTCGCCGTCATGGCGCACCACGTCGGCGGGCGGCATCACCGAGCCGTCGGCGGTCAGATTGTCGGTCAGATCAAGCAGACCGCGCATCAGCAGCTTGTAGCATTCGACGCCTTCGGCCTGGAACGCCTCGCGCCCAGCAGAGGCGGGCGGCGGGCGTTTGAGGACGAAGCCGCCCTTCGAGCCGACCGGGACGATCACCGTGTTCTTGACCATCTGGGCCTTCATCAGCCCCAGAATCTCGGTGCGGAAATCCTCGCGCCGGTCGGACCAGCGGATGCCGCCGCGCGCCACCTTGCCGCCGCGCAGATGGACGCCCTCCATGCGCGGGGAATAGACGAAGACCTCGACCCAGGGGCGGGGCAGGGGCAGCTCGTCAATCTGGCCGCTGTTGAACTTCAGCGACAGATAGGGCTTGGGCTGGCCATTCGGCAGGGTTTGGTAGGCGTTGGTGCGCAGCGTGGCGCGGACCAGCGTGACGAAGCGGCGCAGAATGCGGTCGTCGTCCAGATTGGTCACGGCGTCGAGCGCCGCGTCGATGGCCTCAAGGATCGGGGTCTCGTCGGCCCGGTTTTTCGGGTCGAAACGGGCGGCGAAGAGCTGGGCGATCAGGCGCGCGGTGTCGGGATGGGCGGCGAGCGTCGCCTCCACCGTGTCTTGCGCGTAGGCGAAGCGGGCTTGCTTGAGGAACTTGGCGTAGGCGCGCAGCACCACCACCTCCCGCGCCGTCAGTCCGGCCCGCAGGATCAGGCGGTTGAAACCGTCATCCTCCATCCGGCCATCCCACACGGCGGCGAAGGCCTCTTGGAAGATCTCCTTCACTTGCGCGCAATCGACGGCGGCGCCGGTCTGGCTGCGGGCGGCGAAATCGTGGATCCACACCGGCGCCTCGGCCCCGGCGGCGGCGACCTCGTAAGGCTGCTCGGTGATGACCTTCAGGTCCATGTGCTCCAGCATTGGCAGCACGTCGGACAGCGGGACCGGGCGCCCCTGGTGGTAGATCTTGACGTGGAGTTCGTCCTCTTCCGCTTCCAGCGGGTGGAAGAGGGTGATGCCAAGCCGCTGTTGCGCGGTCGCCTGCTCAATGCGTTCGATGTCGTGGACCGCCGCCTCGGCGGTGAAATCCTCGCGGTAGCCCGCCGGGAAGGCGTCGGCGTAGCGGCGCAGCCGAGCGTTGCCGACCTCCTCGCCATGGGCGTCGATCAAGGCGTCGCGCAGATGGTCGCTCCAACCGCGCGCGGCCTGGACCAGCCGGGCTTCCAACTCGCCGACGTCGGCGGCGGGCGCCCGTCCCGGCTCAGTGCGGATGATGAGGTGCAGCCGCGCCAGGGCGCTTTCGGACAATTGGGTGTGGTAGGAGGCGCAGGTTCCGTTGAAGCTCGCCTCCAGGATGCGTTGGATTTTCCGGCGCAGATTGGTGTCGTAGCGGTCGCGCGGCACGAAGACCAGGCAGGAGGCGAAACGCTGGAACGGATCGACGCGGACGAACAAGGCCAGCCGCTGCCGCTCTTGCAAATGCAGGATACCGAGCGTCGTGTCGTAGAGTTCCGAAACCTGGATTTGGAACAGCTCGTCGCGCGGGTAGGTTTCCAGGATGTTCAGCAGCGCCTTGCCGTCATGGCCCTGCGGGTCGAACCCGGCGCGGGTCATCACGTCGGCGACCTTGCGGCGCAGGAACGGAATCTCGCGCGGGCTGCGGTTGTAGGCGACGGAGGTGAACAGCCCGACGGTCAGCAGGGCGCCAACCACGCGACCATCCTCGTCAAAGCGCTTGATGAGCAGCGTGTCGAGCGGCACCGCGCGGTGGACGGTGGCCAGCCGGGTTCCCTTCGTCACCAGAAGCGGGCGCGGTTGGTGCAGGAAGGCGCGGATTTCGGCGGGCAGGGTGGCGGCGTGGCCCTGTTCGTCGAACACGGTGGTTTCCGGGTCGCGCAGCATGCCCAGCCCGCTGCCCTCGACCAAATCCAGCGAGGGTTCATCCAACGCGCCGTCGCCCGGCGTCACCACATAATAGCGGCTGCCCAGCAGCGTCACGTTGCCCGCGTCAACCCAGGCCATGAAGTCGGCGGCTTCGGCGGCCTCGACCGGATCCGGGGCCTTGGCCAGATCATGTTGCGACGCGGCGACGCGGGCGCGCATCGGCTCCCAATCCTGAACGGCGGCGCGGACGTCGGTCAGCACCCGTTCCAAGCCCTCGCGCAGGCGCGCCAGAACCGCCGGATCCGATTGCGGATCAATCGAGCAATGCATGAAGGATTCGTCGCGCGCGCCGTCTTTCAGATCCGGGGCCTCGCCCGGTTCGACCAAGCGCTCCAGCTTGCCGTCGGCGTCGCGGACCACGCGCACCACCGGATGGATCACCAGATGGACGGTGACGCCCTGGCGGTTCAGCTCCGCCGTCACCGAATCGACCAGGAACGGCATGTCGTCGTTGACGATTTCGACCACGGCGCGGTCGGATTGCCAGCCATGCTCATCGAGTCGGGGCGAATAGACGCGCACGCGGGCGGCGCCGGTGCGCCGGTGCTGGCCCCATTGCCACATGGCCAGCGCCGCCCCATAGAGCTGCTCGGACGTCGCCCGCAGCAAATCGTCGGGGGGAACGTTGGCGTAGAAGCGCTGGACGAATTCTTCCGCCCGTGCGTTCGGAACCCGGCTGCGCACAAGCTCAGCCAGTTGCTTGCGCATGTCGCCCGCCAGATCCTTGGTCGCCGTCCGCATGATGGTGGTGCTCTCCTGTTGTAGAGTTTTGCTGGTAGTACCACCGTAACGCTGACAATTCGACGACAAATTAACGACAGTATGTCTGACTAATCGGGCGAAACCGGGTTTGACGGGGCGGGCGCGGTCAGCTCGTCGACCAACCGCCGGGCATGCGCCGACAGGTCGTCGAAGCGTCGGGCGCACAGGACCAGCAGGCGCGGCGCCCAGGAATCGGACAAGGAGACGACTTGAATCGCCGAGGATTCGGCGGCGCGCAGGGCCGCCGTTTCCGGGACGATTCCGATGCCGACGCCGCGTTCCACCACCCGGCACAGCGCGATGGGGCCGCGCACGCGCACCCGGAAAGACAGGCTGCGCCCGGCCCGCGCCGCGTGCGCGTTCAAATATTCCTGCAACGCGCTGCCGCTGCTCAAGCCTACAAACGGTTCGTCCAGAATGTCGGCGAAGGCCACGCTGGATTGGGCGGCCAGCGGGTGATCCTTCGCCACCACCAGAACCAGCCGGTCGGAACGGAAGGGTCGGATTTCCAACCCGCCGAGATCGACCATGTCGGCGACGACGCCCAGGTCCGCCAAGCCGGCGGCCACCGCCTCGACAATCGCGTGGCTGGCGCGCTCCTCCAGATCAATGTCGATGTTGGGGTTGGCGGCGAGGAAGACGGCGAGCGCGTCGGGCAGGAACTCGTTGATCGCGGCGGTGTTGGACAAGAGCCGGACATGGCCCTTCAGCCCCCGGGCGTACTCGTTCAACTCGCCGCGCATCCGTTCAAGCTGGTGGAGCACCAGCCGGGCGTGATGAACCACGGCGCGCCCCGCCGGGGTCGGTCGCGCGCCGCGCCGCCCACGCTCCAACAGGGGAATGCCCAGCGCGTCCTCCATTCCCCGGATGCGCGCGCTGGCCGAGGCGAGCGCCATGGCGCTGCGCTCCGCCCCCGCCGTGATGCTGCCGGTTTCGGCGACGTGCAGGAACAGCCGCAGGTCGGTCAGATCGAAGCGCAAGGGCCGCCCCCTCCGATGGACAAGGCAGCCAGCCTTCGGTTGATCCGAAGGCTGGCTGCGTCAAAGCCACATTGTGACCTTTTGCCTCATCGATCAAGCTTCCCACCAACACCCACCAACGATTGCAGGATGGAGATCAGGCCATGGCTTTGCTGGACAGGGACCACCGGGACGCCGCGAAGGACGCGGACGGGGTTGACCGCCGCTTGCTGGTCGTCGCGGTGGCGCTTGCCGTTCTGACCCTGCTGGCGGTTTTGGATCTGGGCCGTCCGGTTCCGGGATCGCTGCCGCCGGTCGAGGTCCGCATCCCGCCGCTGGAGCTGCTGCGGGATCTGCCGCTGGCGGCCCAGCCGGTCGCGCCGCGCCGTCCATTGGTTGAGGACGACTTGCTGGTCCATGACTGACGCGGGCAGCCTCACCGCTCGACGGGCAAACTCTCGCCGCCGTCGCCCAGCGGGCGTTCCATCAGGACGCCGTCGAGCCAGCGGCCAAACTTGAAGCCCACCGCTGGCAGCACGCCGACATGGCGGAAGCCGCAGGCGTTGTGCAGGCCGATGGAGCCGTGGTTGGCGCTGTCGCCGATCACGGCGATCATGCGGCGGTATCCGGCGGCCTCGCAGATCTCGATCAGCGGATCCATCAACGCCCGACCGACGCCCCGCCGGGCCATTCCGGCATCGACATAGACCGAATTTTCCAGCGTGAAGCGGTATGCGCTGCGCGTCCGATACAGCCCGGCATAGGCGTAACCAGCCAATTGACCCTGGCATTCCGCCACCAGATAGGGCAGGCCGCGCGCCAAAATCTCGGCTCGGCGGCGAGCCATCTCGGCCTCGTCGGGGGCGATTTCCTCAAACGACGCGGTGCCGGTGAGGACATGGTGGCTGTACAGCGCGGTGATCGCCGGAATGTCCTCGTCGCGCGAGGGGCGGATGGTCAGGGCGAACGTCACGTCGATCAACTCCGAAGATGAGAGAGGGAAGGGGAGGCGGGGCGGTCGGGGGCGAGCAGGGCGGCGCACAAGGTCGCCGCCACGCCGCCGATTCCCAGCAGGGCGAAACCCCAACCCCAACCGGATCCGGCAACGAGACTGCCCCCGGATCCGGCGCCGTCCAGCGCCAAACCGACGGCCAGCGGCGCGACGCCGCCCGCCCCGAAACCAAGGATGGAGCGCACGGCCAGCGCCGCCCCCAGGCTGCCCGGCGGCGTCGCCTCGGTCATCGCGGTGGACAGAACCGGGGAATCGCCCAGCGCCGAGAAACCATAAAGCGCCGCCATCGGCAGGATCAACCACACCGGCAGAGTCTCCATCCAGCCGATGCTCAGCGAACAGACGGCCCCCATGGCCGCCATCGCCACCAGCACGGCCCGCCGCCCCAACCGATCAGACGCCCGCCCCATGGTCAGAGACGACAGGCACCCCGACAGATGAATGGCCCCGGCGATCCACAGGCCCGAGCCAGCCGCGCCGCCCGGCACGGCGAGGACCGCCGTCAGGAAGGCGGGCAACCACGCCCACATGCCCAGCAACTCCCAAGCGTGGGCGGTGTAGCCAGCGGTCAGCAGGAGGGAGCGGCGATCCGCCAGAAAGCGAAAGGCGTCGCGCAATCCCCCCTGGCGCGCGCCAACGACGCGGTTGGGCCGTCGGCGCAGTCCCGGCGCGACGATCAGGGCCGCCAGCAGCGGGCCGACGCCGCAGACCAAAAACGCGGCCTCGTAGCCGATCCGCTCGCTGAGATCGGCGGCGAGCGCGATGGAGGCGAAATAACCAAGCGACCCGGCCCCCAGCAGCCAGCCGACCGCCGCGCCGCGCCGGTCGGCGGCGACGCCCTGCGCCACCAGCATGATCGACGGGGCGTAGGTCCCGCCCTGCGTCAACCCCAGAAGCGCGAACAGCCAAAAGGCGCTGTCGGGCGAGCGGGCGAACAGGGCGAAGGCCAACCCGGCGGCGGCGGACGCCCAACTCGACCACAAGAACACCCGCTTGGCCCCCAAACTGTCGGCGAACCACGAGGACAGCACCAGGGACAGGGCGTAACCGATGTTGAAGCCGGTCTGGATGCCCCCGGCCTCGCCCCCGCTCATGCCCCAGGCGCGCAGCGTCGCGGGCAAGGCCCCGGCGTGGACCATGAAGGCCAGCGACGCGCCAAAGCGGCTGACGCACAGCGCCATCAGCCAGAGAGGTGCGGAGGAATGGGGGGCGTTCGTCATGGCCCCAGAGTCGGCGGGGCGGCTGGAAAAGGCAAATTTATTGATTTGATCGGAATCATAAGGAAAACTAGCGGCATGCGCGGCGTCAACCTCGATCAGCTTCTGACCTTCGCGATGGTGGTGGAGCATAGCGGCTTCACGGAGGCCGCCGCCCGGCTTGGCCTGACCCAACCGGCGGTCAGCATGCAGATCCGCAATCTGGAGGACCGCTTCGGCGTCCGCCTGATTGAGCGGGTGGGCAAGCGCGCCCTGCCGACCGCCGCCGGTCGCGATCTTCTGCCCTTCGTCCATCGTCTGCGCGACGAGGCGGACGCGGCGGTGGCCCATATGATGCGCCACCGCGCCGGGGATTTTGGCCGGGTGCGCATCGGCACCGGGGCAACCGCCTGCATTTATCGCTTGCCGTCGGTTCTGACCGCGCTGCGCGCCGATCACCCTGGTTTGGAGATCATCGTCGTCACCGGCGACACCCCGGAGATTTTGGACGCGGTGGAGGCTGGAACCCTGGATCTGGCGCTGGTCACGCTGCCCGCCGCAAGACCCAGCCTGTTCATTGAGCCGGTGTGCGTCGAGACGTTGGTGGCGGTCGACCCCCGGCGAATGGAGCCGGAAGAGGCCAACGACGCCGTCGATCCGGCGGAGGCCGCCGCCACGCCGCTCATTCTGTATGAGCGGGGCGGCACGATGCGGGCGGTGATCGACGCTTGGTTCGTCGCGGGCGGTTGCCAACCGCGCCCGGCGATGGAGCTTGGCAATGTGGAGGCCATCAAGAATCTGGTCGCCGCCGGGCTGGGGCGGTCGATTCTGCCCTCGGTCACGGTGGCGGGCGATCTGGACCGGGATCGCTTCCGCGCCCGCCCCCTGGTTCCACCCTTGACGCGGAGTCTGGGGTTGGCCCTGCGCCGGGACAAGATGCTGGACGCCGGGGTTCGGGCGATGGCGGCGGCGATCCGGTCGTTGGAGCCGTCGAGTTGAGGCGATTTTGAGCAGAAAGCCGCCGTGGCGGAGAACAGGACCGGATCAGCGCGAACATTGTGGGGATTGTGGCCGTTCGGGCGCTCAAACCGTTGACAACGCATCCATGCGTGGGTGCAATAGCCCCCGCGTTGGGTACGCCGTGGGGAACGCGACGCCACCCTGAAAGACAACGAACAGGTCGGGGCATCCTAATGAAAAAATTCGCTCTTAGCCTCCTTGGCGCGGTCGCTGCGGTCGCCATCGCCGGTCCGGCCATGGCCCAGGCCAAAAAGCCGGTCAACATCTACATCTGGAACGATTATCTGGGTGAAACGACCCTGGCCGACTTCACCAAGGCGTCCGGGGCTGAGGCGAAGGTCGATCTGTACGACAGCCTGGAGCTGTTGGAGCAGAAGGTGCTGGTCGGCAAGTCCGGCTACGACGTGATCGTCCCGACCGCTGAGCCGACCCTGTCGCGCCTGATCCAGGCCAAGGTCGTCGGTCCGCTCGACAAGGCCAAGATCCCGAACTTCAAGAATCTCGATCCGAAGGTTCTGAAGCTGCTGGAAAACTCCGATCCCGGCAACAAGTTCGCCGTTCCCTATCTGGGCGGCACCGTCGGCATCGCCATCATCCCGGAAAAAATCAAGGCCGTCGCCCCCGACGTGGCCTTGGATTCCTGGGATCTGATCTTCAAGCCCGACGTGGCCAAGAAGGTCGCGGCCTGCGGCATCACCATCATGGATTCGGCCATCGACGTCATCCCGTCGGTGCTGAACTATCTCGGCCTCGATCCGAACTCTGAAAAGAAGGAGGATTTGGAGAAGGTCGAAAAGACGCTGATGGCGGTTCGCCCCTACATCAAGCAGTTCGTCACCGGCCAGAACATCAACATCCTGGCGGGCGGCGACGCCTGCGTCGTCATGGCCTACAACGGCGACGCCATCCAGGGCGCCGCCCGCGCCGCCGAGGCCAAGAGCGCCAAGGTGGAGTATGTGACGCCGAAGGAAGGCGTTCAGGTCTGGTGGGACACGCTGGCGGTTCCCGCCGACGCCCCCAACAAAGAGGGCGCTTACCAGTACATCAACTTCATCCTGGATCCGGTGAACACCGCCAAGATCTCCAACACGGTGCGCTACGCCAACGCCGTTCCGGCCTCGTTGGCGGCGGTTGACGGCGACATCAAGGGCAACCCCGGCATCTTCCTGCCCGACGACAGCAAGGTGAAGCTGTTCTCGCTGAGGCCGGTCAAGCAGGCCACCGACCGCGCCCGCACCCGCGTGTGGACCAAGGTCAAGACCGGCAAGTAAGCCGCCGCCCCGCCCCTTGTAACGCGCCTTTGCGCCCCAGTCGGCCTCCAACGCCGGGGACTGGCTGGGGCGCGTCGCATTGATTGAGGACTCTGGATGGCCGGTCAGCCGCTTCGCAAACCCACCCGTCTGGAACCCTGGCAGGATGCCGGGCAGGCGCCCTATGTCCGTATCGAGAAGGTGACGAAGACCTTTGGCGATTTCGTCGCCGTCGATGAGGTCAGCCTGTCGATCTACCGGAACGAGTTCTTTGCGCTTCTCGGCGGATCGGGATCCGGCAAGACGACGCTGTTGCGCATGCTGGCGGGGTTCGAGCAGCCGACCGAGGGCAAGATTTTCATCGACGGCGTCGACATGTCGGGCATTCCGCCCTATGAGCGGCCCGTCAACATGATGTTCCAGTCCTACGCCCTGTTCCCGCACATGACGGTCGAACAGAACGTCGCCTTCGGGCTGAAACAGGACAATGTGCCGAGGGCCGAGATCCGCGACCGGGTGGCCGAGATGCTGGAGATGGTCCAACTCGGCGCCTTTGGCAAACGGCAGCCTCATCAATTGTCCGGCGGCCAGCGGCAGCGCGTGGCGCTGGCCCGCTCGCTGGTCAAGCGCCCGAAGCTGCTGCTGCTCGACGAGCCGCTGGGCGCGCTCGACAAGAAATTGCGCGAAAAGACCCAGTTCGAGCTGGTGAACATTCAAGAAAAACTCGGCGTCACCTTCATTGTCGTCACCCACGACCAGGAAGAGGCGATGACCATGTCGTCGCGCATCGCCGTGATGAACCATGGCGTCATCGCCCAGGTGGGAACGCCGACCGAGATTTACGAATACCCCCATTCGCGCTTCGTCGCCGAGTTCATCGGCTCGATCAACATGTTCGAGGGCCGCGTGGTGGAATCCGCCGCCGATCACGCGTTGATCGCGTCGGAGGAGGCCGGGTGCGAGCTGTACATCAGCCACGCGACCCCGGCCCCAACCGGGACGCCGGTCGTCGTCGCCATCCGTCCGGAAAAAATCGCCCTGTCCAAGGAGGAATCGCCGGACGCCGCCGGGCGCAACAGCGCCAAGGGCGTGGTTCGCGAAATCGCCTATCTGGGCGACGTGTCGATCTATCTGGTTGAGCTGCCGACCGGCAAGACGGTGCGCGTCACCGCCCCCAACGTCACCCGTCGCACGGAAATGCCGATCACCTGGGGGGACGAGGTTTATTTGAGCTGGCGGCCCTTCGCCGGCGTGGTGCTGGCGCAATGAGCGGCGTCGTCTCGGCCCTCAGCCGGTTGGGCCTGTGGGGGCGTGGCGCGGTGATCGCCATGCCCTTTCTGTGGCTGCTGCTGTTCTTTCTGGTGCCCTTCCTGATCGTCTTCGGCATCAGCTTTTCCGAATCCATCGTCGCCCAACCGCCCTACGCGCCGTTGGTCGGTTGGTTGACTGACGAGGAATCCGGGACGACGAAGCTCCAGATCCTGCTGAATCTGACCAATTACCTGCGGCTGACCGGCGACGATCTTTACATTCTGGCCTATCTGAACTCGGTCAAGATCGCGCTGGTGACGACGCTGCTCTGTCTGGCCATCGGCTATCCCATGGCCTACGCCATCGCCAAAGCCGACCCGGCGCGGCGTGGGCCGTTGATGATGCTGGTCATTCTGCCCTTCTGGACGTCCTTCCTGATCCGCATCTACGCCTGGATCGGCATCCTCAAGAGCAACGGCGTCATCAGCAATCTGCTGGAATGGACCGGGATCACCAGCGGGCCGGTGGAGATCCTCTATTCCGATTGGGCGGTCTACATCGGCATGACCTATTGCTATCTGCCCTTCATGGTGCTGCCGCTCTATTCGACCCTGGAAAAGATGGACCCGACCCTGCTGGAAGCGGCGGCGGATCTGGGCTGCCGTCCGTTGAAGGCGTTCCTGACCGTCACGCTGCCGCTGTCGTTGCCCGGCATCATCGCCGGGTCCTTGCTGGTCTTCATCCCGGCGGTGGGCGAGTTCGTGACGCCCGAACTGTTGGGCGGCCCCGACACGCTGATGATTGGGCGGGTGTTGTGGAACGAGTTCTTCGCCAACCGTGATTGGCCGGTGGCCTCGGGCGTGGCCATCGCCCTGCTGCTGGTGCTGGTCGTGCCGATCATGATCTTCCAATATGTCCAGGGTCGCGAGGCGGAGGAGCGGTGATGAAGCGCATCGGTTTCCTGTCTTGGGCGCTGTGGTTCGGCTACGCCTTCCTCTATGTGCCCATCGTCTTGCTCATCACCTACTCGTTCAACGAGTCGCGGCTGGTCACGGTGTGGGGCGGCTTTTCCACCAAATGGTATGGGGAGCTGTTGAACAACGAGGCGCTGCTGGCCGCCACCGCGCTGTCCTTGCGGGTGGCGGCGGTGTCGGCCACCCTGTCGGTGATTTTGGGCACCTGCGCGGGCATGGCGATGTCGCGCTTTGGCCGGTTCCGTGGCCGAACCCTGTTTGGCGGCATGATAACCGCGCCGCTGGTCATGCCGGAGGTCATCACCGGCCTGTCGCTTCTGCTGCTGTTCGTGGCGATGGAGCAACTCATCGGCTGGCCGGATGGCCGGGGCGTCACCACCATCACCATCGCTCACACCACCTTCACCCTGTCCTATGTCGCGGTGGTCATCCAATCGCGTCTGGCCGGGATGGACGGCAGCCTGGAAGAGGCGGCGATGGATCTGGGCGCGCGTCCAGCCAAGGTGTTTTTCGTCATCACTCTGCCGATCATCGCCCCGGCCCTGGTGGCGGGTTGGCTGCTGGCCTTCACCTTGTCGCTCGACGATGTGGTGGTGGCGAGTTTCGTGTCGGGACCGGGATCCACCACCTTGCCGATGGTGATCTTTTCCAGCGTCAAATTTGGCATCAGTCCGCAGATCAACGCGCTGGCGACTCTGATGGTTCTGGTCGTCGCGACGGGCATTTTCGTGGCGAGCGTCGTCATGGCCCGGCAGGACCGCCAGCGGAAACGGGACGAACAGATGGCGATCCAGGGCGGCTAAGCCCTTGGCGGGCCATGTTTCTGCTTTTGACCGTCCGCCGCGTTGCAGACCTGCGACGCGGCGGGTGGCTTTTTTGCGCCACTTTTGTTAGGATGACCTCATCGTAAACAGCAAATGAGGTCGTGCCATGCGCGCGCTCCTGTGGTTCCCAATGCTCAGGCTTGGTTTTTTCAGCAATCCGTCGGTTGGCTATTCGTCGTCCCGTTCTGTCACGGCCCGCCGCGCTCTGCGCCCGCCGTCCGGTCGTTAAGACCGCCCGCGTCCCTGTCTGACGCGCATTTTTGATCCACTCCCCCCGTTTGCGCAGTGTGTGTGTCTGATTGGCGACGTTGCCAAAACCCATCGCCCGTGTTTAGGGTGAGGGGATTGATTTCACGTCGCCATTATGGGTTTCACCGGGGTAGAGGGATCGACGCATGACGACGCCAACCGCCCAAGGCTTTTGGATGCCGGGAGAATGGGAACGCCACAGCGGGTGCTGGATGGCGTGGCCCTGCCGCCCGGAAACATGGCCCGAAGGAAGCTTTGACGCCGCGTGCGAGGCGTATGCCGAGGTGGCGCAGGCCATTTCCCGGTTTGAGCCGGTGACGATGGTCTGCGACCCGGCGGACGTGGCCGAAGCCTCGCTGGCCTGCGGGTCGGGCGTGCCGATTCTGCCGCTGCCGATCAACGATTCCTGGGTGCGCGACACCGGCCCCAGCTTTGTCATCGACGGCAAGGGCGGCTTGGCGGGCGTCCATTGGGGGTTCAACGCCTGGGGCGGCAATTACCTCGATTGCGCCAAAGACCGCGACGTCGGTCGTTTGATTCTCGATCACAAACAAATTCCGCGCTTTGCCGCGCCGCTGGTGATGGAAGGCGGGTCCTTCCACGTCGATGGCGAAGGCACGCTGCTGACCACCGAACAATGCCTGCTGAATCCCAACCGCAATCCCGGTCTGAGCAAGGCCGAGATCGAGCGGCATCTGATGGATCATTTGGGCGTGTCGTCGATCATCTGGCTGGGCGAAGGCTACCAGGATGACGAGACGGACGGCCACATCGACGAAATCGCCCTGTTCGTGCGCCCCGGCGTGGTGATGGCGATCACCACCGACGATCCCGGCGACGCTAATTTCAAAGCCTTCCAAGACAATCTGGACCGGCTGAAACGCGCCCGCGACGCCAAGGGGCGGGCGTTGGAGGTCATCCCCGTCCAGCAACCGACCCGCCGCGACGAAAACGGCGCCCGCCTGACCCTGTCTTACACCAACCTCTACATCGCCAACGGTGGCGTCGTGATGCCCGCCTTCGAGGATCCGGCGGACGATGACGCCTTTCGCGCGGTGCGCAAGGCGTTCCCCGACCGCGAGGTCGTGCAGATCAACGCGCTCGACATCGTGCGCGGCGGCGGCGGCATCCACTGCATCACGCAGCAGCAGCCCGCTATCGGCGCATAAGCGCAAAACAAAAGGGCCGCGCCCCGGTCAGGACGCGGCCCTTCGGCGTCGAGGGCGGACCTCTCACGCACAACCACGAGCGCGGGCCACCTTTGACGCCGTTGGCCGACCGAGGGCGTCGCTGATGAACGCCCCCGCTGCGATCAGCCGATCCAGATCCACCCCGGTCTCGATCCCCAGACCGTTCAGCATGTACAGCACATCCTCGCTCGCCACATTGCCCGACGCCCCCTTGGCGTAGGGGCAGCCGCCCAGACCGGCGACGGAGCTGTCCACCACCGCCACGCCCATCGTCAAGGCGGCGTAGAGGTTGGCCAGCGCCTGCCCGTAGGTGTCGTGGAAATGGACGGCGATCTTGTCCATCGGCACGCGCGCGGCCACTGCCGCGATCATCGCCTGCGCCTTGGCCGGGGTGCCGGTTCCGATGGTGTCGCCCAGCGAGATTTCGTAACAGCCCATGGCGTACAGCCGGGCGGCGACCTCGGCGACCGCCGACGGCGCGATCTCTCCCTCATAGGGGCAGCCCAGCACGCAACTGACATAGCCGCGCACCGGAACGCCCGCCGCCTTGGCCTGCTCCATCACCGGGGCGAAACGGTCGAGGCTTTCGGCGATGGAGCAGTTGATGTTCTTTTGGCTGAAGCTTTCCGACGCCGCGCCGAACACAGCCACCTCGTCGGCCTTGGCGGCGAGCGCGCCCTCCAACCCCTTCAGGTTGGGGGTGAGGGCGGCGTAGCGGACGCCGGGCTTGCGGGCGAGACCCGCGAAGACCTCGGCGCTGTCGCCCATCTGGGGAACCCATTTGGGCGACACGAAGCTGCCCGCCTCGATCACGCTCAGACCGGCGTCGGCCAGTTTTTCGACCAGCGCGATCTTGACGGTGGTGGGAACGATGGTCTTTTCGTTTTGCAGGCCGTCGCGCGGGCCAACCTCGACCATGCGGACAAAAGCGGGCAGGGCGGGGCGGGGCAGGGCGGGCAACGTCATGGCTCAGGCCTCCGGGATGTCGAGAACCAGCAGATCGACGCCTTCGGAGACTTGATCGCCCGCCGCGAAATTGACGGCGGAAATCACCCCGGCGGCGGGGGCCTTGATGGTGTGCTCCATCTTCATCGCTTCCAGCAGCATCAGCGGCGTTCCGGCCTCCACGCTCTGGCCGACCTCGACCAGCACGCGCACCACGGTGCCGGGCATCGGCGCGGTCAGACGGCCCGAGCCGCCCTCCTGCTCCGCCGCCCGCGCGCTGGGGTCGTCCAGCTTCAGGCGGGACACGGCGCCGTCGATCAGCACGGTCAGGTCCAAGCCCTGCTGCACCACGGTCGCCCGCACCCGCCGTCCGCCCAGGCTGACGGTCAGCGCGCCATCCTCGTAAGTGACGCCGACCGCCGACAAGGCCGCGCCGCCATCGACGACGACGTCGTAGCCGTCGGTGCGGAAATGCAGCGTCACCGCCCGCGCCGTCTCGCCGTCGATCAGGCTGAGGTCATAGTGGTTTTCCTCGTTCAACCGCCAGCCGTTGGCGAGCAGCCAGGGCGAATGACGGTCGGAGCGGGCGCGCAGGGCGGCTTGCGCCTCGGCCCGGCGGCGCAGCAGCACCGACAGGGCGGCGACCGCCAGAGCCGCGTCGCCCACCGGGGCGGGCGGCGGCAGCAGATCGGCGCGGTGCCGTTCGATGAATCCGGTGTCGATCTCCACCGCCCGGAAGGCCGGATGGGCGGCGATGGCGCCAAGGAAGCTGATGTTGGTGGTGACGCCGACCACCTCATAGGCCGCCAATGCCACGCGCAGGCGGCGCAGGGCGGCGTCGCGGTCCTCGTCCCAGACGATCAGCTTGGCAATCATCGGGTCGTAGAACATCGTCACCGCGTCGCCTTCGCGCACGCCGGTGTCCACCCGGACATGATCGTTTTCGGCGGGCGGGCGCAGGCGGACCAGCGTGCCGATGGCGGGCAGGAACTCGCGCTGCGGATCCTCGGCGTAGAGGCGGGCTTCAAAGGCGTGGCCCTTGCGGGTCAATTGCTCCTGACGCAGCGGCAGTTCCGCCCCGGCGGCGACGCGCAATTGCCATTCGACCAGATCCAGGCCGGTGATCTTCTCCGTCACCGGATGTTCCACCTGAAGGCGGGTGTTCATCTCGATGAAGTAGAAGCCGCCATCCTCATAGAGAAACTCGACGGTGCCGGCGCCGACGTACTTCACCGCCTTGGCGGCGGCGACGGCGGCCTCGCCCATACGGCGGCGCAGATCGTCGGGCAGGTTGGGGGCCGGGGCCTCCTCGATCACCTTCTGGTGGCGGCGCTGGACCGAGCAATCGCGCTCGAACAGATAGACGCCGTTGCCGTGGGTGTCGCAGAAGACCTGAATTTCCACATGGCGCGGGCGGGCGAGGTATTTTTCCAACAGCAAGCTGTCGTCGCCAAAGGCCGCCTTGGCCTCGCGCTGGGCGCCCGCCACCGCGTCGGCCAGCTCCTCGGCGGCGCGAACGACGCGCATGCCCTTGCCGCCGCCGCCCGCCGACGCCTTGACCAGAACCGGGAAGCCGATGCGCGCCGCTTCCGCCGACAGGGTGGCGAAATCCTGCGCCTGCCCGTGATAGCCCGGCACCAGCGGCACGTCGGCGTTGGCCATCAAGCGCTTGGATTCGGCCTTCGACCCCATGACGCGGATGGCGTCGATGGGCGGGCCGATGAAGACGATTCCCGCCGCCGCGCAAGCCGCCGCGAAACCGGCGTTTTCCGACAGGAAGCCGTAGCCGGGATGGATCGCCTGCGCGCCGGTGCGTTTGGCGACCTCCAGGATCACGTCGCCGCGCAGATAGCTTTCGCCGACCGGGGCCGGGCCGATGCACACAGCCTCGTCGGCCATCTGGACATGCATCGCCTTGGCGTCGGCGTCGGAATGGACGGCGACGGTGCGGATGCCCATGCGGCGCGCGGTGCGGATGACCCGGCAGGCGATCTCGCCACGGTTGGCGATGAGGATCGTGTCGAACATGGCGATTTGGGACATGGGATTCTCAGCTCCGCCAGGACGGGTTGCGTTTGTCGAGGAAGGCGCCGACGCCCTCCTTGCCTTCGGCGCTGGCGCGCTGGCGGGCGATGCGTTCGGCGGTGTCGCGGACCACGGCGTCGGTCAGCGGGCGGCGGGCCACCGCGCGGATCAACTCCTTGGCGGCGCTCTGCGCGGTCGGGCCGCAGTCGAGCAGATTCTTGACGGTCTTCTCAACCGCCGCCTCCAGCCCGTCGGCGCTGGTCAACTCGTGCAGCAGGCCCAGCCGGTGGGCCTCAGCCGCCGAAAACCGCTCCCCGGTCAGGAAGAAGCGGCGGCAGGCGCGTTCGCCCATCGCGCCGATGACGTAGGGGCTGATGGCCGCCGGGATGATGCCCAGCTTCACTTCGGTCAGGGCGAAGCTGGCCGTGTCCACACCGATGGCGATGTCGCAGGCCGACACCAGCCCGACGCCGCCGCCAAAGGCCGGACCCTGCACCACCGCCACGGTGGGCTTGGGGCATTCGTCCAGCGTGCGCAGCATGGTCGCCAGCCCCAGCGCGTCGGTCAGGTTTTCCTCGTAGGAATAGCCCGACATCCGCTTCATCCAGGACAGATCGGCCCCGGCGGAAAAGCTTTTGCCGACGCCGCGCAGCAGGACCGCGCGGACCTCCGGGTTTTCGCCGACCTGCCGGAAGGCGTCGGTCAGCCCGGCGATGACGTTCTCGTTGAAGGCGTTGTGAACCTCGCCCCGGTTCATGGTGACGGTGGCGACGCCGTTGGCGGCGATGTCGATAAGGATGTCGGTCATGTCGGCCCCCATCACATGCGGAACACGCCGAAGGGCGTCTTCGGCACCGGCGCGTTGAGGGAAGCCGACAGGCCAAGGCCCAGCACCATGCGCGTGTCCGCCGGGTCGATGATGCCGTCGTCCCACAGCCGGGCGCTGGCGTAATAGGGGTGGCTTTCGCGCTCGAACTTCTGGCGGATCGGGGCCTTCAGCGCCTCCTCATCCTCCGCCGACCAGGGCTTGCCCTGGGCCTCCATCGCGTCGCGCTTGACCTGGGCCAGCACGCCCGCCGCCTGTTCGCCGCCCATCACCGAGATGCGGGCGTTCGGCCACATCCACAGGAAACGCGGGGAATAGGCGCGGCCGCACATGCCGTAATTGCCGGCGCCATAGCTGCCGCCGATGACCACGGTGAATTTCGGCACCTTGGCGCAGGCGACCGCCGTCACCAGCTTCGCGCCGTCCTTGGCGATGCCGCCCGCCTCGTATTTGCGCCCGACCATGAAGCCGGTGATGTTTTGCAGGAACACCAGCGGGATGCGGCGCTGGCAGCACAATTCAATGAAATGCGCGCCCTTCAGCGCGGATTCGCTGAACAGAATGCCGTTGTTGGCGATGATGCCGACCGGATAGCCGTGGATGTGGGCGAAGCCCGTCACCAACGTGGTTCCATAGAGCGGCTTGAACTCGTCAAAGCGCGAGCCGTCGACGACGCGGGCGATCACCTCGCGCACGTCGAACGGCTTGCGGGCGTCGCTGGGGATGACGCCGTAGAGTTCGCTGGGGGTGAACAGCGGCTCTTCCGGTTCGCGCAGATCCAGGTCGATGCGCTTGGAGCGGTTGAGATTCGTCACCACCCGCCGGGCCATCGCCAGGGCGTGCGGGTCGTTCATCGCGTAATGGTCGGTGACGCCCGACGTGCGGGAATGGACGTCGGCGCCGCCCAGATCCTCGGCGCTCACCACCTCGCCGGTCGCGGCCTTGACCAGCGGCGGGCCGCCCAAAAAGATGGTGCCCTGGTTGCGGACGATGATCGCCTCGTCCGACATCGCCGGAACATAGGCGCCGCCCGCCGTGCAGCTTCCCATCACCACGGCGATCTGGGGAATTCCCTCCGCCGACATGGTGGCCTGATTGAAGAAGATGCGGCCGAAATGGTCGCGGTCGGGGAACACCTCGTCCTGGTTGGGCAGATTGGCCCCGCCGCTGTCCACCAGATAGATGCAGGGCAGATTGTTTTGTTGAGCGATTTCCTGGGCGCGCAGGTGCTTTTTGACCGTCAGCGGGTAATAGGTCCCGCCCTTCACCGTCGCGTCGTTGACGACGATCATGCATTCCTGACCGGCGACGCTGCCGATGCCGGTGATGATGCCCGCCGACGGGATGGTCTCGTCATAGACCTCGTGCGCGGCCATCTGCGACAGCTCCAGAAACGGCGACCCGGCGTCGAGCAATTGCCGGATGCGTTCGCGCGGCAGCAGCTTGCCGCGCGCCAGATGCTTGTCGCGGGCCTTGGCGCCGCCGCCCTGCTGGATGGCGGCGACCTTCTGGCGCAGATCGGCGACCAGCGCCGCCATGGCGTCGGCGTTGGTCTGGAATTCGGCGGAGCGCGGGTTGATGGCGCTCTTCAGGACGGTCATGCCGTCGCCCTCCCGTGTGAGAAATGACGGTTTGAGAAATGGCTTATTGGACAAGAGCGCGGCTGATGACCAGCCGTTGGATGTCGCTGGTGCCTTCGTAAATCTGGCAGACGCGCACGTCGCGGTAGATGCGCTCCACCGGGAAATCGTTCAGATAGCCGTAGCCGCCATGCACCTGGATGGCGTCGGAGCAAACCTTTTCCGCCATTTCCGAGGCGAACAGCTTCGCCATCGCCGCTTCCTTCATGCAGGGAACGCCCGCGTCGCGCAAGGACGCGGCGTGCAGCACCAACTGACGCGCCGCCTCGACGCGGGTCGCCATGTCGGCGAGGCGAAAGGCCACCGCCTGATGCTGAATGATCGGCACGCCCATGCTCTGGCGTTCCTGGGCGTAGCGCACCGCGTGGTCCAGCGCCGCCCGCGCCATGCCGACCGATTGGGAGGCGATGCCGATCCGCCCGCCTTCCAGATTGGCCAAGGCGACCTTGTAGCCCGCGCCCTCCGCCCCCAACATCAGGTCCGCCGGAATCCGGCAATCCTCGAACAGGATCTGGCAGGTGTCGGAACAATGCTGACCCAGCTTGTCCTCGGTGCGCGCCACCGTGTAGCCGGGGGTGTCGGTCGGCACGATGAAGGCGGTCAGGCCCTTTTTCCCGGCGTCGGGATCGCTGACGGCGAAGACGATGGCGACGTCGGCGTTGGCGCCCGAGGTGATGAACTGCTTGGTTCCGTTGAGAACCCAATGATCGCCGTCGCGCCGGGCGCGGGTCTTGATCGCCGAGGCGTCGGATCCGGCCTGCGGTTCGGTCAGGCAGAAGGCGCCAAGCTGTTCGCCGCGCGCCATCGGCTTGAGGAAACGCTCCTTCTGCTCCGCCGTGCCGAATTTCAGGATCGGCATGCAGCCGACCGAATTGTGGACGCTCATGATCGTGGAGACCGCGCCGTCCCCGGCGGCGATTTCCTCAATGGCGAGCGCGTAGGCGACATGGTCGGTCGCCGCGCCGTCGAACTCCTCCGGCACCAGCATGCCCAGCAGGCCAAGCGCCCCCATCTCGGCCAATTCGGCCTTGGGAAACGCGCCGCTGCGGTCACGCTCGGCGGCGGTCGGGGCGAGCCGATCCTGCGCAAAGGCGCGGGCCATGTCGCGGACCATGGTCTGTTCTTCGGTCAGGCGCATCGGGTTCCTCCCAGTGTTTTTTTGATCCCTCTCCCGTTCCGGGAGAGGGAGGGGACCCGCGAAGCGGGGAGGGTGAGGGGTGGCCCGAGAGTCCAGAAACCGGATTCCGCCGAACCCCTCACCCTTCCCATGCGGCGCATGGGTCCCTTCCCTCTCCCAAAGGGAGAGGGCGAGATCTCAAACCCGTTCGACGGCGATCGCGGTGGCTTCGCCGCCGCCGATGCACAAGGAAGCCACGCCGCGCTTGAGGTCGTATTTCTCCAGCGCCGCCAGCAGCGTCACGATGATCCGCGCGCCCGACGCGCCGATGGGGTGGCCCAGCGCGCAGGCGCCGCCATGGACGTTCACCTTGTCGTGCGGCAGATCCAGATCGCGCATCGCCGCCATGGTGACGACGGCGAAGGCCTCGTTGATCTCGAACAGATCGACCGACCCGGCGGACCAGCCAACCTTGTCGAACAGCGTCTTCATCGCGCCGACCGGGGCGGTGGTGAACAGGGCCGGGGCCTGGGCGTGGTTGGCGTGGCCCTTGATCTCGGCCAGCACGCGCAGGCCGCGCTTGTCGGCCTCGCTGCGGGTGGTGACGATCAGCGCCGCGCCGCCGTCGGAGATGGAGGAGGCGTTGGCCGCCGTCACCGTGCCGTCCTTGGCGAAGGCGGGCTTCAGAGTCGGGATCTTGGCCGGATCGGCCTTCAGCGGCTGCTCGTCCTGGCTGACGATCACATCCCCCTTGCGGCCCTTGACCGTCACCGGGGTGATTTCACCGGCGAAGAAGCCGCCCTCCACCGCCTTGCGGGCGCGGTTCAGGCTTTCAATCGCGAAGGCGTCCTGCGCCTCGCGGGTGAAATTGTAGCTGCCCGCGCATTCCTCGGCGAAGGTTCCCATCAGACGGCCCTTGTCATAGGCGTCCTCCAGACCGTCGAGGAACATGTGGTCCAACACCTTGCCATGGCCCATGCGGTAGCCGCCGCGCGCCCGGTCCAGCAGATAGGGGGCGTTGGTCATGCTCTCCATGCCGCCCGCGACCACCACCTTGGCCGACCCGGCCTTGATGACGTCATGGGCGAACATCACCGCCCGCATCCCCGACCCGCAGACCTTGGAAATGGTGGTGCAGCCCGCCGCCTTGGGGATGCCCGCCCCCAGCGACGCCTGACGCGCCGGGGCCTGGCCGACGCCCGCCGACAGCACGCAGCCCATGAACACCTCGTCCACCGCCTCAGGAGGCAGGCCGGAGCGTTCCAGCGCCGCCTTGATGGCGGCGGCGCCCAATTGCGGGCCGGTCAGCCCTTGCAAATCACCCTGAAACCCGCCCAGCGGCGTGCGGGCGGCGGCGGCGATGACGATGCTGTCGGTGGTCATGCTGGTGGTCCCTTTTCCCTCGATGCTTCGCTTTGGCTTCGTGGTTGAACGCGCTTACGCGGTTTCCTTGAACAGCTCGCGCCCGATCAGCATACGGCGGATTTCGCTGGTGCCCGCGCCGATTTCATAGAGCTTGGCGTCGCGCAGCAGGCGGCCCGTCGGGTATTCGTTGATGTAGCCGTTGCCGCCCAGCGTTTGGATCGCTTCCAGCGCCATCCAGGTGGCCTTTTCCGCCGAGAAGAGGATGGCGGCGGCGGCGTCCTTGCGGGTGGTCTCGCCCCGGTCGCAGGCCTTGGCCACGGTGTAGACGTAGGATTTGGCGGCGTTCATGATCGTGTACATGTCGGCCAGCTTGCCTTGCATCAACTGGAACTCGCCGATGGCTTGGCCGAACTGCTTGCGGTCATGCAGATACGGAATGACGATGTCCATGCAGGCTTGCATGATGCCCAGCGGCCCGCCCGACAGAACCGCGCGTTCGTAATCCAGGCCCGACATCAGCACATTCACGCCGCGCCCGACGCCGCCCAGGATGTTCTCCTCCGGCACTTCGCAATCCTCGAACACCAATTCGCCGGTGTTGGAGCCGCGCATGCCCAGCTTGTCGAGCTTCTGCGCCACCGAAAAGCCCTTGAAGGTCTTTTCCACCAGGAAGGCGGTGATGCCGCGCGGCCCGGCGGCGATGTCGGTCTTGGCGTAGATCACCAGCGTGTCGGCGTCCGGGCCGTTGGTGATCCACATCTTGGTGCCGTTCAGGACGTAGCGGTCGCCCTTTTTCTCGGCGCGCAGCTTCATCGACACCACGTCCGACCCGGCGTTCGGCTCCGACATCGCCAGGGCGCCGATGTGTTCGCCGGAAATCAGCTTGGGCAGATAGCGGCGCTTCTGCTCTTCGGTGCCGTTCTTGCGGATCTGGTTGACGCAGAGGTTGGAGTGCGCGCCGTAGCTGAGGCCCACCGACGCCGACGCGCGGGAGACCTCCTCCATCGCGACGACATGCTCCAGATAACCCATGGCGGCGCCGCCATACTCCTCGTCCACGGTCACGCCGAGGATGCCGAGGTCGCCCATCTTGCGCCACAGATGGTTGGGGAATTCGTTGGAGCGGTCGATCTCGGCGGCCAGCGGAGCGATTTCGGCGGCGGCGAAGTTCCGCACCGATTCACGCAGCATGTCGGCGGTTTCGCCAAGGTCGAAATTCAGGCTGGGGTACTGGTTGGACAGCATGGGCGTATCGCTCCCCTCAACAATCATCCGTTCGTTGACCATACGTTACCGTATGGCGATGCGTGTGGCAAGAGGCGACGGATTGCAGCCGCCGCAAATCTGCTGGTCGTATGGGGGAGTTGTTGCGGATTGCCCCCTCCCTAGCCCTCCCCCGCTGTTAAGCGGGAGAGGGGACTGCCGCCGCCCTTCCTCAAGGCCCCCTCTCCCGCGTGAGCGGGGGAGGGGCGGGGAGGGGGCGAGACTGAAGCGTTCGATCACCCCCGCGCGTCGTCGATCACCTTGCCGTCGTTCGGCAACCCGCCCGGCGCGACGAACTCGACGACGCCCTTCAGTTTGGTGATGGCGGTCAGGCTGTCGCGGATCGCGGCGGCCAGCGCCTCGCCGGACTCCGCCGCTTCGCAGCGCAGGGTCATGGTGTCGCTGGCGTCCTGCCGCCCGACGACCAGCCGAGCCTTGCCCACTTGCGGATGGCGGCGCAGCACGTCGGCGATCTGGGACGGGTGGACGAACATGCCCTTGATCTTGGTGGTCTGGTCGGCGCGGCCCATCCAGCCCTTCAGCCGCATGTTGGTGCGACCGCAGGGGCTGGTTCCGGGCAGAACCGCCGACAGATCGCCGGTGGCGAAGCGGATCAGCGGATAGGCCGGGTTGAAGATGGTGACGACCACCTCGCCGACCTCGCCCTCGGCCACCGGATCGCCGGTGCCGGGGCGGACGATTTCAATGATGGCGCCCTCATCCACCACCAGACCGGCGCGGGCCGGGGTCTCATAGGCGACGATGCCGAGATCGGCGGTGCCATAGCTCTGATAGACGTCCACCCCGCGCGCCTCGTAGAAGGCCCGCGCGTCGGGCAGATAGGGGCCGCCCGACACGTTGCCGATGCGGATCGAGGAGCCATCCAGCCCCAGCGCGTCGGCCTTTTCCAGAATGATCTTCAGGAAATCCGGCGTGCCGATGTAGCCCCTGGGCTTGAGATGGGCGATCACCTGGGCTTGGGTTTCGGTGTTGCCGGTGCCCGCTGGGATGACGGCGCAGCCGATGGCGTGGGCGCCCGTCTCGAACATCGACCCGGCGGGGGTCAGGTGATAGGCGAAGCAATTGTGCGCCAAATCGCCCGCCCGGAAGCCCGAGGCGAATAGCGCCCGCGCGCTGCGCCAGGGATCCTTGCCATGCGGTTCCGGGTCGTGGATCGGGCCGGGGGAGGCGAAGACGCGGGCCAGCCGCCCAATCTCCACCGCCGCCAGACCGCCAAAGGGCGGGGCCGCCTGTTGCAGGGCGATCAGGTCCGATTTGCGCGTGACCGGCAGGGACGCCAGCGCGGCGCGGTCGCGGATCGCGGCGGGATCGACCTCGGCCAGAATCCGGGTGAAGTGCGGCGCGGCGGCCTTGGCGTGGGCGAGATGGGCGGGCAGGGCCGCGAACAGCGCGGCCTCGCGCTGGTCGGAGGAACGCGTTTCGAGGTCGTCGTAGAAATCGGTCATGGTCGTTCGTCCGTTCAGGGGTCGCCCGCGTTGCCCCCTCCCCGGCCCTCCCCCGCCGAATGGCGGGAGAGGGGGATCGGAGTCGTGTCAGAAGAATGCGGCGTCGATTCCCTCTCCCGCGTCAGCAGGGGAGGGTTAGGGAGGGGGCAGGCGCAAGAACGCCCCCGCCCCGTTCAAATCCAGCGCTTGCGCCGCTTGAAGCTCTTGAGATTCTTGAAGCTCTTGCGCTCTTCGTTGCCGCCGCCGAGGTAGAATTCCTTCACATCCTCGTTGTTGCGCAGCTCTTCGGCGGTGCCGTCCAGCACAACCTTGCCGTTTTCCATGATGTAGCCGCGCGTCGCCGCTTGCAGCGCCATGCGGGCGTTCTGCTCCACCAGCAGGATGGTGACGCCCAGATCCTTGTTGATCTGCTGGATGATGCTGAACACCTCCTTCACCATCAGCGGCGACAGGCCCATGCTCGGCTCGTCCATCAAAATCAGCTTGGGGCGGGCCATCATGGCGCGGCCAATCGCCAGCATCTGTTGCTCGCCGCCCGACAGATAACCGGCAAGTCCGGTGCGTTCCTTCAGGCGGGGGAAATACTGATAGACCATCTCCAGATCATCCTTCACGCCGTTGTCGCGGCGGGTGAAGGCGCCCAGGCGCAAATTTTCCTGACAGGTCATGTCGGAAATGATGCGGCGGCCCTCCATCACCTGGAAGATGCCCTTGCGGACGATCTTGTCCGGGTCGATGCCGTTGATGCGTTCCCCGGCGAAGGTGATGTCGCCGCGCGTGACCTCGCCGTCTTCCGTCTTCAGCAGGCCGGAAATCGCCTTCAGCGTCGTCGATTTCCCGGCCCCGTTGGCGCCCAGCAGGGCGACGATTTCCCCCTCCGGCACCTCAAGGCTCAGCCCGCGCAGGACGAGGATGACGTCGTTGTAGACGACTTCGATGTTGTTGACGGACAGCATCAGCCGCTTGGGGGCGACGATAGGGGCGCCCGCGACGGGCGGCACGGTGGAATCGGCCGTGGCGGTGTTCAGCATGCGGCACCTGACGAGGGGAAATAGGCGGGAACCCCCCTTCCGCCATCGCGGACGGAAGGGGGATGGTCAGAGCGGGCTTACCAGCCGAGCCATTCCGGCTTGCGCGGCACGTCCACGGTGGAGATCTTCTCCAGCTTGATCGCGCCGGACTTGACCAGATCGGCGACGCTGGCCCCGGTGTCCGCCGCGACCGAGGCGCGGTAGATGTTGACCGCCGTCATGCCGCGATGATCGGTGTCCGTCCAGGTCGAGGGGATGCAAACGCCCTCAAGCCCGGCGGGAACCCAATCCTTCTTCTGGTACATCGCCTTGCGGATGTTCGGGCCGGTGACGCCGCCGTTCTTGGCGGCCCAGTCCATCGCTTCCTTCATGTAAAAGGCGGTGCAGACGCCCGCCATGTAATGCACCGGGCGGTAGGCGGTTCCGGCGGCGTCGGAGATCTTGGAGATCTCCTTCATCATCGCCATGCCGGGCGCGCTGCCCGCCCAGGTGACGGCGGTGCGCAGCGGGAACACCACGCCGTCGGCGGCGGCGCCGGCGGCCTTGGCGGCGTTTTCGTCCATGCCCCAGACGTTGCCCATGAACTGAACCTTGGCGCCGACCGTCTGGCAGGCCTTCAGCACCGAGATGTTCGACCCGGCGGTGTTGCCGAGATAGGCGTAATTGACGCCGGATTCCTTCAGCGTCAGACATTGGGCGGTGTAGTCGCCCGGCGTCAGCGCGAACTGGACCGCCGGAAGCACGTCAAAGCCAAGCTCCTTGGCGAGCTGCTCGCCCGCGTCCTTCGGCGCGTTGGGGTAGGGGTGGTTGGCCCCCATATGGACGTATTTCGGTTTGCCCGAACCGCCCTTCTTCTTCCAATCCTCCGCCGCCCAGGTCAGCATGCCGCGCAGGCTGTCGGAGTAGGACGGGCCGTAGAAGAAATTGTAGGGGGCGGGCTTCGAGCCGTGCGTGCCCTTGCCCGTCGGGTCGGTCAGATGGCCGGAGTAGGAGCCGGAATAGGCCGGGATCTCATCCTTGCCGACGAAGGCGGTGAGCGCCTCGGTGTCCGCCGTGCCCCAGCCCTGGAGCGCGGCGATCTTGTCGCTGCCCGACGACCATTTCTTGTACTGGCTGATGGCGCGCGGGGCCTGATAGCCGTAATCGACCGAATCCACAGCCAGCTTGACGCCGTTCACGCCGCCCTTGCTGTTGATGTAGGCCAGCGCGTCGGACACGCCCTGCGCGTAGGGAACGCCCACGTCCGACGTGCCGCCGGACTGGTCGGCGAGATGGCCGACCGGAATGTCGGCGCTGGCCGTGACGGTGGTCGCCAGCAGCATGGCGGCGGAGGCGAACAGCGCGGTTTTGATGCTCATCCTGCGTTACTCCCTAGATGGTTTTGTTCGTTGCAAGCGCTGGATCGGAACCGATCAGTGCGAGAAGGGGTAGAGCTTCCAGTAGGCTTTGATTTGCTTCCAACGGTGGGCCAGCCCGTCCGGCTCGAACACCAGGAACAGAATGATGACGAGACCGACCGACATTTCGCGCAGGAAGGCGATGTTGTCCTTCAGGTTCAGCGCGGTGTCGATGGCGGTGCCGCTGACCAGCTTGCTGGCCGCCTGCATCAGTTCGGGCAGCAGGACCATGAAGGCGGTGCCCATCAGCGTCCCCATGATCGACCCCAGACCGCCGATGATGATCATGCCCAGGAATTGGATCGAAAAGACGATGGTGAAGCCCTCGACCGACACGAATTGCAGGTAGTGGGCGTAGAGCGCGCCGCCGATCCCGGCGTAGAAGGCGGAGATGCCGAAGGACATCGTCCGGTATTTGGTCAAATTGATGCCCATGATCTCGGCGGAGAGATAATGGTCGCGCACCGCCACCAGGGCGCGCCCGTCGCGCGTCCGCATCAGGTTGGTGCCGAGAATATACATCACCACCATGGCGACCAGCACGACGTAGAAGTAACGCTCGTCGGTGTCGAAAGCGAAGCCGAAGATGGTCAACGGCTCGGCGATGGTGCCGTTGGTGCCGCCGGTGAACCAGTCGGCGCGGGCAAAGAAGTCTTGCAGGATGTATTGGGCCGCCAAGGTGGCGATGGCCAGATACAGCCCCTTCAACCGCGCGGCGGGCATGCCGAAGATCAGCCCGACGCCGGTCGTCAACACGCCCGCCAGCGGGATGGCGAGGAAGACCGGAACGCCCCAGCGGTTGTTCAGCCAGGCCGAGGCGAAGGCGCCGAAGCCGAAGAAGGCGGAATGGCCGATGGAGATCTGGCCGGTGAAGCCGACCAGGATGTTCAGGCCAAGCGCGGCGATGCCGAGATAACCAATCTGGATCAGCAGGCTGAGCCAATAGCGGTCCATGAAGGCCGGGCAGGCCAGCAGAAGAACCACGCCAAGGATTGCGAAGTTGCGGCTGGTGACGGTCGGGAAAATCGTGGTGTCGGTCCCGTAGGACGTCTTGAAATCACCACTGGGAATGATGCTGACGTTCGCCATTTTGGCCTCACACGCGCTCGATGTCTTTGGTGCCGAACAGGCCGTACGGCTTCACCATCAGGATGGCGATCAGGACGTAGAAGGGGGCGATTTCATACATGTTCCCCCAGTTCAGCCATTGGCTGTCCACATAGTGCGCCATGTTCTCCAGCACGCCGACGATCAGGCCGCCGATGACCGCGCCGATGATGCTGTCCAGCCCGCCCAGAATGACCGCCGGAAACACCTTGATGCCGAAGAAGGAGAGGGCCGACGACACGCCGTTGACCACACCGACGGTCACGCCCGCCACTGCCGACACCATGGCGGAGATCGCCCAGCTCATCGCGAACATCTGGCGCACCGAAATGCCGAGCGATTGGGCCACCTGCTGGTCGAAGGCGGTCGCCCGCATCGCCAGACCCAGGCGCGAGTATTTGAAGAACCAGCCGAAGCCCGCCATGATGAGGATCGATATGCCCAGCGAGACGACGTAGACCGTCTGCACCTGCAAGCCGAAAACGTCGAGCGTCGGGCTGGCGAAGATTTGCGGGAAGGGCTTGGCGAAGACGCCGAACATCCATTTCATCGCCGCCTGGAAGACGATGGACAGGCCAATCGTCACCATGATGACGGAGATGATCGGCTCGCCAATCATCGGGCGCAGCACGACGACCTGAAGCACGACGCCGAAGATCAGCATGAAGACCAGCGTGATCGGAAAACCGATCCAGAAGGGCAACTGCCAGGAGGTCAGCAGCCACCAGCAGGTCCATGCCCCGATCAGCAAAAATTCGCCCTGGGCGAAGTTGACGATGCGGCTGGCCTTGTAGATCAGCACGAACGACATGGCGACCACGCCGTACAGCGCGCCGACGATCAGGCCGTTGACGAGAAGTTGGAAGAGAAGGGTCATGGCTGGCGTCCCCTTAAGCCGCGACCGGCTGGCGCTTGGCCGCCGTCGGCGCGAGGTCGATGACGGTCAAGGTGGTGCGGATGCGTTGCTTGGTGCCGTCCTGGAAGGAAATCATCGTGTCGACGTCGATTGTCGGCTGGCCGGCGTAGATCGATTCGATGATCGTGCCGTATTTGTCGGCGATGACGCTGCGGCGCACCTTGCGGGTGCGGGTCAACTCGCCGTCGTCGGCGTCCAGCTCCTTGTAGAGCAACAGGAACTTGGCGATGCGCTGGGCTTCGGGCAGGGTTTGGTTGACCCGCTCCACCTCCGTGCGCAACAGCTCGTAGACTTCGGGGCGCGAGGACAGATCGGCGTAGGTGGTGAAGGCGATCCGGTTCTTTTCCGCCCATTTCGACAGGATCGACAGCCGAATGCAGATCATCGCCGACAAATAATCGCGCTTGTCGCCCAAAATCACCGCTTCGGCGACATAGGGGCTGAATTTCAGCTTGTTTTCGATGTATTGCGGGCTGAAACGGTCGCCATGCGCCGTGGTGGCGATGTCCTTGATGCGGTCGATGATGACCAGATGGCCGTTCCTGTTGAAGAACCCGGCGTCGCCCGTGTGCATCCAACCGTCCCGCACGTCGCCCATCGTGGCTTTTTCGTTGCGGTAGTAACCGGCGAACATGTTCGGGTGGGTGGTGACGATCTCGCCGACGCCGTTGTGGTCGGGGTCGATCACCTTGACCTGGATGCCGTCGTCGAACGGCAGGCCGACGGTGTCGAAATCCACGTCGTCGCCGCGATGAACGGTGTAGGCCCCCATCGTTTCGGTCTGGCCGTAGATCTGACGCAGCGGCACGCCCAACGCCTGGAAGAATTTGAAGGTGTCCGGCCCCAGGGCGGCGCCGCCGGTGGCCGCCGATTTCAGATTGGTGAAGCCCAGCCGGTCGCGCAGCGCGCGGAACAGGATCCAGTCGGCCACGGCGGACCGCTTGCCCTGCGCCAGCGCCTCCAGCCCCAGCTTCATGCCCAACTCGAACATCTTTTGCTTGAAGGGGGAGCTGTCCATCATGCGGGCGCGGACGTCGGCGGCGATGGCCTCCCACAGGCGCGGGGCGAACAGCACGAAGCTCGGCCCGATCTCGCGGAAGTCGTGCATCATCGTCTCGGCTTCCTCGACGAAGTTCACGCGCATCCGCGACACGATGCCCATGCCGACGGCGTAGACCTGTTCCATGATCCAGGACATCGGCAGGACCGAGACGTATTCGTCCTCCGGCCCCTTGGGATCGACCGACAGATAGCTGGCGACGTGGCGGATCAGGCTGCCCGCCTGCAACATCGCCATCTTCGGATTCGACGTGGTGCCCGACGTGGTGCAGAGGATGGCGACGTCGTCGCCCTTGGTCGCCGCGACCATCGCGTCGTACAGCGCGGGCTGTTGGCGGTGCAGCTCCTCGCCCATCGCCACCAGATCGGCGGCGGGCAGCAGGCGCGGGTCGGTGTATTTGCGCATGCCGCGCGGGTCGGAATAGATGATGTGCTGCAAGGTCGGCAGGCGGTCGGCCAGAGTCAGCAGCTTGTCGACCTGCTCCTCATCCTCGGCGATCACCACCTTCACGTCGGCGTAGGTGATGAGGTAGGCGATTTCCTCGTCCAGCGCGTCGCGGTAGATGCCCAGGCTCAGGCCGCGCAGCGCGTGGGTGGCCACCTCGCCCATCAGCCAATCCGGGCGGTTGTCGCCCAGCAGGCCGACGACCTCGCCGGGAACCACGCCCAGCTTGGTCATCCCCAGCGCGAAGGCGCGGACGCGGGCGTTCACCTGCTCCCAGGTGAAGGTGCGCCAGATGCCGAAATCCTTTTCGCGCAGGGCGATTTCGCCGCCATGCTCGCGGGCGTGCAGGGCCACCAGCTTGACCAGCGTGTCGTTCACGCGCAGATCGGGCAGGTTCATGCTGGAACCGACGGCGGATGTGTGCCCGGCCATCACGCGACCTCCTTCTGCTGGGCGGTGTGGGCGCTGGGGGCCTCGCCATCCTCGTCGTCCTCGCCCAGATAGGCGCGGCGGACGCGGGGGTTGGCCAACACCTCTTCGGGCATGCCCTCGGCGATCTTCTTCCCGAATTCCAGCACCATGACCCGGTGCGAGATGTCCATCACGACGCCCATGTCGTGTTCGATCATCACCACCGTCATGCCGAACTCTTCGTTCAGATCGACGATGTAGCGGGCCATGTCCTCCTTCTCTTCCAGATTCATGCCGGCCATCGGCTCGTCCAGAAGGATCAGGTCGGGTTTCAGCGCGATGGCGCGGGCCAGCTCCACCCGCTTGCGCAGGCCGTAGGACAGGGTTCCGGCGGTGGCCTTGCGGACATGCTGGATTTCCAGGAAATCAATGATTTCCTCCACCTCGCGGCGGTGCGCCAGCTCTTCCTTGCGCGCGCCGGTCAGCCAATAGAGCGAGCCGGTGAGGAAGTTGTTTTTGAGCAGATGGTGGCGGCCGACCATGATGTTGTCGAGCACGGTCATGTGCCCGAACAGCGCCAGATTTTGAAAGGTCCGGCCAATGCCCAGCGCCGCGCGGTGATTCGGCGTCATCGCCGTCACGTCCGCGCCCTTGAAGAAAACCTTGCCGTCGGTCGGCTTGTAACGGCCCGAGATGCAATTGACCATGGAGGTCTTGCCGGCGCCGTTCGGGCCGATGATGGAAAACAATTCACCCTTGCGGATGCCGAAGCTGACGTCGGTCAGTGCCTGCACGCCGCCAAAGCGCAGATTGACGCCGCGCGCCTCAAAGATGGTCTCCGCCTGGGAGGACTCAGACCTTTGGGCGGGGGCCGACTGGGCATGGCCACGGTGCGATGCGACGGGCGCGCCGGACATTTCCTCCTCCGTTGCTGTTGGTTCGGCTTTTCGATGGTGCGTCGGCTCTTGCCGGCCGGTTGGTCCATATTGTGGACCTCATTTGCGGCAACACAGGCACTCTACACGAGGTTTGGTTCTGTTATCAACACTGACATTCCGCCTGCTCGCGTTTTTTGGTCGCGACAGGACGTCACATAGTCCATAATGTGGACCATCATGACGACCAAGACCCAACCCCCTCCCTCCGCCCTGTCCGGCGGCACGCAAAGCCTCGAACGCGCCATCGCCCTGCTGCGCGCGGTGGCGGCCTCGGGCGCGGACGGCGCGCGGCTGGCCGATCTGATGACCGGCGTCGGGCTGTCCAAGGCCACCGCGCACCGCCTGCTGATGGCGTTGAGCCGCGAGGGGTTGATCGAGCAGGACAGCCGCAGCCGTCGCTATCACCTCGGCCCCGATCTGGACGCGCTGGGCCAGTTGGCCGCCGCCCGCCACCGTCCGCCCGCGCCGCCTGAATCCGTCCTTTCAGAAGCCCCCGTGCGCCCGTCGGCCTTTCTGCGGCCCGAATACCGGGGGGATTCGATCCCGCTGGCGACCCTGCTGTGCGACCGCCACGTTCACACCGCCGACGGGGCGCGGGCGGCGCTGCTGCACGAAAGCGTGGCCGGGCAAACCACCGAACTCAGCTTCGCCCGGTTGGCCAGCGATTCGGCGCGCTTCGCCAGCGTGCTCGCCGGGTTGGGCGTGGTGAAGGGCGACCGGGTGGCGGTGCTGCTGCCCAAGGGGCCGGAGCTGCTGATCGCGGCGCTGGCGATCTGGCGTCTGGGCGGCGTCTACATGCCGCTGTTCGCCACCTACACCGCCTCGGCGGTCGCCTACCGTCTGGCGGAAAGCGAGGCGCGGGCCATCGTCACCAACGGCTTTCTGCGCCGCAAGCTGCCGCGCGACAACGCCCGCCCGGTGGTGATGGTGGAGGGGGACGAGGCCATCGGCCCCGACACCACCCTGTTCTGGTCGGCCCTGCACGAGGCCGCGCCGCTGGCCGACGTCGCCCGTTATCGGGAAAGCGACGCGCTGGCCCTGATCTACACCTCGGAATCCGAGCCGACGCCGCTGGGCGTGTCGCTGCCGGTCAAGGCGCTGTCGGGGATTGAGCAATACATGCGCATCGGCCTGGATCTGCGCGACGACGACATCTATTGGAACATGGCCGATCCCGGTTGGGCCTATGGCGCTTATTACGGGCTGGTCGGGCCGCTGCTGCTGGGGCGGACGACGATCTTCTGCGACGGCCCTTACGACGTGCGGCAGGGTTATCGCATGTTGACCAAATTCGGCGTCACCAATTTGACCGCCGCGCCGTCGCAGATCCGGGCGTGGCACGGGGCCGATCCCGGCGGCAACCATCAATTCGCCCTGCGCATCCTGTCGGTGGTGGGCGAGCCGCTGCCGCCCGACCTGATCGCCTGGGCCAATCGGACGGTGCGCGTGCCGCTGCTCGACCAGTATGGCCAGCGGGAAACCGGCATTTTCATCGTCAACCGTTACGATCCCGACGCGACCAGCCAGCCGGGCGATGGTTCGTTGGGTCGCCCGATGCCGGGCTTTCGCGTGGTCGTGCTTGACCCGGACGGTCGCGAGGCGCCGGTCGGCGGGGCGGGGGAAATCGCCATCGACGTGGAAAAATCACCGCTCTTCTGGTTTGAAGCCTACGCCAACGATCCAGAGCGCACCGCCCGGCGGTTCCGCCACGGACGCCGCTATTACCTGACCGGGGATTGGGCGTTTTTGGACGCCGAGGGCAACATCCATTACCGTGGACGGGCGTCCGACGCGATTCTCATGCAGCAGGGGGAATAGCGCGGCCCAATGTCAGTCGGCGCCAGGATGCGCGTCGGGTTCCTGGAGGTGGCGGTTGGTCGCGGTGACGGCGGCCTCCAGCAAGGGCAGCAAGGCGGCGACCCGTTCGCTGTCCGTGTGCTGATCGTTGATGAGCTTGGCGATGGCGGCGACGCGCGGCGTGCCGAAATTGGCCGCCAGCCCGGCCAGCGTGTGGGCCGCTTGCTTCAACGCGCGCGGGTGGTTGTCTTGCAGCGCCGCCTGGATGGCGAAGACTTCGCGCGACGCGGTTTCTGGCAGAAGCAGCAGCATGCCGTCCAGGCTCTGGCTGCCCAAGGCCAGCCGCAATTCGGCCTGTTTGACCCGATCCACCAGCGGAAGCCGGGCGAAGGCTTCGCTTTCCGGGGGGGAGCGGCTGGGAACAGGGACGGCGCGCCCGTCGTCCGGGCGCGCGACAAGGTCAAGGATGACAGCGTTCAAATGGTCCCACTCAATCGGCTTGGTCAGATAAGCGTCGAGACCGGCGGTCATGTGGCCGTCGCGGTGTTCGGGCAGGGCGTCGGCGGAAATGCCGACGATGGGAATGCGGGAGACGGGGGAGTTCATGCAACGGATCGCTTTTGCGGTGGCGCGCCCGTCCATCACCGGCATTTCCATGTCCAGCAGCAACAGGTCATAGTCGGACTCTTGCAACGCCTCGACCGCCTCCAGCCCGTTGACCACCGCGTCGATCCGATGGCCCAACCGCGTCAGCATGGCGGTGATGAGCATGCGGTTGACGTCGTTGTCTTCGGCCAGCAGCAGGCGCAGGGACACCGTCGAAACGCTGGCCGATGGCGTCACGGTCAGCGTTGATCGCGCGCCCAGTTCGGGCGGCGGCGCGGCTTCGGACGCGCGCGTCAGGAGCGAAAAGCGAAAAATCGCGCCTTCTCCTGGCGCGCTTGAGAGGGAGATTTCGCCGCCCATCGCCTCGACCAACCGCTTGCAAATGGCCAGCCCCAGGCCGGTCCCGCCATATTTGCGGCTGGTGGACGCGTCCGCCTGGACGAAGGCGCCGAACAATCGGCCTTGCTGCTCCGGGGTCATGCCGATTCCGGTGTCGTGGACCTCGAACCGCAGGGTGATCGGCGACGCGGCGCCATCGCCTTTTGGATCGGAGATTGGCGCGTCGGGCGACCAGACGGTGATCTCGACGCCGCCGCGCTCGGTGAATTTGATGGCGTTCGACACCAGATTGAACAGAATCTGCCGCAGCCGCGTCGGATCGCCACGGACATGGCGCGGCGTGTCCTCGGCGATGGAGGCCGACAGACTCAACCCCTTGGCGGCGGCGCGCACCAGAAACAGTTGAACGACGTCGTCGATCAATCGGTGCAGCGAAAAGTCGATCTCCTCCAGCGCCAGTTGCCCGGCCTCGATCTTCGAGAAATCGAGAACGTCGTTCAGAATGCTCAACAGGGTTTCCGCTGACGAGCGCAAGGTCTTGACGAAGGTCTTTTGCTGGTCGCTGAGCGGGGTTCCCATCAACAGATCGCCCATGCCGATGACGGCGGTCATCGGGGTGCGCAACTCGTGGCTCATCATCGCCAGAAAGCGCGATTTGGCGCGGCTGGCGTTTTCGGCGGCGATGCGGGCCTCGTCCGCCTCTTCCCGCGCCCGGTCCAGATCCTCGGCCAGGGCGAAGGTTTCGGCGGCCAGCTTGGTCAATTGATTCTGAGCGTCGCGCAACTCCCGCTCCGACCGATGGCTACGGGTGACGTCGGTGCAGGACCCGGCGAACCAGCGCACGCCGCCATCCGGGCCAAAGATCGGACGCAGCGACAGCGCGTTCCAAAAGGGCGCGCCGTCCTTGCGGTGGTTGAGAATCTCGACCGAGGTCGGACGGGCTTCGGCCATGGCGGCGCGGATTTCGGCGATGGTGGCCGGATCGGTGTCGGGGCCTTGCAGGAACCGGCAGTTGCGCCCGACCACCTCCCTGGCCTCGTAGCCGGTCATCTCCAAAAAGGCGCGGTTGCAATAGACCAGCGGCATGTCGGGACGGGTTGGGTCGGCGATCACGATTCCCGCCCCGGTGGCTTCCACCACGGCGATGAGCATGTCGGCGGGCGGCAGGGGCGCGCCATCCTCAATCGTCGGCAGGGGGGGGAGCGTGGTCACGGCGGGGGAGCGGTCCAAAATGGTGAGCGTGAATCGCAGAATACGGCGTCCCGCCGGTCTTTTCCATCGCCGCCACATCAATTGCATCCGGTTTGGAGCCGGAAAAACGACGAAACATTGCGCCGCGAAAGTTACTTTGTTAACGAATAGTCAATACTGCACCACCGACACTGATTTTAATCAGGATGATCAGGTGGCGGACAGAACGCCGCACAAGGGGAGACGCGGGATGGGTCTGGAGGCTGGAAACGGAACCCGTCGCATTCGGACGATTCACGATCTGGGCGTCTTGTTGATCGAAGACGATGATTTCACCCGCAAGCTGATTTCACGCCTGCTGCACGACATTCGGGTCCGGCTGGTGTTCGAGGCGTCCGACGGCGTGCAGGCGTTGGACGTTCTGCGCAAGAATGGCCATGATGTGGACATCGCCATCTGCGATCTGGAAATGCCGCGCATGGGCGGCCTGGACCTGCTGCACGCCTTGCGAACCGCGACGGGAAACCCGCTGGCTGAATTGCCGGTGATCGTGCTGACCGGCCATCGCGAGGCCGACATGGTCAAGCGGGCCATCGCCTATGGCATTTCCGGCTATCTGGTGAAGCCGGTGTCCAAAACGGATCTGATGAAACGACTGGGCTTCGCTCTTCAGCAGCGGGCGCAGACCTAAGCCGGACAGCCAAGGCGTAGACCTCAACCCGTGCTGGCGCTTCCGGCCCGCATCCTGTAGAAAGAGCGTCATCGCCGCTGCGCTGCAAAAGGTCCATGGCTCCGCAACACCCGTCACCCGGTCTTCGCCGCTTTTGGAGCCGGGGACTGCCGTGAGCAAAGATCGACCTTCCGGGTCGTCTGACCAAATCCGTTCGGGCGATCCGTCCGGGCGGACGCGCGCTTCCGATCTTCTCAATGATTTTCTGACCACGGATCACCACCCCCGCATCGCGCTGGGCGATGTGTTGGCGGTGCTGGGCGACCGCGCCTTTGGCGCGTTGCTGCTGATCCTGTCGATTCCCAACATTTTGCCAGTTCCCGGCCTGTCCACGGCGACCGGCGTGCCGATGATTTTGATCGGCGCGCAGATGGCCTTTGGCCGTTCCGGCCTGTGGCTGCCGCGCCGGGTTCAGGCGGTCACGCTGGACCGTGACGCCTTTTTGGCCGTGATGCGGCGGGCGCGCCCTTGGGCGGAGCGGGTGGAGCGCCATTTGCGGCCCCGCCTGCCCACCATGGTCGGGGCGCGGGCCGAACGCGGTCTTGGGCTGGCGATCATGCTCTTGGCCGCCGCGCTGGCGCTGCCCATCGTGTTCGGCAATCAACCGCCCGCCTTCGCCATCGCCCTGATCGCGCTGGGTCTGATCGAGCGCGACGGGCTTTTCGTTCTGGCCGGGCTTGCGTCCGGCATCATCGCGCTGTTCATCGTCGCCGCTGTCCTCTTGGGTTTGGGCACGGCGGGCGGGGCGGCGTGGCACTATCTTTTCGGCTGAGGGAGCGCCCTTCGGGCATGACGCCATGATCTGGGAATTGCTGGTCATTCTGCTGTTGATCCTGCTCAACGCCTTTTTCGCCATGTCGGAAATGGCGCTGGTGTCGGCGCGCCGCGCCCGGCTTCAGCAGATGGCCGAAGGGAAGGGGGGGAAGGGCGCCCGCGCGGCCCTGACCCTGTCGGAGGATCCCAGCCGCTTCCTGTCCACCGTTCAGGTCGGCATCAGCGTCACCGGCATCGTCGCCGGCGCCTATGGCGGGGCCACTCTGGCGGATCGGTTGGGGCTGGTGCTGAACGAGGTGTCGTGGATCGCGCCCTATGGCCAGCCGGTGGCCTTCACTCTGGTGGTCGCCGCGATCACCTATTTCTCGCTCATCATTGGCGAGCTGGTGCCAAAGCGCATGGCGCTGGTGGACGCGGAGCGAATCGCCTGCCTGGTCGCCGGGCCGATGAGCACGGTGTCGCGGGTGTCCGCGCCGGTTGTTTGGCTTCTGGGCCTGTCGGGCGACGCGGTGTTGAAGCTGCTGCGCCTGCCCACCGTGCGCGAGCAGACCGTGACCGAGGAGGAGGTCAAGACCCTCATCAAGGAAGGCACGCAAACCGGCGTGTTCGATCCGGCGGAACGGCAAATGATCGAGGGCGTCCTGCATCTGGCCGACCGCAGCGTCCGCTCGATCATGACGCCCCGCCCGGACGTGATTTGGCTGGACGTCAACGATCCCATCGACATGGTCAGCCGCGAGATCCGCGACAGCGGCTATTCCCGCTTTCCCGTGTGCAGCGGCGACGTGGACGAGGTGCAGGGCATCGTCTCCACCAAGGCGCTGTTGGACCAGTCGCTGAACGGCAAACCCTTTGACCTGCGCGCGGCGCTGGCCAAACCCCTGGTGGTGCATGACGGCACGCCTGTGCTGCGCCTGCTGGAACTCTTCAAACAGGCCAGCGTCCATATGGCGGTGGTGGTGGACGAGTATGGCAGCGTCGAGGGCATCGTCACCATGACCGACATCCTGGAAGCCATCGCGGGCGAATTGCCCGAGTTGGGCCAGGACAGCGAGGCCGCCGCCGTGCAACGCGAGGATGGCAGTTGGCTGGTGGACGGCATGTCCCCGATCGAGGAGGTCGAGGCGCTGGTCGGCATGAAGAACATGAAGGGCGACGGCGATTTCCACACGCTGGCGGGCTTCCTGCTCAACCATTTCGGCCATGTCCCGACAGCGGCGGAGCATTTTCACTGGCGCGGCATCCGTTTCGAGGTGGTGGACATGGATGGCCGCCGCATCGACAAGGTGCTGATTCAACGCGACCCCGACGAAGCGGAAAGCTGACGCGCCGGGGGCGTTCCAAAAACAAAACGGGGAGGGGCGGCGCATGGCCGGGCGGTGGTTCGAGGATTTCCAGATCGGCGACGTGATCGAGTCGGAGGGGGCGACCCTGACCGACAGCATGATCATGGATTTCGCCCAACGCTTTGACCCGCAGCCCTTTCACATCGACGTGGTCGCGGCGGCGGCGGGACCGTTCCAGGGGTTGATCGCCAGCGGCTTTCACACCCTGTCGCTGACCTTCCGTCTGCTGCGCGACACCGGGATCATCACCGGCACCGGGCTTGGCGGCTCCGGCATGGATGAGCTGCGCTGGCTGATGCCGGTGCGTCCCGGCGACACCATCCGCGTGCGGGTCGAGGTGGTGGAGACCAAGGCGTCGCGTCGCGGCGACCGGGGCACGGTGCGGCTGGCCTACGCCACGCTGAACCAGCGTGGCGAGACCGTGATGACCTGCGTGATGAGCCACATCGTCGCGACCCGCGCGATTTCGGTCTGAGCGACCGCTCCCTCTTACGCCGCCAGCGCCGCGCCGCTGCGGTTCCGGTCGCGGATGTCGGCGACGAAGCCCTCCACGCTGCGCCGCAACTGGCTGGCCTCGCCGATCAGGGCGTCGGCGGTGGCGGCGACCTCGGCGGCGACCGACAGGGTTTGCCGGGCCTCGTCCGACACGTTGGCGGCGTGGGCGTTGATGTCTTCGGTTCCGGCGGCGGCCTGATGGATGTTGCGGCCAATCTCGGCCAAGGCGCCGCGCTGTTGGTCAATGGCGGCGGCGATGGCGGCGGCGGCCTGGTGCAACTCGCTGACGATTCCGACGATGTCGCGCACGGCGGTCACGGTGCGGTCGGTGTCGGTTCGCACCATGTCGATTTGCGCGGCGATGTCGTCGGTTGACCGCGCCGTCTGGCTCGACAACAGCTTGACCTCGTTGGCGACGACGGCGAAGCCTTTGCCGCTGTCCCCGGCGCGCGCCGCCTCAATGAAGGCGTTCAGCGCCAGCAGGTTGGTTTGCGAGGAAATCGCCCGGATGATGTCCACCACCTGAGAAATGCGAACCACGGCGGCGGCCAGCTCCTGGACATTGTGGTCGGCGCCGTCGGCCTGGGCGGCGGCGGACACGGCGACCTTGGCGGAATGGCCGATCTGCCGGGCGATTTCCTGGCTGGTGGCGTTCATCTCCTCCGTCGCGGCGGCGACCGAACGGACGTTGGCCGAGGCCAATTGGCTGGTTTCGGCGACCGACGCGCTGTGCGCGCTGGTCCGCTGGGCGTTGTCGGCCATCACAGCGGCGGCGACGCGCAACCCCTCGATCCGCTCGCTCATGCCGCGCACCATGGTTTGGATGCCGGTTTCGATACCGTCGGCCAACGCCAGCATGCTGGCCCGCCGGTCGGCCAGCGCCGCCCGCTCCATCTCTTCGCGCTCCGTCCGCATGCGTTCGACCCGGTCGCGATGCTCCTGAAAGACGGTCAGGGCGCGGGCCATCGTGCCGATTTCGTCGCGGCGGGCGGCGTCGGTCAGGATGATGGTTTCCCCGCCGCGCGACAGGGCGTCCATGATCCGGGTGATGCGCAGGATCGGCACGGCGATCATCCGGCCCATCAGGATGGAGGCGAGCAGCCCGACCACCACCAGCGCCCCGCCGATGGTGAAAACCGAGGCGACGGCCTCCGCCGCCTGGGCGACGGCGCTTTGGCCGATGCGGTCGCGTTCGGCGCTTTGCAGGGCGGAGAGCGCCTCCATCTCCTTGCCGATTTGCTGGCCGTTGGTGTCGAGCACGCCGGTGGCGATGCGCTGGCGTTCCTGCGCGACCTCCGACAGATCGGCGACGTTGCGGCTGTAGACGGCGGCGGTGCCGGAGACCCGGCCGACGATCTCGGCCAGCGGCGCGGCGTCTGGGCGAGCTTTCAGGGCGGCGAGCGCCTGCGTCAGCGATTCGATGGCCTTGGCCGCGCTCTCGGCGTCGCTGCGCTCGCTGGTCACGGCGAAGCGGCCAACGGCGAGTTGGGCGGTCAGCGACAGCTTCATCACGTCGCCCGCCGCGTCGGCGAGCGGCGGGGCGTCGGTCTTGCGCGCCGCCTCCATCAGGCCGGACAGTTGTCCGTTCAACGCCGTTCCCAACCCGCGCAGCAGCGCCACCGAGGCGTCCCGCCGGCCTTGCAAATCCAGCACGCTCTTGAACGCCTCGCCATAGCTGGCGACCAGGGCGCCGATGCGCTCCAACTCGCGGCCCTGCCGGGAATCGCCAGCGGCGGCGCCGGTCAGGGCGGCGGCGATGGCCTTCAGCCCCTGTTGAACCTCGTCCACGCTGGCGGCGTCGCCCTTGGCGAGGAAACGTTCCAGCGCCAGACGGATTTCCAACATGCCAACCCGCAACTGACGCAGGCGGATGTCCTGTTGGGAAATGCTTTCGTACTGGGACAGGGCGTCGCTGGTCGTCACGATGCCGTCATACCCCTTCCAGGCGACGACGGCGATGCCGACGGTCATCGCGACGCCCAGGCTGGCGATCTTGACGGTGATGGGCAAATCTCTGAGCCGGAGCATGGTTGTGCCTTCCTCCCCGGCGGATTTTTGGGTGTGGTTCGGCCCGGCCTGCGTCCCCTCGCCGGTTGGGGGCGGCCTTTTTGGGCAAGGATCGGTCTTTGGTGGTGTCTGAGATTGATAGTCTTACGAACAGTTCTGCCCGGTCAATAACTAATTCACAATGAGTTATTTAATTCAATTAAGGGGCGAGAAAATCAGACGGCGCGGCCAGCGCACGCGGGCGGCGCCGGGGGCGAGAAAGCGGATTGGCTGCAATCATCCCCGCGCGGCGAGCGCGCGGATGGCGAGCGCCGCCGCCGAGGCGCGGTTTTCAACGCCCAGCTTGGCGAAAACCTGTTCCAGATGCTTGTTCACGGTGCGCGGGCTGATGCCCAGAATCTCGCCAATGTCGCGGTTGGCCTTGCCGTTGGCGATCCACAGCAGCACCTCGGCCTCGCGCGCGGTCAGGCCCAGCGCGTCGCGCAGGATGGCTTCCTGCCGCCCGGCGGTGGGTTCGCTGAGCCGGAACAGGAATTCGTCCGGGTTGGCCGGGCTGAGATAGACGAAGTCCAACCGTCGCACGGCGTCGCCGTCGGGAACCTCCAGCCGAAAGCTGTCGTTCGATCCGGCGGGAACTTGGCGCAGCCGGTTCAAGCCCGCCGACAGGGTCGCCGCCAGCGGGGAGCTTGCGCCGTCCGGGCCGGGCAGCAGGCCGTTCAGCAGCCGTTCGGCCTGCGGCGTGCACCACAGCAACCGGCCCTCGCCGTTGGTCGCCAGCAGAAAGCGCCCGGTGGCGTCCAGCGCGGCGCGCGCGCCGTAGGACACCCGCGCGTTGGTCAGATGGACGCGGATGCGGGCGATCAACTCGTCCACGATGATCGGTTTGGTCAGGTAATCGACGCCGCCCGCCTCCAGCCCCTTCACCACATGCTCGGTGTCGCTGAGGCCGGTCATGAAGATCACCGGCAGATGGGACAAATGGGGAACCTGCTTCAGCCGCCGACAGGTCTCGAACCCGTCCAGGCCGGGCATCACCGCGTCCATCAGGATCAGGTCGGGGGTGATCTGGCCCAGCAGCTCCAGCGCGCTTTCGCCATCCACCGCGACCAGCACGGTCAGATCCGCCTGTTCAATGGCTTCGGTGAGGAATCCCAGCGTGTCGGGCGTGTCGTCCACCACCAGGATCATGTCGCGGCGCTTCATCGGCTCAACTTCCATCGCCGGGGCGGATCGTCGCGGCGATCTCGTCCAGACTTCGCATGTAACCCTTCAGATCGAAGGCGCGCAGCAGGGCGCGCAACCGCTCGACAACGGGGAGGGCGCTGGCGTCCTCGGCCTCGATCTCGCGCAGCTTGGCTTCGATCCCGCGAATGTAACCGATCCGCCCCAATTGGCGCAGGTCGTCGATGTGTCGCGGCAATGATTTTGGCGACGGGGCGGGAGCGGGCGGGGCGCTCGGTTCGGGAGTGTGCGGAGGCGGCGGATCGGCGGCGTGGATCCATTCCAGCCCGGTCAGCGCCTGGATCTGGTCGAGCAGGGCGTGGATGTCGATGGGTTTGGCGACGAAGGCGTTGTGCGGCGCCCGCCCATCCCCCGGCCCCTGCGCCTCATAGGCGTTGGCCGACACCATGATGATGCGGATGCGGTCGCCGAACAGGCGGCGCAGGCCGTCGGCGACGTCCCAACCGCTTTCGCCGGGCATGGAGATGTCGAGCAGAGCGACGTCCGGCATGCATTGCGCCGCCAGCGCCAGACAAGCGGCGGCGTCCGACGCGGTGAACAGCACGAAGCCCAACGGTTTCAGAATGTCGGTCATCAGCGCCAGATGATCCTGGTCGTCGTCGGCCAGCAGCACCTTGATCGGCGGCCCGGCGAAACCGCAGACGGCGCGGCGGGCGGCCACCTCCCCCGGCCTGTGCATCGCTTCGGACAGCAGAAGCCGCACGGTGAAGGCGCTGCCCTGTCCCAGCGCGCTGCGCAACGCAAGGTCGCCGCCCATGATCCGGGTCAGCAGCCGGGTGATGGTCAGGCCCAGGCCGGTGCCGGGAATCGTCCGCACCGCGCCGCCATGCCCGCGCTCGAACGGTTCGAACACGCGGTCGAGATCCTCCGGTCGGATGCCGATGCCGCTGTCGGCGATCTCAAACTCGGCGGTCTGGCTGCGGTAGCGCACGGTCAGCGAAACATAGCCCTTTTCGGTGTATTTCACCGCGTTGGACAGCAGGTTGATGAGGATTTGCCGGAGGATCTTGCTGTCGCTGTGGACGTAGGTCGGCAAATGGCGCACCCGCTCATAGCGGAACTCAAGACCCTTGGCGGTGGCCTGGATGCGGAACATGTCGGCCAACTGGTCGAGGAACTCGATCAGGTTGATCTTGTCGCGGCTGAGCCGCCGCAGGCCCGATTCGATCTTGGAGATGTCCAGCAACCCGTCGATCAGGTTGGACAGATGCTCGGCGCTGCGGCGGATGACGCGGACGGCGTCCTCCGGGCGGGCGGTGGCGTTGCGCTCCAGCAATTGGGCGTAGCCGGATATCGCGTTCAACGGCGCGCGGATCTCGTGGCTGACGCCGATGATGTAGCGGCTTTTGGCGGCGTTGGCGGCCTCCGCCACCTCCTTGGCCTTTTGCAGGGCGGCGTCGGTGCGCTCGTGCGCGGCGATTTCGTCCATCAGCATGGCGGTCTGGCGCCCGGTTTCCTCCTCCGCCTTCTGGCGGCTTTCATGGGCCAGAACCAGCAGCCACGCGGCGACGCCGGACAGAATGAACAGGCAGACGAACACGCCGAACAGGGCGGTGTGGATGGCCGCGCGCTCGGCGGCGTCGGTGTTGGCGTATTGGAAGTCGATGACCAGCAGCACCCCGCCGATCACCAGGGTGAACAGCGTCATCACCCCGATGAAATGGCCGGTGCGGCTGTGCACCCCCGCCGCGATCCGGCGCGGCAAAACCCCTTGCAGGAAATGGGCGATCTGGTCGGCAAAGCGGCTGTTGGTCTTGCACAGATCGTGGCAACGCGCCTCCAACGTGCAGCAGAGCGAGCAGATTGGCGCGTCATAGGCCGGGCAATGGGCCATGTCGCGGCGCTCGAACGGGTTTTCGCAGATGGAGCAGCGGATCTCCGCCGTCCCCTCCGGCAGCCCGACGGCCGGGCGGGCGAGGTAATAGCGGCCTTGCGTCTTCCAAGCGATCAGCGGCGCGGCGGCGAAGGCGACGACCAGCCCCAGAAAAGGGGCCAGCGCCTGCGCCACCGGGCCGAGCAGCCCGAAAAAGGCGGTGGTCGAGCACAACACCGACAGCCCCATCGCCCCGACCCCCACCGGGTTGATGTCGTAGAGATGGGCGCGCTTGAACTCGATGTGACGGGGGCTGAAGCCCAGCGGCTTGTTGATCGCCAGATCGGCGGCGACGGCGCCCAGCCAGCCGACGGCGACGTTGGCGTAGAGGCCCAAAATGCTTTCGATCACGCTGAGAATGCCGATTTCCATCAGCAGCAGCGCCAGCAGCACGTTGAACACCAGCCAGACGACGCGGCCCGGATGGCTGCGGGTCAGGCGGGAAAAGAAATTCGACCAGGCGATGGACCCGGCGTAGGCGTTGGTGACGTTGATCTTCATCTGGCAGACGACGACGAAAATCCCAGTCAGCGCCAGCGCCACGCCGGGCGAGCCGAACAGGTCGAGAAAGGCCAGATGATACATCTGGGTCGGCTGCGCCGCGTCCTCCGCCGACAGGCCGTGTTTCATCGCCAGAAAGGCCAGCAGCGACCCGGCGACCAGCTTCAGGCTGCCGATCAGCACCCAGCCGGGGCCGCCGATCAGCAGGGCGCTCCACCAGCGCGCCCGCCCTACCCGCGCCACCGAGGGCAGGAAGCGCAGGTAATCGACCTGTTCGCCGATCTGCGGCAGCAGCGACAGCAGCACCGACGCCGCCATGCCGAAGGGCAGCAGCGCCAAACCGTCGCCGCCGCCCAGCGTGCCGGGAACCGCCATCCATTCGGCCAGCGTCGCCGGATCCAGCAGGGCCAGCGTGGCGAGCGGCGCGCATTGCAGGACGATCCAGATCGGTTGCGTCGCCACCTGCATCCGGCTGATGAAGCGGATGCCGTAGACCGCGATGGGAATCACCGCCAGCGAGCTGATGACGTGGGCGATCCAGGCCGGAATCCCCAGCACCATCTGAAGCCCGGCGGACATGATGCTGGCTTCGATGGAAAACAGGATGAAGGTGAAGGAGGCGTAGACCAGCGAGGTGATGGTCGATCCCAGATAACCGAACCCGGCCCCGCGCGCCAACAGGTCGATGTCCACCCCGGCCTTGGCCGCGTGGTAGGTGATCGGCAGGCCGACCAGAATGCTGAGGATCCCGACGGTGAGAATGGCCGCCATGGCGTTGGCGAAGCCGTAGGTCAGCGTCACCGCCGCGCCAATCGCCTCGCAGGCCAGAAAGGAAATCGCCCCCAGCGCCGTGTTGGCGACCCGCCACGCCGTCCAGCGCCGCGCCCGCTCCGCCGTGTAGCGCAGGGCGTAATCTTCCAGCGTCTGGTCGGCGGCGAGCTGGTTGTACTGCCGCCGTTCGCGAACAATTCGTTGCCGTGCGCTCATGCCCGCCTGTCGTCTGGATCGCCGCTGTCGCTTGCCGCCGCCCCTGGGGCTGACGGGCATGGTCGGAAGTTTGCCGCCGCTTGGCAAGCTGTGTCGCAGGCGGGGCGGGTGATGGTTGACAAAGACGCTCGGTCATCGCTAGCACTGGGCGGTCGCGCGGGCCATTCCGCCCGGTCGGCAATCATTGCGAAAGCGGTTCCATGCCTGTTGATCTTCTTGTTTGTGACACCTGCCGCCGCGAGGGCGATTCGCCCGACGCCACGCCCCGCGCGGGCGCGCAATTGGTTGCGTTGATGGAACGAGCCTTGGCGGACAACCCGGATTTGGCGGCCAAGGTCCGGCTGCGCCCGCAAAGCTGCCTGATGAGCTGCCGCCGCGCCTGTTCGGTCGCGGTGCGGTCGCCGGAGCGGATGAGCTATGTGCTGGGCGATTTCCCGCCCGACGACGGCACGGTCGAAACCCTGGTCAGCTATCTGCGCGCTTACGCCGAGACCACCAACGGAATCGTTCCGTTCAAGCAATGGCCGCAAGGTGTCAAGGGTCGTTTCGTTTCCAGAATGCCGCCCTTCACCGACGCGGCGGCGGATCAAAGCAAGACTTAGGTCTTTGTTCGCATCAGCACAAAGAGCCATTTGACAAGCGGGCGTTGCGGTCGTCATATTGTTGACGTCACGAACAAACGCGCGGAGGCTCCGGCCATGAAGATCGAACAGGATGTCCTGGCGTTCGCCACGTCCCTGCTCCAGACCGCCCGCGACGCGGAATGCCGGAATGGTTGGGAGTCGGGCGACCTGCTGCGCACCACCCTGCGTCTGCTGGTGGTGGCCGGGGCCGACAGCCATGGCTGGACCGCCGACGAGTTGGCCGACGAGGTCCGCGATCTGGTCGAGGCGGTGGATCTGCGCAACGCCAGCGCGGTGTCCGGGGCCTTCGACTGCCACGGGATGACGGCGACCCACTGACCAAGCCTCATGTCATCGTGCAGGCGCGTCAGGGCGCCTGCACGATGACGCCGTACCAGCCCAGCCCCTTGTAGGTTTCATACCCCGGCGTCAGCGCGTAGCCGATCAGCTTCCCGCGCGGGTCGGTGTAATGGCCCATGCTGCCGCCGTCGCGGCGCAGAGGCACGGTTTCGGTCAGAACGCCGTGACCATCCGACGACGCGATCACCCGATGGCGGGCGTCAAGCAGCAGGCAGCGCGAGCGTTCGCGCTCCTCCTCTTCCAACCGCACCCCTTGCACCACGGCGGCGGCCTGCGGTTCCCAATCAAAGAAGATGCCCAGCACGCCCAGAACCTCGCCGTTCGCTTCGCCGTCGCGGCGGATGGCGGTGGCGTAGGTGGCGACCACCCGGTCGTCGAGAATCTTGTTGCGGGTGACGTCGCCGACGATGAATTCCCCGCCGTTGCGGGTGGCCAACGCCTGCCGGAACCATGGCTCGTCCGCCACCGTCGCGGTTTGGGCGTTGCGGTAGCGGTCGGGGCGCCCGTTGGCGATCACCCGGCCATCGCGGTCGGCGATCCACAGATCCAGATAGACCGTGTAGGATTCCAGAATCACCCCCAGCCGCCGGGTGGCGTGACGGCGGGCGTCGTCGGTCGGGGCGGCGGCGCAATCGACCATGGCGCGGTCGGTCGCCCACCAGCGCACATCACACGAGCGCTCATACAGATTGCGGTCGATGATTTCGATCATGTTCAAGGACAGGTCGGCCAGCCGCTTGCCGTGCATCTCCTGCACGATGGCGCTGCCGGTCGTGGTCAGGTGATCGACGCGGGCGACGATTTCCGACCGCAATTCCTTGGTGATTCCGTTCACTTGGGTGGAGATTTCCGACACCTCGTTCGCCACCACGGCGAAGCCCCGGCCATTGTCGCCCGCCCGCGCCGCCTCGATCAGGGCGTTCATCGCCAGCATCTTCATGCGGCGGGTGATCTCCTCAATCCGCGACACCTTCTGCGACGCGACGTCCAACACGCCGCGCGACAGATCGAACAGGTTGTTGCCTGGGTTGGTCATGAGCGTCCCCTTGCCGTGTGTGATCCGTTGGGCGATGGCGAGCGTCAATTTTGCGGGTGGAGACTCCAGGCCGCCTCACGGCGGAACAGGCGCCGCGTGTCCTCTCGCAGAGCGTCCCAAGACAGCCCTTGCCAGCGCGGGGATTGCTGGCTGTAACGGGCGAACAGCAGCCGGGCGTCCCGGTCTTGCGTTGCTGCGTCGTTGTTCGTCATCGCCGCCTCCGGTGGAAAAGCAGGGCCGCCATGCTGCGATGCAACAACTGTGACGCCAATCTTCTTTCCAAATCGTTACCAGAGTATGACAGTTATAACGAATTCCAACGCCCTATATTTGTTGCAAATTTATTGCGGGATACATTGGATTTGAGCGAATTTTTCATGGAACGCGGCTGCGGCCGTGGCGGGCGATGTCCTGAAAAGACAACATCCCATGGCGCGCGTCTTGTTCCATGATGCTGGTCTTCGCTGCGCCCACGGGAGTCCGATCAATGGATGACAGCTTTTCAACCCGCGCCCTGACTCGTTTGACCTTCGGCCCCAAACCGGGGGAGGCCGAGGTGTTGCGACGCACAGGCCTGCCGCGCTGGCTGGACGAGCAACTGTCTCCCGCTGACGGGCAGGACGAGGCGTGCCAGCGGAGTTTGGACGCCTGTCGGCTGCGCATCAAATACGGCGCCGGAGACGGTTGGACGGCGGTGGAGGAGATGCGCCCATTGGCCAGCCTGACCAAGCCGATTGACGATCTGTGGCCGCTGTCCGACGGCAAAAAACCCTTCGCCGGACCGGAACGCCAATTCCCCCGCCTGGAGGTGACGGCGGCGACGCTGATTCGCGCCGTTCACAGCCGTTGGCAATTGCGCGAGGTGCTGGTCGATTTCTGGCACAATCATTTCAACGTGAACGCGGGCGAGCAGGCGGTGGCGGCGGCCTTGCCCAGCTACGACCGCGACGTGATCCGCCGCCACGCGCTGGGCAATTTTCGGGAGTTTCTAGAGGCGGTGGGCGGCAGCGGCGCGATGCTGGTCTATTTGAACAACCGCTCCTCCCGCGCCGGAAGCGCCAACGAGAATTACGCCCGCGAGCTGTTCGAACTGCATGGTTTGGGCCGCGACGCCTATCTGAACGCCCTTTACAACAAATGGCGCGAGGTGCCGGGGGCGCAGGCGGGCAACCCCGCTGGCTACATCGACCAGGACGTCTATGAAGCGGCCCGCGCCTTCACCGGCTGGGCGGTGGAGGATGGCGCGGGGTTGGGCGGCGAGCAACGCTTGCCCGCGACCGGACGCTTCGTCTATGTCGAAAGCTGGCACGACAATTACCAAAAACGCGTGTTGGGGCGGGAGTTCGACCCCTTCCAAGCGCCGATGGACGATGGGAAGCGGGTGTTGAGCCTGGTCGCCGATCACCCGGCGACGGCGCTGCACCTCTGCCGCAAGCTGTGCGCCCGGCTGCTGTCGGATGATCCGCCCGACTCTCTGGTGAAGGCCGCCGCGCAGGTCTGGACCGAGAATCGCCGCAAACCCGACCAGATCCGCCGGGTGGTCCGCGCCATCGCGCTGTCTCGTGAGTTTGCCGACAGTCAGGCCAGCAAGGTCAAACGCCCGTTGGAGCTGGTCGCCTCCTTCGCGCGGGCGACGGCGGTTGATTTCACCGCGACCAACGGCCTGATCGGCGAGTTGGACGGCAGCGGCCAGCGCTTGTTCGGTTGTCCGCCGCCCACCGGCTACCCGGATCGGAATGAGGCCTGGTTGGGCGCGGCGGCGATCCGCCGTCGTTGGACCCTGCTGCTCGGGTTGGCGGAAAATTGGTGGAAGACCGGGCCGCTCGATACCGGCCTTCCCTTTCCCGGGCCGGTGACGGCGCAAGAGGCGACGGATGGCTGGCAACGCGCGCTGCATGGGGCCGCGCCTGATCCCGCTGTCACGCAAGCGATCTTGATCGGCATGAAGCTCGACCCGGCGGCGACGCTGACGCCGGGCGCCAAGGATGGCGACGCCAAGCTGCGCCGCCTTGCCGCCTACGTCGCCATGGCGCCCCGGTTCCAGGCGCGTTGAAGGGAGACATTGACGATGACCCATCCATCCTTCGCCGTCACCCGTCGGCTGCTGCTGCAAGGCGGTCTCGCCACCGGGTTGAGTCTGATTCCGGGTCTGCCGCATGTGGCTTACGCCGCCGGTGGGGCCGCTTCCTCCGCCGCCGCTCCCGGGGCGGAAACCCTGGTTGTGGTGTTTCTGCGCGGCGGGGCCGACACGCTCAACCTTGTCGCGCCGGTCGATGATCCCGACTACCGCGCCGCCCGTCCGCCTGAATTGCGGGTGGCGGAGGACGGGCCGATGGCGGGCGTCCGGCTGGCCCAATCCCTGGCCTCCGGCATTGATTTCCGCTTGCATCCAGAGGCGGCGCCCCTGGCGGAGCTGTATCAGGGCGGGAATCTGGCGATCATCCACGCCGCCGGTCTTTCCGATGGCACGCGCAGCCATTTCGTGGCGCAGGATCTGATGGAGCGCGGCGTCGGCGGCGAAGCGGAGTTGAGCCGTGTCGGCACCGGCTGGGCTGCGCGCTGGCTGGCGGAGAATGGGGTTTCCGGCGTTGGGGCGATTTCCGCCGCGTCCAACACCCCGGCGGCCTTGATGGGCTATGGGTCGGCTCTGGCGGTCGCCGATCTGCGGTCCGGCTTGGCCCCTCCCGGCGGCGCGCAGGCCGCCGATGTGTTGGCCGGGCTGTTTCGTGGGGCTGATGGTCCCTATGCGAGCGCCGCCCGATCAGCGTTGAGCGGCCTGTCCACCATCGACGGCCAATTGCCCCGACTGCCCGATGGCAAGGTCGCGCCCTACGCCGCCGAGGGCGGGGCGGTTTACGAGGAGACGGAGGCCGGGCGCGGTCTGCAAACCGTGGCGCGCCTGCTGAAGATGGACATCGGGCTGCGGCTGGCCTGGGTCGACGTCGGCGGTTGGGACACCCATGAACATCAGCCCGGACGCTTTTCCAACGCGGTTCGTCAGTTGTCCCGCGCGCTGGCGGCCTTTTACGCCGACAGCCACCGCGACCATGGGCGCGTGACCATGGTGGTGCTCAGCGAGTTCGGGCGGCGGTTGCGCGGCAACAAGAGCCAGGGCACCGATCATGGCCATGGCGGCGCCATGCTGGTCTTGGGCGGTCGGGTGGCGGGTGGGCGGATGCTGGGCCAATGGCCCGGTTTGGCCAGCCACCAGCTTGATCGGGGTGTCGATCTGGCTGTCACCACCGATTACCGCGCCGTGTTGGCCGAACTGGTTGGCGCGTCGGTTTTCCCCAATTGGACCGCGCGGCGGTTGGGGATTCTGGCCTGATCGAGCGATGCCGAAAGATGGGACGCGCGCTGTTTGAAATTTCAACTCAGAAGTGTCTCTCTCTGAACAAATCTTTGATCGAACACGGATTTCCTTTGCTGGCCGCCGCTTTGCGTTGGCGAAGGCGCGCGCCGATGGTTAGTATCGCTTCACAGAATTGGGCTGTGGGGTTGAGATCGCTGTGGCGCGCATCATCGTGGTCGAAGACGAGGCCGACCTTCGCGACGATTTGGTGGACTATCTGAGCCGCTGCGGGTTCCATGTGTATGGAGCGTCCAGCGGGGAAGAGATGGACGCGCTTTTGAACAGCCATGGGGCGGACGTCATTGTCTTGGACGTCAACCTGCCCAACGAGGATGGTTTTTCCGTCGCCCAGCGCGTGCGCGCGGTTTCCCAGGCGGCCATCATCATGCTGACGGCGCGCTCGGGGTTGATCGACCGGGTGATTGGCCTGGAATTGGGGGCCGACGTCTATTTGGTGAAGCCCATCGATTTCCGTGAGGTCGAGGCGCAGATCAAGGCCCTGTTCCGCCGTCTGCAAAAAAACGCAAGCTCGGCGCCGCTGCCGCTGCGTCGCGCGCCTCCGGCGTCGTTGGACGACAGCAAGAAGAGCTGGCGGTTCGACGAAACGGAATGGCGGCTTCAGGCGCCCGGCGGGGCTGCGGTGTCGCTGACCGCCACGGAATACAAATTCCTTTGCTTGTTGGTTGTCGCGCCGGGCGAAGCGGTGACGCGCCAAGCCATCGCCATGGCGTTGACCGGACGGGATTGGGATCCCTACAGCCGCTCCATCGATTCGTTGGTCCGCCGCCTGCGCATCAAGGTGGAGGAGCACACGGGCGTGGCCTTGCCGGTTCAGGCGGTTCACGGCGTCGGTTACGCCTTTGTCGGCGCGGTCGTCAGCGGTCCGGATGGAAACGGGGCGGGGTGAGTTCCCCGCCCGCGTTCCTCATGCGGCTTTCAAGCGATCAAGCGCGAGCGCTCAGCCGCCAAACACATAAGCGGTCTTGATCGTCGTGTAGAAATCGCGCGCGTAGGCCCCCTGTTCGCGCGCGCCATAGCTCGATCCCTTACGCCCGCCGAACGGCGCGTGCGGATCGACCCCGGCGGTCGGCAGATTGACCATGACCATGCCCGCCTGCGCGTGGCGCTTGAAATGGGTGGCGTGCTTCAGCGAGTTGGTGCAGATGCCCGACGACAAGCCGAATTCGGTGTCGTTGGCGACCGAGAGAGCCTCGTCATAATCGCGAACGCGGATGACGGAGGCGACCGGGCCGAACACCTCTTCCCGGTTGATCCGCATGCTGTTGGCGGTGTCGGCGAACAGGGCAGGGGACAGGTAATAGCCGTCGGTCTCGCGGGTCAGCCGCTCGCCGCCCGTGACCAGCCGCGCGCCTTCATCCTTGGCGATGGCGATGTAGCGGAGATCCTGTTCAAGCTGATCCTGCGACACCACCGGGCCGATGGTCGTGCCGGGCTTCAACGCGTGATCGACCGACAGCGCGTTCATCTCCTCGGCCAGGGCGGCGACGAAGCGGTCATGGATGCCCTCCGTCACCACCAGACGGGAGGACGCTGTGCAGCGTTGCCCGGTGGAATAGAAGGCGCCGGTCAGCGCGGCGCCCACGGCGAGGCTGAGATCGGCGTCGTCCAGCACGACCAGCGGATTCTTGCCGCCCATCTCAAGCTGAAACTTCTTTCCCGTTTCAAAGGCGCGCGCGCCGATGCGCCGCCCGGTGGCGACCGATCCGGTGAAGCTGATGGCGTTGACCTTGGGCGACGACACGATGGCCTCGCCCACCACCGAACCGCGCCCCATGACCAGATTGAACACGCCCGCCGGAATCCCGGCCTTGAGCAGGATCTCGGCCAGCGCCCAGGACGACCCCGGCACCATGTCGGCGGGCTTCATCACCACGGTGTTGCCATAGGCCAGGGCCGGGGCGATTTTCCAGGCCGGAATGGCGCTGGGGAAATTCCACGGCGTGATGAGGCCGATGACGCCCAGCGGTTCGCGGGTGATGTCCACATCGACGCCGGGGCGGGTCGAATCCAGCCGTTCGCCGGACAGGCGCAGGGCCTCGCCCGCGAAATATTTGAAGATCTGCCCGGCGCGCGTGACCTCGCCGATGCCTTCGGGCAGGGGCTTGCCCTCTTCCCGCGACAGCAGGCGGCCCAACTCGTTCTTGTGGGCCAGAATCGCCGACCCGGCGGCGTCGAGGACGTCGCTGCGGTGTTGGGGCGAGGCGGCGGCCCAGGTGGGGAACGCCGCCGCCGCCGCGTCGATGGCGGCGGCGGTCTGCGCGGCGTCGGCCTGCGCGTACTCCCCGACCACGTCGGACAGGTCCGATGGGTTGATGTTGCGGCTGGCGGTGGTGGTGGCGACCCATTCGCCGCCGATGAGGTTCGCGTAAACGTCGGCCATTATCAGAGGCTTCCCTGCTGCGGTTCGGCGCCCGTCGCCTCCCGCGCGTCGGCGGGGGGCAGGGCGCGGGTGTAATTGGCGCTGACGAAGGTACCGCCCTGATGCGTCTCGTCCAGCATGTTCGGCATCGGATCTTGCATACCGGGCAGACCGGCGTAATCCTCGGCGTTGTCCTTGGGGTGGTAGCCAATGGTGTCCGCCGAACGGTCGCGCCACCAGCGCCGCTCATTGGCCGACACGCCATAGAAAATCGCCGCGCCCAGCCCCTCGGCCCGCAGGCAGCGGTCGATGAGATGGGCGAGGTCGTCGTGGCTGAGCCAGGTGCTGATGTGGCGCTTCTGGGTTGGCTTGACCTCGCAAGAGCCGATGCGCAGGCAGGCGCTTTCCAGCCCATGCTTGTCCCAATACATCCGGGCCAGCAACTCGCCATAGGCCTTGCTCAGCCCGTAATAGCTGTCGGGGCGGGGCGGGGCGGTTTCGTCGAGCGTGACGCTGCGCGGGTACATGCCGATGGCGTGGTTGGAGCTGGCGAAGATCACCCGGCGGTTGCCCGCCCGCCGCGCGCCCTCGAAGACGTTGTGGGCGCCCCGGATGTTGACGTCGAGGATGCGGTCAAAGGAATCCTCCGACGAGATCGCGCCCAGATGCAGCACCGCGTCCACGCCGTCGCAGGCGCGGAACACGGCGGCCTCGTCGGTCAATTCGGCCAGGACAAAATCGGCGTCGTCGGGCAGCCCCGGCGGGCGGACCCGGTCGCTGAAGCGCAGGCGGTGGCCCAGCGCGGTCAGGCGCGGGGTCAGCGCGGTGGCGACGGCGCCGCCGGCGCCGGTCATCAGAATGTGCATGGGCATCACCCTTTGTGCTGAAAACGGCCAACCGGGACGCCTTCGACCTCGGTTCGCATCATGAAAACCCCGCCCGACAGCGGATGGTCGGCCAAAACGGCGTCGGACAGGCCCTCGCGCAGGCTGGTGACGAACAGGGTGCGCAGGTCCGGGCCGCCAAAGGCGCACATGGTCGGGGCGGGAACGGGCAGGGGATAGCGGGCCAACAGCGCGCCGTCGGGGGAAAAGCGGTTCAGGCAACCCGCCGAGACGCCGCAACTCCAGTAACAGCCCTCCACATCGGTCGCCGCGCCGTCGGGGCGACCCTCCTCGTTGGTCAGGGTGGCGATGCGGGTCCGGTTGGCGATGGCCCCGGTGGCGGGGTCGAAATCCCAGCGGTCGATCCAGGGGCCGCGCGAATCGGAATGGAACATGGTCCGCCCGTCGGCGCTCCAGGCCAGCCCGTTGGACACCAGCAGGCCGTCGATCTTGCGCTCCGCCCGGCCATCGGGGGTGACGCGGTACAAGGCGGCGACCGGCTCCTTCACCGGGCGGTCGTCCATGCTGCCGACCCAAAAGGCCCCGTCGGGTCCGGCCTTCCCGTCGTTCAGCCGGTTGGTCGGCTGGTCCGGTTCGGGATCGACCAGCAGGCGCAAGGCCCCGCTGGTCAGCGACAGGATGTGAACGCCGTTGGGCAGGGCGACCGCCACGTCGCCGTTGCGGCACAGCGCGATGGAGCCGACGGCGCCCGGCAAAGGCCAGGACTGCACCGCTCCGCTGCCCAGATCGACGGCGGACAGCGCCCCCGCCAGAATGTCCACCCAGAACAGGCGGTTGCTGGCCGCGTCCCAGACCGGGCTTTCCCCGACGCGGGCGCGGGCGTCCACCAGACACTGCATCGGGCCAAGCATGGGCCGATCTCCCTCAAATTCCAAGGCGAGCGGCCCAGCCGCGCCCAATGGGCGGCATGGCGGAACGCTGCGTTGGCGGAAGAATCAATTTGCGGGCCTATGTTGTCAAACAAATTTATGGATTGACCAGTGAGCGCGACGTTTTTTGCGCCGCAACACAGGAAAATGGCGGGTTGTCGCGCTTTTAACTTGTCAGACAACAAGGATGTTGTCATACCTTTTAACGCTTTGGACGCTGCTTTCACGACGTCGCACGTAGGAGGATTGAGGTGAAGACGACTGCCGTCACGCGGGCCGATCTCGAACGGTCGGTCATTGCGGTGCCGCCCTTGGCGCGCAACGCCGATCTGTCGCTGAACGCGGACGAAAACCGCAAGCTGGTCCGCCATCTGGAACAGGGCGGCGTCTCCACCCTGCTCTATGGCGGCAACGCCAACCTCTACAACACCGGCGTCAGCGAGTTTCCCCATCTGCTGGCGATGCTGCGCGAGATCGCCGGCCCCGACACTTGGATGATCCCCTCGCTTGGCCCTGATTACGGCAAGGCGATGGATCAGGCGGCCATCCTGCGCGAGTTCGATTTCCCGACCGCGATGATGCTGCCGATGAGCTTCGGCGCGACCCCCGCCGGGGTGGCGACCGCCATCGCGCGGGTGGCCGAACGCGCCCAGCGCCCGCTGACCGCCTATGTGAAGTCCGACAATTACATCGCGCCGGACTCGCTGGCCGCGTTGATCCGCGACGGGGTGATTTGTTCGGTCAAATACGCGGTGGTGCGGGAAAACCCGGCGGAGGATTCCTATCTCAGCCGCATCCTTGACGCGGTGGACAAGTCTTACGTCGTCAGCGGCATCGGCGAGCGTCCGGTCTTGGACCATCTGCCGAAGTTCGGCCTGACCGGCTTCACCTCCGGCTCGATCTGCGTCGCCCCCAACCTGTCGATGGCGATCCTGCGGGCGCTGAAATCCGGCGACGTCGCCCGCGCGGCGACCTTGCGCGAGCATTTCCTGCCCCTGGAAGATTTGCGCGACGGCTCGTCGCCGATCCGCGTTCTGCACGAAGCGGTGACGCTGTCCGGCGTGGCCGACATGGGGCCGATGCTGCCAATGTTCTCCAACATCACCGACCCGGCGTTGCTGGAGCAGATCCGCGTCGCCGCGCACACCCTGCTGGCCGCCGACCGCGCCTTCGCGGGCTGACGCAGGAACAGACGGGAGCGGTCGCGCCCTGGTCGCGCCCCGGTCGTTGGTCATAGCCGCTCGACTCCCGTGCCGCCTTCGGCGATGGTAACGCCCGCAAGGATGGACACGAGAGCATCATGACCGACAGCACCGGAACGACCGCCCCCGCCCCCACCGCTGACCTGGACGGCGCCGCCGCGCCTGACCGCAGCGGCCTGTATCTGGTGGACGGCTCGGGCTTCATCTTCCGGGCGTTCCACGCCTTGCCGATGATGACGCGGCCCGACGGCACGCCGGTCAACGCGGTGCTCGGTTTCTCCAACATGCTGCTGAAGCTGCTGGCCGACGTGAAGGCGGAGGCGGTGGCCGTGGTGTTCGACAGCGCCCGGCTGAACTTCCGCAACGAGTTCTACCCCGATTACAAGGCCCACCGGCCCGAAACGCCGGAGGAGCTGAAGCCCCAATTCGCCTTGATCCGCGAGGCGACCGACGCCTTTTGCCTGCCCAGCCTGGAGCTGGACGGCTATGAGGCCGATGATTTGATCGCCACCTACGCCCGTTTGGCGCAGGAGGCCGGGCGTCCCGTCACCATCGTGTCGTCGGACAAGGATCTGATGCAGCTCGTCGGGCCGGGCGTCGCCATGTACGACCCGATGAAGAACAAGCACATCGGCCCCGACGAGGTGTTCGAGAAGTTCGGTGTTCAACCCGACAAGGTGGTGGACGTTCAGGCGCTGGCCGGGGACAGCGTGGACAATGTGCCGGGCGTTCCCGGCATCGGCGTGAAGACCGCCGCCCAGCTCATCACCGAATATGGCGACCTCGACACGCTGCTGGCCAACGCCGAGAAGATCAAGCAGCCCGCCCGCCGCCAGAAGCTGATTGAGTTCGCCGACCAAGCCCGCGTGTCGCGCCGTCTGGTCCAGTTGGAGGCCAACGCGCCGCAGCCCAAACCGCTGGAGGATCTGCGCGTCCGCGAACCCGACCATCGTCGGCTCATCGACTTCCTCAAGGCTCAGGGCTTCCGCAGCATCGTCGCCCGCGTCGAGATGGAGATGAAGCGCGACGGGCGCATCGCCGACGCCGGTCTTCCGGCCTCGCCCGCCACCCCCGGCGCGGTGGATGCCGATGGGGTGGTCGCTCCGCAGCCGACGGCGACGGTCGAAAAGCGCTATGAATTGGTCCAGGATCTGGCGGCGCTGGAGGTCTGGGTGCGGCGGGCGCAAGCCAGCGGCGTCATCGCCGTGGACACCGAAACCAACAGCCTGACCCCGGCCACCGCGACTCTGGTCGGCGTTTCGCTGTCCACCGCGCCGGGACTGGCCTGCTACATCCCGCTCGCCCATGGCAGCGCGGCGGCCGCCGCCGGTCAGCTTGATTTCGACGCCCCGCCGCCGCCCAAGCAAATCCCGACCGCCGACCTGATGGCGGCGTTGAAGGGCATGCTGGAGGATCCGGCGATCCTCAAGGTCGGCCACAATTTCAAATTCGACCATCAATTGTTCGCCCGGAACGGCGTGACCGTCTCGCCGATCGACGACAGCATGTTGATCTCCTACGCGCTTGACGGCGGCGCGCACGGCCATGGCATGGACGAGTTGGCGGAACTGCACCTCGCCTACACGCCGATTTCCTTCAAGGAGGTCTGCGGGACCGGCAAAACCCAGATCACCTTCGATCAGGTGCCGCTCGACAAGGCGCTCGACTACGCGGCGGAGGACGCCGACATCACGCTGCGGCTGTGGACCCTGCTGAAGCCCCGGCTGGTCGAAGCGCGGATGGTCACGGTTTATGAGACGCTCGACCGTCCGCTGGTGCCGATCATCGCCGACATGGAACGGGCGGGCGTGCGGCTGGATCAGGACGCGCTGAAACGCCTGTCGCAGGATCTGGCGGTGCGGCTGGTCGAGATTGAAAAGGACGTCCACCAGCTCGCCGGGCAGAGCTTCAACATCGGCTCGCCCAAGCAGCTTGGTGAAATCCTGTTCGACGTGATGAAGCTTGGCGCTGGCAAAAAGGGCAAGACCGGGGCCTATTCCACCGATTCCAGCGTGCTGGAGGAGCTGGCCGAGCAGGGCCACAGCATCGCCCAGCGCGTGCTGGATTGGCGGCAACTCGCCAAGCTGAAAAGCACCTACACCGACGCCTTGCAGGAAAAGATCGAGGCGCTGACGGGCCGCGTCCACACCGCCTTCGCGCTGGCGGCGACCAACACCGGGCGCCTGTCCTCGACCGACCCCAACCTGCAAAACATCCCGATCCGCACCGAGGAAGGGAAAAAGATCCGGCGCGCCTTCATCGCCGCGCCCGGCAACCGGCTCATCAGCGTCGATTACTCGCAGATCGAATTGCGGCTGGTCGCTGAAATGGCCAACATCCAGGCGTTGAAGGACGCCTTCCGCGATGGGCTGGACATTCACGCGGCGACGGCGGCCCAGGTGTTTGGCGTGCCGCTCGACCAGATGACCCCGGACATCCGCCGCAAGGCCAAGGCGATCAATTTCGGCATCATCTACGGCATTTCCGGCTTCGGCCTCAGCCGTCAGCTTGGCATCACGCCGGGCGAGGCGAACAGCTTCATCAAGACCTATCTGGAGCGTTTCCACGAGTTGAAGGTCTGGATGGAGGCGACCAAGAGCTTCGCCCGCGACCATGGCTATGTCGAAACCCTGTTCGGGCGGCGCTGCTACATGCCGGGCATTCAGGACAAGAACCCGGCCCGCCGGGCCTTCGCCGAACGGCAAGCGATCAACGCGCCGATCCAAGGCACCGCCGCCGACATCATGAAGCGGGCGATGAACCGGGTTCCCGCCGCGCTGGCGGCGGCGGGCAGCCACGCGCAAATGCTGTTGCAGGTGCACGACGAATTGCTGTTCGAAGTCCCGGAGGCCGAAGCCGAACAGGCCGCCGCCCTGGTGCGCGCGGTCATGGAGGGCGCGGCCAGCTTCAGCGTTCCCCTGGTGGCCGAGGCGGGCATCGGAAGCAATTGGGGCGAGGCGCACTGAACGGCTTTTTATCGGCGACGCAAGGGCCGTTTGGGCGGGCGGTCTCATACTTTTTGCGCTGCGACATTCTGTTGACCACGCGAAGCGGATTACGCAATAACTTTGCGCAAAGGCTCCCACAGAGGGGCCTGCGAACCGAGCGCACAAGAGAATGGGACACGCAACGAGATGAGCACCTGGATCCGTCGCGGCGGCCTGGACGTCGCCCAAGCCCTGAATGATTTCATCGAGACCGAGGCGCTGCCCGGAACCGGGATCGACTCCGGCGCCTTCTGGGCCGGGGTGGACACGCTGCTGCATGATCTGGCCCCGCGCAACCGCGCGCTGCTGGCCACGCGCGACGCCATCCAGGCCAAGATCGACGCCTGGCACGTCGCCCGTCGCGGTCAGACGCTCGACGCCGCCGAGTATGAGTCCTTCCTGCGCGAGATCGGCTATCTGGTCCCCGAAGGGCCGGATTTCACCATCGACACCGCCAACGTCGATGACGAAATCGCCCGGCTGGCCGGGCCGCAGTTGGTGGTTCCCATCACCAACGCCCGCTACGCGCTGAACGCCGCCAACGCCCGTTGGGGCAGCCTGTACGACGCGCTCTATGGCACCGACGCCATTCCTGGCAAGGCGGCGGCGGGCGGCTATGACGCCGAACGCGGGGCCGACGTGATCGCCTGGGCGCGCCGCTTCCTGGACGACGCCGTGCCGTTGGCCGAGGATTCGCACGCCGACGTCAGCGCCTACGCCATCGTGGACGGCGCGCTGGTCGCCACGCTGAAGGATCACCGCACGGTTGGTCTGAAGGATCCCGCCGCGCTGGTCGGCTGGCAGGGCGACGCGGCGTCGCCCTCGTCGATCCTGCTGGTGCAGAACGGCACCCACATCGACATCCGCATCGACCGCAACCACCTGATCGGCAAGACCGATCCGGCGGGCGTCGCCGATGTCGTGCTGGAGGCCGCCCTCTCGACCATCCAGGATTGCGAGGATTCCGTCGCCGCCGTGGATGCCGAGGACAAGGTCGGCGCCTACCGCAACTGGCTGGGCCTGATGAAGGGCACGCTGGAGGCCAGCTTCGACAAGGGCGCCAAGACGGTGGTCCGGTCGCTGAACCCGGACCGCGTCTACAGCACGGCGACCGGCACGCGGACCCTGCATGGCCGCAGCCTGCTGCTGATCCGCAACGTCGGCCATCTGATGACCAACGACGCGGTCAAGCTGTCGGACGGAAGCGAGGCGCCGGAAGGCATCCTCGACGGCATTTTCACCTCGCTGATCGCGCTGCACGATCTGAAGGGAACGGGCAAACTGCGCAACAGCCGGGCCGGTTCGGTCTACATCGTCAAGCCGAAGATGCACGGGCCGGAGGAGGTCGCCTTCACCAGCGAGCTGTTCGGGCGCGTCGAGGATCTGCTCGGCCTGACCCGCTTCACGCTGAAAATCGGCATCATGGACGAGGAGCGGCGCACCACCGTCAACCTCAAGGAATGCATCCGCGCCGCCAAGGATCGGGTCGTTTTCATCAACACCGGCTTCCTCGACCGCACCGGCGACGAGATCCACACCTCGATGGAGGCCGGTCCCGTCGTCCGCAAGGCGGCGATGAAGGCCGCCAAGTGGATTGGGGCCTATGAGGACAACAACGTCGATGTCGGCTTGCGGGCTGGTCTGAAGGGCCGCGCGCAGATCGGCAAGGGCATGTGGGCGATGCCCGACCTGATGGCCGACATGCTGGTCGCCAAGATCGGCCATCCCAAGGCGGGGGCCAACACCGCCTGGGTGCCGTCGCCGACCGCCGCCATCCTGCACGCCACCCATTACCACGCGGTCAACGTCGCCTCGGTGCAGGACCAGCTTGCCGCCCGGCAGGCCGCCGCCCTGTCCGACATCCTGACCTTGCCGCTGGCCGACCGCCCCAACTGGTCGGAAGAGGAAATCCGTCAGGAGCTGGACAACAACGCCCAGGGCATTCTGGGCTACGTCGTCCGTTGGGTCGATCAGGGCGTCGGCTGCTCCAAGGTGCCGGACATCCACAATGTCGGGCTGATGGAAGACCGCGCCACCCTGCGCATCTCCAGCCAGCACATCGCCAACTGGCTGCATCACGGAATCTGCACTGAAGCCCAGGTGATGGAGACGATGAAGCGCATGGCCGCCGTGGTCGATGGCCAGAACGCCGGTGATCCGCTCTACACCCCGATGGCCGGGAATTTCGAGACCAGCGTCGCCTTCCAGGCGGCGTGCGACCTCGTGTTCAAGGGCCGCGTCCAACCGAACGGCTACACCGAGCCGGTCCTGCACGCCCGCCGCCGTCAGGTGAAAGCGGCGGCGTCAGCGGCGTAAGTTTCGTCTGTTTAGCATGATGTGGGACGCCCCTGTTCTTTGGAAGAAGAGCAGGGGCGTTCCTGTTTTTGGTGGCTCTGACGTATGGAGCGGCGGGGGCTGAAGCGGCTTCAAAGTTTGTCGGGGGGCAACATTTCAGGTGGCGTTGGCGTTACAGGGCCGACGTTCACACGCGGCGTCAGTTTCCCGGCTTTGCCGTCTTCAACAAAGGCGGCGCGGCGTTGGGTTTGCATGCTGCGCAATGTGGCGTAATAATCAACCGAGTTCTTTTCCAATCCATCGGTCAAGCTCAACGTTTCTGCCCTCTGGTCCACAACACCGACGCCCATGCTGGCCATCTGAACGGTCTGCAATGCGTTTCCGGGCACAAAGCCGAGCGGGTTTACGAAAAATCCGGCCACCATGCCAGCGGCGTCACGCGTGTTTGATGGACCGAACAGTGGCATTTGAACGCTTGGTCCTGGTCCCATCTCCCACACCCCAAAGGTTTGTCCAAGATCGGCGCTGTGATGAGGAAGATCCCAATCGGTCGCCACATCGAACAAGCCAGCACCACCGACTGTGGTGTTCACGGCAAAACGCTGTGTTGTGTTCCAAGCGCGGGTGAAGTTTGCCTGTAGCAAGTCATTCACCAAAACGCTTGGCTCCTTCAGATTGAGGCTGAAATTGCGAAAGCGTTTGCGGACATCGTTTGGAACATAATCCTGGTAGACTTCGGCTACGGGGCGCAACGCATTGCGGTCGACCCATTGGTTGGCGGAGAACACGGTTCGGTTGATTGGTTCAGCGGGATCATTTGCTTCATTGTAGGCGGCTAGAGCGGCCGGTTCAGTCGGGACTTGAGCGCAAGCGGCAAGGACCAAAAGCGATAGGAGCGTGGCGCTTCGGGGGATGTAGGCGGTCGCCGACAACAGCTTTGCTGTTGACGAAGAATCGCTGAAGATCCGTGGTTTCATTGGGAAATTCCTTTTCAACATGGGGCTTTGCGCAACTGGGTTTGTTTTGGTGTCGCCAACAGCGTCATCACAGACATGCCGACGAACGTATCGCGGACAAAAATAAAACGCAACGGTATCGTTTTGTTAATTGGGCTCGATATGCTCCCATGCTAAAAAGCAAGATGGAGAAGTCTGCCGGGCCGATATTCTGGAGCCGACCATGTTAGAGAGCAGCGATGAAGCAAGATAAGAAAGCGCGATCAGAAGATTTAGAGGGATCAAAGCGGCCCCATGGGGGACGGCCAACGCTCAAGGAGGCTGAGCAATTGCATGGCCGTATTCTTGATGTCGCCACCGAATTGTTCACGAAACATGGGTACGGCGAAACCAGCATTGAGGCCATCGCAGCAAGCGCGGGCATTGGAAAGCTGACTCTTTACCGTCGCTTTGGAGATAAGGACGCGCTGTTTCAGGCTGTGGCGCTTCGCATGAGTGAACAAAGCCGTTCCGCGATGGCGGCGATTGGCGAGAACAATCAAAACCCTTCGGACGCGCTTACGGAGGCAGGAAGCTTCCTGCTGAACGTTGTGCTTTCACCGCAGTCCGTCGCATTTCATCGCATTGTGTTTTCCGAGGCGGCTCGTCTGCCCGAATTGTGCGCGAGCATGCACCAGGACGCCCCTTCTGACCGGGGCCACCCCATCCGCCGCATCATCCTTCGTTTCGCGGAACAAGGGGTGTTGGACATCAATGATGTCGATTTCCTCACCCATCAATTTGTTCAAGCGGTGATCGGCAATCCGCTTCGCAAGGCTCTGCTCGGAGGGCCACCGATGAGCGCACAGGCTCGGCAGGACCATGTTCGCAAGACCGTCGCGCTGTTTTTGCGTGGTGCTGTCAGAGACTGAGCCGCTTGCTGCGGCAGATCAAAACATAGGACGGCGAGCGCAACCCTCTCATCAAAACCCAGCGATGACCCGATCCGCCGTCGCCTCGTTCAGCGCGGTTGGGATGTTGTAGAGCGCGGTCAGGCGGATCAGGGCCTTCACGTCCACGTCGTGCGGCATCGGGGTCAGCGGGTCGATGAAGAAGAACATGGCGTGGATGTTGCCCTCACAGATCATCGCGCCGATCTGCTGATCGCCGCCCAAGGGGCCGCTTTTCAACGGGGTCAGATTCAACTCCGGGCAGGCTTCTTTGATGAGGCCGCCGGTGGTGCCCGTGGCGAACAGGGTGTGCGGCTGCAAGGCCAGCCGGTGACGGACCACCCACTCGACGAATTGCGGCTTCAGACGGTCGTGGGAAATCAAGGCAGCCTGCACGGCGGGAATCCTCCAGCGAAAAACCGCGACAAACTACCGCATTCGGCAAGGAATGAGAAGTCAAAGGCTGGAAGTGGAAACTTTGTAACAGCGGGCTGCTACGCCGCGCCGCCGATGGAGAGAATCCGTATCGCGACCTGTTTGGTGAAGGGGCTGACGGCGAAACACTCGTAACCAACCCGATGGGCGGCGACGAACTCCTGGAAGGCGCGGTGTTCGTCCTCCCGCCAACTGTGGTTGCCGATATACTCGTCGAACACCAGAACGCTGCCGGGGCGAATGCGGTCGGCCAGCGCGGTCAGCACGGTGCATGCTGAACTGTAGATGTCGCTGTCGATGTTGACGAAACGCACCGGCCCCGGATGAGCGGCCAAAAAGGGCGGCAAGCTGTCGTCGAACCAGCCGACATGCAGGCGGGCGTTGGGCCGCACGTCCGGCAGTTGCAGGCCGGTGGTCAGCACGCCAGCGGGAGTGTTGACCCAACCCTCCGGCAGCCCCTCGAACGAATCGAAGCCGTGGACCTCCTGCCCAGCGGCGGCGGCGATGTGGTCCAGCGACGTGCCGCGCCGGACGCCGAATTCCAGCACCAGGCCGGGCGTCGCCGCTTGGGCCAGCGCGTGGCGCAGCAGGCGGGCGCTGCTGCCGAACAGCCGCAGGTCGGCGGCGCGGTGGGGCAACAGGGCGCGGACGCCGTCGACCAGCGGGCGGCGTTTGGGGTTGTCGCCGATCTGTTCGGCGGCGACGGCCTCCGCCTCCTCGGCGCGGTCCAGCAAAAGCAGCAGGGCGCAGACGAAGGCCCAATATTTGCCGTTGGCCCCGCCGCAGCGGGTGGAGCGGCGCAGGCGGCGCAACGCCTCCTCCGGGCCAAGGCTGTGCATCGCCTGGGCGTGGCTGCCGAACCAACCGGCGGCGTGTTCCGGGTCGTCGGCCAGCAGGGCGTGGAAGCTGGCCAGCGCCTCGGCGTCCTGGCCAAGGCAGGCTTGGCTGGTCGCCGTCTCGAACAGCAAATCCAGGCTGCGTTCGCCCTCGCTCAACGCCTGACGGGTGACGGCCAGCGCGTCGTGGTAACGGGCGTCGCGGCGGTAGGCTCCGGCCAGGGCGGCGCGGATGCCGGGTGTGCGAGGGGCGAGCCGGGCCAGCCGCTCGAACCACAAAACCGCGTGAAAGGGGGCGTTGGCGGCCTGTTGGGCGTGGGCCAGCGCGCGCAGCGTCTCGGAATCGTCCGGGGCGATCATCATCGCCCGGCGCAGATGCGCCAACCCGGCGGCGGGCGCGCGGTGGCCGACGTAAGCCAGCCCAAGCAGGCGGTCGCGCGTCACCCCGTCCGGGGCGTGGTCTTTCAGGCGGCGGATCGCCACCCGATGGCGGCGCGCGTCGATCAGGGCGCGCGCCTCGTCAAACACCAAATCAGCAGCGGTCACGGATCACGGCAAGCGGTGGAAGGTCCAAACGGAGGCCGGCGGCAGGTTCCGGGCAATCCAGCTGTGGCGGTGCGGTTTCAGGCGCAACCGCCGGATCAGTTCAGGATTGATCGGGGCAAACGGGCCGTAGGTGAATTGCACGAAAACCCCGCCGGGCGCCAGCACGGAAAAGGCCCCGCGCACGATTCGCGCCTGCACCGACAGCGGCATGGCGATCAACGGCAGGCCGGACACCACGCTGTCGCAATGCGACCAACCATGATCGTGAACGATCCGCTGGATCCGAGTCGCATCGCCCTGGATGACGCCAGCGCCGGGATGAAGCGCGGCGAGATGCCCGGCGAAGGCCGGATCCAGCTCGATCATCAACAAATTGTCGGCGGTGACGCCCTGGTCCCGCAGCGCGGCGGTGACGGGGCCGGTGCCCGGACCAAGCTCCACCACCCGGCGTGTCGGGCCGGAACCGGCGGCTTTCGCCATGGCGCGACACAATTCGGTCCCGCTTGGCGTCACCGACGCAACTTTCAGAGGAGAGCGAATCCATCGCTCGACGAAGAGCTTGCGGTCTGCAAGGGACATCGACTGACCTCCACCCCAGGGGAACCGGGTTTTCATTCCCCCTTTCTACCGACATGCGTTTCATTGCGCCAGCGCAATGGATTTTGAACGATCGTTTAACAAAACCGTCATGGGGTTGTCCGACCCCGCGTTAACGATTGGCTGACATGATTGTCTTCACTCTTTTCAATCCGCTCATGCAATGACAGACTGTTCACAAAACCGGGGCAGCCGGTGCAGTAATTCTCCGGGAGGGTGCAACCTTGAATAGCCTTCTTCTGCGGCATAAAATTCCCTGTGCTTTGGTTGCTTCGGCGGTGTTGTCGGCGGTTCTGTTGGGAAGTTTCGCCTATTGGGCGGCGACCGACCGCTTGCGCACGGCGGCGCAAGAAAAACTGGTGGCTTTGGCCAACGCGCGCGCGTCCAGCGTGCAATCCTACATCGAAGGGTTGGAGGGCGACGTCGTCTTGACGGCGAACACCCGTTCAATGCGCGACGCCGTGGTCGCCCTGAACAATGGTTGGCGGATCGAAGCCGACCGGGGCGAGCCGGGGGCCATGCTGCGCAAACGCTATGTCGAGGACAACCCTCACCCGGCGGCGGAACGCTACAAGCTGGAGAAGCCCGAAGGCAGCACCATGTACGACATGGCGCATCTTCGTCTGCATTCCTGGATGATGGATTTGATGCTGCGGCGGGGGCTGGCCGATGTGCTGGTTCTGACGCCCGACGGCACGGTTTTGTACAGCGCCGCCAAGGGCGATGATTTTGGCAAATCGGCGAATGACACCGCGCTTGGCCCGCTGTTGGCGGAGATGAAGCGCGAACCCAAGCCGGGTACGGCGCGCGTTTTGGATTTCACCGCCTACGCGCTGGCGGGCGGCATGCCGTCGGCGTTTTTGGCCAGTCCGGTGGTTTTGCAACAGCCTGACGGCGGCGTGCAGACGCTGGCGGTTCTGGCCTTCCGGCTTCAGCCCAACGGGGTTGACCGGATCATGCGCAGCACGGACGGCATGGGCGACACCGGCGACACGTTCCTGCTGGGAGCGGATGGCAAGCTCCGCAGCACGCCGCGTTTTTCCAGCGAAATGGCGGTGCTGAAGCCGTATGTCGGCGGCGCGGCGGCGGTCATCGCCTCAGACAGCGACCAGATTGGCGTGGTCGAGGCGGGGAACGTCAGCGGAACCGGCCCGGCGCTCACCGCCTATCACGCGATGAAGCACGGCGCCCTGCGTTGGACCGTGCTGGCGGAGGCGTCGGTGGACGAGATCCTGGCCCCCGTCGTCAGCATGCGCAACCAGATGCTTCTGGCGGGCGCCGGTCTTGTGCTGCTGGTGTCGTTGGGCGGCGTTCTGTTCGCGCGCGGCATCACCCGCCCATTGTCGGAGATGAGCGACGCGATGCAGCGTTTGGCTGACGGCGAGCGGCAGCTTGACGTTCCAGCGCGTGAACGCACCGACGAAATCGGTCGGATGGCCGGGGCCATGCAGGTTTTCAAGGACGCGCTCATCAAGGCCGACGCCTTGCACGCCGAGCAGGATCGCGTCCGCGCCCTGCGTGAAGAGCGCACCAAGCGGTTGGAGCATGTGACCCAGACCTTCGACTCGCGGGTTGGCGGCATCGTTCGCGCGGTGACGGTGGCGGCGGGCGGTCTGGAAACGACGGCCCGGTCGATGAGCGACGGGGCCGACAAGACTCTGCACGAGGCGACCAACGTCGCGGCGGCGGCGGATCAGACGGCGTCGAACGTCGGCACCGTGGCCTCGGCGGCGAACCAACTCCGCGCGTCGATTGGCGACATTGGGCGGCACATCGACGAATCCAGCCGGATCACCCAGGCGGCGGTCGGCGCGGCGGCGCAGGCGGGCGAAACCATGCGGGTGGTGGTGGACACCGCCAACCGCATCGGCGCGGTGGTCCAACTGATTCACGACATCGCCGCGCAAACCAACCTGCTGGCGCTGAACGCGACCATCGAGGCGGCCCGCGCGGGCGAGGCGGGCAAGGGCTTCGCCGTCGTGGCCAGCGAGGTGAAGAGCCTCGCCAACCAGACCGGCAAGGCGACGGAGGAAATCTCCGGCCAGATCTCCACCATGCAATCGGTCACGGAAGGGGCGGCGGCGGCCATCGGCCAGATCGTCACGGTGATCGAGGACATGGGCCGCATCTCCGGCGTCGTCTCCAACGCCATCGAGGAGCAGGGAACCGCGACGATGGAAATCGCCGCCAACGCTCAACAGGCGGCCAAGGCGACGCAATCCGTCACCTCGATCATCGACGGCGTGGCCAAGGCGGCGGACACGACCAAGACGGTGGCGAATGAGGTGCTGACCTCCTCGCAGGATCTGACCCGTCAGGCAGGCCACCTGCGCAGCGAGATCGAGCAGTTCCTGGCCGACATCAAGGCGGCGTGATGGGGCGGCGTGATGGAGCCGCGTGACGCGGTCCCCGTTGGGGGCGGACGGGTTGTTGACAGGACGGCGCCGGGCAAGGCACCGTCCCAGCCCGTTCGTCGGATAGGAACCGCCGTCATGCCAACGCCCGTCCCCAGCAGCGCCGATCTGTTCGATGACAAGAACAAGCCGCCTCGTCTGGTCGAGCTTGACGTCGCCCGCATCCTGCGCAACTCCAACCAGCCCCGGCAGCGTTTCGACGAGGAGGAGATGCGCAGCCTCGCCGATTCCATCGCCCATTACGGCTTGAAACAGCCGATTTTGGTGCAGGAGGTGGTCGGCGGCTGTCGCCTGATCGCGGGTGAGCGGCGCTTGCGCGCCCATGAGATGTTGGGGCTGGCGACCGTCCACGCCTTGATTACGTCGGGCAACGCCGATGAATTGGCCTTGGTCGAGAATGTCCAGCGGGTCGATCTTGACGCGCTGGAACTGGCCGAGGCGTTGGCTCGGCTGATGGACCGCTACGGCTACACGCAAGAGCAGCTTGGCCGCATCATCGGCAAAAGCCAGAGCAACATCAGCCACACGCTGCGCCTGAACAGCCTGCCCGAAGCGATCAAGCGCGATTATGCGACGTCGCATCGCGACGTCTCGCGTTCCACCCTCATCGAAATTGCCTGGATCAAGGATCTGGCCGATCAAATGGCCCTGTGGGAACAGGTGAAGGAGGGAAGCGACACGGTGCGGGAGGCGCGGGACCGCAAGGACACGACGAAGGAGCCAAGCCTGCGCGCGCTGTCGGCGGTTGGGCGCTTTCTCGACGCGCTGCGCCGGGCCACCCAGCGTTTGGGCGACCCGCGCGACCACCGCGCCTACATCGACGACACCCAACGCCGGGAACTGATGGTGCTGCGGCGTCGGATCGATCTGCTGCTGGGCGAGGATACCGAGATCGACTGATCGCGCGACGGGGCGCGGTCAGTCCGTTAGGAACGGGTTGTAGAGGCGTTCCTCGCCAAAAGTCGACATCGGCCCATGGCCGGGGATGAAGGCGATGTCGTCGCCGTAGGGGAACAGGCGTTCTTTGATCGAGGCGATCAAGTCGCCATGGTTCCCCTTGGGGAAATCGGTGCGCCCGATGGATCCCTGGAACAGAACGTCGCCGACGATGGCGAGCTTGCTCGGGCGGTGGATGAACACGACATGGCCGGGGGTGTGGCCGGGGCAATGGCGGACGTCCAGCGTCAGATTGCCCACCGTCACGGTGTCGCCATCCTCCAGCCAGCGGTCGGGCGTGAAGGAGCGCACCGGCGGAAAGCCGAACATCTTGCTTTGCATCGGCATGCCGTCGATCCAGAACTGATCCTCGCGCTGCGGCCCTTCGATGGGCAAGGACAGCTTGTCGGCCAGATCGGCGACGGCGCCGGCGTGATCGATGTGGCCGTGGGTGACGAGGATCTTCTCCAGCGTGACTCCCTTGGTCTCGGCGGCGCGGAGAATCCGGTCGAGATCGCCGCCCGGATCCACGGCGGCGCCCTTCATCGTTTCGGGGCACCAGAGAACCGTGCAGTTCTGTTGAAACGGCGTGACCGGAACGATGACGTATTGCATACCCGTGCCCTTTGTCGCTGAAACGCAGCCATGGAAGACGGCGGACCTTAACGCGCGCGCGCAAGCCGGGGCAAGGCGATGCGTGACGCTCGCCTTGCGGTTGGAAAGCCAGTATTGTCCAGAGGAAGGCTGCGCGTCGCGTGAGTTGACCTCCTTAATTCTGTGAAATCACTTTTTGGAAGCGGGTTCTGCCGGAATGCTGACGCAGAAAGCCAAATACGCGCTTCGCGCGCTCATCATGCTGGCCGAACAGCCGGATGATGGTTTGGTTCTGATCGCCGACATTGCGGAACGGGAAAACATCCCCCGCAAGTTTCTGGAAGCCATCTTGGTCGAGTTGCGCAAACACGGCCTGTTGTTCGCCAAGCGGGGCAAGAGCGGCGGCTATCGGTTGGCGCGTTTGGCGGCGGATATTTCCTTTGGCGAGGTGATTCGGCTGATTGACGGTCATTTGGCCCCGATTCCCTGCGCCAGCAAATTTTCCTTCAAGCCCTGCGATGATTGCGGCGATCCAGACGCCTGCTCGGTGCGTTGGCTGATGGTGCAGGTGCGCGACGCGACCGCCGACGTGCTCGACAATTGCACGCTGGCCGACGCGCTGCGGCACCGTCAAACGACTGGGGGGCTGGCGCTGAATTTCGACATTTGACCGGGAGGGGCCGAGGGCGGCGTCACGGCAGCAATTCGACCGCGACGAACACCCGGTCCAGCGCGCGGTTGGTCACTTCGCGCAAAACGCCAGCATCCTCCAGATCATTGACCAGCAGTTGCGCCCCCCGGAAGGTGGTTCCCAGCCGTTTTTGCAAATGACGCACGGTGAAGGCGGGGCGTTCAAACAGGCCGTCGATCACCATGGGCAGGCGTGAGTTGCGGCGGCGGTCGCCCAGACGGCGGCGCCAGGATTGCGCCGTCTGATCCAGCGTGGCCAGCCGTTGCCGTTCCCGCCGCGCGGTTTCGGCGATCATGTCGGTCAACCAGAGCCGCCAGCCGTCTCCGCTGTCGCGAACGGCGATGGCCGCCGCCGTCCGGTCGCTCCACACACTGGTGGACAGGGGCAGCCAGAGACCCGGCAGGCGGCAGTTGCGGGCGATGGCGAGCGGGGCCAGCAGGCGGGCCGTTGGGCGCAGCCAACCGGGCGTGCGCAAATCCGGCGGCGGGCGCAGCAACTCGGCCAACAGCCCGATCCCTCCCAACAAGGCCGGGGCCTCGCCCGCTTGATCCAGTCGGTTGAGCAGGGCCATGGCCTCCGCCTCCCGTTCGACGGACAGGCTGAGACGCATTGGATCGCGTCCGGACAGGTCCGCTTCAAGTATCCGCCAGGACGCCTCGATCCAGCCCAACGTCCAGGGGGCGGGCGTGGCGGAGCCGTCCGACTCCGGCGGGTCTTTCGCGTCGGGGAGCGTGTCGCTGGCGCTGTCCGTGTCGGCGTGACCTTCCAGGGCGGCCACCGCGCGCCAAGCGTCGGCGGCGGCGCTGCGGCTGGGACCACGGACCGGAGTCCGCGCGCGGGCGTGAAGGGCGCCGGCGTCCCGGACGCCTTGGGCGAAGCGTGCGCCTTGCCACAGCGCGTGGGCGCACATCGCGGCGGGGCGATCAACCGTTGGCGCCAGATCGGGATTCACGGTGGCGATGAGGAAATCGGTGGGATCAATCATGATCCCGTCCAGGCGGGCGGCGGCGCAGGCTTCACGTCGGGCGGCGTCGGCCCACAAGCGGCGGCGCCGTTCTGGTTCATGACAGGCTTCCGCCAAGCGGCCCAGAGCGCGCTCAGCTTCCAGAAGGGCGGTGAGAAGGGCAGGGGACAGCATCGTGGATTGGCCTGCGTGCGCCGACGATCCATCCGATGATACCAATTTCTTTGATAAGTTTCATTGTAAAATACAGCGTGCTGAAGGCCGTTCATCGCATTTGGCGGGCGTAAAATTTATATCCAATAAAAACAGCACCTTATGCCTGATCCTTGGTTTCTTCTCGCTTTTTTCGGAAAAAAGCGCTTTTCACCAACCCTGTGGTTTGGCAATGTCTACGGACGAAATAGAAATGAGCTAACGCACATTCCATGTAAATACTGTGGTCTGTGGGTTCCATTGAAGGAGACACCGATGTCGTTCCGTCGCCGCCTGTCCCTCCTCGCCGCAGGCTTGACGCTGGCTTGGCTGGGTGTTGCCGCCGCTGACGCCCAAGACACGCTGCTGAATGTGTCCTATGATCCGACGCGCGAATTGTACGTCGATTTCAACCAAGCCTTCGCAAAAAAATGGCAGAGCGAAACCGGCCAAAAGCTCCGCGTCAAGCAATCGCATGGCGGTTCCGGCAAGCAGGCGCGGTCGGTGATCGACGGGCTTGACGCCGACGTGGTGACGTTGGCGCTGGGCTATGACATTGACGCCATCGCCGACACCGGCCTGGTGGCGAAGAACTGGCAGGCGCGCCTGCCCAACAACAGCGCGCCCTACACCTCGACCATCGTGTTCCTGGTTCGCAAGGGCAATCCCAAGGCGATCAAGGACTGGAACGATCTGGTCAAGCCGGGCGTCGCGGTCATCACGCCGAACCCGAAGACGTCGGGGGGCGCGCGCTGGAATTATTTGGCGGCCTGGGCCTACGCGTTGGACAAGAACGGCAACGACGAGGCCAAGGCCAAGGAGTTCGTCGGCCAGCTCTTCAAGAATGTGCCGGTTCTCGACAGCGGCGCCCGTGGCTCGACCGTGACCTTCACCCAGCGCGAGTTGGGCGATGTTCTGCTGGCCTGGGAGAATGAGGCCTATCTGTCGCTTCAGGAATTTGGCGCCGACAAGTTCGAGATCGTCGTCCCCAGCCTGTCGATCCTGGCCGAACCCCCCGTCGCGGTGGTCGATTCGGTGGTGGACCGCAAAGGGACCCGCAAGGTGGCGGAGGCGTATCTGCAATTCCTCTACACCCGCGAGGGCCAGGAGATCGCCGCCAAGAACTTTTACCGCCCCCGGTTGCCGGAGTTGGCGAGCCAGTATGCGGGACGCTTCGCGAATGTTAAGCTGGTGACGATCGACCAGACCTTCGGCGGCTGGCGTCCCACTCAGGAGAAGCATTTCGCGGATGGCGGCGTCTTCGACCAGATTTATCAGAAGGGCCGCTGACCCGTGGTCGCAACCTCTTCTGCCGACGTCGCGTTCCCCGAAAAGGGGAGCGCGGTGACGTCCATCCTGAAGAAACCAAGCGTGCTTCCCGGCTTTGGCCTGACGCTGGGCTTCACGCTCAGCTATCTTGGCGTCATCGTGCTGTTGCCCTTGGGCGCCTTGATCGCCAAGGCCAGTGGTCTGGGTTGGTACGGCTTTTGGGGCGCGGTGTTGACCCCGCGCGTGTTCGCCGCGTTCGAGGTCAGTTTCGGCCTGTCGCTGGCGGCGGCGGCGGTCAACGCGGTGTTCGGCTTCATCGTCGCCTGGGTGTTGGTGCGTTACGAATTTCCGGGCAAACGGCTGGTCGACGCGCTGGTCGATCTGCCCTTCGCTCTGCCGACGGCGGTGGCGGGCATCGCGCTCAGCGCGCTCTACGCGCCGAACGGCTGGGTGGGCAAGCCGCTGAACGAGCTGTTTGGGCTGAAGGTCGCTTTCACCCCCATCGGCATCGCCATCGCCTTGACCTTTGTCGGCCTGCCTTTCGTTGTGCGCACGGTGCAACCGATCCTTCAGGAATTGCCGCCGGAGGAGGAAGAGGCTGCGGTCTCACTCGGCGCGACGCGCGGGCAAACCTTTTGGCAGGTGGTGTTTCCGGCTGTCCTCCCCGCACTGGTCACGGGCTTTGCCCTGTCCTTCGCGCGTGGCGTTGGCGAATATGGATCGGTGATCTTCATCGCCGGGAACATGCCCGGCCTGACGGAGATCCTGCCGTTGCTGATCGTCATCAAGCTGGAACAGTATGATTATGCGGGCGCGGCGGCGGTTGGCGCGTCGATGCTGTTGGTGTCCTTCGTCATGCTGCTGATTCTCAACATTCTGCAACATTGGATGAGGTCGCGTCATGCCCGCTAGCTCCTCGGCTTCGGCGCTGAGCGATCCGGCGTGGATGCGTCGGCTGTTGATCGCCACCGCCTTGGCCTTCCTGGCTTTGTTCCTGCTGTTGCCGTTGGTCGCCGTTTTCGCCGAGGCGCTGCGGCGTGGCGTCGGCGCCTATTGGACGGCGCTGGTGGATGAAGACGCGTTGGAGGCGATCAAGCTGACGTTGATCGTCGCGGCCATCGCCGTCCCGGCCAATTTGGTGTTTGGCGTTGCGGCCTCCTGGTGCGTCGCCAAATTCGATTTTTACGGGAAAAACCTCCTCATCACCTTGATTGACCTGCCTTTTTCGGTGTCGCCGGTCATTTCAGGCCTGATCTATGTGCTGTTGTTCGGCCTGAACGGGGCCATTGGTCCGTTTCTGAAGGCTCAAGGCATCCAGATCATCTTCGCCGTGCCGGGTTTGGTGCTGGCCACCATCTTCGTCACCTTCCCCTTCGTCGCCCGCGAGTTGATTCCGCTGATGCAGGAGCAGGGAACGGAGGAGGAGGAGGCCGCCTTGGTGCTGGGCGCCGGCGGTTGGCAAACCTTCTGGCGGGTGACGCTGCCCAACATCAAATGGGGGCTTTTGTACGGCGTTTTGCTGTGCAACGCCCGCGCGATGGGCGAATTTGGCGCCGTGTCGGTGGTGTCCGGTCACATCCGGGGCTACACCAACACGATGCCGCTGCACGTCGAAATTCTTTACAACGAATACAACTTCGTCGCCGCCTTCGCGGTGGCCTCGGTGCTGGCCATGCTCGCTCTCGTCACCTTGGTGGCGAAGTCGGCGCTGGAATGGCGCTTCGGGGCCGAGCTGGCGGCCACACGGCACAAGTAGGGGTTCGACGTCGATGGCGATCCAGGTTTCGGGCATCACCAAGCAATTCGGGTCTTATCGCGCGCTCGACTCGGTCGATCTTGAGGTGCGGTCGGGGGAGCTTCTGGCTCTGCTCGGCCCCTCGGGGTCGGGGAAGACCACGCTGCTGCGGATCATGGCCGGGCTGGAAAGCCCGGACGCGGGCAGCCTGCAATTGAACGGGGAAGAGGCGTTGGGGCTGAAGCCGCGCGACCGTCAGGTCGGCTTCGTGTTTCAGCATTACGCCCTGTTCCGCCACATGACCGTGTTCGACAATGTGGCCTTCGGCCTGAAGGTCCGCCCGCGCGCGCAGCGTCTGCCCAACGCGGAGATCAAGCGCCGCGTCTCCGAGCTTCTGGAATTGGTTCAACTCGGCCATTTTGCGGATCGCTACCCGGCGCAATTGTCGGGCGGTCAGCGCCAGCGCGTGGCGTTGGCCCGCGCCTTGGCGATTGAGCCGAAGGTCCTGTTGCTCGATGAGCCGTTCGGCGCGCTCGACGCCAAGGTCCGCAAGGAGCTGCGGCGTTGGCTGCGCAAGCTGCACGACGAGATTCACATCACCTCGGTCTTCGTCACCCACGACCAGGAGGAAGCCTTGGAGCTTGCCGATCGC
>NZ_QYUL01000005.1:110000-480000 GCF_003590795.1 Azospirillum cavernae
GCGGTCATCTGATAGCGCGTGATGTTCAGGCTGATGAGCGCGTAAAACAGCAGGTTGAACGCACCCAGCCCCAGCAAGGCGGCGATCAATCCATCACGCCGACGGATCGCGCCAATCAGCGTGATGAGGAAGATGGGAAGCCCGATCACGATGAACTCATCAATCCAAATGCCCCGGTAAAAGACGGGGAGGGTTGTGGCGAGGTGGGTGAACGGGCGTTCCAGAATGGCGGCGATCAATTGGCGATCCAGCCGTTTGACGGCGGCGACCTCGCCCAGACCCTCCTCCTGTTCCAATGCGGCCAGCCGATGGCCGTAGCCATTTTGCCCCACATCGTAAAATCCGCCCGGCTGTTCCAGATCGAAGGGGGCGATCACCTCCGCCGGGAAGATGCGGCGGGCGAGGCCGTCGCCAAAACCGCGCGTCCAATAGACGAAGGTGGCGAGATATTGCTCTGAACTCATGTGATTGAACACCTCACGGGTGCTCAAGGCGATGCCGGAACGCAAGTCGGTGAAGACTGGAACCCCGATCAACGATGTGTTGCGCGCGACCCAGCCGCCGGTCGGAAGGGCGAAAGCGAGGGTGGAGGCGATCAGGGCGGGCATGACCATGCGGCGGCGTTCACTCCAAATCAGGCAAACGCCGAGGCCGATGACGAAAGCCAGAAGGGCGCAATACAGGAAAATCGCCTTGGTGAAAGCCAGAGCCGCCAAGCTGAGGCCGACGCAGGCCCAGCGCCAGGGGGATGGGCGGGCCTGCCACGCCCAGGCTGCCAACCACATGGTCAGGGTTGTCAGCCACACCGCCAGCGGGTCAGAGATGATGTCATAGAAGCCCTTGTTCATCTGGACATTGGCCAGGACATACAAGGCGCTGAGCAAGGCGGGAAGACGCCGCCCGGTCAGGCGATGAACCAGCGCGAACAGGGTGAAGCCAGCGGCGCCGATCAACCCGGCGTTCACCCATTGGGGGATCCGATAAAGGCGCGAATCGCACAGACCCGTTTGAAGCAGACAGGACGGATGGAATCCGCCGAAAGCCGGATCAATCAGCATCATCCCAGCCAGCAGAACGGAATATCCAGGCTCTCGTCCAATGGCGGGGGGCACGGCCTCGTCGGTCGGTTCCCCGGAATAAACGCCATGCGCCCTCATGTGGTAGGCGCCGGAGAGATAGCTGACCGAATCGGCGGTCGGCTGGATCGGTCGGATGGTCAGTCCATAGCCGAAAACCACACACAGAAGCCCGATTGCGGCAAAAAGAGAGAAAAAACGCTGTCTTTCAAACCAATTTGAGAGGCTGACCACGGCGGATGGAAACAAAATGCGTCCTCTCATGGTGGCGTTGTGGGTGGCGACATCCAAGCTGTCGCGCCGAATCGGGGCAGGAGCAAGCCGTTTTTTGGCGCTCAAGGGCTGCGGACGCCAGGCTGGTGCTTGATGGGGTGGTGGATTGTCGCACCAGCCAGGGGGTGCATGGGCGTTGTCGTTGGATTTTCCGCAGCGACCCAGGTTGTTTTCGCCAAAGCAGAGGCATCCGCCATCCTAAAGACGGCGCTCGGTTTCCAGGATTATGTCCACCGACATCCATTATGTCAGGAGCGAAACAGCGGCGACACACGCGCACAACAATTGAGCGATAGTTTTGTTCAAGACGGAAACAACAATCATTACAGGCGCATGAGCCGGAAGGGAGCCGCATGACCGTTCACGCACATGACCTTGATTGCTTCCATTCGGCGCCGCGTTTCCTGCGGATGACGGACATGCTGTTGCGATGCGCCGTTTGCCGTTAGGCCGATTGTCTCCATCGATACCACACAACCTTGCGTTCAGAGGCCGCGATGCTGCATCATCATGACTTCCTCTCCAGAACTGTCTCCACCGACCGCGAGATCACACTGGAGGCGCTGCGTGTGTTCACTTATCTGAGCCGGAGGCTCCATTTCGATCGTCCCATTCCGGTGCTTCAGTCTGAATTGGCTGACGCTCTGGGCATGCAGAGGCCCAATGTGAACCGGGCCATCAAGCTGCTGGAAACCAAGCAGATCCTTCTGCGGGAATCCAAATTGGGACGCGCGATCACGTTCCGGCTCAACCCGGGACTGGAGGGCGGCCGCGCGTGAGATTTTGCCAGGGATGGAATGATCGTCGAGACCCGAGAGCTGTTCTTCACCAATTCCGCCCTGCTCAAAGCTGTCGCGTGGTATCAAAAGGTGCCTCATCAGACGGATCTGCCGCTTGGGGTCGTCACCATGGTGACGCCTAAGGCGGGAGGTGGATTGTCCATCCTTATTCAGCAAAGCGGCGCGTCCAAGGCCAGGGAGGTTGTCTTTCTGGCCAGCAAGACTCTTGGCTTGCTTCTGTTGTTTTGCCGTCGCCAGAAGATTCCGATCCCGCGCGACGCCTCGAAAGACATGGAGGCTGGTGACGATGGCATATCGCTGATTGTTCGCAGCGAAACCATGACATCGGGGCCATCTCATTGATTTGGTTGCGTCATCCATAGAGTGATGACGAAAATTACGAGCATTAACCGTTTCTGAAGCACAGCGGCGCCACTCTCAAACCCGATGGGAGAGCGCCGCTGATGTCACAGAACCGTACACTCAATCGCCTTGACCAGACGCAACTCGACATCGCTGTCCGGCGTCATGAGATGTTTCGCAACGCTCGGATAGGCGGCGCGCGGGCCAGCCTGTCCTTTTGCGATCTGTCGGGCCTGGATTTGTCTGGGCGCGATTTGGCGCATGCGGATTTTGTCGGGGCCAGCCTGCGTGGGGCCAATCTGACCGGGGCCAAGTTGGATTGCGCCTCGCTGTTTGCCGCTGATCTGCGGCAAGCCAACATGGAGCGGGTGAGCTTGGTCAAAGCTGATCTGCGCGGCGCGTGTCTGCGCGGCGCGGTGTTGATCGGGGCGAACTTGTTTGAAGCTGATCTGCGCGATGGATCCTTGGCGGAAAAGGACCGCTCCGGTCAGTTGCGGATGGTTCACATTGAAGCTATGCCCGCCGAAGCGTCCGGCGCGGATCTGTCCGGGGCCAATTTGACCAACGCGCGCTTGTCCGGGGCCATGGCCATTCACACCGATTTTACGGACGCGGTGATGCGTGGGTGCAAGTTGGTCCGGGCGACGATGCGCGGGGCCAATTTCACCGGCTCCAACCTGGAAGGGGCCGATCTGTCGGGCGCGGATTTGCGGGGGGCCTGCTTGCGCGGGGCTGTGCTGACCGGCGCCACCATGACGATGACGGAATTGACCGACGCCGATATGGGCGACGCGCTCACCGACAAGCCGGTTGGCCGGGTGATTGCCGAGTTGGGGCGGAGTTTGGATGAACTGCTGGCCGATCACATCGCCTGGGTCGGGTCCGGGGGCGCGCGAGGGACGGCTCTGGACCTGTCGGGGTTTGATCTGCGGCACGCGCCGTCCCTGGCCCACACCTGTCTGACCATGCTGCGGGCGTCGGGCGCGACGCTGTACGGGTTGGATCTGACGGGGGTTCAGTTGCAGGCGGCGGTTCTGGACGGCGCGGACATGCGCGGTTGCAACATGACCGAAGGGGATTTGCGAGGCGTGAATCTGCGCAACGCCAAGCTCAACAACGCCAATCTGCGGCGGATCAATTTGCGCCCCTTGGTGTTCGACGAGCATCGGTCAAAGCCGGCGGATTTGTCGGGGGCGAAGCTGCGCTACGCGGATTTCGGCGAAGGCAGCCTGCGCGGGGCCAATTTGTCCGGCGCGGATTTGTCCTTCGCCAACCTGATTGGTTGCGATCTGACCAAGGCCGATTTCAGTTCGGCCAAATTGTTTGGCGCGAAGCTGGAGCGCCGGGCGTTGGCGGAGGGCGTCATCCTCGACGGCGTGGCTGGATTGAAGCTGTAGGCCGACGCCACGGCCAATCCAGCCATTCCCCGCAGTTTTTCACGCCGCTGATTTTTCCAGCTTTTTGGTCAAGCGTCGCAATTCCAACGACGCGCGGTCGGCGATGCGCTGGGCGTTGACCAGCGTTTCAGACAAATCGCCGACGTTCGGGGCGATGTCTCCGGCGGCGTTGGACATGGCGTCGAGTTCGCTTGCCGCTTTTTCAATAAGGCCGATCACCAGACCCTGCGGACCGGCGGCGTTGTCAAATCCCGTCATGGCCATCACCCACAATAAAAATAAGGATATGCCAGTGTGTCGCCATCCATGTTGCGGCGCAACCGTTTTTCCGGGCGTCAACCAACGGAAGAACACGGCGGAACGTCAGGAAAAGCTGTGGCGGATCAAGCGTTAGGCTCTTGTTTCGTCCTGGCGCCGGGCGTAACACAGGAAGACGTTTTCTGACAGGCAATGGCCAAGGTGCAGCATGTCCAACATGGCCGACGCGCAATGCTCCACGCTCCTGGAATATTTGGCCGACACGCAGTTTGACGCCGACAAGATCAACCGGCTGGCGGCTCTGTGCGACGCGATCCGGCGCGATGTGGATGTGTCGGTTCGTCTGACCTTGGCGGATCGCCTGCGGCGTGATGGCTCCACCGCCGACACCGTTCGTTTGCACTCGGTCCTGTTCCAGTTGACGGGTGATCTTTATCACTGCGAGCGCATTCTCCATTATCTGCTGTTGGGCGGCGACAGCGTCGATCCGGCGCTGATGCATTACAGCTATTGGTGCATGTCGCGGCAGTTGTTTTTGGGGATGGCGGTTGGCGGAAAATCGGCCAGCTTTGTGTGCTGCGACCTTTACCGTTTTTACGAGGCGATGGTTCGGCTGATTGCGCGGCGCTGGTCGCTGACGCCGCCGCGCGCGGTTCCAAAGGCCGGGCCGATCCGTCGGGTGGCGGTGGTCACGAATCAATTCACCAACGACCGCCATCAACCAACGCGGGATTGCTTCGATTTCGCCTGTCGTTTGCAGGATGATTTCGGCTTGGACGTCGCCATCATCAACACGAACACATTGCCGACGCGGGTGGAAAATCTGTTCATCCCGCCGATGGTGGCCGAGTTGGTTGAGGATTACGAGGGTGTTTTCGCCATAAGAATGCTGGGGCGACAGGTCAAACTCGCTTCTTTCACAGAGCGGGCCTTCTGTCAGGAAAAATTGACCACCATTGTCGAAGCCATTGACGGCTATGATCCCGATCTGATCGTGTCCTTTGGCGGTTCCAACATCGCCGCCGATGTGTTTGCCGAGGCCAATTCCCGCCCGGTTGTGTGCATTCCGACAACGTCGGGGTTGACCATCTCGCTCGCTCATATCCTTTTGGGCTTTGACGAGCATGATTACACCGCTGGGATTCCCGAACTCTACCGCGCGCCCTTCGCGCGCCGTTTCCGGCCCTTCACCTTCGGCTACACGCTGCCGCCGACCATGGGGGACATGGGCGATCCTGGATTCGGCGCCGCGCCTTTTGTCTTCGTCGTGGTTGGCACCCGTTTGGACAACGAGGTCACGCCGGAGTTTCTGGCGCTGGTTGACGACATTCTTGATCGCTGCCCCGGCTCTCTGGTCGGTTTTGCCGGTGGCGTGACGGCGCTGCCGGGCCGCTTGGCGCCTCTGCGCAACGCCGACCGGACGCGCGTCTTGGGGCATGTGAACGACATCCGAGCGCTTTACCGGCTGTGCCACGCCTTTCTCAACCCGGCGCGGCAGGGCGGCGGCGGCGGGGCGGCCTATGCCTTGGCGGAAGGGCTGCCGGTCGTCACCTATGGCTGGGGCGATGCGGCGAGCGTCGTCGGCCCGCTCTTTTGCGTGACCGACCGGGACGCTTATGTGGCGCGCGCCGCCGCTTTGTTTGCCGATGCGGGCGAGCGGGCAAGCGCGTCCGCCGCCGCGCGCGCGCGCTTCGTCGAGGTTGGCGACCGCCGCCGCTGCGTTGAGCGGTTGCTCGCCTATGGCGAGGAGGCGCGCGGCTTGGTCGCGGCGACGGCAGGGTAATTAATCTTCTGTCATCACTTCCATGAGACGATTTTCCGGTCGATCCGCTGGATCGGTCATATTCTGTGAAAGCGGCTGCCTCTGATGCCTGAACCGACCGTCTCGTTCGTCATTGATGGCCGCCCGATTGGCCCGGATCATCCGCCCTATGTGATCGCGGAGATGTCGGGGAACCACAATGGCGACCTCAACCGGGCCTTGGCCCTGATCGACGCCGCCAAGGCGTCGGGCGCCGACGCGGTCAAGCTTCAGACCTACACCGCCGACACCATCACCATCGACCATGATGGTCCGGGGTTTCGACTGGACGGCGGGTTGTGGGCCGGGCGCACGCTGCATGACCTTTACCGCGAGGCCCACACCCCGTGGGACTGGCATGAACCGCTCTTTGCCCGCGCCAAATCCCTGGGGCTGACCATCTTCAGTTCGCCCTTTGACGAAACGGCGATTGAGCTGTTGGAACGGTTGGACGCCCCAGCCTTCAAAATCGCGTCGTTCGAGGTGATTGATCTGCCGCTGATCCGCCGCGCCTCACGGTCGGGCAAGCCGCTGATTGTGTCCACAGGGCTGGCGACTCTGGGCGAGATCGCCGAGGCGGTGGAGGCGGTTGGACCGACTCCGTTGGCCTTGCTGCATTGCGTCAGCGGCTACCCGACTCCGCCGGAGGATTGCAATTTGCGGACGATCCCCCATCTGGGCGCGGCCTTTCCCGGCGTGACCGCCGGATTGTCCGATCACAGCCAGGGCATCGCCGTGGCGGTGGCGGCGGTGGCGATGGGCGCGACCATCATTGAAAAGCATTTCACCCTGTCGCGCGCCGATGGTGGGGTTGACAGCGCCTTTTCCCTGGAACCCGCCGAATTCAAGGCGATGGCCGACGCGGTGCGCGTCGCGCGTTCCGCCATGGGCCGTGTCGAGTATGGCCTGAAACCGAGCGAGGTTGGCGGGCGTGATTTCCGCCGCTCGCTCTACATCGTGGCCGACGTCGCGGCGGGGGAGATTCTGACCCCGGCGCATGTCCGCTCAATCCGTCCTGGTTTTGGCATGGTGCCCAAGCATCTGCCCGACGTGTTGGGGCGTCGGGCGGCGCGCGCGCTGACGCGGGGGACGCCGCTGCGTTGGGACATGCTGGCCCCGCCGGAGGAAACGACATGACCGCTGGCCGTCGGCCCCGCGTCGTCGCCATTTCCCAGGCGCGCATGACCTCGACCCGCTTGCCGGGCAAGGTGCTGCTGGAGGCCGCCGGAAAACCGCTGCTTGTTCATCATCTGGAACGTTTGGCCCGCAGCCCCGGCCTGGACGCTGTGGTTTTGGCGACCACGCTCAACGCCGCCGATGATCCGGTCGCGGCGGTCGCGGCGGCCATGGGGATCCCGGTGTTCCGGGGGGATGAGTTGGATGTGTTGAGCCGTTTCGCGGGCGCCGCCGCGATGGCCGAGGCCGACGTCGTGGTGCGCGTCACCTCCGATTGCCCGTTGATCGATCCGGAATTGGTGGGCGCCTTGATCGCCGCCTTTCTGGCGGACCAGCAACCGCCGCTCGACTATCTGTCCATCGACAGCGCGCGTTACCCGCGTGGTCTGGATGCCGAGATTTTTCCGCGAACGCTCTTGGACGAGGCGGCGGCGACCGCGCGCGAGCCGTGGGAGCGGGAGCATGTCACCCCCTTTATCCACCAGCACCCGGAGCGTTTCCGGCTGGGCGCGCCGCTTGGCCCCGATGGCCCGGCGATTGAGCAGCGCTGGTGCGTGGACGAAGCGGCGGATTTCGAATTGGTCCGCCGCTTGCTTGAAACCTTGCTTCCGGCGACGCCGCTGTTTGGCTGGCGGGATTGTTGCCGTGTCCTCGACGATCACCCGGATTGGGTGGACATCAACCGCTCGATCCGGCAAAAGACGCTGCATTGAGCGGCGTCGCAAGACACAGGAGATCAACCATGGATCGCAAAGACTTCCTTCTTGCTCTGGATGAGACGCTGGAGCTGGATCCCGGCACGCTGACCGGCGACGAAACGTTGGAATCGCTGGAAAGCTGGGATTCCCTGGCCGTCATCAGCTTCATCGCCTTGGTGGACGAGACGACGGGCGTGGTGGTTGAGGCTGAAAAGCTGTCCCAGGCCAAAACGGTGGCCGATCTGTTGGCCTTGGCGGGCGTGGCGGTTGCGGCCTGAGGCTGTTGTGCCGCGTCCGGTTTCGGCTGGGGGCCGTTTGCGGGGGGGCGTGGCGTCTCTGGCGACCGGCCCCGCCAGTTATCTGTCCATCGGTTCGGGGGGCGTTCCAGTCTTTTTGCTCCATGGCTTTGCGGGCGACCGGCTGAGCTGGCAGTTCAATCTGTCGGCTTTGGCCGCCGGTCGTCGAGCCATCGCTGTGGATTTTCCAGGGCATGGCGCCTCGACGCTGGACGTCGGCGGCGGCCATGTTCGGGATTTTGCGCCTTGGCTGCTGGATCTTCTCGATGCGCTGGAGATTCCCAAGGCGCATCTGGTCGGCCATTCCATGGGCGGTTATGTCGGGCGGGAACTGGCGCTGTTGGCTCCCGAACGGGTCGCCAGCTTGACTCTGATCGCCAGCGCCGGGTTGGGAACGCCGTTCGATCTTGACTTTCTCCGCCATGTGACGGCCTTGCGCGACGTCGCTGACGGCGTCGCCTGCGCCGAGCGGCTGTTCGCGACGCCGTCGCCCTTGATTGCCCGCATTGGCGAGGTTCTGCACGCCCAATGCGGCGATCCGCAGCGTCAGCGGGCGTTGCAAACCATCATCGAGACCTCCTTCGCCCCGCACGCGGGCGGCGGCCCGCCGGTGGATTGGTCCGGGATCACAGCGCCGGTTCAGGCGCTGTGGGGGCGTGAGGACCGCATCATTCCAGTCCCCGAAGCCGACCGTTTGCCAGCCGGGGCGCCCTTTCATATCTTCGAGAACATCGGGCATGTGCCGCACACAGAGGCCGCTGGCCCCGTGACGGCGGCGATCCGGCATTTTCTGACGACCTGCGACGAAGCGGCGGGCGCTTTGTCCAACCCAGTGTGAAGCGACCATGACCGACACCCAGCCCATGCTTGCCGTCATCGCCGAAGAGTTGGCGCGGATCGTCGCCGACAAGGGGGAAACGCTGCCGCCGCTGACCCCGAACAGCGTGTTTCTCGGCGGTGAACTGCCCATTGATTCGCTGGATCTGGCGACCTTGTTGGTGGTGCTGGAACAGCGCACCGGACAGGATCCGTTTCGCGCCGGTTTGCGCCAATTCACCACGGTTGGCGAATTGGCGGCGCTCTACGATATGGCCGCCTGATGCTGGACCGTCCGTCCTGGCTGCATCCGGCCTTTCGCTTGATCGAAGGGGGAGAGGGGGCGGGCTGGTCGGAGTTTCGATGGTCGGATTTGGCGGCCATGCCACAGAATCCAGGGGGCGTTGTTCGGGCCGACCGGGCGTCTCGGGTGCTGGCCGCTTTGGCGGCGGCGGAGCGGGCTGGGGTTGGTTTGCTGCTGTCCCGTCGCGACGGCGCGCCAAGGGACTGGACCGCGCCGCCGGGTTTCTCGGTGACGCTGGAGACCTCGGGCACCACCGGCGAACCCAAGCGGGTTCGGCATGATTTCAATCGTCTGCGTGGGCGTCTGCGCGGCGGGCCGGACGAGGGCGCGCGCTGGCTGCTGGCTTATGAGGCGGGCGCCTTCGCCGGTATTCAGGTGATCCTGACCGCCGCGTTCACGGGGGCTGCCCTGGTGTCGGCGCCGGGCGGCGGGGTGGCCGATCTGGCCCAAGCGGCGCGGCGCCACGCCGTCACCCATGTCAGCGGAACCCCCAGCTTCTGGCGGGCCTTTCTGATGGCGCTTGGTTCGGACGTCCCGCCCCTGACCTCGATCACGCTGGGCGGGGAGGCGGTGGATCAGCCCTTGCTCGACCGGCTGGCCGCTCAGTTTCCAGCGGCGCGGTTGCGCCACATTTACGCCTCCACCGAAGCCGGGGCCGTGTTCGCCGTGGCCGACAAGCGGGCGGGATTCCCCGTCGATTGGATCGAACAGGGCGTTGACGGCGTCGCCCTGCGCCTGCGCGATGGGGTGCTGGAGCTTCGCAGCCCTCGGGCGATGTTGGAAGGGTCCGGCGCTGTTGGCGATGGCTGGCTGAACACCGGGGATTTGGTGGAGCGGCGGGGCGACCGCATGGAGTTTGTCGGACGCCTCGATGGGCTGGTCAATGTTGGCGGCGTCAAAGTGTCGCCGGAGGCGGTGGAGCGGCGGTTGCTGACCGCGCCGGGGGTGGCCGACGCCCTGGTGACGGCGCAGGCGAACCCAATCACCGGCTTTCTGCTGACCGCCCTGGTGGTCCCGGTTCCCAACAGCGACGAAGCGGAGCTGCGCGCCGCCATTCGCCGGGTGACGGCTGATCTGGTTCCTGCCGCCCGCCCGCGTGTGATAACCCTGACGGACCGGATCCCGTTGGGCGCCACTGGCAAGAAGGGCCGCAAGGCAGCGTCATGACCGAAGAATCGCCACCCGAAACCGTCAAACGCCACGTCATCGTCACCGGGGGCAGCCGTGGCCTTGGTCTGGGGCTGGTGGAGGCGTTGCTGGCCGATGGCTATCGGGTGTCCACATGCAGCCGGACGCCGACGGAGGCGCTGGAGCGGCTGGCCGGGCCGAACCTGTTCTGGCAGGTTTGCCGGATCGGCGACGCCGACGCGGTGAACGCCTTCGTCACGGCGGCGGTCGCCTGGGCGGGCGATTCGCCGCTCTGGGGGTTGGTGAACAACGCGGGCATCGCGCGGGAAGGGATTCTGGCGACCTTTCCCGACGTTGACAGCGCCGAGGTCATTCAAACCAACCTGACCGGGGCGATCCAGACCGCCCGCGCCTTTCTGCGCGCCAAGCTGACCCAGCGCGGGGGCGGGCGTGGGACTGGACGCGAGGCGGGGCGGATCATCAACATTTCCTCGATCATCGGCCAGCGCGGCTATGTCGGGTTGGCCGCCTATTCCGCGTCCAAGGCCGGGTTGGACGGGCTGACGCGGGCCTTGGCGCGCGAGGTTGGCCGACGTGGCGTCACCGTCAATTCGGTGGCGCCCGGCTATCTGACCACGGAGATGTCCGGAACCTTGTCCGCCGGGCAGCGTGATCAGATCATCCGGCGGACGCCGCTGGGCCGTTTGGGCGACGTCGCCGACGTCGTGCCGGTGGTCCGCTTTTTGTTGGGGGACGAGGGGGCTTACATCACCGGCCAAACGATCACGGTGGATGGCGGCATCACCTGCTGACGCGGGCGGCGTCTGGTGGCAACGGGGTTGACGCTAAGGAGTGTGGTGCGATGGTCGCCAGCGTTGTGGATGGGGTGGCGGTGCGTGGCGTGGTCGGCTGCATTCCCGAAGGCCGGGAGAGCCAAGCCGATTTGATCGCGCGGTTTGGCGAGGAAGCCGCCGTCAAAATCGCCAAGGCCACTGGCATCGAGGCCCGCCATCGGGTCGAACCCGACCAGTGCGCCAGCGACTTGGCCGAACGCGCGGCGGGCCATCTGCTCAACGGGATGGGATGGGACGCGGCGTCGGTGGATCTGCTGGTTTTTGTCACCCAGACTCCCGATTACGCGCTTCCCGGCAACGGGGCGCTGCTGCACCAGCGTCTTGGCTTGCGCAAGGCCGTGCCGGTTCTGGATCTGACCCAGGGCTGTTCGGGGTTCGTCTATGGCCTATGGACGGCCTCGGTCCTGCTGAAATCCATTGGGCGGCGGGCGTTGTTGATCGTTGGCGACACGACGTCCCGTTTCATCGACCCGATGGACCGGGCGGTGGCGCCGCTGTTTGGCGACGCGGTGGCGGCGATCGCGTTGGAATGTTCGCCGGACGCGGGGGCGATGGCGTTCGATTTGGGCAGCGACGGGGCTGGCGCCCCCTATTTGACCGTGGAAGGCGGGGCGATGCGCCGCCCGTCGGTTCCTCCGCGCCTGTTCATGGACGGCACCCAGGTCTTCGCCTTCACGCTGCGGGAGGTTCCGGGCAGCGTCCGCGCGGCGCTGAGCGGCGCCGGATGGGGCGTTGGCGACATCGACCATCTTGTCCTGCATCAGGCCAACGCCCAGATGATTCATCATCTGGCGCAAAAATTAGGGGCGACGCCGGAACAGACCGTTGTGGCCTTGGCCGAGGTTGGCAACACCAGTTCGGCGTCCATTCCCTTGGCGTTGTGTCTTGCGCTGTCCAGCCTGTTGACCACGCGGTCACGACGGCTGTTGTTGTCGGGTTTTGGCGTTGGTTGGTCGTGGGGAAGCGTCGCGCTGACCCTTGGGCCGCTCGCTTTGTGCGAAACGCTGGTCCTGCCCGGCAGAAACAACCCGGCAGAATTTGCCGCCTCGGCAACGGATGCCGAGTGACCGGCAGTTTCTGCCCAGCACCCGGCAGAATTTGCCCAGCGGTTTTTGCCGAGAGGTCGAAAATACCCAGCAAACCCGGCAATTTTGATATGGCCCGTTTTTTGCCTAGCTGAAGACCGGGGGAATTAGTCCCCCTCTGTCCAACGGCCCCTTTGCCCGGGTTTGGACGGATGATGATCCTCCAAAGGAGTGACCACTATGGCAAACGAAGTCGCCCTGACCTCCTCCATGCGCACCAATCTGCTGCAATTGCAGAACGTGCAGGATCAGGTTGCCAAGAAGCAAAACATTCTTTCCACCGGCAACAAGGTCAACACCGCCCTTGACGGCCCGACCGCCTTCTTCGCGGCCAAGGGCTTGACCCAGCGCGCCGGCGACTTGTCGTCGCTGAAGAGCGCGATGGGCCAGTCGATCAGCACCATTCAGGCCGCCGACAAGGGCTTGACCTCGATCGACACCATGATCGATCAGGCCAAGGGTCTGACCACCGCCGCTTACGCCGCCCTGGGCACCGACGCCGCGTCGGTCGCCACCCGCAAGGCGCTGGCTTCCCAGTTCAACGCGCTGCGCACCCAGATCGACAAGCTGGCGGGCGACAGCGGTTACGCCGGCAAGAATTTGATCGGTGGCAACGGCTTGCGTCTGGACAGCACCAGCACCTCGCGCGCTGCCGTCAACACCATCACCGGCCTTGAAAACGCACGCGTCACCAACGTGGTGTCGGCGGACACCTACTCGATCCGCGTCAAGGGCACCGGCGCCGTTTCGGGCCAAACCGGCGACATTGGCAACGCCGAAAACGCGCACGGCCTGACCGGCCTGAAGCTGTCGGGCAAACTGTCGACCAGCGCGGGCAGCTTCTCCGACGTGCAGATCGAGGTGCGTGGGGCTACGGGTCGCGAGCGCTCCTTCATCGTGTCGGACGGCAAGGAAAGCCGCACGATCTCCTACTTCGACAACAACCAGAGCATCGACACCAAGCTGACTGCGGCGGCGACCTCCACCACCGCTCAGGCGTCGCAGGTGACGATCGGCGGCACCATCGAAGCGGGCGACGTGTTCTCGGTCACGGTTGAAGGCCAGACCTTCAGCTACACCGCGACCTCGTCGGACGTCGCCATCGGCCAAACCTCCAAGGCCAACGTGGCCTCGCAGCTCCAGGCCTCGATCAACAGCGCGCTGGCCACCGGCGGGCGTCTGGCCGGCAAGGATCTGGCGTCCACCTCCGTCGGCACGTCGGGCACCATCACCCTGACCGGCGCGACCACGACGGGCGTCGCCCGTGAAGTGACGCTGGCCGCCACCACGACCAACGCGCTGACCAAGCACATCTCGGAAAGCTTCGCCTCGGGCACCGTGGTCTCCTTCACCGTGGACCGCCAGCTGTTGGAAGCCGCCAACAATTCGGGCAACGGCGTGTCCACCATCGAGAAGAAGGTGGATCTCCAGGTTTCCGTCACCAATCTGAACGGCTCTCAGGTCACGCGCGACGGCTTGAACAACCGTGGTGAAGGCAAGCTGGCTGATGGTGAACAGTCCTTCGCCTTTGACAGCGGCACCGTTCGCGTCAAGCTGGATCAAAACACCATCCAGCAGGCGGCGACCGCCAACTGCGCGGCGAACATCATCACCAAGCAGGTGACGGACGCCAACACGTCGAACGATCTGTCGGTGCAGTTGAACGAAAACAACACCAACTCGATCAGCGTGTCGGCGGTGAACCTGTCCAGCAGTGGTCAGGGTCTGAAGCTGGACGAAGCCCAGAACGACTGGACCGACCGTGCGGACATCGACAAGGCGGTTGCCGGCATCGACAACGCGAAGGCGACCATCCGGTCGGCGTCTCAGAACCTGTCCACCAACCTGAACATCATCACGACTCGCGAGAACTTCACCAAGGAGTTCAGCAACGTGTTGACCGAAGGCGCCAGCAAGCTGACGCTGGCCGACCAGAACGAGGAAGGCGCCAACCTGCTGATGCTGCAAACCCGGCAACAGCTTGGCACCATTGCCCTCTCGCTGGCTAACCAGTCGCAGCAGTCGATCCTGCGTCTGTTCTAAGGCATAGAGTTCGGGTAGGATCACACCCGGCGGGCGGCGGCATCAAAGCCGCCGCCCGTTTCTTTTCGGTCACGCATGACAGGCGCCCGCCTGTCGCGCCGGACCAAAACGCACCGGGTTCGCTCTCATGCCGCTTAAGTTTGTTCTTCGTCCGAATGAAAAAGTCATCATCAACGGCGCCGTGATTGGGGCCGGTGATCGTCCAGGCTCTTTCTTTCTTTACAACACCGCAAACTTCTTGCGTGGCCGTGAGGTTTTAAAAGAAGAGCAAATCGATTGCATCGAGAAGAAGTTGTATTTTGTTATTCAACTTATTTACATCTTTCCTGAAGATGCGCTTCTCAATGTTCAGCGTTTCAATTCAATCATGGAAGAAACACGGGCTGCGCGGCCTGACAGCAAAAAGACGTTGGATGACATCGAATCCCTTGTCGAGGCTCGTAATTATTACCGTGCTCTGAAGTTGTGCCGAAAGATGTTCAAGGGCAGTGGTGAACTCTTGGATGACCCGGCGTCTGATGGTGCGTCATCCAGTGACTCGGAACCGTGATTTGGGGCGGGGGAAAAGCAAACTTGTTGCGATTTCTCCCACGGCTTTGCTGAACGTTGCGTTGGGCCATCATCGCGCCGGTCGTTTGGCCGACGCGATGGCAGGCTATGATCGATTGTTGGCTTTATCGCCCAATCATTCCGACGCTCTTCATCTGTCCGGTTTTCTTGCTCATCAAATGGGGGATTCGTCCGAGGGATTGCGTCGGATCCACCGTGCGGTCCTCGTTAATCCGGTTTTTCCCGAGGCGTTCAACAGTCTTGGCAGCGCGATGGCTGATCTTGGCCGGAACGCTGAGGCGGAGGCGGCGTTCGTCCAGGCGATCAAACAACGGGGTGACTACGCCGAAGCCCACAGCAATCTGGGCACTGTTTTTCAGTCCATCGGTCGGATGACGGAGGCCGAGGATTCCTATGGGCGCGCGCTGGCTTTTGCTCCCCATCACGCCAACACGGTGTTCAATCTGGGGATTTTGTATCGACAAACGGGACGGATTGCGCAAGCGGCGCATCGTTTTTACGAGCTTGTGACGGCCCATCCGCAGCACGCTGGGGGCTGGCGCAATTTGGCGCTGTGTCTGCGTGGTCTGGAACATCCCGATGCGGAAGCCTGCCTGGTTCGCGCGTTGCAAGACTTCCCCAAGGACGCCGAACTGTCCGCTGAACTGGGGCATGTGCTGCTCGGGCAGGGGCGTTTTGCGGAAGCGGTTGCGATTTTGGAGCCGGCGGCGGTCGCTGCCGCTGGTTCGGCGCTTTTGCATTTTTCTCTGGCCGCCGCTTTTCAGGGACAAAATCGCCTCTCCGATGCGGTGGCGCATTACCGTGAAGCCCTGGCGTGCGATCCGACTCTGACGGGAGCGTGGAACAATCTGGGGGTGGCGCTGCTGGATCTGGGGCAGCGTGCGGAAGCCTTGCCTATTCTTCGGCTTGCGGTGGCGTGGCAACCCGATGACGCGATGGTTTTGAACAACGCGGGCACGCTTTTGGACGGTTTGCAGCGCTTGGACGAGGCCGCCGCCCTCTATTCCCGCGCCTTGCGGCTGCGCCCGGATTATGGGAAGGCCCTGAACAATCTGGGCGGGGTGTTCAAGGCGTGGAAATGGCTGGATCGCGCGGAATCCTTGCGGCGTGTGGCGATTGCCGCACAGCCGGATCACGCGGAAGCTTACGCCAACCTCGCATCGATTTTTCAAGAACGCGACGACATGAGGGAAGCGGAACGGCAGTGTCGGCGTGGGCTGCGGCTGGACTCGATCAATCCGAGCGCTTTGACCGGCTATGGCTTGGTTCTTCAAGTACAGGGAAAAATGGTGGAGGCCGAGGCGGCGCATCGCAAGGCCTTGTCCATCGATGGCCAGCATGCGGAGGCGCAGGCCAACCTCGGAATGCTGCTTTGGCAGCAATGCGCCGACGCGGACGACGCTGAAGCCCACCTGTCGAGCGCCCTTGATCGTGATCCAGCTCTTGGCCCCGCGCATTTGAATCGGGGAATCATCCGCCTGACGCTGGGCCGATTGGCCGAAGGTTGGGACGATTACCAATGGCGGTTCAAGGCCAAGGGGTATGAGGATCGTCGAATTTCGGCCCCGCGTTGGCAGGGGGAAACGCTAGCTGGTCGGCGTCTTCTGGTCTGGCCCGAGCAGGGGGTGGGGGATGAAATCCTGTTTTCCTCCTGTTGGCCGGACCTGATCGAGCGGGTTGGCCATCTGGTGATCGAATGCGACCGCCGGTTGGTTTCGTTGTTCGCGCGCTCCTTTCCGCAGGCGACGGTTCGGGCGTCATCGGTTGGGCCGGATGGACAGGAGCGGATCGACCCGCCTGGGGTCGACGCTCAAATTCCAGCCGGTGATGTGCCGCGTTTGCTGCGTGGAGCGCTGACGTCCTTTGCCTCGGCGCGCCCTTGGCTGATCCCGGATCCACAGCGCGTTGCGCTGTGGCGTGATCGTGTGGCGGCGTTGGGGAATGGAGTGAAAATCGGCATCGGTTGGCGCAGCCAAAAGATGACCACGGATCGGCGCGCCGCCTACACCAGCTTGGACCAATGGGGAACAATCTTCGCGATTCCCGGTCTGATTTTCGTCAATGTCCAGTATGGCGACTGCGCCGAAGAGTTGGACGCGGCTGAGCGACGGTTTGGCGTGCGCATCCATCGTTGGGATGATCTCAATCTGAAGGATGATTTTGACGGCGCCGCCGCGTTGACCGTCAATCTTGATCTGGTCATCTCTCCGGCCATGTCCGCTGGGGAATTGGCGGGAGCTTTGGGAACGCCGGTTTGGCGCTTTGGCGGACGGGATTGGACCCAACTGGGGACAGGCGTGCGGCCCTGGTTCTCGACCATGCGACTGTTTCAGCCGGGGCCGGGGGAGGGGTTGGACGCGGCGCTCGCGCGCATGGCCTCTGCCTTGCGGCGGCTTCAGGTTGAGGCCATCCAGCCAAGCGTGGTGAACGCCCAGGCCATTGATGAGGCGGTGGCCGACGCTGTCGCGGTGTATCGCGTGGGGGATGTGACGGGGGCCGAATCCCGGGTTTCAGCGATTCTGACCAAGGCCCCAGATCACGGGGTGGCGCTGCATCTGGCGGGTGTGCTCGCGGCCCGTCGCGGTGACAATGCCGTTGCGGAAACGCGCTTCGCTCTTGCGGTTCGGGCCAATCCACTGAACGCGGCGGCCCATGCGGGGCGGGGCGAAGCCTTGCAGCGGCTTGAAAGGGATGAGGAAGCCCTTGCCGCTTTGCGGGCGGCGGTGATGGCGCAGCCGGACGCCGGGGAGCATCTGGTCAATTTAACCGCCCTTCTCCGCCGGTTGGGACAGGGTGACGCGGCGCGGAGCGCTGTTCGTCGCGCCATCCGATTGCGTCCGGACTTGATGCTGGCCCACACGCATCTGGGGTCTTTGACCGATGATCCGCGTCAGGCTCTGCTGTGTCATCGGCGGGCCGTGGCGTTGGCGCCAGGACATGGCGACGCGTTGAACAATTTGGGCGGGGCGCTGTATGGGATTGACCGCTTCGGTGAGGCCGCGCGGGTGTTGGGTTGGGCGGTTCGGATCCTTCCGACGATGGCCGTCGCCTGGACTGGACGGGGCAACGCGCTTGACGCGCTGGGTCGTGTTGACGGGGCGGCGCGCTGTCATCGGATCGCTCTGGCCAATCAACCGGATTTGGCTGAGGCGCACGCCAATTTGGCCTTTCATCATCAGCGGTTGAGCCAACGGGATGCGGCGTTGGCCGCCTATCGCCGAGCCTTGCTGTCGGATCCCCGGCATGGGCAGGCCCATTACAACCGGGGTATGCTGCTTCTGGAGAGGGGAGACCTGCGGCAGGGTTGGGCGGAGCATGAATGGCGCTTCGCCACGCCGCAACAGCGTCACCAGCGCCGTCGGATAAGGGCGCGAGTCTGGCGGGGAGAGAACATTGCGCAGGCCCGGCTGTTGGTCTGGCGGGAGCAGGGGGTTGGCGACGAAATCCTGTTTTCCTCCTGCTACGGCGAGCTTGCCAAGCGCGCCGGGCGCTTGGTGATCGAATGCGACCGCCGTCTGGCGCCCTTGTTCGCCCGTTCGTTCCCAACGGCCACCGTGCGCCCGGAAACCAGCGAACCGCGTGATGTCGATGTGCAGATTGCGGCGGGCAGCGTGCCCCGTCTGCTGCGCTCGGACCTGAAACGCTTTCCCGTCGCCACTTCTTGGTTGACGCCGGACCCGGATCGGGTGGCTGTGTGGCGGGATCGCCTGGGCGCTCTGGGGCCGGGCCTGAAGATCGGCATCGGCTGGCGCAGTCAGGTCGTCACCGCCCAGCGGCAAGGGGCTTACACCGCGTTGGATCAATGGGGCGCGATCTTCGCCATTCCCGGAATCACCTTCGTCAACCTGCAATATGGCGAGTGCGCCGATGAAATTCAGGCCGCCGAACGCCGTTTCGGCGTGACGATCCATCGCTGGCCCGATTTGAATCTGAAGGATGATTTCGACGGCGTCGCCGCCTTGATGGTCAATCTTGATCTGATTCTGTCACCGGCCATGTCGGCGGGGGAGTTGGCCGGGGCGCTGGGGGCGCCGGTCTGGCGTTTTTGTGGTCCGGATTGGACGGAACTGGGCAGCGCGGCGCGTCCATGGTTTCCCACCATGCGGGTCTTCCATCCCAGACCTGGAACGGATTTGACCGACGCGCTCAACCAGATTGCCGGGACGTTGCGGGGATTGCTCCAGCCCATTGGCTCCCCCCCGTCGGGCGATGACCTGGACAGTCTGTTGCAACAGGCGGTGGACGCCCATCAGACCGGCGCCTCTGACGAGGCCGCCAGACTTTATGAGCGTGTGCTTGACCGTGATCCGGCAAGCGTCGTCGCGTTGCACCTGTCGGGCCTGCTTGCCCATCAGACCGGCGAATCGGAGCGAGGGGAGGCGCGGATCGCCGCCGCTGTCGCGGCGATGCCCGAATACGCGGCGGCGCAGGTCAGCTTGGGCGTGGTGCGCCTGACGCTGGGAGCTGCAAGCGACGCCGTGGCCTGCTTGCGCAACGCGCTTGCTTTGCAGCCGGACGATGCGGCGGCCTTGAGCAACCTCGGCAACGCGTTGGCGGCGGTGAACGCCCTGATTTTGTCGGAAATGGCGCATCGCCGCGCTGTGCTCACCAACCCTTCGATGCCGGAGGCGCACGACAATCACGGCGTTGCTCTGGCCCGGCTTGGCCGTCTGGCCGACGCGTGGCAGTCCCATCGGCAGGCGTTGCGGCTTGCCCCCGCTCTGGTGTCCGGCTGGGTCAATCGGTCGATTGTGGCCCGACGGCTGGCGCGGCATGACGCGGCGGATCGGGCCGGACAAACGGCGCTGACGTTGGACCCCGCCTTGGCCGACGCCATGGCCAACCGTGGGCGGCTGTTGCGGGAGCAAGGGCAGGTTGGCGCGGCCTTGCGCTGGTGCGACCGCGCCCTGGCTGTCCAGCCGGGATTGCCCAGCGCCGCCTTCAACGGCGGGGTTCTGCGTCTGGCGGCGGGAATCTTGGACGTTGGATGGCTGGGTTATGACCAGCGTTTTGAGGCCGACGCGCTCAGCGGCGCCGCTCGCCGTCCCGGCGTGCCGGTCTGGCGGGGAGAGGCTTTGGCTGAACGGCGAATTTTGGTGTGGCGGGAGCAGGGGATTGGCGACGAGGTGATGTTCGCCAATTGTCTGCCGTCCCTGATCGCCCAGGCCGAGCGTGTGACGCTGGAGTGTGACCGCCGTTTTCAGACGCTGTTTGCCCGCTCCTTCCCAAACGCCACGGTTGTTCCGGCGGCGGAGGCCATCGACCAAAGGGTCGAGGGCGTTGATTGCCATGTCGCTGTCGGCTCGCTGCCTCGGCACCTACGGCGTAATCTGAGTGACTTTCCCGTGTCTCCTGCTTTTTTGCAGGCTGATGAATCGGCGGTCGTCCGGTGGCGTCGGCGTTTGGCGGCGGTGGGACGCGGGCTTATGGTCGGCGTGGCGTGGCGCAGCGGCCAGTTGGACGCGGAGCGTATGCCGGATTACACGCGGCTGGAGGATTGGGCGGCGGTGTTCGCTGTTCCCGGCGTCACCTTCATCAATCTTCAATATGGCGATTGCGCCGCAGAGCTGGAGTTGGCGCGGCGGAATCTTCCCCGCGTGCCCCATGTCTTTGCCGATTTGAATCTCAAAGATGATCTTGATGAAACGGCGGCGTTGATGACGGCCTTGGATTTGGTGATCGCTCCGGCGATCTCAACCGGGGAGTTGGCCGGGGCGTTGGGAACGCCGGTTTGGCGGATTGGCCGTGATGGGGATTGGACCACGCTTGGCGCCGCTGTGCGTCCATGGTTCCCGGCCATGCGCGTTTTTCGTTGTGCGCCGGGGCAAACGGTGGCCGATCAGTTGCCAGTGGTTGCCGCCGCTCTGCGGGGCTTGGCGATTATGGCGTAAAAAAACCGGGGGGAACGGCTGTTCCACCCGGCTTTTTACGCGTGTGTCTGGTTTGGTTGGGGGGAAATCAGTTCAAGCTGCTGGTTTTCGTCAGGCGATCCATCTCTTCCTTGACGTGCAACTTTTCAAGTTTAAGGCGCTTCACCGCGCTCTCGTCCGGCCAGGATCGCTTTTCCTCGTCGAGGATCGCACGATCAAGGCGCAGGTGCTTCTCTTGCAGGGAATGAACACGAGCATCGGTGTGCATGAGTCTGCTCTCCGTCTGGTCGAATCGGCTCTTGCCGGAATGTGGCAGGCCGATGACACCAGTGTTCACCGTTCCCATGGCTCAGACAACCCCAATCTTTCAATGGAGGGCGTCAATCCATACGAAAAACCTCTTCAATCGCGCGGGCGTATGATGCTGCGTCGCACAAAGGTGAGGTGGCTATCTGTTCGGCCAAGCCCATCCGAATGTTGGAGAGAGTCTTGTGATCTTCGGCCAGAGTCTTCGCCAGAAGGACATACTCCTCTTCATTGGACGCCACCCATTCGGGGCGTCCCAGGCTGTGCAGCAGCGACGCGGTCATGCGTTCGATGAAGCGCTCTCCCGCCAACGTCACCACGGGCACTCCCATGCTGAGCGCGTCAAAGCTGGTCAGACAGCCGCCGTAGGGGAAGGGGTCGAGGGCGATGTCCACGCCCTCATGGTAGCGCAGATGCTCTTCATGGCTGGCGGCGGGGGGCAGCAGGATCAGTTGATCGGCGCCGACTCCATTCTGGGCGAAGGCTTTGGCCATGCGTGTGCGGCCCTGCGGATCCGCCAACCCGGCGCCGCGTGATTTCAGCATCAGCCGGGATCCCGGCACGGCGTGCAGAATTCGGGACCACAGCGCCACCACGCGATGATTGATCTTGGCGTCGAGGTTGAACGATCCAAAGGTGATGACGCCGTTCCAGCCGCAAGGCGGCGGCATCAAGGGGAACTTGCGCCCCGGCGGTTTGAACAGGAAAAAATGGGGCAGACGGATCAAGCGTTCCTTGAAGGTCTCGGTGCTGTCCGCCGGGTGCAGAACCGGATCGGTCAACCACAGATCCATCGCGTCGACCCCGCTGGAGGTCATGCCGTGGAAGCTGACCTGACGCGGCGCCGGGCGCCGGGTGAACAGGCCCATGCGCTGCCCGCTGGTGTGGCCGATCAGGCAAACCAGAACATCAATGCCGTCGGCGCGGATTTGATCGGCCAGCGCGTCGTCGTCCATTCCCCGCGTGTCGCGCCACCCGTCGGCCATGCTCCGCATCTCGGCCAGAGCCGGGGCGTCGAACGGGACATCGCCATAGATCACGGGAACCACCGCCGAACGATCATGCGCGTGCAACAGCGGAGCAATCTGGTCCAGCAGCCGGTTGCCAGGGTGCAGATAGTTCGACACATAGCCGACCAGCAGCGGGCGGCCATGGATGGCGGGGCAGGCTAAGGCGGGTGAGGACTCGATGGTCCGGCCAAAACGATCCCCCCAAGCCGTCACCTCGTCCGCCAGCATTGGGTTGGTCAGGTCGGGCAGCAGCAGGGCTGTGACCAGACGGGCGCTGTGAATCCATGGGGCGTCGCTGATGCGGCTGGCGATGCGCAAACCGACCATGGCCTCAGCGATCTGGCCCAGATTCTTGGCGGCAAGCGCGCCGTTGTAATGCCCGCCCAGCGCCGTTGGATCCAGCGCGACCACCCGCCGATAGGCGCTGTGCGCCTCGTCAAACCGGCCAAGCTCAAACAGGGTGAGCGCCAGCGCGTCTTGCGCGTCGAAATCAAGCGGGGCGAGGGCGACGGCGCGGGTCAGAACGTCCGCCGCGTCATCCAGACGCTGGCCAGATCGGTGGGACAGGCCCAACTCCAGCAGAGTCGCCGCCAGATCACGCTGGGCTTCGGGCTGGTCGGGGTGCAGCGCGGCGACCCAGCCAAACCGACGGATCGCCTGGACCTGCTCCCCCCGGCTGCGGGCGATGACGGCAAGGTTGTGCAGGGCGTCGCCATGGTCGGGGCGCAGGGCCAGCGCCCGCTGATACCAGTTCGCCGCGCCGTCGGCGTCGTTCAGCCGGTGGAGCAGAGAGGCCAGCCGCGCCGCCGTCGCGCCGGACAGAGGATCGCGCCGCGCCGCCTCCTGGAGCGGCTCCACGGCGCGCTCAAGCCGCCCGGCGCTGTCCAGCGCCACGCCCCAATGATAGAACAAGACGGCCGTGTCGCCGCTGCGCGCGGCGCGTCCGAAGCCACGCGCAGCGCCGCTGTTGTCGCCTCGCTCCCGTTCCGCGTGGCCCAACCCTTCCAAGGCCTCCACCAGGGCCGGGGACAGGGCGATGGCCCGGCGAAAGCGCGTCAGGGCGTCGGCGGGGCGGCCAAGCGCCCGCAGCACTTTGCCATGATTGACCTGCGGGTCCGCCGCCAGCGGGTTGGCGAGGGCGGCGCGGGCCAGCAGCCCGGCGGCTTCCTCCAACCGGCCCAATTGGGCGATCAGCAGGCCGCACAAATGCAAAGCCTGAGCATTGTCGGCGTCAGCGTCGAGAATGCGCCGGTAGAGTTCCTCGGCCTCGGCGAAGCGCCCCGTCTGGTGCAGATCAAGGGCGATGGTGAGAGCCTCGGCAATGGTCGCCATCAGAGAGTGCCTTGTGAAGCGCCAAGAGCGGCGATGCTGCGAATCGTGTTGTTTGCGGTGTCGGCCATGCTTTCACCGGGGTGAGGCTGAACGAGGCGCATCGACGGGAACCATGGGCGAATCGCCGCCCCCAACCACGTCCAATCCCTTCCCCCCAGTCGCCAAACCGGAACGCCCAGCGCGCCCGCCAGTTCGCCAACCGCCATGGCCGGAGAAATGACCAGATCCAGGTTGCTCATCAGGGCCGCCACCCCTTCAAAATCATCCTTCAGATTCAGGTCGTCCCATTGGCGCATGCGGCGTCCGCCGCGCTCCAGAGCGGCCAGTTCCGCCGTGCAATCACCATATTGCAGATTGACGACGATGACGCCCGGCAGATCGAACAGGGGCAACCAATCGTGAAGCCCGGTGTAGGCGCCCTGCCGTTGCGCGGTGATGACCTGACTGCGCCAACCAAGACCAATCTTCAGGCCATCCCCCAACGCCGCCACCCGTTCGCGCCACAGCGCCACGCGCGCCGGGTCGGGAACCAGATAGGCCGGACGCGGGGGAAAGGCGGCGACGTTGGCGCGGCACAGGGCGGGCAATCCGCCAGCGGGGGCTTGCAGATCGCAATCGGGTGGATCCACCATTTCTTTGCCAAAGCGATCGACGGTTTCCGCCCGGACGACCGTCCAGGGAAAAGACCGCGTGAACAGGCTGGTCAAGCGCGGGTCGCATTCGATGGTGACGGGACCATCAAGGCCTTTCAACGCATCGAAGCAGGAGGCGAAGAGAATCTCATCGCCGACCCCTTGTTCGCTCCAGACGAGAAGATGGCGCCCGTCAAGCGGTTCCCCGCGCCATTCCGGGCGGGGAATGCGGCGGGCGCGTTGCAACTGGCGCGCGGAAAAACGCCGTCCGTAACCGGCCCAGCCGGTGGACAGATCGCCGTCCGCCAAAGCCAGCAATCCACGATTCCAGGCGGCCAGGGCAAAATTCGGATCCAGCCGCAAGGCGCGCTCCAGATGAGGGCGTGTTTGCGCCAGATCCCCGGTCAACGTCGCCATGGTGGCAAGGTTGTTGTGGGCGTCCGGGGCGTCGGGCCGCAAGGCCGCCGCCCGGCGATAGTGACCAATGGCTTCGACAAACCGCCCGTCCACCTCGCAGGCGTGGCCAAGATTGGCGTGGGCGGCGGGGTTGTCCATCACCAGCCGGATGGAGCGTTGATGAAGGGTTCGCGCCTCCGCCAATTTTTTGGTGTTCTGCCGGTGCAGTCCCAGATGGGTCAGCGCCTCGGGAAAATCCGGGCGCAGGGCCAGGGCGCGGGTGAAGGCGTGTTCGGCGGCGTGGCCCGCCCCCTCGGTCTCATACACCAACCCCAGATGATTCCAGGCGGTGGGAAACTCCGCGACCACCCGCAAAGCCGCCCGCATCAACCGCTCAGCCTGTTCGGAGCGCCCGGTTTGGTGGTCAATCAGCCCAAGCAGATGCAGAGCGTCGGCGTGATCGGGTTCAACGGCCAGAACGGTCCGGTATGAGGATCGGGCCTCTTCCATCCGCCCATCACGGTGCTGCTCAATGGCCGTGGACAGCAGGCTTTCCGACGTGATGGGCGAGACGCGAAGGGGCCGTGGCTTCGTTCCCGCCATCTGGCACAGCGCCCGCGCCATGGCCGACAGCGTTGCCTCCAATCCCTCGCCCGCTCGGGGTTGGAACAGGCGCATCGATGGAAACCAGGGCCGTGTGGCGGTTCCCAATTGGGTCCAGTCCCGACCGCCAAACCGCCAAACCGGAACCCCCAGCGCGCCCGCCAGCTCACCCGCCGACATGGCGGGCGAAATCACCAGATCCAGATTGACCGTCAGCGCGGCGGCGGAATCAAAATCATCCTTCAGGTTAAGATCGGCCCAGCGGTGGATGCGCACGCCAAAACGCCGTTCCGCCTGGGCGATCTCATCGGCGCAGTCGTCATATTGCAGATTGACGAAGACAACCCCCGGCACGGCGAACAACTCGCCCCACTGGTCGAGCCGGGTGTAGGCGCCGCGCCGCTCCTCCGTCATCAACTGGCTGCGCCAACCGATGCCGATTTTCAAACCCGGCCCCAGCGCGTCCAGCCGACGGCGCCAATGACTCACCATCTCCGGGTCGGGAACCAACCAGGGAGCTTGTCCGTCAAAGGCGGACAGGCCATCGCGCAGTCGGTGGGGCAGGCTTCCCGCTGGAACTTGCAGGTCGCAATCCGGCGGAAGAATGGTTTCGCGCGCGTCCGCCGTGCAGCTTTCCGCCCGGACATTCGCCTGGGGAAAGGAGCGGGCGAACAACGGAACCAGTCGGCGCTCGCATTCGATCGTCACCTTGCCGCCGCTCCAGGCCAGCAAATCCGGGTAACAGGAGGCGAAGAGGATCTCATCGCCAACCCCCTGCTCCCGCCACACCAGAAGACGACGGCCCCGCAACACTTCGCCGGTCCACAAGGGAGCGTCGATGCGCCGGTTGGGGCGGACCTCGCCAGCGGCGAACCGGCGCTCGTAGCCGGCCCAGCCTCGGGCCAGATCGCCATGCAGAAGGGCGAGCAGGGATAGGTTGTAGGCGGCGGTGGCCAGATCGGGTTCCTGCGCCAGCGCCTCTTCAAAGCAGGTTTCGGCGTCCTTGTAGCGTCCTTGCGCTTGAAGGGCGTTGCCGAGATTGTAGCGGGCCTCGACAAAATCCGGGTGAAGCTCCAGCGCTTGCCGGTGGCAGAGTTCGGCCTGATCGGGGCGGCCAAGCCGCCGCAGCACGGTGCCCAGATTGTTCAAGGCCGGGGCGTGGCGGGGGCGGCGCTTCAAGGCTTCGCGATAGGCGATTTCCGCCCCTTCGTTGGCGCCCTGCTGTTGTAGGATCGCGCCAAGATTGTAGTGGGCTGTGGCGTCATCGGGGCGTTGGGCGACGACGATCCTGTGCTGAATCACGGCTTCTTTCAAACGTCCGGCCAAGGCCAGCGCGTCGCCCAGATTGTTGTGCGCCTCGACCATGCCGGGGGTCAGGCGGACCGCGTGCGAAAGAGCGGCGATGGCCCCGTCGAGTCGGTCCAGGACGCGTTCGCTGTTCCCCAGATTGTACCAGGCCTTGGCGTAATCCGGACGCAGAGCCAGCGCCGTGGCGAAGGCGCGTCGCGCCAGATCATGACGGCCCAGCGCGGCCAACGCGTTTCCCAAATTGTGGCGGCGTTGCGCGCCATCGGGATTCAGTTGAACCGCGTTGCGGTGCGCCGCGACGGCGTCGCCGTGATGGTTCTTGGCGACCAGCGCGCTGCCCAGATTGTCCCAGTAGTCGGCGACCCCACGATTTTCGGCGATGGCGCGCTCAATCAGGTCGATGGCGGCGTCCGGCTGGCCGGTTTGCAGCGACAGCACGCCCAAAAGATGCAAAGCATCCGGGTGTTTCGCATCAACGGCCAGCACGGCCCGATAGCCATGCTCGGCCTCGGTGAAGCGCCCGGCCTGATGATGGGCCAGGGCCTGCGCCAGCCTGTTGGTGTCCATAGTCCCTTTTGCCCTTTCCGGCCCAGCCCTGCCAAAGGGAGTGCCATGATCGGGCGTTCAAGGTAAAGATGCCATTGATTTTGTTCCGCCGTTCGCAGGAGACGTCATCATGGCCGCATCCCGTTTGGCCGTGCGCGCGAAAGCCGCCGTTCCCGTGGCGGCGCGCTTGTGCCGACAGGCCGACGCCCTGGCCGCCGCCGGTCGGGCGGAGGAGGCGGACAGCGTCTATCGGGCGGCGTTGGCCGCCGATCCCGCTTTGGCGGGCGCGCACAACAACCATGGCAACGTCCTGCGCGCGTTGGGGCGACCGGACGAGGCCGCTTCAGCCTATCGCGCCGCGCTGGCCTGTGGGCTGGATCTCGCTCTGGTCCATTACAACCTCGCCGCCGTTCTGCGACAGACCGGGCAGACGGTCGAGGCGGCGCGGGCCTATCGGCGGGCGTTGGTCATGCAGCCGGATTACGCCGAGGCCTGGAACAACCAGGCCAACCTCCTGCGCGACGAGGAACGGTTGACGGAGGCCGCCATCAGCTACCGGCGGGCGCTGGCGGCGCGCCCGGATTGGACCGATGGTCACGACAATTTCGCCACCGCGCTTTATCTGCTGCATGAGCGTGGGGACGTCGAAACGGCGGCGCGCTTGGCGCGCGATTGGCGGCGCGACCACCCGGACAACCCGATGGCGCGGCACATCGGTTCGGCCATCATCGGTGATTCGGCGGAAGAGCGGGCGCCGGACGCCTATGTGCGGCAGACCTTCGACCTGTTTGCGAACGAGTTTGACAGCAAGCTGGCCGAACTTGGCTATCGCGCGCCGGAATTGTTGGCCGAGGCCGTCGCGATGAGCGGTCCGGAGCCGCGTGGCGATTTGGCGGTGCTCGACGCTGGTTGCGGGACCGGGCTGTGCGGGGCGGCGTTGCGGCCCTACGCCCGCTGTTTGAGCGGAGTCGATCTGTCGGGCGGCATGCTGGCCCACGCCCACGCCCGCGCGCTGTATGACGCGTTGGACGAAGCGGAGCTGGTCGCGCATCTGACCGCGCATCCCTCCTCCTTCGACCTGATCGTGGCGGCGGATGTCCTGTGCTATTTTGGGGAGTTGGGGGAGGTCTTTGCGGCCGCCTGCACGGCGTTGCTCCCGGCCGGTCGGCTGGTCTTTTCCGTAGAGCGGCTCGCGGATGACGCGGAACTTCCCCCGTATCAGGTTGCGACCCATGGCCGTTACGCGCACAAGGAAATTTATGTGCGCGACGCCCTGTCCGTGTCGGGGCTGGCGTTGACCATGATGACGCAGGAAACATTGCGGTTTGAGAGCGGGGAACCCGTGGTTGGAATGGTGGTGGTCGCCGTCAGGCCGTGACCCTGTCGCCGGGCGCAATTTCGGGCGCGACGCGCGACCCGATCCGGTCTGACAAGGGGCCGCTCGGGCCATCGGGAAATGGAACGCCATGACGCGGGTGCGTCCGATCGTGAATCAACGCGCGATTGCGGACCAAAGGCCAAACGAAGCGTCGCAAAAAGCGCTGATCTTGCCAGCGGTCGACGTCCGTGCGGGCGAAGCGTTCAGCCAGCCCCAACAATTCTGGCAACAACCCGGCCGTTCCCCCCCACATTCCAGCCAGAATCAATTCTGTGTGCAGAATGTGATCGCGCATGATGTGGAAAGGGCGCCCGGAGTCGATCCAGGCGTCAACCGCCAGCTTTTCTTTCATCGACAACCGGGAATCGCAATCACGGCACAGAAAGCGGGCCACGGTCGGATCGTCCGAAGCGGAAAAACGCCAATAAAGGCCAAGGAGTGGACCGCTGCCCGGCGCCATCGCGATGAGAACCGCTCCGGCCTCCGTCAAGGCCGACAAGGTTTCGGGCGGCGCCGAATCATCGTGATAGACCCAGCATTCCCAGCCTGGGAACAGAGTTTTCGTCAAATGCGCGTTGGCCACCGCCCCTTTTGTGTAGATCTCTTGATTGCCCCACAGGCTGAAGGCAATGACGTTGCGGGTTCGCCGCGCCGCGCCGCGCGGAACGGCTGGAAGAGACGGTTGCGCCGGGGCATGGGCCAGCGCCAGACGGTCTTTCAGGTCCAGCAAAGCGCTGGCCCATTCGTTGGCCTCATTCTCCTGATCCAGCGCGTACAGCGTGATAATCAGGTTCTCCAGCGCGTCCATGTTGGTTGGATCAATGCGGACCGCGTGCAACAGCGCAGCGCAGGCCGTTTCCAACCGATCAATCTTTCCCAGCGCGATGCCCAGATTGAAGACCGCCGATTGGAAATCAGGAACCAGAGCCACCGCTCGCCGATAGGCGCTCAGCGAATCCTGGCGCAAGCCCGCCGCGTACAGCGCGTTGCCAAGCAGAAACGCAAGGTCGGCGTTGAAGGGCGCCAGTTCCACCGCGCGGGTTAAATACGGCAAGGCGGCCACAGGCTGCCCGGCTTCGATCAACAACCGGCTGCGTTCGTGCAGCAAAAGAACGAGCCGCTCCGGGGCGACGGCAAGAGCCGGAGCCGCGCGAGTCGCGCGCTCCAGCGCGGCAATTGCGCGGTCTCCATCACCATCCTCACGGTGGAGCGTGGCGGCGTCGATCCAAGTCTCGGCAAAATCAGGACGAAGAGCGATGGCGCGCTGATGGGCCGCCAAAGCTTCGCGGCGGCGTTTGAGACCACGCAGGATGGTGGCGTGGTTGGCGTGGATGTCTGCGGCGTCAGGACGCAGCTTCAACGCTCGGCCAATCAGGGTCAAACCCAAATCTCCCTGGCCGATCTGACCGGCCAGCACCCCCAGAAAATGCAGGGCGTCGGGATGATCCGGGTCGGCGTCCAGGATGCGGGTGTAAAGTTCCTGCGCCTCCCCCAATCGCCCGGAAAGATGCAGATCAAGAGCGATTGTAAGGGCTTCTGTGATCGTGGCCATGACCGATAGCCTTAGGCATGTGGGGGCGGGCGCGCAAGCTTTTCTGGAAAATTTTATGTGGTTTCAAGGCGAAACCCAAGACGGAAGCGCAATACGGGCGGTTTCGCTGAGGGTGCAATCCTGAATAAGTATGAACAAAGTCTTTACTTTGTACGGCATTCTATGTATCTTTATCTCCAGGTGTTTCCAACATATGGAATTGCTGGTCATGAATGTGGCGCCATCCACATCAACGGCATTGCGTCCGTTTCCTGTCATGACGGCCCGCAACGGGGAAACCGTTGAAAAGGGGGCCGACAGCTCGATTCCGTCGCAGCAAGACACCACCGATCCCCTGGTGAACCGTTATCCGACGATCGCCTTTTCCTACGACGTCGACGCGTCCCGTCTGGTGATGCAGTATCGCGACCCGGCAAACGGGAAGACGGTTTCCCAAATCCCCACCGAAGCGGCGCTGAAGCAGTACAAGGAAGCGCAACAGCAGGAAAAAGAGGCGTCGCGCGCCGCCGCTTTCGAGGTGACGGTCGGCGGATCGGACAAAAAGGGCCAAAGCGGGGGAACGGATTCCTCAACGCCAAACAGCTCCACCTCTCAGCCCATGGCGACTGGCAACGCACAGAGCGCTTCCACGGGCAGCGCCCATGTGGCACATTTCACCACAGCGGCGACGCATCCGGCTTCGGTCAGTTCGGGCGTCGCGCGCGTCAATGTGGTGATCTAGCCCCACATCGTGGGCTGTCAGCAGGCAGGTCGTCATGGCTTTCGATGTAACTTCATCAACCGCTGGCGCCGCCGTCAGCTTGCGCCAAGCTCAGGGCCAATATGATTTTGGCGTGAAGACTCTGAGTCAGGACAACCAACAGCAGGCCGCAGCCGTGGCGACCTTGCTGCAAGGTGGGTCCAATGGCGGTGGCAACGTCACGCCGACGCGCGGCCAAAATCTCAACATCTCCGTGTAAGCGAGCGTCAAACGACGCTGTATCTTTGTCGGCCCTTGCGCCATTATCGGCCAAGCGACCCATCCTGTCTTTTCCGTGGTGGTCTTGGGGTCGCGTCCTTTTGCGCTCCCGGAGCCTCACACGCCGATGCCCAACGCCGCCTTTTCCCTGATCGCCGCCGGACAAACCGATGTTGGACGCGTCCGCGCCCGCAACGAAGACAGTTTTTGCATTGGGACAACGGGCGAGTTTGCGGTGGTCTGCGATGGTATGGGCGGTCACGCCGGGGGGGACATCGCCAGCCGTACCGCCGTTGAGGTCATCAGCGGCTTTCTGGAAGATTTCGCGCCTCCCACAACCCCAACCACATCCGCAACGAACGATTCCGACAAGACCTTGGCGAATCCGGTGGACCATGATCCGACCGTGCGCAACGCCTTGTCCGTCGCCCGTTCGGCGGTGCTGCTGGCCAACCAACAAATCCACGCGCTGAACAAGCAGCGCGGCTTTGCCGAGGGGCGCGGCATGGGAACCACGGCTGTTGGCCTGTGGCGCCTTCCCGGTTCGCCCCAAATGGTGGTGTTTCACGCGGGCGACAGCCGACTGTACCGCTTGCGTGACGGCGAGTTGCGCGCCCTGACCCGCGACCACAGCCTTTATCAGATGTGGCTCGACAATGGCGGGCGTGGCGTGGCGCCACAACGCAACATCATCCTGCGCGCCCTTGGCACGGGGGAAGAGGTGGAACCCGAACTGGCGGTCCATTCCCTCCTTCCTGATGACGCGCTGTTGCTGTGTTCGGACGGTTTGAACGGCATGCTGCCCGACGCCGCCATCGCCCGGATCCTGGGGCAAGAAACCGTGCCGGAACGCGCCTGCGCCGCGCTGGTTGAGGCCGCCAACGCGGCGGGTGGCCAGGACAACATCACCGTCGTCGTCGCTCGCTTCGCCAAAGCCACGTAATCCAGTCTCACGGCTGGGTGGTGATGAACAGGACCACGGCATGCGGTCTGGCATCCGTGGGCAGGGCGGGTTGCGCGTCGATGGCTTGCTTCAACGCCGACAAATAGGCGGAAGCCGGTTCGATTTCGGGCCGGGGCGCCGAAAACAGCGGAGTAGCCGAGGCCAACGCGACAACCAGTTCGCTGCCGAAGGGTGGTCCGACGCTCCAGTATCGTCCGGATCCGACCCGCTCGCCCAACCGTCGTGTGGCTCCGGCCTCCAACTGGGTGTCCGTGTCGGCTGGATTTGGCGACAAATGGACGACGTCGCCATCCGCCGTGTAGTAATCAACGTGCAACAGAGTCTTGTGCGGCGGTCCAGTGATGTCGAGAATCAACGGATCGCCATTGTGCAACGGCGTGCCGGGACGAAGCGGGCGCGGAATTGACGTCATTGTCATCGGCGCCGTTTGGTCGGCGTTCGCCATCAACGCGTCGGCCACCAGCGCCAAGGGCGCGCACAAGCGTTCAGGAGCAGCCGCGACGTCCAATCGAACCTCCCAGCCTTCGGCGCGGAGGTCCATGAGCGTTTGAATGGCGTTGCGGGCCGCGTCGCCAGCGGCGGCCCCGGAAACGACGAGATGACCGTCCACCTCCTCGACCGTTGCAACCGCGCAAGGGATCGACCGCAAGGCCCTGTCAAGATCGACCGCCGACGGACGCGGCGCGGCAACCGGCGTTTCGGGCAGGATGCCCACCAGCGGCTCTTCATCCGCAGGCGGCCCAGCAACGGGCGGGGCCGGTTGTGGCGGGGGTGGTTCCGGGGAGCTTGGTTCCTGCGGCTGTTCCGGCGATGGCGGAGGCGGCGTTGGAACGTCTGCCGCCGACATGTCCGGTGGCGCGCTTGGCCCCTGTGGCGCGAGTGGCGCGGCTGGCGGCGCAGGCGCGGACATGGTGGGAAGCGCCCTGACCTTGGCGAACTTCCGTTGCCAAACAAACCCACCGAACACCACCAGACCAATCAGCAGCAGCGCCGCCAGTGGTCGCCACGCCAACGGGGAACGAACGGCATTGGTCTTGTCGGACACCAACCCAGCCACAATGTCGCGCAGTTCCCCGACGCTGGAAAAGCCGCCGTGCGTCGTGTCAAGCCGGGCCAACAGGGCGGAGACCGCTGGCCGCTCCCCATGAGTGGCCAGCAGTCGCTTGGCCAGAAGCTCCGCCGCCCGTAGATCATCGGCCTGTGTCGCCTGCGTGGCGTGCAGCGCGGCCAGACCAAACCCGCTGACGGCAATGGTTCCATCAACGCGCAGCCAGATCGCCGCCGGGCTGAGCGCCCCATGCGCCAGATCGTTGCGGTGCGCGGCGAACAGCGCGTCCAGGGCAGAGCGCAGGATGGTCAGCCGGTCGGCCCAATCGGTGAGTTGGTCGATGACCTGGTCGAGGCTGGTCCCGCTCACCGGCTCCGTGGCGATGAAGACGACGGAGTCCGTCTCACCCGAGGCGTAGAAGGGAACAATGTTCGGATGAATCAGCCGGGCCGCCGCGCCAGCCTCCCGACGAAAGCGCGCCAAGCGCTCATCCTGACCAACGAAACCGGCCAGCCGAGCGCTGTGCAACAGAATCGCGCGACCGTTGGCCGGGTCAACGCCCCGATGCAGCACGACATCGCCGTCTTGAGCGATCCGATCAAGACGCTCGTATTTTCCCAGCTTTTGCGCTGCCGTCACCATCGCGAGGGCGCTCCGTATCCGTACCCTGTCCTTTCGGTATAGTCCCTCCGGCGGCTGAAGGCCAAGGGGGGAGGAACCTTATGCCCTGTGACGCCCAACCAAGCCCGAAGAGCAGACATGCGGAATTGGTCGATGCGCGATGGTCAAACGGCTGCTTTGTTGTGCGTGACCATACGAAGCGGACATTCTTTTTCAATGTCAAAGGGTAAGGCCGATGATCCGCGCATCGGACTTTGTGGGAGATCAGAAATGAAAAGACGCGCCTTCCTCACCTCCGCCGGTGTCGGTCTGGCGGTCAGCGGCGTCGCCGCTCCGGCCATCGCCCAGACCCAGCCGGACGTCCAATGGCGTCTGGCGTCGAGCTTTCCCAAAAGCACCGACATCCTGATGGGCACGTCGGAGATGATCGCCAAGCGCGTCGCCGAGGCCACCGACGGCAAATTTCAGATTCGCGTTCACGCGGCTGGCGAAATCGTCCCCGGTCTCCAGGTGCTCGACGCGGTGCAGAACGGCACCGTTCATTGCGGCCACACCTGCGGTTACTATTATGTCGGCAAGGATCCGACCTTCGCCTTCGACACGGCGATTCCCTTCGGCCCGAACGCCCGTCAGCAAAACGCCTGGCACCAATATGGCGGCGGTCAGGAGTTGATGCGGAGTTTCTTCAAGAACTACAACATCATCCAGTTTCCGGCGGGCAACACCGGCGCTCAGATGGGCGGCTGGTATCGCAAGGAAATCAAATCTCTGTCCGATTTTGCCGGACTGAAGATCCGCATCGCCGGGATCGCCGGGCAGATCATGAGCAAGCTGGGGGCCACGCCGACGCAGATCGCGGGCAGCGACGTCTATCCGGCCTTGGAAAAAGGCACCATCGACGCGGTGGAGTTCGTCGGCCCGTATGACGATGAAAAGCTCGGCTTCTATCAGGTCGCCAAGCATTATTATTATCCGGGCTGGTGGGAAGGCGGGCCGCAGGTTTCGCTTTATGTCAATCTGAAGGAATGGGAAGCCCTGCCCAAATCCTATAAGGCGATTCTGACGGCGGCCTGCGCGGAGGCGAACAGCGCGATGACCGCGCGTTACGACGCGGAGAACGCCAAAGCCCTCAAGCGTCTGGTCGGCAAAGGCGCTCTACTGCGCCCCTATCCGCGCGACCTGATGGAAGCCGCGCACAAGATCGCTTTTGAACTGTATGACGAGATCGGCAAAACCAACCCAGCCTTCAAGACCGTCTATGACAGTTGGAAACCGTTCCTGGACGAAGCGCAATTGTGGTTCCGCGTCGCCGAATTGCCCTATGACAATTTCGTCCAGTCCGCTGGCCGATCAAAGTAACCGTCTGCGGGTGGGGTGGCCAACCGCGCCGTCACGCACGCAGAGGTCCCGCGCGCAGGCGGTTTAAAAGGCGTTTGCCCGACGAATGGACGGAAGCGGGGGGGGTGAGCGGGGCGACGCGGTCTTGACACGGCGTCTGCAACCGCCAAGAAAGATGGGGCCGGATGAACGGCGACCCGCCACAAGGACTTCCTTCGCGTGATCCCCCTTTCGTCTCTCCAACGCCTTTTTGACGCGGCCACCTTCAGCCTGGGGGCCGCCTATCAGCGCGAAGGGCGGGTTTCCGCCCTTCAGGCGCAGCGTTTGACGAAAGGCGCGATCCGCCTGTCCGCGACCGTGCGAGGGTCGCACCGAATCCCCTACGCGCAGAGCATCCTGCTTCAACTGGGCAACGACCGGCTTTCGGCGCTTTCGGGCGAGTGCGACTGCCCGGTTGGCTTCAATTGCAAACATGTCGCCGCCGTTCTCATCGACTGGGTGTTGAGCGCGGTCGAACGATTGCCATCAGCGCCGTTGCCAACGCTTACGGCGCGGCGCGTCCCGAGCGACCCGGAATTTACGCCGCCTCAAGCGGCGGTTCCCGCGCTGTCGCCGCCCTTGCAGGCGCTTTTGTCCCGGTTGAGCGACGCGGCGGCGGTTGACGGCGGCGACGTCTATCCCGAAACGGTGCGCAAGCGGCTTCTGTATGCGCTGCGGTTGGACAGCGGGGCGGGCGGCGCGGAGGCGGTGGTTCAACCCTTGTCCGTCTCCATCCGCAAGGACGGCGCCTTTGGCGCGGACGAGAAACCCTATGGTTTCGAGCAGATTCGAACCCTGACGACCGTGAAGTTTGTGACCCCATCCGACCGGACCATCCTGACCAGCCTGGCCCAAAACACCATGGCGGTGGCAGGGCGGCGCGACGAGGGCAGCCTGTTGCGGGGGGAATGGAGCGGCTGGCTGGTCGAGCGGATGCTGAAAACCGGGCGGCTCCATTGGCAGGATTTCCGCGCCAACCCGCCACTGCGCTCCGGCCCGACGCGACGGGGAACGGCCTGTTGGGTGGCGGACGAGCGGGGGCGGCAGCGGTTTTCCATCGCGCTGGACTCCCCCGCCGCGCTGACGCTGCCGACCACGCCGTTGCTGTATGTGGATCGGGAGAGCGGGGAGTGCGGCGCGGTGGAAGCCGACATTCGTCCGCATCTGGCCGCCGCCCTGCTGTCCGCGCCGTCCTTGCCGCCGGGGGAGGTCGCCGCCTTTGTGGCCGGGGTGGAATCGCTTGGCCTGCCGCTGCCGACGCGCCCCGCCGCCCCGACCCAGACGGAAACCCGCCGCGTGACACCGCGCCCGCTGTTGCGTCTGGGGCAGGCGACCCGGCCCTACACGCCCTACGCCTATGGCATGACCGTGTCGGACAAGGTCGCGGTGGCGGCGTTGGGCTTTGACTATGCCGGGCGCCGCGTTGGTCTGGTGGAGGAGACGGGGCCGCTGCAATGGATGGAGGACGGGGTTCTCGTCACCGCGCCCCGCCAACCCAAGGCGGAGGCCGCCGCGTCGGCTCGGTTGCGGCGCGCGGGCTTGGTCCTGAACGAGACGCCGCTCACCATCGGGCGTGGGCAGAGCGTGCGGCGGAGCCTGTTCATGTCGCCGACCGGCCCGACCGGCGAATTTGACGAGACGAGCCATTGGCTGAATTTCTGCCTCGAACTCCTGCCGGATCTGCGGGCCGAGGGGTGGGGGATCGAGATCGACGCCGATTTCCCCTACCAGATCCTCGAAGCGCCGCAGAGTTGGACGATGGAGGTTGGCGAGGGGACGGGAATCGATTGGTTCGGCCTGTCGCTTGGCATCGAGGTGGGCGGGGAGCGGGTCGAGCTGCTCCCGGTTCTGCGCTCCCTCATCGGGGTTTTGGGCCGTTTGGGTTCGGATGAGTTTGCCGACGATGGAACGGAAACGGCGCTCGACGCGCTGGCCCCCGACGGGGTGCTGTTCGTGCGGGTTGGCAAGGACCGCTTCCTGCCGCTGAAGGTCGAGCGGTTGCGCCCGATGCTGGGCGTGCTGATGGAGCTGTTCGGGCTGCAAGCCCCGGGCGCCGATGGCGGCCCGTTGCGGATTGGGCGGACCCATCTGGGCGATCTGGCCGCGCTGGAAGAGGCGGCGTCCGCCGCCGGGGTGCCGTTGCTGGGGGCCGACGCCGTGCGCGGCATGGCGCGCAGCCTGCGCGAGGCGGGCGGGGTGCCGGTGGTGGATCTTCCCGACGGCTTGCGCGCCACGCTGCGGCCCTACCAGCGGACGGGGGTGAATTGGCTGCAATTCCTGGCCGCGCATGGGTTCGGCGGGCTGCTCGCCGACGACATGGGGCTGGGCAAGACGGTGCAGGCGCTGACCCATCTGCTGATCGAGAAGGAATCCGGGCGGATGGACCGCCCCTGCCTGCTGATCGCCCCAACCAGCGTGTTGGGCAATTGGCGCAGCGAGGCGGCGCGCTTCGCCCCCGATCTGCGCACGCTGGTCCTGCATGGCCCGCAGCGCAAGGCGGCGCATGGCGATCTGGCCGAGTATGATCTGGTCGTCACCTCTTACGCTTTGCTGCCGCGCGACCGCGCGGTGCTGGAGGCGCAACCCTGGCATCTGGCGATCTTCGACGAGGCCCAGTATCTGAAAAACCCGACCTCGCAGGCGACCAAGGCGACCCAGGCGTTGGAGGCGCGGCAACGGTTGTGTCTGACCGGCACGCCGGTGGAAAACAATCTGGACGAGTTGTGGTCGCTGTTCTCCGTCGCCGCGCCGTCGCTGTTCGGCGACCGCACCGGCTTCCGCCGCCTGTTCCGCACGCCCATTGAAAAGCATGGCGACGCGGAGCGGCAGCGGGTGTTGGCCCGCCGGGTTCGCCCCTTCCTGCTGCGCCGCACCAAGGAGGAGGTCGCCAGCGAGCTGCCGCCGAAGACGGAGATGGTCGAGCGGGTCGATCCCCAGGCCGCCCAGCGGGATTTGTACGAAACGATCCGGCTGGCGATGGACCAGCGGGTGCGCGAGGAAATCGCCCGCAAGGGCTTGGCCCGCAGCCACATCACCATTTTGGACGCGCTGTTGAAGCTGCGGCAGGTCTGTTGCGACCCCCGGCTGGTCAAGCTGGAGAGCGCGCGCAAGCGGGTGGAGAAGGGGGCGGCGTCGGCCAAGCTGGAACGTTTGTTGGAACTGCTGCCCGATCTGCTGGCCGATGGTCGGCGGATTCTGCTGTTCTCGCAATTCACCTCCATGCTTGATCTGATAAAGCCGGAACTGGCGAGGTTGGGGATTCCCTTTGTCGAATTGACCGGCGACACCCGCGACCGCGAGACGCCGGTGCGCCGCTTCCAGGCGGGCGAGGCCCCGCTGTTCCTCATCAGCCTGAAGGCGGGCGGCACCGGGTTGAATTTGACCGCCGCCGACACGGTGATTCACTATGATCCCTGGTGGAATCCGGCGGTGGAGGACCAGGCCACCGACCGCGCCCACCGGATCGGCCAGGACAAGCCGGTCTTCGTCTACAAGCTGGTGACGGTCGGTACGGTGGAGGAGCGCATGCTCACCCTTCAGGACCGCAAACGCCAGTTGGGCGAAGCGGTCTATGACGCGACGACGACGGAAGCGGATCTGTTGACCGCCGACGATCTGGACGTCTTGCTGGCGCCCATCGACGGCTGACGGTTCGGCGGCTACAGGCCGCTGTCGGGGCGAGAGAGCACCAGATAGAGGAAGGCGTCGCGTTCCTCCAAGCGATGGCGGGTTCCGCCGACGGTCAGACCGACGCGCCCCCGCGCGTTGCGGAGGTTGCGGGTGAAAGAACCGTTCATCTTCAAAATGTCGAAGGGCAGGCTGTTGAGGTGGCTGGCGCACAGGCTCCAGCAAGGCCGGGTCGCGCAGTTGGCGCGGCGCTCAGCTTCAGGGAAAACGCTGAATGGACACCCCGTCAGCAAGGGTTTCCTTGAAGCCCGTCACTCTTCGCTGGCGAAGACGCTTTTGAGATCGACCATCGGCTCCGGTCGCGCGTCCAGATCCAACTGACGCTCCACCGCGTCGAGATGCTCCATCATCAGGGCGACGGCGGTGTCGTCCTGCGGGTCGGCCAGCGCGTCGATCAGACGGCGGTGATCCTCCGCCGAACAGGTGTGGGAGGAGCGCCGCTCGAAGGCGGCGATGGCCAAGCCCGAACGGTCGATCAGCCCGGCCAAAATCCCGGTCAGCGTGCCGTTTCCGGCGAACTCCGCCAGCAGCAAGTGAAATTGGCCGGACAGGCGGATCATCGCCTTGCGGTCGCCCGCCCGCTCCGCCGCCTCTTCCTGGCTGCGGTGCTCGTTCAGACGGGCCAGCGTCGCGGGGGGGAGCGGGCGCGGCAGGGCGGCCAGCTTGTCCATGATCGCCCGTTCGATGACTCGCCGGGCCTCGAACACCTCGCGGGCCTCATGCGGGGTTGGCTTGGCGACGAAGGCGCCGCGATTGGGAATCAGCGTCACCACCTGCCGTTGGGCCAACAGCAGCAGAACCTTGCGCACCCGTTCCCGGCTGACGCTGAACACCTGGGCGAGGCTTTCCTCCGCCAGCTTGGTGCCGGGGGGAAGGCGGCGGTCGGCGATGGCCTCGCCGATGCTGCGGACGATCCGGGCCTCCGCCCCGCCGCGTCCACGGGGCGAGCGACGGGGGGCGGCGGTGGTCAAGGCGATCTTCATGGCCCGTTATTGGTGGTGGCGTTTCTGTCTGACGCAATTGTGCACAAAACTGCCGCGCTGGGAAAGCCTAACGCGCGCATGGGCGCAATTGGTCGCACAGCGGGCATTTCTGCGCAAATTTCAGGCGACCTGCGCTGAAATCAATCACCGCCCGGCTTCTGCGCGTTGAGGGAATGGCGGGGTTCCGCCAAGCCGCCCGCTGGCACGCAGTGTGCACAATCGTCCTTGTGCTGAATTGGCATCGAGATTGTGCACAAAATAGGATCGGCCGGCATGACCACAGGATCGGGCGCGGGAACGACCGCTGGATCGACTGTCGAACTGGTGAAGCTGACAAAGGCCTATGGCGCCACGGTCGCCGTGGACGCCATCGACCTGCGCGTCGCCGCCGGGGCGTATTGCTGTCTGCTGGGGCCGAGCGGCTGCGGCAAGACCTCCACCTTGCGGATGATCGCCGGGCACGAGGACGTGAGCGACGGCGATTTGCTGATCGGCGACCAGGTGGTGAATGGCGAGCCGCCCGCCCGGCGCGGCACGGCGATGATGTTCCAAAGCTACGCCCTGTTCCCGCATCTGGACTGCACCGACAACGTCGCCTTCAGCCTGAAGATGAAGGGCGTCGCGGTGGAGGAACGCCGCCGCCGGGCGCGCGAGATGCTGGATCTGGTCGACATGGGCAAATACGCCGCCCGGCTGCCCGCCCAACTGTCCGGCGGGCAGCAACAGCGCGTGGCGCTGGCCCGCGCGCTCATCACCCGGCCCGGCGTGCTGCTGCTGGACGAACCGCTGTCGGCGCTCGACCCCTTCCTGCGCGACAAGATGCGGGAGGAGTTGAAGCGCCTGCACCGCGAGCTGGGCATCACCTTCATCCACGTCACCCACAGCCAGACGGAGGCGATGGCGCTGGCTGATCTGGTGGTGGTGATGAGCCAGGGCCGCATCGAACAGGCCGGGCCGCCGCGCGAGCTGTTCAACCGCCCGCGCACCGCCTTCGTCGCCCGCTTCATCGGCGGCCACAACGTGATCCAGAGCGCCGACGGGCTGTGCGCCGTGCGGGCCGACCGTGTTCAGTTGGGCGGCGGCGACCTGCGGACCGACGGGACCGTGCGCGCGCTGGAGTATCACGGCGCCTCGGTTCACCTCAGCCTGGACGTGGCGGGGGCCGAGGATTTCGCCGTCATCCTGGACGAAACCCGCTTTTACGACGCGCCGCTGTCCATCGGCGCGCCGGTTCAGATCGGCTGGAACCGGGCCGACGCCCATCCGCTGGCGTCCTGACTAGGCCGATCTTGTCTTTCAACCGCTCCCTCATCGACCCGACACGACCACACTGGAGGCTCAGCATGTCCGACACGCGTTCCGGTTCCCCCGCCACCACCGGCGTCAGCCGCCGCGCACTGCTTAAGGGAACCGCCGCCGCCGCTGGCGTGGCGGTCGGGTCCGGCGCGATCACCGGCTTTCCGACCATCTGGGCGCAGAACATCAAGAACATCACCCTGCGCCAGATCGGCACCGGCGTGTCCAACCTGAACGCCGTCGCCGACAAGGTGAAAGCGGATCTGGGATTCACCCTGCAAATGACGGCGCTGGATTCCGACGCCGTGACCCAGCGCGCGGCGACACAGCCGAAATCCTACGACATCGCCGACATTGAATATTGGATCGCCAAGAAAATCTTCCCGGCGGGCGTCATCCAGCCGATGGACGTCGGCAAGCTGAAGAATTTCGACAAGATCGTGCCGATCTTCGTCAACGGCAAGCTGACGCCGTCCAGCGCCATCGCGCAGGGCACCGCCCCGCACAGCGTCGGTTTCGTCGAAGGCAAGGATTCCACGAAATTCGCCAAGTCGCCCACCCAGTGGATGACGCTGATTCCGACCATCTACAACGCCGACACGCTGGGCATCCGCCCCGATCTGGTCGGCCGCCCGATTTCGAGCTGGAAGGATCTGCTGGATCCCGCCTTCAAGGGCAAGGCGTCGCTGCTGAACATCCCGTCCATCGGCATCATGGACGCCGCCATGGTCTGCGAAGCCATGGGCGCCGTGACCTATGGCGACAAGGGCAACATGACCAAGGAGGAGATCGACAAGACCCTGGCGATCATGACCGAAGCCAAGAAGGCGGGCCAGTTCCGCGCCTTCTGGAAGAGCTTTGACGAGAGCGTCAATCTGATGTCGTCCGGCGAGGTCATCATCCAATCCATGTGGTCGCCCGCCGTCGCCGCCGTGCGCGCCAAGGGCATTCCCTGCGTCTATCAACCCCTGAAGGAAGGCTACCGCGCCTGGGGCGGCGGGCTGGGGTTGGCCAAGCATCTGACCGGGCTGGAGCTGGACGCCGCCTATGAATACATCAACTGGTATCTGTCGGGCTGGGTCGGCGCCTATCTGAACCGCCAGGGCTATTACTCCGCCGTGCTCGACACCGCCAAACAACACATGTCGGCGGACGAATGGGCCTTCTGGATGGAGGGCAAGCCCGCCAAGACCGACATCCTCAACCCCGAAGGCAAGGTGATGGAAAAGGCGGGCGCGGTGCGCGACGGCGGATCCTTTGAAGAGCGGATGGGCCGCGTCGCCTGCTGGAACGCCGTGATGGACGAGGATCGTTACATGGTCCGCAAGTGGAACGAGTTCATCGCCGCCTGATCTGTTTCTAAACCGCAACGAACGCCCGCCCCCCTTTTGGGCGGCGCGTTCGTCGCGGCCCAAAAGGGAGTGTTCCCCATGACCGTGACCGCCACCCAAGCCACGCCGGGCCACGTCCCATCAGGCCAGACACAGCCGGGCGGCGGCGCGGTTCACGCCCGCCGCTGGCGCCGTGTCGCGCCCTATCTGCAAGCGGCCCCGCTGGCGGTGACGCTGATCCTGTTCCTGCTGATTCCGATCCTGACCATCCTGGTGGTGAGCTTCTGGGATTACGACAGCGTGCGCGTGATCCCCGATTTCGTGCTGACCAATTACGCCGAATTGCTGACCTCGCCCGTCACCTGGAAAACCTATCTGAACACGGTGAAGTTCGCCGCGCTCACCTGGGCCATCACCCTGGTGATCGGCTTCGCCGTGGCCTATTTCCTGGCCTTTCACATCCGCTCCACCAGTTGGCAGATGGTGCTGTTCCTGGTTTGCACGATTCCGTTCTGGACCTCCAACATCATCCGCATGATCTCCTGGATCCCGTTTCTGGGGCGGAACGGGCTGTTGAACTCCACGCTGATCGCCGCCGGGGTGATCGACCAACCGTTGGAATTTCTGCTGTTTTCCGATTTCTCGGTGGTGCTGGCCTATGTCCACCTGAACGCGCTGTTCATGGTGGTGCCGATCTTCAATTCAATGATGCGGATCGACCGGGCGCTGGTGGAAGCCGCGCGCGACGCCGGGGCGGCGGGCTGGCAAGTGGTGTGGAACGTCATCCTGCCGCTGTCCAAGCCGGGCATCGCCATCGGCTCCATCTTCGTCGTCACGCTGGTGATGGGCGATTTCATCACCGTGCGGCTGATGAGCGGCGGGCAAAGCGCCTCCATCGGTCTGATGATCGCCAACGAAATCTCCCTGCTGCAATACCCGGCGGCGGCGGCCAACGCGGTCATTCTTCTGGCCGTGGTCCTGCTGATGGTCGCGGCGATGCTGCGCGTCGTCGACATCCGAAAGGAGCTGTGAGCCATGTCCGACGCCAAGCGGGGCCTGTCCTTTTACCTGTTGGCCGGCTTTTTCGGCCTGTTCGTCCTGTTCCTGTACGGCCCGACCATCACCATTCTGGTTCTGTCCTTCCAGGGGCCGGAGGGCGGCTTGACCTTTCCGATGAACGGCGTCTCCACCCACTGGTTTCGCAATCTGTTCGAGCAGCAGGCGGTTGGCGATTTCGGCGGATCCTTCCGCCGCTCCATCGCCTTGGCGCTGGTGGTGATGATGGCGACCGTGCTGTTTTCGCTGCTGGCGGGCTTCGCCTTCCGGCGGCGCTTTCGCGGCAGCGACGCGCTGTTCTATCTGGCGGTGGCCAGCCTGATCGTGCCGTCCATCCTGGTCAGCCTGGGCATCGGCCTGCTGTTCAACATCCTGGGCCTGGAACCGACCTGGTACGGCTCGGCCCTGGGCGCGCATCTGACCTGGACGCTGCCCTTCGGCCTGCTGATCGTCTTCGCCATCTTCAACCGCTTCAACCCGGCCTATGAGGAGGCGGCGCGCGATCTGGGGGCCAGCCCGTGGCAGACGGTGCGCCACGTCGTGTTGCCGATCCTGCTGCCCAGCCTGATCGGCGTGGGGATGTCCGGCTTCACCCTGTCCTACGACGAGTTCGCCCGCACGCTGATGACCGCCGGGTCCTTCAACACGCTGCCGCTGGAGATTTACGGCATGACCACCAACGTCACGACGCCGGTGCTCTACGCGCTGGGATCGCTGACCACCCTGTTCTCCTTCACCATGATCGGGCTGTGTCTGCTGGCGGTGGTCGGGCTGCGCCGCCGCCGCTTGCGGCAAAGCCTGAGGGCCGCGTGATGGAGATCCTGGTCGTCAACCCCAACACCACCGCGTCGATGACCGCGCGCATCGGGGCCGCCGCCCGCGACGCCGCCGCGCCCGGCACCCGGATTCTGGCGGTCAACCCGGCGATGGGTCCGGCCAGCATCGAGGGCTATTACGACGAGGCGCTGGCCGTTCCCGGCCTGCTGGAGGAAATCACCCGGCGCGAACGCGAGGCCGCGCGCGCCGGAACGCCGCTGGCCGGGACGGTGATCGCCTGTTTCGACGATGTCGGGCTGGACGCCGCCCGCTGCGTGGCGCGCGGGCCAGTGGTCGGCATCTGCGAAGCGGCGATGCAGACAGCCAGCCTGCTCGGCGGATCCTTCGGCGTGGTGACGACGCTGCAACGCTCGGTCCCGGCGCTGGAGCGGTTGGCCCAACGCTATGGAATGGCCGGGCGCTGTCGGGTCCGCGCCGCCGAGGTGCCGGTTCTGGCGCTGGAGGATCCGACCTCCGGCGCGCTGGAGCGTCTGCGGGCGGAAATTGCCCGCTCGCTGGACGAGGATGGGGCGGAAAGCATTGTTTTGGGCTGCGCCGGAATGGCCGATCTGGCCCGCGCGCTGAGCCAAGAGTTCGGCGTGCCGGTGGTGGACGGCGTGTCCGCCGCCGTGAAGCTGGTGGAAGGGCTGGCGGCGCTGGGCCTGCGCACCAGCAAGCGCGGCGGTTACGCCCACCCCTTGCCCAAAGCCTACGCCGGGATGCTGGCGGGTTTTGCGCCTGTTTAGAGTGGAACAACCTCAGCCACGCCGGGATTTGCGCGCCCTATCTTGCGGTTCCGGAATGTTGGAAAGGCTTGTGGTGATCGTGTCTTCGGCGATGGCCGCCGCCAGAGGCTCAAAATCCGGTTCTTGAGCGCGGCCATTCTGGAGGCTGGCGCGTTTTCTGAGACGGCGATGGTGCTGGACACGCTGGGCCTGTCGGGTTTTGCTGTGTCCGATCCTGCCCTCTAGGCGATGATCGAACGCAGGGCCGCCGCCAACCGATCCGCAAGCGAAGGGGACCTCACCATGGCCACGTTGAACAGACGCCAGCTTTTGGCCGCCGGGGCCGCGTTGGGCGTCGCCGGAACCAGCTTTTCTCTGCCGGTCCTTGCCCAATCGGGCCGCAAGAGCGTCACGCTGGCCTTGCCGCGCGACGTCCAGCCGCCGTTCGACCCGCTCAACCGCTTGAGCTTTCCGGAAGGCAACCTTTTGCGTGTGGTGCTTCAGGGCTTGATCGCCTTCAAACCCGGCAGCTTTGAGTGGGAACTGTCCGCCGCCAAGCGGATCGAGCAGGTTTCCGACACCGTCATCGAGTTTGAGTTGAAGCCGGGCCTGCGATTCCACGGCGGCTTTGGCGAGCTGACCGCCGACGACGTGAAATTCTCCTTCGAGCGCGCGATCAAGCCCGGCGCCGACGGCAAACCCGTGCTGTACAGCACGGATTTCGCCGCGCTGGAGGAGGTTGAGGTCACGGGAACGCACAGCGGCCGCATCCGGCTGAAAACCCCGGCCCCGGCGCTGTGGCAGGTGGCGCTGCCCGACATTTCCGGCCTCATCATCTCGCGCAAGGCCTATGAGGCGGGGGCGTACCGCGCCGACCAGCCGACCAAGGTCATCGGCACCGGCCCCTATCTGTTGAAGGAATGGCGCCCGAACGAGCGCGTCGTCCTTCAGGCCAACCCGGAGTTTCAGGGGCCGAAGCCGGGTTTTGAGGAAATCATCCTGCGCCCGGTGCGCGACTCCAAGACGGCGGAGCTGGCCTTCCGCGCTGACGAGCTGCAATTCACCGCCATCGAACCGGCAAACGCCGCCGACATCGCCAAAATCCCCGGCGCCAAGATCCTCAAGCAGGATTCGATCAACTTCGTGTGGATCGGCGTCAACGTCGAAAAGCCGCCCTTCAACGATCCGCGCGTGCGCCGGGCGATCCGCTTGGCCATCGACGTCGATCAGGTGATCGAGGGGGCTTACAACGGCGCGGTCGGTCGCGCCTATGGCCCGGTCGCGCCGGGGCTGCTGGGCAATTGGAAGGACGCGCCGCGCCACGCGCGCGACGTCGCCGCCGCGAAAAAGCTGCTGGCCGAAGCCGGGGTTCCCGCCCTGCGCGCCAAACTGACGCTGCTGAACAAGCCCGCCTACCAGAACGCCGGAATCATCGTTCAGGCGCAGTTGGCCGAGGCCGGGATCACCCTGGATCTCGACGTGCAGGAGGGCGGAAGCTTCTGGTCGGCGGGCAACGGCGAGGCGGGCAAAAATCTGGAATTGTCGTTGCAACGCTTCGGCGGCAAGGCCGATCCGTCGTTCCAACTGCAATGGTTCACCGCCTCGCAAATCGGAAGCTGGAACTGGCAGCGCTGGAACAGCCCGGAATACGACGCGCTGTTCGCCAAGGCGGGCGGCGTCACCGATCCCGCCGAACGCGCCCGGCTCTACATCGAGGCGCAAAAGCTGATCGACGAGTCCGCCGCCTTCATCTGGCTGACCCACGAGGTCAACGTCTACGCGCTGAAGGATTGGCTGACGCCGGGCATTCTGCCCAACGGCGACGACCAGCTTTACAATCGGTTCAGCCCGGCGTGAGGCTTCTTCGCCGGATTGGGAGCCGCCTCGCCACCACCGCGCTGGTGCTGGTCGGGGCGGTCGCCCTGGTGTTCGCCCTGACCCTGGTCATCCCCGGCAACCCGGCGCAAGCGCTGCTTGGCCCGCGCGCCACGCCGGAAGCGGTTCAGGCCTTTTCCCACGCGATGGGGCTGGACCGCCCGGTGGCCGAGCGTTTCGCCCTGTTCCTGTGGAACGTGCTGCGCGGCGATCTTGGCAATGACGTCGTGTCGGGCCGCCCCATCGTCACCATGGTGGCGGAGGTTCTGCCCTACACCGTCAGCCTGACCCTGTCGGCCATCGGCCTCGCCATCCTGTTCGGCGTGCCGCTGGGCTGCTACGCGGCGACCCATCCGGGCAGCCTCATCGACCGGGTGGCGGCGGCGGTCAGCATCGGTTTCATCGCCATCCCGAATTTCGTGGTGGCGATCCTGCTGCTGATGATCTTTTCGGTCTGGCTCGACTGGTTTCCCGTGCTGGGCGTCAGCCGAAGCGGGACGCTGGGCGACCAGTTGGCCCGGCTGGCCTTGCCCGCCTTGTCGCTCGCCTTGGGTTGGATCGGCTACATCGCGCGGCTGCTGCGCGCCTCCCTGCTCGATGTGCTGGGGGAGGCGCACATCCGCACGCTGCGCGCCTATGGCGTGGCGGAGCGGGTGATCGTCTACAAATACGCCCTGAAACCGGCGGCGATTCCGACCGTGGCGGTTCTGGGGCTGGGCGTCGGGCGGTTGCTGGGCGGGGCGATCTTCGCCGAAATCGTGTTCGCCCGGCCCGGAATCGGCACGCTGGTGTACGACGCCATCGCGTCGCGCAATTACCCGGTGGTGCAGGCCTGCGTTCTGGTGGTGGTCGGCCTGTTCACCCTGACCAATCTTCTGGTCGATCTCAGCTACGCGTGGCTTGATCCGCGCATCGCCAAGGCGGAGGAGCGCTGATGCGCGCGGTGTTCGGGCGGGTGTGGCGTCAGCCCGTCGGGCGATTAGGGCTGTTGCTGGTCGTGGCGGTGCTGCTGCTCGGCGTCATCGGCCCGCCGCTGGCCCCTTATGATCCGAACAAGCTCAACATTCTGGCCCGCTTCGGCGCGCCGTCGACGGCCCATTGGCTGGGCACCGACCATCTTGGCCGCGACCTGTTCAGCCGGACGGCCGATGGCGGGCGGGTGGCGCTGCTGGTGGCGCTGTCCACCATCGCCATCGCGCTGGCGGTGGGAACTCTGCTGGGCATCGCGGCGGCTTACGCCTCGCCCTGGGGGGAGCGGGCGATCCTGGTGGTCTTCGACATCGTCAGCGCCTTTCCCACCTTGGTCTTCGCGCTGGCGGTGGTGGCGCTGCTGGGGCCGGGGCTGGACAAGGTCATCCTGATCGTCGCGATCACGCTGATTCCGCATTTCGGCCGGGTGGCACGGGCGCAAACGCTGAGCCTGCGCAACAGCCCGTTTCTGGAGGCCGAACGGGTGTTGGGCGCGCAACCCTGGCGGATCACGGCGCATCATCTGGTTCCCAACATTCTTGGCCCGCTGGTCGTGCTGGCCAGCATGGACATTCCCGTGGTCATCACCATCGAGGCCGGCTTGAGTTTCCTGGGCGTCGGGGTGCCGCCGCCGCGCGCCAGTTGGGGGACGCTGCTGCACGACGGCTACACCACCCTGTCGCAATCGCCCTGGCCGGTGATCGTCGCGGCGGGGATGCTGACGTTGGCGACGCTGGGCTTCACCCTGTTCGGCGAAGCGCTGCGCGACGCCATCGACCCCAAGCTGAGGGTGGAGCCATGACCCGACCGACGCAGGACGCGGACCCGCTGATCGCCATCCGCGACCTGTCGGTGTCCTTCGCGACCAGCGCTGGCCCCGCCGAGGTCCTGCGCAACGTCACGCTTGATCTTGGGCGCGGGCGCATCGTTGGGCTGGTCGGGGAATCGGGATCGGGCAAATCGACCCTGGCCTCGGCGATCACGCGCTTGCTGCCCGCCAACCTCTCACGGCTGGACGGCGGGATCCTGTATGAGGGCCGTGATTTGCTGGCGGAGCCGGAGGCCGCCGTCGCCGCGCTGCGCGGCTCCCGCTTCGCCATGATCTTTCAGGATCCGATGGGGGCGCTGAATCCGGTGTTCCGCGTCGGAACCCAACTCGTTGATCTGCAACGCGCCAAGGCGCCGAAGGCGTCGCGGCGCGACCGGATGGCGCGGGCGGTGGCGATGCTGACGCGGGTTGGCATTCCCGACGCGGCGCGGCGGATCCGCGATTACCCGCACCAGTTCAGCGGCGGCATGCGGCAACGGATCATGATCGCCGCCGCCCTGCTGTGCGAACCCGATCTGCTGATCGCCGACGAGCCGACCACCGCGCTCGATCCCACCATCGAGGGGCAGATCGTCGCCTTGATCGACGAGCTTCGCCACGGCTTCCAGGGAACCATTCTGTTGATTTCCCACAGCCTGGGGCTGGTGTCGCACCTGTGCGACGATGTGGCGGTGCTCTACGCCGGGGCGCTGGTGGAGCGCGGCCCCGCCGCCGCCGTGCTGGGCGCCCCGCGCCATCCCTACACCCGCGCGCTGCTGGCCTGCGAGATCGGCGCGGACGTCGTTCGCCGCGCCACCCTAGCGACGATTCCCGGCGACGCGCCGGACCCGACGCGGCTGCCGCCGGGTTGCGTCTTCGCTCCGCGCTGTTCCCAGGCGATCGATTCCTGCCGCGACGCCGTGCCGGAGTTGCGCCCGGTGGATGGCGACGGCGGCCACGCCGCCGCCTGTCTGCTGGTGTGAGGATATGGCGCCGTGACTGACCCCTTGCTGTCGGTGGACCGCCTGTCGCTGAATTTCGGCCCCGTTCCGGCGGTGCGGTCGGTGTCCTTCGCGCTTGCGCGCGGCGAGACGCTGGGAGTCGTCGGCGAAAGCGGGTCGGGCAAGACCTCGCTGATTCGCGCCGCGTTGGGGCTGGTTCCGCCCACGGCGGGAAGCTTGCGCTTCGACGGGGCCGACATCACCGGCTTGCGTGGACGCGATCTCAAGGCGTTTCGCCGCGCCGCGCAGATGATCTTTCAGGATCCCGCCGCCGCTCTGTCGCCGCGCATGAAAATCCGCGATCTGCTGGCCGAGCCGCTGCGCATCCACGACGTGCCGCTGGCCGAGGCGTGGCCCGGCGTGCTCGACCTGCTGCGGCGGGTCGGGCTGCCGGACGGCGTGCTCGACAAGCACCCGCATCAGGTCAGCGGCGGGCAGGCCCGTCGGGTGGGCATCGCCCGCGCCCTGGTTCTGCGACCCCGCTTGCTGGTGGCCGACGAGCCGACCGCCGGGCTGGATCTCTCCGTGCAGGGCGACATCGTCAATCTGCTGGTGGATCTCCAGCGCGGCTTTGGCCTGACCTGTCTGGTGGTGTCGCACAATCTGGACGTGGTGCGGGCGATGGCCGACCGCGTTCTTGTGCTCTATCTCGGGCGGGTGGTGGAGATCGGGGCCGCCGACCACGTGCTGAGAGCGCCCGCCCACCCCTACACGCGCGCGCTGCTGGCCGCCGCTCCACGGTTCGATCCGGGCAAGCGTCTGTCGCGCGTTCCCCCCTTGAACGGGGAGGTTCCCAGCCCGCGCACCCCGCCAAGCGGTTGCGTCTTCCACCCCCGTTGTCCGCTGGCCACCAACCTTTGCGGCGCCGTCGAGCCAGTGGAGCAAACTCTGGCCGACGGGCGCCGCGTCGCTTGTCACACGCCGCTTCTCACCCCTTGAAGCGGATGGCCTCAAGCGGATCGCCCACAAACGCGGGGGCGGGCGTTCAGGCCGGACGGATGGCCTGAGGGAAATTGAAGAGCATGGTGGGATCGGCGGCCTTTTTCACTTGGGACAGCCGATCAAGATTCTCGCCGTAATAAGCCTTGCGCCAGTCGGCCAGCGACGGATCGGGGAAATTCTGGAACGCGCCAGCGGCCTTGGTCCGTCGGTTGACGTCCTCATAGAAGCGTTGCTGCCAATCCAAATTCGCCTCGACCAGCGGCAGCGGGTCGGTGGGCCGCCACCAATTGGCCTCCACGCTGAACAGCCAATCGAAGCCGCGATGGACATAGGCGGTCTCGGTCGGCCCCATCCGGTTGATCGCGCCGCCGACCTGGAAGAATTTGAAGGCGGACGGCATCGACGTGCCGGGCATCTTCGCCGCCCAATCGAACATGGCGGCGATGGCCTCCTCGCTGATGTCCGCCGCCTTCATGTAGCTGGATTTTTCCTGATAGAAGTAGGGGTAGGTGGTTTCGGTCAGGAAATCCTGGCCCGCCCAATAGGCGACGTCTTCCTTCACGTTGCGGGTGTCAGCCAATTCCCAGGTGGATTTGAAAATCTCCTTCAGCGTCGTTTTCGACGGGTGGAGTTGGCCCAGGATCGACAGGGTCGTCCCCACCTTGTCGCAGCGCTCCGACAGGCTGGGGATGGTGACGCTGATCTTGCTGCCGAAATCGTCCGGCGCGCTGGCCAGTTCGGTCAACAGCAGGCGCAGCACGCGCGGCAAATCCTTGGTCCAGGTGATGTTGAACACCGTCACCGTGCTGACCGGCTGGGTTTGCAGGGTGAAGGCGGTGTTGACGCCGAAATTGCCGCCGCCGCCGCCCCGGCAGGCCCAGAACAGGTTGGAATCCTGATTGGCGGCGGCGTTGACCAAGCTGCCGTCCGCCGTCACCAGATCGGTGGCGCGCAGCAGGTCGGACCCCACGCCCCATTTGCGCATGTTGAAGCCGATGCCGCCGCCCAGCAGGAATCCCGCCGCGCCGACGGAATCGCAACGCCCGTGGGTGATGGTCCGCCCCAACCGCTCAAGCTGCTTGTAAACCGCCGAATTCAGCGTGCCGCCCAGAACCCGGACCAGCCCGTCGGACCCCGGAACCAACTCCGCCCCCGCCATCTTCGACATGTCGATCAACAAGCCGGGGGTGGTGGAATAGCCCGCGTAATTGTGCCCGCCCGAGCGCACGGCGAAGGGCATGCCCTGTTGCTTGACCCAGGTGAGGCAGGCCTGGACGTCCTGCGCCGTCACGCAGCGCGCGACGCCCGCCGGAAGGGTGGCGACGTAGCGCAGATTGTTGGGGCGGCAGACGTCGCCGAAGAACGGATCGTCGGGGCGCAGCACGCCGCCGCTGACCTTGCGGGCCAGATCGGTCCAGGCCGAAGGCGGCGGGCAGAGGGCTTTGAGCGAATCGTCGGCCAGCGCGACGGAGGGAAGGAAGCGCGCCGCCTCCGCCGCCACCGCGAAGCGGCCAAGACCAACGAGAAATGTGCGGCGGGATGACTGCATGATGGGCGGCATGGCGCGCTCCGCTGTTGATGACGGATGTTATTGTCGCTGATAATAATTATTTTTAAGTGTATCGGTGGGATCGCCAGTCGGTTGGCGCGCGTCGCCGAAGTTCCTGACGCGGACGCAGCAAAGCGATGGCGAAACCTTTGGCGGTTGGGCATACTCCCGCCGGTTTTCGCAAAGGTCCGCGCCGCCGCCAGGGCTTTCCGCCTTGGCCGTGCGGGCGGACCCATCTGGGAATTGGGGCCTGTCTCGTATGCTGCGTGCGCTCGCGCGTGTCTCCGCCGTTTTCCTCGCGTCGTCCCTTCCCGCTCTCGCCGCCGATCCACCGGCCGAGCCGGTCCCCTTCGGCGTCGCCGGGGTGGAGGTGGCGGCGGAACGCGACGTTCCCCAAGCCTGTTTCGCCTTCACGGACCGTCTGGAGCGGTCCCGCGTGGTGAATTTCCGCGATTTTGTGGATGTTCAGCCCGCCGTGGAGGGCGTCGCCGTGGCGCGCGACCGCAGCCTGTGCGTCGAGGGGCTGCAACACGGCCAGAAATACAAAATCACCCTGCGCGAAGGTCTGCCCGGCGTGGACGGCAAGCGTCTGCCCGCCGCCGACAGCCGCGAGGTGGAGGTTCCCAACCGCAAGCCGTCCCTGGCCTTTCGGGGCGCGGGCTACATCCTGCCACGGGTTGGCGGCGACGGCCTGCCGCTGCGCTCGATCAATCTGGATCGGGCGAAGCTCCAGGTTTTGCGCATCGCCGACCGCAGTCTGGTCGAAAAGATCTATTTTGGGCGCATCGCCCAGCAGATGACCGATTTCGACGTTGGCGAGATCATCGACCGCGCCGGGCAAGAGGTCTGGCGCGGCGACATGGGCATCGGCAACGTCCCCAACAAGGCCGTGACCACCGCCTTTCCCATCGACGGGGTGTTGGGCAAGCTGGAGCCGGGCGTCTATGTGGCCGTCGCGGGCGTGGACGAGATCAAGCCCGGCGGCTGGGAGCAGAAGGCGACTCAATGGTTCGTCGTCTCCGACCTTGGCCTGAACACGATTCTGGGCGAGGATTCGCTGGTCGTCTTCGCCCGTTCGACGCAGACGGCGGCCCCCGCCGCCGGGGTGGACCTGCGTCTGGTCGCCCGCAACGGCGTGGAACTGGGCAAGGTTCAAACCGGCGAGGATGGGTTGGGGCGTTTTGACCTCGCCGCTTTGCGCGCCGCCACGACCGAGCCGCTTCAGGCCTTGTTCGCGGTGCGCGGGACTGGCGATTTCGGTGTGCTCGATTTGACCGGCGGCGGCGCGGCGGCGGAACAGAGCGGACAACCGCAATCGGGGCCGCAGTCTGGGCCGCAATCGGGGCAACCGCAGACCGGGCAACCGGCGCCGACGGTGGCGCGTCCGGCCCCGACCGGAGACGCTTTTCTTTACACCGAGCGCGGCATCTACCGCCCGGGCGAGTCGGTGCAACTCACCGGCCTGCTGCGCGACGCCGACCTCAACCCATTGCCCGGCGGCAAGCCGCTGATCCTGCGGATTTTGCGACCCGATGGGTTCGAGGTGGAGCGCCGGACGCTGACGGATGCCGGGGCCGGAGCCTATTCCACCCGCGTCGATCTGCCGATGAACGCCTATCCGGGCGGCTGGAGCGTGACGGCGCATGTCGACACGGATGGCGGCGCGCTTGGCCCGGCTTTGGGCCGGGCGGAGTTTCTGGTGGAGGATTTCGTGCCTCCCCGGATCGACGTCGCCTTGACGGCGTCGAGCAAGGAGATCGCCGCCGACGGCGCGGCGACGGTGACGGTGGACGGGCATTTCCTCTACGGCTCCCCCGCCGCCGGTTTGCCGGGCGAACTCGCCGTCACCTTGCGTGCCGCCGCCAACCCTTATCCCGACTTGCCCGGCTACCGTTTCGGTTTGGCCCAGGAAGAGGTGAAGCCGAAGCGGATCGACCTGCCGGGCTTCACCACCGACAACGCCGGGACAGCCACCCTGGCTGTGCGTCTGCCTCAGGCGCCGGACAGCACGCGGCCCTTGGAAGCGGTGGTGCGCGCCACTTTGATCGACATTGGCGGGCGTCCGGTTGGCCGGGATCTGGTGTTGCCAGTGCGCCATCAGCCCTTCGCCATCGGCGTCAAGCCGCGTTTTGAGGGCGACGGCGTGCCAGAGGGCGCGACCGCCGGTTTCGACGTGGTCGCCGTTGGCCCGGACGGCAAGCCGGTGGACAGCGCCGATCTGTCCTATGAGCTGTTTGAAGAGGATTACGATTACGCCTGGTTCGAGGCCAACGGGCATTGGGATTACAAGGTCACGGTGCGCGACCAGCGCGTGACCGGCGGCGCGCTGACCGTCACCTCCGCCGCGCCCGGCGCGGTTGAGGCGCCGGTGACGGCGGGTCGCTATCGGTTGGAGCTGTTCGACGCCAAAAGCGGCGTGTCCACCAGCGTGCGCTTCGCCGCTGGTTGGTGGATGACCCCGACCGCTGGCGAGCGCCCGGACGAGGTTGACGTCACCGTCATGCAGCCCGCCTACAAGGGCGGCGACACCGCCTGGGTCTATGTCAAGCCGCCCTACCACAGTCAGGTGCTGGTCGCGATCGCGGATCGCGCGGTGACGCACGCGGTCAGCCGCGCCATCGGCCCGGAGGGGGCGTTCCTGGAAATTCCGGTCGGCGCGAACTGGACCAACGGGGCCTATGTGCTGGCCACCGCCTTTTCCATTCCCGACCCGCAGACCAAGGGGCCGCCGCGCCGCGCGGTCGGCCTGTCCTGGCTGGCCGTCGATCCGGCGGCTCGCTCCCTGAATGTTCGTCTGAGCGCTCCGCTGGAAAGCGAACCCCGGCGTTCCTTGACCGCCGAGGTGACGGTAGAGGGCGCGCCGGAAGGCCAACCGGCCTTTGTGACCTTGGCGGCGGTCGATGAATCGGTGTTGCAACTGACCGGGCAGGCGACGCCCGACCCGGTCGATCATTATCTCGGCAAACGTCGGCTTGGCGTCGAGCTGCGCGATTCCTACGGTCGGCTGATCGACCCGGCGGGGCTGGACGCGACCCGTCCGCGCGGGACGACGACGCCGCGCGTGCGCCAGATCTCCGGGCTGGTGCCGCCGAAGTCGGAACGGGTGGTCTCGCTCTTCTCCGGCGTGTTGCCGGTCGGGGCGGACGGCAAGCTGTCGGTTCCCTTCGACCTGCCAGACTTTCAGGGGCGTTTGCGCCTGATGGCGGTAGCCTGGAGCGGTGGCAAACTTGGTCACGCCGATTCTCATGTGCTGGTCCGCGATCCGGTGTTGGCCGATCTGGCGCTGCCGCGCTTTCTGACGCCGGGCGACATGGCGCAGGCGTTGCTGACGCTCGACAATTTGAACGGCCCGGCGGGCGATTATCAGGCGGCGCTCAGCGCCGAAGGGGCGGTGTCCTTCGCCACCCCCGACGCTGGTCCGTTGACCATCGCCAATCTGGCGCGCGGCAAGCGGGCGACCGCTGGCCGGGTGTTGACCGCGTCCGGCGTCGGTTCCGGCGCGGTGACGTTGGACGTCACCGGCCCGAATGGGCTGCGCGTCACCCGCCGCTGGGACGTGCTGGTGCGTCCGGCGTCGGCGTCGGTGGCGCGCCGCAGCTTTGCCGCCTTGCCCACCGACAAGACTCTGACGCCGCCGAGCGACGTTGGCTTTGGCCTGCGCCCGGAAACACTGGCGGTGGCGGCGGAGGTCGCGCCCCTGCCGGACATCGACGTCGCGGGCCTGCTGTTCGCCCTGGATCGCGCGGGCGTCGGCGGGGCGGAGCAAACCGCCAGCCGCATCCTGCCGCTGCTGTCGATGAGCGACGTCGCCGCCGGGTTGGGCGTGGCGTCGGAGGATCGTCTCAAGGCCCGGCTTCAGCGCGGCGTGGAGCGGTTGTTGACCTTCCAACGCCCGGACGGCGCCTTCTCCGCTTGGTCGCCCAAGGGGGACGTCGATCCTTGGTTGACCGCCTACGCGGTGGACGTGCTGGGCCGCGCCAAGGCGGCGGGCTATCGCGTTCCCGACCAGCCCTATCGCAAGGGGTTGGAGTGGCTGAAGCAGGCCATCGACAACGCTTGGGTCGAAACCGCCGACCTGCCGGGCCGCGCCTACGCCCTCTATGTGCTGGCGCGGGCCAAGATGACCGACGCGGGCGCCGTGCGCTATTTCCAGGAAACCTATTGGGACCGCTTGCAAACCGATTTCGGGCGCGCCCAGATCGCCGCCGCCACCGCCCTGTTGGGCGACGCCCCTCGGGCGACGGAGGCCTTCGCCAAGCTGTCCGGCGCCCGGATGGTGTCGGCGTCGCTGCGCGACCATGGGTCATCCCTGCGCGACGAAGCCGGGGTGGTGGCTCTGATGGCGGAAAGCGGCGTGGTTGAGCGTGACCGGCTGTTCCAGGCGGGCGAGCGCGTCGCCAAAACCTTCGCCGCCGTGCGCGCCACCAACCCGCAGGAACAGGCGTGGCTGCTGCAAGCGGCCAAGGCGCTGATGGATCGCGCCGCCCCGATGAAGCTGGCGGTCGGCGACCAGACGGTGGAGAACGCCAAGCCGCTCTTCCTGCGACTCGATGGGGCCAACCCGCCGACCGTCAAAAATCTCGGCGCGGAGGTTCGGCAGACCGTGACGGTCATCGGCGTTCCCGATCAACCGGCCCTGGCGGAAGAGCAGGGGATGACCCTGTCGCGGCGGGTCTACGACATGGCGGGCCGCCCGGTCGATCTGGCTGGCGCGCGTCACAACGACCTTCTGGTCGTGGTGCTGGAAGGGGAAGCGACCGATCCGCTGGAGCACGCGGTTCTGGTGTCCGACCCGCTGCCCGCCGGATTCGAGATCGAGAATGTCCGGCTGGGGGCTGGTGGCCCGTCCAGCGCCTTGCCCTGGCTGGGCGAGGTCTCGGCCACCCGGCATCTGGAGTTCCGCGACGACCGATTCGTCGCGGCGGTTGATCTGAGCAAGCAAAACCCGCGCTTCCGTTTGGCCTATCTGGCGCGGGCCGTGACCGTTGGCGAGTTCGCCGCCCCCGGCGCGACGGTCGAGGATTTGCAGCGCCCGCATGTCTCCGCGCGCTTGGCGGGCAGCCGTCTGCGCGTGTTGGCGGAATAGGGCGCCGCCCTGTTCCGTTCACCCGACTCCGGGTCTTTTACAAATAGCCGTGGTCCCGCCGACCTTTGGGTCGGCGGGTCACGAGCGCCAAAACACCGATGAACACCGCGAAGAACGCGGTCATGGCGACGTAAAACAACAACGCCGCGCCCACCATCATGGTGCTGATGAGCACGGTGGCGAGAATCCAGACGCCCAACGATACAATCACGCGCGATGACATGGGTTGTCTCCGTTCCCCTGTCGCGACTCTGCTTTTCACGGGGCTGCCTGATCCCTTGAGAATTCGGGTTTTCATCAGATTTCAGCCTCTGAACGGCGAAGCCTGCCACAGTGGGTGGTTGTGAACGCATGTGGCGTCCTGTCACTGCGCGGGCGCGCCGCACCCATGTCCGTGTTCGCACCTGTTTGGCAGGGGAGTGGTCCGTGTCCTCAACAAGATTGTTGACAGCGCGGGCGAGCACCCTTACCTTTACGTAAACGTCAACTAAGGGCGTTGGCGGCGGAATGGGGAGAGCGCGGTGCAGGCGGAGATCGGAGCCGGGGCGACGGGACGGGAGGCGGAGGACCGCAACCGATCCATCGGCGAACTGGCCGAAGAATTTGGCCTGACCCACCGCACGATCCGTCATTACGAGGATGAGGGGCTGCTGTCGCCCAAGCGCGACGGGCAAACCCGCGTCTACAACCATCGCGACCGCGCCCGGCTGGTCTTGATCTGCCGTGGCAAACGGCTTGGCTTCAGCCTCGCCGAGATCAAAGATTTCTTGAACCTTTACGACACGGACGACGCCCAGACCGAGCAGATGCGTTACGCGCAATCACTCGCCCGCCGCCGAATCCAGGCCCTTGAACGGCAGCTCCAGGACGTCCAGCAGACGTTGCGGGAGTTGCGCCACTTCGACACTCAGATCTCCGAGCATTTGCGCCGAAACGGCGCCACGGAGACGCAGTCCATGGAGGAGAAGCTCTCATGAAGTCGGTCGTCATTGCAGGCTACGCCCGTTCGCCCTTCGCCTTCGCCCACAAGGGCGAACTGACCAAGGTCCGTCCCGACGACCTTCTGGCCCGCGTCATCGCGGCGCTGGTCGAGCGCACCGGCGCGAACCCGCAGGATGTTGAAGACGTCATCGTCGGCTGCTCCTTCCCCGAAGGCGAGCAGGGCATGAACGTCGCCCGCACCATCTCCTTCCTGGCCAAGCTGCCGCTGACCGCCGCCGCCACCACCGTCAACCGCTATTGCGGCTCGTCGATGCAGGCGATCCATCAGGCGGCGGGCGCCATCCAGATGGGCGCTGGCGAGCTGTTCGTCTGCGGCGGCGTCGAATCGATGACCCGCGTGCCGATCATGGGCTTCAACCCGATGCCGAACGCCGCGCTGAAGGATTTTTACCCGGAAGCCTATTGCTCGATGGGCGTCACGGCTGAGAACGTCGCCAAGAAATACGGCATTCCCCGCGCCGACCAGGAAGCGCTCGCCGCCGCCTCGCACGCCAAGGCCGCCGAGGCGCAGGCCGCTGGCCGTCTCAGCGATGAGATCGTCGGCATCCAGTCCCCCGCCGGTCTGGTCGACCGCGACGGCTGCATCCGCCCCGGCACCACGGTCGAAGGCTTGAGCGGTCTGAAGCCCGCCTTCACCGCCGACGGTTCGGTCACGGCCGGCACCTCCTCGCCGCTGACCGACGGCGCGTCCGCCGTGTTGGTGACGACGGAAGAGTACGCCAAGGCGAACGGTCTGCCGATCCTCGCCAAGATCCGCTCGATCGCGGTGGCCGGTTGCGCGCCGGAGTTGATGGGGCTTGGTCCCATCCCCTCGACGCAAAAGGCGCTGGCCCGCGCCGGTCTGTCGATCAAGGACATCGACATCATCGAAATCAACGAGGCCTTCTCGTCGCAGGCCATCGCCTGCATGCGCGACCTCGACATTGATCTGGCGAAGGTCAATCTGGATGGCGGCGCGCTGGCGCTTGGCCACCCGCTCGGCGCCACCGGCGCCCGCATCACCGGCAAGGCGGCCTCGCTGCTGAAGCGTGAAGGCAAGCAATTCGCGCTGGCCACCCAGTGCATCGGCGGCGGTCAGGGCATCGCCACCATCCTGGAAGCGGTCTGACGGCGGCACGGGCATCAGGGAGGAAGAATCCATGAAGATCGAACGCGCCGCCGTGATCGGCGCCGGTGTGATGGGGGCGGGGATCGCCGCCCATTTCGCCAACGCCGGCATCCCGGTCGTCCTGCTGGACATCCCAGCGAAGGAGGGCGACCGCAGCGCCATCGCCAAGGGCGCCGTGGCCAAAATGCTGAAGACGGACCCCGCGCCCTTCATGCATCGCAACAACGCCAAGCTCGTCACCACCGGCAATCTTGAGGACGACCTCAATCTGCTGGCCGACGTCGATTGGATCGTCGAGGCGATCATCGAAAACCCGGCGATCAAGGCCGACCTCTACAAGCGCATCGACCCGGTGCGCAAGGCCGGGTCGGTGGTGTCGTCCAACACCTCGACCATCCCGCTGAACGTTCTGACCGAGGGGCAGAGCGAGCAGTTCAAGGCCGATTTCCTGGTGACGCACTTCTTCAACCCGCCGCGCTACATGCGGCTGTTGGAGATCGTCGGCGGCCCGACCACCCGGCCCGACGCGATGGCGGCCATCGCCGACGTCTGCGACCGACGGCTGGGCAAGGGCGTGGTCCATTGCAAGGACACGCCGGGCTTCATCGCCAACCGCATCGGCGTCTTCTGGATCCAAGCGGCTGTCAACGCCGCCGTCGATCTGGGCCTGACGGTGGAAGAGGCCGACGCGGTCGGCGGTCGTCCGATGGGCGTTCCCAAGACCGGCGTGTTCGGCCTGATGGATCTGGTCGGCCTCGACCTGATGCCGCACATCGCCAAGAGCCTGCTGGCGACGCTGCCCGCTGGCGACGCCTACCGCGACACGGTGCGCGAGCACGCGGTCATCACCAAAATGATCGCCGACGGCTACATCGGCCGCAAGGGCAAGGGCGGTTTCTACCGGATCAACAAGGCCGGTGGCGGCAAGGTCAAGGAATCGATCAACCTGCGCACCGGCGAGTTCGCCCCGTCGGAAAAATCCCGGCTGGAGAGCGTGACGGCGGCGGGCCGCGACCTGCGCAAGCTGTGCGAGCACCCGGACAAGGGCGGCAAATTCGCCCGCCGCGTGTTGGCTCAAACGCTGGCCTACGCCGCCAGTCTGGTGCCGGAAATCGCCGACAGCATCGTCGCGGTGGACGAGGGCATGCGGCTTGGCTACGCCTGGAAGCAGGGGCCGTTCGAGCTGATCGACCGTCTCGGCACCGCCTGGTTCGCCGAACTCTGCAAATCGGAAGGCATTCCGGTTCCGGCCCTGATTGACGCGGCGGCGGGCCGTCCCTTCTACCGGGTGGAAGACGGCAAGCTTCAGCATCTGACCACGGCGGGCGTCTATGACGCCATCGTGCGCCCCGACGGCGTGCTGTTGCTGTCCGACGTCAAGCGGGCGGCGGGCAAGCCGGTGTGGAAAAACGCCTCGGCCAGCCTGTGGGACATTGGCGACAGCGTGCTGTGCGTCGAGTTCACCAGCAAGATGAACGCGGTGGACGGCGACATCATGGCCGCCTACGGCAAGGCCATCAGCCTGATCGGCAAGGGGACCGGCGCCTGGAAGGCCCTGGTCATCCACAATGAGGCGGACAATTTCTCGGTCGGCGCCAATCTGGGCCTCGCCCTCTTCGCGCTGAACATCGGCCTGTGGCCGCAGATCGAGGAGATGGTGGAGGGCGGTCAGCGCACCTACCGCGCCCTGCGCTACGCCCCCTTCCCGGTGGTGGCGGCCCCCAGCGGCATGGCTTTGGGCGGCGGCTGCGAAATTCTGCTGCATTCCGACCATGTCCAGGCGCACGCCGAAACCTATGTCGGTCTGGTCGAGGTCGGCGTCGGCCTGATCCCCGCCTGGGGCGGCTGCACCGAGATGCTGGCCCGTCACGCCAAGAACCCCAAGGCTCCGCGCGGCCCGATGCCCGCCGTCGCCAAGGCGTTCGAGATCATCAGCACCGCGACGGTCGCCAAATCGGCGGCGGAAGCCAAGGAGCTGCTGTATTTCCGGGCGACCGACGGCGTCACCATGAACCGCGACCGCCTGCTGGCCGACGCGAAAGCCAAGGCGCTGGAGCTGGCGGCCAACTACACGCCCCCGGAAAAGGACAGCTTCACGCTGCCCGGCCCGACCGCGCGCGCCGCGCTGGAACTGGCTGTGGAGGGCTTCGCCCTTCAGGGCAAGGTCACGCCGCACGACAAGGTGGTCTGCGCCGCGCTGGCCGAGATCCTGAGCGGCGGCGACGCCGACGCGACCAAGCCGGTTGGCGAGGATCATGTTCTGGGTCTGGAGCACAAGGCGTTCATGGAGTTGGTGCGCACGACCGGAACCATCGACCGGATCGAGCACATGCTCTTGACCGGCAAGCCGCTGCGGAATTAAGGGGGGATTGAACGATGCCGATCTACAAGGCTCCGCTTGAGGACGTGCGTTTCGTCCTCGACGAAATCGTCGGTTTGGACAAGCTGTCGGCCCTGCCGGGCTATGAGGACGCCACCCCCGAACTGGTCGGGCAGGTGCTGGAGGAGGGCGCCAAGCTGTGTGAGGAGGTTCTGTTCCCCCTCAACCAGTCGGGCGACGGCGAGGGCTGCCATTTTGAAAATGGCGTCGTCCGCACCCCGCAGGGCTTCAAAGAGGCCTACACCACCTACATTGAGGCGGGATGGCAGGGTTTGGCCTGCGACCCGGCCTATGGCGGGCAGGGGCTGCCGAAGCTGGTCAACATCATGATGGAGGAGTTCATTTGCTCCGCCAACTTGAGCTTCGGCATGTATCCCGGCCTGTCGCTGGGCGCCTACAACGCGCTGGCGACCTACGGCTCGGACGAGTTGAAGGCGCGCTTCCTGCCGCGTCTGGTCGATGGCACCTGGTCGGGCACCATGTGCCTGACCGAGCCGCACAGCGGCACCGATCTGGGCATCATCCGCACCAAGGCCGTGCCGGACGAGGATGGCTCTTACAAGATCACCGGCACCAAGATTTTCATCTCGGCCGGCGAGCATGATCTGACGGAAAACATCCTGCATCTGGTGCTGGCCCGTCTGCCCGACGCGCCCGCCGGAACGCGCGGCATCAGCCTGTTCCTGGTGCCGAAGTTCATGCCCAAAGAGGATGGGACTCCAGGTCCGCGCAACGGCGTGGCCTGTGGTTCCATCGAGCACAAGATGGGCATCAAGGCGTCTTCGACCTGCGTCATGAATTTCGAGGACGCGACCGGCTGGCTGGTCGGCGAGGCGCACAAGGGCATGCGCGCCATGTTCGTGATGATGAACGCGGCCCGTCTGGCCGTGGGCATCCAGGGTCTGGGGCTGGCCGAGGTCAGCTATCAGAACGCCGTGAACTACGCGCGGGAACGGCTTCAGGGCCGCTCCCTGTCGGGGGTGAAGGCGCCGGAGAAGCCCGCCGATCCGATCATCGTCCACCCGGACGTGCGCCGGAATCTGCTGACCGCCCGCGCCTACACCGAGGGTGGCCGCGCGTTGGGCGCGCTGGTGGCCTATCACCTGGACGTCGCTGAAAAGCACCCCGACGCCCGCGCCCGCCGCGACGCCGACGAGTTTGTCCAGTTGATGACGCCGATCGCCAAGGCGCTGTTCACCGACATCGGCTTTGAGGCTGGCAACATCGCCGTGCAGGTGCATGGCGGTCACGGATTCATCTGGGAAACCGGCGTCGAGCAGTATGTCCGCGACGCCCGCATCTGCCAAATCTACGAAGGCACCAACGGCATCCAGGCGTTGGATCTGGTCGGGCGCAAGCTGCCGCAGGACATGGGCCGTCTGCTGCGCCATTTCTTCCACCCGGTTGGCCGCGACATCGAAGCCGACATGGAGAACGAGGATCTGGCTGAATTCGTCCTGCCGCTGGCCAAGGCCTTCGCCAAGCTCCAGCAGGCCACGGCCCTGATCGCCCAGAAGGGCATGAAGGATCCCGAGGAAGCGGGCGCGGCGGCCACCGACTATCTGCGTCTGTTCGGTCTGGTCGCGCTTGGCTGGATGTGGCTGCGCATGGTCAAGGCGGCGCAAGCCAAGCTGGCCGCTGGCGAGGGCAACGCCGTCTTCTATGAGACCAAGATCAAAACCGCGCGCTTCTACATGGCAAAGTTGTTGCCGCAAATCAACAGCCTGTTCATCACCATCGCCGCCGGGGCGAAGACCCTGATGGAGATGGACGAAGCCGCCTTCTAACAACCCGCGTCGTCTTCCTCCGCGACGTTGGGCACTGAATGGGCTGGGCGCGATGCTGGTTGGCATCGCCCCAGCCCTTTTTCTATCTTGGCGCAAGACGAGGATGACGGATCATTCTTGCAGCGCAACAATTGGGAGGTCAGTTGGGCGTTGGATCAACGTTTGGCACGTTGTGGCGCTGCGGCGGGCGGCTTGGGTGATAAAAGTTAATTTCCGGTTGTCGAAAATTGCTCACGCGTGTTACATCTCGTTTCGCATTACGTTTGGCTGGGGTTTGCTATATCCTTTGGATTTTATGGATATGCGGCTCAAACGAGACCATCGTCTTCTTCGGTCGCGGGCCTGGTTTTGCAATGCGTCTGGCGAGTGCGGGGAGTTTGATCGATGAAGATCCTGATCGGTGACGATCATGTGCTTTTCCGGGAAGGACTGCGCCGCTTGCTGGAGCAGCTCAAGGATGGGGCTACCTTCGGGGAGGCCAACAACTTTGACGAGATTTTGGCCATGGCGGGCGCCGGGGAACCTTACGACCTCGTGCTGACCGATCTCCGGATGCCGGGCTGGCCGGGATTCAGCGGCATCAGCGCGTTGCAGGCCAAGCAGCCCAACGCCAAAATCGTCGTTGTGTCGGCGTCGGAGGCGCACAACGACGTGCGCGACGCGCTGGAAAACGGCGCAGCGGGCTATATTCCCAAATCTTCCAGCGTCAAGATCATGCTGAGCGCGCTGGATCTGATCTTTTCCGGCGGCGTCTATGTTCCGGCGACCGTTCTGCGGGATTCGGGCGAGGCTGAGCCGCGCGGAGCCGTTCTGCCCGCCGATCCTCAGCTTGAGCAGTTGCTGACCCACCGCCAGCGCGAGGTTCTCGACCGGCTGCGCGAGGGCAAGTCCAACAAGCAGATCGCCCATGAACTCGGCCTGTCCGAAGGGACGGTCAAGATTCACATGACGGCGATCTTCAAATCGCTGGGCGTGCGCAACCGCACCCAGGCGGCGATGGCCTTTCCGCAGTCGCACAACACTTAGAGCAGATCGCGTTAAATCGGAATCGATTTGACGCGTGAATCTGCTCGATAAATCAAAGCTTAGAGCGCCGTGTCGTTTCATATTTTGGGCACGGCGCTCTAATCGGTGGCGACGACGCCCGTCAGCTGAGGCTGGACACGAATCCGCGCAGGGATTCAACCTCCAGCTCGGCGTCGTCGATTCGCGCCTTGACCACGTCGCCGATGCTGATGACGCCGACGAGTCGGCCATTGTCCAGAATTGGGACATGGCGGATGCGGCGTTCGGTCATCACGGCCATCATCGTCGCCACGGTGTCGGTGGGCGCGCCCGTGACCAGATCGCGCGTCATCAAATCGGCGGCGGATCGGGACAGGGCGGCGGCCCCATCTTGGGCCACGGCGCGCACGATGTCCCGCTCAGACAGGATGCCCGCGAGAATTCCAGAATCGTCAATCACCAGCGTGGCGCCGATTCGGTGTTCGGCGAGATGCTTGGCGACGTCCCCAAGACTGTCAGTCGGGGCGACGGATCGGATCTGATGGCCCTTGCGGGTCAAGATGGCGGCGACGTGCATGGTGTGCGGCCTCCTTCCAAGTTCCTTCACAGAAAGTTGGTTGGCGGCGCAAACAATTCAAGCACTCTGGCCAAAAGGAAAGGCCGACCACCCCATAAGGGGTAGTCGGCCCAACCTGTCCGTTCGGAACCGATCCCGTGGGGGATGGCTTAGAAGCGGTAGCCGACGCCGACGCCGACCAACCACGGGTCCAGCGTGACCTTCGACGTGACCGGCAGCGCGCCGTTGACGGTGGCGGTGACGTCGGTCTTCAAGAAGATCTTCTTGACGTCGAGGTTCAGCGACCACGCGCCCGTCAGGGCGACGTCAACACCGGCCTGGAGAGCGAAACCGAAGTTGTTCTTGTAGTTGGTGTTCGTGATGCGCAGACCCGCCGGGTTGGCGGTGTTGGCGGCGTCTTCGTTGTAGAACAGGGTGTAGTTCAGACCGGCGCCGACGTAGGGGCTGATGCGCTCCTTCGGCAGGAAGTGGTACTGCACCGTCAGGGTCGGCGGCAGCAGCGAGACCTTGCCGATTTCGATGCTGTTGCCCAGGCCGTTCAGGTTGCCCCGGACCTTGTGGCGGCTGGTGCCGGCGATCAGCTCAGCGGCGATGTTGTCGGTGAAGAAGTACGTGAAATCGACTTCCGGGATGTAGTCGTTGCCAACCTTGGCGGTGCCGATGTCGCCCAGGGCAGTGTTGTTCAGCGTGCCCTTTTCCTGCGGCAGAACCGCGACGCCACGCGCGCGGATGACGATGTCGCCAGCCGACTTCACCTTGAAATCCTGAGCGAGCGACGGGGAGGAGATGGCGACAAGGGCCGAGGTCGCCAGCAGGGCGGCGGCGGCGCGCGACAGGATGCTCATGGGGTCTGCTCCAGGCAAAATGCGTTGTTTCTGATTTGTGGCATCAGCCAGGGCAGGTATTACCAGACTCCCCCTAGGGCTACTAGGGGGGTGCAACCGATCGAAGCCTTGTTGCAGCAGCTCTGCAACAGTGACGAGTTGTCGCATAGACACGAAAAACAAAGGGTTATTTTGCGGTGTGCGGGCGTATGACCGTTCGTGAGCGTCTGAAACCGGATTTTTGTAGCGCGGCGCGCGGGCGGCGAAACGAAAAAATCACTCCATCGAACCGCCCGAAAACGCCTTTTCTTCAGCGCAAACGGGCCGGGGACAGGTCCATCAGGCCGACTCCCAACGCCTGGACGTCGGCGGGCAGATCGCCGCCGGTGGCCAGAGCCGCCGCTGTGCGGCCCATGGCGGGGGCGGTCTGGATGCCGTAACCGCCCTGACCGGCCAACCAGAAGAAGCCTTCAGCCTCAGCGTCGAAGCCGACCACCGGCACCCGGTCGGCGACGAAGCTGCGCAGCCCGGCCCAACTGTGCGCCAACCGCCGCACGGTGAAACGGCAGGCCGTTTCCAACCGATCCACCGTTTCGGCGATGTCGAGTTCCTCGGGCTGCACGTCGCAGGGGGGAACCGGGGTTTCGTCGGCGGGGGAGGCCAACAGCCGCCCGGCGTCGGGCTTGACGTAAAAGCTGTCGGCGACGTCGATCACCATCGGCCAGGAATCCAAGCCCTGCTTGTCGACGGGATCGGTGAAGACAGGATCAAAGGTGATCGCGGTGCGCCGTTTGGGAACCAGCCCGATGGGACGGACGCCCGCCAGTTCGGCCAGCGCGTCGGCCCAGGCGCCCGCCGCGTTGACGACGACCGGGGCGGCGACGCTGCCCGCCGGACTTTCCGCCACCCACAATCCGTCGCGGCGGCTCAAGGCCGTCACCTCGGCGTCGGTGACAACGCGCCCGCCGCGCGCCTTCAGGCCACGCAAATAGCCGTGGTGCAGGGCGTGAACGTCGATGTCGCAAGCGTCCGGCTCCCACACCGCGCCCAGCGGGTAGTCGGGGCGCAGGAAGGGCGCGCGGGCCAGGGTCTGCTCGCGGTCCAGCCGCTCGACCGAAGGCGTCAGGCGGCGGCCATCGGTAAATTCCTGTTCCAGCAGGTCGCTTTGATCGGGGCGGGCGACCAGCAGGACGCCGCGCGGCGTCAGCAGCGGGTGATCGGTGAAACCATCGGGCGGTTCGGTGTAAAAGCCCCAGCTCGCCACGGTCAGGGCGCGCACGGTGGCGTGGCCGTAGGTCTGGGTGTAGAGCGCGGCGGAGCGTCCGGTGGAATGATAGCCCGGCTGCGATTCACGCTCCAACAGCAGCACGCGGCCATGAGCCGCCAATTCATAAGCCGCCGAGGCGCCCGCCATGCCCGCGCCGATCACCAAAAAATCAACCCGCTCCAACGCCGCTCACTCCCAATGGGTTGAAATCTGCCGTGCCGCCGCGATCCGATGTTCGGCCAGATGGTCCGGCGCGCCCACCATTTCAAGAATAAGCTTCTGCCGCAAGGCTTCGATGAAACTGCCGCGATCCATCGCCGATTTCACGAAGGCCCCAGGGCCGCCGATCACGTTTTCCTCGAAATACTCCTCCAGCCAGGAAAACTCATCGAGGATGGCCAGACCATTGACGGTGACGCCGCGCGCGGCGGCGCGGTCACGCGCCACTTGCGGCTCCAGCCCGCTGTTGGAAAAACCGTTGGACACAAGGTCGATCACCTTGCGCGGCGGCGCGGCGTTCTTGACCGGCTTTTGCTCGAACAGAACCAGCGCGTCGTTGATCGCCCCGCCGATGGCGGTGGAATCGCCCTGGAAACCGCGCGGCGTGGCGTCGATGCGGTCGGCGAAGCGGGCGGCGTCTTCTACGCTCGTCACCAGCGTCCAGGGGATCAGGGTTTTCAGGGTGCGCGGGCCGGAATAGACGGTCAGCGTCACCAGCGCGCCGCCCGCCGCCAGCGCGTCGGCCACCGACGGATCGCGGAAGGCGGCGGCGTGGCCCTGCAACTGGAATTCCAGATCGCCCTGCGTGATCGACGCCGACCCGTCGAGCGCCAGCAGCAACGCGACCGCCGCCGTCGGGCTGGATGGTTTGGCTGTGGACGCGGCGACGGCGCCGCCGCCCAGACCGATCAACAGACCCAGCACAAAGACGACGCGCGCAACGCCCATGACAGCACCCCGAACGGAACCGATGAGGACCGGATCAGGCGTGGGCGAGCGCGTGGCGCGCGACCTTGACCATCACCGACGGCAGAGCCTGGTCGCTCAAACGGTCGATGGGAACCCACAGCCCCTCGGCCTCGCGCCAGCCGTCACCCGCTTGCGCGGTGACAATGGCAAGTTCCAGGTGAAAATGGCTGAAAGTATGGCGGACCAAACCGGGCAGGGCGCGCCAGGAGAGGGCGAGCGGCTGATGGACCGCCAGCGCCGCGCCGTCCGGGGCCTCGGCCTGCCAAGCGGTCGATGGAATTTCGGTCATGCCGCCCAGCAGCCCGCTTTCGACCCGGCGGCGCAGCAGGACCGCGCCGTCGGGGTTCAGCAGCCAATAGGCGGTTCCGCGCCGCGTCGGCTTTTCCGTTTTGGCGACCTTGCGCGGCAGGGTTTCGGCGATTCCGGCGGCGCGGGCCTCGCAGAACTCGGTCCAGGGGCAGAGCATGCATTTCGGCTTGCGCGGGGTGCAGACGGTCGCGCCCAAATCCATCATCGCCTGCGCGTAATCACCGGGTCGTTCGTCCGGCGTCAGCGTCGCCGCCAGTTTGCGCAGGGTCGGCTTGACGTTGGGCAGCGGGTCGGCGACGGCGAAGACGCGGGCGATCACCCGCTCGACATTGCCGTCCACCACCGTCGCCTTGCGGGCGAAGGCGATGGCGGTGATGGCGGCGGCGGTGTAGGCGCCGATGCCGGGAAGCTCCAACAGCGCCGCCTCGTCGCCCGGAAAGCGCCCGTCATGCAGGCTGACCACCGCTTGCGCGCATTTGTGCAGGTTGCGGGCGCGGGCGTAATAGCCAAGCCCGGCCCAGGCGACCAGCAGATCGTCCAGCGGCGCTTCGGCCAGCGCGCGCACCGTCGGCCAGCGTTCGGTGAAGTTGCGGAAATAGGGCGCGGCGGCGGGAACCGTCGTCTGTTGCAGCATGATTTCTGACAGCCACACCCGATAGGGATCGACCGCCTCCCCCGGTTTGGCCCGCCAAGGCAGGTCGCGGCGGTTGCGGTCGTACCAGGACAGGAGCCGCGCGGCGGCTTTTGCGGAATCGTCGATCATGGACGGATGAAATAGAGGCTTTCCGACGTCAGGAGAAGGGGGCGCCGCCTGCGTCAGCCGATGCTGGGCAGCGTCGATCCCTTGCGCTACGGTGCGGCGGCGCCACATGAGACGCGGCGAGATTGAGGATAAGGAGTTTGGGCGCAGCATGAACGGACCACGACGCATCGGCCAAACCGTGCCGGAGGTGGCGGGCAAGGTGCTTGGCAAGCGCGGTCTGGCCTTTGGCGCGCTCATCACCGATTGGCCCGCCATCGTCGGCCAACAATTGTCACAGCGCACCGCCCCCGACAAACTCAGCTTCCCGCGCGGCAAGCGCGAGGAGGCGACGCTCCACATCCGCGCCATGGGCGCCATCGCCTTGGAGCTTCAGCATCTGGAACCGCAGATCATCGAGCGGATCAACAGCTTCTTCGGCTATCACGCGGTGGCGCGGATCAAGCTCATTCACGCGGGCCTGCCCGCCGCGCCCTCGCCGATGCTGCGCCCACGCGCGCTGACGACGGACGAGGAAGCCTCCGTCGCCACCACCATCGCGGCGGTGGAGGACGAGGAGCTGCGCGCGACGTTGGAACGCTTTGGCCGGTCGCTGCTGGCGCGGCCCAAGCGGGCCGGGCGCTGAGGCTGGACGGGGCCGACTTTCTTTGGCTATACCATCAACATCTGGTAGGGATGAGGGCATCGTGAACCGCAAAATTTTGGGACTCGCCGGGCTGCTCGCTGTCGGCCTGACCGCTGGATTGACCGTCGCCATGACGTCGGCCCCCGCCGCCGCGCAGACGGCGACGCCGTTGCCCGCCGTTTCGGACCTGCTGGCCGAACGCGTGCTGGGCGACCCGAAGGCGCCGGTCACGATCTATGATTATTCGTCGATGACCTGCCCGCACTGCGCCGATTTCCACGCGAACGTGCTGCCGAAGATCAAGGAAGCCTACATCGACACCGGCAAGGTCAAACTGGTGTTCCGCGACTTCCCCTTTGACCAAGCGGCCCTGCGCGCCAGCATGCTGGCCCATTGCGCGCCGGTGGAGCGCTATTTCCCGCTGACCGACGTTCTGTTCAAAAGCCAAGCCCAGTGGTCGCGCGCCAGCGATCCGGCCAAGGCGCTGGCCCAATATGGCAAGCTGGCCGGGATGAGCCAGGAGATCATCGACGCCTGTTTCGCCAGCCAGCCGCTGGCCGACGGCATCCTGAACAGCCGCATGGTCGGCCAAAACCAGTACAAGGTCGAAGCCACCCCCACCTTCATCCTGAACGACGGCAAGGATCGGGTTGAGGGCGCGCAGCCGTTCGAGGTCTTCGCCAAGGCCATCGACAAGCTGCTGAAGTAAAGAAAAGGTCGTTTTCCGGTGCAGTTCACGCGTCTCCGCCTCTCCGGCTTCAAGTCTTTCGTTGATTCAACCGAATTGGTCATCGAACCGGGCATGACCGGCATCGTCGGTCCCAACGGGTGCGGCAAGTCGAATTTGGTGGAGGCGCTGCGCTGGGTCATGGGGGAAACCTCGGCCAAGCGGATGCGCGGCGACGACATGGACGACGTCATTTTCGGCGGCACGTCCAACCGGGCGGCGCGCAATCTGGGCGAGGTGGCGTTGGCCATCGACAACCGGACGCGCACCGCCCCCGCCGGTTTCAACGAGCATGACGAGCTGGAGGTCACGCGGCGGATCGAACGCGGCTCCGGCTCCGACTACCGCATCAACGGCAAGCTGGTGCGGGCGCGCGACGTTCAGTTGCTGTTCGCCGACAACGCGTCGGGGGCGAACTCCCCGGCGCTGGTCAGCCAGGGCAAGGTCGCGCAGATCATTTCCGCCAAGCCGCAGGACCGCCGCATGTTGCTGGAGGAGGCCGCCGGAATCACCGGCCTGCACTCCCGTCGGCACGAGGCGGAATTGCGGTTGCGAGCGGCGGAAACCAATTTGACCCGCCTCGACGACGTCATCGGGGCGATGGACACGCAACTGCAAAGCCTGAAAAAACAGGCGCGGCAAGCCGCCCGTTACCGCGCGCTGTCCGAACACATCCGCAAGGCCGAAGCGGTGCTGTGGCATCTGCGCTGGTTGGCCTGCCAAGCCGATCTGGAGCGCGCCCACGCCGCCTTCGCCAACTCGGAAGAGGCGGTGCGGGCGCTGATGCTGACGGTGACGCAGGCGACCAGCCGCCGGGCCGACGCGGCGGCGGGCCTGCCGGAGAAGCGGCAGGCGGAGGCGCAGGCCGCCGCCGCCCTGCAACGGCTGGTCATCGCCCGCGAACAGCTCGACGCCGACGAACAGCGGGTCGCCGAACAGCAGCGCGGCTTGCAGGCGCGGTTGCGGCAGATCGCCGGGGATCTGGGCCGGGAAGAGGCACTGGCGGCGGACGCGGGCGAGGCGTTGGCCCGGCTGGAGGCCGAACGCGACCGGCTGATCGCCGCCCAGACCGACGAAGAGATGCTGGAAGAGGCGGCGCGCGACGCCGTGGTCGAGGCGCGCGAGGCGGTCGAGGATCTGGACCGGGCGTTGACCCGGCTGACCGAAGCCGTCGCCGCCGACGAGGCCCGCCGCACCGCCACCCAACGGCAGGCGAGCGAGCTGGAAACCCGCGCCGCCGGTCTGGCCAAGCGGCTCGCCGACCAACAGGCGCAACGCGCGACGCTGGAGGCCAACATCGCCGCCCGCGCCGATCTGGCCGACGCCGAATTGGCGGTCGAACTGGCCGAACAAAGGTTGGACGAGGCGCGCGAGGCGGCGGAACGGGCGGAACGGGCGAAGTCCGACGCCGAACCCGCTCAATCCCGCGCGCGCGAGGCGCTGTCCGTCGCCGAATCCGCCCGCGCGACGCTGCGCGCCGAAGAACGCGCCCTGAACGAGCTGTTGACCGCCGGGGTCAGCGAAGAGTTTCCCCCGCTGGTGGACGCGGTGACGGTGGCCCCTGGCTATGAAGGCGCGTTGGCCGCCGCGCTGGGCGACGCGCTGACCGCGCCGCTGGACGAAGCCTCCCCGGTGCATTGGCGGCGCTTTCCGCCCTTTCAGGCGTTGCAGCCCTTTCCGGTGGGGGTTGAGCCGCTGACCGGCTGGGTCTCCGGCCCGCCCGCCGCTGGGCGGGCGCTGGCGCACATCGGCGTGGTGGAGGACGCGGCGACCGGCGCGGCCTTGGCCCCGGCGCTGGCGCCCGGTCAAATCCTGGTCAGCCGCGACGGCGGGGCGTGGCGTTGGGACGGCTTCACCGTGCAGGCGGGCGCGCCAACCGCCGCCGCCGTGCGTCTGAAGCAGCGCAACCGGCTGGCCGAACTGCGCGACGGGCTGGAACTGGCCGAGGAGCGGGTGGAGGTGGCGCGCGAGGCGCTGGACGCCGCCAAACGCGCGGTGGAAGACGCGGCGCAGGCCGACCGCCGCGCCCGCGACGCCGTGCGGGAGGGCTTCACCGCCCTGAACGGCGCGCGCGACCGGCACGCCAAGCTGGCGCGCGAGGCCGACGCGGCGGCGTCCCGTCTGGCCTCTCTGGTCGAGGTCATCGAACGGCTGGCGGTGGACGAGCGCGAGGCCACCGCGCAGCGGGACGAGGCTTTGGCCCTGTTGGACGCGCTGCCCGACCCACGCGAGGGGCGCGAACGGGTCAACGAACAGCGCGCCGCGCTGGCCGAACGCCGGGCGCTGTTGAACGAAAAGCAAAGCGGGTTGGATCGTCTGACGCGCGAGGCCCAGACTCGCCGCCAAAGGCTGGCCGCCATCCAGGCGGAAACCGCGTCTTGGGACACCCGTTCCACCGGGGCGGATGGCCGGGTGGCGGAGTTGCGCGCGCGGGCCGACGCGGCGGAGGCCGACATCGCCCAACTGGCCGACCGTCCCGCCGCCATCGCCCTGGAACGGCAAGAATTGCAGGATCGCACGTTCGAGGCCGACAAAGCCCGCAAACGCGCCGCCGAGGCGCTGGCCGAGGCCGAAGGGCGCTTGACCGAGATCGAAACCGCGCTCCGTCAGGCCGAATCCGGACTGGCCGACGCCCGCGAGACCCGCGCGCGCGCCGAAGCGGCGGTGGCGGGGGCGATGCAGCACCAGCAAACCCTGACGGAGCGGATCGCCGAACGGCTGGATTGCGCGCCAGAGGACACCCGCGCGGCGGCGGAGCTAGGCCCCGACGACGCGCTGCCCGACGCCGGGGCCATCGAGGCGCGGCTCGAAAAGCTGACGCGCGAACGCGACGGCATGGGGCCGGTCAATCTGCGGGCCGAGATCGAGGCGACGGAGCTTGAGGCGCAGATCACCGGCCTGCACACCGAACGCGCTGATCTGACCGCCGCCATCGCCCGGCTGCGTCAGGGCATCGCCAGCCTGAACCGCGAGGCGCGCGAACGGCTGATCGCCAGTTTCGACACGGTGAACCGCAATTTCCAGGATCTGTTCATTCGCCTGTTCGGCGGCGGCAAGGCGCATCTGGAGCTGGTCAACGCCGAGGATCCGTTGAGCGCCGGTCTGGAAATTTACGCCAGCCCGCCGGGCAAAAAGCTGCAAGTCCTGTCGCTGCTGTCGGGCGGCGAGCAGGCCTTGACCGCGCTGTCCCTGCTGTTCGCCGTCTTCCGCTCCAACCCCGCGCCGATCTGCGTGCTGGACGAGGTGGACGCGCCGCTCGACGAATCGAACGTCGGGCGTTTCTGCGATCTGGTCGAGGACATCGCCCGCCAGGGCGACACCCGTTTCCTCATCATCACCCACCACCGCCTGACCATGGCGCGGGTGGACCGGCTGTTCGGTGTCACCATGGCCGAACGCGGCGTGTCGCAACTGGTCAGCGTCGATCTGCGCGCGGCGGAGGAGTTGCGCGGGGTGGCGTGAGGCGCAGGCGGCTGGCGACCGCCGCCGTTCGTCGCTACAGTCGAACGGCTTATGGCGCAATCGGAGCTTTCCCCCAATGTCTCTTCAACCCGCGATCATTCAATGGGGGATTTCCAGCTACAGCGGCTGGGGGGTGAACGGCCTTCACATCGCGATCAACTGGGTTCGCGACGGCCTTTTCGCCCCGGTGTGTTCGATGCCCATCCGAACCGAAGAGCTTGCGCTGTCCCCCCTGGAATGGCGGCGGATGAGTGGCTTTCTGCGCGATTCGTCGGCGCTGTGCGAACAGCTCGCCCCCCATCCCGAGCAGGAGGTGAGCGTGTCCGTGCCCGTTCTGCGCGGCCTTGGAAACAACCTCGTCGGAAGCCGATCCATTGGGCGCGCGATTGTCAGCGGCGCGCCGACCATCGGCGTCTGTTATCTTGAGGACACCAATCTCGGGGACGAGGCGCGTGAACGGGCCAAGGCCTATGAAGACATCCTGGCCGGATCGACCTTCGTTCAGCAGGTTCTTCAAGGGGCGGGCATCGCCTGCGCGCGCGCCGTTCTTCAAGGCGTCGATCCCACCCACTTCCATCCGGCGCCCCGTTCCGGATGGTTTCGTGACCGTTTTGTCGTGTTTTCCGGTGGAAAGCCGGAATATCGCAAGGGCCAGGATCTTGTCCTTTTGGCGTTTCGCGCCTTCGCCCAACGACATCCAGAAGCGCTGTTGCTGACCTCGTGGCACAGCCCTTGGCCTGATTCCGCCCGTTCGCTCAGCACGAACCCGCAGATTGCGGCGGCGTCCTTTTTGGAGGATGGCCGTTTCGACGTTGTGACCTGGGCCACGAACAACGGCGTCGCCGCCGATCAAATCGTCGATCTCGGCCATGTTCCCAACGCCGACATGGCCCGCATTCTGCGGGAGGCGGATGTCGGGCTGTTCCCCAATCGGGGGGAGGGCGGCACCAACCTCGTCGCGATGGAATGCATGGCCTGCGGCGTGCCGACGATCCTGTCGGCCAACACCGGACATCTTGACCTGATTGGCGACGGCAATTGCCGCCCGCTGACCCGTCAAAATCCAGTGTCCGCCGATTTTGGCGCGCAAGGGTGGGGCGAGAGCGACGTTGAGGAAATCTTAGAAGCGCTCGAAGAGGTTTGGCGTGATCGCGACGCCGCCCAGCGTGTTGGCTTGCATGGCGCCGCGTTCATGGAAAACCTCACCTGGCGGCGCTACGCCCAGGAAATTGGCGAGGTGGTTCGGCAGGCGCGCTGACGCGGGCGCGGCACCATCCCCATCGGCCCTCACGTCATCGGGTCAGCCGCCCCGCTTCCACATCTTATCCCCCGCGCTTCCACATCTTACCCTCCGCGTTTCCACACGGTGGTTTCGATGAAACGGCTGGCCAGAAAGCGGTAGGTCGCCTTTTGCAGATGCTCCAACCGGGGGGAGCGCTCCATCATCACCGAATCCCAGCCCTTCAGCAGGTCTTCCCATTCCAGCAGCTTGGTGCGCAGATCGTCGCGGATCTTGCGGATGAACTGAATCGTGGCGTGAATGTCCTTCAAAGCGCCGACGATTTCGCCGGTCTGCGCGTCGGCCTGATCGAAGATCATGTCATATTCACGCAGGGGCTTCTTGATGAGGCCCTGCATCCGGTTGATCTCGCTGCAAAAAACGCGGTCGGTGCGGTACACGGTGATGAGCGTGGCGAAGTTGGTTTCCATCTTGCGGATGTGTTTGAAGCGGTCGCGCAGCGCCTCAATGTAGGACAGCTCTTGGGCGAGATCGTCCAAGCGGTCGGTCAAATATTGCTCGGAGTCGGCCATGTTCAGCTTCAGCTTTACAGCGAGCTTTTGCAGGGCCAGCTTCAGGCGCGCCTGGGTTCCCGGATCCTCCACCAACTGATCGAGCTGGTAGGCGTCCGACACGATCATTTCGGCGCCGGTCATCGACGACACCACCTGCATCGTCAAGCGTCCCTTGGCGACGCGGCGGTGCCGGTCGTCAACCGACCAGGACGCCCGGCCATCCAGCAACTCTCCGGGGATCTGTTCCCCTGGTCGGATTTGTTTGACGTAGGCCAAACCCTGCTCGACGATCTCCAGCAACCGTTCGTCGTGGCTTCCCTGCTCGATTTGAAAGGATTCCAGAAGGGTGGGGAAGGCCAACGCCGCTTTCAGATCGCCCAACAGGATGTTGAGGACGGGATCCTTGCTGGTCGGATCGGCGCAGAAGAAGGCGCCGGGCAAACTGAACACCTTGTGCTGAAAATCGAAATGGGTGTCCCGCATCGGCTCCGTTTGGGAATCCCCCGCAGAGCCGTTGTCAGACGAAGTGGTCGCCGTTCCGCTTTTGGCGGACGGATCGGCGGCGGATTTCGCATCGGTGTTCGAGCTGTCGGTCATCGTCCCTTGGGGGCGCTGGAGTGAAATTCCATCAAATTTAGCACAATCAGCGGCATGAGGTTGCAACCTTGTTGTTGTCCCCAGCGATGACCAGTCGGCAGCTTACAGCAGGTCGCGCAGGCGAAACCAGAGCATAGCGAGCACCAACGCTGGCGTGCGCAGCCGTCTCCCGCCGGGGAAGGCGCGATGGGGAATGCGGGTGAAGACGTCGAAGCGTTCGGCGGTTCCCCGGATCGCCTCGGCCATCACCCGCCCGGCCATGCCCGCCAGCGCGACGCCATGGCCGGAATAGCCGTGCGCGAACAAGGTCGTCGGCGACAGCCGCCCCAACTGTGGCATCCGGTTCATGGTGATGGCGACATGGCCACCCCAGAAATGTTCGACGGCGACGTCGCTCAATTGCGGGAAGACGGCCAGCATTTTGGCCCGCATGGCCAGCTTCAATCCTGGCAAATCAATGCCGGAATAGCTGACGCCGCCACCAAACAGCAGCCGATGATCGGACGAACGGCGGAAGTAATTCAGCGAGAAATTCAGGTCCGACACCGCGATGTTGGTGGGCAGCAACTGCGTGGCGCGCGCCTCGCCCACCGACTCGGTGGCGATCATGTAGGTGGCGACCGGCATGATGGTCGGGGCCAATCCAGGAACCAGCCCGCCGAGATAGGCGTTGCCCGCGATCACCACGTGTTTGGCCCTCACCCGGCCATGCTCGGTCTGCGCCCAGGGTTCGGACCCGGTGTCCAGCGCGGTGACGCGGCTGTTTTCAAAGATGCGGACGCCAGCGGCGGCGGCGGCGCGGGCCAACCCCAGCGCGAAGTTCAGCGGGTGCAAATGCCCGCTGCCCTCGTCCAGCAGGCCGCCGATGTAAGAATCGCTGCCGATGCGCGCCCGAATGCCGTCCCGGTCCAGGCGGCGCGCCCGGTCATAGCCGTAGCCGTCGCGCAATTCGCGCTCCATCTCGGCCACGTCCTTCATGTGGCGGGACTTCAAGGCGGCGTAGGCGAAGCCCCAGGTCAGATCGCAGGCCATGGCGTGGCGCTCCACCCGCTCGGCAAGCTGGGTTTTGGCTTCCTCACCGAAATCCCACAGGCGGCGGGCGTCCTCCCGCCCGACCCAGCGCTCGATCACGCTCATCGGCTTGTTGTAGCCGGTGATGATCTGCCCGCCGTTGCGGCCCGACGCGCCCCAGCCGCAAGCCTGCGCCTCCAGCACCACCACGTCATAGCCGCGCTCGGCAAGCTCCAGCGCGGTGGTCAGGCCGGTGTAGCCGCCGCCAATCACGCAGACGTCGCAGCGCAATTCCCCGGCCAAGGCGGGGTGAGTGGGGTGGGCGGCGGCGCTGGCCGCGTACCAACTGTTCAGATAAGAGGCTTTCGGCATCCGGCCAGTTAGGCGTCCCGCCGCAAGCGGGTCAATGAAAAGTCGACGATTTCACAGAAGCGTCATCGGAACCCTCTGGCGCGGTCCCCTGAAACGGCGTCATAGTGTCGCTGTCGATCACAGCACGGAGGGGGCTGCCCATTGCCCGGTGCGGTCCGCCAATCTCATGGGTTTTATGGAAGACTTCATCAAAAAAAACCGTATCACTGAAGTCGAATGTCTTGTGCCCGACATTTCGGGCATCGCGCGGGGCAAGATCGTGCCCGCCGACAAGTTTCTCCGCATCTTGCGCGACCGTGGCTTGCGTCTTCCCGAAGCGATTTTCGTCCAGACCGTGACCGGCGAATTCGCCGAGGATGAAGACATCACCTCGGATGAAAATTCCGACATCTACATGATCCCGGACGAACGGACGATCCGCTTCGTTCCCTGGTACGAGGAGCCGACGGCTCAGGTCATCGTCGATTGCGTCTACGCCGACAGCCGTCCAGTGGACATGTCGCCCCGCCATGTGCTCAAGCGCGTGCTGTCCCTGTATGAGGAGCGCGGCTGGAAGCCACAGGTGGCGCCGGAGCTTGAGTTTTTCCTGGTCCAGGTCAACAAGGATCCCGATTACCCGCTGGTGCCGCCGATTGGCCGCAACGGGCGGATGGAAAGCGGGCGGCAGGCCTTCGGCATCGACGCCGTCAACGAATTCGACCCGATTTTCGAAGCCGTCTATGATTACTGCGAAAAGCAGGACATCGACATCGACACCCTGACGCACGAGGCCGGGGCGGCGCAGATCGAAATCAACTTCAACCATGGCGACGCGCTGGAACTGGCCGATCAGGCGTTCCTGTTCAAGCGCACGGCGCGCGAGGCGGCGATCCGCCACAACATCTACGCCACCTTCATGGCCAAGCCGATGCAGGGCGAGCCGGGCAGCGCCATGCACATCCACCAATCGGTGGTGGACGCCGACACCGGGCGCAACCTGTTTTCCAACCCCGATGGGACGGACAGCGCGCTGTTCATGGCCCACATCGCCGGGCTGCAAAAATATCTGCCCTACGCGATGCCGCTGCTGGCCCCGAACGTGAATTCCTATCGCCGTTTGGTGCCGAACTCCGACGCGCCGATCAACGTGCATTGGGGGCGTGACAACCGCACGACGGGTCTGCGCGTGCCGGTGTCGCAGCCCGACGCCCGCCGGGTGGAAAACCGGGTGGCCGGGGCCGACGCCAACCCCTATTTGGCCATCGCCGCGTCGCTCGCTTGCGGCTACATCGGCATGACGCAGAACATGGAGCCGAACGACCCGATCAAGGGATCGGCCTACCGTTTGGCCTTCACCCTGCCGCGCCACCAGAGCGAGGCGCTGACCAAGTTCAACGCCTGCAAGCCGCTGAAGGAAATTCTGGGCGAACGCTTCATCGACGCCGTCACCTGCGTGAAGGAGGCGGAATACAAGGCGTACAACCGGGTCATCAGCTCCTGGGAGCGGGAGAACCTGTTGTTGAACGTGTGATTGAAGGGAAGGGCGGGGGCGGCGCGCCGCCCCCGTTCCGTCACCCTTCGCTTCAGCGCACGATTTGGGCGAGACGGTCGCTGTCCGCCAGCGTGGCGGTGGACGTGTTGACACGCAGGCGCGGCGGCGGCGGCGCGGTCCAGGCGGTGGGCGCGATGGGGCTGGGCGCGGGGCCGCTGGCGACGACCGGAGCGACGGCGACCACCTTCGGAACGTTCACCTCCGGCTTCGCCGCGTTCAGCAATTTCGTTTTGCCTTCAGTCTGCAACCGCCACCCGCGCAGGGCGATCAGAGTTGAGTTCTGATCGGGCCGGGAATAGGCGGAAAAGCGGCGGTCGCGGATCTTGGCCTGAGCGTCGGCCCACACCTTGGTCCAATTGATGGTTCCATCGGCCAGCAGCCGGTCTTCGATGGTCCGCAACAGGGCCTGGTTGACCAGGGCCGTGCCGATGTTCTGGGTGGCCAGGACCAGCGCGTCGGGGGCCTGCTCCAGCGTGGCGCGCAGGCGCAACTGCCCGCCGCAGGATCCCCAGAAGACGAAGGCCGTGTTCGTCGAGATCTCCGGCATCGTTTCTTCTTCGTGATAGCTGTGACCACGATGCACGACGACGCTCGGCACGAGATTGGCGTGGCGCAGCCACAGTTGCACGGCCATCCGCCCATTCTCGCCCCCGTCGGGGGTGTCGGCGACGATGATGATCCGCCGCCCAGCCTTTTCCGGGCTGGAGACCACGACGAAGCCCAGATACTCCTCAATCGCCCACCCCGCCGCGCGATGGGACTTGATGAAGCCGCTGAACGACGATTTGCCGTCGGCGTCGTTGTAGAAGGTCATCCGCTGGACGTTGACGCCGTTCTTGAACAGTCGGTCTTCGCTCAACACCGGGGCCGGGGCGGGCGGGTAGCGGTCGGCGAAGCGTTCCGCCGCGAAGGCGGCGGTGGTCGGGCGGGTTCCCATGCGACCGGCGTGGATTCCGCCAGCCAAGCCCGTCGTCGCTTTGACGATGGGGCTGCGGGCGTCCCGGTGATGATCGGCCAACTCATCCTCAAGGGCGGCGCGAATCTCATCGGATTTGGTGTCCATCGCGTCGGCGAGGGCGCCCGCGACGATGGGCGCGTCGATCCGGGTTTCCTGCGCCAGCAGAGACCGAACGCTGCCCCGCGCCAAGTCGCGCGCGTTGCCAGCCATCGGGCCGAACAGGGTGTCGCCGCGCCCGCTCGTCACCACGGCGATGAAGAAATCCCCCCACAGGGCGCTGGCCGCCGGGTCGCGGGCCAGATCGAAGAAGGTGCGGCGCTCCTGCTTCAGCTTGAGGGTCAGGATGTCGAGAATGCCGTCGAAGGAGGAGGTGTAGAGCTGCGGCCCGATCCGGGCGATCAGTTCGAACAGCACCTCGACGGGCAGCCCGTTGACGATGCGGAAGCGGTCCCGACCGGACTCTTCCGTCATGTCGTCCAACAGCGCGCCGATCTTGGCCGAGAAGGCCGATGGTTCCTTGGCGAAGGCGACGGTCAGCGCCTTGCGCGCCTGCATCTCCAGCGCCAGCAGATTTTCCGGCGGCATCAGCTTGTGCAGCTCGTGCCGGGTTTCGTAGAAAATCATCCCGGTGTCGAGCGACCGCGCCAGCAGGGTCGGCGTCAGGGCGCGCCCGATGATCGTCATGCCGCCGGGCCGCAGCGACAGTTGTTCAATCGCGCCGATGGCGTCAAAGGGGGTGGCGAGGGCGGCCTCGCGCAGGATGGCGGTCGCGGCCTCGCTGGGGAACAGGCTGGAGCAGCGAAACGCCTCCTCCGGTTGCTCGCGCGCCAGGGATAGGAAACCGGCGTCGCCGTTGGTCAACGCGCTCAGGATGGCTGGCCCTGCCGGATCGCCGTCCCAACAGGTTGGCTTTGTTTCGTCGAAGACGAAAGTTTTCGGCGGCTGACGGTGATGGACCGTCGGCGCGCGCGGGGCTGTGCTCGTGGTCTGGGCGTCGGCGGCGCTGGAACCGCCGACCAACAACGCCGCGCAGGCCGCCACGGTCAGAAGGCGTTGGCGAAGGGATGACCGTGAGGAACGGGCGGCGGTGCTCAACATGCGTCCCAATTCTGCGAAAGCGGATCTGGAACAGTTATGGACCGGGCAACGAACAGCATTCAACGGTGGAAATGCTGAAACGACGCCTCATCGCCGTCAAATCGGTTCGGCTTGCGCTGTTTGCCGTGAGGGCGTTGCAAAAAAATCGATCACAGCGGCGTGTGTTGCGCGCGCGCCGTTGGGCCAGAAACTTGATGGCGAGGCGCTGTAGGAAAATTTCTTGAAATGGCCGCTTTCGGGCTGTGATGAGATGCCGTGGGTGGGGGAACTCCGAACGTCGGGCGGTGCGCGCGTTTCTTTGATTCGCGCGCCCGTCCGCCCGGTGTCCGATCCGATCAATCCTCTTCGAGCGAAACCAGAGAGGTGTTGCCGCCCGCCGCCGTCGTGTTGATCGTCAGCGTGCGTTCCGCCGCGAAGCGCGCGAGGTAGCGCGGACCGCCCGCCTTCGGGCCGGTGCCGGACAGCCCCTCGCCGCCAAAGGGCTGCACCCCGACCACGGCGCCAATCATGTTGCGGTTGATGTAGATGTTGCCGACCGGCATCCGCTCGGCGATCTTGCGGGCGGTGCGGTCGATGCGGGTGTGGATTCCCAGCGTCAGGCCATAGCCGGTGGCCTCGATGGCGTCGAGCATGGCGTCCAGCTTGTCGCCCTTGAAGCGGATGACGTGCAAGACCGGGCCGAACACCTCGCGCGGCAACTGGTCGAGGCTGGTGATTTCAAAGGCGTGCGGAGCGAGGAAACTGCCATTGGCGCAGCCATAGGGCAGCTTGCCTTCAAACAGGGTGACGGCCTCCCGTTTCATCCGCTCGACATGCTGTTGCAGGATGGACAGCGCCTCGCCGTCGATCACCGGGCCGACGTCGGTGGACAGCAGGGCCGGGTCGCCCAGACGCAGCTCCGCCGCCGCGCCCTTCAGCATCTCGATCACCTTGGGGGCGATGCCGTCCTGGACGAACAGCACGCGCAGGGCCGAGCAGCGTTGACCGGCGGAGCGGAAGGCGCTGGTCACGACGTCGTCCACCACCTGTTCGGGCAGGGCGGAATTGTCCACCAGCATGGCGTTCTGCCCGCCGGTTTCAGCGATGAAGGGCACGATGGCCCCGCCGCGCGTCGCCAGCGTGCGGTTGATGAGGTGGGCCGTCTCGGTTGATCCGGTGAAGGCGACGCCCGCCACCCGGCGATCCCCGACCAGCCGCCCGCCGACGGTCGCGCCGTCGCCCGGCAGCAGATGCAGAACGTTGGGCGGCACACCGGCCTCCAGCAGCAGCTTGACCATGGCCGCCGCGATCAACGGGGTCTGTTCGGCGGGCTTGGCGATCACCGTGTTGCCCGCCACCAGGGCGGCGGCGACCTGCCCGGCGAAGATCGCCAGCGGGAAGTTCCACGGGCTGATGCAGACGAACACTCCGCGCCCGGTCAGGCGCAGCTCGTTGCGCTCGCCGGTCGGGCCGGGCATCACCATCGGCTGGAAATCGGCGCAGGCGCGGGTGGCGTAATAGCGGCAGAAATCCACCGCCTCGCGCAGTTCGGCGATGGCGTCGGGCAGCACCTTGCCCGCCTCGCGGGTCAGCAGGGCCAGCAGTTCGTCCCGGTCGCGCTCCATCAGGTCGGCGGCGCGGGTCAGGCAGTCGGCGCGCTCCGTCACCGGGCGGGCCGACCAAGCGTGATGGGCGGCGCTCGCCAGAGACAGGGCGCGTTCGACGTCCTCGGCGGTCGCCTCGACGACATGGCCGACGAGCCGCGCGTTGTTCGACGGATCGACGATGGGGCGACCGTTGCCCGCCGGGGTCAACCCGCCAACGATGGGGCCGCCCGTCCACGGCTTGCTCCAGGCCGCCGCCATGCCGGTCAGCAGCGGGCCGACGATGGTTGGATCGCTGAGGTCGGCGCCCTGGCTGTTCAGCCGCTCCGCCCCATAGAGATCCTTGGGCAGCGGGATGCGCGGGTGCGGCTTCACCGCCAGACCGGCGATGCGGGCGACCGGATCGGCGACGATGTCGGCGATGGGAACCTGTTCGTCCTGGATGCGGTTGACGAAGGAGGAGTTGGCGCCGTTTTCCAGCAACCGACGGACCAGATAGGCCAACAGATCCTCATGGCTGCCGACGGGGGCGTACACGCGCACCGGCATGTCGGGGCCGACGATTTGATGATAGAGCGGCTCGCCCATGCCGTGCAGGCGCTGGAACTCGTAGCCGACGCGGTCGCCCGCCATTTCCAGGACCGAGGCGACGGTGTGCGCGTTGTGGGTGGCGAACATCGGGTGAAAGACGTCGCGGCGGCTGAGCAGCTTGCGGGCGCAGGCCAGATAGGAGACGTCGGTGGACGCCTTGCGGGTGAAGACCGGGTAATTGTCCAGGCCGCGTTCCTGGCCGCGCTTGATCTCGCTGTCCCAATAGGCGCCCTTGACCAGCCGGATCATCAGCTTGCGCCCGACCCGCGCGGCCAGATTGCCCAACCATTCGATCACCGGCAGGGCGCGCTTTTGATAGGCCTGCACCGCCAGCCCGAACCCCTCCCAGCCATTGAGCGCTGGGTCGCTGAACACCGCCTCGATCACATCGAGCGACAGGTCGAGACGGTCGGATTCTTCGGCGTCCACGGTCAGATGGATGCCCGCCGCCTTGGCTTTCAGCGCCAGATCGAGCAGGCGCGGGCGCAGCTCCGCCATCACGCGGGCCTGTTGGGCGATCTCGTAACGCGGGTGGATGGCCGACAGCTTCACCGAAATGCCGGGGCTGGTCAGAACCGTCCGGTTGCCGCGCGCCTTGCCGATGGATTCGATGGCCCGCGCGTAGGTCTCTTGATAGCGGTCGGCGTCGGCCTGGGTGCGGGCGGCTTCGCCCAGCATGTCGTAGGAATAGCGGTAGCCCAGCTTTTCGCTGTCGCGGGCGCGGTCCAGCGCCTCTTCAATGTTGCGGCCCATGACGAACTGGCGGCCCAGAATGCGCATCGCCTGCATCATCGCCTGCCGGATCACCGGCTCGCCCGCCCGGCTGACCAGACGATCGAGCAGACCGGCGGGCTGGCGCTGGTCCTCGTCGTCCAACCGCACGACCTTGCCGGTCAGCATCAACGCCCAGGTGGAGGCGTTGACGAACAGGCTGTCGGCCTTGCCGAGATGGCGCGTCCAATCGGCGTCGCCGATCTTGTCGCGAATCAGCAGATCGGCGGTTTCGGAATCGGGGATGCGCAGCAGCGCTTCCGCCAGACACATCAGCGCCACGCCTTCCTTGGTGGACAGGCCGAACTCTTGCAGGAAGGCGTCGAGCGCGCCGAAGCGCGGGCGGGTTTCCCGCAGCTTGGCGACGAAACCGGCGGCGGTGTCCTGCACCCGGCGGCGGGCGTCGGGGGGCAGGGCGGCGATCTGGATCAGCCCATCCAGCACCCGCACCTCGTCGGCGCGGTAGGCGGCGATGATCGCGGCACGGTCCGGACGCACGGCGGGAAACTCGGCGGATGCAAGCATGGGATGGTCCATCGCTCTGTGGTGTGAAGATAATTCAGTATAGTAAGATTTAAGCCGATGATGGTCCGTTTGATTGTGGATAAAACGGAATTTTTCATGATAGAATAAGAAACAAACCATGGAAAATTTGGAATTGACGATGGAGCGCTCCCTCGACCCCACCGACGTCAAGATCCTGCGCGAATTGCAGGAGGATGGACGGCTCAGCAACGTTGAACTGGCCCGCCGGATCAACCTCAGCCCGGCGGCGTGTCTGGAACGGGTGAAACGTTTGCAGAATGACGGCATCATTCAGCGTTACGTGGCTTTGCTCGATCCCCACCGGCTGGACGCCGGCATGCTGGTGTTCGTGGAGGTCGTGCTGGACCGCACCACCCCGGACAATTTCGACGACTTCAAGGGCACCGTGCTGCGCATGCCCCAGATCATGGAATGCCATATGGTGGCGGGCGGGTTCGATTACCTCGTCAAAGCGCGGGTTCGCGACATGAATGAATACAGATTGTTCCTCGGCGAGCTTTTGTCCACCGCGCGCGGCGTGCGGGAGACTCACACCTACGCGGTGATGGAGGAGGTGAAGAGCGTCACCGCCATCCCGTTGGATGGGTTGTCAGGCTGACGGCGCGCGCCATCCCACCAATTCCCATCTTGCAGACGTCTTTCGATTCAAGACGCAAATTGCGAGCGGAGCGACGTTTTTGAACCTCATCTGGGTGCGGTTTCTTTTTCGACCAGCAATTTCAAGGGTGGCGCCCGGCGGCACGATCCTTGCTGTTAAAGCGCGCTGGTTGGCACACAACGATCTATTGTTTCTGGACGACTTTGCGTTTTGGACCAATAGTTGGATGCTGGCTTTCGTTGCAACGGCTGAGATGGAACAGCGTCATGCGCGTCAACACACCGATCACCAAGACTGAAGTGCATCTGACGGAAGGTGTTCCACTCGTCTCGCGCACGGACACGGGCGGGCGGATCACCTTCGTCAACAAGGCTTTCGTTGAGATCAGCGGCTTTGCCGAGCATGAGTTGATTGGCGCCCCGCACAATCTCGTCCGCCATCCCGACATGCCGAAAGAGGCCTTCGCCGATCTGTGGGCCACGATCAAGGACGGGCATCCCTGGGAGGGGCTGGTCAAGAACCGCACCAAATCGGGCGATTTTTATTGGGTGCGCGCCAACGTCACGCCGGTTCTGGCCGATGGGGAAGTCAAGGAATACATTTCCATCCGCTCCAAACCCTCGCGCGAGGACATAGCGGCGGCGGACGCCCTCTACGCGGCGATGCGAAATGGAACCGCCAAGCTGGTTTTGGCGCAGGGCGAACTGGTCAAGCCCGGTCTTGCGGCGCGCGTCGTCGCGGCGGTGCGCGACAGCATCGCCGGACAATTGTTCGCGGTGTTCGGCGTGCTGGTTTTGGGGATGCTGCTGGCGGGGTGGTTCGGGTTGCGCGGTATGTCCGAATCCAACGAATCGCTGCGCACGGTCTATGAGGATCGTACGGTCCCAGCCTTTCAGATCGGCGAGATTCTGAATCACACGCGGGAAAACCAGCAAATCATCACCGATTTGGTGATCGGCCTGCGCGACGGCATGCCGGACAAAGAGGTCAAGGAACAGCTTAAAGAAATTGAGGACAACGTCGCCTATATGGCGAAATTGCTGAAAGAATATTTGGACACCTATCTGACGCCGGAAGAAAAAATCCTGGCGGCGAAGTACCAGGAATTGAGCGCGCGCTTCAACCGCGAGGCCATTGTTCCAGCCATCGCGCACATCAAGGACAGCAACTCTCTGGCCTTGGAGGTTCACGTTCGCAAGGTGCTGAAGCCGTTGTTCCTTGAACTCCACGACGTCAACGACAAGCTTCTGGAACTGCAAATCCGCGTGGCGCGGGAAGAGTATCAGTCGGCGGTCGCCAGTTTCCGATTGCGGTTTGCGGAGCTTTTGGCGACGCTCACAGTGGGTTGCGCGCTGGCCACGCTCTTTGGCCTGTTGATTTTGCGGACGGTCCGTCGGCCGCTGGCGGCGATGGAGAAGACCTATGGCCGCGTCGCCATCGGCGACTACATGAGTCCGGCAGAACCAATTTCCATCGCCGAATTCAAGCGGATCGCGTCGGAATTGAACGCGATGAAGGCAAAAATTGGCTACAGCCTGCATGAAAAGCTGGAGTTGGAGGTTCGTCAGAAGGAGTTGACTCGCATCACCTTGCTGGAAACCTGCAAGGCCATCGAAAGCGACCTTGACGCCACGTGGATCGGGGTGGATCAGGCCGGGCGGCGAGCGGGCGACGGCATCACCCATCTGATGGAATCGCTGGGGGTGGTGCGCGAAAACACCGTGGTGGTGTCGGCGGCCTCCGAACAGGCCAGTTCCAACGCCTCCTCCGTGGCGGCGGCGACCGAGGAGTTGAACGCCGCCGGGCATGAGATCGCCCGGCAGGCGGCGCGCTCCAGCGAGGTGGCGCGGAAGGCTGTGGACAGCGCGCGGGATTCGGCCTCGGCGATCAGCCGTATGGAGATCGCGACGGAGGAAATCGGCAAGGTCGCCAGCCTCATCAACGACATCGCCGGACAAACCAACCTGCTGGCGCTCAACGCCACCATCGAGGCGGCGCGGGCGGGCGAGGCGGGCAAGGGCTTCGCCGTGGTCGCAGGCGAGGTGAAAAGTCTTGCGGGCCAAACCGCGCGGGCGACTGGCGACATCGCCCGTCAGATCGAACAGTTGAAGGCGGCGGTCAACGGCAGCGTCTCGGCCATTCAGACCGTGATCTCCGTCATCCAGGAGATCGACGAAGCGGCGTCCGCCACGGCGGCGGCGGTGGAGGAGCAATCAGCGGCCAACGGCGAAATCGGGCGCAGCGCCACCAACTCCGCCGGCGGGGCCTCACAAGTGTCGAGCAGCGTGCTGCGCATCCGCGACCAGACCGACGAGATCACCGACATCGCCCGCGACGTCAGCCGCCGCATGACCGACACCCAATCCGCCGTGTCCGATCTGAAGCGGCGTCTGGTCATTGCGCTCCGCCAATCCGTGGCGGGGGACCGCCGCACCTCCGACCGCATCCCCTGCGAAGAGGCGATCACCCTGGTGATTGGCGCGAACCGCGTGTCGGCGACGATGCTGGATCTCTCCATCGACGGTCTGCTGGTTGATCCGAAAGGCTTGCCGACGCTGGCCGAACACAGCGCGATTCAGGTGCTGCTGCGCGACGCGGGCGACTTGCCCGCCATCGTCGCCGGAAGCAGCGATCTGGGGCTGCATCTGGCCTTTGGCGAGTTGTCCGACGCCCAGACTGAAAAACTGGAAGAAGCCTATCGCCGCCTGATCGAAACCGACCGCCCCTTCATCAAGACCATCCAAGAGACGGCGACGTCCTTGGCGGGGTTGTTGGAAAACAGCCTGCGCGATGGCCGCATCACCGAAGAGGATTTGTTCTCCACCCAACTGACCAGCGTTCCCGGCACGGCGCCGGAACAGTTCATCGCCCCCTTCACCGACCTGACCGACCGCCTGTTCCCCACCTTGCAGGAGCAGATTTTGGCGTCCAACCCGCGCTTCCAATTCTGTGTGGCCGTCAACAGCATCGGCTATCTGCCGACCCACAACGCCCGCTATTCTGAACCGCAGCGCCCCGGCGAGGTGGATTGGAACACCGCGCACAGCCGCAACCGACGTCTGTTCACCGACCGGGCCGGTTTGGCGGCGGCGCGCAACACGCGGGCCTTCCTGCTGCAAGCCTACCGCCGCGACATGGGCGGCGGTCAGATGGTCCGCTTGAAGGAGGTGGACGCCCCGATCATCGTCCGTGGGCGTCATTGGGGATCGTTGCGCCTGGGCTATCGGGCCTGAGCGTGTTGAGCGGCGATCAAGGCGTCTGCTTGTCCGGCACCAGCACGGCTCCGCAGATCGCCTTGATCGCCTCGGTCTGGTCGGCTCCGGCGGATCGGGCCAGCAGACCCTGGCCAAAGGCGAAGGCGTAGAACAGATAGGCGCGGGCGAAAGCCTGATCGGGCGGCAGGCCCAGCGCGACGAACAGATCGGCGACGCAGCGCAGACGTTCGCCGTCCACCTCGGCGATCACCCCCTCCGCCTCCGGCGCGCGGCGCGCCCAATCGCGGACGGCCAGTTCAATGGCCATGCCGCGCGGGTTGTTGCCGCTGTAAAGCGCCAGCAAATCATGCAGTTGCTTGGCCGGTTCGCGACCGTCCAGCCGGGTCTGCTCCTTGATCGCGGCGATGCGGCCGTGCTTCCAGCCGTCCAACAGGGCGTTCATCAGGTCGGTGCGGTCGCGGAAGTGCCAGTAGAAGCTGCCCTTCGTGACCTTCAGCTTTTTTGCCAGCAACTCGACGCGGACCTGTTCGACGCCCCCCTCGGCCAGGGCTGAAAAGGCGGCGGTCAGCCATGAGTCGCGATTTTTTGTTTTTGCTTCCATAACTCCGATCCGCCCCAATCCCTCCGGTCGCCCCTTCCAGAAACGCGCTGGGGCGGACGATCTATAGCCGAACAGTCGCCGGATTGGCAGCTTTGTCGCCAAGGCGGCGCGGGACAGCCCGGCTTCGCCTTGCTACAGTCGCCGTTCAGGGATCTTTCGCGAACGACAGACCAGAGACAAGGCACCATGGACAAAGGCACGCCGAAGGCCATCCGGCTTCAGGATTACCGCCCCCCCGCCCACCGCATCGACCGCGTCGCTCTGCACGTCGATCTGGGGGAGGACGTCACGACCGTTCGCGCCGTGCTGGCGATCCGCCGCAACCCCGACCGCCCCGACGCGGCGACCGAACCGCTGACGCTCGACGGCCAGCGGCTGGCGCTGGTCTCGGTGGCGCTGGACGGGCGGGCGCTGACGGCGGCGGATTACACGGTGACGCCCGACCATCTGATCCTGACCGACACGCCGGACAGCTTCACGCTGGAAACAATGGTCCAGATCAAGCCGCAGGAAAACACGGCGCTGGAAGGGCTGTACAAATCCTCCGGCAACTTCTGCACCCAGTGCGAGGCCGAGGGATTCCGCAAGATCACCTATTTCCTCGACCGTCCCGACGCGATGGCGGTCTACAGCGTCACCATCACCGGCGAGAAGGCGCGCTACCCGGTTCTGCTGTCCAACGGCAATCTGGCCGAATCCGGCGATCTGCCCGACGGGCGCCATTGGGCGCGTTGGGAGGATCCCTTCCCCAAGCCCTGCTATCTGTTCGCGCTGGTGGCGGGCGCGCTGGTCCATGGCGAGGATCATTTTCGCACCGCGTCCGGCCGCGACGTCACCCTGCGGATCTATGTCGAGCCGGGGAACGAGGACAAGATCGACCACGCCATGCGCTCGCTCGTCAAATCCATGCGCTGGGACGAGGAGGTCTATGGGCTGGAGTATGACCTCGACATCTTCAACATCGTCGCGGTCGGCGATTTCAACATGGGGGCGATGGAAAACAAGTCGCTCAACGTCTTCAACACCAAATACATCCTGGCCAAACCGGAAACCGCGACCGACGCCGATTTCCAGAACATCGAGGCCGTCGTCGCCCACGAGTATTTCCACAATTGGACCGGCAACCGTGTCACCTGCCGCGACTGGTTCCAACTGTCGTTGAAGGAAGGGCTGACGGTCTTCCGCGATCAGGAATTCTCCGCCGATCTGAACTCCCGCGCGGTCAAGCGCATCGCCGACGTCCAGGGGCTGCGCACCGTGCAGTTTCAAGAGGATTCGGGCGCGATGGCCCACCCGGTGCGGCCCGACAGCTATGTGGAGATCAACAACTTCTACACGCCCACCGTCTACAACAAGGGCGCGGAAGTCATCCGCATGATCCACACCCTGTTGGGGCCGGACAAGTACCGCAAGGGCACGGATCTGTATTTCCAACGCCATGACGGGCAGGCCGTGACCTGCGACGATTTCGTCGCCGCCATGGCCGACGCCAGCGGCGTGGATCTGTCGCAGTTCCAGCTTTGGTATCGGCAGGCGGGAACCCCGGAACTGGACGTCACCGGCGCGCACGACGCGGCGACCCAAAGCTACCGGCTGACCGTGCGCCAGACCGTTCCGCCAACGCCGGGCCAGCCGACCAAGCTGCCGATGCACATTCCGCTGGTCGTCGGCCTGCTCGACCCCGACGGCGCCGATCTGCCGTTGCGTCTGGCGGGCGAAGAGGCGGCAGGCGCGACCAGCCGCATCCTGCACGTCACCGCCGAAACCCAGACTTTCGTCTTCCAGGACGTCGCCGCCCGCCCGGTCCCGTCGCTGCTGCGCGGCTTCTCGGCTCCGGTGAAGCTGAAGACCGACCTGTCGGACGCTGACCTCACCTTTCTGATGGCGCATGACAGCGACGCCTTCAATCGGTGGGAGGCTGGGCAAATTCTTGGTGGGCGCATTCTGCTGGGGCTGGTCGCCGACCAGCAGGCTGGGCGCGCCCTGGTCCTGCCCGACAGCTACGTCGCCGCCGTCGCCAAGGTTCTGGAAGACGCCGACCAGGATCCGGCCTTCGCCGCACAAGCCCTGGTGCTGCCGACCGAAGCCTATCTGGGCACCCAGATGGCAGTGATCGACCCCGACGCCATCCACACCGCGCGCGAATTCGCTCGCAAGATTCTGGCGACGGCGCTGCGCGGCCAATGGCTGGCGGCCTACCGCCGCAACGCCACGCATGGGGAATTCTCGGTGGACGCCGCCGCCATCGGCAAACGGGCGCTGAAGAATCTGTGTCTGGCCTATCTGATGGCGGCGGAAGACGCCGAGGCGCTGGGCCTGTGCCTGGGCCAGTATCACGGGGCCATGGCGATGACCGACGTGATCGCCGCCCTGCAATTCCTGTCCAATTCGGCGGCGGAGGAGCGGGCCGAGGCCATCGCCAGCTTCTACGAGCGTTGGAAGGGGAGGCGCTGGTCGTCGACAAATGGTTCAGCGTGCAGGCGATGTCCCACCGCCCCGACGCGCTGGAGCGGGTGACGGAACTGCTCGACCACCCGGCCTTCGCGATCCGCAACCCGAACAAGGTCTACGCCTTGATCGGCGGTTTCGCCAACGGCAACCCGGTTCGCTTCCACACGGTCAGCGGCGCCGGGTATCGTTTCCTGGCCGATCAAATCCTGCGCATCGACCCGATGAACCCACAGGTTGCGTCGCGTCTGATGGGGCCATTCTCCCGCCTGCGGCGCTATGACGCGGCTCGTCAGGGGCTGATGAAGGCCCAGTTGGAGCGGATCGTCGCCACGCCGGGCCTGTCGGCGGATGTTTACGAGATCGCCAGCAAGAGCCTTGCGGCGGCGGGCTGACGCTCGACACGGAAAAGGGCCGGAGGTTTCCCTCCGGCCCTTTCACCATCGCAAAGACCGCGTGGGGTCTCAGGCTTACTTCTGCTCGGCCAAGAAGGCGACCAGATCGTCAACTTTCTGCGGGTCCTTCAGGCCGGCGAAGGCCATCGTGCCGCCGGGAACGATTTCCTTCGGGGCGGTGATGTAGGCCTTCAGGTTGTCGGCGGTCCAGGCATAACCAGCCGCGCCCTTTTCCTTCATCGGAGCCGAGTATTTGAAGCCGTCGATCGAGGCGGCCGGGCGACCGACCACGCCGAACAGCGACGGGCCGACCTTGTTCTTGCCCTGTTCGGCGGTGTGGCAGGCCATGCAGACCTTGAAGACGTCCTTGCCAGCGGCGGCGTCACCCGCCTGCGCGGCGCCGGCGCCCATGACAACAGCGGCCACCAGAGCCACGCCCATCAGATGCTTCTTCATTCCTCGGCTTCCCTTCCGATGTGATGGTCAGCGAAGCGCGCCGACCGAATTCGCGCGGCAGCATACACATTCCAAGGGTCAGGCCAACCCCCCAACATGCCGCTGTCCTACCAAAGAACACCCCGACGGGGTTATTTCATCCAGGTGAGAAACGCAACCATGGCGGCAACCACAAGGATCGCCGCCCAAGGCAGATAGAAACCGCTTTGCCCTGACGCGGGCGCGCCATGGCTGGCGACAACCGGAGAAGTCGCGGGCACGTCGGGCGTGTCCGCCGCCGCCGGGGCTGGCGCGTCGAGCAGCGCGGTAAAGCGGACGAAGAAATCATCGGCCATCTTGCGCGCCGTGGCGTCGACCAACCGCGACCCAATTTGCGCCAGCTTGCCGCCAACCTGGGCGTGCGCCTTGTAGGTCAGCACGGTGGCCGCCCCGTCGCTGGCCAGCGTGACGGAGGCCCCGCCCTTGCCAAAGCCCGCGACGCCGCCGGAGCCTTCGCCGGTGATGGTGTAGCCGTTGGGCGGATCGAGGTCCGACAGCGTCACCTTGCCGGAAAATTTCGCGCTGACCGGCCCAACCTTGGCGACCACCTTGGCGGTCATTTCGGTGTCGGATTGCTTGACCACCTCGTCACAGCCGGGGATGCATTGGCGCAGCACCTCCGGGTCGTTCAGCGCGGCCCACACGCGGTCGCGCGGGGCCTCGATCCGGTGGCTTCCGCTCATGTCCATGGTTCGTCGATCCTCCAAACCCGTTGTTGGCCGCAAGCGCGGCGTTCCGGTTGCGATCCAAGATAGGGGATCGCCGCGCGCTTCGACAGCCCCCTCAACCACAGAAAAGCGGTCATGACGCGCGTCTTTGCATTTGCTAAGACCAGGGTGTTTCCCGATTGCAGCGAAATGGCCCCGACATGTCCGACCGTCCCACCGCTGAAACCGCATCCCCGGCCACTGTGCATCTGGCGCTGGGCGGCAACATCGGCGACCGCGCGGCCAACCTCGCCGAGGCCATCGCGCGCCTCGGCGCGGCGGTGCGGATCGACCGGACGTCCGCCGTCTATGAAACCGCGCCGATGTACGTCACCGACCAGCCCGCCTTTCTGAACATGGCGGTCAGCGGCGTGACCACGCTGGCGCCGCTGGCCCTGCTGGCCTTCGTGAAAGAGATTGAGGCCGCGTTGGGGCGGGAGCGGGGCGGGTTGCGCTTTGGGCCGCGCCCCATCGACATCGACATTCTGTTGTACGGTGGCGTGACGATGGCCGATCCGACCCTGGAAATTCCACACCCCCGCATCGCTGAGCGCGCCTTTGTGCTGTGCCCGCTGGCCGACATCGCCGCCGACGTCGCGCATCCGCTTTTGGAGCGGACCATCGCCGATCTGCTGACCGAGGTTCCGGACCGCGACACCGTCCTGCGCGTCGCCGAGGCTCTCGACAGCCTCTGAGCGACGGGCGCCCGTCGTCGCTGGCGGGTGGCAAGACCGGACGCTTGCGCCTATAGTGCCGGACAAGGGGGCGGTCGAGGCCGCCCGAACCGTTCCAGGGGCCAATCCTACAGGTTTGGCTGGGAGATGCCGTTTGTCAGACAACAGCGCGGATCGTCGCGCCATCGTCCAACCGGGCGGCGCGACGCTCACCTACACGATCCTTGTGCGCGGCTTCACCGCCCCGGTTCGGCTGGTCGGGCGGGATGGCCCGGTCATCGCCAGTTTTGACCTGACCTTGACGGTGGTCCATCCAGGGCAGGGCTTTCCCGACGACATCGCGGCTGTGATGTCCTACGAGGACATTGTGGAGGAGTTGCGGCGCCTGTGCGCGGAGCCGTCGATTTCCGGGCCGGACTATCTGGCCGAGAGCGCCGCCGATTTGTGTTTGGCCCACGCCAAGGTCCAACGGGCCTCCGTCGCTGTGGAATTGCCGTCTGTAACCGAAGATGGCGCGGGAACCGGCGCAAGCATCACACGTATGCAACAAAACAGTCTTTCATCTTTCTGAATCCATCACGTTACTATCTTTGACCTATTGGTCAGTCCGATGGGACTACGTTGGCGTGACGATGTATGAATTGCCCATGACCAAAATCTGGGCATTTTTTCTTTTCCGTCGTCGGATATCGTTGCGAAATTGTATTTTTCGCGTACAATCCGAAATCAAGGGTTAACAGCCCGTATATTCCACCCAAACAGCGCGCAGGCCCCACCCATCCGCAGTGATTGATCCGTTTTAAGGGAGGAATCCATGGACCGCAGCACGACGCCGACCCTTTCGGAACTCCTTGAAGACCCGATCATCCTCGCCGTCATGGCTCGTGACGGCGTCAGCCGCGACAATGTGCGGCAATTGTTTGACCAGATCGCCCGAAATCGTCGGCTTGAAGAAGAGCGGATGGCCGCCTGACGGCAGCGTTCCGTCTTCCTTACGGTCGCGTTGATCGTGTCGAACAAAAGGGCGTCGCTCCGGTGAGAGCGACGCCCTTTTTGGTGAAACGGGTCCAATCCTCACCCCCCCAAAACCTCGTTGACGGCCTCCATCACCTCGGCGGGGGTGAAGGGTTTGCGCAGGGTTTTCTGCGCGCCAAGCGCCTCAGCGACCGGCAGAACGTCAAGCGAGGCGCGGGCGCCGCCGCCGGAAATGGCGATGATTTTTAAATTGGGCGTGACGCGCCGCAACTCCATGATGGTGGCCAACCCTTCTTGGTTGGGCATGAAGATGTCGGTGATGACCAGATCGGCGGGATGCTCGCGAAAGCGGGCGACCCCCTCCACCCCATCGCGCGCGCCGAACGCTTCATGCCCGCCGCGCGTGATGGTGCGCAACAGCATGGTTCGCACCATATCGTCGTCGTCGATAATCAGCACGCTGGCCATGGCGCGGTTTCCTCTTGGTTTTTAGTGAAGGTGGGGCGGGGTTGCGGGCGAGGGACGCCCAAGAGACAGTTGCTTCACCAGCGTGACGAACGGGTCCGGGGCAATCGGGGTGGGCAGCACGTGCGTGATGCCGGCGGCCTGGGTGGCGGCCTCGTCATGGTCGATGGGAACGTCGGCGCACACCACAATCGGCACGCCCGGAGAGGCGGCGGCAAAGGCGCGGGCCAGAGTCAGCAGCTTCCAGGTCGGCTCGGTCGCGCTTTGAACCAGAACCACGATGTCGAAACGCTCCGGCGCGACGCTGAACAGCGCCAACCCACGGCGGCTGTTCACCGTGGCCGTGACGCGGAACCCTTGCGAGCGCAACAGGCGGCTGGCCATCCCCAGCATAATGCGCTCGCCGTCCAGCAACAGCACCCGCCGCGTGTCGTCCTGTCGGCGGGGCGGGGCGTCGGGATCGTGCAAGGGTAGGAAAATGGAGATCGTGGTTCCTGCGCTGGGCGCGCTGGTCACGTCGATCACGCCGCCATGGTCGGCCACGATGCCATGGACGGCGGCAAGGCCAAGGCCGGTGCCTTTGTCCACCGGCTTGGTGGTGAAAAAAGGATCAAAAATCCGCTCCTGAACGGTCGGACTCATCCCACAGCCGGTGTCGCTGACGGTCAGACAGGCGTAACGCCCGATGTCGAGGCGACCGCGCGCCAAATCCCGTGGGGTCGCGACGGACAGGGCGCTCACCGCAAGGGTTGCGCGCCTCTCACGCTCGCCGGGGGCGGAATCCTCAAGGATGGCGTCAACGGCGTTCTTGCAGAGATTGACGATCACTTGATGCAGTTGGCTGGGGGCCGCCAGCACCGGCGCCGGTTCATCCCCGCACCGCAACGTCCATTCCACCCCGTTGAGGATGGTCGGCTCAGCCAACTCCACGGCATCGCGCGCGATGTCCCGGAGATCCGTCGGCTCGCGTTCCAGCTTTTCCTTGCGGGCGAAGGTCAGCAACTGTTGCACCAGCCCCTTGGCGCGGTTGGCGGCGGCGGTCACATGGCGCAGATCGTCCCGAACGTCGCTGTCCGGGGGCAGGCTGTCGAGCGCCAGATGGCTGTAGCCGAGAATGGCGGTCAGAATGTTGTTGAAGTCATGGGCCACCCCGCCCGCCAGAACGCCGACCGCCTGCATCTTCTGGGCGCGCCGCACCTGCTCTTCGGCCTGCCGCCGGGTGGTGACGTCGTCCATGGTGGCGATGAGGTTGGTCATGCGGCCATCGCCATCCAGCAGCGGGGCCACGCGGATGGCGGCCCAGAAATGTTCACCGCCGCTTTTGCGGCCCGGCAACTCCGTCTGCCAAGTTTCGCCCGCCGACAAAGCCCGCCACATCGCCGGATGATGCTCCGTCACCGCCAACGGACCAGCGGCGGCGATGCAGGCGATGAACGCGTCCAGATCCGGCACAGCGTCGAGCGTGTGCCCGGTCATCATGCGGAACCTTGGGTTGAGATAGATGGTTTTTCCCAGAGAATCGGCGATCAGCACCGACACCGGGCTTTGCGCCACCGCCAGCGACAGGGTGCGCAGCGTGTCTTCGGCGGTCTTCAACTCGCTGATGTCGGTGACGAAGCCCTCGACGGCGGTGATCCGGCCCTCGGCGTCGGCCACCCCGACGCCCTGCTCCCAAACATGGCGGACGATTCCGGCCCGGTCGATCAGACGGTAGCTGAGGGTGAAGCGGCGGCGCTGGGCGAGCGCGGCGTCAACGCCGCTGCGGACATGGTCGCGGTCGGCCGGGTGAATCAGCGCGCCGAACGACGCGCTTCCATCGACCAGATCATTTGGATGATGGCCGGTCAGACGCTGCCCGCCTTCGCTGACGAACAGCATGGACCGTTCGGCGTCGGCCCGTCCCCGATAGGCCATGCCCGGCAAATTGCCCAGCAGGGTGGCCAGCCGCCGTTCGCTTTCCCAACGTTCCCGTTCGGCGCGCGCCTTGGCCGTGATGTCGCGCGCCACCGCTACCAGCCCCAACACCGCCCCGGATGGGCCGTAATAAGGCGTCTTGATGGTTTCCAACAGGACGGAGCGGCCATCGGGGAAATCCACCCGCTCTTCCATGCGGTGGGAGGTGCGATGGCGCAGAACCTCGGCGTCGCGTTCCTGAAAATATGTGGCGCGGTCTATCGGCACGAGATCCAGATCGGTGCGTCCGACGATGTCGGCGACCGTGCGCCCCATGAAGGCGGCGAAGGCCCGATTGCAGCCAAGATAGACACTGCCCGGATCCTTGAAAAAGATCAGATCAGGGATGGAATCGATCAACGCCTGAAGCAACGCGCGGTCATCGGGCGGATCGGCGATGTCGGAGATTGGATCGTCGCGCAGGCCGGTGACGTCGAAGGCGTGGCTGACGCAGAAAGCCCCGCCGTCGGCGCTTGGGCACAGGGTCGTGACCGTGTGCCACCACCCGATCCCGCCATCGGCTCGCGTCACCCGATGATCGGCGTGGCGGACAAGCCGTTGCTTGGCCAGCAGCGCGCGGGCGATTTCCGCCAGAAAGCGGGCGCGGTCGTCGGGGTGCAAGCGATCTGGCCAAGCGCCAAGGGGCGGCGCGCGCCCGTCGGGGCTGTAGCGCCAACGCAGGCATAGGGGCGAGTCTTCGGACTCATCGTCCGCAAACGGCGCCGCATCATCCTGCACCAAACGTTGCATGCCGCATCCCATCGACGCCGATGATGGAAAGTCTAACGGTCTTTTCGCTGGTTATGAAGGGGGCATGACGCGCGCCGTCCCGCCCCCTTCATCGCTCAAGCTCAATAGAGCGGGCGCCCCGCCGCGCGGGCCGCCGTCATCGCGGCGTGGTCCAACTGCACTTGATCGGCGTAATCGGCGGCGAAGCTGCGGGTTTCCGCCTTGAAGCCGGAAGCCGACACGACGACGTCGGTGATCTGCTTGTCTTCGCTGAACGGCACCAAGGACGAATCATAATCCTGGTCGGCCAGCGCGTGGGTCTTGGCCATGATCTTGCCCATCGCCGACACGGTGTCCTTGAAATTGCCCAGGCTGCCCTTCAGCGCCGTGTAGTCGAAGTCCTGCTGGAAGGGCGACTTCTCTTTCACGAAAAAGGGCTTTCCGGCGATGGTCGCCGCGCCGACCAGTGGGTCGGTGTTGGTCAGCCCGGCCTTGTTGCTCATCGCCACGCGGGTTCCCTCGTGGTTGCCATAGGCCGAGGACGGCATCCCGCCGGGATTGGCCAGCGCCACCGCGCTTGGCCCGATTTCTTTCATTTCCAGGATCACGTCGTCGCTCGTTCCGCTGGTCGCGCCCTCGATCAACACCCAATAGCGGGAGCGGCCCAGGCTGCCGACGCCCGACCCCATCCGCTGGCGAACATCCTTCACCGCGTAGAAGGCGGTCGGCTGCCGCTTGGCCGCCGCGATGGAGGCGATGTAGCCGCTCATCGCGCTGGTGATCGCGCTGGCCGTCGCCGTCGGAACCGCGACCAGGGTGGAATCGCTGTTCAGACGGCGCACGCCGCCGCTGACGCTGGTGTATTTGGTCAGAAGATCGGCGCGGCTCTTGCTTCCCACCTTCTGCACCACGTCCTTGGCGACGTTGGACAGATCACCGGCCTTCAGCCGATAGGACAGCTCGTCGTTCGTGCCTTTGAAGTCGGACAGCTTGTTCAGGTAGGAGTCGACGAATTGGTCAACCAGCGTTCCCTGATCGCTCTTGGAAAAGCCAAGCTCGCGCGCCGCCAACACGATGCTGACCGCCATGCGCCGGACGTCCCAGCTGTAGCGGCCAAGATAGGATTCGTCGAAGTCGGAGATGTCGAACACGTCGTTCCCCGCCGAATCGCGGACGCCGCCGTAATTCTGCACATGCAGATCGCCATCGATCCACGCGGCGCTGGTCGCCGCGTTCAGATAGGCCGACGGCGGCAGGGTCGCCATGTCCCGGTAAAACAGATGCGCGGTTCCCCGGTAGAAGACGAAGGGCGAGGTCGCCATCTTGTCCATCTTGGTCGCGACCTCCGCCGGTTGCGACTGGGCCAGCGGATGGTTGAAACCGTACAACTCCGATTCAACCCAACTCGGGCGGTTGGAGGCGGCGTTCACTGGACTGATGGCGAGAAGGGACAAGGACAGGGCAAGAGCGAGTCGGCGCATCGGCGGAAACTCCTGAAATCGCGACGGACGGGGAGGGCGATCATCGCCGCCCCTCCCGACGCGGTCGTGTGGTTTCTGCGAAATTTTGATGACGGGGTTGCATGGTTGGGGCGAGCGCGCGTGTTTGCCCCCTCCCTACCCCTCCCCCGCCTTCGGCGGGAGAGGGAACTCCGCCGTCTTTCGCCAAGGAGCCTGCCCCCTCTCCCGCCAAAGGCGGGGGAGGGTTAGGGAGGGGGCAGCCCGGCGCCGAAACGCTGGTCTCGCATCCTCCCCGTCCACATCATTCTGCCGGGTGGGCGGCGGCCTGTGGGCTGTGATGCTCCATCGCCTCGTCCGTCGGGAAGGGCTTTTTCTTGGCGATGTAGCTGTAGACGGTCGGCACGACGAAGAGGGTCAGAAGGGTGCCCAGCGTCATGCCGCCGACGATCACGGCACCGATGGCCTGTCGGCTTTCCGCGCCCGCGCCATGGGCGTTGGCCAGCGGCACCGCGCCCAGCACCATCGCGCCGGTGGTCATCAAAATAGGACGCAGGCGCATCACGGCGGCGTCCTCCACCGCCTTGCGGATGTCCACCCCGGCGCGTTGAAGCTGGTTGGCGAACTCGACGATCAAAATGCCGTGCTTGGTGATGAGACCGACCAGCGTCACCAAGCCGATCTGGCTGTAGACGTTCATCGTGCCGCCGCTGAACTGCAAGGCGGCGAGCGCGCCGGTCATCGACAACGGCACCGTCAGCATGATGACGAACGGGTCGACGAAGCTTTCAAACTGCGCCGCCAACACCAGATAGATGAAGGCCAGCGCCAGGATGAAGACGAAATACAAGCCGGTCGCCGATTCCCGGAACTCGCGGCTTTGCCCGGCGTAGTCGGTTTGGGCGGTCGGCGGCAGCGTCTTTTGCGCCGCCGCCTGCATCACGGTCAGGGCCTCGCCCAGCGAAACGCCCGGGGCCAGCGTCGCGGTGATGGTGGCCGAGCGCAGCTTGTTGAAATGGTTCAACTCCTTGGGCGCGACCCGCTCCTCGACCTGCACCAGATTGGCCAGCGAGATCATCGGCGCGTTGCCGCCCGCCGTCGTCGTGCCGCCGCGCACATAGATCGACGCGATGTCGTCGGGGTTGCGGCGGTCCACGTTGGCGACCTGGACGATCACGTCATATTGCTTGCCGTCTTTCTTGAAACGCGTGACCTGCCGCCCGCCCAACAGGGTTTCCAAAGTGCGCCCGACGGTGTCGACATCGACGCCCAGATCGGCGGCCTTGTCGCGGTCCAGCGAGATGCGCAGCTCCGGCTTGTTCAGCTTCAGATCGGTGTCGAGGTTGGTCAGGCCGGGAAAGGTCCGCGCCTCCGCCATCATCGCGTTGACCATCTTCTGCAACTCTTCAAAGGGCAGAGAGGTCTGGATGACGAAATTGACCGGCTTGTCGATCGGGCTTTGCCCCAGCGACGGCGGGTTGGTGACGAAGCCCAGGATGCCGGGGATGCCGAACATCTTGGGGAACAACTGCGCGGTGATCGCCTGTTGCTTCACCTCGCGTTGGTCCCAGTCGATCAAGCGGACGAAGGCGATGCCCTGGTTGACCACCGGGAAGCCGACGACGACGAAGAATTTCTCCACCACCGGGATGCTGCGGAACAGCGCCTCCATCCTCTGCGCGTAGCTCATCGTGTAATCGAGCGTCGAGCCTTCCGGCGCGATGGCGATGCCGACGATGGTGCCGCGATCCTCCACCGGCGACAATTCCGATTTCAGCCCGATGAACAGCGTGTAGCTGGCCGCCGCCACGCCAAAGCCGATCAGCAGAACCAGGGGACGCGCCCGCAGCGACAGCCGCAGCAGCCCGCGATAGGCGGCGGTCATGCCCTCCAAGAAGCCTTCGATCACCCGGTAGAACAGATTGTGCTTGGTCTCGTGCTTCAGCAGTTTGGAGCACATCATCGGCGACAGCGTCAGCGCGACGAAGCCCGACACGATCACCGCGCCCGCCAGCGTCAGGGCGAATTCGGTGAACAGGCGCCCCGTCCGCCCGGTCATGAAGCTGATGGGGGCGTAGACCGCCGCCAGCGTGATGGTCATGGCGATGACGGCGAAGCCGATCTCCCTCGCCCCCTTCAGCGCCGCCTGGAAGGGGGGCATGCCCTCCTCCACATAGCGGAAGATGTTTTCCAGCATGACGATGGCGTCATCGACCACCAGACCGATGGCCAGCACCATCGACAGCAGGGTCAAGGTGTTGATCGAGAATCCAAAGGCGTACATCAGGGCGAAGCTGCCGATCAACGACACCGGGATCGTCACCAGCGGCACCAGAGTCGCCCGCAGCGACCGCAAGAAGAAGAAGATCACCAGAACGACCAACAGGATCGCTTCAAAGATCGTGCTGAACACCGCGTCGATGGATTTTGAAATGAAGACCGAGCTGTCGTAAGCCACCTCGACGCCCATGCCTTCGGGCAGCGCGGCGCGGATCGGCCCCAGCGCGGCGTTGACCGCCTTGGAGACGTCCAGCGGGTTGGCGGTGGATTGCTTGACCACGCCGATGGCGACCGCGCCGCGACCGTTGAAGCGGGCGCTCACCCGCTCGTCCAGCGGGCCGATTTCCGCCCGGCCAACGTCGCGCAAACGCACCAGATAACCGCTGTCGTCGCGCAGGATGATCCGCTCGAACTCATCGGGGGAGCGCAGATCGGTTTCCGACACCACGGTGAACTCACGCGCCGTGCTTTCGACGCGGCCCGCCGGGATTTCGACATTCTGCTTGCGCAGGGCGTTTTCGACGTCCTGCGGCGTCACCCGATAGGCCGCCATCCGCTGCGGGTCGAGCCACAGCCGCATGGCGAAACGCCGTTCGCCAAAAATGCGGACCTGGGCGACGCCGGGGAGATTTTGCAGACGATCCTTGACGTAACGGTCGGCGAAATCGGTGACGTCCAGCGGCGTGTGCCGGTCCGACGAAAAGGCGAGGTAGAGGATCGGTTGCGCGTCAGCCTCGACCTTGGCGATCACCGGCTCGTCGATTTCGGTCGGCAGGGCGGCGCGGACGCGGCCCACCCGGTCGCGCACGTCGCTGGCGGCGACGTCCACATTGCGGTCCAAGCGGAAGCGCAAGGTGATCTGCGATTTCTCCGCCCGGCTGATCGACGACATGACGTCGATGCCCTCGATGCCCGCAAGGCTGTCTTCCAGCGTCTGCGTCACCTGGCTTTCGATGATCTGGGCCGAGGCGCCCTTGTAGGTGGTCTCGACGGTGACGACCGGCTCGTCGATCTTGGGGTATTCGCGCACCGACAGGCGTTGATACGACACAACGCCGATGAGCATCACCGCCAGACTCATGACGGTGGCGAGAACCGGGCGGCGGATGGAAAGATCGGAGAGGACCATGGGTTCAGCTCCCCGACGGCTTGGCGTTGACGACGGCCACCGGGGAACCGTCGCGAATCTTCAATTGCCCGGCCGTAACGACGACGTCGCCAGCCTTCAGCCCCTGGGTGATCTCCACCTCGGCGTTGCGGCGTTCGCCCAGCGCGACCTTGGTCTGCGCCACCTTGCCGTCCACCACCTTGAAGACGAACTGGTCCTTGCCGAAGGCGACGATGGCTTGTTCAGGGATCAGCACCGCGTCGGGAACCACGGTCAGGGTCAGCGCCACGCGGGCGAACAGGCCAGGGCGCAGCGCGCCGTCTGGGTTGGCGACGCGGGCGCGGATGACCACGGCGCGGCCATTGACGTCGATCAGCGGGTCGATGGCGTAAACCTCGCCGTCAAAGCCGCGTCCGGCGAAGGCGTCCACCGCGACCTTGACCGTCTGGCCGATTTTGACCGCCGTCAGGAACATTTCCGGCACGCGGAAATCCAGCTTCAGCGTGTCGATGGCCTCCAGATTGACGATGTCCTTGCCGGATTGGACGAAATCGCCGACCGACACCTTGCGCAACCCCAACACCCCGTCGAAGGGCGCGGTCAGAACCTGCTTGTCCAACTGCGCCTTGGCGAGCTGGACCGTCGCCTCGTCGGCCAACAGCTTGGCCGCCGCCTGTTCGCGCGTGCGGACCGGGCCGGTGTTCTGCCGCACCAACTGGTCGGCGCGCGACAGTTCGGCGCGGGAAAAGGCGATGCTGGCCTGGGCCTGGGCCAGCGTGGCCCGCGCGATGGAATCATCAAGGCGAACCAGGATGGCCCCCTTGGTGACGCGCTGGCCTTCCTGGAAGGTGATTTCGGCGATGCGCCCGGCGATTTCCGGGCGGATCACCACCGATTCGCTGGACAGCAGCGAGCCAACCGCCGTCACCGAACGGGCGACGACGCCGATCTTCACCGGGACGGCTTCGACCGGCATCGGCGGCATGCCGCCGGGGGGCGGCCCTGCGGGCTTCGCGCCCGCCGCGTCGCCACCCGGGATCGGAACCCCGTGGCTTTTCAGCAGCGCCGTCAGTTCCGCCACCGTCCCGCCTTGCTTGACGAAGTACCAGTAGGCGCCGCCGCCCAGCGCGGCCAGGACGATAAGGGCGATGATGCGGAGCGAGTGGCGCATGGACAGAACCCGGACGACGTTTCGTTTCAACCGCAGCGCAACACTCTGCGGCGCGACAAACTAAACTATATCGTTCAGTTCACTTCCGATGTCGAGAATGTTCAATCCGCAACCCCATCATGGCCGATGGGCCTGTAGGGCGTGGCCTGTTCACGACCCGTTCAGGGCAAGGAAATCCTGGAAATTGGCGCAGCGTCCGGCCTTGAAGGCGGCCTCATAGGCGGCGTTGCGGGCGCGCTTGGCCTCCACCGCCTCGGCGAATCGGGCGCGCAAGGCGGGATCGCCGATCCGCAAGCCATCGCCCGCCAGACGCGCCAGCACATGGCGGTAGCAGCGTTCGGCCCGGTCGCCGCTGTCGGTGGAGAAGGTGATGGATCCGGCGCGCTGGCGGTATTCGTAGAGCGGAGTTTTCACCAGCGGGACCGGGCCGGTTCGGTCCAGGATCTGGACGTTGAACACCACGTCGTCGCAGAAATTGACGTCCTCCTCCCACCCCGGACACAGGTCGCGGCGCACCAGCGGGAACATTGGCACGGAGGTGGCGAGGAAGTCCGTAGCGTCGAATTCGGCGGTTCCGTCGTCCGGCGGAAACAGGGTGGACAGCGGGGCGCCGTCCTCGTCCTGCACCACGGCGACGTTGTCGAAGGCGGCGCCGCGCGTCCAGGCCAAGGGAGCCAGAACGGCCAGCCGCTCCGGTCGGAACAGGTCGTCGGCGTCGAGCGGCGCGATCAGCGGCAGGGTCGCCGCCGCCAGCCCGGCGTTGCGCGCGGCGGGCGCTCCGGCCCCGACCCGTCCGGTGCTGGCGAAGAGAAACCGGGGATCGTCGAGTCCCGCGCTCAACAGGGTTGGCCGGTAATCCGTGCCGTCGTCGCTGACGATCACCGCCTGCCAAGCGGTCCAGCGCTGGGTCAGCAGGCTGCCGACGGCGCGGGCGATGGTGTCATGGGCGCGGTAAGCGGCGATGATGACCGAGACGCCGATTTCCGCGTCGTTTCCGCCGGTCGCTTTGGCCATTTGTCGCACCCTCCATCGCGTTCGCGCGTGGGAGTGTGGGGAGAAGCGGGCCGGGCCGTCAACGCGCCTGTCGCTTTTGCCGTCGCCGGGCGTTGAACCTGGACCCGATACGGGCTATGTGGTGAATCATGCGAGGCGCCATGCGGCTCCAGCTCTGACGATTCAGGTTTCCGATATCCAGGTTTCCGATAACTTAGGATTCCGACACCAGGGAGAACAACATCAATGGCGCAGGTCGGATACACCCGGTTCGACGACGAACCCGAAAAAGAACCGGACGAAAAGTCGAAGGACACCGCCCAGCCGCCGTTCGCCGCCGTGCAGCAATCCTTGTTCAAGTCGCGCACCGTGCTGATCTTCGGTCAGATCGACATGAAGCTGGCGCAAGGCGTGACGGCCCAACTGCTGGCGCTGGCCAACGAGGGCGACGGCGACATCACCGTGGTGGTGAACTCCCCCGGCGGCCATGTCGAGGCGGGCGACACCATCCATGACATGATCCGTTTCGTGAAGCCGCGCGTGAAAATGCTGGGCACGGGCTGGGTCGCCAGCGCCGGTTGCCACATTTTCCTGGCGGCGGACAAAGAAAACCGCTTCTGCCTGCCCAACACGCGCTTTCTGATTCACCAGCCGCTGGGCGGCACCGGCGGTCGGGCGACGGACATCGCCATCGAGGCGAAGGAAATCATCCGTATGCGTGAGCGGCTGAACCGCATCATCGCGCGCGAAACCGGCCAGACCTATGAAAAGGTCGCCAAGGACACCGACCGGAATTATTGGATGTTCGCGGGCGAGGCCAAGGAATACGGCATCGTCACCCACATCATCAACGGCATGGACGAGCTGAAGTAACAGAGCGCCCAAACAAAAAGGCCTCTTCCCGGTGGGAGGGGGCCTTTTTTATGACCGGCGTTCGCGCCGCCAAAGTGGCGGCGGCGTCTTATACGGACAGGTTCAGCAAGGAACCGCGTTGCGCTGTGCGATAGCCTTGGCCATTGACCTGAGCCGCCAGCGCCGCCGCGTTGCTGTCCAGCGATTGGCCATTCTTGGTGCTGGTCTGCGCGTCGCGGGTCTGTTCGGATTTTCCCGCCGCCTGCGGGGCCGCCACCGTCTGGGTGCGCACCGTCGGGGCGGTCTGTTGCGCAGCCTGCACCGCCGGGGACAAAGCCAACTGCGCCGCCGGTGTGATCGGCGGTTGCGGCTTGATCGCCTGGAGCGACGGAGTGGGGGCGTTGATTTGCATGATCCAAGATATGTGCCTTTCGACTCATATTCGCAAGATGTGATGCCGCATGGGACGGGGCTTGAGCCATGCGCCCAGGGGTGATCAGGGCGCTTTCCCTTCACCGCTCCGGGCAAAAACAACGAAGGGCGCAAAGACGCAGACGACTTGCACAGCGACCACCGCCAGCATCGCCAGCCGGTGGCCTTCGACCGTGTAACCGCCGGTCGCCACCGGGAAATGGCCCAGCGCCCAGCCGATGGCTGGTTGCAGGGTGAAGGCGACAATGAACATCAGCAGATTGACCGCCGTGTTGACCCGTCCGGCCAGCTCCGCCGGAAAGCGCTGGGTCAGCAGCGAATAGCCCATCACCGACGCGCTGGCGAAAAAGGAATAGAGAATCCAGCCGATCAGCGGCGGCACGCCCAGATCCAGCGCCATCGCGCCTTGCGTCAGAATGGCGATGGACACCCCGATGGTCTGCACCATGGGCGGGGTCAAGCCGATCCGGCGGGCGGCGTCGGCGATCATGCCGAACAGGGCGAATCCCGTCACCATCGCCACCGCCGCGTGTTGCAGATGGGTGGCGACGGCCAGACGGTCCATGCCCTCGACGTCGCGCAGCCACGGCCCGGCCCACAGGCTGATGTAAGCCAGGAAGGCCCCTTGGATCGCCGCGCAACTGGGGGCGAGCGTCCAAAAGGTCGGGCTGCGGAACACCGTCGCCGTACCGCGCAGCAGGGCGCCGACCGTGAGGGTTCCAGCGCCCGCCGCCCGCCGTTCCGGCACGACGGTGAACAGCAGGATCGCCACCGCCACGGTGGCCGCCGCGATGCCGAAAAACAGGCCGCGCCAATCGGTGAAACCCAGCAGCAGGCGCACCGGGGTGGTGGCGAAGACGGCGCCCAAACCGCCGCAAGCCAGAAACAGGCCGTTGATCGTCGGCAAACGCTCGCTCGGCCACCACATGACGTTGGCGGTCAGCGCCGCCATCAGGCAGGCCGACACGCCAAGCCCGATCATGGCCCGCGCCAAGGCCAGGGTGGGCAGATCATGGCCCAGCGCGAACAGCGCCGCCCCGGCGGCGGCGACCAACAGCAGGGCGGATTCGACCCGTCGCGGCCCGAAACGGTCGAGCAGCAGGCCAAGCGGCGGCTGGAACAGGCCAAAGGCGATGAAATAGGCGCTGGTCAGAAACCCCAACCCCGCCGCCGTCACGCCCAACGACGCCGTCAGCTCGTCGGCGATCACCGCGTTGACGGTGCGGAACAGGAAGGACAGGAAATAGCCCAGGGCGAAGGGCGTGAAGACGACCAGCACGCGCCGAAGAACGCTGGGGCCGCTGTTCGGGGCGGTTGTGGCTTGGTCGGTCATTGTGTGGCCTTGCTCCCCCATAGCCGCGTTCAGCCGGGCCAGCTAAGCCCAGGCGGGGGATGACGTCCAGAGGAAGGAGCTGATTGTCAGCCATGCGAACTTGACGGGACCGCCGAACAGGCGCACCCTTCGTCCTGTGTTGGATGATGCTGGCCCAAGCATTGATCCCACAACACCGACCATTCGCGCAGACTGGCCGGAATGAAGGCTGGAGTTCAAGCGGCAACGTCTTTTGGCCGTCTTCCAACGCGCCAAGCCCATCGACAACGTTGCCCGTCCGGCTGACCGGCGGCAGGTCCATTGATTGATGGACCTGCCGCCGATTGTTTTTTGACTGTGCGTTCCGATCTTTCGTTTGGACGAGCGCTCTGCTCAACGCTCGTTGTCCGGGTGTTTTCCGCCCGTTGTCGCCACAGAAAATCAGGCGCGCGTTGGCGACCGCAAAAGACCGCTCCGCATGACAGCCAATCGACATTCAAAATTAAATTTATGAAATGTTTCGTGGCGCGTCAGAATTTTGCCTTTTGTTGAGCAAGTTAATTGACAATTAACCAACAATCATCGAGTTTTGGACAAAGCGCGGTGAAAAAATCGGTCATTCCTGTGACCGGGATTTGATCCACCCTGTTGCATTGGCGTTGCGCGGCGCCAATCTAACAATTCCGACCCTCTCCGTTCCGAAAGGTTCGATCGCATGACCGCAACGGGCGTCCTCCGCAAGGTGGCCAAGGCAAGGAGCCATGGGCGGCGCCGCGTCCTGGGGCTTGCTCTGGCGGTTGTTCCGTTGCTGGCGAGTTGCCTGGGCGCGACGGTCCCGCCGAACGCCGCCGCGCCCGAGGCGCGCTTGACGGCGGCGGTCAGCCGGACGTCGGCGACGCCGCTGCCCAAGGTGAAGCCATCTCCGCCGATGGTCGCGTCGCCGCTGCCGATGCAAACGGCGTCTCTGCCGGACATCCCGCCGCCAACGGCGCCCGCCGCGACTCCAGAGCCGACGCGATCAGCCCCTCTGGCGACGCCTGACACCCTGGTTGGGCTGAACGAAGCGCAGACGGCGAAGCTTCTGGGCAGCCCCGCCGCGCGGGAAGAAGCCTCGCCGGGTCGTATTTGGCGCTACGCCAAAGGCGGCTGTCGGCTTGACGTGTTCTTTTTCATGGACATGACCCTGTCCCAAGACTTTCGCGCCCTTTCTTACGACATGAAGAGCAATCCCAATGTCCCCGATTCAGACCGCCAGTGCTTTGCCCAACTCCTCGCTCAATCCGGCTCCCCCGCTGGATCCGAACCGAGGGCTGTCCGCAATGACTGAGCCAGCCGTCACCCGCATCGCGCTGGTGGACGACGACGACCTGTTCCGCGAATCCCTCAGCCTCAATCTGGCGGATGAGGGGTATGTGGTGGAGACGTTCGACCGTGGTCCGCCCCTGTTGGAGTTTTTCGCGGCGGGCAAGACGGTGGACATCGTTCTGCTCGACTGGCGCATGCCCGGCATGGACGGCATTGATCTGCTGCGCCAGATGCGGGCGCGGGGAATCGACGCTCCGGTGATCTTTCTGACCGTGCTGTCCGACGAAATCTATGAAGAGGCGGCGCTGGCTGGCGGCGCTTTGGATTTCGTCGAGAAGTCGCGCAGCCTGTCGATTCTGCTGAAGCGCATCCGCCTGATCCAAGCGGGCGCCAAAAGCGGCGGCGAGGAAAACGGCGCGGCGGCGCAACCGGCCCTGCACCGGCTGGGCAGCCTGGAGTTGCGGCTGGAGAACAGCCGCGCCTTCTGGAAGGGCGAGCGCGTCGATCTGACCCTGACCGAGTTCAACATCGTCAGTCTGATGGCCGCCCAACCCGAACAGGATGTCTCGTACCGGCAGATTTATGATCTGGTGCATGGCAAGGATTTCGTCGCCGGTTTCGGCCCATCGGGCTACCGGGCCAACGTCCGCGCCTTCATCAAGCGCATTCGGCAAAAATTCCGCGCCGCCGACGCGCAGTTTGACTGCATCGAGAATTACCCCGGCTTTGGCTATCGCTGGGGGCAGGAGGAGGGGATGGGCGGCGCCGTGGCGGACGAGGAGTCGCCGGATCGCGCTCGTGCCGACTGACACGCGGTCGGGGCGCGGGCGGATCGCCCGTTCGGCCTTGGGGCGCTGGCTGTGGCATTCTCTGGCCAGCCGCCTGATGCTGTTGGTTCTGGTCTTTCTGACCGTGCCGGTTCTGCTCTACGACCAGTTCCGCCGCGCCGACGAGGCGACCCAGCGGCTGCTGCTGAACAGCGCCCAGCGCCAGGGCGAGTTGGTCGCCCGCGCGCTGGAGCCGGAGTTGCTCAACGCCGACCGTTCCGCCCTGCCGACGCTGAGCGGGGCGCTGGCCCGCTTCACCGACGACCGCACGCGGCTGCGGCTGCTGGTCCGCCCGCGCGGCGGGGCGGTGGACGGGTTCTATTACGTCGCCACCGCGCCCAGCCTGCCGACCGCCGATCTGGACCAGGAGCGGCGGCAACTGGCGGCCTTGGGAATCCTGGACCGGCTGGGGGCCAGTTGCGCCGAAAACGCCACGCTGGCCATGCGGGTTCCCCATTCGTCCGGCGGGGAGGAGGTCTTGTCCTCCATCACGCCGATCACCACGCCGTTCGGCTGCTGGGCGCTGGTGACGAGCCACGCGACGGAGGGGTATGTCGCCTCATCCTTGGGGCGGCCCTATTGGCGCACTCCGGCGGTGCAGGCGGCGGCGGCGGTCTATCTGGTGATGGCGGTTCTGGTTCTGGCCGTGCTGGCCGGGGTGTGGCGCAGCCTGCGGCGCTTTGGCGATTTGGCCCGCGACATTGTCGGCGGCGAGGGCGGAAAGCGCGGCGGGTCCTTCGCCGCGCGCAACCGGGTGCCGGAATTGTCCGGGGTGGCCGAGGATTTTGATCGTCTGGTCGACACCCTGCGCGACAGCGCCCAATCCTTGCGCCGGGCCGCCGAGGACAACGCTCATGCTTTCAAGACGCCGATCGCGGTGATCCGGCAATCCGTTGAACCGCTGCGCCGCGCCTTGCCGTCGGACAGCGCCCGCAGCCAACGAGCATTGGCGATGATCGAAACGTCGGTGGACAAGCTGGACAGTCTGGTGTCCTTCGCCCGTCGGATGGACGAGGCCGCCGCCGATCTGCTGGCCCCGGCCCGCCGCCGGGTCGATCTGTCCGGCTTGGTGGAGCGCATGGCCGACGGCTACGCCGGGGTGTTGGCGGAGCGGCGGTTGCGGTTGCAGGCCCGCGTCGAGGCCGGGTTGTTTGTCCGCGCCAGCGAAGAGACGCTGGAAACCATCGTCGAGAATCTGGTGGAGAACGCGGTCAGCTTCTCTCCCGCTGACGGTCTGATCTCGGTGCGGGTTGTCCGCGATGGGGCGTGGGTCGCGCTGACGGTCGAGGATGATGGGCCGGGGGTGGAGGCCGACAATCTTGACCGCATTTTCGAGCGCTATTTCTCCCAACGTCAACCGGGCCACGGCATGCCGGACGGCGAGGGGGGCAACGATCAAGCCAGTGGCGACCAAGCCAGTGGCGACCAAGCCGATGGCGCGCATTTCGGCATCGGCCTGTGGATCGTCCGGCGGAATGTGGAGGCGTTCGGCGGGCGCGTCCGCGCCGAAAACCGCCAGGACGGCGGCTTTCGGATGACGGTCGCGCTGCCGGTCGCCGGGTGAGGGTTACAGCTCCGCGTCGTGGGCGGGCAGCAACTCATACTGCGGGGTGTAGCCGGGCTGCGCCTTGACGCGGTCGGCCCAGGCCTGAATGTTCGGGTATTTCGCCGGATCAACCGCCGATTCGCTCAGCAGGTCGATCCAGGGGAAGGCGAAAATGTCGGCGATGGTCAGCCGCTCGCCTTCAATAAAGGTCCGACCGGCGAGATGCTGCTCGAACAAAGCGAGGCCGGTGGCCGCCGAGGCGTCGATCCAGGGCAGGGCGTTGGCGTCGCCGTTGAACTTGCGCACCGCGCGGGCGCGCTGCACCGGCAGCAGAACATCGGCCAACCAGCTCAGCCATTCAGCCAGACGCAGCTTTTCCGCCGCGCTGTGGCCGCCGAATTTGCCGGTCTGCTCGGCCAAATAGGTCAAAATGACGCTGGATTCCGACAGCGATTGCGCCCCATGGACCAGCGTCGGCACGCGCCCGAAACGGTTGATCGCCAGATACTCCGGCGTCTTCTGCTGCCCGTTGCGGAGATCGACATGGCGGTAAGAGAAGGGGATTCCGGCCAGACGGAAGAACAGCCCGACGCGGGTGGCCGGTTGTGAATTGACGTTCCCGTACAAAGTGAAAGCGGCGGTCACGGTGTCTGATCTCCCTTCTTGAGCTGCGGCGCATCGCCGCAATGATCGGAAGGATGGCCAGAAATCAGGTTTGGGCGCCAGTGGGAAAAATGAGAATGAAAAGCATTTCTCGCGAAACAATATCTCGCCGCATGGCAGTATTGTGTCTTTTCTGCTTCTCGCGATGGTTGCCCTGGTCTGCTTGACCAACGCGGGTCATTTCAGTACAAAATATGCTGAATTTGAGCCAATGACCTCAGCGGTTGTCGGCTCTTTCCTCCTGACGGCGTGATGATGGATACGGTCGAAAAAATCCGAACAATCCTGGTTGTCGAAGACAACATCTTGATGCGCAAGCTGTTTGTTCGTTGTCTTGAGGAGGGGGGCTATTCGGTCGTCGAGGCGACGGACGCGCGCGCCGTTCTCGACCTGATGCGGGATCTGGAACCCGATCTGGTCGTGATGGACATCGTCATGCCCAACCTGTCCGGCGTTGAGCTGATTAAGCAAATCCGCGCCGACTCCGGTCTGGCGGCGACGCCTGTGGTGGCCGTCACCAATCTGGCGTCCCCGGCGGACAAGCGCCGTCTTGCCGACGCCGGATTTGACGGGCATGTCTCCAAACCGATCAAGCCCAAGGAATTCCAGGCGGTGGTGGCCGAATTCCTGAAAGCGGCCGCAGCCTGACGGTTGGAGGCGGCGGCGACGGTGTTTTTAGACGGTTTCTCGTGAATCCAGGACAACAGGAGCACCGCGACCATGGCGCGTTATCTTGTCACCGGCGGCTGCGGCTTCATCGGCTCCCATTTGGTGGAACGCTTGCTGGCGGCGGGGCATGAGGCCTTCGTTCTGGACGATCTGTCCACCGGCAAGCGCGCCAACCTGCCGGATTCGGTTCCGGTGACGGTCGGCACGGTCGCCGATCCGGCGGTGGTTGAAACGGCGATGGCCGGGATGGACGGCTGTTTTCACTTGGCGGCGGTGGCCTCGGTTGACCGTTCACGCGAAGCGTGGCTGGAGACTCACCACGCCAATTTGTCGGGAACCATCGCCGTGTTCGACGCCGCCCGCCGCGCCAACCCGCGCGGGCCGATCCCGGTGGTCTACGCCTCGTCAGCCGCCGTCTATGGCGACAACCCGAACATGCCGCTGCGCGAAGACGCCGCGACCCGCCCGCTGTCCGCATATGGCGCGGACAAGCTGGGCTGTGAGCTGCACGCGCGCGTCGCCGACGGGGTGCATGGGGTGCCGACGACCGGCTTTCGCTTTTTCAACGTGTATGGCCCGCGCCAAGATCCGAAATCGCCCTATTCGGGGGTGATTTCGATTTTCGCCGGGCGGATCGCCAAGGGCCAGCCGATCACCATCAACGGCGACGGCGAGCAGGTGCGCGACTTCGTCTATGTGAAGGATTTGGTGCGCTGCCTGACCGCCGCGATGGACGCGCCGCGCGCGGGCGCTCCCGTCTTCAACGTCTGCACCGGCGTCCCGACCACGGTCAACCGCCTGGCCGAAGTGTTGGCCTCCCTGTCCGGGCGGGCGTTGGAGCGCACCTATGGCCCGGCGCGGGCGGGCGACATTCGGTTGTCGATTGGCGATCCGTCGAACCTGCGCGCCGCCTTCGACGTCACCTGCGACACGTCGCTGGAAGACGGGTTGCGCGACACGCTGGCGTGGCTGGGGTGATCGGGCGCCGCGCGGTCGCGGGCGGTCTGCTGGCCGGGGGGGCCGCCATGGCGCTTCCCCGTGTGGCGCGCGCCGCGCCGCGTTCCGCTGGCGACGGCGTGAGTTGGGCCGTCTATTACGCCGACAAGGAACCAACCCGCGCCTTCGAGCCGTATGGCTTGCTGGTGCTGGACAGCCGCCATCATCCGCCGCTGCGTCCACTGAAGGATCGCGGCAAAACGCTGCTCGGCTACATCAGCGTCGGCGAGGTCGAGACGCACCGCCCCTGGTTCGAGCGGGTCAAGGGCTGGGGCCTGTTGGACCAGGAAAACCCCAACTGGCCGGGCAGCTTCTATGTGGACGTCCGTGATCGCCGGTGGGTGAAGCTGGTGGTCGAGGAACTGGTCCCCGCCCTGCTGCGCGCTGGGTTCGATGGGGTGTTCCTCGACACGCTCGACAACCCGCCGCATCTGGAGCGCACCGACCCCAAACGCTGGGCCGGGATGACCGAGGGGGCGGCGCGGCTGGTCGCGACGATTCGGACCAATTGGCCGCGAATCCGCATCATGCAGAATCGTGGTTACGAGATTTTGCCGCAGACCGCCCGCGCCCTCGACTACGCGCTGGGCGAGAGCGTCTACGCCGGTTGGGATTTCGCCGCCAAGGCGTCACACCTGCAAAGCGAAGAGGATTACCGCTTTCAGGTGGACGCCTTGACCGGGGCGAAGGCGATCAACCCGGCGCTGGGTCTGTTCTCGTTGGATTACTGGGATCCGGCGGACGCCGCTGGGCTGCGCGCCATCTACGCCCGCCAGCGCGCCAACGGCTTTTCCCCGTATGTGTCCGTGGTCGATCTCGACCGGCTGGTCGCGGAGCCGCCGCCGTGACGGTGTTGGTCCGCTGTCTCTGCCTGTTTTTGCTGTTTGCGTGTGGAGCGGCGCGGGCCGCCGAACCGGCGACGTCCGGCCCGACTCTGCCGCGTGTGATTTTGGCGCTGGTCGATCTGCGCGAGGAAAAAACCATTCGCTTCAGCCGGATTCACGGCATGGCGGAATTGCCGCTGAATCATTTGGGCCTGTCGGTGGTCTATTGGAACGTCGCCGACGGGTTGCCTGATTTGGCGGGCTACCCCGATTTGCGCGGCGTCGTCACCTGGTTTGCCGGAGAACCTTTTGACGATGTTGGAGCCTACATCGCCTGGGCCGGGCGGGCGATGGACCGGGGCGTGCGCTTCGCCATTCTGGGGCAGCCGGGCATCCGGCTGGCGGCGGGGGCAAAGCCCATTCCTCTGGCCTTGAGCAATCGATTCTTCGCTAAATTCGGCCTGCGCGATGACGACGGCTATTCCAATCTGACCTACAAATCTCGCCCGGCAGCGATGGATTCGATGGTCGGCTACGAACGCCCGCTGATCGGCGCGCTGCCCGGCTACCCGCTGTTCCGCAAGCTGGACGCCCGTTTCACCTCCCATCTGGTGATGCGGCGGGGGGACGACGCGGCGACCGACAGCCATCTGATCGTCACCGGGCCGACCGGCGGTCTGGTGACGGACGGCTATGCCCGTCATTACGACCCCGAACTCAATCGTCGCCTGTGGATCACCGATCCCTTCGCCTTTTTCCGCGCCGCCTTCGCCACCGACGATTTGCCCAAGCCCGACGTGACCACCCTGTCGGGACGACGGATCTATTTCAGCCACATCGACGGCGACGGCTGGCGCAACGTGACGGAGGCGGCGCCCTACGCCAAGGACAAGCTTCTGTCGGCGGATGTCGTGCGCAAGGCGGCGGTGGAGCCGTTCCCCGATCTGCCGGTGTCGGTGGCCCCCATCGTCGGCGATCTGGATCCGGCCTGGAAAGGCACGCCTGAATCGCTGGCCGCCGCCGCGCGGCTGTTCGCCCTGCCGCAGGTTGAGCCAGCCAGCCACACCTGGACCCACCCCTTCCAATGGGCCTTTTTCAAGGATTACGACCCGCAGAAGGAAGCGATGTTCCAAACCGGGGCGGCTGGGCCGAAGCGCAGCGCGCTGGACCGGATGCTGGGGCGAACGGGCGTGTACGACGCGGCGGAGACGGGGGGCGAGGGCGTCGACATCGGACGCTACGCGGTTCCCCGCGCCTATCTGCAAAAGCCTTTCGATCTCGACCAGGAAATCGGCGGGGCGCTGACCTATTTCACCCATCTGGCCCCGCCCGGCAAGACGGCGCGGCTGGTGCAATGGTCGGGCGACACCTCCCCCTTTGAATCGGCGGTGGCGGCGGTGCGCAAGGCGGGCGGGCGCAACATGAACGGCGGCGACGCCCGGTTCGACGCCGATTACCCGTCGATCACCACGGTTCCGGCCATCGGCCTGCCGGTGGGGGCGGAGCGGCAGATCTATTCGGCGGGCAGCAACGAAAACACCTACACCGATCTGTGGACCAACCGCTTTTATGGCTTCCAGAACCTGATCCACACGGCGCGCAACACCGACAGCCCGATCCGCCTGAAGCCCTTCAACATCTATTACCACATGTATTCCGGGCAAAAGACGGCCAGCGTCAACGCCCTGCGCCGCAACCTGACGGCGGCCCGCGCGGCGGAGTTGGCCCCGGTCGCCGCCTCCACCTACACCCTGATCGCCGAGAGCTTTTACGGCGCCCGGTTCGAGCCGCTGGGCGAGCGGCGTTGGCGCGTGCGGGATCGCGGGGCGCTGAACACGCTGCGCTTTGACCGGGCGAGCTTCACGGCGGTTGATTTTTCCCGCTCAACCGGCGTTTTGGGGCAGCGCCACAGCCAGGGCAGCCTGTATGTCGCCCTCGATCCCGCCGCAGCGGCCCCGGTGGTGGCGCTGGTCGAGGTCGAGCGTGGCGACGTTCCGCCGTCCGCCCCGGTTCCCTATCTGATCGAAGGGCGTTGGGCCTTTTCCGGGTTTCGGGCGGAAGATGCGGGCTTCACCGTCGTGGCGACCGGCTATGGCGACGGCGCGATGACGTGGCGGCTGCCGCAGGCCGGGCGCTACGCCGTCCGCGCCGAACGCGACGGGCGGCTGCTATGGTCGAGCGAGGCGCAGACGGACGAGGAAAACCGCCTGTCTGTCGCCATCGCGGTGTCGGCGATCCAGCCCCTGACGCTGCGCGTGCAGCGATTGGCGCGGTAGGCCGGAATCGCCATGCCAATCAATCTCCTGGTTGCGTTTTTGATTCTTGCGGTCGGCGTCGGCGCCAGCCTGCTGCTGATTCCGCGCGGGGCGGAGTTGGCCTTGCAGAAATTCCGCGACAGCGATTTTGAAAGCGCGCGCGCGGAGTATGAGGAGCGCTTCGCCAACGGCGACCACAGCGCCGCCACGGTGATGCCCCTGACCAAGCTGCATCTGGCCGACGGCGAGGTCGACAAGGCCATCGCCCTGATGGAGCGCTTTGTCGCCAAGGAGCCGAAATCCGTCGATGGCCGTGAGCTGCTCAGTCGCCTGTACCAGGACGCCCAGCGTCAGGGCGACTATCTCGACAATCTGCGGGAGTTGGCCCGGCTGCGCGGCAACGACGAAACCTACCGCGAGTTGGCCTATCTCGCCGGGTTCCAGGGACGGCTGGACATTCAGGCGGAGGCGCTGACCCGCTATTGTGAGCTGCGCGCCGACGATTTTCAGACCCAGCAGGATTTGGCGGTGCTGTTGGCCGCGCAAGGCGATCACGCCGGGGCTGTGGATTGGTTGACGAAGGCCGACGACCGCGCCAAGGGCAACATCGAGGCCGACAGCCGCGAATTGTTGATGAGCTTGCTGATCGACCTGGATCGGGAGCCGGACGCCTTCCAGCGCGCCCAGCGCTGGCTGGGGGAGGATCCCAAAGTGCCGGACATGATCGGTCTGGCGAGCCAGCTTGCCGCCGCCGGTCGCCCCGATCTGGGGCTGCGGCTGATCGAACCGCAAGTCGCCAAGCCCGATCACGCGCTGGCGTTGGAACTGACCTTCATCGACCTGCAAGTCGCCACCGGGCGGATCGCCGAGGCGCAGGCGCGCTTGAACGCCCTGCCCGGGCCGGTGGATGATTCGTCCTTTGGCCGTCTGCTCGCCTTGCAGATGAACGCGGGGTTGGAGCGGGCCGCCTTCGCCACGGCGGGCGGGCGGGATTTGCGGCTGGTTCCCGATTGGCTGCTGGCGGGCTTGGCCGATCTCGCTTACCGCGACCGTGACCGCGCGTTTCTGGATCGTTTGGTCGGCGAGTTGGGCGACGGTTTTCTGGAGGATCGCCCGATTTTGGCCGCCAACATCGCGCTGGGCCGGGGCGACACCGCCGCCGCGATCCGCTGGGCCGAGCGCGGCGTGGCCGACGCCGGGCAATCCCTGCCCGAGCGTTTGGCGGCGGTGCGCATCCTCGACCGCGCCGGGCGGCGGGACGCGGCGGCGGCGGGATTCGACCGCCTGCCCTTGGCCGACGGCGTCGCCGACGATCTGCTGGACGAGCTGGGCGCGCTGTTCCTCGACCTGGACCGGGCGGCGGCGGGCGTGGCGTGGTTCGAGGCGCGGCGGCGCGCGGCGCCATCGATGGCGGCGGATCTGGGCTGGGCGCGGCTGGCGGCGCGGGCCGGGGATCCGCCGACGGTCGCGGCGTGGCTGGACAGCCACCCCAAGCTCGACGCCGGGCTGTTGCAGGACATCGCGTCCAGCGCGGTGGAGCGTGGCGCGGTCCCGTTGGCGCTGAAGGCGGCGGAGCGGGTCTTCGCCATGGCCCCGACGGCGCGCAGCCGCTTCGCCTTGGCGGCGGCCCTGTTGGCCGCCGGGCGCGCGGCGGACGCGCTGCCGCATCTGACCATCCTGTTGCCGCTTCAGGCCGAACTGGGGGCCGCCATCGGGGCGGAGGTGGAAAACGCCTATCTCGCCGCGCTGGACGCGACGGGACGGGTGGAGGAGTTGACCAACTTTCTATCGGCCAAGCTGGCGCGTGGCGGTTTGTCCGACGCGGACGAACAGGCGTTGGTTTACACGCTGCTCGATCACAAGGCGTTCCGGGCGGCCTTGCCGGTCCTGCGTCAGCGGGCGCAGCGTCTGGGGGGCGAATGGCTGTTCGCCTACGCCGACGCGGCGCGGCAGGCGGGGGCGCTGGCCGACCTCGCCGATCTGCTGGAACAGCAATTGACCGATCCGGCGCTGGACACCGCCGGGCGCGAGCAGCGCGCCTTCCTGCTGCTCGAGTCCGCCGGTCCTGACCGCGCTTTGCCGGTGCTGAAACAGCTTGCGGACGGCAGCCTGACCGGCCCATGGGATTCCCTGTACCGGGAGGCGTTGGGCAAGCTTGGCCGCAAGGCGGAGTTGCGCCGCTATCTGCTGGCGCGCGGGACCGACACGCGGCTGCCGCTGATTGAGCGCCGGGCCGTGGTGTTCGCCTTGCTCGATCTGCGCGACAAGCCGGGGGCTGAGCGGATCCTGCGCCAATTGGCGACCGGGCAGGGGCCGAAAAGCGAGGACGCCAAACAACTGGCCTTCCTCTGGGGGCCGCGCCCGAAGGCGGCGGCGCTGAACTGGATCGAGGAGCGCGCGCGCGCGGCGGCGACGCCCGCCGATCAGGCCGGATGGTACGGGCTGCTGGCCGAGTTGGGCGGGGCGGGGCGAGTGACGGCCCGGCTGGGGCCGAATGGCGGCCCGACCGTCGCCGCATTGAAGGTCCCCTACATTGAGGCGTTGGCCGCCGACGGCAAGGGCAAGGAACTGGCCGAGGCGGTCCGTTCCGCCGTCGCCACGGAACAGGATCCCGAGCGCCTGCGCCGCTTCGCCCGCTTGGCCGAACAGAGCCGGGAGCGCAAGGCCTCGGCGGAATGCTGGCGCGCGCTGTTGGCGCAGCGGCCCGAGGATGGCGAGGCGCTGCGCCAGTTGGGGATGCTCGCCTTTGACGAAAGCCGTTTGCTGGACGCCGAGCGGCTGTTGCGCCGCTTCGTCGCGCGTGCGCCCGACGATTATGAAGCCTATTATTTCCTGGGCGAGGCGCTGACCGCGCTGAAACGGTCCAGCGCCGCCACGCCCTTCTTCCAGACCGCCCTGGCGCAACTGCGAGCGGGCAAGATCCGCAACGACGCCGTCACGCAAACGGAGGCCAATCTGCTGAATCGGTTGGGCAAGGTGGACGACGCCGTGGCGCTGTTCGAGGGGCTGCGCAAGCAGCGGCCTGAGGACACGCAGCTCAAGGCCGATTTCGCCTCCCTGCTCATCGAAAATGGCCGTTTGCCGGAGGCGCGCCGTGTTCTCGGCCTCCCGTAAGCGCGTCTTTGCCCTGCTGGCGCTGCTGGTCGCCGCCACGCCGATTCTGCCGGGCCGCTCGCAGACGCCGCCGTCGATGGCGCAGGTCGAGGTCACGCGCGAGGGGGAGCGGGCGCGCTTCGTCCTGCGCTGGCCGGGGGCGGTGGCGACGGAGGAGATCGAGCGGCGCGGGCGGGAGCTGACGTTGCGCTTCAGCCGCCCGCTGGGCGGCGTGGCGTTGGACAGCGTGCCGGGGCGGTTGCAAGGCTGGGTGGACAACGTTCTCTATGGCTATGACAGCGTGCTGCTGGTGCTGGCGGCGGACGTGGTCGCCGACGTGACGGCCGATCGCTCCGGCGTCGCCGTGACCTTCACGAAGGAGGCGAAAAGCCTTCGCGCCGCAGGCGCGGCGCTGGCCGAACGGGTGGCGCAACGACGCCTCGATTATTTCCGCGCCTTGACGCTGTTGGAAAGCGGGCAGGCGCGCGAGGCGCGCGCCCTGCTGCGCGACCGGGCGCAAAGCGACCCGCGCGACGCCCAATCCAGCGCCCTGCTGGCCCAGACGGAAGAGCGGTTGGGCCGTTGGCGGGAGGCCGCCGCCGCGTATGACGCGGCGTTGGCGCAGACGCCCGACGACCCTTCGTTGATCGTCGGCAAGGCCCGGCTGTTGCATGAGAACGGCGACCGGGCGCGGCTCGACAGTGATTGGCAACGGGTGCGCGGGGCCGACGTCCAGCGAATCCAACGGATGACCGGGGTGATGAATCTCCCCGGCTCCAATACCATCACCTACACGCTGGAAAACCGCCGGGTCGATGTGGACGCCGCGATCCGGCGCGACGGCGCGACGGCCCCCTTCCACGGCGCCCGCCAGCGCATGGAATTCGCCATCGCCCATGATTGGCCGGAGGGGGAACGCTCCACCCTGACGCTCCACGCCGCGCAACAGGCGCTGGGCGTTGGGCTGACCCACGCCTGGAAAGACGAGGATTCGGAAACCCGCGTCGGCCTGATCTGGAGCGAGCCGAGCTTTGCCTTTCTGGAGGGGATCATCGACGGCGGTCGGCGCGACCGGCTGTTCGTTCAGCATGAGGAACGCTTGTCCGACCGCTGGAATCTGAGTTTTGCCGTGGGGTACAACCGCTATGGGCTGTCGGGCGCCGCCGATTTGGCGCGCTCCACCAGCGTGGAAGGCGCATTGCGTTATGTGCTGAACCCGGAGGGGCCGTTGACCAGCGTCGCCTATCTGCTGGACGCTGAATATGTCGGGCGGCGCGTGCAATGGGAGAATGCGCAGGGGCAACCCTTTGCCCCCCTACCAGCGGCGACGCGCGAGGTTCACGCGCTCCAGCTTTCGGTTGAGGATTGGATCGCCGATTATGTTCGCTACAGCGCGCAAATCGGTTACGCCTATGACCGGCGCGGCAAGAGCGGCCCGCAAGGGGCGGTGTCCTTGGCGTGGGAGCCTCTCGACGCGCTGGAGATCGGCGTGCGCGCCAGCCACGCCCGATCCACCGCGCGCGGCACGGCCAGCGCGGTCAACGCGGCGGGGGGGTATCTGTTGTGGCGTTATTGATGAGGCCAAAGGGGTTGGGAATGGGACGGACGCTCAGGGCACGATCATCCTTGCGGTCGCTGATCGCGCTGGCGCTGGTGGCGGCGACGCTGGCGGCTTGCGGCGTTGGCCGCAGCACCAGCCGCGATTTCGCGCGGGCGGGCGAGGTTCTGCCGATGGGCGCGTCGGTGGCGGTGCTGCCCTTTGAGAATCTGACCAATTACCCCAACGCCGGGCAGATCGCCGCCGATCTTCTGTCCACCGAGTTGTATGGGATGGGCGTGTATCAGGTGGCGGAGTCCAGCCGGGTCCGCAACCAGTTGACGGTGGCCAAGATCGACGCTGAAAAGCTGTCGGACGGCACACACGCCCAGGCCGCCGGGCGCACGCTGGGGGCCGACGCGGTCCTGGTCGGCAGCGTCTCGGAATATGGCTACCAGCATGGCTTGCGGGAAGAGCCGGTGGTTGGGCTGAACGCCCGGTTGGTCCGCACGTCCGACGGCGTGGTTCTGTGGGCGTCCAGTCAATCGGCGGCGGGGCGGGGCCTGTTCAGCCGCGACAGCGTGAACAACGTCGCCCAGCGCGTCGTGACCCGCATGGTGGACAGCCTGCGCGACGCGGTGGATTCGGGCATGGCGGCCAAGGCCACGGGCGCGCCGTGACTCACAGGGAGATGCCGACCGTATGAGCGCCCCGTCCAACCCGCAACCGACGCCCCAAACGACGCCTCAACCGGCGGACGACGCGCCCCAGGCCGCGCCGCGTCGGTTGTTGGGCTTTCGCCGGGTGGCGCTGATTGAGCTGGCGCTGTTCTTCGCGGTGGCGCTGTGGGTGGATTGGGCGCTGGGCGGCGGCTTGCGGTTCGAGGGGACGCAGCCGCATCCCTTCTGGATTCCGGTTCTGCTGCTGGCGATCCAGTACGGCACCAACGAGGGGGTGTTGGCGGCGCTGGCCGCGTCGGCGGCGCTGCGCGTCGGCAATCTTCCTGAAGAGACGATTTCCCAGGATCTCTACCAATATCTCTACGCGCTCACCCGCGACCCCATCCTGTGGCTGGTGGCGGGGGTGCTGTTTGGCGAGTTGCGGATGCGGCAGATCCGCGAACGCGAGGATCTGCGCAACAGCCTCGCCATGGCCCGCAAGGAATCCGAGGCCATCACCCGGTCCTATCGGGCGCTGAAATCGGTGAAGGAGAATCTGGAAACCCGCGTCGCCGGTCAATTGCGCACGGTTTTCACGCTCTATCAGGCGGCCAAGGCCATCGACAAGCTGGACGAGGGCGAGGTGATGCTGGGCGTCGCCGACCTGATCCGCACGGTGATGAAGCCGGACAAATTCTCGCTGTTCCTGCTGAACAACGACGTTCTGGAATCGGTGACGAACGAGGGTTGGGACGAGGAGCAGGACGGCTACGCCCGCTGGTTCGATCACGCGTCATCCCTGTTTGAGCGGGTGGTCGGACGCCAACGTCAACTCTGCGTCACCCGGATCGAGGACGAGCGCATCCTGAACGGCGAAGGCGTTTTGGCCGGTCCCCTCATCAGCAGCGACACCGGCGAGGTCGTCGGCATGATTAAGATCGAAAGCATGGGATTCACCGATCTCAGCGTCAACACGGTGGAGAATTTCCGCATCCTCTGCGAATGGATCGGCACCGCGCTGGCCAAGGCCCGCCAATACAGTCTGGCGAACGAACAGCGGATCATGACCGACGATTCGCTCTATTCGTCGCACTACATCGGGCGGCAGGCGGAGTTTCTCGCCCTGCTGGGCCGCCGCATGGGATTTGAGACCACCTCGATCACCATCCGCCCCTCGGGCCTGTCGCGCTTGTCGGCCGGGCAGCGGGCGGAACTGGCCACCGCCATCGGCAACGCCGTGCGCGAGAGCCTGCGGGACACCGATCTGGCGTGCGATTTTGGCAACCAGGGCGGTTCCTTCGGCGTCGTTCTGACCGGCACGCCGTTGGAAGGCGCGAAGCTGGTGGAGGCCAAGTTGGAAAAGGCGGTGCGCGCCTCCCTGCCCAGCGGCCTCAGCCGGATCCCCATCGCCTTCACCACGCAAAAGGTTGAGGCGCGGGAATGAGGGTGGGCCAGACCAGCGGGGCGAACGCGCCATGTCCGTGACCGACGGCGTTCTGGAAGAGGCCCCCAACGCCGGAACCGGCGATCTGACCCTGGCCGGGCTGCTGGCCTTGGCGGGGGAGGCCGGTTTGGTGCTGGGCGCGGCGAATCCGGCGCTAGTGATCGCCCGGCTTCCCACATTGCCGCGTGATGTTTCGTGGCCCGCACACGCGCCGTTGACCGCCGCCTTGATCGGTCACGCGCTGATTTGCGGGGCGCTGATCCTGTGGGTGCGCGCCCGCGCCCGGCGCGGCTTGGATCTGCGGTTGGCCGGGCTGATGTTGGTGACGACGCCGGTGTTGGGGCCGTTGGGGCCGCTGTTCACGTTGCTGACCACCGGGCTGCACGCGCTGTTCCGCCGCTACGCCACCGGCTTTCAGGATTGGTATCTGTCGCTGTTCCCGGAAAGCGAGGTCGAACCGGCGCAGGAGCTGTATGAGCTGATCGTTTCGGGCCGGGAAACCGCCCATCTGGCGGCGGGGGAATCCTTCACCGACGTGATGTCGGTCGGCACGCCGCAGCAAAAACAGGCGGTCATCGCCCTGGTCGCCCGCCATTTCCGCCCCGCCTTCACCCCGGCCCTGAAAGCCGGGCTGGGCGACGCCGACCCGTCCGTTCGCGTTCAGGCCGCCACGGCGACGGCGCGGGTGGAGCATGAGTTCAACGGACGCTGGCAAAGCCTGGACAACGCGGTGAATTCCAACCCCGACAACGTGCCGACCCGCGCGGAACTGGCTCGGCATCTGGACGATTACGCCTTTTGCGGCCTGCTCGACGCCAACCGCGAGGCGGAAATCCGCGACAAGGCGCTGGACGGCTACCGCCGCTGCCTGGAACTGGCCCCCGACGACGACGACATCCGCCATGATCTTGGTCGTCTGCTGTTGCGCTGCGGGCTGGCGGAGGAAGCGGCGATGCGGTTGGAGCCGTTGATCGACCGCGCCGCCGACCGCCGCATTCTGTTCTGGTACGCCGAAAGCCTGTTCCGGTTGGGGCGTTACGCCGACCTGCGCGCGCTGCCGCAGCGCCGCCCCGACCAGTTGGGCAAGGATGTGCCGCTGCCCGACGCCCTGCGCGACGTTTTCGCCCTGTGGCGCGACGACGAGGACGCGGAGTCCGACGCCCCGTTGAGCGTGGCGGCATGAGCGCGGCGCAAAGCTCTTCCAAGCCCACCTTGCCGGAAGGGGAGGCGGCGCCGCTGGCCGACGTCTGTCTGCTCATGGAGGGATCCTACCCCTATGTCGCGGGCGGCGTGTCGACCTGGACGCACGATCTCATCAAATCGCACGCCGATCTGACCTTTCACGTCGTGGCGCTGGTGGCCGACCGCAACGCCCGCAAGCTGGCCTATGAGCTGCCGGGCAACGTCACCGGCCTGACCCATGTCTATTTGCAGGATCCGGCCCCCGGCTGGCGCTGGATGCCGGGGATCAAGGGCTTTCTGGCGGCGATGGAGCATCCCTTGCGCCGCTTGCAGCAGGGCGGCGGGTTGGCCGAGGTGGCCGACGTCGCCCGCCTGATCCACAAGTCGCGCGGACGGGCTGGGCGGCGGATCCTGCTGAACTCCGAAGAATCCTTTCACATGGTGGTGCGGATGTGCCGGGCGGCGCTGCCCGACGCGTCCTTTCTGGAGTATTTTTGGGGATCGCGGGCGCTGATGAGCGGCCTGTTCGCCACCATGCTGGCGCCGATGCCCCGCTGCAAAATCTACCACGCCATTTCCACCGGCTACGCCGGGTTGTTCGCATCGCGCGCCGCGCTGGAAACCGGACGCCCGGCGGTGTTGACCGAGCATGGCATCTACACCAACGAACGGCGCATCGAAATTCTGATGGCCGAATGGCTGTTCGAGGGCGCGGACACCTCGCTGGCGCTCGACAAGAAGAAGCGCGATTTGCGGGATTTGTGGCTCGACACCTTCGCCAGCTACTCCAAAGCCTGTTACGACGCCTGCGACAAGATCGTCACCTTGTACGGCGGCAATCAGGAATTCCAGCGCCGCCAGGGGGCCGATCCGGCAAAATTGAAGGTGGTGCCGAACGGCATTGATTATGACGGCTATTCCAAGGTGAAGCGCGAGGAGGCCAACCGCCCGCCGACCATCGCGTTGATCGGGCGCGTCGTGCCGATCAAGGACGTGAAGACCTACATCCGCGCCGCCGGAATCCTGCGCGAGGACATCCCCGACGTGAAGGCGATGATCCTGGGGCCGTTGGAGGAGGATCCTGGCTATGTCGAGGAATGCAAAACCATCGTCAAGCATCTGGGGCTGGAAGACACGGTGATCTTCGCCGGGCGGGTCAAGCTGACCGACTGGCTGGGCCGGGTGGACGCCATCGCCCTGACCAGCGTCAGCGAGGCGCAACCGCTGGTCATTCTGGAAGCGGGCGCGTCGGGCGTGCCGAGTGTGGCGACCGACGTGGGATCCTGCTCTGAACTGTTGCTGGGGCGGCCCGACGAGGATCCGCCGCTGGGGGCGGGCGGGGCGATCACCCCCCTGGCCAGCCCGCTGGACACGGCGCGGGAATTGCGCGCCCTGCTGCTCGACCGGCCATGGCGGGAGAAATGCGGCGAGGCCATCGCCAAGCGGGTCGCCCGCTATTACGACAAGGTGGAGATCGACCGCATCTATCGCGCCATCTATGACGAGCACATCGCCAAGCCCGACCGGCCCACCCTGTTCGACCCGAATTTTCGCGGGACGGACAATTACCAAACGGGGATCGACTGATGGCGGGCATTGGCTTCGCGCTCCGCAAGCTGGCGCGGCGCGACGATCTGCTGGGGGTGCTGCAAGGCTACGCCCATTCGGCCTTCATCACCTCCGGCCCGTGGATGTTCACCATCCTGGCGCTGGCCGGGATCAATTTTGTCGGGCGCGACATGGTGGGGCTGGAGGAACTGGCCCTGTTCCGCGTCGTCGTCATCTACAATTTCTGTTTCTCGGTGGTCTTCACCGGGCCGTTGGTGCTGGTCGCCACCCGCTATCTGGCCGACGCCATCTATTCCAAGGAGGTGGACGCGGCGCCCGGCATGCTGCTGGCGACGCTGGGTTTGGCCTACGCCATCGCCGCGCTGACCGCCGGGCCGTTTTATCTGTTTTTCAGCGATCTGCCGACGCCGATCATGCTGGGCGGGTTGGTCAATTTCTTTCTGGTTTGCGGCATCTGGGTGGTGTCGATCTTCCTGTCGGCGCTGAAGGATTATGTGTCCGTCACCACCGCCTTTGGCGTCGGCATGCTGGTCGGCATCGCGACGACGGCGCTGTTCGGCAGTCTGTACGGCCCGGCGGGGATGGTGTGGGGGTTCTCGCTGGGGTTGGCCGGGATCCAGTTCGGGTTGATCGCGCGGGTGTTCGCCGAATACCCCTACAAGGTGGCCCGGCTCTTCGCCTTCTTGTCCTATTTCCCAAAATATTGGGATCTGGCGTTGATCGGTCTGGTCGCCAATCTGGCCGTCTGGTCGGACAAATGGGTCATGTGGTTCGTGCCGGAACGGGAAATCATCTCCGGCGCGATGGTGATCTACACCGAATATGACAGCGCCATGTTCGTGGCCTATTTGACCATCCTGCCCGCCCTGACCCTGTTCACCGTGAACATCGAAACCCGCTTTTTCGAGCATTACCAAGGTTTCTATCGCGACATCCAACAGCATGCGACCTACGACCAGATCGCCCGCAACCACCGCTCCATCATTGCGGCGTTGCTGGAAAGCTGCCGCAATCTGGTCATCCTGCAAGGGGCGGTGTGCGCCGTCACCATCTTCACCGCCCCCGCCATCATCGGGACGCTGGGGCTGCATTACCAGCAGATCGGCATGTTTCGCTTCGGCGCGTTGGGGGCGTTTTTCCAGTCGATGTTCCTGTTTTGCACGGTGATTCTGGCCTATTTCGATCTGCGGCGTCGGAATTTGGTGGTTCAACTGATCTATCTGGCGGCGAATGTCGGTTTCACCCTGCTGTTCAGCGACATGGGGTTCGCCTGGTACGGCTACGGCTATTTCCTCAGCTCCCTGTTCGCCTTCGTCGTCGCCTATCTGATGGTGGCCGACGCGGTGCGCCGTCTGCCCTATTTCGCCTTCGTCGCCAACAACCCGTCCGTGCGTTGACCATGTCAATGTGGTAACATGCGTCCTTGGTCACGTTGGGAAGAGGGTGGGATGTCGCGGGCGTTGGTTGGGGTCGTTGTCGCGCTGCTGGCGGCGGGGCTTCCCTTGGGCGCGGCGTTCGCCGACGACATCCCTCAGACCGATTGGCCGCCGACCACCCGGCATTCCCTCTACCGCTCCCTGCCGCCCCGGACCTATGCGCCGCGCATCCTCTACGCCCCCGCCCGCGCCGTTTACAAACTGCCCAAGGGGCTGGACGGTCTGGCGGCCTACGACAAGACGCTGACTCAGGCCTGCATGGCGGGAACCTTCCAGCAGATGAGCGACGGCTATTATTGGGCGGTGACGCCAGGGCGGCGTTATGGCGTCGCCTTTTCCGGCGGGGCCAATCTGGAGGATCCGCAGAACAAGCGGCAGCCCGGCAAGGTCTATTTCTTCCTCGACCAGGACGCGCGTTGTTCGGTGTATGTCGGCGATCAGGCGAAATTGATGCCGAACTACATTCCGCCGGTGTAAGCGGGGACAACCCTGGGATTGCCGGAAACCATCCCCATATAGGGGCGATTCCCCTGTCCGGTGATTGAGCGGCGACCGTGCGTTTTCCCGATCTGAGCAATGTTTTCGACGTCGGCGCCCTGATGGAGACCAACGTCCGTCTGGGCGTCACCGGCCTGCGCCGGTCGGGCAAGACGGTGTTCGTCACCGCCCTGGTGGACAATCTTCTGAAGGCGGGGCGGTTGCCCTTTCTGGACGTGGTGTCCACGGGCCGCTTCCAGGCGTCGCGCCTGCGTCCGCAGCCCGATCCCGACGTGCCACGCTTTGACGTGGAAGGGCATCTGGCGGCGCTGACCGGCCCGGAACCGCGCTGGCCGGAGACGACGAGGGGCATCGGCCAATTGCGCGTTTCTCTGCGCTACCGGCCCGGATCGGCCTTGATCCGCACGGTGCAGCCGATGGCGACGCTCAACCTCGACATCGTCGATTACCCCGGCGAATGGCTGCTCGACCTGCCGCTGCTGCGCCTGAGCTTCGCCGAATGGAGCGCCTTGACGCTGGAACTGGCCGCCCAACCGCCGCGCGACCGGCTGTCGGCGCTGTGGCGCGGCTGGCTGGGCGACATCGACCCAGCGGCCCCGGCGGCGGAAGACGACGCCCGGCGCGGCGCGGCGCTCTACACCGATTATCTGCATGATTGCCGCCGCGCCGACACGCTGCTCAGCCTCATCCAGCCGGGCCGTTTCGTCGAGCCGGGCGACCTGAAGGACGCGCCGTTGCTGACCTTCTGCCCCTTGCCCGGCGGCGCCTGCGGGCGCGGCAGCCTGTGGGAACTGATGGACGCCCGCTATGAGGCGTACAAAACCAACGTCGTCCGCCGCTTCTTCGCCGATCATTTCGCGCGGCTCGACCGCCAGATCGTGTTGATCGACGTGTTGGGGGCGCTGAACGCCGGGCCGTTCGGCATGGCCGACATGAAGCGCGCCCTGGAATTGAGCCTGGAGCCGTTCCGTCATGGCTCCTCGGGCTGGTTCGACTGGCTGTTCGGCGGCAAGATCGACCGGGTTCTCTTCGCCGCCACCAAGGCCGACCACATCGCCGCGCACCAGCACGCGCATTTGCGCGGCCTGCTCGACCAGTTGGTCGGCAACGCCCGCTCCACCATCCGCTTCGACGGGGCGGAGGTGGAGACCATGGCCATCGCCGCGCTGAAATGCACCGACAGCGTGACGGCGGAGCATGAGGGGCGGCAACTGCGCTGCGTGCGCGGAATTCCGGTGGGACGCGACCGCCCGACCGTGCTGTTCCCCGGCGAAATCCCGGAGGACGCCGACGCCTTCCCGCCGGGGCGCGAGCACCCATACAATTTCCTGCCCTTCCGCCCGCCCGCCGATCTGGGCCGCGACCCGCGCGGCCTGCCCCACATCCGGGTCGATCAGGCGCTGCAATTCCTGCTGGGGGATTATCTGGAATGAGCGACCAGTCCCACAGCGCGCGCGGCGTGGCTTGGACGCCGCCGATGGAGCTTGACCTCGCCGCCGCCGCCCCGCTGCCGGTGGCGGAGGAAGAGGCGCTGTTGACCGACAACCGGCTGGAGACGCTCCCCACCACGCCCGATCTGCCGGATCGGCCTGATCCGCCGCCGCGCCGGATCGGGCGCTGGCTGGTCGGGGCGGTGGCCGGGTTGTTGCTGGTGGCGGTGGGGCTGGACACGGCGGATTTGCTGGCCCGCGCCTTCGCCGCCAGCGCCGTTCTTGGCTTGGCTACGGCGCTGCTGGTGGCCGGGGCCGGCGTGGCCGTCGTCGGTTTGCTGATTGGCGAAGGACGCGCCCTGCGCCGTTTGCGGCGGATCGAGGCGCTGCGTGGCGAGGCCGAACGCTTGAGCCTTGACCAGCATCACGGGGCCGCCGCCCGCTTCGCTGGGGCGCTGACCGCGCTCTACGCCCCGCGCGTCGAGTTGCAACCGGCGCTGGCCCGCCTGCGCGACCACGTCACCGACGCGCACGACGACGGCGAAATCGTCCGTTTGCTGGACCGGGAATTGCTGACGCCGCTGGATCGCCTCGCCTACCAGCGCGTCTTGCGGGCGGCGCGGGACACGGCGGTGGCGACGGCGCTCAGCCCGTCGGCGCTGCTCGATCTGGCGGTCGTGCTGTGGCGCAATCTGAATTTGGTGCGCGAGATCGCCGCGCTTTACGGGGCGCGGCCCGGCTATTTCGGCTCGCTGCGGCTGACGCGCCGGATGCTGGCGAACATCGCCGTCGCGGGCTTGAGCGAAAGCGCCCATCATGTGGCGGTGGAGGCGCTGGGCGGCTCCATCGCCGCCGCGATCTCCACCCGGATGGGGCAGGGCGTCATCAACGGCTTGCTGACGGCGCGCGTCGGGCTGACCGCCATGCATCTGTGCCGCCCCATCGCCTTCGGCCCCGACAACCAACCCAGCCTGACCCGGATCCGTAAGGAATTGCTGACGCTGCCCAAACAGGTGTTGTGAGGGAGGGGGCGGATCGACCTGGCTCCACCCCCGGCCTGGTCAGGCGCCCGCGTTTTCCGGCTGTTGGTTGCGCACGGTGCCGATCATGTGCAGAGAGCTTTGCAGGCTCAGCTTGTCCAGCGCCTCGACCCGCAGGCTGGAGAAGATCTTGATGCGGCTTTCCAGCTCGACATAGGCGCGGCGGAAGGCGCGGCGGATCTTGTCTTCCGACCCTTCGGTGGCCGAGGGATCCTCGACGCCCCAATGGGCGGTCAGCGGCGCGCCGATGAAGGCCGGGCAGGTCTCGCCCGCCGCCTGATCGCAGACGGTGAAGACGAAATCCAGCGGCGGGGAGCCGGGCATGGCGAACTCGTCCCAGCTTTTGGAGCGCAGGCCCTCGGTCTTGTAATTGAAGGCTTCCAGCGTCGCGATGGTGTAGGGGTTGATCTGCCCCGCCGGGTTGCTGCCGCCTGAATGGGCGACGAAGCGTCCGGCCCCCCAGCGGCGCATCAGGCATTCCGCCATGATGCTGCGCGCCGAATTGTGGGTGCAGACGAAAAGGACGTTGTAAACTTTCTCGGACATGGCCCATCCCCCCAATCAGACCCGCCGCAAGGCACGGGCGGGCGGCGGCATCCTGCCGCGCCCGCTGGCCCCTTCTCAAATCAAGCTTTTGTGTCAGTTGTCTTGCATTGTATCAGTCGTCGCCATAGCCCGGCGCGGGTTCCCCGGCAAACGGCAGCGCCGCGCCCACCGGCGCCCGGCGGTGGCTGCCCACCATGTGGCGGAGCAGCACATAGAAGACCGGCGTCAGGATCAAACCGAACAGGGTGACGCCCAGCATCCCGAAGAACACGGCGACGCCCATGGCGTGCCGCATTTCCGACCCGGCCCCGGTCGACGTCACCAGCGGCACCACGCCCATGATGAAGGCGAAGGAGGTCATCAGGATCGGGCGCAGCCGCAAACGGCTGGCCTCGATGGCGGCCTGGACGGCGCTGCGGCCCTGATGCTCCAACTCGCGGGCGAACTCGACGATCAGGATGGCGTTCTTGGCCGACAGCCCGACCAGCACCATGAAGCCGATCTGGGTGAAGATGTTGTTGTCGCCGCCGGTCAACCACACCCCGGCCAGCGCCGACATCAGGCTCATCGGCACGATCAGCAGAATGGCCAGCGGCAGGGTCAGGCTTTCATACTGGGCCGCCAGCACCAGGAAGACGAGCAGGATGCTGATGGGGAAGATCCACAGCGCCGAATTGCCCGCCAGGATTTGCTGATAGGTCAGGTCGGTCCACTCGAACCGGACGCCGCGCGGCAGGGTTTCCGCCGCGATCCGCTCCGCCGCCGCCTGGGCTTGGCCGGAGGAGAAACCGGGCGCCGGGCCGCCGTTGATGTCGGCGGCGGTGTAGCCGTTGTAGCGCACCACCATTTCCGGCCCGTAGCTTTGGTTGACCGTCACCAGCGAGGACAGCGGCACCATCGCCCCTTGGGCGTTGCGGGTCTTCAGCAAACCGATGTCGGCGGATTCGGCGCGGAACGGCGCGTCGGCCTGCACGCGCACCTGATAGACGCGGCCAAAATTGTTGAAGTCGTTGACGTAGAGCGACCCCAAATAAATCTGCATGGTGTCGAACACGTCGCCGACCGCCACGCCCTGCTGTTTGGCCTTCACCCGGTCGAGATCGACGTCCAACTGCGGCACGTTGATCTGATAGCTGGAAAAGCTCGGCCCCAGCTCCGGCGTTTGCATCGCCTGCTTGACGAAGGCGCCGACCGCCGCGTTCAGCGCCTCATACCCCAGCGCGCCCCGGTCCTCCAACTGCATCTTGAAGCCGCCCAGCGTGCCAAGCCCCAGCACCGGCGGCGGCGGGAAAATGGCGACGAAGGCCTCTTTCAGCCCGGCGTAACGCTTTTGCAGATCACCGGCGATGGCCAGCGCCGACAGGGACGGATCATGACGCTCGGCGAAGGGCTTCAGCGTGACGAAGACGATGCCGGCGCTGGAACTGTTGGTGAAGCCGTTGACCGACAGGCCGGGGAAGGCGACGGCGCTTTGCACGCCGGGGCGGCTCAAGGCGATGTCGGTCATCTGGCGGATCACCGCTTCGGTCCGGTCGAGCGAGGCCCCGTTGGGAAGCTGGGCGAAGCTGATGAGATACTCCTTGTCCTGCGCCGGAACGAAGCCCATCGGCACCGCCTGCCCCAGAAACACCGTCAGGCCAAGCAGCCCGGCGTACAGGACCATCATCACGCCCTTGCGGCGCACCACCCCGCCGACGCCCCGGCCATAGCCGGTGGAGGCGCGGTGGAACACCCGGTTGAACAGACGGAAGAAGCCGCCGAACACCCGGTTCATCGCGCGGGTCAGCCAATCCTGCGGCTGGTCATGGCCGCGCAGCAGCACCGCCGCCAGCGCGGGCGACAGGGTCAGCGAGTTGAAGGCGGAAATCACCGTCGAAATCGCGATGGTCATCGCGAACTGCTTGTAAAACTCGCCCGACAGGCCGGACATCGCCGCCAACGGCACGAAGACGGCGACCAGAGTCAGGGCGATGGCGATGATCGGCCCGCTGACCTCCTGCATGGCGCGGTAGGTGGCCTCCTTGGCCGACAGGCCGGACTCGATGTTGCGTTCGACGTTTTCCACCACGACGATGGCGTCGTCCACCACGATGCCGATGGCCAGCACCATGCCGAACAGCGACAGCGCGTTGATCGAATAGCCCAACCCCAGCATCAGCGAAAAGGTGCCGACGATGGAGATCGGCACGGCCAGCAAGGGGATGATCGAGGCCCGCCATGTCTGAAGGAAGACGATCACCACCAGAACCACCAGCGCGATGGCTTCCAACAGGGTGTGGATCACCGCCTCGATGCTGGAGCGGACGAATTGGGTCGGGTCATAGACGATGCTGAAATCGACGCCATCGGGCATGTCGGCCTTCAGTTCCGCCATCGTCACGCGGACCTGGTCGGAAATCGCCAGCGCGTTGGCGCCGGGGGCCTGGCTGATCGCCATGGCGACCGCCGGTTTGTTGTCCAACAGAGAGCGCAGGCCATATTGCGCGGCGGACAGCTCGACCCGCGCCACGTCGCGCAGATAGGTCACGCCGCCGTCGGGGCTGGTCTTCAAGACCACCTCGCCGAACTCCTCGGCGGTTCTCAGGCGGCCGCGCGCGTTGATCGACAGTTGCAGCGGCACGTCGGGCAGGGTGGGCGACGCGCCGATGACGCCCGCCGCGACCTGGATGTTCTGCTCGCGGATCGCCGCCACCACGTCGGTGGCGGTCAGGCCGCGCTGCGCCACCTTGTTCGGGTCGAGCCACACCCGCATGGCGTAATCGCCCGAACCCCACAATTGCACCTCGCCGACGCCGGGAATCCGGCCCAGCCGGTCCTTGACGTTCAACAGGGCGTAGTTGCGCAGATAGGTCATGTCGTAGCGGTCGTTGGGCGACAGCAGATGCACCACCATGGTCAGGGTGGGGGAGCTTTTGACCGTCGTCACCCCCAGCCGCTGCACGTCGGACGGCAGGCGGGGCAGGGCCTGCGACACCCGGTTTTGCACCAGTTGCTGGGCCTTGTCCGGGTCGGTTCCCAGCTTGAAGGTGACGGTCAGCGCCATGTTGCCGTCGCTGTTGGCCTGCGACTGCATGTAAAGCATGTTCTCAACGCCGTTGATCTGCTCCTCCAACGGCGAGGCGACGGTTTCGGCGATGACCTTGGGGTTCGCGCCGGGGAACTGGGCGCGGACGACGACGGAGGGGGGAACCACCTCCGGGTATTCGGAAATCGGCAACTGGAACAGCGAGATCGCCCCCGCCAGAAACAGCGCCACCGACAGAACGCCCGCGAAGATCGGGCGATCAATGAAGAATTTTGAGATGTTCATGTGCGGCTCTCCGACGGGCGGCGGCTCAAATCTGTGGAGCGCTTAGGGCTTGGCGGCGGTTTGAATGGTTTCGGCGGCCTTGCTGTCCATCGCCACCGCGCGCGGGGCGACGCGGGATCCGGGGCGGGCGTGCTGGGTGCCGTTGACGATGACGCGCTCCCCCGCCGAAAGGCCGCCCGTCACCACCCGCAGGCCGCTTTGCAGCGCGCCCAAGGTGATGGGGCGGTACTGCACGCGGTCGTCGGCGCCGACGACCAGGACGAATTTCTTGTCCTGGTCGGTGTTGATGGCGCGGTCCTCCACCATCAGCGCGTCGTGCGGGGCGCTGCCGCCAACCTTGACGCGGGCGAACAGGCCGGGAACCAGCAGCCCATCGGAATTGTCAAAGGTGGCGCGGACGCGGATGGTGCCGGACGCCGCGTCCAGCCGGTTGTCGACATGCTCGACCACGCCCTGGCGCGAATAGCCGCTCTCGCTGGCCAGGCCAAGCTGAACCGGCACGTTGGCGGCGTCCTTCACGTTGGCGATGTGGCGCAGATAGGTCTGCTCGTCCACGTCGAAGGCGGCGTAAATCGGCGAGACCGACACCAAAATCGTCAAGGGGGCCGCCGCCGCGCCCGCCGCGACCAGATTGCCCACCGTCGCCTCGGCCCGCGACACCCGGCCCGACACCGGGGCCGTCACCTGGGTGTGGTCCAGGTTGAGGCGGGCGATCTCCAACGCCGCTTGCGCCGCCTTCAGGTTGGCCGCCGCCGCGCGCGCGGCGTTGTCCTTTTCGTCGAGCGACTGGCGGGAGATGGTGGCGTTCTGAATCAGGCGTTGGGCGCGGTCGAAATCGGCGGTGGTGAAGCGCAGTTGGGCTTGCGCGGCGGCGATCTGCGCCTCGGCCCGCGCGACTTCGGCCTGATAGGGGCGCGGGTCGATGGTGAACAGGATTTCGCCCTGCTTGACCAACGCGCCGTTGCGGAAATGCACGGCGACGACGGCGCCGGACACCTGCGGGCGGATCTCCACCCGCTCCACCGCTTCCAGCCGCCCGGAATAGGTTTGCCAATCGGTGATTTGCCGGGCGACGACGGGGGCGACGTCCACCTCGGGCGGCGGCGGAGCGGCGGCGGATGATGGCGCGTCAGCGCGGCTCTGGTTGATCGACAGGCCGCCACCGCCGACGACGACGGCGGCAGCGGTGGCGGCGCTGGCCGCCAGCAGAAGGACCAGTTTCGGGCGGGACAGGATGGGCATGACAAGCTCCCGGAAAAAAGACGGTTAAGCGGCTGCGGTCAGGCGGCGACGCAAGAAATCGGCGGCGGCCAGCAGGGCCGGGCGGTGGTTCGGCAAGGCGCGGTTGGAAATGGCGGGAAAGCGCGTGACCTCGGTCGGCACCCCCGCCGCGATCAGGTTGGCGGCGTAATGTTCCGCCTCGATCCGCAACACGTCGTTCTGCGCGGTGACGATCAAAGCGGGCGGCAGATTGGCCAGACGGCGGGATTCCAACGGGGCGGCGTAGGGGTGCAGCCGTTGCGACGCCTCGGGCAAATACGCGCGGTAGCATTTGGCGCAGGAGGCGACGGCCTCCTCGCCGCCCATCGCCTGGGCCTCGCGGATGGTGGTTTGGCTGGCGCGGGTCATGCTGGGATCCAGCATGGGGCCGAGCAACACTTGAGCTGCGATGGCGACCTCGCCCAGATCGCGGGCCAGAAAGGTCAAGGACGCGGCGACATGGCCGCCCGCGTCATGCCCGGCCACGCCCAGCGCGCCGGTGACGCCCAGTTCCTGCGCGGCGTCCTGTGTCCACAGGGCGGCGCGGTGGGCGTCGTGGGCGGCGGTGGGGAAGGGGTGTCGCGGGGCCAGCGAATAACCGACCGACACGACCAGCGCCGGAATGGTCTCGGCGATCATCGAGGCGGCGGTCTCCGCGTCCTCCAGCGATCCGCCGGTGAAACCACCGCCGTGCAGATAGAGCAGGGCCGGAACCGCCAGCCCGATCAACGGGCGGTAAAGCCGCAGCCGGATGTCCTGCGCGTGCCCGACGATGGTCCGGTCATCGACGACGAGCGGGCAGGGGGCGGGGTGTGTGACGCTGTGTGGCTGACGCGATGACCGATCCATGTTCCCTTGGCGCCCAGCGCCCCTTCCGCATTGCAACGCGGTGGAGTGTGGGCGGCGGCGGGATCACGATAAACAGCGGGTTGAAGCCAACACAATTCGGATTGGACGAACAATCACCCGGTCAGGGGGACACATCGGGAGGGGGCCAGATCAAACCACGCACAGGTTGGAGTCCGCCGCGTCCTCCAGCACGTTGGGCGGGGCGGCGGCCTTGCGGGCGGGTTTGGCGCGCTTGCCCAATTTCTCGCCGCAGTCTGGAAGGATGTCCTCGCCCTGCATCAGCGGGCAGCGCTCGAACAGCTCCGCCACCCAATCGACGAAAACGCGGACCTTGGGCGACAGATGGCGGTTGTGCGGGTAAAGCGCCGAAATCGGCACCAGCGGCGGACGCCAATCGCTCAGGATCTCGATCAAAGCGCCGTCGCGCAGATGCGGCAGGGCCATGAAGCGCGCCGGTTGGACGATGCCCAGCCCCTCCACCCCACAAGTCACATAGGCGTCGGCGTCGTTGACCGACACCTTGCCCTTCATGGCGACCTCCAGGCTTTCGCCGTCGCGTTCAAAGTGCAGGCCATAGAGCTTGCCGGTGCGGGTGAAGTAGTTGACGGCGGTGTGCCGCTCCAAATCCTCCAGAGTCGTCGGCAGGCCGTGGCGGGCGAGGTAGTCCGGGCTGGCGCAGGTGATCGGGCGAAAGGCCCCGACCCGCCGCCCGATCAAGCTGGAATCCTGCAAATCCCCGGCGCGCAGCACGCAATCGACGCCCTCTTGGATCAGGTCGATGGGACGGTCGCTCAACCCGATCATGATTTCGATGTCGGGGTATTTCGCATGGAATTCAGGAAGCGCCGGAATCAGCAGCAACCGCCCGATGGAGCCGGACATGTCCACCCGCAACCGCCCGCGCGGGGCCTTGCGCGTGCTGGTGAAGGAGGATTCGACCTCCTCCAGGTCGGACAGGATGCGGGTCGCCCCCTCCAGATAGGCGGCGCCGTCCAGCGTCAGGTTCAGCTTGCGCGTGGTCCGCTGCAACAGGCGGGTTCCCAGCGCCGCTTCCAGATTCTGGATGGTCGTCGTCACCGACGCGCGCGGCAGTCCCAGCGTTTCCGCCGCGCGGGTGAAGCTGTTGGTCTCGACGACGCGGACGAAAACGCGCATCGCGTGCAGTTTGTCCATGGTCCGTCCATCGACTGTGTGGCAAGACCGCCGCAAAACCGGCAGCGGACCGCTGTGGGCGGTTATCTAGGCCCCACAGAGGCCTTTGTCGATGGTCGCCGTCGGGATTTCTTGCCTCCCCCCGCCGTCAGGCTGGACGTTCGACCGCGATGGCCGTGGCCTCGCCGCCGCCGATGCAGAGAGAGGCGACGCCGCGCCGCAAGCCGCGCGCGGCCAGCGCGTGCAGCAGGGTGACGATCAACCGCGCCCCGGTCGCCCCAATGGGATGCCCCAGCGCGCAGGCCCCGCCATTCACGTTCAACGCGCTGGCCGGGATGCCCAAATCGCGTTGGGCGGCCATGGCGACGACGGCAAACGCCTCGTTGATCTCGAACAGATCGACGTCGGCGACCGACCAGCCCACCCGATCCAACAGCTTGCGGATCGCCGGAATCGGCGCGGTGGTGAACCAGGCCGGATCCTGGCTGTGGGTGGCGTGGCCAAGGATGGTGGCGAGGATCGGCAACCCCTCGCGCTCGGCCAACGAGCGGCGGGTGAGGATCAGCGCCGCCGCCCCGTCGGCGTTGGCCGAGGAGCTGGCCGCCGTGATGGTTCCGTCGCGGCGGAAGGCCGGTTTCAGGGTGGGGATCTTGTCCGCCGACAGTTTCAGCGGGTGCTCGTCCTGGGCGATCAGCCGGTCGCCGCCCTTGGCGGCCACGGTGATCGGGGCGATTTCATCGACGAACGCGCCGCTTTCAATCGCCGCGCGGGCGCGGGTCAGGGTTTCGATGGCGTAAGAATCCTGGTCGGCGCGGGTGAAGCCGTAACGCGCGGCGGTGGCCTCGCCGAAATCGCCCATCGGGCGACCGCCTTCATAGGCGTCCTCCAACCCGTCGAGCATCATGTGGTCGAACAGGCGGTCATGCCCGACCCGGTAGCCGCCGCGCGCCTTGGCCAGCAGATAGGGCGCGTTCGACATGCTTTCCATGCCGCCCGCCAGCGCGATGTCGGCGGATCCGGCGCGGATCAGATCATGGGCGAGCATCGTCGCCTTCATCCCCGATCCGCAGACCTTGTTGATGGTGGTCGCCCCGGTGGCGTCCGGCAGCCCCGCCCCGCGCGCCGCCTGCCGGGCGGGCGCCTGCCCTTGACCGGCGGGAAGCACGCAGCCCAGCAAAACCTCGTCGATGCGGTCGGCGGACAGGCCGGATCGGCTCAGCGCCGCCCGGACGGCGTGCGCGCCCAGCGCCGGGGCGGTCAAGCCGGACAAATCCCCCTGGAAGCGGCCAAGCGGGGTGCGGGCGGCGGCGACGATGACGACAGGATCGGACGGGTTCATGGCGTTTGGTCTTTCCAGTTGGGGGATGGACAGGACGTCACTGCGCCGTCAGGCCGCCATCGACGTTGATCGACTGGCCGGTGACGAAGGACGCGGCGTCGGAGCAGAGCCAGACCACAGCGGCGGCGATCTCTTCGGGACGCCCGACCCGCCCGATGGGGTGAAGCGGCCCCAGCGCGGCGTCCACCGCCGCCGCTCCGCCGAAGGAGCCTTGGGCCATCGGCGTCTGAATGATCGCCGGGCAGACGGTGTTGATCCGAACGCCGGATTTGGCGACCTCGATGGCGGCGCTGCGGCTCATGCCCTCCACCGCCGCCTTGCTGGCGGAATAGACGCTGTTGCCCGCCAACCCGATCTGGCCGAGGACGGAGCCGGTGGAGACGATGGCCCCCTTGCCCTGGCGCTGCATGATGGCGACCTCATGCTTCAGGCATAGCCACACGGCCTTCACGTTGGTGGCCATGATGCGGTCGAATTCCTCTTCGCTGGCCCCGGCCAACGGGCTGGCGCTGTGGACGCCCGCGTTGTTGAAGGCGAAATCCAGGCGGCCGAAATCCTGTTCGATCCGGGCGAAGAGGGCCGCGACATCGGCGGAATCGGACAGATCGGCGCGCAGGAACACGCCCCGACCGCTTCCACCCGCCTGCTCGATCAACGCCACGGTTTCCTGGCCTTCGGCCTCGCGCCGTCCGGTGACGATCACGGTGGCCCCGGCCTTGGCGAAGGCCAACGCGGTCGCCCGCCCGATGCCCGAGGTTCCGCCTGTCACCAAGGCCACGCCACCCGTCATGTCCGTCATTGCTCTGCTTCCTGTTCAAAGCCCGACCGAGGCAGCGCGGTTGCTGTTTGGTCGGGCGCGGTTTATGATGACGATCATCATGAATGATTTTTTGATGATGACAATCATGAATAAACGCGGACGCCGTCGCTCGACGCGCGTCTGCGTTGCGTGGAGGGCGGGGCGTGAAGGTTTCCAAGGAAAAGGCGGCGGAACACCGCGCGGCCATCGTCACGGCGGCGGGGCGGCTGTTCCGCGAACGCGGCTTTGACAAGGTGGGGGTGGCGGAAATCACCAAGGCCGCCGGTCTGACCCATGGCGGCTTCTACGGCCATTTCGCGTCCAAAGACGCGCTGGCCGCCGAGGCGTGCGACGCCGCGTTTCAAGAGAGCTTAAACCGGCTGGCCCAGGACGAGGCGACCGCCAACGGGCCGCTGGCCGCCTTCCTCGACCGCTACTTGTCGGAACTGCACCGTGACCGGCCCGACGCCGGTTGCCCGATGCCGGCCTTCGCCACCGAGGCCGGGCGGCAGGATCCCGCCGTGCAGGCGCGCTTCACCAGCGGGGTCGAACGGTTCGTCGCGGTCGTGCGCGACCGCTTGCCGCCATCGGTCGCGCCGGAGGCGGAGCGCAACGCCCGCGCTGTGACGATTGTGTCCGCGCTGGTCGGCGGCGTGGCGCTGGCCCGCGCCACCGCCCAGACCGATCCGGCGCTGTCACAGGCGATTTTGACCGGGCTGCGCGGGCAATTGGAAGGGTTGATCGGCGGTGGGGCGTAACCGCCCCCAGCCCCTCAATCCAGCCGCTCAATCCAGCCCCTCAATCCAGCCCCTCAATCCAACATGGGGTGTCCGGTTTCGATGCGGACCAGGGCGGCCAGCAGCGGCGCGCCGATATCGCGGCGGACGAAGTTGCTGGATTTCTCCGCCGCGTTGATCGCCAGTTGGAAACTGCGGCGCCAACGGTCGTCGTTGTAGAGCGCCTTTTCCGCCTTGGCCCTTTGCGCCAGAAGGCCGGGGCGGCGACCGGCGGCGTCATCGGCCAGCTTGCTCAGCCGTTTCATCAGGTCATTGGCGGTGGTTGGGTCGCCGCGTTTCAACGCCGCTTCGATCAGTTCGGCGTAAGCCTCCCCCCGGATGTCGGTGTCGGCCACCTGCTCGGCGTAGGCCAGCGCGGGCGCGCCCTCGCCACGGCGGGCCATGCGGCCCAGCACCGCCGGGATGGTCCAGGGGTTTTCATCCTGCACGGTGCGCAGCAGCGACAGCGCCAACGCGGCGTCGCCCATCTCCGCCGCCGCCACGGCCAATTCCGGCGGGCAGCACTCGCCCCGCGTTTCCTTGAATTTGGAGAATTGGGTTTCCACAATGTTCAGAAACAGGGTGCGGGCCTGCGCCTCTTTCCCGGCGCGCAGCAGGGTTTGCGCGACCAGCCCCAACTCCCACGAGCAACCGCGCGAGGTCGCGAAGTTTTTGGCCTCCTCGGCCAGCGCGTTGGTCAATCCCAGATCGCCCCGCCACGCGGCGGCCTTGGCGATGTCGGCGAGGTTGTAGATCCGGGTCGAGCAATCGGCGATCTGCCGGGTGATGTCCAACGCCAGTTGGGTCTGTCCCATCAGGGTCAAGGCGCGGGCGACGAAGAGATCCTGGCCCGAACTGTCGGCGACCCCGCCGCGCCGGACGGCGCTGACGAAGGGGGCGACGATTTCCTTGGCGCGTCCCGTGTCGCCGATCTGGTGATAGGCGACGGCCAGCGACAGCCAATCCCACCGGGCGGCGGCGATGGGGGTTTCCACCGGCGGCAGCATCTCGCCGATCCGGTGCAGGAAACACAGGCTGGCCAGCGGCTCGTTGCAGACCATGGCGCGGATGCGGGCGCGGAAATCATAGAAATCGAAATCGCCAACGAACTGGTTGGTGACGAGTTGCACCGCCAGCGCGCTGTCGGGGTATTTGGTGACGATCTCGTTGAACAGCTTGTCGGCGTCTTTCAGAAGGCGTGATTCCTCGGCGACGTCGAGGCTGTTGTCGGCTTGCTTAATCAGTTGCAGAGCCTGAACGAACATCCGGTTCGCCGGTCCGGATTCCTGCGCCATGGCCCCGCCGGTCGCCATCGCCGCCAAGACCAGCGTGACGAGGACAAACAATGCGCAGCGGAAGAGCGTGGTCATACGGGCGAAGGCGGAGGCCATGGCGATGTGGTTTCGATCTCAAAGGCTGGAGATAAGACGGACGTAATTGACAACGCGTTGGACGTTGGCGACGGACCGGGCATGTTCGATCACCCGGTCCAATTCGGCCTGGGTGGTCGCCGTTCCCATCAGATAGACGACGCCATCGACCGTATCGATGCTGTAATTTTGACTGTGGATGTCGCCGTCGATGGTGATTTTTGTGCGCAGTTGGGTCGAAATCCAGGTGTCGCTGGCGCTGTCGAGAATGCCGCCGCCGTCGTTGATCTGAATTTCGTTGATGACCTCTTTGACCCCTTCGGCCTGCCACGCCAGACGGACGGCGTCCAGTCGGCTTTGCGCGTTCGGCACACGCCCGGTCAGCAGGACTCGACCGTGATCGACCGTCAAACCAAGGCCAGACGCCAAGTTGATGTTGTGCTGGAACCAGAGATGATTGATTGAGGCGCGGATTTCGGTGTCGGAGGCGAAGCCCTTAATCCCACGATGCTCCGACGCGGCCATGGCCGCGCCGCCAACCCCGCCAATGACCAGCGGCGCGCAGCCGGACAAAGCCCCGCCCGCAGCCAGAGCCAGCCCCACCAGCGCCGCAAAGCGGCTTAAACCTGTCACAGTGCGCCTCCCCCTGCCGGTTCCCCCACCGGCGTGCGCTGTCCCCGATTGACAGAGCAAGCGGCGCGAAAAAGTCACGCTGGGAGAGGGTTGGCAATGGGGAATCTGTGATGATTTTCGGGTCATCGTCGATTTCTCCTGAAGTGATGCACGGATGTTGCAGTTGCTGCGGCTGCGAAGGGAAAAGCGGGGAAGGAGTCAGGCGAAGCTGCGGTTGGACAGCACGGCGGCGATCTCCCGGGCCAACACGCGGGCGACCCGGCGCCGCGCCTCGGCGTCGCGCAAAATCTCTTCGTCTTTCGGGTTGGACAGAAAGCCGGTTTCAACCAGCAGGGACGGAACGTCGGGCGCCTTCAGCACCGCGAAATTGGCCGCGCGCATCGGGTTTTCCAGCAAGCGGAGATCCTTGGCGACGCCCCGCACCAGCGTTTGCCGGGCGAACAGCGACGCGTTGCGGGTGTGGCGGGCGGTCAGGTCGAGCAGGATGTCCTTGACCACCTGTTTGCTGCCCTTCATGTCCAGCCCACCGAAACGGTCGGCCCGGTTTTCCTGTTGGGCGAGGCGGGAGGCGAAGCCGTCCGACGCCTTGCTGGACAGGGTGTAGGCGGACAGGCCGCGCGCGTCGGCGTTGGGGGCGCTGTCGGCGTGGATTGAAACGAACAGGTCGGCCTCGGATTTGCGAGTCAGGGCGACGCGCTCGTCCAAGGCGAGAAAACGGTCGTCGTTGCGGGTGAGGCGCGCGGTGATTCGGTGACGGTCAGCCAGCAGGCGGGCGACCTCGCGCGCGATGTCCAGCGTGACGTCCTTTTCCTGGGTTCCATGCGTGCCGATGGCGCCGGGGTCCGCCCCGCCATGGCCGGGATCCAGCATGACAAGCCGAGGGCGGGCGGGCCGTCGATCGCGTGCAGGCGTGGACGGCTTGGCGGCGCTCTTGGGGTCGGCGGCCATAGCCATGGAAGACGCAAGCAGCCCGGCCCGCGCCGCCACAGGCACGCTCAAGGCCAGTCTCAACAACCGTCTGCGGTCCATTGTTCAAGCACCGTCTCACAGCAGGATCGTCAAGCGACGCCGCGTCAAACATCCATCTCTTGTTAACCAATGGGCGCCCGGCAAAGCCTTGTCAAGAGAGGGAGGATTGGCGGGCGTGAATATTGCCCCTGCTTCTGTGAAGGGCATCACGACAACCTCACACGGACTCCATCAGGGTAAACCGTTGCTTGAAGATGGATAGGAAAGAGATTAAATTTTACCAATCAGCTCAGGAGGTGGCGATGTTGAGGAAAGCCTTGTTCAACATCATCCGGCAAGAGCAGCGCGAGGTTGAGGGCGAGCTTGAAAAGGAAGAGCGTCGCCCGGCCCCCGATGTTGGCCGCCTTGTCGGTCTGAAGCAAGAAATGACCAGTCTGCGTCGCGAACTGGAGCATTTCCAGGACGTGTGATCGTCAGGGCCGTCGATGGATTGATCGACGATCCAGACACCTTCAGCGCCCCTTTCCTCCGATCTGGTGGGAAGGGGTTTTGTTTTTGTCACGCCAACTTGACGTACCCGCGTTCGATGACCCGCTCGGCGGCCTCATAGACGGACTGCATTTCCTCATAGGCCGAGCGCAGGCGCGCCAATTCGGCCACCGCCGGCGCTTCGGGGCGGCGCGATTCCGCCGCCTTGATGCCCGCCCGGATGTAGTCCGCGCGCAATTCCGCCACCCGGACCGCCATCCGCAGAAAGGAATCCCGGTTGAGGTTCGGCAACTCGCGCCCGATCACCTCGCAATTGGCCTCCAGGATCGCGGCGTCCATGTTTTCCAGGAAATGCCGGATGCGGTGACGGGCGCCGCTGTCCGACGCCTCCGCCGTCAACAGCTTGTCGACTTTGCCTTTGGTGTATTCACCGACGATTTTTCCGCCCGAGGTCATGGAAGCGCTCCGTCGCCAACCGTTGGCTTGACGGGCATTGTGGCATTGTCGGGCGGTTGGCGCCAGTCAGGGCTTGCGCCATTCCCAGAGCGGGCGGGGGCTTTTCGCATCAAGCGGGTGCAAGCGCGCGTGGATCGTGATACGCAGACCTCCCTTTTCCTGTGCTCGTTCAATGGTAGACGCGCGATGGCTGACACCGGCTCCGACTATATCCTCACCATCTCCTGCCCCGACGCGGTCGGCATCGTGTTCGCGGTGTCCGGCTTTCTGGCGGAGCGGAGCTGCAACATCAAGGACAGCGCCCAGTTCGGCGACCGGGTGTCGGGCCTGTTTTTCCTGCGCATCCATTTTTCCGCTGGCGGCGCGGGGCCGTCCCAGGCGGCGCTGGAGGCTGATTTCGCGGCGCATGTGGCCGACCGCTTCGCCATGACCTGGAAGCTGCATGACGCCGGTCGGCGCCAGCGGGTGCTGATTATGGTGTCGAAGTTCGGGCACTGCCTGAATGATCTGCTTTACCGCTACCGCACCGGCTATCTGCCCATCGAAATTCCGGCCATCGTCTCCAACCACCGGGATTTCTACCAGTTGGCGGCGTGGCACAACATTCCCTTCCATCACATCCCCGTCGGCTCCGACAACAAGGCCCAGCAGGAAGAGCGCCTGTTGGAGATCGTCGAGACCGAGAAGGTCGATCTGGTCGTTCTCGCCCGCTACATGCAGGTTCTGTCCGGGCGTTTGTGTGAACGGATGGCCGGGCGGGTCATCAACATCCATCACAGCTTCCTGCCCAGCTTCAAGGGCGCGAAGCCCTATCACCAGGCGCACACGCGTGGCGTGAAGCTGATCGGAGCGACGGCGCATTACGTGACGTCCAACCTCGACGAAGGGCCGATCATCGAGCAGGAAGCCGAGCGCGTCGATCACACGATGACGCCGGATGATCTGGTGGCCATCGGACGGGACATCGAAAACGTCGTTCTGGCGCGCGCCGTGCGCTATCACGTTGAGCATCGTGTGTTGCTGAACGGCAGCAAGACGGTGGTCTTCCGCTGACGCTGAGCGCTCCTGACGCGCAGGCGGACGATCCGCCCACGCCTCAGGCGCAAGATGCGAGCAACAATCCGTCGGTCGTCCGCAAGATTTCGCCGCCCCAGCCATCATCTGTTTCAAGTTGGACATCTCGAACAGCAAAGCAGTCGAACCCGTTTGCTTTGGTCCTAGGGCAAACGGCAACGGGCTTTTAACCGTTCCGAAAGACTTATCGGGCCACTCTGACATTGCCCTCCGGCTTATGGCTGTGCGAGGGCGAGGCGAGTGTTCCCGATCCTCGAACGCGCCGGCACCTCCCCCGGGCCGGCGCGTTTTTTCTGACTCGTCGACGTTTGGAATGTTGCCGTTGGCGTGTTGGGCGGCGCGGGGCGTTGGGATGGATTGTGTGTTTTTGCGTCGGTCGGCCACGCGGGCGCTTGCAAGTCACTTAATCGGAAGTTAATGACAACGGCACAGTGTCATCAGGGATGAGGGGCTGCGACCGGGCGTCGCGATCCTTCGGTTGCCGCATCGGGTTCGGATTGGCGCATGGAAGACCAAGAGTTCGATCTGTCCGTGACCGACGGCGTTCCGCCGGACGAATTGGCCGATTATGAGGTGTGGCGCGTCCGCGTGCAGGGCACCAACATTTCGGAAAAGACCCTGCTGGCGACAGACTATCTCAATCACTTCAACGAAATCGTGATGTTGATCGAGATGATCCCCGACATGCCCGACATGCTGGAAGAGTGCCAAATCTGGCAGCCCAAATCCTACGCCGAGCATTTTCGTGACAGCGGCTTTTCCGACAAGGACTTGGCGATCGAGGCCTACGGCCATGTCCCGTCAAAATTCCGCGCCCCGTTTGAAGACACCATCGCCCAGGCCCATCAGGTCATCGCCCACACGGTGGAGCGCGTCGCCACCGACATCCTGGGCGGCGACCCGGACAAGCTGCGGGCCGACTGCCAAATCTCTGTGGCGATGATCCACCGCATCATTCAGGTCGCCAACGGCATCATCCACGGCGCCGCCCACGTCATGGAACAGGGCGAGATCGATTTGTATCTCTGCGACGCCGACAACGTTGGCTGAGGGGCCGTCTTCAGCCCCGCCCCGTCAAAAACAGCGATTGATGGTACACCCACCATTCCTTCGTTGCATGGCTCCGCGCCCCTCCTCGGCACTATAGTCGTAAGCCTAAAAAAGACGGCGGGGCGTGCGCGCGCCGACCGCAGGGGGAGTTGGAGCATATCCATGACGGCAAACGCCTTTGCAGCGGCCCGTGACCGGGTTGCGCGGGAACAATCTCTCTGTCGGCGTTGTCCGACCGATCCCACAGCTCCAACCCCGGTTCCGGCGGGAGGGCGTTGACCGTATGGAACGATCCGGCCACACCGACAGCTTCACCCGCGACCGTTTGCCGGCGCCGTCCCAACGCCCTGATTTCCTGCTCGACCGACCAGAGCTTGCCTATCCCGCCCGTTTGAACGCCGTCGCCGTCCTGTTGGACGGCTGGCGCGAACGCGGCTGGGACGAGCGGCCTTGCCTGATCGGCGGGGATGGGGTGTGGAGTTATGGCCAACTCCGCGACACGGTGGACCGCATCGCCCGCGTCCTGACCGAGGATTACGGCGTCGTCCCCGGCAACCGCGTGCTGCTGCGCGGGCCGAACACGCCGATGCTGGCGGCCTGCTGGCTGGCGGTCATCAAGGCGGGGGCGGTGCTGGTGCCGACCATGCCGCTGCTGCGCGCCCCGGAATTGGCCGACGTGCTGGAACGGGCGGCGATCACCATGGCGCTGTGCGACCGGCGTTACTTGGATGATCTGGAGGAGGCCGCCGCGCCGTCGATGCGCATCGTCGGCTTCCAGGGCGGCGAGTTGGAGCATCGGATCGCCGGAAAACCCGCCGGTTTCACCGCCGCCGACACGGCGAACGACGATGTGGCGTTGATCGCCTTCACCTCGGGCACCACCGGCACGCCCAAGGCGGCGGCGCATCTGCACCGCCATGTGCTGGCGATCGCCGATCTGTCGCCCCGCTCCATTCTCCACACCACGCCCGACGACGTGTTTTGCGGGTCGCCGACGCTGGCCTTCGCCTATGGGCTGGGCGGGCTGCTGCTGTTCCCGCTGCGGATCGGGGCCTCCGTCGTGTTGCTGGAGCGCGGCACCCACGACCGCTTGCTCGACGCGGCGATTCGCCATCGGGCGACCATCCTCTTCACCGTGCCGACCGTCTATCGCGGCATGATCGCTCATCTGGAGAGCGACCCGGCGCTGGCCGAAAGCTTGTCGTCGCTGCGCCTGTGCGTGTCGGCGGGCGAACCTCTGCCGCTGCTGACCTTTGAAGGCTGGCGGGCGGCGACCGGGCTGGAGATCCTCGACAGCCTCGGCACCACGGAGTTGTTGAACGCGGTGCTGCACGCCGTTCCCGGCGACGTTCGCCCCGGTTCGACCGGCAAGCCGGTGCCGGGCTATGAGGCGATGGTCGTGGACGATGATTTCCGTCCGGCCCCGCCAGGGCAGGTCGGGCGGCTGGCGGTGCGCGGGGCGACGGGGTGCCTCTATCTCGACGATCCGCGCCAAGAGGCCTATGTGCAACAGGGCTGGAACCTGACCGGCGACGCCTTCCACGTCGATGAGGATGGTTTCTTCTGGTACCACGCGCGCACCGACGATTTGATCGTCTCGGCGGGCTACAAGATCTCCGGGTTGGAAGTCGAAAACATCCTGTTGGGGCATGATGCGGTGCAGGAATGCGCGGTGGTCGCCGTTCCCGACCCCGTGCGCGGCACCATTCCCAAGGCCTTCATCGTCATCCGCGACGGGATGCGGGCCGACGACCGGCTGGTGGAACTGCTGCAAAGCTATGTGAAGGACCACATCGCGCCCTACAAATACCCCCGCGCCGTTGAATTTCTGGACGCCCTGCCGCGCACCGAAACCGGCAAGGTTCAGCGCTTCAAGCTGCGGCGGTGGGACGGCGACTGAGATCGTTGAAGCGGGCCAGACGGACGCCGCGCTGTTCCAACAGGGCGGCGAACTCCGGCCCCTTCAGATACTCATACTCAGCCCGGCGCGGCTCGACGAGGCTGTCCACCCGGCGCAGGGCGTCGTCGGGCAGGCCGGGATGGACCATCAGCAAATTCCGGCCCGGCGGACCATCGAGAAAGCCGTCGAGAAAGCGCGGCATCAGCGCGGCGAACGGCGTCGTCGTCGCGAAGTCGTAGACCCCGGCGAAACGGTCGTTCGCTGGAATGGCGCGGGCGTCGAGCAGACGGGACAGGCCATGGCCCAACGCGCCGATCAGCAGCGTTTTCGGCACGGCCACCTTGCGGCGCAGGATCGCGCCCACCGGCTCGCCGCACCGGCGGGCGTAGGCGCCCGGCAGCGTGGCCAGCGCGTCCACCACCGCGTCACGCACCGTCGGCAGTTGATGAACATGCTGGTGGCCGTCGATGTAGGCCGGGGGGCCGCCCCAAGCCGTGGTGAAGGCGTCGATCTGCCTGGCCAACTCGTCGCGAATTTCGCCTGCGTCCAGGCCCCCCCGATAGGCCAGCGCCATCAAGCGCCCCAAGGGCGGCAAGCGCCCAGCCGGGGCCAGTCCGGGCATCGGCCCCAGCGGCGTCTGGTCGGTCAAGGTGAAATGCAGCCCGACATCAGCCTTGTCGGCCAGTTCGCGCAACGCGGCGGCCTCCGGCGCCCAGAAGGGGCACAGGCTCATCACCGAGGTGGCGGTCAGGCGGCCCGCCGCGATCAACTCCCGGATCGCGACGTTGACGCCGGGTGCCAGCCCGTAATCATCGGCGCAGAGCAGAACGGGCGTGGTCATCGGCGGAAATCTCAGAGTCGGGGAAGGGCTGTCAGCGCCGAAGATGGCGAGGCGTGTTCTGCCGATCAAGGGACATCATGGCTTGGCGGCGGTCGAACGGGACGGCAAGGTCGCCAGGGTGACGCCGGGCAGCACCAGCAGAACCCCCAGCAGATGGAACATCTCCAACCCCTCGCCCAGCAACAACCAAGAGGCCAGAGCCGCCCACAGCGGCGACACGTAAAGCGCCGTGGACGCCTGCGCCACGCCCATCCGGGCGATGGCTTTCTGGTAGGCGAGAAAGGCCAGGACCGAGGCGAACAGCGCCACGCCCAGAAGCGACAGCGCGGTCGGAAGGGTGAAGGGCACCGAACGAACGGTCACGCTTTCCCACAGATAGAAGGGGGCCAAAACCAAGACTCCAGCCAGCGCGTTGGCGGCGAAGCTGGTGACGACCGGCAACGGATTGCGGGTCTGGCGCAGCAAAATGGTGAAGACCGACCAGGACACGGCCCCGATCAGAACCAGAAGATCGCCCAGATTGAAGGAGAGATGGCGCAGAACCTCGACGTCGCCCCGCGTCAAAATCACCAGAACCCCGGCCATGGCCAGCAGGATGCCCGCCACTTGGCGCGGGCGGATGCGGTCGCCCAGCCAGACGGCGGCGATCACCAGAACCATCACCGGGCTGGTCGCGTAAATCAGGCTGGCGTTGGTCGCGCTGGTGCGTTCCAGCCCGTAATAGACGATGGCTCCGGAAATGCCCTGCCCCAGAAAGCCCAGCAGCAGGAAACGCCGCCATTCCGCCAACAGGCGATGCCGATGAATCAGCAGGCCGGGGATGGCCAGCGGCAGAATCATCAGAAAGGCGAGCAGCCAGCGCCAGAAGGCCAGACCGATGGGCGGCACGACATGGGCGGCGGCCCGCCCCAACACCGGGTTGGACGCCAGCAACGCCGAGGCGGTCAGGTAAAGGCCAAAGGCGGCCCAGGGGCCGCTGCGCAGGGCGGACAGCATGGTGGCGAACATGGGTGGGGGAGGCGGGGCGAAGGCTGTCAGCGAATCACGCCACCCTAACATGGGGTTTGGCGCGGTGGGTCGACCGGGAACGCATGGCTGAGGTTCGCCGCGCGGTTCCTGATTCGGCGCGTCACCGCTCTGTTCGCGCAGCAAACAATTCGATTGCGTTTGCAACTGTTTCGTTTTGAAGTAAAAAAACGCGCAAAATCATCTCTTCTCGGTCTGCAAAGAATGCTCCGTAGAGTAGAATAACGACGTATGCATGTTCACGTTGACAGGTGACGCAAGCGCGAGCCAAATGTCGTAAGAACCCCAAAGCCGAATTGGCAAATTTCAGATCGTTTCAACGGGAATCGGGAGACCAAAGAATGAAGCGCATCCTGTTGGGTGCCGGGCTTGGCATGGCTGCGGCGCTGGCGCTCGCGGCGCCCGCCCAGGCCGCCAAAACCCTCGTCTATTGCTCTGAGGGCAGCCCCGAAAACTTCAATCCGGCGTTGAACACGACCGGGACGAGCTGGGACGCGTCCCTGCCGGTCGTCAGCACCCTGGTTCAGTTTGAGCGCGGCGGCACGAAGGTCGTTCCGGGTCTTGCCGAATCCTGGACCATTTCCGACGACGGCTTGGTCTACACCTTCAAGCTGCGCGCTGGGATCAAGTGGCACAGCAACAATGATTTCAAACCGACCCGCGACGCCAACGTCGATGACGTGATCTTCTCCATCGAACGCCAGTGGAAGAAGGAGCATCCCTTCCACAAAGTGTCTGGTGGGGCTTATGATTACTTCGCCGACATGGCGATGCCGACCCTGTTGAAGTCGGTCGAGAAAATCGACAACCTGACCGTCAAGATCACGTTGAACGAGGTCGAGGCCCCGTTCCTGGCCAATATGGCCATGGCCTTCATGGGAATCCAATCGGCGGAATACGCCGAAGCGATGCTGAAGAAGGGCACGCCGGAGAAGGTCGATCAGGTTCCCATCGGGACCGGCCCCTTCCAGTTCGTGGCCTACCAGAAGGACGCGGTCATTCGCTTTAAGGCGTTTGACGGTTATTGGGGTGGCAAGCAGCCCATCGACAATCTGGTTTTCGCCATCACCCCCGACGCCGCCGTTCGTTTGGCTAAGCTGAAGGCGGGCGAGTGCCATGTGATGGCCTATCCCAACCCGGCCGACATCGAGGCGATGAAGAAAGACGCCTCGATCACCGTGCAGGAGCAGGAGGGGCTGAACGTCGGTTACGTCTCCTTCAACACCTTGAAGAAGCCGTTTGACGATGTGAAGGTCCGTCGGGCCATCAGCATGGCGATCGACAAGAAGGCCATCGTCGACGCTGTGTATCAGGGCGCTGGCGTTCCGGCCAAGAATCCGATTCCGCCGACCATGTGGTCCTACAACAAGGCCATTGAGGATTATCCCTTCGACCAGGAGCGTGCGAAGAAGCTGCTGGCCGAGGCTGGCTATCCCAACGGCTTTGAAACCGACCTGTGGGCCATGCCGGTGGCGCGCCCCTACAACCCGAACGCCAAGCGCGTGGCCGAGATGATGCAGGCCGATCTGGCGAAGGTCGGCGTCAAGGCCAAGGTCGTTCAGTATGAGTGGGGCGAATACCGCAAGCGCATGCAGCAGGGCGAGCACCTGATGGGCATGCTGGGTTGGACCGGCGACAACGGCGACCCCGACAACTTCCTGTACACGCTGTTGGGTTGCGAAGCGGCCCGTCCGGGCGGCAACAACCTGTCGAAATGGTGCAACAAGGAGTTCGACGGTCTCGTCGTCCAGGCCAAGCGCACCAACGACCTCGCCGCCCGCACCAAGCTGTACGAACAGGCTCAGGTGATCTTCAAGGAAGAGGCGCCGTGGTACACCATCGCTCATTCGGTGGTGTATATGGGGCTGAACAAGGCCGTTCAGGGCTACAAGATGGATCCGTTCGCGCTCCATTACTTCGACGGCGTTGATCTGAAGCAGTAAGTCTTTTGCAGGACTGAGGCGATCTCCCCTTTCATCCCCGGTTTCCCGTTTGGAAGCCGTCGGGTGGAAGGGGAGGTTCGCATCTGGGGTGAGACGCTTTGCGATTCCGATGTCCGGGGCGGCGACGCGCGCGGAACTTCGGGTCTGGTTTGGTGATTTGGGCGTCCAGCGTTTCTTTACGAAAACGACAACGCGCTGTTCAGACTGATTTCTTTCAAAAGAGTGACAACACGATGCTTCGCTTCATCCTGACGCGGGTGAGCTTGGTGATTCCGACCTTTCTCGGCATCACCTTTCTAACCTTTATTTTGATCCGGCTCGTCCCCGGCGATCCCATCGAGGTTCGCGTCGGCGAACGCGGCATCGCGCCCGAACGACTCGCTCAGTTCCGCCATGAGTTGGGCCTGGATTTGCCCCTGTGGCGGCAATTCCTCGACTATGTTTGGAACGTCATGACCGGCGATTTCGGCGTGTCGCTCATCACCCACAATTCGGTGCTGAGCGAGTTCGTCACGCTGTTCCCGGCGACTCTGGAATTGGCGTTGGCGGCTATGCTGTTCGCGACGCTGCTGGGTCTGCCCGCCGGAATTTTGGCGGCGGTCAAGCGCGGCTCCCTGTTTGACCACGGGGTGATGGGCATCAGCCTGACCGGCTATTCGATGCCGATCTTTTGGTGGGGCCTGCTGCTGATCCTGTTCTTCTCGGTCGGCTTGGGTTGGACGCCGGTGTCGGGCCGTTTGGACCTGCTCTATTACATTGAGCCGACGACCGGCTTCATGCTGATCGACACGCTGCTGGTCGGCGAATATGGCGCCTTCTGGTCGGCCCTTCATCACCTGATCCTGCCGACCATCGTGCTGGGCACGGTGCCGTTGGCGGTGGTGGCGCGCATGACGCGGTCGGCCATGCTGGAGGTGTTGGGGGAGGATTACATCCGCACCGCCCACGCCAAGGGCCTGTCGGACAGCCGGGTCATCGGCCTGCACGCGCTGCGCAACGCGCTGATCCCGGTGGTGACGGTCATCGGTCTTCAGGTCGGCACGCTGTTGGGCGGCGCCATCCTGACCGAAACCATTTTCTCGTGGCCCGGCATCGGCAAATGGTTGATCGAATCGATTGGCCGCCGGGATTACCCGGCGCTGCAAGGCGGCGTGCTGCTGATCGCCACCTCGGTGATCGCCGTCAATCTGCTGGTTGACGTGCTGTACGGCGTTCTCAACCCTCGTATCCGTCACGCGCGGTGAGTCCCGACATGTCCGCTGATCTCTCCTCGCCCTCCGCCGCGCCTGTGGCGGCGCCGTCCCGCCCGCCGCACCCGCTGTTGGAATTCTGGTATCATTTCAAACAAAACAAGGGATCGCTGATCGGTCTGGTGGTCATTCTCGCCATCGCCGTGATCGCGATCTTCGCCGAGTTGCTGGCCCCTTACGATCCCAACATCCAGTTCCGCGACGCCATTTTGGCCCCGCCGGTTTGGTATGATGGCGGAACCTGGCGCTTCATTCTGGGCACCGACGACATTGGCCGCGACATGATGTCCCGTCTGATGCACGGCGCGCGCCTGTCGATGATGATCGGCCTGATCGTCGTCACCCTGTCGCTGGCCATCGGGCTGGCGCTGGGCCTGCTGGCCGGTTTCTTCGGCGGCATGGTCGACGTGCTAATCATGCGCTTCATGGACATTCTGCTGGCGCTGCCCAGCCTGCTGTTGGCCGTGGTGGTGGCCGCCATCCTCGGGCCGGGGCTGGTCAACGCCATGCTGGCGGTGTCGGTCGTCGTCATCCCGCACTACGCCCGCCTGACCCGGGCGGCGGTGCTGGCGGAGGTCAACCGGGATTACGTCATCGCCTCGCGCGTAGCGGGGGCCGGGCCGCTGCGCCTGATGCTGATCGTCGTGCTGCCGAATTGCGTGGCGCCGTTGATCGTGCAGGCGACGCTGGGCTTCTCCACCGCCATTCTGGACGCCGCCGCGTTGGGCTTCCTGGGCTTGGGCGCGCAGCCGCCGACGCCGGAATGGGGCACCATGCTGGCCTCCTCCCTCCAGTTCCTCCAGCGCGCGCCGTGGGTCGTCACTTGGCCCGGCGTGTCGATCCTGGTGACGGTTCTGGCCTTCAATCTGTTGGGCGACGGTCTTCGCGACGCGCTCGACCCCAAGCTGAAGCGTTGACGCCATGCCTCTTCTCGACATCAAAAACCTGTCGGTCGAGTTCACCACCCGCGCCGGAACCTTCCGCGCGGTGGATGGAATCGACCTGACCGTGGACGAGGGCGAGGTCGTCGGCATCGTCGGCGAATCCGGGTCCGGCAAATCGGTGACGTCGCTCGCCGTTATGGGGCTGCTGGGCGGCAACGGGCGGATCATCGCCGACCGCATGAGCTTCGCCGGAACCGATCTCTTGACCCTGGAGCCGTCCAAACGCCGGAAGATCACCGGCAAGGACGTCGCCATGGTGTTTCAGGAGCCGATGACCAGCTTGAACCCCTGCTTCACCGTCGGCTTCCAGATCATGGAAACCCTGCGGGTGCATGAGGGGCTGACCGGCAAGGCGCTGCGCCATCGCGCCATCGATCTGCTGGAGCAGGTCGGCATTCCCGCCCCGGAAACCCGGCTGTCGGCCTTCCCGCACCAGCTTTCGGGCGGCATGAACCAGCGCGTCATGATCGCCATCGCCATCGCCTGCAACCCGCGCCTGCTGGTGGCGGACGAGCCGACGACGGCGCTGGACGTCACCATCCAGAAACAGATCCTCGATCTTCTGGTCCGGTTGCAAAAGGAACGGGGCATGGCCCTGATCCTCATCACGCACGACATGGGCGTGGTGGCGGAAACCGCCCAGCGCGTCGCCGTGATGTACGCCGGTCAGTTGGCCGAAACCCGCCCGGTCGCCGACCTGTTCGCCCGCCCGCGCCACCCCTACACCGGGGCGCTGCTCGACGCGCTGCCGGAGCGGGCGTTGGGCAAACGCCGTCTGCCGACGATCCCCGGCATGGTTCCCGGCATCGCCGACCGTCCGGCGGGCTGCCTGTTCAGCCCGCGCTGCCGCTTCGCCACCGACCGTTGCCGGGCCGAACGTCCGGCCTTGCTTGACGTCGACAACGGGCGCGCCCGCTGCTTCTACCCCTTGCCTGACGGGCAGGTTGCCGCCGAGGGGGCGATCCAATGACCACCGATGCTCTGAATCCCGACGTCCTGCCCGACTTTCTGAAGGATGGGGACGACCGCGCCGTCGTTCTGGAAGCCCGCCATCTGCGCAAATATTACGGCGTCAAGCGCGGCGTCTTCAAACCGATGGCGACGGTCAAGGCGCTGGACGGCGTGTCCTTCCAGCTTCGCGCCGGGCGGACTCTGGCCGTGGTCGGCGAATCCGGCTGCGGCAAATCCACCCTGGCCCGCTCCGTCACCATGATCGAGCCGCCCAGCTCCGGCGAGCTGCATTATGACGGGCGCGACGTCGTCGGGCGCAGCGCGGCGGATCTGAAGGAGCTGCGTCGCACGGTCCAGATGGTGTTCCAGAACCCCTATGGCTCGCTGAACCCGCGCAAGACCGTCGGCTCGATCCTGACGGAGCCGCTGGTCATCAACACCAACCTGTCCAAGGACGAACGGCGCGAACGCGCCGTCGCCATGATGGGCAAGGTCGGCCTGCGCGCCGATCAGGTGGACCGCTACCCGCACATGTTCTCGGGCGGGCAGCGGCAGCGCATCGCCATCGCCCGCGCGCTGATGCTCAGCCCGCGCGTCGTCGTGGCGGACGAGCCGGTTTCGGCGCTCGACGTGTCGATCCAGGCGCAGGTGCTGAACCTGATGATGGATCTTCAGGAGGAGCTGAACCTCGCCTATTTGTTCATCTCCCACGATCTCAGCGTCGTTCGCCACATCGCCGACGCCATCATGGTGATGTATCTGGGCAAGCCGGTGGAGCATGGGGCCAAGGACGTGGTGTTCGCCCGCCCGCGCCACCCCTACACCCGAATCCTGCTTGCCGCGACCCCGCGCGTCAACCCGGCCCTGCGGCTGGAGCGGGTGGTGCCGAAGGGCGAGCTTCCCTCGCCCCTCAATCCGCCGCCGGGCTGTTCTTTTCACAAACGCTGCCCCTACGCGACGGAGCGTTGCGGGGTGGAGGTTCCGGCGCTGCGCCCGGTCGATGACCGGCTGGTCGCCTGCCACCACGCCGAGCAGATGAACTGAGCGCTGAATCGAAACGTCGGACGGAGAAGGCGGCTGTTGAGTGCAACGGCCGTCTTCTTTAGGGTGCGGCGCATTCGTTTTATTCTAGGGAGAAAGCCGCCATGCCGTCGTTCGACATCGTGTCCAAGACCGACATCCACGAGATCGACAACGCCATCGCCGGTGTCCGTCGCGAGGTCGAAACCCGCTTTGACTTCAAAGGCTCGAAATGCACGGTCGAGCGGACGGAGAACGACATCGTCCTGTTGGCCGATGACGAACCGAAGCTGTTGCAGATGCAGGAGTTGGTGCGCGTCCATGTGACCCGGCGCAAGCTCGACGCTTCGGCGCTCGATTTTTCGGCCAAGCCGGAACGCGCGGCCAACGACGCCCTGCGCCACACCGTCACGGTCAAGCAGGGCATCGCGCAGGAGTTGGCCAAGCGCATCGTAAAATCGATCAAGGACAGCAAGATGAAGGTCCAGGTTTCGATTCAAGGCGATGAACTGCGCGTCACCGGCAAGAAGCGCGACGATCTGCAAGAAGCCATCGCGCATGTGAAGCGCATGGGGATCGAGCAGCCGTTGCAGTATGACAATTTCCGCGACTGAGCGGAACGACGCCTCCCCCGGCAAAGCCTGCCGGGGGAGGTGGAAGATTCTGCCGGGCGCTCGGTAAATTTTGCCGGTCAATCGGTCGCAGCCCCCGACGCATCGTTGACGATGCTGGCTTTGGCGTGTGGCGTGAAAATTGCGTAAACCTGTGGGTTCGCCAAACGCCACAGGGGTGATCCCATGTCGATGATGGCCAGCAGCGAGGCCACGCAAGCGATGCGCATCCGGGCGGAAGACGTCCTGGAGCGCAAAGGCGCCGCTGCCACCCGCGACGCAGGCGCGCTGGCGGGTCAATTCGCGGCGATGTTGCAGACGCTGAACGGCGTTGACCAAGGGGCCACGGCTGGCGCCGGGGCGAGCGCGGTGGCGCCCAACAGCCAACCCTCCATCCGGTTGGGCGTGGGGGCCGTCACCCTGTTCGCGCAAGACGTCAGCGGATCGGGCGCCGCGCAGGGCGGCGAAACGCCCGACTTGACCATGCAGGATCCCAGCGGCCCGCTTCAGGTGGTGGAAAGCGCGATCCAGAGCGGCGATGGCTCCAATTTTCGCTGGCTCACCACATTGCTGACCCAGAACACGGCGGCGTGACCGTCACGCGGTGCCGAGAAAGCGCCGCTCCGTTCCTTCCAAAACCACAGCGGTCAAGCGGTGCGTGGCGTAGGCCCCGGTGTCGACGCCGATGCGGTTCGCGTAGGATTCCGGCTCGCTGGCCACGGTGTGGCCATGAACGATGATTTTGCCGTGATCGTGGCTGGAGTTCAGGAACTCATGGCGGATCCACAACCGATCCGCGTCCTTCTGCCGATCCAACGGCACGCCGGGGCGCACGCCCGCATGGACAAAATGATAGTCCCCCAAGGTCGCCTGACACCGTAGGCCGCTGAGGAAGGCGCGGTGAGGTTCGGGCAGGGCGAGATTCAACGCGCGCTGCGCCTCCGCCAATTCGGCGGGCGGCGCGTCGGCGGCGGGGGCAGGAACGCCGTAACTGGTCAAGGTGGCGCGCCCGCCATAGGTCAGCCAACCAGGGGCGGCGCGCAGGTCGCTGAGAAAGCGGACCATAACGTCCTCATGATTGCCGCGCAGACAGACCGTGCTGAACATCGGCGGTAGGCCGTTGATGAGCCGTTCGATGACGCGAGCGGAATCGGGTCCACGATCAATATAGTCCCCAAGGAAAATCAGGGATTTGACCAGATTCGGGGCGTCGTCGGCGTCACGCCCGATCTGATCGAGCAGTGCGTCAAGCAGATCGAGCCGTCCGTGAATGTCGCCGACAGCGTAAACCCGCGTGCCGCGAGGGACCGACGCCGTAGATGCTGTGACCGCTGGCCTTGATTGCCGCGCAAACCCGAACACGAGGTTCCTCCTTGTTGCGACTCTTGGACTCTATTGAGCCTCTTTTTGATCCCACCACGCAACCTTGGATCAACGCATTCAATGTTACAATCTTCTAATAATGGATGAATGTCGTTTACTGCGACCAGTTATCAAGTAAACATGACGCAATTGTTACGTATGGCAAGGTTGAACGCTGTGTCGGGTTGGATGACGTTGGGTTTGCGGACCAAGATCGTGGTCGGCATGGTCGCCGTTTTGGCCGTTGGGGCGACGACGATCACCGGGGTGTCTCTGTGGCTGTCGCGCGAGTCGGCGCAGGAATCGGCCATCACGCTGGCCGCCGAAACCGCCGAGCATCAGGCGGCGCGGGTCGCCGCCGACATTGGCGCGGCGGTGGAGGCTGCGCGGGGCATCGCCGCTTTGGCGTCGGTCGAACGCGGTCTTCCGGGGCCGCGCCGCGCCGTGGTCAACCGCTACCTGCAACAGATCGCCGCCGCCAACCCGCTCTACGCCGGGGTTTGGATCGACATGGCCGACAACGGCTTTGACGGCCAGGACAAGGAGTTCGCCCAGCGAAGCGGCGGCACGGAGATTCTGGGCCTGCCCAAGACCGGGCGGATGAGCCTGCTGTGGCTGCCGTCGCCGAGCGGGCCAAAGGCCGACGACAGCGACGGGGTGAGTTACGCCGAGGTCCAGGACAAGGAATATTACAAGGCGGCGGCGACCAGGAAAAAGGAAGTCGTCACCGAACCCTATCTTGACGATCTGACCAAACAGTTGATGACCAGCGCCGCCATGCCGGTGTTGGACGGTCAGAAGGTGGTTGGCGTGGCGGGCGTCGATCTGTCCTTGGCTGGCTTGACCGACATCGTGCGGTCGGTGAAGCCCTATGGCGACGGCTATGTCGCGGTGCTGTCCGCTTCGGGCCAGTATGTGGCCCACCCGGATTCGGCGCTCCTGTCCAAGCCCGCCGACGATCTGCCCCCGGCGGCGCAGCGCGCGGCGGCGGCGGGGACGCTGTTTGAAGGTTACGCCCAATTGGCGGGCCGCGAGCATTATCTGCGCGTCTCCCCGATCCGCCTTGGCGGCACGGGCGCGGTCTGGTCCTTCGTCGTCGCGGCGCCGACCGCCAGCATCATGGAGGACGCCAACCGGCTGACCTTGTTGTCGGCCCTGGTCGGGTTGGGCTGCGTCGCCATTGGCGCCCTGGTCGCGCTGGGCATTGGCGGCGGTTTGGCCCGCCCCTTGACCGGCATGGCGACGGCGATGGCGCGGCTGGCCGGCGGCGATCTCGACACGCCGATTCCCGCCCTGGACCGCCAGGACGAGGCGGGAACCATGGCCCGCGCCGTGGACGTCTTCAAGCTGGGCCTGATCCGCGCCCGCGATCTCGATCTGGCGCAAAAAGCCGAATGGAAAGCGCAGCAGGAGCAGGCGACCGCGCTGGCCGCCTTGCAGCGCGGCTTTGAATCGAAGGCGGGCGGTCTGGCGGGTGAAATGTCCACCGCCGCCATGCAGTTGAAGGCGACGGCGGAATCCCTGACCACCATCGCCGCGCGGACCAACGGCCAAGCCGTGTCCGTCGCCGCCACCGCCGAACAGTCCTCGGGCAACGTCCAGACCGTGGCGGCGACGACCGAACAATTGTCGGCGTCGATCCGCGACATCGGGCGGCAGGTCGATGAATCGGCGCGCATCGCCAGCGCCGCCGTGGCCGACGTCGAGCGCACCAACGCGACGGTGGAGGCGCTGGCACACGGCGCCCAGCAGATCGGCGACGTGGTGACGCTGATTCAATCCATCGCCGCGCAAACCAACCTTCTGGCCCTGAACGCGACCATCGAAGCGGCCCGCGCGGGCGAAGCGGGCAAGGGATTCGCCGTGGTGGCGCAGGAGGTCAAGAACCTCGCCAACCAGACCGCCAAGGCGACGGAGGACATCGTGTCCCAGGTCGAGGAGATCCGCAGGGTGACGAAGGAGACGGTCGGGTCGATGCAAAGCATCGGCGACACCATCGCCCAGGTCAGCCGCATCGCCTCCACCATCGCCGCCGCCGTCGAGGAGCAGGGGGTGGCGACCGAGGAGATCGCCCGCAACATTCAGCAGGCGGCCCAAGGCTCGCGCGAGGTCAGCGACACCGTCGGCGGCATTCGCGGCGCGGCGGCGGAAACCGGCGGCGCGGCCAGCCAAGTGCTGTCCGCCGCCGCCAGCGTCGCCGACCGCTCCAAGGCGCTGACCGCTGAGGTTGACGGCTTCTTCGCCGCCGTCCATCGGGTGCGCGCGTCGGGGGGTTAAGCGCGCCCGTCTTTGGGAAGGTCGGCCACAGTCAACAGCGGGCGGCGCAGGCGGTCGCCCGCGACGTCGGCGCGCAGGGCGTCGATGTCCTGTTCGCGGATGCGTTCCAGCTCCGCCCGGTTGGCGTCGATGAAGGGATTTTGGTCGGTTGAGTTTTCAGGACGGGCGTGCTCCAGGTGATAGAGCGGGCCGGGCGTCCGCTCCACCGTCAAACCCAGGCGGCGGAAGCGGACGACGATCTCGTCGTCCTCATAGCCCCAGGACAGGAAATTCTCGTTGTAGCCGCCCGCCGCGAACAGCCGCTCCCGGTCAAAAAAGGCGCTGCCGCCGGGCGAACTGCGGTGCATCAGGGGAAAGCGCGGGCACATCGCGTTCAGCGGAGCGGCTGACAGGGTGTGGCCGAAGCGGTGGACCTCCCGCCCCATGATCCAGAAAAACCAGCCATTGTAGGGAAAGACCAGCCCGTCGCCGCGCCGCACCGCGTCGCGCGCCAGAACATATTGCACCGGATCGACGACGATGTCGGTGTCGTGCAGGGCGACGATGGGCGTCTCCGCCGCCTCCGCCATCCGGTTGATGAGAAAGGCCTTGTGGGTGTAGGGCGTGTCGTTGCCGGTCAGATGCAGGTGACGGCAGCGCGCCGCCAGCTCCGGCCCCAGCGCGTCGGCGGCGTCGCTCGGCCCGTTCTTGTCCTCGCCGATCAGGATGGTCGTGTCGGCGTGCTTCAGGATGTAGGCGACGATCCAGCGCAGGTTCCGTTTGCGGTCGGCGCTGTCGGCGCGGAAGGGGATGAGAAAGGTCACGTCGCGCAGATCATGCCGCCCGTCAGGGCCGTGCGCGTCCAGGATGGCGCGGCGGGCGTGAAAGGCGGCGGTTTCCCCGGCGATCTTCCCGGCGAGGGACTCGTCGTTCGGGTCGAGCGACTGCGCCATCTCGTAAAAGCCGACGGCGGCGCCGGGGCGGCCCAGCATCGCCTCGATGTTGCCGCGCTGGCGCCAGCCCGCCGGGTGGTGCGGGTGGCGGGTCAGCAAAATGTCGAGCGCGGCCAGCGCCTCGTCGATTCGCCCGATGCCTTGCAGCGCTTCGCTCAAATGATATTCGGCGTCGGGGAAATCGGGGCGAACCGCGATGGCCCGACGGTAGCAGGCGATGGCCTCCTCCGTCTCCAACGCGACATGATGCAGGGAACCGAGGTTGAACAGCGCGTCGGCGTCCGGCGTTCCGTCACGGTCGGCCAGTTCCACCGCGCGCAGCAACAGGGGGCGCGCCGCCGCGTGGTCGCCGCGAAAAGCGTGGAGCACGCCCAGCCGGTGCAGGGCGTCGGCGTTGTCGGGATCGGCGTCCAGCACGCGGCGGTAAATCACCTCCGCCTGGGCGTGGCGTCCGGCGGTCAGATGGTCGAGGGCGGCGGCCAGCGCCTCGCCGATGGTGGCCATGGGGGAAATTCCGGGCAGAGCGTTGAGATTCCACTTTGACACAACGGGCCGCGTGGGTGGACTCTTCGCTCATCAGGATCGAACTGTTCCATCAAAGGCGCCGCCCGAATCATGACCAACGACTATAAGAACCGTTCCGCCGGAGGACTCGCCCTCACCCGCCGCCAGCTCGGTCAGGCCGCCCTGGCGGGCGGCGCGCTCGCCAGCTTTGGCCGCGCCCCCGCCTTCGCCCAGAACACGACGCTGAAGGTCGGCGTTCTGCTGCCGCGCTCCGGTCTGCTGGCCCAGGCCGGGCAGGCCTGCCAGCGCGGGGCCGACATCGCCCCAGCCGTGCTCGCCGACATGGGTTACAAGGTCGAGGTGATGTCCGCCGACACCGAATCCAACGTGGACGTCGCCCGCTCGCGCACGGAAAAGCTCATCAACGATGGGGCGCAGGTGATCGTCGGGGCGTTCGACAGCGGCCAGACCGCCGCCGCCGCGCAAGTCTGCGAACAGCGCGGCGTGCCGCTGGTGATGAACATCGCCGCCGCCGACCGCCTGACCGAACAGGGTTACAAGACCGTGTTCCGCAACTTCCCGACCTCCACCATGCTGGTGTCGAACGGGTTGTCGCTGATGAAGGATCTGTTCGCCGCCACCGGCGTCACGCCGAAATCGGCGGTGTTCCTGCACGCCAACGACACCTTCGGCATGGCCAATCGGCAGGCGATGGACGGGCTGTTCCCCAAGCTGGACATGCCCTTCACCCTGGTCGATTCGATTTCCTACGATCCCAAGGCGCAGGATCTGGCGGTCGAGGTGGCCAAGGCCAAGGCGACCGGCGCCGAACTGGCCATCGTCACGACCCGCGCCAACGACGCCATCATGCTGGTGCGCGAAATGGTCAAGCAGCGTTGGGAGCCAAAGGGCATCGTTTCCCCCGGTTCGCCCGGCCTGTATGACGAGCAGTTTTACAAGGTGCTCGGCAAATACGCCGATTTCGCCATCACCAACCTGCCCTGGTACGACCCGAAAGCGCCGCTGACCAAGATCGTCGAGGCGGCCTTCAAGAAGCAGTTCCCCAGCGACCGTTTTGAAGGCTACGCCTTCAACGTCGCCTTCACCTTTGAAGCGATCTTGATCGCCGCCGACGCCTTCAAGCGCGCGGGCGCGGCGGATTCGGCCAGCCTGCTGGCGGCGCTGCGCGCCACCAACCTGACCAACAAGATGATGGTCGGCCCGGCGATTAGTTTTGACGAGAAGGGCCAGAACACGCAGCTCATCTCGGCTTGCGTGCAGAACCACAACCAGCGCCCGACGGTGGTCCTGCCGAAAGCCTCGGCGGAAACCGCCCCGGTGTTCCCGGCGCCGGGTTGGGGCAAGCGCGGGTAATCAGGCTCGGACGTTGCGGCGACGGGCTTCCCTGTTGGGGGGCCTGTCGCCCATACCTCAGGTTCCTGGCGCGCGGGGCGCGCTCCAGCCGCGCAGGACGCTGACGACGCGCAGGACGAACACCGCCGTCGCCCCGGCCACGGCGACGGGAACCGGCGGCAGTCCCAGATGCTGACCGGCGATCACGATGATCGCACCCAGCAGGGCCGCCATCGCGTAAATTTCCTCGCACAGCACGCGCGGCACCTCGGCCACCAGCAAATCGCGCATCACCCCGCCGCCGCAGGCGGTCAGCACAGCCAGAAGCGCGGCGGGCAGGGGGGCCAAGCCAAAGGCCAGCGCCTTGCCGCAGCCCGCCACGGCGAACAGCCCCAGCCCGGCGGCGTCCAGCACCATCACCGGCTTGCCCAGCCGATTGATCGGGCGATGAAAGAAAAAGGCGACGAATCCGGCGGCCAGCGCGGCGAGCAAATAGCGCTCGTCGCGCAGGCTGGCGGGGGGAACGGCCCCGATCAACAGATCGCGGAACACGCCGCCCGCCAAGGCGGCGGCCAGCGACAGCACCAGCACGCCGAAAATGTCCAACCGCTTGCGCACCGCCAGCGTCCCGCCGCTCAGGCCAAAGACGAAGACGCCGATCAGGTCCATGACCATCAACAGGGTGGACAGGTCGTTCGGCATCGGGATGGTGGGCATGGCGGATCCGCTGGTCGTCAGAATGCCCACGGTTTCAGCACAGCGGCGCGCCGCCGCCAAGGGAAACCGGAGATGGACCATTCCGCGCCGATTTGTCCCTTGACCTTCCAATCGCTGGAATCACCATAGTCAGGGGCGCGGCCAGATTAAGGCCAGACCAGGAAGGATCTCCGGCATGACCAGCGCCATCACGAACCCCACGCGCGCCGACGCCAAAGCGAGGGAGGATCTCGACATCGGCGTGTCGGGCATGACCTGCGCGTCCTGCGTCCGGCGGGTGGAAAAGGCGTTGGGCCGCGTGCCCGGCGTGACCGCCGTCGCCGTCAATCTGGCGACCGAGCGGGCGCGCGTCGGCTTTTCCGGCCCCGCCGACGCCAAAGCGGTCGCCGAGGCCATTGAAAACGCCGGATTCCACGCCGAACGGCGGGACATCGACCTGTCCATCGGCGGGATGACCTGCGCGTCTTGCGCTGGGCGGGTGGAAAAGGCGTTGAACCGGGTTCCCGGCGTCGAAAGCGCGGCGGTCAATCTGGCGACCGAGCAGGCCCATGTCGTGGTCTTCGGCGCCAGCGCCGACGCGGCGCGGCTGGCCGAGGCGGTCGAGCGGGCGGGCTTCACCGCCGCCGCCCTGGTCGCCGGAACCGAAGACGCGGCGGCGGAGGAGCGGGCGGAGCGCGCCCGACGGGAGGGGCGACGGGTGTTGATCGCGGCGGCGCTGTCCGCGCCGCTGGCGCTGGGCATGGTCGGCGATCTCGCCGGGTTTGATGGGATGCTGCCGGGCTGGGCGCAATTGGGGCTGGCCAGCGTGGTTCAGTTCTGGCTGGGCGCGCGTTTTTACCGGGCGGGCTGGGGGGCGTTGCGCGCCGGGGCCGGGAACATGGATCTGCTGGTGGCGCTGGGAACGTCGGCGGCGTGGGGGTTGAGCCTCTATCTGCTGGCCACGGCCCATCCCGGCCACACGCCGCATCTCTATTTCGAGGCGTCGGCGGTCCTCATCACCTTTGTCCTGCTGGGCAAGTGGTTGGAGGCGCGGGCGAAAGGCCAGACGGCGGCGGCGATCCGCGCCCTGATGGATTTGCGCCCGGCCACCGCCCGGTTGCGGCGGAATGGCGTCGAGCGTGAGGTCCCGGTGGAACGGATCCGCGTCGGCGATCAGGTCGTCGTTCGCCCCGGCGAGCGGATTCCGGTTGATGGCGTGGTGGCGGAGGGCGCGGGCGCGGTCGATGACTCCATGCTGACCGGCGAAAGCCTGCCGGTGGACAAGGAACCCGGCGGGCGCGTCACCGGCGGTTCGATCAATCTGGACGGGGCGCTGGTGATCGACACCACGGCGGTCGGCGGCGAAACCATGCTGGCGCAGATCGTCCGTCTGGTCGAAGGGGCGCAGGCGTCGAAGGCGCCGATCCAACGGCTGGTCGATCGGGTCAGCGCGGTGTTCGTTCCGGTGGTTCTGGTCATCGCGGCGCTGACGCTGGCCGGATGGTGGCTGGCGACCGGCGACGCGGAATTCGCCATCGTCACCGCCGTGTCGGTGCTGGTGATCGCCTGCCCCTGCGCGCTGGGTCTGGCGACGCCGACCGCCATCATGGTGGGAACCGGCGCGGCGGCGCGGCATGGCGTCCTCATCAAGGACGCCGAAGCGCTGGAACGCGCCCACGCCGTCACCACCGTCGCCTTCGACAAAACCGGCACGCTGACGGAGGGCAAGCCGCGCGTCACCGATCTGGTCGCGACGGCGGACCTGGACGAAAACAGTGTGTTGCGGCTTGCCGCCGCCTTGCAGGCGGGCAGCGAACACCCGCTTGGCCGCGCCGTGCGGGAGCGCGCCGCCGCTCTGGGGTTGACGGCGGAGCCTCCGGCGGATTTCCGGGCGCTGGCCGGGCGCGGGGTGACGGGAACGGTGGACGGGCGCGCCCTGCTGTTGGGCAACGCGCGGGCGGCGGCCGAGTGGGGCGGGAGCGATCCGGCGTTGGTCGAGCGCGCCGCCGCGTTGGAACAGGCCGGGCGCACGGTGTCCTGGCTGGTGGAACGCACGGAGACGCCGCGCGCGCTGGGCTTGATCGCCTTTGGCGACACGGTGAAGCCGGGGGCCGCCGCCGCCATCCGAGCCTTGCGGGCGCAGGGCGTTGAGCCGGTGATGGTGACGGGCGACAATTGGGGGGCGGCGCGCGCGGTGGCGGCGAGTCTGGGCGTGACCCGGATCTTTGCCGAAGTTCTGCCGGGCGACAAGGCCGCCGTCATCGCCACCTTGAAGGCGGAAGGCGCATGCGTCGCCATGGTGGGCGACGGGGTGAACGACGCTCCGGCGCTGGCGGCGGCGGATGTCGGCGTCGCCATGGCGACCGGAACCGACGTGGCGATGCACAGCGCCGGGGTGACGCTGATGCGCGGCGATCCCCGTTTGGTCGCCGGGGCCATCGACGTGTCGCGGCGGACCTACGCCAAGATCCGTCAAGGGCTGTTCTGGGCCTTCGCCTACAACGTCGTTGGGATTCCGCTGGCGGCGTCGGGCCATCTCAGCCCGGTGTTGGCCGGAGGGGCGATGGCGCTGAGTTCGGTCAGCGTCGTCCTCAACGCGCTCAGCCTGCGCGGCTGGGCGCCGCCGAAGGGGGAGGAATGATGACCAATCCGGGAGGAGCGGGCGGAGTGACCATCGGCGACGCGGCCAAGGCGTCGGGCGTCAACGCCAAGCTGATCCGCTATTACGAATCCATCGGGTTGATCCCGCAGGCCGGGCGCACGGCGTCGGGCTATCGCGTCTACAGCCCGGCGGAGGTCAACGTCCTGCGCTTCGTCAAACGCGCGCGCAGCTTGGGTTTCGGCATCGAACAAATCCAAACGCTGGTCGGTCTGTGGCGCGACCGCAGCCGCGCCAGCGCCGAGGTGAAACAGGTGGCGCAGGCCCACATCGACGCGTTGGAGGCGAAAATCGCCGAATTGGCGGCGATGCGCGACAGCCTGCGCGAGTTGGCCGACGCCTGCCACGGCGACGACCGCCCCGATTGCCCAATCCTGCGCGATCTGGCGGGGCCGTGAGGGACCGTCAGCTTTCCTGAACGGTTTCAATCTCCGACAGGTCGGACAGGCGGCGGGCGAGGCGGTCGGTGCAGCGGATTTCCAGAATGCCGAACCCGGCGTTCGGGGCGATGGAATGCAGCTCCCCCGCCATGCCGTTTTCGCTGGCGAAGCGCTTCACCCGGTCCACCATGGCGTCGCGTTCCGGGCGTCCGGGGCGCAGGCCGGGCAGGGGGCGGGTGAAGTGCAGCTTGTAACGCTTGAAGATCGCGGGGGCCAACGGGGCGTCCTTTGGTGGTCCGATGCGCCCAGATCACGGACGGAACGCCCCGCTGTCAACCCCCGCTCTCAGATCACGCAGGTTTCCAGCAGCGGACGGTTGTCCAGCAGGCGTTGATAGCCGAAAGGCGTCAGATCCAGGCTGCGGTAGCCGCCATGGACGATCAACTCGGCCAGACCGCGCCCGACGCCGGGGGCCTGTTGCAGGCCATGGCCGCTGAAGCCGTTGCAGAACAACAGGTTGGCGACGTCCGGGTGGGCGCCCAGAATGGCGTTTTGATCGACGTCGTTGTATTCGTAGAAGCCCGCCCAGGAGGCTGTGACCTTGATCGCCTCAAAGGCCGGAACGCGGGCGGCCAGCGCGGGCCACATCGTGTCGTCGAACAGGTCATGCTCTACAGTCAGATCGTCGGTGTCCGGGTCGCGGTCGGCGGGGGGCGGGGCGCCGCAGATGAATTGCGCGCCTTCCGGCCGGAACCAGACGCCCGACGGGTCGATCACCAACGGGCAGGCGGGCAGCGGATCCCGGCAATCAAAGACGAAGACGCAGCGCTTGCGGGCCGACACCGGCAGGGGAATTCCGGCGAATTCGGCCACCCGGCGGGCCTTGGCCCCGGCGGCGTTGACCACCACGCCGCAGTCCAGCCGCTCGCCATTGTCCAGCAAAACGCTGTTCACGCGGTCGCCGACCCGATCCATCCCGACCACGTCGGCGGTGATGAAGGTGACGCCCAACGCCTTGGCCTTGCGGCGGAAGCCCTGCATCAGGCTGTAACCGTCAAACCAGCCCTCGCCCGACAGGCCGAGCGACCCGGCGACCAACCCATCGACCGACAGCCAGGGGAAGCGGGCGGCCAGTTCTTCGGGCGTCAGCAGGGCGACGTCGACGGCGCTGGCCTTTTGAATCGCGTGGTTTTTGCGGAGAATGTCGGCCCCGGCCTCCGTCGCCAGATAGAGATAGCCCGGCTCGCGCAGGCCCAAATCGACCGGATCGTCATCGACCGACAGATGGTCGCTGACCGACCGCAAAAAGGAGATGCCGAACTGCGACAGGGCGATGTTCGCCGGGGTCGAGAATTGCTGACGGATCGAGCTGGCCGACAACGCCGAGGAGGCGGTGCGGTAGGTCGGATCACGCTCCACCACGGCGATGCTGCCGCCAAACGCCGGGTCGGAGGCCAGGAAATAGGCGACCGAACATCCCATCACGCCACCACCGACGATCACCACGTCGAACCGACCGCTCATCATGCCTCCTGCTGGCTTCATCGGGGCGGATTGAACGCCGTCCCCCGGTTTGCTTGGAGGGAATTATGCACGGAAGATGGCCTTGGAAAATAAGAGAAAATTATCGCACAGCTTTTGTTATAATGAACGAATTATAACTTATTTCTCTTGCGATATGGCTCGCGCCACGGCGATCCATTCTTGCCCCTCTTCAGCGGCGCGCAAGGCCCGCAAGGGCGGCCAGATTCCCAAACGGCTGGCGCGACGTTCGGCGAAAAAGCGGTCGAGTTCGTCGGGATTGGGCAGGCGGTCGCCCTTGCGCTGGTTGCAGCGGCGGTGCGCCAGAACCACGTTGGCGGGGATGTCGGCGCCGCCATAGGCCTGCGGGATCAGATGATCGAAGGTCGCTTTGCCCCCGACCAACTCCCCGCAGTAAAAGCAACGCCCGCCTTGCAGGACGTCCATCAGTTTGGCGTCGTCCGGCGTGACGGGCATCGCAACCGCTCCGCAGCGTTGGGAAATCAGACGTCGCGCTCGACGCTGCCCCACAGATCATACTCGTCGGCGTGCTCGATGGTGACGTCCACCAGATCGCCGGGCTTCAGCGAGGTTTCGCCGTTCAGGAAGACGTTGCCGTCGATCTCCGGCGCCTCGGCGTAGGAGCGACCGATGGCCCCATCCTCGTCCACCTCGTCGATCAACACGCCGAGAGTCCAGCCGACCTTCTTTTGCAGCCGTTCGGCGCTGATCGCCTTTTGGGTCTCCATGAAGCGTTCCCAACGCTCTTGCTTGACCTCTTCCGGGACGGCGCCCGGCAGGGCGTTGGCGGGCGCGCCATCCACCGCCTCATACTTGAAGCAGCCGACGCGGTCGAGTTGCGCCTCTTGCAGCCAATCCAGCATGAACTGGAAATCCGCCTCCGTCTCGCCGGGGAAGCCGGTGATGAAGGTGGAGCGCAGGGCCAGATGCGGGCATTCCTCGCGCCATTTGCGGATGCGGTCCAGTTGCTTTTCCTGGGCCGCCGGGCGGCGCATCGCCTTCAAAACATTGGGCGAGGCGTGTTGGAACGGGATGTCGAGATAGGGCAGGATCTTGCCCTCCGCCATCAGCGGAATGACCTCGTCGACATGGGGGTAGGGGTAGACATAGTGCAGGCGGACCCACACGTCGAGATTGGCCAACTCGGTGCAGAGATCCAGGAAGCGGGTGCGGACCGAACGGTCGTACCACATCTCTTCCTTGTATTTGGTGTCAACGCCGTAGGCGCTGGTGTCCTGCGAGATGACCAGCAGTTCCTTCACCCCGGCGACCGCCAGCTTTTCCGCCTCGCGCAGCACCGACGTGATCGGGCGGCTGACCAGATCGCCGCGAATGGATGGGATGATGCAGAAGGTGCAGCGGTTGTTGCAGCCTTCGGAAATCTTCAGATAGGCGTAATGGCGCGGGGTCAGCCGCAGCCCTTCCGGCGGCACCAGATCGGTGAAGGGGTCGTGCTTGGGCGGCAGGGCGTCGTGAACGGCGCTGACCACCTGTTCATACTGGTGGGGGCCGGTGACGGCGAGCACGCCGGGGTGGGTCTTGCGGATGACGTCCGGTTCGACGCCCAGGCAGCCGGTGACGATGACCCGCCCGTTTTCCTTGATCGCCTCGCCAATCGCGTCGAGCGATTCCTGCTTGGCGCTGTCCAGGAAGCCGCAGGTGTTGACGAGCACCACGTCCGCCCCGTCGTAGGACGGCGAGATCTCGTACCCTTCGGCGCGGAGACGGGTCAGAATGCGCTCGGAATCGACGAGCGCCTTCGGGCAGCCGAGGCTGACGATGCCGACCTTGGGGGCGGACTTGGAAGCGGGTGATGTGGTCATCTCGCGCGTATACAGGCGAACGCTGGGCGACGCCAGTCAATTCGCCATCCATGTTGGCGGGGACGGTCCCGACTGCGGTGTTTCCGCACGCTCCACGCGAGGGGAGGGTGCGACAATTCGCAACCACCGGATGGCCTTGAGGGTTGTTTCGTTTTCGTTTCAGCCGCACTAAAGTGCAGTCCGATGATGATTGGCGGGCATCCGGTCCTTAAGGGCTAGGCGTTCGCCTCGTCGGATAGTGTCTCCATTTTGTAGAGTGAAGACGATGGCTTTGGTGGAATTGCGCAGATCCGGAAGCGACCGTGCGGCTTTGTCGGACGGGACGGCTTTGCGTTCGGCGGCTCCCACGAACGGGCCGTCCGCCGCGTCGTCGTCGGCTTCGCCCCAGGGGATCGCTGAGGTGATGATGCACATCGGCCATCTGGCCGACAGCCTGGGCTACACCCACGGGCTGAAGCCGTCGCAATGGACGGCGCTGCGCTATTTCGCCGGTGCGACCAGCGCCCAACGCACGGTGTCGGCCTTCGCCGATTTCCACGCCACCACCCGTGGCGCCGCCTCGCAAATGGTCGAGGTGCTGGTGAACAAGGAGTTGTTGGTCCGCGTGCCCGTGCCCGAAGACCGCCGCGTGATGCAGCTTCATCCCACGGCCAAGGCGCAAGAGCTGTTGCGCCACGATCCTTTGAAGGAGTTTGCCGGGGTGATCGCCGATCTGCCGACCGCCGACCAATGCCATCTGGCTGAAACCTTGTCGGAGTTGCTGCGTGGGTTGCTGGCGAAGCGGCAAACCGCCTGATCGCACAATCGAGCGAACGCCAAAAACCTCCGTCCCTGTTGCTGGGCAGGGGTGATCGCTTGTTCAGGCTTAAGCGTCGCTGTTGATGGATGACCGATCAAACGGGGTGCTGGCGAAGGGATCGCCCTGCCCATGCCCGGCACGCGCATGCCCACGTTCGGTCGCGGCCTGTCGGAAATATCCAACGACAAAAACACGCAGAGCGTTGGCCAAGGAAACGCCGCCTTGCGCGCCCAAACGGCGGTTTTGCTGCTCCATCCGTTCCTGGACGTCGGCGCACAATTCGTCAGCGGTCAGATCCTCCCGCCGACAAATTTCATCCAGCCCCTCCCAATAGGACGGCTCAAGACGAACCTGGACGTCGCGTCCCGCCACAACCAAAGAACGTGCGATCAATGACGCCACGCCCTGAGTCTGATTCTTGCGCGGCGCCAATTTTCCATTGTCCGACATGACCATTCGTCCTCTTGATACCCGCCCGGCTGCCTCTTTGCGGTTCATACTATAACCCGATTGAAGGGTGTTTGGGGAACAAAACTGCAAGCAGGTGACGAATGGGTCAAGACACGCGACTGGCTTCTCCGGCCATGTCCTTGAGCAGGGGGAGATTATTAATCACGATGAAGCCTTTGGCGTTGGTCACGATGCCGGACTTGCGCAAGGCGCTGAGGCTTTTGTTCACCATCTCGCGGGTGACACCCAGCATGCTGGCCAGGGCTTCTTGGGACAAAGGTTGCGTGATGCGCAAGCCCGAGGGACCATTTTGCCCGTAGCTGTCGGCCAGATAGAGGAGCTTGCGGGCAAGGCGGCGGGGAACATCGTGAAAAATCGCGTCTTCAATGTTTTCAGACACCCAGCGCAAGCGCTCGCACAGCACGATCATCATTCGGGTGCACAGACGGGGATGACGTTCCAGAAAAGGAATGAAGTCGGCGCGGTCGATCCGATACAACTCCGTCGGCCCCAGGGCGGCGGCGCTGGCGGTCCGTTCGCGCCCGTCCAGCAGCCCGATTTCACCCAGAATGTCCCCACTGTCCAAAATGTTCAACAGCATGGTCTTGCCATCGGCAGACGAGGTCCGAATGGCGATCTGCCCCTTCAGAACGGCGTACAGGCAATCCCCTGGATCGCCCTTGTCAAAAATCGTCTGCTCGGAGGTGAAACGGCTGATGTAGCCAAGGGTCAGAAGCTCGGCCATTTGCGTCTCGTCCAGCTCTTCGAGCAGACGGTTGCGTCGTAAAATGGCAGCGACGTCGGTTGGCGCGCTCATTCACCGCTCCCGCCTGTTTGTCCCGCCCCGGCTTCACTCCGCGCCACGCAAACAACAACGGCGCGCTCACCAGAGCGGGAGCAATCAGTGTAGAGCAAGCGGCGTTACATCGCGAGGGGGGACGCTTCGCGCAATGCACGATCCCACAAGCTGGTGCGCTCGAAATGAAAGCGCGCCTCCGGCGCCGGGTCGGCGCGCCCCAGATGGCGGCGCATGACCCGCAGCATCTGGCGGGCGTCGTCGCGCTTCTGGTCGAAGCGCCCGGTTGGCAGCCATGTTTTGAAGTCGGTCAATTCGTCGCCGGGCAGGCCGATGTCGGCGGCAAGCCGCAGGGCGCGACCAAACCCACGGTCCCGATAGGGCAGTTCCTTGGCGATGGATTCAAGCCGCAGGCCGGTGCTCGGCGACAGCACCCGCTCGGCCATGGCGTCGGCCAGGGTGCGGCGGATGTTGACCATCGCCTCCGACAAGGCGGGATAGCCGAGTTCGGCGGGGCCATGAACCACGGCCACCTCGTCATCATCCTCCAGCCGTCCGTCGCGGTAGGCCTCAAAAATCGCGCCGACGCCGATCATGCCAAACGAGTGCAGTTCGGCGGCGCGCAAGGCCCCCATGCTGGACGCGCCGAAAACCGGAATCCCCGCCTGGATGGCGAACAGGATTTCCTTGTGCCAGACCGAGGGGACGCATTCAAAAAAACCGTCGATGATGCCAATGGCCTTGGGCTTTTCCGCGCACAGGCGGATCACGTCGCCCTGGGTCACCGGCGGCAGGAAGCGGGCGTTCAGTTCCCGCTCGGCCTCATCGCGGGGCAGGGTCGGGCCAAGAAACACACAGACGTCGTTCATGCGGCCTTCTCCATGGTCTGGACCGACGCGCGTTGTCCGCGTTCACCCAGCAGATAGTCGGGGGATTCATCCAGCCCTTCCAGGCCCGGCGCGATGACGCGGACCACGGGGATGCCAAATTCCGGCTTGGTCAGATCAACGGCCACCACCTCTTTGATCCCAACCGCGCGCAGCCGGTCCAACTGGTGCTGGAGGTCGGCGTCGATGGTCGCCGCGCTGTGGGTTGGGCAATCGGTGAAGGGGCGCTGGCCGACGTCGGACAGGATGCGGGCCTTCCACCGCGCGTGCAGCGTCGGATCAAGATGGCGGTCATATTCAGCGCGCGGCATGTCGTCGCGCGCCCCGGCGATGAAGGTCAGGCGGCTTTGCGCAGCTTCGGTCAGAGCGCGGGACAGGGCGATTTCGCGGGCGGCGTGGCACCCCATGCCGCTGGCGGGACGAATGGAATACTGTGGGCAATCCTCGCGCTCGACGATCCGGCAAAGGAAGGCGGGAAGTCCGATGTCGCTGCTGATGTCCCACACGCCGATCTCGACGCCAGCGGCCTCAAAACGCTCGATCAACGACCGGCACACGGGGTCATCGACGCTGTCCAGATCAAGGCGGGTCGCCTGCTGGGTTGCTGCGTCGCGCTGGCGCCAGAGGGTGGTGGCGTCCCGCTCGATCAATTCGGTGATGGCGTGGCTGGTCGCCTCGGTCAGATGGTTGCCCGACGCCAGACCGTTGGAGCTGGCCAGGAAACAGCCATGCCCCGGCGCGACCGGCATGGTGAAGTTCAAATGGACCGCCTCGAACGGCGCCCATTTGCGTCCACCGTTCAACAGATCGGCGCCTTCGATCCACAGGATCGGGGTGTGCGGGGTGTAAGCGCTGGTGGACAGCCGGGGCAGCCGATCCACATCGACCACGGGGTGGGTCCAGCGCAACTCCTCAAAACTGGCGAATTTCAGGGGAAGGGTGATGCGTTCGGCGTGGTAGCTCTCAATCGACTCCATCACGCCCGACGCCTTGGCGGCGGCCAGCGTGACGCCTTTGCCTTGCGACACGGAGATGGAGCGTGAATTTGGCCGCGTGACCATCACCACGGGAATGCCCACCGTGTCCAGGCCGGTGACGTTCGCGACCCGCGTGATGCCCATCACGGGCAGGAACGGGGCGACACGGGCAAGAGTTTGCTCAGGAGCTACAATGCGATGCGTTCCGACGGTGTGAGCCTTTACGGCATCGGCGACGATTGCGCCAACATCGAGAAAATCAAACGGCATCTGTGAGCACCCTGACGGTGGGGACGGTGTGTGAACGGATCGAACGCTGCGGGCTCGCCAGATCCCGTGGCTACAAGGACAAACGTCCCTGGCGCGCAACAGGATCGGCGAGAATAAGACGTTGCTTACACGCCCGGGGTGATCGTGATCCGGCCAGCTTCGTAGTCGGCGGTGTCAAATCCATCGCGGTTGCCAGAGCGAACGCTGCGGCTGGTGTGGCTGCGGGTTTCCGAGACTTCGGAAACTCCTTGAGAGGCGATGGCATAGAGACGACCGTCAGCGCCACGGACCATGGAAGCGTTGGAAATGTTGTTCATGAGACAAAACTCCGAAATGAGAGGCGAATTTAGGAGGCGCTCCATACGTCAAGCGGCATGGACATTCCGATAGTTCGATATCGAAGAAGTTTTTGCTGTGAAATTTTTCACAGATCGAAACCTCCTGTTGGCGATAGCGTTCGGTCCTGTCCTGTAAATATCGCAAACGCTAATGTGGAGAGTCTTTCGCAATGCAAACCCTAGAAAAGGCGACAGCGGAATCCACAAAGGGCGCCAACATTGCCATGCTGATGTCTTGGCCGATGATGACGGCGCGCACACTGCCTTTGCCGGATCGACGCGCCCGCATTCGCTTGGAAACCGCTGTTTGGGATGGGTTGGACGCGATTTCCGCCATCGAGGGGCGATCCATCCGGGAATTGTGCGGTGATTTGGACGCCTCACGTTCGACAGGCGCCTCGCTTCCCAGCGCGATACGAAATTACGTTTTGGACTATTTTCGCAAGGCTGAACGGATGCAAGGTCTGTGATCGCGACGCGATGGCCCTGGCCTAAGCGGTCCGATTAGGCCTCAGCCGAAAGGCTTCTTTCCATGTGGGCGAGCACATGTTGACAGGTCTGGGCAAGACGGGACATGGACAGGCGATCCGCCAGCGCCTCGGCGCGTCGCGCCATGAGACGGCGTTGCGCTCCCGTGTATGGCGCCAAAGCCAAATGGCCTGCCTTGGCAAGGAACAGACGTGCGTGCGCTTCATACCCCAACTGGCCGGTGCTGAGCGCAACCCCAAGGGCCTCTTGGGCGGTCTGGATTGATTGCGCGGTCGCTCCGGCAGCCCATTGCGCCTTCGCCTGCCAGAGAAGAACCTGGGGCAGAAAAACACGCGGGTAGAATTGATTGCGTTCGCCGTTGCCGTCAACCCGCCCCCCGGCCTGTCGGCGGAACGATGCAAAGCTCTCGTCGAAAAGGGAAAAGCCTTCTGAATGTCTTTTCTTTAAGACATGAGCGTAGCCAAGGCCCGCAAGAATGAGTGGTCGCAGAATTGGCGTGCGGGCAACATCGGACAGGGACAAAGCCCGTTCCAGGGATGGGACGCTCTGGTCGATCTCATCAAGAATAAGGTGCGACCAACCCATATGCGTCATAGCGAAGATCTGCGAAAAGGCATGGCCTGATCGCTCTGCGCGCTCGACAGCGTGAACGCCAGCCGCGATGGCTTCGGCGCTACGCCCCAACTCCGCAAGGGTGCGAGCGGCAATGCTGGGGGGGTGCACAACCGCCAACGTCGAAAGTCCGCAGTTTCCCAAAGGCGGGCCGTCGTTGAGAAGCAGACTTCCGACGCGCAAGGTCTCCATCGACTGTTCAAAATAGCCTTTTTCAGTCAGGAGGCCACTCAGTTTGAACAGCAATTGGACCCGCGTCTCACGGGAATCCGATTGATCCAACGCCGCCAAACCCTGTTGGCACAGCTCCACACCCTCGTCGATCTCCCCATACGCCCATCGAAACGATGCGAGCATGGAACTGGCTTGCGCCAGATGTATCGTGTCACCGGCGATTTCCGACAAATCGCGGGCTTGGTTGAGACAGTCGTGAACGTCGGTTCCTCCACGGGGCAGAAGCGTTCGGGGCAATCCGATCAGCAATTCAATCTGGCGTGGCGTGTTTTCTCGGGATGGGCCAATTGTGCGCAGGGCTTCCAGCGCGTTGCGATAATGGCGGGTGGCGTCTTCCAGCTTTGACCGAACTTCGGCAATTTTTCCGGCTTTTCGTCCGCACACATACGCGGCGGCCCAATTTTCAGCGAGGAAGGCGTGATGAGCCAGAAGATCAATCCGATTGGGCAATTCATAAACGCGTCGGCTTCGCAAGGCGTTGAAAACGCGGGTGTGCAGAGCCTTCCTGTCGGATCTGGTCAGGGTGGCGTAAGCAACCTCCTGAATCAGAGCATGATTGAACGTGAATTCCAGATTCGGAAGCAGGCGCGTGCGAATGATGAATCCCGCACGCTCCAGATAGGCGAGAAGATCGGATAGGGCGGTGGTTGACGCTGTCGTCAGCGCGTGCAGGACTGCGACGTCGAATGTTGTTCCGATCACGGCGGCGTTCAGCAAGACCCGGCGTGGAGCCTGGTCCATCAGGTCCATGCGGGCGGCCAGAAGGCCGTGCAAAGAGCGCGGGAGATTCTGAGCGGCGGCCGGGTCGACCAACCGATACGCTCCCGGCCCTCCCGTAATCGCTCCGGTTGCTTCAAGCGTGCGCAGAATCTCCTCAAGGTAAAGGGGGACACCCTGGCTGCGCTTGGACACTTGGGTTTTTAGGTCGGCCAGCGACCAGTCCGGCCCCAACCAATGATTTAAGAATTGGTCAACCTGCGCCATATCAAGAGTTTTGAGATCGATTCGGCGCGCTGTCGGCGTGCCGGTCCAACCTTCAGGCGATGATTCCAGCCGCAGCGCCGGGGGGCGTCTGGTGGCGATCAACAACAGATGGGCTTGGCTGCCCAGCAGCGCGGTGGTCAACGCATCCAGGAATCGAACCATCACGGGGCTGGCCCAATGGGCGTCCTCCACCAGAACCAGCATCGGCGTCTGGTCGCGTGTGTCGCCAGACGACAACTCAAGAGCGGCGGCGACCAGCCCCTCGATGGACAAGGTCAGGCGTTGCGCCGGATCAAGGCCATGCCAGAGCGGATTGATTGTCTCCTGACCGAACAAATTGCGGACCGCGTCGGCGGCGAGAGAACCGGCTCGTCGGTCAACCATCGCAACAATTTGGTTCGGACCATCGCCTGTGGTTGACCCGATGATCTGAAGGGCGAAGCTGAGAGCGACCGCCTCCAGATCATCGGGATCCCCCAACCGCCGCATAGGCATTTGTGACCATTGCACGATTCTCCAATCACGGATTCGTGAAGCGCGGAGCACCTCTCCCACCAAGCGGGATTTTCCTATTCCGGCATCACCGGACAGCACCAGGATGGCCGACGCGCCAAGCCGCGCTCGATCCGCCAGCGAGAGGATGGTTTTCATCTCGCCGGTTCGCCCGACAAAGGGGGCGTTGGTCGAGCGCAGCATATCGGTGGCGGTGCGGCGAACCGCGCGGGCGCCCTCCAAAGTGAAGGCGGGCATCGGAATGGCGCCTTTGGCCAAAATCAGGCTGCCAACGGGGCGGGCTGCGACGCCAACCGGGATCAGATCCAGCGTGTCTCGGCTCAATTGGGCGCTGTTCGGCTCGGCGCGTTGCTGGAGTTTGGCCGCAAGGTGAACGCATTCCCCAACCGTCCGATAATCGGCCCACACCCCGTTGGCGACAACATGGGCCACCACATCGCCAGAGCTGATGCCGATGCGGACCTGGAAATCGGGAAGATCAGCGGCTTCCACCGTGGCGCGGACGATGTCCTGCGCGGCCAGGCAGGCGCGCAGGGCGTGATCCTCCTGGGCGTTCGGGGCGCCGAACACCGCCATGAAGCCGTCGCCCAAAAGCTGAGACACCATGCCGTCGTAGCGGGGGATCGCCTCGATCAGGCTGTTCAGAATTGACAGCAGAATTTGGTCGGCGTCTTCCGGGTCTCGGCCAGCGACCAGGGCGGAGGAGCTGACGATGTCGACGAACAGCGTGGTGAGGATTTTGCGCTCAGGCGTTTTGCCGCGCGCGGGACGTGCAACGTCGTGGGGAGCGGCGCCTCCCATACCTTCGATGATCCTCTCGGCCACCGCCATGTCCGCCCCCCTGCGGATTTCGCGTAGACATATTAGAGCATGTATTTTGCGTTTTGTGGATATCCCAGCGCGGCGAAGCCGATTCTTTTTCACGCCGCGAGAATTTTGCATACCCTGATATGCAATTGAGGAAAAGAAGAATGCGCCGGAAATACTCCCGACGCATTCTTTCTTGTTTGGTTTCCGTTGGTTGCGCGGCTGACTTCAACGGGGGATGGCGAGACCTTCCACCTGAGACACGTCGCGCACCGCGCCTCGGTCGGCGCTTGTGGTCAGTGCGGCGTAAGCGCGCAGGGCTGGGGAAACCACACGGTCACGCGCAACCGGCTTCCAGCCATTCACACCCTTTGCGTTCATCACGTCGCGGCGGGCCTGCAACGCCTCGTCGCTGATGGCCAGACGGATGGTCCGGTTGGGGATGTCGATTTCAACGCGGTCGCCCTCTTCCACCAGACCAATGGCGCCGCCGCTGGCCGCTTCCGGCGAGGCGTGGCCGATCGACAGGCCCGAAGTGCCGCCCGAGAAACGCCCGTCGGTGACAAGCGCGCAGGCCTTGCCCAGCCCCTTCGACTTCAGATAGCTGGTCGGGTACAGCATTTCCTGCATGCCAGGGCCGCCGCGCGGGCCTTCGTAGCGGATGATGACGACGTCGCCCGCCTTCACCACGTCACCCAAAATACCGGCGACCGCGTCGTCCTGGCTTTCAAACACGCGGGCCGGACCGGCGAAGACGAGGTTGGAGTCGTCAACGCCCGCCGTCTTCACGATGCAGCCCTTTTCCGCAATGTTGCCGTAGAGAACGGCCAAACCGCCGTCCTTGCTGAAGGCGGTCTCGACGTTGCGGATGACGCCGGTTTCACGGTTGAGGTCCAACTCCGGCCAGCGGCGCTCTTGGCTGAAGGGAACCACGGTCGGGATGCCGCCGGGGGCGGCCTTGTAGAGGGTGTGGACCGCCGGATCGTCGGTGCGGATGACGTCCCAACGGTCGATGGCGTCGCCCAGGGTGGGGGCGTGAACCGTCGGCGACTCGCGGTTCAGCAGACCGGCGCGGTCCAATTCGCCCAGAATGCCGAAGATGCCGCCCGCCCGGTGCACGTCCTCGATGTGGACGTCGGAGATGGCGGGGGCCACCTTGCAGACGTTGGGAACGCGACGCGACAGCCGATCAATGTCGGCCATGGTGAAATCAATCTCGCCTTCCTGCGCGGCGGCCAGGATGTGCAGAACGGTGTTGGTCGAGCCGCCCATGGCGATGTCCAGCGTCATCGCGTTTTCAAAGGCCGCCTTGCTGGCGATGCTGCGCGGCAGGGCGGAGGCGTCCTCATCCTGATACCAGCGGCGGCAGAGATCGACGGCGACGCGTCCGGCCTTGAGGAACAGTTCCTTGCGGTCGGCGTGGGTGGCCAGGATGGTGCCGTTGCCGGGCAGCGACAGGCCCAGCGCTTCGGTCAAACAGTTCATCGAGTTGGCGGTGAACATGCCGGAGCAGGAACCGCAGGTCGGGCAGGAGCCGCGCTCCATGTCAGCCGCTTCCTCGTCGGTCACGGTGGGATCGGCGGCGGCGACCATCGCGTCGATCAGATCGACCGACTTCATCTTGCCGCGCCACTTGACCTTGCCGGCCTCCATCGGGCCGCCCGAGACGAAGATCGCCGGGATGTTCAGCCGCATGGCGGCCATCAGCATGCCGGGTGTGATCTTGTCGCAGTTGGAGATGCAGACCAGCGCGTCGGCGCAATGGGCGTTGGCCATGTATTCGACGGCGTCGGCGATCAATTCGCGCGAGGGCAGGCTGTAGAGCATGCCGCCATGGCCCATGGCGATGCCGTCATCGACCGCGATGGTGTTGAATTCCTTGGCGACGCCGCCCGCCCTTTCGATTTCACGGGCGACGAGTTGGCCCAGATCCTTCAGATGGACATGGCCCGGAACGAATTGGGTGAAGGAGTTGGCGATGGCGATGATCGGCTTGCCGAAATCGCCGTCCTTCATGCCGGTCGCCCGCCACAGACCGCGTGCGCCCGCCATGTTGCGGCCATGGGTGGAGGTGCGTGAACGGTAATGCGGCATGGACTTGTCCTCGACTGATCGCGCGCGAGCGGTTTCGCGAAAGGAATGGGAAGAAACAGGTGGGCACCTTAGCAATCTCCTGTCGGCGTTTCCAGAGCCGCGACGGGGGGCGAAGCCCTGCCATGCGTGGGACGGGCGGCGGTGGGGCGCGGAGTCGCTCAGGGCCAATCTTCCAACCGGGGTGGACTCGTGGCACAACCCGCAGCGCCGCTTCCTTCGGAATGATCCTCGCCATGATCCAGACGCTTTCCCGCTCCTCCGCCCTTGACCGCCTGTCGCGGGCGCCCTGGTGGGCGCTGTGCCTGGGTCTTGCGGCTGTGATGGCGCTGTCGGTTCTGCTGGTGGGATTCCGCCTGCCCTATTGGGTTCACGCCGATCAGGATCTGGTGCTGGCCTATCATGGCCTTTTGTTCGCCGACGGCTTGCCGCAGGAGTATTTCGACCATCCCGGTTACGGGTATTTTTTGGTGATCGACGGCTGGTATCGGCTGCTGCACGCGCTGGGGCTGCTGCCGGTCGCCCGCTTGTCGGCGCTGCCGCTGGCCAGCGACGCGGCGGCCAACGCGGCGGCGTGGCAGGGGTTGGTCGAGGCTGGGCGGGCGCTGTCCATCCTTCTCACCGCGCTGTTCGCCGTGACCTACGCGACGCTGGTCCGCGAACTGGTCGGGGATCGCCGGGTGGCGCTGTTGGCGGGTGTGCTGTTGGCGTTTGGCGTCGGTTTGACGGCGCAGGGTCGGCAGATGCGCACGGATTTGCTGTCAGCGGGCTTCGTCGTCACCGCTTTGCTGATGGTTCTGGTCGCGGTGCGGCAGCCGCCGGGACGGACGGGCCGCTCCCTGCTGTTGCTGGGCGGGGCCGGGCTGCTGGTCGCCTTGGCGATGGCGACCAAGGTGCAGGCGGTGTTTTTGGCCTTGGGCATCCCCATTGCCGCCCTGCTGTTTGGTCAGCGTTTCGCTGGGGAGGCAGGGTCTTGGGGACGGACGGTGTTGCTGGCGGCGCTGGCGACGGCAGCGCTGGTTCCGGCGGTCGGCTTGATGGCCGAGGGGATCGCGTCGTGGGGGCAGGCGGTCTATCCCTACACCTCGGTCGGCGGTGGGCTGTCGGGGCGTTACCAGGGCGTGGTCGTCGGATGGGGCGTGTTGGGCGTGTTGGTGTATGGCTGGGTCTGGCGCGCGCCGTTGGTTCACAGTCTAGCGGCACTGGCGGCGGTGGCGTTGGGGGCCGCGCTTGGGCTGCTGGCGCTGGAGATCCGCTACAACGCGCAAAACGTCATCGCCGTGGCAAATTTCATTGAGCACATGTTCGTCTTCACCTCCTGGCGGCACGCCAGCGCCTTGCAGGGGCAAGGGCAGGTGGTGGGCGAGGGACTGTTGACCCTGCTGATGAACGGAATCGGGCGGACTCTGGCGATCCGCACCATCATCCTGCACCCCGACAACATCCCGCAGACCGTCATCGTCGAATGGTTCGCTCTGGGCGGCGCGCTGGTTCTGTGGCGGCGGGGAGAACGGTTGGCGGCGCTTCAGGCGTTGTTCCTGATTCTGGTCGCCTGGGGGCTGGAGTCGCTGTTTTCCCTGCGTGGCTTTCAACGGGCCTACGCCGCTTACACGGATCCCCTGGTGGTTTTGTCGGCGGCTTGGGTGCTTGCGCGGCTGCCGGAGCTGTTGGAGAGCGCCAGGTCCCGCCGTTGGATCGTCGGTGGAGTCGCTCTGGTGGTGGTTGCCGCCCACGCTTGGCCGATCATCGAAACGCGTCGTTTGCCGAATCCGGCCAGCCATTGCGACTGGATCCCGACCTACATGCCGCGCGTGGAACCCTTCCCGTTCTGCCGCTGAGGCGAAGAGGACACGGGTCTGGCGTCAAGCGCGGGCGCGCTCGATGGCCTCCAGCACCCCGGCGCTGTCCATGGCGTCGAATTCCGGGCGGTGATGCACGACCACGCGTGGGCCGGAGCTGTGGATCGGGTTCGACGCGTCGGAGAAAACGGCGACCGTCGGGCAACCGACGGCGGCGATCAGATGGGTGGGGCCGGTGTCGTTGCCAACCGCCGCCCAGGCCCGCCGCGCCAACCCGCCCAATTCCGGCACGCTGGTTTTGGCGGTCAGATCAATGGTTTGCGGGCAGAGTTCGGCGATGGAGCGGGCGATCTCCGCCTCTATCGCGGTGCCGATGACGACGGGCGTCACCCCACGCTGAACCAGCGCCACCGCCACTTCCGCGTAGCGCCGCATCGGCCAACGCTTGTCCGGGCGTCCGGGCGAGGAACCGGGGACCAACAGGGCGAAGGGGGCGGGGATGCCAAAACGGTCGATGTCGGCGTCCAGCCAGCTCAGATCCGGCACGGGATCCGGGGCGATGCCAAAGGGGGCCAGTTGTCGGGTGTAGCGTTGCAGAACCGGAACCTTGCGTCGCCCGTCATAGCGGTCCGGGTGGGACGCGCCCGAGGCCGTGCCTGACCATTCCGGCCAGGGGCCGGGGAAAAACAGGCGGAAATACAGATCGGTGCGGGTTTGCGCCTGCAAATCATAAACGCGGTCAAACCGTCCAGCGCGCAGAATCCGGCGCACGGCGAGATAAGCGGACAGGGAACGCTCACGCGGGTCTTCCAGCACCTCGTCGAACAGGCCGCTCATCCGGGCCAGCGGGGCCAGGGACGGGATGGTCAACAGGCTCAGCCGGTCGCCCGCATGATGGCGGCGGATGGCGGCGAAGCTGGTTTGGGCCAGGAAAAAATCACCGAAGGCGCCCAGCTTGACGATCAAAATCCGCTGTTGGCGGGCCGGATCGCGGAGGTGGTCGAGGCCGCTCATCGGTCATCCGCCGGAACGCGGGCGGCCAACCGCAGCATCAGCCCCGCCGCGAGGAAACCCGCCATCCACCAGGGTTGCCACACCCCATAAGCGGTGCTTATCATCGCCAGCCCCGTGGCGAACAGGGCGAGCGCGAAGGGTTGATCCCGCTGCTCCAGATGCTTGACGCCGTTCAGCAGCAGCAGCGTGGTCGCCAGCGCCAGGACCGCCCCCACCACCCCCAACTCCAGCCATATTTGCAGGAAGGCGTTGTGCGGGTGCAGCGGCAGCAGGCTGTCGGTGATCGGTGAGAATCGCGACACCTCGCCATGCGGGGCCAGCGCCCGCGACGCGTCGATTCCCTGCCCCAGAAGGGGCGTTTCAAGCGCCCGGTCGGCGGCCATGCCCCAAATTTCGACCCGGTGCTGGGCCGAGGTGAACAACCAAGGCGCGCGCGTCAAATCTAGGACACGGTCGAGCAGCAGGACCAGCGGCAGAACGGCGACAAAGGCCACCGACACCACCGCGCCCAGCAGGCGGCGGGCCGCCGCGCGTGACCAGAGTGCCAAAACATAAGCGACAAGACCAATGGCGATGCCCAGCATCGCCGACCGGCTGGTCAAAGGCAGGCAGAGCAGGGCATAGACCACCGGCAGGGCCAAGGCCAGCCCACGCCGCCCGATCCGGTCGATGGCGAGCGCGGCGGGCCACACCAACAGGCACAACAGCGCCGAACTGCGTTTGGGAACGTTGCTGTAGAGGATCTGGTCGATCTCTTCGGCGGGTATGGCGTTCCACCAGCGATGGACCGGGAAGTTCAACAGCGCTTCAACCCCGAACAGGGCGACCCCGGCCAGCAGACCGCCCAGGAACAGACCTGCCAGCCGCCGCGCTTCAACACCGGGCAGTTGCGACACCCAAGCGCCGCCGATCAGGGCGGCAAGAGCGATGTAGCCAATTTCGGCGACGGTGGCGACCGCCCGCCCGGACGGACTCCACAGACAGGACAGCAGGGCCAACAGCAGAAAAAGTCCGACCAAAATCGTGGGAACCAGCGCCCGCATCAACCGCCCCAGCGCCTGGCGGCGCAAAAGCCCGGCGAAAGCGATCAAAATGGTCAAAATCGCCCACAGCGGCAACCCGCGCGGCGCCAACGCCGCCAGAGGGCCGAGCGCGACCGCCGAAAACCCGGCGGCGGCGATCAGCAGACGCTCGGGCAAGCCATCGGAGGAAGCGTGACGCGACGAAAGAAGGGCCATGGATGCACGAACGGCGAGTTGCTGTGGAGTGGTCGCGACTTAACAGAACTCCCGCCGATAAAGCAACCGGCGCCGGGCGGGCGGCGGCGATCCGACGCCCGCCGCCCCGAAGCGAACGCGCGCTTCGATTGACATTAAATAAAATTATAGATAAATTGAAATTATCTCACTCCGTGAGGGTCATGTCATGACCGAAGCGATTCCCGCCGCCGCGTTTGCGGCGACGCACGCCCCGCCTGTGTTGATGGGCGTCCTGACGGCGCAGCCGTTGGCCTGCGCCATCATCGCGTTTTTCCTGCTCTGCGCGCTGCTGACGGCGGCGTTGCGGCTGGCGGATTGGGTCGAGCCGCCGGAACCCCGCAAGCGCCGCGCCCAACTCGACGGCGCGCGCCCGAAGCTCTGGCGCTTTCGTCGCCCGGCGTAGCTCCAGGCGACGTTACGCTTCGGCGCGCCAGCCGCAGTCGGCCAGCGCCTCGACCATGTGGGACGGTGGGGGAGCGACGGCGGACACGGGGGGGTATTGGTGAGCCAGTTGAAAGGCGACGGAGCGGGCGACCAGATGCAAATTTCCCGGCGCGATGCGTTCCGGCCCGTAAAAGGGTTCGCCGATCAATGGGCAGCCGATGGCGGCGCAATGAACGCGAATCTGGTGGGTGCGTCCGGTGCGCGGCGTCAGTTCCAACCAGGATCGCCGCCGTTCCAGGTCAACGCCCATCACCCGGTATTCGGTGATCGCCGGTTGGCCGGTGGGGTCGGGCAGGATGTTCCACGCCCCCGGCTCCGTGATCTTCAGCAGCGGCAGGTCGATCACCCCCTGCGGCGTGTCCGGGATGCCGTCGGCCACCGCCCAATAGGTCTTGGCGACGTGACCGGCGGCGAACATGGCGCCCAGCCGTTTCAGCGACCACAAGCTGCGGCCCAAAATCAGGCAACCAGCGGTGTCGCGGTCCAGACGATGGGCGAGCTTGGGCGGCGCGCCGTCGGCGTCGGCCAAGGCGGGCAGATAGAGTTCGAGATGATCGACGATGCGCCCGGATTTGTGAACGGCCAGCCCGGCGGGCTTGTCGATCACGAACAGCCAGGGATCTTCATGCAGCACGCGGGCGCGCAACGAGTCGGGTGTCAGGGTCGGCGTCATGGCCGCAACATGGACCAGCCCCCGCTGGGCGCGCAAGGGCGAAGCCATGGCGGGGCGGCACGGTGTCGCGGTTCTGCGGAAGGTTTGGAATAATCGCGCCTCAGCAGCGTTCATGATGACAAGGTGACGGCGCGGTTTGGTCTGGAAGGTGTGTTGCGCGGGATGCCAAGGCGTGGCAGAAAGCCGACGGAACGGCGGCCCTTGCACCAAGCTGGTCGGTTTCCGATCTGTGAACGACATGTTTCAACGATAAGAGAACCTCAATGCGAAAACCCGTGCGCAAGGTGGTGTTCCCCGTCGCCGGTCTCGGCACGCGCTTCCTGCCGGCCACCAAGGCGATCCCGAAGGAAATGTTGCCTTTGGTTGATCGCCCGCTGTTGCAGCACGCCGTGGAAGAGGCGCGGGCGGCTGGCATCGAGGATTTCGTGTTCGTCACGGGCCGCTCCAAGCGCGCCATCGAAGACCATTTTGACGCCGACACCGAACTGAACCGCACCCTTGAGGAGCGCGGCAAGTTCGACGCGTTGGAAGAGGTGCGGCACAGCGAGATCGCGCCCGGTCGCTGCTTCTACACCCGCCAGCAGGTTCCGCTTGGTCTGGGCCACGCGGTGTGGTGCGCCCGCGCGGTGATCGGCAACGACCCCTTCGCCATCGTGCTGCCCGACGATTTTGTGCAGGGAAACACGCCCTGCCTGAAGCAGATGGTCGAGGCCTATGACGAGGTGGGCGGCAACATCGTCGCCGTCGTCGATGTGCCGCGCGAACACACCAGCCGCTACGGCATTCTCGACGTCGAAAAGGACGATGGCCGTCTGGCCACCGTGCGCGGTCTGGTCGAAAAGCCCAAGCCGGAGGACGCGCCCTCGACCCTGTCGATCATCGGGCGCTACATCCTTCAGCCGGAAATCTTCGATCATCTGGAATTGCAGCAGCGCGGCGCGGGCAACGAGATCCAGTTGACCGACGCGATGGCCAAGCTGATCGGCAACCAACCCTTCCACGGCCTGCGCTTTGAAGGCACCCGTTTCGACTGCGGCGACAAGGTCGGCTTCATCGAGGCGACCGTCGCCTACGCGCTGAAGCGGCCCGACATGGCCGACAAGGTGCGTGAGATGCTGCGGAAATATTGCTGATCCACAGGAATTGTTGGAAACATACACCCGCCGCCGTTCGTTGACCCGGACGGCGGCGGGCGTCTGTGTTCCAACAGGCTGACCGACGAACGCCGCATGATGGAAGAGACAAGGGGCACACGATGCGCATCGCGATGATCGGCACGGGCTATGTCGGCTTGGTGTCCGGCGCCTGTTTTTCGGAATTTGGCGTTCACGTCACCTGCGTCGACAAGGACGCGGAGAAGATCGAGCGGCTGAAGCGCGGCGAAATTCCAATTTACGAGCCGGGTCTCGACGATCTGGTCGCCCGCAACGTCGCCGCCGGTCGCCTGTCCTTCACCTTGGATCTGAAAGAGGCGATGCAAGGCGTTGACGCCGTGTTCATCGCCGTCGGCACGCCGTCCCGCCGGGGCGACGGTCACGCCGACCTGTCCTATGTTTACGGCGCGGCGGAAGAGATCGCGCAAAATCTCGACCATTACACGGTGGTCGTCACCAAATCGACCGTGCCGGTCGGCACCGGGCGCGAGGTCGAAGCGATCATCCGCAAGGTCGCGCCAAACGCCGAGTTCGACATCGCGTCCAACCCGGAATTCCTGCGCGAAGGCTCGGCCATCAGCGATTTCATGCGGCCCGACCGCGTCGTCATCGGCGCGACGTCCGACCGGGCGGGCGAGGTGATGCGGCGGCTCTACCGTCCGCTCTATCTGATTGAGACGCCGATCGTCATCACCTCGCTGGAAACGGCGGAACTGACGAAATACGCCGCCAACACCTTCCTGGCCGCCAAGATCACCTTCATCAACGAGATCGCCGATCTCTGCGAAAAGGTTGGCGCCAACGTCCATGACGTGGCGCGCGGCATCGGCTTGGACGGGCGCATTGGCAAGAAATTCTTACACCCCGGCCCCGGTTACGGCGGCTCCTGCTTCCCCAAGGACACGCTGGCGCTGGTGCGCACCGCCCAACAGGTCGGCAGCCCGCTGCGCATCATCGAGACGGTCGTCGACATCAACGACAAGCGCAAGAAGCAGATGGCCCAGCGCATCATCGCCGCCTGCGGCGGGGATGTGACCGGCAAGACCGTCGCCGTTCTGGGCGTCGCCTTCAAGCCGAACACCGACGACATGCGCGACAGCCCGTCGCTCGACATCGTTCCGGCCCTTCAGGCGGCGGGGGCGACCGTACGCGCCTATGACCCGGCGGCGATGCATGAGGCGGAAAAGCTGTTGCCCGGCGTGGTCTGGGCCAAGGACGTCTACAGCGCCTTGGATGGGGCCGACTGCGTCACCATTTTGACGGAATGGAACGAGTTCCGGGCGCTGGATCTGCGGCGCGTCAAGGCGCTGCTGAAGGCCCCGGTCATGGTGGATTTGCGCAACATTTACAACCCCGACGACATGGCCCAGGCTGGTTTCGTCTACAGCTCGATTGGTCGGCCCGCCGCGCTGACCAAAAGCCCGACCGCTTGAACGACGGCGTCCACCGGAGGAAAAACAGCATGAGCGAAGCCCATATTTTCCATTCCACCGTGCTGCGTGAGTACGACATTCGCGGCATCGTCGGCACGACGCTGAATCCTGCCGACGCGCTGGCCGTCGGTCGTTCCTTTGGCACCGTGGTCGTGCGCAAGGGCGGCAAGACCGTCTGCGTCGGCTATGACGGCCGTCTCTCCTCGCCCGCGCTGGAAGAGGCGCTGGTCGAAGGGCTGATGTCCACCGGCCTGCATGTCCTGCGCATCGGCCTTGGCCCGACGCCGATGCTGTATTTCGCCACCCGCGACCGCGAGGCGGCGGCCGGCATCATGATCACCGGCTCGCACAACCCACCCGACTACAACGGCATCAAGATGATGCTGGGCAAGGGGCCGGTCTACGGCCAGCAGATCCTGGATCTCGGCACGCTCGCCGCCGCCGCCGATTGGGAACAGGGCGAAGGCTCCTCGGAAAAGATCGACGTTCAGGACGAGTATGTCGCCCGCCTGCTGAAGGATTACGACGGCGTCCGCGATCTGACCGTGGCTTGGGATTCGGGCAACGGCGCGTCGGGCGAGATCCTGCGCCGTCTGACCGCCAAGCTGCCGGGCAAGCACATCCTGCTGTTCGATGAGATCGACGGGACTTTCCCCAACCACCACCCCGATCCGACGGTGGAGAAGAACCTCGTCGATCTGAAGAAGGCGGTGGCCGATCATGGCTGCGACCTTGGCATCGGCTTTGACGGCGACGGCGACCGCATCGGCGCCATCGACCATCTGGGCCGCGTGGTCTGGGGCGACCAACTGGTCGCGATTTACGCCGCCGACGTGCTGAAGAGCCACCCCGGCGCCACGATCATCGCCGACGTCAAGGCCAGCCAGGCCCTGTTCGACGAGATCGCCAAGCATGGCGGCGTGCCGCTGATGTGGAAGACCGGCCATTCGCTGTTGAAGGCGAAGATGGCGGAAACCGGATCGCCGCTGGCCGGTGAAATGTCGGGCCACATCTTCTTCGCCGACAAATGGTATGGCTTTGACGACGCGCTTTATTGCGGCGTTCGTCTGGTCGGTCTGGTCAGCAAGCTGGGCACGACCTTGGCGGCGTTGCGCGACGGCCTGCCCGACATGATAAACACCCCGGAAACTCGCTTCCAGACCAGCGAGGAGCGCAAGTTCGCGGTGGTCAGCGAGGTCAAGGAGCGTTTGACGGCGGCGGGTGCCAACGTCAACGACATCGACGGCGTGCGGGTCAGCACCCCGGATGGCTGGTGGCTGCTGCGCGCGTCCAACACCCAGGACGTGCTGGTCGCCCGCGCCGAATCCTTCACCCATGAAGGGTTGGAGCGTCTGAAAGGCGCGTTGATCGAACAGTTGCTGGCGTCGGGTCTGGAAGCCCCCTCCTTCGAGGGCGGCGGCACGGCTCACTGATCGGCGTTCGCTGATTGTTGGAAAAGCGGCCCGCCTCTTCCAAGGGGCGGGCCGTTTCGTTACAGGCGGCGCAACCGCGCCATCAGTTGCGGGTTGTCCCAGTTGGGTTGGCGGTCTTCGATCACCACCCGATGGGGCAGCGGCGCGTCGCGCTCCACCGTCACCTCGACCCAGCGCGGCACCAGCTCGTTGTTCAGGTCGTCGAGCACGGCCATCGCCAGGGCTTCCGGGCTGGGCGCGTCGCCCGGCGGTTCGGCCAGATAGCGGGCGAATCCGTCACTGTCCAGAATCAGCCGGTCGGGAACGAGGCGGATGGTCAGCCGCGTGCCGGGAATCGGCTCGCCGCGCAGTTCCACCAGAAAATCATGACGGCTGTCGGGGGACGGCGCTGTGGTCAGTTCGTCTCGCCTCACGCCGAAACCCCCAGCCCGGCCCGCCCGGCGCGGGTCAGCTTGACCCAGCTTTTCGCCCCGGATTGGAAGGACAGCCCGCCGCTGTAGCCCACGGCGCGGACGCTGTCGGCGAAGACCTGAATCAGTTGAACGCGCAGATCGGGCGGCAACCCGGCGTGGCTGCGCAGAATCAGGTCGAAATGGTTCGGGCGGACCAGCCCGTCCAACTGCATCGGGCCAAGGCGGCTCATCTCCAGGTCGATCAGGAAACGGCTGCCGGGCTTGGCCTTTTCCTTGCCCTCGCCTCCCTCCTCGTCGCCCTTGAGGGGGTGGACGTAGACATGGATGGGTTTGACGCCGTTGGCGTCCATCATCGGCAGGGTGTAGGGGCGCCAATCGCCGGGCAGCGATTCGGCGGCCTGCTGTTTGACGCTCTCAAAATCCTTTTCAAGCTGGGCCAACAGATCGCGGCGACCGGATTTTTCCAGCGCGCTCGTCGCGTCCTCGCCCAACCAACTCCGCGCGTCGCCGCCCTGGATCGCCGCCATGAAAAAGCTGAGCGCCGCCGTCAGCTTGCGGTTTGGCTGCGGCATGGTCGCTTGCAGCGCGCGCGCCGCCGCCGGATCGCTGTTGACCAGGGCCGCCATCGCCTGCCGCAGCGCGGGCCAATCCCGCTCGCTCATCGGCGCCAAGGGATCGCCACCGGGCGGCGCGGCGGCTTGGGTGGCGCGGGCCAGATCGGTCAGCGCGGCGGTCACGGTGGAGCCTTGCGGCAGGCTGGCCGGGACGTTCAGCGCCAGCATGCCCTGTTTGGTCGCCAGGATCGGTTGGCCTTGCGGCGTGGTTCCGGCCACGGTCCCGCGCAGAATGGGCGTGTCGGGGGCCAGATCGGCGGTGTCGTCGCCGGGGGGGGGAAGCGGTTGACCGTCGCCGCCGCCTTGGCCGCCCTGCGGTTGAGGTTGCCCTTGTCCGGCGTCGCGCGGTTGGTTTTGCGGGTTGGCTGGGGGCAGGGTGACGGTCAGGATCTTCAAGGCGACCGTCGCCCCGCGCGGCAGGTCCGGGGCCTCTGGGCGGGTCTCCGGGTTGGTCGGTTTCAGCGTGGGCGTTTCCGCGCCGGGATGGGCGGCGTCCCCGCCCAACTCAACCGAGGCGTCGGGCATCGGGGCGGACGGCAAGGGCATGGCGGCGGACGGGCTGGCCCCAGCCCCAGTGGGCGGCGCTGGCGCCGCCGCTCCACCACCGGCGGCGGGGGCGCTTCCGCTGGGCGGCGCGGCGACCGTGGTGCCGGGGACAGTTGGCTGGTTGGGCGCGGCGGCGCCGCTGGCGGTTGGCGGTCGGGATGAGGTCGCCGCCGCCAAGACCAGCGCCGGAACCACGGTTCCCACCGTCAGCAGCGGCAGGGTTGGAACCATCGGCGTCGCCGTGGGCGTCGGCAAAATGACGCTGGGCGTCTGGGAACCGCCGATGGTCGGCGACGGCGTTCCGCCCGCCGATCCGGCGGCGGTTGGCGTCGCAAGGCTTTGCAGCAGGACGAGGGCGGTCGGCTTGGCCGTTTGGCCCTGGGCGGATCCGGTTGACCCCGGCGTGATTTGCAGCGTCACCGGCTTGTCCACCGGCAGCGGGGTGGGGCTGTCGAGCAGCACCTCGCCAGCGGCGGTGCGGATTCGGGTCAAACCCTCCGGCGTTTCACCGGCCACCGTGCCGGTCAGCACCACCGGGCGGCTGATGTCCTGGAGCCGGTCAGGCAGTTTGGCCACCGTCGCCTCGCCAACCGGCGCAGCCGGTGCGGCGGCGGGGCCGGTCGTCGCCGTGGGCGCAGCCGGAGCGACCGGCGGAGGGATGGCCCCGCCCATCGCGGCGTTAGATGGGGGCGTTGGCGAGCAGCCGCTGGACGATGGCCTCGACATCGCGGGCGGCGTCGCTGGCGGGCGAGCGGGTCAGCAGCGGCGTTTGGTTTCGGATGGCGTCGCGCACCTTCAGATCGCGGCGGATGATGCCGGCCAGCGACGGCTTGAATTTCAGGAAATTCTGGCAGGCCTTCAGGATGGTGGCGTAGGTCCGTTCGCCGTCCTTCACGCTCTGCGCCATGTTGACGACGATCCGCAGATCCGCCGCCGGGTTGGTGGCGTGGGTCAGCTTGATGAAGGCGTAGGCGTCGGTCAGCGAGGTCGGCTCGTCCGTCGTCACCACCAGCGTGACGCCCGCCGGGCCGGACAGGGTGCGCACCGTGCGGTCCACGCCGGCGCCCATGTCCATGACCACCCGGTCATAATCCTTGGCCAACTCCAACAAATCGTTGCGCAGGCTGGACAGGCGTTGGCTGGGCAACTGCGCCAGCGTGCCCGACCCCGAACGACCGGCGATGATGTCGAATCCGGTGTCGGGGAAGCGTTGGGCGGCCTTGGCGAGCGTGACCTCGCCGTTGATGACGGCGCCCAGATCGTTTTTCGGCGAGAAGCCAAGCTGAATGTCGACGTTGGCGAGGCCCAAATCGCCGTCGAACAGCAGCGTGTTCATTCCCGCTTTGGTCAGGGCGTGGCTGAGCGTGATGGAAAACCAGGTTTTGCCGACGCCGCCCTTTCCGCTGGCCACGGCGATCACGTTGACGCCGCGCAGCGGGCGAACGTTCTTAAGGGCGGCCGGGAACACCGGATCGGTCATGGCAGAGTCCTCGACGCAGGCGAACTGGCGGCTTTTGCCTTGGTTGCGGGCTTGGTGGGTCTTGCGGCGGGCTTGTTGCGGGGGCCGGGGTCGCATCCCGGTTCCGCTCCTCCGCCTCCGCCTTTTCGGCGGGGGGAATAATCATACGAGCGAGCGACATTGGATTCAGCGTGGTCAGCCCTTCGGCGACCTTGGACGACACGCTGGCGTCGCAGAAGGACAGGCGCGCCCGGTTGGCGATGGCCAGCAGGCTGCCCAACCGCCGAGTGATGTCCAGCCGCGTGACCAGCAGGCGGCGCACCCCGACGGCCTTGAAGGCCAGCGCGATGTCCGACGCCTCCAACGCGTCCAGCCCGGCGGGCAGGACCAGCACCGGCTCGACCTCGCCCGCCGACAGCAGGGCGCGCAGATCGTCCATGTCCTCTTCGCTGAAAGGGTTCCGTCCGGCGGTGTCAACCAGGACCAGATCGGTCTTGCGGTGGACCTCATAGGCCCCGGCCAGCGCGTCGGGATCCTCGACGGTCGCCAGCTTCAATTTCATCAGGCGGGTGAAGGCGGCGAGCTGGTCAACGCCGCCCGCGCGCACCGTGTCGGTGGTGATGACGCCGACCGACCGCTTCTTGAACACCGCGCGGGCGGCGAGTTTGGCGACGATCAGGGTCTTGCCGGTGCCCGGCGGGCCGACCAACACCAGCGGTTTGACCGCCGAGCGGCCATCGGGCAGCGGGTTGAAGCTGTACATCGAATCAAGCGCCGACCCCAGCGCCAAGCAAGGATCGTCGGTGTCCAGGCCGGACGCCGCGTCGATCAACTGTTCGGCCAGCGCGGCGGGAACGCCGTGGCGGTGCAGGGCGTCGGCCACCGCCTCGCCCACGTCGATTTCGGGTTCAACCGGCTTGGCCGCCGGTTTGCTGGGTTGACGGTTGCGCTCCTGCGCGACCGGCATGTCGTCTTCTTCGACGGCGGCGGTGACGCGCACGCCGCCGCCTTCCTCCTCACGCGTGGCCACAATGATGGCGTCGTCGCCCAGCGACTGGCGCACCATCCGCATGGCGTCGGACATGGTTTTCGCGTGGAAGGACTTCAGCCGCATCGGCGGAGCCTTCGATCAGTCGGAGGAAGAGCGAATGGCGCCATGTCAGATCTGCCCCAGGGTCTTGATCCGCGCCTTGGGGTGAATCTCGTTCTGCGACATGACCACGGTCGTCGGCCGGAACCGCTCGACGATCGAGCGGACGAAGGGCCGAATCAGCGGGCTGGTCAACAGGACGGGGCTTTCGCCCATCATGGCGTGTCGCTCGAAAGTTTGACGGACGGAAGTGATGAACTGTTGCAGCCGGGACGGGGCCATCGTCAATTGCCGGTCGTCGCCGTCGCCCACCAGCGACTCCGCGAACGCCTGCTCCCACTCGGGGGACAGGGTGACGAGCGGGATGAAGCCCATCTCGTTCGTGTTCGTGTCGCAAATCTGCCGGGCAAGGCGCGACCGCACATGCTCGGTGATCTGGGTGATGCTGCGCGTTTGACTGGCCGCTTCGGATACCCCTTCCAAGATGGTGGGAAGATCCCGGATCGAGACGCGTTCGGCAAGGAGATTCTGCAACACCCGTTGCAATCCGCCCACAGTGATCTGATTCGGCACCACGTCGGCGATCAGCTTCTGGTGGTCCTTGTCGGTTTCGTCCAGCAGCTTTTGCGTTTCGGTGAAGGACAACAGCTCCGGCATGTTGTCCTTGATAAGCTCGGTCAAATGGGTCGTCACCACGGTCGAGGGATCGACGACGGTGTAGCCCTTGAACAGCGCCTCTTCGCGATAGCCGGGTTCGATCCAGATGGCGGGCAGGCCAAAGGTCGGCTCAACCGTGGTTTCACCGGGCAGGCTCATGGCGTCGCCGCGCGGATCCATGACCAGCAGCATGGTCGGGCGGATGTCGCCGCGCCCCGCCTCGATCTCCTTGATGCGGATGATGTAGGTGTTGGGCGGCAGTTGCAGATTGTCCTGGATGCGGACGGCGGGCATGACGAAGCCGACCTCGCCCGCGATCTGCCGCCGCAACCCCTTGATCTGATCGGTCAGCCGGTGGCTGCCCGCCTGCGGCTGGTTGATGAGCGACAGCAGCCCATAGCCCAGCTCCAACCGGATGAGGTCGATGGCCAGCGCCGTGGCGATGGGTTCGTCGGCCATTTGCGCGCCACCCGGCCCCAAACCGCCGGGCGAACTGGCCGCCGCCGCTTCCTCCGCCGCCCTCTCGGCCTCCTGGGCCTCCTGCTTGGCGCGCATCTTCGGCAGGTAATAGGCGGCGCCGCCAACCAGGCCGATGATCGGCAGGAAGGTCAGCATCGGCATGCCGGGCAGCAACGCCAGCACCAGGATCGCGCCCGCCGACAGGGCGAGCGCGGAGCTGTGGCCGGTCAACTGACCAACCACAGCCTTGTCGGTCGACCCGCCGGCGCCAGCCTTCGACACCAGAAAGCCCGAGGAAATCGAAATGACCAGCGCCGGGATCTGCGAGACCAGACCGTCGCCGATGGTCAGCTTGGTGAAGGTGTCCAGCGCCTCCATCACCGGCATGCCGTGGCGGATGACCGCGATGGACACGCCGCCGATGATGTTGATGAACATAATCATCAAACCGGCGACCGCGTCGCCCTTCACGAATTTTGACGCGCCGTCCATGGAGCCGAAGAAGGCGCTTTCGTCCTCCAACTCCTTGCGACGCGCGCGCGCGGTCGATTCGTCGATCATGCCCGCCGACAGATCGGCGTCGATGGCCATCTGCTTGCCGGGCATGGCGTCCAAGGTGAAACGCGCCGCCACTTCGGCGATGCGGCCCGAACCGGCGGTGATGACCTTGAAGTTCACGATGGTCAAAATACCGTAGACGATCACGCCGATGATGAAATCGCCGCCCATCACGAAATTGGCGAACGCCTCGATGACGTGTCCGGCGGCGTTGGTGCCTTCATGACCGGAGGTCAGAATCAGGCGGGTTGAGGCCATGTTCAACGACAGCCGCAACAGCGTCGTGATGAGCAGAATGGTCGGGTAGGAGGACAGATCGAGCGGTTTGGCGATGAACAGCGTCACCATCAGGATGAGGATCGAGACGGTGACGCTGATGCCCAGCATCATGTCGAGCAGAAGCGACGGCAACGGCATGATGAGGCCGATGACGATCATCATGATCCCCATCGCCATGATGACGTCGCCGCGCTTCAGCGACGTCTTGGCGACCTGGAACATCTCGCTGAGCGCGGCCATGTTGCCGCTTCCGCCGCCACCACCGGGGCCGCCGGGGTTGTGTTCGGTCAAGGCCATGCTGTGCCGCTCCAACGCTCAATCACGGGTCAAGCCGTCGCCCGTTCTTCGTTGCCCGGCGCGGCGACGGGGCGACCCTCGTCGCCATACTGCTTCAGCTTGTTGCGCAGCGTGCGGATGGAAATGCCCAGGATGTTCGCGGCGTGGGTGCGGTTGCCCAGGCAATGGGTCAGGGTTTCCAGAATCAGGTCGCGCTCGACGTCGGCGACGGTGCGGCCGATCAACGCCTGGAGCGTCGTGTTGCCGGCGCCGCCATTGCCGTTTCCATAGCCCGGCCCCTTGGCGCCCTTCGGCCCATAGCTGGTCGGCAGGGCGGCGGGCGGGGCCATGACCAGCGGCGGCGTGGACGGTTGCAAGGCCGACGGGATGGCGGCGGGAACCGTTCCCCCCGGCCCGGCGAACGGATTGGCCACCGGCGAATTGGCCGGGATCGAGGCTTGCGCGCTGCCTTCCGGGGCCAGCATCTGGCTGGTCAGCATGATGGCTTCCGGCCCGACCTCTTCCCCGCGCGACAGCAGGACGGCGCGGTGCATGGTGTTTTCCAGCTCGCGCACGTTGCCGCGCCAATGATGGGCCTTCAGCATCAGCAGGGCGTCGTCGGTCAAACGCTTGTCGCCCAGCCCGTTCGCCTCGGCGTATTTCTTCAGGAAATGCTCGGCGATCATCGGAATGTCGGCCGGGCGTTCGCGCAAGGACGGGATGGCGACGGCGAAGACGTTGAGGCGGAAATACAAATCCTCACGGAAATTGCCCGACCGCACTTCCGCTTCCAGATTGCGGTTGGAGGTGGCGAGGATGCGGACGTTGATCTTGACCGGCTGGGCCGAACCGATGCGGTCTATTTCCTTTTCCTGGATCGCGCGCAGCAGCTTGGCCTGAAGACGCGGGTGCATCTCCGACAGCTCATCAAGCAGCAGGGTGCCGTTGTTGGCCTCCTCGAACTTGCCGAGCCGCCGGGCGACCGCGCCGGTGAAGGCGCCCTTCTCGTGGCCGAACAGTTCGGATTCCAGCAGGTTTTCCGGGATGGCGGCGCAGTTCACCGCGACGAACGGCTCGTTGGAGCGGCGGCTCTTACGGTGGATGTAGCGGGCCATCAGCTCCTTGCCGGTGCCGCTTTCGCCGGTGATCATCACCGAGGCGTCGCTGGGCGCCACCTGATCGGCCAGCCGCAGCGTCGCCAGCATCGCCGGATCGGAACAGACGATGGAGTGGCTTTCTTCCGCCACGGCTTCCAACACCGCCGCGATCAATTCGGCGTTGGGGGGCAGCGGCAGATACTCCTTGGCGCCCGCCCGGATGGCGCGCACGGCGGCGGCGGCGTCGGTGCCGATGCCGCAGGCGACGACCGGGATGGTGATCCGTTCGGCCTTCAGGCTGTCGATGAAGACGGCGACGTCGAGTTTGACGTCGATCATCACCAGATCGGCCCCGGCAGCGGCGCGCAAGGCGTTGAGCGCCCCCTCGATGCTGTCGGTGTGCGACACCTTGGCCCCCCGCTTCATGGCGATCTTGCCAGCGGCGGTGATGTAGCCTTCCAACGTTCCAACGATCAGCAGACGCATGGCGTTACGCTCCCACTCTCGGGGCTTCCCGGTCGAAATATTGGATCCGCTTTCCAGGCGGCAGAACGGCGTTCAGGAGCATCTCCAGACGCCGGGGATTTTCTTGGCGCGCGATGGAAACGGCGCCAATCGTGTACAGGGTCTTGACCAGCGCGTCATCCTCCGCCGCCCGCTCGACCTTCGCGGCGAGCGGGGCGAGAACGACGTTGCCGAGGACCGCCCCGTAAAAGGTGGTCAGCAGCGCCAGCGCCATGGCCGGGCCGATGGCCGAGGGATCGTTCAGGCTGCCCAGCATCTGGACCAGACCGACCAGCGTGCCGATCAGGCCCATCGCCGGGGCGACCTCCGAGGCGCGGCGCAGCACGCCCGCGCTTTTGCCGTGGCCGCCCGCCGAGGCTTCGACCTCGCCCGTCAGCATCCGTTCCATCACATCGGGCGGCAAACCCTCTGTGATGAGCGTCACACTGCGGTGAAGAAACGGTTCGGCGCGCAGTTCGGGCAGCACATTCTTCAAGGTTTCCGGACCGGCCCGCCGCGCGGCTTCCGCCAGCAGCAGGACCTGACGGGCCACGCCCTTGGGATCGAGCGTCTGGTGGACCAGCACGGCGGCGGCGTTCTTCCAGGCGACGGCGACGTCCCCCAGCGAGAAGGAGGCCGTCGTCACCGCCAGCGTGCCGCCCAGCACGATCATCAGCGAGGGCGGATCGACGAAGGCGCGCAAAGACCCGCCCGAGGTGATGGCGATCAGGATCACCGCCGCCGCCGCCGACAGGCCGACCAGGGTCGCCACATCGAAACCACCGCGCAACCGCACGCTCCGCGCCGGGGCGGCGGGAGCCGCCGCCTTGGCCGGGGCCGATTCCGCGCGCGAGTCGGCGGACCGGGCCTCGGCGCGGGCGTCCGGCTTCGGCGGCGGTTTGCCGCGCGGGGCGCCCGGCGTTGCGGTTGTGTCGGAGGCGTTGGCCATCAGCCCCGATCCGATTTGATGATTTCCGTCATGGTCACACCCAGACGATCCTCCACCACCACGACCTCGCCACGGGCGACAAGGCGGTTGTTGACGTAGATGTCGATGGCCTCGCCGACCTTGCGGTCCAATTCGACCACGGCGCCGCGCCCCAGCTTCAGCAATTGGGCGACCTGCATGGTCGATTTGCCCAGCACCGCCGAGATTTGAACCGGGATGTCGTAGACGGCTTCCAGATCCTTGGCGACGCCGGATCCGTAATCGTCGCCGTCACCGGCGTTCAGGTCGTTCAGCGAGAAATTGTCGCTTGCCATAACGGTCTCTGACCTCCTCGTTTCCAGCCCCCTTTAGACGGGGACCGGAGCCTCCAGCAAGCGCCCGGCGCAGCGTTCGATCTCCGCCATCAGTTGGGCGGTGTCGCGCTCCACGCCGCCGTCAGCCCATTCGATCCGACAGCCGCCGGGAGCGACCGTGGAATCGCCGACCACCATCAGCTTGGCCCCGAAACCACGCGACCCAACCGTCTGGTCGAGATGGTCGCGAATGAGGTCGATGGTGTCGTCGGCGACGCGGATCACCAGACGCGGTTCGTCGATCAAATCGGTCAGGCAGGCGCGCACCATCGCTTCGACCTCCACCATGCCGCCGCGCCGCGCCCATTCGGGCATCAGCTTGCGGACGATGGCCAGGGCCAGATAGACCGGCTGGTCGGATCGCATGGCGTTGGTCGCCTCGCGTTCGGCCAGCAGATGGGCGACGCCGTTGCTGATCTGGTCCAAAGCGTTGGCGATGCGGGCGTTGACCATCGCCTCGATTTCGGTCTTGCCGCGCTCATAGCCGGTGTTTTGCCCGGCGACCATGCCCTCGCCAAAGCCCTTGCCATAACCGGCGGCGGTGCCGTCCGACTTGCCAGCGGCGAAGCCCTCGGCGTGGCCTTGCGCGCGCGCGGCCTCCAACTCGGCCTCGCTGAAGGTGGGCGGCGGCGGTGGGGGAGGCGGTTCCGGCTCCGGCGGCAGCTCCGGTTCTGGCAAATACTCGTCATCGTCAGCGTGGGACATGCGGGGGACCGCGTCCACGTCGAAGGATTCGTCGAAGAGGAATTTACGGACGCTCATGGCCAGACCGTCCTGTCGTCAAGGAAAACGAACGTCATCGCTCAGCTCTCCTGATACAGCCAGTTGCGCAGGATCGAGACCGCTTCTTCCGGGTGCTTGTCGACGATCTCGCCAACCTTGCGCAGCGAGGAGGCGCGGACGCGGCCCTCGACGCGGTTGATGTCGATCATCTGCTCCAACTCCTCGTCGGCCTGGGCGGCTTCCAACGCCAGATCCTGGGCCAGGGCGCCGGTTGGCGCGGCCAGAGCGGCGGGCATGCCGGCCTGATCGGTCAACAGACGGTCCATGTCATCGTCCTCCTGCATGTCCGCCCGTTCGAAGGCGCGGGAAATCAGCGGACGAATGACCAAAAGGATGATGAGGACGGCGACGATGCCGAGAACCACCATTTCAGCGATGCGGAACACGTCATCCTTGCCCAGACCCATGAACAGGTCCTCAGGCTTCTGCATGTCGTCTTCCGGGGTCCAGAAGCGCATGTTGATGACTTCCAGCGTGTCGCCGCGCACCGGGTCGAGACCGACGGCGGAGCGGACCAGCGCCTTGATGCTCTCCACCTCCTGTTCGGTGCGGGGCTGATAGGCCGGGGGGTTTTCCTTGGACAATTGATAGGTGCCGTCCACCAGAACGGCGACCGACAGGCGGCGGACCTGACCGCTTTCCCGGACATGGGATTTCGAGGTCTTGGTGATCTCGTAATTGATGGTTTCTTCAGCGCGCTTGGACTTGTTCGACGACAGCGGCCCGTTGCTGTTGCCCGACTGGGCGGTGGGCAGATTTTGATCCACCGTCACCGGGGCCAGCGGGTCGCGGTCACTGCTTTCGTTCGATTCGTTGACCGTCTGGGTCGAGCGGACGACCTGGCTTTCCGGGTCGAAGATTTCCGAACTCGTCGTGATGCGGTCGAAATCCAGATCCGCCGACACCTCGGCGCGAACCTTGCCATAGCCCAGCGTGCGGCCCAGCAGATCCTCGACCACGCGGGCCAGACGGGTTTCGTAGGCCTGCTTCTTTTCGTCAGCGTTCGCCATCATGGCGTCGGGCGTGTCGCTGCCGGTGCCGCGCGCCAGCAGCTTGCCCTTGTCGTCGACGATGGAGATACGGCCCGGCTCCAGATTGGGAACCGAGGCGGCGATCAATTGTTGGATCGCCTGGATGTTTTCACGCGACAATTGCGCGCCGGGGCGCAGCTTCAGGAAGACGCTGGCGGTCGCCGGATTTTGTTGGCGGGCGAACAGCTCGCGCTTGGGCAGCACCAGATGGACGCGGGCCTGCTGAACGCCGTTCAACGTCTGCACCGTGCGCGCCATTTCGCCTTCCAGCGCGCGCAGATGGTTGATGTTCTGCATGAAGCTGGTCGCGCCGAAGCCTTCCGACTTGTCGAACAGCTCATAGCCGACCGATCCGCCCGACGGCAGGCCCTGGGCCGCCATTTTCATGCGCACCGGGCCGACTTGGTCGGCGGGAACCGTGATCTTCGTGCCGGTCTTGTCGACCGTGAAAGGGATCTTGGACGCTTCCAGATTTTTGGCGATGGCCGCCGCCTCGCTGGGCTGGAGTTCGGCGTACAGCAACTCCATTTCGGGCGTGGAGAGGCGCGTCGTCAGATAGACGAAAAAGCCGATCAGCAGAAGGCCGACGCCGCCGATCGCCGCAAGGCGGGCGGGGCCGAGATTGCGCAAGGTCTGCAACAGGTTGTTCACGCGCCATCCCCAATCGGAATCCGTCTCGGCATCCTCACCCCATCCACCCGTTTCGCAAGCGCGAACAGGATGTCTGCAAGTTCCGCGCCGATCCCATGCATCACGAGGTCATGCTGGGGCGTCTTGATGAACAGAGGGTTAATGGTCGGCATATTTTGCCCAGTGCCCGGCAAAATATGCCTAGCGAAGGGTGAATGTTGCCGGTTTGACACGCCGTCAACCGCCACCCTTGGTGGTTTTCCACGGAGGCGGAAAAACAATCATAGCGTATATGATGATTGGCTAAGTATTAAGGGAATTATCCTGGCCAGACGGAATAAATGCATCAGCTGAGGTTGACAATTGCCCCTCCCTGTCTTAGCTGAGTTGCAAATCATGCCCGTGTTCCGACGAATCAATCTCCGGTATCAAGCATCTTCATGTTTGATCCAGCGGTTTTGTTTTTTGTTGGATGGGCGCACGCTAAATCACCCGAGGGGACTGCCATGAAAAGACGTGGCCGTGAGAAAAAAGAAGGCCTGAACGATGTCGATGTTTTCGTCGGACAACGTCTGCGAGAGCTGAGGATGTTGGCAGGGTTGAGCCAAAGCGACGTCGCGGCGGCTTTGGGCCTTACTTTCCAGCAGTTGCAAAAATACGAACGCGGGTTCAACCGAGTGTCGTCCAGCCGTCTGTTCAAGCTGGGGCAATTCTTCCGCGTTCCGGTTTCGGTGTTTTTTGACGGGCTGGAAAGCCGCCCGGCCACGGCCGACGCCGAGGCCTGCGTCGTGCGCACCGCCGACTCCGACACCACGCTGGGATCTCGGGAAGCCCTGATGCTGGCTCGATATTTCCAAAGCATTCCCGACCCTCATGTCCGGGCGGCCATCTTGGAACTGGCGGAACGGTGCGCTGACCACACCGCCGTCGGGGTCGCACCAGCGCCCGACGAGTCGGTGCGGGTTGGCGGGGTCGCCTGAGGCCGCGCTCACTCACGGGGCGCTTTTTGGGGCGCTTTGCGCGATCCGGGCCGTCAGGCGTTTCAACTCCGCCAGAAAACGGTCCGTCGCCACGCCTGGGGGCCATGGCTCCCAGGGGGGCGCGCCATAGGCCTTCGCCAGCGGGTCGGCGTCGAGCGGTTTGAAGCGTATCTTCAAGGTCTTGCGCACCTCGTCGGGGGTCCAGCCGACGACGTGCACGGCCTCGGTCGCCGCAGCGACTCGGTCCGCACGTTTGTGCGCGCGCTTCTCCTCGTCGGTCCAAGCGGGCAGGCCATAACGCTGGAACACCGCCTCTTCGAGTCGGGCCGACAGCGCCCGGAACCGCTCGCCCAGGAAGGGTTTCAGCACGCTGATGCAATCGAAACCCAACAGCCCTTCTTCCGCGTCATGCAACAGCTCGCGCAGTTCGCTGAGCGGGTCGAGGCCGGTGGGCGCGGCGGCACGGCGCAGCAGCATCACCGTGATGGAGTGTTGGGCCACCGACAGCGGCAGCGGCCAGATGGAATGGCCGCCCCAGCGGTAGGTGCGGGCCAAGCCAAGGGCAAGATCGCCGTCGTCCCAGTCGAACGGAGTCGGGTGCAAAAGATCCAAACGTCGGCCCGACGGCATGCGGACCCAGGCGCGCGCATCGCTGGACATTGGCGTTTCTCCCAATCGGCAAGACAGCGCCGCCAACTACGGCATTCCGCCGCCTCTGCCAACTGTTCCAATCACGGCGCGCGCCGGTTGGTCTACGGTGAGCCGGTTCCGCTCCTGCGCTGAAACCAGGGCGCGCGGCGAAAATTAATTGTCAATTAACGAGACCCGCCTTACCGTGAAAAGGCGGGAACAGGATGGCGGGCCACTGTCAGGTCCGCTCGCCGAGCGACTTAGGGGAGACGGGATCATGTCGGACGGGGTATCAAGCGTCAGCCAAATGGTCTCGGACCTGAACAAGTCCCTCAAGGCCGCCATCGCCAATGTCCAGTCCCAGCAGCAGGCGCAGACCCCGGCGGCGGAGGTCAAGAGCTATGAAAAGCAGGTCCGCAAATCCTCATCGGACAGCCGCATGTTCGCGACCGACATCGGCGTTTTGTCGAAAAACGTCAGTCGCCTGAACGTGGTCGGCACGCTTGCGCCCAACGATCCGGTCGATTTCTACAAGCTCCGCGTCACCAGCAAGGGCGAGGCGACGATGGGGCAGATCGGCGACCAGGGCGTGCAGGTGCAGCTGATGAGCAAGACCGGCCAAGTCGTGGCTGACAGCAACAAGAACGCGGGCAAGGCTTATGATTCCTTCCGCAGCCTTCAACGGGGGCAATTGTCGCTGGACCAGGGCGATTACACGGTGCGAATCACCCGCGAAAAGGGGGAATCGGCCAAAGACCCCAAGAATTACGCCATTCAGTTCAGCATGGGCAGCTTTACCCAGGATTACGACACCGTCGCCAAGGCTCCACGCAAGGGCGACAGCCCGTTCCAGATGACGCAGGCCCAGCAGCAAATGATGGATGGCCTGAATTCGGCGATCAGTTCGATGAACTCGATTCCGACCGGCCAGACCGGCACGCAAAAGCTGATGGGAAGCTTCAGCCTGTTCGCCTGACGCGGGTGTTGACGGCGACCAATGTTCTGTCATTAAAGCGTTGTTAACAGCCTTCGTTCCAAATCGGAGAGGTTGGTCGCGGGTTCGTGTCGGACACCCCGAGTGATCTGTGGCAGCCAGTCAACAAACCGGGGTCGGGTGGATGTTCTACGAGTTGGCGGCGACCACATGGGGGTCGGAAGAGATCGCGGCGATTGATCGCGTCGTGGCGTCCGGTCGTTTCACCATGGGCGAGCAGGTCGCGGCGTTTGAGCGTGAGTTCGCCGATTATTTCGGCGTGAAGCACGGCATCATGGTCAATTCCGGTTCCTCGGCCAATCTGATCGCCGTCGCCGCCTTGGCGTACAAAAAGGAACGCCCGCTTCAGCGTGGCGACGAGGTGATCGTCCCGGCGATCTCCTGGGCCACCACCTATCACCCGTTGCAGCAATATGGCCTGAAACTGCGCTTCGTCGATGTTGAGTTGGACACGCTGAACATCGACGTCTCGAAGCTGGAACAGGCGTTGACGCCGCGCACGCGGGCGATTGTTCCGGTGTCGATTTTGGGCAACCCGGCGGCGCTGGACGTCATCCGCGCCTTCGCCGACGCCCACGGCCTGTATGTCCTGGAAGACAATTGCGAGTCGATGGACGCCGAACTGAACGGCAAAAAGGCGGGAACCTTCGGCGACCTCAACACCTTCAGCTTCTTTTTCTCGCACCACATCTCGACGATGGAAGGCGGGATGGTGCTGACCGACGATCTGGAGTTGGGGCATCTGTGCCGGTCCATGCGCGCCCATGGCTGGACCCGTGACCTGCCGCATAATACCCCGCTGTACGAGCGCACCGCGTCGGACCATTTCGAGGCCTACCGCTTCATCTTGCCCGGCTACAACGTCCGCCCGTTGGAGATGGAGGGCGCGATTGGTCGCGAGCAGTTGAAGAAGCTGCCGACGCTGACCGCCGCCCGCCGCAAGAATATGGCGCTGTTCCAGGAGTTGTTCGCCGGGGATGACCGCTTCATCATCCAGCGGGAAAACGGCGTGTCATCCTGCTTCAGCTTCACCATCATCCTCAACCCGGCCCACAAGCCGGATCGAGAAAAAGTGTTCGCCGCCTTGAAGGAGGCCGACATCGGCTTTCGCATCATCACCGGCGGCTGTTTCCTGCGGCACGACGTGCTGAAATATTATGATTACGACACGGTCGGCGCGATAGAAAACGCCTTTACGGCGCATGATCTGGGTTTCTTCGTTGGCAACCACCCCTTTGACCTGACCCCGCAGATTGAACGGCTGCGCGCCGTGCTTGATCGCGTGTGTTCCTGAGTCCCGACCGGAAGACGTCCATGGCCGACAGCAAGAGCATCCTCATCACCGGCGGCGCCGGGTATCTCGGCTCCATCATGGTTCCGGCTCTGCTGGACGCCGGACACAGGGTCACGGTGCTGGACAGCTTCCTGTTCCGGCAAGCGCCGCTGGCCCATGTCTGCGCGCATCCGAATTTCGACATTGTTCGTGGCGACGCCCGCAACGAAGAAACCTTGCGCCCCCTGGTCGCCAAGGCTGACGTGGTGATTCCACTGGCGGCGCTGGTCGGCGCGCCGATGTGCGACGCCGACATCTTGGCGGCGACCAGCACCAACCGCGACGCGGTGCTGACCCTGATCCGGCTGCTGTCGAAAGACCAACGCATCATGATGCCGGTGACGAATTCCGGTTATGGCATCGGCGAAAAGGGGAAATTCTGCACCGAAGACACGCCGCTGCGCCCGATCTCGCTTTATGGACGGACCAAGGTGGAGGCGGAAACGGCGGTGTTGGAGCGCGGCAACTCCATTTCCTTCCGTCTGGCGACGGTGTTCGGCATGGCCCCGCGCATGCGGGTCGATCTGCTGGTCAACGACTTCGTCTATCGCGCCATTCATGACCGCGCGGTCGTGCTGTTCGAGCCGCATTTCAAGCGCAATTACATCCACATCCGCGACGTCGCTCGCGCCTTCCTGCACGGGTTGGACAAGTTTGAGACGATGAAGGATCGGCCCTACAACGTCGGCCTGTCGGACGCCAACCTGTCGAAATGGGAATTGTGCGAGGTCATCGTCCGGCATCTGCCGAAATTCGTGTTTCTGGAGGCCCCCATCGGCGAGGATCCGGACAAGCGTGACTACATCGTGTCGAACGAGCGGATTGAGGCGACCGGCTACAAGCCCGCCTTTTCGCTGGACGACGGGATCCAGGAGTTGATGAAGGGATACCGCATGCTGCGCAACAGCCAGCATGGCAATGTCTGACCACCAACGCGCGGCGTCTGCATCGAACAAAGGCCCCTTCCGCCCATGACCAACCCCACCGATGGCCGCATCGACCTCGTGCTTGTTCATCCCGGTGGGCGCAAGCAGGTCTATCAGACCCTGGCCGATGACTTGACGGCGGTCGAGCCGCCGCTCTGGTGCCGGTTGATCGCTGATTATTGCCGGACGCGGGGCCACCGGGTCGCCATCATCGACAGCGAGGCGGACTCGCTCGACCCGGCGGCGGTGGCGCTGCGCATTGCGGAGTTGGATCCCCGGCTCGTGGCTCTGGTCGTCTATGGGCATCAACCGTCGGCGTCCACCCAGTCGCTTCCGGCGGCGGGCGCGGTGGCTCGCGCGGTGAAGGACGCCGCGCCGCATCGTCCGATCATCCTGATCGGCGGGCACGCCGCAGCCTTGCCGGAGCGCACCTTGCGTGAGGAGGCGGTGGATTTCGTCGCGACCGGCGAGGGGCCGGTGACGGTGGACGCCTTGCTGCGCGCCCTGCCGACCGATCTTGTGGACGTCATCGCCGACGTTCCTGGATTGGCGTTCTGGCAGGACACGGAAGGGGGCGAGCGTGTGGTCCGGCGCAGCGCTCCGGCTCCCTTGGTCGAGGATCTGGACGGCGCTTTGTCGGGCGACGCCTGGGACCTGTTGCCGATGGACAAGTATCGGGCGCACAATTGGCAGTGTTTTGGCGATATGGACCGGCGGATGCCCTACGCGTCGATCTACACGACGCTCGGCTGTCCCTACAAATGCAGTTTTTGCTGCATCAACGCGCCTTTCGGCAAGAACGGCTACCGTTTCCGCAGCCCGGCGTCGGTGATCTCCGAGATTGATATCCTGATCGAGCGCTATGGCGTGCGCACCTTCAAGATCGTTGATGAGATGTTCGTGCTGAACGAGCGCCACGTCACCGCGATCTGCGAAGCGTTGATTCCGCGCAACGAGGCGCTGGGCGGCGCGCTGAATTTCTGGGCCTACGCGCGGGTGGACACGGTCAAACCGGCGATGCTGGCGATGCTGCGCCGGGCTGGCGTTCGCTGGTTGGCGCTGGGCATCGAATCGGGCAGCAAGCATGTGCGCGACGGCGCCAAGAAAGCGCTGCGGTCTGAAGACATCGTCGGCATTGTCCGGGCGATCCAAGAGGCTGGCATCAACGTCATCGGCAACTACATCTTTGGGCTGCCCGACGATGATCTGGACTCGATGCGTGAAACTTTGGATCTCGCCAAGGAATTGAACTGCGAGTTCGCCAATTTTTACTCAGCCATGGCTTATCCAGGCTCGCCACTCTACAATCAGGCTCTGGAAAAAGAGTGGGATTTGCCGGAAAGCTGGAGCGGCTATTCGCAGCACAGCTATGATTGCAAACCGCTGGCGACGGAGAAGCTGTCGGCGGCGGATGTTTTGCGGTTCCGCGATGCGGCTTTTACCGAATATTTCACCAATCCGCGCTATCTGAAGATGGTCGATCAACGTTTCGGCGACGCCACCAGCCGTCACATTCGGTCGATGACCCGGCACACGCTTCGTCGTAAGCTGCTGGACGAGGATGATGCTTTGCAGGAAAGGGCGATCGGTTGAGGTCTGAAGACGCTCTTGCCAACATTGACGTGGCGGTGCTGGCCGGTGGGCTGGGCACCCGCATCCGGGGTGTGTTGGGTGACACGCCGAAGGTTCTGGCTCCGGTGGCCGGGCGGGCCTTTCTTGGCCATCTGCTGGATTATTTATCGACCTATGGCGCGCGCCGGGTGGTTTTGTGCCTGGGGCATTTGGCCGACCGGGTGACGGCGTGGCTGGCGCGCGGCGATTCCGCCGGCGCCATGGATGTGGTGTGCCAGATTGAACCGCGTCCCCTCGGCACCGCCGGGGCGCTGGGCTATGTCCGCAAGGAATTGCGGTCGAGCATGGTTCTGGTGGTCAACGGCGACACCTTTCTCGACGCCGATTTGCGTGCCTTCGTCGCCTCTCACCGTTTGTCGGGGGCTGAAGCGTCGGTGTTGTGCGTCAGCGTGGACGACGCCGCCCGTTATGGCCGGGTGGAGATCGGGCCGGACAGCCGCATCCGCCGCTTTGTCGAAAAGGCGCCGGGCAGCGGCACCATCAACGCCGGGGTCTATCTGTTTTCCGCCGCCTTCCTCGACCGGATCATCGCCGAGGGCGCCGTGTCGCTGGAGCGCGACGTGCTGGAAAAGGCCCCGCCGGGCAGCCTGCACGCCCATGTGGCGAAGGCTCGTTTCATCGACATCGGCACGCCGGAAAGTCTGGCGGCGGCGGGCGGCGTGATCGTCGGGAGAGACGCGTGATCATCAGCCGCACCCCGTTTCGCGTCTCGCTGTTCGGGGGCGGCACCGATCTGCCGCAATGGTACAACCGCCATGGCGGCGCGGTGATCGGCGGGGCCATCGACAAATATTGTTACATCAGTTTGCGCGCTCTGCCGCCCTTCTTCGCGCACAAGCACCGCATCGTCTATTCCAACATCGAGCAGGTGCGCGAGATCGAGGAGATCAAGCACCCGTCGGTGCGCGCCTGCCTGTCGGAAATGGGCATCGAAAGCGGGCTGGAGATCCATCATGACGGCGATCTTCCGGCGCGGTCGGGCTTGGGATCCTCCTCCTCCTTCACCGTTGGCCTGCTGAACGCGCTGCACGCCTATCGCGGCCATATGGCCAGCAAGCAGGAGTTGGCCGAGGAGGCCATCCGCATCGAGCAGGAGGTGATCGGCGAGAATGTCGGGTCGCAGGATCAGATTTGGGCGGCTTATGGCGGGCTGAACCGCATTGATTTCCAGCCCGACGGCGCCATCGACGTGACCCCGCTCATCATTGATCGGGACCGACGCGACGCGCTCCAAAGTCATTTCGTCCTCTATTTCACCGGCCTGTCCCGCTTCGCCTCGACCATCGAGGGGGAGAAGATCGCCAACCTTGACAAGCGCGAGGCGCAGTTGCACGCGCTGCGCGGCATGGTGGACGAGGCGGCGGCGATGCTGAACGACCCCCAGCGCGACCTGTGCGACTTGGGTCGGCTGCTGCACGACGGTTGGATGCTCAAGCGTGAGTTGTCGGCCAACGTGTCGAACGGCGCCATCGACGAGCTGTATCAGGCGGCGCTGTCGGCGGGGGCCTTGGGCGGCAAGCTGTTGGGGGCTGGCGGCGGCGGCTTCCTTCTGCTGTTCATCCCGCCCGAACGGCAAGCGGCGGTGCGGGAGCGCCTGAAGGATTTTATCGCCGTAGCCTTCCGTTTCGACAGCGGCGGCAGCAAGATCGTCGTCTATGAACCCACTGATTTCGAGCGCCGCCGCCGCGCCTGACGCTTGCGTTGGAACCGGCGGCGATGCTGTTGAGAGGGAATTCTCCGTGTCCATCGTCCAAGACGCTCAAGACCCCGCTGTGGCCCAAGACCTTGCCGTGATCGAACGCCTTTACCGCGCGCTGCGCCTGACACGATTGGTGGAAGACGAGGTGGCGCGCGTTTACCCGACCGACGTCATCAAAAGCCCGGTGCATCTGTCCATCGGGCAGGAGTTCATTTCGGTCGGCGTCTGCGACGCGCTGGAGCCGCGCGACCATGTGTCGATCACCTACCGGGGCCACGCCGCCTACATCGCCAAGGGCGGCGACCTCAACGCCATGATCGCTGAGATGTACGGCAAGAAGGCGGGCTGCGGCCAGGGGCGCGGCGGGTCGATGCATCTGGTGGACATGAAAGCGGGGGTGATCGGCGCCTCGGCGGTGGTCGGCACCTCGATCCCGGTGGCGACCGGCTTCGCGCTCGCCGCCAAACGCAAGACGACCGGCGGGGTGGTCGCCTGCTTCATTGGCGACGGCGCGACCGAAGAGGGCTGCTTCGCCGAAAGCCTGAATTTCGCGGCGCTGCACAAGCTGCCGATCCTGTTCGTCTGCGAAAACAACGGCTACGCCATTCACGAGCCGCTGGCCAAGCGCTGGGCGACCGAGCGGCTGTGCGAGCGGGTGGCGACCTACGGCATTCCGACGACGAAGATCACCGACGGCGACGTCTTCGCCGTGCGCGACGCGGCGCGGTCGGCGGTGGCGGCGATGCGCGCCGGGCATGGCCCGGTCTTTCTGGAAGTGACCTGCTACCGCTGGCGCGAGCATGTCGGGCCGAACGAGGATTTCAACCAAGGCTACCGCCCGGCGTCGGAGATGACGCCCTGGGCGGAGCGCGACGAGGTGGCGCGGCTCGCCGGTTTGCTGCCGTCGGAGCGCGTCGCCGCCCTGGAGACGGAGATCACAGCCACCGTCGCCGCCGCCTTTGCCTTCGCCGAAACCAGCCCCTTCCCGGTGTCCGAGGATCTCTATGACCACGTCTATGCCTGAAGGGCGCCTGCTGCGCTACGTTGACGCTCTGCGCGAAGCGGTCGCGCAGGAAATGCGGCGCGATGGGGACGTCTTCGTCTTCGGCCTCGACGTGGACGACCACAAGTCGATTCAGGGTTCGACCGCCGGTCTGCTGGAGGAGTTCGGGCCGGAGCGCGTCTTCACCACGCCCTTGTCGGAAGACGCGATGACCGGCGTGGCCATCGGCGCGGCGATGGCCGGGATGCGCCCGATCCATGTCCACATCCGCATGGATTTCCTGCTGCTCTGCATGAACCAACTGGTCAACATCGGCGCGAAGGCGCGCGCCATGTATGGCGGGTCGGTCAAGGTGCCGCTGGTCGTCCGCTCCATGGTCGGCAAATCGTGGGGGCAGGGCGCCCAGCATTCCCAGGGCCTGCATTCGATGTTCATGCATGTGCCGGGGCTGAAGGTGGTGGCGCCCAGCAACGCGCACGACGTCAAGGGCTGCATGATCGCGGCGATCCGCGACGACAACCCGGTGATCTTCATGGAACACCGGCTGCTGTATCCGACCGAGGCCTATGTCCCGGAAACCCCGTATGAGGTTTTGCCGGGCAAGGCGCGGGTGGTGGCGCCGGGCGACGACGTGACGTTGGTCGGCATCTCCAACATGGTTCTGGAATGCCTGCGCGCGCGTGAATTGCTAGCCGAAATCGGCATCGGCGCGGAGGTGATCGACCCGATTTGGCTGACCCCGCTCGACATCGACACCATTGTGGAATCGGCCCGGCGCACCCGGCGTCTGGTGGTGGCTGACAATGGCTGGACCGCCTGCGGAGCCGGGGCGGAGATCGTCGCGGCGGTGTTGGAGCGGGTCGGGCCGGAGGGTGGAATCGCCGTCAAGCGCATCGGCTTCGCCGCCACCGCCTGCCCGCCGTCGCCGGTGCTGGAGGCCGCCTTCTACCCGAATCCCGGCACCGTCGCTTCGACCGTTCATGCGTTGGTTCGTCCCACGGCCCCCGCCTGGACTCCCGACCCGGAACGGACCAAACTCGCTCATCAGGTGCAGTTTCGCGGCCCCTTCTGACAGGGGAGCGGCTGCGCATTCGGACAAACGCCGATGGCCATCATCCTTGCCCGCGCCGACGCATCCCCCGAGATTGGAACGGGGCATGTGATGCGCTGCCTCGCGGTGGCCGAGGCGCTGCGCGACGATGGGCATGAGGTGCTGTTCGCCAGCGCCGAATCCACCCCGGCCATCGACCGGCGACTGACGGCGGAGGGTTTTCGCCGGATCGCCATCGCCGGGCCGGTGGGGGAGGCGGCGGATCTGGCGGCCACCCGCTCGGCCATGCGGCTGGAGCATTGTTCGGCGGTGATGCTGGACGGCTACCGCTTTGGCGAAGCCTACCGCGCCGGGTTGCAGGCGGCGCGGATCCGTGTGATGGCGTGGGATGATCTGGGCGACGGCGGCGCGCTGCACGCCGATCTTGTGGTCAACGCCGCGCCGCAGGCGCATCGGCTGCCCTATGACCGCATGGCGCCGGGGGCGGTTCTGCTGCTCGGCCCCGGCTACGCGCCGTTGCGGCGGGAGTTGCGATTGGCGGCGCGGGAAGCCCATAACGCCATCGCGGATCGTCCGGTGTTGCTGCTGACCTTCGGCGGGTCCGACCCGCTCGGGCTGACCGGGCCGCTGCTGACGGCGTTGGCGGCGCGACGGCCCGACGATTGCCGCTTGGTCGCCGTGGTTGGCGGCAGCAACCCGCGCGCGGCGGAGGTCGCCGCTTTGGCGGATCGTCTCGGGCCGGGCGTCGCCGTCCATGTCGATTGCCCACGCATGGGGGCGGTGATGGCCGAATCCGGGCTGGCGGTGTCGGCGGGCGGCGGAACGATGGGGGAGTTGGCGGCTCTGGCCGTGCCCACGTTGCTGGTGGTGACGGCGGACAATCAGGCCTTGGCCAGCCAGGACGCGGCGACGCTGGGCTGGTGCGACGCGCTGGACGCGCGCGGCGGCGACATGGTGGCGACCATCGCCGACGCCGCGCTGACGCTGTGGGCCGACCGCGCCCGCCGCCAGCGCATGGCGACGGCGGCGGGCGCGTTGCCGCTGGACGGCGAGGGGGCGATTCGCATCGCCCGCGCTCTAACCGCGCCCCGCGCCCGCGCGCAACCGCGCGTTCGCGCCTGACCGCGTTTTTCCGTCAGCTCACAACCCGCCAACTGCCGTCCGGCTGTTGGCAGGCGGTGCCGACGCCCTGCTGGGTCCGTCCGCCGACGACGATGCTGGTTTGATACTCCCGGCAGAGTTCGCCGCTTTGGCTGCGGCCATCGCGCACCGGGGTGTAGGTTCCGTAATTGCCGGTTTGCGGGTTGTTCCAACGGATGGTCTGGCCGGTCGGCGCGCCATAGGCGTTTTGGGCGGCTTGTTCCGCGTAGGTCTGATCGGCGCGGTCGAGCGACGCGCCCGCCGCGTTGCCCAGCGCGGCGCCCAGCAAGGTGCCAATGCCCACGGCGACCAGCTTGCCGCTGCCGCCGCCAAAGCGTGATCCGGCGACGCCGCCGACCACGCCGCCCAGAATGGTCCCGGCGGTCTGTTTGTTGGCGCTGACGCCGCCGAAGCTGTCGCCGCCGTAACCGGGTTGGGCGCAACCGGCCAGCGGCGCGGCCAACAGGCTGGCGGACAGGAGGGCGGCGAGAAGGGAACGGGCGCTCATGGTTGGCTCTTTGGTTGCGTGATGTGGATCGCTGTCACTGGGATGAACATGGCAGACCCGCAAATTGTTCCATCCGCGTGACGCCATCGGTTGCTCGCCCTTATGATCCGCCCAACGACAGGATGACGCAACAGGCGTCGACAAGAAACAGGTGGGGGAAACGCGATGCTGCCGACCGGCGACCGCTATGAAACGGTGCGCGATCACTTCGTGTGGCGCGTGCCAGCGCGTTACAACATTGGCGTCGACGTCTGCGACCGCTGGGCTAACGCCGACCCGCAGCGGTTGGCGCTGATCCACAAGCGCCGCGACGGTGGGGTGGAGGAGTACCGCTTCGCCGACATCCGCGCCCTGTCCAACCGCTTCGCCAACGTGTTGGCCACGCATGGGGTGGAACGGGGCGACCGGGTGGGCGTGCTGCTGCCGCAAGCGCCGGAAACCGCCATTTCCCACATCGCCGTTTACAAGATGGGGGGCGTCGCCGTGCCGCTCTTCGCCCTGTTCGGGGTCGAGGCGTTGGAATACCGGCTGGCCAATTGCGGGGCGCGGGCGGTGGTGACGGACACGGTGGGCGCGGCCAAGATCGCGGAGATCCGCCATCGCCTGCCCGACCTGCGCGCGGTTTTCGTGATCGACGCCGAAGCCGACGCTGACGGCGGCGGAACAGCGGACGGCTGCCTGGATTGGCACGGCCTGACCGACGCGGCGGCGGACGATTTCACCCCGGTGGACACGGCGGCGGACGATCCGGCGATCATCATCTACACCTCCGGCACCACCGGCCAACCCAAGGGGGCGCTGCACGCCCATCGCGTGCTGTTGGGCCATTTGCCGGGGGTGGAGATGTCCCACGATCTGTTTCCGCAGCCGGGCGACCGCATTTGGACGCCCGCCGATTGGGCGTGGATCGGCGGCTTGCTCGACGTGCTGCTGCCCGCTTGGCACCATGGCGTCACCGTGGTGTCCCATCGCTTTGAGAAGTTCGACGGCGAGCAGGCCTTCCGTCTGCTGGCGGAGTTCCAGGTCCGCAACAGTTTCCTGCCGCCGACGGCGTTGAAGATGATGCGGTCGGTCGTCGATCCGGCGTCGCGCCACGCCTACCGCCTGCGCTCGGTCGCCAGCGGCGGCGAGACGCTGGGGTCGGAACTGCTGGATTGGGGCCGCCAGACCTTCAGCGTGACGATCAACGAGTTTTACGGCCAGACCGAATGCAACATGCTGGTCTCTTCCGCCGCGACGCTGATGCCGTCGAAGCCGGGAATCATGGGGCGCCCGGCGCCCGGCCATGATGTGGCGGTGATCAACGAACGGGGCGAGCGGCTGCCGCCCGGCGCGTTGGGGTTGATCGCCGTGCGGCGGCCCGATCCGGTGATGTTTCTGGGCTATTGGAACAACCCGACGGCGACGGCGGCGAAATTCATCGGCGACTGGCTCGTCACCGGCGACCAGGGGGAGTTGGACGCCGACGGCTACATCCGCTTCGTCGGGCGGGACGACGACGTCATCACCTCGGCGGGCTACCGCATCGGCCCCGGTGAGATCGAGGATTGCCTGATTGGTCATCCCGCCGTGCGCATGGCCGCCGTGGTCGGCGTGCCCGACCCCCTGCGCACCGAAATCGTCAAGGCCTTCGTCGTGCTTCAGGACGGGGTGACGGCGGACGACGCCCTCGTCGCCTCGATCAAGGAGCATGTGAAAACCCGGTTGGCGGCGCATGAATACCCGCGCGCCATCGCTTTCCTCGACAGCCTGCCCATGACCACCACCGGCAAGATCATTCGCCGGGAACTGCGCGACCGGACATGATGACCGAACTTTTGCTGTTGACCGCCGCCTTTCTGGCCGGGGCGATGAACGCCGTCGCTGGTGGGGGAAGCTTTCTCACCTTGCCCGCCTTGATCTACGCGGGGGTGCCGCCGGTCGCCGCCAACGCGACCGGCACGGTGGCGTTGCTGCCCGGCTACGCCAGCGGGCTGTATGGCTACCGCCAAGACTTGACGCCGGTGGGCGAGGTTGGCTTGCCGTTGCTGGCTCTGGTCAGTCTGGCGGGCGGGTTGGCCGGGGCGGGGCTGTTGCTGGTGACGCCGGACGCGGTGTTTCGCGGCATCGTGCCGTGGCTGCTGCTGGCCGCCACCGGGCTGTTCGCCTTTGGCGGAGCGTTGGCCGCCCGTCTGCGCGCGGTCGGGTTGCACGGGCGCGGCGCGCTGCTCGGCACGCTGCTCGTCGTGTCGGTTTATGGCGGCTATTTCAACGGTGGGTTGGGGATTTTGCTGCTGGCGCAGTTGAGCCTGTTCGGCATGACCAACCTCAACGCCATGAACGGGCTGAAAAATCTGTTCTCCACCGTGCTGACGGCGATCGCCGTGGTCGCCTACGCGCTGGGCGGGGCGGTGGATTGGCCCAAGGCCGCGTTGATGGTGCTGGCGGCGGTGGCCGGGGGCTATGTCGGCGCGCGGCTGGGCCGCCGGATCCCGCAGCGCGTTCTGCGCGGCGGCATCATCGCCGTTGGCCTGACCATGAGCGCGTTGTTTTTCGCCAAGTGAACAAGGCCCCGCGTGAGGAAAGATGAAAAGTCGCGGCGCGCGGGGTAGAGTGCGCTCCCCTTCGTTTCCGCCGGTGCGCCCGCCATGCTGACCGTTTCCGATCTCGACCTGTTTTACGGCGACGCCCAGGCGCTCGACGGCGTGACGTTGGAGGTGGCGGAGGGATCGACCACGGCGATTGTCGGGGCGAACGGCGCGGGCAAGACGTCGCTCATCCGCACGGTGGCGGGGATTCTGAAACCGGCGCGCGGCAGCATCCAGTTCCGGGGCCGGGACATCGCGGGGCTGCCCAGTCACGTCGTGTGCGATCTCGGCATCGGGCAGGTGGCGGAGGGGCGGCAAATCTTCCCCAGCCTGAGCATCCGCGAGAATCTGGAGATGGGCGCGGTCATCCCGCGCGCCCGCGCCTCGGCCAAGCAGACCATGGAACGGGTTCTGGCCCTGTTCCCCCGCCTGTTGGAGCGGATGGATCAGGCCGCCGGAACTTTGTCGGGCGGCGAACAACAGATGCTGGCGATTGGCCGCTGTTTGATGGGAAAGCCCGACCTCATCATGTTCGACGAGCCGTCGCTGGGCCTGTCCCCCGCGCTGGTGCAGGAGCTGTTTCGCATCATCCGCGCTCTGGCGGCGGACGGCATGACGATCATTCTGGTTGAACAGAACGTCGCGGCCTCGCTCAAAATCGCCCAGCGCGCCTATGTTCTGGAAAATGGACGGGTGGCGCTGTCCGGCGCCGGCGCGGCGCTGCTCGACGACCCGGCGGTGAAACAGGCCTATCTCGGGCTGTAACCCCAACGGATATCCCAGACGGACCAGGGGCGGGAGTTCCGCCCCTGGTCGTCGGTTGTCAGCGGGGTTGTTGCGCCTCCAGCGCGTAGGACAGCAACCGCTCCACCGAGCGCGCGCGGTCGCCGGTTTCGGTGAAACGCGCCTTGGCGGCGGCGGATTGTTGGGCGCGCAGATCGGCGTCTTCAACCAGAGCGACCGCCCGGTCCAGGAACGCCTCGTCGTCAGCGACAATGAAGGCGGGACCGGCGACGCTGGCGACGTCGCCGCCGCCGCGCGTGACCACCGGCAGCCCCTCGGCCAACGCGAAGGCCGCGCTGCCGCCGCCGCCTTGGCGCGTCGGGTTCAGATAGGCCGTGACCACCCGGTAAAAAGCGCGGATATCGTCCACATGACCCAGAACGTCAACGCGGGCGGCGTTGCGCAGCGTGGCGACGCGGGTGGGCAGGCTCTCCACCGCGCCCGCGAAGGCGACCCGCGCGGTGGGAAGCCGATCCAACAGCGCGTCGATGCGGGTTAGGAAGTCCGGCCCGGCCTCTTGATCCAGGCGGTTGCCGACGACGACGAAGACCGGGACGCCCTCGTCCAGGCCAAAATCGCCGCGCGTCAGCGGCGCGCCGCCCTCGGGCAGGGTCCAGCCAAAGGAGAAGGGGCGGAAACGGTCCCGCACATCGTCGGGCCAGCCTTCCGCGCTGTCCTCCGGCCCCCAGCCCAAAATCAGCCGGGCGAGCGACGGCGGCAACCCGGTCGACGTCGGCAGGCAAACGACGGGCCGGGTGCGGGCGAACAGATCGGCGATGGCGTTGGAGCCGCCGAACGACACGATGACGTCGGGATCGAAGCCTTCAACCGCGTCGACGATGGCGTGCAGCTTGCTTTCGTCGAAATGCTTTTGCGGGAAGGACAGCATCCGCACCCGCGCGCCAAAGGCGGTGATGGTCTGGTCGCCGTCATACTCCTCGGTCACGTTGTAGCTGTATTCGGGAACGAAGCCATTTTCACCCGACACCGCCATGGCGTTGGGGTTGATGATGACAACCTCGCAGCCCTGCTCTTGAAGACGGCGGGCGTAGTCGAAGGCGTCCACCGTCGGCTGGTGGCCCTGGCCCAGCATCTGATTGGTGATGAGCGCCACGCGCTTGATCGAGTCGCGCGGTTGGGCGCGGCGCACCCGCACGGCGATGCCGTAACGCCGGGCGGTCTCTTCGACCAACAGACGGTAAAATCGACGGAAGGGGCCGCTGGTGAAAGCGCCGACGTCGCCAATGTGGCCTTCGCCCTGGAACAGCCGCATGGCCATGCCCCAATAGGCGTAATGGAGCGACGCCACGGAAAAGCGCAGGGGTTCGTCCAGCACCGCCTGAACCAGATTCTGGTAATGCGCGATGTCGCCCGTCAGCAGGAACAGCACGGAATGGCGGCGCATCACGTCGCCCATGCCATAGGTCGCGTCAACCTCCGCCGCCGCCGCTTTGCGGGTGTCGTCGTCGTAGCGGCGGATCAGATTGGCCAGCGCCCCGATGTTGGCCCAGCCCTCCCCCTGGTTGTTGAGCAGGGTCAGCGCGCGGGCGAAGCTGAGCGCGGCGTCGCGCGTCCGCCCGCAGGCGTGCAGGGCGTGGCCGAGGTTGGCGTGGAACAGGGCCGATCCGCCATCGCTGACCACGGCCTTGCCGATCAACTCCGCCGCTTCCGCCGCCTGTCCGCTTTGCAGAGCGATCACGCCCAGCAGATGCAGCGCGTCGGGGTGGCCGGGCGATGCGTCCAGCACATCGCGATACAGGCGCTGGGCCTCATCGGTGCGCCCGGCGCGGTGATGCTCGGTCGCGACGGCCAGCGTCTGTTCGATCATGTCCATGGTGACGTTCCTGTTGCCGGGTCGGTGGGACCCTAAGTTCGGCGGCGGTTGTGCAGATCGGCTGTTTGATCCCCTATATTTACCCTGTTTTGCCGACAGGGCGGTCAACTTTCCGCAGGGTCGTGGGTGGGGTTGTGTGGAAAAGACGCCCGCTCTGTGCATCCTTCGGAAACATGCTATTGGCTAGGGCCACACGCGCCAACCGACCAGCAGGCGGCAGGAATGAACCGGAACCAACGCAGGGCCGCCAACACCAACGCCAACGGGGGCAAGACCGCCGCCAAGGCGGGGGGAAATGCCGCCACCGCGCTGTTGGCCCAAGCCGTGCCGCTGCATCAGGCCGGGCGGCTGGCCGAGGCCGAGGCGCTGTACCGGCAGGCTTTGGCCGCTCACCCCCGCCAACCCGACGCGCTGCATTTGTTGGGCATGATCGCCTGCCAGACCGGGCGCTTCGCAGAGGCCGTCGATTTGATCGAGCAGGCGGTGTCCGCAAACCGGACGGTCCCCGATTATCACGCCAATCTGGCTTACGCGTTCCAGGCTCTTGGCCGGGCGGGGGAGGCCGAGGCGGCGGCGCGCGCCGCCCTGCGCCTGCGCGCTCCCTTCCCGGAAGCCGCCAACAGTTTGGGCAACGCCCTGAACGCGCAGGGACGGTTTGATCAAGCCGCCGCCGCTTACCGCGATGCTCTGCGGACCCGACCCGACTACGCCGAGGCGTTGGGCAATTTGGGCGCCGTTCTGCGCACGCTGAACCGCTCGGGCGAGGCGGAAGCGGTGTTGCGGCAGGCCTTGGCGCTCGCCCCCCACCTTGCTGACGCCCGCGCCGCCCTTGGACTCGCTCTGCTCGACCTGGACCGGGCCGACGAGGGGGAGGCCATCTTGCGCGAGGCGCTGCGCCAACGTCCCGATCACGCTGGGGCGCTGCTGGCTCTGGCGGGCGCGTTGCAACGGCGCGGCCAACCCGCCGAGGCGCCCTATCGCCGTCACATGACCGTGCAGCCGTCCGACGCGGAGGCGTGGAACGGTTGGGGGCTGGAACTGCAAAAGCGCGACCGCATCGATGAGGCCGCTGGCGCCTTTGCCAAGGCCCTGCGGCTGGCCCCGCTGATGACGGAGGCGCTGACCAATCTGGGCAGCGTCCGCCGTCTGCAAGGGCGCAGCGCCGAGGCGGCGGTCCTGCAACGTCGGGCGCTGGATCTGCGGCCCGACTACGCCGCCGCCCACTCCAACCTTGGCCAAGCGTTTCAGGATCTGGGCGATGACCGTGCGGCGGAAAACAGCTTCACCCGCGCGCTGGAGTTTGACCCCAGGGAATCGACCGCCCGTTTCAACCGCGCCCTGCTGCGGCTGCGGCACGGGCGTTTGAAAGCCGGATGGGAGGATTACGCCGACCGTTTCACCTCGGGCCGTCTGGGGCGTCCACGCGAATTTCCCATGCCGGAATGGGGGGGCGAGGATTTGACCGGGCGCCGTTTGCTGCTGTGGGCTGAGCAGGGGTTGGGCGACGAGCTTATGTTCGGGTCGATCCTGTCCGATCTGGTTGGTCGGGTCGGCTCCCTCATCATCGAATGTGATCCCCGGCTGGTCCCGTTGTTCCAGCGCTCCTTCCCGTCCGCGCAGGCGCGGGCGCCAACCGCGCGGCCCGACGATGCGGATCGCCATCTGCCTTTCGGCTCGCTGCCGCGCCTGCTGCGCGGGCGGTTGGCTGATTTCCCGGCGCGGTCGGGATGGCTGGTCCCGGACCCGGCGCGAGCGGCGGACTGGCGCGGGCGGTTGGCCGGACTGGGGCCGGGGCTGACCGTCGGCGTCGCTTGGACCAGCCGCCGGATCACCACGGAACGGCGGTCCGCCTACACCACGCTCGACCAATGGGGGCCGCTGTTGCGCCTGCCCCATCTGCGAATCGTCAGCCTTCAGTATGACGGGCGGGAGGAGGAGATCGTCGCCGCCGAACGTCGTTTCGGCGTGACCATCCATCGCTGGAGCGATCTGGACCAAACCGCAGATCTGGAGGGGACCGCCGCCCTGGTCGCCGGGCTGGATCTGGCGGTGACGGTGGCCTCCTCAGCGGGCGAGTTCGCCGGCGCGCTGGGCGTGCCGGTCTGGCGCCTCGGCAGCCCGGACTGGACCCATCTGGGGGCGGCAACCCGCCCCTGGTTCCCCAGCATGCGCAGCCTGCGTCCGCCGGTCGGTGGCGGTCTTGATGGGGCGATCTTTAAGGCGTCTCAAGAGATTGCGCGTTTAAGCGGAGGTGTTTTGTGAGCGTGGACGCGTGGTTTTCCGAAGCGTTGCGTCTGCACCAAACGGGCGCTCTCGACGCGGCGGAAGCCTTGTACCACAAGGTTTTGCGCGCACGCCCCAAGCACGCCGACGCGCTTCACCTGCTTGGCGTCCTCAAGCATCAGATGAACAAAAATGAAGAAGCAATTGAATTTATTGATAAAGCGATCAAGCTTGATCCCAAGCCCGCCGACTTCCACGGCAACCGGGGGCTGGTTCTCCAGGCGCTGGGCCGGGTGACGGAGGCGGTGGCGGCGCAAGAGCGCGCCATCGCCCGCAACCCCAACCACGCCGGGGCAAGGTTCAATTTGGGGCTGGCTCTGGCGGCGCTGGGGCAGCGCGAGCGCGCGGCGCTTCAGTACGCCGAAGCGGCGCGGCTGTCCCCTGATTTGGCGGACGCCCACCTCAATCTCGGCGCGATCCTGCATGATCTGGGGCGGTTTGAGGAGGCGGTCGCCGCGCACCGCCGGGCCGCCGAACGGCTGGTCAACGACCCGCGCCCCTGGAACAACCTCGCCGCCAGCCTGAACGCCTTGGGCCGGGCCGGGGAGGCCGCCGACGCGCTGGGTCAAGCGATGGCGCGCGGCGGCGCGGCGGCCAGCGACGCCGTCGCGCTGGCCGGTCTGGCCGCCAGCCTGCACGCCGCCGGGCGGCTGGAGGAGGCCGCCGGACGTTACATCGACGCGTTGAGGCTTGAGCCGGAAAATCCGTTATTTTTGAATAATTTTGGTCTTCTTCTTCAAGCGATGAATCAGCCGAACGACGCCGCGTCCTGCTTCGACGCGGCGATGGCGATCAACCCGGGCTTTGCCGAACCCTGCGACAATCTCGGCTCGATCCGCGCCGCCCAGGGACGCCCGGCAGACGCGGAAGCTCTGCACCGCGCCGCGCTCGCCCGCAAACCGGATCTGGCGGGGGCCTGGAACAATCTGGGCAACGCCCGCAAGGCGCAGGGGCGGACACAAGCGGCGTTGCCCGCCTGGAGGATCGCCGCCGCGCTGGATCCGGGCCGGGCGGAGGTTCACTCCAACCTCGGCAACGCCCTGCGGGAGGGGGAGCGTTTCGCGGAGTCCGAAACCTGCCACCGCCGCGCGGTTCGCCTCACTCCCGGCGACGCCGTGCCGAACAACAATTACGGCCACGCCCTGCAAGGGCGGCAGGATTTTGCCGGGGCCGCTCCCTGGTATCGCCGCGCCGTCGTCCTGGATCCCGCCTACGCCGAAGCCTGGAGCAATCTTGGTCTGGCCGGGCAACGGCTGGGCGACCCGCAGGCCGAGCGGAGCTATGACCGGGCGTTGCGGCTGCGTCCCGATCTGGCGCTGGCCCATTTCAACAAGGGGCTGTTGCGGCTGGAGCGCGGCGATTTGGCCGCTGGTTGGGCCGGTTACGCGTGGCGCTTCGCCTCCGGGCAGGTGGGGGCCGGGCGGCAACCACGCGCCCAGGCGTGGCGGGGGGAGGATTTGACCGGGCGTCGCCTGCTGATCTGGGGCGAGCAGGGGGTGGGCGACAGCATCCTGTTTTCCGGCCTGTGCGCCGAGGCGGCGGCGCGAACCCGCTCCACCATCATCGAGGTGGACCGCCGTCTGGTTCCGCTCTTCGCCCGCTCCTTCCCCGGCGTCCTGGTGCGGGCCGAGGCCATCGACGGGCAGGGGCGGGAGACGTTGGCCATCGCCGATTACGACCGTCACGTTCCAATGGGGTCGCTGGCGCGCGTGACCCGTCCCGGCCTGTCCGCGTTTCCCGCCCGCCCGTCCTGGTTGGTTCCCGATCCGGCCCTGGTCGCGCGCTGGCGGGATCGGGTGGCTGAATTGGGTGGGGCTTTGACCGTCGGCATCGGTTGGCGCAGCCAGTTTCTGACGGCGGAGCGTCGCGCCGCTTACCTGGATCTCAGTCAATGGGGGCCATTGTTCGCCATTCCCGGCATCGCTTGGGTGGTTCTGCAATATGGCGATTGCGCGGACGAGGTCCGGGAGGCCGAGGCGCGTTTCGGCGTTCGCCTGCACCGCTGGGACGATTTGAACCTGAAGGATGATTTCGACGGGGTGGCCGCGCTGATCGCCAATTTGGATTTGGTGATGTCGCCCGCCATGTCGGTTGGCGAGTTGGCGGGCGCGCTGGGCGCGCCGGTCTGGCGCTTTGGCACGCGCGACTGGACGCAGCTTGGCGCGTCGGTTCGCCCGTGGTTTCCGACGATGCGGCTGTTCCAACCGCGCGCGGGCGAGGCGCTGCCCGACACGCTGGCCCGGATGGCCGCCGACTTGCGCCGTCTCGCGCCGCCGGAGCCGACCAAACCCACGCCATCGCCGCCCACCGACCCAAAGCTTTTGGCGGACCTGCTGAGCGAGGGGCTGCGGCATCACCAAGCCGGGCGGCTGACGGAGGCCGAGTCCTGTTATCGCCGCATCCTGGCCTTGGATGGCGATCACGCGGACGCGCTGCATCTGTCGGGCGTCATCGCCCACCAGCAGGGGCGCAACCCGGAGGCCGTGGCGCTGATCGAACGGGCCATCGCCCGGCGGGGGGACGTCGCCGAGCATCACGGCAATCTTGGATCCGCGCTCCAGGCGTTGGGCCGCTTGCCCGAAGCGGTGGCGCGGTATGAAACCGCGCTACGCCTGCGCCCGATCCACCCGGACGCGCTGAACAATCTGGGCAGCGCGCTTCAGGCGCTTGGTCGTTTGCCGGACGCCGAAGCGCGGTATCGCGCCGCCTTGGCGCAGCGCCAAGATTTTCCCCAGGCGTTGGCCAATCTCGGGACCGTGCTGCACGCCATGGGGCGGCGGACCGAGGCGCTGGCCTGCCTGAGCGACGCCGTGGCCCGCGATCCCCAGGCGCTCGACGCCCGGCTTGGGCTGGGCGCGCTGCTGAACGATCTGGGCCGGGCGGTCGAGGCCGCCGAGCAGTATCGAGCCGCTTTGGCGCTGGCCGAGGACGACGCCGACGCCCACGCCGGTTTGGGCGTCGCCCTGTTCCATCTGGGCCGCCGCGCCGAAGCGGCGGACAGCCTGCATCGGGCGGTGAATCTGGGCGGCGACCGGGCGGCGACGCTGGATCTGTTGGGCGCGATCCTGCGCGGGCTGGGCGACCCGGTGGCGGCGGAGGCTTGGCACCGGCGGGCGGTCGCGCGGGAGCCGGATCGGGCGGCGACCCACGCCAATCTTGGCCTTGCGCTGGCCGGGCAGGGGCGGATTGAGGCCGCCATCGAACAGCACCGCCGCGCCCTGGCCCTGTTCCCGGCCTTCGTCGAAGCGTTGAACAATCTGGGCGTCGCCCTGCAAGGGCGGAACGAGACCATCGACAACGCCATCGCCTGCCATCGCCGCGCCGTGCGCCTGCGCCCGCAATCGGCGGAAAGCTGGGGCAATCTGGGGGCGTCCTTCCTGACCGGCAAGCGCCACAACGAGGCTGTGGCCGCTTGCCGGAACGCGCTGGCTCTGGCCCCGGCGCTGGCGGGGGCCTGGACCACGGGCGGGGCGGCGCTGAAAGGGCTGGGCCGCTTCGTCGAGGCGGCGGCGCGGCACCGGCGGGCCTTACGGGTGAACGTCGGTCACGCGAAAGCCTGGTCCAATCTTGGAACCGCTCTGGCCGGGCAAGCGCTGTGGGATGGCGCGTTGGCGGCGCAGCGGCGGGCGTTGGCGCTCAACCCCGCCTTGGCCGAGGCCCATCTCAACATCGGGCACGCCGCGCAGGTTCTCGGGGCGACGCTGGAGGCGCGGCGGGGGGCCGAGCGGTCGCTGATCCTGGTCCCGGATCGGGCCGACGCGCGGATGAACCGGGGGCTGCTGCGTTTGGCGGCGGGGGATCTCACGGGGGGCTGGTCGGATTACCAACAGCGCTTCGCCAGCGGGGAGGCGCAGGTCCGTCCGCTGGCCCTGCCCGCATGGCGGGGGGAGGATCTGGCCGGTCGGACGATTTTGGTTTGGGGCGAGCAGGGGTTGGGCGACGAGATCCTGTTCGGCACGGTTCTGCCCGATCTGCTGGCGCGGGCCGGGCGGGTGATCGTCGAATGCGATCCGCGTCTGGTCCGGCTCTTCGCCCGCGCGCTGCCCGGCGCGCAGGTCCGCCCGCCGACGGTCGATCCGCGCGACGCCGATTGCCACGCGCCGATGGGCGACGTCGCCGCGCGCTTGCGCCCTAGCCTTGGCGCCTTTCCCGCGCGCGTTCCCTTTCTGACGCCGTCGCCGGAGGACGCCCGACGCTGGCGCGACCGTCTGACGGCGTTGGGGCCGGGGCTGGCGGTGGGGGTTTGCTGGCGCAGCAGCCGGATCACGGCGGAACGGGCCGGGGCCTACAGCCGCCTGGGACAATGGGGGCCGTTGCTGACCTTGCCCGGTCTGCGGCTGGTCAATCTGCAATATGACGAGTGCGCCGAGGAGTTGGCCGAGGCGCGGCGTCGCTTCGGCGTCGCCCCCCATGTTTGGCCCGATCTGGATCTGCGCGACGATCTGGACGGCGTGGCCGCGCTGATGGCTGGGTTGGATCTGGTGGTGACGGCCCCGACGGCGGTCGGGGAACTGGCGGCGGCGCTGGGAGCCCCGGTTTGGCGGTTGAGCGGGGCGGGGGACTGGTCCACGCTGGGAAGCGCGGTTCGCCCCTGGTTTCCCAGCATGGGTTTGCGCCACCCTGTGGACGGCCATGACGCCGCGCTTGCCGAGGTGGCGCGGCGCTTGCGCCGGTTGGCCGATCCGGCTTGATCCGCCAACCGTCGGCGCGCGCGGTTACAGATCGCGAAAGCCCCGGCCCTCTTGAGCCAGACGGCGCAGCAGCGGCGACAGCTCCCAATGGCTGCCGCCGAACCGGGCGTGGTAGCCGTCGATGGCCTTGGCGATCACCGGCAAGCCGACCTGATCGGCCCAGAACAGCAGCCCGCCGCGATGGGCGGGAAAGCCATAGCCATGCAGCCAAATCGCGTCCACGTCCACCGGGCGGGCGGCGATTCCCTCATCCAGGATCTTGGCGGCCTCGTTGACCATGGCGTAGAGGCAGCGGTCGCGGATCTCGTCGTCCGACACGTCGCGCGGGACAAGCCCCCGTTTGGCGCGGTCGGCGGAAATCAAGGCGTCCACCGCCGGATCGGGGATGGCGACCCGGCTGCCCGGCTCGTATCGGTAGATCCCGGCGCTCGTTTTTTGGCCATATCGCCCCTGTTCGGCCAAGGCGTCGAGCCAATTGACCGCCTGGGCGTCGGGATCGCCGGACTTGCGCCGTTCCTCGCGGATGCGCCACCCGACGTCGATGCCCGCCAGATCGGTCATGGCGAAATGGCCGAGCGGGAAGCCGAACTCCGTCAGCACCCGGTCGGCCTGCTGGGGCGAGGCTCCCTCCTCCACCAGGGCCATGGATTCCCGCCCGCGCTGGTGCAGGATGCGGTTGCCGACGAAGCCATAGCAGACCCCGACCAGCACGCCGACCTTGCCGATCCGCCGCGCCAGATCCATCACGGTGGCCAGCACATCGTCCGCCGTTTGCGCGCCACGGACATTCTCCAACAGGCGCATGACGTTGGCCGGGCTGAAGAAATGCATCCCCACCACGTCTTGCGGACGGCAGGTCGCGGCGGCGATGGCGTTGACGTCCAAGGTCGAGGTGTTGGTGGCCAGAATCGCCCCCGGCTTGCACACCCGATCCAACTCCGCGAAGATCCGCCGCTTGATCTCCATGTTTTCAAAGGCCGCTTCGATCACCAGATCGGCGTCGGCGAGATCGTCGTAGGACAGGGTGGGGCGGATCAACGCCATGCGGCTTTCCACCTGCGCGTCGGTCAGCTTGCCCTTTTTCGCGCTGGCTTCGTAATTGCGGCGGATCGCCTGGACGCCCCGTTCAAGGGCCTCGGCGGCGGTGTCAAGCAATTGCACCGGAAAGCCCGCGTTGGCGAAGCACATGGCGATGCCGCCGCCCATGGTGCCGGCCCCGATCACGGCCACCGAGCGCACGTCGCGCTTGGGCGTGTCGGCGGGCAGGCCGGGGATCTTGGCGACCTCACGCTCGGCGAAGAAAGAATGGATCAATCCGGCGCGCTGGGGCGACTCCATGCAGGCGAAAAACAGCTCCCGCTCGCGCGCCACGCCGTCGGCGAAGGGCAGGGCGACGGCGGCCTCGACCGCGTCGACGCAACGGTGCGGAGAAAACAGATGACGCGCGCGTTTGGCCAGGGTGGCGCGATAGCCCGCGAACAGGTCCGGGTCGATGTTGGTGATTTTGTCGGTTCGCGCGCTGGTCGGGCGGGGCGCCCAGCCCTCCGCCAGGGCGCGTTCAGCCAGACGCAGGCCCGCGTCCAAGGCGGAATCGCCGTCATCGACTGTGTCGATCAAGCCAAGCTCCAGTGCCGTCGCCGCCGTCACCGGATCGCCCGACAGGATCATGTCCAGCGCCTTGGCCGGGCCAATCAGGCGCGGCAAGCGTTGGGTGCCGCCAGCCCCCGGCAGCAGCCCGAGCTTCACCTCCGGCAAACCCAGCTTGGCCGACCGCAAGGCCACGCGGAAGTGACAGGCCAAGGCGACCTCCAGCCCGCCGCCCAGCGCCGTTCCGTGGATCGCCGCGACGATGGGCTTGGCGCTGGCGTCGAAGGCGGCGATCACCTCGGGCAGGATCGGCGGCTGGGACGGCTTGCCGAACTCCTTGATGTCGGCCCCGGCCATGAAGGTCCGCCCGGCGGCGGTCAGCAGCAGGATGTCGGCCCCCGCGTCGGCCAACCCGGCGTCCAGCGCGCTCCGCAGGCCGTTGCGGACGCCGACGCCCACCGCGTTGACCGGCGGGTAATCAACGGTGATGACGCCGACGCGACCGACGCGCCGATAGGACACAACGCTGCTCACCATGATCGTCTGAACTCCCAAAGGGCGGATTCGGTTGGAGGATTGGTGATGGGACGGGGCAGGCCCGGATGGTCAGTGTAGCAACGAAAGCGGGATGCAATTTTCGGAATTTAATTCCGTTAAACGAATATTTGGGCGAATCTCATTTTAGCCTAATAATATAGTTAATGGAAATAATAGGCTGTTTTGGGAAAAATGCGCGTTGCGCGCAGGACACGCTCAACTAGCCGTTATAACTATCGAAAGCAACCTGGAGCGACACGGACACGGGCGTGGAGCCTTGGGCAGAATGAGGCGGTTTCCGACGCAGGCGCTGATGGCAGAGCCGCCGCGAGACAGCAATAGCCGTTTCGATTCTCACCGCCCGTCAATCTGCGCCGCAGCATCGCCTTGGCCCAACGGTCTCGGCAACGCCAGGTACGCGGAAGAGATCGTGCGGATGCAGTTTCTTCAGATCTGGAACGCGGACCGTTGGCTGCGCGATGAGCAGCAACTTTCACGACGTGGCTGTACCCATCGTGTCAATCGATCGATCGACTATCGGCGACGGCGACCTTTGCGCCGCTGACGCGCGACGAATCGCCGCCCGCCTGGAGCGCGGAAACCCTGTGGATTGGCCGAAGATTGGGCGGAGGTGGACGCGGGATCGCCGCCTGCCGAACGGCAACGCGCGCGCGTCAGTCTTGCTACATGGAGGAGATGACCTGCGCGGAAGCGTCGGAGTTCCTCGCAAGTGTCGGTGTCCGCCATGGAAAGTCTTCTCGTGCGGGCGCGTCCGCGTGTGCGCGCCGTTTCAACCCCTGATCCGTCAGAAGGACGGCGCAGGCCATGACACTCAAAGAGTTACCCGTTATGCCTCGCCCACGGCGCTGATCTTGATCGCTGGCCGGTCAAAATCACCCTCGCCGCCCGGATTTGCTTGATCGCAGCAAAGAGGCGCGCGACGTGTTTGGGCCGACGCGGCGCTGACCGACGAACTGCTGGATCAGGCGGCGTTCCATGTGTCGGTAGATACGCGACAGCGTCTTTGACCGCTCGCGGCGAAATCGCGAATCAGACCGTGCCCGGAATTCGGTCCCTGTTGTCGGAATGGTCGCCAATCCGGATCGCGCCGCGGTGCTTTCTCGCGATGATGGATTTCTTTGCTTCCCTTGTCCTACACTCAGGGGCTCTGCCTGTGTCCCAGCTCGACAATCGTCCCATGACTGTCGGCGTGATGATCGTCAAGCTATTTGGGAGAGATGCGATTGCCGCGCCCTTCGGCGCCGTTGGCCCTGGTTCCTTCTGATCGGCTCCTTGCGGTCAACAGTTGGCGGGGGCTTTTGTGGTCCGCCACGCGTGCGTCCGCCCCCCCGCCGCCGGGGCCGGAGCACGCGGCTGGTGCATTTCATCGAACGGGCCTGCGGAACGCCTGTCGCCGAAGACGCGGCGATTCTGCGTCGTGCGCTGGAGACGCCCGCCCCCTCTTCGTGGGATGCAGCCGGGCGTGGCGATTTTGGGCGCGCGGATGCGCACGAAGATCGCGACGCCCTTTGGACCCGGAGCGGTGCCGGGCGCTGTTCGACGCAACCGGGCCGCCGACGATGCCGTTCGCGCGAAATCGAGGCCGTGTGGTTCGAAACGATGAACGCTGTCGCCGCAAGGCCGGTCTGGGTTTTGGCGGAAAGCCGGATGCCGCCTGATTCGGTCGCGCTGTGTTTTGATGACAGGGCCGGAAGCTGTGGTTCCGGCCATTTTTGGTTTTGGTCGCTACGCGCCCGCGCGCTGCGCTCCAACAGAGCCAGCAACCCGCCAGCAACTCGGTTGGCGGGGCAGCGGGGATGCGCAGATCAACGGGAATCACCGTCTCAACCGGGCCAAGGCAGGCGTAGGAACCGGCGAACACCCCGCCGTCAATCGCGCAGGCCCCGCAGGCCACCACCCATTTGGGATCGGGCGTCGCCTCCCAGGTGCGGCGCAGGGCGTCGGCCATGTTTTTGGTGACTGGCCCCGTCACCAGCAGCACGTCGGCGTGGCGCGGCGAGGCGACGAAGCGCAGGCCGAAACGCTCCAGATCATAGAGCGGGTTGTTCATGGCGTGGAGTTCCAACTCGCAGCCGTTGCAGGATCCGGCGTCCACCGCGCGAATCGACAGGCTGCGGCCCAGCCGCGCCTTGGCGGCGCGATCCACCAGACCCGCCAATTCGGCCAAACCATCGGGCGATGGGGCGGGAGCAGCTTCCGTCACCGGGCCGCCGGTCAGCGACCGCAGGATGTGCTTGAACATGGTCCGCCTCCCCTACAGGTCGTGGCCGGAATAGGTACAGTTGAAGGATTTGTTGCACAGCGGGAAGTCGGCGACGATGTTGCCCTCGATGGCGGCCTCCAGCAGCGGCCATTGGAACCAAGAGGGATCGCGCGGGTGGCAGCGCTCCACCGTGCCGTCGGCGGCGATCCGCACCCAGGTCAGAATCTCGCCCCGGAAGGATTCGACCAGCGCCATCCCCTCGCCTCCCCCGCCCGCCTTGGCGTGGTCCAGAATGTGATCCATGGGGAGCAGCGGCGGCGGGGTGATGCCGTCGGGGCCGCGCGGCACGCCGGGCATGCGGCGGACGATCTGCTCGACCAACGACAGGGATTGTTCGACCTCGCGGATGCGGATCCAGACGCGCGCGTTCACGTCGCCTTCGGTCAGGACCGGAACCTCGAACTCAAGATCGTTGTAAGGAGCGTAGCCGGGCGATTTGCGGGCGTCCAGCCCCCGGCCCGACGCCCGCCCGACATGCCCCCCGGCGCCAAAGCGATTGACCAGCCCGGTGTTGACGATCCCGGTGGACACCGTGCGGTCCTGCAAGGACGCCTTGTTGTCGTAAATGGCGACCAGCGGGGCGAAGCGACGGCGAAGCTCGATGGTCAGGTCAAGCAGCCGTTTCGGTCCGGTTTCGGCGATGTCGGGGAAAACGCCGCCGGGAATCACGCAATCCATCATCAGCCGGTGGCCGAAACAGGCGTCGGCGGCGCGCAACACCGCCTCGCGCAATTGGCTGAGTTCGGCCAGCATGAAGGCGAACGCGGCGTCGTTGCAGATCGCGCCGATGTCGCCAAAATGGTTGGCGAGACGCTCCAACTCCGCCATCAGGGCGCGCAGCCAGACCGCGCGCGGCGGAATCGTGAGGGCGAGCGCGGATTCGACCGCGCGGGCGAAGGCGATGGAATGGGCGACCGTGCTGTCGCCCGACAGCCGGGCGATGATCCGCGCCGCCTCCAGCACCGGCTTGCCGCGCGTCAGCCCCTCGATCCCCTTGTGGACATAGCCAAGCCGCTCCTCCAGCCGCGCCACGGTTTCGCCGTTGGCGGTGAAGCGGAAATGGCCGGGTTCGATGATGCCCGCATGGACCGGGCCGACCGGAATCTGATGCAGGCCGTGGCCTTCGCTTTTCAAAAAGGGATAGGGCGCGGTGGGCGGCGTGGAGAATGTCGGCGTCTGGGCCAGCGGATGGCGCAGGCCCCATTGCCCATGATCGAGCCAGGGGCGCGGGTCGGTGATCCCCTCGGCGGTCAGGCCGAACAGGTCGCAGGCGGCGCGTTCCAACCGGATGGCGGCGGGGCGGACGGCGGACAGGCTGGGGAATCGCCCGTCCGGGCATGGCAGGCTGACCAGCCCGACGTCGCCGGACAGATCCTCGCGCAGGGCGGCATGGACCGACAGGCCGTCAGCGGCGCGGTCGCCCCACAAGCCGAGCAGCGACCAGTTGTTTTGCCCCAGATGGTCGATCAACAACCGCCAACCGGCGCGGTCGGTGACGTGGCGCGGCCAAGGCCGATGGTTTGGCGCCGGGCGACCAAGGCGGTTGAGCAGACCGAACAGGGGTTCTTCGCCGTACATGCGCCCTCCCCTAACCCAACATCGCGGCGACGGTCTGGAACCAGGCGACCAGCGGCCCCGGCAACCACAGCCCGGCCAGCAGCACCAGCGCCAGATGCGCGTAAAGCGGCGCCAGCGTGCCGTGAATCGGGTGGCTTTCCCCTGTCGGCGCGCCAAAGCAGATTTGCTGCACCCGCAGGACCAGCGCCCCGAAGGCCAGCAGGATGCCCAAAACCAGGACCAGCGCCAACAGAGGCTGCCGGGCGAAGGTGTTGGTGATGAGCAGGAACTCGCTCATGAACACGCCAAAGGGCGGCAGCCCGGCGATCGCCAGCACCCCGGCCAGCAGCCCCCAGCCCAAGGCCGGATGACTGACCGTCAGGCCCCGGATGCCGTCGATCTTCTGGGTTCCCTTGGCCTGCACCGCGTGGCCGACGGCGTAGAAAATCGCCGATTTGGTCAGACTGTGCATCGCCATGTGCAGCAGCCCGGCGAAATTCGCCAGCGGCCCGCCAATGCCAAAGGCAAAGGCGATGATGCCCATATGCTCGATGGAGCTGTAGGCGAAGAAGCGTTTGATGTCGCGCCGCCGGTACAGCATCAAACCGGCCAGGAACAGCGACGACAGCCCCATCACCATCATCAGCGGCCCCGGCGCCATCGTCGCCCCGTTCGCCGCCAGCAGCATCTTGAACCGCAGCACGGCGTAGAGCGCCACATTCAGCAGCAGCCCCGACAGCACGGCGGAAATCGGCGTCGGCCCTTCGGCGTGGGCGTCGGGCAACCACGCGTGCAGCGGGGCCAAACCAACCTTGGTGCCATAGCCGATCAGCAGGAAGACGAAGGCGAGGTTGAGGATGTTCGGCTCGATCTTCGCGCTGTCGGCCAGCAGCCGGGTCCAGGTCATCGCCGCCAGCCCCGGCCCCATCACCGGCTGCGCCGCCAGATAGATCAGGATGGTGCCGAACAGGGCCAGCGCGATGCCGACGCCGCACAGGATGAAGTATTTCCACGCCGCTTCGATGCTGGCCGCCGTGCGGTACAGGCTGACCATCAACACGGTGGTCAGCGTCGCCCCTTCCACCGCCACCCACAGCACGCCCAGATTGTTGGCCGACAAGGCCAGCAGCATGGTGAACAGGAAGGCTTGGTACATGGCGTGGTAAAAGCGCAGCCGCAGCGGGTTCAGCTTGCCGCTCGCCACCTCATGCCCGATGTAGCTGGCCGAGAAGACCGAGGTGGTCAGCCCGACAAAGGCGGTCAGCGCGATCAAGGTGACGTTGAAGGCGTCGAGCACCAGCATGGCCGTGGCCGCCGGTTTGGCGGTGAACAGGGTCAGCGCCGCCGCCAGCGTCACCGCGCAGGCCCCGACGTTCAGCCAGGAGGCCACGCGCCAGTTGGGCACGAGAACCAGAAGAAGCGCGGCGACCAGCGGCGCGATCAGGACAAAGGGCAGCGCCGGGGTCAATCGCTTTCCCCCCGGAAGCTTTCGATCTTGCGCATGTCCAACGTCTCGAACCGTTCGCGGATTTGGAACAGGAAGATGCCGAAGATGATGAAGGCGACCATGACGGAAAAGGCGATGGACATTTCCACCACCAGCGGCATCCCCGCCACGCCGACCGCCGCCAGGATCAAGCCATTCTCGATGGACATGAAGCCGACCACTTGGCTGACCGCGTTGCGCCGGGAAATCATCATCAGCAGCCCCAGCAGCACCACCGACAGGGACAGCGCCAGATCCTCGCGGGTCAGCGCCGTGGCGTTCTCCGTCACCGGCAGAACCAGCAGGATCGACAGCGTGACCAGCGACACCCCGGCCACCATGGTCAAACCAATGCCCAGCGCCGGTTCGACCGTCCGTTCGATGTGCAGGCGCTGGATGATCCGGTGCAGCGCCACCGGAATGGCGATGGCCTTCAAGCCCAGGGTCAGGATCGCGGTGATGTAAAGATGCGGCTCGTCATGGGCGTAGGCCTGCCACGCCGCCGCCCCGCTCAGCGCCAGCGCCTGCACGGTGAAGACGTTCAGCAGCGAGAACAGCCGCCGTTGGTAGAGCAGCGCGAAGCTGGTCAGCAGAACCAGCGCGCCGAGCAGGTGGGCCGCGTCGTAACCGATGTCGATCACTCACACCCCCCGCGACACGTAAAGGAAGATAGCCCCCAGCAGGCTGAGCAGCAGCGCGCCGCCGAGAAACTCGCCAACGCGGAAGACGCGCATCTTGGCGATGCTGGTCTCAAACACCGCCAGCGCGGTTCCCGCCGCCGCCAGCTTGGCCAGAAAGCTCAGCAAACCAATCAGCGGGTTGCCATGGGTCGGCGTCGCCATGCCCCAGGGCAGGAAGACGCAGGCGATCAGCGCGGCGTAGAGCAGCAGCTTGAGCATCGCCGCGCCCTCGATCAGCGCCAGATGGCGGCCGGAATATTCCAGCACCATCGCCTCATGCACCATGGTCAGTTCCAGATGCGTCGCCGGATTGTCGATGGGGATGCGGGCGTTTTCGGCGATCGCCACCATCACCAGCGCGATCAGCGCCAGCGCCAGCGACACCCGCAGCCCAACCGTTCCGCCCATCATGTAGGTGGCGATTTCCGCCAGCGAGGTGGTGCGGACCAGCACGGCGACGGAAAACACCACCATCAGCATCGCCGGCTCGGCCAACGCCGCGATCATCATCTCGCGCGAGGAGCCGATGCCGCCAAAGCTGGTTCCCGTGTCCATCCCGGCCAGCGCCAGAAAGAAGCGCGCGGTTCCCAGCAGGGCGATCAACGCGATCAAATCGGCGGTGGGGGCCAGCGCCAGATCGGTGGTGAAGACCGGCACCAGCCCGGCGGCCAGCCAAATGGCGGTGAACATCACATAAGGAACGGAGCGGAACAGCCAGGAGGCGTTGTTGGCCAACACCACCTCTTTGCGCAGCAGCCGGGCGAGGTCGCGGTAGGGCTGAAGCAAGGACGGTCCCCGCCGCCCCAGCAGCCGCGCCTTGACCAGCCGCACCCAGCCGGTGAGCAGCGGAGCCAGGATCAGCACCAGCGCCATTTGCACGATCTGGTGGATCACCGACGCGATCATGACCGCACCACCGCGACCAGCGCCAGAACCACCACCAGCGCGGTGAACATCAAGGTCAGATAGCTGCGGATGGTCAGGAATTGCAGGACGTCGGCCCGGTCAGCCAGCCAATTCACAGCGCTGCGGATTGGCGTGAACAGATAGGCCCAAGCCGGATCGGTCCAGCGCACGGTCAGGCGGGCGGGCCGGGTGTCGCCCGGTTCCGGCATCTCGACCCGATCCTGGGCGTTGAACACCGTGCCGCCAAAGGCGCGGCGGATCGGTTGGGCGAAGCTGGACGCGCTGTATTGTGACAGGGCCGTCGGGTCCGGCTCCACATGGCCGCAGCCCCAGGCGATGGACCAGCGCACCTTGTCCGAGGCCCAACGGTGAATGACCAGCACCAGCGGGATCGACAGCGCGGCGATGGCGGCCAGCATAATCAACCCGTTGTAGGAGTTGCCAATCGCCGAGGTCGGGGCCAGCCAGATCCAGGGCTGATAGCTGCGGTCGTCGAACGGCCCGGCCTCCACCATCGCGCGGACGGCGGGTTCAAACAGACGGATCACGAAGGTCGGCAACACGCCCAACACGACGCAGAGAACCGCTGGAATCATCATCCCCGCTTGCATGGCGACGCCAACCTCCCCCGCCCCTGCCGCCTCTGGCGAACGCGGGCGTCCGAGAAAGGCGATGCCGTAGAGCCGGACGAAGCAGGCCGCCGCCAAGGCCGCCGCCAGCGCCACCGCCGCGCCAACCACGGCGATGCCGATCTTCAGCGACCATTCCGGCAAGGCCGGGGCGTTCAAAATCGCCTGGAACAGCAGCCATTCCCCGACAAAACCGTTCAGCGGCGGCAAGGCCGAAATCGCCGCCGCGCCGATCAACGCCAGAACCGCCGTCACCGGCATCCGATGGATCAACCCGCCCAGCCGGTTCAGATCGCGCGATCCGGTCGCCGTCAGAATGGCCCCGGCGACAAAGAACAGCAGGCTCTTGAACAGCGAATGGTTGACGACGTGCAGCAGCGCGGCGCTCAGCGCCAGGGCCGCGATCACCGGGGTGTGACTGGCCTTGAAGACCAGCGCCAGCCCCAGCGCGATGACGATCACCCCGATGTTTTCGATGGTGGAGCAGGCGAGCAGCCGTTTCACGTCGTCTTGCATCAGGGCGTAGAGCACGCCCATCACCGCCGTGACCGCGCCGACGATCATCAACGCCCCGCCCCACCACCAGACCGGCTCGCCCAGCAGATCGAACAGCACGCGGACCATGGCGTAAATCGCCACCTTGGTCATCACGCCCGACATCAGGGCCGACACATGGCTGGGCGCGGCGGGATGGGCCAGCGGCAGCCAGACATGCAGCGGAACCAGCCCGGCCTTCGACCCCGCCCCCAGCAAAATCAACAGAACGACCATTGCCGCCGCGCCTGCGGTCGGCGCGTGCTGGCGGATGGCGTCGAACTGGTAATCGCCCGCCCCGCTGGCCAGCAACCCGAAGGCCAACAGCAGGCAGGCCGTTCCGGCGCTCGCCATAATCAGATAAAGCCGCGCGGCCTCCGACGTGTCCGGCTCGCGGTGGGTGGACAGCACCAAAAGCCAGGAGGTCAGCGACATGAATTCCCACGACACCAGAAAGGTGAAGGCGTCGTCGGCCAGCAGCACCAGACTCATGCCCGCCAGAAACAGCGGAAAGAAGGGCAGAACCGGGCCGGAATCGCCGTGCCCATGCCCGCTTCCATGCCCGCCCGCCTGCGCCCGTTCATAGCCCCAACCGAACAGGCTGGCGGTCACGCCGCCGAAATTCACCACCAGCAGAAAAAAAGCGCTCAAGCCATCGGCCCGCAGATGCGCGCCGATCCAGGGCAGGCCCATCGGCAGAGTGATGGTCTCGGCCCCGCTTCGTCCCGCCAACGCAAACCCGGCCCACAGCGCGACGACCGCGCAGACCGTCGCCGTTCCACCATAAACAACCGAGCCGACCCACGGCGCGCGCCGCGCGGCCACCCCGACAACCGCCAGAGCGAACAGAGCAAGAAGGGCGACCAGCGGAACCGTCACGGCAACAAACCCACGGAATGCATGTGGTGATATTGTAAGGATATTGCCCATAGGCTTGGCAAGCGAAAAAGACACCGAAAATTTTGTCCAATGGTCGCGTTTGCCGGAATGATTCTGTGGCACAGCCGAAAGGCGGACGCCGTCCGCCCATTCAGGAGACTGGTCGGATCCGCCCAATCGCGCTATAGGAGCCGCCTTTGCTCCCCCTCTCCAGCCAGCGCGGATTCCCCTGCTTATGCTGTCCATCAGCCAGCGCATCGCCGACGAACTGTCGGTTCGCGAAGCCCAAGTCGCCGCCGCCGTCGCCCTGATCGACGAAGGATCGACCGTTCCCTTCATCGCCCGCTACCGCAAGGAAGCCACCGGCGGGCTGGACGACACGCAACTCCGCAACCTGGAAGAGCGGTTGGGCTATCTGCGCGAGTTGGAAGACCGCCGCGCCACCATCCTGTCCACCATCCAGGACCAGGGCAAGCTGACGCCAGAGCTGGAGCGCCAGATCAAGCTGGCCGACACCAAGACCCGGTTGGAAGACCTCTATCTCCCCTACAAGCAAAAGCGCCGGACCAAGGCGCAGATCGCGCGCGAAGCCGGGCTGGAGCCGCTGGCCGATCGGTTGCTGAGCGATCCGACCAAGAACCCGGAGGCCGAGGCCGCCGCCTTCGTCGACGCCGAAAAGGCGGTCGCCGACGTCAAGGCGGCGCTGGACGGCGCCCGTCACATCCTGGTTGAACGCTTTGGCGAGGACGCCGAACTGGTCGGGTGGCTGCGCGCCACCATGGCCGAAAAGGGCGTCGTCACGTCCAAATTGGTCGAGGAGAAGAAGGCCGAGGGGGCCAAATTCTCCGACTATTTTGATTTCTCGGAAAATTGGGCGAAGATCCCCTCGCACCGGGCGCTGGCGCTGTTCCGGGGCCGCGCCCAGGGCGTGCTGACCATCGGCCTGGATCTGGTGGTCGAGGACGGACAACCCCACCCGGCGGAACGGACCATCGCCGCCCACACCGGCATCCGCGACCAGGGCCGCCCCGCCGACAAATGGCTTTCGGACGTCGTGCGCTGGACCTGGAAGCTGAAGATCGGCCCGCATGTCGAAACCGACCTGATGGGCGGTTTGCGCGAACGGGCGGAGGATGAGGCGATTCGCGTCTTCGCCCGCAACCTGCACGACCTGTTGCTCGCCGCCCCCGCTGGGCAGCGCGCCACCATCGGGCTGGACCCCGGCATCCGCACCGGGGTGAAGGTCGCCGTCGTCGATTCGACCGGCAAGCTGGTGGAAACCACCACGATCTACCCGCACCCGCCGCGCAACGATTGGGACGGTTCGCTGGCCGTGCTGGCGGCGCTGGCCCACCGGCACAAGGTCGAATTGATCTCCATCGGCAACGGCACCGCCTCCCGCGAGACGGACAAGCTGGCCGCCGATCTGATGAAGCGCCACCCCGAATTGTCGCTGACCAAGCTGGTGGTCAGCGAGGCCGGGGCGTCGGTCTATTCGGCCTCGGAAACCGCCGCGCTGGAATTCCCCGGCCTGGACGTGTCTCTGCGCGGCGCGGTCTCCATCGCGCGGCGTCTTCAGGATCCCTTGGCCGAGCTGGTGAAGATCGAGCCGAAATCCATCGGCGTTGGTCAGTATCAGCATGATGTCGCGGGCGGCAAGCTGGCCCGCTCGCTTGACGCCGTGGTCGAGGATTGCGTGAACGCGGTCGGCGTCGATCTCAACACCGCCTCCATTCCGCTGCTGACCCGCGTGTCGGGCCTGAACGAGACCATCGCCCGCAACATCGTCGAACACCGCGACCGCAACGGCGCCTTCCGCTCGCGCAAGCAGTTGTTGGAGGTCGCCCGGCTGGGTCCGAAGACCTTCGAGCAGGCGGCGGGCTTCCTGCGCATCCGGGCGGGCGACAACCCGCTCGACGGCTCGGCGGTTCACCCGGAAGCCTACCCGCTGGTTCAACGCATCCTGAAGACCACCGGCAAGGATCTGGGCAGCGTCATAGGCGACGCGCGTTTCCTGCGCGCCCTGAACGCCGAGGATTTCACCGACGAGCGGTTCGGCCTGCCGACCATCGAAGACATCATCAAGGAGTTGGAAAAGCCGGGCCGCGACCCCCGCCCGGAATTCAAGACCGCCACCTTCCAGGAAGGCGTCGAACAGTTGAAGGATCTCCAGGTCGGCATGATCCTGGAAGGGGTGGCGACCAACATCACCGCGTTTGGCGCCTTCGTCGACATCGGCGTCCATCAGGACGGTCTGGTCCACATCTCCCAGCTCTCCACCAGCTTCGTGAAGGATCCGCACAGCGTGGTGAAGGCGGGCGACGTGGTGAAGGTGAAGGTTCTGGAGGTGGACATCCCGCGCAAGCGCATCGCCCTGACCATGCGCCTGACCGACGCCCCGCCCCGCCCGGCCCCCGGCGAGCGGACCTCTTCCGGCGGCCCGCGCCCGCAAGGCGGCGACCACGCCCGCCCGCAAGGCAACCGCCCGCCGGACCGCGACCGCCGCCCGGCCCCCGCCGCCGCGCCGAAAGCTCCGCCCAAACCGGCGAAAGCCCCGGAGCCGATCAACAGCGCCTTCGCCGAAGCCTTCGCGCGGGCGCAGACGAAGAAAAGCTGAGGGCGTCTTGCCCCCTCCCCGACCCTCCCCCGCTTTCGCGGGAGAGGGGGGCAGGCGCCTTGTCAGCGTTCGGCGGCAGTCCCCTCCCTTGCGAAGCGGGGGAGGGTTAGGGAGGGGGCAAGCCGCGCCCGTCCAAAACCCTCACCCTTGCGGCGCGGCGTCGGCGACCAAGCGGAGGCCCAAGCCGCCCATCGCGGCGGCGGCGACTCGGTCCACCCAGCATTTCGACCGCAGATAGGCCGCGCGCGGCTGCTCCGCTGAAAAGGCGACGGCCACAATCGCGTACCATCCGGCCTCCACCACGAAGACCGAGGGCGGCAGGGCCAGCAGCAGCCAGGTGGACGGCTCGGCGGGCAGCAACGCGGCGAAGATGCTGCCGTAAACCACCGCCGTTTTCGGGTTGCTGATCTGGGTGACGAAGCCCAGGGTGAAGGCCCGCCACAGCCCGGTTGGCGCGGTCGGGCCGTCCGCCGTGACGGTCAACGGAACCGACGCGCCGCGCCACAGGCGGTAGGCCATCCACAGCAAATACAGGCCGCCGACGATCTTCAATCCGGCGTAGAGCCACGCAAATTGGGTCAGCAGGCTGTGCAGGCCGAACAGAGCCAGCCCGGCGAACAGCACGCCGCCCAGCCCCATGCCGACCGAGGCCGCCAACCCGGCTTGGCGCGACACCGACACCGAACTGCGGGCGATCATCAGAAAGCTCGGCCCCGGACTGACCACGCCGACCGCCAAACCGCCCAAAATGCCCAGCAGGGCCACCACCGGATCCATGACCTGCGCCTTTCCATCCGCGTTCGGGCCGTCGCCCATCATTGGCTAGCATAATGGCAGGCGAGCTTCACCGTCACCAACCCCTTTGCCCGTTTTCGGCGGCTGTCGCTTCGGTCAACCCGGCCCGGTTCCCAAATTGCGTTCAGTCCGGTTCAATGATCTTGAACGGCCTGGTTCCGATTTCCGCGCCGGTTTCACGGTCGATCAACATTGCTCGGATATCCTGTCCCGTCTCAGCGTCCACATAGCGCGCGATCCGACCACCACCGCGATGCTTCTGCCCCCAGGCGCCAATCATGACCAGAACGGGCAGGAAATCCCGCCCTGCGTCGGTCAGAACATACTCATCGCGCGGCGGTCGCTCTGAATAGCGACGTTTTTCAAGCAGGCCATCTTCCGTCAAGACGGCAAGCCGCTTGGTCAGCATGGTCGGCGCGATTCCAAGGTTCTTTCGGAACTCGTCGAATCGCGTGATGCCCATGGCGGCGTCGCGAAGGACCAAAATGCTCCAGGCGTCGCCGACACAAGCGACGCCTCTGGCTATCGGGCAGGTGGGTTGAGAGGAATCGTCTCTGTTCATATCGTTTCGATAGTGACTTGGTATCGAAACGATAGTATCATTGTTTCCGAACAGGCCATACCCTCGATCCAAAGGAAATCAGAATGAGCAGTGCCAATCGCGGCGTCGCCCTTGTGACCGGCGCATCCACCGGCATCGGGTATGCGACAGCCATCACGCTGGCCAAAGCTGGATTCCGGGTCTTCGGCACCAGCCGGAAACCGACATCCGATGGCCCCGTCGGCGTGACGATGCGCGTCTGCGACGTGAGCGACGACGCATCGGTGTCAAAATTGGTTTCCGACATCGTTGCGGAGACTGGGCGCATTGATCTGTTGGTCAACAACGCTGGCGTCGGTCTTGTGGGGGGAGCGGAGGAATCCTCGATTTCTCAGGCTCAGCAGCTTTTCAACATCAATTTCTTTGGAATTTTTCGCGCAACAAACGCTGTGCTGCCGATCATGCGGCGTCAAAAGAGCGGCAGGATCATCAATATGAGTTCTGTCCTGGGTCTGATACCTGCGCCGTTCCTCGCGCTTTACGCAGCGAGCAAGCACGCCGTCGAGGGCTATTCGGAATCACTGGATCATGAGGTGCGCGCACAGGGCGTCCGAGTCATTTTGGTTGAGCCTGCCTACACCCGAACATCCTTTGAGGAAAATCGCACGGAGGTGGATCGGACGCTCGAAATCTACAACCAGGATCGCGACAGGATGGGGGCGGTGATTCGCAAAGCCATGGAAACGGGTGACATGCCGCAAGTCGTTGCCGAGGCTGTCCTGAAAGCGGCAACCGCTCACACGCCGAAGCACCGCTACACGGCGGGAAAAATGGCGCGGCAAGTCAGCGTCTTGCGCCGCTTCGTTCCTGAATCGTTGTTCGACAAGAGCCTGCGAAAGCAAAACGGTCTCCCCGTTTAATCAATCGGCGTAAGATGGGCGTCGCCATCTCATAGGCTCATTCCACCATCGGAAAGGACCGAACCATCATGATTATCACCAGCACCGATTCGGTCGAAGGGCGTCCGATCACGCAGTATCTCGGCATGGTCGCGGGCGAGGCGATCATGGGGGTGAACGTCTTCCGCGACCTGTTTTCGTCGGTGCGCGACATCGTCGGCGGGCGCGCCGGGGGCTATCAGGACGCGCTGCGCGAGGCGCGCGAGGCCGCCTACGCCGATCTGACCGACGCGGCCCGCGCCTTGGGGGCCGACGCCATCGTCGGCGTCGATCTGGATTACGAGGTTCTGGGCAAGGAAAACGGCATGTTGATGGTGTCGATCAACGGCACAGCGGTTCGGTTGGCGTAACGCATCCGTCACGGAACGTCGCTGGACAGACGCATCGCCATCCGTAAACTCCCGATTTATAAAATGGAATCGGGAGGGCGGACCTATGCGGGATGGAGCTTGCGGTTCATTGAGTCGTTGGGCGGGACGGATTGGCGCGGCGGCGCTGGCCCTTGGGCTTCTCGCAGCGTCCCCGGCCCTGGCGCTGGACGGGATTGTCGAGAAAAAGCTGTTTGAAATGCCGTCCTACACCACCACCGGCGGCGGCACGATCAAGAATGTCCGCATCGGTTGGGAAAGCTACGGCAAGCTGAACGACGCGAAGGACAACGTCATTCTTCTGGCCCATTTCTTCAGCGGCAGCAGCCACGCCGCCGGGAAATACAAGGCGGAAGACGCGGCGCCCGGCTATTGGGACAGCATCGTCGGGCCGGGCAAGCCGCTGGACACCGACAAATACTTCATCATCAGCTCCGACACTTTGGTCAATCTGTCGCCCAAGGATCCGACCGTCATCACCACCGGCCCGGCCAGCGTCAACCCGGACACCGGCAAGCCCTATGGCTTGACCTTCCCCGTCGTCACCATCCGCGATTTCGTCAATGTTCAGAAAAGCTTGCTGGACAGCCTGGGCGTCACCGGGGTGCAGGCGGTGATGGGCGGGTCGATGGGGTCGCTCCAGGCGCTGGAATGGGGCGTGGCCTATCCCGAGATGGTCAAGCGCGTCATCGCCGTCATCGGCGGGGCGGAGGCCGACCCCTTCCTGATCGGCTGGCTCAATCTGTGGGCGGCGCCGATCAAGCTCGATCCCAATTGGAACAACGGCGATTATTACGGCAAGACCGAGCCAAAAGCCGGACTGACCGAGGCGCTGAAGCTGGTCACGCTGCACGCCCGCCATTGGAAATGGGCCGACGCGGCGTTTGGCCGCAAGTGGGCGGATGAGGGCAAGGATCCGCGCGCCGCGCTGGGCAACCAGTACGCCATCGAAGCGTGGCTGGACAAGGCCGCCGCCGGGCGCGCCGCCGTCAGCGACGCCAACCACTTCCTCTATCTGGTCAAGGCCAGCCAGACCTTTGTGATCGGCAACGGCGCGTCGCTGGAAGAGGGGTTGGCCAAGCTGAAGGCCCCGACCTTGCTGATTCCGTCCGCCGACGATCTGGTCTTCGCGCCCGACCGCAACATGCGCCCCCTGAAGGAGCGCCTGGAAAAGCAAGGCAACGCGGTGGAGTACACAGAGGCGATCACCTCCACGCTCGGCCATCTGGATGGCGTGGTGAACATCGCCAAGGCGGGCGACAGCATCGCCAAATTCCTGGCCAAGTAATGCGCTACGGGATGGGGGCGGCGACGCCCCCGATTCCGGCCGATCAAGCGTTGCTCAACTGTTGAAGCTCAACAGGCTGGGCGCCTTGTCGATGATCTCTTCCAAGATCATGGACGCGGTTTCCAGATCGCGCTCCATCTCCGGTCCCAGCTTTCCGACGTAACCCGGACGCTGGAGCTTTTCGCTGGCGTCGTGCAGGCTGCGCAACTCCGCCACGAAAATCTCCCGCGCGCCCATCGGCAAAACCGAGTTGGCCGACAGCACAAAGAAAAAGCGCATGCTGGCGCGCACCAGCAAGGCCAGCATCACCATGTCCAACCGCTCGAACTGGTCGCGCAAGTCGTCGGATCGGTTGTCGACAAGATTGCGCAGCCGCTGTTCGATCAGAATGACCAAAGCCTGGAATTCGCCGACCTTGTCGCGGAACTCGCGGTAGGCGCCAAAGCTGTGCTTGCTGGCTTCCTTCTCGGCCAAGGCGGCGAGTTTGGAGGCGTCGCGGCACTGACGCTCCAGAGCGCCCAACAGCTCTTTGACTTCGGCGCGTGTGTATTGACGCTTGCTCATAGGGACCGGATGCGGACTGACCACTGACGAATGGGTTATAGCACAACCCGAGGGCTACAGCCTATCCCGCTGTCAAGCCCGAACCGTCAGTGATCGGCGGCCACCGGCGCGCCGGGACGGCGGACCAACGGCATGAACAGCAGGGCGGCGAAGAACACGCCGGACATCAGCAGCAGGCAGTCGTTGAAGGTCAGGATCAAGGCCTCGCGCTGCATCATGCCGACCAGCTTGGACATGGCGGCGACGTTGGCGTCGGCGACCAGACCGTCGAAGCTGGCGGCCAAGCCATCCAGAGTCTGCTGAACCTCGGCGCGGGACAGGTTGAGATTGTCGCCCAAGCGGTTGGTGTGCAAGGCAAGCCGGTCGATCATCACGGTGTTGATCGCCGCCAAGCCGATGGCCCCGCCCAGATTGCGCATCAGATTGTAAAGGCCAGAGGCGTTCTTCAGCTTGTCCGGCGACAGGGTGCCGAGCGCGATGCTGTTGATCGGGATGAAGCACAGCATCAGCGACATGCCGCGCACCGCCTGCGGGAGAAACAGCTCCCAAAAGCCAGCCTGGTTGGTCAGATGGCTGTTCAGCCAAACGCCGGCGCCAAACAGAACCAAGCCAAGCCCCAACATCACCCGCAAATCGAGCTTCTTCGACAGCGCCCCAGCGATGGGCGCCGACATGAATTGGAAAATTCCGGTCACGAACATGATGGTGCCGATTTGCAGGCTGTTGAAGCCGCGCACCCGCGCCAGAAACAAAGGCTGGAGATAGACCGAGCCGTACAGCCCGATGCCAAGGAGGAAGCTGTAGAGCGAGCCGATGGCGAAATTCCGGTCGGCGAAGGCGCGCAACTCGACAATCGGATTGCGGTAACTCAGGACCCGCCAGAAAAAGCCAACCCCGCCGACGACGGCGACCACAGCCAGCCCCGCCACGATTTCATCGGCGAACCAATCGTTGCGTGGCCCCTCTTCCACCACATACTCAAGACTGCCGAGGAAGGCGGCCATCAGGCCAAGGCCCAGAAAGTCAAAGCCCTTGCGCAGTTCCGGGTTCGGGCGGTCCACATCGACCAGGAACCAGACCAGCGAGGTGACGATGATTCCCGGCACGACGTTGGCGAGAAACAGCCAATGCCAGGACAGGCTTTGCGTCAGCCAGCCGCCCAGCGTCGGGCCGATGGTCGGGGCCATGGTGGCGACCAGACCGATCATCACCGACACGCCCGCCCGCTTTTCCGGCGGGAAAATGGCGAAGCTGGTGGCGAAGACGGTCGGGATCATCGCTCCGCCGATGAAGCCCTGCAAGGCCCGCCAGAAAATCATCGATTCGATGCCGCTGGAAAAGGCGCAGGTGACGCTGGTCAGGGTGAAACCGGCGGCGGCGATGGTGAACAGGATGCGGGTGGACAGGATGCGCGAGAGGATCCCGGACAGTGGGATCATCACCACCTCGGCGATCAGATAGGCGGTCTGCACCCACGAGATTTCATCGGCGCTGGCCGCCAAGCCCGCCTGGATTTCCGACAGGGAGCTGGAGACGATCTGAATGTCCAGGATGGCCATGAACATGCCGACCACCATGGCGAAAAAGCCGATGCGGTCGCGTGCGGTCAAGGTCCGCATGCCCTGCGCCGAAAGCGCCGCCGAGTTGGTCGTCATGCTGAAAGCCCTCTTCCCGAACGCCGACCGCTCACTTGGCGGCGACGGCCTGTTTGCTGGTCAAGGCGCCGAAGACTCCACCGGCCACGGCGTGCGCCGCGTGGTCGCCGCCGCGCGTGTCAACCTCCGCCGTCACCGACAGGCCGGGGCGCAGCAAGCCGGACAGGGCGTTGTCGCGCGGCAGGGCGATGCGCACCGGCACGCGCTGGACGATCTTGGTGAAATTGCCGGTCGCGTTTTCCGGAGGCAGCAGGGAGAATTTGGAGCCGGACGCCGGGGCGAAGCTCTCCACCGTGCCTTCCAGAGTCTGGCCGGGGAAGGCGTCGACCGACACCGAAACCGTTTGGCCCAAACGCATGTGAGCGAGCTGGGTTTCCTTGAAATTCGCCACGACATAAACGTCGGGCAGCGGCACCAGAACCAGCAACTGCACGCCGGGCCGGGCGTATTGGCCGACCTGGACGCCGCGATTGCCGACAACGCCATCGACCGCAGCGCGGATGACGGTGTTGGTCAGATCGCTGCGGGCGGAGTCCAACGCGGCGTCGGCCTGGGCCAACCGGGCTTCGGTTTCGACGCGGGTGGCGCGCAGCACGGCGACCTGATCGTTTTCAGCGGCCAGCGCGGCGCGGGATTTGGCGACCTGGGCGATGGCCTTGCGCAGATCGGCGTCCGAGGTTTCCAGCTTTTGCCGACTGGTCCAACTGTCGTTGGCCAGCGAGCGGTTGCGGTCATAATCCTGCTGGGCGCGGCGCTGTTCGGCCTCGGCGCTCGCCAACGTGGCGGCGGCTTGGTCGATGATGGCGCGTTGCAGATCCAGCTTGCTGTCGAGCGTGCCCAGCCCGGCCTTTTGCGCGGCCATCGCAGCCTCAGATTCCAGCACCTTGGAGCGGAAATCACGGTCGTCGAGCACGGCCAGCACGTCGCCCGCCCGCACCAATTGGTTTTCCGCCGCGCGCACCTCGCGCACATAGGCCGACACCTTGGGGCTGACGATGGTGATGTCGCTCTGCACATAGGCGTTGTCGGTCGATTCCATGAATCGGCCCGTCGTCCACCAGCCATAGCCGCCATAACCGACGCCGGTCAAAGCCGCGACCGCGACAGCCGACAGGATGATTTTCCGCAAGCCCGATGCCATTGCCTGTATCCCTTGAACCCGTTCCGGTTCGCGCTGCCGCGCGGCGTTCCGCCGCACCTTCAAACTGAACCGTTCAGTTTAGTCTTGTCGGACGATGAGCGATCACCTATGTCTTGTCAAGATCGAACTGAACGGTTTAGTTTTTAGAAGAGGGGTTGTCGTCCGATGCGGAACGCGGTAGGGGCGAAGCGGATTGTGACAGACGAGGCATGCATGACCAAACTGGTGGCTCCCACTCCCGAAGCGGGATCCAAACCGGCCCAGATTCTGGCGGCGGCTGGCGCCCTGTTTCTGGAAAACGGCTATGGCGCGGTCAGCATGGACGCGGTGTCCAAAAAAGCCAACGTCTCCAAGGCGACGCTCTACGCCCATTTCGGCAGCAAGGACGAGTTGTTCCGCGCCATGGTCGCTTGCGAATGCGCCAGTTCCGCGCTGAACGGCGTGTGGGATAAGGCGACGGCGCTGCCCGCCGCCGAAGGGCTGCGCATGATCGGCCTGGAGTTCGTCACCTTCGTGCTGTCGGCCAAGGCGCTGGCGGCTCACCGCGTGGTGTTGGGTGAGGCGCATCGCTTTCCTGAACTGGCCCGCGCCTTTTACGAGGCCGGTCCGGCTTTGACCTTCGGGCGAGTCAACGCCTATCTCGAAGACGTGAACCGCCGAGGTGAATTGGCCATTCCCGACATCGATATGGCGACGCATCAATATTTCGGCCTCATCAAGGCCAATTTGCACATGAAACTTTTGCTGTGCCTGACCGAACGGCCCAGCGACCTCACGATCCAACGCTTTGTTGACGCCGCCGTCGATCTGTTCGTCAAGGGCTACGCCCCGCCCGCGCCTTGATCGGATCACTCACGCGCCGCGCAATGGGCTAAGGTCGTCTTGTAATGGGGGGTTGCATCGGATAGCGTTCCGATCATACGGGCGTAATCGGCTTGGCTGGAAGGGCGCATGAACATCGATATGATTGTCATTGCGCAGGTGATTGCGGTGCTCGGCCTTGCCATTGGCGGGTCCGTTCTCTTGGCCTCGCTGAACTATCCGCGCCACATCCGGCATGCCCTTCAGTCCTACGCCTATGCAAAGCTGCTGCTGGCGGCCGCCTTTCTCATCGCGGCCTTTCGCGACGGCATGGCCACTGAATTTTTGGTGCCCCTGGCGAACGGCTTGGCCTCTGCGGCGATGTCCCTGAACTATGTGGCCGTTCTTCGTATGCAAAACAAACGGACGCCGCCCCGCCTTGCGGAGAGCGCGGGCGTCCTGGTGGCCGTCGCCTGCTTTCTGGCCTTGCGGATAAGCCCGGATGATCTGAACCTTGTCCGCGCCATCTCCAGTCTGGTCGGCGCCGCTTTCCTGCTGGTGATCGCGGTTGAGCTTCTGCTGTTGTATCAAGGACGAGGTGTTGCCCATTACATGTCTGGTGGGTTGATTGTCGTAAATCTTCTAGCGCTTGTGGTGCGCATTTGGGCGAACGCCGCCCAGATCGGCCCATCGGACAACCTCGCCATCAGCGATGCGGTGGAACGTGGGGTGTATGCCGTCATTTTTCTCAGCAACATCATTGGCGCCATCATTTTCCTGCTGATGGCCAGTGACGAGTTCAACAAAGAGCTGCAAGTCCTGGCCAACACCGATGGTCTGACCGGGGTTCTGACCCGCCGTCGCTTTCTGGAACTGGCCGAGATCGAGTTCCGACGGGCCAAACGCTATGGCCGTCCGTTAAGTTTGCTCATCATCGACATCGACCGTTTCAAGGCGATCAATGATCGGGCTGGGCATCCCTTTGGCGATCGGGTGATTAAGGCGGTGGCCGATTGCTGCGCCACCAATCTCCGGCCCGAGGATTCCATCGGGCGTTTGGGTGGCGAAGAGTTCGCCATTCTGCTGCCCGAAAGCGACCTGGAGGCGGGTGAGCGGATTGCGGAGCGGATACGGGCCAACATTGAACGCAGCGTTGGCGTGTTGGGCGCGGAAAAAGCCTTGGCGGTGACGTGCAGCGTTGGCGGCGTCACGCTTTCCCCCGATCATGACAGCTTCGCCAGCTTGATCGAGCAATCCGACGCCGCGCTGTATGAGGCCAAGGACCGGGGCCGCAACCGGGTGCATTTCGCCAAGGCCGCCGCCTAAGCGAGTTTTCTTGCCGGATCTCCACCATCGGATCCCGTGACCCTGTGAGAAACGCGGGACGGCGCACAGCCCGGCTTTACGCCCGCAGCGGCTTGCCGCATTATCCGCCGCGCCTGCCCGGACGGCGTCGCCGGGTTTTTTGACGAACAGAGCAGATGGTCGCGGTCCTTTCCCCTCTCGGGTCCGGCGGGTTGGAGCCTCAACGCTCCCAACTCACCCTCGGAACCAAAGTCCGGCTTATCAATTGGGGGCTGGTGCTGCTGGTCGCCATCATCACGGCGGTCGGCGTCGCCCTGTTGTTTTCCGCCGCCGGTGGGCATTGGAAGCCGTGGGCGCAGCCGCAATTGGTGCGCGCCATTCCTGGCTTCGTGCTGATGCTGACCATCGCCCTGATCGACGTCCGCCACCTGATGAAGTCGGCCTACATCATCTTCTTTCTGGTGCTGTGTCTGTTGATCGCGGTGGAACTGATGGGCCGCATCGGCATGGGGGCGCAGCGCTGGATCGATCTGGGTTTTTTCCAGCTTCAGCCGTCGGAATTGATGAAACCGGCGCTGACCCTGGCGCTGGCGCGGTATTTTCACGGCATCACGCTGGACCAGATCGGGCGGCCTTTGCTGTTGATTCCGCCGCTTTTGCTGGTGTTCACGCCGGTGGCCTTCGTGCTGATGCAGCCCAATTTGGGCACGTCCCTGCTGCTCATCATGGGCAGCGGCGCGATGTTCTTCGCCGCCGGTGTGCGCATCTGGAAATTCCTGCTGGTCATCGGCGGCGGCCTGGGCGCGATTCCGGTGGCCTGGGAGTTCCTGCATGATTACCAGAAACAGCGGATCTACACCTTCCTCGATCCCGAAACCGATCCGCTGGGGGCCGGGTACAACATCCTGCAATCGAAAATCGCGCTGGGATCGGGCGGGCTGTTCGGCAAGGGATTCATGTCCGGCTCGCAAAGCCAACTGATGTTCCTGCCGGAAAAACACACCGACTTCATCTTCGTCGTGTTGGCGGAAGAGTTCGGCATGGCCGGGGCGGTGGCGCTGCTGGCGCTGTATCTCATCCTGTTGATTTACGGCTGGGTGATCGCGTTGAGCTGCCGCAGCCAATTCGCCCGGCTGGTGGCGGTTGGCATGACGACGCAGTTCTTCCTGTACGTCATCGTCAACGTGTCGATGGTGATGGGGCTGATTCCGGTCGTCGGCATTCCCCTGCCGCTGGTGTCCTATGGCGGGTCGGCGATGATGACGCTGATGATCGGCGTCGGCCTGCTGTTGAGCATGTCGGTCCACCGCGAGGTGCGGATCCCGAAGAGCGGCGTCACCGATTTGTAACGCCGCCGCCCGCTCACGCCTCTTCGGCGCCGAGGTAGGATTCGATGACGCGGGGGTCGGCGACGATGTCCGCCGGGGAGCCGTCGGCGATCTTTTCGCCATGGTCGAGCACCACCACCCGGTCGGACAGCGCCATCACGGCGCGCATCACATGCTCGATCATCAGGATGGTCAGACCTTCGCGCCGGTTCAGGTCGCGCAGAACCTCGACCATGCGGTCCACCTCGGTCGGTCGCAGCCCCGCCAGCACCTCGTCCAGCAACAGCAGGGTCGGACGGGTGGCGAGCGCGCGCGCCACCTCCAGCCGCTTGCGGTCGGGCAAGGTCAGGCTGCGGGCCGGGCGCTGGGCCTGATCGGCCAGCTCCAACCGCTCCAACAGGGCGCGGGCCTGCCGCCGGGCCGTCTCGACCGAGCGTTCGCGGGCCAGCGCGCCGACCACCACATTCTCCTCGACCGTCAAGTGACCGAAGGGTTTGACGATCTGAAAGGTCCGACCAATCCCGGCGGCGCAAACCCGGTTGGGCTTCAGCCCGGTCAAGCGTTGGCCCTTCAGGGTGACGGTCCCTTCGTCGGGCGGGAACACCCCGGCGATCAGGTTGAAGCTGGTGGTCTTGCCCGCGCCGTTCGGGCCGATCAGGGCCAGAATGCGCCCTTCCGGCACGGTGAAGGTGACGTTCGACACCGCCTTCAGGCCGCGAAAACGCTTGGACAGATTGTCGACGGTCAGCAGCGCGTCGCTCATCGCTCGTCCCCCTCCCCGCTCGCGCGGACCAGCCCCAAACGGCTGGCCAGCCAGGGCCAGACGCCGTCCGGGCGGAACACGACGATGACCACCAGCGCGACGCCGTAGAACAGTTGCTTCAGCCCCGGCAACTCCAACCCGCTCACCTCCAGAAGGAAGGTCAGCCCCTCGCCCAGCGGCGTCAGGATGAAGGCGCCGAGGATCGGGCCGATCAAGGTGCCGATGCCGCCGACGATGGCGGGCAGGATGATTTCGATGGAGCGGCCCATCGAAAACACCTGTTCGGGGAACAGATTGTTGAAATAGAAGGCCTGGAACACCCCGCCCAGCGCGGTCAAAGCCGAGGACGCGGCGACGGCGGTCATGCGGGCGTGGAACAGATCGACGCCGACGGCCTCCGCCGCCTCCGCGTCCTCGCGCACCGCCAGCCATTGATAGCCCAGGCGGCTGTGCAGCAGCAGGCGCGAGATCGCCAACGCCGCCAGAACCAGGGCGAGGATGACGTAATAGAACAGGGTTGGCGAGCCGCGCAGATTCAGCGGGTCGCTCACCCCGGCCTCGACCGGCAGAAAGAAGCCGCCCGATCCGCCCAGCCATTGGAGGTGGTCGAAACCGACCCGCGCCACCTCGGCGAAGGCGATGGTCAGCAGGGCGAAATGCACGCCCTTGACGCCGAAGCGGAATCCGAGAAAGCCGATGCCGCAGCCCGCCGCGACGGCGACCAGCATGGCGAGAAGCGCGCCCGCCCAGGGGCCGATGCCGAAATGGATGAACAGCGCGGCGCTGGCGTAGGCCCCCAACCCGACATAGAGCGCGTGGCCAAGCGACAGCAGGCCGGAAAAGCCCATCATCACGTTCCACGCCTGCCCGACATAGGCGAACCACAGCACCGTGGTCAGCACCGACACCAGATAGCGGTCGGCGACCAGCGGGGCCAGCAGCAGCGCCAGCCCGCTGAGCGCCAGCAGCGCCGCCCCGCGCCCGGTCACGCCCCAGGTGTTGCGCAATCCCAGGATCGTCATGACCGTTTCCCCAGCAGCCCTTGCGGGCGCAGCAGCAACACCAAAATCAGCACCGCGTAGCTGAACAGGGATTTCAGCGACGGCGTCAGCAGGAAGCCCGCCAGCGTTTCCGACAATCCGATCAGCACCCCGCCCAACAGCGCGCCGGGCAGGCTGCCCAGTCCGCCGACGATGACGATGATGAAGCTCAGCAGCGTGTATTCCGGGGCCAGTTGCGGGCGGGCGTCCACCAGCAAGGTCATCAACGCCCCCGCCGCCCCGACCACCGCCGCGCCGATGCCGAAGGTCAGCGCGTACAGCCCGTCGATGTTCAAACCGACGACGCGCGCGCCCAACGGGCTGTCGGCGCAGGCGCGGATGGCCTTGCCGGTGCGGGTGAAGCGGAAAAAGGCGAACAGCCCCGCCGCGATCACAATCGCCGCCGCCCCGGCGCGCACCCGCACCTCGTCCAGCAGCAGCGGGCCAAGCTCCAGCGTGTCAAAGCCATAGGGCACGGCGACGTTGCGGGAATCCGGCCCGAACAGCATCAGCATGGCGTTGACCAGAATGGTGGCGACGCCCAACAGCAGGATGAACTGCATGTGTTCGGGCCGCTCGACGAAGCGGTTGACCACGCCGCGTTGCAGGAGCCAACCGCAAACGAACAGAACGGCGGCGACGATGGGGGCCGACAGCAGCGGGTCCAACCCGGCGTAGCCCGCCAGCAGCACCGCGCCATACATGCCCGCCACCATCATTTCACCATGGGCGAAATTGACGACGCGGACCACGCCGAAGATCACCGAAAGCCCCAGCGCCGCCAACCCATAGAGAAGGCCGGTCAGCAGACCCGAGGCGGCGATGTTGAGGTAATAGTCGATGGGCATGCGGAACCGCGCGGACGTCGATGAAGCCGTTGCGGCGTACCAGCCCTGTCGGCGCCAAGCAAGAGAAGATCGCGGCGGCGGCGTGGGGGCCGCGCGAATGGAACCTATGAAACACGGTGCAACAGGTTTCCGGCCCCTTGGACCGCCCCCTGGAATGCCCCCCAATTTTGAGACTCTGCTAAAGTGTTCCGGCTCTCTTTGGGAGAGGACGGATGGGAGAGAAGCGAAGTGTTGAGTTCAAGGTTTCTCTGGTTCGTCGGCTTGAGGCTGGCGAGCGGGTGACGGACCTCGAACGAGAAAGTGGTGTGTTCCGTTCGCAAATTTACCGCTGGCGGGCGTCTTTTGCTCGCGATGGGGAGGCTGGGTTGGAGCGCGCTCCCGGTCGTCAGCGTGGCTATCGGCGGTCAGGGGCGGTTGAGGGAACGGCGCCGGAGGTTCCTGCTCCCGGCGCGCCGTCGGAAGCTGCTTTGGCTCAGCTTGGGCCGGAGGCGCGCGCCTGGGTGTCGGCGCTTGAGCGGACGGTCGCGCGTCAACAACTGGAATTGGATTTTTTCAGCGAAGCCTTGCAGCGGGTCGAGGAGTCGCGCCGGTCGATGAACGCGGCTGGCGAGAGGGCGTCTACGCCGCCATCCAGGCGATGACGCAGCGGCAAGGCAGGCTTTCGGTGGAGCGGATGTGCGGCTTGGCCCAGGTGAGCCGGGCCGGTTTCTACCGGCATTGGCGGGAGCGCGCTCCGAGGGCGGAGGAGACGGACCTGCGCGACGCGATCCAGCGCTTGGCGTTGGCGCATCGGCATTACGGTTATCGGCGGATCACGGCGCTGCTGCGCCGTGAGGGGCGGCTGGCGAACCACAAGCGGGTGCTGAGGCTGATGCGGGAGGACAATCTGCTGAGCCTGCGGCGGGCGGCGTTCGCGCCGACGACGACGGACAGCCGTCATGACTTTCCGGTTTGGCCCAACCTGGCGCGCCGCCTGGCGTTGAGCGGGCCGAACCAGCTGTGGGTGGCCGACATCACCTATGTCCGGCTGGGCGGGGAGTTCGCCTATCTGGCGGTGGTGCTGGACGCTTGGTCCCGCCGGGTGATCGGTTGGGCGTTGGCCGACCATCTGCGCGCGGAACTGGCGCTGGAGGCGCTGGACGGCGCCTTGGCCGCGCGGGGAACGGGACCGATGGTTCACCACTCCGATCGTGGCGTCCAGTACGCCTGCCGGGCCTACATCGAGCGTCTGGAGGCCCACGGCGTCCAGCCAAGCATGAGCCGCGTGGGCTGCCCTTACGACAACGCCATGGCTGAAAGCTTCATGAAGACGCTCAAGACCGAAGAAGTCGATGGCCGCAGCTACGCCGACATCGCCCAAGCGCGCGCTTGCATCGACCGTTTCATCGACGAGGCGTACAATCGACAACGTCTCCACTCGGCCCTCGCTTACAGCCCGCCGGTCGAGTTCGAGGAAAAATCGCCGCCACCAGGGCCGGGCGGCCGCCCGGCCCTGGTGGCATGACCATGCCGGAACATTTTATCGACGTCTCAAAGATGGGGGGCGGTCCACCCCTGTTCACCTGTTCCATCGGCGCCCCTGTCCGAGACGCGAGCGAGAGGACGGGCGGGCTGGTGGGGGGACGGCATGGCGACCTCGCGACTATCAGGCAAGAAATCCTATCACGAGTGCGTGGATTGGGCCATGGGACGGTGCAACCCAACACGTTACCGGCGAATACCACCATTCCCAAGTCCTCGCGGGCGGCCCCGCCGCTGGGCGGGTTGGGGAACTTTCGGATACCTATAAAATGTTGTTTCCGATTTTCACAATCATTCAACTCGCCCTCAGGCGGCTCGCCGACATGCAGGCTTATGAGGCAGGTTATGAGTATCCCATGTCCGGTTCTTGTCCAACACGGATATTCTACTGTCCGAGACGCAGTGCCGTTGTCGGTTCAAAAAAGTCTTTCAATAATTTGAAATACGGACGGAAGACATTATGTTAAAGTCAAATTTTAACTACCAAATCCCGGAGATTATTTTAAAAAACCATTTGGCGACACTTGGATATCTTGATGCGCAGCGCCAGTAAGAATTGCGCAATGCCCGTAAAATGCGCATGCGCGTTGCCAGTAAACGATAATCAAAATCTGTGAAGAACAACACCTTGGCAGCACGTGAAGCTAAGCGCCTCTCAACAGAGAAATCATTTTTTAAAAGCGCGTCAGCAAGCTCAATACCATCCCAAATAGCCAAGTTGAGTCCCTGCCCCCCAACTGGAGATTGGACATGCGCCGCATCTCCGATTAGCCAAATTTTTCCGATACGAGGGCTTAGTACGCGTCTAAGCGATACTCTGAAATCGCGTTTATACAGCAATTTCGCATCCGGGAATTTTTCCTGTAATTTTCCAGCTACGTCTGGAGCATTGAAAATACCCTGAATGACACCATGAGAGGGTTCCGACAAGAAAAGCCCAACACCGTTATGATTTAGAAAAAGTTGAGCTTGCACCTGTGATGGCCATTGTGATGTCGTAATTTCTGCAACTGACCATTCTTCAGGGTAATCGCGACCTACAAAAGGAATTTTTAATATACGCCTCACATCACTGTGCGCACCATCAGCGCCTATTAGCCATTGGGCTTCGCATTTTTCCACCTCAGAGCCTTCGTTCTTGGTCAATGAAGCGCATACACAATTATCGTATTGAACGATATCGGTAAGGGTTGTGCCATACTCGACGACAACGCCATAATCTCGAAGCGATTTCTCTAAATGTTGCTCTAGTTTTCCTTGGGGGTACATGCTGGCTGGTTGTTTTTTATTGATGGCTGGAACAGAAATATTTGCCACCAAATTTTCGTCGTCGAAGAAAACAAAATTACGCATCGGTATCGCGCCATCAATGACCGATTCATTGATGTTAAAACGCTCAAGCTTTTGCCATACTCCTTGCGCTACCCCAGTAGCCTTTCCAATCAATGCCCTCTGAGATCTCTTCTCAATGATACGCACTTTGATGCCACTTGCTGCGCATGTGAGCGCGAAGACGAGACCGCTTGCACCAGCACCAACAACGAGAAAATTAGTCGCAGATGCATATGACTTTTGAACGCTTATCAGAGGAAAATGTGTCACGAAACGCAATCCTCATTTGAAGGACCCAGCGGGTTCGCCCTTAAAATCTCACTCAGTTATTGTGCATATGGTGTTTTTTGGCAAGTAAACCGATCTTAAATATCCCTATCCAGCCAACGGCTGGATTTCTCATGTGCACATTTTGCGGCTTACACCCGTTTCCCATGCCGGAGCCTATCTGGGAGCCGTACGGCTGTCACGGCGATACACTGCCCCAATCGGACTTTCTGTTCCATTGCTGATATCGCTGACGAAGTCCCAGCGCGCATGTCCCCTCACCCAACCCTCTCCCCGAGGGGAGAGAGCTTTTTGAGGGGACAGCCCTTCCCGTCTTTTACGCCTCTTCGGCGACCGGCGGGCGGGGAGCCGCGTTGACCGGGGTGGAGAGTTGGGCGTCCACCACGGCCACGGCGGTCATGTTGACCAGACCGCGCGTCGTCACCGACGGGGTGACGATGTGGACCGGGCGTTCGACGCCCAGCAGGATCGGGCCGACATTCTGCGCCTCGCCCAGGATTTTCATCATGTTGAAGGCGATGTTGGCGGCGTCCAGCGTCGGCATGACCAGCAGGTTGGCTTCGCCCTTCAGACGGCTGTCGGGCAGAACCTCCTTGCGGATCGCTTCGGCCAGGGCGGCGTCGGCGTGCATTTCGCCGTCGATCTGCAAATCGGGCATGGCGTCCGACGCCAGCTCGAACGCCTTGCGCATCTTGCGGGCCGACGGCGTGTCGGCGCTGCCGAAGTTGGAGTGGGAGAGCAGCGCGACCTTCGGCTCGATGCCGAAACGACGAACCTCGTCCGCCGCCAGACGGGCGATTTCGGCGACCTCCTCGGCGGTCGGGTCGGCGTTGACGTAGGTGTCGGTGATGAAGTGAACGCCCTTCTGCGAAATCAGCGCGTTCATCGTCGCGGCGACCTTCACGCCCTTGCGCAGCCCGATCAGCCCGGCGATGTGGCCGAAATGCTCGTTGAAGCGGCCCGAGGTGCCGCAGACCATGGCGTCGGCCTCGCCCCGGCGGACCATCAGCGCGCCGAAGACGGTCGGCTGGGTGCGCACGACGTTGGCGGCGTGGGCGGGGGCGACGCCGCGACGGCCCATCAGCTTGCGGTAGGCTTCGGCGTAGCTGTGATAGCGCAGGTCGCGGATGATCTCGATCACCTCGACGTCGCGACCGATTTTCAGGCGCAGGCCCATTTCGCCGATGATGCGCTCCACCACCTCGCGGCGGCCGATCAGGATCGGCTGGGCGATGCCGTCATCGACCACCACCTGGGCGCAGCGCACGACGCGCGGATCCTCGCCCTCGGCGTAGACGACGCGCTTGGGCGCGCTCTTGGCCTTGGTGATGACCGGCTTCATGAACAGGCCGGAGCGGATGACGTACTGGTTCAACTGCTCGCGGTAGGCGCGGAAATCGGCGATCGGGCGGGTGGCGACGCCGGATTCCATCGCCGCCTTGGCGACCGCCGACGACACTTCCACGATCAGGCGCGGGTCGAAGGGCTTGGGCAGGATGTATTCCGGGCCAAAGCGCAGCGTCTCGCCGACATAGGCCGCCGCCACCACGTCCGACGGTTCGGCGCGGGCGAGGCTGGCGACCGCGTGGGTCGCGGCGATCTTCATTTCCTCGTTCACCGTCGTCGCGCCGACGTCGAGCGCGCCCCGGAAGATGAAGGGGAAGCAGAGGACGTTGTTGACCTGGTTGGGGAAATCCGACCGCCCGGTGGCGATGATCGCGTCGGCGCGGGCCTCGCGCGCCAGATCGGGCATGATTTCCGGGGTCGGGTTGGCCAGCGCCAGAATCAGCGGCTTGTCGGCCATGCGGCCCAACAATTCCGGCTTCAGCACGTTCGGGCCGGACAGGCCGAGGAAGATGTCGGCCCCGTCGATGACGTCGGACAGGACGCGCGCGTCGGTGTCTTGCGCGTAGGCGTCCTTATACTCGTTCATCTCCTCGTTCCGGCCCTTGTGGACCAGACCGACGCGGTCCACCAGCCAGACATTCTCGCGCTTGACGCCCAGGCTGACCATCAGATCCAGGCAGGCGATGCCCGCCGCCCCGCCGCCGGTGGAGACCACCTTGACCGACCCGATGTCCTTGCCGACCAGCGCCAGACCGTTCAGCACGGCGGCGCCGACGACGATGGCGGTGCCGTGTTGGTCGTCGTGGAACACCGGGATCTTCATCCGCTCGCGGCAGCGGCGTTCGACCTCGAAGCAGGCCGGGGCGGCGATGTCTTCCAGATTGATCGCGCCGAAGGTCGGCTCCAGCCGAACGATGGTGTCGACCAGCCCGTCAACGTCCAACTCGTTCAGTTCCAGGTCGAAGCAATCGATGCCGGCGAATTTCTTGAAGAGGACGGCTTTGCCCTCCATCACCGGCTTGGCGGCCAGCGGGCCGATGTTGCCCAACCCCAGAACGGCGGTGCCGTTGGTGACGACGGCGACCAGATTGGCGCGCGCCGTCAGTTCGGCGGCCTGGGCCGGATCCTTGGCGATGGCCATGCTGGCGACCGCCACGCCCGGCGAATAGGCAAGCGCAAGATCGCGCTGGTTGGCCATGGGCTTGGTCGCGACCACCGCCAGCTTTCCGGGGCGGGGGTTGCGGTGATACTCAAGCGCCATTGCGTCAAAATCGCCGGACATGGGGTCTCTTCCTCCGATTAACGTGATTTCGGTTAATTTCTTGAGGCTGCGTTATCCTGTTCGCCGGTTATAGCGCAGGAGAACGTCCCGTTCAAAAGAGAAAGGGACGATTCGAACCCTGCCGAACCGTCCCTGCCACTTTACATGACCCTGACGGCGTCAGCGCGGGTCATCTTTGGAATTTTCAGATCCGGGCGAGCGCCGGTTCCTTGAAGTGATGCTGATACTCGGCGACCGCCTTGCTCTCGTCGAACTCGCCTTCCATCTTGGCGATGACGACGGTGGCGACGCCGTTGCCGATCAGGTTGGTCAGGGCGCGGGCCTCCGACATGAAGCGGTCGACGCCCAGCAGCAGGGCCAGCCCCTCGATCGGCAGCACGCCGGTGGCCGACAGGGTGGCGGCCAGCGTCACAAAACCGCCGCCCGTCACCGCCGCCGCGCCCTTGGAGGTCAGCATCAGGATGACGAGGATGTAGAGCTGTTGCCAGATCGTCAGATCGACGTTGAAGGCCTGGGCGATGAAGATGGCGGCCATCGACAGATAGATGGACGTGCCGTCGAGGTTGAAGGAATAGCCCGTCGGGATGACCAGACCAACCACATGCTTGGAGCAGCCGAACTTCTGCATCTTCTCCATCATGCGCGGCAGGACGGATTCCGACGAGGAGGTGCCCAGAACGATCAGCAGTTCCTGGCGGATGTAGCGGACGAAGCTCCAGATGCTGAAGCCGTACATCTTGGCGATGCCGCCCAGCACGACGAAGATGAAGATCGCCATGGTGATGTAGACCGACGCCATCAACTGGCCGAGCGAGGTCAGCGAGGAGACGCCGTATTTGCCGATGGTGAAGGACATGGCGCCAAAGGCGCCGACCGGGGCGACGCGCATCAGGATGCCGATGACGCCGAACAGGGCATGACCGACCTTGTCGAAGATGTCCTCGACCAGCTTGCCCTTCTGGCCCATGGCGGCCAGCGCCACACCGAAGACCACGGCGAAGAACAGGATTTGCAGCATGTCGCCCTGGACGAAGGCGCCGACGATGTTGTCGGGAACGATGCCGACGATGAAGTCCATGAAGCCGTGCTCTTTCGCCGTGCTGGCGTATTTCTGCACGGAATCGGCCTTCAACTGGCCGGGCACGATGTTCATCCCGCCGCCCGGACGGACGAGGTTGACAACCAGAAGGCCGATGCCGAGCGCGAAGGTGGTCACGACCTCGAAATACAGCAGGGCCTTGCCGCCGACCTTGCCGACCTTCTTCAGATTGCCGATGGAGGAGATGCCGGTGACGACGGTCAGGAACACGATGGGGCCGATCACCATCTTGACCATCTTGATGAACAGATCGCCCAGCGGCTTCATCTCCACCGCGATGGACGGGTAGAAATGGCCCAGCAGGATGCCGAAGGTGATCGCGGTCAGAACCTGAAAGGTCAGGTTGGTGTAGAAGGGCTTCTTCACCGGCCCGTGGGCGGCGGTCGCGTCTGCGCTCATGGTCATCTCCTCGTGGCGTTCCTTGGTGGGGCGTCCGCTCTCTGGCGGGCTGCACCGGACTTGGTTGCCTATGAAAGCAAGCGCTGGGCCAATTGCTGAATCCAGCAACATCAAGGATTTGAAGAAAAGGCTTGGGCGAAAATCCACACGACAAGCCCCATCGCGATGTGCGAAAATCCGCACATTCGCGGCTCTTGGGATGGATTGTTGCGGTGCAGCATGCGCTTTGACGGCGTTCGGTCCAATGTTTGACCGAATTGGGACATATTCGGTCAGCGGCCTGATCGCGGGCGCGTTGGCGCAGCCCCGGCGGCTGTTGCTGGCGTTGCTGCTGCTGGGCGTTCCGCTGGCCGCCGCCTTGGCGGCAAGCTGGTCGGCGGGGCTGGCCGAGGCCGATTTGCGGGAGCGGGTCCAGGCGCAATTGGCCCTCTACGACGCCAATTTGCGGGCGGAGCTGGAGCGTCACGCCGCCGTTCCCCTGGCTTTGGCGCAGGACGCCGAGGTGACGGCCCTGCTGGCCGACCCGACTCCCGCCCGCGTCGCGCGGATGAACGCCAAGCTGGAGGGCATCGCCGAGGCGTTGGGCGCGTCGGCGCTGTACATCATGGACGGGTCCGGCTTGACGCTGACCGCCAGCAATTGGAACGGCGCCAGCAGCTTCGTCGGGCAGAATTTCGCCTATCGGCCCTATTTCCGTTTGGCGATAGAGCGGGGGGAGGGCCACCATTTCGCCCTTGGCACCACGTCTTTCATCCCCGGCTATTACACCGCGCGTCGGGTGGTGGCGGAAAACCGCACAGTGGGCGTGGTGGTGCTGAAGGTCGGTTTCGAGCGGCTGGAACGGGCCTGGGCGCCGGGGCAGGAAAAGCTGCTGGTGACGGACCGCGAGGGCATGGTGTTCATCACCAACGTCCCCGATTGGCGTTACCACGCCCTGCCCCGCCAATTGCCGATCAGCCTGCCGATCACACCCAGCGGCAGCAGCGAGGGGTTGGACGTGCTGCCCTGGGCCTTCGGCGGCGCGTCGGACCGCATCGCCTTGTCTGAGGCGGGGAGCGAGCGCCGCTATCTTCTGGCCTCCGCCGCCATGCCCGGCGGCGATTGGACTCTGCACAGCCTGACCAGCCTGGAGCCGGTGACGACCCGTGGGCAGGTCGCCGGGCTGCTGGCCGCCGCGTTGAGCGCGTTAGCGGCGGTGGCGGTTTACGCGCAGGCTCTGCGCCGCGCCGCGCTGACCGAACGCTTGACGCTTCAAGAGGCGGCGCGGGTGGAGTTGGAGCGCCGGGTTGCCGAAGCGACCGCCGAATTGCGGGCGACGGAGAATGAATTGACCCAGGCGGCCAAGCTGGCGGCGCTGGGCCAGATGTCGGCGGGCATCGCCCACGAGATCAACCAACCGCTGGCCGCCATGCGCAGCTTCGCCGACAACGCGGTGGTGCTGCTGGAGCGTGGGCGGACGGAGTCGGTGCGGGCCAATTTGGCTGAAATCGCCGACCTGACCGACCGCATGGCGGCGATCACCCGTCAGTTGAAGGGCTTCGCCCGGCGGGCGTCGGGCACGCTGGGGCCGGTGTCGGTCCAGGGCGCGGTCGCCCAAGCGCTGGCGCTGTTCGAGGCGCGGTTGCGGCGCGAGGACGTGACGGTCGATCTGGATCTTCCCGACGCGCCGGTGTGGGTGGTGGGCGAGGATGTCCGCCTTCAGCAAGTGCTGGTGAATCTGATCGGCAACGCCGCCGACGCCATGCGCGACTCCCCCCGCCGCCATCTGCGGATCACGGCGCGCGCGCTGGAGGATGGGTTGCTGTTGAGCGTCGCCGACAGCGGCGTCGGCATCGCCGAGGCGGATTTGCCCCGTTTGTTCGTCCCCTTCTTCACCACCAAAGAGGCCGGCGACGGGCTGGGGCTTGGCCTGTCGATCAGCCACGGCATCGTCGAGGATTTGGGCGGCAGCCTGACCGCCGCCAACCACGCGGATGGCGGGGCCGTTTTCACCCTGCGTCTCAAAACAATGGACAATCCGTCATGACCATGCCCGACGCTGGAAGCGGCTGCGTTCTGTTTGTCGATGACGAACGGGCGGTTCGGCTGGCCGGGCAGCAAGCGCTGGAACTGGCCGATTTCTCCGTCACCGCGTGTGATGGGGCGGAGCGCGCCTTGCGCCACATCGGGCGCGATTGGCCGGGCTGCCTCGTCACCGATCTGCGGATGCCGCAGATGGATGGTTTGACGCTGATGGCGCGGGTTCAGGCCATCGACCCGGAATTGCCGGTCATCCTCATCACTGGCCATGGCGACGTGCCGATGGCGGTGGAGGCGATGCGCAAGGGCGCCTATGATTTTCTGGAAAAGCCCTTCCCGTCGGATCGGCTGACGGAAACCGCGCGGCGGGCGGTGGAAAAGCGCCGTCTGGTTTTGGAAAACCGCCGCTTGCGCGCCGCCCTGTCCGGCGGGGGGGAGGCGACCCACAGCATCGTTGGGCGCACGCCGGGGGTCGAGCGGCTGCGCGCCACCATCGCGGCGGTGGCCGACACCGACGCCGACGTTCTGGTGTTGGGTGAAACCGGCACGGGCAAGGAAATGGTCGCCCGTTCGCTCCACGCCGCCAGCGTCCGCCGCAAACGCCCCTTTGTCGCGCTGAATTGCGGGGCGATGCCCGAAGCCATTTTTGAAAGCGAATTGTTCGGGCATGAGGCCGGGGCCTTCACCGGGGCGAGCAAACGGCGGATCGGGCGGATCGAACATTCCAGCGGCGGCACCCTGTTCCTGGACGAAATCGAAAGCATGCCGCTGTCGCTTCAGGTCAAGCTGCTGCGGGTCATTCAGGAGCGGGTGGTCGAGCCGCTGGGATCGAACGAGCTGATTCCGGTCGATCTGCGCGTGGTCGCCGCGACCAAGGTTGATTTGAAGCAGGCCGCCGCCGCCGGGAAGTTCCGCGAGGATCTCTATTACCGCCTGAACGTCGTCGTCGTCGCCATCCCCCCCCTGCGCGAACGGCGCGACGACATCCCGGTGCTGTTCCAGCATTTCGTGCTTCAGGCCGCCAACCGCTACAACCGCGAACCGCGCGCCCTGTCGCCCGCCCAGACGCAACGGCTGGTCAGCCAGGATTGGCCCGGCAACGTCCGCGAACTGCGCAACGCCGCCGACCGTTTCGTGTTGGGCCTGGACGAAGCGACGGCGGAGCCTGCCCCGCCCGCCCGCTCCTCGGCCCTGTCGCTGGCCGAGCAGGTGGATCTGTTCGAAAAGGGGCTGATCCAAAGCGAGCTGGCCCGCCAGAAGGGCAGCGTGAAGGCCGCCATCGAGGCACTGACCATTCCGCGCAAAACTTTTTACGACAAGCTGAAGAAGTATGGTTTGAGTCGGGATGATTTCATCGACTGATGGGTCGGGGCATTTTCTTGTTTCGCCTTTGTGAATCCTGCGGGCGTGTGAGTCGGGCAGAAATTATTTGATGAGAGTGTATTGAATTAACGCATTTTGTTGGTGTTTTCCCTGATTGGCTGGAGGTCATAGATCCCTTTAAAAATATGTGTTTTCTGGGCTTCCTAAAGATCAGTTTCTGCGAGGGGCAATGTTTTTAAAAAGAGACTCTGCGCAAACGCATTCTCTTCGCTTCTTTCGGAATGGTTGTTCAGGGGAAAAGGCATGTCCAGCCGTGAATCCTTGCTGAAATCGGCGTCCGTTCTGGTGGTTGAAGACAATGAGTTCACCAGCCGCTTGATCGCCACGATTCTGCGGAAAATCGGCGTCGGCACGGTGTATGAGGCCGCGTCGGCTTGGAACGCCTTCAACATTCTGAACATCTCGCCGGTCAGTGTGATCCTCTGTGATCTTGAGATGGAGCCGATGGGCGGGTTGGCCTTCCTCACGCTGCTCCGGTCAGGCCGCCTGCCCGAAGGGATGACGCCGAACGCGCCGCTCGACACCGAAATTCCCGTCGCCGTTCTGACCGCCCACACCGCGCCGGAGATCGTCAAACGCGCGCGGGACGCCGGGGCCACGGCCTTCCTGACCAAGCCGATCAACCCCACCCTGTTGCAGCAACGGCTTGAAGCGCTTCTTCGCGAAAGGGCGAGCAACCCAGTCCATGGCAATGGGTTGCTGCGCGTGGTCTTTCGCAGCGAGGTCGCGCCCGGCGTCACGAAAGAGCACATCAAATCCATCATGGCCGCGTCCCAGTCCAAAAACCCGGCGCGGGGCATCAACAGCATGCTGTGTTTCGACACCACCCATTTTCTGGAAATTCTGGAAGGTCCGCATCGGGTGGTGGACACGCTGTACGGCAAGATTCAAGCCGACACCCGCCACCGCAACGTCAAGACGGCGATCAAGGACAGGATTGACCAGCGTCTTCTTGAGAGCTGGGCCATGCTCTACATGGGACGCGAACCACCCATGGTGGATCTGTATCGCCGCCACTGCGGCTGTGACCACTTCGCCCCCGACCGCATGGAGCCGCCGCAAATCATGGAGTTCCTCACCGAGGTCATCGGACGTTATCGGAAGACCTGACCGACGCGCGCCATCACCGTTTCAGCAGATCGGCCAGATTCAGCACGGCTTCGGCGACGTCCGCCAGCCGCTTGTTCTGGTCCATCGCCATTTTGCGCAGGGTTTTGTACGCGTCATCCTCGCTCAAATCGCGGTGGGCCATCAGCAGCCCCTTGGCCCGTTCGATCAATTTGCGGTCGTTCAACGTGGCGCGGGATTTCTCCAGAGCCTCGCTCACCGCGCGGTGGCGGTCGAAATGGCCAACCACGTTGTCAACGATGGAGCGGATGAGCGTGGCGCTCAACCCATCCACGGCGTAGGGGCTGACGCCCGCGCGGATGGCGCGCGTCATCAGTGGGCGATCCTCCACGCCGATCAGCAGGGCGACCGGGCGCGGGGTCTCCTGGTTGATCGCCATCAGCTCGTCCAGACAGGCGGGGTCGGGCGCGGCCAGATCGACGATGAGAAGGTCCGGGCAATGGGTCTGGATGGCGGCGCGCAAATCGGCGTCAACGCCGATCACGGCGGCGATGACCACGCCGGTTTCGCGCAGGCTGTTTTCCACCAAAGCGGCCCGCTCGCTGTTGTCATCGACCACCAGAATCCGCACCGTCGCCGCCTCCCCATCCACACTTGTTCCGTTTTTTCAGCACGGCGCAGGCCTTAGGACTCAGGCGACCCGAACCGTTTCGATGAAGCCCGTCAGATCGCCGCGCAGGGTTCGCGTCAACCCGTCCAGATCGCGGGCGGCGTTCAGCACATGCCCGGCCATGGCCCCGGTGTCGTCGGCGGCCCCGGCGACGCCCTCCACGGCGCCGGACATGGTTTGCGCGCCGTCGGCGACGTCCTGAATGGTGGCGGCGATCCGGTCGGTCGCGGCCTCTTGCTGGGCCAAAGCGGCGGCGACGCGGGTGATGACGCCGTCCATGCTGGCGACGGTGTCGCGGATCGAGGCGATGGTGTCCACGGTCGCCAGCGCGGCGTTCTGAATCGCCTGAACCTGCCGGGCGATGTCGTCGGTCGCCCGCGCCGTCTGGGTCGCCAGACTCTTGACCTCCCCGGCGACCACGGCGAAGCCCTTTCCGGCCTCTCCGGCGCGGGCGGCTTCGATGGTGGCGTTCAGCGCCAGCAGGTTGGTTTGCCCGGCGATCTCGTGGATCAAGCCGACCACCTTGCCGATCTGGTTGGCGACGTCGTGCAGGCCGCCAACCGTGCCGTTGGTCCGTTCGACCTCCGACACGGCGGTGGCGGTGATGCGCAGGGTTTCTTCGGTTTGGCGGTTGATGTCGTGGATGGCCGCGCTCAACTCCTCCGCCGCCTTGGCGACGGTGCGCACGCCGTCGAGCGACTGGCGCGACGCCGACGCCATGCTGAGCGAGCGTTCGCTGTTCTGCCCGGCCACCTCCGCCATGCGTTGGGCGTTGTCGCGCATCCGTCCGGCCATGTCGGCCATGGTGGACAGCACGGAGTCGCTGGAATTGCCGAAATCATGCACGGCGTCCTCCAGAATTTGCTGACGCTCCTCGCTGCGGTTGCGTTCTTGCTGCTGCTGGGCGGCGAGGCTGGCGGTGTTGCCCAAGCCGTCGCGGAACAGGCGTTGGGCGTCGCGCGCCCAGTCGGGAGCGTTTGACGGCAGGGCGGTTGATGGCAGTGCGGTCGCCCGCATGGCCTGGGCAAGACTTTCGGACCAACGGGCCTGCGCGGTCAGGCGGCGGCGGGTCCACCAGCCGATCAGGCGCAGCCATGGCGTGGCGTTGGCGAGCGGCGCCGAGAAATCTTGGCGGGCCTTGGCCAGCGCGGTGGCGCAGGCGTCGCGCAAATCGGCGATCAGGCGGTCTTCCACCCGTTTGATCGCGTCGATCCGTCGGGTGGCGGCGGCGAACCAGGCTGGTCCCTCAATGTCCTCAAGCGCGCCGCTCAGGCCGCCGTCGCGGGCGACGCGGCGCATCCGCTCAAACTCGGCTTGATCCGACAGGGCGGCGCGCAGGGCTTCGGCCTGTTCGGGAGCGACATTGTCGGCGACGATGGCGAAGGAGCGGTTTTGCCCGGTGATGAGGGCGGCGAAGCGCCGATGCAGCCCGGCGTCGAACCGTCCGGCGGAAAAGCCAGCGGCGCCCGTCGCCCGCTCCTGCCCGGCTTGTTCCTTGCCCTGCATGAGGTTGAAGGCGGCGATCAAGGCGCGCGACACGACCGGGTCGGACGTCACGTCGGTCGCCGTCGACACGGCGCTCAGCAGCGCGCCGATCAAGCCGCAGAAAAAGGCGAAGCTGTCTTTGGGGGCCAAGGCCAACCGCCCCGCCCGCTCCCGCAGATCGGGCAGCGCGTCAAGATCGGCAAGGGCGCGGCGGATGTCGCCGAACAGCGCCGCGCCATGGACCATGCGGTCCAGGTCATTGAAACGGGCGCGCAGCTCCTGCTCGTATTTTTGGCAAAGCGCCGTCTGCGGGGCGATTTGCTCAGAAAATTGGCGTCCGCCGCTGCCCAGATGGATGTTCCAGACGCCGCGTTCCTTTTGCAGTTCATGGACCAGGGCGGCGATGGCGGACACGACGGCGCAGACCGCAGAAAGCTGCTCCAAATCGCGCAAGGTCCGGAACTTCGCCGCCAGAACGAAGCGCGCGGCGGCGTGCAGATCGCTGTGCAGGATGGGGTGTTTCATGCGGGTCATCCTTTGCGGTCGGTCTTCCATCAAAAGAGCTAGGCCCTTTGGACGTATGCTGATCGCGTGTTGCGACGCAAAAACCGGGCCGGTCCGGCTGGCATTGGCAAAAAGACCTAAAACTGACAGCGTGTGATGATTCTTTAGGCTTGCTGCCGCAACGCTGAGCAAGGCGGAGCTGGCTTGCGCAAGGACGGCTTGATCGGGGCCGTGGCGGCGATGCTAGAGTGCCGATGATGGGGGCTGAACGGATGATGGGGCGCACGGCATGATTCTGGAAACGCTGAGCGGCTTTCTCGACATCGACGGGGTTGCCCTGGAATACCGCCGCGTTCGGGCGGCGCGCGCGGGTTTGCCGACTCTGGTCTTCCTGCATGAGGGGCTGGGCTGCGTCGCCATCTGGAAGGATTTTCCCGACCGTCTGGCGGCGGCGACCGGCTGCGGCGCGCTGATTTATTCCCGGCGCGGTTATGGCCGCTCCTCGCCGGTGGTTCTGCCCCGCTCCACCGGCTATTTGCATGAGGAGGCGGACGGGGTGCTGCCCCGGCTGCTCGACCAGTTGGGCTTGACCGACGTCGTGCTGGTCGGCCACAGCGACGGGGCGTCCATCGCCCTGCTCGCCGCCTCCGGCCCAGCCGCGCCGCGCGTCCGCGCCGCCATCGCCGAGGCGCCCCACGTCTTTGTCGAGGATGTGACCATCGCGGGCATCCAGGCGGCGCGCGCGGTCTATGAGGACGGCTTGCGCGAGCGGTTGAAGCGGTTGCATGGCGACAATGTGGACGGCGCCTTTTGGGGGTGGAACGACACTTGGTTGACCGAGGAGTTCCGGCTCTGGAACATCGAAGACCGCCTGCCCGCCATCCGCGCGCCGTTTCTGGTGATCCAGGGGGTGGACGACGAATACGCCACCGCCGCGCAATATGACGCCATCGCGGCGCAAAGCGGCGGGCCGGTGTCGCTTCTCGTGCTCGACTCCTGCGGGCACACCCCGCACCGTGACCAGGGCGACGTGGTCTTGCAGGCGATGGTTGATTTCCTGCGCAAGGTCGCCGGTTTGGCGGGATGAACTGGCCTAAGGGCTGATTGACCAAGGGCTTTTGATCCTTCCATAGTGTGCGTTGCCGGTCCCCGGCGCCGCCATCGGGGATGGCGATACGGATTTTCGCCCCTGGCCGCATGACCCCGAAGCCCCACCTTTTGTCGCCCCTACGCGCCGTTCAGCGCCTGTTCACCCGCCTGTTCACCCGTGGGCGTCTGGCCCGCCGCTTCGCCTTCGTGTCGCTGATGCTGGGGGTGGTGCTGGCCGTGCTGATCGGGGCCAGCCTGTATCTGGTGTCCAGCCGCCATCTGGCCCGGCAGCATTATGGCAACGTTCAGGCCAACGCCGCGCTGGTCGCCCGGCAAACCGAAGGGCTGCTGACCACGCTGGTCAACACCATGCGGGATCTGGCGGACAACCGCGAACTGGCGCGCGCGCTGGCCGAACCCGGCGGCAAGGACACCCCCCTACTGCCCTTCCTGCGCAGCGTCGGCCAGATCGCCAGCGTGCCGGTGGTCCTGGTCTTCACCAACGCCGAGGGAAAGCCGCTGGCCGACAATGGGCAGCGGGCGGATTTGCGGATGACCCCCGCCGATCTGGCGTGGCTGGAGCGCGCCGTCGCCGCCCGGCAGTCGGCCGTGGCGGTGGTGAAGGACGGCGCCCGGCTGTTCCTGCTCGCCGCCGACCTTCCGGCGGCGGAGGGCGGCGCGCCGCTGGGTGGCGCTCCGCCCAGTGGCGCGCTGCTCTACAAAGCCCCCTTGAGCGCGCTGGTTCTCCATCCCGAAGCCACGCTGATCCAGGCCGGGGCCGCCGTGCCGCCGGTTCCCGCCGGGCGGATGGCGGTGGAGACGCCCTTGCGGGTGTCCGACCGGCTGGCCCCGCTGGGGCTGGTCCTGCGGCTGGAGGCGTCGTCCGTGCCGACCGCCGCCTTCCTGTCCTGGGTTCTGCCCGCCTATGGGCTGGTCGCGCTGGCCTCTCTGGTCGGGATTTATTTCGGCAGCCGGGCGGTGGGCAGCCACATGACCCGCTCCCTGCGCGAGTTGGAGCGGTTGGCCGGAACCATCGTCAGCCATGGCTTCATCGGCCAGCGCGCCCGCGTGCGCGGCGATGATGAGGTCGCCGGTCTGGCGACCACCTTCAACGCCATGCTCGACCACATCGCCGCCATCCAGCGCGAACGCGACCTGCGCGCGGCGGAGGAGATCACCATCCAGCGCACCTTCGCCGAGCGGGCCGGACAGGCGCGGGCGGAGGCGGAAGACGCCAAGACGGAGGCCGAACGCGCGCGCCAGGAAGCGATCATGGCCCTGATGGTCGCCGAACGCGCCAACGCGGCGAAAACCCATTTTCTGGCCGCCGCCAGCCATGATTTGCGCCAGCCCGTGCAATCGCTGGTGCTGTTGACCGCCGCGCTGGCGGTGCGGCTGGGCGACCATCCGGCCTCCTCCCTGGTCGGCAAGATCGAGGCGTCGATCAACGCGCTCTGCCGCCTGCTCGACGCCATTCTCGACATGTCGAAGCTGGACGCGGGCGTGGTGTCGCCCAGCGTGCAAACCGTGTCGCTGGGGGCGATTTTTCAACGGTTGGAGGATGAATACCGGCTGCGCGCGGCGGAAAAGGGCATCCGCTTCCGCGCCGCGCCGACCAGCGTCACCCTGTCCGCCGACCCGGCCCTGTTGGAGCGGATCATCCGCAATCTGGTGGAAAACGCCCTGCGCTACACCGACCAGGGGCGGATCGTCCTGGGCTGCCGCCGCAGCGCCGAGGGGGTGCGCGTCCAGGTTCTCGACACCGGCATCGGCATTCCGGCGGAGCATCTGGAGCGGATCTTCCATGAATTCTACCAGATCGCCAACCCGGCGCGGGATCGCGGCAAGGGGCTGGGCCTGGGGCTGGCCATCGTTGACCGTCTGGCCCGCCTGCTGAAATACCGGGTGGAGGTCGCCTCGACGCCCGGAAAAGGCTCCTGCTTCACCGTGCGGATCGACGGGCCGACGCTGGATCGGGTCGCCGTTTTGCCGTTGCCGGGATCGGGCGGATTGACTGGGGTCGATAGGACCGTCGGTCTGGCCCTGGTGATCGACGACGATCCGTTGGTCCGCGAAGGGCTGACGCTGCTGATCGAGCAATGCGGGTGGCGGGTTCTGGCCTGCGACGGCGCGTCGGCGGCGGTGCGGGCGCTGACCATCGCCCGGCGGTCGCCCGATCTGGTGATCGCCGATTTGCGGCTGGCGGCCGGGGAAAGCGGGTTGGACGCCATCGGCGCGGTGGAGCGGACGATCCGAACGGTTCTGAAAAACCCGCGCCTGCCCCTGTGCGTCGTGCTGACCGGCGACACCGCGCCGGAGCGCATCACGGACGCCAAGGCCAGCGGCCACCGGATTTTGCACAAGCCGATAGCCGCCAAGGAGATCGCCGCTCTGTTGAGTGAGGCGCTTCCCACCCTGCCCATCGCCGCGCGGTCCTGACGAGGCGATACCCGATAGCGTCCATCGGATGATCGGGCGGCCGTCGCAGGCGGTTCCCGGATCCGCGCGTTTGCGTTTTTTGCGGCGCATCATTCGATAAAAATGAATGAATTTTGTGTCGCGTCAGCGGAATTCCCACATCATCTTCAGGGATTCTCGCGCGCAAAACCGCCATTCTTTCCAAGGAAACGCCGTTGGAAAAGCCGGAATTCCAACGCTGCGGCGCAGGGCGACAAAATGACACATCAATCCACTTTACAGTCTGAGTTTTGTATCATATTTTCCCCTCATAGACAGTTTGCTGGACGCGCAAGCAATCGCGGGGACGCCGATGTACACGCAGGGTTTGGACAGCAAGACCGAGCAGGGCGCTCAGCCGTCACCCCGTCTGGTGACGCAGGACGATATCCGGTTTCAGGAACGCATCGACGCCGAAGACAAGATCGAGCCGCGCGACTGGATGCCCGACGGCTACCGCCGCACCCTGGTCCGCCAGATCGCCCAGCACGCCCATTCCGAAATCGTCGGCATGCTGCCGGAAGGCAATTGGATCACCCGCGCGCCCAGCCTGCGCCGCAAGGTGGCCCTGCTGGCCAAGGTGCAGGATGAGGGCGGGCACGGGCTTTACCTCTACAGCGCGGCGGAAACGCTGGGCGTGTCGCGCGACGAGCTGGTCGAACAGCTTTTGGCGGGCAAGGCCAAATATTCCAGCATCTTCAATTACCCGACCCTGACCTGGGCCGACATCGGGGCCATTGGCTGGCTGGTGGACGGCGCGGCGATCATGAATCAGGTGCCGCTCTGCCGCTGCTCCTACGGTCCCTACGCCCGCGCCATGGTGCGGGTGTGCCGGGAGGAGAGCTTCCACCAGCGCCAGGGCTATGAGCTGATGCTGGCGTTGGCCAACGGCACGGCGGAGCAAAAGCGGATGGCGCAGGACTCGCTGAACCGCTGGTGGTGGCCGTCGCTGATGATGTTCGGCCCGTCCGACGACCAGTCGGCCCATTCGGCGCAGAACATGGCCTGGAAGATCAAGCGCTTCTCCAACGACGATCTGCGCCAGCGCTTTGTCGACGCCACCGTGCCGCAGGCGGAGTTTTTGGGCCTGACCATCCCCGATCCCGACCTGCGCCTGAACGCCGAAACCGGCCATTATGATTTCGGCGCCATCGACTGGACCGAGTTCAACGAGATCCTGAAGGGCAACGGCCCCTGCAACCGCGAACGCCTGGAAGCCCGCCGCAAGGCCTGGGACGAGGGCGCGTGGGTGCGCGAGGCCGCCACCGCCCACGCCGCCAAACGCGCCCAGCGCGAGATGAAAAAAGTCGGCTGAAACAGCCGGGAGGGGGTAGAGCCATGGACCGCAAAGATTGGCCGTTGTTCGAGATTTTCATCCGTCCGAAGAACGGCTTGAGCCACAAGCATGTCGGCAGCCTGCACGCCGCCGATGGCCGGATGGCGCTGGACAACGCCCGCGACGTCTACACCCGCCGGGGTGAAGGGGTGAGCATTTGGGCGGTTCCCGCCGCCAGCATCGCCGCCTCCGACCCGTCGGACAAGGCCAGCCTGTTCGATCCGGCGGACGACAAGATTTACCGTCATCCGACCTTTTACGAGATCCCCGCCGACGTGAAGAACATCTGAAGCGTCGGCCCCCTCCCCAGCCCTCCCCCGCTCACGCGGGAGAGGGGGCCTTTCGGATAAGCCACCGTCATTCCCTCTCCCGCGCAAGCGGGGGAGGGTTAGGGAGGGGGCAAGACGGCGCCGACAAAAGACCAAACCCGCGATGGGTCGGAAGGACATCGGATGAGCAACGACACCCAACAGGCCCTGTTCGGTTACGCGCTGCGGCTGGGCGACACCAGTCTGGTGCTGGGCCATCGCCTTTCGGAATGGTGCGGCCACGCGCCGGAGCTGGAAGAAGACATCGCGCTGACCAACGTCGCCCTGGATCTGGTCGGCCACGCCCGCCTGTGGCTGGCCTACGCCGGAGAGGTCGAGGGCAAGGGCCGCGACGAAGACCGTCTGGCCTACCGGCGCGACGTGTTCGATTACCGCAACCATCTGCTGGTCGAACAGCCCAACCGCGATTTCGGCCACACCATCGTCCGCCAGTTCCTGCACGATTCCTGGGCGGTGGAGCTGTACGACCGGCTGACCGCGTCCACCGACGCGACGCTGGCCGGGATCGCCGCCAAGGCGGTGAAGGAGGTGCGCTATCACGTCCGTCACAGCGCTGACTGGTTGATCCGGCTGGGCGACGGCACCGCCGTCAGCCACGCCAAGGTGCAGGACGCGCTGGATCGGCTGTGGCCCTACACCGGCGAAATGTTCGAGAGCGACGCGGCGTCCGCGACCCTGGCCGCCGCCGGAATCGCCCCCGATCCGCTGGAGCTGCGCGCCGCCTGGAACGCCCGGATCGCCGAAATTCTGGCGGAGGCCACCCTGTCCCGCCCGGCCGACGGCTGGATGCAAAAGGGCGGGCTGCGCGGCGAGCACAGCGAGCATTTGGGCTTTCTGCTGGCCGAAATGCAGTTCCTGCCGCGCGCCTATCCCGACGCGACCTGGTGAGAGGGGGCATGGCCATGCCGGACGCGGGCTGTTGGGGACCGGAGCCAGGGGCCGACACGCTGCTGTTGACCGCCTGGAACGCCTTGGCCGAGGTGATGGACCCGGAGATTCCGGTGTTGAGCGTCGTCGATCTCGGCGTCGTCCGGTCGGTGGATCGCCAGACGGATGGGCGGATCGCCGTGACGGTGACGCCGACCTATTCCGGCTGCCCGGCCACCGGCGTCATCGTGCTGGATGTGGAAACCGCGCTGGCGCGGGCCGGTCTGGACGCCGTGGTTCGCGTGGTCATCGCCCCGCCCTGGACCACCGATTGGATCAGCGAGACGGGCCGCGCCAAGCTGGCCGAGGTCGGCATCGTGCCGCCGCCCGCGTCGGGCAAACGGTCGCTGACCGCGCCAGAGGAATCCATCGCCTGCCCGCTCTGCGGATCGACCGACACGGCGCAAATCAGCCGCTTCGGCTCCACCGCCTGCAAGGCCCTGCACCGCTGCAACGCCTGCCTCGAACCGTTCGACGTGTTCAAATGCCATTGAGCGGCTGCGCCCTTTGCCCCCTCCCTAACCCTCCCCCGCGCGAGCGCGGGAGAGGGAACTCCGCCTTGCGCCGACAAGGTTCCAGGCTCCCTCTCCCGCATCGCGGGGGAGGGCTGGGGAGGGGGAAAGACGCGCGCCCGACAAGGAATCCCGCCCCATGAGCGCCCCCAGCTTTAACGCCCCCAGCTTTCATCCCCTGACCATCCGGGATTGCCGCCGGGAAACCGCCGACACCGTGTCGCTGCTGTTCGACGTGCCGCCGGAATTGGCCGAGCGTTACCGCTTCGTCCAGGGCCAGCATCTGACCTTGAAGACCATCATCAACGGGGAAGAGGCGCGGCGGTCCTACTCCATCTGCTCCGGCGTGGACGAGGGGGAGTTGCGCGTCGCCGTCAAGCGGGTGGAGGGCGGCCTGTTCTCCAACCACGCCAACGACGCGCTGGCCCCCGGCATGGTCATCGACGTGATGACGCCGATGGGCCGCTTCACCACCCCGCTGGATCCGACGGCGGCGCGGCGCTACGTCGCCTTCGCGGCGGGCAGCGGCATCACGCCGATCCTGTCGATCATCAAAACCGTGCTGGCGCGCGAGCCGCACAGCCAATTTTTGCTGATTTACGGCAACCGCGCCGTCTCGTCGATCATCTTCCGCGAAGAGCTGGAGGATCTGAAGAACCGCCATATGGGGCGGTTGGCGATCCATCATCTGTTGAGCCGCGAGCCGGAAGAGGCGGGCTTGCTGTCGGGCCGCATCGGCGCCGATCTGGTGCGTGACCTGTGCGCCGGGCAACTCGACGCCGCCAGCGTGGACGCCGCGTTCCTCTGCGGCCCGCAAGCGATGGTGGAGGAGGTGCGCGACGCGCTGGCCGCAGCCGGAACCCCGGCGGAGCGCATCCATCTGGAACTGTTCGGCACGTCCGCTGATCGCCGACCGCCCGCCCCGGCGAAGGCCGCGACCGACGGCGTGGCGGACGGCCCGGCGGACGGGGCGACCATCGCCATTCTTCAGGACGGCAAGCGGCGCGAATTCACCCTGGCCTATGACGGCGACACCATCCTGGACGCCGCCCACCGCCACGGCGCCGACCTGCCCTATTCCTGCAAATCCGGCGTCTGCTGCACCTGCCGGGCCAAAATCCGCGAAGGCAAGGTGTCGATGGCCGAGAACTATTCCCTGGAACCGTGGGAGGTCGAGGCCGGTTACGTCCTGACCTGCCAATCGCGCCCGCTGACCGAGCGGGTGGTGATCGACTTCGACGCCCCTTGAGGGACGCAAGCGCCAACCGCCAGACCGCCAACCGCCCGCTCAAACAACCAAGCAAAATGGGAAACGCCCGCATGACCACGACCCCGCAGAGCCTGTTCGCCACCCACGAAGCCACGCTGCGCAAGGCGGTGGACGCCTGCCGCAGCCGCGCCTATTGGTCGGCCTACCCGGAAATGCCCAGCCCGCGCGCCTATGGCGAAACGGCGGCGGCGGATGGCGAGGCGGCGTTGGCGGCCTACCGCGACCAGCCCTTTCCGCTGGATCAGCCGGGCGTGACCGGAACGGCGGGGGGCGAGCGGTCGCCCTTCGGCTTTGCGTTGGGCGTCACCTACCCGGTGTCGGACATCGACGCGCTGCTGGCGGCGGCGAAGGCGGCGATGCCGGGCTGGCGCAAGGCCGGTCCCGATGGCCGGGCGGGGGTCTGTCTGGAAATCCTGAAGCGGTTGAACGCGCGCAGCTTTGAAATCGCCAACGCGGTCATGCACACCACGGGTCAGGCCTTCATGATGGCCTTCCAGGCGGGCGGCCCGCACGCGCAAGATCGCGGGCTTGAGGCCGTCGCCTATGGCTGGAAGGCGATGACCGATCAGGCCCCGACCGCGCGTTGGGAAAAGCCGCAGGGCAAGAACCCGCCGCTGGTGATGGACAAGCGGTTCGAGGTGGTCGGGCGCGGCGTCGGGCTGGTGATCGGCTGCGCCACCTTCCCGACCTGGAACGGCTATCCCGGCCTGTTCGCCAGCCTCGTCACCGGCAACGCCGTCATCGTGAAGCCGGGGCCGACGGCGATCCTGCCGCTGGCCATCACCGTCAAGATCGCCCGCGAGGTGCTGGCCGAGGCCGGGCTTGACCCGAATCTCGTGACTCTGGCCATCGGCGACAGCATCGCCAAGGATCTGGCCCTGCGGCCCGAGGTGGCGGTGATCGACTACACCGGCTCGACCGGCTTCGGCGATTGGCTGGAGCAGAACGCCCGTCAGGCCCAGGTCTACACCGAAAAGGCGGGCGTCAACACCGTCACCATCGACAGCACGGACGATCCCAAGGGCATGGTCCGCAACCTCGCCTTCACGCTCAGCCTTTATTCCGGCCAGATGTGCACGACGACGCAGGTCTTCTTCGTGCCCAAGGACGGCATTGCGACCGGGGCGGAGCGGATGAGCTTCGATCAGGTGGCCGCCGCGCTGGCTGGCGGCGTGGACAAGTTCCTGTCCGATCCCGAACGCGCGGTGGAGGTGCTGGGCGCCATCCAATCGCCCGCCACGCTGGCCCGCATCGACAGCGCGGCGAAACTCGGCACGGTGGTGTTGCCGTCCCGCGCCATCGCCCACCCGAAATTCCCTGACGCGCAGGTCCGCACCCCGTTGATCCTGACCATGGACGCCAGCGAGGAGGAGAAATATGGCGAGGAGCTGTTCGGCCCCATCGCCATCATCGTCAAAACCGACTCCACGGCGGACAGCCTGGAGCGCGCCGCCCGCCTGACCCGGACCAAGGGCGCGTTGACCGCCGGTCTCTATTCCAGCGATCCGGCGGTGATCGAGCAAGCGACCGAGGCGTTCGTCGAGGCGGGCGTCGCCCTGTCGGTCAATCTGACCGGCGGCGTCTTCGTCAACCAATCGGCGGCCTTCAGCGATTTCCACGGCACCGGGGCCAACCCGGCGGCCAACGCCGCGCTGTGCGATCTGGCCTTTGTCGCCAACCGCTTCCGCGTCGTGCAGAGCCGCGTTCCGGCGCCCGTCGTTTCGGAGGCCGCCCAATGAGCGACGTCGCCATGACCAGCGAAAAAACCATCCTCCTGACCATCGCCGACGGCGTGGCCACCATCACGCTGAACCGGCCCGACCGGCTGAACAGCTTCACCGCCGCCATGCACGCCGAATTGCGCGAGGCGCTGGCCGAGGTGCAGGACGACAAGACGGTGCGCTGCGTCCTGCTGACCGGGGCCGGGCGCGGTTTCTGCGCCGGGCAGGATCTGTCCGACCGGGCGGTGGCGCCGGGAACGCAGGGGCCGGATTTGGGCGTGTCCATCGAGACCAATTACAACCCGCTGGTCCGCAGCCTGCGCGCCTTGCCGATGCCGGTGATCTGCGCCGTGAACGGCGTGGCGGCGGGGGCCGGGGCCAATCTGGCGCTGGCCTGCGACATCGTGTTGGCGGCGCGTTCGGCCAGCTTCATTCAGGCCTTCTGCAAGATCGGGCTGCTGCCCGATTCCGGCGGCACCTGGACCCTGCCGCGTCTGGTCGGCCACGCCCGCGCCATGGGTCTGGCGATGCTGGGCGACAAGCTGTCGGCGGAGCAGGCCGAAGCCTGGGGCATGATCTGGAAGGCGGTGGACGACGACAAATTGGCCGGGGAGGCGCTGGCGCTGGCCCGTCATCTGGCGACGCAGCCGACCAAGGGGTTGGGCTTCATCAAGCAGGCGCTCAACGCCTCCTCCACCAACGATCTGGACGCGCAGCTTGATCTGGAGCGCGATCTCCAGCGCGAGGCTGGACACACGGAGGATTACCGCGAGGGCGTCGCCGCCTTCGTCGGCAAACGCGCGCCGCAGTTCCAGGGACGGTGACGATGCGGCCCCTTCCCCCCTCCACCATCGTTGGCGTGGTCGGCAGCGGCGCCATGGGCCAGGGCATCGCCCAGGTCGCCGCGCAGGCCGGTCATCCGGTGCGGCTGGTCGACGCCCGCCCCGGCGCGGCGGCGTCCGCCGTCGCCGCCATCGCCAAGACGCTGAACGGGCTGGTCGACAAGGGCAAACGGACGGCGGCGGAGCGCGACGCGACGCTCAATCGGCTGACCGCCGTGGACGGCCTGCCCGATCTGGCCCCCGCCGGGTTGGTGATCGAGGCGATTGTCGAGGATCTCGACGTCAAGCGCCGCTTGTTCGCCGAGCTTGAAAGCGTCGTCGGTCCCGACGCCATTCTGGCGACCAACACCTCCTCCCTCTCCGTCACCGCCATCGCGGCGGGGGTGGCGCGGCCCGAACGGTTGGCCGGGTTGCATTTCTTCAACCCTGCGCCGCTGATGGCGCTGGTGGAGATCGTCAGCGGTCTGGCGACCGATCCAACCATCGCCGCCACCCTGTTCGACACCGCGCGGGCCTGGGGCAAAAGCCCGGTGCGCTGCCGCTCGACCCCCGGCTTCATCGTCAACCGGGTGGCCCGCCCCTTCTACGCCGAAGGGCTGCGGCTGTTGCAGGAGCAGGTGGGCGATCCCGCCAGCATCGACGCCATCCTGCGCGAGTCCGGCGGCTTCCGCATGGGGCCGTTCGAGCTGATGGATCTGATCGGCCATGACGTGAATTTCGCCGTCACCCGCTCCGTCCACGCCGCTTACTTCGGCGACCCGCGTTTTCAGCCCTCGCTGATCCAGCAAGAGTTGGTGGACGCCGGGCGCTTGGGCCGCAAGAGCGGGCGCGGCTTTTACGATCACAGCCCCGGCGCCGACCGCCCGGCCATAGCCAGCCTACCCGCCGAGCCGCGTCCGTCGCGGGTGGTGGTTCAGGGCGACCTTGGCCCGGCGTCGGCTCTGCCCGGCCTGCTGCGCGCCGCCGGGGTGAGCGTGGAGGAGGAGCCGGGCGGCGGTCTGCTGATCGTCGATGGCGTGACCTTGGCGTTGACCGATGGGCGCAGCGCCGGACAGCGCGCGGCGGAAGACGGCCTGAAGCCGCTGGTCATGTTCGATCTGGCGCTGGATTACGCGACGGCGACCCGCGTGGCCATCGCCAGAACCAACGCCACATCCGATGACGCGCTTGCCGTCGCCGCCGGGCTGTTCGCCGCGCTGGGCAAGGCCGTGACCGTGCTGGACGATTTGCCCGGCATGGCGGTTTTGCGCACCGTCGCCATGCTGGCGAACGAGGCGGCGGATGCGGTTGCGCAGGGCGTCGCCAGCGCCGCCGACATCGACACCGCCATGACCAAGGGCGTGAATTACCCGCTGGGGCCGCTGGCCTGGGCCGAACGGATCGGGTTGAGCCGCGTTCTGGGCGCGCTCGACGCGCTGGCCCGGACCTATGGCGAGGACCGTTACCGCGCCTCGGCCCTGTTGCGCCGCAAAATCTGGGAAGGAACCCGCTTCCATGACTGAGACCCCGCCCAGCATGACGCCGCAAGACACCGCCGACGCGGTCGGGCGCGGCATGTACGAACGCGATTATTGCGCCCAGTCCCACGGCATCGAACTGGCCGCCATCGCGCCGGGCTTTTCCCGGATGACCATGACCGTGCGCAAGGACATGGTGAACGGTCACGACATCGGCCATGGCGGCATGACCTTCACGCTGGCCGACACCGCCTTCGCCTACGCCTGCAACGCCGACAACCATGTGACGGTGGCGTCGGGCTGCTCCATCAGCTTCCCCGCCCCGGCCCGTCTGGGCGACGTGCTCACGGCGGAATGCCGGGTGGTGCATCAGGGCGGTCGGTCGGGCGTGTACGACACCGTCGTCACCAACCAGGACGGCGTGATCGTCGGCCTGTTCCGTGGCCAATCCGCCCGTTTGAAGGGGCAACGGGTCGTGGACGTCGGTTGACCGACGCCGCCCGCCCCCCAGCTTGATTTTCAGGAGCCGCGTGTCATGACCGAAGCCTTTCTTTGCGACGCCGTCCGCACCCCCTTTGGCCGTTACGGCGGCGGACTGGCGACGGTGCGCCCCGACGATCTGGCCGCCGTGCCGTTGAAGGCGCTGATGGCGCGCAACCCCGGCGTCGATTGGGCGGCGGTGGACGACGTGATCCTCGGCTGCGCCAACCAGGCGGGGGAAGACAACCGCAACGTCGCCCGCATGGCCGTTCTGTTGGCCGGTCTGCCGGACGTCGTGCCGGGAACCACCGTCAACCGGCTGTGCGGGTCGGGGATGGACAGCATCGGCATGGCCGCCCGCGCCATCAAGGCCGGTGAGGCCGAGCTGATGATCGCGGGCGGCGTGGAAAGCATGACCCGCGCGCCCTTCGTCATGGGCAAGGCCGACAGCGCCTTTTCCCGCGCCGCCGACATCTTCGACACCACCATCGGCTGGCGCTTCGTCAACCCGGCTATGAAGGCGCAGTTCGGCATCGACAGCATGCCGGAGACCGCCGAGAACGTCGCCGCCGAGTATCGGATCAGCCGCGCCGACCAGGACGCTTTCGCCCTGCGCAGCCAACAGCGCGCCGCCCGCGCCCAAGCCGCCGGACGCTTCGCCCGCGAGATCGTTCCGGTGTCGATCCCCCGCCGCAAGGGCGAGCCGGTGATCGTGTCCGAAGACGAGCATCTGCGCCCCGACACGACGCTGGAGGCGCTGGCCAAGCTCGGCACGCCCTTCCGCAAGGAGGGCGGCAGCGTCACGGCGGGCAACGCGTCGGGCGTCAACGACGGCGCGGCGGCGGTGATCGTCGCCTCCGCCGACGCGGTGCGCCGCTATGGCCTGACGCCCCGCGCCCGCATCGTCGGCATGGGCGTGGCGGGGGTGCCGCCGCGCGTCATGGGCATCGGCCCGGCCCCGGCCTCGCAAAAGCTGCTGGCCCGGCTTGGTCTGACCATCGCCGACATGGACGTGATCGAACTGAACGAGGCGTTCGCGGCGCAAGGTCTGGCGGTGCTGCGCGAACTGGGGCTGCCCGACGATTCCGACCATGTGAACCCGAACGGCGGCGCCATCGCGCTGGGCCACCCGTTGGGGGCCAGCGGCGCCCGTCTGGTCGCCACCGCCGTGATGGAGTTGGAAGACCGCAAGGCCGCCCGCGCGCTCTGCACCATGTGCATCGGCGTCGGCCAGGGCATCGCCATGATCCTTGAGCGGGTCTAAGCCCGCCCACGCCACCGTCCCAACCGGCCAAAAAAGCGCCGGACTCCAGGAAAAACGGGAGAAACGCACCATGAGCACCACGACTGCCAGCGCCACCGCCGCCCTCGACCAGTACGAGACCGCCAGCCGCGACGCGATCGCGGCGATGCAGACCGAACGGCTGGCCTGGTCGCTGCGCCACAGCTACGACAACGTCGCCGCCTTTCGCGCCAAATGCGAGGCGAAGGGCGTGCATCCCGACGATTTCAAGGAACTGAGGGATCTGGCGCTGTTCCCCTTCACGGTGAAGGATGATCTGCGCCAGAACTACCCGTTCGGCATGTTCGCCGTGCCGATGGAGGACATTGTCCGCGTCCACGCCTCCAGCGGCACCACCGGGCGGCCGACCGTCGTCGGCTACACCAAGCACGACATCGACGTTTGGGCGGAGGTGGTCGCCCGCTCCATCCGGGCGGCGGGCGGCAAGCGCGGCGACCGCGTGCACATCGCCTATGGCTACGGCCTGTTCACCGGCGGGCTTGGCGCCCATTACGGGGCGGAGCGGCTGGGCTGCACCGTCATTCCCATGTCGGGCGGGCAGACGGAAAAGCAGGTCCAACTGATTATGGACTTCAAACCGTCCATCATCATGGTGACGCCGTCCTACATCCTGAACATCGCCGAGGAGATGGTCCGCCAGGGAATCAGCCCGCGCGAAACCAGCCTGCGCGTCGGCATCTTCGGCGCCGAACCCTGGACCGGGGCGATGCGCGGCGAGATCGAAAAGACCTTCAACATCCACGCCGTGGACATTTACGGCCTGTCCGAAGTGATGGGGCCGGGCGTGGCCTCGGAATGCGTCGAGACCAAAGACGGGCCGGTCATCTGGGAGGATCATTTCTACCCCGAGATCATCGACCCCGACAGCGGCGAGGTTCTGCCCGACGGCGCCTATGGCGAGCTGGTCTTCACCACCTTGACCAAGCAGGGCATGCCGGTCATCCGCTACCGCACCCGTGACCTAACCCGCCTGCTGCCGCCCACCGCGCGGGGGATGCGGCGGATGGACAAGATCACCGGCCGGTCGGACGACATGCTCATCATTCGCGGCGTGAATGTCTTCCCGACCCAGATCGAGGAGTTGATTTGCAAGGACGCCGCGCTCGCCCCGCATTACGAACTGGTGGTCAGCCGCGACGGCCATCTCGACAGCCTCGCCATCCGGGTGGAGGCCAACCCCGACACCCACCCGTCGGAATGGGACCGCCACGCCAAGATGCTGCAACACTCGATCAAGTCGCGGGTCGGCATCAGCACGGCGGTGGAACTGGTCGAACAGGGCGGCGTCGCCCGCTCCATCGGCAAGGCCAAGCGCGTGCGGGATTTGCGTCCGAAGGCGTGAGGTTGAGGAGGTTTTGGTCGGATTGACAGACAGCCTCATTCGGTATCAATCTTTGATGCCGAATGAGGGAGGCGCGGGGTGAGCGGTCGGAATTTCAGCCTGACAGACCGATTGAGTCTGTTCATTGACCAGCAGGTCGAAGATGGGCGCCACCAGAACGCCAGCGAGGTCGTTCGGGAGGCGTTGCGCCGTTATCAGGACGATCTGGACGCGGAACGCGCAAGCCTCGCGGCGATTGAGGCTGTCGCCGACCGTGGAATCGCCGCGATGGAACGCGGGGAATTCCGGTTGGTGACTGGCGCGGAGGACCGGGGCGCTCTGTTGGGCGATCTCAACCGCCGGGCTGCGGAACGCGCGGCGGTCGCAGCATAGAGATCCTCATCCTGAAGATGCCGTGAGAGAGTGAGCGGCAAAGCGGAGTCGCTCTTTTTGCGGCAAGGCTTTGCCCCCTCCCTAACCCTCCCCCGCTATGCGGGAGAGGGGACTGCCGCCGCATGTCGACAAAGCTCCAAGCTCCCTCTCCCGCATAAGCGGGGGAGGGTTGGGGAGGGGGCAAGCGGCGCGCTTCTTCGCAATCATTTGACAGCTCCCCCTATTTTCGCCCCGCCAGCATCGGCCCCAGCGCGTCGGTGACGCCGTTCAGCAGGATTTGCACGCCGACGCAGAACAGCAAAAAGGCGAACAGCCGGGTCAGCACCCGCGCCCGCGTGTGGCCCAGCATCGCCACCAGACGGTCGGCGGAGCGGTAGGACAGCCAGATCAGCCCGGAAATCGCCAGCGCCGCCGCCGACACGCCCAGAAAGAACGACCCAAGCGCCGCGCTGTCCGCCGGGCGGGTGGACCCCAGCGCGATGGCCACGGAGATGGTCCCCGGCCCGGTCGTGAACGGAATGGTCAGTGGGAAGAAGGCCGATTCCTCGGCGGTTTCCGCCGGGGCGGCCTGCTCCTGCTTTTTCGCCTCATGCGCTTCGGGGGCGGACAGCAAGGCCCAGGCCCGTTCGGCGACGACGAAGCCGCCGGCGATCCGCAGCGCCGCCAGAGAAATGCCGAAGAAATTCAACACATAGGCGCCCGCCCACAAGGCGGTCAGCATGACCAGCGCCGAATACAGGCTGACCAGACCGGCCAACCGGGCGCGTTCGCGCGGGCTACGCCCCACGGTGACTTGGCTGAAAATCAACGCCATGGCGATCGGGTTGACGATCGAAAACAGGGCGGTGAAGGCAAGAAGAAAACTGTCGAACATGGGCGTCGCGATCCAATCGTTGGCGGCCTGCACTATAGATCATTCGAATGATTCACAACACTTTGCTGCTGTGCGGAATCGCGCTGTCGCATTTTGCGACTACTTATGCGATTGTATGTTACCTGGACTTTTGTGGAGGCGGTTGTGCTTTTTGCGAAAACTTTAACCGTTCAGTCTCGTAACAATATGAAATCCGTCAGCGTCACCCGCCTGCTGGGCGGAATCGCCGTCGCCGCCCTCCTGACGCTCAGCGTCGGGGCGCGGGCGCACGAAACCGGGCATGACGACGATCATCACGACGGCCATCAAGGCGCGCAGGTGGCGCAAGGTGGGCTGACCGCCACCTCGACCCTGTTGCTGGAAACCTCCGTGCACGGCGACGGCGTGCCGATCACCTACCCCAAGGGAACGCCGTTCGTCACCGTGCGCATCACCGAGGTGCCGCCCGGCGTCATCATTCCCAAGCATCGCCATCAAATTCCGCTGATCGTCTACATGCTGGAAGGCGATTTGACCCTGCACATCGACAACGGAACCGTCCGCGTCGCCAAGCAGGGGGAAGCCTTCATAGAGGCGTGGAACTGGCATTACGGCCAGAACGCGACCGACAAAACCGTGCGCCTGTTGGCGGTGTATCCGGGCGAGGTCGGCACGCCGCTGTCGATCCGCCCGCCCGCCGAACCCACCCCGGTCTCCCAGACCCCGGCCCAGCAGCAAACCCCGGCGCAAACGCCCGCCCCGCAAACGCCCGCCCAATGATGGTTTGGGTCAGGGCCGGCGGACGCGCAACGTTGTGAGGGTGTGTGGAGCGTTGGCCGCAACCCGTGCACAACGCTCCACATCCTGTTCACATTCGCGGGCTAACTTGTTCAACGGATCAACCGAATGTCTCCCTCGAACGGTTCGGCGGTCGGATCGTTCGCGTCGTCCTCCGACCAGCCTCCGGGCCGGTCGGGCGGGGCGGGTTTCAGGCAAGGAGACATCCGGTGATCAGCAAACTCCAGGCGGCGGCTCTCGCGGCTGTTGTGACTCTTCCCCTCGCGCTGTCCGGCCCTGCGCAGGCGGGCGCCACCTTCGACGGCGTGAAGGCGAAGGGCTACGTCCAGTGCGGCGTCAACCTTGGTCTGTACGGCTTCTCCGCGCCGGATGACAAGGGCAAGTGGACCGGCCTGGACGTGGATGTTTGCCGCGCCGTCGCCGCCGCCATGTTCGGCGACGCTGAAAAGGTCAAATACACCCCGCTGTCGGCGCAGCAGCGTCTGCCCGCCCTGCAATCGGGTGAAATCGATCTGCTGGCGCGCAACACCACCCGCACCCTGTCGCGCGACACCGCGAACGGCCTGAACTTCGCTCCGACCAACTATTACGACGGCCAGGGCTTCATGGTCTCGGCCAAGCTGGGGCTGAAGAGCGCCAAGCAATTGAACGGCGCGACCGTCTGCGTTCTGCCCGGCACGACGACCGAACAGAACGTCGCCGACTTCTTCCGCGCCAACAAGATGAGCTTCAAGCCGGTCGTCATTGAAAAGAACGAAGAGCTGCACAAGGCCTTCTTCTCCGGCCGCTGCGACGCCCTGACCTCCGACGCCTCGCAGTTGGCGGCGATCCGCGCCGCCGAGACGCAGAACCCCAACGATTTCTTGATCCTGCCCGAGTTGATCTCGAAAGAGCCGCTGTCCCCGGCCCTGCGCCAGGGCGACGAGGAATGGAGCAACCTTGTGACCTGGGCCTTCTACGCCATGGTCCAGGCCGAGGAAAAGGGCATCACCTCGGAGAATGTCGACGCGTCGATGACCTCCCCCGATCCCGACGTCAAGCGTCTGCTCGGCGTCACCGCTGGCAACGGCAAGGCGCTGAACGTCGAAGAGAATTGGGCCTACGCCATCGTCAAGCAGGTCGGCAATTACGGCCAGAGCTATGAGCGCAACGTCGGCGCCGGTTCCAAGCTGAAGATGCCGCGCGGCCAGAACGCGCTCCACACCGAGGGCGGCCTGATGTACGCCCCGCCGTTGAAGTAACGGGCGCATTCCCCCTCCCCGACCCTCCCCCGCTTCGCGGGAGAGGGAGGACGCGCCAAGGTCGGCGCCGATCCCCTCTCCCGCGAAGCGGGGGAGGGTTAGGGAGGGGGCGTCACGGCGCGGCGTGGGCACTCTGAAACAGACCGCTCCCGCCGTTTCCTCTCCCCCGTACGGAGCGTGAGATGTCAAAACTTGTTCAAGCGCTGAACTCCGCGCGCGTGCGGGGCTGGCTGTATCAGGCGCTGTTTGTGTCTGGAACGCTGGCGGTCGGCTGGTATCTGGTTTCCAACACCCTGACGAACCTGTCCAAGCGCGGCGTCGCCACCGGCTTTGGCTTTTTGAACCGCGAAGCCGGGTTTGAAATCGGCGAAAGCCTGCTGACCTACGCCGCGTCCGACACCTATCTGAAGGCGATGATCGTCGGCCTGCTGAACACGCTGACCGTGTCGGCGGTCGCCGTGATTTTCGCCTCGATCCTCGGCGTCGCCATCGGCGTGGCGCGGCTGTCGTCGAACTGGATGGTCGGGCGTTTCGCCGCCGTCTTCGTCGAGACCGTGCGCAACGTGCCGCTGCTGCTGCAATTGGTGGTCTGGTACACCATCATGAACCGGCTGCCCAGCCCGCGCGAGGCGCTGGAGGTCGTGCCGCACGTCTTCCTGAGCAATCGCGGCCTGAAATACCCGACCTTCGTCGAGCATGCCGGGCATGGTTGGGCCTTTCTGGCGCTGATCCTCGGAATCATTGGCGCGATCCTGATCGTTCGCTATGGCCGCAAGCATCGGGAAACCACGGGCAAGCCCTTCCCCACCCTGCCCGCCGCGTTGGCGTCGGTGATTCTGCCGCCGGTGGCCGTGTTCGTCGCCAGCGGCGCGCCCTTCGCCTTCGACCTGCCGGTTCTGACCGGGTTCAATTTCGAGGGCGGGGCGTCGGTCTCGCCGGAATTCACCGCGCTGTTGATCGGCCTGTCGGTCTACACCGCCGGATTCATCGCCGAGATCGTCCGCTCCGGCATCCTCGCCGTGCCGCATGGCCAGACCGAAGCCGGGTTGGCGCTGGGGCTTAGCCCGGCCCACATCCTGCGTCTGGTCATCCTGCCGCAAGCGTTGCGGGTGATCGTGCCGCCGCTGACCAGCCAATATCTCAACCTGACCAAAAACAGCTCGCTGGCCGTCGCCATCGGCTATCCCGATCTGGTCAGCGTCACCAACACCTCGGCCAACCAGACGGGTCAGGTGGTGGAAGCGGTCGCGATGATGATGGTCGTCTATCTGGTCATCAGCCTGTGCATCGCCGGCTTCATGAACTGGTACAACCGCAAAGTGGCACTGGTGACGCGATGAGCAAGGACAGCATCCCGCAAAGCACCGCCGCCCTGGCCGCTTCTTTTGAAGAAGAACCGTCCCAGGCCTCGGTCGCCACGCTTCCCGGCGGCATGACGGCGCTGAAGCCGTTCGGCTGGGCCAAGAACAACCTGTTCAACACCCGCGCCAACACCGTTCTGACGCTGGTTTGTTTCGCCATCCTGTGGTTCGCCGTGCCGCCGGTGGTCAATTGGGTGCTGCTGAACGCCGTTTGGCTGGGCACGTCCGACGAATGCCGAGCCGCCGCCGGGGCCTGCTGGTCGATCATCGCGGTCAAGCACCGCCTGATCTTCTTCGGCACCTACCCGTATGAGGAGCAGTGGCGGCCCTTCCTGGCCTGCGCCCTGTTCGTGGCGATGCTGGGCGTCAGCGGCGTCCGCGCCTTCTGGCGGCCCTGGCTGGTCGGGGCCTGGGCGCTGGTTCTGGTGGCCATGGGCGTTCTGATGTGGGGCGGCGTTCTGGGGCTGACCCATGTCGCCAACGACAAATGGGGCGGGTTGCCGATCACGCTGATGCTGTCGGTCTTCTCGATCACCCTGGCCTTTCCGCTGTCGATCCTGCTGGCGCTGGGCCGTCAATCCTCCCTGCCCGCCATCCGGTCGCTCTGCGTTGGTTTCATCGAGTTGATGCGCGGCGTGCCGCTGGTCAGCGTTTTGTTCATGGCCTCGGTCATGTTCCCGCTGTTCCTGCCGGAAGGCGTCACCATCGACAAGCTGCTGCGGGCGCTGGCCGGTCTGACCCTGTTCACCGCCGCCTATCTGGCCGAAGCCGTGCGCGGCGGCCTGCAAGCGATCCCCAAGGGCCAGTCTGAGGCCGCCGACGCGCTGGGCTTGGGCTATTGGCAAAAGACGATGCTCATCATCCTGCCGCAGGCCCTGCGCATGGTGATCCCGCCCATCGTCAACCAGTTCATCTCCTGCTTCAAGGACACCTCGCTCGTCACCATCGTCGGCCTGTACGATCTGTTGACCGCCGCGACGGTGGCGACGACGGACCCGGAATGGCGCCCCTTCTTCGCCGAGGTCTATGTCTTCGCCGGGCTGATGTTCTGGATCTTCTGCTTCAGCATGTCCCGCTACAGCCAATGGCTGGAGCGCATGGCCAACCGTTACAACCGCCGCTGACCCGCCGTCTTTGTGGAGACCCGTCACATGTCCGAGAACGCCGTCATCGAACTCCGCAAGGTCGGCAAATGGTACAACAGCTACCACGCCTTGCGCGACGTCAGCCTGACCATCAAAAAGGGCGAGAAGGTCGTCGTCTGCGGCCCGTCCGGGTCGGGAAAATCGACCATGATCCGCTGCATCAACCGGCTTGAGGCGCACCAGACCGGCCACATCATCGTCAACGGCACCGAGTTGACCGACGATGTGAAGTCGGTCGAAAAGGTCCGCAAGCAGGTCGGCATGGTGTTCCAGAACTTCAACCTGTTCCCGCATCTGACCGTGTTGCAGAATTTGACGCTCGCCCCGATCTGGGTGCGCGGCATGGCGAAGTCGGAGATCGAAGAGATCGCCATGATGTATCTGCGCCGCGTCCGCATCCCCGATCAGGCGCACAAGTTCCCCGGCCAATTGTCGGGCGGTCAGCAACAGCGCGTCGCCATCGCCCGCGCCCTGTGCATGCGCCCGGAAATCATGCTGTTCGACGAGCCGACCTCCGCCCTTGACCCGGAAATGGTCAAGGAGGTGCTGGACGTCATGATCGAACTGGCGGATGAAGGCATGACGATGGTCTGCGTCACGCACGAAATGGGTTTCGCCCGTTCGGTCGCCGACTCGATCATCTTCATGGCCGAGGGTACGATCATCGAGAGCGGATCCCCGGCGCAGTTCTTTGAAAACCCGAAAAGCGAGCGGACCCGCCAGTTCCTCGGCCAGATCCTGGAGCATTGAGGGCGGCGGGCGCGCAAGGCGAGAGGAGCGGCCATGGCGGCGACCATTGCCATCACCGACGACGACGCGGTGACGCGTGAAACCCTGAAATCCTATCTGATGGACGAGGGGTTCACCGTCCGGCTCGCCAAAAGCGCCGAGGAGTTGAAACTCCTGCTGGCCAGCGAAACCATCGATCTGGTGCTGCTGGACATCCGGCTGCCGCGCCAGGATGGCCTGACCCTGACCCGCGAACTGCGCGCGGTGTCGGAGATCGGCATCATCCTGGTGTCCAGCCGGGGGGAAAAGCTGGACCGCATCATCGGATTGGAGATGGGGGCCGACGATTACATCGCCAAGCCCTTTGAACCGCGCGAGATTCTGGCCCGCGTGCGGAACCTGTTGCGGCGTCTGAAGGCGCCTGGCAGCCCGCGCGACGACCGCCGCCGCTGCTTTTCCGGTTGGACGCTCTACCTCGACCGCATGCGCCTGACCGATCCGCAGGAGCAGCCGGTGCGGCTGACCGGGGCCGAGTTCGAGCTGTTGTCCACCTTCGTCTGCAACGCCGGGCGGGTGATGAACCGCGACTATCTGTTGACGGCGACGACGCGGCGCAAGACCGACGCCACCGACCGCACCATCGACAGTCTGGTCCGCCGCCTGCGACGCCTGATCGAACCGGACCCCGCCGACCCGCGCCTTATCATCACGGTGCATGGCACCGGCTATCTGTTCGCCGGAGACGTGACGCAGAGCGCTTGAGTTTTTTTGAGTTCTGAACCCCGGGCCAACTCCCCCGTCGCAAGCGTTTCTCGCGGCGGCCTCGCGCTCGGCAAACTGCCACGGACGCCCTGAGGCTTTGGCCTCATCGGCTTCCGTGGCTTATTTTTTATGCGAGCGTCCGCGTGGAATTTGTGCAACTGCACAATTCAGCGACAAGACAGAACCATGAGTTGTCTGGCTCTGATGATTGTCCACTTGAAACCACAAGATTTCAACTTTGCTTGCGCGTTGGGTTCTTGGTTAATCATTTAATTTCGGCGAAGAATTTTTTATCTATAGATGAAAAGTCACATCCTGTTCACATATTCCGCCTAAATTGTTCAAAGACTGAAGCGATGATGTCCGTGTTGCAATCCAACAGCCCGTCTTGATGGCGGCAAGGGGGTCGGACATGAAGGCGTTGGCGAAGGTGGATGAATCCGGGGCGCGTTTCCGCTTCTGGACCTTGCGGCGGGCGATGGTGTCGGTGGTCGGCGTTCTGGTCGCCGCGCTGTTCGGCAGCCAGGCTTGGGTGTCGCAACGCTACAGCGATTTTGCGGTGGCCACCTTCAACAGCAGCAGCGCCGCGACCCTCAGCGTGCTGGTCAACGACCGCATCCGCAAAAACTACACCGAATGGCTGCAAGGCCACGCCAACGAATGGAGCCGCGACGGCTTCCTGGTGGACAGCGTCAACCAAAAGGAATACGCGAAGGCGACGCTGGCGCTCAAGAACATCTCCTCCCGCCCGGTGGTGGTGGATCGCGAGGTGAAGCTGATTTCGGTTGGCGTCTTCGACGCCGACATGAAGCGCGTCGCGGAAACCGGCGGAACCCCGCAAGACAGCATCGCCAGCGTTCCCAGCCTGTATGAAGGCTTGAAAGCCCGCGAACTGGCCGACAAACGCCGCCCCGCCGGCCTGTTGTGGCGCAACGACAAGGGCCAACCGTTGTTCAGCATGATTATGCCGATCGGCGGCTTCCGGGTTTTGGGTTTTCTGGAGGTGGTGACGGATCCCCTGCCCGCGCTCAGCACGCTAGGCGCGGTTCTGAACGCCGACATCCGGTTCAAAGATTCCAGCGGATCCCTGATGTTTGAATCCAAGGGCGGCAAGGCGGCGGAAGAGGGCGAGATTTCCACCACCAGCGTCGCCATCGGCGGCGATGGCGGCCTGCCCTGGGCCACCGCCGAAATCTCCCGCGACATCGGCGAGTTCGTCGCCAACACCGAGCATTTGCGCAACGAGGCCATCAAGATGGTGGCGCTGTTCGCCCTGGCCGTGTCGGTCGCGGCGGCGCTGTTGCTGCGGATCGCCGTCTTCGCCAATCTGCGCAAATTCGCCCGCGCCATGGAGCAGATCGCGGCGGGCGATCTGTCCATCGAGATCCCCCGCACGGGCCGCGATGAACTGGCGGTGATGGGCGCCGCCCTGCGTCGCCTGCGCGGCAGCGTCGAACAGGTTCTGTTGATGAAGCGGATGGTCGATTCCAGCCCGGTGCCGACGGCGCTGCTGCGGCTCGACGGCGACGTTGGTTTCATCAACCCGGCGGCGCGGGCCTTCTGCGCTGATCACGGCATCGACACGACGTCCCCCGACCTGCTGGCGCAGGGGCCGGAGTTCACCCGGCAATGCACCGACCCGGCGGCCCCGCCCAGCCTGCGCCGGTCCTTGCGGGTTGGCGAAACCTCGGTCGAGGCGCATGTGGACACCGTGTGCGACGACCAGGGCAACGCCATCGGCAAAACCCTGTCCTGGACCGACGTGACCGAACAGGTCCGCTCCGCCGCGCTGGCCCGCCAGTTGATCGAGGATGTGCATCAGGTCGCCTCGGGCGTCGCCACCCAATCCAGCCAGCTCCGCAGCGTCGCCGACGCCCTGCGTCAGCAATCGGCCAGCACCATCGACAGCACGGTCAGCGCCGGCAGCTTCGTCGCCGAAAGCAACCGCAGCGCCACCACCTGCAACGGCAGCGCCGTCGCCCTGATGGACACCATCGGCACCGTGTCCGGCTTGGCGCATGAGGCCGCCGACGTGGTCGGCGCCACCATCAACGAGTTGACCGCCGCCCGTGGCGTGGTGGATCAGTTGGGCGAGAACACCGACCAGATCCGCAAGATCGTTGACGCCATCACCACCATCGCCCATCAAACCAAGCTGTTGGCCCTGAACGCCACCATTGAGGCGGCGGCGGCGGGCAGCGCCGGGCGCGGTTTCGCCGTGGTCGCGTCCGAGGTCAAAAAGCTGGCCGAGGAAACCGCCAACGCCACAGTGCAGATCGCCAGTTCGGTCGGGGCCATCAACGGCAGCATCCAGAACACCATCGGCACCTTCGCCCGGATCTCCAACTCGGTCGAGCGAATCAGCACGGTTCAGGATTTGATCGGCGACGCGGTGGCGCGGCAGAACGCATCCTCCTCCGACATTCTCAATCGGGTGGGCGAGATCGCCGCGACCTCCGGCGAGGTGGCGACGATCATCAAGGGGGTCAGCGCCCATGCGGTGCGCGCGGGCGACATCGCCGGAACCCTGACCGAGACCGCGAACACGCTGGCTGAAGAGGCTGGATCGCTGCATAGTCTGCTCAGCACGCTGCGCGCCCAACAGACGGCCTGATCGGCTGTCTGCCCACGGGTTGCGCCGCGTCACCATGGGCGGACTGGGCGCAGAGGCGGGATGGCGGTGGGGATGTGGGCGCGGCGGTTGATCGCCGCCGTGGCGTTGGTTTTGTGTGGCGGCGGGATCGCCGCGCAGGCGCGCGCCGCCGATGGCGAGACTCTGGAGCGCATCCGCAGCCGGGGCGTCATGGTTTGCGGCCTGCGCAGCGGCGTCAGCGGCATTTCCTTCACCGATCCGCAAGGTCATCTGGACGGCTTTCTGGTCGATGTCTGCCGGGCCTACGCGGCGGCGACGTTGGGCAACGCCCAGGCGATCCGCGTCGTCCGCCTGCCCGACAAGCCGCAGGAGTTCGAAGCGGTCGAAAAGCATGAGGTGGACGTCGCGTTGACCACCACCACCTGGACCTTCACGCGGGACGTGTCTTTCGACGTCGAATTTCTGTTGCCCCTGCTCTATGACGGCCAGGGCTTCGCCATTCTCAACGACGGGACGCCGCCGCCTTTGGACCGTCTGGGGCCGCAAACGGTTTGCGTGAAATCGCCGACGACCACCGTGCGCAATCTGCAAGACCACATCCGGCAGGCCGACCGGCCCTGGACCATGCGCATCTTCAAAACCTTCGACGAGGCGTTGCAAGCCTTTCTCGCCCATGAATGCGGGCTGTTGACCACCGACCGGACGGTTCTGGTGACGTCGCTGGCGGGATACCGCAAGGCCGGGATGGGCATTCACATCTACCCCGACGTGATTTCGCGCGAGCCGCTGACGCCCTACGTCGCGCGCGGCGACCGGCAATGGTACGACATCGCCCGCTGGGTGCTGCACGCGATGATTTTGGCCGACGCCAAGAACGTGACCGCCGCCGACGTTCAGGCCGGACGGCTGCCGGACGACCCGGAGCTTGACCGTATGCTCGGCCATGGCGGCGGGGTGAGCCGGATGCTGGGCTTGTCGGAGGATTGGGCCTTGCAGGTGTTGGCCCAGGTCGGCAATTACGGAGAGATCTTTGAGCGCAATCTGGGCCAGCCCTATGGGATGGAGCGCGGCTTCAACCGCCCCTGGTCGCGCGGCGGACTGCTCTACGCGCCGCCGTTCCGGTGATGTCTGAATAGGGTTCCCCAGCCCGCCATCGGCAGGCCGGGGAGAATCGCTCCGATCACGCCGCCAGGAAGGCTTTCAGCGTGTCGACGACGGTGCGCATTTCCGCTTCCGTGCCGATGGTGACGCGCAGGCAACTCGGCAGGCCGTAGGCGGGCATCTGGCGGACCAGGATGCCGGCGGCCTTCAGGAACTGGCGGGCCGCTTCCGCGTCGTCCTTGCCGGGCTTCTGGCCCTTGAAGTCGATCAGGATGAAGTTGGTCACGCTGGGGTGGATGGTCAGCCCCAGCGCCCGAACCTCTGTGGCGAACCATTCGCGCCAGGTGGCGTTGTGGCTGCGCGAGCGCTCCAGGAACTCGGCGTCCTCAAGCGCGGCGACGCCCGCGACATGGGCGGCGGTCGAAACGTTGAACGGGCCGCGCACCCGGTTCAGCACGTCGGCGATCCCCGCCGGGGCGTAGGCCCAGCCGATGCGCAGCGAGCCAAGCGCGAAGATCTTCGAGAAGGTCCGGGTCATCACCACGTTCGGGAATTGCTCCACCAGTTCCTCACCGGCGGTGTAATCCTCGTGGTTCATGTATTCGGCGTAAGCCGCGTCGATGACCAGAATGGCGTTGGCGGGCAAACCGGCGTGCAGGCGGGCCACCTCCGACGCGGGCAGATAGGTGCCGGTCGGGTTGTTCGGGTTGGCCAGGAAGACCAACCGGGTGCGCGGCGTGACGTGGGCCAGCAGCGAATCGACGCTGGCGGTCAACCCGTCTTCCGGGGCGACCACCGGGGTGGCGCCGACCGATTTCGCGCCAATCGGGTACATCAGGAAGCCGTGCTGCGAATAGAGCACCTCGTCCCCCGGCCCGGCGTAGGAACGGATCAACAGGCTGATAAGCTCGTCCGACCCGGCCCCGCAGACGATGCGGTCGGCGTCCAGGTTGAAGCGCTTGGCGATGGCCCCGCGCAGAGCCGCCGACCCGCCATCGGGGTAACGGTGCAGCGTGGCCGCAGCCGCCTGATAGGCCTCAACCGCGCGCGGGCTGGGGCCGAGCGCCCCCTCGTTCGACGCGAGCCGGATGTGCCCCTGATGCTCGCCGCCGACATAAGGAGCAATGTCGAGAATCCCAGGGCGCGGCACCGGGCCGTTCGGCTGTGTCATGGCGTGCAAACCTTGTTGCGGAGAGGGGTGTATGGAGAGAAATCAGGGAAGGTTCAGAGGAACCGCGTAGCCGCCCACCGTGTTGACCCGCACCGGGATTTCCCCGGACCGCTCGACCAGCGCGCTCAGGCGGGGGTCGGCGTGATCGACGAAATCGGCGATCTCGACCAGATGGATCGACGGCCCCGACATGCCCGACGAAGCGCCGTGGGCGTGCCAGGTGCAAAAGGCGACGGGCGGCAGCCCGCAGGCCTCCAGCATGTCTTTCAGGCGGCCCCGGCTGAGGTCGCCGCCGATTTCAATGCTCAACAACGTGCGGTCGTCGCCGGTCGGCTCATGCGCCGCCACGGCGATGGCCAGCGCGTCGCGGTTTTCGCCGCGCGCGTTGCCACGCCCGCCAAAGGGCAGCCGGGCGACCACGCGCGGACGATTCACGTCGGCGGACACCAGAAAGCGCCACCAGGGGTCATTGTCGTCTTCGGCGGGATAGGGCACCACACCAACGGTCGCGGTGCCGTCCGACACGGCGCGGAGCGCGGCGGCGGCGGTGTTGACGGCGGTCATCGGCACGAAGCTGCCGTAATGATCGCGCGCAATGTCCCAGAAGCCGCGCTTTTCCTCCGGCGCGTAGACGGCGACGGCGAACGGACCCTGGATGCGGGTCAAGGCCGTAATCATCTCCCGCCACATGCGGACGACGACCTGGGCGGGGAAGCCGCCGGAATGGCGGGCCATCAGGCGGCGCAGGATCGTCGCCTCCCGCGCCGGGCGCAGATAGACGGCCTGTCCGGGCGAGCCTTTGGCGGCGCCGATGCGCTCCACCACCGCCGCGCGGCGCATCAACAAGTCATGAATCGCGTCGTCGATCTGGTCGATCTCGCGGCGCAAATCGTCAAGCGGGGTGCGGGCGGGTGGCATGGGATCGGGAAACCATCGGATTCAGAGCCGGTAAGTAGTAGTCCGCATGGGCCGCGAAATCAAAGAAAACGTTGACACCCCGAACCCCGGCTTCGTAGCTATAGACTCATCATTCTGTCCCGAGGCTTGCCGTCATTCCGCCCATGTCCGCGACCCCGCCCTCCGTCGTCGTGCCCGCCGACGCGGGTTCCCTGCCTGGAAAACGCGTGACCTTGGGCGCAGACGTCCCAATGCGCCTGGACAGCGGGGCGGAGCTTGGGCCGTTCGAGGTCGCCTATCAGACCTATGGGACGTTGAACGCCGACAAATCCAACGCGATTTTCATCTGCCACGCGCTGACCGGCGATCATTTCGTGGCCGACAAGCACCCGATCACCGGAAAGCCCGGCTGGTGGGAAATGCTGGTCGGGCCGGGCCGTCCGGTGGACACCGACCGCTATTTCATCATCTGCTCCAACGTTGTCGGCGGCTGTTTGGGCAGCTCCGGCCCGAAGGACCTCAACCCGGCGACCGGCCAGCCCTATGGCCTGTCCTTCCCAGTCATCACCATCGGCGACATGGTGCGCGCCCAGAAGCTGCTGGTCGAACATCTGGGTATCGAGAAGCTGTTCTGCGTCGTCGGCGGCTCGATGGGGGGATGCAGGTGCTGCAATGGGCGGTCGCCTACCCCGAATCGGTGTTCGCCGCGATTCCCATCGCCACGGCGGCCCGCCATTCGGCGCAGAACATCGCCTTTCACGAGGTCGGGCGTCAGGCGATCATGGCCGACCCCGATTGGCGCAACGGCGCTTATCTGTTGGAAGGCACGCGGCCCGAACGCGGTTTGGCGGTGGCGCGCATGGCCGCGCACATCACCTACCTGTCGGAAACCGCCCTGCACCGCAAATTCGGGCGAAATTTGCAGGACCGCAAGGCCGTGACCTACGGCTTCGACGCCGATTTCCAGGTGGAAAGCTATCTGCGCTACCAGGGCGCGGCGTTCGTCGAGCGGTTTGACGCCAACAGCTACCTCTACATCACCCGCGCGATGGATTATTTCGATCTGGCGGCGGACGCGGGCGGCTCGTTGGCCAACGCCTTCCGCCCCGGCGGCAAGACGACTCCGGTGCGGTTCTGTTTGGCGAGCTTTTCCAGCGATTGGCTGTTCCCGACGTCCGAATCGCGCGCCATCGTCCACGCGCTGAACGCGGTCGCCGCCAACGTCAGTTTCGTGGAAATCGAGACCGACAAGGGCCACGACGCCTTCCTGCTGGACGAACCCGAATTTCACCAGGTCATTCGCGGCTTTCTGGAGGGCTGCGCCGAGCATCGCGGCCTGACCATCCGCCGCCGCGCCCGCTGACCGACAAAGGCGCCATCATGGACATTCGCGACGACCTCAAGCTGATCGCCGAAATGGTGGAGCCGAACAGCCGCGTGCTGGACGTCGGTTGCGGCGACGGCGCGCTGCTCGATTATCTGGCCCATGCCAAGAACGTCGATGGGCGCGGCATCGAATTGAGCATGGACGGCGTGCGGCAATGCGTGGCCCATGGGCTGTCCGTGATTCAGGGCGACGCCGAAACCGATCTGAAGGATTACCCCGCCGAGGCGTTCGATTATGTCATCCTCGGCCAGACCTTGCAGGCCATGCGCGACCCGCGCGGGGTGCTGGATCTGATGTGCCGGATCGGGCGGCGGGCCATCGTGTCGGTGCCGAATTTCGGCTATTGGCGGATTCGCCTGCAACTGTTGCTGACCGGACGGATGCCGGTGACGGAAAAGCTGGGCTACCAATGGTGGGAAACCCCCAACATCCATTTCTGCACGCTGCGCGATTTCGTCGCGCTGACCGAAGAGATGGGAATCCAGATTGAACAGACGCGCATCCTGAACCGCGCCGGGTCCGTCACCAGCCGCACCCATTCCGGCTTCGCCAATCTGATGGGCGAGCAGGGCGTCTTTCTGCTGAAGCGCAGCTAACGGCGAACGCAGGGATTTGGTCGTGGCGGGTCTTGCGGCGTGAGCGGGAATAGCCTTGCTTCCCCATTTGTAGCCCATGCGCTACAATCTCATCATGAAGGCGATCCGCACCACCCCTGAATACGATTCTTGGTTCGCCAACCTTCGCGACGCGCGCGCTCAGAACCGGATTGACGTCCGCCTGCACCGCCTTTCGCTGGGCAACGCCGGTGACGCCAAGTTCTTTGATGGAATCGGTGAACTGCGGATCGACTATGGCCCCGGCTATCGGGTGTATTTTGTGGAGCGCGGCGACGTGATCGTGTTGTGCGGCGGCGACAAGCGGACGCAACCCCGTGACATCAAGACCGCCCGAAAACTGTCCGAGGAGTATTGACCGTGGCAAAGGAAACCAAGCTGTGGGATCCGTCGGAACGACTGACCACGCCGGAGGCGATCGCCGACTACCTCGACGCGGCGTTTGAGGATGGCGATCCGCGCGTGATCGCCGCCGTCCTTGGCGACATCGCCAGGGCGAAAGGCATGGGCGACGTGGCGCGGGCTGCCGGGCTATCGCGGGAAAGCCTTTACCGCTCTCTCAGCAACAGCGGAAACCCGTCCTTTGCAACCGCTTTGGCGGTCATCAAGGCGCTTGGCTTGTCGCTGTCGGTGAAGGGCGCAGGCCACGCCGACGCGGCGTAGTCGAGATCCTCGGGAAATCATCAAGGCCGCGTTCCCGCGTCCCTGAGCCGTCGGCGCAGGCTGCCGGTGACGCTGCCAAACGCGCACAGCCCGGCGGCCAGCGTCAGGACCGTGGTCGCCCCGACCGCTTTGCCGAACAGGGTGAACATCACCCCCACGGTCGCCGCGCCGAGAGTCTGGCCAAGCAACCGGGCGGTGGCCTGGATGCCGCTGGCCCCGCCGCTGCGCTCCTTGGGCGCGCTGCTGACCAGAACCTTGTTGTTGGGCGTCTGGAACAGGCCAAAGCCGAACCCGGCCAGCCCCATGCGCCAGGCGATGTCGATGGCGGACGCGTCGGGCGCCAGAAGCGCAAGCGCGGCCAAGCCGACGGCGAACAGCGCCATGCCCAGTCCGCTCAACAGGCTGGGTTCGTAACGGTCGGCGAGCCAACCGGAAATCGGCGCGATGATGGCGACGGCGACCGGCCAGGGCGTCATCAACAGGCCGGATTCGGTCAGCGACCGCCCCAGCACGTCTTCAAAGTAAAAGGGCATGGTGACAAAGGCGATGTTCTGCGCCGCAAAGGAGCAGAGCGACGTCGCCACGCTGAGCGCGAAGATCGGGCGGCGCAGCAGATCGACCGGGAACAGCGGCGCCTCGCGCGACAGCTCGCGCCGCACCAGCGTGACGCCGACCAGCAGCGCGCCCAGAAATTCCAGAACGACCAGCCAGACCGGATCCGCGCCGTCCAACCCCTTCACGCTCAGGATCACCAGCCCCAGCATCAGCGCGTTGAGACCGGCGCTCAGCGCGTCAAAGCGATGGCCGGATTTGGGCGAGCGTGGCAGCGTTTTCGCCGCCACCACCAGCGCCACCAGCCCCAGCGGCACGTTGACGGCGAACAGCCAGGGCCAGGAGGCCACCGACAGGATGGCCGCCGCGAGGCTAGGCCCCGCCACCGTCGTCACCGCGACGATCATCGCGTTGTAACCAACGCCGCGCCCCAGGCTGGCGCTGGGGTAGATGTAGCGGACCAGCGCCATGTTGACGCTCATGATGCCCGCCCCGCCGATGCCCTGGACCACCCGCGCGACCGTCAGCAGCGGCAGCGTGTCGGACAGCGCGCAGGCCAGCGAGGCCAGGGTGAACAGCGCCAACCCGCCCCAATAGACCCGGCGATAGCCGAAAATGTCGCCCAGCGAGGCCAGCGGAAACAGAGAGAGAGTCACCGCCATCTGATAAGCGTTGACCACCCAGATGGCTTGCGCCGCCTCCACCGCGAATTCGCGTTGGATGGTGGGCAAGGCGATGTTGGCGACCATGCCGTCGAGCACCGCCATCACCAGCGCGACGGTCATCGTTCCGACCGCCCAATAGCGTTGGGGAATCGGCAGACCGTCAGCGACGGCGGGAACGGGCGAGGGCGTGACGGCGGGGGGCGGCGTGTTCGGCATGGCGCGGAGCATAAAAGCCGGGCGGCGCCACGCCGTCACTGTTTCTTCGCATGCAAGCCTTGCGCTCAAGCCCGCAATTTGGACGGCGCGGTCATCGCCGCGATGGGGCCGGAAAACAATTCCAGCGACGCCGGGACGGAGGAGGGGCGCAGGCCGCTCAAAATCTCGCCCACCGTGCCGACCGCGTCGATCAGCGTGTCGGGCATCACCGGCTTGCGCAGCAGGCCGACGGCGAAGGCGCGCGCCTCTTCGGCGTGATGGTCGAAGCCGGTCATCAACAGGGTGGGGATCATGTGGTCGTCCCACAGGCGGCGGGCCAGCGCCACGCCATTCTCGCCACCGGCCAGATTGACGTCGACCAGGGCCAGATCGGGGGCTTCGCGCGCGGCGACCCGCGCGGCTTTGACGGCGTCGCGCAGAGGACCGACGATGGTGTAACCGGCCTGCTCCAGAACGGTTTTCACCGCCGGACCGACCAGCGGATCATCCTCAACCAACAGCAGCTTCACAACGGCGCTCCCTGTTCGGTCCATCCCGCCGCCGGGCCGCAAGGCCGGTCAATCGGGTTGGTTGCAATGAACCGCCCATGTTTGTCGCGCGATGGTCGTATTCAAGAGGCTGCGGCGTGATTTCGCACGTTTGTCCCCGTGACAACGGACAGCCGGTCCAACGCCCGTTCGGCCTCCTCCTCCAACCGGGCGACGATGGCGGCCAGCGGTTCGACGCGGTCGGCCATGGCGACCGATTGGCCGACCGACAAGGCGCCTTGCGAGGCGTCGCCCGTCTCATAGGCCACCCGGCCCAGCTTGCCCGACACATGGGGCAACAGCGTGTCCAAGCCGCCCTGCCCCGCCGCTTCGATGGCGGCGACGCGGTCGCTCGTCTCGTTGCGCAGAACCCGCATGGTGTTGCGCAGGGAGGAGAGGATCAGCGCCGTGTCGGTTTCATCCGCCGCCAGCAGCCGTTCCTTGAAGCCCCGGTGCGCCCAAATCTCTTCGGCGACCAGAAAGCGGGTGCCGATGGTGACGCCGTCCGCCCCCATCGCCAGCGCGGCGACCAGTTGCTCGCCGCTGCCGATTCCGCCGCCGACCGCCAGCGGAATCGACAGGCCGCGCGCCGCCAGCACGGTTTGCACCATGGTGCCGACCAAATCCAAACCGGGATGGCCGCCGCATTCGGCCCCAACCACGGTGACGGCGTCTACCCCGACCGCCTCGGCCTTGCGGGCGAAGCGGACGGCGGGGACCTTGTGCATCACCTTGATCCCCGCCGCGTGCAGGCGGGGGATGTAGGCCTCCGGGTTGCGGCCGGAGGTTTCGACGAAGGGGACCCCTTCGGCGATGATCGCGTCGAACACCGCGTCGGTGCGCTCCCCCTGGACCAGCTTGGGCAGCATCGAGACGTTGACGCCGAACGGCTTGCCCTCGGCCAGATCGCGGCAGCGCCGGATCTCGTCGCGCAAAGCGTCGGTGTCGGGAAAGCTCGCCGCCGTGATGAAGCCGATCATCCCGGCCTTGGCCGCCGCCGCCACATAATCGGCGTTGGCCAGCCAATGCAGGCCCCCGGCGATGATGGGCAGACGGATGCCGAACAGGTCGGTCAGGGGGGTGCGAAACGCCATGGGATCAGCCGCGCGGGTAGTTGGGCGGGCGCTTTTCAAAGAAGGCGGTGATGCCCTCGGCGGCTTCCGGATGGTGCAGGGCCTCGACGAAGAAAGCGGCCTCGCGGTCCAACTGGTCGTCGGGTTCACCGAACCCAGCCTCGATCAGTTTTTTCGCCCGCCCGATGGCGACGGTCGGCCCCTCGGCCAGCCGGGCAGCCCAGGCGATGGCCTCGGTCAGCGTGGTCCCCGGCGTGACGATTCGGTTGACGATGGCCAACTGCGCCAGCCGCAACGCGCCGATCCGCCCGCCTTCAAACATGATCTCGGCGGCAAGCTGCGGCGTGGCGGCGCGGGCGAGAAAGGCGGAAGCGCCGCCGTCCGGGTTCAGCCCGACCTTGACGTAAGCCAAGGTGAAGGTGGCGTCTTCCGCCGCGACGATCAGGTCGCAGCCCAGCGCGATGGAGAACCCGGCCCCGGCGGCGGCCCCCTCGACGGCGGCGATCACCGGCTTGGGACAGCGCCGCATGGCGCGCACCCAGCCGTGGAAATGATCCAGATTGGATCGGGTGATCGACGGGTCGGCCTTGGCGTTGCCCAGCAGACGCCCGAGATTCCCGCCGGAGCAGAAGGTCCCGTTCGCTCCGGTCAGCACCACCGCGCCGATCTCCGGGTCGGTCGCCGCCGCGTTCAGCGCGTCGCGCGCCGCGCCCATCATCTCCGGCCCCAAGGCGTTCTTGGTCGCCGCATCGTCCATCGTCAGAATCAGCACGCGCCCCTGGCGCGCGACCGTCACTTGCCCCGTCATCGCTCGGTTCCCTCCCGGTTCTCGCTGCCCGGTCTGTATTTGAACATGCCTTCGGACGTCGCCAGCAGGGCGCCCGTTTCGGCGTGCCGGACCTCCGCCGCGACGCCGACGATCTTGCGCCCGCCGCCCCGGAAGCGTCCGATGGCGATCAACGTACCGTCCCGCGCCTGACCAAGAAAGCTTGTGGAGAGCGACAGCGTCACAACGCGTCTCACCCGCCCCTCGTGGGGACAGAATGTTACAGAGAATCCCGAAACCGTGTCCAAAAGCGACGTCAACACCCCGCCATGCACCACGCCGGCCCGGTTCAGGTGGCGGGCGTCCACCGGCATCGTCAGCTCCGCCGCCCCCTCCTCCCAGCGACTCAGGCGATAGCCCAGAAGCTCCTGATAGCCGGACGGGGGTTCACCGTTCAAAAGGTCGCTCATCGAAAGATCCTGTTCCGTCGGTCGCTCAGGCGGCGTCATGCGCGAAGTAAAGCGCGTGCAGCCGGTCCAGATCCACCGCGTCGCCGCGTTCGGACAGCACGACCTTGCCCGACTGCATCAGATGCACATGGTCGGCGATCTTCAGGGCGCGGCTGGTGTTCTGCTCCACCAGAATGATGGTCATCCCGTCGGCCCGCAATTGGCCGAGGATGCGGAAGATCTCGTCCACCACGACCGGGGCGAGGCCAAGCGACGGCTCGTCGATCAGACAGACGCGCGGCTGCTCCATCAGGCCGCGCCCGATGGCCAGCATCTGCGCCTCGCCGCCCGACAGGGTTCCGGCGATCTGGTCGCGCCGTTCGGCCAGACGGGGAAAAAAATCGAACACCATCGCCTTGTTGCGCTTCCACCCGGCCCGGCAGGCGCGCGGGAAGGCGCCCATCATCAGATTGTCCTCCACCGACATGTCAGGGAAGATCATCCGCCCCTCCGGGATCATCACCACCCCGTCGGCGACCGTGTCCCAGGTCTTGGCCCCCTTGCGGCTTTGGCCGTTGACGCGGATGTCCCCGGCGGTGACGGGAACCAAGCCCATGATGGCGCGCAAGAGGGTGGTTTTCCCGGCACCGTTCGGGCCGACGATCACCGTGGTCTTGCCGGTTTCGGCGGTCAGCGAGACGTCCCACAGCACGTTGATCGCGCCATACCCGGCGCGCAACGACACGACGTCCAGTGCGTTGGTCATGCGGAGTGGCCCTTCAAAGCGTGGTTTCGCCGGTGTAGCTGCGGATGACCTCCGGGTCACGGAACACGGCGTCCGGCGCGCCGTCGGCGATGATCTGGCCGAAATTCAGCACCAGCACGCGCGGGCAGAGCGCGGCGATGGTCGGAATGTCGTGTTCGATGATGACCATGGCCAGCTTGTAGCGGTCGCGCACCGCGCCCAGCCGCTCCATGAAGGCGCGCTTGCTGGTGGTTTCCAGCCCGGCCAGCACCTCGTCCAGCAGCAGCAGGCTGGGGTTGGTGGCCAGCGCCTTGCCGACCTCCAGCGCCTTGTGCTCCGTCAGGGCCAGTTCGGTGGTGGCGTCGCTGTCGGCCTTGTCGCGCAGATTGAGGATGTCGAGGATCTCGTCGATCCGCTGCGGGTCGTTGGTCCGCGCGCCGAAGCGCTGGGCGACGATCAGGTTTTCCCGCACCGTGCAATGGCCCAGCGGGCGCGGGATCTGGAAGCTGCGCCCGATGCCCAGCCGCGCCCGCTTCCATTCCGGCAACTTCAGCAGCGATTGGCCGCGAAAGTCCAGCCGCCCGCCGGACGGGCGGACGACGCCGGAAATCACGTTGAACAGCGTGGTCTTGCCCGCCCCGTTCGGGCCGACCAGCCCGATGCTTTCCCCCTCGGCGACGGCGAAGCTGGCGCTTTTCAACGCTTGCACCCCGCCGAAATTCACATGCACCCCCTCAAGCGTGAGCATGGCGGCCTCCTTCCGAACGGCGGCGGCGCAGCAGGACCGGCAGCAGGCCGCCGGGGCTGAGCAGGATCATGGCGCAGAGCAGCACACCCAACACCATCTGGTGGCCGTGCGGCAGGATCGGTTTGAAGACCAATTGGTCGAGCAGATAGATGACCAGCGCCCCCACCACCGGCCCCCACACCGTGCGATAGCCGCCGAAGATCGCCGCCGCGATGGGCAGAACCGTCCAGGTGCTGGAAAAGGCGTAATCTGGCTCCAGAAAGCTGATGAAATGGGCGTTGAAGGCCCCGACCACCCCGGTGATGAAGGCCGACAGCGCCAGCATCGCCGCCTTCAGATGGGTGCTGGGCACGCCGATGACGCGGGTGGCGATTTCGGTGTCGTGCATCGCCTTCAAGGCCAGCCCCCAAGCGCTGCGCCGCACCGCGTCATAGGCGAAGGCCGACAGCAGAATGATGGTCAGGATGATGACGTAGCCGCCGGTCTTGCCGCCGAACTCCAGCCCGAACAGGGTGGGAAAGCGCGGGATCGACAGCAGGCCGCCCGCCCCGCCGGTGATCGGCGTCATCTCCGTCGCCAAAATCTGGAAGATGTGGGCGTAGGCCAGAATGGCCAGCGCGAAATACGGCCCGCGCAGCCGCAAGGCGGGCAGCATGGCGACCGACGCCACAGCGGCTCCCAACCCGCCCAGCAGCAGGGCGGCGAACACCGGAACCCCGAGCTTCATCGACAGGACGGCGGACGTGTAAGACCCCACCCCGAAGAAGGCGGCGTGGCCGAAGCTGACCATGCCGCCGAGATTGCCCAGCAGCGCCCAGGCCAGCGCCACCCCGGCGATGGTCAGCGCCGCGACGATCAGCCCCATGACATAAGGCGTGCCGCCAAACAGCAGCGGAACGCCGACGTAAGCGGCGAGCAGCGCCGCGCCCAAAATCGCGTGTTTCATCGCGTGTTTCATCGCGCCAAGGCCCTCCGGCCGCCGAACAGGCCCGAAGGCGAGACGAACAGCACGACCAGAAACAGAAGCATCCCGGCCAACTCCTGCAAGGAGGCGGACAGATAGGTGACGGTCAGGGATTCGATCACCCCGATCATGATCGCACCGATCAGCACGCCATGGATCGACCCCATCCCGGCCAGCACGGTGATGATGAAGGCCTTGACCGTCAGCACATGGCCCAGCGACGGGAACACCGTTTTGCCGGTGTAGATCGCCACCCCGGCGAAGGTCGCCAGCAGGGCGGCGATCATGAAGGACAATATTTCCGTCTGGCGCGGGTTGACCCCCATCAGCATGGCCGCGTTGCGGTTGGACGTCAGCGCCCGCACCGCCCGGCCCTGCCAGGAATGGTTCAGCCACCAATAGACCCCGGCCATCAGCGCCAGCCCGCCGATGAAGAACGCGACCTCGGCGTTCATGGCGAACAGCGTGTCGGCGATCACCAGCGAATCCTGGAACCACGGGTTGGTCGTGGAATGGATGTCGGCGGCCCAGATGGTGAGGATGCCGTTGGTCATGATGATGCCGATGCCGAAGGTCAGGATCAGCGAGTTGATCTCGCGGTCGTGCTCAATCCGGCTGAGCAGCGCGTAGACGATGGCCGAGGCCGAGGCGACGACGACCAGCGCGATGGGGATCGCCATCACCGGGTTGATCCCATAGCGGGATTCTGCGGCGTAGGCGATGTAGGCGGCCAGCAGCACCAACTCGCCATGGGCGAGGTTGATGACCCGCATGGCCCCGAACACCAGCGCCAACCCCACCGCCACCGTGGCGTAATAGCCCCCGGCGAGCAGACCGGAGAACAAGGCTTGCAGCGTCAGTTCGATCATGGATGCGCCTTATGGGGGTGGACGGGAGAGAGCGGGGGAAACTGGACGCTTGCGCTTGCCCCCTCCCTAACCCTCCCCCGCGCAAGCGCGGGAGAGGGGATCTCCACCCCTCCATCGCCGTAGGCGGGGGAGGGAGGGACCCATGCTGTCAAGCATGGGAGGGAGGGGGCAAAGCGCTTCTCCGTCTCACCACGGCGTCGCCGGGAAGCGCATCGCGCCGTTGGCGAACTCCTTCGGCCAGACCAGCACCACCTTGCCGCCCTGGTGCTGGCCCATGCGGTGGGTGAAGTTGGGGTTGTCGCCCTTGGCGTCGAAGGTCACGCGGCCAATCAGGGTTTGCGCGTCGGTCTTGCGCAGCTCGTCGGGCAAGCCGCCGCCAGCCAGCGTTCCGGCAGCGTCGGCGCGCAGGATGGCGTCGATCAGCAGACGAGTCTGCACATAGCCGAACTGGCCCAGATAGTCGGGTTCCTTGTTGAACAGCTTTTTGTAGGTCGCGGCGAACTCCAGCGCCTCGGGCTGGGTGAACTCCACCGGGTAGGGCAGCATCGAGGTGCCGTGGACGTTTTCCATCAGATCGGGAAACTCCTTGGCCATCTGCGAGGTGGCGAGCGACCACACCCCGACCATCGCCTTGACGTCGGGCTTCAGCACCTTGGCGGCGCGCAGGATGCCGACATAGTCGTTCTCGTAGCCGACCATGGCGACCACGTCGGGCCGGTCCTGGAGCTTCACCTTGTTGATGAGCGGCTTGAAATCGCTGGTCGCCCCGTCGAACTCGTGCATCGTCACGGTGACGCCCTTGGCGCCCAGCGCGTCCTTGACCTGCTTGGCGAGGTTGCTGGTCGCCTCCTTGTTCAGATAGACGACGGACACTTTTTTGGCGGCCATGTCCTGCAACAGCCCGATCATCGCCAGCGCGTAGCCGTCGGTGTTGTTGATGCGGAAAAAGGTCTTGTAGCCGCGCCCCGTCAGATCCGGCGTCACCCCGCCCGAGGTGATGTAGACCACGCCGGCCTTTTGCGCGGCTTCCGACGCCGGGCCGATGATGTTGGAGCCATAGCCGCCGGTCAGCGCGACCACGCCGTCGCCGATCAGCTTTTCCACCGCCGCGACCGCCTTGGCGGGGGAGGTTTCATCGTCGATCGTGCTGACCTTGAAGCTGTGCTTTCCGGCCTGGGCCTTGTTGGCCATGTCGATGGCGACGGCGATGCCCTCATGCATCCCCTGCCCGACGCGGGCGAGGTTGCCGGTCAAGGGCAGCTCCGACCCCAGAAGGAAATCCTTGGCCTGCGCGGCGGGACCGCCCAGCGCGACCATCAAGGCGGCGGTGGCGACGGTGGCGGCGAGTTTGGCGAGCGTCCGCGTCATGGGTCGTTGTCCTCCGGTGTCGGGCCTGCGCCGGTTTCCAGCTTGGGGCCATGTCGTTGTGACGATGATGGGGCGATGTTCGGATGTCAGGCGGGTTTGGGCGCGCCCATGATGTCGGCGGCCAGCGCGCGCAGGCCGCTTTTCAGCAATTTTCCGGTCGGGCTGGCGGGCAAGGCGTCCAGCGCGACGATGCGGGCCGGGCGCTTGTAGGGAGCGAGACGCTCGGCGGCGTAGGCCTTCAGCGCGTCCTCGTCGGTCTCCTGTCCGGGAATGAACTGGACGAAGGCGACGACCTCCTCGTTCCCGGCCAGGGCGACGCCGACCACCGCCGCCAGCGTCACCGCCGGATGGCTGGTCAGCACGCCTTCGACCTCTTCGGGATAGACGTTGAAGCCGGAGCGGATGACGATTTCGCGGATGCGGCCCACCACGCTGACGCAGCCGTCCGGCTCCAACCGGGCGACGTCGCCGGTTTTCAGCCAACCATCGTCGGTGATGACCTGGGCGGTCAGCGCCGCTTCGCGGTAATAGCCGAGCATCACGTTGGGGGCGCGAACCCATAGCTCCCCGGCCTGCCCGTCCGCCACGTCCAGGCCGCTGACGTGATCGACGAAGCGCAGCTCGACCAACGGCAGGGCCGGGCCGATGCTGGCGTCGGCGCGCGGCGCGGACAGCCGGGTCTGCGTCACCGTCGGCGAGCATTCCGTCAGCCCATAGCCGTTGTGCAGCGGCAGGCCGAAGGCGCCTTCGACCGCCTGTTTCAGTTCCAGATCCAGAACCGACCCGCCCGAGGACAGGTAACGCAGGGCGGGCGACGCCGACAGGCCGCCGGTCAGGTTGCGGTGCTCGATCAGCTTGGCGTACATCGCCGGGACGCCCTGGAAGACGGTGACGCCATCCTCGGCCAAGGCCTTCCACACCGCCGCCGGGGCGAAGCGCGGCACCGTGTGCAGGCAGCCCCCGGCGTAGAGCGTGCCAAGGCAGGTGGAAGCCAAACCAAAGACATGGCTGACCGGCAGGACGCCATAAGTGTGATCGGCGTTGCTCAACCCGCGCATCCAACCCGAGACGGAGGCGACGAACAGCAACCCGCGATGGGACAGCATCACGCCCTTGGGCTTGCCGGTGGTGCCCGAGGTGTAGATCAACGCCCCAACCTGCCGGGCGTTGCCGCGATGGACCGGCTCCGCTTCCGCGTCCAGCAGGGGGCCGACGGCCATCGGCGGCAGAGCCGCGTCCGTCAGAGGCTCCGCGCCGTGCCGGGCGGCGTGGGCCGCCGCGTCCGGCGAAACCGCGTCGGTGTAGACGATCCGGCGCGGCTGGCAATGGTCGCGGATGGCGTCGATCTCACGCTCGGACAGCCGGGCGTTGACGATCACCGGCCAGACGTCGCGCTCGCTCGCCGCCAGAATCAGGATCACGGCGGCGGGGCTGTTCTCGCAGACGATCATCACGCGGTCGCCGCCGCGCGCGCCCAGCCGGTCGAGCCAAGCGGCGGCGGCGCGGGTCGCCTCGGCAAGCCGCCGGTAGCTCCAACGCTCCACCCCGTCGAACAGCGCGGGCGCGTCGGGGGTCGCCTCCCCCCAGGCCAACGCCGCGTGACTGATCCGCTCGGGCAGATCGGCGACCATCTTGGCAAAGTCGGGAGCGGAGGCGGCCACGATCAAGCGGCCTCGCGGATCATGTTGCGGGCGATGACCAACTGTTGGATCTGGGTGGTGCCCTCGTAAATGCGGAACAGGCGGACGTCGCGGTAGAAGCGCTCCACCCCGTAATCGGCGATGTAGCCAGCCCCGCCGTGAATTTGAACAGCCCGGTCGGCGACGCGGCCCACCATTTCGGTGGCGAACAGCTTGCAACAGGCGGCGTCGGTGTTGACGTTCTGCCCGGCGTCGCGGCGGCGCGCGGTTTCCGTCACCATGCAGCGGGCGGCGTAGGCCTCGGCCCGGCTGTCGGCCAGCATGGCTTGAATCAGTTGGAATTCGGCAAGCGGCTGACCAAACTGCTTGCGTTGCATCGCGTAGGCCAGCGCGTCGCGGGTCAACCGTTCGGCCAGACCGACGCAGACCGCGCCGATGTGCAGACGGCCCCGGTCCAAAACCTTCATCGCCGTCTTGAAGCCCTGCCCTTCCTTGCCGCCCAGAACGGCGCTGGCGGGCACCCGGCAATCTTCAAAAATGACGTCGCAGGTGTGCGCGCCCTTCTGGCCCATCTTCTTGTCGATGGGGCCGAGCGACAGGCCGGGCAACCCGGCGTCAACCAGAAAAGCCGAGACGCCGCGCGCGTCGCGGCTTTCCAGATCGGTGCGGGCGAAGACCGTGAACAGACCGGCCTGCGGCGCGTTGGTGATGAAGCGCTTGGTGCCGTTCAGGATGAAATGATCGCCGTCGCGGCGCGCCGTGGTGCGCAGGCTGCCCGCGTCCGATCCCGATTCCGGTTCGGTCAAGGCGAAGGCGCCGACGATCTCGCCGCTGGCCAGACGGGGCAGATAGGCGCGCTTCTGCTCCTCCGTCCCGTCGATGACGATGCCTTGCGAGCCAATGCCGTTGTTGGTGCCGATCAGCGAGCGGAAAGCCGGGGAGGTCTGGCCGAGTTGGAAGGCGACCTGCACCTCGTCCGCCATGGACAGGCCAAGCCCGCCATACTCTTCGGGAATCGACAGGCCGAACAGGCCCATCTCGCGCATCGCGGCGATGATTTCCGCCGGGATCGCGTCGTCCTCCGCCACCTTGTGTTCCAGCGGGACCAGCTTTTCGCGGACGAACCGCGCCAGCGTGTCCAGCAGTTGGGCCAACACATCCGAATCCAAAGCCATGCCGTCTCTCTCCGTCTGGGAGAAGGGGGGCGTCGCGGGTCGTCCGCGCCACCGTCATTGTTCGTTGGCCACACTGACAGCCGTTTTTGCCCCTGTCAACAAAATGAAATTCAATTTCGTATAACGAAATTATGGAGATCGCGCGAGGATCTGCCCCGCGCCGACGCGCTCTTGTCAGACGAGCGGCGGGGCCACAGATTTGGCGGACGTCAACGGAGGGTTTGCGATGATCGACCTGTATTTCTGGCCGACGCCCAATGGCCACAAGATCACGATGTTTCTGGAAGAAGCCGGGCTGGATTACAGCATCAAGCCGGTGAACATCGGGACCGGCGACCAGTTCAAGCCGGAGTTTTTGGCCTTCTCGCCCAACAACCGCATGCCCGCCATCATCGATCAGGCCCCCGCCGACGGCGGCGATCCGATCACGGTCTTCGAATCCGGCGCCATTCTTTTGTATCTGGCGGAAAAGACCGGAAAATTCCTGCCCGCCGACGTCCGGGGCCGCAAGACGGTGACGGAATGGCTGTTCTGGCAGGTCGGCGGCCTTGGCCCGATGGCTGGGCAGAACCACCATTTCGTCCAATACGCGCCCGAACGCATCCCCTACGCCATGGAGCGCTACGTCAAGGAAACCAACCGCCTCTACGGCGTGATGGACAAGCGTCTGTCGGGCAACGAATTTTTGGGCGGGGCCGACTATTCCATCGCCGACATGGCCAGCTATCCTTGGATCGTTCCGCACGAGCGGCAGCAGCAGAATCTGGATGATTTCCCCGGCCTGAAGCGCTGGTTCCAGGCGATCAAGGCCCGCCCTGCGGTCGTCAGCGCCTATGAAAAAGGGTCGGCGGTCAACCCGGCCAATCAGGCGACGGTGAACGACGAGAGCAAGAAGATCCTGTTCGGCCAGTCAGCGGACAGCCTGAAGCGTTGAGCGTTCGACCGGCTATCCTGTGTGATGACCTGACAAATGCTTGCCCGGTGGAATCAAACGATTGACGCGCGCCTTCACCGGGCATCGTTTGTGTGACAATCCAGTAACGCGGCTTTGCTTCTCCCCTGGCGCGCAAACGCGCATAATCGGCGTGTCGGACAAAACGAGACACCGGGGCGGAGGACAAGGCGGCATGTGGTCGGGCAAGGCAACGGTTCGGCTTGCGTGCTTCATCGCGACTCTGGCGTGCGCGGCGCTGCCTTTCCTTGTGATGGCGTCGGCGCAGGCCGAACCCTTTCGCTTCACCATACTCTACACGCAAGGCACCACAGAATTGGGGGAAACCCAAGGACGTGGCGGCATGGCCCGATTGGCCGCCCTGATCCGCAAGGAGCGGGAGGAGCGCGGAACCGTTCTGGTCCTGCATGGCGGGCAGACGCTGGCGCCCTCGGTCCTGGCCTTTTACGATCAAGGCGCGCACATCGTTGATCTCCTGAACGGCATGACCATCGACGCGATGGCCGCCCTGAATCGCGAGTTCCACCACGGCGACGACCGCCTGATGACCCGCGCCTTCGAGGCTGGTTTTCCGCTCATCACCACCAACGCGGTGGATCGTTCGACCGGCAAACCACTGGATGGGCTGGAGGATTCGGTCGTTTTGAAGGCCGGTCCCTTTCGCGTCGGGGTGCTTGCCGCGACTCCGACGCTGACGCGAGAGACCACCCGCGCGCCGCGCACCGAATTTCGGGATCCTGTGGTCGCCCTGACCGCGAAGGCCAAGGCGCTGCGCGCCGAGGGCGTCGATCTGATCGTCGCCATGACCGGCAGCGCGGGCGACACGCACAAAACGCTGATGGCCACCCGCACCCGTCCAGGCGGCCCCAATTTCGCCGACGTGCTGCTGTATCAGGACCGTGGGGTGCAGGCGAGCCACGCTTACAAAGACAATTTCCTGTCCGCGACCGTCGCCGGGCAAGGGGCCTGGGTTCTGGCGCTCGACATCACGATGGAACGGAAGGCGGCGGGCGCCGCCGTCTCAGCCCCCGTCTGGTCAGCCGTCGTCCGCACGCTGGATTCCGCGACGGTAACGCCCGATCCCGCCACAGACATTCGCGCCAAGGCTTACGCCGCGCGGCTGGATTCGATGCTGAACATTGAGGTCGGACGGCTTGATGGCGCTCTCGACACACGGCGCGAGGCGGTTCGCACCGGCGAAAACGCCTTCGCAAATGTGGTGACGGACACGCTGCGGACCGCGCTGGACGCCGATGTCGGTCTGTTCAACGGCGGCGGCATTCGCGGCGACCGGGAATACGCCGATGGCGCCATGCTGACCCGCCGCGACATCTACAATGAATTGCCCTATCACGACGTCGGAATGGTGCTGAGCGTCACCGGACAGCAGCTCTGGGACAGCGTCGAAGGCGGCTTGTCGGCGGTTGAGCAGGTGCAGGGCCGCTTTCCCCACCTGTCCAACGCCCGCGTCGTCGCCGATCTTGGCAGGCCGCCGGGCCAACGCGTGCAAAGCATCAGCGTCGGCGGGAATCCGTTGGACCGCAAGGCGCATTACCGGCTGGCGACCAGCAGCTTTCTGGCGAATGGCGGCGACGGCTACGCCGCGCTCAGCGTCGCGCCCCGCCTGGTCGAGGACCGCGCGGCCGATTTTGTCTCCACCCAACTCATCGCCCACATCGCGCGGACGGGCGTGTTCGCCCCGCGCCTGGATGGGCGGATGGTTGTGAAGCGGTGATGGTGAACGGGTGGATCCGGACATGACCCTCGTCACCCCAGCCCCGTCCGGGGCGTCCAACATCGACGCGCCGCGCAGCGTGTCGGTGGACCGTCCACCCACCCGGCGGCGGCGTCGCCTTGGCATCGCCTTGCGCATTTCGCTGGGGCTGTCGGTGATGGCGCTGCTGGTCCTGGTCATCGGCGGCGTGTCGATGTCATCCTTCCGGCTGTTCCGGTCCGAGGTGACGGCCTTGTCCGCCAACACCTTGCCGGAGGTCATCACCAGCGCTGAATTGCACGCGTCCTTGCAGAAGCTGGTCGCGCAACTGCCGCTGCTGTCCGGGGCAACCTCCACGCCGCAGCGCCGCTCGATCTATGACGGGGTGATCGCCGAGCTTGAATCGATGCAATTGCTGGTCGCCCGCATGCGAGGTCTGCTGGCCGAGGAACGGGACGATGACGGCGGTGGAGACGGCGACGTTCGCCTGTTGGAGCAAACCCGCTCCACCCTGTTGATCCTGGCGGCGACGGTCGCGGATCTGAACGCCGAGGTTGCCCGACAGATCGTCCATGGTGAACGGCAGGCGGAAGCGGCGATTGGATTGGGGCGGTTGTCCAGCGGTTTGGAAGGCCTGTCGGGACCGGACGTTGGGCCGTGGTCGGCGCGGGTCGGCGCGTTGATGGCGCGCGCCGCCGGATCGATTCAGCTGGAGCATCTCAACCGCCTGAAGGGCGAACAGCGCGCCGTCGAACGCACGCTGTTGGAGCTTGGTCAGATCGCCGGAACCACGACAGGGCCATCGGGCCAGACGATGGCGGTCATGCAGGAGGAGATGTTCTCTCTGCTGATCGGGCCGGGAGGCCTGTATGAGAGCGCGGCGGAACGGTTGCAGGCGCGCAATCGCGCTCAGGCGCTGACCGGACAGGCTCGGGTGTTGGTCGAAACCGTGGACCGTTCGTCCCGCGCGCTGTTCGATTCCATTCGGGACCAGTCGGCGGAGCGCACCAGCGCCTTGGGAGGCTTGATCGCCGAGCGGACGCGCGTTGTCATGGCGTTGGCCACCGCCTCGATTCTGTTGGTGATCGCCGTCCATTTCATCTTCCGGCGCTTTCTGTCGTCCCGGTTGGTCACGCTGAACCGTGCGGTGCTGGCGCGCCTGTCGGGCAATGGCGGCGAAACCGCCATCCCGGTGGATGGCGACGACGAAATCACCGACATCGGCGCGTCGATTCGCTATTTCCTCGACGAAATCGACCAGCGGCAACGCGATTTGACCGACAGTGAGCGGCGGTTCCGCAGTTTGGTCGAAGGGTCGATCCAGGGCACCATCATTCACCGCGATTTCCGCGCGGTGTACGCCAATGAGGCCTTTGCCGGGATGTTCGGCGTCAGCGTCGCCGACATCATGGCCCTGCCCTCCCTGCTGTCCCTGGTGGGGCCAGGGGAGCAGACCAAAATGATCGAGAACTACAATTATCTGTTGACCAGCGGCCAACCGACCGGACGCCGCCGCATCCGCGCCACCCGCCCGGACGGCGGCTGTCTGTGGGTGGAGTTGACCGGACGGCGGGTGGATTGGATGGATGGTCCGGCCATTCAGGCCGTGGTCGTCGACGTCACCCGCGAGGCGGAGGCCGAAGACGCGTTGCGCCAGTCGCGCGACGCCGCCGAACAGGCCCTGAATGCGTTGAAGGCGACCCAGGCCAGCCTGATCCAGGCCGAGAAAATGGCGTCGCTTGGCCAACTGGTCGCAGGCGTCGCGCATGAGGTGAACACGCCGATCGGCATCACCATCACCGGCGCGTCCCAATTGCAGGCGCTGATCGAGGAACTGGCGCGGGGGCACGCCGCCAGCACGTTGAAGAAGTCGGATTTCCAGCGCTTTCTCAGCGATGGGCTGGAGATGGCCAACCTGATCCTGACCAACAGCACGCGGGCGGCCAATCTGGTGCAAAGCTTCAAGCTGGTCGCCGTCGATCAATCGAGCGACGAGCGCCGCTGTTTTCTGCTGAAGGATTACATCGAAGAGCTGCTGCGCAGCCTTCACCCGACCTACAAGACCCGGATGGCGTTGACCATCGCGCTGGACTGCCCGACGGACATCGAACTGGATGGCTATCCCGGCGCCTTGTCGCAAATTCTGACGAATTTGATTATGAACGCGCTGATCCACGCGCTTGAGCCGGACAAACCGGGAACCATCACCATCGCCGCGCGTTTGGTCGATGAGGACACCGTCGAATTGTCGGTCGCCGACAACGGAAGCGGCATTCCACCGGACGTGCTGCCGAAGATTTTCGATCCCTTTTTCACCACCCGGCGGGGCAGCGGCGGCAGCGGGTTGGGGCTGCACATCGTCTACAACCTTGTGACCGGACGGCTGCACGGCTCCATCGCGGTGTCGAGCCATGCGAATGAGGGAACACGCTTCACCCTGCGTTTCCCCCGCGTGACCGCGTCGGCCTGATGGCAAAAGCGCTTCCGGTCAGCGGATGCTTCCCTCGAACCAATGGCGGCCCTGGCGATCCTCGACCTCCAGAACCCAGACGTCGGGGTCGTAGCGGGTCTGGCGGGCGATGTAGGCGTCGGCGTCGGCCTCCGGCACGGGATCGGGGCCGGTGCCACGCGACCAGAACAGCCGGTCGCCGTCATTCACCTGGACCAGCACGGAGAATGTCCGGTCCAGCCGGTTCAGCTTCAAGATGACGGTGCCCCGGCTGGGGTCGCCCTTGCGCACCACCATGATGGACACACCCTGCGCGTCGGCGGCGCGGATGTGGGCCATCACCCAGAGATGCGTCGGCAAGCGGTCATCCATGATGGTCGTCCATGATCGTCCATTCCGTCATCGGCCAAAGGGTGCTCGCCTAACCGGGGGGCGCCGGTGTAAACAAGAGGGCATGGCGACACTCCTGGACGCTCTCGACGCTGCCGTCAACCACCACATGGCTGGCCGCACCGACGCGGCGGAGCGGCATTACCGGCTGATCTTGGGCGCCGATCCGGCGCAACCCGACGCGCTGCATTTGTTCGGCGTGTTGCGGGCGCAAACCGGCGCTCCGGCTCTGGCGGTCGTTGCGATCACCCGGTCGCTCCGCGCCCGCCCGGCGGCGGCGCAACCCTGGGCGCATCTGGGGGCGGCCCTGCGCGCGGCCGAACGGCTGGAGGACGCCGAGACGGCGTTGCGCCGCGCCCTGGCGCTGGATCCGGCGTCGGCGGACGCGCTGGACGCGCTGGGGGCGACCCTGCACGGGTTGGCGCGTTACCCGCAGGCGCGAGGGTGGCTGCTGCGCGCCGACGCCTTGCGGCCCGGCCACGCCGAAACGCTGCTGAATCTGGGAACCGTGCTGCGCGACCAACGGCATTTTGCTGAGGCGGAACTCTGCTTTGACCGGGTGTTGACGGCCCAACCCACGCATGCGGGCGCCCAGTTGGCACGCGCGGTCGGTCGGCTGGTGCGTGGCGATTTGCGGGTCGGCTGGGAGGGGTTTGAGCATCGCTGGCGTCGCTTCTCCACGCCGCCCTGGGCGGGAGAGCCGTTGAACGGCGCAACCATCCTGCTGCACATGGAGCAGGGCTTTGGCGACGCCATGCAGTTCGTCCGTTACGCGCCCTTGGTGGCGCAAGCGGGCGGGCGGGTGGTGATCGAGGCCAGCCCGGCGCTGTTCCGCCTGTTCCAGGCCAGCTTTGACCCGTCCATTCAGGTGCTGGTGCGCGGGCCGGAACCGCCGCCGCATGATCGTCATTGCCCGTTGATGAGCCTGCCGCGCGCCTTCGCCACCGACCTGTCGAGCATCCCGGCGGCCATCCCCTATCTGGCGCCCGAGCGTGGCGACCGCAACCGCTGGCGCGATCAGCTCGCCACCGGGCCGGAAGGCTTGCGCGTCGGGCTGGTGTGGGCGGGCAACCCGCGTCACCGCAACGACCGCAACCGCTCGCTTCCCGTGACGGCGTTGCGCCCGTTGCTGGGCATTCCCGGCGTTCGCTTTTTCAATCTTCAGGCGGGAGAGGCGCGCGGCGAACTGTCGGCGCTGGCCCCCGGCAGCTTTGAGGATCCGATGGAGCGGGTGCGCGACTTCGCCGACACCGGGGCGATCCTCGCCAACCTGGACATGCTCATCAGCGTGGACACCGCCATCGTCCATCTCGCCGGGGCGATGGGGGTTCCAGCTTGGCTCTTGTTGCCCTACGCCCCCGATTGGCGTTGGCTGCTCGACCGGGCGGACAGCCCCTGGTACCCGTCGCTTCGGCTGTTCCGGCAACCCCGCCCCGGCGATTGGGCCACCATGATTGGCACCGTCACCGCCGTTCTGAAGGCGCTGGCCCGTCAGACAACGCCACGCCAGACGGCGAACCCGGCATGAGCGACAGCACGGAGATTCTCAAGCAGGGGCTGGCCGCCCACCAGCAGGGCAACCTGCCGGGCGCGCTGGCGCTGTACCGGCAGGTTTTGGCTCTGGACCGCTCCAACGCCGACGCCACCCATTTGATCGGCGTCATCGCCTATCAGACCGGCGATCCGATGACGGCGATCAACGTCATTCAACGGGCCATCGCCCTGGACGACCGCAATCCCGCCTTTCACAGCAATCTGGGAGAAGCCCTGCGCGTCACAGGCGCACTGGACAAGGCCATCGAGGCTCACCGCCAAGCCCTGAAGCTGGACGGCAACTTCATCGAGGCTCACCGCAATCTGGGGGTCGTCGAACTGGCGCGCGGCAACGCCCAAGCGTCGGCGGACAGCTTCCGGCGGGCGCTGGCCCGCGATCCGGTGTCGGCTCCGGCTTGGCATGGTCTGGGGCTGGCGTTGGAAGCGCTGGGTCGCAAGGCGGACGCGGCCAACGCCTACGATCAGTGCCTGCTCCATGATCCCACCCATGCTGACGCCCGGCAGCGCCGCGACGCGCTGGCCGTTTTCCTTCCGTCTCAAACCGCCCCAGCCACCCCCGGCGCCGCGTCGGCCGCTTGGTCGGGCGTGGCGTTGCAGGAATTGCGCGCGCAATGCTGTGATCCCAATGGCGGGTTGGAGCGGCTGGCGGTCATCGACCGTCTCTGCACGACGATGCTGGGGGATCGAACGGCGGTTTCTCGGGCGATTCTGGACGCGCTGGAGGAAGATCCGCTGTGCGGCGACCCAATCCTCGACGCGTCGGCGCAATTTCGTCTCAGCGGCGATCTTTATCATTATGAACGGCTGATTCACACGGTCATCGGCAATGGCGGGGATTGGCCGCTGGACGTGGCCCACGCCGTCTATTGGTCGATCAGCCGTCAGGTTTTTCTGGGTCGTCCGCTGGCCACCCGCCTTTCCGCCTTTACGGCGGGGGATTTGCCCCGCTTGTACCGCTGGATTTTGCGGGAAGTCCGCCATCGCTACGCCATCCAGATCGCCCCGGCCAAGATCCAGGCCGGAACGCCGCAACGCGTCGCCATCGTGACCAACCAGTTCACCCAACCGATGCACCAGCCGTCGCGCGACGCGTTCGACTACGCCCGTCGCCTGCAAGACGAGTTCGGTTGCACGGTGTTGTTGGTGAATGGCAATTTGCTGCCCAGCGTGGTGGTGACGGCCTTTGTGCCGCCCTTTCAAGCGATGGTCACGCCCAGCCTTGCCGGGGCCATGCCGGTGACGGACGGGGGGGCCAGCGTTCAAAGCTGGTCGTCGGTTGAACACAGCCTGTCGGAAAGCAAAATCCGGGGGTTGGTCGAGACCATCGAGCGCTTCAATCCTGATTTGGTGGTGTCGTTCGGCGGATCGGTGTTGGCCGCCGATCTCTTCGCGGGTGTGCGGCCAACCATCTGCATCCCAACCACCAGCGGGTTGACCTGTTCACAGGCCGACATCGTGCTGAGCTTTGACGGCGGCGATCCCACGGCGGGCGTTCCAGACGAGTATCGCGCGCCGTTTGCCGAACGTTTCCGGCCCTTTGTCTTTGGGTATTCAGCGCCGCCGCAGGCGCAGAACGCCAGCCGGGCGGCCTTTGGCGTGAGCGACGAGGCGTTCCTGTTCACCGTGGTTGGCGGGCGCCTTGACGACGAGGTGACGCCCCCCTTCGTCGAGCAGTTGGACCGCCTTCTTGATCTGTGTCCGAGGGCGGTTGTTGTTTTTGCCGGGCCGGTGGCGTCGCTGCCCGCCCGTCTGGGACGGGCGCGCAACGCCGCTCGCTTGCGGTGTTTGGGTTTTGTCGGGGAAATCCGCGCGCTCTATCACGTCGCCGACGCCTACCTCAACCCACCGCGCCAGGGCGGTGGCGGCAGCGCGGCCTATGCGCTGGCCGACGGGGTTCCTGTGGTCACGCTGAACCAGGGCGACGTCGCAGCGGTTGTCGGAGCGGCCCGCGCGCAAGACAATTTCGACGCCTATGTCGAGCGGGCCAAGCGTCTTTGTCAGGATCCGGGCTTTCGTCGGGACGAGGCGGTTGAGGCGCGCCGCCTGTTCGCCGCCGTCGACGCCCGTCACGAGGCGGTTGAACGGCTGCTGGCCTATGGCCGCGCTCTGACCGAGCGGTTCTCCACCCGCTGAGAGGAACGTTGTTGGGGCGGAATGAAAAGGGCAGACGGAGTTTTCTTCCCTTTCCGTTCCACCAACCGCTAGGCGAAACTTTCCCACTGCCCGGCAAAAACGTGCCCCTTGGGCAGATTGCCTGAAAAACTCATTCAAAAACAATGCGTTGAAGAGACGGCCTCAGTTGGCACTCCTTTTGCTTAGAAAGAGGCAACGACGTTCGACCTTTTTCGGAGACCACCGGCCATGAGCATCTTCGGTTCGATGACAACCGCCGTCCTCGGCTTGAGTGCCCAGTCGAAGGCGCTTGGCCACATCTCGGACAACATCGCCAACGCTTCGACCATTGGTTACAAGCGGGTCGACACGGCGTTCGAGACGATGGTTCTCCAATCGAGTCAGCGGCTTCATGCGCCGGGCGGCGTGACCGCGCAGCCGGTCTTCATGAACAACATCCAGGGCAGCCTGACCCAGGTGCAAAGCCCGACGAACATCGCCATCCAAGGCCAGGGCTTTTTCAGCGTCTCCAAGCTCAGCACCCAGGGCGCGACAGGCACCGTCCAGACGCAGACCGGAACGGTCAGCGCGTCGGCGTCCTACTACACCCGCGCGGGCGACTTTGAGTTGGACAAGAACCGCTATCTGGTCAACAGCGCGGGTTACGCGCTGAACGGCTGGGTGACGGATCCGGTGACGGGACAGTTGAAGAAGGATCAGGTCGCGCCCATCCAGGTCAGTTCGCTGATCGACAAGCCGACCTCAACCACTGGGATCGATCTGTCGGCCAACCTGCCCGCGACGCCGGCCAAGGGGCAAAAAGTTCCCGATTCCAGCATCCAGATTTTCGACACGCAAGGCAACCCGCGCACCGTCAATTTCAAATGGCGCCAACAGGCTGGCAGCGATTGGCGGATGGTGATCGACGCTCCCGGCTCCAACGCCAAGCCGGTCGATGGCAGCTTCGCCGGTTATCCGGCCACCGCGACCTTCGGGCAAAACATCGCCGGTGTGACGGCCATCGCCCAGGCCAACGCCGTGGTCATTTCCGGCCAGAACACCAACGGTCAGGACAATCTGCGGGTTGGCGAGACCTACACGGTGACGGTTGACGGCACGAATTACAGCCTGAAGATCACGTCGGACAACATCTCGTCGATCCGCACCTATTCGGGGCTGGCCGGCGCCTTGGCCAACCAAATCAACTCGGCGTCCCCGGCGGCTTCGGTGCTGGCGACGGTCACGAACAACGTGATCCATGTCTCGGCCCGCAACGCCGGAACCCCGTTCAAGATCAGCCAGAGCGTGTCCGGCGCCGCCCCAACCTCCAACACGATCACCGGGCCGACCTCCACGGCGGCGACCTCGACCGCCGGTCAAATCGACCGCTATTCCTTCCCGCAGTCGCAGATCGACGTCGGCGACGTCTATCAGATTCGCGTGCAGGTCGGCGGCGCCGCGACCAGCACGGTTCTGAGCGTCACCGTCACCGCGCAAACCTACTCCACCTACGCCAACGTCACCGGCGTGGTGCAGGAAATGGCCAACCGCATCAACGCGGCGGGGCTGGGCGTGACCGCCTCAGCCACCGGCGGCGTTCTGAGCGTTCAGAACAGCACGGCGGCGGGCACCATCACCGCGACGTCGAGCGGCGTCGTCAACTCCAGCGCCGCCGCGAACACGATGACGGGCGTCTTCTCGACCGCCAACGTCGCGGGCGTGCGTCAGACCCGCACCGTGACCCTGACCGGAACGCCGGGCGACGTCGGCACCCTCTATTCGTTGAGCGTCAACGGCACGCCCGTGACCTACAGCACGACCGGCGACGAACTGTCGATGGAGGACATCACCGCCGCGCTGGCGAACAAGATCAACTCCAACACCTCCTTGCCGGTGACGGCCACGGCGCAAGGCGGCGTCATCAGCGTCACCGCGAAGACGGCGACGGATCCGGCCTTCACGCAAACGATGACCGGCACCGGCACCGTGACGTTGGCTGGGGCCACCGTCACGGACATCGGCGACACCTACACGGTGACGGACGGCGTCAGCACCTATTCTCTCGCCATCACCGCCGCCAACCACGCCACTTACGGCACGCCCGCCGCCGCGATGGCCAATCTCGCCGCGCAGATCAACGCGGGCGGCGGCACGGCGACGGTGTCGGGCAGTCAGTTGACCTGGGCGGGCGCCACTGGCACCGTTACGAACACCACCGCTCAACAATTCACGCTCGATCAAACCTGCGTGGCTGGACAGACGCCGGCGCACATCGGCCTGACCTTTGGCAAGACGCCGGAAACCGTCGGCACGCTGACGAACATCTCAACCGCGCTGGTCGGCACCGGAACGGCGGTCAGCGCCGCCACCCAGGCCGCCGGGGCCGCCGCCAACGTCACCTTCACGGTTGATTACGGCTTTGGTCCGCAGCAGGTCACGCTGAACATGGGCAAGTATCAAAAGCCCGGTGGTCTGACCCAATATGCGGGCGAGCAGATCAACGTGACCCAGCTGGTCCAGAACGGCGCGCCACGCGGCCAGTTCAAGGATGTGGTGTTCGGCGACAACGGAAACGTGCTGGTCAATTACGACAACGGTCGCTCGAAGGTCATCGCCAAGGTGCCGATCATCACCTTCAACAACCCGAACGCGCTGCAACGTGAATCGGGCGGGGTGTTTCTGGAAAGCGAAGACGCGGGCAAGCCGAACTTCAACGACCCGGAGACCAACGGCGCCGGCGCGGTGATCGCCAACAGCACCGAAGGCTCCAACGTCGACATCGCCGATGAATTCACCAAGTTGATCGTGACCCAACGGTCTTACTCCGCGAACACCAAGATCGTCACGACCTCCGACGAAATGCTTCAGGAAGTCCTCGGTCTGAAGCGGTAATCGCGGTTTTTTAAACGCCTGAGGGGTGCAACTCAAAGAGTGCGTGTGATGGGAACGGCGGCGTCGCGCCGCCGAATCCCTCCCCCTGCCCGACGAAAGGTCAACGGCCATGTCCTCCCTCTTCAGCGCCTTGAACAGTGCCACCGCCGGTCTGCGCACCGTTCAGACCAACGTGAAGCTGGTCTCGGACAACATCGCGCGGGCCGACGACCCCAACCGCACCCGCCACACCGTCCAACAGATGGTCGATGGCAGCGGGCAGGTCATCAACACCCAGTACCGGCGCGAGGTTGACACCGCGTTGCTTGGGCAGGTCCAGGATTTGACCTCGCGCGACGGCGGTTCGGCCGTTCAATCGGCCTATATGCAGCAGTTGGGCGATCTGCTGCGGACCACCAACGGCACCCCGCTCATCAACAGCTACGCCGACAAGTTCCAGGCCGCCTGGAGCACGCTGGCCGCGTCCCCGGAAAACGAAACCGCCCAATACCAACTGGTCCAATCCGCCGACAATTTCGCGCGTGAAATCCGCCGCGTGTCGGAAGGGGTGGAGCAGATGGACCGCGCCATGACGACCGACATGGACAATTCGTTGACCAAGGTGAATGGCCTGCTGAAGGACATCAACCAGATCAACAACGACATGGTGTCGCTGAAAAGCCAGGGCGCGGCCGGAAACGAGGTGGCTGACAAGCGCGACGGTCTGATCCGCGAGCTGAGCGGCTACATGAGCATCCGCACGGTGGAGCGCCCTGATGGCCGCGTCGCCCTGTTCTCCCCGACGGGCCTGGCTTTGGTCGACGCCGAACCGGCAAAACTTTCCTTCGACGGCGGCAATATCAACCTACAGGTCGGCAACAATGTCACCTCGATCAACAACCATCTGAACGACGGCAAGCTGGGCGCGCTGTTGAAGATGCGCCAGGACGGCTCGCAGTCCGATCCGCCCAAGCCCGCCAGCGGCGATCCGACCGCCGAAGTGATCCGCAAGCTGCGCTCGCAGTTGGATCAATTCGCGTCGGCCTTCACCAGCGCGACCAAGCCCGGGGAGCCGACCAGCTTCAGGGACGCCTACGACAACGCCACGGCCAAGGACGGCGAACAATCCGACCAATTCTTCACCGGATCGGACCGCTTCACCATCTCGGTGAACGCTAAGCTGTTGGACAATACGGCAAAAGTGAAACGGCTGTCGATTGACGGCGTCACCGACGCGCTGAAGGCGCCGGGCCGCAACCTGACCGCCGACGGCCTGAACCTGACCGACACCACCTACAGCGGGATGGCCAGCGCCATCACCGGAACCTGGATGGGGACCGCCAAGTCGATCAACGACAAGCAGGCGGCGGACAAATCCTCGCTCCAGCTCCTGACCGAGCGCTATCACTCCAACACCGGCGTCAACATCGACGAGGAAATCGCCAATCTCCAGCAGCTTCAAACATCGTATCAGGCTTCGGCACGAGTCATGCAAGTGGCCAATGCAATGTATGATGCGCTGGAGGCTGTGGTCAGATGAGCTCGATAACGCAAGTAAGCAGCTACTCGCAGTATCTGAGTCTGGTCAGGAATCTGTCCAATGGCCAGAACAACGTGGATACGCTGTCGCAACAACTCACCACGGGCAAGAAGTCAACCGACCTCAACGCCTATGGGACCGACACGCAAAAGCTTCTGGACTTGCGCGCCGAGATGGCTCGACGCGACAATTACGTCCAGAACATCGACACGGCCAGCCCGCGCGTCGCCGCGTCGGACAAGGTGCTGACCGCGCTGGAGAAGTTGGCGTCGGACTGGCAGTCCAGCAACCTGATGCCGTTCGCGCCTGGACCGCCCAGCATCACGTCGGCCTACAACGCCAACCCCGACGCGATGAAGGTGGCGGTGGACACCACCAAATCCACCCTGACCGTCGGCGCCCGGTACACCGTCACCTCCATTCCGTCGCAGACCGGCAACAACGGCAGCTTCGACGTCACCGTGACCGACGGTTTGGGCGGCAAAACCACCCGCACGCTCAACCTGAAAACCACCCCGCCCAGCGATGGGAAGGGCTACAATTTCACGATGTCCGGCGGTCCGGGCGACGGCGCCGTGTTGAACCTGGATTTCGACAAGCTGTCGGCGGCGTCCAACAGCAGCTTCACGGTGGCGTTCCCGCAGGCCGACCAGATGAAGGACCGCGCCGAAGGGGCGATGCGCGACATTCAGGAATACATGAACCAGCGCTTTGGCGACCGCTATCTGTTCGCCGGGTCGCGCTACTCTCAAGAACCCGTCACCGACCTGATGGCCACCAAGCAGACCAGCAAGGTGACGTTCAACGGCGCGGTGACGAACACCGACGATTATTACGAGATGACGGTCAACGGCCAGACCTTTGGCTACCAGATTCAGGCCGCCGATCCCAAGACCCTGACCTTCATCGCGCAAACGCTCAGCACCCAGATCAACGCCGCCAGCCCGGCCTTGCCGATGACCGTGTCCACGGCAAACGGCATCATCACGCTGGTGGGCAACGATCCGGGGCAGTCCTTCACCGTGTCGTCCCGCGTCCAGAACACGGCCACGGTCGAGAACTCCACCGACGTGGCGTCGACGACGCAGACCCCCACGGCCACTCTGCCGCAGATTCAGCGCTTCACCCTGAACGGCGCCAACGTCGACATCGGCGACACCTTTGAATTCGAGGTGGCGGTCGGCGATCCTGACGACCCCTACAATCAAAAATATTACGCCGCCAACCCGACCGAGCCAAAGGATCTGCCGCCCTATCAGAGCTACAAGGTCAGCTACACGGTCAGCGACACCGACTACGCGGCGGGCACCACCACGGTCAGCGCGGTGGCGGACAAGCTGCGCCAGCAATTCGCGGCGACCAAACCGCAACCGCCCGTCACCATCGACGCGGTTGGCAGCGGCGCCGGCATCGGCCTGACCAGCACGACCAATCTGGACCCCAATCACCCCAGCCGCACCCAACTGTTCACGACAACGGCCAAGGTGACGAACGGGTCGTTGGACAACACGATGAGCGTGGCGACCCTGCCGCCGGAAGCCGACCCGATCACCGACGTGCCCTATGTCGATCCGCCAAATTTGCCCTTCTACGACACCGAATTTCTGACCAAGGGCAAGAACCCCGACGCCTATCGCAAATCACAGGTCAGCATCGACGATGGTCTGAACATCACCTACGGCGTCAGCGCCGATGAAAAGGGGTTCCAGACGCTGGTCCAAGCCTTCCGCATGGCGCGGGTCGCCGCGACCCATCCGGGGCAATACACCGAATACATCAACAAATCGCGCGAGCTGATGTCCCAGGCGAGCGACGAGCTGCGCTCCATCCACTCCAAGGTCGCGTCGGACATGGCGACCCTCGACAGCACCAAGAGCAGCCATACGGACGCCAAGGCCACCCTGACCGACCGCATCGCGGGCATCGAGGGCATCGACCAGACGGAAGTCGCCGCCCGGCTCAGCACCTCGATGAACACCCTGCAAGCCGCCTACACCGTGGCCGGTCAGACCAAGCGCCTGTCGTTGCTGAACTTCCTGTCCTGAGCGGCGGGAGGGCGCGCAAGCCGAACCGCGCCGGAGTTGTCGGCGGCGTCAAAGATCCCTCAGAGGCCTGATGGCTGGACGCCTTGCGTCCAAAGCCGGTAAATGATCGGCACGACGCCTGCCGTCTGCTTCAGGGAGGCGAGAATCGCCGACGATACGCTCATGGCCACACTGGACACGGTTCTAACAGCCAATCCCCGTGATGGTGGAGCCTGGAGCGCGCTTGGCCTTCTGCTGCGGCGGGACGGAAAGCTGGCCGGGGCCATCGCCTGCCACCGGCGGGGCCTGGAGTTCGCGCCCGAGATCGGCGGCATTTGGAGCAATCTGGGCAACGCCCTGGAAGAAGCCGGCCGGTTGGACGAGGCGGTGGCCGCGCAGCGCGAGGCGCTTCGTCTTGAACCGGAAAACCCGACGATCCTCTTCAACAACGTGGTGGCGTTGCGCAAGACCGGGCGTTTCCAGGAAACGCTGGCGATGATCGACCGGGCGCTGGCGGTGTGCCCCAACCTGCATGAATTGCGTTGGGAACGGGCGCTCACCCGGCTTCAGATCGGCGACTATGTGCATGGGTTGGATGATTATAAGGCGCGGCTGCGCCTGCCCTCCTACCATGGCCGACCAGCGTCGGAACAATCCTGGGACGGCGGCGCGCTGGACGGGCGCCGAATCCTCCTGTCGGTCGAGCAAGGGTTTGGCGACGCGCTTCTCGCGGCGCGCTATGCGCCGCTGGTCACGGCGCGGGGCGGTCGGGTGTTGTACGAATGCCACCCGGAATTGCGGCGCGTGCTGTCGGGGCTGGAGGTCGAAGCCTTCGTGCCGCCGCCCCAAGCCCGCTCGGGAGAGCCATTGCCCGCCTTCGACGTCGAGGCGTCGCAGATGAGTCTGCCCGGCCTGTTCGGTTCCACGCTGGCCTCGATCCCGCCCCCGGCGCGCCTCACAATCCCACAAGACTCGCGCGACAAGGCCGCTCGTCGTCTCGGCGCGCGGGAGCCGGGCGTTTTGCGGGTCGGCATCGTGTGGTCGGGGCGCGTGACCTTCGGCGACAACAACCGGCGCGCCACCAGCCTCGCCCGTTTTCTGCGCTTCGCCGAGTTGCCGGGCGTGCGACTTTACAGCCTTCAGAAAGGGCCACCCGAAGCGGAGCTTGCGGAACTCGGCGTCGCCGGTTCCTTGGTGACGCCGCTGGGGCCGGATTTGGAGGATTTCGCCGACACCGCCGCGATGCTGGAACAGCTTGACCTCGTCATCATGACCGACAGCTCCGTCGCGCATCTCGCCGGGGCGCTGGGCAAGCCGATCTGGAATCTGGTGCAGCACGTCCCCTATTGGATCTACGGCTTTTCCGGCGACCGCACGCCTTGGTACCCAACGATGCGCCTGTTCCGTCAAGGCGCCGACCTGGATTGGGGGCCAGTCTTCGCAAAGGCGGCGGAGGCCCTGCGCGACGAGGTCCGGCGCAAGACGGGCCGTTGAGGCGGTTGAGGCAAAATCTGGGGAGCCTCGCCAGGACAATGCTTCAGGCGCTGGACGGCGGCGGCGCGGCTTCTCCACCGTCGGCCCAGGAGCGCCACATTCCGCGATAGGCCTCCTCCACCGCGCGCGCGAAGCCTTGGTGGTCGAGCAGCGGGGAGGCTTGCAAGCGTCCCCGCAAGCTGCGGCGCAACAAGGCCAGACGCGGCATATCCCGCGCCAGCGACACCGCCGCCGCGCGGTAACGGCCCTCATCCTCGGCGATCAGGTCCGGCAACCCGCATTGGGTCAGCAGGCTGGCCCCCACCCGCGACACATGATGGCGACCGGCCAGCGCGATCACGGGAACCCCCATCCACAGCGCCTCGCAGGTGGTCGTCGCGCCGTTGTAGGGAAAGGGATCGAGAGCGATGTCGATGCGGTCATAGGCCCGCAAATGGTCGTCCACCGCGTCCAGAGGCGGCAAAAGCTCGATCCGTTCGGGCGCGACGCCGTTGTCGGCGAAGAGCTGGAGATAGCGGTCACGCGTCGGCGGATCGCCGAAAGCCTGGCTTTTTAGGAGCAATCGAGCCGACGGAACCTCCCTCAGGATCGCCGACCAGGTCCGCACCACCTCCGGCGTCACCTTGGCGGCGTTGTTGAAGGATCCAAACGTCACCCATCCGTTGGCCAAGGCCGGTGGTTCATCCCGAACGCCGACGCCGGGCCGGGGCTGGAAGGTGAGGAAGCCCGTGGGCAGGCGGATCAGCCTTTCGGCGTGCCAACCGTCGGCGCGGCCCGGCGGGTCGGCGACGGCGTCGGTCAGGCGGCCATCGATCGCCGGCATGCCGGTCGTGTCGGGGTAGCCGAGCCAGGACACCTGAACGGGGGCCGGTTTGCGGGCGAAGACCAGCGGTCGCCCGTCGGCGGTGTGTCCGGCCAGATCGACCAGGATGTCGATGCGGTCACGTTCGATCAACGCCGCCGCCGCCGCGTCGTCCAACCCGGCCAGCGGTCGCCACGCGTCGGCGAGCGCCTTGATCCGGTCGGTGACGTCGTCATGACGCCGCGATGTGGCGTAACAGACCAACTCCACCGCCGTTCGGTCATGCGCGCGCAGCAGAGGTTCGATGAAGTGGGCGCAGGCATGGGCGCGGAAATCGGGCGAGACATAGCCCACCCGCAGCCGACGGTCGGGATTCCGGTCGTTGGCGAAGCGCTTGCCGCGCGGCGTCAAAGGCCGAGCGTGCCGGTCGTTCCAGCAGGCGTGGGCGTGGGCGATGACCTCGGGCGGCGCGCAGGGCGTGTAATGCAGGGCCAACAGCAGATTGGAATGCAACAGGGCGAGATCGGGGTGACGCTCCAACCCGCTTTGGAAGGTCGCGAGCGCCTCGTGGATCCGCCCTTGCTCCTTCAGCGTTTCGCCCAGATTGACGTAGGGTTGCGGCAAATCCGGCTGCGTCCGCATCGCCGTCCGGTAGCAATCAACCGCGACGCTGGATTCCCCCAAGCGCCTGTGAACGTCGCCCAGATTGCTGTGCGCCGCGCCCATGCGGGGGTTCAACCGCAGCGCCCGACGATAGGCGGCTTTCGCGCCCGCGAGGTTCTGAGCGGTCCCCAGCAGATTGGCGACGTTGAACCAGGCGTCGGCATAGTCCGGGGACAGGGCCAGCGCCCGCCGCGTCGTCGCCGTCGCCTCGGCGATCCGATCCATGTCCGACAGCGCGCAGGCCAGATTGTTGCGGAGTTGGGCGTCCTCCGGCAACCGTGCGATGGCCCGACGACCGCAGGCGACGGCCTCCGGCAAGCGCCCCTTGGCGCGCAAGAGGATCGCCAAATTGTTGTTGGCGTGGGGATGCCGGGGGTCGGCGCGCAGGACCACAAGATAGCCATCCTCGGCCAAATCAAGGCGACCGGCCTGATGCGCGGCCAGGGCGGCGGCGAAGTCAGCCGCGAAGTCGGCCGCGATGGTTTCAAGCCGTTCCACGACAGCCTTCCCGGTGAGGTCCGTCATCATGGCGAAGACGCTTTGAGGAGACGGACGGCTCCCTCTTTTAACCGTTCGCCGCCGCCCTTGTCACCGAATTGCGGCGAGCGTCCGACCTGCCGGATTGGAGAGCGCCGTGCTATCATCAAACCCACCGGCGGCGTGGGACGAGGCTGGGAGCGGGGTGACGACGAAAGGCCGTGCGTGGAACAGAATCTGGCGTTGACGTGGCAGCTCTCGGAGATTCACGACTGGGGGCTGGTCGGCGTCCACACGGCGCTTCATCTGGTTGAGCAGGGGCGACCGCCGCTTTTGTTGGAAAAGCCGCTGATGAGCACCTTGCGACCGGAAAACCGGGACAAGCTGCATGTCCTGCTCGACGCCCACCAGCAAATCACCGCCATCGCCGCCCGCTCCAACAACCGGGCGCTCCGTCTCAACGACTGCACGGTTCTGCACGCGCTTGGCAACGGCTTCGTTCCGGGGCCGCTCTCCGCGCAGTTTCGCGGCAGCCGCAACATTGGCGTCATCGCCTTTGAGGACACCCGGTTCGACGAGGAAATCCGGCGGCAGGCGCGGAGCTACGACTCGCTCGTCGTGCATTCCACCTACAACAAAAATCTGCTGGCCGAGCAGGGCGTCGCCGAGGTCGCCTGCGCCTTTCAAGGCGTGGACCCGGACGAATTGCCGCTCGTCCCGCCCGCCAAACGCTTCGGCGACCGTTTCGTCGTCTTCGCGGGGGGAAAGCTGGAGTTTCGCAAGGGGCAGGACATCGCGCTCGCCGCTTTTCGGCGCTTCCACGAGCGTCATGCGGACGCGCTGCTGGTCACGGCGTGGCACAACCCCTGGCCGCACACATCCGCCGACATGGCGGAGTCCCTCCTGACTCCGGCCGCCCCCGCCATCGGCGACAACGGCAAGCTGCGCCTTGTCGAATGGGCGATGGCCAACGGCCTGCCGCCGGAGGGCTTCGTCGACATGGGCTTTCTCACGCGGTCGCAGCTTCCGGGAATTTTGGCGGAATGCCACGCCGCCCTCTTTCCCAACCGCTGCGAAGGGGCGACGAATCTGGTCGCCATGGAGGCGATGGCCTGCGGCGTGCCGGTCATCCTGTCGGCCAACACCGGCCATCTTGACCTGATCCGCGATGGAAACAGCCTGCCTTTGCGCCATCAAACCCCGGTGGCCGACCCCGCTGGCCGCCGCCGGGGTTGGGGGGAATCGTCCGTCGAGGAGGCGGTCGAACGGCTCGAAACCCTCTACACGGATCGGGCCGCCGCCCGCGCCTGCGCCGACAGGGCGCGCGCCTTCCTGCGCGGCGAGCGGACGTGGCGCGCCTTCGCCAAATCCTTCGTCGCCGCTGTGACCTAGGGGGCGGCGGTGAGCGATTCCCCATCGACCGACGACAGGCTGAGCCTCACGCTCAACCACGCCTTGCGCCTGATCCAGGAGGGGGCGGTCGAACAGGCCGAGGCGCTGTTGGCCCCCCTGGCGGGTCTGGCGCCGTCGCACAGCGACGTGGCGCGCGTTCTCGGCGTCCTGCGCCTGATCCAGGGGCGCGACGCCGAGGCTGAACAATGGCACGCGGCGCAACGGCGCGCGGGTTTGCGCGACGAGGATTCCGGCTTGGGCGTGGCCTTGCGGGGCATCGCGCGCCATCGGAGCGACCTGGACGCTCTGGGCTGCGTGGTCATCCCCGCGCACCGGATGGAGGACAGCGTCGCCCGGGCGCTCGACAGCGTCGCGGCGGCGATCCGCTTTTACCAGGCGGCGGCGGGGGACCCGCAGGCGCGGATTCACATCTGCGTCGTCGATGACGCCTCCCCCGACGACACGGCGGCGCGGGTTTTGCGTTGGGCGCGCGAGAATCCCGAACAGACGGTGACGTTGATCGTCAACAACCGGAATCAGGGGGCCGGACGCTCGCGCAACATTGGCGCCGCCGCCGGGCTTGGCCGTTACGTCTGGTTCCTGGACGCCGATGATTTTTATCTCGAACGGCACCTCTTCCTGACGGCGAGGGCGCTGGACCTGACCCCGGACGCCGGGTTCGTCCGCACCGGGATGCGGTTTGACGTGATCGACCAGCACGTCACCCCCGCTTGGCGCGCGGCGTCGGAAAGCAGCTACCCCTGCAACCTCTGCGTCCGGCGCGTCTGCCACGAGCTGATCGGCGGCTTTCCCGAAGAGGCGCCGTTCCATCCCGCCGTCGCCGACGACGTGGCCTATGGCCGCGCTCTCCACAGCCTGTTCGGTGGAATCAAGATCGCGGAAAAAACCGTCCACTACACCATGCGGGCGGGCAACGCCTTGGCGCGGCAGCGCCTGGAGATGACCGGGGCAGCCAAACCCGCCCCCGCGCCGCCGCCCGACACGCGTTTCATGGCCATCGAGATCCTGACCCAGCGCCGTCTTCAGGCGCTGAAGGCCAAGCAATCCGCGCTTGTCCGCGACGGTGGTTGGAACGGCCCGCCGTTTCTCACGCCCGCCACGCCGCCCGTCACGCCGCCCATCACCGCCGACAGCCTCGTCGCCGTTGGAAAAGACAGGCTCAAGGCCGGTCAACGCGACCGCGCCGTCGCCGCGCTGACCCGCGCCCTGGCCCTGGCCCCCGACCGCGCCGACGCGTGGTTCGAGTTGGGCGTCTGCGGCCATCAACTCCAGCGCGGCGCTCTCGCGCGGACGGCCTTCCGCGCGGTGGCGAGACTCCAACCGCAGACCGCCGAGGCGTGGTTCAATCTCGGCTCCATCCTGGTCGACGCCGACGCCTCGGCGCAGGCCCTCCCCCATTTGCGCCACGCGTTGGCGCTTCGACCGGACCACGCCAGCAGCTTCCTGCTGCTGGGCCGCGCGAAGCGGCGTCTTGGGGCGGCGCAGGCGGGTCGGCGGGATCTGGCGCGGGCGCTGCGGCTGGAGCCGACGCGAACCGACGCCCATGCGGCCAGCGCGGAGACCGCCCTGGAACTCGGCGACGGGGCCGACGCGGCGGCGCACGCCCGTCGGGCGCTGGGACTCAGCCCCGACCTGCATGGCGGCCACGTCGCGCTCGCCAGCGCCCTGGAAGCGCTCGGCCATCGGGACGCCGCGTTGGCGGCGTGGGAGCGGGCGATCCTGTGCAATCCCGGCTTTGGCGAGCCTTTCACCCGGCGCGCGGCGCTTCGGCTCACCCGCCGCTGGGGGCCGCCGCCCGCCCCCGGCGCGGCGGGCCAGCCGGGTCGGCGCCTGGCCTCGACCGCCCTTGGCCGCAACGGACGGTTCGGCAACCAGCTTCTCCAATATGGGGCCTTGCGCCTGTGCGCCGCCCGACAGGGACTGACCCTGGAGGCGCCCTATTGGATTGGCCGTCACCTGTTCGATCACGACGATCCCCTGCCCGGCCCGGCGCTGACGCGCCTGCCGGAAGCGGAGGGCGAGGCCGCCATCGTCGCCGCCTTGCGCGGCGGCGGCGACCGTCTGGCGGATCGGGACGTTGCGGGCTATTTCTGCGGCGACACCGGCTGTCTGGCTCCCTTCAAGGCGGAGTTCCGCGCCCTGTTCACGCCGGGCCGCCATCTGCGCCCCTTGGCCGACGCGGCGCTGGACCGCCTGCGCGCCGCTGGCCGCAGCATCGTCGCCCTGCACATCCGGCGTGGGGATTTCGGTTGGGGGCCTTTCTGGACCGCCCCGGAATCCTGGTATCTGCGCTGGCTGGAAAGCGTCTGGCCGACGCTCGACCAACCCGCCCTGTTCATCGCCACCGATGATCCCGGCTGCTTGCGGGCCTTCGCCGCCTACCGCCCCCTGATCGGCCGCGATCTGGCCGACCCCATCGACGGGGCCGAATTCTTCACCGATTTCCTCGCGCTGCGCCACGCCGACCGGGTCGCCATTTCCAACAGCAGCTTTTCCTTTGTGGCGACGATGCTCAATCAAAGGGCTGAGGCGTTTTTCCGACCGGACCGGACCCGTCAGGCCTTGATCGCCTACGACCCATGGTCCGCCCCGGTGTTGATCTGACCGCGAAAAGAACCGACGCATGGCCACACCAGCCGCATCCCCTGTGAATCATCCTGATCCGGCGGCCCTCGTCGCGGCGGGCCTCGCCCATCATGGGGCCGGGCGGCTGGCGGAGGCGGAGCGCGCCTATCAACGGATCCTCGACGCCCATCCCCAGCACGCGGACGCGCTGCATCTGCTGGGGGTGGTCGCGCTTCAGGACGGGCGCTTCACGGCGGCGGCGGAATGGATGGGCCAGTCCATCCGCGTCAACCCCGGCAACGCGGCCTGCTTCTCCAACCTCGCCAGCGCGCTGCGGCGGCTTGGCCGACGGGACGAGGCGTTGGCCTGCTGCCAACGCTCCTTGGTTCTCGACCCGGCTTTCAGCGACGTCCTCAACAACCTCGCCAACATCCTGACGGACCAGGGCAAGCACGCCGACGCCGCGACCGCCCTGCGTCGGCTTATGCGCCTCAAGCCCAGGCTGACCGAGCAGCGGTTGCTGCTTGCCCAAGCGCTTCTTACGGACAACCGCGCCGAAGAGGCGGCGGCGGAGCTGTTGACGCTGCTGGGCATGGCGCCGCTGTCGGTCGCCGCCTACGCCAATCTGGGCATGGCCTGCCGCCGCCTTGGCCGGGTGGAGGAGGCCATCGACTATTACCGCTGCGCGTTGGGCTTCGCGCCGGGCGACGCGGGCGTGTTGAACAATCTGGGCGTCGCGTTTCAGGAGCTTGGGCGGCTCGACGAGGCCGTCGCCTGCTTCCGCCAATCCATCGCGGTTCAGCCGGGCGCGGCGCACGCGCACCTCAATCTTGGCCTTGCGGCGCGGGACGCGATGCGGATCGACGAATCGATCACGATGGCGCGAACCGCGATCACGCTCGATCCGACGCTGGCCGAGGCCCACACCGCCCTTGGTTTCGGCCTGCTGCTCAAGGGCGAGTGGGTCGAGGGGTTCGCCGAATATGAATGGCGCGCGCGGATGGCCGATTTTCCGTCGCCCAAACGCCATTTTCCCTCCCCTCTCTGGGATGGCGGCGACATCACCGGCAAAACCCTGTTGATTCATGACGAGCAGGGGGTGGGGGACACGATCATGCTCGCCCGCTACGCGCCGCTGCTCCAGGCGCGCGGGGGGCGGGTCTTTGTCGAATGCAACACCCTGCTCGTCCGTCTGCTCGCCAGCATGCCGGGCGTCGAGGGCGTCGTCGGTCGGTTCGACGCGCCGCCACCGCATGACGCCCACATCGCGCTGGCGAGCCTGCCCCACCGGCTCGGCTCCACGCTCTACACCATCCCCGCCGCCGTTCCCTATCTGCGGGCCGAACCGGAGTTGTCAGCGGCCTGGGCGCGGCGCATGGGGCGCCCGCGTGGCTTGCGGGTCGGGTTGGTGTGGGCGGGCAACCCCAGCTTCAAGGCCGACGCCGTCCGTTCGCCGCGCCTGAAGGCGTTCTTGCCGTTGTTGGAAACGCCGGGGGTGGAACTGTTCGGGTTGCAGAAGGGGGCGGGACGCCAGGATCTGGACAGTTGCGGGCCGCTCCCCGCCTCCTTCACCGATCTGGGGGCGGAGATCGCCGACTTCGCCGACACCGCCGCGATCATGGACAATCTCGACCTTGTCATCAGTTCCTGCACGGCGCCCGCCCATCTGGCCGGGGCGTTGAACCGCCCCGTCTGGACGGTGCTGCCCTTCGCCCCGGATTGGCGCTGGCTGGAAGCTGGCGTCTGCACCCCCTGGTACCCGACCATGCGCCTGTTTCGGCAGGAGCGGCGGGGCGACTGGACGTCGGTCATGGCCCGCGTGCGAACCGCGCTTCAGGCCCTCGCCCGCGCGTGATGGATCAGGGCGTCCAGGGCGCGAAGGGCCGGATGCGCCGCGCCGCCATGTCCGGTTCGACGAACAGCCGGGCGCGGGTGTTGAGGCGGGCGGCGAGCAGGCTGAATCCGCTGGCGGCGCTGATCCCAACGACGTCGGCGTTCATCAACGCGTGAAAATCCTGGAGAAACTCCAGCCCAACCCAGTCCTCCGCCACGTCGGCCCGCGTCAGCGGGTGGAATTCGGCGAAGGCGTGACGGATCGCCGGAAGATCGTCGCTGGCCAAATACAGCACCGGATGTTCGAGCTGCGGCCACAGCGCGCGCAACCAATCGACATACCAAGCGGTTTCGGTGATCGGGTAATTGCTGGTGAGAAAATCGCCGCGCCGGACGTGGATCGCCACCACTGTGGCCCCGGCGGCCCGCAACAGCTCCATCATCGGATCGAGGTGGGGCGCCCAGACATGGCGCGGCTTCAGCCAGGATTGAACCCGTTCGCGGTACGCCTCCTTGTGCTCGAACAGGAACAGAGGCGACAGGATGTCCCGATGGACGATGGGCGCCCGCACGCAAGCGCCGCTGACCAGATCGTTGAGGATGCGGCGGGGGAACAGCAGGGGCGGCAGCGGTCCGCTTTGGGGCGGGTCGTTCAGCGCGAAGAAGGCGCCGCCCACCCAATCGGGGGTTTCCAGCACGCAGCCGTGCGTCTCCGCGTAAAGACGAAGCAGCACATACTCCAACACGGTGTGGGCGAAGCGGCCCTTGCTCGCCAAGGTGGAGGAGGTGATGCGCGGGGGCTGTCGCCCATTGGCGTCCATGGCGGCGGGCCGGATCAGCCGAAGCCCATGCGTCGCCAGGGTGCTGTGCAAGGCGGCCAGCGACTTCACGGTGAAGAACCAACCATTGTCGCCGCGCACCGCCGCCAAACGCGCGACGGCGGCCTGCGGCGCGCCATCGTGCAGATCAAGGGCGGCCAGAGCGGTCAGGCATTCCCCCCGACGCAGGACGCCCGCCAGCGGCGTCGAGGCCAGCCGCGTGAACAAGGCCCGCCCCTCGCCCGACCGACCGCTGCGCCGAAAGATGTCGGTCAACAGTTCGAGGCTGTTGGCCACATCGACGCCGGGACGCGTCAGGCTGTCGATCAGTTCAACCTCGGCCTCGGCCAATCGGTCCAGATCAATCAGCGCCGTCGCCACACGGGCCGCCGCGAGGGTCAACCCCAGCCTTGCCGAACGGCGGTAGGCCGTCAACGCGCCGCCCGCGTCGTTGTCGGCGTGCAGGGCGTTGCCAAGATTGTACCAGCATTCGGGGCTGGCCGGGCTGAGGGCCAAGGCGCGGCGCTGGCTGGCCTGCGCCCTGGCGGCGTCGCCGCGTTCAAGCAGGGCGTTGCCCAGATTCATATGGGCGGAGACGAAATCGGCCTTGAGCGTGACCGCCCGGATCTGGCTGTCCACCGCCTCGTCAAGCCGATCAGCGCGGCGGAGGGCCACCCCCAGATCGTGGTGCGCCTCGGTCAGCGTCGGATCAAGGCGGACGGCGCGGCGCAAGGCGTCGATCGCCCGTGACAGGCCAGCGTCGCCTCGGCTGCTGAAAACGACGCCAAGCCCATGCCACGCCATCGCCAAGCTGGGGTTGAACTGAAGCGCGCGACCGATCCGGTTCGCCCACCCATCCTGCGCCCCGGCCAGCCCCCCGGCCTGCCGCTCGATCAGGCCAAGCAGATGCAGGGCGTTGATGTTGGTTGGATCGCCGTCCAATATCCGGCGATAGAGCGCCCCAGCCTCGGCGAAACGACCAGCGCGATGATCGGCGAGCGCGTGCGACAGGGCTTCATCGACGGTGATCACGGCGGACTCCGGTTGGCGCGCCGACGGTCGGCCTCGTTCCTTCCGGCGATGGTTTCCCCCACGGCGTCGCCCTTTTCAAGCCATCCTGTCAAGCGACCCGCATGCAAGCCATCCTGTCAAGCGACCCGCATGCAAGCCGCTTGTCGGTCAATCGCCCTCAAACCAAGTGTTTTTCACCATGTCTTTTTGCACGCCGGTGAGGGTCACGTCATCGTCGCTGGAGAAAACAATCACCGCGTCGCCCGCGTCGTTGGCGCGCACCGTGTAGCTCGACAATCCGTTGCGCAGTTGAATGCGGTCGCCCTCCGCCGCGTTGAACCCGGTGATCACATCATGCCCGTCGCCGAGACCTTCGTTCAGGCGCGCGCCATAAACATACAGGTCCGCCCCACCGCCGCCGGTCAGCGTGTCGTTGCCCAGACCGCCGATCAGCCAGTCATCTCCGAGATCGCCGAACAGTTGGTCGTCATCCCTGCCGCCATACAGCGTGTCGCTTCCCTGGCCGCCATACAGCGTGTCTTGGCCCTTGTTGCCAAAAAGGGTGTCCGCGCCCAAATTGCCAGACAGCATGTCCACGCCGTCGCCCCCAACGACGGAGTCCGCTCCGACGCCGCCCGCGATGGTGTCGTCGCCAAGATCGCCCGACAGGCTGTCGTCGCCCAGATCGCCAGACAGCCGATCATTGTCGCGGCCCCCATGGAGGGCGTCGTTCCCCTGTCCGCCATACAGCGAGTCCTGCCCGGTGTTGCCATAGAGGGTGTCCGTGCCAATGTTGCCGTACAGCAGGTCGTTTTCCTCGCCGCCCTGAACGGTGTCGTTGCCGTCATCGCCGTAGAGAACGTCGTTTCCGGTTCGCGAACCGACGAAATCATCGCCGCCGCCGCCGTGGAGGGTGTCGTCGTCGGCGCCCAGCACGATGTGCTGGTTGGCGCTGTCGCCCCAGACAACCTGTGACCCGTCGCCGCCGCCCACGCTGACGGCGCCGATCACCACCGCGAATTCGACGTTCTGCAACTCGATCGAGGATCCGCTCGGCATGCTGCGCGTGTCGATGATCAACGCGCTGTACGGATTGTCGGCGTTTGTTTGGGTTCCCGTGATGACCAGCGGTTGGGCCGACGCCGTAGCCCCGGGGGTTGACGTCGGCACGATCGTTTGCACCAGCACCTGGGTGTTGGTCGGCAGGCTTTCCAGAAACCCCGAGCCGCCCCCGGTCAGTTGGTTCTGGTCGGTCGTGCCGGTCGTGGTGTGTTCCTGAATTTCGCGGATCAGGTCGGCCCGGGAGTTGACCGCCGTCTGCGTCGTGGTGGACCCGCTGACCTGCAACCCGACGCCGGTCGGCACCTGGGCGACCAGCAGGCTGACGCCCGCGTTGGTGGCGACAAGCGGGATGTCGGCCACGGCGTTGTTGCCGCTGACCTCCTGGCGCGTCGATGTGACCACCGGGACGGTGAGGCTGCGCGTGCTGCTGCCGTCGCTGTTCGTTGTGCTTCCCGTTTGCACCTGGACGCCGTCCACCGAGTTGACGCCCCCGGTGGCGACAGTCCCACCGCCGTCGTCCGACGTTGTCGGCGTCGGCGTCGGAACAACCGGCGGCCCCGAAAAACTGACCAGGGTGTCGACGCCGTTGAGCGCCAGAGTCTGATACGGGGTGTAAACGGTCTCGATGCCGGAAACGAACAGGGTTCCTTGATTGCCGGGCGGGGCGAAGGTCACAACGTCCGTTCCGGCCCCGCCGATCAGGCTTTCGACCAGCGACGTCGTCAGCGTGTTGCCGCTCGACCCCAGCGTCGCAACGTCGGTTCCAGCCCCGCCGATCAAGGTTTCCAGAAGCGACACCCGCAAGCTGTTGCCGGTCGCCCCCAACGTCACGACGTCGGCCCCAGCCCCGCCGGTCAGCGTCTCCATCGCCGACACCTGAAGCGTGTTGCCGGACGATCCCAACGTGGCGACGTCCGTGCCGAGATCACCCGTCAGCGTTTCCAACAGCGACACTTGAAGCGTGTTGCCGCTTGAACCGACGCTCGCCACATCCGTTCCGGCCCCGCCGATCAGCGTCTCCATCGCCGACACCAGCATCGTGGCGCCGGACGCGCCGAATATGGCGACGTCTGCGCCAAGATTGCCCGTCAGCGTTTCGACCAGAGACACTTGAAGCGTGTTGCCGCTCGACCCCAGCGTCACAACGTCGGTTCCGGCCCCGCCGATCAACGTCTCCAGCAGCGACACCCGCAAGCTGTTGCCGGTCGCGCCCAACGTCACCACGTCGGCGCCGACGCCGCCGGTCAGCGTTTCCATCGCCGACACCAGCAGCGTGTTGCCGGACGATCCCAACGTGGCGACGTCCGTGCCGAGGTTGCCCGTCAGCGTTTCCAGCAGCGACACTTGAAGCGTCGAGCCGCTCGAACCGACGCTCGCCACATCCGTTCCGGCCCCGCCGGTCAGCGTCTCGATCAGGGAAACGGTCAGCGTCGAACCCGCTGAACTCAAAAGGATGTTGTCGGCGCCGGCGCCGCCGATCAACGTTTCGACCGCCGACACCAGAAGGGTCACGCCGCCGGTTCCGACCGTCACCACATCGGTGGCGGCGCTGCCGGTCAGGGTTTCCAGAAGCCGGACCGTCATGGTCGAGCCGCCGGTTCCAACGCTGATGACATCCTTGCCGCTGCCGCCGATCAGCGTTTCAAGGGCTGACACCAGGGTCGTCGCCCCACCAGCGCCAAGTGTCACCACATCCGCGTTGGCGGCGCCAATCAGCGTCTCCAGCAGTTGGACCGTCATGGTCGAACCGCCCGAAGCGACGGAGATTACATCCGTGCCAGCGCCGCCAATCAGGGTCTCCAGCAAGGCGACCTGCGTCGTGTTCCCAGCAGAACCAAAGGTGACGCTGTGATCGACCGAATTTGTGCCAATCAGCGTTTCAATATTGGAAACGCCAACGATGTAGGTGCCTGAAAGGGTGACGATGTCTGTTGCGGATGATCCAAAAACCGTATCAAGATTGCTGACGGTCAGCGTTCCTCCAGACGTTCCAATTTGAGCGCTCAAAGTGCCGCTGCCGGAAGCGGTAATAGACTCGATATTATAAAGCGTTATTGATTCCGTTGTGGTCAATGAATAGGTGATGGCGTTGTTGCCGGATCCACCAATCAATGTTTCAATGGATTTTACCGTCAACGTGCTGTTGACGTCGTTCAGCGTAACAATGTCCGTGCCTGCGCCGCCAGTCAGCGTGTTCAGCAACGAGACTGACATCGTTGACCCGGCTGAGCCGATCGTGATCACATCCGAGCCGACGCCGCCGGTCAGGGACTCCAGCAGCGAGACCGCCATTGTCGTGCCAGCGGAGCCAATGGTGACGATGTCGGTCCCCGCGCCGCCGGTCAGCGAACTCAGCAACGACACCGACATCGTCGAGCCAGCCGACCCGATGGTGATCGCCTCGGCGCCAATGCCGCCGGTCAGTGTCTCCAGCAGCGAAACCCGCATCGTCGTGCCGGTCGATTTGATGGTGACGACGTCCGTGCCCGCGTCGCCGGTCAAGGTTTCCAGCAAAGAAACCGTGACGGTCGAGCCGCCGCTGTCAAGCGTCACCACATCAAGGCCGGAACCGCCGTTCAAGCTCTCCAGCAGCGAGACCTGCATGGTCGCGCCACTGGCGGTGATGGTGATGACGTCCGCGCCGGCTCCACCCGTCAGGGTTTCCAGCCGCGAGACCGTCATGGTCGAACCGGACGTGCCGATGGTGACGACGTCCGCGCCAGTTCCACCCGTCAGGGTTTCCAGCAACGAGACCGTCATGGTCGAACCGTCGCTGCCGAGCGTCACCACGTCGGTTCCAGAGCCGCCGGTCAGGGTCTCCACCAGCAAGACCTGCATGGTCGCGCCCGAACTGAGGGTGATGACGTCCATGCCATCGCCGCCGCTCAGGGTTTCCAGCAACCGAACGAGCGTTGTGTTCCCGCCGCTGCCAAGCGTCACAAAATCAACGACCGATCCCCCGGCGGAGCCAGCGATCGTTTCAATGCCGATGGCCGTTACGATCGCCCCGCCCGTCAGGACAAGAGAATCGGCGGCCCCAGTCCCCGTGACGGTGGCGTCTGTTGTAAAGCCGACGCCGTTGAGATTGGACTGTCCCATAGAAATCCATACCCACTATCTTGTTCGATGTGACGTCGCGCAGCGGTGATTCGTGCTTTTTATTCAACAAACAGGCCGATCATTGCACAAAAAACAACCTTCAGTGGTTGTTTTCTGTGCAGCTCCAACACGCTTCACATAGTGGCTCCCATCCTGAAATTCATCTGTCATCATATGACAAAGGGCAACGAAATCTGTCGGAGTGACCACCGCGTCAGCCAACGGGCGGAGCAGGGCGGTTGAGCGCCTCGCCCACAGGGATCCCTATCCGCGCAAATCCCCTGGCAATGCGGAAGCATCCGCGCAAGCGGCTTGAGACGATCATTGCCTCCAAACCCCAAAAAATGCCGATGAGTTTCATAAGCGGAACCGGCGACAGAACAACCTGAAATTTTAAGTCAATCGAGCAAATGAGGCGCCTTTTCCAGCAACGAGGGAAATTATTCTGCAACCGATATTCATAGACTCCGGATCAAGCCGGTCAACAAGAATATCTGTCAACATCAGAGCAACACAACCCCGGTTAATCATTTGTGAATATCGTAATTTTTTCCATCACGGTATATAACCAATAAATAATAAAAATCTTAGATGCGCGTATTATCAAATTTTTCATATTTTTGTTGCTATGATCTCAAGCATCTGGGGACTATGACGCTCTTGCCTGATTCCCTATGTCTGGTTGACGAGGGTGCCACCACGATGAGTGATTGGCCGGTTGCGGCACTGAACTCAGCCCGTGACGCGCCGGAAAGGCGTTGAAAACACGTCAGAGTCTGTTTGACAACCTGTTCAGTGGGATACTCGTCGAAGCAGCAGGGCGCTCATGGCGATCAGGATCATGCCGCCTGACACATCGATCCGTCGTTCGAAATCGCGGACCAATCGTCTCCAGCGTGTCATCCATCCAAAGGTTCGCTCGACAACTCAGCGTCTTGGCAGAAGCTTGAAGCCAGGTTCGGCATCGGTGCGTTTGACGATTTCGACGGTGAAGTCAAGGTAGGCGGCTTTGTCCATCAGCTTTATCCTGTCGCAACCGCCATCGGCGAACAGATGCTTCATCCAGGGCCAACGCTTTCTTATTCCTTCCAGAATTTTCTGCGCTCCGGCGGAGTCGGAGATATCGGCGGTGGTCAGATTGACCATGAGCAGTCGGCCATCGGTGTCCACGGCGATGTGCCGCTTGCGCCCAACGATCCTCTTCCCGCCATCGTAGCCCCGCTCCTTTGCCGCAGGAGCCTTCACCGTCTGACTGTCGACAACCCCAGCGGTTGGACTGGCTTCCCATCCCGCGTGTTTCCGATCCAGCATCAATTCCAAGTTGTTGATTGTCTGGATGAGGAGTCGCCGAACGAATTACCGGAACCACCAAAACACCACGGAAACCGCCTCACCGCACCAACACCGCGTCCATCCTTTCGGGTAACAGTCAGTATTGGTTGATGGTAGTTTGAGATCCTTATGATCCATCAACGTAAACAGCGCGAAGACTGACGGAGCGATAATGCTCAATCTCCTCAGTTGCTTGATGACCCGGCGGGCTTCCGCCACCGGCCCTAAAAGCCAAGGTTGATCCTCCAGAATATGGTACAAGATGTTCTTCTAGAAATTTTCTTTCCTCTGGAGTCCATTCATTGATATTCATAATAAATTCATAAACCTTCCAGGCACGAAGAATTGAAAGGCTCATATTGCATCGAGCACTTTTTGACCTGTCCGCATTTTTCCAGCCAGGACTGGCATGTGCTTCAATTCTAATTTCCGCAATTGGGTTTTGACCATTATTGGATTTTGGGTTGCTGATATTGTGTCTTATAAATCCTAAAGTTGCTTGTTTGTATGAACTCATATTGGAAAAATCCATTTTGATATTTGTTTGCTTATCGTAGAGCTTTTTGTCGGTTGTGTATGGGCTGCAAAGCTTATCATCCGGATCAACCTTCTCAAAATAAGTTTCTTTTTCTGTAAATTGATACACAGGTGCTCGAAAATTTGCAGCGTTTGATGGAGCAATCACACCGTTTTGGTTGCTTGTTAAGTTTGGCTTTATTTCAGAAGTATTGTTATAATTTTGTTGCTCCTTTGATCGCGACATGCTCAATGAAATGTAAAGGCCAACACCAGCCGTTGTGATTATTAAAATAATCGCTAAGAGCATATCAGAAAGAGGAAGCCAGACTTCATTTTCTTCTTCACCTTTATTTTTTCGCCTCATTTTTTACGTTCCTTTGATGATCGTTGTTGATCGGATGGCAATCCATTAAGGCATGCTCTTTATTTTTTCTACAGATTTGGTTACTTCACGGGCAATATGCTGTGCCTGAGTGACGAGTACGTCCATATTGCTTGTCAGGCCGCGAACGGATCCCTCTACCTGTTCGATGCTGCTGCGAAACACGGCGACCGCATCGCGCACTTCGCTCGCCGCGAGGTGGAACTCCTGCATCGTCGCCCGCGTGTCGCGATGCGTGTCACGGATTTGATGATTGAGAATCCTCAAACCTTCGATCATGTCTTGGCTGTACTTCCGCCAATCATGCATATGGGCGCCGACATCCTTCCAAGTCTCGGATGCTCCACTCCAGCTTTTGATGGCATCCAACAGTTCCGCATTCAGCCCGACTTGCCCTGGCGTCACCACCGTTTCGTCGATCAGAGCGACCGACTTGTCCTTGATCGCGGGCGTCGCTCGGCCGTTTTCAGGCGCGGCTGTTCCGGCGCCGTGGCCCCCGCCATTCCCCTGAGCAAAGGCTTGGGCCGCGTCTTCGATCGCTTTGTCGCGCCGTTTGATTGCTGCGTGGTCCTCGACGACATAATGATCGTGGATGGCGTGCATGACCCGCACCAGAACCGCCAACGCAAGACCGACGACGCTCGTTGCGAAGGCGGTTCTCAAGGCCGAGGCTTGGGGAGCCAGTTGGAGCTTCATCTCCGTCGCCCAACACCTTCGCATGACTTCACCGTTGCCTATGGTCTGTCCGGCCAGGGCATCGAATATTTCCTGGCTTGGGAATGCCCACATGGCCACCAGCAGCCCGGCGAATGTGCCCATGAACCCCAGCGAAACCAGAAAGCCGCTTGTGTTCCAGTACAGACTTTCGCCCATAGTGATCAACGACCATGCATAGCTTTTCGGGGGCGAATGTTCATCCGATGGGATGCGCCGACCGTGAAGGGCGACAGCGTCGATCTCCAGCTTTCTATGGGCTGTCCCCTCTTTCAACGGAAAAACGAAAAAACAAAAGAACATCACACAAGATACAAGTATGGAAAATTGCAAACCTATAAAAAATTCGTTAATCCTCTGAGAAAATACAGACAATCTCTGAATACTGTCATCAGCGTTCGATCTGCCAAAGGAGCCATATCCGTATAATTTCTTACCTTTCGCCCACTCTATAACGTCTTCATCGGGTTTTTTTGTCTTTAATTTCTTTTTCCCATTCTCCATGAAGATTTTTCCGTATGATGAATTGTCAATAATCTCCATGCAGTCGTACAAGTGTTCATAAATTTCCTCTTTCTTTTTTTCTTCGCTGTCGCTGTCACCGATCAGCACATCCCTCATGGAAAGGTCGGTGTGGAAAAGGGGACGTGAAATCGCATCGGCCATCGCCACGAAGCCATTCACGAACAGCGGATACTGGGCATAGGTCAGGAGAATGCAGGCCGGCACCGGAACAAGCAGCACGAACGCGGACAACCACAACCGCCAGCCCCGTGACGCCGTTGAACCCGAGCGGCTGGCCGGGCGCGGCGGAGAGTGAGAGGGGGGATCGGAAATCGTCTCGGCGCTCATGGGGCCTCGTCGGACAGGATCATGGTGATGTTGCGATCGTCATCGCGCAGAACCGTGCCCCAGTTGAGATCAATTCCGTCCATGCTTGTATCCTGTCGAAAGCGGTTGGCGATCAGGACGCGGCTCTGGTCGATGCGCAATGACGGGCTGTAATCTGATCGCCGGATCAGGCGCAGACCGCCCGAAATCGGTTCCAGCGTGACATACTGATCGCTGTAACGCTCCGGTCGGGGTTCGAACAGGCGTCGGCTGAACAGACTGTGGAGGAGCGGCTGGCGCAACGGGTGGGTTTCGGCGTTGATCCCGAAACGGTCATGCTGAACGCGCAGGAAGGCCCCTTTCGGGAAGCGCAGCCTGGACGCCTCCCACCAGCCGAAAGCGAGGCTGCCGAGCATCCACAGACCGCTCCAGCCCACAAGAGCGAGTTCGATCACGAGCAGGAACAGGCCCCACAGCAGGCCCGAGATCCCCGGAGCCAAAACATCCACGTTGATTGCGACCGTTGCCGAACGCCCCGTTTTGCGGCTTTGATAGGTGATGTGTCCCAGCTTGGATTCGAACGGCGGAAGCGCCACCAGAACGCGCAGCCAGTCGAACAGCCACCATTGCGAAACCGCGTCATGGTCGGGGACCAACAGGATGCGGCCGTCGGCGGCGGGTGACAAGCTCATCTGGATGGCCGGCAGGCCGAAGACGGAGACCTTCAGGACCATGTTGCCGCCCCCCAATCGCTCCTCCTCCAGCAGACCGTGGATCCTCAGTTCCGGCGCCGCCGACCCGGCATCGGCCGAACCGACGATGTGGGGCGCGAGCAGCAGCGGCGCCGATCCCGTGATGGCCTGACCATTGGCTCGGGTGACCACCAGCGGAGGCGTCACGATTTTGATCGCGCGGCCCGCCAAAAGAGGCAGCCCGACCGGCTTTTCGGCGGCCGGAATGCTGGCCACCAGTTCTGGCAGCCGCAACGCATTCGTGAGATCAGCGCCGGCCACGGCGACCTCCACTGTAAATCGTCCACCTTGGGCCTTGCGCATCCCCAACATCGCCCCGTTGCGGTGGTCGAGAACGACGGGCGCCCTTCCGTCGGCCATCAACCGGATGGTCACCCCATCGGGTGGCGCGTTGCTCAGACGCCATGTGACTGGGCCGGAGTAGGTCGCCGGCGTCAAGGTGAGCGGAATCAGAAGCCGGGCCGGTTCCGCCGTGGCGGAGCGATAGACGATGGGGACCTCGGTCTCACCGCAGTCGGAGCATGGGCTGAGATCGCCGGACGCTGCGTCTGCCCGCAGCCCCGGCACGATGGGCGGCGATACGTCGGCCCGCAACGGCCCCCCGTTGCTCTGATAAAGGCCGGGGTAGCGCAGGATGATCTGATATTCCTGCGTATAGTGCTCCGTTCCAGGTCGCGCGGGAAAATCGAGGGTGGTGACGAAGGCGCCGGACGACGGCTCCAGCGTCATCTCCCGGTCTGCCTGTCCCTTGCCGCGCAAGATGATCTTGGGCATTTCCGTCAGACGGTCCAGAGGCAGGGCGCCGCCCCCCTGCGCGTCCTCCGACAGCACGACCCGCAGCACCGCCTTCTGCCCTGCGGCCGCTTGCAGGCGCCCGTCGCTGTCGGACCATTGGACGTCGCCGATGTTCAGCGTCCATCGCGGCGTGATCCGGCTGTGGAACACAGGAAGCGCCTGAGAACCGAGAGGACCGTCGAAGGTCAGGCGATGCTCCCCGGCGGGGATGGGCTTGGCGGGCATGTACTGAACGACCGCCGAGGCCAACTGCGGCCAATCCGGACGATCGGGTTTCGGCATGGCGACCCGGATGCCGCTGACCCGGTCCTTGTCCGGATCGATCTCCGCCGCTCCCAGCGAACGGAGTTTGGGCACCCCCGGCGCGTTGGGAAACACCATGCCCACCCCCTCGATCGGAAAGGGCAGATTGATGCCGACGGACGTCCCCGACGGGATGAACTCGCGCGGGGACCGGCTTTCGAAATCGCCGCCCAACAGGGTGGTGACGATCTCGGTCAGCTTGCTGTGCAGGGCTTCGCCGCTGCGCACTTCGATGGTGTCATCGAATCTGCCGGTGCGCCCGAACTGGTCGGCAAGGCTGCGGGCGACGCCTTGGCGCTGGATGATCTCGCGAAAGGTCGATGCCTTGTTCCCTCCGCTCTTGGGCTTTTCCTCCGGGTTGATGGCCACGAAGAACACCCGCATGACGCGTCCTTGGAAGCGATCGCGCAGGACGGACAGTTCGTCGAAGAATTGCGGTTGAGGGTCGGGATCAAACTCCCCGTCGGTCAACAGGATCAGGGCGGCCTCTTCCCCCGGACGGGTCTCGCGCGCGATTCGATCAAGGATCCTCGTCACGCTCGACACCGGGGTTTTCGTGGCGCTGGCTTCCCAATCCTCCAGCGCCCTCAGCGACTCGCGCCGTTCCTTGTCGGTCGCGATCGGCAACGCCTCGATGGAGCCGGGATTCTTCATCCGGACGATGAAGGCGCGGTCTTCCGGCGGCAGAAGCGCGATCAGCAGGCGGGCGGCGTACAAGGTGGTGTTGAAGGTCGGCCTGAGGCTGCGCGAATCATCGAACACAATTCCCACGACCCGCGCGTCGGCCCCCCCGACGGCCAGCATTCCGGCCACGGCCATCAGCACAACCAGAAGGGAGCGGGCCGTCCACGATGGTCGAGCGCCATGCATCCTGCCAACCCTTATGGCGAATCCTCTCATCACCGCATCCTGCAAAGAGAAATCTAGGCTTCAATGCCGCCTACCCCTTTTATGATAGCCAAAATTATGTATAAATAAAGTGGAACCTTGATTGACAATTACATACAAAAGAATGCGCCTCCATCGTCCTGCCAATTTGCTGGTCGATGTTGTTGAAAATTTTTGGAGAGCGGGATGATGTCTGATGATGATTTTATCCCAGAACCAACGTTGTTGGTCGGTATTGGCGGTTCAGGATGCGCAATCATTGATCGCCTCTTGGGCAACGCCGAGCGCTCCAAGCGCGCTCCGGAACATCGCATCCAGGTTCTGGGCATCGACACCGATGTCGAGGATCTGAAGCATCACCGCTACCTGGGGCCGGAACACATTCTGCGCATCGGCGCCATGGACGACGTGTATCGCATGTGGGAACGGAATCGGCCCGGCGTGGAAAACTGGTTTCTCCACTACGACTCGATGACGCCGGACATTCGCCGCATGTCGGTGGGGACCGGGGCCGGACAAATCCGCATCCTGTCGACGCTCGCCTTTTCCGACGCCATGAATGACCGGTTGATCGAGGATGCCATTGATCGGGTGGTCAAGGGCATCAACCAACGGTCTTTGGCGCCCCTGTTGGTTGGCCCCATGAACATCATCATCGTCGGGTCGATGGCCGGGGGCACCGGGTCGGGGCTGTTCCTGGCCTTGGCGTGGCTGCTGATTCGTAAGTTCCGCTCGCTGGGCGGCGTGGTTCCGGTGGTGCGCGGTCTGCTGCTGATGGGTGACGTGTTCTGTCATGCCGCCCGTCTGCCGGCCGCCCAGATGGACAATGTTCGCACCAACAGCTACGCGGCGCTGACTGAACTCAACGCCGCGACGCTGGAGGCGGCGCGCAAATTGCCTCGGCCGGTCGATTTTCGCCATCTCAATCGCGGCACCAGAATCGCCGACGACAACTCGCCCTTCGAAGAGGTCATTCTTGTCGATTACAATGACAGGATGGGGGCCAGCCTGGGGCCGAATCTGGAAAATTACTATTCACGCTGCGCCAGCATCCTGCACTTCCTAACGTTCACCAGCGTCGGCAGCCGGTACCGCAGCCTGTTCGCCAATGAGATTTTAAGCCGCAGCTCCGGCACGGCCTGTGGTCGTCCCAAGATCTACACCGGCGTCGGGGTGTCGGATCTGTTCTACCCGCGCGACGACATCCTGCATTATCTGAGCCTGCGGACGGCGAAGCAGGCGATGCAGGACGATTGGCTGACCATAGACCGCGCGTTCGACGAGCAGAAGACGCTGTGGTTGCGCCGCCGCAAGGATGGCATTACCGAACCCGAGCCAGTGAAGGCCCGCTTCTTCACCGACATGGTTCGTGTCCGTGGGCGCGACAACGGCAACCATTTCTTCCGAGCGATCCTGCACGCCGTGGAAGTGCCGCCGCCGCCGTTGGATGAGCGCGGCGAACAATCCGCCGAGATCGACCGCACCTATGAAACATTCCTAAGCAGCTTCACCCGTCGCGCCGAACAGATCTTTTATGAGAGCCATCATTTTTTGGCCTCCTGGCGCAACGGGCCTGGCGTGGATTCCGATAATCCGCTGTCCAGCCTCGCCCAATGGGTCAATGAACGTGAGCGCAAGCTTAATCTTGCGGAAGAGAAGGTGTTCGATGCGCTTGTCGGTGCTCCGGCACAGACATTCCGGGATCTTTTCCTGACAAAGATCGATCGACACGAGTCGGATTTTCGACCGGAAGACATCGAGTATTACATCCTGCGCAATGGCGTGCATCCGATGCAGGTTCGTTTCTTCCTCTATGGTCTCTCGCTGGCGTTGGAACGGGAACTGAAACGGCTGGGACCGTCGGACGAGTTGGACCGCCTGATCGCGGAGGCGGCCAAAATGGCCAAGGCCTCCCTGTCCTCCGATCCCTCCAAAGGCGCGCTCGCCCGCTCGCGGCGCTCCTACACGGCGGCGATCGCCGACCGCGCGGACGACGCGGCGCGAACCACGGGCCTTCTGAAAGGCCGTCGCGTCCGGCGCGATTTCCTGGCGGAGTACCGGCGCCACTACGCCAGTTCGGCCGACATCATCAAGGCGATGATCGACAATGGTCTGCGGCGCGGGCTTTACGCCGAATTGCGGATGGCCGTCAACGCGATGGTCGCGGAACTGGAGGAGTTCTTCAAGGTCGTCGACCGCCTGTCCAACCGGATCGACCGGGACATCGATGAGCTGGAAAACCGCTATGATGGGGAGCGGGAAAGCGCAGCCACCGTGACCGGCAGCATCGCCAGGGCGGACGATCAACGGGCGTTCTGGGTCGGCAACGTTCCGGTTCATGCGTCCCGCACCGCCATGCGGTCGATCTGGAGCGATGTCGAGGAAAGCCAGAAGACGTTGCAGAGCCAGCCGATCCTAAAAGGTCTCGCGCGGACCCTGTGCCAGCGTTTCCGCGACGTCACCATGGGCCGCGACAACAAGGACGGGGTCGATTACGAACGGCTGTTCCGGGACAACGTGATCGATGGATATTGCCGCGACACCATTTCCCGGAACGCCACCAAACACTACGACTTCGACGTGATCACGGCGATCCAGCGGGAGGCCAAGGGTAGAAATCAGGATTGGCGACTTTGGCTGGCCGACCGGGTGCGGATTCTGCGGGAGCAATCGGCGCCGTTGATCGCCACCGAATCCGACCGCGCCGGATCGCGGGTGGTGATGTGGGCCATGAACATCAACGCGGCGGCGGGCCTTCTCGACCGGCATAAGGTGAATGTCGACAACATCGAATCCGATCCCGCGCTGACCAGCCTGTTCGCCGTCGAGCCGGGCGACCGGCTGGCCGTGCGGGCCATGTACGACCCGCAACGGCTGAGTTGCATCCAGTTTCGCAACAACCTGGAACTGACCGCGCTGGTGAAGCTGAAACCGGGATACCGGGACGAGCACCACAACGTCAGCAATCCCCCCGAGGGACGCTATCACCGCGCCTATCAGAGCACGTTGGAGCGCCTGCGCGGTCAGACCGGGGCGGACGGCACGGCGACGGTCTGCGCCGTTACCCCGCATCTTCACCGCGACTGGCATCTGCCCGGCTATCTGCCCGACATCTTCGAGGCGACCGCCCAATCCTGGCGCGAACGCAGTCTCCAGGCCTTTACCCAGGCCTTGGCGCTCGACCTGTTGAAGCAGAACCCCCATGGTTCCGACGAAGGGCCGTTCTGCTACGACGAGGCGGCGTGGCCGGGCGCCGTCGCCAGCCGTCGCAAGGCCATCCTGAAGGCGCGCAACGATTTCGAATTGAGCGCCGAGCTGGATCTCGATCCGCAGCTCGTCGAATGGATCCAGTCGATCTATGCCGCCGCCGTTCATGCCGCCTTGGGGGAGGCCGACCCGCTCGGCAGCCGGTTGTACGAGAAGCTCGGCAGCGCCGAACTGCCGTTCCGCATCGCCGGCATCGCGGTGGATCATCGTGGCGATGATGCCCGCACATTGACCCGCCACGTGATGAGCCGTGTCATCGACCTGCTGAGCGCCTTCGTCGATCTCGCGATGCGCGGTTCGGGAAACGCCATTCGTCGCAACAAGGTGCGCCTCACGCTGATGCAGGCGATCACGGACGCCGAACAGCGAAGCAAGGAGGCCGTCCCGGCCCGACCGACCGGAGACCGGACGGCGGGGCCCCGAGGCCGGGCGGGCACGCGCGGGAAAACCCCGGCGTTGGTGGCCGATGAGGAACGGAGAAAGGCTGAACAGGAACGGGAGGATCGGCGCCGGAGCATCCTGACGGACATGAAGGACACCGTCGTGAATTGGCAGCCGGAATCCAGCGGTTCCTCATGACCGTGCTGTTGTGCAACGCCGATCCCGACTGGCCGTTCGTGGACTTGGCGCGACGCCGGCTGATTCATCTTTGGCCGGAGCGGGCGGTGGCGATCTGGGATCTCTCGGCCGTTCCACAGCCCGGCGACGCGCTGTGGCCCGACTTGCCGAGGGTCGTGTCGCCGGAGGGATTCCCATTGGCCCTTGCCGGCTTCATTGCGGCGGCGGGGTTGGAGCCGGTCCAACTTCTGATTCATCTTGGTGGTCGCGGGACCAAGATGGTTGAGTTGAACGATTGCGCCGTTTCCGTCGCTCGTGCGCTGGGCGCCGAACAGCGTCTGAGCGTGGTCTTCGTTCAGCGCGCTGTCGACCATGCGGCTGAGCCGCCGGCAAACGCCCATGTGGCGATGCTGGTCGATCGGCCGGGAACCGGGGGAAATGATTCGCCGGACCAAGCGCATCGGCTCGATCTGCTTGGGTTGGCTGCGCTGCTGCTGCGGGCGAACGCCTTGATCGACCCACGTTTTCCCGCGAATCAATTCACGCTGAGCGCGGAGCCGGATCACGAGCAACCCTGGATGGCCGGCTGGCATGACCAGCTTGGCCGGATTCGGCATGGAGTGGAGCTTCATCGGCACGGCGCATCGCCGACGGAATTGCTGGAAGGGCCGCTGGCGCCGTTGAAGCGGGCGATGGAGTCCCTGCTGCATTGGACCTGCAAGGCTCCCCCTCCACCGGAACGGACGGAGCGCTTCGCCGAACCGGGGACGTGGCTGTCGCGGTTGCGGGTGCGCTGGTGGCGTCACCGCCGCCTGCCCGGCGATTTTGTCGAACGCGCCGCCGCTCTCTGGCCGAAGCTGGTGATGATCGATCGCGACGAGCGGCAGCGTGACGCACCGGCGCGCCGTCTGGCCTTGGCCGACCGGCGTTTGAGGGTGAAAGCCGCCGTGCGGGAAGTCGAAGCGACCACCCCGATCCGACCGCCGACGGTGGCGGCGGTCGAGGCCATCCGGACGTTGGCCGCCGATTGTCGCCGGGCCGCTTGGGCGGCGGCGCCGCGCGAACCATCGGCGGAGAGCGGTGCGGCGCTGTGGAACTCCTTCGGTCGGATCGTGCGCCGCACGGTGCGGGCTGGCCTCTGGTGGCCCCGGCTGTTGCCGCCGGTGCTTGGCGTGGCGCTGGTCGCGGTGGTGCCGGCTTTCATGGTCGTGACGACCGCCGCCCTCGTGTTCGTTCCGGGTGACGGCGCCATCGCCTCGACCTTCGGCCGACTGACGACGGCGGGAGCGGTCTTTCGCGGGACGGTCCCGCTCCTGGTCGCGCTGCCGGTCGCGATGGGAGCCGGCGGCGCCGCCGGATTGATGCTTTTTCTTCACCGGCGGCGGCGCACCGTGACGAACGCCCTTGGCCGTTCCACCGTCCGCTTCACGGAACTGGCCTCTTGGTTTCAGGAACGATTGGTCACCGACACGCAGGCTGGATGGCGCGCCATAGACCGTCATGGGCTGGATCTCGTCGAACGGCTGTTGATGCGCGAAGCCGACCTCCGCCATCGCGACATCGCCCTGGCCGCCCGCTTGCCGGTGGATTCGTCGGCAGCCGGTTCCCGGCAACCGACGCGCGACCGTCCGCTCGTGGATCCGCTGGGTCGTCCCCCCGGCCGCTGGCTGCCGGATGCCGCCGCGACCATGATCGAGGATCTGTCCGGCGAGCACGCCGTGGTGGTGCGCGACCACAGGTGGCCCATCATTCGTTCGGTCACGCTCGACGTCCCTGTAAAATACCGGGACGTCGAGATCGGGTTCTTAGGATGAATGCGGTTTTCTCCAGCATTCCCGCCTTCCTGTTGCTGTCGATCATTTCCCTGCTCGCTTATCGCCGGGCGCGGCGTTCTCCCAAAAAAGTGCGCTCCGTACTGCTTTATGGTTTCTTTGCGAACAACATTGCGGCCTACATGATTTATTGCTGGATCAGTCATGATCTTCATTATTTGATGGATGCGCCAAATGATCCCATTCGTATTTTCGGTATCATCCTGTTTGTCATCGGCCTTACTCTCAGGATGTTCGACTCGATCAATGACGTCACGAGAAGTCTTGGTGTCGAATTCGTCGGCGCGCAGGCTTTCTCCCTTGTTTTTCTCTTTGCTGTTTCCATTTTGGTCCCGACACTGGCTTTGTGGATTCTGAAGAGTGTCCACCGGCAGCTGATGAAAAAAGCGCAGCCATCCGTAAGAAATTCGCTCGACCTCATACAAAAATCCCTTAAAAAAATTCTAGAGATTCTCTTCGGTCAGAAAACACGCCTGTTGTTGCGGCCGAACAGGGTTTTCTTGATCCAAGTGATGGAAGGAGGGCTGTGCGGGCTTTGGGGTTTGTTTGCCGTGATGTTCCTGGAGATCGCGATCGATAGCGAGCACCCGATTGAAATGGCGATGTTCGAATTCATCATCCTGACCGGCCCATGGGTTTTTCTGATCGAATTTGTCGCCCTGTTCGCGCCCGATCGGGCAAGGTCGCGAAGGGAGGCGCTGCTGGTCACCGCCGCGTTTCCTGCCCCCCAACTTTGTGGGCGGACGTCCGCCGATCTGGCGGCTTTGCACCGGGCCTGCCAGACAGCGAAGGGGCCGAGACTGGTGTGGTCGCGTGGGCCGGATCCTTCCGGGCGCCGCTTCTCCAACCGTCTGCGCCCAGTACCCCGCCTTTCTCACGCCAAACACGACAGGTTGGTGTCGGAACCGATGAGTCGTCCGCTCGCCATCGCGATCCTGCGCCATCTGAAGGAACAGGTGGCGTTGGGACGGACCATTCTGCTGATCGCGCCCGAAGCATGGATCGGCAGCCTGGAACCGCTGATCGGGCGCTTCACCCGCAACAGCGAAACCCCGACCCATTTGGCTGTTCGCGGCCTTTGCACGGGGCAGGGCATGCCACGTCTCCTGATCGCCGGCTTCGACACTCTGGGCGCGCTGGCCGAGCGTTGGCCGACCCAGCCCAATGGCAAGGCCGTGCCGGTGGATCTCCTCGTCGCCGTGGGGTTGGAGCAGGCATCCGGCCAATTGCGCACAGCCATGACCATGTTGTGCTGCGCCATTGGGGCGGGACCATCGACGGTGCTGGCTCAGGCGGAACACCGCCGCCAGAGCGAAGCAGCCGTGCGCGATCTTCTGTTGCTGACGGATCGTTTGGAGGAGATCACGCTGCACGCGCCAACCGAACGGCGGCCTGACCATCTGCTTCTTTGGGAGGACGATCCCGAGGAGGGGGACATCGATGCCGGAAACGGCATGGAGGGGCCGCGTCCGGACACGGCGTTGCGGTTGGCGGCGATGGCTTGGGCGAAAGGCATTCCCTGCGCCTTGGCGCCGGTTCCCGACGCTCACGATGTCGATGCCCTTGAGCGATGCCTGCAAACCCGGTCGGGGGGGCGGCATGCCGAACGGCTCCGTTTCCCCGGGACGGATCTCGAGGAACGGGATGCCCCGGTTCGGATCACCTGGGATCACGGCAATTTGGCGGACGCCCTCAACCGCAGTCCGGCACGCCGCCGGGATCGGCCATGGATGCTCCATGTGCTGATGTCGCGTTACTCCTTGGCTGCGGAGATGATCGCCGCCTTGCGTTCCGGCAATGCCTTGACGGCGTGGGAACCGCTTGCCCCGCATCCCTTGGGCAGTGTCGTCGAATGGACCCTGGCGCTGAGGCGAGTCATGGCGCGCCCTCAAGGCCTGACCCTTGAGGAACTCGACACGGCATTCTCGTGGCGCCTTCCCCCCGGCATGCTGGCTGGTTTCGATCCACCTCATGCCTTGGGACCATTGGCTGCCATCATTGAGCAGGTTGATGGCCCTTCAGCGGGGCTGCGGCTTTGGTTGGGGAAAGACGGTCGGCCACGTTTGTCGGCGTCGCCGCCGACCGATCGTGGGCGTCTTGCCGTCGCGACGCTGGAGGGCGCGCTTGCGCGGACATCGCCGGTCGACATCGGCGATCACGGCTTGACCTTCACGGTTGGCACCATGCTGCGGTTCGATGGCAAGAATTACCGGATCGGCGCCGTCCAGGCCACGCGCCTCATCGTTCACCATGACGAGGCGAGCCACCCCGCAGCCCGATGTTCTTTCCAGTTCGAGCGGCATTATCGGCTCGTCGGACCGCAGGTCCTTCGGGAGTCGTCCAGCCTCGACGGCGGGCCGAAGGCGCTTCGCAGCCGCCAGCACCTTCATTCGACCATAAGTCGGACGACCATCGGCTATGTTGAACGGTCGATAGCCGGTCGGAGGCCCGAGCGCATGGTCATTCTTGCGCAGCCGATTGAAATCCAGCGCCGCTTCGTCTCCATCGGCTGGTTTCGTCTGAAGCGACCGGCCGACTGCTCGCGGGAGGCCATGTTGCGGATCTTGCGGGCGGCGCAGGATGTTCTCAGGCTTCTCTTTCCAGCGCTCCATGCGCGTTGCGCCGTCGTGATCAACAAACTTTCGGAGAGCGCAACGCATGACATTGACGGATCCGCGTATCTTGTAAATGACGGAGGAGTCATAGATGAGTGTGATGCTTGGCTGGATCTGCTTGTTATCGAAGATTCGGAGCAGGACCTCGGCGTCGTCCGTGCACTGATCTGGAACCCATGCCAGTTTATCGGAGAAACGGCCTTAGGCTCTGCGCAGGAATAACCGCGTCAGGTTTCTGGGCGAGGTGCGATGGTATAGTTCCACTCGGGATGGAAACTATCGCCTAATCAGGACGCGGAAAAACGGGCCGATGCGGTGCCCTTGCCTCCGCTGAGGCTTCAAAATGGCGTCTTCAACGCTCGTTTTTGTCGGGATGGAGGGTTTTTCCTCGCTCCGAGGCGCCCGGAGCCGCCGTTCAGGCGGACTCCGGGCGTGACTATGCCGCCGCCAGCAGCTTGGGCAAGCGGATCAGGTTGTAGGCGGTGGCGGTCAGAGTGAATGCCCAGCCGACGCGGGCCGTGCCGCGATGACGCGTTTTGCGCAAGCCGGCTCTCTTGATCCAGCCGAAGACCTCTTCGATCCGTTTGCGGATGCGCAAGGACACGGCGTAGCCGGGGTGGCGGGTGGTCCGACCGTCGATGGCCGAGCGGCGGTTGCTGGTGTTCTGGGCGACATGAGGGGCGGCGCCGAGGGCGCGCATGTCCGCCACGAAATCCTTGGTGTCGTAGGCCTTGTCGGCGCCGACCGTGATGCGGCGGCGGCCGGGGATGGCCTCGACCATGGACACCGCCGCCTCGCGTTCGGCGAAGCCGGTGGCCGCCGTCAGCCGGACATCCACCACCAAGGCGTGGCGGTTTTCCATCAACGCATGCCCCATGAAGGCCAGCTTCGCCGGTTGCCCGTTGCCTTTACGGTAGAGGCGCGCCTCGGGATCGCTGGTCGAGGCATGGGTTTCGTTGGACCGCTTCTCGCCATGAAAGTCGCGTTCGCCGTTGCGCCCCGGCCCCGGCGGCTCGCCGCTGCCGTCCTTGGGGCGGAAGCTCTTCACGCTGGCCCAGGCTTCGATCAGCGTGCCGTCACCGAGAAGTGCTCGTCCGACAGCAGCGCCTTGACCTTCGGCTGGCCCAGCACCGTGGCCAGGAACTTGGCGGCCACGTCGCCGTCCAGCAAACGTTCGTCCGATCCGCGCATCGCCCCCTCGTCGGCCGCATTCTCCTCAACCCGAGAGAATCACGACCGACCGGCCATGCACAGCCCTTTTTCCGCGTCCTGCTAATGAACAGCTGACGCCGCCGCCGCCGTGGTCGTCCCAACCCGTTGGGGAGCCGACGCCGCTTGCTTGACCCACAAGGCCGCCGCCGCCAGGAAGCCGGGGATGGCCAGGGCGATGAAGATCGATTCGAACGACATCTGGCGGCTGGCCAGTTCGGCCACCAGGAAGGACCCGGCGATGCCGCCGAAGCGTCCCAACCCCATCATCCAGGCGATGCCGGTGGCGCGCGCCTGCGTCGGGTAGTAGGCGGCGGCCAGCGACCCCAGCGACGATTGCGCGGTGTTCATCATCACGCCGACCACCAGGACCGTGACCGTCAGCGCCGCGACCTGCCCAGAGAATTGGCCGATGGCGACAAAGGCCACGCCGGACAGCGCGAAGAAAACCGCGACGATCCGATTGCCGTTGAAGCGGTCCATCAGCAAGCCGGAGAACAGCGATCCGACGCCGCCCAACGGGAACAGCGCCGAAACCAGCGCCGCCGTGGCCGGATTCAAACCGGCGTCACGAAACAGAACCGGCATCCAGTTGATCATGGCGTAGAAAATGACCAACCCCATGAAATAGGCGACCCACAGCATCAACGTGCCGACGATCAAGGACCGCGACAGGACCGAGCGGATCGCCCCTTGCCCGGCGACCGCCGTTTCCGGCAGGACGAAGCGGGTGGCGTCCGCCGCCGCCGCCCCAATCGGCAGCAACAGCTTGCGGATCGTTTCCACCGGCTTGTCGCGCGCCACGGCGAAGCGCGCCGATTCCGGCAGGGCCAGCAGCAGAAGCAGGGCCAGCAGCAACGGCGCGGCGCCGCCGACGATCAGCACGCTGCGCCAGCCAAAGGCCGGAATGACCCACGCCGCCAGAAAACCGCCCAGGGCCGCCCCCAGGGGAAAACCGCAAAAGACCAGATTGGTGATGAGCGACCGGCGGCGGGCGGGGGAATATTCGCTGACCAGGGTCAACGCCGTGGGCATCGCCGCGCCCAGGGCAAGGCCGGTCACAAAGCGCCACGCCACCAGCGTGTCCAAATCCTTGGAAAAGGACGAGGCGAGGCAGGCCGCCCCCATCACCAACACCGACCCGATCAAAATCGGTCGCCGCCCGATCCGGTCGCTCACCGGCCCCGCCGACAGCGACCCGATGACCAGCCCAAACAGGGCCGCGCTCAACACCGGAGCCAGGGCCGGGCGCTGGAGGCCCCATTCGCCCAGCAGGGACGGCGCGATGTAGCCGATGGCGGCGGTGTCGAAACCATCCAGCAGCACGACGCAAAAGCACAGAAGGATCACGCCGATCTGGCGCGAGGACAAAGGATTGTCGTTTATGAAGGCTTGAACATCGACGCTGCGTTCCACGGTCATGGGCTTCCTCTCCGTGCGGGTGCGGGGCCGCGTTGCGTTGGGGGGTTTTGGTCGCCATCCAATGGGATAAGCGTCCAATCCATCAATTTTTTCAGGTCTTTGCGCCGGATGATCGGCGCGTGGCGGGGCGCTGGTAACGGCGACGCGCATAACTGTTATTTATAATAACAGTTATTCTTAGTCAACAGCTCTGTTTCCGACTGTTCGGTGCCCGGCCAATGCGAGCGGAGCGGCGCGGGGAAACGCGGATGCGCGTCAGGCCCGTGTTTGGCCTGACGCGCGGCGCCTTATTGGTTATTGGCAATCGAAGCTTTCGGCCCGCTCCGGGTCGCCGCCGACGTAACGGGCAAGCTTGGGCCAGACACAGAGCGGACGAGTCCGCGTCTTGCTCCAGGCCGCAGGAACCTCGTCGTTTTTCTCGCTCACCGTGGCGATGATCCGATCCGGCGCCTTGCCGTGCTCGGCCCAATCGACGATGGCCCCCAAGGCGTCATAGGCGTCCGTCGCCGGACCGCCCCGGCAATGGCTCATGCCTGGAACCGCGAAGAAGCGGGCGAACGCCGCCGCCTCGCCCTTGCTGTTGGCGTTCAACGCCTCGTACCACCGGGCGGTGTCGTTGATCGAAAAGACGGCGTCGCTCTGGCCATGCACGACGATCATCTTGCCGCCCGACGCCTTCAACCCGGCAAGCGTGGGATTCGCCGCGTCGGGGGGCGTCATGAACTCCATGGCCGATTCGGCGTAGTCGATGGCCCGACCATCCACCATGGCGGGTCCCTTGGCGTGGATTTTGGGCGCGTCCCGGTCGAAATCGAAATTGGCGAGGAAATCGACCAACGCGGTCGGCGTTCCGGCCACCGGAGTCGGCGGCGTGGTGAAGATGTGGGACAGCGACGCCGCCCCCTGCACCGCGATCACCGGATAGCCGTCCCATGCGGGAATGCCTTCGACCTTCCAACTCCGCCAGTTTTTCGCCCCCATGCCGCCGTCGAACGACCAATCGGAATAGAGGGCCTCGCCCTTGCTGTTCACCGGCCCGGCGAAGGCCCGCTTCAGCGCCGTCACTTGGACGCCCGCCAGACATTGATCGGTCTTCTCGCCGACGCATTGCAGCGACGCCAGATCGAAGCTCTTCTGGCATGCCCGCAGATCCGACACCAACCCGTCGGCCAGCCCGTCCAGCCGGTCGCAGGCGTTCAACACCCCTTGGGCCACCAGCGTCATGTCGGCGGCGGAAAAGGACTTGCGGATGTCCAGGTTGACGCTGCGAAAGCTTTGAACATCCCAGGCGTGCTGCACCGCCGCCTTGGGCAGGTTGAAGCCGGGGGCGATGGCGACGAAGCCGTCATACTGATCGGGCGCGCGCGACGCCGTGACCATGGCGTGACGGCCGCCGTTCGAACAGCCGACCATATAGGAATGTTGGGGGCCAGCGCCGTAGACTTTGGCGATCAACGCCTTGCCCACCGCCGCCATCGTCGTGTCGGCGGCGTAGCCGTAATCGCGGCGCGCCTGGGGATCCAGGCCGAAGGCGGCGCCGGCGGCCAAACCCTTGTCGGCGTTGGCCGGATCCTTGTCAGCATGGCCGCCGTCGCCGCTCAACACCGCAAAGCCGCGCGCCAGCGCCGGGTTGTAGCCGACAGCTTGCAGATTGCGGGCGTCGCCGAGCGCCGGGATCACCACCCCTTCGTTGCCGCCATTGACCTGATGCAGGAACCGGCCGTTCCAGTTCACCGGCAACCGCATTTCAAAACCGATGGCGTAGGGTTTGCCGTCGGCCCCAACCCGTTGGTTGGCCTTGCCGCGCACCACGCAATGGGGCGGCAAGGGCGGCAGGCTCTTGTCCTCCGCCGCCAAAGCGGACGACAGGATGACGACGTTCGGCAAGCCGACCATCGCCGTGGTCACGGCGTCGCACGCCGGGAGCGCCCCAGCAGTCTGCGACGCCGCCGCTCCAACCACCGACAGGATGGTGGCCAGCGCGGTTCCTGCAAGGGCATGTCTCATGCGTGCTCCCCAACCAAAAGCGTCAGAAATTCAAGGCGACGTGCGAGAGCAGCACATTCCCGCGATCGTTGGGCGAACCCGACGACGCCGTGACGGTCCGATCCGACCGGGCGATGTAATGGGTGTAACGCAGACCAACCGCCAAGCCGGGGGCGACGCGGTAGAGCGTGCCCGCCTCATAGGCGCTGACCTTGCGGTTGCCCGGCAAGGTCGAACTGCCCGGATCGGTTCCCTCCATGTAGCTCAGAGCCAATCGGTAGGGTCCGAGGTCATAGGTGGCGCCCACGTCCCAGGCGCTGAACCGGGCGGTGTAGGCGTAGCGGAGATTTTGCCCGGATTTGCCGTGGTCGATGTAATCGGCGCCGAATTTCAGGCCGCCATAGTTGATCTGCGCGCCAATGTGCCATTCGCGCAGATCGGAAAAGCGGTCGGCGCTGTCGGTGGTCTGGCTGGCCTTGCCATAGGCGTAGGCGGCGCCCAGGCGCACCGTGACGTCGTTGAAGGTTTCGACGTAATTGGCGCCAAGCTCCGCAATGTCCTGGAACGAGCCGGTGAATTGCGCGGCGGGGGTGGAGGCCAGCTTGACCCGGTTCACGTCGGTGTTGACGCTGTCGGTGCGCGGGGTGTAGCTGCCGCCGACCTGGAAACCGCCGATACGCGGCGATTTGTAAAGCAGCTTGTCGGTCAGACCCATTCCTTCCAGCGCTGGCCAGATGATCGCAATCGTCAAGGTGGAGCCGATGCCCCCCGCCACATCGGCGCCGACATAGCGCCCGTTCGTGGCGGTTCGAATGGCCGGAACGAAGCCAACCCATTGGGAAAAAGACTGGTCTGGCAGATATTCCGGCGGCCGGGTGGCGTTGGCGCCTGGGCCGTTGATGTCGTCGTCAAAGCCGGGTTGCGCCCCCAGCCGCAACTCTCCCATCGAGCCGTTGAGGAACAGATAGGAGCGATCGTTGTCCACAACCCCACCCGCCACCGTGCGGATGCGCAGGCGGGCGCCATATTCCAGGCCGTTGTCGGCCACGCCGCGCGGGATGATGTTCATCCGGAAGCGGTTGCGCGCCTCCGTGGAACGCAGGCCCTCGTCGTTCGACTGAGACACGAAACCGTGCTCGTACCAGACATTGCCCGAGAGGGTGATGTCAAACTTCGGCTGGGCGTGCGCGGCGCCGCCCAACATGGCGACGCTGGTCGCCGTCAACGCGCACAGGGCGCGCAAAGACCGTCTCATGTTCTCTCCCCCGATGATCGGGACAACAGCGGACACACAGCCCCGACGCCGCGTTTGTCGGCGACAGAGTTCAGCCCCCTTGTGGCGCGCCCTTTGTGGTGGTTGCGACGGCGGACCCTGGGTTTGCGTCCACCCACGCCACCGCACGCGGCGATCCCCGCTTTGGCGGCCCCCGGCCACCCGCTTGGACACCACCGCTGGGAGCGCGCCCCCTTGACGGGCTTGCGCGTCGCTGGCCTCCCCTGGATTTTGGTGCGTTGTTCGCGCCGCCCCGGCGGATCCCTGACCGCGACGGCGCAGGAAAAGCAGTAACTGACTGATTGTTTGTCTTATAGACGATTATGGCCAAACCACGGGTTTCCCATGGCCGGAATCTTCCAAAATCACGCGGGACCGATCACGCCTTGGTGGCGCCCACAAGACGGGATTGCCCGACCTGCTGAATTCGGTAAGCGGACGGCGTCACCCCCGTCGCCTGCCGAAACACCCGAGTCATGTGGCTTTGATCGGCGAACCCGGTGGCGGCGGCGACGTCCGCCAGACAAAAGCGGTTGGTCGCGATCATGCCGCGCGCGCGTTCGATCCGCCGCGACAGCACGAATTGATGCGGGCTTTGCCCGGTGGCGGCGTTCAACGCCCGACGGAAATGGCGCAGGCTGAGTCCTACCAACCCGGCCATGTCGTCCAACGACAACGCCCCGTCCAACGCGCCATCCACATACTCGATCAGACGGGCCAAGTCCCGATGAGCCAGCGGCCCCGACGCCCGGACATCGGCGGGGCCGGGGGCGGGGGCGGACGTCGCCACCCCGTCCAGCCATGTCAGCAAGGCTGCGATCAGGGAGTCGCCCACCACGCTTCCCGCTGGCTGCCCCTGCTCAAGATCGTGCGAAAGCGCGGCCATGATGCTGTTGACCATCGGCGACGGGGTGATCGCGCCACGGAACCGATCCAAACAGCCCGACCGCAACGGGCGGTCGATGATCGCCTCGACGCGTTGGGTTTCAATGAACAGAAACTGATTCCGTGTCCTGGAACGCGTTTCGCAACGCTGCTCGTCACCGGGCAGATTCACGCGGCATCCAACCCCCCGCGTGGTCCACACGGCGTTTTTTTTCAGTGGCCTGTGCAGCCCGGGTTGGTGATAGAGCTGCAAGCAAAAGCGCGTGTGTCCATGGTCGGTCACGTTGTGGGGCGATCCCTGGACCTCAGCAAAGAAAGCCTCGCGCCAGCCACTGCGCTCGCTGGTCAGAAGGAAGGTGGGCGCGTTTGTCTGGGTGTAGAGACTTTCCGGCCCCTTTCCGTCAGCAATCATGGCCATCTCCCCGCCTGCAAGCACCCAGCGCGCACGAACGGACGCTCAAACCGTCATCCGGCGCGCCTTTGTGAACACCATGGATATTCCGATTTCATAACTGAGATGATTTATAACAAAATAGCACCCGCCCGTCCACGGCCTTGAAACGCTGAAAGGAAGCGTAGCCAGAGCTGTGAACGCTGCAACCGGGTGAGCTTGGATGGCCAAACCGGGGCGGCTGGACTCATTCACCGCCTGCCCGGCCATTTGGGAGGCTTTGGCGACTTGGCCGCCAATGCTGCGGCTGGCGGCGGCATTGCCCTGCAACTGGAATCCGGCAGCGCGTGGGGGTCCGTGCAGGGAGCGACAGGACAATCTCGCTCCGCCAGTCCGTGGGCGTGGGCCGTGCACCACGCGGCGGTAACGTGAAGCTCGGCGCGTGCGGCCTCGATCATTCTTTCGAGCAAGGCGTCCGCGTCCGGTGGCACCCCTGGCGGATCGCTCAAATTGGTGAATAGCCTCTGCACCGCAATAAAGTCAAATAAGTAATTCTCGATCTCCCACCGGGTCAGAACATGGAGTCCATCGACGCGTGTGGCTGTGGCGAAGGCCTCGTCGTCGATTTCAAACAATTCTTTCCACCGTTTGTCGCGCTTCAGCGAATCGCGGTCGATCAGACCGAAGACTTTGGGATTGATCGCCCGCTCCCTCTCCAACCGTGCCGTCATGGCCGCGCAACCGCCCACGCTTACAAAGCGGATTTCGGCCTTCATGCCTGGAAACATCCGTTCGAGAAATTTCTCGTCGGATTCACCCTCCACCAGCACCGTAACGGCGCCGCTGTGCAAGTGGATCAAAGCGGTCGTGTCGTGCTTTTTTTGCTGAAGCTTCCCATGGCTTTCGTCCTTATAAATCTCCGGCTTCGATCAAATATCCGCCCTTGACCAAGCCTTCTTCTGGTCGGTCGAACTCGAACGCCTCAAGCATTTCCGGGTTGTGGGTGGTGGCGATCACCGTCAGATCCGGCCATTGCCGTATCCAATCCTTCAGCAGGTTCATCAGGCGGTACTGCCAATTGGGATGCAGGTGGTTTTCCATCTCGTCGATCATCAGGATCGTGCTGCCGGTCTTGTGATAGGAGCTGCGCACCAGCAGATGCATCAAGCTGCGCTCGCCGTGGCTCAAATTGGCCGATGCCATGGCGGTATGTCGTACCGTCCTCGCGCTCCACCTCGATCACCGCCCCGAGGTTATGCCGGTCGATCTCTCGAAGCTTTTTGCCGGTTCCGGCGAACAGCAGGTCATTGACCAGCTTGGCGGCCTCTTCAAACAACCCGCCATCCAGCCATTCGTACCAGACCAGCAGCCCGTCCAAGGACGTCTCCCAACGGTCGCCGTCGGTGACGAATTTATGGGCGGGAGAATAGGCCAAGGCCGGTCGGCGTATGGCACGCTCCGATGAGGGCGGCTGGACGATGCGGCGGTCGGCATTTCGAACGAGCTGCGGAACGGCCCGACATTTTCAAGCTTTAGATGTAGAGGCTGGAAGCGCTTGAGCGACACGTCCGTTATCGCGATCACCGTCCGTGAAATGCACGTGAAAGCGCTACCTTACCCACCCACTCGCTACAACCATCTTTTGATGTCGCCTTGTTTCACCCGCGCACCGTGCGCGCGAATGGTGGGGCGGCCGGACAGGCGGATCAGCAAGTCGCCACGGCCCAGCAGCTTTTCCGCTCCCAACTCGTCGAGGATGATGCGGGATTCCTGCCCCGAACGGACGGTCAACGCGATGCGCGACGGCACGTTGGAACGCAGCAGACCGGGGAAGGTGTCGGAACCGGGGCGTTGGGTCGCCAGCACCAGATGGATGCCGATGGCGCGCGCCTTCTGCGCCAGACGAATCAGGGCGGTTTCGCTTTCCGGGCGTTGCATCAGCAGGTCCGCCAGTTCGTCCACCACCACCACCACGCGCGGCAACGCCGATCCCTTGGCCTGCGCTTCCGCCAGATTGGCCACGCCCAACGCGGCCAGCGTCTTTTGCCGGGCGTCCATTTCCGCCACCAGCCCGTCAAGCATTTCCCCCGCTTCCGCCGCCTCCGTCATCACCTTATCGCCCCACAGCCGTTTGCAGCCAGCGTAGGCGGCGAACTCGACCTCCTTGGGGTCGGATCAAGGCCAGACGGACGTTGCGGCCCGAGGCCAGCAGCGACAGCAGCAGCGCGTGCACGGACACGCTTTTTCCGCTGCCGGTGGTGCCGGCGACGAACAGATGCGGCGCTTCGGCAAGATCGAAGATCACCGGCTCACCCAGCACATCGACGCCGGGGCAGACCGACAGCGCTTCGGTTCGGTCACGCAGCCAGTCGGGAATGCCAGCGCCTTCCACCGGCATCCATTCCCGTTCCGGGCGCGGGACGTCGAGGGCCACCCGGCACTCGTCGGCCACGGTGCTGAGGGTCGCCGGGCGGTCGATGCCCAGTTCAAAGGGGATTTTGTCGAGGTCGCGGCGCAAACGGTCGAGGTCCCCGGCGGCCGACAGCCGCAGGGTGAAGCGGGTCAGGCGCGGGCCGGCGTCCACTTTTTCCACCTCCGCCCCGACGCCGATTTCCCCCAGCGCCCGGCGCAGGCGGGCGGGCAAATCGGCGGGCGCCGCAGCCTCGCCGACGCTGGAGCGCTCGAAGAACATTTCCTGATAGAGGTAATCGTGGAAATCATTGCCCTCACGCCAGGAGGCGCGGATTTCCGTCATGCCGCGCTGAATGTGCCGCTGCAACAGTTCGATGAAACGGGCGCGGTCGGCGAACAGGTCAACGTTATGGTAGAGCGACAGCAACAAACGAAAATCGTCGGTCAGATCCTCCATCGCCGGGTTGTTCTCTCCGGTCAACTGCTCCATGTGAATTTCAAACGCCCGCTCCCGCCTCACCGGCTTGCGCAATTCCTCATCGGGGAACTGCGGCATTTGCAGCGAGCGGGCAAAGGCCAACCGGGCGATGATCCAATGTGGCGCCCTACGGGATATGCCCAGGCCTTTTTCCCGTAAGGTCTGGGTGAACGCCTCGTCCCACGCCGGGATGAAGATTTTAGAGCATCGCGCGTGAAATCTGAATCGAAGGCTTGCGTTTGTTTTTTCGCCATGATTCACGGTAGTTGGAGGTGAAACATGGGTCAGAGCTATTCGTCGGATCTTCGTGTTCGGATTTACGGTGAGATCGAGCAAGGCGGGTCACGCCGGGCAGCGGCGCGTCGGTTTGACGTGAGCGCCAGCACGAGCATCCGCCTTGCCCAGCGGATGGCGACGACGGGATCGCTGGAACCAGCGCGGCAAGGACGTCCGCCGGGAGGCGGCAAACTGGCTCCCCACGCCGCGCTTCTGATCGGTTGGGTGGAGGCGCAGGGCGACATCACCATGCCGGAACTGGCGGCCAAGCTGAAAGCCGAGCGCGGGGTCACGGCTCACCCCGCCTCGCTGTCGCGCTTCCTGATCGCCAGCGGCTTCACCGTCAAAAAAAACAGTGCTGGCGACCGAAGCCGGTCGCGCTGATGTCGCTGATGACCGTCGGACGTGGCGAAGCCACCGCCAGCCCCGGATGCGCGAGGAACCGGATCGGTTGGTGTTCCTCGACGAAACCGCCACCACCACCAAGATGACCCGGCTGCGCGGGCGAGCCAAGCGCGGCCAGCGGTTCAAGGCCAAAGCGCCATTCGGCCATTGGGGCGCCCAGACCTTCATCGCCGCCTTGCGTTGCGATGGCCTTACCGCCCCCTGGATCATCAAGGGCGCGATGAACAAGGTTCTCTTCGAAACCTATGTCGAGACCCAGCTTGCCCCCACCCTGCGACCGGGCGACGTCGTCATCCTCGACAACCTGTCCAGCCACAAAAGCGAAAAGGCCAAAGCCATCCTCAAAGAAAAAGGAGCCTGGTTCCTTTTTCTGCCCCCCTACAGCCCCGACCTCAACCCCATCGAGATGGCCTTCGCCAAGCTCAAGGCACATCTCCGACGCATCGGCGCACGCACCATTGAGGAACTCTGGAATGCCGTCGGCTCCATCTGTGACCTCTATACGCATGAGGAATGCTGGAACTACCTCAAGCACGCTGGATATGCGCCAGATTAAGCGCTCGATGCTCTAAGCTGCGGTCGCACCCCCCAAGTGTTGAGGTCGGGGAAATCGCCTTCCAGTTCCAGCACCTTGGCGATCAGCGCCGGGTTGATTTCCTGTTCCGCCGCCATGTCGTCCAGCAACGCCCGGTCGTCCTCCCGCAGCGGCACGCTTTCCCCCTCCGCCAATTTTCGTCCGAAGCGGCGCGCCAGCGTCAGCGCCCTGTCCTCCAGATCGAATCCCCCTCGACCAGACCGTCTGTATGAAGCGAATTTCGTCGTCGGAGACAAGAGGCATACCGACCTTGCCTTCCCGCTCAAGTGGTTCTTCCAGTATTCTATGGCAGGCTTTGGCTGTGAAGGGTCCCGATCCCTGCGACCCGTCGCGACGCACCGCCATCCGCACGCCGTCCTGTTCGCGGTAATCCTTCAACCAGTCGCGGAAGTCCGCCAACGGCCGCATCCACTCTTCGCCGGTCTGAAGGAATCCTTCCATCGATTTGTCGGTCTTGACCACCGTGCACACCCAGCAGCCGAAACGGCTGCCACCGCAAGACGGGGTGTTCAAGTCCATCACCACCGGGCACTCGCCACCCAGGGCCTGCCGGTACAGCGTCAACATGGCGTCGTGCGGCGTGCCCCACGGCGGCGGGTTGTTCTCAAACAGATGGGTCCACACCTCGTCGTCGCTCCAATCGGCAATTGGATGAGCAAAAGCCATTTGAGTGACCAGGCCTTGCGGCAAATGGCCCGCAGCTGCGCCCTTGATCGCTCGGTTCCAGTCTGCTGAGGTTCGCCATGCGATCAATGGTGGTTGTGCCCGCGTTTGGCCGGTTACGCATCTTTCCGGGTGACTTGTCCTTTCGGTCGGCGTCTCCCATACTGATGTCAATCCTTGACATGAGGCGATGGCGATGGCGATGGCGATGGCGATGGCGATCATCGTACACCTTACCCCCGAACTGGAACGATTCGCCCGCGAATGCGTCGATGGCGGACGGTGCAACAACCGAATTCCCACCTCCGATACGCCGAATCTATCCGAATGCTTTCCCCCTGGCGCTTCCACGAGGCTTCCCGGGATCTGTTTCGTCGGTGAGCGCGTGAACAGCGAAAAGCCGCTGACCCATGTTCTGGATCAACGGCTTTTTGATTTGGTTGCGGGGGCAGGATTTGAACCTGCGGCCTTCAGGTTATGAGCCTGACGAGCTACCGGGCTGCTCCACCCCGCGAGTGTCTTTTGTGCGTGGTGCGCTGTGTGGAGATGGAGTTGTGAGATGAAGGCGCGATTTGTGTTGGACGGTGTTGTTGTCTCTTGTGCCTGAGCGACCTGGCGGCGACCTACTCTCCCACGCCTTAAGACGCAGTACCATCGGCGCAGAGGCTTTTCACGGCCGAGTTCGGGATGGGATCGGGTGTTTGGCGCCTCGCCATGACCACCAGGTCACTGAGGCACAAGACCGACAACCAACTGCTGCTTTTTCTGTTTCCAGAGAGGGCAGCCGAACCAACAATGTTTCGCGCTGTTTTGTGTGCAAGTGATCGGAGGATGTTTGTATCTGAACCGGCGGATTGTGTCAAGTCATTGTTTTGACTGACGTTGGCTGTGCGTTGAACAGGCTTGCCGCTGCGCGCGGCGCGTCTCGTTGTGTGAGATCAAGCCGATCGAGCGATTAGTAAGGCTTAGCTTCAGGCATTGCTGCCCTTCCACACGCCTCCTATCGACGTGATGGTCTATCACGGCTCTCAAGGGAGCTCTTGTTTAGAGGTGGGTTTCCCGCTTAGATGCTTTCAGCGGTTATCCCGTCCATACTTAGCTACCCGGCCATGCCACTGGCGTGACAACCGGTGCACCAGAGGTATGTCCATCCCGGTCCTCTCGTACTAGGGACAGATCCTCGCAAAACTCCTACACCCACGGCAGATAGGGACCGAACTGTCTCACGACGTTCTAAACCCAGCTCACGTACCACTTTAATCGGCGAACAGCCGAACCCTTGGGACCTGCTCCAGCCCCAGGATGTGATGAGCCGACATCGAGGTGCCAAACGACTCCGTCGATATGGACTCTTGGGAGTCATCAGCCTGTTATCCCCGGCGTACCTTTTATCCGTTGAGCGATGGCCCGTCCACATGGAACCACCGGATCACTATGGCCGACTTTCGTCTCTGCTCGACTTGTCAGTCTTGCAGTCAGGCGGGCTTATGCCATTGCACTCGACGAGCGATTTCCGACCGCTCTGAGCCCACCATCGCGCGCCTCCGTTACACTTTGGGAGGCGACCGCCCCAGTCAAACTACCCGCCATGCAGGGTCCCGGCCCCGGATGACGGAGCGCGGTTAGATGCCAGAGATCTCAAGGGTGGTATTTCAAGGTTGGCTCCACACGAGCTGGCGCCCATGTTTCCAAGCCTCCCACCTATCCTACACATGAGATCCCTAGCACCACTGCAAAGCTGTAGTAAAGGTGCACGGGGTCTTTCCGTCTGACCGCGGGAACTCCGCATCTTCACGGAGAGTTCAATTTCGCTGAGTTGGTGTTGGAGACAGCGGGGAAGTCGTTACGCCATTCGTGCAGGTCGGAACTTACCCGACAAGGAATTTCGCTACCTTAGGACCGTTATAGTTACGGCCGCCGTTTACCGGGGCTTCAATTCAGAGCTTGCACCCCTCCTCTTAACCTTCCGGCACCGGGCAGGCGTCAGACCCTATACGTCGCCTTGTGTGGCTTCGCAGAGCCCTGTGTTTTTAGTAAACAGTCGCTACCCCCTGGTCTGTGCCCCCCGCCCACGCTTGCGCATGAACGGGGCCCTCTTCTTCCGAAGTTACGAGGGCAATTTGCCGAGTTCCTTCAACACCATTCTCTCAAGCGCCTGGGTATACTCTACCTGTCCACCTGTGTCGGTTTGGGGTACGGTCTAACGCGGGGGCTATTTCCTGGAACGGGTCCACAGCAGGCTCAATCCGATAAGAGCCTACACGCTTTCCCATCCGTCACCACCCGCTGGCCCACGATTATTAACGTGGTTCCCATCGACTACGCCTTTCGGCCTCGCCTTAGGGGCCGGCTCACCCTGCGTGGATTAACCTTGCGCAGGAACCCTTGGACTTTCGGCGAGAGTGTTTCTCACACTCTTTGTCGCTACTCATGTCAGCATTCTCACTTCCGATACCTCCAGGCGGCCTCACGGCAGCCCTTCGCAGGCTTACGGAACGCTCCGCTACCACGTGATCAAAGATCACATCCGCAGCTTCGGTACACGGCTTGAGCCCCGATACATTTTCGGCGCAGGCCGGCTTAACTAGACCAGTGAGCTATTACGCTTTCTTTAAAGGATGGCTGCTTCTAAGCCAACCTCCTGGTTGTCATG
>NZ_QYUL01000005.1:485000-579288 GCF_003590795.1 Azospirillum cavernae
AGATCGCCGGTGCCGCCAAACACCGTGTAGTCGAAGGCGGGCAACGGCGGCGCGGCGACAATGCGGGGATGCGACATCGGTCTTCTCAGCTTTCGGTGTTTTCGGTTGCGGCGGGTTGGGCGGCCAGCAGGCTCAGCACGGCGTCGCGGGTCGGCATGGCCGGAATGGCCCCACGCTGGGTGGTGGCCAACGCCCCCGCCCCATTGGCGAAGCGGCAGAGATCGGCCAACGGCGCGTCCGGCCTAGTCAGCAAGCCCGACAGGAACCCGGCGACGAAGGCGTCCCCCGCCCCGGTGGTGTCCACCGGGCGCACGGAAAAGCCTGAAACGCGCACATGATCGGTTCTGGTCAAGCAGGTGCAGCCTTTCGCCCCGTGCGTCACCACCAACGCCTGTGCGGCATCGTGCCACAGCGTCCGCCCAGCAACAACGGCGTCGGTGGATCCGGTCAGAAATTCAAGCTCTTCGTCGCTCAGTTTGATGACAGTCGCGCGCGCGATTCCCTCGCGGATCGCGGCGCGGGCGGCGTCGGCGCTGGGCCACAGGTCAAGCCGCAGGTTGGCGTCGAACGACACCATGCGGCCTTGCGCCCGCGCGGCGTCCACCGCCGCCCAGGTCGCCGCGCGCGGCCCGTCGCCAATCAGCGCCAGAGAGCCGAAATGCAGCAAATCCGCCGCGCCGATGGCGGCCAGATCGAGATCCGCCGGAACCAGATTGCCCCACGGCTCGCCGTAAAACAGAAACTCGCGGTCGCCATCCTCGGCCAGGGAGACGAAGGCCAGCGGCGTGCGGTTCGCCGGATCCTGGCGGACCAGCGCGGCGTCAACCCCGGCGTCGATCAGCGATTGAATGAGGAAGCGGCCAAAACCGTCCGCGCCGACCTTGGCGATCATGGCGCTGGGAACCCCCAGCCGCGCCAGACCAACGGCCACATTGGCCGGAGCGCCGCCCGGCGCCTTCTGGAAGGCCGGGGCCGTGGCCAGATCGGTGCCGGTCACGGTGGGCACGAAATCGATCAACACCTCGCCCATGCAGATCGCGCGGATCTGGCGAGCCGTCACCGTCTCCGGCAGCGTGGCGATGGACATGGCGATGCGGTCCTTGCAAAGAGGGTGTCGGAGAAAAAATTGCCTCCGCTCCGCCGTTGCCGACGGCGCGGAGGCAGTTCAGGAGAGAGAACGAACAGACGGCGCTACGCAGACAAACTTACTTCGACGTCCAGCCCTTGTACTGGCCGACGTTGTCGCGGGTGATGAGATCGGACGGGATCAGGGTGACGGGCTGGGCCGGGGCCTTGCCCTGCATCAACTGATAGCCGACATCGACGGCCTTCTGAGCCATGGCGAAGGGATCCTGAGCCGAGGAGGCCTCGACCAGATTGCCCGGCTGCTTCAACGCCCCTTCGATGTCGGGCGCGCCGTCCACCGAGGTGATGATGATGCCCGTCCGCTTGAGCTGCTTGGCGGCGAGGTCGGCGCCGATGGCCTGCGGGTCGTTGATGGTGAACACGGCGTCGACCTTGTCGAAGGCGGTCAGGTAGCCGATCATGACCTCAAGACCGCCTTCGCGCGACCCCTTGGCGTTCTGGTTGTCCGACAGGATCTTGATCCCGGCGCTCTTGCCCAGAACCGCCTTGCAGCCGTTGACGCGGTCAACCACCGCCGACACCGGCGGGCCGTTCATGATGATGACGTTGCCCTTGCCGCCCAGCTTGTCGGAAATGTACTTGCACGCCTTCTCGCCCGCTTCCACGTTGTTGGTGGTGACGGTGGCGGCGGCGCCCTTGGCGGCCACGTCCACGGCCACGGCGATGATGCCGGCGGCCTTCAGGCGGGCCATCGCCGGGGCGATCGCCTCGGGATCGGCGGCGTTGACCAGAACCATGTCGACGCCCGAGGCGATGAAATTGTCGATCTGGGTCGATTGCTTGTTCAGGTCGTAATCGGCGGACACCGCCGTGACCTTCACGTTCGCGCCGCCCAATTCCTTGGCCTTGGCCTCGGCGCCCTTGACGATCTGCACGAAGAACGGGTTGCCGAGGTTGCCGACGGTGACGCCGATGGACTTCAGATCCTTGGCCATGGTCGGGGCGGCGGTGGCGAGCAGGGCGGCGGTGGCCAGCAGCAGGGATTTCTTCAACACGAGAGATTCCTCCAGTTATTGAGCGCTTGGACGCGCGTTTTGACAGTGGTGTGCGGAAGCGTTCGGGCGTCTGACCCACCCCGCAGACCGGACGCCTTAGGCGGTCATGCGGGTGTTCGGTGACGGGGGAGCGCCGTTCTTTTAAGTCCGGGCGCTGCCCTTGTTGCGGTAGCGGTCCAGCGCCACGGCGCCGACGATGACCAGCCCCTTGATGATGAGCTGCCAGATTTCGGTGACGTTCATCAGGATCAGGCCGTTCGACAGGACCGCGATGATGAGCGCGCCGATCAGCGTGCCGAAGATGGTGCCGATGCCGCCGACGAAGCTGGTGCCGCCCAGGATGACCGCCGCGATGGCGTCCAACTCATAGCCGGTGCCAAGCTGGGCGCCGTTGGCCGAATAGGTGCGGGCCGCCGACATCACCCCGCCCAGCGCCGCCAGGACGCCCGAGGCGCAATAGGCGAACATCAGCACCGCCCAGACCTTGATGCCCGACAGACGGGCCGCGTCCGGATTGCCGCCGACGCCGTAGATGCGCACGCCCAGAACCGTCCGGCGCAGGATGAACCAGCTCAGCGCGATCACCGCCAAGGCGATCACCACCAACCAGGGAACCCCGAACAGATACTCGTTGCCGATCCAGGCGAAGGGCAGGTCGGCGTTGAACACCGTGGTGTCGCCGCCCAGCAACCGGGCCAGACCGCGCACCGCCGTCATCGCCCCCAGCGTGACGATGAAGGGCGGCAGTCGGAAGAAGGCGATCAGGCTGCCGTTCAGCGCGCCCAGAATCAGGCCGCTCAGCAGGGCCAGCGGGATCGCCGCCCAAGCGAGGCCCGTGGTGGACAAGGCCACCGCCGTGACCGCCGACACCGCCAAAACCGCGCCCACCGCCAGATCAATGCCGCCGGTCAGGATGACGAAGGTCATGCCCGCGCCCAGCACGATGTTGATGGAGGCCTGTTGCGCCACAATGGCGATGTTGCGGGCGGTCAGAAACTTTCCGGTCGCCAGATCAAAGGCGACGCAGATCAAAATCAGGACCGGCAGCATGCCGACCACTTGCACGATGGCGCGGATTTTCTGGCGCCGGGCGGCGGCGGCGGCCTGGGCCGCGTCGTCGTTGGCGGCGTCCGCCGTCTTCAATTCGGTAGTTTTGATGGCCGACTTGGCGATCATGGTGGTGCCCTCCTTCCAGCGCCGGCTTGTTGATGACCGCCGGCCTTCCGTCAGCCCTGTGGGCTGCGGTGTTCGTCGCAATGCGATGGTGTCTCGACGCCCGCCGGGCTTTCCCGGCGGCGTGGGTCAGAGCGTGACGCCGGTGGCCAGCGCCATGAGGTTTTCCTGGTTGATGGCCGTGCCGCTGTCGCCGCCGACCTCGCCCATGATGTGGCCCTCGCGCATCACCAGGATGCGGTCGCAGATGCCGATCAGTTCGGGCAATTCGCTGGAGATCACCAGAACGCCGACGCCGTTGCGGGCGAGCTGATCGATGGTCCGGTAAATCTCGGCCTTGGCCCCGATGTCGATGCCGCGCGTCGGCTCGTCCAGGATCAACACGCGGGGGCCGACCTCCAGCCAACGCGACAGCAGCACCTTTTGCTGGTTGCCGCCCGACAGCGAGCCGACGTTGGTCGTCGGGCGGTCCACCCGGATGCCCAGCCCCTTGATGGCGTCCAGGGCGCGCTGCTTGCCCCGGCTGCGGTCGAGAACGCCCGCGCCACGGGCGTCGCCGCCACACACGTAGAAATTGATGTTGTCCTGCACCGACATGTCGAGGAACAGGCCCTGCGCCTTGCGATCCTCGGTGAGATAGGCGAGACCGGCGGCGAGGGCGCCCGCCGGGGTGGGCCGCGTCAAGGCCACCCCGTCGATGCGCACCGCGCCGCCGATCAACGGGTCGGCGCCGTAAATCAGACGCGCCAACTCCGTGCGACCGGAGCCGACCAGACCGGCCAATCCCAAAACCTCGCCCGACCGCAGCGTCAGGCTGGCGGGATGGACGCGGCGGCCGCCGTCGGTCACACCCTCGACCTCCAGCACCGGACGGCCCGGCGCCCGGCTGGTCTGGTGGTCATGCTTGTAAAAACCGGCCAGATCGCGGCCAACCATCATGCGGACCAGCCGTTCGGCGCTGATCTCGTGCTTTTCCAGCGTGCCGACGTAAGACCCGTCGCGCAGCACCGCCACCCGGTCGGACAGGGCGTAAATCTCGTCCATCCGATGGCTGATGTAGATGATCGCCAGCCCTTCGCCGCGCAATTGGCGCATCAGGGCGAACAGACGGTCGGTTTCCCGCGCCGACAGGGTCGTCGTCGGCTCGTCCATCACCAGAAGCTTGGATTTGGTGTGCAGGGCGCGGGCGATCTCCACCATCTGCCGTTCGGCGATGGAGAGGTCGCGCACCAGCGTCGACGGGCCGAAGGTGGCCCCCAGCCGCTGCAAGACGCCCCGGCAATCCTCGCGCATTCCGGCCCGGTCGATCACCCCATGGCGGGAGCGTTCGCGGCCAAAGAAGATGTTTTCCGCCACCGTCAGGTTGGGCAGCAGCGACAGCTCTTGATAGATGATGGCGATGCCGTGGTCGCGGGCGACCTGCGGATCCGTGACCCGCACCGGCACGCCGTCAATCAGGATTTCACCGCCAGGATCGGCCTGATAGGCCCCCGACAGCACCTTCATCAGGGTGCTTTTCCCCGCCCCATTCTCCCCCATCAGCGCCAGGATTTCACCCGACCGCGCGTCAAGACGGACGTCGCGCAGCGCCTTGGCGCCGGGAAACGTCTTGGAGATTCCGCGCATTTCGAGGATCGGCGGGCGCACGTCCATCGTTGGCGCGCGCAAGGCGGTCGCACCCATGATTCTCTCCCGATGACTGTCGTGGTGACGGGTTCGACGCCGGTCTATTGGTTGACCAGAATCTCCCGGCTTGGGCTGTAGTTGAGATGAAGGGGCAGGATCGCCGCCCCCAACGCCGCCGCTTGCCGCCCGACCTGGCCGAGCCGCAGCGGCGGGGGTCGTCGGGCTTCCGGCACGGCGTCGTCCAGGCATTTGTTCAAACGCGCTTCCAGATCGCGCCGGACCTCCATCGGAAGATCGGCGTCGATGACGATGGCCTCGACGTCCAGCAGGCAGGCCGCCGACAGCAGAGGCATCACCAGAGCGTCGGCGGCGTCGTCCAGCCATTCCCCGACCAGAGCCGGGTGCAGCGGAATGGCGCGCTCCAGCTCGCTGCGCATCGTGATGTCCACGCCGTTGCCGCGCAGATGGCGGATCAGCGAGTTGATGGAGGCGCGGGTCAGCAGAATGTCGCAACTGTGCGTCGGGCGCGGCGCGGTGGACAGGCGCGACGGACCGACCGGCATCAAGCCGATGTCGCCCGCGTTGCCGGTCACGCCGCGATAGTAATCGCCGTTCATCACCAGACCGCCGCCAATGGCCGAGCCGATGAAGAGATAGACGAAGGTCTGAAGCTCCCGACCGCAGCCACGAAACATTTCGGCGACGGCGGCGGCGGTGCCGTCATTCTCGCGGAACACCGGCAGGCCGGTCGCCTCGCCCAATTGGGCGGCGATGTCCACGTCGTTCCACACCTTGTAATCCTCGACCCGGATGTCGAGTTCACGCCGCCAGCTTCCCATGTTGTACGGGGTGGCGACGCCGATTCCGGCCATCCGCCCCTGCCCGTCCATCGGCAGCGCGGCGCGCATCGCCTTGATGTCGTTCAGCGCCAGCGCCAGCGATTCTTCGGGCATCGGGAAATCGCGCTCGTGATGGCGGCGCTCCACGACATGGCCGCGAAAATCGACCAGCAGCGTGTCCACCGACCGGCGTCCGACCTTCACCCCGATGGAGTAGGCCCCCTCCGGGTTCAGCGACAGCAGGGTGGCGGGCTGCCCACGGGCGCCGGACCGTTTGCCTTCGCTGCGGATCAAGCCCCGCTCTTCCAATTCCTTGACGATCACGCCGGCGGTGTTGCTGGTCAGGTTGACCGACCGGGAGAGATCGGCCTTCGACGCCTGCCCCAGACGGCGCAAAGCGTTGAGGATCACACGCTCGTTGAACAGGCGCAGATTGACGGAGTTGCTGCCCTGGCCGTTGCCGGTCCCAGTGCTGAGCACGCTTCCCGCCGCGCTGTTCGTGTAAGAGACGTAGGACACCCCGGCACCCTCCCTGATCGTTCATCCGTGATGCGGCCACTGTAGCGGACCTTGCGGCCCCTGTGACCGGGTGAACGTCTTGACGACAATCTCCCACACGAACCATCGCCGGTCAATAAGTAATTCACGGTGATTTAATTTTCTGGAACTGAGCGGAGGCGCGCGCTAACGTCGCACTCATTGCTGAACACCCCGGTCAATCGACTCAAAGGTTGCTGACGCAGGGGGTGGCGAACAACTTGTGCCTAGGGAGATGACACCATGTTGAAAGGGATCAACCCCTTGCTTGGCCCGGATCTGCTGAAAATTCTGCGCGCCATGGGCCATGGCGACGAAATCGCCGTGGTGGACGCCAATTACCCGGCGGACACCGACGCCAAGCGGTTGGTGCGGCTGGAGGGAATCGACGCCCCGGCCATCGTGGACGCCATCCTGTCCGTCATGCCGCTGGATGATTTCGTCGAGCACAGCGCCTTCCGCCCCGGCATCAAGGACCAGCCGGACCGGGTTGAGCCGGTGATGACCGAACTGGCCGCCATGGTCGCCCGGCACGAGCCGTCCGTCGCGCTGATTCCCTTGCAGGGCGACGCCTTTTACGCCCGCGTCAAAACGGCCTACGCCCTGGTCGCCTCGGGCGAGCGTCGGCTTTACGGCAACATCGTGCTGCGCAAGGGGGTGGTTCGCCCGGATTGAGGCGCGCCCAACGTCGCCAACCGCCCATCACGCGAGGGAAATCAGGCGCAGAAGTTTTTTGCGCCTATTTCTTGCGGACCTCGATTTCATTGGTAGCATATCGCCATCATCATTCAATTTGATGATCGGCCGTCCCACGCAGCCGCAATGTCTGGAACAGGGGATCCATGATGGTGGTTGACGGCGGACGCGACGCGTTTCTCGATTCGAAAACCTACCAGGACGAACAGGACTCCATCCGACGGCATCGCGTCGAGTCCGACGCGGGGGCTGAAACGGAACGCCCCCTGGTCGGGTTGGCCCTGTCGGGCGGCGGCATCCGCTCCGCCTCCTTCTGTCTCGGGGTCATCAAGGCGTTGCAGCGCAACGGGCGGATTGGCGCGTTTGATTATCTCTCCACCGTGTCGGGCGGCGGCTACGCCGGGTCGGCGCTGACCTGGCTCATCAATCTGGGCAAGCTGGACCAGTTCGATGATTACCTCGCCCGTCTGCGCTCCCACGGCCACTACCTCGACCCCGGGCGGCGTCTGACCGCCACGGCGATGACGGCGGTGGTTCTGCGCACCGTGCTCGTCAATCTGCTGGTCTATGGCGGCCTCATCACCGTCGGGCTGTATGTCCTGGAACAGCTTGCCAATTGTCTGCCCGGCGGCGTCGGGTTGACCGGCGCGCTGTGGGGGGCGGTCGCCATAGCCGTTTTCTTCGCGCTCGCCGCCCTGATCTACGCCTTGGCCACCGGCGTCACCGCCGACGTCGTCGCCAAACGCCGCTACCTCTGGCGGCTGAGTTGGCAGCGCTGGGGCGGGTTGGCGCTGGGCGGCGCGGTCGGCTTGATCGTCATCGGCCTGCTGCCCTATTTGCGCGCCGCCGTGGACGTCCTGCTGGCCGACTACATCCGTCAGGATTTCGCCGGGGCCGGGTTGGGCGGCGTTTCGGTCGCCGTCAGTTGGCTGGTGTCGGTCGCCGCCAAACTCAGCGGTTCGACGAAAAGCGACACCCGCCCCTCGACCAACACGCCGACGTCGCCCCTGGTCGGCGCGCTGGCCCCCGTCGCCGCCGCGCTGGCCGTGGTCGGGGTTCTGCTCGTCGCCTATGATTTCTCGTTCAAGCTGCCGCTGTGGGGGGCCTTGCTGCTGCTCGCCGTCGCGCTGCTGACCGGCTGGGTCGCCGATCTCAACATGATGTCGCTGCACCGCATGTACCGCGACCGGCTGATGGAAGCCTTCCTGCCCAACGCCGACGCCGTCGCGACCCAGGAATGGACCGCCGCGACCGAGGCGAACGGCGCGCCGTTGACCGGCTTTGACCAACGCCCCTTCCACCTGCTCAACACCAACGTCATCCTGATCGACTCACCCAACACGCAGGTGCGCGGGCGCGGCGGCGACAATTACGTGCTGACGCCGATCCATTCCGGTTCGTCCTCCACCGGCTGGTTTCCCACCAGCGACATCATGGGCCGGGGCAGCCGCGACGGGCTGACGCTGGCCACCGCCGTGGCGATTTCCGGGGCGGCGGTCAACGCCCATGTCGGGCCGGGGGCGCAGCCCAGCATCCTGCGCAACGGCGCGGTGTCGTTCCTGCTGTCGCTGTTCGGCCTGCAACTGGGTTACTGGGTCAGCAACCCGGAAAAGCCCATGTCGAACGGCAATTATCTGGTTCCCGGCTTCCGGTCGCTGACCGGCGGCGGCTTCCACCGTTCGGCCTGGTTTCACATGCTGAGCGACGGCGGGCATTTCGACAACACCGGCCTGTATGAGTTGATTCGCCGACGGGTCCGCACCATCGTCGCCGTCGATGGCGCCGCCGACCCAACCTACCGATTCGCCGATTTGACGGCCCTGATCGAAAAGGCGCGGGCGGATTTCGCCACCGACATCAGCTTTCCGGGCGGGCCGGGCGGCAATCTGGCCGATCTGCGGCCTGAACGGCCATCGGTCAATTTCCCCGGCGTGAGCGTCGCGGAACGCGGCTGGATCGAGGGGCTGATCGCCTATCCCGACGGGTCCAAAGGGCGGCTTGTCTACATCAAGCTGACCATGGTGGACGCCCTGCCCGCCGATGTTTACGGCTACGCGGCGGGGAACCCGCCCTTCCCGAACCAAAGCACCGCCGACCAGTTCTTTGACGAGTTCCAGTTGGAAAGCTACGTCACGCTGGGCGACGCGATCGCCCAAACCATCAACTGGCCGGATTTCCCCACGTCTTGAACCAAAGACCGTGAGCCAACGAAAAAGGGCGGCTCCAACCGGAACCGCCCTTTTGCCTTTTCAACGGCCCAGCAAGCCGAACACCGACGCCCCGGACTCCGCGCCGCTCACCGCGTTGCGGAACAGGCCGAACAGCTCGCGGCCACAGCCATGCCCGGCGTCCTCGCTGGCGGGCGGCGGCGCGCCCCGGCTGTCCCACTCCGCCGCGTCGACCAGCGCGTCGAGCGTCCCGGCCTCGGCGTCCAAGCGCAGAACATCGCCGTCGCGCACCCGGCCCAGCGGGCCGCCGCCCTTGACTTCCGGCGTCACATGGATGGCCGCCGGAACCTTGCCCGACGCGCCCGACATGCGCCCGTCCGTCACCAACGCGACCTTGAACCCCTTGTCCTGAAGCACGCCCAAGGGCGGGGTCAGCTTGTGGAGTTCCGGCATCCCGTTGGCCCCCGGCCCCTGATAACGGACCACCACGATCACGTCGCGGTCCAACTCCCCGGCGCGGAAGGCCGCCTGCACGCCCTCCTGGCTGTCGAAGACTCGGGCCGGAGCCTCGACCACGCGGTGTTCGGCCTTGACCGCCGACACCTTGATGACGCCGCGCCCAAGATTGCCGGTCAGCACCCGCAAACCGCCCTCCGCCGCAAAGGGGGCGGCGACGGTGGCGACCACGCTCGGGTCGCCGCTCTGCTCGGTGGGCTGGGCGCGCCAGGACAGCGCGCCGCCGTCGCTCACCTCCGGCATGGCGCGATAGGCCTCCAGGCCGCCATCGCCCCACACCGTCGCCACGTCGGCGTGCAGCAGCCCGGCGTCGAGCAGTTGCCCGATGACAAAGGGCATGCCGCCCGCCGCGTGGAAGCGGTTCACGTCCGCCGAGCCGTTCGGATAGACCCGCGCCAGCAGTGGGACCGCCGCCGACAGGTCGGAGAAATCCTCCCAATTCAACTGAATCCCCGCCGCCGCCGCGATGGCGGGGATGTGCAGGGTGTGGTTGGTCGAGCCGCCGGTGGCCAGCAGACCGACGATGCCGTTGACCATCGCGCGCTCGTCAACGATCCGCCCAATCGGCGCGCCGCCGCCGGGCTGGGTCATCGCCACGATCCGGCGAGCGGCCTCCTCGGTCAACGCCTCGCGCAGCGGGGTGTTGGGGTTGACGAAGCTGGCGCCGGGCAGATGCAGGCCCATGATCTCCATCAGCATCTGGTTGGTGTTGGCGGTGCCGTAAAAGGTGCAGGTGCCGGGCGCGTGATAGGATTGCGATTCCGCTTCCAACAGCTCCTCGCGCCCGACCTTGCCCTGGGCGTAGAGCTGGCGAGCCTTGGCCTTGTCGGCGTTGGACAGGCCGGACGGCATCGGCCCGGCGGGCACGAAGATCGTCGGCAGATGGCCGAAGGACAGCGCGCCGATCATCAGGCCGGGCACGATCTTGTCGCAAATCCCCAAACACAGCGCGCCGTCGAAAGTGGCGTGCGACAGGGCGACGCCGGTGGCCAGCGCGATCACGTCGCGGCTGAACAGCGACAGCTCCATCCCCTCATAGCCCTGCGTCACACCGTCGCACATGGCCGGAACGCCGCCCGCCACCTGAGCGACGCCGCCCGCTTGGCGCACCACCTCCTTGATGACCGCCGGATAGCGTTCATAGGGTTGGTGGGCGGACAGCATGTCGTTGAAGGCGGTGACGATGCCGATGGACGGCTTGACGCCGCCGCGCAGCCCCTCCTTGTCGGTGGCCGAGCAGGCGGCGAAGGCGTGGGCCAGATTGGCGCAGCCCAGCTTTTCGCGGCGCGGCGTGGCGCTCGCCGCCTCCAGACGGGCCAGATAGGCGCTGCGGCTGTCGCGGCTGCGCGCGGCGATCCGGTCGGTGACGCGGGCGACGATGGAATTCAGGGTGGCGGAATTCAGGGGCTTGCTCATGCTGACGACTCAACCGCTGGAGGCGCCGCTGGAGGGGCGCGATGGTTCACAGGGCCAACCATACGCCCAGTCCACGCCTCTGTTAAGAAAAAAAATTTCATGAACTGGCGTGTTTTGCCGGATTTTCCGATGAGTCCTCGCCTTTGATGAAAATCATCGCCATACTGCTGGTCCATCCACCCATAGCCCGCTCGCCTCGCACCGTCGGCCCCATGCCCCACCCGATCAACATTCTGGAAGACATCCGCCGTCTGCGGCCCACGCTGAAACGCTCCGAGGCGCAGGTGGCCGATCTGGTGCTGGACAACCCGCGCGCGGTGCTGGAGTTGAACGTCACCTCGCTGGCCCACCGCGCCGAGGTCAGCGAGGCGACCGTCGTCCGCTTTTGCCGCAGCGTCGGCTGCGGCGGCTTCCCCGATTTCAAGCTGCGGCTGGCCGAATGCCAGGCGCGCGGCGGCACCCCTTATGTCAGCCAGGACGTGGCGCCGGACGACAGCGTCAGCGCGCTGGCGCGAAAAATTTTTTCATCGAGCGCCGCCGCCCTGACCGCCGCCGCCAACGCGCTGGACGACGCGGCGCTGGGCGACGCCATCGCCCGGCTGGCCGACGCCCCGCGCATCCTGTGCGTCGGGATCGGCGCGTCGGGGGCGCTGGCGCAGGACGCCGCCCACAAGCTGTTGCGCTTTGGCGCGAACGCCCAACCCTGCTCCGATCCGGTGCTGGCCCGCATGCTGCTGCTGAATCTGGGAACGGACGGCCTGCTGCTGGCCCTGTCCAACAGCGGGCGCAGCGGCGCCGTCAATGATCTGGCCGCCGCCGCCCGCGCGCAGGGCCTCGCTGTGGTCGCCATCACCGCGCCCGACTCGCCGTTGTCCCGATTGGCGACGGTCACAATCGCCAGCCTGCCGGTGGAAGACACCGAAATGTACACGCCGATGGCCTCCCGGCTGGTGCATCTGACCCTGATCGACGTGCTGTCCACCGGGGTGGCCCTGCGGTTGGGCGACCCGGCCCGCCAGCATCTGGCCAAGGTCAAGGCCACCATCAACGCCAGCCGCAGCCCGCTGAGCGGCGCATGGCCCGACCGCCCAGCCGATTCACGCTCCGATTGACGCATGCGTCGCACTGGACGCGCCTGCCGGTCCGTGCGACAAATCCGCTGACACAACAGTCCGCACACCGCAGCGGTTGCCATGACCCGGATTTTGATCGCCGACGACCACCCGATGGTGCGTGACGCCCTGCGCAACGCCGTCCTCTATTCCTGCCAAGCCAGCAGCGTGCTGGAGGCGGACAGCCTGGACGCGGTGATCGCCGCGTTGCAGGGCGGCGGCGAGGATTTCGACCTTGTGCTGTTGGACGTCAATATGCCGGGCATGAACGGCTTGAACGGGCTGCGCATTCTGCGCCAGCGCTTCCCCGCCACCCCCGTCGTCATGGTGTCGGCGCATGAGGAACGGCGGATGGTGCGCGAGGCCATCGACAGCGGCGCGGCGGGCTTCATCCCCAAATCCACCCCGCGCGACGCCATCGCCGCCGCCCTGCGCCATGTGCTGAACGGCGAAATCTACCTGCCGCCGCAAAGCGAGGAGGGGCTGGCCGAGGAGGTCGCCGAAGACGCCGAAACCGCCGACATCGCCCGGCGCATCGCCACCCTGACAGCGCAACAATTGCGGGTCTTGGAATTGCTGGGCACCGGCAAGCTGAACAAGGAAATCGCCTTCGACCTCAGCATCACCGAAACCACGGTGAAGGCGCATGTCTCGGCGATCCTGCAAAAGCTGAAGGTCTACAGCCGCACCCAAGCGGTGGTCATCGCCAACCGCGTGCTGGCCGAGAAACGCTAAGCAAAGCGTTTGGCTCCAGCGACGCACAGCACGACCACCCCCGTCGCGGCGACCATCGTCCAGGCGACGGGTTCGCCCAGCAGAAACCCGGCCAGCGCCAGCCCAAAAAAGGGTTGCAGCAATTGCAACTGGCCGACCCCGGCGATGCCGCCCAGCGCCAGCCCGCGATACCAGAAGACAAAACCAATCAGCATGCTGAAGACGGAGACATAGGCCAACCCGGCCCAAGCCGCGCCGTCCACCCCGCTCCACACGTCGGGCAAGGTCGCCAGCGCGAGCGCCGCCATGACCGGAAACGCCAGCACCAGCGCCCAGGAAATGACCTGCCAGCCGCCCAGCCGCCGCGACAGGGTCGCGCCTTCGGCGTAGCCAAGCCCGCACAGCACAATCGCCAAAACCATCAACAGATCGCCCTCCAACGACCCGCCGCCCGCTTGAAGCAGGGCGAATCCGGCGACGCAGAGGCTTCCCAACCCTGAAAACAACCAAAACACCGGCTTTGGCCGCTCGCCTCCGCGCAAAACGGCAAAAATGGCGGTGGACAGCGGCAACAGCCCGATGAAAACCACCGAATGGGCCGACGTCACGCGTTGAAGCGCCAGCGCGGTCAGCAGCGGGAAACCGACGACGACGCCAAGCGCCACCACCGCCAGCGACGCCAGATCGCCGCGCCCCGGACGGCTTTGCCGCAGCGCCCGCAGCAGGGCGGCCCCCAACAGAGCGGCGATCACCGCCCGCGCCGAGGTCAGGAACAACGGCTCGAAACCGCCGACCGCAAGCCGGGTGGCAGGCAGCGATCCGCTGAAAATGACCACCCCGCACAAGCCGCTCCACCACCCATCCGTCCGCGCCCGCATCCCATCATCCTTGGTTGGATTCATCCGATGCGGGGAACGCTAGCGCGAACGGCGCTGGCGCAGACAGAGACAGTCCCATACAATTTCACAAAACTGTACGGTCTACTGAATCAATACGGATGGCGGAGAGCCAAGCGATGGAACAGCGGGCAAAAACACGCACGGGCGAGGTGATGGACGCGATCCGCCGGAAAATCGCCGGTCGCGCGCTGTCCCCAGGCGAAAAGCTGCCCTCGATCCGCCGCTTCGCCGACATCATGGGGGTGTCGCCCTCGACCGTGGTGGAGGCCTATGACCGGCTGGCGGCGGACGGGGTGATCCGCGCCCGCCCCGGCTCCGGCTTTTACGTGTCGGGCGGCGCGCCGCCGCTCGCGGTGGCGGCGGTCGAACCCCGGCTGGATCGGGCGATTGATCCCTTTTGGGTGTCCCGGCAATCGCTCGACGCTGGGGCCGGAATGCTCAAGCCCGGCTGCGGCTGGCTGCCCGCCGATTGGATGCCGCAAGCGGCGATCCGGCGCGCGCTGCGCCACCTCGCCCGCGCCGATGATTCTGTGTTGGCGGATTACGGCGGCGCGCGCGGCTCCTTCGCCCTGCGTCGGCTGCTGGCCCGCCAATTCGCTGACGAAGGGCTGGCGGTCGGCCCCGATCAGATCCTGCTGACCTTGTCGGGAACCCAGGCCATCGACCTGATTTGCCGCTTCCTGCTGCGCCCCGGCGACACGGCGCTCGTCGATGATCCGGGCTATTTCAACTTTCAGGCCCTGTTGCGCGCCCATCAGGTCCGCATCGTCGGCGTGCCCTACACGCCGACCGGGCCGGATCCCGCGCTGTTCGCGCAGGCGCTGGAACAGCACCGCCCCCGCCTCTACATCACCAACTCCGCGCTGCACAACCCAACCGGGGCGACCCTGTCGCCGCAGACCGCCCACACGCTGCTCAACGCCGCTGCGGCCCATGACCTCGTCGTCGTCGAGGACGACATCTTCGCGGGATTCGAGCCGACCCCGTCACCGCGATTGGCCGCCTTGGACGGTTTGACGCGGGTCATTCGGATCGGCAGCTTTTCCAAAACCCTGTCGGCGTCGATCCGCTGCGGCTACATCGCCGCAAGGCCGGATTGGCTGGAGGCTCTGGTCGATCTGCAAGTCGCCACGAATTTCGGCGGCCCAAGCCCGGTCGCCACCGAAATCATCGTCGCGGCCTTGAGCGACGGCAGTTACCGCAAGCATCTGGACGGCCTGCACCGCCGATTGGCGCGGGCGCGGCGCGAAGCTGCGGGCAAGCTGGACATGCTTGGCGTGCGCCCCTGGCTGACGCCGCGCGGCGGCCCGCATCTGTGGTGCCGATTGCCCGATGGCCGCGACGCGGCGGCGGTGGCGCGGGCGGCGCTGCGCGACTCGCTCATCCTAGCGCCCGGCAACGTCTTCAGCGTCTCCCAATCGGCGGACGGCTTCATGCGCTTCAACGTCGCGCAAATGGAGAACCCACGCGTTTACGAGGCGCTGGGCCGCATCCTGGCCGCTCCGCCCGTCGCCGAGGGCGCAGGCGAGGACGCGGGCGATCACGCCAGCAGATTGACCGCGCCCGCTCCCGCGTCGGCTTGAGGGGCCGCCTGCGCGGCGACGGCGCTGGACAACGCGTCGCTGACGCCGCCGGTGGCGGCGGCCTCTTGACCGTTCGCCTTGTCGGCGCCGCCCAGCAGGGATGCGATGGTGATGTTGGAACCGAAGGCCGCTTGGCGCAAATTGTTGACCTCCTTTTGCGCCGCGTCGATCATTCTCTCATCGACCTTGAACTCTTCCCGCTTTTCCTTCCGACGCTTCTCGGATTCCTCCTGCTCGTTGGCGATTTTGGCGTCGCTCAACGCGCGCTTGGCGACCCTCAGCACCTTTTCGACCCGCTGCCCGAACGCGTCGGCCTCCTTGTAGCGGGACATCTTCAGGTCATTGTCGGTCATCAGGCTCTGCATCGCCGCGTGCGCGCTGTCCCGCCGATTGCTGGGGATCAAGCCGTCGCCGTCGCGCAAGCCGGACAACGCGCCGTCAACCAAGCGCGCCAGATCCGGCGGCAGGTCATCATCCTTCCCGTCCGACGAACCCGACGAGTCGGTTTTCCCCTCGCCCGCCCCGCTCAACGCCGCCGCGTCGGCGGGCGCATCGGTCGGCGGCGCGTCCAGGCTCGGGGCCGCCAACAGGGCAACCTCCGGCGCGGCCATCGCCTCTTGCGCCGGGGCCGCTTCGTCGCCAGCGCCCGCCGTCGCCGTCACTTGCAGCGAGAAGGACAGTGCCGTGTGCTGAACGGTCAGCGTGGTGACGGTGGTGGTGCGGGTAATCTCCGTCGTCCCGATGGCGCCCGCGCCGCCGGGCAGCCCCATTTCCGCCGCCGCCGCGACGCCGCCGGCATACTCCTTCGCCGCCCGTCCGGCCTCGCGCGCCAGCAAGGCCGCCTCGCGCGCCAATTGCGCCAGCTTGGTGGCGTCACCCTGGGCGAACCGCATCATCCGCTTCAGGTCTTCGATCTTGCGCTCGACCTGTTCCAACTTCTGTTCGGCGGAAGCCTTGGGGCTGCCGATCCGCCGCGCCTCCTCCAGCGCCGCCTGGGCGGTGGCGTGGTCGCTCTGCTGCTTGGCCGACAGTTTGTAGGGTTGCGCCGCCTTCGACGCCTTTTCAGCCAATTGGCCCAGCGCGTCCTTGGCCCCAAGCTCTTTTTCCCAGGGCTTTTTGGCCTGCTGCATGCGGAACATGCCGCTTTGCGCATCCGACAGAACGCTGAAAACACCGCTCATGCCCGCCGCCCTCCGGTTGGATCAACACCAAACCTAAACGGGAAAGTTTAAAAGAATCTCAAAGTCTCTGCACGTCTGCGTGCAAAACAGCGGCGCACCGTCCGCAGGCTGCGGCGGATCGTCGCGCCCGACCATCGCCGGGGCTGCTCGGTTGCATGGCAGCGTTGTATAACCAAGCGGAGCAGAGGGGGATTCCCGCCCGCAGTTTTTCTTGACAAGCCCCCCTGGAAACCGCCTAATCAGGACCAATTTAGTCCTGTATTCCGAAGCCCGCACGCCGCGTGCGGGCGGATCGGCAACCGGGGTTCCGCGTCCATGATCCGGCTGAGCAAGCTGACCGATTACGCCATCGTCGTGTTGAGCGAGATGGCGCGCCATGTCGGCGCGGTCCACACCGTCACCCTGTTGGCGGAACGCACCGGCGTGCCCGCCCCCACGGTGGCCAAGCTGATGAAGGCGCTGACCCCCGCCGGGCTGACCACGTCGCAACGGGGCGCCGCCGGTGGTTATGCGCTGAGCCGCCCCGCGAACGCAATCTCGATCGCCGAGATCATCACCGCGCTCGACGGCCCCATCGCGCTGACCGCCTGTGTGGACGGCGCCGACAGCCAATGCGGCGTTGAACGGCTCTGCCCGATGCGCGGCGGTTGGGAAAAGGTCAACAACGCCATCCGTGGCGCGCTGGAACAGGTGACGCTGGCCGACATGATGACGCCGGTTCTGTTTCCGCTTCCCGCCACCCCGTCCGTTGCGGCCCCCGCCCCGCAACCGGCGCTCCAACCGATTTCTTGAGAAGGACGAGGCACGCCATGGCCGCCCAACCGGAAACCATCGATCAAGTCCGCGCCGTCACCGAGCAGAAATACAAGTACGGCTTCACGACCGACATCGAATCCGACGTTGCGCCCAAGGGGCTGAACGAGGACATCGTTCGCTTCATCTCCGCCAAGAAGAACGAGCCGGAGTGGCTTTTGGAATGGCGTCTGCGCGCCTTCCGCGTCTGGCAGACGATGGAGGAGCCGCAATGGGCCGCCGTGAGCTTCCCGCCGATTGACTACCAGGACGCGCATTACTACGCCGCGCCCAAGCAAAAGGTCGGGCCGAAGTCGCTGGACGAGGTCGATCCCGAATTGCTGGCGACCTACGCCAAGCTCGGCATTCCGCTGCGCGAGCAGGAAATCCTGGCGGGCGTCGAAGGGTCGGAGGGCAAAAGCCCGTCCATCGCGGTGGACGCGGTGTTCGACAGCGTGTCGGTCGCCACCACCTTCAAGGCCAAGCTGGAAGAGATGGGCATCATCTTCTGCGCCATTTCCGAAGCGGTGCAAAAGCACCCGGATCTGGTTAAGAAGTATCTGGGATCCGTCGTTCCCTACACCGACAATTTTTACGCGACGCTGAATTGCGCGGTCTTCACCGACGGCAGCTTCGTCTACATCCCCAAGGGCGTCCGCTGCCCGATGGAGCTGTCGACCTATTTCCGCATCAATCAGGCCAACACCGGCCAGTTTGAACGCACGCTCATCATCGCCGACGCGGGATCCTACGTCAGCTATCTGGAAGGCTGCACGGCGCCCCAGCGCGACGAAAACCAGCTCCACGCCGCCGTGGTCGAGCTGGTGGCGATGGACGACGCGACGATCAAATACTCCACCGTGCAGAACTGGTATCCCGGCAACGCCGAGGGCGTCGGCGGCATCTACAATTTCGTGACCAAGCGCGGCGCCTGCCGGGGCAAGAACTCCAAGATCTCCTGGACGCAGGTGGAAACTGGATCGGCGATCACCTGGAAATACCCGAGCTGCATCCTGCAAGGCGACAATTCGGTGGGCGAATTCTACTCGGTCGCCATCACCAACAACCGCCAGCAGGCCGACACCGGCACCAAGATGATCCACATCGGCAAGAACACCCGCTCGACCATCGTGTCGAAGGGGATTTCGGCGGGCAAGGCGCAGCAGACCTATCGCGGGCTGGTCAAGATCCTGCCCAAGGCCGAGGGCGCGCGCAACCACACCCAGTGCGACAGCCTGCTGATCGGCGACGCCTGCGGCGCGCACACCGTTCCCTACATCGAAAGCCGCAACCGCTCCGCCCGCATCGAGCATGAGGCGACGACGGCCAAAATCAGCGACGACCAGCTTTTCTACTGCCGCCAGCGCGGCATTTCCGAAGAGGACGCGGTGTCCCTGATCGTCAACGGCTTCTGCAAGGAGGTCCTGAAGGAACTCCCCATGGAATTCGCGGTCGAGGCGCAAAAGCTGGTCGGCATCAGCCTGGAAGGCAGCGTCGGGTAAACGGGGGCGTCCCCCAAAAAGGCCAAAGCGGTCGCATCTGGGCAAGCGTGGCGACGGCGTGAGAAAAGGACAGAGCGCATCATGATCGAAATCAAGAATCTGCACGCCAAGGTCGATGGCAAGGACATCCTGAAGGGCGTCGATCTGACGATCCGCCCCGGCGAGGTTCACGCCATCATGGGGCCAAACGGCGCCGGCAAAAGCACCCTGTCCTATGTGCTGGCCGGGCGCGAGGGGTATGAGGTGACGGACGGCTCCGTGACCTATTACGGCAAGGATCTGCTGGCGCTGGAGCCGGAAGAGCGCGCCGCCGAGGGCGTGTTCCTGGCCTTCCAATACCCGGTTGAAATCCCCGGCGTCGCCAACACGACCTTTCTCAAGACGGCGATCAACGCCATGCGCAAGCATCGCGGCGAGAAGGAACTCGACGCCATGCAGTTCCTGAAGATCCTGCGCGAGAAGACCAAGGCGCTCGGCATGTCGGACGACATGCTGAAGCGCGCGGTCAATGTCGGCTTTTCCGGCGGCGAGAAGAAGCGGAACGAGACGCTGCAAATGGCCATCCTCGAACCGAAATTCGCCATTCTCGACGAGACCGACAGCGGCCTGGACATCGACGCCCTGAAGATCGTGGCGGAGGGCGTCAACGCCCTGCGCTCGCCGGAGCGTTCGATGCTGGTCATCACCCATTACCAGCGCCTGCTCGACTACATCGTTCCCGATTTCGTCCATGTGCTGGCGGCGGGGCGGATCGTGAAGTCCGGCGGCAAGGAACTGGCGTTGGAGCTGGAAAAGAACGGCTACCGCGATTTCGGCGTGGACGAGGCGGCGTGATGACGACGACCGGCTACTCAACGCGCGGGGCCGATCCGACGACCGCCCCCGCCTTCCTCGCCCCGCTCGACGGACAGTCCACCGCTGTTTTGCCTGTGGTGGCGGAGCTGCGCGCCCAGGGCCGCGCCCGCTTCGCGGCGGTCGGCCTGCCGACCATCAAGAACGAGGCGTGGCGTTACACCAACCTGCGCGATCTGGCCAAGCTGGCGGTGACGACGGCGAGCGGCGACGCCCCGATTGACCGCCTGCCAACCGTGCGCGCCGACGGGCAAAACGGCCCGCGTCTGGTCTTCGTCGATGGCCGTTTCCGCGCCGACCTCTCGACGGCCGACGGGCTGCCCGACGGCGTGCTGCTGACCGACTTCGCCAGCGCCTGCCAAAACCACAGCGGCCTGATCGCCGAACATTTGGGACGGCTGGCCAGCGCCGAGGATCGTCCGCTGGTCGCCCTGAACAGCGCCGACCTGACGGACGGCGTCGTGCTGCGCGTCGCCACCGGCGTGAGCGTGGACGCGCCCATCGAGTTGGTCTTCGTCTCGGTCGGGCGCGACGGCGCGACCACCGCCAGCCACCCGCGCGCGCTGATCGTGCTGGAGGCCGGGGCGCGCGCCGTTCTGGTCGAGCATCACGTCAGCCAGGGCGACAACGCGACGCTGAGCAACCACGTCGCCGAAATCACCGTGGGCGAGGGCGCGACGCTCCACCACTGCAAAGCCCAGCGGGAAAACGCCGCCAGCTTCCACCTGTCCCACATCGCGGCCAGCGTCGCGGCGGGCGGTTGCTACGACAATTTCATCCTGACCATCGGCGCGCGCCTGTCGCGCAACGAGGTGGTCAGCGCCTTGAACGGCGGCGACGCCCGGACCCATGTCAGCGGCGGCTATATGGTGCGCGGCAACCAGCACGCCGACATCTCGACCATCATCGACCACGCCCAGCCCAACGGCACGAGCCGCGAGGTCTACAAGGGCGTGATCGACGACAGCGCGCGCGCCGCCTTCCAGGGCAAGATCATCGTCCGCCCCCACGCCCAGAAGACCGACGGCCACCAGTTGAACCGCGCGCTGCTGCTGTCCGACAGCGCCGAGATCGACGCCAAGCCGGAGTTGGAGATCCACGCCGACGACGTCAAATGCAGCCATGGCTGCACGGCGGGCGAGCTGGACGACGCGGCGCTGTTTTATCTGCGCGCGCGCGGCATCGACAAGGAGACGGCGCGCGGTCTGCTGATCGGCGCCTTCCTGTCCGATGTTCTGGACGAAATCGCCGAAGCCCCCATCCGCGAAGCCTTCCAGGGCTTCGTCGCCGGTTGGTTGGAGGAACAACGCTGATGCCCGACGCCGACGCCATCCTGTCCCCAGCTTTCGACGTTCTGCGCGTCCGCGAGGATTTCCCGATCCTCGCCCGCAGCGTCCACGCCAGGAAGGGAAAGCCCGGAAAGCCGCTGGTCTATCTCGACAGCGGCGCCTCGGCCCAGAAACCGCGCCAGGTCATCCAGGCGATGACCCGCTTTCTGGAAGAGGATTATTCCAACATCCATCGCGGCGTGCATTTCCTGTCGCAGACCGCCACCGACCAGTTCGAGGCGGTGCGGGCCAAGGTGGCGCGCTTCATCAACGCCCCCAGCGAGCGCTGCGTCGTCTTCACCCGCAGTTCGACCGAGGCGATCAACCTTGTGGCGGCCAGCTATGGACGGACCTTCCTGAACGAAGGCGACGAGGTGATCCTGTCGATCATGGAGCATCACGCCAACATCGTTCCGTGGCAGTTGCTCCAGGCCGAAAAGAAGATCGTCATCAAGGTGGTACCCTGCGACGACGACGGGGTTCTCGACCTCGACGCCTACAAGGATCTGCTGTCCGACCGCACGAAGCTGGTGGCGATCACCCATTGCTCCAACGTGCTGGGCACCGTCACCCCCGCCAAGACCATCGCGGCGCTGGCCCACGAACGCGGCGTGCCGGTGCTGTTCGACGGCAGCCAGGCCGTGGTTCACGGCCCGGTGGACGTGCAGGAGATCGACGCCGATTTCTACGTCTTCACCGCCCACAAGCTCTACGCCCCCACCGGGCTTGGCGTGCTCTACGGCAAATACGACATTCTGAAGCGGATGCCGCCCTACCAGGGCGGCGGCGACATGATCGAATCCGTCAGCTTCGCAGGCACGACCTTCAAGGCCCCGCCCGCCCGCTTCGAGGCGGGAACCCCGCCGATCACGGAAGTGATCGGGCTGGGCGCCGCCATCGACTACATCGAATCGCTGGGCCGCGACGCCATCGCCGCGCACGAACACGACCTGTTGCAATACGCCACCCAGCAGCTTTCCCAGGTCGCCGGTTTGCGCATCATCGGCACCGCGCCGGGCAAGGGGCCGATCATCTCCTTCGCGCTGGACGGCGTGCACCCGCACGACGTCGGCACCATCGTCGATCAGTATGGCGTGGCGGTGCGGGTTGGCCGCCATTGCGCCGAGCCGCTGGCCGAACGGTTCGAGGTGGGGCCGACCGTCCGCGCCTCCTTCGGTTTGTACAACACCCGGTCGGAGGCCGACGCGCTCGTCGAATCCCTTCTCGCGGTCAAGGAGTTCTTCGGAGCATGATGGACGATCTGCGCGAGCTGTATCAGGAAGTGATCCTGGATCACGGCAAACACCCCCGCAACTTCCGCCATCCCGACGAGTCCAACCGTCAGGCCAAGGGCGAAAACCCGATGTGCGGCGACCGTTTCATGGTCTATCTGACCGTGAAGGACGGGGTGGTCGAGGATGTGGCCTTTCAGGGGCGCGGCTGCGCCATCTCCACCGCCAGCGCGTCGATGATGACGGAGCTGGTGCGCGGCAAGACGGCGGAGGAGGCCGAAACCCTGTTCCAGACCTTCCACGATTTGTGCACCAAGGACGACGAAGACCACGCCGACCATGGGCCGGTGGACGACGAGACCATGGAAAAGCTGATGGTCATGTCCGGCGTCCGGCAATTCCCGGTGCGGGTGAAATGCGCCACGCTTGCGTGGCACGCCATGAACGCGGCCCTGCATGGTCAGGATGCCGCCTCCAGCGACAGCTTTTGACGAGAGAAGGGGTGACTGACATGCCCGAAGACGCCCTGCCCCGCCAGATCGAAACCTCCGGCGAGGCCCCGCTCGACACCCGTGGCGACGACCCGCGCGAAGCCCTGATGGACAGCGTCGTGGCGGCGATCAAGACCTGCTACGACCCGGAAATCCCGGTGGACATCTGGGAACTCGGCCTGATCTACCGCGTGGACATGGATGGGGACCGCAATGTCGAGATTGACATGACCCTCACCAGCCCCATGTGTCCGGTGGCGGGCGAATTGCCCGAGCAGGTCCGCCAGACGGTCAAAAGCGTCGAGGACGTGAACGAGGTCAAAATCGAACTGGTCTGGGAACCGCCCTGGCACCAGGGGATGATGTCCGAAGTCGCCCGCCTGCAATTGGATATGTTCTGAGCGTTTTTTGAGGGAGACCACCGCCATGGCCCGTCCGCTTCCCAAGGCGATCACCATCACCGACAGCGCCGCCGAGCGCGTGAAGGCGCTGATGTCCAAGGCGACCGGGGACGTCGTCGGCCTGCGCATCGGCGTGAAGGCGCGCGGCTGCTCCGGCCTCAGCTACGACGTGCAATACGCCAAGGAAAAGATGAAGTTCGACGAGGTGGTGGAGGACAAGGGCGTCACCGTCATGATCGACCCCGCCGCCGTCATGTTCCTGATCGGCAGCGAGATGGATTACGTGGACGACAAGTTCCAGACAGGCTTCGTCTTCAAGAACCCCAACGAAAAAGGCCGCTGCGGCTGCGGGGAAAGCTTCCACGTTTGAAATCACGGGGCGGAAATATGGCGTGCCGTGATTTCCGCCCATCCCTACACATCAGCGTTTCAATCCAACAAAAAAACTGCGCGACATCGTTCCACCAACACAGCATCAATTCAATACGTTCAATCGAACATTGATTATTGTGATATCATAAGTTACTAAAGGTTGCAGAAAAATACTCCGTCGCCCATAGAAAATAAAATCACACCCGAGCAGGCCGAGCGACGATCTGCGTGAACCCGTGTTCAGCGAAACGGGGAAAAATTATCCCAATGCTCCCTCTCCCTTGCGAATTCGCAATGACAACCATTGCGCTGGCGGCAAAGCATTGGCGAAAGCCACCCAGCACCTGAGTCCAGAGATGAGATTCGCCGTCGCGAGCCAAAATTACCGCACCGTAACCCCGCATGCTGGCAGGACCCGCCGCTTCCTGCTGTTCGACGCCGTCTCCGGCAGCCAGCCGGTGGAATGCGGTCGGCTCGATCATCCACCGGAGATGACGCTCCACGCCTTCACCGGCGGTCCCCACCCGCTGGATATGATCGACGTCGTCATCGCCGGCAGTGCCGGGACGGGAGTCGTCGCGCGCCTGCGTGAGCGCGGCGTAATAGCCTTGTCCACAACCGAAACCGATCCCAGCATAGCGGTGTCGGCCTTGCTCGACGGCACGCTTCCCCCCGGCGGCGGTCATGACGGTTGCGCCTGCGGATGACGCATCCCCCAGCACAGGAGTCCACCATGAGCGACACTGGCATGACGGCCGCAGCGTCCCACACCGCAGCCCCGCCGACCGCCCGTCTGCGCGACTTCCCGGTTTCCTTCTTCTCCACCGTAATGGGGCTGAGCGGCCTCACCCTCGCCGCCCAACGGCTGGAAGCCATGCGGACGCTGCCGTCCGGCACGGGCGCCCTGCTGTTCGCGGCAACCATCGGCGTCTTCGCGATCCTGGCCACAGCCTATCTCGCCAAGGCCATCCGGCACCCGGACGCGGTTCTGGCGGAATGGCGCCATCCCATCCGCATCTGCTTCTTCCCCACCATCACCATCAGCGCCATCCTGCTGGGAACGGCCGCGCTGCCGGTGGATGCCGAACTGTCCTTCCTGCTGTGGGCGGCGGGCGCGGCGGGGCATCTCGTGCTGACGGTCATGGTCATCACCGCCTGGATCGAGCATTCCCGTTTCGAGGTGGTCCACATGAACCCGGCCTGGTTCATTCCGGTGGTCGGCAACATCCTGGCGCCGTTGGCCGGACTGCGCCACGCGCCGGCAGAACTGTCCTGGTTCTATTTCTCCATCGGGATGGTCTTCTGGTTGCCGCTGTTGACGATCATTCTCTACCGGCTGTTCTTCCACAGCCCGCTGCCTGGACGGCTGGCGCCGACGCTGTTCATCCTGCTGGCGCCGCCGTCGGTCGGCTTCGTCTCCTATGTCGGCCTCAGCGGCGGGATCGACACCTTCGCCCGGATGCTCTACTTCTCGGCGGCCTTCTTCTTCCTGCTGATGCTGCCGCAGATTCGCAACTTCGCACGATTGAGCTTCACCCTGTCGTGGTGGGCCTATTCCTTCCCGCTTGCCGCCTTCACTGTCGCCACACTGGTGATGGGCGAGCGGTCGGGCATCCGCCTCTACGGCTGGGCCGGCATGCTTCTGTTCGGTCTGACGGCGCTCCTGGTCGGGGGTCTCGCTTTGCGAACACTGCAAGGCGTGCTGCGTCGCGAGTTGTGCCGACCCGAGCACTGAATTCGCCCCCAAACGCCGCGCCTTCGATGACACGTCGCTTGGGAACGCTCTGATTCAAACCGCGCCGAAGCGCCGCGACAGCCGTTCAATCGCCGCGTCCAGCACCTCGTTTTTCTTTGAGAAGCAGAAACGCACGCAGCTTTTCGGCGCGTCTTCGACAAAGAAGGCGCTCACCGGAATCGCCGTCACCCCCGCTTCCGCCGTCAACCAACGGCAAAAGGCTTGATCGTCGCCGTCAAAGCCGAAGCGGCCGATGTCGGCCACCACGAAATAGGTCCCCGCCGACGGTTGCACCTCGAAACCCACAGCCGACAGCCCCGTTGCAAGCCGGTCCCGCTTGGCCTGAAGCCCGCCCGCCAATTCGGCGAAATAGCCGTCGTCCTTGTTCAGCCCGAAGGCCACCGCCGTTTGCAGGTTGGGCGGGGTGGTGAAGGTCAGGAATTGGTGCGCCTTGGCCACCGGCTGCAACAGATGCGGGGCCGCCGTGACGTAGCCGACCTTCCAGCCGGTCAAGGAAAAGGTCTTGCCCGCCGAACCGATCTTCAGGCAACGGTCGCGCATCCCCGGCAGCGTCATCAGCGGGATGTGGCGGCGGCCATCGAACACCAAATGCTCGTAAACCTCGTCGCACACCGCCAGCGTGTCGAAACGCTGGACGAATTCGGCGATCAGTTCCAACTCGGGCCGGGAAAACACCTTGGCCGCCGGATTCAGCGGATCGTTGATGAGGACGAGCTTGGTGCGCGGCGAAAAGGCCGCTTCCAGATCGGCCCGGGTGAAGCTCCAATCCGGGGCCTTCAGCGAGACGAAACGCGGCACGCCGCCCGCCAGCCGGACGATGGGCAAATAGCTGTCATACATCGGCTGGAACAGCACGACCTCGTCGCCCGGATTGATGAGGCCGAGCAGGCAGGCGGTCAACGCCTCCGTCGCGCCGGACGTCACCATCGTCTCCGTCTTCCAATCGACGTCCAGATCGTAAAAGCGCTTGGCGTGGCTGGCCAGCGCCTGCCGCAGATCGGGGGTTCCCATCATCGACGGGTATTGGTTCCACCCCGTCAACAGGGCCGTCGCCGCCGCGTCCAGCACGTCGGCCGGGCCGCGTTCATCGGGGAATCCCTGGCCGAGATTGATCGCGCCATGCTCCTCCGACAAGCGGGACATGACCTCGAAAATCGTGGTGCCATAGCTCGACAGGATTGCGTTGCCCGACTTCACCGATGCCTCCAAACCTCAAACGGGCGGTCAGGATGGCGGCAGCGGCGGGGGAATGTCCAGACTCCTGTCCGCCGATCTCTTATGCCGCGCTGTCGTCTTGTCGCGTGCGGCGCAGATGCCGCCGCGTCCGCAGCTTCACCCGCAGCCGTTCAATCGGACCAAGCACGCGCGGGTAGCGGCGTTTCATCCGCACGAAAAATTTCCGGGCGTCCGCCGAATTGCGCAGAACCAGGACGCCGCCCACAAGCATCACCGGCAGGCCGCCCGGCCCCGGCAACGGCGCGATGACCAATCCGACCAAAATGATCGTGCAACCCAGGCCGATCATCACCCCTTGCCGCAGCCGCGCCATGGGCGGGGCCGAAGCGGCGGGCGGCGTGTCGCGCGTCACAATCTTGATGCCTCTTTCCAGAAAACCAGCCCCCGGCATATGGGGAGGGTTGAGCGATGGAAAAGGGACAATTTGGTGACGGTCGCCCGACATCGTGACCTTGGGGACCAACCCAAGGAGCCGATTTCGGTTGGCATGTATATTGGATTTAACGCAAAATTCAGGTTAGCGGCGGCGTAATCGCTCCACACTCTCTCGCAGGCACGGTCGGAACTCTTATGCGTTCTCTCACCAATTTCGCGCCGTCCACCTTCGAGGATCGCGGCGCCGCCGTGGCCTTCACCACGCCCGTCCTGGCCCAGACGCGCGTCCGCAAGGACAGCCGGGATCAGTTGGAAGTGTTGATCCCCAACCTGTCGGAAGGGCGCGGCATTTACGTGGTGCCGTGGAAGTCGCTGCCGCTGGCCTTTCCGATGACGGTCCACGACCGGATGCTGCACGACCTGATCGCCAAAAGCGAAGGCTGCTCCCCCGACGACATCCGCAAGGCCGTTCTGGAAGCCGCCCGCTGCGGATTGGCCGGTCCCCACGCGGTTGAGGCCGCCGAGGCCGCGCTGGGCGATGACGAGGAGCAACGCCTCCTCATCAATTATCAATTGATCGTCGAAGCCCTGAAATCCGCCGGTCTGGAATCCACCGACATCCTGCGCGCGGGCCTCGCCTCGGCGCAGGGGCAGAAGCTGACGCGCGATCTGATGTCGAAGGCCGCCCACAAGCTGGGCATGGAGCCGACTGAACTTTTCAGCCGCATCGCCGAATTGGCTGGGTATCTGGAATCCATCGGCCTGTCCAGCTCGCCCAAACCCGCCCGCCTGCGCCGTCTGATGCGCGATCTCAACGGCTTTCGCGACAGCATGACCGAGTGGGCCACCGGCAACGTGTCCGAAGCCGCGCCCATCGGCGGCTTTTGCGCCGAGGTCGCCGAGCACACCGTCAACCACGCCCGCAACGTGATGACCCAGCTCGACCAGTCGGTCGCCTCGTTTGAAACGCTGTTGCGGCAATGGGACACCAAACGGCTGCTGGTGCGCAAGGCGGCCACCCGGCTGTCCTGGCTGCTCGACGGCTGGGAGTTTCTGATCGTTCTCTGGTCCGACGCCGTCACCCGCAGCCGCCACGAACAGGACATGGCGGTGCACGACATCTTCCGCGTCATCCCCCTGCTGCCCAAGGACGAGGCGCGCGCGGATCAAGTTCTGGCGGCGGAAAAGCTGTTGCAAAGCAACCGCCGTTCGGTGCGCGCCTATGTGGATTGGCGCAGCGGTCAGCTCGACGTCGATCTGGTGATGCGGATTGAAACGATCAAGGGAAGGGCGGCCTAGCATCATGGACATCAAGGACCTGATCGCGCTGGGCGACAAGCTGCTCTACATCGACGAACCAAAGTTCCGGCAGATCGTCGAGTTGCTGGAACAGATGGGCGACCACCCCGACATCCAGCAGACCATCGCGGTCATCCGCCCCCGTATGGTGGAATTGCGCGTCCACCGTCGCCCCACCATGAAGCGCCTGTTCTGCGACCCCTTCGAGGATCTGTTCGAGACCTTCGGCAAGAATGATCCCCTGCCGCTCAGCGTGATCGAGCGAGCGCTGATGAACAGCCTGTGGCCCGTGGTGGAAGCCCAGATCGGACGCCCGAAGCTGAAGGCCTATCACGGGGCGTTGCAGGACGGCCCGCAACGCGACAATCTGGCCGAAGCCTTTTGGGTGGAGGCGGCCAGCGTGGTCGCCGCTCTTGCCAGCAACACAGAAGCCGGGCGTTTCGACGACGCCCTGGATCTGCGCCTAAACCCGGATCGCGTGCGGGCGATCGCCGACATCGCCATGATTATGTCCATCGCGGCGGAAATCCGTGACCTGAAAGCGGTGCTGTCGCCCAAGCCGGTTTCCAAGCTGCACAAAGATCATCTGGACGGGATCCGCGACCTGGGCCGTCGGGTCGCCCGCGCCCGCCCCGACGCGCTGAAGATCTTCATTCTGTTGGCCGCGTCCCGTTTGAGCAACCCGTCGGCGCTGTTGGGTGGCCTGCACGACATGGATTTCGGCCAGAAACCCACCGAACGGGCCAAACTGTTCATGGAACTGACCGACACCGTGGTTGGCCAGATCGAGGACCGCTCCCGCTCCTTGAAGGCGACGCCGGACGCGCAGGCGGACCGGCTGGCCGTCGCCGATCTGGCGGTGGATCTGATCGCCAGCCTGGACGCCACCCGCAACGCCATGGAGTTGAGCCGGAACAAGGCGTTCGACCAGCGCCTGAAAGAGGTGCGCGGTTCCATTCACGAGATGGTCCGAAGCCAGATTCTCGACAACGCAGACGGCGGCATCGTCGGCGCGCTGACCGCCATGAACGGCGGCGTCAACGACCGGGCGCAGATCCTCCAGGCGGAAAATCAGGCGCGCGCGCTCCGCAAATGTGCGAGCATCGCCGACTCGCTTGGATTGCGCGGCGAATTGAAGACCGTGACGCAAAAGGCCACAACCTCCCTCACCGAACAGGCCCGAAAATCGCTGGGCGGCGGGGCGACGGCGGGCGGATCGCGGACGGGATACACCGCAATCCGCATGATCGAACTGCTGTCCGGCCCCGCCGAGGCGAACAAGCTGATGGACGACATCCTCAACGGCGGACGACGCTGACGGAGACCAGGGTATGAGCACGGGGTACACGGGTTGGGAATTGCCCGACGATGAACGCGCCCGCCTTCTGGCGCAATTTCCCCAACAGTATGAGATTCTGATCGCCCATCATGTGACGCTGGACGTTGGCGTGCCGTTCGGCCATCCGCTGCCCTACCCGGTGGCCGCCGAGGTGATCGCCACCGTCGATGACGAATCCGGTCTGCAGGCCCTGATCGTCGCGCTCAACGGCTCGACGGACCGGCCCGACGGATCGACCTTCCACATCACCTGGTCGCTGGCGCCGGGGCGTCATCCGGTCGAATCCAACACCGTCATCCGTGAATTCGGCTGGCGTCCGGTGGAGCCGATGGCGATCCATCTGATTCCACGCTTCTTCACCTGAACAACCACGCGGCGCCACACAAGCGCGCGCATCAGGTCGAGGGGGTCTTTTCCAGCGACCGGATGATGTGCTCCGCCAGCAACTCGACCGCCTTGGGCATGCTGTCGGACAAGCGGTGCAGCGCCACCTCCAAATCGTCGAGGTCCGGCAATCGGTGATCGGCGCCGACGATGTGAAAACCCGCCTCCAGCATGTCTTTGGGCAGAATCGTCACGCCCAGCCCGGCGCTGACGGCGGCCTTGATGCCGGTCAGGCTGTGGCTGGTGTAGACGATCCGCCAAGCCCGCCCGCAAGCGTCGAGCGCCTCGATCGCCCGCTTGCGGTAAATGTCCGGCGCAGGGGCCAACACCAGCGGCACCGGCGCGCCGGGACCAAGCAACAGGCGGTCGGACGCCACCCAGACCAGCGGCTCGCGCCACACCTTCGTGCCGCCGGTCGGGCCTTGCGGTTCCCGCTTGCACAAAACCAGATCGAACTCGCCCCGCGAAAAGCCGCCCAGCAGGTTGAGCGTGAAATCGCATTGAACCTCAAGCGCCACCTGGGGATGCGCTCGGGAGAAGCGCCACAGCACGTCGGGCAGATGCGCGGTGGCGAAATCCTCCGGCGTTCCCAAACGCACCACCCCGCCAACCTCCGGCTCCATCAGCATGGCGCAGGCCTCGTTGGCCATGCCCAGCAGACGGCGCGCGTAGGTCAGAAGGATTTCGCCGTCGGGCGTCAGCTCCAGGCTCCGCCCGTCGCGCTGGAACAGGCGCTTGCCCAACCCGTCCTCCAACCGCTTGATCTGCAAGCTGATGGTCGATTGCGTGCGTCCCAGCCGTTCGGCGGCGCGGGTGAAGCCGCCGCCCTCGACGATGGTGACAAAGCTCCGCAGCAGGTCGAGATCAAAGGGTGGCAAGGGTGTCGGCATCGCGTGTTTTCTGCCCGCTCCGTTAAGTGAACATCGCCCGCGTCACCGCGATGTAAAGTGGGATGCCGACAAGGATGTTGAAGGGGAAGGTGATTCCCAGCGACAGCGGCAGCGACAGGCCCGGATTGGCGGTGGGCAGGGCGTGGCTCAGCGCCGCCGGAACGGCGATGTAGGACGCGCTGGCGCACAAGGTGACGAACAGCGCGGCGTCGCCAAAGCCAAGACCAAGCGCGCTGGCCACCGCAAGGCCGACGCCCGCGCCGAGCAGCGGCATGCCGACGCCAAAGGCGATCAGCCCCAGCTTCAGCGTCATCGCCTCGCGCAGCCGGGTGGCGGCCAAGCAGCCCATTTCCAGCAGGAACAGGCTGAGCGCCCCGTCCCACGGCGCGACGAACAGACCGTTCAGCGCGGCGAAACCCGTCTTCCCAATCACCAGACCAATCAGCAGCGAGCCTATCAGCAGCAGAACCGAGCTGTTGAAGGCCGCCTCCCGGATCGCCGCCTTGATGGACACCTCCTTGCCGTCCTGGCCGAGCGACAGGGACAGGGTTCCGCCAGCGCCGCCCGCCGCGACGCCGACGGTCGCCGCCGCTCCGGTCGCCCCGGCCAGCAGCAGGCCCGTGACGATGGCCGGTCCCTCCATGATCGCCAGCGCGGCGACCATATGGCCGCCAAACAGAATGCCCTGGCTTTCCAGCAGCTTGGTCATAGTGATGAAGGTCACGAGGCTGACGGAGCCGTAATGCGCGGCGATGGCCGCCGCGTTCACCGCATCCAGGCCCACCGTCATCCGCAAGGCCGCGAAGGCCAGAACCGGCATGGTCAGGCTGACCAGCCCGGCGGTCAGCAGCAGCGGCAACACCGTCGCCGCGTCGACGCCCGTCAAGGCGACGCCCCCCTTCAGCCCGATGGCGACCAGAAGATACGCGGCCAAACCCTTGGCGAAACCATCGGGGAAGGGCGTGCGGGCGCCAGCCATCGCGATGAGCGCGCCAAGGGCAAAAAACAAAATGGGCGCGGACAGCAAGACGTCCATATCGATCCTCCTTCGCCATGATCGGTGGGCGGGCGGACTGCCCAACGGGGGCGACGATAACGGCGCCGCATCATGAGGAGAAATTGATATGTTTGAAGCTGCCCATTGAGAAATTCAATGGAGCGAAACGCTGCGCCTCAGATGTGGTCCGACGACGCCCCAGCCGCCGCGCCCTGCTTCAACCGTTGTTCGCGGTGGAAGATGAAAAGGCCGCTGCCGATGATGAGCGTGCCGCCCACCGCCATGCGCAGGCTTGGTTGCGTTCCCCAGACCGCCAAATCCAGCAAAACCGCCCACAGGATCGACACATACTGAAACGGCACCACCACCGCCGCCGGGCTGAGTTGCAGGGAACGGTTGATGAGGGAGTGACCACCCAACGCCGTCACGCCCAACAACCCCAGCAACAGAAAATCCGCCCATCCCGGCGTGGACCAGGAAAAGGGCAAGGCGACGCCACCCATCACCAAGCCACCCAAGGTCTGGTAGCTGACCAGCGACAGGTTGCCCGCCTCGCGCAGCAGGCGGGTGAAAATCAGGCCGGAGGAAAAGATCGTCGCCCCCAGCAGGGCCACCATCGACGGCAACAAATCGAACTGTCCGGTTGGGTTCAGCACGATCACCACGCCGACGAAGCCGACCAGCACCGCCGCCCAGCGCCGCCAGCCCACCGATTCCTTGAGGAACACGACCGACAGGGCGGTGACGATCAGCGGGGCCGACATGTAGATCGTCATCACGTCGGCCAGCGGCAGATAGCCGACCGCCCAATAGAAGCAAGCGATGTCCACGGTGACAAGGAAGACCCGAACCAGATGCACCGGCAGCCGTTTCACCGCGAAAACCGCGCCAAACCCCTCCCGCGCGATCAGCGGCAGCAGGATCGCCATGCCGAACAGGCTGCGCACCGCCAGCAGCATCGCCACCGGATATTCGGCGACCAGCCATTTGCCAAGGGCGTCGTTCAGCGTGAACAGGGTCATGCCGCCCAGCATCATCAGGATGCCAAAGCGGCTGTCGGCGGCGGGGGTCACGGCGGTCATGGCTCTCGATCAATCGGTCGGGGAGGGAAGCCTCCCGCCCAAAGTTTGGGCAGGGAGGAGCCGGAACGCACCTTAGCGGTTCAGACCACGCCCTTGTCCCGCAAAGCGGCGATGTCTGCCGCGCTCAAGCCCAACGCCTCGGTCAACAGGGCGTCAGAGCGATGCGTGGTAGGGGTCCGCCAGAACGGGCAAGCGGTTCGTCGCCTTCATCTCCCGCAGGGACAGATTGGAACGGATGCTGGCGACGCCCGGCAGCTTTCTCAACACCGTGTCGACGAAGCGGCTGTAATCATCCAGATCCCGGGCGACGACGATCAACAGGAAATCCGCCTCCCCGGTCGTGTTGTGGCAGCTCAACACGGAAGGGCAGGCCTGGATGATTCTCTCGAACGCCGCCGTCACATCCTCGCCATGCTGCGTGCAGACGATCTGCACGAACGCCATCACGCCGAAACCCAGAATTCTGCGGTCGAGAACCGCCTGATACCCTTTGATCGCCCCGCAGTCTTCCAGACGTTTCTGACGCCGCCAGCACGTCGCCTCGCTGAGCGAGAGTTGTTCGGCAAGCTTGGCGTTGGACAGTCGGCCATCCTGTTGAAGCCGGTCCAGAATCGCGGCGTCCATTTTATCAAGCGCGTCCATGCCGATGGATTCCTTCAGGGAGACATCAAAATAAGGAAGAACCCTTCATATCCGTGGAATAGCCGATCTTCAAATGAAAGCCAATTTCAGGGCGCTCCCGGTACAATGTTGGAACATTCCAAAAGGAGAACCCCATGAAAGCGGTGGTCTACGAAGCCTTTTCCACGCCGCCCCGGATCATGACCGTGCCCGACCCAACGCCGGAAGCGCACGGCGTCGTCGTCAAGGTGATGGCGACGGGGGTTTGCCGAAGCGATTGGCATGGTTGGGTTGGGCATGACGCCGACATCCAGCTTCCCCATGTTCCCGGTCATGAATTGGCCGGGATCGTCGAGGCGGTCGGCAAGAACGTGACGAAATGGAAAATCGGGGATCGGGTGACGGTCCCCTTCGTCGGCGGCTGCGGCGCCTGTCCCGAATGCCATTCCGGCAATCATCAGGTGTGCGACCGGCAATTCCAGCCCGGCTTCACCCATTGGGGATCCTTCGCCCAATATGTCGCCCTGCATCAGGCGGACATCAATCTGGTGCGGCTGCCGGACACGTTGGATTTCGCCACCGCCGCCAGTCTGGGATGCCGTTTCGTGACGTCCTTCCGCGCCGTCGTCGATCAGGGCAAGACATCCGCCGGTCAGTGGGTCGCCGTTCACGGCTGCGGCGGCGTCGGTCTGTCCGCTGTCATGATCGCCAACGCGGTCGGCGCCAACGTCGTCGCCATCGACATTTCGGACGAGAAGCTCGCCTTGGCCCGCGCGTTGGGCGCGGTCGCCACCGTGAACGCAGCCCAGACGCCGCAGGTCGCCGAGGCCGTCATCGAGATCACGCGGGGCGGCGCCCATGTCTCCCTCGACGCGCTGGGCCACCCCGCCACCTGCTTCAACTCAATCAGCAATCTGCGCAAGCGGGGCAAGCATGTGCAGGTCGGTTTGATGCTGGGCGACAACAGCACGCCCGCCATCCCGATGAGCCGCGTCATCGCGCAGGAGTTGGAAATCCTCGGCAGTCACGGAATGCAGGCCCATCGCTACGACGCGATGATGGAGATGATGCGGTCGGGAAAGCTGGCGCCCGAAAAGCTGATCGGCAAGACGATCACCCTGGAACAGTCGATCGACGCCTTGATGACCATGGACAAGTTTGAGGTCGCGGGCGTGACCGTGGTCACGGAGTTCTGAAACGGCGCTGGAGAGGTCCGCCTCGTGGCTGCGCCTCTCCAGCGGATTTTTGCCCGCGCGCCAACAAACACAGAAACCGCCAAACGGGCGGTCAGATCACGCCCTTCTCCCGCAACGCCGCGATGTCGGCCTCGCTGAGGCCCAACGCCTCGGTCAACACCGCGTCGGTGTGCTGGCCCAGGGTCGGCGGGGCGGCGTCATGGACCAGCGGGGTTTCCGAATAGCGGATCGGGCTGGCCACCGTCGGCACCGTCCCCAGCACCGGATGCGGCAAATCCTGGCGGATGTTGCGCGCCTGGACATGCGGATCGGCGAACACCGCCTCCAGATCGTTGATCGGGCCGCAAGGCACGCCAACCGCCTCCAGCGCGCTCAGCCAATCCTGGCTGTCGCGGGTCCGCAGCAGCTCTTCCAACTGCGGCACGAGTTCCTTGCGGTTGGCGACGCGGGCCGGGTTGGTGGCGTAACGCGAGTCCGCCGACAGATCCGGGCGACCGGCGACCTGACAGAATTTGGCGAACTGGCCGTCGTTGCCAACCGCCAGAATGATGAAGCCGTCGCGGGTGGCGAAGGCCTGATAGGGAACGATGTTGGGGTGGGCGTTGCCCAACCGCTGCGGCGCCGTGCCGCCGACCAGACAATTCATCGCCTGATTGGCCAGCACCGCGACCTGAACGTCGAGCAGGGCCAGATCGACCCATTGCCCCTGTCCGGTGCGGTCCCGGTGCGCCAAGCCGCCCATCACGCCGATGGTGGCGTACAGGCCGGTGAAGATGTCCGTCACCGCGACGCCGACCTTGACCGGCCCGGCCCCCGGCTCGCCATCGGGCAGGCCGGTGACGCTCATCAAACCGCCCATGCCCTGGATCATGAAATCATAACCGGCGCGGTTGCGGTACGGCCCGGTCTGGCCAAAGCCGGTGATCGAGCAATAGACGAGGCGCGGGTTGATCGCCTTCAGGCTGTCGTAATCCAGCCCGTATTTGACCAGCCCGCCAACCTTGAAGTTTTCAATGACGACGTCGGCCTGCGCCGCCAGCTTGCGGACCAGTTCCTGACCTTCCGGGCGCTCGAAATCAATGGTGATCGAGCGTTTGCCCCGGTTGGTGGAGAGAAAATAGGCGGATTGATCGCCCGCCCAGGGCGGCCCCCAGGCGCGGGTGTCGTCGCCAGCCCCGGGCCGTTCGACCTTGATCACGTCGGCGCCGAGATCCGCCAGCGTCTGCGCCGCCCAAGGGCCAGCCAGCACGCGCGACAGCTCCAGCACCCGGATGTGTGACAAAGGTCCGGCCAATTTTCTCTCCTCCCGTTTCTTTCTTGCCCCCTTTCCCGTTTTGGGAAAGGGGGGATTGGCGACCGCCTGTTACGCGGCCACCAGTTCTTCCAGAGAACGCTCGATGATGTCCAGACCTTCGTCGAGCACGGCGTCCGACACGGTCAGCGGCACCAGCACGCGGATGACGTTGCCATAGGTGCCGCAGGACAGCAGGATCAGGCCCTTTTCCGCCGCCTTGGCGACCAGCGCCTTGGTCAGGTCGGCGGCGGGTTCCTTGGTCTCGCGGTTCGTCACCAGCTCCATGGCGACCATGGCGCCCAGGTTGCGGACGTCGCCGACGACCGGCAGCGTGTTGCGCTGGCCCATGGCGCGGAAGCGGTCGGCGATGCGCTCGCCGATCACTTGAGCGCGCTCGCACAGCTTCTCTTCGTCGATCACGTCGATGACCGCCAGCGCGGCGGTGGTCGCCATCGGACTGCCCGCGTAGGTGCCGCCGAGACCGCCCGGAATCGGCGCGTCCATCATCGCCGCCTTGCCGGTCAGCGCCGACAACGGGAAGCCGCCCGCCAGGCTCTTGGCCATGGTGATGAGGTCGGGTTCGATCCCGGCATGTTCGACCGCGAACATCTTGCCGGTGCGGGCGAAGCCGGTCTGGATCTCGTCCACGATCATGACGATGCCGTGCTTGTCGCACAGCGCGCGGATGGCCTGGAGGAATTCCGGCGAGGCGATGTTGAAGCCGCCCTCGCCCTGCACCGGCTCGACGATGATGGCGGCGACGCGGGCCGGATCAACGTCGGACTTGAACAGGGTGTCCAGCGCCTTCAGGCTTTCGGCGACCGAGATGTCGCGGTAGGCGTTGGGGAACGGCACATGGTAGATGTCCGCCGGGAACGGGCCGAAGCCGACCTTGTAGGGCACGACCTTGCCGGTCAGCGCCATGCCGAGCAGCGTGCGGCCATGGAAACCGCCGGAAAAGGCGATGACCGCCGGGCGGCCGGTGAAGGCGCGCGCCACCTTGACGGCGTTTTCCACCGCTTCGGCGCCGGTGGTGAAAAAGGCGGTCTTCTTCGGCGTGTCGCCGGGAACCAGCGCGTTCAGCTTTTCCGCCAGCTCGACGAAGCTGTCATAGGGCGTGACCATCATGCAGGTGTGGGTGAAACGGTCGAGCTGAGCCTTGACCGCCTCCATCACCTTCGGGTGGCGGTGGCCCGTGTTCAACACGGCGATGCCCGCGCCAAAATCAATGTAGCGCTTGCCCTCAACGTCCCACATTTCCGAATTTTCGGCGCGGTCGATGTAGACCGGCAGGCCAGCGGAAATACCACGGGAGACGGCGGCGTCGCGCCGCTTAACCAACGACTGATTGCTCATGAGTCTGTTCCTTGATCCTGAAAGCGTCAGGCGCCGAGGCCGACGCAGAGATATTTGGTTTCCATGAAGTCATCGAGGCCGTACTTGGAGCCTTCGCGGCCAATGCCGGACTCCTTGACGCCGCCGAACGGGGCGAGTTCGGTCGAAATGATGCCTTCGTTGATGCCGACCATGCCGTATTCCAGCTTTTCGGCGACGCGCCAGACGCGCCCGATGTCGCGGCTGTAGAAATAGGCGGCAAGGCCGAATTCGGTGTCGTTGGCCATCTGAATGGCCTCCTCTTCCGTCTCGAAGCGGAAGAGCGGGGCGACCGGGCCGAAGATCTCCTCACGCGCCACGCGCATGGCGCTGGTGACGCCGGTGAGGATGGTCGGCTCGAAGAAGGTGCCGCCCAGTTCGTGGCGCTTGCCGCCCAGCGCGATCTTGGCGCCCTTCTCCAGCGCGTCGCCCATCAGCTCTTCCACCTTGGCGATGGCGTCGGCGTTGATGAGCGGCCCCTGGCTGACGCCGGGTTCCGCGCCGTCGCCGACTTTGAGCTGCTTGACCGCCTCGGCCAGCTTGGCGGTGAATGCCTCATAGACGCCCGACTGGACCAACAGACGGTTGGCGCAGACGCAGGTCTGACCGGCGTTGCGGTATTTCGACGCCATCGCGCCCTTCACCGCCTCGTCCAGATCGGCGTCGTCGAAGACGATGAAGGGGGCGTTGCCGCCCAGCTCCAGCGACACCTTCTTGACCGTGCTGGCGGCCTGCCGCATCAGCAGCTTGCCGATTTCGGTCGAGCCGGTGAAGCTGACCTTGCGGACGATGGAGCTGCTGGTCAGCTCGCCGCCAATCGCCGCCGGGTTCGACCCCATGACGATGTTGAAGACGCCAGCGGGAATGCCCGCGCGCGTGGCCAGTTCAGCCAGCGCCAGCGCCGACAAGGGCGTGTCTTCGGCGGGCTTGACCACCACGGTGCAACCCGCCGCCAAAGCGGGGGCGCATTTGCGGGTGATCATGGCGTTGGGGAAGTTCCACGGCGTGATCGCCGCGACGACGCCAATCGGCTCCTTCAGAACCAGGATGCGCTTGTTGCCCGCGAAGGTCGGGATGACGTCGCCATAGGCGCGCTTGCCCTCTTCGGCGAACCATTCGATGAAGGACGCGCCGTAGAGCACCTCGCCGCGCGATTCCGTCAGCGGCTTGCCCTGTTCGGCGGTCATCAGTTGGGCCAGATCCTCTTGGTTGGCGAGGATCAAATCGTGCCAGCGGCGCAGGATGGCCGCGCGCTCCTTGGCGGTCTTGGCGCGCCAGCCCGGCAGGGCGGCGTTGGCGGCGTCAATGGCCTCGCGCGTTTCCGCAGCGCCCATGTCGGCGACGTTGGCTATCACCGCGCCGGTGGCCGGGTTGGTCACGGCGAAGCTTTTGCCGGAGTCGGCGGCGCGCCACGCGCCGTTCACATAGCCCTTGGTCTGAAGAAGGCTCTGGTCGTTCAGCGACAGCATGTTCGATCCGCCCTGGATTGGAAGTTTGGCGACGGTCCGGCGCGCCCCCGATGGACGCTTACCGTTGGGACCACGAAGGAAAGCCTAGCATGTTTAATAAATTAAACAACCCCTGTTTAGCTGTTCATATTTTGATGACGGGGTTGCGGGAATCGGGTATTGCGTAAGGTTGAGGAACCAGGAGTCGGGTGATGGATTTCGATGTCGGCACACGGTTGAAGCAGATTCGCGAGCAACACGGCCTGTCGCAACGGGCGCTGGCGCAGAAGGCCGGCGTGACCAACGGCACCATCTCGCTGATCGAACAGAACCGCAGCAGCCCGTCCGTGTCGTCCCTGCGCAAGGTGTTGCAGGGCATCCCTATGTCCCTGGCCGAATTCTTCTCCTCCGACGATTTGCCGCCGCCCGAACAGATCTTCTTCAAGAACACCGAACTGGTCGAACTGGCCGAAGAGCTGAAGGGCACTGTCGGTCAGGTCTCGTTCCGGCAGGTTGGCGATCTGCGGGGCCGCAACCTCCAGATCCTGCACGAGCGCTACGCGCCGGGCGCCGACACCGGCCGAACCATGCTCCAGCACGAATCGGAGGAGGGCGGCATCGTCGTGAAGGGCAAGATCGAACTGACGGTCGGCGACCGCAAACAGATCCTGGCCCCCGGCGACGCCTACCTCTTCGACAGCCGCATCCCCCACCGCTTCCGCAACGTCGGCGACGAGGATTGCGAACTCATCAGCGCCTGCACCCCACCCTATTTGTAAGCGCCTTGCCCCCTCCCTAACCCTCCCCCGCTAAAGGCGGGAGAGGGAATAAGAAGTCCGACCGCTTACGGGGCGTTGCCCTTCAGCCGTTCGTTCCGGCGGCGCAGCAGTTCAATCATCGTCAGCAGACCAATCGAGATCACCGTCAGCACCACCGCCACGGCGGTGATGGTCGGGCTGATGTTCTCGCGGATGCCGCTGAACATTTCGCGCGGCAGGGTGCGCTGCTCCGGCCCGGCGAGGAACAGAACCGTCACCACCTCGTCAAAGCTGGTGGCGAAGGCGAACAGCGCGCCCGACGCCAAGCCCGGCAGGATCAAGGGCAGGATCACCCGGCGGAAGGTCATGATCGGCGGCGCGCCCAGCGAGGCGGCGGCGCGCGCCAGCGTCATGTCGAAGCCCTGCAAGGTCGCCGACACGGTGATGACGACGAAGGGCGTCGCCAGCGCCGTGTGCGCCAAAATCAGCCCCAGATAATTGCCGGTCAGCCCCAGCGGCGCGAAGAAGAAATAGACGCCGACCGCCGTGATGACGACCGGAACCACCATCGGCGACAGCACCAGGGCCAGCACCAGCGGCTTCCATTTGCTCTTCCACTGCGCCAACCCCAGAGAGGCCAGCGTCCCCAGCACCATCGACAGGATGGCCGAGGCGACGCCGATGATGGCGCTGTTCTTCAAGGACAGCATCCAGCGCGGCGAGTTGAGGAAATCCTCGTACCAGCGCAACGAGAAGCCGGGCAGCGGGTAGGTCAGATACGCGCCGGAACTGAAGGACAGCGGCACGATGGCCAGGATCGGCGCCATCAGGAAGACGAAGATCACCGACGACAGGACCACCGTCGCCAACCAAGCGTAGCGCTGGCTGGCGGTTTGCGTGGAATGATTCGCGCTCAATTCTTGAGACCTCCCGTCGTCTGGCGCCCCAGCGCCAACTTGCCATAGACCAGCGCCAGCACCAGCGTGGACAGCAGCAACACCGCCCCCAACGCCGAGGCCAAGCCCCAATTGACGGTTTCCGTGGTGTAAAAGGCGATGAAGGCCGAAATCATCTGGTCGCCCGCTCCGCCGACCAGCGCCGGAGTGATGTAATAGCCGATGGCCAGAATGAAGACCAACAGACAGCCCGCGCCAATGCCGGGAATGGTCTGCGGCAGGTAAATCCGCAGAAAGGCCGTGGCCGGAGGCGCGCCGAGCGAGGCCGCCGCCCGCATGTAGGCCGGGGAAATCGACCGCATGACGCTGTACAGCGGCAGGATCATGAAGGGCAGCAGCACATGGGTCATCGCCATGTAGACGCCGAAGCGGTTGTAGATCAGGCGCAGCGGCTCGTCGATCACGCCCAACCATTGCAGGGAGCCGTTGACGATGCCCTCGCCCTGCAAGATCACGATCCAGGCGCAGGTGCGCACCAGAAGCGAGGTCCAGAAGGGCAGCAGCACGAAAATCATCAGCATGTTCGACTGCGCCGTCGGCAGATTCGCCAGCAGATAGGCGACCGGAAAGCCCAGCAGCAAACACAGCGCGGTGACGCCGAAACCGATGGTGAAGGTGCGCGCGAAGACGTCGCGGTAGATCGCTTGATCTTCGGGCGTGGCGACGATGGCGCCGTTGACGTCGCGCGTCAGATCGACCGCGCCCAGCAGGTAATAGGCGGTCACGGGACCGCTGGCGCTTTTGATCGCCGCCCAGGTGGCCCGCTCGCCCCAGGCCGGGTTCAGCCCGATCAGGGTCGCCTTGGCCGTGCCGGGTTCCGGCGCGGTCTTCAGGTTGCGCGCGGTCGAGGTCAAAACGGTGCGGGATCCGTTGACGACGTAGTTCAACCGCTTGGCCGCCACGGCGACCGTCCCGGCGGCGCGCGCCGCCTGAAGATCGCCCGCCAGCGCCGCGAAGGCGGTTTCGCTCGGCAAATCCTGGCCGTTCCAGTCGGACAGGGCGGCGACGGTGTGGGGCAGCACCTGCGGCACCTCCCAATCATCGACCGACCGCCAGATCATCCCGGCGATGGGAATGACGAAGGTGAACAGCAGAAACAGAAAAAGCGGAAGCACCAGACCCAGCGCGCGAAGCTGCCGGGCGCGTTCGGCCCGCCTCAATCGACGCTTCAACGGCATCTCGGCGCCAACAACGATTGCGGCTGTCATCGGTGATGTCCTGTCGGATGGTCCCGTCACGCCCGCGAAAACGGGGATCCCACGCGACGCTCCACCAGGGAGGCCGCGCGACGATGGATCATGATCCCCGCTTTCGTGGGCGTGACGATGGTCTTGGAAACGCGGGCGTCGTCACCGACGGATCACCCTTTTGTGGGTTGGCGTCGGCGGGGCGCAACCACGCAACCCCCGCCGACGCCGAAACCCGACCGCCGAAGCGGTCGTCTCAGGACCTTACTTGGCCGCCCACTTGTTGAAGCGCTCGGTCAGACGGTCGATGTTCTCCAGCCAGAAGTTGACGTCGATTTCGGCGGCGTTCTTCAGGTTGGCCGGGGCCGTCGGCAGATCGGCCAGCAGGGCCGGGGCCAGCTTGGCCGGGGCGCCCTTGTTCGACGTGCCGTAGGCGATGCCTTCGGACAGCTTGGCCTGGTTCTCGGCCTTGCCGACGAAGTTCAGGAACTTGTGCGCGACCTCGACGTTCGGGCTGCCCTTCAGGATGACCCAGCTGTCGATGGTGAACAGCGCGCCGTTCCACACCATGCCGAAGTTCTTCTTTTCCTTCTTGTTGGCGGCGTCGATGCGGCCGTTGTAGACCGACGTCATCACCACTTCGCCCGACGCGAGGAGCTGCGGCGGCTGCGCGCCCGCCTTCCACCAGACCAGATCGCCCTTGATGGTGTCGAGCTTCTTGAAGGCGCGGTCGATGCCCGCCTCGGTCGCCAGCACCTTGTAAACATCCGCCGGGGCGACGCCGTCGGCGATCAGGGCGATTTCCAAGGTGGTCTTGGCGCCCTGGCGCAGCGCGCGCTTGCCCGGATATTTCTTGGTGTCGAAGAAGTCGGCCCAGCCCTTCGGCGCGTCCTTCAGCTTGTCCTTGTCGTAGCCAAGCACGAAGTCATAGACGATGGCGCCGACGCCGCAGGCGTTGACGGTGGCGGGCAGATAGGCTTCCTCGCCGCCGATTTTGGAATAGTTGATCTTCTCGAACAGGCCCTCGTCGCAGCCCAGCGCCAGCTCGTCGCTTTCGACCTGGACCACGTCCCAGGTGGACGCGCCGCCCTGGACCTTGGCGCGCAGAACGCCGACGCCGCCATCCCACGATTCATCGTTCATCGCCGCGCCGGACGCCTTGAACGGCTCGAAATAGACCTTCTTCTGAACGTCCTGATACGCTCCGCCCCACGACACGACGGTCAGGTCACGGGCGCTGGCGACCGACGCCAGAGCGGTGACGGCGGTAAAAGTCGCGGCGAAACCAAGAGCCAGCTTAAACTTCGACATGATCCCCGTCCTATGTCTTGTGGTTGTTGTTCGTCGATTGAGACCGACCGGAAAGCTCCCGCTTTCAGACCGGATCCAGCGCCCGACAATCTTCGGGGCGGAAGGCGATGGTCACGGCTTGTCCCTCCGACAGCCCGGAATAGGCGCCGGCGGGCAGCTTGACCATGAATTCATTGTTGCCGGGGGCAGCCAGCACCGCCAGCGTGTGGTCCCCCACATAAATCAAATCTTTCAACGTGGCTGGCAGCCGGTTGAACCCAACGTCGCCGTCGTCGCTGGTCAGCAACGACACCCGTTCCGGGCGCACCGACAAGGAGGTGCGCGCGCCGACGCCGCCGACATTCACCGCCGTCGCCACCACCGATCCACCGGCGGCCAACGCCACCCGGCAGAAACCCTGTTCGATATTTTCGACGGTTCCGGCCAACACGTTGCTTTCGCCGATGAAGTTGGCGACGAAGCTGTTGACGGGCCGCTCATAAAGCGCGTCCGGGCTGTCGATCTGTTGCACGATGCCGTCGTTGAACACGGCGATGCGGTCCGACATGGTCAGCGCTTCGCCCTGGTCATGCGTGACGTAAACGACGGTGATGCCCATCGTTTCGTGCAGACGCTTGATTTCCAACTGCATGTGTTCGCGCAGACGCTTGTCGAGCGCGCCCAGCGGTTCGTCCATCAGCACCAGCGCCGGTTTGAACACCAGGGCGCGGGCCAACGCGACGCGCTGCTGCTGGCCGCCCGACAATTGGCCGGGATGGCGCGAGGCGACATTCTCCAGCTTGATCATCTGCAAGGCCGCTGTGACCCGCTCCTTCACCTCGGCCTTGGACACGCCGCGCACCGTCAAGGGAAACGCGACGTTTTCCTCGATGGTCAGGTGGGGGAACAGCGCGTAATTCTGGAACACCATGCCGATGTCGCGCTTGTGCGGCGGCGTGTTCTTGATCGACCGATCACCGAGGAAAATCTCGCCATGGGTCGGAACCTCGAACCCGGCCAGCATCATCAGGGTGGTCGTTTTCCCCGAACCGGACGGCCCAAGCAGCGTCAGGAACTCGCCCTTGCGGATGTCGAGATCCAGGCTTTTTACGACCAAATGTTCGCCGTCGTAGGTTTTTTGCACCCCGACGAACCGCACCAACGCCTGCGTCGTCGCCATCATCCCGCCGTCCATCATCCTCTCCCGTCAGAGGTGACAAAAACCCGTCGGGCTAGCCCCGGTTCCTGTCCGTCTTTGTGGTCCCGACGGTAGCTGCGTTTAAGAAAATAGACAAGAGGAATGCTTATGTCGTGATCATTTCAACAGTGTGCCGTATTATTGTGCAGTTGCGAAGGCGTTGCCCACACTCCGAACAGCAGTTTGCGCCATCCGCAGGCGATTGAGAAGGCGAATGATGGGGGGCACGGATGACACACCGCCGCACTCCCCCACGACTCGCGCAGGCGACTCAGGGCTTAGCGGCCCACAGTCATCGACGTTGGGCCGACTGGCTGTAGACGAAGCTGTCAAAGCCGTTCTCGGCGACGCGGAACCACAGCCGTTCTTCCTCCAGGAAGGGCTTCCACGCCTCATACACTTTCTTGAAGCGCGGGTTGGTGGTGGCGATCTGGTCGTACAGATCGTAGGCCGCCTTTTCGCAGGCCTGCATCATCTCGCGCGGGAACATGCGCAACACGGCGCCGCCGCCGACCAGCCGCTTCAGGGCCGAAGCGTTGAGCGTGTCGTATTTGGCCAGCATCCAGGTGTTGGCCTCCCAACAGGCCATTTCCAGGACCGTACGGTAGGAGGCCGGAAGCTGGTCCCACGCCTGCATGTTGAACAGCAGCGGAATCTGCGCCGAGCCTTCCCACCAGCCGGGGTAATAATAGTTCTTCGCGACCTTGTGGAAGCCAAGCTTCTCGTCGTCATAGGGGCCGACGAACTCGGCGGCGTCGATGGTGCCGCGTTCCAGCGCCGGATAGATGTCGCCGCCGCCAAGCTGCTGCGGCACCAGCCCCAACGGGGTCAGCACCTGACCGGCCAGCCCGCCGATGCGCATCTTCAGGCCTTTGAGATCGTCCGTCGATTTGATTTCCTTGCGGAACCAGCCGCCCATCTGCGCGCCGGTGTTGCCCGCCGGGATGTTCAGGATGTTGTACTCCTTGAACTGCTCCCGCATCAGCTCCAGCCCGCCGCCGTGCATCATCCACGCCATGTGCTGGCGGGTGTTCAGGCCGAACGGCATCGCCGTGTCAAAGGCGAAGGTCGGATCCTTGCCGACGTAGAAATAGGCGGCGGACTGGCCGCATTCGACAGTGCCGTTCTGCACCGCGTCCAACACCTGAAGCGCCGGGACGATTTCGCCCGCCGCGAAGGTGCGGATCTGGAATTTGTTGTCCGTGGCGGCGGCCACCCGCTTGGCGATGAACTCAACCGCGCCATAGATGGTGTCCAGGCTTTTGGGATAGCTGGAGGCGAGGCGCCATTTGATCTCGGGCTGGCTCTGCGCGATGGCGGGAGCGGCAACCGTGCCAGCGGCAAGGCCGACGCCAGCGGTGGTGAGGAACGCGCGCCGTTTCATGATGGTGTGTCTTCCCGGTGCAGTCTGGTTGATCCCGCATCATAACGCGGACCATCGCCAGCGCGACCACCACACACATCCGTTTTCGGAATGTCAGCCCCTCAAACGAAAAATCCAGCCGCTTGGGCTGGATTTTCTGCGACGCAGCATTATCTTTGTTTTTAGCGCCTTGTATCAGGCGTTTCCTCCCCAAACTCGGGCCGCAGGCGTATAGCTAGCGGCCTTTTGCTTTTTGCGCAATACGCTGAACGTCAGTGCGGCGAACTTTTTTCATGGGCGCGAGCGAACCGCTGGCGTCGCCGGTGCGCAAGCGTCGAAATCTTCAACCTTCCATTGTTGCGCGCGCCTTGACGCGTGTGGGATTCCAGCGTCGGAAAAGATCGCTTAAGCGGCCTGCCCCGCCCCAACCGGCGAACAGCCAGCGGAGGCGGGGAGCGCCGCGCGAAACAGCCCGGCCAGATCGCGCAAGCCCCGTCCACGCGGGTCGCTGGCCCGCCACGCCAAGCCAACCACCCGTCCGGGCCGGTCGGCGGCGAAGGCGCGATAGCCGACCAGCCCGCCGACCGTGGCCGCGTCGCCCGTCGCCAACAGCGGCATCAGCGTGCAGCCGTTCCCCACCGCCACCATATGGCGCAGCGTCTCCAACCCGGTGGCGTGCCGTCCAGCCCGCGCGGTGACGCCGCAGACCGCCAGCGCCTGATCGCGCAAACAATGCCCCTCCTCCAACAACAGCAACTCGCCGGGATCGACGTCGGACAGAGTCAGAACCGACGTTTGTCCCAGCCGATGGCCGACCGGATGGGCCAGCACGAACGGCTCGAAGAACAGCGGCTCGGCGGCGATTCCCTCCACCTCGACCGGCAGGGCCAGCAGAACGGCGTCGATCCGCCCATCCCGCAACTCCTCCAACAGGCCGTCGGTGCGCCCTTCCGACAGGACCAGCGTCAGATCGGGGTGATGCGCCCGCAGGATCGGCAGCAGATGGGGGAACAGATACGGCCCCAGGGTTTGAATGGCGGCCAGACGGAAGCTTCCCGCCAAGCCGCCATCCTGCCCCTCGGCCAGCGCCAGCAGGCGTTGCGCCTCGGCCAACACGACGCGGGCCTGCCGAATGATCGGTTCCCCCGCCGGGGTGGTCAGCACGCGGCGGCTGGTCCGCTCGAACAGGGCGAGGCCGAGGCCGTCCTCCAGCTTGCGGATTTGCGCGCTCAAGGATGGCTGGCTGACGCCGCAGCGCTCCGCCGCCTTGCCGAAATGGCGCAGGTCGGCGACCGCCACCACATATTCCAGATCACGCAGGGACAGACCGGCCATATTCATAGCCAACACCTATCAGATCATTATGAATGATGTCTTGGATATATCAACGCTGGGGGCGGATAACCAGAGCCACGCACAGGCCACCCACCGCGAGGAAGCAATTATGAGCGTCTTGACCACCAGCTTCGGCCAGCCCGTCGCCGACAACCAGAATTCCTTGAGCGCCGGGCCGCGCGGGCCGCTGCTGTTGCAGGATTTCCACCTGATTGAAAAGCTGGCCCATTTCAACCGTGAACGCATCCCCGAACGGGTGGTCCACGCCAAGGGGGCGGGCGCCTACGGCGTCTTCCGCGTCACCCGCGACGTGACCGGCTGGACCAAGGCCGCCTTCCTGGCGGCGGTCGGCAAGGAAACGCCGGTGTTCCTGCGCTTTTCCACCGTCGGCGGCGAAAAGGGATCGGCGGACGCCGACCGCGACCCGCGCGGCTTCGCGGTGAAGCTCTACACCGAAGAGGGCAATTACGATCTGGTCGGCAACAACACCCCGGTGTTCTTCCTGCGCGATCCCCTGAAGTTCCCCGACTTCATCCACACGCAAAAGCGCAACCCGGCGACCAATCTGAAGGATCCGACGGCGATGTGGGATTTCTTCTCGCTGTCGCCGGAGACCATGCACCAGTTGACCATCCTGTTCAGCGACCGGGGCACGCCGCGCGGCTACCGCCACATGGATGGCTTTTCCAGCCACACCTTTTCCTGGATCAACGCGGCGGGCGAACGCTTCTGGGTCAAGTATCACTTCAAGACCCGCCAGGGGATCCAGAACCTCACCGCCGATCAAGCCACCGCGATGGCGGGCGTCGATCCCGACCACGCCACCCGCGATCTCTACGCCGCCATCCAAGACGGCGATTTCCCCGCCTGGACCGTCTCCATCCAGATCATGCCGGAGGCTGAGGCCGACGCCTACGCCATCAACCCGTTCGATCTGACCAAGGTGTGGCCGCACGCGGATTACCCGCTGGTCGAATTCGGCGAATTGATCCTGAACCGCAACCCGGAGAATTTCTTCGCGGAGACCGAACAATCGGCCTTCAGCCCGGCCAGCGTGGTTCCCGGCATCTCCTTCAGCCCCGACAAGATGCTGCAAGGCCGCCTGTTCGCCTACGCCGACGCCCACCGCTACCGGCTGGGCGGCAATTACGCCCATCTGCCGGTCAACCGCCCGCAGGGCTGCCCGGTTCACAACCACCAGCGCGACGGGGCGATGCGCTTTGACGGCAACGGCGGCGGCGCGCCGAATTATGAACCGAACAGCTTCGGCGGCCCGACGCAAAGCGCCGCCGCGTCCGAACCGCCCTTGCGGATCAGCGGCGACGCCGACCGCTACAACCATCGGGACGGCAACGACGATTACGCCCAGGCGGGCGCCCTGTTCCGCCTGATCGGGGAGGAGGCGCAAGCGCGGTTGATGGACAACATCGCCGGATCGCTGAGCAAGGCCCCCCGTTTCATCCAGGAACGCCAGTTGGCGCATTTCCACGCCGCCGACCCGCGTTACGGGGCCGGGATCGCCGCCCGGTTGGGAATGACCCTGGCCGCGTGACGAAAAGGGGCGGGCCGTTCATCCGGCCCGCCCCTTTTCGTCTCCTCAACCGTCACGCCAGATCAAAGACCAGCACCTCGGCGACGTCGGCCTTGTCGAGCGTGACGGCGGCCTCGTCGCTCAACGCCGCGCCGTCGCCTTCCTTCAGCAGCGCGCCGTTGACGTGAACCTGACCGCGCGCCACCTGCACCCAGGCGTGACGCCCCGGACGCAACGGCAGGCTGGCGCTTTCTTCGCCGTCCAGCAGGGTGGCGTACAGATCCACATCCTGGTGAATGGTGACGCTGCCCTCCCGCCCGTCGCGGGAGCCGACCAGCCGCAGTTGTCCGCGCTTTTCCGCGTCGGAATAGGCCGACTGCTCGTAGCTGGGGGCCAGACCATGGATTTCCGGCAAAATCCAGATTTGCAGGAAATGCACCGGATCGGCCTGCGAGGCGTTGTATTCGCTGTGGCGGATGCCGCGCCCGGCGCTCATGCGCTGGACCTCGCCGGGCCGGATGATCGAGCCGGTTCCGATGGAATCCTTGTGCTCCAACGCGCCCTTCAGCACGTACGAGACAATCTCCATGTTGGCGTGGCCGTGGGTGGGGAAACCGGCGCCGGGGATCACCCGATCCTCGTTGATGACCCGCAGGGCGCGAAAGCCCATCTGGTCCGGGTCGTGGTAATGGCCAAAGGAAAAGCTGTGCTGGCTGTTCAGCCAACCCATGTTCGCCGCGCCGCGTTCATCCCGATGACGGATCGTAAGCATGACCGAAACCCTCCTGTGCCGCTTGGGCTTGCCTCGTTGATCCAATCATGCGGCCAAAAGGGGTTCGGGAACAATCCAACGCGTCAGAACATGATTGTCGCTATTTAGGGAACAACCTTCCTCACCGCGCCTCGACCATGCCGACGAACTGGGCCAATTCGGCGGTTTTGGGATGGTCGAACAATTCGGCGGGCGGCCCCTGTTCAATGATGCGTCCCCCATGCATGAAGACCAGGGAATCGCAGACTTCGCGGGCGAAACGCATCTCGTGCGTCACCAGCAGCAGCGTCATTCCCTCTTCCGCCAGCTTCCGGACGACGGACAGCACCTCGCTGACCAGTTCGGGGTCGAGCGCCGAGGTGATCTCGTCGCACAGCAGCACCTTCGGGGCCATCGCCAGCGAGCGGGCGATGGCGACGCGCTGTTGCTGGCCGCCCGACAAATGCGACGGGTAGGCGTCGAACTTGTGGCCCAGCCCGACCTTGGCCAACGCCTGTTCCGCCGCCGCGCGGCAGGACGCCTTGTCCTGCTTCTTCACCACCTTCAGGGCCAGCATGACGTTTTCGCCAGCGCTCAAATGGGGGAACAGGTTGAATTGCTGGAACACCATGCCGACCTTCAGGCGCAGCGCCCGCAAGTCGATCTGGCTGGGATCGACGCATTCGCCGTCCACCTCGATGACGCCGTCGTCGATGCGCTCCAACCCGTTGATGCTGCGCAACAACGTGCTTTTGCCTGAGCCGCTGCGCCCGATCATGGCGACGACCTGGCCCTCCTGCACCGCCATGTCCACCCCCTTCAGCACCTCCACCGGGCCGAAGGATTTGCGGATGTTGGTCAGCTTGACCAGGGGACGGGGGGACGGCGGAACGGATCCATCAGCGAGCGACATTGAGCTTCCTTTCCAGCGCCTTGGCCGAGAGCGACAAAGGGTAGCAGAGTGCGAAATACAGCAACCCGACGAGGCCATAGACCAGGAAGGGTTGAAAGGTGGCGTTGGTTATCATCGTTCCAGCCTTGGTGATCTCGACAAAACCGATGATCGAGGTCACGGCGGTTCCCTTCACCACCTGAACCGAGAAGCCGACGGTGGGCGGGACGGCGATGCGCAGCGCCTGCGGCAGCACGACGTAACGCATCTGTTCGCCATAGCTCAGCGCCAGACTGGCCGAGGCCTCCCACTGGCCTTTCGGCACGGCGTCGACGCAACCGCGCCAGATTTCCGCGAGATAGGCGCTGGTGAACAAGGTCAGCGACACCGCCGCCGCCGTCCAGGGCGAGGTTTCGACGCCGACCAGCGGCAGAACGAAAAAGACGATGAAGAGCTGCATCAGCAGGGGCGTGCCCTGGAACAGCTCGATGTAGATTTTCATGGCGCCTTGCAGCGGGCGCAGCGGGGCGACGCGCGCCAGCAGCACCAGAAGCCCGGCGACGCCGCCGCAGACGAAGGCGATCGCCGACAGCAGCACGGTCCAGCGCGCCGCCAGCAGCAGGTTGGACAGAATGTCCCAGAAGGTGAAGTTAAGCACGGGCGGCCCTCGCGAACAGCCGGTCCCCCAGCCGGGCCAAGAGCCACCGCAGCCCGACCGCCAGCGCCAGATACAGCGCGGTCGCCACGAAATAGACCTCGAACGGGCGGAAGTTGCGGGATTGGATAAAGTTGGCGGCGAAGCTCAGCTCCTCCACCGCGATCTGCGAACAGACCGACGATCCCAGCATGACGATGATGATCTGGCTGGTCAGAGCGGGCCAAATCTTGCCCATCGCCGGGCCAAGGATGATGTAGCGGAAAATCTGCGGCCCGCTCATCCCCAGGCTGGCCCCCGCCTCGACCTGGCCCTTGGGCGTCGCGTCGATGCCCGCCCGGATGATCTCGGTGGCGTAGGCGCCAAGGTTGATGACCATCGCCAACAGCGCCGCCTGCCATTCCGGCAGACGGACGCCCAAGGACGGCAAACCGAAGAAGATGAAGAAAAGCTGGACGAGGAAGGGCGTGTTGCGGATCAGTTCGACATAGGCCCCAACCGCGACGCGCAGCGGCGCGTTGGCCGAGGACCGCGCCGCCGCCCCGCCAATACCAATCCCCACCCCCAGCACGGCGCCGACCAGGGTCAAACCGACCGTGGTCGCCACGCCGTGAACCAGCACGGGCGCATAGTCCAACAAGGACGCAAAATCAAACCGATAGGCCATGGGATCGCCCGCGCTGGAAGTGGAGAGAGCCGGTTACAGATCCTTGGGCAGGGGCGTCCCCAGCCACTTCTTGGCGATGGCGCTCAGCGAGCCGTCGGCCTTCGCCTTGGTCAGGATAGCGTTGACCTTCTCCAGAAGCGGGCCTTCATCCTTGTTCAGACCGACGAAGCAGGGCGAATTCTTGATGAGGAATTTCAGGATCGGCAGGCGCGGCGGGTTGCGCTCGAAAATAGCGGCGGCGACGACGTTGCCGGTGGCGACCAACTCCACTTGACCGGAGAGGAAGGCGGAAATCGTGCCGTTGTTGTCTTCGTAGCGGCGCACCGTGACCTTGTCGGTGACGATCTTCGACAGTTCGATGTCCTCGACCGAACCACGGGTGACGCCGACCGTCTTGCCGTTCAGATCCTCGACCTTCTCCACCGCGCTGGCCTCAGGCCCGAACACGCCGTTGTAGAAGGGGGCGTAGGCGACCGAGAAATCGATGACCTTTTCGCGCTCGGCGTTCTTGCCAAGGCTGGAGATCACCAGATCGACCTTGCCGGTGGTCAGATAGGGGATGCGGTTGGAACTGCTGACGGGAACCAACTCGACCTTGGCGCCCAATTCCTTGGCGATCAGACCGGCGGCGTCGATGTCATAACCGATCGGCTTCAGATCGGTGCCGACCGACCCGAAGGGCGGGAAATCCTGCGGCACGGCGACGCGCAAAACCTTTTCCTTGGTGATCCGCTCCAGCGCGTCGGCCTGCGCCGCGCCGGTCATGCCACCCACGAGAACAGCCGTGGCAAAGCCGACAGCACCGAGTATCGTTGCAAACCGCATGGTGTTTGATCTCCAACCAAAAGGACGTTCCCATGCATTTCAAACGCCGTGCCAGCCGGACGACGGCCGCGCGCACCGATCCCAAAGGGCTGAAAATGATACAATTATCCCATTTGTACTGAAATTCGTTACGCTCGTAACTCACATCCCCGACGATGATTGCTTAAGAAACGCGCAGATGACCGACCAAAAAACCGGCACATTGCCCGAACAGGCGCTGACCACCCGAATCCACGACCGCTACACCGCCTTGAGCCGCAGCGAACGGCAATTGGCCGACGTGATTCTGGCCTGCCCTGGCGAGTTGTCCGGCTATTCGGCGACTGAACTGGCGCGCAGCGCCGGCGTGTCGAAAATGACGGTGTCCCGTCTGGTCCGCCGCCTGGGCTTCGCCAATTTTGAAGAGGCGCGCCTTGCCTCCCGGCGCGGCACCGAATGGGGATCGCCGCTCTATCTGCTCGATCAACCGACCACGCCCAGCGCCGACGCCCCCCCGTCGGTGGACGCCCATTTTCAGCGCAGCGTCGAGGCCATCGCCGCCACCGCGCGCCAGATCGACCCGGACGCCCTAAGACAAGCCGCCGCCCTGCTGCACACGGCCCGGCGCGTCTGGGTGTGCGGCGCCCGCAACAGCGCCTTTCTCGCCGGATACGCCCGTTGGCAATTCATCCAGGTCCGGCCCGAGGTTCACCACATGGTCGCCGCCGGGGAAACGCTGGCCGAGACCTTCGCCGATCTTGACCAGCAAGACGTCCTGCTGCTGGTCGGCATCCGCCGCCGCACCCCGGCGATCATCGAATTGTTGCGGGCGGCGCAGGCGCGCGGCGTTCCCACCATTCTGCTCGCCGACAGCCATTCTCCTCTGGAAGGACCACCCCCGCCCCTGACCTTCCGTTGTGAAACCCGCAGTTTGGCCCCGCTCGACAACCATGTCGCGGTGATGGCGGTGATACACGCCCTGGCGGCTGAACTGATTCGGCTTTCCGGCAACGCCGGGCGCGACCGCATCAAGAGCATTGAAAAACTTCACGAAACTTTGGGAGAATTTTAGGAACAATTTTTACGCGATATTTTAAAGTTACTCTTTCTCGCAATTTTGTTCGATTTTGGGAATTATAACCATTGCTGGCGCAATGTCGGATCTGGCTCACTTTATGAAAAAGAACCGATGATTTTCTAATGAATATCTATGCGTGCAAACATTTGTTTGCGCATGGGTGTTTAAACCTATTGCGCTGATTCGTCTTGCCTTGCGCCAACACGCCATCACCCAGCCGCGCCCGACATCCGTCGCCACAGCGCGTGATAGGCCCCTTCGACATCCTTGGTGAATTGCACCGGATCCGACAGGGGCGACGCCCGCATCCGGGCGCGCAGGCCGCCCCGCAGCGCGCGCAGCCGCTCCACATCCCCAGCCAACGCCACCGCCGTCTCGACATAGTCCGCGAGCGAGCGCGTCACCAAATCCTCCAAAGACACCGCGCGCAGCAGCGACGCGCCATAGCGGTCCAGCACCCGGTCCCCCGCCAGGGTGACAACCGGCACCCCCATCCACAGGGCTTGCGCCGTCGTGGTGACGCCGCCATAGGGGAAGCTGTCGAGATGGATGTCGATGCCGTTGAACGCGGCCATATGCTCGTCCACGCTGGCGGTCGGCCCGCGAACCTCAAGCTGCGGCCCCAGCGCCCGGCTCAACGCCCGTTGGTCGCTGACAGTGACGTCCAGCGCCTTGACGATCAGGCGAGCCGTGGGAAGGCGGCGCAAAATCAACGCCCATGCCTCCAGGGTGGCCGCCGACAGCTTGCTCAGCGCGTTGAAACTGCCGAAGGTGACGCGCCCCGTTTTGGCGACGGGCGGCTCCAGCGCCGGGGCGGGCGTCGGAGCGAGAGGCGAGTAATGGTAGCCGATGGGCAACCGCATGACCTGTTCGGAAAAATCCGCGTCCCGCCCGACCGGAACCGTGGTTCCGTCCACCAGCACCGCATCCATCGCCGACAAGCCGGTGGTCGTCATCACCGGAAAATGGATCTGAAGCGGGGCCGGGCGCCGCGCCACGGTCAACAGCCGCGCGCTGTGTGAGGAAAAACCAGCGCCATCCACCAGAATGTCGATGGCGTCGGCGCGAATCACATCGGCCAACGCCGCGTTGTCCAACCCCGGCGCCCGGCGGAACAGCCCCGCCGCCGCCGCGTAACGCGCCAACAGCTCGTTGTCGTCATCGCGGCCCAGGGAATAGACCACAATGGTGAAATCGGCGCTGTGATGCTCGACCAGCGGCAAACAGGTGAAGTCGTGCGTCAGGAAATTTTCGCACAGATAGCCAACACGCAGCGGACGCCCCGCCGAAGACCGGGCGACGGGCGGCGGCGCCGCGCGCGTCAACGGCTCGGCATGGCGGTCCGCCCAACGCCGCGCCGCCGCCGTGATGACAACCGCCGGAGCGTTGGTCAGGTTGAGGGACAGAATCGCCGAGGCCTCATGCCCCGGATCGCCGCTCAACCCTGCGGCGCGGGCGTACCATTCCGCCGCCTCCCCCGGCTCCCGCGCCCGCTCCAACGCGCGCGCCGCGCCCAGACACAGATCCACATTCGTCGGGTCGAGCGTCCAGCGCCACATCAGCGCGCGCATCCCCCGTTCGCGCTCCCGACAATCCAGCCAGGCCCGCGCCGCGCTGTCGAGCGCCGCCGGATGCGCCGGATCCAGCATGACCGCGTTGGCGAACGCCCGCGCCGCCTTCTCATAGGCGCTCACCGCGTGCCACGACACGCCAATGAACAAACACAGGTCGCGCGCCCGGTCTGCCCCAGCGGCCAGGGCCTGTCCCGCGATCAACCGCCACGCCTCGCCAAACAGCGCCAACGCCTCCGCATGGCCGCCGCCACATTGCCAGGACCGCCCACGGGCAAACAGGATGTCCGCCAAATTGTCGCGCAGATCCGGCGTGTCGAACCCACAGCCGAGCGCGGCGCGGTAACACCCCTCCGCCGCATCGTTTTGGCCAAGCCGTTGGAACGCGACCCCCAATTGAGCCTGAACGACGCCGGAACCCGGCATCGCCGCCGCCGCAAGCGACAGCAGCCGACAGGCGGCGCGCGGGTCGCCGCCCTCAAGGCGCTGTTGCCCGGCCTGCCCAAGAATCTCCGGCATCCAAGGTTCCAGCCGATCCGCCGCGATCAGGGCGACGGCCTGACAGAGCCACACGACCTCGCCACGTCGGCCAAGCGCCATCAACAGCTTGGCGAGGTTTCCCACGCAATCGGGCCGGTCGGGGGCCAGCGCCACGGCCCGGCGCAACAGCGGTTCCGCCGCCTCCAGCCGCCCGGACTGCGCCAGCAGAAGCCCCAGCAGGTGCCACGCGTCCACCGTCGCCGGAGCGGCGTCGAGAATGCGGCGATGCAGCGTCTCCGCCTCGACGACGCGCCCCTGTTCCTGGTGATCCAACGCCGCCAACAGCGCGTCGCTTACGCTCGCCATCACGCCCCCGCTTGCGCCCGTTCATGACAGAAGCGCCGCCAAACCGTCCGATACAAGCGCTCGACCTGACGGGCGCGGCGGCGACCGTCGCACAGGGGGGACGCGGTCAGCCGGTCCCGCAGCGTCGCCCGCAGGTCCGAAAGACGGGCCGGATCGCTCGCCAGCGCCTCGGCGATCGTCACATACTCGTCCTCGCAGGACGCAACCAGACCGTCCAAGCGCAAGGCGCGCAGCATCGACGCCGACCAGCGGCTGACCATGGTGTCGCCCGGCAGGGTGATGACCGGAACGCCCATGACCAACGCCTCGAAGGTCGTCGTCGAACCGCAGAAGGGAAACGGATCCAGCGCGATGTCGATGCCGCTGTATCGGGCGAGGTGGGTGGCGGGCCGCTCCGCCTCCGCCGGGTCGGCCCACAACCGGGATGGATCGACCCCGCCCGCACTCAACGCCGCGCGGATGCGGCCGACGCAAAGGTCGGAGCGGTAGGAATCCAGATATTTCAGCACCAGCCGCGCTTGCGGGATCCGCGCCATCAGCCTGGCCCACAGCCGCAACGTCTCGTCCGAAATTTTGGCCGGGTTGTTGAAGCAGCCAAAGCGGATCACCCCATCGGCCAGCATCGGCAACGGGCCGGGCGGCGGCGCGGCGGCTGGAATCGCCGCCACGTAAAAGCTGGGCAGGCGCAAGGGCCGTTCGGTGAAACGCTCCGCCCCATGGCGTGGCGTCATCGTCCGGTCGGTGATGAGATAATCGATGGCCGACAGGCCGCTGGTCGCCGCGTCGTGAAGGCTGATCTGCACCGGAGCCGGCCGCAGGTGGCAGATGTGGGGGCGGTTGTTGTCGAAGCGGATCCCCAACGGAACCAGAATGTCCACGCCGTCCGCCCGCATCCGCGCGGCGACCGTCGAATCGTCCTGCCCGGTGATGTCGCGCCAGCCATCGGACAGGACGCGAAACCGCTCCGTCGTCGCGTCGGGTTCCAGAACATGGGCGTAGACGATGACCTCGAACCCGTCCCGGTCGCGATTCTCAAACAACGGCAGCAGGTTGCGCCCGATGGGCTGGAACGCCCGCAGGTCGGAGGTCAGATAGCCGATCCGCAAGCGGCGATCTGGGTCCAGGCGGTTGGCGAAGGGAAGCGGCGGCACGGCCAGCGGTGGAAAGGCGGCCTCCAGACGGCGGTGCAGCGCAAAGCGGCGTTCCGCGTCGACCCCGGGCACATAGAGGATCGACAGCATGGCCGCGCGGTGCCAATTGGCCCGATCCGCGCCAAACCGCAAGGCGCGCTCCAGCCACGCCGAACCAAGGCGGGCGAAGCCAAGCCCGGTCACCAGCGCGCCCAGACTGTGCAGGGGATCGCCCAGATCCGGGGCCAGCGCCACCACCCGCCGCAGCAGCGCCAAGGCGCCGTCGCGATCCGACTGTTCGATGAGCGCTTGGGCAAGATTGTAGAGGATGACCGGGTCATCCGGCGCCCGCCGCGCCAGCGCCGTCAAGCGCTGTTCCGCCGCCGCCACCTCTTTGCGGGCAAGCAGCAGGACGGCCAGGGTCAAGCCGCTGTCGCGGTCGCCCGGTTCCAGGGCTTCCGCCCACAGCAAGGCGCGCTCCGCCACGCCGCTTTGCCCTTGGCGCCGGGCGATGTCCCCCAACCGGCGGTAGGGCGACGGGTCATCCGGGCGCAGCGCCGCTTGACGTTGGAACAGCGCGGCGGCCTCGGCCAGACACCCTGAATCGACGCGAATTTGCCCCAAGGCGCCCCACACCAGGGCGAATTGCGGATCCCGGTCCAGCGCTTGGCGAAAATGGTCCGCCGCCTGCGCCGCGCGGCCCTGCCGTTGCCGGACCAACGCCAGATTGGCCTGCACAAGCGCCGAGGTCGGATCGCGCTCCGCCGCCCGCTCCAGCAGCGCCACCGCTTGGTCCTCCAAGCCATCAACACGGCTGAGCGCCAGCGCCAGCCCAGTCAACGCCTCCAGACTGACCGCCGCTGAATTGGACAGGACCAGACAGGCCAATTCCCGCGCCTCGGCCGCCGCCCCTTGCGCGGCGCGCAGCGCGCCAAGTCGGGACGCGGCCTCAACATTGCCGGGTTGCAGGGTCAGACTGTGGGCGTCATGCCGCCCGGCGCCGTCCTTGTCCGCGTCGGCCCGCAGAATGTTCGCCATATTTCCGTGAAAATCTGGCCGCGCCGGGGCCAGCGCCACCGCCCGCGCGATCCGCCGCCGCGCCCCGGCGACATCCCCGGTCATGCCGCACAGCACGCCCAGCAGATGGTGCGCGTCGGCCTGCTCAGGATCCGCGTCAAGAATGCGCTGGTACAGGAGTCTCGCTTCGCCAACCCGCCCCGCCTGATGCAGATCCAGGGCCATCACAAGCGCTTCGCCGATGCTCGCCATCAAACAATCCGTGAGTGGCCCCGGCGACGCGCAAGGGAACGACACCCGGCATATCAATGGAAACAGCGAAGCCCGTCAACGCCCAGACACGCCAACGCCCGGCCCGGCGCCGTTACGCGGCCACCGTCCGGTTGCTCATGAAGGCCGCGAACATCTCCGCCGGCAAGGGGCGGCTGATGAGATAACCCTGAATGCAGGTGCAGCGCTGTTCCCGCAAGATCGCCGCCTGTTCCCAGGTCTCCACCCCTTCGGCGATGGTGTCGAAGCCCAGGCTTTCGGCAAGATTCACAATGGTTCCGACAATCGCCGGATCGGTGGACGACTTGACGATGTCGCGGACGAAGCTGCGGTCAATCTTCAGCGTGTCGATGGGGAAGCGCTTGAGATAGGCGAGCGACGAATAGCCGGTGCCGAAATCATCAATGGACAAGCGGACGCCGATGTCCTTCAGGCCATTCAGGATCGTCACCGCCTTTTCGATGTCGCCAATCATCGCCCCTTCGGTCAGCTCCAACTCCAGCCGGTCCGGCTGAATGCCCGACGCCTCGACGACGCTGCGGACGAAGCCGACCAGCCGCGCGTCCTGGAACTGGCGCGGCGACAGGTTGACCGACACCGAGGGAATCGGAATGCCCTGCTTGGTCCACAGCGCCAGTTGGCGACAGGCTTCCATGAAGGTCCAGGCGCCGATCTCCCAGATCAGGCCGGTGTCCTCGGCCAGCGGAATGAACTCCGCCGGGCTGACCATGCCGCGCACCGGGTGGAGCCAGCGGATCAGCGCCTCCGCCCCGATCACCCGGTCGGTCGCCAGATCGATCTTGGGTTGGTAATGCAGCTCGAACTCTTCGCCGCCGCTGGCCCGGCGCAGATCACTTTCCAGCCCCAGCGAGAAGCCCGACCGTTCGCGCATCCCGCCATCGTAGAACACGAACTTGTGCTCCGGGTTGCGCTTGGCGTGATACATGGCCAGATCGGCGTTGCGCAGAAGCTGGTCCGCCGTTTCACCGTCGTCGGGGTAGAAGGCCAGCCCGATGGACGCGCCGCAGAAAAGCTCTTGATTGTGGACGCCGAACGGCTCGTCCATCGAGTAAAGGACCTTCTCGACCAGCCGGGCGCCGGCCGAACGGTCGGCGGCGTCGGGGGCGACGATCAGGAACTCGTCGCCGCCCAGGCGGCCAACCGTGTCGGTCATCCGCGTGCAGTTGCGCAGCCGCCGCGCCACCAGCTTCAACAAATCATCCCCGGCGTGATGGCCGAGCGTGTCGTTGACCTGTTTGAAGCGGTTGAGGTCGAGGAAGGCGACCGCCACCTTGCTGTGGTTGCGCTGGGCGCGCGCAATCGCCTCTTCCAGCCGTTCGCAGACCAGCCAGCGGTTGGGCAGGTCGGTCAGCCGGTCGAAGCTGGCCTGATAGCGGATCTGGTGCTCTTGGGACTTGCGCTGGCTGATGTCGGCGATGGTGAGCACGTAATGCTCCAGCACGCCGCTGGGCGCGCGCACCGACGTCACCGACAGGGCGGCGGCGAAGGCGTCGCCGGAATGGCGGAAGCTGGTCACTTCGCCCTGCCAGCGCCCGGCCTGCCGCGCGGTGGTCCAGATGGAATCGATGAAGGTCCGCTCGTGCGAGCCGGGGGCGAACAGGACCAGCGGGCGGCGCAGCAACTCCTCGCGCTGAAAGCCGGTGGTGATCTCATAGGCCGGGTTGATGGCCTGGACCGTCAATTCCGGATCAACAATCAGGATGCCGTCGGCGACGCTGTCGAACACGGTGGCGAGCAGCCGGATTTTCTCCTCATGCTGCTTGCGCTCGGTGATGTCCTGAACGGTGCCTTCGTAAAAGCGGATGCGCCCGGCGGCGTCGCGCACGCAGCGCGCGCTTTCGGCGATCCAGATGATCGTGCCGTCGCGGCGGAAAACCCGGGCCTCAAAGGAATGGACCGTGTCCTTGCGGGCCATCAGATCGGCGAAGGCTTCGCGCTTGCCGGGGTCCACATAAAGCTGACCGGCGATGTCGGTCAGGTTGGCGATCAAATCATCGGGGGAGCTGTAACCGTAAATCTCAGCCAGGGCCGAGTTGACGCGCAAATAGCGACCGTCCGTCGTCGTTTGATAAATGCCCTCCACGGCATTTTCGAAGATGCTGCGGTACTGCTCTTCCGTCTCATGACTCATTGTGCGCGCCTCTTCCGACGCCAAGCCTGAACCGCCTGGAAACAACATCTCGCCACTCAAACATACGATTGTGAACAGTCCAACTTTTACCGCACCGCAGAAAAGTAGATGCCGACCCGCCGAAACCCGTCAAGCCCGATCTCAGGGACTGTCGCACACCACGCGTCAAAATATAACAGGAATGTAACCTAATGGGCATAGTCCCATTAGGGAATTGATTTTATTGGAATTAAAAATCGATCCCCAAAAAAGCGCCGGAAGGGACAGGATGGGCAAAACCGTTCAGCCGGTCATTTTCATCCTGTCTTCCGATGCCCGCGCGACATGTTCCTGCACAAGGCCGTCACAGGCCCTGACCGCAGCCAGACTTTAGCCTTGGCTCCTTGGGCCGAGTCGCGTTCAATCAGTGGCCGTGGCTCAGCTTGACGCCGTCCTTCAGAACATAAGCGCGCGAGCAATAGGGGCACTCGACGCGGCCTTCATGGTCCAGGGTCAGATACACCAGCGGATGGCCAAGCGCCCCTCCCCCGCCGTCGCACCCAACGGTCGCGGTTTCCACGGTAATCGTCTCGGTCGGCTGCATGGCGATCATCCTCTGTTTTGACAGGCGCGCGCGATCACGCCATCGTGGGAGCGCCCGTTGCGACGAGCCTCGAACACGGAACTGCCCGCGCGGGCCGGATGATACCCATCGCGCGGCGCGGATCAACGGGATTGACTCGGTTTCCTGCAACTCCACCAGAATGGTCTTGAAGACACATGGTCGCGCACCCCTCCCTATCGGGCGTCCCCGCCCCGGTCGATCTTCCGGCGAACGCGGTTGAACTTCGCGGTCTGACCAAGATTTACCAGCCGACCGGCAAAGCTGGCCCCAAGCACGCGCTGAAGGGGATCGACCTCGCCATTCCGCGCGGCTCTCTGTTCGGATTGCTGGGTCCCAACGGGGCCGGAAAATCCACCATGATCAACATTCTGGCCGGGTTGGTGAACAAGACCGGCGGAACCGCCCGGATTTGGGGGCATGAGGTGGAGGACGACCCACGCCGCGCCCGCGCGTCCATCGGCGTGGTTCCCCAAGAGCTGAACATGGATCCCTTCTTCACCCCGCGCGAAATGCTGGAGCTGCAAGCCGGGCTGTATGGCGTGCCCACGCGTGAGCGGCGGACGGACGAGCTGCTCGACGCCGTCGGGCTGGCCGACAAGGCCGACGCCCACGCCCGTTCGCTGTCGGGCGGCATGAAACGCCGCCTGATGGTCGCCAAGGCGATGGTCCACACCCCGCCAGTTCTGATTCTGGACGAGCCGACCGCCGGGGTGGACGTGGAGCTGCGCCGCCAGCTTTGGGACTATGTCCGCACGCTGAACCGGGCCGGAACCACGGTTCTGCTGACCACGCATTATCTTCAGGAGGCCGAAGAGCTGTGCGACACCATCGCCATCATCAACCATGGCGAGATGGTGGCCTGCGAACCAACCTCCACCCTGCTGCGCCGGATCGACAACAAGGCGCTGTGTCTGACGCTGGACCGCGATCTGACCGCCGCCCCGGCGGCCCTGAGCGGCTTCACCGTGGAGCTGCCGACGCCCCGGCGTCTGGTCATCCGTTATCAGCCCAGTCGGCAACGGGCCGACGCCATTCTCAACGCCCTCGTCGCCTCGGGGCTGGGCATCGTGGACGTCTCAACCGAGGAATCCAATCTGGAGGACATCTTCCTGCAATTGACGGGTGGCGCGCATGGCGGCCATGGAACGACCCACGCCGCGTAACCGGCTGGCGGCGCTGGCCCAAGCGTCGACTGTTGGAGCCGCTCTGCTGCTGGGCGGCGGCCTGCTCAGCGGCTGCGCGGGCCGTCAGCAACCGATGGGGCCGGCGGTGGTCGCCCCCAGCCTGGACGAGCACGCTCTGACCGCCGCCGATGGCTACGCGCTGCCGATCCGCTCGTGGTTGCCGGAGATCGTCCCGCCGCGCGCGGTGATCCTGGCGCTTCACGGCTTCAACGACTATTCCAACGCCTTTGACGGCGCCGGGCGGCGTTGGGCGGCGCAGGGAATCGCCACCTACGCCTATGACCAACGCGGCTTCGGGGCCAGCGCCGACACCGGCGTTTGGCCGGGAACCTCGACTCTGGTCGCCGATCTGAAAACAGCGGTGGCGCAACTCCTCCGCCGTCACCCGGATCGCCCGCTGTTCCTGCTGGGGGAGAGCATGGGCGGGGCGGTGGCCTTGACGGCGCTGACCGACGAGACCACCCCTCTGGCGGTCGATGGCGCCATCCTGGTCGCCCCCGCCGTCTGGGGCCGGGACAGCATGGGGTTCGTTCCCCGCGCGGCGCTGTGGCTTAGCAACGCGGTGGTTCCCGGCATGGTGGTTCACCCGCCCCGCGATCTGGGCATTGAGCCGTCGGACAATCTGCCGATGCTGCGCGCGTTGGGACGCGACCCGCTGGTCATCAAGGGCGCGCGAATCGATGCGCTGGCCGGGTTGACCGATCTGATGGATAAGGCGCTGGCCGCCTGCCGACGTCTGGACGCGCCCGCGCTGGTTCTCTATGGCGCGCATGAGCAGGTGTTGCCGCCCCGCCCGGTGGAGCGCGCGTTGGCCGCCTTCGAGGCCAGCGGACGGCACGTCGTGGCCGTTTATCCCGACGGCTACCACATGCTTTTGCGGGATCGTCAGGGCAACGTGGTGATCGACGACGTCGCCGGTTGGATCGGCGATCCCAAGAAATCGCTGCTGAGCGGGGCGGAGCGCCACCCGCGCAAACTGTTGGCGGCACAGTGAGTCGCCAACAGTTTTAAGCCCCCTCCGGCTCCTCGCCAGGTTCAAAGCCGCCGGACTCGTCGAAATAGTCGCCCGCCACGTCTGGCCCCCATTCCTGAACCAGCGCGACCTTTTTCTGCTTCAGGACCTCAACGCGCTTTTCCGCCCGGGACACCTCCATGCCAGCCACAACCGGGGGAATGCCGTAATACAGCCCCCAGCCAACCGCCGCCGCGCCATACATGGTCAACCACGACAACGGATCGCCCAACAGTTTTGCGACCGCGCCAATGCTGTGCTGGTGCTTCCACAGATCGATGGCGAAGGGCATGCAGCCACAAAAATTCACCCCGCCCACCGTGATCGGCGCCGATTTTTCCGGGTCGCGGTCAACGATGTAGGCGACGATGGTCGGGATCATCCCCACCCCGAACAGGATGGAGGTCGGCAGCACGATCAACCCCGCCGGAATGACCAGCAGGAGCAACGTCAGCATCCCGCCTTTTTTCTTCCGCTTCCGCGCCATAGCGTCGCCCCCGTCAGAATGCGAAAAGCAGGATGATGCCGGCAACCAGAACCGTCGACAGCAAGCTGGACACAATCGCGGCCACTTGCCGCCCGGATGTTTCAACGATGCTGTTGCGGTCGCCGATGGTGTGACGGACCTTCTCCATTTCCGCGTCGGCCTCGCGATACTCGATCTGCGCCGCCTCGAACTCCAAACGATCACGGCGCAGCGATTCAGGATCGTCCACCACCTTCAACAGCTCCGTCAACCGCCCGTTGTGGGCGGCGGCGTCCGCCTGCTTGCGCACCAGCTCTTGCGTTTTCCGATTGTGAAAGCGTCGGAACACCGGGTCCAGCAACGCCTGAACCCAGGTCGCCAGATGAGTCAGCCCATCGACGCCGGTGCGCGCCTGCACGTCGGACAGAATGGTCAGCATGGCGATGACGCGGCGTGTCGGCTCGATTCCACTGCCAAGCTGGGTGTAAAGCAGATCGTCCGACCGCTTGTGCCGAGCCGACAGAAAAGCGGCGATCTGCCGGTCAATGGGATCCTTGTGCCGCTCGCCGCCCGCCCCCAACCAGTCGAGCGCGCGCAGCAGTTCCGACGGGTTGGTTGGCAACTGCTTGACCACCAGACCGCTCATGCAGGGCATCGTCGGGTTCATCTCGTACAGCACGCGCTCGATGCCCAAGCCGTAGGCCGACCGCTCCATGAAGCCGCGCAGTTGGTCATACATCTGGACCAAGGGCACGAATTCCGGCTTGAAGTCGCTTTGCACATTCACCCAGAACATCGGCAACTGATTGCCGATCACTTCGGCGACGGCCTGCGGCGATTCGTTGCGAAGGAAGGCTTCGGCCAGCATGGTGGCCACCCCGTCGGGCATCATCGCCCGCCCGCGATAGCGGATCGGCGCCGCCGGGTCCAAGGCCATGCAGACGCGGGCGACCAGCCGGTCGCCCTGGCTGCCGCCCTTGCCGCTGGAGGCCGTTTGAATGGCGTTGCCAACCGCCTCCGCCCGCACGTCGTCGCCCAAGGAACGGCGCAGCCATTTGTCCAGCTCACCACTTTCGATGACCGTCGCCGCCGCCGGAACATGGCGGGCGAAGCCGCGCGCCAGCGTCCGGCAATGCCAATATTCCTGGCCCTGAAACTCCATGGGCCGCGCGGCGCGCCGGGAAATCTGCGGCTGCTTCGGGCTGAGCCGTCGCCCAGCCACCCACAAATCCAGATCGTTCAGCGTCCAGCGCTGTTTGGGATCGTCCACCAACAGCCCACGCACCACCTCGTTGATCGCCAACGGCAAACGGTGTTGCTGGACCAGGGCCGGGTAAGAGCCGCGCTCGATCTTCGCCTGGACAATCGCCTCGTCGTCCAACCCGGCGACCGGGTTGCGCCCCAGCGCCAGGATCAGCAGCGTCACGCCCAGCGAATACATGTCATCCGCCGCCGTGCCGGTTCCGCGCCCGGCGGGGGCGGACATGCCGCGTTCGACGGTTTCCAACAGCACAGACTGGCCGTAACCGGGTTGCGCCGACACGCACTCCCCCAGCATCAACCCGCCCGAGGCGAGATCGCGGAAATACAGGTTGGTGGGGCGGATCGCGCCGTGCACGACGCCCCGGCCCGACATTTCCTTCAGCGCCGACACCAGCGGATGAACGATCTGCCGGGTGATCTGCTCGTCCGGCATCGGGTCGATGACGTCAGTCAGCGCGTTCATCAGACGCCGCCCACCCGGTCGCTCGAACACCAAACAATAGCGGCGTCCGCGATCTTGCGGCCAATCCACCAGCCCCCAATCCAACAGCCGCATGTGCGTGCCGTTGTCGAGGCTGGCCACGGTGGAACAGACGTCCATCCGAGGCAGGATCGAGGCGTGACAGATGGTGGCGAAGGGTTCGATGCGCTTTTCACGCAACGATTTGGCGGTGTAGGCGTTGCCGCCAACCCCATTCAGCGCCGGGATCGGCGCGCTGGGCTGGATTTCATAGCGTTCCGCCAGCTTGACAGCGTCGGCGTTGGCCATCGCACCCATGGCGGCGGTCTGAGCGTCGGACGGCATGAGCGGCGTATCCCCGAGACAAGCGAACCTGCGCAAGCCCTAGGTGGCGCGAAAAGGGCAAACAAACTCTTAACGCGCACGCGAACGAAACGGCAAGCTGTTGATGACAAACATTCCGCATAGCCCGTTCGGCCCGCCATCCCCTGGACGGAGGGCCGAACGATGCCGTCGATCAATCCGAGAACGGATCGGTCATCAGGATGGTGTCGTCGCGTTCCGGGCTGGTCGACAACAGGGCGACCGGGGCCTGGATCAGCTCTTCAATGTGGCGGACATACTTGACCGCCTGGGCGGGCAGCTCCGCCCACGACCGCGCGCCGCGCGTGGTGTCCTTCCAGCCTTCGAACGTCTCATAGATCGGTTCGACGCGGGCCTGGGCGCCGGCGTTGGCCGGGAAATAATCCAGCTCCTTGCCGTCCAGACGATATCCGACGCAGACCTTGATCTCGTCAAAGCCGTCCAACACGTCCAGCTTGGTCAGCGCGATGCCGTCGATGCCGCCGGTCTTGATGGCTTGGCGGACCATGACGGCGTCGAACCAGCCGCAACGGCGCTTGCGCCCGGTGACGACGCCGAACTCCTTGCCCTTCTGACCGATCAGTTCGCCGATCTCGTCCTTCAGCTCGGTCGGGAAGGGACCGGAGCCGACGCGGGTGGTGTAGGCCTTGCTGATGCCCAGCACATAGCCGACCGCGCGCGGCCCCACGCCGCTGCCCGCCGCCGCGTTGCCCGCCACGGTGTTGGACGAGGTGACGTAGGGGTAGGTGCCATGGTCGATGTCGAGCATCGAGCCTTGCGCGCCTTCAAACAGGATGCGCTTGCCCGCGCGACGCAGTTCGTCGAGCTGCTTCCACACCACGGCGGCGTAGGGCAGAACCTGCGGGGCGATCTCGCGCAGCGGCTCCAGCAGGTCGGCCGGGGTCATTTCCGGCGCGCCCAGGCTGCGCAGCAGCGCGTTGTGGTGGGCCAGCAGGGCGTCCACCTTTTCGACCAGCACCGCTTCGTCGGTCAGATCGCACAGGCGGATGGCGCGGCGGGCGACCTTGTCCTCATAGGCCGGGCCGATGCCGCGCCCGGTGGTGCCGATCTTCGACGCGCCCTTGGATTCTTCGCGGGCGCGGTCGATGGCGCCATGCACCGGCAGGATCAGCGGCACGTTTTCGGCGACGATCAGGTTGCCGGGGTTGACGTCAACGCCCTTTTCCTTGATCGCGTTGACTTCGCGGATGAAGGCCCAGGGGTCGAAGACGACGCCGTTGCCGATGACCGACAGCTTGTTCTGGCGAACGACGCCCGACGGCAGCAGGCTGAGCTTGTACTCAACCCCGTTGATGACCAGCGTATGGCCCGCGTTGTGACCGCCCTGGAAGCGCACCACGACATCGGCCCGGCTCGAGAGCCAGTCGACGATCTTGCCCTTGCCCTCGTCGCCCCACTGGGCGCCGACCACCGCCACGTTGGCCATCTCATGTCTCCGCAAACAAAATGATCCGCACACCCCCTCGCCCCGGAGGGGGGAGGGAAAGAAAAGCGCTACTCAACCGGATGGACGACGCCATCCGCCAGACGATGGCCGCACAGAAGCCGCTTGGCCTCCGCCGCCGCGTCCGCCACCGGGGCCAGCCCGGCCACCGTCACCCAGCCATCGGCCCGCAGCTTGCCCGACGCGGCCCACGGCGTGCCATGCGGCACATAAACGCGCGCGGGCGCGGGCACGACCGGAATCGCTGGAAGGATGTAATCCATGTAGAGGGTGAAGCCGGTGGCGCGCTCTTTGTTCGCGCCTGCATGATAGCGCCCGCCCTGCCCGACTTCCCCGACGTCGCGGGAAAACAGGGTGAAGCTGAGGCCGGTCTGATAGCCGAAGCCGCGATGCTCGACCAGATCGATGGTGACGGTCAGATCCGGCAGGGCCGCCCGCATGACCGCCAGCGCGGCGGTCAGACGACGACGGTCCAACTCCGCCTCTTCCGGCAACTCCACCGCCGTCAGCGCCCGCATGGCGCGATCCGCCGGGCCGGAGGCGCTCATCAGCGTTTCCAACAGCGTCGCCGCCGGGCCGCCGACCTCGGCCACCCCGGCGACGTCCTTACGGTCCAGCGCCGCGCGCAACTGGCGGACTTCATCGTCCGGGCGGCCAAGCCCGGCGCAGATGCGCTCCACCATCTTCGGAACGCACAGATCCACCGACAAATGCGGCACGCCGATGGCGGTCAGGGCCTGGACGGCCAACAGGATCACCTCGGCGTCGGCCTCCGGCTCCACCGCGCCGATCAGCTCGACGCCGACCTGGGTGAACTGACGTTCCGGGCGAAGCTGGGTGCCGTTCACCCGCAGCACCGGCCCAGCGTAGCACAGGCGCAGCGGGCGCGCCTCGTTCAGCAGGCGGGTGGTGGCGATGCGGACGATCTGCGGGGTGATGTCGGCCCGCACGGCCATCATGCGTTGGGAATGCGGGTCCATCACGCGGAAGGTCTGCTTGGCCATCGCCGCGCCGGCGCCGGACAGCAAATTCTCCTCGAACTCCACCAAAGGCGGATCGACGCGGCGATAGCCGTGCGCCGCGAACTCCGCCAACAGGCGTTCGACGGCGACCGCTTCATGCGCCGCTTCGGACGGCAGCACATCGTGCAATCCGGCGGGCAGCAGGGCGGAGTTCAGAGCGTCGGCGGGCATGGCCAGAATCGTCTCGTCAGGGAATGGCAAATGTCGGGCATACGGGGCGGGCTAATACCCGACACCGGCCCGTCATGCAAATGGAAAAGCCCCGCAAGCCGTCGTCATCTCCCCTGCGTCGGCGCCGGGTCCGGTTGTCTTCGCAAGCAATCGACAAAAGAACGACAGAAAATACCGTTGAATTTGCCAGAAAAATATCCGAATCCTGAATCGTTCAGACAGCGACACTTTGGGTGATGCGGCGCATGGCCCTGGCGAGCAGCAGCTACGAAGTCCAGATTTACCAGGCCGATCACTGGGTTCTCGACTCCTGTTTCGAGAGCGAGGCCGACGCGCGCGCCTACGGCAAGCGCATCCTGTCCGGCGGCAAGATCGAAGGAATCCGGGTGGTCCGCGATTGGGCCAGACCCGACGGACGCCACGTCGAAACGGAAATCCATCAGGAATTCCGCAGCGTTTCCAACAGCATCGTCATTTCCCCCATCGACGAGGCCCCACCGCTCTGCCACAGCGCCGAGGCGTGTTTCGGCGTCGAGGGGCGGATGGTGATGAACCGGCTGCTGCGCAATTACGTCGAGCGAATCGTCGTCACCCCCACCGAACTCCTCCACAACCACACCGAGTTGAAACGGCTCCTCGACAAGGACAACTTGGTTCCCACCGCCGTGGGCCGCGTCGCCGTTCTTCAGGCCGAACAGGCCGGTCTGGACAGCCGGTCGCGGCGGGATGAGTTGTACGGCTTCCTCAACAGCGTGACCGAGCGCGCCCGCGTCGCCGCCGCGCGCAAGGATTTGCCGAATCTGGAACGCGTCGGTTTCCGCCCGGCCTTCGAGTCCCTGGCCGCGAAAGAAGATCCAGAATCCTGCGACTTCCTGGCCCGCGCGCTGCTGTCGCGCGATCTGGTGCAGATGCGCAACTGGCTGGCCAAACTCGATTTTCTCGGCGAACTGGTGCGGCAGGACGGCGGGTTGACCGACCGCCCCCTGACGCTGATCGACGGGGTGATCGCCGACGTGCTGGGCGCGCCGTCGGTGGCGCAAGAGCTGCTCGGCCTGCAAGGCAGCTTGGCCGAAGCGCTGTGCAACCTGATCGACCTGTCGCGCGGGCGCCTGGACGTCAGCCGCCGGGCTGAGGATGACCGGGCGGTCCATCTCAACGAGCTTCTGGCCTTTCACGATCTCGACGAGACCCGCCACGTCATGATCGATCTGGTCCGCCGCCAACTGAAGAGCAACCAACCGCTCTACCGCGCGGACCCGGGGCAGGAGCGCGAGGCGTTCCAACGGGTCTTGCGGCGAGTCACCACCCCCGACGGGCTGATCGGCGGCGGCGGCATGGCCGAGGCGCTGGTCCTGCGCTATCTGCGCTTTCTGGAGGGCGGCGGGGCGGCGGGCCGACGGCGGGCGATGGAGGAGGTCTGCGGCCTCCACGCGGACGCCAAGGAGGGGCTGCGCTTCGTCATGGCCCTGTCCCAGTCGGATCTGGGCCGCCAGCACGCCGACGACGTCGCCCGGCTGCTGAACGGCTTTACCGGCGATCCGCGCGGCTTTGGCCGCTTCGTGGACCGCAGCCAACCGATCAAGATCAATCTGGAGCTGTTCACAAAACTTTACACCCAGGTCCGCGACTCAGCCGCGCCCGAACCGTTGAAGGCCACTGTGGCCGAGAACATCGACACTCTGCTGGTGGCCTACATCCATGATTGCAAGCTGGTCGAACGCATCGACAACCCGTCCGACCCGCTGCGCCACCGCGCCAACCGGCTGATGCAACTGTGCGCCCCCGGCACGCTGCAAAGCCGCAAGGCTCTGGCCGTCGTGCGCGAGCGGGTCGTCTCACACCTGCGCCAGCCGCAGTTCGAGCAGAAATATGTCGCGGATCTGACCGATCCCACGCTGCAACAAACCGCCCTGCGGGAGTTTTATCGGCTGTTGGGACAGGCCGGGCTGACCTGATCCGCCTCATGCGATGGTCACGCGACAGGCAGACCATTGCTGAAAATTTCGGCGTCTTGACGTTTTTTTAGCCGAAGTCTACCATCCGCGCCGCATTTGCGGAGGGTGGCTATGAAACGGCTGGGCGCTTTCTTCGGAAAAATGAAGGGCGCCGAACAGGCCCCGACCCGCCCCCACTTTCACGACATTGCGTGGTCCTGGGTGGGGGGAAGCGCCGGGATCGGGGCGATCAGCCTTCTTTCGATCATCAGCAAACTGCCGATGCTGCTCGCCCCCTTCGGCGCGACCTGCGTGCTGATTTTCGCGGCTACGGACAGCCATCTGGCGCAGCCCCGCAGCGTCATCGGCGGCTATCTGGTGTCGGCGCTGGTCGGCGTGATCGCCCTGTCGTTGCTGGGCAGTTCGCCTTGGGTGGTCGCTCTGTCGGTCGGCACGGCCATCGCGGCGATGCAGTTGACCCGCACCCTGCACGCGCCCGCCGGGGCGATGCCGCTGCTGGCGCTGGCGCCTGGAACCGACGCGCTGACGCTGCTGCCGACCGCGCTGGCCGGAGCCTTCACGCTGATCGGCATCGGCCTGCTGGTCAACAACCTGCGCCGCGACCGCGCCTATCCGCGCTATTGGGTGTGAGGCCCGCCAGCGGTCTGTTCAAACCGCTGGCGGGACACGCGCTCACTTCGCCCCGATCACCTCGGCCTTGACCGTGGCGAACGCCCAGTCCAGCCAGGGCAGGACCGCTTCCATGTCCTCGTTCTCCACCGTGGCGCCGCCCCACAGACGCAGGCCCGGCGGGGCGTCGCGGTAGGATCCGGCGTCAAACGCGGCCTCTTCCTTTTCCAGAAGCGCCGACAGCTTTTTGGCGAAGGCGGCCTGCGCCTCGTCGGACAGCGCCCGGACCTCGGGATCGGTGAAGCGCAGGCAGATCGAGGTGCAGGAGCGCGTCGCCTCGTCCTCGGCCAGGAACCCGGCCCACGCGCTGTCCTTCACCCATTCGGCGACCAGACGGAGATTTTGCTCCGACCGGCGGATCAATTGCGACAGACCGCCGACCGACAAGGCCCAGCGCAGACCGTCGATGGCGTCCTCGACGCACAGCATCGACGGGGTGTTGATGGTGTCGCCCTCAAAAATGCCTTCGATCAGCTTGCCGTTCTTGGTCATGCGGAAGATCTTGGGCAGGGGCCAATCGGGCTGGTAGCTCTCCAGCCGTTCAACCGCGCGCGGGCTGAGCACCAGCATGCCGTGCGCCGCCTCGCCGCCCAGAACCTTTTGCCAGGACCAGGTGGCGACGTCGATCTTGCTCCAGGGCATCTCCATCGCGAAGGCCGACGACGTCGCGTCGCAGATCGACAGCCCTTCGCGGTCCGCCGGGATCCAGTCGCCGTTGGGCACCCGCACGCCGGCGGTGGTGCCGTTCCACGGGAACACGACGTCGCAGGAGAAATCGACCTTGGACAGGTCGGGCAGCGCGCCATAGTCGGCGATCATCGTCCGCACGTCGGGCAGTTTGAGCTGCTTGACGACGTCCGTCACCCATTCCTTGCCGAAGCTTTCCCACGCCAGCATGTCGACGCCGCGCGCGCCCAGCATCGACCACAGCGCCATTTCGACGGCGCCGGTGTCCGACGCCGGAACGATGCCGATGCGGTAATCGCCGGGAATCGCCAGAATGGCGCGGGTGAGGTCGATGACCTCCTTCAGCTTGGCTTTGCCCGGCTTCGAGCGGTGCGAGCGACCGAGCAGCGCGCCTTCCAGCGCTTCAAGCGACCAGCCCGGACGCTTGGCGCAGGGGCCGGACGAAAAGAGCGGGGTGGAGGGGCGGCGGCTCGGCTTCATGGTGGACTTCCTACCCGGACAAGGGGGTGTGCAGAGGATCGGACCTTAAAAGCAGCGGCCCGACCCGTCAACCAACCCCGCGCCGCCCGTTGGAGCGTCAGCCATTCGCTCAGCGCGTGCGGGCGACCCGCCCGTCGCGGTAGGTCCAGGCGGCGGTTTCCGTCGCCGCTGGCACCGGCATCGACACCGTCAATACGCCGCCTTCGGTGGAAACCTCCGCCGCGTCGCTGCACGACCCGAAGGGCAGCGAGACGCGCGGCTTGGGCGCCGACAGCTCCAGAACGCGGAAGCGGGCCGGACAATCCTTGGCCCCGCTCTCGGCCTTCAGCAGCAGCATCCAGCGGCCATCGATGGTGTAGGCGTTGACGAACGTCACCAGCGTGCTTTCCCGGTCCTCAAACACCGTCGCGTCGTTGACCACCACCCGCGTGACCTTCGGCCCGACGTCGATCAGCTTGAACACCTCTTCACCCAGAGCCGCCGTCAAACGCGGCTCCTCCGCCGCCTGCGCCATTCCGGCGGCCAGAACCACGCCCACCGCCAGCGCCGCCGCGCTCACCACACCATGCCGCACAATGCCTCTCCCTCGCTGCCCGCCCAAACCGGGCGACACCCGAACGGGGGACACCTTAATGCGGCAAGCGGCCCGCCGGAAGCGATCCGTTGCGCCGGAACGACCGATCAACGGATCAACGGATCGGAATGTTGGCGCTGAAGCCAAAGCCCAGAGTCGGCGGCGGGTAATAGGCGGGCGGGGCATAGACGACCGGCGGGGGCGCGTAGATCACGCGCGGCGGCGGGGGCGGAACATAAATCACGCGCGGCTCTCGCGGCTCTTCCCAATGGCGGTGATGGCGCCGCCATTCATGGTCCGGGCCGCGCCACTCGCGCTCGCCCCGATAGCCATTGCCGCGCCAATCATCGCCGTGAGCCGACGCGACGCCCGCCGTCAATCCGGCGAAAGCGCCGCCGATCACCAGACCGCCCGCGACGGTCCACAAGATTTTCAACAAACGGCCAGACATCACGGCGTCCTCCTGCTGCGGGGGCACGACATCCCCGATGATCAGGCAAACAGCCGCCACGCCGCGATCATTCCACGCCAATGCCGAAAAAAGCGCGGCGCTTCTTTATGTCACAATCAGGTCGGCCAAGCGGAATTCGGCGATCTTGTAAATCTCCTCCAACGCCTGGGCGAATTCGGCCTCCGGCGCGTTTTGGACGCGGGCGCGCATCCCTTCCAGGATTTTCTGCGGGGTGCTGAAACGCACCGCCATGATGAAGGGAAAGCCGAAGCGCGCGCGGTAGGCGCGGTTCAGCGCCCGTTGCTCCTCGATCTCCGCCTCGGTCAGGTCGTTCAGCCCGGCGCGCGCCTGTTCGGACTGGGAAAAAGCGGCGAGGCTGGCGGGCCGCGTCGCCTTGTCGGCCAGATCGGGGTGCGCCAGGATCAAGGCGCGCTGCCGCTCCGACCCCGCCGCGCGGACGACGTCGCGCATCGCCGCGTGCAGTTGCGCGACGTCGGCGAAGGGACGGCCCTCCCAAACGGCGGCGGCGACCCAGGGGCTGTCCTCGAACACCGCGCCCAAAACGGCGACGAAGGCGTCGCGGTCAAGGGCGGCGAGATCGGCAAGGCGGTGCGGCATGGCGGTGACTTTCCCGGCAATGGCCGATCAGGCGCGGTAGGGGTGTTGGGCGATCCAGTGGCGGGCGATGTCCAGGCGGGTGGCGACCCACACCCGATCATGGCTGCGCACGTAATCCAGGAAGCGGCCAAGCGCGGCGGCGCGGCCCGGACGCCCGACCAACCGGCAATGCAACCCGACCGACAGCATTTTCGGCGCGCTCTCCCCCTCGGCGTACAGCGTGTCGAAGCTGTCCTTCAGGTAGGAAAAGAACTGGTCGCCGCTGTTGAAGCCCTGGTTGGTGGCGAACCGCATGTCGTTGGCGTCGAGCGTGTAGGGCACGATCAATTGCGGGCGGCCATGGCGGTCGTCCCAATAGGGCAGATCGTCGGCGTAGGAATCGGCGTTGTAGACGAAGCCACCCTCTTCGGCGACCAGACGCCAGGTGTTCGGGCTGCTCCGCCCCAGATACCAGCCGAGCGGGCGGCTGCCGGTGACGCGGGTGTGGACCTCGATGGCGCGCGCCATGTGCTCGCGCTCCACCTCGATGGGCAGATGCTGGCAGTCGATCCAGCGCCAGCCATGGGTGGCGATCTCCCACCCGGCGGCCTGCATGGCGGCGACCGCCTCCGGGTTGCGCTCCAGCGCCATGGCAACGCCATAGACGGTGACGGGCAGGCCGCGTTCGCTGAACATCCGGTGCAGCCGCCAGAAGCCGGCGCGCGAGCCGTATTCGTAGATCGACTCCATGTTCATGTGGCGCGCGCCGGGAATTGGCTGCGCCCCGACGATCTCCGACAGAAAGGCTTCGGACGCGGCGTCGCCGTGCAGCACGCAGTTTTCCCCGCCCTCCTCGTAATTGACGACGAATTGCACGGCGATCCTGGCGGCGCCCGGCCATTGGGCGTGCGGCGGGGTCGCGCCATAACCGATCATGTCGCGGGGGTAGGGCTGGGTCATCGCGCGCGTCCTTCGTGAAGAGGCCAAGGGAAGGGAGCTTGGACCCGATCACGCTAATCCACCGGGACCGGCGGCGGCAATCCGTCCCGTGACCGGAGACAGTTTCAAATTTCCCGCCCTCGCCAAGCCGCCGCCGGGCGCGTTAGGCTGCCATGATCGCCGTCATCCGACACGCTCACCCGAAGGGGCCACGCCATGGGACGTTTGACCACGCATGTTCTCGACATCGCTTCCGGCCGTCCGGCGGCGGGAATGGGCGTGCGCCTGACCGATCTGGACAGCGGCGCGACGCTGGGCGAGTTCGTCACCAACGCCGACGGCCGCCTCGACGCCCCCGCCTTGCAGGGCGACGCCCTCAAGGCCGGGCGGTACGAGCTGCTGTTCCGGGTCGGCGACTATTTCCGCGCCACGGGGACCAGCGGCGACGGCCTGCCCTTTCTGGACGAGGTGCCGTTGCGCTTCGGCGTCGCCGACGCCAGCCAGCATTACCATGTTCCCCTGCTGGTCTCGCCCTGGGCCTATTCGACCTACCGGGGAAGCTGACGGTCTTGTCGGATCTGGCGCCGCACGCGCGCCGGATGCTAGCCTTCGCGCTGGCGGCAAGCGCCCGATCCGACAGGGGAATTCCGCAACCATGGCGTTGCTTGAGAACATGCGCATCTTCGTGCGCGTCGTCGAGCTGGGGAGCCTGTCCGCCGCCGGGCGCAATCTGCGCATGTCGCCCGCCATGGTCAGCCACCGCATCCAACAGTTGGAGGCGCATCTCGGTGTCCGGCTGCTGAACCGCACCACCCGGCAATTGCAGGCGACCGAAACCGGCCTGGATTATTACCAAAGCTGCCTGGAGGTGTTGGAGGCGGTGGAGCGCGCCCACAGCGGCATCGCCGCTGGGTCGGGCGTGCCGTCGGGCAGCATCCGCGTGACCGCGCCGCTGGGCTTTGGCCGCCGGGTTCTGGCCCCGCTGGTCCCGGATTTCTGCGCCGCCCACCCGCTGGTCGAGCTGCGGTTGCGGTTGTCCGACCATCTGTTGGATCTGCTGCGTGAGGCGGTGGACGTCGCCGTGCGGATGGCGGTGTTGAAGGATTCGAGCTTCGTCGTGCGCAAGATCGCCGACGTGCGCCGGGTTCTGGTGGCCTCCCCCGCCTATCTGTCGGCCCATGGCCGCCCGGCCAAGCCCAGCGACCTGTCGGCGCACAATTGCCTGTTGCTGCGCTTTCCCGGCACCCAACAATATCAATGGACGCTGCTGGACGGCGGGGAGCCGGTGAAGGCCCCGGTGTCGGGCCGCTTCGACGCCGACGACGGCGACGTGTTGACCGGCTGGGCGCTGGACGGGCGGGGCGTCGCCCTGAAGCCGCTGTGGGAGGTGGCCGACCACATCCGCAGCGGCGCGCTGGTGCCGCTGCTGCCAGACCACCCGCCCGAACCGATCACGCTGGCCGTGCTCTACCCGCACCGCGCCCTGGTTCCGGCCAAGGTCCGCGCCTTCGCCGACCACATGATTCCGCACATCCGCGCGTCGCTCACCAGCCTGTCGCCCGACGCGCTGATATGACTACATGCCGCGCGACCGGACCAGCAGGACGCGCGCCTCTTCCGCCGCGCGCAGCAGGCGGGGCAGGAATTGGGTTTCCATCTCCGGGCAGGTGACGCGGGCGGCCTGGGCGCTGACGTTGACCGAGGCCACCACCCCGCCCGAGGCCGTGCGGATCGGCACGGCGATGGAGCGCAACCCCAACTCCAGCTCTTGATCGACCAGGGAAAAGCCGCGCTCGCGCACCCGCTCCAACTCGCGCTTCAGGGCGTCGGTTGCGGTGATGGTGCGTTCGGTGAAGGGCTTCAGCGGCACGCGGGCGAGATAGGCGTTCAAGTCCGCTTCCGGCATCGCCGCCAGCAGAACCCGCCCCATCGAGGTGCAATAGGCGGGCAGACGGCTGCCGACGTTCAGGCCAACCGACATGATGCGCTTGGTCGCCGCGCGGGCGATGTAGACCACATCATCCTCGTCCAGCACGGCGGCGGAGCAGGATTCCTGCACTGCGCCGCTGACCTGCTCGATCAACGGATCCAGGATCGTCGCCAGCGGGGCCGACGACAGGAAGGAATAGCCCAGCGCCAAAATCTTCGGCTTCAGGAAGAAGGTCCGCCCGTCCGACCCGGCGTAGCCCAACTGCATCAAGGTCAACAGGCAGCGCCGCGCCGCCGCGCGCGGCAATCCGGTGATTTTGGCGATGTCGGCGATGGTCAGGTTCGGTTCGCGTTCGGTGAAGGCGCGGATCACCGACAGACCGCGCGCCAGCGAGGTCATGAAATTGGGATCGGCGGCGTCCTCGCCCGCGTCGGCGGCGCGCGGCGCCCCATCCCCCGGATGCGCGGTGTCCACCATGCTGTGACGCTCCCCCCCAACGATTCGCTTTGCCCGCCCCGTATAATGGTGCGATTATCGCGCAAATGCCAGAGAAAACGCACAAATCTTGCGCTTCCCTCGCGCGCCACCTATTATGGACCCTTGGTTCATTCTGTGCAATCCTGCCCATCGACCAGGACCGGAATGGAACACGCGATGAGCGAACGGCGATCCGGCGGCGCCAAACCCGTCAACGCGCTGGTGCGCGGCTTGCGGGTTTTGGCGGTCGCCAACGAGATTCAGGCCCCGACCGTGGCGGAGATGGTTCGCCGCTCCCGCTTGCCGAAGGCCACGGTCATCCGGCTGCTGCAAACCCTGGTTCACGAAGGCTACCTCGACGATCTGGGCGAGGCGGAGGGCTATCAGGTGACGGCCAAGGTGCGGAATCTGTCGCGCGCCCTGCTGGACCGCACGCCCATCGCCCAACAGGTCCAACCTTTGCTGGACGAATTGGCCGGGCGGGTCAAATGGCCGTCGGAGTTCTTCGTCGCCGAAGGGCGTTCCGTGGTGATCGAGGTGTCGAACCGCAGCGCCGCGCCGATCAAGCTGAACCTGTTCGAGCATCGGCGCTTCCCCATGGTCGCCTCGGCCACCGGGCTGGCCTATCTGTCGGCTCTGCCGGAGGGCGAAGCCCAGCGCATCGTTCAGGATTCGCTGGCCGACGGCACGCTGGCCCGCCCGGTGGAGGATTGTTTGGCGCAGATCGCCGCCGCCCGGCGCGACGGCTACGCCCTGTGGGAATACCCCGCTTTGTCGCCGGGTTTGCGCATGGCGTCGATCCCGGTGCTGTCCAACGGGCGGGTCATCGGCGGGCTGTCGCTGGTGCATTTCCGCGATCTTGTCCCCGGCACCCTGTTGGAAACGCTGTTCCTGCCCGACCTGCGCCGGGTCGCGGCGCGGATTGGCGAGGCGTTGGCCGACAGCCGGGCCTGAGAACCGCCGCGCCGAAGAGGGACGTCATCCCTCGTCCGGCGACTCGCCGATGGCGCTCAAAATCGCGAGCCGCAGGGGATCCGCCTTGGCCGGACCGGCCACCAGTTCCAGAAGCCGCAGCGCGTAGAACAAATTCAGTTCCGCCGACTCGGCGGCGTCCGCGTCGCCCGCCATCTGCGGGTAATCCTTCAGCAGCGCCTGCGCCCGCACGGACACACCCTGCCCCATCCGCTTCAAGGTGTCGCTCACCGCCTGCCGCAAACCCAACGTGTCGGCCAGACCTTCGCAGCGGCGCAGCGCGCGGGCGTGATCCTCGGCGGCGGCCTGCGCCGCCTCGTCGACCACCGGCGCCGCGCCGGGCTTGGGAACCGGAATGGCCGACAGGATCCCGTCCGACGCGGTGTCGAGCACCGCCCCCGTCACCATCGCGCCGACCGCCGTCTTCACCGCCTCCAGCCGCTCCCGATAAATCGGTTCGTTGAGCAGATCCATGACGGCGTTGGTGGTGGCCACGCTGGCGACCAGCCGCTCGGCCAGCGCCATCGCCGCTTCCGGCGACGCGACCGCCGTGGACGGCGTCCCGGCTTTGGGTTCCAGGCGCGCCGTGCGCTCTTCCAGATTGCTGACCACCAGCCCGCTGAGCTGGGCGAAGATCACCGGCTGGTCGCGCCGCGCCTTGCCCAAATCCAGATCGTTCAGCACCCGCAAAAGATCGGCGGGGGCGGCGAGCCGGGCGGCGGCCACCAGCAACAGGGAATAGACGGCGGCGACGTTCTGCCGGGCCACGGCCTGGGCCGCCTGCTCGATGACGGCGACGTGACGATCCTCCAACTCCGGCAACGGCTTGGGCGACAGGTCGCTTTTCAGAGCCTCGATGGACAACCCGATGTCGAGGAAGACGGCGGCGTCGATCACTTGGCGCCGCAAATCCTCGTCGCCATGCAGCCGCCGCCACAGCACATGGCGGGAGCCGTCGCTCTCCATCACGCTCCGCAAGGTCTGCGCCGCCAGCGGCCACAGGCGACGACCGATGTTCAGCATCCCGTTGTGGTCGCCCGGCGCGACGCCCTGCACCTGCCGGTCAAGCTGGTCGAGGGCGTGGCGGTCGGCGCAATCCTCGATGATCCCCCACATCGGGTCGATCGCCCGGCGTTCGATCCGCCCGAGCGGCACGTCGGCCCCGCCAAAGCTTTCCAGCACATCCTCGAACGGCATGCACAGCACCCGTTTCAGCGTAGGGCGCCGTTCGGGCCGCATCTGGACCAGACGCGGGCGGATGCTGGCGAAGGTCTGCTGGACGTCGGGGTGGTCGCGCACCCGCTCCAACAGCTGGACGACCTCCAGAAACTTGTCGTCGGGAATCGCCAACAGCCGATGCTCCAGCGTCGGCAAAAGATCAGGAGGCGCGATGTCGGACGGCGCCGCATCCGGCGGCGCGGTCATGGGGCGCGGGCCTTGACCAGTTCGATCCGGCGGATGGAGTCCATGTCCATCTCCCCGGTTCGCCAATCCTCCAACATGCGGACGGAACGGCGATGGACGGATTTGATCCGCTTGGCCGCGCCCAGCATGTCCTCACGGCTTTCCTTCTTCGGCAGCAACGGGATGACGCGGAACAGATCGTTGATGGTCGCCGCCTGCTGGTGGCGATCTTCCGTCTGCGCGACGTCCCAGGCGGCGGTGACGTGCGACCAGCCATCCAACAACCACGCCATGCGTTGTGCGTGGCTGCGGATGACGACGAACTCCGTCTCCCAAGCGCGCATCAGCGGCCCGATGGCGTCAACCCGGCGCTGAAAGTCGGTCAGCAGTTTTTCGCCAATGCCGATGGTGTGCTGGGCGACGTCGGCGCAAAAGGCGGCGACCGGCGCCGCGTCGCTGGGAACCTCGTTCGACCAGCTCGTCATGCTCTGGCGGAAGGCTTTCAGCTCCTGCATGCCGCGCAGCAGGCGGCCCGGCTTGGGCGATTGCGTCAGACCGACGGGGGCGACCGCCGCCGCGATCTCCGCCAAGCGGGCGTACAGAAGATTGGCCTCCAGCTTCAGACTGTCCGCCGCCCGCGCCATCAATTGGCGGGTCAACCGCTGCCCCTCCTCGGTGCCGATGCCCGCCTTCAGCATCTCCGGCGATTCCAGCCCCACGGCCTTCAAGATGGCCAGCAGAAGCAGGTAATGGGTCAGCGTGCCTTGCTCCTCATCCTCTTCCAAGGCGCGGCGCGCGGCCTGCGCCGCCTGGGGACCGGCCAGCCCGCGCCGCGCCGCCTTCAGCGTCGCCCGGCGGATTTCCTGCGGCGAACAGGCTTCCTCCTTCACGATCAAATCATGCAGATAGCGGTCGTGCATCGTCATCGACACCATCTCCGGCACCGATTTCCAAGCGACGACGTAGGTGCCCATGCCTTCGGACAGGCTGGGGATCAGAACCTCCAGCTTGGAGCGTTCGCCCCGGCGCACCCGCGTTTGCGACAGAAGAGGCGTGGTGAAGGCGACGGCGGCCCCCCGCTCCTCAAAGGTCGATGGCGCGTATTCAATCGCACCCTTCAGCATGGCCCGCGTCCCAACTCTTCGCTGCGTCTCATCCCAACGCGCGCATCCCTTGCCGAATGGCCGATCACACGCTTGCCGGAAGACATATTATTAGACGCCTGTAAGGAAAGCGCCGGAATAAAATTGTTTTGAAATGTGTCATGGCGAGACAGCATGCCGCAGGCCCATCCGCTTGGCCGATGAACTTTCATCTTGCTTCAGCGGAGAACATTGGCTTTCCCCTTCAACCGCCAGACGCCGAAACGCCCCCGTCGGCGGCGGCGAGGCGCCCGAAACACTCTTGCGCTTTGCCCGGCGGGGCGACACTTTGACCGCGACGCAAACCAGCACAGCGACAGGAGTGGCGCAGGGTGAACAGCATTGGCATCGTGCTTGGACGGTTCCACACCAAGGAAGTCGAAGAGATGCTGGACGAGGCGCGCGCCGTCGCCGCCCGTCGGCAGCTTCGCATCGCAGCCGAGGTCTGGGTTCCCGGCTCCATGGAAAAGCCGTTGGCGATCAAGCGCCTGCTGCGCCGTGACGACATCGTCGGCGCGGTGGCGCTGGGCATCATCGAACGGGGCGAGACCGAGCATGGCAACGTGATGGGCCACGCCGTGATTTCCAGCCTCATCAACCTTCAGCTTGAATTCATGAAGCCGGTCGGCGTCGGCATTCTGGGGCCGGGGATCAACCCGTCGCAGATCCCGCCGCGCACCCGCCCCTACGCCGCCGCAGCGGTGGAGGCCGTGGCCGATCTGTTGGCCAGCGCCTAAACGGCTTTAGAACCGGCGGGGCGCCAATGATGCAGCGCGTGCATCGCCCCGCCGAACAGCAGCCCCCAAAAGGCTGAACCGACGCCCCAAAAGGACAGGCCCGACGCCGTGACCAGCAGCGTCATCAGCGCCGGAACCCGCTCCTCCTCGACCTGCACCGCGCCCAGCAGCGCCCCGCCGAAGGCCCCGATCAGCGCCAGACCGGCCACCGCCTCGATCAAAATCGGGGGGGAGCGCAGCACCAGCGTGGCCGTCACCGCCGCCAGACCGGCCAACAGGATGTAGCCGATTCCGCCGACCACCGCCGCTTGCCAGCGCCGTTCGGGCTGCGGGTCGGCGTCGGGACCGGCGCACAGCGCCGCCGTGATCGCCGCCAGATTGATCGTCGGCGCGCCGAACGGCGCGGTCAGGGCCGACAAGGCCCCCGTCACCAGAAACACCGGCGGCACGCGCGGGGTGTAGCCGAAGGTCGCCAGCACCGTCAGACCGGGGATGTTCTGCGAGGCCATCGTCACTACGAACAGCGGCAGGGCGACGCCGACCAGCGCCTCCCAGGTGAAGACCGGCGTCACCAGCGACAGGCTGGGCAAGGCGAAGCCGCTGAACGCCCCCCCAGTGTCCGGCGGGTTGAGCGCCATCGCCGCCAGCGCCACCGCGACGGCGGCGGGAACCGCGTAAAGCCGGGCGAAGCGGCCAACCACCGCCCAGGTGACGAGCACCAACAACCCCAACCCCGGCGCCTGCGCCATCGCGGCGAAGGGGGCCAGACACAGCTTGAGCAGGATCCCCGCCAGCATGGCGTTGGCCAAAGGCTTGGGGATCGCCGCGATCCACCGCCCCAACGGGGTCCACAGCCCCGTCACCATGACCAGGACCGCCACCGTCAGAAAGGCCCCGACCGCCGCCGGAAAGCCGCCCGCCACCGGGCCGGTCGCCGCCAACAGCGCCATGCCCGGCGTGGTCCAGGCGATGCTGATCGGTTTGCGCTGCCAACTCGCCAACAGGATGGCGGCCAGCCCCATCGACACGCCCAGCGCCGCCAGCCCCGACGCGATTTGCGCGGTGTCGGCCCCGACCCCGGCCAGCCCCTGAATCACCACGGCCACCGAGCTGGCGTAACCAACCAGCGCCACCAGAAAGCCGGTGGCCACCGCCGAGAGCGACAGGCCGGAGGAGCGGGGCGGCCGGGTCTGTTGGGGGGAAAGCGTGGATGACGGCATGACCCGTTCCTTATCCGACAGGGCGCCGGGAGAGGCGCGTGGACATTCGAGGCTTAAACCGATATATTGGATCCAATATCCACGCAAGCCTCTTTCCGCGAGAGCGCCCCACGCATGACGCAGCCGCCCGCCGACCTGTCCAGCCTGATCGCCCGCAACCGCCCGCGCTATCGCACGGCGACGGAGTTCGTCGAAGCTGCGCTGCGCGAGGCCATTCTCAGCGGCGTTCTGCCGGGCGGCCTGCCCCTGCGGCAGGAGGAGTTGGCGACCGCCTTCGGCGTCAGCCGGATGCCGGTGCGCGAGGCGTTGCGCCAGTTGGAGGCCCGCGCCCTGGTGGAGTTCCACCCGCATCGCGGCGCGGTGGTGGTGGAGATTTCCGCCGAGGATTCCGCCGACATCGGGGCCATCCGCGCCGCCCTGGAACCGGCGGCGCTGCGCCTGTCCCTGCCCCATCTGACCGCGACCGATCTGGATTTGGCCGAGGAGTTGATCGCCGAAATGGACGCGGAGGCCGATCCGGGGCGGATGGGGGAGCTGAACCGCCGCTTTCACATGACGCTCTACGCGCGGGCCGGACAGCCCCGGCTGCTGGCCCTGACCGAACAGCATTTGGCCGCCGCCGACCGCTATTTGCGCTTTCAATTCGCCGCGCTGGGCTATCACCCGCGCTCGCAGGACGAGCATGGCGCGTTGCTCGCCGCCTGCCGACGGGGCGACGCCGACGCCGCCTGCGCCCTGGTGGTCCAGCACGTCGCGCTGGCTAGCGAGCAACTGACCGCCTTCCTGAAGGACCGGCCCGCCACGCCCAGCGCTTGAGAGGCGGCAGACGTCAGCGCGGCGCCCGCAGCACGCCAATGGCGCCCTGCGCCACCGCGTGCAGATCGGCCCCGCCCGCGTCGGCGTGGGCGAACAGGGCGGCGCGCATCCGGGGATCCCAGAATTTGCGGATGTGAGCCGCCGTTTCCGCCACCGCTTCGTCCAGCGGGAAGCTGCTGAAATGGGTGGCGATCTGGTTGGCCATGCGCACCAGATCCCGGCTGCGGGTCGTCGCGTTGGCGTCGGTCATCGGCGGCCTCTCGTTCAAGCTCACAAAAACAATCCTCAACGAAACAGAACGACGCCGTCGTCGCGCGACAGCGCCCCCAGCGTCACGCCCGCGCCGCGCGCCAGATCCAGCGCCAGCGCGGTCGGCGCGGAGATGGTCGCCAACAGGGAGATGCTGACCGCCGCCGCCTTTTGCACCAGCTCGAAGCTGCATCGGCTGGTCATGACGACGAAGCCCGAGGCCGGATCCCGGCCTGACCGCGCCAGCGCGCCGATCAGCTTGTCCAGCGCGTTGTGCCGCCCGACATCCTCGCGCGCCACCTGAATGTCGCCCGCCGGATCGCACCACGCCGCCGCGTGAACGGAATGGTTGATCCGGTTCATCGGCTGATGATCCGGCAGGGCGCGGAAGGCGGCGGCGATGGCCGACGGCTCCACCGACAGGCGCGCGCTCACCCGCTTTGGCTCGCGCACGGCGTTGGCGAGGCTGTCCACCCCGCACAGGCCGCAACCGCTGCGCCCCTCCATCGACCGACGACGCAGCGCGCCGCGCAGAAGGCGCAGCGGATCGACGGTCATGCTGACGACCAGACCCAACGGGGTGTCGCGCAGGGCGATCCGCTCAAGATCGGCGGCGCTTGGGATGATCTCTTCGCTCAGGCTGAAGCCAACCGCGAAATCCTCCAGATCCGCCGGGGTCGCCATCATCACCGCGTGCGAACGCCCGTTGTATTCCAGGGCGACCGCCGTTTCTTCCGCGATCTGCCACGTCACCGGCGCCGCCGCGCCCACGGATGGAACGGCGAGGCCAAGGACGGGGATGGAGCGCACGCGCGACACCGCCCGCGCTATTCCGCCGCCGAGACGGCGGCGGTGGAGACGCGTTTGCGTTCCCCCTCCTGCCGGTCGCGTTCCACCTGCCAGTCGGACGGCTGGTTGCTGCGGGTGATCTGCACCGCCGTCACCTTGTATTCCGGGCAGTTGGTCGCCCAGTCGGAGTTCTCCGTGGTGACGACGTTGGCCCCCGTCACCGGATGGTGGAAGGTGGTGTAGACCGCGCCCGGCGGCATCCGGTCGGACAGTTGCGCCCGCAGCGTCGTCGCACCCATGCGGCTGGCCAGCGACACCAGATCGCCGTCCTTCAGGCCGCGCTGTTCGGCGTCGTGCGGGTTGATCTCCAGAATGTCTTCCGGGTGCCACGCCACGTTGGCCGTGCGCCGGGTTTGAGCGCCGACGTTGTACTGGCTGAGAATGCGACCCGTCGTCAGGATCAGCGGGTACATCCGGGTCGTGCGCTCGTCGGTCGGGATGTATTCGGTAATCATAAAACGGCCCTGGCCGCGCACGAAACGGTCGGCGTGCATGATCGGCGTGCCGGTGTGGTCGGCGTCGGTGCAGGGCCATTGCACGCTGCCCAGCCGGTCGAGCTTGTCGAAGCTGACGCCCCGGAAGGTCGGGGTCAGCCGGGCGATCTCGTCCATGATCCGCGCCGGATGGTCGTAGCTCATGGGGTAGCCCATGGCGGTCGCCAACGCGCAGGCCACCCGCCATTCGTCCCAGCCGACTTGCGAGGGCATGGCCGGGCGCACCCGGTTGATCCGCCGTTCGGCGTTGGTGAAGGTGCCGTCTTTTTCCAGGAAGGAGGTTCCGGGGAAGAAGACATGGGCGAAGGCCGCCGTTTCGTTCAGGAACAGATCCTGGACGATGAGGATCTCCAGCGATTCCAGCGCCGCGCTGACATGGCGGGTGTTGGGGTCGGATTGGGCGATGTCCTCGCCCTGGACGAACATGCCCTTGAAGCTGCCGTCGATGGCGGCGTCGAACATGTTGGGAATGCGCAGGCCCGGTTCGCCGTCCAGCGCCGCGCCCCAGACCTCCTCGAACAGCGCCCGGACGCCGTCGTCGGAGACGTGGCGGTAGCCGGAAAACTCGTGCGGGAACGACCCCATGTCGCAGGAGCCTTGCACGTTGTTCTGGCCGCGCAGCGGATTCACCCCGACGCCGTCGCGCCCGATGTTGCCAGTGGCCATCGCCAGATTGGCCATCGCCATCACCGTGGTCGATCCCTGGCTGTGCTCCGTCACCCCCAGCCCGTAATAGATCGCCGCGTTGCCGCCGGTGGCGTAGAGTCGGGCGGCGGCGCGAATCTCGCCCGCCGGAACGCCTGTGCGTTCCGCCACCGCGTCGGGCGCGTTGCGCGCCTCGGCGACGAAGGCGGCCCAGCGGTCAAAGGCGGCGACGTCGCACCGCTCCTCGACGAAGGCGCGGTTGACCAGCCCCTCGGTGACGATGACGTGGGCCATCGCGTTCAGCACGGCGACGTTGGTTCCCGGCTGAAGTTGCAGATGGTGGCGCGCCTGGACATGCGGGCTGCGCACCAGATCAATCCGGCGCGGGTCGATGACGATCAGCTCGGCCCCGGCGCGCAGCCGCTTTTTCAGGCGGGAGGCGAAAACCGGATGGCCGTCGGTCGGGTTCGCGCCGATGACCAGCACGACGTCGGCCTCCGCCACGCTCTTGAAATCCTGGGTTCCCGCCGACGTGCCGAAGGTCTGCGACAAGCCGTAGCCGGTCGGCGAGTGGCAGACGCGGGCGCAGGTGTCGACGTTGTTGTTGCCGAAGGCCGCCCGGATCATCTTCTGGACGACGTAAATCTCCTCGTTCGTGCAGCGGGACGAGGTGATGCCGCCGATGGATCCCCGGCCATGCTTGGCCTGAACCGCCTTCAAACGCTCGGCGGCGTGGGCGACCGCCGCCTCCCAAGACACTTCGCGCCAGGGATCGGTGATCCGTTCGCGGATCATCGGCTTCATCACCCGGTCCTTGTGAGTGGCGTAGCCCCAGGCGAAGCGGCCCTTGACGCAGCTGTGCCCCTCGTTGGCCCCGCCATCCTTGTGCGGCGTCATCCGCACCACGGTGGTTCCCTTCATCTCCGCCTTGAAGGAACAGCCGACGCCGCAATAGGCGCAGGTGGTCAGGACGCTGTGTTCGGGCTGGCCATGCTCGATCACCGATTTTTCGGTCAGGGTCGCGGTGGGGCAGGCTTGCACGCAGGCCCCGCAGGACACGCACTCGCTGCCCATGAAGCTTTCCCCCGCCCCCGGTGACACCGCCGAGGCGAAGCCGCGCCCGTCGATGGTCAGGGCGAAGGTTCCCTGGGTTTCCTGGCAGGCCCGGACGCAGCGCGAACAGACGATGCATTTGGCTGGGTCGAAGCTGAAATAGGGGTTGCTCTCGTCCTTGGCCGCCGTCGTGTGACTTTCGCCGTCGAAACCATACCTTACATTGCGCAGCCCAACCGCGCCCGCCATGTCCTGCAACTCGCAATCGCCGTTCGCCGCGCAGGTCAGGCAATCCAGCGGATGGTCGGAGATGTACAGCTCCATCACCCCGCGCCGCAGCTTGGCCAGACGCGGGGTTTGGGTGGCGACCTTCATGCCGGGCGCGACCGGCGTGGTGCAGGACGCGGGCGTGCCGCGCCGCCCCTCGATCTCCACCAGGCACAGGCGGCAGGATCCGAACGGCTCCAGGCTGTCGGTGGCGCACAGCTTGGGCACCGTGATCCCCGCCTCCATCGCCGCCCGCATCACCGACGTGCCGTCCGGCACGGTGACGCGGCGTCCGTCGATCTCCAGCGTCACCAACTCGCCCGCCGTCCGGGCCGGGGTGCCGAAATCCGTCTCGTGACGATGTGTCATGGCCTGGGTCATGGCGCGTCTCCTGCGCGGATGCCGGTTGCGGACGGCGAAGCCGTGGTGGGGCGGAAATCCTCGCCGAAATGCTTGATGGCGCTGCGCACCGGAAAGGGCGTCATCCCGCCCATGGCGCAGAGCGAGCCGTCGAGCATCACCTCGCACAGATCATCCAGCAGGGCGAGGTTGTCGTCCACGTCCTGCCCGGCGATGATCTTGTCGATCACCTCGACGCCTCGGGTCGAGCCGATGCGGCAGGGCGTGCATTTCCCACAGGATTCGATGGCGCAAAATTCCATGGCGAAACGGGCTTGGCGCGCCATGTTCACCGTGTCGTCGAACACGACGATGCCGCCATGGCCCAGCATCGCCCCTTGCGCGGCGAAGGCCTCGTAATCCTTGCGCAGATCGAATTGCGCGGGCGGCAGATAGGCGCCGAGCGGGCCGCCGACCTGGACCGCGCGGATGGGCCGTCCGCTGATGGTTCCGCCGCCATACTCGTACAGCAGTTCGTGCAGGGTGACGCCGAACGCCTTTTCGACGATGCCGCCCTGGCGGATGTTGCCCGCCAACTGGAAGGGCAGCGTGCCGCGCGACCGGCCCACGCCGAAATCACGGTAATAGTCCGCGCCGCGATCCAGGATGATCGGCACGGCGCAGAGCGACAGCACGTTGTTGACCACGGTCGGTTTGCCGAACAGCCCCTGCAAGGCCGGAAGCGGCGGCTTGGCGCGGACCATGCCGCGCTTGCCCTCCAGGCTTTCCAGCATCGCGGTTTCCTCGCCGCAGATGTAGGCCCCGGCGCCGACCCGCGCCTCCAGGTGAAAAATCCGGTCGGTGCCGTGGATGTTCTCGCCCAACCAGCCTTCGTCATAGGCCAACCGAATGGCGTGGCGCAGCGTTTCCGTGGCGTGCGGGTATTCGGAGCGCATGTAGACGTAACCCGCCGTCGCCCCGACCGCCAACGCGGCGATGGTCATGCCTTCGATCAGGCAAAAGGGATCGCCCTCGATCATCATGCGGTCGGCGAAGGTGCCGCTGTCGCCCTCGTCGGCGTTGCAGCAGACGAATTTCTCGTCGGCCTCGGCGTTCAGCACCGTGTTCCATTTGACGCCGGTCGGAAAGCCGGCGCCGCCGCGCCCGCGCAAGCCCGATTCCGTCACCGTCGCGACGATCTCCGCCGGGGTCATCGCCAGCGCGTTTTCCAGGCCGCGAAAGCCGCCATGGGCGCGGTAATCCTCGACCGACAGCGGGTCGATGACGCCACAACGGGCGAAGGTCAGCCGCTCCTGCTTCTTGAAAAAGGGGATCTCCTCGGTCAAACCCTGCCCCAGCGGGTGCGGCCCGCCGGTGAGGAACCCGGCGTCGAACAGCGACGGCACGTCGGCGGGCGTCACCGCCCCATAGGCGACCCGGCCCGCGTCGGTCGCCACCTCGACCAGCGGCTCCAGCCACAGCATCCCGCGCGAGCCGTTGCGGACGACGCGCAGCGGCAGCCCCCGGCGGCTGGCCTCGGCCCGGATGGCGGCGGCGACCGCGTCGGCCCCGACCGACAGGGCGGCGGCGTCGCGCGGCACGTAAATGCTGGTCAGACGATGGCTCATCGCGCGTCCTCCGCCTGATCCTGCGCCCGCAGATCCGCCGTCAGCGCGTCGAAACGCTCCGGCCCGACGCGGCCATGCAAAACCCCGTCGATCATCACGGCGGGGGACAGGGCGCAATTGCCCAAACAGAAGACCGGCTCCAGGGAGAAGGCGCCATCCGCCGTCGTTCCGTGCGCATCGACCGTCAAGCTCCGCCGCGCGTGGTCGAGCAGCGCGTCCGCCCCCATCGCCTGACAGGCTTCCGCCCGGCACATCTTCACGACATGGCGACCCGGACGGGTCCGGCGGAAATCATGATAAAAGCTGACCACGCCATGAACGTCGGCCCGCGACAGGTTCAGCGCCCCGGCCAGCAGGGGAATGGCCGCGTCGTCGATGCAGCCGAACGTCTCTTGCAACGCGTGCAGGATCGGCAACAGCGCGCCGCGCTGGCGCGCGTGCTCGGCGACGATGGACATGGCGCGCTCGGCGCTCCACGGCGGACAGACGCTCACGTCGGATTCTCCCTGCGGTCACGGGATGGGAGCATGCCGGATTGCGGAGCCTCCCAGCAAATTGGATTTGCTGATTGCGTGATAGGGTTTGGCTATCACGACAGCGCCAGCCGCCAGGGCGTCAAGGCGGCGGCGGTGGCGATGGCCACGCGCTGGCCGATGTCGTCGTCGGCCAGCGCGACCGCCAGCGCCTTGGCCAGTTGCGGCGGCGGGTCGCGGTCGGCGTAGGCCAACCCGACGACGTAGCTCAAATCCGGTTCGACCAGCGGCAGGGCCACCAGATCCGGGCGCGGCGGAACGCAGGTCAGAAGCTGGCCCGGCACCACGCTGGCGCAATGGCCGCCGCGCACGATGGTGTAGAGCGTGACGATGGAGTTGGTTTCCAACACCGGCTCCACCACCCGCCCTGTCATGCGGAAGGCGGTTTCGGCGATCCGCCGGTTCTGCATGTCGGGCGACAACAGGCACAGCCGCAACCCCGCCGCCGCTTCCCAGGACATGGCCCCTTGCGCGAGGGTCGCCTCGTCCAGATGCGCGCGTTGGGCCAACAGGTAATAGCGTTCGGAATAGAGCGGCAGGGTGCGGACGTTGTTCAGCGGCTCGTTGTCGAGATAGGTGACGGCGGCGTCGAGCGTGAATTCGTCCAGCCCGCGCTGAATCTCCCGCGAACTCAGCGAGGTGACGCTCGCCCGGATGTGGGGGAACCGCGCGGCGAAGGGGGGCAAAAGCTGCGGGATGACCGGCAGCGCCGTCGGGATCGCCCCAAGCCGCAGATGCCCGGACACCCCCTGCGCCAGCGCCTGCAACTCGTGATGCAGATTGTCCCGTTCGGCGACGATGCGGCGGGCGTAATCCAGCACCTTCAGCCCTTCCGGCGTGAAGCCGCCGAATTTCTGCCCACGCTCGACGATGGGAACGTTCAGGTCGGCCTCAAGCTGGCGGATGGCGTTGGACAGGGTCGGTTGGGCGACGTGGCAACGCTCCGCCGCGCGTCCAAAGTGACGCTCCTGCGCCAAGGCCAGAAGATAGACGAATTTTCGGAACATCACGCCGCTCGGCAAGGAAGACGACGCCATCCTGCCGCACAGCGGGGGAGCGTCGTCAACCCGGAAGCGCGATCCTTCCGCCCAATCAGGCGCGGATGCGGGCCTGATCGTCGGCGCGGCGGCTTTCCTCCTGGCCCCACTCCAGCAACCGGGCGACCGCGCCGTCGGCGGGAGGGAGCAGGAAGGGCGCCGCGCCCAGCAGAACCGCGCCGCTGCCGCCGTCGATGGTCAGCAAATCGCCGCTGCGGATGGTGATGTCCCCGACGGTCATCCGGCCCTGCTCCGGCTCGATGCGCAAGGCGCGGGCGCCCGCCACGCAGGGACGGCCCAGGCCGCGCGCCACCGTGGCGGCGTGGCTGGTGAAGCCGCCGCGCGCGGTGACGATCCCGACCGACGCCTGCATCCCGCGAATGTCGTCCGGCAGGGTTTCCGGTCGGCACAGAATGACCGGAACGCCGGTTTGCGCCAAGCGCACCGCCTCGTCGCCGGTGAAGACCACGCGGCCCGTCACCGCCCCCGGCGAGGCCGCCAGACCGTTGGCGATGGCGGTCGCCGCCACCTCTGGCGCCAGAACCGGGCGCAGCAGCTCGTCCAGCGCCTGCGGATCGACGCGCTCCACCGCCGAGCGGCGGGTGATGATCCCCTCCAGGGCCAAATCCACGACGATGCGCACGGCGGCGGCGTTGGACCGCTTGCCCGCGCGGGTTTGCAGGATGAACAGCCGCCCGGATTCCACCGTGAACTCAATGTCCTGCATGTCGCCGAAGGCGCGCTCCAACCGGGCCGACACCGCTTGCAACGCGGCGAACACGGCGGGCAGATGGGTTTCCATCGAGCGGCCCGGCAAAATGGTCCCGCTCGCGTCGCGGCGGGCCATCAGCGGATCGGGGTCGCGGATTCCCGACACCACGTCTTCGCCCTGGGCGTTGGCGAGAAACTCGCCGCACAGCCCCGGCTCGCCGGTCGAGGGATCGCGGGTGAACAGCACGCCAGAGCCGGAATCCTCGCCCCGGTTGCCAAAGGCCATCGCCTGCACCGTCACCGCCGTTCCCCAACTGTCGGGGATGCCGTGCAGGCTGCGGTAAGCCACGGCACGCGGATTCATCCAAGAGCGGAACACCGCCGCGACCGCCGCCCGCAACTGCTCCGCCGGATCCTGTGGGAAAGGCTGGCCGCAATGATCGAGCACCGCCTGTTGATAGAGCGGCAGCAGGAGCCGCCAGTCATCCGCCGTCAGATCGGCGTCGCGGACCAGACCGCGCGCGTCCTTGTGATCGTCCAACAACTGGTCGAACACCCGGCCCGGCACGCCCAGCACCACCGGCGCGTAGGTTTGGATCAGGCGGCGGTAACAATCATAGGCGAAGCGGGCGTCGCCGTGGCGCGCCGCCAGCGCGTCCACCGTGCGGTCGTTCAGCCCCAGATTCAGCACCGTGTCCATCATACCCGGCATCGACGCCTGCGCGCCCGAACGAACCGCCAACAACAGCGGCGCGTCCAACCCACCAAAACGCGCGCCCGCGCGGGTTTCCAGCACGCGCAACGCCTCGGCCAAACGCGCCTCGAAGGCTGGAAGGACGCGTTGCGCGTCGCCCTGCGCCGCCTGCATCCGCCGACCAACCTCGGTCGTGATGGTGAAGCCGGGGGGAACCGGCACGCCCAACCGGGCCATGGCGACCAGACCGGCCCCCTTGCCGCCCAACCGTTCCGGGCCGATGGACGCGCCCGACGGCGGCAACGGCGCGCCGACGCCAAACTCGACGATCCAGGAGGAGGCGTCCACAACCGGCTCCAGCGCGACAACGGAGGCTACGCGGTGATCCGTCGCTCGCGACGTTTCGCCGACCACACCCTCGATCATCCCCACACCCACGGCCGATTCCATGCGAACCCTCCAACGAGCAGCCTTTCGGGATGTCCCGAAAGCCCCAACTTTCAGCATGCGCCTTTGTCACCGCACTGCACAACGATACTATCGTGTAATTTTCAAGCTGTTGGAAGCGGGTAAAACTTGCCTGTTCTTACGTTTTGTTGATTTTTCCGAAGGGTGTGGCCGTTGTGCCGAACCCGATCCGGGCAAGAATCCGCGCGGCGGGGCGTCGCCATCCCCTTGGCGCGCCTGGAAAATCCAGCGTTTTCGCGTGAAATCAACCCAGCAAAGCCGCGCTCAGCAAGGCGGCGACCGCCGGGGGATCGCGCATCGCCAGCCCCATCACCGCCGCCCCCGCCGCCCCCACTTTTCGGCATTGGACCAGCGCTGCGGCGCTTTCCACGCCCCCCAGCGCGACGATGGGAAGCCGCGACTCGGAGACGACCGACGCCAACCCATCTTCCCCAATCAGCGGACCATAGCCGGGCTTGCTGGCCGAGGCGAAGATCGGCGACAGCGTGGCGTAATCGGCGCCCAGCGCCGCCGCCCGCGCCACACCCGCCGCGTCATGGGCCGACGCGCCGATCAGCGCGTCCGGCCCCAGCAACGCCCGCGCCCGCGCCACGTCGCCGCCATCGGGCAGATGCGCGCCCGCCGCCCCGACCGCCAGGGCCAGCGCCGGATCGCCGTGCAGCGTCACCACCGCCGACCAGGGCCGCGCGCGCGCCACCAACAGACGGGCCAGCGCCGCCCGTTCCCCCTCCTCCATGTCCTTGTCCCGAAGCGACAGCCAGCGCGCGCCCCGCGCGAACAGGGCGTCGGCCAGATCGGGCAGCGGCAGAGCCGCTTGGCGACGGTCGGTGATGATGAGCAACGGCGGTTCGGGAAGCGGCATGGCGACAAGCCCTTGCAAGCGCGCGGCGCGGCGTCAACCGCGCAGCGCGTCAAGTTTTTTCAGATGATCGACGGCGTGATCGACGAAAGCGCGCACCCGCCCCGGCATCAGGCGGGCGGTCGGCACCACCACATGCACCGGCAGGGGCGGCGGTTCGGCGTCCGGCAGCAAACGGACCAGCGCGCCGCTCGCCAGATCGTCGGCGGCCTGATAGGACAGCGGGCGGGTGATCCCCTGCCCGTCCCGCGCGGCGAGCAAGGCCGATTCGACGTGGCTGACGATCAGGCGCGGCGTCAACCGCACCACCCGCTCCCGCCCATCCAGCGTGAAGCGCCATTCCGGCGGCCCCCGGCGGGGGGCGTTGAAGATGATGGCGTGCCGACTCAAATCCTCGGGCGTGTCCGGCGCGCCATGGGCGGCCAGATAATCCGGGCTGGCGACCAGCATCCGCGTGACCTGCCCGACCCGCCGGGCGACCAGCGCGGAATCGCCAAGCGGGCCGATGCGAATGGCGACGTCCAACTCCTCGTCGATCAGATCGAGATTGCCGTCGGACAGCGCCAATTCGACCCGGATGTCGGGATAGGCCCGCATGAAGCCGATGACCAGCGGCGTGACATGCTTACGCCCGAACATCACCGGGGCCGTCACCCGCAGGCGACCGCGCAAGGGCTGTTCGGCGCCCGCCACGATCAACGCCTCGTCATAGTCGGCCAGCAGACGCCGCGCCTGCTCGGCCAACCGCCGCCCGGCCTCGGTCGGGGCCAGATTGCGGGTGGTGCGTTCGATCAGGCGCACGCCCAACCGTTCCTCCAGCCCGCCCAAGCCGCGCGTGACCGCCGCCGCCGAGCGACCCAGCCGCTTGGCCGCCCCCGCCAGACTGCCGACGTCGAGGATGGCGACGAACAGCGCAAGCTCGTCCAGCCGGTCCATCCATTCTTCCTATTCTGGCAAGAGTTCCTTGTGATGAGAGCGCATTCCCCCCTTGGCGCGCAAGTGGTTCCCTGTGGCGACGCTTGGTCCCACCCACGGAGATCCCGATGTCCACCCCTGACCTGACCCTCTACGGCACGCCCCGTTGCCCAA
>NZ_QYUL01000006.1 GCF_003590795.1 Azospirillum cavernae
GCCCGGCCGCCTCGATCGCCCGCTTGACGATCAGACGCCGCCGCCGGCTCCAAACAGATAAACCGGCCCAACGCCTTCAGGCGCCGAGGATGAGAGAGCGTCTTCATGTGGGCGCGGTTTCCGAGTCGCTGACACGTGGACGGGGGCTTGGCGCGAGCAGGCCACGGGAGACCAGCGCCTGGGCGATGGCATCGGCGATGGCGTCGGCAAACGCTGCGGTGTAATGGACGGCATCGACATAAGCGGTTCAGCGCGCTCGTCCTGAAGATCAGCCAGCCAGATGAAAGTGTCGCCCATGGGCGAAGCCGCGACCCATTCCGCCATCCGCGCGTAACCCATCCCGGACCGCTCATGCCCGCACAGACCTGTGTCGGGTGCATCGCGATGTGATGGCGCAGGTCGTAACGATAACCGGGAACGGGCTGCCAGACGAACACGCCCTCGTCCCGTTCTCTTCGGACACCGTTCGATCACGTTCTTGTTGAAGAGATAACGGCGGATGACCGCATCAGCCGCCATGGGCGTGAGCGATTCGGTGCGGTAGACGGCGGTCTGTTCCGTCCGTGTCAGATGGCGTCGATCAGGCCGGTCGATCAGACGGGGAACCGGCAGGCTGTTCCAGACATGCGCAGAGCATGCCAATTCGGCCGGGAGCCGGTTTCGTCGAGCCCACTCCTCGCATGCCGCCGCAAGGCGTCCCGGAAAATGGCTCCGGTCGCCGGAACCCCATCGTGGAAGTAGAAATCATTGAGGCCGTCGAGAAAGATCGCCATGTTCGGGATGTAGCCCCGACAGACAAGGTCCAGATATAAAAGCGCTTCCTGCGAGGAGAAATAAGCGCCCCGGCCAAAGTTATAGATCTTCACCTGTTTCTTGGTCGAACCGGCCAAGGCGTCCTGAAGCCGATTGGCGATGCCGGTCCAATCGGGACCGAAATGCATTGCCGTTGAACCGCCGAAAAAAAAGATCGGTGTACTGATCAGATGGTGGGGGCCAGGGACCTTGCTCCATCACCGGGCGGAAGCCATGCTCGGACATGTTGAGGGTGATGCCCGTGACGGGCGAATGGCGAAATTCCACGAATGGCTCGTAGACATACCCGAACCTGTGCATGAGCCGGGTTTCCGCCTCGTACACCGGCCATTGTTCAGCGCTCAGCCGGAACCAGCCAAGGGCATGAGCCTTTAATGAACCATTGAGGCGCGAAAAAATATCATTCGGGTCGTCCTGAACGAAACGGGGCATTGCCGCGAGTACAGCCAGTGCCGCACCGTTCAAAAACATCAATGCCACGATAAGATAAACAATGTAGATGCCGATCTGCGCCATGTTGGAAAACACCTTCTTTGCCATTCCATGGAATAGCCGCCTGACGCAGGCTTTTTTGAATTAGATAGCCCAAGGTTTCCTGCCAATCAACGCGTTTGCCGCGACGGGTGGCGGCTTTCCTGTACGGTTGCCGGACAGAGAACGGAAGCGGAGATCTGGACAGGGGGATTTCCAAAAAACCGCTGATCGTCTATGGAGTTCCTGGGCGCAACGCGCGACCTTATGCGAGGAGCCGCAAAGATGTCCACGGCAGGAGCCACCCCCGGCAACACTCCCACCGCCAACTTGGCCGCCGAAGCGGCCGCTTTCGACCAAAGGATCCAGGAGCGCGTGGCCGCTGGCTTTGTGCCGGACCTACGACGGATGGCGCCTTGCGATTACTTCTACAAAAGCTTCTGGCGGGATCCGCATTTCGCCAACCTGTTCGTGGGGTGGAGCGTTGATCGCTACCTGCAACTCTTGAGCGATCGCTGCGGTCCCGGCCAACGCATCCTAGATGTCGGCTGCGGTCCCGGATACGTCTCGCTTGAACTGGCGCGCGCCGGGCATCACGTCACCGGCATCGACATCTCCGAAGCCAACATCGACATCGCGCGTCAAACCCTGGCGCAGAATCCCTGGCACGAGGGATTCGGCTCGCTCGACTACCAAATTACCCCGCTGCACGCGGTCAAGGGGTGCTGGGACGTGGTGCTGTTTTCAGTGTCGCTGCACCATATGCCCGATGTGGCGGCGGCGGTCGCCCACGCCCACACGCTGGTGCGTCCCAGCGGTTGGCTCTTGACGTGGGAGCCGTGCCACGACCGCTTCACCGAACGGGACGCGGCGACCGTGGCGCTGGTCCGCACCCTTCTCGCGCTTACCGGTCACTGGTATGAACCGGCGGACATCGCCAACCTGACGGACGAGAACAGCCTTGCCGCGCATGTCCGCGATGTATGGTCGGAGTACGTGTTCGAACGCGACCCGTCCGAACCGGATGGTCAGTCCCCAACGATCTGGCGGCGGACGGCGCGGCGATCCTGGCCGCCCTACGGGGCCGCTTCGAAGAGACGGACTTCTTCCCCGGCTATTCCTACATCTACCGCCTGCTGGGCGGTATCCGCGGCGACGCGGCAACGGTCCGGCGGTTGGCCGACGCGATCACCCTGTTCGACCGGCTGTCGGTTAAGTCTTGGGGGCAAAATCCCAACCATTTCTTCTTCATGGGCCGACGCCGCGACTGAGCGGACCCTCCCCGCCCGTAATTTCTTCCGTAATGGGCGGTTGGTCGTCAAGCCCCCGAATGGATCATGTCGCCGGTTTCATGCTTCCGTCCGTGGTCAGCACGTGGCCGCCACACCATGCGGTCAGAAGGAAGCCGCGAGCCGATCTCACAGAGCGTGACGCCCGTCCGCAAGGGCGGGTTCACCAGCAATTGCCCGGCTTCATCGGATCCTGCGTCCCGGCGACGGGACCTCGGGCGGCTGGGCCGCTGATCAGCCCGACCGGAAACGGTTTGGTTCTTATGCGGCGGCGGTCTCCTTGCCGAAGCGGAAGTCGGCGCCCCCCACATCCGGTGGCGGACAGTGGCCAGCTTGCGCGCCAAGGCGACCTTGGCGCGCATCATGCCGCAGCGCTTGGCCACGTCCAGCGCCCAGCGCGAGAGTGTCAGGAATTCCGTGTGTGGCCGGGCGGTTGACCAATTTCAGGCCATAGCCCAGGTGAAGCGCTCACCGAAGAGGATGGCGAGCTGGGCCTTGGCCATGCACCACTCACGCGTCGGCATGGTCCGCTCTTTTTCGGTTCAGTTCAAGACCAGGAAGAACAGCTTGATGGCGGCTTCGTCGGTCGGGAAATGGCCCTGCGCCCGCACCGCTCGCCGCAGCTTGGCGTTGAACGGCTCGATGGCGTTTATGGTGTAGAGGATGCGCCGCACCTCGGCTGGAAAAACATAGAACGGCACGACCTCACTCCAGGCCCGCCGCCAGATTTGGCCGATGGCCGGGCATTTCGGCCCCAGGGGCTGTCCTCGAAGGCGGTGAGCGCGGCCTCTCCGGCGGCGGCATCGATGGTCCGGTAAAGGTCCTTCAGCGCGGTGGCGACCGCCTTCCGGTCCTTCCACGATACGAACTCAAGGCTGCCGCGCAACAGATGCACGATGCAGCTTTGGACCAGCGTGTCGGGGAAGGCGGCGCGGATGGCGTCGGGGAAGCCCTTCAATCCATCGACCACCGCCAGCAGGATGTCCTCGACGACGCGGTTCTTCCGCTCGTTCATCACCCGCAGCCAGAACTTGGCGCCCTCGTTCTGTTCCAGCCAAAGACCCAGCACCTCCTTGGCGCCGTCGGCACGCACGCCGAGGGCGACATGGACCGCCTTGTTGCGAACCAACGCTGCGCGGGCTTACGCCGCCTTCGGCGACGGTCCTGCTCGCCATCGCGGATCTTGACGCGCAGGGCGTCGAAGAACACCAGCGGGTAGACCGCGCCTCCAGCGGCCGCGCCTGCCAGCTGACGGTCTCGTCCAGCACGGCGTCGGTCACCGCGCTGATCAGGTCGGGCGACACCTCCACCCCATACAGCTCGCGCAGGTGGCCGGTGATCTCCCACACGCTCATGCCGCGCACGTACAGCGACACGATCTTGTCGTCGAAGCCGGGAAACCGGCGCTGGTACTTTGCGATCAGTTGCGGGCCGAAGCTGGCCCGGCGGTCCCGTGGGATCTCCAGTTCCAACGCTCCGGCGCCGGTCAGCACCGTCTTGCGACCGTAGCCGTTGCGGCTGTTGCCGGCCTCCGCCTCGCTGGCCAGATGATGGTCCATCTCGGCGTTCAAGGCGCGCTCGCTCAGCGCCTTCTTCAGCCCGTCCAGCAGGGCGTCCGGTATGACAGGCGGTTTGCGACGGGCCATTCGAGGTCTCCTTCTTCCTCAGTATGCCCGGCCACACACGGAATTCCTGACACTCTCGCGCTGGGCGCTGGACGTGGCCAAGCGCTGCGGCATGATGCGCGCCAAGGTCGCCCTGGCGCGCAAGCTGGCCACTGTCCGCCACCGGATGTGGGGGGGGGGCGCCGACTTCCGCTTCGGCAAGGAGACCGCCACCGCATAAGAACCAAACCGTTTCCGGTCGGGCTGATCAGCGGCCCAGCCGCCCGAGGTCCCGTCGCCGGGACGGAGGATCCGATGAAGCCGGGCAATTTCTGGTGAACCCGCCCTTGCGGACGGGCATCACGCTCTGTGAGATCGGCTCGCGGCTTCCTTCTGACCGCATGGTGTGGCGGCCACGTGCTGACCACGGACGGAAGCATGAAACCGGCGACGTGATCCATTCGGGGGCTTGACGACCAACGGCCCATTACGGAAGAAATTACCAAGCAAACGCCACCTCACCGAAGACGATCAGGACCATCGCCGAATTTGCAGCATCTTAACGGACGCTATCGAAATCGCTGCCCAATTGAGCCAGTGGCGGAGTCACATTGACAGAATCAATGCGGAGTGATATTGGTCCCCGCAAAATCAGGGTCCAACCAAGAATTACATTGTTGCTATCTTGGTGATCTCTGAAGAGGCAAAAATCTTATTGTTATGAGAGAACTATGAAATTCCACATGCACACAGAGGTCACCTCCATCGTCGAAAATTCCATCTTTATAACGGGTGGATCACGCTCTGGAACGACGATGATGAGTCGTCTCGTGAATTCTCTGTCGAATGTGGAAAATTTTTTTGAACATCCTTTTGTTTACCTTCATTTTTATCTTATCGATAAAATCGAGGAGAGCGCTTGGCGCTTTCAGTTGGAAGGATTCCTAGTCGAAGAGTTGATGCTACAAGCAATGTGTGGGCGGATTCTCAATTTCAATTCGCATGATGATTCTTGGGTTTTCCATGGTCGTCCACGCGAGGAAATCGAAGCTCGAATGGCGCGGACTTGGCGCCGACAGGAAGCGTTCCCGCTCATGCTTGATCGCAGACTTGCATTCAAAATGCCGGAAATGCTTCCGCAGCTTGATCGTTTAAAGATGTACTACCCCAACATGACATCCTTGGTTATGTTGCGACGCCCAGAAAGCGTGATCTCTTCAGTTATGAAGAAGGGCTGGTATTCGGACGATCAGATGCAGGGTATAAATGGGGAGTTTATCTTTAAGACTGGATACAGCAAGAGAATTCCACCTTGGGTTCCCGACGGAATGGAGGAGAAATATATTGCAATGCCTGAAGTTGAACGGGCAGCTTTCTGCTATATTCTCCAGTATGAAAATCTAATATCTCGCAAAGACTGCGTGGTTGTTGATTACGATAAGATGATGCTTGATCCATATAATTATTTTTCTGCGGTGTGCGAACGAATTGGATGCAGCTTTGGATCTCTGACGAATGAAATAATTCAAAGTATTCGAGAGCCGTCTAAAGACAGATCTGTTGAAGTCAATATGATTACTCCTGAGTATCGTCAAAAAATATCTGACGTTTATGAGACATGCCGAGCGCTTGCCATCAGATAAACGATTACTTTAAGAGTCTGTTCGACAGCCTGTACAGTGGGGAACTCGTCGGAGTGGCATGGTGCCCATAGCGATCAGAATCATGCCGCCTGACACATCGATGCGTCGTTTGAAATCGCGGACCAATCGTCTCGAACGTGTCATCCATCTGAAAATTCGCTCGACAACCCATCGTCTTGGCAGAAGCTTGAAGCCCAAGTTCAGCATCGGTGCGTTTGACGATTTCGATCGTGAAGTCGAGGTGGGCGGCTTTGTCCATTAATTCTACTATGCCATAGAGTGCGCAGTTGATGGCGGCAGGGACATCGTTGGAGATTTCGAGCGAGCATCCGGACGATAGCGATGCGCAGGGTGGCAATGGACGTCGGGACATGGCCTTCAAGACAGAGCGGCGGAACTCGGGTCAGTACATTATTGGGACTCAGATATACGGTAGGGCGCCCTACCCCGGCAGCATCGCTTGGCGATGGGCGGCGATGAGACGCGAGACGGTCGCTTCACTGATGTTGTAGAGGCGAGCCATCTGCGCCGCCGTCCGCCGTCCGGATAGGACGTTGTCGATGACATCCGCCTGCTGGACGGGATTGAGCTTGTGCCGGCGGCCTCCAATTCGGCCTTCCGCCCGCGCCGCCGCCAAGCCGGCCCGGGTCCGTTCCCGGATCATGGCGCGCTCGAATTCGGCGAAGGCGCCGACCATCTGCATCATCATGCGGCCGGCGGGGATCGTGGTGTCGACGGCCTCGGTCACCGAACGGAAGCCGGCGCCCCTCTCCTCGATCCGGTCCAAGATCGCCAGCAGATCCTTCAACGACCGTGACAGCCGGTCGAGCTTCCAAACCACGACGACATCCTCGGTCCGGATCTGGTCGAGCAGGCGGTGCAACTCCGGCCGATCCCAGCAGCCGCCGGACGCGGTCTCTTCGAAGAAGCGCTCCACCCCGGCCTGGGTCAAGGCGCGGCGTTGAAGGGCGGTGCTCTGGTCGTCGCCCTTGGAGACCCGGAGGTAGCCGAGAAGCAAGGTGCCACCCTTTCACAAACGTCCGTTTTTGGAAGCGTATCGCGCTTCCCGAGCGGGCTTGACGCAGGGCAATCGCTTGAAAGTTATCCGGCCGCCAGAGTGATGGCTTTTCGCAGGTAGTCGTCATCCCAAGCGGCTGTTTTTCGCCGGACTTTCAGGCTTGCCTTGTCAGGAATCGCGCGGAAGAGGTTGAGAGCGGAATGACGGATCACAGCCATATTGGCGGGTCTGTTTTCGGTTCTCAGGCGCATGAGGTCGTCGTGGAAGACGACGTCGAGGACCCAGTGGAGGCGGTTTTCGATGCCCCAGTGGGCGCGGACGGCTCGGGCGAACTGAGCGGCGGACAGCGGCGCTGACGACAGGTAATAGCGTCGGGCTGTGCTGGTTTTGCCGTCTTTTTCGACGTCGGCCTCGATCATGCCGATCATGGCGAGGCCAGGGAAACGGGGTTCTCCGGGAAAGCGGCGGTTGGTGGTGAGCCAAGCGACGTCATGGCTGACGGCGTGGCGCCGGATCTCAATCCGGCCATGGTCGCCATCGGTGGTCTCATGGCGGTCAAAGGCGTCGCCTGGCTCTTGATGAAAGAACAGCCGCACGTCATCGGCCAGGGTTGGCCAGTTGTCTTTGAGGGCAAGGAGATAATCGGCGTCCTTGGCGCGGATGGCTTCGGCGATGGACCGCTGGCAGCCCATCGCGTCGATGGTGACCAAGGCTCCTTTGAGTTCAAGACGCTCCAACAGCGCCGGGATCGCGGTGATTTCGTTGCTCTTGGCCGCCACGGCTTCCTGCCCCAAGACCAGACGCTGGCGGCTGGCCCAGGCCGACACGGTGTGGAGCGGGCTTTCCTCAGCCCGCCGCGCCCGGCGCGAGGTTTTGCCGTCGATGGCGACGATGTCCGGGTCGCCATCGCGCAGATCCGCCACCCAAGCGGAAAAACAGGCGGAAAACAGCCTGGCCGGCAGAGCGTTCATCACGTCGTTGAGCGTATCGTGCGAGGGAATACCTCGCTCGAAGGGCAAAAGGCTGCGCAGAAAATCCTCTTTGCGCCGCGCCCAGCGTTCGATTTCAACGAAATCTTCCCCTCCCGCCATCGTGCCGCACAGGATCACCAATAGGATTTCCGGCAGCGGATACACCACTTTCCAAGCCTGGCGCGGATCCTCCAGCGCCGAAAAATGATCCAAAAGCGACCGTGCCTGCATGGGATGAGCCTCCGATTCGAGGCCCTCTATGAATCACAGCAAGCCCCGTACCGGAATCCCCCTCGTCTTCAAGCGATTGCCCTGCCTTAGACGATCAACGATTGATTTTAATGATAGCAAAGTATTAGTTTTCTTCTGAGCTATCGATATCTTCTCTGTCAGTCGTGAGGAGCGCGGTCGGCTTGCAAGGGCGAAGATGGCTATCTTCGACATTGTCTGCCGTTGTCGGGCAGTTCATGCGAAAAGCCGGATTCCAAGGGGTTGGGGTACTGCCGCGTCTCGGTTTTGCAGACCGGCTCATGCAAAATGTCGGCAGTTCATGCGAAAAGTCCGTTTCAGGAATCACGGGATCATCTTCAACCCATTGGAAATCGGGAGTTTATCCCAAAACAGCCCTCGTCTTCCGCAGTGTTGGCCAGCCCCGTCAGGCGACTGTTTGGTCTGGGATTTTGTCGCGCGGCATCTGCGCGCCGACGGCCGCCGAGCGGGAGGAATGGAGTGGTCCAACTGGGGGCCTGTTCCGGCTTCCGTTCCGCCCGCTCAGCCCCCCTTGCGGACCGCTGTAAAGGAATTGGCGCGCTCTGAAACGACCGTTTACTCTCATTCTCATAGACTTTACAAAGGGGTATCCTGACGCTTTTTTCAGCTTGGAATCCGCCATGGCGCTCATCGGCTACGCCCGCGTCTCGACCGACGATCAGACCACCGCCGCCCAGATGGACGTGCTGCGCGCCGTCGGCTGCGCCACGATTTTCGAGGAGAAGGCCTCGGGCGCCTCGCGGGCCCGGCCGGAACTGGCACGGACCCTGGCCCGCCTCAGCCGGGGCGACACGCTGGTCATCTGGAAGCTGGACCGGCTCGGTCGCTCGCTGTCGCATTTGCTGGAGGTGATCGAGGACCTGCGTGGGCGTGGTTGCCACTTCCGCTGTCTCACCAGCCCGATCGACACCGCCAGCCCGCATGGCACGCTGGTGCTCCAAATGCTCGGCGCCGTGGCCGAGTACGAACGTTCGCTGATCCGCGAGCGGACGCGGGCCGGGCTGGCGGCCGCCAGGGCGCGGGGCCGGGTCGGTGGCAACCCCAAGCTGAAGCAGGGCGACAAGGTGACCGCGCAGCGTCTTGCCGACCGGCAGCGTCAGCTCTACCTGCTGGAGTTGACCCGCACGGCGGAGGAGTGGCTGCCCACCGTGCGGCGGCTTCGGCCATCCCGCTCCTGGGCGGCGGTGACGCGCGCCGTGAACGCCAAGCTGCCACCGGGTCGGCACTGGACCGCCGAACGTTTGCGTCGGGCCGTCCGCGTCTTCGTCGATGAAGGGCTGGCCAACCGGGTGCTGCTCGACAAGGTGCCCTCGGTGCGCGCCGACGACCGGCTGATGGTGCTGGTGGCTGGCATCGCCCGAGCGAACCCGAAGCTGTCGCTTCGGGCGATCGGCGCCCAGTTGGAGGCAATGTGGGAGACAACGCCACGTGGTGGGCAGACCTGGGCGGCGGCGTCGGTCAAAAATCTGTTGGATCGTGCCCGCGCGCAGGGACTTCTGTCTGCCAGCCCGTCAGTCGGCACGAATGATTAGAGCATCGAGCGTTTAATCTGGCGCATATCCAGCGTGCTTGAGGTAGTTCCAGCATTCCTCATGCGTATAGAGGTCACAGATGGAGCCGACGGCATTCCAGAGTTCCTCAATGGTGCGTGCGCCGATGCGTCGGAGATGGGCCTTGAGCTTGGCGAAGGCCATCTCGATGGGGTTGAGGTCGGGGCTGTAGGGGGGCAGAAAAAGGAACCAGGCTCCTTTTTCTTTGAGGATGGCTTTGGCCTTTTCGCTTTTGTGGCTGGACAGGTTGTCGAGGATGACGACGTCGCCCGGTCGCAGGGTGGGGGCAAGCTGAGTCTCGACATAGGTTTCGAAGAGAACCTTGTTCATCGCGCCCTTGATGATCCAGGGGGCGGTAAGGCCATCGCAACGCAAGGCGGCGATGAAAGTCTGGGTTCCCCAATGGCCGAATGGCGCTTTTGCCTTGAACCGCTGGCCGCGCTTGGCTCGCCCGCGCAGCCGGGTCATCTTGGTGGTGGTGGCGGTTTCGTCGAGGAACACCAACCGATCCGGTTCCTCGCGCATCCGGGGCTGGCGGTGGTTTCGCCACGTCCGACGGTCATCAGCGACATCAGCGCGACCGGCTTCGGTCGCCAGCACTGTTTTTTTTGACGGTGAAGCCGCTGGCGATCAGGAAGCGCGACAGCGAGGCGGGGTGAGCCGTGATCCCGCGCTCGGCTTTCAGCTTGGCCGCCAGTTCCGGCATGGTGATGTCGCCCTGAGCCTCCACCCAACCGATCAGAAGCGCGGCGTGGGGAGCCAGTTTGCCGCCTCCCGGCGAACGTCCTTGCCGCGCTGGTTCCAGCGATCCCGTCGTCGCCATCCGCTGGGCAAGGCGGATGCTCGTGCTGGCGCTCACGTCAAACCGACGCGCCGCTGCCCGGCGTGACCCGCCTTGCTCGATCTCACCGTAAATCCGAACACGAAGATCCGACGAATAGCTCTGACCCATGTTTCACCTCCAACTACCGTGAATCATGGCGAAAAAACAAACGCAAGCCTTCGATTCAGATTTCACGCGCGATGCTCTAAGGCCCTATGGAGCGTAAACAGCGTCATGTCCTCCAACAGACAATCCCACAGGTGGACGATGTCCAAGCTCCCGGATCGCGCGATAATCGAATGGGGTCTGAATGGAGCGCCCAGTCAGCGTATGCGTTTCAAGGGGAGCCATCTTGTCGGCGATGGAGCGACCGCTGTGGATCAGGTGCAGAATTTCGATGACGTCGTGCGGCGGTTGGGGAACGCGCAAGCTTCCGGTCGTATCGTCGATCAACGGCCTTGCTTCTCCCAACACCCAGTTGAAGCGGGCGGGCAGAAAAGCGGCGTCGGCATGGCGGCGGTGAACCGCCAGATTCAAAGCGGTCTGCTCGAAGATGTGATACAGCGTGTCCGACCGTTCCATCGAGAAGTCCAGGATTGGGCCAATTTCCGCCGCCCACAGGTCCCAAATCGGCGAGCCGGTCGGCATGGCGAAAACCCCGGAACAAATTTCGCCCAGCACCAGCATGGTTTGCGCCAAAGCTTCGGGCAACAGTGTTCGGTACACCGGCAGAATGGCTGCCCGCGCCTTCAACGCTCCCAGCCCGTGATAGCGGGTGTAGGCTGGATCAACCGTTGGCACGACGGCGATGTCCCGACCTGCGGCGGCGGCGGCCAGCGTCGCAAGCGCGGTCGGCGTCGCCACCCAGGTGTCGGCGTCGAGCCAGATGTAGGTCTGGTAGCCGGGAAAATAATCGCGGAGATGGGGGCGGGCGGTCATCGCCTTGATCCATTCCGGCGGTCGGAAACGGGCTTGGTGCTCGGCGCTCATGTGCCAATCGGGGACGGCGAAGCGATCAACGTAGGGGGCGAAGCGGTCGCGATCCTCGACCGTCAACCCGGTGTCGAGGATGCCGACCGGCAAACCCCCGCCATGGTCGCGCACGGACTCCAGAAGCCCGGCCAGCAGCGGCGCATACGCCGTGTTCGCCGAGGTGACGATGATGGTGTCTGCGGGTGTCATGACGCGCCGCCCTCTCGATGTTGCTCGGTGCGCAGATCGCTCCGCAGATGTTCCAGCGCGGTTGTCCATCCGTCATCCGATCTTTGCCGGTACACGGTGAAACCGGGAAACCATACGCTGTGTGGGCCATCGCCCAGCCAGCGAAACTCCGCCGGGAACGGCACGAGGACCCGCGCGTTCAAACCCAGGGCCGCGCGCAGATGCGTGTTGGTGTTGCTGACGCCGATCACCTCCTCCAGCAGAGCGAGAAGCGCCAGCATCTCTTCCAGATCCTCGTTGAGCGCGCCAAAATCGACGACCGACCGACCAACCAACTGGGCGAAAGCGGCCACCTCGCCCATTTCCGGCTGGCGCTGCAACGACAGGATCGTGCCTGGGGTTTCGGCCAGGACAGCGGCGAGCGCCTCGCAAGGGATCCGCTTGTCCAACATGTCGATCACGCCCGCCCGCCAGGTGACGCCGATGTATGGCGGCGGCCCCAAGGCGCTCAACCGCGCGCGCAGGCTCGCCACACGGTCGACCAGAGGGAAAAGGCGGATTGAAAGGGGATGATCCGGTTCGGCAAAGGCTGCGGTCAGGTGGGGCAGGTCGCCCACCGACAGCAGCGTGCCAAGGCCCGGCGGATCCTCAGCGGCGCAGGTCGAGACATGATCGAGAAAGGGCAATCGGGCGACCAGCCCAGCGATCTTGGGATGCGCTCGGTAGGTGATCCAGGCCCCGGCCTCTTTCAGGCGGGGGACGAAGCGCAGAAAGAAGATCTCGTCGCCCAATCCCTGGTCGGCCATCACCAGAAGCCGACGCCCTTGCAGATCGCGGGGAAGCGGGCGTCGATCGAATGGATTCGGATCCAAGCGGGTGGATGGGCGAGCGAGGTAATGCGCCCAGCCTTCAGCCAGCCGACCCTGGCAAAGCAGAGCGTGCGCGAGGCTGTAACGGGTGTTTGGGTTCTCGGGTTCTAGGGCAAGAACCCTTTTGCCCAAAAGGATGGATAGGTCAAGCAGCCCTTTGCTGTGCGCCGCAACGGCCAGAGCGTGCAGCCCGGCCCCGTTGGATGGATCAATGGCCAGAGCGCGTTCCAGAACCGCCGCCGCTTCCTGGCAAAGCCCCTGGACGTTCAGCATCTGCGCCAACCCCAAACGGGGTTCGACAGCGGTCGGATCCAACGTCGCCACGGCCCGGTAGAGAGCCGCCGCCTGGGGCCAGCGTCGTTCGCTCCGGTGCAGGGCCGCCATGGCGTACACCTGGGCGGGAGACAGCCGGATCGGTTGCGGGGCGCCAGATGGGGACGTGTCGGTCATGCTGCGCCGCGCGGGTCAGACAAGCCGGGCGGTCAAGAGATCGCACTTGACGAGCCACCCCACGCTGCGCGCGACGCGCGCGCCCTCGCCCGGCGGGAAAAGAGCAAGCAATTCGTCCAAACCCCGCTCGGTGTCCTGGACATGCGTCAGCAAACGCAGGGTTCCCTCCCGTGACAACAGGGTCGCGGCGGAAAACGTGTTCATGCTCGCCACCAGAATGTGATCGAGCGCCGCCGACGGATCCGCATGCCGACAGGACAGGCGGGTTTCCAGCCCCATCCTTTGGGTCGCAAAGCCTTCGAACAGGCTGAAAGGATCCCGGCGCAGGGGGGCCGGCGGAGCGCTGGGGCGCTGGGGCGCCAACTCAGCGGCGGTTGCCCGCAGATGAGCCAGTTCCTCCCACAGCCGCTCATAGGCGGCGATCACCACCGGCCAATCAAACAGCGCGCGCGCGCGACGCCGACCGGCTTCACCCATTTGGCGGCGCAATCCGGGATCCTCAACCAGTCGGACCAAAGCATCGCTGGCGGCGGCGCTGTCCACAGCGGTCGCCTGGCTGGCGGCGCCAATGTAACGGTCAAAATTGTCGATCTCCAGCATGTGGCGGAAGGCCAACTCCTGCCCGCTGGCGCCGGGCAGCGGCATCAGCGTCGGGATGCGGAAACCGACCTCGCCATCGCTCACCGTATCGCGGTAGCCGTCCCAGTCAGAGACGATCACCGGAAGACCGGCGGCCATCGCCTCGATTGGGGTCAGGCCAAAGGTTTCCTGGATGTTGTCGGAGAGCGACATGAACAGGTCGGCGGCAAACCAGGGAGCCAGGGCGTGGGCCGGGTCGGCGCCGTCCAGCATGATGGTGTTGACCGATGGGCAATAGCGGCGGGCGCCGTCGCGGAACTGGCGCTCAATGTCCGGGTTGCTGGCCGAGCCGGTGAGAATCAGGTGAATCCGGCGGCCACAGCGCGCTTGCGCCTGTTCGCAAGCCAGAAACATCGCCAGGGGGTGCGCCTTGGCGTGAAAGGACAGCCGACCGAAAAACAACACCGCCACATCGTCGGCCCCGATTCCGTGCGCCTGCCGCAGTTGCGCGCCTGCCGTCCGGTTTTCCGGGGTGTCGGCAAAGCGGTCGCAATCGACACCCAACGGGATCACCGGCAAGCGCACGGGGCTGATGGCTGGCGCGCCAAAGCGTGTCGCCAGATAGTCTCCCCAACCACCGAGCAGAGTTTCAATGGCGGCGCGCGCCGGGTTGGAGGTGACGATCAGCGCGTCCCACGGCTGAACCGGCGCGATCATATAATCGCCGAAGGCGTCGAGCACCCGTTCAGAGCAAATCGTGTGCGTCACCCCGCACAGGCTGTAGGCCCGGGCGTTGGCGAAGCGCCGCCGCCATGCGGATTCGCCCAGCGCCGGGCCGGGCAGGAACAGGCAACCGGGACCGGAGAGCTTGCCCGGCTCCCCGGTCGGAATCCAGGAGACCGGGCGGGGGCGTCCCGCCGCCCGTTCCACCACCCCGGCGAACTCCACCGCCAGCCGCCGGTCGGCGGCGTAGCAGTGCAGGGCGGCGGCCTCATGATGGCGGGCAAACGCCGTCAGGAAGCCGGCCCCGGCGGCATGACGCCCTTTCAGGTCAGAGCGCCCGATGGAATAAGCGTCGGGGTGGTAATAGACGGCGGCGGTGGCGGGCATGCGGGTCAGCTCGGTGTCTAGACGCTTGATGAGCGCGGAAATCTCAAGGGCGCAATTCCGGCACCCGCTCGTACAGGCGGGCGTCGAGTTCTTCCTTACGGTCCAAGAGGGAGTGATACCAGTCCAATCGTTTGCGGAAATGCTGCGCCATCAGACGATGGTCGCGCACATACCCATAGGCGTTGGCGGCGATTCCGGCGCGCCAATCGGCGTCTTCGATCAACCGCGTCAGCCCTGCGGCGAACTCTGCGGGCGAATGGAACAGAACGCCGGTGTCGCCATCGCGCAGCGTCTCGGTGTAGATGACCGGGCTGGCCAGGGCGGCGACCCCGTGCGCGGCGCATTCGATGAATTTCAGGTCGGATTTGCTGCGGTTGAACAGGGTGTCGTTCAGCGGCAACAGACCGATGTCGCAACGGCGCAGGGCCTGGATGTAGACGTCATAGCCGCAGGTCGGAATAAAGGCTTTGTTTTCAGTGTCCAGCGCGTCGAAGAAGGCGCGGTCATGCACCACCTGCACGCCGATCCGGTTCCGGTTGGCGGCCAGGATACGGTTCAGCGGCTCCATCAGGGGCCGCCAGTCGCCGCCTCGGTTGAAGGCGCCGAAGAACAGGGCCAGCCGACCATCGGCGCGTGGCTGACGCGGCGGCGGCAGAGTGGCGATCTGGTTCGGAAAGACCTGAATTTCGGGGTTGTGGCCGCGCAACTCCCCGGCCAGAAAGTCGGTCGAAGTCTGGACCGCGTGCACCCCGCGAAAGGTCAAATACTGGTTCCGGACCATGTTTGGCCAGTGATTGGGATGATCGTCAAATTCCGAGACCAGAAGATAACCTTCCCTCAACAACCCTTTCAGGTCGGGCAGATCCGCCGGGCTGGCGATGCGCCGTTGCAAGATGGCGATGCGCCTTTCGCCGGAAAGTCGCGCCGAATTGAGAATATGCTCGACGGACGTCGTGCAGCGCACGCCAGGGATGGTTTCCAGAAAAGCGTTCGGCAAGTCGATCCGGGTGTCGTTGCAGGCTCCCGCCGGTCGCAGCGTCATCGCGCCGAGATAGAGACGCCGGAAGACCTTCTTCCGCACCGCGCGGACGATCAGGCGAGGGACGCCGTCATCCGTCCTGGTGATCCGCGCCGCGCAATCAACGCCCAAACCGCTGTCCCGCAAAGGTCCATCGGCAAGCGCGGCTTCGATCACCGCAATGACCGAGGCCCCCCCCGCCGCGATCCGCCGTTGCTCGCACCATGCCCAGGGCAGCACCATGAGAAGCGAACCGTCGGCCCGCAGATGGGGCAGAATGGTCGCCAGCACCGCGAACGGATCGGGCCGTTGCAGGACATCCTCATGCAACAGCACGGCGTCGAACGGCCGGGAAACCGTCGCCAACCCTCGGGCCAGATCATCCAACGACCTGGAGAGCGGCACAGACTCGATCATGAAGGCGGTGGTCGGGTTCCGCAGCCTGAATCGCTGCGCCACGGAATCGCCCGACCGGCACATTTCAAACACGGTGCAAGCGTCGACAGGGATCAGCGCGGCCAGCTTCGCGGCGACCGGACTCATCCCCGACGGCCCCGGACCATGGAGTGGATCAGCGACATCTGTTGCTTCAGGCAATGGGCAAGATCGTATTTGCGCAAAACCGTGCGCCGCCCAGCGCGGGCGATTTCGGTGAAATCCTCGCGGTTCTTCAGAACCGACACGACTTGATCGGCCACATTGTCCGGCGAGAAGAAATCAACCAGCAACCCGTTTTCGCCATGGGTGATGATCTCTTCCACCGGCTTGCTGCGCGAACCGATCACCAGCGCGCCCAACGCCATCGCCTCCAGCATCGACCAGGACAGCACGAAGGGGAAGGTCAGATAGACATGCGCCGACGTCACCCGGAGCATTTGGGTGAAGCGGTCGTAGGGCAAATAGCCCAGGAAATGGACACGCGTTGGATCAACCGGAACCTCGGCCAGCATCTTTTCCCGCCAGTTCGGCGCGTCGGTCGGCGGTCCGCCATAGCTGACGCCGTCGCCGCCGACGATCAGGATCTTGGCGTTGGGCCGTTGCTCGCAGATGCGCGGTATGGCGCGCATGAAGGTGGGAAAACCCCGATACGGCTCCAGATTGCGGGCGACATACGTCACCACCTCATCCTGCCGGGTCAGGACCGTGCCGTCGGGCAAGGCGAAGGTCGCGTTGGCGTCGGGTTGCAAGGCCGTGGTGTCCACGCCTTCATGAATGACCGTGATTTTCGGGTGATACAGCTTGGGGTGAACGCTGCGCTGCCATTGGGTCGGCGACAGGCCCCGGTCGCAGGATTCCAGCGACAACAGCAGATGCGTGTTGCGGATCCGCGACCGCAAAATACTGTCCAATTCTGGCGGATGGCTGGGATCGAAATCGAGATCCTGGCCACGGGACTGATAGTAGAATTCGCAATGGTTCAGCAGCGGCGTGTCCGGGAAAATATCCTTGGCGAACAGCGCTTCCCCCCACCCCGGATGGGTGATGATGATGTCGGGGATGAAGCGTTCCTTGCGCATCTGAACCAGGATGCGGGCCACCGCCTGCCCATGCAACACCGCGTCTTCCGTCCGGTACAGATATTGATGGATGGACTTGCTCGGCTCGCGGGCCACCTCGTACGAGATCCGCTTGACGTTCGGCAGGCTCCGGTCCTTGCGCTTGGTGATGAAAACCACCTGATTGTCCGGATTTTGCGCCAACTTTGCGGCCAGATGCTTGTATTGCCCCGGCATATTCTGGTGAATGAAGACGATTTTCATGGCAAGCCGGAAGAAAATGTTAGCGGAAGGAGCGACCGGAGCCGGTCGCCAGAGCGGAGCGGAGGCTGGCGAGATGGGCCGCGATGGCGTGGATCACGCCGGTCCAATCACCGGGAGCGGTTTGGCGGAACAGCCGCGCGGAAGGATACCATGGACTGTCCGGACGATCCAAAAGCCATCGCCAATCCGGGGAATGGGGCAGCATGACGCAGACCGGGCGGCCCAACGCCCCGGCCAGATGCGCGACGGAGGTGTCGACCGTGACGACCAGATCCAGACTCTGGATGAAGGCGGCGGTGTCGACGAAATCGGCGATGGCGGGGGCAAGGTTGATGGCCGAACCCGCAGGATCCGCATCGGCAAGATCGCTTGTCCGCGCGCCTTTCTGAAGGCTGTAGAAGGTCGCCTCTGGAATCGCGAGAAGCGACGCCAAAGCCTGGCGATCAAGCGACCGTTGGCGGTCGTTGCGGTGGGCGGGATCGCCCCCCCAGACCAAGCCCACCGCCACCGTTCCGGCCCGGCCCGGCGGCAGCGCGGCGCCGGGCGGCGCTTGCAGATAGGGTGTGGCGGTTGGGATGTGGTCCAGCCGGGTCTCGAAGATCCGGGGCAGGCTGAGCAGCGGCAGATGCCGGTCGAAATCCGGCAGTGGATCACCGGCTGAAACCACCGTCACGAACGAAAAGCTGTCCGCGAGCAAGCGGCGCAGCGGCGGTTGACATTCCAGAACCAACTCTCCGACCCGTTCCGCCACCAGCGGCAGATAACGGGCGAGATGGAGCGTGTCGCCCAACCCTTGCTCGGCGTGCAGCAAAAGGGTCTGGCCCTTCAGCGCTTCGCCATTCCACAGGGGTTGCTCGAACGGGCGGGGTTGGCATTCGGCCAAGCGCCACCGCCATTCATACTCATCCCACCCTTCGGCCAAGCGACCGGACACCAGCAGCGCCAAAGCGCGATTCCAGTGCGCCGCAACATTGTCCGGGTTGGCGACCAGAGCCTCGTCGTAGCAGGCGAGAGCCTGGGCAAGCCGGTTCAGCCGCTGATGGGCCATGCCCCGGTTGACGGCGGTTTCGACCAACGGACCGCCCGCCACGGCGTCGGCGCGGGCGTAAGCGCGCAGCGCCTCCGCTTCCCGGCGCAGCCGCAAAAACAGATCGCCCAGATTGCTCCAATATTTTCCGCGCCCTGGTTGGAGAGCCACCGCAAGGCGGTAGAGGGCCTCCGCCATCTCAGCCCGGTCGGTCAGAGCCAACAGCTTGGCGAGGTTGAAGGCGGTTTCCGCCTGATCCGGGGCCAAGCGCAGCGCGTGACGGTAACTGCGCTCCGCCGACGCAGACTGTCCGGCCCCCTGCTGAGCCGTGCCCAAATTGGTGTGGAAATGCGCCACGCCAGGAGCGAGCGCGACCGCCCGGAGAAGCCGGGGCAAAGCGTCGGCGGCGCGTTTGCCGCTGAGCGCGGCAAGGCCGTGCAAATGATGGCTGTCGGCGTTGGCCGGTATCCGACCGACCAACGCGCGGCACAAAGCCTCCGCGTCCGCTGAATGACCGGCGCGGATCAGGGCGAGCGCCTGTTCCAAACGGGCCTGGACCGCCGACGCTGACGGATCGAACGGATCGGCCACCGCCTGAATCACCGATTTCGGGTTCTGCACCAGCGGGTCCACATGTCGCGATAGGCGGCCTCCATAGCGCGGGCGAAATCCGGGCCGTCGCACAGCGGCGACCGGGCCATCCGGTCGCGCAGGCTGCCCCGCAAGGCGGCCAGAGCGTCGATGTCGCCCGCCAGACGGGCGGCGATCTCGCCGAACTGGTCGGGATCCGTGGCCACCAGATCACCCAACCCGACGGCGTTCAACACGCTGTTGCCATAACGGGCGCTGGTCCGGTCGCCCGCCAGGGTGATGACCGGAACCCCCATCCACAGCGCTTCGCAGGTGGTGGTCATGCCGCCATAGGGAAAGCTGTCCAGGCCGATGTCGACCTGGTTGTATTGCGCCAGATGCGCGTCCTGATGCTCGGTGCCGCTGACAAGGTCGATCCGCGACAGATCCGCGTCGGCGCGGCGGAAGCGGTCGAGCAGGGATTCGCGGGTTTCGTCGCTTTGGATGTAGCGTGATTTCAACAGCAAACGGGCGGTGGGAACCCGCTTCAAGGCGGCGGTCCACAATCTTGCCGCCGCATCGGACACTTTGGCGAAGTTGTTGAACGACCCAAAGGTGATGAAACCGTTGGTCAAGGCCGGCAGAGCGTTGGGCGCCTCGGCTTCCGGGGCGCGGAAACAGTGGGAGACGCGCGGCAGATTGTAAACCTGTTCGGAAAAAATCTCCGGCGTGCCGTCGGGCGTCAGCCAGGGATCGGACAAGCGGTAGTCGATGGCCTGCAAGCCGGTGGTGCCGGGATAACCCAGCCATGTCACCTGAACCGGCGCCGGTTTGCAGGCAAAGGTGAGAAGGCTGTGCCGGGCGGTGTGGCCGGTCAGATCGACCAGAATGTCGATCTGGTCTTCATGAATTTTGCGCGCAAGTTCCGTGTCGCTCAGCGCTTCAACATCATGCCAGACTTCAATCTGCTCTTTCAGCAGATCCGTCACCTTGTCGGCCCGATCAACATTGGCGTAAGCGTGAATCTCAAAGGCCGCGCGGTCGTGATGCGTCAGCAGATCCATCATAAACCAGGCGCAGGAATGTTGCTTCAGATCCGGTGAGACATAGCCGACGCGCAGGCGTCGATCCGGTGACGGGTCATTGTGGTGCTTGGGCCAAGAGCGGCGCAGCGGTTCGGCGTGCCGGATGTTCCATTCATGATGAAGCTCGTACAGCTTCCGGGGCGTGGTCGTGTCCAAATACTGGCTGTAGAAGACAAGATTGCTGCGACCGCGATAATTGCCCGGCTGACCAGCGCACAGGTGCGCGAACGCGTCCACGGCTTCGTGACTTTTCCCAAGAGACGCCAAAGCCAGTGCGTAATTGTTGTAAGCGGGAAGGTAATTCTTGTTTATTTTTAGAAGATCGCGCGAGACATTGGCCGCCAATTGGGCGTTGGCGTGCTTGTGGCCGATGGCGGCCAAATTCATATAGGCGGCGTATTTTTTGGGATTGTAGTGAATAGCCTTGCGGTAGGCCGTAATCGCTTCCTTCGCGCCACGCAAGGAATACAAGATCATGCCAAAAACAAACCAAGCGTCGCTATTTTCCGGCTCCATCCGAAGAAACGCTTCAATGATGTGCACAGCCTCGGCGTCACGCTTGAGATGATGCAGACTCAGCGCGTGCGGGATCCAATCTTTTTGGGCCTTCTTCTTCTCCGCGTGGATCTGTCGAAACACCGCCTCTGCTTTTGTCCAATCCAGCCGCCCAGCTTGGGCATGGGCCAGATTCCGCAAAACTTCGATGCGACCGGGAGCAATCGTCAGAGCGGTTTCGAACTGTTTGCACGCCGCGTCATACTCATGAAGCGCGTGATGAGCCAATCCCAAGGCGTTCAAAGCCGACAGATTGTTTTTGTCCAGCGACAGGGCAAGCTGCAACAGTGGAATCACGGATTTCGCGGATTTTGTCAGGGTTCCAATCGACCCCAGCAGGATCAACGCATCAACAACAGCCTGACCATTCCGCAAAGCGTCGCGACAACACGCCACCGCCTCCTCATAACGGCCAGCGGCGAAAAACGCTTTGGCGTTCGCAATCGCGGACACCGGGGCCATGGTCTCGGCAGAGGACGGGGATGCGTGCATTGTTGGCAAAATCCAGAAAAGAAACGCGCCGCACACCTTATGGGCAGCCGGACGGGGAGGCAATCGAAAGGAACAGGACGCAAACGGGACGTCCAGAAAAAGCATCAAGCGACAAAGACGGCGCGGCGTGGGCAAAAAAAAGGGGCAGGCCAAAGCCTGCCCCCTTCTTAAGCGACTATACTGAACTTAGGCGATGATGATGAAGTCAGACGAGTTGATCTGCGTCACACCATCCAGGGTGGCGATGCCAGAGCGCCCATTAGTGTCCGTCGGGCTGGCGTCATAGTACAGGATGCTGCTGCTGGTGTCGAACAGCAGATACATGCCGGCCAGACCAGCGGCGCTGCCTTGACCCGAAGCCGAATAGACCTGGGTGGACAGGTTGCCCGTGTCAAGCGCCGTGAAAGTGGCGGTCGACAGAGCGATCTTGTCGGTGCCACGTTCAAAGCCCGTGACCAAGTCGGTGCCGGTCGCCGCCGTGATGGCGCCAGAAGCAGCATAGCCCGCGCTGGCAGGCACGTTGTCGAACACCAGGACGTCAGCGTCCGCGCCGCCGACCAGACGGTCGCTGCCGAGGCCGCCATACAGGGTGTCAGCGCCAGCGCCGCCATTCAGCGTGTCAGCACCCGAACCGCCATAGATGACGTCGCTGCCGTTGTCGCCGTACAGCATGTCGCTGCCGCCCGTGCCATCCGAACCGCTGGTGGTCGAAACGAAGTCACCATAGATGGTGTCGTTGTCAGCGCCGCCATAAATGGTGTCGGCGCCGTTGATCGAACCGTACAGCGTGTCAGCACCGGCGTTGCCGATCAACAGCGCGCCAGTCGAGTTGCTGCTCACCAGAGCGCTGTCCGTGAAGCCGTAGATCAGATCGTTGCCAGCGCCACCGGTCAGGGTGTCAGCAGCAGCGCCAGCGGTCGCCGCAGCGCCCGAGGCCACGCCGTAAATGACGTCGTTGCCGTTGTCACCGAACAGAACATCCGCAGCGCTGCCACCCGAGAGGGTGTCGTTGTCGGCGCCGCCATAGATGGTGTCGGCGCCGAAGCCGCCGAGCACGGCGTCGTTGCCGGCGTTGCCAAACAGTCGGCTGCCGGTGGTGTCGGCCGTGTAAGAGATCGAATCGTTGCCAGCGCCGCCATAGACGGTGTCGGCGCCAGCCAAAGCGGTCTGCGCGAACACGGTGTCATTGCCGACATCGCCGAAGATCAGATCGCTGCCGTTGCCGCCATCGATCAAATCGTTGTCGGCGCCGCCGTAAACGGTGTCCGCGACGCTGCCGCCGTAGATGGTGTCATTGCCAGCGTTGCCGAACAGCAGGTTGCCCGAGCTGTCAGTCGCGCCGGTCGAGTCGCTGCCGCCGAGGATCGAATCGTTGCCCGCGCCGCCATAGATGGTGTCGGCGCCGCTGCCGCCAACCAACGTGTCGTTGCCGGTGTCGCCGAAAACGCGATCCGCGCCAGCGCCGCCGCTGATGACGTCAGAGTCGATGCCGCCAAACAGGGTGTCGGCGCCGTCAGAGCCGAGAATGCTGTCGCTGCCGCCGTTGCCGAACAGGAGCTGACCGATGGTGCTGGACGACGAGACAATGGTGTCGTCGCCGCTGGCGGCATAAATGGTGTCGGCGCCGAGCGCCGTCAGGCTGTCAGAACCGCCGAGACCCAAGACCAGATCGGACTCGGACGACGACGTCAGGGTATCAGCGGATTCCGTAAGAGTAATCGTTGCCATTTTAGCCCCTCTAACCAATAAACCGGTTCGTTTGGATCCAAGGGGGGCGATGCCGTAGGCACAGCCCTGGCGAGCCAGGCCGATAATCCCTTGAACTGTGGATACGCATAAGGGGTGTCGCACAAAAAGGCAAGCGCATCGGATGTGATGCCCCTGATTTGGAAGCCCCTCCGAAATCGGAGGGCGGGACTGTGGCGTTCGAGACACACCTTAGAAGGCGGGGAAAGTGAAAATGGCTTGAGTGACGCGCGTGGATTCATAAAAACTAGAGCCATGCGCGCGGAATCCAAATCTGAAAGCTTGCGGTTGGAGTTGCCCTGGAAAAGTGGAGAGCCTTTTGAGAAAACAACGAGGATCAGGAGGCTTCCGTGAGCACAACCAAACAGCGGAAAGTTACGGAAGACTTCAAGCGTGAAGCAGTGCGGCTGACTGAGACGAGCGGACGCGCTGTGGCGCAGGTCGCCGCTGATCTGGGTATCGGAAAATCGACGCGGACGCGGTGAAAAACCCAATTTAGAGCGCCGCGCGCTAAATCTGAAACAGCGCGGCGCTCTAATCTTTGATTTATCGAGCAGATTCACGCGTCGAATCGATCCCGATTTAACGCGATCTGCTCTAAAGAGGCGGATGTTCTGTTCGGTCCGCAAGACGACATGCAAAAAGAACTGGCGCGGCTTCGGCTTGAGAATAAATTTCCACGTCAGAAACGGGATCTCTTAAAAAATGCGGTGGCCTTCTTCGCCAAGAAAACAAGTCGATGATTTATGAGAGCATCGACGCGGAGAAGGCTGAAGCACTCGTCCATCACGGTTGCCGTCTTTTTGGGTTCAGAATCAGCGAATATTACGGCTGGAAACGCCGCCAACCTCAACATCCATCATGTTTGGGCCAGGGCAATCGCTTGAAAACGAGGGGGATTCAGGTACGCGGCTTGCTGTGATTCATAGAGGTCTTCGAATCGGGAGCGCATCCCATGCAGGCACGGTCGCTTTTGGATCCTTGTTCGGCGCTGGACGCTGCGGACCAGGAGCCTGGACGCCCTGCTGCCGGCGCTCTACCCGCGCGGCGTCTCCACCGGCGACTTTCAGGAGGCGCTGAGCGCCCTGCTTGGCAAGGATGCGCCAAACATTCGGTCTCGGTGATCGGTCGACTATGCGCGGTGGCAAAAGCGCGATCTGTCGCCGCGCCGCCGCGTCTACATCTGGGCTGATGGCGTTTACCTTCAAGCCTGCATGGAACCGGCAGCCGAGCGCATGCTGGCGATCATCGGCGCCACCTCGGAGGGCAAGAAGGAACTGGTCGGCTTTCAGGTCGGCGTGCGCGAGAGCGCGCAAAGCTGGCGCGAACTGTTGATCGACATCCAGGCGCGCGGCCTGGCGCGACGCCCAGTTCGACACACTCCGTCTCGGCCTCTGATCAAGGTCGCCGCCTGGGGCGCCGAGAGGGCGGCCCGGATCACCGTCGCGCTGCCGACCACCTTCGCCCATCAGCGCGCCATCGCCAGCTTGGCAACCGCTCTCGCCACCCGTCCGCCCTGACCGATGGGGCGGCGTGCCCCATCAGAAACCCGCTCCCGCAACCCAGCTGGTTGTCAGGTTGCGTCAGCCGCGCCCCCGCAGGTCAGGGCGCGGACGGATTGCGCATCGAAAATCCGGTCCAGCAGAGCCTCACGGACACCAAAGAAGGATTGATACCCTCTACGATCATACATCTCGTCCAAATGCTGGCCGTGCCAAGCGTCGATGCTGTTGACAAAGGCGATGAGCGTGTTGGGGGCGAACGGCACCCGCTTGGCTTCCACGCATGTGATGCTGGAAGAGGATGCATACTGAGCGTAGAAGGGCACCGGCATATCTTTTGGCAACAGAGGGCGACCGGGGCCAACCTGTTTATAGAACAAAGTTCCAAGATGCATATGGTCGCTGTCTGGCGGCATATAATACAGGATCGTCAAAGCGCCACGCAGATTGTCGATATGAGGCGCTAAAATGTGCTTGTTTCGTCTTGTCACAAGTTCATCTTGTATGATTTCAAAATCATCTTTCTCCAGCATCAATTGATCGTGACAATCTAAATCATATCTCCGCAAATGTTCATTGATGGCTGGTTTGAGTTTTTCGAATACGAGAGAAAACACGCAGCCGACCATAAGCTCTTCGAATTGCAGCCAGTCGTGCTTCAGATCATCCGCCAATTTGCCAACCTGTCCCAGGCTGTCTGGATTGTCCGCATGCATCCCATGGAAGCTCATGGCACGGAAGCTTTGGCTCCCGACAGAAAGAATATGCTCATAGGGCCAGATTTTTATTAAATAATCATAATACATATCGGGTAAAAATTGTGAATTCAAAGATGTTGAGTCGGAATTTCCTCAGGAAACGACTTTGAAAATTTCTCGACAACATGATTGAGAATATTTTTAACATCATATTTCATGACGCAACTCCTAAGAAAGTGTTAAGAAAACGATATTCGCGCTGTGCCAAATTGAGTTCTTGCTGGACAACGTTGTTGTCCATTGGACCTGCGCATTCGTTGATAGCCCCCAAGCCCTAAAAACGCCTGCCGACAGTCTGGAGGATTCTCCAGAAGGCACTTAACCGATCAGCAGCACGACCCTTTAAATATGGTAAAGGTTGTTTTTTGATTATCAAGAGAAAAACATTCAAATTATGAGCTATTTGGTTGTAAAAATAGAAACATATCTCGAATAAATTGTTGACGACGATTGATTAGGCTCCAAATATGTGAAAAATACCTGGAGCCGACAATGCCCGTTCAGACATTCAACCCATCGGACCTGCCGCAGAGCACCACCAACTGGGCGGTCGCTCAGCGCGTCGTCGGGCCTTTCGCACCGCATGCGCAGACCACACCCAACATGACCATCATCGTCGATGCCGGGCATCTGCTCAACGGCGCCACGCTGACCGAAGTCAACCCGCAGACGGTGGGTCCTTTCACCGCGACCCCCAGCCAACGGGTGGACCGTGTGGTCGTCGACCGCACGGCCGGGACGGCCAGCATCGTCGTCGGCACGGATGGCAGTGTCACGCCACCGGCCCTTCCCGCAGGCAAACTGCCGGTGGCCCGCGTCCATCTGCTGAACACCCTGTCGTTCATCACCAACGCGGTGATCAGCGACGAACGCGCGCTGTCCGACCTGACGACCTCCTCTCTGGCGAATGAGGTTTTCTGCCGAATCACCCTGAACGGCGTCGACCAGACCGGCGTTCCGAATTCGACCGCCACGCGGGTCAACCTGACGACCGCCGACTTCAACGTCGGCGCCGCCTTCGACACCACGACCTGCCGCTTCAAACCGACGGTGGGCGGCTATTTCATCATAGCGGCTCAGGTCAATATCGTGAATTCGAGCAGCGGGGTAAATATCGGAGCCGCCATTTATAAAAATGGCGCAGCGCAATCCTGGAATTTTGTCGCGCCGGCTCGGACCGGCAACTACCCAGCGCAACTCAGCGATATCGTGCAGATGAACGGTACGACGGACTATGTCGAGCTTTATTGCTCACAAGACAACGGCGCCGCCCGCAGCATCAGCGGCGCCAAACACGATACCTGGTTCTCCGCCTCCCGGTTGCGCTGAACCCGGTGGGCTGGCGGCCTGTTCCGCCCCCTTCTGCTTAGAACGGCGGCGACGCGGATTCAGCGGCAATCAGGCGCTGCAACGCGGCAACCGTGTCAGCGTTGGGAACTGGCCTGTCCGGCGTGGATTCCAGGTGATGCGGCTTGATCCAGCCGATGCGCCAATCGACCGCATAGAAACGTTCCCGCCACCGGACAAGGGTGTAGCCGATGTGGTAGAGCGGCAGGATGTGGACGGCGTCGGGCCGATCCACGGGACTCCCCGGCATGGGCGGATTGCGCAGGCTGGTGTCGAGCGCCCGTTCGCAGTACCGCTCGAGATCATTCTGCCCCGCCCGCAACGGCCGGATGCAGACCGGAGCGTCCCCTTCCGTCAGCGGCTCGTCCTTTCGGCTATCGCCGGATTTGAGGACGGCCAAGCGTGTCTGGGCTTCGGCCTGCGCTTGGGCGAAGCTCTGTCCGTAAAGCGGCAGCATGCCATGATGCGCCACAGCGAGGTACTGCGCCGCCGCCGCCGCCGGGTTGGCGGCCCGCCGGATGTCGGCAAGCCGCCGACGCGCTGCGGGAAGTTCGGGAGCCGCCGCGACGGCTGCCGCCAGCCGGGGCGTTTCCCTGCCACGCCAGGAACGCGCGCGTTCGATCCGTGACGCGTAGAAGAACGCGAGCGCGCTGCCAGAAAACCACGCGGCGGCCCGTTCCAGATGCGGCAGGGCGGCTTGGGGATCGCCACGCTCCAGGCAGAGGAGGCCGCGCCAGAAATGGGCGCGGAATTCCTCGGGACGGGTTTCGGCGATCAGCGCCAGCATGCGGTCGGCCTGTTCGAGCGCATGGCCCGAAGCCGCCCCCATGGCAAGCAGTCGATAGGGCGCCTGGGTTTCCAGGGGAACCCCCAGCCGGGGCATGGCGGACGCCAGGATGCGGCGCATGCCGACAGCCTCCAGGATGATCCGGGCGCTGTGCAGCAGAGGCTCCGACCATTGCGCCGAGTAGCGGAGAAACTGTGCCGTCACGGGATCACGGGCAGACATGGGAGCCTCCTTTCGCTTCGTCCGTCGCCAGGATGATCCGGGCGGCCTCCGCCAGCGACGCGACGCGATGGTCGGGAGAGTCCGCCGCCGGCTCGGCATAACCGCCGTCGATCAGATAGGTGGAACATCCTGCGGCGCGGCCTGCGGCGATGTCGCGCCAGCGGTCGCCGACGAGATGGCTTCGCGCCAGATCAATGTTCCAATCGCGCGCCGCATCAAGCAGCATGCCGGGCAAAGGCTTGCGGCAAGCGCACCCATCGGCGTCGGTGTGATAGCAGACGCGTATGTCGTCGACCCCCAGGGTGCGGGCGATGCTTTCGTGCATCGCCTCGACCACCGCCCTTTCCTGTCGGCCGGTGGCGACATCTGGCTGGTTGGTCACGATGACGACGAGAAAGCCACGGCTCCGCAAGGCGGCGATGGCTTCTGGAACGCCGGGCAGGATGTCCAGATCCTCGAGCCTGTCCGGGGGATAGGGTTTGCCGGCGCGCAGGATGGCGCGGTTGACGACGCCGTCGCGGTCGAGAAAGACGGCGGCCTGTGGCGGACGGCGGCTGGGCCTCGGCGGATCGGTCAGAAAATCGTCGATCAGATAAAGCCGGTGGTCGTGCGGCAGGACAAGCTGGTCCAGCACCGCCCGACCATTGACCGTTGTCCGGCCGGCGTCCGCAGTCAGGACCAGGTTTCCCCCGCCGATGGTTTGAGCCGTGACCGCTTCGTGCCCATCGATGGGAGCGGCGAGCGGCGAGTCGACTGTGTGCGCCGTGATCAGGGCAAACAGGAGCGCCCCGCTCTCCGGCGCCAGCAAGGCGTTCCAGGCGGCGTCACCCAAGGCCGCGAAGGCCGCGTCAGTGGGACAGAAGACCGTCACCGGCCCCTTCCAGAGCCAGCGGCGGCGCAGCCGGTTCCCGTAGAGCGCCGTAGCCAGCAATTCGGCTCCGCGCCGGTAGCCGAGGAGATCCAGAGTACGGCACAGCCGGATCATGTCGCACGCCGCCGAGATCTGGTGCACGAAGAAATCGGACTGCTGCTCGACCCGTCGCCACAGGGATTCGGTGCGATCCCCCGCGTGGAACTTCAAGGAGCGCGCGGCCAGATGCCGTTGCGCCACTCCGTCGAAATCCAGCCACCATGCCCCGATCTCCTCCGCATTGGCGCGGCGCTGCATGAAATACCAGTTCCGGTCATGCTGGAGGGGCGTCAGGCTGACGCTGTACATGGTGTCGGAATCATCGATGAAGGCAACGTCCGACGGATCGTTCAGCCGGGCCAGAGAGTGCTTCGGATCCAGGCTCAGCGCGTTGAGGTCGATGCACAAGGCGCTGCCGACCAGAAGGCGCATGATGAAGCCTTCGCTTCCCACCGGCCAGATGACGTACTCCATATGATGAGGAAAATTGTCGCTGTCCCTCATGTACGCTGCATGCAAAGGATGCATGTGCTTCATCGTCAAGGCCATCAGCGCGCGCGGCGTGAACACCACGCTGGCTGGAACAGCGTCCGACTCCTTGCAGACGATCTCGCGGTAATCGTCCTCGAACGTTTCCGAGACGACCCGGATGCACATGAAGTAGATCGCCTTGCGACCGGCTTCCAGCAAGCCGGCGATCGTGGCGAAGGCCCCGTCGGCCCAGACGAAATCGGGGTGGACGGTGAGCACGCAAGCCCCCTGGTTGCGGGCACGCTCCGCTCCTCGTGACCAGAGTTCGACATGCGCGTCGATCGGACGGCGCAGATCGACATCCGTGGGATCGACGATCTCCACCGGCATGAGGGCGGACAATGCCTTGAACGACGCGGTTTGCATGATCACCGCAGCGCAATCAGGTGGCGTAAAGATGAGGTAGGAAGCCGCTACCCGACGGCTGAAGTCAGGCAGATTGCCCGGAGCCAGCAGCGAAGGCAGGTTCATCGTGGCAAAGACCCGCGTGTGCCATTCGCCCCAGACGGCCGTCACAAGAAGGCAGCGTCGCGCTTCCGCCATGATCCACTCCACCAAACATCCTGAAAATCGCCGACACCGGACGGTCTCTTATGCGCCAACTGTTCCCGCCATGTCATCGGCCGACAACAGCCGACCGATCCGCGCCAAGGCGTCGGCATTGCACGCGCCCATGTGCCGCCACAACCGCCGCACCCCGGCGTGCAGCAACGCCATGTCGGTGGCGGTCATGGCGGCGCGCAAAGCCTCCAGGTCGCCCTGCGGGACCACCACCCCCGCTTGAAAATCCCGGACCAGACCGGCCATCAGTTCGAAACTGTCGTCGATGACCACCGGCAGTCCGCCAGCGATGAAGCCGACGAAGCGGGCCGAGAGGCAGACCGCCTTATCCGGCACCGTGATTTCCGACGGTTCGCTGAACATCCAGCCGAAATCATAGTCCGGCATCCGGCGGCGCAGTTCAGCCGCCGACAGGCGACGGAAATAGCGCACCGGCCCAGCGCTCCAGCGTTCCTGATAAGCGGCAAATCGGGGATCCTGACCCGGACCCTCGTGCACGCTGTTGAAGACATCGATCCGGATGGGGCCGGTCTCCGTCAGGTGCGCGAACATGCCCGCCAGATCATAGTCGCCGGGAACCAGCGCCGCATGCCGGGGTTGGGGCAGCAGGGCGGCATAAAGCAGCCGCAACGGTCCTGGGCGCGGCGGCGGCGGGGCGGGCGGGGGAACGCATCCCGCGTGCTGGAAGGCCATGACGCAGCGTTCGGCGGCGCGGCTGTCCGCCACCCGCGTCAGCCAACGCCGCCAGCGTGCCCCTCCACGCTTGGAAACGATCATGTCGCTGTCCAGCAGCGTCTGCGCCTCGGCCAACCGGCACAGCGCCAATTGCTCCGGCGTGACCTCGTTGAAGGCGGTGACGACGTTTTCCGGCTGCCAGGCGATAAAATCATAGACCTCGTGGACGATGCGGCTGCGCGGCGCGTGGATGCGCAGCAACCGGGCCAGGGGGTATATGGGGAAGTGGCTGCGCAGGTAGATCAGCCTTGGCTGAGCGCGGGCTAGCAGGTCGAGGAGCAATGGCAACGAACCGCGCAGGTCGAGCACGGGAAAGGACGGAGCGGTGTACAGGCCGGCTTCGGGGCGGTACGGCTGCCAGGGGGCGAAATGCACGCCCAGGACGGCGCTGCCGGTCGGCAGCGCCCGGACCAGCGCCTCATCCTCCAGAATGGAGAAGTTGGTATCGACGAAGACAAGCACATCGCATGGGGGTGGATCGCCGAGCAATGATCGGCGCAGTTCGTCCAGGGCCATCGCAGCATAGGCCGGGTCGTGGAGCAGCGACAGGACACGCGCCGTCGGCATCCCCAGGTCCAACAGGACCGCGCGCATTTCTCCGCCATGGCGCGGATGGGCGATGATCACGGTCGCCTCCTGGCCGACCGCCTCCTCCGGCGTCAGCGTGGACAGCCCCTCGAAGAACGGCTGGCTCTTCGCGTTCCGGTCGACCACGCCGATTATCCGGCCCGCCGTCTGCGGGAAGGATCGCAACTCCTCCAGAAGGGTGACGGTGAAGCTGGAGGCGCCGTACAGCAACAAGGGGCCGACCGGAGCGGCGCCAGCCAGAAACCGGGCAGCCAATGCCATATCCACTGGCGCCGGGGCATCGGTCAGCAACTGTTCCACCCACCGATCCAGCGCCGCCGCATCCGGGCGCAGTTCGTGTCCATCCGTGGAAAGACCGTCAGGAGCGGGAGTCGCCGGATTCGTCACGCTGCCAGAATGGGCCGGAACGGCAGATTGGGTTGTCATGGTGTTTCCATCTGTCTGCTCCCGCTGGCCGCCATGCCGCTCACCATTGCCGAAATCCCTCAGGCTCCACCCTTTGCGTTTATACCAGGGGTTCCGGGCAGAAGACATGGAGACCCGGCGTGGGGAAGGAACGCGGCGCCCGCGCACGCCCTTCACTTAAAACCTTGTCGTTGCGCCATGACACCATCTATTTTGCTGATGGATGGCATTTTCCAGACCAAGCTGGCGGCTTGATCGGTTTGCGCAGCATCAAGGGCAGCATCAAAGATGGTCTCGTTCGATGCCGATGATGGCGAGGAAGGCTGCGGATTCAAGCTTCAGAGCCGCGCCGGAATAACCGGTCGTGATGGCTTTCTGGGGCCGTATAGGTGCGGTGCCATGGAGAATTCGGCCATTTCCCAGATTGCGCTTTCCTTTCCGCCGCAAGGCGGGAGGCTCCAGACGAGGAATCGATGAAAGTCGTGATTTTTGCCGGAGGCCGCGGCACGCGTTTGGCCGAAGAGACGCAAATCCGCCCCAAACCGATGGTGCAGATCGGCGGCTTTCCTATAATTTGGCATATCATGAAGATATACTCACATTATGGGTTCAATGACTTTGTGATTTGTCTGGGATATTTGGGAAACAGCATAAAAGAATATTTCATTAATTACCGAATGCATTGCAGCGACATCACCATCGATTTGTCCCGGAACGAGGTTCAGTATCAGAGCGACCGCAGCGAGCCTTGGCGGATCACGCTGGTCGACACCGGCATCGACAGCAGCACCGCCGAACGGCTTCACCGCGTGCGCGCGCACATCGGAACCGAGACGTTTCTGCTGACATACGGCGACGGGGTCGGCGACGTCGATGTGCATCAACTGGTGGCCGCGCACCGGGCCGGTGGACGACAGGCGACGATGACGATTGTTCGTCCGCCTGCCCGATTCGGATCGACGATCGTTGAGGAGGACCGTGTCGTCTCCTTTCTGGAAAAACCCCAGGCTCATGAAGGGCTCATCAACGGCGGCTTCTTCGTGCTGGAGCCATCGGTCATCGACTTCATTGATCCCGATGCCACAGGTTGGGAATACCAGCCACTGCAACGCATCGTCGAGGCCGGTCAATTGACCGCCTACATTCACACCGGCTTCTGGCACGCGATGGACACCGTTCGCGATAAAATCCATCTGGAGCAATTGTGGCATACCGGAACCGCCCCATGGAAAGTTTGGGAGGGATGAAGGACTGTCATTAGATCAGACGCGCTTCTTGCTTCCAAGCCAGTGTAGATATGCAATTTTAACCATGGATTTCTACGATTATTTGTTCGGATAGGCCGTTATCAAATGGATTATTCCGGAAACTTCATGTTGGATTTCCTTATTGGGAATGGTGTTATTGGCGTGGCCATGGTTTTTACATGACTTTACGTGCCTTACCCTGTTGTGCTAAGGTCACTTCACATCTCGCGGAATAGAGATCCGGAAGAGCGACCGCGCCAACGCAAAAGCACGAATGGGATAGAGGCCATGAAGTTCTTCATTACCGAAGACGATATGTGCACAACCCAAAAACTCAATTTGGCCCGTGTGCAGACGTGGCTCGAAGCGAACGGAGGCTGTGTCGTCAGTTCCCCCGAGGAGGCCGACCGCCTATTGTGCATGACCTGCAATGGGTGGTCGCTTCTTGAGCAGTCTTCCTATGACCGCATTCAACGATACGCCAAGGATCATGCCGACAAGATGATCGTGATGGGCTGCGTCAACGACGCTCACCCCGCGAAGGTCGCCGAAATCTGGTCCGGTCCGACCGTGCGCACGGCCGCCGACCGTCCTTACTCCTTTGGTGGGATCGAAGCCCTGTTTCCCGAATTTAAGGTCCGACTGGCGGACGTTCCTGCCCAATCGGTCTTTCGCAGGAAAGAGGACTATCGCGATTACAACCTGTCGAAACGTTTCATCAACATCGCCGAAGGCTGCGCGTTTCATTGCACCTTCTGCACACACAAGCCAGGGCTTGGCAATCGCCGCAGCAGGCCGCTTGACGAAATTCTGCAGCAGATCGCGCAATGCGTGGAAGAGGGTGTGCGAATCATCAACCTGATGGGAATGGAAACCGCGCTCTACGGCCTTGACGTCGACAGCGATTTTTCCCGTCTCTTGAAGGCCGTGCTGGAATTCCACGATTCCTATGAGGTCCACGTCGCCCAGTTCAACCCGACGGGCATCCATCGCTATTACGATGCTTTGCTGCCGCTCTTCCAGAACAAGCGGGTAACAGACGTCCAGCTGCCGATCCAGACCACCTCGGCACGGCTTCTCAAGATGATGAACCGGCGCGACCATTCGGAGAGGGTCGGCTCCTTCATGGCGGCGGTGCGAGCCGCCAACCCCCGGGTGGTGCTCCGCACCGATCTGATCGTTGGCTGGCCCACCGAAACCGCCGAGGAGCGCCAAGCCTCGCTGGATTTTGCCGGGCAGCATTTCGACGAGATCGCGCTCTACACGATTGAACTGTCACCCGACTTGCCGGCCTGGAAATACCAGGACCAAGCGTTTCCTCCCAAAACGCTGGAAGAGATCCGGCGGACCAGCGCCGATTATCTGAATGCCCGCTATGACGTGGTCGTGCACTCCGGTCAACAGGACGACCGCGCTATGGCCACTGCGGAAGCCAAACGCAAGGCGTTGCGCGCGCGTCGCGCCGCCGCCTGAGCGTGGCCTCCGACCGCCACCCTGGCGGGGGTATTGCTTCCGTAATGGGCCCGTTGGGTCGTCAAGCCCCCGAATGGAACACGTTGTGCCGGTTTCATGCTTCCGTCCGTGGTCAGCACATGGCCGCCACACCATGCGGTCAGAAGGAAGCCGCGAGCCGATCTCGCAGAGCGTGATGCCCGTCCGCAAGGGCGGGTTCACCAGCAATTGCCCGGCTTCATCGGATCCTGCGTCCCGGCGACGGGACCTCAGGCGGCTGGGCCGCTGATCAGCCCGACCGGAAACGGTTTGGTTCTTATGCGGTGGCGGTCTCCTTGCCGAAGCGGAAGTCGGCGCCCCCCACATCCGGTGGCGGACAGTGGCCAGCTTGCGCGCCAGGGCGACCTTGGCGCGCATCATGCCGCCGCGCACCAAAGCGTCGCCCGTCTTGCTGATGGCGCCGGTGACGTCGGTCTCGCCGGACTGATATTGGCCCATCCGCGTTCTCGGTGCAGAGGACCAGCTTGAACAGTACTGTTCAGGCGGCTTCGAGGGCACGATGGCGCAGCAAATCGAAGCCTCCGCGTCCGTTCATCGTGCCCTTGATCGTCTTCAGCTCACGTTTCAGGCCGCCGGCGAATCCCGCCATGGCCGTGCCGTCGGTCGCCAGCAACCACTCATCCAGTTCTCCGGCCCGCTGTTCGCGAACCATCGTCCGGAAGGCCCGAGCCAACGCGACGGTCTGCGCCAGCTCCGGGGAACGGGAAAGCAGGGCGGTGACGAAGGACTGTTCGGTCGCGTCGATCTCAGACGCGTCGGCGACCACCACCCGCCCCCTCTTGCGGTCAAGGCCGAGCGTCTGGGCGATGCGGGTTTGCGACCAGTCGCGCGCGTCCAGCGCGACAACCTCCTCGAAACGGGCATGGCGGGCAGCCTTGATGACGGCGCTCCGCTGCTCACGACGGGTCGGTGGTTTGGCGCCCTCATCGGGTTGCGGCGCGTGCGCCTCTTGTCCGGTTCCATCGACGGGAGCGACGGCCAGCTTGGCGGCCGCCCGCAGATCCCGATGATGGCCGGTGAGAACCCCACGCAGCACATTGGTGAGGTTGTGCAGAAGATGCCAGCGGTCGACGACCTGAACGGCGGTCGGTACGCCTCGGCGGATGCCGTCGTCGTAGGCGCCAGCACGACGTGATCGGCATCGACCGTAACCAGATCAACGACAAGCCCGGCTGGCAGCAGAGAAAGCAGCGATTTGGACAAGGAAGCGGGTGCTCATGCAGGAAATGGTTCCCTTTATGTGCTCATTCCGACCCGCTTCTGCATCTGGCCTGCACCGAAAATGCGGATGGACCAAAGCTTCTCGCGAACGGAGACCGAACCGAGAGGAACCCGCTTGCACGGCACACCCTGGTGAATTAACCCCATCATCAGGAAGGTCCGATTACAGTCGGTCGATCCGAGGCGCGATCAACAGGCGAGACTGGCTGCAATGACAAAATTTGGCGAGTCCCTTGACGTTTCAGTGGAGCAGACGCTCGAAGCTGGATTGCGGATGTTCGATGGGCGATCCGTTCTGGTGACAGGGGGGAGCGGATCGTTCGGGCAGCGCTTCGTCGAAACGGTGATGCGCCACGCCAAACCGCGCCGTGTCATCATTTTTTCTCGCGACGAATTCAAGCAGTACGAGATGCAGCAGCGCATGCCCGCAGAATGGGCCTCGACGCTGCGTTTCTTCATCGGCGATGTGCGCGACCGTGAACGGCTGGAATTGGCCATGCGCAACGTTGATTTCTGCGTCCACGCCGCCGCGCTGAAGCATGTTCCTGCCGCCGAATACAACCCCATGGAGTGCATCCACACCAACGTCTACGGCGCTGAAAATGTGGTGCGGGCGGCTCTGGCGATGGGGGTGCGGCGGGTCATCGCTCTGTCCACGGACAAGGCGGCGAACCCAATCAACCTGTATGGGGCCAGCAAGCTGGCCTCGGACAAGATCTTCATCGCGGCCAACAACCTGTCCGGCGCTCTCGACACACGTTTCTCCGTGGTGCGTTACGGCAACGTGGTCGGATCGCGCGGCAGCGTCGTGCCGTTGTTTCGCAAGATGATCGCGCAAGGGACGGACCATCTGCCGATCACCGACGCGCGGATGACCCGTTTTTGGATCACGCTTCAGCATGGCGTCGATTTCGTCCTGTCCTGCTTTTCGATGATGTTGGGGGGCGAAATCTTCGTGCCCAAGATTCCCAGCATGCGCATGACCGAACTGGCGCAAGCCATGGCGCCGGATCTGCCGTTGAAGATGGTGGGCATTCGCCCCGGTGAAAAGCTGCACGAGGTCATGATCACCGAGGATGATTCGCGCCAGACTTACGAACTGACCGACCGTTTCGTCATCGAACCCGCCTTCGCCTTCTGGCAGCATGCGCCGTATGAGCGGTTGAGCGCCCGCCCGGTGCCGGACGGTTTCCGTTACGCCAGCGACAGCAACGGTGATTGGCTGGATGGCGAGCGACTGCGCACGCTGCTGGCGGAAGCTCATTGACGCGGGCAAGGGAGGGATCATGACCAGCGCCTTGCCTTTTCTGCCCTATGGCCGACAGGCTGTGGACGATGCGGACATCGCCGCCGTGGCGGCCGTGTTGCGGGGCGACTGGCTGACCCAGGGGCCGACGGTGACGGCGTTTGAGCGGGCGTTTGCCGACAAGGTCGGCGCGGCGGCGGCGGTTGCCTGCGCCAACGGCACCGCCGCGCTGCGGTTGGCCTACACCGCTTTGAACGTCGGTCCCGGCGACGCGGTGATCGTTCCATCCAACACCTTTCTCGCCACCGCTTCGGCGGCCCGTCACGCCGGGGCTGAAGTGGCCTTTGCCGACGTTGATCCCGTCACCGGGTTGATGGGGGTTGAGCACGCCGAAGCCGCTTTGGCCCAGGCGCGCGCGGCTGGGTGGCGTCCGCGAGTCCTGGCTCCGGTCCATTATGCGGGGCAGACCGCCGCGATGGCCGATCTTGGCGCCCTGGCTCGCGATCAGGGGCTGGCGGTCGTTGAAGACGCCTGCCACGCCGTCGGCGCCGTTGATTGCAGCGGTTCTGTTCCGTCGCCTGTTGGCGCTTGCGTCCAGAGCGCGCTGACCGTGTTCTCCTTCCACCCGGTCAAGACCATCGCCGCCGGAGAAGGGGGAGCCGTGACCGGGGCGGATCCAGCCCTGATGGAGCGGGTGCGCCGTCTTTGCAACCATGGCATCCACCGGACTGGGCCGGGTGAGGTGGACGCGTTCACCGATCCCGAAGCCGCCTGTGACCAGAATGGCTTGGCCAACCCCTGGTATTATGAGATGGAAGAGCCGGGCTTCAATCATCGGCTGTCCGACATCCACGCCGCTCTTGTTCTCAGCCAGCTTGGGCGGCTCGACGCCTTCGTTGAGCGGCGGCGGCGTCTGATGGCGTTGTACGCCGCGCGTCTGGCCTCGTTGGCTCCGCTGGTCGAGGCGCCGCGTGTGGTTCCCTGGTGCCGTCCGGCTTGGCATCTTTGCGCCGTCCGCATCGACTTTGCCGCCGCTGGCCAGTCTCGGGCGCGGGTGATGGCGGCACTGCGCGCGCAAGGCGTCGGCAGTCAAGTCCATTACATTCCGGTTCATCGCCAACCCTATTGGCGGCGGCGCTATGGTGATCGGTCTCTGCCGGGGGCGGAGCGGCATTACGCGCAAACCTTGTCTCTGCCGCTTTATCCGACGATGGTGGATGAGGACGTTGATCGGGTTGTTCGCGCGCTGGAAAGGGCCTTGACCGGCGCTGAGGGCGGCGGCGGGTGAACCACTGACGACGGCTGACAGGGCGCAGCCGTATTCCTTTGATGGCGGAAATGCGCTATGTCAGCCCATGTCTCCGCAACGCCTTTTTAGGGCAACGCTTTTTTAGGAGTGGGACCATGGCCGAAGGAACTGTGGATTATTACGCGATGGTCGAAGAGGCGTGGCAGCTCAGCGACACCGCGCGTGACTATGTGAAGAACGCGGGCCGTGAGGTGGACAACACCGAGCTGTGGGAGAAGGTGTTCGTCACCTCACCGTTGCTTGATCTTGATCGCACCCAGGCCGAGGGCGGTCAGCCCCTTCAGAAGATTTTCTTCAAGAATCCCTACGGCCTGCAATACCGCGCCGATCACAAGGATTGGATCCCTTTCCGTCATGGCGCTTTGGATCCGGCTTACCTTCAGGTGGTCTGATCCGTTTGGTCAGAAAACCCTGGGCCGGTCCGGGTCGAACATTGTCCTTCGTGTGGTCTACGCTCAACAGAATGAGGTGAGACATGGCGCTGTTGGCAGGAAACGCGCGGGCAATTTGGGCGGCGGACACGGTCGCCGGGACGGCGAACGCCGACACCCTGACCGGAACCAGCGGAGCTGACGCCGTGAACGGGCTGGGCGGCGTCGACCGTTTCGTCCTGACCAGCGACATCTCGGCCTATGCCATGACGTTCGGCAGCGGCGGAAGTCTGTTCATCAGCGGCCCGGACGGCGCGGACACCCTGACCGGGGTTGAACTGGTGCAGACGAGCAGCGGCTCGTTGATCTCGGTTGCTAGCCTTGCGGGTTTTTCGGAGCCGTCCGTCTCCGGCCTGACGGTCGGCCCAGGCGCGACCAGCGCCGCCGATTACCTTCTTGGAACGTCCGCTGTTGATTGGATCGGTGGTGCTGGCGGCAACGACACCATCTATGGCCTGGCGGGAGCTGACGCCCTGTTCGGCCAGTCCGGCGACGACGTCCTGTTGGCCGGGGCTGACAACGACACGCTGGAAGGCGGGGCGGGCAACGACCTTCTGTTCGGCGGGACCGGAGATGATCGGCTGAACGGCGACGCCATCGGCCAGTCCGGCGCCGACACCCTGTTGGGCGAGACGGGCGACGATTGGCTGGATGGCGGGGGCGGGGCTGACTTTCTGGATGGCGGGTCAGGCAACGACACGCTTTACGCGGGATTCGGGGCCGACACCTTGCGCGGCGGCGCTGGCGACGATGTGCTGTTTGGGGATGTCTATTCCGACCGCGCGCATGAAATCGCGGTCGCCATGTCGGGCGGCGCGCCGTTGCTGTCCCAGGACGACGTTCTTTTGGGTGGATCGGGCAACGACACGCTGATTGGCGGCGTGGGATCCGATCTTTTGGATGGCGGCCTTGGCAACGACGTGTTTTCGGTGCGCAACCTGAACGAATCGACGCTGACCGCCCCTGACGTCATCGTGAATTTCAACGGTCCGACGATTACGGCGGCGGCCCTGTTGGGCAACGTCAGCTACGCGACGCCGGGGGCTGAGGCCGACCGCATCGACGTGTCGGAAATCGACGCCATCTCGGGAACGACGGTGAATGACGGCTTTTCCTTCATCGGAACCGCCGCCTTCTCGGCGGCAGGGCAGTTGCGTTACGAGACGGCCAACGGCGTGACCATGATCGAAGGCAATGTGAACGCCGACCTGGCCGCTGATTTTCGGATTCAAGTCGACATCGCCAATTACGAATTTTCGTACTTCGACTTTGTCCTGTGACCTTTCGTCGTTTCAGGTCCGTTTTTTCGGGGCGACGGCCACGTCGATGACCAGACGATGGCCGTGCTCCTTTTCGGGGGGCAAGACGAAGACGGTCTTTGTCTGAATAGGACCTTGGCCACCGAGAATCAGGTGGTTGACGCCCCCGCTCGTGGCCAGCCGATAGGTCAGCGGCGCTGCCGCGAAGGCGCCGGAGGCTGGCGCTTTCCACAATGTTCCCGGCAACACCAGTTCCAGCCGGTTGGGCGCACGCTGCGCCAGCAGGGTGAAGCGGGGTGGTCCGTCGAGATCCAGAACGACGCGGACGGTCCCACCGTTGGTGGCCGCACGCAGTTGCGTCACCGCAAGCGTTTGGCTTGGCTTTTCAGTCACACCGGCTGTTGGGGCCGTTGTCATGGTCGGTTTGGGGCGCGGAACGGGCGCAACGGGAAGCGGCGCGGCGGGGGGGGCGACGGTGGGCTTGGCGTCCAGCGCGACGTCTGGGGAAGCGTTCGCAGGTGGCGGGGCCGCCGCGACCATGGGCGCGGCGGGCGCGGGCTGTGTTGCGATGGGAAGGCTGTTCGGCGCGGGATTGGGTGGCGGCGCAGGCGGCGGCGGGGAGGGAAGCGCCGCTGTTTTCGGCGATCCTGGCGCGCCTGGACGGCCTTCCGCGCGGCCAAAAAGGCGATAATGGTCGTAGCCGCTGCGCCATTGTCCGGCTTTCACGGCGGCGGCGACGTCGGGGTTGGCGGCCAGATAGGTGGTTTCCCGCCAGCCCGGAATGGGAGCATCGGTCAGATTGAGGTCTTTGACCTTGTCCTTGCGCGCCCATTCCAGAACCGGGCCGGGAAGCGACACGCGCAAATCCAGCATCTGCACCCCCAGAGACAGCCAAAGGGGGGTCAGCAGAAGAACCGTCAGGCGCAGGATCTGGGAAAACAAAGCGCTGAAGCGTCCGGCTGAAAGGTTTGAAGGGAGGCGAAGAACCCCATCGCAGCGTCTTTTTCGCCTTGGCCTCTTGGTGCGCTGACGACACTCGAATGGGTACTCCGCCCGACTCGTCGCCGTCCAGAAAAAGCCGAACGGGCGGTGATGGCGAGGATGTTGACTGTTTGGGGATTGAGTAGGTCCCCATCGATAGCGTCCGTTAAGATGGACCAAATTCGGACTGGCGTTGAGGTGGCCATCGATCAGGCGGCTTTGGCTGAAAAGGTGATGGTCGGGGTGCTTTCGACGGCTGTGCTCAGTTCGGCCATGACCTCGACCTGCATGTAACGGTTCAACATCTGCAACACCGCCTCGGCAACGCTGCGCAGAAAGTCGCCGTCGTCGGTCTTCTGCAGAAGATCTGCCAGTGCCATACTGTCATCGGTCACTGAGTTCGTCCTTCGGTTCGAGCTGAAGCGTTGCAACTCCACTCTAGCCGACCAATCCGATGACGACCTCTTTCACACGAGCCGCCGCCCGTGGGGGCATGCTCCCCACGGGCGATCAGAGAATTTCCACCACAACCGTGGACGCTATCTGGAGGACAATTTTCCTTTCCAGATCAGCGGTCGAAACTGCCATTGGACGCTGTATCGACGGGCTTTATAATCCTGCTCGGCGACATTCGGCGCTCGGCTGCAAAAGCCCACGCGCTTTCGAGCGCCAATGCATAGCCGAAGACCAAAGGCTCTCTACTTTTCCAGGGTGACTCCATGTATTCGTTGTCGCTAACTTCAGCCAGAGCCTTAAAAAGCCGTTCGAAAACGCCGCTTTCGCACCAGCGACGGTAGCGGCGGTGGGTATTCTTCCAGTCCCCAAAACGGGCGGGGAGATCGCGCCACGGAATGCCGGCCCGGTAGCGGTACAGCACAGCATCGACAAACAGGCGGTTGTCCTTCGCCCTCCCACCGACATGCCCGGCGCGGCCCCCGGCAGAAAATCCTGGATCCATTCCCACTGGTCGTCCCGTAATGCATAGCGTCGCATCGGTCGGCCCTCCCATCAGCCAACCTTCTGGGAATCACGCATTCCTATCGATGGGAATCCCCTAACTGACGACACTCCCTCAGGATCAGGCGAAGAAGCGGTCGCGGAAATAAGCGATGGTGCGCTCCAGCCCGGCGTCGAGCGGCACCGTCGGTTCCCAGTTCATCAAGGCCTTGGCCTTCGAGATGTCCGGGCGGCGCTGTTTGGGATCGTCCTGGGGCAACGGCTTGTGCTCGATCCGCGAGGAGGAGCCGGTCAGCCGGATGATCTTCTCGGCCAGTTCCAGCATGGTGAATTCGCCAGGATTGCCGAGATTCAGCGGGCCGGTGATTTCGGCGGGCGTGTCCATGAAGCGCAGGAAGCCTTCGATCAGATCATCGACGTAGCAGAAGGCGCGGGTCTGCTGGCCGTCGCCGTAAACGGTGATCGGTTCGCCCTTCAGCGCTTGGATGACGAAGTTCGACACCACCCGCCCGTCGTTGGGGTGCATGCGTGGGCCATAGGTGTTGAAGATGCGGATGACCTTGATCGACAGCTTGTGCTGGCGGTGATAGTCGAAGAACAGCGTCTCGGCGCAGCGTTTGCCCTCGTCGTAGCAGGCGCGCGGGCCGATGGTGTTGACGTTGCCCCAATACTCCTCGGTCTGCGGATGCACCGCCGGGTCGCCATAGACCTCAGAGGTCGAGGCCTGCATGATCCGCGCGTTCAGCCGTTTGGCCAGCCCCAGCATGTTGATGGCGCCATGGACGCTGGTCTTGGTCGTTTGCACCGGATCATGCTGGTAATGAATCGGCGACGCCGGGCAGGCCAGATTGTAGATCTGGTCCACCTCGACATAGAGCGGGAACGTCACGTCGTGACGAATCAGCTCGAAACGTGGGTTGGATAGAAGGTGAAGGACGTTGTCGCGGCTGCCTGTGAAATAATTGTCGGCGCACAGAACCTCGCAATCCCGCTCCAGCAGGCGCTCGCACAGATGCGAGCCGAGGAATCCGGCGCCGCCGGTGACGAGAACCCGTTTTCTGTTGAGAGAACGCATAGGGGGGGCTTTCACCGCAAAAGAAAAGAAGGACGGAGGCGGATGGTCCGCATCATCCCAACAGGCTGAGCAGATAGCGACCGTACTCGTTCTTCTTCAACGGTTCGGCCAGCCGGGAGACCTGCTCGCCATCGATCCAGCCGGACACATAGGCGATCTCTTCCGGGCAGGCGATCTGAAGACCCTGACGGTGCTGGATGGTGCGGACGAACTCCGCCGCTTCCAGAAGGCTGTCGTGGGTGCCGGTGTCGAACCAGCCATAGCCGCGCCCCATCTGCTCGACGTCGAGCAGGCCAAGATCGAGATAGGCGGCGTTGACCGAGGTGATCTCCAACTCGCCACGCGCCGAGGGCTTCACGGCGGCGGCGATGTCCAGCACCTGATTGTCGTAGAAATACAGCCCCGTCACCGCCCATTTGGAACGCGGCGCGGTCGGCTTTTCCTCGATGCTCAGCGCCCGCCCGGTCTCGTCGAACTCGACCACGCCGTAGCGTTCGGGATCGCGCACGCCATAGGCGAAGACGCGGGCGCCGGTGGTCTTTTCCCCGGCGGCGCGCAGAAGCTGGGTCAGGCCGTGGCCGTAGAAGATGTTGTCGCCCAGCACCAGCGCGCAGCTGTCGGCGCCGACGAACTCACGACCGATGATGAAGGCCTGGGCCAGCCCGTCGGGGGAGGGTTGGGCCGCGTAGGACAGCGACACGCCCCATTGCGACCCGTCGCCCAGAACGGTCTGGAACAGCGGTTGGTCGTGCGGCGTGGTGATGATGAGGATGTCGCGGATGCCCGCCAGCATCAACGTGCTGAGCGGGAAATAGATCATCGGCTTGTCGTAGATCGGCAGCAGCTGTTTGCTGATCGCGCGCGTCACCGGGTAGAGCCGGGTGCCGGATCCGCCTGCCAGAATGATGCCTTTCATGTCCGCCGCCTGTCTGTCTGTGGTCTGGATGTCGCGAAGGATGAATTCCAAACGGCGCGCTCGGCATGAGCGCGCCGTCGTCAGCGTGGGTCGTCAGGTCGCCGGTGGCCGCTGGCTGAACAGTTCGTCCAGCACGCGGTCCAGGCTGTCCGCCCAGTCCGGCGGTTCGACGCCGAAAGCGGCGCGCAGGCGGGAACCGTCCAGCCGGGAGTTGATCGGGCGGCGCGCCGGGGTCGGGTAATCGGCGGTGGCGATCGGCTTGACCGCCGGGCGGCGGCCTTCCTCGCGCGCCAGACGCTCGAAGATGCGCTCGGCAAAGCCGAACCAGGTGGTTTCTCCAGCGCCGGTCAGATGATAGGTGCCCCACGGAACGTCGTCGGGCTGGCCCTGGATGCGCGCGGCGATGCGGGTGATGGCGGCGGCGATGTCGTCCGCCGAGGTCGGCGCGCCGGTCTGGTCGGCGACGACGCTCAGCTCGGCGCGTTCCCGGCCCAGCCGCAGCATGGTCTTGACGAAATTGGCGCCGTGGGCGGCGTAAACCCAGGAGGTGCGCAAAATGACGTGGCGGGGCGCTGTGGCGCGCACCGCCGCCTCTCCCGCTTCCTTGCTGGCGCCATAGGCGTTGACCGGGGCGACGGGGTCATCCTCGACGTAAGGGGCGGGCTTGGTTCCGTCAAACACATAGTCGGTGGAGATGTGAATCAGGGCCGCTCCGCGCGCGGCGCAGGCCGCCGCAAGATGGGCCGGACCGTCGCGGTTGATGGCGAAGGCGGCCTCGCGCTCGCTCTCCGCCTTGTCCACGGCGGTGTAGGCGGTGGCGTTGACCACCAGATCCGGGGCGTGTTCAGCCACCGCGCGGTCGATGCTGTCGGGATCGGCCAGATCCACCGCCGGGCGGGCCAACCCGACGACGCGGGCGCCGTCCGGCCAGCAGGCGCGCATCAGGGCGTGGCCGACCTGCCCGCTGGCGCCGAGGACGAGGATGTTCACGCCGCTCCCCCAGTCTTGGACGTCGGGGTCGCCGCCTCGGTCAGCCCCAACCGTTCCCCGCAATAGGAGCCGTTCCGCACCGCTTCCCACCAGGGCCGGTTGGCCAGGTACCACGCGACGGTCTTGCGCAGGCCGCTCTCGAAGGTTTCCTCCGGGCGCCAGCCCAGCTCGCGCTCGATCTTGTCGGCGTCGATGGCGTAGCGCTTGTCGTGGCCGGGGCGGTCGGTGACGAAGGTGATGAGCCGGTCATGCGGGGCGCCGTCGGGCGCCAGCTCGTCCAGCAGGGCGCAGATGCTGCGGACCACCGCGATGTTGGTGCGTTCGTTGTGGCCGCCGATGTTGTAGCTCTCGCCGATCCGCCCCTTTTCCAGCACCAGCCGCAGGGCGCGGGCATGATCCTCGACATAGAGCCAGTCGCGCACATTGTCGCCCTTGCCATAGACCGGCAGCGGTTCCCCGGCCAGACCCTTCAGGATCACCAGCGGGATCAGCTTTTCCGGGAAATGATAGGGGCCGTAATTGTTGGAGCAGTTGGTCAGCACCACCGGCAGCCCGTAGGTCTCGTGCCAAGCCCGCACCAGATGGTCGCTGGACGCCTTGCTGGCCGAATAGGGCGAATTCGGGCTGTAGGCAGTCGTTTCGGTAAAGAAACCATCCTCGCCCAACGTGCCGAACACCTCGTCGGTGGAAATATGGTGAAAGCGGAAGCCGTCCTTGCGGTCGGCGGGCAGAGTGGACCAATAGCCCCGCGCCGCTTCCAGCAGCCGATAGGTGCCGACGATGTTGGTCTGGATGAAATCGCCGGGGCCGTCGATGGAGCGGTCCACATGGGATTCGGCGGCCAGATGCATCACCGCGTCCGGCTGGTGTTCGGCGAAGACCCGGCGCAGGGCGTCGCTGTCGCAGATGTCCACCCGCTCAAAGGCGTAACGGTGGTTGTCCACCGCGCCTGGCAGCGAGGCCAGATTGGCCGCGTAGGTCAGCTTGTCCAGATTGACGACGCGGACGTCGGTTTCGGCGAGCAGTTGGCGGACCACGGCGGACCCGATGAACCCGGCGCCGCCGGTGACGAGAATGCACTTCATCAAAACACCTGCGCCCTATCCAGGAGACAAACAGACACACTCAAGGATTATTCCGAAAGGATTGTTTCGGATTTGGCCTTGTTCAGAACAGGTCACTCGCCTCGGCAAGGCGGGGATTTTTCAGATCCTTGTCGGACAGCCGGGCCTTGTCGGCCTCGACCGGCCAGACGATGGCCAGAGCCGGATCATTCCACAGAATCCCACGGTCATGCTGCGGCGAATAGAAATTCGTCACCTTGTAGATGACTTCGGTGTCCGGTTCCAGCGTGCAGAACCCATGAGCAAAGCCGACCGGGACCAGGATCTGGTTCCACTCCGCCGCGCTGATGATTGCCGAGACATGCTGGCCGAAGGTCGGCGAGTCCCGACGGATGTCCACCGCCACGTCGAAGACGGCGCCGCGCACGACGCGCAGCAGCTTGTCCTGGGCAAAGGGCGGAAGCTGGTAATGCAGGCCGCGCACCGTGCCGACCTCCGCCGACAGCGACTGGTTGTCCTGGACGAAATCAAGCGGAAGCCCCGCCGTCTCGAACGCGCGCTTGCTGTAGGTTTCCGAGAAGAAGCCGCGATGGTCGCCGAATTTTTTCGGGCGGATGATCTTCACATCGGGAATGGCGAGTGCGGCGATGTCCATGCTCATAGCTCCTCCTGCGCCGTTGCGGTGCGGCGTCCGGCTGCCTTGGTATCGCCGGGCGTCGCCGAAGTCCATGGTGGGGTTGCCTCGGGCCGCTTTTCGCGGGCGTGTGTGACTCTGAGCGCTCTTGCGGAAAAGATGAAGCGGCGGTGGTGCGGCGGGTGATAGTCTGTTCGGCCCTTGGCAACGCAGTGTGAATGGATCGACATGGCCGACCCGATTTCCCTCCCGACCGTTCTGGTGACAGGCGGCGCCGGTTACATCGGTTCCCATGTCGTGCTGGCGCTGCTCGACGCTGGGCGATCGGTCGTGGTTCTGGACGATCTGTCCACGGGACGCGGCGCCTCTGTGCCGAATGGGGTTCCGCTGGTGGTCGGCGATGTCGGGGACGCTGGGCTGGTGGAGCGAACCATCGTCGGTCACGGCGTCAACGCCGTGATGCATTTCGCGGGCAGCATCTCGGTCCCGGAATCTGTGGGAAAGCCGCTGGATTATTACCGCAACAACACGGTCAACAGCCTGTCGTTGATCGACGCCGGGCGGCGGGCCGGGGTGGAGCGCTTCATTTTTTCGTCCACCGCCGCCGTCTACGGCATGCCTGAGGCGATGCCGATTGACGAGGATGCGCCCACCGACCCGATCAACCCCTATGGGCGGTCCAAGCTGATGACCGAATGGATGCTGCGCGACGCGGCGTCAGCCCATGGCCTGCGCTACGTCGCCCTGCGTTATTTCAACGTGGCGGGGGCGGATCCGGCGGGGCGTTCAGGGCAGAGCGCGCGGGTGGCGACCCATCTGCTGAAGATCGCCGCCCAGGCCGCGACCGGGCAGCGCCCGGACATCCAGATCTTCGGCGACGATTACCCGACGCCGGACGGCACCTGCGTGCGCGATTACATCCATGTCAGCGACCTTGCCGACGCCCATCTCGCCGCTCTGCGCCATCTGGAGGCCGGGGGTGACAGCCTGGTCCTGAATTGCGGCTATGGCCGGGGCTATTCGGTGCGCGAGGTCCTGGACATGGTTGAATCGGTGCTTGGAAAATCGTTGCCAACTCGAATCGTTCAGCGCCGGGCCGGAGATCCGCCGACCCTGGTGGCTGGAACCGAGCGGATTCGGCGGCTGTTGGACTGGGCGCCGCGCCACGAGGATCTGAGAATCATCGTTGAAACGGCGCTTTCTTGGGAAAAGAAGCTTTCAGTTTCGCAATCGGAATGATCTTCCAATCATATTGAATCCGAAACGAAGCCTGTTTTTCCTTATTGTCTGTGGACGGTCAAACTCCGGCCAACCGGGCCTCAACCTCTTCGCAGAGATGGTGGTAGAGGCAGATGTGCGCCTGTTGAATCAAGGGGGTGTGGCGCGATGGCACGGCCAGCAGCACATCGCTGAGCGCGGCCAGCTTGCCGCCACCCTCGCCGGTCAGGGCCACCGTCGTCATGCCCAACTGCCGGGCCGTCTCGAAGGCGGCGACCACGTTGGGGGAATTGCCGCTGGTGCTGAGGCCGAGCAGAACGCCGCCAGCCTCGGCGTAAGCCTCCACCTGTCGGGCGAAGACGCTCTCATAGCTGTAATCATTGGCCCAGGCCGTCAGAACGGCGGCGTTGGAGCTGAGGCAGATCGCCTTCAGCGCCCGGCGTTCCTTTAGGAAACGACCGACCAGTTCGCCGGTGATGTGCTGGGCGTCGGACGCGGAGCCGCCATTGCCGCAGACCAGCAGGGGGCGCCCCTGGCCAAGCGCGGTGACGACGCGATCAACCGCCTCCGCCACCAGAGCAGGGGGCAGGGTGTCGCGTGTCTTGCGCAGAACCTCGATCGAGGCGTCGAGATAGTCGGTCAGCGACGGGCGGGCGGCAGAGGAGGCGTCCATGGAAGGCGGTTTCCTATCAGCGGTGGACCGTGTCGAGCCAAGCGTAGGCGGTGAGCGACGACCGGCGCGCGCCTTTGGCGGGCGCCGGTTCCGTCGGCAAGCGCCAGGGCGGCGTGACGCGCGGCGGCCAGCCAAGCCCGCAATCCTCGGCGTCGAGGGTCAGGTTTGGGCTGTAGTAGGGGTCCGCTGACACGATGTCGGCCCAACGACTCGTCATATAGGCGATCTCGACGGCGAATTGCGCCAGACGCTCCGGTTTTTCGACACGGCCCCGCGACGCCCCTTCATGGTGGTACATCTCGGCGTGCGGAGTCCAAACCAGTCGGTGCCCAGCCGCGCGCAGGCGCAGGCACAGATCCACGTCGTTGAAAGCGACGTGGAGATGCTCCTCTTCGAAGCCTCCGACCGCTTCGAACACGGAACGGCGGATGACGAGGCAGGCGGCGGTGACGGCGGACAGGTTTTGCGTCAGGGCGGCTCGGTCGGCGTAGCCGGTGGCTCCGCGAGGCAAGCCCCGATGCAGGTGGCCGACCAGCGTGTGCAGGCCCAAGCCAACCCCGGCGTGTTGGATCGTGTCGTCGGGATAATACAGCATGGTGCCCACCGCGCCGATTTCGGGGCGGAGCGCGTGAGCGGTCATTTCCGCCAACCAGGCCGGGGCAATGGCTTCGATGTCGTTGTTCAGGAAGGCGAGAACCTCGCCCTTCGCGTGGCGGACGCCGAAATTGTTGATGGCCGAATAATTGAACGGCGCGTCATAGGCCAGGACGCGAGCGGCGCCGGTGCGCTCCAACTCGGCGAAATAGGCGCGCGCTTCGTCGGTTTCGCTGCGGTTGTCGATCACCAGGATCTCGAAACCGCCAGGGTAGACGGTTCGTTCGCGTAGGCTTTCGACGCACAGGCGCAGCAGGTCGATCTTGTCCTTGGTCGGCACGATGATGCTGACGAAGGGCGCCCGTTCGGGCAGGGCGTAGACGATGTGGTTCGCCGTGCCGTTCAGCCAAGGCTCCACCCGTGCGCCTTGAGGGGTCAGGTGGCGGGTCAACAGCGCATGCTCACGGCCCCGGCGGGGCTTTTCCATGTCCTCGTCGGCGGTGCGGTGGGACAGCACGAAGGGCGCGTGGCGCACCACCGGCTCCGGGCCGACGCTCATCCGTCGCAGAACCGTCGCGTAGACCAGATCCTCTCCCGCCGAGATGGTCGAAGCGTCCAGAAGCGCGCGCCGCAGGACGACGAGCGGTCCCAGATAGTTGCGGGCCAGGAAGAGGTCGGGACTCCAGTCGGGCTTGAAATCGGGCTTTACGCGCCGCTTCCGGCTGTCCAGCCGGTCTTCGTCCGCATAGAGGATCTCGGTCTTGGGATCCGCCGCCAGACAGTGGGCGGCCATGTAGAGGGCGTGTGGCGCAAGCTGGGTTGCCGGATCGACGAAGACCAGCCAGCCATCGGCTCCGATCAGAGCGTCGGCCTCGGCCATGAGGGAAACGCGCGGATCATGCGCCAGGGTGGCGACGCCATCTCCCGCCGCCTCGTGAGGGGCGAGGATAATCAGGCGCCAGTGGGGGTAAAGCTGCGACCGCAAGGACGCGATGGTGTCGGCCAGATCGGAAAAGGCGGCGTTGTGCGCGGGGATGACCACCGTGAAGTCGGTCTTCAACGCCGCGCCACGCTGTTGGATGGTCTTCTGGTCTTCGTCGGTGAGGATGTCGAAGCAGGCGACCCAATCCTCATAGGTCAGGGCTGGAGCGGCGTTTTCCAGGCGGATGGCCTCATCCATCACCTGAGCCAGTCGACGCGGTCCTCTCAAGATGCCCGCCAGCATCATGCTGGGCCGCCGCGCGAGCAGAAAGGCGAGCAGCGTCAGGCCACCGCAGGAGATCGCCTCCACCGTGTCCAACCGGAAGCGTCCAGGCCGGGCCATCGGGTCGAAGCGCAGGCCGCGCACCCCATCGGGCAGGCGCAAAATCTGGCGAACCCGCCCCTCGCGCAAAGGCGGGAAAGACAGCTTTCCCGCTTCCGACAAGCCCGCGCCGGCGTCAATGAACAGTTCCGGGGTCAAGGGGAAGTCAATGCCCTGGCCCGCGTAGCTCAACACCACCCAACCACTTGGCATCCGTCCTGAAACGGGCTGGATGAAGAATTGCGGATCATCGTTGGCGCTGCGGTAAAGATCGCCTTCTTTGGTTAGGCTGTCGTTGGGGGTCAGGGTTAGGCCGCGCGGGCGGCAGGCGAACAGGCCGACCACGCGCCGGGCAAGCCGAGCGGCGCGGCGGAACGGTCCTGTCACCCGCCACGACCAGGAGGCGTGAAGGGCCGCGATCACCTGCTGTTTTTCCGTGTTTGCGGTTTCCAGAACGGTGATAGCCTGCTGCTTTTCGGCGTTTGCCGTTTCCAACGCGACAATAGCCTGCTGCTTTTCGGCGTTTGCGGCTTCCAATGTGGCGACAGCCCGCTGTTTTTCCGCATTTTCAGCTTCTAGAGCAGCGATGACGCTCTGTTTTTCGACGCTTATGGACTCCAGCGCGGCGATGGCGCGCTGTTTCTCGGCGTTCTCAACGTCCAGCGCGGCGATGGCCTGCTGTTTTTCGACGTTTGCGGCTTCCAGCGCGGCGATGGCCCGCTGTTTTTCGACGTTTGCGGCTTCCAGCGCGGCGATGGCCTGCTGTTTTTCAGCGCTTCCGGCTTCCAGTGTGGCGATGGCCTGCTGTTTTTCGGCGTTTGCCGCAGTCAGCGTTTCAATCGCCTGCTGTTTGCGTTGTCCATCGGCTTGCAGCAGCGCGACCGTATGATCGGCGCGGATGAAGGCGCCGCGCGCCAGCGTCGCCAAATCCCCGACCAGCGGCCCTTCCAGCATGGCGCCGTCAGCCAGATAAGGCCGCAAGGCGCGAGCATGGTTGAGGCCAAGCGCCGTGGTCTTAATCATGCTGGCGTCGTCGGTGCGGTACCAGAACAGCGCCTCAGGCACGGTCAGCAGTTGCGCTCCGCTCAAGACCGCGCGGGCGAAGAACTCGTAATCCTCGTGCCCGACCCCATAATCCTCGCTGAAACCACCAAGGCGGCGAAAGGTCTCGGTGCGGATCAGGGCGTTGGCGTCGCCGAAGGCGTTGAACAGGATGCCGACGCCCGCAGCCGGTCCCAGAAACAGGCGACGGGACTCAACCACCGGGCCGCCATCCTCCTCGCGTGAGAAGGTATCGTTGAAGCAGGTGACGATGTCGGCGCGGGACGCCCGCGCGGCGGCGACCAAGACCGACAGCTCTTCCGGCTTGGCCAGATTGTCGTCGTCCATGAACAGCAGATAGGGTCCCACCGCCGCCGCCGCCGCCGCGTTGCGGGCGGCGCCAAGATAGCGGTTGGGCTGGCGGATCAACCGGAAGCGCGGCGTCGGCGGGTCGCGTTCCAGCGCCGCAAGGCATTCCAGCGCCTCGGGCGCGTCGCTGCCGTCATCGACCAGAATGATTTCCAGCGCCGGGTAATCCTGCGCGGCGAGGCTGGACAGCGCCCGCCGCAACAGGTGGGGCCGGTTGAAATGGGTGACGCAAACGCTGACCAGGGCTGGTTCGGCCAACTCTTCCGGCGGCAGGGCGGTGGGACTCCCCAGCCACAGGCTGGGGCCGAGGAGGGGAGCCGGAGCCGGAGCCGAAAGGGCGTCGATCAGGCGGTTGGCGAGATCCGCCGGTGGGCCAGAGGACGCGAAGTTGGGGCCAAGCCCCGCCGCCAGATCGGCGTGGCCGCGTCCGACAGCCCGCAATCCGGCGACGCGGCACAACACGCCCAACCACGCGGCGTCGCGCCGAGCGGCGGGCAGTATGGCGATGTCGGCCTTGCGCAGGGCGTCGGCGAGAGCCGCGTCGCCGTGTCCTGTCGTCGTTGTCTGTCCGGCCAGGGCGAGAGGGGGGACGATCAGGGAGGGAGAGGCCAGCTCTTCGTCCCCGCTGGCCTCGATCACCGTCACGGTGACAGGGCTTTGCAGGTGCGGCAAAGCCTGAGTCAGCGCCTTGTCCACGAAGCGCAGTTCCGCCGGGCTGACGCCCTCGCCGATCACCAGAATTCGGGTTCCGGCTTCAGCGGCTTCCGGTTCGGCGCCGAACGTCTCAACACTGGGCAGTTCGATGCCAGGAAGAGCGGCGTCCATGACCGATGACACGCGGTCAGCCAAAGTCAGGCAACCGTCTTCCAGATGCAGCCGACTCAGCGTGTCGAAATCGGGGAAGAGGCCCCGATCCAGCAGCAGAGCGCGGCTTGGTCCCAGGGTTAGGATGGCGAAAGCGGTGCGGGTGAATCTCCGGCCCGCGACCCGGTCCAGCAGGCAGTAGTAAGGCAGGCCAAACAGGTCGGTGGCGTGGATCGCATCGTCGGCGCGGTCGCGCGCCCACAGATAAAAGCGGTAGGCCAGACGCGTGTAAAGATTTCCTTCCAGCCGTGTCGGCGGAGCGGGCGCCCATTCGGTTGTGACGCCATGACGCTCGGACAGGACGCGCAGGGACTGTTCGGCCCCAGCGGGCAAAGGCTTTTCGGTGACGACGCAGGCGGTGACGGACACGCCCTCGGCGGCTAAGGCGCGGCACAAGGCCAATCCATGGCGCCAGGCGAGGGCGGCATGTTCGTCGTCACACCACGCCAGGGGAATCGCCGCCGATGCGCGATGCTGTCCAGTCATCAGTGCTGGCGCCGTTGCATGTGATGGGACAGGTAACGCAGGGTTCGCTGCGTGGCGCTCGACAGGCCTTCGGCGCGCAGAATTTGCCAGAATTTCGCCACATAGGTGGACATCCAGCCGCGTTGAAAGGCGGGAGCCGATTGAGCGATGGCGATGGGGGCGGTCCCCATCTTGAGGCCGAGCAAGGCGATCGTCTGGTCCACCGCGACGGCCCAGCGGTATTTTCCACGCACGAAGCGATAGCCCATGATCGAATGCTGACGGACCAGATCGCGGTTGCGCGCGTAGGCTTTCAGCAGCGCCAGCATGTCGGCGCTGTCGGCGGCCAGGAAGGGAGTCATCTCCGGGTGGGCGCCGGTGTCATAGGCCAGCCCGACGGTGCCAAGCGCCTGAGCCTCCAGAAGCGGCAAGTTGCAGCCTTCCCACAGGCTGGGAGACACGAAGACGTCGAGCTTGCGCAGATACTCCGCACGCTCTTCGTCCGTCGCGTTCAGGTGGGTGACGATGCCAGCGGCGCGGAAACCCTCGGCATCCTCGGCCGCGCCGCGTCCCATGATGTGGATTTCGGCGTTGATCCCCGACGCGCGCACCGCCGCCGTCAGATCCAGGAAATTCCGCATTCCCTTGTAACGGGCCTCGCCGACGCCAATGCGCATCAGGGTGCCGATGCGCAGGGGGGCGCTGTCGCCCAACGGAAAGTCCTGCAACCCTTTGCCGCCGCGATCGGGAACATGGTCGCAGCCGTTGAAGACCAGACGCGCTTGTGGCCAGCCGATATCGCCGCTGATGAATTCAGAGATGGAAATCACACCGTCCATCGCCGGATAGACGTTCACCTGCTTGTGGCGGATGATCCGTTCACGCTCTTCCCGGTCTTCTTCAAAGAAGGACGGGCTGGGGTCGCCATGCTCCCATGCCCAGCAGGAGAATTCGCCGCGAAGCTCTGGAAGGGCCTCAAAGAAGGGCGTGGTGTGGGCGACCAGAACCGTCGCGCCGACCTCGCGGGCCAGGGCGGCGATGGCCGCCGGACGCGGTTCCACCTGACGGATGTCCAGACCGGACAAGGTGCCGTCATGCTCCATGCAGCCGATGACGACCGGAACGCCACGCGCGGCAAGCCCCCGCGCCAGATTTTCGATCACCACCGAAACCCCGTAGCCGCGGCCCATGCGGTGGCAGAGGAAAAGGAGTGCGGACATGGAATTCAACACGGGGTTCCTACAGGGCGAAGGCTTCGATGAAAGCCCCCCAACGGCGCATGAAGAGCTGGCGGTCGGCCCAGTCTTCCGATCCCTTGGGTCGGGTTGCGTTTTCCAGATGCAGCACGTGGCCCGCGTTGAGGATGGCGATCCCCTGGCCAAGACGCCGGGCGGCGAGGCATAGGGCCACGTCCTGGCATTCGGTGCGATAGGCTTCGTCGAACCCGCCGATCTCCCGGAACAGAGCGGATCGGATCATAACGCATGCGGCGGTCACAGCAAGGCAGTCCCAGCTTTCCACAGCCGTCGCGGGCATGGTTTCCCGGGCGTGCGGGTGAAAGCAGAAGCCGCGCAGAGGGCCGTCGCGGAACACGTCAATGCCAGAGTGCTGGACCGTGCCGTCAGGGAAGAACAGGCACAATCCGGCAAGGCCCAGTTCAGGGCGCCGTTCCAGCAGCGTGAACATGCGCATCAGGCAATCGGGATGGTCGCGCAGGATCACGTCGTTGTTCAGGAACAACGTCGTGTCGTAACGGGCGTGCGCGAAGAAAACCTGATTGTTGCAGCGTGAGAATTGGTATTTCAGGCCGCGCATGACCGTCACCATCGGGGGGGCGCGGTCGTACAAGGACAGGACATCCGGGTCGGTCGATCCCGTGTCGCCGATCAGCACCTCAAAGCCCAGCCCGGCGGCGCGGAAGCTTGGTTCGATGGCGATCAGGCTTTCGACCAGCGGGACGATCAGCTCCGGCTTGTTGAGGTTGAGAATGATGATCGACAGCCCACGCGTCGCGTCGCGCTCAGGAGCATCCCGCGATCCACTCTGACCAACGGCGTCCACGCGTTCCTGATTCGTGGCGTTGGCGTATGGGGCGAGCAGATGATAACGCTGCATGAGGTCGGGACGTCGTCAGGGGGCATTTGGCGGCCATAAGATAGGCCGTCGCAAGGTTCGTCAATTTATTTCATCGACAGGGAAGGTCCCCAGGGCGGTCATTGGCGGCACAAGGGTCGATCCCGGCTCAATTTCGCCGGTGAGTGGTGGTTTTGGCGGCTTTAGGACGCCTTCGTTCCTTGGCTAACCCTGCGTCAGGCGAAGTTTTCCCCGTTGGAATGGCCCATGGCGGGGAGGCTTGGGGTGGATCGGGGCGATCCATGATGGACGATGGTCGATCTCTCCTGCTAAGAGGGCAGGCGTCCGCGCCTCCATTTTTGTCAGGCGCGGCCCTTTAATTTAGATACAGGCAAGACGGGTTTCCGCGTCATGACTCTGGCCGATGATCTGCCCCGCGCCCTTGCCTGCTGGCGTGCGGGGGATTGTGTTGAGGCGGAGCGGCTCTGTCGGGCGCTGCTTGCCGAGCATCCGGATCATCCGGCGATCCTATCGGTCCTTGTTCTGGCCTTGCATGGTCAGGGGGACCACGCGGCGGCGCTGGGTTTGGTTCGCCGGGCGATCACGCGCTCTCCACTCTCGGCGCATCTGCACCACAATGCGGGTGTGTGTTTGACCGCGCTGGATCGGGTTCAAGAGGCGGCGCCCTATTTTCAACAGGCCGTCGCGCTTGTCCCGGCCCTCGCTCCTGGAGCGCCAACGCCCTGTTGGAGGGAGTGCGGGGAAGGAGCGCTGGAACTTGATCTTGGTTTCACGGCGACCGAAAGCCATGCCCGCGCGGCGAAGCCCGTTCATCCCCATCTCGCGCCGCCTCGTCGCTGAGGAGGACCTGACATCCACAGCGCCTCGGATCACTCTATGACGCACGCCATTCTCTTCGTTCATCTGGGCGACGCGCTGCCGGCTTGCCTGGATGACGCGCTCGCTCAGGCGCGGCTGTTCAACATGTGCGACATTGTTCTGGTCGCCAACGCCGCCGCTCTGGCCGCCACGCCGCCGGATCCGGCGTTGGGAATCCGCGTGGTTCTCGTGGAAGATCTGCCGATCTCCCCGGCGCTTGCCAAATTCCGGGCCGCCGCAACCACGGACCGCGCCTTTCGTTTCGGGTTCTGGACCTATGTGATCGAGCGGTTCTTTCTGGTCGAGACGGCGATGGAATCGCTGGGTCTGAGCAACGTCATCCATCTGGAAAGCGACAATCTGCTCTACGCCGACATTGGCCCGTTGTGCGCGACGCTGGAGCGGCTTTATCCCGGTCTTGCCGCGCCCTTTGACAATGACCAGCGGGGCATCGCGGGCATTCTGTATGTCCGCAATGCCGCCGCGTTGGGCCGCTTCACCCATTTCGTCGCCGAATTTTTCGTCCGCAATCCGGGAACCCGGATCAACGACATGACTCTTTTGGGGCTGTTCCGCCAGCGGTTCGGCCTGGATTGCATGGACGCGCTTCCCGTGGTTCCCGCTGATGGTCCCGTTCCGGCGGGCAGCCTGCTTGGCCTCGCCCCGACGGATCCGGGGCTGTACACCCGGCATTTCGACAAGCTGAACGCCGTTTTCGATACTGGCGCGTTGGGTCAGCATCTTGGCGGCGTCGATCCGCGCAACGTGCAGGGCCGCCGCACCGTCGGTTTCCTGAACGAAAGCGCGGCCTATCAAGCGTCTGATTATCGATTCCGGTTGATGCCGGACGCGCAAGGGCGGCGGGTTCCTCATCTGCGCGCGCGGAACCAGGGGGACGACGCTCCCTTCTGGCCGATCATCAATCTGCACGTCCATTCCAAGGATCTGGCCAGCTTCCGTTCAATTCCGCCCCGCGTGGTTGTTCCTCCGCCGTCGCCTTCTCCCGCCGAACCGGCGGACATTCCGGAGGCGGAGATCATCACGGGCGAGCGTCTTCAGGCTTTGGCCGATGTTTCGGTGATCGACGAGGCCACTTTCGCCTTTCACGCCAGCTTGCGCCATTTTCCCGACATCCGGCTGTGCCGCTTCCAGGGGCCGCGCCATCGGTTGACGGTTGAAGGCCCCGATCAGCTGCGGGTCTTGCAGCGAGCGTCGGTCATATTCGTCTACACCCATTTGATCGACAGTTTCATCCGGGATGTCCTGCCGCATTTGACCCAGCGTTTTGTCCTGATGAGCCATAACAGCGATCATCGGATTGGCCCCCAGCACCGGGCCTTTCTGGACGATGTCCGGCTGGTCCATTGGTTTTCTCAGAACGCCGAGGTCGAGCATCCCAAGCTGTCGGCTTTGCCGATCGGGCTGGCCAACGCGCAATGGCCGCACGGCGACACGGCGGCGCTTGCCGCCGTCGCGCGCGCGCGACGTCCGAAGAGCGGGCTGCTCTACGCCAATTTTGAAATCCGGACCAACCCGGTGGAACGCCAGCGGGTGTTTAACATCCTAAAGGACAAGCCTTTCGTCACGCTGACTCCGCCCAAACCATACCGCCCCTATCTGGAGGAACTGGCGTCGCACCGCTTTTGCGTATCGCCACCCGGCAACGGACCGGACTGCCATCGGGTTTGGGAAGCCCTGTCGCTTGGCGTCATTCCACTGGTCCAGTCCGGGACCTGGATGCGTTCCTTCGCCGATTTGCCGTTGGTCGCGGTGGACCGTTGGGAGGATGTGGATGAAGCTTTTCTGGAGCGGGAGCGTCAGCGGATCCTGGCGTCGCCGCTTAGGCTTGGTTCAGTGACGCTCGACCATTGGCGCCATCGCGTCCGCGCGGCCTTCGCTGCGCGGCCTTGTCCGTAACGTGAGGGAAAGACGGGCAACCACCCAAAAGGTCAAATCACCCTTTGGTTTGTTGCCCGTCTGGGTATCCGTTCCCGATCAAGTCCTGCTGAGAACGGCCAGTTCCCGTGGCCGGGGCGGGAGGAAAGCACAGCCGAACGCGCAGGCCGGGTTGGTTGTCTTCCATGACCAGTTTGGCCCCGTGCAACTGAGTCACCGCGTCCACCAGACTGAGGCCAAGCCCATTTCCGGGGGTGCTGCGGCTCCAGTCCAGACGGATGAAGCGCCCCAGCACACGCTCGTGATCCTCCACCGGAATGCCGATGCCGTTGTCGGCGATGATGATCTCGGTCCAGCCCGCGTCTTTGCCAACCGTGACGACGACGTCGATGCGACCGCCTTCGGGGGTGTATTTGACCGCGTTGTCCACCAGGTTGGCGAGAGCCTGGGCCAGAAGCTGTTCTTGCCCCCGGATGACCGCCAGGACATCGACGCGAACGTTCAGGTCGATGCGCCGCTCTTCGGCGACCGGCTCATACAACTCCACGACCCGCCACAGCACAGGCGACAGCGGCACATCGACCAACGGCATCTGCTGGTAGCCTGCCTTGGCCTTGGCGATGCTGAGAAGGGCGCTGAACATGTCCAGAAGGCGGTCGGCCTCGGCGATGGCCTCCTGGATCATGTCGCGGGTTGGATCGCCCTCGCGCGTTTCGATCACCGCCATTTCAAGTTGGCCGCGCAGGCGGTTCAGCGGTGTGCGCAGATCGTGGGCGATGCCCTCGCTGACATGGCGCAGCCCGGTCATCAGATCCTCGATCTGGTCGAGCATGTCGTTCACGTTGGCGGCCAGCCGGTCCAACTCGTCTTCGCTGGTGGATCGCGGAATGCGGGCGTGCAGATGGCCGTCGATGATCTTGCGGGTGGTCCGGTTGATGGTTTCCAGCCTGTGGGTGAAATGGCGGCTGACCAAGAGTCCGCCGACCGCCGAAATGGCCAGGATGACGGTGAAGCTCCAGAACAGCGACTGGACGATCTGGCTGCGGAAGCGCCGCCACTCCCCCAGATCTGCCCCGACCAGCAGCTTGTGGCCGTCCGGCAATCTCCGGACGATTCCCATCGCCATCAGACCGTCCGGCGGCGCGTCGTCCTGTCCGGCCAGCCCGGTCCCCGCCCGAAATGAGAGCCAGCCCCGACGGTCGGGCGTGACGGCCGGCATGGCTGGCAGATTGCCGATCACCCGCCCCCCAGCGGGATCGGCCAGCAAGAGAAGATCGGTGGTGTGCGCCGTTTCGGTGCGGTCGCCCAGGACCTGGATCAATTTGGGCAAGCCGCCACGGTTGTAATGGCTCATCAACCCGTCGAGTTCGGCGACAATGGTCTCCTCGGCCTGGCGGTCGAGGAAGGTTTCCGTCACCTTGTAGATCACGCCGGAGACGATGAGGGCGGACAGCAAAAACACGCCCAGATAGACCAGCGCCACCCGGATCGTGACCGTGCGGAAATGCAGACGTTTAAGCACGCAGGCAATACCCGGCGCCGCGAACGGTGTGGATCAGCGGCGAGGCGAAATCGCGGTCGATTTTTTGCCGCAGACGGGCCACATGCACCTCGATCACGTTGGTTTGCGGGTCGAAATGAAATTCCCAGACATTTTCCAGCAGCATCGTCCGCGTCACCACATTGCCGGCGTTCCGCATCAGATATTCGAGAAGCTTGAACTCACGCGGGTGCAACTCGATTGAGCGCCCTTCGCGCTTCACCTTGCGTGTCAACAGATCCATTTCCAGATCACCGACCTTCAGGCGCATCTCTGGCTGATTCTGCGGGCGGCGGCGGCCTAGAATTTCCACCCGGGCGATCAGCTCGCCCAGAGAGCATGGCTTGGTCAGGTAATCGTCGCAGCCGTTGCGCAGTCCGTACAGCCGGTCTTCCAGGCTGCCGAGCGCGCTGAGGATCAACACCGGCGTGTCGTTTCCGGCGGCGCGCAACGAACGGACGATCGACATGCCGTCTTGGGATGGCAGCATGCGGTCCACGATCAGAACGTCATACAGCTCGGATGACGCCTGTCGCAGCCCTTCGGACCCGTCAGCGACGTGGTCCACGTTGTGGCCATGATCCCTCAATCCCTTCAGCATCAGGGTCGTCGCTTTGGGATCATCCTCAATCACCAGGATTCTCATGGCGGGGTTGTTGTCGTCTTGTCAGAGTTGAGGGGGGCGGCCTGTGAGATGGTAATCTTCCACTCCGTTCGATGATAGCGGCTTAAGATGTCCGCATCTCCGTCTTGTTCCAGGGGAATGCCTGGAAAAAGGAGGATTACAATGTTTTAATTTGCCTGTGAAAACCAGCCGGTAGCCTATACGGCGAAATCCTTTTGCAGTTTGGGAGCGTCACGCAGATGCCCGTATCCGGGCCGAACAGCGCCTTGAGATGCCTTGTCGAGGCGGCCCGCCTTCGAGGCATCGACACGTCGATCGAACGCATCCAGCACGACAATGTGCTGGACAACCGTGAGCCGTCCACCAGGCTTCTGGTCAAGCTTGCGAGCCAGATCGGACTGAAAGCCCGCGCGGTCCGCATCGGCTGGCACCATTTCGGCAAATTGGATCAGGCTTTTCCGGTGATCGCCCGGTTGCGCAACGGCAATTCGGTGCTGATCGTTGGCGCAAACGTCGTGAACGGCGTGCCGGTGGTCCTGATGCAGGATCCGTTGGCCGCCGACACGGTCGCGCTTCCGGTGGATGAGGCGCGCTTTACCGAAGCCTGGACGGGCGAGGTCATTCTGCTGAAGCAGGATGGTGACGCTACCGATGAGGAGCCGGTCTTCGGCTTTTCCTGGTTCTTCCCGATGATCCGGCAGCAGAAGCGGATCTTCCGCGACGTCGGCATCGCCGCTATTCTTCTCAGCGTGCTGACCATGGCGATGCCGGTCTTCATGCAGATCGTCATTGACCGCGTTCTGGTCCACCAAAGCATCGACACGCTGCATGTCCTGCTGGGCGGCATGATGCTGGCGATCGTGTTCGAGACGCTGTTCTCCTACATGCGCCGTTATCTGATGCTGTACGCGTCGAACAAGATCGACGCGCAGGTCAGCATGCGCACCTTCTCCAAATTGGTCAGTCTGCCCATCGATTTCTTCGAGCGCGCTTCGACCGGCGTCGTCACCAAGAACATGCAGCAGACCGAGCGCGTCCGCCAGTTCCTGACCGGGCAGGTGTTCTCCGTCGCGCTGGACTGCATTGGTCTGATCGTCTTCATCCCGATGATGTTCATGTACAGCGCTGTTCTGGCGATGGTCGTGTTGGGATCGACGCTGCTGTTGTGCGTGATGATGATCGCTTTCTTGCCGCCGATGAAACGGCGCATGAACGACCTTTACGCCAGCGAGGCCAATCTCCAGGGTTATCTGGTGGAAACCATCCAAGGCATGCGGACGATCAAGTCGCTGTCTCTGGACGCTCGTCAACGCCATGCCTGGGATCAGAAACTCGCCCGCGCCATCGACAATCGGTTCCGCTTGGGCAGCTTCGCGTTGATCGCCCAATCGCTGATTATGCCCATCGACAAGATCACCCAGGTCGTGGTGATGGGGTTGGGCGCCTACATGATCTTCAACGGTTCGATGCTGGTCGGCGGTCTGATCGCTTTCAAGATCATTGCCGGGCGCGTCACCGGCCCGCTGGTTCAGCTGTCGCAGATGATCCAGCAGTTCCAGGAAGTGTCGCTTTCGTTGCGCATGCTGGGCCAGATCATGAATCACGAGTCCGAGGAAGGGCGCACAGGTCGGGGCATGCGCGCGCCGATCAAGGGCGAGGTCGAGTTCGCCAACGTGCGTTTCACCTATCCGGGAACCTCGTCGCCAGCCCTTGACCACGTGTCCTTCACCATTCCGCAAGGCCACATGTTCGGGGTGATGGGCCGGAGCGGTTCGGGCAAGACCACGGTCACGCGCATTCTTCAGGCCCTGCATCGGCCCCAGGAGGGGTTGGTCAAGGTCGATGGCCATGATCTTCGTGAGATCGACCTCGACCATCTGCGCACCAACATCGGCGTCGTGTTGCAGGACAATTTCCTGTTTCGGGGCACCATTCGCGAGAACATCGCGGCGGCCAAGCCCGGCGCGCCGATGGAAGAGGTGATCGAGGCGGCCCGCTTGGCTGGCGCCGACGAATTCATCGAACGCCTGCCGCGCGGCTTCGACACCATGATCGAGGAAGGCTCCGCCAACCTGTCGGGTGGTCAACGTCAGCGTCTGGCCATTGCGCGCGCTCTGCTCATCAACCCGCCGATCCTGATTATGGATGAGGCGACCAGCGCGCTCGACGCCGAGAGCGAGGCGATCATTCAGGCGAACATGCAGAACATCGCCAAGGGGCGCACGCTGATCATCATCTCCCACCGCCTGTCGTCTTTGGTTGGCTGTGATTCCATCATGGTCTTGGACCATGGCAAGGTTGCCGATGTCGGTCGGCACAGCGACTTGCTGGTTCGCTGCGACGTTTATCGCCATCTCTGGTACAAGCAGAACCGGCATCTGGAGCTCGCGTCATGAGCCTTGTGCAGATCAAGCCCTCGTCGCGCGAGCTGGAGGAGGCGGATCGTTCGATCGCCGATTTCCAATCGGACACCTCCGAGATCGAGAACCAGCCCGAACCGATGCTGACCCGGTTGACGCTCTATGTGACCACCGGGTTGATCGTCACGGCCATCGTTTGGGCGTCGCTGGCCCGGATCGACCGCGTGGTGTCGGCCACAGGCAGGCTGGTGTCAACCGAAACGCCGATCGTCATCCAGTCTTTCGAAACAGCGATCCTGAAAAGCATCAAGGTGCGGGCTGGCGACATCGTCAAGGCCGGGCAGGTTCTGGCGACCATTGATCCGACCTTTGCCCAATCGGACATTGGTCAGATCACCGTGCGCTTGCAGACCGCCGAGGCCGCCATCTCGCGGCTTGAGGCCGAACTGGCCGGGCAGACCTACAAGCCGCCGTCCGACTTGCCGCCCGAACTGGCGATTGGACAGCTCGGGTTGTGGCGCAACCGCCAAGCCCAGTTCAACGCCCAGGTCTTGAGCTACAACGAGCGCATCGCCCGCTCTCAGGCCACCATGGCCAGCAGCGCGATCCAGATCACCAATCTGACCGCGCAGCTTCAGAAGTGGAAAGAGATCGAGGACATCCGCAACACGCTGGCGGCCTCGCAAGTCGGCAGCAAGCTAAACGCTCTGGCCGCCACGGCGAATCGTCTGGACATCGACCGCAGCCTGACCACGGCCAAGGCCACCGAACAGCAGAGCCGCCACGAGTTGGACGACATGAAGGCGCAACGCGAAGCCTTCATCCAGCAGTGGAGCAACACGATCGCCCAGGAGTTGATGCAACAGCGCACCGAGCGGGACGTGCTGTCTGAGCAGATGGCCAAGGCGAAGAAGCGTCAGGAGTTGGTCACTCTGACGGCGCCCGTGGATGCGGTGGTTCTGGAGGTGGCGAACCGGTCGGTCAACTCGATCGCCCAGGCGGCTGAGCCGCTGTTCACGCTGGTTCCGATCAACGCCCCTTTGGAAGCGTCGGTTCAGATTGATGGGCGGGAGATTGGCTTTATCCGCGAAGGTGACACGGTTGCTCTGAAGTTCGACACCTACAATTATCTGGAGCATGGCGCCGCGCAGGGCGTGGTGCGGACGATCAGCGACGATTCGTTCAGCCGCAATGATCGAACCAGCGGCATCGCCAAGGCGGACGGCGGCGCGGCGACGACTGGAAGCGGCAGTGGGCTGTTCTACCGCGCTCAGATCAAGCTGACCAACGTCGATCTGCGCAACGTTCCAGAAGGGTTCCGCCTGGTTCCTGGTCTGCCGCTGACCGCCGACGTCAAGGTGGGCAACCGCACCATCATCGCCTATTTCCTGAAGCCCTTGATGGGCAGCATCAACGAAAGCATGCGCGAGCCTTAACGGCCCGTTCCCAATCATGAGCCAGACCATCAACAAACCTCAGGGAACGTTGCTTCGTGGGCAACGCAAAGCGCTTCAATCCTGGCCAAAGGGGAAGCGCATCCCTTTTCCCGGCTTGTTTCAGAAGCTTCGGGGAACCGACAAGCTCCTGAGCGACGCTGACGCTGCTTTTGAGGAAGGGCGCCTGACGGAGGGCGCGCGGCTGCTGAAAATTCTGGCGGGTCGGCGTCACACCGACGCTCTGTTCCGGCTGGGTCAATGTTACGCGCAGGGGCGCGGAGTCGTCCGCAACATGCCGGAGGCGGTCAGTTGGATACGTCGGGCGGCGGAGTTGGGGCACACCGACGCGCAGCACTTCCTGGGACAGATCTATTCCCAGGGGATGGGCAAGGTGCGGGACTACAGCGATCCGATGCGGCTCTACGCGGCGACGGACGAGGCTGACCCTCATTCCAACCGCAGCCTTTTGTTTCCTGCCGGCGTCAACATTGAGCGCAACGAAGCCGAGGGGTTCCTCTGGCTGGAACGTGCAGCGAAAGCTGGGCACGCCTTTGCTCAACTCGATCTGGCGCAGCGTTTCCTGTACGGATGGTCGGGCGGTGAGCCAGACATCCCGCACGCTCTGGAACTGCTCAAGGCGTCGGCTGTTCAGAATTGCTCCAAGGCGCATGTCGTCCTCAGCCGGATGTTTTTGGAGGGCAAGCTGGTGGAGCGGGATCCGAAGGCTGGGGTGGAGCATCTGCGCACCGCCGCCGAACTCGGGAATCCCGACGCGGCGGGTGAGTTGGGGGTTCTGCTGGCGAGCGGAACCGATGTGCCCGCCGATCCGGTCGAAGCGATTCAGTGGTTTGAAAAAGCGGTGGCCCGCAACCATGCGCCGTCGGTCCTCAATCTGGCCAACATGCGTCTGCGTGGTCAGGGGGTTCCCCAGGACCCGGCTAAGGCGGCCAGCCTGTACCGCACGGCGATCAAGCTTGCCCGCTATCCTCAGGCGCAATGGCGGTTGGGGAGCCTGTACGAGACCGGGCAGGGGGTCGAGCAGGATGGCTTCGAGGCGTCGGAATGGTATCGGCAGGCGGCCGAGCAGGGGTATGTCCCGGCGCAGTTTTCGCTTGCCTTGCTGTATTCACGCGGCGGCGGTGTGGTTCGCAACGATCAGAAAGCGGCGGACTGGTTCGAGAAGGCCGCCAACGCCGGGCATGTTCAATCGTGCCTCAATTTGTCGCTGATGGCGCTGCGTGGTCGGCTTGGCGCTCCAGACCGCGACCGGGCGCGCCAATGGCTCGAACGGGCGCGCGCGCATGCCGGCCCTGGCGATCAGGAACACATCCGGCATGTGGAAAGCCAAGTGGGGTAATCGCTTGCCGTATTGGGATAAGGGGTGGCGCCGGTCACGTTGAGGCCGTCCGGCGCCAGCGTCGCCATTCCTCGCGGAGCGCTGTTTCCAGGGCGCGGGAGAAGCTTGGCCCGTCGAGCAGGGGAGAGTGCCGCATCCGTGCGCGCAGCCCTGCCCGCAACGCCGTCAGCCGTTCCAGATCGCCGCACAGCTTGGCAATCGCCTCGACGCAGGCGTCGGCGCTGTCGACCACGAGATCCGATAGGCCAAGCAGACTGAGGAAATGGGCGCTCTGCCGACCGGCGGGGCGGTCGTTCGGCCAAGCGACCATGGGAACGCCCATCCACAGGGCCTCGCAACTGGTCAAGCCGCCGGAAAAGGGCAGGGGATCGAGCGCGATGTCGATCTCCCCATACTCCGCGAGAAGCGCGGCGTGGGATGACCAGCCGCGCAAGTCGAGCCGTTGCGGATCGACGCCCGCCGCCGCGAAACGCCGACTAATCCGATCACGCACCACGGGATCGCCCAGCGGTCGGGCTTTTAGCACCAACCGCGAATTGGGAACCGCCGCCATCACCCGCGCCCACAGCGCCACCGTGTCCACCGACAGCTTGGCCAAGCTGTTGAACGAGCCGAAGGTGATGGTGCCGCCATTGCTCAAGGCCGGGGGCGGGCCGACGGGCGGAGCCTCGTCAGGCGGGCGGTAGCAGAAGCGGCCCTGCGGCAGAGCCACCAGCCGCTCTTCGAACCAGTCGGCGGCTGTTTCGGGCATCTCCAAGCCGCCGCCGATGATGAGGTCGATGGCGCTCATCCCGGTGCTGTGCGGATAGCCGATCCATGTCGCTTGGATCGGCGCTGGGCGGTGGGCGAAAAGCGGCAGGCGGTGGTCGGCGGTGTGGCCGGACAAATCGACCAGGATGTCAATCGCATCGGCGCGGATCGCCGCCGCCGCCGCCGCGTCGTCCAAGTCGCCGATCCATCGCCACCCGGCGGCGTGCCCCATCAATTCGCGCGTCAGCGGGTCGGGGGTGTGGGGCGCTGTCTGGTTGGCGTAACCGATCACGGCGATCTGTTCACGGTCGTGGGTGGCCAAGAAGGGCGCCACAAAATAACCCACCGGATGGCGGCGCAGGTCGGCCGACACCAGACCGATCCGCAGACGCCGTTCAGGAGCCGGATCGTTCGGGAAAACGCCGCCGGGTGGATCGCTGGGGATCGCCGGGTTCGGAGCGGCGGCGTGCCGGTCATGCCACGCCCGATGTTCGGCCCGTCTTTCCGCCGGGCTGCCGCCGGGTTGATATTGCCGGGCGAACAGCAGACTGCTGTGCGCCTTGTACGAGGCCGGGTTGACGATCAACGCGCGTCGCAACCGGCGCACCGCTTCATCCACCCGCCCCTCGTCGACCATGGCGATGGCGCTGTTGGTGAGCAGGCTGGAATCGGCAGGGGCCAGAGCCAACGCCGTGTGAAACAGGGTCTCACCTCGGCTGTGCCGTCCCGCCGCCGTTTCCGCTCTGGCCAGCCGGTCTCGGTGGCGGGCGTCGGTTGGCGAGCGTTGCGCCGCCTGTCGGAACGCGCGCAGTCCGGTCATGCGCTCTCCCGCCGCTTCCGCCGCCTCTCCGATGCGGCGCCAGAGCGTGGACGGGTTGGCGGCGTCAGATCGGCGTCGCTCGGTTGCCAGCATCACCGCCGCCGCCCGCCAGTGGCCGCCATCGAGCAGGGCCGAAGCCAAGCCGAACGCCGCCTCCGGGTGCCCAGGGTCAACGGACAGGGCGGCCCGGAAAGCGGACGTCGCCTGAGGGATCTGGTTCAATCGCAGCAGGGCGTTGCCGCGATTGACCAGCGGCGTCACCTTGGCCGGATCAAGCAGCACGGCGCGACCGCTCGCCGCCGCCGCCTCATGGTCGTCCGTCAGGATCAGCCCCAGCAAACTCCAAAGGTCGGCCCGGTCCGGCGCGCTTTTCAGAAAAGCGCGGCATGCCGTTTCCGCTTCGGCCATGCGCTCCAGCCGTCGCAAGCCATCCACCAAAAGGACCGGCAATTCCGGGCGGTTCTGGCCAAGGAGCAGCGCGCGCCCGGCGGCGGCCACGGCGCCTTCCTGCTCGTTCTGGCCGTAAAGCAGCCGGGCGCGCAGCGCGTGGGCGGGCGGAAGGGCGGGGGCGAGCGCAAGGGCGATGGCGCTGTCGGCAAGCGCCTTCGTCGGCAGCCCCTTCATCAACCGCAGGGCCGACCGATTGGCCCAGGCTTCGGCATAATCCGGTCGAAGCGTCAGGGCGCGGGCAAAGCCCCGCTCGGCTCGTTGCGGATCACCGTGCAATTGGCGCAGCAGGCCGTCGGTCAGGGCGGCTTCGGCGGATTGGGGATCCAGCGCGGTCAGGACGGCGCAGATCCGCCGTGCTTCGACCAGTCGACCGCCGCGCATATGATGGCGCATGACGTCCCGCAGACGCGCAGTGTTGTCCGGAACGGACGCGTCGTCAGCGCGCGTCGGTGAGGAATCGGATGGATGCACGGAACCCCGAAGAAACGAAACTGGGCAAATCCGGTTGATGCGGCGGCGCGGGCGGGCGTATACCACAGCTTTCTGCGCCCAACCGGAACAATTCAACAGAGCCACCAGGAAAAGCCGGTGACAAGCAGGGTTTCCTCCGCCTCCGTTCCGCACACGAGATCACGCGACCGTGTCCTTTGATCCTCCCGCCCCGGCGGATGAAGCTCTCGATCAGGACGCGGCCTATGTTCAGGCGCGGCGGCGTTATGAAGCGGGAGATCTGCGGGAGGCGGCCCGGATCTGTCACGCTTTGGTTGACCGCGCGCCTCTGCACGGACCAGCCCTGAAGCTTTTGGGCGCAATGGCCCATCGCAGCCAACGCTATGGTTTGGCTGTGGATTTCTTCCGACAAGCGCTCATCGCCCTGCCCGCAGACGCGGCGGCTCGCAGCAACTTCGCCACGTCGCTGAAGGATTGGGGACGACTGGACGCCGCGCAGGCGCAATTCCGTGTGTTGTTGGCCGAGCAGCCCGACCTGTTGGCCGGTTGCTACAATTTTGCCAATCTGCTGCAACATCTCCATCGTTTCGATGAGGCCATCACCCTTTACAAGCGGGTGGTGGCGCTTGACCCCGATTGCGTCGACGCCCATTGGAACTTGGCGCTGAATCTGCTGCGCGTGGGCCGTTTCGCCGAGGGCTGGGGCGAGTATGAGTGGCGGTGGAGGCGTCCGGGCACCCCGGTGGAGCATCGCGGCGTTCCCGCTTGGGATGGCGGCCCATTGAACGGGCGAACGCTGCTGTTGGTGTGCGAGCAGGGGTTGGGCGACACCCTTCAGTTTTTGCGCTATGCGCAATCTCAGGCGCTGTCCGGCGGCTCCGTGGCGCTGCGCTGTCAGGCCGAGTTGGCAAGCCTGCTGGAAGGGCAGCCGGGCATTGACCGCGTGACGACGACCCGTGATCCGCCGCCGCCCTGCGATGTCCAGGCGTCGCTGATGAGCCTGCCTGGGCTGCTCGGTTCCAGGCTCGACACCATCCTCGCCGCTGTTCCCTATTTGCGGGCGCCGAAACGTCGGGTGGCGTTGCCGGACGGCGGTTTCCGCGTCGGGCTGGTGTGGGGCAGTTCGCCGACCGATCCGTCGCGCAGTTGTCCATTGTCGGCGCTGACCCGGTTGGGCGGGATTCCAGGTCTGCGGGTCTTCAGCCTTCAAAAAGGGCCGCACGCCGATCTGTTGTCGACCACGCCCGGCGCCGGTTTCATCACCGACCTGTCAGCGGAAATCGCCGACATGGCGGACACGGCGGCCCTCATGCAGGACATGGATCTGGTGGTGACGGTGGACACCTCGGTGGCGCATCTGGCTGGCGCGCTGGGGCGTCCGGTCTGGATCCTCTTGCCGCATCTGGCGGATTGGCGATGGCTGCTCGACCGCGATGACAGTCCATGGTACCCGACGGCGCGTCTGTTCCGGCAGACGACCGCCGGTGATTGGGGCAATGTCGTGGAGAGGCTGGAAAAGGCGCTGCTCCAGCGCCTCCAGACATGGAGACGCGGGTCATGACGCAAAACACACAGACGGACATGTCGGCGGCCTCTCTTCTGCGCCGCGCCGCTCTTGCGCGTCGTCAGAACCGTTTGCCCGAAGAGGCGGCGGCGCTTCAGGCCGCCCTGCGGGCCGCGCCCCAGGACGTCGACGTCCATTTCGCCATCGCCAACGCCCTGTTCGCTCGGGGGCGGCACCCCGCCGCTCTTGCCCAATTCCGCCGCGTCATCGCCATCGCGCCGGAGTTTGTTCAGGCTCAGCACAATCTTGCCATCCTGTTGAAGAAGCAGGGAAAGACGGCGGCGGCAGCGGCAGTTCTGAATCGTGTGGTGCGGCTGAATCCAACACTGGGCGGCAGTCAATTGGCGCTGGGCGACGCGCGGCTGACGCAGGCCGATCATGTTGGGGCGCAAGCGGCGCTGGAGCGCGCCGCTCTTCTTCTGCCAGCGGAGTCGCGCGTCTGGCTGCTTTTGGGATTTCTGGCCAAGAGACGCGACGATCCTGATCGGGCGGCCTCCTGCTTTGATCGAGCCTCCAAGCTTGCCAGGATGGACAGCGTGGCGCGGTTGGGGTTGTGCATGGCGCGCCTTCCCAGCCTCTATGACCAGAGCGAAGACATCGAGCTGGCGCGGCGGCAATACGCCGCCGATCTGGAATCGCTTGTCGCGTCGGTGCGGTTGGACGATCCGGCGGCGGTTCAGGAGGCGGCCAACGCGATCGGCAGCTTCCAACCCTATTATCTTGCCTATCAGGAGCGGTGCGACCGCCCGCTTCAGGAGCTTTATGGCCGGTTCGTCGCCGGGGTGATGGCGGCGCGCTATCCGGCTTGGGCGAACCGCCCGCCCATGCCGCCGCGCTCTCCGGGGGAGCCGCTGCGGGTTGGCGTCGCTTCGGGTTTTTTCCGGTGGCACACGATCTGGAAATTGATGATCCGAGGTTGGATGGACGGGCTGGATCCGGCCCGCATCCAGCTTTACGGCTATCACACCGCCGCCATTCGCGATGACTGCACCGAACAGGCGCGGTCACGCTTTCACCGCTTTGCCGACGGGCTGTCGTTTGACGCGATGGCCGCCGCCATCCGGGCCGACGATCTGCATGCGCTGATTTACCCGGAAATCGGCATGGATCCGATGACCAGCAAGCTGGCGGCGTTGCGGCTGGCCCCGGTTCAGTGCGTGTCCTGGGGGCATCCCGACACCACGGGGCTGCCAACCATCGACTGCGTGCTGAGCAGCGATCTGATGGAACCGGAGGGCGCCGACGAGCATTACAGCGAGCGCTTGATCCGCCTGCCTGGGCTTGGCATCGCCTATCCGCCGTTGGTGGTGGATTCCGAGGCGACGGACTTCGCCGCCTTTGGCGTTCGGCCTTCGTCCATTGCCTATCTCTGCTGCCAGTATGTGTCCAAATATCTGCCCCAACACGATGATCTGTTCCCACGGATCGCCTTGCACGTTCCTGACAGTCAGTTCCTGTTCATCAACCCGCGTGCGGACGGAGTTGCAGCGCGGCTGCGCAAACGGCTGGACGCGGCCTTTGCCCGGCATGGGTTGGACGCCGCGCGCCATGTGGTGATTTTGCCCTATCTGCGACCGGGGCAGTATGTGGCGCTGAATCGGCGGGCCAACGTCTATCTCGACAGCGTCGGTTGGTCGGGCGGCAACACGACGCTGGAAGCGGTCGCCGAGGGGCTTCCGGTGGTGACCTTGCCCGGAGCGTTGATGCGCGGGCGTCACAGCGGCGCCATTCTGACGCAAGCGGGCGTCACCGAGACCATTGCGGCGGATCTGGACGACTATGTCGCGCTTGCCATCCGTTTGGGCAATGATCCAGTGTGGCGAGCTACCGTCTCGGTGCGGATCCAGGAGGGATGCCGCCATATTCACGAGGATACCCGGCCCTTGCGGGCCTTGGAGGATGCGTTGGAGTGGTTGGCTGAAGGGGAAGTACAGATTGGAGTTGCCGGAACGTGTCAACGATTATGAGAAGGGCCGATTTGCGAATCAGACTTGGATGATTTCCGGTTTTTTGGTTGGACTGATCCAGATTTCGATTGGCATGGCGGGCGGTTCAGGCTTTTTGCGGGCGAACCGTTCTGGATTGATGCGAAAGACGCGGTCAAGTGTTTCCTGCCGGGCGACATGCACGGCGTCGGCTACGCCCTCCGTGCCAATGAAGATGAGACCAGCCCTCTGAAGTTTAGGCTCGAGGGCGTAGGACACTCATTGCATGGTTATGCCCAACAAACGCCCCCGCCAGTCACTGGAGTTGGCGCCGTCCCTGACGTTGGCAGCCCACCGAGGGTTGCCGCCGCGCCTGCGGCAGCCTCCCCGGAACGGTTGGCCCGTCCGCAACGCCGCACCTTCACGGCGGCGGAGAATCTGGGGATCCTGGAGGAGACGGATCGGGCGGCGGACACCGACGGGATCGCCGCGATCCTGCGACGTGAAGGTCTGTACTCCTCCGAGCGCCTCCAAGCGCCAGAAATTCACGAAGATTTCCGACCACGCGGGGCCGCCGACCCGTCCTAAGCGCCATGTCCCGACGTCTATCGCCACCCTGCGCATCACCATCGGCCCGGACGCTCGCTTGAAACCTCCAGCGATGTCCTTGCTGCCAAAAATTGTGTATTTTATGACATAGTAAAAGTAAGAGGGCAGAAACAAGAGGTTCCTCGATCACCCTGAACTGGTCAGGTGTTGCTGAAAAGGTCGGCTCCCTCTTCGTTTTCAAGCGCTTCCAGGGCGGTAAGGACACGCGTCGGATCGGCGTGGAAATCGGCGTTGTGATCGCTTGACGGATCGGCGCCTGTTGGCGCCGCCCGCAGAGCCGTGAAGCGATGACCGAGAGCGCGCGCGAGAAAGGCAAAATGCCGCAACGGCGGGGCGTCGGGCCACAACTCCACCACCCTCGCGCCGGGGGGCGCAAACAGCATGTTGGTCAGCCCCGCCCCATGCGGTCCGACAATGACGCAGGCTTCGGCAAACAACCGGCGTTGAGCATCAAAAGACAGAGCGCCGGGAACAACCGTTTCGATTCCTCGAGCGGCCAAGGCTGCGGTCAGCTCTTCTTCATTCCGAATCCGCCGCGCGTTGGCATCCCGCCGGGACACATACAGCGCCCGCTTCGCTGCTCCCGCACCGGGCGGCGGCGGGAACTCGGCGCGCAAGGTTTCAACAGCGAACGGATGGATATAGCCGTACTGCGAAACGTTGGACAGCAGCGCCAGCGACCGGACGGGGCGGGGCTGGTTGCCGTCGATCCACAGCACATCCTCCTCCCGCAGACCCAAATGGGCGAGCAGGGCGAAAACAACCTCTGGCGGATCCCGCAGCAACGCAATCCGCAAGATTCCCAGCGCCCGCAGCCGGGGCCTCAACCGCAGGAAGGCCACGAGGCGGGGAAAAAAATCAACCAGCCAGTGATAGTAATTGCCCATGCAATCACCGCCGACGAAAAAAACCGGCTCATCGATGGGATCGCCAACCTCCAGCGTCAGGGCGCAGCCCTCGCCCCCCGTCGGCTGAATTGCCGGAAAGCGGCCCTTGCGAATCAGATAGGGGTTGATCGCGATTCCATCGACGATCAACCGGTCATCGTTCGTCAGGACGCTCCAATCCGGCGGAATAACCAAGACGTCGTTCAACACGAACAACGCGGGAAACAGGCGCAGGGTGTGGGCGTCCTCCACCCAAATCCCTTGCGGGTGCAAAGCGCCCAGAAAACGCCCGGCCTCGAACACCGAGGTAAAACGGGCCTTACGCCGCAGGGGGAAAGGGGCGGCCATCATCGGGGCGGATTTGGGTTAGGAGGACGTGGCGGCGCGCAACACATGCTCCCGGTACCAAACGTAAGCGTTTTCCACCCCGTCGCGCAGTCCGATGCGGGCGCTCCAGCCCAGCCCGGCCAGTTGCCCGACGTCCAGCAGCTTGCGCGGCGTGCCGTCCGGCTTGCTGGTGTCGTAAACGAAGCGTCCGGTGAATCCCACGACGTCGGCGATCAACTCCGCCAATTCGCGGATGGTCACGTCGGAGCCGACACCGACGTTGAGCGGCACGTCGCCCGAGTAGTTTTGCAACAGGAAGACCGAGGCGTCGGCCAGATCATCCACATGCAGGAACTCACGCCGGGGTTGGCCGCTGCCCCAGATCTCCACAGCCTCCAATCCCTCGCGCTTGGCGCGGTCGATCTTGGCCATCAGGGCGGGCAGCACATGGCTGGATGTCAGATCAAAATTGTCGCCGGGGCCGTACAGGTTGGTCGGCATCAGCGAGATGAAATCGCAGCCATATTGCTGGCGGTAGGATTGGCACAGCTTGATGCCCGCGATCTTGGCGATGGCGTACCATTGGTTGGTCGGCTCCAGCGGCCCGGTCAGCAGGGCGTCTTCGGTGATCGGCTGCGGCGCCAGTCGCGGATAAATGCAAGACGAGCCAAGGAACAGCAGCTTGCTCACCCCTGCCTTCCACGCCGCGTGGATGACGTTCGCCTCGATCACAAGGTTGTCGTAGAGGAATTCCGCTGGTCGGGTCGAGTTGGCCAGGATGCCGCCGACCCGAGCCGCCGCCACGACCACCACATCGGGCCGCTCCGCGTCCATCCAGGCTTCGACCTCGGCCTGTCGGCGCAGATCGACGCGGTCACGCCCGGCGGTCAGGACAGTGCAGCCCTCCCGGCCCAGGCGGCGGACGATGGCGGATCCCACCATGCCCCGATGCCCGGCCACCCAGACGCGGCGGCCTTCCAGAGAAAAGGGGGAAGACGGCGCAGCCGTCTCAGCCACGGTCGCCATAGCGCGGGGCCTCCAGCTTGATTGCGTGCAAATCGGATTCGACCATTTCCCGGACCAGATCGGGGAAGGCGGTGGTGTGAGTCCAGCCCAGCTTCTCCCGCGCCTTGGACGGGTCGCCCAGCAGCAAATCCACTTCGGTTGGGCGGAAATAGCGGGGATCGATTTCGATCAGAATTTCACCCGTCTCAGCGTCCACACCTTTCTCATCGACCCCGCTGCCGGTCCAGGCGATCTTGCGGTCGGTGTGCGAGAAGGCCAATTCGACGAATTCGCGGATGCTGTGCGTTTCGCCGGTGGCCAACACATAATCGTCGGGCTGGTCCTGTTGCAGGATCCGCCACATGCCTTCCACAAAGTCGCGGGCGTGGCCCCAATCGCGCTTGGCGTCGAGGTTGCCCAGATAGAGGCGCTTCTGACGATCCAGCGCGATGGCGGCGACGGCGCGGGTGATCTTGCGGGTGACGAAGGTTTCACCCCGCGTCGGGCCTTCATGGTTGAACAGGATGCCGTTGGAGGCGTGCAGCCCATGAGCCTCGCGGTAATTCACCGTGATCCAATAGGCGTAAAGCTTAGCGGCGGCGTAGGGGCTGCGCGGGTAGAAGGGGGTGGTTTCCTTCTGCGGCGTTTCCTGCACCTTGCCATACAGCTCCGAGGTGGAGGCCTGATAGAAGCGCACCCGGTCGGACAGCTTCAGAATGCGGATCGCCTCCAGCAGGCGGAGCGTTCCAATGCCGTCGGCGTTGGCTGTGTATTCCGGCGTCTCGAAACTGACCTGCACATGACTCTGGGCCGCCAGATTGTAGATTTCGGTCGGCTGGACCTCCCCCACCACGCGGATCAGGTTGGTCGCGTCGGTGAGGTCGCCGTGATGGAGCACGAAACGCACATCCGGTTCATGCTGGTCACGGTAGAGATGATCGATGCGCGCGGTGTTGAAGGACGAGGAACGCCGCTTCAGCCCATGCACCCGATAACCCTTGGCGAGCAAAAGCTCCGCCAGAAAGGCGCCATCCTGGCCCGTGGCTCCGGTGATCAACGCGACCTTGTCTGACATACGCTCTTCCTTACCATCGGCTTTGGATTGCCCGACCCATGCGTGCGGCGGGCGACGCCTTGTAATTCACCAGTTGGCCGAAAGCGTCAAGCCGCGCGCCACGGCGCACCCGGAAAATGGAGTGTCGCTTTTGGTTGTTTGCCCAAAAACCCTTTTGCCCAATAGGTTTCTTGCCATCATGCCCATCAAGGTGGGCGGCGCGCCGATGCCTCAGCCCAGACAGCACCCCACAGATATTTGTTATTATTCAATCCAATAGGGAGTACCCTCTGGTCGGAGTGCAACACAGGCCCAAGAGGCCAAATATCCTTTTGGGTTCTTGACCAAAAGAATGCCAGAGCAAGAGACCTCTTGCCCATCTGCCCGATGACACTTAAAGTCCAACGCGTTCGATCCCCTATTCTCACCATTCGGAGCGGCCCTCCCGTGATCACCATTGCCCTGGCCAGCAACAAGGGCGGTTGCGCCAAAACCACGATGGCCTGCGCCTTGGCGACGGATCTGGCGCTTGATGGCTTGCGCGCCAGCATCCTTGATTGCGACCCCAACCAACACGCCGCCGCTTTCGGACGTCGGGCCGACCTTCCAGGCTTTTCAATCGTTCCCAATGTCGGTGAGGAGAGCGTCATTGGAGAGATTCGCAACGCCCGCAGCGGCTGCGATTTCCTGATCCTTGACCTGCCCGGCGTCGCCTCGCGCTTGACGATCCTGGGGATCGGCAAAGCGGCGTTCGTCATCGTGCCGTGCCAGCAATCCGCCCCCGACCTGCGCGACGCGCTGCGCACCAACCACCAGATCGACGAGACCGGCGACATCGGCAACCGGGTCATCGGTCGGGCCATGCTGTGGACGCGGGTTCCCTCAGGCTTTGAAAGCCGGGTTGCCCGACAGATCCGCAGCGACGGCGAAACCCGCATGCCGACTTTTTCCAGCAGTCTGATGGAGCGAACCGCCTACAAAGAAATGCTGCTGACCGGCGTTCCTCCTCGCGTGTCGGATCCTGACGGCGCGGCGGCGGCCAACATCCAGGCGATCAAATCCGAACTTTTGAGGCGGCTGGCCGAACTGGACGCGGCCGTCCGCACGGAGGCGCTCGCATGACCAAGAATCGCCGCGACCGCCAGCCCCTGCCGTCCGCTTTCGACGGTGAAGACGCTGTTCCAACACGCCCCGACACGTCTCTGCGCCGTTCGGATTTGTCGGCCCTGGCCGCGCTTGCCGATGGGGTGGACGATCAGCGTCTGCTGGCTGGCGCGGACGAGTTCGCCACCACCATCGGCCTGCCCTCTCTGCGCCCGATGGCCACTCTGCGCCACGTGCCGGAAGCCGTGCCGATCCCGGCGCCCCTCCCAGAACCACCGCCGCGTGAGCCAACGGAAGAGTTCAAGGTGACGGTGCCGCGCTATCTGAACCGCCAGCTCGCGGCGCTCGCCGCCGAACGTCGCGTCACCAAACAGTATCTGGTTCTGGAGGCGCTGCGCGCCGCCGGCTACCGCCTGGACGACGCCGATTTGCACGAGGATGGCCGCCGCTATCGCGGACGCCGGGCCACTGAACGCGATGGCGGAAACCAAAAGGCTTGATGGCCGACAGGTCAAGGGCCCAAAAGGGCAAAAGGGCAAACCTGTCTGCCATCATCAACTTTTGCTCGACACAACGCTGTAATGGAAGGGAGGCGTGTTGGAAAATGCCAAGCGCCGTTGAAGATAGCGATGGTCGCCATGGCGGACCTCCAGAAATCCCGCATTCTCCCGCGCCGGTTTGTAAACCGCAAAATGCCGGATTAGCCCCAACGTGGCGGCGCTTTCCAATGGTCCAATGTAACTTGTGGCTCGATCAAGAAAATCAGGCGCGGCAGCCCACCGCCGCATCTGCGCCTCGGTGAGAAAAAAGCACCCGCTGTGAGGATTGGGCACCTGCTGAAAGGCAATGGTCCTGCCAAGATGGGGCGCTTCGATACGCCTTGGCACGTCTCCGACAGCCTGCTGTGGCACCAAGTTTCTGGAAAACGGGTGCCCATCAATGTAAAGCCGCAGCACCGCTCCCGTGTCCGTCACCTCGAAACGGTTGGGCTGAAGAACGCAACGTTCATCGCCAACCAGTTCCTGGAACCACATTAATTTTTGGAAGAAGAACAGATCCTCGATCCGAATATCATCTTCTAAATAAACATACCAATCATATTGGCCAAGCCCATTTCGCAAAATGGTGTGACACTCATAGCCCAGCAACGGCGGAGAGGCCACAGTGGCGTGATGGCGGCACAGACCGGCGGGCAAGTGATCCGCCAGATGGTTATTGCCAGTTGTGCACAGTACGATGTCAATCGTCGCGTTGGTCACCTCGTTTGTCTGACGAAGACAGTGCTCTGGAGCAAAAATCAGGCCTTGTGCAGAACCAAACACCTGGTGAAGAGCGGCCAGACTTGCCGTCAAACTGGCCAGACGAGGTCGATGATCCGGCCCCAAAGAGCCGTAATAACCAAGATTGGTCGCCTGGTAGAAATGGGGAATGGCAACGAGGATGCGCATGACGCCATGTCTTTTTTCAGAGTGCCACCACCTAATGCACGCCCCCCTTTCCTCCGTCAACTGGCCTAACGGGCGGGCCTGGGGCTATTCGAAGAATAGCCGTTCTTGACGGTTGCAATGGTGGCGCAGCGACCTTCGGCGCATGCCATGCGGACGGCGGGGAGCGGGGAGCGGGGAGCGGGTCGTCGAAGAGATTGGTGATGCCCGAGCATGGTGTTGCACAGCATCGCCATCGCCTGTGGCGCGGCGCCGGATCGCACCCGGCTGGCGTCTTCGCTCAAGAGGACGTCATGGCGCCAGTGTCGGCGATTTTCGATCGGCGGCAAAGCCTGAAATGGCAGAGAAGATGACAGCCGGGGCTTGAACCGCTACAACGGCCCGTTCGGTCGCGCCGTTGCGCGCGGCCTCCACGCTTGCGCGCAGGGATGATGCCCCAGGCCCTTTTCGACCCGCCCTTTGCCCCTCCGGGGACCGCGCCGGACGCCGCGCGGGGCCGACGTTGGTCGACCCTGATAAAGGCGGTGGTGACGGTCGCGATTCTGGCGCTGATCGCCGCCGGGGCGGATTGGGCCGCCATCGCCAGCCGCCTGACCACCGCTGATCCGCTGTTGCTGGCCGCTGGCGTGGCCGTCAAGGCGGCGACTCTGCCGTTGGCCGCCCTGCGGTGGCGCGCGGTGGGGCGGGCCGCCGGTTTCTCGATCACCCGCTGGTTGGCCTTCCGGCTCCAGATGACCAGCAGCTTTCTGGGGCAGGTCCTGCCCGGCTCGGTCGGGGCCGACCTGTTGCGCGGCTGGTTCACCTGGCGTTTGGGCCATCCGGCGGGGGCGGTGATGCTGGCGCTTCTGGTGGATCGGTTGATGGCGCTGCTGGGCGTCGTGTTGATCGGCTTGGTCGGCTTGCCGCGTCTGGCCGCCGTCGCGCCCCCCGCCGTCGCCTGGACCGTGCTGGGCGGGGCCGCCGCCCTTGGCCTTGGCATGGGCGCCCTGCTGTTGGTGGCGCGGATTCCACGCGACCGACTGCCCCTGCCCCGGCGTTTGCGCGACGGGGCGCTGGGCCGAACGCTTTGGACGGCGGTCGGGGAGTTGCGCGCCATGGCCGGGCGGCCCGCCGCCTGGGCGTCGTTGGGCCATGGGATCGCGGTTCATCTCGCCACCATCGCGGCGGTCATCCTGTTCGCCCGTTCGTTGGGCCTGCCCTTGAGCTGGCTGGACGGGCTGGCGATTGTCCCGGCGGCCATCGTCGCCGCCGCTCTGCCCGTCTCGCTGGGCGGCTGGGGCGTCCGCGAGGGGGCGATGATCGCCGGCTTCACCCTGCTGGGCTTTGATCGTGACGCCGCCCTGCTTGTGTCTCTTCTGATCGGGACGTCAATCGCCGTCCTGTCGCTTCCCGGCGGCGTCTTTTGGCTGCTGCTGCGGCATGAAACCTCTTCCCTGCCGGATTCCTCCCGATGACCGAACCGACCTTGCCGATTCTCGACCGGACCGCCGCCGGAGAGGGCGCCGCCCAGCCGACTCCCCTGTCTTCCCGACAGGAGCGGATCCGCGCCCTGTTCGACGCGGCGGCGGCGGCGCCGGTCCGTTGGGCTGAGCGCAACCGAGCCTTCCACGAGGCCGACCGCGCCTATCTGCGCTTCCTGATCCCGGACGGGGCCACGGTGCTGGAGATTGGTTGCGGCGTTGGCGACACGCTGGCCGCCCTGAACCCGGCGCGCGGCGTCGGCATTGACCTCAGCCCGGCGACGGTGACGCAAGCGCGGGCGCGTCATCCGCAACTGGAATTCCACGCGGGCAACGCCGAGGATCCGGCGGCGCTCGACGCCATCGACGGGCCGTTCAGCCACATCCTTCTGTCCGGCACCATCGGCTTTCTCGACGACATCGAAGAGACGTTGCGCCTGCTGCGCCGTTTCGCCACGCCCAAGACGCGGATCATCGTCAGCTACCATTCCCGCGCCTGGGAGCCGATCCTGTGGGTGGCGGAAAAGCTGGGCATGCGAATGCCGCAGGGCCAACAGAACTGGCTGTCCACCACCGACATCGTCAATCTGCTGGATCTGGCGGGGTGGGAGCCGGTGCGCCGTGAATGGCGCCAACTGATCCCAAAGCGTTTGTTGGGGCTGGGGCCGCTGGTCAACCGCTGCGTCGCCCCGCTGCCGGGCATCCGGCGGCTGTGTTTGCGCAGCTACGTCGTCGCCCGCCCGCAGGCGGTCGAAACGGTGACGGTGGACGGCAAGCCGCCGTCGGTCACGGTGCTGATCCCCTGCCGCAACGAGCGCGGCAACATCGAAAACGCCATCCGCCGCCTGCCCCGCTTCGCTCCGGACATCGAGGTCCTTTATTGCGAAGGGCACAGCAAGGACGGCACCTATGAGGAGTGCGAGCGGGTCCGCGACGCTTACCCCGACTGGGACATCAAGGTCATGCGCCAGCCCGGCAAGGGCAAGGGCGACGCGGTGCGCGCCGGTTTCAAGGTGGCGCGCGGCGACATCCTGATTATCCTCGACGCCGATCTGACGGTGCCGCCGGAAACCATGGGGAAATTCTATCAGGCCATGGTGTCGGGCAAGGGCGAGTTCGTGAACGGCACCCGTCTGGTCTACCCGATGGCGGCGGAAGCGATGCGCTTCCTGAATTTCCTGGCGAACCGGGCCTTCGCGCGGATCTTCTCCTACCTGCTGAACCAGCGCTTCACCGACACGCTGTGCGGCACCAAGGTTTTGTGGCGCAAGGATTACGAGGAAATCGTCGCCAACCGCCATTATTTCGGCGATTTCGACCCGTTCGGCGACTTTGATCTGATTTTCGGCGCGGCCAAGCTGAATTTGAAGATCGTCGAGGTGCCGGTCCGCTACGCCGACCGCAGCTATGGCGAAACCCAGATCTCGCGCTTCACCCATGGCTGGCTGCTGGCCCGCATGGTGGTCTTCGCCTGGAAGAAGCTGAAGGCGTTCTGATCCGGGGACGGGACGCGGCTCAGGGGGCCGCGTAAATCTGGTTCACGAAGGGATCATGCCCGCACTCCGCCCGGCTGAGAATGGGCTGTCGGGGGCCGTGCGGCGTGCGGTTGACGTTGTATTGCGCCGACAGCAGCAGACGGCGGCCCCGGCGCGGCAAGGCCCCCTTGTGGACGCCGTAGGTGTCGCCCAAAAACCAACTTCCCGCCGGGCCGGTCATCGCCACCGTGTCGTGTGCGCCGAAGGCGGCCTCGACCTCGGCGTCGGTCAGGGCGCGGCCGGTGGAGAGTTGGCGGCTGCGGTGGCTGCCCTTGACGAAGACATGTGGGCCGCTCTCCTCCCCCACATCGGTCAAATAGAAGAAAATCTTGAAGCCGCGCAGGCTGTCGAGGTCGCGGTGGTGGCGCTGGGTTCCCTTGGCGGCTTCGCGCGCGCCAAAGGTCTCGCCGCCGTAGGACCACCAGCAGCCGATGTTGTCGAGCAGCGGCTTGCAGCCCAGATACAGCTCCGCCGTTTCCAGAACGCGCGGGTCGTTGAACAGGTCCATCACACGGGGCGCCCGCAGGATCTGCTCGATGCTGTGATAGCCCATGTTGGAGTCCGGGCTGGGCGGCGAGTCGGGCCGGAACCAGCCCAGATGCGGGCGGAACGAGTCGATGCAGGGGGTTTCCTCGAAATACCCGCGCAGATCGGCGACGATTCCGGGGTCGATGGGCGGCAGGAGCGGGGTGATGCCGTCGCGCTCCAGCGTTCGGCGCCAGTCGCGAGCGGTCAGGGAGGGGTGAAAATCCGGCGTGCGGGGCCGTCCCCAGGCGATCATCGCGGCCATTCGGTCGCGCAGGTCGGGGTCGGTGACGATGGGCAGGATGTCGTAAATGGCGTAACGCCCGTCTTGCCGGATCTTGCGCAGATACTGACCGGGGGAGGCGATGCGGGTCCGCGCCTTGGCCCGGAAGGCGTCCAGCAGGCTGATGGGGGACAGTGCGGTCAGGACGGTCATGGTGGAAACACCCGCAAAAGGCGACAAGGACGCCGTGAAACTCTTTCCGATCCCGCAGGTCTTTTCAAGGCGCGGAACGAGCAACCGCTGGCTATGCTGGCTGGGGCATGACGTCGCGGGGGAGGTTGGACGGGTGACGGATCGGATCGAGCATCGGGTTCTGTATCGGGACGCGCGATTCTACGCCTCCTTCCCGTCGGTGGCGACGCGGGCGGACGGAAGCAGCCTGCTCGCCTTCCGGCGGGCGCGCGATCATCGTTGGCTGTTGGGGAGCGGCGTCGACCATGTCGATCATCTCGATTCCCGGTCGCAAACCGTCCTTCTGACTCTGGACCATGACGGAATGCCGGTGGGCGAGCCGGTCGGGTTGCCGCCCGATCCGCAGGCCGCCGACCAGGACGCCAGCCTGCTGGTTTTGCGCGACGGGCGCATCCTGCTGGCCGGTTTCTGCTGGTACCCGGTTCCGGCGGCGGTTGGCGTGGCCCTGGGCGCGGCGGGAATCGGTTTGACCAGCAGCCCGCAAAAGACCGGCGACCTTTACCTCTTCTGGGGCGGCTACACCCGCCACAGCGACGACGGCGGGCGAAGCTGGTCGCCGCACGCCTTTCTGCCCGCTTTGCCCGATCATCCCGACATCCTGCCCGGCCAGCGGCCCTTCCATGGCGGCGCCGTGCGCGGGCGCGCGGTGGAGACGGCGGATGGAACCATCCTGCTGACCGGCTACACCCATCACCCGACCGGGGGCGCTTACGCCAGCCATCTGTTCGCCTCGACCGACCGGGGGGAGAGTTGGGAGCGCCGCGCGGTCATCGCCCATGATCCAGAGGGCAAGGCGGGTTTTTGCGAGACGGCGTTGTATCTGGACGGGCGCGGCGTGTTGACCGCCTTCCACCGCACCACCGGGCTGGACGACCATCTGGCGACCTCGCGCTCCGACGATCAGGGCCACAGTTGGCAGCCGTGGCGGCGGCACGCGGTGATCGGTCATCCCTATGACCCTTGCCCGTTGCCCGATGGGCGGTTGCTGCTGTGCGGCGGCTACCGCCACAAGCCCTACGGCCTGCGCGCCCGCGTCTATGACCCGCTGACCCAATCCCCCGACGACGCGCCGGAGATCCTTTTGCGCGACGACGGGCCATCGCCGGATCTGGGCTATCCCTGGGCGACGGTCCTGCCCGATGGGCGGGCGCTGGTCTGCGCCTACATCGCCAACGCCGACGGACGGCGCGGGATCGAGGCGAGCCTGTTTCGAGCGTGAGGGATGAAGCGTCACGCGGTCGCAGGCGCGGCGCCCGGTCGGCCCTGGACCCGGCGGCGGCGCGCCGTTACCCTGCCGGTCATGCACACGCCCCCCAGCGCGCCGGGCTTCGCGCCGGCCAAGGCCGTTCCGGGCATTCCCCCGGCGGCCTACCATGATCCGGCGGTCTTCGCCGTCGAGGAGGAGCGGATTTTCCGCCGCTGCTGGGTGTTCGCCGGATTCACCGACGATCTCGCCAAATCCGGCGATTGGCTGACCCGGCGGATCGGCGGGTTGGACGTGGTGGTTCGGAATTTTGATGGCGAGCTGCGCGCCTTCCGCAACGTCTGCGCCCACCGATTCGCCATCATCAAGCGGGAGCCGCGCGGCAACGGGCTGCTGCGCTGTGGCTATCATGGCTGGACTTACGACCGCGACGGCGTGCCCTACGGCATTCCCGGCAACGACGCCTTTTTCGGTTTGGACAAGGCGGGGCGCTGCAAACGCGCCCTGACCCCGGTGGCGGTCGCGGCCTGTGGGCGTTTCCTGTTCCTGCGGATCGCGGCGGAGGGGCCGACGCTGGAGGATTGGCTGGGGCCGTATGGCGAGGTTCTGCGCCACGCGTCGGACATCTTCGTCCGCTCCTTCGACGAACAGGAGATGGTGTGGAACGCCAACTGGAAGATGGGCGTTGAAAGCGTGCTGGAGGTCTACCATGCCGACACCGTCCATCCGACCACCTTCCGCAAGCTGGTCAAGGGCGACTGGCGGTGCGACCATGCGGGCGCCCATTCACGCGGCGTCACCAGCGTGTCGGACCAAAGCGCCCGCTGGTGGGATGGGGTGGCCAAGCGGCTGGACTTCCGCCCCAGCGAGCGTTTGCGGGATTACGACCACCTGCATATTTTCCCCAATCTGGAGATTGGATTCACCCGTGGTCTGGTGATGAGCGTGCAGAGCTATGACCCGCTCGACCCCGCGCGCTGCGCGCTGCGCCTGCGGCTGTTTCTGGCCGATCCGGGTGGTCTGGACGGGGGCGGCAAGGGCGGCTCTGCGGCGCGCCGGGTGATCGAGGACACCGCTCGGGACCTGAACGTCGCCCTGCTGCGCGAGGATCAGGAAGAATCCGAACAGGCCTTTCGAGGCGTGAGGCAAACCGACGCCCCCGCCCTGCTCGGCCTGAACGAGGAGCGCATCCAACAGTTTCACGCGGTGTGGCGGGACGCGGTGGGGCGCTGATCGGTCGCGATCCTGTGGATCAGCGCCACTCCCGCCCGTCCATGTCGGTGTAGACGCCGAAGCGGTTGCGGGTGGCGCGCCAATCGTCGGCCAGCATTTCGAAGACGTGCAGGTCGATTTCGCGGCCGTCCTTCACCACCTGTCGGGCGAGCACGCCGACCGGGCGGTAGCCGATCATCGGTTGGCCTTTCAGCAGGCGCGGGCTGTTGGTCCCCAGAATGTGGTTGACCACCTTGCGCAGCCCCAGCGTGAAGAAGACATGGTTCAGCATGTAGGCGAAGTTCAGCGGCGCCGCCCCGACCCGTCCGGCTTTTTCGCCCATCAGCACGCCGATGGTGGCGATCTTCCAGGCCGGTTCGGTGATGGTGATGGACACATGGCCGGACGGCGTTCCATCCACGCAGAGGACGCGGTGAACATAGTCCGTCCGCTCGGCGCAGCGGCGCAGCCACGCCTTTTGCCGCTCGACGTCATACGGCACCTCCGACAGCATTTGATCGGCGATGTCGGGCCGGGTGCGCCAGTCGAGCAGGATCTGGGCGTGCTCTTCGGTCGGCGGGATGAAGGTGAGGACGCCGTTCACGCCGCCGCTCCGGCGAGCTGGGCCAGCATCGCGGCGTGGAAGTCCAGGATGCGGCGTTCGCGGCGGCCATAGACGCCGTTGCCCAGGATGGCCGGACGGCCCTGCTGCACCGCTTCGCACACCGGGCGATCCTCGTCGATCACGCCAATGGCCGACGTCACCAGATAGGCGGCGGTGGAGCGGTGAAAGGCGCGCTCGCGCGGGCTGTCCAATCGGGTCGTCGGCAGGAACAATTGCCACCGCAGGACCGAGGAATCGGGGGCGACCGGATCGACCCGGTGCGGGATGACCACCGCCCCGTAAAAGCTCGCCAGATAGAAATTCGGGAAGATGAAGATGTGGCGGTAGAACGGCTCGTCGGCGAATTTGGCCAGCCGCAGCTTGGCGTCCAGCTTCGCCCACCAGCCCGCCGTGCCGTCGGCCAGAACCCAGCGGGAATCGCTGTTCGCCCCATGCCGCTCCGTCGCCAGATGGGTTTGCCAATCGGGATGCACCGCCGGGTGGATGGTGTCGGGGTGAACGGTGGAGCCGTGGAAGTCATCCATGGTGTTTTCGACCAACGCCTTCCAGTTGGCTTGGAAGGGGATGCCGACCGGCGGTTCCGGGTTCACGCAATTGACCGACATGGCGGCCAGCCGCTCGGCGTAGGGGTGGAGATGCTCGGCCAGGGTGGGCGCCAGGTGTGAGTCCGCGCCCTCCGGGGCCACGCGGGCGAAGACCAGGGCGCCGCAGCGGTCGACCTCCAGCGGGCGGACGCGCGCGCCGTCGTGGCGCTCGCCGCTCAGCCGTCCGTCGGCGTCGCGGCGGACGGCGAAGCGCAGCCCGGCCATCTCGGCGGACAGCGCGCCGCTGGCGTCGAACACCCCCATGTAGAGCCAGCAGCGGCCAAAGACCCGCTCGCGCTCCTGCGCGAACGCCTCCTCCGTCCAGAAATGATGGTGCGGCAGGAAGGCGCCGGTTTCCGGGAAAAGCGCGGTCATGCGGGCGTCTCCGCGTCAGCGTGGGCGGGATGGAAGGTCCAGGCGCGGGCGAAGCGGTCGGCGGCGCCGGGCGGCGGCAGGGCCTCCAGCCGCAGGGCCGCAGCCGCGACGACCGCGCGCAGGTTGGCGGTCTCGATCCGCTCCCCCGCCGGATCCAGGTCGATCAGCTCGCCGCGTCGGGTGAAGCGGTTCGACAGCGCGGCCAACCGGGCGAAGACGTCCGCGCCCATCTGCGCCTCCAGCCCTGGCCCTTCGACCGCCACCCGGATGAAGACCAAGCGTCCGCACATCGCCAACGAGGCGGGGTTCAGCGCCAACCGCCGCCGCCCTTCCGCGTCGAGCTGGAAGTCGGTCGGGTTGAAGGGCAACCCCACCGGCACGCCCGCCGCGTCAAAACTCCAACCATGATAGGGGCAGCGCAACGGGCCGCAGCCGCTCGCCGCGTCGTGGATCACCGCGAATCGGTGGGTGCAGACGTTGCGGAAGGCGACCACCTCCCCCTTGATGTTCTGCGCCACCAGCGGGATCGCGCCGACCCGCGTCGTGACGAAGGCGTTCGGGTTGGCCAGATCGTCGGCGGCGCAGAGGAAGAACCAGCGGGTGTCGGGCGTGTCCTCGGCCATGGGGAAAGCTCTCGTTCGGGGGATCGGGCGTCAGGCGGTGCGCCCGCCATCCACGGTGACGATGGATCCCGTCATCCAGCGGCTGGTGTCGGCGAGCAGATAGGCCAGCATGTGGGCGATGTCGTCGGGATGGCCGAAGCCCAGCGGCTGGAGCTTGCGCAGATGCTCATACTGCTCCGCCGTCAGCTTCTGCTTGCCGCGTTCGATCAACTCGGTTTCGACGATGGAGGGGACGACGCAATTCACCCGGATGCCGTCGCTCAGCAACTCCACCGCCAGCCCCTTGGTGGCGGCGATGACGCCGCCCTTGCTGGCGGCGTAGACGACGTTGCCGGGCGAGGCCGCCGTCGCGGCGGTCGAGGAGATCAGCGCCATCGCCGCCCGCTCGGCGTGGCAGCCCTTTTGCCGCAGCCCGCGCGCGAGCGCCAGAGCGCTGCCCAGATTGGCCCGCATCACCGAGTCGAAGAAATCGGCGGAGAAGATGCGGATTGGGCGCAGCGTCTGAATCCCGGCGCAATGGGCGATGCCGTCCAGCGGTCCGTGATCGGCGGCCAGTTGCTTCACCCACCCCGGCACCGCCTCCAGCTCCGACAGGTCAAAGGCGGCGACGGCGTGCCCGTCGCCTTCCAACTGGGCGGCGGTGTCGTTCAGCCGGTCGACGTCGCGCCCGTTCAGGATCACGCGCGCGCCCAGCCGTGACAGCATCACCGCCGTCGCCCGCCCGATTCCAGCCGACGCGCCCGTGACCAGCATGCGGCGGCCAGACAGATCCATGGGGTTGTAAAGGGCGGTCATGGGGCGCGGCGTCCATCTTGTGGGGGGATGGCCGACCATAGCACAGCCCCCTGTTCCGCCACGGTTATAGACCGCGCGAAATTTGCCTGTCGTTAGGGCATTTTGCCGTAGGCTGGCGGGAGGCGCGGGTCAAAGCGTCGCCGGACGAGCAACAGGCAAGGACAGGACATCATGAAAGCGGTCGTCGAAGGGGTGCGGATCGCGGGTTTGCGGGCGGTGGTGCCGTCGCAGCGCCATTCCTTCGTCGAGGATCCCGGCATCTTCACACCCGAAGAGGTTCGGAAGCTGGCCGCCACCATCGGCGTCCACGAACGCCGCGTCTTGGCCCCGCCCTATTGCGCGTCGGACCTGTGCGTCGCGGCGGCGGAAGGGCTGATGGCGCAACTCGATTGGGATCCGGCCAGCGTCGAGGTGCTGATCTTCGTGTCCCAGGACGCCGATTACGTGCTGCCCGCCACCGCCTGCATCATGCAAAAGCGGCTGGGCCTGCCGACGAGCACGGCGGCCTTCGACGTGCCGTTGGGCTGCTCGGGCTATGTCTATGGGCTGTGGATCGCGTCCCGCCTGCTGGGCGGTTCGACCGCACGGCGCGCCCTGGTGCTGTGCGGCGACAACGCCACCCGCCATTTGCACCCGGAAGACCGGGCGACCCTGCCGCTGTTCGGCGACGCCGGGTCGGCCACCGCGCTGGAGGTTGATCCCGAGGCCACGCCCATTTCTGTGGTGATCGGCACCGACGGGGCGGGCGCGCCGCACATCTTCGTCAAGGCGGGCGGCAAGCGCCATTGCCTGATCCCGCCAGTGGCGTCGGCCAACCGCGCCATTGACCCGGACGCGGCGGCGGCGCTGGAGCGCGATTCGCGCCTGGCCCTGAACGGGGCGGAGGTTTTCTCCTTCACCCTGCGCGCCGTGCCGCCGCTGCTGCGCGAGACGATGGAGCATGCTGGAACCGACATCGACGGCATCGACCGCTTCGTGTTGCACCAGGCTAATGCTTTCATGCTGGAGCATCTGCGCAAAAAGGTGAAGGCGCCAACAGACAAGTTCGTTATCGACATGCAGGGGTTTGGCAACACCAGCTCCGCGTCTATCCCGTTGGCGATTTGCCACAGCTTGGGCAGAGAGTTGGCGGAGCGGAGGGTTAAGACACTGATGGCAGGTTTTGGCGTTGGTTGGTCCTGGGGCGGCATGGTGGCGAATCTTGGGCCGATGCCAGAACCCCAGGTGGTAAATCTGCCGGATGACTATCCGGTTTTGGTGGTATGAGGTTAGCGGTGATTCACGCTGGCCGCTGGAGCCGGGTCGGCCTGTGATCTACCGGAACCAGCCCGTCGCCGTTTCGGTTGGTGTCTCACATTCGTTTGCAGGGAAGCTGCTTTGAGCCTTGGAGTTTGGAGTCTTGTCGCACTGACCCTAGGCTGCAAAACATTAAAATTGGAAGATGCCGATTGAAATCGGATTCAACGGTAAAGCTGGGCGAATTTCCGTTCTGGGATTGGTGGAGGCGACGGATGCATGAGCAATCCTTGTTCCTCAACTTCAACTCTGGCATCAGGATAGACAGCAAGCGCCAGTTGGAGCGCCTCAATGAAGCGTTTCCGGAAATCACGCAAACGGCTGTAACCCGCGCCGAATTGTTCGAACACGGCGGGCCAAGTGATCTGTGTGGTTCGAGACAGGCTGTGAAGCCGGTAGGCCAGCCAAATATAGATGTCGATGCTGGTGCTGTTGTTCTGGATATGGCGCAGAGCCGGTTCCCAGATTGGGACGGGATGAGCCTTTAGCTCGCGAAAGAAGGCTTCGGACAACAGAACGCGGTCTTCCCACAAACTGCCCTGATCGGAACCAGGATTGGCTGAAAAGTGAATGCCGCCTTTGACGATGGAGCCTTTTTCAAAGCCAATGCTGTGGGCGTCTTCCCAGGCGAAGGTTAGATTGCAGGCGGCAATGCGCGACGCCTGTTCGCGAATGTCACGATAGGTTTGGCCCCCGACCGACAAACCCATACGGTCGAGCCATTCGTGCATGCTGCGTCCCAACTCGACTTCACGGCTGTCGGTTTGGATGGCGCGGGTTTGCAGATAGAGCAGAATCATGCGGGCGCGGCTGCCATAAGGAACGCCGTAAAGTTTGAATCCTCCGTTGCGAACGGGCAGTCGTCCCGGCTCGATCAGCAAACGAATCTTATGTCCTCGGCGTTCCCAAGGCTGGTCATCCGGAAGACGGCGATGTGGAAGCGCGGTTAGCGCAAAACCGGAATAGGTGATGCCAAGCTCTTGCCGCTCCTCTTCGAGGACGGCTGCCGCGACGTCAACTAGGGAACGTCTCTCCGGATCTGGTTGGAGAGCTTTCGCCTGGTCTCGTCCAAGCTGGGTAATCAGGTGATGTATCTGTCCCATAGCGGGCTGACCTTGGCAGGACTTTATGGAGATCGGTATATCACGAGGTTTCCGTGTCAGCAATTTGGAGTCTTGTCGCGCAAACTATTTGTTTGATTATTTGTTTCTATTAATAGTTTGCGCGACAAGACTCCAGTAGAGAATCGCGAGTCGCGCGACAAGACTCCAGAATTGTCGCGACAAGACTCCAGTGGATAGTCGATTCGGGCTGTGGATTTATCGTTGGGTCTGGGGTTGTGGTGACGAAGATCCAGGGTTTGGGACTGAGTGTATGGCGGAATCATTGATGTTTCCTGGTATTCCGAGTCGCGTTCCTGTTCAGACGGGCGCGAATCGGGTGGCGTTTGGAGTTCTGTCGCGCTTTGCTCCGCTCGACGCTTCTGCAAGCCGGTCATGGCCAGCCATCCGATCTTTCTTGAGGAGTGGGAATGGAGGGGGGGGCGCGACAAGAGTCCAAACTCAATGGGAGCAGGATAGGCGGTTTGGGCGGGTTGCGGCGACCGTGTTTGGAGTCTTGTCTCTCTCGTGGTTCTGTCGGCTTCATGTCGGGCGTTTCCAGCCGGTTCGGGGTTGGAGGGGCGCTTGTGGATCGGAAAGCGGTCGGTCTATAAACGGTCCGCCCCGGTTTGCCGGTCTGGTCTTCAGGCCATCAAACCAGGCCATCAAACCGAAGGGCGCGCGTCGTGCGCCAAGCAATAGGACGGCAGCAATGAACAGCGTTTCCGCGCAAAAGATCGTTCCGGTGCTGTTGTCCGGCGGTTCCGGGTCCCGTTTGTGGCCGTTGTCGCGGGAACTGTATCCCAAGCAGTTCCTGGCCTTGTGTTCTGACCGGACGATGTTTCAGGACACGGCCTTGCGGGTTGGCGACGAACTGGCCTTTGCGCCGCCGCTGGTGGTCTGCAATCAGGAACATCGCTTTCTTGTCGCGGAACAGCTCCGCCAGTCCGGGTTGAAGCCGCGCGGCATCCTGCTGGAGCCGATGGGCCGCAACACCGCCGCCGCCTGCGCGCTCGCCGCGCTGAGCGTCGCCGCGACCGATCCTGACGCGCTGCTTCTGCTGTTGCCCGCCGACCATGAGATCCGGGCGCCCGACGCCTTCCGCCAGACGGTGCTGGTCGCCGCTCAGGCGGCGCAGACCGGGCGTCTGGTCACGTTCGGCATCGCTCCGACGACTCCGGAAACCGGCTATGGTTACATCCAGCGTGGTCGGCCGTTGGATGAGGTCGAGGGGGCTTTCGAGGTCGCGGCTTTCGTTGAGAAGCCGACGCTGGCGGTTGCCCAATCCTATTTGGAGGATGGCGGTTACGCCTGGAACAGCGGCATGTTCCTGTTCCCTGTCGGTCAGCTTCTCGCCGAACTGGAGCGCCACGCTCCGGCGGTGGTCGCCGCCTGCCGCGCCGCGTTGGACGGCGGCCAGTCCGATCTGGATTTCTTCCGTCTGGACGCCACGGCCTTTGCCGTCGCTCCGTCCATCTCCATCGACTATGCGGTGATGGAGCGGACCGACATGGCCGCCGTGGTTCCCTGCGACATCGGTTGGACCGACGTCGGCGCCTGGTCGGCGTTGTGGGACGTCGGCAGCAAGGACGCTGATGGCAATGTGTTGGTCGGCGATGTCCTGATGGAAGGGGCGAGCGACTGCTACGTGCGCAGCGAAAACCACCTGACCGCCGTGGTCGGGGTGAAGAACGCCGTGGTGGTGGTGGTGGACGACGCCGTTCTGGTGGCCGACCGCGACCACGCCCAGGACGTGAAGCGCATCGTTGACCGGCTGAAGAAGACCGGGCGCAGCGAGGCGATCAACCATCGCAAGGTCCATCGACCTTGGGGGTCTTACCAGTCGCTGCACACCGGCGAGCGTTTTCAGGTCAAAAGCCTGACCATCGCCCCGGGGTCGCAATTGTCGCTTCAGAAGCATCATCACCGGGCCGAGCATTGGGTGGTGGTCAATGGCACGGCTTTGGTCACGCGTGGCGACGAGCAGGTGATGGTCTATGAGAATCAGTCCATCTACATCCCCATCGGCACGGTTCACCGGCTGGAGAATCCCGGCAAAGTGCCGCTGACCATCATCGAGGTGCAATCCGGCTCCTATCTGGGAGAGGATGACATCGTTCGGCTGGAAGATTCCTACGGTCGCAACTGAGCGCGCCGAAACGGAGACCGGTTCGGGCGCACGCGCATCCGAACCGGTTAGGCTAAGGGCGCCTGCCAGAATAGATGAATCTGCGTTCCGGCCCAGAGCGATCCCGCGCAGAGCGCGTTCGGCGGCGTTGTTCGTGAGGCATAGGCGGCCGTCGCGCAGGAAAACGACCCCCGCTCATTCAAGCCTCCTTCCCGAAAAGGAGGTTGAATCACATTTTCGCGTCCTGAGGAATCCTGAATATCAACGGCCTCTAGTTGATAATGGCGACGTATATTCCTGCCCGTTCTATGGCGTCCCCCCAGACATGAACCAAGCGTAGCGCCGCCGAAAATTGTCCGACAGGTGGCGACCAACTCACTCTGACGCTGGGTTCTACTTGACCATACCAGCAGTCCGCTCCAGAATCGCCAACAGGCCACTCCGGTGCTGTTCAGCGCTGTGGCGTTTTCGGTGGGTTTCCCGCCCATTGACAGCGAGATTGCGACGCAGCGCCAAGTCATCGCGCAGCCGAACAAGATTGTCGGTTAGGCTGACCGCATCATCAACCGGAGAGAGCAAGCCATTCCAATCGTGGCGGATGGTGTCTGGAATTGCGCCAAAGTCGCTTGCCGCGACCGCAAGACCACTCTGCAAGGCTTCCAGGATGGCCAGAGCGACTAGGTCGTCACGGGTCGGACAGGACAGCGCGTCGCAATGCTGAAGATAGGCGGCAACCTGGATTTCAGACTTAGAGCCAAGGAAGCGAATGCGCGTGGTTTCCTCAACCGTCAGTTCGGGCATGAAATTCGGGTGACGCGGTCCGACATAAACCAGATGCACGCGTGGGTCGCCCAGTCGGCGAACCGCCTCCAACGTCAAATCAACACCCTTTCGCAATTCAACGGTTCCGAGCTGTAGGATGGTGAAGCACCCCGGAAACAGATCCGTTGGTCGTGGCTGCGGACGAAAATCAACCGCCACGCCATTCTCCACCACCGTCCAGTTTTCCCGAGTCAACCACTCCTGATAGACGTTGGTCGCCTGCCAGCGGGTCGGAAAAACGATGGTGGTCGCTGTGGTGAAGGCCCCGAACATCGCCGGGTTCTGGCGGACTATGTCGGCGCCGAAGCATGGCTCGTGAATCCACCAGACTGTTGGGCACTGGGCAACACAGCGCTGAACCAGGGCGCCGGTCAGGATAGAGTTGCACAGCACCACGTCGTACGACTTAGGCGTCGCGTCCAGAATCACCGGGATGCCAAGAGCGGTGTAGGCGTTTCTTAGCGATGGCGGGCCAAGTTGGCACCACAACACCTCAACCTCATGCCGCCCGGCCATATCCCCAGTCACCAACCCTTTCAGAAAGCGGTAAAGGGCGAGGGATGATCCCGAAAAGTCGAGATTGCCCGAAATGGCCAGGATCCGCATACCAGTGTTTCCTTGCTCCGCTTGCGTTGCTCAACCAAGCAGGGGCAGGAGGTCGCGAACACGATGGTGATAGGTGTGGCGCGACAGCACCGCCTGCTGACCGGCCTTGGCGATGGCGTCCAACTCGTCCGGCGCCGATTGAAGGCGCTTGATCGCGGCAATGCAGCCAGGGGCGTCATCATAAACCACGATTTCACGGCCTGGGTCGAAATAGTCGCGGATGTTTCGTTTGTTGTCAGTCACCAGGACCGAGCCGACCCCTGTCACCTCAAACAGACGCAGGTTGTTGGCATAGTCCCCAGCGGCGTCGAGGTGGAAGTTCAGCACCATCCGGCAGTCTTTTAAGGCCTGATACATCGGCAGGCCCCACAACGGTGGATTGCTGGTGATTTTCAGCGCGGACGGGTCGATGTCCTCCGGCCAGGAAGCGCTGCCCCAGAAAGAAACCGGCAACTCCTGCGCCACGTCGGCGATGAAACGGGCGCGACCACGGTGATGCGATGAGATTTGACCGATGAAGGCGAGGTCGTGGGGCTTGCCATGGTCGGCCAACTGCAACAGCAACCGTTCATCGAACGCCAACTTGACCAACTCGCTGCGGATGCCTTGTTCCTTGAACGCAGCGACCTGATTGGGCAGCGACGAGATAATCAGATCGTAACGTTTGAGGCTGTTGCGCGGCATGACCGCCGCGTGTTGGCCGACGGCGACCCCATAGCTGCCTTTGACCGTTTCCAGAAATGCGTCATCGAACATGTAAAGGTTGGCGCACAGCAAGACGTCGGGGCGGAACTTGCGCACCTGTTCGGCGACAAAGCCGCGCTGCCAGCCAAAATCCTGCTTCTGCCGCAGGCTGTAGCCACCAAACACCAGCGCATCGCTCAACGTCTTCGCGGCATCCAGTCGATCATTCTCAACCATCCAGCGGACCTGCTGGGGCGCGTTGTTGGCCGTGATGTCGAGCACTTCGTGACCGAGCGCGCGCAACGGTTCGCTCCAAGCGCCGGCGGTGTGGAAGAATCCATCAACCTGCGCGCGGTACTGCTCATCAAACGACCGTACCGCCAAGCCTGGCGCCCGTGTGTTGTAGAGCCACTGGAGAAAGCCGTCATAGACGGTGTCAACGATTAGGAAGCGCATGGGAAGCCTCTGGGACCTATAGACGGTCAATGTGGATGAAGGGGCAATGCGAACGGCTCAGCCGTAATGCTCCCTGTTGGTCTGGAAGAAATCCACCGTCCGCTCAATCCCTTCGCGGAAGCTTGTCTTCGGTGTCCAGCCGGTGGCGGTGCGGAACAGGGTAAAGTCGGAATAATAATCACCAATGTCGATTTTGCGGCGTTCAGCCGGGTAATCGCGCACGGTGTAACGTCCATCGGGCCGCAGCGCGGTCAGAAGACGCGCCACCTCCTCCAGCGACAGCACTTCCTCACTGCCGATGTTGTAGACTTTTCCATCGCTGGCGCGATCAAGGGCCGCGATCAGCAGGGCATCGACAACATCGTCGACATAGTTGAAGTCGCGCAGTTGAGCGCCACCCCACACATCGATCGCAGCGCCCTGCAACAGATTCTGGATCCAGATGCCCAGGAAAGTCTGGCGGGCGTCCTTGATGCGCATGCGCGGACCATAGGTGTTCGTCAAACGCAGCACAGTGGCCCGGATGCCGTACACGTCGTTGTAGAGGATATGATAAAATTCGCCCGCCGCCTTGTTGATGCCGTTCACGTCGACGGGACGGATGGGATGTTTCTCGTCCACAGGCAAATACTGCGGTCGACCGTAGATCTGGCGCGTGCTGGCGAACACCAACTTGGCGTCGGGATTGTGCGCCCGACAGACCTCCAGCAGCGACAACTGCGCGGTGCAGTTGATCTCCAGATCGGTGAAAGGGTCGGCCATCGAATCCATATGGCTGGTCTGGCCGGCCAGATTGAAGATGACCTGCTGGTCCTTCACCAGATAGGACAGGCTGTGCTTATCGCGGACATCGGCGATGTTGACGCGCACGCGGTCCTTGATCGGGGCGATGTTGTGCAGGTTGCCGCCGTAGAGAGGATTCATGCTGTCCACCAGCAGAACCGAGGCCCCCAACTCAACCAGTCGCATGGCAAGGTTGGAGCCGATGAAGCCCAACCCGCCGATAATCAGGGCATTGCTGCCCGCCAGATTTGTCGGATCGACCGTCATAGACATCTTCCTTGTCATCGTCTCACCGCTTCATCCCCTCAATTGGTCGGAACGTCACGCACCCGTTCGAACAAATAGGAGTGGAAGGTCGGCTGTTTGGGCGCTCCGTCAATCTGCGCGGCGTCACCGGATAGGAAACGCTGCGCCACCTCGAACCCACGACTGCGGATCACCTCAACCAGCTCGCGTTCGTTCAGGATCCAGCAGGTGAAGACCGTGCCATAAGCGTTCTGGTAAGCAACGTAGGAAGGCTGATCGCGCACCGTCGGCTGACGGGCGATGAGCAGGCCCGTGTTCGCCGAATCGGCCAACCCGGTCGCCACAGCGCGCCAGTCACGGCTGTAATGCAGCGACGCACTGGCGATCGCCAGATTGTAGCGCTGAGCAAGCGCCTTGTCCTCTTTGTCGGTGAAGGCGATTCCCGGCATCAGTTCGGCGCCAAGCCTGCAAATCTCGGCCACCTCCTTGACCGTGTAGGAGAAGGAAACGGTGGGAGCCAGCCGATGCAGAACCTCGGCGGTCAGTCCAACAGCTCCGCCCCAATCAAGGATCGACACCGCCTCCGCAGCGCCAAGACGACCCTGCACATGGTTGAGCGCCGTTGCGGCAACGAGCGAATTGGCTTGCTCCAGCAACGTGCTCCCGGCTGCGATGGCGGAAGGGCGTTGGCGGAACTCGGCAACCTGCTTGCGGCGGATGTCGGCGATGGCTTCGAAGGACCAACCACCATTTTGGGGATTGACCGGTTCGGGCCAGGAGACGCCAACATAGCGCCAGCCGCCGGGCGGGAACGGCGCGGCGTCCAGTTTGGCTTCATGCTTTTTGGCATAGCGGATGTCGGTGTATTTGCGGATCGGTCCGTAGCGCTCTTCCATCTCCACGCCCTTGGCCTTCAGCCGTTCCACATAGGGACGGTAGATGGCGTCGATCAGCAGCGGATGGCGCTGTCCCATGAGACTGTCGAGGCTTAGGTTCCAGCGACCGTCGGGCATCTCGCGCAAGGCGTGGTAATGGAAAAAAATCACGCGGCGGTCGCCGAAGAACAGGATGTCGTCCACCACAGACAGGCAGTGGCTGTTGATGTTCCAGGCCGCCAGATTGGCGCCGATGTGTTGGATGATGCGCAGGTTCGGATATTTGGCCGGCCACGCGTCAAGATACTTCTGGTCGGCGAAGCGGTTTTCTTCCAACCGATCGTAACACCAAGCGATGCAGTTCGCCCGATAGTCGGCAAGGCAGCGCCGTCCCTCTTCGTCGTTGCGCCAGGACACCCAACCGACGTTGAACAAACCGTACTTGGCAAGATGTTGGCGTTCGGGAGAGAATCGGTGCGGGATGATGGCGACCGAAGCGTCGCCGATCTCCTCATGCACAATCTCTGGATCAGCGAAGAACCAGAGGTCGGCATCGAGATAGGTGATAAGGTCGATTTCAGGAAAACGGTCGAACAGGTATGACGGCCAACTGGGCGTGCAGGTGAAGTAATACTCCACCAACGACCGATTGGCCTTGGCCACCAGCAGCTCTGGATCGGCCGCCTCCAACTCCGCCAGCGGGATTGCGGTGATGTTGGGATGGGCGAATTGGTCGAGCAGCCGCTTGCACTCCTCGTCAAAGCATAAGACGAAAAAGCGAGCCGCCGGGTTGTAGGCCCAGATCGACTCCATCAGCACCAGGCCACGCGGCAGATAGCGATGGTCGAAGTAAGAGCAGTAATAGCGGATGGGCGGTGCCATCAGGCCCCCTGGAACTTGCGGATCAGATCGGTCACGCGACGGGCATCGTCGTGCGTCAACTGTGGGTACATGGGCAGACTCAGGATGTCAGCGGCCACGGCCTCGGTGTTGCGCAACGTCCGGCAATGCCGATCGAAGCGACCGAGATAGGCAGGTTGCGCGTGGACTGGAACCGGATAGTGAATGCCAGTGCCAACACCCTCGGCGCGGAGCCGAGCGGCTAGCCCATCGCGGTCGGTCGTGCGCACCACATACTGATGGTAGGCATGGGTTAGCGGCGCTGGAACCGCTGGCGTGGTGATCGCGCCGCCCGTCAGTCCGGCGTCATAAAGGGCGGCAATGGCCCGTCGGCGCTGGTTGCGCTCTTCCAGCCGAACCAGACCAATGCGCAAAATGGCGGCCTGCACCGGATCGAGCCGACTGTTGATGCCTTCGATGGCGCTGATGTAACGCTCTTTCCAACCATATTGGCGGATCAGCCGAGCCAGTTCGGCTGCCGCATCGTCACTGGTGCAGACCATGCCGCCGTCACCAAGCGCGCCAAGATTTTTCGTGGGATAGAAGCTGAAGGCGCTCGCGTCGCCAAAGCTCCCAGCCCGCTTGCCATCCCAGGCGGCGCCGTGAGCCTGGGCGCAATCCTCAACCAACTTCAACTCATGGCGGCGACAGACCTCAAGCAGCGGGCCAGGCTCCACCATCGCGCCATAGAGATGGACCGCGACCACCGCCTTCAGCCGCGCCCCATCCGGCCCAGCGCGCAACGTCGCAGCGGTCTCGTCGAGCAGCCCGACATCCATGGTGAAGTGACCGTCAGCAACATCCACCCACACCGGCTCGGCTCCGCAAGCGCGAATGGCCGCAGCCGTGGCGACGGCGGTGTGGGAAACGGTCAACACCAGATCACCGGCCCCAACCCCGACCGACCGCAGGGCGATTTCCACCGCCTGGGTCCCGTTGGCGACGGCGATGCCATGACGGGCTCCGATCCAGGCGGCGAACTCCGCTTCGAAGGCCTCGACCTCCTGACCCATGATGTACATGCCGGAGTCCAGAACGCGCAAAACGGCGGCGTCCAAGAGCGCCTTGTCTTCGCGATAGCTCGCACGCGGATCGACCTGAGGTATCATGGATGTCTCGCCTGAGTCCTATGGTGATGCCGATGCTTCATCATCCGTCAATGTTCCGGAAGTCAGCATTTCCCAAATGTTTGGGATGACTAACGTGCTTCCTAGTCGGTTTCAAGCGGTCTCTGGATGAGGTGCAGGGCCATTCGAAGAAAGCCGTTCTTAACGGTTGCAATGGTGGCGCAGCGACCTTCGTCGCATGCCATGCGGACGGCGGGGAGCGGGTCGTCGAAGAGATTGGCGATGCCCGAGCATGGTGTTGCGCAGCATCGCCATCGCCTGGGGCGCGGCGTCGGATCGCACCCGGCTGGCGTCTTTGCTCAAGAGGACGTCACGGCGCCAGTGTCGGCGATTTTCGATGCCCCAGTGGTCGCGCACGAGCGCGAGCAGCGCCACAGGCGAGGCGTGGCCGCAGTCCAGGCTGGTGATCGCCGGTGAAGACGCCCCGCAGATAAAGAACCGGCAGCAGAGCGCCCAGACTCTTGGTCCGGCGCGTCCAGCGCCGAACAATGATCCAAAAGCGACCGTGCCTGCATGGGGTGAGCCTCCGATCCGAGACCCTCTATGAATCACAGCAACCCGCGTACCGGAATCCCCCTCGTCTTCAAGCGATTGCCCTGCTCTCCACTTACGGCGCTTTCCAAACCCCATCTGTCTATGGCACGGTTTTCTTTCGAATTAGGCGCTTCGCAAAAGTCAAGGAAGCCATTCCATGAAGGCGGTCATCGACGGTGTGCGGATTGCCGGCTTGCGCGCGGTCGTGCCGCGCCAGCGTCATTCCTTCGTCGAGGACCCCGGCATTTTCACGGTGGAGGAGGCGAAGAAGCTGGCCGTCACTGCGGGCGTCCACGAACACCGCGTGCTGCCGGTCCTATTGCGCGTCGGACATGTGCGTGGCGGCGGCGGAAGGGCTGATGGCGCAGCTCGATTGGGATCCGGCGAGCGTAGAGGTTCTGGTCTTCGTCTCGCAGGATGCCGATTACGTGCTGCTGGCGACCGCCTGCGTCATGCAGAACCGCCTCGGCCTGCCGACCAGCGCGGCGGCCTTCGACGTGTCCCTGGGCGGCTCGGGCTACGCCTACGGGCTGTGGATCGCCGCGCCGCCGATGGGCGGCTCGACCGCGCGCGCGGGCTTGGTGCTGTGCGGAGACAACGCCACCCGCTAGCTGCACCCCGAGGACCGCGCCGCCCTGCCGCTGTTCGGCCACGCTGGATCCGCCACCGCGCTGCTGGAGGTGGATCCGCACGCCTCCCCCATCCCGGTGGCGCTAAGCGCCGATGGTGGCGGCGCGCCGCACATCCTCGTCAAGGCCGACGGCAAGCGCGACGGCCTGATCTCATCGGGCGAGCCCCGCAGCCCGGAGGAGGAGACTCGCCTGATGACCGACGCGCGCCTGACGCTGAACGGGGTGGAGGTGTTCTCTTTCAGCCTGCGCGCCGTGTCGGTCCTGCTGCGCGAGACGCTGGAGCACGCGGGGACCACCATCGACTCCCTGGATTGGGTGGTTCTGCGCTAGGCCAACAAGTTCATGCTGGAGCATCTGCGCAAGCGCGTACAGATCCCGGTCGGGAAGTTTGTGATCGACATGCACGGCCTCGACAACACCAGCTGCGCCTCCATCCCGCTGGCGATCTGCCACAGCCTGAGCGACAACGTGGCGTCGGGAACGCGCCGGATGCTAATGGCGGGGTTTGGTGTGGGGTGTGGTCCCGGGGCGCCATGGTGGGGCCGACATCGGTCGAATCCTGGAGCCGTAGGTGGTGGATTTGCCGGAAGGCTGTCCGACGCTGGCTGTGTGAGGCGGGAAGATAGGGAATCTCAAACGGTCCGGGTGCTCCGCTTCGCACGCTCTCCTGGAATCCAGGGCCGTTCCGCAAAGCGGGCCTGTCATTCTGTTTTTCTGCGTCCTTGAAGGGACTGCGGAGCAAAGTCGTTACGGATCGAAAACTGGAGGACGCGGTTATGGTGGGGAACGCTAGGGATGAGAGGGAAACGCTTCGGCCGGTCGATGCCGACGTGAGCGAAATCATTACGATGGAGCGCTACATCGCGCTTGAGGCGCAGGCGACCGCCGAAACGGCTCTTCCCATCCTGACGGCTTTCACCCCGATCACCTATCACCGGAACGGCGTTCCTGTCGAACTGAGCAGCGAGCGCGAACTCATCCGATACGTCGATCACAATTTCGAGTCGGAAATCCCCGGCTTGTTCAAGCCCGACGCGCGTTTTGCGCCGGCTTGCTACGTCAACCGCTTCACAGCCGACGAGAAGGCTCTGGTGGACGCTGTGCGTGACCATGTGGCCCGGATGAGCGGCCGCATGTTCGGCCGTGCTCTGCGGCCCATTTCCAATCTTCTGGTTCAAGTGGCGCCGTTCCGCATCCTGACCGAGTTGGCGCGCTTGGCGGGGCGAAGCAGCCTGTCGGTCTATGAAGCGGGCCCAGGGTTGGGCTATCTTGGCGCGCTGCTGGCCATCAGCGGGCATTCTTACGCAAGCTACGACGTGTCCCCGGCGCTTTATCTGTGGCAGAATCGGCTGATGCGTGAAATCATCGGCGATGATTTCCGCGAAGGGGCGCTGCTCGACGCCGCCGCACCCGACGATCCGGCCTTCACGCAGACACGGGGGCTGCATGTGCCCTGGTGGCAGCATTACGCGATGTTCGGCGTGTCGCCGCGTCCGATTGATGTGGTCTATGCCAACTCGAACCTTTGCGAGATGCATCTGGTTTGCGCCCGTTTGCTGATGCGCAGAGCCTTGCCGCTCCTGAAGACGTCCCCGCTCGGCCTCTTTGTGTTCATGAGCTGGGGCTTTCAAGGTCAGAGCACGGCTGAATCGCTGCATGCGGAGTTCGTCAACGAAGGTTATCGACGGGTTCAGGGGTTGTCTTTCAAGGCCTACGCACCGGCCGACCGTGACACCACGGCGATCGAACAGGCTTTCGCTGAAGGCATTCCGTTCTACGATCCCACGGGATACGGGCCCCGGTTGACGGCGGACGATCTGGTCGCCCTGCACCGTGCCGAAGCGCCGGTCGATGTCGCTCCCGCCATGGAGTATTATGGCTGGAAGCCGCCCTTTCTCGACTGAGACCCCGCCCTTTCGTGGGTGGAGTTCGAAAAACCCTCTTAGGTTTAAGAGTCTGACTCAGAATCGCTCTGACTGCGCTCATGTTCGAGCGACCCACCGAACATGAGCGCAGTCAGAGCGATTCTGAGTCAGACTCTGAGAAATTACACTCCGGCGGTTGTCCTATTGGACAGGCTATTAAACAGACTTTGAGGAAATAGTTATTATTTTTCCCGTATGTAATAAACATCAGGGAATGCAAGAGGGTGTTTGGCGACAAAATCTAAAAATTTTTGTGTATAGTTGCGTTTAATAATTAATTTCTTTCCTTGCCACAGGTTTGTTCCGATAAGAGTGGAAAAAAAATTGAATTGCAGGAGAAGTCTCCTGTTTTTCGTTGGCTTCAATCCTTTATGGTAGCATCGGGTGTCTCCAAAAATAATGCTCCCTTGCGGCCCGCAAACAGTAATGATTTGATCTTCATCATAATAACGCTCAATATCCTCATCTGAGATTCTGGCATAGAATCTGTTCAAAAGATCTTTTGGCTTTGCATAAGGACGATGCGTGCCTTTAATGTAAACATGAGGCCCGCTCGTCTCATCTACATCGGTAAGATACAGGAAAATTTTGAGCCATTTTACTGCATCGGCATCCCAGTGATAAAGCTGGGCAAGCGCATCGCTGGGAGAGGTGCGATCACTTGGCACGCTCCAGCGCATCACCGGGCCGACGCAGATCGGTTCACAACCAAGATGCTGCTGCATGAAGCTGAACAGTGAAGGATCGCACATCAATGCCTGAATGTCGGGATCATCAAGAAGTGTTTGAGCATCGATGCTGAAACCATCAAACCCGGTATCGTCGAAATCGACGCAGGCCATTTCCTTTTCCGTCCCGTCAGCCTGGATGCCTGTGGCAGAGACCGAAAGTGACATCCTGACAAGACGGTCCACCATATCGCACGGCAGTCGCTTTTCGAACAGGTGATAGCCCTCTTCACGCGTTTGAGCGAGCGCCTTTGCGATCTCGGGCGTATTGATGGAACCAAGAATCCCCGTTCTTCCCGTCTCCACCGGAGGACGACGGGCATTGGTGAGCGAGGCAAGCATGTCGGTGAACAAAGCGTCGCTTTGCGTATACAAGCGCAAGCGAGCAATATGCCCGAACTCCTCCAACGTGCCTTTCTCGAGACTTGCCACCGCGCTTGCGACGAGCGCCAAAATGTCGGGGGTGTTGCAACGAGTGTTCTTCAGAACATGGTCGAGAACACTCTGAAAAATAACTAAGGACTGACTGATCTTCCCCTGCTCGACGATATCCAAGAAGGAAACGATGGATTTCCTGAATTCTGAGAGAGCTTCATCATAGCGCTGCTCTTCCAAATGCAGGATGCCAGCCTGGATATTTGGAATGATCGTTTCGATTCCCTCAGGATTCTCGCTGCCTTCCGATTCGGCGGAGGCATCTCGAGAATCAAACCGCAATTGGTCAAACAAATGGATAGCCCGGTCGCGAGGGGAAAATATTAACTTGAACAGAAGATACGTCAAAGTTGCCGATACAGCTGTCGCGGCTGGATCGGTGGGTGCCTGTAGGTTGATTTTGGTAGGGAGGCGACTGTTGCTTTTGTTTTTCTGAAGACGAAACAGTCCAGCATTGGCGTCGGCATTGTTCGGTTGAATCTGCAATATTTGTTTATATATACTTTCCGACTCAAAAATTTTTCCATCATTCTGATGCTGGCGCGCTATTTCCAATGCTTCCTGAACGGTTATTTTCTTCATGATAAAATCTCCGGATGAAACAGATGCCGTGATCGGGCTGACTGGAGAGCATTGCGTTAGACCTCGAGCGCCCCATGCTTCTTATCAACGGATAAAGTTGCATTTCAAGGTGATCGATTCCAACGCAATGCCTCCTGGTGGTCGGTAAAATTCCAAGGCCGATATGGCCCTAGATATTTGTTTTATCCGTGGCGATTGGTACGCTTATCCACTGTAAGACGGGGATGACGCATTCCAAGAGTCAAAGGATGCCGTCAGCTCATGCGCCTTTGTGAAGAAATCGAAGACATGGCCAGAGTTGTCGGCTGGTATCACCAAATCGTCTGAAGGAAGCGCGTTCTCCTTCTGGCCGATCACCAAAAGAACGTCGGAGTCAAAATAGCGATTGATATATACGGGCTTGAATCCGGCGCAGCGCAGAAGGGCGCACATTGAATTTGCGGAGAAAAGATATGGATGCACGTCGGCAGGGTTTTTCGGGTTGAAAAGATCACGCAATGATTTCCGGAATGGAACAAGGATCCGAGACGAATCCGCCAGAACCATATAGCCACCATCTTTGATGTTCTTGCGAACCTCCATCAGGACGTCGAGAGGGCGAATGCAATTGCAGAGAGTCCAGGTGAGTGTGCCGATGTCCACGGAAAAAGGCGGCAATTTGCCGTCCCCCAGCATGCAATGGCTGGCTTCGAAACCAGAATTCCGCAGTTTTTCGACCAGAACCTCTGATCCTTCCGTGCAGCGGATTTGCAGACCCGGCCACTCCCTGCGAATCAGGTCCGGAAGGACGCCCTGACCTGTTGCAAAATCGCAATAAGAGACGGGATCGGAGATATTTTCTTTCTTTAGAATATTGTCAACGATCACGCGAGCAACATAGTAGAGCCTTGCTCGCGCGAACGGAAAATAAGCCGAATAGTCTTCAGTCGAAGTGCTCGTAAATATTTTCGAACTCCAGTAATCAATGATATCCTCTGGCGTGTGCTTTAAATCCGACGACACGACACCAGTGGTCTTATGAACGTATATGGAGTCTCCCTGTCTAACATAGTCATTCAAGGCATCAATTTTTTTTGCATCTATCGGCAGATTCTGGAAGCTTTCGCGGAAACTTCCGATTGAAGCGCGTGCTCCGACCCTGAGAGACTCTGACACCGCAATCTCCAAGACATTGTTTCGTACAGATAAGATGTAAGTATATTAATTCAAACGCGCCATTCTCGCAAGACCACCATCTCCGCAGCGCCATTCAAAGAAAATGGATTTTTTTGGCTGGAACACCCAGAATATTAAATCCCGAAGTAGAATTTTGAATGTTAAACAGTATTTCATCTTAAATGAGCGCCATTCGGTAGTTTCTGCGCATTATTTTCAGATATTGAGTAATCATCCAATAGAATTGCCTTGTCCTGGCAAATGACAAGAGGGCCAAGCCCTTGCAGATAGACCACTCGCCCGGGAACGCCATGAACTGGAAAGGAATTGAGTAGAGATGTTCTGAACACCCTGACCATCCGATCACCCAGATAACAATAGGCTCCATTGTAGGGGCGTGTGATGGCGCGGACGAGATCGTGCACAGCCCGCGCATTGAGCCGTTCCCAGACTATGCGTCCATCACCATCGTTGCGCTGATGCCAATAGCCAGCCAGCCTATCGTCCTGGCGTTCTCCTGGCGAACCCGCTGTCATACGATGGATGGCGTCCAGAACCAGGGCAGGAAATGCAGCATTCGCCTTCGCGTGGACATCCGCAATGGTGTCGTCAATGTGGATTGGTATGAGACCGGCGGCCATGACGTTGCCGGTGTCGATCCCGGCGTCCATCCGGATCACGCTCAATCCCGCTTCGGATTCACCATTGATGATTTGCCAGTTCAACGGCGAACCACCTCGATATTGAGGCAAGCGCCCGGCATGGAGATTCAAAGTTCCAAGACGCGGGATCGCAAGAAGGTCGGTGCTGAAGATGGTTGAAAACCCGGCGACTGCGAATATGTCTGGCCGCCGGGCAGCAACGCTGTCGATGAAAGCCGGATCGTTGACATTCTCGATGCCAACCACGGTCAATCCCAATCGGGCCAGGGGCGCAACCACCACTTCTTTCTTCAGCATCGCCGCAGGAAGATAGACAGCGTCTATATCGATGCCTGCCGCGACCAGGGCGTTGCAAACAGCAAGTCCACGATCACCATTCATGAAAACACAAAGTCTGACCATACCCATCGCCCAATGGTGATACGTAAATCCAATTGTTCTGGAATCACTTGCGAACCGCGATTCCAGCTTTATCGAGGAAATTTTTGGCGCTACGGATGCTGGTTTCCGTAAAGTGATAGATGTTGCTGGTGCAAACTCCCGACGCTCCCGCCTTGTTGAAGGCGTCGACGAAATGCTGCCAACTCCCGGCGCCGCCGCTGACCAGAACCGGAACCGAAACCGCTTCCGTCACGCTGCGGCACAGATCGAGATCATAGCCGCTTAACGAGCCATCACGCTCGATCGAAGTGATGAGAATCTCTCCAGCTCCAGCCGTCTGGGCTTGACGGGCCAGTTTGGCTGGCTCCAGTCCCGTTGGCCGTGTGCCGAAATGGGTGAAAGCCTCGTACCGCCTGCCGTCGGCCGTTTGGCGAGCATCAATCGAACAAACCACACACTGGGCGCCGTACAAAGATGCGATTTCGCCCAACAGGGCCGGTCGCTCGACAGTCATGCTGTTGACGACCACCTTGTCAGCGCCCAGGTCAATCATCCGTTTCACATCGTCCAGACTGCGGATGCCTCCCCCGGCGGCCAGCGGAACAAAGCAGCGGCTGGCGAAATCCTTTACGACGCGAAAAAAGTTTTCCCTTGTCCCTTGCCCAGGGCGCGTCACATCAAGAACGACGATTTCATCCACCGACCAAGCATCGACAAAATTGTGCGTGTAACGATAATCCGGTTCGAACAGCTTAGTACGGAACAAAACCCCATCGTTGAAAGTCAGAACAGTTACTAGACGTTTACGCAGCATCGGCGTCATCCTCTCTCGACAAAGTTCTTCAGAACGGTCAAGCCGTGCTGCTGACTCTTTTCCGGGTGAAATTGAACGCCGTAAACCATGCCAGCCTGGAAGGACGCCATGAAACGACTGCCATAATCACAGGTGGCCACGGCCAAATCCGCCATACAAGGCTGCATGGCATAGCTGTGGACATAATAGAACAGGGCATCATCCGGCACATCGACGAAAAGCGGACAATCGCGCGTGCGGTGCAGTTCGTTCCAACCAACATGCGGAACGCGCAGATCCGATTGATCCGGAGCCATCTCCAGGCGCCGGACCACCGCATCGACCCAGCCCAGCCCTTCGTGTCGGCCGAACTCATCGCTTTCCCGGCACATCATCTGGGCGCCGACACAGATTCCGAGAATTGGCACCTTGTCTTTTACCTGTTCCAAAAAGCGATCCAGGCCAGTTTGTCTAAGATTACGGATGCAATCTCCGAACGCGCCGACGCCAGGCAGGATGATCTTCTCCGCAGATGAAAGGACCGACGGATCGCTGCTGAGCACAGGTTCAACCCCAAGGTGCCGCAGCGCCCCGGTGACCGAGGTGAGGTTTCCCGAACCGTAATCGACCACGGCGACACGCATATCGGTCTCTTTCCTTGTTCTGGAGCGATGAACGTCAAACCGGCGGGTAGCGCAGTTTCCACTGGTTGCCTTCGAAGTCCCAAAGTTCAGGATTGCGGTGGCGGTCGACCAGTTCGGCGAATTCGATCTCGTTCAGGCCGAGATAGTCGAGATTGTCGGCGAAGAAGGTGGATGGGAACTCGGCATCATAGCGGCGCGCCACTTCCAACCCCTCCTCTCGCGTCATCCTGCCACGGTAGATATGGCGGGAAGCATCACGCGAGGCACGGCCAAAACCAAATTTCACATACTGCATGTAATAGTAGAGATTATCGATTTTGTCATCAAGGCTATCGAAATCGATGAAGGTTCCGTCAACCCGCCCACCCGGCTGAGTTCTGAAATCTATGTTTGATTTGACGTATTCATAATTCGCTGCAATATCCCAGGGGAAGAAATAAGCGAAATAAATGGCTTTGATGCCGACCCGCGCCACGTCATCGGCTTCCGGATAAAGGTACGGAGCCAGATCATGTTCTTTCACCACGTCGTCCACCCAATTCGCTGGATGGTCGCCAACCTGATGCTCCAAAACCTCGACGATGTCGCGGATTTTGCGATGCTCCTCGCTGAGCACGCGCCCGCCATATTCACTCTCGCCATGCTCCGCGTAAATCACCAGGGGAATGTTGTAACGAACGGCAACCTGGACAGGGACTGCGTTGATCCCGGCATCCCAATGGATCTTGGGGTTTCCACGCTCAATGAAGAAGCGTCGGGCAAGATGACGCGACACCTTCTGATTGGGCCGCACCATTAGATGGTCGAACCCAGCCTGAAGAAGCGCTTCTCTGTTGTGAACGCCAACGTCGTTCGGCAGAAGAGGAGAAAAAGTCACGAGAAGAGGGTTGAGGCCGAACTCAAACTTCAACCGATGGGCGATGAAGCTGGAATCCTTCCCGCCCGACCAGGGAACGATGCAGTCATAGGAACCGTCACGGGACCGGTGGCGCTCCACCAGATCAAGAAACTCCATCCGCCGCGCGTGCCAATCGATGTGCCGCTTGCTCTCGGCCGTGTGGCAAGCGTTGCATACACCGTTCTCATCAAAGACGATGCGAGGACGAGTGTCGGGCATCAGACATGTCTTGCAATAGCGAACCATGGAGCAACCTTCCCAAATAGGCCCGTCAGGAGCCGAATTCCTCAAGAAACAGTTTGGTCGAAACAATGCTGAACAGGAATTTGCTTTCACTGTCGGAAAGATTTTCCTTGTCAATCATAGTGGCGACCTTGTCGCGGCGCAGGAGGTCGTAAACCAAACCGTCGCCGAGAAGCCAGTCTCGCGTGCCTGGATCAGTCCTGTCAAAGAAGGAAAAAATATCCGCGTTGAAGCCGATCTTCCGGCGATTGTCGAGCAGTTCATCAGGAACCAGCCCCCGCACCGCCTCGCGCAAGACCGCCTTGGTCAGGCCGTCTCGGATCAGCAGCGGGGTGGGGATCGACAAGGAGAACTCGAACAACGCGCGATCTAGAAACGGTGAGCGGTTCTCGATTGAATAATACATGGCGTTCAAATCGTCCTCATGCAGGATCTGCGGGACGACTTCATGGAACAACTCGTTGAGCATGCGGTTGCGCAACGGATCGGCGGTGTAGACCGTCTCGACAAACCCCTCCGACCATGGCTCTTGCAGAAACGCTTCGTGTTCGCCAACATCGGGGTACAGATGATCGCGGCGGTGCGGCTGCTCCAGGAAGACTCTGGGATTTTGCAGCACCGGATTGCGGACGATCGGCTTGATATGGGTCGCCCAGTTCGCCTCAGCCTCAACAAGCCGCACCGGATCATCACGCAGAGCTGACAAGTAAAAGGCATGGTGATCGTAATAGCCGGTGAACAATTCGTCCGCTGCTGTTCCACTGACGGCGATCCGGCAACCATGCTCGGCCATGCTCTGATGCAGCATCGACTGCGCGACATAGCTGATCGTGTAGACAGGGGCATCGTGTTGGCGAACGAGTTCGCGCATCCGGGGAATGAAGTCGGCCGTTCGCACAGGTACGGCTGTGTGATCGATGTCGAGATGACGAAGCATGCACGCGACCATCGGGGTCTCGTTGTAACGTTCGTCGTCATTGGTGATCGTGAAGCCCTTCACGCCATATCCGAAGACACGGCTGGCGATACCGATCAGAGCGTTGGAATCAATGCCACCGCTCATGCAAAAGGCGAGAGGAACGTCGGCGCGCAGCCTAAGATTCATTGAAGCAATCAGACGCTCTCGCACCCCTGCTACAGCGGTTGGAAAATCCATGGACAAATCTGGCCGGTGGCGGATGTTCCAGTAACGGAAGCTCCGTTCCCCGCCATTGGGCGACAGAACGAGCGCCTGCCCCGCCGGCAACTCGCTCACGCCCTCAAAGAAGCTGTCCGCCGTTTTGTAGAGGGATCGATATCCATTCACCAGATAACGGTTCACTTGGTGGAAATTGATGGAAAAGGATTTCCCGGCTAGAGCCGCAAGGAACTTGACCTCTGAGGCAAAATACAGACCGCTCTCATCCTTGTAGAGATAGAGCGGCTTCTCGCCGAAGCGGTCACGAGACAGGGCCAGCGTGCCGCTCTGCTCGTCATACAGCGCGAATGCCCACATGCCTTCGCAACGGTCAAGCGCCGTCTCCAACCCCCAGGCGCCAATCGCCCGAACGAGCACCTCCGTATCGGAACGGGTACGGCAAGGAACGCCCTCACGCTTCAGGGCTTCTCCAACCTCAATGTAATTGTAAAGCTCGCCATTGAAAACGATGTGCCGTCCATCCGACTCGAAAGGCTGGTTGGCCTCGGACGCAAGATCAATGATCGACAGCCGCGAATGCAGAAGCACCAGCGTCCGACCGTCAGGAACGCCCCACCGCCGGTGATCTCGGTGATCCGGGCCACGGCGCCCCATCTTTTCAAGACAAGCCTCGACACGCGCCGGGGTCGGCCCAGACCAACCGATATAGCCCGCAATCCCACACATGGCGCCCGTGCCCCTTGCTGTCGATCAACCGACCATGATTCGTTTCAGATGGAAGAGTCCTGTTTCCGGAGTGTTGTCTCCATCCTCGGCCGTCGGACAACAGACGACGCCATGACCACGCAGTGCTTCGATCACCGCATCGGAATAGCAATGCGCCAATCCTTCCGGATAGGAATAATGCCGACAAGACAGCCCGGCTCGGTCGCGCATCAGGCGAACGCTGGTCTCCAGTTCAACGGCCAATGCATCCGGCTCGAGAAACGAGAGGATGTCGTGCCGATGGGAATGGCCGCCCACAATGAACAGCGGATTGTCGGCCAACATGCGCACTTGGTCCCAGTTCATCTTCTGATCCAGAGCATTGTCGCCGCTCCAGGTCTCGGGCAAATCGCATTGCGCCTGAATGTCGCTGGCCAGTGCCTGAGGATCAATGGAGCGGTCTTTTTTGGCAAAACGGCGAATTTCGGTCAGAAGCGCGATGCGCTCCGCCCGCGTTGCGAAGGAAATGGCCCCAGTTCGCCAGGGCAGGCACAAGGAGCCGATCAACGTCCGTTCCAGCGCCCACTCGATCCGGTCGATCCAGGACATGGCGTTGTCCTCGATGAAGCCCGTGGTGATGTAGAAAGTCGCCGGAATTCCCAACCTGTCTAATTCCGGAGCCGCCACTGTCAGGTTGTTCTCGAAGCCATCGTCGAACGTTATGGCGAAGGCGCGCGACGGATACGGCTCACCAGTTTGTTGATGATGAATGACGTCGTCCATCGACAGTGGAGTGCCGCTGCGTTTCAGATCCTCCAGAATGGCGCGGAACTCGCTTTTCAAGCGATGCTTGCCCGTGTAGTTGCGCACGTCCCACGGCGATTCCGAGACGACGCCATGGAACAGGAAGATGCAGAGCGTTCCATCGCCAAGCCGCTGCGACCATTGGCCGGTCTTGTTCGTATTCATCGCATGGCACCTGAAAACATGGCGAAGCGACGCACGCAAACCTGCTTCAGCGCCGTCGGCATGAAGGAATAATAACGCCCCCGTCTGGCCTGTGGTTGTGCCGGAATGCCTCGTCCGCCAACCCAGCCATCAAGAGCGTCTTCGACCAGTTGCAAGCAAACCCGCGTGTTGGCCGCCCGCAGTTGGGCCAGCGTCATGCCGTTCGTCAGCAAGATGGGGCGGCGCCCAACGATCGCACCGGTGTCGAGTTCGGGCGCCAACCAATGCAGGGTGGTGCTCAACTGATCGAACGCGCCATGCCAAACTGCCCAGAGATGAGTGTCCAGGCCACGATATTCTTCCGGGTCGCCACCATGCAAGTTCAGGATGTTGCCGCCGCAGGCGTCGATCACAGCTTGTGACAGCTTGCCCGTGCCGAACACCACGGCTAGGTCGGGGCGGGTCTGTCGCAACGCCGCCACCGCTGACTCCGCGTTCAGTGATGGAAAGGCCATAGTATCGCCATGATCGCTCAGGCGCTCTCCTCCCTTGGCGAACCATAAGGCGCGCTCGTGCTCGTCACGCTCCGCTTCAAAAGGATGGGCGGTTTCGTAGGCAGGGCGCAAGGTTTCTGTTTCCACAAAAACCCGCGCCACGGGATGGCGCCTCGACAGTTCGCGCAGGAACCAAGAGTGATGGAGGGTTTCCGTGGTCAGGAGAACCAAATTCAACGAGGTGCGTCCTGTGCGCCCTCATCCAGATCGGCCTTCAGAATTGGCGAACCGGCGGGCAGATTGCGAGTCAGGCGCCGTCCAAGAACGAGGGTTTCCGCCCCCGGCGGCAAGCCTGTGCCAGGCCGGACCCAGGTGAGATCCGACATCGTCAACACCGCCCCCGCCGACAGATCGTGGTCGGCGACGATCGAACGTCGATTAGCGATCGCCCCTGCGTCTTCACAGCTGCGGCGCTCTTTGACGGAAGAGCCGAGCATGACCGACGCTGTGCGGATGCGATCCGCCATCTCCCTCAGCGCCTCGGGATTCGCCGACAATTGGTGGTCCCGGAAGCTCGAGTAATTGTTGTCGATGGTGAAGTGTTTCTCAATGATCCGCGCGCCGAGCCCCACAGCCAGCACGGCCGCGTCGATGCCGATCGTGTGGTCAGAATATCCGACGGTCGCATCCGGGAATGCCGCTGCCAGGGTGGAGATGGTGGCCAGATTGGCCTCTTCCGGCGGGGTTGGGTAAGCGCTGACACAGTGAAGGATCGCGAGACCGGGATCGCCCTGTTCCGCCTCCGCCCAGACTCGACGGACCAAGGCGTCGGCGTAACGGATCTGTTGCATGTCGGCGATGCCGGTCGAGACCAGCATCGGCTTGCCACGCCGCGCCACCGCTTCGATCAAGGGATAGAACGTGTTGTCGCCAGACGCGATCTTATAGGCGGACACCAGCGGTTCGAGCACAGCGACGCTGCCGAGGTCGAAAGGCGTGGACAGGAAGATCAATCCGGCGTCCCGAGCCTGCTGCGCCAGTTTGGCGAACTGCTCCCCCGACAGCTCAAAACGCTTCAGTCGGGCGAATCGTTCGCTTTCAGAAGGACTGACGTAATGCTCCGTCCGGAAGGTCTGGAATTTGACCGCTCCGGCGCCAGCCTCCGCCGCCAATCCGACCAGATCTTGGGCAAGCGCGAAACTGCCCTCATGGTTGTTGCCGACTTCGGCGATCAGCAGGACGTCGTTCTGGGAATCCCAGGTCTCGATCAGCATGGGGCGACTCACTCGATAAAGACCGGAACGGCACCCTTGTCCTTGATCAGACTGTCGTACCAGCGGATGTATTGCGGGAAGCCGGTCTCAAGCGGGAAAGTCGGCTTGAATCCGAGCAGGTCATGAGCCTTCTCCACCGACAGAGTGCCGCGCTTCGGCATCAGTCGGTCGCGCGGGATATGGCGCAGGGTGGCGTCCGGAAAATGCTTTAGCAGAATGCTGGCCATCTCGCCGATGGTCCGCGCGTTTCCATAGGTGAGGTTGAAGATCTGGTTCAGCGACTTGGGCTCCACCATGGCCAGCGTCAGCCCCTGGATGAGATCCTGGATGTAGGTGAAATCCAGATACTCGTTGCCATCGCCAGCGATGGTGATCTCGTGCCCGTTGATCGCGTTCTCGATAAAGACCTGTCCGACGCGACGGCTGACGCAACGCTCGCCATACAGGGCGGACGGACGCACGATGGTGTAGGGCAGGCCGAAGACTTGGTTGTAGGCGATGACCATCTTCTCGCCAGCAAACTTCAGCGCACCATAGACGCCAAGCGGGTTGCAGATGCTGTCCTCAGTCACTGTGCCGCCATCGAAGTCGCCATAGACCATGCTGGACGACATGAAAATCAGTCGTTCGAAATCCCATTTGGGGGAACGCAGGCTGTCGAGTGAATTCTCCAACGTGCGCAGCGAGTGGTCGAAGGTGCTGTACGGATCCTTATTCGCCACATTGGCATGCGCCACGGCGGCCAGATGCACAACGATTTGCGGCTTGATCCGGTTGAAGGCCTGCGTCGTCAGATGATAGTCGCGGGCGTCAAGGATGTGAATCGGGATTCCGGCCTGACGCAGCAGATTCACCCGCTCCAGCAGGATGTCCAGATACAGGTCCCGATTGCTCACCTCCATCCCTGCGGCGATGAAATTGATCAGATTGTTGACCTGGAAACTATCAAAGACATGCACATCGGCCCCCTTCTCCTTGAGGGAGAGGGCCAGATTGTGGCCGATAAAACCGGCGCCGCCGACCAGAGCGATCGTCTTGCCCGCAAGGTTAAGCATCAGAGGACTTCCCGAGCGATTTGGGTGAAGGTGTCGGCTATGTAATCGACCGCTGTGTCGTTCACATGAGGCGCGACGGGGAGATTGATTGAACGATCACTGATGGCAGTCGCGTTCGGATAGCGGGCGGCGTCCCAACCGTATTTTTCAGCGTAGTAAGTCAGGCGCGACACCGGGTGAGGATAATGGACGCTGGTCCCAATCCCAGCCTCGTTCAGCCGCCGCGCAAAGGCGTTGCGGGTTTCCGCCCGCCGACCGCACAGCATAACGCTGAAGGTGTAGGGGACGTAATCGTCGCGGGAATCGTCGCTGTCAAGCACCAGCACGTCGTCGACCGCGCCGATCCGCTCCTTCAACCGGCTGAAATTATGACGGCGCCGCGCTTCCATCTCGCCGATGTGAGTGAGCTGAACGCAGCCGATGGCGGCGGCCATTTCACCCATGCGATAATTCATCCCGACGCCGTTGACGTCATACACGCCCGGAATGCTGCGCTCGCCATGGCTGCGATCAACGTGGAAGGCGCGGAACCGTTCAACCTTCTGGGCGATCTCGACGTGACGGGACACGAACATTCCCCCCTCGCCGGTCGTCATGTGCTTGGTCGGATAGAAGGAAAAGCACCCTATGTCGCCCAGAAGACCGACGTGGGTTCCACGATAATGAGAGCCGACAGCGGTGGCGCAATCCTCGATCACTCGCAGGTTGTGGCGCTGCGCGATCTCCAGAAGCTCGGCCATCGGAGCCGGGATGCCCAGGAAGTGCACCACCGAGATGGCGCGGGTGCGCGGTGTCACCGCAGCCGCAACCTGCTCAGGATCAAGATTGCCGTTCGGCAGACGGCAGTCGACAAAGACCGGCGTGGCGCCGGTCAGTTCGATCGCGTGAACCGTCGCGACGTGCGTTTGCGCTGGAACGATGATTTCATCGCCAGGGCCAAATCCAAAATGGATTGAAGCCAAGTGAAGCGCGGCCATACAGGAGCTGGTCGGCACGCAAAATTCTGGCCCGACTCCAATATAGGAACCGAAATCTGCCGCGAATTGGCGTCCTTGTATGCCATGAACCAGGATACGGGAGCTCAAGACCGCGCACACAGCCTGACGCTCCTCCTCACCAATACAAGGAGAACCGTAAGGAATATTCATCAAGGGAGTTTGGATCATGCCCGATTCAATGCCTTAGTCCGAAAAAATTCACAGGAAGCTAGCATAAGGCCATATCATTCGCCAGAGGCGAAATCCATGACTTCTATCTTCACATGGCATGTCCTTCACAGAGTTTATTCCAGATAATCAACGGTCCTGACATAACCCTCGCGCAATGACGCCTCGGCAGCGGCGCAGGCGCAGATCAAGTCAAAATTCCGCTGGGCGGAAGGTGACGTGTTCTCCCGATTCAAGATCGCTTGGACGAAACCAGGGATCAGGTCGCCCTTCGCCGTTGGCAGGGGGGGGGCTAGGATCGGCGCCGCTCTTTCCTCGGGGGAACGCGAGCGGTGCAGGCGCGCGCCGACATCATCGTAGATGAAGGTCGCTTTGGTGCCAAAGACGCGCAACACATGGTGGTGACGGTGAACGCACCCGTAATTGGTCGCGATGCGCCCCACCAGCCCCGATGGGAACGTAAAGGTGGCCGCAGCGAAATCGTCATACCGGAACGAGCTTCCGCGTGTCGAGATGCGGTTGCCAACCACACTTACTCGGTCAGGACGCTGATCAGACAGCCACAGCATCAGATCGATCATGTGGATGCCGCCGCCCAGCGTCACGGAATAGTCTGGGATCTCGCCGCGCCACCCTTGTGTGATCTTGTTCAGACGACCGTACAGATAATCCCCATCGATGGCGTAGATTTCGCCGAATTCCCCCGCTTCGATCGCCGACTTGAGCCAGCGGTACATTGGCGCGGCCCGCAGGACGAGATTGCTTTCGAGAGCCGGACGTCCCGCCAATTCCCACGCTTTTTTGATCGCCGCCGCCTCCTCGATGGTGCGGCACAACGGCTTTTCTACAAAAAGATGCTTTCCATGCTTCAGCGCCTGCAAAACCTGCTCGTAATGGGCGTCGTCGAAGGAGGCGATGGAAAGGATTGAGGTTTCTGGATCGCCAAGGATTGTCGCGAAGTCGGCTGCGATCTCTCCTTGCCCAAGCTGCAGCCGCGCTTTCTCAGCCTGAGCCGCATCAATGTCCAAAAGCCAGCGGAGACGGGTGGAGGGCAGCGCGGCGTAGGTCAGAGCATGCTGAAAACCGATGCCAAGCCCGACGACGCCAGCCCCAAGCGGCGCTGATGTGGTCATGATCGTTCCTCCCAGATGTCTTCGAGAGCGATGGAGACATCGCCCGCGCCTTCCAATCGCCTCAAATCGTCGAGGGTGTCGACCGTGTGGGAGGCGCTGGAGGACAGGTCGGCGCCCAGACGGATGTTGAGGATGCGGAAATCCTTGGGATTCCGATAGAAATAGGGAGTGACATGCTCTCGGTCGTCAGTCGTCAGCGCGTGGTCGGAAAGCGCGTTCAGGCTTGCCGTCCGGATCAGTTCGGCGCTCTGCCCCTTCGGAAAGCTGCGTGGAAAGATGTTGGTCACAAGGTCGCCATCAAAATCGCAGCGGGCGGCGACCGCCGCGATCACTTGCGGATCGATCAGGGGGCTGTCGGCGCTGATCCGCAGCATCCAGGCGCAGGGAAAAGCCACAGCCGCCTGACGGAATCGCGAAAGCACATCATCCAGCGGCCCTCGGAAAACCGGAAAACCTAGATGCTCCACGTAGAGCGCCAATGGATCATCTGTCACATCGTCGCTGGTGATCACTACGACTTTGCCGTCGCCGGGCAGCGCCTGGGTGGCGGCACGCAGGACATGCGCAATCATCGGCTTGGACCGGAAGGGGGCGAGAACCTTTCCGGGAAGCCGCCGGGACGACATGCGGGCCTGAACGAAGATGCGCAATGGAACGCATTCGACGGGACCGCTCAAGGCGGCTGTCCCCTCAAGGGCGATCATGATGGTCATTGGTTCCAGTCAAAGTGCAAGGATGCGACCGCTCCGGACAATTGCCCAGACTGCGGTGCTCGATACACCAGATACGACCGAGGACGCTACCCCGCACTGCAACCCAACATGCTGTTGCTCGTTCTGTTGGGCTTGCCGGTGAACAAAGTTGCCCACCACATCGCCTCAATCGAATTCGTTGCTTGACAGGTTGGCGACGCAAGCGTGTCAACGCTCGACGATCCCCCGTTCTTCCAGCATTGCCAGCACCCGTTCTGCCAAGCGTTCCGGCGGCTCCACACCCGCAGATAGGCGCAGTTCGGGTGCTTCTGGCATCTCATAAGGGCTGTCAATGCCAGTAAAATGTGGCAATTGGCCGATCCGAGCCTTGTGGTAAAGCCCCTTCGGATCGCGGCTTTCGCACAGCGCCAACGGGGTGTCCACGAAGATTTCCAGAAACTCGCCTGGCTCCACCAGATCACGGGCCATTCGACGTTCGCTGCGGAAGGGCGAAATGAAGCTGACCAGCACGATCAAACCGGACTGCACCATCAGCCGCGACACCTCGGCGACGCGGCGGATGTTTTCCACCCGGTCTTCGTCGGTGAAACCCAGGTCTCGGTTCAAGCCCAATCGGACATTGTCGCCGTCCAGGCTCATGGTGTGATGGCCCCGGAGGTGCAACGCCTGTTCGACCAGATCGGCAACGGTGGATTTCCCCGCCCCCGACAGCCCGGTGAACCACAGCACGCAGGGCTTCTGTCCCAGGGCGGCGGCGCGGGCGATCTTGTCGACCCTCATTCGGCGGTGATGAATGTTTGACGCCCGCCGCAAGGCGAAGTCGATCATGCCGCAACCAACTGTGGCGTTGGACATGCGGTCGATCAGCACGAAACCGCCCATCGTCCGGTTGTCGGCGTAGGAATCGAACGGCACTGGGCGGTCCAACGCCAGATTGCACACGGCGACACCGTTCAGTTCCAGATGTTTGGCCGCGATGTGCTCCAGGGTGTTCACGTCAATGGCGTGCTTCAACTCCGTCACCTGGGCGCCGACCGTGCTGGCGCCCAGACGCAGAATGTAGGAACGGCCAGGAAGCAGCGGCTGGTCGCTCATCCACACCACATGCGCGGAAAACTGGTCGTAAGTCTGCGGCATCCGGTCGGGATCGACCAGGACGTCGCCGCGCGACACGTCGATCTCGTCGGCCAGCACCAGGGTGACGGCCTGGGTGGCGGCAGCCTCCTCGCGATCACCGTCCATTGTGACGATCCGCGTCACCGTGGTGGTGCGCCCGGCGGGCAGAATCGCCACCCGGTCGCCCGGACGGATGACGCCACTGGCGACCGTGCCAGAAAAGCCTCGAAAATCCTGATTGGGCCGATTGACCCATTGGACTGGGAAACGGAACGGAACGCCTCGCGCCTCGGCGTTGGCCGGGGTTGTCTCCAGATGTCCGAGCAGGGTCGGGCCGACGAACCAGGGCATGGCCTGTGACGGGGTCGTCACGTTGTCGCCGGTCAAGGCCGACACTGGAATGCAGGTCACGTTGGTGATGCCGACGCGGCTGGCAAAGTCGCGGTAATCGGCGGCGATCCGCTCGAACGTCGCTTCGTCCCAGCCAACCGCGTCCATCTTGTTGACCGCCAGAACGACGTGCCGGATGCCCAGCAACGCCACGATGGCGCTGTGGCGGCGGGTTTGCGTCAGCACGCCCTTGCGCGCGTCCACCAGCAGCACGGCGACGTCGGCGGTGGAGGCCCCAGTCGCCATGTTGCGGGTGTATTGCTCGTGTCCCGGCGTGTCGGCGACGATGAATTTCCGCTTGTCGGTGGTGAAAAACCGATAGGCGACGTCGATGGTGATGCCCTGTTCGCGCTCGGCGGCAAGGCCGTCCACCAGCAGGGCCAGATCAAGCTGGCCGCTTCCGGTCGTGCCAAATCGGCTGGAATCTTTTTCCAGGCTGGCAAGCTGGTCTTCGAACAGAAGCTTGCAGTCATACAGCAACCGCCCGATCAGGGTGGATTTCCCATCATCCACCGAACCGCAGGTGATGAAGCGCAGGAGATCTTTGTTTTCCTGAGCGCGCAGATAGGCTTCGACCTCGGTGGCCGCTTGCCTGGCGTTGTCGGATGCCGTCTGGAGAGGGATCGTGTCTTGGCGCGCGGGCATTAGAAATAGCCCTCCTGCTTCTTGATCTCCATTGAGGCGGCGGCGTCCTGGTCAATCACCCGCCCTTGCCGTTCTGAGGTGGTGGCCAGCAGCATTTCGTGGATCACTTCCGGCAGGGTGGCGGCCCGGCTTTCAACCGCCCCTGTCAGCGGGTAGCACCCCAGCGTGCGGAACCGCACCCACCGCATTTCCGGCGTTTCGCCGGGACGCAGCGGAAAACGTTCGTCATCCACCATGATGAGCGCGCCATCCCGTTCAACCACCGGGCGCGGTTTGGCGAAATACAGCGGCACCACCGGGATGTTTTCCTGGTGGATGTATTGCCAGATGTCCAACTCGGTCCAATTGGACAGCGGGAAGGCGCGGATGCTTTCCCCTTTGCCGATCCGACCGTTGTAGAGGCTCCACAGCTCCGGGCGCTGGTTTTTGGGATCCCAGCGATGGGCGGCTGTGCGGAACGAGAAGACGCGCTCCTTGGCGCGGGATTTCTCCTCGTCACGCCGTGCGCCGCCAAAGGCCGCGTCAAAGCCGTGGCGGTCCAGCGCCTGTTTCAACGCCTGGGTCTTCATCACGTCGGTGTGCGCCGCCGACCCGTGGCTGAATGGCCCGACGCCCTGGCGCACGCCATCCTCGTTGACGTGGACGATCAACTCCAGCCCCAGATCCGCGATGCGGCTGTCACGGAACGTGATCATTTCCTGAAATTTCCAGGTCGTGTCCACATGCATCAGCGGGAAGGGCGGCTTGGACGGGTAGAAGGCCTTCATGGCCAAGTGCAGCATCACCGAGCTGTCCTTGCCGATGGAATACAGCATCACCGGATTGCGGAATTGCGCCGCAACCTCGCGCATGATGTGGATGCTTTCGGCTTCCAGGCGCTGCAAATGCGTCGGTCGGGGGGATGACGTGGACACGGGCGAACAAGACCTTACAAGCGGCGGTGCGGCGCAAAGGGCGATGCCTAGGCGCGTCGCGGGGCAAGACACCTGATATACGTCGTTGGCGCGCTCTTCGGCAACGGCTTCGCTTTCCAGCAAAGTCGGAAGAGGTAGGCCACACTGCAACGCGATAGTGCGTGACAGCCACGGCTGTCTAGAGTAGGACAGCGGCGTATGGCTTTGCGCCTGTCACCGAGAGGAAGGGGGCTTTGCGTTGGATTGCCCTCCCATGCCTTGCCTCCACATCGCGTCCACACCCGCATGATCCGCCGATGACCCTCTTGTTCGATTCCGCCGACCGCAGTCAAGCCGCGCGCGCCTGCGAAGACCTGCAACTCGGCGCGATGAGTTGGTCGCTGTGGGGCATGCTGGGTTGGCATGACATCCGCAAACGCTACCGCCGTTCGGTGCTTGGGCCGTTCTGGCTGACTCTCAGCATGGCGGTCCTGGTCGCCAGCCTGGGCTTCATCTACGGTTCCCTGTTCAATTTCCACCTGTCAGACTATCTGCCTTTCCTGGCTCTGGGACTGGCCATTTGGAATTTTGTCGCGGCCATCTTGAACGAAGGCTGTCACAGCTTCCTGGAGTTCGAGAGCCTCATCAAACATGTGCGAATGCCGCTGTCCGTGCATGCTTTGCGTGTTGTCTGGCGAAATCTGATTATCCTCGCTCACAACGCGGTCATCTTCGTGGTCATGGCGCTGTGGCTTGGTCTGTGGCCGGGGTTTGGCCTTCTGGAGGCCATGCTCGGGGTTGTTCTGCTTGTGGTCAACGCGGTGTGGATCGCTTTGCTGTTGGGCATCGCCTGCGCGCGCTTCCGCGACATCCAGCCGATCACCGGCAGCGTGGTCCAACTGCTGTTCTTCATCACGCCGGTGATGTGGAAACCGGAACTGATGGCGGAACGCCAGCTTCTGATCACGTTGAACCCGATCTATTATCTTATGGAGGTGGTGCGCGGCCCCCTGCTGGGCGAGACGCTGCCGCTGTCCACCTGGGCGGGCGCCCTGCTCATCACCGCGCTGGGATGGTCGCTGACCTTCGCCGTCTATGTTCGTTTCCGCAAACGCATCGCATATTGGCTGTAAGCCCGTGGCTCAGATCCATCTCGATCAGGTTTCCGTGGATTTCGTCATCTATCAGGGCAGCGGCCGCTCCCTGAAGAAGACGCTGCTGCACTCGTCAACCAGCGGAATCATCCGGCACGACGCCCAGCACCGCATCCAGGTGCAAGCGCTCGACAAGGTGTCCATACAGCTGGAGCATGGCGACCGGCTCGGGCTGATTGGCGGCAACGGAGCCGGCAAGACCACGTTGCTGCGCACCATCGCCGGCGTGTATGAGCCGACCGCAGGCCGGATCCGGGTCGAAGGCAAGATCACCCCGCTGTTCGACCTGTCGATCGGGTTCGACGGCGACGCTTCGGGTTATGACAACATCCGCATGCGCGCGGCCTATTTGGGCGTGTCGCGTGAGGAAATCGAACGCAAGATGGACGACATCGCCGCGTTCACCGAATTGGGCGGCCATCTCGACCTGCCGGTGCGCACCTATTCGGCGGGCATGATGCTGCGCTTGGCCTTTGGCGCCGCCACGGCCATTGACGCGGAAATCCTGCTGATGGACGAATGGATCGCCGTCAGCGACGCGCAATTCCTGGAAAAGGCGGAGCGCCGGGCGGCGGAGTTCGCCGGGCGGGCCAGCATCCTGGTTGTCGCCTCGCATGTCGAAAGCGTCCTGCGTCGGCTCTGCAACAAGGTGCTGTGGCTGGAAAATGGCCACGTCGTCAAGATTGGTCCGGTGGATGAGGTGTTGACCGAATACCGGCAAAATCAGCATCTCGACGCCGCTCCCGCCAACCGGGATCTGGAGCCAACGGTCGGCAAACTGACCATGTAGAAGGCTCTTGCGGCCTTTTTGCCCGCCCCATTCCTTATCAACACAGAACGCCAAGAAAGCCCATGCCGAACAGCGCTGTGGTTCTTGCGTCGGAGCCGGATCGGATGGAGCGGCCACCGCCGCCATCGGAACTCCGCCTCGACGCGCCGCCGCCCGAGCGCGTGGATGGTCGGCGTGACTTCACTTGGGTTTTTTCCGGTTGGGCGCGACGACCGGACGCGCGCTTGCGCGCCACCCAGCTGTCCCTTGGCGGGCGGAGCTTTGCCGGACGGACTCCGGCGGTTCGTCTCGACGCCGAGGACACGCTCGGTCGAACGGGCGCCAACATCGTCTGCGGTTTCGTCGGTGTGGCCAACCTGCCCGCTGGTCTGCCCACGGCGGAGCTTGACGCGGTCCTGCGCCTTGACTGGGATGACGGCGTCCAGGAAACCCGCCATCTTGGCGCCGTGACGGTTGCTGTGGACGCTTCTCCTCCGGACGGCCCCGCCAAAACATCGGAACGACGGCTGGTCGCGGTCTGCATGGCCACCTACAACCCCGATCCGGCGCTGTTCCGGGCGCAGATCGCCTCGCTGCTCGCCCAAACCCACCAGGATTGGATCTGCCTGATCCAGGATGACGGATCGACCGAGGCGCGTTGGCGTGAGATCATCGACGCCACCGCCGGGGATGCCCGCTTCCAGCTCGACCGCAACCCGGTCAATCTCGGCTTCTATCGAAATTTCGAACGCAGCCTGACCCGCGTGCCGCCCGACGCCGCTTTCGTCGCCTTCGCCGACCAGGATGATTCCTGGCATCCCGACAAACTCCGCGTTCTGATCGGCCCGCTGGAGTCCGGCGCGCTTTTGGCGTTCTGCGACATGCGAGTCGTGGATCGCCAGGGGACCGTGTTGTCCGAGGTGTTCTGGCCCGGTCGGCAGGGGCGCCACGACCAGCCCGGGGCTGTGCTGATGGCCAATGTCGTGACCGGCTGCGCCTGTCTGTTCCGCGCCGAGCTGCTGGAGCGGGCGTTGCCCTTCCCGCAGGTTGGGCGCCACGCCTACCACGATCATTGGATCGCCTGCTGCGCCGCAGGGGCGGGAAGCGTCGCCTATGTGCCCCAGCCGCTCAGCGATTACGTTCAGCATGGCGGCAACACGCTGGGCTATCGGCGGGCGGGCGTCCGCTTGATCGCCAAGGCGGCGACGGCGCTGCTGCTGGCGCCGCTGGTCGCGGTCGCGTTGTGCGCGCATGGAGTCCGCCGCCGCTGGTCCGGCGTGTTCAACCTGCTGATCGGTTCGGCGTTGCAGGAGTATCTGGTTCGGGCAGCGTTCGCCGAGACCCTGCGGCGGCGCGGCCTGCTGCCGGATGGGCCGGACGCCGTTCCGGCGGACTTCCCGCTCGACCAGGGCGCGCAGCGCTTCCTCATCCGCGCCGGTTTGGCTCCTGGCCGTCGGGGGATCGCCTACCGCGCCACCGCCCTGCGCCTGCTGGCCGGGCTGAAGATCGAACGGCTGCTGGTCGCGCTTGCCGACTGGCGTTTCCCCGGTTCCAACTGAACCTTCCCCGAAGCCATCTCCGGCGGCCGCCCATGCGCGTTCTTCTGCTGTCCCGTTACGGGTCTCTCGGCTCCAGCAGCCGTTTGCGCCATTATCAGTTCCTGCCCTTTCTCAAGGCGCAGGGAATCTCGGTGGATGTCGCCCCCCTGCTGTCCGACCATTATCTGACGACGCTCTATGGGGAGGGGCGGCGTTCGCCGGGCGCGATCCTCGCGGCTTACGCCACACGCATTCCCAGGCTGCTCACCGCCCGCCGCTACGATCTTCTGTGGATCGAGAAGGAGGTTCTGCCCTGGTTGCCTCCCATGCTGGAACGGTTGCTGCTGGCGATGGCCCCGCCCTACGTCGTCGATTTTGACGACGCTTGGTTCCACCAGTATGACCAGCACCGGCTGGGAATCGTCCGCCGTCTGCTGGGCGACAAGTTGGATCGGCTGATGCGCGGCGCAGCGCTGGTCACGGTCGGCAACCCGTATCTGGAGGCGCGCGCCCGCGCGGCGGGTGCCTCCAACGTCCTGATTCTGCCCACCGTGGTCGATCCAGCCCGCTACCCGACGACGGCGCCGATGGACGGCAAGAGCCGGACGACCATCGGCTGGATCGGCTCGCCCAGCACCTCCCCCTATCTCGATCTGTTGCGGGGGCCGTTGGAGACGCTGGACGCTCGTGGGGTGGCCGACGTGGCGCTGATCGGCGCCGCGCCGGACGCTCTCGCCGGATTGCCGGTGCGGCGCCTAACCTGGACCGAGGACAGCGAAGCCGCCAACATCCTGGGCTTCGACATCGGCGTGATGCCGTTGGCCGACACGCCATGGGAACGCGGCAAGTGCGGCTACAAGCTGATCCAATACATGGCCTGCGCCCGCCCGGTGGTCGCCAGCCCGGTCGGCGTGAACCGGAGCATCGTCGAGCATGGGGTGAACGGCTTTCTGGCCGAAACGCCGGAAGAATGGCTCCAGGCGCTCGACCGGCTGTGCGCCGATCCCGCGTTGCGTCAGCGCATGGGCGCCGCCGGTCGCGCCAAGGTGGAGCGCCTCTATTCCGTCGAACAGGTCGGCCCGTTGCTGGCCGATGGGCTGCGGCGGGCGGCTGGAACGGGCGGCTGAACCAGAACGCCGAAGGCGGTCACTCGGCCTGGGACAGTTCCGCTTGACGGGCCATCAGCCGGGCTTCCGCCGCCGCGTCTTCGGCCCCGTCGGCCATGCGCAACAGCAGGGCGTGCAGGTCACGGGTGATCGGGCGGATCGGCGCGTCGGAATTGGCCGCGTGCTGCTTCAGGTTCGGGTCGATGTTGCGGGCGACCTCAGCCCGCGCCGCCGCCCGCTTGTCCGGGTCGGTCAGGCCCAGGAAATCGGCCAGCCGGTCATATTGACGGCCCCAATCGGCGAACCAAGCGTCGTAATCGACGACGAGGCGCGGCGCGCCCTGGCTGTATTGCAGCGATTCGAAATAATGCCGTGTCCACAGCCGCTCGGCCTGTGGATAGGGGACCTGCCCCTTGGAGGCGAAGGAGGTGGCGACGGTGCCCGGCCCGCGCAGGCTGATGAGCAGCATCGGATCCAGGCGCAACGACGCCATGATGTCGTTCCACAGCGGCATCAACCGCACCGTTCGGGGATCCTTGAATCCCCACAGCCCCGGCGCCTCGGCCAGTTCGCGGCGGACGATCTCCGCCAGCTCGCGCTTCATCGCCAGAATCTCGGGCTGCCGCCACGCGCTCTCCGGGATCGGCCAGTCGGCGCTTTCCCGGTTCCAATAGCGGTCCAGAGTCTGCAACAGCCGGTCCTGGATCTCGGTGATCTGGGCGTGCTCCCAGTAATCGTAGCGCGGCGCCTGTTCAAAATTCTCGCGGGTCAGCACATGGCGGCCAAGCTCCACCCCCATCAGCGCGATCGCGCGCGCCAACAGCGAGGTGCCGCTGTTGTGCATCCCCAGCACGATGACGATCCGGCGGCGGCGGGGACGGGAGAACAGGCCTTTGAACATCGCGTGCATCCGATGGTGTGAAACGGCTCAAGCTCAGAGCGGTTGCGCCCGGCTGTCGAAGGCGAAGTCGATGGGGCCGTTGGAGCAGCGGCCGCGCACCGGCAGGACCATGAACATGGCGACGTCCACCAAACGGCTCAGCCACTGCCGCTCGCCCTCGATCAGGCCGGAGATGGCGGCGTTGAGGAAATAGGTTCCCTCCATCATCCGGCACTCGAACTCGTGCGTCACCTCCAGCGTCGTCCCGGCCTCCACATAGTCCAGAACGCGCGTGGTGTTCAGCGTCGTCGCTCCGCCCAGTTCGACGCCGGTCACGGTCTTGATCCGGGTGCCGACGGCGACGCCCCAGGCGGCGTCCTCCACCGTGACCCGGTAACGGATGGTGTAGCGGCGACCGGACATCAGCACATTCACCGGGCGGCCGTCCTGCGACACGATCTGCACGTCCAGAATGTGCGCGCCCCGCGTCTCGTAAGCCGTTGGGCTTTTCGGGACGAGGCCCGGGTTGAAATGCTCCTCCAACTCCGCGTCAGCCTTGGCGGCGGCGTTGGTTTCATCGACCACGACGGCGTCGGTGGCGGCCCCTTCGTCGGGCAGCGGCGCGTTCCCCCGGCGGGAGGCCAGCAGGGTTTCACGGAAGGCGGCGCGGCGATCCGCCGGGGTGTAAAGCAGCCGGTGGTAAAAATTGATCGCCCGGCGCGGCGGGCCATCATACAGAAGCTCGCCATGGTCGAGCAGGATGGCGCGGTCGCACAGCTCGACCACTTGGTTGGCGGAGTGCGAGACGAACAGGATGGTCGCGCCCTTGGCCTTGATCGCCTCGATCCGCGCCATGCAGCGGCGTTGGAACGCCTCGTCGCCGACGGCCAAAGCTTCGTCCACCACCAGAATGTCCGGGTTGACCGAAATGGCGACGGCGAAGGCCAACCGCATGACCATGCCGGTCGAATAGGTCTTGGTGGGTTGGTCCAGATAGGGGCCGATGTCGGCGAAGGCGGCGATGTCGTCGAACAGCCGGTCCGTCTCGGCGCGATCAAGGCCGAGGATGGCGCTGTTCAGATAGACGTTCTCGCGCCCGCTGAACTCCGGGTTGAAGCCGGATCCCAGCTCCAACAGCGCGGACACGCGGCCATTCACCGTCACCTCGCCCGAAGACGGGCGCAGGGTGTGGCAGATGATCTGCAAAAGGGTGGATTTGCCGGATCCGTTGTGACCAACGATGCCGACGGTGCTTCCCCGCTCGATCTCGAAACCAACGCCGCGCAGCGCCCAGAATTCCTGATAATAGCGGCGGCGATGACGGAACAGTGCCTGCTTCAGACGGTCTTCCGGACGGCTGTAGATTTGATAAACCTTGGAGACGTCGCGGACCGCTATAGCCAAATTGGATCGGAGCATGAAGGACGAACCGCTGTAGAACCCGGAAAGCTTGCCGTATCTTGCCGCAACGCAACGCACGCAGTATTCGAAGGGCGCATCCAGAAGCGGGGCATACATAGTCCTGCGGGCTTCCGCCGCGCAACCTTATTCTTTCCACAGCGTCTTCCTCACCACCCCGGCGCAGGGGCTGGAACATTGGACGGGCAGCGGCTTTTCCACTAGAAAAACAAAGCGTTGGAGACAGGCGGCGGGGTCGCCGATGAGACGAGGATGGCAACGATCATGGTCCGCGCGCACGACGCTTCGCCCCCCGCCCGCGTCCTGTTCGTGACGGGCGCGCCGCCCGACGGGCTGGCCGGAGGGGTGAAGGTGGCGCACCGCCACGCCGAACTGCTGGTTGATCTGGGAATCGACGCTCAGGTTCTGGCCCCGCGCGGGCGGCCTGTGTGGTTCCGCTCCAAAGCCGTGGTGACAACCGACCCCCGGCTGCGCGTTGGCCCAAGCGACCTTCTGGTGTTCGGCGAGGAGATGGACCGCAATCTGGACGCGGCCCGGCCTCTGCCCTGCCAACGGGCGCTCTACTGCCAGAACCATCATTACCTGCCGCTCGACCGCTTGAACGGGCAGGGGCTGGCCGAGGCGGGGTTTCACCGCGTCGCCGCCGCCAGCCGGGTGATCGGCGCCTTCCTGGACAGCGCCATGGGATGGCCCGGCGCGCCGGTCCTGTCGCCGCCGATCGATCCGGCGCTGTTCCGCCCTGGGCCGAAGACGCTGCGCGTCGCCGTCCTGCCGCGCAAGCTGCCGGAGCATGCGGCTTTCATCCGCGCCGTCTTCCGCCAGAAGAACCCGGATCTGACGGGAGTTGAGTGGGTGGAGATCGTCGGCCGTCACGAGGAGGAGGTCGCCGACATCCTGGCCGGTTCGGCGGTGTTCCTGTCGCTTGGCCACCGCGAGGGGCTGGGCATGGTCGCGCTGGAGGCGATGGCCAGCGGCTGCGCCGTGGTTGGCTTCCACGGCATGGGCGGGTTGGATTACGCAACCCCGGAAAACGGGCGTTGGTTCTTCAGCGACGACATGATCGCCTGCGCCGACGCCCTGGCCGACGTCCTGCGCGGGTTGGAGGGCGGAGACTCGACCGTCGCGGCGATGATCCAGGCTGGGCAGACCACCGCCGCCGCTCACGCGCCGGATCGGGTGAAAGCCCAACTCCTCCCCTTTTACGGAGCGGGCGCATGACGGCGGCCCCCTTTCCCGTCCGCATCGTGACCGGGGCGGACGCCCGCTATTTCGCCATGGTCGGCCTGCTGACCCAATCGCTGGCGCGGTGGCTGCCCGCCGCTCCGCCGCCGCTGGTCTGCGATTTCGGCCTGACCCCGGCGCAACGGCGCTTTTTTGCTGACGCCGGGCGGCTCTTGCCCCGCCCAGACGGGGTGGCGGAGGGCACGCACCCCTACCTCGCCAAGGCTGCCTTGGCCGATTATCTGGCGGACCATCGCGAAGGCGCGGACGTTCCGCTGCTCTGGATCGACGGCGACATGATGGCGACCGGCCCGCTGGAAGAGCCGTTGCGCGCTCTGACCGACGGGATGGCGCGGGCAGGGGCGACTCTGGCCGCCGTTCCTGACGCCGAAGTCGGCGACATCGACGCCTTCATCGCCCGCTGGGGCGTCGCTCCCTTCGCCGGAGCCATCGAGGCGGCGGGGATCGCGCGAACCCGGCCCTACCTGAACTCAGGGTTCTTTTTGTGCGCCGATCCCAAGGCTCTGGACGACGTCCGCGACCGCTGCGCCGCGCTGGTGGATCATCCGATGATCGATCAGAACGCCTTCAACCTTGTCGCCTGGGAAACGGGCCGCCGCTGCGGCGTCCTGAACGGAGCGGTGTGGAACGTTCATGGCCGTCGGCTGGCGCACACCGTCGTGGGCGAGGATGGGGCTGTCGCGTGCGGTGGACAGCGCGCCCTTGTCCTGCACGCCACCTCAATCGGCGGGACGCATCATGAGGAGCGGAGCGGCGATCTGCGCGGGCCTACGGGCGCGTTGCCGGTCACGGTGAAGCTTTTCCGCACGCCCGCCCTGGCGGCGATGCAGCGGGCGTTTCTGAGCGATTTTGCCGCCACCCACCGCGACGCGCTGGTCGCCGCCGGGTGCTACGGCTAACCGCCACTCCAACGGACGCCCAAGCCCAGGCTCAGCGGCAGGTGTGCGCGCGCGCGGACAACCAGACGCGCAGGCGCTGGGACAGGGTCAAAGGCTGGGCCGAGCCGGACAGCCAGCCCGACAGGTCTCGGCCCAGATAGCGGCCAAGACTGTCGATCTTGGGGCGGTACAGGCTGTCCAGATAATGGCGCAGCGTCGGGCGCATCGGCTGGCCGGAGCCGACATTGTGCGGTGTGGAGAGGGAGTCATCCGGGATCCCGTCATACACCGCCGGGTCGATGCCCAGATGCCCACAGCAACGCCGCAGCACCCCACGCGGATCGGCGACGATGTCGTCGAACGTCTCGACGTGGATCTGCTCCGCTGGGAAGTGGCTGCGCCAAACGGTCAGGCACGCCTCGTAATCGCCGCGTTTGGCCGAACCGCGCGCGTTGAAATGGTCGATGAACCAGGCGTCCGACGCCTCTTCGAACGTCATCTCCGCGCGCGGCAACGCCATCAGCGCCGCCGACCAGGCCCGCTCGATCGGGTTGCGGACCAGATAGATCAGGCGGATGTCCGGAAATTCACGTCGAATGTCCGCCACGATATCGGACGGCAGAATGCCATAGGCCGGGGTGATTTCCCCCGCCACGGTTCCGGCGGGGGCCAACGCGAATTGCTCCCGATACCAGTCCAGGCCACGGGCGCGATGCCAATCCCAGAAATGCAGCTCCTTTTCATCCGTCAGACAGACGCCCGGATGCTTCTTCAGATTGAAGTACAGCCACGTGGTGCCGGCTTTCTGGGCGCCGATGCCGAGGAACTGAAGCATGAGCAAAGGTTTCCGGGTTGAGGCCGACAAGAGAGCGTTGACGGGCGCGCCGCCGTCACATCACGTCGGCGAAGGCCGGGCGGCTGCGGTTGAACCAGTAGAGTCCAGCGGCGGCGACGATGGCCGCGACCACGCTGTAGACGCCCAATTGCAGCCAATTCGGCAGGACGCCCCAGATAATCAGGTCGCGCGCCTGCTCCACCGGAATGGTCAGCGGGTTGAGGACAAGAAAGCCCCGCAACGCTTCGGGAATGGCCGAAATGGGAAACAGGATCGGGCTGAGGAACAGCATCAGGGTCAACACCGGCGGCATGACCTGCCCGATGTCCCGCAGAAAGACCCCGAAAGACGCCAGAAACCACACCAGCCCCAGCGTCAGCAGAACCAGCGGCAGCACCACGATGGGCAGCAGGACCACCGTCCAGGGAATCGCCCCCTGCACCAGCCCATAGATGGCGAACAGCGCGACAAAGCTGATGGCGCCATGGAACAGCGCCGAGCCAATCGTGCTCCAGCCCAGGATCTCCAACGGAAAGACAACCCGCTTGACCAGATTGGCGTTGCCCAGGATCAGACCGGGCGCCCGGCTGAGGCATTCCGCCAGGAAACTGTGCAGAATCAGGCCGACGAACAGGATCAGCGCGAAGCTGACATGGCCGTTGGCGGGAACCGTGGAATGATCCGGCGCGGCGGCGGTCCATTGGGTCTTGAACATCACCCCGAACACCAGCGTGTACATGGCCAGCATGACCAGCGGCGTCAGGAACGACCACAACAGCCCGGCAGCGGATCCCCGGTAGCGTCCGGCGATGTCGCGCCACGTCAACTGACGCACCAGATAATGGTGCTGAAGCAGGCTGCGGGGAATGCACAAAAGGCTGGCGAACATCGATCCGCTATCGAATGGTGAGAAGGGAACGGCCTGAACCGCGCCTTGGCGCGGAGCGGCCGATCTATAACACGCTTCTCTTCCCATGGTACACCGGGAACGGATTTCCCGCATATTGCACTGCGATGGTGTCTTTTTTGCGTTTTTCCGCCCTCGCACCCTCAACATTGCCAAGAAGTAATGTGCAATGCCGAGGCTCCCATTTTATCCTGCTTTCGAGCCAAGCTGAGTTTGCCAACTATAGAGCGCGACGCCGAGGTGGCAGCCCCATGCCTTGTGGCGGCGCGCGCTATAGTTGGCAGTCCCTTTTCATCCAATCTCCAGAGTGCTTCAATGGTTTTAAACCCGGCCTTTCAGGCTCGGGTTTTTTGCCATGAGCGGCTTTCTGGACAAGCGTTTGCCCGGCGGGCATAAGAGCGGACGCGACGTTCAGCGCCTTCCCAAAAGCGGCACCCCATGAACCTTGCCTTCCTGTTTTGGTTCTACAAGGACCTCGACGTCTGCGAGAACCGGCTGTCCGCGCTGCGCGCCAAGAACCCAAACAGCCGGATTTATGGCCTGTATGGCGGCGATCCTGCGAAAGCCGACGTGGCGCAAGCGCGTCTGGGCCGTTGGCTTGATGATTTCTACGCGTTCCAGGATGACCGTGACGCTCATTGGAAATGGCGCCATGGCGACCAACTGATCGCGGCGTGGCACCGCGACCGGGGACACGCCCTGCCCTGGGACAGCCTGATCGTCGCGCAATGGGACATGTTGCTTTTGGCCCCGGCAAAGCGGCTGTTTCCCACATTGAAGCCGGGAGAGGCGCTGTTTTCCGGGCTGCGACCCGCGCGCGAGGTGGAAGGCTGGTGGGGATGGCTGAGCGGCGTCGATCCTGACAAACGCGCGGACCGAGACGCCTTCCGCGCCTATCTCGAAACAGAACATGGCTATCAGGACGAGTTGCTGTGCTGCCTGTTCATCGTCGCTTGCCTGCCCCGCCGTTTTCTAGACCTTTACGTCGCCGCTGGACCGCCGGAGGTTGGATTCCTGGAGTACAAGCTGCCGACCCTGGCGCGGGTTTTCGGCATTCCCTTCTGCCAGGACCACCCGTACCGCCCCTGGTGGGCAAGCAACCCAGCGACCAAGGATGCACCGGCACGAGAAAGGCTGCTGAACGCGGTCGGTCAGGACATCGCCTTCGACGATGTGCTGGCGGAAATGGCGCGGTGGGACGGGTTGCGGATCATCCATCCGTACCGCCGCCGCTTTCCGAACTGGCTTGTAAACGGCCTTATGGCATCAATCATGTTGCGGTTGCGTCACTTGATCAGCGCGCGCAACTAGATGTTTAGAGCGCCGCGCGCTAAATCTGAAACAGCGCGGCGCTCTAATCTTTGATTTATCGAGCAGATTCACGCATTAGAGCGCCGTGCCTAAAATATGAAACAGCACGGCGTTCTAAGCTTTGATTTATCGAGCAGATTCACGCGTCGAATCGATCCCGATTTAACGCGATCTGCTCTAATCCCGGTGTTTGATGATGCGGATTCAGGCTGAAACGCTCTGGCTACGGTTGGCGGCTTTTGCCGAGAGACTTCCCGCCGTGGCAGGCGGTGTATTGGTGGTTCCAGCAATTCATCCGGCGACTCCTCTTTCAAACGATCCACGACGTGGCGTTGATGCTGGACCGGGAGCACGCTGGACGGGAGGCCAGTCCAACCGCTGGAGTTGTCGACAGTCAGACGGTGAAAGCTTCCTCGGCAAAGGAAGGGCTGCGTAAACGGATGCTTGGAGGAGGTCCTTGCTCTGGAAGAGGCTCTGCGGCAAAAACGGCAACGCTGATGCCAGAAAAAAGCCGGGATTTTATGGACGCTGTCCCGCCCTCCCGTTACAAGCAGCGTTTGTGCATGCCGGGAGCCTGATGACGATGGACGCTGACCGTATCAAAGCCCTTCAGACAGCATTCGGCCTTACCTATCATGTGTCCTACGCTCTTAACGCGGAAGCGCTTGTTGGACTGAAAGGGAAGGACGTGCTGGAGGTGGGAGGAAGCCTGCCGTCAAAATTCGTGCTCAATGCCCTGGAGGCCCGTCGTTGGATTTCCATTGAGGAAATGGACTATTGGCGGGAATCCACCGCTACCGGTCATCAACAGGGGACACCGCCGCAGGCATCGGCGGGTTTGCTGACAGCGGTGAGGGGCATTGACACGCTTGGGTCCCACGCTGTCCTGGATGGACGGATCGAGCGGCTGCCACCCAGCCTGCACGGTTGCTTCGACGTCATCTTCTCTATCGCTGCCTTCGAACACATTGATCGCATGCCCCTGGCGCTGGATCTGATGTTTCAGGCTCTGCGCCCCGGCGGCGCCATTTTCACCATGTACTCGCCGATTTGGTCGGCCCATGATGGCCATCATCTGCCGACGATTGTCGACACGCATGGCAACCAGTTTGATTTCGGCAACTCGCCGATCCCTCGCTGGGGACACCTGACCATGCGACCGCCAGAGTTGTACCGTTATTTGCTGAAGCACACCGATGCAAAAGCCGCAGGCGAGATCATCTATTACGTCTATCAGTCCCCTCATATCAACCGGCTGTTTACCGAGGATTATATCAACTTCTTTCAAAAAAGCCCCTTCACCGTGGAGAAACTTCATCTGACATTTCCCCTTCAGGAGTCATCTGAATTTATCGCCAAGGCGCAAGGTGCGTTGGAAAACTTACATCCAGGCCGCAAGCATTTTTTAAACAACGGTATTTTGGCTGTTCTGAGGAAGCCGGAATCATGAAAATAAATGATCCTAGTAAGGTTTATAAATGGCTTTTATGTCAAGGAAATATATTTCCCGACCCTAGTCTATACCGCTTCCCAGCAGAGACATAAGAGCTGCTCTGGACATTCGCAGAACCTTTGTCTAAAAGCATGTTCCGGGTGGGGTCGTTTCTTTTGGTCGATTGGGAATGGTGGGAATGGTGAACATGCCGTCTTCTGAGCAAACCGGCCTGAAATCCCGTATCACGGATGGCAGCGCGACAATCGGCATCGTCGGCATGGGGTATGTTGGGCTTCCTCTCGCTCGAGCTGCGGCAGGAGTGGGATTTGCCGTGACGGGCTTCGACATCGACCCAGACAAGGTTGAGATGCTGATGCGGGGGCAATCCTACATCCGGCATATTCCAAACGAGGATCTGGCCGCCCTGATTGGGAAGGGGCTGCTGAACGCGACCACAGATTTCTCACGCATCCGTGACATGGACGCCATCCTCATCTGCGTCCCGACACCCCTGACCAAGCATCGGGAACCTGATGTTTCCTACATCGTCTCGACCGGCGAAGCGATTGCCCCCCACCTTCGCCCTGGTCAACTCGTGGTGTTGGAATCCACGACCTATCCAGGCACCACTGCGGAAGTCCTGACTCCTATTCTGCAACGCGGCGGCTTGGTCTGCGGTCGCGACCTATTCGTGGCTTATTCTCCCGAACGGGAGGATCCGGGCAACCCCCATTTCAATACCGAGCGCATTCCCAAGATCGTCGGAGCGGATGATCCCGTGTCCCTTGAACTCGCCCATCAACTCTATAGCCGCTTGGTGGTCGAGGTGATGTCTGTCAGCAGCGCCGCCACGGCCGAAGCCGTGAAGTTGACGGAAAACATCTTCCGCGCAGTCAACATCGCGCTCGTCAATGAGCTAAAAATCATTTTCCAACGCATGGACATCGACATCTGGAGCGTGATTGAGGCGGCCAAAACCAAGCCCTTCGGCTACATGCCTTTCTACCCTGGCCCGGGCCTGGGCGGGCATTGCATCCCCATTGATCCTTTTTACTTGACCTGGAAAGCTCGCGAATACGACATCGCCACCAAATTCATCGAGCTGGCCGGCGAGATCAACACGTCGATGCCTCATTACGTGGTGCAGCGTCTTGCCCAGGCCATTGACAAGACGCTGGGCAAGGGTTTGAACGGTTCGCGGATCATGATGGCGGGCATCGCCTACAAGAAGAACATCGATGACGTTCGCGAAAGTCCAGCCTTCAAGCTGATGCATCTGCTTGAGGAGAGAGGCGCCGCCGTCTCCTATCACGACCCCTACGTCCTCGAGATCCCGTCGCTGCGCGAACACGCCGACTATATCGGGCGCCAGTCGGTTCCGCTGACGGCGCAGACGCTGAGCGAAGTCGACGCGGTGCTCGTCGTCACGGACCATGATTGCGTGGACTATCGCCTGATCGTTGACTCCGTGCGCGTCGTGGTCGACACGCGCAACGCTACCCGGACCGTTCGGCAAGGACGCGTCAATGTTTTCGATGCATGACCATGATGCCTGAAACGGTGCGGCGGCACTGTCCACGCCGCACCGTCACCTTGCGCCCATCAGAGCAGAATATGGGAAGAAGAACCCTCTCCCGCAAATCTGCCAAAGAAGGTCGGAGAAAAGCCGTGTCCATGGGATATTGACGAGATACGACATCACCAGGACCATTCCCACAATCTCTGAAACATTGAGATTCCGAGGCTACATGGACGCCCCCTCTGCTCGCTCTTCTGGTTCCACGTCACAAAAACGCCGTGTTCTCGTCTATGCGCCGGAAGGCATGGTCACCATTCACCTTGCGACTCTGGTCACGGTCGCGCGCTGCTTGAGCGATCAGGGGCATGACGTGTACATGCCTCGCTGCAATGGCCTGTTTGAACGCTGTGTTTCCATGGACAGCGTCACCTTGCCGTCCAATGCGGCGCCCGAGATGGTGAGTAAATTCTGTGCGAACTGCTTAGCATCGCACGATGCCGTGATGGCCGACACCGACCTTCATGGGGTGAAACGCTTCGATCTGGGGCTGCTGATCTCCCAAGACATCAAGAACGAGGCACGCCGCATCGTCGACGCCACGCCGGATCCACGCGAACTCGCGCATGATGGGGTTCTGTTTGGCGCGATGTGTCTGCATGATCTCCTTCTTAGCTATAAATTGATGAAGGACACGCCGCTGCAAGACTGGGCGTGGCGCTATTTAAGGCAGTATTTAAATTCGACGCTTGCAACCTATCTTGCCCTATCGAAGCTGTTCGCCTCAGGCGACCTGACCGATCTGGTGGTCTACGGCCAGTATGCGGCAAACATCGCTGCCGTCAGCGCCGCCCAGCGGTGGGGCGCCAACAGCCGCCTGATCACTGCGATCAATCATCGCGGCGTGGACCGACGGTTTCTGCATGTGAACAAGCACCATTATCACCTCTGGTATTCATCCTTGATCGCGGATTGGCCAACCTGCCGAGATTTTCCTCTGACCCCAACGCAGATCCGCGAAATCGGGCACGATATTATTTTCCGCCTGAGCGGCAACGGGGTGCAGACCTATTCGCCGGGCCGGACCGGAACCGAAATCCACAGCCGTTTGAACCTTGACCAGAGCAAGAAGCTGATTGTCGCTTATACCAGCAGCCTGGATGAATACAACGCCGAAGACCAATTGGACATCGCGCTGGGCGCGCCGCCACAGCAGCCGCCCAAGCCATTCGTTGACCAGATCGACTGGCTAACATTCATGGTCGATCACGTCAGGGGGCGGGATGACCTTCAATTCGTGATCCGAATCCACCCGCGCGAGGATGCGAACAAACGCGATAACCTGACGTCGCAACATCTGACAATGCTGCGCGCAGCGCTTACTGACCTGCCGCCGAACGTTCGGGTGGTGTGGCCGCGCGATCCAGTGTCGAGCTACGACCTGATGGAGGTCGCGAACCAGGTGCAGGCATGGAGCAGCACGGTGGGGCTGGAGGCCGCACGGCTGGGCGTTCCCGTGCTCAAGGCCAACCGCGGCTATTCCAGCTATCCCGAAGGTGATTTCGTGATGAGCGCAGCGGATCGCGAGGAGTTCGGGGCCATGGCCGACTCCCTGATGGAATTTCCCCCCACCCTCGAACGCCTGATCTTTTCCCACCGCTACTATGCCTGCTCCCGCTTCAATGCGGCATTGGACCTGGGCGACATCATCGGGCCAACCCCATTCAAGACTTGGCTGGCGGCCTATCGGCGCCCCAAACGCATGGAAGACGTCGAGCGGGCCTTCTTCTCCAATGAGCCTATCTGGCGCTGGAAACAGGCTGATGAGACGACCGATCAGCTTTCCCTGAACCATGAGGCCATGCTGGTCATGACGGAATTGCGTCGCGTGCTGCATTTTCTCATCACCGGCACCGATCTGCAACGCGATGTTCGAATCGTTTTGAACGCCTCCGACACCCCTATTCTTCATCCGGTCGATGGGGAGGCTGTTCTCCAACTCAATTCTGGTCGGTATGTCTATCGCTTCGGAAAAGAGATTTATTCGCGATATTCGCCCCTGTGTGCCCGTTTGGCCCAGCTTTGCGCCATCATGGCGCCCGAGGGCCGATCTTAACCTTGCAAGCTTCGACCAGCCCCAAAAGCTGCCGGGCGCAAAGGTCGGCGGCTCTTGCGAGGTTAAGGCTCGCGCGAATCGGATCGCCGCCATGAGCCAACTGATGGCCATACAATTTCAAGGCATCGCCAATCTGCCCAGGAAGCCCCCGCCAAGAGGTCATGTCCACAAAATGCCTAGCGCTGACGCGCAGTTCATTGGCTTTGCTGGAGTGATCCATGGCTTCCAGAAATTTTCCCGTCTTCGACTGGGCTTTTGCCAAGACATCATAGGCGGAAATGCAGTCAGGATTGGATGTTAGGGCCAATTGGAGCAATGCAACGGCCTCCTCATGCCGCTCCATTCGGACGAACTGATTTGCCATGAACAGATAGCCCGCTGGTTCGTCCGGGCGCAATTCAAGGGCACGGCGACATAATTTTTCGCCCTCCTGAGCAGCGCCTTCCGCGAAGCGGATCTGGGCTAAGTTGAAATAGGCCCCGGCTGGAACGGGGGGGCGGGCAATGGCCTCGACATAGGCAGTTGCCGCCTCAGCGGCGCGGCGTTGCGCTAGAAGACAATCCCCCAGAACTTTGTAGGGGCCAGCCATAGTTGGCAAGCGGGCGACAGCTTGCCGGGCGGCCCGCTCGGCTTCCGACGCAGAGCCGCTCCGAAGCAAGCTTTCCGCAAGAAAACGCCATGCGTCGGCGTCCTCCGGATCACGCGCCAGCCAGCTTCGGCATAAATCGATGATCTGATCCTGAAAGGACGGAGCGTTTGTCGAATCCTGTAGATGCGCAGTGTTTTTTGACATCGTTTTCTTTCCATGCACGACGGAGAAAAAGTCTTTCCGAAGGGCCGCCAAGCAATGATTGCCATGCCTCACCGTGTGGTGTGGGAGACGTTTGTTCATGGCAAGGGCGACATTGTGTCGGTCTTCGATTCGAAGCGAAAGCATTTCTCTTAGAGTCTGACCGGAAATAAAGTTACGTGATCTCGCTGAGCTGTGATTCGCTCAAGTGGCGACACAGGAAGGAATCAAAAAATGGTCTGGAGCGAAACCACATGACCGGACTATGAGCGGAAGGAGTCGCGTTATGCAAGCGATCCGATGGAGGCGGAATAGGCGATTCGTGACTGCCCAGGTGCCCATTGAGCAAGAAAGTGGTTGACGCGGGGATGGAGTTGCCCTGGAAACGTGGAGAGCCTTTGGTTTTGGGCTATGCAGCGGCCTCGAAAGCGCATGGGCTTTTGTGGCCAAGCGCCGAAGTCGCCGCGCAACAGGATTATAGAACCCGTCGATGCAGCGCCCAATGGCGATTTTGGCCACTGATCTGGAAAGGAAAATTGTTCTCCAGATAAGTTCGGCCTTCAGCGGCTTGAACACCGTTTCGACCATGGCGTTCTCTTTAGAGCAGATCGCGTTAAATCGGGATCGATTCGACGCGTGAATCTGCTCGATAAATCAAAGCTTAGAACGCCGTGCTGTTTCATATTTTAGGCACGGCGCTCTAAATTGGTTTTTCCATCGCGTCAGCGTCGATTTGCCGATACCCGGACCAGCGGCGACCTGCGCCACAGTGCGTCCGCTCGTCTCGGTCAACCGCACCGCCTCACGCTTGAAGTCTTCCGTAACTTCCCGTTTTTTGGTTGTTCTTGTGGAGGCTTTCTGATCCTCGTTGTTTTCTCAAAAGGCTCTCCACTTTTTCAGGGCAACTCCAACAGATGGGGATCAGCTCAGAGCAAAGGGTTTTGCATGCTCCCTTTCGGGAGAACGTTTGCTGAAATATCACTGGGGATTAGCAGAGGAGATGGCTTTGTAAAGCGCGATATAGCGCGCGGCGCCGACGGAGGTGGAAAACATCCTTTGCGCCGCTTTGGCGATGCCCAAGCCTACGTGACGGCGGTCGGTTCTGGTCATGGCGGCGGCGGCGGCGATGGCGCTGGACAGCCCGTCGGCGGTCGGTTCCACATGGTGGATGCCAGGAGCGAAGCCTTTGAAGTCGGCCAACCCCGGAACGTCGCTGAGGATCTGCGGCAGCCCTGTGGCCATGGCTTCGACCGCCGCGACGCCCATTCCCTCCCGCAGGGACGGCATCAGGTGGATGTCGGCGGCGTGGAGGTGGAACGGCACGTCGTCGGTTTCGCCGACAAAGCGGGTGATCGCGGACAGCCCCAGGGCTTCCGCCCGCAACGGCAGGGAATCGCCGGTGTTGGGATCCGTCGGACGACCAAGATGGAGAAAACGCAGCCGCCGGTCGCCTCGAAGCGACGCCAGGGCATGGAGCGCCTCTGTCAGGTTCTTCACCGGCGCGTGGGAACCAACGCTGACCACCACCACATCATCGTCCGCATAGCCCAAAGCCTGCCGGGCCGCGTCTCGCTGGGCCTGATCGGGTGGGAAGAAACGGGTGTCGTCGTACCAATTGGGGCAGAGCAGCGTGTCGTTCAGGAACCGCCGCCGTTCGTTTTCGGCGACGGACGGGCTGGGCGCGATATGGCGCGCGCCGAGAAGTTGGCGGCAGACCCAGCGCTCCAGAATTTTACGCGCTCGCAGCGAGCCGGTAAAATCGAACCAGCCGTGAACCGTGCGGACCACGCGCGCCCTGGTGGCGGCAAGCGCCGTGTAAAACACGGCGGCGCGCTCGCAATGCACATGCACGATGTCCGGACGCTCCTGGATCGTCAGGGCGTGGAAAGCCTGGAAAAAGGCTGGATTCTTGGCGAAGGGGATGTGGTGGACCACACAGCCGACCCGTTCGAGAGTCGGGGCGAACGCCCCAAGCTCCCGGCCTGTGGAGAGGATGTGCGTGTCATAACCGGCGGCGCGGAAATAGGGGACCGCCGCCGCCAGCATGACTTCGGCGCCCGAGCGTTGCAGCGTGTTGAGAACGTGCAGAACCCGGGGCATGGATCAGAACCGGCGTTCCAACACCTTGATGACGTCGCCGGGCGCGATGGGGGTGAATTCGGTGGCGCGGTAGAGCCGCTGCTCGGTCCCCTGCGGGCGAACCAGAATCACTTCCCCCTGCCGAGCGCGGTAATCATAGCCGCCCGCCCGCGCTATGGCGCTCAACACCGTCAGGCCGGTGGTGTAGGGGAATTCGCCGGGCTGCCGCACCTCGCCCAGGACGTAAAAGGGGCGGAAGGTTTGAATTTCCACGGACGCCGAGGGGTTCAACAGCAAAGCGCTGCGACGCAGCACATCTTCGATCCGCTTGCCGGCTTCCTTGGCGGTCTGGCCGCTCATGGGAATGTTGCCAGCCAGCGGCAAGGCGATGTTGCCGATGCCGTCCAGCGTGAAGTCTCCCGACATGTTCGGTTCGTCGAAAACGATGACCCGGATGCGGTTGCCCGGTTCCAGGCGATAGCCTTCCGTCGGATTGCTGATCGTCGTGGGAGCCTGTTCGCTCGGAAAATCGCCGACGGTGGACGCGCACGCGGCAAGCGCCAAAGAAACAGTCAGAACCAGCGCCTTGCAAGCCATAGTGGAAAGTCTTTGAAACACGATTCCCTCACCCCTTGTCTCACGGCACGCTAGCACAATTCACCAGCCAAATGCGCCGCCGTTGTGCCGAACCATGGGAACAGCCGACGGCTGCGAAGTCCGACTGCGGCCTTGCGTTTCCTGTCGGCATGGCTCTCAGCGCCAGCCCGCCCGCCAGCAGGTCCACAGATAGCGAACTTGCCAATAGGCATAGACGACATCGGCGGCGCGCGGCAACCCTGGCGGCATCAGCCCCGGCTTTTCCCACGGATGACGGCCATAAACCACATCGGATGTGGGCTTCGCGTAACGGTGCAGCACCAGACGTTTGGCCGATAGGCGGGGAAAGGATTCCACCAGATTGGCGAACGCGCTGTCAATGCAGTGGATCTCATCGGCCCGCTCGATGATCGCCAGGTAATCGAAGATGTTGTCGCTGCCCGTCGGGCGGATCACGGGAAGAGGGGAGTGGACGCGTCGGCGATCAATGGTGAATCCGCGCGATGAATCATCATGCAGAAAGATATAGGGCGTCTTGCCGTCGGTCAGCCGCAGGCAACAGGCTTCTTCCCGGTCGCGGTCCCGTTCGACGTGAAACCCCGTGTGGCGCTGTTCGGCGTCCAACCCGACCTGCCGGTAAAAGGATTCCACAAAATTCCGCGAATCCAGCCGCTCGAAACCAACCTTGAGGACAGGGGTGTCCGGCATCGTCTCCAGCAGCGCCGCCGCTTCCTGGTCGTCGACGACCGGCAAAATCTCGATCTGTGGCAGATCCCGATACATGAAAGCCACCGAGGTTCGATAATGCGGCTTGCAGAACAACCCGACTCGCTGGAGTCCGGTCGCGTGATGGCGAACCAGCGCGTTGCAGACGAGGTGATCGCCCAGTCCCAGATGGTGATAAACGATCAGATCGTAGGAGGGGGGCATCGCAGAGCACCGAAAGAGGCACCCCCTTCACAACTTGGGTGCGGGGGGAGGGGGGCATCTTGCGCCACCTTTTTCCAGTCTGGCAAGGTGACAAGAGGCAGAGTGAATATGGAGATAATCAAGTGGCGCGATCTGTGCCTGCGACAGGAATATTGAGATGAAAACGGATTGGGCTGTCCGTATAAAATGAGTTTTTCATGGCGCGCGGTCGGAGGCCGTGGCAAGCCTCTTATGAGATAAAACGATTTTCCGCCTGCATAACCCCCGTTTTGAGCGAGGCTTCTGCGAGCACGGGAATGTCGATTTTATGATACGGATCGAGGCTGGCATGTCAGCCAAGTCTATGATACGTGGGGAAATGGCCGTGGTTGTATATCAAATGGGGCGCCGAATAATGCATATGGTCTCAGATAAAGGTTATCAGCCGATCATTCGCGCTCTGGCGGCGTGTGTGGCCATGGGGCTTTTGTCATCCGCTTCATTGTCTTACGCTCAGGCTTTGAATGTTCAGAAAGAGGAAGACCCTCGGCGAGCTAAAAACGCAGCTCGCGTGACAAAAGAAGTTACCCCGAGTGACGATGACAATGGGAGCAATGACAAAGAGCGCGTTGACGAGTCATTTCAGCCAAAAGGGCTGGAAGTTGGGAAATTTCTTTTTTTCCCGTTGATTGAAAACGATGTATCATTTAATAGCAATATTTATAGCACTCGCGACAATGTAAAATCTGATCTTGTCACAAAAATTGCGCCAGAATTCAGGCTGCGCTCTCGGTTTTCCGAGCACTCCTTGAATATTACAGGGCGCGTTGAAGAGTTTGTTTATAAAAACCATGAGAAAGAAAACCATCTTGACGCCAATTTGACCGCCGACGGTCGTTATGACCTGTCGCGGGATTGGGAGGCCACTGGGCTTTTGAACTACGCCCGCCAGTATGAAGATCGCGGCAGCCCCGACGCGGTTGCTGGCAAACGGCCGACTCTGACTCACCTCTATTCCTCCCGCGTGGGCTCCAAGCTGCGGGAAGGCCGCATGACCTATGCGGGCAATATGACGCTGGATCGGCGTATCTTCGAGAACGTCACCACGTCCACCGGATCCGTCATCAACAATTCTGACCGTGACCGGACCGAAGCAGAGGGTGAACTCTCGACATCCTACGAGATGTTCCCCGGCTATTCGGTGGTCGGCGAGGTTTCGGCCAACCGTCGTTCCTATGACAGCAACCGCGATGACCAGGGCTTTCAGCGGTCCAGTTGGGGCTACGCCGCCCGCACGGGTATCGGCGTTGACATCAGCCAGTTGATTCGCGGTGATTTCATGGTTGGCTATATGGCGCAGAACTATGAAGATCCGCGCTTCAAAGATCCGCAAGGTCTGTCGGTGCGCGCCTCGTTCAACTGGACGCCAAGCAAAATGACGGTTGTGGTTCCCAGTTTTGAACGTTCAATCCAAGAAACCACCACCAGTCAGGTGAGCGGATCGGTGCGAAGCTCGGCAGGTCTTTTGGTTCGTCATGAGTTGGAACGCAACGTCGTGTTGACGATGACAACGCGGGTGTCCAACGATTATTACAAGGGAACAGGCCAGAGCAACTGGACTTATGAAGCCCGTCTGCGGGGTATTTGGTCTCTTGCGCCTGAATATTACATTGGCGGCGAGGCCGGAGGCCGCATTCGCACATCGACCGTGCAGTCGTCGGAGTTCAAACAAGCCACCGCTCTGCTGCGTTTTGGGTTGCGGATGTAAGACGGGATGAAAGACATCCATATCGCGGCTCAGGCGTCGCCAGTGGTGGCGGCGCTGCGCGGCCCACGGGTCGCGGCTGCGCCGTTGGCGCTTGCGTTTGTCGATCTTCTGGTTCTTGAGACCGTGGTTCAGTGCGGGGTCGCGGGGCGGTATCTTCTCAACGTCTGGGTTCCTATCGGCATTGGCTCCGAAATCTATTTTGGCGCGATGATCGCCGTTGCGTTCATTCTCGTCGGCTATTGGATGGCGGGGCTTTATCCAGGTTATGGCCTGACCGGCGTGGAGCGGCTGCGGCTGCGGACCATCGTCACCGCGCTTGGGTTTGGCGGCCTGATCCTGTTCGACTACATCGCCCAAAAGGGGCAATGGTCGCGTGGCATTCTGCTGATTGCCGCCTCGGGCGCGCTGGTCGCCATCCCGGTGGCCGACGCGCTGACCCGTCGTGTGCTGGCCCGGTATAAGCTCTGGGGCATGCGGGTGGCGGTGTTCGGCGCGCCCAACCACCGAGGGGAAGTGGTGGCGCGCCTGAACGGGCGCCCCGACATCGGTTGGATTCCAGTCTATGAAGCCGATAAGCCGGTGGCGGTGGACGGGGTTTCGGTCGCCGTCCTGGCGACGCCGTCGTTCGATACTGGCGATGTGGCTCTGCTGGACCATCTGCCTTACCATGCGGTGATTCTGGTCTTGTCTGGAACGACGGGCCTGCAAAATCTCTGGGTGTCTGCCCGCGATGTCGGCGCCTGCCTGGGGTTGGAGATGCGGCGCAACCTGCTGGTCGGCTTGAACATGGTGTTCAAGCGTGGCGTCGATCTGGTGTTGGCTTTGCTGTTCGGTCTGTTCGCCGCCCCCATCGTCGGGCTGTTCGCCCTGCTGGTGAAAATCCTGTCGCCAGGTCCTTCGTTCTTTCTGCAACGGCGGGAAGGGCGTGGCGGGCAACCATTTCTGATCATCAAGCTGCGGACCATGCGCGTGGACGCCGACGCTCGTCTGGCCGAGTTTCTGGAACGCTCGCCGGAGGCTGCCGACCAATGGCGGCAGGGCATGAAGTTGCGCGACGATCCGCGAATCATCCCCGGGCTTGGCCATTTCATGCGGCGCTTCAGCATTGATGAGCTGCCGCAACTCCTCAACGTCCTGCTGGGGGACATGAGTTTGGTGGGGCCGCGCCCTCTGCCCGCCTATCACATCGCCGCCCTTGATCCGGCATCCTGCCGATTGCGCCGTTTGGTCCGTCCTGGATTGACCGGCTTATGGCAAGTGTCAGGCCGCAGTTCGAGTTCTCTGGACGAGCAACAAACGCTTGATTCCTATTATGTGCGCAATTGGTCCATCTGGCTCGACTTTCACATTCTGGCACGCAGCGTTGTTATTGTGCTGATGGGGCGGGATGCGTGGTGACATCTCCGCGCTTCGCCCAGAGTCTTAAGTGGGAACGTCCTCAATGAACTCCGCCGAGCATCAGGCCCTGGGGCATCCGAACAGGGATGCCCCCCATGTCATGGGTCTTGTCAGCGATCTCGACCTCAAACAGACGCTGGTCACGTTGTGGCGACGGCGGTGGGCCATTTTGGCGTTGACGCTGCTGAGCGCCGTCGGCGCTTGGCTTTTCGTGTCCCGCATCCAGCCGATTTACACGGCCACCGCCGAAGTCATGATCGACAGTCGGCGCACCCGGATCGTGGACATCAAGGAAATCCTGTCGCAGCTGTCCCCCCAGATAGCGACTGTGACCAGCGAGGTCGAGGTGTTGCGGTCGCGCACTCTGGCCAAACGGGTGGCGACGGCGCTCAACCTCTATGAGGATCCTGAGTTCAATCCCGCCTTGCGTCCGGTCCAGTCATCGCGGTTTGACCTGAGCGTCGTTCAGGATCTGGTCGACACGGTGCGGAGGATGATCCATCTGGAAAAGGAAGCGGTTCCCGAACTCGCCCCGGCGGAGATTGAGGAGCGTCAGCGCGCCGTTGTGATTGATGGGCTGCGCGGCGGGTTGACCGTGTCGGCGGTTCCCCAATCCATGGTGATCCGCATCGCCTACCGTTCTCCCAACCCGGCAACGGCGTCGCGCATCGCCAACGCCTTTGCGGAGCATTACGTAACCGAGCAGTTGGAGGCTAAATTCCAGGCCCTCCGTTACGCCACGAATTGGCTGAACGAACGTCTGGAAGGGCTGAAGCATGATCTGTCAGCCAGCGAACAGGCCATCAGCGCCTATCGCGCCAATCACAATCTGCTGGAAAACCGGGGGGTTTCAAGCACGCAGCAGAAGCTGACCGAACTGAACACCCTTCTGGTGACCGCCCAAACCAAGCGGGCTGAAACGGCGGCGCGCATCGCCCGGCTGGAGGCGGTGGGTCGGTCCGGACGCGGGGGGATGGCCACGGATGAGTTGTTGGACTCCACCTTCCTGTCCCGCCTGAAGGAGCAGGAAGCGACGCTGGCGGGCGAGGCTTCGGATCTGGCGTCGCGCTATGGCGACCGCCACCCGCAGATTGCCAAGATCCGCGCCGAGCTGGGCGAGATCCGCAGCAAAATGTCGACGGAAATCGGACGCCTGACTCAGGGGTTGCGCAGCGAACTGGCTGTTCTTGAGGAGCGGGAGCGGTCCGCCACCCGTGAGATCGCGGACATGGAAAGCCGGTCGCTCAGCCAGAACAAGGCGGAAATCGGGCTGCACGCGCTGGAACGGGAGGCGCAGGCCAACCGCATCCTCTACGAAACCTTCCTCAACCGCTTCAAGGAAACCGACCAGCAGGAAACCATCCAGCAGCCGGACGCCCGCATCATTTCCTTCTCCGAACGCCCGCGCGCGCCCTCCTACCCGCAAAAATCCACGCTGATTATGGCGGTGACGGTCGCCGGGTTGGTGGCGGCCATCGCGCTGATCCTGCTGATCGAGAAGTTTGACAACACGATCCGCACCAAGGACCAGTTGGAGCATCTCATCGGCCTGCCCGCTCTGGGACTGGTGCCGCAGGTGGCCGGCTCGACCGCCAACGTCGCCGCCTATCTGGTCGAACGACCGTCTTCGTCCTATGCCGAAGCGTTCCGCATCGCTTGGTTCGCCATCCGTCACCCACCAGACCGGCCAGAGCCAAAGACCCTGGTCGTCACCTCGTCCGTGCCTGATGAGGGGAAAAGCCTGACCGCCCTGTCTCTCGCCCGCACCGCCGCCGCTCTGGGCCTGAAGGTCATGCTGGTGGACGCCGATCTGCGCCGCGCGACGGTGGGAACCAAGGTTGGCCTGTCGTCTGAGCTTTCCTTGGCCGAGGTGTTGGCCGACGGGGTGGATTTCCAAAACGCGGTGGTCCGTGATCCGTTGACGTCGCTGGACATTCTGACCGCGCGGGCGGGCGGGCAGAAGCAGGTGGACATGCTGGCCATGGCCGATAAGGTGCGTCAGACCATGGACGCGATGCGGGCGGTCTACGACGTGGTGATCTTCGATTGCCCGCCGGTGCTTTCCGTGGCGGATGTCCAGATCCTGGTGCGCCACGCCGACGCCACGCTGTTCTGCTTGCGCTGGAACACCACGCCCAGGGAAAGCGCGCTGACGGCGGTGCGCATGCTGCGGGACGCCAAGGCCAAATTCGCCGGCGCCCTGCTGACCCGCGTGAACGTGCGCAAGCACTCCAGCTATGGCTATCGCGACATGGGGTATTATTATGGCCGATACCGCAGCTACTACAACAACTGATGGCGTCAGAAGCGGCGGCGGTGGTCTGGCGGCGGCGAACCGCAACCGTCGGCCTTCCCAGCCAAAAGCCACCGCCCTTTTGTCCGTGCTGTTCGGGTTGGCCGGGTTGGCGCTCGCCTCCAGTCGGCTTCCGGTTGAATGGCTGATGCTCCAGGCGCCCGCATCGTCGGCGCAGACGGTTCCGGTTGGGTTTGCTGACGCGTTGAGTGACGCGGCGGCGTCACCGGGGGCTGCGCGGGGGGCTGCGACAGCGGCCCGCCTGCGGCTTGCCGCGCTGCCCGACCCGGCTCACCGCGCCGAGCGGGAGGCCGCGTTGAGCGCCGCCGTGGCGGATCTGCACCGCGCGCTGCTCGGCGCGCCAGCCGACGCGGAGATTTGGGAGCGCCTTGCCTTTGTCGAATACGCCCGTCACCAACCTCTGGAAGCGGCGCGGGCGTGGCGCATGGCCATTGTCGCCGGAACCTTCAATCCATCGGCGATGCCCCGGCGTTTGCAAAGCGGCTTTGCTCTGTGGCCCTTCATGGACGCCGATGGACGGGAGAGCATGAACCGTTTCGTCTGGTCCTTTTTTGCCTGGGGGCCAGGAACGGTCACGGAACTGACGGCCCGTTTTGGCGCTGCGGCCATCGTGCGCCAGGGGCTGGCGGCGGATCCGGCGGTGGTCGCCGACTTTGATCGGCGGTTGGCGGCTTTCAAGAAACCCTGACCACACACGGCGCGCGCCGCCGAGAGAGATGCTGCCGATGGGGGCCGAGTTTTCGTATGATTTTCTGAGCGATGCGGAAGTTGTCGTCATCGCCGCTGGCTTTTTTTTCATGATGATCGCCGCGACGATCTTCTGGGAAATCGCCATTGTCGGCGCGCTGCTGATGAGCCTTGGAGAAACGCATCTCGGGTTCGATTTCGGTTTCGTGGCGATGGGTTACACGGTGTCGCCCTTTGATCTGTTGTCGGCGGCGCTGGTGTCGGCAGCCTGCTTCCGCTTTCTGATCGCCGGAGGAATGAGCCGCGTCCAGCTCCTTTGGATGGTCATCCTGGGGTACGGATTCCTGCGTTTTCTGGGAGGAGTGGCGGATTTTGGCCTGCCGACGGCCGTCAGTTTCTACCGACAGTCTTTTTACGTCGCCTCGGCCCTTTTCTACAGCCTGACCATTGATTGGACGCCGGAACGGCTGGAGCGTTTGGTCAAGATATGGCTTGTGGTGGGGCTGACGCTGGCCTGCATGACCATTGTTGAATGGCTTTTCCCCAATGTCATTCCGCGTCCCACCACCTCGAACGCGATGTCCTTGTATGCTTTCGATCAAGGCCGGGTGGTGCCGGCGGCGTCGGCGCTGATTATGGCGCAGGCGGGCATCATAGGGTTGGTCGTCTGGTCAGAGGCGCGTTCGTCTGTTCTGATGCGGGTTCTGTGCATTTTTCTTCTGGCCATCTCATTTGGGCTTTTTCACCGCAGCGTGTGGATGGCGGCGGCGGCTGGAATTGCCGTTCTGTTGGCGTTCAGCCGGGAATCCCTGGTCCGGGTGGTTCCCTTCATCATGTTGGGGGTGGCGGGGGCGGCGGTGTTGTGGATGTTCCAGCAGGGGCTGGGTGGTGATTTCCTGACGCGCGCGGTGCAATCCGCCGTGCAGGAGCCCTTTGCCGCAGACAGCAGCATCGCCTGGCGCGTCACCGGCTGGGAACTGCTGCTGGAGCGAGCCTTTTCCAGCGGGGTGGAAACCGTGATCTTCGGCGCCGGTTATGGCGCTGGGTACGAACGCCAGATCGGTTGGTCCACGGTGCTCTACTCCCCTCACAATTTCTACATTGCGACCCTTCTGGACACCGGCCTGATCGGCGTGGGGCTGTGGGTCTACGGCTTCGCCCGCATCACCCTGGGCCTGCTGGGCGCTCTGCCGCCGGGCTTTGTGATTTTGCGGCCCGGCCTGATGGCGCTCTTCGCCACCATCGTCGTCTACGACATCCCCTACAACCACCTGACCGAGCAAGGGCTGTGGCTGGGGGCCTTGGCCTCAACGGGAGGCGCGCTGCTCGTCAGACGCAACGCGGCGGTGGCGCGGCTGGTCGCAAGGCCATGAGCGGAGTGGCGACGGAAAGGCGGCTGATTTCCACCGTCATCGCTTGCCACAACCGACGGGACACCACCTTGCGGTGCCTGGAAGGATTGCGCACGGCTGTGCGATTGGTTCCGGATCTGCGGCTTGAAACCATTCTGGTGGACGATGGCGGCAGCGACGGCACGGCGCCAGCCGTGACGGCGTGGTTTCCCGACACGCGGATCATCCAGGCGGACGGCGCCCTGTGGTGGGCCGGGGCCATGGAATTGGGGCTGCGCGCCTGTGACCCGACGGCGGATTTCCAGCTTTGGCTCAACGACGATGTTTTGTTGCGGGACGACGCCCTGCTGCGCCTGCTCGACGCCCATGACCGTTGGCGCGACCGCCATGGCCAATCGCCGATCATCGTTGGGGCCGTCGTCGCGGCTGACGATGGCGCCGTCACCTTTGGCGGTGGGCGGCGGCTTGGCTCCCACCCTCTCCGTTCAGCGCGACTGGCGCTGGATGTCCAGCCCCAGCGGTGCGAGCTTATCAACGGCAATGTGATTCTGGTTCCTGCCCCGGCGGCGGCGCGGCTGGGCGGCGTCGATCCGGTGTTTATTGGCACCCAGGGCATGGCCGACACTGATTACGGGCTGCGCGCCGTCGCTCTGGGCATCGACGTGATCGTCGCCCCCGGTTCGGCGGGGGTGTGCGAGCGTGACCGCCGCCCGCCGCCCTGGCGCGATCCTGATCTTGGGGTTGTTGATCGGCTGCGCGCCATCACCGGCCCCCGTGGCTGCCCCTGGCGCTCCTGGCTGGTGTTCACCCGGCGGCATGGCGGCCCCTGGTGGCCTGTCTGGTGGGCGGCGCCGCTGATCAAAAGGGCGTTCGCCGTTCTGGCGCCCGACCGCTCCCCGGCCCCCCGCGTGGCTCTGGTGGAGGGGGTGGTCCCTGATTATCGGCTGGGGCTGATGCGGGAACTCGCCAAATCCACCCATCCGCGCTTCATCGTTTATCATGGGGATGGGCAGGCGGGATTGATGGCGGCTGGCAGCGCCGCGCCGCTGCCCATCGCCGCCCGGCGCGGGCGCAACCTGTTCTGGCCCCGCCTGTGCGGTGGTCGGGTTGTGTGGAGCGCAGGCGTTCTGGAGGCGTTGACCGGCGGTTTTGACGCGGTGTGCGTCGGGCTGCACACGCATGACCTCGGCATCTGGGTCCTTTGGCTGGCCCGCCGTGTGTTGGGGCGGCCCCGGCTGATGATTTCCGGCCATTTCGCCTTTTCTCAGCCCGGCGCCTGGCCGTTCGGGCCGCTGCGGCGTTTCCTGCGCCGTTGCCTTGCCCGTGGGGCCGACGCCGTTCTGCCTTACACCGAGGAGGGGGCGGAGCAGTGCCGCGCGGCGGGGATTGCCGCCGACCGTGTTTTTGTGTCGGGCAACAGCGTGGACGTGGCGGCGGCGCGGGCCGCCATAGCCGCCTTGCCCGCCGACGCCCTCGACGTGACGCGCCGCCGCCACGGGCTTGCCGATGGGTCGGTTTTCCTGTTTCTCGGGCGGTTGTATCCGGGCAAACGGGTTGACGCCGCCATTGAGGCGATGCGGGAACTGGCGCGGCGCGGCGGGCGGGCAAGTCTGTTGATCGTCGGTTCGGGGGTGGATGAAGCGCGGTTGAAGGCCTTGGCGGCTGACCTCCCCGATGTGCGCTTCGCGGCGGCGGAATTCGACCCTCACGCTCTGGCGGCGCTTTTCGCGTTGGCCACGGCGGTGATCGTGCCGGGCGCGGTGGGGTTGGTCGCCGCCCACGCGGCGGCCCATGGCGCGCCGCTCATCGCTTGCCACGGCGGCGCCCCCCATGGGCCGGAGTTCGCCTATCTGCGTCACGAAGAAAACAGTCTGCTGACCGAAGCCGTCGATCCGGTTGAAATCGCCCTGGCGATGGAACGGCTGTGCCGCGATTCTGCCCTGCGGGCGCGGCTGCGCCAGGGGGCGTGGCGCACCGGCGATGATCTGGGGTTGGAACAGGCGGCCAACGCCTACGCCATGGCCGCCCGGCGCGCTATCGGCCTTCCGTCCGGAAGAGGACCATCGCTGTGAGCGCGTCTTCCGTTTGCCCGCCGGAAACCATCCCCGCCGATGTCGGTCATCGGCTGGCCGCCGCCGGGGTGGAGGGAACGCCGGAGCGGGTGCGCGCCCTGTCCTTTGGCAAGACCGCCGTCCGGTTGGGCGGCGGAGCTGGCTTCGTCAAGCTTGCCTGTGGTCCTTTCGCTGTGGAGTTGGCGCGACGCGAGGCTGCGGCCTACGCCGCCGCCCCGCCTCGACCGCCCTTCACCAGACCGGAATTGTTGGGATTCCATGACGGGGGTGATTGGGCGGCGTTGTGGCTATCGTCGATTGATGGAACGCCAGAGTCGGCGTGGCGGGCGCTTCTGCCCTGCCGTGGCCCGTTCGACGGGGCTGGCGCGACCGTTCAACCCCTGTCCGTTGTTCTGGACGTCATGGTTCCGGGAAACGATCCGTCATCGTCGGCCGCGTCTCTGCGGCGCCTGCTGATCGAGCGCGAGGGCGACCGGGCCATCGCGTGCGAGCGCGCCCATGGCGACTTCCTGTATTGGAATGTCCTGCGCCGTCGTGGGGCGCCGCCAACGCTGATCGACTTTGAACACAGCCTTTCCATAGCCCCGCGCGGCCATGACCGGCTCTATTGGACCGCCGTTCCGCTGCTGCGCCGGGCGGCGGCCATGGGCGGGGCGGAAGCGGCGGGCCGGGCGATGGGGCTGCTGCTGCGTTTGACCGCCGGGCCGCATCTGGCGGCGACGTTCCTGCTTCATCTGCGCGCGCGTCTGGAACGCGAGCAGGCGGCGGCGTGCCGTCCAGAGGACGCGCGCGCCCATGAAACCCAGTGGCGCGCCCGCCAACTGGAACTGATCGGCCACCTGTTGCGGGAGACGCTGCGATGACCCCCCGGCTTGTCGCCCTGTACCGCCGGGCGCAGGATCTGATCCTGCCGGAGCGGGCCATTGTCCGCCGCTTCATCGCCACCCATCTGGCGGACAGGACCATGCCGCGCCTGCCCTGTCTGGACATTGGCGCCGGACCGGACCCCTATGGCGCCGCTTTGAGCCAGGCGCTTGGCCCGGACACGCCGATCATCACCGCTGACATCGGCCCCGGCGACCGGGTGCAGGCGATGGCCGACGTCCAGTTTCTGCCCTTTGCCGACCGGACCTTCGCGGCGGTGATCGCCAGCCATCTGCTTCAGCATGTGGAGGATCCGAGGGCCGCTCTGGCCGAAATCGCGCGCGTGCTGGCCCCCGGCGGCGTTGTTCTGGTCATTCACCCGTTCGTCACGCTCCAGGGCCGTCACCGGGATCTCTGGCGCTGGACGTCCGGGGGCATGGCGCTGGAAGCGCGCCGCGCCGGGCTGACCCCCATCGCGCAGCAATCGGTGGGGGGCCGCTCTACGCCGTGGCGGATCTGTTGGCGTCGTTGCCGGGGCGGCTGCTGACCGCCCACAGCCGGGGATGGCGGTCGGGGCGCGGTCCGGTGGAATCGGCGCGCCTTGCCCTCGCCTTCGCCCTGGCCGTCCCCTTTCACATCCTCGCCCGAATCGGCGGGGCGATCGACCGGGCGCTGTGGCCCGACGCGCCCTTTTATGTGGGCGGCGTCACCTTGGCGCGGAAGGATGGTCATGGCTGAGTCCCTTCGTTCGGCCCCTGTGCTGACCACGTCGTGGGACGATGGTCATCCGCTGGATCTGAAACTGGCGGAGATGCTCGCCCGTCATGGGGTTTCCGGCAGCTTTTACGTTCCGGTGCGCAACCGCAGCGGTCGCCCGGTGATGGCGGCGGCGGAACTGCGCCAACTGGCGGCGGCGGGTTTCGAGATCGGATCCCACACGCTCGACCATTGCCGTTTGCCGCAGTTGCCGCGCGACGAGGCGCGGCGCCAGATGGCCGATGGACGGGCCGCGCTGGAAGACATGCTCGGGCAGCCGGTGACGGGATTTTGCTTTCCCGGCGGGCGGATGGGGCGATGGGGCAAAGCCTTGGCGCAGGAATTGGGTTTTTCCCACGCCCGGACCACGCAGATGTTGTGTTTCGACGTCGGCGCCGATCCTCTCGCCATGCCCACCACCGCCCAAATTTACCCGCACCGCTCGGCGGCTCTGTGGCGCAACTGGCTGCGTCATGGCGGGGGGCTTGGCCGTCTGAAAGCCCTGCGCGCCCTGGCGGTGACGGGGCATGGAAACCCCGCCGACCGCTTGACGGACATCCTGACCGCTCTGCCCGACCACGCGGCCCGGTTGGGCGGCGTCTTGCACCTGTGGGGCCATTCGTGGGAGATCGAGGCCCACGGGTTGTGGCCTGTGCTGGATCGCGCCCTGGCGGCGGCGGCGGCGGCGACGCCGCCGGAACGACGCCTGACCAACCACGCCTTGGCCTGCCCACCCTTTGCGCCGGAGTCTGCCCGATGATGCGTTTCATGGCGAAAGTCGCGATTCAACGCCTGATCGGGGCCATCCCTGGCGGTCCGGCCTTGTATGAGCGCGCGCGGCGACGGCGCATCTTCGACGATATCGACTCGGAGGTGGCGGTGAAGCGCGCGGTGGCCGAACGCTACGCCAGCGTGCTGCGGACGGTGGGCGGGGTGGAGGTGGGCGCCCTGTCCAACCATCTGGAGATGGGCAGCGGTTGGTTGCCGGTGCTTCCATTGACGTTCCGCCGGTATGGGGTGACGCGGCAGGTCTTGACCGACGTCGCTCCGCTGATGCGGGGGGAGGACGCGGTGGCGGTGGCGGCGGCCCTGGACCGGGCGGCTCCCGTCGGTGCCCAGCCGCTCGCCCCGCCGCCCGGCGAAGCCGCCGACCGTTGGTTGGAGCGGCTGGGCATCCGCTATCACGCGCCGCAGCCGCTGCCCATGCCGTTCCCCGACGCCAGTTTCGATCTGGTGACGATCACCCAGGTGCTGCAATACCCTGCCCCCGACGTCATCCGCGCCATCCACCAGGAAGCGGCCCGCCTGCTCCGCCCCGGCGGGTGGTACATCCTTTCGGTGGAGCTGGCGGACCTGTACCATCACTTCGATCCGGCTCTGCCCCGCTTCAATTTCCTGCGCTATTCCGAAGCGACGTGGCGGCGCTGGTTCAACAACCCCTACACGCCGCTCAACCGGCTGCGGACGACGCAGCACCGGGAGTTGCTGGCGGCGGCGCCCTTTGACATTCTGCTGTGGGAAACGGCGGGCGGCGGCCCGGACGACATCGCCGAATTGCGGCGCGCGCCCCCGCACGCAGCCTTTTTCCACATTCCCGAGGCTGAATTGGCCCGGACCAATCTCATCGTTCTGGCTCGGCGACGGTAAGGCCCATGCGCGTGCTGCTGTCCGCCTACGCCTGCGCGCCCCATCGCGGTTCCGAGCTGGGGGTGGGGTGGGGGTGGGCCACCGCCCTGGCCGCCGCCGGGCATGAAACCCATGTGCTGACCCGGTTGCGGCGGCGGGCGGACATCGAACAGGAGATGGAGCGCGCGCCCCGCTCCGGTCTGCATTTTCATTACCACGACCTGCCATCGGCGCTGAACCGGGCGCTCCGGCTTTTTGGCAAGGGCGTCGGTGGGCGGATGCGCTATGTCCTGTGGCAAATCACCGCCCGCCGCCGGTTGCGGACCATTCTGGCCGCCAACCGCTTTGACGCCGCCCATCACGTCACCTTCGCGCAATTCTGGTCGCCCTGCGCCCTGACCGAAGCGGCGCGGCTGGGGGTGCCGGTCATCTGGGGGCCGGTCGGCGGAGGAGAGCGCGAGCCAGCGGCCTTCTGGCCCGGCCTGGGTCCGCGCGCCGCCGCGTGGGAGGCCGCGCGCGCCCTTCTCCATCGCTTTTCGCCCTGGCTGCCATGGGCGCGCCGCGCCGCCGCCCTATGCCGGGTTGCGGTGGCGGCGACCCCGGAAACCGCCGAACGCCTGCGTCGTCTGGGCGCCCGTCATGTGATCGTCCGCTCCCAAGTGGCGTTGGAACCGGATCGGCTGGCCTTGCTGGGAAGGCTGGCCGACACGCCGCGCCGTGAGACGCGGCTGGTCTATCTGGGCGACCTGCTGCCGCACAAGGGGGTGCATCTGGCGCTCGACGCCCTGGCCCGATTGCCCGGAGACTGGCGGTTCGACATCATCGGCGACGGGCCAAGCCGCGCCTGGTTGGAACGACGGGCCGCCCGTCTCGGCATTGCCGGTAAAATTCTTTTCCATGGTCGGCTGTCGCAGGATGAGGCGTGGCGCTTGATGGCGGGCGGGCGGGCGCTGCTGTTCCCAGCCCTGCATGATTCCGGCGGCTTCGCGGCGGCTGAGGCGATGGCCGCCGGTCTGCCGCTGGTCTGTTTGGCCCTGGGAGGGCCGGGCATGATGGCCGCCGGGGGCGGGGGAATCGCTGTTCCCGCTCCCTCTCCGGCGGTGGCGGTCGAGGGGTTGGCGCGGGCGCTGCGTCCGTTGATCGACGACGTCCGTTATGGGGAAGCCCTGTCACGGCAAGCGCGAAACGAGGCGTGCGCGCGCTTTTCCTGGGCGGCTGCCGTCGACACGGTCTACGCCGCCGCCGGTCTGACGGAGGGCGCGCGATGAGCGCATGTTTCCTGGTCTATCACCGGCTGGCCGATCATGGGGCGAACCGGCGCTTTCACGACGTCGCCCCCGCCCTGTGGGAACGGCATCTGGACAGGCTGGCCCATTTGGGCGCCGCCCCCATGGACGCCGATCCGCTGTTGCGTCTGACCGATGGCCGGAACGTGGCCCTGACCTTCGACGATGGAACGGCGGATCATCTGGACGCGGCGCGGGCGCTGGACCGGCGCGGCTGGCGCGGCGTCTTCATGGTGCCCGCTGGACTTCTGGGCGAATCCGGGCGACTGAGCGACGCCGACGTCGCGGCGTTGGCGGCGTCCGGCCACGCCATCGGCAGCCATGGTTGGAGCCACCGCCGTTTTGACCAGTTGTCGGAGCGCGAACGGGCCAACGAACTGGCCGCCAGCCGCGACCGTCTGGGCGGCGTCACCGGAAGCGCTCCGGTCTGGCTCGCGCCGCCCGGCGGGCTGTGGCCCGCCGCCGCGACGGCTCAGGCGCTGGAGCTGGGCTATCGCCATGCGCGCGGAACCGCTTGGGGCGTGGTGGCGGACGGGTGGCAGGAACGCCCGGAAACCCTTCTGCCCGCCTTCGTTCTGTCGGGCCGGGTCGGGCCGCAGGCGTTGGCGTGGTTGCTGCGCGCGCGGCCGGGCGGCGTCTTTGACCGGCTCGCCCGCATGAAAGAGGGGGTCAAGCGTCTGACCGGCGAAGCCGCGTGGGACCGGATGCGCGAGGGGATACGGCGATGAGGAACGACGTCGCGCCGGAACCGCCGATGCCCCGCGAGGCGCTGCTCGCCGCTCTGCTGCGTTTGGCCCACGAACGCGGGTGGCCTTTGGCGCGTCTGGATGGGGAGGCCGATCCGTCGGCCCCCTTCCACGGCGCCGACGCCGACCTGTTGGCCGACTGGCGCCCCTGGTCGGACTGGCTGGGTCTGTTGCGCGCCGCCGCCGGGGACAGCGGATGGGTGATCGTCAACGCCGTGCCGATGGGCGGGGTGCTGTCGGTTTGGGCCGCCGACCCTGCGGCGACCGATGAGGTCGCGGGAACGGCGCAGGTCGATTTTCACCGGGCGCTCAGCGCCTGCGGCGTTCCGTTCATCGACCCCGCCGTCCTGTTCGCCCGCGCTGCGCCGATGGCGGGCGCGCTCCGCTTGCGGGTGGAGGACGCTTGCGGCGCGCGGGCGCTGGAAAAATGGCTGGTCCATGGCGGGATCTTGCCCGCCGACGCGCCCGCCGATCTGATCGCGGCGGCTGTCGGCGGAGCGGCGGCGGCGATTCGGGACCGGACGCTTTCCGGTCGGTCGGCGCGCCAACGCGCCTTGCCCGTGGCCCTGCGCCGCCGTCCGGGGTTGGCGTTGCGGCTGTTGGCGGCAAAAATTGGCGACAACGTCCGACGTTTGGCCCGCCCGCCCGGCCTGCTGTTGGCGGTGAGCGGCCCGGACGGCGCCGGAAAATCATCGCTGATCGCCGCCTTGGAAGCGGCGATTCCACGGCGTCTCGCCCCCGGCTTTCGGGTTTTCCACACACGTCCGTTCCTGCTGCCCCGCTTTGGCGTGGCCCCGCCCGCCCCGCCGCCGGGGGACGCGCCGCCGTCCAAGCCGGGGTGGGCGCGGGGGTGGCTCCGCTGGGCGGTCGCCTGCGCCGATTATTGGTTGGGGGGGCTGCTGTGGGTCCGTCCGGCTTTGGCCGCTGGCGACATCGTCATCTTCGACCGCTATGTCCTGGATTATCAGGCGGCGCCGGAACGCCGGGGCGTGGCCGTCCCCGCCTGGGCGTTGGCGCTGATGGCGCGCGTGGCGCCGTCACCCGGCGCTCTGGTGGTTCTGACGGCCCCCGCCGAGGAACTCGTCCGCCGCAAGGGGGAAGCCACGCCGGAAGAGGCCGCGCGCCAGAGCCGGGTTTACGTCCGTTTGGCCGCCGCCGCGCCCGGCGGTCTGGTTGTCGACAGCGGCGCGTTGGATCCGGCGGCGGTGGCCGCCCGCGTTCGTCGTCATCTCATCGAGGTCATGTCCGGCCATGCGCGTCCTGATCGTCCATGAACGCTACCGTCAGCGCGGCGGAGAGGATGTGGTGGTCGAAAGCGAAGCCGCGCTTCTCGCCCGCAACGGGGTGGAGATCGACCTGTTGCTTGGCGACAACACCGCCATCGAGGGGCAGGGATCGGTTGGTCTTGCCCTGCGCGCCCTGTGGTCACGGGAAGGCCACGCGCTGACCCGCGCGGCCATCGACCGCTTTCAGCCCGACGTGGTTCATGTCCACAACAGCTTTCCCCTGCTGTCGGCCTCGGTGTTCGAGGCGGCGCATGGCATGGGCGTTCCGGTGGTCCAGACGCTGCACAATTACCGCCTGCTCTGCGCCAACGCGCTTTTGCTGCGCGACGGCTCCCGCTGCGAGGACTGCGTCGGGCGGATTTTCCAAGGGCCGGGCGTGCGGCGCGGCTGCTATCGCGGCAGTCCCGCCGCGACGGCGGCGGTGGCGGGCTATGCGCTGTCCCAGCGGTTGATCGGGGTGTGGGGCCGACGGGTGACGCTTTACCACGCCCTGACGCCGTCAGCGGCCGAGCGCTTCGCGCGGGGCGGCATTCCGGCGGATCGGCTGGTGGTCCGTCCGCCGTTGCTGGAATACCCGTCCGCCTTGGAGCCTGGCGGGGGAGAGCCGCGACAGGGCGCGCTGTTCGTGGGGCGGCTCAGCCCGGAAAAGGGCCTCGACAGCCTGCTGACCGCGTGGCGCGGGGTGGAGGCCCCGCTGGACGTGATCGGCGATGGGCCGGAGATGGAACGGTTGCGGCGGATGGCCCCGGCGCAGGTCCGCTTTCACGGGCGTCAGCCCGCCGCCGCCGTGGCCCGCGCCATGGCCCGCGCGGCGCTGCTGGTCTTTCCGTCCCTTTGTTACGAGATGTTCCCCCTGACGGTGGCCGAGGCGATGGCCGCCGGGCTGCCGACCCTGTGCGCCGACGGCGGCGCGGCGGCGGATGTGCTGGGGGAGGCTGGGGAACCGAGTCTCTTCGCCCGGCCCGGCGACGCGGCGGACTGGCGGGACAAGGCCGCCGCCCTGCTGGCGGATCCGGCGAATCTGATCCGGTTGGGAGCCGCCGGGCGGGAAGCTTGGCGGGCGCGGCTGGCCCCCGAGGCGACCGTCGCCGCCGCCCTGGCGCTGTATCGCCGGGCGATCAGCGGCGGCCCGGACGGAACAGCCCCTTCAGAATCCGGCTGACGGTCAAGGCGATGAAGATGGAGTTGCCGACGGCGTAGCGCCGGGCCAACCGCTGCGGCTCCGAACACAGGCGAAACAGCCACTCCAGCCCGTTCCGCCGCATCCAGAGCGGAGCCTGCCGCTTCACCCCGGCGTGGAAATCAAAGGCCGCGCCAACGCCCAACGCCACGGGCGCGGTCAGTCGCCGACGGTGGGCCGCCATCCATTTTTCTTGTTTGGGCGCGCCCAACCCGATCCACAGAATGTCTGGTTGAGCCGTGTTCACGGCGTCGATCATCGCCGCGTCCTCCGCCGCCGAGGTGGCGCGGAAGGGGGGGGCCAGCGTTCCGACGATGCGCAAGCCGGGATAGCGCTGTTGCAGAGTCCGCGACAGGGCGGCCAGCGTCTCGTCGGTGGCGCCCAGCAGGAAATGCCGCCAGCCCCGCTCCACCGACGTCGCGCAGACGGCCAGCATCAGATCCGGGCCATACACCCGCTCCGCCGGCCAGCCCAGCGCGCGGCACCACCAAACCAACGGCATGCCGTCGGTCGCCACCAGGGCGGCGTCGGCGTAGGCCGCTTTCAAACCCGCGTCCCACCGACTTTCCACAACGCCGTGAACCGTCGCCAGACACACATTGGCGGGTTGACCAGCGTCGATCCAGCCGGTGACGGCCTTCACCGCAAGGTCCAGAGTCAAAGGATCGACGCCGACGCCCAGAACATCCACCCGCGCCGCGCCGGGGCTTGGCAAAGCGGGGGGCTGGGCGGATGGCTGGGCAGGAGACTGAACGGTCGCCGCCGATCGCCGCATCGTCAAGGCAGGCCCGATGACATCGACCACCGCCTGGCGCAGCGGGCCATACGGGTTGAGCCGCAGCGAAACCGCCAAGGCCGCCGCGCACAGCGGCACGACCAGCGCCACCGACAGCAGCGGCGTGTTGGTGAGAGACAACCCGACCAGCGCCGCCGCCACAACCGGCCCCACAGGAAGCAGCGCCGCCGCCAGATGGGCGGCCACCGCGCCCGCCGTGGCCCCGCAGGTCCGCGCCGCCGCTGGCAGCAGAAACAGCAGAGCGGCAAGCTCCACGACCACCAGACATTGGGCCACGCCGCTGGCGCGAGTCGGGGCCAGCCCCAGCAGAAGAGCGGCGGTCATCAGCAGATAGGCCGTCTGGATCATCGCGCGCGCGCGCAACCGACCCGCCCCTTCCAGCAGGGTTCCCGACACCCCGGTCAGACAGCGCGCCGCGCTCCACACCGCCAGCCAAAAGAATGGCTCCGCACTGTCGGCCCAGCCGCCGCCCAGGGTCATGGCGACCAGAGGAACGGCGGCGGTGGCCATTCCGGCGGCGATGGCGGCGGTCAGACTGACCGTCAACGCCATGCCGGTCAGCCAGGTTCGCCGCCGCGTCTCGGGATCGTCGCCCAAACGGCTGAACAAAGGGAACAGAACCTGCCCCAATCCCACCGTCACCATTTCCAACGGCAGGATGGTCAGGGCGAACGCGCGGTCCCACATCCCGGCCTGCTCCGCGCCGCACAGGGCGAAGACCGCCAGCGGCAGCAGATGAAGCCCCGCCGAATCCAGCAATCGCAAGGTCAGAAACCGCGAGGACAGCGCCGCCAGCTCAATCCCACGGGCGCGGGAGGAGCCGAGGCCACGCCAGCGGACGCCGCCCGACCGCAAGGCGAAGGCCGCCGTCACCGCCGCTTGAACCAGCGCCCCCGCCATCAGGCTCCACACCCCGAAACCAGCGATCGCCAGCGGCAACGTCACCAGCCCTTGGCCCGCCAGCGTCGCCGCCAGCCCCCACAGGCTGACGGCGCGGAAATCCAAACGCCGCCGGGCCAGGGCAAGGCCGGTCAAGCCAGCCCCGGAGAAGAGAGCGGTCAGGCCATAGAGCCGGATCAGCGTGGTGGCGTCCGGGTGCGCGCTCCACTCCGCCAGCCAGGGGGCCAGCAGCCAGACCGCCAGAGCCGTACCCCCGCCCGCCGCGACGGACGCCCGGAAAAGGACCGGCACGTCCTGCTCCAGATCCAGATCCGGTTTCTGGACGATGGCCGATGAGATGCCAAGATCGGCCAGATAAAGGGCGAAGCGCACCGCCGCCGCCACCGCCGCCATCAGCCCATAATCGGCGGGCGCCAGGAAACGCACGGTCAGGCAGGCCAAGGCCAGTTGCAGCAGGGCCGACAGGGTGTTGACCCCCCATGTCCACCGCAGCGCCCGCCCGATCAGAGCCGCGCTGTCACCCATTCCGCCCCACCGGACGACGCGCGACGGCGTCGGTTGGGATGAATGCGTGTTCGCGCGCGTGACGACGAACGCCCCTGATCGGCGAATCGTCGACGCAACCAGCGATGAAAGGGGCAATGTCCTGATGCGTGCAGTCGAAGGCTGTCGTTCGCACGAGCGTTTTATGACTCATAAGCGCCCATCCGTGTCCACGTCTGCGGGGTGAATACACCAAAAGCAATGGAACCACCGTTCAAATCCGAGCCGTGTGAAAAGGGTTGACGCGGCAAGACCACCGCTTGTGACGAAACCGCGTATCCCCTATTCCTTGAACCGCCGCCAACTGAGAAAGTCGAACAACGGACTATGCGACCAAGGCGAACGCATTTCTCGATTTTCCTGGGCGTCCTAGCGGCGGCTCCCTTGCCGTTGGGTTCGAACCGCCCCTTCGCGTGGACGCTCCTTGCGGCGCTGTTGGCGGCGTTGGCGCTGTTTTGGCCATTGGCGATCCTGCGGGAACGCGGCGCCCCGTTCAACGCAGCCCGCCCTCTGGCGATTCCGGGCGTCGCCTTTTTCCTGGTTTTGGGGTGGGGCGCCGCGCAGATCTGGGGGGGCGCGCTCTTTCCCGATCTTTGGCATCCGCTGTGGCGCGACGTGACGACGGCGTTGGCGATGGCGCCGGGGGCTGTGGGTCAAATCGGGCTTGCCCCGTCGGCGGGGGTGGATGGGCTGATCCGGTTGTCCAGTTACGGGCTGGCCTTCTGGCTGGCGTATCAGCACGCGGCGTCCAGCCGCCGGGCCGACGCCATGACCGACGGTTTGGCCATCGCCGCCGCCCTGTACGCCATCTATGGGTTGGCGGCCTTCTATTCCAACTCCAACAGCATTCTGTGGATGGAGAAATGGGCCTATTTTGACAATCTGACGTCCACCTTCGTCAACCGCAACAGCTACGCCACCTACGCCGGGCTTGGGCTGCTGACGGCCCTGGCGGCCATCAGTCGCCGGATGGACGGGGTGGATGGGTGGCGACGCCTGATCGTTCATTTGGCGCGCCCGGCCATGCTGTATCTGTTCGGGTTCGGCGTTGGCCTTTTGGCCCTTCTGGAAACGGAATCACGCGCGGGGATTGTCGCCGCCGGAATCGGAATCGCCGTCTTTGCCTATGCCCGGCACGGTCATCGGCTGGGGCCGTGGAAACGGGCGGTCATCGCCCTTGGGTTGGTTGCCTCTGTCGCCTCGGCCTTTGCCCTGTTCCTGTATTATGGCGCGGCCAATCCCAGCTCCGAAGCGGCTGACCGGGTCAGAGTCTATGCCGCCACCGTCGGCCTGATCGCCGATCGCCCCCTGCTTGGCTATGGTTTGGGCAGCTTCCCCGACATGTTCGCCATGGCCCGCCCGGCCAGCGTCTCCCAAGTGTGGTTGCAAGCCCATTGCCTTTACCTGGAATTGGCCATGGAGCTTGGGATTCCGGCGGCTTTTCTGCTGGTCGGCGCGGTGGCCGTCACCTTTGCGGTGTGTTTGCGGGCCGCGTTCCGCTTTCCAGAACGGCGAACCGAAGCCGCCCTGGGCTGCGCGGCGACGGCGCTGATCGCCACTCATTCCTTGTTGGATTTCAGCATGCAGATTCCCGCCATCGCCCTGACCTGGGCCGCCATCGCCGGAACGGCTATGGGCCGTGTGGTCCACGCCAAGAGGCCCGCCGACGACAGACGGTGATGGGTGGAAAAGGCAACCGGAGCATGATACTCTAAACGACACTTAATGATGGGCATAGGTGGGGGTGCGCCACCACTCCTGAGATTGTGATTGCCCCGATTCGCCATTTGGAGCGTAGGAATGAAGACGAGCTTTTACACCGGAACGAAAAGCGGCCTGCGCGCCGCGCTTCTGCTGACGGCTCTGGCGCTCACCATTCCGGTCGTTCCCGCCCTGGCCCAACAGGGCGCGCAGCAAACGCCGGGCGCCACGCTTCCCCCGGCCCTGCGCGCGGCGTTTGTTTCGGGCAACGCGCAGCAGATGTCGGCGGCCATCAACACCCTGTCTGGCGGCAATCCGGAGCGGGCGGCCGCGTTGGCCTCTCAGGTGGTGGTTGCGGCGGAAGCCTCGTTGGCCACCAACCCGCAGGTGGCCATCCAGGCCGCCGCCGCCGCCGTGGAGTCGGTGCGCGCGACCCCCGTCCTCACCTCCTCTCCGCAGCAGACCGAAAATGTGCTGACGCGCGCGGCGCGCATCTATGTGTCTCCGGCGGTCCAGCGGACGGCGCCCCAACTGGCCGCCTCCGTCGCCTCGTCGTCGATGACCATCGCGTCCCAGACCGGCAACTCCACGCTGATCGCGAACATGGCTGTTCAGTCCATGGTCGTGGCTGAAAGCGTTCTGGCGACCAACCCGGCCGCCGCCGTCCAACTCGCCGGTCAGGCGACCCGGTCGGTGGGATCCAGCGCGGCGGTGCAGCAGACGGCGCCGCAACAATCCATGTCGGTCGCCACCTCCGCCGCCCGGATCATCGTCAATCCGGGCGCTCAGCGCGTGGCCCCCGAAGCGGTTGCGGCGATGACCGTCTCCATCACCTCGGTGGTGTCGAATCCGACGGTGTACCAGTCGTCGCCCACCGCCGCCGTGCAGGTCATGGCGAACGCCTTTGCGGCGTCCAATTCCGCCGCGATCACCGCCTCCTCCCCCGGAACGACCGTGGCCGTGACACAGGCGATCAACAACGCGAGCGCCAACACCACGCTCAATAATGTCAACACGAGCAACGCGTCACAGATGAACGAGATTTTGGCCAAGAATGTGCCAGCTCAACAGACGGCGCCACAGACGGGGACTGGTGGCACGGTCGCAAACACGCCTCAGCAAAACACGACCACGACGACGACCACCACAACCCAGCAGGCGCAAGATCCGCAGGTTGCGGATCCTGTTAGAGACACGTCCACCGCCAGCGCATCGTGACAGGTGGTTGGTTTTCGCCGGGCGGGGGCTTTGGCTGGTTTCGCACTCTGATCGGTTCTGTTGCGTCCTTTGTCGAAAACGCCCGGTCCGAGCCGGACTCTGAGGCCGCCGTCAGCCTCGTCCCGGATGGGGACGAGGTTTATGCGGTTGGCGATGTTCATGGTTCGCTGACCTTGTTGGATGATCTGTTGGCGCGCATCGGCGATGACGCCAAAACAGCTCCCGGCGTTGGACGGCGGACGTTGATTTTCCTTGGCGACTACATTGATCGCGGTCCTGACAGCGCCGGGGTGATCGAACGGCTGGCCGGGTTGTCCATGCCGGGCTTCACGATTCACCATCTGGTCGGCAATCATGAACTCGCGATGCTGGATTTTCTGCGCGATCCCGAAGGCGGGCAAGATTGGCTGCGATTCGGGGGGATTGCGACGCTGGCAAGCTATGGCGTTCCCGGTCTGCGCGACACCGATGATCCGGCGGAATTGACGGCTCTGCGCGACCGGCTGCGCGAGCGGATGCCCCCGCATCACCAGACGTTTCTGGAAAATCTGCAACCCATGATGACCGTGGGCGATTATGGCTTTGTCCATGCCGGCGTCCGACCGGGGGTCTCCCTGGCTCGGCAAAATCTGGATGATCTGTGCTGGATCCGGGATCCCTTCCTGATGTTTCCCGGACGGCACGAGAAACGGATTGTGCATGGCCATTCCATCACCCCATACCCCGAGGTTCGCGACAACCGCATCGGCATCGACACCGGCGCTTATGCCGGTGGCCCGCTGACCGCCATCGCGCTGCGCGGTTCGACCATCCGTTTCATCCAGGCGCGGCCCCCCGTCTCTCTCGCCAAGGCATCATGAGCGGAACCGGAAGCGGGCCGGTGTTGGCGCCGGAATTTCAACTTCTGTGCTTGGCCGCCCGTCCGAATGTCGATGACGACGCCCGACAGGCGTTGAACGCGCTCATTCGCCAAAACCTCGATTGGGGCGTGGTGTTGCGTGGGGTGCGACGGCATCGGGTCGCCTTTCTGGTCCGGCCACGGTTGCGGGCTGACACGGGCCTTTCCATTCCGCGCGAGGTGGAAGAGACCCTGAGCCAGTTGGTGACGGTCAACACACGCCGCGCCTTGGCGCAGACGGCGGAGGTTTGTCGGTTGATCGACCGCCTTGCCGCGATTGGCGTGCGCGCGATCATTCTGAAAGGCGTGGCGTTGGCCGCTTCCTTGTACGGAAACATCGCCGCGCGGGGGGTTGGGGACATTGATCTTCTGGTCGCCCCCGATGATTTTCGCGCCGCCGGGGAGGCGTTGACCGCCATCGGCTATGTTCCCGATGGCGGTCCCATGTCGGAGGCCCGTTTCAAGGCCGAACTGCGCGGCGGCAAGGATTGGACCTTCCGTCACCCGGACACCGGGGCCATGGTCGAGCTTCATCATCGGCTGGTCGGTTCCCGGACCTTGCTGGCCACCGATTTTAGCAGTCTGTGGCAGGCGCGCGCGGAAACCCATCTGGGATCCAGCGCCGTCCCCTGCCTGTCCTTTCCCATGCTGCCGCTGTATCTGTGCATTCATGGGGACTGGCACAATTGGGACCGTCTGCAATGGCTGATTGATCTGGAGCGCTGCGTCGAGGCGGACCAGAACGACGCTCTTCTGGCCTTCGCCGATGGCTCGGGCAGCGGGGGAGCCATGCGCCGGGCGATGATTCTGGGACGGGATTGGCTTGGATCCACCAGCTTCGGCGCCCAGGCTGTCAGTCGCAAGGCGCAGGTCAGCACCGACCGCTTCGTTGAACGGCTGTTCGGTGGCGTCGGCTGGCTGCGCGAACCGCCGCTGGGAAGCGCGGCGCACATGACGCGGAGTTTCTGGCGCCGCTATCACCGCTGGGAAACGCGCGATCGCTGGCGGGATATGTGGGAGGAGGTGGCGCTGGAAAGCCACCGCTCCACCGATTGGGACACCATTCCGTTGCCGGAACGGCTGTCCTGGCTTTATCCATGGCTGCGCCCCGTCGGGCTGCTGTTGCGCCATCGGGCGCAACGGGCGGTTCGCAATGGGGGTGATGTTGAGACTGAAGCATCGAATCGGTGTGGAGAGAGACCCGCCCGGTGGTGATGCGGGTGGAACTGTTCGGGGGGCGCTGCGGCGACTGCGGGCGGCGCTACCGGGCCGAACCTCCTGCTTTGATGCCGCCGGGGAGCGCGATAGCGTCCACGAACGTGGGGGAAATTCGCTGATCGCCCTGGGGGTGGGGCATGCTCCCCCAGGGCGGCGTCTCGACCCGGCGCGTCGACGAACTGGCCCAGGCGATGGGCCTGTCAGGCATCTCGAAGTCGACGGTGTCGAAGTTGTGCCGGGGCATCAACGAACGCGTCGGCGCCGTCCTCAACCGTCCCCTGGAGGGTATCTTCCCTGACGAAGCCTCCATCGTTCGCTTGATCGGGGCGGTGTTGTTGGAACAGAACGACGAATGGCAAACCCAGAGCCGCCGGAACAATGACCACCTCGGCGACGCTCGAATTTCCACCACCTTGACGGACGCTATCTTCGTCGGAAAAGGCCCGAGCGGATTATCCAGATCCCCTTTTCCCGTGGCAGCGTGCTGATGCACGCGAGTGCGTGACTTGTTGCCTAGGTCAGAGCGATTGGATACACCAGGGGCAAATGAGGGGGCCACCAATGTCTTATCATTGACTGTCCCCTGCATAGATTTCTCCATGGTTTCCGGCACAGCTTATTGGGAGTGACATGCATGACCACCAGGGCATTGCTGGTTGAAGGGTGGCGGCATATCCCCCATTCCTATGCCATTGTGAACCAGTTCCAGTGCCTGGAACTCGCGACACGTTCGGATTTGAGGTTGGCCCATCGGGACATTCCACACCCTGATGTCTGGAAACGTCAGACCGGCCTGTTCGACCCCGTGATGGAAGAGGCGATTGACGCCCTACGACCACCGGAGCCGGAGGAGCGCTTCGATGCAGTTCTGCGGATGGGATTTCCCTACGATTACCGACCGTCAGAGGCGCGGCGGACATTGGTGTTTGGAACGGCGGAATGGAGAAAGCTGTCGCGTCTGAACATCGTCGGGCAGGGAGACGTGCGCTTGGCGGCCTCCCGCTCCGATGCGATCATGATTACACCGTCGCAATGGTCGCGGACTGGATGCATTGAGAGCGGGTTTCCAGAATCGCGCGTTTTCTGTGTGCCCCACGGCGTTCATCCATCGCTTCATCATCCCCTGTCGGAAGAAGAGCGCATCCGGCTGCGCCAGCGGTTGGGTTGGGATGGATTTGTGTTTCTCACCATTGGTTCGATGACCCACAACAAAGGGCTGGATCTGACGTTACGCGCCTTCGCCACCCTGTTGGAGAGCCATCCCGATGCCCTGCTGTTCATCAAGGGCCTCGATTCCCTGTACGGTTCGCGTGATAAGCTGTTGGCCAACATCCGGGGGTTGACACACGAGCAGAAGGAGCGCATCCGACCGCGCGTGCGCTATGAAGGCCGCTCACTTTCTTTCCGCACCATGGCGCTTCTGTACCAGGCGGCAGACGCCTACGTGTCCCCTTACAGAGGGGAGGGCTTCAACATGCCCGTGCTGGAAGCCGTGGCGTGTGGTTTGCCGGTGATCTGCACGGCGGGTGGTGCGACCGATGATTTTACCACTTCGGATTTTGCTTTGCGCATCGACAGCCGGATCGAGCCCATCACCCCCTATCCGCAGGTTCCGGATATAAAAGGTTGGGCCTTGCAGCCCGACCCAGATCACCTTTTCAATCTGATGACGCACGCCGTCGAGACGCCTGATTTCTGCCGTCAGGCCCGGCATTTGGGACCAGCTTTCGTGGCGAACGGCTTCACGTGGCGTCACGTGATCGATCAATTGCTGAACATTGCCTTTTCATGATCTGTCTGAAGTAAATTTCCATCATACGTCAAAAGGCTGCATTCACGGCATCCCCCAGTCAAAACCGAACCGCGCCGTTGTGGCGCAGGGAGAAAGCCCCGGCAGCGGCGTCACTCATGGACAACAGAGAGCTGCGCTCCCGGTGCGCCCCCATTTATATGGCTTCTGTGGCGCTGAGATCCTTCCGCACCCGCGCAAAGACCGGCTCCCACTCATCAGCGGTGGCCTGCCGGTAGAGCCGCATCGACGGATACCATGGGCTGTCCTCCCGTTCGGAAAACCAGCACCACAGAAAGCCGGTGCGCCGCGCCAGCAACGTCCACACCGGCACCCCCAACGCGCCCGCGACATGGACCGTGGTGTTGCTGATCGAAATCACCAAATCCAGGGCCGCGACCTGCGCGGCGAAACCATCGAGATCGGTCATCGGGTCAATGGCGTCATCGTGGATGATCGGAATCCCGTGTTCGCGCCGCACGGCTTCCAAATCCGCCGAGTGCTCGCCGTATTGAAGATCGACGAAGGCCAGACCGGGCAGCGTCAGGATGGGCGTCCACAGCGGCAGGGGGGCGCTTTTGAAGTCTCGGTGGTTGGGGTTGGCCGAATGCCAGGAAATCCCCACCAGACGCCGCCCTTCGGCCATCGCCTGGTAGCGCGCGCGCAACGCCGCGACCCGCTGCGGATCGGCCACCAGATATTGGGAGCGGCGGGGAAAGGACGAAAAATTCGGGCGCAGCCAACGGCCCAGATCGCCAAGCGCCGACTGGGCGCCCAGATCGGGCTGGGTGGTCGCCGGATGCGGCGGATCGCCACGCGGCGCCACCGTGACGTTGGGGAAAGAGCGGGCGAACAGCGGAACCAGTCGGGGGGCTGTTTCCAGCACGCAGCCGATCCCGCGCGTCGCCAGATCGGGAATCATGCCCGCCAGCAGAATTTCGTCCCCGACTCCCAGTTCCCCCCAGACCAGCAACCGCTTGTCGGGCAAAGGGCCGCCGTCCCAAGCGGGCAGGGGTGAGGTGTGACGGGCTTTGGCGTTGGCCGTCGTGTTCCACCGAGCGGCGTGGTTCACCCAACCCGCCGCCAACTCCCCGGTCAACAACTGGGACAGACCGAGGTTGCTGCGCGCTTCGGCATAGGTCGGATCGACGCGAAGGGCACGGGCGTAACAGCCCATGGCTTGGTCCAGTTGCCCCTGAAATTGCAACAAGATGCCCAGATTGCCCAAGACCGGCGCCGAGGCCGGGTGCAGCGCCGTTAGGGCGCGGCTGGCCATGATCGCGTCGTCCAGGCCGCCCGCCGTCCGCAAGACGTCGGTCAAGGCGTGAAGGGCGGCCCCGTTTCCCGGCTCCAACCGGATCAGCCGCCGGAATGCGGCGATGGCGTTTCCGGTTTGACCAAGCGCGCGTTCGACCGCGCCAAGATTGTGGAGCAGAGCGGCTTCCGCCGGGGCAAGCGCCAGGGCGCGCCGGATGGCGGCGAGCGATTCTCCATTGCGGTCCAGGCGACGAAGCGCGGCGGCCCGGTTGGCGTGGGCCTGGGCGTAGTCCGGTCGGGCCGTCGCCGCCCGCCCGAACAGGGTTGCCGCCGCCGCCGCCTGTCCATCGCCAAGCGCGATCAGGCCAAGCGTGTGCAGGGCCTCATCCTGTTGGGGAGCATCAAGAAGGATCCGACGGCACGCCGCTGCGGCCCTGTCCCGTTCTCCGGCTTGCAGCAAGCGGCGCGCCGCTGACAGGGCCGCCGCTGCGGAAAAAGGAGTCGGCGTCTGCGGCGTTCCAGGGGACATGACGTTCACGCATGGTTGGAAGGGCCGCCAATATGGCTTAAGGAAGGAGCGTCTGACCATAGAGGCTCGCACGTTGCACGCATGAACCTGCTCTGGATTTTGTCGGGTCTCTTGGAGCACCGCAAAGGCGGCCTCTTTTCTCCGCTCGGCAGCCATCGGCTGCGCGCGATCGCACCGGCTGGCGCGCTGGGACGGCTGGGGCATGGGATCGCCATGACGCAGGGCGAAAGCCTGGCGGACAAGCTTGACGCGTCAGCCCTGCGCACCGCCGACGTTGTGATCGTCGCCAAACAATTCACGGACATCGCCCCCGCTTTGCGGCGCGTGAAGGAAGGCGGGGCGCGGATCGTGGTCGATGTGTGCGACGACGTGTTCAGCCTGGATCATCTGCGCGCCATCTACGCCGAATTGCTGGATCTCGCTGACCTCTGCACCGTCGCCAGCCCCGTGCTGGCCGAACGCGTCAGCGCCCATTACGCCGCCATCGGCCGGAACACGCCGGTCGCCCTTGTCCCCGACTGTGTGGAGGGCGAGGCGCTGCCCCCTCGTTTCCGCCCTGCGCCGGACCAGCCGTTGCGTCTCCTGTGGTTTGGCCAACCCGCCAACCTTGACGCGCTGGACGCGGAACTGCCGGATCTGGGCGACTGGGCGTCCGACGTTCCCCTTGCGCTGTCCATCGTCACCAGCCTGACTCCCCAGATCGCCGAGCGTTTTCCCAGCGGGCGCTGCGGCCTGCCCATCCGGCGCTTGCCCTGGTCGCCGGAAGTGATGGGCATGGCGCTGGACTGGTGTGATCTGGTGATCGTCCCCAGCGCGGCCACTGGGGACAAGCTGGTGAAATCGTCCAACCGGGTGGCGTCGGCGCTGTGGGCTGGACGGCTGCCGGTGGCCTTTCCGCTGCCCAGCTACCAGCCCTTTGCCGACAGCGCCCTGCTGGCCGAACGGATGGTCGCGGGCATCGCTCAAGCCTTGGCCCGACCGGAGGATGTCGAAGCGCGCATTGTTCAGGGGCAGGACCTGATCCGTCGCCACTTCACCTCGGACGCGGTCGCGCAGCGGTGGAACGCCGTGCTGGGCGCCTTTTCCGTATCTGCGCCACACGACCAAGTGAGACTATGATGCAAGCAACGGACACCCCGCCTTTGCGCCTGAATCTGGGGTGCGGCGACAAAATTTTGCCCGGTTACGTCAATGTGGATGTGGCGTCCAGCCGCAACGGGGCGACGCCGGACACGCTGTGCGATCTCCACCACCTGACGCCCTTTGCCGACAACAGCGCCGATGAAATTCTGGCGGTGCATGTGGTCGAGCATTTTTGGCGATGGGAAATCGTTGACGTGCTGCGGGAATGGACGCGCGTTCTGAAGCCCGGCGGCAGCATGATTCTGGAATGCCCGAATCTGGCCGTCGCTTGCGAGGAGTTCCTGAAGGATCCCGACGGTCGCTCTGGAACCGGGGTGGATGCTCAACGCACCATGTGGGTGCTGTACGGCGATCCGGCGTGGCGGGATCCGCTGATGTGCCATCGTTGGGGGTACACGCCGCGCAGCCTTGCCCAGGTGATGCACGAGGCCGGGTTGCGGGCGCTGCGCCGCGAGCCGGCCCGTTTCAAGCTGGGCGACCCGCGCGACATGCGGGTCGTCGGTGAGAAGCCGCTCCCTTGATCCTCAGCGCTGCAAGCAGTGCATCATCCGGTCACGTTCCTGGAACCAGAGATCGGCGTAACCGCAATCGACGTATCGGTCAAAATACGGACCGCCAATGGTGTAGTGCAGGTTCGAAACCTCGTCGCGCGGGGCCGGGGGATCATAATCGACCAGATGATTCCAACGGTGCGGCAAATCGCCGATCAATGAATCATCACCCAGCCAATGGAATTGATGAAGCTCCATGCCGGTCGCCGTGTTGACATAATCAGGCGTCAGCGCGGCGCAGCGGGCGTTGTTGAACAACATCACGCTCGACCAGTTTTTCTTTTCATAGCGCGTTTGCGGCTGCCCGAGGAACTTGCGCTCTTCCTGCGGGACATGCTGGTGTTTGACGACCTGGACGGCGTAGCGGTCGTCAGCCAGATCCCACAGCGCGGCGATGTCGTCGAGCACCAGCATGTCGCAGTCGAGAAAGATCGACCAACCTTGAAACCCGCAGAGATACGGCGTGAGGAAGCGCGAGAACGAGAAGTCCGTCGATTGCAGCGGATGACGCTCCCGCCACATCAGGGATTTCAACTGCGACAGCATCAGGGGGGTGATCGAGACCGGGCGTGAGGCGCGGGCGTTGATGCTGTGCTCAAGCACGCTGAACGCCACCGTTTCGCGCGGGTCGTAACCGATGAAAACGTTGATCATGTGAGAAGCCGCCATAGAAATCCGGCCGACCTTGCGGCGGGCGGGCGGAGCTTAGGGTAAGCCCTGGCGCCGCTCAAGCCCTGGGTTTCGCCATTTCGCCGCAGGGAGTCGGCAAAAAAAAGACCAATGGGCGGCAACCCATTGGTCTTTTATAAAACCGGCTGCCGCGCGCAATTTGCGACGGCAAATCTGGCTAGATGGCTTCGCAGAAGCTAGGGGATTGGCGCAGCGGACACAAGTCGATTTATCGCCAATTTCCGTTTGCATGGCTCCTTTCCCGAAACCGCTCAGGTCGCGGGAAGCGTCCTCATGTCGCGTTCCAGATAGCGGTTGCAGGCGTGATGGATCTCCAGGAAGTTCGCGCAGGACAGGTGTGGTTTGAACAGCTTGAAAGTCTTGAGAATTCCCAGAGTCGCCGCGCTTTCCAACGGTCCAATGAAACCTGTGTCGCGGTCCAGGAAGAAGGGTTGATCCCGCCAGATCCGCATTTGCCGTTCGTCCAGGAAAAAGCAGCCGGAATGAGGGTTGGACGCTCGTTCCAGCGCCAACTGCCGATTCAGGAACGACCCTTGGATGACTCGGCGGTCATCCGGGGCGACGCTGCCTTCTGGCAAATCATCCAACATGGCCCGGTCGATGTAGAGCTTCTGGAAAGCGGATCGGAGTGCGGTTTCGTAGCGATTGGGCAGCAGAACACAGCTTTCGCCATGCGCCGCGTTGAACATTTCCAGCTTGTCAAAAAAATTGGCGTCGTGGATGACAAGATCATCCTCAATGTAACCATAATAATCATACTGGCCCAACCGTTCCGCCAGCACAGCGTGACAGGCGAAGCCGAGCATCATCGGGTCCAGGTCAACCGGCTGATGAGTGAAAAAACCGACGGGCAGATCAAGCTCGTCCAGAAGATGACGCCCGCCGGTGGTGACGACGACGATGTCCACGCTCGTCACCGCGCCAATGTTCGGGCGGCGCACGACTCGTTCGGCGTTTCGGCTGTGCATCATTCCTTGCGAGCCGAAATGGCGTTGGCAGGCGGCGATGGCTTCCCGCAGCGCGGCGGCGCGGGCCGTTCGGTCCCCATGGGTGGAGCCATATTCGACCGACACGCCCGGTTTTGGAGCGCCACAATAATGCGGGATCGTGATGAGGATGCGCATGATGGCGAAAGCGCCGCCTGTGAAAAATTCCGGGAAAGCGGCGCGACCTTCAGGCTTCCCCCGCCCCCGTGTCAAGACGATCCCGTGTTGGAAAGCGGATTGCCACAGGTCTGGGATTTTGCCATGAATGGGCGGCCTTCCCGCCCCGCACGCCCTATCAGGCGGCGCAGCATCCGGTCGGAACGTTTCGCGTCAATCACTACGGCTTCGTCTTGGACATCTTTCGCAAGAGCCCTCCGGCGCCCCATGGCGAGGGCGTATGGCGGTCGCCAATTCCCAGCCGGTCCACCATCCAATGACGCGGATCAAGATTGATCTGGGCAGCGGCCAGAAGGTTGGGATCGTCTGGCAGATCGGCAGCTATTCGGGCTGGGGCGTTCTTGGCTTGCACATCGCGCGTCATATGATGGCGGCGGGTGATCTGGAGCCGATGCCCATCTATCCGCTGTCGTCGGTTGACCGGAACGCGGTCGATCCGGCCTTTCTTGAGCGCTTGACCGCCAACGCCAACGCCATCGCCGCCGCCATGGCCAGCCGCCCCGATCCATCCGTCATGGTGCGCGGCAGTTTTCCGATGCTGCACGGGTTGGGCAACGGGCTGACCCCTGCGCCGCTCGCCGCCACGTTTGCCGGAACCCCCGATCTGGCCATCGCCTTTCTGGAGGACACCAACCTCGGTCCCGAGGTTGTGGCGCGCGGGCAGCGCTACGCCTGCATCGCCGCCGGGGCCTCCTGGACCGCCGAGGTTCTGCGCGGAGCCGGGTTGGAGCGGGTGGTGGTTTGCCCGCAGGGGGTGGACGCCACGGTTTTCCATCCCGGCCCGCCACGCGCCCACGCGCGCGACCGCTTCATCGTTTATTCCGGCGGCAAGTTGGAGTTCCGCAAGGGGCAGGATGTGGTGGTCGCGGCCTTCCGCCGTTTCCACCAACGCCACCCAGACGCGCTTCTCGTGGCGGGGTGGTTCAGCCCCTGGCCAACCTTGGCGCGAAGCATGAGCGACTCCCCTCATCTGGCTGAGGCCCCCGGTTTGGACGAAAAGGGCGCGGTCGATGTGGCCGGTTGGCTGAGCCGCAATGGTTTGCCCGAAGGGTCGTTTCAGGTCGCTCCTGCGGTGTCGAACAGGGCCATGGGCAAGGTTCTGCGGCAGGCCGACGCGGCCCTGTTTCCCAACCGTTGCGAAGGCGGGACCAATCTGGTCGCCATGGAGGCGATCGCCTGCGGAATTCCGACCATCCTGTCGGCCAACACCGGCCATCTGGACCTGATCGCTGATCTTCCCTGTCTGGCTTTGCGCGCGCAGGCTCCGGTTCCGTCCCGACCGGGCGGCATGGGAACCGAGGGTTGGGGCGAATCCTCCATCGACGAGATCGTCGAGGCGCTGGAACATGTTTACGCCAACCGGGACGCCGCGCGCGTCCAAGCCGCCCAGGCCGCCGAACGGATCCGGACGGAATGGAGCTGGGACGTTCAGATCAGTCGGATGCTGAAGGGGTTGGGGCTGCGCGCCGGGTGAGGCGTCGGACGGTTCGCCGCTTTTCCGTCTATGACCGGCGGCGGAATCGGCGATAAGCCCGGGCCGCCAACCGCCAGGGCGCGGCCAGATCCCACCAGACCGAAGCCAAAATTGTTTCTACGGCGCGCTCGGGCGGCAAACTGGCCAGATCGGAAGGGGCGCTTCCCCCAAAGCGCCGCCGCAAGGGGGTGGAAAGCCGCCAGGACCGGGATGCGAGCAAGGCGGAAAGCCGCGCTCGCTGGCGGTCTTCCAGCCCACCGGAGACCGTGGCCTCCAGGGCGCGGGCCAGCCGGTTGCGCTCGTCGAGCAGGCGGCGGCGGGCCGCCTCAGCGGCGTCCCGCGCGGTGGCAAAGCTGTTGCGTTCCGTCACGGCCCGAACCGCCACTGTCTCCAGCCCCAACGCCAACCGGGCAAAATCGGCAACCGCTCCGCCTGCCGCCGCGAAGGGAGCCAACCGTTCGACCGATGAAAGGGTCGTCGTTTGCGGCGTGGTCATGGTGGCGACCGTGGTCGCCATCACCTCGATGCGGTCGCCATCCAGAAGTCGCCCGATCAACGCGGCGGCCCGTCCGGCGGGATCCGCAGGAAGGGCGTTCAGCCGGTCGCGGCGGACCAGCAGCGGCCCGGGGCCGACCACGTCGCGCCACAGACCAAGGGCCGCCGGACCTCCAGCGGCGATCCAGCGGCGGGAACCGTCCGCCGCATCCACCGCGCCGGTGACGATGGCGGCGCCCGTTCGCTGGGCAACCGCCGTCATCCGTTCGACGGCTCCCTCCGCAAGACTCAACTCGTCCCCAGACAGAAGCGCGTAAGTGTCGGAGGCGACGGACAGCGGCGCGCCGCCGTTTTCCAGCACGCGCGCGCGTTGCGCCTCCGCCGCGTGCCAGGCCAGCCAGTCGGCGGCGACCTCCTGTTGGGCGACGCGCAGGCGGGCCGTGACGGCGCCAACGCGCAGAACATGGGCCAACCGATCCGCCAACGCATCGGCGTTCGGCGCGAACAGGACCGCCGCCGCGTCCTCGTCCACGATCAGTTCCGCCGTGCCGCCAACCCGGCTCGCCAAGAAAGGCAGGCCTCGGATCAGGCATTCGGCCACCACGCAGGGAGAGTTTTCAATGCGCGACGGCATGACCGCCAACCGCCCGTCGCCCGCCAGATAGGCCAGGGCCTCCGGCGAGGACAAGCCGTGCTGAAACGCCACCGGCCAGGGCCAGCCCGCCGCCCGGCGGCGGACATAGGTCGCTCCGTCCTCGCCGTCCACCGGGGCCGATCCGCCCAGGAAGGTGATTTGGAGATTCCGGAACTCCCCTTGCGTGGCCAGCCGGTCAAGCGCGTCACAAAACAGGCCGACGCCCTTGCGGGTTTCCAACCGTCCAAAAAAGACCAGTTCCCGCACCAGGCGTGGCGTGTCGGACGCGAACGGGATCGGGTCGGCGGGGGAAGGTTGGACATTTTGCCGGACGTCGGCCCGTGTCGGCAGGGTCCAGCCGGACTCCCGCACCCAGTCGAGCAGGTGGCGGCTCGGGCTGACCACCGCGTCGGCCAGTTCCACCGAACGCCGCTCCAGAAAATCGACGGCGAGTTCGCCGGGGCCTTCCAGCCCACCGCCGTTGACGCTGCGCACCCAGCGGGTTGGGCCGTGCAGGCCAACCGTCAGCGTGGTGTCGGCGAAGGCGATTCCCTGACGCTTGGCGGTGGTGGCGAAAAAGCCCAACCCCGTCCAGTCGGCGAAATGGATGACATCAAAACGCCGTTCAACCAGCCACAGGAAGGCGTCGTGCGACAGACGCAGGAACGGATCCTCCCCTTCAATCGGAAGCGGGCCGGGCGGCAGGCGGCGAATGGTCAGCCCTTCCGCGTTCTCCCGCTCAAACCCCGGGGGGAGGGGCAACAGGCCCGAGCACAGCACGGTGACGGCGCAACCGGCGGCGACCAAAGTCTCGGCCAACCCCGCAAAGGCGGTTCCGATGCCGCCGCTGCCCGGCAGCCCGGCGAACTCATGGGTGACGATGCAGACGGATGCGGAGCGGAGCAAAGCGTCCGGGGCGGAAGGCGTCGCCGCCGTAAGATCGTCCGGCTTCGCTTGGTCTGGCATGTCGTTGCAATCCGATAACGCTGCGGGCAATATTCCCGCGTCCTGTGACGCGGCGCCCTGAGGAGTAGCGCCGAAGCCCTGCCCAGGCCAAGCCCTTCCGCATCAGTCGCCGTCATCGGGCGCCGCGCCGCCAGGAACATCCCGTTCCACCAGGATTGACCGGAGTTCCGCGCGCCCATGTCATCTTCAACCCGCCAGCTTTCGGTTCCGCGACGCGCGTTTGCGCTGGGCGTGGCGCTTGTCCTTCTGGGCTTCTCCTCGGTCCCGGCGGCGGCGGAACCGCCGGTCCTGGAACTGCCGATCGACTGCGCCATGGGCGAACGCTGCTTCGTTCAGAATTACGTCGATCACGATCCCAGTCCCGATCGTCGCGACTACGCCTGTGGCCGCCTGTCCTACAACGGGCATTCCGGCACGGACATCCGACTGCTCGATCACCCCGCCATGCGCCAGGGCGTGGCCGTCCTTGCCGCCGCGCCGGGGATCGTCCGGGCGACCCGCGACGGGATGACGGACGTGGACATGCGCGAGGCCGATCCGGCCACTCTGAAAAATCAAGGCGGGGGCAACACCGTCATCCTCGATCATGGCGACGGTTGGCAGACCATCTACGCCCATCTGCGCCAGGGCAGCGTTGCGGTCAAACAGGGCGACCGGGTGGAGGCTGGGCAGCGGCTTGGTCTGGTTGGCCTGTCCGGTCTGACCATGTTTCCCCATGTCCATTTTGAGGTTCGCCATGGCGCCGCCGTGATCGACCCCTTTGTCGGTGTGAACGGAACTGCCGGGGACGGCGCCCCCTGCAACGGCCCGCGCGCGCCGCTGTGGAGCGCCGAGGCGACGAACAAGCTGACCTATCGGGAAACCGCCGGATTGACCGCAGGCTTTTCCGCCACCCGCCCGGACGCCGAGCAAGCGCGACGCGGCGCCTATCAGGATGCTCTTTTGGGCCGAAATTCGCCGGATCTGATCTTTTGGGCTGATGTGATGGGAGCCATGGCGGGGGATGAGGCATGGTTCCGCATCGTCGGCCCCAACAGCCGCGTTCTGTCGGAGCGGATGAGCGTTCTGCCAAGCTCCAACGTCAGTTGGTTTGGCTTCAGCGGGGTGAAACGTCCCGCCGACGGCTGGGCGCCGGGAAACTACCGCGCGGTCTTCCGACTGCTCCGCCAAGGCAAGCCGGTGGCTGAGATGGAGCGGCGGATTGACCTCCGTTGACACGACGCGCGGCTTTGCGCTGGTGGACGCCCATGTCCGGGCCGGGCGGTTGGCCGCCGCCGAAAAGGTCTGCCGGATCCTGCTGAGCGTCGATCCGGCCCATCCCGCCACATTGCGGCGGCTCGGCGTGCTGCGCCACATGGCCCGCGACTATGCGGCGGCGGTCCGATTGTTCGGCGCGGCGGTCGTGGCTGGCGATTCGTCAGCCCAGGGCGATCTGGGCGTCGCGCTGATGAAGGCGGGGCGCTTGCCGGACGCGCTGGAGCGTTTCAGCGCCGCCCGCGCGCTTGCCCCCCAGGATGCTCGCGTCGGGTACAATCTGGCGATGGCTCTGCTGGCCGCCGGGCGTCTCGACGACGGGTTCCGGTTGTATGAGGAGCGATGGCGGCTGAAGGGGCCGGTTCCTTGGATCGGGCGCTGGGATCGCTTCTGGGACGGGCAACCGCTGAAGGGCGAAACCTTGCTGGTTCATGCGGAGCAAGGGTTTGGCGACGCCATCCAGTTTGCCCGCTATGTTCCCCTGGCTGCGGCGCGCGGCGCGCGGGTGGTTTTGGCGGTTCCGCGCGAGCTGCGCCGTTTGATGGCCGGGTTGCCGGGGTGCGCCCATATCCTGTCGGAAGGGGAACGCATTCCGCCTTACGCCGCTCATGTGCCGCTGATGAGTCTGCCGCGTCTGTTTGGGACCGGCATTGGCGACATTCCCGCCGACACGCCCTATCTGAGGGTTCCCGACGCAGAAACGCACGAAAACAGGAACGGTCTTTTGCGAGTCGGCCTTGCTTGGGCGGGGCGGGGCGAGGACCCGGACGACGTTCACCGCTCTTGCGCCCTGGCGCTTTTGGCCCCCTTGCTCGCCACGCCGGGGGTTGAGTTCCACAGCTTGCAAAAAGGGCCTGCCGAAGAGGAGTTGGACCGTTTGGCGGACGGACGGCGGGTGATTCGGCATGGTTCGGCGTTGAAGGATTTCGCCGACACCGCCGCGCGGATCGCCACATTGGATCTGGTCGTCGGCGTCGATACGGCGGTCGTCCATCTGGCTGGCGCGCTTGGGAAGCCCTGCTGGGTTCTGTTGTCGGCGGATCCGGATTGGCGGTGGATGCGGGAGCGCGCCGACACCCCTTGGTACCCGGCCACGCGCCTGTTCCGTCAACCGTCGTTGGGCGTTTGGCCGCCCGTCATCGCGCAGGTGGCGGACGCGTTGGCGCGCCTTGCCGGGATGGCCCCGCGTCCAGAGCCATCCCCGGAAACGATCAGGTCGTGAGCCAGGAGGGTGAGAATTGACTGGGCGCGACGCCCATCAGGGTGATGGTGTCGCCATTCAGAAAATCAATCACCAGATCACCGGAAGCGGCTGACTTCAGAGCGTAAGTCCGGTCCCCGAAGGCCAGGCGATCCCCGGCGTTGAAATCGAAATCCGCCACGGTGTCGGTTCCATCGCTGACCTGGAAACGGAACAGATCGCCGTCGCCGCCGCCCGTCAGAGTGTCGGCCCCCAACCCGCCGACCAGCGTGTCGGCTCCGGAGTCGCCGAACAGGCGGTCGTCGTCGCGGCCACCATACATCAAATCACCATCGGCCCCGCCGAACAGCGTGTCCGCCCCGGTGTTGCCAAACAACGTGTCCGCTCCGCGATTGCCCGCCAGCACGTCGGCCCCGTTGTCGCCGCTCACCTGATCCGCGCCGTCGCCACCCAGCAGGGAATCATTGTCCACCCCGCCATAGAGACGATCATCGCCCGCGTCGCCGAACAGCGTGTCTTCGCCCTGGTTGCCGAACAGGAGGTCGCCGCTGGCGCCGCCATGAAGCTCGTCCCGCCCCGCCGCGCCAGAGATCGTGTCGGCCCCGTTGTTGCCCTCCAGAACATTGGCCTCCGCGTTGCCAATGATGGAGTCGCTGCCAGTGCCTCCCTTGGCGTTTTCGATCACCGCGCCATAGGCGATCGCGATGTTTTGCCGCGCCGCGCTGCCGCCCGTTCGGATGCCGATGGAGCTGAAACCGCCCGCGTTCAGGTTGATCGTCGCGGCCACCACCTGGTTCGACGCGTCGAAGGTGTCCGTGCCGCCCGCGTCCCAAATGGTCTTCAGCTCTTCCGACGAGGCGCTGAACTGATAGACATCGTCGCCAGTCTTGTAAGAGGTGTTGGCGCCATACAGATACTGGATCGCCGCAATGTCATAGAGCATTGGGCCGGCGGGAGAAATCGTTGCCCCGGACGCTTCGTTGTAGGCCATCACGGTGTATTGGGTGGTGTTGGCGGCGCCCGTGAGTGTGGGAGAGTCATCGAAGGGATGCTTCAGCCCCAGCGCATGGCCGATCTCATGCACCATCACCTCAAATCCGAAATTGCCGGGCAGCGGCGTCTGGTTGGCCGAAACATTCGGATTCAGCCAGACATCGCCGCCAGAACCTTGCTGGCCATAGGGATAATAAGCATGGCCGGAGGTGTCGGACGACAAGGTGGCGCTGAAGGCGACCCGGATGTCGCCCACTTGGGACGCGGTGTCATCGACCTGGACAAAGCTGATGTTCGCGACGGCCGCCCAGGATTGCAGGGCCTGGGCGAAGGCGCTCTGCTGGACGGTGTTCAACGGCGTCAGGTTGTTTCCCCAAGGCTCGCCACTGCCCGACGAGGCGCCGTAGCCACCGCTGGAAACGGACGCTGTGGACCAGGAACTGCCATAGCTGGGAAAACTGTAGGTCAGCGTCAAGCCTGTTCCAGCCGCCCCCCCCCATTTGGAGCCCACCAGCAGGGCGTTGATGTAGGTCTGGGATGTGTCGGCTACGGAAGAGACCTGTCCGCTGCTGGTGGGCGTCGCCATGCACAATTCTCCTGTTCCGAGCCGAAGCGCCCTGCGCGCGATTGCTATCAAACCGCTGCAAATTAACGGATTTGCAGAAGACCGACAATCTTGGTCGTGAGGCTCCCAGGGCAATCGCTTGAAGACGAGGGGGATTCCGACGGATGTGCAGGAAAAGCTGAAAGCGCAGAGATCCGGGAACTGCGGCAGGCGAACGAGATTCTGCGCAAGGCGTCAGCCTATTTCGCGATGGCGGAGCTCGACCGCCGACCGAATGATGCTGGGTTTCATCGAGACCCACCGCCAGGACTATGGGGTCGAGCCGATCTTGCCGAGGTTCTGCCGATCGCCCCATCCACTGTGCGTCGGCATGCCACTCGTCAGGCCGATCCGACCAAGTTGCCGGAACGGACCCCTCGCGATGCCGGGTTGAAGGCGGACATCCGGCGGGTGTTTGACGAGAATTTCCAGGTTTATGGGGTCCGTAAAGTGTGGCGGCAATTGCAACGCGAGGGCCGGAAGGTCGCCCGTTGCACGGTCGGGCGGCTGAATTCCGGACACTCTCGTGGCTGTCGAATTTCACCTACGTCCCCACCTGGAACGGCTTTGTCTCTGTGGCCTTCATCATCGACGCCTTCGCGCGGCGGATCGTTGGCTGGCGGGTTTCCCGAACGACCAATGCCGATTTTGTCCTGGATGCTCTCGAACAGGCACTGCATCAGCGCCGACCGGTCGGCAAATCCGGAGTGGTGAACCAGCCCGACAGGGGCAGTCAATATGTGTCCATCAAGTACACCGGGCGTTTGCTTCTGGCTGGCATCGAACCCTCCGTTGACAGCGTTGGCGATTCCTATGACAACGCCTTGGCTGAAACCATCAACGGTCTCTAAAAGGCCGAGGTCATCCACAGGCGAGAACCTTGGAAATCCTTCGAGGCCGTCGAATACGCCACCCTCGAATGGGTCGACTGGTTCAACAACAGACGCCCGCTCGAACCCATCGGAAATATTCCGCCCGCCGAAGCCGAGCGACGGTATTATGCTGACAGGGAGACCATGCCCATAGCGGCATGACTCACGAACTATCGCTGCCGACAATCCCGGTGCGGTTCAGTCTACCCCCTATTGCCACGAGTTCCAGCAGACCATCGTCGTCGGCCGCGCCGAACAGGCCCAGGGCACAGCCTGCCACCAGCCCGACGGATCGTAGAGGATCATGGGGTGTGGGGGGAAGATCAGCGGAGCCTCCGCAGGAAACCGTCTGGATTGTATCTGGCCCAGGTGGTCGTAATGCCTTCGTTGAAGAGGAGTGGCGGGTCTGCCAGTTCGAAATCAGGATGGGTCGCGGCAAACAAGGCGGCGGCAGCGGCTGGGTTATTCTCTGCCCAATCCGGCTGAGAACGTGGTGCGCCCGGCAGATGGCGCATGATGCCATCCATTGCCACAATCCAGGAATCGACCGATACCAGGGGCGCGTAAGCTTCCAACTCGGCCAGCACATGGTCCTGGTGATGATTGCTGTCGAGGATCACCAAAACCCGTTCACCCGGCATGATCGTGGCGCGCACGCGGTCAACAGTGTCTGGGGCGGAAGAGTCGCCTTCGATCAGGGTGATCAAGTCGGACAGTTCATGGGATTCGATTGCCTGACGATTGTGCGGTCGGATCTCTATATCAACGCCAACAACATGGCCTCGGCCCATGGCCCGGCATAGGCTGGCATGAAAGACCAGGGACCCACCATGCGCTACCCCGGTTTCTACGATAACATCCGGTTTGACCCGATAGATCAGTTCCTGCAAACGCAGGAGATCATCGGGGAGTTGGATGATCGGGCGGCCCATCCATGTGAAACTGTAGACGTATTTAGCGTCCCAGCCACAGCGCAGATACGCGGCGGTCACGGCGGCGAAGGCTTCGGGACTGCTCATGGGCAAATCATGGTTGCCGTTCGCAGTGGTCACGGTTACGCGACCTGAAGCGAAATCGATCGCAACGCGAGCAGGCCAAGGGGTGAAAGGAGCGTTCGACACGGCGAAGGGAAGTCCTCTGTCAATCGAGGGAAGCGGGTTTACGAACCGTCGCCCATAGGGGCAACGCCGCGTCGCGTGACGAGATGAGAGCGGGTTCCATTGGCCAGGGGATCCTCAGTGCCGGATCGTTCCAGCGCAATCCCCTTGCTTTGGATGCTGTATACTCCGGTGAAATACCGTACAGAATCTCGGTGTCAGCCTCAAGAGTCATGAAGCCATGGGCGAAGCCCGTGGGAACATACAAGGCTCTTTGATTTCGTGCCGACAGTTCGACATGGAAATGCTTTCCAAATGCCGGGGAATCCTGGCGCATATCGACAACCACATCGAAGATGGCGCCGTGGGTGCAACGCACCAGCTTGGTTTCCCACGATGGCGGAGCCTGATAATGAAGACCTCGCAGCGTGCCAGCGACGGGATTGCGCGACAGACTCCACTGGTCGTCCGCTGCCTCCAATCCCCATTCCCTGAAGGTCTTCCGGCAATAGAGTCTGGTAAAACTGCCGCGTTCATCCGCATGGATCGGCATTTCGACAATGAACAGGCCGGAAAACGGGGTGGAGGCCAGCATTAAACCAGTTCCGCGACATGGGGGATGGGAACGACGAACCGCCCACCCCACGCACGGATGCCCGACAACTGGTCCATGATTTCCTCCCGCAGGTTCCATGGCAAAATCAGAATACGATCAGGTTTTTCCGCGAAAATCCGATCAGGCGACACGATGGGAATGCCGGTGCCGGGAAGAGAGCGCCCTTGCTTATGAGGGTTGATGTCGGCGACGAAGACGATGTCGCGCGCGGTGACTCCGCAGGCTCCCAGCAAGGTTGCGCCTTTGGCGGCGGCCCCATAGGCGGCGACCCTTTGTCCATTGGCTGCAGCGACATCCAGGAAGCCGCGCAGGTCGGTGATGCAGCGGCGAACCGTGGCGGCGAAATTGTCGTATATTTCGTCGCGATCAAGACCGGCGGCGGCCTCCGCCGCGTGGATCCGCGCCAAGCCGTCCGACCGAGGGGCCGTCTCAGTCCCCGTTGTGGCGCTGTGGCGGACCCAGAGGCGCAGGGAACCTCCATGTGTCGGCAATTCCTCCAGATCGAACACGACCAGACCATGCCGTTTCATTGCCCGTTCAAGCGACAGCAAGGAGAAGTAGGAGAAATGCTCGTGGTAGATCGTATCAAACTGGACACCCTTGATCAGCCGCAGCAGATGGGGAAACTCGCAGCTGAGAACGCCGCCGGAGTTCTCCAGAAGCAGGGCCAGACCGCTCAGGAAATCGTCAAGGTCGGGCACATGGGCCAAGACGTTGTTCGCCACCACCAGATCGGGAGGCGGTCCCGCTTCGCGCAGGCTGCGGGCCGTGCCCGCGCCGAAATAGCGGCCATCGGTCGGGATGCCGATGGCCCGCGCCGCCGCCGCCACGGTCGTGGAGGGTTCGATGCCGAGAACCGGCACCCCTATGGCCTGGAAGTGACGCAGAAGATAACCGTCGTTGCTGGCGATCTCGACCACAAGGCTTGACGGGCCAAGAGCGAGACGCTGCGCGGCTGTGTGGGCAAAATGCCGGGCATGCTCGACCCAGCTCGTGGAGCAGGACGAAAAATAAGGATAATCAGCGAAAATGGTTTCCGGCGGGATGCCGTGGTCGAGTTGCACCAGTCGGCAGTCACGGCAGACCGCCACCACCAGGGGAAAGCGCTCTTCCGGCTCCTTGGAGGTGAGAGGCAGGCGGTTGGCGAGCGGCAGCGCGCCCAGGTCAAGGATCGTCCGGATGTCTCCGCCACCACAGGCACGGCAGCGCAAAGGCGTTGCAGCCCCGGTCATCGTGGCGCCCCCGCCAAGGCCGGGGCCGCACACAGACGCAGATCGGCGCCCACCCGGCCCTGCTCCTGCAGGAACTGAAGGTGCTTCAGCCGAATGAAGCGGTGCGACTGGAAATCGTCGGCCGTCAGTTCCCGCGCCCGGATCCAACGGTCGACCTCCTCGCACCCCATCTCCACGGTCCATTCAGGCCGGAAATCTGGCAACTCCCGATGCGCGCGTCTGAAATCGACCCGGTAGGAGCGCGGGTCGCTCCCGTTTTCCCCGGTGATCGCGATGTGAGTGCCTGGAACTTGATTCTGAACCAGCCGGGCAAGGTCGGCGACCGTCAGGTTGTTGTCGTCCCGCCCGATGTTGAACGGTCGGGCATGCACGATGTCACGCGGCGCGGTTGCCGCACGCAGCATCGCCTGGGCCATGTCCTTGATGTGAACAAGAGGACGCCACGGCGTACCGTCCGACAGAACCCGGATTTCGCCGGTGGTTCTTGCCCAGGCGACCAGATTGTTCAGAACCAGGTCGAATCGCATGCGCGGACTGGCGCCGAACGCCGTGGCGAAGCGCAGGAAGACGGGAGAGAAGCGATCATCGGCCAAGGCCCCCAGATCGCGTTCGCAAGCCGCTTTGGACTGGGCATAGGCGGACACCGGCCGCAATGGCGCTGTTTCCTCCAGCGGTGACGCGCAGTCGGCCGCCGCGCCGTAAAGGCTGCATGACGACGCGAACACGAAGCGCGGACAGCCGGCGGCCTTCGCCAACGCCGCCAGCCGAAGGGTGGCCGCATGGTTGATGTCTGGCGTCAAGGCTGGCGCCAATTCCCCCAACGGATCGTTGGACAACCCAGCCAGATGCACGATGGCGTCCACATCCGTCACGTCGCCCGGTCCGACGTCACGCACATCGCGCCGGATGTCCCCGTCGGGGACAGGCTGCGGCTCCAGCGGATCGACGCAATCCTCGAAGTATCCATTGTCGAAACCGATCACATGGTGACCGGCGTTCTGGAACGCGGCGACCACCGCAGGACCGACATATCCGAGATACCCAGTGACAAGGACGCGCATCGTCTTTCCTTTCCAGCGGGAACAGACACCCGGCTGCTTCCGGTATAGTCCCGGCCACCGCAAGCCGACCGCCGCTTCATAGGCGTTTTTCTTAAAGGCATTGGCCGCGCCGCAGCACGGGATCGACGGGCCAGAGAGAAGAGCGGACGGCGGCGGGGTTGACGCGATAGTTGCGCAGGATCGCGGCGATTCGCTGGACAGCGTCTCCGAGCGAGTTGCAGCCGAGCCGCCCGGCGTCGAGCCGGATCTGGCGCAAATACCCCTCTCCATCGGCGCTGAAGCCAGCGTGATGCCGTGGTGCTGGCGGCAGAACCAGGGTCGCCGGATCAATTTCCATCTCCAGGCGCTCGGCATGCTCCAGGATGGCTTGTTTCCACTCATCGAATGGGACGCTGATTCCACCCGGATCCCGCATGACACAACGGAGCACGCTGCGCTCATCCGCCGGAACCGGGGGGGCCGCGTCAGAATCTGCCGAGATGCCGAGTGTGATACGGACATTGGCGAGCGTGCCCAGCATCATCGTCTCCATGCCGGCCAGACGGGTGTCGGACAGCACGGTCCAGGATTCGATGGTCTGCCCGGCCTCTGCGGCAAGACGCTTCAGCATCGCGCGCATAGCTTCGGGTGTTTGCCCACGACCGCCGTTGCTCCCTCGTGACCACCCGGCGATGGACAGAGGCTCCAGAGATTTCACGTATTCCTTCGCGCAAAACAAATTCGTCAGCGTCGCCCCGATGTCCGGCTGGAGATCGAAGAAGTAGCGTCCGCCCGCACGACCGCGTGCGGTGTCGATGACCGATCGGTGGACGAAACCATGGTAAATTGACGGCGCGCCGATCCAGCCGCGCCGTCGGGTGTAGAGTTCCTCCAGAACCTGTCGGCAGGATATCTCTTCCCAGCCATCTCCGAGAAGAACCTGTACCATATTGCGGAATTCCGGCGCATCGTGGCAAGGCCAGCCGTAGACGGCGGCGACCCACGTCAAAAGCCGGGCGCCGGTCGCCGCGATGATTTTTTTTGCCTGAGCGCAAGCATCGGGGAGCAGCGCGTCGTCGTCACCGATAACAATGATCCATTCACCGCGCGCGGCCTCCAATGCCGCCGCCCAGTTGTCATGCATGGATAGGGGATGGTCGCTACGCCGGTAGACGATTCGCGGATCGTCGAAGGACAAGACCACCGCCCGTGTATCGTCTGGGCTGGCGTTGTCCTGAACGATCACCTCCAGGTCGCCATCGGTCTGCGCCAACACGGTTGGGATCGCTTCGCGCAGGGTTCGGGCACGGTTGCGCGTGGGAATGATGACGGAAAATGTGGGCATGGCTGCGGAGTTGAGCATCAGCGCCACTTCTCCATCGGCACCGGATAGTCGCGCCCGCCGCCACGGACCTGATCGGCCATGATCATCGCCTGTTCGATGCAATCATCGATGTCGAGGCTGTAGCGATAGCTGCCAGCCCGGCCGATTGAATAGACGCCGTCCGGCATCTCCTCGAAATAACAGCGGGCTCTGGCGATTTCCGACTGGTACGGCAAGGGATAGTGCCGACCGTTGAGCGAAGGAATCTCCATGCCGATGAGGGTTGTCGGCGATGTATGATGGGTAAATTTCTTGTATTCGACGAGGCGGGTAAACTTTTCATCATTGGCATAATACAGAAAATACACATCGTTTGGAAATACATGCTCGGTCGGGAAAACGATCTTGTGCAAATCTCGACCGATAAAGCCAAGCTCACCATGGCATTTATCGAACAGGAGATCCGGGGATATAGTGTTGACGATAATGTCGAATTGATGCCTATCGCCTTTGATGCTGACAGTTTTATTAGGAATGTCGTAGTGGTCGATGGTCGTGTTCAGAAGAACGCGAGCGCCCTGGGTGGCGATGTCGAAATAAGCGTTGTAGCCGTCATGGGCATAAGGATAGGCGGAAATCGCCGTATCCCAAGCGGCGCGCGGCCCTTCCTTGATGGCAACCCCCTTGGGAGACCAACTGAATGTGTCGATGGCCGAGTTGTCGTCGATCATCCACATTTTATGATTGTATTTTTCGACAAGCTTTCCGTAAAGCGTCTTGCCAACCGACCCGATCCAATACTCTTCAAGATTTTTGGCGTTCGATACGCCTTTTACTTGCTTCAGCTCCTGATGGACGATGTCGCGATCCGGCATGCGTTCGATGTCGTCCATGTGGATTGGAAAGCTGTAAAAGGCATCGTCCTGTTCCACATAGGTGAGGAATTCATGCTCGTTGCACCGGCGCAGCGGAATAATCGCATTGAGGTAGGTGTGGACGGCCTCGTTCTGAGTCAGGAAATGGCGCGGACCAAAGGTGTAGGGATGGCCGCCGTAAAAGAAGGTGCGGACACCGGCGCCGAGAAAGGGGGCGGCCTCGACAATCGTCACGTCCCACCCACCCATCAGAATCAGCTGATGAGCCGCCGCGCAACCCGCGAAACCGCCGCCAATGATCAATGCCGTCTTCATCCTTATCCTCTTTCCCGTCAAGATTGATTGCCCGTGTTCTCGGGCGTCAGGCAGGCTCGCTGCCGTTCCGGTAGCAGCCGTGGCAGATCTCGGGAAGATCTCCGTTCAAATGGGCGCGACGGAACTGGCGGTAGGTTTCCCCGGTCCAGGCCGCCGTGAGTTCGCGGGCATCGCCCAGATCGCTGGCCTCCGGGGTGCCGACCGTGCAGCACGGTACGGCACGCAGGTCGGAGGACACGTACAACCGCTCGAAGGGCCAGGGGCACAGCGTTTCGCGCCTGCGCGTGTCGTATTTCTCGGTGACGCGCCAGAACGAGACCGCAACCCCGAGCGCCCTGCCGCGCTCCACCAGGTTCCAGCACGCTTCTTCCGAAACCTTGCCGTCCACCAGGATTTCGTCATTGCGCTCTCGCCACTCCTTCTGCCCCCAATCGGTCAGGGTGAGCGAAAAGGTCAAGTCGTGGAAGCCCATGGCCGCCGCCAATTCGACGAAGTCCGACAACTGATGAAGGTTGTCGCGCTGAACGACGACCCACATCTTTGTGCGGGATACGCCCCGTTCGTCGCAATAGGCGTTGATCAGGCGGCAATTGGCGACCACGCGTTCGAACACCGAACCACGCCGAATCGCCTCGAACACGGCTCGGTCGGCCCCGTCGATCGAAATCTGCACCTCGTTGGGATCGGCGTCGATCAGCTTGCGGTGATTGTCGTGGAGATGCAGGAGCGAGGCGTTCGTCGTGGTCCGCACCCAGATGTGGCTGGACCGCGCGTGTCGGATCATGTCGAACACCGCATCGCCTTGAAGAAGCGGTTCGCCCATGCCCTGAAGCTTTATTTCCACAACACCGTACTGTTCGTCGAGCAGATGTTTGAAGTCATCCAGAGACATGTCGGCGGCTCGTCGTCCCTTAGGCCAGTCGCTTACTTGGCACATCCGGCAACGGAAGTTGCAGCGGCTGACATTTTCGATGTCGAGCTTGACCGGCAGGTAATCGATGTCCTCACCACCGAAACGGCCGCGCAGATAACGCTCCCAATTCTCACGGCGCCGGGAGGTGTGGGCCAGGGCCAGTTCCCGCTCGCGCCGATAGGCCTCCACCCCCGCCGAAGGCTGCGGTGTCGGCAGTACGGGGAGCGCCACGGCGTCGGGATGGCTTACGGTTTCCTGCATGATCGGTGCTTTCCGTTTTGAACCGGGAATGGGAGGAAAGACAGCCCTATGGCAATTCCGCTTCGATGATCGTCCAATAATGGTCGCCCCGATAGCCGGCTTCGGCGAACAACGCCTTCCAGCCGTCGGGGTCGTAGTGGGTTTCCGCCGTCAGCACCCAATCAAGGAAAAGTTGGCGCTCGACCGCGTCGCGGTAACTGTCGACCTGGACATAGCCCCGACCGGGAGCGACGCGCTCCATCTCCTGTAGCGCCGCGATGCAACCGGCACGGTCCAGATTGTGCAGCGTGTTGATGGCCAGGACGGCGGAAAAGCTGTTGTCCGGAAAGGGGAGGGACACCGCATTGCCGAGATGCAGGCGACCCACCGTCCCAGGTTCGCAATGCTTGAGCGCGTAGGATGACACGTCCAGGCCGAACGCTTCCAGGCCGGGGCAGACGGTCATCAGATCCTTGACCAGGAACCCCTTGGCGCAGCCCACGTCCAGCACCCGGTCGCCGGGACGCAGGTGGAAATGGGCGACGATGTCCTCGGCGATCGGCAACCAGCGGCCATCGTAGCGGTAACCACCATAGCCGCACTCGCGAGGGCCATCGAAATAGTCGAAACCGAACTCACGGGCGGCGCGAATATTCTCCGGGGTTTGCCCGGCATGGCGCTGATGCAGGTTTCGACGCGCCCGGGGATAGCGACGCAGCAGATCAATCTCCGCCATTAGACCTCACCCCCGGCGGCGCGCCGCCCTTCCAGTTCCCGCCACACCGTGACGAAGCCCTCTTCCGGCGCGGTCCAGGCGAAGCCAGGAAAGGCCTTGATCGCGCTGATGATGTCGAAGTGGCGGTGGATGATCGGGTTGTTGCGAGGGGTGGGACGGATTTCCACCGGCTGACCACCGCTGGCCGCAATCGCCAGTTCCGCCACGTAGTGGAAGGACAGGGACCGCCCGGTAGCCACATTCAACACGCCCTGGCTGCCATGCTCCAGACAAAGCCGGACGATGGTCGCGAGATCATCGACCAGCACATGGTCGCGGCATTCCTCGCCCCCGCCGAACAGCGTGATGGTCTCCCCCTTTTCCACCTGTCGGCGGAAGCGGTTCGGGCCGTAACCGTTGTGAGTGTCGTCGGCACCGTAGAGCAAGGAGGGGCGCAGAAGCGCCGTTGCCGGTCCCATGGCGGTCTGGAACATCAGTTCGCGCGCCAGATGCATCATGCCGTGGAAACCGCCGGGATGGCAGGGCGTCGTCTCGACAATCCGTGATTCCGCGTCCGGATAGACTGCGTCGGAACCGATATAGACCAGATGCCGGATCGGCTGGGCCGCCAGAGCCCGGCAGGCCGCTTCGGCCATCGTCAGATTTTTCATGAAGGTGGCGATATCCCGCCCCCGGTCGGGCGTCAGGGCGCTGACGAAGACCATGGCGTCGTCAGGGCGCAACTGTTCGGCAAGCCGGGCCGCCGCGTCGTCAGCCAGCAGATCCAAACTGTCGGACCCCAGGGCAAGCACTGGCCAACCGCACTGTTCCAGGGTCCGGGTCACCCTGCGGCCGACAAAGCCGCGGGCTCCGACGACGACCGTGCGCGCGGGTGGGGTGGGAGACGCGTGGCTGTGCTTCAGCATGATTGAGTTTCCGGGGAAAGGGGGCGGCCGAGGCGGCGATGATCCAGACCTGCCGCGCGGCAGTCTTCGTGGTCGAGCAGCCCATAGGGATCGACGACCAGCCGGCCGACCATGGCCTCGGCTAGCGCAGCGGGGCGGATCTCGCGGAACGCCGGCCATGGGGTCATGAGCAGCACCGCCTCCGCTCCCTGGCAGGCCTCCAAGGCTCCCGTGGCCTCGACCGCGCCGTTCAACCCGGCAGCCGCAGCGGAGACGAGGGGATCATAGACGGACAGAGCCAGCCCGTTCAGATGGCCGATCAGGGCGAGTGCGGCGGAGTTCTTGGTGGACGCGGTGTCCTCCTTGTAGGCCAGCCCCAGCACGGCCACCTTGCACCCGTCCCGCAACGCGCCCAACCCTTGGGCAAGAACGCGCAAGGCCCAGTCCCGCCGATGTCGACTGTTGCCGATGAAGGCGTCGATCAGCCGGGCATCGGCGCCATGGATGGACGCCAGTTCCCGCACGGTGGCCAAGTCACGCTCCAGATTACCCCCGGCAATGCCCAGTCCGGGCATCAGATAAGCATGGGGGCCAATGCGGCGGTCCAGCTTCAAGGCCGGAACAATGTCGTGCCAGTCGGCTCCGATCGATTCACACACCTCCGCCAGCGTGTTGGCCACTGTCACCGAGGCGACGAGACAGACGTTGATGGCGATCTTGGCCAGTTCAGCGCTCTCGAAGGCCATCGGCAGTTGCGGGCAGTCGAAGCGGTCCAGGAAGGCGGCCAAGGCCGGCGGAAGCGGCTGCCCGCCATCCGGAAGCCCCAGGATGATCCGCTCCGGGGCAAGGGCGCGCTCCACGGCACGGCCGAACACAAGGGTTTCGACCTGGTACAGCAGCGCAAATTCCGGCCGCTGGTGGGCACGGGTGAAACCAGGCGGCACTTGGCTGAGCAGAACGACCGGCGTCCCCGGCTCGACATGCGCGGCCACCAGATCAAGCAGTTCCTCCAGCCCCCGTAAATCGCTGCCACCGCCGGCGTCGGTGGGCACATCCGGAGCGACGTAAACCAACTGGCAATCACGCAAGGCGTCCGGATCGGCTGCAAACCGGACGCGGCCCGCGACTTCGGACCGCAACGCCTCAAGCCCCGGTTCGGACACCGGCAACTGGCCGACGTTCAGGGCGGCGATGCGCTCCTGGCCGGGGTCGAAGCAGACGACCGAAAATCCCTTGGCGGCAGCGGCCAAGCCAGAGATCAGCCCAAGATGGGTCATGCCCGCGAAGGCGATACGGAGGGTCATGCGGATGCACTCGTCAAGGCGTCCCGGCACAGTCGTCCAATGACACGGTCAAGCCAGATGTCCCGCTCCAGCCCATCGGCCTGACGGGCGTGGCACAGGGAAAGGAAATGGTTGTATTCCAATGCCCATGTGGGATCGGGCTGGATCAGGGTGACCGCCTCCTCCGGCGGCCGACCGCTGGGCAGCATGCGCTCGCGCAGGGTGAAGGTGCTCGGCCCCCATTTGCACAGCGATTCGATGGTGGCGGCGCCGTGCTCCCCGACCAGTTCCGCGGTGAAGTGGTTGCGCCAGCTCAAGAGTGACATTTCGAGTTGGATGTGAGGCGTGCCCGGCCGGTCCACGACGACATGATCGAAGGCCTTATTCTCAAAGCGATGGGCGGCGCGAACGACGAAACCGTCGTCAAGGTCGCCCAGCCAGAAACGCAGCGTGTCCAGGAGATGCGAGGCGAGATCAGGCAGCACACCCGCCCCACGGTCCCGCCACGGGGAATTGCGGACATCGCGCGCGGTGCCGTTCCCGTAGAACAGGCGCAGCGTGTACAGTCGGCCAAGCCGACCTGAGGCGATGCAGTCGCGCATGCGCACGAAATGAGGTTCAAATCTATGGTTGTAGGCGGTGTAGCAGACAAGCCCCCGCTCCCGCGCCAAGGCGTTCAGCGCCTGCAACCGCTCGCCCCGGCCAATTGACAACGGCTTTTCCACCAGCACATGCTTGCCGATGCGCAGCAGATCGCCGATCAGGTCCAACTTGGGTTCGTCGGGGGTGCAGACCAGGGCTGCGTCATAGAGACCGGGTTCCACGTCGTCGATGTGGCGGAAGTCCGCCTCGGCGACGTCAGGATCCACGGTGGCCACCACATCGCCTGCGGCGATGGCCCGCCGCTTGCGCCCCTGTATGCCCATGCCGACAACGATCACCCGCATCGTGCTGTCCTCTGCCGTTCAGGCATAATTCGCCCGCCGCTCCAGTTGATCGATCCGTTCCAGCACCGCGTCAGGATGAACCGGGATATTGCCGTCATGCTCGCATTCGATCGCAGCGGCGATCGATCCTAGAATCGAGGCGATGACCTCGTTCCGCGTGGTGATCATGGCCAGCGTGGCGTAGGCCAGCAACGCGTCGCCCGATCCCACAGCGTCGGCCACCTGTTGAGCGAAGCTGTCAACCGTGAAAAAGGAACGGACATCGTCCACATCGGGGCGCTGACGATAGGTGATCAAACCGCGTTCGCTCAACTTCAGGATCAGGGTCCGGCATTCGGCCTTGCGGAACAGCTCGTAAGCCAGCAGGCGCACCGTCAGGTCCTGGTCACCAAGCGCGAAGCGGGCCTCGCGCTCGTTCGGGGTGATCAAATCGAACCCCTTGAAATCCAGGATGTTGCCCCAACGGCTGGCGACTTGGCTATCAGCCACCCGGTAAACCCCTTCGGGAATGCCGGCGATCAGGGCGGGAGTGGTCTGACGGTTGAAGATGCCGTGGCGGAAATCGCTGAAGACCACGGCGTCCACCGGAACCTCGGCCATCGACGCCAGGAGGCGGCCGAGGATCTTCTCCGAGATGGCCCGGTTGTCCACCGTATCGACCTTCAGAAGCCGATACCCATTGGCAATGAAGGCATTCTTGTTCGTGGTTGGCCGGGTCGCATCGAACACGGGCCGACATTCCACCCCGGCGCTGGTCAGATCCTTCAGCACCGTGTCCTTCAGCGGATCCTCGCCGAGAACGGTGGAGAACACGACCTGGGCGCCGGCGGCCTTGAGATGCTTGGCGACGACGGCGGCGCCGCCGGTGTAGTCGACGCGCTGTTCATGACGAACACTGAAGGTCGGCGTCTTTGTGTTGCCGCCAATCAGCGTGCAGTGGGTGTGGCTGTCGACGATGGTGTCGCCAACCACATGCACCCTGGTTTTGGCGAAACCAGCCAGAGTCTTGCGCAAATCGCCGAAGGTGACGTTTTCCGCCGCCATCACGGTGACCAGCTTTTCCACCCCAATGGAAGGGGGCGCCATCTCGATCAAAGCGGAGGAGGAGTAGACGATGTCCCCTGGGGTGAAGATGAACTCCCCGCCATAGCTTTCCAGGACCTTTTGTTCTTCCCGGGTCCGCGGGTGAAGCCCACCATCCACGTACTCATAGCCCTTCGCAAAGAAGTCGGGCTGTATGATCCCCAGATTGCGCAGGGGCGTGGGGTCGGAATCGATGATGACGTAATCGACGACCTCCAGCGCGGCCAAGTTCAAGGCGCGCAGGTTTTCCGGCACGTAGGGCCGGAAATTGGCTTTGTGAATGTGCGCGTCGCAGGTCAGGCTGGCGACCAGGATGTCGGCTTTGTCGCGGGCGTAGAAGAGATGCCGGACATGGCCGGGATGCACCACGTCAAACGTGCCGTGGCACATGATCACTTTCTTTTCACGCGGATGCGGCCCGATGATGGCGCACAACTGCTCGACGGTGACGATCTTGTGCTTTACCGCTGTCTCGATCATGAATCACGCCTCCACGGTCGGCTGGGACAGCATGGCGAACCATGTGCGGGTGCTCTCGGCGATCGACTGCGGATCCCACAACGGGGCCTCGCGCCAATCCTCAATCCGTTCCAGCATGGTCCGCACCCCTTGTTCGAACGGCACCTCCGGTTCCCACCCCAACTCCGCCCGGATACGGCCGATGTCGGCCCAGGTGCAGTCCGGCTCGCCCGGCCGCTTGGGGATGTGCACCACAGCCCCTTCCAGCAGTTCGACCAAGCGCAGGATCGTCTGGGGCCGGCTGGCGCCGATGTTGTACACACGTCCGACACGCGGTGTTTTCGCTGCGGCCAGGAAAGCCCGAGCAACGTCGGTGACATAGACGAAATCCCGGGACTGGCTGCCGTCGCCGACCACAGTGAACGGAACTCCCGCCAGCTTCTGGCGCAGAAAGACCCCGAACACCGCTCCATAGGCCCCGGACGTGCGCGTGCGTGGCCCGTAAGCGTTGAAGATGCGGATCACGTTGACCGGCAGGCCGTAGACCTGATGCCAATGCAGGACCGCCTGCTCGCCCTGGTGTTTGCTGAGAGCGTAGGGGTATTGGGGGGCGATGGGGTGTTCCTCGACCGTGGGCGTGGCGGCAAGGCCGTAGCAGGACGAGGAGGCGGCATAGACCAGCTTGCGCACCCCGGCGGCTCTCGCCGCTTCCAGAACCCGCACGGTTCCCATGACGTTGACGTCCATGTAATCGAGCGGGCGGTCGATGGAAGGGACGATGTCGCCGATGCCTGCAAAATGGAAAACCAGATCGGCCCCCTGGAACAGGGCGTCGCCAGGCTCCAGCGAACGGATGTCGCGACGGTCAATCACCACGTCCGGATCGTTGCGCAAATGAGCCAGATTCTGTTCCCGCCCGCCCGATAGGTTGTCGATCACACGCACCGCATAGCCGCAGGCGCGCAGAAGATCGACCATATGGCTGCCGATGAAGCCCGCTCCACCGGTGACGACGGCGACGGAAGAACCAGTCATTGAACGCACCGCGTCTTCATCGTCTTGATGTTGAAGTAGGCGTCGCTATCCAGGCTGTCCGGCAGTTTCCCCGCCTTGAAGGCGGCGCAAAGATCGCGCACGGCGGTCTCGACGCTCCGCTTTGGCTGGAACCCCAGCATCCGTGTGATCTTGCCGGAATTGATGTGGTAGGAGCGTGGATCGTTGCTGGTCGTCGTTTCGACCTCGACTGCGGGACGGTCCGGAAACTCGGACTCAACGACGGATTTCACGACTTGGGCGATGTCCTTGATCTTCAGATTCTGGTAGCCGCAGTTGAAGATCTGGCCGGCGATCTTTTCGGACTCGACCTCCAGCAGAAGCTGATAGGCGTCCGCCATGTCGTTGATGTGCAGATTGGGGCGCATCTGCTCCCCGCCAAACACGGAAATCCGCCCCTTGTTCACGGCAAGGTTGGTCAGGATGTTGACCGACAGATCCAGGCGGGTGCGTGGGCTGTAGCCGCAGATGGTCGCCGGCCGGATGGTGACGCAGGTGAAGCCGTCGGCTTGGTGCTTGAACAGCAGCGGTTCGCACAGCCCCTTGTAACGGTTGTAGTCGGTCAGGGGCACCAGCGGATGCTCCTCGGTCACGTCGGGCTGATCGCTCACCCCGTACACCGAACTTGACGAGCAGTAAACGAACCGTTGCACGCCGGCGCGCTTGGCCGCCATGACAATCGGCTCGAAACAGGCATAGTTGATGGAGTGGCTGAGTTCGGGATCGAGATCGAAGCTGGGGTCGTTGGAAATGCAGGCCAGATGCAGAACTGCGTCCTGCCCCGCCATGGCTTCGGCCAAGCGGTCGGTGTCCCGGATATCTCCCTCGACCAGGGTCAGGTTCGGATGTTCCGGCAGCGTGCCACGGCCGTAATACAGGATGTCGTAGACGGTGACGCGATAGCCGGCGGCCAGAAGCTGCGGCGTCAACACACTTCCCACGTAACCGGCACCACCTGTGATCAGGACCTTCCGCAGCATCGTCATTCCTCGTTCAGCCATGTTCGGATCAATGTCGCAAGATGGATCAGGATGCGACGAATTCAGGAGCGCCGATGGAATAGCCGGCGGCTGTCGCGTCACGATAGAACATCTGTACGGTCTCGATCGAGTATTCGTCCAAATCCTTGCCGATCAACGGCAGCTTGGCCAGAAGATCGTGGGTGATGGTGATGATGTGGCAGCCGATGGCATCGGCCTGGACGACATTCAGCAATTCGCGCGGGCTGGCCCATATCAACTCGGCCCCGGGTTTGGAGCGCAGGACGGCGACGGCCTCGGCCATCAGGGGGACGGGATCCCGTCCCGTGTCGGCGACCCGCCCGGCAAAGACCGACACCAAGGCTGGGACATTGGGAGTGAGGCACTCCGCGACCCGGCGCACCTGCTCCACGGTCGTCAAGGCGGTCACATTCACAGCCACGCCATCGGCGGACAGCCGACGGATCAGCGGACCCGTAAAATCGCCTTTTGTGTTGGTGACCGGAATCTTCACGTTCACGTTGCGTCCCAGCCGAGCGATGACGTGGGCTTGACGCTCCATTTCGTCGAAATCATCGGCAAAAACTTCAAAAGAGAAAGGACGGTCAGGAACTAGGCGAAGCGCCGAACGGGCAAAACTCAGATAGTCGCTGACGCCGGCCTTGCGCATCAGGGTCGGGTTGGTCGTGAATCCCTTGATGAGGGGGTTGGCCGCCAGCTTGGCGATCCCACTCAATTCTGCACCGTCAGCAAAAATCTTCACCGACATTCCCTGGAGTTGTTCCATTGCCCATCGCCTTTATCACGTAACGGAAGGTTGGCTTCACCACTTGACGCAGCGATCCGAACCTGTCACCGGGAATACCCCGTTCTTCACCGCATGCTCTTAATACAAGCCGTAGCGCAGCCGCTTCCAAGCTCATCGCTGGCCTTCCCAGCAATTGCACGCGAAAGAGGCAACGCAAAAATCAGGCCGTTAGATCCGGGTTTTCGTCCGCCCCCCCGCTCCGTCCAGACCGAGAGCCGTTGAAGCCCAAGTCATTGCACAAACACGCTGAAACAGCGTGTGATCGGCTTTCCGCCAAACGATGCGTCGCCTTCGGCCTTCCGGCGGAACCCGGCAAAATTGAACCACCGGCAAATTTTGCTGGCAGGCAAGATTTGCCGGTGGGCAAGATTTGCCGCTTCTGCGAGCGTGGCCACGCCGGAACCGGACGGTGACGTCCTTTGCACCAGACGGGCAAGCGAGTAACCACAAAGAGCATGGGTCTTGCGCGGCATAAGGGGAAACCGGAACGGAAAAGGATCTTTGCCTATGCCAGAAGGCTGGCCCGCGCAACCTTTATTCAGGATCGCGCAAAGCCCGCAAACCTGCCCGGCAATCGCCAAGCGCCGCGCGAGCGCGGCCAGGGGTGAACGTCCGGCAGGCTTCTCTCTATAAAGTCCCACGATGTTTGTTGGTTTCTTGCGTTCAGAGTATGCTAATGCTTTTGGATAGATTCTTTCAAACGGCCCATCAAAAGGTCCATCATGCCCTCTCCCTTGCGCATCCTGTTGGCCGATCCCGTCCACACGTTTGTTGGGCGTGACAACTGGTGCATCCCGCTCAGCGTCCTTTAATCGCCGCCACTCTGGAGCAGCGCTTCGGAAGGCGCGTGGAAGTCGAGGTCTTCAAGTTTCCTGAGCGCATGCTGGCCGCCATCGAAACCGGGATGGCTTTTGGACGCGAATGTGTTTTCGATTGGGACTTCACCGCCTGGAGCACTGATCCCGTCGGCCGAACGGTGGAGGAATTCAAACGGCGCCCGCGCCTGTCTTTTTATGTGGAGCCGGAGCAGGAAGCCGACTTGCAACGACACATGCGGTCCCTTGCCCACAAAGGTCGTGAATACCAGATGCGCAAGCCGCACGAACCCTATTGCGGCATCCGCAAGGAGCACCTGCTGTTCCGGGTTTCCAATATCGGGTGACGGCGACGTCTCAACTCTGGCGCCGATGCCGACAGTCGACCCAATAGGTTGAGGTTTGCGGACCAGGGCGTAGGTTCAGCGGGTCCTTGCCGGCGACCCGCAGGACCATAGCGGTGGGAATGATGAAGATCACAAAGAAAACGGCGGTCCAGATGGTATTGAAAGCTTGAGTCACCATCAGCTCCCTTGTTCGGTCGGAGCGGCCAGTCATCAGCCACCATTCGGAGAAAAGTCTATCAACGGTAGCCGTGAAGTGGCAAGCTCCCCAAGCTTTTTGTCGTTTTGACGCTTCTGTGTCTGATCTGCAGGAAACCGATGCCGATGACCGTGACAAGCTATACCTCTGATTATCTCGACGAATCGATCCGTATCATCCGCGAACTCGACCGTTCGGTGATCGACCGCATGGCCCAGATCCTGGCCGATACGCGCGAAGGCGGCGGTCGCCTCTTCATTCTGGGGGTCGGGGGCGGGGCGGGACACGCCAGCCACGCTGTGAACGATTTCCGCAAGATCGCCGGAATCGAAAGCTACACTCCCACGGACAATGTGTCCGAATTGACCGCGCGCATCAACGACGAGGGCTGGGACAGTTCATTCCGACGCTGGCTCGAAGTCAGCCGAATCGCCGCGCAGGACACCGTCCTGGTATTCTCGGTCGGCGGCGGCAACATTGATCTCAAAGTCAGTATGAACATTGTCGAGGCGGTCAAATTGGCCAAGGAGCGGGGCGCCCGCGTGCTGGGGGTGGTTGGCCGCGATGGCGGTTACACCGCCCAGGTCGGCGACGCCGTCGTCATCGTTCCCACCGTCAACCCCGCCACCGTTACGCCGCACACCGAAGCTTTCCAAGCGGTTGTATGGCATCTCGTGGTGAGCCACCCGGCTCTGAAGCGCCATGAGATGGCTTGGGAATCGAAGCAAACGGCAATCCCGTAAGATGCCCACCTCCCGCTTGCGCGCCTGCTTCGACCGATCCGGCGCATGTGAGGTTTGACACATGCGAGTTTTGGGAATTTCGGCCTATTATCACGACAGCGCCGCCGCGCTGATCGACGATGGACGCATTGTCGCCGCCGCCCAGGAGGAGCGGTTCACCCGCAAGAAGCACGACGCTGGCTTCCCGCACCACGCCGTCCAGTATTGCTTGGCGGAGTCCGGAGCGGGACTCGACCGGGTGGACCGGGTTGTTTTCTACGACCATCATGGGGCCAAATTCCAACGGCTCCTCGCCACCTATCTCGCTTTTGCACCGCGAGGGTTCACCTCCTTCGAGGCGGCGCTGCCCATGTGGCTTGGAGGGCGGCTGTTTCAAAAGCGCGTCCTGGTGAAAGAACTGTCCCAGTTGGCGCCACGGCGCGACTGGAATCACGACCTTCTGTTCGCAAAGCATCACGAAAGCCATGCGGCCTCCGCCTTTTATCCATCCCCTTTCGAGGAGGCGGTGGTTCTGGTGATGGATGGCGTGGGGGAATGGGCAACCACGTCGCTGGGCATCGGCCGTGGCAACGCCATCGATATTATTCGCGAGATCCGCTTTCCCCATTCACTTGGGCTGCTCTATTCCGCATTTACCTATTACCTCGGATTCAAAGTCAATTCTGGTGAATACAAGGTCATGGGGTTGGCTCCCTACGGAACCCCCCGCTTCAAGGAGACGATATTCGGGCGCCTTCTCAAGGTGAAGCCGGATGGCAGCTTCTGGATGGACCAATCCTATTTCGATTACTGCACCGGCCTGAGCATGATCAGCGAGCGGTTCTGCGAATTGTTCGGGGGGCCGCCCCGCCGTGCCGACGAACCGCTGACTCAGCGTCATATGGACCTTGCGGCTTCGATCCAGGCAGTCTGCGAAGAGGTCGTCCTCGGCTTGACCCGCGCGGCCGCGAACGAATTCGGCCTCGACCATCTGTGTCTGGCCGGCGGCGTGGCGCTGAACTGCGTGGCCAACGGCAAAGTGCTGCGGGACAACCGGTTCAAGCGGATCTGGGTGCAACCGGCGGCGGGCGACGCGGGCGGCGCCCTGGGGGCGGCGTTGGCCGTTCATCATCAGCTTCTCGGTGCGCCACGCCGCGCCGGCGGCGGTTCCGGTGGAGACGCCATGCAAGGAGCCTATCTTGGCCCGGCCTTCAACGATCCGGACATCGCGGCGCGGCTCGACGCGGCGGGCGGGCGCTTCCGCTCCCTGGACGACGCTGACCTCATCGAGACGTGCGTGGAGGATCTGTGCATGGGCAAGGCGGTGGGCTGGTTCCAGGGTCGCATGGAGTTCGGGCCACGGGCACTGGGCGCCCGTTCCATCCTGGGCGACCCGCGATCGCCCACGATGCAGTCGAACCTGAACCTGAAGGTCAAATACCGCGAATCCTTCCGCCCCTTCGCCCCGGCCGTGTTGGAGGAGGATGTCGGCCAGTGGTTCGATCTTAACGATTCCTCGCCCTATATGCTGCTGGTGGCCGCTGTGGCCGAACGCCATCACATCCCCATGACCATGAAACAGGAACAGCTGTTCGGCATCGAAAAACTCAATGTGCCCCGCTCCTCCATTCCCGCCGTGACCCACGTCGATTATTCGGCGCGGGTCCAGACGGTCCATGCCGACACCAATCCGCGCTTCCATCGGCTGATCACCCGCTTCAAGGAGCGCACGGAGTGTCCGGTGCTGGTCAACACCAGTTTCAACGTCCGTGGCGAGCCGATCGTCGGCACGCCGGAGGACGCCTTCCGCTGCTTCATGGGCACCGAAATCGAAACGCTGGCGATCGGCAATCTTCTTTTGCGCAAGGAGGATCAAGACCCGGCTTTGCGCGTCAACACCAGGGATCTCTATGAACCGGACTGACGGCGTTCCAAATGAAACCATCGCACCGATGACCCGGCGGGGCGAGGCGTGCCGACTTCAAGCCGAGGATGCTTGGCGGGACGGCCGCCTTGAGGATGCCGTCGCCCTGTTTCGGCAAGCCATCGCCTGTCTTCCGGACGATGGCGCCCTCCGACGCCGTCTGGCCAACGCGTGGAAGGCTGCGGAACGCCCTGAGGAAGCGCGGGCTTCCTACCGCGTTGCCATCGCCCTGGAACCGGCATGCGCCGATCTTCTGCGGCAATCCGGAAACCTGCTGCGCGAACAGGGGATGGTTGCTGCGGCACTGGCGGCGTACCGCCATGCTCTTGCCGTCAGGCTGGATATCGCGGCGCTGGTTCAGTTCCGTCTCGCTCTCATCGCCGCGGATGACGATGACGACGCGATCCTGTCGACGTGCCGCGCCGTTCTGGCCATCGAACCGGATCGGATGGCGGGATGGCGGGACTTGGCAGACTGTCTGTGCCGGATTGAGCAACTGGGCGCGGCACGGGCCGCCTATCGCCGACAGGAACGCTTGTGCCCCGGTCAGGCCATGGTCTCGCACAACATTGCCGTCCTCGATTCAATCCTGGGGCTGATGGCCAAGGGGAAAGGGATTTCTTCATGATGTCCTCTTCCCGATATCCCGGCAGACGTCGGCGGCGTTCTCGGCAACGAACTGCTCCAGCATCGGGCCAATCTCCATCGGAGCGTAGCCGTACAGCGCTTTTGCCCGCCTGCTCGACACGGTGAAGCGGGGGGCGCCGGGCGCTTCCCGCGTCACGATCTTCGAGTCTCCGCCCACTCCATCGACAACCCTGCGGGCGGCGTCGAGAACGGTGGTCATGCTGTCGGCCCCCAGGGTCACGGCGTCGGCCCCGTCCCACTCCATCCCCAGAAGACGGACGACGAACCGGGTCAGATCGTCGACATGAACCGCGTTGTTGAATGGGGTGTCCGGATTGAACACCATCACCTCTTTCCCGGCGCAGGCCGCTTCCATGACTCGACTCAGCCAGTTGCGCGTTGATCGTGGGCCAATGATCCCCGGCAACCGCAAGGCCAAGGAGGGGAAGCAGCCAGCACAGGCCCGCACCAATTCCTCCCCGATCTGTTTGCTGGCCCCGTAGGGTTCGGGCGCGTCGATGGCGGTCCGCTCATCGACAACGTCCGAAACGATCCGCCCGTAGACCGAGAGGCTGGAAAAATACACGAAGCGGCGTGCCCCCGCCGTCTTGGCTGCGGCGAGCAGGCGACGCGTGGCAAGAACATTGTCATGGGTCAACGTGGCGGTGCTCACACCCGGATCTGGCAACCGCGCGGCGGTGTGCACCACCGCATCGAAGGACCGGGGCAACCCGAGATCGCCGGCCAGATCGCCATGGAGAAGATCAAGCATGCCCGACTCAGGCATGGAGGACCACGCCGGTCCAGCCGCTGACCGGCCAACCACCGCCGTCACCCGATGCCCGGCCGCCAGCAGTCCAGCCATCGCATGTCGGCCACACAAACCGCCAGCCCCCGTCACCAAGACATGCATCGTTCGCGCCGCCTTCTTCGCCATTCACTGGCCCCGACATCCGCACCAGAAGACGGCAGGAGTGATTCCTTTTCCATCCCCTGACAGAATTAACTGTAACATCTCGGGCTTAGCATTCATCGAATTCTCCGGGAACCTTGCGGAATAGGCAATGGAGATGGGCATAGGAGGCCGAATCCGCCGTTGGCCGCGTGTATAAGGACGCGGCGGCGCCGAAACGTGAATTCAGGCTTCCCGGCGGATGGGGGCGAGGGCGAATTGACCCAATTTAAAATTTTCTCTGATAGACAGGGCGTGATCGAAGAAACCACGGAAGCGGAGGTTCGCATGGATGCCCTGACACCGGACGTCAAACGCCGATTGTACCGCTCGGTTTTCCGTCTGCGCCGCATAGAGGAAAGGCTGGCGGATCTCTACCGCGAACAGACGATGCGCACGCCTGCCCATTTCGGCGTCGGGCAGGAGGCGGTCGCCAGCGGTGTCTGCGAAGCGCTTGGCGCTCGGGATGTCGTGTACAGCCATCACCGCTGCCACAACCATTACCTCGCCCGAGGTGGGAAACTCGCGGGGTTGGCCGCCGAGCTTTACGGCCGGATCGACGGCTGTGCCCGCGGTCGTGGCGGCTCGGTGCATCTGACCGCGCGAGACCAGGGATTCATCGTCAGCAGCGCCATCCTGGGCCAGACCGTGGCGGTGGCGTGCGGCAGCGCGTTGGCGTTCCGCATGGATGGGGTGCCCGGGGTGGCCGTCAGCTTCTTCGGCGAGGCGACCTGCGAAGAGGGGGTGTTCTACGAGAGCCTGAACTATGCGGCCATTAACCGGCTGCCGGTTCTGTTCGTGTGCGAGAACAACCTGTATTCGACGGAAAGCCCACTGTCGGTGCGCCAGCCTGCCGGTACAGCGTTGACCGACCGCGCCGCCGCCTTCAAGGTCGAGGCCCATCAGGTTGATGGCAATGATGTCTTCGAGGTGTGGAACGCCGCGCGCCACGCCGTCGATTCGATCCGTTCCGGCGGAGGACCCGTCTTCCTCGAATGCATGACCTACCGTTGGCTGGAGCATGTCGGGCCGAAATTCGACCACGAGGCGGGGCGTTCCTATCGCAGCCGGGAGGAACTGGACCATTGGATCGCACGCTGCCCGGTGCGCCATGCCCGTGAGCGGCTTCTGGCCGAGGGGTTGGTGAGCAAGGCGGAACTCGACGCTTGGAGCGACGCGGTGGAGCAGGAAATCGACGACGCCGTTGCGACGGCCCGCGACAGCGCTTGGCCCGACGCGGCCGATTTGTTCGAAAACGTCCACTGATCCGCGGAAGAGGCACATCATGCGCGAACTCACCTACGCAGCCGCCCTGTCCGAGGGCTGTGTCCAAGCCATGGAGCGCGACCCGGCGATCTTCGTCACCGGCATTGCCGTGGACTATCCGTCGGGAATTTTCGGAACCACCGACGAAGCGCTCAAGCGTTTCGGCCCGTCGCGGGTCTTCGACGCGCCAGCCATGGAAAACGCGCTGACCGGCATCGCCATCGGGGCTGCGGTCATGGGCAAGCGACCGGTCATCGTTCACCCCCGCAACGACTTCATGTTTCTGGCCTTCGATCAATTGATCAACCTGGCGGCCAAATGGCGCTATATGTACGGCGGTCGCGCCGGGACGGTGCCGATGGTCGTCCGCGCGGTGATCGGCAAGGGATGGGGGCAGGGGGCGACCCATTCGCAGAGCCTCCAGGCGCCGCTCGCCCATTTCCCGGGGCTGAAGGTGCTGATGCCTGCCTGTCCCCAGGATGCCAAGGGATTGACCCTGGCCGCTCTGCAGGACGATTCCCCGGTCGTCATCCTGGAGCATCGGTCTCTGTATGGTCTGACAGGTCCGGTGGATGAGGCGCCGCTGCCCACGCCCATTGGCAAGGCCCGCATCGCGCGCGAAGGGCGCGACCTCACCATTGTGGCCGCCTCGGCCATGGTGGTGGAGGCCCTGCGCGCCGCCGAGGAACTGGCCCGCGAAGGCGTATCGGTCGAGGTGGTGGACGTACGGACGATCCGCCCGCTCGATACGGATACGATTCTCACATCGATACGCAAGACGGGGCGCCTGCTCGTCACCGACACGAGTTGGGCCTTCTGCGGCCTGTCCGCCGAAGTCGCCGCGGTGGCATCTGAAAAGGCTTTCGATGCCCTGAAGGGGCCGGTTCGTCGGCTGGCGGTCGCCGATTGCCCGGCGCCGGTTTCCGAACCGCTGGAGGCGGCCTTCTATCCCAGGGCATCCACCATTGCGCGGGCGGTTTTCGCCATGCTGGGAAAGACGTCGGCGGCCTTCGACGGGATCGATGCGGAAGACAACTTCAAGGGGCCCTACTGAATGGCACGGATTTCCCGCTGTCCCGTCTGCGACTCGGTCGGGGCCGTCGAGGCATGTCGGCGCGACATGCCCCTGCACACAGTTCGACGCTTCGGCGCAGGCGGCGGGGGCGACCGGTATGTGGAGTTGCGGCTGGTCGCCTGCGCAGGTTGCGGCCACCTTTACAACGAGGCCTTCGATTCGGAGCTGGGTGCGGAGATGTACGGCGACGGACCGCTGACCAACGTTCCGGTTCATCCGTCAATGACCGACAGGTTGCGGCAGTTGATCGTCTGGCTGGACGTGGAGGCGGTCAACCGGGCAGCGCCGCCCGATATCATCGAGATCGGCAGCGGCAGCGGGCATCTGGCACGGATTCTCGCGCCGCTGTCCCGGTCGATCACGGTGTTCGAACCAAACCGGTCGCTGACCGCCGCCATGCTGCCGGAACCGGCGATCCGGCTGGTGTCCGAGGAATTGCCGCCCGTCGGCCTACCGGAGAGCGCCGATCTGGTGATCTGCCGACAGGTGCTGGAACATCTGGCCGATCCCCTGGTCTTGCTGCGTGCCATCCGCTCTTGCCTGCGCGAAGGCGGTCGGGCCTATCTCGAGGTTCCCAACGGCGGCTACGTCTTCGAGCACGCCGCCTTCATGGATGTCCATCTTCCGCACGTCCAGTATTTCAGCCGTGACGGCTTCCTCCATCTGGCGCGGCGGGCCGGCCTGGCGCCAGTAAAGGAGCAATGGATCAAGGGGCGGCATGATTTCGGCATCCTCTTCACCGCCGTCGCGCCGGAGCCATGCCCTCCATCGCCGCCGCCCGGCGGCGATGCGGTCGACCTGGGTCAGCGCTTCACCGCCCGCATCGCCGCCGCCCGCGACCGGTTGTCCCAACTAGGTCCACGCATCGGCTTGTACGGGGCGACGGCGCAGGCCCAGTCCTTCGTCAACGCCATGGCGCCATCCCGCCGCTTTCCGGTCGTGTTCGACGACACGCCGGGCTTATCCGGCTTCGCCCTGTTCGACCGGCATCACGACATCCCGGTGGAGGCGCCCTCGGCGGAACGGCTCGCCACCCTCGACGCCGTGGTGGTGACCGCCTACCTGCACGATTCGGCAATCGCGCGGAACTTGCGGGCTGGTGGCTTCGCGGGTCCGATCCTGACGATCCGCGCGGATTTTCCGACGGACGAACCGGATGTGGACTGGCTGTACACGGACAGCGCCGCCGGTCCGCCGGGACGCTCGGAGGTGGCCGCCGATGCCTGAGGCGCATATCCTTCTCGGCTCCGCTCCGCTGTGGGGTGGTGGGCTTGCCGTTCTGCTGCTCTGCCTCGAAATCCTGGCGCGGGCGGAACGGGGCATCGCTCTGCTGTCCCGGCGGAATTTCATCGCTGAAGCATGGGGCGACCAGACGCTCGCGCATGATCCCGTAGTCGGCTGGCGGCTCCGTGACCATCACCACAGCGAGGACGGAGCGTTCACCACGGGGGATCATGGCGTCAGGCTGACGGGGACCGGCCCACCCTCCCAGGGGGGCATCATGATCGTCGGCGATTCCTTCACGGTCGGCCCCGGGCTGGCCGATGGCGAAACTTGGCCGGCGCATCTGGAACGGCGGCTCGGGCGCCCGGTCATCAACGGATCCTGCGGGGGGTACGGCGTCGACCAGATCGTTCTGCGAGCCGAACATCTGGCGGCGCTGTACCGGCCTGCGGCCATCGTTCTGGCCGTGCTCGACCATGATATCCTGCGCAACGGTTTTGCCCGGTTCGGCAGCCCGAAGCCCTGGTTCGTGCCGGACGCGGACGGCCTGCGCCTGGAGGGGGTCCCGATCCCGCAGCAGAAAAGCGACCGCCGCCCACGGGGGGTGCGCCGCATCGCCGGCCATTCCTATTTTCTGCAAACCCTGTTCACCCGTTTCGGCGCCAAGGATTGGTGGCTGGGCAGCGCGCCATTCGCCCGTGTCCACGGGGCTGCTGTTTCGTCCGAGATCGCCTGTCGCCTGATGCGCCGGGTGGCCGAACTGCGGGACCGGTTGAACGTTCCGGTGGCTGTGCTGATGCTCTACAACGCTCCCAGGCTGGGTGAAGAGGCGCCGGACTGGTTCAGCCCTCCCGTGCTCGATGCGGCCCGTCGGGAAGGTCTGATCGTCGTCGACAGTTTCCCGCCGTTGCATGCGCTTTGCCGCGACGACCCCGACCGTTTCGCAGCCTTGTGGTTGCCGACATCGTGGCGCACCTCGGACGCCACCGGTCTCGCCCGTTTCGACTACCTGTCCGACGCCGGAAGCGGCCTCATCGCGGCCATGGTGGCCGATGCCCTGAAGCGGAATGGCCGCCCTGACGCCGTCGTTCAGAACCCTGCGGCGATGCGCACCGCCACCACCAGTCCGTAGCTGGCGGCAAGCCCCCCCACGATTCCACCCGCCAGCAAACGCGCCCGCCAACGGCGCTTCCAGGTGGAATCGGGAATGCCCAATCGCTGGCAGATGACCGGATAGGCGTTGCGGACGTCGGTGAAGCCGAAGGCGGCCAGGGTATCGGCAGCTTCCGGCCAATGCTGGCTGGCCAGCAGAATGCGGCTGTTCCGGTCGGCGGCGCGCACGAAATCGGCGGTTGGGATGATCGGCAGCCCGGCAAAGGCGCCGGTCTTTTCCGTGTCGACGAAGCTGGCCACGCGATATCCGGCAGCCAAGAGCGCCTCGAACAGGGCTTCCCCGCCCCGTCCCGCTCCGAATATGTGGATCGGATCATCGGAATCCGGGGCGCCGACGTGATAAAGATGGATCATGAAGCCCGCTCACCCCTCAAGCGTTGCAGGACACCGTGACCATGGACACTCTTCTCGCCATCCTGTTCGCCTGCGTGCTGCTGTTCGCGGCGGTTGTCGTTCTTGTCGCACGGCGGGCGAAAAACCGCAAAGGGGCGCTGCCAAAGGACATCTACCCCCACTGGTGAATGCGCCGCCGGAGAGCGCGCCGCATGGCCGGTCAGGTGGCTTCGCTGGTGAGGCCGCCGATCATCGTCATGATTGCGTCCGGCCAACGGACAAGCGCCGTGTAGTAACCCAAGGTGCCGAGTTCACGCGCCAACCCGGTCTTCAGCGCGGCCTCCGCCTCCGACCGCCGCCCCAACCCCAGGAGGGCCTGGGCCTGGGCGAAATAGGGCAAGCGGAGCGGGATCGGCGAAGCGACGATGCGCTCCGCCTCGACCAACGCCTCCTTCATCTGGCCGGCGCCGTAAAGACAGATGCTGTGGACGGCCCGGTTGAAAGCCCGGTCGGGCGCCAGCCGTACGCCTTCGGCGGTGGTCGCAACGGCCTCATCAACCTGTCCGGCAGCCTGCAAGACCAGCCCAAGGAACGGCTTGACGATGAAGAACCGGTCGGTCGGCTTCGTCGCGGCCAGCCGAAGCCGCTCGACCGCCGCCGCCGTGTCGCCCAGCAATTGGCGGGCAACCCCGGAATAGGCCAGGAAATAGGCGTTCTCGGGATCGCGCGCCACCACTTGGTCGCACAGCGCAAGCGCCCCCCCGTAATCCTTGGAGACCAGAAGCATCCAATTCAGACTGTCCCAGGCGTTCATATCGTCAGGCGTCAGCCTTACGACATGGCGCATGTGGTCGAGCGCCGCGTCCACCGCGCCGTAGTTCCGTTCCCGGGTTCCCAAATAGACGTGGGCATCCAGTATGTCCGGTGAACGGCGCAGCAGTTGCCGGTAGAGGTCGGTTGCCTCGTCGTCCCGATGCAGGGCGGCGAAGCTGTTGGCCGCCGCGACCAGCAGGCCGAGATGCTCACCGACCGAATCGGGCCAACGATCCTCGACACCCCGTAGGATGTCCAGCGCCTCCGCCGGTTGGTGACGGTCCAGCGCATCCTCCGCCACTCCAATCAGGGCGTGGTGTTCGTAATCTGGATCCATCCCCAGAGCGCGGGTGTGCAGAGCATGCGCCTCGTCCGCCCGACCAAGCTGCTCCAGGATCAACCGCAGCCTATGATACGCCCGGTAGAAGGATGGGCAGGCGTCAATGCTGCGGCGCAACGCCGCCATGCCCGCCTCCGCATCGCCGCCAGCGAGCAGCGCGACGCCCATGTGATAGTGGTAGTTGGCGAAGGTGTCGGAACGGATGCGTTCCCGCCACCGATCGAAGTCGATACGGCCCACCGTATCCTGGAAGGTTGCGCCTGTTCCGGCGGCAGACGTGGCGGACATCGTGACTTCCATCGAATATTACCGCGAAACGGTAGCATTTCCGGCGCCGGTCCAGCAATGCTTCGAGGGAACGGTTATCCCGCCACCGTTCCAAGAATCAGGACGAGCAGAAGAAGCAGCGCTCCCGCTGCGGCGAACCCGGTCGCCTTCAGCCGCCCGCGTCGCCGCTCCCCGGCCACGGTCCCCCTGTCCCGGGTGGGGGCCAGATGTTCGACGATGATCGGATAGGCGTTCCACACCCTGCGGAATCCAGCAATCGAGAGTTGTATACTGATTTCCTCCCAATGCTGGCTGGCGATCACCACTGTGGCGTCGCGGTCGCCGGTGGCGAGAAAAACCGCAGAGGAGAGAACGGGCAAACCGTCCGCCTCCTCCCTCGGGGCGCGATCGACGAACGCTGTGACGCGGGCGCGCCCGGCCGCCTCGATCGCCCGCTTGACGATCAGACCGCCGCCGCCGGCTCCAAACAGATAAACCGGCCCAACCGCCTTCAGGCGCCGAGGATGAGAGAGCGTCTTCATGTGGGCGCGGTTTCCGAGTCGCTGACACGTGGACGGGGGCTTGGCGCGAGCAGGCCACGGGAGACCAGCGCCTGGGCGATGGCATCGGCGATGGCGTCGGCAAACGCTGCGGTGTAATGGACGGCATCGACATAAAGCGGTTCAGCGCGCTCGTCCTGAAGATCAGCCAGCCAGATGAAAGTGTCGCCCATGGGCGAAGCCGCGACCCATTCCGCCATCCGCGCGTAACCCATCCCGGACCGCTCATGCCCGCACAGACCCTGTGTCGGGTGCATCGCGATGTGATGGCGCAGGTCGTAACGATAACCGGGAACGGGCTGCCAGACGAACACCGCCCTCGTCCCGTTCTCTTCGGACACCCGTTCGATCACGTTCTTGTTGAAGAGATAACGGCGGATGACCGCATCAGCCGCCATGGGCGTGAGCGATTCGGTGCGGTAGACGGCGGTCTGTTCCGTCCGTGTCAGATGGCGGTCGATCAGGCGGTCGATCAGACGGGGAACCGGCAGGCTGTTCCAGAACATGCGCAGAGCATGCCAATTCGGCCGGGAGCCGGTTTCGTCGAGCCCACTCCTCGCATGCCGCCGCAAGGCGTCCCGGAAAATGGCTCCGGTCGCCGGAACCCCATCGTGGAAGTAGAAATCATTGAGGCCGTCGAGAAAGATCGCCATGTTCGGGATGTAGCCCCGACAGACAAGGTCCAGATATAAAAGCGCTTCCTGCGAGGAGAAATAAGCGCCCCGGCCAAAGTTATAGATCTTCACCTGTTTCTTGGTCGAACCGGCCAAGGCGTCCTGAAGCCGATTGGCGATGCCGGTCCAATCGGGACCGAAATGCATTGCCGTTGAACCGCCGAAAAAAAAGATCGTGTACTGATCAGATGGTGGGGGCCAGGGACCTTGCTCCATCACCGGGCGGAAGCCATGCTCGGACATGTTGAGGGTGATGCCCGTGACGGGCGAATGGCGAAATTCCACGAATGGCTCGTAGACATACCCGAACCTGTGCATGAGCCGGGTTTCCGCCTCGTACACCGGCCATTGTTCAGCGCTCAGCCGGAACCAGCCAAGGGCATGAGCCTTTAATGAACCATTGAGGCGCGAAAAAATATCATTCGGGTCGTCCTGAACGAAACGGGGCATTGCCGCGAGTACAGCCAGTGCCGCACCGTTCAAAAACATCAATGCCACGATAAGATAAACAATGTAGATGCCGATCTGCGCCATGTTGGAAAACACCTTCTTTGCCATTCCATGGAATAGCCGCCTGACGCAGGCTTTTTTGAATTAGATAGCCCAAGGTTTCCTGCCAATCAACGCGTTTGCCGCGACGGGTGGCGGCTTTCCTGTACGGTTGCCGGGACAGAGAACGGAAGCGGAGATCTGGACAGGGGGGATTTCCAAAAAACCGCTGATCGTCTATGGAGTTCCTGGGCGCAACGCGCGACCTTATGCGAGGAGCCGCAAAGATGTCCACGGCAGGAGCCACCCCCGGCAACACTCCCACCGCCAACTTGGCCGCCGAAGCGGCCGCTTTCGACCAAAGGATCCAGGAGCGCGTGGCCGCTGGCTTTGTGCCGGACCTACGACGGATGGCGCCTTGCGATTACTTCTACAAAAGCTTCTGGCGGGATCCGCATTTCGCCAACCTGTTCGTGGGGTGGAGCGTTGATCGCTACCTGCAACTCTTGAGCGATCGCTGCGGTCCCGGCCAACGCATCCTAGATGTCGGCTGCGGTCCCGGATACGTCTCGCTTGAACTGGCGCGCGCCGGGCATCACGTCACCGGCATCGACATCTCCGAAGCCAACATCGACATCGCGCGTCAAACCCTGGCGCAGAATCCCTGGCACGAGGGATTCGGCTCGCTCGACTACCAAATTACCCCGCTGCACGCGGTCAAGGGGTGCTGGGACGTGGTGCTGTTTTCAGTGTCGCTGCACCATATGCCCGATGTGGCGGCGGCGGTCGCCCACGCCCACACGCTGGTGCGTCCCAGCGGTTGGCTCTTGACGTGGGAGCCGTGCCACGACCGCTTCACCGAACGGGACGCGGCGACCGTGGCGCTGGTCCGCACCCTTCTCGCGCTTACCGGTCACTGGTATGAACCGGCGGACATCGCCAACCTGACGGACGAGAACAGCCTTGCCGCGCATGTCCGCGATGTATGGTCGGAGTACGTGTTCGAACGCGACCCGTCCGAACCGGATGGTCAGTCCCCCAACGATCTGGCGGCGGACGGCGCGGCGATCCTGGCCGCCCTACGGGGCCGCTTCGAAGAGACGGACTTCTTCCCCGGCTATTCCTACATCTACCGCCTGCTGGGCGGTATCCGCGGCGACGCGGCAACGGTCCGGCGGTTGGCCGACGCGATCACCCTGTTCGACCGGCTGTCGGTTAAGTCTTGGGGGCAAAATCCCAACCATTTCTTCTTCATGGGCCGACGCCGCGACTGAGCGGACCCTCCCCGCCCGTAATTTCTTCCGTAATGGGCGGTTGGTCGTCAAGCCCCCGAATGGATCATGTCGCCGGTTTCATGCTTCCGTCCGTGGTCAGCACGTGGCCGCCACACCATGCGGTCAGAAGGAAGCCGCGAGCCGATCTCACAGAGCGTGACGCCCGTCCGCAAGGGCGGGTTCACCAGCAATTGCCCGGCTTCATCGGATCCTGCGTCCCGGCGACGGGACCTCGGGCGGCTGGGCCGCTGATCAGCCCGACCGGAAACGGTTTGGTTCTTATGCGGCGGCGGTCTCCTTGCCGAAGCGGAAGTCGGCGCCCCCCACATCCGGTGGCGGACAGTGGCCAGCTTGCGCGCCAAGGCGACCTTGGCGCGCATCATGCCGCAGCGCTTGGCCACGTCCAGCGCCCAGCGCGAGAGTGTCAGGAATTCCGTGTGTGGCCGGGCGGTTGACCAATTTCAGGCCATAGCCCAGGTGAAGCGCTCACCGAAGAGGATGGCGAGCTGGGCCTTGGCCATGCACCACTCACGCGTCGGCATGGTCCGCTCTTTTTCGGTTCAGTTCAAGACCAGGAAGAACAGCTTGATGGCGGCTTCGTCGGTCGGGAAATGGCCCTGCGCCCGCACCGCTCGCCGCAGCTTGGCGTTGAACGGCTCGATGGCGTTTATGGTGTAGAGGATGCGCCGCACCTCGGCTGGAAAAACATAGAACGGCACGACCTCACTCCAGGCCCGCCGCCAGATTTGGCCGATGGCCGGGCATTTCGGCCCCAGGGGCTGTCCTCGAAGGCGGTGAGCGCGGCCTCTCCGGCGGCGGCATCGATGGTCCGGTAAAGGTCCTTCAGCGCGGTGGCGACCGCCTTCCGGTCCTTCCACGATACGAACTCAAGGCTGCCGCGCAACAGATGCACGATGCAGCTTTGGACCAGCGTGTCGGGGAAGGCGGCGCGGATGGCGTCGGGGAAGCCCTTCAATCCATCGACCACCGCCAGCAGGATGTCCTCGACGACGCGGTTCTTCCGCTCGTTCATCACCCGCAGCCAGAACTTGGCGCCCTCGTTCTGTTCCAGCCAAAGACCCAGCACCTCCTTGGCGCCGTCGGCACGCACGCCGAGGGCGACATGGACCGCCTTGTTGCGAACCAACGCTGCGCGGGCTTACGCCGCCTTCGGCGACGGTCCTGCTCGCCATCGCGGATCTTGACGCGCAGGGCGTCGAAGAACACCAGCGGGTAGACCGCGCCTCCAGCGGCCGCGCCTGCCAGCTGACGGTCTCGTCCAGCACGGCGTCGGTCACCGCGCTGATCAGGTCGGGCGACACCTCCACCCCATACAGCTCGCGCAGGTGGCCGGTGATCTCCCACACGCTCATGCCGCGCACGTACAGCGACACGATCTTGTCGTCGAAGCCGGGAAACCGGCGCTGGTACTTTGCGATCAGTTGCGGGCCGAAGCTGGCCCGGCGGTCCCGTGGGATCTCCAGTTCCAACGCTCCGGCGCCGGTCAGCACCGTCTTGCGACCGTAGCCGTTGCGGCTGTTGCCGGCCTCCGCCTCGCTGGCCAGATGATGGTCCATCTCGGCGTTCAAGGCGCGCTCGCTCAGCGCCTTCTTCAGCCCGTCCAGCAGGGCGTCCGGTATGACAGGCGGTTTGCGACGGGCCATTCGAGGTCTCCTTCTTCCTCAGTATGCCCGGCCACACACGGAATTCCTGACACTCTCGCGCTGGGCGCTGGACGTGGCCAAGCGCTGCGGCATGATGCGCGCCAAGGTCGCCCTGGCGCGCAAGCTGGCCACTGTCCGCCACCGGATGTGGGGGGGGGGCGCCGACTTCCGCTTCGGCAAGGAGACCGCCACCGCATAAGAACCAAACCGTTTCCGGTCGGGCTGATCAGCGGCCCAGCCGCCCGAGGTCCCGTCGCCGGGACGGAGGATCCGATGAAGCCGGGCAATTTCTGGTGAACCCGCCCTTGCGGACGGGCATCACGCTCTGTGAGATCGGCTCGCGGCTTCCTTCTGACCGCATGGTGTGGCGGCCACGTGCTGACCACGGACGGAAGCATGAAACCGGCGACGTGATCCATTCGGGGGCTTGACGACCAACGGCCCATTACGGAAGAAATTACCAAGCAAACGCCACCTCACCGAAGACGATCAGGACCATCGCCGAATTTGCAGCATCTTAACGGACGCTATCGAAATCGCTGCCCAATTGAGCCAGTGGCGGAGTCACATTGACAGAATCAATGCGGAGTGATATTGGTCCCCGCAAAATCAGGGTCCAACCAAGAATTACATTGTTGCTATCTTGGTGATCTCTGAAGAGGCAAAAATCTTATTGTTATGAGAGAACTATGAAATTCCACATGCACACAGAGGTCACCTCCATCGTCGAAAATTCCATCTTTATAACGGGTGGATCACGCTCTGGAACGACGATGATGAGTCGTCTCGTGAATTCTCTGTCGAATGTGGAAAATTTTTTGAACATCCTTTTGTTTACCTTCATTTTTATCTTATCGATAAAATCGAGGAGAGCGCTTGGCGCTTTCAGTTGGAAGGATTCCTAGTCGAAGAGTTGATGCTACAAGCAATGTGTGGGCGGATTCTCAATTTCAATTCGCATGATGATTCTTGGGTTTTCCATGGTCGTCCACGCGAGGAAATCGAAGCTCGAATGGCGCGGACTTGGCGCCGACAGGAAGCGTTCCCGCTCATGCTTGATCGCAGACTTGCATTCAAAATGCCGGAAATGCTTCCGCAGCTTGATCGTTTAAAGATGTACTACCCCAACATGACATCCTTGGTTATGTTGCGACGCCCAGAAAGCGTGATCTCTTCAGTTATGAAGAAGGGCTGGTATTCGGACGATCAGATGCAGGGTATAAATGGGGAGTTTATCTTTAAGACTGGATACAGCAAGAGAATTCCACCTTGGGTTCCCGACGGAATGGAGGAGAAATATATTGCAATGCCTGAAGTTGAACGGGCAGCTTTCTGCTATATTCTCCAGTATGAAAATCTAATATCTCGCAAAGACTGCGTGGTTGTTGATTACGATAAGATGATGCTTGATCCATATAATTATTTTTCTGCGGTGTGCGAACGAATTGGATGCAGCTTTGGATCTCTGACGAATGAAATAATTCAAAGTATTCGAGAGCCGTCTAAAGACAGATCTGTTGAAGTCAATATGATTACTCCTGAGTATCGTCAAAAATATCTGACGTTTATGAGACATGCCGAGCGCTTGCCATCAGATAAACGATTACTTTAAGAGTCTGTTCGACAGCCTGTACAGTGGGGAACTCGTCGGAGTGGCATGGTGCCCATAGCGATCAGAATCATGCCGCCTGACACATCGATGCGTCGTTTGAAATCGCGGACCAATCGTCTCGAACGTGTCATCCATCTGAAAATTCGCTCGACAACCCATCGTCTTGGCAGAAGCTTGAAGCCCAAGTTCAGCATCGGTGCGTTTGACGATTTCGATCGTGAAGTCGAGGTGGGCGGCTTTGTCCATTAATTCTACTATGCCATAGAGTGCGCAGTTGATGGCGGCAGGGACATCGTTGGAGATTTCGAGCGAGCATCCGGACGATAGCGATGCGCAGGGTGGCAATGGACGTCGGGACATGGCCTTCAAGACAGAGCGGCGGAACTCGGGTCAGTACATTATTGGGACTCAGATATACGGTAGGGCGCCCTACCCCGGCAGCATCGCTTGGCGATGGGCGGCGATGAGACGCGAGACGGTCGCTTCACTGATGTTGTAGAGGCGAGCCATCTGCGCCGCCGTCCGCCGTCCGGATAGGACGTTGTCGATGACATCCGCCTGCTGGACGGGATTGAGCTTGTGCCGGCGGCCTCCAATTCGGCCTTCCGCCCGCGCCGCCGCCAAGCCGGCCCGGGTCCGTTCCCGGATCATGGCGCGCTCGAATTCGGCGAAGGCGCCGACCATCTGCATCATCATGCGGCCGGCGGGGATCGTGGTGTCGACGGCCTCGGTCACCGAACGGAAGCCGGCGCCCCTCTCCTCGATCCGGTCCAAGATCGCCAGCAGATCCTTCAACGACCGTGACAGCCGGTCGAGCTTCCAAACCACGACGACATCCTCGGTCCGGATCTGGTCGAGCAGGCGGTGCAACTCCGGCCGATCCCAGCAGCCGCCGGACGCGGTCTCTTCGAAGAAGCGCTCCACCCCGGCCTGGGTCAAGGCGCGGCGTTGAAGGGCGGTGCTCTGGTCGTCGCCCTTGGAGACCCGGAGGTAGCCGAGAAGCAAGGTGCCACCCTTTCACAAACGTCCGTTTTTGGAAGCGTATCGCGCTTCCCGAGCGGGCTTGACGCAGGGCAATCGCTTGAAAGTTATCCGGCCGCCAGAGTGATGGCTTTCGCAGGTAGTCGTCATCCCAAGCGGCTGTTTTTCGCCGGACTTTCAGGCTTGCCTTGTCAGGAATCGCGCGGAAGAGGTTGAGAGCGGAATGACGGATCACAGCCATATTGGCGGGTCTGTTTTCGGTTCTCAGGCGCATGAGGTCGTCGTGGAAGACGACGTCGAGGACCCAGTGGAGGCGGTTTTCGATGCCCCAGTGGGCGCGGACGGCTCGGGCGAACTGAGCGGCGGACAGCGGCGCTGACGACAGGTAATAGCGTCGGGCTGTGCTGGTTTTGCCGTCTTTTTCGACGTCGGCCTCGATCATGCCGATCATGGCGAGGCCAGGGAAACGGGTTCTCCGGGAAAGCGGCGGTTGGTGGTGAGCCAAGCGACGTCATGGCTGACGGCGTGGCGCCGGATCTCAATCCGGCCATGGTCGCCATCGGTGGTCTCATGGCGGTCAAAGGCGTCGCCTGGCTCTTGATGAAAGAACAGCCGCACGTCATCGGCCAGGGTTGGCCAGTTGTCTTTGAGGGCAAGGAGATAATCGGCGTCCTTGGCGCGGATGGCTTCGGCGATGGACCGCTGGCAGCCCATCGCGTCGATGGTGACCAAGGCTCCTTTGAGTTCAAGACGCTCCAACAGCGCCGGGATCGCGGTGATTTCGTTGCTCTTGGCCGCCACGGCTTCCTGCCCCAAGACCAGACGCTGGCGGCTGGCCCAGGCCGACACGGTGTGGAGCGGGCTTTCCTCAGCCCGCCGCGCCCGGCGCGAGGTTTTGCCGTCGATGGACGATGTCCGGGTCGCCATCGCGCAGATCCGCCACCCAAGCGGAAAAACAGGCGGAAAACAGCCTGGCCGGCAGAGCGTTCATCACGTCGTTGAGCGTATCGTGCGAGGGAATACCTCGCTCGAAGGGCAAAAGGCTGCGCAGAAAATCCTCTTTGCGCCGCGCCCAGCGTTCGATTTCAACGAAATCTTCCCCTCCCGCCATCGTGCCGCACAGGATCACCAATAGGATTTCCGGCAGCGGATACACCACTTTCCAAGCCTGGCGCGGATCCTCCAGCGCCGAAAAATGATCCAAAAGCGACCGTGCCTGCATGGGATGAGCCTCCGATTCGAGGCCCTCTATGAATCACAGCAAGCCCCGTACCGGAATCCCCTCGTCTTCAAGCGATTGCCCTGCCTTAGACGATCAACGATTGATTTTAATGATAGCAAAGTATTAGTTTTCTTCTGAGCTATCGATATCTTCTCTGTCAGTCGTGAGGAGCGCGGTCGGCTTGCAAGGGCGAAGATGGCTATCTTCGACATTGTCTGCCGTTGTCGGGCAGTTCATGCGAAAAGCCGGATTCCAAGGGGTTGGGGTACTGCCGCGTCTCGGTTTTGCAGACCGGCTCATGCAAAATGTCGGCAGTTCATGCGAAAAGTCCGTTTCAGGAATCACGGGATCATCTTCAACCCATTGGAAATCGGGAGTTTATCCCAAAACAGCCCTCGTCTTCCGCAGTGTTGGCCAGCCCCGTCAGGCGACTGTTTGGTCTGGGATTTTGTCGCGCGGCATCTGCGCGCCGACGGCCGCCGAGCGGGAGGAATGGAGTGGTCCAACTGGGGGCCTGTTCCGGCTTCCGTTCCGCCCGCTCAGCCCCCCTTGCGGACCGCTGTAAAGGAATTGGCGCGCTCTGAAACGACCGTTTACTCTCATTCTCATAGACTTTACAAAGGGGTATCCTGACGCTTTTTTCAGCTTGGAATCCGCCATGGCGCTCATCGGCTACGCCCGCGTCTCGACCGACGATCAGACCACCGCCGCCCAGATGGACGTGCTGCGCGCCGTCGGCTGCGCCACGATTTTCGAGGAGAAGGCCTCGGGCGCCTCGCGGGCCCGGCCGGAACTGGCACGGACCCTGGCCCGCCTCAGCCGGGGCGACACGCTGGTCATCTGGAAGCTGGACCGGCTCGGTCGCTCGCTGTCGCATTTGCTGGAGGTGATCGAGGACCTGCGTGGGCGTGGTTGCCACTTCCGCTGTCTCACCAGCCCGATCGACACCGCCAGCCCGCATGGCACGCTGGTGCTCCAAATGCTCGGCGCCGTGGCCGAGTACGAACGTTCGCTGATCCGCGAGCGGACGCGGGCCGGGCTGGCGGCCGCCAGGGCGCGGGCCGGGTCGGTGGCAACCCCAAGCTGAAGCAGGGCGACAAGGTGACCGCGCAGCGTCTTGCCGACCGGCAGCGTCAGCTCTACCTGCTGGAGTTGACCCGCACGGCGGAGGAGTGGCTGCCCACCGTGCGGCGGCTTCGGCCATCCCGCTCCTGGGCGGCGGTGACGCGCGCCGTGAACGCCAAGCTGCCACCGGGTCGGCACTGGACCGCCGAACGTTTGCGTCGGGCCGTCCGCGTCTTCGTCGATGAAGGGCTGGCCAACCGGGTGCTGCTCGACAAGGTGCCCTCGGTGCGCGCCGACGACCGGCTGATGGTGCTGGTGGCTGGCATCGCCCGAGCGAACCCGAAGCTGTCGCTTCGGGCGATCGGCGCCCAGTTGGAGGCAATGTGGGAGACAACGCCACGTGGTGGGCACCTGGGCGGCGGCGTCGGTCAAAAATCTGTTGGATCGTGCCGCGCGCAGGGACTTCTGTCTGCCAGCCCGTCAGTCGGCACGAATGATTAGAGCATCGAGCGTTTAATCTGGCGCATATCCAGCGTGCTTGAGGTAGTTCCAGCATTCCTCATGCGTATAGAGGTCAGATGGAGCCGACGGCATTTTCCCAATGGTGCGCCGATGCGTGGAGATGGGCCTTGAGCTTGGCGAAGGCCATCTCGATGGGGTTGAGGTGTAGGGGGGCAGAAAAAAGGCCCTTTTTCTTTGAGGATGGCTTTGGCCTTTTCGCTTTTGTGGCTGGACAGGTTGTCGAGGATGACGACGTCGCCCGGTCGCAGGTGGGGGCAAGCTGAGTCTCGACATAGGTTTCGAAGAGAACCTTGTTCATCGCGCCCTTGATGATCCAGGGGGCGGTAAGGCCATCGCAACGCAAGGCGGCGATGAAAGTCTGGGTTCCCCAATGGCCGAATGGCGCTTTTGCCTTGAACCGCTGGCCGCGCTTGGCTCGCCCGCGCAGCCGGGTCATCTTGGTGGTGGTGGCGGTTTCGTCGAGGAACACCAACCGATCCGGTTCCTCGCGCATCCGGGGCTGGCGGTGGTTTCGCCACGTCCGACGGTCATCAGCGACATCAGCGCGACCGGCTTCGGTCGCCAGCACTGTTTTTTTTGACGGTGAAGCCGCTGGCGATCAGGAAGCGCGACAGCGAGGCGGGTGAGCCGTGATCCCGCGCTCGGCTTTCAGCTTGGCCGCCAGTTCCGGCATGGTGATGTCGCCCTGAGCCTCCACCCAACCGATCAGAAGCGCGGCGTGGGGAGCCAGTTTGCCGCCTCCCGGCGAACGTCCTTGCGCGCGAAGCCCCCGAAGGCATCTCCGCTGCGCCCGGCCCCGCGCCGCTGCCCCCCGCACCACCGTCCCCGCCAACCCAATCCCTAAGGAATTGAATGTGTGAATCATGGCGAAAAAACAAACGCAAGCCTTCGATTCAGATTTCACGCGCGATGCTCTAAGGCCCTATGGAGCGTAAACAGCGTCATGTCCTCCAACAGACAATCCCACAGGTGGACGATGTCCAAGCTCCCGGATCGCGCGATAATCGAATGGGGTCTGAATGGAGCGCCCAGTCAGCGTATGCGTTTCAAGGGGAGCCATCTTGTCGGCGATGGAGCGACCGCTGTGGATCAGGTGCAGAATTTCGATGACGTCGTGCGGCGGTTGGGGAACGCGCAAGCTTCCGGTCGTATCGTCGATCAACGGCCTTGCTTCTCCCAACACCCAGTTGAAGCGGGCGGGCAGAAAAGCGGCGTCGGCATGGCGGCGGTGAACCGCCAGATTCAAAGCGGTCTGCTCGAAGATGTGATACAGCGTGTCCGACCGTTCCATCGAGAAGTCCAGGATTGGGCCAATTTCCGCCGCCCACAGGTCCCAAATCGGCGAGCCGGTCGGCATGGCGAAAACCCCGGAACAAATTTCGCCCAGCACCAGCATGGTTTGCGCCAAAGCTTCGGGCAACAGTGTTCGGTACACCGGCAGAATGGCTGCCCGCGCCTTCAACGCTCCCAGCCCGTGATAGCGGGTGTAGGCTGGATCAACCGTTGGCACGACGGCGATGTCCCGACCTGCGGCGGCGGCGGCCAGCGTCGCAAGCGCGGTCGGCGTCGCCACCCAGGTGTCGGCGTCGAGCCAGATGTAGGTCTGGTAGCCGGGAAAATAATCGCGGAGATGGGGGCGGGCGGTCATCGCCTTGATCCATTCCGGCGGTCGGAAACGGGCTTGGTGCTCGGCGCTCATGTGCCAATCGGGGACGGCGAAGCGATCAACGTAGGGGGCGAAGCGGTCGCGATCCTCGACCGTCAACCCGGTGTCGAGGATGCCGACCGGCAAACCCCCGCCATGGTCGCGCACGGACTCCAGAAGCCCGGCCAGCAGCGGCGCATACGCCGTGTTCGCCGAGGTGACGATGATGGTGTCTGCGGGTGTCATGACGCGCCGCCCTCTCGATGTTGCTCGGTGCGCAGATCGCTCCGCAGATGTTCCAGCGCGGTTGTCCATCCGTCATCCGATCTTTGCCGGTACACGGTGAAACCGGGAAACCATACGCTGTGTGGGCCATCGCCCAGCCAGCGAAACTCCGCCGGGAACGGCACGAGGACCCGCGCGTTCAAACCCAGGGCCGCGCGCAGATGCGTGTTGGTGTTGCTGACGCCGATCACCTCCTCCAGCAGAGCGAGAAGCGCCAGCATCTCTTCCAGATCCTCGTTGAGCGCGCCAAAATCGACGACCGACCGACCAACCAACTGGGCGAAAGCGGCCACCTCGCCCATTTCCGGCTGGCGCTGCA
>NZ_QYUL01000007.1 GCF_003590795.1 Azospirillum cavernae
CGGTCGGCTTCGCGCGAACGAACGGGGCCGACGACATGGCCAAATTCCTCATCGAGGCGCAGCGCGTCCACGCCATGGCCGACGCCTCGGCCGGTGGGGTCATCTCCAACCTCCAGGGCTACGTCGCCGAGCGGATGGTGGCGCATCGCCTGCTGACGATGGGCGCCGACGTCGAGTTTCCGCAGACCGCAAACTTTCCCGGTGCCGACTTGTTCGTGAATGGGGATCCGTTCCAGGTCAAATGCTTGGCCAGCCCGGACGGCATCCTCCGCCATTTCGACCGCTATCCGGATATCCCGGTGTTCTGCAACGAGGATCTGGCCGACGCTTTCCTCGACAACCCCATGGTAATGCCGGTGCCAGGTCTCGTCCGCGATCAGGTGCGCGATCTCACGGAACGCTCGCTGGACGCCGGCGTCGATGTCCTCGATCTGGAAATCCCCCTCATCTCAGCGGCTGTGACCGCCGCGAAGGGTGGCTTGGCGCTGCTGGCCGGGCGTACCGACCTCACGGACGCGGTGCAGGCGTGCGTCACCGAGGGCGCGACGCGCATGGCCTTCGCGGCCGCCGGAAAGGTTGGGGCGCCGCTCGCGTTGGCCGCTTTTTCCATCGCCGGCGGATGGCCTCTGGTGATCGCACCGATGGTGGGAAGCGCCGTCGGGTATCGGCTGTCGAAGCCTGCGGCCGACTGGCTCAAACGCACCGTCCTCAGCCGAGGCCCGGCCGACGCCCTGTCCTCCGCCATCCAGCGTTATGTCGCCGATGCCGCCAAATCGATGGACCGGCTGATCGAGCGGCTGGAGGCGAAACGCCAACGAACCACGGACGCCCTGTACGCGGCCGGGGGTGCTGCCCGCGAGACGGTACCCGAGATCGAGGCCCGTTTCCGGAACGACCTGCGGACCAAAACGCTCGTCCGAGACGATCTGCGCCGAGCCGCTTCCGATGCGGCCCACCTCGCGACGCTCTATCCGTCTGGAGATGCCGACCGCCTGCTGGTGCGGTCTTCGGCCGCGCTGCGGCTGGCCGCCAGCGGCGGCCTTCTGCCGGCCAACGTCGGCGCCGCGCACGGAGCGCTCATCGAGGCGGCTGGCCAGTACGACCAGCGCCTGACCAGGCTATTGGCGAGGCGCTGAGAGAACGCGGTTGCCCCTCGCGGGGCAACTATTCGGTAGCGGCCATCAGGTGGTCGCGATAAACCCAGGTTTCGGTCGAGGCGTCAGTGCCGGGCGGCTGGTAGGCGAAACGGAGCCAACGCCCGTCACGCTCAAGAACCAGGACACAGGTGTCCGCAGGCAGGTGACCGATCAGTTTGCCGGTACGGCCCGGTGTGGCTCGGACGGGGGCATCGTGCTTGGTCACGTAGCAGGCCTGCTGGAGGGCCGATACCATGCTGACCGCAGCGTATACACCAGTGAGGAGGTCATTTCTGGATTGGACAAAGTCGTCTGCGGCTTGATGATGTTCCGTGTTTGGCGTGGTCGAGATCCAACGGCTGATGCGTTCGAATCCCTGGATCGATGATTCAATGGTGCCGATGAGGACTAGGATGGTCATCCCGATCCTACCGATCATGAACGCCCTTGTGAGCGGAGGGGCGTCGTGGAACTTCTCCACCCACTTTGTGAAGGCTTCGCCGATGCGGCGGTACGCGTCGGTCTGCCACGCCAGGGCGGCAGCAGTGTCATCCGGGTCGAGGTGGTTGGCTTCATCCAGGATTTCTGCGGCCTGGAGTTCCGGCGAGTCGAACAGAAAGTCGTGTGGATCAATGCCTGCGGTGCGAGCGAGCGAAACGCCGACGATGGCGTCTTGGAGGCGATCACCCCAGAGCGTGCCCTGGAACGGCGACCCGATAGAAGCGGCGGCGAATTGGGCAGCGGTCTCAAAAACGGACTTGTTCTGGGCGGCCAGGGACTGGAACCGTTCGAGGTCCTTGATCGCCGACCGTGCCAGCATTCCTTCGGCGGAATCGAGCGATGCCGACTTGGCGATGGCGGCATCCAGTGCGGAGTTGGTAAGATCTTTCAGGATTCCAGACGTTGAAAGCACGCCATCAAAGAGGGACTTTGCAAAATTGGTGGCGTCGCGATAGGCGCTCCCCGCCAGAGGATCCGCGACGGTGGATTTGGCCATGGCGGCGTGGAGGCCGGGCATGTTCAGGTCGGCTGCGGACTGGGCCGCTGCAAGATCGGCCGATATGAACGAGTTGGCTGCAGACAGGTCAGCAAGGTTAATCGGCCATTTCGGCAACACCGCATCCAGCATATCCCGGTGTCTGGCCAGCACGCCAATGTCTTCGGGTATGAGGTGCTGTATGCGCTCGCTCAGCAATGGAGAAATGGACTGCAGGCCGTGCCTCGCGCTCGCGATGGTATCAAGGACGGATTGGAGTGGCTTTGCCAGGAACGTCCTCATCGCGCCGGCGGTTGCCGGGTCGAACTGGCGTGACGCCTGCAGGCTGTCGAGAGTGCTCAGGGGCGGTACAATGGACGCCAGCGATTGCGCCGTGATGTCCTTCGGGGGTTGACCAAAGCGTTGAAAGTCGTTGAGCGCGCTCGCAGTTGCTGGATCGAATTGGCGTGACGCCTGTAGGCTGTCGAGAGCACTCAGAGGCGATGCGATGGATGCCAACGACTGCGCCGCGAGGTCCTTCGGTCCCTCGCCAAGGCGATGAAGGTCGTGAATGCCGCTCAGCGAGCCAAATGGGTCTTTGTTGAAAGGATCGATGGGCATGACAGAGCGCAATCTCTGGGGGAAGACCATTTTACCACAACCCAAAGGACTCAAGTAAGGGAGATTGCGGATGCGAGGTTGATCACCTTCGTTGCGCTGGTTGTTGAATCTCACGCTCCAAGGCACTGCGGTCATTATGTTGATTTTCAGGTATCAGTATGAAAACATAGGGCGTTTGGTGCTACATTCGCCTGTGGAGCATAGGCCGCCCAGAACAGGCGTGCTTCGATGTCGTTGATCCGGCCGAGAGCAATTTAGTCCGTGGCGGAAGGAGATGGGAATGCATCCGCCAGGTCTCCGAGAGAGCGGCGCTCGTCGACGAGGTACGCCTTGCCTCCAGTAGCCAACGACGCGATTCCCACGGGGTGTATTTCCATGTCGGACCGGTGTCGGCCAAACCCAGGCGCACGATGGTCATAATGACGTGCCGGCTCTTGACGCGTGGGTGCTGGTGTGTAGCCAGACGCTCCAGGCTGGTCTTGATTTCCTTCTGAAGGCCACGGTAGGGCTGGCGCGACTTCAGCGCGCGGGCGCAATCGAAATCATAATATTGCTTGAGTTCGACGAGGTGGAGCCCCTCGTTGTGGTAGGCGCCACCAACGATCGTGGCTTCGCCGTCGCACAGGACGAGATCGATGTTCTGCTCACGGCTGTCGCCGTGGCCCCGGCGGCACTGCAGCCGCGAGAAGGTGACTTGCCTGATGGCGCGGCGGCCCCCCAGGATGGCGTTGATGCGGTCCCGGATCTTGGCGGCGATCAACGCCTCGGCCTTGGTGTCGATAACGTCGTGCAGAATCTCGGCCCGTGAGGCGGCGTCGAGGGTGGCGATGGCTTCGGCGATGATGTCCAGCATCAGCGGGCTACCATGGCTGGCATGCCCGGCCACACCGCGCACAATGCGTGCGCGTGGGAAAGCAGGTAGCGTGTGCGTTGTCGTTGGCACGCCATTGAAAGAAGCATCACCACTTGGGTGATCGCGCAGGCGCTGGAACGTCGTAGGAGGTTTTGGACAGGAGACCCGCTTCGGAGAGAAGGCGTTTCGGCTGGTTCGAGGCCGTCGACAGGTCAACACGAACACCGCGGTCGCGGTACTCCGGATCGTCGAGCACGATGACATCGAGGCCGGTGATGTAGAAGCGCCGATCGATCTCAAGCGGCGCAGGATCTCGTTGTCTATTTTGCCTCTGGGCCGGTGGGCCGCTGGTGCCGCGGGCAGCAGGCCAAGTCTTGCCCCGGATCAGTCGATCGGTGCCAGGGTAACGCTTGCCGAATGCCAGGAAGTGCCCGACGAGGAGGTCGTCCTCGATGATGCCTTCGGTACCGATCGGTTGCTTCAGTGTCGGATAGAGCACCGCCCGCTGGTCGAAGGCCCGTGCCACAACCTGCCCACCATCTACGGAGAACAACTTCTTGGCTTCTTGGGCCGGATAGCACGTGTTGCCCCAGGTCTTGCCCCCCTTGACCTGGGTTGCGACAAGTCCGCCGCTCGCCAACCTGCGCAGATCATCGACGCCGCCGTCGTTGCCGTTCGCGGGAATGGTGGTCGGAGCCAGCGCATTGAATGGAATTCCCAGCGAGTTGATGTGATCACCCAGCCAGCCCCAGATCACTTCCGCTCTGCGGTTGTACGCGAGCATGTGACGCGCTGATCGGGAGAACATTTCGGCCAGGGTATCCTGCTCGCTGGCAAGCAGGTCGGGGAAATACGGTCGTATCGCATTAAGCACCGGATCGTCGAACGGGACCTGCGGCGTCTCCAGGTCGGGCAGGATCACCATGTCCGGGGCCTCAGGAGCCCGGATGCTGCGCAACGTGGCGGCGCTGAGAATGGCCATAGAGCGGATGGGTTGGCCCGAAGGATCGGATCCCGGCGCATCTTTATCGACATCGGGGATGGCGCCGTCCGCCGCCAGATTGAGGTGGTCACGGTGGAGAAACAGGAGGACTTCACCCTCCGGCACAGATGGCCGATGAACCCTGTATTGGTTGCTGCTGTAATGTCGATCGTAAAGTGCATCGATGATCCTCTGATGGGACCAAGCGTCCGCGATCCGCACCGTATCAATTATTTCAGCCCGCGCCAGCGACCCGATATCTGCGTAGCCGAAAGGGTCTGTTCTGCGTTCCGGAAGCAGGTAATTCCAAACTCGTTCCGACATGTGCCTTTCCTTTTCCATTTGTCCCGTCCTAGACGATACAGTGCCTCGTCACCGTTGATACTTATTTGGTGACGACGGTCGCGCACGCTCGTTTCTGCGTTTTGTCGCGCTGCCACGTTTCAAGGAGGAACAGGGCGAGGGTACTTGCCGCGTGGATGGCCAAGCACGCGATCCTACGATCGATGCGCGCGTAGCCCCGCTCACGTCCGTGAGCATCGCCAGCGTGCGTGCGCAGTGCGCCGATGCCGCGCGCGGTGCTGTTCAACCCGCCCAAGATGCGCTTGACGTCCGCCTCGATCTCTTGGGGCAGGTCCTTCCGTCCAGGAGACAGGTGCAACTTTGCCTGAACGGTGTCCATGAGCGTGGCCATGTCCTTCTTGTCGGGCAAGGGTTCGTCCATCTCAATTAGGATCGAGCGGCACACGCTTTCGAGCAAGGAGCAGGCTGCCGTCACAGCATCCTCTGGGTCCTCCTCGGCTTGCTTCAGCGCCCGTCGCACATCGCGCTCAACCGTGTCGAAGTCGATGACAACGACTTTCTCCACGAGCGCGTCGGCGACCGGCGCGAACCCGCCTGCCCGCGCAAGTTGATACCGGTTGCCCCGCTTCAGAAGTTCAATGCCATCGGAGCGGAGGTAATCGTTGATGTAGCCGACCGCACGTGCCTGCTTTTCCTCGTCACCAACGAAGTCGCGCGGTTCCACGGCCGCCTCGATGACCTTGCAGAGCATCTCGAAACCGTCGTCGCGAAGGCTGACCTCCATCATGAAGGCCCGCACGCTCGGCACGCGGGATGCAGACCCGACCGTGAATGCAAGGTTGCACCGCCCAAAGAGGCGTTCGAGTTGGCCGGCCGACCGGTAGACGCCCACTGGTGGTGCGGTGTCCGAATGCGATCCGCCCGTCACCAAGTCGACAACGGCTTCCAGCGTCTGCGGGGAAAGAGACGGCTTCGCATCGGCCGGGGCCCCGCCGTATCCCGACGTCCGCATCCATAGTGGAGAACCGTGCCGAGGAGGCATTTGCAGGCCGTGGTTGTTGTCAGTATTGCCACTCAACCTAACACAACGTGCTGCCAGTCACTACTGTGGATCACCGCCCCGCACCCCGCGCGACGCGCCAATGGACGCCAGCGCTCAAATCGCAGCGACAGACACCTGGATGCCGAAAACGGCGCTGATGCGGGCGCACTCCTCGACCTGTTCCCGGCCGACGTCGAATAGGTAGATCCGTCGGCGTCGGTCCGGCCAGTAGGTTCCGTAGCAGAGCACCTGGCCAAGAGCGTGTCGCCAGAATCCACCGGCTTTGACCTCGACCACCTCGTCGGCCGACAGCAGGTCACACCAGCCGGAACCGCATCTGACCTCGCGCATCGCACCAATACGCTGCGCCTCACGGTCGCGGAAAACGCCTCCCGCTGGATGGGGGTCATCCGCTGCAGCACGCGCCGGTCGGCGTTTATGCGCCTTCTCGATGGTTTCGGTCCGTGTCAGGCCAGGCCGTTCACGATGGCGCTCCCCCACGCCCGGCGTGGCGGCCATGGTGTCGTGTGGACCTACTCGCTCGACTGGAGTCAGATCTAGGGATCCGCAGCGAGCGCCTTGAGGCAGTTTTTCAGCGACCGCTTTTGGCTAACGCTGATCCAGCGCTCAGCATCGGTAACACGCGCAAGGAGCATGAGCACAGATCCAGGGTCGGACAATTCGTCCAGCGCCATGCCCACAACCTTGGCTCGGACATTATCAGCCCACGATACCTGTGCCGGCGTGCCATCGAGGGGCGGCATGACAGCCAGGGCGCTCTCCAACGCCTTCTGCCTTTGCTTTTCGGCTTCGCTTGCCTTCATCAGACCGAGATGCTTCAGCGCGGCTTCCTCACTCATGGCCTTGGTCAAAATCCAATCTGAGGCCAGCCGCCGGGGGGAGCAGGCGCTACGAATCGCTTCGTGCTCACATCCAAGCCGCAGAGCAGCGCGGATCAGCCCGTCACGCAAGCGCCCACCCCATTCGACCTGCATTGCGGATCCGGTGAGTTCGGGCAGGTGTTCGAGCAGATCGGCTACAGCCGCGTCTGTGGCTTCCCGCTGCTGCCTTTCATCGTCATTCATCGGCGACAGGTACAGGCGCTCGCTCAGATCACACAGATCCCGCGGCAACGGCTTCGGCGCATCATCATAGATGAGGCGGTCACCTTCCGGCCGGTATGGGCGAGGGCCGGCCCAGACCCGACATTCGCCATCGGTCGCGAGCAGATGCTCCCAGCGCTCGCGGCACAACCCTGGCCACAGCATCAACTGCATCGCCATGACCGCACCACCATCGGCCCAGCCGCATTCGATTTTGGCACTGTCCGGCCAGTCGTGCTCGAACGCCGTGCGCATCACAGTAGCCCCAAGAGCGATCAGATCCCCGTTGTCCTCCCAGTTGAGAACGGCTGATAGCAGCCGCTGCCAGCGTTCCCAGGGATAGCCTCCGGCCGGCTTGTAACCGGGATCGTCTGGATGCTGGTCAAGCAAAACGGTGTAGCGGACGTCGTTGTAAAACTTCCGAGCCTCTGGATGCACCGGATCGAACATCACGCAAGCACTGCTCATCACCGCCTCTGCTTCATCCCTCTACCTGCCGTATCGAAGGCGCATTTGGAACCTGTCGTCAAGACATCCGATATAGCCCGAGTGTTACCGTCCACCAACCATGCCCAGCACACGAGCCGCGCCACCGAAGGCATCGCGATCCTTGACGTAGCGCGACGCCACCTGCGCCGATTTCCAGCGACCGGTCTGCATCAACTCGGTCGTGTCGCCGCCACTTTTGGCCACCTCAGTGGCCATGCCCGCCCGCAGGCTGTGGGCGGAGAAGTCGAATTTCTGGAAGAGCCCGAGCCGCTTCTGCTCCGCCTCGTCGGCGAAGACCCGACGACGCACCTCGGCCACGAGATCCTGGACGATGGTGTTGATGACGTGGCCGGTGAGCGGTGTCGGCTTGGGCTTGCCCGACTTGGTCAGGGCGCAGAACAGCGGGTCCTCGCCATCGGGCGCACGGCCGCCGGCCATCACGGTGCGGGCCTCCAGCCACGTCTCCAGCGCGGCGCGCAGGTTGAGGTCCGGGTCGTCGACGTCGGGGACGCCGGCCTTGCTGCCTTTGCCCTCCTGGTCGGTCTTGCTGGAGCGGATCCGGAACCGGACCCCGTACAGCCCGTCCTCGTATTCGTGGTGGAGATCGGCATCGGAGACGTGGAGCCCCTCGATCTCCGAGCGGCGCATGCAGCCCAGATACCCGGTCAGGATCACCGCCTTGGCACGAAGGCCCATGATGCCCGGCGGGCAGGCCCGCAGCATGGCGCGCAGGAGCGCCAGGTTGATCGGGTCGGCGTCGTCGACGCCTTCGTTCTTCTTCGACCGCCGGATCGCCTTCAGCAGGAGGCTGAGCCGCGGGTCGCGGGTGTCGATCGGTCGGCCGGCGTGCTCGTAGGCGGCTGAGATCGCCGACCAATGCACGTCGATGGTCGAGCGCTTGTAAACCGGTCGGCCGGTGATCGGATCGCGGCGCTCCAAATGCACAAGGTACTGGCTCAGCACCTCGACGTCGCCGCACAGCGGCTCGTAGCCGAGGTCGGCGCACCAAGCCGTGAAGGTCTTCCAGGCGGACCGGTACGCCTTCCAGGTGCCGGCGCCGAAGGCCAACGGCACGAGGTCCTGGCGCCGGCGCTGCAGCGCGCGCACCTCCTCCAGCCGGTCGGTCGCGACGTTCGCCGGCAGCACCATGGCGCCGTAGAGGGCGTTGTGGATCTCGATGCGGCCGGCGCCGTTCACCACCACGGTGTCGGCGAGGCCGGGGACGGCGTCTTCGGCGTCGGTCATCGTGGCGGCCACGGGGGTCTCCGGATCCGGGGAAACAACCCCTACCCTGCCCGAGTAATTGCTAACGCCAAGTTACTACTGGACATATTCATGCCGAAAAGGACGCTTGTCGGTAAAAACATAAACGGCAGCAATGTGTCTGACAGACCGCTCACCGAAGGGCCGCGCACGCTCTCTTCAGGCGTATCATCCAGACACACGGAAAACATCACTAACCGTGGAAACCACCGATACAGAGTGCGGAAATTCGCGCTAAGGTGAACGGAACGGTCCTCCTTGGAAAGGCCCACCATGAGCCGCCTCCTCGACGATCTCGACGCCGTCCTCGCCGACACCGGCCATCTCGACGACGAACCGACGACGCCGGATCCGGCATCGGCCTCGCGGCGTCCGGCGAACGTCGTCATGAATCCCGGCGGCGACTCCCGCATCCTGGCGGCGGCGATCGCAGCGGCCACCGGACAGGCGCGGCTCGACGAGCGCCTGGTCCGCGCCCCGGCGGCGCTCCGCACCGGCTGGATCGAGCGCTGGGCGGTGCTGGTCGCCGCCGAAAGCGCCCGGCTCGATTTCGGCGACGCGGTGGAACCGCGCGAGGTCATTCTGGACGAGTTGACCACGCTGTCCGACGCCGCGCAGGTCGAGGAGGCTCGTCGCATCCTGCCCATCGTGCGCTTGGCGCTACGCCGGCGTTCGGAGGCAGACATTCTCACGCCCCGGCGTCTCGCCGCCGCCGTTAACCTGCGGCCGCGCCGCAGCGACCGACGGCGACGGCTCGACCAGCACATCGACGAGCAGCCGGCGCTTTTGCGGCCGCTGCTGGTCGGCACCGATCCCGACCGTGCCCTGCAGGCGCTGGAGGACACCCTGGATCCCCTGTTCCTCGCGAAACTCCGACAGGAGCCGCCGCTGATCGCCTCGGCCCGCCTGCTGGCCCGCTGGCACGGGGTGCGGGCCGCCGATGTGCTCGGCAACGCCATCGGACGCACCCTCGCCGACCTGCGGCTGCGGCTGGCCCGCGGCACCCGCACGCCGCTGGCCGGGCTCGCCGTCGGCTTCCGGGGGCGACGAGCCGACTATGTGCCGACCGACGACGAGGCGTGGTTGCTCCGCTTCCTGGGCGCCAGCACCGAGGCGGCGAAGGTGGGACTGCGGTTGCTCGATGACCTGGAGCGGGCGGCGGCACGGCTGGATCGGCAGATCGACCGTCCGGTGGAGGGGGAGGGGCGGCGGAAGCGCCGGCGCCGCGCGGACGCGGCGGCCCCGCGCATCGCGGGGCTGCTGGTCGAGCGGTCGGCGCTGACTATCAAGAGCGCCACCGAGGCGCTGACCGTCACGGATGCCGACGGAACCGTAACCGAGGAGGTTTCCAGCGAGACGGTGCGGCGGATCATGACGGGCCTGCTGGACAGCGGCGCCGCAGTGGAGATCGCCGGGCGTGATTCGTTCCGCGTCGTCGCTCTGCCGATCCCTTGCCTCGACCTCAGGTCGGTGCCGCGTCCGCTGAAACGGACAGCACCGGTGCGGGAGACCGTGGAGGCCGGCGGCTACCGACCGATCAATGATTGGTAAGTATATATACCAGCACTAAGATTCCAAAATCCTTGATTCTCAAATAATCGAAATTCACATAGATGGGAAACGGAGTAGAATTTCTACCTGCCAGCGCTCGCATATCATTCATCACTAGCGTCATAATCTTATTAAATTCTGATAGCGGCCCAATACTAAACCGCAGAAAACCATTCCTTCTTTGATATCACCAAATGTATCATGATCGAATACCCGCATCATAAGGACGGGTACGTCACGAAGCCAAATCTCCGTTTCAAGCGCATACTCCAGATCTGGAAACCCACTTGCCTGGCGCATAGCGTCGGCACATGCAAGACCACTCGCAACACAAGCCAAAAGTGATCCTATGTAGATACGTTCCCAGTCAGCATCCCTTATGTTGGTAGATAGTCTAAAACGGGAGAGCCTGTTGGAATGGAAGACGGAGGTCAGGATCTTCCCCAAGCAGAAATCATGGAGCGGGTTGGCCACCTGCTGAAAGCCAAGCGCGAGGAGCATGCCCTCACGCAGGCAGAACTCGCAGAACGGCTGGGCTTATCGCAGTCGAACATTGCGCGCATGGAACAGGGAAAACAATGGCCCCGCGACTTTCAGATTCTTCTGCGCTTGGCTGAATTCCTTGGATTGATCCCGGATACCCTCGCAGCCCGTATCGACGCGGAGCGCACCATGGCAGAAGACCTTCGCCGGCTCATTGAGAAAAAGGGGTTCACCCAGGCCGATGTGGCGCGAGGTACCGACATCGATCCTGGCCTCCTGAACCGGGCCATCGCACGCAAGTCGCGGCTTTCCGAGAAGGACGCGAAAAATGTTGCCACTTTTCTTGGCATTGAGTTTGACGAGATCGTCACCTGCATTGACGTGACCATATCAGAAGGCCATTCCTTCAGAGCGATCATGGCGACGCCGGATGAGATCCAAGCGATCATCGACGGTTCGGCGTCACTGACCGACCTTGCCATCTTCCGGATAAAGCGTTTCGCTGAAGATCAGGGCTGGAACAAGAACAGGTTGTCCGCCGCCTCCGGCGTCGGATGGACCACGACCCGCTTCATCGACGAACCGGGCTGGGCTCCGGCGGCAGACACGCTGCGCCGACTGGAATGCTGCGTTCCCGCGGACTATACGCCTTCCGAGATGATGTTGTGGCTTCAGGCGCGGTCGATCCAGCCCGGCAATGCCGAACAGCCATCACCGCAACGAACCCCGCCGGTTTCGTCGAACGCGTACTGACCGACCGCGATCCAGGCCACCCTCGAACTGATTTCCAACCAACGGATTAGCGTCAAACCGAAGGACCAAGCCGCCGCCATCGTATTCTTCTCCGGTTGGTACGCGAAGCAGGTCGAGCAGGGACGGCAACCCAGGGAATTGACGGTGTCTCACGCCAAGGCACTGCTCGAACTGGGTGGTTTTCGTTCTCCGGCGGAAGGGTAACCATCGGCTCAGCAACGAAGCCGCGGTTTCTTCCTTTTGTCCGGCATCGGCAGAAGAACGCCATCTTCGGGGGCGGCGATGTGTCGCCAGGCTTTACTTCCACAATGGGTCTGGTTGCATCCGCTCACAGAAGCGACGCTCTTGGCTGGCTTACACCTTCCGCAAGTGGTATCAGGGCGACCTTGATCACCAAAGGAACATCCTCCATGCCCGATCCGCTCGCGCCACTCTCCTATTGGCTCGACGTGGAGGCCATGACGCCGCCGAGAGAGAACCTCGACGTTCGCTCGACCCGCTGGAAGCGGATCGCCCGCCTCAGCCACGCGCCGGAGGTGGACTGGCCCTTCGGCACCCGGCCAGGTATCAAGGTTGTCAACCGGGTCCGTATCGGCCTGTTCGATCTCGATGCTGCCGCCAAGGAGATGGTCCTCGCGCTGAAGGGCACGATCAAGGAAAGCCCCGATCCCTACCAGGAGCCACGCAAGGAAAGCGGCTTCCTTGCCACCTTCCTGGTGGATCGCGACGGCGCTGCCGTTCACGGCTCCTTCCAGATCGCCGCTCACGCCTGGAAATGTGCCCACCTTCTTGGCAGCACCGCCTTGGGCGCCACAATCGCCGACTTCCGCAAGACCGAGGACACGCTGTCCACTGCGTTCAACGCCGCCTTTCCGCACGCCGACGGCAAGCCCGTTCCGCTCGCCGGCGACTGGATCGCGAAAGCCCACGACGTGCTCGCCTCCGGCCTCGGTCGACTCCCGGCGGCCGTCATCGATCCCGCAGCGGCCCCGGACGAGTCCACGGTTGCCATCCTGCTGCAATCCCACAACGACAGGTCCGGCGCCCTCACGCCGTCGGACGCGGGATCACTCAACGGCTTCTTCTTCGACGATCTTGAGCGCGTTCACACCGCCGCCGCCAAGGGAGCGTTCGGCGGTGGTCTGGCAGCCTATCTGGGCCCGGCCCGGCCCGAGGGAAAGCGGATCGACCTGCTGGCCGACGGTCAACGCGGCGCCGTCGCTTTCTCGGCACCGTCCTTGCTGCCGCTGGGCAAGTGGCCGTCACGCGGCACCGATCCGGAGGCTCCCGAGGCCAAGCACAGCCTCTCGCTGATGCAGCAGGTCGCCGTCAACGCTGCCTTCGACGTCCTGTCCGATAACGCTGGCCTGTTCTCGGTCAACGGACCGCCCGGCACTGGCAAGAGCACGCTGCTGCGCGACGTCATCGCCCAGGTCGTCGTCGAACGCGCAACGGCCATGAGCGGCTTCGCAAAGCCGACCGACGCTTTCCAGCCCGGCCCGCAGGTCCGCATCGGCAAGGAGGTCTACCAGTCCTGGGTGCCGGACGACCGCCTGCGCGACTCCTCCATCGTCATCGCCTCCAGCAACAACAAGGCGGTCGAGAACATCACCCTCGAACTGCCCGACGCCAAGAGCATCCAGCCCTCCCACCTTCCCGGCCTCGACTATTTCACCGACGTCGCCCAGAATTTTATGCCGGGTCTGGAAACCCGCGCCTGGGGCCTGATCTCCGTGGCACTCGGCAACAGCCAGAACCGCCGCCGCGCCGCCGACCTGCTGTGGAATGCCAGCCCGGACACGTCGAAGAAGGCTGGCTCCGCCAAGCCTCGATCCTCTGCTCCGGCAACGCCCATCCCGACCCTGGCTTCCACTCTGAAGGACGAGCCGGGAAACCGGGACGGCTGGAACGCCGTCATCCGCCGCTTTGCCGCCTGCCGAACCGAGGTCGTTGCCATCCTGAAGGTCTTTCAGGATCTCCAGGCGCTTCCCATCGCGGTCGCGCGCGCCGCCGAAGCCGGCCGGATCGCCGATCTCGCCCTGCAAGGCGCCACGGCCAAGGCCGACCAAGCCAAGGAAGCCGCGGCCACCGCCGAGACCGAGGCAAACGACGCTGCGGACCGGCTGCGTCGCGCCGAGGCCGCGCTCGACCGCCTGCCAAAGGAAGCCGGCTGGTTCAGCCGACTCATCAATCGGTCCGGCGCGCAAGCCACAGACGCCGAGCGGGCAACAGCCCGGCAACGCTGCGCCGAGGCTGACCAGGCGTTGGAACGCAGCGTGGCAACCCGGAAGGCGGCTATGCAGGCCGTCAAGGCGGCGGACGCCAACGTATCCACCGCAAAGGGGACACTCGGCGCTGCAAGGCACAGCCACGCGGTCGCAGTCGGCGCTTTGAGCCAAGCCGAGGACCGGGTTGCCGCCATGGCGGACTTGGTCCGGCCCGAGCGCTTCGCCGCCTTGAACGAGACCGAGCGTCACATGGTGTCCCTGTGGGTGTCCCATGAACTCGATGTCAAGCGGGAGGCCCTGTTCCTCGCCGCCCTGGAGGTGCACAAGCAGTTCGCCCTCTGCTCGGAAGGTCGGGTGCTGGAGAATCTCGGCCTGTTCTTCCAGCACTTGACCGGCTTGCGGGCGGTGCGCAAGAGCGATCCCGGCACGGTGCGGAATCTGTGGGACACCCTGTTCCTGGTCGTGCCGGTGGTCTCCACCGCCTTCGCTTCGGTCGGTAGCATGTTCGACGACGACATTGGCAAGGACCAGATCGGCTGGCTGATCATCGACGAGGCCGGCCAAGCCCTTCCGCAGGCTGCGGCCGGCGCGATCTGGCGCGCCAAGCGCACGCTGGTTGTCGGCGACCCCGAGCAGATCGAACCTGTGTCCACGATCGCGGAATCCGTCTCCACCGCACTGATGTCGCGCCAGGGCGTCGCCGACCTCCGCTTCGATGCCACCATGGCCTCGGTCCAGACCATTGCCGACAGCGTCAATCCCTATGGCGGCTTCCTCGCCAAGCGCGACCGGGTAACGGTCAAGCGCCGTGTCTGGGTGGGCTGCCCGCTCAAGGTCCATCGCCGCTGCATCGATCCGATGTTCTCGATCACCAACCGCATCTCCTACGGCGGCTCGATGGTGCTCGGCCGCTCCTCGCCGGATGAGAGCCGTTGGAAGGGGCCTCAGCCGGACTACGGCCCCGGTGGCCTGAAGTCTTGCTGGCTCGACATTTCCGGCTCGTCGACCCCGACGACGCACTGGATCGAGGACCAGGGGCTGAAGGCGCTGGAGATCGTCAGCCGTTTCGCCGCCTTCGAGCGCGACATCGGTTCCGCATTGACGGACGCCGATGGAAAGCCGCTGCGCCCGCTGCACCTCAACAGGAACGGCACACCCAACCTGTTCGTCATCGTGCCCTACACCTCGGTCGTGGAGGAATTCCGTGACTTGCTCCGCGAGCGCAAGCAGGAGGTGTTCGGCAGTCTGCCGGATGACGTAGTCGAGGAATGGATCAAGACCTCGGTCGGCACGGTGCATTCCTTCCAAGGCGGCGAGGCCCAGACCGTGATCCTGCTGCTGGGCGGCAATCCGGCCAAGGAGCGGGGGATCGCCTGGGCAGCCGAGAAACCGAACCTCCTGAATGTAGCGTCGACCCGAGCCAAGGCGCGCTTCTACGTCATCGGCGACAAGACGATCTGGACGCGGCTCGGTCCGGACACCTTCGGCCTGATCGCCGACACGACGGAGTTCCCCACCATCCTCGCAGAGCCGGCCTTCGTGCGGCAGGCCGACAAGGAGAACATCGAGCGTATCTCCACGCTGGATGGCCATTTGCAGGTCCTGGCAGACGCCTTCGCCCAGGCAAAGCGCCGCATCGTGATCACCTCACCCTACGTGACGCTGGACGCGGTGGGCTTCGAGGGGCTCAACCTTCCGGCCCTGATCCGGGCGGCCGGCGGGCGCGGCGTGCGGGTGGGCATCTACGTCGATCCGACGCAGAACCGGAAGCCCGACGAGTACCGACAGGCTCTCCAGCGCCTGATTGACGCTGGAGCGGTCGTCCGCGAAACGCCCGGCTTCCACAGCAAGACCCTGGTGGTCGACGAGGCCGAGATCGTCGAAGGCTCCTTCAATTGGCTCTCCGCTCAGCGCCGTGCCGGCATGGCCTTCCAGCGCCACGAATGCTCGCTGCGTTATCGCGGTCCCAAGGCGGCTGGCTTCACCGAAGCCGCCATCAAGGAGTTGAAGGAGCGCTGGGAGCAGCGGGACGCCGCTTGATCAGATCCAAAGGCGATCCTGGGCGTCAGGCCATGGCTGGAAACGACCAGAACATCGACAGCGGAAGCGCGACCTTGCTAACCGGGAAAATTCATGAGGGTTGGCGGGTGTAGCGGTATCCGTTGAGCGGCCATAGGATTTGGGTGCTGACGCCAACTCCTGCCGTTTCCGGAGCGCCCACCCGCCATGGTTGATCCTACGCTGCCACTGCCCGGCCTATCACCCGTTGCCGGAAAGCCGGTGATCGGGCGCTTTGATGGAGGGCGCCTGTCCTCCGATGGCGGGCTGCTGGTTCTGCGCGTGGTCGAGCGGCGGCTGCTCGTGGCTGAACGGCTGGCCGCCTGCATCGCGGACCCGCGCGATCCGACACGCACCGTGCACTCGCTGAGCGACATCATCGGCTTCCGCCTGCTGGCGCTTGCCGCCGGCTACGAGGACGGCAACGACGCCAACAGCCTGCGGACCGATCCGATGTTCAAGATGGCCCTGGAACGCCTGCCGTCCGAGCGCGATCTGTGCTCGCAAGCCACCATCTCGCGCCTGGAGAACCTGCCGGATACCCGCGCGCTGCTGCGCATGGGCCGGGCCATGGTCGATCTGTACTGCGCCTCGTTCCGCCAGGTGCCCAAGCGCATCGTGCTGGACGTGGACGACACCTTCGATGCGGTGCACGGCGGTCAGCAGTTGCGCCTGTTCAACGCGCATTATGACGAGTACGGCTTCCAGCCCATCGTCGTCTTCGATGGCGACGGGCGCTTCGTCACCGCCGTGCTGCGCCCGGCCACCCTCCCTGACGGCACATTACAAAGATTGTTGAACCTGAGCAGGAGGCACGGCAAGCGCATTTCCACTGAATCTCCGCATATCCCGATGGATACGTCCGTATGAGGGAATATTTCTATCATCTGCCATTTCTTACGATGCTATGTTGCGACGGTTAGGCACGCAACATCCTGCAATCGGCGGTGACGTCTTGCGGAATCTGCCCCATCCTCCTGGAGAGCGGCTCCGATCATCTGTCACTCAAGATGATGCTCAGAAGGACCTACCCGGAGGTCACGTCACTGGAACGCATCGACTTGGCGATCTGACACGACTTCGGGCTGCGCAACACCGTCTGCCGCCCTGTTCAGAATAGGCATCTTCCGTCACCAGCGCGCGGACGCGCAGGTAGACCTCGGGCGTTGTGGCAAGGCTGTGTTCCGCACGGCGGGATGGTGGCATTCCGTTGGACACGCACAGTCTCCAAAATGGAGTTTCCAGAATACCGATCCCGGTTTGTATTTTCTTCTATTCCAAAAGGATGCTCTGCAAATTATCGACGATCGTCGATGAAGGCTATTTATATTCGTTCGACGATAAGGTCGACCATTTCGAACAGGCGGACTGGATGGTCCTAACGCGGCAGCGCGGCTTCCGACAGCGCCTCGCTTCCGTAGATCGGTTTGAGATCCGCAGCCCGCTCGGCAATGCAGTCAGGCAGGCTCTGGATGATCGGATGCGACAGCCCACTGGCTGCGCATTCCGCAGCAACATCGGCCGCCAAGTCAGGCAGGACGGCGATTTGATGACGGATATAGTCGATGGCGGCGTGTGTCGCCAACCTGGCCTTGCGTGCCAGCGCCTCCCAGTGGCGCGGCATGATATCTTGCAGCGGGTACTTGCTGTCGACCTTCATCGCCAGTTTCAGGTCGCGGAAGCCGGCGACCTGGCCGCCCGACATCTGCACCTCGCCAGACTTCAGATGGGGCAGGATGCTGGCGAGGTCATAGAAGGGCGCCAAGCGGGCGCCGCGCGAGGACAGCAGCATGGAGAAGTTCTTGGCGTGCGCGTCGGTGCCGGCGATCAGGAAGTTGTAGGCGCAGCCCTCCAGGAAACGCAACGCGTCGAGAGGCGCGCTGCGCCCGGCTGCGGGGATCACCTCGGCCAGGATCCGGAGGATGCCAGGGCCGCCCGCCTGCTCGTACTTGCGGTCCGGCGGCAGCCCCAGCGCTTGGCATATATCCTCCTGATGGACACGCCGCAGGTGACCCTCCCCAGTGCGGACTCGATCGTAACGCCGGACGACGATCACGGTCTCGCCCGCGAAGGTCAGGACTTGGCTGGCCGCCGCCGCCATGCCGAGTTTCCGCGCCAGCACCAGGCAGAAATGCTCATTCTCGGCATGGCCGGAAAAGCCCGGCATCGGCGGCTTCAGAATGTGCGTCGTCGGAACACGGCCGGTCGGCACCCCCCAGCGGTTTCCGTCCGGGTCGTGCAGCAGCGCCGTCTTGGCCTGGGCGCCGGCCAGGCTGAACTGGCCGGGGTCGCCGAGACGCCGCCCGGTGACGACCCCGTGCCGCAGGTCGGCGATGCGCTGGCCGATCTCTTCATCGCTCAGCCAGACAGTGCGCTTCTCATCCTGTGTCTGGTCCATGGCTACAAGCCGATCGCCGGTGACGAACTGGACGGCACCGGCGCAATCCTCGCCGACATGCTCCAACAGGGCGAACGGGCTGCGCCAGGAGACGTGGAAGCGCTCCCCCCATTGCTTGAGAGTGTTCTCGTTGTCGGGAAGCAGGCCCGCCATGTAGGCGGAAATGATTTGGTCGCGGTGAACGGCTTCGGCCAACGGCATCGAGAGAGACAGGGGAATGGCGCGTTCGTTCTGCCGCCATGCTTCGTCATAGACGAAACTGAGGGTTCCACCCGCCCGCGACGCCTTGCGAACCTCGCCGATCAACGCCCCGTCGAGGAGCACATGCAGCACGTCGGTCATCAGGAGTTCCGCAGGATCGAATCGATGTCGTCGAAGGGACCAGTATTCGCAGCATCCTCAGGTTGGCCGACCGTGCTTGTGTCGGAATTGCTGGATCGGCCTTTGCCCGCCGCTGGTGGCTTTTTTCCGGTCTTCGCCTTGCTGTAGCCGACGGATGGCGACGACGCTGCTGCCTTGATTTTTCTCCGCCTTTCGCTGGCCAAGCACCGAAACCAAACGCCATTAGCGGAATTGGATGAGGCATGCTCCTGTGTATGGCTTCCTCACCACTCCGGAAAGCCTTTTTATACTCTCCGGAAGCCATCGGCTTCGCTGGCGTCCAGACGATGCCAAGCCAAGCAAAGCAGCAGGGTACCTTACCGTCTCCGCCGGTCGGCTTGCCCGCTTTCGACCTCGGAGATCCAGCCCTGGGTCGGCGACCTGATGGGCAAGCGCCGCCCTGACTCAAACCTCGCGCCGACGGGTCGAGCGAACCAGCGCTCCGATATTCCTTTGGCTCATCACATTCAATGGCGTTAATCCGGCTTCATCGTTATCTGAACTATTATATATGAACAGCCGAAGGAAATTCCATACTTATGCCGCTCGGAGATGAATTCGGCGATCGATCGCCGAACGGCGATGGGCTGGCCAAGTGTCGCTCTCGCGCAAGATTCAAAAAGATGTGCTCGGCCCAGGCCAGGCGGAGCCGGGCCGGATTCCAGAGAAATCGCAGTAGTGACCCCTTCGTTTGCTGAACTCCAACCAACGATAGGGGCTGCTTCAATCCCGATAGAATCAGCCCCAGACGTTCACGCAGCGGACATGCTCGCATCATCGTCTGTTTGAGCTGCCTGCGCCGGCGGTCCGCTCTGGTCGCCTTCCCAGGAAGCGCTCGCACATCGGCATTCGGCAACGCCCCAGCTCTGAGCTGGCAACGGTGGTCGGAAGGACGCCTATAGGATCATGGCAGGGGATCGCTTCAAGGTTAACGGGCCAACCTTTCGGATTTAGTGTTTTCGATGATAATCCGGGTCGAGGTTTGGCGCGTTTTCCGTCGAGACCTTGAGGCTGTGCTTGTCGGTCGGCTTTCGGAGGAGGTTGATGGCGATATGGCGCACGATGGCCATGTTCTGGGGTCCGCTTCCTGATCTGAGGCGAGCGAGATCGTCGTGAAAGACGACATCGAGCACCCAATGGAGACCGTTTTCGATGCCCCAATGAGCGCGGACGGCGCGGGCGAAGGTCTGGGCATCCAAGGTGGTGGAGCACAGGTAGTAGCGGCGGTCTCGCTGGGTCCGACCGTCGCGTTCCACGATGGTTTCGATCATGCCGATCATGGCGAGGCCGGGAAAGCGGGGTTCGTCGGGGTAGCGCCGGTCGGAGAAGAGCCAGCCAACGTCATGGCAGACGGTGTGGCGGCGGAGTTCCAGGCGGCCATGGTCGTTGTCGATGGTCTCCAGCGTATCGGCGATCATCTCGGCCGGCGGATCGGCGAAGAAACGCTCAACATCGGCGTGGGTGGCCGGCCGGTTGCCCTTGAGCGCCAAAAGATAGTCGGCGCCCTTGGCGCGGATGGTTTCGGCGATGGCGGTTTGAGTGCCCATGGCGTCGATGGTGACAAAGGCGCCCGCGAGTTCCAGGCGTTCCAGCAAGAGCGGGATGGCGGTGATCTCGTTGGACTTGGCTTCGGTCGCCTCCTGGCCCAGGACCAAGCGCTGGCGCGCGGCCCAGGCCGAAACCAGATGCAACGGCGCCCGCCCTTTGGCCCGGTCATGGCTGCGCCGCGAGGTCTTGCCATCGATGGCGATGATGTCGGGCGCCTCCTCGCACAGCTGCGCCACCCAGTTGGTGAAGCATTCCTTGAACAGATCGGGAGACAAGGCGTTGATCACATCGTTCAACGTGTCGTGGGCGGGAAGACCGCGTTCGTAGGGCAGAAACCGCCGCAGAAACTCAAGCCGCAGGTCACCCCACAGCCGGATCTCCACAAAATCTTCCATTCCGCTCAAGGTCGCGCACAAAACCAGCAGCAGAATTTCCGGCAGGGGATACACCACCCGCCACGACTGGCGGGGATCCTTCAACGCCGAAAAGTGATCCAACATCGAACGCGACACCATGGTCGGCTCCCAAAGCCAAGGAGCCTTGCAGGAATCACAGAACCACACCTCTTGGAAAGGAGGACCGCCGTTAACCTGAAGCGATTGCCCTGGGATCATGGCCAAGGGCGCTTGACGAATTTCGGAAAACAGTTATTTTGCCTCGATTGCCGGGCTGCTGGGGAGGAGACGTTGGACATCGACCGGGAACCGCCAAGCGGTGGCGGAATGACGATCACCTTCCAGACCGACGCCACGCGCAGCAACTGGTCGATCCGGTTTTCCGATGCGCCTGAACTCGGTATCGATATTGGCTCGGTCGATGTCGTAGGCGCCGCTGAACTTGCCGCACTTGCCCTGAGTTGGCACGACGACGGACTTGCGCGGAATAGGATTGGAGCGGACATCGCGCTTCGTCTTCTCCAGCGTTACATTCTCGACGGACCAATTGTTGAAACGATCGCCTCGGCGTGCGGTAAGCCATGAGTGTGGTCGATTAAGCGAACCACGTAGCAACACAAGCGGGTCGTAGACGACCCGCCCTACGACGCCTCCGCATTCCGTCGCCGACGCCCTCGGCGCTTCGGCTGTTCCTCGGCCACCTCCCCTTCGCCAACGACATGCTGGCGGAAGACCGCCTGGATCTCCCGCATCGGCTCATAGCGATCGCGCATCGATTTCGTAGCCCGAGCGCGCAGGAGCCGGTCGCGTAAATCGGCTACGGGGGAACCACGCTCAATCCCCTCGCCGGTTGCCAGGGCGGTCAGGAATTCCTCGGCGCGCTCCACCGGAACGCCGACTTGCTCCGCAGCCTCGGCGAGATCCACGGCGAGGAAGCCCATCACCGCCGGCCGCCCGAGCACCTTCAACTTGCGGGCCCAGAAGCGGGCCGCGGCGATGCGTGGCTGCTCCTTCACGATGCGCTGGATCTCGGACACCGACGGACGCGGCAGGCGCGTACTGCCCGCAATCTCCCCGCCTCCTGCCCGCTTGGCGGCAAGCGCCGGCGCCAATTTCCAGCGCCAGTACTCCTGAGCGATCGCGGTCACCAGTTCGGGATCGTTCGAAGTGCCCTCGTAGCCTCCGGCGGCTTCAAGATCGAGCGTGACCGGCCGACGCGCGCTCGTATCGAAGGTTGCGTAGGCTTTGGGATCGACGCCGCGGACAACGAGGAACGGGACTTCCCGCTGCGCTGCCTTGACTGCGGTCAGCCGGTGCTGACCGTTGAGAAGATTCCCATCGGAATCGAACACGATCGGCATCGGGTTGAACTGGTAAAGCCCTCCCTCGATGTCACGCCGAAGCCGCTCCACATTGGCCGGCTGGATATTCCGGTTTGCTCGATTTTTCTTCATCCATTCGGCTGCCTTTTCTGACCCAACTATCTCAAGGCCGGCTTGAATACGATCACGCAACGCAGGGTCCACGTCGGCGGCGATGACGATGGGCAACTGCTCCCGCTGGGTCGCTGGCGGGATCAAGCCTTGATAACCGGTAAGGCGCGGCCAGGGATCGGCCGGAACGGCTTGCTTGGCATCCGTGCGTCCCGGCGACCAATCGTACCCTTCCGCTTTCCGGTCGTTGACCACATCGTCGAGGGCTTGGATGCCCCACGCAAGCGCTTCCAGCGTCGACGCAGGCGTCCTCCGACGATGAAGCCAGTCCAATTGCCGCCGAAGGACGCGGCCAGGTTCGTGCGGCTCGCCGGCATCATCGCGAATGATCGCCCCGATGAGTTTGTCGTAGGCGGCGATCCGCCCGATCCTCAACGACATGAAAGCCAGCGGGATGCGGACCGTATCGGCCAGCAACCCTGAGCGCTCGGCAAGACCGTGCGCTGCAGCGCTTCTCAGCAGGTCGGAATTCGTCGTCCAGTACCGATCCAGCAGATCCCAATCGGCGGATTCCGGTCCGGCGGCGGCGATGGCGCCCTGATCGATGCGGATGAGTTTCGTCAGGGCCGTCTGGATCGCCGTGGCATGCCTGACGCCGCGCAAGGTTGCCGCCCAGTTTCTCTTCGCATGCTGGTCGATCGTAGCCGAAGCGTCGTCATCAAGGTTCTGCGCCAGCAGGGTAAGGAATGGCTTTCCTGCTTCCACACATGCTTGAAGCCGGCTGTGCCCATCGAGCAGCCTGAAGGATTTCGACCAGGATATCGGAACTCCGTTTATCAACCAGTGTTGCTGAGCCATCTGTTGAGCCAGAGCGGAAACAATGGCCGACCGGTTTCGGTATGGCGCCTTTTTAGGATCGGCATTTTGCCATGCAAGCGAAAGGTACTGCTTGGCAATGTCCGGAGTGATGCGCACAATACTGACGGCTATGTCCTGCCAACCGTTCTTTTCCAAATTCGAATTTGGCGACTCACCACGTGCATCGTGAGCATTCACAAAGAACTCATCGGCTTCCCTCTTCCAGTCATCATGTCCGTGGATCGTCAAATTGTATCGCTGCCTCAGATCCTGGCGCCCAGCCTCGGCCAGTTCGTCGCTGAAAAAATCCGGTGGCGCTCGACGGTCAACCGCTTCCGTCTTCGACGTGCCTGCCGTCGGAATACTGCCTTGTCCGGACATGATTTGACTGTGAGCCTTCTCAACCGAAGCCATTTCGGTGCCGACAATCTTCTTACGGGGGGGCAACGTTTGCTCCGCGGGCGGGGTTTAGGTTTTCAGACATTCTATCCGAGAAACGAGGCGTGCGAAAACGTATATCGTTTCCGGAAATCAGATGTGAAGCCTTACATCCTCCTGATCGCTCTCCCTGCCATGGATCGAATGTCCGGCCCCCCTGCTCTGCCCGCCGTTGCCGACTTGGCGGCGGCGATCTCACGCAGACGCTCCGCCAGGGTGAGTTCGGGGGTGACGGCTTCGTCACAAAGCGCCCGCATCTCCATGATCGTCGGTCGCCATTTCTTTGTCCGGCGCCAGACGCGAACCGCCTGATCGACTGCCCATTGCGGGTACTCGCCCAGGTCCTCGGCCCAATCACTCGCAACCATCCGCTCAACAGCCGGATCGACCGGCGCCGAGCGGGGCGGGCAATGCGCGAAGAGGGCCAACAAGCGGGCCAGCAGCCAACCGGGATCGACCGGCGCCAGGATCTCGCGTTCGATCACGGCCAACGCCCTGGCTGCGGCCTCGGCATCGGCTGGATCGACGACGGCGGGTGGCGACCACGTCTCCCGCATCCCGACGAAGCCGCCAAGGTCGTCGAAGCATGCGCGGCTCGTTCCGTTACCGACGATCGCCTGGAGCGTTTCCGGCAACGCTCCCACGAGCGCGCCATGCCGCTGGGCGGGCGGCAGCGTCGGATCGTAGACGGCCGACGGCGATGCGTGCAGCGGGACGATGTTGGTGATTGGATGCGGTTTCCTCATCACCATCCTCCGCCGAAGGAAATCGCGCTGGTTTCCGCCGAAGGCCGCTGGCGCAGGCAATCGGCGACGCCGGCCCAGATGTCGACCTGCTGGCGGGCAGCCGCCGCCTTGTCGGTCATGCGCGATGTACCGGAGACGGTTGGAGTTCCGGAAACGAGCGGAGCCTTGTGGGCCTGGACGTCCTGCAACAGCCAGGACCTCCAGGCGGCGCCGACGTCGCGGTACCGGTAGCCGTGGGCTTGGCAGCGCAGGACGAAGCCCTCGACGTGACGGTCGATGTCGATGTCGGTGTGTTTGGCTCGGGCCCAGGCGAGGTCTGCGGCGGATGGCATCCAGTTGGCGGGCACAGCCTGCGGTTCTCTGAGCGGGTAGTCTTCGACCCGCTCAGCGTTGACACCCTCGCGCCCGCGCCCAGCGAGCGAGTCTGGTTTGTTTGAATCCGGTTGTTCCTGTCGCGCTGTCACACAGGGGGAGTCTGTCACAGCGACAGCGGTGTCGCGCTGCCGGACAGGCATCGCCGAGGCGTTGACAATCGGACCGCTGCCGGGGTCCAGTCGCAGCCGGTAGAGGCAGGACAGGCGGCCGCCGTTGGCGGACTTGCGCGGCTCGACCTCGATCACGGCGGCATCGGCGAGGTGGCCGAGGATGCGGTTGACGGTGGAGCGGCTGCGCTTCAGGGCGGTGGCAAGCGTCGCCTGCGACGGCCAGCATTCGCCGCGGACGTTCGCGTAGGTGCTGAGCGCGGCCAGGACGGCCAGACCGTCGGCGTCGATGTCCGGGTGGCTCAGCCACCAAGCCGGAATGCGGCCCCAGCGGGCGGTCTCCTGTCCGGTGTTCGGTTGGTCGGTATCGGGGGTGGGCAAGGTGGGCATCGTCTGGCTCCGTGGATGGTGGCACCGGTGCATGCCGGCGAATCTGCGGTCAGGATTCCGGGACCAGGATGGCCTGACAAACGCGGCTGATTCCTCCATGGAGGTTTGGTTCGCGGCTACCAAGGAACGGCTCGCGACCATGGAGGAACGGTTCGCGGCTCTGAAGGACTGGTTCGCGGGCCTGGAGGATCGGTGCGCGGGACGGCTGCGAATCGGATTCCTGTAGGACTGGCTCGCGCCTATGGAGGATTGGTGCGCGGCACGAGGTTGGAGTGGCTCGCGTCGCGAGAATGGATTAGAGGAGCAGTTCGCGAGTTGGATTTGGCGGGGTGAGGGATGGAGACGCTCCGCGAACCGTTCCTCGAATGCAGAGGATCGCAAATGTGAGGACGATTCAGTGCCTTTACGGGGACGGCAGAGGCGCGCACCGTTCCTCCATAATCGTCTTCGGATGTGGCATCGAAGGGCGCTTCCGTATCGGGAGACGCCCGTCGATATAGAGGAACGGTTCGCGGGGTGTATTCGTGCCCGCAATCGCGGTCAGGTTCGAGGGGGCGCGAACCGTTCCTCCATAACCATCCCCTCTTCCGCCTCCGAGTCGGCTTGAGCGCTGCGGTAGGGCGCTGGGCGGTCTTGCGGCCCGTCGAGTCGCAGCGGTGGAGGCGCGAACCAATCCTCCATGTGCGCGAACCGGTCCTCCATAAGCGCGAGCCAATCCTCCATAGCCGGATTGGAAATCGGGCATGATCGCGGGAGGAGCCGTTGCCCGTCGGCGCAGCCTCGCCCATTGTCGTGGATCAGGTGGAGGAGGCGGATCGATGACCAGCAACAGCGTGACACAAAGCCAGGCACCGGCCTCGACGCTGCAGTTGGCCCTCTGGTCTCATGAGCCGGAGCAGCAGGACGGCGACGCGCGACAGACGAACGCCGTCGGCCTCTACGATCTGGCGCCCCGTTTCGTCTTTGCGTC
>NZ_QYUL01000008.1 GCF_003590795.1 Azospirillum cavernae
GCATCCTCCGATGGTGCGCTGGGTAATTCAGCACTGGCAAGCAGGCACGGCGAAATCGACAACATGACCAGCCTCGAATCCGGCATGGCAACTGAGGCCGCAGGCGTCAGCAGACTCTTGCAAGCATCATGCGCCAGACCGGCCGTACCGATCCCAAGGCCGCTGCCATTTATCTGCGAGAAAGCGACGCGTTTTGGAATGACGTTGCGGAGGCGATCTTCCAGGCTTGAGCCGAGATCAGGAATTCTTCGGTCCCGTCAGCGCATGAAGCGCTCGTATTCCGGCGGCACCGGTTCCTTGCGGACGATCCGCCGTTCCATCTCCTGCCCTTTCTCGATGCGCGCCGCCGTGGCTTCCGCCAGTTCGACGAAGGTGGGCCAGGGGCACTCCTCCGGTACGTCGAGCAGCGGATCGAGCATGAGTAGACGGTGGCGCGCCGCCGGCCATACGGCGTCGATATTCAGATCGAGCACGCAGGACGGTGACGACGTGATGGCGTCGACGACCCGCTGCGCCGTGAAGTCGATCTCGCGGTGGAGCGCATACGTGCGCGCCGGCCACGCGAGCAGGAACAGCAGGTCCGCGAGCGCCCGGTCGAGCCAGCGCGGGCCGTCGTCCGCCGCCTCGCCCTCCAGGGCCTCGGCGATCAGGTTCGGGTCGCATGCATCGATCCGGCCGGTGCGGACCTTCCATTCCAAAGCCTTCCAGATCAGCGAAGCGTCGGCGCCGTAGCGGGGCACCTTGTATTCGACCGGCAGTTCGGCCTTCTGCGGCCAGTGTCCGGCGAAAGCGGCCGGCAGTCCGAGCCGCTGGGCTTCCTCGATCGTCCAACGGCTGATCACGTCGGCGTGGTCGAGAATGTTGGCGAGGACGCGCAGTCCGTCGGCGGTGCACGCCTCGTTGGCTTGGTGGATGAGGTCGGGCAGCGTCGTCATCGTTATCTCCTCACCGGCAACCAACGTCAATGTGGGTTTGGGCTGATGACGAGCCCCTGATGGTCTGTCCAGCGTACCCGGTCTGATGCTCTACGGGATAGAGCAGTCGCCAACCTCTTAACCGGTTGTACGACGACGGAATCCGATGGGGCACGCATGCCGTCTTTTATGTTTTGTGTTCATGACGGTGCCTTCTCCGCTGCCCGCAGCACCACATCCAGTTGGGCGACTTCGCAGTCGAGGGCCTTGAAGCCACGGACAAGGGCGTCTTGATCTTCGGGCTTCAGGATGAGATGCGTCTGAGGAGAAAGGGGCGCCTTGGTCAGGTAACGAGTCATAACATTGACCATGCGCGCATACCCCCGTATCCGCACAGGAGCCGTGATCGGTGGGTCGCAGAACTCCCAGAACGCCGACACTCGCAGTTCCGGGTCATCCCAGGCCCGGTCTTCTCCTGTCCAGATTTCAACGACCCATGATCCTGGTGGGTAGCGCTTCTTGATCTCGGTCTTCTGCATAAGCCAGTTTGCGACCCCGCCCTCTACGAAGCCGCCCTCGCCATTCGTATAAACTTGGCCATTTGCTTCAATCTGGTCTCTTGCGTCGACGTCGGCCTGTTCATCGCCATATTCCGATGTGTGAGCGACGAAGAATGGCCGATCGTCAAAAATATGCCGATCAACGCGGAATGCTTCCAGGATTCCGACTTCTCTAGTGTTTCCGACTGTTTGAACATGATCGTTTAACGCACGAACCGGGCGCATTGACCGGCGACGTTTCCATTCCGCTTCGGCCAGTCGCAGAGTGGATTCCTTCACGGTCGAAGTCGTCGGGTCTGTCCATAATTTCTCGAACCAATCCCGGATGGTCGCAAGCGTTTGAGCGTCGTTGACAAGATATCCGGCTTCGTTGCCGGGGAGGTCGTCTTGGACCTCGGGCCCCTCAAGACCTAAGCCGTTCGCCGAGGCATTCGCCGACGAGATGATAGCCGCCGATGTAGACAGATAAACCTTGGCATGCATGCCGTCCCGTGTCCGGACTTTGCATCCGCGCTCGATGAGCATGCGGATTTCGTTTGGGTTGCAGGAACCGCTCCTCAAGTCGCAGACGATCCTGGAACCGGATCCTGGCTTGAGTCTTTCAGCCGCTCCTGCCCCCCAGAAAGCCACCGCCATGCACAACTCCGCTTTCCCGCGGCAAAGCCGCTGGATGCCCTCGCCCAGGCTGCTTCCGACAAGAAACGGGTTCGACATGAGGATCTCCTGCAATTATCATCACGTGTATTGGATGATGCGGCAAACACTATTTGGCTGCAACAGAACCGGCTAAAGCGATTGAGCCTGGGGGCGGACTCCATATGAAGAGATGAAGTGGACTGAGCGCTATCGACTTCCGATACGGCTGGCGGAGCCAGTCGGCCAGTCATCGACGGCCCTCCCAGGAGGTCAGGATCGTTCCGCCGCCGCTGGGCAACAGCAGGTGTGGAAATCGGCTCCATCCCTCCGAGATCTGTCGCGCATAATGCCGAGCCCTGATCAGCGGATGGCTCCTTGCGACCTCGTGCAGCGCCCCATCCCGGCCAAGTAACTCATCGGCAAGGCCCGTCATGTGGAGGTTGAGAATGGCGCAGGGACGCAGGGCGAACATGGCCTCAACCGCCTCGGGCTCCTGGCCGGGCCCCAATCGGTCTGCCAAGATCGCCAATGCCGCCGCCGGCGCTCGCCCAAGCCCTTGCCGACAATGCACGATGACGCGCTGCCCCTGATGCCGACGCCCCCACGCGAGGATCTGCCGCAGATGCTCCGCCGTCGGCGCATCGGGCCATCGATCGCTTTCGCAGTCTGCGCAGGCGATGACCGTCGGCTCGATCCCGTGGTAGCCGCGACCGTCATCGTCCTGTTCGTCGTCGGTGGCCGGTATCGAGCGTAGCGCCAGCACGGCCTGGATGGGTCGACCGGCGAGTTCCGCGCGCCGCATTGCGATGCCGACACCGGTTTGGCCGACGACGAGCAGACCGGAATCGTGGTCTTCGGCCCAGATGTCCCATTCATAGAGCCCGGATCCCGTGATCGGCGTCCCGCCGATGAGCATCGCGTTCCCGGCCCAGTCGCCTTCGACGACTGTCTGCCCACATCTGCAGGTCGTTTCCGCATCCGGCTTGGCGCGAATGATGTCGCCGCAGGCTAAGCACGGAATGCGGGTGACGGCATGGACATCCATCGCCCGGCGGCGCGACCAGGCATCCGGGCCGACCGGGGCGATGGCGTAGCGGTCGCGGTGCTGCTCGACGACGGGATCGAGGACGAAGACGCAACGCTCGCCGATGCCGTCCGTTGCGGTTCCCGTCTCCAGCAACCTTGTCACAAGATCCCGATTGTGGTGCGCGAGCATCACGCCGCCGTCCCGCTGAACCGACAGCACGGCTGTCGGTTTGCCGTCGATCTCCCGGATCGCCGGGACCACGTGCAGCGGGTGGTCCTGCTGGTCAACGATGCCCCAGAGGCAGGCATTCTCCAAGTCCTCGGCCTCGATATTGCTGGACAGCGCCATTGCGAAGCGACGCTGCTCCGGCGGCAATGACCATAGGATTGCCCGGACATACTCGTCGTGCGGCCAGCCGAGGGGGTTGCTGTCGGCTGTGTCGAGGGCCGCTTGCAGCGCCTCGATCAGCGTGCCTGCCGTGGTCATGCCATCCGAGCCCATGATCCCCTCCGTCAAGCCTGCAGCCCGATCACTGATCCAGTTGGATGATGATGGATGCCGTTTCCGACTTCCATCATGACGTCGAGCCGCTGAGCATCGGGATGAGGCGCGACCTTCTGGACAGTTTTGCTTGCAGTTGCCGGGCTTGCGCCTTTGACCTTCTACGACAGAGACCACAGCGCCGATCACCAGAACGGTACTCCTTGTCAGCCGGTTTGTGAGGAAGAGAGACCGATTCCCCTTGACTTTCAGCAAGTTTATGGGAATAAAATCCTTATTTATCACAACAAGGAGGATATGAGATGGGCAAAAATTTGGCTGATAGCCTGCGCGAGATTAAAATACGGTGCGATGAACGCCGAAAAATTTTGCAGGATCAAAACGCGCAACAAACCAGACTTCACCGCCTGCCAGAAAACGTGTTGCGTGATCAGATTACAAACGCGCGGAAAGAGGCTAACAGAATTCTGAAGGATGGCCGCTATAGCAGCGGCAACAAAGCCAAGGCACGATCGGACTACGAAAGCGTGCGCGTCCCAAACACGAATGAACTGGCGCGCCGGGAAATAGAGAGCGGAAATGCAGCCCTATTGCACCTGTTCAACGTCCCCGGCCACATTGGCGAATGAACCACCAGCGACGGATGAGCAACGCCCTGGTCGCTCTGGTCGGGCATGGCGGACTCCATCATGGAGCCTGGCGCGAAGGCTGCGGCACGCGTCAGGCATATCGGCGAGTGCCGCCATAGCCGACTTCACGTAGCCCTTCCGCATGCTTTGCCGATCTTCTTGATTCCATGCCCCTCATCAGCGAGCGGCCGACTCAGAAACCAGGGGCCGCGAGGTATTCATCCTCCTCCTGATCATCGGCGTTATCGACGGCGCACGGCTCATGCGTGGCGTCGACGGCAAAGGGAGCCGTAAAAAACTCGCGGGCCGTTTCAGCGATGACACCACGTCGGTGCGCTGTCGGGTTTGCGACCACCTCGTTCATCGCGCCGAGCAGCCTGCTGATGTAGGAGAAGGCCCTCGGATCGGCTGGCATCAGTTCCGCTGATCGAGGCGCACACCATGAAAAGATACATAAGGGCGGCCGCCCTGCTCGTGCTTTGCCTGGGAATGCAGGCTTGCGCCTCCATCACCACCGGAACGACCCAGTCCGTCGTCGTCGACACGACGCCGGTCCAGCAAGCCACCTGCACGATGCAGAACGAGAAGGGCCAGTGGACCGTCATCCGCACGCCCGGTGCGGCAACGGTCTCGAAGGCGTACGGACTGTTGTCGGTCCAATGCCGGACCGAGGCCGGGCACACTGGATCGTCGTCGGTCAACTCGACGACGGCCGGAGCCGCCTTCGGCAACATCATTGCTGGCGGCCTCGTCGGCGCGGCCGTCGACATAGGATCCGGAGCCGCATACCAGTATCCGGCCCAGGTTCTCGTCTCGTTGTCGTCGCCGGCGGGTTCGCCAGCAACTGTGGGAGCCCTGGTTGCGGCACCGCCTGCACCCGCTCAGCCCCTTGTCCTGTGCCGCCAGCGGAAGATCGAGGAATACCGGGACGAGACGTGGTGCAGGGAGGCTCGGGGCAAGGCGATCCATATCGGTCCTCCCCCACAGCCGGCAACCGGAGCGATCACCTCCGTCACACCACCGACGGCAGGAGGATCGTCCTTCAGCACCGCGCCGCCTGTGGCGTCCGGTCTGGTTCCGGCGCCGATGGGAGCAAGGAGCCATCGTCGAAGGAAGCGTGCATGGCGAAGAAGGGGTTTATCGGGGCCTGATCGCGCCACCGGCCTTTCCTCGGCTGATAATGTGAGCCATTGTCCTGCGGATTGCTCCGGCAGGGGTGAGCGAGCCTGGAGGGTTCTCAGGTTTCCTACGCGCTTTCCGGACGATCGGGCCATCATCAAGCCCGAGACGCCGGTGCGCTCGCCTGCTGCGGGAGAAGAGATTTCCACCCGAACTCTGCCGGTACGCGCCGGATGAGCCAGAAGGGCTCGCGTTGGAGCACGAGGTCGTTTCGGAGCAGCAGAGCGGTCAACTCCTGACCGCGAAGCCTTCCGACGGCTGGATAGCGGGACATGAAGTCCTGACGTCGGATTCCCGTCTCATCGACTGCGGAGATGAAATCCGCAAGCCTCTCCACAGGCGGCACGGGATACTTCATGAGATCCCCAACGCCCAATCCGGTTTCGTCGGCCAGTAGATATCCCCATCCATTCGCCTTGCAATAGCGCCTGCCGGCAACCGCTTTTCTCAGCGTATCGATGGCGCAGATTTCCAAAGACGACTTCACCTCGACGACCAGCACCCGACCGTCGTCCATCCGCAGCATCAGATCCGGATAATAGACACGCTCGCTTCCGAGCGCGCGGTAGGAGATGGCCAGGGGCTGGACACGGTACCAATCCACCGTCGACGCAGCGTCGATCTGCTCAATGTACGCTCGCTCAGCCTTGGATTCATGTGGAATGAGGTCGTATCCGTCTCGTTTGCTGCGAAACCGTCCGACTTTGCCGCCCGATATGCCGACGCCCAACGCGCGCCTGTTCGGCGACTCAAGAGGAAGACGCAGGCATCGGAAGGAGCGCTTATGGTAGAGCCTTGGAATTTCCCGAACGGGCTTCACGCCAGCGGGAGGAATCGCCGGAGGGCGATCACTATCGGGAAACCATGCCTGGGACAGCAACCGCTCGACGAATTGCTCGGGCGTTCGTGGAGAGAGGCGAGTGGAGCCGGTCCGGATTTCGGCTGAAACGCTGGCGGCAAGCGTGGAGAAGGTTTGTCTGCTGACAGACTTTTCGGAGATGATCTGCAGAACGAAACGGACCTGCATTGCCGGATTCGATGCCGACTCTCCGTTGTACAGCCAGTCGAACAAAGCCTTTGCGAGATCACGATCCACCATGATTCCACTGCGCATTTCTGCAACCAATCCCGCTTCGGTCGTTTTTCGGAACTTGATCTTATGGCGTAACTTCCTGCGGCCTTCCTTCAGCGCACTCTGCACCCTGCCTGGCTTGATCTCAAGCATCCGCGCCACCGCCGCCATGGTTCTTGCGGTGCCTTTTTCAGGAAGACCGAGATACAGACGGATGATCGATCGCGTCTCCTCCGGCTCGATTTCATCCAGCAGCGCATCCAGAGCGGTGAAGAATTCGTCAACGACCATCGTCAAAATCGCCATTGTGCAGGGCAGCATGTTTCAACGTGGCGCGCTCTCGACCAGGCTGCGATGCATCCACCCCCGTGGCTGAGTTTCTCCAACATGGAACCATTCGCCGCTTGTAGAGAAGACGCTGAGACGCGTGCCCGCCGGCGCTGAGAAAACCACGGTCGAGGTCCGTGAAGGTTCGCTCCTGAGATTTGCCGCCTGTGCTTTGACCACGACTGTTCCCTGGAGAGGTTCAGAAGTGCTCGGCGCGCCCTGCTTGGTTTCTTTGACCGCCACTGCCGGAGGCTCAGGCGCTTTTGCATCGCTCGGCTTGGCGGAGTCCATATCGAGGGCGTTGACAACGAACACTGTTGGAACCGGAGTGTTCGTCTCGTCCGCTGAACGGGCTTGGCCCACCGACTCCGACTTCACGTTCATCACCGGCGCCGTGGGGTAATGCTTTGCTCCAAATCCCAACATTCCCAATAAGCCCATGACCACCAACGCGTCACCGACCAACGCCAGCGGTGCCGGGCGTCCTTTGACCACCGGATCCAGGGTTTCATCCAGGATGTCTTCCGGTGTCTCTGCCTGATCGAAGGGCGGCGAAGCGGCCTCTACATCTGGACGCTTCCGCGCCAAGGCATTCAGAACCTGCCGATAGGCTTCGAATTTCGTGCCGAACGCCTCTGCCGCAGGCGCGTTGCTGACCATATACTCTTCATTCAACCCGGTTCCGCTTCTGAAGGTGAGGCGACCGTACTCCACGATGGGGATCTGATAGTTGCTTTTGAAGCGCCGGTCGGGCGAGCCGTCCTTGTTCGTTTTCGCCCAGGTCTGTCCGATCACCCTCGTGTCCCTTGGAACACGGCTGGCTTCATGGAACGGCTGCGGGCGGTAAGCGATCGTGACCTCTCGAAGGTCGATCAGGGCGAACTGGCGTCCCTGGTCACGCATCATGACGAACCCTGGGTAGAGATGGATGTCGCTGCCGTTGGCGTTCTCAAATACGATGGCCGGAAATTTCGTGTTCAACAGGTCGGAAGAGCGCCGGGACAGGCGGATCGGCTTCAGGGAAACGGCGTTGGCGGCCAGCGTGCGCTCAGCGCCCTGGTTGGTTCTGACCGAGGAGGTGACGTCCCAGATGGTGTCACATCCACCCAGTCGGCCAAAGGCCGTGCTGAGTGCCTCATGGGCTGCGAAAGTTTGTTCGTCAAAGGCGAAGTCCAGATCTATATGGCAGGCGAGCAGTTCCGCTTCGAGTTCTTCGATCCTTCGGTTGAGATCGATGACGGCCTGTTGACGTGCCGGGATGCTGCTCCAGAGGAAGAGGCGGACGATGAAGCGTCTGGCCGACCGGAGTTTTGCGTCGGCAACTGTTTTGGAGAATTTGGCGTTTCCGATGGCGGTGCGCACCGTCTCGGTCCTCTGATCGGCCTCGTTGATGAGTTTCTTGAGTTCGCCAAGCCCGGCGCTGGTCAGTTGCGACAAGGCTGCGCTGCGGATTTCCCCTTCGGAAAGAACCACGTGGTTCGGCCGAAAATCGTGGGGTGAGAAATCTTCAAGATCACGCTGGGGCGGTGCGTGGAAATTGCTGGCTCCGGTTGTCGGGGACAACGGCGACGAGGCCGTGGAACGGTCCAGACGGGTTCGGTAGGAGAGGCCCGTTCCCGGCAAGCCTACCGTCAGATAAGAACCACGCTCGCTGATGTTCACGCTGGCGCCACGAACGCCAAGGGTCGTGCTGATCCCGCCGCCGCTGAAATTCAGGCGTACACCTGGAAATAGCGTCACGCTCTTCCTGAACCGGAACCCCATGCATCACCTGCCCTAGCATCATGATAAATTTACGAGTGTGCTTATTGTGTTGCAACCACAGTTTTTCATATTGGTGGTCGGCCTGCGGACTTGTGTGCTTTCCACGAAGGCGTGAGGCTTCGCACGCGAAACAGTCACGGCAAATGGCTCGGTCAATCGGCCATCAGGTTTCGACACAGGACCGTCGGCCTCAAACCACCTCGACGGAATTCAGAACTTCCAGGATCTCGATGGACATGCCCCCTGGCCCTTCGTAATAGTGGGTCGCCTATCCGCCGACATCCGCTTGAGCGGCACCGCCGAAGACGATCGGGGAAAGAGCGACGATGTCCCCGGCCCCCGATCAATACCGGTAGGCGCCGGCAAACAGATCCCCAAGCGCCCGGCGCAAGAGGATGGTGACGCGGAACCGCCGGCGATGCTCTTCACGGTCGTGGAGCATGTGGCAGCGCTGGCAGAGAGCCACCAGATTGGCCGGCCGGTTGTTGGTCGGATCATGGTCCTTGTGGTAGGCCGCCAGGATCACCCTTGTCCGTTTCATCGTGGCCGCCTCGACGATGTCGGGCCAAGGCACCTGATGGCCATGGTTGTCGCGCCAAGTGCCGACATCGTTGTCATACCAGCGGCCGTCCGGCAGGCAACGGACTTCGCGGTCGTGAGGCCGGGCGCAGTGCTGGCTCCGCCCTTCCGCCACCACGAACCGGATGCGCTGGCTGATCTGCGGCCAGTCGATCGGATACAAGAAGCGGTAGCGTCTCTGGATCGGCATGCGCCATATATAGCATGGTCCGGCATTTGAGGTGAATGCTGATGATTGACCTGTGACCATCACCTGAAAGGTCCAGCGGAGCGGCGGACAGGCAGTGCTTGGCCCAGGTGCTCGGGCGAAAGGCGACGTTGACTTCATCGGAACAACCCGTAGCATCATCCGAAAGGGGCTCATCAAACGGGGGTGGATATGGGCCGGATGCGCAAAGGGATGGTGGTGCTGACGCTGGGCACTAGCCTGCTGGTCGGGGGTTGCAACGCCCAGAACGCGAAGGAGGCTGGCGGTGCGCTCGGCACCGTGTTGGGTGCTGTCGCCGGGATTGCGATCGGCGGCAACAGCGACATGGGCGCGGCCGGCGGCGCCCTCTTCGGCGGCGTGGCAGGCTTCATCGCCGGCTCCCTGGTGGGCCAGATCATCGACGACGTCGACCGGGCCAAGCAGCGGGAAGCCACGCAGTCGGCGCTGAACGACGGCACGACGATCCAATGGACGAGCCCGAAGAACTCCGGTGTCTATGGCCGGACGGAGATCGTCAGCACGCGAACCGTGCCGACCGGCTCGGCTCCAACAGCCGGCACGCAGACGGTCACGATGCCGAATTCCGAGACGCCCTACCGTGGTCCCGTGGTCTACTGCGATCCACGGAACGGAAAGCCGTACCGCCTGGAAGCCTCCCGATGCCCGAGCAACGGTAGAGTCGTAGAGATCTCGCCAGCGCGATACGCCGCCATGGCACCTGATGCGGCACCTCAACCGGCTGTGACGCCTTCGCTCCGGAAAGCCGAGACGGAAAAGCCCGTTAGGAAAGAGAAGGTCCAAACGGCCTCAATTCCATCGGACATACCGTTGAAGCCAGCACCAGCCTTCCAACTGCCGGCCATGACGCCGATGGAAACGGTCTGCCGTGTTGCCCGCGAAGTGGTTTGGATCGAAGGGAAGGAGCAGGTCGATCAGGTCGAGTATTGCCGCGCGCCAGGGGCCTCGGCTTGGCAGAAGAAGGCGGCATGAGGCAGGGCGTCGTCGGATTGGCTGCGCTGCTGGCCAGCGTCCTATCAGTGCCGGCGACCGCCATCACCCTGGAGCAGCGCTCGGCGGCTGGGCAAAGCATCCTCTGGGTCACCGGCGAGTTCCTCCAGCAGGATGGGCCCAAGTTCAGGCGGGCCGTGCAGCAGGCCGGCCGCATCGACGAGGTCTGGTTTTCCTCACCCGGCGGCAACGTCATGGCGGCTTTGGAGATCGGCCGTTTCCTGCGAAAATCCGGGCTGGCGACGCGGGTGCCGAAAGGCGCCTCCTGCGCCAGCGCCTGCACTTATGCCTTCATCGGCGGGGTGTTCCGAGCGGTCGATCCGACCGCCAAGGTCGGCGTCCACAACAGCACCGTCAGCGGCAATGACGAGTTGATTGCCAAGGTCACCCGCATGATCCGTGAAAACGGAGTCGCTGGCGCCTATGCCGTCGTGAACATCGTCGAGCGCGCGGCCGCATCTATTGCGGCAGAGCAATCGCGCTACCTGATGGAGATGACGGTGTCGTCGGAGTTGATGCGACCGATAACCGACACCTTCAGTGTCGATATGCACTGGCTCACGCCGACGGAACTCCGACGCTACAACGTCGTGAACGAGTAGGCGCTGTTGGGTCAGAGCCTCCGCTCCGGCTTGCTATCAATCGCCACATCTATCGGCCGATGAGAGCCTCGACTTGTGGGGCCGTGAGTTGCCCGGTCGATGGAAAGCCCTGGACGGACTGCCAGCGCCTGACCGCCTCGACCGACCTCCCGCCGAAGGCGCCATCCGCCTTGCCGGTCAGGTGCCCAGCAGCGATCAACGCCTTCTGAACCTTGATCGCCTGATCCCTCCCGAGGACAGCGGGGATGGCTTTGACGGCTTCGGGATCAGGAACCGGCGCCGCCGCAGGAGACGCTTTTGCACTGGCTGAGATCACGCCGTCGTTCGCCTTGTCCGCGGCGCGTTGAAGCCGGTCATGGTACCGCTCCCTGAGATATATCGGGGCATAGGTGACGGTCCCGCTTGAACGGGTTTCCTTGGTCGGATCCGCGATGGTGGCATCGTCGATGGCCAACCCGAACTGTGAAGCCGAAACTCTGCCTTGGCCGGCGGCATCGAGCGCCCGAAGACTTTCACCCCGGAACAGGTCGGACAGGTCGGCGCAGGCGGATCCCGAGGATTTGCCCGGCATCAGGTACGGCACTTGTTCTGCATACCGGTTCGTTCCTGAAAACCCAAGGGAAACGCTTTGGTACCGATATGCTATCGGAGTGTCTCCTGTCTTCGCCGCAGAGTAATTTGGAAAGAATTGAAGCGTGCTTGTGACACCGGGCGGCACCGGCTTTCCATTGAGCCTGAGGAAAAGCGCAACGTCTTTGACCGCGAAGTCTCCTTTGTTCACAACCTTGATGCACATCTCGGGATGGCCGATGATGTCCTGGCCAACAGTCACGCTCAGTTGCAGTTGTCGCTGGATGTCATCCTTCGCGACAGCCGCCAGAAACGCCCTCCTCATATCCGCGGCGTCTCTATCCGCCCGGTCCGCCTTTTCGTTCAGTTCATTGAATCGGCTGTCTGCGTCCTCGGCTGGAGTGAGCGCGGCAAGTTCGGCGACGAATGGCGCGAGGGCGGCATCGTATTCGGCTCTGGCAGCCGCTTTGGCGTCTTCCAGCACATGCCTCCGAGCGTCGTGCTCCGCCTTCTGCTGATGAAGGTCAGCCTCCCAGACGGCCTTCATCGCCTCTCCTCGCGCCTCCAGGGCGACAACGCGCGCGCGGGCTTCCTGGGCGGGGCGCTCGGCTTCGGCGACGGCATCAGTGCCTTTCGCCAAGACGGATTGCGCCAGCGACAGCGCCTCCCGGCGGGGCCGGATGGCGGCTTTATCCTCGGAAATTCTGGTCTGAGCAGCGGCGATCCGCTGTCTGGCCTCATCGCGGCCGACTTCCGCGAGGTTTACGTCACAGGCTGCATCACTTTCCTTCGGTTCACTCTCCTTCGCCATGGCAAGGGAAACCCCGGCCATCGTTTCGTCCCGTTCCAGGAACCGGGTCATGCCGTCGATGGCGTAGCGGATATGATTGCGGGCCCTTTCCGTATAGGTGCCGCAGAAGTTGGTCTTGACCCGATCAATCGATTGCTTGGCCTTGTAGAGCGTCGGCAGGTGAATGCCGACCGCGATGCGGGCGGTCATGGTCGCTGCGAGGAAGGCCGGGGTGAATTCCTGCAGAATGGCTGCGACCTCCTCCCGCTCCTGGACCGCGCGCCGGGCCAGAGCGTCTAGTTCTGCGGCATCGCCAGCGTCAAGCCGTTCTACACGTCCCCGCTCCTGCTCGATCTCCTTTCCAGCAGCCTCGATCCGGCTCTGGGCTCGTTCGATCTCGACCTTGAGGACGGAAATCTGGCTCTGGGCCTGAACAAAGGCTTCCTGTGATGCTTTCGCCTCAATCTCACGCTCGCCCAGCAAGGATCGAACGCTTTCCAAGTCCTGCTCATGCTTGGCCTTCGCCTCCACAGCAGGCAGGCGTGTCCGATGAGCCTCCAGCGCCAGAGATGCCTCGGTCAGCCGCCCTTCCGCACTGCTCGAAGCAGCCTTTTGGCGGTTCAGGATATCAGTGCGCTTCTCTTTGTATTCACGTCGACGTGCTTCTGCCTCGGCCTTGGCGGCGTCCCGATCCTTCGCAAGGGTGCTGGCAGACCGTAGGGCGTTGACGTAGGCGGCTTCGGCAAGGTCGGGATCGGCTTTCACGCCTTGTGCAAAGGCAGCCAGCGGGAGGAGCATTATTATGGCCGACGCTGCGAAAGGAATTCGAACCGACATCCGCCACTCCAATGCGATGCTCAACTCAATGAAGCAGCCTACCATGAGGGAAGTTGGCCTTTGCAGATGACTTTTCGGTTGAGCATGGTGGATACGACATCCCATTTTGGATGCCACGCGCACAGACTGCGCGGTGCATCGAAACGAACCTGTTTCTGCACTACGGTGGTGTGAGGCAATTTGATGAAGCATAGGAGCAGTCCCCTGGCGACCGCTCGACCAAACTCTCCCGCCTCGTTGAAACAGAGCCTGGTATTACCTTCTCGACGTGGGCACCACTACGGAGTAGAACGCGAACTCGTCAAAAGTCAAAGCACCGAACCGACATGCACGACTTGGTCAACATGGAAGCCGACGATACGGAAGCGGTGACGATTCGAGTCGTCGATCTCCGCAAGGGCCCGTTAGGCAGCAAACTTCTCGCCCTTTTTGACGTCGCCATCATGATCGCCGGTGTCGAGTTCCTCGTACGCGGTCTGCGGGTCAGCCGCGAGGTGGTGAACGGTGTCCATGCGACGTCGGTCACCTCTCCGCTGCATCGCGACACCGATGGCCGCTGGGCAGGAACGGTGTCGTTCTCGCCGGAAATCCTTCAGTCGATGACGGACATCGTCCTTGATGCCTGCATTGACGCCGGCGTTTGCCGGCGCGTTGAAGAAGCCTAACGGCCTTTGAGAGAAGACGTTGAATCGTGGCGATGACGTGGAATATGCAGTCGGCGCATATGCCGTCCCTATCGACGCCCACCTTGTCGGCTCACCGCGTATGACGCTGATGCCTTTGGCTTACTTTCGGCCACAGGTCATCTGTCCCCGCCCATGCCCGATGCACGTCGGAGCGATGGTGGTGACGCTCAATCCCAGCCTTCAGTGAGACGCGCAGAGCGGAACATTAGCCAACGATACAGCCATGACAGCGTATCGCGTCCTGTAACGCGGCTCTTCGTTGCATTACCATCGGCGTCAGGACCAATTATGCATTTCATGCATTTTCTCTGACGGAGACGTTCATGGCATGGTCGCTGTGCCGGACAGCAGCAGCGGGATCATTGGCCATCGCCATGGGTATTTGCGGATACGGCCCTGCCGATGCCGAGTCCCGCATCAGCATTGTTGGCGAAAGTGGCGCAAAGCGCATCATTGTCGATGGCCAGCCCCTGTTCGAAGACAAATCCTCCATGAACATGGAGGTTGTACGGGAATGGAAGGAAGGGCCTGCCGCCGGACTCGCTCTCGTCGCGCACTACAGCGGTGGTAACGCATGTCCGGCGACATACAGTGTCGTTGACCTAAACGGTCCTGTCGCCCGTATGTCCGGAGAGTTCGGCACCTGCTCGGATTTGATGGACGAATATATCGGCAACGACACCATCGTCTTTGCATTCCCAGGCAACACAAAGGCATGGACCTACAGCAAAGGTGGCTTGGCTGAGGTTCCTCGCGTGCCCGACGCAGAACATACCGCCACCGGCGTCGCCGCATACCAAGCGGGCGACTACAGCCGCGCTCTTGCTCATCTCTGGTCCGTGCGCCAAGGACGGGATCCCCAAGCATTCTATACCCTTGGCTTGATGGCGCATCTGGGCAGGGGCGTGCCTCAAGATTACGCAAAGGCCCGGCAGTTTTACCTGGAGGCTTCGGACCGCGATCTGCCGGTGGCGTTCTTCCGCATCGGCGTGCTGCACGCCAATGGCCGGGGCGTATCGAAGGATTTGGCCGAGGCCAACCGCTGGTATCGCAAGGCTGCTGAACGAGGCGACGGGCTTGGGCAATACAATCTTGGCCTGAACATTCTGACCGGTGCCGGTAGTAAGAAGAACGACGCCGAAGCCCTCTACTGGATCACTCTGGCGCGCGAGAGGCTGCTCGATCCGAAAGACCGTGCTGCGGCCGAGCGGAACATAGCGATAATTGAGGGACGCCTGACGCCGGAACAGGCCAGATCAGTCAAGACCTCGGCAGCGGCGTGGAAGCCCATGGCGGTCGATCCTTTCGCCGACGCCGCTTCACTGCGTGCCTGGGTCGGCTCCCACCCCTGGACCCGCCTGAAAGGCATGGCGTTGCTCGACGTACCAGGGCTGCGGTCACGTCTCGTCACCGCCCTCGGCTCCGAGCAAGTCTCCGGTTTGGCCAACCTCGACCTCGCCGGCAATGTTCAGGAGAACGCAGGATGGTTGATCGCCGGCGGCTGCATGCCGCACAGTTGCGACTCGGACCAGTATGTGTATGGGGTCAATCTCTCGACGTTCGAGGTGCTCGCCTGCGTGTCGAAGTGGAGCCCTGCCACCTCCGGCAAAACGGTGATATACGGAAATTCCAGCGGCGTTCGTGCCGAACGATCCATCTCATTGAGAGCCGAGGGATGCCCAAAGGCGAATGGCGCCGTGCCTGCAATCAGGGCGGCGCTTACACCAGCGGCTCCCATCATTCCCCCGATCGTCGCCGCCGCGCCTCCAACGGCGTCGCCACCTCTGGGTAGTGGCGCGGCTACGATACCGCCCGTCCGCCCGGAGAGCAGGAAGCAGTCTGCATCGGGAAGTGGGTTCGTCGTTACGATGGCCGGTCACATTCTAACCAATCATCACGTTGTCGAGGGGTGTCGCAGCCTTTCCATCCGGCGCGGCCAGTCCTCTACGCCGGCTCGGCTGGTGGCGGCCGATCGGAAGAACGATCTTGCCGTCATGAAAGCCGACATCCAGGATTTGGCGGTGCTGCCGTTCCGTGACGGCCGCAGTATCCGCCCAGGGGACAGCGTCGTTGCCGTCGGCTATCCGTACGCAGGCTTGTTGTCGACCACAGCCCAGGTGACGACCGGTACCGTCACCTCTCTGGCAGGCATCGCCGACGACACACGGTATCTGCAAATCTCGGCGCCGGTTCAGCCTGGTAACAGCGGCGGACCGCTCCTCGATGCCGGCGGAACGGTAACAGGCGTCATTGTCTCGACCTTGAACGCCTTGACCGTCGCAATGACCACCGGCAGCGTGCCACAGAACGTCAACTTCGCCATCAAGCCGTCGGTGGCCAGAGCGTTTCTCGATGCAAACGGCATCGACTACACATCCTCCGTTCCGGAGGCGAAGATGGAACCAGCCGATATCGGAGAACGCGGCGCGAAGAGCACCGTCATGATCGAATGCTTCGACTGAAAGCAGGAAACTCGGCACAGTCCGAAGACTGGTTCAAACATGTCAGCGGATACGAAGAGCATTTCCCCGAGGCGTTTCCTGCGAGCGGATCGTCCTCGTCAGGCAACGACCCGTTCGCGTTCCGAAGCCCGAACGGCCGCCGGTCGGGACAGCGTGCAAGTGGATCCAGCCGCCCGCAGCGCCTTCCGGAACATGGCGACGCTTTCGCGATCCGGCAGCGTGCTGCGCGTCACCGTCAGAACGATGTCGCTGTACGGTCGCAGGCGGTGGGGATCGCCTGGCGCCTCCTCGACCACGCGCCCTTGCCGCAGCAGGTACCAGCGCCAGCGGATAGCGTCACCGGAAGACGCTCCCTGCCAGATCTCCAGTGCCGCGGCGGCGATGGTACCGTGACCGACCTCGGCGACATCGTGATGGACGGTGACGTGATGATCGCTGGCGAGGTGCAGGAGCAGGTGGTGCACCGAGAGCGGGCCGGCCGTGCTGATCGGAATGCTGCCCTCCACCGGCTGTTCGTCGGCCTCGTTCATTGCTCCGCCTCCCCGCCCTTTCCGCGACGATACGTCAGCAGAGAACGGAGAGGCAACGATCCCACAGCGTTGACGAGACGCAGAGACCAGTAGAGCACTGCATTGATGGCGGAATGCCGACGCTCGATTATGGCGTGATCAGCCCGAGGGCAATGGCCCGCGCAACCGCGTGGCTCTCGACGCCAAACTGGCTGCGGACGAAAAGATCCGCAAGGAGCGCGAGGAAAAGTCGAAGGTCGACGTCAAACTTTGATCCTCGACGTGATCCGCCTTGCCGCCCGCCAGATCCGCCGCCGCAGTCCTTCGTCCGCGTAATGACCGTCCCCGAGCAACGGAGACGAGATTCGCAGCCGGTCCATCGTCTCGCTGCGCTCGGTGATCCGCCGACGGAGATCGGCAACAGGCAAGTCGAGCAGGGCGCGCCACTTGGCGACGTAATCCGGCTGCGGGCGACCATCGTCCGAGGGACGGACGCGGAGGCAGGCCCGTTCGAGAAGGTCCGGCTCGTGCGGCAGTCGGCGAGCGATCAGGCGGTGCAGCATGCGCTTGGCGATGTCGTTGACGCGTTCGGCATTGTGCTTCGCGTTCCGTTCGCGGACACGGTCAGGCGTCATGTGTGTCCAACCACCGATGCGGACGACGCGCTCAAATGCTGACGGACCACCGTCCACCCCGCCGACGACCGCCAGTGGCTTGCCGCCAAGCACACGCAACGCCTCCCGCAGCCGTTCGAGCGACACCGGCTCACCGTCGTTGGAATCCGCCGCCGGGACCACAACGCTGAGCAGATGCTCCACAAGATCCTCCAGCGCCATGGCGTAGTCGTCGTCGGCCAGGATTCCCTCATCGCGCGCGTTGATCGCCGACCCTAGCGGGCCGCTCATCCGCTTTGCCATCGCCGCGACCGGGTGCTGGGCGGCTTCCTCGGACTCGCGCTCAAGACGCGCCTGCTCGGTGACGGCGAGCATCGCCGCTATGAGCGACGCCGCCGACCCTTCAGGCGGCGGAGGCGGATCGAGGGGAAGGCGAAGGCGATGCAGAACCCGCTCGGTCGCCTCGTCGGGCTGTTGCGCGTTGCCACCGACCGCGCCGTCGATGGCGGCGGCGACGAGTTCCGCCGCTGTCTGGCGACGGTCGCGTCCGCGCAGCACGCCGACGGCATCGACGCCCACGGAACCGGTCGGCGACGGCGCTTCGACGACGGACCAAGCGTAGTCGCCGGTCCGCTCGTCACCCCCGATCCGGGCGACGATGATGTCCGCGATGCGGCGAATCTGTCCGCCGTTGGCCGGATGGATCTCGATGGCGGCGCGGATCACGACGGCGATTCCTCGGCCAGCGGCTGATCGCCGCTCCGTCTTTTTTGACGCCTCTCGGCCCAAACCTGCGCCCGGTTGCGATTGACATTCCAGGCCAGGGCGTTCTCTGCGGTCAGGGCATTGAGGATCTCCAAGACATGCTCGATCAGCACCTCGCGGTCCCTTGCGTCGAACACACGCAGGCGGTCGTTGGCAATCGCTCTCAGATCGATGCCGTCGCCCGGATCGGCGGAGACGATTCCGCTGACGACGTCGTTAATCGCTCTCTGAATCAAGGGATTCGCCAGCAGCCGCTGGCCGTGGACCCAGCGGTTACGCGCGTCGGCGAGTTCGGCATCGCTCAACGCCGGCGCGATTACGATGCCCGTGGCCGTCGCACCGGTCGGCACGAGGTCCCACGCTGCAGGCTCCATTGCGCCCGCCGGCGCACTGCAGCGGCATATCCGCGGCGTGACCGCTGCCTCGGGCGACGCGGGATCGATGCCGGCATGGATCCAACCGCAGAATGGGCAGCGCAGCGCAGGATGTTGTTCAGGCTGCATCGTCAGCCTCGTCGAGCCGCCCCAGCGCGATGGCCAGCCGCTGGGCGTCGGGCAGCGCGCGGTGCTCCTGGGGTATCTGCCGTCGAGCCTCGTCCATTGCCGCTTCGGTGAGCGGATGCGGTGGGATGCCTGACTCTCCGGTCCATCCGATGTTCCGTCTCCCGTGCAGAACCGACTGGCACGCAGCCCAGAAGCACGACAATTCGAACGGCACCTTCCGGCCGGCGGCGACATACAGACGGCGCAACCAGAATCCGTCGGCCAGCCGCGCGTCGGATAAGACGGTCCAGCCGCCGGACACGAACTCGGCCAAATCCTGGGCGACCGTCTCGACCGGGAAGCCGTCGCTCATCAGGAGGTCGAGGGACAGGCCGTGGACGTCAGCGGAGTCGTCGCTCCATGTGCCAGTCTCAAGCCACTCCTCGGTCGGCGTGATGAGCCACGAGCGCGCCTGCCCGTCATCGCGAACGACCGCGACCTCGACCGGGTAGGTCAGATCGTCGTCGAGGCCCGACGCCTCGATATCGAGGAATGCTCGTCGGCTCATCGCTCGTTCCCCTTCTGAACCTCGACACCCAGCCACTCCGCGTCGTCGTCGAGGGCGTCCTCAATGCGCTCATGCTGCGCTGCCAGCGCCAGCAGTTGCTCCGTCGCAGCGATCGCATCGTGATAGGCGGCGAGCCGTTCACGCAGCATGTCCACCACCGGAAAACGGCCATCGCCGACATCGTCGACGACGACCCAACGGATGCAGCCACCGGGGAGGCGAGCAAGGACGGCAGCGCTGTGGCATTCCCACCCGGCGTGCAGCATCGGTGCCCAGCCCAAGACCTCCACCTGATCCGGCGCCACCCGCAGGCGCTTTGCCGCCTCGGCGACCCGGTTCCGGAGCCACTGCGGCGGGTTGCTCGCATCCTCCAACCCCTTCCGGGCGACAATTCGATCGGCTTCTTTCATTGCCTCCTCCACAACCGCTCCTGAAGGCTCAAGGGCTGCCGCCGGCTTATCGACCTCAGCACGTCGGCGTGCCTGCTGGTTCGCCTGATTGATGATCGATGGATCGAGGACCATAGCAATCTGGCGTCGGATCGTTGGAGGTGGCGTGCGGCGTTTCGTTGGCCAGCCTTCGGCTGCTGTTCAAGCGCAATCACCAAGGCTCGCCTGCCTATACAATTTCGGAATTACAATAGTATGCTAATCGCCTTTCAGATTCAAGACGCGTGATGCATCCGTCCCTGACGGCCTGTATCTGATTCGGTTCACCCCGTGGACAGAACCTGCAGCCGGCCCAAGACGCAGCCCGCCTTCGAAAGACCGTGGTTCCTTGGGCATTTCATGAACGCTGTCCATGCCCGCCAGATTTGTGTCGAAGACACCTGTGATTGGCCTGACCTTCATCCTCAGAACAATTGTTTTTCGACCAAAAGTGATGAATGTAACCCGCCAGATTTGTGTCGAAAAAGCCAAGAGAGATTTGGGGATCGACAGGTACGCCTTTCTACCGATCCGTTTATCAGTGACAAAAATGCTGGTTCTGGTTTGTCCAATGCTCGGTGTTTCTGAGCGAAGGGCTATATGGTGGCGTCAAATTTCAAACTCTCACGCGCGCACGCGCGTTATGTATTCTATATATATCCTAGAGGAAAATTTCCCATTTTTTATCAACGAGTTACGATGTTCTCCAACACAAATCCGGCGGGTTTCGACACAAATCTGGCGTTTCCCGACATCGATTTCTCGACAGATGTCAGGAAATCGCATCAGGAAAAGAGGCGCGGCTACAGCATCGAAACCCCGCAGCCTTTCTGCGCATGATCGCACTGGTTCAGCCACCAAGCCATCGCGGTATCGGCACGCAGATCACGTGCCACGCGCTTCGAAACACAAGCGTCAAAATCAGGTGTTAATAAAATTCGGATATGATATAATTTTCTACACCATAAAACATGTTGGAGGTACCTTGAGATCGCAGCCTACCATCATCCCTGCCTACGACATCGCTCCGTTTGGCCCCTCGGAGACGCAGGGTGATGTCAACTGTGCGGTGCCGATCGCCTCTCCGATCATCGCGACCGAATCCGATCATGCTGGCAACCTGGAGGGTGCCGACACTGAAACGGATGCCGATCTCCTGGCAATGCCTGGCGCTCATGATGGACAGCCGCCCAAGATCTTCGGAAACCTGATCAGCCCGACGTCACACAGCGGCTACCCTCTCTGGCTCGGCGCCGTGCATGTCACCCACATCAGCGGCCCGGAACTCACCCACCTTGATCGCCAGATTTGGACCTATCTTGTGGCTCGCGCATACAACCGGATCGGTCTGGACGACGAGCATCGGATTCCGTATGTCGAGATCCGCGAACAGATGAACGAGCGCATGGTCCTGGTCGCCGGTGAAGACGGCAACAAGTCGGTTCGGCGGGCGACGAGCGGCGGACATGAGTCGAACGACCGCATCAGGGAAGCGATCGCCAAACTCCAGAAAACAATTGTTGCTTGGGACATCTTTGACGAAGATGAACGAACATCCCAGTCCATCAAACCACTCGCCAAGCCGGGACGGCCACCGAAGGGTGTGAAACGAGGTGATCGCCAGAGCCAGTTGCTGGGTTCGACTGGGCACGACTACGGCCACGGAGGAGAGCGCGTTCTGCTGTATTCTTTCCCGGTCCATCTGCGCTCGCTGCTCGGCAATCCAACAACCTTCTCCTACCTGCGCACGCGGGTCGTGTTTTCGTTCACCAGCCAGTACGCGCTGCGCCTTTACGAGACGCTCCAGCGCTATGCGGACCGCCGCATCAAGCCATGGCTTCTTCGCGTCGATGTGGACCGGCTTCGCCTTCTCATCGGAATCCGTGAAGGCCAATTGCAGGGCTTCGGTCGGCTTTGGCAGCGTGCCCTACAGCCTGCCCTGGAGCAGATCAACGCCTTCGCCGAGTTTGAGGTTGCCTGTGAAGTGCACCGTGGCAACGGCCGCGGTTCCCCTGTCGAAGGAGTGACCCTGACCGTCAGGCCCAAGTCTGAGGCCGCCGCAGTTCAGACACTTTACGACGCTGGACCCGCTGCCCGCAGGAATAGGCGAGCCGTCCCCGACGTTGCGGATCGCCAGGCCGAAGCGGCGGTTGGCGCAACCGCGAAGACGAAGCGGATAAGCCGATTCAAGCCACGAGATTGAATTCGGAAATTATTTGACATGTCTGTGTAAATTGCGCACTCTGAATCGTGGCAGAGACGTGCCGGGGCACCTGGGCCTGAACGCGTCGATGAGTTCCTCGTCTCCTTCTCGACATCGACCGATCCACCGCGATCGGCTCCATGATCGACGTAAACTAGGATCGAGCGCAGCGAGCCGCTGAACGCGAAGGGGGTCCGCAGTGTTCGAATCCAATCCCATTGTCACCATCACGTCCGTCGAGAGCCTGCGCGACCTGAAGAATGCAATACGCACCGCCCTTCCTATCCTGGGCAGCGGCCACGCCGGCGAGTGCATCGCCCGTGGCTTGCGCCGCAGCACGCACGATGGGCTCGTTTTCGAAATTCGCTCCGGCTCCATCACGACGGAAGCGGATCCGGCTGCCTTTGCGCGCCGCGCCGCCGAACTCGGCTATGCGCAGACGGACACTGCGACGCTGGAAGCCGCCTTCGTGGCCGCTATGAATGGCTTGGCGGCCAAGGTGCAAGACACCACTCCGCCAACCGCCGATCAGGTCGGCCGCGCCTACGCCCGCGCCAACCTTGGTGCGGTGCGGAGATGCTCGCCATCGACGGCAACACCGGTCTTCCGTTCCCGAATCCCGGCTCCGTCGAGCGCGCGAAGGAAGCGCTATTCGCTGCCGGCGACTGGAGATCGGTGGCAGAAGACGCGCTGTCGGCCGCCGGTTACGAGCCGGACGAGGATAGGAAATTCGAGAACGACCTGCTCGATGAGTTCCGGGACGGCGTGGCCCGAGAGACGGCCAGGATGGCCGCCGAGATCGCCGCGAAGGAAGTCAACCGACTGGCGAATGCCGTTTCCGAGTTGTCGTTCCTCGACGTGGTCGAGGCCCTGCAGGAAGGACGCCTCGCCCCGGAAGCAGTCGATTTCGAAGATCTCGTTCGAAGATCTCGGCCGCGTTCACGCTGCCGATTTGATCGGCGACGGCACAATCGACTTTGACGTCCACGAAGACGATTTCGAAAATGGAATCGAAGGTCACGTCAATAGCGGCCGCGATGACGTGCTGTACGCAGCCGAAGCGGCCGGATACGACTGCGCTCTCGCCCGTGAAGTCGCCGAGGAGTACGTCTCCGTCGCGACGGAGGTGTTGCGGGAGGCGTGGGCAGTCGCGCAGGCCGACGTAATCAACATGATCAACAACGCCCTCCGCGACGAACGCTACATTGTCCGCAGTGTCACAGAGCAGCACGTTGATCTGCATGTTGCCGACGGACAAGCCGGCTTCGGGTATGCCGAGGTCGTGCTGACGGCTCCTGGCTTGCCGACGATCACGGTACAGGGTGAAGCCACGTTCCTCGTTCCAGACGGTGCCAACCAGGTCGACGATGCGGATGTGGAGGTGGAAGAGAACACCGGCATCGATCCCGAGGAGCGGATCACGGTCGTAGGCTTGTCGGGCAGCAGTGGGCGCGAGATCGTCCACGAGGTGATCCGCAACCACGCCTTCGAAAAGGCGATGAAAGGCATTGTCAAGAAGGCAATCGAAACCGTCATCGAACGGCGTTCTGCCAGTCTCGACGAAGGCTACCCCACCCTCTGACATCGCCCTGAATGGGTCCTCGTCCCGCTGAGTTGCTCTCAGGGAAATATCTTTCCGAAATCATGTCGAGCGATACAAACATCCACCTAACGGGGCGACCATGAGCAAGATCGACGCTACCATCTCCGACACAGCCGAGAACTTGGCGACACCCGTTGGCAGACACGCCAAGGGCCAGCACGATCCGATCTGCGCCGGCTCGCATGACGGCTGGTACAGCGTTCGTGTCGCCGGCGAAGCACCGGCTCGGCGACTGATCCTGCCGAGGCCCGCGGTACAGCGTGGGACTACTGGTAGCCGATCCGTCTGTCGAACTTGTGGCGAGCGATGCTGCCGATTCCATTCATCACCCTGGAGCAGGCCCATGCCGTAGATCGCAACCTGCAGCAACTCCCCAATGCTGAGCAGGAGCGTCACGCAGATGCTGCCCGCCCCCGAACGCTGTCAGCAGATCGTTCCAGCGTCCGGCGCCCGTACCTCGCTGCCGAGCCGACGGTGAGCCGCGGAAGTAATCTTTGGCACGATTGCCTTCGCGATGCAGGCCATAGGTCGCTGCGCCCGAAAGCCGACGTCGTCGATGCTGCAAGGCGTTGTCGACGGCAGTTTACGTGGACTGTCGTTGCCTTGGTAGCCGCATTGACCGTTTCCGATTTCCCTACTTTGCGACTCTTCAGCGGGCTGAAACACCGACCATCACATCTCAAGCATTGCGGCTCACCACGCTGAAGCGGTAGCCGGGGTCTCTGTGAAGCGCAGCAGGCATGCGCGATCGTCTGTGTAAATAATTTCGGAAAACCGTTAACATTCCACCATAAAATTGGATATCATAAGTCTTGACTGTCGATCCTGAAAATTGACACGCAAGGCCAGTTCGTTATCGCTTTTAGCGAACCGCACAAGACCTAATCTGAAACCGAAGATGTGGACGAGTTCCAGGCTTCCAGCGACCCGTCACTGGGGCCGCTTACCCAACAACCAGAAAAAAGGAAACCGAGCAATGCCAAACAAACACATTCTGGAAGGCTTCCAGTGCCCTAAATGTAACAGTGAAGGCCCGTTTCAGATCGAAATCACAACCACGTTTCTTGTCTATGACTCAGGCGTGGACGAGCAGACTGGCGATAACGAATGGTCGGAAACCAGTCGGTGCCAATGCGAAGAATGCGGCCAACGCGGTACTGTAGCCACGTTTAGGAGTTAGGTAATTCTAACGTAGCGCGACATGTCACCTTGAGCGTATAAGTTCGGAAAAGAAACAGCATGATTACCAGTACGATCTGCGCAACGCTCAATGGAGGCCTTCAACCGCCACCGGTATGACAGGACACTACAAGTGCAGGCAGTGAATGCTGCCCAGCCTTGCTTTTCGCCGCAGAATTCCGTCAGCGTGGGATGAAGGGCAGGCTCACGACTTGCCCTTCTCGTCGGGCTCCAGATTGCCGATCTCCTTGATCGCAGGCAGCAGCGCCTTGATCTTCTCCGACACCGCGTTGTCGTCGTAGGTCCAAACGGTGCCGTCATCCAACCGGACCGATCTTACAAATACGAAGGCAGTGAATGCGTGCTCAGTATCATAAGCCCGCGTTCCGTCAGAGCCAGTCTTACCCGGCGCCAAAGCCGTCCAGTTGCCGGAGTCAGTGCCGGGAACCAGCCAGCGCCCGCCTCGCCGGAGCGGGCGGTTGAACGGGTCATAGTACATCGTCACGACCTCGAACGCCGTGATCGGCTTGGTACCAATGTTCTTCCACTTCAGATCTGTCGACAGAGCGAAACGGCTGCTGGCGAAGGCATTCGAGAACTTGAAGTCGCTGAGTTCCAAGAATGGTGAATTGTTGATGACGTGGGCCTTGCGGTCCTTGAAGTTCATCTTGTTGTCTTGCGCAATCGCCGGCGAGATCTCGACGGCGCTCATCACACCGGCGGACGCCAGGAGCGCGAGCACGATCATCCTGGTACCGATCCTGAACACCACTCTGCCCCCCTGCCGCTCTATGAAACTGACAGCAGTATCGAACCTCAATCCAGGGTCGTCAACGGTGGCTGGCCTTCGCCGCAGATGAGAGAAGTCCTTTTGGACTTGCTGCTTGGGGTGAAGGCACGCTTCAAGCAGGGTGCGGTGGAACGACTCATGCAGTCCATCCCCGGTGATTTCGTAACCTCTTGCGGGGGGTGGCCATGGTCTGCTGCCACCGATCCGCCTGTTGAACTTGTGGCGACCGCCGCTGCCGATTCCGTTCATCGCCCTGGAGCAGGTCCTTGCGTAGATCGAAACCTGCAGCAACTTCCCAATGTTGAACAGGAGCGTCATGCAGATGCTGCCCGCCCCCGAACGTTGTCAGCAGATCGTTGCAGCGTCCGGCACCGGCTAAGACCTTTCAGCCGAACCACTTCGGCATCTCACGCCCTTCCAATCGCCGGGATATGGTTCATCCCGTGCCGCCCCGCACCGGTGCCGTGACCCAATACGATCGGACCGATGACTCGCGTCAGCGCGAGACGACGTTCCAGGGACGGCGGCCGCTTGAGATTCCGGTGACGTCCGTCCGCAGACCACTCGATCTCGGAACAGCCGCCGCTACCGTCGCCGATCAGCACGACCCCGACCGGATCGACGACGAGACGCGGACACCTGCCGGGCACCTCGTAGTCCTCAACGCCGATCAGGGCGCAGAGATGGACGCCGTCACCGCCGCTCACGGCCAGAACGCCCTCCAGATAACCGGCGTCGCTCACCTCGAACAGCGCGGGCTGATGGCTCCGGATCGTTGCGATCACGCCTTCCCGGACGAGATCCGGATTCTCTGCCGCCATTGCATCGATGTACGGCCAGAGTTTTCGGACATGAGGAAAGGAATGCGTGTGTGTACGACCGGGGATCGGCTTGGAAAGACGCTTCCACCAGAGATCGACGATCGGGCGAATCGAGGAAGGCAACGTCCCCATGAACAGGGCGTCGCGGATCAATTCGGGCAGGACGGGGGTAGGTAGTGATTTGCTCACGATGGTCTCCGTTTGATTGGTTTCCAGAAATTGCTTCCGGAAGAGTTGGGCTTGGTCTTGGTCTTGGCATGCGTTAGGTCCGGCGCCATGCGGGTACCGGCGGGCAACGGCTCGTAAAGGATCAACGGATCGGCGCCGAGGAAGGCGTTCTCGGCATCCTCGCCTCGGTGGCGAGATCCGTTTCCGCAAATCGTTTCCGAAAATCAGCGTCGTTGATGATACTGTCCACGGATGTCCTCGACCTCAATCACGCGGCTGCGCGGCCGGCGCGTACGTCGTAGTCGCGTCCGTTTCCGTCGAAACCGAGTTGGACGTTGCGGACGAAGGGCGACCACCAGACCAGTGCAGGCTCCAGGGGGCCGGGCAGCCGTCGGCCATTCTCGTCGCGCGGAGCGACCATTCGAACCTTGTGATGGCCTCGGATCAAGGCGGCGACGGTCTGCTCCCGGCGCTGCTGGTGAAAGGACTCGCCGACACGCTCGGCACGCCGCTCGTACCGCGTCAGGTTCCACCTCACCGGCGCGGTGGAGAGAACCGGCGGCTTGCCCTGTTTCGCTCGCGACCGGTTGAGGCGTTCCATGGGGTCCTGCGGCCCGATCTTCAGAGGTGCGTTTCGCGCGGCGAGGAGAAGCAGGAGGCGAACAGCCATCGCCGCGCAGCCGACGGCGATTCCGCTTAGGTGGCCGCTCGCGTCTCCTTCGACCGCATACCCATTGGGCTTCACCACGACCGTGCCCGGCAAGACAATCGTCTGCCCATGGGAATGCATCGCGGCTTCGAACCTTAGCAGTCCAGCCTCCATGCGTAGCAAGAGGCCGAAACGGTCCGGTAGGAACTCTGCGAAATCCGCCGCAGCATCAAGGTCGCGGTGGCTGTACTCGATCCAGCACGGGTTGTGAGGCAGTTTGATCAGCCGATCCCAATGCTGCGTGACTTCATCGGGCGGCAGTTTGAGTTCGCCGGCACGCTCGACGATCTGTCCTTCAATCGACAGGCGTGCGCAGGACCGCAGCGTGGCTGCCATACGCTTCGCCTCCTCAGGGGCACGCTTCTCAGCATCAAGGCCGGCAATGGCCGTGGCGAGCGTGCCTTTCAGTCGTGGAGCCTGCTGATCGACCAAGCCCATGAGGCCGTTGGCGCCGGCTGCGATGCTCCGACCGACGAGGGTGTTGATCACGCGCTTGACGTCCCTCATCGCCTTCGAACGTTCCTGAGACGCCCTCTCTGGCGGCTCGGCGGGCGGTGCATCAATGGATAGTGGCGTTCCCCAGCGCAACAGCGCCCAGGCGGCTCCCTGCTCCCAGACGGCAATATTCATCATGGCCCGCATCTGATTGACGCTCGTCGGGATGACGATGCGCAGCATGGCAGCAAGCCACGGCTCGCCAGCCGGTTTGCGGCACGCCACGGGTTCCAGGCCAAGCGCCGAGCGGTCGGACTGCAACTGCCGCCAGACCGCCTCACCACCGCCCGGAACTGCGGCGTAGCAGGTCACCATCGCGTCCATGTCGCCATCCAAGGCGATATCGAACCGGAAACCTCCAGGGACGGGAACCGCCGTGAAGGACATCCCCTCAACGACCGTCGTTTTCCCTTCTGCAAATGGGTGCAGGGCTCGCAGGGTATCCTGCAGGCCATCCTTAGATCCTGGGTCGATCAGGGCCGAGTGGCCTGATTCCAGCGTCAGATGGTGAATTTGACGAATTATATTTCCGATTTTTTATTCTGCGACATGAAGACATTCTCCTGTTCAAACCTGCTTGCGAGCGGCGATCTTCCGCGGGTACCCGAAATATTGAATAATTCGAGACGTGAGGCCCGAAGTGGGCGAATCCGAGAAATCGGGTGGATGGTCAAGCAGCGTTACGGCTTAACACTCGGTCGACCTCCGCGATCCGGTGCCCGATCCAGCGCATCACCGGCACCGCCATCGAGTTCCCGAGCGCCTTGTAGCGATGACCGTCGGACGCCATGCCCTTTCGCCAAGGGATCAGCGTATAGTCGTCAGGGAAGCCCTGAAGGCGTTCGCACTCGCGGGGCGTCAGACGACGGACGCACCCGGCGTACGCAACCGCCTGCACATTGGGGCGAGCCTCAAGAGTGTAGGTGACGTCCGGCTGGTAACCCTTCCCCTGCGGTCCAGACTCCAGGTTTGTGCTCACGGCTCGCTCCTGGATCGCGTAGGCGATCAGGCCGCCATCGCAGTCGAAGTCTGTGCCGAGGCCGCCGCCTTTAATGCTCGCGCTAAGGCTGGGGGCAACGTCCGGCCACGCTTTTCGGATCGGTGGAGAATGCCCTGACATGCTGTGGCGCTCAAAAAGTACTGCGGCGGCACGTCGCCAGTCTCCAAGATATGCGACAACGAAAACACGACGGCGGCGCTGGGCCACTCCGAAGTACTGAGCATCAAGCACTCGGTAGGCCCACCCATACCCGAGTTCGCCCAGCCCCCCGAGAACGGAGCCAAAGTCTCTCCCTTCGTTGCTCGACAAGACGCCGGGCACGTTCTCCCAGACCACCCACCGGGGGCGCAATCTGTGAGCCAGTCTAAGATATTCGAGCGCCAAGTTACCGCGTTCATCCGCCAGTCCTCCTCGGAGACCTGCGATGCTGAAGGATTGGCAGGGGGTTCCGCCGACAAGAATGTCAATTGATTCATTATGTTTAGCCTCGATCGTCGTGAAGTCGCCATGCAGGGCCACGGTCGGGTAATGCTGGGTCAGCACCGCACGAGGGAACGCTTCGATTTCAGACAGGAAGGCCGCGCGCCACCCCAGAGGGTGCCACGCAACCGACGCCGCCTCGATACCCGAACACACTGAACCGAAAATCATGCTGCTCTCCAACAGTATAGTTCCCGCTGGGAACTGAGTTAATGTAAATTTTCAGAATTTAGCGGACGACGGTTTCCACAAGCGTTCCACCGATCCTGAGACTGGACGATTGAAGCATCGCACTGCAGACGATTACGATCTTGGAGTTGCTTAGTTCGACGATGCAGTCGTCTCTGCAACCATAGAGGTCGACCCGTCATTCTCGGGCCACGCCCAGTGCCCGATGTCGAGTGGCACGAACTCGGCCTCGTCCATGGCGCGCTCTGACTTGGTCATCACATGCGACATGACATCGTTGGGAACGCGACGCCCGGTTTCGAAAATGTCGATCTTGATCCACACCTCCTCACCGGCGATCGCTACCGGACCCTCGGGCGAACCCCATCCCCTTCTGACAATTCCAGAAAGGCGCGGGTCATCGGGTATGCCGGTCAGAAAGGCGCGCAACGCCTCGGCACACGCGTCACGCCCCACCAGCGCCAGGGCTCCCTTGCTGACGAGGGTCAGTCCAGGCAGGCGCCTCGCAGCGTTGGCGTCCTGGTTGACGGTTTTGGAATGATATCCGAAATCAATATTATCGAACGCTGCGTGGAGCGCCTGCATCAGATTTCGCGTCCGTGGATCCTCGTAGTCCTCAGCGAGATCATCAGGGTGTAGGGGGGTGGTACTGGTCATAATTATTCTCCTTTCCGTGCCGGGCTGCGGACGGCAATCTCTCGCTCGATGCGTTCGAGCCATATTGAGCGGTTAGCGGCAACCGGTTGTCGGCTGCCGTAGTACCATTTCCGAATTCCTCCGGGCGATAGACCCAGCAAACTGGAAAGCATCGCTATCCTCTGATTTTTGGTTCCCGTCGGGGCCAGAAGAGCGCCCAGAAGAAGAAGCCGACGGCGGAACAGGGGCGATGTTGTTTCCCTTCCACGCATCAGAACGCAACCTCGCGTCCGGTCCAGCGAACTCGCCGCCAACCGCCCTCAGCGCTGACCGATACCGCGATAGTCGGGAATGCGTTCTGGCCCGCTGCGATATCGGCAAGGCATTCCGCACACACAGCCTTTTCCGAGCGACCGTTTCCAGGCAGCACAACGCCAGGAATACTCCCGTCCACCAGCGTCACGACGACCGGGTCCCTGGTTCCGCATTGCTCGCAGCGCCCAACCTCGATATCAGCACCATTCGGCAGCCGCTGGCCCGTCTTCTGCTGACTGAACTGGTAGGAACGCTCCTGCTTCGCCTCGGGTGTCAAGAGATTCGATGGATCGTCCGTCAATAACCAAATTTCTCGACTTGTGCCGCGCTCCACGCCGAACACTCGGGCCGGTTCATCGGGCCGAAATGCAGCGCGCATCTCCGCGATCGCCACAGAGATGTCTGCTTCCGTCTCAACCTGATCCCAGCGGTCGGAGCCCAGGCCAGAATGCCCGCCGCAGTAGATGGTGTACTCCAAGTACTTGGGCAGACCGTCGCCCTTCATACGTCTCTTCGCTTCTCCCATAACCCACTCCTTGATCTACAGCGAAAGGCGCCCATGCTCACTCGCTGAAATCCGATTTCAGTGTAGTCCCCGCTGGGTACCGCGTCAACACATTTCCGAATTTAGTGGACGATTTCCACAAGCGCTCTGCCGATCCTGAGGTCGGACAAGACTCACCCAAAATTGGACGATCGAGGCGCCGCACTGCAGGCGGCCATGATCGCATGGCCTAGCCGGGCACTGAGACGGAACCGACCTTTCTCCAGCGCATAAACATGCTGCCTGGACACGCCGATTATCTCTCCAAGTTGTGCCTGCGTCAGTCCCGCCCGGCTCCGAAACGCCACTATGTCTTCAGGCCGCATCGTCTCGATAACGAGGTCGTCAAGGTAGCGAATGACCGCACGTAGCATGCCCTCTACAATTGGCCCGGATGCGGTGCCCGCCTGAACGCGCTGATGGATGGTTGCCACGTACAGCCGAACGTTCTGCGGCATACCAAGATGGTCCATACCAATCAGTTCAGGCAACGGTGGCAAATTTTGTTCTTTCAGAAAATATGATTGCACGAGTTCGTCATCGCCCAGGCCGAAGTCGCGGATGTTGGCGCCTGTCCGAAGCAGCGCCTGCTGCACCTCATAGAGGCAATCGTCCGCTTCGTTTTCGTCTGCGACATCGTGCCAAGCGATGTCGGAAACGATGAACCCGAGTGCTTGGTCAGCGGTCGGGATCTCCACGTCGAGCGGCTGGCCGTTGAGGGCGAATGGCAGGTCGAACGGCATGCCGGTGGCCAGCACCTTCGTGGCGAATCCCCGGCGCACATGCGGTTCCGCTTTCCTGAACTGCTCCCTGACCGCTTCGATGAACCGCTTGGAGTTCGCTGACAGCGCGCCTTCATCCTGGACATTGATCGCGCGGACCGGGATCGTTTGGTACGCGAACAGCAGGCCGTCGGGGTCCAGGTGGGCCCGCTGGAGTTTTGCCACGAGGCCACCCCAGAAATCCTTCTCGCTCACATCACAATTTTCAGAATTTTTTGCCGCAACGTTTTCCATACCTTGACACCTCGTATTTCCGAATTCATGCTTAGCGTGACATGTCGCCTTGAGCGTGTCAATTCACATATTTTGGAAAACGGAAGACGTGATGGCCAATACGATCTCAGTTTCGTGGTGGGGTAATACCGGCAAAGCCGAGATACCAGACGAGGTGGAGTGCCGGGATGGCGAGGAACGCATTGCAGCGGCCATCCGCGCAGTCGAAGCCGCTAATGCCGGCACGACCTGCGTGACGTGCCGGCGGGATGGATGGGAGCAACGCGGTGGACGCCCGGTACGAGAGATCTACCAAGTCACGCTCGGCAGAGCATCTGATGGCGGCTTCATCGTGACCGGAGAAATTTGTATTTCTCTTACCGTCGATGATTCCCGCATCGGACCGCAGAGCCTCTCCTACTGGGACCGGCTCCGCTCGCGGAGGAACCCATGAGCCAGAAGCGGATCGACCGGGCACAGGTCATGAGGCTCTACGGTGAGGGACTGCGTGCTACCGACGTTGCGCGCGCCGTCGGCGCCGATCGGGCGATGGTTGCGCAAATCATCCGTGATCACGGTGGATCGCCCGCCGCACGAATGGCGGCTAAGTGCATCGACCTGAACGTGGTGCGCTCCCTCGTCGAACTCGGCCTCTCGCAGCCGGCGATCGCCGCCGAACTGGGCGTCAACGAGGATGCCGTGCGAGCCGCCGTCAAGCGGGCCGGACTGTCCAGGCCGGCGCCTCCGCCGCCACTGGACGCGGTCGAACGCCGCGAAGCGCGTCGCATGCGGGATTCCGGGATGTCGGTCCGCGCGATCGCCCGCGCCTTCGGCCGTGGCTCACGAGCCATCCGCACCGCACTGCGTCCCCCTCGCCGTGCCCGCATCCCTCGACAGATGCTGATCGCGATCCATATGCGCGCCGCGATCCTGGACATGGCTGCGGCTGGTGCCACCAGTGCCGAAATCGTCGCTCGCCTTCGTATCTCGGAGAGCGTCGTCCGCAGGTTACGGCGAGCCTCGGAATATCCTCCCCGCTGGAACCACGTGGACGCCGGCAGGGCCCTTGTCCTCCGGGCGGAAGGAGTGAGACCAGCGGCAGTAGCACGCCTCTTGGGATGCAGCGTAAGCCGCGTAATGTCCATCAGCCGGGAGCGCGGCGTCGGTCGCGGCGCCCTGGGCCGTAAAGCCGAAGCCCTTCTTTTGGATGGCATGCCGGTGAGCGAAATCTCCCGCCTGTTGGATGCCGATCCCGACGCCATCACCTCGGCGCTGCGCCAGCGCGCCGCGTTTCGGGCCAAGCGCGAAGGGTCAGCGATGATGGCGGCACGGCCATGAACCTTGGAACTCTGAATTCTAAATTTTGAGAAGCGCACTATGCCCATCAGATACTTTCCCCCTCCAAACGATTCCGATTGTGATGACGATTTCGAATACATTCCGCACCTGGAAGATCAGGAAAACGGGCCGATACTCATCGTCTCCCAGTATCAGAACAACTTCGGCCGCGGAGTCCGCGGATGGGTCAAGACGTTCAGCAACTGGGATGAAGCAGGTGGATCCTTGAGCGAAGACATCTACGTGTCGCGCTTTCAGGAGACTGCGGAGTCGCTCCTCGAAATCTGGGGCGATGAGGAGTCGATCCCCGTCGAGGCACTCGCCATCGTTCGGGCACACGGCAAGGTCATGGCATGGCAGGCTGTTGGCATTTCCGACGACGTCGAATATTTTGCGCCGGAAGAACAACCTTCCGCAGAGAGATTCATCCGCCGAAACTTCGAGGGTCTGGTTCCGGAACTTGATGCGATCCTGACCTTCCTCCAAGGCAGGACGCAGATCCGCGAATGGATCGGCACGCCGGAGGACTGGAGCCGTCTGGAGGAGGATGTCGCCATGGCCGCGTACGAAGCCGGCTATGACATCGCCGATCTGCTTGATGACGTTGAGCGATGACTCATCAACGATGCCATTCCGATCAGCATCGCGGTGGCGCGGACGGACCGTGCGGAGGCGAATTCATGGAAACAGCCATCATTGGCCTCTCATCTTCAGCACGCATTCCCTCATGTGCTCCAGCATCGTGATTGCATTCTGATTCGAGGTCTCCGGCAGAAAGTGATCGACGTAGCGCGTCCCTCCCGTCCCCGTGAATTCGACGGCAACCGATTTCGCTTTCATCACCCGCGATGCGAAAGCATCCGACTCGCCCGCGTTCCGACCAGCGGCTCCGTTGCGCCGTCGTAACGCATGCGCGCGGCGATCTCCGGATCCCTGAACGCGGCACCGGGTACGCGGAAGCCGGCCGAGTATTGCTGGACCTTCCCGTCCTTCTGCCCGCAGACGAAATGGTAGGTCATCGAGCGCTCGCCCTTCAGCGCATGGCTGATGGTCACGTCGTCGGTCATCGGGTCGACCTCGCGTCGGATGTCCCACTCGGCGGCTGCGAGCGTGGACGCGATCCTGCGGCTTGTCGTCATCGCCCTCCTCTCGCCGCGTCGCCGGGAGTTTCCGTAGCCGATGGTCACAGCCACCGGCCGCCTTGATGAGATCCCTGTGCACGACTCCGTTTTCGATGTCATTTTTCGCCATCAATGAAATAAATTATCAGTAATAGTATTCGATGATCCGTATACGCTCATTATTACTCCAGAAATAATATTATAAGATTATCAGAAACTTCAAATTTATGCTTGCAAACATTGAATTATTTCGTCATTTTTCTTACGAAATGTGGTCACGCAAACAACTATATTCATGAGGTTCTCATGGGTGTCGCAATGATCTGGATCTGGGGTGAGTGGCTTTACTACGACGCCAACGGCGGGGTGCCGCTTGGTACCCCGCTCCTCCTCGAATGTCATGATGGTATCTTTGCCTGGGCTGCGGGTGGCCTGGTAGGCGAGTGTCCTCATCTCGTGGGCGCGAAGGCGGCGGCCGAAGCCGCTCTCGGTGAGAACGAGGACGGCTTCGTCAGTATCGGCAATGTCGTGGCGCCGATCCGATGGTTCGCGGGCCGTGGCGAGCCGGTCCCTTTTACTTCGCCGGTGCCAAAAGCGATCAGGAAAGACTGAAGCCGGTGTGTATGCTTTCCACGCTCGCAAAGCCGAGCGGACGGGCATCGGCGCATGCCAAGTATCGGATCAGTGGCCTGATGTCAGAAACGGAGACGGGATCACATCGAAAATCGACTTCGGAAAGTAGCCCTTCAACACGGCCACATGCATCGCGACCGCGATGACGAGTCCGATCAGGGTGCCGATGACGGCGGATCGACGATCGAAGACGACATTTTTTTCGTTCTCGTTGCTGTTCATGGGAGTCTCCCAGTTCAGAATGACCGTTGTTGGTGCCGGTAGTGTAGGACGGATACTGAGATGGAAGAAAGTTGACAGACGACGAAATATTGTGAAGTTCGTCATTTTTCGGAGCCGCCATGAATGAAGAGAACATGTAAGAAAGGCCAAGAAACCACAATGAACTTGAACACTGTGCACCATCTTATCAAGACGGCTACGATTTCGGTGCTTGGCGGTTGCATCCCTGGTTTGTTGATATCATCATATACGCCGACACGTAGAAGGGGACAGTCATGGGCAATTGTGGTCACGGCAGCCGTTCGGCCATCGGATCAGAAGAGGCGGGGATCCTGCGGCGGCTTGCTGCGGACCGTGCCCTTCCCGCGCAGGCGCTGCGCGTTGCCGTCGTCGCGTTAACGTCGCCTCTCCCGATCACAATGGCAGAGGTGGGACGGACGCTTGGGTTCGTCGCCGGCGAAAAGACAACGGGTACGCCGGATCGACGGCCGCGCCTCTACGAGGCGGTGCGAACGCTGGTTGAGCGGGGCGCGCTTGTGCGAACGGGGCGCCGACATGCCGGTATGCTCGACTTGCCCGAGAAGGTCGGTGTTGGAGGCATCCAAATGTGCGAATAAATTGCAGACCAGGACGAGCAAGGGCTTGATGCAATATATGGTGCAGCGTATATTTCAGAAAGAAGGGGCGTAACATGAACAATTTACTAAAGTTCCTGTGTGGCTTTGTGGGTTTGGCCTTGACGCTATTCGGCGGCTTCTTTTTGGTTATGGAGGCGGGCGTCGGCTCGATCGAGCCTGTCATGTTGGGAATCGCGGTCAGCGGCCTCGCCCTACTGGTTGTAGCCAACAAAGTCGGCCCAAAATACTAAAACTGGACAGCAGTACCTTTCCGCTGCTCGTTGGCTGGCCCAACGCCAGCCAGCCACTCACGGCACAGGCTCGCGGGCCTTTGTCGTTGCCGCCCACCCTGTCAGGGCCGAAGGCGACGCACTCCCGAAAGCGGAGATCTCGACAACGAGGTTTCGGGTAGGCAGCGCAAGGCGCTCCTGCTGGACGGGAGGTGCGACATGGCGCAGGACGAAAACGAACGCGACGCTATCGCGATGGACGGCACTGACTCCCAGGCAGACTCGAGTGGCGTACTGCCAGGGGTTGCGCGGCGGCTGAAGACGGTCGGTCGAGGTATCGGCAAGGTGCTGCGCTGGGGTTTTCCGGGAGGTGGGATGGCCTTCGGCGTCGTCCCGGTGCCGGTGCGACCGGTCTTCGCCGAGAGCCTGGTCCGGGCGATGCTGGCACGTGGCGATGGTCGACTGGTTCGCTGGTACACCATCGTACTGATAATCGCTGCGCTGCAGGCGCTTGGCGTCGGCATCGCGTTCGCTGCCGACGCCGTCAACATCGGCACACTTCTGAAGAGCAACCCGGATTCGTTGGCCATCCAGTGGCTCGTCAACTTTTTCGGCCCGATCCCGACGATCGGACTTGGCGGAGCAGGTGGTAGCGCGGGAGCCGGTGGAGGAACCGTCGCAACAAAAGCGTTGGAAGTCCTCAACGCGCTTTGCCTTGCTCTCGGTGGCTTCTGGGTGCTGTACAGTTTCGTCGCCGCAGTCGCGCAGACCGCCCACGAAGGCGAACCCCTTGGACGTCGCTGGTCGTCGCTGTGGGTCCCGATCCGTCTGCCGATCGGTGTCGGCATGCTGGCGCCGGTGGCACACGGCCTGTCCGTCGCTCAGTTGGTCGCCATCTGGCTCGCCGTCATGGGCAACAACGTTGCGAACGGCGTGTGGGACCGGGTTGTCGACACCATCGCCACCGGCAGCGCGCCGATCGCGGCAAACTCGATCGAAACACCAGTGGCACTGATGCGTTTCGCAGCCAGGGCGGCGGCTTGCTCAGCAGCCGTGAATGCTTCGTTCCAAAACAGTGGACCGACTATCCGGGCTATTCCGGGGAGCAAATCCGACACGCAGGTTGTGCCTGCGGGCATCTTCACTTCGGCCAAGACGATCACGACGACGACGACGACGGTTTCCTTCGGCGTGCAGAATGACAACGATACGTCAGGCATCTCGGAGGACGCCTGTGGTCGACTCGCATGGACATCGAGCCGCATGATTTCGTCCAGCGACGGATCGACGGTGAACCGCAGCGTGGTGGTCGAGCGGATCGATGTGGAGGCGGCACGGGCACATGCGGCTGCGATCCAGACACTCGCACAGTCGTTGCTCAACGTCGGCGTGAAGATCGTCGCGCAACGTATGAGCAGCGGCCTTCCCAGCGGGCCGTTGCTCGGCTCGTGGCGCGACCTCTCCGCAGACATCACTCAGTCTATTACGACATATAAAGCGGATCTGAGCGCACACCTGAACGGGGCGCTTGCGGGCGCCGATACCGACCTGAGCGCCCGATTCAAGGCTGAGGCAAAAAAGGCGGGCTGGTTGTACGCTGGCGTGTGGTTCAACGATCTGGTCGCCATGCAAGGTCGCGTCGCCGAACTGGCGAAACGACAGCCCGCCGAAACGACGGGCGCGTCGCTCAGGGGAGTTCCAGACTCGAGTTTACCAGCAGCCCGTGCCGCGATGGCAATGGCCGACTATATCGTCAACAATGCGCTTGGCCAGGAAGCGTCTGCGCCCGATCCGATACTGGTCGCCCAAATGCATGTCGGCCCGGCGGAGGCCGCGCGTGGCGACGCAATGGGAACACTCTCGGACTCCGAGGTCGAGGGGCTGCTGGTTTCGAAAATAAGAAAGCCGGTTGCCGATCTTCTGACAAAACTTTCCGTGGGTAGCAACGATCCGATCGCATCGCTCGGCAATCTTGGTCTCGTTTTGGCGAACGTCGGCGGCGCCATCGCGATCGGCGCATCGATCGCCAGCGCGCTTCCTGGCGGAGGCATCGTCACCGCCCTGATGGGGCTTGTAAACGCCTTTGCTTCTCTGTTTTTCCTAGCCGGAACGGTGCTATCGGTCGTGGTGCCGATGGTGCCTTGGCTCATGTGGTCGTTCGGAGTTGTTGGATGGCTCTGTGTTTGTCTGGAGGCGGTAGTCGGCGCTACCCTATGGGCCCTTGCTCATCTCAGCATGGAAGGGGAGGGTATTGAGGGCGCGCGCGGCAGCGCCGGATATATGCTGCTGCTCAATCTGTTCCTGCGACCGACGTTGATGATCATTGGCTTCCTCTTCGCCGTGATGGCGCTGAATCCAGTGGTCAAATACGTAGGCAGCGGCATGATCAGCCAAATGCAGTCAATCGTCCCAAACAGTTTGACCTCAATCGTTCTTCTCGTCGGGTACAGCATTTCATTCTGCTCTGTGATGGTCAGCGCCTTGTACACAACCTTCGGTCTGATCAATCAGGTTCCAGACAAAGTGCTCTCATGGATCGGAGGGGATGGTCGAGGCGAAACGCTCCACGGCAAGGAGGCGGTCGGCATCGTCGGCGTGGCGTCGAAGCCGACGGACCTGATCGGCAGGGTATCACCGCGCCATCGCGACCCGGACCCGAAAAGTGGCGGCAAGGAGGCGGACGGTCGCAACCGAGGGAACCATGACCTGATCCCAAAATGAGATTCGGGCAGATCCCCCATTCCGGTCGTACGCCCTCCTCCACCCGGACCACGCCATGCCAAACGGATTGATGGGGATCTTCCCCGACTTCGCTCTGACCAGATCCAGCGCGGTGATCCACCTCGCGGTCATCGGCTACCCGGAGAGCCTGGCGAGATTCGCCGCTCGACTGGCCGAGGTTTCGAAAGGCGGCATCGTGCTGTTGCCCCTGCGATCGATGCCGATCCGGGGCGATGGGCGCGGGAGCCGGGGAGAACGGCTTCCCCAGGAGGTCGGCGTGGCGACCGCTCTCGCTTGCGATGAGATCTCTCAACGCACGGCTGTCATCCGGCTCGGGCTGAGCGGACAGGTCGCCCTGCGGCGCATGCTGGTTCGCAACAGGTGGCTGGCGACATGGCCCGCTCGGTCGAGCGCTGTAACCTGCTACCGTTACCTGTAGGCTGCTGCTCTCAACGCTGGTCGGCTGCCGTCACTCTGGACCCCGCCGACGGAAGCGCGCCTTCCTGGACCGCTCCCAGTGAGCGGCCGGATCGGTCGCCGCCTCCTGCCAATACGTGCGCCATGAAGCGTATCTGCTCCAACGCCATGTCAATCTGCTCGATCTTCGCATGGGTTAAGGCTTCCAGATCAGATGTCGAATTCACATGAGATAGAACCCGTCGAGGTGAACCTACGAGCAACCCAAAAGCAGCCTCGGTTGCGGCTCGGACCATTGGCCGCAGGTGCCCCCCGTACGTCCTATCGCCAGCCGGGAAGTCGATGATGCTGTTTTCCGCAAGGTAACGGTTCGGGGCGGCCTACGCCGCCTCGACCGCCACGTCGGCAGGTTCCGGCAACGCGTTCTCCCGCATCACCTCACAAAGTTCGGCCACCACCGACTTCGCGCTGATGCGACGATGCTCAGGGTCGACCGACCGCCGATGAAGGCGGCTCTGCCGCATCATTGTGTCGGCGCGCACTTCCTCCTGCACGGTCGCGAACCGGTCGCTGATCGCATAGCAGTTTGAGGGCGGCGAGCCGGCTGCGTTCACATCGCCGGTCCAGCGCCAGCCCGTTCCTTGACCAAGACCGTTCTTTGGCCAAGAGGGCTGGGATCGCCCTCCCGGCGTCGAGGGGCGCGGCGGTTAATGGCGAAACCGCTCGAAGAACTGCGGATTGGGGACCAGAATCTTCTGCTCGGTCAGCCCGATACCGTAGGATTCGCAGATTTCGAGGATCCGATCGAGGTCGACCAGTTCGACCTCGACCTTTCCCGACCGCTTGGCCTCCCGCTTCGCGTCTTCGGTAAAGGCGGTGGTCGTGAAGAAGATTCCCTTGGCGATGTTCCCGTCCATCGCGCCCCGGAATCGCTGGATTTCCTCGGACGTCACCTTGCGACCGGACATGTCGGGTTTCTTCGCCTGAAACGCCACCGGCATGGCGACGAACTCGTTGATCCTCAAGCGCCCGATGCCGTCGATGCCGCCGTCCTTGGAATAGCGGGTCGTCTGAACGTCCTCGACGCCGACGCGGGAGAGCAGTTCCGAGCAGAACTCCTCGAAGCCGGCCGACGACATGCTGGCGATGAGCGCGACCAATCCGGGACGATGGTCGCTGTAGGGAGAGGTCTGTGGTGACGGGGCGATGGCATCGTCCTCAACAGCGTCAGCCTCAACGACGGTGGCCGGCTCGGCAGCGCTTTCCGTCGCCAAGGATGTCGGCGGCGCGGCATCCACCTGTCCCATCTTCTGCAGCGCCCTGAATTCCTGCACTTGTCGATAGATCGCGTCGATGTCCGGCCCATCCAAATGGACGGCCTTTCCCTTCTCCGTCAGGCGCCAGATCCCGTGTCCAGGGGAATCCATGTAGCCGGTCTGCACGAGATAGGATCGCGCCCACGCGATCTGGTTCTCGAAGCGCACCCCACCTGACTTGACGGTCGCCGCCCTTTCCTCCGGCGACAGGCCCAACCGGTCCGCGATGACCTCGTAGACCTCCCGCGGCCGCGCTTGCCCGCCTCTGTCCCGCAGTGCGTCCAGCAGGGGATTCAGGAAGCGAAGAAACTCGGACTGGTACTGGGGCGCTGCGTTCACGCCTGGAAAGGTCGACGACATGTGGGTGAAGGCTCCGATCGGAAAGCCGGCAGTCTAACCGGATTGTCCAGAACGGGAAAAGTGCAACCGACGCCTTATGGAAGACCATCCGTCTACACCACTCCATGAATGACCCGACGTCGTGGTAGAATCTCTTCGACCGGATGCTCCATCCCGGTCGTGCGCTCCCTCCACCTGGACCAGGCCATGCCCAACGGATTGAAGGAGATCTTCCACGACTTCGCCCTGACGCGGTCCGGCGCCGTGATCCACCTCGCGGTGATCGGCTTTTCGGACCGGCTGGAACGGTTCGCCGCCTGGCTCCCCTATGTCGCACCCACAGCATCCCATCAATCGACGATGTTCGATTACGAGGTCTTCGGTGCCAGGAAGAAGGAGGATGTGTTCGACCTCTACGACCACATCCTGCGGATCGAGTTTCCGGCGGAGGCGGAGGCGATTGCCTTCGCCGATTACTGCGGCCCGGACCTCTTCGCCAGGAAGCCGGCCCACAAGCGGAACTTGGCACCGTTGAAGTCGAAGCCGAAAGCCGTTGCTCCGACGAGCGGCATCGCGCTACCGCTCTTGCGATCGGTGCCCATCCGGGGCAGCGGACAGGATAAGCCGTTCTTGTGCGAGGCGGGTGTGACGACCGCCCTCGCCTGCGACGAGATCGACCAGCGCGCGGCGACCATCCGGCTCAGGCTGAGCGGACGGGTCGCGCTGCGGCGTCGGCTGGTCAGAATCGGATGGTTGGCGACCTGGCCGGTTCGCGCGAAAGTCGAGACATACTGCCGCTACCTGTAGGCCGCTGCACTCGACGCCAGCCGGCTGGTGTCAGTCCGGAGTCCGTCGGCGGAAGCGTGCCTTCCGGGACCTCTCCCAGTGGCGAGCGGGATCGGCCGCCGCCTGACGCCAGAAGGTGCGCCACTTGACGTAGCGCGGGCTGACGGCCGCCAGGGCGACATCCAAGGCGCCGTATCGGAACAAGGCGGCGTCGGCCATGCTGACGATCAGAGGGTTGGGGTGCATGCGCCCTCCACATCCTGCGCCAGAAGCCGCTGCACCGTTTCCTCCTCGCGGCCGGGGCCCAAGGTCCGTCGGCGATCAGCGTCAGCGCCATGGCGGCGCTCCGCGAGACGCCGTGGAGGCAATGGACCACCACCCTGCCCTCCGGCTTACGCTCCCGGATCCGCCGGCCGAACTTGATGATGGCGGACACGTCGTCCATGGTCGGACCTCGGAAAGAACCGTAGGCGGGAATCGCAATGTCGTCGAACCGCAGCGCCAGAAGGGCATCGACATCGCCGAGCGTCGCCTGCATGCAGGCGAGGTCGAGATCCGCCATCGGGATGTCGGATGCGGTTCTGCGGATGGACACGATCACGTCGGCGCCCTCGGCTCCGCCGTCGAGCACGCCTTGCTGGGACAGCACCCTCACTTCCATGCGCGCATCTCCACTGCTGTTCGCGTCTCAGCCGATCTTATGCGGGGCGCGACAAGACACCAGTCGCTTGCCGCTGTCAGACAGACTGGCTGGGGCTGGTTTCTCAGCAGCGCCTCATCCCTTCTGGACAGGGAAAAAGCCGCTTGCCGATGCCTCCGCTGGAGGTACATTTTCCGCAGCCATCCTCCAGGATGGCGATCCGGTTGGTGAAGACGCCGGATCCGGCTTCGAAGGACAGGGAGGCAGCACATGCTGCTCAAGGCGATACATTTGGATGACCGATTGTGCACAACGAAGAGGAGCACAATCAATGTCCCGAACCCTGCGTCGCCAGCGCGACCTCGTCCAACGTCGGCATGAGATCGACTGGTATTTCCTGCCGTGGGAGCGCGGCGAGGACGAGCCGAACTGGAAGCGCTACGTCGAGAATGGCTGGCGAATCGGAAGTCGTCGGCTCCGCCATGATGCCGTTGCCGTCGATGAAAGTCTGGTCGTTCGCCACCTGCTCGCTGCCTTCCACCGCGAAACCCGGCCCGGCGAGCGCAGCGGTCCCGCACGGTTCCGGCGCATCTACAACGCCCGAAGCCGGCACGCCGACCGCAACGCCATCCATCGGGCTCTCGCCCGTGTCGATGACGATGTCATCCTCCCGGCCCGGCGCCGCTCTGTGAACTGGGACTGGTTCTGAGCGAGGGAAGGGCGGATTTACCCCGCCCTTCCCTTCCCCCGTCGCTATCGAAAGCGTCATCGGTGTCGGTTTCGCTGGCAGCCACTCGACCATCGCGCCTCCGAGTATGCGCCTTGGAAAAGGTCACACAGGAATGCGCTCGACGAAGACGATCATGCGATTTCGGTGGCCCATATTCTTGATAACGCTTTCGCATACCCCTTCCTATATGGTTTTCGAACGTGTGCTTCGGAAGTTCCGGATTCTTACGAATGAGGAGCGACACATGGGGTTTCGCACTTCGATCCCAGTTGACCATCCCCAGTTTTAACCGCTACGGTTGAAATAAGGCCGTCTTCCAAGCCACGAACTGGAATGACATGGCGTGTGAGAGGGGGTTCCATTGCTTTTCAGCGCACTCCCGGACGACATCTTCCGCCCTTTGGCAAACAAATATCGGCACGCCTACGAACGCCTGCTCTCGCGGCTGCACGATGGCTTGTTCGGGCTCGACACGACCCGCCAGCCGACGCGTGACGACGTCATGGTGGATCTGGAAGAGGGCCTGCTGACCTTCACAAGGGCGCTCCCAGACGACGAGCGTGAGGAATTCCATCTGACTGCTCCCCTTGCCTACATGGAGTTGATCGAAACCGGCTGGCTGCTGGAGCAGAGGGAGGGATGGACCACCCACGTTGAAATGAACGCTGCGGCCACGCAAGTTCTGAGCACGCTGTGCGGACTCGCGGAACGGAAGGCCGAGACGTTCGGCGGCACGTTCATCAGCGTCTACAGCACCTTGGAAAGCGTGACGCGGGACGCCGGGACCAACGCCCAAGGGGTTGCCGAGGCGGCGCAGCGCGCCAAGCAGTTCGCCCGCTACGCCCGTGGTGTCGTCGGCAATCTGAAGGATATCGAACAGTCCCTGCTGTCTCAGGCCACCGTGAACAGTCTGGTCAAGACGTTCTTCGACGACTTCGTGCAAAGGATCGTGATCGGGGACTACCGGAAACTGACATCCGTGCGCAACCACCCCTACCGATACCGGTACAAGATCTTGGAGATGGCGGACACCATCGGTTCGGATCCGGTGCTGTTCCAGACCGTCGCGGACAGCCTGGTGGCGCAAGGTGTGGCGGAAACACCAGCCGACGCCCAAGCCCAACTCGACGGGCAACTGCGCGACATTCGCTTGGCCATCGAAGCCATCGACACGTTCCGCGACCGCATCGACCGCACGAAAAGCACCATCGAACGCCGCTTTTCCAACACGCTGCGCTACATGGATCTGGTCGAGAGCGGACGTGCAGAACGGTTCGCCAAGGGATTGGCGGACATTGCTCGGGCATTGCCGGATCTCGACTACGGCGCCGAGATTCCAGTCGAAACCTTGCTCTTCGAGACCCCGTCTCACATCGATGGCGAGCGGCTCGCGAAGCCGGAAAAGCCGTATTCGCCGGTGGAGAACAAGCGCTACATGCGACCGAAGCCCGATCCTCTCTGGCAGGCGTTCGAGCACGCCAAGCAAGCGTTCGATCGTCGTCTGCGCATCACGCCGGAACGCTTCGGCGATTACGTGCGCGACAAGGTCGACGCCGCCGCGACGGAGGGACGCGCCGAAATCACAGCCGCCGACCTGCCTCCGTCCGACATCGAGGAGTTCCTTATTTTCTCGGCCCTGCGCTCCATGCCGGTGGCCAGGATCCCCCTGCCGAACGGGTACGTCATCGAGCACCGCGATGGCCTCGTCGACAACGACTGGCTGATCTGCCGGGATTTCGCGTTGCAACGCATCTCGCCGGCGGATCCGGGATCGCCTCCCAGCGTCCAGCCAGTTCGGGACGGCAGTGGCCCTTCGACCCGAAGAACAAAACCCGGATCCAGACTCCCTCGTTCCACCCCCAGCGCATAGAGGATCGCCCATGCTGCAGGACCTCAGTGCCATTCTCGACCGCGCGTCTGGGAAGGAAGCGGAAACCCTCCAACAGGACCTCCTGGCCACGACACGGGCTCTCTGGGATCGCCAGTTCATCTATGGCGATGATCATGGCGGCACGAGGCCCTACGAACTCGGACGGCGCTACCGGGCCTACTTCGAGTCGCTGTTCGACGCCCTGGGATATGATTTCCTCCTCGATGAGAAGGAACGTCTGATCGGCATCATCGACCAGGCCGGTGCGGCGCCACGCGCCATGCGCTTGGACGAAACCCTCTTCCTCCTGGCGTTGCGCGTCATCTACGAGGAACGGGTGCGCTCCTTCGACATCAAGGAACGCGGACGGTGCGACACGACGCTGGCGGAAGTCTGGACCATGATCGAGGAGCGCACCATGCGCAAACGCCCGTCGGTCACGCGCAGCACCGAATTGGTCCGGCGCTTCCAGCGCCACGGTCTCGTTCGGTTTCTCGACGAGCAGGGACAGGATGCCATGCTGGAGATCCGGCCAGCCATCCGTCTTGCCATGGCCGAGGCGACGCTGGAATCCCTTCTGCGCTATGCCCAGGGGGCCGCGAACGGCACCGGCAGGCCGGAAGAGGATCCCCTTCGCGATGAAGCGCAGGATCTCGACGGCGCAGGCGATCCCGATCCCGATCCCGTTCCTGATCCCACGCCGATGATCTGACCAAGCGTCCCCTCTTCCGTCGGCCGACATCCTTGAGGTTCACATGCCCGATTCCCTCGATCAGACGCTCAAGCAGGCCGCCTTGTCCGGGACGGCGCTTTCTCCTCCCACCCTTCCCGACGAAGATCGGCCGCGGCCGTCCTTCTTCGAACTGCGCCATCTCGGCTTCGTGAACTGGTACGCCTTCTTCAAGGACGACATCCAGGTTCGCGGACGCATCGCCCTGCTGGGGCACAACGGTGCGGGAAAATCCGTGATCCTGGACGCGATCCAGACCGTCCTGACCGGCAACGACCGCACACGCCTGCGCCTGAACGCCTCGGTGCAGAACGAGGAAATCGCCCGGTCGGTGAAGTCCAAGCGCACTGTCCGCGACTATTGCCTCGGCGCCATCGACGACGCCGACCTGGAGGGCAGCGGAGAAGGGGCGATGCTCCTGCGTGATCAGGCGGTCACCTACCTGCTGCTCGGTTTCGAGCGCACCGACACACACCGCCAAGTTACGGTCGGCCTCTGCCTCGAAGCGCACAAGGATCGCGAACGCGAAAATCCCAAAGCCCTGTTCATCGTTGAGGGACGCATCCTGACCACCGACGATGTGGCCGAGGAGGGTGTGTATGAGGACGGCAGGCGCTGGAGCGAAGCGAAGCCCTGGGAGGAAGTTCGGGCCGCCATCGAGGCGGATCCGGCCCTTGATCTGCTGATAGCCAATAGCCCGGACCTCTTCGTCACCGAGATCTGCCACATTCTCGGGCCGGAGTTCGGGAAGATGGACAAGAGCAAGTTCCTCAAGAACTTGCGCAACGCGCTCACCTTCAAGGCGGTGACGTCCTCCACCGAATTCGTCCGCAACTACATCCTTGATCCCTATCCGGTGTCGGTCGCGGAAATGCGGGCTTCGATCGCGCGCTACGCCGAGATCGAAAAGAAGGTCGATGAACTGAAGCGCCGGCTGGAAAGCGTCAAAGCGCTTTCCGAACGCGCTCGTGAAATCCGTGCGCAGCGCGCTCTATTGGCTCGCCGCCGTCTTGGCGCGTTGCAAGGACGCCTGCATCAGGTCATGACCGACCGCGAGAGCAACCGCCGCAAGCAGGTGGAGGCACGGGATACGCTCATCGACGTCATCGAAGCCCTGCGCAGGTTCGAAGCGACGCGAGCCGACCTGACGCAACGGCTTGCCGATCTCCGCCAAGCGAGAGACACCAGTGCTTCGGCTCAGGCCCTCGCCGCTCTCGACCTGGAGATCCGCAGCATCGACCTGTCGCGTCGGGAGGTAACGACTGGCGAGGCTCTGACGGCTGCCTGCCGTCTGGTCGATGCCCTGCGCCAGGCGCTGCCCATCATCAAGGCCATCGCTCCCGATGCGTTGACCGACTTCCTGGATCTCGTAACGCGCACCGAGGGATCAGCCAATCTCAAGGTCGAGGAGAAAGCGGTCCTTGCCGTTGCGCTCACGGATGCAGGATTGGTTGCCGTTGCCGGACGCGTGCTGCGCATGGTGGAGCAGCGCGCAACCACCGTGCAAAGCCGCATGACCGCCATCGAGGCGGACATCTCCGCCATCGACGAAAACATTCGCCGCGTGAGCGCCGGAAAGAGCCTGCTGAACCGGCGCACCACCATCCCCCTCCTCCAGGCCCTCCAGCGGGCCGGGATCGACGCGTCGCCGCTGTGCGAACGCGTGACCGGCGTCGATGAGGAGTGGCGCTTGGCCGCGGAGGCCGTTCTTGGTGATCGGCGCGAGGCGCTGCTGGTCGCGCCGGAGATCTATGAAACCGCCTTGTCCGTCTATCGGCGCACGGACATCGACGGGGCATCGATCGTCAACACGACCAAGACACCCGATACCAGGCCGGCGAAGCGTGGATCGCTGGCCACCGTCGTCGATACCGACAATCGTCACGCGCGCGCGTTTCTCGACTATCTGCTGGGCGGGCTGATGATGGTCCGCACCGAAACCGAACTTCGCCGCGAGGACTCGGCCATCACGGTCGATCTCATGCATGCGGCCGCCCGGACCGTGCGCAAGTTGCGGGCTCCCTCTCCCCTCTTGCTTGGCTGCGTCGACACCCAAGGAGCGCTTGAACAACTGCGGGCGGAGCGGCGGGAGGCTGAAGCGTCCCTGCGCATGTTGAGCGATGAACGAGCCAACCTCATCGCCAGCCAGCGGGTTTTGCGCGCGTGCGAAGACCAGGCGAACCGGCTGGTTCCCGTGGACCTGACGCGCGATACCTGCACCTTGAGCACGTTGACAGAGCGCTTCGTGACCGCGAACCTGGAGCGGGCGCGGATCGCCGAAGAGCAGGATCGCGGCATCACCCAGGCCATCCTTGCCGCCGAAAGGGACCTCAAGGCGGTCGAAACCGAAGCCGCCACAAAGAACGTTTCAAAGGGACGCCTGGAGACCACTCTTGACAGCCTTGAGGAGGCCCTGGCAAGCAATGAAGAGGCAATCCGGTCCATTCAGGAAAAGTCGGACGACGCCTTGCTCTACGCGGCCAGGGTGATCAGCCAGGAGCACGCGGACGAGCAGCGCAGCCTGATGTTCGCCGACACCGATCCCGGTCAGCCCGATTTCACGCGCATCATCCAGCCGACGGACCGCGAGGCCATCGCCTTTCCCATCGACGACCCGCGGTGGCTGAACGCCATTCTGGCGCATCTGGAAAACTTCGTCCTGGTTCAGACCTTCAAGCGCGTCTCCGGCACCGAGGACGCGCTGTTCGGAACGGTCCGAGATTATCTCAATGCGTTCGACCTGCCACGGCCGGACTGTGTGCCGGCCGCGTCATCGGAAACCGTGACCGATGACGATACCAGAAGCGCGGCCGAACGGGACGAGGAGCGCTTCTTGATGGCCGATGCCGTATCCACGTGGATCGCTTCCGAAGAGGAGGACTTGCGCGATAACGAGTTGGTGCGCAAGGAGGCGGAGGCTGCGGAGCAGGGCAATCGCTTCAGGTTAACGGCGGTCCTCCTTTCCAAGAGGTGTGGTTCTATGATTCCTGAAAGGCTCCTTGGCTTTGGGAGCCGACCATGGCGTCGCGTTCGATGTTGGATCACTTTTCGGCGTTGAAGGATCCCCGCCAGTCGTGGCGGGTGGTGTATCCCCTGCCGGAAATCCTGCTGCTGGTTTTGTGCGCGACCTTGAGCGGCATGGAAGATTTTGTGGAGATCCGGCTGTGGGGCGACCTTCGGCTTGAGTTTTTGCGGAGATTTCTGCCCTACGAGCGCGGTCTTCCCGCCCACGACACGTTGAACGATGTGATCAACGCCTTGCCTCCCGACCTGTTCAAGGAATGCTTCACCCGCTGGGTGGCGCAACTGTGCGAGGAGACGCCCGACGTCATCGCCATCGATGGCAAGACCTCGCGGCGCAGCCATGACCGGGCCAAAGGGCGGGCGCCGTTGCATCTGGTTTCGGCCTGGGCCGCGCGCCAGCGCTTGGTCCTGGGTCAGGAGGCGACCGAAACCAAGTCCAACGAGATCACCGCCATCCCGCTCTTGCTGGAACGCCTGGAACTCGCGGGCGCCTTGGTCACCATCGACGCCATGGGCGCCCAAACCGCCATCGCCGAAACCATCCGCGCCAAGGGCGCCGACTATCTTTTGGCGCTCAAGGGCAATCGGCCGACCACCCACGCCGATGTCGAGCGTTTCTTCGCCGATCCGCCGGCCGAGATGATCGCGGATACGCTGGAGACCATCGACAATGACCATGGCCGCCTGGAACTCCGCCGCCACACCGTCTGCCATGACGTCGGCTGGCTCTTCTCCGACCGGCGCTACCCCGACGAACCCCGCTTTCCCGGCCTCGCCATGATCGGCATGATCGAAACCATCGTGGAACGCGACGGTCGGACCCAGCGAGACCGCCGCTACTACCTGTGCTCCACCACCTTGGATGCCAAGACCTTCGCCCGTGCCGTCCGCGCCCATTGGGGCATCGAAAACGGTCTCCATTGGGTGCTCGATGTCGTCTTTCACGACGATCTCGCTCGCCTCAGATCAGGAAGCGGACCCCAGAACATGGCCATCGTGCGCCATATCGCCATCAACCTCCTCCGAAAGCCGACCGACAAGCACAGCCTCAAGGTCCGACGAAAACGCGCAAACCTCGACCAGGATTATCTCGAAACACTAATCCGACAAGGCGGCCCGTTAACCTGAAGCGATTCCCCTGGGCTGCGGAGGCGCGCAACGCCACGATCCGGACCTTCAAGGAGGACTTCGTTGGCAAGGTGCGTGGCGCCTTCGACGCCATCGAGGGCGTGCTGGAGGATCTGAACCGCCAATTGCGCAAACGCGACTTCCACGGCCTGACCTACCGCTTTTCCAAGCGCGACGCGGCCGGCTACCGGGACATGATCACCCTCATCAACCGGTCGTCGGATCCGGAGTTCGACCTGCCCCTGTTCGAGCAGGCGAGCGAGGCTGGCGGCGCTCTCGACGAGGCCACCTCGAACGCGCTCAAACGCCTCCAGGCCCTGGCTCTCGATCCGCACGCGGACATCGGCGACATCGAGGATCCCCGGCGTTACTTCGAATTCCATCTGGAGATGCTGAACCGCAAGGGGGACGTGAAGACGGATCTGGCCCGCCGCATCGGCACCGGATCCGGTGGGCAGTTGCAGGTCCCGTTCTATGTCTCGATCGGCGCCGCTTTGGCCGCGACCTGCTACCCCGACCGCAAGGGGCTCGACGGCGGCCTCGCCATGGCCGTCTTCGACGAGGCGTTCTCCAAGATGGACGCCGCCGTCGTCAGCGAGGTGCTTCAGTTCAACGAGAGCGTGGGCCTGCAGACGATCATCGCCGCCCCGGACAAGGAGCGCTCGACGTTCGAGCAGTTCATGGACACCATCGTCACGATCTCGCGAATGGGCACCGCGATCATGATCGACGTTCAGGAGATCAAGCCCCTCGCCCATGCGGAGTTTCGCAAAGCGAACCCGCGCCTGATCGGCTTCGACGGCTTCCGCACCGCCGCGCTTCAGGAAGGGCAGGCGACGGGCGACACCGCCAACGGTTCCCCGGATCCGGCCTCGTGAAGGGGGGCCCCGGACACGGCTCATCCACTGGTTCGGCACCGAACCCAGACACTCCCCAAGCCGTGGCGACCAATCTGCTTGCTCGGCTGTTGCGGAGAGCCGATCGCCGCCGACAGGAGAACCGATCGGTATCCGAAACCCCGGACTACAGCCGTCTGCGCACGGGAACCGACGAAGCGGTGTTCCGGCGTATCCTGGAACAGGCCGCGGCGGCCGGTGCGGTTAGCATTGTCCTAGGACGGTTCGAGCGGACGCATCTGATCGAGAAGATTCGCGTCGCCGACGCCGACCGGCTCGCAGCGTTTCTTGGTGTGGAGCGCTTGCCCGTTCAAGCCCGCCGCGTTGCGGACATGGTTCGGACGTTTCTGCCCGCGGTGGGTTGGACGCATGACCTGCTCGACCGCGCCACAGCCCGTTGGACGCGTGGTGAAAGCGCCTTCGGTCTTGCCATCGCTGACGAGGCCGACATCAAGGCTCGCTTCCGGATCCTGGCCGCACTGGCGCGAGGCGAAGCGGATGGAATCGATCCCCGTACCTTTTCCGCGCGTGTCTTTCCGCTGCATCCGAACGACGCCAGCAAGATCGTCGAACGCCATCTTGGTGGGCTGCTGCCGATGCTCCGTGACGTGATCCAGGGCTTCGGTCCAGAGAGGGACACGGCATCTACGGGGATGGAAGACATGGCAGGCGCTGAGGATGACCGGCAGCCCTCGGGAATTTCCGATGATGGCGTGCTGGAACGCTTTGGCCTCTTGCGGTTCACCGCTCCGGTCTTCCTGTCCGGCCCCGTCGAGATCGATCTGTCCGTTGTCGGATCCGATGTCAGACTGCCCGGCTCGACGCCACCCTTCATCACGGCGCATCGTGAATGGTTGCCTGGGCTCCATTGGCGGGCGGACGTCGCAAGCCCACGCATTCTGACCATCGAAAATTTGACCTCGTTCCACCGCCATGTCCGTGAGATCCGGCAAGATGATGTGTGCACCGTCTACACCGGCGGCTTCCCAAGCATGACCGTGCTGTCGCTGCTTCGCCGCCTGCTGGCTACCTCGCCGACACCGCCAATTCTATGGCACTGGGGTGATGTCGATGCCGGAGGCGCCCGGATCGCCGAGTATCTGGAGCAGAGCCTCGGTGCCTCCATCCGTCCGCACCTCATGGGTCAGGACCTTGTCGCCCACCTGGGCCGTGCAGGACACACGGGTCCTCTCGCGCCGTTGGCCGCACGCGCCGGTGCGGGAGCCGAAATCGCCCGCGTCATTCTGGACACGGGCCTGCTCCTGGAGCAGGAGCGCGTCGATCCTCAGCCGGTCCCAGCATTGTGACGCTGTTGCTATTTGCAACAGCCCCTCCCTTCCATTGAACCTTCTCCCACGATACGTAGCATCCACGGATGCGTCCGTGGTGGGTAGTCAGTTTCTACCAATACAGCGGTTTCTTGACGGATGTGGGCGCTACCTGTATCCAAGGCTCAGACGTCACCTTTGATCGGAGCCGGGCTTGCTGGGGGATAATGTGAAGGCATTCCGCGAGCGCCTCGGCCTGAGCCAGTCCGAATTCGCGGCGTGGCTCAACGAACGGCTCAACCGTCGCTACGACAAGCAGAGAGTCAGCGGCTGGGAGCGCGGATCCGACAAGCCGCCGCAGGTAGTGGTCGATCTGCTGCACAATGAGATCGCCGGTCTCGGCGTGAAGCACGGCCCTGCCCTGGTCGTGTCCGTGAGCAACCAGAAGGGTGGAGTGGGCAAGACCACGACCAGCGTGAACGTCGCGACCATGCTTGCCCAGAGCGGGCACAAGGTGTTGCTGATCGACGCCGATCCCCAGGCCAGCGCCACGATCCACCTTGGCTTCAACGCGATCGACCTGCACCGCAAGGGGCGCACGCTTGACGCCGTGCTCCGCAAGGAAGCCACGCTAACCGATATCGTGCTGAGCGTGGAAGACACCGGCCTCGACGTCGTGCCGTCGAGCATCCGCCTTGCCAAGGTGGAGGGCGAACTTCAGGGCCAGGTCACCGGCATCTTCACGCTGCGCAAGGCGCTCGCACCGCTCCGCGAAACCTACGACTTCATCGTGATCGACACTCCGCCGCACTTGGCGCAGATGACGATGAACAGCCTGACAGCGTCCGACACCGTCCTCATTCCCTGCCAGACCGAACTCATGTCGGTGCTCGGCATCGAATACATCCTCGAATCGATCTCCGACATCCGCGACACCGTCCAGTCGACGCTGACGGTGCTCGGGATCCTGCCGACGATGTTCAACCAGCGCCTTACTCAGGATCGGGAATCGCTGCTGGAACTGCAGAAGGCGTATTCGGGAACCACGCGGATCTTCGATCCGCTTCCACGCGCAACGGTCTACAGCCAGGCGTTCGCGGCCGGACAGGCGGCGGTGAGCGCAGTGTCGAATGCTGCCGGCGCAGACTCTCTACGGTCTGTTGCCGACGCCCTTGTTGCCGAACGCACGAAACGCTTCGGGATCCGCATGAGCGAGGTGACCCATGTCGCGTAAACTTGGCCGCACCAACAACGCGATGCTAGGCGCGCTGCGCGAAGGCCGCGAGACCAAGCCGGCCGGGGAGAGCGCCCTGCCCGTCTCGTTCCAGACCCGGAACGCCCGCACAGCCCAGGTCGAGGTGGACTCGATCGCCACCAACCCCGATCAGCCGCGTCGCGACTTCGACGAGGCCGAGTTGACGGCGCTGACCGAGTCCATCGAGCGCTACGGCCTGCTCGAACCGATCGGCGTGAAGCCGCTACCCAACGGCCTGTACCAACTCGCCTACGGTGAGCGGCGTCTGCGTGCCGTCCGCGCCCTCGGGCAGCCAACCATCACCGCCGTCGTGCTCGACGCCGACGTGCCCACCGACGAGATCGCGCTCGTCGAGAACCTGCTCCGCTCCGACCTCAACCCGTTCGAAGTCGCGGACGGCTTCGCCCGCATCATTGCCACGCGGGGCTGGTCGCAGGGCGACATCAGCAAGCACTTCGGCATCGCGAAATCGGAAGTCTCTCGGACGCTGAAGGTCCTCGATCTTCCCGCCCGGATCCGGGCGGAATACCTTCAGGTTCGGGTGCCGATGAAGGTGCTGCGGGATATCGCCGACCTGAAGGATGCCGACGCCCAGACCACCGCCTGGGACAGGGCCAAGCGCACCTATGCCGGCGCCGAGGTCGAGCCTGGTGAAGCCAAAGCGACGACGACGAAGTTGCGGCGCCCCTCCGAAGACCCTGCCGAGATCGTGCATTCGAGCCTGCCGAAGCGCATCGCCCGCAATGTCCTGGCGACGCGTGATGCCTTGGTTTCCCTGCGGACCGAGCCCACCGGCAAGCCGTTGGCCGACACGGACCGCACGATGCTCCGGGAAATGCGGGACGCCATTGATGCCCTCCTCGTCGATGAACCGGTAGGCTGATCGGCGGACAGGCTGGGTGTTGCTAATTGCAACACCCCAACCACATCAGGACCGCAATGGCAGGTGTTGCAATTAGCAACACCATAGCCCTCCCTTGGGCACCGAGTTTCCGGTGTCCTTCCCTTTTCAGGCAGGCTGAAGCCGGAATCGAAAGCGTTCCTGACGGGAGTCGCAGGCAACCCTGCGGCAACGTCGGCGCAACGTTTCCGCACCAACATCGTCACAGAAACAACGCGAGTGCGTGACCTGGCAGATGACGAAACGTTGCGCGAACGTCGCAGCGACATCGCCCCGACGTCACCGGTACGATAAATTCGGGGCGCGCGTGGAACGTATGGTTACGGTGACGAAAAGCGATGGCGACAAGGCGTCAGCGCGACGTCCACCGGCGGGCCGTAGGGCAAGGTGAAGCGGCGGGCGATGAGCAAGTTGGTCGTCGGGGGGCATCCATGGTCGCCGTGCATCTCGTTGTCGAGTTCGCAAGACGCGCTCTCCTCATCCGGCTTCCCACCCGGATCCGTCTCGCAAACGGTTGGCCGACACGGACCGCGCGATGCTACTGGAAATGCGGGACGCTATCGACGCCCTCTTCGTCGATCAACCTGTAGGCTGATCGGCGGAACGGGTTGGGCGTTGCTAATTGCAACACCTCGACGACATCAGGACCGCCGCGGAAAGTGTTGCAATTAGCAACGCCACCGCCCCCTCATGGGCACCGAGTTTCCGGCGCCCCCTTTCAATCAGGCTGAAGCCGGAACCGAAAGCATTCCTAACGGGAGCCGCAAGCAACCTCGCTGCAACGTTGGCGCAACGGCCCGGTGATCTATGGCACACCGGGAATGGCGTGATCCCGCCGCATCCTGCGCCTCACTGTCCCCAATCCGTTCGCGCCAGCAAATCAACCCGGCTCACGGCGATCACTCGGTGCAGGAACCTTCACGCAATGTTTTGGCGACAACATGGTCACCAAAACATCCCGGATTCGTGACCCGCAGGCGATGAGACGTTGCGCCAACGTTGTAGCGCCATCGCACGGACGTCATCGGTCCGACCGACATCGAGGAGCGTGTGTATGAATACGGTGACGAGAGGTGAAGGCGAAGGGAGCGTTGGCGCGAGTTCCGATCGCGGGCCTGCAGGAGCGGGCGCAAATAATGTGGCCCGGGCAGGATACAAAGTGGTTGTGGGAGGGGTGAAGGGCGGACCAGGCGCTTCCACAATCTCCGTGCATCTCGCCGTCGCCTTTGCGCGGCGCGGCCTCCGCGTTCTGTTGGTCGATGGCGACGAGCACAGCCGCTCCTCCGCCCGCTGGGCCGCCACCCGCCGACGGACAGCCTACGAGACCGCGGCGGTGAGGCTTGGCAAGGCCGTGGACGAGATCGAGACCGATTACGACCTCGACGATGGAATAACGACCATCCGGCAGAGTGGGACAGGGTTGCGCACCGAAATCGCACGAATGGCGCCCGATTACGATTTGACCGTTATCGATCTAGGCGGCCATGATGATCGGGGCCAGCGGGCTGCGATGACGATCGCCGACGCCGTGCTCATCCCGATCGGGCCCTCGGCTTTTGATTGCTGGACGTTGGAAGATGATGCCTGGATCGCGCTGGAGATGCGGGTAGTCCGCGAGGACTTGCCGATGCTGGCGCTGCTCAACAAGGCTGAACCTGAGGGCGGTCGCCGCGGTGCCGGAAACGCCAAAGCCCGTGCAGCGATTGCCCTGCTGACAGGGCAGGGCATCAGGCCGGCGATCTCGACGCTTGGGCTACGGACCGCGTATGCGCGGCCGCTGGAGCAGGGGCTGACCGCAATGGAGATTCCCTCTCGCAATCGGGATCGCGTGGCCTGCGCCGAGGTTGCAGCACTCGCCGACGAGGTCGTCGCTCTGCTTAACGGTGAGCATGACGACTATGTCGCGGCTTGGAGGTCGATGCGGATGCAGGATGTCGGCACCGACCTGAGCGGCGGGACCAGTGGGGTCGGTGGAAGCAGGAATGATGCAGGGGGGCAGGGAGCATGAGCAGCAACACACATACGAGCGGGTCGAGCACGAGCCTGGGACAGGGCTTTATCCTGAAGCCCAAGACGGCAGGGGCGGGTCACGAAGGACATGGTGAGGCGAATGAGGCGGCGATCGCTCGGTTCATTGATGCCGCAACCGCCCAGGATATTCCAAGCACTGGGCTGCCGAGAGGCGGTGCCGACATCGAGCCGGACGCAGGGGAAGGGGGTGGACGCCGCCGGGAAACCAATGGGCATCGAGGCCGGAAGAAATCGGCGGCTGAAATGAGGGAAACGGAGCGCCTCACCATTACGCTGCCGGGCACCTGGATCGCGGAGGTCGACCGGATCGCCGAACGCGCAGGCCGATCGCGCAACGCCCTGGTTAGTGAAGTCTTGCGCCGCGCACTGCGGCTCGGGACGGATCCGCTCGACGAGATCCTGGGCGGAGGGTCAAGGGAAGGGGGACTGCGCGACCTTCCTGATCACTACCCCATGCAAAGCCAGAAAAATACGCCCAAGTAAACTAGTTGACGCCGCACGATCGTGATAGCAGCGGCACGGCCTTTTCCGATCGACTGCCTGAGGATCCAAGGAAATCTGATGCCAGACGGCATGCATGTTCCGAAAAGCGAAGATTTTCCCTCTGCAGGTATTTCACCAAGGCATTTGGCGTCCTATATTATGTCCATCGTATAATGGAGAGCGGTGATGAGCGCAGCAGTCCAGATCATCGACGGTAGGATGAGCGCGGGTATCAGGATCGCGGTCGATCCAGCGTTGCGCAATTTGGCTCACCGGACCTGCACCCGCGAAGGCATCGAGTTGTCCGACGTGGTGCGTGACGCAATCGTCGCATTCCTGAAGGGCAAGGGGGTCGAGGTCAACTACGCTCCGCGCCGTCCTGGTCGGCCGCGAAAGGCTCAGACGGAGGTCTGAAAAGAGAAACCCGGCCGTGGCAGGCCGGGCTTCGGTGATGCTGGGCATTTGTATCAACCGACGCTTCGGGTTGTGGCGACCCTGGCGTCCAAGCAGCAAGAGGTGATCATGGCTCGATTCAACTCCGCTGTCGTCATCGGAAAATATATGGCCCGCCGACCATTTCCGCAAGGTGACGATCGCGCGATCCGCAAGGATGAGCGCTCATGCGAAACCATGCAGCGCTAATCCGCAACGCCAACGACCTGAAACAGGCCGTTGATGATGATGTCGCGTTCCAGGCCCTCGCCAATCAGTTCGTGCCCGACATCGCACGGGCTGCTGCGGTCGAGCGCTGCAAGGTTGTCCTTAGCGAGGCGTTTGGCCGTCGGCTCCCGACTGCTGATGGTCTTGCCGACGGCGGTGCCACGGGAGCCAAGGCCAGACTGATCGAGGTCGCCGGACGGCATGGCTGGAATGAGGAGGATCTCCTCGGCCCGGTCGATCACTCCGGTCCACAGCCCGTCTCGGCGATTGACGCGAGGATCGCGACGCGGCGCCTCAAGGCGCTGATCGACCAATTCGACGGGCTGGTGAAGAACTACTACGATGCCAAGGCCGAAGGGGCCGCCGTCAAACCACCGGCGCGTGTGATCAAGGGCAAGGCTGGCCTGGGCAAGACACGGAAAGTCCTGGAAGCGATCTGCGATATCCTCGATCGCCTGCGTGTCGAGGCGGCCAAGGTCAACCAGTCCATCCTCTACCTCGTGCCCACCCTGGCCCTGGCCGAGGATGTGGCGCGGGAATACCGCAAGCGGTCCAACAAGGTGCATGTGATCCGGGGTCGCTCGGCACCGATCGATCCGAGGGCTCCGGATGGCGAAAAATCATGCCTACGCGCCGAAGAGGTCGACAAGGCGGCCAAGGTCGGAATGAGCATCCGCTCGTCGTTCTGCCACGATGGCGAAAAGCACTGCGAGTTCTGGGGGCGCTGCCACTGGTCGCTGGACGAGGAGATCATCCGCCGCCGTGAACCGGGCATGCTGTTCGTTGCGAGCC
>NZ_QYUL01000009.1 GCF_003590795.1 Azospirillum cavernae
GCCCCCTTGCGCTTTCCAGTGATCGCGGGCGGTTTTGGCGCGGTTGAGGCGGAGTTCGTGGTGCGCGTCGCCGCCGACGCTCCGCCCGACCGCCTGGACTACAGCCCGGCGGAGGCCGCCGCCTTCGTTGGCGCCGTCCACGCCGGAATCGAGGTTGCGGGCAACGCCCTGTCATCGGTCATGACGCTGGGGCCGATGGCGTCGGTGCCGTCCTTTGGCAACAACATCGGGCTGGTGATCGGCCCACAGATCACCGAGTCCTTAAGCGACCTGGAGACGATTCGCGCGGAAACGGAAATCGACGGACAAAGCGTCGGAACCGGCGCGGCGGACAAGCTGCCCGGCGGGATCGCCGCCGCCTTGGCCTTCGCGTTGAGCGTCACGGCGCGGCTGGGCCGTCCGCTGACCGCCGGTCAATGGGTGTCCACCGGCGCGTTGACCGGCGTTCACGCCATCACCATCGGCCAGACGGCCCGCATCGCCTTCACCGGCATCGAACCGATGACCGGAATGGCCGTCGCCGCCCAGCCGACGACCGACGCTTAAGACACGCCGTTCAGGATGCGGAGGCGGGGGCCGAACGCTCCCGCCGTTCCGCCGGGGCCGTCACCGGCGGGCGAATCGTCGGCGGGCCGCCCGCCGCCATCACCAGCCGGTCGCTGGCCGACTCCAACCGCTCCTCCAGGTCGCGCATCGCCTCGGCGCGCGGCCGACCGGGGGGGATCGGGGCCAAAAACTCCACCACGATGGTGCCGGGCCGCTTGAGGAATTTGTGGCGCGGCCAATAGAGACCGGCGTTCAGCGCCAGCGGCACAATCGGAATCTTCAGGCTTTCATACAGCACGCCGACGCCAACCCGATAGGGCGTGTAGGTTCCAACCGGCACCCGCGTGCCTTGCGGGAAAATCACGATGGGCCGCCCTTCGTCGCGCACCGGGCGGGAGTTGCGGATCAGCGACTTGATCGCCGCGCCCCCGGCCCCCCGGTCCACCGGAATCATCTTGGCTTTCGAAGCGTACCAACCCCAAATCGGAATCCACATCAATTCGCGTTTCAGGATGACCGCCGGATCCCGCACGAGAAGATGCAGCTTCATCGTCTCCCAGGCGGATTGATGCTTGGCCGCCAGCAGGAACGGGCCGTCGGGGATGTGTTCGGCCCCGCGCACCTCGTACCGGATGCCGACGATGACCCGCTCCAGCCAAGCTAGTGTCCGCAGATACCAGACGACGACGGCGATCATCTGCGGGCGCGGCAGCAGCAGCATCCACAACAGGGCGAAGCACATCAACGCGGTCCAACCATAGAACGCGACGATGAAGAGAAGGGAGCGAAGCCAGATCATGGCGGCGAACTTGTCAGGATTCGTCCACATTCTCAAGCGTGGTCGCTCAAAACGACTCCCAACCGCGCGCGCGCAACCGGCGAAATTGTGGACTTCCGCCCATAGGCGGGTGCATTGTCCAATGCCGTGCGCGGCGTTCAGGCGGGAACACCCCCTTGGACTCAGCGCGCGGTCAGAGGCGAGGCTGTGGTGAGACCGTGATCCGTTTCGAGAATGTCGGACTGCGCTACGGCATCGAGTCGGAGGTGCTGCGCGACATCAGCTTCACCCTGACGCCCGGCTCCTTCCATTTCATGACCGGGGCCAGCGGCGCGGGGAAATCATCGCTGCTAAAGCTGATGTATCTGGCGCACCGGCCCTCGCGTGGGTTGATTACTCTGTTCGGGCGCGACATGGCTCGCGTGACTCGCCCCGAATTGCCGGAGCTGCGCCGTCAGATCGGCGTTGTGTTCCAGGATTTCGCCCTGCTCGACCATCTGTCGGCGCTGGACAATGTGGCGTTGCCGCTGCGCATGGCCGGCGCCTCGGACGCCGACATGGTGGAGCATTGCACCGAAATCCTGCGCTGGGTCGGTCTGGGCAGCCATTTGCACGCCAAGCCCTCCACCCTGTCGGGCGGGCAGCAGCAGCGCGTCGCCATCGCCCGTTCGGTCATCAACCGCCCGCGCCTGCTGCTGGCCGACGAGCCGACCGGCAACGTCGACGACGGCATCGGCATGCGCCTGCTCTATCTGTTCGAGGAGTTGCACAAGCTCGGCACCACCGTGGTCATCGCCACCCACAACGAGGCGCTGATCCGCCGCTTCAACCATCCTCATCTGCATCTGGACAATGGACGCCTGCACGTCGTCCCCGCCCAGCCCGCGCGGGGAGGCTGAGCCGTGGCCCTGTTCTTCCTCAGCCGCCCGTCGGACCTGCCGCTGGCCCGCGACCCGTCCGCGCGCTTTCTGGTCTGGATCACCGCGCTGATGGTGTTTCTGGCGACGCTGGCGCTCGCCGGGGCGATGATGGTGTCGGAGATGGCCCAGCGGTGGGACAGCGGCCTTGCGGGCGGCTTGACCGTGCAGATCGCCCCCCTGCCCGGCGGCGCCGCCGCGCCGCTGGACGAGCGGGTGGAAGCCGCCTTGACCGTCCTGCGCTCCTCCCCCGGCGTCAAGACGGCCCGCGCGCTGACCAGCGCCGACACCGCCCGCTTGCTGGAGCCTTGGCTGGGGCCGGAAGCGGCGGACCCGCTGTTGCCGATGCCGCGCCTGATCGACGTGACCACCGACGGGCCGGTGGACGTCCCCGGATTGGCGCAACATCTCAAATCGGCGGCCCCCGGCGCCATTTTGGACGACCACGCGGTGTGGCTGGCCGATCTGCGCTCCTTCACCGGGGCGGTGCATCTGGCGGCGTTGGGGCTGGTGGGGTTGATCGGCGGGGCCGGTGTGATGTCGGTGATCTTTTCGGTGCGCGCCGGGCTGGCGATTCACCGTCATGTCGTCGAGTTGCTGCACCTGATGGGCGCCACCGACCGCTACATCGCCCGCCAGTTTGAACGCCACGTCGTGGGGCTGAGTCTGCGCGGTGGAATGGTCGGGCTGGCTCTGGCGCTCGCCACGCTGGCCGGGGTGCATCACGCCTCGCGCGGGTTGCGGGCCAGTCTGCTGCCTGATTTGACGTTGGCCCCCTGGCAATGGGCCGCGTTGGCTTTGGTCCCGCTGGCGGCGGCGCTGCTGGCTCTGGCGACGGCGCGCTGGACCGTTTTGCGTCGGCTGGAGTCGCTGCCGTGACCCGGCGGCGGCCCGGCTCGCTGACGCGCAGCGCCGGACGGCTGGCGATTCTGGCCATTCTGGTGCTTGGCGCGTGGTTGGCCGGGCTGGTCTGGTTCGTGGCGAACGTGCCGCGCCTGCCCCAGGAACTCGCCGATTCGCAAAGCCAACGCGCCACCGACGCCATCGTCGTGCTGACCGGCGGCAGCAACCGTTTGAGCGCCGGGCTGGAACTGCTGGCGGCGGGCCGCGCGCGCAAGCTGTTCGTGTCCGGCGTCTATGATGGGGTGGATGTTCAAGAGCTGCTGCGGCTGTCCCGCCGCTCGCCCAAGGAAATGGAATGCTGCATCGCGCTGGGCTATTCCGCCGACAGCACCATCGGCAACGCCTATGAAACAGCCGACTGGATGCGCGACCAGGGGTTCCGGTCGCTGCGGGTGGTGACGGCCAATTACCACATGCGGCGCAGCTTGTTGGAATTGTGGATGGCGATGCCCAACATCGAGCTAGTGCCCAATCCCGTGGTCGCGCCGACGGTGCATCTGGCCGACTGGTGGATGTGGCCGGGCAGCGCCAACCTGCTCATCAACGAATACAACAAGCTGCTGTTGACCTATGGCCGCGTCTTGATCTATCGGGCGGTGGAACCCTGATCCAAAGCCGGGCCGTCGCCCGCATGGCGGCCATGCATCGTATCGATTGTCCTCATGATCGTGTGATTGTCCTGCTTTTCTTGTGCGCATGTCCCATTTTGTCCGGGCGCAAAGCCAGAAACATGCCCTCACCCTCTTGAAAAGAAACGGAAACCTTCCAGCCAATTTGAGACAGGAAGCACCCTGTTGCCGAAAAGATACATCCGATATCGGAAATGTCATGGTGACAATATTGGAATTGACCCTGCCGCCCCGATGTTCATAATCCTGATTGTCTCGATTGTTCGAGGCGAGAGCGCCAGATGATGGAGGATCCCATGCGCAACACCGATGTGACCAGCCCCGGCCCGTTCGCGACCGTCGCCAACGACGCCGCCCACGCCGACACCCGCGTCACCGGCGTTGGCAAGCGTTCCGCCCTGGCCCTGGTGGATTGGCTGTTCAGCGCGCTGGAACGGCGCAGGCAGCGTCAAGCGCTCTCCGGGCTGGACGAGCATCTGCTCAAGGACATCGGCATCAGCCGCACGGACGTCGAGCAGGAAGTCACCAAGCCCTTCTGGCGGGGTTGAGCCGATGACCGCCAACGCCACTGTTCCGGTCATCCACTACGCCGTCGAACCCGATCTGACCGCCGACGCCTTCATCGACGTGCTGCACCGCTCCGGGCTGGCCGAACGCCGCCCGGTGGCGGATCGGCCCCGGGTCGAAGCGATGCTGCGCAACGCCGGTCTCATCATCACCGCCCGCGTGGACGGCGCCCTGATCGGCGTCGCCCGTTCGATCACCGACTTTGTGTATTGCTGCTATCTGTCCGATCTGGCGGTTGACCGCGCTTATCAAGGGCAGGGAATCGGCAAAGAACTGATGCGCCGCACCCGCGACGCGATGGGGGAAGGCACCATGTGCCTTCTTCTGTCGGCCCCCAAGGCCATCAGCTTTTACGAGGACGCTGGGCTGAAGCGGCACGAGCAGGCCTTCCTGTTCACCGATCTGCCCCCCGCGTCTTAAACGCAACGTCTTAAGCATACAGTCTCAAACGCGGAGTTCCGGGCGCCATGACCGACCTTGCGATTTCCTACGCCGACGTCGTCGGCGCTGCCGAGCGGATCGTCGGCATCGCCCACCGGACTCCGGTTTTGACCTCCAGCACCGCCGACGCCCGCACCGGCGCCCGGCTGTTCTTCAAATGCGAGAATTTCCAGCGCACCGGCGCCTTCAAAATCCGGGGCGCTGGCAACGCCATCGCGCAACTGCCCGCCGACCGGCGCGCGGCGGGCGTCGTGGCCTTTTCCTCGGGCAACCACGCCCAGGCCATCGCGCTGGCGGCCCAGTTGCAGGGCGTCAAATCGGTCATCGTCATGCCGATGGACGCGCCCGAATCCAAGGTCGCCGCCACCCGCGCCTATGGCGGGGAGGTCGTCCTTTACGACCGTTACGCCGGTCCGCCCGAAACCGTCGCCAACCGGCTGGTGGAG